>NZ_SJPK01000001.1:0-287563 GCF_007859855.1 Allorhodopirellula solitaria
GGGATTGAATTTCAGAATCTGCGATTGCTTGAGTGAGGCTTCCGACGATACCTTTGACATCCATGAGGCTTCCTTTCCTGCGGTGTTAGTTTGAGCACCAACATTTTGCAGGAGGAAGCCTCTTTTCATGAATACCAATCTCGCCGGATCACAGGCGCACTACGCGGATCGCACCCCCCGCTTCCTGAAAGTAGGCTGGCATCGTCTTGAAATCACGACACATTGAAAAACGATGAGTCGCTAGGCCAATGTGTCCAGTCTGACGAGTATACAATCCGGTTAAAAACACGGCCCGCGACGGACTGCACACCGAGTACGGCACATAGGCTCGTGCGTAGCGAACTCCTCCCGCTGCTAAACTATCCAGGTGGGGCGTGTGCACGCGACGTTCACCGTAGCACCCCAGGTGCTCGCTGTTGTCTTCCGAAACGATGAACAGAATGTTGGGGCGAGAATCTTGACGCTCGGCCGCGTTGAGAACATTGAAATTGATAGCGACGAATCCTAACAACGCGGTCGCGACAAAGACTGGCAACCGTGTTATGCCCCAACGACAAATCATTTCGAAAATCCATTGCAAGACAAAGATGGATAACGCAAGCGAACGAGTGTGAACGCAATCTGATGCCATGCTATCAGATTGCGGGGTCATGCGATCGATGAAAGCCGTTCGCAGCGATTCGAGGCAAACAAAAATGACGCGAGGTCGGCTAAGCAACACACGATGAATAAGTGTCGGTTTTTGTAGTGGACGCGGCGACGAGTCCTGCGGCTTTGGACTCGTCGCCGCGTCCACTACGACAGAAATTGATCGTGCGTTGCCAAGGCATTTAATCCCCCAACTTCAAAAACCGAAGAGCGTCGAGCGACTGCTTGCAGGCGGGCGATGGCTTGCTATTTAACAACGCCGGTCATTCGTACTGCGTGGAGAATGGCGACGCAGGCAATCCCTTGCTGTTGACGAGGTTGACGGGAGGATCGAGATACGGCAACCAAGCGTAGCGGACATCCACGGGGTGTGCGACGCTCGAACTGGAGACAGAGATAGTACATCGGTCGATAGTTGTCGCGACTGCTGGATGAAAGACGCCGTCGTGGCCGCAGAGTTCGAAATACCGGAGAGTATCGCCATCGGAAGAACGCAGTTCTTTTCCAGCCTGCGTGAACGAGACGATCATCGAATCGTTTTCTCGCTGAGCTGTATCAAACAGCGGCCCCGAATAGGTCGCGTGCACGCCCGACGCGTAGGTTGTGCCCATCGCCCACCTCGCCAGACGCTCGCCCACCGGTTGCTTCAGTCTTGGATGGACATCGGTCCGATGCCCACTGTCGATCGTAATCGCCATGCCGACGTTTTCGATTTGGCGGAGAGCTCGGCGCTGTCCATCGCGAAAGAGCGGCCACTCGGGGCGATCGATCGCGGGCAGTTGCACGAATAGGAACGGGAAATCTCCCTGATTCCATTGACGGCGCCACGTGTTAACTAAGAGTGGAAACAATAGCTCGTGCTGGCGAACCCGTTCGGGCGTTTCAGCGTTTGATTCACCCTGATACCAGACGACCCCTCGTATCGCGTAGGGGATTAGCGGTGCGATTCCAGCGGACCAGAGAAACCCTGGCTTGAAGGGGTGGTTAGGGCCGAATTGATCGCCAGGGACCGTCTCACCGGCCTGGATCGCCTCCTGGAGATTTTGCTGGCCTCGCATTGGGCAGAACTCGCCGAGCAACTCGCTACGGAGCCAGTTCCCAGCGACAATCCCCTTCAATCGAGCATCTTGCTCCATTGCTTCGCGAGGTATCCATGATTCCGCCGGAGAACCACCGACAGCCGGGCAAATCAAACCGACCGGCATATTCAGCTGGTCTTGAAGATACTGACCAAAATACCAAGCGACCGCGGAGAACTCGCGGGCCGCCTCGACCGACGCGACGCTCCACTGGCCGTCGACGAATGCGTCGGGTGCCAGTCGCGGAAGTTCGCCAGGCGAGTAGTTCTGTGGAAGTGCCCGCGGGCCGTCGGTCAGGTCGAGCAGACGTATGCTGTCGTTGCCGTGCCCGGCGAGTTCGGCCAATTCATTTTCTCCACTGGTCGACTGATCCAGGGGCCATTCCATGTTCGACTGACCGGCACATACCCAGACTTCTCCAATCAGCACGTCACTAAGAGAAAGCTGCTCATCACCGGACTGCACCGTCAGTACGATAGGAGCAGACGATGCATTTCGAGGCGCAAAACAGACCTGCCACTCTCCATCGCCGCCTGCCGTCGTCGCGAGGGTGTCGCTGCCAAGCTTCACGGTGACGTTGCTGTTCGCCGCTGCCTTGCCCCATACCGGCAACGGTGCCTCCGCCTGCATCACCATGTGGCTGCCAAAAACTCGAGGAAGCTGCAGAGTTGCCGAATCAGGGTCCGTCGGCACGTCGGCGTCCGCGTGCTCCTCATCGCTGCCACTCGAACCTGCGAGAATGTCGCTCAGCGGAACGCGTTGGAATGTCATGTGGGCCTGACTGCCTTCGTACAAGATCCCGACGGTGTTCTCGTCGATCATGGACATGCATGAGTAACCAGCACCGTTTTCTTCATCAAGTAACAGTCGCTGCTGTTTCGGCCACGTCATTCCGCGGTCGGGTGATGCTTTGATCGTGATGTGATTCCGGCCACGCAGGCTATCGGGATTAGAGAACAGCAACCAACCACCAATGTCCCTTCCAACTTCTCGGTCGGCATCAATCAGACTGGCCATGCACGTCTTCGGTTCGATCAAAGCAATCTCAGACGTCGGGTGCTGTTGCCACGTTTTCCCCATGTCTCGCGTTATCATCACAGCTCGAGCCGACTTCCGGTTGTATCGACAGTTCAGCATCAACACACCCGGTTCTAACTCAATAACCTGAGCCTCCGTGGTGTCATCCAGTGCCCCCGTGCCCGCTTGCCAAGTCGTTCCGTGGTCCTCGGAATAGATGATCGTTGAGTGCGGCAGTCGTTGCTGCTGAGGGGAGTCCTGGTACTGGGCGGCAAACACGATCGTCCCATCGCGCATCGTGATCCCCTTGCCTGGCCCCTGCAGGATAAAACTCCATTCAGGACGCTTGACCTGCTCGGTGATATTGATTGGCTTTGACCAGGTGACACCGTCGTCGTCACTGCGAACGAGCATCAACTGCCCGGTCTCCTCCGGTGCGAGCCCTGGTCCTGAGCCATGCCATGCTCGATCGCCATGACTCCATGTCCCCGCGACCCAGACCGTGTTCGTGTTTCGGTCGACCAGCACCGCGGGGTCGCCAACGCCGTCGTACCTCCACTCGGGGTCGTCGCCCATGTTCAGAATGGCTTTCATTGGCTCCCATGTTCGACCGCCATCGGTCGAACGAGACATTCCAACGTCAATGTCTCCCGGAAGATCGCTGCCACGACGCCTCCGAATATCGTAGACGCCGATCAATGTGCCCTCGTTGGTCGTGGCCAGTCCCGGAATGCGGTAGGTATGCGCACCGTCGTCACCCCGTTGTCGCAAGGCGACTCCCATCCGCTGTCTCGAAATGGGCGAATCGAGCTTGACGGTCTCCTTATTGGAAAACGTAACTTGTTCAACCGACGCGCCGACCTGCTGGTCGATGTCGGCGTCTGCTTTAAGTTGGCAACGAACCCAGACGATGTTCTCGCCTTCATTCAATTCCCGTGACACTCCGAGTTGCGTAGCGGCCGTCTCGGAGAGGCCCGCCGTAGCAACGGAGTCGCCGCCGGCGACCTGCAGTGATTCGATCTGTTCGATGCCTTCGATCCGAGCCCGCACTTCCGTGACGGAGATCGGGTTCAAGATCCCCGTCGTGTCAATCTTCAGCTTAGCGAGGGGGCTGGCTGGGGCACCGACAAGCACTGGCAGCGTGAACGGCACAGCCTCCACTCGAGTAATCTTCTGCTGCTCAGCCGCCGCGATGCGGATGTCATCGATCAAAATCCCGGTGTTCGGAGGACTGGCACACGTGATTCGCAGTTGCTCGATTTGATCGTCGTTGAGTGGTACGATGACCTGACTTAAGAAAGCTCGCCCGACACGCACCGTTGTGTCACCGTTGTGAATTTCTTCCCAGCCATCGCCGGAGTTCTTCTCGATGCGAAACTCGAAGGGTGGCCGAGACGTCCAGCGTTCCGCTCGAAACGAAAGAGCTCCAGACGAGTCCACTGCATCGTTGAGCTGGAGTGTAACAACAGTCTTCTGATCTCCCGTCAGACGCAGACATTGCCGGCCTGTGCTGGCATGCGTTGCATCGACGATGGCGACCCCTGCATCCGACGTCCAGGTACCAACGCCCGTTTCGAATTTCTCAAACTGCCCCGGTTTCGCATCTTCAAAACTGGTGGTCGCGGTCGAGACTGGACGCTCAACGGATTCACCCAATGCCACGCCGATGGAGTTTCGACCGACCGGACTGATGATACAGAAGGCGATTCCCAGCAAACTTGCTGGGAACGAATATAAGGTCCTCATTGCCATGGCTTTCTAAAACGAGTGCAACTATTTGTTGTTTTGCGAATGACCTCACGCACCGGAATCACACTCGCGCCGATTGCCTCTGGATGTGTTCAGTTACGTTTTGGGGTGGCGACACCAGCCACCAAGAATGGCGAGGTTCGGTAGCAAGACTGTCCACGAGCTACGGCACCATTCAAGAGCGAGCACTCACGTCCTCGCCAAATTGCCGGCGCCCGTAGCAGTCGACACGATCGGTTCAGGTTGGAACGCGATCAACGCGCCCCTGTTATAACACCATGCCTGACGGCGTCCAACGCGACACTGAGAAACACGCAGCGATGCATCCCAATTCGTCGTCCAGACCGTTCCTCGCGTACGCTACGCAGGGCCCATTCCCGCGGCGCGACGCCACGCGCTGAGTTGCCCCATGTGCAACATCACGTGACCGCCCAGATAGAAGGCATGCATGGATCCAATCGTTGCGAACTTTTCTCGCATCCGTTCATTGGGATTCTCTTCAGCGAACAGCGCATCGTCGCTCGCTTTGACAGCTTCAATCGCAGCCTGCTGGGCAGCGAAAAACTTATCTGTGATCTCTTCCATCGCGGGGTACACGGTCGCGTCGGGGTCGTCCACACAAGCCACCGATGCCGCAAACAATGCTTCGTACTGGCTCGTCGGGGCGACCGCGCTGGCATCCCCACCCAACTCGGCTACCACGCGACTCGGGTAGAGGCTGAGGTGCCCGAGAATGAATGCCGGATGATTGGACTGGATGACTTGTCCATTGACTTCTGCAAAGCGACCGAACTGCGAGCTGGGAATCCCCTTGAGCAGTTTCTTGCAATTGACCACACCCAACGCTGCCGAATCTGCGATCATCGAACCAATCATCTTGTCGTTCCTACCAAAGAAGAGTTGTTAAATTCAGATATTGAGGCAAGTGAACCACAAAATTGCGATATCATCAATCACGGGCAGGAAAGCAGCTGGAAACCTGATAAGCTCTCACCCATGACCGAATTCCAAGACGAGATGAAGACCGCCGCAGAGGCGGCTCGCGTGGGCGGCGAATGCCTACGCCAATATTTCCACCGGGGTGTCGAGATTCGTGACAAATCCGTGACAGGCGGCAAGTCCTACGATCTCGTCAGTGATGCCGACATTGAGAGTGAGCGGCTGATCGCCGAGGTTTTACATACCGCTTTCCCCGCCCACGCGATCCTCGGCGAGGAGTCACTGCAACAAGGCGATGCCGATGCGGACCATCTCTGGATCATCGACCCGCTCGATGGCACCAACAACTTTGCCCACCGGATCGAGCACTTTGCTGTCTCGGTAGGTTATTACGAACACGGGCGGGCGGTCGTGGGCGCGGTCTACCAACCGCTTCACGATGACCTCTACACCGCAGTCCGAGGCCAGGGTGCGTTTCGAAATGGTCAGCGCGTCCATGCCAGTACCACGGATCGGCTCGGACAAGCCATGATCGGTTGTGGCTTCTACTATGATCGCGGTGCGATGATGCGATCGACCCTGGCTGCGATCGATGAATGCTTCTCCCACGACATCCACGGCATACGTCGCTTCGGGACCGCGTCGCTCGATCTGTGCATGGTCGGCTGCGGACAACTCGATGCGTTCTTTGAATACAATCTCTCTGCATGGGACTTCGCCGCCGCAGCGTTGTTCGTCGAGGAAGCGGGCGGCCAGGTGACCGACGCCTGCGGCAATGAACTGCCCATCGGCAGCACCAGCGTTGTCGCCAGCAACGGGCGACTCCATGAACAAGTGGTCGGGATCACAACCCGGCACCTGCCAGACCCCCACCCCACTTAGAGCCCACCTGGTATCACCGAACGATCCGCTTCATCCAATCACGCAATCTATCCTCATCGGGCGGTCCGATCGGATCACCGTTTCGATCAATCTTGCCATGCGGCTGGATCGTATTGTCGAGTAACGAGAACTCCACGCGAGTCCCCCATCCGTCCCGTGACCGTCTTTCAGCAGGTGGCAATAAAACCAGATTGCGACCGACCAAGTTAGAGATCGAAAAGATACGAGAGCGCAGCGTTTCCTCGGTCGCCGCGCCCAAATCTACGCCATCGAATTGATCCGGCATCGAAACGTCGATCCCAGCAATGGCCAGCAGCGTCGGAAGTATATCCGCGTGCATGGTACGTGCATGGATCGGTCGCGAGGGAACTCCCGGCCCGGTAACCATGGCTGCGGTCTGTGTCTGCGCATGTGATAGTTTCGTACCGTGACCGACGGTACCATCATCGAGAAAAGACTCTCCATGATCGCCAACCAACACGACAACCGCCTCCTCGTGGAATAGGCCCGCCAGCTCTGCGTCGAGCGTGCGGGCGGCATTGCGGTAGCGATTCCAAACGCTCTCACGCCACGACTCTGGAAAAGGGATCGGGTAGTCGGCTGACGCCGAAGGCTGGTCCATCGCCTGGGCATCGTCGACCGCAAAGGGCATATGCGTGCTGTAGAGAAACAAGATGGCGAGACGCGGCGAAGCGAGCGGTCGCAGATCACGATTGCGGAGGAACCTTTTCACCCTCGCAATCGATCGCCGATCGGACTCCAGCCAATCCATGGGCTCGATCTCATACCGGTCGAACTGCTCCGGAGATAGAAACGCGTCCATCTGAAATGCCCGCCAATCATCGTGCCCAGCGAAGAAGCCGAGTTCATATCCGGCTTGCCGAAAGAGCCGATTCAGAGCTGGGGCGAAGCGCACTTGCGATCGATAGAACCAGATCGATTCCAGTCCGCTAACCAAGGAAAACATCCCCAGACTCGTGGCATTTCCCCCCGAGAAATGCTGTTTCAACCACCACCCTGATTGCGCTGCAGCGAATGTGTGAGGCATGACGTCCGGCGCAAGCATTTCGCTGCGGAGGGATTCGCACACAACAATTAGGATATCCGGCCGCGCATCAGGCGGGCCATCTGAGTCCGTCTCTACAACCACGTTCATCCGCATCTGCTGAATCCGACCGCTGACCTGCCCAGCAAATCGGTTGCGGTCAAACGTAAACGGTTCGACCGGCTTGACGATGGACCGATCGTGATCAATTCCGCCAGCCGACGCAGCCATCGGCGCGCCACTCCAAGGGACTGCGTAAAACGGATGACGGGTCGCATGGGCTTGCTGGACTGCCATCCGTTCGATCGGGTCGAAGGTCAGCCAACGCACCGCGCCGCATGCTGCGATCACGAGCAGGCCCCATGATATCGCGTGGCACACACGGTTCACTTGCTCATTTCGAACAGCCAACCGTCCGCAGTGCTTTGACAATACCAACCCGATACCCACATAACCGCCAATAGCCAACAGCGGCACCAACATGCCCCACGAGAAGAACGCCATCAGTCTCGGCAAGTGGTTTCGGGCCAATTCAGCGAAGTCTGCCGAGAAGAAATGCATCCCACTGCTGCGGAAAACCACCACATCCACCGCGAATCCTATCGGCACCCCTACAAACAAATATGGGCCGTACTTCGCAGCGACAGCCGGGCGTCGAACAGACCAAGCCACAGCAATTGACAGCGGAACGAACTGCAGCAATACGCACTGCGCCCCAATCCACACCATCTCACCGAGACCTAGCGATGAGAGTGGCGCCCCCAGCGGATGCAGCACCACCAAAACAAACATCCCCACGCACCAGCAACACCATTGAACCCATAGAGAGCGGCGGAACCTGATAGAGTCCGCAGGGAGCGTCATGGGGCCCCTTCACCCGGCGACCGAAAATCGGCGGGCAAAACCCAAGACCAGGCCCCAACGAACAATCCAGCGAGCGAATAGCCGAGGACATACTGCAGTACCGCTGGCAGTGAATCGGCGGGCAGGGCGAGCGGACTATCCTGGCCCAATAAGAACGGTATGAACAAGCGGTTGCCCTGCAGCGGCGAGTGCATCACTCCTACGAACGATAACCCGGCGCAGAGAAACAACACGCATGCGGCAACTCTGAGTTGGCGGTCAACCATCGCCGCCAGCATCCAAGCCCACAACAAGCCTGTGATGATGAACCCATTGCTCAACATCCGTAGCGTCTGCATGTCGTCTCGCAGCGATTCGCTGGCCAGATCCGCTATTGAAATCCCGGCAGCGAACATGGTCGCATCACCGAAGATACGATCGGGCAAACTGATCGCCAAATACGCCAACGCGGGCAAGCAGGCAATCGCAACAGCGGCGTAGTGCCGACGCGGCGTTGCCTGAAATGTTTGCGAGGTGATCTCCAAACCGATGAAAACCAAGATCGGGTACACGACGGGTGCCGGAATCCACGCGTTGAGCCAAGCGAAGTAGCCAAAGGTTCCCGCCGTCCCCACCAACAGGGCCGTCGCCAAGGTGTACGCCGCCCGGCCGCCCATCGCTTTGTAGGCAGGATGGCCGATGTAAGGCGTCGTTTGAATGACACCGCCCGACAAGCCAGCAATCAGGGTGGCGATGGCCTCAACCCCAATCACGACCCGTGCATCGTATACGTCGCCCACCGATGCAGCGCTCTCGGTGCAATCAATCCCGCCGACGACCGTGACTAATGCAAAGGGCAGGACAAAAGGCAGATACGCAATCGCGGCAGGCAAAGCGTCGATCCATCCACCCCGCCAGCTCTCCATCCACTGCGTCGAAAACCAGTGCACCCCCACAGCCTCGGGAAACTCGTAGCCGAACCAACCCAGAGCACACATCAGATAATAGACTGCACCGGCCACAATCAGAGCCCCTAGTGTTCCGGGTGTGCGTCCCGGCAAGGGCACCTTTCCAATCAGTGTCCCCAGCACAATGACCATGGCCAGGATGCCGGGTATCGGTGATCCCAGAATATGCGTCAAGGGAAAGAAGCTGATCAAGACCAACGCGATCGCAGCGAGAGAACCGAGCAATCCGGCCCGCGGGACAACCGACTGAACCCAATGCGAGAACGGTGCGCAGGCAAGTTTGATGATTGCACAAAAAACGATACACCAAATCCCGATATACCAGGTGTGCGTTGCGGCGGCTTCCACCTCCATCCCTGCTGCGCGCGCTGCAGTGAAGGCGGGCCCCAACACCAACAGGATCATGCCAAAGGTCGAGGGAGTATCCAGCCCCAGCGGCATCGCCGTCACATCGACGCGCTGCTCGCGACGGGCCAACGAGAGCGCAATGAAGAAAAAGGCCAAATCACCTACGAAAACGCCAATAGCGGTGCCCGGAACCATATGGGAAACCGTAAAGGACGCCGGCAATCCGAATCCGGCCAGCAACGCGACCATCAACAACAGTCCCGCCACGTTATCGAGCATCAACCCGAAGAAGGCGTTGATATCTCCAGGCGCCGCCCACCAAATGCGACCTGATGTTTCAGTGCGTTCCATCATGAAGCGGGACTGGGGTTTTCAAACCGGTAGATCGCTTCATCCGTTCGCAGGATCAACGCGTTGTCGATCACCGCGGGCGACGCCATGATCTGTCCTTCGACCTGATTGGTCGTCACCACTTCGCTGTCGTCGCCGAGTGTCAGCACGAATACCTCGCCTTCGTGATTGCCAAAATAAAGGTGGTTTCCCGCGAGGATCGGCGATGCTGAGAACTTGCCGCCCAGCCGTTTCTTCCAAACTCGGTCGCCCGTTTGAGTATCGAAACAAGACGCCACGCCATTGTCATCGACGAGATACAGCAAGCCATCGTGGAGCACCGGCGACGATTTACTGGGGATGCCTTTCTTCACCGCCCACTGCACGTGCGTCGACGTGACATCTCCCTCACCATCGATTCGGCCAGCCCACAACTCAGGGGTATTGAAACCCGTCGCAAAAAAGACCACATCGCCGAGCACGACAGGACGCGGGACGACCGAATAACCCTTGCCATGATACAGCCGCCAATATTCCTCGCCATTCTCCGCGTCATAGGAGACCATCCACTGCGATCCCATGCATAACAATTGCTCACGCCCGAGCGAATCCGTGACGATGACCGGTGTGCAGTACGCTTTCTTTTGATCACCCGTAGGGGCTTCCATCGGCGGACGCTGCTTCGTCCAAACGTCTTGCCCCGTGTCGGCCGCGAGCGCGGTGACGTACTGTTGATCCATCCCATCTTGGATCAGAATCAACCGCCCCTCATGGACGATCGGTGAACTGCCTGGTCCGACGCCATGCTCGAGTGGCAAAGTCCGCTGCCACACAACCTGACCAGAACTCCGGTCCACACAAAATGTCCCATAGGTACCGAAATGGCAGTAGACAGATTGATTATCGATCACCGGTGTCGGTGATGCATACGAATTGGTCGCATGAATCGAATCGGGCGCACGGACCGTGCTCAAATCGATCGTCTTTCGCAGCTCGCCTGTCTCGGCGTCCAAGCTGAGGAGCTTCAATTCAACAACTTCCTCAGCACTGCGTTCGATCGCCGTGGTCAACCAGATGACGTTATCCGCGATCACCGGCGACGACCATGCCCTGCCGGCCAGCGGCGTTTTCCACGTGAGATTCTTGTCATCCCCAAACTCAATCGGTGGCGACTGGTCGACGGCAATCCCGTCGCCACGGGGCCCTCGGAATTCTGGCCAAGTGTCGCTCGCCACTGCGAACCGTTCGCATAGCAAAGCCAACAGCAGGATCGAGCAAACGCCAGCCCATCGGGGCGCGGGGTGCAGACAACAGCGAATCGACATAGCGAATGCACAATACAGTGGTGGGAAAATACGAGAGACTTGCGTCGGAAGGACCCCGCTCAGGATACTCGATTTGGAATCCGACGTGGACGCTCTCCGATCCGCTGGGCTGATCCGCCGGACCGGCCCGGACAAACTTGTTGCGTTTCCGCCCCACGTGTGCGTTGGCTAAACGGACCGCGATGCCCCTAAGCGGCGATACGGGTATCCACAGCGAGGACTCAATTGGCATTGCTACGAACTTGCGATAAATTGACGCCACACACCAAGTTCACGCTGCTTACTGAAGTTGAATCGGAGTATTTCTCGCGTACCGAGAAACCTCTCCGACCGCTATCTCTCGAAAGGATCCCGCCATGCCGTCCGTCCTAGCCATTGCCGCCCATCCCGATGACATCGAGTTTCTCTTTGCGGGAACCATGCTCATGCTCGCTAAACAGGGTTGGGACCTGCACTACATGAACGTGGCCGATGGATCGCGTGGCAGCACGACGATGGATCGAGAGACCTGCGCAGCAACTCGGCTCGCCGAAGCCCAACAGGCCGCCGACTTGATTGGTGCCAAGTTCCACAAACCGATCTGCCACGACATGGAGATCGCCTACACGACCGAGAACTTGCAGAAGGTCACGGCAGTCGTCCGCGAATCGCAGGCTTCAATCGTCCTCGTCCATTCGCCGATCGACTACATGGAAGATCACGAGGTGGCGTGCAAACTCGGTGTCAGCGCTGCGTTCAGCCACGCGATGCCGAACCTGGAAAGCATCCCACCGACACCGCACTACGATGCCCCCGTCACGGTCTATCACGCTCAACCGCTGGGTAACCGACATCCCACCGGCGAGCTCATCCACCCCCATTTCTATGTCGATACCGCCCCGGTGATCGAAAAGAAAACGCAAGCACTGGCATGCCACGCCTC
The DNA here is from genome assembly GCF_007859855.1 of Allorhodopirellula solitaria. Classification (GTDB taxonomy): domain Bacteria; phylum Planctomycetota; class Planctomycetia; order Pirellulales; family Pirellulaceae; genus Rhodopirellula; species Rhodopirellula solitaria. The sequence goes on from NZ_SJPK01000001.1 coordinate 12,096, forward strand.
ACAGAAACAGTGGCTCGATGAAAGCCAGGGTTTGGAGAGCTATCTCGAAACGATGCTCGACGAATCCAGGCATGTGGGCGAACTCAGTGGCAAGTTTGAACATGCCGAGGGTTGGCGGCGACGCGAACACCGTGGTTTCTGCGGCGAAAATGACGATCCGCTCCGCACCACTCTCCACGACTTCATCGTCGAGTCAAAACAGTAACCCGACCGAAACGGTACCCCTTGATACCGACCGGCAGGCGATTGAACCGATGCGATTGCCGCCGGGTGATCAGAAATCGTGATTGCGAGGCGATGAGATCGGTCGACGAGTGACCGGAATCGTCAGGCGCTGACGGGGCGAGCCACGCCGCAATCGCGTCACGTCCGGCAGCAACGCAGTGCACCCGCTCGCCCAACCGATACGGCCCCGCGGTCACATACCGGAGGTACTCCTCTACTTTGGGATCGGCAACGAGGGTTGGCTGCGTGTTTTGTTCGATCAGGCCTGCGTCGATCCAAACCTGGTCGTCGTCATCGGCGGCATCTCGGACCCAGGCCACTGCGGACCTCCAGTCCTCGCCCCGCCGCGCCAGTTGCGAAACACCGCGACCCCAGGTTGCCAATGCACCCTGAGCGGTCAATAGCAGAGCGAGGCAAGCCGACGCCATCGCGATCTGAACGACAAGCGTTGCCGACTGCGAGAAACAGCGCGTCGCTCCGATGAACCACCCCATCACGGCGCACAACAAGGGCAGCGAAGCGACCAGGTAACGACGATGCCAGAGTGGTACACCCGCGTATGCCGACAAGAGATAGCACACGACGGTCGATCCGATCACACCGGCGAGAACCAGACCTGCCATGAGCAGGTCACGTCGCCTGCCGCTGTCATCGCGAGGCTCCTGAAACGCCCCGCGGCGCAGCCATGAAATGGATGCCCCCAATCGAGCGGCCACCGCCCAGCCGACGACCGGCACAATGACCAGCGCCCCCCAAGGCCACATCCGCCACAGATCACCCCAACCCTGCGTAATGGCAAAGGAATTCCAATTGTCTCGCGATTGCCATAGCTCCCCGTGGGACCAGATCCACAAAACTGCACCCACTATCCAAATCACTCCAGCGGCAACATGCGTGATCCCGATCGCGCGACGCGAAGGCGCATGAGCGCGATGCCGCCACAGATCATAGATCGCGAAAACCATCAACTGGGGCGCGAGCACGATCAGCGAGGTGACATGCACCGCCGCAGCAAACATCACCAATCCATGCAATGCGGCACGCCCCCAGCATCCACGCGGTTGCACGAACTCCGGTGAAGCGGGATTCCGCGAAGCGGCATCGCTCCCGATCGGCAGCGTGTTGCCGGGCGTTTCAGCTTCGATCGAATAGCCGGTGAGCGTCAGATGGCGGGCGAGAGCCAGAGCTGCGGTGGTGATGAGCATGATCGCGGCATAGGGACGCAGCTCGGTGCCGAAGAAGATCGCATCGCGTTGTAACGCGAATGCCAACCCCGCCGCGATACCACCGACCAATGTGTTGCGTGTTGGCGAAAACCGACCGCCACGTGCTGCGTCCGAACTTGGATTTCGGGACGGCGGACGCCACGCTCTCGAGCGGATGCCTGTACCGCTCACGATCGCGACCAGCCAAGCCGCCGACAAGGACGTCATGAGGACACTCGTCGCCCGCAGCGTCGCCTCGATGCCATAGACGGCTACGAGACTCGCCGGTACGAGATGCCGCCACAGGTACAGGGCGATAAAGTACGCAGGCTGTTGATTGCCGATCGCCGCCCGCTCACCGACCTGGCCCAAGGTACCAGCGATGCACCACGCCGAGTGAAGTTCATCCACCCAAAAACTCTCACCACAGGATGGCCATCGCACCGCAACGGCGACTACGAAAACACTGACAAGGGCAGCGAACCGGATCAATGGGACGCGCTCGCTTCACCGAGGATGCCTTGCAGAATGCGACACGCCTGGTCGATCTGCTCGGCGGTCACATCCATGTGCGTCACGAACCGAATGATCTCATCGCCCATCGCGAAACTATCCACGCCTGCCTCGTACAAACGCGATTGCAGTGCAGCAGCGGAGCCCCAAGCCGGATCGACCACGAGCATGACGATATTCGTATCCACCCGCCCGCCCCGCACGCTGACTGCGGAGAAGTCGGACGTGGCGTCGGCGAGCTGCCGTGCCGCTTCGTGGTCGAACGACAAACGATCGCGATGATGGTGTAGCGCGTGCAGAGCTCCCGCGGCAATGATCCCGGCTTGCCGCATCGCTCCTCCAAACAACTTGCGCGCCCGACGGGCCTGCTCAATCAGTCCCCGCGAGCCCGCCAACGCGGAACCCACCGGCGCGCCGAGCCCCTTGCTAAAACAGACACTGACCGAATCGAATGACGCCGCCATCTGTGATGGATCCAGCCCCTTGGCTACGGCCGCGTTCCAGATCCTCGCCCCATCGAGGTGCGTCTTCAAGGAGTGTTCGTGAGCCCAGTGGCAGACCGACTCGATCGTCTCCTGGGGGATCACGAGACCACCCCAACGATTGAGAGTGTTCTCCAGACACAATAGCCGGGTGCGGACCATATGGTCATTCTCGGGACGGATCGCTCCACGAACATGCTCGACTTCCAACACCCCCTCGCGGCCCACAATCGGCTGGGCGACCAACCCAGACAACTGAGCAAACGCACCCTGTTCGTATTGATAGATATGACAATCCGCCTCACATAGGAACTCGCTACCACGGTCACAGTGAAGGCGAACACCGATCTGGTTCGCCATCGATCCGCTGGGCATGAACAAGGCGGATTCCTTGCCCAATATCGAGGCGGTTTCTCGCTCGAGCTGTTCGACGGTGGGATCGACATCAATCACGCCATCTCCCACGCAGGCGTTCGCCATGGCCTGACGCATCTCAGGCGTTGGTTGGGTGACCGTATCACTTCGCAAATCGATCATGACAGAGACGTCCGAGAGGGCGTGAGAATGATGGTGATCCCCGGCAACGGGATTGACCTTTTCGGTTGGGCTCTTAGCAAAACAAGGGTGGCAACGCTAAGATGGACGCCTAGATTATCGCACAGAATCCTGCCGCTCCACCACCACACCTCCACCGCAATCGGCCTTCAAGCTATCGTCATGACCCAACCCACTGATTCCATGATTCGATTCGTTGATGCGCGTCAGGGCGGCGACGAGGTACTCGCCCAACTGCGTGAGAAGCTCAGCCCGCGTGGTGACTTGGTCAGCCCTCGGGGGCGTGAATTAACCCAAGCGGTCTTTGGCAAACCCCTGACACCCGTTGAGGTGGTCGACACGATCTGCCGCGATGTCCAGGCTGAGGGAACGACGGCTCTGCTGCGTTACACGAGTGCCCTCGATGGCGCCGATCTCAGCGGCGAAACCTTGCGTGTCCCCGCCGCCGACCTGGCGGCCGCTCACGCGGCAGCCGATCCCGATTTCCTCGAGTCTGTTCGGCGAATCCGCGACAACATTATCCAATTCCAAACCGCGATCCGACACAGTGACGTCAGCATCGAACCGCGGCAGGGCGTGCGATTGACACAGCGTTACGTGCCGCTGCGCCGGGTAGGGATCTGTGTCCCCGGCGGCGCCGCGGCCTACCCCTCGACCGTGCTGATGACGGCCGTCCCCGCCCAAGTCGCTGGCGTTGACGAAATCGCGGTGGTAGCGCCGCCGACGCCCTTTGGTGCCTACAACAACGACATGCTCGCAACCTGCCACGAACTCGGGCTCCGCGAAGTCTATCGGTGCGGGGGAGCTCAAGCGGTTGCCGCGATGGCGTTCGGCTGCGATGCACTTCCCGCCGTGGACAAAATTGTCGGCCCGGGAAACCTATTCGTCGCATTGGCCAAGAAGCAGGTCTTCGGCACAGTGGATATCGATTCATTCGCAGGCCCGAGCGAAGTCATTGTGCTAGCAGACGAAACCGCAAACCCCGCATTCGTGGCCGCGGACTTGCTCGCTCAAGCCGAGCACTCCCCGGGCTCGGCGATTCTGATTACGTGGCACGCCGACTTGATCGAGCCCGTTCAAACCGAGCTGCGAAGGCAATTGGCTGATCTCCAGCGAAGCGATTTGGTGCGCGACGCACTAGCCGATTTCGGCGCCCTGATCCTGGTGCGAGACGCCGAGCAAGCCTGTCAGCTCACCGATTCGTTCGCCCCCGAACACCTGCATATCGAAACAGCTGCCCCTGACGACTTGATCGCCGAAATTCGCAACAGTGGCGCCGCTTTTCTCGGCCACCACACCCCGGTGGCGTTGGGCGACTACGCTGCCGGGCCCAGCCATGTGCTGCCGACCGGGGGGACCTGCAAATGGGCTGAGGGATTGTCTGTGAACAGCTTCCTGCGATCGGGCAGCGTCACCTCCTTTGCTCCCGATGCGACGCAAGCCATCGCGGCCGATGTCGTCCGATTGGCCGAGAAGGAAGGGCTCACTGCGCATGCCAAAAGTGTTTCGGTACGTGGCTCGGTCGATTAACCTCACAGCGTAGCTCAGCAGAATTGAGACAAGCAGTCGACGGGATCGCCATCGCCCAATCGGTGCCTGCTGGTCAACCTGCGGCCGTCACGAAACTGGGTTCGGGCTGCCAGAGATAGAGGAAGGTCGGCATCTTGGCGCGATCGAGGCCAGGAATGCTGATCGGCAGCAACGAACTCATCGGCGAGTTCGGAGTGACATCAAATTCACTCAGGGCTCGATCATTGTCGCGGCGTAGCAATACCACGGGTGCGTTGCCAGCCAACCCCGCCATCCGCCCCGCGATATCGATCGCGTCATCGAGATACCCGGTACTGTCGACCAAGCCTTGCTCGACCGCCTGCATGCCGGTCCAAACGCGCCCATCAAAAATCTCGTTGGGATCGAATGAGGCGACTGCGCCAGCATTCTCAGCGTCCCGTTCTTGGTCGCTCAGCCCCAGCGTCAGAGGCGACTCTTGGGCCGGCAGCCTCGCACCCCGAGAGCGTTTGACTTGCTCGATGAAGCGTTCATGAAACTGGTCCGCCATCGCTTGCAAAATCGCCCGCTCGGGGATCTCCATCGTCCGCTGCGGGGACCCCAGATCAATTTTGTCGCCCGACTTCACAGGCACGGGGACAATGTTGTATTGCCCCAGCGTATCTTCCATGTTGTAGCTATTGAGAATCACGCCGATTCCGCCCACCACCGATGTCGGATGAGCGACAATCTGGTCGGCATGGGTCGCCAGATAGTACCCACCGCCACACCCCGTCGTCATCAAACATGCCACGATGGGAATGTCTCGGCACTGTTTCAATCGAGCCACATCATGGGCGAGAATATCCGTAGCGGTCACGCCTCCGCCGGGCGTATTGATCCGCAGGACCACCGCCGAGATGGAGCCGTCACATTCAATCCGACGCATCTTCTCTCGAAACACCGCCACGGGGTTCTCACCCATGGAGTTGAGGCCACTGAAATTTCGATTCACGATCAGGCCGTCCACATCCACAATCGCAATCCGGCCACTCGTATGATCGGCGTGCCCATCAATCACGACGCTCTGAATGGGGGAGGCGGTGTTGTCGGTACGGGTCACCGTCACCATCTCACCGTTCATCTGAATGTCACCATCAACTCCCATGTTGCCAGCCAGATTCATGTTGCCACCGACGAGCGCCCGAATTGGCGATTGACACCCCACGACCGATACGACGAGTGCCACGAACCCGCATCGCAGCGCGGAGATCTTGGTTGAGCAGACGTGTCGACACGAGTGGCGGTAGCGAGTGATCAGCGAAAACATACGAGTCCATTCGTAGGGATCTGCGGGAACCGAGTGGGTGCATGGAAACTGCCTATCGGTTTCTTCGTCATCGACCATCATTGCAGGGCCTCCCGATCTGAACTGCCAATTCGATCGCGACCGGCGCATTCCCACCAAGGCGTACAATGGGCACACTTCCCCTCACCCAACAAACCCCTCACCGCCCTCCAAAGTCATCCCGATGAAAGAATCGCACGCCGGCACCGACGACGCCCCTACCGACGACGAAACTACCCTGACTCAGCTCAAACGCGTCGTAGATGATTTCGTCGACGAGCGAGATTGGCACGCATTTCACAACCCGAAGAACCTCGCCATGTCCTTAGCGATTGAGACGGCGGAGCTAATGGAACACTTTCAATGGCTCACGGCCGAGCAATCTCTCGCCGTGATGGATGCGCCCGAATCTCGCGAGGCGGTCGGCGAGGAGGTCGCCGATTGCCTCGCCTACCTGCTGGCGATCGCCAACAGGCTCGACATCGACCTTTCGACGACCCTCCGCGCCAAGATGATCCGAAATGCGGAGAAGTACCCCGTCTCGGACACGCCCCCTAAACCGTCAGCACGATGACGGGCCCGAGCAGAGTGAGCAGGACATTGGAGATCGCGTAAGGGACGGTGTACCCCAACACAGGCAGTTCACTGTCGGCTTCGGCCACCGAAGCGTTAAGGGCTGCCGTGCAGGTCAACAGACCACCCAGTGCCCCGGTCACGAGTACCGGATCCATGCCGACGACAAAACGCGCGTAGAGCATCGAGGCAATCATCGGGACGAGCACCACGAAGATGGAAAGCAAAGGAAGCAACACGCCACGCTCACTGATCACGTCCCAGGCCTGCGGCCCCGCAGCCAAGCCGACACTGGCGATGAAGACCGCCAAACCGAAATCGCGGAGATGCAGTGCGGTTGCCGGAGGCAGGTTTCCGACGGTCTGATAGTGCGATTTCAACCAACCGAAAACGAGCCCGGACACAAGACATCCGCCGCCGATGCCCAGCGAGACGGGAGAGCCCGCAATCGATATCGAGACACTACCAATGAGCATCCCGGCAATAATCCCCAACGCCAAGTAGATGTAATCGACCGCGTCGCTCGGTTCGATCTGATATCCGAGTTCATCGGCGACCCGGTCGACGGCTTCAGGCATGCCCACCAATCGCACCACGTCCCCACGCTGGACCTCTGTTTGGGGGTACAGCGGTATCTCGCGGTTCATCCGCATCAGTTCGATTGCATAGACGCCATGTTGCTTTTCAGGATCGATCGACTGGCGCAGTTCGCCCACGGTCGTGCCGTTGCGATTGACCCGGGTCACAACCACGTCCCGAACTTCGCCGATCAATCCTTTGGTCAATCGCTTCTCGGTGGATTCCGGCCCCAGCATTCTGCCGGCGGCGACGACGGCAGAAGGCAGCCCCAACAGCGTGACCATGTCCCCGGCCTGAAGCTCCAGATCGGGACCGACCCCAATCGCTTCTTGATTACGATCAATCGACTGGATCGTGACTGCGTGACCAAAACGAGACCTCAGGGCGCCCACGGTGGTGCCCGCCCCGACGTCGGAGTGCGTCTCGTAAACCCGGCCGACGATATCTCGCAAAAATTCGAATTGCCCCGGATGCAGCCGCGTCGTGCTCCCCAGTTTCCGCTCCAGTTCTTGAGCCGATTCACTCAGGTTCTTCACCCCCATCAACTTCGGCGCGATCCGACTGGCAAAGGTCACCACAAGAATCAACCCAAATAGGTACGTCACCGCATAGGTCACAGCAATGTTGTTCTCCAGTTGGTCGACCTCGGCATCGGGCAAATCGAGATTCCGCAGCGCTTCGCCCGCCGTCCCGATCGATGCCGATTCGGTGGTCGCCCCGGCCAGCAGTCCTGCTGCCGTACCTTTATCGAGCCCGAAGACTTGCGCCAAAACCCAGATCGTGAAGAAAATCACGAATGCGGAGAAAAATGCGAGATGAACTTGGCCCAGCGTCTTGCGACCAAGGCTGCCGAAGAACTGTGGGCCGCTGACAAAGCCAAGTGAATAAATAAACATCGCAAAGGCGAACGACTTGATGTTCTCATCGGTCTCGACACCGAACAGTCCGATCCCGATCGCAGCCAGCAGCGTGCCCCCAAGCCCCCCCAGCGAGAAGGGCCCGATGCGGACTTTGCCAATCGCATAGCCGATCGCGATGGCGAGAAAGAGCGGCAGAATCGGTCCGTCAGTAATGAAGTTGCGAAGGAATTCCATGAATTTTACTTTCCTGCCTGTTCAGACGCGCGACCATGCCATGTGCCTCCGACGCCCCCCATTGAGGCGCGGCGAGGCGATAGAACTGCTGTCGGCAGCAACTCCCGCAAGATCCAATTGGCATCGGAAATCCCGCACGACCGGAACCGACATGAGCGGCGAGACGTCATAGGATACTCCGAAAAAAGCTGAATTTCGTTTCCCATGAGTGATTCAATGCGTTAAAATGGCCGCCCCTCCCCGATGACTGCATCTCTTCCTCCCCCACCCTCAGCAGTTGTTTCCCCACCTCAAAACCACCGATGTGTAGATCATGCGTGCTTTCTCTAGCCTGCCGATCGTCGCCCCGTGGCTGATTCTAGGGCTGATCTTATGGACGCCGGGCGTCAGTGTGGCGCAGACTCCCGCCGCGGGTGAAATCCCCCAATCCTCCGTGGATTTTTTGCAGGAGCACTGCCTGGACTGTCATGACGGCCCGGATGGTGAAGGCGGGATGGATGTCACGTCGCTGGTCACAAACCTCGACGATCCGGCTGACTATGAAACCTGGGTGCGGGTCTACGACCGAATCGAGAAAGGTGAGATGCCGCCTCCAGAGGACGGTGCCTTGGATCGCCAAGAACTGGAATCGTTCCTCCCACCGACCGGGGATGCCCTCGAGACCGCCGCCCGCTTCTACCGCCAGCGTGATGGCCGCGTCCAGGGCCGCCGCCTGACCAATCTGCAGCTCCAACGCACTCTCCAAGACCTGCTCCGGATCGACGTCCCGTTGGCGAGATTGATGCCGCCCGAGTCGCGATCGAACGGGTTCGTGCATTTGGCAGACGCCCAAACGATGTCTCACTTCCAGTTGAAAACTCATCTGCGGGTGATCGACGCCGCCCTCGACGCGACGATCGATCGCGCGACACGCCCGTCCCGCGATCTGTCGCTCGATTACGCTCCAGCAAAAATCGCGAGAAAGAAACCCGGCCAGCGCAACCGCGAGCCCGAACTCCGCAAAGGACTCGCGGTGACCTGGTCGAGCGGCTTGATTTTCTATGGTCGTATCAGCTCAACGACAGTGCGTGATCCGGGCTGGTACCGGATCACGGTGACAGCATCGGCGGTCAAACCGACTGCCGGATCGAACTCCAAGACGCCCCCAACTACGGCGACCGAACCGGGTGTTTGGTGCAGCGTCCGCAGCGGAGAATGCGTTTCTCACTCGCCGCTGCTGAACTGGATCGGCTCGTTCCGTGCGACCCAAGAGCCACAAACGATGACCTGGGACGCCTGGTTGTCGGCGGACCACAAACTGGAGATTCGTCCCGCCGACATGACGCTGCCGCGCGCGGGGTTCCAGGGAGGTCAAGTCGGCTTTGGCGAAGGCGAAGACAAAAACGTACCAGGGGTGGCGATTCATCACCTCACCATGGAACGGATCCATCCCGCTGGCGAGGTCAACACCGTCCGACGGGCGTTGTTCGGCCGCGACTCACTGCACTTCAGCAAGCAGGCCAAACGCAGCCTCCCGAATCTTTCGAAACTCGACGATGCCGATGTCTCAGGGCGATTGTCGCAGCAGATCCAGCGTTTCTCTCAGCTGGCGTTTCGCCGACCGACCGAGCGGGAGGCATGGCAGCCCTATGCGGATTTCACTGTTGCAGCGTGGCATCAGAGCATGGCCGAAGGCGCCGACCGTGAACACGCCTACGTCGAAGCCCTGCGGGCGGGTTACCGCGCGGTGCTGTGCTCTCCCAGGTTTCTCTATCTCTGCGAATACACCGATGGGGAAGGGCGATTGGACAATTGGTCGGTCGCGTCCCGGCTCAGCTATTTCTTGTGCGGTTCGATGCCCGATGAGCAACTCCGCGACGCCGCGGCCGAGGGTGAACTGAACTCCGCGAGCGAATTGCAGCATCACACCGACCGCTTGCTCGCAACGCCACGTGGCCAGCGATTCATTGAGAACTTCGCCTCCCAATGGCTTGACCTCACTGAGATCAATGACACGGAACCTGACCGCCGCCTGTTTCGCGACTTCGACCTGCTGGTCCAAAACGCGATGCTGCAAGAGACCCATCTGTTCCTACAAAAGCTGCTTGACGAAAATCGCCCCGTGGCTCAGCTGATCGATAGTGACGAGACATTTCTCAACGAGCGTTTGGCGCGTTACTACGGTATCGATGAGAGCGAGATTCTAGACGACGTTTCCCTCGACGATCAGATGCGATGCGTCTCGCTCGATCGAACGACGCACCGCGGTGGTTTGCTCAGCCATGGCTCGGTATTGAAGGTCACGGCCAACGGCAATGATACCTCACCGGTGCTACGTGGGGTTTGGGTTTGCGAGCGTTTGCTGGGAGAGGAGATTCCGCCACCGCCCAGCAATATCCCGGCGGTCGAACCCGATATTCGTGGTGCAACGACCATCCGTGAATTGCTCGCCAAACACGCATCGGACGCATCTTGTGCGTCCTGCCATCGCCACTTTGACCCTCCTGGATTTGCCATGGAGGTCTTCGACGCGGGCGGACAATGGCGTGATCGTTATCTGCAACTCAAAGGCAAGAAGTACCAACGCGGGCCCCGCGTCGACCCCAGCTACACGATGACCGATGGACAGTCCTTTGAGACCTTCGACGAGTTCCGTCAGCTCGTCGCTGCGGACGATGAACGACTCGCCGCGAACCTAGCATCTCAGCTCCTCGTGTACGCCACCGCCGCCAAAATCCAATTTTCGGACCGTCCAGTACTCCGTCAAATCGTCGATCAGACGCGGTCGACTGGCTACGGATTCCGCTCGATCCTGCACGCGGTCGTGGCGTCGGATACATTCCTTAATAAGTAGGCTATCACCATGAAAAATCGATCCACTCAGTTCAATTTTCAAAAGCGACTGCAGCGCCGTGCCGTGCTGCAAGGCAGTGGTGTTGCGATGAGCCTACCTTGGCTGTCGGCGATGCGGTCCGCCTTCGCACGCGACGCCGGAAGCGATGACAATGCTCGCGATCAACCACGGCGATTCGTGGCCGTCACGATGGGCCTCGGGCTGGTCAGCGAGAACTGGATGCCCGAGGGCGAAGGGAAGCAATACAAGCCTTCTCGCTATCTCCGCTCACTCTCGGATCTGCGTGATCGCTTGACAGTCGCCTCGGGGGTCTCGCACCCCGGTGTCACGGGCGGACACCGCGCCGAAGCGAGCATTTTGACAGGCATACCGATGGGGTCGGCGGGGCGGGCGGTCAATTCGATTTCCATCGATCAACTACTCGCCAAACATCTTGGCAACGCGACCAGGTTCCCTTCCTTGGTTTTGGCGACGAGCGGCACGTCGAGCCCCTGCTATACCGAGAGCGGCGCGATTATTTCACCCACCACTTCCGCTGCGTCCTTGTTCGCAGAACTGTTTATTGACAAATCAAGCGCGGAGCGACGCAAGCAAGCCGCTCGGGTGCGGCAAGGACGCAGTATCATGGATGTTGTCGCCGAAGACGCTCGCTCGCTGCAGCGGACTCTCGGCCGCGGAGATCGCGATCGCCTCGACGCCTATTTCACAAGCGTCCGTGGACTCGAACACCGCATGCAACAATCCGAAGCATGGGCGCGGCGTCCCAAACCCGAAGTCGATGCCGAACAACCCGTGGATATTCGCAATCCGAGCGATCTGATCGGGCGTTTCAAAACCATGTGCGATGTCGTGAACCTCGCTCTGCAGACTGACTCGTCTCGGTACATCACGTTGCACTTGCCCGCCGGCGGCGGTGTTGTCCCTATCGAAGGCGTTGACCAAGGGTACCATTCACTCAGCCACCACGGACGCGACGAAGCCAAGCTATCGCAACTCGCCATCGTCGAAGAGGCCATCGTCGACCAGTGGGGCGAGTTCCTGCGATCACTCGAACAGGTGGATGATGCGCACGGCAGCCTCCTCGACGATACCACGTCCATGTTGACGAGCAACTTGGGGAACGCATCGAACCACAGCAACCAAAATATGCCTGTGATGGTCGGCGGCGGACCATTTTGTCATGCTGGGCACCTGGCCTTCAGCCAAAAGAACAATTATCCGCTCGCGAATTTCTACGTGTCCCTGTTGCAAAAGCATGGGCTCGAGATAGACAACTTCGCCAGCAGCACCGGTACGATGAACGGACTAAGCTAAACCATGAGACGCATCCCATTTCTACTTTCCGCGTTGCTGACGTGCGCATCACCGGCAGCCGTTCTCGCTGAGCGGCCCGCCGACTCACCCCCCAATATCGTGCTCTTTGTCGCCGACGATCTTGGTTATGGAGAACTTGGCTGCTACGGCCAGGAGATCATTCGCACGCCGCGGATCGATGCGATGGCGAAAAACGGCGTCCGTTTTACGAACTTCTATAGCGGCAACGCGGTTTGCGCCCCAAGTCGCTGTTGCCTGATCACCGGCAAACATCCCGGCCACGCCTTCGTACGTAGCAACGGCAATCCCAAGCACGACCCCGAGTTCGCCGAGCAGATGGGATTCGAATTCCCTGGTCAAATCCCGATCCCCGCCGAAGAGATCACGCTGCCCGAATTGCTCAAAGAACGCGGCTACGCTACCGCCGCGTTCGGCAAATGGGGCCTCGGCCATTTCGGCACCTCCGGCGACCCGAACACGCAGGGATTCGATTTGTTCTATGGCTTCAACTGCCAAGTCCACGCTCACAACCACTACCCCACTTTCCTGTGGCGTAATCGACAAAAAGAACTCCAAGCAGGCAACACAAGATCACAATCGGGCGAGACCTACTCGCAAGATCAATTCATCGACGAAGCCTGTTCGTTCATCGAGGACCAGGCTGCAGGACCGTTTTTTGTCTACCTGCCGATGGCCGTCCCCCATCTGTCGATCCAAGTCCCCGAGGAGTCTCTGCAGCCCTACCTCGAAACCATCGAGGAAGCCGATCACGTTCACAGGGGTTATTTACCGCACCCCCACCCACGCGCTGGGTACGCAGCCATGGTCACTCACATGGACGCAGGAATCGGGCAAGTCATCGACCAGGTTGAGTCGCTCGGCCTGAGTGAGGACACCCTGTTCTTGTTCACCTCCGATAACGGCCCCACCTACGATCGTCTGGGCGGATCGGATAGCGATTTCTTTAACTCCGCAGGGCCGTTCAAGGGTCTGAAGGGCCAGATGGATGAAGGCGGGATCCGCGTCCCCCTGGTCGCTAGCTGGCAGGGCCATATCGAAGGACCGCAGCAAAGCGATTGGGCCGGCGCCTGGTGGGATTTCTTGCCCACGCTCTGCGACGTCGCCGGGCAAACACCACCACCGAACCTCGACGGGGTCAGTTTTCTGCCTACACTGCTGGGCGACACCGACCAGCAAACGCAGCACGAATTCCTGTACTGGGAATCGCCTGGCTACAGCGGGCAACAAGCTGTCCGCGTGGGAGATTGGAAAGCGATCCGCAAAGGACTCGCGAGACGCCCCAAAGCAAACGCTGGCGTCCCCGAATGGCAGCTCTACGACCTGGCCAACGACGTCGGGGAAACCACCGACGTCGCTGCGGAACACCCTGATGTGATCGCAAAGGTCGAATCCATCGCAGGCCGCGAACACGTTCCTAGCAAAGAGTTCCCGCTGCGGGCGATCGACTGACGCCCCCCCGCCTATCGAGCTTATGGCGCGGTGCGAGCGTCGATTGAAAATTCATCTCGCACCTCGCCGCCGAGCAAGACGCACTTTCCATGGAGTGTTTGCTTCCCAAAGGTGAGCACGAACACATGGTTCCCCTTGTCTGCCATCCCGGGAGATTGGATGAACCAACGATCGGTCTTGGGTGTTCGTTGCGGGACGCCCAATCCACCTTCGCCGATATAGATAACCCCTGACTCGTCCATGGCACCACCGCGGATCGGCACCGTGCGTTTGATATTGTGCCCGTCGGCTTCACACGCCAAATCGACATTGAACCGTTCGAAGAGCGGAACCCAGCTCTGCAGCCCCGCGCCGGGTCCCTTCACCGCTGGATAGACAGGCCGGTGGTACTGGACGAGCAGCCAGCGATTTTTGGGCCGGCTGCGTGCGAGCTCCTCGGTGAGCCAACTGGCTTGGTCGCCGGCCGTGCTGATTTCGGAATTCAACGTGATGAAGCGAAGTTGGGAGCCGATGTTGAGGCCGTAGTAATTCAAATCGCCCTCGGGAAACCCGAAGACCTGATTGAATGGTTTGCCATGATCGTGGTTGCCGCGAGCCGGAATGATCGGCAGGAGCCGGCCGTCGGGCGTGGTCGTCAATTCATGATCCGACAACCACTCCGACCAAAGCTTCATTTTCGTTCCGTTGACGATATAGTCGCCACCATGGGCGACAGCGAGGATATCGTCGGCAGGTTCATCGTTATCATGGGAACTCGCAAACATCTCCCCCATCATCGCATTCATTTTTCGCCGAGTGTCCCGGTCCGAACGCGAGTCCCCGCCATGAAGGATGCTGAAATCGCGGTCATGGGGTGGGGCCGTCACGAAGTAGAACACCGGTGATTCTTCGTCATCACTAATCATCTTGATGTCGTATGCTGACGCGGGCTCCAGCTCGGTCAGCTCGACGCGGTGGTAGTAGAGTTCGGCGTCCCCACCGGTGTACCGTCCTGAACGGGCGAGCTGGACGGCGGGTTGGGCATCCTCACCTCGCACGCGGTACTCAACGGAATGAAGTCTTCCCGGCTCCGCCGTACTCCACACGATCGTCGCCGATGTCGCTGGATCGTCTGCCCAGACCACACGCCACTGCGCGGGCTGGGTTCCCTCCAAAGGAGCGTCGGCTCTTGCGTTAGAAATGAATGCCAAAAAAACAGCGGCTAGGAAAGCAACCGTACGCGCCGGGCGCGAAGGGGCGGTTGGCTGAATCATCGATATCAGTGTCATGGGGTCTCGCATTGGTGAGGTGTAGAAGTATCGGGCGAAGCGGTCGTCTCTGGCTGAACGGAACGCTGGCGGCGGGAAACAATCCAGTATCCCAGAATCGCTAGTGGCACGCCTCCATTGGCGGCCCGGAGGAGAGTTTCCGGCCAGGCGCTGAACCCAAACGCCGTCATTCTACTCGCTGCCGCCACGCCGCCCCACACCGCCATGTAGAACGCAACCGCGGGCCAGCGTGCGACGACCAGCAAGATGGCGACCAACAGATCCACCACGCCGATCGCGACCAGAGACCGCTGCACGGTCGACTCGCTCGGATAAAACTGCGTCCAACGCATGTCCGAAAGCAAAACGAGATCCATGAAGGGACCATAGCACTCGATCGCCTTGTAGCCGTGGGCGGCGAACGTCGCGGCGGCGGCCAGCATTAGCAATATCACTGCCGCCCGCTCAGCCTGGAAACCGCCCCGTTCGATCTCGAGACGGCGAGTCGGACGATTAATCAACAGCAGCAGTGCCAGCGGAGCGACGTACCGGACGGCGTCCTCTGCAAACGTTAAATCGGCATACAGCGTCGCCCGCATCCGATGCGCAACAGCCATCGTAAAAACCCAAACGGCGATCCAGAGAGCGGCGGTGCCGTCGAGCCACCGCAGCGATCGACCCAGCATCGATTCGGGATCCATTCTGGGACGAACGATACCCGCCACACATAGCAGTAAACCTGCGGCGAGCGTTAACCACGCCCCGGCATTGTCGATGGATTGGACGAGCGGTTCGGGCCAGTGAAAATCAAACTGCAGCCACTCAAAAACATCACTCTCTCGCTCGTTCGGCGAGAACAGATAGCGCCCCGCCAGACCAAAACACTGGACCGCGATGACAATCCGTAAACAACCATCGAGCCAATTCCGTGCCGACCGATGCTGAGGAAAACCGAGTTCACAACGTTTCATAATTACCGTACGGATAGCGACATGGCTGACGATGGATGCGAAACAACATCCAGATCACATCCGAGTGCTCGTGCCCTGGGTGAGCGCCATGAAGGCGGACTCCAGATCGAGCTCTTCTTCGGAGAAGCGGCGGAGATTGATACCGTTCTCGATGAGAAGCTTGGGTAGCTCACTGTAGTCATCCGTATCACTGTTGAGAATCACGCGCACCGCGTCGTCACCGGGCTGGGTGGACTGGACGAGTGGATGGTTCTCAAACAGATCTGCGATCTGTTGCATCTGATCCCGTTGGCTAGGCTGGATAATCAATACGGTATGCTCGCGCACCATCCGGATCACCTCGGTGACCCTGGCATTCTGCTTCAATTCGCCGCGGTCAATAATCCCTACTTTATTGCAAACATCCGCTAGCTCGGGCAGAATGTGACTGCTGACGATCACAGTTTTTCCCATCTCGCCGAGACGCCGCAGCAAGTTCCGCA
Organism: Allorhodopirellula solitaria; assembly: GCF_007859855.1. GTDB lineage: Bacteria > Planctomycetota > Planctomycetia > Pirellulales > Pirellulaceae > Rhodopirellula > Rhodopirellula solitaria. Next base: position 28,475 of record NZ_SJPK01000001.1, read on the forward strand.
TCTCGATCCGGGCCCGTGGATCCAGCCCCGACAAAGGTTCGTCGAGCAGCAGAACCTGAGGGTCATGCAGCAGGGTCCGGGCGAGCCCGAGGCGTTGCGTTTGGCCCCGTGAGAGGGTGTTTGCAAACGCGTCGCGTTTGAAGTCGAGATCGACGATATCGAGCATCTCATTGACACGCTTGCGGCGATCGGGCCCGTTGATCCGGTACGCGGCCGCAAAAAACTCGAGATATTCGACCACGGTCATGTCGTCATAGACACCGAAGAAGTCGGGCATGTAGCCGACTAATCGGCGAATTTCTTTGGGCTGAGTGTGGACGCTGTGCCCGCACACATAGGCTTCGCCCCAACTCGGCTCGAGCAGCGTGGCGATAATCCGCATCGTCGTCGTTTTGCCAGCCCCGTTGGGTCCGATGAAGCCGAACAGATCGCCCGCTTCGAGGTCCAAGTCGATAGCTCGGATAGCGAACGCATCGCCATATTTCTTGGTCAAGTCAACGGTTTTGATCACGACAATACTAGCCGGAGAAAAGTAAAAAAGATGGAATCAACAGGCACAAATAGTCCTACGCTTTGACAGGCCGCGTGCCTGTCCCTCACTCGCGGCGTCCTTCCTCAACAGGAAGGACAATGCGAACCCAGCTATCTGTCTCACCCGGCGGCACGATCGCGGGAGAGGGTTCCTGGGTGTCCGCCTCGATGCTCAGAGTCGTCCACGGGTCACGGCACCGTGCAACGAGGATACAGCGGTCTTCATTGAGCAGATCCGTCCAATCGAGATGCCCCAGAATTTCGTTCTGCAGTCCCGTATAGCGGGTTCCACCAACCACACCGTGAAACATCACCATCTCGGCAAGCCGCACGGGCTGGTTGGTTTGGGTCACGTCCCACGCCTCGGTTTGCGAGGAGCTTTCAAGAGCTCGCTGACGCGACAATTGCCAACGAAAGTTCTTTTGCCGCAGACTGTCGATGTCCTCGATTGTTGCTGACGCGGGAAATCGTGTTGGCAGAAAGTAAACCCAGTTCTGATAAATCAACATCGCATCGAGCAAGTCCACTGGAAACGGATTGATCAGCTCGCCCTGCAACAGCTCGGAACCGCGCCGCCTCTGCACCGGAGAGGCGTTCACATGGGTGCTCAGCTGCATCTGCAACGCCAATGATTTACTGCTACGCGGCGCCAGTTCGAGCGAGTCGATACGGCTCGTTAAACTGGGTTCACCCTGGCCCTGCTGCGACTCCCGAGGAGGATCCAGCAACATCAGTGGAACATGGATCGGCGCATTCCAGGCATCGATCTGAATGCCCCCCATCTCGCGGCCTGGAGCACCAAAGGGTTGCAATACCTGATACGTCGTCGTGTCCGTCAGCTCAGCGAGTGGTTCGCTGGGCACGGCGCGAACATTCACACTCTGAGCAGGATGCGAATACAGGTAGGACCAATGAAACAAACGCGTTGTTCGAGTCGAGCCGTCGACATCGAGAATCTCCAAACCGCGTTGACGGAGCAAGGGATCCTTCTCCGCGGCCGCCGCTTCGACCGACGAATCGAGTTCGACTCGGGGGGCCGCCGCCATCACCAAGGCAACCGACAGGAGCACCGCGACAATGGGAAACGTCATCCAACCTAGCAATGGGTTCCCAAACACACGCCGCACGACCAGGTAGTCCAACGGCGCCACCAGCGCCACCAGCCCAGCGATGATGAGCGCGATGATCGAAAACCCGACGCTGCGTTTGATCGGAAAATGATCCAAACTCCGCCGCACTTGCCCCGACAGATCCGAATACCCACTGACGCGAAAACTGCTACCCACCTCACTGCGTTTCTCACTCAGGACGTCTCCCGTCAGTTTCGTAACCAGATCGAGACGCTCAGGCCATTGAGTGAACGGTGCCGCATCGAGGTCGGCGGCAACCAGCGTGATCTTGCCCATCCCTGCGGCATAGCGAATCGCCAGAGGCAACCCAATGCGTCGTGAGGTACGGCCCGCGATCAACACCTCGCCAACGCGCGACAACGTCGTGCCACCGGCGCCGATGACCTTGGGAAACTGCCACGCGTCAAAGCCCTGCAAACGCGTCTGACTGTTGGTGAACGTTTCGAAGCCGGACGGATCCATGCTCACTACGGAGGATTCAACAATCTGATCAGGCAACAGCTCGGCGAGCCACCCGGCGGCCTCCAACAGTGGTCCCGCCTTGGCACCCAAAGTCACGAACAAACGGCCGCCACCTCGCACCCAACTCGCAATCGCCTCGCCTTGCGCAGCGGAAAGTCCAGACAACACATCAGTGCCTTCGGCGGTGATCAACATCAAATCGACACCGGAAAATCCGAGCACGTGATCAGGCACGGCCCCCGCCTCGTCGACACGGGTGACCGCTACGGTGGCGCTCCGGTCGAGCAACTCGTTGGCACCAATCGTGTCGATCCCCAGTGGGTTACCGATAACGACGGCCCAAGGCATGCCAACAGGAACCATCGACGGTCCCTCGGCGGGCACCCCAACTTCGGCAAAACGGGTGTCCCAAATCACCTCACCACCGGCATCCTCACCAGACGCCTGGGCTGCTGACGATGAATCGCGACTGCGGAGGATCAGCGGTGCGGCTTCCGTCCCCGGAATCGCGTAGGCAAAACTCGACGTCGGACCCTGCCCGTGTGACGCCTGCAGGAACTCCTGCTGATAGACCACCGCGACACCATCGCCGTCGGTCGTCTCCAATTCGACCGAACCGCCGTGCTGCGGTGGCAACCGCACCGAGGCCCAATGCCCGGCTCGATAATGCCCTTCGATACCCAGCCTCTCAGCGATATCCGGCTCCGACGCGAGCGATTCTTGAGCGGTCGCAGCAGGGAGCGACAACAACGCCGCGACGATGACCGCCCATCCACCGAGCAACAGACCCCACGATGGTACCTCGGGGGCGTTGCGGAGCGAAATGGCGTGAGCGAGCGTCACCGTTGGCCGGGATGCAGTCGCGAAACAGGAGCACTCCCTCATGGCTTCTCATCCAAACTGCACTGACACTCCAAATGCCGGCACCCAGGACACCCCTGGCCATATTTGGCGGACAAGGCGTCCGCCAAGTTCACGTCCGCGACGTTAGCAATCGTGAACAGCCAAGCGATCACATCAGCAAATTCTTCCTGCAGGTTTTCGCGATCACTGCCGCGAAGGGCCGACGCCAACTCACCGACCTCTTCCATCAACCACATGAACGTGCCATCGACGCCTCGGGCGACGTCTTTGTCGTAATACATGCGGCGGATGTGCTGCTGAAGATCCGCAATGGAAAGGTCGTTCGGGGGGGTATCCATCAGGCTATTCAATGCAATGTTATTAAAAACAGAAGTTTTGGAGACAACGGGAACCCGCTGCCGCTGCAAAATCTATAAAATTCGTGCCGCGAAGGCGACCACGGCGGGGCGTCTTGAAACTGACGCTTTCCCCTTTCTCCGTTAGAGCCTAATCTAACCTCGCCAATTGCGGGGGAGGCTGAGTCAATTTCCTAGCGAGTGGCCGACCAAAATCCAGCGACACGCGTCCAACCTCGACGAACACGAACGCCCCCGTCTCCGCTAAACAGAATACGCTGTTCCTCTGAGCGCACTCGACCGCTAGACGGAGAATTGGCCACTTTTGTTCGCCGCGACCTCACTGCGCACCTGGCCCGTCGCCAACAATTCTTTCCACTCCCGCCCTCGAGTCCGCTCTCCATCCTCCATGTCCCAATCATCGGTGAATCGCTACCCATTCTACAGCCCGCGATTTTGGCACGGGATGCGTCCCTCGGCGTGGTGGAAACTACTCCGTCAGGGCGACTTTTCGATCAGCCCCTCGCGGATCGGCTTGGCGATCTCGGTGAGCATCGCGACACCGTTCAACACAATCCTGATGCTCCTGGAGAAACTCTTCTTCCATCGCCGCCTCCGCGCCGCGGAACTGCATGGGCCCCCCGTTTTCATCATCGGGCACTGGCGCAGCGGTACGACGCTGCTGCACGAACTGATGGTTCGAGATGAACGCTGGAGCAGCCCATCGACCTACCAGTGCTTCGCACCCTCGCATTTCTTGCTGACGCAGTGGTTTTTTCGCACCTTCGCCGGATGGCTGTTACCGGGCAAACGCCCGATGGACAATATGGCGACGGGGTGGGACCGGCCTCAGGAGGATGAGTTTGCGCTCGTGAATCTCGGCGTGCCCTCACCGTATCGCCGTATCGCCTTCCCCCGCCGCGGTGGCGTCGACATGAACTATCTGGACTTCCAAGGCGTCAGCGAAGCGGAACGCCAAGATTGGCTGTCCACACTGAAATCGTTCCTGCACCGCGTGAGCATCTCGACGACACGGCCGCTCGTGATCAAAAGCCCCACGCATACCGGCCGGATCGGATACCTCGCCGACGCGTTTCCCCAAGCCCGCTTCATTCACATCACCCGCGACCCGCGTGAACTGTTCCCGAGCACCTGCCGGCTGTGGCGGAGCCTTGACGAAATCCAATCGCTGCAAGCACCGCCCGCCGATACGACCGACGACGGGATCGAAGAATACGTGCTCGACTGTTTCTCACGCATGTACACCGCCTTCGAACAACAACGACCTCAAATCGATCAACAACATCTGATCGAGATCCGTTACGAGGATCTGATCGCCGACCCCGTAGCGACCTTGGAAAAGATCTACGACTCCTTGCGTTTGGCTGATTTTGAAACCGTTCGCGACGAAATCCAGACCTGGACCGACAATGAACATCGCTCCTATCAACCCAATCAACACCGCTTGTCCGAATCACAGGAAAAGCAGCTGCAGGAGCGGTGGGGCAACTATTTCACCCGCTATGGATACTGACTTTTTTATTGCTAATGATTCGCAATAAGACTTGATCGGCGGCTGGGAACTGCTTAGATTGGGTCTCGACACACTTCCGCGAGCCGACGCTCGAGGCCTCCCACCCGACTCCGCGAGCAGGATCAGCGACATTCCGATGGATTCGACGCCGCCGACCTCCCGACCTACCGACGCGGCCATCGCCACCAACACGCCTGCTCCAGCGGGTCGTGCTGCGGCTGCGGTCACCGAGTCTGCTGAAATTGAGACGCGGGTAATGGGATCATTGCCCGGTCAAAATTCGCTCGCCCAGGACTGTGATTCCGCTCACACCCTGAAAGTCGTGCGGTTTGAAAGTCTCGCCCGCTGCGGTGAAGAAATTTGGATCGAAAATGACGGCCAACTCTATCGCTTGCGGAAAACCCGCCAGGGCAAACTGATTCTCACCAAGTGATCTGCGGCCCCGCCCTTTGAACTCGTGGACGTTTCTCGTAAATAAGGCTTCCCGTTCAACGTGACTCACAACGAAAATATTCTCTCGATTGTCGCTGGCGTGACTGAGCAGCAGCGACTGGTGATTGTGCATCGCTCGCTCGAACAGCGTGATGCGATGCGCGTGGGCCCCGTTCGTTTGCACCATCCCGACGGGCTGCTTGCCAGCTCCCCCGACGAACCCTCCGCGGAAGCCGCGCCGCCAGCGTCGCGGCCTTTTTGTGAACAGATCCAAGCGATCCGCGATCGCCCGATCGTTCTCCGGCAGGAATCGTTCAGCCCCGCGGTAGGTTGGTTCACTCAGAGCGAAATGGAACTGACCCTGGACCAGTGGGCAGCGATGCGAACAACACTCGTGCCCCATACCGCGAGCAGCGGCGCAAGTGTGCCCGCACCCCAAGTTCGAAAATCACGCCGATCCGCAGCGGGGCGGGACAGCAATCGCCCCCGGGTGATGTCTATCGACGGCGAAGTGATCGCGCTGCCGCTGCACGCAGATCAAGCTGTCCCAGCCTAAGAAACCGTCGCCGTTCCAGCTATCAGGACGTGACTCGGGGGCGACGCGCCAAATGGGTGCGGTTTTCCAAAAACGCGGTGGCGACTATCCTGACCGGACGCGTGCGGCGTGTCCTTCATGGGAGAACGCGCCGTGTTGACGTCAGACACGCTTCTTTCCGGCTTGGACCCTCATGGCAAACACTTCGCCCACCCCATCGCTGCCCTTCAATCGTTCATTCATTGAGCAGGTCATCGCTGATCACCCCACCCCATTAGTACTCTATTACGAAGACGGTATCCGGCGTCGGGCCCGAGAACTTTCCGACGCATTCGCGTGGAACGAGGGATTCCAACAGTATTTCGCGGTCAAAGCGACCCCCAATCCACACATCGTCGCGATGATGGCCGAAGAGGGCAGCGGTGCGGATTGCAGTAGCGTGGCCGAGCTAATCACTTGCGAACGCCTCGGCATCACCGGCCATGATGTGATGTTCACGTCCAACAATACGACGGTCGAGGAATTCGCTGTCGCGGCCCGACTCGGGGCGATCATCAACCTCGATACCCCGCACCATATCGACCAGCTCCAACAGCTCGACGCCCTGCCCGAGATGGTTTCGTTTCGCTTCAATCCTGGTCCCGAGCGGCAGGGCAATGTGATCATTGGGGATCCCAAGGAAGCGAAATTCGGTTGCACCCGCGAACAGATCTTTGAGGGCTACGCCCGCTGTGCCGAACTCGGAATCACCCGCTTCGGCCTGCACGCGATGGTCGTTTCGAATGAACTCAACGTCGACGCGCTACTGCAGACCGCCGAAATGCTGTTTGAGCTGGCCGTTCAGATCCACGAGCGGACTGGAGTGGCCGTGGAATGCATCAACCTCGGTGGCGGCATCGGCGTCGCCTATGGCCCCAACCAAGAGGCCGTCAATCTCCAAGAATTCGGCCGCGGCGTGCAGTCGCTCTACGAATCCAAGCTAGTACCGGCGGGCCTCGCTCCGGTTCGCTTGATGATGGAGAATGGCCGAGCCATGACTGGCCCATTTGGATTTTTGGTCACCCAGGTGATCAACCAAAAAACGTCCTATAAGAACTACGTCGGCGTCGACGCATGCATGAGCAACCTGATGCGGCCAGGCATGTACGGTGCCTATCATCATATCAGCGTGCTCGGCAAAGAGCAGGAACCCGCCACGCAAACTGTCGATGTCGTCGGTTCACTATGCGAAAACAATGATAAATTTGCCGTTGACCGCGAACTCCCCGCAACAGAAGTAGGCGATATCATCGTCGTCCATGATGCCGGAGCACACGGTCACTCGATGGGATTCCAGTACAACGGGCGGTTGCGATCGGCTGAAGTCCTGTACAACGATGCAGGCGAAGTCCGAGAAATTCGCCGCGCTGAAACAATCGACGACTATTTCGCCACCGTCGATTTTGATACCGTCAAAGTAGCTCAGCAGCGAACCGCCACCAGCGGGCAGCCGAGCTAGCTCGACCGGCTCGCGTCCTGGCCAGCGTCTACAGACGACGGGCGGACGCCAGCCCGCCCAGCGGAACAACTTCACCCTCCACTGACCCTCCTTCCCACCTCACTTCATCCCATGCCAAAACTCACCGTAGAGAACGTCGGAACTTTCGATATCCCCGCGGGAAAACGTCTGATCTCTGCTCTCATCGAAGACGCGGGAACGGACCAACTGCACGCCTGCGGCGGTGCCGCCAAATGCACGACCTGCCGCGTGGAATTCATCGAGGGAGAACCTGAAAAGATCACCCTCGCTGAAAAGGAACTGCTCAAAGTGCGTGAAGTCTCCGAACCTGGAGTTCGCCTGAGTTGCCAGATCGCATGCGAAGACGACATGAACGTCCGGCTGATCAGCCGGCTCGAAGGCAGTGGCCGCAAAGATCAAGGCGGCCCCGTCTCGAGCGAAATCGAACCACCTCCCGAATGGACGATGAAATAGCCTGAAAGGCGAGGTCCCGATCGCAACTCGATACCCTCAGGCGATCCCCCCACCGCTGGCGAAACAGTCTATCGCCTGAATCCAGATTGGCCCCGCAATGGTGAGCCGAGGGTCGTGAGGCCAATGGCACTTGCCTTGGCCCCGTTTGGGGCATGACTAGGCAACGCACGATCAATTTCTGTCGTAGTGGACCAGGCGACGAGTCTAAAGCCGCAGGACCCGTCCACTACTAAAACCGACACTTATTCATCGTGTGTTGCTAGGTTGGCAACCCGATGCGTCAGCGAGGAAAATGCAGTGCTTTGCGTGGTCAACGGATCATCCTCGCTCACGCGTCGGGTTATCCAGACCGCTTCGCAAACTTAAAGTAAGTGCCATTCGCCGTCAGGCCGCGGTAACGCCGCTTACGCGTCTCGGCTCAATTAATAGACAGCCCGAACGTCGGCTGTCACCTCTCGCCGACGACTCAGCTCGAAAACCCGATGCCGTGGTAATCAAAACCATAATCGGAGAGCGACATGTCCTTAAGCAGATTACGGCCGTCGAAGAGGAAGGCAGGCTTCTTCATGCCGTCATGAATCCGCTGGAAATCCGCTTCTCTGAACTCGTCCCATTCCGTTAGCAGCGCGACAGCATGGGCGTCGCTCGAAGCAACGTGGATGTCTGAGACGATCTCCACGTTCTCAGCCAATAGTTTCGCGGAGGTCGCGTTGAGCTCGGCGTCACCGTTGCGCATCGCGTCGGTGAGCTCACGGCGAATATGCTCGGGGCTGACGCGAGGGTCATAGATGCTGAGCTTGGCCCGTTCCCGCAGCAGGTCACGACAAACATAGATCGCAGCCGACTCGCGAGTGTCGTTGGTATCTTTCTTGAAAGCAAATCCCCAGATCGCAATCTTCTTATCCGACACGGTATTGAAGAGCGTGCGAACGATCCGGCTGACGAATCGACTCTTCTGATAGTCGTTCATTTTGACAACCTGCTCCCAGTACTCAGCGACCTCGGGCAAACGAAAATACTCGCACAGGTAGACCAGGTTGAGAATATCTTTCTGAAAGCACGAACCACCGAAACCAACCGATGCTTTCAAGAACTTGGGGCCGATCCTCGAGTCCATTCCGATCGCAGCGGCAACCTCATCGACATCGGCTTCGGTGGCTTCACAGAGAGCGGAGATGGAATTGATCGACGAGACTCGCTGCGCAAGGAAGGCGTTGGCGGTGAGCTTCGACAGTTCGCTGCTCCACAGGTTCGTCGTCAGCAACCGTTCGGGAGGAACCCAGTTGGCGTAGACCTCGACGAGGGCATCGATCGCAGATTGGCTCTCGCCTCCAATCAAAACACGGTCGGGCATGAGCAAATCTTCGATCGCGGTGCCTTCGGCGAGGAACTCGGGGTTGCTCAAGACGTCAAAGGTAGCTCCTGTCGAAACCCCGGCCAAAATTGTCTTGATGGCCTGGGCGGTGCGAACGGGCAGAGTTGATTTCTCGACCACAATTTTGTGCCCACGCGCCACCTCGGCGATCTTGCGAGCACACTTTTCAATGAACTCCAAGTTGGCAGCCCGTCCCGCGCCGACCCCAAAGTGCTTGGTCGGCGTATTGACCGAGATGAAAATCATCTCAGCCTCGGCGATGGCGGAATCCACTTCTGTCGAAAAGTGCAGGTTCCGGCCGCGACACTCACTGACCACCTCGAGCAAGCCCGGTTCATAAACAGGCAACTCGTCGCTGTTCCACTGGGCAATCCGGGCCGCATTGATATCCACGACATGGACCTCGATATGAGGGCACTGCTTGGCGATCATCGCCATCGTGGGGCCGCCAACGTACCCGGCGCCAATGCAACAAATTTTGCGGATTGAGGAAGGGACCGAAATCGGCTGGTCAACGGTAGCAGACATGAGGCTGGGTCGGAGCAGTACGGCAATGGTGGAAACGGGAACGCGGTGAATGTAATGCTTTCACGCTGCCACGTCGAACGGGGGGAAAGGCGAGGAATTACCGCACCGTGCTCAGCGAGCTACGAAACCGACAAAGCTCGAACCTGGTCGACTGTGGGCGGATCACAGATCCGAAACTTGGTCGTACGACCATCCGCATCGTCGTAAAGAATCATCGTGGCGGGTGATAATTCCGATGCGGCGGGTGAATCGATCAGCAGTGACGAATCCGCTGCGTTGATCGGCCCGAGTAATCGCAGCTCCAGATCATTCTGGCTTTGGCGTGGCAACCACCTCGTGAAGACCTCGGCCGAGGGCAGCGTGACGATCACGAACACCCCCACAGTCGGACCGTCGCGGAGCACGGCTTGAAACGCTTTGCTACCACTCTGCTTGCTCGCAGAATCGAGAGAAAAGTCCAACGATTCATTTTGTCGCAGATCGCGGAGCCGATCGAGTGCATCGACGACAACGAGTATCATTTCCCCGTTGTCCTCGACCAACTCCGGCTCATCCTGTGGAGCACCGTCGTCGTGCCCGGAGCCTTCCCGGGCTGGGCCGTCGACCGGTTCGGCAGGATTGTCCGACGATCCCGCCGGAGCATCCAACGAGAACGTGCCCGTGAAACGGGATTGTGCGGGCGGGCCCGACAGTCCCCCATCGGCTTCGCGTCCGGACTCTTTAGCAATTCTCCCCGCGACGAGATTCGCCAGTCGGATCATCTGTGTTTCACTGTCTCGGTTGCGAACCCTCTTGGCCTCAATCCCGGAGGCATCGATCCATCCGGCAATGGATTGCCCATCATCGGCGCGGGAGCCATCGAAGACGACGATGGATAAATCGGGCGTCCGGCGGAGCGCCGAGGCGATGAATGCACTGAGGATACTGACGCGCATTTTGGGATTGGCAACGACGACAGCGCTGCGACCGGCGTCGGCTTGGAACCGCAACGTGGTCGGCGGTCCGAGCGAGACAGCTTCACCGAGCAGCCCCGCGACCTTGTCAGCCGGACTCAGCGATGCCAGGGCAGCGCCGGTCAGTTCGTTGCTAAATCGACTCGGCCGATTGCCTTCAAAGACGATCGGCGGCCCCAGTGATTCGCGATAGGCGTCGTCACGTGCAACGATTTCTTCGAGCATCGCTGCGTGATCGGCTTGCCCCAACCAGGCGACCTGGAACGGATGATTTCCTTCCAGCAATCCGCTGGCGTCGTTGTAGATCGCCTCCCCCGGACGCGACAGCAATCTCGCCGCAGTATTGTCCTCCGATAGAATCAAGGCGGCATCGGAATCGCTGCACTGCATCGCGATGCGCACCGCCATCTGCCCCAAAGTCGCGCGCGGCAAACTGTTCGCCCCCGCGAGCGATTGGCTGCTCAGGACCACATGGATGCCGAACGAACGCCCCTGCCGGACCAACCGATCCAGCAACGCCGTGCATTCCGCGGCCAAGGCATCGTCACGCGTGAACAACTCTTGGAATTCGTCGATCACGAGCATGATTCGCGGCATGCTCGAGGCGGCAGACTCCGCTGGGGATTCTGAGTTGGCCTGGCAGCGTCGACCGCGATACTCGGCAAGCTCTTGGACCCCCGCCTCTCGAAATGCTTCCCCCCGAGAAGCCAACTCGGCATCGAGCCGCTGCAGCAGGCTGCGACCAAACTCGCGTTCGCTCTCGATACCGATCACACGAGCGTGAGGCAGTTTCGCGTCGGCGTAGACTTTGAACTCGACCCCTTTCTTGAAATCGAGCAAATAGAACTGCAATTGATCCGGTGAGTACTCGGCGGCGCCAGCAGTGATGATGCTATGCAGCAGCGTGCTCTTTCCCGAACCGGTTTTACCGGCGATCAAAACGTGCTGGCGAACACCTTCACCGAGCTGCAGGCGGCGGGTCCGTCCGGCCCCTTGGCTGCCGATCGTGATCGCGAGTCCTGCCGCCGTCGACTCGGTTTGGCCTTGGACCGGGACAGCCTCGCCAGGCAGCAGCGACTTCAGTTCCAGCACGACCCGAGAAGCTTCGAGAGCACTTCTGCCGATGCGGCGAATCATCGGTTCGCGGGTCTCGGCCGTCGGTGGCGGAGCGGGCCAGAACTCGAGGTCGTCGATGCCCTCATAATCACAGTACCAGTGATCGTCGCGGTTCTCGATTCGCAGCAGCTTGTCGCTCTGGATCGGCGGCATATCGGCCGGCCACGTCTTGCCTTGCTCGAGCACCAAAATCACGAACACACCGCATCTCCCTCCGCTTTGAATCAATGAATTCAAGTGCATGTAGGATTCGCGCGACAACCCATCGGGAAAACCTACCGCAGCGATCGCGTGATAGGGCTCGGCGAGTGAACCGGCGACTTCGTTGTAGTCTTCAATGCGTTCGAATCGATCACGCAGACTTGCCTGCAGGACATCTTCGACATGGTGGGTCAGTTCGGCGAGCCGCTGCGTGATCTTGTCACTGGTCGTCCACACACGGTGATGGATCAACGATGGGTCATGATCGGCCAAGGCCATAAAACTCGCGAAATGCTGCCCACGGCTGTTGGCATCAATCAAGGTGACCTTGGCTTGGCCCGGCGAGGCGCTGCTGAGCAACCGCCACAGCACTTGATGGGCGATCGCGATCGCATCATCGAGTTTCTGCGGCGGCGTATCGATCAGCACCCCCGAATGGCAGCGGCGATGGATCACCAGGGGCATCGTGTCGGGGATCTCAATCTTCGAAAGAATGTCCGCCTCATCGGGTGCATCGCCCTGATGCGTGTACCCGAGGGCCTTGTCAAATTTCCCTTTGAGTCGGTTTCCCAATCGCAGTTGCCCCAAGGGTAGGAAATCAATGTTGCGATGCGTGTCTGCTGGCGACGTCACGAGCTGTTCCCAGGACGGGAATCGGCATTGGACCAAGTCGTTTGCGGCGGCGATGCGATCCATCCCACGCCGCAGGCCAGACTCCAATCTCGCCGACAAGGAGGCCAGGGTGTGCTGGTGCTGTTGCTGCGTTCTCGCTCGCGTCTGGCCGGCCACTTCCTTGTTCTGATCGATCACTTGCGTGATATTGGAATCAATCGTTTCGGCGCGCTCCCGCATCGTCCGCTGGAGAGTGGCAAAACCGCTACGGAACTGCGCGTCGATGCGGTCGACCTGGCCTTGGAGCTTGGTCTGCTCGGCGGTTTGAGCAGCATCGAGTTTCTGCTGCATATCAGCGATCTGATCGCGTTTCCAGCGTGCGGCTTCGGCGAGATGTGCCTTGCGCCGTTGGCGCAGTTCGTGAGCAGCTTCCTCTGCCTGTTTTTTGGAGATCGCCCGCGCTCGCTCGGCAGCAGTCTCGGCGGTATGGCGGATGCGTTCGGCGAGCGGGTGCAGCTTCCGCGTCATCTTGCGGAGCGGAAAGAGCAGGATGGCGTACACCACAAAACCCAGCGTACCGGCGACCGCGACCAATCCTAACAGCCACCAAATCAGGGGCTGTGGCTGGATCGCCAACATGATGACAGCCCCGATGGCGATGAACACCGCTACCGCTCCGGGAAGATAAAATGAATCGACGACTTTGGACGCAAATCCACTCTGCATGTCCACCGTAACGGCCTTCACCCGGCGGTTTTGACGACCGATCAGATCGACGGCGTCGCGCACCGACGCTGGCTCTGACTCACCGAACTCAGCGTAGGGGTCTTCGGGAAAGGTGACCTCGAGCAATTGATCGAGTCGGCGGAGCGTCAGGGCGCGTGACCACTCGAGATCCTTGTCGCCGGCTGCGAGAGCTTCATCGAGCAGCCGTGATTCGGCGGCCTGTTGCTTTTTAGGCTGTACTTTACGCTGTTTGTACTGATGCTCGATCGCAAACAACCGTTTCTCGTACTTGCCATCGATCACGGCGGTCTGATCGGCGGAGGCCTTGCGATACTTGATTCGTGTCCGCAGCAACTGGTCGCGGGTTTGGATCGAAGCGGTTTCGTAGGCCGTGATCGCTTTTTCCTGTTCGTCATCCCACTGCCGCAACGTGCTTTGGCGGTCTTTCTGGCAGTTGAGCGTGACTTCCGAAAGCTGCTCGGCGAGCTGGCGTTCGAGGTCGTGGTGTTGAGCCGATTGGTCGCTGAGCAGACGCTGGTGTTCATTGCGCGACTCAGACACCCTGCCGACAAAGCCATCGATCAATCGCCGCTGACGGGCGGGATCAAAAAGGAATGTGGGTGCAACGGATGAATCATTCATAACGCTCGATTCTAACCGACGGCCAATCCGCAAGTGGGGGCCAGCCCGAGATGCCTGGGCGTTTTAGGATTATTTTGGGCTGATCCGGCGACACGCAGATTTCCCGGCTAGCTGTTGACGGATTGGCTTGGCTATCGCTGCGGTCGAATATTTCGCACAATGTCTGCACCACCCCATGGCGTTTCCTTCCTCCGCCGCATTTTCCCGAACCGCTTCGATCACTCATGGCCTCACGCTCTCGGACTTCCCCACCCGCTGCCCCAGATGCGGCCACCCGTGAAACGGCCAAAGCTGGCGATCGCGGCGATACGACATCGCCCGAAAGCGGCAGTTCGGCTGGCAAATCCGAGCAATCCGGCGAGAGCAAAGGTGCCAACCAGATTGAAATGTCACCGAACGTGCTCAACGGCGAGACGCTGATCGAGGTCGACGGCATCGAGGTCGACCTGCGCAACCGGTACTTCGCCGCCTTGTTAGCGTGGTTGATTCCAGGTGCGGGGCATTTCTACCAAGGTCGTCGAGCCAAGGCCATTCTGTTTCTGCTCTGCGTGCTGTCGACGTGGTTCATCGGTTTTTCCCTGGGCGGACGCAACGTGGTTTACGCCTCCTGGCAACCCGGTGACCGTCGCTGGCACTATTTCCTGCAAGCCGGCGTAGGCGTGGCAGCATTGCCCGCCCTGATACAAGGCGATCGCATGCGCAAGAGCACCGACCCGCGCGGCCGCACCGTGGACAGCTACGAGCCGCTGTGGAACGGATACATGGCGCCTCCTCACCGCCCTGTCCTGGAGGGCGAAGCCGACCAAGTGGCTGCGTGGTACGCCCGACGAGGCAGTGGCTACGAAATGGGGACCTGGTTCACGATGATCGCCGGGTTACTCAATATTCTCATCATTTACGATGCTTTTGGGGGGCCGCTGGCGGTCCCGATCAGTGGCAAACGCAAGGCTGAAAAATAAATTTGACGCTTCCTTGCGGGGAAAAATTTGTGAAACCGCGTTTGGTCAAGTAGAATTATCTACTCTAACTCCTCGATTTCGATCCATCTCCCCCTCTTTTCACGCGGATCACTGCGATGCGACGCACTGCCTTTCCCTCTGCCCGTACCCTGTTTTTGCCCGCCATGATCGCGATGAGCGCCATGGTCCTGTCGTCCGTCACTGTTCGCACGGTGTCCGCCGGAGGCAATGAAACCGCAGACCGTGCCGCGCTATTTGCTGCGATGGATGCGGGGCAAGTCGAAGCGGAATTCATTCCACTCAGCCCTGCCCGCGCCAACCTGCTCGTCAAGAATCTCACCGAAAAACCACTCCGCATCGAGATGCCAAAGACCTTCGCCGGTGTCCCCGTTAACGCTCAAATGATGGGCGGAATGGGCGGCGGCATGGGTGGCATGGGCGGTGGTATGGGCGGCGGCATGGGTGGTGGTATGGGCGGCGGCATGGGTGGCGGTGGCCAATCCATGGGCGGTGGAATGGGAGGCGGTATGGGCGGCGGCATGGGCGGCGGCATGGGAGGTATGGGCGGCGGCATGGGTGGCATGGGCGGCGGCATGGGAGGCGGTATGTTCACCGTCAAACCAGGACGCACGCACAAGATGGCACTCAGCACAGTCTGCCTCGAACACGGCAAGCCCGATCCCACCCCGCGAATGAAGTACGCCATCGTGCCGCTCGAACAGGTCACCAAAGATCCCGCCGTTGCTCTGATCTGCAACGCCGTCGGCAGCGGTCAAGTCGCCCAGAACACCGCTCAAGCAGCCGCATGGAATTTGACCGATAATCTGAGCTGGAACGAACTCGCCCGCAAAAATCGCGTCGAGAACACCTACACCGGCAACATCCCCTACTTCTCGCAACTCGAATTGCGGGCCGCCATGGCCGTCGTCGCCGAAGCGAAACGCGCCACCGAGGATGAGTCTTCCTCGAGTGAATCGGGATCGAGCGAATCGATGTCGAGCGATCACGTCTCGTCCTAACAGCCTTTGGTTTTCATGATACTGATCCAAGCCATCATCCAGCCCATCCGCCTGTCCACGGTCCGTGAGGCGCTCGAGCAAGCTGGATATGGTGAAACCATGGCCGGCGATGCGACCGGCTATGGACGCCAACGAGGACAGGTGGCCACGTTTCGAGGCAACGAATATCGCATCGATCTGCTGCGCAAGGTGATCCTCAGCCTGATCGTCGATGACGATGACGCCGACGAGGTCATCGCAATCATCCGCTCGGCGGCGAAAACGGGCACACAGGGCGAGATCGGTGATGGCAAGATCTTTACCATCCCTGTCGCCGAAGCAATCACCATCGGCTGAAGCGAAGCTGCGATCGAACCCGGTCGATCCGCGGCCACTAATCTGCATGGGGGGCAGGAACCATCACGCCGTATGACCCTCCTCGTCAATCGCCTGACGATGCCGACGCACGAGTGCCCCGGACACGGAGCCAGCTAATTGTGGCTCGATGCATCGCCGTCTGCGTTTTCATCACCGCTGGATTCGGGCTGTTCTACAACCTGCCACCTCCGGATTCGCTTCTCAGCGTTAGCGAAGGTGGCCCGATCGACCCGCCGTATTTTCGGTTTGCCTACTTTTTGATGGCAGCAATCTGCGTCTGCTTCTACTGCGCATTGATCTACCAGAGCACGTGCCTTTGGAAGGGGTTCCCGGGGGCTGCCCGTGCCATCACGCGAATTTTCGTTGCCGAAGTCGCCTACTTCTTCCTCATCCCAATGCTGTGGATCGTACCGGTGGTTCGCGAAGGTGTCGGACCGGCGATGGGGATCGCAAACGGCGGCTTGATGGCGCAGTTCCTGATTTTCTTGCCGCTTTGGGCGCCGTTGCTTTTCCGGGCATTTGGTTTGTACGACGCTCAGCAACCTCCGCAAACCGAATCTCACGAGGAGACCGAATCTCCAGCAGAGACTGCAACGGGCTGATCGGTGCAGAGCGGTGAGGGGCTCATCCGCAGCGAAAACGTGGTAGAATATGCCCCAATCACACCGGGGCGGCAGCAACGCCGCCGCTGTGAAATCCCACCCAGGTCCCCTCCCTATGTTCAATCTCACCTCACGCGGCCAATCTCACACTTGCAACGGCACGACGCGTCGCGACTTCCTTCAGGTCGGAACGCTCGGCGCGATCAGGCTGGGGCTGCCCCAGTTACTCGCTGCTGCGGAGCGCGGCGCAGTCGATCCGGCAAGCGAGAAACGCTCGTGCATCATGATTTTCAATCTCGGTGCGCCGAGCCAACTCGACACATTCGACATGAAGCCGGATGCACCTGCGGAGATTCGAGGTCCCTTCCAGCCGATCTCGACGAAAGGCGATTTTCAGCTATCAGAAATTTTGCCGAGGCATGCCGAGGTCGCTGACAAGTTCTCAATTGTCCGGTCCTGTCATCATACCGCTGCGGCGGTCCATGACGCGGGTTGGCAGATGATGCAGACCGGCCGTCAGTTCACCGGCGGCGTGAACTTCCCGCACGCGGGTGCGGTGGTGCAGTACCTGCGAGGTCGGCGCAGCGATTTGCCCGCCCACGTTGTTTTGCCCGAAACCATGGGCCGAGGCGGCGGCAACTTACCCAACGGACAGGCGGGCGGGTTTCTCGGCAAAGCCTTCGACCCCTTCGCACTGATGGCCGACCCCAGCAAAGAGAATTTCAAGGTTCCCGATCTGTTACCGCCATCGACACTCGGCGACATTCGCATCGATCGCCGCCGCCGGATGCGAGCGGCGATCGAAGACCGCATGCGGGAATTCGAGGAAACCGAAACAGCGAAGTTGCTCGACAAGAATTTCGAAGCTGCCTATCGGCTGATGAACAGCCCGCAGGCGCGTCAAGCATTCGATCTATCGAAAGAACCCACCGCTGTCCGTGAGCGTTACGGCATGAACCGCTTTGGCCAATGCTGCCTGCTGTCTCGGCGATTGATCGAGGCGGGGGTTCGATTCGTAACCGTCAACACGTTTCTGACCGTATTCGACGAGATCACGTGGGACATCCATGGCAGTAAACCCTTCACGACGATCGAAGGGATGAAAAACATCGTCGCGCCGATGTACGATCAAGCCTATTCGGCGTTGATCGCTGACTTGGACGAACGCGGCATGCTCGACGACACGATGGTTTGTGGATTGGCCGAATTTGGTCGCACGCCCAAGGTGAACCCCGCCGGTGGCCGCGACCACTGGCCACAATGCTTCTCCTGCACCTTCGCAGGCGGCGGCGTGCAGGGCGGTCGCGCGATCGGCGCCAGCGATCCGATCGGAGGCGTGCCCGCGGACCGACCGACGAACCCGGGCGAGATCATCGCGACGATCTTCAAGAGCCTCGGACTGGATTTGCACGCCGAGATGCCAGGTCCCGGCGGCCGCCCCTTCCCACTGGTAGATTTCGGTGTCCGCGAAATCAGCGAATTGTTTGCATAGACGGCCTCGGGTCACCACCTGGTGGCATGTTCGGTTGGGCGGCGTCCACCGTTCGTTCCCGAGCATCGCTACCACACCGAGCTTCCCTCGGTTGCCGCCGCTCATTCCCACCCTACCATCGATAGTTTGATGATACGTATTTTCACCTTCCTATTCCTACTTTCTGTCGGTGTTGCCGTCTCGCCCGCTGAAGAAGTTCGATTGCTGCCGGAAGCCTTCCTGCTCTCGGGAAGCGAATCTCAACAGCAACTGTCGACCGTCACGGTTCGCGAAAACCAAATTTCCGCGATCGTTCCCTCGGATCAAGTCCAGCTCGAATCCGATGCACCGGAGATCGTGGAGATTCGCGGTGGAGTGGCCCACGCGGTATCCAGCGGCAACGCGACGATCACCGCTCGCCTGTCCGCAGGCCGGACCGCCACCGCCGAGGTCGAAGTCACCGGTGTCAACAGCGAACACAACTGGAGTTTCCGCAACGATGTGCAGAGCATCTTGACCAAAGCAGGCTGCAACGCGGGCGCCTGCCACGGTGCCTTGGCGGGCAAAGGTGGATTCCGGCTGTCACTCAAGGGATACGACAGCGACGCTGATTACCTGGCAATCACGCGGGAGGCACACGGGAGACGAATTGAGATCGGAGATCCCGGGCAGAGTCTCGTGCTGGCGAAACCGTCGGCTGCTCTTCCTCACAAGGGAGGTCTGAAACTGGACACTGCGTCACGCGATTACCAGGTCATCGCGGACTGGATCGCTGCTGGCGCGGCCGCGCCCGAGGCTGACGACCCACAGCTGGTACGGATCAGCGTCTCGCCTGAATCCGCTTTACTCTCCCCCGGCGATCAATCCCGCATTCTCGTTCATGCCCACTACGACGATGAGACCATCGTCGATGTGACCCATTGGTCCCAGTTCACCGCGACCGATGAATCGATCGCGAGCGTCGACGAGCATGGCAAGGTCCTCGTCCGTGGCAGCGGCGAGGCGGCGATTCTGGTCTGGTTCGGCAGCCGGGTGGCATTGGCCCGGATGACGGTCCCGTATCCCAACGAAATCCCTGCTGACGTCTATGCCGTCGCCGAACGGAGAAACTTCATCGACGAGCTGAACCTGACGCAGCTCCAAACCCTACGGCTGCGGCCCTCACCGGCCTGCGACGATGAGACGTTTCTCCGCCGAGCCACGGTCGATACGATCGGTCGCCTCCCCACACACCGAGAACGCGAACGCTACTTCGCCGCCGACAGTGAGACCCGCCGCGATGAGTTGATCGATCGCTTGCTGGCCAGCGACGACTTCGTGGACTACTGGACATACCGCTGGAGCGACGTGCTACTGATCAACGGCAATCGCTTGCGTCCCGATGCGGTCAAGGCCTATTACCAGTGGTTGCACGCTGCTGTCGAGCGTAACCAGCCATGGGACGAATTGGTGAACGATGTCTTAACGGCCACCGGCAGCAGCATCGAAAACGGAGCGACCAATTTCTACGCGCTTCACCAAACCCCTGAGGAGATGACCGAGAACGCCTGCCAAGCGTTTCTGGGCCTATCGATCGGCTGTGCCAAGTGCCACAACCATCCGCTGGAAAAATGGACCAATGATCAGTACTACTCCATGGCCAATCTATTCGCCCGCGTGCGAGCGAAAGGCTGGGGCGGCGACTCACGAAACGGCAACGGACATCGCACTCTGTACGTTTCCGACACAGGAGATTTGATTCAGCCCCAGAGCGGAAAGCCACAGCCACCGGCGGCGCTGGATGCGGAACCACTGCCGATCGATGATCCCGCCGACCGAAGGATCGCGTTGGCCGAATGGATGACCGATTCCTCTAATCCGTATTTTGCTCGCGCGATCACTAATCGTGTGTGGGCGAACTTCTTTGGTCGCGGTTTGGTCGAGCAAGTCGATGATTTGCGGCATAGCAATCCGGCGTCCAATGAACCGTTGATGACGGCGGCGGCCCAACACCTGATTGATGCGGATTTTAACCTCAAATCGCTGATGCGAGCCATTCTCCGCAGCGCCACGTACGGCCGCAGCAGTTTACCTTTGGACGAAAATCGCGACGAACAGAAATACCTTAGCCGCTACTACCCACGCCGCATGATGGCGGAGGTGTTGCTCGATTCGATCGACCAAACTCTGGAAACTCAAACGAGCTTTACCGCAGTCTCGTTCTCAGGTGCCGATCGACAGAAAACGGATTTCTACGAACCCGGTACGCGGGCGATCGAATTGTACGACTCGGCTGTCGATTCCTACTTCCTGCAAACGTTCGGGCGAAACCCGCGTGAAATCGTTTGCGAGTGCGAACGCAGCAGCGAACCGAGCATGGTCCAAGTGCTGCACCTGTCCAATGGCGATACCCTCAACACCAAACTGGCGGACAGTGAAGGGGTCATCGCCCGGATGGTCGATGCAGACGCCAGCGACGCAGCCATCATCGATCACCTCTTCCTCAGCGGTCTGTCCCGCCATCCCACCGATGAGGAGCGAGATCGATTGCAGAGTGTGATCGAGGAGTATGGTGAGGATCGGCTGACCGCGCTGCAGGACGTCGCGTGGAGCGTCGTTACCAGCACCGAGTTCGTTTTCAATCACTGATCGATCACCACCCTTTGACGCCGCTCATTCCATGACACGTTGCATCCCCGTCCTCAAGCTGTTTGTATTGGTCGCATTGGCAACCTCGCCTGTCGCTGTCCCAGCGGCGGAGCCTGTCGACTTCGCCCAAGACGTCCTACCGATCCTGGAGACCTACTGTGTGGGTTGCCACACGAGCGGAGATGGCGAGGGCGGCTTTGCGCTGGATTCCCACAAGGCTCTTATCGCCGGTGGCGATTCGGGATCGGCAGTGACACCCGGGGCCGCCGCCAGCAGTCGTATGCTCTTGATGGTGTCGGGAAAGATGGAACCGGCGATGCCACCGGAGGGCGAGGCGCAACCGACCGACGAGGAGTTTTCGTTGCTCCAAGATTGGATCGATCAAGGTGCAAACGGCCCTGCTAGCAAACTGCCTTGCAAGCGACCATTACGAACACCAGAGATCGCGACGAAGGACACGGCGCACCTACCCGTTACGGCAATCGCGGTCTCTCGTGATGGCAAATACAGGGCCATTGCACGGTTCGGTGAGATCACAATTCTCGATGAGAACGAAAAACCGATCTCGCTGCTCGAGGCAGACTTCGGCAAGGTCAATGCTGTCACGTTTTCCAAAGATGGCTCCCAACTCCTCGTCGCGACAGGCGTGGCCGGTGCCTATGGAAACGCGTTGCTGTTTTCGGTCGCGTCGGGCACACTCGAAAAGGAGTGGGTTGGTCATCGCGACACGTTGTACGCCGCTGTGTTCTCACCCGACGAAACGCGGGTCGCGACCGCTGGATACGACCGGGAGATTGTGGTGTGGGACGTTGCCAGCGGCGAGCCGATCAGCAAGCTGCTCGGTCATAACGGAGCAATCTTCGACCTGGCCTTCTCACCCGATGGCAAACTGCTAGTCAGCGCCTGTGCCGATGAGACCGCGAAGGTGTGGAATGTGGAATCGGGCCAACGACTCGACACGCTTAGCCAACCCGAAGGTGAAGTGTTGGCCGTTGACATTACCCACGACGGAAAGTTCGTGATCGCGGCCAGCGCGGACAACCGACTGCGGGTTTGGTCGCTGCGGTCCACCGACACTCCCAAGATCAATCCGCTCCTGGCCACCCGCTTCGTCGACGAGTCGCCGCTGGTGAATTTCAGCATCACACCCGACGGACAGTTCATCGTCGTCCTTTGCGAATCAGGAAACCTGAAAGTACTGCGTGTTTCGGATTGGAGCCAAGTCGCTAGCCTGCCGAAGTTGCCCGAAAGTGGCAGCGACCTGTGCATCGACGCCGATTCTCGCCACGTGTTTGTCTCGTTAATGAACGGCGAGGTTGCCCATCGATCCATCCCGAAACTGGCAGCGAGCAAGGATCAAGACGTTCAAAAGCTCTTGCCGATCTATCTCGACTTGGGCGAACTTCGGAAAATAGATGAGTCTGCGGCGACGCACGTCAGCGAGGATGTTTTCAACAGCGCCGCGGTGGTCGATGTCCCGCGTGGAGCCGAAATCACCGGCGAGATTTCGCTGCCTGCCCAAGAGGACTTTTATCGCTGGACGGCTCGCCGCGGAGAGGTCTGGGCGATTGACGTGGACTCGAATTCGGAAGGAAATCTCGATCCTCGGGTTGCCGTGCTCGACCACAATGGCAATCCCGTGCTGCGGACTCGGCTGCAAGCAGTGCGTGATACGTACTTTACATTCCGCGGCAAGAACAGCAGCCAAACCAATGATCTTCGCTTGTTCAATTGGCGTGAAATGAGCCTCAACGAGTATCTGTATGCTTCGGGTGAAGTCGTGCGTTTGTCGATGTATCCCCGCGGCCCGGATTCCGGGTTCAATGTCTACCCCAACGAATCCGAACGTTGGACCTACTTCGGCACGTCGCACTTGACCCACGCGCTCGGCGAACCCGCCTACATCGTTCGTGAACTGGCAGTCGGCGAATCCCCCACTGCCAACGGATTGCCCGTCTTTGATCTGTATTACGATAATGATGACGATCCGATGCGAATCGCAGGTAAGAACAGCCGGCTGCTGTTTACTGCCCCGCATGACGGCGTTTTCGTTGCTCGGATCACCGATACACGCGCCGAGGGCGGAGACGACTACGGCTACACCTGCTCGATCCGAGCGGCCCAACCTCGATTCACCGCCTCGATCGATCCGGTCAAGGAGAAGCTCCGCAAGGGATCTGGTCGCGAGTTCACAGTGCGCGTCGATCGCATCGATGGGTTCGATGGCCCCGTTGTTTTCGAAATCGAAAACCTGCCACCCGGTGTTATTGCCAATACCCCACTGACGATCGAACCAGGGCAGCGGTACGCCCAAGGGACGCTGTATATTCCCAAAGATCATCAGGGTTGGGTTGGCAGCCGATCTCCGTTAATCACAGCGACCGCCCAGATCCACGGAAAGAGGGTCGAGCGGACCGTCGGGCCGGTGGGCCAGCTGGAAGTCGGCGAGAGGCCTCAGGTCATCCCAGTTCTCCAGCCCTCAGACAGAACCGTGGAAGCGGGCAAAGATTGGACATTGCAGATCCGACGCGGTGAAACCGTATCAGCCCGCGTCGTCCTGGACCGGCAAGACGGATTCGACGGTGAAGTCAAGTTCGGCAACGAGACCGCTGGGCACAATACAACGCAAGGCGTCTACGTCGACAATATTGGACTTAACGGACTCCTGGCCCTCCAAGGGATGACCGAGCGCGAGTTCTTCCTCACCGCCGATCCCGTCAGCCAGTTGGGCCGGCGATCGTTTTTCCTGGAGGCGCAAACGGACAAAGGCATTACCAGCTACCCGATCACGATCGAGGTGCTACCGTGAGCACGCGGTGCCGACCCCGCGTGTCGTCCAACACGGCGACAGCGATTCCAACGATGCGGACAGCCACCTGCGAAGTGTCACACCTCACATCGGAGCAATTTAATTCAGTTCAACGCCGCCGAACAACCGGCGGCGAGAGCTGATCGCCTATTTGAAAACGCCCGACTTTCCAACTCAGTTGCATTGGATTGCTACCTGTCATTTATGTCGAACTGCCCAATGCGATTAGACAACAGGCGGTCGCGGATGTCAGCCAAAGTCGACCCGTCGTCAAGCCTCCAAGCCGTCCAGCCGTTGACAGTTGACCGTGCGCTGCCGGCGTCTTGGATGCCGAACAATGCAGCATAGCTTGGGGCCGAGAACGATCGGCCTAACACTTGCAACGAACCATCATCTTGAACAAAGGCCTCGTAAATTTTCTGATCTCCGTTTCTTGGCTTGTAGCGCATTTCAAGCCTTTGACCGACAGAAATCAATTCTGCCTCAATGAGGTCAGTGAGCGACACGTCATACCTCGCAACCTGTACAGTCGTCTTTGACTCATCGGGTGATGCGTTAAAAACGGGACGAAATTCCTCGGGAATCTCATACGCAATGCTCTGTGGATTATTGAATTCGACATATTTCTGGACGATCCAGAGTCGAACGTCGACCTTGAGCGTAGCCGCCCATTCACGGAGGTCGTTTTTCACAGCGTCAATTGGCATCCCAATGATTGGATCCGTTGCAAATATGTGAGCGAGGGCCTGTCGATAATCGATCGGTTCGATGTTTTGCTCGGCAAACTTTTCCTGAAGCGATTCATCATCACGAACACGGTCAATGACCGTCTCGATCAGCTTTTGCTTTGTCACTGGGTTGTTGGCAGCAATTATTTGCTTTGCAACCTGTGGGGCGATGTGGCTCCATACACTGTGCTGGCTGACCTCCGCTTCGACGATGTACCAGCGCATCCCATCAAGGTCGATTGCGTATCCGTCGGGGATCGTTCCTGCACCATCGGCAGTGCGAATCAGGGATTTTGGGAGATAAATTGACGACGGCCCAAAGATGTACTCCGCGTTGGCAACGACAACACGTTCAAGTTCGTCTTCAGTGTCGAACTTGGTAAGAACGAATTTACGATCGTCGATAATCAACATGACTTAGCACAGGGAACGGTGGTGATCAGTGGGAACCGAGAGACGAGTGTCCATTAGGAACCAGACGGGCCGCCGGTTCGCCGTTGGATCGCGTTGCGATTGGGCATCGACGTGGCCATGGGTTGGCCAACGCGACGGGGTTACCCCGTCCTATCCTACCAGACGCCTTACGTCCACGCTTCCATTTGGGACACGTCTACCGCGCACTTACGATCGGTCCCCGCACCCGTTTGATCGAGAGTCTGCCTGGCATGCAGCGTCAACTAGCAGACCACTTGGTACCAAAGTGTATCGGGTCAACGGGTCAACGGGCCGCCGGAGACGACGGCCCACTTGAATTCCCACTGTCGGCGACTTCGTGCGCATCACCTTGTTCTCTGGAATTCGCGTACCGACCGTAGTCCAAGTGAAGTGCGACAATCGTGACGCACAAGAAAGCAAAATACCACCAACCCATGTGCGTCCGAAACAGGATGCGAAAAAATGTGAGGTCGTCAATGTACAAATACGAGCAGTAGAGCACGGCAACAAAGATCAGGAATGAAAACCAGACGATCGGTTTGCGTATTTCCGATGAAGAACGATATGCCAAGCCAAATGCGATCAATCCAGCAATCAGATTTGAGACCGAAAAAACCCGAAGGTCAGCGATCAAAGCGCTGAGGGTATTATCGTAAAACGTCCGTATCTTGGCCTTGATGGAAGCGACGTTTTCGATCAGTGGCTTTCCGTTTGCCATCCGCGCTTCGTGTACCTGCTGGCGGGTCAAATCTGCAATGTAAGCTCTGGGATCGTTCTGGTAATTCGCAATCTCATTGCGGATGGCGGTTGCCTGTGCATCCGACAGGGCTTTTTTGGATAACGGCGAACCGAGTGCTTTGTCGGCGATTTCCACGATTGGATTGGAGTAGTCAAGCGTCTTTTCGGTGACAAAATCGCGAGCGAGAGATCCAAGATGCTCTTGTGCAATGAACGTGTAAGCAAGGAAGCAGATGAAGAATACGACGACGATTGAATTGAGCGTGAGTGTCGTTTTACGCATGGAACATGTTCGCTTCAGAACGAATTGCAATAACCGGACAACGTGGCAGCGCAGCAGAGGCGGCAAAATAGCGACTCCGACCGCCGCCGTGGAGGTGACGCGTTCCTCCTGTACACCGCCGTTGTTCCTAGTGCACCGTTGATCACGCGCTTAGCCACACACTACACGACCGGCGATTCCGCTATCGGATTGCCTCGCCAATACGCCGGCTAGAAATCTTCTCGGCGCAGTGATTTTCAGCAGCCCGAGACTGCGGCACTGGAACCTGGCGTTCGATCTGGCTGAGATTCTCGCGCAATGCCACCACGGAGGACCGGTGTGAGCACAACAGGTTTCCAAAAGCGGCACGCATTTACTCGGATTTGCAAGGGAGCGTTGCACCCACGGATAGTCGCGGATTGACACGAACCAGACGACTGGAGCGTTTGGGAGGAGGTAAGGAAAGTGATGCCGCTAGGCTTCGGAGCAACTACGAGTGGCATATGATAGTCGCTGATCAGTTGCCTACCGTTGTGTCCAGCGTCGACCAGCATTGGATACCGATTTGGAGAAGCGATGGATCGGCGGAGCGATCCACGACGAAATTGCCAAATCGGTGAACGGTTAGGTTGAGAAATGCAGAGTAAAGCGAAAGCTCATCGCCAGGGTCATACCCTGGAAATGAGAGCAGTGTGTAGCTGCGGCGCATGCCGTTTTCAAGGATAGAATGTTTGGCATAATCGTGTGGCGATGGTTGACGTTGATTTCAGTCCCGGCGTGAATCGCCACTCCAGTTCACGCGGCTGTTCTCTCGAGTCCTGTCTATTTGTAGGTGGCGATGTCCCAGACATTCATTTCGCCCGGCGCGTTGCTGATCGATCCGCCGGCAGAGGCCAGCATCCGACCATCCGGGCTGAACGCCACAGATCTTACGGCCTGGGTTCCCCTGAGTGTGACTCGCTCCGTGCCGGTGGCCACATCCCAGAGTTTGACAGTCTTGTCGTAGCTCGCTGAGGCCAGGGTCTTGCCATCTGGGCTGAATGCTACCGACGTTACTGGTTCGGCATGCCCCTTGAGAATGGCCCGCTGCGTGTTGGTGGCCAGGTCCCAGAGCCTGACGGTCTTGTCGCCGCTGGCCGACGCCAGAGCTTTGCTATCCGGGCTGAACGACAGGCAATAGACCGCATGGGTATGTCCTGAAAGGGTGGACCGCTTGGCGGTCGCCACGTCCCAGACCTTCACGGTCATGTCACGACTTGCCGCCGCCAGCGTCTTGCCATCCGGGCTGAACGCCACGGACATGACACCATAGGCGGCTTCGCTCGTCTCCCGATCCTCTTCGGTATGCCCCGTCAGAACGGTTCGCTCGTTGTGGGTGGCCAGGTCCCAGAGCGTGACGTCGCCGTTCATCGCGGCCAGCGTGTTGCCGTCCGGGCTGAATGCCACGGCGTGGACATCCTCACCGGCCGCTCCCGTGAGGAGATCATCAACACTCCCCTTGAGGATGCTCCGTACTTTGCCAGTGGCGACGTCCCACAACTTGACGTCCCCGAGGTCGGGGAAGGAGATTGGCGAGCCGATTGCACCGGTTGCTAGCGTCTTCCCGTCGGGGGAGAACGCAACGTAGCCGAGACAGCCTTTGTACTCGCCCAGGGTTGCTCGCTCCTTGCCCGTGGTCATGTCCCATGTTTTCAGCGTCCCATCATAGCTGGCCGATACCAAAGTTTTGCTATCCGGGCTAAACGCCAGACCGACGACCGCACCGGTATGCCCGGTGAGAATAGCCCGCAGCCTGGGTTCTTGTGCCGACAGGGACGGCGCCAGCAGCAACACCAGACAGACCAAACCCATCCAGACCGCCATCCCTCGCCATCGTTCCGCATTTGATTTCATCGCTCGCCTCCAGTTGCATGGCTGAACCTGAATGCTCCAGTGCAACGCCGTTATTCGTAGCGTACGCTTGATCATGCACTCAGTGACACACGATACGACCGGCGGTACTGTCATCGTATCGCGTCGCAAATGCGCAAGCAATCAAATCTCGGGCATCGAATTTCAGCTACCCGAGACCGCGGGCGTTTGAACTTGGCGTTCATCCCGCATTTTTTCAGAGATGGCATCGCTCATTTCGGACGCCACCGCCATACCTCTAAAATCCAACACGCTGGAGTTACCCACGAAAAACCCGAATGGACCTAAATGTATCGAGTCAACGGGCCGTCGGAAACGACGGCCCACTTGAATTGGCACTGTCGGCGATTTCGTGCGCATCGCTTTGTTCTAAGTACGACCAGCCGCATTGATCACAAGTGTCGTTGTCAGATTCGATCGTTTGGTGGCATACCGGGCATTCCATGGCGTCATTTGTATGGCCTGCATCGAGAGACCCGATACCCTGACGGCCAGGATCGGACCATTTCGGAAGATTGCAGTGCAGGCACTGCCGGGTAAAAACATGGTAGGTGAAGTGCCACATAAAGAAAGGCTGGGCGCAGCGAGGACACGCGAAGTGACTACACCGCCGGGCAGCAATTACGTACGCCACCATCCAAGCAACGGCAAGGACAATCGTAGCATCTTCGGATCTACTCCACTGCCGCATCGCAATGGATACGATGGACACGCCGGGAAGATAGGTCAGCAGCACGATCCAAGCAATATTGCGGCGGTGGCGATAGTCATCCCAGGTAGTCATGTTATTCTCATCCGAACGCAATCACTCTCCAAAATAAATCCGGTGACGAACGATCAATTGCTGGAGCTTCGAAAGTCTTTCCGCATCCTGCTCCCGCTGAAAGAGTCGCTCCGCCAATTCAAACCAACGTGTGCTGGTTCGGTCTTTGGCATAGTACGCATCCATTCCCGCCAAGACTCGGTCAGGATCGAATCGCATGAAGTCACTGGCGGGTTGCCCGCTAGGGTAATAGCGGGCGATGCTGACTATCAACCTAGCGTACATGGCATCGCCGTCAGCGCCGCCCAATTGCTCGCAAACTCGTTCGATGTAGTTCTCAAAATCACCCGGGTTTCCGTGCCATCGTGGCAGCAAATAGTTCACCGTCGCGGAGTGCACCTCCAAGCTACTCTTCGCGGGCGTCTGCATCGCTCGCTGGAACAACTCGCCCACCGCTTCTTTGGGAGCCGACAGTCCTGTGGCGAATGACAACGAAAGCGAAAACACTCGCGTGCCAGGTTGCTGCTTCTTCAGCAGCGGTTTGAGATGTTCTAGCGCGACCGTTAACTGCTCGTGAAAGGTTTGCATCCCTTCATTGGAGACCGTGTTCACGAATCCGCTGCCACGGGCTTCCCAAGCCAAGTCACTATGGTACTGAGCACGCAGCATTGGGATCACGATGGACCGCGGCATGCGTTCGCCGGCTCGCTTCAGCCACAATTCTTTCCGGATCCGAGGATCGCCGCCGTGCACCCAGCCATATTCTTGGCACACGATGTCGAGCGCATTGAGAAACTCCTCACTCAACTCATCGGGATATTCACTGAGCTCCGCGATCGCTGGTGTTCGTAGATATGCGAAGGCGGCATCCAATTGATCGATCCGATCGCTGTCAATCAAATCCTCCGCCAAGACCCGAAGGATGCGATCCGCGTTGATCTGCTCCGGAGCCACGGCATGAATCCATTGGTCGCCTCGACGAAATACCATCGCCTTGCCACGCCCCGCGATCATCACCGGTTGAGTCAGATCACAATTCACGTATTGCACGACGCCCATGGGGTGAGCGTTGAAATCAAAGTACGACACAAACGCGTAAGGATCTTCCGAACCCGCCAATCCACGAAGCATCCCGATGACCTCAACCAATGGAATCCCTTCGTCGGCATCGACACTCTTCATCCAGTGAGGAATCACGCCCAATTGGCGTGTGGCGTGCACCAACTTTCCTTCCTCGACGCCGAAGTCGATGGCCCAGGGTTGCTCCACCGTGCTGACCCAAGCTCTTTGATCCAAGACCGCCATTGCACGGATACTTAGAATCTTCTTCAGCCGATCCTGATTCGCGATCTTTCCCGTGGCCTCGTCCAGCTTCAACAGGTACGTGTTCTGGTTACTCGTCGCGATG
This sequence comes from Allorhodopirellula solitaria, assembly GCF_007859855.1. Lineage (GTDB taxonomy): Bacteria > Planctomycetota > Planctomycetia > Pirellulales > Pirellulaceae > Rhodopirellula > Rhodopirellula solitaria. The sequence goes on from NZ_SJPK01000001.1 coordinate 58,513, forward strand.
ACGTTTTGCCCGTCGCTCGAGCACCATAACTGCTCGGTCATGCGTTCGTCGCCGCGCAACTCGATGCGAGAACGCTTGACTTCCATCGACGCCAAATCCAAGAAGTAGATCGATCCATCGCGGGCTGTGAAAGCGAATTGGTCGCCGTCCGCACACTGCGTCGAAGCCAAGGGTTGCGTCACGGCCTGGAAACTCGCCAATTTGGTTTGCTGCTGCAGATCCCAAACCGTCAGAACACCGCTTTCAAAACCAATCAATTGATTGCTGTCGGGAGACAGATACACCGGGTGCTGTTCATCCCATTGGCGTGGGATTCGATGGACGGTTTTCCCGGCTGGGTCCACCACTGAAGGATTGTTTCCCGAAATCAACAAGAACGATCCATCCACTGAAATCTGCTGCACTGTCTGGTCTGGACTCAGTTCCAACTGCGTTTCTTTCCACTTGCGTGAGAAACCACCAAGCAGCGTCTCGAGACGCCTCCGGTATTGGGCTTCGAGAGTGGCTGGACGCGCGATGATTTCATCGTCGGTGACCGGCATAGCCAACCGCTCATCCACCTGATCATCCCATTCGATTCCATGTTCGCGTCGGTACAACTCCGCCCGAAGCTCCGATCCATCGACCGGATGAAGTTCGTCCACGGACAATTGGGTCAGCAGCCCTTCCTCGTTTTCGACATCGATGTAGTAACGATTCGCGCGGATTGGCGTGCCCGGCCGAGTCGTCCGCCCGTCCGCTCGTCGAATCGATCGATGGGTGACGGTGGACGGATCCAGTCCCGCCGTCCTACCCGCTTTCCCCTGCTGGCGAAACTCAGCAGTGAGCTCCTCCATCCTCTTCAAGGCCTGTTCCTGGAACAACGAGCGTGCGATGCGAAAATGGACGCCTAACGAGCTGAGCATGATCACGTCCTCGCCATCGAAACGTTCAAAATGTGCGGCCCGAAGCTCCTTTGAGTCCGCCAAATGCCAGGCCTGAAAACTTGGCGACCTTGGCAAACTGCGTAGTTCCTCCTCGAGTTCTCGCCGGAGGTTCTCCTGGAACTCGTCGACTTGTTGTGTGGCGGCGTACTCGTCCTCCGTCGAGACCGTTCGTCGCACCTCGGACTCCGAACGCAATTGCACCTCGAGTTCGAGCTGTTCCAAATGTGAAAAAGCTGCTTTTGGGATCGACTGGCGATTCCCTTCCCGGTCCGTGTACTGCCATCCCTCGTCATCGCTCCAGCTCGGATCCTCGGCCGGCGGCAACGGCGTCTTCCCGGCCAACCCGTAGATCCGCAGGGTAGGAACACCGATCGGGATGGCCTGGTTGGGAAACTGCTCTTTCAGTGCCTGCCATTGCTGGGAAGCTTGTTCGTTGCTGTGGTCCGTCATTAGCTCCGTGTCAATCAGAAAATCAACTGTCCCATCGCGCACGATCCAACTATCAAGATGCTTGCCGACGACAACACCGTCGAAACCAACTTGCGTCTCGTATAGCGGTTGATGCCAGCTCACGGACCAGTCTTCCATCGATTTCGCAGATGGCAGCTGCAATCCAAAAACTGTTTTCTTCTCAAAATGTTCCTGCAGCTTGCTCCACTGGATACGATCCTCACGAGAGGCCTTGGCGCGTTGCGGCATTTCCTCCGCTGATGATCCGGGCTCGGATTCCAGCATCATCAAGTTCATCTCCATCGCATCGATGTAATGCAGTTGATCCGCTGGCAAAACCACCGGTGTGTCGCGGCCAGCCATTTTGACCTTCCAGTTTGCCTCGCTCGCGACTTCCAACGGTTTGATCAAAAGCAGGGCCGCGTGCGAACGTCGGACGATGAAATACTCGGAATGCAGGGAAGGGCGTTTTTCCTTCGGATGAGCCTCGAAGTACTCGTTCAATCTTTGGACGGTTTGTTCGGCGACCTCTCGCCAAGGCTCGGCCAACTCCGATTTCAAAACCGCTGCCGTTAAGTCCTCTGCCCCGAACCGATAGACATAGAACGGGTGTCGCTCACCGATCAGAGTCGCAGTCACACGTGAGTTGGGAGCAGTGTCTTTGAGTCGCCAGGTCAACGTTGTATTGAGATACCGAAATGGATCCCGCTGCACCAGCGACTGGCGTTGCTCGCTCCAGGCCTCCGCTATCCGCTCAGAGGAAACCTCGGGCTCGGCTTCTTGCAACTTTCGTTCGAAAAGCTGCCGTCGCAGATCCAGTTCAGAGGGTCCGTTGAACGAACCGATCGATTCCCAACGCTTGATCCGAAAATTTCGAAAGCGAGCCCGTTTGGGGCGGTGATCGGGAACCAACCATGAAACCTTGCCCTGAGAATCCGCTTCGTCTTCTACAATCTCCAGAGGTTGGCCTGGGCCGAGCATGCCCAACCTGCCTGGCCAACACCACAGTTCCGTTTGTTCCAGACCGGGAACCCGCTTCACCTTTCCGGTCTTCAACCAACTGCCGGCGCGTTCGCGATCCGCATCGGCGAGCATGTCTTTGCGGACGCGAAAGCGAACCATCACGGGATACAGAGCATGAGGTTTCCAAATGCGCCCAAAGACATACGCATCGTCGACCTCACCCAGCAGCGCCGCTCGAAAAGCCACACCGGGATCCTGGGTCTGCCAAACAGAAAGCTTACCGAGAACCCGAAGTCGTTCTTGAATCAAATCACGCTGCTCACCCCTGAACGATGTCAACGGAATGGCGATCAACTCTCGCTGAACGTTCCAAAACGTCATGTCCTCGTCAACCGACAACAAACTCGCGTTACTCAGCACCCGATCACCTTGTGCCCAAGGCTTGTCAGTTGCAGCGCGAATGGAAAAATCCTGGCGAAGCTGATCGACCAACTGACGCCACGGTCCGAGTGTCTCCTCGATCAAGTCGCGATCCGATTCACTGAACTGCCTCAGCGGATACGACTGGATTCTCTGGAATTGGTCTTCGAGATGGATCCAGTTGTCAGGACCGATCCACTGAACCAATCGCCCCTGAACCGGCCCACGACCCTCCAATTGCCAGTCGCGAAGTTCGGTCACTTTTGGAGCGTCTTCAGCCCGGACGTTCAAAACGACTTTGGCACCATCGGCAATCGCAGATGGTTTCAGGCCGCTGGGTAGTTGCCCCTGTGCGGGCAAGGCAAAACACAGAAGACAAACCGACATCAACACCAAGCGTTGGACAAGAGATATTGTCTTCATTACCAGTCACCAGAATCAAGAATGGATCGATCGAATAGACAGCTAGACCCTACACCGCTGTCTCAACTCGTTGCAGTTGTATCCGTAATCGTATTTGCCCAATCGTAACCCGATGTTATCGGTGGCAAGGGTTTGTTCTCCGCTTCGTAAAGTTCCAATATTTCTTCGACGATTCGGCAGAGTTCCGCAAAGACTAACTTCTCATCACTACCGTGGCACCCACCGTAAAACAGATTGGGGCAGCTACCGACGAAGCAGTTATCTTCGTCGGACCATTCGACAAGCTTAACGTATCTTGCAGCTTTTTTCATGACCTAGATTCCTCGATTGCTTTGCTAACGATGAAGAAAAGGGGTTGGGGTTGAATGAGCAAAACGCGACCGGCCCATTCGGGACACCGTTACCAACGACAGTCCCGTCAGGGACGATAGCCCCATGCCGGGGATGCCAATCCCCGGAGGCGATTCCACTTGCCTGACAGGAATCCCCGTTTTGCGATTAGAACAATGGTGCATTCACCTCGCTCCCATGTGGGCTTGCTCCGCATGACAGCAAAGTCTGTCCACCGAACACGGTGGCTGACACCACCGGCAGTTCATGTGCCGCCCGCTGGGTTGGAGACGCCGGGTTTTGTCGCGTGGATCTGACGGCCAACCCTACCGGTCAACCGGTCTCCGCGAGAGCTCTTTCATCACCAGAACACCCGGCTCAGCGGTTCGGGTGCAGCAGATAGTTTCGTTCCCGTCTTCTGTTGGGCACCGGATTGGCGTGGGCGCACGATGATGTAGATCAATGCTCCAAACCCAGCAATCAATGCCGGTGAGAGTGCGTAGTAAGTTGCATAGTACCCGGCAATGACAATGCCGCCGCGCATGAACCCAAATCCGAGCATGCTGAAGTAGATTGAGTAGAGCAATAAAATCGTCACGACTGGAATTGTCCTCTGGTGACGCGAGAGAATGCGCACCAAAGGTTGCGGCAGAAGGATCGAGCAGCCGATCGCCAGAATCACGCAAAGCAACGCGAGCGGTACCATTCGCGTCAGCATTTCCCAAATCGTCGTGGTAAAAGGGATCTTCAGGATCAAATCACAGTACGTTGCATTGCACAATGGCGCGATCAAGGACATGCCCGCACCGACGAGAGCCGCTTCTACGAATGTGCGAGATGTCCTGCACGCAGGCCATGCAATCGTGTCGTCATCAAAACGCGTCGGGTGGTACGGGTTCATTTCTTTTGTCGACGAACGCCAGCGATTAGAGGGAACAGGGAGACGATTGTCCATTGCGACGAGACGGGATGGCGGTTCTCTGTTGGATCGCATTGCTCTGGAGCATCGATCCGGCCACAGATTGGACAACGCGATGCGGTTGATCCGCCCTATCATACCAGATGCTTCGCACCTGCGATTTCATTTCGGGCGTGCCGAGCGCACCCCCACCACGAACGCACCATCGGCCCCGCGCCGGCCGAACATCGCGTTTGAGCGGTTTGGATCGAGCGACTGACTGGCATGCATGCAGTGCCGATTAAAACGCAAGGACGCCAATCCGCAAAGTCGCAATGCATCTCCAGGCTCTTCGCGTCTCTGCGTCTACTTCCTCCGGTGAGCCGGCCATCAACACCGTGAGTCGAGGGACGACGAAAGTGTGCAACGATCAGAACAGTGTGTTCCGCTCCCAGAACGCAGAGACCACGGGGCAACGTAGTACAGCCGCGGAGGTGGAAAGACGGCCATGCCCACCAACGCAGTGGAAGTCAAACGCTCCTCCAACGCAGCCGTTTGTTTATTATCAATCTGTTGCTAATGGGATGGACTGGGTGCGATCCGCTTGGTGCGCTCGACGAGTCCTGCATCACGCTGTTTCCAAATTGATAAGGTCGCCGACGGTCGGTTTTGACTGGAGCCAGTTCTCATAGACAGCATCCCACACTCCACTGAGCAGCAGACAACGAAGTGTCATCGTTTGTTGACCGCCTTCCTTCTTCCAACGCATCCCCGACAGCTTCATCCGTTCGCTTCGGCCAGCGCTGTTACTCTGTCCATGCGGAAACTCCGTTCTCCGAGGTGACGAGGTTGTAATTCAAGTCACTTTATGAACGGTTTTCCGCTTTTTTTATAGATCAATCCTTAACTTGATGCCTATGAGGTGGCGCGGCGCTGACCTACGACTGTTTTCTATTTCCCCTTCGGGATACCAGTTGATTACCCACAAGTTGGCTCCCCCGTGTGCTTGTCACACGGGAAGCGACGTTTTGAATTTAGAAAACCTCGCCATCGACACGCGTTCCCCTGTCAGCTTGTCTGACAGGAAACCAAGTCGATCAACTTTGCTGTCATGCGGGGTGATTGCTCCATCTTGATCTAATCACAAAACGGAGATTCCTGTCAGACAAGCTGACAGGAGATCTGGTTTTGTGGGTAATGACCAGCTCGTCGCCCCGTTCACTACGACTTTTATTGGAAGGACTCGTCGCCTCGTCCAATACGGCATTTATTGTCGATTCAATCGACATCCCGTTCAGGAACGTGGAGCATCCGCTTCGTCCGCTTTTGGGATTTCATTGAGCGTGTAGTGGGCATCGGAATGCAGCAAGCTCTCGCCCTCTGCCGATTCCATTTCCGGCAAATGGAAGCTGTGAACGTGACCCTGCACAAGGCCGTCCACCTCGATCGCGACGCTCAGTCCGTCGGGCGCGACCACTGCATTGGTAACCGCAGGGGTCGTTTGATCGACTTCCGGGCTCCCATAGCCCTGACGATAAAGGTGCGTGAACGTATCGAGTTGATAAACACGGGGCTGACTCGCGAGATCAGGATCGACCGGCTTCGTGAAGCTCAATTCGAACCCGTTGGGACGGGCGGTGATTTCTTTGATCTCAAAAGGCACCAGACCGGTCCAATCCAGCCGCTCGATGGAATAGGCCTGTGGGCCACGCACCGGCCAACCTCGGTTGGTCCCACCGGCGATCAGGTTTCCATCAGGCGTGAATTGGCACGCCATCAGGCCGGTGCCAAAGCCTTCGCGGAACGGGTAGCAGGCGCCTTGCCAGACTCCGTTGACCTGTTCCGTGGTCGCTCGCATCATCACGCCAAGACTGAAATCACCGATAAAAATCTGGTTTTCGAAGGGACCGAACTTGCCGCCGGTACGATCGACGACGAACCCCGAGATCGAACGTCCCATGCGGATGTATGGAAAAACGACCGCGTAGGGGACCAATTCTTCGACGCGTTTTCGTTCGATCTCGAGTCGCGAAGGAGTATTCGGTTGCACCGGAGGGTCACCCATCTCCGGCGCGAGTTCGTACCAATTGAAACTCGCAGGGTGCCCCATGAAACCTCCCGGCTGGAGCACCTTCAGACTGCACGATCCGTTCCACGGCCCCTGGCTCTCGGCGTAAAACATGACGCCATGTTCGTTGGGGCCGACGCCGCCTGGACTGCGGATGCCGCTACAAATCGGGATCGCTTCTCCGCTCGGCGTGATCTTCAAACACCAACCGCGAAAGGGGACTTTCGAATTGTACGATTCCGATAGACACAATGCGATCCAGATATTGCCTTCCGGGTCGGGTTTGGATGCGAACGCGAATTCGTGATAGTTGCGAAATCCCCACACATCGCTGATCGTTTCGAATCGGTCGGCCCGCCCATCGTCATCGTCGTCCGTGATGCGAGTCAACTCGGTTTGCTGATTGACCAGGAACGAGCCGTCGCGATAAGCCAGGCCGAAGATCTCGTCGAGCCCTGAGGCATATTTGGTGAACTTCGGATTCGGATACTTCTGAAAGATGTCCTCGGCGATCAGGATATCACCGCGACGAGTTCCGATGGCCAACCTTTTCTGATCCGGCATCACTTCAAAACTGCAGGCTTCCACCGCCATCGCATCAGGCAGGGGCACGTCGACGAGTTGGTAATACTTCGATTCCTCTTCGGCCGTACCCCACGATCCTCCCAAGGGATCCTGCGGTGGGGCACAGAGCATCACAACGGTTGCAAAGGCTTGAAGGAGCGAGGCGAACATACGGAATCAACTGCTAGTGAAGTGGTATCGACGGATAGGAAAACGGGCTGCATGCTCCCCTACTGGGGCAGCAGCCAAGGGGCCAGCGGGCGAGTCGCTCAGGGCTCTGCATCCCATTGGTATTCCAGGATCAGTTCAGTGGTATCACCTTGATCGAGCGAGATCGGCACAATGACCTGCACGCCGGTTGAGTGATCGACCAGCTCGGCGGTGTGTTCCGATGCGATCCGAATTCGCAATCGCCCATCAACAACTTCCTTGCCATCGGCATGAATCGCTGCGGACTCACCCGCTGCCAAACGAAATCTCAGTGGCTGGGCCGTCCCGGACGATGTCAATTTGACCTGCCGAAGCAAGCTCAACGGCTCCGTTGGATTATCGCGGGACTGAGTGAAATAGTCTTCTACATCCACGTTTCCAAACGAATAGAGAAACGTCGGACGCTCCTCATCATCGAATACATAGCCTTTGAATTGATGCTGTGGCGGGCGTCCCTCATCGACAGTCCATGGCGACTCGAGACTATCCAGCTCCGGACCTTTCGGTAGCACGATGGTGCTTCCCATCGGACGCACGTTGCCATGCCCCTGTCCGTACCAAACGCCGCTGGGGTCGATAAAGCGTCCCTTCCAGAGAAGCGCCAACCGAGCTTGCTCAGCGTCGTAGGCCAAATTGATGCCTCCAGCATAGCCCACGCCGATGCCCCGTTTGCCGATCTCGGGATAGCTACGCCGTAGCAATCGAGCCTGACCATCGACAACAATTTCCAACGGTTCGCGGATGACTCCACGCGGCGGCCTGGCCTGGCGGCCATCCTTGAGGTACTGCCACAACGCCTCGACTTGGTCCTGGGGTGACCCCTCGATATCGGTGCGAATCGACTTTCCATTGGGCCAAAACGAAGGCATCACCGTGTGAGGGCTGAACGCTTGAGGGGCCAGCATGTATTGATAGAACCAATCCTTCTTCAACCGAGCCGCCATCTCGGTCAGATCGACCGCGGGCATCGTATCGGACGTCTTGTATTGATAGGTATGGCAGGCCACGCAGTTGAGACCTTGATTTCCGGCCAACTTCAACCCCTGGGCTCGCAACTCTTTTAAATCATGCAGCTCAGCAAACTCGGTCTCCTCGAGATGATCGGTCGCTTGGAACAAGTCGATGAGATGACCGATGTTCTGCTCGCCGAACTTTGGCATCCGCGTCTTCATATAGGGACGCGTTGAACGGCCGTGGACGAGCACATCCCGCATCCAGTTCTCATTCAACTTGGCACCAACCCCGCTCAGCGTCGGCGGGATCCTGCCTTGATCGCCGAGGTTCAGATTCGTGGTCTGGAAGTGGAAGTTGCGATCCTCCGGGACACCCCCGAGATCATCGCGATGGTGACAGGCGGTACAGTTGAAATAGGTCAGATCGAAATCAATTCGCTGGTTATCGGTCAATCCTTGCTCCGGTTTCGCGATTGCAGCTTGTATCTGCATACGCTCCGCGTCGGTCAAGTCGAACAGCGGCCATTCCTCGCTCTCCGCTCCCGAAAGGCAGCCATCTTCAGCGTCCCAGTTCGCCATTGCCATCGATGCGGGCTCCGGTGGCTCCACACCCTCTAACCCCGTGTGGCACGCTGCACAATTCATCGACGCGAACAGCGACTTGCCCATTTGAATCAACTCAGCATCGGGTCCTTCCGCACCGGGCTGATGCGTTTTCGTGTTCTCGTTGGCCTGCAACAGATAGCCCGCCACGTCGACCGCTTCGTGATGGGTCAATTGCATGTCCGGCATCCGGCCCTCGGGCCGGACGAGGTGCGGGTGCTCGAGAAAGTCAACGAGTGCTGACAGCGAATATTTCCCGCGAAGGTCGCCCAAGGGGACGGAATCAGGAAGCGGTTGTTCAACCGCCGCGTCGCTTCGGGGCGAATGGCAGGCAACACAACCGACCGAATGAAAGAGTGCGAATCCACTTTGGATCGCGGCAGGATCGTCCGCTGGTAGGACCGACTCGTTGAAGTCGTTGCCGCCGAGTGAAACGAGATACGACACGATCGCTGCGGCAGCTTCCGACCGGGCTGCCTCGTCGAGTTGCGGCATCAACTGCGGCATCGCCGTCCCCGGTTTCATCTCGTGGGGGTCGGCAATGAAGTCCGCGAGGTAGGCCGGATTCAAGCGTTTTGCCGACCAAAGCAAATCCGGGGCTGAGCTGCGCAGCAGGTCCGCGTCGAGGTCGCGGGGTTGGTGGCAGGCTGCACAGTTGTGCTCTCGCAGCAACGCCAAACCGGCGATCTCGGGGCTGAGTTCTCGTTGAGCGACACGGTCCGCCACCTCGTTCCCGGCGACGGGGCCTCGCTCTTTCATGTCGATGACGTAGCGCAGCAGATCCAAAAACTGCTGGCGGCCGGTTAACTCATCGGCCAATGAAGCTGGCATGATCGACGTCGTCCCCTGCACAGCCTCCTCGATGCGATCTCGTTCAATCGTAATCAGTTGCAACACGTCCTTGGCGTCTCGCAACACGATCGCGTCCTCATCCTGCCGCGCTACCACACCGCTGAAGACAAGTCCGTCGATGTCTACGATCGTTGTCGTTTGGAACTTCTCTGCAATGACCTTGGACGGGTCGAGAATCGACTCAACGATCGATTCATTGGTCACCTCATCGCCGAGCCGGCTGAGGTCGGGGCCGATACTGCCATCCTCATCGCTCTGGCGGTGGCATTTCGCACAAGCGATATTCCCCTGGTGAAACAAAATCGCGCCCCGCACCACGTCGCCCTGACTGAGCGCGTCCTTGGTGATTTTGGCAGGGTCTTCGTTGAGCAGTTCCTGGCTGAGCGATTGCGCCGAGGTGGGCCGCACCGCCAACAGCAAGATGATCAAGACTACGAAATGGCAGCTGCAACGATTCGTCAACATTCTATCGACACTCATTTGTCTACAGTTCTCAAAAGCTCGATCATCACCGCCGCCTGACACCATGCTAATTCAGATGGTTGGGCAAGTTTATCCAATTCGGTAGCTATTGGCAAAACGGCCCCCCCATCGTCGCGCAGCTCACCGTTCCAGGAATCCCATCTCGGCGAGGTTCTTCAGGTTGGCTGGCACCTTTTCGGCGACGAGTGTCCGCAACAAGTTGGGATCGGTCACAGGCTGCCCTTCATGCTGCAGCGAGACCCCCTCACGGGAGACAAATTGCATCATGCCGGTGATGATCTCCTCGAGACCGTTCTCCCCGTTGCAGAGCCCGATCATTGTCCGCGTGGCTTCATCCAACCGGATCGCTTGATGGAGTCGTGAGGTAACGACGTTGTCGCGGGCAGCCTGCCACTGAGCCAATTGGCTCGCCTGAGGCTTCGCCGAGACGGCGTGAGTGAGCGGCAGCGGCCCTGTGTGAAACCGCACCATGCTGACCTGGGCGAGTTGCAACAGATCTTCACGCAGCACCGTGCGAACGGCATTGGAGTCCTCGCAGCCAGCAACCGTTGCGAGCACATGCTGCCAAAGCTGCTCGAATGATTCCGCGGCTGGACGAATCTGAGACAGCCGCAACATTACAGCCATCGTCGATCGACCGCGGAGCGTGGCGGAGGCTCCGTCAGGATTGGCAATCCGCATCTCACCCTCGGGGAGTGAGTCGACAAGCGGCACGTCGTCGACATCAAAACAACTCACCTCACTCGACAGAAAGAGTTCACTGATGGCATCGGAGTCAGCCTCCCGGCCCCGTTGGGCACCGGAATCCGATCGGACGATCAGCGATTGACGGAACGTTCGGTTGCACAGGAAATCGATCGTCTGCTCGCGTTCGAGCAGCGGCGCGGACTGCATTCGGCGCTGAATTCCGGCGCTTTGGGAAGGCACGAATGCGAAACTTGATTCGCAAACGAACTGCAAATCCACCGCTTCGATCTCCGAGATGAACTGGTGGAAATAGCGTGGCTCGTTAACCGCTTCGAACTGCTCGTGAAAGAGATATGCCTCATCAGACTGACAAAGAGCCTGGAACTGCTCTCGTAGCATCTTGCCGTATCCCGTCGAGTCAGGAACCGATTCGGCGAGATCGGCGAGAAACCGCTTGGCCTCACGAACTGTTTGCAGCGGCTCGCCGGGATGAACCGAACCATGGTACTGGATGATTTCACGGACCAATCCCTTGGCCTGCCATCCCGGCAGGGTGTTGTAGCTGATCAATGCCACGCCACGCCGCGACAGATGGTCGCGGCAAATCCGCAAGATGTGCTGGCGAGCCTCTTCGGGAACCCAGGAATAAACGCCATGGACGAGCACGTAGTCAAACTTCGCTCGCTCATCATCGCCGGGCCCCGGCGTGGGAAAATCGGCAAGGTCGCCCTGTCGCAGTTCAATGTTCGTCATCCCGAGCTCGTCAATCGCAAGCTGGCCTGCGGCGATATGCCCCGGGCTCAAATCGACCCCCAAGAACTGGGACTCGGGAAAGAGCGACGCTAGTGAAATGAGATTCCCCGCCTGACCGCACCCCAGCTCCAACACGCGGCAGGGCTCCCCGAGCGGGCAGGCGGCCGAAACGCCAAACAATCGCACCATCGCCGCAATACTTTCGGGATTCGTGCGTGGATGAACAAAGTCGGGATAAGGGACGGCTTCGTAGGATGATGGGAGGGCGGTCATCGGAGCGGTGGCATGAAAACGGAAAGTGCGGAATGAGTTGGGTAGGGGGGATCCGGCGGTGCAACCGAAGCGGAAAGTGGACGATCTCGGCCAAGACGTCGCTGCCGCCGGTAACAAAAAAAGCGTCTGATCGCTCAGACGCTTTTCGCATATCAATCGGACCCCGAGGGGCTACCTAGGACGGATCATCCGTCGAGGCATCAGCGTCCTTCTCAGCTTCGCCAGTGGCAGCGGCTGCGCCGACGGCCTCTTCAGCATCCTCCTCCGGAGGCAGACCACGGGTCTCTCCGTCGAAGTTCAGCCGCGTGACCTTGCCGGACTCGTCACGATGGACGCTGATCACGATCGTGTCATTGCCCACGAACGTGCCACGCAGCAACTCTTCGCCCAGTGGATCTTCGATCCGCTGTTCGAGAGCCCGACGCAGGGGACGTGCCCCGTAATCGAGATTGCTGCCCTTCTTGATCAAGAACTCCTTGGCGTCGTCAGTCAGGTCGAGCGTCAGACCACGTTCGAGCAGTCGTTCGCGAACCTTCTGCAGTTCGAAGTCAATGATGCCCTTGAGGTCAGCGGTCGTCAGGTGACGGAAGATGATCGTGTCATCGAGACGGTTGAGGAACTCGGGACGGAAGACTCGTTCAATGGAATCCATCACCCGCGCCTTCATCGACTCATAGCTCGCATCACCATCAGGCTTGGCAAAACCGAATGCCGCTTCGTTCTTGATCGCCTCGGCCCCCGCATTGGTGGTCATGATCAAGATCGTGTTGCGGAAGTCGACGTTGCGGCCGAACGAATCGGTCAACCGACCTTCTTCCATCACTTGCAACAACATGTTGAAGACGTCCGGGTGCGCTTTCTCGATCTCATCGAACAGCACAACCGCGTACGGGCGTCGGCGAATTTTCTCGGTCAGCTGCCCGCCCTCTTCGTAGCCCACGAATCCGGGAGGTGCCCCGATCAATCGACTGACGTTGTGCTTCTCCATGTACTCGGACATGTCGATATGCACGAGTGCATCTGGATCGCCGAACATGTACTCGGCGAGAGCCTTGGCGAGCAACGTTTTACCGACACCGGTCGGGCCAGCGAAGATGAACGAACCGGTCGGTCGCTTGGGATCCTTCAATCCACTGCGACTGCGACGTACCGCTTTGGCGATCGCCGTGACTGCCTGTTCCTGGCTGACGACCCGCTCGTGGAGTTCTTCCTCCATCTTGAGCAGCCGCAGCGAATCCTCGGTGGACAGACGCGTCAACGGAATGCCCGTCATCTTGCTGACGACTTCGGCAATCACTTCCTCGTCGACGACACCATCGGTCTGCTGGCTCTTCTCACGCCACTCCTGAGTGATCTTGTCCTTCTTCTTGCGAAGCTTTTCGGCTTGATCACGCAGATTGGCGGCTTTCTCGAAGTCCTGGTTCGCGACCGCGTCCTCTTTGTCCTTGTTGAGCGTTTCGACTTGCTCGTCGATTTCCTTCAAATCTGGTGGACGAGTCATCGACCGCAATCGGACCCGCGCGCCGGCTTCGTCGATCACATCGATGGCCTTGTCCGGCAGGCAGCGAGCGGTGATGTAGCGTTCGCTCATTTCCACAGCGGCCACAACCGCATCGTCGGTGAACTGCACGCGGTGGTGTTCTTCGTAGCGTTCGCGGAGTCCCTTGAGAATTTCGATCGTCTCGACTTTGCCGGTCGGTTCGACCATGATCTCTTGGAAACGACGTGCCAGTGCATTGTCTTTCTCGATGTACTTGCGGTACTCGTCGAGCGTGGTCGCACCGATGCACTGGATCTCACCGCGAGCGAGTGCGGGCTTGAGCACGTTGGCGGCATCGATCGCGCCTTCGGCGCCACCGGCTCCGACGAGCGTGTGCAGTTCGTCGATAAACAGGATCGTATTCTTGACCCGGCGGACTTCCGTCATCACGGCTTTGATGCGTTCTTCGAACTGGCCGCGGTACTTCGTCCCAGCGACCATCATGGCGAGGTCGAGCACGACGATACGTTTTTCGCTGAGGATCTCGGGGACTTCACCACCAATCACACGCTGCGCGAAGCCTTCGATGATGGCGGTTTTGCCGACGCCAGCCTCACCGAGCAGGACCGGGTTGTTCTTCGTTCGCCGGCAGAGGATCTGGATCGCACGCTCGATTTCTCGCTCGCGACCGATCACCGGATCGAGCTCACCCTTGCGAGCCAATTCGGTCAGGTCGCGGCCGAAGCTATCCAAGGCAGGCGTTTTGCTTTTACCGCTCTTGCCGCTGCCGCTCGAACCGCCTTCGCTACCTTCGCCCGACCGGCCGCCTCGCTCACCGACTTCAGCGCCCTCGAGACCATGGCCGAGCAGGTTCAATACTTCCTCGCGGACGTCTTCGAGCTTCAGCCCCAAGTTCATCAGCACCTGAGCGGCGACGCCTTCCTGCTCACGCAGCAACCCCAGCAGGATGTGCTCGGTACCGACGTAGCTATGATTCAAATTGCGAGCTTCCTCCATCGAATATTCGATGACCTTCTTGGCTCGCGGTGTTTGCGGCAACTTGCCGACGGTCACCATTTCGGGACCGCTTTGCACGAGTTTTTCAACCTCGAGCCGGATTTTCCGGAGATCGACGTCGAGATTTTTCAGCACATTGGCGGCAACACCACTGCCCTCTTTGACCAACCCCAGCAAAATATGCTCAGTGCCAATATATTCGTGGTTGAAACGCTGAGCCTCTTGGTTAGCCAACTGCATGACTTTCCGGGCTCGGTCTGTAAACCGTTCGTACATGTTTTTCGTCCTTAAATCAAAAACTTCAAATATTGGTTCCGAACCCCTCACGGCAGCAGACAGAGTCGCCTGCTTCGGTAAATACCGCTGACTGTCAAATTGGCGAATCTTTCGCTGCACGGTTAGTTTTAACGCAAACCGTACGCCACAACGCACACTCTACCGTCGAATCCGCGTCCATCCTACCGCTTTACGCAGGTTTGGGGGATAGGAGTTCGGATACAGCGGCAACACCGAGCAAATCGCCGTGATCGAAGCAGAATTGTTCCAATTCCCCCGCAATTTTCGCGTCTCCGGCCGCTGCGGCTCGGCCCGCCATCTCGATCATCTCGGGCAAAACGCGGCCGATTGGGACTTCGGCAGGAAATAATTCCATCGCGGCCCGCAATGCCTCGCTGGGCCGGCCGATCCGATCGAGCAAGTCGATATACGTCTCCACCGCGCCACTGCCATGGAGTCCCGCGTCGACCGTGCGAGCTTTCTGCTCGAAAAGACGCAGAGCCGCGTCAACGTCCTTACCGAGCAACGCGGAGAAGAAGGCGATGTGGGCAGGGTAAAAGTCCACAAACGGCTCCTGACCAGGATACTGGAAGTCGGCCGGCAGTCGCCGGCCATACTGACACAACTCCAATGCCTTGGCGATCAGCTCCGGATCATCGAGAACGACAGCGAATCGGACCACCGATGATAAATGCGTGGTATCGAGGTGGTACCCGCCTCCGCCTAGAATCCATTTGTGAGTGGCGACCAGCTCGCCGAAGGGCAGTTTTTCGAGATCCGACTCCGCTTTCTCTTTGGCCACGCCATTTTCGCTGCTGCGTTGTTCAAAGTCCTCTCGGACTCGGGTGTCGAGTTCTTCGTAGAGGTGCCCGAGCAAGCAGGCCGCCGCGATCTTTCGATCCGACCGCGAGCGATCTGCGATCACACTGTCAAAGAGCGTGATCGAATTGCAGGTGCCCTGTCGCTCGAGGGCGGCGTCGAAACCACGCTGCAAATCCACGCCCTCGTGGAGCAGCACGTGCAACATCTCGTCATAGTTGTCGTCATTGATTTCGACCTTCGAGAGCAGTCGCCGCGCCAACGAGGGGTCACCGAGCGGCCGCAGATACATCCACCCCTCACCGATCTTGCCGCTCTCGATCAGCATCGCTCCGGCCTGGCGGCAGGCATCGAGCAGCCCGTTCTCAAGACCCCGCTGGACCGCGGAATCGTCCTCCGACGACATCGAGATCGACTCATCAGGTGGCGCGATCATTGGCAGCCCATACTGCAACCGGCTCTTCATTTTAAGCGATTCAAATAACTCCACCGGACGGCGTTGGCGTCGGTAGAAGGCGATGACTTCGTCGATGCGAGCAGCGGGATCGCGAGACAATCGAGCGAGCAATTCAGGCTCAAGGGCGGGCTCAGCAGGGGTGACGGCGGGGGAAGCAGCGGTCATGGAGTGCGGCACATGGAACAGGGGGGAGACGGAGCGGGAGTTGCCTCCATCCTACACAAATCGGCATTTTAACCGAAGGAGAATGCCCTGCCTGTCGAACGAAATGGCTGGTGGGTTCGTCTTTGACGATGCCAACTCCCTACAAATGCATTGGACAGATCGCCCCCCAACGTATACAATCAAGGCCGTTGGCGTGCCGAAACGGGCACGAAACACCCCACCCACCCAGTCGACATTGCTGATCCAGCCGCCTGCGGTGGACACGGACAGCAAATCGCCTGTCCCACCCCATCACTCCCCTCCGGCCGAATAGGCGGAGGAGATTCGAATCGGTTATCGCGACCAAGTCCGCCGATTTTCTTTCGCACCTTCACTATTAGCCTTGGTAAACCGCGTTGAACGCTTGTTCGGCCTCTGACTGATCTGGGCCGCCTGGCAGTTCGCAACGGTTCCCTAGCCTCAAACTTGCAACTGGAGATTCCCAACAAGATGAAAATTCAATCCACTCTACGACGGGCCCTTTGTGCCGCAGTCGCTGGCGGTGTCGCATCGATTGCACTGACGAGCGTTGCTGTGGCCCAGGACGCGACTCTCAAGCTGCGTTTCGTCTACGACGGCACGCCGCCCCAAGTTGGTAACATTACACCCAACAAGGACGAACAATTCTGCGGTGCGCACACAATCCCGAATGAAAAATTGATCGTCAATCCAGAGAACAAAGGGATCAAGAACGTCATTGTGCACGTGTACAGTCGCTCGAGCGGCAAAGATCTGCCAGAGACGACGCATTCGCCGAAAAAACACGTGTTGGCCAACGACCAGTGCCGCTTCGATCCGCACATTGTTTTGGCACACACCGGTGACACACTCGAAATCACCAACCCCGACGCGGTCGGCCACAACGCGAACTTGAACTTCATCCGTAACACGGCGCAGAACCTGATGATTCCATCGGGCCAATCCAAAGAGATTGAGCTGACCGATGAAGAGCCCGCTCCCATTCCAGTCGACTGCAACATTCACCCTTGGATGCGTGCCTACGTCGTCGTCCTGGACAACCCGTTTGCCGACGTCAGCAACGACAATGGCGAAATCGTGATCGAAGGCTTGCCAGCTGGCAAAGAGATCGAGTTTGCTGTTCGGTACGAGGGTGGCAAATTGGACGAAGTCAAGGTCGACGGCAAGGATACCGATTGGAGACGCCAGCGTTTCGAGGTTGACCTGAAAGCAGGCGACAACGACATGGGCGATATCCTCGTCCCTGCCGCAGCCCTGTCGGCTGACTGATCAGACTGCGGACTCGCTCCACCCATAGCGGCGCTGCCGCCGCTACGATAGACAATAGTAATGTCGTCGCCGAGAACTGATAGGCGACGACAATCACGGTGCCCCGCCACCCCCTCAACCTCGCGTGCATTCGCGTTCAGGTTGACTCCCGCCTCCCACCTCCCCCCCCACCATGATCGAATTCGAGCCTCCACGTCGTGACGCTCATCGGTTCGCCCTACCCACTTGGGTAACGCGTCTTCGGGCGCTGTCCGTCACCGCTTTTTGCCTCATGCCGCTCGCGACCGCGGGGGCATCGGACGTGAAATCGGCCGACAGCAAAACCCCTACTGAGATTGCCGAGGAGAACTGGGCGACGACAGGGTGGCCGCTCCTGCAAGCGTACTGCGTCGATTGCCACAACACAGACTATCCTGAAGCTGAGGTGGATCTCTCGCTACTGGAAACACTCCAAGGGGTGCAGGCCAACAGCGAACTGGCTGCCCACGCGATCAAAATGATCGAGTTTTCGGCGATGCCGCCGGAAGACGCGGAGCTGCCGAGCCTGGAAGAACGCCGCCAACTCGGCGACCAACTCGACGCCTTGGTTTATCACGCGGCCTGCGACCTGCGCCCTCGGCCTGGACACACGACTGCTCGCCGGCTCAATCGCGCCGAATACAACAACGCGATCCGTGATCTCTTCTCGATCGATTTCCAGCCGGCTGATTCGTTTCCCTCAGACGAAGTGGGCGGTGGATTCGACAACAATGCCGACGTGTTGTCGCTGTCGACCATGTTGATGGACAAATACCTGACTGCGGCGGAGGACGTCACGTCTAAAATCATCGCGGATCCAGCGGAACTGCCCCAACTCAACGAGACCTTCGCTGGCGACACTTTGTACATTCTCGGTGAGTCGAAAACCGGATCCTTTGGTCAGCGATACATCACCGAAGATGGGATGGCGTGGTTTGAACTCGACATCCCCGTTGGGGGAGAATACACGATTGATATCGTCGCTTCGCCGCAACGCGAGTCGCTCGGCCGCGTGGTCTCGACGATGCACGCGGTGGACGGCACGTTGCTGGGGATCTTCGAACATGAACACCGCGATGGCGGCAGTGATGATAACGAGTCCATCCGCATGAAGCTCGATCCCGGCACCCACCGGTTTTTCTTCCGAATGTCGGGACTGGCTGCGAGCGAGCGTGAACAGCACAAGGACGACCCTGACTGGCAGATCGGTGAGTCGGTATTCGAGCCCATTGGCAAGATCGACGACGAGAAGCTCGAGGAAACACGGCTCGCCAAGGGCACGACGCTGAACCACGACCGCGATATCGACACCGACAAGTTCCCAATGCGGTTCAACCGGTTCCTGGTCAAAGGGCCGAGCACCTCGACACGTGAGGACCTGCCACCGGGCCAGCGGCAACTACTGAAGAAAATTCCGGAGCGCCGCGGGGAGCAGTACCGGAACGTCAAACCAGCAGCGAAGGAGAGCTTGAAGCCGCTGCTGCGGCAAGCCTTCCGCTGCGAAATCGGTGACGAAGACCTTGCCCCCTACGTGAACCTTGTCGAGCGGATGTGCGACCGCGGGGACTCGTACTACGAGGCCATGCAAGTTGCCATCTCGGCAGCCCTGGTTTCGCCACGGTTCTTGTTCCGAGTCGAAGTCCCCGAGTCGGAAGCATCCCGCCAGCTCGCCGAAGCAGGAGAGCCCGCCCCGCTCTCCTCAACGCAGCTTGCCTCTCGACTGTCCTTTTTCCTCTGGAGCAGCCTGCCGGACAACGAGCTTCTCGACGCTGCCAAGCGAAACGAACTCGTCAAGCCAGACAAACGAGCCGAGCAGGTGAGACGCATGCTCGCCGACCCCAAATCCGATTCGCTGGGGGCCCAGTTCGCCCGCCAGTGGTTTGCGTTGGGAAACCTGGACGGTCGCGACCTCAGCGATCTCGCCGCCAGTGACGGCGAGAAAAAGGCTGCAGGAACGCTCACCGCAGAGATGCTCTCTTCGGAAACGGAACAGTTGTTTTTGCATCTGTTGCGAGAGAATCGCCCCATCGAGGAGCTGCTGACGTCGGAAACAACGTACATCGGACCGGAACTCGCCGCGTGGTACGGGGTTGAATACCCCTCGGACCAAGGCGACAAAGAATTCGCAGCGATTCATGTCGGTGACCGCGGCCGCAAGGGTGTCTTGGGGCATGCAGGCGTGCTGATGATCACGAGTTATCCAACGCGAAATTCGCCTGTCCTGCGTGGCAAGTGGATCCTTGAGAACATCATGGGCACCCCGCCGCCGGATCCTCCACCGGGAGTCCCAACCCTCGAAGAGACAGAGACGGCTTCCGCCAATGCCTCCTTGCGAGAACAACTCGAACTGCACCGCGCCGATCCCGGTTGCGCCTCATGCCACCGCGTGATGGACCAGCTCGGGTTCGGTCTGGAAGACTTTGACCATCTCGGCCGCATGCGAGCGGCCGACGATCCTGCTCGCCGAGATGCGACGGGCGAACTGCCGGGCGGCCACTCCTTCGAGGGTGCTGCCGAGCTGACCATGTTGCTAGCCGATACCGAACGGCAACGTTTAGCCGAAACGACGGTTCGCCGCATGTTGACCTTTGCGATTGGTCGTGAGTTGCGACCAAGCGACCGATGCTTTGTCGACGCCATTTTGGCGAAGACAGAGGATCAAAATTACCGGGTGCGTGACTTGCTCGAACAAGTCATTCTCAGCCCACCGTTTTTGAACCATCAAGCGGAGTTACCATCGCCATGACAACGAACGATTCGAAGATGTCATCCAAACACATCCCATCGTGCCCTCGAGGCGGTCAGCGATTGCCCCGGCGGACCCTGTTGCGCGCTGCCGGCATGTCGCTCGGCCTGCCGTTGCTTGAGTCGATGACGCCCGCCGCCCGCAGCGCCTTCTCGGCGGCCAAGCAAGATGGTGTGGCCTCGCCGGTACGAATGGCCTGCGTCTTTGTTCCCAACGGCGTGATCCAGCCCGAATGGCGGCCCACCGTCGATGGATACACTCGCGGTAGCCACGGCGAACTCGAGTCCGAAGGCCAAACCGGCAACGTGGTCTCACGCGATTGGCAACTCGGCGCCACACTCGATCCGCTCGCGGCGATGAAGTCGAAGATCAACCTGATCGAGAACTTGGCCTTGGATACCGGACGAGCCAAGAAAGACGGTGCGGGCGACCACGCTCGCGGCGGGTCCACGTTCTTGACGGCCGCACGGCCTGTGAAAACCAGCAGCGCCATTCGGCTAGGCATTTCCGTCGACCAGGTCGCCGCCACTGCTCTCGCCGGGCAGACGACACTTCCCTCGCTCGAACTCGGACTCAAGGGCAGCCGGAACGCAGGCAGTTGCGATTCGGGCTACAGCTGCGCCTATTCGTCGAATATTTCATGGAGAAACGAAACCCAACCGATGCCGAAGGAAACCATCCCCAGGCTCGCTTTTGAGCGAATGTTTGGAGCCGGCGATGCGGCAGTCCAACGCGAACGTCGCGAGACGCGTAGCAGCATTCTCGACATTGTCCGCGGTGACGCTGAGAAGCTGATTCGGCAGGTTGGCGAAACGGACAAACGAAAACTTGACGAGTACTTCACGAGCATCCGCGAAATTGAACAGCGCATCGAACGCACCGAAGAGGAAGACCGGGCATCGTTGCCGGACCTGGAAGTGCCCTACGGTCGCATCTCCGCATTCCGCGAGCACGCCCGGCTGATGTTCGATCTGATGGTCGTGGGTTTTCAAACCGACACCACCCGAGTCGCGACGCTGATGCTCGACAGTGCGGGCGGCAACCGCACCTACGGTGAAATTGGCGTCAACGATGCCCACCATGGGCTCAGCCACCACCGCAACAAGGAAGACAGTGTCGCGAAACTGGCGAAGATCGATCACTACTTGATCGAGCAGTTCGGCTACTTCCTCGAGAAGCTCGACGCGGCCAGTGACGCTCACGGCACCCTGTTGGATCAATCGATGGTGCTCTACGGCAGCGGACTCGGTGATGGAAACCGCCATACCCACCACGACCTCCCACTCGTGCTCGCAGGCGGTGCCGGTGGCAAAATCGAGACCGGTCGGGTGATGCGGTATGAAAATGAGCAGCCGATGGCCAACCTCTTCCTCTCGATGCTCGATTGCATGGGCACTCCTGCGGAATCGGTCGGCGACAGCACCGGAATGCTCGATGGCTTGGTGAGCTAATACCACGGTTCAAGCAATCGCAATCAGCGGCGGGAATCCCCCCGCCCACCACGCACAGCACGTCGTCGGCTTGAGCACCTCCCCACTCCCGACGGGCGGAGCCGTCGGTCGACAAAATCACCAAACCAATACGTCACTCCCGGCTGACTCAAGCTCAGCCCAATCACAGCAAGCAGATTTCGCCCCCCACCACGCGCAGCACGTCGTCGGCTCGAGCACCTCTCCACTCCCGACGGGCGGAGCCGTCGGTCGACATTGTAGCCAGACGGCTCCGCCCGTCTGAGCTGACACGCGCTAATCCGGCAAAGGCATCGGTCGACAAACTCACCAAACCAACGCGTCACTCCCGGCTGACTCAAGCTCAGCCCAATCACAGCAAGCAGACTTCGCCCCCCGCCCACCACGCACAACACGCACAGCACGCCGTCGGCTTGAGCACCTCTCCCCACTCCCGACGGGCGGAGCCGTCGGTCGACATTGTAGCCAGACGGCTCCGCCCGTCTGAGCTGACACGCGCTAATCCGGCAAAGGCATCGGTCGACAAATTCACCAAACCAACGCGTCACTCTCGACTGACTCAAGCTCAGCCCAATCACAGAATGCAGACTTCGCCCCCCCACCACGCACAGCTCGCCATCGGCTCGAGCACCTCCCCACTCCCGACGGGCGGAGCCGTCGGTCGACATTGTAGCCAGACGGCTCCGCCCGTCTGAGCTGACACGCGCCCCGTCGATGCGCTACAGGCAGAGCTATCGGTCAACGATTGGGGGCCTCGCAAGGGACGGCAATGATCCGTAGAGTATCCAGTGCTCCCCACATGCATTTACTCGTTTCTCCTGCATTTGATAGCTCGGTTTCTATGTCCAACACGATCGTCATCTTTGGCGCGAGCGGTGATCTAACCAGCCGCAAGCTTATCCCCGCTCTCTACCAGCTCCATGCCAAAGGCCGGTTGCCGAAACAGACTCGGATCGTGGGGGTTTCGCGCAGTGAGTTTGAGCACGACGAGTGGCGAAAGAGCCTGCGGGAAACCACGGCCAAGTTCGCAGGCAAGGTGTTTGACAGCAAGAAGTGGGACTCTTTTGCGCCGAACATCTATTACCAACCCGGTGATATCAAAGACGCGGCATCGTTCCAGAGCCTCGCATCCTTTCTCAGTGAGATCGAAGAAGGGCAATCGACGGGGCGCGTGTACTATCTCTCGACCATGCCCCAGCTCTACCAGACCGCGATTGAACAACTCGGCGCCGCCGGTTTGGCGTGCGAGGACAACGGCACGCGGCGAGTCATCATCGAGAAACCGTTCGGAACCGATTTGAAGACCGCCAAGGAACTCAATCGCTCCATCCACCACGTCTTTGACGAGGACCAGATCTACCGGATTGATCACTACCTCGGCAAGGAAACGGTCCAGAATATTTTTGCCCTGCGGTTCGCCAATAGCATCTTCGAACCCTTGTGGAATCGCAATTTTGTGGACCACATCCAAATCACCGTTGCCGAAGAGGTCGTCATCGGTCGGCGGGCAGGATACTACGACACGAGTGGTATTTTGCGGGACATGTTCCAAAACCACCTCCTGCAATTGATGATGATCACGGCGATGGAGCCGCCCGCTCGCTTCGATGCCAACATGGTCCGTGGCGAAAAGGTCAAGGTTTTGCACGCGGTTCGCAAGATGTCGGGAGGCGATTTTGCTACCCAAACCGTCCGCGGACAGTATGCCGGCTATCTCCAGGAAGAGGGAGTTCCCCCTGGCAGTCAAACAGCGACGTTCGCGGCGTTGAAGCTGTACTGTGACAATTGGCGTTGGCAGGGCGTCCCCTTCTACTTGCGTTCGGGCAAAGGCATGTCGTGCCGGACGACGCAGATCGTGATCCAGTTCAAAGATGTGCCGCATATGCTATTCGGCGACAAGAACCACACCTCCATTGGCAATCGTCTAGTGATCCAGGTGCAACCGGCCGAAGGGATCCAAATGCACTTTGAAACGAAGGTCCCCGACGCAGGGATGAAGACGCGAACGAGTCATTTGGATTTCAACTTTCAAGATACCGTGGGCGGCGGTGCGATGCCGGACGCCTACCAACGGTTGCTGCTCGATGCAGTGCAAGGGGACGCGAGTCTGTTCTCACGTGGTGACGAAGTCGAGTTGGCCTGGGGGATCATCGATCCTATCCTGGAAGCTTGGCGGAGCCCCGCCGCCCCGCCGTTGCTACAATACCAAACGGGCTTGTGGGGGCCACCCGAAGCGAACGAGTGGATGCTGAATCAGAAACGCGAATGGTTCGATGTCTGCCCGGTATTAAAATAAGAGCCTATCCGAAAAGGGGGCTGCCCCTTCGGAGGCGAGTCATTTGACATCTTTTGTTGGCTCATCCGACGGAAGCGTGGGCCCGAGGTTTTCAAGGCATGGCTCCCGTATCGAAGGATTTATTTGTGGGATGTGATTATCAATGTTAGACTGGCACTGCCGGGAGAAACGGAGCCGAGCTCTGCAGAGCTGCTGGCTTGGCAAGGGATATCTCGGTCGCCAGCGTTTCCCTGCAAAAGCGGTACGCCAATGGCGTTGTCGGTCCCTGGCGAGCGTTTGTTCGTCAGGGACGCATTTTTGAACAATCATTGGATACGAGAGCCATGCCTCAAAAAACCTTCCGCGGTGCTCTGCGCACGCTTCCGTCGGATGAACCCTTTTTTAACGGCCTCACCGGAAAGGGTAAGCCCCTTTCGGACAGGCTTTGAGGAGCAGCGATGCGTTACGCGATTCTAGGCAGCGGTGCGGTCGGCGGTTTGTATGGAAGCATGCTGGCCCGGGCCGGACACGAGGTGCATTTCCTGCTGCACTCCGACTTGGAACATGTG
Organism: Allorhodopirellula solitaria; assembly: GCF_007859855.1. GTDB lineage: Bacteria > Planctomycetota > Planctomycetia > Pirellulales > Pirellulaceae > Rhodopirellula > Rhodopirellula solitaria. The sequence continues at coordinate 82,947 of NZ_SJPK01000001.1, forward strand.
GCGAAACACGGCATCCGCGTGGACTCCGTGCTCGGCGATTTCGTTGTCCCGAGCCCGAATATCTATCGAGATGCCAGCGACATGCCACCCTGTGATGTGGCCATCGTGGCCTTGAAATCAACAAACAATCAGCTTCTCGCCCGCATGCTTCCGCATGTCGTGTCCGATCGAGGAGCTGTGCTCTCGCTACAGAATGGGCTCGACGTGGAGTCGGCTTCGGCGGACGCCGTGCCCGGCCGTGGTGTTCTCGGCGGCTGCTGCTTTCTGTGCAGCAACAAAGTCGGCCCCGGACACATCCGGCACTTGGATTATGGCCGGATCGTCTTTGGTGTTTACCAACGCAGCGGCGAGAGCTCCGGCGGTCAGTCCGGCGAAGACTCTGCGGTGACCCGGTCGGCCTACGAACTCGGCCAGCGCATCCTGGCCGACATGACCGGCTCGGGAATTGACGCCCAGTGGACCGATGATCTCGCCGCCGCCCGATGGCGGAAATTGATGTGGAACATCCCCTTCAATGGATTGTCGGTTGCTCTCGACGCGGCGACTGATGAGATCATGGCCTCCGCGGCTGCCAAGTCTCTCGCCGGCACACTCATTGACGAGGTCCATCGCGGGGCCGCTTGCTGCGGGGTTTCGATCGATGCTGCAGCGATCGAAGCGACGATGCAGCACACCGAGACGATGGTCCCCTACGACAGCAGCATGAGGCTCGATTTCCTTCATGGGCGGGCGATGGAGGTCGACGCCATCTTCGGCAGTCCACTGCGGGCGGTTGAGCGGGCCAGAGCGGCGAGGGGCGAAACGGTTGAAAATTCGTCGCATCCCATGCCTTCGGTCGCGATGCTGCATCAACAGTTGCAATTTTTGGACTCCCGGTCTGGCAAAGCGTCGAATCCGACCCACTGAATGACTATGTTAGGGAAGGTCGCACCACTGCTAAAAACACCTCCCGCATGATTGAAACTGACATGCCTGACGCCTTCAGCCAACCCGGATCTGCACGAACGGACATCTATCAAGAACTGGCATCGTTGCGGTTGACCGACCCCCACACACACATCAACCCGCATGCCCCGGCGTCGACCACACTCGCCGACCTGCTCGGATATCACTACTACACCGAACTGGCGCACTCAGCAGGGATGCCCAAGGCGCAGATTGAAGGGGGGTCGATCGCCCCGAAAGAGCTCGTCGAGCGACTCGTCGGACGTCTCAGCCCGCTCGAGAACACCGTCCAATACAGCTGGCTGATCGAAATCTGTCAAATGTTCTTCGGTTTTGAAGACGACCGGCTGCATGCGGGGAATTGGGAACGGCTCTACGATCACAGCGAGTCGGTCATGTCGTCGGCGCAGTGGCCGGACATGGTGCTCGACCAATCGAACGTCGAAGCCGTGTTCTTGACGAACGATTTCGATGACGATCTCGCGGGATTCGACAGCGACCGTTACATCCCCTGCCTGCGCACCGACGACCTCGTATTCCATCTCGCTGATAAAAATGTCCGCGAGCGCCTCGCCGCATGCACGGGCATCGAACTCGATGGATCTCTGCAAAGCCTGCGAGCGAGTCTGCGGGCATTGTTCGAACACTTTGTCAGTCGTGGGGCGCGGGCCTGCGCCATTTCACTGCCGCCTTCTTTCACACCGACCTCCGTTCCAGACGGGCGAGCCCAGACGGCCCTTGACGCAGTCCTGCGGGGCGGCTTGACGTCCGACGAAAGCCATCGGGACGCTTTGTCACGACGCGTTTTCTGGACGCTCGCGGAATTGTGCGACGAGTTTCAACTCCCCTTCGATCTGATGATTGGGGTGAACCGGAAAGTCTACCCGGCCGGAGTCTTTCAGGGCCAGGATCTATTCGATTCACGGGTTTCCCTGATCCAGTACCGAGATCTATTCAATACGTTTCCCGATGTGACGTTCCCCGTCTCGGTACTCGCAAGTGTCACGAACCAGGAACTCGTCAGCTACGCGTGGATCTTCCCCAACGTGATTCCCAACGGGCACTGGTGGTACAGCAACACGCCTTCGACAATTTCTCATGACCTGGCAGCTCGACTCGAGGCCGTCCCGCAAACGAAAATGATCGGCTACTACAGCGACGCCTACAAATTGGAATTCGTTTGGCCGAAGTTCAATATGTATCGCAAGGTACTCGCCGGTGTGCTCGCCGATCAGTTCGTCGGTGACCGGGGCTGGAGTATCCAGCGGGCTGTGGATCTCGGCCGCACGGTGCTGCAGAGCAACACCGACGCGATCTTCCCGAAACGCACCGCCGCGGCGCCGCAACCTGCCGATTCCTCCGCATCGGCAGTACAGACTCACCCCGTCGACACGCCCGTTGAAACGATCTCGCTCGCAGACGAGAATGTTTCCCAAGAACGCTACGACGAAGCCGTGGGAGACGAACAGATCTCGGAACTCGAGAATGAGTCACGTGGCTTTTCCGACGATGTGGAAGGCGACGCGGCGCCGACCGCGACTGCTGTGGATCCGCTGCCGGTCGACGACGAGATTGAAGAGCTCGGACTCGATGACGTGGAGCTTGTGGACCCGACAAAGGAGCCGACACTCGATTCAGACTCGATCGCACTCGGGCTCGACGAAGAAATCCTCGATGTCGGTGATCTCACCCTCGAGGGCGATGGCGACGAAAACCTCCCGTCAGATCAGCAGACCCCGCATATCGAGCAGCTCCGCGGTGAAACCTCTTTCTCACCCGACGATGACTCACTGCAATTGAAATCGGATCCATTGACGGGCGAGTTCCGCTTCGATTCCGGCGAGGACTCCAGCGACGAGAAGATTGAGACGACGGGAAAAAGCAGTGACTCGGACAAATCTCAGCCGGAGGATGCTGAGGCGGCGGACTTCTCGCTGGATTGGCTCGAAGAGGATAACGATAGCGAGAAGAAGTGAGTGAGCGGTAGCACGGCGACCTGACGTGCACCGAAACTGCTCAAGCAGCCCGATAACGGACCCCCAACTTGTCACGGGACGTCGACTCGATCGCTCCAGCGTGCCGCATCACGTAAGCAATCCGCTGGGCGATCCAGCGTGGACAGCCGATCGAGGCGGCCAGGTCTTGCGTGTTGAACTCGTCTCCGCCGAGTTGTCGGTCGCGTTCGGGACCGCGGTCGGGGTCAGGCCCGGCGCCGCCGGGGAGCAACCGCCAGAGATCTGCCGCGTCACGAAGCTCGATCGATTCGTGTACCTGGCTCAACTCAGTGTCTTCAACCACGTAGCCGGGATCACGGCGACGCCGCGTTTTGCCTTTTCGCACCCAGCGATGCTGATCGACATCAACGATAGGTATCTCGAGCGTCAAACGAGGATGCGGGAAGACATCTCGCAGATAAATTAACTCTTCGAAGAGCTCGTGAGGTTGACCTCGCCGCGGGCTGAGACGTCGCGAGAGCGTCGGCCCGCCGGTGACATCGCGGCGACAGATCCGCGTGCGATGGATCGACGGTTTGACAATCCTGACGTCGTGTCGCTGCAGCAGATCGAGTGTTTTCCGGCGAATCGCCGACAGCGATGCGCATTGGATCTCGATCAGCTCCTCACCGCGCACCACGTCGATTCGGTAGGCGCCGACGGCCACCTCGATTTGATCGGGCGACGCGGCGTAGTGCGATTTCAACTGATGATGGAGCGAGGTTTCCACGGCCAGATCGAGTCGGTGAGCGGGGGGGACCACCGGCGGTCTCGAACCTCCAAATGTTGCTTCTCGTGTGCCGAGCACACCAGCAAGCGAACGGAGGAGGGAACTCACTGGTTCTTGCAAGCTCCACTACCGCCAGGCGGCTTTGATAGCTGCCAAACAACTAGCTACCAAAATCCACCTAGAAAGCCCAGGTCGGTTGGAACCACCGTAGGTGGCGCCGGGCCGACCTACGTCTATTTCCTGACTCCCCTGTCGGGACACTCGTGGGCAATCAACCCGATGAGGGCCCTCGGCATTGCACCGAAAACTAGTATCCGACGCGGCTACTCGGCCGCTGCCGGTTCCTGGCCAGCAGTCTTCGCGGACTCCGCGATCTGCTTCTTGCCAGCACGGCTGGAGGCCTGCGCCTCCTTCATTGCCGCCCGCATTTCCTCAGGCGTCTGGCGGTACTGAGCCATTTCATCTTCATTAAACACACTTTCCGTCCCGCCGTTGTCACAGCCAACGGAGGCGGAAACCAAACAAATCGATAGAACAAAGGTTGCAAATTTCATCAGCAAAATCTCGTCACATAACTAGCCGCCCATCCGAAAAGGTGTCTGACCCTTGCCGGCGAGGCCGCTAAGAAATTATTTGAAATGACTCGCCTCCCCAGGGTCAGACCCCGTTTAAGTGAGGCTCTTCGAAAAAGAGTGCTAAAGAACAGACCGAGTCGCTAGCAAGAACTCGATCTGTTCGATGGATCGCGTGGCCGTTTAGATGCCAGTCATATCAGGCGTTTCTCGACTGGCCCGGGTGCCCATCGCGCCCCAAATTCCATAGGGGCTCGCTCGTCCGGATCCCCACCATGGATTGACATTCCCGTGAGCACTGTTGCCTGACTCGATGGAATCCGTGATGAACTTAACGGCACCGTCACCCATCAGCACGTGCACGCCGCCTTGGTGGCGGCTGGAGGCGGTGTAATTCCCACGACCATCGAGAATCCCAGCCCACTGGCCGGCGGTGGTGTCGGCACAGATTTCTTTGTTGGGCGGCAGGACGGTGTGGAAGCCGCCCATGATATCGAACGCGCTGGCCCATTGGAAACCGCGACGAATTCTCGGGTCGCCTTGCCAGGTACAGAACGTCGTGCCTGCTTTCCAGAACTGCGGCCGGAGCGGGTCGAGACCGCTGCGACAGGACAATGGATTGTTGTCCAGATTGCCTGCCCCATCGATCGCGTGTACGGCAGCCCGCGTGCGGACGTCATTGTCGCCAAGATCAGTGGCGATTTCGCCGCCCATGATGGTGTTGGACAAACCATCGAGGCAATCGCGAAATTTCGTTGCCCGGCGGGCGAAAAAGAGACCACGATCAGCAGCCGTTTCGCTCGTCCCAGCCCATACCTGGCCGACACGCTGCGTGTTATCCCACCAGACCCACGATCCATTGGGTTGGGCGTAGCTATCACCCAAACACGCGGCGTAGTTCGTCCGCCCGTAGGCCGGTGCCCCGCTACCGGGGTCGCTGGGGCAGCGATACGTTTTGACTTCCGTTGTCCATGGAATGTATCGGTCGTTGCCGTCGACCGTCGGTCCCATCGCAGGCCACGGATCGGATACCGCCCGGGTCGATCCGTCCGCATTCTGAATACTGGGATTGGAGATCTGCTGCCACAACGCCTGCTGCTCAATAAAAGGCAGAATCCCCACCAAAGGACTGAGGTTGTAGATGTTACTGTTGTCAGAATAACCGGGGGGCCAGTTCGTACTGGGGTCGTTGCTGCCGCCGCGATAGCTCGGCAACTGGTTATACGCCGAGTGGTAGTTGTGATAACCGAGTCCGAGTTGTTTGACGTTGTTTCCGCAGCTCATTCGCCGAGCGGCTTCCCGGGCGGCCTGCACGGCGGGCAGTAGCAAGCCCACCAACACACCGATGATGGCGATAACCACCAACAGCTCAACAAGCGTAAAACCGGCGCGACGCGGACGTCGATCTTGAAATATCTTCATAACCTTCAATCTTGAAAATAGCCAAAAGTATTAAAACGGCGGCAGACCCACATACGGTCTACACCTCGATCGCTACACAACGCTGCCGAGGAGCCGCCTCTCTTCGACACCCTAAACGATCGATACGGGAAGATGTACGCATATAATTTTGTCCTGGATCCTAAGAAATTGCTGTCGCGATCGAGTACGAACCTCTCCGCAACACTTTCTGGCCGCAGCGGGAAACCGACCACCCTTACGCGAACTCACGTTCTCGCGACTGGGTCGCGAATATCCTCGTTTTGTCGATTTAATCACCCAACGCGTCCGCGAGGGACTCGATGCGATCCCTTGCTCAGGCGTCGGGAGACGATTTCCAGGCTATTTCGCTGGCAACAAATAAGTCGACGGCACGTCCAGGGGCCGGGGGGAGGTGGACTTAACCCGGGCGAGAGAACAAAATGTCCAGCCATACGTACCGGCATCGGCTTGCCCCTCTTCGTCTCCTCTCACTCGCTGCCAATTCCTTATGTCTGATACCGTCGTGCTCGTATTGGCGGTCGCAGGAGTGGCGGGCATCATCAGCGGGCTGGCTCTGTTCCCCGTGCGGCGATTTGCCGAGGAACTGGGGCTGCTTGACCGGCCCGGTGGACACAGCAGCCATACCGTGCCAACACCGCTGGGCGGCGGGATTGGCATCTACTGCGGAGTCGCGGGGACCGTCGGGCTGGCCATCCTGGCGGCGTGGTGGCTGCAGGATCCGTCGCACGTGGCTGGCGGAGTGCCGGGCGAGACCGATTCACTATTGGCGAGGTTGTGGTCGGCCGCCGACACGCACGCCTCGGGGGTCTGGTCACGCGCGGCCGACGTAATCTGGCTGCTCGTTGGAGGTACGATCTTACTACTGCTAGGACTGTGGGACGATCGGCATGGACTCTCGGTCGTCGTGCGGCTGGGGGTACAGTTTGGAATCGCGGCAGCGGTGGTATTCGGTTTGGGGATTGAGCTGACGGCGTTCTTTCAGCCGGGCTGGATGACCAAGCTGCTGTCGGTGCTGTGGATCGTGGCGGTGATTAATTCGTTCAACATGCTCGACAATATGGACGCGTTGTCCGGCGGCATTGCCGCGATCATTGCGGGCGCGATGGCGGTCGTGATGTTGACGACGCCCGACCCGGATACCGACCACCCGCAATTGCTTGTCGCGGCATTGCTCGCGGTCGTCGCGGGGTCTCTGGTCGGCTTCCTCTTTCACAACCGGCCGCCGGCTAAGATTTTCATGGGCGATGGGGGCAGCTACTTCGTCGGATTCTTGATCGCGGTCTCGATGTTGATGGCCACGTTTGTCGGTGGGCAGTCGGCCGATGGCACGTTGCGACCGCACGCCGTGCTTGCCCCCTTATGTGCGATGGCGGTACCGCTCTACGACATGACAACGGTATTGTGGATTCGAATACGCGAGGGTCGCAGCCCGTTTCAAGGCGATCACAGTCACCTGTCGCACCGACTCGTCGAACTAGGCCTTTCGCGCACCGCAGCTGTCGCGACGATCCATCTGATCACAGCCACCTGTGGATTGTCGGCGGTCCTGATGACGCATGTCGACACACTGCAAGCGATCATGGTGTTGGGAATTGTGTGTTGCATGTTGACCCTCCTGGCGATTCTCGAATCGACACGCAGCCGGCGGCCGAAATCGTGAGTCGCAAAAGTCCTCTCAAGACTCCGGAAAACAGACGGGATGACGACCGGGACAACGCGGGAACACGACGCAACGCCTACGCCATCGTAGGCTTGGGCGCCGCCGCAGCGATCACGGTTTGGACGGTGTACTATCCCGCCGATTCCACTGCCCTCGAGCAGGGACATGCCATGGGAGCGACGTGCATGTTGATGGCGTGGGGGTTGGTCGCGGCCATGGCCATGCACCTCCGTCCCCGACTCGACGCGAGGCGGGCGTCGTGGTGGCTCGACAGTTCAGTGTTGCTGCTGGCCGGCTGGATCCTTCTCGCCGCGTGGGTCACCGGCGGCGTCTTTTCTTCGTCGGTGCCGACTCTCGGTGGCGACCTGCGTGCCGGGACGAATGAAGCATGGTGGTGGATTGCCGCAGCGGGTTTCTTGGTGACGATTCGCCGAGTGACGACGAATGTGGTGCGAATTCGCGCGGTGTTCGGGTTGTTACTTGGCCTGGGGACTCTCCTGGCGGTCCATACCCTGCACCAACACTATATTTCTCTCCCCGAGACGTTGCGGGAATACCTTGCCGATCCAGACGCAGCGTTCGCGAGCCTGGGATTGAACGCGCCCCCAGGATCGGCGGCCCGAATGGTCTATGAAAATCGAATGCGAGACGGCGGCCCCACGGCAACGTTTGCATTGGCCAATTCGTTGGCAGGACCATTGGCGATGATCGCGACCCTCGGCGGCGGGTGCTTGGTATCAATCCTGGCTTCCTTTCGCCGCCACGATGACGAAATAACTGTCACGCAACCACAGCGGACCCTGCCGGCCGCGATCGCGGCGGTGGCAGTCCTCACGGCTGTGTTCATCCTGACGATGGTGGCATTGTTCGCCACGGGCAGTCGCAGTGGCGCGCTGTCGGTGATCGTCGTCGCGGTGGCGGCCACCGTACTATCGGTTTGGCCGCGGAGTCGACGATCCGTCCGCATCATCCTCGCCAGTTCAGTCGGATTGGGTGTGATTGTCGTGATGGTGTGGTGGTTCGCAGGAGCCGATTCGAGGTTGGGACAATTTGCTGCGGGAGCTCGAGAGACCATCGAACTGCGGCTGCAGTACTGGCTATCGACGCTCGTGTTGCTGAGCGACCATCCCTGGTTCGGGGCCGGGCCCGGCAACTTTCAACTCGTCTACCAAAAGTATCGTGACGTGGCAGCCCACGAAATGATCGCCGAACCACACAACTTCATCGTCGAGACTTTGGCGTGCGGAGGTTGGATCGCAGGTCTGCTGGTGACGGCTAGCCTGGCCGCGGGCCTGTGGTTTTGCTGCCGCAAGATTCTCTCTTACGCGGTTCCAGGTGAGGACGTTTCTCCGTCGCTTGCTCAGAACGGCGGCTGCACGGCGGACAATTCATTCCCTGAACATCGCACCGAGACTTTGTTAGCTGCCGCTATCGCCTCTGGTGCGTTTTTCGGCTTGGTCGTGGTCTGGTATTACGGGATCTCCCATGACGCACTACCCGATTTCGAGGCCCACCAATACGCGATTCCCGCCGCGATGATCGTGATGGGAGCATGGTGGATGATCACCCCAATCTTGGCAGCGGCTCTCGGTCCGAGCCAGTGCGTGAAAGTGGCTGCGGCGGCGACCGCGTGTGGCTTGGTTCACCTCTGCTTCTCAGGCGGCTGGACGGTTCCAGGCGTGATTCTGATTGGGATCTGGTTCGCCGGGATCGCGACGAGTGTGCCCACCGCTCGCGTCAGTCCCGGGAGCACGACCACAGCGTCTCACGCTGCAGCGCAGAGGCAGTTGCCGAGCTGGAGCGTTGGCGTCGTCGGAGGCGTGTTGTTTCTCGGGTTCCTGTTCTTCTCCCTTCGCCCCATCCTGCAGACTCGCGCTGCGATGGCAGTGGCCACCGAGCAATTCCGCACGAATCGAATCAACCAAGCCGAGTCAACACTTCGCTCTGCGATCCAGAACGACCCGCTCGCTCAGGACGCACCCGTTTGGTTGGCGAGCATCGAGAACCGCAAGCTGATGCAATCGCTCATCGAATCACCAGCGACTTCCGCTCGCCACCAGCAGGACGCGGCAACAGCGATGGAGATCGCGGTCGCGCGAGCTGGCAACGATCCCGCTGTGTTGCGAGCGATTGGCGATCTGTTGCTGCAGCGTTACCAGGTAGCCGGGCGAATCGATGATCTCGTCCAGGCCGAGCAGATTTATGGCAAGGCCATGGAGCTGTCCCCGACCCAAGAAGCGATCGTTGCCCAAGTATCCGAGATTGTCCGCGAGCTCACCCGCCGCGGCCTCACACCGAGCGGTGACTCCGCGGAGCAACTCGCCACGCGAGCAGAAACATTGGGGGACTCGGGCGACATGGTCACCCGCAAGCTGGAATTGCAGCCGATCCTGCCCGCTCGAAAGATCGGACCGATCGCCTTGCATTCGCCCGTCCAAGAGTCAGCCGAGGAGCTGCTGCGAGGGCAGCCGGATAGTCTCACGCAGTAAAATCGCGCAGAATGGCGGCGGCAGCCTACTTCCTACTCGCCTCCTCTCGCATTGAAGCCAACCATGACGGATACCCTCAAAAATCTGCCTCAGTACAAGGCCCTCGAAGAGCACTACGAGGCGATCAAAGACAAGCATCTGCGTGACCTGTTCGCCGATGAGACCGAACGTGGGAAACAACTTGCCATGGAAGCGGTTGGGTTGTATTTGGACTACTCCAAAAACCGCATCACGGGCGAGACGATGGAACTGCTGCTCGATTTGGCCCGTGGCTGTGAACTGCCCGAAGCGATCGAGGCGATGTTTTCGGGAGACAAAATTAACTTGACCGAGGGTCGCGCGGTACTCCATACCGCTCTCCGCGCCCCAGCAGGAACCTCCGTCGTCGTCGATGGTGAAGACGTCGTCCCGGATGTCCAAGCGGTGCTCGACAAGATGTCCGCCTTCTGCGATGCCGTCCGCGGCGGCGAGTGGGTGGGTCACTCGGGATTGCCGATTCGCAACATCGTCAACATCGGTATCGGTGGTTCCGATCTCGGTCCCGTGATGGCCTACGAAGCACTCAAGTACTTCAGCGCCCGCGAGCTGACCTTCCGCTTCGTCAGCAATGTCGACGCAACGGATTTTGCTGAAGCGGTTGCCGATCTTGATCCCACGGAGACCATGTTCATCGTCGCCTCGAAAACATTCACGACGATCGAGACGATGACCAATGCGAACACGGCTCGCCAATGGCTCTTGCACCACGTCGGTGGCGATGAATCCGCCGTCGCCAAACACTTTGTGGCGTTATCGACCAATGCCGAAAAAGTCAGCGAGTTCGGTATCGATACCGCCAACATGTTTGAGTTCTGGGACTGGGTAGGTGGTCGCTATTCCATGGACTCTGCGATCGGGCTGTCGACGATGTTGGCGGTCGGCCCGGCTGGATTCCGCGAGATGCTCGCTGGGTTCCACGAGATGGACGAGCATTTCCGCAACGCGCCGCTGGAGAAAAACCTGCCCGTGTTGATGGGTATGCTCGCCGTGTGGTACTCCAACTTCTTCGGTGTCGAAACCACCGCCGTGCTGCCCTATGAACAATACCTCAAACGCTTCCCCGCCTACCTGCAACAACTCACGATGGAGAGCAACGGGAAGTCCACGACAGTCGATGGCGAACGCGTTGACTACGAAACCGGATTGATCTACTGGGGCGAGCCCGGCACCAACGGCCAACATTCGTTCTATCAACTGATCCACCAGGGCACGCGGTTGATCCCGTGCGACTTCATCGCCTTTGCCAAATCGCTCAACCCGATCGATGATCATCACGATATTTTGATCGCCAACGTTTTGGCTCAGAGCGAGGCGCTCGCGTTCGGAAAGACCGATGCTGAAGTCCGCAGCGAAGGCACCCAGGACTGGCTGGTGCCGCACCGCGTGTTTGAAGGCAATCGTCCCTCGAACACACTCATTGGCGAGCGGATGTCACCCGCAATGCTCGGAAAGCTCGTCGCCCTTTACGAACACAGCGTCTACGTGCAAAGTGTGATCTGGAACATCGACGCCTTTGACCAGTGGGGCGTCGAACTCGGCAAGGTACTCGCCAAAGCGATCATTCCCGAACTCGCTGCCGACGCCGACTCGGTGCTCGATCACGACAGTTCGACCAACGCCCTGATCGAGCGATATCGCAAGATGAAGTAAGGCGAGCTGCCCCCGTTCGAGGACAACAATTGTGCGGGTGCCGGGTGGGGGGCAACGCTGCCATGAACTTACCCTGCGTGTCTTCAACGGACCGCAAGATCTGGTAGATTGATTTACATCGTCCGTTCCAAGTGAGATTTCTGGCTTCTGATCAGAACCCCTCATTGGGACTCGGACGCCACCTTCCCCCATTAGCAATCTGGGATTTTCAGATTTCAGATGCCGCTACCTAACCGTCTGCCCCCTAGGACGACTATGTTGACCAAGCCGCTTGTTTTGCGAATCGCCGTGTTCCTTTTTTTCCTTGGCCCGATCACGGCTGCCAATCCACTCAGTGCGCAAGAGGCCACCGGTCGCTGGTCAGTTGAGAAGGCGAATTCCTGGCATGAAGAAACACCGTGGCTGGTCGGGGCGAACTTCACGCCCGCCTATGCCATCAACCAACTCGAAATGTTTCAGGCCGACACGTTCGACGTCGAAGCCATCGATCGGGAATTGGCGTGGGCAGAAGACCTCGGCTTCACCAGCATCCGCGTCTACTTGCACCACTTGCTCTGGGAGCAAGACGCCGAGGGGTTTGTCAAGCGAATCGATCAGTTGCTCACCATCGCTGAGAAACACGATATCGGAGTCATGTTGGTTCTGTTCGATAGCGTCTGGGATCCGAATCCTGAACTCGGTAAGCAGCGTAAACCGCAGCAAGGCCTACACAACTCGGGCTGGGTCCAGAGTCCGGGAGCGAAAGATCTGCGTGACCGATCGCGACACGGCTTGCTAGAAGACTATGTCAAAGGCGTCGTGGGTGCCTTCAAAGACGACCCCCGCGTGCAGGTTTGGGACGTCTGGAACGAACCCGATAACACCAACGGTAACAGCTACGGCGAGAACCACCTGAAACAGGAACCCGAAGACAAACTAGCTTTCGTTCTCGAACTGCTCCCCCAAACGTTCGCGTGGGCCCGCGAAGCCGGTGCCACCCAGCCGCTGACCGCAGGCGTTTGGCTGGGTGGCCACAAAGCGGATCCCAATCGGCTCAATGACATCGAGAAAGTCCAGCTCGAAGAGTCCGATGTGATCAGCTTTCACTGCTACGGTGGCCTCAAGCAACTCAAGACGTGGGTAGAAAACCTGCGTCCGCTCAACCGGCCGTTGATCTGCACCGAATACATGGCACGCCCCAACGGCAGCGAGTTCGACCCGATCCTCGGCTACTTCGCCGACCAGCAAATTGGTGCCTACAACTGGGGATTTGTCGCCGGCAAATCAAACACCATCTACCCCTGGGATTCATGGCAGAAACCCTATGCGGAGGAACCTCCCGTTTGGTTCCACGATATCTTCCGAGAAGATGGCACGCCGTATCGGCAAGCAGAGGTCGATTACATTCGCAGCGTGACGGAAGCCAAAACCGAGTAGTCACAGCCTGGTCGGCCGCGTCAATTCTGTAGGTCGAGCTGATTCCACGCACGCAGTACGGCCCAGCCGTATGCGTCCAGGGAGGGCTGGTCCATGCTCGCCTTGCTCGGTGCGAAGGGGATTTCCAATGTTGATGCGGTCAAGCAACCCGGGCGGCTGGCAAAGTAGCCGCTGTTCATCGTCCGCTTCTCATCGTCGATCGGCTTGAGCCATACCAGGGGTCCGAACGGAGCCCCGTCGGGTAGTTCTTCTTTGATCGCCTTGGCAAATCGATCCACGATGGCGGCGTTGTTCGTTGGGACATCCGATGGCCCGACGAAATACATCAATTGATGATCATCCATGACGAGCGTCGGGCAGTGCAGGTCCAACGATGCGCCAATCTGCTGCTCTTCACCCAGCTCCATGATTGCTTGCACTTCCGGATAGATGGATTTCTCGCCATAGTCGCGATTGTGATCGTGCGGCGTCCGACCTTTGCCCTGGTCGCCTCGTTCGACGCCGTCTTTGTCGACGAACGGCACAGCGTACAGAACAAATCGCTGGCGGAATTCAACACCGACCGGATCGTCCGACATCGCCGCCGCCAGCATACCCTCGAGCACAAAGCTGGCAATGGTCTCCGTGGCATGATGTCGTGCCGTGACCAGCATCGCGATTTTCCCGGGGCCAGCTCTACCGATCTGCACCAATTCAACGTCCCGGCCCTGCCGGCTCTGGGTCAATACACGGGTTTGAAGATGCCGATTGGCCTGGTGATCTTGAAGGAACGCTTGCCAATTTGATTCGGTGTAGGGGAGTGTTACAGCGAATCGGACTCGCTCTCCAGGATCGCTGAATGTGTAGGTAAAAGAACGGCCTCGGACGAGCGCGGTATTATTGCCCATCCAACGCCAGCTCACGCCTTGGTCGGTGCTGATCGCGGGACCTTGAAAACCGACGGCTCCGTTTTCAAACCCAGCTACTTTTTCGGGAAAGACAAAGGCAACTTCTCCGGCTCGCTCCGCGATCGCTTCGAAATTCCAGTAGAACCAATTTCTTCCGCCATCGAGCCGAGGTGACAAATCAACCGTTTTCCCGTCGTTGCTCTCGACGTTGATATTGCCTCCGGGATAGTCAGCCTGAATGTCGACGATCCTCGCGGGCTCAGACAAATCCTGTTTCGACTGAGCATCGTTGGGCTGCTTCGTCTGCCCAAGACAATTCACACAAACAATGGCTGTGGCGAAAATGAGAGTAGGAACTCGCATGGGCCCCTCGAGGGAAATGAGAGAGAAGATTGCGCGCCGACACGAGGCTGCCCTGCCACCGCAATACCAAGTATAGACGTTCCACTGCACAGGAACGGCGTGGTTCTCAACAGCATCTCCGATTCGCAATCTATTCCCGTAGCGAGGTTGCCGGCATCAGCTCCAACATCGCCTCGGCGAACGCGTTTCCCATCAGCCCAAACGTTTTGGCGCAGCCGAGATAATGATAGCCCGCATTGGAAGCCCCCCGTGCTCGCAAGGCGGCCTCTTCCGGAGAGATCAACTCCGCCTCGAAGGCTGCCACTTCTGCCTGCATCTCTGCTTCGGTCATCTCGCCTCGAGCGACCTCGTTTCTATTTAGCTGATAGCGTTTCTGCGCAACCTGTTGCACCTTCTCTTGAATGGCCGCTAGAGGTTCGTCCCAAAACTCACCGGTTTGTATCGCCGTGACGTTCGCTCGGAATTCCGAATAGGACGCCGGTGCCGCCATCGCCGCTCGAAACTGCCGGTTTCCGTCGTTGAGCTTCTCCACTTTCATTCCATCCACGCCCATCACCCCAATCACAAACGGCAACTCCGGCGCATCGAGATCCTTGCGAACATCTCGGATCAAGTTGGCCAACCACTCACTGTATTTGTCGAAACGATTGACATCGCTGTCGCGCCGCGGCACTGGGTAGACATCACGGTTGACCATATCGTTGAATCCCTGGAACCACACGAATCCCGATATCTCATAGCCTTGCTGGGGATCGTAGCCGGTGACAACGCGCTCGATATCGCCGAGCACGTTCTCGACGTGCTGGATCATCAATCGATAGTAGTGCCCGCTGCCCTCGACGGGGTTTCGATCCCGCTCCAGATCGCGTTGGGATCGCACGTAAACTCCCGAACTGGGTGAACGGAAGTCATAGAAAAGTGACTTGCCCCCCCATGCTGTCTTGATGATCAAGACAGGGGCTTCCAATGCCGCGTCCATCGCGAGGCCAAAGGTAAACTCTGGTCCAATCTTGCCACCATCGACGGCCGGGTTCCGGCGGGAACCGTAGCCTGCAGTGAGCTTGCCATGCCCTTCGCCATTCTCATCGCCCCGTCCGGTGAAGTACGAGATCCATGCATCCTCAGCGACCCTGGGGGAGCCATCGGAATCAATCATCTGATGATAGAGTTCCTTGGTCTCGGGGTCATCGGCGATGTATTCGATGGTGGAGACCTTCGCATGCCCTTCCATATTGGACTGCCCCGCCAAGATAAACACCTGGATCGGCTGCGGCTCGGCAGCCACGGACGCGGGCGTCGACAACGCGGTTGTGAGTAGTCCGATGAGAGCAAAGGTGATAACGCGGCGTTGAGGCATTCTTAAGGTTCCAGCGGAGACAACGACGATCAGGGAGCACGACACTCCACTGCATCATGCCGCTTACCTTAGCAGTTGGTATACCGGAGATGTGCCGGCTCCCATCTCGCGCTAATTGCTCGGCTGCCTTTCGATTGAGCCATTTTTCGCCACTTCAGTAAACACGCGACGGTGCCGAGTCGCGGCGGCGCCGCTATCGCGGCAGCAGTGTCTCGCGGCGGGGACGGCTGTGTAAGCGTGCCAATCCACTGACGTAGCGATTCCCGTCGACGAAGAACCGCAACGGTAGCTCGGCGGCCTGACGGATACCAATCCGTGGTGACGATCGAATCCTCTCCCGCACATCCTGCCCCGCCATCACCCGCCATTGGCGTGAAGAAAGTGCATCGACTCCATCGCAGTCGCGTTGGACGCCCATCGCTTGACAGAGCATGCCTGGCCCCGACGTGATTCGCCGGTCATCGACCGTACCGCGAACGCGCTGCATTTGCCGGAGGCCCCACACCGGCTCGACCGCGCGGATCAACACTGCCGATCCGATCGCCTCGCTCTCGGTAACGAAATTCAAGCAGTGCTTGGCATGAATCGGATAAACGTAGAGTCTCCCCGGCTCAGCAAACATCGACGCATTACCAGGCGTGCGGCCTCGAGCACTGTGGCTGGCAGGGTCACCCTGTGATAAATACGCTTCCGTTTCAACGATCCATCCGCCTCGCCAGACACCGCCGACCCGGTGCGCCAACGTACAGCCGAGCAGGTCGCGGGCGACGAGCAGGGGATCCCGCTGAAAGAATCCACGCGTCAGACGGTCTGCGTCGGGCAGGGAGCTCATGGAAATCGATCCGACCGCAGGGATGTTGAGAATGGGATTTGGGTAAAGTTTACCGGCTGTGCGGACGATAACGATTGTGACGCCGGATTCTCGACCCTGAGATTCGGTGGAGGATTGCGTCAACCAAGGTTTCCCGACGCAACCTTGCGCTACCTCAAAAACCGCCCACGTGACACGGACGTCTGTGATGATTCATGCCGCTCAAACTCTTTTGCTCGCAGTTTGCTTGACCCTGACAGTAGGCTGTTGTGGTCCGATGTGGCAACACGGCTCCTGTGCGGGAGGTGGCGTGGGAGGCTGCAGCGACGGCTGTGGAGCCTGTGACGGTTGCGGCGAACTCTATGTCGATCCCTGGATCAACCACCCCGCGGATCGCTGCGACCCATGCGATTCGTGCGGCAATTATAACGGCCAGTCCTGCGGAAAATGCCGCCCGGTCTTTGCAGGCGTCAAGAGTCTCTGGGGATATCGCTGCGATGATGGGTGCGGCGGAGCCTGTGGTGGCGGCTGCGGAGGTGCGTGCGATAGCGGTTGCGATACCGGCAGCTGTGGCGGCGATTGTGGATGTGGATCCCACCACGGGGAAGGCGAATTCATGGGCGGCTATGCGAACGGCCAACCGACGCTGGCACTGCAGGAAGGTGAAACCATCGTGGGCTCGCACATGTCGGGTGATCCGATGCCAACGCACTCAAGTAGCATGGGAAATAGCTACCCGACTCACGTGACACAGCAAGGCGGCACCACCAGCCAAATCTTCCGCCCCCGACAGGTCAACCAACCACGACCACTGGCGTACTAAGCAACGCACGATCAATTTCTGTCGTAGTGGACGAGTTCTGTCGTAGTGGACGAGGCGACGAGTCCAAAGCCGCAGGACTCGTCGTCTCGTCCACTACTAAAACCGATACATATTCATGGCTCACCCTGTGTTGGTAAGCAACCGATCCGAGTAAACTGGCTAGATGCTCGGCCCGGGCTCGCGATTTTGAATACTTAACTCGGCCTCACCATCGTCGCCGCTGTATTTCAACACGCTGTGAACGTGATAGGGCTCTAGTCTCGCTTCGCCACCGAACGCCTCGAGGTGTAGCAGGAACGAGCAGCCCACGACGTCGGCGTCACATTTCTCTAGCAAACGTAGACAGGCTTCCACTGTCCCGCCGGTAGCGAGCAGGTCGTCGACGACTAACACACGTTGGCCGGGCTGAATCCCGTCGACGTGAATCTGCAGCTCATCGGTGCCGTACTCGAGCTGGTAAGCAAACGAGTGCAGATCGAACGGCAACTTGCCAGGTTTACGAATTGGCACAAATCCAGCCCCAAGCCGCATGGCCAGCGGCGTGCCAAAGATAAATCCGCGTGCTTCAGCGGCTGCCACCACGTCTACCCCTGCATCGAGGAACGGAGCTGCCATCTGATCAACGGCTTCGTGCAACGCGTCGGCATCGGCCAACAGCGGGGTGATGTCCCGATATAGGATCCCTGGTTTGGGATAGTCGGGAATATCTCGAATCAGCGAGCGGAGGTTTGCCATGTTGTGATCTCGGGGATGCTCGGGAAAGGGACTTTAACTCCATGCCCCATGACCATAACCGCTGACGGGGCGTCACCGAAAGCACCAACCCGCCAGAATTCAGTGTGTCGAGAAGCGAGGGATTACCCCTCCACCTTATCCGCGTCAGCCATATCAAAGATCCGGTTCCACGGCACCGCAGCGGCGGATCCGTCGCTGTCACTTTCCGCCTTCCGGCGACACTCGATGCAGTCGCTCGCGTAAGGGATCGCGCGCAGCCGGTTAAGTGGAATGGGTTTTCCACAGTCCTCACAATCACCAAAATTCCCTTGCTGGAACTTGGCAATCGCCTCTTCAATCTCCACCAATTCTTGGCTCTCAACCTCGACCAATTGGCTATTGAGCTCATCTTGGACAGTATCAGCGGCGGCATCGAGCGCATCGCCGGTTCTTTGCTGGTGGAGCTCGCTCAGTAAACTCAGGTCTCCCGCTAACGCCTTTCTCAAGGCATCACGACGACGAATTAACGTAACTCGCAATTTCTGCAGAGATTCTTTTCTGGACATGGGAAAACCTTTCTTTCAGACGAGGACGTCCTCGCGAACCGAATCAATCGAGGTCGCGGCAACCATTCAGACGTTTGTCGACGTCGGAAAGTTCGCCAAACCCGTTTCAACTCGCCGCTAAGGCTCCCTCGCAGGTCTGCGATCAGGACTCAAAGCTGCATGACACGCTCACGCGACGTGATTGCCTCACGTCGTCAACAATATCCGTTGGGACGGAAATGCAACCCTAAAAACGCTTTGGCCGGATCAGTATTCCTCCACCAAGCAACGATCATGCCGAAAACGCTACTTCGGTAGACAAAAGAAAGTTTTGTGAAATCCCGTCGCTGACCGCGACAGTTCCATGATCTTGCCAGAGTCAGTTGCTGGAGATCTCTTGCTGGATCTGCTGAGCCGATGCAGGCAGCGCCTTGATCTTGGGACGACGCTTTTTGCGAGCTTTATCAGGCACCATCCCCCGCATTGCCTCGAGTTTTCCAAAGCACAGCAGGCGATCATTGGGCTCGAGCGTCCGCTTCAGACGCGGATTGGGGATCACGGTCGTGCCGCGGTACAGCGTCAAGACGTTGATATCTCGTTCGGCCAATCCGGATTCGTCGATCGTCTTGCCGACAAATTCGGAGCCGTCGCGGACGTGCAGTTCGGTCACACCGTACCC
This sequence comes from Allorhodopirellula solitaria, assembly GCF_007859855.1. GTDB lineage: Bacteria > Planctomycetota > Planctomycetia > Pirellulales > Pirellulaceae > Rhodopirellula > Rhodopirellula solitaria. The sequence continues at coordinate 102,064 of NZ_SJPK01000001.1, forward strand.
GCGACTGACCGTCAACCGCTGCCGCACGTCGACTTCGGGGAAGTCAACCTGAGCCGCCATGTAGTCAATGATCGCGCCAGCAATATCGAGGTTCGTGCAGCTTTCGATGCCTTCGAGTCCCGGCGAGGAATTGACCTCCATGACCTGCGGCCCGTCCTTGCCCTCGAGCATGTCGACACCGGCGACCCGCAATCCCATGATCTGAGCGGCGCGGACGGCCGTCTCGGCGTACACGGGGTCCAGATCCACCGCTTCGGTTTGCCCGCCTCGATGCACGTTGCTGCGGAACTCGGTCCCCACGGCCACTCGCCGCATCGCTGCGACTATCCGGTCACCGACAACGAAGGCGCGGATGTCGCGGCCCTTGCTCTCAGCGACAAATCGCTGCACCAGAACGTTCTGCCGGGTGCTCTGCAAAGTCTCAATGATCGCTTCGGCAACCTTGACCGACTCGGCCAAAATCACTCCCACACCCTGGGTACCCTCTAGCAATTTAATGATCACGGGGGCCCCACCGACGCGCTCAATTGCAGGCAAGATATCCTTGCGGTCGCGAACGAAAGTCGTTTGCGGGATGCCGATCTGATGGCTGCTGAGAATCTGTAGACTGCGGAGCTTGTCGCGAGAGTTGGTGATACCAGCCGACGAACATGCACTGAACACGTCCATCTGTTCGAACTGACGTACCACGGCTGTCCCAAAGTACGTGATCGACGCTCCGATCCGTGGCAGGATCGCGTCGTAATCACTCAATCGCTTGCTGCGATAATACAGATCGGGCTCGCCCTGCTCCAAATCAATCGCAAACTTCAGAGTGTTGAGCACCTTGGCGGTCGCTCCACGGTGCCGGGCCGCTTCCAGCAGCCGCCGAGTCGAGTAGCACTTCGGGCTGCAGGAGAGGATGGCTAACTTCATGCGATTACTCTTTGAGAGCGTGGATGGATGGGGTTGAAACAGGAAAGAACTGCCATGGGCTTGGCAACCCGACATTCATCTCCTGAGTGATCCGATGCGATTCATATTACAGGATGTCACCGGGACGATAGGCCGCTGCCTCCGGATTCTTATTGACCAACTGCTCGATTCGCGCGTTGACTTTATTGATTTGAGCCGCCGCGTTGCCAACAAACTCGATCGGTGCCCCGATCGCTGCGTGTAACTCTTCACGGCTGAACGGTATCCGATCATCGCCTGCGAGTCGATCGATCAGATCGTTGTCATCACGGCCCGACTCCCGCATCGCCAGAGCCGCCGCCACGGCGTGTTCCTTGATCGCTTCGTGCGCCGTTTCACGGCCCACGCCAGCTTTGACGGCAGCGACCAAGATTTTTGTCGTCGCCAGGAACGGCAGGTAGCGGCGGAGCTCACGATCGATCACCGCCGGGTAGGCTCCGTAATCACTCAAGACAGTGAGAAACGTTTCCATCTGCCCGTCGATTGCTAAAAATGAGTCGGGCATGGCCACCCGCCGCACCACACTGCAACTGACGTCTCCTTCATTCCATTGGTCACCAAGTAAGCCGCCGACCATCGCCAAATATCCACGCAACAGAACGCAGAACCCGTCAATCCGCTCAGCCGATCGCGCGTTCATCTTGTGCGGCATCGCCGAAGAACCGACCTGGCCCGGCCGAAAACCTTCCGTAGCAAGTTCCGCGCCCGCCATCAGCCGCAGCGTCCGGGCAAAGTTCGCCGGGGCCGATGAGACCTGAGTGAGCGCCGAGACGACGTCAAAATCCAGTGAGCGTGCATACACCTGCCCGACGCTGTCAAACACCGACGTGAAACCAAGCCGTTCAGCAATTCGCACGTCCAGCTGGTCGAGCTTCTCAGCATCGTTTTGGAACAGATCGAGCATATCCTGCTGAGTGCCGACAGGCCCCTTGATCCCTCGCAGCGGATAGCGGGCGATCAGTTCGTCGACTCTTTGATAAGCCGTCAACATCTCTTCGGCCACGTTGGCAAAACGCTTGCCCACCGTCGTGACCTGAGCGGGCACGTTGTGACTGCGGCCCGCGATCGCCAGTTCCGCGTACTCCGCCGAACGTTCAGCCAACATCGAGAGCGATGTGACGATCCGGTCGCGAACGAGCAACAGCGCGGAGCGAATTTGCAACTGCTCGACGTTCTCGGTCAAATCCCGACTCGTCATCCCTTTGTGGATGTGCTCGTGACCGGCCAACTCATTGAACTCTTCGATCCGGGCTTTGACATCGTGGCGTGTGACGCGTTCGCGATCGTCAATCGACTGCAAATCGACCTGATCGATCACCTTCTCGTAAGCCTCGACCACGCCCTCGGGAATCGGCACCCCCAAGTCGGACTGCGTTTCCATGACCGCGATCCACAACCGACGTTCCTGGACGACTTTTGACTCCGGTGACCAAATCGCCACCATGGCCTCGCTGGCGTATCGAGATGCAAGGACATTGGGGAGGGATTGAGACACGGAAATCTCCGAGGGAAGGACTGTATTGTCTATACGTGGGGCATGATCATAACCGCTCGCCGCGGTTGTCCAAGGGTGGCGTGCGACTCTCTCAAACTTGTCTCTCACGCTGGGGCCCGACGGTCTTTCCGAACTGTCGATTCAATCGACGTTGGTCCCGCAATAATGAGCCGAGGGCCGTCAGGCACAGAGTAACGCCGCCCACCCGGCCGCTTGGGAACGTGGGAGCAATAAGTGTCGAGAACTTCACCCTCCCTTCGGGAGGGTCGGCCCGCTGCGGGCCGGGGAGGGCGAGCACGGAAATCCAGCATAACCCTCCCCTCGCTTCGCTCGACCCTCCCACAGGGAGGGTGAATTAGAATGCGTCACTTATTCTTTCCGCGTTTCTTACCGATCGCTCACGCGTCTTGGATCTCATGGTTGAGTATCTCCAACAGCGTTTGCAAAAACACCACCACCATGGGCCCGACCAGGATTCCGATCGGCCCGAAGACGGAAACGCCCCCGATCACGCTCAGCAGAGCAAAGAGCGGGTGCAATTGGCTACGGCCTTGCAGAACGTAAACCTTGATCACGTTGTCAATCGAGGAAACCACCGCAGCGCCCCACAACGCCAGCAATCCAGCGGCGATCCAGCGTTGTTCGACGAATCCAAGCCACAGAGCACAGGGCACCCAAACCGAGGCGGCACCGAGAAACGGCACCAAGGCCATCAGACTCGTCAGGAACAGGAACAGGACAATCTGATCGAACCCGGTCAACCAAAACCCGATCGTCGCTAAAATCCCCTGCACCACCGCACTGGCCACGCTCGCTATCACCACCGCGCGACTGGTCTGATCAAACTGCGTCAATAACTGGCGCTCGTAGGAATCGTCCAGCGGTGAAAGACGCATCAACGTGCTGGTCATCTTGGGACCGTCGATCAAAAAGAAGTAAATCGAGATAACGAGGATCATCAAGCCGAACAGGACCTTGGCCAGCATGCTGCCCGTGGCACTCGTCAATTTGACGAACCGCGGCTGCAGCGATTCACGAGCTCCCCGAATCAACCGGGAGAAATCCGCTTCGTCTGGATTCGCCAACAGTTTCATCTGGCTCTGCAGTGCACCGCCGAGCTTGAGGTGCATCCAAGTTCGAACCGAGGCCGCGGCGTGCACGGACACCTGCTCGAATTCTTCCGAGACGTTCAACCTCAACAGCGGGTTGATCTCGCCCGCCGAATTCGCCGCGAGTTCCTGCTCAGCAGCCTCACGGAGGGAATCCGAATAGTCATTGAGCGTTTCCACCGCCTGCTCTGCTGCTTCGACGGAAGATTCCGGCCCCTCCACGTTGGCCTGGAGGAACTTCACAATCGCAGCAGCTTTGTCCAACTGCTTGGCTTTGACCACCAATCCGCCTGGATGATTCGCCACACTTTCGCTGTCTGCAGTGGCCTGCGGCAGCCCCTTGACTCCCATCGAATTGGTAATCTGATCGAGCTCGCGGAAGTACTCGGCATGCGGCAGGCTAAGGCCAACCTGATCGCGAATGCGGTCCAAGGCAACCGATGCACTGCCATTCATCCGCGACAGCAACACAGTGAACTGGCTAGTCGCTACCGAAATCACCACCCCCAACGGCAATAAGACAATGAACAGGATCAGTGCCGTCGTCAGCCCTGCCGAGAGCCGCCGCCGCTGGTGCGTTCGCGCTAAGAGAGACAGATATACCGGGCGAAAGATGACGACCAACAGTGCCGCCAGGAACAACGGCACAAAGAACCCAGCCATCACCTGATAAAACAGCACACCGATGCCCAGAATCCCCACGACCAGCATCACGACGGACATCACCCGCGCCAGCGAGGGCAGTTGAGGGAGGAGATTCGGTTTGCCCCCAACGAAATTCTCGACGAAGTTCTCGCCTCCCCATTTCCCTGCCGTCGCTTTCGCTCCGACGGGGCGCCCTTCGACTGCCCCTCCCTGCGTCGCCTGGCCATCCGCACCGGAATCACGCACGGAGTCATCGCCTCCCGGGGGTTTATCAGCACCCGAGGACTCAAGGCTCACAGGGCGAACCGACTCGGCGGCCTTGCCAGCACCGCCTGCTTCGTTGGTGTCTGCCGACGGACCGCTGCCACCGGCGCCGGGCTCGGTTTCACGCCCCATTGTTTCACGCTGCGGATTGGTTTTTCCTCGTCTTCGTCGCTTGCTCATCAATCGCTCGGGTTGAGTTCGTCGGTGTTTTCTACTTTTTCGTCAAAATCTGCAGAATCGTCAAAGGTTATCTATCTCGATGGTCGATAGCACTTTCGGACAGAGGTCTCACGTCGCCCGGTGGAGCGTACGGCGTGAGACCTTTGTAGGGGGGCTTTCCAATTCAACGGTTTACGGGAGCCCATGACACGGCCGCTTTGTGGCGGCCGCAATCATGGGTTTACCGGTGACCGCCGATCCAGGGAAGTCCAGGGCATGAATCGCTCGCTGCTATACCGCTACACTGCCTACCTGCAACTCGGGCTCTCGCTCTTGATTGCCTGCGGTTGTGCACCCACTCAGCCATTCTTTCTGAATGAATCGCCGGACTTGAAGTACTACCTTCAAGCGGCGACGCAGATCGAATATCCCGATGTGGATGTGGAGAGTCTACCTGATACGACGCAAACGTTGCGGCCGCTAACGATCGGCAATCACGATTATCAGTTCTGGAACCTGCCACTCGAAGAAGCCGTCTCGATCGCGTTGGGCAATGCCAAGTTCTTCATCACGACCGGTGGGATCCTGGAGAACCGTCAAAATGTGGCTGACCAATTCATCAGCGGCACCGCAGACCAGTTCGGCAGCATCTACGACGTCGCCATCAGCCAATCGACGACCCAATCCGTACCGCTGACCATCGACGGCAATGGCAACCGTGTGCTGCCACGAGGCGTCCTGCGAGCAAACCAGGTCGGTGGTGTGGAAGACGCCCTGGCCGAGTTCGATGCTCAAGCCAGCGGATTTTTGAGCTACAGCAATACCGACCGCCCGCGAAACTCCGGCGACAGCATCGTGTCGCGATCCGACTTCCAATCCGACGACGTCACCGCACAAGGCGCCATCAGCAAACGCCTGGCCACCGGCGGCGTGGCCACCATCCGCAACCAGCTCGTCTACGGCAATAACAACCTGCCATTGGGTCCGATCAACTCGGCCTCACGCCAAGTCCACAGCGACTACACCGCCACCATGGAAGCTCAGGTGCAACAACCCCTGATGCGAAACCGAGGCACGCTGATCAACCGCATCCCTGTCGTGCTGGCGAGTTTGAACGAAGACATTTCCATCGCCCAGTACGAAGTCCAAGTGCGTAACCTCGTCCGCGACGTCGAAGTCGCTTACTGGGACCTGTACGTCGCCTACCGCAACGTCTCGACGGCAATCATCGGACGTAACAGTGCCATCGCAACGGCTCAGTTCGCCCGCTTGGCTCTCGAAAACGGTACCGGTACGCGGCAAGAACTCGCCCAGGCTGTGGAACAGTACTACCAATTCCGTGGCCTGCTCGAATCCGCGATCGCTGGATCAAACCTGCCCGGCTCGGACCGCCAAGGCGTCTACGGTGCTGAACGCCGCCTGCGTGAACTGCTCGGCATTTCACCGACCGACGGTCGCTTGGTGCGGCCCATCGATGAACCCACGATCGCCCGGGTTGAGTTTGACTGGAACGAATCCGTTGCCCAGGCACTCTACCTGTCGCCGGAACTGCGTCAAACCAAGACTCGCATCAAACAACAAGAACTCGAACTCGTCTCGGCCAAGAACCAAATCCTGCCCGACGTGAACCTGTCCCTGCTCTATCGCTATGTCGGCGTGGGCGACACGCTCGGCCCACCATCGGGGTCCGATGTCGACTTCCCCGCTGCCGGCAGCAGTGCCCTGGGTAGCTTGACCGGCGGCAACTACCAAGAAGGTGCCGTGCGTTTGGAAATCACACCGCCCGCCATCGGTGCCCGCCGAGAACTGACCCGGATCCGTGGCAGCAAACTGCGACTCGTCCGCGAGAAGGCTAACTTGCAAGAGAAGGAACGATTGCTCGTCAGCCGATTGTCCGACGCCGAAGCGAAAGCCGCTACCCACTACCAACTCATTCAAACCAATGCCCAGCGGTGGCAAGCCGCCGAGCAAGAAGTGGAAGCTCGCTTGGCCGAGTTCAAAAACGGACGCAGCCCCGTCAACGTGGTCCTGCAGAGCCAACAACGAAAAGCTCAAGCCCAAATCGAGTACTACCGGGCACTGGGCGAATACAACAAATCACTCAACTACGTCGACTTTCTCAAAGGCACCCTGTTGGCCAACAACAATATCGTCTTGCGAGAAGGTGCCTGGAACAAAAAGGCCTACTGGGATGCCCTCGAACGGGCTCGCGAACGCAGTGCCGGACGTGAACTGGTCTACGGCGTCAGTCGCCCGAACGTCGTCCGCACCGGACCACTGCGTGATGCCGAATCCGCTTCACAGATCATTGGCAGCGGCACGATGACTCCCGGTCAAACCATGACCCCGGAATCCATGATGCTCAGCGAACCTGGCCTCAACGGCAACAGCGGTAACACCGACCCATTGGGAATCAACCTGAACCCCTATCGCAATCCCGTTGACGTCAACGATCAACCGCTGTCCGAAATGGGCGATACCCCTGGCGAATTGCTCGCCCCCGAAGCACCGACAGGCATCCCCACGCCAGCACCAACTTTGAACCAACCGGTTCGTGCGACCACCCCACCGAGCGTGCTCGACACGACATCATCGGCACGGCCGACCCAAGCGTGGCAGTCGGCTCAGCACGTCACCGACTCAGGGGCTGCCAACGCGGTCGTCCCAGCTTCCTATCAAGGATCGGCCAGCGACCAGAACGCACCGCAACCTGTCCGCAGAATGGCGATCCCCCGCTGAGTTTTCCGCTGGCCTCCCTGAGCCAAAACAAACCATACAATTGATTTTCCGTGTAGGGGCGGAGGCTTGAGTCGTTGTCGCCGGGTACGCGCCCGGACTGACGGCAACACTCCCACGACTAGCTCGATCGGCCCGCTTCGGCAGGCCCTTCGGGCTTTTCGTCGTTACACCACCACATCCCAAAGCCCCAGCGAGGCAACCCGATGACAGCCCCAGGCAACGCCTGGGGATCCCAACGCCAAAACATCCCAAAGCCCCAACGGGGCAACCCTATGACAGCCCCAGGCAACGCCTGGGGACCCAAACGCCAACACAACCCAAAGCCCCAACGGGGCATCCCTACGACAGCCGCGGCAACGCCTGGGGATCCCAAACGCCAACACATCCCAAAGCCCCAACGGGGCATCCCTATGACAGCCCCAGGCAACGCCTGGGGATCCCAACGCCAAAACATCCCAAAGCCCCAACGGGGCAACCCTATGACAGCCCCAGGCAACGCCTGGGGATCCCAACGCCAACACAACCCAAAGCCCCAACGGGGCGGCCCTATTTCTGCGCCGCTAAACCAACAATCCTCTAGAGATCGGTAACCATGTCACTGATTTGGCAAACATCGGGTCGAACGATCACCATCGGACACCGCCCCCTTGTGATGGGGATTCTCAATCTCACGCCGGACAGTTTCTCCGACGGCGGGCGTTTGTATGACAAAGCGTCCTCACTCCAGCTCGACGCCGCCCTTGCCGCCGGACTCCAGATGGCGGCCGACGGCGCGGACATGATCGATATCGGCGGTGAGAGCACACGTCCTTACAGCGAACCGGTCGACGCGTCCGTCGAACGGGATCGCGTCGTCCCTCTGATCGAACGACTGGCACCACGCGTCGACATCCCGATCAGCATCGACACGAGTAAATCCAGCGTGGCGGAGGCGGCGATCGATGCAGGGGCAGAGATCGTTAACGACGTCACGGGGCTCGAAAGCGACCCGGCCATGGCCGATCTCGTCCGCAAACGCGAGGTGGGTGTTTGTGTGATGCACATGCAAGGCACACCGCAAACCATGCAAGATGCCCCGCAATATGAGGACGTGGTCGCCGACATCCGTCGCTATCTCATCGCCCGCCGTGACGCTTGCTTGGCCGCCGGCATCGAACAGTCGCGAATCTGTCTCGATCCCGGTATCGGGTTTGGCAAAACGCACCGACACAACATCGATCTGGTCCGCGGGATCGATCAGTTTACCGACCTCGGCTGCGTTTGCCTGATCGGGCATTCTCGCAAAGGGTTCATTCGTAAACGGCTGCAGTCGATCGTGTCCGCCTCGGGCCGAGAGCTCGATCCGATGGCTGGTACCCTGGGCGTCTCGCTGGCCGCAGCCGCGGCGGGCGCTCACATCCTCCGCGTCCACGACGTCGCCGAAACGGTCCAGGCCCTGACGCTATTCGAAGCCTGTGGCGGAATCAATCATCGTCGGTGACCTCGACCACCCACACCTCGCTGTTCCAATTGACCTCATCGCCAGTCCGAAGTTGCCGCCGACGACGCGTCTCCACCTCGTCGTTGACCAACACCTCGCCGGCTTGAATGCGGACCTTCGCTTCACCACCGGTACCGACGATACCTGCCGCTTTGAGGAAATCATCCAAGCGGATCATGGGTTGTGTTTCACTCATCGAATCTCAAACTCCGCTACCAAAGGATAATGATCACTGAGGTCACGGTTCGCCGCATCGATCTCCCAGTAGTGGTTCCAGTGCTCATCGAGAAGATCAGCGCCGCCGCGAATCGACAGATCAGGGCGGACGTCGACGCTCCGTAAACAGAGGTCCGGGCGGCCCGGTTCGTCTCCGATGAGCGATCGGCTGACGATTATCCGATCAAACTGTTTGCCAGATAATAGGTGTGTCTGCCGCCGAGCGACAGGCACCTGCTCGATCAGATCCACGAGATCGTCTTGGGGGTCGGCGGTGCGACGTCCCATCAATATCGCCATCTCGCTGCCGCCGGCAACCTCGCCCGCCAATTCTTGCGTATTGAAATCTCCGACGACCATCACGTGCGTGGAGCTCCGCTGCCAAACCTGCATCCAACGCAGCAAACTCGCCGCCTGTTTCTGCCGCAAACGCTCGGCTGCCACACCACTCCTCAAATGCACATTGACGACGAGAATCGTTTCGATTTGCCCAGCGACGGGAATTTCGATCAACGCCGCGAGATGTTTCGTGACACCGGCATAGGTCTCCTGCCGCTGCATCGACCCGGTCACCTCACCACGCATCAACGTCAACACTTCGGTGGGCCGGGTCGTCAGAATGCCAACGTCCTGTTCGGTGGCATGATCTTCACCCTCGATGGCATTATCCTGGTACTTCAGACCATGCTCGCGATCGAGTGCTCGCGCCAGGTACCACAACACGCGCGGCCCCTCCACTTCTTGCAATGCAACAATCGACGGCTGAACCTCGGCGATGGACGCTGCGACCGCATCCCGTCGCCAATTCCACAAGCCGCGAGTCGGGGCCGATTTTTCCCGGGCGAGAGCGCTATAATTCCCCTGCTTGGAGTCGTCAAAAAACCACTCGAGATTCCAGCACATCACTGAAAACCCGGGCTCCGCTGCCGAAACCACCGGGGGCCTCCACCCTGCGATCGCAATCACCACCAACAGCCAGCAAGTTCTCATCCGGAAAGCTCCCCAATCCAATCCAACCCATTTCGAAAACAGCCGTAGAGAAAGACACAGTTGCCTACGCCCATCCCTTCCCAACCGAGATGCGATAGCATGCGTTCTCACGTAGCCAGCCATCCGATTACCACCATAGAGTATTTCATGAATCCGCGACCGGTCCCCAGGAACGCATTCTCGCTGCTCGAGCTGATCGTCATCATCACCATCGTGGCCATCCTGCTGGCGATTTCGATTCCCGTCGTTCGCGACATGCGTTCGCTTTCTCGGCGCAGCAACTGTGACCAGAACTTGAGCCGCTTGGTAATGGCGTGCCAGGCCTATGCGGATAACTTCAAGCACTTGCCCAGCGGCACGTTGACGACGTCCGCGCAGGTTTTTCAAAACGGCAACCTCGCTGACACCAGCCCTGCAGAGACACTCAGCATCCTGAGCTTGCCCGAAGGCTATCACCACAACTGGATCTCGTCGCTACTGCGCTACCTCGACCGCGAGGCTCTCTACGATTCGATCGATTTCGAGGTGGGCGTTTCCGCACCGGCGAACGACGCTGTGCGGGAGACAAGCCTCGCGTTCCTGCGCTGCCCCGCTTCCATCGGCGAACAGATCCCCAACACGACGAGCTACGCGGGAATGCACGCGAGCCAAGCGGAGCCTATCGGTGTCAACAACGATGGACTGTTGATGCTCAATCGCTGGATCGCCCTCAGCGACATTGCCGACGGCACCGCCTACACGATTTTATTGGGCGAAAAACTATCGCCGCCCGAACACGACTTGGGCTGGATGAGCGGCACCCGCAGCAGCCTCCGCAACGCGGGCACCGCGATCAATGAAAGCGTATCATCCGACGTCTTCGAGGACCCGCATTACGTGGGTGGCCTCGGTAGCCTGCATGCCGGCGGTGCCTCCGTCGGGATGGCCGATGGCGCCGTGAAATTCCTGCAAGACTCGATCGACCCGGCCGTTTTCCAAGCCATGGTCAACCGCGAAGACAATTAGATCCAGCATCGCGCGATCAATCAGTAGCGAATTTTGTCTGTAGTGGACGAGGCGACGAGCTGTTGATTACCCACAAGTGCAGCATTCTATCGATTGCTGAAGAAAGCTCATGACAACGCCCCAACGGGGCAGTTCTATGAAAGCCCCAGGCAACGCCTGGGGTTTCAGACGCCACCACCTCGCGTTAGCCCCAACGGGGCGGCTCTATTTGCACATACCATCCGAACGGCAGGATTGCGGCGAACACAGTCGATCATGCAGTGCAAAAAAACTCGTTGCCTCCTGCCAGTTACCCACAAGTTTCCTACGCCGGAGGCGTTGAAGAAAATAGCCGGTGGTCGAGCGCAGCGAACACCACCGGATACGCTCCCCTTAAAACAACGGCACCGCGTCGCCCTCGGGGGTCATCTGCCATGGCGTCCACACGATCCTTGGATCGCTGACTTTCATATCACCTTTGCGCGGTCGGATCACGATCGTTTCCAGTTCGAGATTCTCAATCGCAAACGATTCGGTGAGATCGCTGAGCTCGGCCTCCAATCTCGCACTCATGTCGTCCATGTCCATCCGGTACTCTTCGAGCTGCCGCTCTGCCCGTTCCACATCGCCATGCTGCTGTGCCGTGCGACTGGCGCTACGAGCCGCCGTAGAGACCTTCGAAACGTTCGTCTTACTAAAGATCTTCCGGCCCATGAACGCACTGAGCACGGATGTTCCAAGCGATACCAGCGAGCCTACTTTGGCGTTGTCGTACTGCGCCGATTCACGCGACACTCGGTCCTCGGCGGTGCGAATCTTACTCTTGATCGACTCCATTTTCTTCAAGTATTTCTGCCGTAACTTGTCCGTCTCCAAATCCCGTTGCTCGCGCGCAGCCTGTTGGAAATGCAGTCGCGATTCGCTCTCTGAGAGACCTGCCGGTGCATACTCATCCAAAACCTCACTCTTGTAGAGCTCCATCGGCTGATGACGATAGAGATAGTCCTTGAGATCCTTGAAGATGGACTTCACCGAGGCCTTGCCACGCAGCTCATCGGGCAGGGGCGAGAACGAAAAACTGGAATCTGGTTTCGCCTCCAACTCCGCATCAGGAGCGAGCGGTTCACTCGACTCCCAACCGTCCTGGAGCACGCCCTTGCCACAGAGGAGTATCTGTTGCACGTCGACCCACGAATCGACTCCCGCGGAACTGCGAACGAAATGCAGCGTCCCTTCACCCAACAGGGCGGCCCGGTAGAGCCGCTCGCCCTCTCCACGCACAAACTGATGGGGCAACAGGAAGGATTCGTCAATTCCCGCTGGCAACACCGGCCGCGTTGGTGTGATGGTGCGTTTCGCGACGGGAACGTTTTTGGCTTTGCTTAACTTGGCGAGCTGCGCCTTGCGGTCTGCCATCAAGGTCTGGATCTGGTCGCGCGCCAACGGTCCGGCCAGAAACGACATCGCCCAGCGTGTTTGAAACACTGTCGGTGCGTCGTCGTGAACATTATTCATCAGGAAAACGCGTTTCCCCAAAGACGCGAGCAGTTGTTCCATCTCGCCGCGGTCGAACGGTTTCCCCGACTGGGCCGCCGCACCCTCGAGACCCTCAAGCACGCGAGCCTTGTCGCGTTCGGTCTGCAATCGCCCCAGGAACCAGGTCCCGATGTTAGACAGCCCCTTGTAATCGAGATCGACTGGGTTCTGCGTCGCCAGTGTCACGCCCAGCCCATAGGCTCGGGCCTGTTTGAGCAAAGTCAGCATGGGCGGTTTCGAAGGCGGATTGGCAACCGGAGGGAAGTACCCCGCCACCTCATCCATGTAGAGAATCGCGCGGAGCGAGCTCGTGCCGCTCTGCGTCCGCATCCATGCCACGACCTCGTTGAGCAGGATCGTCACAAAAAACATCCGTTCCTTCTCGCTCAAGTGTGCGATCGAGAGGATGGAGATCCGCGGCTTGCCCTCATCGGTGTGCAGCAGCTTTTTGATCGACAATGGCTCGCCTTCGAGCCAAGAGGAAAATGCCGGTGACGCCAACACGTTGTTGAGCATCATGGCCAGCTTGCCCCGCTCGCTCGCCGGCATGAACGATTCCAGATCCAACACACCCACGCGGGTGATCGGCGGCGCGTTGACCAGGCCAATCAAATCGCCCACCGAAACGTTGCGTTTCTCACGCCAACAGTGATCGAGTATCGAGCTGATCAGAATATGTTCGCGCGATAACAGCGGATCGGCATCGATGCCGAGAAGCGTCAACAGTCCCGACGCCGCGCCGGTGACGCGTTCCCGCATCGCGTCGGCGTCCTCGAGCACTTCGGAAGGCGGGCAATCAAAACTTTTCAAAACAGTCAGCGGCAACCCAATGTTACTACCGGGCGTGTAGATCGCAACATCCGCCGCCGCCTTGTACTTGCCCACCCGCTCGGCCGACTCACCCCATGACTCGAGCCCCTCTTTCCAGTCCTTGGCTGTCGACGCCGCCAACTCATCGAGCGTAAGCCCCTTGCGACTGGCGTCGCCCGCTTCCAGCCACGGCCGGAAATCGTCAGCCCGCATGTCCGGAAACGCCAACATCAAGTTGGCCAGATCGCCTTTCGGGTCGATACAGATCGCGGGAATCCCATCCATCGCCGCCTCCTCCAACAGCGAGATGCACAGCCCCGTCTTCCCGCTGCCGGTCATCCCCACGCACATCGCATGCGTGCAGAGATCCTTGGCGTCGTAGAGCATCAGATCATCGAGCAGCTTGGCATCGGCGAGGTCGTAATGACGCCCCAAATAGAACGTGGCGAGCTTCTCAAATACGTCAGGCGATGGAACGGCCATGGCAGAATCATTCTTCAGAGGCAATGCAAATATTCAGCTTGGCTGATAACATACCCCATCGCACGTCCGCCGCGAAACTCGCCCCGGGTTTCAGCCCATTCACTATCCGCCTCCACGACTCCGCACTGCTTTCATGCTTCATCTCCACGACAAGATCCAAGAAACCTGTGCCTTCATCCGACAACACACCAAGCAAACGCCACGTGTCGGCATCATCCTCGGCACAGGACTCGGCGGACTCGTCGACGACATCGACGTCGAAGCCACCCTGGAGTATGCCGACATCCCCAACTTCCTCAGCTCCACGGCGACCGGCCACGCCGGCCGGCTCGTGATCGGAACCCTCGCCGGCGTCCCGATCATGGCGATGGAAGGTCGCTTCCATTTCTACGAAGGCTACTCGCTGCAAGACATCACGTTGCCCGTGCGTGTCTTCAAAGAACTCGGCGCAGAACTCTTGATCGTCAGTAACGCCTGCGGTGGTCTCAATCCGTACTATCAAAATGGCGACATCATGGTCATCGAGGACCAAATGAACCTGATGGGGGGCAATCCGTTGATCGGAATCAACGACGACCGGCTCGGACCACGCTTCCCCGATATGTGCGAACCCTACAGCCACGAGTGGATCGAGCGGACGATGAACGTCGCCCATCGCGAAGGGCTCTATCCTCACAAAGGCGTGTTCGTCGCCGTCGCCGGCCCCTGCCTCGAAACACGCGCCGAGTACCGCTTCCTACGCAGCGCCGGTGCCGATGTCGTGGGCATGAGCACCGTTCCCGAAACAATCGTCGCAATCCACTGCGGGTTGAAAGTCGTCGGCCTGAGTGTGATCACCGACATGTGCTTGCCCGATGCAATCGAGCCCGCCAACGTCGCCGAAATCATCGCCACCGCCAACGCCGCCGAACCCCGCCTCCGCGCCATCGTCCGCGGCGTCGTCAGCGAACTGAGCAGCTAAGCCCCGAATTGGTAGTGGACGAGGCGACGAGCTGTTGATTACCCGCAAGTTTGCTCCCCCGTGTGCTTGTCACACGCCGAAGCGACGTTTTCAAATTAGAAAACCACGGTATCGACACAAGTTCCCCTGTCAGCTTGTCTGACAGGAAACCAAGTCGATCAACTTTGCTGTCATGCGGGGCAAGCCCGCATGGGAGCGGGGTGAATGCTCCATCTTGATCTAATCACAAAACGGAGATTCCTGTCAGACAAGCTGACAGGGGATCCGGTTTTGTGGGTAATCAACAGCAGGCCACGAGTCCTCCACCCGCAAGTCTTCGTACGCTGGAGGCGTGTAAGAAAATAGCCGGTGGTTTGAGCAAAGCGAACACCCCCGGATCCATCATCACCCGCCCAGCGAAGTCGGGAGGGTCGGAAGACGAGCCTTTCGCGAGTCTTCCGGGGAGGGCCGACAGCGCAACGGAACGTCCTGAACCAGCGTGCCCGCCGTCCCCGAGCCTCGCGGCCTTTCTGTTTTGCCGAGATGGAACGCGCCCAGTCCGATTCACCCCCGCACTCATTCTGCTAAACTACGGGCCTCGTTCTGAGGCAGTCCCTTGTTCCCGATCTGCCACGCTTCCTCGATTCTCGAAGTACCCTGCTCCCATGAGCGACCCAGACTACACCGATCGTCAGCGTCATCTTCGCAATATCGTCGTCATGGCATTGGCCGATGGATCGATCGGCCAACGGGAAGTCGAATGGGTAGCCGATCGTTGCGTGGAACTGGGTCTCGGCCAAGACGACCTGCAAGACGCACTGGCTTATGGACTCGCTGACGACGCCGCCCTCGAATTGCCGCCTGACGATATCTCTCGGGAAGCCCTGCTCGCCGATTTAATCTCGATGATGGCCGCCGACGGACACCTGGCGGAATCCGAAAAACGCCTCTTTGCCCTCGCTGCCGCCCGCATGAATATCGTCGGCGAACGACTCGATCAAATCATCACCTCGGTCATCAGCGAAAGTGATTCCCCCGGATCCAAAGACGACTCAGAGTGAGCGACGCCCCCCATCGCCGTGCCAAAATCCTGATCACCTCCGGCCCCACTCGGCAATACCTCGATCCCGTCCGCTATCTCACCAACGCGTCGAGCGGCCGGATGGGCGCTGCCCTCGCCGCCGCCGTTCTGCAACGCGGCCACGACGCTGTGATCGTGTCGGGCCCGGTCACCGTTGACTACCCGCCCGGCGCACACGTCATCGACGTCCTCACCACCGACGAGATGCTCCATGCCGCCGGTGAACTCTTCCCCGAGTGCGATGGCGCCATCGGGGCGGCGGCTCCCTGTGACTACAAACCGCTCCAAGTCTCCGATCAAAAACTCTCCAAAACCGGCCAACCTCTCGTCTTGGAGCTGATCGAAACGCCCGATGTCATTGCGGTCCTCGGCCAGAGCAAACGCAGCGACCAATGGGTCGTCGGCTTCGCACTGGAGACCGACGATCGCCACTTTCGAGCCACCGTTAAACAGCAAAAAAAATGCTGTGACCTGATGGTTAGCAACGGCCCCGAAGCGATCGATGCTGCTGATAACAATGTGGAACTGCTCGACCGCGACGGCAGCATCATCGAAACGATCTCGGGTAGCAAACAACACGTCGCCGATCGACTCATCCACCAAATCCACCACCGCCTTATCCTGCCATGCCCGTAATCCCCGACGTGACCGCCCCCACGCTGCAAACAACCCTCGGCAGACTCACGCTGCCCAATCCGATCATGGTCGCGTCGGGCACCTTTGGCTATGCCCGGGAGATGCAGTCCATTGTTGATCTGAACCGCCTCGGCGGAATCCTGCCCAAGACCATCACGGCGGAACCCCGCATCGGCAACGCCCCCTGGCGAACCGTGGAAACCTCGGCCGGACTGCTCAATGCAATCGGCCTCGATAATGACGGTGTGGATGCGTTTATCGAACATCACCTGCCCTATCTCACCTCGCTCACCGCACCGATCGTCGTCAGCGTTGCCGGCCGCACCGTGGAGGACTTCACTGAACTCGCCGCGCGCGTCGGGGCGTGCCCGGGTGTTGCCGCCATCGAACTGAACCTGTCCTGCCCCAATGTCAGCGGCGGAGTCGACTTTGGGACCAACGCGGAATCCTGCCGCAGCGTCGTCGCCTCCGCCCGCAACGCTACCAGCGTTCCCATCCTGGCCAAACTCACTCCGAACGTCACCAGCATCGCGGACATTGCACGCGGTGCCGCCGACGGGGGCGCTGACGCGGTCTGCCTCACCAACACCGTACTCGGCATCGCCGTCGATTGGCGCAAACGACGTGCGATTCTGGGCAATGGCATGGGCGGCTTGAGCGGCCCAGCAATCAAACCCATCGCCCTCCGCTGCGTCCACCAAGTCCGCCGCGCTGTCGAAATCCCCATCATCGGGATCGGTGGCATCGCCAGCCTCGATGATGTGATGCAGTTCCTCGTCACGGGCGCTTCGGCTGTCCAAATCGGAACCGCGAACTACTACGATCCCACACTCTCGATGCGTCTGATCGACCAGCTTCCCGCTGCCCTCGGCGAACTCGGAGCCGGATCGGTAGCCGAAATCGTCGGCACGCTCGAGTAACAAAAGTTTTTCCGTAGTGGACGAGGCGACGAGCTGTCAGTTACCCACAAGTTTGCTCCCCCGTGTGCTTGTCACACGGGAAGCAGCGTTTTTAAATTAGAAAACCGCGGTATCGATACACGTTCCCCTGTCAGCTTGTCTGACAGGAAACCAAGTCGATCAACTTTGCTGTCATGCGGGGCAAGCCCGCATGGGAGCGGGGTGAATGCTCCATCGTTATCTAATCACAAAACGGAGATTCCTGTCAGACAAGCTGACAGGAGATCCGGTTTTATGGTTAAAGACAAGGAGGCGACGAGTCCCTTCAAGCCAATCGACCATGCCTATCCTCCGCTCACTGGCGTCCCTACGAAACCTCTTTCTCGATCGATGCGTCCTGCGCCCCACGCGTCAAGCGATCGATCCAGGCGACCTGAGACGCTGCGAGCTATCGCTCGCCCCCTCCGCTACAGGCCCCGCGAGAACCATCGAATGCTACGTGGCAACAGACTTGGCAACAAAGATGGCAACCGATCCGGCCGCGAACGAGCTGCCACAGGAATCGCCGCTGCAGGGCGCCACCACGCTCGCTGACTGGGACGACGCCCCCGCTCCCAAGACACTCCTGATCAAGTTCCCAGGAACCGCCGGGCGCGCCGAACGCTCATCGCCCTTTCCGCTCAACCTTGTTGCTGACCAAGATGGGCAAACCGACCCGAGCCGAGCAGAGTCCCCCGGCAACCCTGCTGGGCACTATGAAGCCTGGACGTGGAATCCACCGGGGTACGGGCAGAGCACGGGTCGCGCCAGTCTCGTGGATCTCGTACCGGCCGCAGAAGCTTTCGCAACCGCAGTCGTGCGATCTCGCTGCGGGCCCGACACGCAAATCTGGCTTTGCGGCAACAGCCTCGGCTGCCTGTCCGCTCTCTCACTCGCGGCCCGCCCAGCCGATTGGTTGCCACCCGAGTCCACTGCCGATCGCTGCGTGCTCTGGCTGCGAAACCCACCCGATCTCGCCAACACGATTCTCCGCGTCGCCGACCGCTACGCGTCCCGTCCCTGGATGAGACGTCTGGTCGCCCACCTACCCGCTGACCTCAGCTCGATCGACAATGCCGCCCATTGCCACCTGCCCGCTGTATTCCTGATGTCTGAGTTCGATGAACTAGTACCTCCCTCGATCCAGCAAAAAATTCACGACGCCTACGCGGGCGAGCACAGTGTCGTCACTCTCACCGACCTCGGCCACGGCGGCCTCATCGAAGAACAACACTACCCCGACATCCAAGCCGCACTCAGTTGGCTCATGGAAGCCGCCACTAGCCATTAGCTAGAAGCCAGCCTCACTCTTTGCCGAGCTTATACAGCGGGAGATGGCGGTAATAGACTTCCAGGCAATAGATACTGAAGCACGTCGTATACAACCGACCCGATGCGTTGCCGTACTGGTCCGCTTGCGGCGACCAGCTGCCCGCTTCACTGCCCCGCTTGACCTGCATCGCGGGCAACACCTGTTTCATGTTGTCGTTCCAAATCCGCCATGCCGATCCACCGAAATGGTGCAGGGCCTGGGTTGCGTAGTACCAGTAATAAACGTTCATAGCCTCGCGTTCGATCGGCCAATCTTGGACCAGCGTATTGAGTCCGATCGCCATCGCTTCCCGCTCACGAGGCCAGCCCAGGTATTGGCGGCAGAGCAGCCCTTCGGCTGTCATGGTCTGACTCGCCGGCCGACCCTCTTGATAGCAGTACCCGGCGCCCCCTTCGACCGACACCCGGTCCAAATAACCCTGCACGGCCGCCAAAGTGGAATGCTCGACATGGATGCCCGCTGACTTGGCACTGATCAACGCCATCACGTACCACCCGGTCACCGACAAGTCCGAACCGCTACGGGGTTGATATCTCCAACCACCCTCCTGCGATTGAGCTCGCACCGAGAACTGCACGGCGGCTTCAGCTGATTGCCGCAACAACGAGTCTTGCGTCATACCGTATAGTTCGCAAATCGCGATCGTCGCTTGAGCATGCGCGTACGACTGCTGACGGTCGGGCTCATTGCCAGCGAAGAATCCGTTTCGCTTCGATTGCTTGTTCATCAGATACCGCAATCCCCGTTCGACGTTTTTCGCATAGGGACCATCGATGTGCGTGTTGCCATCACCCTGGAAAGCCAGCATCGCCATCGCGGTTGCCGCTGTCGTGTTTTCTTGGTACGAGCCGTCGTCGTAGGGCCCCCGCAAGCTCCATGCGCCGTCTTTGCGTTGTTGTCGGGCCAACCACTTCAACCCCAACTCGACAGCTTGCGAGGTTTGCGGACTACCATCCATCGCCAACAACGCCGCTTTCATCGCGCCGCGGCGCCCGCCAAACATCGGCTTGACCACCATCTCCGACGAGGTCTCCCCCAGCTCCACCGGCACCATCTCAGTCGGTTCGGCAATGTCGATCGATTCAATCAGAGACTCAACATCCATCTCGACTGGATCCTCGGTCACCTGATCCGCATCCTCCTGCTGTACATCCGAGTCAGAGCTTTCGAGCGTGTATTCCTTGAGATCAACGGACTCACTTTCCGTCGCTTCGCCGAGCTCCAGCACCATCGTGCGCAGACCGCTGGTCACCGGCAACGTCCACAGGGCCAGTGCCAGCAACAAGATAATGTGAACGATCATGCTCACCAGCCAAGCGGGGATCGACTTCCGCACCGGCAGGAGCAGTTCGTCATCCTCCTCGTCCTCAGCCGGCCTCGCCTCCCGCCCCGCCGCGAACGTCGCCGCCGTCGCCGCCGTCTTCACAGGCTGCTCACCCGGCACCTCCCCCCGCCACCGCGACCTCCGCCCATAGTCGACCGACGGCTCCGCCCGTCGCGAGCTACCCTCACCAGCACTACCCTCCAACCGCTCCGCCCGTCGCAAGCCCCCAGCCGCCACATTGTCGACCGACGGCTCCGCCCGTCGCGAGCTACCCCCACCAACACTACCATCCAACCGCTCCGCCCGTCGCAAGCCACCAGCCGCCACATTGTCGACCGACGGCTCCGCCCGTCGCGAGCCACCCCCACCAACACTACCATCCAACCGCTCCGCCCGTCGTGAGCCCCCAGCCGCCACATTGTCGACCGACGGCTCCGCCCGTCGCGAGCTACCTCCACCCCCATCACCAGGCGCAGCAACCGGTGGCAGCGTCGCACGTGGAGGAGGCGGCGGCGGCTGCTGCCGAGCCGGCTCAGACGCATTCGATTGAGGCGGAAGTGGCGGCGGAGGAGGCGGCTGTTGGGGCCCCTCCGGCGCACTTGCCTGAGGAGGGACCGGTGGCATGTCGCCTGAATCTGCGGTCGATAGAGGATCCGAATGGGACATGAAGGAAGCCTGCAAGCCCGCCACCAGCGGGGAGCACACCGTTTCGAGTTCGAGAAGCAGAAAAGTGAGCGATCGTCTCACTGGAGTCCGTACGTACCAACAGAAACATTCGCAGGCCGTTTCGTCAAGTTTACCCCAGCAAAATGGACGGCGGGGCGAGGAAACAAAAAACTTTCGCGACAAGCCCTCAACCGCCGTTGACAATCCGAGCTCAATCCGCCATCTTCTGGCCCAGACAAACCGCCTGCGGAACACTACGAAACTTTCCTCCAGAAAGATCGAATTTCCAGTGAACCCAGAACAACAACGGGATGTCTCAATCATACCGCGGGATGGAGCAGCCCGGTAGCTCGCGAGGCTCATAACCTCGAGGTCGTCGGTTCGAATCCGGCTCCCGCAACTTCTCTGTTTGGTTAGGAAACTGACCGGCAGGGGTAAACTTCGAAAGCCGACGTTTTGCATCTCGCAGAACGCCGGCTTTTTTCGTGGTTTTCCTGCGTTTTGATGCTCTCTCGGACTCTCTGGTCAGAGACGTTTGGAGAGCCGGATCGAGTGATTTTCCGGGGGGGGTGGCGGTTCAGCGGGCCGGGAATCTCTCGCGACTCTCTGGGTGATTGGAGAGAGCTGGGTGAAGAGGGGCTGGGTTATCGCACGTTGGCCTCGCTCGGGTTGCTCGATTCAATCCTGGTTGGACTCGGGCGAAAATGGCTGCGGCAGAATTTTGACGTTCTGGGTGATGGGGCGCGCGTCGGCGAGGCGGCATAGATAGTTCCGGGAGGGGCCAGTGGTTGGTCGCTCTGGATCTTTCTTTGCGAACGAGGTGCCCGCTATTTCTTTGAATCTCTCTCAATCGTCCGCGACCCCGGCGGACATTCGCCTGCGATCAGTCGCGGCGATTCTGGCAGTCGGCATCAGGCGACTGCATCTGGCGGCGGTCGAGTCTGACGACCGCGACGCGACTTCCGAACCTGTTTCGGGAAATCTCGCGGACTCTTTACCCGAGCGGCTTGATGACGTTGGCCCCGGAGGCCTCTCTGTCACCGACGTCTCCGAAACAACGGGTTTCGAGACCGATCGAGAGTCCCCCGAGATGGAGATGAAGCATGCCAGATGAAAACCATGCCAACGAGCAGCGACAGCGAGAAATCGCAGTTTTGCTGGCCCGCGGCTTGTCCCGCGCCGCACGGACCTGCGAGCAAACCGTGCCGACGGAACCGAACGTCGATGTTGGTTCGCACGATGACGAACTGGTCGCGACCGAAGGAGGTGAACGATGAGTCCGAAGGTCACCGCCGAGATTGCTCGGCTGCCAGAGATGAAGGTCGCCGATTTGCAAAAACGATACGAACAAGTCTTCGGCGAAGAATGTCGAAGTCGCAACAAGCAGTACTTGGTCCGCCGCATCGCCTGGCGGTTACAGGCCAACGATGAGGGTGGGCTGTCACGAGAGGCGTTGATGAAAGCGGGCGAGTTGGCCGTTGATGCCGAATCGCGTGTGACTGCGCCTCGGGAACACGCCAACACCCAGGTCGCCAAACCGAAGCCTGCTGCGTTCGTGGATTGGGATCCGCGACTGCCGCCGCCCAACAACGTCATCGAGCGTCAATACAAAGGCGAGATGATCCGCGTCGTGGTGCTGCAAGAAGGCTTTGAATACGAAGGCGAACGATTTCGTTCGCTGACGGCGATTGCCAAGAAAGTCACAGGCACGCACACGAATGGATTCCTGTTCTTCAAACTTGGGAGGCGACCATGAACAAACGCGAAATAGCCACGACGGTGCAAACGATCCGTTGTGCAATCTACACACGGAAGTCGACCGAAGAAGGGCTCGATCAGGAATTCAATTCACTCGACGCACAACGCCAATCCGCCGAAGCGTTCATCGCTAGCCAACAACACGAAGGCTGGGTCATCAATCCGGAGATGTACGACGACGGCGGTTTTTCTGGTGGGAACATTGAGCGGCCAGCACTCAAACGACTGATGGAAGACATCGAAGCGGGAAAGATCGACTGCGTGGTGGTTTACAAGGTCGACCGGCTGAGCCGATCACTGTTGGACTTCACCAAAGTCATGGAGACGTTCGACAAGTATGGCGTGTCGTTCGTTTCGGTGACTCAGCAATTCAACACCACGCATTCGATGGGCCGGTTGACGCTGAATATCCTGCTGTCGTTTGCTCAGTTCGAGCGGGAAATCATTGGCGAACGCATCCGCGACAAGATCGCCGGTCAACGGCGGCGTGGGCAATGGTGCGGCGGTTATCCGGTGTTGGGCTACGACGTCGATCGAAGCGAACGGACGCCGAAGTTGGTGGTCAACGCGGAAGAAGCGACCAAGGTGCGGCGGATCTTTCTGTTGTACTTGGAACTGCAATCGCTAACGCCGGTTAGCGATGCGGTGGCCGAGCGGAAATGGATGAACAAACTTTGGACGACGAAGAAAGGACTCGCCAAAGGTGGCCGACCGTTCGACAAGTGCAGCATCCACGCTTTGCTGACCAACCCGATTTACATCGGCAAGATCAAACACAAAGAGCAATTGTTCAACGGGCGGCACGAAGCGATCGTCGATGAAGCCATCTTTGACCAGGTTCAGATGCAGTTGCGGGCGAACAACCTGACCCGCGGCAGCCGGTTACCGAGCAAGTATGGCGGCCTTTTGAAAGGGCTGATTCGATGCCCGCAATGCAACGTCGCGATGGTTCACACGTCGACCAAGAAGAAGTCCATCGCGTATCGCTACTACACCTGCGTTCGAGCGATCAAACGCGGTCGAAACTCGTGCGAACATCCATCGCTGCCGGCGGGTGAAATCGAAGAGGCGGTGGTGGACCAAGTGCGTGCGATCGCCGGCGATGATGGGTTGCGAGATGAGATCATCCGCCAAGCTGACGAGGCATCGCGTCGACGCAAGGAAGAATTCGAGACGCAGCGGATGCAACTGACACGGCAACTGGCCCGCGACCACGGCGAGGTTCGGAATCTGGTTCTGCTCGAACATGGCAACAGCTCAACCACGGCGCGAATCGCCGACTTGCAGCAACGCATCGAGTCGGCGGAGCGAAGTCTTGCCGGCGTCCATCGACAGATTGCCGAAGCCGAGAAGCAAGACATGTCGGCCGACTTCATCACCGAAGCCTTCTCCGACTTTGACCGTGTGTGGGATGCGCTCAACATGCGGGAGAAAGCCCAACTGCTCGGGTTGTTGGTGGCGAAGGTCGAGTTCGATCAAACCGAAAGTACGATTGAAATTTCATTCCATTCCAGCGGCATCGCGTCGCTGGAAGCCCTGCAACAAGAGGAGGTCACCGCGTGATCAAAGTCAAAACCAAACTGAACGTCCAAATCAATGCTCGCGGACGGAAGACGATCCGGCGATTCACCGGTGATGAAGACAACGTTGAATCACCAGCCAAGCCCGCCGGTCGCATCCCGCGGATCGCTCGACTGATGGCTTTGGCGATTCGGTATCAGTCCATGCTTCAGAACGACGAGGTGGCAGACATGATCGAATTGGCCCGCATCGCACATGTCTCGCAACCACGCATGACTCAGATCATGGGACTGAATCTGCTCGCCCCGGACATCCAGGAAGCGTTGTTGAACCTGCCGCCACAGCCCGGCAAATGCCAAATCCACGAGAAGCGATTACGCCCCCTGACAGCGATGCTTCGCTGGGAGCAGCAGCGTTCGGCCTGGAGCGAAATGCTGGTCGAGATCGGCGAGGCCGAAGCCGTCGACGAGTGACGGAAGCTGGGAATTTGGCCTCGCTACCGCTCCGTCAACCGGTTTTCCCGATTCTGTCTGTAATTTTTTTTGCACCGGTTTTTACGGTGAATTTGACGATTGTTCCGAAAATCCGGCCCGTGCAGTGACCAAACGTGTCCACCACCCTCTCTATCTATCTATATCCCAGTGCACCTGTCGCATTTGCTAGCAACCGGAATGGCTGGCTTCACCTTTGACAATCTCCAGGGAAGCGAACTCTTCAGAGCGGAATTTTTGATCTCGAATGGCAACCTTCAATCCGAAACACTTCACCGACGCGGACGTCCTCCGCACCATTCATCCGGAACACCTTTGCAAACTGATCGAACCCCACGCCACCTACTTCGGCGATCGAGGGTTGTCGCTTCCGTCGGCCCGGCAAGCGGCAACACTCGACGTCGACCGACTGGCACATTTGCTTGAATCGCCTGATGATGCGATCCCGCAAGAATTGCTCAACGCCATCGGCTACATCGACGAAATGGCAACAGAGCGAGGCATGGATTCGCTGCTGCCCAAAGCAATCGAAGCAAAGATGCCGCTTGATCCGAACAAGGATCACTCACCAGCCGACATCGCGGTGCAGGTGTGGTTGTTCGATCCAATGATCGTGGAACGTGAACACATTTGGTTCACATGGAAGCCACCAAGACGAATGGATTGTTTTCGCGTCGGCGAGAAGAAGCACGGCAAGCTGCTGGAGATCACCCACGAGCGATGTCAACAAGCGGCGGAAGACATTGGTAGTTGGCTGAGCGAAAACAACCGCACGCCGTTCTGCAATCTGGCTTACCGAGAGACCGATGATGGGTTTGAGTTCTCAATCCAACGCGGTGATCCGTTCACACGGAAGTCCACGATCGAACGAAACTCAATTGGCAATGTTCACTTCCGTCCGGCTGGCAAGGACAAAGTGATCTTCAAGTTGGAAGACGTCATGGTCATGATCAACACGCCGATCCGTCGGGCGATCGCCGTCTATCAGCGTGTGTTCGGAAATCTACTGTACGGCGATCCCGAGTTCTTTACCGACTCAAATATCATTTCGACGCGTGCATTGGAGGAACTCGGTGAAGGAGCGTTGTCATGCCGCGACGTCGACGGCATTGATGAGGTTTTGTTCGTGGAGTACCTCGTTGATCTGGGCGGCGACCAGGACGCGACGGTGACTTACAAAGCGAACGACATCATTACTGATATGAAACAGCGAAATCGAAAATTGGATTTCGAGGGTCGGTTAATTAGTGCCACCTTTCGGATCCGGTATCGAGGCAGTCGTTATTGGCGGACGTTGAAGCTGTACGACGGCAATGCAACGTGCTACACCCGAGACGCCAACGCCAGGCACGCCGAGCAATGGATGCGTCTTCGCAACTTCATCCAAGTAACCAACGCAAACGCCGAAAGCGATGTCGAAGTCAATGACGAGACTCTGGCGCTGCATTGAAGAGTCGGTCACTTTGCACGGGGCGGAGGGCGATTGGCGACGACGGCTCGGGACGGAGTTCGAGTCGTTTCGCCGATTCCTGAATCCCACAGATAGAATTGTTGCGAGGTTTCAGGGCGATGACGGTGGTGCGTCTTGGCGGGTGGAAGTGTTCGACGGGCGATGTTTCGCTCGGAATGAACAAACGCTTGAAAATCGTGAAATACCGCGTTCCCAGGTCACCAGCCTGAAGTTCGACGTGCATCTTCTTACGCGGGAGCTTGCTGCGGTTCTGTCGGTTGGTGATTCCGTCGAGGTTCTCGGGTTGACGCATCACGTCGTTCGGGTCGGCGTTTTGCCGGCCAGTCTTGGCTCGCGACCAGTTTATCTGTGCACGCACACCTGGACAGCGGATTTGGTCGCGGCACTCGATCAAATAGGTCGCCACGCGTCTGGGCCGTTTGTGCTGCTTCATCCAACCGGCCGAGCAATTGATTCGCATGTCCGATCATGGCTATCGAAAGCTGACGCACACGTCATCGCGCTGGATCAGCTTATCCACGTGACTGGCGATGGTGAGCTTCTTGCCGCACCGCGTTTTGATCACTTGATCAGGCAAACCCTGGGCATCCAGAACACTAACTTGCCAGTCTATCGCTTTCGGAAAGACGACGACTTCTGGTGGGTCGCGTTCGGTGGTACGCCGCGACCGGTGAAGGACAGCAGCGGCATGCCGTACATCGCAAGCCTGTTGTCGCGTCCGAGCGTCGGAATGACTGCGATGCAGTTGGAATCAGTGGTTTCGGGTATCCACGAAGCGGTAAGAACGGGCGGACGTGGCAAAAAGGTCGACGATCAATCGCTACGCGAATCGCACTCACGTTTGAAACAGATTGCCAGTGGATTGGATGCGGCGAAAGACGACCAGGATTTCTCTGCGATGACGCGGTTGGAAACCGAGCGTGATGAAATCCTCGCCCAGGTGCGCAAGGACACCGGACTGAGTGGAGCGATTCACGATGACTCGGACGCGAAGCGTGCAGGCGATAGTGTCGCCCGTGCGATCCGGCGGGCGATCAAAGAAATCGAGAAGAAGGTACCCGAGCTAGCAGACCATCTTCGATCGGATGTGACTGTGGGCATTGACTGTATGTATTCGCCCAAGCAACCGGTGGACTGGGAGTTTTGAGTCAAAAAAACCTCTGGCGGACAAACTTTGTCTGTCGCGGACAAAAGTTGTCTTGCCCCATCCCCGGCTGAGGGACGCAAACGATCGCCTCGCCGCCGCCCGTGCTATTTCGCGACTTTGATTCGCGACGCGGTCTTCTTGCGGTGGTGAATGTGGCGACGCTTTGCGAACTCCCCGGCCGGGAGATTCTGTTTTGAACAAGAAAGAAATTGCCCCGGAATTGATCGAATTCGCGATGCCGTTGGTGGAGCGAACCGCTCACAAGATCAAGACGCGTCCCGAACTTCGCGACATGGACGTCGAAGACATCGAGCAAGACTTGCTGCTACACGTTTGCGAGCGGGCACCGAACTACAACCCCGAACTCGGCAGCGTGAAAGCGTTCGTGACCCAAGTGGTCGTCAACGGTGTCGGCATGTTGCTGCGGAAGGTCACCCGCCAACGATCGAATCCAGGCGAGGGGATGGAGATCACGTCGCTCTCGGACTACGTCGACGGTCCCGACCTCAAATCCGAGGAACGGATCGTGGGCATGTCTACCGACGATGGTGACCGGCTTCGTCAAACCGAGGCTCGCGATCCAATCACGGACATCGAGTTGTCGGACGCCATCGAGGAACGCATCGCGACCTTGCCCAAAGATCTGCGGCCGATCGCCCGTGAATTGATGACGTCCAACCAGAAGGAAACGGCGGAAAGATTGGGGCTTTCACGTCGCAAGATGGACTCCGCAATGGCGAAGATTCGCGAGCACTTTGGCGAGATCGACTGGAACGAGAAATAACTTCTTCGGACCGTGCGCTAAGCGATCGGCATAGATAGTACCGGGGCGGGCAAGCGTTTTTTGTCACGCCATCTGTTTCCACCTCGGAGGACGTTTGTGCAATCGCTGGACATTGAAAAACGCGTCGGGATTTCGCTCGCCGTCGGTCGCTATTTGCGATCGGCCGATCGGTTCAACGACGCCTCGCGTGACTTCACCGGAGCGTGTCGATCGCTCCGCAAGCAACTCGGAAGCGAACAACGCTTCGTCGTCCAAGTTGATTTCAAGCACTACCTCGTGACCAGTGATCGCGATGGCAATTTCGACGTCGAACCGATCGCGTCGCTCTGATTCATTTACTCAATCAACCATTCACACAAGGAACGATCCAAATAGTGAGCAACTTACTTGAAACCATCCAATCCGGCCGGCAGTCGAAGCCGCCCCGTGTCTTGCTCTACGGGGTCGAAGGCATCGGCAAGTCGACCTTTGGCAGCGAAGCACCGAAGCC
The DNA here is from genome assembly GCF_007859855.1 of Allorhodopirellula solitaria. Taxonomy (GTDB): domain Bacteria; phylum Planctomycetota; class Planctomycetia; order Pirellulales; family Pirellulaceae; genus Rhodopirellula; species Rhodopirellula solitaria. The sequence continues at coordinate 130,508 of NZ_SJPK01000001.1, forward strand.
GATCTTCATTCAAACCGAAGACGGTCTCGATGAGATCGACTGTGACCGCTTTCCGCTCGCGACGACGTTTGATGACGTTGTCGGGGCGTTGAAGACGCTCGTCAATGAGAAGCACGATTACGAGTCCGTCGTGATCGACTCGCTCGATTGGCTGGAGCGTCTCGTCTGGGACAAGCTCTGTCAGCAGTATGCCGTCGAGTCGATCGAAAAGGTCGACGGCGGGTACGCTCGCGGTTACATGCACGCCCTCTCTTTGTGGCGTGACGTGCTCGATCTGCTCGGGGCGTTGCGTTCCCGCGGGATGGTGATCGTGATGATCGCACATTCCAAGGTCGAACGCTTTGAAGATCCCGAGTCTTCGCCTTACGACCGTTATTCGCCACGGCTTCACAAACACGCCGCGGCGCTCGTGAAAGAGTGGTGCGACGCCGTTTTGTTTGCCACCCGGAAAATGAGAACGGCCACGGAAGACGGAGGGTTCAATCGCAAACGCACGGTCGCTCACGCCATTGGCAAAGAGGGAGGCGAGCGTGTCATTCGTGCTTACGGTTCGCCGACGTGCGTGGCGAAGAACCGCTACGGCATCGCCGAAGAATTGCCGCTGTCCTGGTCCGCCTTCGTCGGTGCGATGACCGCCAACTGACCTTTCAACGAATCACTGAACCTTCTCTTTTCATCCAACCAAGGAACCAACCATGGCCAACCTCCAAGGCTTTGATGCCAACACCGTCGAACCATCCAACAACATGGAACCGATCCCCGACGGCAGCTACGTCGCGGTTATCACCGACAGCGAAATGAAGCCGACCAAATCGGGTGCCGGAAACTACTTGCAGCTTGTTTTTCAGATCGTGGAGGGAGAGTACGCAAACCGTCTTCTCTGGGTGCGACTCAACCTCGACAACCCCAATGCGACCGCGGTGGACATCGCCCGGCGGGAGTTGTCTGCGATCTGTCGGTCGGTCGGCGTCTTGGTGCCCACCGACTCATCGGACCTGCACAACTTGCCGTGTGTCCTCGCGGTGAAGTTGAAGCGTCGCAACGACACCGGCGAACTTCAAAACGAAGTCAAAGGGTATTCCGCATGCGAGGCCAAGACCGCGCACACCGCGGCGAGCGACACGCCGTCTGGTATCGCAAAGTCGGGGAAGGACGCGCCGGCAGCGGGATCCCCTCCGTGGAAACGTTGAGGCTTGCCCTCTGACTCTGTTTCCACGGACTGACGCTCGGCTGGCAATGGATTGCCGGCCGGGCGTTTTCTTTTTTCGGAATTCGACATCATGATTCGCCTCAAACTTCCCTTCCCACCGTCGGTCAATCATTACTGGCGTCACGTTGGCCCGCGGGTGTTGGTCAGCAAGAAAGGTCGGCAATACCGCGCCGACGTTTCTTCACTGCTTCACCGCAAGCAAATCAAAACGCTTGAAGGCGACTTGATCGTCGACATTCGATTAACACCACCGGACCGACGACGACGCGACGTCGACAATTCACTTAAAGCACTTCTCGACTCGATGCAATTCGGCGGCGTCTATCACGACGACAGCCAAATTGTTCGTTTGACTGTCGAAAAGGTAGCTGCCGACCCGGACTCGCCGCGTGCCGACGTGGTTGTCCAGCATGTGCCAGCGTCGATTGGCAAACCTGGATTTCGCGTCTGTCTGCGCTGTGACGCTGCGTTTGAATCCGGCGGCCCTGGCAATCGAATCTGTCCGACCTGCACGTTGGTTAACAACAGCCTGCCAGCAGTGACACCAGAAGAGCGTGGGCGAAAGTTTCGCAACGGAGAGCCGCTGCTGTGAAACGCCTTCGTTCAGAACTGACGCAATTCAAAAGCGTCCCACCCCAAGCCACCATGCCTTACGCCAGTGATATGAATGGTGTTGGCGTGAAAGATGTATCCAATGACATACGGGAATTGCCGACTCGTACGGAAGTCATCGTCCGAACAACTCAGCTCTGACGTCGTCCCATGATTCGCCGCGATTGGGTTCAGCAAAGAAAGCTTCTTCACGCTGCATGAAGATCGCTTTCAGCTCTTCAGAGATTGGTGGCGGCCCTTCGCTCGCCAAACGATCAAGCACTGAGTTCGCCAGCGCGAATTGCACGTCTTTGGGAAGCGATTCGATTGTCGCCAGCAGTTCTTGATTGGTCATTGGTCCCTCCTATGTGTTTTCTACATCATACTCAATCGCCACGGTCTCGTGAAGCTTCGCAATTACCAACAAGCCGCCGTTGACGCGGTCTACGATCACCTTCGCAATCGCGACGACAATCCCGTTGCTGTCTTACCCACCGGTGCCGGCAAAAGTCTCGTGCTCGCGAAGATCGCATCTGATGCCGTGGGGCAATGGAATGGTCGCGTGCTGATCTTGGCTCATGTCAAAGAGCTTCTTGAACAGAACGCTGATAAGGTTCGTCGTTTGTGTCCCGACAAGGTCTTGAACCTTGCCGAGGTACCGGTTCACGTCGCCATCGACATGGAACCCGAAGCGGTGTAGGCCTATCGGATCGCCGACAACCGCACCGGCGAGAACGCGGAGTGGGACTACGACTTACTGCCGCTGGAAATCGGAGCGTTGCAGGACAGCGGTTTCGATTGTGAACTGCTTGGTTTCGACAGCGACGAACTCGCCAAACTGCTCAACCCAGGCGTTGACCAAGGGTTGACCGATCCCGACGAAGTCCCCGAACCGCCTGACGATGCAATCACGCAGCCCGGCGATATTTGGATCCCCGGCGAGCATCTAACCGACAGACGGTCAGAATCTCGAGTGCCAATCGAATAAAGCGGCGAGATAGAGGTGGCCTTCGGGAACAGGCTCGCAAAGCTCGACCGAGGAGCCAGAGACAGCAAATCGCTTGTTTTTGTGTTGCACGATGAAATCGAGTCCGAAAGCTTGGTATTTGGAAGGACTTGCGTCCACGACATCGACTTTCTCTCCCAACACCTTGGCCGGAAACGGAAACACGAGTTCCTGAATCGTCATGTCGATCAGCGCAGATGCCTGCTCGTCATCGCCGTAACGATCGACAATGGATTCTAGGAAAGCTCCCTCGATCTCAGCCGAGTCGCAACGGGTTAACCATGTGGGTCGAATGACCTTCATGTCACTTGCCTTTGGTAATTTTCTTCAGTTCAGCTTCACAGATGAAACCAACTTCATCGGCAGCAATCATCGCGGTGGCCCATTCTTTCGCCTCCACGCCTCCTGTTTTGGCAATTGCCTTGATCACCGGCTTCAAGCAGTCTTCGATTTCCTCGGTCATCAATCCTTCGTCGCTACGAGCGACCTGATAACTTCCCCTCTTCATCAGTTCAATTGATAGCCGTTTGGCTTCTTCGTGTTCTCCGGTTTCGACAAGCCGTTTCAGTCCGGCTTGAGCGGCCTCGTACGCGCCGTAGTCGTAGTCGAAATTGTGGTTCAGGCGTCGTTCATCAACCTGCGTCGCCTGCATGATCGCGATTTCAACGTCCGTCAAAACAAAATTTGTCGGCTTCTCGATCTCAAACCGGCTTTCAAGGTCACGCCCGATGTCGATGTGCTCATCGGCATACTCCACAAGCAAGTCGATCAGTTCCGCCTTTTTGCATTTGGTCAGGGCGGTTCGTATCAGCTCACCGGGTGAGATTTTGTGTTGACTCGGGCGTTTGCTCGATCTGGATGCCTGCCGTTTCATTTGTAATTCAGCCCTTCGGTTTTGAAAGCTCGCTTCAGGTAGCTTAATGTTGGGTACTTCTTTGCAAGACGCATGGCGGCTCGATCGGCAAGCCGTGTCCCGTTTTCTCCCGGCAATGCATCGCGTAATTCGGCGAGCAGTTTTGCGGCCTCGACGTAATTGGCAGTCGATCGGGTTTCAACCATCTTCTCCGCTTCTTTGATCGCTGACTCCGGATCGCTACGAAGTTTCGCAAGACGCTTCTCAAGTCGATTTTGCTCGGCGGTCGCCTCTCGTTGTTGCCGAGTGTTGGCTTTGCCGGTGGCTAATTCTCGCAGCTCCGCAAGCGTTCGCGTCCCCTCGACAACCGGCCATGTCGACGCCCCAAACATTTCGCGAATACCGGCGAGTGATTCGGCACGCACTGCGGCTGCATCGCCATCAAGCACACGTCGCATCAGCCCGCGAAGCGTTGCAGCGGTTTGCTTTTTCAGCCAGCCATCGAAATCCGTCGACGGATCAGCTTGCTTTGATATGGCCGGCGATGCGGATGCTGCTGCGGCAAGCAAATCCACATCGAGTTCATGAAAGAGAACAAACTCCTGCAATTCTGGCGTCAGCTTCTTCAGCCCCGCTGGCACCGGCGGCTCGATCACTTCTTCATCCCAATTGCAGACGAGCCAGCCGAGATAAAGCAACCGAGTGTCACCACCGATCAACGTATCACGGATTTTCGGCAGCATCGCCCTCATTCGGTCGAACTCAAAATAGTCTTCGCAGTAGCTTCCCCCGTCGGACTCCGGCTGAATCGACAACACGCCGCCTTTGCCTCGCGGATTCTTCTTCCATTCCAGACAATACTCCAACGAATATCGTTTCAACGTTTTCGCATCGACCGGCAGTCCCAGCGGCAAACGAAACATTAATTTGCGAATGCCAAAATTCGCGTAATGCAAATGCACGTCATAGCCACGCCGCATCATCTCGACAGCGTTACCGCGAAAGTCGCTGTAGTGATACTCGACATCATACTGCCATCGCGACACATCAGCCCGCGAAGACTGCTGTTCCATGTAGGCAAGCTGCTTGCCATCAAGCGGCTTGTCGATCGCCGCAAAGTGGATGGTTTGGAACTCACTCATGCCGTTGCACTCCCTCAGTTTGCGTCAGGATACTGGACGCGGGATTCTCTCCGATTCCAATCTCCCGACAAGGACTCTCGGTGCTGTCAGGTTTGGTTCACTCGTACGTTTCCGGTGGCCATCCATGAGGCCATTTTCCGTAAACGCTTTGACAGGCGCTTACGACCCACGGCGGCGGACCAGCGCGAGCAATCTTCACTGCGTCGCGATGTCGCTCATCCAGGTCTTGTCGCATCTCCGCCAAATCTTCGCGGCCCTTCTCTTCCAACCGTTCATCAGCCAAAGATGATTCTGGCGAGTAGCCAGCTCAATCCAGAGGATGTCACCTTCCTTGTCTCGCGCAGCAGGCTTCAACTTTTTAACTGCCTTTACGAAGCCAGGAAGGTAATGCTCGATCGTCGCTTCCAAAACGGCGACGCGGGTTTCCTCCTCACGCATGCCCGGCGATTTGCAGTGGACGCCCAACGTCAGTTTCTTTGGTTCAGCCATTACGGTTTTCCTTTTCAAGAGTATTTTCTTCACACGAAACGCCGATGGCATTCCGCAGCGTTCCTCGCCCGTTGGCATCACGGACACAAGGACAGGTCATCACAACGCGAACCCCGCGATTTCCGAGTTGGTTCGATTCGGGCGGTTGTTGGTGAAGCTCTGGATGGCTGAGCAGACATCGCAACGTCTCAACACTGATGGCGTCATCCCAAATTGGCCAACGTAGATGCTGTCCACTGCGATCGAACCCGGTAGTGTGCAACACGTTGGAAACCGGAATGGCTGGGAATAGAGGTAGCGACTCGAACGCCAGCCAAACTGCTGCACGTACGCTGGTTGGTCCCGCATCTGAAGGAGAACGATCACTGAGCGCATACAGTCCCTCTGTTGCTGGATCCCAACCGAGTGAATGAAACGAATCTTTGTATGTCCACGGCCCACGAATTGCGGTTAGATACGCATCCTGGAGCTCTTCAAGTCGTTCAGACTCCTTCTGACGCTTGCTTGATCGTTGATTCGGATCGAGCGAACTGGCAAGCTCTTTTACATTCTTCAAGAAACGCTGCTGTCCAGCGGTCATGTGGAAACCCGTAGGCTTCACTTCAGGCTTCGACTTCGCCAAAACAACTTCCGATCCGAACCCCGTTAGAAACGCTGCGTGTTCGTTCAATTCAAACAATGTGTTTTCATCGTGGTCGGTGATCTGTTCACCATATCCCGCGACCACTTTCAGCCACTCGCCACGAAACATGGGAACACTTGATTTTATGTCGTCGTGCCAATCTAGCCAAGGTGCTGTGACTCGACGCGGTTGACGCTGGATAAGGTATGCAACCAGTTGTTGCTCACCGAACTCGTTCGCACAGTGCAGCTCGGCTCGCCAGTCACCATCGAACACCCAAGCGAGCTTCGCGATTCCAAACGGTTTCTCAAGCGATAAAATTCTTAGCAGCCCGAATGCCGCCATCGCGCCGAGCGGATGACTGCCGGACAAGCCATTCAAACGCAGCGTCTTCATTTCGTTACCTCCATTTTTGTCTTCGTCGCGCGAGATTCCTTTTCGGACTGGCGGTGATCGGCGAGACGGAACATCGCTTCGATCCATGCCAGACCCCAAATGCCGTAACGCTCGTTCATCCGCGCGAACAAACACTCCCAATCGTTCGCCAGTCGATAGAGTGCTGCGGAGCGATGGGCGTCAACGTCGAGAGAGATTTCAAATCGTTGCCAGTTTGCGTTTAGGGGGAGCGGCGAATCGTCGACAACGCGATGCGATGCGCGACCATCACCGTGATGCGTTCCGATAACGTATTGCACCAATTCGGTATCGTGCGCTTCGGCGAGAACTTCGCGGAGATCGGTTTCGCGAAGCAAGATGACAGACAACCCTTCATGTCGAAAGCCATCTGGAACTCCCGCTTGCTTCCTCGCTTGCCTGCGGATCGTCGGATGCCGGTAGCCTTGACCTGATTTGGCAAGGGCATTCCCGCCAGCCACGGCAATTGCCGCCTGCGCAGCATTACCGTCATGCAACAGCGTCTGAAACGATTCTTCTAGCTTTCCGACATCGTGCCACTGAGCAATTAACCCAATGTCGTTAATCAGTTCTTTTTGCAAATGGGCAAGTTGAGCGAATCGTACGGCATGCCGTTGGACTCCCAACGAATGGTCGATCAGCGTGACAGGCTCGGAGTCCTCCAAGAATGACGATTGATCGCTGGCATCAGGAAGCGTGTTTTCAGAATCGGGCTCCCATTGCCCACTTGATTCGTTCAGCACCTGCTGTGTTGGAAGACGTTTGCGAGCAGTTGCGATCCATCCGTGTCTCAAGTCGCCGGACTCGACATACTTAGTAAATCGGATTCGACCTGATTCCACGAGCAACGACAGACAAGAAAGTCGTACAGCTTCGGGCAGTAAAGGCTCGTCGCATAGCTCCATTAAAAACTCACGCATGAGTAGGTATGCATCTTCGTCGAGATCGTCAAACCGACGAATGGCTTCCGGGCTGGCAACGCCCCACTGACCAATCGCTAGTAGGCTTGGATGAAAACGAACGACAGGTTTGGCTCTTCCCCAGCGTGATCCACATTCACCTATGTCTGTCACTGAACGCGAATCGGGATTCCAGCCGAAATCGTCATGCCCGCCGTAGGAACTTGGAACCACAATCGTGTCGCCGGGGCAAATCTCGCTGGCGGCGTCGATTCGCGATTCGTCTTCACCCTTCCAACGTAAGATCAGCTTCCCACTCTTCTGTTGGCGTCTGGATGAAGCATTGGGCGAAGCATCCCCTTCGACGTCCGAAACGTCTCCGATAAAACGCTCTTGCTTCTTGGACTCGCGATCAACGCCAAGCCATCGCTGCACCTCGTAAATCGGAATCGAGCACGCTTCCACGCTCGTCGGAGGCAACAAGGCGAGCGTGTTGATAGCTTGCTTTTGGCTTTCAGGTTCCCGAATGTCATCCTCGATATCCCAGAGGTCCGCACGCCAGACAACTTGCACATCCGCTGGTCGAGACTGAGGACCGTGCAAGAACAGGCTTACGTCGGGATCAGCAACAGGAGCGGGGTTGGTCCGTGCCCAGAGATTCAAGTATGTCGGAAGCAGTACCGGCGCGCGGGTTTTCTCGGCACAAAGTGAATCGACATTTGCAGACGCCAGTAGTGTTTCAAGCGAATCAACGCCAAAGTCAATCGTCTTGTTCTTGCCTTTGCCGCTCGCGTTCTTCTGCAGCCAGTCCCACGTCTTCGTCAAACGATCGCCATACACTCGATCCTTCGCTGTCTTGGCAACATCTGTGCTGCGACCTAACACAAACGCTGCCGTTAGCTTTCGCTTACCGCGTCGATCAAGCCTGCCAAAACGTTGCCGGAGGCAATCCAGCGGAGCGGCTTCGGTGACGATTGCATCAAAATCGAGATCAGCACCCACCTCGATCGTTTGCGTTGCGACAACGAATACGGGGCGATTCGGTTCCTCGTCGCGACCCGCTTCGATCCATCCCATCCAACCTTGTTTTCCGCGAATCTCTTTTCGGAATAGTAGTTCGTCACGATCCGCAGGACGAATCCGCCCCGTCAGTAGAACGACATCAGCCTTCGTTGTTTCAAGAGCCAGGTCGACTTCCTTTGCTGGGTCACGAATGTCGGCTCGCTGGCACAATAACTCGAAAATCCGGCGAGCCGTTCGCACGCGGTTCACCACGATCCCGATTACGCTGCCCTTGCTCGCCTCTTGCGAATCCGCTTTGGACTTTCGTTTCTTGCGGGCATCGTCAGCCTTGGCAATCGTCGACAGCGAGACCGCTCGGGCAACTGCTGTCGCTGCAAACTCATTGTCAGCTTCAAGTGGATCGTCTTTGTTAACCGGCACCTTCTCCAGCCGAGCGACTTTGTTTGCAGACAAGCGCTCGTTGATAACATCATGCTCTCGATCGTCAACTTCAAGTTGAAACGGCGGACTCATCGACGACTGCGAATCAACAGTCGCCGACATCTGCACCACTCTTGGCGGACGCCCGACTGGCTGCTCACTGAATCGAGGGTTCATATAGAGCTGAACGGACTTCAAAGTCTCGACAAACGGGTTCGACAAGTGTGCTTCATCAAGCAAAAGCAAACTGTCGTTGCCAACTAAGCCCGCATGAACAGGGCGTATGGACGGCGAAACACCGTAGCCACGAAACAACAGCCGAGAGCCAACCTGATCGACGGTCGACACGCAAATGGTCGGTGTGGCTGGGCTGAGCGACCAACCATCGTCGCGATACATTCCGCCCCGCATCAGTGACACGGTTAGCGGTTCGATTGGCTCATCTTCGCTATCGACCTGGAAGTGCTGTCGCAATAATTCGCGTGCATCCACCAAAACCGGCTCGTTACTTTCTCGCAACTTTTTCGCCAGACTTCTCGCGTGTTGGTAAGCTCCATCGACAACGATTCGACGATCAACGATGAAAAAAATCCGCAGTGCCGCATCACGACGCTCGAGTTTTCCCACCTGAATCAGCCGTACTTGCTCGATCAAATGGTAGACAGCAATATCCAATGCGTTCGTCTTGCCAACGCCGGTCGGCAAGTCCAGCACGTCGGGCCATCCTTCACCATTGACCTGCTTCGCCAAGCGTGATTGCCAGGGAAACGGATCATAGTCGTGGATCGCTTTGAAAAACGCCTCAAACGTCATGCTGCTTCTCCTTCGGCTTCGTCACCTTGAGCCCACGCATAGGAACACACAGTCCCATTCCGTAATGACGTCCGGCTCCCAGGATGACCGGACCTTCCACCGGTTCTTCAAACTCGACCGCAACGTGATACCGCATCCTGACCGCTTGGCCGCCGGGTAGCCGCTTTGGCAAAGTAAATTTCCCGTTGCGATAGCGAACCCAAACCGGCTTCCCTTCCGATGAAAGCGAAGGAAAGCGAAAACTCGGCGGCACGCCTTGAACCATGGAGACCGGCGACACATGAACGTACTTCGGCAAAGGAAGCCCAATCGCCTGACAAGCTCTACCGACAATCTTCGCAGTTCGAGGCTCGTCCAGCTTGCGCAAGAAGTGACCAAAAACCATCGGAGTCGTGGTTGCCCAGAACTTCGACGTGCCCGTGTAACGTGAAGGTCTCAGCGATTGCAGCGAATCCGCTGGTGACGCGATGCTGACGGACCAATCAAAACTAAGATCAGCTTCGGTTCGCTCTCCGTTGTGATTCATCCATACCTTCAGCAGATCCCCCAGTCTGATCGCGATTTGCTGGCGTTCTTGCGGCGACGTCGCTGCTGGAAGAACGATTGCGAAACCGTGAATCTCGCCGCGTGAGTGCTGATAGCCTGTGTTGGCAAGCGGCAAGAACGCGACATGATTCCGTTGCAATGGCGAACTATCCGACTCATGTCCGATCAGTATTGCTGGTGCATCATCGTCACCAAGGCTGCAGACTGCCTTGCGAACACTTTGCGTCAACGCCAAGCATGCTTGCAGGGGAAGCGGCTTTCCAGAAGTTCGTTTGAAAACAAACCAGTTGCGTTGATCGCCAAATGCGTTGATTCGTTTTTCCGTCGTTGGCAAACCCTCACATGTCTTCACATAGCGATGCCATGGCGCGTCGGAAGCTTCGCGACGCCGTACGGTTTTCTCGCTCAATTGGAATGCAGCGTCCAGTTGTTGAAGCCGACCTGTCGCCACCCCACGCAAAGTCGCACCAGCCATTCCCTTTGGATCCGATTTTCTCCGAAGCCTCCATTGTGGCAATGCAGCCTTCTTATCTGCGAGCGACACACGCACTAGGGACGACGAGTGCCCCAAATACGCAACCGACTCACACAATGTTTGCAATGCCTCTTGGTGTTGCTCTAAGTCAGCTTCCGCAACATCTTTCCAAACAAACTGAACGATCGGATCGAACGGGATGATGGTCGGAAAAAAACGTTCCTTTCGATCACGCCCCAGAGCGATTCCAGAATCAATTGAAGACATGAACTTCAACGTGCGTTTTTTTCGATTCAGAACAATTTGTGAGTTGTTATCGTTGACGGGAACATAGGTTTCTAAACAGGCACGTTCTGCGTATTCCGAGAGCAATAACTCCGGCGGCTGCAATTGTTCCAACCACAGCAATGCATCGCGAGCCTCGTCGCCCAGATCACATTCATACATCGCTGCAACCATTGCTGAAAACAACCGCTGGGGATGCGGCGGCCATTCCGCTTGGGTACGAGACTGCCGATCACTGGCAACCGCACGCCCCGTGAGATAATCCACTTCGATAATCAGCATTCTCAAGCCTCCCCGACGCGGAGTTCTTGAAACTCGAATCGTCGGCTCTCGACAACCAATCCGATGAGGTCTTCGCTGGGCGTTAGCTCAATGGGCTGCTCCTGCCATGGCAAACCGGTCGCCTTGGCGGCGGTGACAGCGTCGTCGTAAATCGCGAGTGCCTGTTCGGAGGTGAGCGTCAGCTTGTCGTCGTCGGCAACGGTAGCGGAACGCACTCGTTCGATCGTCAAAATCGTCGACTCGGGAACCAAATCACAGCGTGATCGCAAGAACGTACCTTGCTCAAATTGGCGAGTGATCGCAAACAATCCCAACGCTGCCAATACCGTCTGAGCGGCTCGATTACTTTCTGCCGACGATTGCCCATCCACGGGAAATTTAAGCCGCCGAAGTGCGGGCAATGAAAGGACGGCACTACGAAGAGCAAAGTCCACCGTGACTCCACCCGAGATCGGCTCGCTCGACCGCTCCGCCGTCACAATGTCGGGTGTCACATTGCTGTGGTTCACTGCCGATGGATTCCCCTTTCCATTCTTTGATTCAAACTTCTTCAGTTCTCCGTCCTCGTTATGCTCTGCTTCTGATTCCAACGCAGTCCAACCTCCGCCCGTTCGAGCGTAAATCGGAACTTTACTACTGATCGCCAGCGGATCTAGTCGGCTGCTCGTGCGCACGCCGGTTGTTGCACCGATGCCGACAACTTCGCAAACCAGTGCGCGAGCGAACTTGTTTCCTAGCCCTCCGCGACTGCCTGTCGAGTCCCACGTTCCGAACAACAACGCCGTCGGACAAAGTTCAAACAACGCCGTCGCGTTCTTGATGTTCGCCTCAAACGCGCGTGCGTATGCCTCACGAAATCCAGTACCGTCCTTCGTATTGCTATCACGAAAGATCGCATCGGCAATCCGGTGCGGTGCATCCAGTGTCGTCAGCCGATCAAGTTCCCTAACGCTTGCCAATACATGTTCGCTGGCACCCTCGAACTCAACGCCACTAAAATTTGAATAGACAATCGGCAGTTTCAGCACCCCGCCGTCCCATGCTTCTCGCAAGCAGGCTTCGAGCTGATTCGCTTCGGCTTGAACCGAATTCAACAGAACCGAATTAAGTTCAATGCCATTGATGCGCCGTCGTTCGGTAGCGTACACGCCACCGCTATAAGTTGGCGGAAAGACCTTCGTGCCTTCGCCACCGGCCGGTTGCAGACGAATGTTGGCGCGAAAAGCGGCGACACCACCGGCGACGGCGTTTTGCAGATCAGTAAGAGTGAGCGTTTTCATTTGTTGGAATTCCTAAATTGAGTTGCCGGAGAAGCTACGCGAGTGATTGAATCAGGCCGAGCGTATCGGAGTGTCGTGACACGTTTGGTCAATCAAGCGAGAATTTTTCTTGCCGATTGACCAAACGTTCACGCTAGCGGATCAGCCGTTCGTTAAATTTTCCCACAAGGGAAGCCGAAGTCGCGGCGAATCCGAGCCTCGATCGCCACGCGTGCCGCTTTCTGCTGGCCCGGTGTGTAAAGCACCGCAACCATCAGCGTGCCGGAATGCCGGCGCTGCCAGCAAGTCGCGCGTTCATGAGCCGAAACCCGCGACTTAACCGCTGCTGATTCACCACAATCGACCGGCGAATAGCCGGACGCTGTGGAGCCAACGATGACATAAACGCCCGAGCGATCCATCAGGTCGTCGGTCGAAGCGAACGGCCCCTCGAACGAGAAACCTGAAATTTCAAGAGCCATGAGACTCTCTCCTCTTCCCCTTTACGGCTTGAAAAAAAGGGGCGGCGGAGCCATAATAAGCCTAGGGGTGAGGCCGATTATGGCTCCACTCCGCCACCCGCAAGCGCGCCCAGACACTCCCCTGCAAGGTTGTTACTGTGCGTGCTTGCGTCGTTTAACGCCCGCACATTTGCGAGCTCATCGAGCGAGTATATCCGTTCCCTCCCGCACGTTCAAGCTAGTCGCACTATTTCCCCAACAAAGGGTTACGCCTGCTTCCAGCAGCCGTAACCGACTAAACACTTTCCGCGTTTGATCGAACGCGGCTTCGTTGAAGCCGGCTGCTGGACGACGGGGTCACGGAACCGACAAGACTTTCCGAGGTGGTCTCCACCTTCGGCCACGGTGCTCCTGCGCTCCGACTACCGGCTCGATTGCTTGGTCGGTTGCGCCGTTGGTGTTCCGATGTTGGGTGCGTTGCTCTTCGGCACGGACATGGAGGCGACGCCGAAGCAGCAAAGAATCAGTTTCAAAGAAATGCAGCGGAGAAAACGCGATTAGCAATGGCAACCCGGTGCTACGTCGGTGGCTCAAACGCACTTCCGACCCACGCTGTCAATCTTGTCCTGCATCGACTGCCCGCGATCCGTGCGGGTTCCGACTTTGATGCTGGTCGTGATTCGCGGCGCTCCCATTTCGTGAACACGCTCGTGGCATCGCTTGACCGCGGCAAACACGTCGTCCCATTCGCCCTCGATGTTCGTGCCGTACGCGTGAATTTGGTGGTTGAGTCCAGCTTCGTCTAACACTTTCTGACACTCGGCGACGTACTTGCCCACCGAGACACCCACTCCCATCGGGACGACACACAAATCTACAATGACTTTCATCGGGGCTGTTTTCCTCTCTTTTCGGCGGGGATAGTTTGCTGCACCAAAGCGTAATGCTTTGTGACCGAAAGTGCAGCGGCTTCGCTCAATCGAATTACCATCCAATAACGAACCCGTGGCCGCTCCCAAACTGATCGTCTTTGACCTCGACTTCACACTTTGGGATTGTGGCGGAACCTGGTGTGATTGTCTGACGTCGCCGTTTCGTTCCAGCGGAGGTCGCGTTCTCGATCGTCGAAACCAGCACGTGACGTTTTATCCTGATGTGCTTTCGGTCCTAGATTTCTGTGACGCGCAAAGTATGCCCATCGCATTGGCCTCGCGAACCGAACAACCGGCGTGGGCCAGAGAATTGCTCGATTTGTTGGCGGCCACTCACCGCTTTGCTTTCGCAGAAATCTATCCCTCATCGAAGGTGAAACATTTCTCAGCTCTTCGGGACGCCACGGGACTTGAACACGAGTCGATGCTCTTTTTCGACGACGAAATGCGGAACATCACCGAAGTCTCGCGACTGGGTGTGACAAGCGTCCTTGTCGAGGAGGGCATGTCGATGGAGCTTTTCCGCAAAGGTCTGTCCCAACATTCCGGGAGCTCCGATGCGAGCCGGGCTGAAGGTTGATCAGGAGACCGTCGGTGATGGAGCGACCGCAGAGCAAGGCGATCGAGTGACCGTTCGTCTCGAGATTCGATTGAATCGCGGCGAGCTGGTCCAATCTCTCGATGACTATTCGTTTGTCCTTGGAAAACGTGACGTCATCGCAGCGGTTGAATACGGTGTCGAAGGAATGAGGGTCGGCGGGCACCGAAACTTTCGCGCCGGTCCGCATCTCTGCTATCGCTCCGACGGAGTCCCCGGCGTGATTCCTGCCGACGCAGTTCTTTGCCTGGACATCCGCTTGTTGAAGTGCGAACGCATTTAATCTGCGAACTTATTTTCAACTAATTCTTCGGATTCCACAATTTTGATCGAGCCGTTTGCATAAGTAACCCTGAGAGAGACAACGCTTTCACACCAGGATTGCAAATTTTGCCAGACAACCTCGAAGATGAAATTCGCGAGAACGCATCGGGGCCAGCGAAGGCATCGGGCGATGCCGGCAGCGTCGAACAGCACAAGCTGACCGACCAGATCGTGGCCGACAAACATCTCGCTGGCAAGAAAGCCGTTGCGAAACCTCACCGCGGACTTCGCTTCAACAAGATCGTGCCGCCTTCAGCTGGCTGATCTTTCTTAGATACATACGCACAAGGGCTGCCGGGGACGGCAATAGGAACGGCACGGATGCTGAAACGTTTGTCAGGGTTTATCGAGCAATTGCGCGGCGGGAGCGATCGTCGCCCCGACGCCTCTGGACGCTCGCCCCGGCAGCCCTTCTTTTCACGGTTGCGAGCGAAGTACGACGCGGCAAACACGACGCTCGACAATATGAAGCACTGGTCGCGGACCGACGGGTTGTCGTCCGCGTCCGCGAACAGTCCCGAAGTTCGTCGCACGCTTCGCAATCGGTCCCGATACGAAGTCGCCAACAACAGCTACGCACGAGGAATCACGCTTACACTTGCCAACGATGTGGTTGGCACCGGTCCGCGATTGCAAATGCTCACGCCGGACGATGCCGCGAATCGTTTTGTCGAGGCTGAGTTCTTCGCTTGGGCCGAAGCGATTGGTCTGGCGGAGAAGCTGCGAACGATGCGGCTTGCTCGAGTTTCGGACGGTAAATCGTTTGGTTTGCTGACCAGCAACGAACGCGTCGACGCGAGGGGCAAACTGGACCTGCGATTGATCGAAGCCGATCAAGTTGCATCGCCGACCCTTGTGAATGACACGTCTCGATACATCGACGGCATCCGGTTCGACGCGGATGGGAACCCAATCAGCTACGACGTGCTCCGTCATCACCCTGGCGATGACTTCTTCTCATACGAGGAAGAGTACAACACGATCCCATCCGCCGCGGTCCTGCACTACTTCTGCTGCGATCGGCCCGGACAAATCCGCGGCGTTCCCGACATCACGCCGGCGCTACCGTTGTTCGCTCAACTACGGCGGTTCACGCTTGCCGTGCTGGCTGCCGCCGAGACCGCCGCAGACTTCGCCGGAATTCTCTACACCGATGCACCGGCCAACGGCGAAGCCGACTCGGCCGAACCGTTCGAGCCCATCGAACTTGAGAAGCGAATGCTGCTCACGATGCCGGGCGGCTGGAAAATGTCTCAGATGAAGTCGGAACAACCTTCGACAACCTACGCCGAGTTCAAGAAGGAAATCCTCAACGAGATCGCTCGTTGTTTGAACATGCCGTTCAACGTCGCCGCCGGGAACTCCTCGGGCTACAACTATGCGAGCGGCCGTTTAGACCACCAAACCTACTTCAAGTCGATCCGCGTCGAGCAAACCCAACTTGCTCGCGTTGTACTGGATCGCATTCTGAACGCTTGGCTCCGCGAAGCCATTCTCATTGAGGGCTATCTGCCCAACTCGCTTCGCACGCTCGATTCGACGTTCGAGCATCAATGGTTTTGGGATGGGCATGAACATGTCGATCCAGCCAAAGAGGCCAACGCCCAAAAGATCCGTCTCGCCAGTCACACGACAACTCTGGCGATCGAATTCGCGCGGCAGGGGCGTGACTGGGAGACGGAACTTAAACAACGTGCGAAAGAACTCGCACTGATGCGTGACCTCGGTCTGACGATCGAGTCCGACGAATCTGATTCACCACCCGAAACCAAGGTCACGGAAGACAATGCCGAAAAGTCTCAACAACAAACCAATTGAAGCCGAAGCCGAATCGGTCCCGAGTTCACTTCGCATTGTCTGCGATGACGCAGCAACGATCACGTTGGCCGCCGCCGAAGTACCCGAAGAAGGCAAGGCAGCACTCCGCAAGTTCTCGATGACCGCTTACACCGGCGGAGCGATGCGGCTGGGTGGTTGGCCTTACCCGGTCGTTGTCGATCTCGCAGGCATGCGAGTGACCCGCAAGTCGCGTCCGATCCTCAAAGATCATGATCGCGGGAGCATCGTTGGCCACACCGACGACATCGCGATCCACGACAAATCACTCGTTGTTGCCGGCGTCATTAGTGGCGTGGGAGCGACCGCGCAAGAAGTTATCGCAACCAGCGAGAACGGTTTCCCCTGGCAAGCCTCGCTCGGTGCCAGCGCCGACAAGGTCGTCTTCATCCCCGAAGGCAAGGAAGCCAAAGCAAACGGACGCGATCACAAAGGCCCGGTCTACATCGCCCGCAAGTCAACGCTCGGCGAAGTCTCCTTCGTCGCACTCGGTGCCGACGACAACACCGAAGCCCGCGTCGCTGCCGGACTGGCCGAAACGGATGAACCCGAAGAACCGGACACCGAATCCACGGACGACCTCGAACCCGTCAACGCAAGTTTGAACATGAGCACAAAGCCAAAGACCGAAACGAAGCCGTCCAAACAAACATCTCCGGTCGACGACATGCGTGCCGAAGCCGCCGCGGAATCCCGACGCATCTCTGGCATTCGCAAGTTGTGTGCTGAAAAACATCCCGACATCGAAGCCGACGCGATCGAGCAAGGCTGGTCCATCACCAAAACGGAACTCGCCGTGCTGCGAAGCGAACGCCCCAAGGCACCGGATCAAACGCAAAACTCACCGCGTTACAACCGCGAAATCCTCGAAGCCGCCGCGTGTCTCTCAGTCGGCATCGAAGAAAAGGTGTTGCTGGCCGGCTACGGCGAGAAAACACTTAACGCCGCCGACCCGTTGCGTCACATCGGACTGCGAGAACTCGTCGCCGAGTGCGCCCGCAGCGAAGGCATCGACGTTCCGCGGGTCTTCGGCGACGGTACGGCGACCATCCGCGCCGGTTTCAGTTCCATGAGCCTGCCCAGCATCATGGAAAACGTAATGAACAAGACGTTGCTGGCGGCCTACCAAAACACGCCGATCGCCGCCTTCGATCTGTGCAGCGTCGGTACAGTGACCGACTTTAAAGAAGTGGCCCGATACCGATTGTTGGGAACCGGCGGCTTTGAACAAGTCGCACCCGACGGCGAATTGAAACACGGAAAGCTGTCGGAACAGAAATACAGCAACAAAGCCGACACCTACGGTCAAATCCTGACGCTGACCCGTCACGACATCATCAACGATGACCTGTCAGCCTTCATGGACATCCCGCGCCAAATGGGACGCTCGGGTGCCGAGTCCATCGACGACTTGTTCTTCACGTTATTGCTCAAGAACGCCGGCTTCTTCTCGTCGTCCAACGCCAACTTGCTGCAAGGTGCCGACACCAAGTTTGGTCCCGACGCACTGACGGTTGCCAAGACCACGTTCCGTAAGCAGAAAGCCGGACCCGGCGGCAAACCCAAGGACCAAAAGCCGATCAACATCCGGCCCGAGTTCTTGGTCGTTCCAGTCGAGTTGGAAACCGAAGCTGAACTGTTGATGGGTTCATCCCAGTTGATGATCGACGCCCAGGGATCACCCACGAAGATCCCAGTCGATAACCCGCACCGCAACAAGTACCGGATCATCAGCACTCCGCACCTGTCGGACAGCTACTACCCCGGTGCGAGTGCGGCAGCGTGGTACCTGTTCGCCAACCCGCAAGTGTTGCCGGCGTTCGAGATCGTGTTCCTCAACGGTCGTCGCACGCCGATCATCGAACGCGTCGAAATGCCACCGAACACGCTTGGCATGGGCTTCCGTTCCTACATCGACTTCGGTGTGAACTCGCAAGATCACCGAGCCGCCGTGAAAGTCGCCGGCGAGTGATCGCTTTGCCGAATCGCTCCCTGACTCCCCCACTCCCCACTCCCCATCTGGTCTCCCATGCAAGCTCAATACATCCACGACGGCAAACAGATCGACTTCACGCCCGACGTCGACGTACCCGTTGGTTCGCTCGTCATCCAAGGTGACTTGGTCGGCATCACCAAACGCGACCTGAAAGCCGACACGCTCGGTTCGATCGCGGTCGAAGGCGTGTTTGACATGCCCAAAGACTCCGCTGATGCCGAAACCTACACCGCTGGCCAACTGATCTACGCGACCACTGACGGCATCGTCACGGCCGTGCCCGATGGTTCGGTGCTGCTCGGCAAAGTTATCTCCGACGCCGCACCAACCGACAACGTTATCCGCGTTCGCCTGAGCCAGTGATGAGCCAACGTGAGCAACTCAATCATCGCACCCATCGGGGCGGCGTACGTCCACGAAGGCGTGACGGTCCCGATCATCACCGACGTTGAGATCCCAGCCGGCAACGTCGTCGTGCTTGAAAAACTCGTCGGCGTCGCCAAGTACGGCATCTGCGAAAACTCACGCGGCAGCATCACGCTCGCCGGCGTCTTCAACCTTGTCAAAGACCCGACGACCAACATCCCCGCCGGCACGATTCTTTACTGGTCCAAGATCAGTCACCACGTCATCAAGAACGCTTACCAACATTCGATGATCGGCATCGCCGTCGAAGATGCACCGCCGAGCACGCTGCGAGTGTTGGTGCGACTCAAACAATAAGGACGCATCCCATGGATGACAAACTGCAATCGCTCTTTCAATCGCGACGCTTCTGGGTGGCAGCCGGCGGTGTTGTTCTCGTGTTTCTGCTGCCGTTCGAGGTCAAACTTTTGGTCACACTTCTCCTTGCCGCCTGGATCATCGGTGATTCGATCCGATCGACGAAGGCAATCTTGCTCGCGTTGACGCTTGCCATCGCTGCACCCGGTTTCGCGATCGCCGGCGACTTGCACGACACTTGCCGCGAAGCCACCGTGCGAATCCGCAACGGCAACTCGATGGGCAGCGGGACGTTGTTCCGCGAAAGCGAAGAACATCTCTACGTTCTCACCAACGCTCACGTTGCCGGCACGGGGCTGGGCAATCGAGTCCAAGTCGAGTTCTGGAAAGAAGGTCACCAGTCGCGGCCGATCGAAGCTGAAACGGTCGCCGTCGCTTACATCCCACGAGCTTACCGAGACATCGCGGTCGTTCGCGTCGACCGACGGGCTCTGGGGAACTACCGCCCGCCGGTGATCCCGCTCGCCGACTCGCAGGACTCGTTCAACTACCAGAACATCTTCTCGGTCGGTTGCCCAAGCGGGCGATGGCCGACTGCCTTTGAAGGTTTCGCCCTTCGCCGACAAGCCAACGGAGGTGACACGATTCACTTCGTGCCGATGCCAGCGGGCGGACGATCGGGCAGTGCGATTTTCGACGTCAACGGAGGCGAAGCCCAAATCATCGGCTTGATCGCGTGGCGAAGCACCGACTCGGGTGGTCACGGCCTCGATGGCCGAGGCGAAACGCACGGTTATGGCATCGCGATGACACATCAAGAAGTTTGGGCGGGCTTGAGTGGCAAGCAAACCACATCGTCCGTGCTGCTGGTGCCACCACCGAACGCTGTTCCTCTTGCAACGGAAGTCGAACCCGACGCCAAGGTCGAAACCAAGCCGGAAGTTCCCGACGGCGAAGAGAACCAAGGGGAATCGGACGAAGTCATCCTCAAATACTCCGATCCGTTTGCGATCGAACGCGACGTTGAATCCATCCGAGCCCAACGCTTGCCAAGCGGCATCCCCGCCACTGGATCCGATCGCGACATCATGTTGCTTTACCAGGACTCGGTGACCGAAGGCCCGCAATCCAGCCCACCAGCACTCGCCTACCAAGGAAGCTGCTGCCAAAACTGCGGTTGCTACCTCACAACCGCCGGCAACTGCCCCAACGGTCAATGCCCGTTGCCGCAACGCCAACAACAACCTCAGCAATACGGCCAAGACCGTGGCGGCGGTGGACTGTTCCCGAGCTTGCCACGAAACCGTGAGCAAGGTGAACTTGAAAACCATCTGCTCCGTCGTCCCGGCGAACGCTTGCGAGAACTTTGGCCGTTCCCTTCCGTGAAAGACATCGTGACCTGGTCCATCATCGGCTTCTTCGTCTTCTACTTCATCGGTCAGTTCTTCAAGGCCCGAGTCAAACGCTTCATCGGCGACTTGGCAACGAACCTCGCAAACACCGAAGTCGAGGATGAGCCTGAACCACCGGCTCCGAAATCACGAGCGAAACCAGCCGCAACGCGAACCCGTAAACGCACCGCCGCCAAATGAGCGACATGCTTCACAAGGGTCAGTCTTGGCTCTCTGCCAAGCTGACCCGGTTCGTGTCGCGCCGCGTCATCTACCAACGCGATGAACTCTCCGTCGAACTGCCCGCCACGATCGGTAAGTCCGAATACGAACAGGACGACGGCGAAGGCGTCATCACCCGCGCCCAAGTCCGCGACTTTCTGATCAACACCCAAGACCTGCTCGGCAGCGTCATCGGAACCTGGCCCCGCCGAGGCGATCGCATCCTCGAAACCGACGGCGACACCACGTTCGTTTACGAACTGATGTCGATCGGCAACGAGCCTCCGTGGCGATACAGCGACCCCTTCCGCGTCAAACTTCGCATTCACACCAAATTGGTCGACACCATCCCATGACAGCCGCCGCCACTCCCGCCACCGTCATTCAAATCGCTGAATGCGTCGTCTCCGAAATCAACGCCGGCGACTTCTCCAAGAAGAACCTGTCGGCACAACGACTCTACGTTCCCGACTTCGATCTCGAAGACATGAAGGAACTGCGAGTCACCGTGGTGCCTCGCGAGGTCGAATACCTCCCGCTCGATCGAGCCACAAACAAGTTCCACGCCACGATCGACGTCGCCATCCAGAAGAAGTTCAGCAAGGGCGAAGCCAAAGAGATCGACCCGCTGATCTTCTTCGTCGAAGAACTGGCCGACTACTTCCGTCTCAAGCGACTCAACTCCTACGTCGCTGCTCGCTGCATCAAGGTCGAGAACGCGGTTCTATACTCATCCGAGCATTGGACGCAGTTCAATCAGTTCACGAGTCTGCTGACGCTCACGTTTGAACTCGCCAAGTGATCCACATTCGGACGCGAGTTCGCTTCAACGCCAACCGCGTCAAGAAGAGGGCCGACCAAGCGTCGTTCAATTCGCTCGGTCATGCCGGCGGTGCGATTCGCAAGACTGCGTACCGCTCGATCCGCAAACGCAAGAACCCGTCGCGGCCCGGAACCGCCCCCAGTTCGCCCACCGGCCGGTTGCGACGATCGTTCCGCTACGAAATCGATCGAAGCACTCCGGGCGTTGTCATCGGCCCAGTCAACGAGATCGCCGGCCAACTCTGGAATCTCCACGAGTTCGGCGGCGTTGCCAAGAAACGTCGCAAACTCAAACGGCATCGCTTCCGAGTCGGCCAACACGGCCCAATACGACTGATCCGGCCCGGCAAGTTTGCTCGCATCGAACTGCGAACCGCCGCCCAAGCCAACCGAGCCCGCCGATTGATCGACGAAGAGAACCAGCGACGTGGGGCAAGCAAACCAAGGCGATACCCCAAACGCCCATTCATGAAGCCGGCCCTCGACACGCACCGATCTCAACTCCCCAAGTTCTGGCGGGACTCCGTCAAGTAAATCCCTGTCCACGGATGGAAACGAAACCCTATGTCCGCTGAAGTAAAACTCGGTCTCGACGCCGTCCTGACCATCGACGGTGCCGAGATCAAAAACGTCAAAGACCTGACGGTCAGTCTCGAAAAAGCCGAAGCCGACGCATCCACCCGCGACAACAACGGCTGGCGAGCCACCGTTGGCACGCTTAAAGACGCGTCGATCGAGTTCACCGTGCTCAACAAGAACGGAGACACCGCCTTCGGCATGCTGCAAGGTCTGTGGTCATCCGGCACGCCAACCGATGTTGGGGTTTCCGACGCTGGCGGATCGCTGACGCTGACGTGCGAAGTGATGAACTTCAACGTCAACCAAAATCTGGAGGAAGTGGTATCGGCCGACGTGACTCTGAAACCGACCCAATCGTCGTCTGGTGGCGGAATGAACGTTGGTAGCGGCGGTCCCTGATCAAACCTTTTACTTCGCCTTTTCAATTTTCTCTTTGATCGTTTCGGTATCACCAATTTCATAGAGGCTGATCAAACCCTCTTTGACCGTAAAGATTTGCTGGATCGTTGTGTCCACCAAGACATTGCCTTGCAAATCTTTGATGACTTGGTGAACCGTGACGACGTCGCGATTCTCTGAATCCGTCTCGAAACTCAACGTTTCAAGTTCGCATCGAATGTTCTCGAACTGGCTCGTCCAGTACTGACGCACTTCATCGCGACCATGAACGAAGCCACCGTCAAGACCATTGGCCCATTTCACGTCCGGCTGCATCGTCGAAATGATGGTCTCAATCTCGCGTTCGTTGAACGCGTCGTAAAGGTTTTGAAGAAGTTCTTGATGCTGACTCATCGCATGCCGCTTGTTGGGGGTTGATTGAACGGCAACCACGAACAATTCGCGATGCAACCGATATGCAATTATCGCTATCCCACCACAGAACGGAATCCCATGCAAAAGTTCGTTGACCGCCAAGGTCGCGTTTGGATCGTCGACATTGACAACACCACGCTTCGCCGCGTCAAAACATTGGCCGGCGTTCGATTGCTCGATGCGGTCGATGGCGACCTCATCCCGCAAATGACGCAAGACTTTCTCTTGCTTGGTGAAGTTCTGTTCGCGGTCTGTAAACCGCAAGCGGACAAAGACTCCGTCGACCAAGAAGCGTTTGAGTCTGGCCTCTCAGGCGATTGCCTGACCGAAGCACGCAACGCCCTCGTCGAAGCGTTGTTGGACTTCCTCCCGGAGGACCAACGCCGTCTGCTGACCAAAGCGGTGTCGCATCAACGCGAGGTGACGGCACGCGGGATGGAAATGCTGCATCGGAAGCTGGACGACCCGACGTTGGCGGACCGGATGGTCGCGGAGCTGGAATCGAACCTGGAGGTACCCGGCTTGAACGCGAAATCTTCCGCCTCGCCGGCATCCTCTGCGTCGACCCCGGACCGCTAACGCTGCGGCAAATGTGCTGGATGGCCGACGCCCGCCGTCAACACGATTGGCAACTCGCCAGCACGCTCGTGTGGATCACCGCCGAAGTCAATCGCGATCGCAAACGTCGTCGCAAGCCCTTCAAACCAGACGATTTCAATCCGTGCGTCACCACGCGGCCCGGACCAGCGAAGGCATCGGTTGAACAAGTCGCGTCGTTGCTCGGTGCGACCTTTCACCCTTCACCCGTCACTCCTCAAACTTCCGACCCATGTCCCAAGTCCGTGCCGGAGCCGCTTTCGTCGAACTGACGCTGAAGAACTCAGCTTTGGTGAAAGGATTGCGTTCTGCACAGAAACAATTGTCCTCGTTTGCCTCATCAACCTCGTTGCTGGGTGCAAAGATGACGGGCCTTGGTCTCGCGATGGCCGCGCCGCTGGGTGCCGGAATCCAAAAGTTTGCCGAGTACGACGACGCGATCCGACAAGTCGCCGCGATCACGGGAGCCACTGGCGCAGCGTTCGATCGTTTGAACGCCAAGGCGAAACAACTCGGAGCGACCACCAGTTTCTCGGCCGTTGAAGTCGCGAGCCTGATGACGGAACTCGGCCGTGCCGGGTTCGATCCGCGGCAAATTGAAGACATGACCGGCAGCGTCATGAACCTCGCCCGAGCGACCGGCACCGACGCCACGCTCGCGTCGGGAATCTTCGCCGCCGCGATTCGCCAATTCAACATGGAAGCCGGCCAAGCCCCGCGAGTCGCCGACGCACTCACCGCCGCCGCCAACAAATCGTTCAACAGTGTCGAGTCGCTCGGCGAAGCACTGAAATACGCCGGCCCCGTCGCGGCCGATGCGAACATGAGCCTCGAAGAAACGCTCGCGATCCTGGGAACGCTTGGCAACGTCGGCATTCAGGGTTCATCCGCCGGTAACGCACTGAAGCGTCTGTTAACCCTGTCCGCTGCGGAGTCCGAGAAATTTCAGAAGGTGTTCGGGGTTGCCACCAAAGACGCAGCCGGCAACGCTCGACCGCTGGTCGATGTGTTGGGTGAAGTCGCCGAAGCCACCAAAGACCTCGGCTCGTCCGACCGAGCAGCCAAGTTCAACGAAGTCTTCGGGATGCTGGGCATCACCGCCGCATCCGCGATCGGTAAGACAGTCACCGACACACGTGAGTTGCTCGGCGAACTCGAAGGTGCCGGAGGTATCGCAAAACGAACCGCCGACAAGATGGAATCCGGACTCGGCGGAGCGTTCCGTGTTCTGGCCAGTTCATTCGAGGCGGTCCGCATCGCTATCGGTGAAGCTCTCGAAAAGCCGATCCAACGACTAACTGAAAACCTCTCGTTCGCCGCATCCGCCATCACCGATTGGATCGGCGAAAACAAACGTGCCGTACAAATCGCCGCGTTGGTTGCTGCTGGTGTCGTCGCCGCCGGTGCCGCGTTGCTCGCAATCGGATCAGCCGCCGCCGCAGCATCCGTTGCCGTCGGCGGCTTACTGGGTATCTTCTCCGCGATCGGCGGTGTTGTCGGGATGGCGGGCGCAGCCGTCGCTGCACTCCTGTCACCCATCGGCTTAGTCGTCGCCGGCGTCGCGGGACTGGGCGTCTATCTCGCCAAAACCTCTAGACTGCTCGCCCGAGTGTCCGCGTTCTTCAAAACCGCGTTCGCTCAAATTGCCGTCGATTCACAGGCCGCCTTCAAAGCTATCGCCGCATCACTCGCGTCAGGTGACATCACCGGCGCGGCCAAGGTCATGTGGGCTTACTTGCGAGGCCTCTGGAAACAAGGCGTCACGGCCTTGTCCGATGCATGGGATCAATTGTCGGCCAGCCTCGATGGTTTCGCCGGCGGATTGCTGTCCGCTGTGGGCAGTCTCCTTCGCAGCACGCTTGCGTGGGCGAACGAAAACCGGGCGGCAATCCTAACCGCCGTTGCTGGGTTCGCTGCAATCAAAGTCGCCGCTTACGGAGTCGGTGCCGCGATGATCGCCCTCAAAGGCATCACGCTCGGTCTCGCCGTTGCATCGAAAACACTCGCAGCGACGTGGGCAGTGTTGAAAGCGGTTGGGACCGGCATCAAAGCCGTCTTCATCGGACTGGCCGCCGTGAAGAAGATCAACATCGCACTCGCCGGAGTCTATGCCGCGGTCACCGCGGGATTGTCGGGTGCGTTTGGGCTACTCACCGGGGCAATCAGTGCTGCGGCCGGTGCGATGGCGTTGTTGTTTTCACCGCTCGGTTTGGTCGTTGCCGGCGTCGTCGCGCTCGGTGCTTATTTCCTCTACACATCGGGAGTCATCGGCAGCTCGATCGAGTTCCTCAAAGGAGCCTTCCAAACTCTCAAAGCCAACACGCTGGCCGCGTTTGGTGCGATCGCCAACGCTCTCCGCGCCGGTGACATCAACGCGGCCGTCGACGTTCTGTGGTCGTACATCAAATTGCAATGGACCAAGGGCACGACCTGGTTGTCTGGCATGTGGTCACGTTTCACCGCATACCTGTCTGACGCCTGGGGAGACGCGATCTACAAACTGGCCGACCAACTTGCTCAAGGTTTCGGCGGCTTGCGAGCAATCTGGAACAGCACGGTCAGTTACCTCGCCGACGGTTGGACGATCCTCACGTCTGCCGTTCAAAAAGGTTGGAACAACACAGTCGGGTTCCTCAAGAAGGGATTCCTGAAACTCCACGAACTGGTCGACATTGCCGGTGACGTAGCAATCCAAATCGGCGGTGTGCTCGTCAACGCTCTCGCCGGCGTCGAGGGTGCCTGGGTGGAAACGATCGACTATTTGGCTGATTCATGGTCGGTGTTCGTGGGCGAAGTCCGCAAGATGTGGAACAGCACGGTCGGTTTCCTCCGCAAAGCATGGGTGAAACTGAAATCACTGTTCGACGACGACATCAACGTCGAAGCCGAAGTCCGCAAAATCGACAACGAAACCAACGCCAACAACCTCGAAGAGCAACGCAAACGCCAAACGGCAATCGCCGGCCGCGCCGAGAAACGACGCAAACGCAAAGCGGAGATCGAAGCGAACCGCAAAGCGATGCAAGAAGACCTGCAACGCCAACTCGATCAGAGAAAGAAGTCTCGCGAAGGCCAAGACCTCGACGCCGATTTCGCTGCCATCGACGCCGAAACCGACCAGCAGAACGCCGCCGTCGATGCCGAACGTGATCGCCAGTTCGATGCCAACGCGAAGACGAACGACCAACGCGTCGCCGACACCGAAGAATTCACCGCCGGCGTGCGTGATTCACTCGACCAAATGCGGGAGCAAGCCAAAGCCGACGCCGCAGCCAAACGAGCCGAGCGTTCACAAGCCGAAGCCGACCGTCAAAACGAAGTCGCCAAAGCCGAAGCTGACTTCCAAGCCGCGATCGACAAAGCAAACGCACTCAAACCGTCCGAAGACGGTCAACCAGCTGACACCAACACCAATCCGCCACGAATCAACGATGACTTGGCTGCCGCGATCGCCGAAGCCAAAGCGTCTCTCGAGGCCGCCCAAGCCGACGCCGGTATGACTGGTGAAGAGGCTGCCGGTGACGAACGGATCGAAAAGCTGAAAGCCGGCATCGCCGCGATGGAAGCCAAAGCCGCTGCCATCACCAATCAAAGCAACGAAGCCGGCAAAGTCAAACTCCCGCCGGCAAGGCTCGAAGACGATGCGGTCGCCCTGGAACTCGACCGCGACGCCCAAGCCTCGATCGACAACTTTTCAGGAACCGACGTCGGCGACAAATCATCGAACGAATCCGTCACCGGCAAGTTCGACGCCAAGGGACTGAACTTCGGCAGCGGTGCCCGCAAGCTCGAACCGATCGCGTTGCAACCGGCCGAAAAGCTGAATCCGATCGACGATCCGGTCGAACCCGAAGTCATCGCCGCACCGATGCTGCTACTCGACGAACCGGCCGCGGACGCTGATCCCAAGTTGGCAACCGAAGAACCGGATGCTGAAGCCGAACCAGTCATTCAAGCCGAATCGGCGATTAACCAAGACTCGGGTTTGCAGCAAATCAACGAACGACTCATCGCCATCGGACAACACCTCATGAAGTCGAACGTCTTACTCGCGGCCGGAAGCGGGAACCTCGACCAAACCGGCGAACGCTCGGGCCTGGGTTTAAGCGAGGACGTCCAACGCGCCATCGTGGAAACCGCTCAGAACACTCGCAAGTTGGCCGAACGGTCCAACGGCGGCGGATTGGTGTTTAGCTGATGAGCATTTCCGCCGGCGGATACACCTTTGAAGTCGCCGCGTTGTCGCCCAAGGCAACCCGCGGCACCCAAACGTCAGACACGACTTCGTACGTGGCCAGTTCCGGAGGTGGCGGTGTCGATCCTGCAGCGGCGGCCAGTGCGTTGTTACAACACTTCCGCACAACGCAGCCCGAGTTGATCCCGTTCCTGCGAATCGACGCGGAACACATCAATGAAAAATACGCGATCGTCACCGCGAACTTGACCGAAACCAAACTCGATCCGGTTTCGTTTAATACAATGGGCGCGACAACGCACCTGAATCAATCGCTCGGCACGCGTGGCATCTACGCCGCTCCCGGCAAGATCGCACCGAACTACCGCAGTGCCATCGGCGTCAGCGATTCAGGCGTGGCCGGCGTCGACGTGACGGTGCCGGCATTCGAGTTCTCGGTCCGCAAGAAGTTCGAGTTCGTTTCGACCTCATATCTTCTGGCCGTCGTCGCGATGACCGGCATGACCAACGGCACACCGTGGTCGATCTTCGGCCCCGGCGAAGCGTTGTTCCTCGGTGGCGAGGGCGGCGAGGACGACAACAACTGGGTCGACATCACTTACCACTTCGCCGCTCGACCCAACCAGCCCGCTCTGCAACTCGGCGACATCGGCACAGTGTCGAAGCGTGGTTGGGATTACTTGTGGGTGAAACACGACGAAGAAGTCGTCGGCGACCGTGTGCTGCAAACGCCCGCGGCAGCTTACGTCGAACAGGTTTATCCCGAAGGCAACTTCAACGCACTTGGAATCTCATAGTTGGCAAGACGCGTTCGACCCGGTGACAGTCTCAACATCACGGCGGTCGAATACAACCGACTGCTGTCGGCGGCCGATGCGTCTCATCGCAATGGACTGCCCGGCGGTGCTGGCCCGCGAACACACTCACGCAACGCTTCCACGGTTCGTGTCCACAACAAATCCGGTGCAGTCGTTCCGATCGGCGGTATCGTCGGTTTCGAGTCACCACTCACCGACCCCAACGCCGGCCCAGTCGAACTGGCTCGCTTCGTTCGCGACGCTACGATCGAAACGGCCAAACCGACCGAAGACGATCACACTGGCCGCGTCGGTGTCGCGATTGAACCCATCCGTGACAACGAAGTCGGCCGAGTCGTCTTCGATGGCGTGGTCGCGGCCCAAGTCGATGTCACCAAAACGTGGCACCGTTTCGCCGACGTGGCCGAGTCTGGTGGCGACACACTGCAATCCAAGCCAGACGGATCGGCCCAGATCCTATGGCGAAAAGATCCCAATCAAACTGGCCGGCAATGGGCGGTCGTGCGAGTCGGCCGGCCTGCCGATCCGGTCTACCTCGTCAAAGTACCCCAAGGCGGCATCGCATCACGAAAGGGAATGCGAACCGGCGCAGCAGACTGCGATCTGTTTGAGCTCGACAAAGAAGGCGAGATCGAAGCGGTCAAAGATCCAGCCGGCGATTCCGTCCGCATCACCGCTCGCAATCACTCCGCCCAACGCATTCGCGGCCCCATCGAAGGCAGCGGCGAAGACCAGTACCTCGTCGTCAATTTTGATGGCCACCGATCGTGGGTCGTCGACCCGCCCAAGCAAACGCTGCTCTGCAAACCAACCAAGCGACTGAAAGCCAAGTCGTGGGGAATGGCTCGCGAGCTACGGTTCGATGGCAACGCGTGGAAACCCATCGGCGTCAAAGTCTCGGTCTACAACGTGTGCGACTACGCGTTGTTGCCCAGCCAACAAATCATCGGGCACTTTCACGAAGACACCGGCAGCTACGTCACGATCGGTTGCCGATGCTGTGACGGAAGCAGTTCGTCAAGCTCATCGTCTTCATCCGGTAGCTCATCATCCAGCGTTTCATCGTCATCGTCGAGTAGCTCGTCCAAATCAAGCAGCCCATCGAGCAGCAGTAGTTCATCACCGAGCAGCAGTTCATCGAGTCATTCTTCGATGAGCAGTTCGAGCTCAAGCAGCATGTCGTCGAGTTCGAGTAGCTCGCCATCAAGCTCGTCATCTTCCCCAAGTTCATCGTCACCGAGTTCGTCATCACCAAGTTCATCATCGCCGTCGAGCAGTTCGCATTCAAGCTCATCGTCGATCCCGTCATCGTCGAGCAACTCGTCTTCATCGCCCTCGTCATCTTCTAGCAACCAGTCATCGTCGCCAAGCTCTTCTTCAGTAAGCGACTCCTCGTCATCGAGCGTCTCGGATTCTTCGTCGAGCGAATCATCCAGCGTCTCGGACTCGTCCAGCAGCACACCTTCCGATTCATCATCGTCGACGCCACCAAGTTCAAGCTCCTACTCAACGGTCACAGATTCATCGAGCAGCAGTTCATCCAACGAATCATCATCGGATAGTCCGAGTTCGTCCTCGGTCGTTGATTCATCATCCAGCGATTCATCGGCATCGTCCGATTCATCGCAACCATCGTCTGACAGCCCATCGAGTGTTTCGGAATCATCAGCGAGCGAGCCATCCGATAGTTCAGCATCAATGCCCGAGAGTTCGGGCTCGTATTCAACGGTCACGGACTACAGTTCGTCCAGCAGCACGCCGTCCTCTGGCAGTCCGTCGGATAGCAGCGACAGTTCAGTCTCCGACGGTTCGCCATCCAGCGAATCACAATCTGAGTCCGACTCACAATCCGATTCCGCTTCCGAATCAACGCCGTCCGAATCCAAAAGTGAATCATACTCAACGGTTGACGACTCATGGTCTTCATCCAGCCACCAATCATCCGACGTCAGTGACAGTTCAGTTTCTGACGGATCTCCATCGAGCGAATCAACTCCTTCCGAATCGGCATCCCAATCCGATTCAACGCCGTCGGCAAGCGAGTCCGAAAGCGACGAATCGGACCAAAGCACTTCAGACAACCCAAGTGGCTCTGTCGAAGACCCAAGCTACTCGGTCTGGGACGGCTCAGGATCATCACACGATTCGACCTCGGATGGGTCGCCGTCCAACGATTCAACATCCGATCAATCGGTTTCGGACGATTCAACATCCGATGCATCCGACTCTGACCTTTCCAACTCCGATGGTTCAGACTCACGAGACCAATCGGAATCGAACAACGACTCCGGATCCGACGAAACATCCGAAAACGATTCAGGTGGCGGCGGATCATCCGGCGTTAGTGACGGATCAGGCTCCGACGCCAGCGACAATTCCGGCGATTCCGCATCCGAGCAAAGCGAAGAATCAGTTGACGAATCGGAAGACGAACCATCGACCGACGGCAGCGAAGACGAACCATCCGAAGATGGCGAGTCCAGCGAAGGTTCATCCGACGCTTGCGAATCCACCTGGATCTGGTCGTGCGGCTGGGAACTGCAAGGCAGCGACTGTGAGGACGCCGGCGACCCACCGTCGAGCAGCGGTTCGTATGACGGCGAAGTGGTAACGGTGTCCGCATGATCCACTGCCCTCACCTCACGCCTGACAACCAGTGCGAAGTCGCCGCCGGCATGGCGGGTTGCAAAGTCCGCACTTCGCCGGCCGCGTGCAACGCCTGCCAAAACGAGTCCAACCCAAGAGCGATCAATGTAGTCACGATCGGGATGGCGTTGGTCAACAAACGCCGGCGGAAACGTGACGTCGGTGAACTGTCCGCGATGCTGGCGAACTACATGCCCGACCGCGATGAGTTACCTGCAACTCTGAAGATCGCGGATTACCGGCCTGGTCCCGGCAATGAACTCAAAAAGATGCTGGCTTGGTTTGCCAAGCCGAGCGAAACGTGCAACTGCGAAACTCGCGTCGACACGATGAACGATTGGGGCGTCGAAGGGTGTCTTCGCAACGTCGACACAATCACCGAATGGTTACTCGAAGAAGCCCAACTGAGAGGCATGCCCCATGGACGGTTCACCCGCGTCATCGCGAAATCGCTCGTCAACACAGCGATCCGAAAGTTCCAACGCAAGTTCCCCGACGGAGCACCCGAGCCGGATGACAACGATGATCGCCACCGATAACAAGATCGTCGAACGATGCTTCTTGATGAACCTCGACCGCCGTGGCGATCGTTTGCGTGATTGGATGAAGCAATTGCCGCAACCATGGCCATTCCCGCAACCCGAGCGGTTCGCCGCCGTCGATGGTCGTCACATCGCAACGCCTCCGCAATGGCGGGCCGGCAACGGAGCGTGGGGCTGTTACCGATCGCATTGCCTGATCCTCGAAAAGTGCTTGCTCGAAGGCATCGACTCGTACGTTGTCTTTGAAGACGACGCCGGCTTTGGCGAGGATTTCCAAGAACGGTTGGTCGAATACGTCAGCGAACTGCCGGCCGATTGGGGACTGGCGTATCTGGGTGGCCAACACCTCTATGCCGGCAAGCATCCGCCACACAAGGTCACCGAACGGGTCTACCGACCGTACAACGTGAATCGCACGCATGCGTTCATGGTTCGCGGACGAGACAACATGAAGGCCCTGTATCGTCACCTTCATTGGAACGATTGGCACACCAAACACCACATCGACCACCACCTCGGTCGCCTGGCCCAGCGTCGGTATCAAGCGTTGGTGCAAGGCAAGAACGTCGATAAAGAATCCATCGCCGTCTACACGCCCGACCGCTGGCTCGTCGGCCAATTGCCGACCAAGTCCAATATCTGCGGTCGCAAGTGGAGTCAAACGCGGTTTTTCAACGACGCCAAGAACGCAGACCACTCTGACGCCCCGTTCTACGCCGTCCTCGGTCCACACCGTGCCGGCACATCCTGCGTCGCGATGGTCATGCACCACCTCGGTGTCCACATGGGCAACCAACTCGGCGGGTACGAAACCACCGGCGGAGGCGAAGCGGTCGGACTCGCACAACTTTGTGAAAAGGCAATGCGATTCCCCGCCGTCGATCCCACGATGTCCGACACCCAACTCACCCAGCAACTGAAGTCTTGGATCGTCACCCGCAAAGCCGAAGCGAACCGCGACAAGACTGTCGCTGGAGCCAAGTACCCGCACCTGTGTCGCTTCGTCGAACATCTCCATGCGGGTCTCGGCGACTCGTTACGGATCATCAGCGTCGAACGGGACATCGAAGCGTCGATCCGATCGCTGCAATCGCGCAGCGAAAAGCACCGAGGCCAATGGTTCGCCGGCACCGACGAGCAATGCGAAACGCTACAGCAGAGCCTGCTCGAACACCGCGACGCGTTCATCAAGGCTCATCCCGACGTCCCGGTCTTCCGCATCGAGTTCGCCGAACTGGTGACGTACCCCGAAGAAGTCATCAAGAACCTGATCGAGTTCCTTGGCATCGAACCCACCGATGAGGAGATCTCATCCGCGATCGACCATGTGAACCCTGACCTGCGAAAGCATGGCTGAAAAACTCCCCAAGCCAACCGAAGACCTCGGCGTAATGTACATCGCCATCGGTGGTAAATCGCTGTGGCAACTTCGCCGGTCGATCGCGTCCCTGCGTTTCCATTGCCCGGACGTACCGGTTGCGTTGTTCACCAACCAACCGGCCGAAGCGTGCCCGTCGGTCGAGTACCGCTTCGAGGTCTCGGCGACGGGCGGCTACCACGTCAAACCACGCTTCATCCCATGGCTGCCGTTCGATCGAACGGTCTACCTCGATGCAGACACGGTTGTGCTGAGTCCCACCGCAATCACGCCCACCGGTTTGCTCAACGATGACTTTGGCTACGAGGCGATCTACGTTCACGACGCTGCGACAAAGTCCGCATCTGCGGTGTGCCGTCGATGAACTCCGGCGTCCTGATGCTCAAGAAATGCCAGCGTGTTCTCGACGCACTCGCTCATTGGCGACGCATCTACCACGGCGGCAACGACGAGGTCTTGTTGACCAAGGCATTACTCCTCCATGCAGTGCCATCATTCATCTTGCCGGCCGAGTGGAACTGCCGCGATCGCAGCCAAGTCCGTCACTACTCCACCATCCGCATCACACACCACCGTCACGTTTTGCGACTGGTCCAACCCAACGGATCGGTGCCGGACGCGTTGCTGAAAGATTGGTGGGAGACAGGAATCGCCCGTAATACGGGAGAGGTTGTCAAATGATCAACCGCGATGTTAATGACGTGCTGCGTCGAATCAAGTCACGCTATTTGCTGTTTGGCACCTTCGCGTTGCAGGTTCACGGATTCAGTTTCGGTAAACCCGACACCGACTTGTGGCTCGATCCGAGTCTTGGCATGGAAGGCTGGAAAGACGCGGTCCGCGAGATCGCTGGTCCGCATGAGATTCTGTTCCGCGATCATCCCGACGCGGTCCCACCTTGCCAATCGGCACGTATTCATTGCACGCCGCACATGGACATCATCAGCCGGCCGAGCGGTCACACCGACGCTGACTTCGATCCGCTCTACGACATCTCGATGCGATCACGCTACGGTCTCGTCCCACCGGTAAGGGTTTTGCTCCGCAGCAAGCTTCACGCTGGCCGACCGAAAGACTATCGGCACGTCATGCGAGTCGGTCGGCAAATTCTCAATATCTGGTGAAGCACTTGGTCAACCTGTCTGACATTACGTTTTGCATCAAGACGATTCACCGACCGTGGTCATGCCATCGCTTGGTCGAATCGCTACTCAAACACATCGACAACCCAACCATCATCGTGGTGGACGACGGCCAGCCCGATCGACGATTCGCTGAAAAATACCCGGAGTCCGCTGCACGCTGCCAGGTCATCCACACCGAGACACCCGACGTGGGCGTGGGCATCGGCCGCAACCTCGCTGTTGATGCGGTCCAAACCGAGTTCATGTTCCTGCTCGACGACGATCACGTCGTCACGCCCAACCTGAACCTCGATCGACTCTGTAAACGATTCACAACTGAAGACGTCGACATCCTCGGTGTCCGCCAAGGCAGCGGCGGTCGCCCGACGATGCTGTCCAAGCTGATGAACGGACAACGAATCTGGATTCACCGTGGTGAGACACACCGCAACGGTTATGTCGCGTGGTGTGATATGTCTTCCAACGCTTTCCTCGCTCGCACTGAAACGATTCGCAACCTCCGCTGGGACGAGGAACTCAAAACTTTCGAGCACTGGGAGTTTTTCTACCGAGCCAAGCTGGCCGAACTGAAAGTCGCGGTCGCCGGCGATTGCTTCATCAAACACGCCCACGTCGAATCGTCCGACTACCGCGTTCTGCGAAAGCGATCGACGTACCGCTCGATGGGACTCCAGAAGCACGGCTTTCACTCAATGCGTTACCCCGGCGGAGGTGTTGTTCGTGCGTGATCAAGTCACCTTCTGCATCAAGACGATCCATCGGCCGCAGTGTTGCGCCGCACTCGTTCGCAGTATTCACCGACACTACGGCGATGACCGACCGACAATCCATGTTCTCGACGATGGCCAGCCGGAACTTCGCTTCTCGACGATCTGTCCCGACGAAGCCGCGATGGTCGACCAAATCATCGAGACCGAATACGACATCGGGTTATCCGCCGGCCGCAATCAATTGCTCGATGCCGGCGACACGCCGACTGTGGTGTTCACCGACGACGACCACCTCGTTACGGCACAGACGCGGTTGGCAGAACTGGTTCGCAAACTGAACCGACATCACGACATCGACTTGCTCGCCGCGTTGTCGAACCAGCAAGAACGTCCCAAGTTGCTCAAGGTCGAGGGCAAGACGCTGCGGATTCCCGGTGGGCATTTCAAGAAGCATGGTTCGCTTCGTTGGTGTCACTACGTCGGGAACTGCTTTGTGGCCTACCGCGACATCCTGCAAGCAATTCGTTGGGACGAATCGTTGAAAGTCGAAGAGCATTGGGATTTTTTTTGGCGATGCAAGATTGCTCGTGTCAACGTGGCCTGCGACATCGACCATTCGTTCAAACACGAACACGTCGATCCGCCGGGCTACGTTCGTCGCCGACCTGAATTCTTGAAAGCCAGCCTTCGCAAACATGGATTGGAGCGAGTGATATGGAAATGACGAAACCACAACGAGTGATCGCAGTGCTGGACCTGCCGCCGCGGCGAGCACCAAAGAACGTTCGCGAGAGTTACGAGGCTGCGGCCGTCCGCTGGGACGCGGAGCTGCATTGGATTCGCGGCGACTTGCAACCGTGCCATCCGTTCTGGCAGAAGATGTTTGTCTGCGGTCATGTGCGAAAACTGTTCGGACCGTCGCATGTGTTGCAACTCGACAACGACATGGTGATTCGGTCGGATTGCCCGTCGCCGTTTGAGCTTGTTTCGCCTGACCGATTCGCGATGGTGTCCGATCGCCAGTGTGCCCACAATCGACTTGACAACGGTGGTTGGCAAAAGCGTGCTCATGAGATCTGGGCGAAACGTTGTCACATGAAGCCCGCGCCGACTTGGATGCATCCCAACGGTGGTTTGTATCTGTACGGCACGCAGAAGTTCGCACGAATGTTTGAGCGAATCGCTCAATATCTGATCGTCACGCACGGGGCGAACGATCAAGCGACCGACGAATCGCTCATCATCAACCAGTTGTGGAAAGACCATCCCGCCGCCATCGAGTTCCTGCCACCTGATTTCAACACCAGCATGGTGCAGATGCTCGAGTGGGCCGCCAACCCGGTGATGCAAACTTGGATCTACCACTTCATTCAATCCAGCAAACATTACCTGCCGGATTGCCGCTGGCAAAGAAACGATCTGATTGAACTTCCGTTCCCCGGCAACAAGCGATCGCGAGACTTGATCAGCCAGTGGGGGAGCACGCCACCGGCGACCTACGACATCGGCCCAATCCTCCGCGTCCAGCCCGTCGCCAATTTGCTGGCTGCCTATCCTGACCTAATCGTCACCGGGACGTGGTCAAACAATCCCGATCTTCGAGCGTCGCAGCTCTCGGAATCGGACGACACGTTTTCGTCGCACCTGATGCTCACCCGTTTCCTTTTGCGGCTTGGTATCAACGCTCGCCGCTTCCACCTTCGCGCTACGGAGGAAGCCGATGCAACGACACAACCTGCCGGCACTTGAGTACCACATCGCGCACGGATGCAATTTGTCGTGTCAGCAGTGCAGTCACTACTCAAACCATCACCTCGCGGGAAAACTGCCCACCGTTGAAGAGGCCGACACCGAGTACTCGAAGTGGTCGCATCGGCTAAAACCGAAGCGGTTCGCGTTGCTGGGTGGTGAACCGCTGCTCAACCCCGCGATCGAGCAACACATTCAGCTTGCGCGGCAACACTGGCCCGACAGCGAATTGATGCTCGTGACCAACGGCTTCTTCCTGAATCGGTTCCCGAATCTTCCGATCGTGCTTCGCGAAACCCGATGCCGTCTCGAAGTCAGTGAACACGGAACGCACGAATCCTACGCCAAGCGATTTCGCAGAGTCCGCGAACTCGTTTGGAAGTGGCGACAAGATTTTCACGGTGTACAAATCAACGTCCGCCAATCGCACCAAGGTTGGATGCGGCAGTACAACGTCGAGAGCGGCAAACCGATGCCGTTCGATTCCAAGCCCACCGCCGCGTTC
Source organism: Allorhodopirellula solitaria (assembly GCF_007859855.1). Lineage (GTDB taxonomy): Bacteria > Planctomycetota > Planctomycetia > Pirellulales > Pirellulaceae > Rhodopirellula > Rhodopirellula solitaria. Next base: position 167,819 of record NZ_SJPK01000001.1, read on the forward strand.
AAAGTTTGCATGCAGAAAACATGCACTCAGTTATTTCAGATTCGACTTTGGAAATGCCCGGCCCTCGCGTATTTCGCAAAACTCGAAGCCAAGTTGAAGTTGCAAACCATCCCCGAGTGGCAACTCTTCCGCGACTACAAAGCTTGCTCGTTCGACGCGACCGACGTTGAACTTCGCACGTTCATCGAAACCAAAGCCATCCCGCAGTGCGGTCTGTGCCCCAGCAATCGCACCAAGTTCGTTCATCCCAACCCGCTGCAAAGGACTGCCGAATAATGCCGAACCCATACCACCCCGAGATGCCACCGTATCCGTTCGTGCCCCCGTTCGATCCTCCCGGCAGCGAACCACCTTACGAACCCGAGGATGATGATGAACCGGAAGAAGACGACAACGACGGCCCGATCATCTTGACGCCACCGCCCGAACCACCGCCACCGGTCTGGCCCGACGACTATCCGCCCGGCTATCCCGAGCCAGGCCCGCGCCCGCCATGGTATCCCGAGGACTTCCCGTGGCCGCCGCCGCCTGAAGAACCGGTGGTGATCCAGAATCCATTGCCACCGCACATCTGGCCGCGTTTGCCACCCGACCATCCATACCACTTACCGCCCGGAAATTCGTACCCAGACAACCTACCGCCCGGTCACCCCGGCGAAGCCTACCCCGGAATGCCCGACTACCCTGTCGTGCATCCTGGCGATTGGGGCGACGACTGGCCCAGCTATCCCGGCATCCTGGACGACTGACCGCCGAGCTACAAAGACGGGGTGACTGAGGTCCAATCGCACATCAAACTCAAAAGAAGCCCGCACCGGAACGACCGGTGTGGGCTTCTTTGCGTTTGTCTAGAAACAAACGCAATCGAAAAATGACTGAATGATTCCTTCGCGAATACCTCTCGAAGCATAGGAACCGCAGTCGCGGTGCGTTTTGTTGGTCACTAATACACAATATCCAAAAACCGAGTATCGAGGGAATAAGAACGAGTCGTTGCAATACTAGTCCTCCCCCACAAAACAAGCTCCAATCCACGTTCGTCAGAGCCAGAACGCCCGCGAAGGTAGTTGTCGCAGGCGTTTTCTATTAACGCCGAATGAGCATCACCAGAATCGGTGCGTCAACGTGAGCGGACGCCTCCGCATGACCGGATTCCAAGGAGCGGAATGGCTCGTCGAACCAACCTCACTTGGCGTACGTGCAATTGTACCGGCCCGTGGGCCATGCTGCTGCTCGCCAGCCACGACGCAGATGATAGGCAAGCCTCGGACGTCGTCTGATAAACACGGACGCGATTTTCCGTCACCGGCAATGCGTGCTGACGCACAAAGTAGGCGGTGCGCACTTGCATTGGTTGCCCCAGTGGCTGGACGAATGCCATCGAGACTGGTCGCCCGATGACTTGCGTGTGTCCCGACATAGATGTTCCAGGGTAGCCGTCGTGTCGCAGTTCCGTCGATGGAACCGCATAGCTTTGCTGATGCACCGACGATTCGTAGCGAACGCGATGGACGCTGGCAACGTCCGTGCGGTCGATGATGGCAGGTGGCGGTTGCGTCGAGGATGACTGCGGCTGATTGCAGTTGCCGTCAGCCTTGCAAACACTTGCCGGCCAGATCGATTTTAAGTCATCTGGCCAAGTCGCGTTTGCGGTTGGGCTGATCATGACCGAGATTGTCGTCAACACAACGATGGAGATTGCACTTTTCATTGGATCGCTCTGTGGATGGGATTGGGCGCGTGCGAAGGGGTAATTCATTTCGCCGACTTCGCCAGCTCGGCCAGTAGACTTTGCAGTTCCTCGGAGTTTGCTTCACGCTCCAGAAGACGAAGCAACAACGATCGCGCACGATCGTCCTCCAGCATCGACAGCAGTCTCGTCCGTCGTTCGTTCGGCATTCGCGAAAGGCACTCAATCAAGTCGGGCAAGTATTTGACCAACATTTCGATGATGATTCGGAAATTCATTTCAGTATCCAATCCAGTTTAAGGGGGGGGGGGAACTCTTGACGCGATTTCACCGCTAGCCGAACAGTGGCGAGGGTTTTGGTAGCGTCAATTCACCAATGGACATGCACTCAGCTTGAGGAATCCAGGAATCAAAGAGACTCAATGGAATGACAAAGCATCCCGCTGGGAATCCGCGACCGATTTCACGGTGCGCTTCGGCACCCCATGAATTCTTCACAATGACAAACCACGTCCCTTTGACCTCGAAGACTCCATAGATGGTCATGTTGTGGTACCAAGTCCCAGATCGACGATAGATCGTCATCTCGTACCGCGGGTCGAATCCTGCGGAAACGAATCCCCATCCGCTACAGATGTGACAAGGTTGTTTCAAAACGGTTATCACATTCATCAAATCTTGACCCGATCGCACAACGACCGATTCCGACATGCGGAATTCACTTGCGATATCGAGATGCTCGTTGAGCTCGTCGCGTCGGTTGTTGCCCCAACTACGAACATCCGACGATTGAGGAAACGGGCCGCGAAACCGGTCTTTTACGCGGTCACAAGGGAGGATGCCGACCGTCTTGTAAGCCCAGATTTGAACCGAGCAGTAGGACCCATCGCCTCGGGAGATAGAACCGACGAATCGTTCTCCATCCCATAGGTTTTTGCATCGACCCGCGCCATAGTGGTATCCCGTGAACGGCATTGCATGATCTCGCAGATTGTTTCCGTCCTGCGGGGACCATCCGACCGGATCTTCCAAGTCACCTTCGTTCAGGATTTCTTGGCTCGCCTTGGCGGCAATCGCCAGGCCACCGCCAGCCCCAACACAACTGCCAACGCTGCCTTGTGAGTGAACCAACGGTTCGCCGTACAGCAATTGTTCGCTCGCATGGAACGACCAGCCTTGATCAAACTGAAACATCGACCGGCAAAGTTGTTCCATGGGAGACTCCGTATCGGCGTCGGCCAACATCAGTCGGTCGTCGAGATTTGAGAAAAATTGTTGATCCTCCATTTCAACCCGTTGGCGTCGTTCTTTGATCAGGCGGTGATTTGCCCAGTCGGTTGGATCGCCCCAACCCAGTTCATTGGCATGTTGAGAGTATTGGCGTTCGATTTTGGTAAGTGATGGCATGGATGCACTTTGAAATTGGAGGGTGTTTCGCGAAGTTCGGTGAATGGTGTGGCTGTGTTGGTCAGTTACCGAATCCAGCCAAGCCATTTCCAACGGCGGTAATGAAGCGAGCCGCTTTGAAGCGATCCATGTCTGATTCAAACTTCTTCCACACTCGGTCGATTTCACCGCGGCATGTCATCCAGACAGCGGAGTTTTCACCTTGCAGGATTTTGTCGTGTCCTTCGGTCAGAACCTCGCTTGCAGTAGCAACTGTCGGAATGATTGGTGTTTGCGATCCCGCAAGCCGTTTCGACGTCGTGAAGTACAGCAGCGACAACTCCGCAGTTGGGAACCCATCACCGGCGTTCGATTGCAGCAACGCGAAGACTTGCTTGCCGAGGTTGTCGAACTCGTCGTCGGGAACCGTGTCGGGGACGGGTTGCGGGCCAGGCCCTGGCGGCGGATCCGGTTCAGGCGGTGGCGTCGGATCCGGGCCGTTGCCCCGGATCGTGACCCGTGCGTGTGCTTGGGCCAGTGCACCATCGACCTGACAAATGAGATCGATTTCGTAAACGCCTGGCGGACCAGTCCAAATAGCCGCTTTGCCATCGTCGACCCGGACCAAGTCAGGCCGGAACCCATCCGGCAAACGGCGTACGATCCAGGCGTACCCGCCGGACCGCTCGCAATCCGCTTCACTGCGGACTAAGCGATAAGCATCGATTTCGCTCGGCGTGTCAATTTGTTGAGCAATTGCTGGAGCCACGCAGGAGCAAGCGACCATGCCAACGAAGAGACCGATTTTAACGCCCTGCGTTGCACGAAGTGAATCTCCGATGATCCATGCGGCCACCAACATGATGACCGATTGGACTTGATCTTCGGAAACTGGTAGTCCGAAGTGATCGGTGGCGACGAACAGAACACCGGATAACGCGAGCCAAAAACGTCGCGACTGAAATAAGTCTTTAAGCTTTTGCATCTGCCAAACCTCGGGGCACAAGAATGCGAGCGGCCGAACCATTGGCGTGGCCGCGTGAGTGTCTCTCATCTCCTCTATGCTCGGAGGAGATTGAACGAGGGGGGAATTCTTACGAGAATCGAAAGTCACGGGTGAAGAGACCGTGATCACGCGAACTTGTTCGCATCTCGCAATTGGTCGCCATCAAGAACAAAATCAAACGAACCAATCCATCGAGTGGCCTCGGCCAACGTGCATGGCAGCGAATGATATCGATGCGACAGCGGGCCAAGATCTGCGAGCACTTGTCGCAGCAATAGATAGTCGGTGTGCGACGCGCTCAGTTGTGAAGACAACGATCCAAGGTCGTCGGGCCAAACTATGGACTTATGAGCATGCAGCCCGTACAGACGCATTTCAGGAAAGAGAATCAGCAACTTACAAATCGTTTCCGAGTCGGGCGATTCAACGCACCCGACGTTGTGTTTCCGGCAGCGAAGTTGGTCACTGAGTCGACGAATGGGATCGTCCTTGGCCCACGGCCAATCAGTTGTTTGCCACCGAGCGCCAGCAAGTTTGTTCTTTGCCCCCATGGCGTAGTGAGTGATGTAGGTTGGCGAGAATTTGTCGCGGAGCAACCCAGCGTTTTGACACAGAATCGTGTTAAATTCTTGTGGAAGAAATCGAATTGCCTCCCGATGCCACGTCCAAAGTATATTGCTAATGATACTTTCATCCGCCCCCATGTCTCCATAGTTTCGCCACCGCTTGGCTGCGAGATCAATGCGATGCCAAACCGAAGTGAAGTGTGGTAGCCCGTAGAGATAAAGGCCACCGTTAGGATGGAGCGCCGGCGGCGAAGACGCAGACTTCAGCCGGCCTGCCCAAATGTTGTGCGCCTTGGCACCCCAGCTCGTTTCATCGACTCGCCGATCGGGTCTTTGTCTACCGGCGACCATCGCGAACTCGTTGGGTTTCGCGAGATCAAACGGACTTGGACAGTCTTCGCGAATCAACATGTCGTTGTCGAGCTGTAGCACATGCGCGTCGCTGCGTTGATCCAACACCGCGCTAAACGCTTGCATCTTCTTCCAAAAGCAGTGCCCCCCCGTCTCGCAGTGAGTGAACCAGATCAATTCGGCATCCCATCGTTTTGCCGCTGCCTGATACGATGCACGAACGTTTTGCGGGGCTTGTTTGGGCGGGAAATCGGGAACTACAATCACGCGTTTCATTGGGCACCTTGGTTGGTAAGGGTCAGAGGCTGCAACTCGTGATAAATTTCAATGTCGTTGACAAGTTGCTTGCACAGACGGCGTCGAGCTTCGTTCGAGACCGATGGTCGCGAAGGGGCCGCGTTGTGTTGCCGTTCGTTATCGATGGGGACATCGAGCCCAATTCGGTCAAACATCACTCGCATGCACGAGGACAGCGTGTGAGTGTCGTAGATCCATGTGCGATTAAGAACGCTCCGATAGTCGCCCGCGAAATAGTGGGCGAGGCCAAGAGAAACATGTCCCAAGAATTCAAAAGCGGCGTCCGCTTCGGGTGAACCCAGGGCATCACACCACTCTTGAGCATTGGGAAACCTCGCGAAAAACTTATTTTCATCGGGGCTCCAATCGGCTTGCTTGCGGAGCCTGGCATCAAAAGCCGACAAGGCATGCTGCACCGGTTCGCGTATTCCGATCAACAACCGGTCCGCCGGATGGGTCTCGGCGGCCAATATCAGTGGCGTGCAGTGACCAAGCCAAACATGATCCACACCACCTTCGCGTAGAACACGGTGAACATGAACCCCGCCGGTCTTTCCGACATGAACACAAACGATCATCATCCGTGCTTCCTCAACTTTGGGTTCACGTGCGCGATGGCTGCTTCCAACTCATCCTGTTCCGGTTCAATGCCCAAGAACTTCACCAAACGAACAATTTCGGCGCGCGGATCGGACGTGAGCGACGCAAAATTGATTCGGTGGACCAATACGTTCGGATGCGAGGCAATAAATTTCTCGCGATGATGCAACAGGCTTCGTTGCAATCGTTCGCACGCACGATCGCCTGCGGCGTACCATTGCCCGCGATTCTTGTGACTGCGAGTTTGCAAGCTGCGAATGGACGCTTCGATCGGACGGTCCACCGCAATGATTCGCAATGAATCACCAATGGCCGCGTAGACCTGATCGGCGAACCGGCACAGGTGCGGATACTTGCCGCCCGCGACACTCTCGTCACGCACCGCTTCGCTCTTCTTTCCGACGATGAATTTCTTCAGAAGCTGAGTCAGTTCCGCATCACCGATCGTTGGATCGGTGGCCGGGAACTTCATCGCCTTTTCGCACAATTCGATCAGCCCAACCGCTTCGCCTCCGCCGGTAGCCTCGAATCCACCGAGTTGATTGCCCATGTGGACACCGAGGTGGTGCATAATCATCGCGACGCACGATGTACCGCTGCGATGCGGGCCGAGGACCGCGAAAAAGGGTTCGTCGTTGTGATCAACGTTGACCGCATCGTTGAAGAAGCGGGTCTCGCTCCAACGGCGCCCCGAGATGTTGCTGCGTGTGGGAAGTTGGCCCACCATCCATCGATCGGGGGCGTAGACAGCAACGGCACCTTTGCCCAAGTTACGGCGAGCGATTCCAAAGTAGCGACGCTGGATCATTCGACCCAAATGATGGTCGATGTGGTTCGCTTTCTTCCAATCACGGGTGTGCAAGTGTCGGTAGAGGGCCGACATGGCGGTGCGTCCCCGGACCATGAACGCGTGCGTGCGATTGACGTTGTAGGGAAGATAGACGTGCTCGGAGATCTTCACCGGTGGATGCGAAACGGAATACAGATGCTGCCCCCCCAAATACGCCATCCCCCAGTCGTCCGGCAATTCTTCGACGAACTGATGCAGGCGATTCCCAAATTGGTCCCCGAACCCTGCGTCGTCTTCAAAGACGACGTAGGAGTCGATGCCTTCGGAAAGACATTTTTCGAGAATTAAGAAATGGGATCGGTAACATCCCCAAGCACCGTTGCCCGCCCGCCAGTGCGCCGGCGGCGGAACACGCCGTCCGTCGATCGCGGCGAACCGCTCTGGTTCAGGCAAAGGCCATGGCTGGGGCAACTGCTCCATCCACTCGCGAAGTCGATCGGGACGTTGATCCAGGTTCATCAAGAAACAACGCTGGACTATCTTGTCGCCGGACGTGTGCGATGCTTTATCACCGCGCGGAACCTGTTGTCGTGTACTCATCGTGGTGGCGTTCATTTTGAATCCGTGAAGAAAGGGAATTGGAAATTCAGTTGTTTGCGAGTCTGCGTCCGCCGGACTAATCGCCTTCCAACGATCCGTCGGGAAACTTGCGTTCAAAACGACCGATGGCGGTTTGAACCAACGCCCTCGCAGTCGCTAGCGGCAAGTCATCCGCCTCCATCCCGTGTTGGATCGCCTCGCTTACAAGCCAAGCAGCAATCGTTTCCAAGTTGAGTCGGCAACCCTTGGATCCCCACTTATTCATCGTGATGATGCGATGTTTAGCCAGGCCTGATTTCGCTGTCTTCGATAGCCACGGCAGCATCCGTTTCAATTCGCTGCCCGGCCCCATCGCATGCGTTTCGTCCGCCGCACCGTTGCTGGGAACTCGATCAAAATCATCCTGTGATATTGCACGGTCAGTTAGTGTTTCGCTTGGAGAGCGGATCTGATTGCGACGATCCTCAGCAACTTGGACCCGACCATTCACGAGTTCGTTGCAGCGATGGCGTGCCGCAGCCCTTGGATCGTCACCATGGTGACCTGTATCTCGACGATCATTCATTCACACATCCTCGGTCGCAATAAGAAGTGGCCTTGCGAGAACGGAATGTCCTCGCAGGAATCGGATTGGCTGAACCAACCGAATCATCCTTCGCACATTTCTTACCTATGCCGTTCTCCTGCTCTGCGCGGGAGTAAATCCACAGGAAAATTCTCAGATTCATCGAAGGAAGATTTTCGGCTTTGTAGAAGTTACTAGCTGGAATCCGCAATCGACCTCGGGGGACGAACTCGCTTGCGGGTGTTGTGCGGTGAATGCAGCCAGGGACGCTGTCCATTGCCATGGGTTTCGACGGAGCAATTTCCACCAAATCAAAAAACGATGAGTGTTTTCGTGCTTCGCTCACCGGCCGGCGTGCATAGGTCAGATGGAAAACACCCCGTCTCGTTTGCTCGCGTTCCGGTCTCGAAGATTGTCTTGGCCGACGCAAGCAAACTCATGCCCCATCTACGGTCCCAGAAACACATGTCAACTCGAAAACACGTTCAATCTCAAGCCGACGCTCTTTCCTCTTCGGACTCGCTCGGTTCAGTACGTTCTCACGTTCGTCGCCGGTTGGAGTCGGCGGTGCGAAACAGTCGCAGCGAAACTAAGGAGACGCAGGTCGGCGATGCCGGACGCCTGGAGAAGAAGTCATCGCAAGCCGAGAAGTCTGAATCACAAAGCAGTGAAAGTGAAACTTTCCAGGCCTGCCAGGCAGATCCCCAGAAAGATCCCGCAGGTCAGTCAATGTCCGAACCGCCAACGACCGAACAGTCCTCAGGCGGTGGCACGTCAGGCGGAGGCAACCTTCCGGACTTTGAAGAACTGGCCAACCGAATGATGGCCGCCGGTTTCGCAACCGACGGAAATGGCTTTGGCGATGATGGCGGTTCCGGCTCCGATGACGGCAGCAGTTCGTCGTCCTGCGGTGATGGACCGTGTCCAGATGATGAACCGCCTTGCGAAGAATCTGACTCCCCAAAATCTTGTTGCGAGGCCAGTGGGGGATGCGACGGAGACACATGCAGCACTGACGGTGGCGGGGGAGACGATGGCGGCGGCGATTGCACCGATGGGCAGTGTCCAATGCCGGAGACTTTCAGCGAGCAGCCGATCCGCTACTTCAACGGGGAATTGCGTTTGTCGGCGAGCGATCTGTCGGCCGGTCGTTTGGGCGGCTCGTTTGGACATCGTCGCTCTTACAGTAACCAGATGTCGCGTAGTCATGACTACGGCAACGGGTTCAACTGGCTCGTCAGCCAGTGGGGTTACCTCAACGAAGGTGGCGACGGCACGATCACGGTCGTTCGTGGGCCGGGTCGAAACCTGTGGTTTGAACTCGATGGCGTCGGCGGTTACGCCGGACGTTTCGGCGCGCTCTCGACACTCAAGCATGACACGGCCGCTGGCTTGTTGGTGCTGACGTCACCGACCGGCGAGCAGTATGCGTTTCGTGATTTCGACCAGTTCGAGCATCCACCGGGACTGCTTGCTTGGCACAAGGACGCCGGCGGACAGCTTACCGAAGTGACCGCGTACACCGACGATGATCGCATCGCCACGGTCCAGCGAAGTGTTGACCAAGATGGCCAGACGATCACCGAATCACTGGCCTACGACTACTTCGGCAGCGGAGAGCAGCGTGGTCGACTGCGTCACGTCACGCTGCAACGCAAGATCGATGCGGGAGCTTGGCAAGACATCCAACGCGCCAAGTACGATTACTACGGCAGCGGCGACACCGGCGGCAGCGTTGGTGATCTGCGCCGAGCGCGGCAACAGGAACCCGCCGACGGCGGAACGTGGCAAGACAAGAACACACATTACTATCGGTACTACACCGCAGGTGAAGCCAAGGGTTTTGAGCACGGCTTGAAGTATGTGCTCGAGCCGGAGAGCTATGCACGACTTTCGGAAGTCACCGATCCGTTGACCGCGTCCGATGCACAGCTTGCCCAGTACGCCGACTACCACTTCCAGTACAACGCCGCCCGTCGGGTGATCAAGGAGACCGTCCAGGCCGGCGCGATGACGTTCAAGTTCGCGTACTCGGCCAACAACGACAGCGACGACAACTACAACCAGTGGCGTCGCAAGACGGTTGAAACACGGCCCGATGGTTCGCAGAACATCGTCTTCACCAACTACATCGGCCAAGTTCTGGTGAAAGAGTTCCGCAGCGGTGCGGGCGAGAATGCCGATCGCTGGATCCAGTCGATGCGTTACAACAACGACGGACGCTTGGTGCAACGCGCCCAACCTTCGGCCGTGGTCGGCTACGACGAGTCTCAAAACGATCTGGCCGTCACGCTCCACAGCGACGACGGCGTGATCCATCGCACCGAATACTATTCAGCATCCAACGGCAGCGGCGCAGCCAAGGGATATGTCAAAGCTGAGAAGATTAAGCGAGGCAGCGGCGGTGACGCCATCCTGCTTCGATCGATGAAGTACGGTTCGCACACCGCTGGCGGCACGACGATTCGCCCGGTGTCAGACGAGATCGTTTACCGCAACGACGATGGCACCGGCAAGTCGACCACTCGGTACGACTATCAATATCATGCCGATAGCTTTCAACCTTCGCAGCGAATCACCACGCTGCCGGTCGTGCCGACCGGCCAGAACGGTGACGGTTCGACCGACACCCGTACCGAACGCTTCGACATCCATGGCAACCGAACCTGGGTTCGAGACGAACGTGGCACGATCACCCACACGACCTACGATGTCGTCACCAGTGTGGCGACGCGGCAGATCGTCGACGTAGATACTGCGCAAGTCGCCGGCGTTCCGGCCGGTTGGACCACGCCGGTCGGTGGCGGTCTGCACCTGATCACCGACTACCAGCACGACGACCGCGGTCGAATCACGCAGTCGCTCGGTCCGGTTCACTCGGCCGAAGTCAATGGCGTGACACGGCAGGTTCGCCGGGCGCGTTGGAACGTTTACCTCGATGTCGATCATCAACAGTGGACCGGCCAGGGTTTCCATGACGAGTTGGCCAATACCGACACGTTGGTCGGCCCGGTCTCGATCGTCAAGCGAACCCGTAAGGGGCATCCGCTGGAGCAGATCGCGGCCGTGCGAAGTTCATCCTCGGGCAAGCTGACTGTCGCCGATTCGTTCACGCAAGGCGACTACGTTCGCTGGACGACCTACCAGTACAGCGACTGCTGCACGCTGATCTCCCAGCGTGTCTATCACACGATTCCCGTCAGCGGCGATGGCGCAGTGGGATCGAACTATGACGAAACGCAGTTCGGATACGACACGCTGAAACGTCGCAACCGCACCGTCACCCCCGGCGGCACGATCCGCTTCGCTGTCTTCGATGTCCGCGGTCAGCAAGTCGCGATGTACGCAGGAACCGACGACACCGGCGCGAGCCAAAGCGATCCCAGCGGTGGCGGCACCCCTGGCAACGACATGACGTTGATGACCGAGCAGCAGTATGACTCCGGTAGCGACGGTGGTGATGGACTGCTGACACGGATTACCCAGCACGTCGACCCATCGACCATCCGCGTGACCGATTACGGTTACGACTGGCGAAATCGTCAAACAGGGGTCGAAGGTGAACTGGACTTCTACCAAGTCGACACGCACGACAACCTGGGCCGCGTGATTAAGACCGAACGGTTCGATACGAATTCCGCCGGCAACCTGGTCAGCCGCGAGAAGATCAAGTTCGACGTTCGAGGTCGCGTCTATCGCCGCATCCGCTTCGCCGTCGACCCGGCCACCGGCAGCGTGTCGGGCAACCAGACTCGCGACCAGTTCTATGACGCCGGCGGTAACGTCGTGCGACTGGAACCGGCCGGCGCGATGGACTATCAAACCTTCAACTTCGACTCATTGAGTCGCCGTATCAAAGAGACCGATCCGCTGAATCACTCCCGCAGCTACACCTTCGACGACGCCGGCAACGCGGTGACCACGACCGACCAAGTCGGCAGCACGTGGACCAAGGCGTACGATGCGATCGGCCGACAAGTCGAAGCGATCACTCCGCTCGGCGACGTGATGACCTACGGCTACAACGATGCCGGTTATCAAACCACCGTCACCAACGGTGCCGGTGAAACGTCGACGACATCGTTCGATCATGCCGGACGCACGGCCAGCGTGACCGATCCGCTGAGCAAGGTGACCAGCTACGTTTACGATGCCAACAGCAATCAAACTTCGGTGACCGATGCCAACGGCAACACGACCACGACGGCGTACGATTACCTCGATCGCCGCGTGAAGGTCACCGACCCGGCTGGTCACGAAACCGAGATGGCGTACAACCGCGCCGGCGAAATGGTCAAGCAAACCGACGCCAAGGGCAACGATACTAATCACGGTTACGATGCACTCGGCCGTCAATCCAGCGTGACCGATCGTCTGAACCACACGACCACGTTCGCCTACACCGTACTTGGGCAACTTGAGAGCCTGACCGACGCCGAAAGCCAAACGACCAGCTACGATTACGACGGCTACGGACGTCAAACCCGTGTGACCTGGCCCGACCACGTTCCCGGCAGCAGTCCCGGCGATCTGGGTTACGGCATCACGACGACCGAGCATGATGACCTGGACCGGGTCACGCGCACGACCGATCAACTCGGCGATACGGTATCAATGACCTACGATTCGGCCGGTCGCCTGCTCAAACGGGACTACCGAACGCGGGCCAACTCACCCTCGGGCACGATCGCCGACACCGACACGTTCACGCTGGACGATGCGTCACGGATGCTCACCGCTGTCAGTGGCCGTTACGGCAACACGGTGACGTACGTTTACGACATCGCCGGCCGCAAACTCAGCGAATCGCTCTCGATCGGCGGTCAAACCTACACGACCAGCACGGTTTACGACGCGGCCGGGCGTGTCGGACGGCTGATCTACCCGGACGCCAGTGAAGTGACACGGACGTACACTGCGCGTGGTCAGCTCAAGAAAATCATCACCGGCGGTGTGAACTTGATGACCCGCGGCTACGACGACGGTGGTAGAATGACTTCGAGCGTTTACGACAACGGAGTCAGCGAGTCGCGAACTTACAACGTCGACAACACGCCATCAGCGATCAACTTCACCGGCGCGGGCGTAGGCAACCTGAGTTACGGCTGGGACGACAACCACAACAAGACAGCGGAGACAATCAGCGGCACGATGAGCGATTACGGGTTCACAGCAACTTACGACGCCGAAGACCGGCTAACCGGCTGGGACCGCGCCGATGCAGCGATCGATCAATCGTGGAACCTGACACCGGTCGGTGACTGGCAGAAGTTCACCGAGAACTCGGTCATTCAGAACCGAACCCACGGCCCGGCCCACGAACTGACCGCCGCCGGCGGCCAAAGCGTGCAACACGACGCGAAGGGTAACGTCACTCTGCTGCCTTCATCCCTCCGCCCTCAGCCTTCATCCTTTAGCTGGGACTTCGACAACCGCTTGGAGTCGGCCAACATCAGCAACAACGGCACCATCGATGTCGAGTACCAGTTCGACGCGCTGGGCCGGCGAGTCTCCCGTGACGATGGCACGACGACGGTGTTCGTGCAGAATGGCCCGCAAACCCTGGCCGACTATGCTTCGGGTGCATCGCCCAGTTCGCCACAGTACACCTACGTCTGGGGCGACTACATCGACGAACTGGTCGTCCGAGACGGCACCGGCGGCCGGCGGTTCTACCACAGGAACCAGCAGTACAGCATCATCGCCCTAACCAACGCCTCAGGCACGATCACCGAACGCTACGCCTACGACGCTTACGGCGACCTGACCATCACCGACGCCTCGGGAACCGTGCGCACCACATCGGCCGACAGCAACCGCTACACCTACACCGGACGCGAATGGGACGAGACGCTCGATCTCTATCACTTTCGAGCGCGGATGTATGACCCGAAGGCGGGTAGGTTCATCGGTAGAGATCCAATTGGACAGCGAGGAGGGATTAACACATACGTCCCCTTGTTTGTACTAATTGCGACGGACTCTCTAGGACAGTCACCCGACGAGGAAGATCAGGAGGCCGGCGAAGGTTGTCAGATTCAAATATGCTCGAGTCCGATCCCTGGTGTTCCTGCCGGCCACTTGTTCCTACGTTGCGGAGGCAAACGGTATCGCGGCGGCCCAGGGCGGAGTCCCGAACAACCAGATGCCCCACCGCGAGGCAACAGCGATTGCGACTGTTTCGATAAGGGGAGAGGGCAATTGGTTACAGATGTCGATCCCTGGGACGACAAGCCAATCGACCACCCTGAGAACGAAGAAAGCCCCTACCCAGCCGGTCAGATGGAGTGCAAGGACTATACCGTCCGAGGCAAATCTTGTGATGAAGTTTGTGGTTGCTTCCAAAAAGTCGCAGATGCAATTAACGACAGTTGTTGTGTTCCATATAAGGCCCTGCCAAAACCGGATGCAGTCGATGGCAACAGCAACAGTACCGTGGTATGGATGCTGAAATCGTGCGCACTCGGCGACCGCCCCTTCACCGTAGTTCCGTTGCCGGGAGGTCCGAAAAGGTTGATTCCCGGAATTGGCCAATCAGTGCCCAAATGTGTCAGCGACTCCCTTACGAAGGCATCCGAATGAAGTTTCCAAAGCATCTAGGGCTGTCTGTTGTTGTAATTGTATCGTTGGTTTCAGGATGCATAACTAGCGATACTCGACGTCAGCCCGCGATGCGATCAGCGAGAGCAATCATCTTGGACGCGAGCGTAAATGTGCCAATTGGAACGAGTGTGCAAGATGCGAGAGAGTATTTGCGCAGTGCTCGATTCGACATCATTGAGGTTCGGAATGGATCGTTTTCCTATGATCTATCGAACATACCGAATTCTCTTGGCGGTGGTCGTCAGGATGATGTTCGATACATCGGAGGCCGGCGAGTATCAAGAAGCGGATTGGTTTCGACTAGCGAAGTCGTCCGCTTTGTGCTTGACACCGAAAATACCGTTTGCGGTGTTTACTACTCTGTATCGCACAGTGGCACGTAGCTTCGCGAAATCGTGAGTGCTAACGTGTTGCAGAAAACGCTTGATGCCTGAAATCGCGCCGGCTTAGGGTAGGCCTCGAGCCGGCTTGCCCGCAGGCGGATTCGCTGCCCGGCGGCTACGACCAAAGTTACAGACTGCGATCGAGTGCTTATGACGACAGGTTCATCAAAAGCCGTACCTACAACGTTGACAACACGCCCTCGGCGATCAACTTCACCGGCGCGGGCATCGGCAACCTGAGTTACGGCTGGGACGACAACCACAACAAGACATCGGAGACGATTGGCGGCACGATGAGCGACTACGGGTTCACAGCGAGTTACGACGCCGAAGACCGGCTTACCGGTTGGGATCGCGCTGATGCAAACCTGGATCAATCGTGGAACCTGACACCGGTCGGTGACTGGCAAAAGTTCACCAAGAACTCGGTGGTCCAGAACCGGACCCACGGGCCGGCCCACGAACTGACCGCCGCCGGCGGGCAGAGTGTCCAGCACGACGCCAAAGGCAACATCACGCTGCTGCCTTCATCCCTCCGCCCTCAGCCGCTATCGCTGAGCTGGGACTTCGACAACCGCTTGAAGTCGGCCGACATCGGCAACAACGGCACCATCGACGTCGAGTACCAGTTCGACGCGCTGGGCCGGCGAGTCGCCCGTGACGATAGTACGACCACGGTCTTCGTGCAGAACGGCCAACAAACCCTGGCCGACTACGCCTCGGGTGCATCGCCCGGTTCGCCATAGTACACCTACGTCTGGGGCGACTACATCGACGAACTCGTCGTCCGCGACGGCACCGGTGGCCTTCGGTTCTACCACAGGAACCAGCAGTACAGCATCATCGCGCTGACCAGCGCCTCGGGCACGATCACCGAACGCTACGCCTACGAGGCCTATGGCGATCTGATCATCACCGACGCCTCGGGCACTGTCCGCACCGCGTCAGCCGACGACAACCGCTACACCTACACCGGTCGGGAATGGGACGGGACGCTCGACCTCTACCACTTCCGGGCAAGAATGTATGATCCGAAAGCCGGAGGGTTTATCGGAAGGGATCCTAGGTTCATGCGAAAGCTGACCTCTTACTACTTGTTCAATCTCTCGGCTCCGACACGATATGTCGATTCGAGTGGCAAAACTCCAGAAGATCCGGAAACAACCCCTCAAGACGATGGTTGTACAAACACCGAACGCCAGTTAATTGACCGCGCGAAACGAGAAGCGAAGAATCGGTTAGCGAGGAACCCCGATTGCTTCAAGCGGATGCGAAACGCAAGTCAAGAATGCAGCTCTCAGCTTCACGACTGTGTCACGCAAGGTTTAGATCGTTCCGTCTTCCGGTGCGGACATATTGGACAAGGTGAATGTCATGAAGAACGCCCTCTGCCCAAAGGCGTCACAGCAACTCCCTGTGCGAAGCTGAAAAGTGACGCTGCAAATGGTGACGTTTATCCCGAACCAGACCGAGGTGGCGATCCGAAAAAATGCGAACCGTGCGAACACCCTGAGGATTTTGCAAATAATTGCAAGCTTTGTCCAGCAGATGGTGGCTATGGAACACTCGAGACCTGGATTTGCAGAAGTGGCCGCGGAAACACGATTGAAAGCGACGTTGAAGCACTTACTCAACTGCTCGTGCATGAAGTTTCGCACAACTGTGTTGGGGGTCACGACACTACAGATATCCAATCGCCTGGTGGCAAGCAAGATGAATGCAAGCGTCCTGATGCTGGAAGCGTTGAAGACACATTCAAGAACTGTAGATAAAATCATGTCTAGACTAATCAGTTATTCGCTAACGAACGACTGGAGGGTTTTCGGCGCACACGGCTACGGTCGCCAGGGCCTAGCCCACCGTCTGGCGACCGTAGCTAAGAGATCTGTTTTCTGGCCGGTTTTTGTCCTGACGCTGCTCGCAGCCTGTTCATTCAAAGCAAACGCAGACACCTACGAGATTTTTTCAGGCATCACCGAGTCAAGTCGATCGGCCGCGACCAACGTTGTGGTCAAACCACTCATTCGCTCCGAGTTGGGCCGTACAGAATCAAATCTGCAAGTGTTTACAAGACTTCGCGAACCAGCGCAAACTGGTCGTCCGGTGAATACATTAAATTCATCATTTCGAGATGGAGCAGTTCGATTCTTGATAGATGAAGATTTGCCGTTTAGACCAGCAGTTGTAAAGGTTAGCGATTCGCATGTTGCAGTTTTGAGTTACTGGGGTGCAAACCGATCCTGGCTCGCATCACATCCTGCGATTGAGATAAGGACACTGAAAGACAGCGAGCGTCGATCAGTAAATCTCAAGGATGTCATTGAAAACATTGACGATTGCGTTTTTGTTTCAAGATCGACAATTTCTTGGCTGAAAGATGCTTGCTTTTCCGAGTCCGGGAGTTTCCTTTACGCTGCTCTTTGGATGAAAGCGAGCGATCTGCCCGACGAGTACGATCGACTAGTTCGAATCGACATGTTGACTGGTGGGATCGAGCACCTTGACGAGTCGTCGTACGGTGTGGCGATGCAGCAAACAGAACTAAACTTTCACTGTGCGCTTTTCGACATTGCGCGCGAAGAAAAAAGTAAGGTTCTTTATGACATTGCGAATGATGCTCTCAGTTCTGAGTCAGCAACGAAACGATTGCGAGCCCATGCCGCAGCATATCTGTACCGAATCTTCGAAGAACAACCGGCAAGGAGGGTCTTGGTAGATTTGCAAGCAGAACTGACGACCGGTCTTCCGAAGAACGAACCGGAGGTGATGACAATCGGGTTTCACTATGAAGATGCTCATTCATTTGCCGGGAAAATCCTACGGGAATCAATAGAATCTGCACTCGACTAAGTCGCTGCGTCTGAACGTGATTCCTGACGAAAACAGTTTTGAACAACTAGAGATCCGTGACCGTCAATCCCGCACGCGGCTGACAAACCCGATGCGCGTCACCGGAAACACCAGCTAGAAAGCAAAACCCGATCGTTCGGTTGGGACCACGCTGATGATTCGTCAAATCAATCAAGAGTTCTCTCATTAACGATGATTCCCTCCGTTAGGTGAATTTTTTCGATGACGAATTCACCAGTTGTACCTAGAAAAACGGACCGTCTGTTGGGAATTTCCCAACCCGGTGGTAGTTCAATCTGATTCGGAAGTCCATCCCATCGAATTGCTTCGACCCCATCGATCAGAACCGCAATTTCGTTCTCGCGTACCCTTAGATCGACGACATGTAACTCGTCAATCTCAAAGAAGAATCCTTCCGTCCATGTGGGTAACGACTGATGCGTTGAGATTCCGTCGATTCGCTCGATGAAGCAGCCGCCAACATCGCGGTGGGTTCCCATCGCGAGCATGCCTTGCGAATCCCCGAATGGAAAGGCGATGTTGAATCCACCAAAGCGCTCGTTGGCGTCACTGCGGCGGGCGACGACAAGTTGCAAATCGTACTCAGCGGGCACGTCGTGCGGCAGTTCCAACACCGCGCGGAGCCCGCGTTTGAAGTCGGGCGTTAATAGTTGTCCCGCTTCAACTCGCCACTGACCAACGATGCTGTCCCGGACTGCATCAATCTTCTCGATCGCATCGACGTGTTGGTTCTCTTGCCCTGATTCCGGTAGCGTTAATCGTAGCATTGGCGAGGCAGGATCGCCAAATTGTGTCGACTGAAATAGCAAAGATCCAAGTTTCGTTGACTGGAAAAACCAAGCATCGATAAGCAACAGCAGTACGATGAAGCTGCTTGCCAACAAGGTCGCTGTCAGCAAACGCCCGAGCCAAAATGGGCGTTGCCGGTTCTCGGAGATATCGGAATTCTTGCTCGCCGTTTTGATGTTCTGATCGATGGCGATGAATGGAGTCAATACTCCGATCACTTCACTGGGCGTTTGAAAGCGATCCGCGGGGTCTGGAGACATCATCCGCTTGATGACGTCTCGCAGGGCGTTCGGTACCTTGTCTTGATCGACCCCATTTTGGGGTGAATCATTCTTGTCTTGTCTACTTTGAACGTCTGTCGTTTCTTTTAGCTCCCGAGGCGGTCGACCATGCAACAGAAACTTCAGTGTCGATCCGAGTGAATAAATATCGCTGCGAATGTCGGCTTGGCGTGCATCCTGTGCCTGTTCCGGTGCCACGTAATCTGGCGTTCCCATGAACGTTCCAATCGCGGTGATGCTATGGTCCGCGGTCTGCTCGTTCTCATCCGAATCGCCTTGCATGGCAAATGAAGCCAAACCAAAATCGAGAATCTTGACCGTGACGCCAGATAACTCCACTGAACTTTCGAGTGGGCGGTTCTTCGAGTCTAACATCAACATCAAATTTTGGGGTTTAATGTCGCGGTGGACCATGCCGTTTTCAAACGCATGCTGCAAGCCGGCAGCAACTTGCGATATGCACCCGCAGGCAACCGGAACTGACAAAGGCCCTCGCTGCTTCACCAGTTCACCCAGGTTGATTCCATCGACATACTCCATGACCAACAAATGCAGTTCACCGACCTGTTCGGCGTCGAAGGCCGTCACGATGTTCGGATGGGCCAACCGAGCCGCAGCCTTGACTTCTCGTTGGAAGCGTTGCACCGTTTTCGCGTTTCGGATCAACTCGGGTTTGATCACTTTGATCGCTACCGAGCGATCCATCAGGCGATGTCGAGCTTTGTAGACACTGCCCATACCGCCTTGTCCGATTGCCTGAAGCACTTCGTAACGCGGATGAGTGGCAAGTTCAGCGGACACTGAGGACAACTGCGAAGAACCTTCGCCAGCGATTGAAAAACCTGACTCACCACCGACCGCTTGGTTTTCGTCAGCCGTTTCCCGATCGCCAATGTGTTCAGGGTCCGAATGCGGAGAGGGGTCGGTCATCACAAATTTCGGAAATAAGCAGCCATGCGTCGGGAGTATCCCCTGTCAAGACTCGATAATAGCCGATCTTGAGTTGCTTTGCTGGCTCCGGCTAGAACCAGGAATGAAGGGCAGTGTCGGTGTGGTCGTCATGCACGCTTGTTTCATCTCCACCCACCCGAAAAAACGTGCTTTTTGGTTGCCGGACCCGATGTTTGACAAAACCGCAGAAGTCTCTGAAGTGCTCGCACGAACCCCCGAAGAACGGCAATTTGACAAGAACCGGGCGAAGGTTCCCAGCGAGGAGAGAGGCCGAAGAACGGGCAATCGGTTGAAATCGCGCCGATGCGAGCCTCAATCAATCGTGGAACACGACGCCAGCCGGCAACCGGCAGAAGTTTTCCGAGAACTCGGTGGTCCCAAGCCGCGTTTGCGGTCCGGCGCACCAGTTGACCGCTGCGGTTGGAAAGACGCTTCACAAAAGCGGACAGCAACGGAGGGGTGCCAAGTGAGACGAAGGTACCTCAAGCCAGCAAGTGTTGCGCGTCGGTCAATCGATCCGATAGCCAGATCCCAATTTTTGCTCCAACGTCGCGTGACCCTGTGTGCGAGCGTATCGAACTTGGTCGTACGTCAATTCGAGGCGATCTGCGATTTCACGCAGCGATAATCCGCCGCAGTCGAGAAACAGAATTGTTCGAAAGGGCTCATCAAGGCCGTCGATCGCCGTGCGGACGTCGATACGCTGCTCGATTATCTCAATGCGCTCCCCTGGAGGATCAAGTTCAAGGGGAAGGTCGCGACCATGGCGTCGGCGTTGAGAACGGATTGCCTCATGGCACTGACGAAACGGGATTGTTCTCAACCAGTTCCCGAATTGCTCTGGCGGACGATCGAACTGATAGCCCAGGTCGGATCGCCTTTGCAGTTGGCGAGCCAGCAGCAACATCGCGTCGTGAGCCACATCGTCTGCCCAGCCGAAGGGCGCGCCGGTTTCGATGACCGAAATTTCGGCACATCCCCACAGTTGCGATCTATAGAATTCGTTGCCGGCAAAAAGTTGCCAAACCTCGAGCCATGAGTGCGCGTGTTGCAACGCGTCGACGAACTCGGATCGAAGGTCCTCCCAAAGCTCGTCTGTTTCCCAACCACTCATCAATCGGCCCCGCTGAAGGATTCCTGGGTCAGCGACGGACGAGGAGCGAAAAGATTGCTTTGGCCGCCGAACCAGTCCTATGCTCTGGTCCCGTAGCCAATGGGAAAGATTCGCCGCAAGAGCAAATTGTTTTCTTCGTTTGCGGATTGGCGGCATCCTGGGACGACGCTTTTTGAGTTTTGAATCGAAATGCAAATTTAAAGACGTCGCTCATCGGCATCTCGAAACAACAATTCGCTGCCACGCGGTTGGGTGGATTGATCTTTGACTGCGGAGTTTTAAACGCCGGATACTCCACATTTCCCAGCAGATTTGCTTGTCGCCCGGTACGTCGCGTCGAATCTTGAAAACCCTCAGGATTGCGTGCCACGATCGGGAGACTCGACGCATAGAGAGTAACGAACAAGCAGCCAATCGAGATCGCCTTCGTAGCCGTTGCTCAATGGCGGGCGGCATCAACGAATGGTCAGTAAACAGTGGCGAGACATCGCCATCAGCCCCGGCAAATTGAGGATCGAACAAACTGATGAATCCAATCCACGAAGGTTCATTCGATCAACCAGACGAAGGCATTCTGTACGTTGCAATCGGATGGCGAATGCGACGGCCGCTCGAGCGATCAATCGCGTCGGTTCGCAAATTTTTGAACCTGCCGATTACCGTCATCACCGACCTCGATGGAATCCATCACGTCGATGTTGTCAAAAAAGTGAAGTGGAATCGAACGCCAGGGTATGCAGTTAAGCCGGCATTCATTCCGCAGCTTCCCTACGCGCGAACGATGGTTCTCGATACGGACACGATCATCCTGCGTTCCGACGCCGCAGCACCCATGCGGCTGATCACTGATCAATATGGCTATCATGCGGCTGCCGTTCAATCGCTCAATGGACGCACCGATGAGGTCCGGGTTCTGTCCTGCACGCCGAGTTGCAATTCCGGTGTGCTATTTCTGCGACGGTCCCCGCGTGTGAGAAAGGCAATGAAGCTCTGGAGGCAATATTATCCAGGAAAAGGAAGTGAAGAGGTTTTTCTGACAAGGGCACTGCTGACCGCGGCGGTTCCCACGTTTTGGCTTCCTCGCGAGTGGAATGATCGCGGACGCGGCAACCAGTCACAGCGAAAGGTTCGTATTTCGCATCCCAAGCCGATAAAAAGTCGATGAGGCAGGTGTATCGCCGACGGCAGCTTGGCCAGCGTTGGGTAATCTGGCTGGCGATCAATTTCAAATCGCAGTGTTTGCCGAGCAATCGCCGCGAATAAAAGTCGAGAGAGAGAATTGATTCAATGAAACATCTTCGCATCATTCCTACGCCAGAGCCTGCGGTCGAGTTGACTCCGTGGATGACCTGCTTAGAAATTGAGGCGATTGAAAGGCTGCTCCACTCGGACTGGCACGTTTTGGAATACGGTTCAGGCGGTTCGACAACATGGCTCTCCGCGAGGGTCGATCGAGTTACCTCTATCGAACACGATCAAAACTGGGGAGGGGATATCCATCAAGTCGCATCAAACGTGGACCTGCGATTGGTTCCGCCCGAATGGCCTCTGAAGAAAAGATTTGGCCCGGCGGAGCCTGGACAGTTTGAATCCTACGTCGCAGCCGCGGATGATATCTCGCCAAACCTAGTGATCGTTGACGGTCGTGATCGTGTCAGATGTGCCGAACGATGGACACGCAAATCCCTTGTTCTGCTTCACGATGCAAACCGAAGACGCTATCAATCCTTGAATTTGCAATTCATTTGCGAATCTCTCGCAATCGTCAAACCGTAGTCAGCATCCCGTCGACGATGCTCATCTCGATTGACTCCCGACAAGGGTGCGTGATTCGTTGCAGCGTACTTGCACCTCACTGATTGCGTCCATCAGCTCATCATCCGAGAGCTGACCCGCGATACGAATCAGCGCAGGCATGGTGGTTGGGTGCCGGCGAATGATTGGCTCCAGATCTTCAGGAATTCGGTCTGCCAAACCGATCCAGTAATCAGGATCGTCGCCAAGAATCTCAGCGATTCTGGCCGCCCGACTCGCCGTCACCGGGGCGTACCTCTGCTGCTCAACCTGCGAAAGATACGTCGAGCTGACGCCAATTAACTCCGCAAACTTCCGCAACGAATACCCATGATTCAGTCGCTCTTTTCGGAGACGGCCTCCAAACCCATGTTTTTCAAACACTGCAATTCCCTCATTGGATCACGCAATCTCGAACAACGCGGACGGCCAATCCTACCGCGTCAGCAACGCCCGAATGCTATCCATTGCCCGTGACACGTTTGGTCGCACCCGCCCCGAAATTCATCGAAAAGCTCGAACAGCGAATAACCCAGAGCCGAAAACACGCACACTCCCGCTGGGTTATTCGCTAAACTGGTCATTCGCTCATAACCCAGCCGCCGAGACCATCCGATGCCTTCCGCAAGCCGTCTTGACCACTCAATTTTTTAGTCGCCTTTCGCTTCGCGAAAGCAGCGTCTTCCAGAATAAGCCGACGTTGGTCCCACGGACCGACGCCGGCTTTTTTCGTGCCCTACCGCTTATCTGGCAAAGACTTACGTCAACGTTGCCGGCTTCAATCTAGATCTACAACACGGCTCTCGTTCGGATAGAACCAGCTACTCGTGTGCAGACGGGCATTCCTGTGATATCTTAGCGTTGGTTTTGATGAATCCTTTCCATTGGTCCGGCACATCGTCTTCATAGAAAATTGCTTCGGTCGGGCATTCAGGCACGCAAGCTCCGCAGTCGATGCACTCATCGGGGTCAATGTAAACCATGGGCTCGTCTTCGCTCGTGGAAAAGCACTCGACCGGGCAAACCGGTAGGCAGGCTTTGTCTTTGCACCCGATGCAGGGCTGCGTAACGACCATCGTCATTTTCGTGTCTCCAGAAGTAGGATAGGCTTCTAGCCTGTCGGTAATTTCCATCACAGGCAGGATGCCCATGCCACTTAGCAAGTGAGAAAGCGAGTTTGGAACCGGACACCAGCCACGAAGAAAAGGCGAAAGTTTCCGATTCGATCACGGATCGGCCGGATGGCTGGTTGCTGCGCGAGTGGAAATCAGGCAACGAACGGGCTGCCGAAGTCCTCCTCGACCGCTACGCGATCCGCTTGGTGGCCTTGGTCGCCAGTCGCCTGAACCGTCGCTACCAGGCCTCGATTGATCCGAGCGAAGTCGTTCAGTCGGCGATGGGTAGCTTCTTCGATGCCGCCCGGCACAGTCGCATTCAGGTCAGTGGCAGTGTTTCGCTGTGGCGACTGCTCGCGACATTCGCTCGCCGAAAGATGGCTCGCTCGATTGAACGTCAATCTGCGATCAAACGGGGCGGCGATCAGATCCAGCACTCACTTTCCGTTGTGGACGAGGCGACGAGTCCATACTCACTTTCCGTACTGGACGAGGCCACGAGTCCACACAGTCTCGATACCCAGGGACTCGTCGCCTCGTCCACTACCACACAAGATGAGGCGGACGCATTTCTCACGACGTTGAGGACAGAACTGACCGACGATCTGTTTGCGATCGTCGAGGGGTTGCTATTGGGCCAGACGCAGCGGGAGCTAGCCGAATCGCTGGGGATCGCCGAACGAACCGTTCGTCGCCGCCTGTCGCGAATACGCAGACTGCTCGCTCCAAAATCCGCAATCGCCGAAGTGACCGCACTCGCGGCGGAAAGCCTGCCGGCGTTGCCTCGCGTCAACTACAACGAGTTTGTACTTGGCAAATTGATCGGTAGCGGCGGATTTGGCAAAGTCTATCTTGCCAGAATGCAATCCGACGGCCGAACGGTAGCTGTCAAATTCCTTCGCAAAGCGTTCTGGCAAATCGAAGAAGCTCGCCAGTCGTTCCTGCGCGAGATCAATATCGCGTCGCAGATCAGTCATCCCGGTATCATTCGCTATCTCGGATACGGTGAGTCCCCACACGGCGGTCCGTACGTCATTAGCAAGTGGATTGATGGGCAATCACTTCAAAATGCCTCTGACGCGGAAGAGCAACAGTGGATCAGTTGGCTCGTGCAAATCTGCGAGGCGATCCAAGCAGTACATCAAGTAGGCCTGATCCACGGCGACCTGACGCCGAACAACATTCTCGTCGATGCTCAAGATCGAATCACAATCACCGACTTTGGGTTTTCCCAAGCGTCCGCTAAATCGGCTTTGCCAGTACTCGGCGGAACGCTTGGATTCGCGGCACCCGAGCAAATTACCCCAGCTTTCGGATCCATCAGTTTCAAAACCGACATCTACGCCATCGGCGGGCTTCTTCATTGGGTTCTATTTAGACAACCACCCAACGCAGGTCAAAGCTTCGAGGATACGCTTACGCAAACGCTCTCGCCTCAGCATCCTCGAGTGTCAACCTTCGACGCTATTCTCCCAGCATTTCGCAAAATCCTGATTGCCACGCTTCGCAAGCCACCCGCCGACCGATCAATGGGCCTGACTGATATCATTCAAGCGTTGTTAGAGACGACAAGGAAAGCCAGGTGATTCGTCATGTGCATGGGGGGCTAACGCAGCCACAATGCGAACGAGCGAGGCAACCAGCTATCGCTCGAACTGCTGCACGAAGTCGTCGCCACAAACGACAAGAAACGTTTCGCACTCAGCGACGACGGCCTACGGATTCGAGCCAGCCAAGGTCACTCGGTATCCGGTGTCGACTTGAAACTTGATGAGCAAACGCCGCCCGACACGCTCTACCACGGAACCGTCGCCTCATTCATCGAGAGTATTCGCGCCGACGGACTTCGGAAGCGATCGCGCAACCACGTCCACCTATCCCCTGACGAAACAACTGCAACCAAAGTCGGTTCACGACGAGGCACCCCAGTTGTCCTCCGAGTCGACGCGGCGACGATGCACCAACAAGGCCACCGTTTCTTTGTTTCGGCTAATGGAGTCTGGCTGGTCGATGCTGTGCCGACGGCGTTCTTGACGTTCCCAGCCGAGAAGATCGAGTGAGTCACCAATGAGCGGCAAGGTCATCACTGGATGCATTTTAGGAACCGCCGTTGGCGATGCGTTGGGATTGCCGTACGAAGGCGTCTCGCCGCTACGGGCACCGCCGTCCTTGGAGCCGCGATCGACGATGTGCCGAGAATGCTGGACTGGACTTCGTCCGAGCGTCACCGCGACTCACGCACACGGACCCGAAAGCCGAGTGCAAAGCAGTCGATGTCGCGTTGTCGGCAAAGCATTCGCGAGATCCTGGATGCGAACCTTTGGCGCGATCACATTGTCGATGCGATCGGTGACGAGGGAATTGAAGTGAGGGATTGATTGCAAATTGCAAATTATTCATTGCAAATTGTATATTGAGGGATGGAATCGAAACGAGTCATTCAATTTGGAGTGATCCAATGAAGCCTGACGATCTGTCCGAACGACTACTCGTGCTTGCGGTGCGTATTGGGAAAGTGGTCGATGCGTTGCCTGAAACGAGGCTTGGAAAGCACATTGCGGGACAATTGGTTCGCAGCGGAACCTCTCCAGCGCCAAATTACGAAGAGGCGTGTGCGGCAGAAAGTCGCCGTGACTTCATCCACAAGGTTCGAATCGCACTGAAAGAACTTCGCGAGACGCGATGTTGGGTCAGGCTTATCATGCGTTCGGATCTGCTTCCCGAAGCACGCATGACCGAGATCGCAAACGAGACCGACGAACTGTGCAAGATCCTCGGTCAATCCTTGGTCACCGCACGTCGAAACGAAGATCACGCCAAAGCAATCGCTCGCAAACCGTCCCCGAAATGAATATCGTCTAATTGCCAATTTGCACCGTTCAACCTACAAAAGTGTCATTGTCGCGTGTAGGCAAAAGCAACCCTGAATAACATTGATCAATTTGAAATGTTCAATTTGCCATTTGCAATCTTCCCGCCCGCCATTCTGATGCCCACGGAACCAAACACCGTCGACCGCGACACGATCGAAGCGAACCTTCGCCTGCATGTCGACCGACTTGCCGGGTTGATCGGCCCACGCACGTTGAAAAAACCGAGAACAATCGAAGCGACAATCGGTTACCTCGAAGGCCAGTGGTCTGAGATGGGCTATTCCAACGATCGCGAGTGTTACGATGCACTCGGCGACGAAGCGATGAACCTCATCGTCGAGCAGCCGGGATCAAAACGAGCCGACGAAATCGTGCTGCTCGGCGCCCACTACGACACCGTTTCGGCCACACCCGGAGCGGACGACAACTCATCCGCCGTCGCCGTGTTGCTCGAAGTCAGTCGCCTGCTTCGCGAGCACACCGGTCGCCGATCCGCGCGCTACGTCGCCTTTGCCTGTGAAGAACCACCGTACTTCAACCTCGATTCGATGGGCAGCCAGCACCACGCTCGCGAGTCCCGCCGCCGCGGCGACAAGATCGTCGGCATGTTGTGCTTGGAAATGGTCGGCTACTACGCGTTGCACAAAGGCTCGCAAACCGTCCCACCCGCGATCCCCAAGTTCCTGCATCGCTTCTTCCCGCAACGCGGCAATTTCCTGGCCGCCGTCGGCAACATGCCATCCTGGAAACTCAACTGGCAATTCCGCCGAGGTTTCAAACGCGGCACCCAGCGGATGTCCCTGTTCTCAATCTGCTTGCCCGAAAAGATCAACGAAATCCGCCTCAGCGACAACAGCTCGTTCTGGGACCAGGGCTATCCCGCCCTGATGCTGACCGACACAAGTTTCCTCCGCAATCCACATTACCACCAAGCCACCGACACGCCGGAAACTCTTGACTACCCGAGAATGACCGAAGTCACCCTCGGCGTCGCCTCAGCCATGCGGCGATTACTGGGGTAATCGAAAGCTGGATCGCCAGCGCGCGACCATCTTTTCACCCTTCACATTGGCAGCCTTTCAAGACGATCCAGCAAAAGGACTGCATCGCCGATCCCAAGCTGATTTGCATCGACCGGCAACCGCCCGGAACCCGCCAAGCAACTGGGCCGACAACGGGGCGAGACGACAACGGTGTTTTGAACATCGGCGACTTCAGTAGCGCCGTGTTCAGCGTCGTCTCATCCATCGTTCCCAGAAAACGACGCATCCCGCTTCGTCCGCGAAGTCGAATCCGTCGAACTGTAAGTCGAAAGACGAACAAAACCGAAACGCCCGCGGAGGAGCAATCCCCCGCGGGCGTTTTTATGGTCAAGTTAAGTTTGCTACAAACATACGGAGGCATCGTGGCGTCGAAGCGTACTGACTTAGTTCTGAAACAATGTTCTCTCTCGATAGCCCAAGCTTGACTCTTCGTTTCCCGGCAAAGTATTGTGGACTTGTTGAGACGCGGTCAGTCTTTAGCACTTCCAGCGCTTTTCGCAGGAACTCTGCGAGGTACTTTCCTCGAAACGCGTCAATTCGATTGCTATATCGAAACCATTCTTCGTATCTTCGTATCTCATCACGAGGTAATATATGGGCATCGGGGAAAAGCTCAGGTAGTGTCGTTTCATCGTAGAGTCGGACGACGGTGTCGTGCCTGACAAGGAACAACTTCGCAAACGCGACATTCTTGAGATTGAGCGTAGAACTTTGACCACTTATCTGCTCGTGTTTCCGCTGCAGGAAGATCCACGCGTTCAATAGTGTCGCTGCGTCTAAAAACGATTCCAGCAATACTTGAAAATGCTGCAAAGCGACAGTCTCACCAGCTGGACCATCGAGTGATGTGTTGAATTCGTTTTCTAGAATCGCAGACAAGACCTCTTTCCTCATATAGAGGTTCTCAATCGAGTAGCATGGCGTTACGTAGTGCCAGCCAGCAAGTCGATTTTGTCCGCGAGCGTCAAAGTCTCGATCAATAAAGAACATGCTCCGTTCCGCGTGCGTTCGCTCAAACCCCTTCTGGCACCATAGTGAATTTACCCTTTTGACTTCTCGCTTTCCGCCGCAACTCAGTGAGCGAATGCGTCTGTCGTCACCCAGTAGCGTCTTGAGTCTGATTTCGTAGTATTTTGAGTCTTCTCCTTCAAAGAAGCAGAATACTTTACTGGAATCGGAGCCCTGCTCTATGAGAAAGCAACGCCAAGCCACGGCGTAGGAATCACGTGAGGCTCGAAGTGCATCAGCACGTGTCATTGATCCCCTCCATGAAAACTTACTGAAAGCGTTGTCGCGTGAAGATCGAGGTCGTTCTCGTAAATGAATGGAGAGTGTGTCGCAGCAAGTACGAATTTACATGTATCGGACTGGTAGATATCCGCTAGCAACTGTCGCTGCCATTCTATGGAGAGCGAAAGCTCTGGTTCATCGAAAAATACTCCAACATCTCGGTCTTCATTTAGATGAAGCCGAGAGAAAATTGATACTACCTGTTTCTCCCCTGACGACAAATGCTGAAATTCAACGAGATTGCCAGTCCGAGTATTTCTTATTTGCAGCGATACCTTGCTTTCGTTGTAGATCACCTCCTTTTCATTCAGGTATCGATTCACCACAGTTGCGAATCTCTTGATCGCCTCATCCTTCTCTCTTTGCTCTCGATATACGGCCATCAAATTCCCCACGAAGTAAACCAGAGGTTTGAAATGGGCCGCTTGGATTTTGTCAGACCTAACAAGATCGAGAAGCTTTGATTTGTCTTCTTTAGATATGTTCTCGCCCAAACGCTCCAAGACAATCTCGATGTACTCTGAACTTGCCAATTCCGCGATATCGTCTGGCTCGACATGAATTCCGTCAATCAGCTGCGTCAGCATCTGCCCGCTGATTCTGGCATAAGATTCCACGAAAGATGAGCGAATGTCTGATGTGACTCTTTGGACTTGAGAGGAGACATCGTTCATCCCGAAGTGGATCGACATGTCGTCACTGCCTCGCTCGTCATCATCATCTTCGACAAGAGAAAGTGCAGCCTCTACTCGTCGATAGGTCGGAAAGTAGATCGTCTCAAGCGGATAGCTTTCGTCTAGGGTCTCTTCATGCCGCGCAAAGTTGCTTGGTACCGTTTCCTCGAACAACAATTGCTGCTGCCGAGGTGAGTGGACAAGGAAATTGCGGAATTGCGACCTTGACATCCCGACGTATCGCTGCGCTCGGCGAGTAAGATTGCTCTCTTCGCCGCGCAATAAGGTGTTTCGCAAATAGTTGATTTCAGCTTTAGAAAACTGGGCGGCTATCTTCTCCGACATGGATGCATTCTCGAGATACTCTTCGCACTCACTGCGTTCCACCCGGAGAGCCTTTCCATTGTGGAACACTACTTCAGCTGCTTCAAATGGAATCTGCGAAAGCTGTACCCATCTACGAGTGAGTATCAATACTAAGGCCCTGATGAACGTGGTTTTTCCTGACCCGTTTGGGTCAACCAAAATGGCTACGTTTGAATCAAAGTCCAGTCCAATATCTCTGTCCGAAAAAAGCTTTTCGATCCGAAAACTCTTGATTGGAGAATGCATTCGATTACTTTCCTAAATGTTTCTGCATCTGGTTATTAAAAAATGTGTTTCTAAGACTAAAACGGACTGCCACAAATGTATCACGGGTTGCGGCATTCAAGCCTGACAGATGGTGTTCAACCATTGTCTTGTTTTCTTGTTAGCTAGGAGATAGCGACTCACTGTTTCACGCTCAACCCAGTCTGGCATGAGAGGCTGGAACTTCGTTAGGCGGTAGTTGGGGATGGCGGCGGTGATGGAGGCGTGGAGTGCCTCGTTGGACCAGAAGTCGTCTATGGAGATTTGGGCGATGGCTTCGCCTAGCCATGCGGATGTTGGGCTGTCGCCGCGGATCTTGATGGCGTAGTTGTCGGGGGTGAACGTCCAGGTTGGCTCTAGGAATGCCAAGGCGTCGCGGAGTGTTGAATTGATCCGGCCGCCAGCGAAGGTCCACCAACGGAGTTCCACGGTGTCGCCGTCGATGCCGCCACGTTCCGAGTCGAGGAAGCCGCCCAAGTTTCGGCGTTCTTCTTGCAGAACTTCGCGTGATTCGGTTTCGAGATACGGATAGTCTTCCGCTGAGGTGAGGACCTGGAGGACTTGTTGGCATAGGTCGTAGCTGAGGAATTGCGGCAAGAAGCCGCCCCAAGATGGCTGGCGACCCATTGAGGTCGGGATGACGAAGATTCGGCGATCGTCATGGTTGATTTGGTGCACTGCCCAGGCTCGGCCACCGAGCAGGAAGCTGCTGACATCTTCGACGAGTCGATCGACGTAATCTTGGGTCAGTGAACCGACCGGCTGGCCAGCAATCGTCATCACGGCGTAGGTCTTTGGTGTTGAGAAGACCGCAAAAAGTTCCATGAAGTTGCGACGGCCGAAACGACGCTCTGCCGTTGGACCAAGAGAAAGCAGGCCACTAGAGAGCACCATCGAGCCGTCTTGGATCATCCAGGCGATCAGTCGATCGAATTCGTCACGCTGAATGCCGCAGAAGTCCGGTAACCGAGATAGGTGTTCCCATGCCTGCTCTGGACGCAGTCCGCCGGTGGACAGGGACATCGCGAGCAACTGATGGATCAGCACTGGCCAGCAGCGATCGTTGACTTCGATGCTTTCGACCCAGCCGGTTTTCGCCAGCTCGATGATCGCGATCGCTTGTAGAACGCCTTCGCTTGTTTCGCAATAGAACGTTGTGTTGGCCGGTGTGTCGCCTCGTCGGCCTGTTCGTCCCATCCGTTGCATGAAGGAACTGACGGTATCGGGAGCCTCGGATTGCAGAACGTAGTCCAAGTCTCCGACGTCGATCCCGAGTTCAAGCGTTGAGGTACAAACGATGCAGGCATCACTTCCACTGTGGAACTGTTCTTCCGCGAATTGACGTTCTTCCTTGGAAACTGCGCTGTGGTGAACGAATACTTCGGTGCCTTCACGCCTCATCTGTTCGGCGACCGCTTCGGACGTCGCACGCGATTGACAAAAGAACAAACTCTTGTAACCGCGAGCTTTTCGAG
This sequence comes from Allorhodopirellula solitaria, assembly GCF_007859855.1. Lineage (GTDB taxonomy): Bacteria > Planctomycetota > Planctomycetia > Pirellulales > Pirellulaceae > Rhodopirellula > Rhodopirellula solitaria. The sequence goes on from NZ_SJPK01000001.1 coordinate 199,556, forward strand.
AAGCTTCATTTGCGGTCGAAGCCAACCCAGCACGGTGGAATACTTGCAACTGGCGTCTTGATGGTTTCTTGGGCGGATCCACGACGACGCCTTCTCGCTGTGAACTCCCCTTCAACCAGGTAAGTATCGCTTCGGGGTTTCCGACCGTCGCACTAAGCCCGATGCGTTGCAGATCGTGCTTGGAATACTTTGCGATTCGCTCCATCACGCTCATCAAGTGCGCACCCCGATCGCTTCCCGCGATGGCGTGGACCTCATCGATGATGACATAACGCAGCTCGCGAAATAGCGTCTGTTCATCAACGCTTTGCGAAACCAACATCACCTCCAACGACTCGGGCGTCGTCATCAGCAACTCGGCCGGCTCCTTCTTGAACTTGTTGCGTTCGTTAGTTGGCGTATCACCGTGCCATACGAATCGGCGCAGTCCGACCATTTCAGTGTATTGGTCCAACCGATGAGACTGGTTGTTCAGTAGCGCCTTGATCGGAGCGATATAAATTGCGCCAACGCCGTCGATCGGATCACTGACAAGGCCCGAAAGTGTTGGAAAGATCGAGGCCTCCGTTTTACCGCCCGCCGTGGGAGCAAGCACGACTGCGTTCTTACCAGCAAGGATTGCCTCGCCGGCCAGTTCTTGAACAGGACGGAGGCTCGTGAATCCGAGACGTGAAACGATGGCCTCTTGCAATCGAGGGGCAAACTGAGAAAAGACGCTCACCAAATATCCTCAGCAACGGGCGGTTCGCCATCGTCGTCTCCGTCGCCCTGAGTGAGCGCCGCACCACTGATCGCCAACTGTTCCTCTGATGAAAGATCTTGCGGCTCGAACCCGTACTCCGTCATCGGATCGTAATCCTCGTTCTCGTCCACCAAGTCCAACTGCGTCACAAACTGGCGAAGGAACTGTCGTGGAACAACGCCGACGTCTCCCTTGAAGCCCTTCGTTACCTCATCGACCAATCGGTCGATGAATTCGATGCTGACCTTGCTGTCGATACGAGATTGATCGTTGGTTGGATACAATTCGCGAAGCTTGACGGCGACGCTGCGCAGTCTTTCAGCATCAAACGGCGTCAATTCCAATTGAGCTTGCCGAAGGCTGGCAAACCGTCCTTGTTTCATGAACTGAATTCGGTCGTGTAGCGGAGCAAGTCCGGCAACGCCCTGACGCGAATCAAAGAAGTCCGGCGTTCCAGTGAACACCCATAACATTTTCGGGTAGGAGCCTGCGGCATCGGCAATCTGTCGGATCCCATTGAGCGACTTGTGACGCGAGTCCTTCCGCATGCGAAGGATGGTTTCCGCTTCATCAATCACGATCACCAAACCTTTGTAGCCGGCCGCCTTGACGATCTCCAGTACACCACGAAGGTAGTCCAACGCGTCGCGACTGGTGATGTCACCCTTGATACCGGCAGCCTTCTTGGCCGACGCAGCCACGTTGCCGCTGCCACAGAGCCAAGAGATCAATGAGCCGGCTTCGGCAGCATTGCCCTGTTGTTTGAGATCAAAGATTGTTTGGATGACGCGAATGAAATCTTGAGGTGCCTGTCCGCCTGTCATCGACGCCAGGTCGTCGTCAAGTCGCTTGCGGACCTTGGCATCGAAATCGTCCGCGTTCTCGTCTTCGCCGGACGCGATCAATGCGTCTTCCACCTTTCCGATCCAGCGGTCCAGAATGTCACCCATCGCACCACGCGGACAAACGTTCGTGCCAAGTTCGATCATCACCTTTCGGTACACATCATCGAAGCGATGGAAACGCAGATCGTTATCGGAGACGACAACAAAGCTAGTCGCGAACCCGTGGGTCTGGGCATCCAGCAGGGACAGCCGGGCCATGAACGTCTTACCACACCCGTAGCCGCCACGGAGAAACTTGATTGTGCCCTCGCCGCCTTCCGCCAATTCCAATTGGCGTTCCATCTCGCCGCGAAGCTTCTCGATGCCAACTGCAAAAGCGTCGATGCCACGTTCGGGAACCAATCCCTTCCGGAGGGACTCGAAGATGTGCTGAATATCTCGATTGGTCATTGCCGTCATGGTGCTTCTGTATCCTTGATAATCTTGTACTCCGTCTCATGTTCACGGACATATCGCTTGATCCCGCCGACGACGTCAATGCGAGCCTCGAAAGGAGCTTTTGCAGCGAAAGCCTCAAACTTCGATGAGAATCGGCGTGCCTGTCGCGCACCGCCCAACAAAGACGCGGCTTCCTCTTCGGTCACAGTACCGTGCTTTTCCAAATGATTGAAGAACTGGCGAACCTGGTCGTTCTCTAATTCGTGAAGCCAGGATCCATCCTCGATTTCATCAACAACAGATTTAGGCGGCGTTTTTTCGCTCTCTGGTTCGGCCTTTGCCCCCGCACCGCCAACCACCGTCACAGTAAACCGATCGGGGAGCGGCAGCGGCGAGACATCGGCGTCGGCGGCAGGGTGGTAAAGCTCGACACGCACGCGACCGTCCGATTTACCTTTCAAACGAAAGAACACCTCGAAGGGCGTCCCCACCGTGGCCTCGATCGTGCCACTCTTCAGTTTCGCACCTCCACCTCGCACTTGGACCAATTCCAGCGACACATCATCGGCTTCCAGTGGTCGTAGTGCAGCGGTCAATTTCAAACCCTCCGAAAATCCCAACGAAGCTTGCTCGCTCATGTGAGTCAGGGTCGCCGTGACGCAGTGCATTTCAGCCACCGCTTCTTCCCGCTTTACATCCGTGAACCCGTATCGTTCATTCTGTCCACCGACGGCAGCGCGGTGGCTGATCGTGACAACCGGGATCAATCGCTCCTGCAACGAGTTCCCACCATGCAAATAGTTCAGCGACTTATTGCCAATATCAAACGCCGCCGTCCCCAATGGAAAGAATAAATGTTGGTCACAGCTTTCGTAACCAAGGTCCGAAAGCGGCACGCGAACTTCGCCGTCGTGGTCCGCCGAAGGTGGACGCAGCACATGTCGGCGTCTCGGATCGACTTTTCGTCCGTGCGATTGAACTTCCGACAATCCGTCGCGAAGCAGGAACCCATGATCGGCGGTCAACACGAACTGCTTGACGCCCGCCTCACGCAACAATTGCCAAGCCGCACGGATACTTTGCATCGCGTAGTCGAAAACAACTGGCCCCAGATCCTTTTCACCAGCATCGTCAATCTCTTGGCTGTGCACATAGATCAGCTTCGCACCTGCGATCTTTCGACGAAGCTGCTTGCCATCCAATCCACTGATCTCTTGCAACGTCAACATCGGACACGTCCGGCCGCCGACCTTTTCGTGCATCGCCCGTTTTCGGCTGGCCGGATCCTTCACTTGAAACTGACCGGAATGGAAACTGCGCACCGAACCGTTCTTCACGTCCGGTTTCATCTTTCCCTTCTGATTCACCGGGGCAAGTGCATTCATGCCCACCGACGTCACCGTAGGTAGCTCCGCCAGCCGGCCATTCAAGTGGACCGTCGTTGCCTTGGCCGACTCAAACTCGTCCATCAATTCCGTCGCCATTTCAAAGCGAAACGCATCAACAGCAAAGACCGCCACGGCATCACCGTCCTTGCACAACGGCACTACCACATCGTCAAAGAAATCGCGTTGACGAAACTCAGGTTTCGGCAAGAACCCGTGGGATTGGCAGAACTGATTGAACTCAATCGCCCACGCGTCCGCCCAGTCACGCCACAGCAAACGCATCGCGTCGAGCGGTTGACGAACATCGTAGTAACGCGGCAAGCTGGGGAATAGCAAGCTCCGTCGCTGTTGTTCCATTTGACGATGGGCGCGATCAACGGCTGCACCCTTGGCAATGTAGATGTCCATCGCCTCGGTCAGGCTATGGAGCTCGCCAAGGGTCGCTCCCGCCTTCTCGATCGACTCCCCTAGAACCGCTGCCGACAGCAGCAATCGCCACGAGCTTTCCCGTTGTGGGTCTTCCTGCAACCAAAACGATTCGCCGCTCAGCCGACGATCCGCCCAAGTTCGAGCCACCTCCCATTTCTCTTCCTTGATGGCTTCCAACGTGCCCTCAAAAATCTTTTGCTCTTCAAACTCAAACGTATCGACTTTACCCAAGTCCTCCGCGCGGGCAGCTATCTTCTCGACTTCTAGGAAGTTCTCCGCATCGTTTGACGTTCGCAGATAGAACTTCACATGATTTGTGCGTAAGTAGCAGGCTAGCGAACGGCACGCTTGTTTCAGTGGCGTAGCTAACGTAGACGCATCATTCAATCTTGGATCCACGGGATCACGATCCAAGTCATCGACGTACTCGACTGCCATTGCCCACGCAGCGGCAACGAAAGCGATGTCCTTAGGCCCGATCTGGGACTCGTCGCGTTGGCTTTCGCGAAGCAGATCAGTTCGCCAGTCGCCGGGCAGTCCTAAGGTCGCTCCCAAGCGATTCCAGATCGGTTTTAAATCCGCACCGTCATCCACTCGGTCGGCGACGGAATCCGGCATCGGGTTCGCGCTCAGCAGATCATCCAGCAACGCTTCCGCCGACAAAGCATGCAATTGGCCAGCGACCGAATTGCCCCCCGATCGCAACATGTCACAAAACCACTCGTCGGCGGCGACCAGCGATTTCTCGCCTTCAGTCAAGAACGCTTTGATTTGTTCAGGCGTTACTTTTCCCGTTGCAGTTTCCGTCACCAAGGTCGAATAGCGCTTTTCAAAACGGCGGCCGGCCAGACACAGTTCCAAGATCGGAGTCTGCTTCACCGATTCCTGGTTGAATCCCGGCATGTGAATGACCATCGGATGGCGACTGGGCGAGCTGCTGACCATTCGCAGGTCAAACAGCAATTGCAAATGGCTGCCTCGGAAAGCATGCACTACATACGGCAACTTGCCATCGGCCTGCATCTGCGTGAGCGAGTCGACAAAGTCGGTGTAGATGCTGCCGGCGTCCAACCAAATAACAATGTCATGTTGGACTATCAATGCGCGCAACTCCGACTCCAGAGCTTTGGAGACGGGGCCGTGACGTCGCGCGGTTGTGAGTGTATCCGTCATGCTTCCTCGACCGCCTCCTGCCATCCGACCAAGTAGCCCGAGTCGCCGCCGCGGTTTTGGAGCAGCTTGTTGCGGCCCGTGGCTTTTTGAGGAGTTCCTTTCAGCAGCGCAGCGCGGGCGGCTTCTTCGTCGGGGGCGATCAGGCGGAAGCCGAATTCTTGTTTCTTGATGATGCGGGTTTCCATGTCCCAGCAGGCTTCAGCCTCGACGGACCAGAGACCGGGTTCGAGGATCGTCAGTTCGCGGAGAATTTTTCCTTCGGTGTCTTTGCGGCGGCGGTGAATTTCTTTCTCGATCGCCGCGATGGCTTCGAGTGGTTCGTCCCGGAGGTAGGCGGCGCGATGTTCGGTGTCGCCTCCGTCGCCACGGTAGGGAGTCTCTTCGATGCGGAAGTCGGGGGCGATTTCATCTTGCAGACGCAGTTCCCATGCCCAGGCTCGGGCCGGGTGGTATTTCCAGAAGCAACCGTGTGCGACGCCCAGGGATGGATCCTCTTGGCATTTCTCGTCGACGCGCGTCGGCCAATATCGCATCGCCAAATGCGACCAGTCGTAATCCTTGTTGCCTTTGGGATTGGCCAGGGCGAGTTGCTTCCACCACTTCTTGGGATCTTTCCATTGCGGATCGAGCAGCGGCCACAGGGCGGCGCTGTTGATCATCACACCGTCGTCCAGATCGGGATCGTAGCGGGCGTCAACATCACGCTTCGGGCATGCTTCGTCGGTAGGCGGCGGACCTTGTTCGCTGCACTGCTTCACCATGGCGATAAACTCATCGAGTTCTTCTTTCCACGCCTTCACCTTGGCGAAGCGGGCGTCAGTATCCTTGGTTCTTCTCGGAATTTAGTGGCAGATAGCCGATTTTAGCTGGTTTTTGTAAACTGGTGGGATGAACAGTCTCAACGAACATTACCGTGATCTTCTTGGCCTCGATGATTCTTGGACAGTGTCCAAGGGGCTGGCTCAGCAGCGAAGTGCAATCACGTCGAGCCAAAGATCAGAAGTTGATTGTCTTGATGGATGGGCAGGAGGCATTGTGGGACACCTCAGCGATGCACTTTTGTGATGAACAAACCGTCGAGATACTCGATTTTTTGCACGTAGCGGTTTACGTTTGGGCAGCCGCAGCGTTGTTTCACCAGAGCAGTGAGATGAAAGAGGCTTTCACCTACGATCGTCTGGCACGGTTACTTGCTGGCGACGTCAAGGGCGTCATCCGAGGCTTGCGTCGCATGGGTTCGCTCCACACGCTCGCCGGAGAATCCGCAGAGGATTGCGCACGAATCACGGGGTATCTTGAAAAGCACGCTGCGAGAATGAAGTACGATGAGTACCTCGCAATGGGCTACCCCATTTGCTCTGGCGTGATTGAAGGCGCGTGTCGGCACTTAGTGAAAGATCGAATGGAACGCAGTGGGATGCGTTGGTCTCTTGAGGGTGCTCGAAGCATGCTGCATGTTCGAGCCGCATATCAAAGCGATTACTGGAACCAATTCCATGACGAACGCAAAGCAAAGATCATAGACCGCACACACACCAACCGATCTCTTGTCGCACCCTACAGACCGCCGGCACTCGCGTGTTGACCGGCGGAACGCCGGTCACACCCTTTGGTCTGTCATGATGAGGGTGCTCAATGCCGAAGGATTGTGGACCCTCTCATGATAGAAAACCAGCAAAATTTTGGCAGTCCACGACTCGCCACAATCATGGCGAAGTGCTAGCAAATGCCGACCCCGCAAAACACGGCGTTTTTAACGCCGCCGGGAATCGCTGGCCTTTTGCTGAGTCATATCAAGCACCCAGTGGAGGGGCTGTTGTCACCGGTCCGGTCATTGCAGCAGTTGCTCTCACCGCTCCTCACGACCACCGAAGCGTGTGCCAGTTTTACTCATTGCCAATCTGGGAGCGAATGCCACCCAGCTACGTTGCCGCCCAGTAGCCACAGATCGATTCTGCCTTGCGCTAGCACATGTTTGGAGTTTCGCGACTTGGAGATCCAGCGGGCAACCTGCCACGCCTCTCCGCTCGCTCAGGCTCCCTTGGCCAACAACAAATCGAAAATCACTCGCTGGAACTTCGCGGCTAGCTCCGGATTGTTGAGGTACTGGGTCATCTGGTTCTGGTGCGCCTCGCTGCTGCTCATCACCGCGTCGTCGAGTGCTTCGGCGAAATCGCCCAGCAATGCTTGTTCGGGCGAGTTGTTGGCGATCTGATCCATGACTCGGTCGTTCTCTCGGACTTTGTCGCGGATGGTGTATGCGTAGTTGATGATGTCTTGATCCGTGAGACCGTCGGTGATGAACAATTCGTTCAGCCGAGCAATGATCTCAGAGAGCCAAAGTTCTTCCTTCGACTTCGACTTGCCCGACCCGATGTCGGTGCCAACCTGCAGGCCCTCGGCACCCTCTTTGACCAGTTGCAGGTCCTGCTGCTTGATCTTTGAGAGGCGATAGTGGGTCATGTCGACGGAGGTTAGGTCGATGGGCTCGTCGCTAGGGGCCTCTTCGCGAAGGAGGGGGGCGAGGTGGCGGGCGTACAGGTTCAGCTTTTCCAAGTCGGTGCTGTCGTAGTCGACGATTTGCGACATGAACTCGTAGTATCGAGTGAACGAGATGAGATCGGCGCGGAAGATCCCTAGCTCGTCGAGCCTCTTCTTGGCCTCCTTCATTTCGGTTTCAGCGTTCGCGATGAAAGTGGGGTCGCCGAGTTTCTTGGCGTGCCCAAACAGTTTCCGGTGTTTCTCAAAATCGGCTCTCGCTGCCTGGGATCTCGACTGCCACCGATCCACTGCCGGGCGGCACACGTTACTGATCGCGGCATTGCTCTTGCTCTTGACGAAGTAGACCTCGCTGAATTGGCAGACCTCGGTCCAAAGGAAAATGCCCGTTGCTCGTAGTTTGTTGTATAAATCCCAGATCAGATTGGGATCAGAGACATCGAGCAGCGAGGCGGTTTCGTAGTACTCTTGAAACGCTGCGAGGACATCGGCGGGTTCGTTGTAGAAGTCGAGAACGTACGTGTCTTGTTTACCGGGGAAGGTGCGGTTGAGACGCGATAGGGTTTGCACGCACTCCAGTCCGCCGAGTTTCTTGTCGACGTACATGGCACAGAGTTTGGGTTGATCGAAACCGGTTTGGAACTTCTTGGCGACGATCATCACGTGGTACTCGCCAGTATCGAATGCCTTGCGGAGATCGCGCCCCTTCAAGTCCGGGTTCATGCTGCCCTCGGTGAACTTCTCGCCGAGCAGTCCTGCCGCGTTGGGATCATCAGTGTGGAACTCGACTTCGCCTGAGAACGCGACCAGTGCCGCCAAGTGGCTGTACTTCTTCTTTTTGATGTACTTATCGAACTCGACCTTGTACCTCACCGCTTCCTTTCGTGAGCCCGTGACGACCATCGCTTTGGCGTGCCCGTTGAGCAGCCCCATCACGGTTTGCCGGTAGTGCTCGACGATCGCCTTGACCTTCTGCGCGATGTTATGATCGTGCAGGCGGACCCATTGGCCGAGTCGAACTTTGGCTTTCTTGGCGTCGACCTCGTAGTCGGGCTTGGCAACTTTCTGCGCCAGGTTATAGGCGACCTTGTAACTGGTGTAGTTCTTCAGCACGTCCAGGATATAGCCCTCCTCGATCGCCTGTCGCATGCTGTAGACGTGGAACGCCTTGGGCTTGTTTCGCTTCGACGGCGGTTCGTCTGGTTTGGGAAGGCGACCGAATAACTCCAGCGTCTTGCTCTTGGGGGTCGCCGTGAATGCGTAGTAGCTGAGGTTGGCCGAACCCTTGCGAGCTTCCACACTGGCGATCACGGCATCTTCGCAGGTGATCTCGACGTCTTCATCCGACGCCTCGGTCATCAGCACTTCCTTCAGCTTGCCCGCCGTGCGGCCAGACTGCGAGCTGTGGGCTTCGTCGGCGATGATGGCGTAGTTCCGCTCTTTCAGGCTGACGCTGTTCTCGATCGCCTTGAGCACGTGAGGGAATGTCTGAATCGTCACGATCACGATGGGCTGACTACTCTCCAGAGCAGCTGCCAGCTTCTCAGACTTGCTGCCTTGTCCCTCTTGTCGGTTGATCCGACCGACAACGCCGTCGGCATGTTCAAACTGATAGATCGTATCCTGCAGCTGATCGTCTAGTACCGTGCGATCGGTGACGACGATCACGCTGTGGAAAACCTTCTCGCCAGCGTCATCGTAAAGTGACGACAACTGGTGCGCCGTCCACGCGATGCTGTTGGACTTGCCGCTGCCGGCACTGTGCTGGACCAAGTACTTGTGACCGGGACCTTCGTCGTGGCTGGAGCGGATCAGGCGGCGGACAAGATCCCACTGGTGATAGCGAGGGAAGATCAGCTTTTCTTTCTTCGACTTCCGACCGTCCCATGCTTCCTCGGTGTCGATTTCCAGGTGGATGAACCTGCCAATGATCTGTAGCAGGTTTTCCGGTGCCAGCACTTCGTTCCACAAATAGCCGGTGGCGTACGCGTCAACGTCCTCGGGCGTGTCATTGCCTGAGCCACCCTCCTTGGTCCCCTTGTTGAATGGCAGGAACGTGGTTGCGTCACCCTGCAGCCGCGTCGTCATGGCGGCTTCGTACTGGCTGACGGCAAAGTGGACCAACGCACCGCGTTTGAATGTCAGCAGCGGTTCGGGCTTGTTCGTTTCCGGATCTTTGGGAAGTCGGGTTTTGCGGTACTGTTTCTTGGCATTCTCGATCGCCTGCTTGAACTCACTCTTCAGCTCCATCGTGGCCACGGGAATGCCGTTGACGAACAGCGTCAAATCGATTCGCCACTTTTTGGCTTGTTTAGCGTCATCATGGTAACCCGACGCGTGAGCGAGGGACTTGTGACCGTCATCATGGTAACCCGACGCATGAGCGAGGGACTCGTGACCGTCATCATCGCAACCCGACGCGTGAGCGAGGGGCTCGTCGGTGGATACCCCGTCGGCTGGTTCTATCCCTCGCTTACGCATCGGGTTACCATTGCTAGCTGTCCACGGGCTGTAAACCAGCTCGGGAACGACTCTCAGAATATTGCCCTCGTACATGGCGAGCGTATCGGGGTTCAGTCCGTGCTCCGGTTTGAACTGGCACATCTTGAACGAAGCCGATTTGTCACGCAGTTCGTGCCTCAGCACACCGAGGGTGCCGTAGGTGCGAAGCGATTTATCGCTGGCATGCGGATCGGCTTTGGAGAGCTGAGCAGCGAGCTTGTCGATGAAGGCCTGCTCGGCACCGCTGGGGTACAATTGCTCGTACTTCTCCCAGGCCTTGGACTGGGTCGACTTGACGTACTCCAGGCAATCCTCGATGTAGAGAGCCAGCTTGCGATCGTACTTTGCCGGGTCTCCGAGTTTCCAACCGCCCGACACCATCTGGTCAATGATGTCCTGCTGGAAAGCGGCTTCTTTGGCGTCAGCGTTCATTCCGCTCTTCGGTTGGTTAGGGTGGTGCGTGGGGCGGCTGACAGCCAATGGCTAATCTTTCGCCGGGTTTTGCAATTCACTTGACGTTGATCGTCCGATGACCGATACTCAGGTTGACCCTGTCGCTCTCGAAGGCTCAAGTTCCACTTGGGGCACGCCGCAAGGCATAGTGAGTACGGGGTTTTTTTCTGCGCCGATCGTGCTCATGGTTTCGTCCGGGTCATGTCGCGTCCATGGTAACCCGCAGCGTGAGCAAGGATTCCCATGTAAGCAGGACGGCAAAAATTATTTCCGCAGAATGAATCGCAATGCTTTCTGGTAACCCGACGCGTCAGCGAGGATTCACGCCGAGTTCCTCGCTCACGCGTCGGGTTACCATCAGATGTTCCGCAGAATAAATTGGCCATACCTGCTTAACCCGCAGCGTGAGCAAGGATTCCCAGACGAGTCTGTTCCTCGCTTACGCGTCGGGCTCCCAGTCTTGTCCATCGAGTGTGTAGCAGACGACTTGGCTGAGCCCTTCGTTGTCAAACACCCAGCGAATGCTACCACGATCAGCCCACCAATTCTCCGTGGCTTGTGGCATCGAGTTCTCTTTCAGACGACGCGTACACCACGCTTTCAAATCGCCTCTCACTTTCTTCGGTGGAGTCTCAAACGCACCGATGACCGCATGCATGTGGTTTGTCCGACAATTGACGGCGTGACAAACCCACTTGCGATGGACGCACGTTTCGCGGACCTGAGACTCGACAATTTGACGTTGGTCATCATGGAGGATTTTTGCGTCTTCCGTCATTTTCGCTGCGGCTTCAAGTTCCCGCACAGGATCCGGCAATTGCCAACCTTTGTGATATTCGACCCAACCACGTTGATCCCCTGGAAGCCAAGTCCCGTAGGTTGCTACGGTGATAAAGAACGCAATCGGACTATCCATCAACCATTTCCCCTGGTACCTCGACGCGTAAGCGAGGCGGGCTTCATGGTAACCCGACGCGTGAGCGAGGCGGCCTTCATGGTAACCCGACGCGTGAGCGAGGCGGGCATGGGATCGATGTCGGTAGATCCTCGCTGACGCGTCGGGTTACCATTAGCGTTCATGCGACCTCCGGTTTAGTTGCTTGTATCGGGTCGGTTGAAGGCGGCTGCCAATCTCGCACGTCGATCTTGCCGGTGACAGCTGCGGAGATGAGGGCGGTACGGCGTTCATTCAGAAGTGCCAATTGATCGCATACGCTATTGATAACGTCATCGATCCCTGTGGTTCTTTTTGCCAGGTCAAGCAAGATCGCTGTCTGTTCCTTCAACGGTGGAACCGCCAGCAGCAAGTTTCCAACAACAGCAGAATTTAGTCCCGGCAGAATCGCGCCGCGCCGATTCAAGTCGATCTGCACCGAAACGTAGTGTGCATCGTGCATGAGCTTCGCGAGAAACTTCGGGTCGAGCTTCCCGGAATGAGTTCTGATGCGAATTGTATCTGAGTCTATGATTCCTTCCGGCACATCCTTCGGAACAACTCGACAATTTCCTAAGCTCCCTTTTCGTGTCAAAACGATGTCGTCCGGCACAAGCTTGTAGTGTGCTAGCCCACGGAAGATCGCCGCTGGCAACCAACGCGATACATTTATGAAATTGCCCGATATCGTGTTCGCTTGTCCATACACACAGTAAGCTGCGGGTTCGCGCAAAACATTAACCAGCGATGTTCCAAACGGCCCCATCTGTATTCCGCCATCACGGACATTGTGTTTTAGTCGGCACACCTCCCAATGCTCCGGCACTTCCCCCAGCCACTCGACCCCGGAATCTCGCATGGGGGCGTCGGGGTTCAAGCCTTTGGTGACCGCATGACTGATGACGGCCTGACGTTTCTCCCCGAGCAACGCGATGAGCTGCTGCTGCTTCTCAATCAACGCATCAATCTTCGCCGTCTCGTAGTCCAGAAACGCAAGTATCTGTTTTTGTTCACATTCCGGTGGAACGGCGACTTCAATTTTCTTGAAGTCATCCCAGTAAAGTCGCAATCGAAAGTCTGTGATTCCGCGCGAGAAGCGTTTCAGTTCAGTGACTGCAGTCGGCGTTCGCAATAGCAGCTCGAAAAACCGAGATGGAAGCGACGTTCTCGGCTTGCAGACAACGTATGCAGGGCTGATCAAGCCGTTGACCTGTGCTGCTCCAAAACCACCTTGCCATGCACGCATCATGTTGTACGCGAGATCGTTTTCCTCAACGACTTTGTAGAGAGAACGATCATCGCTTCGCGTGATTTTGCGATCCAGTTCTTCTTCATTCATCTCCTTGTCGGAAATCCCATCATGGATGGATACACTGAGAATTGGATAGCCAAGCTCAGTGCGTGTTGAGGCTCTTCGCGAACTCTCGCGAAAGAGTCGTCCAAGATGTTGAATCTCCCAGTGGCCTGGCGTCATCTCGGCCCACTCGACACTCGACGAAATCATGTTGGCGTAGTGCTGCTGCAAAACGGCGTTCACGAGTGTACCTCTTGCAACATCTGCATGATCTCTCCACTCAGTTCATCCAACTCGGCGTCGATCTCCTGCAATGGCCGTGGTGGTTCGTACTCGTAGAAGTGACGGTTGAAGGGGATCTCGTACCCGACGATGCCGACTTGCCCGTCCTTCGAGTCGCACTTGCCCGCGTCGATCCAGGCGTCGGGGACGTGCGGGGCAACCTCCCCGAGAAAGTACGTTTCATTGACAGCGTCGACATTGGCTCCGCGAGCGGTCTCAGCGGTGAGGGGGACGTCTTCGCTGTCTCGCAAATCGCTGTCGGGCTGGAGCTGAACGATTTGGCCTCCGTACTCGAACGTGCCGTAGGTTGGATTGGCTTGGTAACCCGACGCGTGAGCGAGGCTGGTTTCGGGTGTAGACCCTCGCTTACGCGTCGGGTTTCCAAGTACCTTCTTGATGACCGGCTCGGCGTCGGGGTTGGTCCAGCTGACGGCCGCGATGATTTGTTTCTTCTGCTTCGCATCGAGCGTGACTTCGGCGGTCTTGATCGCTTCTTTCAGCGTGGTCTCGAACTCATTGAAGTCGTCGTGCTGCTCGGTTCCGATAGCCGCCTGCAGATGGGTGGCGATGTCGAGCAGCTGTTTTTGGTTGGTCCAAGTTTTGACGGCTAGCAAGTCTTTGATCTGCTTCTCTTTTAGGTCGGCGAAGTCAGCTTTGACCATCGCTCGAACCTCCGTTTCGACTTCCGTCAGGTTGCCGTATGACTTGCCGGACAGCCCCTCACCCCCAGCCCCTCTCCCCGAAACGGGGCGAGGGGAGCCAGAATCGGAGAAGGATTCAGGGAACTGTTCGTAGACCTTCTGCATGGCCGCGTTGAGTTTGCCGGGCTGGAAACGAAGTGTTTCGATTCGCTCGTCGGAGAACTGGACCGATAGCCGCAGTGGTCGCTCGATCGTGATCCGGCGATAGCCAAACTCGTGGCTGGCAAAGATCTTGCTGCCGAAGGTTTTCTTCGCGGCTTTCTTTTTCGATCCTCGCTGACGCTTCGGGTTACCATTCTCGTCGGGTTCCTTGTCGAGACGGTAGCTCTCGATCGCTTCAAAGCCGCCAAAGGCTCGCGTGATCAACCGGACGTCATCCTCGCCGATTTCCTGCCGCTTACTGCCGAGGCTCTTGCGCATCTTTTGATAGAGATGGACAGCGTTGATCAGTTGGACCTTGCCCCTGCGTTGCTGCTCTTTCTTGTTGGACAGAATCCAGATGTAGGTTGCGATGCCGGTGTTGTAAAACATGTCCGTGGGGAGCGCGACGATGGCTTCGAGCAGATCGCTCTCCAGGATATACCGCCGGATCTCGCTTTCACCGCTGCCTGCTCCGCCGGTGAACAAGGGCGACCCGTTGAGGATGATGCCGATCCGGCCGCCGTTGTTTTGTGTTCCTCGCTTACGGGTCGGGTTCCCATCGTAGTCCCGCATCTTGCTGATCAGGTGCATCAGGAACAGTAGCGACCCATCGCTGACTCGGGGCAGCCCCGGCCCGAATCGCCCGTCAAACCCCTTCAGCGTGTGCTCGTCTTTGACGGTGCCCTCGACCTTCTTCCAATCCACGCCGAATGGCGGATTGGATAGCATGTAATCAAAATTCTCCGCATACAGCTGGTCGTCATTGAGCGTATTGCCCAGCTTGATACGGCTGACGTCCTGGCCCTTGATCAGCATGTCGCCTTTGCAGATGGCGTAGCTTTCGGGGTTCAATTCCTGGCCAAAGGCACGCATCACGGCTGCCGGGTTCAATTCGTGGACGTATTCCATCCCGCTGGACAGAAACCCCCCCGTTCCCGCTGTGGGGTCGTAGATGGTGCGAATGATGCCGGAGTCGGTCAGGGCGTCGTCGTCTTCCATGAAGACCAGCGAGGTGGTCAAGCGGACGATGTCACGCGGCGTAAAGTGCTCCCCAGCGGTTTCGTTGCTGGATTCGGCAAATCGCCGGATGAGTTCCTCGAAGACTAGCCCCATGTCGTGGTTGCTGATCGCAGCGGGGCTGAGGTCGGTCAGGGCGACTTTCTGCACGACCTTGTACAGCAAATTGGCGTCCTGGAGTTGGCCGACGAACTCGGCGAACTTGAAGTGCTCGAAGATCTCGCGGGCGTCAGGGGAGAAACTGTCGATGTACGAGAGCAGGTTCGACTTGATGTCCGCACTGCCCATTTTCGACAGATCCATTGCGGAGGTATTGTAGAACGACTGCTTGGCCGCTTTTCGTAGGAACTTGTCGCGGGCTTCGGATTCCAGGCCCGTCATCGCCTCCAGCTTCTCGACCTGCTCCAGCACCTTGGGTTTGCTTCTCTGCAGCACGCACTCCAGTCGCCGCAGGAGCGTGAACGGGAGGATGACGCGGCCGTACTGGGATTGCTTGAAATCACCGCGAAGCAGATCGGCAAGTGACCAGATATAGGCCGCTGTCTGAGAGAAATTGCTCGTCATGAAACATCTTGTTTCGGTGTTGGTAAGAAGATTGGCCCGGGTCGAACTGGACGACTCGTAGAGTATACGTGTCAGAACGAAGCGCATGTATAAGAGAAGAACGCAGCGGCACTCGAGACTGCGGAGCAGGTTTGGCAACCCGCCGCGTGAGCGAGGACCATCCGCTCGCCACGCAAAAGCTGCTTCTTCCTCGCTGACGCAGCGGGTTACCAATCGAGCGATGCGGCGAACGAGATACCGGTCGCGTTAGCCCTGCCGACTCCAATGAGAAAAGGACAGCGATACCCGAGCCTGCGGAGTAGGCTTGGTAACCCGACGCGTGAGCGAGGACCATCCGCTCGCCACGCAAAAGCTGCTTCTTCCTCGCTGACGCAGCGGGTTACCAATCGAGCGATGCGGCGAACGAGATACCGGTCGCGTTAGCCCTGCCGACCCCAATGAGAAAAGGACAGCGATACCCGAGCCTGCGGAGTAGGCTTGGTAACCCGACGCGTGAGCGAGGATCATCCGCGCGCGACGCAAAGCACTGCTTCTTCCTCGCTGACGCAGCGGGTTACCAATCGAGCGATGCCCCGAACGAGATACCCGCCGCGTTATCGGTGCCAATTCCGAGCATCCAGAGCGATTCAGCCACAAAAAAAGCCGTGTTTCGCAAGCGAAGCACGGCTTTTGGTGGAGTGCCCCCGCTAGGGCTCGAACCTAGGACCCACGGATTAAGAGTCCGTTGCTCTACCAACTGAGCTACAAGGGCGGCGG
The DNA here is from genome assembly GCF_007859855.1 of Allorhodopirellula solitaria. GTDB lineage: Bacteria > Planctomycetota > Planctomycetia > Pirellulales > Pirellulaceae > Rhodopirellula > Rhodopirellula solitaria. Next base: position 215,714 of record NZ_SJPK01000001.1, read on the forward strand.
GCGACGGATCGTCGCCTCGTTTTGCTGGGCAAGAGCCTGGAGGGTTCTTGCGGTCAGCGAGATTTCATTGTGTGTCGACTGGATTGTTTGGTCAATCCGAGACAACAGCAAAAAAGAGGCGACGGTCGGATTCGAACCGACGAATAAAGGATTTGCAATCCTTCGCCTTAGCCACTTGGCCACGTCGCCCTGTCAATCACCTCTGTCCACCAGCAAATTTCTCTGCGGTAAAACGTTCTCGTGGAGAACGTTGGAGGTCCTGATTAACTTCGCAGAAATTGCTCCGGTTAGGAAGGCCAGGCAAGCCTGTTTTTTTCTTCCTGATGCGTCAATTTCGTTGCTACCCGTTCCTTCGACTATTTCGCTGGGGAACTTGAGGGCTCCCAGCAGAAAAATCAATTCAGACCGCTGAGATGGCTTCCTGCAGTGCTGCTTTGGGGCGAACACCGACGAAGCTTTCGGAGATCTCGCCATCCTTGAAGAGCAGCAGAGTCGGGATGCTGTTGATACCGAACTTCTGCGCCACGCCTGGGTTCTCGTCGATATTGATCTTGCCGATCGAGACGCTCGGATTCTCGCTAGCGAGTTCTTCGATCATGGGGGCGATTTGCCGGCAGGGGCCGCACCAAGGTGCCCAGAAGTCGACGAGCACGGCGGCATCGTTGTTAAGGACTTCCGCGTCGAAGTTGTCGTCAGTGAATTCTTTTACCGCATCGGAGGCCATGAGTGATTCCTGCTAAAAAGGAGAGTTGAGTAGGATAGACACAATTTACCGGGAAGGGGTTCGTATACCAGTGGCCTCGGCTGTGTCAAAACAGCGAATCGGCCAACTTGGCAGATTCGTTCGCTCGGAGGAGCTAGCTGGAACAGGCAGCAAACACTGGGCCAACTGGTCCAAGATCACTGCCGTGGCGCCCCAAATTCGCATCGATTGGTAAATGAACGCGGGTGCTCGAAAGCGAAACTGGGCCACGTCGGTTTGCGGTTCCGCCGCCGCTTGGACGGCCCGCTGGTGCCAAATCGAGTTCACAGGGGCTTGTTGGCATGGGACCTGAAAAGGCAGATGGATCACTTCGTCGACTTCGCCCGGGTCGGGTCGCCAGGGCACAGTGGGTTTGCGCAGCACACAGACAACGGGGGTCACCAAGTTGTCGCTGGCGTAGACGAACTGGCGGGGCAACTCGCCACATATCTCGATCACATCGGCGGGGATCCCCAGTTCCTCCTCGAACTCTCGCAGGGCGGCCTGAACGGGCGTTTCGCCGGGCTCGATACGGCCGCCGGGAAAGCAGATTTGGCCGCCATGGTGCCGCAGCGCGTGGGGCCGCCGGGTGAGCGGCACAATCCAGCCCTGTTCGGGATCTTCGTAAATCCCGACCGCCACAGCGGCTTGCCGCGATTTCATGCGAGCGGGGCCCCGATGCCGGCCATAGGCCAGTTGCGGCGTCATGTTCCACTGCAACGGCTGCTGCGATGGGCTGGTCTGCAATTGTGATAAACGCGCCGATAGACGACGGGCCATCGCCTCGGAGCTGTGGGCGACGCTATCCCGCTGCGATGCAAGTTGCGGTATTGGAGGGATTGCCTGCTCAGATTGGCCGGGTGGTCTGGCTGGGTTCTCTCGCTCGGACCGGCGGGGCGGTCTTGCTGTGTTTTTTAGCTCGGACCGGCGGAGCGGTCCGGCTACTTTTGGGGTGCCAGTCACGGTGGATACCTTAGATCAGGGACTCCAGGAGGCGGCGTAGTTTGCGCAGTTCCACACGATGGTCGTGTTCTGGCATGGGTGACATGTCGACCGTCAGCGCTCGGTTGTACTTTTCCCGTTCGAGCTGGGTGACGATCTTGCCATAGTCGATCTCCCCTTGTCCCACGCTGACTTGGAATTCGTCCTTGCTGGTGTCACGGAGCTGCACGTTGGTGACGAATTTCAGCAATTGGTCGAAGCCCTTGCCGGCGGCCATGGCTTTGGCGACGGCCGGGTTACCCGCCGACGCGACCAGCGCGACGCTGGGGTCCAGAGCAACGCCCAGGCCATCGATATTGTTGCAGAGGACGAGCAGCGTATCGGGATCTTCGCTGAGGCAACCGAGCATGCACCGCACGCTCAACCGCACCCCTTCGCCTTCGGCGATCGCGACAAGCCGCTTGAGGTGCTCGACCTCTTCATTAAAGGGCGTGCCTTTTTCGGCCGATGGAACGGAAATGTTGACGACTTTCGTTGCCTTGGCGATCCGGCACATCGCGTGAAACTGCTCGTAGTGTTCCTCACCCGTGGTGGCCAGTTCCAAGCGATAGCCGCTGATGTCCATCCGGTGGCTGGCCCGCAGGACTTGGACGGCGCGGGTTTCGTCGTGCAGCAGGTCACCCGGTTTGGCTGGCCCGACGGATTCTTGGATGGCGATTTCAACGGCGGTGAAATCGAGGTCCTGGAGCAACTCAATTGCAGCCTGGAGTTCCATATCGGGCCAACATAAAGTCGAAGCGGCAACAAACACGCGGCGTGTCCTTCCTGAGTGGATATACAAAAAATCGGTGTATCATGGGAACCTGCTCACTCTAGCGTTCTCGTGGCGGCGAAGTCCAGTCGAGTCGAGCGTTTCTTCGTGGCCGCCATTGGCGGCGGATATTTTCACTCTCAAATGGATTGGATGACGCATGTTTTCCGAGATCACTGGCAGCCGGAAAACCATCGGTGACGTCGATGTGCTGTATCACGATGGGCTATATCACCTGTTTCACTTGGTGCTGCCCAATCACGATTTCATCGCTCACGCGGTGAGCACCGACGCGTTGAACTGGCGGCGGGTGAACAACGCCTTGTTCATCGGAAATCCCGGTAGCTGGGACGATCTGATGCTGTGGACGATGCACGTTTCGCCAGACCCACACCAAGAGGGACGATGGCGGATGTTCTACACGGGGCTGTCGCGCCGCGACCAAGGCGACTACCAGCGGATTGGGTTGGCGCTCAGCGACGACCTTTTTCACTGGAGAAAGGTGCCCGTCCACTGGGAGGATAACCGGGGGCCGCACGACCCCGAAGGCGTCAAGCGGGCCCGGCAGATCAGCCAGCAACAGAGCATGCCGGCAGCCGACGCGGCATTCGACCGCGAGAGCTGTTTTCCGCTCGAACCGGATCCGACCTACTACGAAGCTTCGCTCGAGGAAGGACGGCGTTGGATCAGTTTCCGCGATCCCTTCTATTTCCACGACGGCCAAGACGGCTGGCTGCTGGCGTCGGCGCGGGCCAACCATGGGCCCGTCGTTCGCCGCGGATGCGTGGCATTGATGAAAGAGGTCGCACCGCACCGCTTCGTCGCCCAAAAACCGCTGCACCACCCACGCATGTACGACGACATCGAAGTCCCCAACCTGATCCGTTTGGGCGAGGATCATTACCTGATCGGCAGCATTCGTGAAGACGCCAAAATCCGGTACTGGCACGCCGACGCCCTGCGGGAACATTGGCAGAGCTATCACGACAACGTATTGCTCGCCCAGGGCAACTACGCCGGCCGTGTCTGCCATGATGAGAAGGGCTGGCTATTGTGGAACTTCTATTCCATGCACAGTATCGACCGGACCCAAGAAAACCTAATGCCGCCGCCCAAACGGTTGGTCCAAAACGAATCAGGCTTGATCCGTGCGGTCACCTTTGAGGGGATCAGCGATTACCGTCGTGAGTCGATCGATGTACGCTGCGTCAATCCGCTGATCGAGGATGTCGGCCGGAGCGAACAGGTTTGCCGACTCGATCAGGGGCACTTAGAACTCGCCTGCCAAAGCGGCTTTCAGGCCTTCGTGTTCGATGGCGAACTGGAGAATTTCTGCTTCCAAGCTAAATTAGACATGCAGGGCCGGGGCAAGTGCGGGCTCGTTTTCCGGATTGATCCGGACACCCGTGATGGCTACTACCTCTCGCTCGACCTGCACAAGGGAGTCGCTCAGCTACGGGCGTGGGGAACCAATCCCGATGCCACCGGTGATCAGATGATGGAATTCGAGAGCTTGCAGGCCGCCTTTTGGCAGGACGACACGCCGGGACAAGCGGAGTTCAAACTGATCACGTTCGGCAGCTACATCGAACTCAGCATCAATGGCCGTGTTGTCCTGTCGTTGGCTGACCAGCATTTTCAGCGTGGGCATGTCGGCGTTTACCTCGAGACGGCTGTCCTCCAGCTCGACGAGATCGAGTTGGTGCGTCTGGCATCACCGAGTCAAAGCGACGAGCACCTGGCGAGTGGATGACACCTGGCGAGTGGGTCAACCGATCGAAGTGGACAAATGGGAGCCGCCAGCGGCCCAGGAGTCGTTCGTCACCGAGTCCGTCGCAGCGGCTCAGACGGAGCAGGTTCGGAAGAATCGAACGCTCGATCCGAGGATCGATTTCGCCCTCATTTCCTTGGATTTCCGTGCGAGCGGCGACAAGCTGGCATTGACGTCGGCAGTCGCGAATACCTACCACGGGTCAAACTTTGCGAAATTGGCTCGATATTTGTGATTGGAACGGTCGATCGGAATGGATAGGACGTCCCAGATATCAGTAGTACCCCGCTCCCTTCTTAAGGATGCGACGATGAAGCGAACGGAAATCGCCGAAACCACCGTCTCTCACTCTGTTCTCCGGTGCCGCCGCGCTGCCCGAGCTGCGTTGGCAGCTTGTGTGATCGCGACGCTGCCAGCGACTGGCTGCCGCACGGGCAAGTCGAGCTGGAACCTGTTCAGTCGCAGTGAGCCTTCCGCTGAGGTCCTCGCCGGCTCAGGCCCGACGACCACGTATCCGTCGCCGCCGTCAGCGCACGCCACGCCGGAGGCCATTGCATCGGTTGCCGCGGGCACGTCCACCGCCAAGCCACCGACCGGATCGGAAACACCAGAGACCGGGGCCGCCAACCCCTACGCCTTGGCAGGCAAAAAGTCGACGGCTGCTCCACGCGACGTGCCGACTGGGTTCCCAACCGGTTCGGTACCGCCGACGGTATCAACCAGCCTCGCGGCCAACGAAAACGCCGCCCCGCCAGCCTACGCGTTGCCAGGACGCACGAGCAAGCCTGCCGCGAGCGGCCCGTCGTCTGCCAATCCAACGGCAAGCGACTTGGCGGCGAGCGCCAATGGCTACAGCGGCGTGCCCGCTGCCTCACCGACGAAGCCGCCAGCTGCACAGGGGCTGCCCTCGGGTTATCAGCTCGGCAAGGAGCCTGTTGCCGATCCCCAGGCGGCCCTCGCCAGCTCATCGCCGAATGTGCCAGCGACTTCCAGTTCCGCTGGATCGAGCTTCTCGATGCCGCCTCTGAATGGTTCGGCCACCCCCGACGCAGCAGCCACCGCGCAAGCAGCACCCCCCAAGACCGGTGGATTCGCCTTGCCGAGCGATATGCCTCTTCCAGCAACCGAGACAGTGGCGGCAGCGACGCCTGCGGCCCCACCGGCCGAACCGGCATCCAAGGCAGGAATGTCCGCCCCGCCGGAATCGGCGCCTGCGGCCAACGCCACGGCCGTCGCAGCATTGGGACTGCCTCCAGCAAAGAGCACTCCGGTGAACGATGCCGCCCCCACCGAGAGCTTCCCCGGCGGTACGGCGGATTCGCCTGAGTACAAGACGGCCGCCGCGACAAAGAGCGCCCCAGCGACGGAGAAGTCGGCAGCGTCCGGGGAATCATCTCCGAACGCGAGTGGCATCCAGCCTGCTGGCTACATGCCGGGCAGCACCGGGCAATCATCGGCTTATCCGCTGATGCGTTAGAACCGGCATCTTCGCAACAGTCCACGAGAATCCCGCGGCCAGGGCGTCGCGGCTGAACTTTTCACGCTCGATCGCGCGCCCGCTGGGCAGCGGGTGATTAGTTTGGGGAAGTTGCGTCGGTGATCCAGCGTGCAGTTTCGCGTCGAGGATGCGAGCGTGGGTCACGGCGTCTGTTGATGAACGTCGATTTTGAGATCACAATCGTACGATTCTGAGATCACGATCGTACGTTGATCGCTCGCCCCCGCCATGTCCTGCCGAGCTGCGGCCCCTGCCGCCGGGCAGGCCTTTTCGATTCTCGTCATGAAGCTGACGTCGATACCGAGCCTATATCGCAATCTGCGTCGCGGACGTGAGATTCTCGCGGTGCTGCGCCGCTACGGCTTAGCCGATTGGCTCAGCCGTTCGCCCCGGTTGCCGTTTCGCAACTGGATCACCGATGGTTCGGGCGTGCCCTTGACGCAGTACACCCGGCCGGAGCGAATCCGGATGGCAATCACAGAGCTCGGCCCCACGTTCATCAAGGTGGGCCAGGTGCTCGCTTCACGAGCGGACCTGGTCGGCATCGAATTGGCTGAGGAGCTCAAGGGGCTGCGCGGCCGGGTCGAGCCGGACAGTGCGGAGCAGGTTCGCGCGACACTCCGCAGCGAATTGGGCGACGACTTTGAAGAGCAGTTCGCGTCGTTTGATTTCGAGCCGCTCGCCACCGCTTCGATCGGCCAGGTCCACCGCGCCGTGCTGCCCGATGGGCGCCGCGTCGTCGCCAAGGTCCAGCGGGCTGGGATCGATCGGCTGATGCGACAGGACCTGGAGGTCCTCGATGGGCTCGCTCAGCTCGCCACGCGAGTCGACACGCTTGCTGTGTGGGGACCAACGGACATGGTCCGCCAACTGCGCCCCATGATTCTGCATGAACTCGACTTCAACCGAGAGCGTGGAAATTTAAAACAGTTCGCCGAGATGCTCGCCGACAACCGCTCGCAAGTGGTCGTACCGAGCGTCGTCGATTGGCTGTGCAGTCGCCGCGTGTTGGTGATGGAAGAGCTCGAGGGCGTCACCCTCGCCAGCTTGTTTGCGGGCGATGCGACCGACGCGGCCAGCGGACGGAACAGCGGCGCCGGTCAGGGGCCACTGGAGCCGCAGCCACGCCAGCTCAGCAAGGCGAATCTGCCGCCAGGGTTTGGCAAGCGCTTGGCAAAGATCTATTTGAAGATGGTGTTTGACGACGGCTTCTTCCACGCCGATCCCCACCCCGGGAATCTGTTTTGGCTGGCCGACGGGCGGCTGGGAATCCTTGACTTCGGGATGACGGGGCGGATTGATGAAACGCTGCGAGAATCGATCGAGGAGATGCTCTTCGCGATCCACGCGGGCGATTGCCGGCGGTTGACGCGATTGATTCGCCGGGTGGGTAACCCGCGGGTGGACCTGGACCAAGCATCGCTGGAGATCGATGTTGCCGATTTTGTCGACACGTTCGGACGCCAGTCGCTCGATCGCTTCGATCTCGGCGGTTCCTTGAATCAACTGACCGAGATACTGCACCGGCACGGCATCACCCTGCCGAACCAGTCGGCGTTGCTGATCAAAATGCTGATTTCGCTCGAGGGCACGATGCGCGAGCTCGGAGTCGGTTTCGATTCCCTCGAAATCGTCCAGCAATACATGCGGCGGGTGATGTGGCGACGACTCTCACCCCGCCGTCGCTTGCGACAGGCACGCCGTATCTACCTGGAGAATGAAGCGTTCCTGGAAGAGGCGCCCGAACAGGTGCTCGCGGTTCTCAACCAAGCCCGGTTGGGACAGCTGCAATTGCGTCTTGACCCCAAGCGAATCACGCCCGCAGTCAATCGCTTGGTCGTCGGGTTGATGGCTAGCGCGGTCTTCCTGGGGTCATCGCTGATGTTGGCCTACGAAGTCCCCCCTGTGCTCTTTGCCAACGCATCGATGACAGGACTTCGCCGGCTGAGCATCCTGGGGCTCCTCGGCACGCTGGCGAGCATGTCGGTGATGACAGCGTTATGCCTTTCGATTTGGCGCAGTGACCGCGAGTAGCCCGGGGCATCCACAGAGCGGAAGAAAACTGGCGCAAGCAATCATCGATTCCATCCCAGACTTTGGACAGCCCAACGCAGCCCCACCGACGGTGTTTCTGCTTAGGCCGCGATGGCGCGAGCGGGCAGTACCGGGCCGATGTGTTCGCCAAGCGTATCGATTTCCAGGGCCAGCAGCCGCTGGACGACTTCCCCGATCGCGGGGCGCTGCTGAGGGTCGTCGGCTACCATCCGCTCGATCAGTTCGGCGACCGGTTCAATCACTGCTGGGGCCACCGGTGCGGTGGCGGCGAGGTTGCCCCAGAGCAAGCGGCCGAGGGCGAACGTGTCCATCGCGGGCAGGGCGGCCGTGCCGCCAGTCGCTAGCTCGGGGGAAGCGTAATTGGGTGTGCCCCGAAAGGTCCGGTGCAGAGGTGTGTGGATGCGAGCGGAGAAGCCGAGATCGATCAGTGTCGCATGCCCCTTGGCGTCAACGAGTACATTGCCGGGCGTGACATTGCCGTGAACCCAACCAGCCGAATGAAGTTTCTCGAGTGCTTGAGCGACCTGGCGGGTCCACCAGAGAGCCACGGGGAGGGCAAAGTGTTCGATTTGACGAATTCGCTCGTCCATCGTGACCGTGTCGAGCCGGGGCATCACGAGATATGGCGCATGAGACGCATCCGAGGCATCGAGCACTGCGATCAGATTCGGGTGAGTGACGCCCGCCACCTCGATCGACTGCATGATTCGCCGCTGGGCCTCGCGAGTATCTTGGGGGGCCGGTAAACCCACACTGGCCTCGGGGGCGGGCTGCCTGACGGACTTCAGCACATAGTCAAACCGGGGATTGCCCCGGCTGTCGGCGGGCTGCGCAAGCGACAGTTCGGAACCACAACCCTGTGCGAAACGCTGGCCCAGTCGCCAGATTCCCACAATTTGCTCGCGGGTCGATGAGGAAGAGGGGCAGACGGCAGTGTGATTGGGCATCGTGACTCTCGTGGGCGATTCAATGAAAAGCAGGCATCCAAAGGAGGCTCCGACTAGACTTATCGTCCGATGCGGCACAATCAGACACATCGACCGTGTTCAATCCCGATAACCGGTACAGTCGGTAAATTTTCACCACGGCTCAGTTTGAGCGCTGGCAGCGACCGAAAACTTCAACGGGCCCGAGACGCGAAATACCAGTGTTTTGGGTTCCGGATGTAGCGATTAAGTCCGGCGCGGTTACCAAAGCTGGGAACTTTGTCGATCACAATCGCGTCGTAAGGATTGCATTTCGTTGACAGTCCGATGTGTCGAATTAGACTCGCTCGTCAGCGCGTGTATATTTGCAAGAATTTCGCATTGATTTGCGTCGTCGCTGCTAACACAACTTTTCCTGTTCTGGTCCCACGGACCCCCTCCGCCAGAGACCCTCGATGATTCATCGCCAGCCTTCCCAACCGTCGTCGGATTGGTCGTCTTCCTCGCAGTCTTCGGACGCCACCGACTCCGCCCGCAGCCGGCGTTCTCGTCGCCGCGAAAAATTGAAAAATCGGCGTAAAGCATCCCGCCGCTTGACAATGGAAGGTCTGGAAAGTCGGCAGTTGCTCGCCGCGAACCCTCTCGGCCCCATTCCAGGTGCCGAAGATTACGACGGGCCCCGCAACGTCGGGCAGGTTTCGTCGTTCAAGTACAACGAGCAGGAATCGGCTCAAATCCGGGGGCTCAACGACACGTATCTCGACGCCGAATTTGTTCCCTTGGGCAACCTCAGCGGTCAACGCGACACGATCGACATCAGTGGCGCCGTTAGTTTCCAACAGGTTGGAGGTCGATTCGTCACCGACATCGATTACTACAGCGTCGATTTAAAAGCGGGCGACATTCTTGATATCGCCACCATCGGTGCCGCCACCTCGTTCGACGTCTCCTTGCCCAGTCTGAGCGATCCGAGCCAGGCGAGTAGCAATATTTGGTTTGCCCAGGATGCCCCGCCGCCGGACCAGCCGCTGCCGGATCTCTACCCGATCGATTCCCCTCTGCAGACGCTAGGCAATGCCTATGCGGCCCAGGTCGTACCGCGTGACGGTCGCTATACCATTTCGGTGTCGGCTACCACGGGTTTCACCAATTACACCTTGGGGCTGCGGACGTATCGCCCGGTCACTGAGAGTTTGCCAATCGGCGGACAGCAAATTGTCTTCTTGGACTTCGACGGTGGCAGTTTTGCTCGTGATGAATTCAACCAGAACTTTGCCGAGCCAGGCCTTCCGGTCGGTGGCCGGTTCCGCGTTCCCGATATCAGCCAAACGCTGACGTTGGCCGGGGTTGAAGTGGCCTCACCAGCGGAATACACGCAAATTGCCCGGCAGATCACGCAAACGGTCGAGAACCAATTCGCCGACCTCGGCAACTACGGTGCCAATGGTGACTACAGCGCCACCGGAGTCCCCGGCCAATACGGCATCACGATTCTCAACAGTATCGACCATCCCGATCCCGGTAACAATCCTCTCGTCACGCGGGTCGTTTTCGGTTCGGTGGCTTCTTTCCCTGAATTTGTCGTGCCACCCCTGGGGATTGCTCAGTCGATTGACGTCGGCAACTTCGATCCCTCCGAGACCGCATTGATTTGGGTCGACAACGAGGTCGACTTCGTGGCCACGGTCCCGACGGGAGCTTCGATCAGCCAAGCAGATATCTTGGGCTTGGAACTCGGCTCGACGACTTCACACGAACTCGCCCACACCTTTGGTTTGTATCACACCGATGGCACCAACGCCGTTCCCTCGCTGATTGACGGGGGCGGAACGCTCAACGCACAAAATGGTCTCGGCGTCGGCCCCGACGGTATCCTGGGAACCGCCGATGACGTCCTGGTTCGTTACCGCACCGACTCGGTCGACCCAGCGGGCGTGATCACGTTTGGAACCCTGTTCAGTGCCGAAAGCATGTCGTTGACCCTGGCGACAGGGAAAGGCAACACCAGCGACAATGGCGGCACGGCGGGCACGTTGACCGGCGAGGTTTTCTTTGATCTCAACGGTGATGGGAGCGGCTCGGGAGATCCGGGACTGGCGGGCGCCCGCGTCTATTTGGACGTCAACCAGAACGGCCAGCTCGACGCTTCCGAACCCAGTGGCGTTAGCGACGCCGATGGAACTTACTCCATTTTTGCTGCTCCGGGCACGTACACGGCGATCGCCATGGGGCCCGCTGAGGCGACGAGCACGGAATTGGTCACCGTGGGTCTCAACGGCGTGCTGACTAACAGCGGAACGCAGCAGCCCCTGGTGCCTGGATCGACGGTCTTTCTCGACTACGACGGCGACGGGGCGCAAGATTTCAACGAGCCATCGACCAGTGTCGACAGCGATGGTGACTATGTCATCACCGGTGCGACGCCTGGCGTGCAAACGCTGCAGATCGAGTCGCCGAGCAACTATGCGGCGACAACGCCTGTTTCCCAGTCGGTCACCGTTGGTACTGGTGGCGGAGTGGGACCGACATTCGGATTCGCGCAAGTCAACCCTGACGTCACGGGTAGGAAATTTGCGGATCTCAATGGTGACGGCGTCCTGGACGCGGGCGAGCCCGGAATCGCGGGTGGCTATATCTATGCCGACTTGGACGGGGACAACCGCCCCGACCTCGGCGAGCCTTTCGACATCACCGATGAAAACGGATACTACAAACTCGACCTGCCCATTCTCGGTCGCCCCTTTGCGATTCGCGAAGTCGCCGAACCCGGCTACGAACCGACCGTGCCCAACAATGCTGAGCACGAATATATCGTCAACTTTACCGGAGCTCCGCTGGGCAGCCACTTCGACTTCGGCGGCCTGCCATCGCGTGATTACGGAGATGCACCGGACTCCTACATGACCACCGTCGACGCGGGCGGGCCGAGCCATGGGGTGACCGACGGCCTGACGCTCGGTACCCAGGTCGACCGAGAGGTTGACGGCCAACCCAATGCGAGCGCCACCGGCGACGACCTCGTCGACCCGACGTTCGACCAAATCGACGATGAAGATGGCGTGGTCGTGACCAGTGCACTGCGTGTCGGTGGCACCGGCACGATCGAAGTGACGGTGACCAATACCAACAGCAGCCCCGGCTACCTGCAAGCTTGGATCGATTTCAACGCCGATGGTGACTTCCTGGATTCTGGAGAACAGATCCGCAGCGATGCGGTCCTCGGAACAGGAACGCACAACATTGACATCACGCTGCCGACCTCGTTCGACATCAATGCCGACGGGACGGATGACGGCGTGCTCGACACGTTCAGCCGGTTCCGATACAGCCACACGGCGGGACTCGGAGTCGGCGGCCCCGCCGATACGGGCGAAGTCGAAGATCATGCGATCCGCATTCTCGGCGCTGGCAACAACGGCGGCTTGGCAACGAACGATATCGTCACCGTCCCCCAAAATGCCAATGCCTTCGCGATTGATGTGCTTCGCAACGACGCGAACTTGGCCAGCAATCCGTTGACGATTTCGAATGTAGACGCCCGCAGTGCCGCCGGTGCAATCGTCACCATCCGGCCGGGTGATCCTGGCGAACAAGTCGTACTCTACTCGCCCCCGTCGAACTTCACCGGTTCGGACTCGTTCGAATACGAAGTCACCGATAGCTTTGGGAACACGGGCACCGCGACAGTGCAGGTCACTGTTCAATTCGCCACCGCGAACCCGATCGCCGTGGACGACACCTTTGAGATTTCGAGCAGCGAGAAGAACGTTCCTCTGAATGTGCTCGACAACGACATCGCCTCAGTGGGCGGTGGATTGACGATCACGCAGGTCTCCCAGGGAACCCAAGGCGGCCAGCTGACGATCGATTCGGCAGGCCGCGGCGTGCGTTACACGCCTGCCGATGGGTTCACGGGCACCGAACAGTTCTCTTACACGATCAGCGATGCGTCGGGCCAGGTCTCCGAGATGGCCCGTGTCACGGTCGTGCTCACCCCCCAATCCTTTGACAACGACAAGGCCGAGTTCAAGATCGAGTTGCTCGATGCGAACAACGACACGCCGCTGCTGAGTTTGCAAGCCGGACAGGAATTCCACCTCCGTGTCTCCGTCGATGATATTTCGCAACCCGATTCGGTCGCGATCCAAGGTTTGCAGTCGGCCTTCACGGACCTGCTGTACACTTCGGAACTGGTGACGCCAGTGGCGAGCCAAACGGGCAGCTTCCCATTCGAAATCACGTTTGGCCCCCAATTCGAAACACCTACCTTCCAACTCGGCAACACGCTCACCCCGGGAATCGTCGATGAAGTCGGCTCGGTTCAGTCGCCGAGTGACCTGGCAACGATTGGCAGCACCAGCGACCGCGCGTCGTTCACGGGCTTTGCCGAGCTCTTTACGATCACCATGAAGGCAACCGGCGCTGGATTGGCGACGTTCAAGACCGACCCGGCTGATGCCGACGTCAGTGAAACGACGCTGATCACGGACGCTGGCCCGGTGGTCCTCAACTACGACGAGATCAAGTTTGATTCGACGCAGATTGAAATCTCACCCGCCGGGGACAACTTCCCCGTCGCCCTGGATGATTCCTTCCCCGTCGGCATCGACTCGCAAGGACAGACGATTGCTCCGGGCAGCGTCGCTCGATTGGATGTTCTCGCCAATGATTTGATCAGTCCCGGTGACACAGTCACGGCATTGACGATTAAACAAGCTCCCGGCAACGGCTCGGTTGTCCGCGTGGACGTCGGCAGCGATGGAGACCTATCCAATGACTACCTGGCCTACACACCGGGTATCGGAGCGAGCGGCTTTGATAGTTTCACTTACATCCTGACCGTCGAGAGCCCACAATTCGGCACTGTCAGTAGCGTCGCAGAAGTCTCCATGACCGTGGGCGCCGTCGATGACCCTCAAGTCAATTACGACTTCACCTTCGTCGACGAAGCCGGCAATCCGATTTCCTCGGTGCCCGTCGGGCAACGCTTCGGTCTCCGGATCGATGCGGTTGATCTCGGATCGGGCCGGCCCCCGACCGAAGCCGTCTTTGCTGGTTTCTTGGATGTGCTTTACAACCGAGACTTCCTCTCGACGATCCCCGTCGACAACGGTGGTGACCCGAACACGTTTGACTTCGACGTTGAATTCGATCCGCAGTTCCTGCTCGATGCTGCCGTTGGGATCAACGATCGCGCCGGATTGATTGACGAGTTCGGATCCAACCAACAAGACTTGGGCGGCTCGGGAACGACGTTGGCAACGATCTACTTCCGCGGCCAACGCGCTGGCACGACGACCGTGACGGGTTCTCCTGCAGACCGGTTCCCATTCCAGAGCACGTTGATCGATCAGAACGATTCGCCTGTCCCGATCGAGAACATTCAGTACGATTCGGAAACGATCACGATCACCGGATCGCCTGAACCGCTACATAACGCGTCGCTGCCGACGGATGTCAACGACGACAATCTCGTCACGGCGATTGACGCACTGATTGTCATCAACGCCATGACACGCCTGGAGGCTGCGGGAGAGCAGGCTGCCAGCGATAACGGTAGCTTCTACCCTGACGTCAACGGCGATGGATTCATCACCGCAGTCGACGCCTTGCAAGTCATCAACCAGCTGAATCAGTCGACTCAATCGGCGAACGAGCCAGTTGTTCCGCAGGCTGTCGATGCCGCCACACCGGAGACGGAGGAGGCAGACAGGTTCACCGATCAGGTGATCACGGAACTGGCCGGTGAAGCCAAGGACGAGAGTCAGGCGGATGTGTCCGGTGCGTCGGAAGTCGCTCCCTCCGTGGAAGTGGCATCCTCCGACGAGGATGATTCCGACGACGATGACCTCATGGCACTGTTGGCTGACGACGTTGCCAGCCAGTGGAGCTGAGGCAGTACGAGCGGCGACGCACGCGTTCGAGTGAGGACGCGTAGCGACGGGGCTACGAACCGGCGATTATCGCCGGTTCGTGATTAGATCAGATGCTCGAGCATCGCGGTCGCAGTCCCCAAGACGAGGAAGAATCCGCACATGTCGGTGACCGTAGTCAGCAGCGGTCCGCTGGCGACGGCGGGATCGAACCCGAATCGTTTGAGCACCAATGGCACGGTGCCGCCGATCGATACCGCGATGAGTGTGTTGAAGAACAGCGACACGCCAACGACGAGCCCGAGGTAGGGGTTGCCGTCCCAGACCACCGCGACGATGGCCACGAGCAAGCCCAAGGCGGCGCCGTTGACCAATCCCACCGAGGCTTCCTTCAGCCACACCCGCATCATTTCGGTCGGGCGCACCAAACCGAGCGATAGTTCCCGCATACTCACTGCGACAGCTTGGTTGCCACTGCACCCGCTCATGTCGCTGATGATGGGCAAGAAAACAGCCAGGGCGATCACTTGAGCCAGCGTATCTTGATACATGGCGATCACAGCGGCCGCACCGATATTGAGAACGATGTTGATACTCAACCAACTCAGCCGGCGCCGGGCGCGTTGGAGCAACGGCATCGTGCGTAGCTCCTCACCCCCGATAATCCCTTGGCTCTTCAGAAAATCACTCTCGGCAGCCCGTGTCGCTTCGTAATCCACGGCATTGCGGTGGACCACACCGAGCAACCTGCCATCGGCGTCCACGATGGGGACGCCGAGAAAATGGTGGATATCGAAAAACTCAATCAGATCATCGAGTGGAGTCGAATCCAATAGCGCCAGTGGGTTCGCGATCATGATGTCGTCGACAGGATCGCTACGCCGTGCGAACAGCAGGTTCCGCATCGGCAGGACGCCGACGAGCCGATCGTTATCATCGGTGAGGTAAGCATATTGCACGTCGTAATCCCGAAACTCGTCCGCATTCTCCGAGAGAGTCGTGATCACATCGGCGACTGTCGTCGAGCGGTTGAAACGCAGGATTTCACGGACCAGCAACCCGCCCGCCTCGTCGTCACTGTAGGCAGCGAGCTCGCGAGCGGCCGTGGCGTCGGCGCGCGGCAACGCCTCGAGAATCGCCGCGGCTTGGTTGTCATCGAGATCGCCCAGCAAGTCAGCTTGCTCATCGCTGGGCATTTCACAAACAATCGCGGCTGCTTCTGCCGCTGGCAGAGATTCCACGAGTTCCGCGGCTTGACTCTCGCTCAGGTGACGGAGCAATTCGGCTGCGTCCTCGACCGCGAGCGTGGTCAGCACGAGTTGGTGGTGAATCTCGTCGGTGCGGCTCAGCGCGAGCGCTTGATCGCCCGCTGAAAGGCTATCGAGATACTCCGCGAGCGTTTCGGCGTCGCCGGCATCGGCGAGTTGCTCGAGCCGTTGCCATGGTCGGTCACTGTCTCGCGGCGAGGCGGCCTCGTTCGGCTCAAGATCGGCAGGGGATGGGAATTCGCTCATGATCCGCTCAATGCGACCTCAGCGTAGGTTTCTTCGCTCTCCCACAACCGGACCTTGAAGGCAGCTGCCCCACTATCGCCGAGGATGTCAGGGCATACCACCTCGAGAAAATGCTTGGCCATGTTCTCGGCGGTCGGGTTGCAGTCGAGCTCATAGATGCGGTGCGGTTGTGAGCTTCGAATGGCGTCGAGTCCGTTCTGGTCTTGATCCCACAGCACGAAGGCATGGTCCCAGTGTTCGTCGATCCAGTTCTTGCAGCGCAGCTTCAATTGCTTGAAATCGAGAATACGACCGACGGCATCCTGCTCTTGACCGGTCACGTAGACCTCGAGCACGTAGTTGTGGCCGTGTAGGTTTTGACATTTACCTTCGTGGCCGACGAGCCGATGGCCCGCGCAGAAGGTAAAGCGACGCATGATGGAAATCGACACAGGCACGGGGCTCCGGTTGGGAAGGGCTCGATGGGGGTATCCAATAGTGCCATTGGGCTGCTGCTAATCTAACGAGTCCGCATTACAGCGCAAGGTGGTTCGAGTTTGTCGACGGGTTTTCCGTAACTATCCTTGGCGAATGGTCTTTGGGCTGCCATACTGTTGCCCCGCCTCGCAGCGAAATGCGCGCGAAATCTCCCCTTTTTTGAGTTCGTTTGGAGACCCCACTCGGTGGCCAAAATATTACTGCTCCCGCTTCGTCTGGCCGTAGGCTACGGGCTCTCCCCGCGGATCCTGGGATACCTGGCGATCGCCATGTTGGTTCTCTTGCGGATCACGATTGGATTTCACTTCCTCAGCGAAGGGTCGGAGAAATTCCGCGATGATAATTGGTCGGCAAAGCCCTTCTTTGCTAACGCCAAAGGACCATTTGCCAACGATTTCCGTCAGATGGTCTGGGATTATGACGGAGCGACGCGGCTGGATAAAAATCAGACCCAAATCGTATGGGCGACTTACCGCAATCAAATTGCTGACCACTTTGGCTTCGATGAGAAGCAACAGGCAGCCGCTCAAGACAACTACATCAAAGCAGTCGATCAGTACGATTATGTTATCGAGCTCAATGCCAACGCGGTCCAGGAGTACCGTCTCGGCCTCGATCGAATCGCGAAACTCGATGCAGACCCTGTTCGAGACGGCGTCACCTCCTTGGGCGGGCAGCGAGAAATGGTCCGCAAAGAACTTCGAGACCTGATTTCCGCGACGCTGTCTCAGATCGATTTGATCTGGGAAAATTACGAAACCGCCCAAAATCAGCTGGCTACCGACGAACAGCTGGCCAGTCGTCCTCCGTACAAACTGGTGCGACCTCGTCTAGCGATGATGGACACGAGCGTGATCGACCGCATAGTCCCCTATTTTGATGTGATCATGGGGTGGTGCTTGATCGTGGGACTGTTCACCCCTGTCGCAGCGTTGGCAGTCGGTGCGTTCCTGTTCTCGGTGTTTTTGAGCCAGTACCCACCGACGACGGGGCCGGGCTCGTCGAACTACCAATTGATCGAGAGTTTGGCGTGTTTCGTATTGGCGGCTACCGGTGCCGGGCGATTTGCAGGCCTCGATTTCTTCCTCCACCTCATCGTGCGAAAAGTCTACAGCCCCGGCGAAGCGGCACGGACTGTTTAGACCCTCCTCCCCCACCTCTAGCAACACTCCCACGGGACCTTTACTGCCATGGTTGACAAGCTCTCTCAAGACCAACGTGACGTTGGCGAATCGAATTATTACAACGCCGTGGGCAGTTACTACGACGTCAACCGTCGAGACTTCTTACGCGGCGTCGTGGCGGCGGGTGCCGTCGGCGGTGCCGGAGTCGGAGCAGCCTATTTCGGCTACGAAAAGATTGCCGACCCCGTGCGTGTCGCGGTCATCGGTACTGGTGATGAGGGCAACGTTTTGATTGGCGGGTGCAACCCCGAGTACATCGACGTCAAAGCCATCTGCGACATCCGCCCCTTCGGTCAGCATCGCGCCTTTCACGGCGATTGGTCCAGCTCATCGGCTCTCAAACGGCGGCCGGGACTGATCAATATCGCCGGCTACAAAGACGAAGCCGAAGCCAGGAGGAACGTGAAGGTTTACGATGGCAGCACCACCGGCGGCATCACGGAGTGCTTGGACGATCCAGATATCGAAGCGGTCATCATTGCGTTGCCGCTGTGGTTGCACGCCCCTGTCGCTGCCCAAGCGATGGAGCGTGGTCTGCACGTGCTGACAGAGAAACTGATGGCCCGCAACGTGGCCCAGTGCAAGGTGATGTCGCGGATGGCAGCCGAGCTCAAGGACAAAAACGGCAACCCGCTGCATTTGGCCACCGGTCACCAGCGTCACTACAACATCAAGTACGAAAACGCGGTCAACCTGATCCGCTGGGGTTTGCTAGGACAACTGCACCACATTCGCGCCCAGTGGCACCGCGGCAACCTGCCGGGTGCTGACAGCTGGTCGATGCCGATTCCCGGTGGTGAGGAAATGGCGGGCAACCGGGGCACTTTCGATCGCATCGCCAGCGATCTGAGGTACCGCCAAAACGCTCTCAAGGAAGCGAAGGATCCCGATGAAATCGTGCGTCTGCAGCAAGAGGTCGCGCTGTTCAGCGCCTGGGACGCAGACAAGAGCGTCGATCCGAGGGAATTCGGTTACCAGGACTTCTCGGTCGGCGACAAAATGTTTTCAGCCGAGGAAGAACTCCACCGCTGGCGATTGTTCCAACGCACCGGCGCCGGCCTGATGGCCGAACTGGGATCACACCAACTCGATGCAGTCAGCATCTTCCTCAGCTCGCTGCGTGACGATGGCAAAAAAGTCCATCCGTTGACCGTGCACGCCGTCGGTGGCCGGGAGATCATGCCGCTCGATCGTGAGGTCCGCGATCATGTGTACTGCATGTATGAATTCCCTGGACCTGAGTACCCCGCATCCTTCGACGTTGGGTACTACGACCGAGTCGAAGACTATCCGAAGTCGAAGAAGGTCAAGAACGGCTACGAACAGCTCGAACCGATTCCGGGCTACCAGTCCGATCCAAACAAAAAGATCGTTGTGACTTATTCATCGATCAATGGAAACGGTTTCGGCGGGTGGGGCGAGGTCGTGATGGGGTCCAAAGGGACTTTGGTCATGGACAAGGAAACCGACGTTTACCTGTACCGCGATAGCGACACGAGCAGCAAAGCCGGCGTCTCCAAGAAAACCGGTGGCTACGCCCTCGATACTTCCGCCTCAGGTGATTTCGCCGCCCCCGTCGCTCAGGCCGCAACGTCGGGCCCGGTCAGCCGGGGCTATCAAGAAGAAATCGAGCACTGGGCATACTGCATCCGCAACCCAGACCCGGAAAATCACCCCCGCTGCTATCCCGCTGTGGCCATGGGCGATGCTGTTATCGCACTGGGAACGAACGTCGCCTTTGCCCGCGCCGATCGGGGCGAAAGCGGCTACATGAAGTTCGAAGAGGAGTGGTTTGACGTCGATCACGACGCCACTCCCGATGACAGCGACATCGCTGCGGAAACGGAATTCATGAAGAAGCCGGTCGCCTAGGCTTGCGAAGTCCCGTTGAGCAGTGCCTTCGTCAATTCCGGAGGCATTGATCGGAGGTGCAAGTCTCGCTGAGGGAATGCGATCTCGATTCCCTCGGCTTGGAACGTTTGATTGATCAGAGTGTGCAACTCGTGGATCGAGTTCAAGCGGTTCTCCAGGTCGGCGAGGTAGCACCGGAGAACAAGATTGAGGGACGAGTCGCCGAAACCTTCGAACGTCACGACTGGCTCAGGATCTTTGGAGATCAGTTCGCTCTCGCGGCAGACCTGGTGGAGCAATTCGCAGGCATGCTCGGTATTGCTACCATAGGCAACGCCGACGTCGATCACGATGCGGTTGGTGGTATCGGTCAATGTCCAATTGATCAAACGCCCCGTGATTAGGTCTTTGTTGGGGATGATGAGTTCCTGGCGGTCCCAGTTGGTAACGGTCGTTGCCCGCATTTGAATGCGGGCGACCACGCCTGTCGTGTCGCCCAGCGTCACGACGTCGCCGACGCGGATGGGTTGCTCAAACAGGAGAATCAAACCGCTGACGAAGTTCGCGAAGATCTCCTGCAAGCCGAAGCCCAAGCCCACTCCGAGAGCGGCCACGAGCCACTGAATATTGTCCCATCGCAGCCCGAGAGTCTTCGCGGCCATCGTCAAACCGATGAACATCAGCAGATACGTCCCCAGTGTGGTGATGGCGTATCGCACCGGTTTCTCGATCGGCAGTCGCTCCAATAACACTCCTTCAATCAGACCCGGGAGGTTTCGGACCGACGCCCAAGTCAGCACGACGATGGGAATCGTTTTGACAAGGTCGGCGAGGGTGATGTAGCTGATTTCTCCTTTGGCATCAACGCTCCCCCACAAGTGAATCGCGTCGAGGTATCCCACCACAGGCAGGACGGGCGACCAAATCCACGCAACGCCGAAGAGGGTCCCAATAGCGAGAAACGTGCTGATCAGATGCGTCGTTTGCGCATTGATTTCAGAGGCTTCCAGACTCGCCAAGGGCTCCACATCCACACCGGTCTGGCCGAGCCGCTCGGACTGTTCCAATCGCTCGCGATGGATCGCCCAGGCGAGGCGGCGTCGTTGGGTCAATAACCATCGGCGCATCGCACCGCTCATGAAGTACGTTGTCATTACGAGACAGAACGTGAGATAGAACTGCCGGATCAGAACCTCGGCGGCACTGCCAAAGCCCATGATAGAAACGATCGCAAACACGATCGGTGTCCACACGATGGGTAGGAACCAAATGTTCTTCAATCGCGCTAACCAACCATTGGGCTTGTCCCGGATTGCGACCGAGAAGATTCCTCTTTCAGGCTCCAGCGTTCGCCATAGCACGACACTGAGCAGCACCATGCCGGCCATCAGCGTCACGCGGCTGAGCGCTTCGGTGAGTTGGTAGCGTCCCAAATGCGATGCCGTGACATAGAGCACCAGCAGTGGGAGGCCGATGTCGATCAGAATTCTTAGCCACCGCCGCAGGCCGGAAATGGAATCGGCATCGGTTTGGAAGTGGGCGATGGCGAGCCCTTCGGGACGCAGCCATTGGCGTAGCAGTTCAATCGGCGCCACCGCGATTGCTGCGATTGCGAGGGCATGTGAGACCGCGCGGACAATCGGTTCGCCCCGCGGCGATTTCGCCAGAGCCTCGCTGCCGACCCATAGCAACACGACGATGGGTAACATCAGTACGAACGACCACAGCAACGTGGCGAACGTCGGGCGAAGCGAAAGGTTTTGGCGACTGGACGCCTTCTTGCCCAGTTCGATGATGCGTCGCCGCAATCGAGTCCCGAGAAAGGTAGCCGTTGCTAACGCAAACAGGGCGATCAGGATAAGCTGAGGGTAATACCAGAAGCCCTCTCCCATCCTCGTCGACAGCAAGCGGATGTACTGAGGCCGGACCATCCAACGAAATGCTTTCCACGCCAATGGGATATCGGCGAAGCGGAAGACAGCTTCGTTCCGAATCCAAATCACATGAGAATCGATCAACTGGCTGAGTTCGGTGACCGCCTCTCGGAGGCTCTCGAGTTCACGGCGTCGTTCCGCAAGTTTATTGAGATGCGTCTGCAGATCGCCAATGAACTTCTCTAAGAGTGCCGACTCGGCACTCGGCAGGTGCTTGAATCCCCGATCGTTGCCGAGCAGGACGCGATCGGAGAAGAACTCCATCGGCAACTCTCCGGCCAGCGAATTGTCGGTGCCTTGAAGCGTGAGTTCGAGTTGTCGCTGCAGGACCCGGCGTTCCTCAATCAGCTTGTCGATTGCTTCGATGCGGGCGAGAATACTCGTGAGCGAGGGTAACTGACTGTCCATCAACTGGAGCTGCAGCCCCATGCTGTTTGTGAAACGTTCGCCACTGCGTTTGGCTTGGGCGATTTGAGACTCGGTCTCAGCGAGTTGTGCGGACCATTTGTCGGTTTCGAGTTTCTCCTTGGCCAAACTCCGATCGGCTTGATCGGTGTCACCAATGATTTCCACCCAAAGATCTCCCTGACGCAGCACCTGGGAAGAGTTAGGATCGCCGCCTGCGTCGTTAATGGACTTTTCGTACTGCTGCAGGTCCTGTTTGATTTGACTCTGGCGACGATCCTTCAACAGGCTCGACCACAGATCGTAGATCACCTCCGCCTGCCGCACCCTGCGTTGGCCCGCCGTTCTCTGCAGTGGCAGCAGGTCAGCCTGAGCCTCCACGAGCAGTTTTTCTTGCAGCAATAGGGTGAGTCGCTCTTTGGACGTAGCCAGCTTGGCGTCGCGCAGTGATTCATGCACCGCACGCAGTTGACCGTCCGGGTCGTCATTGAATTTGCCGACAGATGACGCCTCTAAGGTCTCGATCTCGCGCCGCAGCGCTGAAATATCGATCGCTAGTTTTTCCAGTCGTGTCGTCCGCGATGCCAGAGCGGCGTCGATTTTTTGTAACCGCTCGCGAGCCTCGGTCAAGCTGGTGGTCGCCTGCAGTTCGCTTTGCTTGACCTCTTCAATCGAGAGGTACCGATCATTGATCGGTTCGAGCTCGTCCAGCGGTTTTTCGGATTCGCGTTGGGCAGTCTGTTTGTCGGTCTCAATATTCTCAAGCGACTTCTGGACACCTGCCAAAGCATTGGCGACCACGCGTTGGTCCGCGTAGACCGCAGCCAGGTCCTGGAGTGCGGCGAGCAGGAGTTCGCGTTGGTGAGGATCAATCGAACTGTCGCTGTTGATTCGTTCGATCTCTGCCGCGACCGCTTTAGCATTCCTCAACGGCGTCTGTTTGGTGTCGGCTGGATTTGTATCGGCCGCCTCGGCATCGGAAGTCTGCGTGTCGTCGTCCTCCTCCACGGCAACGAAGGGCGGAGGTTGCCCGGTGGAACTCTGCGCCGAGGGTTGCGGTTGCCCCGGCGACTGGGACAGCGCATCGCCACCGCTGCAGCACAGAAGCAGGAGCAGGGAAACGGCCGTGCAGTGGAGTGACTTCATGGAATCGGTGTATGGGCGACGATCGAGGCCTGCGCCGCAAACTACCTGCGGACTCAGGCCGTCGGGGTGCGACGCAAAAGGGAGGCGACAGGATTTCCTGGCAAAGGATTTCCTCGAGTGGCTCTATGTCGGTGAGTGTCCGATATCGAGCCAGCTGGTCGAAAGATCAAATGCAGCCGGATCGCTATTGATTCTGGTGCGCTGCATCTGGTAGCCGTTCTCAGCATGGGCAAGTCCTTCGTTTCCTACCGTTCCTCCACTGAATTCTCCATGCTGAATCATCGCTGCTGCCTCGGCATCGCTCTATGCATGGGGTTCTGCTTTTGGGGCTGGAACCGCGTGTCGGCCCAACCGGCCTCGCCCAGCGGTCCTCAAACTCAGTACGTTCTGCTCGACAACGCTCACGTGCTGACGGGCACCGTGTTTCGCCAAGGCCAATCCGTTATCCTGCGGCGGGGCAACGAAGCTGAGCTAACCCTTCGTTCGTCCCAGGTCATCGCTGTCGCCGACGACATGCCCAGTCTCTATCAGGCTAGAATTCGGTCTCAACATCGACGCTCGCCAGCGACGGTTTCGCAACGAATCGACGACGTTCGGTGGTGCATCGACAATGACATGCCAGCCCACGCGACCGAGGCGCTGATGAGCGTTTATGCGGTCGTCCCCGACCATCCGATTGCGATCCAGCTAGAGAATCGCTTACGCCGTTTACTCGAGCAATCACCAGAGTCGACGCAGACGCCCGTCCACTCGGTCGCGACAGCAGGCATGGAAAGTCCAGCGGATCGCGGCATCGAACTGCAGAGCGTCAGTCATACCGAACTGGCGACGGGCGATTTGCCGACGGGCAATTTGGAAACGAGTCATGTTTCCAGCGCTTCGTACACAGAGCCTCGGATCCACGCGTCATCGGTTCCCGTAGCACTGCACCCCTTCACAGCCAAAGTTCAACCCATCCTGATGGCGCGCTGCTCCCAGTGCCATCATGCCCAGTCTGGCGTGGAAACGTCCTGGCACCTCGTCTTGCCGCCCGGTGGCGCCGTGCGAGTCACCCAGCCTGGTAGCTTGGCCAACTTCCATGCGACCGTACCACTGTGCGAGCCCGATGCTCCCATGCAAAGCCGATTGATCCAAATGGCGACCACTGCACATGGCGGTGCGGCGCCCGGAAAACCACCCATCGCCGAATACGAAGGCTCCTTGGTAGAAACACTTAGCCAATGGATTGCCACGGTGGACGATCGTTCGCAGGAGGCGTCCGAAGCGACCACCCCAGCACTCGAGGAAACATCCGATTTCTCAACGAAGGCTGGCTCGCCGCTCCCGACGCTCAACCCGATCCACCCCGCCCACGTCGCATCCTCGCTCGCCAGCCCGAAGTCAAATTACTTCTCTACGGAAGTTCAAGAAGCGCATCGAACCGAAGTCTCGGATTCCGTGCAGGCCCCGAAAGCGACCGAGCCAGCTGCTGATGATGGGTCCCGACCTCGTCGCCCCGCCCGATTGCCGACCGTGGCAAATCCGAACGACGTGCAGCACTTCAATCGAGAAACCCGACTGCGACGCTTACTGCGTAGCGGCACGCCCCCAGACTCTCAGGGGCAATGATTGCCCGCACCTCGAGAAATCAGATCATCGGGAAACTAATGGTCTGTCACAGTTAAAAGTTAGGGTTGATCGTAGTGGACGAGGCGACGAGTCCTTGGATTTGACGCCAGTTCAGGACTCGTCGCCTCGTCCACTACCCTAAGAATAAGTCGTGACAGACCACTAGGCCCTCGAGAAATCAGGCCCTCTGGACCTCAGCCCATCGCTTGGTTCGACAATCGAACTTGCGAGATCGCGAGGAAACCTGCTATGAGTGCAACCGCCGAATCGTTGACTCGGCCGATCGTCGGCGATGGGATCCTGGCAGGACCGTGACGACGATCGCTCACCCCGATTTTCCGCGAGAGAGTGAACTGCTGCCGTTCACGTGCCACCCGTGCGTCTGCATCCAACTGTCCCATTATCTTGCTGTGAAAACGAACTCGCCCGCCAAGGCGTGTTTTCACTGCTGCTATCGTTGCTGATAGTCGCACTGGTGGGCTGTGGGACGACGAATGAGCAGTTGGCCACCCAACAGTTATTGCTATCCGACGCGGTCGACCGCAGCGTTTCGACGATCGATTTCCGGCCGCTGAGCAGACAGAAGGTGTTTCTCGATACGAGCTACCTGAAATCGGTCAAAGGTGACCTGTTCGTCAATGCGGACTACGTCACCAGTTCGCTGCGACAGCAGATCATGGCCGCTGGATGCTTGATGCAGGATAAGAAAGAGGATGCGGACATAATCATCGAGGCTCGGATCGGCACCCTCGGAGCTGATGACCACCGTGTGACCTACGGCATCCCGGAAAACAATGCACTCGGTACTGCCGCCAGCTTGGTGCCGGGAACACCGAGCCTTCCACCGCTACCGGAGATCGCACTCGCACGCCGTGACAATCGGGAAAGCGCCGCTAAGATTGCGGCATTCGCTTACAATCGCGAAACACGTCACGCCGTCTGGCAATCGGGAATCAGCCAGTCACGCTCGACCGCGCGGGATACCTGGGTGATGGGAGTCGGACCATTCCAAGCAGGCTCGATTCGCAATGAAACCCGGTTGGCGGGCAGCAACCTGGTGCATTTTGGTCGTAGCGAAACTGGCTCACCGCCGGAATCCTTTGAACGTCCGCCGGTCGACTACACCGCTGAGACCCGATTTGACGCTGGATG
Organism: Allorhodopirellula solitaria; assembly: GCF_007859855.1. Lineage (GTDB taxonomy): Bacteria > Planctomycetota > Planctomycetia > Pirellulales > Pirellulaceae > Rhodopirellula > Rhodopirellula solitaria. The sequence goes on from NZ_SJPK01000001.1 coordinate 241,603, forward strand.
GCCAGTGTTGGAAGCCTCTGAGAGTCCGAGTCGCGGGATGATCCCCGGAACCGGATTGGTGCCTGGCGACGAACTGCCGCCGATGATCGCAAGCGAGATGGCAGAGCCATCCGAATCGGCCTCACGCTGAAGCCAGCGCACATCGGCGTCCGCGGCAACCCTCCAGCCACCAACGCCGCGATTCTCCGCAACCCATCGAACCCCACGCCGTGGTCGCGGTTTGCTCGACGACCTGTATTGCTGAGAGTGCTTTGGCAGACGGCGGCTCGGCGGCTGAAAGCTGCTCCCGGCAGAGGGGCTACCGGTCGATGGCGAGGGGCCACGGGTAGTAAAATCGGTGGCGTTTTGCGGTGGTGGGATGGCGTTGCGGCGTGGTTAAACTAGGATACGCCTGAGCGTACGTACGCGATCGCTCCCTTGCGAGCACGTGAAGGCTTTCGCTTTCACGCGCCTCATATTCACCCTCCCACCTCAATAATTCGCTGGAGTCCTCGATGATTCGTGAAATCAGTCTTGCCGGTTTCTTGCTTCTGTTTGCCGCAGCCCCCGTTCTCGCCGATGGACCAACGGCAACAACGCCCTCGTCGGACGCCCAATCGATCTTCAACGGGGAAGACCTCGAAGGCTGGAGCGGTGACGAGCGGCTGTGGTCGGTTCGCGACGGCGTCATCCACGGCGAAACCACGGCCGAAAACAAAGCCAGCGGCAATACGTTCTTGATCTGGCAAGGCGGCAATACCGCCGATTTTGAGCTGCAACTGTCCTTCCGCTGCAACGCCACAAACAACTCCGGAATTCAGTATCGGTCGACGCACAACACGAGCAAGAATGCTCGGAACAAGTGGTCGCTCAAGGGCTATCAACATGAAATCCGCAACGAAATCAATTTCCCCAACGTGTCGGGATTCATCTACGGCGAGGGGCTCGGACGCGGCCGGATCTGTTTGGTCGGTGAGAAAGCCGTTCAGGAAGATGGCAAGAAAAAAGTGCTCGAAACTTTGATCACAGCGGATGAGTTCAAGGAACTCTTCCATTTGAACGATTGGAATGAGGTGCGAATCGTTGCCAAGGGTCGCCATATTCAACACTACCTCAACGGGCGTTTGATCCTCGACTTCACCGATTCGCCCGAGCAAGCCCTGAGCGATGGCGTATTGGGCTTGCAGCTGCACGCGGGCAAAGCGATGTGGGCGGAATACAAAGACATCCGCTTCCGTTCGCTGTAGTCCGTTGAAGCATCGTAGCACCCGAGACGTTGTCGAAGACTTGCGTCGTGACCATCGATTGATCGAGGTCACCGACGAAGTGGACCCGCATCTGGAGATCGCTGAGATCCAGCGGCGTGTTTACTCCAACGGCGGCCCTGGGCTGCTGTTTACCAACGTGCGTGGCTGTCGGTTTCCGATGGCGTCGAACCTCTTCGGTTCACTCGATCAGGCGCGTTATCTCTTTCGCAGCACCCTCGAGGCAGTACGGCGTCTGATCGAAGTGAAGCTCGATCCCGCGGCACTCCCGAAACATCCGCTGCGATATGCGGGGATTCCCTCCACGGCGATGCGGATGCTTCCCAAACGGGTGCGTCGTGGTGCCGTGATGGCCAATTCGTGTTCGCTGCCGGATCTGCCGCAGCTGAAATGTTGGCCCGAGGATGGTGGCGCGTTCGTCACCTTGCCGCAGGTCCTCACGACGGATCCGGGAGACCGGGACAACTTGATGCGTGCGAACCTGGGCATGTACCGGGTGCAATTGTCGGGCAACGAATATGACCCGCAGTCCCAGGTGGGGCTGCACTATCAGATTCACCGGGGTATCGGAGTGCATCATCGCGAGGCGATCGCACGCGGTGAGGAACTGCCCGTGGCGATCACCGTCGGCGGCCCGCCGGCAATGACGTTGGCCGCTGTGATGCCGCTGCCCGAGGGGCTCACCGAGCTGACCTTTGCCGGAGCATTGGCAGGTCGTCGGATGCGGATGGTACAGGGCGATCACGCCCCCGTTGCCGCCGATGCCGATTTTGCCATCGTCGGCCGGATCGACCCGCGGGCGACGATGCCCGAAGGCCCATTCGGCGATCACCTGGGCTATTACTCGCTGCAACACCCCTTTCCGTTCATGAAAGTGGAACATGTCTGGCATCGTGATGACGCGGTGTGGCCGTTCACCGTCGTCGGCCGACCGCCGCAGGAGGACACGACGTTTGGACAACTGATCCACGAGTTGACCGATCCGATTATCCCGACGGTGATCCCAGGCGTCCGAGCGGTACACGCGGTCGATGCCGCGGGCGTGCACCCGTTGCTCTTGGCCATTGGCAGCGAGCGATACATGCCCTACCTCGACGCCCAAGAACCGCAGGAGTTACTTACACAGGCCAATGCGATTCTCGGCAATGGACAACTGTCGTTGGCGAAGTACTTGTGGATCACCGACGACCCCGGCGGTGAGCTCGACATCCACGAGATTGGCCAGTTCCTGCAGCACATGCTCCGACGAGTGGATTGGCGGCGGGATCTGCATTTCCAAACACGCACGACGATCGATACGCTCGACTATTCGGGCACTGGCCTCAATCAAGGTTCGAAAGCTGTGATCGCCGCGACCGGCCGTCCGCGGCGTGACTTACCGACCGAATTACCGGCGAACCTCCGCCTACCCGACGGATTTACGGGCGCAAAAATCGTGATGCCCGGCGTGCTCGCCATCACTGCACCTGCCTTTGATCGGCCCGAGCGCGGCGGCGACCGCAGCGAACTGAGTACCGCTCTTTCGTCTCAACCCGACACCCAAACGTTCCCCTTGATCACGCTGTGCGATGACGCGGAGTTCGCAGCGGCCGATTTGAAGAATTGGTTATGGACCACCTTCACTCGCAGCAACCCGGCGATGGACGTGGGAGGTGTCGATGAGTTCGTCCTCGACAAGCACTGGGGATGTCGCGGGCCACTATTGATCGATGCTCGTGTCAAACCGCACCATGCGCCGCCATTGATCGAAGATCGGCAAACGACCGCCAAGGTGGATGCGCGAGCGACACGTGGCGACGCGTTGGCCAAGTATCTGTAGGACGCGAAGGATGCACGACAAGATTGACGCCACTGCACTGGCTGATGCCCCCGACCACTTCGATGGCGATGTGATTTTGGGCGGCGGTGTATGCGGCTGCTTGCTCGCGCACGAATTGTTGCAACGCGGCGACCGTCCGGTCTGGATCATCGAAGCGGGAGGGCGCCAGGACGAGAATGCGATCGACCGCAGCCAGCCTGCTCGGTGGCTGCACCTGCTGGGCTCGACGGACGATGACTCGCACATCACGATGCCCAACTCTGGCCTCGCTGGTCGGGCCATCACCTGGCCGCGCGGTCGCGGGCTCGGTGGCAGCGGACGGATCAACGCCATGATTTGGGTACCACCGCACGCTGACGACTTCCAAAGCTTGACGCTCGCGGGTTTACAGCCGGATCGTTTGGAGAACGCGTGGCAGCGGGCGAGCGAATTGATCGCAGTGGAGTCGCCGCGATACCTCAGCCCGCCCTCGCAGCAGGTCCTCGCAGCGCTGCGTGATCGCCGAGACCTCGGTGAGTTCTCAGCCTATCGACGGATCAATCGCAACGGCCGCCGCTGGACGACCGAGCAACTGCTCATCGATGCTCTGCAGAACCATTTTGAGCATGCAGCGCGGCTGAACTGCGTCCGAGCGGCGGCAGCAAGTGTCGCGGTCGAGCGTGAGCGAGTGCGGAGCGTGACGTTGCACGACGGTCGCGATCGTCGCACGGTGAGGTTGGGTGACGACGCGCGATTGATCAGTTGTCTCGGAGCACTAGCATCCCCCGCGCTTTTGATGCGGAGTGGGATTGGCTCCCCCGAGTTGCTCGCCGAGGCCGGGGTGGCTCCGCGGATCGCGTCCATGCAAGTGGGGCGAAACCTGCACGACCACTTGATCATGCCCGTGATCTATGACCGTGAATCGCCCGCGTTTTTGCCGGGGGCACCGCAGGCAGGCGAGGTGGAGCAGTGGGAACGAGAGGGCACGGGACCACTGGCATCGAACATCGCCGAGTGCGGTGGTTTCGACCCTGATGCAAAGTTTCAACTGCACGTGACACCAACGGACTACCTTCGCTATCCGCAGGGCACCGCTGCGTCTGCGGTCACGCTCGGCGTGCAGCTGACCCGCCCCCTTTCGCGTGGATGGATTGCACCCCATCGCGATGCGCCCGACGCGCCGATGGATCTACATAGCAATTACATGAGCGATCCAGCCGACGTGGCGTCGCTGCCCGACGGGGTGCGGTGGGCACGCCAGATCGCTCAGGCCGGAGGATGGGATGCCGAACGGGTTCCTGGCAAACGGCGGCTAGACGACGCGCGAATTCTCGCAGCGATCGCCCGCTACGCCCAGACGCTCTACCATCCCGGCGGGACATGTGCACTGGGTCATGAGATCAGTCACGCCGTCACCAGTCCTGAGTTTCAGGTGCACGGGGTCGACGGGCTGTCAATCGTCGACGCCTCACTCCTCCCCTGTCCAACGGTTGGCAACCCGACCGCCGTGCTAGCAACGATCGCCTGTTATGCGGGTGAGCGGTTGAGCACTTCTAACATCGATTCTCGGATACGTGCCTGATACTCGCCATCGAGGATAGGCTCGGACGCGGCATTGGTGATATAGAACACGTCGGCAATTTGATCGAGGTGGGTATCGATTTTGGCGAACTGAATAGAAACGTCTTCGGCAGCCAAAACGGTGGTGACGTCAGCGAGCAGACCAGGACGATCGTAGGTGAATAACGAGAGAATCGTTTGGTGATCGAAGGTATCGTTGTCGAAGACAATTTTGGTCGGCAACAACAACACGCTCTCTGGTTCGCTATCGTCCTTCGTCATCCAGACCTTACGAGCCGTGCGAATAGGAGTGTCGGGGCGGTCGAGCGCCTCACAAATTACCCGGCATACTTGATCGATGCGATTGGGTGGCGGGTCGTTGGCGTAATCGGGGTCGCTGACCCAGAATGAATCCCACAGCAGGTCTTCACCGACCGTCTCGATACTGGCTCGATAGATCGCCAAGCCACAGGAATACAGGGCGCTGGTGATTCGCGCGAACGTACCAATGCGGCGTTCACCCTGCCTGACAACGACGTTGTAGCGAACCTCGTTTCCTTCGGGCGCCACCAAGCAGGCGCAGTAGCAACCCTTGTCCTCACCGAGCCACTTGCCGACCTCGATCAGTTCCCCAGCGATCTCTTCACTGCTGCGGTGGCGAAGAAGGGATAGCGGCAGATCGCGGGCGAGTTCCATCGCTGAGTCACCGTCGCTGCTCGCTTGCACCAAGTCGATGATCTCGTCGCGGTGCGAATCCAGTTCAGGATCGTTCTCGCCCGGCAGGTTCCCGGTTTCAAAGTAGCGCCGCGTGCGAATATACAGATCCTCGATGAGATTCATCTTCCAGTCTGTTAGCACATCTGGGCCGACCGCAATCAGGTCAGCAACGCTATGGACGAGCAGAAGTTCAAGGCGTCGAACCGACCCAACCTCCGCTGCAAAACCATGGACGACATCGGGGTCATTCAGGTCGTGTCGAAAAGCGACAGTGGTCATCAGGAGATGCCGATGGATGAGCCACTGCAGGGTTTCCTTTTGACTTGGCTGAAGCTCAAACGCGTCGGCGACCTCCCCGGCGATCCGAAATCCTACCTCGCTATGGTCTTCGTCGTACCCTTTGCCGAGATCGTGAATCAGCAGCGCGAGGTGTAGCAGTGTTTTGTCTTTGATCCGGCGATAACGCCGCCCCATCACACTATCTTGATCGGCGAAATCCGTGGCCGCCTCGACGGCTCCGATGCAATGGGCATCCACCGTGAACTTGTGGTAAGCGTTGAACTGCAGCAGACCGCGACACCGCCGCATCGCGGGGATCAGTTGTTCGATAATTCGCAGTTCATGAAGCCGGCGGAGCAGATGCGCCAACCGACCGGGTTGACTGAGCAGCCCCAGAAATGCCTTCACACTGGTCGGATCCGGCGGACTTGGCGGGCGTTCGAGCATCGTTTGCCGAATCGCCTGCCAGGTGGGGTGTGCGATCCAGCGTTGGTTTTCATTGGCGAGCTGCATCAAGCGCAGCACATCAGGAAGGCTCGCCGCGAACTCATCTAGGTTTTTGGAGTCGACCCAGACCTGAGTGGGTCCGATGCGAATTCGATCTTCGACCCGATGCGATAACATCCGTTCGACCGCCATGGCGGCCCGTGATTGAGCCCGATGATCGGCGTCGAAAAACCCGGAGACATATCGCACCGAGCGGGTGTGCTCAAAGTAGTCCTGCATGAAGTCTTCTACGGGCAGGACGCCCGTCCGGCCGTAGTATCCCCAGTCGCGAGCGATCTCCATCTGCGTCGGTCGGTCCAATACATCCTGGCTGCGTTTGGTCCGGAAATGCAGTTCGTGCCGCAGCCGCAGGAGGAACCCATGTGCCCGCAGAAGTGTTTGCAGGTCCTCACTCGAGAGTGCCCCGAGTCGATGCAGTTGGGTGAGATCGGTTTGGCCGTGGGTAGCGAAACCGAGCCAGCGCACGAGCTGGATGTCTCGGAGGCCGCCCCGCGAGCGTTTCACGTTCGGGCGGAGCAAATAGATCGTCTCGCCCCAGCGGTGGCGTTCTTCCATTCGCGCCTGGATCACTTTCTTGTTGAGTGATTTCCAGCGTCGCTTCGCACCGCTGCGAAACCGCTCGAAAAAGCTGCCGAACGTGGACTCACTACCGCAGAGTAGACGGGACTCGGTCAGCGAAGAGTAAATCTTCGGATCCGCCCAAGCCAGAGACAGGGCTTCGGCGGGCGTCCGCACCGAAAACCCCACATCCATGCTGGCGTCGGTCAGATCTCGCACCAAGCTACCCGCCACCGGTGCTGCCGCCGCAGTGGCCACACGCGGGGTGAGCAACATCAAATCGGCGTCACTGTAAGGTGAAAGATCGCGTCGGCCGTAACCCCCATGAGCCACCAACGCGAACCGCTTGAGATACCGCGGGTTCACCCCGCTCGTCTCGGCCTGCTGGAGAGATTGAGCGAAAATTTTCGATACGATCTGGTCATACAGATCGCTGAGCGCCGTCGACGTTTGCACGCTTGGCAGACCGGCATGAAATCGAGTGTCTAGGCGAGCACGCCCTTCACTGAGCTGATCCCGATATCGAATCGCCGATGAAAACGAATCAGGATTCGTCACAGATTGGATCTCAGACAGTCTAGAGTGCCTCTTCGCCTCGTTCACCGGTACGAATCCGGATCGAGTCTTCGAGATCGGTAACAAAAATCTTCCCGTCGCCGATTTGGCCCGTTTGAGCCGTCTGCAAGATTGCATCGATGACTGTCTGCAGATTCTCGCTCGTGCAAACAACCTCGATCTTGACCTTGGGGACGAAATCGATGGCGTACTCGGTGCCCCGGTAAATTTCCGTATGACCTTTTTGGCGACCGAATCCACGGACTTCACTAACGGTCATGCCTTGGATGCCTTGCTCAGTCAACGCGTTTTTGACGTCTTCGAGCTTGAAGTGGCGAACGATGGCTTCGACTTTTTTCACGGCAGAGGGCTCCGGCGGAAGTAACAAATGTGCGTGAGATGGGTCCGATGATCGTCGGTGCCCAAGACTATTCTACACGCTCGGTAGGGAAATTGGGTAGCAGGCATGAGCGACTTCCAATCCTACGAGGATGTTGGATTCAGAGAAACAGGATACTCCCATTTGCGCTACACCGACGTAGCGTCTTTCGCGTTCCCTGCGACCTGCGGTTTTACCCAGGGCTGATCGGGCCGTCCGAGCACTCGGTTGATGTCCCGGGAAACCACAAAGAACCAGTCGCTCAGCCGGTTCAAATAAACAATCAAACTAACGCGGACGGGTGCTTCCGCGGCGGTCGTCTCGGCCAAAGTAATCACGCGTCGTTCACTGCGTCGACAAACCGCACGGGCGACGTGGACGTGCGACGCGAGTGCGGAACCGCCGGGCAGGATGAATTGTTTCAGCGGGGCCAGTCGACTCTCGGATTCATCGATCCAACCCTCCAGTCGCTCAATCTGTGCCTCCCCGATCACTTGCAAGTCGAATTCGGCCGGGCGTGGGGACGCCAATTCGGCGCCGAGCGAAAACAGTTCGTGCTGGATGAGGGAAAAACAAGCGTCGAAATGTGTCAGCGCGGCAACAGTCTCCGCCACCCCGTCGGCCCCAGCCGCTCCATCATTCTCCGCCCGCGTGGCATCCAAGACGCTCCGAATGCAGCCTAGGATCGCGTTGAGTTCGTCGACGGTCCCGTAGGCTTCGATCCGCGCATCATCCTTCCGAACTCGGGGGCCGCCGAACAGCCCCGTCGTGCCGCCATCTCCGCTGCGTGTGTATATTTTCATGGGCGAATGGTACCATAACTCTGGCGATCGTGACCCGATCGATCGGCCGCCGAGGCACCACCGGTTACCCTTTGCCTGAAAACACCCTTCGCCTGAAAACCATGTCCCAAGTTGATCTCGTCCGAGCGGCCGGTGTGCTGGTGCTAACCGAAACGTCGCAGCCTCGGTTCCTGCTGATGCGGCACCCTGACCGCTGGGACCTGCCCAAAGGCCACTGCGACGGGGACGAAACGTATTTGGAAGCCGCTCAACGTGAGTTGCAGGAGGAAACCGGAATCGATCCGCTGGCCTGCCGGTTTGACGACCAATTTCGCTTCGACCTCCGCTATCAGGTCAGTTATCGAAAGCATCCCAAAAGAGTCTTCGATAAGAATGTCCGGTACTTTTTGGCATACGTGCCTGATGTTGTTAGAATCGACGTCAGCGAGCATGACTCGTTCGAGTGGTTCGCATGGTCGCCTCCTCATCACATCCAATCTCAAACGATCGATCCTCTGCTCGCAGCGGTCGCCGCGCACCACAGTTCCTGCTGATCGGTTTGCCATTGGACCTCACTTCATCGCCCCCCCGCTTTCTCATGCAGTTTCGATTCCGATGCTTTTCACTGGCACTCGCTCTCCCCCTGATTGCGGTCGGGGTCGGGTCCGCTTCGGCGCAGCAACAACGGGCTCGGCCGCCCGAATTTGACCAAGCGGTGACGTCGCGAGTATTTTTTCCCGATATGTCGACAGCCTTTCAGGGCGAGCGGCCCACGTTGTCGAGTCTGCAGGAACTCGAGGCAGCGGCGGCGATGGCGAAAGCCGAAGCAGCCTCCACCGAGGAAGGCGACGGAAAAACCCAACTCTGGAGCAAACTCATTTCACCGCTCTCACTCGAAAACGAAGTCAAACGGGTGAAGCTGCAGTTCGATGGAGGTTTGACGACACCGGGAGCGTTCAACAGTGGCGGCTATCAAGATGCCCGCCTCCAACTCTCCGTTTTGGCTTCGCTGTTCGCCGTGCTCTCGGAATACTCCGGTGACGTGCGATGGAAAGAGGACGCGAAAACCGCTCGGGATCTGGTCGCCAAAACCGCCAGAAATTGCGCCGCGGGCTCCACCCCCGTTTTCAACGAGGCACAACTTCGTAAAGCCGATCTGCAGGATCTCGTATCGGGCTCTGGGATATCCGCAGCCAAACCGAGCGATGAGGACAACGATTGGTCGATGATCGTCGACCGCTCGCCCCTCATGGAGTACCTCGAACAACTCTTGGATCAACTCGGTGACGAGTCCACCGATGCCGCGTCGACCGAAGAAAACGTCGACACGATCCGAAAGAACGCGGAGCTAATCGCGATGGTCGGCGAGATCCTCAAGAAAGACGGAATGGACGATGCCGAAGATGACGATTACGCCATCCTGAGTTACGCGATGACCACGTCAGCACGGTCGGTCGTGACGGCGATCGAGCGTCAGGACTTCGAGGCGGTTCGCGGCGTCGTCGGCGAGATCAGCCAATCCTGCGCCGATTGCCACGACCAGTATCGCTAGGTGTCGGGGGACTCAGCGGGTTTCTCACGCAGCCAGACTTCGCCGTCCTCCACTTTCACATCGAAACAATCGACTTTGGTCCGCGGATTGTCCTCCCACGTACCGTCGGTGATACAGAATCGCCATGCGTGCCAAGGGCAGGTAACCGTGTTCTCATCGACATAGCCTTCGGCTAGGGACGCCCCCATGTGCGGGCACATGTCATCGATGGCATACCACTGGTCTCCCTTGCGAAAGATCGCGACCATGCGATTTTTGATGGCGACCGCACGGCCCACGTTATCCTCAAAATCCGTGACTTTTCCAACGCTTTCGTACTCGCTCATCATCACTCCGGATCGTGGTTTTTCGTGTGGTGGACCAGATAACGGTCATGCTCGCTAACATCCTGGCGGTGGTTGCCTTTGCACCGAACCCTTATCCTAGAGCCTGCGGAGCATCCACGAATGAACGCTGCACGATTCGCTCGTCCGGGGAGACGCCTGTTCCGGACCGACGGAGTCGGCAAACCATCGTCTTAGACCCTATCCCAACAGATCGTCATGATCAATCACGCACTCAAACGCAAACTCGAATCGCGGATCCTACCCCACGTTCAGATGCCAGCCCAGTACGTGGGCGGTGAACGCAATATTGTGATCAAGGACCACGCGGGACTGCGCGGCCGCTTGGCGATTGGATTCCCCGATGCCTATACGATCGGGATGAGTCACCACGGGTTGCAGGTGCTCTATTCGTTGATCAATCGCCGCGAGGATTGGTGCGCCGAGCGTGTTTTCACGCCGTGGCCGGACATGGAAGCGAAGCTCCGCGAGTACGACGTGCCGTTGTACTCGCTCGAAACGTTCACGCCCTTGAGCGAGTTCGACGTGGTCGGATTGTCGCTGCAGTATGAGATCAGCTCTCCCAACGTCCTGACAATGATCGATCTGGGCGGCATCCCCTTGGAGGCCGAGGATCGCACGATGGCCGATCCGTTGCTAGTGGCGGGCGGGCCCTGCTGCCAAAACCCCGAGCCGATGGCGGATTACTTTGACGTGATGATCACGGGCGATGGCGAGCCAGCCCTCCCTGCAATCTGCGACGCCTGGCTGGAACTGCGAGAGGCCGCTCGTCAAGACGACGGGAGCTACGCTAGTGGGGAGGAGGGCCGCCGCCAGCGTAGCGAGGCGTTGGCCAAGATCGCAGCGGACCTGCCGTTCGCCTACGTCCCTCGATTCTACAGCCCGGAATACTCCGACGATCGCATCGCGTCGCTCACTCGTACGCGCAGTGACGTCCCCGAAACGATCGCTCCGAGTGTCATCTCCGATCTCGACGGCACACCGCTGCCCACCGCCCCGATCGTGCCGTATGTCAAGTGTGTCCACGACCGCATCGCGATCGAAATCATGCGTGGCTGCCCGCACCTCTGCCGGTTTTGTCAGAGCACGGTCATCAAACGGCCGCTGCGGATTCGTGAAGTCGACACGATCGTTGATGCGGCACTGGAGAGCTACCGCAACACTGGGTACAACGAAATCAGTGTGCTGTCGCTCTCGAGCAGCGACTACCCCCATTTCGAACCCTTGATCCGTCGCCTGCACGAGGTCTTCCGCCCGCTCGGCGTCAACATCACCGTACCGAGCCTGCGGGTCAACGATCAATTACGCAGTTTGCCCGAATTGATCGGCAGCGATCGACGACGCTCCCTGACGCTCGCGCCCGAGGTAGCTCGCGATGACATGCGGGAACAAATTCGCAAGAAGATCAAGAACAGCGATTTGATCGACGGGTGCCGGGCGGCATTCGAAAATGGATTCGAAAGCGTCAAGCTGTACTTCATGTGCGGCCTGCCGGGTGAACGGCAAGTCGACCTCGATGGTATCGTCGATCTGGCGGAGACCATTGCCACGGTAGGGAAAGAGGTCAATGGTCGCAATGCCCGCGTGACTGCCAGCGTTTCGAACTTCGTTCCCAAGGCTCACACGCCCTACCAGTGGAACGGGATGCAATCACGCGAGTATTTTCAGTGGGCACACAGCTACCTCTATCGTCGACGGCAAATTCGCAGCGTGAACATCAAGTGTCACGACATCGAAACCAGCCTGCTCGAGGGAGTGCTCAGCCGGGGTGACCGCCGGACCGGGCACGCCATCCGCTTGGCCTGGGAACGTGGCGCCCGCATGGATGGCTGGACCGAACACCTCGACCCAGAACGCTGGTGGACGGCGATCGCCGACGCGGGGCTCGATGTGAACGCGATCGTTCATCAAAAATATGAACTGCTCGACAAACTGCCCTGGGATCACGTCAACGTGAAATTTGGCCGGGCTTACCTCGAGAAAGAGCAGACCCGCGCCGGCATCCAGCTCACTGACATGGCGGGCGCCGTCTGAAATCCGTCCGCACGCATCCCCGAAACGGCGTGTCATGCCTTATACTCATGACGCGCTAGCCCAGTTCGTTCCCGTCTCCTGACACCACCCCAATGAAGGAATCCACATGGGATTATTTGACATGATTCGGTCCGAGTTGATCGACATCATCGAGTGGATTGATGACTCGCATCACACCTTGATGTGGCGATTTCCACGACACGATAACGAGATCAAAAACGGGGCCCAACTAATCGTACGCCCTGGCCAAGTCGCCGTTTTCGTCTACCAAGGCGAGATCGCCGATGTCTATCCCCCGGGGCATTTTGAACTGACGACGGCAAACATGCCGGTGATGTCGACGCTGCAGGGCTGGAAGTATGGGTTTGAGAGCCCTTTCAAAGCGGAAGTTTACTTTGTCAGCACACGTCAGCTGACGGATCTGAAGTGGGGAACCCCCAATCCGATCATGTTGCGTGATCCCGAGTTCGGCCCCATCCGCATCCGCGCCTTCGGCACCTACACGCTCAAGGCAGTCGATCCGAAAGCCCTTCTCCAAGAAGTCGTAGGCACTAACGGCGAGTTCGGCGCCGATGATGTCAATACGTTGATGCGTTCGGTGATCCAGAGCACCTTCGCGGATCTGATCGGCAGCTCCCAGATCGCCGCTCTCGACTTGGCAAGCAACTACGAACAACTCGCTGCCACCCTCCGCGAGAGAGTTGTGGAACGAATTGATGATGAATATGGGTTGGATTGCCCGCAATTGTTCATCGTCAATATCTCCTTCCCCGAGTCGGTTGAGAAAGCACTTGATGCGCGCACCAGCATGGGCGTCTTGGGTGACCTGAACCGCTATCAACAGTACCAGATGGGCCAAGCGATGACGTCGGCTGCCGAGGGCGGTGGCGGCGGAGGAGCCGCCGAGGGATTAGGCCTCGGACTCGGTGTTGCGATGGCCAATCGCATGATGCCGGGGGCCGGCCAAGGAGCCATTCCAGGTGCAGCAGCTGGTTCTGGATCACCACCACCACCGCCCACCGAAGCGTGGTACGTGGCGGCCGGTGGCGAGAGCAAGGGGCCGTTTTCAAGTGATCAGATTCGCTCGGGAATCGCCAGTGGAGAGGTCAATGGACAAACCATGCTCTGGTCCGCAGGAATGGCATCATGGTCGCCGGCCTCAACCATCCCAGCACTGGCCAATTCTCTCAGTACCGCCACACCACCGCCTCCGCCCCCGGCCTCCTAAACAGCACGCGACCCAACAAGCGGCGAATTTCGCGAATGCGTTCCCGTAGTGGGCGAGGCGACGAGCTGTTCATTAGCCACAAGTCTTCGTACGGCGAAGGCGTTGAAGAAAATAGCCGGTGGTTTGAGCGTAAGCGAACACCACCGGAAACGCCGCAAAACACGCGAGCCAACCCCGAAGGGGGTTGAAGATCATTCACGACGAGGTCTGCGACCCACCTCGGGGTCGACGCTCCATCTTCAACGAACAATCGTAGGTGGCGCTGCGCTAACCTACGGCTATTTTCTGGCTCATCCGACGGAAGCGTGCGCTGGAGGTTTTGGAGGCGTGGCTCCAGTATCCAATGATTGATTTGTCGGAGGTGATAGTGGATGTTAGACTGGAGCTGCCGGGAGAAACGGAGCCGAGCTCTGCAGAGGTGCGGGCTTGGCAAGGGATATCTCGGTCGATGGTACGCCATTGGTGTTGCCGGTCCCTGGCGGACATTCGTTCGTCAGGGACGCATTTGTGTAAGATTATTGGATACTAGAGCCATGCCTAGAAGAACCTTCCCCCTGTGCTCCGCGCACGCTTCCGTCGGATGAGCCTATTTTCTATCATCCCTTTCGGGATACTTGTGGTTGATCAACAGGAGGCGATGAGCTGTCCTTTACCCACAAGTTGCTGTACGCCGACGGCGTTTTAGAAAATAGCCGATGGTTTGAGCGCAAGCGAACACCACCAGATGCGACAACCTGCACGGTGAAGCAATCGCCCAGCAACAACTGGCCGAGTACCTCAACGACACCTTTGGGACCGGCGCGCAGATCACTATTCCGTTGCTGGCAAACCAGGCAGCGTCGCGGCTTCGGCAGGGAGCCCAGCGGGGAGTTCTCCGGGCAGCTCCGCTGGTGCCGGGCCGCCCATGCCTGGCAGGGGCAGCAGTGGGCGGGTATCGATCGCGTCGGGATCTTCGATCGGGCCGACATCGACACCTGCCAAGGCCCCGAGTGCGGGTCGCTGGCCTTCCAAGGCCTCGGTCCAGAGTTCGAGGTCCGAGAGTGTCTTGTCATTGAGTGCTTCGACAACAGCGAGCATGCTGTCGACCCACTCTTGCACGGCTGCACGCTGGGGTTCCTCGACAGCAGCGATCAAGCCGCCTGGTGTCTCTCCAATTTCGCCCTTGGGCGACCCAGTGGCTCCACGCAGCAGCTGTTGCAACACGAAGCTCAACTTGCGGCGAGAGAGACTGACCTCGGGTGGTTGGGGCGGAGCCTGAGGCATCATCCCCATTCCCATCATTCCCCCTGATCCCATCATGTCCATGCCGCCGTAGGCATCCATCCCTTCGTAGGCACTGTCCATCATGCTGCCATCCATCGAGCCGCCCATCATGTCCATCTCACCGTATTGGTCCATCGAACCATAGGAGCTATCCATCGCACCGCCACCTGCCATGCTGCCGCGTCCGCCAGCGCGCTGAGAGCGTTCGCGGTCACGGGTGGTCTCGCTCTTCTGCAGAAACGTGATCGGATTCGGCGGTTGCGGTGAGGAGGCTGGCGGCGGTGTTTGCGACGCGAATCGCGCGAGCTCGGACTCGACTGCGTTGAAAGCTCGTAATGACCACTGCTTGGTCACTTCTTCTGGATCGTCGACTTTGCCTTGCAACCCAGCATCCAATCCACCGAGCTTGGACGCAGAATAAAGCGCGATCAAATCAGGCTGCGCCTCCGACGTACTGATGCTAAACAACTGCGTCCCGAGCGACGCGTCATCGGGGGCCCGGAGGGTATTGAGGATATCGACCGCGAATCGCTGCAAGTAAGCGTGCGCTTCGGGGTTGCGTGATCCAGGCGGCTGGGCCGCGAGTAGTTCGTTCATTTCATCGATGAGAGCCTGCCTATCGTCGCCCTTGATCGCTGGGAACGCAAACTCGACGTAGTGGTGCATGCCATGCAGAGCGGCGGCCCGCACGCCATCGTTCTCGCTCTCATCGGCGTAGAGCTTGAACAGAACGGGATAGCTATAGCTCAGCGGCAGCGGCGGCCGTCCCGCAGCGATATCCAGCGGACGCGAATTGAGTCGTGCCAGGGCGTTGATCGCGTTGATCCGGGCGGCGGGCATGTAGTTGCCTTCGGCGATCTTTTTCATGCCGACGAACGTGCCTGCCAAGAGCGTCCGTGTGCCAGCACTGGACATTCGCTGGGCCCCTTCGAGATCTTTGAGCAGTTCTTCAATCGTCTTGCTCAGTTCGGGCAGGTTCTCTTTTTGAGTGAGTTTCCAAGGGATGTACTCCTCCAAATAGAACTTTGCCATTGCCGGCGTGCGACTGTTCAGATTGCTCAAATCGCGAGCCATTTTCAGCTGGCTGACCGTCCGTTCGAGTTCCCCTGCCTTCTTGGGATCCTTGAACGACTCGAATCTCTTGTCGAGTTGATAGGTTTCATATTTCTGAGCCGTGGCGACCCCGGAGAGAAGGCACCAAGCGGCCACGGCAAACGCCATCGTCCACCACAATCGAACGGCCCCGTTGCGAGAACGGTCCCGTCCCCAGCAGGCGGCTGCGATCGCCGCCGAGGCGGGGGCAGCCGACGCTTGGCGGCGGGTTGAGCGGTGGGAACTTGAGACGGTTGAGTATTCGTTGTGCGAAGGCAACGCATCACCTGCGAGAAGAGAGAAGAACGGAGGCCACCGGAGCGACCTGCGGTGCAATCCCCATTATTCACCGAGGACTAGCCCGCCGTCAACGAAAATCGCTCGGTGCCGACCACAAAGCCCATGAAAAAAGCGGGGCCGATTCCAAGGAACCGACCCCGCCTCGCACGGGGGGACGCGGATTATCATGCGGTCACGATCAAGCTGTCAGTCGCGTCAGCCGCCCGTCTCATTGGATCCTAGTCCGAAGAAAAATTGCTGGATCGGTTTTCTTCGTTTTTTCTCTCTCAGGCCTGCCCGGGTCGCCCCAATCGGACCGTTCGTAACGGTTACAGCGTTAATTCGCAGTTTGTCGGTCGCTTTGAATCGAGTTGGGCTGCCGATATTCCGATGGACAAGGGTTGGAGGGGGGCCTCCGTCACGACAGGAGTATTCGCTGGGCGCTGTGCGCGTCCAGCGTTGCGTTTTCTCAGGGCGGCAACAGCGGTTGCTGACAGCCTGTCGTGTCCATTTCAACGTTTTTGAAACGGAAGTGACGGAATATCATGAAGCGGATGAACTGCTGGAAAGCTCTGATGGCGTGCCTGGTTTGCGTGGTCTCAACAACGGTGGCGGAGCAAGCCGATGCGCAGCGGCCGGTCGTGCCAGGGACCGGTATCGAGCTACTCGGCGTCGCCGATGACTTTGAGGATGAACAGTGGCGATACCTGCCCAATAATCCCAAAAGCACCGAAGACATCGACAAAAACCAACGCGGCCCCCTCGGCAAGAGCAGCAACGGCCGCTGGTACGAAGGCATCAAGCGAGGGCATCCCGATGTGGTCCAACGCGTCGCCACACCACCGGGGGGATTGCCCGGCAGCCAGGGCTCCATGCTCCTGCGGAGCAAGTTCACGGGCATTCCCGGACGAGCTAGCGGCACCATGCACCAGGACGACTTTATTTGCAACGTGCACAATCGGCTGCGACGTCGCATTGATATCTCGGAAGCCCCCAGCGTGACGACACGGATTTTCCTACCGCCCGTCGCCGAGTGGGAAAATCGTTCGGGACCGCACTTCGGATTTCGCCTGGGCCTCGAAACAACGGCCATGATCGAAAAGGAAGTCGGCCTTTTCAAGCGGAAAGTGGAAGAACTCGGCAACGAGATCTACTGGCCCGGCATGTTCATCGAGTTTGAAAGCAAGGATCAAACCGGCAGCGAAAACGATTACGCCTATCTCCGCATCCGCAGCAACAAGAACGGCGGCGATTTCCGCGGCCCGCAGATCACGGTGACCGGTTGGTGGACGCTCGGCATGAGCGTTACGCCCGACGGCATGGTTCACTACTACGCTTCTCCGGGTGTCGAAGACCTCAACGAAGAAGACTACATCACGAGCCAGTTCCCATATAGCTACCAAGCTGAGCGGATGCGGACGTTCTTCTACAACATCTGTAGCGCCGACGATGGTCGCCGATGGAGCACCTCGTTCATTATCGATGACCCCAAGGTGTTTTTGCTACGCCCCAAAGGCGGCATCCAGACTGCCGGGCGTTCGACGCGAACCCAGCGTTAGGATCGGTAAGCCGGCGCACGTGTTCTCCGTTGGGATTGCGTTGATTTTGCTGGACGCGGGTTTTGTCCGGCAATACATCCGAACGGAGTAACACGGAGGCACGGAGAGGGTGCGAGACTTTTGCGATTGTCCGCAGTCACCGATCAGCTACATTCAGGGGTATGAACGCGACCACCACCAACGAAGCGGCGACCGACTCCACCGCCCCCACCTCCGCAGCGGCCCATGGGCCGAGAATCATTCGCCAGCTACCAGCGCAGTTGGTCAACCAAATCGCTGCTGGGGAGGTGATCGAGCGGCCAGCCTCGGTCGTCAAGGAACTGCTCGAAAACAGTATCGACGCAGGAGCCTCGCGGGTCGAGCTGACGATCGTCGGTGGCGGGGTGGAATTGATTCGGATCAGCGATGATGGCTGTGGCATGACCGCCGAGCAGCTACCTTTGGCGGTGACCAGCCATGCGACGAGCAAACTGCCCGAAGATGATTCCCTGTTCCATGTCGGCACGCTGGGGTTCCGCGGCGAAGCGCTCGCGTCGATCGCGAGTGTTTCCCAGATGACCATCCGCAGCCGTGCCGAGGGCACTCCGAGCGGCAGCCAGATCGATGTTCGCGGCGGTGTGATTGAGTCACCCGGCCCCTGCGGCTGCCCGGTGGGGACCACCATCGAGGTTCGCAATCTGTTTTTCAATACGCCTGTGCGGCGAAAGTTTCTGAAAACGCCGCAGACCGAGCGTGGGCATATCGTCGAGGCATTCACACGCCTGGCCCTGGCAAATCCCAAAGTCCACTTCGTGCTGCGAAACGGCGAAAAAGAGATGTACGATCTCTTGCCGACACCTCGTTGGGCCGACCGGATCGAGGCGTTCTTCGGAACTGAGATCTCCGAGTCATTGATCCTGATCGAGAGCGATGACGCGCAGGTCAAGATCTTTGGATTTGCCTGTGACCCCGCTGTCAGCCGCGGCAATAACCGGATGCAGTATCTGTTTCTCAACGGACGACACATCCGTGACCGAGCCCTGCAGCATGCTTTGGGCGAAGCCTATCGGGGGCTGTTGATGGTGGGACGGCATCCGGTTTGTTTTTTGCGGATGACGATGCCGCCCGACATGATCGACGTCAACGTCCACCCAGCGAAACTCGAGGTGCGATTTACCGACAGCGGCCGCGTCTACAGCCGATTGCTGCAAACGCTCCGCCAGCGGTTTCTCTCCACGGACATGACCCACCGCGTGGGTTCAGCCCCGCCACCGACCCCAGCTACCGGTGACGAGTTGCAGTCACGCGGCGAATCAGTGATGGGCATGCCTGCCCGAGACGTCGATGGGCAACGCCAAGCCGTGATCGATTGGGCGCGGACGGGCCACGACACCAGCGGCCCGGCTGCTGCGTCGTCGACGACCCACCGGTTCGACTCCTCACTCTCACCAGCTGCCAATAACCCAGCTGCCAACGACCCAGCGGGCAACCACTCGGCTGGCAATTTTGCCGCGGGCAACGCCCCGGCCTCCGCATTAGGAACAACCCCTGACTTTCGCCCCTTCGATGGTGGCCCACAGCGAGCTCCGGACCACGCGCCATGGGATGGCGACCCGTCAACGCCCCCCCAAACCGTGTCACCAGAGGGTGCACCTGAGCACGCTGCCCTCGTCCCCGCTCAAGGGACGCCCGGAGCCAGCCCGAGTGTTTGCTATCTCGGTTTCCAGGTCCACAATCGCTACCTCGTCACTCAGGATGAAGAGGGAATGGTCGTGATCGACCAACACGCTTTGCACGAACGGGTGCTCTACGAGCGGGTCTGCAAAAAGGTACTCGGCGAGAACGGTTCCCTCGAGGCGCAGCGACTGCTCGTCCCCGAACCGGTTTCGCTGACCCCCGCCGAGCGGGCTGCGGCCCTGGATGTGAAAGACACGCTGGCCCGGATCGGGTTGGAGATCGAGGATTTTGGTGGCGAGACCATCCTGATCCAATCCTATCCCGCGATCATGCCCAACAAAGATCCCGCTGAGATGCTGCGAACGATCCTCGAATCGGTGATGGGGGCGGGCCGCGATCCCAATCCAATCGATCTGCTCAACCATCTGCTCAGCACCGTGGCGTGCAAGGCTGCCGTGAAGGCCGGCGATCCACTTTCGCCGGAGGAAATCGTCAGCCTGCTCGAACAAAAAGACCTCTATCAGGACACGCACCACTGCCCGCATGGGCGGCCGACGGCGTTGTTCTTCAGCCGTGATGAACTCGACCGCATGTTCGGCCGCCTCGGCCCACGGGGACGCGTGACGGTATAGCTGCCTTCCCCGGAGACGCCGAACGCCCTTTCGCCGTCTAAGCGGGTCGGGTGAAGTGAAGTTTTTCGATGGAATGAATTACCCGTGGTTGGCGCCAAATGCCACTTACGTTGGTCCCGTTTGGGGCATGGCTAGGTTGGTAACCCGATGCGTCAGCGAGGAAAATGCAGTGCTTTGCGTGGTCAAGAGATCATCCTCGCTCACGCGTCGGGTTACCAAGACCGCTTCGCAAACGAAAGTAAGTGCCATTCGGCTAGCGCCGTCGGCTGACAAGAGTTGTGCGGAATCATTTCTCCCGATGCGTTTATTTGCTTGCCTGCGCTGCGGACGAACGAGGGCCTTCCGCGAGCCAGCGATCCGGGGAAGCCTATTCGTATGCGGATCGCGGCGCTATAATGCCCCATTTTCACTCGCCAGGCAGTCAGCGATGCCGATTATCGAAGTCAACGATCTGACAAAGCACTACCGCGTGTATCAAAAACGCGAGGGGATCGGCGGCAGCATCAAGGGACTCTTTCATCGGGAGTTCCGCGACGTTCACGCTGTTGAGGGCATCAACCTCAGCGTCGAACAAGGCGAATTCGTCGCCTTTCTCGGTCCCAATGGAGCAGGAAAGACCACCACCCTGAAGCTGCTCTCTGGGGTGATCCAACCCACCAGCGGGACGGCGTCGGTGATGGGTTACGTGCCCTGGCTGCGCCAGAACGAATACCGGCGGCGGTTCGCGCTCGTGATGGGCCAAAAAAACCAACTCTGGTGGGACCTCCCCGCCCGCGAATCCTACCGGTTGCACCAGCATATCTATGGCGTTGACCCACAGGAGTTCGCCGCGCGGCTGGACGAGCTCAGCGATTTGCTCGACGTCGTTCGATTGCTCGATCAGCCCGTTCGCGAACTGTCCCTCGGCGAGCGGATGAAGATGGAACTGATCGCAGCGTTATTGCACAACCCAGATGTGCTGTTTCTCGACGAACCCACCATTGGGCTCGATGTCATCGCCCAGCACAACATCCAACAGTTTCTGCGGTACTATCAAGAGAAACGCCGGATCACGATTCTGTTGACAAGCCACTACATGAAGGACATCGCCGCCTTGTGTCGCCGCGTCGTCGTGATCGCCCGCGGGACGATCCAGTACGATGGGTCGCTCTCGGGGATCGTTGATAAATTCAGCGGTGACAAACTCGTCACGCTGCAGTTCGCGGCATCGGAGTCACTGACCCTGCCCAAGACGCTCGGTAGCATCGTCAATGAAAATTGGCCCAAGATCCAGTACCGGGTCCCTCGCGGCGATGTGCCACGACTGCTCGCCGAAACGCTTCGTGACCATGCGATCGAAGACATCGTGGTGGAAGACCCACCGCTCGAAGATGTCATTGCGGATCTGTTTCGGGAATCGATGCAGAACCAAGAATCGTCAGCCAACAATAGCACCAAAACTAAAACCACCTCGACCAGCACTGTATGATCACACTCGAAAACATCACGATCGGATTTCGTGGCCCCCAATTGCTCGACGACGTCACCGTGCGGATTGGGCGTGGTGATCGGATCGGTTTGCTCGGCCGCAATGGCGCCGGCAAAACCACGCTATTGAAGATACTCGCTGGCGACATCACCCCCGATCACGGCAGCGTGGTGGCCGACGCGGGAGCGAGCCTCCGGGTGGCGCGGCTGACCCAAGATGTTCCTGCGGACATTCATGGCAGCGTGCAAGAGCTGATGTTCGCCAAGGCCGAAGACATCCCCGGGCTCGCCGGGTCGCTCGGCCCCTCGGACAAAACCACGAAAGACGACTGGGAAATCGAACAGCTCATCGAGGAAACTCTTTCCCGGATGGCCCTATCCGGCGACGCGCTCTTTGAATCGCTTTCGAGCGGCATGAAACGACGCGTCCTCCTGGCGAGAACGATCGCTGCCAAACCCGATCTGCTGCTGCTCGATGAGCCGACCAACCACCTCGATATCCATTCGATTTTGTGGCTCGAAAAATTCCTCGGCAGCTGGCCCGGGACGCTGATGTTCATCACCCACGACCGTTCGTTCCTGCAGTCCTTGGCCAGCCGGATCTGGGAGATTGACCGCGGCCGGCTGTTCGATTGGACCTGCGACTACCCCACGTTTCTCAAACGGAAAGCCGCTGCACTCGATGCCGAAGAGAAACAGAACGCGTTGTTTGATAAACGACTCGCCGAGGAAGAGGCGTGGATTCGGCAGGGCATCAAGGCGCGGCGGACCCGTAACGAGGGCCGTGTGCGTGCGCTCAAGGCGATGCGGGTGCAACGGAGTGAACGCCGTTCGACCGAAGCGACCGCCAAACTCAACCTGCAAACGGCTTCTCGCGGTGGAGCCCTCGTCGCGAAACTGGATGACGTTTCCTTCGCCTACGGCGACACCCCAATCGTGAACGACTTCAGCACACTCGTGATGCGAGGCGACAAGATCGGCATCATCGGTCCCAATGGTGCTGGCAAGACAACCCTGTTGAAACTCATCCTCGGCGGTCTCGAACCGACCGACGGTGAGATCAAACTCGGCACTAACCTCAAGATTGCCTACTTCGACCAACTTCGCGACACACTCGACCCCGAACTCACTGTGACCGAGAACGTCGGTGGCGGCAGCGACAAAGTCGCTGTCGGTGACAAAACCAAACACATCGTCGGATACTTGCAGGACTACCTGTTCACACCCGAGCGTGCTCGCACGCCCGTGAAGTACCTTTCCGGCGGCGAACGAAACCGCGCCCTGCTGGCCAAATTGATGACCCAACCAGCCAACGTCATCGTGCTCGACGAACCGACCAATGACCTCGATGCAGAAACGCTGGAGATGCTCGAAGAACAACTCGTCGGCTTCGACGGCACGTTGCTAATGGTCAGTCACGACCGCACGTTCCTCAACAATGTGGTGACGAGCACGATCGTGTTCGAGAACGACGCAGAGCCAGGGACCGTCAAAGAGTACAACGGTGGCTATGACGAGTGGGAAGCTGCCAGAGCGAATCGCGAGCGTGAGACACCCGAACGAGTCTCCAAAGCGAAAATTAAATCTCCGTCGAGCGACACGAAGAACAAAGCGAGCGAAAAGGCGACCGACGCAGCGCCGAAGCGGTTGAACTACAACGAACAGCGGGAGCTGAAATCCCTACCGGCAAAAATTGAATCGCTCGAAGCCAAGATCGAACAACTGCACAGCGAGATGGCGGATCCCAAGTTCTATCAGTCCGGCAGCGAAAAGATCGCAGCGACCTCCAAAGTACTCCACGAAACCGAAGCGGAGCTTGAGACGTCGTTCGCGAAATGGGAAGAATATGAAGCTCGGGCGGCGGCGTCCTCATGACATCCCGCTCGCAAACGAACGCTTCCTCTCCCAAAGCAGCTTCCTCCCCCAAGAACACGTCGAGCTCTTGGTATGACCATCCTCAATACTTTGATATGGTCTTCCGTGACGAGACTGCGGACGAAGTCGAGTTCTTTCAACAGATCTTCGATCGCTATTTGTCGCGGCCCGCCAAGAGATTGTATGAGCCCGGGTGTGGCAGCGGTCGGTTGGTCGCCGCGATGGCAGCGAAGGGGTTCCACCTGACGGCCGTGGATAACAACCCAGCCATGCTCGCGTACCTGCGGCGGAGGTTGTCGCGGCGCAGCCTCGATGCTGAACTCATACTCGGTGACATGACCACACATGTTTGTCGGCCGCTCGTCGATGCCGCCTTCTGTACTTTTAATACATTTCGGCACTTGGTCGATGCGGAGTCTGCCCAACGGCACCTCCGCAGTGTGGCGAAATCTCTGCGGCGAGGTGGTATCTACATCCTCGGTTTTCACTGCATCCCCCTCGATGCCGATCCAGACTGTACCGAACGATGGAAAGCCTCCCACGCGGGCACCCAAGTCAGCGTGACGCTGCGTGTGATCGATTTCCAGCGTCGACGCCGACTCGAAACGCTCCGAGTTTCGATCAAGGCGACCAAACCCAGCGGGGCGGTGCAGCGGATCCGCAGCGAGTTCCCGTTGCGGCTCTACACACCCTCGCAAGCCCAGTCGCTACTCGCCAGTGTCAACGACGTCTTTGAAATTGCCGGGATCTTTGATTTCGATTGCGATGTCGATCAGGAGCGTGTGATTGACGAAGACCTAACCGATGCCGTGTTCGTGCTGCGAAAGAAGTAGAGCTCAGCATCGTGTCTCGCCCGTGTCTGCTCCGCCCCGGTTCTCTCCCGCCACACGTGAAGCGCCGAAAGAACCCCTGCGGCATTGGCCAAACCGGGTTGGGATCGTTTATCATGAGTGCGACGCTTTCCCAACCGCTTCTCCTCTCTACCAACCGAGCTTCAACGATGGATCGCCTGTTGACCAAGATATTCCGCGTGACCTCACTCGCCTTGGCTTTATCGCTATGGGCTGGCTGCGGGGGCGAGACCCCGCCGGACGTGTTGCCGGCAACCGATGGAGATGCACCGGCTTTCGACGAGGCAGTACCTCCGCCACAGCCAGAGCAGCCCGCTGGCCCATCCGGCGGCGAACCTATTAGCGCATCCGGCGGCGAAGCCGTTAACGAACCCGGTGGCGACGCACCGACGCAAGCCGCCCATCCCGGCATGATGCTGCCCGATGACATGCCGCTGCCTGACCCGACCGAACTCATCGAACCAGCCGGCGCCAGCGGTGGCAAACCCCAAGGGATGCAATTGCCCGACGACCTGCCGCCCACCGCGAACTTCGATCGCCGGCGCGGCGATCACTCCCAACAGCTCGTGGCGTTACATTCTGAGGATGGCGAAGCGGCCCCCGAGTCGACCCCGGATGCCCCAGCCACCGATTCGGAATTGGAGCTGAAGTTCGCCTCATGGAAAGAAATCGATGCCGCGATTGGCAAGACTAAACGAGTGACAGTCGTCGACTTTTGGTCCCTGGCGTGCATCCCTTGCCTCCGTGAATATCCTCACCTCGTGGCCCTACAAAAGAAATACCCTGATCGCATCCAGGCCATCGGCGTGAATGTGGACTTCTATGGTGGCAAGAAATATCCCCCGAAGTCGTATGAACCTCGCGCGACTGCATTCTTGCAGGCGGTCAAAGCCGACTTTCCAAACTATATTTGCCAAACGCCGAGCGATGAAGTGTTCCAAAGTGTTAAGATAAATGCGTTACCCGCTGTCTTGGTGTTTGATGAGCAAGGGAAACTCGTCGAACGATTTACCGACGCGAGCCACTCCGGTGGATTCTCTTACCAAGACGATATCGTTCCTGTCGTGGAGCGACTGCTTGCAGAATAGCCCTGCCATGGGCACGGGCATGGGGCTCGGTCAGGGGACGGGTAGCGGTCGCCACCCATCACCGACCGTGCAGCTAATCAATCACATTCATTGACGGGTTTTTCATGAGCGTCGAAATGCAGCTCGCTCGGATCATCATTTCCGAGCTCACCGATAATCAAGTCATCTACTTGAAGGAAGTCGACGGGGACCGCCAGTTTCCAATCATGATTGGAATCTTTGAAGCGACCAATATCCAGCGCCGCGTCAAGCAAGAGTATATCCCACCACGACCGCTAACCCATGATTTAGTTGTTGCTGTCGCGGAGTCGCTCAATGCCGTCATCGAGAGCATCGTGATCAGTGACCTCAACGAACACACCTACTATGCGCATCTGAATCTCCGCACCTCCTCCGGTGAGGTAGTTGAAGTGGACGCGCGACCGAGTGACGCGATCGCAGTCGCGGTCACCTACGACCCACCGCTGCCGATCTATGTTTCCGAAGAGGTGCTCGAAAGCGCCACCGGCGCCGCCTCCGGGGGCGATGTCGACGAGACCCCCGACTTTTAAGACCTCTCCGAAGAATAAACAGCCTGTTTACCTGCGAACAGGAAATGAGGACCAGGATTGCTAACTTGGACTAACAACCCGGGTTGGTGGAGTGGTCGGTCTTCTATCCCCCTTCTGCTAGTCGCTATCACTTGAATTCCTATTCCGAAATATCGCCGATGCGGACTTGGTGCCGCGAGCGGCAACGCGACTCGCAAACCGTTGGCTTCGTCCCCACCATGGGCGCGTTACACGAGGGACATCTTTCGCTCGTCCGGCAAGCCAAAGCCCAGTGCGATGTCTGCGTCGTGAGCGTTTTCGTCAACCCGACCCAATTTGCTGCCAATGAGGATCTCAGTCGATACCCACGACCGCTCGAGCGTGATCTTCAGCTGATTGCAAACGAGGGTGCCGATGCGGTTTTTTTGCCCAACAATGGGATCATGTACCCGCCTGGATTCGGGAGTTTTATCCTCCCGCCGCCGGTCGCCTTGCCGCTCGAAGGACAATCGCGACCAGAGCATTTTCGCGGCGTCACGACGGTGGTGATGAAACTTCTACAGATCATCCCCGCGGATGCAGCATTTTTTGGACAAAAAGACTTTCAGCAGCTGCGCGTGATCGAGGACATGGTTCGAGATCTGAACATCCCCACGGAAATTGTCTCCTGCCAGATCGTCCGTGATGATGACGGGTTGGCTCTGAGCAGTCGCAATCGCTATCTCAGTGACGAGCAACGCCAGGCTGCCCTGTCGCTGTTTCGCGCACTCGGCCGGGCCGAGGCGATGGTCGCGGCGGGGGAACGCGACACGCAGTCCATCGAAAAAGCCATGACCGAAACACTGGCGGTGTGCGACAGCATTGATTATGCCGTCGTCGCTGAAGTGGATTCTCTGCAGCCCATGCGAACCCTGCAGCGTCCGGCAGTCGCTTTGGTCGCTGCCCGTGTCGGCAACACCCGTTTAATCGACAATCGAATCTTATGAAAACGCGATCATTCTACGAACGCCTGTATGCGGGCTCGGTCTTCTACCCAACACTCGCCTGGAACGTGATGCTAGGTCGCGTCCTTAAAGTCCGCCGCTGGTGGGATTCCGTGGACGACCATGTAATCGTTGGAGCCCGCCCGTTTACACGGGATGTCGAAACGCTTGCCGCCCTGGGCGTCCGAGCGGTCGTGAATACTTGTGAAGAGTACACTGGCCCGATCGAAGAATACGGTCGACTGGGAATCGTCCAACTGCACATTCCCACCGTGGATTTCACCCATCCGACGATCGACAATGTCCGTCAGGGCGTCGAATTCATCCAAAAGCATGTGGAACAGGGTGAGATCGTCTATATCCACTGCAAGGCTGGTCGCGCACGCAGCGCCACCGTCGCCATATGCTGGCTGATTGAGCATCGTCAAATGACGCCTGACGAGGCCCAAGCGCTGCTGCTGAGCAAACGACCGCACGTCAACCCTCGCTTGACCGAGAGGGCGGTGGTCAATGAATTCGTCGCCAGTCTAGAGGCGGAGCGAGCCGAGAGCGCCACAGCCCGCTTGGCCCACCCAAGCTGATTTCAAAACACCCGGCTAGAACCAACCGACACCAATCCACCGCAGATTGCTAGCTCGAAGCTCCGAAGAACCACGAACGAGCGTGCTGCGACAGATGCCAATTGACCAAGCTGTGAGGGTGCATCAGTCCATCAATTGCTCGAGAACGCTCAGTGCGTTGCGTGCGTTCTCCACGCCGCCCATTTCTTCGACGAGGCGTTTGGCGTTGATGAGCGAATCAAGTGACACTTCGTCGCTGTTCGCCTTCGCCTTCGAAGCGGGTGGACGTCCCGCTTTCTTAGCGACACTCGACTTCTTAGCGGTCGAACCTGGCGGACGGCCACGACGGCCCGTCTTTTTCGATTTCTTCGAATTCGATTTGACGGTGCTGACGAATTGAGCGTTGACATCAATGCCCTGTGCCTTCATCGCATCGGCAACTTCCATTGGTTTGGCAGTTGGGTTCGCGGCATAGTAATCGCGAATCGCTTGCGACTTGTTGACTCCGCTGGATTTCTTCTTGGCCATGTTGTCTTTTTATCGTTCGTGTGCAAGGTGGTACCGCACTGGCGTTCATGCCCACCGGTAACCATCCTCAATGATTGGAAACACTATTGATAAAATAGGCAAATAATAGGTTTTGTCAATTGCCAAATATTAGTCGTTGTTTATTGAGGCCGGGAAAAATCCCTTACAATCCCACTACCACCCCCAACTACCTACATTCGTTCGCAAACACCGATCCCCAATATCTGCAGTCCTTGCTCGATCACACGCCCGGTCATCACAACCAGAGCTAACCGCGTTCGCAGAACCACAGGGTCGGTATTACCCAACACGCGACAAGCATCATTGAACGTGCTGTACGCTTTTGCCGTCTCGAACAGATAATCACACAATTGATTGGGGGCATATGCGGCAATCGCCGCGTCGATGGCTTCCTCGAAGCGGACCAGAGCGAGTGCGAGTGCCCGTTCAGCGGGCTCGCGGAACTGCAATTGATCCTCCGTTGTATTCTCGACGAGCCATGCAGGCACATCGTCAATCGACATCTCAGCGGCGACGCGCCGCAAGATGCTTTGGGTACGGGCATAGGAATACTGCACATATGTCGCAGTATTTCCTTCTAACGCCACCATTTTCTCAACGTCAAATCGGTAATCCGTGGTGCGATGATGTGAGAGATCAGCGTACTTGATGGCGCCAATTCCAACCGTTTCAGCGATCTGGTTTTGCTCGTCGGCGAGCATGGGAGGGTCCATCGTCGCCAGCCGTTCTGGATTGCAGGCGACCTGCTGGGCGCGTGAGACAGCATCATTGAGCAGGCTTTCCAGCCCGATCAAGGATCCACTGCGTGTCTTCATCGGCCGGCCGTCCTTGCCCAAAACAGTACCAAATTGCACGTGCACGAGATCGATGTCATTCATTCCCAATGGCTCGGCCATGGCAAAGAATTTCTCAAAGTGTTCACTCTGCCGCGAATCGACGACATAAAGGATACGATGCGGGGCAAAAACCTCTTGGCGGTACTGCAATGTTGCCAAGTCTGTCGTTGCGTATAGGTAGGCCCCATCACGTTTTTGAATAATCATCGGGCTTTCAAAGCCCTCGAGGAACACACAGACTGCACCATCGCTCTCGGTCGTGAGCCCGAGCTTGTCCAGTGTTTCGACCACACCAGGCAATCGATCGTGATAAAAACTCTCACCAAGAGTATGGTCAAAGCTAACCCCTAAGCGGTCATAGACGCGGTTAATTTCGTCTTTACAGTGCGGCAGGAATTTTTCCCACAAGGCACGATTTTCAGCATCGCCCTCATGCATTTTTGCCGTCTCGCGGAGCACTGCCGCTGGCACGTCAGGATGTTCTGCAGCGATCGCGGCCAATTTCGGATCCGCTTCGACAGCGTCCACCTTTGCCTTGGCGGATTCAATCTCCGACTGGACCGCCGCGACGCGTCGCTGCGCCGCTTGAGCGGCTTTGGACGCCTTCTTGGACTCCTTGGCTGCTGCTTTGGACTCACTCTCAGCGGCCTTTGACGCGGTCTCAGCGGCAGCCCCAGCGGCTTGAGACTCCGTTTTGGCAAACGTTTCTGCCTCGCCGAGCTTCCCCTGCAGGGTGCTGAGTGAGGCTTTGGCTTTGGTGTATTCGATTAACTCGTTGGTTAATCGGTAGAGCTTAGCGAGTTCCGGCACAGGGTCGGATGCCACGGTATCGGCGTCACCGAAATGTTTATAGCCATAGATAATGATCCCAAACTGGGTCCCCCAATCGCCGAGGTGATTATCGGTAATCACCTCATGGCCGACATAGCGAAACATATTGGCCAGCGCCGCACCGATGACCGTGCTGCGGATATGCCCGACGTGCATGGGCTTAGCCACGTTGGGGCTGGAATAATCAATCAGAATTTTTTCACGATGGTCGGCTGGTTCTACCCCAGCACGCTCGTGGTGCAGCATGCCGAAGAGCGACTGAGAAAGGAACTCATCACGGACCCGAAGATTGATAAAGCCGGGGCCAGCAATTTCAGGCTGTTCGCAGACCGCCGCCACATCGAGTTGGTCGACGACAATCGCAGCGACCTCGCGTGGAGCTTTGCCAACCTTTTTTCCCAAAGACATGCAGGCGTTGGATTGATAGTCACCAAATTTCGGGTCCGCCGCGACACGGATCATGCCCGCATAGGGTGCGGGATCGTCGGTGAGACTTGATAAGGCGGTCTGGAAACGCGCACGAAAATAGGCAGATAGGTTCATCGGTATTCGCTCTCAATCGTTCGCTGTCAAACCCAGATCAGCTAAAGGCACGACGGTGCCATCGGCCCACAACGATTCGAGATCGTAGTACTCGCGAGTTTCTTCATCGAAGAGATGGACCACGAGGCTGCCGTAGTCGAGCACGATCCAACTACTCTCCTGATATCCCTCGATGCCCATGCGATGGTCACCGAGTCCTTTTTCCAGAGCATCGTCGATCTGTTCACTGATCGCGTGCAGCTGTCGCCGGCTCGTACCGGTCGAGATCACGAAGAAATCGAATTCAGCGGACTGGCCGCTGATATCGATCACCATCACATCGCGCCCATTGTTATCGAGGGCAACGCGCGCAGCCTCGGCGGCGAGTTTTCTCGCATCCTCGAGCCCATGTGGGCGGATGGCGCGACTGGGCGTCTCCATTGGGTTGCGAGACGCGTACTTTTCGGCGGCGGCCTTCTGCTGCGATTGAGGATCGTCAGGCGAAGCCGGTTTTTCGGGGGGGTGATCAGACAATTCGAAAGTACTTTGGTGTCATTTTTGGTCAAAAAGTGCGCTCTGAGCGAGATCCGCGCAAAGCGTGCGAAGCCACAAGTGTATCGGAAATAGTGATTGTGTCACCTACATCAATGGAGTCATTTCGCGACGATTTAATTCCGCCACGACCTCCCGCACCCGCTCCTCACTCGATCGCGGGGCGACGAGAGTAGCATCTGCAGTTTGAACGACAATCAAATCCTGGGCATCGATCGTGACAATCGTATGCCCAGGACTGGCGTGGATAATGCAATTTCCAGAATCAATTCCGATGTGAGATCCCACCGCCGCATTGCCATGGGCGTCATGAGGATGCAGTCGCGAGACGGCCTGCCAACTCCCCACGTCATCCCAATCAAACGGCGCGGCGACCACGATCACTTTTTCGTGTCTCTCCAGGACCGCATAATCAATCGACTTGCCTTCAATGGCCTTGAACTCACGCTTCAAAACCTCGTCGTAATCGTCCTTTCCGATCGACGCAGCAATCGTCTGCAGCCTCGCATACATCTCGGGCTCATGCGTTTTCAGTGCATCAAGGATCGCATCAGCACGCCATACAAAAATCCCACTGTTCCACAAAAAATTCCCGGCATCGACGTATTCTCGAGCCGTCTTGGCGTCCGGTTTTTCGCGAAATCGCTCGACAGTGAACGCTTCATGCCCCTCGATCCTCTCGCCTTGCTGGATGTAGCCGAACGATTCAGCTGGATAGCTGGGCTGGATCCCAAAGGTCACGATGGCATCGGGATGCTGTTTCAAGACCGCTTCGGCTCGGCCGATCGCCTCGGCGAACCGATCCTGTTGCTCGATGACATGGTCTGATGGACAGACCAACATCACCGCGTCAGGGTCGTTGGCGTGGACCAACACAGCGGCCAACCCGACACAAGGGGCAGTATCCCTTCGGCTGGGTTCACCAATCACATTCTCAGCTGGCAACTCGGGCAGTTGATCAACGATCGGTTGCACCAGATCCATCGAGGTCACCACAAGAGTTCGCTCAGCATCGGTGATGGTACTGATCCGGTCGCAAGTCCCCTGGAGCATCGAGCGGGGTCCTGCCAACGGCAGCAATTGTTTTGGCATCGCACGCCGCGAGGCTGGCCAAAACCGAGTGCCGCTGCCGCCTGCCATGATGATTGCGTGAAGCATAAGATTGTTTTACGTAGAGCGGAAATAAAAAAGAAGAGTGTTGATCAAGACCAAGGTCATGAGACGTCGACCGAAGCCGCTCGGCGGCCCCTCGTATTCATTGACGATAGACCGTCAAACAAACCGGCAGCGAGCCCGATTACGGTGAGTTCATCTGTTGCTGGAGAGCTCGCAACGCGACGCCAAAGGCCTCCACGTGGGGCGCCAATTCGACTGCTCGTTTGAGGTACTTCTGCGCACCTTCGGAATCGCCCGACAGATAGAGTGCCAAACCGTAACGATACTGTACGTCGGCCAGCCCCGGGGCGAGCTTGGCGTCGCGAGCGAGCAGCGGCAATTCGTCACGTCGCAATTGATCAATTTGATTTTGCACGCCCGCCATGCCCTCGGAACCACCAACTGTGGCCAAAACTTTTGCAGCGGCAGGGTCCTGATCGGCTACCGAACGTATTCGATCGAGCAACGTCGCGAGGTTGCTGCGCGGTCCCGTCGTCTGGGGCTCGACACGCATCGCGTTGCTGTAGGCGCGAACCGCGTCAGCCCATTGCCCACGCTGTTCACTGATCATTGCCCAGCCCATGTGCGAGTTGGCACGATCATCGGCAACCATGTATTCCTCTTCCGCATCGGCGAGCACTTTATCGAGTTCGCGGCGTTTTGAACCGGTCACCTGAGGGTAGGCACCCCCTGTGAGAATTCCACGAGCCGCTTCGCTGCGCACCAACCGTGAGGAGTCCTTGCTCAGGGGCAATAACAATTTCACAATGTCTTTAGGAGCAATCGCTCCGCCAGCACCTAGAACCCCGACCGCACGCGCGGCCGTCGCGAGCAAAACGGGAGGCACCGCCCCCGGCGATTCCTTGTTTTCATCAATCAAACGCTGGGCCGCCACTGCAGCATCACGGTGACCACTTTGGACCAACTCTTCCAAGGCTGTTGCCCGAGCGATCATCGGGGTCAACGACTCCGTCCCTGGGGTAGAAGATCCAGCGATCAATCGCAGCGCGTCTTTCACGGCCGAACGATCCCCGGCCCGCAGGTTCGCGAGCACCTCGCCATAATGAGATGGTTGCAATCGGGCCTCCCCGTACCATTTCTCACACGCATCATCACACCACTGATCAGTCATGCGGATCGCTTCCGCGACCTCTTCGTTGCCCTGTTCGGCAGCCTGCAACCAATCTTGATAGAGATCGAGTTCTTCGCTGACAGCGGGGTCGAGCAGCTCACGCTGATCTTCCACATGGCAACTGCTGCATGCATTGGGAGTGCCCAACTCAACGGAGAGGTCAGGGCGAGGAACACGCAAACTATGATCACGGCGTGCATCAATTGCCATATAGGTTGTATGAGGCATATGGCAATTCACACATTTCGCCCCCTCACTGCCGACGGCGTGGTGATGGTGTGAAGGGACGTCATATTTACCGGGCGCATGTTGGTGGCAGGAAGTGCATGTTTCGTTACCGGGATGCTTCAGCTGCAACGAATGGGGGTCATGACAATCCGTGCAGCGGATCCCTTTGTGGTACATCTTGCTCTGCAGGAAAGATCCATAAACGTATACCTCATCTTTGATTTGGCCATCATCGTGATAGGTATCCGGACGCAACAGTTCCAAACTGTAATGATCGGTATACTCGGCACCCGGCTGCATGGCAGCGTCGAGCACCCCGCGCCGGCTGTGACAGGGAGCACAGGTTTCCAGCTGCGGCTTGGTGTCGGCGGTTTTGAGGTCCGCCAAGGCATAGCCACGTTTCCTGTCCCAAAACAATGAGTGGCTGCGCGCCATCTCCACATGCAGACTCGCTGGGCCATGGCAAGCCTCACAACTGACGTCGATCTCTGAAAACGTCGTGTGATACCGCTGCGTCGCGACATC
Organism: Allorhodopirellula solitaria; assembly: GCF_007859855.1. Classification (GTDB taxonomy): domain Bacteria; phylum Planctomycetota; class Planctomycetia; order Pirellulales; family Pirellulaceae; genus Rhodopirellula; species Rhodopirellula solitaria. The sequence goes on from NZ_SJPK01000001.1 coordinate 275,305, forward strand.
ATAATTGCGTTTCAGATCGGTACTGTGGCATTCGGCGCACATCGTTTGCCAGCGTTGGGCAATGCCGGTCCAGTGCAGCGGATCGCCCGGAGCCAATTTCTCGCTCACGTCGGGTGGCCGCAAATAAAACCATTTTTGGCGTGGGACATCCCAACTGATCCGGAGCACTTGGACGCGACCAACCTCGTCTTCGGGAGCATCCACCTCGCGATCAAATTCGACCATGTATTGCTGCAACGGTTCGACTCCGAAGACATACTTGATTTCAAAGTCTTCCATCTCTCCCGTGGGGCCCTCGGTATGGATCATGAACTTCGATCCATCGCGGTACAGCCGGCTGGTGATCCCATCATGAACGAACGTCGCATCGTCGAAATCCCCGAGCACGCTCTCATCGGTAGCATGGTCCATGGCGAGATCATGATGCGAGCCGTGAAAGGCATCCATTTGGGTTGGATGGCACTGGGCACAGGCATCACGACCGACGAAGGTTGCTACCGCATCGGTAGGCAAACCGCGATAGTAATCCACCAGCACTCCACCGGCGATCAACACGCACACAGCAATGAAGGCGACAATGGTGGGCCGGCGGAGGAGCGTGTGAGGTGATTTCTCTGACAACGAGGGATTCCGGTGAGACTTGGGAGAGGCGACAGGATTTTCGCGAGCGGAATGGCCCCGGCGAGGGAGCCATCACCGCCAAAAAAGTTACGCGATCGCTAGGGAATGGCTGGGGAAAACTCAGCGGCGAGCAAGCGAGCGGCCTGCATCCGCATCTGACGGACGAGCGTGAGAACGGGCATCCGCTTGCCAGCAGCGTCACTCACTTCGGGACGCCGATCATGATAAGACTCGAGCAATCGGGCTGATCGCAAAAGAGCTTCCGCCGTCTCGAAGGGTGCCGCAGCGGCAGCGGGTGAAGCCTGCTCGGCCTGCACCTGGTGACCGCCCAGCTCTGTTTCTCGCCGGGGATCGAGACTCGATCCATCGAGCACGCTGCCGTTCTGGCGAATGATACCGATCACGTCTCCCAACACTCCCTGGGGCAGCGGCGCCGACGAGTCGCCCTGGAGTGCGGCCTCGATCTTGTCCGCTGCTCCCGGCTGCTCAGGCGGCGCGTCAAAATTCGGGAGTGGAATCTCCGCCACCTCCTCAGTGGGGATCGGTGGCGCTGCCTGACCGTCGCTCGCCGGGGCCTGTTCCTGTCCCGGCTCCTGCGTCTGCGCAGCGAGATGGGTGCTATCGAACGTGGCGTGAGCGAACAAGACCACCAGGATAAGCAACACACGATGAATGAGTGTCGGTTTTAGTAGTGGACGAGGCGCCGAGTCCTGCGGCTTTGGACTCGTCGCCTCGTTCACTACGACAGAAATGGATCGTGCGTTGCTAAAGAGTATGGGCATGGGATTGTATGAGTGGATCAGTGGTTTACGTTTCACGATGATTTCCTAGAGCGTGTACGAGGTGGGTCGCCTTGGGGATCGGTCGGAACCGCTGGCGGTGGACTGGTGCCGCCCCCAGCTGGGTTCATTTTCGTGCCCTGCATACGGGCGGGCGCCACCGGCATCATGCGGCTGGGATTCCCAGCGGCTGGGTTGCCCGGCGAAGTTCGTCGCCGCAGCGGCAACAACGCCGCCTCCGCATTCCGAGTGACCTCGCTGAGCAGTTCGTCGACACGCGCGCGGAGGATCCCGGCAGCGGCTAAGGCAGGAATCGCGACGATCAAACCTCCGACCGTGGTCACCAACGCCTGATAAATCCCCTCCGCCAGATCGCCCGCCCCTGCGGCCCCGCGACTGGCGGCAACCTGACGAAACGCAAAAATCATTCCCGATACAGTCCCGAGCAAGCCGACCATCGGCGAGAGGTTCGCAATCATCGACAGGTAATCGATCCGGCGGTGCAGCTGGGCCGATTGCTCAACAAGTGCATTCTCGACGGACTTTTCCATCTCTGACCAACCAAACTCTCGATTGGCGAGCGCTATCGAAACGACACCAGCAAGCACGCTGGGACGCCGCTGCAGAGCAGACTCCGCATCGGACCAACGCGATTCACGCAGCGCCGCGGCGACTTCGCTCGCCAATCCCTCGGGAATAAAATCGCGACGCCGCAATGAGATGACTTGGTCGATGACGAGATAAACCGCCACGAGACTCAGCAAGACCAAGACCAGCAGAATCACCAATCCGGGAACACCGCCGCTGGTGATGATCTCCCAGGCCGATCCACCTGTCGATCCATCTACCGATGGCGGGATCGTCGCCTCGGGCTGCGCCAACACTTGCTCGCTGTTGAACATTTCGACTCCATTCATAACGTCTCCTCGGCCTCCCCACTGGTACTCGCCTGCGAAGTGCGGGACGGTTTTACCGAGCGGCCGATCGATAGCAAAAACTCGGCATCCGCCAAGACCGGGTCACTCCATCGCAACCGCAGCACTCCCTCTCTCTGCAGTTTTTCGATCATGGTGTCGTGTTGATCACGGAGAGATTTTGCGATGCGGTCAACCCGCCGCCGCGACTGACAGACCGACAGAATAATCATTGAGAAGATCGCCATCGGCAACAGCGACAAAAACAAACTCGTCAACAGCATCGCAGCGCTGGGGTGCGGGAACTGATCGAGCCAATGGTGCACGTGTGCCGGTTCGCCCGGCGTGCCGATTGCCAGATAACTCGCGTCGAGATAGCCGCGGTACAAAGCCACCAGAGGCCCCGCCATCAACGCCCAAAAGATCAGCGTTCCCACCAACCCGCCGAGCAACGCGAAACCTGATGAAACACTTCCTCGATCGATGCTGTCATCAAAGGCGGTTTGCGAACCCTCTTGCAACGCATCGATACCCGCGAGCATCGCCAGCGGTTGGTCATCGGGCGAGGTCGGATCGGCGATACTCTCGGGCGTGACATCGAGACCTCGCAGTTGATGCCGAAACCGATCCGCCATCGGTCCCAGCCGATCGGTAACCGCGGCGGCAGCCCGCTGTCGCAATCCATTACGCAGATCATGGGCGGTTTCCTGACCTCCCCGAACATTCTGCACACTGGTGTAGACAGCACCGACGAGCGACGGGATGGATCCCGAGAACGTCAACAGCACGCGGTCCCATGCGCCGTGAGTCAGGTTCAAAACGGACAGAACGGTTCGATAGGGGAACCAAATCGCAGCCGTGTCGGCCAACAGGGTCAACCGCAGACGACTGCGAATCGCTGCCCGCAGCGGCGTGTCACCGCCGAGCAAGGTGCCCGCGATCTGCGTTGGTAATTTCCGCGCTTCCGCGTCGAGTCGATCGACCGCGGCGGTCAATTCGGGTAGTTCCGTCGTCAGCACCGAGGCCACCGCGGCAGTGAACCGGGCATCGAGCGCCGCCAAGCGAGTGTGTCGGCGATGATCGCCACTGCCTGACTCCAGCAGTGCCGCCTTGACGGCCGCCGCGATCCGTTCTGCCGCCTCACCGCCAATTTCCATTTCGCCACGGGGATCGATCTCAAAATCGGGCACCCGGACGGCCGGGGCGATGTGACTCTGCGGAGCAATCGAGCGCAATCGGGAGACGAGTGTTTCGACGTCGGCAGACAAATCGTCGTGGCTCGCCAAGCCGCCAACCTTGTTCTGCACCGGAGCTGGCTCGTCCTGACCAACCATGTTGACGACTGGGATAACGATCGTGCCTTCGGACGCCGACGCCAGTCCAGTAACCCGCTGACTACGAAGCTGATCTCGACGGACCACCAACAGCAACACCGATGCTAACGAGAGGGCTCGCTCGGCTACCCCGGCGATGGCCCTCCGGTCATCGGTCGCCCCCGGCGCATCGACGATCAAATAAGGCGTCCCAATGGACTGCATCTTGGCCGCTTCACAGGCTAAGAACCGCTCGTGACGCGAATCCAGATCCGAGGGCGGCCGGGGACCAATCCATGTCAACTTTTCAGTAGCGTCGTCGAGCTGGTTGCCGCTGCGAATGGCCGCTGCGATGGACGGTTCATGGACCAGTTGCCGGGTGATCCACGATTTGCCTTGTCCGGTCGCACCGACGATCGCGATGACGGTCGCGTTATCGGCGCGGTCGGCCAAGACCGCGGCTGCTGCGTCTTCGTGCGCCCGGCAGAGTTCGGTAATCTCTCGGCCTGCTTCGCTGCCGCCGAGCACGCGGCGGGAAGCCCGCTGGACGCGCCGAACAAAACGATCTCCCGTATCGCCGGCGAGCGGATCGGGGTGAGTCGTTGGCGAAGGGTCATTCATTTCGTCGACTCCGCGGACCGTGGGATCAGTTTCTGCAACTCACCGACAAATTCATCGCGGACACGATAGACCGGCATACTCGGTCCGCTCGTTTCACTGCGGGTGATCCGCGAGGGCGGGAGGGTCACGTCATTGCCGGCGACCCGGACTTTCATGGGTGGGTCGGGTCGGGCGATGCCCAGTTCGTCGCAGAGCACGGCGAGGAAATCGGCGAGCTGCTGCCGCGCCGCTTGCTGGCCCACCTCGCGGGCGCCTTGGTTCCCCGCCCACATCGCCGCCAGCGCCCCCAGACCCGCGGCCGCAAACAACTCGGGGATGGAGGCCGCGAGCACAAAGCTGTGACCAAAGTCGATGGGGACCATCAAAGCTGCCCCGAACGCCGCCAGGATCGTCGCTAAGGGCGTCAATCCATGAGCGAGTTTCTTGTGCATCGGAATCTCGCTCCACATCTGGCGGATCGCATCGTCGAGCCGCCGGGGATCGAGCGTCGTGAAATCATCCTGCTCAAATCGCGTCACCGCTCGCTCGATCGGGGCGAGCAAGAGTTCGTCATCGCCACGGCTATCCTCCTTGCCGCGATCGGTCGCTCGAGGGCGGACGGCAGCCGGGGAGCGATCGTCCGCTGGCTCGGCCCCCGTCACGACATCTCCCGCCTGCCGCGGAGGTGTCTCGGAGTCGGCATGTTGATCGCGATAGTGTGACAACACGACCGTGCCGCCCTGTCGTCCGATCTCAGCTAGCAAACGTTCCGGCGCTATCAGTCCGCCATACTCGCCACTGCGGAACCGTCCCTTGATGTCGTCGGCCGCACGCTGGCTCAGCGCCGACGGCGTGAGCGATCGAATCAGGTCACCGGCACCGCCGACGAAATTGCGAATCGTAGCGTTCAGTCGCACGCCCCATCTCGCGTACCAGGGCGCCGTGGCGGCGAAGGATTCCGACAATTGACGCACGATCCGTTCGCTCTGATGAAGACGCAGCTCGGAAACTTCACCGCTCATATTATGGTTGGCAAAAAACTCTAAAGACGCATCCAAGAGGACACGTTGGCACTGTTGAGTTTTGACAAAGGAGGCTTCCGCGTTCTCCCGAATCGACTCGAGTCCTTGATCCCAAACGATTTTCTCTAAATTAATCCGCAAGGCGCGGTGCAGTTGAGAGAACAGGACCCCACGATCTAGCCTTTGGGGAAGTGACTTCAGGAACCGCTCGTCATCGATCGACGCCGGAGGGTTCTCATCCGGATTGGACGCCACCTCAAAGAACACGGGCAAGGGTTCATTGTCGTCGAGGGATGAGCCCGCCAGCCCCACGGCGACCGCGTTGTCTCGCGAGGGACTACCCCGACCGCCGTCGTCGTCATCGTTTTGCTGTGGAATGAACGGACGGCTGGCGGGAACGTCGTAGTCGTAGGCGGCGTAGATCGAGGAAACACCGTTTTTCTTGCACAGCGGCGAAAAGGTCTCAAAGATCTGGTCGGGTGTCTGCCGCGGACGCACTTTGTTAACCGCCAGCATGCGGGGCACCCCCGGCATCAGGTCGGCGGCGATCCGCATTAAGTCAGCCAGCGTCGTGTCGCGCGACGACGCCGCATCGCTGACGATAAGAAATGCCGAGCACAGTGTTGCTGCGCGGCCGAGCAACTCCTTGCGCCGCTGCGGCGATCCCAAGCCCAGCTCCTCGTCCGAGACGATGTCAGGACAATCCAACAACCCCACGCCCACCTCGTCGAGGCCGGGATCGGTCGCCAACAACGCGACGGCGAGTTGTGATTCTTCTCCCGAACGATTGTTGTACTGGGCAGCCGCCTCAACAGGGTCTTCCGCAAGATTCTCCGGTGGTTGGCCCAGCGAATCGCCTATGCGTGAAACCAACAGACTCCACAACTCGACGTCCGATCGCCAAGACTCAGGCAGCCATAAAACGAACCGGTGGGTGCCTTCGCGGTTGCTCGTGCCCCGCAGGGTTCGCTGTTGACCAGCCGGGCTGAGGAAGGAGCTGACCAGACTCGTTTTGCCACTGTTGAGCATGCCAGCGACGGCCAGGGTCGGCCGATCGACCAAGCGTGCTGCCGTATCGAGACGACGACCCGCCGTCAGGGTTTCTGTGGCGACCGGCGACTGCATCCGCCGCAACGCCATCAGGTAGCTTTCACGCCCCGGAACCGGTGCCAAACGGGCGACCGCTGCCCGGCGATCGTCGTCTTCCAACAACCCTAACAATGCAGGCCAATCGATCTCCGGCTCTTTCGGCGTGCGTCGAAGCGGGAACATGACAGGCAAACTTGCAAACGAGCGTGATTTTTGCAGGGAACGAAGCCACCATCATCCCGATTTCTCACGGGAAGCACAAGCACGCCCCCTAGTCGATGTACTGAACCCCCGAAGGCATCGGATCCTCACTGATGATACGATCGCCCTGGTCATCATATCGGCGGGACTCGTAGGTGCGGGGCTGGAACCCATCACCCTGGATGCCTTCGCCACCCTGGTAGCCGCCACCGACCGCTCCGCTGCCCAGGTACGGGTCGACGACACCGCCGCTGTATGATGACCCACAAGTACCGCCGCAAGAGGAACCGCAGCCACAATCACCGGGCATCGCCGCGCTATATCCACCGTCGACGCATCCGTTGCCCGCATAACCTTGGCCTGCATACCCTTGCCCCGCATAGCCGCCTTGGCAGCCACCGTAGTTGGGAGCGTAGTTCGGTGCCGGGGCACAGGTCGGTGCCGGAGCACAGGCCTGCGGCGGTGCGTAGTTGGGAGCCGGGGCGTAGTTCGGCGCTGGAGCGTAGGCCGGGGCAGCGGCCCGTGGCTGGTTGCAACCGAGCAGCCCGCAACGAGGCAGGCAGCAACCAGGCCGACCCGGCGCCGCCATGGGAGCCGCTGGACCATTGTTCGCCAAAGGATTGATGGCGGTGCCAATGGCGCGGGCCTGGTTGCACAAGCCGCAACGTGCACCGCGACCGAACAAGAAGTTCTTCATGCCACAGCAACCGGAACTACTGCCCATGACCATCACGAGCGCAACAAGTGTGAGAGATCGGATAGTCATCAAAGTTTCCTTCATAAGCAAAGCAGGTGTAAACGGTGGCTTCCGATGGGAGACCACTGAAAACTAGGTCGCGTTTCGTGTTGTGCAAACGCAACATTGTTTTTTTTCAGCAACAATTGGTTGTTGGGGCGCAACAGCGATGCTCGATGCGGCGCATTGGCCGATATCCCCAACGGTCGGTTATTGGTTGACTTCCTTTTTTTGCACGTCTGGTCTCAGCGATGATGCACCCTCGGTACTCTCACGATGCGACAACCGCGTTTTCGATGGCGCAAGCCCTCCCAACGCGGAACACACCGGCGGCAACCTGCCGCCACGCACTGCGCAGCAACGAAATCACCGCGACGAACACGTTCTCATTGGTTGCTCGAAAGATCCTCGCTGCGTTTTGGGTAACCCTCACAGTCACTCTCGTCACACCGCCCTTGCACGCCGAACCGTCCGCTTACGCCGAACCATCCACGTACGCCGAACCGTCCGCGAACGGGGGGCTTTCCGCGACGCCTCGCCAATGGCTCGAAGAGTCGGATCCTCCATTGCCGACACCGACTCCCTCGGCTGACCCGGCTTCGTCGATCCCCGACCCTGACCTGAGCGTCCACCTCGGGCCCGATGTTCGGCTCCTGACGGCGACAGACCATTCCGCGACCCCAGCAGAGTTGGGAGCGCTCTCCGAACCGGCGTCCGAGATGCCGACGCTGCCATCAAGCTTGACCAAAGACCTACGCAGCGACCGAATCTGGCTGATCAATACGCGTTGTCTGTCGCACCACACTTGCTGCATGGATCTGAACCGGCCTGATTTTCGTGTCGAGCGACTCGATCCCTGCGGCCGCCGCCGGGCCTCGAGTGTCGAGGAATACCTTTCATCAATGGATTCCACACGCCCACGAATCATTTACGTTCATGGAAATCGCCGCGACTCATGCAGAGCGATCTCACAAGGACTCTATGTTTATCGTCAACTCGCCTGCCACCGGCACGGGGACCAACCCTTTGACTGGGTGATCTGGAGCTGGCCGAGCGATGCGAGTGCTTTATTCATCGCCGACGCACGCGAAAAAGCACAGCGAACCGATTCTCAAGGCCTCTACGTGGCTTGGTTGCTCCGCGAACATTACCAGCGTTCTCAACCGACCGGATTGATTGGCTTCAGTTTCGGCGGACGAATTGTTACCGGAGCCCTGCACGCCTTGGCTGGCGGCACGGTGGGACGACGCACGACCGGGGCCCCCGCCATCACCGGCGCCAATATTGATGTGGGGTTGCTCGCTCCCGCGGTCGACACAACTTGGATGATGCCACAGGGGCGTCATGGGCTAGCGACCCAGAACATGAATCGCTTGTCGCTGCTCTACAACCGCCGTGACATCGCCTTGAGATTCTTCAAGCTCGTCTCGCGCAATCCTGGCGGTCAAGCACTGGGGTACACTGGACCACGCTGCTTCGCCCGCCGTCATGACGGGACACCGCTGCCCGTCCGCGCTTTCGACTGCGCCCAAACCGTTGGCAATCACCACAGTGAAAAACTGTACTACGAACAAGCACACTGCGCCGGTCACGAAATGGGGTCGTTAATCGAATCCACCATGGTGATCGATTGAGTTGGAGCGAGCGGGCACCCCGCAAAGCTTCACTAACCCGATCGAACGTTACGAAATGACTGCTGAGCACAACATGATCGATCGCTTTTCCTGACATCAGTGGACCCAACAGACCGATGATCTTCATCAGCGGCACGCGTCCATTTCACCCGGTTCGATTCAGGCAACTCAGCAATGCGATCAAGGATGATCCCAACTCAGCGCAGCAGATTGGCATGGACGGCGTTCGCCATCCTCTTGATGACGTCCTCACTGCAGGCAGGATCACCCTGGTATGTGCCATGGGAAGGCCCGTGGCCCTGGTCGCGATTTGAGGGATCGCGACGAATCGACGTGATCGGTCCCATCGGAAACCGATTGCCTCCCTCGTACCGACGCCAATACAATCGCCCCAGCTACATCGGCGGCAAGATTGCCGCCAAAATTGCACCTTCGAGCCAAGAGGCGATGGCATTCCATCGCTCCAACGAACTCGGGCTCTACGACGACAACGGGATCAAAGGGGCATTTGCTGGGAAGCACTGTCCACCAGAGCGGGTCGAGCAGCACTATTTCTACCCCAAGCCTTGGGAGGTGCTTCTGGTGGGTCCCCGCGACGATCGCATGCAAACGTCGCAGACCGACGAAGAGTTTTCGCCACCAGAAATCTATCAAGAATTCGAACCGCGAGAATTCCGAGAACTGCTCGAAGAGTCCAATGCACTCGATGATGCCATCGAATTAGAAGCTCCGTTCGGCGAACTCGAACCGCTCGATGAATCACCCGAAGATGCTCTCGATGGATTGGCGCTGCCTGAGTCGGAACAGCCCGAGATGACATTGCCCGAGTTGACTCTACCCGATGGGCAATGAGTCCTCAGGCTGATCCTGCGGCCGCGGTCCTACTCATCGGCGAGAACTAACTCTTCTCGGCTAAGAGTTTTTCGATCGCGGTGGTCATTTCCGCATCCGATGGTTTCGTTGCCGAACGGAAGCGGTTGGCGAGTTGACCATCGCGACCGATCAGAAATTTCTCGAAGTTCCACTTGATCGCCCCCGTGCCCGCTGGCGGGGCCGTTTCGCTCGTCAAGTGTTGGTAGAGTTCGCTGGCGTCGTCTGTGTTGACTTCAACCTTACTCATCATCGGGAAGGTGACGCCAAACTTGGCGCTGCAGAACTGTTGGATCTCCGCGTTCGTGCCCGGTTCTTGACGGCCGAACTCGTTGCAGGGGAATCCCAAGATGACCAGTCCTTGGTCCTTGTACTTCTCGTATAAATCCTGCAATCCAGCGTACTGTTTGGTGTAGCCGCACCTGCTGGCAACGTTCACGATTAGCACCACTTTGCCTTCATAGTCATCCAGGTCGACGGATTTTCCATCGATCGTTTTGGCGGTGAAATCCAAAGAATTACTGTGCTCAGCAGAGACGGCGTCTGCGGCCGAAAGAGGTGCGGTCATGAAACATCCGAGGGCCAAAGCGAGTAAAAAAAGTCGTGTCATCGGTCGAATTCCAACAGGATCAGAGGGAGAGAATCGGGGACTCACGATATGATAGTAGGCAAGCCGATAGGAAATGAACAGGCTTTTCATTTGGCTCTACCCCTATTTGACCGCAGCCACGAGAGAGAGAATTCAGATGACGTTAAACGGGAAAGTTGTTGCCATCACCGGTGGCGGGACGGGAATCGGCGCGGGACTGGCCCGTGGGCTGGCATTGGCCGGCGCCAACGTGACCGTCGGCGGACGCCGCAGTGAACCACTCCAAACCCTTGCGGATTCAGTCGATTCGCCTCTGCCCATTCGCACCCACACCATCGACGTCGCTGAAAACGCCAGCATCGAGGCGTTTTTTAGCGACATTCGTGACCAGGCCGGGCAAGTCGATATCCTGATCAACAGCGCCGGGATCAATATTGCCAAACGGACGATGGCGGAAATGGATCCCGATGAGTGGGACCGCGTGCTGCGGATCAACGCCACGGGCGCCTATCGCTGCATGCGTGAAGTCCTGCCCGCGATGCGAGATCGTCGCGATGGATTAGTCGTCAACGTATCCTCCATTGCCGGGAAACGGGCCATTTCGTTGGGCGGAGTCGTCTACTGCGCCAGTAAATTTGCGATGACCGCCATGGGTACCGCCGTGGCCAATGAAGTCCGCCACGAGGGCGTGCGGATCACCAATGTCTATCCCGGAGAAGTCAACACACCCATCCTGGACCAGCGGCCGGTGCCCGTTTCGGACGAACATCGCGAGTCGATCCTCCAACCCGAAGACATTGCCGAACTCGTCCTGACCATCTGTCGGCTGCCACCGCGTGCCTGCGTACCGGAAATCGTCATCAAACCGACGACACAAGAGTGGGTGTAGTTACCCAGATTCTCTTGCTTCGCAGACGCCTCAAACTGTATCTCTTCCACGATGGAAGAGATCTCGATCCAGCCGAAACACTATCTCACCTGCCTTTGGCCGGGGATGGCTGAATTGTGGTGGCGGGGCCGGGTCTCGGCGTTGCCGACCGCGGTCGCTTTTGCAGCTGTCGTCAACGCGCTGCTGGTCGCAAAATTCATCTATTCCGATTGGCTCTCGGGCGGCTTGGTGATGCTCGCCTGCTGGGTGGTCGCAGCCGCCTGGGTGGTATTGACGGTCCGGTCGATCCGAGAACTCCCACTGTTGCTGACGCCGCGACGAGCCAGCGCTGAGCCGGATCCGTTCCCGCAGGCCCAACTGGCGTATCTGCAGGCGGATTATGCCGAGGCGGAGAAACTGCTCAACGAAACACTCGCGATCGAGCCCCGCGATCCGCCCGCCCTGTTGTTGCTCTCCTCAATCTACCGCCACAGTGGCCGGCTGCACGCCTCGCAGCTGCTCCTTGCAGAAGTCCGCAAACTCGAAGTCGCTGAGCAATGGGAACTCGAATTTGCAGCCGAACAAGCGCGACTGCAGCGAGACATCGAGTCCCGAGCGGAAGCCGATCCAGAGGAGGAAGCCCAAACTGCTGAGGAAGCGCCTGCAGCTGAGGAAACGTCCGCAGCTGAAGAAGCGCCTGCGGCTGAAGATGCCCCCGCAGCCGAGGAAAAACCTGACGCGGTAAAGGACTCCCCTGGGGAACAATCGATTCCTGAACCGCCGGCCACCCAGTCCGCTGCTTAGGAGCGCGGGAGCAATCAGTGTCGTATTGGACGAAGCAACGAGCTGCTGGACACCCTGAAGTATCCCGAAAGGGATGATAGAAAATAGCCGTCGGTCAGCGCAGCGCCACCTCATAGGCATCAAGTTAAGCAGTACTCGAGGAGGTTTGGGTCGGCGAGCAACTCCATTGTTCCTGGTTTTGCCTTGCGTTTGGTTCTTTGGCAACGACGTCGGACGCGG
>NZ_SJPK01000001.1:287663-933025 GCF_007859855.1 Allorhodopirellula solitaria
GATTCTTCATCGCTTCGATTGTACCGGGAGTAAAGAAGTTTGCTCGCTACGTACGCGGTCACTGGGCGATCGAGAACACGCTTCATTGGTGCCTCGATGTGACATTCCGCGAGGATGAAAATCGAGTGCGCGAGCGAAACACTGCGAACAATATGGCGTGGCTGAAACGCTTTGGTCTGAGCATGCTCAAGCAGCAAGACGACAAGTACAGCGTTGCGATGAGGCGACGAGTCGCTGGTTGGAACCTGGACTATCTCGCTAAAGTACTGGGAATTCCCGTGCTATAGTGTGCGTTTGCCGTGGCTGCGGTGCCACGTTACCCGGTGACCTTGGGAGTTATTCGACTCAAATCTAATTGCGCGCACTGTCGCCAGTAGTTTCCCGAACTCGCAATCTGCGAACAGAGCCTTGACCGACGTTTTCTCCCTCAAACTTGCGATTTACTTCGTTGGCCCACTCATTTTTCTTTACGCCGTGACCTTCCTCACCGGCGCGGCATTGACGCTAATTTCGACAATGATCGTTGATCGTGAACTTTCAATGAATTCTGCGATGCGATCAATGGCAATCGTAATTTGCGCTACGAATACCGTAGCGTCAATTGCTCATTGGACCATCGGATCTCCCTGGGCGACTTACGCATTCGCAGTAACGTCGTTCTTCTTTACCGGTGGCCTTGTTTATTCTCACGCTGTCGAGGAATACACCCTATTTAATCAAAAACTCAAGACAAAACCGATCGGCATACCCAAGGGGTTCCTCATGTCAGGTATCTACTCTGCCCTCCTCGTTGGGTTTACCTTATTCACAATATGGATTATTGGTGCCGCACGGTGACACGGCAGAACGGCGGATAATCATGCAATGCACTCGCGTCGCGAAGCTGGGCGTTTTGACAATTGAGAATCGCTCGTCGCGACCACGTGATTGCAATCATTATTTGGTTCTTCAAGGAATTTAGTGGCTAGGAATGAATGGATTGAGTTCGAGCTTGCCGCAAAAGAAGGCTCATTCGACGGAAGCGTGCGCCCGAGGTTTTCAAGGCATGGCTCCAGTATCAGTTCTCGCTGTTCTCGACGGCGCACCTTGTCGACCGCTTCGCCGAGATACTTGCTGACGTGAAATTTGTCATGAACGCCGTCCACATGTCCATCGAGACGGATTCGACGTCATTTCGCTGGTTTTCGTTGCAAGGCACTTGCTTCGCGGAACCGCTGCTCGAATCTCGGTCGCGAATTGCATCGTATCGAGATGGCGCCACGTTCGTTTCGCAGCAGTATCGCTTCGTGAACAAGATCCAAAGCACTCAAGACAGCAGAGCTTGTCACCGGAATGTTCCAGGTCGACGATGACTCGGTTGGCGTTGAGATCGAGGTCAACGTCGACGACTTTCCATTCGTCGCTGAGCCCAAGAAGTAGTCGGTAGTGTTGGTTGAGATCTTTCATCCCAACAAAATACAGATTCAATGCGTTTCAAGCGATCCAGCCACTGAACTCCCGAAAGCCCCCCCTCGGTTGGCTTCGCGAGTGATTCAGCGCAACGGATGGTTACTTCTGAACAGCCCCGTCGGAGTGCGGCAGCTCTTGGCCGCGAGATGTGCTTAGAAACGCGACCAGCTGTTTGACTGGCAATTCGTCGCCGGCAGGATCGAGGCGCTGCAGCCCTGCGAGATCATCCGGCAGTGCTTCGATGGTGGATGAGGAAGCTGATCGGGCTGCGTTATCGCGGAGCATGAGCGGATGCGGCGAGACCAGCGCAACGAGGGCATCGACATCCCCATACTTGACCGAGCCAGGCACGAATCCAGGCGATCGGTAGGTGTCCGCGTGAACGAACCGAAAACCGTCCAACAGGACCGCTGCGGCCTCGACATCCGTGTCGCTCAGAGCGATCGCTGCGAGCGATGCCGGGGCGGCGTCGCCGGTTCCCAGGATCGAGACGGAACTGTCGCTGCGTGAATCTGCATAACGAATCACATCGATCGCATCGGCAACTTGTTCGGCCATGCGAGTGCGGTTGTAACCGAAAGTGAAAGCGGCAAACGGACGGTCGTCCGCGATCACCCGCTGCCGGTCTGCCTCGCCACCCACAGACAACTCGCCCTGACCGAATAGATCGGGAACCAAAATTTCGCGTTCGGAAACGAGCAGTTGTCGAACCAGATCCCGTTCTTCCTGCGTCATTGAGTCGAGTGACGCTTTGCCCCCGGGGCGGAACCAGACGACGACAGCGGCGGGAGAGTTCGCTGCGTCATCGGCCCGCAGAGAAGCAAACGGAATCGCCGCTCCACGCTCCGCGTTGCGGATCAATCCGGTTTGGACCTCGACACCATCTATCCCCAGCTTATCGCTATGTCGTTTCAACTGAGCCGTCTCTAGAGCGGACAGCGAAGAATCGGCGAGCGAGAGAATCGTCCGCCAAGCTTGCCGAAGCTTGGTGGAACCATCGCCCGAATCGTCCTCGGAGTTCGGCCACCACGACTCGAGCCCAGCCGCTGCCTGAGCATCCATCCACTGGCAAACAGCTTTCTCGTGTTCGACTCCAACTTGCGTCGGCTGCGGGTGTTCCTCTCCCCAGACCAGACCGTCGTCATCAGTAATCACGGCAAAGTCAGCCTCCACGATCGGTGCGTCCGCCCCCAACCCAAGGTGCTGGTTCATCCACGGATACATCACGCTGCGCGTCACATAGTTGAAGTTGTGCGGGAATTGGAGAAGATCGGAACACTGCACGTGATCGGTTTTCCCGAACAAGCCATACAGGGTCCGCAATTGTGGATAGCCATCGTGCAGCATGTCGCGGGTCCAATCGTCCGCTGCGGTACACGCCATCGGGCGTGGAGCCATCAGTGCCGCTAACTCAACATTGCCCGTATCGACACGCAGCAGAGAACAGTTCTCGCAGTAGCAGCCACCCTGCATCGAGGTGGACACCATGCCGTTGGGAAAACTGACTTTCACACGCGGATCAATCGCTCCGAGCAGGATGGCTTGAGTACCGCCCCCACTGCCGCCTGTCATACCGAGTCGCTGTGGGTCGACGTCGGGCAGACTCGCGAGGAAGTCAAGCGATCGGATCGCATTCCAAGTCTGCAGGCCCATCACGGATTGCAGTCGCAAGTCGGCATCGATACTGAATAGCGGCCAGGAGGTCGGAAGAGAACCATCGGTGGGTCGTTTGTCTTCGCGGCGCAGTTCGGCATGGCGGTGGACCGTCTCGCGAGAGATCTGCAGCGAGTCGCCGTAACCGAGCATGTCAAAAATAAACGTCACGCAGCCCATTCTCGCGAGCTGGACACAACGAGCGAGTTTCGGGGTTTGGCCTGAATCGACAAAGCGTTCGGCGCCAGCTTCGATCTTCTGCTGAATCTCCCCATCGGAGTATCGCTGCATCCGGCCCCCATGACCGTGCGGAGAGAGAATTGCCGGGTATTTTCCATCGGTGGGATTGCCGTTCTCGGTGCTGTCGCCGTCGGGGCGGAACAGCAACCCAGTGACGAAGTGACCGGGAAGACTCTCGAAATAAACTCTCTCGATCGTAAAGCCATCTCGCTGCAGCTTGCCATGGATCACCGCGTTGAGCGGTGTTCGCTTGGGGAGGGGCGACAAACCCGTCGACACGAGGATCGTCTGCCGCAATTGATCGGCGCGAGCCTGCCACGCGGCCTTCGTCTCGGGCACACGAAACGGAAAATGACCGTTGAGCGTTTTCAGTTCGCCAAGCCTAGCGTCGGGGGGAGACTGACCAGCGGGCATCACGCTCAGAACGGACGCATCCTGACCGATTGCGATCGCTGCGGTGAGAAGAAACACGCCAGCCATGGTGGCGCATCGAAGGGTCGGAAAACGTGATCGCATGGGGGTTCATCAGAAAGAGTGTCGAGATAATATGGTCGTCATTGTACCCGTTCTGCCCCAGCGGGGGCGTGACGGGTTACGATGAGCGATCGATGTCTCGTGCCGTGTTTAAGCACCCTCCCGTTCTTCCCACTCTCCCAAGGTGACATTTTGATGCGGACAATCCTTCCCACATTGCTTGCGACGACCATCGTGTTGCTGTCGACACAAGCTCGCTCAGCGGTCCGAGCTGAGTCTGTCGAAGCGAGTACCAGCGAGCAGCCGAACTTCGTCTTGATCATCGCCGACGATATCGGCTTTCGAGATCTGGGCTGCTACGGCAGTGCAAATGCACGGACGCCGCGGCTGGACGCACTCGCAGGTGAGAGTTTACGGCTGACCAATGCTTTCCTGACCACGAGCAGTTGCAGTCCATCGCGGGCATCGATCATCACGGGACGCTATCCACATAACAATGGTCCCGCCTGCGAACTGCACCAGCCCATTCCCTGGCACCTGCCTTCGGTGACGGGAATCCTCCGTGAACAGGGATACTACACCGCACTCTCAGGCAAGAACCACATGTCATGGTCGCAGCCGCCGCAAGATGTCGTGGTGCCCCCCGAGGCCTTCGATAAAATTGACAGAGGCGTCAATAAAAAGGCGACCCCCAAGAACACGGGGGGGCACGCAAACTGGGTGAAAACATTGCAAGATCGCCCCGCTGACCAGCCCTTCTTTTTATGGTTGGCGAGCTATGACGCTCATCGTAATTGGGATGCCGACGGTCAATGGGACGTGGCCAAGTACGGCCCACAGCATCGTGGTGACGACTTGCAATTGCCACCGGCATTCGTCGACACAGTACAAACTCGCGAAGACTTCGCATCGTATCTCAACGAGGTCACCCGCTTCGACCATTATGTTGGAGAAGTAATTGACGAATTGAAGCAAGAGAAGATCTGGGACAACACGTACTTGTTTGTGTTGGCGGACAATGGGCGTCCGTTTCCGAGGGGCAAAACGCGGCTCAACGATGATGGAATGCAAACGTTCCTGTTTCTTTCGGGCCCGAGCGTGAGCTCAGCGGGAACGGCCAGCGATTCGTTGGCCAATGTCATTGATATCGCACCAACAATTCTCGAGCTCGCCGGTATCGAGCGGCCAGAAACCTTTCAGGGGCGGTCGCTGGTCCCGCTGTATTCAGACTCGCAAGCGACGATCCGTCCCTATGCGTTCTCGGAGCATAATTGGCACGATTATGAAGCTCTCGGCCGTGCGGTCCGCGACAAACAGTACCTCTATGTCCAGAACGATCGACCCGAATTTGCCTCTCAAGGTCCCGCAGATTCCGTCCGCAGCCCCACCCATCAGGACCTTCGCGCCGCCAACGAGAGAGGCGAGAAGCTCAGCGATGCTCAAGCCGACGTATTACGCGCGCCACGGCCAGCCCAGGAACTCTACGATCGTCAGGCCGACCCATTTCAAACCCACAACCTAGTGAATCAGCCCGAGCATGCATCGACCCGCGACCGCTTGGCAGCGGCTCTGCTGAAATGGCGGCAGGAAACAGGTGACTCGACTCCCGATCAGATCACCGGCGACGGCTTTGACCGGGAGACGGGCGTCTCGCTGAAACTCGGCAAGAAAATACGAGCAAAGAATCAGATGCCACCACCGGGCCACGATCGCAATGCCGAGCGGGTGAACGCGGAAGGTGTCTAGCATCGGTGTTTTCCCGACCGGCGATTAGGCTTGAGCGATCAAGTCGAGCAGGGTTTGCCGGACCGCTTTCGGATTCGCGTTGGGATTCTTCGCTCTGGCTTTCCCGATCAAGGCGCCGACTGCTTGCTGCTTTCCGCCTTGAACGTCCTCGACGACTTGAGGGTTGGCAGCCAGCAGTTCTCGACAGAGTTCGAGCAGATCGTCTTCGCCGACCGCTTCGATGCCGAGGGCGGCGAGAGCCGTATCGACGTTCTCGTCGTGATCGAGCAGATATTCAAACACGTCCCGCGCCCGGGCGTTATCGAGCTTGCCGTCGACGATTTTGTGCACCAGTTCACCAAGCCGATTCGGTGGCACCGGGAATGATTGGATCTCAACATCGCGTTCTTTGATCGTCCGCATGACCTCTTGCATGATCCAAGAAGACGTCTTTTTCGGATCACCGCTATGAGAGGCTGCGGTTTCAAAGTAGTCGATCATCGCTGGGCCCTGATTGACGATCACATCGGCGTCGTAGAACTTCAGGCCGTACTGATTTTGCAAGCGAGTCCGGGTTACGGCGGGCAGTTCGCCGAGTGAACTTCGTATTTCGTCGATCATGTCGCGCGGCAACCGGACCGGCAACAAATCGGGATCGGGGAAGTAGCGATAGTCGGCGGACTCTTCTTTTTCTCTCTGCGGAAAAGTTCGCTCGCTGGCGTCGTCCCATCCAAAGGTACGTTTGGGCGCGTCGTTGATCGTTTCGCCCGAATCCTCCCAGGCGACTAACTGACGCTCGACTTCATAATCGATCGCACGCTGGACGTTGCGGAAGCTATTGAGATTCTTGACCTCCACAATCGGTGTTGCCACTTTCTTGCCATCAACGTCGAGGTGCAGGTTCACGTTGGCATCGGCGCGGAGACTGCCCTCCTGCATCTCGCAGTCGGACACTGCAAGGTGCGTCAGCAGCAACTTCAGTTCGCTGAGGTACTCCTTTGCTTCGGCAGCCGAACGCAGATCCGGTTGGCTGACAATTTCGAGCAGCGGCGTACCACAACGATTCAGATCGATCTTCGTATCCGAAACGCCAGCGGATTCGTCGTGCATGCTCTTGCCCGCATCCTCCTCGAGGTGGGCGCGAACGATGCCGATGTGGCGAGTCGAATCGGGGTCGGCAGGATCGGTGATGTCGAGATAACCGTCAGCGCAGATCGGCAGATCAAACTGGCTGATCTGATACCCCTTGGGCAAATCGGGATAGAAATACTGCTTGCGATCCCATTTCGTCAGCGGGGGGATCGAGCAGTTCAGTGCCAACCCTGTACGCACCGACAACTCAATCGCTTCGCGGTTGATCACTGGAAGCGCCCCGGGCATGCCCAAACAAACCGGGCAAACCTGAGTGTTGGCAGGCATCCCGAACTGAGTCGCGCAACCGCAAAATAGTTTGGTCTGCGTCTTGAGCTGGGCGTGAACCTCCAACCCAATGATGACGGTCACGGGGTAGCGATCGGACGCGAGGCGAGTGGATGTCGGCATGTCGATAGGAGTGAAGGAGAGAGAAAAAGGCGAGCCCAAAAAGCCTGCGTTGTACGAATCAGCAACGGCACCCGCGACGGATGCCATTGTATCGCAATCGCCTCCCAGCGATACCGCGAGCAGATTCGTACCATCGACCGATGAAGTTAGATTTCCCAGCCTTTACGGTAAGGGGTGCGGATCAATGCCTGCGCGTTGACATTGTCACCGGTCGACAGGTTCGCCGAGTCCCAGTCAAAGCCACCCGTCCGATAGGCCACGTTGCCCAACAGCACTGATTCAGCCATCGGTCCGGTGTAGTCGAATTGGCAGGTCGCTGGTTCTCCCCCTTTGCAGGCGGCAATCCACTCATTGTAGAAACCCGGCGAATCGGCAATGAACGGATCCGGGGCACGATAGTCTGCGAATTGCTCTTCGGGGTACAGTTTTCGCGAACCGAAACCGCATGCCAGGATTCCCTCGCTGCCCAGGAACACGGTGTTCATTCCCTTGGCCGAGATTCCGTGTTTTTGCAATAACTCGTTGGGGGTTCCGTGGTACCAGTGCAAATCGATCGGTGAACCCTGGTTGGATTCGGGGAAGCGATAAGTCACGTGCATCGACTTGGGCGTTCGCAACGCGTCGACGGGAGGGCCGGCTGCCTCGACGCGATCGGGATGGCGGAGCCCGAGCGACCAGTACGGGATGTCCAAAATGTGACAGCCCCAGTTCCCCGTTTCGCCCGTGCCGAATTCCCACCAGAACCGCCATCCATAGGGCGTGATCGATGGTTGGTACGGGTAGAACTGCGCGGGACCGATCCACAGATCATAGTCGAGCGTCCCGGGAACGGGCGGTCTGTCGGTCGGCATCTTGGGCATGCCCCGATCGCCACCGACCCAGCAATGAACTTCCTCCACCTTCCCGATCGCACCTGATTGGATGGATTCCACCACCCGGTGCATGTTGGACATTGCGTGGCGTTGATTACCGAGCTGAGTAGCGAGCTTCTTCTTCTTCGCGAGATCGCAGAGGGTCCGTGTCTCGAAGACGTTGTGAGCCAACGGTTTCTCAAGATACAGGTGCAAGTCGTGCTGCATCGCGATATTGGCGGGATGAAAGTGGGTGTGGTCAGGCGTACTGATCACGACGGCATCGAGTTCCCCGCCCAGCTTGTCAAACATCTTCCGGTAGTCGGTGTACCGGGTGACGTTGGGAAACTTCTCGAACGTGCCGCCAGCCCGCTTTTGGTCAACATCGACCAATGCAATGATATCTTGGCTTTTGACGCCGTTGACGTTCGCCGCCCCACGTCCACCGATACCGATGCAGGCGATCTTGAGCTTTTCATTAGGACTCTCGGCTGCCGAGAGTCGGCGCGCCGACGCGCCGTGATAGAAAGCCACCCCAGCCGCGGAAGCAGCGGAGGATTTCAAAATATCGCGTCGAGAATGTTGGATAGTCATCGTTAACGGTGCCTCGCGGTGAATGGTTGAAATTTAGGAACGTCGAAATAATAAGTGGCGAGTTTAAAAGTGCTGTAAGCTTCCAGTTTGCGATTTTTGCCCACCGCAAGCTGGAAGCTTGTGCCACTCATTGTTCTCGTGTTCCTTGAGAACGGGAGTGGATGGAGACGGTGTGTTGCCTACACGTCGATTTCGCTTGCGTCTTCGGCACGCTCCATGATGAACCGGAACCGGGCCGACGCGTCACGGCCCATCAGATCACTGATCGCCCGATCCGTCTCCAAGTGATCGTCGATGTCTACTTTTAGCAATCGTCGTTTGCTGGGATCGAGCGTGGTATTCCAAAGAACCTTCGGATCCATTTCGCCGAGACCTTTAAAACGTGTGATCTTGGGTTCCGAGCGACCGCCATGTTCGCTGACGATCTCGTCACGTGCCGGCTCGTCAGCGGCCCAGTAAGTTTCCTTGCCGATGTCGACGCGGTAGAGCGGCGGAACGGCAATGTACAACCGACCGTCGGCGATCAAAGCGGGCATGTGGCGGTAGAAGAACGTGAGCAAGAGGGTCGTAATGTGATGGCCGTCGGAATCGGCATCAGCGAGCAAGATCACCCGGTTGTATCGCAGGTCGGCCAGATTCACGTGTGCTCCGATCCCGCAACCGAGCGTGGCGATCAGGTCCTGGATCTCCTTGTTATCCAGAATTTTCTTCAGCGTTGCGGACTCGGTGTTGAGCACCTTTCCTCGCAGCGGCAAGATTGCTTGGTAGTTGCGGTCACGTCCTTGCTTGGCACTGCCACCTGCCGAATCGCCTTCGACGATAAACAGTTCCGATTGGCCCTTGCCTCCCGATACACAGTCGCCGAGTTTGCTCGGCAACATCACGCGTTTCGAGCCCCCTTTTCGCGAGACCGCTTCGCTGGCCGCTCGCGAGGCGGCCCGGGCACGGGCGGCGGCAATCACACGTGCGATCACGCCGTCGGCGATACTGGGATTGTTATTGAGCCACTGTTCCATCGCGCCACGGACGTTGGACTCGACAAACCCTTGAGCCTCCGGGTTGTTCAATCGATCTTTGGTCTGGCCCTGGAACTGAGGTTCCGCGATGAAGAGCGACACGATCGCAATCAATCCCTCACGGATATCCTCGTGGGTGATTTTGACACCGCGCGGCGTCAGGTCATGCGTATCGATGTAGTTGCGTACCGCTTTGACGAGCCCGCCGCGGAAACCGTTCTCGTGCGAACCCCCGTTGGCAGTGGGGATGCCGTTGACGTACGAGCGGACATGTTCATCGGTCGACTCCGTCCACCGCAACGCGACCTCGAGACGTTCGTTTTCATCGATCCGGTAAGTGAACGGCGTGTCATGGATCGCTCGCGCGCCACGTTCCTTGATCACTTTGGCGAGATAATCAACGATGCCGTTTTCATGCAGGTAGGTGACCTTAGTCCCCGCGGCTTCGTCGATGTAGTTGACTTTGACGCCGCGATGAAGGAACGATGCCGTCTCGAGCCGCGCCGCGATGGTCTCACTATTGAAGGTTGTCTTGGGGAAAATCGTGGGGTCGGGTTTGAACGTGATCGTCGTCCCGGTACCGCGGACGGCGCCCTTGAGCTTTTGCAACTTGGTCGTCGGCACCCCTCGTGCAAAAGACATCCGGTACTGCGCGCCATCGCGTTTGACGACTGCGGTCATTTCTTTGCTGAGCGCGTTGACAACAGACGCTCCCACACCGTGCAATCCGCCGGATGTCTTGTAGTTGGCACCTTCAAACTTGCCGCCCGCATGGAGCACCGTCAGCACCATCTCGAGAGCAGGCTTTTTCGTTTTCGGGTGTTTGTCGACAGGAATGCCGCGGCCATTGTCGCTGACGGTGATCGTTTGCTCATCTTTGTGGAGCGTCACTGTGATTTCGCTGGCATGCCCGTTCATGGCTTCGTCGACCGAGTTGTCGACGATTTCCCAGATCAAGTGATGCAGCCCGGCCGAGTTGACACCGCCAATGTACATCCCTGGACGCTTGCGAACCGGATCGAGTCCTTCCAGCGCGACGATGTCTTTTGCGTTGTACGATTTCGGTGAAGTAGCAGTCGACATGGTTGAGAATCAGCGGATAAGAAACGAGTATGGGAGAAGGGGCAGCGCGCGGTCGTCGGCTATTCGTCAAAGTTCGTCGGCGGTTCGATGGGTAATGGAACGATCTCAGCGATCTTACCGTTCTTCTGCAGTTCGATCCCTCGCCCGCCGCGGGAGGTTGTGCGGTATTTCGCCGTTGAGATCGTTTTCTTGGCACCCCGATTAGTGACGACAGTTAACAGATCACGATCCCCAGTCGACGGCTTGAAACCAAGCATTCGATCCGTTGCCGCGAGTTTGATCAGCAACACGCCCTTTCCTGCACCTGAGAGGTAGTTGACCTCATCGACCGGACAAACCATCGCCCGGGCATCAGCCGAGACAGCCAACACCGTTTCCGTTCCATGGATCGTAACGACGTTCACGATCGAGGCACCTGGTTTGACACGCGCAAACCGGCGACCGGCACGGGTGGACGGTTCGGCAAAGGACTGCAGGCCAAAGCGGAGAGCGTACCCGTCACTCGAGACGGCAAGGGCGTGCGTTTCGGGATAGTAGACGCCTTTGGGGTCTTCGGTGATATTGCCGATGACTCGCGGGTCGAGTGACACGGCCGCGACAATACGTTCACCGTCCTTGAACTTGAATAGTTTCTGGATCGGTTCACCGAAACCGGTCGAGGCGGGGATGTCTTGCATGCGGGCGGTGTAGCAGACACCGAGTGAACTGAACAACGCGATGGTTTCTCGTGTATTCCCGGCGACGCAGGCGAGAACTTGGTCGCCCTGACGCAGTCGACTCTTGGTGGGGTCCGCGATCAGTTTCTGCCGTTTGATCCAGCCATCGACAGTCACCATCACGTGACAGTTCTCGGCGATGATGAAGTCTTCTTCGGTGTACTCGACCTCTTCGGTGGGCACCGTAATTTTGCTGCGTCGTCGCCCCGCCTCGCTCTTGCCATACTGGGTAACGAGTTCATTGAGTTCGTCACGAATGATGTTCCAACGTCCTGAAGAGGCGAAGTCCTCGTGGTCATCGGCGAGCAGCTTCTCGATTTCCTTGACGCGTTTTCGTTTCGCTTTCAGCTCGTCGAGAATCACGTTGATTTCCAAACGCGCCAGACGATAGAGCTTCAGTTCGAGAATCGCGTCGGTTTGTTCCGCATCGAGGCCCCCTTTCTCGGCGGGGAATCGCTTCATGATCTTCGCCGCCGCGTCCGACTTGCCATCGCTGCCACGGATGATCTTGATGATCGTGTCGAGGGCGTCGAAGACGATCGCGAATCCCTCGAGGATGTGGATGCGACGCAGCAGCGAGTTCAGTTCATTGGTCAAACGCGCTGTCAGCACGTCGAAGCGGAACTTGAGAAAGTACCATAGAATTTCTTTGAGCGATAACCGCCGCGGTGATCCGACCTCTGGATTTTCCGTCGGCGTCAGGCAGGTCAAGTTGACATTGAAATTCGTCTGCAGTGGCGTGTGCTTGTAGAGATAGGCGAGCACCTTCTCGGGGTCCGCATTTTTCTTCAGCAATAGATCGACGCGAATGTCTTCGCTCGACAGATCGCGTACTTCCTCGACGAGCGGCAGCTTGTTGGCATAGACGAGCTCGGTGATCCGCTCGACCATTTGAGCCTTGTTGACGCCAAATGGGATTTCCGTGATGCGGAGAACGTCGCCAGATTTGGATGATTCAGCGACTTCGCCGACCCCGCGCAGCTTGATCGTCCCGGAGCCTGTTGAATAGATTTCACGCAGTTCCTCTTTCGTGTTGACGATCAACCCACCGGTCGGGAAATCGGGGCCAGCGATCGCGTCGCCCGCGACGAGTTGGTAGTCCTTGATCTCGGGATCACGTAACAACTTCAGCAGCGCGTTGCAGACTTCCTTTAGGTTGTGCGGTGGGATGTTTGTGGCCATCCCCACGGCGATGCCGGTGGCACCGTTGACGAGCATGTTGGGAACACGCGAAGGCAGCACAACCGGTTCTTCCCGCGTGCCATCGTAGCTCGGCTTGAAGGCGACAGTGCGTGTGGCGAGGTCAGCGAGTACCTCCGTGGCAATGGGCATCATCCGGCACTCGGTATACCGCATCGCGGCGGCATTATCGCCATCGATACTGCCGAAATTACCGCTGCCGTCGATCATCGGCATCCGCAGCGAAAACGATTGGCTCATCCGCACCAACGCTTCGTAGATCGAGCTGTCACCGTGCGGGTGGTAGTTACCCATCACGTCGCCAACCACTTTGGCACACTTGCGATGCTTTGCCGTCGAATCGAGCCGCTGCTGAAACATCGTGTAGAGAATCCGCCGCTGGACCGGTTTCAAGCCGTCCCGCACGTCGGGCAGCGCCCGCGACGTGATCACCGAGAGCGAGTAGTTCAGATAGCGGTCTTGAGCAGCCATCCGCAGCGGGATGTTTTCAATGTCCT
Source organism: Allorhodopirellula solitaria (assembly GCF_007859855.1). Taxonomy (GTDB): domain Bacteria; phylum Planctomycetota; class Planctomycetia; order Pirellulales; family Pirellulaceae; genus Rhodopirellula; species Rhodopirellula solitaria. The sequence goes on from NZ_SJPK01000001.1 coordinate 300,704, forward strand.
GGAACATGGACTCATCCGGAACACCCCCGCGTTTGGGTTTTCTACTTTTCGAGCCGTTGGAGGAGGATGAACGCCGTTTTGCCACGCCTGGTGGTTCCTGTCGTATTGGTTTGCGATTGAGTCGATGGCCGGAGGCCCGATGGGCGGAAGCCGAAAGTGGGGACTGGGGTTCTGGGGGTTATAGCTACCCTGTGCCTAGTAGTGAAACCCTAGCGGCTGTCCCGACTAAGGGATCGGACTGAATCGCGACAAACTGAAGCCAATTCTCAATTCCCCGATTTGGACCAGCGCCAGGAGCGATGCGAGGACGGGGAGGGAGAATCACGCTGGTTTGGAGCTTTCCGTTGCGTCGACCCTCCCCGGAACACTCGCGAAAGGCTCGTCTTCCGACCCTCCCAGCTTCGCCGGGAAAGTGAAGTAAATCGTGGATCCGGTGGTTTTCCGGCCTGTCGATTGATTCGATGTTGGCTCCGCGATGGTGAGCCGAGGGCTGTAAGGCCAATGCCATCTATTTTGCCCCCGTGCGGGGCATCATCACGATGGCAACCCGACGCGTCAGCGAGGAAAACGCAGTGTTTTGCGTGGCGAACAAGTGATCCTCGCTGACGCGTCGGATTACCAAGGCCGCTTCGAGCGGCTGATCGGTTTCTGACGGATAGATCGATTCGCCCTAAACTCGCGGTCCTAGCGAGCAGCGACAAAGTGCTGGCTTTCGCTGCAGTTGGCGACCGAAACCACTCCAAGTAAACATCTCAACTAGGTCGTCGTTCAGGAGGAACGCGCACATGAAGCGTAAAATGAAACAACCCGTGTCGACGGCCCGAACAGCCAAACGTCGTTACCAATCGGTCCTGGTCGCCTTAGCGGCTTCCGCGTCGCTGGTATCCAACGCCCCGGATGCACACGCCTTTGGTGGCCACGGCTATCACGGTGGCGAGCGCGTCGTCAGTTCTCGAGTCGTCAGCGACACCGTCGTCGGTGAATCCGCCAGCGGTGTCGACTCCGGCGGCGAAGTCCAATCGACAGGCGGCGACTGCGCCTCAGGAAATTGCGGCGGCGGTGGCTACGGGGCTGGCGGGATCCAAGGCCGCGAGTACGGCCAACCGGACCTGTTCTACAACTTCTACACCCAGGGTGCTGCCAACTCGGCCAACGCGCAGATGTACGCCGCACCAGTCCCTGTCCCGCGGCATGTCGGACAAACCTACCTGACGTATCAACCTTTTTATCCTCATGAGATGCTTTATAAGCACCATGATCGGTTCCACAACTATTATGACGGTGGACGCGGGATGAATCGGACGCATGTCTCGTACTACTACCCGCCCGTTCGGACGGGGCTCAGCAACTTCTACTGGAACGTGCTGCGGATTCCTCGCTAGAGGACGAAGTTGGCTCAACACCATCAACGATCAGGAAATCTGACATGATTCGAAAGACTTTACTCTCACTGGCGGTTGTCGCCGGCGTCTGCGGCGGATCGCCAGCAGCCCCGAAGGCCGAGGCTAGCGATATCTACGGAATGACGCACGTCTGGAACCTTAACTATGCCAACACCCGGCCGTGGCATGGCAACTATTACTATGCCCCCTACGGTCAACCGACCGCATTGGTCGTACCGCCAACGGTCAGCATGCGGCAGACGTACTCATGGGGAGTCAGTCAGAACCTGATGTATCCGGTCCACCACCAATTCGGGCGAAACGCATCTTCCCCTGGAGCGGCCGCGCCAGGCCAATTCCGGCCCACACCGAATTGGCCCAGCCACACCGACCAGTATGGAATTTACTACGTCCGCGGGCCTTGGTAGTCAACCGGCGGGCACGGGCCGCGTGACGCGTACCCATTGTCGTCGATCCACCGTAGGTGGAGCTAAGCAACACACGATGAATATGTGTTTTAGTAGTGGACGAGGCGACGAGTCCTGCGGCTTTGGACTCGTTGTCTCAGCCACCGACGTTACAAGAACGCGGCCGTACGGCTCTTTCGCGACCGGGCCACTTTTGCCGGTGGTCCCTGGGCGACGATGCGGCCGCCTTGATCTCCCGCCCCCGGACCGACATCGATGATCCAGTCGCTCTGGCGAGCTACCTGCATATCGTGTTCGACCAAGATGACGGTGTTGCCGGCATCGACCAACCCGTTCAACTGCGACATCAACATATCGACATCGGCGGGATGCAGCCCCGTGGTCGGTTCGTCGAGAACGTAGAGGGTATCGCCGCGTTGGGCGCGTTGTAGCTCGGTGGCGAGTTTGATCCGTTGCGCCTCACCTCCCGACAGTTCTGTGGCAGGTTGTCCCAGCCTTAGGTAACCCAACCCGACCTGCAGGAGTGCCTCCAGCGCCCGCTGGATGGGAGGCTCATCGCCAAAAAACTCATTTGCTTGCTCGACCGTCAGGTCGAGTACCTCCGCGATGTTCTTGCCGCGGTAGATCACCTCCAGAGTCTCGCCGTTGTAACGCTGGCCCTGGCAGACTGGACAAGGGGTGTACACACTGGGGAGAAAGAGCAACTCCACGCTCACGAACCCGGCCCCTTCGCAGTTCGCACAGCGCCCCTTGGCGACATTGAACGAAAACCGCCCCACGTCGTAGCGCCGAGATTTTGCCTTCTTTGTTGCCGCGAATAGCTTGCGAACGTGATCAAACAAACCGGTGTACGTGGCGAGATTGGACCGGGGGGTACGGCCGATCGGTTTCTGGTCCACGCTCACCAAACGCCGCACATGATTCGCCCCGCCAGCGATCTTGCCGCCCGTCGGGGTTTCCCCGGCCTGCTCCAACAGATCCACTTCGCTAGCGGGCGCATCGACGGCCGGTTTCTGTCCGAGTGAGTCTCGCACCAGCTCCACGAGGGCCTGGCTGACCATACTCGATTTCCCCGATCCCGATACGCCCGTCACCGTGGTCATCACCCCGAGGGGAAATTTAACATCCAAACCCTGCAGATTGTTTCGTTCAATCTCCACCAGCTCCAACCAATTCTCAGATTGACGCGTCTGTCCAGCTGACAGAGGCCGCTTCGGTTCGCCCCCCTGATAGAGATGCTCCGCGGTGTGCGAGTGGGGAACGTCTCGCAAACCCGCAATGGGACCGCTGTAAACGACCTCGCCGCCGTGCTGGCCCGCGTCGGGGCCGATGTCGACGATCCAGTCCGCGTGCTCAATAACGCTCACTTCATGCTCGACGACGAACAGGGAATTTCCGGTTTCCTTCAGTTCATCGAGTGCGCCGAGGAGGGCCTGGGTGTCGGCGGGGTGCAAACCGGCCGAAGGCTCGTCGAGCACATAAACGACGCCGAAGAGCTTCGAACGGAGCTGGGTCGCGAGACGCAGTCGTTGGAGTTCACCCGGTGAGAGCGTCGGTGTGCTGCGTTGTAGCGAAAGGTACCCCAGCCCCAAAGTGGTCAGCGTTTCGACACGGGCCAGAATATCCGTTGCAATTCGCTCGGCAACGATTGTTCGTTCACGGTGCAAGTCTTTCGCGGTGGGTTTCGCCTCGATGACGGCTCGCAGCTTCTCGGCGAGTTCGGTCAACGACAACTGGGACAGTTCACCGATATCGAGCCCCGCAAACTTGACTGCGAGCGATTCGCGCTTCAACATTTTGCCTTGGCAGTCCGGGCACTCTGAGATCTGCATGTACTGCGAGACGCGTTTCTTGGTCCGTTGACTCTGGGTGGTGGCAAACGAATTCAAGACATAGCGGCGGGCACTGGAGTAGGTGCCCATGTAACTCGGGGAATCCCCACGTTCGATGGCATCACGAACCTGATCACGATCCAGCCCGGGATAGACAGGCACTTCGGGGGTCTCGTCGGTGTAGAGAATCCAATCGCGAGTTTTCTGCGGCAATTTCTTCCATGGTTTGTCGACATCATGGCCGAGAGTGATGAGAATGCCTCGCAAATTCTTACCCTGCCACGCAGGCGGCCAGGCGGCGATCGCTCCCTCGCGAATCGTCAGCCGGTCATCGGGAACGAGCAGTTTCTCGGTCACGTCAAAAACGCGGCCGATTCCGTGGCAGCGTGGGCAGGCACCCTCGGGTGTGTTGGGCGAGAAGGCGTCTGCGTAGAGGATCGATTGACCGCGAGGATAGGTGCCTGCGCGCGAGTAGAGCATCCGCAGCCCATTGGAGATCGTCGTCACACTGCCCACCGAGGAGCGTGCCGATGGCGTTCCCCGCTGCTGCTGTAAGGCGACCGCAGGCGGCAATCCGTCAATCGAATCCACATCGGGTTCGCCGACTTGGTCGATCAACCGCCGCGCGTACGGCGATACCGAATCGAGATATCGACGCTGGGATTCCGCGAACAAGGTCCCGAACGCCAGCGACGACTTGCCCGAACCGGAGACCCCCGTGAACACGACAAGAGAATTGCGGGGCAGATCCACGTCGACGTTCTTGAGGTTGTGCACACGGGCACCACGCACCTGAATGCTATGCTCGAGAACCCTCGAGGCTGCCTTGGCTTGGGATGAAACGATGGGAGGAACTCCACCTGGAGCGAATATGGAAACAGAAATCTCGTCAGCCGGATCCTAACAAATCCGCGAAATTTTCCGGATCATCCGACGGAAGCATGCGCCCGAGGTTTTCAAGGCATGGCTCCAGCTCCGTCGAAGACGTCAACCTCGGGGGTACATTGCCGTACCGTTACTCACTAACATCCGCGGCAAACGTCCCACTCACCATACTGCGTTCTTCATCGGGCAGGCACAGGTAGATTTTGCCTGTTACTTTGCCACCAGCCACTTCGCCAAACTCCAACTCCATCGCGTAGCCGTTCATCATCATCTCCGTATCGCTCATGTTGTCGGCACGCAGTTTTCGGTGCACATGGGGCGACCCAAACCCAGATTTTGGACTCACAGAGAAAGTTTTTCCACCGACGCTTTCGCCTTCATCGAGAAATAGGAAGATGACAAAACCGCTGTCGTTGAAGTGCCCCTGCTCATCGGCATCCCACAGTTCCAGGATTCCATTCTGCAGAACAGCGTCAACAATCGGAGCTTCCTCGCCACTGAAATAAGCCACTGCCGGGGTCTCGGGGATCGTGATGGAATCCAGTTCGAGAGCCCAGCCTTCGGGCACACTCCCCGAGGCCGGCGGGAGCGGTTTGTCCTCTTCCATGCCGTCGGCGCCCATGTGAAATTCGACTTCGCCGCCATCGGAAAATCCCATTTCACCAAATTCGCCGCCCGGCATCGCCGCTTGCTGCTCGAAGGCAGCATCGAACTCTTCCTGTGTTTTCGCCGCGAGCATGGAGTCGAGGGCACTTTCAATCATCCCTTTGAACATGCCCAACATCATGCTGGCACCTTGCGTTTGGTTCACATTCTCCGCTTGCACCTGATTGATCTTCTCCTCGATCGTGCCGCTATCCAGTTGGCTTTGCAGATCCCGCCAACTATCGACAACTTTTTTCGGCACCCATCGCTGATCCACGCGCACCATCTCAAGAGATTCGGGGATCATTGTGGCGGACGGTCCGGCGACCCCAGGTGTCGCTGTGGCCGGGGGCGGTGGAAGATGGACTATCGCGTGGTCCGCGTCGATCTGTTCTACCGACACACCCTCGAGAATCTTGGCTCTCGAGTCGTCGGGAACCATTGCCAACAGCGATTTCAGGTGCGCGCCAATTCTCGGAAAGTGATAGTCCACCATCTCAGTAACACTGTGTTGGGTGGGATCAAATGAAAATCCGAAATCCGCCACTTCATACGCGACACCCACCGCGGGGTCGTAACCCTTTTGGAAGAGCGGTTGAATTGGCGGCGGAAGGTCCTCAAGCATCTTCGATCCGAGGACAAAGTCTTTTTTCGTGACCAGGACTTCGATGCTCTTGAAGACAAGCGTCTCCAACTCGGTGATCATCGTTTGCTGTTCATTGACAAACGGATTGACGGCTTTGCGAAGCCGTGGATCGTCAAACGTCTTTCGCATGTCCTTCGGCAAGGCGTACCAAAAGACACCCGGATGCCCCGCAAAGACTTGCTTTTGGACAAACGCCAGCGTTTGTTCGACCGACATACCGTCGGGAAACGATGGCATCGCAGAAATAGCGGGAGGAGTCGGCGCCTGAAAGTTCAGAGAGCGTGTCGCGTGCAGTGGAGCTGTCGCACCGGCCGAAGAACCGGGATCCGATTCGGCCGCCTCATCGGCCGCCCGCATCATCGCCTGGTAGAGTGCTTTGGCTTGAGCTCGACTCTCCGGGCTCAGCTTGGCGATGGGCACTGTGATCTTTTGCCCGTTGGCCCTAAGCAAAATGATGCTTTTTCCCTCCACGCCTTGGAATTCGGCCTCGATCGCAAATTTGCCCGTGGTATCGGTCCACGTCTCTGCTGACACGCAGGGGACGCTGGGCAGGAGCAAGCCGAATAGACAACCGAAGGCAATGAATCGAAACATGATGACCTCTGGGGACTTCGAGGGTGGGGAGGGGGGAGGGATTGGCCCAGATTACCATAATGCAGCTGGAACCGCACCGCAGCACTGCAAGTCTTTCGATCTCAAATGGATGCACGAGACGTGTCTCGTTGGCTTTCCTGCACGGGGGCTATGTCCACGTAGGATCCGAGAATCGATCGGTTCAACCGCGACTTCCATGCCACTAAATTCCAAGAAGAACCGTCGCAAAACATCGCCACTTATTGATCACGCGATGCTTAGACGTCACCACCACGCTCATCCCCGGTGTGTGACCGGAGTCGAGCCAACCCAACTCCGACGAAAAACGTCACACTCGATCCAATCAGTGCGAACCACGGCCAGGCGACACGTATCCCTGACTCCAGGTCAGCAGATCGGGTGAGGCTGGGAAGCAGGAACTGCACGCACAGCAGTACCGCGAGACCGCAGAGTGCGCCGATCAAGGCGTCGGCAGTGCGCACTCCAGTGGTCAGGACACCGAGAAGGAACAAGCCGAGTAACAGTCCTGCGGAGTACCCAGCGATTGTCAACGAATTGCTGACGACGGATGCATCCAATGAAATCGCCCAGATGCCAATCATGACCTGGATGGCACCAAAGGCGATGGCGAGCCTGCGGGTGATCGATAGAAGCCGACCGGGTGATGGTACCGTGCTCGTTAGCGGCAGATAAAAATCGTTCAACACAGCCGACGCAGATGCATTGAGCGAACTGGATAGAGTCGACATGGCGGCGGCGAGAATCGCGGCGAGCATCAGCCCCACGAGCCCGGTGTTGCGTGGGAAGTGATTGACAATGAAATCAGCGTAGACTTCATCGGATGTGGTGAACTGCGTGCCTGGGTTCTGTGCGTAGTAACACGCCAGCAGCACGCCAATGAACAGAAACAATGCAAACTGGATCGAAACCACAACGGCGCTGAGCAGGATGGCGCGGGCAGCATCACGCTCACTCCGTGCACTGAGGTATCGCTGCACCATCATCTGATCAGTGCCATGAGTCCCCAGTGACAGCACGGCACCACCGATCACAGCGGCATAGAAGTTAAACGGTTCGGACAACACCCACAGCCACGTCGACGAGGAAAATCCTGCGGGCGGCGTCAACTGAAACACGGTTAGCTTATCGTGCGTTGTCGCAAATTCCCAAAAAGTGGGCCAGCCTCCCGAAATCTGGTTTGAAATCACGAACACGGTCGCCACGGCCCCGAGCATGTAGACCACGAACTGGATACAATCATTCCAAATGACACTTTTCATGCCACCGAAGTAGGTGTAGAAGATCGTGATAGCGCCGATGGCAATCGCACTGGTGGCCAAATCCCAGCCGGCGAGTTTGTGCAGGACCACCGCGGCGAGAAACAGACGCAGCCCATCGCCGAGATTCCGAGTGACGAGAAACAGTAGCGAAGCAAATTTTTCAACAGCACCACCGAAACGTTTATTGAGCACCTCGTAGGCGCTCATCAGTTTGCCCTGGAAGAACAGCGGCAGAAGCAACTGCACCACAATGGTCCGTCCGATCAGAAAACCGAACGTGATCTGCAAGAAACGCATGCCGACCGGGCCGTAGCCGGCCCCCGGGACGCTGAGCACCGTCGCGGTACTGGTTTCCGTGGCCACGATCGACCCTAAAATGGCCCACCACGGAAGATCACGATTGCCAACCAAGAACGCCTCGACGGAATCATTTTTACCACTCAATCGCAGCCCGATCGCGATCGCCGCGGCGACCGAGACGAAGAGGACCATGGCGTCGATATGACCAATGTGAAGCAAAATCAATTCTCCGACTCAGGGACATACACTCATCTGGGAGTGACCGGGCGTATGGATCCATCTCACGAACTGACCACCGAGGCCCGAAATGAACGTTCAGATCATCTCGATTTGATGACAGCGCCCGAAATCGTTCAGCTCATGAACGCCGAGGACGCCACGTTGGCGGCGGCTGTGGCGAAAGAATCCGAGGCGATTGCTGAAGCGATCGACGTTGTGGTGAACAGTTTCCAATCCGGTGGCCGGCTATTCTACATCGGCGCTGGCACTTCGGGGCGTCTCGGCGTGCTCGATGCATCGGAGTGTCCACCCACGTTCAATACGCCACCGGAAATGGTGATCGGGATCATCGCAGGAGGCGATACCGCCCTGCGACAAGCGATCGAGGGCGCAGAAGATTCCGTGACGCTCGCCGCGGAGGACTTGGCCAAGCACAACTTCAACGCGAACGACACGCTCGTGGGGATCGCATCGAGCGGCGGCACGCCTTACGTGATCGGTGGACTCGATTACGCTCGTCAGACCGGAGCGGCCACCGTGGGCTTGACCTGCAATGCCAACTCACGTCTGCACCGACACGCCGATACCATCATCGCTCCCGTCGTCGGGCCAGAAATCCTCAGCGGATCGACACGGCTTAAAGCGGGCACCGCAACGAAAATGGTCCTGAATATGTTGACGACCGGTGCGATGGTTCGAATCGGCAAGACCTATGGAAACTGGATGGTCGACCTCCGTGCCTCCAACGACAAGCTCCGCCGCCGCAGTATCCGCATCGTCGGCGAACTGACGGGACTGTCCGCAGATGCCGCCGCAGGACTTCTCGGCCGCTGCGATGGAGATCTCAAGACAGCAATCGTCTCGCACGTTCGTGGTGTCGATGCGGCGGAGGCTCGGGAGCGTTTGCAGCAGAGCGATGGTCAATTACGCGAAGCGTTGAAAGCGTGAACAGTGCATACGTTCTCGGCGTCGATGCCGGCGGTTCCAAAACCCGCGTGTCGCTCGGCCGAGTCACCGACGGGCAGTTGCACGGTATCACAACCGCGGTCGGCGGGGCCGGCAATCCTCGGTCGGTAGGGTTCGAGCGCGCCCTCGGCGAAATTGGAGAAACCGTCCAACGCGCCTTCCAGGCGGCTAGCATCAAACCTACGACAGTTTCGCATGCGTGTCTTTGCATCGCCGGCGCAGGCCGCCAAGAAGAGCAACAGCGGATCCTCGATTGGTGCGTGGCATCGAAACTTGCCGTCCATCCAGCCGTTGTCAGCGATGCCGAATGTTTACTCGCCGCCAGTGATTCAGTTGGCGTTGCCTTGATTGCGGGTACCGGATCGATGGCGTGGGGATGCAGCCATCGCGGACAGACGACACGAGCGGGAGGTTGTGGCTACCTGCTCGATGATGAAGGCAGCGGTTTCTGGCTGGGAAAAGAGATCCTCCGACACTGCTGCATGTCCGCCGATGCCCGCCAAAGCACGACCAGCCTCGTGCCCCCTGTCCTCGCGTATCTCGATCTCGCCTCACCCGATCACATCATCGCCTGGTGCTACGACGGTACCGACGCACGACAACGCATTGCGTCGCTCGCGCCACTGGTCTTTGAGGAGTATGGCCATGACGCGGTTGCGCAGGAAATCGTTCATGCCGGTGCTCACGCCCTCGCAGACCTGGTCGCGGCAGTGTCCCATCAGCTCAGATTCGCCGCCCGATCGTATACACTTGCCTGCGCCGGAAGCGTCTTGTTGAATCAGCCGATCTACCGGGAACTGCTGGAATCCCGGCTGCGTCAATTGGAGGTGGAACCGCGCGAAGTGCGTTGGATCGGCAATCCCGCCGAGGGAGCCCTCGAGCTCGCCTGGAAAGCTTGTGTGGGATAAACTTGTTCCTAAATCATTCTCGAGCACTGGACGGCTGAAATTGCTTGCGTCGTATTTGTCGTGTCGGTAACATGTGCCCTTTGCCGGGCTCTCATTGCAACAGGGCGATCGCGACATACGCGAGTCGACGCAGACTGAATTGCAATGCGTCTCCCCGCCTCGTACTTTCTCTGGAAACGGAATCATGGCATGTCCGTAAACTGCACTGCGACCCAGTTCGTTGGCGCTTTGATTTGCTTGGTAGGTGTGGTGGGACTGTTCCTGCGGATATCATCCAACGACGGAGCCTTGGCCATTGCTGGAGCAATCGTCTTTGCCTCTGGCGTGATTGCGCAGGCGATCGCGCGTAGCAAGTAGGCACTGATGACGGCGATAGAAAAGCAATCGTCTTTCCGGAGGCGAGCACGGAAGTTCGTCGAGATCGATCCGCGATCCCTCACCGCGTTTCGGATAGCGATCGGAATCGTGCTGCTGGTCGACTTAATCATTCGAGCGACGTCGCTCGAGGCGCACTACACCGACATCGGTGTCATGCCCTCGACTTTGGTTGGCGGCAACTACGAAGGCACCTGGCGTTGGTCTCTGCACCTGTGGAGTGGCTCCCTGGGGTTTGCCTACCTGCTCTTCATGGTATCTGGAATCGCAGCAGTCTGTTTGACGATCGGGTTCTGCGCCCCGATTGCCACGATTGCCTGTTGGGTTTTGTGGGCGTCGGTACAATGCCGGACACCGTTGCTGCAGAACGGTGGCGATGATCTGTTGCGAATGCTGCTGTTCTGGGCCATGTTTCTGCCATTGCCGTCGAATGGACGCTTCAAGCTGGGGACGGCTCTCATTCGCTACCGGACGAGCTCGATTGCTTCGGCTGCGCTCCTGCTACAGGTCTCGCTGATGTACTTCATGGCAGGCTCCTGGAAGTTGACTGGTGATTGGCTGCACGGCAACGAGCTGCACCGAATATTCTGCGATGGTGGATACGCGCGTCCACTCGCCTATGCACTTCAATCTTACCCCAACCTCACCTCGATCTCCGGTACCGCGGTTGTTGTCGCCGAACACCTGCTAGCGTTTCTGCTCTGGATACCACCGCGATATTGGCGTGCGCGGTGTGCCGTCGTCGCAGCGCTCGCTCTCATGCACGTCGGCGTCGAGTTGACACTCACCGTCGGACTATTCTCCTTCGTTTGCTGGACGGCGTTGCTACTCTTCCTTCCCACTGGGTTCTGGGACGCGTTCGAGAAACGGATGGGGCGTCGATGGGCAATCCGTCGAGGCAAATCGGAGTCCACCGAGGCCTACAATGCGGATATCGCGACCGGTGTGCAACCCGCCCCATTTCGCATCGGCGGTCTCAGCCGTGCTGTCGCGGCAGGGGTGGTTCTGTTTTCGCTGCTGTACGTCATCACATGGAACCTGGCCGCGCGACGCGTCATCGGCTACGACGTGATCCCGCCTGCGGCGCGGAGAGTGGGTGAACTGCTCTCGCTGCAGCAGAGCTGGCGTCTATTCGACTACGCATCCAATCGAGACGGTTGGTTCATCGTGCTGGCGCGCCAGCCGGACTATCGGTATGCCGATTTGCTTCGTGATGGCGTTCCAGCTGACAGAGAGACATTTTCTCGGCCAGCCTTTCCCTATCGCCGCTTTCCCGACCATCGCTGGCGAAAGTTCTACAGCAATCTTGTCAGGGACCACTACTACGCCTTCCGCGAACCGCTCTGTCGATATTTGGCGTTCCAGTGGAAACGAGAGCATGGTGCTCAAGAACGGATCGAAGCGATTGAATTGCAGTACATGCAGGAACTCAATGACCCCGAGGATCCCGATGCGTACATGCAACGATTTTTATACACCCTCGAACTCAACGAGGCCTAGCGGCCGGTCCGTCCCAGATCGCTAGGGTTGCAGGTAGAGCGGCAATTGAGCCTGCAGTTCGCTGCGCTGGGCTGAGGATTCCGGTTCATCGCCGTATAGATCAATCGCGTGCAGGCGCACCGCCGACGCTTCGCGTGGCCCGAGTCGATCGGCGATCTTGCTCCACCGGCTAGCGAGATCAGCGAGTGCGTCTTGGTTGCTAGCGGTAGGGCCAGCGGAAACCTGCATGGACTGGATCACCTTCCACTCCGCTTTCGCGGCCGCCGCGACAGACAGATTGCTCGTTTGGCCGAGCCATGCGATCCCCTTGTTCCAGCGCCGCTGTTGCAGACAGAAAATACTGGCCATCAAGCCCGAAGGATGCTCGGCGGACTCGAGCCGTTCCCATTCGCTCGGGGAAGGCAGTGTGTCGATCGCAGCGAACAAATTGTTCAACTCGGAGACACTCTCCTCATCACTACAGATGCGAGCAAGCTGCTCGACGTCAATCCGGAATGCTGCCAAGCTGTCGCTGCGATCTCGAGCGGACAATCGCTCACTCACCACGATCCGGTCGATTAGCACGTTGGCTTGTCGCAGCATCTGGTCAAGGTCGCTGGTCCTCACCACTCGCTTGCGGGCGGCGCGCCAGGACTCAAGTAACGCGTAAATCTCTTTCGCATTCAAATTCGAGGAGTTAGCGAGTTCGCTAGCGCTCGCTCCCGCTGGCATACTCACCCCATAATCGGGAGCTTGGCGTAGCTGGGAAACAATCTCTGAGAATGGCATGACCAACCACGAGGCTTGGCATTTGAGTCGCGATGCCGCCACACTCTCGAGCGATCCGGAACCGGCGAGCTCTGCGATGAGGTCCCATTGATCAATCAAATCGCTGGCGGCGGAATCGGTAAACAGTTCTTCCGCTGAGTCAGTTTCGGACCACAGCGTCGACACCGCTGATGTGATCGCGGACTCGTCAAACACTCGGGCTTCGGTCGAGCTGGGGGCCGGCGCGGCGGGCGTTGGCCCAGCCGATCGATCGTTGCCAATCGACAAAATCTCTGCGGGCGTTGGGTTCATCGGCTCAGGCACACGGTCGAGCGAGTCAGCCCCCGACGATGCTGGCCCAGTGGTGGCGGGCCCAGTGGTGGCTGGCTCCTCGGTCATCGGCAAATCAATTTCAGGTAATTCAGCAACGTTGGCGAGCGCCGCCATCAACTCCTCCGTGGTGAGTTGATGCTGAGACATATCGGGTACTGTTGCCGGCGACTCGTTGACCGACTCGAGATCGATCGGTTGGGCGCGGGGCGAATGAGGCAGAGGCGTTTCAGCAGCCGTGGGCTCGGGGCCGGCCGGCTGAGGGATGGTCGTTGCGGGAACAGGCGAATCGGGTAACGAAGGGCTGACAGTCGATCGATCCGTTAGCTGGTCGGCTGGGATCGCTGGCTCCGGAGCGAGGCGGGTAACTGGCTCCTCAGTTCCAGCGAGTGGCTCTGGGGGAGCAGCGTTTCGGTAGACGGCAATAGACAGGATCAGCAAGACCACGCCCCCAGCCAGGCCGACGATCAGGCGCGGCTCGCGAAGCCAACGCTGCCACCTCGTTGGTTTCGATCGAGCCTGCAGTTCGGCGAGTACCTCGATGGCCTCGGCTCGATAAGTCGGGGAGTCATGAAGCCGACGGAGTTGTTTTCTCGTGGCCTGCTTCGCCACCAATCCGCCTCGCACCTGCGGCGTCGCTGCGGGTGTGACGCCTCCACTAGCTGCCGTGACGGGAATGGCGTGGCCAAACAGGCGAATGCTGCCCTGTTGGTCGTTCCCATGCGTGGGCTGCAAGACCACCGGAGTACCATCGATCTCCGAGGCGTGCTGCAACACCATCGGCAACATGCGGCCCACCCGCACTTGCTGAAAATAGCTGCCGCGAAAACGGGGATCGATCAACCGGTAGGTCGACATGACGATCTGGGTGAGTTGGTCTTCCTGCGCCGGTGAGGGATCAACGATCTGGCTCAATGCGATCGCGTCGGCGCTGCGGTGAGCGGCACTGCGGATGATCGGCAAACGCCATTCGAGATTCCGAACGCCGATGGTGGCAAAATCCGCCTCACTGGCACCCTGACTGTCCGCAGGCGCGGCCTCGGCGGCCCCACGCGTCTGTGGCTCGCCGAGCGATTCATTTTCCAGGTCGAGGTCCAGGTCACGAACCATCTCATCGACGCTGATCTCTGCCATCGCCGAGCGTCCGTCCGCCTCCTCGGCGACAGAACGATCGCCCGCGACTCCACTATCGGGCATCGCGCGCTGAAACGGCGGAACGCGATCGGGCAGATCCATCGGCGGCGAGCTGTTGGTACATACGGGGTTGGGATACATAAATCGGTCTAGGCGCGTTCCATTGTACGCACCCCATGCGGGCGGGGGTCGGAATAATTTTTGCCTACCCAGATTGGCTCCATTCCTCGACTCTCAGGGCGCGGCAACTGGCAATCATGACGGCTCAATAACCCATTTCTAGTGCCAAATCCAGTCGGAATTGGCACCGATTGGCGTGTGGCGACATTCCGCCCCGCTGAGCCGCCTCTGTGGGAGAACGGAAAATTCGCATCGATTCGGTAGAACCTGAAAAATCGGATCAAGCTCCCCAATCGTTAAAGTCGACACTTAGATGGCAGGACGCTCTGGCGATGGATCGCCGTGCCTTGTTACACCCACCTGCGTCGACTCGTTTCTAGCCGAAAGATTGAACTGCCGTGATACCGCCTTGCACTCGATTGAAGAAACACAGTTTTGTACGCGAACTGGAACTGGACCGTGTGTCAGGATTGGGGAAAGCAAAATCGGTCTCCATCCCGTTGGCGCAGATCAGCCAATTGCTGATGGATGCCCACCAGTCCAACCGCACATGGCTACGAGACTTTGCAGACGACTGTGTCAAAATTGATGCTGATCTGTATGAAGTTTTGTTGGCCTACCAATCGCTCCGCGGATCGTCGCGATAGCGAATCAGCGGCGGACGGTTCCGTCGCCGGGTCCTCAGTGTGCTCAGCCCTCTCAAAGGAAATCTGTTATGCGTTCGATCGCAGTCATCAACCAAAAAGGCGGCGTTGGGAAAACAACCAGCAGCGTGAACTTGGCCGCCGCTCTGGCCCGCGCCGGACGCCGTGTTTGCGTGATGGATTTGGACCCCCAAGCTCACGCGTCGCTGCACCTCGGAATCACCGCCATTGATGGTGAAGCGACCATGTACGAAGTCCTCTGCGGAGAAGCAACACTCGCCGATGCGAGACAACAGGTTGATGAGAATCTCTTCGTCGTGCCGTCGAATCTCGACCTCGCTGCTGCGGAGATGGAACTGGCCTGCGAAGTCGGCCGTGAGATGATCCTCAGCGACAAACTCGCCGACGATAACGAGGATTTCGATTACTTGATTCTCGACTGCCCGCCGAGCCTGGGCGTCCTCACGATCAATGCCCTCGTCGCGGTCTCGGAGGTTTTCCTCCCCCTGCAGCCACACTTCCTCGCCCTGCACGGTCTCAGCAAACTGTTGCGGACGATCGAAGTCGTCTCGCGAAGAATGAACAACCGCTTGCGGCTATCCGGTGTGGTGCTGTGCATGTACGACTCGAACACACGCCTGGCAGCGGAAGTCAGCACAGACATCGATGAATTCTTCACGACGTCGAAGGACTCGCGTGAATTCTTCCGCGATGCCAAGTTCTTCGATACACGAATCCGTCGCAACATCCGCTTGGCCGAAGCACCAAGTTTCGGCAAATCGATCTTTGACTACTCGCGCGAGAGCAACGGCGCCGTTGACTACCAATCGCTAGCCGAAGAAGTGATCGCTCAAGAAGCTATCCGCGCCGAGACCGAAGCCGAGGCAGCCCGCGTCGCCGCCTAAGCACAGCAACCCTCCGCTGGCAACATCACGAGCTTCTTCGACGGCAACATGATGTTCGTACCTAGCCGGGTGAACGAGGACGACGAGCTCGCCAGTCACGAGACCGCATTTCCCTGCCCGCTGGGCAGGTGGAAGAACGCACTCATCGCGTTCCGGTGCATCGCCTTGTCCACTCTTTCGTACTCGTGCTCGTGCTCGTGCTCGTGCTCGTGCTCAGCATCGCGGTGCTCGTACTTGTACTCCGCATTGAACTCGACGTTGAGCTCGCCAACACCATCCGAGCGTGCGATCAGCCGGATCAACATCGATACAATTCGATTCAGCGTTCGATTCAGTTCGCCGTGACGGTATCAACCACTGAGCGATAGCGATATCTCGAAAGACCGAGCAACGTAGTCGATCGAGAGACGGTGAACATCGAGCCGCTCATGGCCGAATGTTAGCGAGGACATCCGGGCTGGTTTCGAGCACGAGCACCGTCGCTAGCGCGACTGAGCACGAGCACGAGCACGAGCACGATATTCTTGGATGCCAGAACGGCAACAGGGCGCGGCGAATGACCTTAATTTCAGTTGCTGGACGGCCAGCAGTTCCGTGCACCACGGATTGCTATGCCGTGCGTCTTGCATTTGGGTGAAGGTTGCGCTGCGGTAGCTCCGTCCCATAAAAGTCGAGTCGCAAATCAAGTCCCAATGATGCAAGATCCTGTAGCAATTGCCGGTCAAACTGGTGGGCGCAGCAACGGGAACTGCCGACGCCAATGAACACGCAAACTTCACCATCCGAATCAGCAATACTGCGAAGCAGTTCGCGCGTCCCCGGCAGCATGGACTGTCTTGGGGACAAGTCCAAGGCTCGGTCCGACGCCATCCATCGCCATGCTCGGATGATGAATGTGAAGTGTCGCGTCGTATCCAAATTCGAGCATCTCAGATTGATAGATCGCCATTGTACGTCTGGTTGTTTCGGGAGTTGCGCGACGGGCTTCAGCAAGTGGCATAACAATGGCCACCAACAGGTACAGTCGATTGATTCTCAGATTGCAAAACCGCGTCAGCCGCCATGAGGTGCACGGCATCGCTCTGGCTTCCTGCCTCCTTCGTACTCGTACTCAGCATCGCGGTACTCGTACTCGATCGCCGCATTCTACTCGACGTCGGGCTCGCCAACACCACCCGCGCGTGCGATCAGGCGGGGCAGCATGGATACAATTCAATTCAGCGTTCGATTCAGTTCGCCGTGACAATCATCTTCCCGCCCGTCAGTCGTTGTAAGGTTGTGTTGGATCACGGCACATTCCAGCGCTGAGCCACGATCGATGTCCAAAATAGGGCTTCGATCCTTCGGGCTGCAGTTTCAAATGCTTCCGCAGAGTTCAGCGGAATCGATGGGGGCCGCACGCAGCCATTTGTTGCCCGCACGGCGATGGCAACGGCTCAGGTCTTTGGCGATCGTGAACGACGATGCGACGCATTCGATTGAGTCGCGATAAACGTCGAGCTAGGCCCCAGGTCGTCAGAATCTCTGCCGGTGGCGTCGGGGGAATGGGGGCAGCGAACCGACCAGCTCAGAGGGTGACCCAATAAGTAGGGCCGGTTCCCACCGGCCGCCCCCTGGGCGAGAACCAGCCGACGAACCACCAATCTAATTGTTGCCGTTGCCAGCCACGTGAGTCGACGAACCGGCGCATATGGCCGGTGGAACCGGCCCTACGTGGGGTCGAGCATTTCACCCACCTTCGCAAAAAGACGCTCGCGGTGAATGTAGAATTCTCGCAAGCCGATGGGGAGACTGGCTAGGATAGCGACCAACGGGAGCGGCTTGGCCGGGGCAGTCTCGGCCCATCAGCCAACGTCTGCATGCTTCATTCATGTGTTTTGGCTAGTGAAGTGCTCAGAGTTTGTGTCAATCGCCTCGCACGCTCGCTACGCCGATTCGAGCAGCATGTCGGGCCGGTTCCACCGGCCATCCCCTGGGCGAGAACGGGGCGACGAACCGCCAATCTACTTGTTGCCGTTGCCAGCCAAGTGAGTCCACGAACCGGCGCATATGGCCGGTGGAACCGGCCCTACGACGCGTTGCCCAACGCACGTGGTGTTCGCTTGCGTTCAAATCACCGGCCATTTTCTATCGTGCCTGACGAGATATTTCTGGGAATTGAACAGCTCGTTGCTTCGCCCAATTCAACACTTATTACTTTCCCGTTCCTAAACGAGAACCTCAACATCGGGAAGGGAATTTGCAACCAACCGACGGAATCCGTTCGCGCCGTCAGCGGTCACTGACGTGCCCCTGGCGTTAATTGTGAACAGATTTCGTAGGTCACGTAGTTGGTGCAGCCCGTCGTTGGTCACGTGAGTATCGCTTACATCAAGCAATTCGAGATCCGGTAGCGTACCGAAAGTAGTCATTGCGATGTCAGTAAGTCGTGTGCCTGCGAAGTGGATTGACGTGAGGCCGGAACGATTCGCGAGTACAGTGACATCGGTATCCGTAATTGACGTGTGTGACATCGCGATTGACCGCAGGTCCGAAGACTTGACGATGGCAGGTAACAGCGTGCTCGCGAAATCCATGTGATGGGCGACGATCCCTCGAAGTGATGGAAAATGCAATAGCGCCGCAATGTCGCTTGCAGTCATCAGCGCCCCGTTGAGAGTAACTGTCTCAGGAGCCATGCCCGCAACCATGTCGGCGAAATTTGCCGGAATCTCTCGCTCGCAAATGTGCAAATGCTCTACTTTCGAGAAGTCAACTGGATCGACGAACGATCCAAGCTCAGCGATTCGGGCAGCGGCATCGCGTGGTGACATTCGATAGATAGTGAAGACTCTGGGGGTGGCGCTGCTCTTCCGATGAAACAAATGGTTCGCAAGGTCGAGCAAGCGGGGGTGGCCCTCGGAAAGCCCAGGGCATCTCCCTGTCAGTTATGCAAATAGATGACTACTTCGCCTCGGCTCGCCACCATGAATTCTCATCGCTGTCGACTTCATTCGCGGTGGGGGTCCGCTGCGGTTCGTCGGCGACTTCCGTTTCGTACACCCGATCTTCCTCGGCGAGCCATTGGTTGCGGGCTGCTTGCGCGGCCGCTTCCTCGGCGTCGATCTGGCCATCGGCGGGCTCGCGTTCGAACCACGCCCAACCAATGGAATCTTCAGGCACGCGACTCTCGACGATCGGTTCGGGTTTGGGCTTGCGTTTTTCGACAACTCGCACCGGCGGCGTCGGTTCGGGAGCGACCGGTTGGATGCGTTGGAGCTTGATCGATGGCGCGACTCGGCGTCGATGTTGGCGGTGCAAACGTTCAAAGCCAAACTGGTAGCGTGACTTGGGTGTCTTCGGCAATGCAGGTTTGGAAACCCGGTTTTCCAAAACGAGGGAAGCGGGCCGGATCACGGGTAGCGGGGCCGGCGGAGGCACGACGACGGGTTCTGGCTCCACCTCAGCGACCGGGGCCGGCTCTAGTTCGGGCTGCTCAACGAGTTCCTCTTCTGGCTCTTCGACTAATTCCTCCACCTCTTCGTACTCCTCCTCCATCACCTCTTCAGGAGGCGGCAGGATATGAGCTCGCCCGGGAGTTCCCTGAGCGGGCATCTCACGCACCTCGGCTCCGATCTGATGAAAGATCTCGACAATGTGAGCGTGACAGGTGAACATCATGACTTGATGTCCGAGTTCGGCAAACGTTTGCAGAGTGCGTGCAGCGTGCTCGGCACGCTCACCGTCAAAGTTCACCAGAACATCGTCGAGCACCAATGGCAGCATCACGCCACGACGCGAGTAGGCAGCCGCGAGGGACAGTCGCAGTGCGATGAAGACGGCCTCGCCAGTACCACGACTGAGCACTTCGAGTGGCAGGGAGCCGCCTTCGCTGTCGTCGATCTTCAGTTGATTCGTGCCCAGCGGCGTCCAAATCCGCGTGTACTTGCCATCGGTCAATTGATTCAGGAACGACGAGGCTTCACGAAGCGTCTCGGGCTGCCGTTCCCGCTCAAACGTGCCACAAACATCCTCCAACAGACTGCTGGCCATGGCCAGGGTCTGCCAGCGACGGGAGAGTTGATCGAGCTTGCGTTCGACGCAACCGAGCTCGAGTCGCGCCGTCATCAAGCGGTCATCGTCACCGAGCTGCTTCATGCTGGCGGCGAGTTCGCCTTGAGCGGTCTGGAGCGTGGCGATTCGTGCTTCCGTCTCGGTCATTCGCGTCGTCAGTGAATCCCAGCGCCGTTCGAGATCTGTCGATTTCACGCCTTCGATCTCGCGAGCGACATCCTCGTACTGAATCGAATTGCCGACCATCGCACGAATTTGCTTATCGAGCTCCGCTCTTTCGTCCTGCAACTGGGCGAGGGTCGAGCGGCGGTCAACGATCTCGTAGAACTGCTCACCAGTCGCCACGCCGCACTTGGCCCAGAGGGCGCGTCGCTGTTGCTCGGCACGCTCGATGGCACTGGCGTGAACGGAATGCTGTTTCTTGTACTGTTGGTCCTGCGATTTGAGGTCGCGGCGTTGTTTGATCCAGTGTTGCTGGCGGGCGAGTTCTTCGTGCAGGTGGTTGAGTTGATCGAGCGGATTGGCACGCGATTTCAATGATCCGCTAACGCGGTCGCCGTTCTCGACAGAGACCCGTTTCATCAAGCGGGAATCCCCGTCGCCACGCGCATCGGCGTTGCCCTGAGGATTGGCATCGTGAGCGGCCGTCGCGGCATCCTCGGAGGCATCGAGCGCCTCGATGTAGAGCGATTCGATACGCTTGGCAATCGTTTGCCGCTCGCGGCGGCGCTGATCGCGTTCTTCGCTGAGATCGTGGACCCGACGCAGGCTTGTCTGCAGGGTTTCGTAACCGTCGCCGAGCGAGCGAACGCTTCGCGGCGAAAGCGTGGTGGACAGGCCGAGTCGATCGAGGGTATCGGTCCACTCGCGGCGCGCGGCCTTCAGGTCCTCAGCGGCCCGAGTGGCGCGAGCGTAGGAAGCTTTGTAAGCTTGCAGGGCGGCTTCGTGCGAATGATAGATCGGCAGGGATTCTTCGAGTTCAGCGAGCAACGACTCCGATTCACGCAGCCGCGCTTCGAGCGACTCGTTGCTAGCGGGCATGTGCGTCGTGGCGTCTTCGCGTTCGGATTCAATCTCTCGGATCTGCCGCCGAAGACTCTCAATCTGCCGTTCGCAATCCTCTAGGTCCGCTTCGGTACTTCGCTGTCCTTTCTCACGACTGAGGTAGTACAAAAACAAAGCCATCGCACCAAAGAGGACCCACAGCATCCCCTGTGTTGGGTTGGGGTTTGCGACGAAAAGATCGATCTGGAAAACGTTGAACAAGCCATAGGTAACCGCCATCCCGCCGAAGATGAACGGCAATCCAAGTAGGAACAGCCGATCCATCGGCAGAGCCTCGTCGGTCGTCAGCTCGATGGATTCGCGTTCGAGATCGCGGTAGTGCCGGGTAAGCTTATCGAGATGGGTGCCGAGCTGGATCCGATGCCGTAGCGACGAGATATTATCGTTCTCCCGGCGAATCGCTTGTTG
This sequence comes from Allorhodopirellula solitaria, assembly GCF_007859855.1. GTDB lineage: Bacteria > Planctomycetota > Planctomycetia > Pirellulales > Pirellulaceae > Rhodopirellula > Rhodopirellula solitaria. The sequence goes on from NZ_SJPK01000001.1 coordinate 322,070, forward strand.
CAAGTCGCTGGCGTGTGCACGCTGCAAAATATCTTGCAATTTTCCACCGAATTTGTCGGCGCGATCTTTATGCGACTTTGCTTCGGTGCGAGTTTGTTTGAGCAGGAAGGACTGTTCTTTGACCTCTTTGGCGGGGCCAGACAAGGCTGAGAGCGTTTGCCGGGACAAGTCCGGCAGTGCAGCGAGATCACCTTCGGCAACCTGCGTTCGCTCATGCTCGTCCAAGCCAAGTCGATCCGCGTCGGCAGCGACGAGCTTGCGTGCTTTCTCGATCTGGATATCGAGCCGATCGATCTGTTCCTCGAGAGCTTCCACCCACGTCGCCTGCTGGGTCGCCGCTTCAATTCGCCCCTGGAGGTCAAACAAACGTTTATTGACGGGCAGCTGATCGGCTTTGTCGCGCAGCGTGCGGCGGCGACTGCGGATATCTTCGACCTTGGCTTTGCGTTCTTCGATCGACGCTTCGATCTGGACCAAGTGCGAAGGAGCATCTTCGGGAAGATTGACTTCGCCTTCGATGTCGGCAATCCTCACTTCGATCTTGGCGCGCTCTTGCCATGGATCGAAGACGCTTGTTGCGATCTCGACACAGCGTGCTTCCCGCTCCCACGCGACCATCCGCCCGCGGAGCGATTCAATCTCTTCACTCTGAGTCCGACGCTGGGTAGCCAACTCACTCCAGCGGCGGGTCTGGCCGCTGAGCTTTTGAATTTCGTCACGAAGTTTTTCACGGCGACTGATCATGCCGCTGAGTCGGTTCGCCGCCGCGTCCTCCTCCGCGTTCGACGGCGAGTTGTTTCCCACCAGTTCGCCGCGTCCGGCCCGCAGGCTGCGCAGCACATCGACGAGAGAGACACGGTCGAGACCACTGCTGAGCTTGTACAGTTCATCGGCAGCGGAAGTATCGTCGAGCGTACTGAGCTCTTGGAGTTCGCGAATACCGATGGCAAAGACATTGGTGAAGATCGGCTCATCGATCTGGCCTAGCAGCATGCTCAAGCGATGCTGGCCTTGGCTCAGACCATCCGTACCGGTAACGCTCAGCCGGCCGGCCGTATCCGCATCGGTCAATTGGCTGTGACGCCGGATCTCGTAGCCGCCGCCTGGCCCGGTTACTCGAATCGCACCACCGGGCGTGCCACCATAGATCGGTGGCAGATAGCGAGAACGACGCTCCGGCGTGAAACCGTAGAGCATCGCCCGCAGAAACTGCATCAAAGTCGTCTTGCCCGCTTCGTTGGGACCGTAGAACAGCGTCATGCCCTCACTCAGCGAGTCGACGCTGAGGCCGGTCCAGACACCGAAACCATCGATTTGGATATCTTGAATCTTCATGATTTACGTCCCCATGTGGGTTTGCCGCCACGAAGCAGTTCAACGCCTAGCAGCGTTGCTTCATCGAGCGTTTCGTCGCGATGTTGGGCGGGAAGGTCACCGAGCAGAGTTGTCGCGGTACTGGAGAGCTCCGCGTGCTCTTCGGTGAAGGGCATCAGATTGATCAGTCGTGAATCACCGGCCGATCCAGCGGCAGAACCCGACGGAGACGACGTCCCCGCCGGTGAGCCGGATTTGCGAAACTTGTCACTGGCGCGTAAGAAGTCACCCAGAATCGTGTCTTCCTCACGCCATGATTTGGGGTAGGTCCGCGGCGGCCGGACCGTCAAACGGGTTGTCCAGGCGGAAGGGTTACCATTGCCGTGATCGCGACGAATTTGCCTCAACAGCTCATTGGGGTCACCAATCGACGCGATCATCTCGGGATCGGTGAGGTTGACATCCCAGGCGATCAGCAGGTGGCGACCGCCGTTCTCGTTGGCGAGCGTGGAAATCTTTTGACCGAGCAGGTTACGCAGGCTGCCGACCGAGCGAATCTCGTCGGCGTCAATCGTTTCATGACAGTACCGAAAGCAGTCCGACTCGACGCGGTGGACACGAGCGGTCTGTTCGGCGTCCACATCAACGACGCAGTAACCGTGCGGCCCGCTCTCGTCGAGTCCGCGACCTTGGGGGGAACCAGGCTGGACCGCACCGGCCGGTGCCCCGCCTTCAATCTCCCTGTAGTTGTGGGCACCACCAAGTGCCCAGTAGTCCATTCGGCCGGCCGAGAGTGCGTTGGCATCGGACGCTCCGTAACCGACACCGATTGTGAAGTCGTCGATCGTCTCGGTCTGGAACCCCGGCACGTGCAGCGATGAACGCCCCTCACTGGAACGGCCCACCAGGGTGCAAATCGTCCGCCCCGCCCGCTCATACGTAATCGAGAGCGGTTTATCACGCGGAAACAACGTCACATTGGGTGGCAAGGGGACCGCTTCGGGCCAATGTTTGGGGTCATCGGCAACACCCGCGGCCCAGTAAACTGGCTTCTTTGCCGCGTGCAGCTTCTCAAAGTTATCCAACAGCAATGACATGCCGTGCGGCCCCGCAGCAACGGGGTGTAGCAAATCGCCGCTCAGGACGAGGAAATCAATGTTCGTGGCCAGCGCGGCTTCGAAGATCGCCTCGGCCGCATCCCGGGGAGCCGTCGCCAGAGCGTCGTGCAGATTCGGTGGCAAGGCATCCAGATCGCCCAGCGGCGTTTCCAAATGAAAGTCGCTAGCGTGGATAAAGCGAAAAGATTCTCCCGACATCGTTTCCTCCCTGAAAACGTCGCTGCGCGGCGAGCCCGCCGCGTCAAAATGGCATCATGCCGTGAAACTTTAACGAGTTTCCCAATATTCCGCAAAATCAATTTGCCGGGAAACTCGCAGAAGTTTTGCTACGGACGCTGGGTAGGCCTGCCGCCCGAAGATGTTTCCGCTCGGGTTCCGGGTTAGGCAAACCCGCCCGTTTCTGCGAGATTATCGCTTTCTCACCCGATACCCAGGCAGGCTGAACTCCAAGACCATGCGTATACTGTTGACCAATGATGATGGCGTCTATGCCCCGGGACTTGCAGCTCTCGGGCAACAGCTGCGGCATTTGGGCGAGGTGATTGTCGTCGCCCCAGCTACCGAACAAAGCGGCGTGGGGCACTCGATCACCTACCTGACACCACTGGTCCCCAAATCCATTCACCGCGAGGGCAGACACTGGGCCTGGGCGGTCGAGGGTTCGCCAGCTGACTGCGTGAAGCTTGCCTTGTCCGAGCTTTTCATCGACGAGCCAATTGACCTCGTCGTCAGTGGGATCAACAGCGGTCTTAACGCGGGCATCAACGTCCTGTACTCGGGCACCGTGGCCGCCGCGATCGAAGGAGCCTTTTTCGGTGTCACCAGTGTTGCGGTTTCCCTCGAGCGTGATGAGGATGCGGACTTCGATGCCGCAGCCGTGACCGCCCGCAAGGTGATCGGCCAATTGGTCGAGCATGAAGAGACTGCCGGCGGCTTGTTCAACCTCAACATCCCCACCGCAGCGACTTCCTCCACCAACGAAGTGAAAATCGTCCCGATGGGGCTGGCCCAGTACGGACGCCGCTACGAAAAACGCCAGGACCCAGGCGGGCGTGACTACTACTGGGCACTGTGGACGGAACCGGATAACGCCCCCGAGGAAATGACCGATCTCATCCAACTCCGCAAGGGGAACACGACCCTCACTCCCCTGCACTTCAACCTCACCCGTCACGAACTCCTGGACCAGATGCAAGACTGGGCGATCCGAGGCTAAGCAACACACGATGAATAAGTGTCGGTTTTAGTAGTGGACGAGCACCCAAAAGAGCAAACGCTCGGGGAATCCATCGCTCGCTGACTCGTCCACCGCGACACTCACTGATCTCACGTTCGCCTTCGGCACACGACTTGCTGTATACTAAAAGCCTATATTGAAAAGGAGCTGCCCTTTCGGGGGCGAGCGACGTGACATGGCAGCTTATGCATCGGGTGAATGACGACTGATGAGTTCTCGAAGTGGCTTCAGCCTTCAGCTTGCGATTCCTGCTGACGGCAAGCTGGAGGCTCACGCCACTGTTCGTTCTCCCGGTACCTAGCGGTCTCGGCGGAAAGGGTCAGGCACCTTTTCGGATAACCTGTAAGCACAGCCCTGTTAAAATACCTAGCCGGCCACCAACACCCCTCCCCAGCGGTCGCGTGTTGATCGTCGCCAAGCGGAGAGTGATTAGAAATGGAAGACGACGCCCTCGAAAGCAGCCAGGATGGCGAAACCGACGGCAAACTTCATATCGTGGGGGTCGGCGCTTCCGCGGGCGGGCTCGAAGCACTGGAGTCTTTTTTTCATGCGATGCCTGCCGATTCAGGCATGGCATTTGTCGTGATCCAGCATCTGTCGCCCGATTTCAAAAGTCACATGGAGGAGTTGCTGAGCCGGCAAACAAGCATTCCCGTCCACCGTGCCGAGGACGGTGCGAGCGTTCAGGCAAACACCATCTATCTGATACCGCCGAACAAAGAGATGGTGATCAGCGACAGTAGGTTGCGGTTGACTGAGCGAAGTAGTGACCGTTCCCAGATCCACCCCATCGATCAGTTCCTCACTTCGCTGGCCGCCGATCAAGGTGACCGTGGACTCGCTGTCATTCTGTCGGGTACAGGCAGCGACGGGTCACGCGGCATCGCCGACGTCAGCCATGCCGGTGGCCTGGTGCTGGCCCAAGACGAACATTCCGCCAAGTTCGATGGCATGCCCATGAGTGCCAATGCGACGGGCAAGGTCGATCTCGTGTTGCCACCGGCAGCGATCGCTGAATCCCTCGTTGCCTACGCGCAGGAGGGCCTCACCAAGGAGCAGTTGGAAACCCACGTTCTCGAATCGAGCAGCGTCGAAGGCATTGAACGAATCGCGGCCTTGCTCAACCAACGATACGGCCTCGACTTCTCACAGTACAAATCGGGCACGGTAGGTCGACGCGTCCAACGCCGCGCGACACTGACGGGCTGCGAATCCATCGAGGACTACATTTCCCTCCTAAGAACGGATGATACCGAACTCAACAATCTGTACGAAGATCTTCTGATCGGCGTGACGAAATTCTTCCGCGATCCCGAGGCGTACGCAATACTCAAGCGTCAGGTCATTGCCAAGCTATTGCGGGACGCGGTCGACGAACCCGTCCGAATCTGGGTAGCTGCATGTGCGTCGGGCGAAGAAGCGTACTCGATTGCGATTGTGGTCGATGAGGAGTTGCGAAAATTGGACCACGAGGTGGAAGTCAAGATTTTCGCGACCGATGCCCATCAGGGGTCCCTTCAAATCGCGGCCAAGGGCGTGTACTCCACCGAGGCGTTGAGCGAACTGAGTGACGAGCGAGTGTCTCAATACTTCACCCGCGCCAGTGACGGCTACCATGTCAACCGATCGCTTCGAAATTACGTGGTCTTCGCTGCTCACAACATTATCGATGACGCTCCGTTCACACAGATGGATCTCGTCTCGTGCCGAAATATGCTGATCTATTTGCAACCGGCCGCACAACGGCAAGCGCTGGGCATGTTTCACTTTGCTTTAAAAGCCAAGGGCACTCTGTTTCTCGGCCCGAGCGAATCGCCCGGCGAACTCTCGGGCGAGTTCAAAACGATCGACAGCAAATGGCGGTTTTACACTAAGCGTCGAGATGTCCGCTTGGCGATGGGTGTGCGATCGTCGCGCAAGCGGAGTTCTGAGAAACTCCCTCGGGTCACACTTCCCACAGCGGCCCCTCGCAGCAATCGAGTCGATCCGGAGTTGATCAAGACGTACGATCAAGTCCTCGCGCGGATGATGCCATGCAGTATCCTTACCAGTGAGACCGGCGATGTTCTCCATGTGTTCGGCGGCGCTGAGCGTTTCATGCAAAATCGCGGCGGCCGCCCTTCCAATCATTTGCTCGAGGTGATTGACGATTCGCTGCGGACGTCAGTCTCGGTAGCTTGGCATCACGCGATGAAGAAGGAGTCTGCCGTACGCGATAGCTCGACCACATTTGAAAGCGGCAACGGCAACGAAGATGTCCGCATCACCGTCACGCCGATGTCCGACGGCGACACCGGTCCCAATAATTTTCTGATTGCGATCGAAGTAACCGGGAAGGAAACGACGCACCCCGATCCGATTGACGCTAGCCATCGCGAAATGCACCGCACGCGCGTCGAGAGCCTCGAGAGCGATCTGCAAGTCTCTCAGGAGAACCTACAATCCGCCCTCGAAGAGATGGAGTCGTCCAACGAGGAATTGCAGGCTAGCAATCAAGAACTGATCGCTTCGAATGAAGAACTGCAGAGCACGAACGAAGAACTGCACAGCGTCAACGAGGAACTGTACACCGTCAACGCCGAACATCAGCGCCGGGTGGAGGAACTCGCGACCGCCAATGACGATATGGAGAATCTGCTTGCCACCACGCGGGTCGGTGTGATTTTCCTCGACAAGGACTTATACATTCGAAGGTTCACGCCAGAAATCTCGAAGGTCTTTCAATTGTCCAGCGAGGATACTGGGCGATCGATGGAGCATTTTGCGCACGCCTTGAATCATCCTGATCTCGTCGATGAGCTCCGTAAAGTGCTCGAGACCCAAGAGGAGATGGAGGTGAAAGTGACCGATCGCTACGGCACTTACTTCCTGCTCCGTGTTCTGCCATATCGCAGCGGTGACACGACCGAAGGCCTCGTGCTAACACTGATCGACATCAATTCACTCGAAGCAGCAGCGGCTGAAATTCACCTGCAGAAGCTGGCTATCGAATCTGCGGTCAATGGAATCGTAATCACCGATCCTCACCAGAACGATGACCCCATCGTTTATGCCAATCAAGGGTTCCTCGATCTCACCGGTTACGAACGTAACGAGGTGCTCGGCCGCAATTGCCGCTTCTTACAGTGCGAAGATACCAATCGCGATGCGGTATCCCGAATTCGCTCATCGATGGACGAAGGTGTCGCTGCACGGGTGGCCATTCTCAATCACCGCAAAGATGGCTCGTCATTTTGGAACGATCTCAGCATCACTCCGGTGCGGAACCAAGCAGGCGAGATTGTCAATTTTGTGGGGGTCCAGCACGATGTGACAGCCCAGGTGGAAGCGCAGCAACGACTCGAAGACGCGAATCGGGCCGCCGAACAAGCCAGCGATGCGAAAAGCTCTTTCCTGGCGACGATGTCCCATGAACTGCGGACACCCCTGACTGCGGTCCTCGGATTCGCCGACATTCTCCGTAACGAGTCGGATGATCCAGAGTATCTCGAAAAGATCGACACGATTCGCCGCAACGGGGCTTACTTGCTCGCCTTGCTCAACGACATTCTCGATTTGTCTAAAATCGAAGCGGGCAAGCTGTCCTTCGGTAGGGAGAGCATCGACGTCCGGGCTGTGCTGAAAGAGGTCGAGATTCTGTTGCAGGTTCGTGCCGGGGAAGCCGACGTGCCGCTCCGTTTCGACCTTCGCCAACCCCTGCCTGTCGCTGTGACGGCCGACGAAGTCCGCGTGCGACAGATCCTCGTCAATCTCATCAGCAACGCGATCAAGTTCACTGAAGACGGGGAGGTTGTCATCGAGGCGAAGATGAGCAAAGTGCCTGAGGGCGAAACGGCATCCCAGCTGGAGATTTCTGTCGTGGATACCGGAATTGGGATCTCAGAAACCCAGCTCACTGAGCTTTTCACGCCATTCAATCAAGCACACGTCCAAACCACCCGCCATGCTGGAGGTACAGGACTCGGACTCAGTATCAGCAAACGCCTGGCCGAGGGGATGAATGGAGCGATCGAAGTGGAGAGCGAACTCGGCAAGGGAAGTCGCTTCACCTTGATCCTACCGGTTACCGCCGAGCAGTCCCAAAAGTTGATTGGGGAAGCCGAGCTCGACGCTTTCGAACAGTCCAAACGGCCGTCGGAGTTTCCCCAGCTTCGTGCCAAAATCTTGCTCGCCGATGATCGCCGCGATGTGTGGCTCGTCGGTAAACACTTCCTGGAAAAGTGCGGAGCCCAGGTGAAGATCGCTGAAAACGGCCAGCAAGCAGTGGAGATGATCGAGTCCGCTGCAAAAGAGGACGCCCCATTCGAGTTGATTCTGATGGACATGCAGATGCCTGTTCTCGATGGGCGGCAAGCCGTTGCGAAATTGCGTGACCTCGGGCATGCGACGCCGGTTATCGCTCTGACCGCGGATGCCATGGATGGTGAGCGTGAGGCATGCATCGAAATGGGGTGCGACGAGTATTTCCCGAAGCCGATCGATGGCCTGCTGCTGACGAATCTGATCGCCGACATGCTGCAGCGTGCTGGAGCCGAGGCCAGTGCGGATGATGGTCGCGATCCGACGTCATAGACTCGAGACCCAGCCGAATCCGAGGCGGCTTTCGCCCGCCGATTCTGGCGTAGTGGAGAGCGACCGGAGCGCAAGATGTGTAGCGAACGCGAGGCAGACAAATTCGGTTCGGTGCGCCGCTTGCGCAATTCTGATCATGCCACAATCGCGTAATGTAACGTCGGCCGCTCCAAAAACGCCTTTGGGGCTTAGATAAGAACCCTGCGCCAGGCTACTTCCATCCTGTGGTATGGTTTGGTTTCGTGCCAACCCCCACACGGCATTTTTGGTTTCACATTGTCTAGAAAAGAAAGAAAGCAAAGATGGAATTTAGGTTCAAGCGTTCCCGTGGATTCACTCTGGTGGAACTACTGGTTGTCATCGCGATCATTGGTGTTCTCGTGGGGCTGCTCTTGCCCGCTGTGCAATCCGCACGGGAAGCAGCCAGACGAATGCAGTGCAGCAATCGACTCAAGCAGATGAGTCTGGCACTTCACAATTACCACTCCAGTTTCAACACGTTTCCTTCGGCAGGGGTCCTACCCAAAGGACAAAATGTCGCGCGTTACTACCCTGGCGTGACGGTGGCGTTGCTGCCGTACATCGAGCAGCAGGCTCGGTATGAGACTATCCAGGTCCGACTTGCTGCGTCGACCTCTGCATTCTCTCGGATGTTTAACGGACCGGAGTATGAATCGATCTTGCCGGGAGTGCTGTGCCCGTCATCTCCCAACTCGTCGCAGCCGTCGACCTATGCCAATAATGCTCGGATCAACTACATGTTCAACATGGGCGACGGCATGCTGAAGCTCGACGCCGCGTGGCACCACCCCAACTATGTCAATAACCAATACGTTCAAGCTCGACATCGAGGCCCATTCCATCTGGAATCGTGGATTAAGTTCCGGGACATTCTCGATGGAACGAGTCACACTTTGGCATTCAGTGAATCAGCAAGTTCCGCGACTGGCAACTGGTCTTTGGAGGTCAAAGGAAGCTCGGGTTACAACGGGGCTTTGCTCGATCCCGACGGCGCGCAACCGGTGATCCATCCCGATGTGTGTGTTACCAGCGTCGTCGATCCAGAGAATCGAAATCTCTATCTGAATCCCTGCGATTCATGGCGTGGAAACTTTTTCCAAACAGGGACACCGTGGAATGGCTTTCATACAGTCGTCCCGCCCAACGGTCCGAGTTGCTGGGATAGTCCCACTGGATACTGGGCAGCGATCTTCACGCCCAATAGCCATCACACCGGCGGCGTCCAAGGGGCGCTTATGGACGGTTCGGTGCGTTTCATCACCGATTCCATCGACAGTGGGGACTTGACCCAGTCTCAGCCATTATCGGGAGAGAGCCCCTACGGTATCTGGGGTGCACTCGGAACGCATCGCGGTGCCGAGACGCCTACTGATTACTAGGACACCGACGGCCACCAGTGAAATGGGCTGTCGATTGAACCGGCGTTGACGCCGCAGTGGTGGGCCGAGGGCCGTAAGGCCCCGGGGTAGCGTCGCCCACCCGGCCGCGTACGCGTCTCGGCTCAAGGAATCGACAGCCCGGAAAGGCGACGGCAAGACCCGGCGGACGGGAGGCACAGCATCTTAGCTCGATGGTCTGTGCCTCCCCGCCGGGTATTCTTTTTGCCGTTCGCGAAGCTGTCACCAGTATCAGCACTGCTCAGTGCAGAGACAGCCCGTCACGGGCAAGCTTCGAACCACCGCTTGGCTCGAATCTCATTCGGGGTTACCACCCATGGGGACGTAATCCTCGTCACCGCCCGCCGTGGCACTGGCCTGTTTGTCAATCTCTTTGACGGCGGCGCCCAAGTCTTCGCTGAACGTGTTTTCGCCCGAGCTGACGACTTCCACCGTCAGTGGAGTTGTCCCGGCCGTGCGGTATTCCTTGGCGATGACTTTGAATACCTCAAACTTCCCCGTTTTCATAGCGCGGTCGTATTCATTGATCTGCTCGCGCGTCGCTCCTTGTCCCGGATGCTTGGGCAGCGGGTCGCCTTCGGTGACGCTTTTCGTGACGATCACTTTAAAAGTTCCAGCCGGTGCGCCTGGGTACTGGGTGGATGTCATTAGTGTTGCCTCGCCCTGCTCATCGGTGACGCCACCGACAGGCCAACGGGTCAGCGTTGAGTCTTCCGGATAGAGCACGACCGTCGCATCGGCCAGCGGCTCGCCAGCCTGCGTGAGCGCCAAAGTAGTGGGGTAGGTTTCTGGCATCCCCTCGGGCCGCGAGTCACCGCATCCCGTGAAAGAAAATGTCAGCGTCAGCGCGATTGCAACCGCGCCAGCCCAAGTTCGGTTTGTCTTCTGCATATCTCGACCTCTGTGATTGTGAAACATGTTGCGCCGCCAACGCCAACGCGACAGCCGCGTCGCCCAGATGGGAACCGTGCAAAGATGAAGCAAATATATCACTCAGAGCAAAGAGCTTTGCACTGGACGCAGGCCCCTCATTGCCAAGGCGCGAGATGGCACCGCCGATCGGCGATACGGAAGGGATCACATGCTCAAAAAATAGCGAGATGCGTAGCCGCCATCGGATTGGTTAGGCTCAATAGCAACGGTGTGGTGACACACACGTTGGCCCGCTGCATCACATCAACAATTCTTCACGCAAGCCGGTGAGATAATCGAGCATGGGGCGGGGAGCACCATCGCTGTCGATCACGCCGGTGTGCGGCATCACGTGAGGAAGCTGATCGGAGGCGCCGTCCCACACGACCGCGTGGACGATCTGCTTGGCCAGCAACGTGTCGATCAGCGGACGAGCGAAGTCACGCTGTTGGCGCGCCCAAGCGTCGACTTGGCCGTTCATCTCAGGAGCCAACGACACGGGCGAAGTCTTGATCCGCGCGGCGGGGTCGATACCGGGAGCCGCCGGGACGGATAGCTGCACGAGCAACGGCGAACCGAGCGTCCCCCAACGATCGATCTGCTGAGAAAACTCGAGCGCCGTGCGAGGATGCGTGTTTCCTTTGTCGTAACCAAACCGGAAGTTCAGCCCGATACCAGCCAAGCCTAATCCGCTGCGCAGCAGTGCGTCGGCGAAATGAATCGGCGAGATCCCGTCAGAGTGCTGGGCCAGATACTCCCCACAGGGCTGGTCGATCGACATCACCACAGGCGTGTGAGGATCACAGCGGCGGATGGTTTGCAGCACCCCGATCGAAAACCGCATGACCTGCTCATCATTGAGCCCCAACGGGCCGCGAACATTCAGGCCCGAAGCGGCGTTCCAAAGATGGACGCGGCCTCGGAATTCCGTCACTGTCGCTTCGACAAATTTGGTCATCCCTGACATCAGCTGATCGAAATGGTTGTCCATCAGCGTTAGCCAATCCGGCAGCATCCCAGCCCGGTGGTCGATCACGGGACCACCGATCACACGCATCCCAATTTTGGCGCACTGATCGAGAATGCGATTGGCGGTGGTGAAGTCGGGTGTCCCTGAGGCGTTCTCGATCTCTCCCCAACTGATCCGCACAGCGACCGCATTGAAGGCCTGAGCGATCTCGTTGAAAATCGTATCGGCGCCATCATCGAGCCCACTCCATGCTTCCCTGCCGGGTAAGTTCGCCGAAGATTGCGTCGCCGGGGTGCGGTGGGAACCGGATGCTCGCGACGGGTTCGCGGCGTTCGAGGTCGCTGCATTTGAACTCGCCGACTGCGAGATAGATTGGTCGCTCGGCAGCACTCCAGCAGCCATCATCGTGCTCAATCGTGGCTCTCGAGTCCGGCGGAACGCCATCGACTGGGCGGCAAAAAGATCGCTCAGTTCCGCCGCAGCTTGTTCGAGTAGTGAGATCGACTCGAGGGCGGCGCGGGTGGATTGAATCTCCGATTCGCAAATGGCGAACGCGCGGCCCGGTGACGACTGGCCAGTCTGCTCAGCTGCGCGAGGTTGCAGTGCATCCAGAAAACGCTCGGTACCCCGGGTGACCAATTCATCGAACTCATCGCTCAGACAGAGCCCGCCGCGCTGCCAGATATCGGCCTGCGTTCGCACGCGATGGCAGCTGCCCCGTGCCAGTTCAGTCACCAGTGAGTGAGACGCCTCGACGCAGCGGAGTGAGCAGGTGGTCAGGACTCGGTAGCCCACACGGTCGATCGGGCACGTGATCAGCAGTTTCGCCGAATTGTCGACGCTGCGTGTGAGCGTCAATCGCCCACCGGAATCGGCTGCCCGACGAAACGCCGCTGGCAAGTCGGCGGCCGAGCTAACCGGACCCAGCCCCGCGGATTCGTGCGGGCGGAACACGTTGCGAGTCTGCCAGGGAACCCCTTCCATGCCACACAAGTAGGCGTCTTCCCAGCGGCTTGCGTGAAAGAAACCGGCCGCGGCATCTGGGACATGAAAGTGCATCTGACCCATAGCTGTCAAATTTCTCGGTGCCGTGTGCAGGGATGGAAAGATCGGAATTGCCGCCTCCGTGGGGGCGACCTCCCTCTATCCTAGTCGGTCCGGCCCGGTATCGCGAGATAGGTCGATTCTTCCGCATTGGGAACCTATCTGTTCAAACGGGATCGGCTATGCGAAATTTGAGGAATGAACACACCATCTCAAGAAGTCTATCGGTTCGATTCCGCTGGCTCACTCCTGCAAACGAGTCTGCCCTTTCCCCGTCGCCAAGGGAAAGTCCGCGATGTCTACGATCTCGGCGACTGTTTGCTGATCGTCAGTACCGACCGAATCAGCGCCTTCGACTATATCCTACCTTCCGGTATTCCCGGCAAAGGCGCCTTGCTCACCACGATGAGCCAGTTTTGGTTTGATGCCGTCGACCGCGGCGAGATCGGGGGTCGCTTGGCCACTGCGGGGACACCGCTACAACATCACCTGATCAGCACCGATGTCCCCAAACGGGTCGCCGACCGCGTGGACACCGAGCCGTTGGAAGGCCGGATCATGGTCGTGCGGAAGGCGGAAGTGGTGCCGTTTGAATGTGTCGTGCGAGGGTATCTGGAAGGCAGTGGGTGGCAGGCGTACCAGGATTCCGGCGAGATCTGCGGCGTTGCTCTCCCACCGGGATTGCAGCAATGCGAACAGCTCGCCTCGCCGATCTTCACCCCCGCGACCAAAGCCGAAGAAGGGCACGATGAAAACGTACCCATCGATGTCATGATCGAACAGCTCGGGCTCGAGACCGCCGAGCAGCTCCGCTCGACGAGCCTCATCGTTTACGAAGACGCCGCTCAGATCGCGGCCCGCCAAGGCGTCTTGATCGCCGACACTAAATTCGAGTTCGGTGTCTGCGATGGGAAACTGATTTTAATCGACGAAGTCTTGACGCCCGATAGCTCCCGGTTCTGGGCCGCCGACGAGTACGAACCGGGGCGTGCCCAGCGATCCTTTGACAAACAGTTCGTTCGCGAGTGGTTACAAAATTCCCAATGGGATCGCAACAGCCCACCACCCCCGCTGCCCGAGGACATCGTGGCCAAAACCGCCGCCCGCTACCGCGAAGGCGCCGAGCGTCTGCAAGCCGGAACTGCTTGAGAACCTGACATCAGTCAGGCACCGGAGGTGAGGCCACCCGCTCTGTTCACCCACGAATTGGCCCGGGCGCTGGTTTCTGCCTACTGAGCCTAACGCGGAGGTGCGATTGGACGCATTGGAAACCCTCGGCATTCCAGCTATTGCAGATGGAAACGCTTTCTTAGGAATCGGACCGCGTGGTCCCACCGACGATTGTAAAATGCACGATCCTTCTCGTTCTCCACGGTATAGACTTCGCATTCAACGCCATTCTCATCCGCAAGCTTCTTCAATTCGAAACCGAATATCGGATGATGGATACCATCCATCGCGTTCTGTTCCGCAACCATTGGGTCTCTCGAACGCCGGTAAAAAAACAGGGTCGGAGGGGCGTTGCTGCTAAAGTGGTTAATGGGCGAGCACTCTTCGATCACGCGAAATTTTTCAGAGTCAATCTCGCCAGCGGTTTCGATCGTATACCCGAATAGCTGCTGCAATGCTTCGCCTTGCCAGGCGTCGCCAGGGATGTGTTCCTTGATCCAGCGGAAATCGTATGAGGTTTGTGCGTTGAGCAAAATCAGGGCGGAAACCTGGGTCGATTCACGCAGGACGGGGTCGTGGGCCGTGGGGTCTGCCAGGTCATTTTTGTAGGCCAGCCATTGCGCTAAACCTGTGCCGGCCGAACCGCCGCCCACCGCGATTCGCGTCTTGTCGATATTCCATTTTTCTGCATTTCGTCGTATGAACTGCAGCGCTCGCGCACAGTCATGAAAGCTCGCTGGCGCAACCGCGTGTTGGCTTAAGCGATAGTTTAGGGTCACGAAGTGAATTCCATTCTTCGTAAAGTTGGCTGCAAACAAGCTCCCTTCTGATTTGTCTCCTCTTCGGAACCCTCCGCCATGGATCCAAATCATGCACGGCGAAAGTTCTTCGCCGTCGCTTTCGGACTGGTAGACGTCGAGAACATTGCGCTCGTGCTCACCGTACCGCACGTCTTTATGATCTGGCCGTGCTTTTAGCGTTTCCCTAGCACGCATGCCCTGATTCCGCCGTGAATCGCTTCCAGGACGTGTCCTCTCGCCCCAGAACCTGCTGGCTCGTTCCCGAACCTCCTTCAGCTTCGCTGCCGCATCCTCGAGCACTAACACTCCATCACCATCCCGATCTAATCGTTTGAACAACGGATCAGGGCCGGTAAACTCAGCCAGTGTTAGCTTGCCGTCACCGTTCTTGTCATCGTTCTTCATCCGATTTACAAATCGCTCCACGTCGCTTTGCGCCGACAGAGGCGAGGTCGCCAACAGTCCGCCGATAATCGCTATCATCAACCTGATTGTCATCACGCTGCTCCAATCTAAAACGGCCAAGGGTATCGTGTTAAAACTTCCGCAATCTCACCCGTGTTCGTTTAGCAACCCACGATGAATAAGTGTCGGTTTTCGTAGTGGACGAGGGTTGCTTAGTCGGTCGCTAGGCTTGTCCTGGCCTCGGGACACTGCGTTGGGCCCCACTATAGATCAGCTATTGGGAGCCAACACCTAGACTGGCGATTGATCTTTCATTCGTGGGTTCTGCTTGGAACTGAGTTGCAGCCATCCGGGAGGCGGGATTTTCAAGCAAACGAAAAGAGGGTCCCTGCTTCACCGAGGCTCCAGGCAACGCTGTTGATCAGGGCGGGACCGAGACAACTTCTACGTCCTGAAACTATCGCGATGAATGACGGATACCGTCGCGCTTCCAAAGGGAGAACTTTAGTTTGGCTACCAGTACGGAAGGTTATCCTTGTGCAGAGAGACTCATCCGAATAGATCGTGTGCTGGAGGTTTCCCGATCTCGGCTGGTCTCGCGCCGCTTGTTTCTCGAATGGCCGCGGACGTCTTGTGCGAAGCGCACTTCGATTGGGACCGGCCGGCAGAGCGTTCGGGCGACAATGGTCGGTAGCACCCGCGCCGCGAGTAGTTGCCACGGATAACGCGGACGGCTCATGGCTTGGGGTTTTGGTCGCGGGCTCGGGTTTGGCGGATTGCCTCGCTGACGCGGCTGAGAATTGCGTGTTCTTCGTCGCTCAAAGAGTCTGGCCCGCCAGTGTGCAATCGTTGCAGAATCTCGTCGACTTGAGCGGCGTCGTTGGCCTCGTCTCGTTCGCGTTTGGCCACCTCCAACAGTTTTCGAGTTCGCGCTCGTTGTTGCCTTTCCGCTTGCCATCGTCGGTAGGCCGGGCCGATTCCGATCCGGGAATGCAGCACACCGGTTTCTCCATTAGCGGCCAATATCATTTGCGACGCCAGTAGGTCTTGGCCCCGAGCGGAGATGAACAACCAGAGGGCGAGCAAGGTCACGCCGCTCAGGGCGGGCCAAACGCGGCCTCCGGCTTGACTGCTAATCCCACTGAGCTGGATCGCCATCACTCCACCCAACAGCGTGCTCAGGGCGATCGCGACAATCCACCATTGCACCCGCCGCACCGCGAAGATCGCCTCGCTGCGATCATTGGCATGGGGGTCGGGATGCCTCGCAAATAGACCAATGGCAGCCGACCAGCCGACACGGCCAAGGGCTTGCGGGATCGGCAGTAGCTGCCAAAACCCTTGCAAGCAAAACATCCAACTCGCGATAACCCAGGGGCGATCCATGGCAGCGACCGCTGCGGTGGTTGCCGTCGAGGACGCCGCCGAATCGGGGGCGGACGCAAGCAACGTATCGACGAGCAAGCAGCCCAAACACGCGGCACCGAGCGAAAGCAGCAACAGCGACCATAGCGCCAGCACACGACTGGCACCCGCGAAGGTTTCTAGCCAACTGGGTTGATTGCGATTGATTGCGATATCGGGGATCGCCATCCAGACGCCACCGATGGTGAGCACCGTGCGGTACATCAGCGAATCATCGCCACTGTCATCACGCACTGGGTCGCCGCCGAATCGCGATCGCTTTGGGATCGAGAACAACACCTGCGTCACAACGACCTGGATCACCAGTCCAACCAGCCACGCCCCGAGCAGCGGTGCCCAAGCGGACCAGTCCACTGCCCTGGAGCCGTCCAGCAGCGAAGGAACTGCGACAATGAAAGCGGCCGCTAGAACTCCTAGCGGCAGAGAGACAGCGATCGACCACTGCAGTGGTTCGACCGAACAGAACAACCACCTCACGCCGCGACCAAAGCTGGCCGCAGCAAGTGAATGGGACAACGGATCGTGGCGCATAATTCGCCCGCCCGGAGCCGGCGGTAGGGGGGACACGGGAGCCTACAGGATCTCGAGCAGCTCGACTTCAAAAACCAAGACTTCGTTGGGTCCGATCTTAGGCTGCGATCCGCGTTCGCCGTATGCCATCTCTGGGGGGATGAAGAGCATCCATTTCGAACCGACCTTCATTTTCTGAAGTGCCAATTGCCATCCTTGGATGACGCCGTTGACGGGAAACTCAGCTGGCTCGCCCCGTTGGACGCTGCTGTCAAATACTTCGCCGTTGGTCAGTTTGCCGGTGTAGTGGACACGGACGGTATCGGTGGGAGCAGGCGATCCACCGGTGCCTTCTTGGAGCACTTTGAACTGGATGCCCTTGTCGAGCTGTTGGACGCCTTCGGCTTTTGCGTTTTCAGCCATCCATGCTTTGCTCTTGCCCAAGTTCGCGACGGCTGCTTCCTGCATCTCAGCATTTCGCGCCGCTTGCCGCTTCTGCAGCATGGCTTGGATCTTGCCTTGAGCCTCAGCGAGCTGTTCGTCGGTGAGTGCAGGGTCGTTTCCAGAAAGCGAATCAGCCAAACCTTGTTGCAGTCCAGCGTTGGTGAAGTCCGTCGCTTGGAATCCCTGTTGGGAGAGAGATTGCCCCACTGAGAAACCGAGGAAGTAGCCGACCGTGTCATCGACCGTAGCGGGAGTGTCTTGTCCGGGGAGTGAGGTTGCCATGGCCAGGGTTGCCAATAGGGAAAGGGGAAGGAGCGTCAGTCGCAGCATGAGAGTGTCTTCGTGGAAGGTAGAAGGTGGGACGTGGAAACCCGAATGAGTTCCCGGTAGGTCGCCTATCGCCGCCCTCCAATCAGCCTCGCGGAGATTATCCAACGGGGCGGCTCCAAGCAGGGGCTCAGGATACCACGATAGGCGGCCTCTGTACTCCCCCTGACCTGAGCGGTGTGCGAAACGGTCGATTCTGCCGGTCCCGCCCCCCCGCCGGCCGATACGATGGGACAGCTCAACCGATTGTTTCGAGCTGACAATCTTCG
Source organism: Allorhodopirellula solitaria (assembly GCF_007859855.1). Classification (GTDB taxonomy): domain Bacteria; phylum Planctomycetota; class Planctomycetia; order Pirellulales; family Pirellulaceae; genus Rhodopirellula; species Rhodopirellula solitaria. The sequence continues at coordinate 340,005 of NZ_SJPK01000001.1, forward strand.
AGTTTGACGCTGACGCCCTGTTCCATAAACTGGACCGCGACGAGCAGACGGGTTTCGTTTTCGCGGCGAATGACGGTTCCTTCGTAACCTTGGAACGATCCGTTGCGGACACGCACCTTGGTCCCCGCCTGCAGACGGCTCTCGACGGTCAACGGAACACCGAGTTCGATCAACGACTGGACTTGCTCTAAGTCCGCCAGCAATTGCTCCACATCGAGAATTTCCGCGGCCTTGAGCACACACCCGGTACAGATCGCGGCATGCCGTTCCTCCTCACCTCCCCGTAAAAACACGTAGGTCGAGAACAACGGGACATAGGATGTGCGAATCCGACCGGCGGGCGAACGTGTTCGATTCGGGATCATCGGGCCGTAGTGGCCGACCTCCACTTCTCGCAACCGCCGCATGACCATCTTTTCTTGACGCGTGCGGGTGTAGAGCAACCACCACCGCGACTGCGATGACTCGGGTTGAGCGAACAGGTTGTCGGGAAAGCAATCGGGCTCGGGAGGTAGAATCGGCATCGGCGTTCTGGCAGTGAGCTCTGCGCTCCTGTGTGAATGGATTGGGACTCGCTCAGAGACTACCGCGGATAGACCGACCGGCCAACCTGTTGAGCCTAATGATTAGAAACGCGGGTAATCCAACAAACTGATCGGTTGCTCTGCCGAAGCAATTTCCCACAGCCGCCGATACGCACTGCTGACCCGCTCGGTTTGCTCGGCAACGAAACCGGCATCGAGCCCGCGTTTGTCGAAGGCATCATCCAACTCGACAGGCGGAAACCTGTCATCGTCAATGTACTGCGTCAGCACCGGATTGCAGCGGAGGTGCCGCTCGGGCGACAGATGCAGCTTTTCGGCATCGAGTTGCCCGAGCACATATCGCAGGTACAAATCGCTCTGCACAATCGATGAGACTTCCGCTCCGCAAACCTCACACATATACCCCTGGTCACACTTCGCCATCTCATTCACTCCTGGACGGTCTCGATTGGATTTTTTCGTCTCACTGGCAATGTCTCGCTAACCAACATAACCAATCCGGCATCGACAGCTTTCCTACTCAAAGGATCTCTCGTCACCACTGATTCTTTGACTTGTCGCATTCCAGAGGTATTTTTCGGTGGCAAGAATCTTAGCCATGAAAAACGGGAGCATAATGGAGATGCCTGTGAAGAAGTTTGCGGAACATGTCATGGACTTTCTCAAAGAGGAAGACGGGCCCACCGCGGTGGAGTATGCCGTGATGATCGCGTTGATGGGCGCAACATGTCTGGCGATCCTCCGAGGCACCGACATGAATACCGTGAGCGATGCCAACGACCTCACCTCGCAGCTCGGTGGGTAAACATGTCGCTGTTCGCATCAGCCATCTCCGAAAACGGGATCATCTGGTTCGTCACCGTTGTCTTGATCATTGCAGCGGTGATCGACGGCTTGACGCTGAAGGTCCCCAATTGGCTGACGCTCCCGTTCATCGTCAGCGGGTGGGTCTATGGGGCCTACGCTACAGGAGCGATCGGTTTCGGATCGAGCGTCGTCGCTAGCATGGCGAGCATGATGTTGCTGCTCCCTCTCCGCAACGTCGGGGGGATGGGTGCCGGAGACGTCAAATTGCTTGCCGGAATCGGTGCGTGGTGCGGGATCGTGGTCACCTTCCAGGCGTTCGTCGCGACCGCGATTGTCGGCGGCATCATGGCCGCAGCGATGATCTGGATGTCCGGCGATTGGTTAAGACATTACGCTCAGACCCTGACGATTCTCCAGGAGTGGCGAACGATTCGCGATCGAAAAAAACTCGCTGCGATTGCCCGGCAACGCAAGCCGACGATGCTGTTGCTGCCCTATGCGATCCCGATGGCGATCGGCACGATTGCATACTTCGGCTACGCCGACATGTTGATGTAAAGATAAAACGATTAGGCAGTTTCTTTCATGCGGGGTGCATCGGTTCGAGCCGAACGCGATCTCGCTCCGATGATGACAGAGAGACGACCGGCGTGTCACATCGGCACGTGAGCGGCGGCTCAATCGGTCCTCGTCGGTGTCCCCGAGTGAAAGCTGTCATGAGAAACAAGACCGTTCCGCTCCTCATCGCTAGCGTCGTCGGCGTTCTGGCCGCCGTCGGTGTCAGCCGCTCGATGCTGGCTCCCTCGACAGAGGTTGCATCCGTTCAAACCGTTGAGATTTTCGTATCGGTGCGCACGATCGATGTCGCCGAAGCGATCACGCCTGACAAAGTCCGGCTGGAGAAATGGCCGATTGATCGGATTCCGAAAGGGGTGGGTGGCCAGCTCGCGAACTTTGAAGGGAAATTTGCTCGCCAGCGGTTCTACGAAGGCGAACCGATCATGGCTGCCAAGCTCATGGACGCCGCCACGGATACCGCTCAAGCGATCCCACGCGGTTTCCGAGTGGTCTCGATGCCTGACGACGGCCGCCATGGGGCCCCCAACCCACTGCGGGCCGGCGATCGGGTGGATGTCGTTGCCTACTTCGATAAGAGTGAACGGTTTGTCGAGCCAATCGCCAAAACGGTACTGACGGGTGTCCAGGTGTTCGCAATCGATGCCAGCCCCGTGGATCCGGATCGGTCGCTCGGCGCTCCAGTCAATCCGCTGGGATCGATCTCGCTTTTGATCCAACGCTCCGACGCTCCCGCATGGACCTGCGCCACCGAACTGGGCACGATCCGTTTGGCCCTGGCCAGTCCCACGGAATTCGAAGAAGAATCTGACGAAGAGCTAGCCAGTCGATCTGCAGCCGATTTCCTCGCCTGGTTGTCTCAGCACCAACCCGCGCCGAAATTTCGTCAGTCCGAACTGCTGCAGACGGCCGCGATGTCCTCAGCACCCACTCTCGTGTCCGTCCCCGCCCCAATCGCACTACCGACACCCACAGCCTCCCCCCAGCCAATCACGCAGCCCGAATCAATCGCGCCGGACGAATCAATCGGGCAGCCTCAACCGATCGCCCAGCCCCGACCTGTCGAAGCGTCGACCGAAGCGTCCCAACCTGGCTTCAAGATGCTCAAGGTGTCCGGAGGAGTCGAAACGGAATATTGGTTCGAAGAGGACACCCCATCACCAGTGACCAGGCACGATGCCGGTCACGCTACGAACTGAACCGAGTGCCTCGAACACGATGGATCACTCACTCTCGACATCACGCCCTGACGACACGATGGCAGACGCGATTCGGCGCACCCTATCAAGCGAAAGGCTGTCCACGATGCGACCATTTCATTCGCACCATTCGATTCGGTTGTTCACTGCGGTTTGTCTGCTAAGCATTTTCGGGCAAACAACGCTGCTGGTCTCGCAGCCCGTATTTGCTGAGCAACCCACACTCTCGACACGGGATACGTCCGACCATCGGATCGAGCGCCCCGTCGAACAGATGCAGCTAAGCGTCGACACGAGCCGTTCACTCTCGATGAACACTCGCATTCCCCGATTTGAAATCGACAATGAAGAAGTCGTGGCCGCCGATCCGGTCAGCGACCGGGTGATTGAGATCACGGCCCAGAAACCTGGCACGGCGCAGCTCAAGGTATGGAACACAGAAAATCAAATCCAAACGATCGTTATCACTGTCGTCGACGAAACACCCTCGGTGGCAGAAATCCTTCGCACCCAACTGCCGCGGGCGTCATTGCAGGTGACGCCGATACGAGACAATGCGATCGTGTCGGGGTACGTCACCCGTGAGCAGGATATCCAGCGAGCGTTGGCCATCGTGGAACAATTTCATCCATTGGCGATCAACAATATCCGGGTCGCTGGCGTCACGCAGGTGTTGCTGCACACGCGGGTGATGGAGGTCAACCGTGCCAAGCTGCGACGTCTCGGCTTGACCACGCCCTGGTCCGAACCGGCCCTGAATCCAGCTAAATCGAAACTCTGTTTCGAATCCCCCACCGCTCTCCAATCCCTCTTCCAGGCCCTCGAACAGCAGCAGCTCTTGACGGTGTTGGCGTCTCCCACTCTGGTGACCACTCAAGGTCGTCCGGCCCGATTCAAGATCGGTGGACGCATTCCCAACGTGCTGGATGAACACGGGCGAGTGGACATTGCGTACGAAGCCTACGGCACGAGCATTGAATTCAATCCGCTCGAGGTCGACGCTGACCAAATTCAACTGCAAGTGCGTCCCGAGGTCTGCGAGTTGGATCCCGATCGTGCGGTAACGTCAGGGTCGGCGCAATATCCCGCATTTCAAACACGCGGCGTCGAGACCATCGTCACACTGCGTGCTGGACAAACATTCGTGCTAGGGGGATTGTCGCGGGCTGCGGTGCGGCGCGTCCTCTCGCAGCAACCCGAGCTCAATAGCAGTAGCAGTACCAGCACCGGGACGCTATTCCGAGACGCTCCCCGCGACACCGACGAGATGGAGATGCTGGTCACAGTCACCGTCGAATTGGTGGAGGCAAACGATCGAGCAAACACCTCCATCGCGACCAGCACGTCCGACGCCCTCGACAAGGGCATGATCCATCAGGAACACGCCGCCCAACCGGTCGATCCCCGCTCGCCCACGGCTCGCACTCACGCAACCGCGTCGCTCCCTAGCAACCGGCAGTGGCGTTAGCAACGCGTCACCAATAGGTGGCGAATTTAGCGAAAGCTATTCGGTGGTGGACGAGGCGACGAACTGTTGAACCCCGCACGTCAGATATCACCCCCTCGTTGCTCGGGCAATCTGGTAAGAATTCTCGTACCGACATATTCACTCCGGTGGGCTCTGCGCCGCCAACAAAGTCTGCACACCGCCGTCGGGCCACTGCACGTCCAGGGTGAATTCCATGCGGCCGTCGACGGCGAGAAGAGACACGAGTTGGTCCAGCTCCGCCAACCGTTTCGCCAGAGCGGTGCCGCGGCGGGCGGCCTCCTCGATATTGTCGCGTTGTATCTCCAGCACCGCTTCTTGCCGCCGTTCGCGAAATTTCTTGGCTCGCGAAATCGCAGCCTCGATCTGCAGCAACTGATTGTCGGCAAGCTGTAGCTGCCTCGTTGTGGTATCGAGAGCTGATCGGATCGAGGGCGCGTCGGTCCATTGCCAGGGCATCGCTGGGCCGAGCCGCGCGCCGTACCGCAGCCGCATCGATAACGAAGCGGATGTCTGAATGTCGATTCTCACGGCCAAGGCACTACCGTCGGCCGCGTCTTGGAGAGTCAGCAACGCAATACCCCGCGTCCGCGCCGGAGAACTTTCGCTGGGTGACTCGACCCACTCGACCGCGACGTCGTCGGGCAGTTGCCACTGAACCCGCACACGAGTGACCGGATAGAGGATGCTTCCGCCTATACTCCATTTCAATTTCTGGTCGCGCTGCAGCAATTCAGCCGCGATGGGATCAGCATGGTATTGGCGGCGCAGGTAGACGATTTCCCCGTCACCTGTGCGCAGCCGGGCGTGCATCAGCGACCCGGCCTGCGACGTCTCCGCAGCTGCTGGGAGCCAGCGAAACTGTAGCGTCGATTCCCCCTCGGTACCTCGATGCAGTTCGACCACCGCGACCGCGGCTTCGAGCTCGGCGGCGTTTACCCACCAACGATCTCCGTCGGCCTGTAGACGGAGCGGCGCCTTAGCAGGGAATTGCAGCTGCAGCTGTTCCGGTGGCCGAGCCAACGACGTCAATGATACCGCGGGTGGCAGTTCAGCGTCCTGCGAACCAGGCGGACTCGGCAACGACACTGCTGTGGTCTGCGGTTGGAGCGGCTCGCTGGGCTCGGTCGATTGAGGCACGGCCTCGGCAATGGTGTTGTCCTCGTCCTCCACTTGAGTGATGTCAATCGCTGCAATGCGATCGGACAGTGAGCCATCTCGCGATTCGCCCTCGCTCCGCGTTCCTTCAGCCGGAAGGTAAGCACTGAGTGAGAAGTCCGATGTTCCGCTTGCCGAGATGCCTTCCGCGAAAGTTGCCTCCTCATCGCCGGGATCGACAGAGCCAACCGCCACCGCGTTATCATCCGTTTCGCGGGGGACATCGAATAACGTTTCAAGTTCCGGGGTCGGCATGCCGCGATGCTTTTCATCTTTGGATGACACAGATGAAGGCGACTCACGCCAGGGCTGCGGGGAGAAGGGATCGCGGCTCTGCGTGGAGTCGGCGACGGCACCCGGCTGCATGCTTTCCTCGCTGGAGTCGGGTGATCGCAGTGCCACGACGATCGAGATCAGTGCGATCACAGCGACAGCGCCGCCCACGGCGATGGGGAGAAGACGAGACCGACGCTTGCTTGCGGACCGTTTGGGGGCGTCACTCTTATCCTCACTCGCGTGTGTTTGAAGCTCCAAAGGCGGCAGTGGAGAAGTGGCGGGAGGAGTCGACAGCGGAGCTGGCGTTTTCCCGTCCAACAGTTCCGCTGGGTCAGGGGGCAGAGGCGTCAGGCCGGTCCTCGAGATTGGATCCCCTGTAGAAGCCCCAATAGAAGCCCCTGTCGGAGCTCCAGACAGATCCCCAGAAAAGAAGACGCTGCCTTCTTCGCTGACTTCAAACAGTTGCCAGAAGCGGGAGTTTGCCTCGAGGGGAGGCACGTCTTCGATAGACAGGCAGCGGCGAGCATCACTGCTCCATCGCGCTGCAATATCGGGGGGCGGTTCACCGAGTCGAGCAACAAGACTCGCAACGGTCTCCCGTTCTCGAACGACCATGGGTCAATCCTCCGATTTTCTTCGTTGACCTCACCTTTTGGACACGTACGCCCAGCATGACGTCGCCAACGACAATGTCACTGCGATCAAAAGAGGCGAGGTGACCGTGAACAGGATGAATAAGATCTGTGGCCCCCGGCGGCTCCGGTCTGCCGTGACGGGGGTGCCGAATAACACCGACCACTCCTCTTGGACCTCGGGGATGCGGGCGGCATAGACGAGTCCGGCGGAAATGACCGCGGCGACGATCACCATGACCAGCAGCGAGGCGATTCCGATCTGCAACGGCGGGCTGGCTGGCGGCGGTCGCTTCTCGCTAGCTGCCGGTCCGGCTCGCTCGGTCCCCGCAGGGGTCGGCACCGCGCGCGGCATCGTCTCGGTGGCGGAGTCAGTCATCGAGGATCCCGGCACCGAAACCGGCGGATTCCGACACGTCTTGTTCGTCCGCCGGCACACCCTGATCGACCGACTCGGCCTCGTTCGAGCTAGTCAGGCTGCGCTGGCGTGGCGGCGGATTGCTGGGGACGAGGGGCCGGCCAGATCCACCGGGGCGGTCGCGAAAATGGGGTTTGGGGAGTGGATTGGGCGCGCCGCTCTCGCCCCGAACGACAATCGCATCGGGTTGCGAATGATCGGGTTGCGAACGATCGGGACTTGCCCCGCTATCGACGCGAGGTTCTTCGGCAAGCGGCTCATCGAAGAGTCCTGCGCCGAACGCGTCCGCAGGCGATTGGGTAGGCGGCTCGGGTCGCTGGGGCTCGCGCTGCGGCGGTTGGCGGCGGGCCATCGCTCGCGACACCGTCGCCTGCGGTTTCGTCGCCTGCGGTTTCGGCACGCCTGCATCGGATCGCGAGGTCGGTGATGAAGCGGCCTTGTGTGGCTCGAGTGTGGCGGCATCGGAGTAGTCTGCTTCGTCATAATCGCCCGCATCGAAATCGTCGTCGTACCGACTGCGATAGTCCGGCTGGGCGGCGCGTTGCAGTTCAGCCTGAAACTCGTCAACGACGGCGTTCTGGATCTTTTCGCGGCACTCGCTATTGATGGGGTGCGCGACATCGGCATAGAGTTTTTGGGGTCCATCCGATCCGTTGCCCTGCTGCAATTTGGCACCGCACTGGTTGCAGAACGTCGCCCGCAAATGATTCTTGCTGCCACAGCGATTGCAGTGCCCAGTCAACTTACGCGAAGGCATGGCGACAAACGGGCCATGGCTGCCATCAATGATCTTGAGGTCGCGAACGACGAAGCTCTGGTCGATCGTGATCGAACAAAACGCGCGCAAACGATCCTCCGAACCTTCCATCAACTTGATGCGGATCTCCGTAATCTCCATCACCATCCCCTATGCGATATGAATCTCCGGCGCTGCCGGACACGTCGCGACAGTTTGCACCAGCGCACCCCCCGGCAACCGCTCACGAATCGTCGCGAGCCATGCCTCGTTGACATCATTCGATTGACGTTGCTCTTGAATGGACTCGCCATCAGGTGTCAACCAAATGAAACAAGCCGAACCACTGCCAGTCATCTGGCAATGGGATCGGTGCCTCCCTAGCGACGCGTTAGGTTGCCCTAGTTCCCGCAGGCATTGTATCGCCTCCCCGATGGGAGGTGAAAGCCCGCAAGCCGGTCGCGTGAGCGCATTATAGAGGATCTCAGTGTCCGTGTTGTCATGCGGCCGAAGAAAGGCATTGACCGCATCGAGCCCCGAACGCGGCTGCTCCGTGACGCTCGCGTGTCGGTAGACCTGGGCGGTCGATAGAGCGATGGCAGGGTAAACCACGCCGAAGCGGTGGGGGTGGGGCAGGTCGTAGAAAGTCAATCGCTCCCCACGCCCCAAGGCGCGGGCCAGCGTTCCAGGGTTTCCCCGCAGCAGATCATTCGCCACGGTTGGCTCGACCGACTGCACGTCACCCAGAAAGAACGGCACATCGCTGCCGAGCTGCTCAGCCAACTCAACCAACCTGTCGCCAGTGAGCGTTGCCAGGCAACCGTCGTCCTCGCTCGCCAACGCCGCAGCGGCCAGCCGGAGCGTCGCCGCGGCATCGCTGCTGGCACCGCCCATCCCCGCGCCGCTGGGGATTCGTTTGCCTAATCGCACCAACCATCCACCGCTGTACCCGGCCGCGTCGTTGATCAGCTCGAGTGCGCGGTGGACGAGGTTTGAGCCGTCCGTCGGCACGTCCAATAACGGGTCGTCCGGCTCGACACCGAGATCGCTGGCCACCTCCGAGCGGCTGGGCAGCCACTGCACCGCCAGCGAAATGCCGGGCGTGGCTGTCATTTCCAACTGCAACTCATCACGCCAATCGATTGCGACCATCACAGTGTCAAGTTCGTGGAACCCGTCATCCCGCCGCCCCAGTATCTCCAGAAAGAGATTGAGTTTAGCGGGCGGAGAGGTGCGGTACTGGGTTCGGGGCGAGTCGCTCATCGTGTGCGTGTCCGTTTCCAAAGTGAGACCGTAAGCCTAACGCTGTGAAGCATTTTTTAATGTTAATCATATGCATGTGGGCGGAATTCGTCTCCAAAATCCATCCCACGAAGGATAGCCAGCGTATCGGATAGTCGCGCCATCGTCGGTTCGCTAGGATAGGCACGATGTCCGTTTTGTCACTTTCCATTCTCGCCGTGTGAATTCCCGCATGACCGCGTCCGAATCGGCCACCGCCGCTGCCCATCGTTTCGATTCCATTGCCATGGCCGCCCCGGATGCGATTTTGGGGATTGGGGAAGCCTTTGCGGCTGACCCGCGGTCGGAGAAAATGAACCTCTCGGTTGGCGTTTACAAAGATGCTGCGGGAACGACGCCGATCATGCAGTGCGTCAAAGCCGCCGAGCAGAAGATCTTGGAGTCCGAGACGACCAAGAGCTACCTCCCGATCGACGGCCTACCCGATTATCGCAATGCCGTCCGTGAGATGCTGCTGGGCGATCAAGTTCCCGCCGACCGGGTTGCGGTCCTGCAGACCCCCGGGGGTACGGGGGCTCTCCGCGTTGCTGCGGAGTTTCTAGCCACCCAGTGCTCGCCCACCCGCGTGTTCGTCCCCAATCCCACCTGGGCCAACCATACTGCGATCATGCGTGCTGCGGGACTGCCCGTGGAAACCTACCGATATCTCGGCAGTGATCGACATAGCCTTGATTTTCAAGCGATGGTCGATGACCTGACCGAGAACACGCGGCCTGGTGACGCGGTCCTCCTGCACGCCTGCTGCCACAATCCCACCGGCGTCGACCCGACGACCGACCAGTGGCAGGAGATCGCCAAACTGCTCGCCAGTCGCGGTCTGATCCCCTTGCTCGATTTCGCTTACCAAGGATTCGGCGATGGGCTCGAAGAAGACGCCGCTGGTCTGCGAACGGTCCTGCAGCACTGCGACGAAGCAATCGCATGCTCGTCCTACAGCAAGAACTTTGGTCTCTACAGTGAACGGGTCGGTGCCGCCACGCTGATTGCTGCCACACCGTCAGCCACGGCAGCGTCACTGAGCCAACTCAAAATCGTCGTTCGTGCCAACTACAGCAACCCACCGCGTCACGGCGGTGCCATCGTCGCCACGGTGCTGGCGGACCCCGAGCTGACCAAAATCTGGAAGACGGAACTCGAAGGCAAGCGACTGCGGATTAAACAGTTACGGGAGCAGTTCGTCGCTGGCATGAAGCAACAACCCGGTGCACCCGATTTTTCGTTTCTGCTCCAGCAGAAAGGCATGTTCTCGTTCAGCGGACTGAGCGCCATGCAAGTCGACGAGCTTCGTACCAAGCATGGTGTGTACGTCGTCGGCAGCGGACGCATCAACGTCGCTGGCATGAACGAAGAAAAAATGGACTGGCTCTGCCAAGCCGTCGCCGATGTGATGTAAGTTTCCAACAATCCAATCGGTGCTTCGATCACGACGATCCCTCGCAGATCGACCCAGACTCCCCGGCTGAGAGCCCAGTCACTCGCAGCCCATCGCTTCCAAGGATTTGCGACATGCCTCCCGAACTGCGACGTATCTTTGTCATCTCGGCACTGCTGGTGATGGGCATTGCAGTCCTTTGGGCGACGCAGTTTGATTCCATGCCGCCTGCGGACTTCAGTATCCAGAACGGCACCGATCCCAAAACGCTCGACCCTCACCGGGCGACGGGGCAACCGGAAAGCCGAATCCTTTTCGGCATCTTCTCCGGGCTGCTGCAAATGCTGCCCGACGGCGAACCCGACCCTGTCACGGGGCTGCAGCCGATGTCGCCCCAGCCCGCGGTCGCGGAATCGTGGGAGGTCTCCGACGACAAGAAAACCTACACGTTTCACTTGCGCCCCGACGCCGTTTGGTCCGATGGTGTGCCGATCACGTCGGCGGACTTCATGTGGTCGTGGACGCGGATGCTCCATCCAGCCACGGCCTGCGAATACAACTTCCAACTTTTCAGCGTCCCCTATGCTCAAGAGTTCAACTCGGGGCTGGTCGAGATTGGCGACCGCTGTGAAGTAGAGCTGTTTGATCGCCCCAACCCCGACGGCACCACCGAAGCGGATACCGGCCAAGCGAGTTTTCAGGCTTTCCCTCGCGGCACCATGCTCTACGGAACGTTGAAAGAGATTCGCAAACCACCCGAACCGACTTTTGACGACGAGGCAGGAAAACAGCTCGACGAGAAGGAACGCGAACAAGCGATCCTGAACTGGCAAGAGACTTGGGTCTACGTGCTCGACATCTTAAACCAAGCCGAGCCGGGGCAAATCGATTGGGACGGACCCACGACGACGCAGTCGTTCACGGTCAACCTGGATTCTCCCCAAGCTGCCCCGGAGACCCAACGCATGCATGCGGTGCTCGTTGCCTTCGATCAACTCGGTGGTATCGAAGCACCCGACCCGCATACCTTCGTCGTCCAACTCAAAGACCCGCTGCCGTATTTCCCGAGCCTGACGGCGTACTACCCCCTCTTTCCTGTGCCGCGTCACTGTATCGAGGAACATGGGATGCCGATGTGGACGAAGGCTGAGAACATCGTTTCCAATGGCGCCTACCAAGTTAAACTGCGGCGGCTCCGAGATCGCGTTCGGCTCGAGAAAAACCCCAATTGGTTTGACGCGGACCAGACTTCAATCGAGACGATTGATTGTCTCTCAACCGAAGGCCAGAACACGGCGCTGAACATGTACGTGACCGGCCAGATCGATTGGGTCACTGATCCTCCTGTTGCATTGATGGAGACGCTCAAGGAGCGGGACGATTTCTACTCCGCACCGATGCTGTCGGTATATTTCTATCGGCTCAACACCACGCGCAAGCCGCTCGACGATCCTCGCGTGCGGAGGGCCCTCGCTCTTGCCATCGACCGCCAACAAATCGTCGACCAAGTCACCAAGGCTGGCCAGGTACCCGCCTTCACGCTCGTGCCACCCGGGATCGCGGGATATGAGTCTCCGTCCGGATTCCAACCTGACATCGCCAAAGCGAAACAACTGCTCGTCGAGGCCGGGTACCCTGGCGGGCGTGGACTGCCCAAGGTCAGCGTGCTTTACAATACGAGCGAAGCTCACCGGGCGATCGCGGAAGTGATTCAACAGCAGCTGCAGAACAATTTGAACGTCAAGGTCGAGCTTCAGAACATGGAGTGGGGGACGTTTCTGGATAAGATTTCGCAGCTGGACTACGACATCGCCCGTTCGGCTTGGATCGGCGATTACGCGGACCCCAATACGTTTTTGGATATGTGGGTGACCGATGGGGCGCAGAACAGCACGGGATGGTCCAACCCCGACTATGATCGTTTGCTGCAAGAGGCGGCTGCCGAGAGCGATCCGGGAAAACGCATGCAATTGCTCGCCGATGCCGAAGCGATTTGGATCGAAGAAATGCCTGTAATTCCGCTCTACTTTTATGTTAGCGTCAATATGGTCAAACCCCGCATCGAGGGATTCTTCCCCAGTCCGCAGGATTTGCACCCGCTGCACCTGCTCCGTATCAAATCACCAGCGAGCCCAACACCGTGACGGACTTATTCAGCTACCTGATCCGCCGTTTGGGGTGGATGCTGCTCACGGTGTGGGCGGTGTACACGTTCTCGTTCATTTTGATGCGTTCGGTTCCCGGCAACCCGTTCAGCAGCGAGCGGAATGTGCCGCCGGCGATCGAGCGGCAACTGCGAGCCCGGTTCAATCTCGACGCACCACCACTCCAGCAGTACACCGATTACCTCGTGGGGATCGTGACCCGCGGTGATCTCGGTGTGTCGATCAAATTGGAGGACTACACCGTCAACGAGGTCCTCGCAGAAGGTTTTCCGGTTTCCGCATCACTGGCGATTCTCGCACTCGTTTTTGCGATCACGCTCGGGGTGACCGCGGGCGTGGTGTCCGCGGTGTACCGGGGCACAGCGGGCGACTTGGCATTGATGGGCACGGCGGTCTTGGGGATCGCGATTCCCAATTTCGTCTTGGCATCCCTCGCCATCTTGCTATTCGTCTTTTGGATCCCGCTGTTTCCTGCAGCCGGATGGGGAACGCTGCGTCAAGTCATCCTGCCTGCCCTTTGCCTCGGAGCTCCCGTCGCCGCCTATATCGCGAGGTTGACCCGAGCGGGGATGCTCGAGGTGCTCGGCCGCGAGCACGTGCGAACCGCCTTCGCCAAGGGCCTTCCCAAACGGACGGTGATCCTCAAACACGTCTTGCCGGGCGCGCTACTGCCGGTGGTCTCCTATCTCGGTCCCGCCACGGCGAGTGTGCTGACAGGGTCGCTGGTCTTGGAAAAGATCTTTGCCTTGCCCGGAATTGGGAGCCACTTTATCTACGCCGCGACGCAGCGAGACTACACGCTCGCGATGGGCATGGTACTGACCTACACGGTGCTTCTGTTCGTGATGAATTCGCTCGTCGACATCTCCTACGCGGTCATCGATCCACGGGTGAAATTGCAATGAGTGGTGTCTCACCTCAGCCCGATGGGCAAACCAGTCCGGCCCACCAAGCCACCCCCGATCAAGCTGCCCTGGAGAAGATCCTGCGGGAGTCGCGTGAAATCCGTGGTGTGTCGTTGTGGCAGGACGCTTGGCGGCGACTCCGCCGCAACCGTTCTGCGATGTGCTCGCTGATCTTCCTCATCGTCCTCATGTTGGCGGCGATCTTCACACCGCTGCTGCCGCTACAAAGCCCGATCGATAAGGATCTCAATAACCGTCGCTTCCTCGCTCCGAACCTGCAGCCTGTCGTGCTCGGTGGCCGGGCTGGATTGAAGTTTGAGGACGGGCGATTGACCTCCCAGCTCGCTAAGTACACCAGCGATGCAGCCGAGCAACGCGCCGAGATTCTCGCGATCGCAGACGCGGGCGAGCGGGACAAACAACTCGCCGAATTCGATGCCCGCACCCGGATCGAACATCCGTTCCAGCAGCTATGGAATAACCTCGGCCCGGTCGCCTTCACGATGTGTCGCATTCGCGTCGCGATTTTTGGTGACTGGACCATCCCCTCGCTTTTCGGAACGGACAAGCTCGGACGCGATTTATTGGCGAGAGTTTTCTGGGGTTCACGGGTCTCGTTGGTCGTTGGCATCGTCGCCACGATCGTCAGTCTTGTCATCGGTGTCAGTTACGGCGCGATCGCTGGCTACTTCGGTGGCCTGACCGATGCCATCATGATGCGGATTGTCGACATGCTGTATTCGATTCCGTTTATCTTTGTCGTCATCTTTCTCGTTACGTTTTTGAGCGAAGACAGCGTGAAGGCGATCCTAGAGAATTACGGCATCCACCAGATTACGATCTTTTACATCATCATCGGCGCGATCTATTGGCTGACGATGGCGCGAGTCGTGCGTGGGCAGGTGCTCTCGCTACGGACCGAGCAGTTCATTGAAGCGGCCCGCACGATCGGTGCTTCGCCGATGCGAATCGTTTTCCGGCATATCGTCCCCAACACGCTCGGGGTGGTGATTGTCTATCTCACGCTGACGATCCCTTCGGTGATGCTCTTTGAAGCATTTCTATCGTTCTTGGGGCTCGGCGTTGCACCACCGGACGTGTCTTTGGGACTGTTGCTTAACGATGGCGTCGAAGCACTGTCCATTATCAAGCTGTTTTGGTGGGTGGTGGTGTTCCCCGGTGCGGCATTGGCGATGACGCTCTTCGCACTCAATTTCCTGGGCGATGGTTTGCGTGATGCCCTGGACCCCAAAATGAAGAATCGCTCATGATGCAAGCCAACACGAAGCAGGCCGATTCCGGTGTGGCGCAGCAGGATTCCCCCCTGCTGAGCGTCAATGACCTGCGGGTCAGTTTTAAAACCGACGAAGGCATGGTGCGGGCCGTCCGCGGGGTCTCCTTCGATGTCCATCCGGGAGAAACCGTGGCCATCGTCGGCGAGAGCGGCAGCGGCAAGAGCGTCACGAATTTGGCGATGATGGGCCTCGTCCCGAAACCGCCCGGAAACATTGACGGTGGTACGGCGATGTTTGCAGGGCAGAATTTGTTGACCCTGTCGCAGCGACGACTGCAGGATATTCGCGGTCGTCACATCGCTATGATCTTCCAAGATCCCATGACGGCGCTCAACCCGCTGATGACGATCGAGCAACAGCTCACCGAGATGACACGATTGCACCTCAACTTCACCCGCCACGAAGCCCGCGCCCACGCCATCGAGATGCTCGGCCTCGTTGGCATCACCGCCCCGGAAAAGCGACTGCGTGACTACCCGCATCAATTTAGCGGCGGGATGCGGCAGCGTGTGATGGTGGCCATGGCACTCTCCTGCGAACCGGAACTGTTGATCGCTGATGAGCCCACGACGGCACTCGATGTGACGATCCAGGCCCAGATCATGGAACTGCTGGCCGATCTGCAGGCTCGCAAAGGGACGGCGATTGTTTTGATCACACACGATCTCGGCGTGGTCGCAGGAGTGGCCGATCGCGTGCTCGTGATGTACGCCGGGCGGATCATTGAAAAGGCGGACGTCTCATCACTCTTTGCGATGCCCCGACATCCCTACACGCTCGGCCTGCTCGGCTCGCTACCGAACCTGGAGTCCAATCGCGACGAAACGCTCAAGGCAATTCCTGGTCAACCGCCGGACATGTCGGTGCCGATCGCCGGCTGCGCTTTTCGAGACCGCTGCGAATATCGCTTCGATCGCTGCCAGAGCGATGACCCGGTCCTGACGCCAAGGCGCGACGCCTTGGAGGATGGAGCGGAGGACTCGAGCATGCACATGGCGGCATGTCATGCTGTGGACGTAGGAACGGAGAACGAGCCGCGATGAATGATTCCTCCCCTCCCGTCTCAACACCGCCGCTGCTGAGCGTGCAGGACCTGAAGGTTCACTTTCCGTTTCGGCGCGGCTCGCTGCTGGGCGCTCAGAAAGGCGTGATCCGTGCGGTCGATGGCATCTCGTTCGACATCGCTCGCGGCGAGACCCTGGGCTTGGTCGGCGAATCCGGTTGCGGAAAATCAACCACCGCGCGAGCGATCATCAACCTGGTACACCCGACCGGGGGCGATGTACGGATCGATGGTGTGCCGATCGCAGGTATGTCCGATGCCGCGATGAAGCCCTATCGCCGCCGAGTTCAAATGGTGTTCCAAGATCCCTTCGCGTCGCTGAATCCACGCATGACCGTGGGGGGAATTATCGGCGAACCGCTCGTTGTTCATTCCTTGGCCCGGGGACGCGACCGCAAACTCGAAGTTCTGCGGTTGATGGAGTTGGTGGGGCTGAATCCTCGGTTCTTGAATCGCTATCCCCACGAATTCAGCGGAGGGCAACGCCAGCGGATTGGCATCGCCCGGGCCCTTGCCGTGCAGCCCGATCTCATTCTCTGTGACGAACCCGTCTCCGCGCTCGACGTTTCCATCCAAGCTCAGATCATCAATTTGTTGATGGACCTGCAACAGAAGCTGGGGCTGTCCTACCTATTCATCGCCCATGACCTGGCCGTGGTCCGGCACATCGCCACCCGGGTCGGCGTGATGTATCTCGGCCGGATGGTCGAGCTCGCGTCTGCCGAGGAATTGTACGCGGGGCCCAAACATCCTTATACCGAGGCGTTGCTTTCGGCAGTTCCTGTCCCGGACCCGGCCGTGGCCGCATCGCGACAGCGGATCGTGCTCTCGGGAGAAGTCCCGTCGCCGGATAATTTTTACCCCGGCTGCGCCTTTGCCGAGCGATGCCCGGTGAAGATCGATCGCTGTGTCAGTGACCGCCCGCCGCTACCCGATCAAGCGCATGCCGCAGCCTGCTGGGTGCGTGAGCAATCGCTTTCATAAGCACCGCGCAATCTGCAGCGGGTACACTAAAAAGGACCTTCGGGATCACCCGAGGGCGAGACTGCACCCGGATCATGAGTTAATTAAGAATGCGGCCATCATTGACTGGAATTGTCCTCTGCGGTTGTCTTGCGAGCTTCGTCGGTCGGCAGGGGATGGGCCAACAACCGATTCCCAGATCACCGATTGCGGGTGAGCCGGACACGTTTCGTCCACCACGAACGACCGCCGGCCCAGACATCGGCCCAGACATCGGCCCAGAGACCATAGAACTGCTACCTCCCCTCGCGATGCCACCGTTGAGCATACCGCCTGGCATGCGAGGCGGGAGCGAGCCGCCTGAACCGCCGCAGCCCGCCGCCTCGCAGCCGAATCGCCCGGCCGACCCCAGCGGACTGTTAGTTCGCATGGGAGACCTCAAACATCCCGAAAACGTACGACTCGCCGTTCGCGACGATGACGGCAATCGTGTCGTCGCGAAGTATCTCGTCGGCAGTGGTGATTCCCGCGTGGTCATGATGCCCGATGGGCGGCTGAAAGCCTACGAGGGCCAGCTCACCACACCCACCGACGATCCCTTCGAGCCGATGTCAATGGACGAGGTCCGCGACCGCTGGCTGGCGGATGAGCGGCTGTCGAAACTCGGCATGAAATCTATCCAGAGCCAACGATTTCTATTCCTGTACAACACGAGTGAGCCCTTCATCCGAGCAACTCGCACGATTCTCGAGACGATGTACCCGGCTGTCCGAAAGTATTTTCAACGCACCAAGATTCCAACACATGAACCGGAGTTCCCGCTCGTCGTGATCGCGTTCGCCACCGACGACCAGTACCAAGAGTTCAAACGGATGCCCGACGGAGTCGTGGCATACTACGACAGTACTTTGAACAGCATCTCGATGTACGAGCAATCGCGGCTCAACCGCGTCGCACCCCAAGTCGCGATCATGAATTCCATCTCGACGGTCGCCCATGAAGGCGTCCACCAGATTCTGCATAATATTGGCGTGCAGCAGCGATTGTCACGCTGGCCGATGTGGCTCAGCGAAGGGCTCCCCGAGTTCTTCGCGCCCACGTCGACGGGGCCGGGAGCGAAATGGAAGGGGCTCGGCGCCCCGAACGATTTGCGGATGAAAGAGATCGTGGAAGACGTCAAGGGCGGCCAGCGTCTGGGCAGTGGCAGGCACCTGGAGCGGCTCGTCCAACTCGATGAATTCGACTCCAAGGAGTACGCGTACTCATGGGGGGTCGTCCACTGGATGGCGAGAAAGCACCGTGACGAGCTATTTGCCTGCATCCGCGAGGCATCGAAGCGACAGCCGTTGGAGTATCTCACCAGTTCGCAAGACGACGATATGGATTCCGTGCCGCTGTTCGAAACACAGCTCGGCGGCGACTATGCGGACCTCGAACAGGACCTCTCGTCGCACTTGTCGTCGCTGCGTTGGACCGATCCTGTCGAAAACCAAATTCACTACCTCGTCATTTCAGGCAGCCGGGTCACATTGACCTCATCGCCTGAAACGGTTCAACAGCTGCAACGATCGACGCGACCGCTGCAGACCTTCCGTGTGCAGCGATTCCCCAACCGCACGTCAGCGATGCGGGCGATGCAAGCGATCACCCGTTAGCAACGCGTGATCAACAAGAGACGAACTCAGCGAAAGCTATTCCGTGGTGGACGAAGCGACGAACTGTTGAGCCACGCAAGTCTCCCTACGCCAGAGTAACAGTAGGGCCGGTTCCCACCGGCCACACGCGCCACACGCTCAATTTAGCAACGCGTGATCAACAAGAGACCAACTCAGCGAAAGCTATTCTGTGGTGGACGAAGCGACGAACTGTCGAGCCCCGCAAGTCGTATCCGGTGGTGTTCGTTTGCGCTCAAACCACCGGCTATCTTCTATCATCCCTGACAGGATACTTTTGGCTCATCCGCCGGAAGCGTGGGCCCGAGGTTTTCAAGGCATGGCTCCCGTATCGAAGGATTTATTTGTGGGATGTGATTATCAATGTTAGACTGGCACTGCCGGGAGAAACGGAGCCGAGCTCGAATGGCGTGGACTTAAGCGATTGCCGCCTGTGAGACATCCTTCCGTCGAGCTTGTCTCGGCGGAGGAATCAACTGGCAGCTACCGAAAAAATGCGAAGTAGAAACGGTGCTCCGTCTCGGGCTTGTCCCGGCGGTTACACGACTAGATTCGCTGATTCCGCCGGGACAAGCCCGGAGCGGAGATCGATCTGGCGAGGGCGTTTTACAGGTAGCTTGCAGTTGCCACTCCGCCCGGACAAGCCGGACGGAAGCGAAAACAGATGCCCGTGAAACTCGAGTAAAGCTGCTTAAGTCCACGCCATTCGAGCCGAGCTTTGCAGAGGTGCTGGCCTGGCAAGGGATATCCCGGCCGATGGTACGCCAATGGTGTTGCCGGTCCCTGGCAAACATTCGTTCGCCGGGGAAGCATTTTAGTAAGAGTATTGGATACTGGAGCCATGCCTGGAAAAACCTTCCCCTGTGCTCCGCGCACGCTTCCGTCGGATGAACCATTTTTTACCGCCTCCGCTGCGGTGTCACGTTAGCCGGTGACCTCTAAGTTCCCCAACATGTCGAGCTTCGCAACCGCTCATGGTTTTCCGACGCATTCTCGAATTGCTCAACCGACCCGATCCGAGCGATCCACGCCGCTTAGCCGGAATGGGGATGGGGCGAACTTTTTCTGAACTTGCAGCTGACCCGAATGACTTTAACGTCGCCAATGGTTTCTTTGGGCTCATCGATGGTCCGCACCACGGAGAGTTCAATGCGACATTTTTTCGGCCCATAGAACAGCCGATCATGCTCACGTGGCATGCCAATGGCATTATCGGCAACGGTGGCTTTGCATATCTTTTCGAGGCGGAATGGCCAGGCGACCCCGACTATGAGCTGACGATGGAGGCGCATCGTCAGCTTGGATGCGACTCGCAGTTCGAGGCGTTTCGATTGGCGTTGAACGCTGTTGCTGATTCACCCTCTCGTGACAGCAGGAGTGATACATTCCTCGAGTTGCCAAGCGGTCAGCAAAACAACATCAATTCGCTATACCGGGGTGATGCTGGAACGCCGGAAAGGCAGATTGCCGCGTACGTGCGTCGGAATGTTAAAAGACTCGGCCATCTACGGGGGCGGATCAGCTAGTTGCGATATAAATCGCTGTGCACGATAACGTGCACCGGAGCGACGTCGCCGCCTCGGGGTTGGTCTCTCTTAAAGTTTACTTCCAGGGCGGCAAATTGCTGGCGAAAGCGGTTCCGACGGGCGGCTCCCTATGACCGGTTCGCCTGCACGATCGATCGACTCAGAGCGGCGCGGGCGATTGCTCGCCGGAAGGAGGCGGAGACAAACGCAAAGTCGCCGCGACGCCACGGCGCAAAGAGCCTGGAGGTGCGTTGCGACTCTGCGACTTGGCGCCCTTGCGTTCTCATTGACACTGCATGCCAAACAGACACTCGGTCCCAACCGATCCAGCACGACGATCGCGCTGGCCGGTGACGATCAGGATTCGAGCAACAGGGCGACGGCGTCGAGGTAGCGGCGGATCACGTCAGCGCTGACGTCCTCAAACCCCGTCGTTTTATGCCGTAGGATCGATAGCTTGAGCGATTCGACGACGTCGGCAAGGTCATCGGGCAGCGCCGGCAATCCCGCGAAGGGTTGCATCGGAGAGGGAGCCGCATCGTCAGCGACTGCCATGGAACCACCCTCGCCACCGTTGGCGTCGTTCATGTGGTTGCCTTCTGGCAGAGCTGCGAGTTCGGATTCCTCGCCGAAGTCGGGCGCCTCGTAGGCCGGACCCGATGCCACGCCGTCGGTGTCGCCATCGTAGTCGCGTGTGGAACTGCCACCCTGGGCCGGTGCGGTCCCCAGGTCCGGTGTGTCCTCATCGAGATCGACGTCAACGATCTGGCTACTGCCGGGGCGATCCGATTCGACAGCCCCGTTCGCTTTCCAACGCTGCTCACGCATGGCCGATACCGACCATTTCTCTTCCACGGCGCCTTGCAGCCACAATGCGGCATCGTCCCAATCGAGCGCCGCCAAGAAATGGCTCCAGTACAATGCGGGATACGTCTCGGCTTGCTCGCTGAAGCGATCATGAACGCGTCGCAGGCGACCGACGTGGGGTGAGGTGACACCACCGACGCTCGATGCCCAGGCCTCATCGGAGTAATCCGTGACCGGCGCCCCGGCTTCGATCAGCGCTGCCCGCCATTGACTGATGATGCGTCCCTTTTCCCAATTCGTTGTACTGACCAATGAATTCCATTGACCGACAAAGGGCTGCTGCAGTTCAACGAGCTCTTCGTCGCTGCCCACAGGCTGGAACCCTTCGGCGGGCAACGACTCGCTCTCGAGCGAGTCCGCGGTCACAGTGTCTTCCACGGTAACTTCGGCAGAGGCGGATTCCTCCGCTTCTCCGACGGGATTGCCGTCGGCGGAGTCCTCTGACATTGCAGGAGACTCCATTTCCTCGTCGGGCACGTCCTCGTAAACATCCGCGGCATCAAATCGTGGATGAGTGGTTTCGGGGGCGGAGGCGTCAATCTCTTCAGGTGTCATGGGCTTCTGCTTGCGAGGGAAAAATGGTCTCCGTGTCAAAGACGCATACGCTACCGTCTCGAGGTACGGTCCGTGAAGATTCCCCTGCCTATTTCGTCAATTCTTAACCGCCTGGGGAACCAATCGCGCCAGCCGGGTAAGCCGTGCGGTGTGGGAAAAATGTCTGAGTCACGTCTCGCAGAGCTTCAAATCGCCAAAGACAGCCCAAAAATCACATAATACTGGACCACATAGGACTTCAGCGGGTTCTTTCCCAGCCAATCCAACCCAGCAACGGAGACCGACCGATAGCGTTCTGCCCAGCAGAGCAGGACCGTGGCGGGCAAGACGAACAGGAACAGCAGCGGTGAGACGCTGCCGGGTGTCAGTGAAGCGGCGGGGAAGTAGCATGCCGTCAATCCAAACGCTGCGAGGCAGGCCGCTTTGCCACCATAGCGAGCATGTAAATTGCCCAGTGCGACGAAACTGAGCACGATCGAAAGCGGAAAATCCATCGGGCCGCCGCTGGGCCACCCATCGCTGGGATCGACCGGATAGAACAACGCCGCCAGGATCAAAATGGGGAAGTAACGCCCGCAGGCGACACCGATCACCCCTGCGACCAACAGACTGCACAGGATCTCGACACAGCCGTAGGCAGGGTAAAAGACCAGATTCACCAGCAACGCGGCGACAGCGATCTCGGCAAACCGGCGACCACGCCATCTCCCGGCTCTGGGCAGGAAATAGCCCATCAGGACACAAAACAGCGGCATGCTCAGTCGCATCAGCACGCGCACGGGGGAGTCCGAGATCGATTGTCCCAATAGCAGGCCGAAGACGTGGTCGATGACCATCATCAAAATCGCCAGACCACGCAGTGTGTCCATGGCTTCATTTCGCGGACGGTCGCCACCGCTTCCCTGCCGTGAACCGCGGCCTCGATGCTTTTCTTTGTCGCCGTCACATTCCCTCTTATTCGCCTGAACCTCACCACCGGCACGCTGGGGTAGCCGCTGCGATCGAGATGACGGTCGGGGACGGGAACAGGTGCGTGGATGGGGACGTCGAGGCACAGCCAGCTAACGGATCGAGAAACGGTTGCGGCGTCTGAATTTCCGTTGAGTTTGCCGCCGATACTAACTAACATAGCACGGGGTCGCTGGACAAACCTGCGCCTTTTCTTCCTTCCAAAGCATTTCACTTTTCTGCAAAGAGTCCACTGATGCGATTCCTTCGTGACCTTTCTCGACTTCGCATTTCGATGCCGCTGCTGCTCTCGGTGGCGCTAACGTTAGGCTGTGCCACCATCGCCACTGCGAATAACGACGGCGGTGGTGACGGCGGCAATGATGGCGGCGACATCAACTTCGGGCCGCCCATCGCCGGTGTCGATGTTGATCCCAGTGGCGTTTTGAAGATGCGGGTCGTCGACCCACGCTTGGCCCGGGCGCGTCTGGTGCAGGCCCTGCGTGCGGCGAAGATTGAGGACGTGATGCAACGCAGCGAACTGCGAAAGGTCTCTCTCAACCGCCTCGAAGAAGTCATTGCCGAGCGGGCCGAAGCCGACTTGCCATTGGGTGACGACATCCTCGCGGTCGCTGGATTGACCAGCGTCGAGTACGTATTTTTCTATCCGGATACGAAAGATATCGTCATCGCGGGTCCTGCGGAGGGTTTCGTCGCCGATCCCACCGACCGCTTTGTCGGGATCCACACGGGACGTCCCACCCTGTTGCTCGAAGATGTCGCGACCGCGCTCCGAGCGTTCCCTCCCTCGGCACCACCGACCCGCGTGATCTCTGTCTCCATTGACCCCACGCCAGAAGGACTCGCCCGCATGCAGAAGTTCTTGCGAGCCGTCGGTGGTCAAGCCAATCCGGGCGATACCATGCGATTGGTCCACGGACTCAAGCAAAACCTCGGATTGCAAACGGTGACGATTGAAGGCATTCCTGCAGCAACACACTTTGCCCGCGTTCTCGTGGAAGCCGACTATCGGATGAAATTGATCGGAATCGGCCTCGAGCAATTGCCCGTTCCTGTTCGCAGCTACGTCTCGCGGACAAACCCGCAAACGGTTGCCGCCAACGCCATGGAGCGATGGTACTTCCAGCCTAACTATGACGGCGTTTCGGTGAGTGAAGACAACCTGGCCATGCGAATCAATGAGCGCGGCGTGGAACTCGTCGGTGAGGGCGAACGAGTCATGGGCAATGGCAAACGAGTGGCAGCCGGCCGAACGAATCGGGCCAGCCAAGCGTTCACGAAAGAGTTCACTGACAAGTACCCACTGATCGCCAGCCGCGTGCGAGTCTATGCCGAACTGCAGCAATTGATTGATCTCGCGATCGCGGCGGCCTATATCCAGGAGCAGGATTTTTACTCGCAAGCCAAGTGGACGATGCCCGTTCTCGGAAACGAATCCGAACTGCCTGTTGAGACCTATACGGCACCCGAGCAAGTCGAAACGGCTGTCAACGCGATCTGGCGAGGCAACACTCTCATGACACCACTCGGCGGTGGCGTGAATGTCCAGCCCCGACTCGCCCTCAACAGCGACCACTTGAGCGTCGACACCAAGGGTGAGAATGACGAAATCAAGAACATTGCAGGGCCGAAAAACCTGCAACCGGGCCAATGGTGGTGGGACTGAGCCACCTTGCGCTTCCGCTCGCCGTTGGGACTTGTCGCCGCTCAATCTCACCCTATGATGGGAAGGTTGGCGGCGCTTGATGAGATAATTTGACGCAGCCGCCACTTGCTTACTCATCTATATCTAACGTCCTCGCGTATGAAGGTTGTGTCGTGTTAACTGAATCCACCGTTGAAAGCATGTTTCGGGAAATTGTCTCAGCGCCGAATCCCACTGAGGAAACGTTTGACCGAGCGGAAGACCTGCTGGAGACGGAACTGCGTGACGAAAGCCCCCTACGTCACCGCTTGACCGTCGAACTTGACGAACTTCGCTCGCTCGCGACCAAGTAAAGAAACGGGACGGTCTCCAGCACCCCGCTGTGATCGTCCCGGATATCGCACATCATTCGATTGACTGACACGCCGCTGCAGATCCGACTGCACGAGTCGGCCTGTCGCGTCGGGATTGCCAGCGTATGGGCGATGACGACTGCCCCCGACGCGGAGATTCAACCCCCGTCATCTATTCGAACGGCCAGGCCAGCCTACGGGGGCGGGTCACGTTTTTCTAGCACCACTGCCGGTCGGCTAGAATCGAACTGGCTCGGGAATCGCCAGGCACGCCATAGTCTCGCCACGGTGAACTGCTGGAGGCGAGGGAACCTTGGAGCTGAATCGACCGGCACTCGCGCGAGCGATAGTCGCGGGTCGAATCTGAGTTACTCCAGCCCGCCGCTGCGCCGATCGGTGGTGGGGTCGGGGTTGCGTCGATGCAGAGAATCGGTAATTTTGATAGCAAGCGGTTTCCTTGCGTGTAAAACGGGTTGTCTACAGCTCGATCACGGCAAGCTAACCGCTTTTTTTTGGTTCATCCGACGGAAGCGTGCGCAGAGCACAGCGGAAGGTTTTTTGAGTACTGTCATATCCAGAACGAAAATTTGCAGTGCGCGCGTACGCTCAGCGGCACCACCAATAGGGTAGCTTTTTCGACACTCAAAGTCCACTGTTTGTCGGCCAGCCAGCACGGCTCGGTTAGCTTTGGTGGTTCAGTCTCGCCACCCTGGTAGATATCCGAAGCTCTGAGAGCCCCACACTGTCTCATCCGGCGTTTGAACCGCTAACAGAGCATCTCACTCTAGCACGGGCTTGCTCAGCAGAGCTACGCTCCACCGATACCCTCGGCATGCGACGACGTTGTTAGTGTGCTTGGCAGCACGACAATTCAGCCTAAGACTTCAGAGCTTCGGACGGTTTCGATTCTACAGTGTTTTCCTGGTTCACTCCAAGACGAATTAGTAAGCCGATCAGCAAGTCGCCGATCGATTGAGGGCCTCGACGCTTCTTGCCAGCGAGAAGCTGCAACGGTTCTGCCTCGCTGGCATAAACGCTTTTGGGAAGCCATTGGAAAGCCTCGTTCATGTCGACGATCGTGTGGCTTAAATCAGTCTGGTGTTCACGATGGAACTGGCGCAGTTTCCATAGGATCGCCTCGCGATCAACACCTTTGCCTCGCCAGACCTGTCGACCGCCGACGAGCTGGTATACCATTCGCATCGCCCGGTTAGCGATCCGGCAATGACGATCCCGAGGGTCCACCTTCTGTTTCTCCAGGAACGCCGAAAAACTTCGGTAGTACGGATGGCACTTGATCAAATTCTTGGCGACCATCATCGCGGCGCCACGTAGCCGGCGATTGCAAGTGCGGGCCACTCCACCCTGGAGATCCACTGTGTCACTTTGGTAACGAGACGGATACAACCCGGCCCGTCCGTTGAGCGCCCGAGCGGTCGCGTAGTGTTCAATTGGCCCTGCCTCCCCGGCTAGTCCGGCGGCCGAAACAACGTTGATGCCTTTGACGCTCAGCAGAAGCACGTAAGGCGTTTTGACCAAAAAAGACGCCATTTTCCGNTCNGTCGAGTTGANTTGTTCGCTTATCAGTTCCNACAACTCNATGAGCCCAAGCCAATTTTCGGTCAACATTTCAGACAACTCTGCTGGTTCGCTGGCGACGCGTGACCAAGCCACAATACGCTCAAGAGTTGTCCGGCGGCAGCGGATTTTCTTTTGTTTCAAATGCTCTGCCAAACCATCGACGTTAGCGCGTTTGATCGCTACCGCCGAAGGGAATTTCTTGGCAACCGGGATGGCGACGGACTCCTTGAAAAACTTGTGTAGTGGGAACAGCTCGTCATATCCAGGCATGCTTTGGTGCATCATGCCGCGTATCTGAACCTGCAACTTGGCACGTTGCTTGACGAGGTTTCCGCGATGCCGAATGAGCGATTGAAGAGACCGGTGATTTTCATCCACTGGCAAGCTTGCTAGTCCATAACCATTGATCGCCGCGTGAAAGATAGCTTCGAGGTCGTTGTCATCGGTTTTCAGATCCGGGTGCAGCGGTCGACGGTAATGCTTCGAGGCAAACGGATGAACCGTTCGCGTATCCATGCCGGCTTTGCGTAGCGTCGCTTGAACAGGCCGATGATAGATGCCGGTCATCTCCACGGCCGCGATCGAGTCTTTGATAGCGAATTCTTTGAACGCACTTTGAATCACCTGAACCATCGCTGCGAACGATCCAGCGTTATGCTCGACGTCGGTCGGTTCAACGAGAACCTTGCCATAGAAGTCGCACAGCATCCACTTGGATCTGCGTTTGGCGCAGTCGACCGAAACGACACCAAAGTGAGAGGGACCGACCGCCTCGACTCGCTGCTGAATCACCCCAGCTGGCTTGCCGATGTAACGGGCCTGATTGGATTTTGACGAACGTTTCTTGGTGGCGATTGCCATATCGGAGTTCCTTGATTGAAGGGAAAGTGAATTCCTTCAATGAAAGCACTCAGAATGCGCCCCTGGTAGTTTTTTAGGCTAACTTGGGGACATACCAGGCATGGCTCCAGTATCGAAGGATTTATTTGTGGGATGTGATTATCAATGTTAGACTGGCACTGCCGGGAGAAACGGAGCCGAGCTCTGCGGAGGTGCTGGCTTGGCAAGGGATATCTCGGTCGCCAGCGTTTCCCTGCAAAAGCGGTACGCCAATGGTGTTGTCGGTCCCTGGGGAGCGTTTGTTCGTCAGGGACGCATTTTTGAACGATCATTGGATACGAGAGCCATGCCTCAAAAAACCTTCCGCTGTGCTCTGCGCACGCTTCCGTCGGATGAACCCAAGTTTGCCCACGCCGAAGGCGTTTTAGAAAATAGCCGGTGGTTTGAGCGCAAGCGAACACCACCGGAAACTCCGCGAAACACGCGTGCCAACCCCGAATGGGGTGGAAGATCATTCACGACGAGGTCTGCGACCCACTTCGGGGTCGACGTCCCATCTTCAACGAACAACCGAAGGTGGCGCTGCGCTTACCAACGGCTATTTTCTTTCATCTCTTTCGGGATACGTGTGGGTAATCGATAGGCGGGCTGAGCGTCACTGGTGACCCACGCTCGCCATTTGCTTGCCGGAGAAAGTGCCAGTGGCTATTCTCGAGATATGAATACCACCAAAAGAACCTTTGTTCTGGGGCTGTTGCTCCCCCTCCTGATCGGCACTGACTTGTTCGGTGACGATTTGTTCGGTGACGATTTGATGTTGAATCTCCGCACGCGAACGGTAGGCGATCGTGAGCCGAGACTGGAAGAGGCCACTTGGAAGGCAGAGAACACCGCGTTGGTCATTTGTGACATGTGGGACGATCACTGGTGCAAGTCCGCGGCAAGGCGAGTCGATCAGTTGGCCCCGGCTCTCAACGCCACCGTCGCGGCTGCGCGGCAGCAGGGTGTTCTCATCATCCATGCTCCCAGTAGCGTGGTGAAGTTCTACCGCGGCAGTCCTCAACGTGAGTTGGCGAGTGCCGCACCGTTAGCAAAACCGCCCGTCCCACTCTCGACATCACCGCGTTGGGGGACGACCTGGTGTTGGCCCGATGCCCAGCGAGAGGGAGTGCTGCCCATCGATGATTCGGATATGGGTTGCAGTTGCTCCGGTGAGAAATGCGAGATTCGCGAGGCGTGGAGCCGGCAGAACAAGCTGATTGAAATCGCGCCCGAGGATGCCCTCACCGATGATGGCCAGGAAACTTTTAATTTGTTGGAGCAACGCGGAATCGACAACGTCATTCTATGCGGCGTGCACCTGAACATGTGCGTCTTGGGCCGCCCTTTCGGCATCCGCCAGATGGTTCGGCTCGGTAAGAACGTGGCGCTGATACGGGATCTCACCGACACCATGTACAACCCGGAACGACCGCCGGGCGTCGATCACTTTGCCGGAACCGATTTGGTGGTCGAGCACGTTGAGAAGTATTGGTGCCCAACGTTCACGAGCAGCGATATTACAGGGCATCGGGCATTCGTGTTTGCCGCCGACGACAGGGCCAGGTAGTCGCTGGCGGGCTTGTCGATTGATTCGGCAGCCAACAGGTGCCGAACGGAGTGGGGACATGGAAACGCTTGTTCACTGACGGTCCTGTTCTTTCGTTATTTGCAGCGTCGATTTCTGGGTATCGGCGTGAGTGGTGATCTGCCTAAACTGCCTGCTCGCGCCGCCTGGGGTGAACGATTCACTCGCCCGGCTGACCCAACGCAACGACGGAGAACCATGGCATGGATGCCACGACTCATCGCACGCACACAGACCGCGCTCGGAAGTCTCTTGCTGGAAGGTGTTTGTTCAGCTCGGCGTTGTTTTTGTTGGTCCTGAACACGGCGACGGCGCACGCGGCCAACTTTCGCACACGCAATTTTCTCGTCGAGGCTCCGACTTCCGAGTTAGCCCGTGAGGTCGGCGAGCAGGCGGAGAAGTTCCGACACGAGCTAGCGACTTATTGGACCGGTTCCGCTCTTCCGCCTTGGCCGACTCCCTGCCCGATCCGGGTCATTGCCGGCGACAACCTCGCCGCCCAAGGTGTGACTACCTACAACCCAGCTCCCGTTCGCGACTTCCAAATGGAGGTTATCGGAACACCCGAGCGGATTCTGGACAGCGTGCTGCCCCATGAAGTCACTCACACGGTCCTGGCGACCCATTTCGGACGCCCCCTGCCACGCTGGGCCGACGAAGGCATCTGTACCACGGTGGAGCATGCGTCCGAGCGAGCCAAGCACGAGGCCAAGCTTCGCGAGTTCTTGGCCTCGCGCCGCGGCATCGCCATGAATCGCCTGTTCCTGCTGACGGAGTATCCTCAAGACGTGTTGCCGATGTACGCTCAGGGTTACTCGGTCTGCCGGTTTCTGATCGAGCAGCAAGGGCCTCAGACGTTTATCGGTTTCCTCGAGGACTACATGCAGCGTCCCTCCTGGACCGCGAATGTGCAAAAGCACTATGGCTACGATTCGCTGGCAGAGCTCCAGGAATACTGGCTCAAATGGGTCGAAGCGGGCAGCGGTCCAGTGGAGCAATACGTCAAAGCTGATCCACGTGCGGCCTCTGCACCCGATGCGTCCATCGCATCGCGGCAACCGGGCCCTGGTTCAACTCAGCAAGGCTCCGGCGGCGACATGGCATTGGCTTCCGCATCCGTTCCAAGCGACCTTTCGCAAGAGAGTCTCCACGACGAGGCAACGAGCAGCATGGTCGCTGCCAATGACCGGGGGCGGCTCGCTGAATCTGATTCCGAGGGTGGATGGTACCATCGCCGTGCCGCCGGCCAGTCCGGGGCGAAGTCGACCGACGCGTCTGCGTCGGGCCAAATGGGCGTGACCTCCACGCCGATGCCACCGAGTGGTCAGGTCGCTGACACCGCCGGCATGCGAGCAAGTTCCACTAATCGCACGCAAGATCCTGCTACCCCGCTCTGGGCACCCCCGTCGGTTATCTCCAGCGGTCGCTACTCCGCTGCCACGCCCCAGGCAGAAACAATGGGCTCGATGCGGCCGAACACGGGCGTGCTCGATTCCCGCCGGGACCAGGGCAGAGGCACTGGCCCCAATGGTGGCGTGTGGCGGTAGTGGGCGACTGGCGTTTGTTGGGCGATGAGATAGACTCCGAGGGAAATAGCTGATTCCCTTTCCAACCTCCACCACGGATTGCCGGGCCCCATGTCCCAGGACCCTTTTCAACGCGACACGAATGAACCCGCCTTCGCACCTGGCGAAAACCAGGCGCCGCCTGCTCGAAAACGCCGCAAATGGCTGTGGATCTTCGCGATGTTGCTGAGTGGCGGCTTTTTGACTGTCCTCGTGTGCTGCGGCGCAGGGCTGTACTGGATCGAGAATTATGGGTCGTTCGTTTTCGATCCCATGCGCGACGAGATGAATGAAATGGCTGAGTTGCGGGAGCAGGTCGGCGAGATCGAATCGCTCAACTTGAATGTGTCGGCGACTGTGGAGGAGGCGAAAGCGAACCCCGAGTTCGCAATGCTCGATGGCCAGGCCGATCAGGGGCCCTTTCAGGTCTCCGTGCGGATGACCAAGGAAGGTGATCTGGAGAAGGTGTTCGTTGTCATGCCCGATGGCAGTCGCAACCCGATCGACATCAGCAAGCGGATCGATCCACCGGCAGTGGACGCAGACCAGGAAACGGGCGCCGACGAGAAATCTGACGCGGGCAAGAAAACAGATGCGGACGAGGCATCTGACGCGGACGAGGAATCTGACGCGGGCCAGGAAAGTGCTGGCGACGCGGCGTCCAAGGGGGCCGAGGGAACCACGGAAGTGGGACGTGACGACTCCGCAGAAAGCTCAGGGAAGAATTTGGGGCTGCAGAGTGCAGTCGCTGTCGCCGCTCATTGATCCTTCCCGGCCGGTACGCTATGGTCCCACGTCTCAGACCAACTCGCCCCATTCCTTTGGAAGAACGAAACATCACGATGAAAGTGGCAACCTTCGAAACCAATCGCGGCACGATCAAACTCGAACTTTTTGGCGACAAGACCCCGAAGACTGTCGGAAATTTTGAGTCTCTTTGCGAGAAGAAGTTTTACGACGGTTTGAAGTTCCACCGCGTCATCCCCGACTTCATGATCCAAGGCGGCTGCCCTGAAGGCACAGGTACGGGCGGCCCCGGTTATCAATTCGAGGATGAGTTCGACCCTGAACTTCGACACGACGGCCCCGGCGTGCTCTCGATGGCCAACGCCGGTCCGAACACCAACGGGTCACAGTTCTTCATCACGCACGGCGCGACTCCACACCTCGATGGACGCCACAGCGTCTTCGGCAAAGTGATCGAAGGGCAAGACGTGGTCGATTCGATCAAGCAAGGCGACGAGATGACCACGGTCCGCGTCACCGAAGAATAGGTGAAAGCCGACCCGCCCAGCCGACTGCCCAGCGCGGTGATTTGATGAGGCTGGAATCCCGGTCGCGGGGGCTGGTACCTCGGCCGAGGATAGTTAAACTCGAGAGCAGCGACTCCGTTCGCTGCCTATGATCTTTTTCAACTCAAAAGCCCTTCAGCGCTGCTCTGATGACATTCAGGATGACGCCGCGGGGAAACTCCGTGCCTACGCATCCGCTCATGACGCAATCATCCGCCCCTGCATCGCACGAATCGTCCGCACCGAACGGACTTTCTCAAACTCCGCTGGATCAATGGCACCGAGATGCCGGTGCGAAGATGGTCCCCTTTGCCGGTTACGAAATGCCGATTCAGTACGGCGATGGGATCGTTGCCGAACACCAGGCGTGTCGAAACCGGGCGGCATTGTTTGATGTCTCTCACATGGGGCGATTGCGGTTTGACGGAGACGGGGCCGCAGAGTTTTTGGACCATGTCTTAACCCGCCGGGTTAGTGACCTCGGGGTCGGAGGCGTCCGCTACTCGATGGTCTGCAATGCCGACGGAGGTATCCTCGATGATGTACTCGTCTCGCACTTGGAGACCCCGTCGGAGCGGCGTTTCCACTTGCTGGTCGTCAACGCATCGAATCGCGCCAAGATTATTCAGTGGCTGACACCTTTGTTAGCTGAATTCCCTACAGTCACCATGTCCGATCGGACGGAACTGACCGCGATGATCGCTGTGCAAGGGCCGCTCGCGATCGAGACCTGCAAGAAGTTATTGAGTTTCGATCCTGCACGGTTGAAGAACTATCAAGCCCGCATCACCGACCAGTTTGCGAAACCGGTGATCGTCAGTCGCACAGGTTACACCGGCGAAGACGGATTGGAGTTGATCGTCCGTGCCGAAGAAGCTAATCGGGTGTGGGAAAACATCCTGTTGGCGGGACGCGACTCCGGCTTCATTGCGGCCGGCCTCGGCGCTCGCGACACGCTGCGAATGGAGGCGGGCATGCCACTCTATGGTCATGAGCTGAGTGAGACGGTGGACCCATTGACGGTAGGGCTGAAGTTCGCCGTCAACCTCGCTGACCGTTCGTTCGTAGGCGACGCTGCACTGCGAAAGATCAAAGCAGACGGGCCGCAAAAGACTCGGATCGGATTGCTTCCCGAGGGCAAGCGTCCGGCACGCGAAGGCAGCGATGTGCTCGATTCCAACGGTACGAAGATCGGCACCGTCACCAGTGGTGGGCCTTCGCCAACCCTCGGTGTTCCCATCGCGATGGCCCTGGTCGACCGCGAACGCGGCAGCGATTCGGAATATCAAATTGACATCCGTGGTCGCAGCGTTGTGGCCCGCCCGACAAAACTGCCGTTTTATCGACGTCCTGTCTCGTAGCGGATCTCGCGACACGCGACTCCATCGAACAACCCATTTCGTTCCCCTACTTTCTCTCTCTGCGAAGGAAGCTTCCATGTCCCGCGACAGCAAACAACTGCGTTACGCCGAAACCCATGAGTGGGTCGACGTCGCCGAAGAAAACGGCGAACGAATCGCCACCATCGGGATTTCCAAGTTTGCGATCGAGGCCCTCAATGACCTCGTTTACATGGATCTTCCCGAAGTCGGTCGAAAGCTGGCCATTGGAGATGAGTTTGGGGAAGTCGAGTCCGTCAAAGCCGTCAGCCCGTTGTACAGCCCCGTCGCCGGCGAAGTCGTCGCGGTGCACACCGAGTTGCCCGATAACCTCGAGGGACTCAACGAAGATCCCTACGAATTCGGTTGGATCCTCAAGGTCAAACTCGATGGTGAACCAGCCGAAACGCTGATGGATCATGCCACTTACGAGAAACAATGCGCTCAAGCAGGCTAAGACGTCTGCCGCAGAGGGGCCTGGCCCTTTCCATGCCGAGCATATCGAGCACTGTCACATTCGTTACCGAAAAGGGTCAGGCCTCTTTTCAGATAGGTTCCCAAGTAGATGTCGTACTTATTTCATACCGACGATGATCGCCGTGAGATGCTCGCGGCCATCGGTGCTTCAAGCATCGACGAGATCATTAACGATCAAGTCCCGCAATCGGTCCAGCTCCAGCGGCAATTGGAATTGCCGCCCGCAATCCACGAGATGGAATTGACCGCGGAACTGACCCGATTGGCAGATCGAAACGCCAACGCGAACTCGCACGTGTGCTTCCTCGGCGGTGGTGCCTACGATCACTTCATTCCCGCGGTCGTTGACGAGATTGCTTCCCGCGGCGAGTACTACACCTCCTACACGCCGTACCAGGCCGAAGTCAGCCAGGGCAACCTGCAGGTGATGTTTGAGTACGAGACCTTGATCACCCAGTTGACGGGCCTCGGCGTGAGCAACGCGAGCCTTTACGACGGCGGATCGGCGGCAACCGAAGCCGTGTTGATGGCCCTGGCCACCCAGCGTGGTCGCAACAAGGTGATCACCAGTGATGTCGTGCACCCGCAGTACCGCGAGATTCTGGCCGCTTACCTCCGCAATATCGATGCTGAGATCGTGGTGGTAGCAGCGGACGAGAACGGTTGCTCAGCAGGCATCATCGATGCGATCGACGACCAAACCGCTTGTGTGCTCGTTCAGCACCCGAATTTTATTGGCGGTCTCGAGGATGTCGCCGCCATCGCTGCGGCCGCGAAAGCCGCTGGTGCACTGACGATTGAATCCTTCGATCCGGTTAGTCTCGGCCGTCTGCGTCGCCCTGGTGACATGGGTGTCGACATCGCCGTCGCCGAAGGACAGGGGCTCGGTAACCCGTTGGCTTACGGCGGCCCGTACCTGGGCATCATGGCATGTCGTGAGGATCTCGTCCGCCGCCTGCCTGGCCGGATTGCTGGACAAACCACCGACCGCCGCGGCAAACGCTGTTGGGTGCTGACCCTGCAAACGCGAGAGCAACACATTCGCCGCGAAAAAGCGACCAGCAATATCTGCAGTAACCAAACGCTGCTGGCCCTCCGCGCCACCGTGCACTTGAGCCTGCTCGGTCCGGAGGGACTGCGGGAAACGAGCGACCACTGCATCGCCAAAACCGAGTACGCCAAACAGGTCATTGTCGCAACGGAACGCTTTGAGATCGTTGGAGAAGGTCCCTCGCTCAAAGAGTTCGTCGTCCGCGATCGCAATGGGGATGTTGCCGAGCTATTGGAGTACGCTCGCAACCACGCGTTGCTCGCCGGTATCGACCTCGGTCCGATGGTTGGCCTGCAATGCGAAGGCACCTTGACCGGGTTACCCGATCGATATCGTGATTGCTTCCTCGTCGCTGTCACGGAGAAGCGCACCCGTGCGGAGATCGACCAGTGGGCGGAGATCCTCTGCCACGCCCCCCAAACAGCCGCTTGCTAGTTTAGCGATTCTTTTTTCCCTGTTGCTGCACTCGTCGGGGTGCGGCTGGGGCTGCCTAATCAATGGCAGCTACGAACCATCCACGTCTTTCACTGCATTTCTATTATGCGAAACCAGCAATCCGCTCAGCTCCTCTTTGAACTCAGTCGCCCCGGACGGCGTGCCCATCGGCTCGGCGAGCCCGGTGTTCCAACCACCGATGCATTGTCGGGATTTGACGACCGTTTTCTGGCCAGCGATCCACCGCCTTTGCCAGAGCTTGCCGAGGGCGATGTCGTGCGGCACTTCGTTGGGCTGTCGACGCTCAACATGAGCGTCGATACCCATTTCTACCCGCTGGGTTCGTGTACGATGAAGTACAACCCGAAGCGGAACGAACGCATCGCGTCGTTGCCCGGCTTAGCTGACGTTCATCCGATGCAGGACCCCTCGCACCTGCAGGGACTGCTCGAGATGCTCTATGAGCTGCAGGAGATGTTCGCGGAAATCAGCGGGCTGCATGGCGTTTCGCTCCAACCCGCCGCGGGCGCCCACGGCGAGCTCACTGCCTTGCTGGTCGCCGAAGCTTACTTTCGCAGTATCGGCAGCAGCCGCAATATCGTCCTCACCGCCGACTCGGCCCATGGCACGAACCCCGCCAGCGCTCAGATGGCGGGTTTTCAAACCAAAACCGTCAAGAGCAACGCAGACGGCCTCGTCGATCTGGACGACCTCGCCGCCAAACTCGATGAGAATACTGCCGTATTCATGTTGACCAACCCCAACACACTAGGGTTATTCGATCGCAACATCGAGCAGATGAACAAAATGGTTCACGATGCGGGCGCGCTGATCTACCTCGACGGCGCGAACATGAACGCGATCTTGGGGATCAGTCGACCGGGCGATTTTGGCGCTGATCTGATGCACTACAACCCTCACAAAACTTTCTCCGGTCCACACGGTGGTGGTGGACCAGGTGCAGGTCCGATTTGTGTCCGCGATTTCCTGACCAAGTTTCTCCCCGCTCCCATCGTCACCCGCCGCGAGATTGAGACCGCCGAGGGGCAAACCGAGTGGTACTATGATCTCTCTGAGC
This sequence comes from Allorhodopirellula solitaria, assembly GCF_007859855.1. Taxonomy (GTDB): domain Bacteria; phylum Planctomycetota; class Planctomycetia; order Pirellulales; family Pirellulaceae; genus Rhodopirellula; species Rhodopirellula solitaria. The sequence continues at coordinate 375,816 of NZ_SJPK01000001.1, forward strand.
CGACCGAGCATTCGATTGGACGCGTCCGTAGTTTCTTTGGCAACACCGGCGTTCTGGCGCGTGCCTACATCTATCTGCGCACCTATGGTGGCGATGGGATCAGGCGGGTCAGCGAAGACGCGGTGCTCAGCGCGAACTACCTGCTCAGCCAAGTCAAGCATTTCTTGGATGTACCCCACGGCGATCGCTGCATGCACGAATTTGTCGCCTCGGCCTCGCGGCTGAAGAAGGACAAGAAGATCTCGGCGATGGATCTGGCCAAGCGAATCCTCGATTATGGGTTCCATGCCCCCACGGTGTATTTCCCGTTGGTCGTCGATGAAGCCGTGATGGTCGAGCCTACTGAAACCGAGAGCAAGCAAACACTCGATGCGTTTGTCGAAGCCTTGTTCCGGATTACTGACGAATCCGGTGACACCGTCCATGAAGCGCCACACTCAACACGAATCAGTCGCCCGGATGACGTGGGGGCCGCCCGCCGCCCCGTGCTGCACTGGAGCCAACCTGAGACGCCCGACGACCAGTCGTGAGTAGCAGCGGTCGTCTCATCCCCTTTGCGTATCACGACGGCGCGACGAATATGGCAATCGACGAAGCGATTGTGTCCGCCGTCGCAGGCAACGCCGTGCCGCCCACACTGCGGTTCTATGGCTGGAGTCGTCCAACGCTGTCGTTGGGTTACTTTCAAGCTGCCGATGAAGCTGGAGACTGGGCGGGCGAACCTGTTGATCTCGTCCGCCGTTCGACGGGTGGCGGTGCGATCATGCACCACCGCGAACTCACCTATTCGCTCTCTCTGCCGCTGGCCGATACCGGACCGGGGGCGCGCCAAGCGGTCTATCGCAGCGTCCACGCCTGTGTGATCGATACTCTCAAAGGATTGGGCGTGACCGCCGCCGCGTACAGCGACGTTCCGGCGCGGGCTTTTCGTTCAGAAACGGTGATCCCATCGAAAGAGAGCCGCGCACCGTCGGATGGTTTGCTGCCGAGCCGAAAGCAGCCTCGAGAACCCTTTTTGTGTTTCCAGCGGCGTACCGACGAAGACCTCATCTGTAGCGGCTACAAGATTCTCGGCAGCGCCCAGCGCCGCGTGCGTGGCGGTGTGCTACAGCATGGCAGTTTGCTGCTGCAGGTTTCTTGCCATGCGGATGTTTTGCCCGGGGTAGCCGACTTAGCTGAGATCGAAATCGATCCGATTGCGATATCTCAATCGATCGCAGATGGGATCGCTGAGACGATGACTTTGGACTGGCAAAGTGGTGAATTGAGCGCAGCCGAACGCGATCACAGCGTCTCGATTCGCGCGAACCGTTATGCCGCCGCCGACTGGACGCGCCGCCGCTGATCGTCTCGGTGTGAGCCATCGATCGGTGCATCTGCAAACCGTTCGGTCTGTAGAAACCGAATCGACATCGCAATGGCGTCTGGATGCGATATCAATCGCTGGTGCGTTGTCGGCAGGACTGCATGATCGCGTTGGTTGACCAAGTGAGTCGATGGCTGAGCAACGACGAAATCCTTGGTAGCCGCAATCACACCGACGGGCATTTGCTCAAGGGGTGGCAGGCGGCGAACGTAGCTATCGGGTGACTCCGAGAGCTCGCAGAGCTGAGGGAACGAGGAAGCAAAGGGACCGAGGGGGATTCGAGTGAGGCGTGAGCCGCCGTTGGGGGGCGCCAACATCACGATGCGGCCGATCAATGCGGGCCAGCGAGTCTCCAGGCGAGATTGGAGAATGGCGGCTCGAGCGATCACGCTGCCCATGCTATGTGTGATCAAGTGAATGCGGCGATACTCGTTCGAACGGGCGACGGCGCTTAGATCGTCGCTGAGCCGAGCGGCATGACGCGTGATCGATCCCCTCAGGCTGGGGTAGGGCCAATGCTCGCTGTGATAGCCGGCTGATCGCAAACATCCATCCAATTGTCGCATGCTGTTTCTGCCGGCAAGTAGACCGGGCACGGTGACGACGATTTCCCGGGCAGGCGAACTCGGCGGCACGATAGAAAAGGAGGCAACCATTGCCTCCTTATCGGCGTAATAATCAGAATACTTTGCAAAATCGGTAGCGTCACAAGGAGCCTTCGCGACCGCCGCCTGGGCCTGGCTCGTTAAGCCGCGGCCTTGAATTGCGAGCGGCATGGAGATCCACGGAGCTGCCCGATCGGCAAGGCTACCCAGCATTTCGAGGTACTGCCCAAGCGGTTAGAATCGCTACACTCCGCGGAGCCTCGTTGGCGACAGCGGGTTACCGAGATGTTTATGCCCTTTTGTGTTTTGATTCGATATGCCAGAAACCACTGCATCCGCGACGACAGCGAACTCGGCCTCCTCGCCTCAGGAGGCCTGGGACGCGATGTCACTGCTGCAGCAACGGGCCGCCGTGTTTCGGGTCCAGGGGCTCCGTGAGACAGCGGAGGCTTTCGTGGTCGCCTTCGTGCTCGCACTGCTGTTCCGGACGTTTATTGCTGAAGCGTTCGTGATTCCCACGGGGTCGATGGCGCCAGCCTTGATGGGCGCCCATAAAGATGTGTTCTGTCCTGAATGCGGTCAAGAATTCCCGATCGGTGCGAGTCTCGAGAATCGAAGTGCGGCGATCGAGAACGTGGTCGTTGGCGGTGTCTGTCCGAACTGCCGACACGTCTACCCGCTCGACCTCGAGAACAATCCCGAAGATGCGACCTTCAGCGGTGACCGGATCCTCGTCAGTAAGTTTGCCTACGCCCTGAGCGATCCCGAACGATGGGATGTGATCGTCTTCAAAGTGCCGATCAATCCCAAGCAAAACTACATCAAACGCCTCGTCGGACTCCCCAACGAAACCTTGACCCTGATGCACGGTGACGTTTACGCATTACCGGGCACCCCCGGTGAGGACGCGGAGCCGATGGTGAGTCGCACTGGCGACCCGATCGGCGAAATTTTGCGTAAGCCGCCTGAAAAGCTGTTGGCGATGAAGAGCATGGTCTACGACAGCAACCATCAACCCAGCGCCTTGGTCGAAGCGGGGTACCCCGCTCGACTGCAGCCTTGGCGTCCAGGCGTTTCAAGTCCGCCGAGTGACTCGTGGACCGTCGAACGCTCTGCCGATGGATTGCTCGCTCGCGTCGAAGCCAGTGCCGAGACGCCACAGTGGCTGAGGTACTACCACCATTGGCCGACCTCTGAGCAATGGGACGATGCCGACAATAGTCTTTCGTTGGCCGGCGTGGATCCTTACCTAGGCAGACTGATCACCGATTTCTATGCCTACGATGCGTATCTGTTTGTCGATGCGGACCGGGTTTACGATATCAAGCCGTCGCCCAGCGGTGTGTCGCCGTTGCAACGATTGCTGGGGAACTCCCGAGGCGGAGGTGTTTTTCGTCCCAGCTATGATTCGGGCGGTAACTTGGATCAGTTTCGAAACCATTTGCAGTATGGCACGTCGGGCTATGCTGGCGACGGTGCCCATTGGGTTGGCGATCTCATCGTCGAGGCCGATGTGGAGACTGCGGCCGGCACTCAAGTTCTGACGATGGAGATTGTGGAAGCCGGTGTGCAGTACCGCTGCAATTTTGATTTGAAGACTGGCCAGGCGAGCTTGTCGATCAACGATGGCCAGCCCCGCAGTTTTGATGCTGTCGCGGGCTCTCAAAACCTCAATCCGATTGCGGAGACTGACGTACGGGCCGGCAGTCGGCACAAACTCCGTTTTAGTAACTGCGACGATGAGTTGGTGTTGTGGGTGGATGATGAGGTCGTTGCTTTTGAGACCCCGGCAACCTTTGACGTCTCGCAGTTCTTGAAGCCGGAACAAGTCCGCCCAGTCTACAACGGCCCGGGTGACCCGAGAGACGCATCGCCCGTCGGTATCGCTGTCCGAGGTGGTGAGGCAACCCTTCATCGCATGACCATCGACCGCGATAAGTACTACATCGCAACGCAGAACGGCAATCAGATGCTCGATTACGACATGTCGGCGATCAACGAGTTCGCGGATGCCACGGTACGTGTTGAGGAGATTCAAGCGGTCATGGCCGAGCCCAAGGTGTGGAAAGACTTTCCTGGATGGGCGAGTCGCCGGCGGGTTTCTTTTCCGATCGGAGAAGATCAGTTCTTTCCGATGGGTGATAATAGCCCGGAGAGCCTCGACGCGAGGTGTTGGGCAGGTACGAAGACGCGATATGGCCGGGACCGCAGCGTCGATCCAGACTCCTATCTCTTTGCCGATGCCGCCTTCGTTCCTCGGGATTTACTGGTGGGCAAGGCTCTGGCAATCTTTTGGCCCCACCCCTGGCCAACCCCTGTTCCCTTCACGCCCAATTTCGAGCGAATGCGGTTAATAAAATAGGCGGTGCCTGCGAGTCGAGATTGTGCTGGCGAGGGAGTTTTGCGATGGTGGGCAGTGTCCCTTCCCACTCCATCCTCCCTTGTGATGCCGGGCCGCTGCCATGTCCGCCGGATTCGATTCAGCTACGCTTCCTCATTCCGACCACGATGAATTCGTCGAACGCGAACCCATCCTCGAAGCGGTGGGGTTGCAGAAGACCTATGGTAGACGCCCCGTTGTCGATGGCGTCAACCTGAGCGTTGATGAAGCGGAGATCGTAGGCCTGCTCGGACCCAACGGTGCCGGTAAATCAACGAGTTTCCGGATGATTTGCGGGCTCGTCCAGCCTGACCGAGGCCGCGTTTATTTGGCGGGCCAGGACGTCACGGATTGGCCCATGTTCCGCCGTGCCCGTGATGGGAACATGGGGTATCTGCCCCAGGAGCCCAGCGTTTTTAAGAAACTCTCGGTCGAACAGAATATCTCGGCGTTGCTGGAACTACTCGGATTCGACCGCAAAAGGCGGAAAGAGCGAACCAACGAACTGCTCGAAGAATTCAATATCACGCACATTCGCAAAAGCCCCGCGGCGGGATTGAGCGGCGGCGAGCGGAGACGGCTCGAGATCGCACGCTGCCTCGTCTCCGATCCAAAAATTGTGATGCTCGATGAACCCTTTGCCGGGATTGACCCAGTAACGGTCCAGTCCATCCAAGGTGTGATCACGCAGCTGCGCGACTCGGGGATTAGCGTCCTGATCACTGACCATGCCGCCCGTGAGATTTTGACGACCGTCGACCGATGTTACGTGATCTATCAAGGCCAGGTGCTGATCGATGGCACGCCCGACGAGGTCAAACGACATCCCAAGGTACGCGAAGAATACCTCGGTGACCTCGATGCTGCCGCTGGCACCCAAAACCCACCGAGTGATCCCGGGTCATTTCAACGCATCGACCCAGCCCACGAATCGATCCGCGTCAAACCCGCCGCCCCCCGTCATCGCCCCCGCCGCGTTACCGACGTGTGATCGCTTTGACGATGCCTTGGCCGGGCTCCTCAACATGCCCTTGCCTAGACATCTGTCCGTTCCCTGCAAGCTTACGCTCGACCACCGGCTATTTTCTTAAGGAACGCGGGAGTAATAAGTGTCGTATTGGACGAAGCATCGAGCAGTCGAATACCCACAAGTATCCCGAAAGGGATGATAGACAATAGCCGTAGCGCCACCTAGGGACGTCGATTTAATTATTGCATAATTTGTAGGCAATTTCTCGGGGCCGAGCCACGTGTCCTGAGTCCCGAAAGGGACGGAAGCACTCTGCCGGGGACGCAAGTCCCCGGAATACAGGAGAACAACGAGCCAAAGTCCCGAAGGGACGACAGCCAAACCGAAATGGGCGTGCTATCTTGCCGCTGCTGTCGCCCCTACCGGGGCTGAGTCGGAAACTGCAGGCTGGACCGGGGACTGACGTCCCCGGCAGAGTGCTGCCGTCCCTATCGGGACTATACACAATGGCTGGCAAGCCCATGCCGACATGCAATGGACACGTCCGGTGGAAAAGCGTCAGTAATTGAATCGACGTCCCACGGTGGTTCGTTGACGATGGAGCGTCGACCCCGAAGTCGGTCGCAGACCTCGTCGTGAAAGATCTTCAACCCCATTCGGGGTTGGCGTTTGGCGATCTATCCGGTGGTGTTCGCTTACGCTCAAACCACCGGCTATTTTCTTCAACGCCTTCGGCGTAGGAATACTTGCGGTTAATCAACAGCTCGTCGCCTCGTCCACCACCCTAAAATCAAGGTGTACCAGACACCTAGCCATCTCCTAAATCAAGATCCCTGCATCCCGGCTGCTCATCACTTCCACCATCGTCGAGCAAACCCTGTCGATCAGATCGTCGGGGAGATTCAGCGGTGGCGTGACGTAGACGCAGTCACCAAAGGGGCGTAGCCACAGGCCCGCATCCACAAATCGAGTGCGAAGGTCTTCCACATCCGCCAGCGACTCGACTTGGATCACGCCGATCGCGCCGCGGCTGCGAACATCCACTACGCCGGGCAGTTCACGAGCGGGCGCCAGACCAGCTTGCAGTTTCGGCTCCATCCGCCGAGCTTGCTCGACCCGGGGTTCACGATCGAAGAGGTCGAGCGACGCGTTGGCAGCGGCACAAGCCAAGGGATTGGCCATGAACGTGGGGCCATGCATGAGCGCGTCTGCGGTTCGATCGGTCCAAAACGCATCGAAGACGCGGCTGTTTGCGACAGTGACGGCCATGGTCATCGTCCCAGCGGTCAGCGCCTTGCCGAGGCAGATAATGTCCGGCACCACATCACACGCTTCGACGGCAAACATCGTTCCCGTCCGGCCGAAACCTGTCGCGATCTCATCAGCGATCATGAGGACGTCATGCTCGTCACAGAGCCGGCGGATCCGTGTCACGGTCTCGGCATCGTGGAACCGCATTCCGCCAGCGCCCTGGACCAACGGTTCGACAAAGACCGCAGCTATGTTCTCTTTGTGTCGGGCTAGCAATTCATGACATGCCGCTTCGCTAGCGTCATCGACGGGCAGGACGCTGTGGTGCTGGGACAAGATCGCGTCGCCGTAATCGGCGTGCATGCTGCGGTCCGGGTCGCAGAGCGACATCGCACCGGTGGTGTCGCCGTGATACGCATGAGTGAAGGAAAGGAACCGCTGCCGCTGAGGCTGGCCGCGCCGCCGCCAATAACCGACCGCCATCTTCATCGCGACTTCGACCGCGACTGACCCGCTGTCGGCAAAGAAGACGTGATCGAGATCAGCCGGCAATATGGCTGCGAGCCGCGCGGCCAATCGCTCGGCAGGCTCATGCGTAATCCCGCCGAACATCACATGCGGCAGCCGCGACAACTGCTCCAAGGTGGACTCCACGACGTGCGGGTGAGCGTAGCCGTGGCAAACCGACCACCACGAGGCCATGCCATCGATTAGCTTGCGGCCGTCTGCAGTGGTGAGCTCAAAACCGTCAGCCGACACAATCTCCAGCGGCGATGGCGCCGTTTTCATTTGGCAGTACGGACGCCAGATACTTTGTCTCGAATTCGAGGAGTTCATGTTGTCTGCATCGACCGGATTTTCACGACGACGCCTTTAAACGCGGGTGTTTTACTGTGTGGGTCTGAATAACGGGAGACCAACACGTTGCTTTCTGGATAGTACATCAATGCATTGCCCGGCCGGATGTCTTCATAACCGCGAGCGAGAATGGAATCCATGTGCCCGGTCTCGTTCTCGACGCGCACTCGCTCATCGTGTTGGAGCCCGAGCCGTTGCAGGTCGTCGGGGTGCATCAAGATGATGTCCCGGCGGTCTTGGTTGCGGTACAAGTCCTCTTCTTCGTAAACGACCGTGTTGAATTGCCCTTCACTGCGCACCGTCATCAATCGCAACTCGTCGTCGGCGGTGCCCTTGAGTGGTGGCAGGTCGTGACAGTGCATCACGGCGCGGCCATCCTCGGTCCCAAAGGTGGGCTGATGAAGGATGCGGCCACCAATGTGGAACTCTTTCTTGGACTCGCCGATCGATTGGATTGCTTCATAACCCGGAACCACCTCACCAATCCATTGGCGGATCGTCTCGGTGTGCTGCATTTGCTCCCAATCGATCCCAGCGTCGTCGCCGAGCAGGCGTTGACCGAGGGTGGAGATGATCTCCACTTCGCTGCGTGGCCCCGGCAGACGGCGGGGGCCGCCATCACTGAGCCGAACGAAGTTGAACATGGACTCTTGGGTCGTCGGCTCGGGTTCTTCATCGCGGGCCAAGACCGGAAGGATAATCGTTTCTTGGGCCAAGCCGTGCACATGTCCCGTGTTCATCGTTGTGCTCAACATCACATTCAGGTCGAGCTTCGATAGGGCATCGGCAGCGAAATTCGCATCGGGGTTCGAACCATACAGGTTGCCGCCCAAACACAGGGCGGCTTTGACGCGTCCCTCTGCCGCTGCCTCCATGCAACCGAGCGTGTCGAGACCCGGGCTCAGCGGTAGCTTGATCTGGTACTTCGACTCGAGGGCATCGAAGATCTGCTGTTTCAGCTTGGGGGTCACCCCCACACTGCCGATCCCCTGGACGTTGGAGTGGCCGCGGATCGGCATCAGTCCCGCGCCCGGACGCCCAACCATCCCACGGCACATCGCGAGGTTCGCAATCGCCTGCACATTGTCGACGCCATGCGCGTGATGAGTAATGCCCATCGTCCAAGCGAACACAGTCCGCTCCGACGCAGCATAGATCTCAGCGATCGTTTCAATTTCTGCTCGCTCCACGCCCGACTTACTGACGATCTCGTCCCATTCCAATGAATCGACGCGTTCGAGAAAGGCTTCATCGTCGCGGCAGTGCTCCTTCAGAAAATCGAGTTGGATCTGATCTCGGCTGCGGAGCACCTTGGCAATCCCCCACAGCAGCGCCAAATCGCCACCGATGTGTGGCATTGTGTAGTGCGACGCGATCTTGGTGCCCGTCAGCAGCGAGAGCGGCGAGGAGGGGATGCGGAACTTGACCAAGCCGGTTTCGCGCACGGGGTTGATCACCACGACCTTGCCGCCGTGGCGACGCACATGCATCAGGCTGGTCATCAATCGCGGATGGTTGCTCGCGGGATTTCCGCCGATCAAGAACACCAGGTCGGCTTTTTCCAGGTCTTCGAGGTCGATCGTCGCCGTGCCACTGCCGACGCTGCTTTGCAATCCCACGCCACTGGCCTGGTGGCAGTAGTAACTGCAATTGTTGACGTTGTTGGTACCATAGATCCGAGCGATTAGCTGGAGCAGAAACCCGGCTTCGTTGCTACTGCGGCCGCTGAAGTACCAAAACGTTTCGTCGGGTGTGAGCGAGGCGAATTTGTCGGCAATGCTCGAAAAAGCTTCGTCCCAGGTAATCGTTTCGAAGTGCGAACTACCAGCTCGATATCGAACCGGATGCAGTAAACGCCCCAAGTACTCGAGTTGTCGTGGGGAGAGTTTCTGCAACTCCTCGACCGAGTGTTTTTTCCAGAACGTTGGGTCGATCCCCGGCTGCATGTCCGACGCCATGGCCTGCATGCTTTTCTTGCAGACTTCAGGAAACGATCCAGCCTCGTTAACCATCCCGCCCTGCTGGCCGCCCATACCGAGAGCGCAAGTTTTACACGTATTTCGAGTCCGCATGGCCTTGAAGAACTTCCAGTACCCACCCGCCTCTCGGCCTTTCTTGAAGGAGTAGAGAATAGCTCGGTAACCGCCGCCGCTGCGAACTTTCATTTTGGGGTCGCCTCTGGGATCTCGTGAAGACTGATCTAAGCAGTTTAACCGATCCCGGGCAAAACCGCAGTGCCAGACCTGCTGGCGTGATCTTTCAGCTTCGTACAGAAAACGCAGAGACGTTGAACAGAAGAGCGGATCTTCGGTGTCTCGTTCGGAAATCACCCCGGATAGTGCGGCAGCGCAGCGAAAGCGGTAAAATAGCGGAGCCAACTGCCGGGGTGGACGTGAAATTCCGCTCTGGTGCACCGCCGCAACATGCTAATCGACCAGTGAAACCGTCATCGTCTCGAGTTGCTGACCTGCGGGTTGGCACAACCGGGCATCGAGTCCCAGGCGTCGGGCTCGGTAGGCGGGGTGGCAGCCCTGCTAAAGCAACTCGAACGCTAGCGAGGGACGTTGCCCGCTACCCGACGCTAATTGCATGCTCAGACGAGCAAAGAACATCTAATTCATAGGCCAACGAAATGACTCACGTATCTACTTTTTCCACGCTGGTCCGCGAGACCCCAGCTCACCTGCGCCAAGTTCCACGGCCGCTAGCGGTCGCAGTTGTCTCAGTAGTGCTGACGGCATTGCTTTCCGCCGAAGAGCCACAATCTCCCGCGTCCGATGGATTCGTCCATCCTGGAATCGCCCACTCGCAAGCGGACCTCGATTCGATCCGTCAGAAAATAGACGACAGCGAGTCGCCGTGGATCGATGCTTGGAACACGACGAAACAATCGCGGTTCGCAAGTCTTCAGTGGGAGGCTGAACCGGTTGCCAACGTTCAGCGAGGTGCCAGCAATAACCCAGACGTCGGATCATCGGAGTTTAGCAACGATGCTGCTGCCGCATATACCCATGCACTCGTGTGGGCCATTGACCGCAACCCCGCACATGCTCGCAAGTCCGCCGAAATCCTAGATGCTTGGTCGGGAACTTTGCAATCGATTAGCAACCACGACGCCAGGTTGCTCGTGGGAATGGACGGCCAGGAATATCTCAATGCCGCCGAACTGCTTCGTCACACGTGGGACGGTTGGCCGAGACCGAATCAAGAAGCCTTCGAGAAAATGGTCCGCGATATCTGGTATCCGATCATTGAAGACTTTTATCCCTCCGCCAACGGAAATTGGGATGCATCGATGTTGCAAACAATGATTGCGATGGGCGTCTACTTAGACGATCGAGAGATGTTCGATCGTGCCGTCCAGTACTACCGAAACGGCAAAGGTAACGGAGCGATCGGTAACTACTTCAACGAGTTTGGCGAATGCCAGGAATCGGGACGAGATCAAGCCCATACGCAGATGGGGCTGGACTACTTGGCGACCACGTGTGAGACGGCATGGCACCAAGGCCTCGACCTCTATGGCGAGCTAGACAATCGTTTGTTGAAAGGGTTCGAGTACACCGCGAAATACAATCTGGGAATGGATGTTCCCTACGAGCCCTACCGCAGTTTCGAAGGTAGATACTTCTACAAAAAAATCTCCGACGATTCCCGCGGTCGGTTGCGTCCGATGTACGAGAAAGTCGTCAGTCACTATGTCCACCGCCAAGGACTCGACGCCAAGTATTCGCAGCAAGCGATGCTGAAGCTGCGTCAGAGAGCGATCGATTCAGATACACCGAACCGCGGTCGCGGTGATCGCGATTCCCGCCGGCGACGAAGGCGTCCCAGCGGCTCATTGCCCTGGGATACGCTGATGTACGCCACCCAAGCGAACGTGTCCGACTGAAGTTAACTCGCACGAGGCCGATCTACAGGGAATAGAACCTACGCCGGAAGGGTTCCATTCACGCGAGGACGTCTTTCACCACATGGCCGTGGACGTTGGTCAGTCTCCGTTCGATACCGTTGTGATAGTAGCTCAGGCGTTCATGATCGAGGCCCATCAAGTGCAACAGCGTGGCATTGAAATCGTACACGGTGGTTGGGTTCACGGTTGATTTGAATCCGAACTCATCGCTTTCACCATAACTGAAGCCCTTGTTCACGCCCGCGCCGGCGAGGAAGCAGGTAAACGCGTCCGGGTTGTGATCCCGGCCGGTTCCGTTGGCTTGCAGAAATGGCATGCGTCCGAATTCAGTGCACCACACCACCAGCGTGTGCTGTAGCATACCGCGTTGTTTGAGGTCGGCGATCAAGGCGGCGGTCGGTTGGTCCATGATCTCGGCCTGCATGGCGTGCGTTTTCTTGATGTCGCTGTGCGAATCCCAATTCGTAATGCCGTTACCACCCGACGGATCGCTGCCGTTGAAAAGCTGGACGACGCGCACGCCCTTTTCTAACAACCGGCGGGCGAGAATGCAGTTGTGTGCGTATGCCTTTTTCAACTCTGTCCCGCTATCGGTTCCGTAGCTGGCGTGGACGTGAGCGGGCTCGTTGGCGATATCCATCACGTCAGGAACGGACGTCTGCATTCGTCCAGCCAACTCATAGCTGGCGATGCGGGCGGCGAGGTCCGCGTCGCCCGGATAACGCTGCAGGTGTTCCGCGTTCAGTTTTTGCAAAAGCGATACGCTGGCGCGGTCCGAGTTCCTGGTGTACGCGTTCGGTCGTCCGAGATTGGCTGGCGGATTGGCGGCGGTGAAATCGGTACCCTGAAACGCAGCGGGAAGGAAACCGCTGCCAAAGTTGTTCTTACCGCTACGCGCCAAGCCACGCGGGTCGTTGATCGCGACGAACGCCGGCAACTCATCCGTTTCACAACCGAGCGCATAGGTTACCCAAGCGCCGAAGGATGGAAAACCTTCCATCGTGAAGCCGGTATTCATGAAGTTTTCGCCCTGTGGGTGAGCGCTGGTTTGTGTCGTCAACGAATGCATGAAGCAAAAGTCATCCACCATGCCGGCCAGGTTTGGTAGCAGATCCGAAACCATCTTGCCGGATTCGCCACGAGGTTTGAAATCCCAGAACGGTTTGGCAATGTTCCCCGTCGGACCTTCGAACGTCACTTGAGGGATGCCCGGTGGCTTCTGCCCATGCAGCTTATACAGAGCAGGTTTGTAGTCGAATGTGTCGACATGGCTGACCGCGCCAGGACAATAGATGACCAGCACCTGCTTGGCGGGCGTTTCGAAATGCGGCGCCCGAGGCGAATAGGGATTCTCGTCGTCAAATTGCGGACGGATCGGGCCGCCGGACGCATCGGAACCCAATAGCTGATCTTGAGCGAGGAGTTGGGACAGGGCGATCCCTCCCAGCGCCATGCCCGACTGGCCAAGGAAGCCACGGCGATTGAGAAGCGATCGTCCGACCGAGGAGATGTTTTCAGGGTTCATAGTCGTATTCCACGGAGCCGACGGTGCGAGCCGCGGGCGCGAGTTTAGTTCAATCAAGGCAGAAAGGCAAATTCATTAGTATTCACCAGCGTGCGACAGAGCAGTTCCAGTGATTCGGACTGGACAAATTCGACAGCAGCGTTGCGTTCGTCATCGGATGGTTCGCGAGTGAGTAGTAGCTGAAAACACCAGCCGACTTGCTCACGCAGGTTGTCGCCAGCCTTTTGGCGAGCCCGCTGCGCGATCAACCTGGCTTGCGTGACAATGAAATCGCTGTTCATCAAATTCAACGCTTGCAGAGGCGTGGTCGACACCGGACGCTTCGCCCGAATCTGGCCACAATCTGGAAAGTCAAATGCTGTGAACATGCGATCGTCGACGCGACGCATGCGTTCTTGATAGAGCATCCGTCGCCAAGTTTCCTCGCCATAGTTATCGACGACTTTCCATTGGGCGTAGCGTTTTTTCTCGTTGTGAATGCGGTAGCTGAGACCACCGAGTGAGTCGTCGAGCCGGCCGGATGCCAGCAGTACACTATCGCGAATGACCTCAGCCTCGACGCGGCGCGGTGGGAATCTCCATAGAAGCTGTGCAGTCGCATCTTTCTCCAACGCTGCTGCGTTGGGCTGACTGGACTGGCGAAAGGCTCGCGACATTACCATCGAACGGATCATCGCCTTCATTGAGTACTCCGAATCAATGAATCGCGCCGCCATCCAGTCGAGCAGCTCCGGATGGGTCGGCATTGCCCCCGCGCGACCAAAGTCACTGGGGGTCGCAACGATTCCGGAACCGAAAATATGATGCCACAGCCGATTGACCATCACCCGCGCGGTGAGCGGGTTTTCGGGATCCACTAACCATTTGGCAAAAGCAGCACGACGCTGTGGACCTGGGCCATCGAGAGGAATCCCCAGATCGCCATCGAAGCGGGCGGGAGCAGATGCGTAAACCCGATCATACGGGCTTTCCGGGCTGCCGCGTGCCAATACAAAGGTCTCAACGGGGTCGACGAATCGGGCAACGAACGCTGGCTGTGGTCCGTTGTCGATCAACTGTGAAATGACGTTGTTGATCTGAGTCTGAATCGCATTGTACTCTGTGTCTTCCATCGCCCGCCTCTTCATCCCAGCCGACGTGCAAAACGGTTTCCAAGCCTCTGCGCCAGCCTTCGATTCATCAGCAACTTCCAACTGAAAGTCGCCGTATTTGATCTTCATCAGGCCTTTGATGTAATCCGTTTCCAAGAAGTCCTCGCGATCCGAGCTCAGCCGAATGCGACTGATCGGCTCCGCTTTGGCGAAACCAAAATTCACCCATGGCCGCTCGGCCGAACCCTTGGGCGATGTCGCCTTGAATTCCTTTGCTCCATAGCTCTGGTTGACCAAGTTTTCGGCGGTCATGCCTTCATTCTTCGTCGCCGGATTCTCCTCGACCTGCAGCCCCAGCGATGGCAACGCGATATTGCGAACGCCGCGTGGTGCATCGGGGTCTTTCTGCAGAATTTCGACTTCGTCCATCAATACAAAACGGCCCAAGAAGGAGATCCGGAGCCGATCGACGCTGCGTTGGGGAAAATGAACTTCTTGGTAAGCCTTCCAGTCTTCCGTCCAGGCGTAACCACGAGCTAGCATCTCGCGACGCAGGTCGGCGAGCTTGCCCCGCAATTCTCTCTCGAGCTGCACTCGCGGATCATCGTCGGCACGCTCCGGATAACGGCTTCCGAATTCAACATCTTGGAAAACAGCCGTCAGCGAATAGTAGTCTTGGATCGACAACGGATCGAACTTGTGGTTGTGACAACGTGCACAGCCGATCGTCATGCCCATCATCGAGGCGCCGACGGTCTGCAAGACTTCATCCAAACGGTCCGCACGTGCCTGTCGCCGGGCCGATGGCTCCGAACCGACGGTCGCCGATGGGACGTGGGGGCCAGCCACCAGAAATCCGGTTGCCTGACCGATGTCCCACTTGTCACCGGCGAGCTGTTCGCGAATGAATTGATCGTACGGTTTGTCGTCATTGAATGCGCTGACGACGTAGTCGCGATACATCCAAGCGTTCTTGCGGTACAGGTTGCTTTCGCTGCCATTGGTTTCAGCCCACCGGATGACATCCAACCAATGCTGCGCCCACCGCTGGCCAAAGTGCGGCGACGCGAGCAACTCGTCGACTAGCGATTCGTAGGCCGCATCACCATCGTTCTCGAAATCCGTGATGAAGGCTCGTGTTCGCTCGGGCGTGGGAGCGAGGCCGGTCAATACGATCGCAGCCCGCCGGATCAATGAACGTGGATCCGCAGACGGGGAAAAATCGAGTCCGGCGTCCGCCAATCGCTGATGCAGAAATCCATCGATCGTGTCGTGATCAAATTCGCGTTTGCGTGGCAAGAAGGCCCAGTGTTCAATCTCTTCCTCGACGACATCGTCCATCTGCCCGGGCCACTGGGCGCCCTCCTGAATCCAACGGGTGATCAGTTCGATCTCCTCGGCAGGAATCTTATCCTCATCGGGCGGCATCGACATGCCTTCGTCAACATGATTGATGGCCTGCACCAAATAGCTTTTCTCCGGATGCCCAGGAACGACAGCAGCCAAACCAGAATCGCCACCACGGAGCATCATGCCCCGACGGTCTAAACGCAATCCTGATTCTTGCTCATCTTCGCCATGGCAATAGAGACAGTTGTTTTCGAGAATCGGGAGAACATCGTCTTCAAAGTTGATCTCATCACCGGGAAGCGGCGATGGGCAGAAAGCAAAAAGTACAAACGTCAAGGTTAAGAGAGATCGATTCATCGTGCCGCCTCCCAGCCAGCAGAATGTTGTGCAATGAGTTCACGGACCAATTCAGGCTGCTCGTCAGCGATGTTCTTGGTTTCGCTCGAATCGTTTTCGTGGTCGTACAACTCAACAAACAAGGGCTCGTCGTCCATGTTGCGACGGTCTTTCCACAGCACCAATCGATAGCGAGCCGTTCGCATCGTAAAACCGGTGAGGTGCTGCTCGAACAACTCCCGATCCCATGCCTCACCCTGCTGAGACTGAATACGTTCTTCGACTTTTCCGATCAAAGGACCGAACCAAGTTTCTCGCATCGCGGGTGAGAGCGGATTGGCTGCCCATTCACGTAGCGCCGGGTTGGGATACTGACTGAACGCAGCGGTCTTCCAGGGCTGATCGGGATCATTCAATAGCGGCACGAAACTCAGTCCTTCCAGGTGTTCGGGCAGAGGCTGGCCAGCCAACTCGCAAAGCGTTGGATAGATGTCGACCAGTTCGACCAGCGCGTCGGTCTGGGCACCGCGTGACTTCATGTCGGGAGTCCAGATCATCAGGGGAACCCGCGTCGCAATTTCGTAGTTGGTTGCTTTGCCCCACACGCCCATGTCGCCAAGATGCCAGCCATGATCGCTCCAAACAACGATGATCGTGTCATCTCGGACACCCGCATCTTCAAGGGCTCCGATCAACTTTCCGATCTGGGCGTCGACGTAGCTGGTGCTGGCCAAGTAGGCGTACTTCAGCTTTCGCGACAGGTCCGCCCCCAGCGGGCCGGACTTGGGGATTCCGGAGCGAGTGCGCAGTTCAAACGATGCGTGTAGGCCCATCGCAGCACCGCCTCGGGGGGCATCGGTCACCTCGGCCATTGGGATGTCAGCGGGATCGTATAGATCCCAGTACTTCGCGGGCGCGCACCAATTGAGATGCGGTAGCTTGTACCCCATCGCCAGAAAGAACGGCTTGCGATCGTTGCCCACCAATTCTTTCAACGTGGCGATTGCTAGTTGTGTGTTGTAGCCATCGACGTACGCCGTGTCGGCGACGTCAGCCTTTTCATAGGCCGGCCCACTGGCGAGGCCGCGTTTGGCCGCTTCACCATATTTGGCGATCATTGCGTGTCGATCGCTGTTTCGAATGCGTTGATTTTCCGCCAGCCGAAACGGACCAGATGGTTTCTGCACGCCGCGAATCGCCTCTACCGGTTCGCGACTCCACGATACGCCCTCGTCGGTATCGCCTTGATGGAAAACCTTTCCGCAGTAGACGGTTTCGTACCCGCCGGCCACAAAGTGTTGAGGCAAGGTGACGATGTCGGGCTGTAACTCACGCAGAGCAACGTAATTGTGGAACAATCCCGTCGTCTCCGGTCGCGCGCCAGTCATCAAGCTAGCACGCGACGGCCGACAGATCGCTTGTTGACAGTAAGCCCGATTGAACAACAATCCGTCCGATGCCAACGCGTCGAGATTCGGCGTCACGGCGATCGGCGAACCGTAGCATCCCAGTTCAGGACGCAGGTCGTCGATGGCAATGAACAGTACGTTGGGGCGGTCATCCGCATGCGCGAGAACGCTCAAGCACGTCAAAGCCATCAGGGTTGCAAAACGCATGTTCCTCATTCCTCTATTCTCTGTTGTTGTACCAAAGTTCACGTCCCAAACCGGATGCCATCCCCTCACCAGTGAAATCAATCTCAGTGAAGTTCGATGCCACCTTTGCTTCATCTCATGGCCAACCGTTGGCAGCCCATTTCTCTTTTCCTTCGCGATGTACTGAGCCTTCGTCCAATCGACACGAGTGGTCGCCTTGTTCTCAGGGGCATCGTTGGTCGCGATATCACCCCGCCGCCACACGCGCACGCAATCGACGGACATGTGAGTTTCGAAGCAGGTATGAACAAATTGTTCAGTATATTAGCCGGTGGGCGCTAGCCCCGGTTCCATTGACGCTTCGCGTTTAACGCGAGAAAACCGGGGCTAGCGCCCACCGGCTAATTGAGTTACACCGAAAGAATTACCCATACCTGCTTAGTAACCAAGAGGTTTTCCTTTTTCGTAGAGAGACTGGATCTCCTCTTCGCTGAGCGCGGCATTGTAGATCACGAGTTCGTCGATCGTTCCATTCAGGTTGCGTACCGAGAACCACGGTGTCTTGCGGAAAGGTTGTCCCCAATTCCCAATCTCGGCCGGGCCGATCCGAAGGCGATCGACGAAGAACTTTTCCTGGATCGGTTCGCTGCTGACCTGCTGGCCGTTGACGTACTGCGTCACCCGACGCTCCGCCGGATCGTAAACGGCGGACAGATGAAACCATCGGCCACTCTGAGCGATGTCCCAGATGGGTTCGGTGTAGTAGACGCGATGCAAGCCCGCGGAACTGACGATCGTGCCATCGCGATCGCTGAAGTGTTTCCGTTTCTGGGTGTCGTCCACCATGACAGAGAACATCATCACCCCGTCATCGCGAATCTGCCAGTGAAGTTCGCCATTCTCGTATCCATCGCTCATGAACAAGGCGTTGTAAACCTGATCGAGGCTGTCGATGCGAACCCATGTGGCGAACGTAAACGCCTCGAACTCTCCTTCGATTCGCGTGCGCGCCCGAGCGCCGACTCGGTCAAACTCGAGACCACTGGACAGCGGACCGAATCGTCCGACCGTCCGATCAACAGGACCGATCAAGGCCGCATCCTGATCTTTACCAGTCGACGCGGAATCGGGAATCGTTCGGCTCGACGGCATATCAGCGATTCGGTAGTGAGCAATCAAACGTTCATCTTGCTCACGACTTTTCGAGAACGACTGCCACTGGGCAAACCGCTCAGCCAGGGCCGCCTCCCGGCGGCGTTCGACGTCCGCCACGCTACTGACGGCATTGCGCTGGGATGTGGCTGCCAGGGACTTGGTTTCGAGACCCCCCAACCAACTTTGCTGACCCGTCACCAGATGAACGCCGTCGTGTCTGCCGCCTCGCAGGGCGACCTCGCCTTCGATCACGTCAACAAACGCACCTTCGGAATCGACGTCCAGCGCAAACTCGGTACCGAGATCAACGACCTCAGCGTCCGCCGTTTCAATGACAAATCCTCGAGCCGCCGGTGGCACGCTGGCGCGCAAACGCCCCGAATCGACCCTCACGCCCCAGTCCGATTGGACGACCAGGGATGCAGGACCCTCCACGGTGAGCGTCGCCCCGCAAAAGAAATCAATCTCAGCGATTCCTGATTCAATTTTCAACCGCCCAGCCGGCAGGATATCGCCGCTGCGAAACCCGGGCTCTCCCTCGGTCCACCGGAGAGACAGCGAGCGACGCAAGATAGCATGCCCTTCCAAGGTCGTCTCCGGCTCGAAGGCAACGGTCGACAACTCACCCAATCGCAGTTCTCTACGATCCGCACCGGCAAAGTAACCAGCCAAGCCTACCGCTACCAATAACGACGCTGCGGTTGCCAGTACCGCAAATTGTGATCCCCGCGACGCATTCAACAGACCCATCCACCAAGTCAGCCCTGCCGGCGAATTTTGCGAGGCGGACGAGAGTGATTCATCGTCGATCGATTCGGCATAAACATCGCCCGGGTAAATCGCGCACAAAGCCTCATGGTTGTCGAGTAATTCGTGGTAGCGAGTGAGCGCCCGCGGCGAAGTTTTCAAAAGCCGATTGAGTTCCGCTTTCTGCGTGTCGGTTAGTGTGCCATCGAGCATCACGTCGACAAGAACTCCGACGTCTTCGTGAGATTCGACATTCATGTTGAGTTCTCCAGTTTCATCCGCACGCACTCGCCTAATTGTCGACGAACGCGAGACAACTGCATTGCAATGGCATCGACTGACTTCGACATGTTTTCAGCGATTCGGGCGACCGGCTTGCCATCTCGATATCGCTGTTGGATTAACTCCCGGTCCCGACTTCGGAGAGTTTCCAAACACTGACGCAGCAGGGGAACTCGATCGTCCACGGACTCGGCCTCGTCGTCCACAGAGCGATCGACCAATGCACTGACCTCGTCGGTGAACACCAACCGCTCGGAACCGTCCGATTTCCGCCACGCCAGAACCTGAAACTTGGCAATTGTGAATGCCCAAGCAGCGAAGCTGGAGCCTCGCGCGAACTGATCTGCTTTTCGACAGAGCACCAAGTTGGTTCGCTGAAGCACCTCGAGTGTTTGCTCACGATCGGCCAACCGTTTCAGGATGAAACCGTACAGACGTGGCTGCATCGTGGCGATTTCAACCGCGAGATCGTCGTGCGGGAGCGGCGGCTGTGGAACTTCGGAATCGTACATTGCTTAGTGAATAGTCGATATCTGCAGAAGATAACACGAAAATCAGAATTTTATTGTTAAAATCGGACCATGGCCTTTCCCTGCATTGAAATGTAGAACTGCATCGCCTGGATCGATCAAAATCCCCCGTTGTCAATCAAAATGTCCCCTTCCACTTGTCTTGCTCCTTTTCCTTTTCCTTTTTCTTGCTCCGGTGATAACGCCACGCTCGAATCGGAGACGTCTGCATGGGCTTGCGATATCAACAAAACACAGCGTGGCGTCTTTTCCAGGCATGGGCTCCTGCGTCCAGTAACTTTGCATTTCAGGGACGACACCGATGCATTTGTAGATGCCGGAAAAAACGGGGTTCATCCGACGGAAGCGTGCGCCGAGCACAGCGGAAGGTTTTCTGAGGCATGGCTCTCGTATCCAATGATCGTTCAAAAATGTGTCCCAGACGAACAAACGCTCGCCAGGGACCGACAACACCAATGGCGTACCGCTTTTGCAGGGAAACGCTGGCGACCGAGATATCCCTTGCCAAGTCGCACCTCTGCAGAGCTCGGCTCCGCTTCTCCCGGCAGTGCCAGTCTAACATTGATAATCACATCCCACAGATAAATCCTTGGATACGGGAGCCATGCCTTGAAAACCTCGGGCGCACGCTTCCGTCGGATGAGCCCGCCTTTCTTGCTGCTCTCGCGGTGAGTGTCGGATTATCGCAAGCCGATGGGGAGACTGGCTAGGATAGCTAACAACGGGAACGCCTTTGGCCGGGGCGGTCTCTGCCCCTCAGCCAACGTCTGCACGTTCCTTTCATGTTTTTTGGCTGGTAAAATCCTTGCAGTACTTGTCATTCGCCGTTTCGTAGAAAGCAACGGCGAATGACAAACGCGCAGAGCACGCAGATCGATCGCCTCGTTGGCTCGTTAGGGCGATTCGGGCAACGTGTAGGGCCGGTTCCACCGGCCATCCCCTGGGTGTGCATCGACATAAGAGCGACCGGGCGGCTCTGCGGTATTGGCCCCGTGAGTGAGTCGATAATCCGGCGCATACGGCCGGTGGAACCGGCTCTACTGCTCCGTTCATATTTTTTGGCTGGTGAAGTGCTCGGAGTACTTGTCATTTGCCGTATCGTAGAAAGCAACGGCGAATGACAAACGCGCAGAGCACGCAGGTCGATCGGCTCGTTGGCTCGTTTGGCCAATTCGAGCAGCGTGTAGGGCCGGTTCCACCGGCCGTCCCCTGGGTGCGCATCGACAGAAGAGCGATCGCGCGGCTCGGCGATATCTGCCGTTGAGTGGGACAACGAACTGGCGCATATGGCCGGTGGAACCGGCCCTACGTTACTTGCTGGCGATCGCGGGTTCGCTCCCAGTCCTGAGTGTTCTTGCGGGTTCGATTGGAGTATTGAGTCAAGTCGTCAAGCCGATCCTTGGCTCCGGTGTACTCGCTCGATTCAGGCGTTTCCGCCATGGCGGCGCGAACTGGGTTGAGATCAACGTAGGCCGCACACGCCAACAAACGGCTCATCCGTTGGATGAACCGTTTTTCTTAGTAGCAGAAAGACTTCCAAACTCGGAGGCTGGCAACAGAACCTCGATGTCCCGCTACAGTGCTTCGTCGTTATGAAACGTCGTGGAGTGCTTTTTGGCAAACATCTATTTCTGCCGGCCCATCTTCGATACATCGAGCGGCTCGATACCGAGTTTTAACGCAGGACTGCCTGTTCGGAAGCTGAAGTCGCCAGCAGCTGGATCGGCAAACAGGGGATCGCCGAAAAGACTTGATTTCTCTTTGCCAAGCTCACGCATTTTTCTCAGTTTCTCGTCCATCCAGTGCGAATCTGTGGGATGAAAATAGAGATTGGAATCCATGTCGAGTTGCTTGAGGTCTGGACCTCGATCTCCAGGTTTTCGATTACCTTTGGGTCTCGCGGCATAGGCATTCCCACCTTCCGGATGAGAAATGATGATGTTGTGACGGACCTTTGATCCTGTCACGGGGACCCATTCAAAACTCAGGTAGCCCCATTTCGGGACAGCGACGGGCGCGACGATAAAATTGTTGATGATGTCATTCACGCCTTTGGAGGCTATTCCCGCAGAAAACCCACGGTTCTTGTAGAGAACGTTTCCATAGATGAGCGTGTCATGCTGATCATCGTCGCATCGGATCGCGGCCGGGAGAGAATGAGCCTGATTGTCGTGAAGGAAATTGTAACGCACCATATTGCCCGTACCCGCTCCGGAGACATAGATACCGTTGCCGTCGGACAGCAACTGCACTGCATGACTGATATCGTTGTATTCCAGCAGGTTGTGCCGCGAGTGAAGATACTTCTCACGATTCTGCCATGCCTCATAGCCCGTCCGCGCTTCCTTCGTTTCTGGCGCAATCTCATCGCGGCGTATCGTCCTGGCTCCCTCACCCGTTAGGCTGCCTCGGTTCCTGTACGGGTTGACTCTCGTGGTGATCAGCACCGCCGCATAGCCACTATCGTGAATATCGTTGTGCGAAATCCGATTGTGCCCACTCTGCCAAGCCCAGACCCCGGGAGAGTGCCAGGTGATCTCACTAAAGTGATGAATGTGATTATTGACGATGTCATTGTGATGGTTGACATCTTTGGTGCCGGGGCCGTAGCCTGCCAGCAGGATCCCGGCCTCGCCGAGGTGCGAGAATTCACAGTCTTCGATTCGAATGTGCTGGGCATGAAGGTCCATGCGCAGCCCACTGCCGCCGGAATCGAGAAAGCGACAGCCCGTGACGCTGCACTCTTCGGCTCCGCGGAAACGGAGCGTCGCGGTGGACTTGTCGAACATATCCCAGTCGTGTTGCATCCCCCAGCCAACACGTGCCTCATCGCTTGTCCAGGCCAATCGATCCGCATGGGTAAGGGTCAGCCCAGAGAATGCGATACCTCGAACGGGAGTATCCATTGGAGCGTCGTAGTCGATCGTTCCTTCGACGCGAATCAGTTCGCTGGTACTTGGCGCCAAGATTCCTTGGGGTGCCCCATTCGAATCCGGATGGGAAGGCCATAGATAAACTTTCCGAGTCTTTGTGTTCACGACCCATTCACCGGGTTCGTCCAGCGCTTCCAAGACATTCTCAACCCATACGTTCGCCCCCGACGGATTGTGAACCCAACCCGGCAAAGCGCTCATGGCATAGGTCGCCGACACTCGCGTTTTCGCAACTCCCGAAGCTTCATCGACTGAGGCCAGTGGCAGCATGTTGATCACCCAAGGCCGAAAAGGCCGCACCTGGATCTCGACGTCTTCCATGTTTTCCCAGGACTTCAAGGCGTCTTCTGGAAAGTGGAGCGTTTGCTGATCTCCCGGCTTGGTCACCGCAAAGCCAGCATCCCGGGCACGGCTGAGTCGTCCATGGGCATCAAATAGACAGTGAAACCTCCCCAGTTCTGTAGGCAGATCGGCCACCCAAACTTTACCCACCGCGCCGCCAGGCAGTTCAGACGGTGGAGGTTCCAGGCGTTTCCAGCCGGTTACTGGCACGCCCGCACTGACAACGGGCTGTTCCCCTGGGTAGGCTGCGAATGTTAGATAGGCGGGCCGTGTCACTTGACCGGCACCGTGTTTTTCCAGACGTCCCGTCGTGGTGTTGGGATTCCCGTCCTGCATCCCGAGCACCAGAGTCTCGTCGAGTTGATGGCGTCCTTCACGCAGGTAGATGACGACGGGATCAACGTTGCCTGCTGCACGCATGGCCCGCACGGCAGTCACCGCATCCGGAATGGATTCGTATGGGCTCTCGATACTACCATCGGCCTGAGCATGGCCATCGACGGATACAAAGATGTCTGTAGCGAAACTCTCTCGATGGACAACCAAGGTTACAGTCACTATTAGCAACCAGGGAAGGATCGCTCGAGATAGAACCAACGTCTGGTGAATTTTCATCTCGTTCTCGTTTTCGAATTCTGAGCAGATCGTTTGCCAACACGGGAACCTCGATGGCTCGGTACAGTGAGTCGCAGATTATATCATCGCTCTTACGCACCTGCATGTTCCGGCTGCCATCAGGCAAATTCAGACATGCGATCACGTGAACGGGCTGATCCGAAGGACGTGCGTTGAGAGACTGCAACGCCCGTTCTCTCAGGCCTGAAACAGCTCATCGATGATGCCGTTGGCATCGCCAAAAGATGGCACGTTGACTCCACTGCCTCGGAGCATGCTGAGCCAGAGATTGCACAGCGGGGTCTTCGCTTCCATCACGAGGTGACGACCATGCTGGAACCCTGCACCGCCACCGGTGACCAGCGTCGGGCAGTTGTCTAGGCTGTGAACCGTTCGCAAATTGCTACCGAACGCGAGCGACACGTTGTCGTACAGCGAGGAGCCATCGGGTTCCTTCGATGCCTTTAGCTTTCGAATGAAACCGGCCAGCAACTCAGCATTTTTCTGGTCGCGAAGGATCGAGTCACGCGTGCGCTCAGGCGAACCGGGATGGTGGCTCAGGTTGTGTGCGGAGTAGCTCGAGCCGAGACTGCTCACGAAACTGTCACCGGGCATGCGGTAGGTAAAGACTCGCGAGGCATCGGTCTGCATGGCGGCTAGCATCAGCTCGTAAGCCATTTCGACTTCAGGAATCCCCTCAAGGGTTTCCGACGGTTCTTTGATCGGGCTGGCCGGTTGCTTCTTTGGAACGGAGAGCCATTGTTCATCCTTGGCGATCCGGATTTCGATTTCTCGAATCGACTGGAAGTACTCATCGATCTTGTCTTTGTCGGTCTTCGTCAGCCCCTTGGTAACCGAGCGGGCATCGGACAAGACCGTGTCCAACGCCGAGCGGTCGTCGGCCAGCAGCGCTTGCCGCTCGGCCAGGGGCATATTGTCGGACGAGAATAACTTGTGATACATCGCCACGGGATGGGGCATCCCGGCGATTGGCTTGCCCTGGTTGTTCCACGAAATTGATCCGGGACCATGGCCGTTGTCGTTCCCGCCGTTCAAATGCAGGGAAGTGAATCGGGTCTCGTTGCCGAACTGGGCTGCGGCCACCTGATCGGCCGAAATCGAGTTGTGGAAGCTTTGCCCAGGAATCGCGTAGCGGTCAGCACCGGTTAGCCAGAAGGTGGATCCTGAGTGACCATCCCTGGAATGGGCATGCTCGAGATTTTGAAAGACCGTGATGTCTTGCTTGTACCTGGCGAGCGGCTTGAGCGACTCGGGCAGTTCATAATCATAGCCCGGCGTTTCGAGATTCGGATACCAGCTCTCCGAGGTGACGCCATACCCCATTCCCAAAAAGATCATCCGTTTGGGAGCGGAGGTCGTCGCTGCGGCCGCAGTGGCGAATCGTCGGTAGCCGAACGACTCGAGAAAGGGCAGGGCGATGAAGGCACTGCTACTGGCGAGAAACGCACGACGGGTGGGAGTCTTCATGGTATTTTCCTAGTGTGACGATGGCGTTAGCCACGGGCCTCATTCGAGTTGACGTTCTGGCGGTTAGGGTCCAACGCGAGGGCGTTCGGCCCACTTGGTTTGGAAGGTTTCGGATTGAACGAGGGCATGGACGAAAGCGTCAATGCGATTACCTTTTTGGGACGCCTGCCGTGTGACGTCGGAAGCAAGACGGTGGTCCGAGATTTGGTAGGGACGCCCGAGCGCATACGCAATCAGGTACTCGGCGAATCCACGAGCGAAGGCGTCTTCGTGGGCCGCGATCGCATCGCGAAGCTCGAAGTAGTTGCCGAATGATTCCCCGTGGTGGAGTGTTCCCGAAGAATCGATATCGAACGATTTTGATTTGGGAAGTTGGAACTTTTTAGCACTGGCAGGATTGATAGATACGGTTTCTGCGTCTCGCCAAAGACCGGCGGCAGTAAAGTTCTCCAAGCCGAATCCGATCGGGTCGATCTTGCGGTGGCATTGAGCACACTGCGGTGCCTCTTGATGAAGTGTTTGCAGTTCGCGACCGCTGCGGGGCTTACCTGACAAACGACTCAGCTGAGGAATATTGGCAGGAGGAGGCGGCGGTGGATCGTGCAGCAGATGCTTCAGAACCCATGCCCCACGAATCGCCGGCACGGATCGTGTTCCGTCGGCACCCATGACGTGAATCGCGGCCGTTCCAAGCAGGCCGCCACGAGGCGATGTGGGCGGTAGTGTGACCTTGCGGAAGTGCGAACCTTGAACGGGCAGGTCCGTCGGCCCATTGATTCCGTAAAAGTCCGCGAGTACATCGTTGACCATCACGAAGTCGGTCTTCAACAAAGTCCCTAGCGGCAGTCGCTGGTCCAGCACGTGGCGGATGGTGGAATAGACTTCCTGGCGGGCACTGCGTCGAACCGCCTGGTCAAACTCGGGATGAAAACGGGCATCGAAGTCGAACATGTCCAGCCGCACCATGTCCAGCCACTGATGCGTAAAGCTACTGATGAATTCGTCTGATCGCGGGTCATTGAGCAAGCGATCCGTCTGAGCACGCAGCACGTCGTCGCGTGAAAGTGTTCCCTCGTCTGCAGCAGAATAGAGTTCCGCGTCCGGCGGCGCGCTCCAGAGAAAATACGCTAGGCGGACCGCGAGTTCGCGATCGGTCAGTCGGCTGAGGTTGGAATCCAGTGAGCTAGTCTGGGGCCCATTATCGTCTGAACTCGCACCAGTCGGATCTGCGGCTAGTGCCGTTGGCTCACCGTGCTCAAGCATATACAGGAAGCTAGGAGAAGACAGGATCAAAGCGTAGGCATCGATGATCGACGCGACATGACCCTTCCCGCTCTTGCGTTTCTGCAGATACCTCTGCACGAGCTTATCGACATACTCATCGGCAGGCGTCTGGTCGCGAAAGGCCCGCGTGGCAAACGATTGAATCAAACGTCGAGCGTAGGTGGCGTTATCCTCGTGGCTGCGTCGCGGTGCGATCAGATCCATCTTCGCGGTATTGGGCCACTCATCGAAGAACGGGCCTTCCACTTCGACCCAGTCCACCCATACGACCGGCAGTTGCCCAATACCGTTTTTCTGCGCCTCAATGCGGTGAGTCACGTAGCGGGAGGCCTGTTCCTTGTAGTCGCGCCACAGGATTTGAAACGCGCCTGATCTCCCGGGTTCCAGGTCGATGGGGATTTCGACAACGTTCGGTTTGGAAACCGTTCCCGAGATCTTTACCTGGCCGAGAACCTGATAATCTTTCGGATTGCCAATGGCATATTCCACGTATCGCTGCCGCTGAGGTGAATCGTCGTAAGCCCCGGCGCGGATTCGCAAGAGGTAACGACCGCCAGCCGTGCTAACTTTCGGTGTCCTGATCGACGGTCGACTATGGCCTTTGTCGCGTAGCAAAAACGCACCCTCTTTGGCCTGAGGACGACGTGTGTAGTCCTGCATCTGCTTCAAATGCACTCTCGACCTCTGTGCTTGTTTCTCAGCGTGGGCGACATCGCGAAAACCAAAGTCCTGAGGAGGGCTCGTCTCCTGGGCCAGGAACGCATCAGCCCTCTTGATCGTGTCAAGCAACTGCTCCTGACGATCAAAGTACTCTTTCGAATGCGTGTCCTCAGGTTCAACGCGATGTATCTGCGAGCTTGGTTTCTTGCGATCGGACAACGCAGTTATCAATGCGGTCGTCGCTGTTGCGCGATATTGCTCGAACTGGTCCGCGGAGAAAAACAGAGACGCTCCTGCCGTATCAAATCCGCCGGTACTGTCGTCGGCTGGCAGGTTGGAAACGTCCGGACGAAAACCGAGCAACGCTGCGAGCGTGTTCTGGTACTCCCGTCGATTCAGCCGTCTGAGCGCGATCTCACCGCCGCTGTCGCTGAGAATGTTACGAGCCTTCACCATCTCAATGGACAGATCGTGCAGCAACGCTGCCTTTTCTTCATCCGTAATCTGCTCGGCATCCGTTGGCGGCATTTCGCCGGCATTCAAAGCTGCCAGAACCTTCGACCACCACTCCGCAGTGGGAATATCGCGGCTGATCTCCAGCGAGAGCGACTCAAGATCAAGCTGCCCTTCCTTCGATGCGGAGTCGTGGCAGTCGAAGCAGTACCGTTCGAAGATCGCCCGATGTTTCGCGGGCATAACAGCCTGCTGCTCTGACGGCAGTTCGTCGGCAATGACGCTGCAGCAAAGCGGCAATGCGAAAAGCAGCAGTGATAAAAATAGTCTCATGGTTGACCACGCAATTAGATGTGTTGCGGTATTGATTGACAGGAACTGCTCGTATCCAAGGTTGAACTGTCGGCTCACTTTCCCTTGTACTTTGGTTTCCTTGTGAACGGAATAACGGGACGTTTCATCTCGCTGTCGGCATCGCGGAAGACCCAGGGTTCCCAAATCTTCCGTACCTCCCGCCACTGCTCAAGGGTGCGTGTTGGGTACCAATCGGGAACTCCATTTTCTTTAAAATTGAATTCGTCTGCATGCTCGACAGCCCACTGACCAACCGTTCGCCCAGCGGGGCGCTCTGACGGAAAGACATCCTTGGCGCGGAACGTGTCGGAAACTCCCTGGTCGTCGATTACTTCCTCTCGCCAACGATTGAGCTCCGCCAGCAATTCTGACTTCACGTCAGCGTAGGCTGGGTCATCGGCAACGTTATGGACCTCGTGCGGATCGACTCGTAGATCGAATAGCTCGATCGGCGGTTTCTCGGCGGACATGAAGGCGGTTTGTTCCGGCGTGAGCTTGCCTTCCAGGTTCAACACGTTCAGTTCGGCCAGCGGCGGATAGGAACCCTCTTTGTAGAAACTGAACTGGCAGTAAGCCCGCTCCGGCATGAGATTCAAAATGAGTTTGTGATCCTTCGATCGGATGCTGCGCATCGCATCGTGAGTCGTGCCCATTTTGTCACGGGCGGCAAAGGTGTACTGCCGATTCTTCACCTCGTCGCTCAGTAGGCTCATTCCGTGAATTGGCACCGAGGGGGAAATTCCAGCCGCTTCGAGGACCGTCGCGCAGATGTCGATCGACATCACCATGTCGCCATTGACTTGCCCCGGCTGAACTTTGCCAGGCCAACGCATGATCATGGGAATGCGTGTCCCCTCGTCGTAAAGGAACTGCTTCCCTCGGATATGGCAACGCCCGTGGTCACCGATAAAGAACACGATCGTGTTGTCTGCTAGGTCTTCATCATCAAGTCGGTTGAGAATGGCTCCGACTTCCCGGTCGACGAGTTGCATCTGCTCGAGCCCATTCGCCCAGTCCCGGCGAATGAAGGGTGTGTCGGGGTAGTAGGGTGGTAGTTCAACGTCTTTGATATCGATCGGACGCTCGGGATCGCGATTCCATGATCGATGTGTGCCACCGAACGTGATGCGAGCGAAGAACGGTTGATCGGGATCGCGGTTATTCCAGTCCTTCAGATCCATGAACAGCTCTTCCTTTTTGTCGGGAAGGAAGTTGCAGTCCGTTTTCGAGCTCATCAGGACGGTGTAGTAGCCCGCGTCGGCGAGCAGATGCGGGATTGGTCGGATGCCATCCGGGAGCGGCTTTTTATCGTCGGTTCGGTGTTGGTGCGCCCCGATGTAGTTCTGGTGAAAGCCGGTCATCATTGCTGATCGAGACGTCGAGCAAACGGGCGAGGTCGTGAAGGCCCGTTCGTAGCGAACTCCCTCTGAGGCAAGCTTGTCCACGTTGGGAGTGTGAACGCCCTTCGTGCCATAGCACGATAGGTCGGGCGACCAATCTTCGATTGTGATCCAGAGGATATTGGGCCGTTCGGCAGCGACTGCCGGGACGCATCCCAACCACATTGCAAACAGCAGATATTGAATGCGGGTCATCATCTCTTTGGTCTCTCCAGATTTGTTGATTTCATGGGAGTCGGTCTCAATTGTCAAAACTTTACTTGGAAGGCGTGATGATTCAGGAACAGGTCGATGTTCGGCTCGGCACGAACGATGCGTTCTTTCTTGGCATCCTCAAACTCTTCCAAAATGCCCGGCGAATTCGTCGATCGCGTGAATTCGTCTGGGGTGGCCTTCCGCTTTCCAGCGTATGACCCGATCTTTCGGCCTCACGAAGACGCGGTACTATCTGTTTCATGCTATAGGTCCTCACGCACTTCAAATTCGAGCGTGGGTCCGACGGACGATGGATGAGAATGTGACGCAAACGTGTGAACCAGCACGCGGCGTTCACCGCGTTGATCGCTCTGCTCTCGAACGACGACGAACGTCAGTGGCCCATCCGCATGATTGCGAACGAAATCTGTCAACTGCTCTGTTTCCACCACACACTCGCCTGACTGGCGACTTCGCGGGATCTGAAACTCGCCGACGAATACGCCGTCTTTCGGCGATGGTGCGTCCTCCCAGCTCGATCCACGATCCCATGATCGATCGGCCCCAGCCCCACGGCTGTCTGCCCCATAAGAAACGTTCGCTACCCCATAGACTCGGAACACGTTGAGCGGGGGAAGCCGATTGGCAAAGCCCTTCTCACTTTTGACTTGATTCAACCGCAAGCGGACGGCGACAGCTGCTTCAACGTCGACATCAGAAGCATCAAACGAGAAGACGGCTTTGCGATCGTATAGAAAATCTTTCCAACTCGATTTCACCATCAGCAGTTTTGCTGGTCCGGCGTTTGTACCGCCGCGAACGAACGTCGCTTCCTTGCCACCGGTTCCGATCCGTCGAGTGGGGTTCGTTGGCCCTGCACTAACAAGGTACGTATCCAAACCCTCTGCTGTCGAAGACTCTGAGATACCCGAACGATCGACGACCACCGCCTCGTCGTCGTTCAAGAGGACGTGCTGGTCACGTTCTGGCAAGCCCACCGAAATGCTGCCTTTGAGGACCTCAAATTCCGATATTGCGTTGGCACCGTCGACGTTCACCGCGAAGCTCGTTCCCAAATCAGTCGCTTCGCCGGACGGAGTCGCGACGACAAAGCCAATTGCTGTTTCGGGAACGTCGAGTATCGCTGCACCATCGTGCAGAAATGCTCGCATATCTGTCTGCAGTTCTAGACGAGCTGGGGATTCGAGAATCATGGTTGCCCCGGAATCGAAACGCAGCGTTGCGATCCCGCTAACCAGCAGTAGCTGGCCCGGGGGAAGCTGCGAGCCGACTGACGTCGGTAGGTCACTCACCCAGGCTGCTTCTTCGCTGCTGACCAACGTCGCAACGCGATCAGGTGACGAGAAGAACCAACTCGACCCCACGACGAGCAACAGCGACGCGGCGACAGTTAGGATCAATACCCAACCAATACGGATCCTTGAGCCGACGGCGCTCGCCACGGGCGTGTGCATACCGGCATTCTCCTCGCCTGGTCCCGGGGTTTGCGTTGTCGACTCAGGAACGATCCTTGAGTCCGCTCCATCCAACTGCTGGAGACTGGCGATGTCCCGCAAATTACAGTCGAGAATCAATTGGTCTGCGAAGGTCCTTCGGAACTTAGCATCAGCACAGAGTCGCTCGTTCAGACGTCCCATGTCGTCGTCGTCAAGGTTGCCGAGCAAGTATTGCTGGATCAGCGCTCGATCATTCATGGCGCGAGTCCTCCTTCGGATGTGTCAATCTTCAGCGCCAGCTCCACGCATGCGAATACCTTCTCGCGAAGCCGGCCAAGTTGCTTGTAGAGAGCGTTGGCCGACTTGCCGATTCTCGTCGCGATGTCCTGGACTTCGATTCCGTCACGGTAAGGAGCCAGCACGATATCTCGCTGCTGCGGTGACAACTTTTGAAGGCAATCCTGCAGCGCGTTCAAACTCGTTTCGTATCGCTCGCGGTCGACAGTATCAATCTCCACCGAGAGCAACTTGATCGCTTGGTCGGATAACACCAACCGACGCCGACGAGTTGAATTGATCGCTGAATGGCATTTCAGGCGGACAATGACTCTGGCCCAGGGCAGGAATCCGTCGGCGCTGTCGAGCTGGGCAATTTTCTCCCACATGGTCACGCCCGCCTCCTGCAACACGTCATCGACCGCCATCCAGTCCGAAAGCATCGACCGGGCAACACAGCGCAGCACCGGCTCATGCTGCACAAACAGCCGCATGAACTGCATCTCGGTCAACGTCTCTGGTTCGGAATCCTGCTTTGTCATGCTCACCAATGCCTCGAAAATCACGTACCTGCCGCACAATCCTGAGATTATCTCAAATTGTGCGGCAAACGCCGCTTACCCAGCCATTTCGTACCGCACGATCAATGAGTGGCGAATTTTGCGAGATCTTTTCTGGAGTGGACGAGGCGACGAGCTGTCCTTTCCCCACAAGTTTTCCTACGCCGAAGGCGTTGAAGAAAATAGCCGGTGGTCGAGCGCAAGCGAATACCACCGGAAACGCCGCGAAACACGCGTGCCAACCCCAAATGGGGTTGAAGATCATTCACGACGAGGTCTGCGACCCACTACGGGCTAAACGCTCCATTCTTCTAATCACAAAACGGAGATTCCTGTCAGACAAGCTGACAGGGGATCTAGTTTTGTGGAGAATCAACTGGGACATTCATGGACTTGGATGGGGTAGGTTCGTACTGAGTTCGAGATCATCGATCCAGACAACCGAATCGGCGTCCGCTTGACTGACGAAACCGAGCCACTGAAGTGTCCGCCAATCCTGGCTTTTGTTGGGAAGCTTCTCGAATCGCTGCGTCTGGCCATCGGGCAGGGTCACGACGAGATCCCACGTTCCCGCGTCCTCGCCAAGCGGAGCGGTGATCTGGATCTTGAACCACTCGCTCTCTGGCAGCGTGAGTAACTCGCCAGTGCCCACACGAAGTTGATGGTTCTCGATCCAAAGTGAAGGCCCGATGCGGTAGGGTTGGGAGCGGTCTCGCCACTCGTGTTGAAACACGGCGCCCTCTCCCAGCTTGATCGCGAAATCGCAGCGGCTGACGCCTTCCTCATGCTCCGGTGCGACGACGAACATGGGGTAGTAGCGGTGTGACAGGTCCGATGCATCGGTCATCCGCAAAGCGTGCCGCCCGGAATGCGCCGCCTCGGTTTCCACCACCTCGATACCCGGGCGGTTGGCGTCCTGGCTAACGGACGTTGCGACGGGCAATTCGCCAGCCTCGAAGTCCTCGCGAACGGCCAGCACGGGGGTTGGGGGTGGCTGCTTCATTCTGGGGAACGTCAGGTTTTTCGATTTGGCAACCCATTGTGAATCGCCATACACGCCCGCTTTCGATGTATCGAAGGGGATGAAACCAATCTTGGACGCAGGCGCGTCGTCCTGGAGTCGAAAGTCATCGTTTGCAGTGTCGGCGAAGAGGGGATCGGCCACGATTGAGCCTGTGTCCTTGCCGCTTGCCTGCCACTGGGCAAAGGTCATCCCGGCGAAGTCAATCGGCTTGCCGTCACTGCGCCAGTAAAGATTATGATCAAGTTTGACGTTGTCGTCGGACCACGATCCGTTGAACAGTCGCCCTGAATCCCACTCGATCACGTTTCTCTCGAGCGTGAAGGACAGGTGATCTTCGACACGGCTGCGTTTGAGTTGGTACTCACGCGAGTAGGCAAAGATATTGTTGCGGATCAGATTGTCGCGACCATAGTGCTGGTGATAACCGCCCGACTTGGTCCGGTAGACGAGGTTGTTTTCCATCAAGATGCCGGTGCTGCCCTCGTCGTTGTAGAGCCCCCAGCCGCCGTAGCCCCACGCCAAGATATCATGGATCACGTTGTTACTGATGCTCGTGCCAGCGGATGGGCCGAGTGTGTAAACGCCACCCATGTCGCTGAGCCATCCCCAGCCGAGATGATGGATATGGTTGAACTCGATGCGGTTGTTCACTGCCAGGCTGTCCGAGTATCCCCACCGCCAACCGACCGAGATGCCGGTGTAGTAAAGATCCGCGATCTCGTTATGGGTCACGGTATTGTTACCGGACTGACCGATCCAGACTCCGACGGCGCAGGGAAAAACGCGACCGCCATGGCGAATGAAGTTATTGTCGATCGTGATGTTACTCGTGCGCTCTTCCTTGTTCTCGGAGATACCCATGTCGCCGATCCGAATTCCCCCGGCGCCGAGATCGTGCAGATCGCAATGTGTTACTTGGCTATCGCGACAACCCTTGCGCAGCCACAAACCGTAGGTAGCGACGCGGCCGATCTCGCAATCGTGGAACGTGACCGAGCGGGCACCGTCGATCTGTACCGCCGCCTCGATCGATGCCGCCGCCTGCGTCGGCTCGAACCCACGTGGCGGTGTTTGCCAACCAGTGTGTTGAAAGGCGATGCCACGAAAGTTGAGATGTTCGACGAATTTCCCCGCCGCCGGATCACCGACAATTTCGATCAACTTGTCCGCGACAGGAGCGATGGCAATCGTCGAGTTCGGCGTTTCCCCTGGCCTCGGTAGATAGTGCAGCGTACCGTCGTCATCGAGGAACCACTCGCCTGGCTCGTCCATTGCCGCACGATAGTTCTCGAGCACATAGGCGGTATCTCGGGTCAGTGGGTTCCAGGATTTCATCTGTTTTCCCGACGTCAACAGC
The DNA here is from genome assembly GCF_007859855.1 of Allorhodopirellula solitaria. GTDB lineage: Bacteria > Planctomycetota > Planctomycetia > Pirellulales > Pirellulaceae > Rhodopirellula > Rhodopirellula solitaria. The sequence continues at coordinate 410,168 of NZ_SJPK01000001.1, forward strand.
TTGCACGCGTCGACATCGATCCCATCGAGAAACTTCCGCGTATTGTCCCACTTGTGGAATAGCAGAATCTGAGCCTGATGATTCTCGGCCGCGGAGAGGTCACGTAGCGTCGCAAGATCGCGAGGATCCGCGTAGAGCGTTTGCCGGGCGATGGGTTGGGGATTGGCCCCCAAGGTTTCACCCATCGTTTCCTTCGCTTTCCGCAGATAATAGAAAAACGCATCCGGCTCACGAGCCCGCACGGCACGCCGACCGTTCACCCAAAGCTGTTCAAACCGCCATTTCGGATCGACACTCGCCGTCCACGTTCCATCCGGCTGCGCGGCAAAACCGTCGATCGCCTTCCCGCCCGAGACCACGGGTTGCGCTCCCGAAGCTGCTTCGTAGGTCACTGGCGCCCCAGCTTTCCCGGAGTCCTCCGGAGTGAACACGATCGGAACTGTGATCGGATAGACCCCCTCCGCAACCACCACCCGCACGGCCTCGTCACCCGGGAGACGACGAATCGCATCACGTGCTTCCGCGATGGAGCGAAGTGGCCCGTCAGGCGAAACGTTCAGCACCCGTTCCGCCACGGCCGTGTTGCCTAGCGACAGGAACACCGCAAGCAAACAAAATGAGATCGGCGACTCACTGGGAATGTAAAAAAGACCGCTTCGTCGCATCTCGGCTACTCCCTAAATACAAGGTGACAACCAAAAACGGAGCATCACGTCTTCACCGGTTCGGTTGTATCGGGTGTTGTCGGCACTGGGCGAACAGCTCGCCGCCCAATCCCGGCGATAGATTGTGGCAAGACGGCCAAATCGTGTTCAGGAATCAGGCTGAGCAGGCTGAGCTTTGCTACGATCTATGTTCATGGTGGGGCAGCGGACAAGCTTACCAGAATGGAGCTGGCGTCGGGGAATGGAGGGCGCGTCCATTGCGGCGCATCTTCTGCGGTACCGAGACTACCTGACTGGCTTCCATGCCACCTGTGTTCGAAACCGGCCGGATCGTTTTCGGGTGCGTTTCGTGATTCATCTTTTTCATTTTTCCCCACGGATGACGATTCATGTATCGAACCTATCTTCTGCTCGCAATGACGCTGCTCTCCTCGTCTGCTTTTGCCCAGCGGAATGCGGGTTATCCCCCGAGCTTCGATGATGCTCGGCAGGAAACCTACAAGACGGTCGACGATGTCGACTTGAAGCTGTGGGTGTTTGATCCTCCCCGCCACGAGTCGGGCGAGTCGCGGCCTGCGATCGTGTTCTTCTTTGGCGGGGGCTGGCGAGCGGGCAACCCGACGCAATTCGAACAGCATTGCCGGTACCTGGCGTCACAGGGGATGGTTGCGATCACAGCGGACTACCGTGTTAGCTCACGGCACCACACTTTGGCAAATAAGTCGGTGGAAGACGCTGAATCTGCCGTTCGCTGGATTCGCGACAACGCAAAGCGATTGGGGATCGATCCCTTTCGCATTGTAGCGGGCGGAGGCTCTGCCGGGGGTCACCTCGCAGCGTGCCTCGGGGTCGTTCCGCCACTGAGCGGGTCGACTGTCGAGGGGTTGGAAGCGAAGCGTACCAGTAGCGTTCCCAATGCCCTGGCATTGTTCAATCCCGCCCTGGTTTTGGCTCCATTCGAGGACATCCGGCTCGGCAAAAACAGCGAAGGGGTCGAGAAGTTCAAAGACATCACCACCCGAACCGGTGTCCCTGCGAGACGGATCTCCCCGATCCACCACATTCATTCGGGGCTACCGCCAACAATCATCTTTCATGGCGAAGCCGATTCGACCGTTCCGTTTGTCACGGCAAAACGCTATTCGGAACTCGCAACTCAAGCGGGCAATCGCTGCGAGTTGATCGGCTATCCAGATGCCAGTCATGGTTTCTTCAATTATGGCCGAGGTGGTGAGCCCGGCAAATTCTACCCGCTGACCGTTTCGCGCCTGCACACGTTTTTGAAAACGCTGGGCTACTTAGAAAACCCTCCTGCCATTTCCACGCCCGATTCTGAGAACGTTCACTATCGAAGTCATCTCGATCATTCCCAGCACGCTTTTCAGGCAGACAAGAAAGGCACCGTGGCGTTTATTGGCGGGTCGATCACTGAGATGGACGGCTACCGGGTGATGGTCCAAAAGGACTTGGAAACCCGTTTCCCGGAAACCCAATTCACGTTCATCAACGCTGGAATCAGTTCTACCTGTTCCACGACGGGCGCGTTTCGGTTGGCCGAAGACGTCTTGTCCGCTGAGCCCGACCTACTATTCGTCGAGTTCGCGGTAAACGACGATCAAGATGCCGCCCATCCCCAGCGTGATTGCATTCGCGGGATGGAAGGCATCCTGAAGCATGCGCGAACGGCGCTGCCAAACCTCGACATGGTGGTCACCCACTTTGTGAACCCGCCGATGCTCGAGCAACTGCAACGAGGAGAGACGCCCACGAGCATTGGTTCGCATGAACGCGTGGCGGCACACCATGGAGTATCAACGATCGATTTGGCACGTGAGGTGGCCGAGCGGATCACGGCGGGCACACTGACTTGGGAAGAATATGGAGGCACTCATCCCAAGACGCCCGGCAACCGGATTGCAGCAGATATGATCACCGATCTGCTCGATGTAGCTTGGTCGGATCCCATTGCGGGGCAAGCTCGCAATGAGTCACAACGCTCGGCGAAACAGATTGATAAGCGTAGCTATGTCCGTGGGAGAATGCTCTCTCCCTCGACAGTGACACTCGGCGAGGGTTGGGACGTTCACCGTCCAGATTGGTCGAGTTTGCCCGGTTCGAAACGTGGCCGTTTTAGCGAGATGGAATTGCTGTGCAGCACCGAGATTGGCTCGGAGTGTTCACTCGATTTCTCCGGAACAGCAATCGGTTTGTTCGTGCTCGCCGGACCGGATGCTGGCGTCGTCGAGTACTCGATCGATGGCGGCGAGACGCGGCAACTCGATCTCTATCATCGCTACAGCAAAGGGCTGCACTACCCACGCACTGTGATGCTCGATCCGGAGCTCAAGCGAGGTGAACACCGAATCAAGATTCGAGTCGCACCAACGAAGAACAAAGCCAGTACGGGACATGCTGTCCGAATCTTGAAAATCGCGGTGAATCAGTAGCGATCGAGAATCGGAGGTCGAGGACACAATGCCTGTCGGATGCGGCGAAGTTCACGACGCTGAAACCACCGGCTATTTTCTTCAACACCTTCGGCGTAGGAAAACTTGGGGGCAATCAACAGCTCGTCGCGTGGTCCACGACCGAAAAGCTGTCGCAAAATTCGCTACTTATTGATCACGTGATGCTGAAGAGGCCTGCGGTGTAGAACAATGGGAGGGTCGAGACTTGAGAGCACAGGACAGGGCGGTAGCAGCGGATCTCCGCCGCTACGGGCGGCCTGCATCGTCGGCTTCAAAGGGTTTTTCGCAACAACTTCTCTCGGCTTGCTTCTCGATGTCGAGCCGCCAGCACCCAAGCGACCACCCCCCATCCCAATGAGGCGAGGGTCAGCATGGGGCGGTGCCACCATGGGGCGTACTGAAAAGCGATTCGCCATTTCCCTGGCGGGCAGAGCACTCCCTGTGAGAGGAAATCCACCTGAAAGACTTCCGCGAGACGTGAGCTGGTCACGCCGGCCACTGGATGCTCTTCATCGCTTGCTCGGCCTGAATCGCGTGGGGTCAGGACCGCCTGCCAATAGCCATCCTGATAGACGGGCCGCGATAGGATGACTCGCGGGGCACCGTCGCCTGCTTGCCGCGTGATCTGGTTTGCAATTCGTGGAGGGATTCTCGCCGGGCTGGCCCGCGACTCATAGGCGTAGTCCAGCAGGAGTTCTCGCCATGCACCGGCTCGATCGGGAGTCAGCGGTTCAAATTTCGTTCGGACCGAGAGACTCGTCGCGGACAGCCCAGACGCGGACTCGGTGAGCGAGCCATCACGAGGATCGCTGGAATATCGGCTGGTAGTTTCCTCGTGCAGAGCACCGTCCGAGAAGGCTTCCAGGCGGGGAGTCTTGAAGAGTTCACGCGTAACCACAGGCATCGCCTGCTGAGCTCGCGTTTGCGGCGTCGTAACCTGTCCCCCTCGGCAGCGGAGTAGACCCTCGACGCCGAGCAGTCGGCACCAGCCTCGCCAATGGTTCGCGGGCAGGTCAGACGCACTGCGATCGATCGTCTTAGCAAAGTGCCAGAACTCAGCCATCTCGCGGGAACCGATCGAGACCAAATTGTTGACGACCGCGTCGCCATGCTCCAAATGCCAGCGTCCAAAACGAGCGAGCCGGAGGCTGGCCTCGACCGTCAATATGCGGTCGGGATCGGATTGCTCTGACCATTCCGCAGGAAACCCACCATCTGAATTGATCCGCATCCAGCGGCGGGACGGCTGATCGTCGTGCGCAACGGCGAGTAACCTCGACTCGGCTGCGCGGTCGACCGTCGGGACGAGCTGATGGTGAGCAACGACGAGGTCCACCGCTAGACAGATCAACCACCACCGCGGGTCTCGCAAGATGCCGATGGCGAGGAGGACCAGGAATACGCAGGCTACCGAAAAAGTGTACTGAGCGACTGCCACGTCGGGAACGAATGGTCCCCAAAACGGGTCGCTGAGCCGCCCTTCCAGGTTCGCGACCAACACACCGATCCCCAGGAGAATCAGCCCAGCAACGACGCTGCCGCTGACCCACGCGATCGAGCCTGATCGTTGGGACGCCACGCCGCCTTGAGGAACCGCACTGGGCCGCACGGCGCGCGTCCGCCAACGCTGCATGACGATTTGAACGTGCATCGACCGGGCGGCCGCGACCGTGATCGCCAAGGCAACAAAGGGCAGCCACTTAGCAGGATACCGCAGTGAGTCGTAGCCGGGCAGAAACCGATGCAACCATGGGTACACGGGAAAGTACCCTCCCAGTGCCGCGGCCGCCGGCAGCAAGAACAATACCCATAGCGGCCAGCCAGCGTAGCGTCGGCAACGGGCTGGTGATTTCCACCATCGAATGCCGCCGAACACAATCAGCACCGGCAACAGTAGGCCGCCGTAGAGTGACGGGGTCCACAACGCGGTTTCAGGTCGTGTTCTCCCGCCATCGAACAGGATTCGGTCCCAGCGCGAGTTGATCGGCCACGGGGAACCGTAAAGATTGGGAACGACCAGCTCCATCCATCGCCACGGCGGTACAGAGAAGGCCAAAGCCTGATCATGAATCTTGGAAATCTCCGGCGCACCGGGATCTTGCACACGGTCACTTCGGGCTGACCAGGCCAGCGAGGCGGCGATCTGCGGCGCCGCCAAGATCGACGCCAGCACCACGATCGCGGACATTTGGCCGATGATCGCAAGGCCGGTCGGCCAATGCCATCTACTTTCGACCGCGAAGCGGTCTTGGTAACCCGACGCGTCAGCGAGGATCACTTGTTCGCCACGCAAAACACTGCATATTCCTCGCTGACGCGTCGGGTTACCATCGTGATGATGACCCGAACGGGGGAGAGATAGCTGGCATTGGCCGGTCGGCCCCGGGGCCGGCCGAGGGTCGGATCGACGCGAGCAGAGAATTGCCCACCGGATTGCCCCAATGACGACGGCGACCAGCATCGCATGGAGCGCCGTGGGCGGGTCTCCGCCGAGGATGATCATTGCCATGGCGATGGCGGGGATGCAGATTGCCTTCGCCCAATCAATGCCGGTTTGGCGATTGGGGAGGCGAATGCCCCAACTGGATTCCATCCAGCGAATCGCCGCTCGTCCATCGATCCAGGGTGCCATCAGCAGGGGCAACCAGGCGGCACCGACGAGGAAGGGCGGATTGGTCGCTAAGAAGAGCACCATTCCTGAGAGCGGGTAGCCCACGCCGGCGATGGCGGCCGACCATGGACTGCATCGCAATCGGCGGGCGAGAGCATAGGCCGTCAATGAGGCGAGGATGAGATGCAGCACCACATAGACACCCATGGCTGTTTCAGCCGACCAGGCCGGCGCGTAAACGAGCATCCGCAGCGGGTAGAAGACTGCCGTCGTGGTTTCACCGGCCAGCGGCATGCCGGTTTGATCGGATTCGTTCCAGATCGCATCTCCCCATGCCCCCCAGTGCTGCGCCTGGCATTGCTGGGCGACGTACTCATAGAGAGGCGTGTAGAAATAGCCTACATCGCGAAACGCAAGCCGATCGCGGCCACTGAGAACCCCAGCGAATAGGGTGAGCAGCAGTAGGGGGCCGATCCAAGGTGCCACCCGGCTCGGTGGGATCGCCCAGGACTCGCGTCCTGGACGCTCGATCGGTGAGGCAGTTTGCTTCGCGACCTTCACGAGTTCGGCGCGGAACCATCGCGATCGCCAACCTGGTTGGCAATCGCTGAGCCGATCGAGGCATCTTGAAACGTCAATGTTCGATACGGGAACGGGATCTCGATACCCGCCACGTCGAGGGCGCGTTTGATCGCAGCGACAACTTCGTCACGGCTGCGGCGAATATCGGTCGGTTTCGATCCGGTCCACCAAGCCACTTCGAAATTGATGCTCGAGCTGGCAAACTCCTGAGCGAAGACTTCGACGGTGCGTACTCCCAAAATGGATTCGCAGGACTGAACCGCCTCGCGGATCACTTCCCGCGACGCATCGACATCTTCGCCATAGGCCACCCCACAGATGATGCGGACGCGTCGTTGCGGTTGGCTGGTCAGGACATTCACGTTGTTTTTGAAGAGCGTCGCGTTGGGGACGACCGACAATTCACCATCGAGCCCACGGATCATCGTATTGCGAATCGTGATCCGCTCTACCTTCCCAATGAGACCTTCGCAGGTAATGAAGTCACCGCGGTCAAACGGATACTTCCAGAGAATCAGCATCCCCGCAAAAAAGTTTTCGAAGATGTCTTTGAACGCAAATCCGATCGCGACCGACCCCAAACCCAGCACAGTGAGAGCTTTCGATGGCGTCATCCCTGGGAAGGCCACCACTGTGGCGGTCAGCAGACCGACGACCCAGATCGCGATCGCACTGAGCTGGTGGATGAGATCCTGCAGGCTCAGACGCATACCGCGATTACTGAGCACCTTCACGATCAGCCAGCCAACGAACTTGGCGAGCACGATCGTGAGCAAGAGGATAATGCCAGCCGCGACGAGTAGCGGCGAGCGAACCAGGAATGCACTCCACAACACCCCAAGGCTTTCTTGCACCAGTTCGCGACTTGATGCAATATCAACGGTGGATTCGACTTCGAGATTGTTGATAACCGCAATCGTATCTGTGATGCCCCGGGCGACTCGCGTCGCCCATTCTCGGTTTTCACCGGTATCCGCGGTTCCCCGCAGCGTCACGATCCCACTTTCGCAGGTGACTTCGAGATCGGTGAACCTGTCCGATGCCGCGTAAATATCGCTAAGTCGCTGGGTAATCTTGGCATCCGAAGCGACATTATCGAGTCGCACTGTCGGTGGTGCTGGCTCGTCAGGGACCGTCGCGGCTGCCGACTCCTGCGAAGCTGCCGGACGGGCACCCATGGTGAGCAGGGCAACCCAGAGAATCGCCAGAAGGATGCGGCGAGTGCTCATGACGGTGGATTCCTTGGTAATTCTCTCGGTAGATAATGGTTGAAAAAAGTCTTTCGGCGTGCCCCAGCGAGCAGGGATGCGAGAGTTGAGAGTTGGTGGCGAATGATAGGCGGAAGTCGATCTACCGGCCACCGCCGCAACCAGCAGCCAAATCGATTTTGGCATCGTTGCTCCGGTGACGCGCTTTCGATCGAGCGAGCCGAGCCGAGGCGCGGTTCGCGGCCGGGTGGGCGGTGTCACGCGGTGATGGTTGTGCGGTGATGGCTGGGCCAGGCCGAGAGCATTCCCGACTCACAATTTGTACCCCCACCATGACGCAGTTCGGTACCCCGAACTCCTAACCGGTATATCTTGACATTCCCAGCCCCGCTAGCCGGTGGGATTGGTCTTTTCCTGTCGATCGTCTCAATTTTTCCGATTATCCGGGCCGATACGATGGTTGAGACGTTAATCCTTGATTTCGAGGCTTGTGTCGCCCGTTGCCTGCTTGACCAAGCAGCTGCAGATTTTGACCGTGGCTGTCTTTGATGACCGTGCGGAGTGAATGGGCGGAGTACCAGTTTCAGTGGATCAAGGGAGCCATCGGGGGAAGGATCCACTTAAGATGTTGACAAAACGATTTGCATTATGGTTGGCAATTGGCGGAACGACCGCGGCGACTTGGGGTGCCGTTGGCCCTTCGGCCTCGCTGCTGTCAGCTCAGGACACGTTTGTCTCTGACGCTGCGTTTCAGCAGGACCCGAATGGGGGGCGTCAGGTCGAGCCGGTGGAGTTCGAGCGCCTCAATGAACATGTCGTTAGTGACGAAGTCATCGGCTATGACACCGAGTACGTCGGCAGCCAATACCCAGGCGGGGAGTACGTCGAAGGGGGTTACATCGAAGGGGGTTACGCTGACGGAGGCTATGCGTGTGCCGAAGACGAAGCGGGTGGCATTCTCGTCAACGGATGTGGCCATGATTTTCGTGAGCCCTTCTCGCTCTTTGGCCAAGCCAACGGCTACAACGTTGGCGGTTGGGTCCAGATGGGGTACCACGATGCGGCTCTCCCGTTGTTCAATAACCGTCCCAACGATTTGCAAGCTCAGCAGATGTGGGTATACGCCGAAAAACGGCTGGACACGTCGGGTGGACTGGATTTCGGTGGACGCGTCGACTACGTCTACGGCACCGATGGTCCCGATACACAGGCGTTTGGAAACAACAACGATTCCTACGACAACGGCTGGGACAACGGCCCCGACAACAGCGGTTACGGACAAGCGCTACCGCAGGCCTACGGCGAAGTCGGATACGGCGATTGGTCCGTCAAGGTCGGCCACTTCTTTAGCATGATTGGTTATGAAGCAGTTGCCGCCCCGGACAACTTCTTCTACAGCCATACGTACACGATGTACCATAGCGAACCTCGTACCCATAGCGGTGCCTTGGCGAAATACAACGCCAACAGCGACTGGACGTTCTATGGTGGCTACACCATGGGCCAAAACAGCGGATTTGAAGACAATGGTGACGCGTTTCTCGGCGGAATCTCCTGGGCAGTCACCGATAACTTTCTGCTGACCTACTCCACGACCGACGGTCGTTTTAGTAAAGCTTATCCGAACGGGGCTGATAGCGAACGCGGCTTTTTGCACTCGGTGGTCTCAGATATCACGGTTACCGATCGCATCGAATACATCAGCCAATACGAAGTCCTGCAGACTGAAGATGCGGCGGGCAACTCGGCTCGGGACACGTTCAGCATCAACAACTACCTGATCTATACCGTCGCCGATTGTTTGGCACTCGGGGCTCGGTTCGAGTGGTACGACGCAGAGGGTATCTTCGCTAACGATGTGGACGTCTACGACTGCACCTTGGGGGCGAATATCGCTCCCCATGCCAACATCTTGATCCGTCCGGAAATTCGCTGGGACTGGGTCGATGGTGATGCTACTGGGATCCTCGCTGACAATGCGGATCAGCAGACGACGTTCGGCATCGATTCGATCTTCCTGTTCTAGGACGTCGCCGCACGTGCAGAAAGTGGGCTGGTTGAAGGGACGCCATGCGATGGGTTAACGTCAGTCGCTACTGAATCGCTCACTTCGCGTCCGGATCGAGCGGCGGAATCGCAACCATGCACTGGCTCGTGCATCTTTTTCCTGTTCGTACGTCCACTGGCCCTCGGGTGAAATCTCCGTGGCCAATGGCTGGTTCGAATAGAGGGATTCGGTAAAATCGGGTAGCGATGCAGGGGGGCGGCTGACTTGATTGCATCCCCTCTCCAGGGACGCTTCGGCGTGCGATTTGCATCGTTTGTAGGCACCATTACACAGCTAAATGGTGTGCGATATCATGCCCGCTTCTATTGCTCCGAACAAACCATGGCGGAACTCGACGTGACCCACCGTTCTTCAATCCAATTTCGCGACCAGACCCGCGTCTTCTGCGGACGCCCGGCTGCTTTGCTCGCGTTGACACTGAACATCTCGCTGGCTCTGCTGATCTGTTGTTCTCAGCGGTCGGCGGCCGACGACTTCATTACAGGATTGCGGCTGTTTCCGTCCGATGCGGCCGGTGTGGTGCGTGTCGCGGACATGCCCACGCTGTGCGAGGTATGGCAGCAGACGACGCTGCATCAGATCGGGCAAGACGACGTCATGGGCCCGCTGCTCGAAGCCAATTTCGGCGCCAACGGGACCGTTTGGAACAATGCCGGCGAGAAAATCGGTGTGCGACCTCAAGATCTCTTGGAAATCGCATCGGGCGAAGTGGTGGCCGCGTGGTTGCCCTTCGAAAACGATCGTCGTCGGCCATCGTGTCTGGCGATCGTAGCCGATATTCGCGGCAACCACGACGAAGCTCTGAACGTTGCCCAACGGATTGATCGAGAATTGAAAGCAGATGGGGCGACCCGCAGTGACGTCGAAAAGCATGGCGAGACAGTTCGTATTTATCAGCCCAAGACCCGCCCGGGGCAGCTCAAGATCGAACAGGTGGTCGTCGTTGTGACCGAGGACCGGATGCTGGCTGCCAACCGTGACTCAGTCGTCTTCGACATGCTCTCGGCAATCTCGACTGGCGGATTGGAGTCCTCCGTCGCCGAGGCAACTCTCTACCAAACTGTTTTCGAGCAGGTCGATCAGCGGACCGAGGTTTCTACTCCGGGCAGTACTGTGCAGTGGTTCGTCCGTCCGATCGCCATGGGACGGATCGTTCGAGAAGTCGCCAAGGTGGATCGAGGCAACAAAGTGAAAATCTTGAACTTGCTCGAGAACCAAGGTTTCGATGCCGTTGAAGCGATGGGAGGTACGGTCGTTGTGGCAGAAGGCCCGTACGATCTATTGCATCGGGGCTACATTCACGCACCGGCGCAGACTGATCAGCCTGATCGTTATCGCCTCGCCGCCCGCATGCTCCAGTTTCCGAACACCGCGCTGCGGCCTTTGCCAAGCTGGATTCCGAATACCGTTGCCACTGCGACGCAGATCAATTGGAAGATTGAAGAGGGGTTCTGGGCACTCGAGACGCTGGTCGATGAAGCCTTCGCTGACAAGATATTCCGCCCAACCATCGCGGGAATTCGAGATGATGAAGAGGGTCCTCAGATTGATCTCGAACAGAACGTTTTGCCCGGGCTCGGCGAGCAAGTTATTTTGCTGACCGATAATACGAAGCCCGCGTCAGTCGATTCCGAGCGGATGCTTGTCGCGATCGAGGTGAAGGATGAGGCCGCGATCCGAGAGGCTGTTGCGAAGGCGATGGAAGTTGAACCCGATGTCTTGTTGATCGATGCCGTCGCCGGTGTGGACATTTGGAAAGTCGAGCCTGCCGACGAGGACATGGAAGAAGATCTTTTCTTTGACGACTTTGCTGACTTCGACGAGCCCGAGGAGAAACAGCCGCCCCTGCTCGATACCTGGGCGATTGCGATGGTCGAGAAAGGGCCTGGTGCGGACACCTCCTATCTGATGTTCGCCAGCCACGTGGACCTGTTGGTCGAAGCGGCTCAGAGGATCCAGTCCGGAGCCCAGGATGGGTTGGCTGATCAGCCCGATGTGAAGTCATTGTTTGAAGAGACGCAGGCGGCCGGGGCTGACCAGGTGGCGATCCAGCGAATTGTTCGGCTCGGCGAATCTCTCCAGACCAAATACGAACTGCTTCGCCGCGGTGAGCTTCAGGACAACGATTCCGTGCTATCAGCGATCATCCGGAGAATGTTCCGAGACGAGGAGCACGAGGAACTCGAACGGCCAAATACGGACATGTGGCCTCCCTATGAAGAGGTGAAAGAGTTCTTCCGCAACGCATCGAGCTTTGTCGAGACGACCGACTCAGGCTGGAACCTGAATTCATTCCTGTTGCATGAATAGTTGAGCTGAACTCGCGGGCGGGCGCCGGCCCGCAGAACCGGCGGGCCGTGGATTGACCACGCTGTATGAAAACAGCATCAGCGATCAATCGCGTCGCGTTACGACCGCCGGGTCAGCCATGTCGTTGGCAGCAAAGCCTTTCGCACGCAGCAGGCAGGCATCACAGTGACCACAGGGGCGTGATTCAATCTCGTCGATTCCGATCGGATCGTAGCACGAGAGCGTCTGTGAATAGTCGACGCCCAGTCGCAGCCCCGCAGCGATAATCTGTGCTTTGGTCAAATCGATCAGGGGGGTATGAATTTTCAGACGCTTGGTGGTCTCCGAGCGAGGTCCTGATTTGCTTTCAGCGCCCACTCCCGCCTTGGTAGCCAATCGAGCCATCGCTTCGAAGGCGGCAATGAACTCAGGGCGACAGTCAGGATATCCGCTGAAGTCGAGTGCATTGACACCGATAAAGATATCCGTCGACTGACAGGTCTCTGCAACCGCCAACGCGTAGGATAGAAAAATTGTATTGCGGGCGGGGACGTAGGTCACGGGGATTTCATCACCGATGTCCTCGACATGCTCCGACTTCGGCACTGCGATGTTGGCATCGACCAAAGCCGATCCACCGAGCTGCGCCAAGTCAATGTCGATGATGCGATGCGATGCCGCCCCCATCGTGTCGGCGAGAACCTGGGCACGTTTGAGCTCGTCCACGTTGCGCTGGCCGTACCGAAAACTGATTGCGTGGACACGAAAGCCCTGCTGGCGAGCGATGGCCAAGCACGTGGCGCTGTCGAGTCCGCCGGAGAGCAAGACGACGGCCGATTCCGGCTGATCGGTTCGTTCTGATAGGTCATTTGCCATGGTAGCCACCCTTCCAAAGTTTGCGTCCGATCATCGGCGTGTAGTTCGTCCAATTGCCGTCGGCGGCAACGTCCTGTTCGATGACAGTCGTGAACGTCGCGAGCTTCGCGTCGAGGTTGTCGATCTGATGGAGGGCAATCGCTTCGAGCGTGACCGGGATCTTTGGGCTGCCGTACTCCTGGCTGCCGTGGTGGCTGACGATGAGATGCTCGAGCTGCTGACGGAGTTGGAGTGGGAAGGACTCGCCGCTCTCGCTCTCAACCTGTCGGATCCGTTCGTCGAGCTGTTGGACACCGATCACGATGTGACCTAACAATTGGCCGCGATCGGTGTAGCTGATCTCTCCACCCGATTTGAGCTCGTCAATTTTGCCCAGGTCATGCAGGAACACGCCCATCATCAGTAGATCGGTATCGAGCTGGTCATAGCGGGGGCCGATCAAGCGGGCCAATTCCATCATATTGAGCGTGTGATGCAGCAATCCACCGGGATAGGCGTGATGGTGGGCTACTGCGGCTGCGGCGATCCGAAATCGCTCGACGAAGTCAGCGTCATCCAAGTAGCACGCTGCCAAACGCTGCAGAAATGGCTGCGCCAAAGTCGCGAGCAACTCCCTGACGCGATCCATCCGCTGATCGGCCTGGGCGGCGTCGAAACGCTCGAATTCATCCACCGCGACTTCGTGAGCGTCCATCCGCTCGATTTGCGTCACGATGACCTGCAACGCACCATTGTGGATTTGCGTCCGTCCATGGCAGAAGATGTAGTCGCCGCGATCGAAACGATCGAAGACGGCCTCGTCAGCGTTCCACATCATCCCGGCGATCGTACCACTGCGATCAGAAAGTTTTAGCAGTATGTACTTGCCGCCTTGCCGGTTCACGCGGAGCTGCTTGTCGGCAGCTTGAAACGCTTGGCCCAGCGTCATCGCATCACCGAGTTCATTGATTGGAATACGCACGGAAGTCAGGGGGTGAGAGGGTGTGGAGAAGAAACGTGCACGCCAAGAGCGTACCAGGCAACCTGCCTCGCAGTGAAGATAGCCAACACCCGGTGCAGACCGCACTGGATGGATGCGAAGTCCCCCCTGGGCTGGTCGGCCGCACCGCCTACCTGATCGAGCGAACTCGTGCGTTCGGTCGTTTCAAAGTAGAACAAATGTACAAATTTTGGATTGCAGCAGTGTTAGAGGCCACAACCGCCGCCGCCGAGGGTTAGAATAGTCGCATGAATGAAGCGTCCGCGTCCTCTGTCAAGAATTCCGACACCGCATCAAGTTCCGGCGGCTCCACCGCTGGCGGGCTGAGTTCGCGCGGATCGGGGGGTGGTTCACGGGGATCCCTATCGAATAGCCAGTGGCTGAAAATTTCCAGCAGTGTGCACTTGGGCAGATCCCAGCAGACCTGGACGGGAGCCGGCAGCGCAGCCGGATACGTACTGAGGTACCTCACCCCCATGCGGCGGTTGATGGTGGATGTTACTGGGGGCGAGAAGGAGGCTGACCGCGCGTTGGCAATCCTCGTGACTCACCTGGTTCGGGCTGGATTTAGCGGTCACGATCGAGGCCGCCTGCGAGACTTTCTCGTGCGTGGGATCCGCTCGGCGGCAAAAGCACGATTCGACGAATCGGTTCAACAGAATGAAACCGCCGAACTGGAAAGTTCCACTGCCGAGGCGCCCGTTCCACCCAAAATCGATCGAGCCAAACTGGAGTCGCCGAAATGGCTCGGCTACTGGCGTGACGGAATCCTGCAGCGGAGTTGGAGGTCTCTCGAACGCTACCAACACGCTCGCCGGTATGAGCAAGCCGCACCTACGGAATCCATCGAAGGTGAGCCACTCCGAGAAGACTACATCCACGATGTGCTGCAGATCGCGATGGCACATCCCAAGGACAACCCGAAAGGCTGGGCAGGTCGGCTTTCTCCCCTCGGTGACAGGCGCGCTAGTCCCGACGAGGTGGTCACGCAATTGGAGTTGGCGCGGATTCGATTCGCTCAATACGTGGCGGACGAGGTCGCCCAGACGCTGGAGGTACCCCAACCGGATTTGATCGAAGCTGAGATCAAATCGCTTGGGCTCAGCAAGGCATTCATGGGCGTGAAAGTCGAAACCTAAGTCAACTCGGCGAGCCCCATGATTTCGCTCGCTTGCCGAGCGTGGCCGCGGACGGATAACCCGCCCACGGCCAAGAAGCCCGTTCCTAGCGCCGGCTACTCGATCCGCCCGCGGCCTAGATCGATTGCAAGATTTCTCGCAGTGCCTTGCCGGTCATCACCAAGTCAACGTCAGCGCTGCTCTGAACGCGTGCCCCACCGATGGTCTTCGCCGCCAGTGGTACGGCAACGGTCTGCTCGTTGTTGTCGGGATCGTCGATCAAGGCGTCCCGATAGCGGTCAACCAAATCGGTTTCTCGCAGTCGGAATTCTAAGATCAGGTCGAGATCTCCGTCGCCGTCGACGTCACGAAGCGAGTCCTTCGTGACCACCGTCGATGCCCACACAATTGTCGAAACATCGACTAGGGTCGCGTCCAAGTCATCGGTGGAGTGCAGGACCAAACTAACCGACTTGTTACCTTTGTCTGCAGAATTCAGATTCAAGCGGTTCTTGAGTGGCTCGGTTTCGGCGACATAGACAGTTTGCTCGACCGCCCCAATATCGACTCCAGCCCCTTGAATGCGATCGGCTCCACGCTGATCCTCCGCGAGGGTATCGGTAACATTCGCGTTTCCTGCATCTACCAACGGACTCGATGGAAGCGGAGCATGGGTCAAGGTGGGACCGCCGTTGTCTTCAAGGCTACCCAACAAAGGATCGAGGGGTTGGTCTCGGGTGCCGACTTGATCAGTCTGGTTGCCAGCGATGGTCGCACCGACTGCTTCAGCAAAGAAGTTGCCGCCGAGAGAAGTCAGCCACCCGGACATGTTCTGAGGCGGTACCGCGTTGGGCCCTTCATTGACGACACCCGACGTATTGCGAGCGACCACCGAGTTGCCAACCTGCAGTTGCGGTGTTAGCGAAGTAATGCCCCCGGTATTCCCACCGTAATTGTCTACGATCGTGACGTGGCGAAGGACGAGAGGGGAGTGACCGACGTTCGATACCAAGCCACCTGTCAGGTCGCCGTTGTTGCCCGAGATCGTGGTGTTGGTGATATCTCCGCTCAAGGAACGCAGGTAGACGCCGCCGGCGTTGCCCCCGTCATTGCCCGAGATGGTAGTTCCTTTCATGTGAATGTCACCTCCGCCATGGAAAACCCCAGCGGATCCGGCTCCGATGCCTGGGCCCTCACGCCAGGCGACGTTGTCAGCGATCGTCGAATCAGAGACGCTCATGCTGCCGAAACCATCAATGGATGGAAACGCAGTAAAGGCGTGCAGTCCCGCGGTGCCCCGCGCGGTGTTCCCGCGGACCTCGACGTCTTCCAGGATCGCATCGATGGGGCCGAACAACGCGATCCCTCCACCGTTTCGGGCAACATCCGGTGCAATCTGGTTCCCCGTGACCTCCGTATCAGAAATCGTCACGTTCGTAAGGAAGTTGCTGTTGACCGAATAGTTGTATGCCCAGACTTCGATTCCGCCACCATTGCCGCGAGTCGCATTGTCGTTGACGCGTGAATTGGAGATGGCAATCGGGGCGGCCGTGCTCGGTTGGATATGAATCCCACCGCCGCCGATCGAGATATTGTCTACGATGTCGCCGTTGCCGGTCACGATCGCTTGATCAATCGAAACCCCGTCGGCGCCCTCGATATGGATACCACCATAGGCATTGCCCGACACGGTTACGTTGGAAATCGAGGCAGCGGCCGAGTCAACGAGGAACAGACCGCGGCGGGTATTGCCCTCGAACAATCCCCCTTCGAAGTTCAGCGAATCGCTCGCGCGGGTCCATACTCCAGAATGATCGTTGTCGGTGAACTCGGCATCGACAATCGCGACTCCGGAGCTTTCCACAACGGCCGCACCCGATTCCCCATTGTCATGAAAGTTCCCGCCCTCGATTCGTAGGGATTGCTCGTTAAATGCGACAAATCCGTTGAGCCGATTCTCATAGGAGTCTACATCACGAAGAGTAACCGCACCCGTTGCATTGCGCATGTAGATGCCCTGCGCGTTGTTGTTGCGAGTGACCGTGTTTTCCACGGTAAGATCTCCCGGCAATCCAATCTGATTATTGAAGTCGTCTCGCAGTTCCGCCGACCAAAGGCCTTGGTAGTTGTTTTCCAGTAAACTGTCGCGGACGGTTAGATCACCTTGTTGGTGAACGATACCACTGTTGGTCATCGAGCCCGTGACATGCACGTTCTCCACGGTCACGTCCCCATCGATGACGCGAATGCCTGCGCTGTAGGGGTTGTCGACGCTCAGGTCGGCGATCGTCAACTCGATCGGGGCGTCGGCGAAGATGCCGGGCCCGCTAAAAGGTGTTAGCACGACGTCCGCTCGATCTCCGCTAGCACCTCGAATCGTGATAGCTGATCGATCAGCGCCTTTGTCTAAAAATGTTACCGTTTCGTGATAGGCTGCTCCGTTCGCGTGAGACGCAATGACAATCTCATCGGCCTCTGAGTTTTGCATGGCCGCGGCGACGCCCGCATTGATCGTCATGAACGGTGAATGGATCGAACCATCACCAGGGACGTTGCCGCCGGCGCCCCCTGCCACATAGAACGTCGTCAGCAGGGCTCGGGTTTCGAGCGATTCAGCTGTCAGCATCCGTCGTCGCGAACGCTTAGAAACTCTTCGTACCCGCTTGTTTTTGGAAAACGCCATTTCAAACCGCCTTAATTGAGAAGATAAGCAACGCACGATCGATTTTTGTCGTAGTGGACGAGGCGACGAGGCCAAAGCCGCAGGACTCGGCGCCTCGTCCACTACAAAAACCGACACTCATTCATCGTGTGTTGCTAACGAGAATGATGGGAGCGACGCGACAAACCGCCTCTGTACACCCGTGTTGGGGAGGAATGTACCCCTTTGCGTGAAGGCGATCAAGTTTTTATCGTTGTTTTCCGCAAAATCGTTATCTTCGGTGATTCGCTCGAAATCAGGGACGAACGGGGTGCACGCCGACCTCGTTGGCCCAGTTCACCCACTTGGCGCGTAGCTCCGTCACCTGTTCCGGGTTTTGAACGGACAGGTCAGTCCCCTCGGCTCGATCCGCCTCGAGATCGTAGAGTTCCCACGGTTGTTTGCTCTGGCGAACGAGTTTCCATTTCCCATCCCGGACGGCGGCGTTGCCTTGATGCTCGAAATAGAGTTCACGCTCGGGCAGGGCGTTCCCTTGTAACGCGGGCACAAGACTGCATCCGGCAAGTGGGATCAGCTCTTTTTCCCGGCGTTTCGTTGGGTACTCCGAGTCTGCTGCTGCGAGGCAGGTTGGCAGCAAGTCAATGACGTGTCCTATTTCCTGCGTCCAGGTACCGTTGAGGTTGGTGGGAATTCCACTCGGCCAATGCGCGATCAAGGGTGTGGCGATGCCGCCTTCATGCATGTACATCTTGTACTTGCGGAAGGGCGTGTCGCACATATTCGCTCCGGCAGTTCCAAAGCTGACATAGGATTCCGGCGTGCCTGTCTTGGCGTTCGGATCACCACGATTGGCTTTCACGAACCCAGTCGCTCCGCCCTCGGCACTGGCACCGTTATCGCTGAGGAAGAGGATCAGTGTGTTGTCGAGTTCGCCCTGTTCTCTCAGCTTCGTGACAACCTGCCCCACACCCTCATCGATGAGGTGAACCATGGCTGCGTGAATCGCCATCCGGCGATCCAGCTCCACCTTGTCTTCCGCGGCATCCCATTTCAGCGTTTTGGGGTCCAGTGGCGCGAGCTTCGTCCCCAGAGGGAACATTCCCATCTCCATTTGACGTCGGAACCGCGCCTGGCGATGGGGCTGCCAGCCCTCGCTGTAGCGGCCAATGAACCGCTCTGTCACTTCCTCCGGTGCCTGCAGTGGCCAGTGCGGAGCGGTGTATGCCAAGTATAGAAACACCGGCTTGTCGGCTTTGAAGCCTTCCTCGATCAACTCGACAGCATGGTCGGTGAAGGCTGTCGTCGAATACCAATCGGAGGGAACGTCGATGGGCGCGTCGTCGGAGACAAGGGTGCGGCCCGGCAGCATGCGGTGGTGATGCCCGCCACCTTGAGGGATCCCGTAGAACCGATCGAAGCCCCGTTGCCGGGGCCAGTGCTCCGGTGCGGATCCAACATGCCATTTGCCGCTGACGGCGGTGAAGTATCCAGCCGGTTTCAATGCTTCACCTATCGTCAGACAGCGGTCATTGAGATAGCCCTGGTAGGCTGGCCGCCCCTGATCACCCGTCATGTGTCCAATGCCCGCTTGGTGCTGGTACAACCCCGTCAGCAAGGCTGCCCGCGTGGGGCAGCAACGCCCGGTATTGTAGAACTGGGAGAATCGCATACCGCCGCCCGCCAACGCATCGAGATGGGGCGTTTCGATTTCGGATCCATAACATCCGATATCACTGAAGCCCATGTCATCGACCATGATGATGACGATGTTTGGCGGTTTTTCTGCGGCAGTGACGGGGGCAAGACTCAGCAGTGCGGACGTGGCAAGCAGGAGCGAAAACGCTTTCCAATTGTTCATGAGAGGCCTGGGCAAAAGGATGGAATGATGAGTTGAGCAATGGCAGCAATCTTAGCATGCTTACTTCACCGGCCAGTGCTGCGATTGCGTTCTCGCGGTTTGCAAAATCGTCTCAAACTCCTGGACAATCGCTGGGTTTGCCGCTGCGATGTTATGTTGCTCGGATGCATCCTGTGACAGGTCATAGAGTTCGAGCGGTCTTTCTGGCCCGAGTCGCACGGCCTTCCATTTGCCGCGTCGAGCCGCCTGCTGAAATCCCCGCTCAAAAAATTCCCAATACAAGATGCGCTCGTCGAGTTCGCGTTGGACCCTACCGAGCAGCGTGGGCAGGACGCTGATACCATCGATCGGCTCGGGCGAACCCGCCCCGGCAATCTCCGCGAGCGTTGGCATCACGTCCGCGAAATACCAAGCCGCGTCGCTGACCTTTTTCGCAGGGACTTTGCCGGGCCAGCGGACGATCATCGGTGTGCGGATACCGCCCTCGTAGAGAGCACGTTTTCGCCCCCGCAATGCACCACTACTGTCGAACCGCCCTTCCCAACGCTCTGCGGCACCGTTGTCCGAACAGAAGAACACGATCGTATCGTCGGCGATTTCGTGCTGAGCGAGGGTAGACAAGATACGGCCCATGTCCCGGTCCATGCGGGTGATCATCGCCGCGTAGACCTTTTCGTTTGGTGTCCAATCGGTGCCGGAATAGGGATCAGTCGAAGGAATCTGATACTTGTTATGGGGCACGGTGTACGGCAGATATAGAAAAAACGGCTGCTCGCTGTCAGCGTTTTTATCGATGAAGTCAACCGCGAAGTCACTGAACAAATCGTGCGCGTACTGGGTTGGTTTGGGGGACGCGTTTCCCGGCAGCGGATGCTTTCGGCCGTTGAGCCACAAGTATTCGGGGTAGTAGTCGTGGGCGCGTTTTTGATTGAGGAATCCAAACCATTGGTCAAAGCCTTGCTGGTTGGGCTCACCGGTAGTCCCCGGTTCTCCCAACCCCCACTTGCCCGTCATCGCAGTGACGTAGCCTGCCTGTTGCAGCACTTCGGCAACGGTGACGTCGCTCGCTTTCAGTGGCACCCGACCATCACGGCCAGCGAGTCCTTTGACGCCGCCTTTGCCAACGTTGCCACGCACCGTCGTATGTCCAGTGTGCTGGCCAGTCATCAGCACGCTCCGCGATGGAGCACACACGGTTGACCCAGCGTAAACATTAGAGAATCGCATCCCTTGCTCGGACAAGGCATCGATGTGAGGTGTCCGGATCTGGCTTTGTCCGTAGCAACCCAGGTCGCCGTAGCCCATATCATCCGCCATCACGACGATGATGTTGGGAGGATCGTCGGCGTGGGCGCAAAGCGGGGGAACCGACAGAGCGAAAATGAAAATCGCAAATTGGGTCAGGGAGTGTGGGGAGCGGTTCATGTTGTTGTTTCCTCTCGTTCTTGTCTGTGTGGAAGCTACTGCTACTGGGCAATCGTTGTGCTGTACCGTGTCGCGTGATTGATGTTGTGAGGGCGAAGCTGCCCTGAGTGTTGGTTGCCTGCGATTCGGATAGGTCCCGAGTACGGATCGTGGGAAGCGATTCGGATGGAGTTGTCGCAAATAATCGCCTCCACTGCCGGTTGAATGCCGTGGTCGCCGGTGTTCCAGATGATATGGTGCTCGATCCGGTTTTGGCTGGCGTCCGTCAATTCCCTAAACGATGACGCCGGGATAATTCGCCGTCACCGCAGCACTTCCGCAGTAATGAATGTGGGTTCTCTCCAGCGTAACGTACTTGGCCGGATGAATGTCCGTACCGCCGATGCGAACGTCAGTCGCATCGTCAGCGAGAGATGCTTTGAATCTGTTCACTGGGCAACGGTGGTTCCCCTGCCGGCGGCATCTCGCCCCGATTGATTTTGTCACGGACTTCGACCCAAGTTGCGGCGTTCTCTCGCAATGCAAAGTCGGCAGTCAGCCGGTCCAAACGCAACTCATCACTCTGCTCGTCAGGACCGTGACAGGCATAACAATGCTGCTGCAGTAGCGGGACCATGTCCTCGCTAAACGTCCGCTCCGATTGCGGTGGGACAGCGGCGTTGGCGGAAGGGAGAACGACAAGCCCGAGAATGCAGAAAGCGGCCCGTATAATGCGATCGCGGATTGAGGTCAGATCGTTGGTTCACCTTGGGTTTCGGCTTGCATTCTAGCGTATCGCGTTGCCTCCCGGTTGTTTCGCAGCACGCTATCGTCAGTGTGTTCCGAGCCACTATCCTGACCGGACTCAGTCAGATGCGCTGCGGCGAGATCCAGCTCACTCGAACCCGCTGGCTGCGTGTCCACGAGCGGTCGTTGACCTTAGCGAAGATGGGATGAAACCAAGATGCGGTGACTCGCCACGACTCTCAATAATCGCCTTTTTCATTGCCATTTTCATCGTAGCGGATGTACGCGAAATAGCAGAAACTCACCGAGAGACAAGGTAAAACAACCAACACGACCCAACTCGTCGAGGCTGCCAGAACGACTGAAATAACGCCAAATAGGCACCATAGCCACCACGTGTCACGCCATAGCCCTTTTAATTGCTCCACTGTTCCATCGCCTCAATCGTTTGAAATGTGTCATGGTAAAAAAACCATGGGGGGCAGCAGACCACGAGAGGTCTGAGTCAGATTGCCCCGCTCTCCCCTTGCCTCGTTCGCTCACGATTGCCGTGCTGGTTCAGGAGGCCATGCACAGTTATAAACGCCAGTCTTCGAACCGGCAATTGCAACCAATGCGGTTGGGGTGTATTGGCCGAACCGAAATCGCGATCTTTCCAAACTGCACATTACATTGAACGTTGTCGATGAATCGATCCCAGCCGAACAATCCGCTCCACGGCGTCACCCTTAAAGCGATGCTCGAGTACTTGGTCGCTGAGTATGGTTGGGAGCGTTTAAGCGATCGGATCCAGATCAATTCGTTTCGCCACGAACCGAGTATCAACAGTAGCCTAAAATTTCTTCGCAAGACGCAGTGGGCGCGTGCGAAGGTCGAGCGTCTGTATTCAGATTCGATCAGCTATGACGAGCGGAAAGGCAGAACCGGAGTATCCGGCGATGTTCCACCCACGGAGATGGGCAGCGTTTGGGATCGGGCACGTAAGCAATAGCAACGATCAGCCGCTGTTCTGCAGACGCCGTACGAGCTCTGCAACGGCCGGTTTGGAATGACCGTAGGAAACGATGCGGACGTCGAGATTGTGGTCGACGTGTTTCCCGAACGCTCGCTCGATCGCATCGATGATCCATTGGTCTCGATTGCCGAAGACACCTCCGCCGAGCAGCGTGAGATAGACCACGCGGTTGCCGGAGTGGATTGCGTTGAGGACGGCGGCGGCCAACGTTGCCTCGTAGGCCGCATCGAGAATGAGCTTTGCAAAGTCGGCCCATTGTTCGGTCGGCTGCCTGCCGTATGCGACCGGTAGCGCCGAGCAGTACGCCTGGGAGACGCGATGCCCAGACGCCCGCTGCCCAGACGCGGGCTGCCCAGAGACTTGGTCCCGACCATCCGCAATGGTGACTTCAGCATCGATTTGCAATCCGATTCGTAGCAAGCCGAGCAGTGATTCTCGTCCTGGTGGGCTAGCCGATCGGATTGTTTGAGCGATCTCAGCCAGGCCGTCGTCGGTCGGAAAGAGGTAGCCATTCTGCATCGTCCAAAGTCGCTGATCCGTGTTACCGAGTTCGGAACCGAGGTCGGCGGAGCAGTCGATCTGATGATTGGCGGTTTGACCCAGGACGCACTCGGAAAAATCAGACGTGCTCGCCCCGCCTGGTAATTCCGAAGATTCGCCCGCTGCTCGCCGAACAACCGTAGAGTCCACCACAGGAGCGAAGTAGTTGCGATAGATCGTACCGGCCCCACAAGCAATCGCGCAGGCTGGTCCTTGGGTGGGATCGTTTTCGTAGATGCCAACACCTCGTTCGGGCGTGACACTCGGGCCGGTCATTTCGAGTAAGTTGAATTGCGAAGCAACTTGAAACACGGCTCCCGCGTTGTCCTGGTCGGCATGCAATCGGCGGACGTCAGCAACGACTTCCTGGATCGTGGAGCAAATCGGTTCCGTCGTCAGTTTCGAGACGCGGTCTCGCAGTTCCGATAATCGCGGTGTTTCCAAGCGACCAAACGCAATCCGCTGGCCACCTGGGCAGACGAGGCAATCATCACGAACGGACAACTCGGCGCGAATCTGTGTAGGGGAATCTTCGCCGGTCCCGGTGAGTCGCTGAAACCACGTCATGGGTTGGCTCTCCAGATTGGATGGGTTGATGCGGCGATTCTAAACACTTTCGATGCCGGTGCCTTGAGAATCCTGCCTCCTGGATGACTGCCACTTGAAAAATGGTCAGTTGCTGATCAGACGATACCAGGGGACTTCCTCGCATCTGCTGAGCGGTTCTCAGTCCATGCTTGCCCGGTTAGTGATCCGTTTCGCTCACCAGCGGTAATCGGCCTGTTTGCGGAATCCGTCGACGGCGATCGTCCCGTCCCGATAAAGGTTGAGAGTCGAGTAGCCGTTGTTGTCGGTTCCGGAGCCTTCGACCATAGCGACCAACGTGCAGTAGTGAATCCCACCGATGTCTTTGAGATCGTTCTGGTGACTATGGCCTTGGAAGACCACTCTCACATTGCCTGATTCCTCGAGCACTCTGCGAACATCCGCATTGTTCTTCACCCCGTGACTGTTGCTGACATCGAGCCGCTGATGAGCGAACACGATCACTGGACTCTGGTTTGATTTCAGGTCTGCCTGCAGCCAATCAAGCTCCGCAGGTGGGATGTTGGCGTCGGTCCACACCGAATTCTTGCGTCCATAGGGCTGGCCATCGCTCCGGAAACAAGCGTCGAGCACGATGAAGTGAAAGCCACCCTGATTAAACGAATAATACGATTTCTCTTGGCCGACACCGCCTAGAAATTCTTCCTTCCTCAGTGTGTCGACGCAGTGATTCCCGAGGACGTAGTGTCGCTCCGAGCAAATTGTCGCAAATTCACGGTTAATGGTTTTGAGATATCTCTGCTCGGTCTGGACTGAGTCCGCGGCGTCGATCAAATCGCCAAGTTCGACGATGAAGGCGGGATCGGCCTGTTCGAATTGCAGGGCGGCCTGTTCGAGCTTCGCCAGGGTTTCGCGATAGTATCGATTTCCCGCCACCGGTTTGTCGGCATAGTGCAAGTCCGTCACCAAGCCGATCTTGAAAGGCGAGGGAACGTCGTCCGCAAACACGGTGGCAGGAGCCATCGATGCCGCAGTGAGCAACAGGGTACTGTTTTCCAGGAGTGCTCGGCGCCCGAGACGTTGTGAGTCGAGGCGTTGTGGGTTGATGGGCATCAGTTGCCTGCGTGGTGGATGGATAATGAGGCCTCAAACGGTACGGGCGAGTCGGAGCACGAGTTGTTCGAGCATAAACCGGTCTCGGCCATCAGCGCTATGGGTGCCTTTGAGCCGCAAATCGGCATCGAGCAGCCAACCAAGGAGCTGGAGGGCTCGCGGCCGGCCCATCGTTTTGAGCTGCTGCTTAGCGGATTGAATCTCACTCGGACGACGAATACCGGCGGTCGAGAGAATGTCTTCAAACTGCCACGGGCGTCCACTGCGTTCGCGCTGCTCGATCAGCGTCGTCGCCATTCCCAGCCGACGCAGCGACCAAGAGATTTGGGGCAACAGAGCGATTGCTTTTTGCCCACCCGTGAACAGCTTATCGAGTTGCCGCAGTGCTTCGGCGGCGTCGCCACTGGCGATTGCATCGGTAATCTGCCAGACCGTCTTGCCTTGCCATCCCGCCACGATATCGCGGACCAACGGCTCGTCAATCTTGCCGCCTTCATCAACGTACAATGCGAGTTTGGCAATCTCGGTATCGAGCATCCCGATCTCTTCACCGAGCATCTCGATCAATGCGTCGGCCGCACCCGCTGCCAGTTTCACTCGATGCCGTGAGGCGAGGTAACCGGTCAGGAACGTTCTCCGCGTTGCTGCGGTGACGCCCTGTTTCGTATCGGTGGCGTTTCCACAGGCGACAAGCAGGTGGTTTTTATCGGCCGCTTTGTACAACCTCGTATTGCTCGCCAGAGAATCCAGTTCGATCACGAAGCGAGTACTGTCGCCTGGAGCAGCAACATATTTCTCGAGTTCATTGCGGTGATTGGACACAAACTTGTCCGCCGAACGCACCGCTACTGTGCGTTTATCACCTGCGTCAAAGTCGAACAGAGAAGCAGTCGCGAGGTCATCTCGCAGATCCGACCAGCGGGTAGCATCCCCATCGAACTGGGTCCAATCTCCATCGCCAACAAGCTTTTCGATTGCCCAACGACGGAGCGTTGCATCATTGCCGTAAATAATGGCTAGCGAATCGCCAGCCTGGGTAGGTGTCGTGCCGGCCAAGTACTCGAAGGCGTGTTGTTTGGACATCCCGATTACAAACCACGCTCTTCGGCGAAGGAGTAGATCCGGTACTTCTGCTGGTCCTGGACTTCACTCTTGACGCTCAGTCCACCATTTTCGTCGAACATCAACACGATGCCAGGCTCCATTAGCTCGGCGTCTTCACCGACGACAACCAAGGGACGTCCTCCGGCGAGATCGATGATGGTCGTCCCCGAGAGCACTTTGGCATCTTCTACCTTCTTGATCTGCAGATTGATCGGGTCAATCAAATCCGCTTCGCCCGTGTAGCTCATGGTCGAGCCTTCCGTGGCGTTATTGAGCCATACTGGCATCGGAGAAGCGAACTGAATGTTGTGATTCTCGTTGACGATATTGGCCGTCGGTGGCGCCTTGTGGTACTCGACTGTCTTGCCTTCGATTTTGAACTCGCGACCTTTCGAGTTCTTGATTTCTCCAGCATAAACTTTGTTGAAACTAGGCAGTGAGGCTGGCGGGCTCGGCTCACTCCAGTCACTCCAAAGTTGGAAGTCACGTTTGTCGGTCGTTTCCGCTTTCGTCATCAGATTTTGCACGCGAGCATAAACATCTGCCGAGAGCGTCGAACTCTTGGGCTGGTGACTGGGGTTGGCAGGGAAGTTCGGGTCTTGAACGGCGTAGCGAATTCGGTACACGTACTGGTGACCCGGCATCGGGCTGATCTTGGAACCACCACGGGCGAAATCAAAGAACCGCATGATTTTGTATTCGACTGGATTTGGGTCCACCGTGGTCAAACCATAGGCGACACCCATTCCCATCTGCATTCCCATATCCGAGTCCATCCCCATCGATGAATAGCCCATCGATTCGTACATCCCCATTTGGCCGCCCATGCCGCCACCACCGAGATTTCCTGGATTCGCGAGTTCCATGTCCTCGGCGCTCACTTCCTTGGCGGTGACTTGTTCCTCAGCAAATCGCTCGCGTTCGATCTCATCGCGGGAGACGAGAGGAATCAGAGGGTGCAGCGCCCACTTCGAATAATCGCTCAGCAGAATCGGGGGAATGTATCCGGTCACGTTCAGGTCCCGGTAATCTGACGGGACGAGTTCGGGTGCGAAACCGGCCCAGACAAAAGCGGCGCGTTTCAGATCACTTTCCCGGTCGCCGATTTTGATCCAGTCCCCGTCGACCAAGGCGTCGACCGCTTTATCGGTAACGTCCGCTCGTTGAATTTCGTAATTGAAGTACAACGGTTGATCGCGTTGGGGTTGGAAGCCCTCTGAGGCCGCCAGGGCCGCTTGATAGGATTCGGCGATCTCCTTGTGCGGAATGACCGCGGTACCTGCGATGAACCAGGCGCTTTGAGGCACAGGTTTCTTGCTAGTCGATCCCTGGGAGTAACTCGTTGCGGAGGCGGAGTAGCCAAAGTTGTTTTCTGGAGCGAAGGCACGTCCGGCGCCAGTCATCCCTGAGGCACCCATCATACCGCTGTCCATGCCCATCATGCCGCTATCCATGCCCATGCCGTCCATGCCCATCATGCCGCTGTCCATGCCCATGCCCATACCGTCCATGCCCATCATGCCACTGTCCATCCCCATGCCCATGCCGTCCATTCCTTCCATCATGGCATTGCGGCCTCGTCCTCGTCGTCCCCGCGTGGGTGGACGTCGTACGGGCTGTTGCTCGATCTTTTCTAGCTTTTCCGCAGGTTCGAGCGTGCTGGCGGCATAGTTGCCACTGGACGAGAGGACTGCATAGGACTCGATATGTCCGCTGGTCATCAAGGCGCGTGGAGCCAAGAGCACGGGATCTTGTCGCCGAACCGTATCGCTGATGTTCTGCGGCACCCAAAGGTGTTCGGGCACGTACTCCTCAAAGGGGATCGGCTCGTTCTTCTTCTTCAGTTCCGCTGCGATATCGAAGGTCGGCTGGCGCGGCGGCAGGATCTTATCGGAGTGGTCTTCGTCGATACTCGCTCGCACCTGTTTGGCATCGCTGGCGAGCGTATCAGGGTTCTTCTCGTCGGTCATGTCGGGCAAATCCAATCCGCTGTAGATCATCCACACCGAAGCGGCGATCACCACACCAACGACCATTTTCTCGGCGTGGTGGATGAAGAAGTCTTTGATTTTGTCAGTGTCCATGAGCATCACCGTGGGACAGATTGGCTGTGAAAAGCGAGAGGAGAGAAGAAGAGAGAGGCGAAGAGGTTACGAGGCGGCCGGTTGCGCGGCGCCCTCAGCATTAGGTTGTACCGGATCGGGAGCCGCCGCACCAGGATTTTCTGGAGCTTCCGCCGCCGGCGGCGCTGCCATCGGCTCAGCTGGCACATCTTCCGTTGGCGTTGCTGCCGGGGCAGGCGCGGCTGCAGCAGGCGGTGCCTGAGGCGTTTCAGCGGCGGCTTTCTCACCTTCGACTTTCTCCGCCATGGTCTCGCCATCAATCACGGTTTCCGCCGTCACTTGCTCGACGCCGAGTTTGTCCTTGCGGGGTGGATTGTAAACGTGAATGAGACCGTAGACCTCGACGTTGACATCGAGTGGGAACTGGTCTTGGCCCTGGACGCCATAGCCGCCACCGCCACCACCCATGCCGCTATCCATCCCCATGCCCATCCCGCTGTCCATACCTCCACCGCCCATACCGCTATCCATGCCCATGCCCATCCCGCTGTCCATTCCCATCCCGCCGCTCGTTGATGCCGCAGGGGCATCACCGCTGCCGAAAATCCGGGTCTGGACGACTTCGACCATCAACGGTGCACTGCCACAGGCGGCCAACAGGTCGGCGACGGCACGTTGGTCAATTCGCACCGACATCATCACTGGAACGCGTTTGGCAACTTTGAGGGGAGCGTCTTCGGGAACATCGCTCTCCAGTGCCGCACGCAGGTCAGCTCCCGTGATCGGTTCGTGATCGGGGGTGACGTAGCGATTATCAGCAGGATCGATGAGGTCAAAATCCATGCCCATCCCCATCCCGCCGTCCATGCCCATCCCCATGTCCATGCCCATCCCCATATCCATTTCGCTGTCCATTCCCATGCCCATATCCATTTCCATGCCCATCCCCATTCCGCCGGGACTCGATGGTGTCGCCAAAACTCCTTCAGTGAACCGGACCTTGCGACCCATCGATAGTTGTTTGATCTCGCGAATCTTGGCTTGGAAAGGCTGTTTCGCGTTGCCGTTGACTTCGGCGACGATGGCCAGCAGCTGTCTCAGGATCCACAAACTTTCCTGCGAGTAATAGACTTCCAGGGTATTGGGGCTTCGGCCTTGCCAGGGGAACAATTCTGAAATCAGATTCTGCTGAGCGGTGGCCGACCAGCGAACGAGTGGGCCTTTCTTGACACCCGTGATCCCGATGTCACGTGTCCCCATACCCATTCCCATTCCAGAATCACCCATCCCGGACTCCATACCGTACATTCCGCCACCGGAATCCATGCCGCCCATGCCCATCATGCCACCGCCACCGGACGCCTGCGAGTCAAACTTTGCTGTCCATTCCGCATCGGCGATCTTGGCGATTTTCGGCAACGTCCTATCGATATACATCTTGTACTGATTCAACAGAAAGGTCTGCAGCTTCATCTCGTCGGGAACGGGAAATTCCACATACTGCTCGATTGGAATTTTCGTGCGGTATTCGTCTTTGAGTTCGTCAGTCAAGTTCTCCGGCCAAACCAAAATATCCTTCTGCTTCTCATAGACGTCCGTCCAGGCTTCGAGAACTTGGTCCTCCCGAGTCGCGATCATCTCCTCCATCTTCGCGTGCGAGAGCGGATTGGGATGCTCGTCCAGCTCGCCCCGCACACTGTTCACCTTTGAGATATCACCGCGGATCGCTGATGCGCGGGACTCACTCTCGGCGACCAGGTCACCGGTGACTTTGAACCAAATACCAGCCGATCCCAACAGAATCAGGCCGACGGCAATCCAAAAGCCATGCTTCTGAAAGAATTCGATCGCGGGTTTGAGCTGGTCCATGGTAGCGCCAGTGGGCAGAAGTGGTGTGGAGAAGAAAAGAGGACAGGAGAAGGGGGCTGGTCGGGGGGGACTAAGGGTTCATCGCGACGTCATCGTTGAAAGCGGCAGCTTCCGCCTCCGCTTCGGCCGCGGCAGCCGCAGCTTCCTCAGCGGCTTTCTTGGCTTCGATCCGCTCCAGCAGCGGGACGGGTTTCCAAACGACTTGGAAGATGAAATCCAACCGCTGCTCTTCGAGAGTTGGCGGCTCGTAGATCACCTTTTCTCCGTCCGGCCCCGTCAATTCGTCTCCAGGCTCGGTATCAAGCGGCGGTTTGATCTGCGCGGCCACGCTCGTGGGATCGTATTCTGGGTTCTTCACACGAACGAGTTTCGGCTCGTTTTCGTTGAGTTGCAGCGGATAGCTGAAACCCATTTGCTGCGGCGTGAACGTCAGTTCCTCACCACTGGGCGAGGTCATTGTGATTTCTTTCTCGAGGAAATTCGTCGTCAGTTGACGGCGAACGTGGTTGGCACCCTCAAAACCCATCCGTTCCGGACTGTTGTAGTAGTGATACCCCTTGAGCTGGATCACCCAACCGGCTTCGAT
Source organism: Allorhodopirellula solitaria (assembly GCF_007859855.1). Lineage (GTDB taxonomy): Bacteria > Planctomycetota > Planctomycetia > Pirellulales > Pirellulaceae > Rhodopirellula > Rhodopirellula solitaria. The sequence goes on from NZ_SJPK01000001.1 coordinate 440,539, forward strand.
GGGTCCCTCGTCGAGCGCGCCCGAATCCGCACTGCTGTAACTGCTCGCCGCCGTGTCAGCGTCCGCACCCGCAAGGCTATCATCCTCTGGCATCGCCCCAGGGGGCAAGCGGTCCATTTGGCGGTACCAACTCGCCATCTCCTCTTGGTAGCGCGTCGCGATATCTTCGGTGAACCATTCCGCGAGGTCTTCGAAATGCTTGCTCTCGATCGAGGTGATATAGATGTCTTTGCGATCCTGCAGCGGCATTTCTCGGGGCGAAGGAATCTCACCGTCGGGATAATCTTCCCGTGGGATCATCAGGTTGATCGCCTCGAGCACCTCCAGCCACAGCAACCGTTCGTCGTTATTGCCGGTGACTTCCTTACCGAGTTCATTGAGGAACATCAAACGACTTTCCAAGTCGGCGTCGGTGGACTTTTCGGCCGAACTGTAGCTCGACATTTGCGACACGGCGCTGGTCGCGTTCTTCCAAACGTCATCGGTCGTCGTCGCCCACGACCGCTGGGTGAACATGTACTGCACAGTCGCACCGATCAGCAACGCGCTCAACCCTAACAGTGCCCACGGCTTCTTGGCCCGAATCATCCGCTGGGTCAGAATCTCCCGCGGCACGAGCGAGGTGTGGACCTGAGACAACTCGAGCCCTTGCAGACAGAGTCCGTAGCAGACGGCGAACGTCGGAGCGTTGTCGCGGAAAGTCGGCATCGAGAGCACGTCGTCGCCGGTAAGCCGGTTGAAGCGATCGAGAATATGGACCTCGTAGCCCAAGTTTTTCCCGAGATACGCTGCCAACCCCGGCATTTTGACGGTATTGCCGGTCACCAACAGTTCGGTGATGTTGGCCTTTTTATCGATCCCGCGGAAGAATCCGATCGATCGTTGCACCTCGGTGACGAGGTCGTTGAAGACCGGACGCATGGTTTGAAAAATCAGTTTGGGATCGACCGCCTCACGCGCGTTGCGTTTGAGATGCTCGGCCTTGGCAAACGTCAGTTTCAGATCTTTCGTGAGCTGGCGTGTGAAGTGGTTGCCACCGATCGGCATGCTCCGCTGCCAAATCCGAAAGCCGTTGGTGATGATCAAATCACTCGAGTCGGTACCGATCGACAGGATCACTGTCGAGCTCGGTGGCTCATCGATATCGAACTCTTCGGTCTCCAACCGCTCACTCATGCGATCATACGCGATTGCGTTGTAGATCGCGATCGGGGCGAGCTGGACGAGATCGACTTGCATGTCGGCTTCGTCAAACGGTGCGAGCTGCCGGTAGGCCTGTTCGCGCTTCATCGCGAACAGCCCGACTTCACTCTCCAGGGCGTAGCCTTCTTCGACCTGCGCCCCCGGCATCATCTGGTAATCCCAGATCACGTCGGAGAGCTCAAACGGAATCTGCTGTTTGGCTTCGTAACGGACGATGTCAGCGATCTTTTTCACGTCCACCGGAGGCGGTTTGAAAAATTTCGACAATCCGCTTTGGCCCGGGACGCTCATGCAGATGTGATCGCGGGCGGTTTCGTGCCGCTCGAGAAGTTCGACGAGCGCATCGGCGATCAACTCATCGGGATCAGCGTCCGGTTGACTAAGAATTTTTGGATATTCGATCAAATCGAATTGGTCAGCGACAATTTCGTCGCCTTTTTTGATGCAATGAAGTGCTTTCAGGGCACTTTGACCGATTTCGATTCCCCAAACGCCGGCGGAGCCTGCCATGGTTGTCTTTCGAGAGAAGTGGAGTGGAGAAAAGGAAACGCAGTGTTTACGTTTGAAAATTGCGAATGGTTTCCGCTGCCAGGGAGGTGCCAGCGGGGAGGAATTCCGATTAGTATCACATTTTCCTCCTTCAACGTCAAATTTTAGTCGCTCATGCCGCCTTTTGCTGAGTGCTGCGTCATAATTCCGTGCAGCACGATCGAAGATTTTCCATCCCGACTCGATTCTGCCGGTGCGCAAAGCCTTTTGGGCGGCCTCACGGTTGCCTGGCACCCCTGTCTGCTCGCGGCGACGCGGCGGACACCGAGCTGGCATCGCAGCGACGAGTCACCGCCTCCGATCCGCGTCCCGGTTGCCGACCCTGCCAACGCCGAGACCGCCGATCCGGCCGAGAGCGGTGAGCCGGCGGAATCCGCTGCATCGGCCGAGACCGGAAAATCGACAGCGGACAACGCGTCGACGGCCCAGACGCTACGGCGATTGCTGATCATTCCCGAGGTCTGTATCTCGACCCTGACGGGGGACCTTCGTGACAGTGTCGACCGCGATGCTGTCTCCCGCGAAGAACTGTTGCCCCCAGAGGACCCTGGGTATGAATCGGCGTGCGAGGTGCGAGTGCGAGTCTCGAGCCGACCGGACGCACTGGAGAAATTGGCCGCGGTAGTGCCAGAGCTGTCCGGGGCGAGAGATGGTGCGGCCGAGGGTAGCCTTGATGTGCAGGACTTCTTCGCACTCGGTTATATGTGGTGGCAGACACAGATTCTCACCCGCCGCCTGCGTTACACGAGCAATCTCGATCAAATCTATTTTGAGTCGCGGCTCGTTGCCGCCGCGGATCACTTCCTCGCTGGCGAGATCACGGCGGCCACCGATGCGCTGCATGATTGTTTCGATGCCTTGGCGGAGGAGCGCGATCACTATTTTTCATCCGATCCCGCGATCATTGACTTAACGCTGTTGACCCCCGGCACGCTCCAGCGATGGCTCGACGCTCGGACCCGGCCCACGTCCTCCGATCCAGCAGAAGTCCGGGCGGCGAGGCAAACCGGATTGGCGACCCCCGAGAATATCTTGGTCGACGAATCCGTTGCCACAGCGATTCTCCAGGGCGACGCGGATCGTCGCGAACAATTCCGGGCCTCTTTAAAGCGTTCCGAGCAGGAACTCAGCCAGGAAGCGGGCGATCCGCAGCCGGACGCCGTGGGTTGGTGTGGCGGTGGGCCTGCGAGTGACTTTTCCATGGACGCCCACTCCATCGCGACAGGCGAAGAGCGTCTTGCCGAGGCGATCCGAACCGTACGGGAAAGCGGCTCGGCGCCATTGACGGTCTACGCTCGACTTGGCGGGGGTGTCGCTGGCGAATGGATCTCGTCGATCGCCGCAGCGGGTTTTGACGGTATCGTCCCGCTGGACTTTCTCGGCGGTCGAGGCTTCGACGATGAATCCAAAGTTTTGCTCGGCGAAGGTGACTACGAGATCGAGGCGTTAACGGCCAAGCCGATCGATGCCGACGACGAGACAGCCTTCCTCAACCTGGCCGCGCAGCTGGGCGAGGCCATCGATCGCGGCGAGATCGCCACGGCCCTACTTGTTCACTGGCCCGGTGGCGGCTGCGACAGCTTCCATGATGTGCGGCGAGCAGCCTCCTGGTCGTTGTGTCTCGGCAAGTTCTGGCGGATCGATGATTACTTCACCGATGGGGAGCGACCGTTTCACCATGGTACCGCGCCAGGAGCGACTCCCGCTGCGATGCAGACGGTCGGTGATCTCTACGAACGTCGCACGCAGTCGGCGATCGACTTGCAAACGCAGCGTGATGCCAATCTGCGCGGCTTCGCCGCCCTGCTGGACCCCGCCCAATTTCTGCCGCCGGCTTCGGATCCAGCCACTTCACCGGAGATTGCAGACGACGCAGCCGGTTTGCCACAGCGGATTGCCGCGTCGCTCGGCTACGCTGTCGATACCGCCGCGATCGGCTCGAACGCTGCCGCAGCGAACGTGCTCTTGCTGCACCCGACCCATCCGGCGGCCCGCCTGGGGTTGCCCATCGCAGGCAAAGTGACTGCGAAAAGCGGCTCTATTTTCCATGCGGAAACCGCCGATGCCGTCACCCGAGTGATCGCCGATGTGCCCGCTTGGGGGTTCGCATTGGTGGGAACGGCGGCAACGAAGCAAGCCGGCAGCGATGCCAATGCGCTTTCACCACTGCAAAAGGCGATGCGTTGGTTTTCAGGCGGTCCCGGCAAAATGCTCGATGACAATCAATTCAGCAACGAGTTCATGGAGGTCACCATTGACCGGGTTCATGGTGGGGTTGATGCCGTCCACAGTGGCCCCGGCCGAGGCAACCGTTTTTCGCTGCGGCTGATGCTTTCTCCGCAATCATCGATCAGCGCCGAGAGCAAAACGGACGCGACGGCAACCCCGTGGCTGACAGTGTGTACGCGGTTTGAGACGATCGAGAACACGCAGCATCGAGCCGTGCTAGAGCTGACCGGTGAGTTCCAGCCGAACCCGGACACTCCTCCTGGCGAGGCCGAACTCACTGGTTCGGGCGCTGCGAAACCGACCAAGTGGCAGGTTCAGTATTCGCTTCAACGCGGTAGCCGGCGGCTGCTCTACCGAATCCGTGTCGACGCGGCCTCCGACGCTGAGACCCAGGTCGCCGAGGCCTGGAGATCCAGCCCAGTTCTCCGGATGGCGATGGCGGAGTCGTCACCGGTAGTCCGATCCATTTCGCGTGAGAAGCTCGCCCGGACGAGCGCCCGGTCGTTTTCCTCATCGCTCGGATTCGTCATCGACGAAGAAACTCGCAGCACCCTCATTGCCTGTCCGGGCGCCTCCGTCCATCGTCGTCCTGGAGATCGGTTCTTCGACACGATTGTCGCGGCCGAATCGCTTGGATCGGACGGTTGGTCGAGCTGGCAATCGTATTGCCTCGGATTTGACATCCGCCAACCGGTTGGCTCGGCAAAATCGTTCGCGCAAGGCGATCAACTCTGCTCGGTCCCCGTCAAGATGTCAGGAACATCTGCGGCCGCCGCAACGCCGCAACGAGGCTGGCTGATCCATCCCTCACCGGCCTCTCTCGAGGTGCAGGTCGTCAGTGTCGGCAGGGCAACACGCGACGATGATCAACCGGACTGCATGGCGATCCATCTCCGTGTGATTCAGACCGCTGGCCGGAGCGTCTCTGCGAGCCTGCGTTTTTGCCGCGACGTGCATTCGGCCTACGAGATATCGCCGCTATCACGACCTCTTGAGAGCAATCCGTCGCCCGGCGTGCTATCCCTGTCAAGGCTCACGGAGATTTCAAACCCTGAATCGATCTCTGCGCAGGGAGACCGGATCAGTTGGTCGCAGCGCAGCCATGGAATCGTTCATCTGATCGTCCTATTCCCACTGGGCGAGCCTACATGAGTCCACCGCTACCGGCCGATTTAGTCTTCCGTGAAGCGGCATTGTTGAGCGAACTCGTCAGCGAGTCGCAGTGGCGCGCCGCTGTCAGGGAGGTCAAGCAAGATCGCAAGAAGACGGGCACGGCCAAGGTCGAGTCTGATGCGGAGCGGAAGACGCTCTGTGACGATATCGCTGCGATCTTGGTCCGTGACGATGTCATCACCCCGTATCAGGCTACCCAGCTACGGGCAGGGCGTACCAAGCTCACACTCGGGCCGTACCTCGTCACCGAGTTTATCGGCAAGGGTGGGATGGGGCAGGTTTTCGGGGGCGTCCACGAGATCATGGGCCGCCGCTGTGCGATCAAGGTCCTGCCGCTCGACAAGTCGGATGAGTTAGCCCGCGAGAGTTTCCACCGCGAGATTCGCTTGCAGGCGTCGTTGGATTGTCCCTATCTCGTCCGCGCCTTTGATGCCGGACGGGAGGGCAGCGTGCACTTCTTGGTTACCGAGTACGTCCCCGGCACGGACCTGCGTCGCCTCGTTAAGGAGAGTGGGCGGTTGTCCGTTCAGCAGGCGGCGTCGATCGTGGCCCAGGCTGCCGCGGGCCTGGCCTACGCTCACGAATCGGGGCTGATTCACCGTGATATCAAGCCCGCCAATATTCTCGTCACGCCCCAAGGGCACGCCAAGGTCGCCGACGTCGGTTTGGCGGCGTTGATCTCTACGCCCGATGACGATCCGAGAGCGGGCAAGGTGGTAGGCACGGCCGACTATCTTTCACCCGAGCAAATCCGGACTCCCGATGCGGTGGGACCACAATGCGATGTCTATTCGCTGGGCTGCACTTTGTACTATGCCATCACGGGCAAGGTGCCCTTCCCCGGTGGCGATTCGCGAAGCAAGTGCAAACGTCACCTCACCCAGGCACCCTGGGATCCCCGTCGCTTTGCCCCTGAGCTATCCGACGAATTTGTCGAGATCATTGCCGACATGATGGAGAAGGACGTCGATCAGCGAATTGAATCGGCCAACGAAGTCGTCCGTCGGCTCAGCCCCTGGGCATCGATGCATCCCGATGAAGGCGAATCATGGCTCGCCGAACGAGGCATCGAGCTGCGTGAGGAACCCGCTCGGACCCAGCGACCGAGCGCATTTGGAATGCAAGCAGATGGCGATGGAGACGATCTTTCGTGGAAGACAGCGTCGCTGGATTCGGGAGGAGTTGGCGTGAGCAATTCCGAAGTGATCCTCGACGAACCGCCGGTTTCATCGGGCGGCCTGTCGAGCATCACGAGTGATCCGCCACCGCCGTTGCCCGACCAGAGCGGCAACCTTGACCTTCATTTCCCCAACCGCTCCGCGCCGCCAATTCCTCCGCCACCGACGGAGCGCCGCCGCGGCTCGGTGTCACGCTCCACACTATGGTTGACTGTTCTCCTCGCGATCTTGATCAGCGGGGCGGCAGGTTTCGCACTCGCAGTCTATTTGAATGTATGATAGACGCCCTCTCGTCCGTTGCCCTCTTTCTTACAACGAGTATCCATGACGCACTCCATCGATCGTCGAGTCCTGTTCCAAGCCACCGCCGCGTCGATTGTAGCGGGCGTCGCCGCCAGCCCCTATGCGGCAGCCGCACCGCTGGCCGACACCGATTCGTCCGAGTCGGTCCTCCCGCAAGGCGCGACGATACTCTTTCAAGGTGACTCGATCACCGATGCAGGCCGCGCTCGCCCACGCGACGTCGCCAACGATGCACGAGCACTCGGCAATGGCTATCCGATGCTGCTCGCCACCGAGTTGTTACGGGACCATGCCGACGAACAACTGAAAGTCTACAACCGCGGGATCAGCGGCAACAAAGTCCCCGATCTCGCCGCCCGCTGGCAAGCCGATTGCCTCGATCTGAAGCCAGCCGTGCTGAGTATTCTGATCGGAGTCAATGATATCTGGCACAAACTCAGCGGAAAATACGATGGCACCGTGGCTGACTATGAGTCCGGTTTTAAAGCCCTTCTGGAGGAAACACAGTCGAAGCTTCCCGACACCAGGATTGTCATCTGCGAACCCTTCGTACTGCGTTGCGGAGCGGTGAATGACGAGTGGTTCCCCGAGTTCACGCAGCGCCGTGAAGCCGCTCGCCGAGTCGCCAGCGAACGATCGCTCGAATGGGTGCCATTTCAAGAGATGTTTGACGAGGCGAGCAAAGTCACCGCGCCCGAGTACTGGGCAGCCGATGGCGTCCACCCCACGCTCGCTGGCCACTCATTGATGGCCCAAACTTGGCGTCAGACAACGGGAATCTAAGCCGCCAGCGGATTGCCGGCGAGGTAGTGCCCGGTTAGCGCGATCGCCATGGCATCGGCGACGTCGTTGGGTTCAGGGACAGATTCGAGTCCGAGCTGCAGCTTCACCGCGAGCTGCATCTGTGATTTTGAGGCTCGTCCGTTGCCCGTCATGACTTTCTTGACGCGGGTCGGCTCATAGTGACAAATCTCGAGATTCGCCTCCCCGGCGGCGAGACAGATCACCCCTCGGGCATGCCCCATCAGAATCGCTGTGCGCGGCCGTTCATAGTGTGAAAAAAGCTGTTCGAGCGCCATGGCGTCGATCGGATGGGCTGCAATGACTTCGCGAATCCCATCGCTGAGCTCCTTCAAACGCATTGGCAGCGTATCGCGGGCTCGGCTGCGGACGATGCCCGCCTCGACCAGACGCAGATTGCCCCCATCGCGACTGACGACAGCGTACCCTGTCGTGTTTAGGCCGGGGTCGATACCGAGGATGCACTGAAAGGCGTCAGGCCGATCGGCTACGAGCTGCGTTCCCAAGACGTTCCCTCTTTCTTGTCCAGTAGTGCGACACCGAGCGCCGAGAGACGATCACGAATCGCATCACCGGTTGCATAGTCTTTCCGCTCGCGGGCTTCCTTCCGCAGCTCGATCAACAGACGCACGACGCCATCGAGCAATTCACTGGCCGACTCATCGCCACCCGCAGCGATCGGCGGACGGACGAACAAACCGAGCACGCGAGCAAGTTCCGCGATCACGGTGGTGGCACGCACCAAGCGGACAACCGCAGGCGAGGCCGGGTCACTGGTCGCATTGAGCTTCTCAGCATCGATGTAGCGATTGAGCGATCGCAGGGAATCGAACAGCACGCTGATGGCGAGCCCCGTGTTGAAATCGTCATCCATCGCGGCGAGGAATTTCGTCCGGATGGTGTGAATTTCTTGGATCAGCGAGTCTTGGCCTGGGTCGAAGTCGCCCTCACTGCGCCGCCGAGGCGCCTCGAGTGCGTAGAACGACTGATCAGAGATCTCGGCGAACCGATCGAAGAATCGGTAGAACGCTTCGAGCGAAGTGCCGGCTTCGGCGAGCGTCTCGTCATTGTAAATAATGGTGCTGCGGTAGTGTGTTCGCAGCAGGAAGAAGCGGATGCGTTCGCCGGTCTGGGTGCGGATCAGTTCGGCCAAGCCGCCGGCGCCCTTGCTACGGCTGATTTTTCCCGATGCTGCATCCTCTACCGTTTCGGGCGTCGGTTCTTCGCGGTCGCTCTTGCCGCCGATCTTGCCTTTTTCGCCCGCTCGCATCAGGCCGTTGTGCATCCAGTATTTCACCATCGGTGCATCGTGGCAACAGGTGCTTTGGGCCCGTTCGTTCTCGTGGTGCGGGAACATCAGGTCGAGCCCGCCGCCGTGAATGTCGAATGTTTCGCCCAGGATCTCGTGGCTCATCGCGGAACACTCAATGTGCCATCCCGGTCGGCCATCGCCCCACGGGCTCTCCCAACTCGGCTCACCCGAACGGGCGGACTTCCATAACGCGAAGTCGCCTGGGTTGCGTTTCTTGGCCGCCGCGCCGCCACCCTCGCCCTGTTGGGCATCGACACTGCGATTGGACAACTGCCCATAACCGGCGTCTTTGGTGACGTCGAAAAAGACATCGCCCTCGACCGCGTAGGCGAAGCCCTTCTCCTCGAGGGAACCGATGAACGCAATGATTTGGTCCATGTGGTCGGTGGCGCGAGGCAGATGGTTGATCTGGTTGACGCCGAGTTCTTTTAGGTTAGCGAGATAGTCCGCTGTCATCTCGACAGCGATCTGACTCATCGGGATGCCGCGTTCGACACTCTTGTTGATGAGCTTGTCATCCACATCGGTGATATTGACGACGAACGTGACGTCGTAGCCGCAGTACGTCAGGAACCGCTTGATCGTGTCAAAAATCACCGGGCCAACCATATGCCCGATGTGCGATTCGGCGTAGACCGTTGGGCCACACAGATACATGCCTACCCGTGGCGGGCGGAGCGGCAAGAAAGGCTCTTTCGTCTTGCTGAGCGTGTTGTAAACCCTGATCGAAGGGCGAGAATCGCAAGCGGCGTCAGCGGGCACGGGTGAGGTGGCGGTCGAACTCATCAATTCACGAGCGAAAATGGAGGGGACGGGTGTCAGAGGAATTTCCAGGGGTGATGGCAGACATGCCACAAGGCTCCCTCTGGGGAGTATAGGCGAGATTGGCATCCCGGGGCGAGTCCATCTTCTGGGGCGCCACCCGAGCGGTCCCAAGCGGCCGTTTTACTGGGGAATTGTCTCCTTCCGCCAGCGGGCGGCGGCCTGCGAGCAGATGCACTTCACAGCAAGTGCTTGGCTTTGACCTCGAGGTACTGATTGACCAGGGGGGCGGTGAGTTCATCGGGGAAGGCGTCGACGACGAGCACGCCACGATGCCGCAGGCCCGTCAAAACCTCCTCACGCCACACCAAAATGTCCGCCGCCGCTGCGGCGCGGTACATGGTGAACTCATCCACGGTGTCGATATCACGCGGTGGGGCCTCGCCTGCGGGCGTCGCGGCCCGAGCGACCGAGGCCGCGTGATGAGGCGCGTCGGCCGCGTCAAACATCTCACGATCACGCAGCAAGACCGCCAACGGGAGGTGCGTCCCGCCTAGATTCGAGAGGTAATCCACAACCACCTCTGCGTTGACTTCGTCGATCACGTTGGTCATCAACGTCACCAGCGAACGGCGTTTGCAGCGTGAACTGAGGTGTAGGAATGCGAGGTCATACCGTGACTCCACCATCCGAGGAAACTGATCAAACCCAGCCTGCAGCAATCGATTCATTTGACTGGCGCCGCCCCGGGGCGGAATGTAGGCATGCACCCGGTCGCTGAAACAGATCATTCCGACCGCGTCGCCTTGTTGCAACGCCACATAGGCCATCATCAATGCTGAATTGAGTGCGTGATCCAACAGCGAGTAACCGTCTCGGTGATTGGTCATCATTCGCCCGCAATCGAGCATGAAGATCAGCCGTTGGCTCTGGTCACTTTGAAATTGACGAACTGTGAGTTTGTTCCGTCTCGCGGTGCTGCGCCAATCAATATGTCGATAGTGATCATCGCGTGTGTAATCGCGGAGCCGCTCGAAGTCGCTGTCCTGGCCGATCCGGCGTGTTCGCCGCACCCCAATCAGGCTGAGCCGATTCGTGCGGGCCAGCATCGCATAGTCGGCGAGCTGTTTCATGTCGGGGTAGATGTTCACCCGGTCGCGGACGGCGATCCTGATCTGCCGCTGCCAAAGTCGCAGTGGACTGTTGATCCTCAAGTAGCACCACTGCAGCTTAAAAGCCCCACGTCGATGAGCGGTTAGATGGCCGATCGCTGCCGTTTCCATGCCGGTTCGCAGATCGAGCGAGTGCGAACTCGGTTCGGCTGAGAAGTGTTCGGGCAAATCGTCGCAGAACTCACCGATCAACCGCATCGAGGTGCGGTTGCGGATCCGGAGAATACTGTCCATTGCGACGCCGAGCGATCCGGTGCGTGGAATCTCCCGTTCGACCTCGATGCCCACGCATCGGCGTCCGCCACTGCCTCGCCACAGCAATCCGTAGTCGACTGCCGAGACAATGAGAATCATTGCATCGACGAGTGCCACGATCACCAGCCAATCGGGTGAGACGACGACCAGCACGCTACACGCGATCGGGATCGCGAGTGAACCGGCCCAGAACCGGGTTGGGAAAACGCGTGTTGCTAGCGCTGCGATCACCAACGGCAGGCTCAACAAAATCAGCAACAACCATGGCAACTGGCTCAGCCAGGACAGCTGACCATCCAGGTTCGTCGCAGATTCGAATTGGGCCAGGATGGAGAGCATGGCGGTGCGGGCGGGGTGATAGACGGGTGAAAAAGCCGTGACACACTGAGCGGCTCTGACCGGAGCTGAGTCAAATTCGGCGACGCCGGTCCGAGTCCCGTGCTGCGAGTGCGCCGATACTCACTGGTATCCTCACGCTGACTCGCAGTTGTCGATTCGAGCGAGATCGCGGTGGCAATGGATTGCCCCGACTACATTTTGCCCGCCGGGCGGATTCCGGAACCTTTCCGTTTCGTCAGTCGGTCGCCCAGGTCGGCGCGGGCCGCCTCGGCGTGCTTCTCGAGCAGTTCCACGATTTCGGGATGATCATCGATCACATTGTTGGTTTCGTTCACGTCGTTGTCGAGATCGAAAAGAGCGCGACCGATCTTCGCCTGCTCATAGCGGGAAGGCGTACCACCGCTGCCACCCTCCCGGCCCGCGAGAGTCCGATAGGAATGAGGGAAGTGCAATTTCCAACGATCATTTCGAATCGCTCGCAGTTCCCCACCACCGTAGTAGCAATAAAATGCTTCGTGAGGGGACTTCGCTCCCGGGTCGCCAAAGATCAGAGGGCGAATGTCCTTGCCGTCGATAGGATGCTCGGGGAGGTCGGCGCCGATCAATGCAGCCACAGTGGGCAGGATGTCGATCGTCGACGCGAGCTGGTCGCAGGATGTGCCCGCCGGGATCTTTCCAGTCCACTGCATGAGGGTCGGCTCGCGGTACCCGCCCTCGAACATCGTCCCTTTGCCCTCTCGCAACTGCGTCGTTCCGGCGTGATCGCCATAGCTGAGCCACGGACCATTGTCAGAGGTAAAGATGACCAAGGTATTGTCGTCCAACCCCTCCTCTTGCAGCGCGGCGTTGATCTGTCCGACCGACCAATCGACCTCCATCACCACATCCCCAAAGAGTCCGCGTGAACTCTTGCCTTTGAACTTCTCCGAGACGTACAGCGGCACATGCACCATGCTGTGAGGCACGTACAAAAAGAACGGGTTCTCTTTGTTGCGGTGAATGAAATCGACTGCGTGTTCGGTGTACTCAGTGGTGAGTTGTTCCTGGTCCTTCGGGGTCACTTTCGGATTGATGATCTCGTTGCCCTCGATCAATGGTAGATCAGGCCAACGCTTCAGCCGTTCTTTCATCGGAAGATGCATGACATTGGGATGGTAGGGCCACATGTCGTTGCTGTAGGGCAGTCCGAGGTACTCGTCGAATCCATGCTGGAGTGGCAAGAACTTCTTTTGGAGGCCGAGGTGCCATTTTCCAAAGATCGCTGTCGCATAGCCCTTTTGCTTGCACAGCTCCGCCAAGGTGACTTCGTCCGGATTGATACCGGTCCGGGCATGGGGCCCCAAAGCACCGGAGATCCCGACGCGCCGATGGTAGCACCCCGTCATCAAGGCGGCTCGAGAAGCCGAGCAAACGGCAGAGGAAACAACGAAATCCGTGAACCGACGTCCGTTCTCCGCCATCTTGTCGAGGTGCGGAGTCTCAATCCCCTCGGCGCCAAACGGGCCGATGTCTTCGTAGCCCATGTCATCGATGAAGATGACCACCACGTTCGGCGGACGATCGTCGGCTGTGGCCGTCGAGTTCAAACAAACCGTGAGGCATAGCAGGGTTGCTGCGAGTCGCATTGAGTACTCCGGAGACGCTGGTGGGTGGGGTGAGTCGATGACCCGCCATCATACACGTCTCTGGCACACCTTGCTTGCACCGGTTTTTATGCCGACCAGCGAGAGGAAGTGGGCTGTTTGGATTGATGGCTGCGACTATGTCGCCAAACGACTCCGATTGTTTGAGCTTGGGCGGGAGTGCTCGGGCTCGCGACGGGCGGAGCCGTCGGTCGACTATGTCGCAAACGACTCCGGTTGTTTGAGCTGGGAGGGAGTGCTTGAGCTCGCGACGGGCGGAGCCGTCGGTCGACTATGTCGCAAACGACTCCGGCTGTTTGAGCTGGGAGAGAGTGCTTGGGCTCGCGACGGGCGGAGCCGTCGGTCGACTATGTCGCAAACGACTCCGGCTGTTTGAGCTGGGAGAGAGTGCTTGGGCTCGCGACGGGCGGAGCCGTCGGTCGACTATGTCGCCAAACGACTCCGGTTGTTTGAGCTGGGAGAGAGTGCTTGGGCTCGCGACGGGCGGAGCCGTCGGTCGACTATGTCGCCAAACGACTCCGGTTGTTTGGGCTGGGAGAGAGTGCTTGGGCTCGCGACGGGCGGAGCCGTCGGTCGACTATGTAGCAAACGACTCCGGTTGTTTGAGCTGGGAGAGAGTGCTTGAGCTCGCGACGGGCGGAGCCGTCGGTCGACTATGTCCCACCGATTCAACGCACTGGCTGGTCGGCCTGCTCCGCTTGGGGACCGCTGCGGCGTGTGATCCGCTGGGTCTTGGGAGCGAGGTAGTGAGTCGCCTCCTCGGCGACGAGCACCGTGTCACCGCTGCGGACTTCGGTTCGGAAGCGATGATGGCCACCACTCTCGGCTTTCGCGACGATGGTCATGCGAACTTCTTCACCGGCGTCGATCCGGGCGATGGGGTCCACGAGGACTTGTCCCGTGACGACCTTGCCTGCGAGTCCGCTGATCGTTTTAGGCTCGATTCCGCTGCTGAATTGGGCAACCGCTTGCACATCCATTGCTGGCTTGCTGCCGCGATTGCGAATCACGACTTCGTAGGCCACTTCTTCCCCAACAGGTGCCGGTGCGGTGGGATCGACAACCGAGAGTACCAGGTCGGCAATCGCTTCGACATTCGTGTCGATGTTCACGCTTGTCTTGCCCGCGGCACTGCCTTCGCACTGGAAAGCGAACTGATGCTTTCCGGTCGTGTCCATGTTGCAATGGAACTGGTAGTTGCGAACAGCACCAGCGGGCAGGGACGCGATCTTCCAACGCAATTGGTTGTCGATCATGGTCGCTCCTTCCATGCCGCCTTGGTAGGTCACACCGACGGGCAGTTGCAGAGTCGCGACGACGTTTTCGCTAGCGGTCTTGCCACGATTAGCGAGTTCCAATTGATACACCGCTTCGGTGTCTTGGTACTTCACTTCCGGGCCGGCCAGGACAGCTTCGAGTTCCGCGGCGAGGACACGCACGGTCTTGTCAGCGGCCGCTTTGAGTTCGAGGTCGCCCACTGCGATTCCGTGGATCTTCAATTCGCCTAGATCCTGAGCAGTCAGCTCGACTTCAAACTGAGCCTCTTTTCCGGCGGGAATGTCACCAATCCGTTGGCTCTGAGGTGAGTTTGAGTCCGGGCTGAGTGTGAAGACGACGTCGGGCGCGATCCCGTCGCCGGCGTTCAAAACGCGGATTTGGTAGGTCTTCGATTCACCGAAGACGACTTCATCGGGACCGTCGATCGTCAGGGCGAGTTCAGGTTCCTGGACGGTGACCCGCACGACACGTTTCTGGGGTGCGAGCGTCCAGTCCACATCGAGGTCGTGGGTTCCCGAACGGGCGGCTTTGAGACGTACGTTCAGGGTTTCGCTTTGACCCGCATTGAGGTGATCGATCTTCCAGTTCAGGTTGCGGACTTGCTCCTCCGTCGCCGCGGCGACGTCACCGTGCGAGGCTTGCTGACCAACAACATCAGCCCAGTCGGGAATATGAGCGCGGACCGTCAGGCCCTTCGCATCGATCGATCCGCGATTCTCGACACGGATTTCGTAGGAATGGGTTTGCCGAATCATGACTTGGCGTGGTCCCGATGTGATCACTCGGATCCCAGGCAGTTCTGTCGCTGAGGCATTGGAGTTGGCGGTCACGTTGACTGCCGAGTTCGATTGACCATTGACCTGCGGCGTCGTTGCAGGCTGGGCATGAGGTGCCGACTGAGGATTCTGCGAACTGCGTGGGGCTGAACTGCGTGGGCCGGTCGTCTCGCCACGGGAGTTGTTCGCCAGGTTGGTCTCGCTGATCGGTGGCATGCCGTTGAGGCCATACCCGGTGGGGTGATAGTTCGGTGTCGTCATCCCTGCGGCGGTCTGAGCGCGAGGGGCAAACGAGTCGCTGGAGCCAGCGAGATGTGATTCAGGCAGTCCGTTCTGCGGAGTGGTTGGAGCCTCCATGCCATCGACCGGCAGCCGATCGCTAATGGGTTGCAAGGCGATTCCGGATTGCGCGGACGCGGTCAGCGAACTGGATGCTCGATCACCATCGTGGCTGTTCCCGAACGTGGTCATGCGTGGCACGCTGGCAGACTTTGTTTCTGTATCGTCCGCAGGCAGAGCCAAGGTCGGTGTTCCTAGCGACGCTACGCTGCTCTTGGCTACTTGCTCGGTTTGAGGCTGAGCATCGACCTCGGGTGAGGCGACTTCTGGTGAGGCGGGCGTGGGTGCCGGAGCGGGCGAGCTCTTGGCGACCTGAGTAGATTCAGCGGGCGTCGCTGCAGGTTGCTTGGCGGGGGTCGGATCCTGGGCGGGCTCGGCAGCGGCCACTTTGGTCGCCGTGGAAGCCTCATTGACTGGCGCCGGCGTTGCTGCCGGTGCCGCAGGCGTCGGCTTGGCGACGCTCTGCTGAGCAACACGAGGTGCGTCCGATTGAGCGGCAACTTTCTGGCTTGGCTCGTCGTCCGTTAGCGTTCCGCCATGGACTGCTGACTCATCGACTTTCTTGGCGATGTCTTCGTTGGCAGGTTTATCTGCGAGTTTCGCAACGACGGCGGATGGTGATCGGGGGACGCTCTTGATGACCTTGCGGCTGACCTTCGGGACCAGCTCGACGGGGCGGACGTCAACGGCCACGGCGCTCCGCGATGGTGCGGCGGCGGGGACCGGCGGGTTGCTCTCGAGGCGTCTGACAACGGCTTTGGGTTGCAGGCTGGGCGCCCGGCGGCTGCTTTGGGTTACCGACAGCGGGGTGGGGCGGCCACTGCTGCTGAGCGTTGTGCTCGTTCCCGAGTCGCGGCTGTCGGTCAGCTTGCGAGGCGTCGAGGAAGCAATTGGTGGCGGCGTTGGAACAGCTGAACGCGTCCGGCTCGGTACCGAACGTGGAGCTGGCGCCGAGCGAGCTGCGCGGTAGTTAGCTCCAGGGTCGCGAATCGGGGCTTTGGAGTTGCCCGCCGTCTGTCCATCCTGCGGATTGTGAAACGGGATGCCGCTCCAGTTGACTTCACGATCGCTTGGTACCGGCGTCGCTTTGCGATACGGTTCTTCACTCTCGTCCGAATCGCGACCGAACAGGCCACCCAACAAACCGTTGCCGGCGACCTGCCGGATTTCCTGAGAACCATCGTGAGACTGAGCAGAAGCCATTTGGCCGCTGGTCAGCGCGCAGGAACTCGAAACGGCGGCGGCAGCGAAAAGTGCTGCGAAACCGCTCGAACGCCGCTGCGGATTCAATCGGAAGAAAGGGGTGTACCGGGTCATTGGATTCTCGCCTGGAGGCACAAAAGGGTGGTTCCATCGTGGTATCGGTCAGGCGGCCGAGTCATTTTGAGTCAATTTTGCGGCTTGTGACGATTTCTCGGGAAATCGTGGTTGTGAGAGCACCCGAAAGTGACGATAAATGTCGCTCTTGAGCCCATCCCTCCCTCGATCACATGGCATTTATGTCCCGGCGCGAAAAAATTGAAGCGATGCTTCAGGAAGACCCCACTGACACGTTTTTGCGATATTCCTTAGCGATGGAGTACCGCAGCGAAGGGGATTCGGCAAACAGTTTGCAGCGACTTGGGGAACTGACCCGAGATGCAACGCCTTACGTTCCCGCGTTCTTCATGGCGGCTCAGCAATTGGTGGATTTGAACCGCATCAGTGAGGCCCGTACGCTCTTGCGTGATGGGATCGACGAGGCGCGGCGCCAGGGCGATTCCCATGCGGCTGCTGAGATGAGCGAATTGCTCGCTTCGCTGGGCGCGTTGGGAGAGTCCGGCTCGGATGGCTCACTCGACGACGACGATCTTTGAGCACGGACACCAGCCGCCATCATTCCACGACAGCAATCGTCCTGCGTCTGGTGGATTTTAGTGAAACGAGCCTCGTCGTCACGCTACTGACACGAGACCGGGGGCGCATTTCGGCACTGGCCAAGGGCGCCCGACGCCTCAAGGGCCCGTTCGAAGGGTCGTTGGATCTGCTATCGGTATGCCGGATCACTTTAATCGCCAAGTCTGGTGATACTCTTGATCTGTTGACCGAGTCAAAGCTCCGTCGCCGCTTTCGCGGAGGCGAGAGATCGCTCGGACGTACCTATGCAGGCTATTACATTGCCGAGACGCTAAGGTGGTGGCTGGACGATTCGGAGCGACATGAGGCTATCTTTGACCTCACTTTGGCTGCCCTGGCGTTAATCGATGGTCGGGGGCCTGTTGCTGAAACCGTGCTGGCGTTCGATTGTCAGTGTCTGCGACTGCTCGGGCACGCTCCCACGACGCGGTCGTGCTGCATCTGCGGCATGAAGATCGAGCACGGCGAGCGAGAAACATCGCACAACGTCGCCTTTTCCGTCGATGGTGGCGGTGTGGTTTGTGCAGCCTGTCGCCCCCGCCAAGCGTCTTTGGTGATGCTGAGCCACTCAGCGGTGCAAACGCTCGAGGAACTGCTCCAGCCGCTCGGCGAGACGGACGATACGAGTCGGCAGGTGGCGTTAAGTGAACAGGATGGTGTTTTTCCGCTCAGTTCGCTGTTGCCACGGGTGGGTGAAACTTCGTATCCCGCGTTACGTGGTTTCGTCACTCGATACATGCAATCGCTGATGGGGCGAATGCTTCGCATGCAGCCGTACTTACCGACGACGATTCGCTCGCGGAGCTGACAGGCCACTCCGAAGCCCTGACAATCATGATGGAATATTGATGCTCAATCAGAAGCGCACACGCATCCCGGCACGGCGGCCACTCATGCTGGCTCTCGTTTTGTCGGCGACGATTTTCAACCTTCCCTGTTCATTGGTCGCCCAAGAGACCGAGGGATCGGTTTGGGAATCGTCCAAACGCAATGCCGACCGAGTTGCACGCTTCGTTACCGGTCGCGAACAATCTGACCCGAACCGGGCGCGCGAACTCTACCAAGAGGCTGACTCGCTATTCCGCACCGCCGCGCATGAGGCCACCGCGACGGCCCGCGACGGAGACAGCGAGGGGCAAGAAAAGTCAAAGTTTGAAAAGGCTGCGAAGCTGTTCCATCGCGCAGCCGAAGCGGAGCCGGACTCCGCGCTTTCCCAAGACGCCCTTTTTATGCAAGGCGAGAGCCTGTTTTTTGCCGATCAGTTGCCCGACGCTGCCGAGGCCTATCAAAAGCTCCAAAAGGACTTTCCTCGCAATCGCCATAGCGATCGGGTGGCCTCGCGACTGTTTGAGATCACTCAGTATTGGATCGATACCGAGAAGGCCCGTGCTGGCAGCTGGTGGTCGCTCAATCTCTTCGATCCGACTCGCCCTCGTCTCGACGTCGATGGGCATGCGATTCGAGTGCTCGACCAGATCCGTTATGACGATCCCACCGGTCGGCTTGCCGATGACGCGACGATGGCCGCCGCCGCTGAGTACATTCGCCAGGGCAACTATGAAATGGCAAATGAGTTCCTGACGGATTTGCGTGATACGTTCCCCGACAGCGAGCACTTCTTCATCGCTCACTTGCTCGGGATCCGAGCCAAGCTCGAGATCTACGGTGGGCCTCGGTATAGCGGATTGATGCTCGAAGAAGCTGAGAAACTGATTGAGCAAACGCGACAGAGATTCCCCGACAAAATGCAGGAACAGGAGACGGCGGACATGATTGCCCGTGCCGCGGCCGAAGTCGCCTATCGCCGAGCGGAACATCTCTTCGAACGCGCTCAGTATCGTGAGAAGCGAAGCGAGAACCGCGCTGCGGCGAAGTACTACCAAAACATTCTCGACAATTATCCGAGTACTCCGCTCGCTGACAAGTCGCGGGAGCGGCTCGAAGCGATATCAGGATTGCCTCCCGTCCCACCTGAGCGGCTGACGTGGTTGAAGGCAGTGTTTCCCGATAGTCAGAAATCGACCCCATTGATCACGAAGTTTGAATCACCCGAAAGCGATGACGATGAGACCATGCTGCGGTGATCAACATGGAACACTACAACCGAAACGATCGCTTGCGAGCTTTGCAAATGACGCGTGATTGTCGATCCATTCGCCTGACGATCTGCGTCGCGATATCGCTCGTCGCAGTCGTCGGGTGCGCCCCGTATCGCTTAGGAAACGCGGCGTTGTTTCCCACGGGGATTCGGACCGTTCATGTGCCCGTCGTCCGCAACGCCACCGTGCGTCACAACATTGGCTTGCAGCTGACGGAAGCCTTGATTCGTGAGATCGAATTGCGGACGCCGTACAAAGTCACCGCTGACCCATCAGCGGACACGATCCTGAAGTGCGAGATGATCAGCGAGAGCAAGACGGTGCTTAGCGAAACGAATGAGGATTATCCGCGTGCGCTCGACGGAGGAGTGCAAGTCCGCGCTTCGTGGTCGGATCGTCAGGGTCGCCTGCTGTTCAATAACTCCGTCATCCCTACCGACGATCTAGCGATTATCTTCACCCAAGACGAACGTCTCGTTCCGGAGGCTGGGCAATCCGTCGACACGGCGATGCAGCAGGCCATTGAGGACCTCGCCGGACGGATTGTGAGTCAGATGGAGACCCGCTGGTAGGTGAAGGCCCAACTCGGAAGCCCGTGGGCTTCCGAGAACGCGAGGCCCCAGAGTTGGACTCAATCCATCCCAGGAACCCATAGTTTGCTCGACCCAGCGGATGGTTGGGCACCACCGCCAGCCGGAGGTGCGGCGGGAGCTTCGCCTCCGCCAGGGGTCCATAATCCGCCTCCGCCAGAATCCGCGGCCGGCCCGCGTGGTGCCTGAGCAGGGGATCCATCGGGACGGATAAGGCCGAACTGCATGAGAAGTTGTTGCAATCGCCCCATCACTTCAGGGTCTTGCCCATGCTCTCGAGCGATGGTTTGGACGCACTCCTGGAACTTCTCGCTATCTCCGGATCGCAATCGCAAGGGGACCTCGGCCAGCAACAACGAGGCGTTCGAGATCGCCTGTGTTTTGGCATACTCTTTGGCGGCCTCGAGGTTCTCGATGGCCTCGGCGGTACTGGTAGCTGCTTGCATCAGGTACGAGTATGCGACCAGTTTGGCACCAGCGATTTCGCCTTGGTTGGACAAGTCCATCTGTAGCAATTTGCGTGAGGCTTGCCGTCCAATTTTGGTCGCCGAGACCTGTTGGGCTCGTTGCACGAGATAGATGAGGTTCTCCGCATCGATGCCCGAGGGATCGATACGGTTGAGGTCGTAGGAGGGGATGCTTTCGACATCATCGCCCTCGGGCCGGATCGCTTCGGGGGCCGGGCGGTTGCCGATTTCACAGAGTTGCTCGACAAATCTCTCATCCCGTGCAATGAGCGAATCTTCTCCCTCGAGATAGCGGATGACTGCCGCCCGGGCCAGCCAGCTGGAATCGTCCCCGGCGGTGTCTTTGAGCGATTGATTGTTGAGCAGCGGAATGGC
Source organism: Allorhodopirellula solitaria (assembly GCF_007859855.1). GTDB lineage: Bacteria > Planctomycetota > Planctomycetia > Pirellulales > Pirellulaceae > Rhodopirellula > Rhodopirellula solitaria. The sequence goes on from NZ_SJPK01000001.1 coordinate 461,278, forward strand.
GGTTTCAGAGAGTTTCGCCACCGATCGCGACAGGAAAAGGTCCTGTTGCAGGGTATCGAACGCCTGAGCATCGGTAATCTTCAGCCCGCCCGGTTGGATCATCGCTTCGTAGTGCAGCGGCAGAGCGCCTTCCCGCTCGGAGTTAAAATGCAGTCCGGGCAGGGCGAGTCCGAGCTGTTCTCGGGCTGTCTGTTCGTTTGCTGCCGTCACACCGACAACTTCCACTCGGGCAGCGCGATCGGTCTCGCGGCCGTAGAGGGTGACCAGGCCAATTGACTCGGGGACCTGATCGAGATCGCTCGGCACCCCATCGGTAGTCGGCGGTTCGCGGTCGAGCAGTTGGAATGCGGCTCGCGGTCCAATTTCGCTCTCGCCCTTGAGCTGCTGCAGGAATTCGGGGGGCAGGTCGGCGAAACGCGAGTGCGATGAGAGGGACAACGTGGTTTCATCGAGCGACTCGACCTCAGCCGTCAACGAGCGTTTCTCGACCGAAATCGGTTCGCTGTCTGGGCCGACCACAAATGAGGTTGCCAGGTAACGAGCCCTTTCGTCTGCCGACAAGTCCTCGCACTCGGAAAGCTTCGTCAGCAGACTGATCTGTTTCTCGTAGTCGCCGCGCCAGAGAGCACAGGTCAACAATCCCGACAGGACCGCGGGTTGCGAAGGAGCGATACGCTGCAGTGATTCGAGCTTGTTCTCTGCCAACGCAATTTTGTTATTGGCCAACAGTAGGCTGGCCTCATCGAACCGCTCGGCCCAGTCAACGTCGTCGGGACGTGACTGCATCTGCGGCAACACCTTCGCCAGTAGATTGACCGATGGGTCGCGATTGATCTGTTGCAGCACGTTGGCGGCCATGTTGGCGCCTTCGTAGCCTTCGGACACGAACGCCAAGGTGGCGTAGATTCGCGCGGTCAGCAGGATGCCATTGCCCGCCAAACCGTACGCCAACAGGGAAGCCACATCGAGTACGAATGAGTCGACATTCTGGGCGCTCTCGGTGAGTGCTTCCAGCATCAACTCGGTCGCCCTGCCGAGATCCTGAGAGAACATTGCCGCTGCGGCGCTCTGCGTCAGGGCCAGCGGGTTGGCGGGCTGCAGCCGTGAAAATCGCTCTGCATTCTCTGTCAGGGCGCCATACTCGCGCAGGTCCATTAGCAAGCGTCCGCGAATCGCCAACGCCCAGGCGGCGTCGGGATGCTGGTCGAGGATCGAGGCCAGCCGATCCAAAGCCGGCACGAGCTGTCCACCCTCGATCATGGTACTCACCTGATCGAGTTCATGCACGGAGTCCTTGCACTTGCAGAATTTGATTTTTTTGCCGCTGCCGCAGGGGCAGATGGCGTAGGTGTCGATCGACATAGGGTCACTTTGGAGAGAACGTGAAATCGTTTGCCAAAGCAACTTACCACGATGATGGCAGCCCCCCAAGCCAGGATGGAATTCCCTGGCAAGGCTTTCATGCCGCTCGATCGCGATCGACGGGCCGGCATCGCTGCCTACTGCTGACTAAGCGTTTGCCCCCGCAGACTCGCACTGCCGCTGCCGTCGATCACTGCATTCAAGGCTCCGGTGAGCACATAGCCATCAACGCGGGCTCGGGATTGAGCCAGCAGTCTTTGGGCAGCAACAAACCTCAAATTGGTGTCGAAGTATGTTCGCCGGGCGACGAGTACCTGCACGAAGCTCGTTTCACCAGCCTTATAGGCGATTTCGGCCAGCTCGAGCGACTCCGCTGCATTGGGCAAGATGAGGTGCGAGTAACGCTCTACCGCGACGCGCGATGATCCGTAGTCGTTGGAGACCTCCGCCAACCGAGCACGAATCGAATTCTCGACCCGTTCCACCTCACGGCAGGCTCGAATGTACTCCGCGAGTGCCGCCGAGATATTGCCCTGGTTCTTGTTGAAGACCGGAATGGGAGCGCCGATGGAGAAATTGATCAGGCCCTCTCCCGTTGCCCGGTCCGACCCAGCACCCAAGTTCACGTTGAGGTTCGGGATCTTCTGAATCTCCTGACGACTGACGTTGGCCCTGGCTTGAGTGACCCGAGCCCGGGCGGCCTGATATTCAGGGCTCGATGTGACCATGGTCGCCGCCACGTCCTGCCAATCCAAATCACTCGCAGCGGCCGGTAGCTCTCCGATCAGGGGCTCTGGTTGCATCCCGGGATTCCCTGCGAGGGCCGCCATTTCCCGCCATGCAGCCTGAAATTGGATCTCAGCCTGCTGCAGCAACAGATCGATTTCGTTCTTTTGGACCTCCGCTTGTACGACGTCCAGTTGCGAGCCCTCCTGCCCCTTTTTCCGCAACTCCGCCAATTCCAACCCCTTGTCGGCAACCGATTGGAAGTCACTGATCAAGCTGACTCGTCGTTGGGCAGCAAGGGCGGCGTAGAAAGTGGTTCGAATATCAGTAGCGACTCGGTATTTTTGCGCTTCGAGCTGGAAGAGCTGGGCACGCAGTGCCTCGTTGAGCACATTGCGGTTGAGAGCTAGCTTGTCCGCTGTAATGATCGTCTGAGAAATATATACCGTGTGCTGGTCGGTGTTGGCGTCGGCCAATTGGTTGGCGTTGTAACCGACCGTCGGATTGGCACGCAGCCCGACCTGGGTTTTAAAGCCGGCTGCCTTTTGAGTCGTCGCGACCAGTTCGGCGATTGTCGGATTGTTCGACAGCGCAATCGACTCGATCACATCGAGGGTGATGCCACCGGATGGTTCTATCGAACTACTTGGGTAACTGCCCGAGGTGTTGCCTGAACCGATCGTCTGCAGGTTCTCGTTCTGCGAGATCAGATCCGTAAACGAGGTCAGTGTGTCGCTGGGCGAAGTAGCCGCGTCGATCGGATCCACCTCGTCGGTGTAGCCCACCGGATTGACCACATCCGCCTGAGCGGGCGTATCTCCGGGCGTATCTCCGGGCGTAGCCGGTGCAGAAACGTCTCCCTCTGTCGCTTTCTGATCGCCCCTCTCTGTCTGGGGGGGCGTCTCCGCGATCCGGGGAGCCGCGTGCAGCGGAGCGGGGTCCGAAAATAGACTGCGCGGTCGCAACGATTGGCAACCAGTCGCCAGGCCCATGGTCGTTGTCCCTAAGACCGCTAACAATAGCAGTCGCTTGTGCTGCCGCCTGGAAACCGAAACGCCAGTCATTGTTGATATGTTCACCCGATGCACCTTCCTGTGGATGGAAATTGACCAGCCTGTTCTCCGCATCGACGTAGTGAACACCTCATAATAAGACGAATCGGTGCAATGCATTGAGTCCGCACAATACGGGGTACCGGTTGTGAGGATTGTCCGGACGACGATACGAATCCCCTCGATCCAGGCGGGCGTGCAATCTTTCATGTGTTTCGTAGACGCAGCTTACTTCTTCGCACTGAGGATGCCGTTGTGTTGACAGGTACCGGCCCGAAACTACACTGATTTCGATGAAAGCAAAAAATGCTTTCTTCTTTCTTCATGTGGTACCCATGTTGCCGAAGTTCGTTCGCTCGTCTGCCCCTCTGTTGACCGAGATTGTGCTTCTCGTGTTGATGGCTTGGCCTGCGCCGATCCCAGTGGGACATCGCCACAGCGATTACTCGTCGCGAGTCTCGGACACGCAGCTGGCCTGGCATCTCCATTGTTATCACGGTGGTTGTGCCGAGGCTGGAGACCGCTCAAGCGATTGGCATTGGCATTGGGTTTACCCGGCGGACCACTACGCCAATCTCGAGGTTGGCGACGTCCCGCAGTGCGTGGCTCCGGTCGTGACGGGGCGTCTGGATGCTCCCTTGGCGTCACCCGGCATTTCCTCTTTGGATTGCCTGACGTCCAAGGATTGGCGTACGCTTGATCGTCCCTCGCTGCCGCCGCAGCGCCAGCTGAGCTTTCAAAGCGCTGCGGTCCTGCACTGTCGGCAATCTCTGCCCGAACTGTTGGGCGTCATCCGCTGCTAGTCGGCTGGGTGAGTCTTCTTTTGTGAACTAGCTGTTCGCTGCTGCCGGTCACCAAAGGCCGAGCCGTGCCTTTTGAGAATGCAGGCAGTCGTGCGCGCTGGTGTTTGCTTGAGCTCACCCTTTCTCGCCGCTTTGATTTCAGCCTCTACGTGTGTCCCATCTTCAACAACAGTCAGTCGGAGTACTGCTCGATGCCCCCAACCTGCCCTGCCATCGTCCGATGCGGTTTCGCGAGACCGACGCGATCGTTCTCGCTGATCGCCCTCGGCATTCTTAATTCAATCTCGCCAGCGACCGCTCAATCGCCATCAGACGACCCGGCCGTTCTCGCCGATGCGAATGACGCTGTCGTTGCCTTCCCGAAGGAGCAGTGGGGCTCCGCGGGAATCCAAATCGAGCCAGCTCGACGCCGAGCTTTGGAGACGAACATTCGGTTGACGGGCAAGATAACGCTCAATCAAGACCGGCTGGCACACATTTTCTCGATGGTCGAAGGGACCGTCAGTGATGTTCCAGTGAGCTTGGGCCAACGCGTCGAGGCGGGCGATTTGTTGGCGATTATTCACAGTCGCGAGGTGGGCGAGGCCAAGCTGCAACTCTACCAGGATCGGTTGCAAGTCGAATTGGCGGATATCCAGGACGAGATGCAGACTCGAATCGCGGCCAACGCGAAGGAGTTACTCTCTGCACTCCGAAATGACACGAGCATCGAAGAGATCGAGCGACGATTTCGTGATCGGCCGATGGGAGACTTTCGCGAACGAGTCCTCGCGTCCTACGCGGCCTTCTTGAAGTCCGAAGCGGATGTGATTCGCTTGGACGGTATCGCTCAGACAGGCGCGGTATCGGGAAAGCAATTGTTAACAGCACGAGCCAATCGCAATGCTGACCAAGCAACCTTTCAATCACGCATTGAACAGATTCAGCACGAACTGCACACCTCGACGCTGATCTCCTCCCAAGCGGTCAAGATGGCCGAAGCGAAAGCTCTCGTCTCAGCCACGAGTTTGCGAATCCTCAATGTTCCCGCTGCGGAGATCGATGATATCGATCCGGTCCACCATGGCGAAACCCTGTCACACTACGCAATCCGGGCTCCGTTCGATGGCACGGTGCTCACCAAAGATGTGGTGCTCAGTGAGCAGATCCGGCCGGACGTTCTGTTGTTCAGTATCGCGGACCTGTCGACGGTTTGGGTGACGGTGAACGTCTACGAAGAACATCTGCCGCTGCTCGATTCTCTCCAAAACCAGATCGTTACGCTGCAGAATGATGCCCTGCCGGAAAGCGATTTCAGGGCCAAGGTTTTCTATACCGGCGACGTCATGGACGAAGCCACCCGCACGATCTCACTGCGAGCGGTTGCCGACAATGACGGTGGCCATCTCAAGCCAGGCATGTTCGTGAACATCGATGTACCGATCTCTCGGGAAACGAAGTCAGTCCTCATCCCGTCGTCGGCGGTGCAGGAACACGAGGGAAGAACTTTTGTATTTGTTCTCAGTGGACAGGACGAGTTCCTCCGTCGTGATGTCGAACTCGGAATGTCGGACGAGAAATCGGTCATCGTCGAAGCGGGATTGCAGGAGGAAACTCCGGTCGTCACGCAAGGCGGATTCATTCTGAAGTCACAGTTGCTCGCTGAGCTGATGGGAGAAGAATAGCCATGGTTAAATTTCTAATCGACTTCTCTCTGAACAATCGATTCATCGTCGTCCTCCTGTCACTGGCCATCTTGGGGATGGGCGTGTTTGCCGCGTCGACGATCCCGCTCGATGCGGTGCCTGATCTGACCAACGTTCAGGTCCAAGTACTGACGAATTCTCCGTCGCTCGGCCCCGTTGAGGTGGAGCAGTTCATTACCTTCCCGATCGAGAATGCGATGAGCGGCATTCCTAAGGTGGACGAGATTCGATCCATCAGTCGGTTTGGTTTGTCGGCGGTGACGGTCGCCTTTGAAGACGGCACTGACATCTATTGGGCGCGCAATCTTATCAGTGAACGCCTGCTCAAAGCTCGCGAAGCGATTCCACCTGGGATGGGCACACCGGAACTGGGGCCGATCGCGACTGGGATGAGCGAGATCTACCAGTTCGAGGTGCGGGCCGATCCAGGCTACGAGCACTCACTGACCGACCTCCGAACGATCCTCGATTGGCAGATCGCCTTTCAACTGCGCAGCGTTCCAGGTGTCATCGAAGTCAACACCTTCGGCGGCGCATTGAAGACCTACGAGGTACAGATCGATCCGAACAAGATGCAGAACTATGACATCTCATTAACCCAGATCACCGACGCGCTCGACCAGAACAACGGGAACGCGGGTGGCGGATACATCGCCCATAACGCGGAACAGCGACTGATCCGTGGCGAGGGTTTGATTGGATCTCTCGACGACATTCGCACCATCGTCGTTGATAACCGGGACGGAACACCGATTCGAATTGCTGACGTCGCCAAGGTTGCTTTTGCCCCGATGCTGCGACAGGGAGCCGTCACACGCGATGGTGATCGAGAGGCGGTCGTGGGCATGGTGATGATGATCATGGGAGGCAACTCCCGGCAGGTTGTAGGCGACGTCAAAGCCAAGATCGCCGAGATTGAAAAGACTCTGCCTGCTGGCGTCTCCATCGACACGTTCTATGACCGCACCGAGTTGGTAGCCAAAACAATCCATACCGTCGGCGAAAACATCGGTCTGGGCGTGCTGTTGGTGGTCCTGACCCTATTCATTCTATTAGGCGACATCCGCGCAGGGTTGATCGTCGCCGCTGCGATCCCGCTGTCGGCGATGTGCGCTCTCATTGCCATGCGGTACGCAGGCGTCTCAGCCAATCTGATGAGTCTCGGGGCGATCGACTTTGGAGTCATCGTCGACGGTGCTGTGGTGATGGTCGAGAATTGCGTACGGCGTGCCATGCAGTATCAGAAAGACCACGACGGCGAACGAGTTCCCGAGAGTGTCTTCCGTGAATCAGCCAAGGAAGTTGGCAAACCGATTCTGTTTGCTGGTTTGATTGTGATCATCGTCTTTTTGCCTATCCTGAGCTTGCAAGGCATGGAAGGTAAAATGTTTCGCCCGATGGCATTCACTTTCATGACGGCGCTGACGTCCGCCTTGATCCTCTCGGTAACCGTCATGCCCGTGCTGGCGTCGTTGTTCCTCGCCCGCCGCGTCAAGCAAAAGGAAACCTTCATTGTTCGCTCGCTCAAGCAGACCTATCGACCGATGCTGATGTTCGCCATGGACCGCCCCTGGGCAATGCTCGCTAGCTCGGCAGTTCTCTTTGTCGGCAGCATGTTCGTCGCGAGTCGATTCGGAGTCGAGTTTGTTCCCACCCTCGACGAGGGTGATATTGCGATCCAAGCCACGCGGTTGCCCAGCGTGTCGCTGGAGACCTCAATCGAGATGACCAAGGCAATGGAACGGACGCTGCTGAAATTCCCTCAAGTCGAGACAGTCGTTTCGAAGACGGGACGCCCCGAAATCGCCAATGACCCAATGGGTGTCTACCAAACCGATATGATCATTCGACTCGATCCGGATGGAGAGTATCCTCCTGGAGAGTCAAAGCCGGACCTCATCAAGAAAATGAAAGCGGCCCTGCTTCGAGAGGTGCCCGGCAATTCGTACAGCTTTACCCAGCCGATCCAACTGCGAGTTCAGGAACTCGTTGCGGGGGTTCGTTCGGATATTGGGCTGAGTCTCTATGGGGATGATCTCGACCTGCTCAAAACCAAGGGCGACGAACTCGCGCGAGCACTCAACCAAGTGCCTGGGGCAGCGGACGTGCAGGCCCAACAGGTCGCTGGGCTGTCCTACTTTCGTATCAAGGTGCGGCGTGGCGACTTGGCACGCTACGGCATCAACACCCGTGACGTCCTCGACGCCGTCAGTACGGTGGGCGGCATGACGATCGGCCAGGTGTTCGAAGGCCAGCGACGATTCCCACTACAAGTCCGCCTGCAACCTGAATCGAGAGAGGACACCCAGCAGCTACTGAACCTAAAGATTGACGATTCGCAAGGTAGGCCCATTCCAATCTCGCAGGTCGCTGACATCGTGACGGAAGACGGCCCCGTTGAGATCAGTCGCGATTCCGTTCGACGCCGAATCCTCGTGCAGTGCAATGTACGCGACCGCGACCTCGCCGGGTTTGTCGCAGAAGCTCAGCAGGTCGTTGATCAAGAGGTGGAACTACCCGCCGGCTATATGCTCCGCTGGGGCGGTCAGTTTGAAAACTTGCAGCAAGCGACCCAACGATTGTCCATCGCTGTCCCCGTCGCACTGCTGCTGATCTTTGCATTGCTGTATATCACCTTCAACTCGGTCAAGCTAGCGATGCTGATCTACCTCAACGTGCCAATTGCGGCGACCGGCGGCGTACTGGCGTTGTGGGCACGAGAGATGCCATTCTCGATTTCCGCAGGTGTCGGATTCATCGCGCTCTTTGGCATTGCGGTGATGAATGGCGTCGTGCTGATTGAACACGTGCGGCACCTCAGGCACCAAGGCCACTCCCAGCGACATGCTGTGATCCAGGGAGCGATCGATCGATTGCGACCGGTGCTAATGACCGCCTGTTGCGGTGCCTTGGGTTTTATTCCGATGGCTATCTCAGCCAGTTCCGGAGCCGAGGTGCAGCGCCCACTCGCCACCGTCGTCATCGGCGGTCTGATCACTTCCACTGCGCTGACGCTGCTGGTGCTGCCAGCCATCTATCGTTGGTTTGAACCGAGTCAGCCGGATGGAGATGTACCGATCCCGTCACCGTGACAGCCCGTTTCAGTGTTTGTAGGTTAGCTGGGAAACCAGGACTGTTTCGCTGCTGGCAGAGATCGTGGCCGAACAAGTCAAAGCCGTGCCACCGCTGTTTTCAGACCCGGCCGAGGCGATCTTCCGTCCGGGTCGATCGTTGTGGTGAAGCGGGGCGAACCTCCCGACACGCATTTGACCGGGTTGCCGGTCGCCTCGAACCAGCTAAGCAACGTACGATCAATTTCTGTCGTAGTGGACGAGGCGACGAGTCCAACGCCGCAGGACTCGTCGCCTCGTCCACTACTAAAACCGGGTTCATCCGACGGAAGCGTACGCAGAGCACAGCGGAAGGTTTTTTGAGGCATGGCTCTCGTATCCAATGATCGTTCAAAAATGCGTCCCTGACGAACAAACGCTCGCCAGGGACCGACAACACCATTGGCGTACCGCTTTTGCAGGGAAACGCTGGCGACCGAGATATCCCTTGCCAAGCCAGCACCTCTGCAGAGCTCGGCTCCGTTTCTCCCGCCAGTGCCAGTCTAACATTGATAATCACATCCCACAAATAAATCCTTGGATACGGGAGCCATGCCTTGAAAACCCCGGGCGCACGATTCAGTCGGATGATCCCTATTTTCTATCATCCCTGACGGGATATTTCTGGATATTGAACAGCTCGTTGATTGGTCCAATACGACACTTATTCCTCCCCAGTTCCTAACGATAGTGCCGTGACAAGCTCTGTTGAAACGGAATTCTACGCATGTCTCAACTCAACCGCTGCTGTTAATCGGCAGGTGAGTCTTGCTTCTCGTCAGGCGGTGATGGAGTGAGGAAATGAATGCAGTCGGACCGAAACCATACATACCCCGCCACGATCGTGACGATGCAGTAGAGCACGATCGTGGCGGGATTGGCGCCGGCGTCAAGCAAGCGGGGTGTGTCGAGAAACCGGTCTCCCGAAATCCATGCGAGTGCGAGGTAGCCGCCGTTAGCGACTAGGCAAAAATCGGCAATCAACCACGCCCAACGTTTGCGAATCAATGCGGCGAGAGTCAACGGCGCCACGACACCGAAGAGCGGACCGGCCCAAAGCGTGATCAGTGGATGAGGATCAGGTGAGTGCACGCTATACGGCAACCGCCATGGAGCCAACTGAAAATCGGTCAGAGTCGCGCCGCAAACCATCCCGCCGATGATGTGCCCGCTCTCGTGCGTGAGGGTCATCACGATCCAAGCGGCTGCGAGCAGCAAAACAAAGTGAATGACTCGTTTCATCAATCGGTGCAACCAATCTCGGGGCGAAAAATCTCTGTCGAGAAAAGCTGCCGTTGCCGTTTACTCGTCAGCGGTAGTGAGTATGGCCAAGTCACGATCGAGCACCCAGCCCTGGTCGCCCGATTCGGTGCGGATGCAGGTCCACTGTCCCCGCTGGGCGATTGTCTCGACACGCTGTCCTGCCGCTGCACTGAGTGCAGCGATCGGCTCGTAGTCGTCGCCGTCGCCCGCACGCAGACTCACCTCGTCGGCGACAATGACAGCGGAATAGGGTCGCGATGGGGACGAGTCGGAGACTACCAGCATTCCCAGCGAGAGAAGCAGCAGCGCCAATGGCACAGCGGCATAGGCAAACACAGGAAACGGTTGAGAAACGATTCGTACCGTCAGTAATCCCCAAAAGGTGAGTGATGATAGCACGAGAATCCCGATCAGGGCTTGGCGGCTGACCAGGCCGATCAGCCTCTCCCACAATGAGCCGATCGTGACCTCCGAGGTAGGCGGATCTGTCGCTCCTTGCCTCTGCCGGTCCGCGTAGGCCAGGTTACGCCGTGCCTGTTGATGCTCAGGATCGAGCCGAAGGGCATTCTCGTAGTTTGCGATAGCGTATCCGAGTTCCCCCGTTTGCATTTCGGCGTTTGCTAGATTGACATACAATCCGGGATTGTGGATACCGCTTTGGACCAGCAATCGATATTTGTTCTTTGCAGTCGTCAAAGATTCCTTCGCATCAGCGGCATCGGCATCGGAGGTGACCTGCTCGTAGGCGTCGCTGGCTTCGTCGAGTAGCGTCGCTTGCTGGTCCTCTGAGAGCGTCAGTGATGAGGAGTGCAATTCCTGTGGAGCCGGCGAAGCCGCTATATCGTGCGATGCTTGGAAGACTTGGTCATCGGGGGCTGCGGCCATCAATCTTCCCGCCCCGCCAGCGAATACGACAACGAACAGGAACATCCCCACGCCCCGGTTCAGGGGAGTGTTCAGCGGTTGGGGTGAGGCTCGGTGAGGGGACTTGTTTCGCCGAATTCGTCGAGTTGGCTGCGACGCAGTAGCCACATCGACGCGGTCGACGAGTTCGCGCGCAGTGTCGGCAACCGACGCAAGCGATTCCGTTCGCATCGAATGATTTGGCAATAGGAATGTCTCGACATCTGCGGCGACTTTATACATTCCTGCCAAACGCAGAGAGCCGACGGCTGACACGAGTGGATCTTGGGAACGGCTTTGAGCCCCCGTAGCAGGAGCGTCACTACGCCGTCGGCATCGCCGCTGGATGAACTCGGCCAACGCATGCTTGATCTCGTTCTCGTCTCGAGCTCTGTCGATCGCTCTCAAGCATGCCTTCTTGGCAGGTAAGATCCGCCGCCCCCACGCACCGATGGTCTTTCGATGTTTCGAGATCGCCACGCCGGCGAAGACGATCGGGGGGAGAATGACAAATGCCCACCACCAGTTCGCCGGCGCGCTCGACTGCCGCCTCGCCAACACCGCGGTTCCGCATTGATTGGTATAGTCGGGCAGATTCGCCGCGACGGTCGCCTCTTCCGTTTCGGGTGAGGTCCTGCCGCCACCAGCGACGATCGAGTCCAGGGCCAACATCTCAGCTTCGTCAACGGAGATGGCAATTGGTTCACTGAAGACCGTTTCGAACTGCTTGGTATCCGGATCGAAAAAGCTAAACCCAATGGGTGGGATCTCATCGATATCGGCGTGACGGGGCCGAATCGTTGTCGAGAAAAATTTAGTGTCATCGCGGGCGTATCCGGCCAGCGGTTCAGCGGGCACCTTGAAGTCCTTGGTCAATTTCTTCATCTCGGCCAGCGGAGGTGATTGGATCAGTTCCATCGGTCCTGTGCCCACGATCGCAATTCGTAGAGAAATCGGATCGCCTGCATCAACGCTCGTCGGTGACGCGTCGGTTAGGATGCGATAGGTACCGACTGCGCCACGGTAGTCATTCGGACGATTCTGCTGCGGAATGGGAAGGACTTCCGTCGCGTCCACACTCGCTTCGCTGACGATTGGTCTGGAGTGAGTGATCGCCAATCGACTGCCAAACGGGCCGTTGAAGAAGCTATTGTCAAAGAACCCGGAAAATGGGGAGCGAGCGCGACCGACCTGGGTCGGATAGTTCACCACGATCTGAACGTCGTCGGCGTCGATTCTGCCGACGCGTTTGGGATAGACAGTCGCTTCGATACGGTAGAGATAATAGCTTCGTTGTTGTCCGCCGCTGTCTTCGCGGAGAACCTCCTCGCCACCGGGCCGCTGGCCTCGACCGGACAGTTCTTCCATGCGATCGGAGAAACCACCCCACGATGTCGAAGCAGAAATGGTTGTCCACGTTTCACCTTCGCCTAAGGTCAAGCCGGTCTCGGGATCATGAAACGGTTTGATCCAGATTTTGAGTGTCAGGTCCAGTGGTTCTCCAACGAAAACGCTTTCTTTGCTGCCTTCGATTTCCACGAACATCAAGTCGCCGGTCTGGCTCCTAGTAGCAATAAACTGCATCGGATCCGACTTGAGCGTCTCGTCATCAGCTTTAAACGGCATCGACGGAACCGTGAAGGTACCTTCGCGACGTGGAGTGATCAGATACTGCATCGTCACGCTTCTCTGCGAGCTTTGTCGACCATTGATGATCGTGATCTGGGAACTGGTACGTGGCGACCCAGCCGATCGGATATCGCAACCATCGATTGTTGGTAGCGAAGGCTGTTCAAGACTCGACGAGTTTGAAATGGCAACCTGTAACACGATTGGACTGCCAACATAGGCCTCGCGTGTTGAGATCCGCGTTTCAATTTCAGCAGCGTCTGCTACGGCCGTGATGAAGATCACCAGCAAAATGGCGTTGAATAGGGGCTTCATGTCGACTTCTCTCGAATGGTACCGAACATGTGAGGAATGAAATTGTTTCTAAGACAGCATCTCGGTTGATGGATTGCTCGAAACCAGGAGGACTCGACGGGCTACCAATCTCGCTCAGTTGGTACGTGTCGTTGACGTTCGAGTTGCTCGTGCCGCATTCGGCGGAGCATGTCGCGGTCGCGGACGGCCTGCAGCATCTTCAGGGCTTCTTCTTTCGTCATCAGTCCGGCGTTGCTCGGGTCGACGACCGCACCAGCGTTCGGTTGTCCATCGGACGGCTCTTGTTCATTTTCGGCTGCCAGTTCGCCTTCGGGTGCCGCCTGGCTTTCCTGTTGATCGGGATCACCGCCCGAGGGTTCTTCGCCAGAGGGTGGCTGCTCGGCCTGCTGGGATGAATCTTCGGCCGGTTGCTGATCGGAATCAGCGGCTTGCTCCGCGGACTGATTTTCCTGCTCGGTCTGCTCCTGGTCCCTCTGCTCCTGGTCAGACTGCTGGCTATCGGATGATTCATCGGACTGTTCCGAATCGCCGTCTTCGGATGAATCGCTTGGTTGTTGCGGCTCGTCCTGCGATACGGAACTGTCACTCTGTTCCGAAGAGTCGCCCTCTGATTCGGAGTCCTCACCATCCTCGGACTGCTCGTCGCCGTCCTCCTCTTGTTCCTGTTCCTGTTCTTGCTGTTCCTGTTCCTGCTGCTCCTGTTCTTGTTCTTGCTGTTCTTGCTCCTGCTGTTCCTGTTCTTGCTGGAGTTGCTTTCGCAGTTCGACCGCCAATTCGATATTGGCTCGCGCGTCGACGTGGTGAGGGTCTGCATGCAGTGCGGCGCGATAGTGTGAAATCGCTTGGGTGAGCGAATCGATCGCAGCGGGACCGTCGGATTTTGCCACTGTGATGGCGGAGGAATAGAAACAGTTGCCGAGGTTGTACCGTGCTGCTGCCGCGAGGGACCCATTCGTCCAGGTGGAGACTTCGCGGAAGAGCGACTTCGCGGCGTCCAGATCACCTTGGCGGTACTGGGCGACACCTAAGTTGTAGGTCAGCTCACTGCGGGCATTCCCGGTGGAGTCAATCTCACGGTATTTTTCGATCGCGTTCTCAAACTCCCCATCGCGAACAAGTTTGTTCGCCGCATTGAGTTGCTCGGCGGTATCCGCATTCGCGGGGCCGGCGAACGCGAATGCCATCACGACGATCAAGATGCGTTGCAGATGCGAGATATTCATGGCTATTGGTTTCATGGTGTCTGTACTTCCCACATGTGGCGTGTGTTCACTTTGTCCGGCATTCTATGCGGCTTGCTTGACTGTACGGGTGGGCCGCTGGGTATCACTCGCCGACTGCCTTCGCGATCGGATCGACCGCGTACTGAGGATGACCTCGAGCATCAGCAAAACCAGGGCGGGGACAGCGAACCATTGGTAGCGAGCGATATAGGCGTTAATCTTTGCCGATTCAAAGCTTGTTTCAGGGACGTTGCCGACGAACCGGTGGTAGACGTCAGCCATGTTGACTCGTCGTGTGCCTGCAGGGATATAGGCTCCGTTGGCTTTCTCAGCGATCTCCGCGAGCACTTGACCATTCAACTTCGACCATACCTGTTCGCCCTGGTACTGGACGTATCCGTCACGCCCGTCCTCGGACTCGGGCACGCGAGCACCTTGGTCGATGTCGCCGAGCCCCACGGTAAAAATGCGGATGCCCTGATCGGTAAAAAGATTGGCTGCCACATCCACGGGATTGCTCTCTTGGTCTTCCCCGTCGGTGAAAACCACAATCGCCTTGTGATCATGCAGCTCGCTTAGAAAACCGTTGGCGGCGACCGTGAGCGCATCGCCCAATCGGGATCCACCACTGCGGACGCTGTGCGGTCCAACCGAATCGAGCGTCTGTTTGAAGTCTTCGTAGTGACTCGTCAGCGGTACGGATTGGCGTGACTCCCCCGCGAAGGTGACCAGACCGACGCGATCGCCTTGCATCGTGTCAAGCATATCCTTGATCTGTTCTTTGGCGCGGACCAGCCGATTGGGAGCCGCGTCCTCGGCCAGCATGCTACGCGAAACATCTAAAACAAAAATGACCTCAATCCCCTTCTGTGGGACCTCACGCCATGTCTTGCCCCAACGCAGATCAGTCAGTGCGAGAACGAGTAGCGTCAGGCTGGCCGCAACGAGCAATCCCGACAGCCAATGCCGCGTCTTCGATCCTCGTGGCAGAAGGCGACGGCCCAGCTGGTCAGTAGCAAACTGCTGGAACGCTCGCGACCGCGCACCGATCGCCCACAGGGTCAGTGCCAACCCAGCAGCAACGACAAGTAGCAGGTACAAACGACCTGGGCTTCCGAATTGAATATCCATGAAAACGTTCCTCAAAGGGGGGCCAGCAGGGCTTAAGCGGTCATCTCACGCAACCATGTTTGTTGCAGCAACAGGCGTAGGCCCAACAAGACAAATGCGATCATGAGCAGCGGCGGAAAAGAATACGCTCCCGAGTACGATTGAACCGCAAGCTCGCGATAGTCCACAAAGTGTTGCGCCTCGACCTCGGTTTTCTCGAGTTGATCAATCTCCGAATAGATTTGGGTCAGAGAGTCCGTGTCGGTGGCACGGAAGTACTTTCCGCCGGTCACGTTGGCGACCTCTGTCAGCGTCGCCTCGTCGATATTGACGTCCATCCACTGCATCGTCGATCGACCGAAGGGATCCGTTACCGGCACGGGAGCTTTGCCTTTCGTGCCCACGCCAATGGTATACACCTTGATTCCCATCGTCGCCGCCAACTCCGCAGCCTGGATCGGCTCGAGTTGACCAGCGTTGTTCTCTCCGTCGGTCAAAAGAATGATGACCTTGCTCTGGATCTTGCTATCGTGTTGATCATCGAGAGCGTTGAGTTTCTCGACAGCCAGCGAAATCGCATCGCCAATCGCAGTCCCATCCTCACGACGCTGCCCCACGATGCTGGCATGATTCAACTGAGCGGTGAGAAACGAATGATCGAGCGTGGGTGGTGTTTCGCTGTCGGCATAGCCTGCGAAAGTGATCAGTCCGACGAGGTCACTCAACCGCCCCGCCAGCTCCTGTGATTCGTCTCCCTCGACGAACTCTCCTGCCACCTTTTTGATCGCGGTCAATCGATCGACGGGCTCGCCATCGATGCGAAAGTCCATCGCCCGCATACTACCGCTCCGATCGACCACCATCTCGATCGCGATCCCTTCGCTCTGGGCAATCGCCTGCTCTCGCCCCTCACGCGGTCGGGCGACTCCGAGGATCATGAAAATCATCGCCGCGAGCGTCAGCGCCCCTGGCAACCACGTCAGCCGCTGGCGGAGCGTGGGGGTCATTTGTTGTGCGACCCGCAGACTGCTGAACGGCACCGAACTGCGGCGCCGAGGAGCAAACAGCCGCCACGCTAGCAGCGGCACGACACCCAACAGGAGGAGATACCAGGGAGAGTAAAACATTCGCTTTTTCGTTTCCTATCGACGGTCTGTATCGGATAACAATTTCACGACGCGACTAGCACGCTCGAAGGCTTGATCAAGGTCGCTCTTAGAGACATCCCTGCCAGCATATTTGGCACCATCGGCCAACTCATGGACCTGAGCCATTTCCATGGCGATCTCGCTGTCGATCGTTTGCTGCGTCTCGAGTCGATGGAGCACCTCTTCGGCGGTGTGCCCAGATTCATCGATGCCGTATTGCATCTGCACGAACTCTCCTAGGATCTTTGACAAACGGTAGGCTGCTTCGTTGCGATCAAAATCAGCCGTCTCCGTGGACGCTTTGAGTACATCGATTTCCTGCCGCGCCCATCGAGTGGGCCTCACCCCACGGCGACGCCAGGCGACCAGCACGCCTGCAGACGCTATCAACGCGACAACACCGAGTCCTCCAAGCAGCCATGGGAGCGAACTGTTCGTCGGCTCGGCGGGAATCTCCACGTCAACAACCGACTCGATATCCCGGAACTGGGTTGGGTCTCCCCGGTCCTCCAAGACACTACTGACGTGGATGGTGAGCGGTTTGGAGCGGAGCACGACTTCCGCGTTGTCCGGCGAGGCTCCCGCACCCGATGCGGAGGAGGGCCGGACACGAATCTCCCATGCGGGAATTTGCTGGTCGCCTGTGTAGAGCGTCTCCAGGACAACTTTCCGGGTCCACGACCTCATCTCAGCTGATCCTGCGAGAGGAACGTCAAACAGATCCGCACTGCGAATCAGGTCGAAGTCGCCAAACTGTTGCCCCACTTCCGGGAAGCTCACAGTTGCTCCGCTCGGAGCGAGCACCGTCCACTGCACGGTGAAAGGCTCCGCCACACGCACGGACTCAGCAGAAGACTTTACAGTGATGGTGGGCGAGGACGCAAACGCTGGAAAATTTCCGGCCATGAACAGCCAGCAAAAGCCGAGCGAGACGAAAACGTGCATCTTCCACACCGAGCGGCGGGTTGGCGAGAATGTGGTAGGTGGCAGCGGACTCATGAGCGTGTCTCCCGCTGATGAAAGTACTTGTGCAGCGGATCGACGATGTCCGAGCCGGTCTCCAGATGGATGGGCATCAGACGCAGTCGCCGAAACAGATGATCGCGGGCATCGCTTTGGGCGCGGAACAAATCGCTATACTTCCGCCGGTTCCAACGGCTCGCGGTGTCGACCGTCACCACCTCGCCGGTCTCTTCATCCTGGAGCCGGACCAATCCAACGTTGGGCATCTCATGCTCTCGCGGATCAGTCACCACCACGGGGATGATGTCGTGTTTTCTAGCGGCCACCTTCAATGCCTGCTCGTAGTCCTGGTCCTGGAAGTCGCTGATTAAGAACACCACCGTCCGACGCTTGCAAACCCGGTTGAGATGATCCAGTGCCGAGCGAATATCGGTGCCCGTACCAATCGGGTCGCAGTACAAGAGCTCACGAATCATGCGGAGTACATGCCGCGATCCTTTGCGTGCAGGGATGGTTTTCTCAATATCGTCGGTAAACAAGGTTAATCCAACTCGATCGTTATTCTTGATCGCCGACATCGACAACAGGGCACCGAGTTCGGCCACGAGCTCTCGCTTCGTCTGCGTCGTGGTACCGAGCTTTTGTGAAGCACTCAGATCAACCAACAGATGCACCGAGAGTTCGCGTTCTTCACGAAAAAGCTTGACGAACGGCTGGTCGCTACGAGCGGAGACGTTCCAGTCGATCGCTCTGACATCGTCGCCAATTTGATACGGGCGAACCTCTTCGAACTCGATGCCGTGACCCTTGAAGGCGGAGTGCCAATTACCCGCCAACATTTCGTTGACTTGGTGCGACGTGCGAATTTGCACACGACGAACTTTCTGCAAGATTTCGTGGGGGATCATGATGTCAATTGAGCGTGGGAGCGAGCGTTGGGTGTTAGGAACGAAAGTGGCTCAGAGCCGTATCAAGGAATCGCGATATGGCTCAGGATCTCCGATACAATCGATTCGCTGGTCCGTTCTTCGGCTTCCGCTTCATAGGTAACAATCACGCGGTGCCGCAGGACGTCGAGTGCGATTTCCTTCACGTCTGCTGGCGTGACGTAGCCGCGCCCTGCTAAGAAAGCATTTGCCTTGGCCGCCAGCGTCAAGTTGATGGTTGCTCGAGGTGAACCACCGAACTGGATCAAGTCGCTTAACTCCAACCCGTACGCTTCCGGGGTCCGCGTCGCCATGACGAGATCGACGATATAGTTCTGCACCTTCGAGTCAACGTAGATTGCGTCAATCAGTCTGCGGGCTTCAGCAATCTGATCGGGTGACGTCACTGCCTCGACCTCAAATTTCGCCGATGTCTTACCCATTCGCTGTAGAATGCGCAGCTCCTCTTCGCGGTTGGGATAGTCCACGAGCACTTTCAGCATGAATCGATCCGTCTGCGCCTCAGGCAGTTGATAGGTGCCCTCTTGCTCGACTGGGTTCTGCGTTGCCATCACCAAGAATGGATCATCGAGTGGAAACGTTTCACCGCCGATCGTCACCTGCCGCTCCTGCATCGCTTCGAGCAGGGCGCTTTGCACCTTTGCGGGGGCTCGGTTGATCTCATCGGCCAGAATCAGGTTGGAAAAGATTGGTCCCTTTTGGACGACGAAGGTTTGATCCTGCGGCCGGTAGACCTGAGTACCGATGAGGTCGGCTGGCAACAGGTCAGGTGTGAACTGCAACCGCTGGAAATCGACATCGACTGCTTTGGCGAGGCTGGCGACGGCCGTTGTCTTGGCTAACCCGGGCACGCCTTCGATCAACAGGTGACCGTTAGCGAGCAGTCCGATCAGCATCCGATGGACGAGGCGTTCTTGACCGACGAGAACGTGACTGACCTGCTCGGCGATGTTGCGAAACGGAGCATTCTGTTTCTCGATTTCCTGCGTGAGTTCGGTAACCTGTTCGTTCGTCGTCGATGATTCGAGCATAGAAGTGCCTGATGCCGTTTGAGAGCGGATGGATGGAGGATGTCACAAACTGAAATTCACACGGTCAGACCGCCAAGGCCATGGGCGTGAATCCATCGTGAAAACCTCCTGAAATACGGAGATGTGTGGTCCAATGTTCACGCGTCGACGTCGCAAAATTACGGGCAGCCATTGGCCCCTCGATCGCCGATGCTACGTTCGATCGGCAGCGACGGCTGAAATTCAAGCGGGACCTGGCTCTAGAGCCAATCCACTCTGCGGAATTGCTTGTAAAGCACGATGCAAGCGAGGATCATCATGCCGAGGGAAACTGGATACCCCCACGCCCAATTCGTTTCAGGCATGTATTCGAAGTTCATCCCATACAACCCCGCGATCAACGTGGGCACCGCCAGGATGGCCGCCCAAGCAGCGAGACGTTTGGTGTCATCGTTCTGAGAAACAGAGATCAGCGCCAGGTTACTATCCAACGCCGTCTGAGAGAGTTGTTGCAACCCATCGAGCAGCCCCGCGATACAGATCACGTGATCGTGGATATCCTGAAAATACGGTCGTGCGTCGGCCGAAATGAGGTTGGAGTTCGTTCGAGTCAGCCGAGCCGATACGTCAATCAGGGGAGAAACCGCCTGCATGATCGCGAGGAGGTCGCGGCGCAAGTGATAGATCCGAGCGGTCACATTGCGTTGGGATTCACCGCTGAAAATATGCTCCTCGAGTTCATCGAGTTCGGACTGCAGAGCATCGATGATCGGAAAATACTGATCGACGATAAAGTCCATCACCGAGTGAACGACGAACCCTTCGCCTTTGGCCAACAGTTTCGGGGTGGATTCGCAGCGTGCGCGAACGCCCGCGTGGCTGAGCATCGAGCCGTGCCGGACCGTGATCACGTAACGCGGTCCCATGAACACATGGGTTTCGCCGAACTCGATTCTCTGATCCGTGCTTTCGGACAGCTTCGCCGTTCGCATCACGATGAACATCGAGTGATCATAGACTTCCAACTTCGGACGTTGGTGCGCGTGGTGGGCGTCTTCCACGGCAAGATCATGCAACCCGAACGCTTCTTGAACATGAGACAGTACCTGCTCGCTAGGCTCGTAGAGACCAACCCAAATGAATCGGTCCGAGTGATTCCAAGCATCGCCCAGGTCCCCCACGGGCACGTCGGCAACGCGGACACCATCGTGGTAGGCCGCAGAGTTGATTACGCTTCGGTGGGGCATTCTAAGAACTTGTGATCGTCGGAGGGGCCATGAATCTCCATTGTACGGAAGGGAATCCTACCGCACACACCCCAATCGAAGTTCAAGTTACGTACTGACGTCGCAGGTGAAGCAATGGCCAATCACTGCGTCTCTCAGAACACACCGCGAGTGATCGAGCGAGCTGTAACGATCGCCAAACCCAGGATAACCATCCGTGAACTCGCGATATGCATGGCTTGGATTACGGTATCCTGATTACCCAAACTCGTAACCGACCCCCGAACCGATTCCGATCGAGACGCGTCCGAAGCGACCTGCCAATCCGCCGTTAGGGGGTGTATCCGTAGCCGCCGGATCCCTGTGTGTCTCACTCTTCAGGCTTGCCAATCTCAACGAGGTGCTCACCGTGGTTTCATAAATCCACAACTGGGGCGGGTGAACTGGAGCACGTAGGGCCGGTTCCCACCGGCCACACCCACCGCCAGCACGTCGGATTTGCAAGTCCACACGCGGATGAATTATGATGGTGCCGGACGACTCAGCAGCCTGACCCATGGAGCCTCGCAAATTGCCTCCGGTGAAAATTGGAACGGCACTTCCACCTTGCCCGCATCCCTGGGCAGTTCCGACTTGCTGGCCGCCTACACTTATCAGTACCACGCGGACAATCGCTTGACGCAGTTTTCTACTTATCGTGATGGCACCTCGACCGCGTACGGCCATGACGTACGCGATCAGTTGACGTCCGCTGCGACCACCGCGATCAGCAGGTTGTCTCAACCCTTCGGCTTGGCGAGCGCCGAGTCGTACGATTTCGATGCCGGAGGCAATCGGAAATCCAGCGGCGGAGCGTCCCAGTCCGCAGCCAACACGCACAACCAGTTGCAGACCGATGGCACGTACAACTACACGTATGACGATGAGGGCAACACGCTCAGCCGAATCCTGATCTCCACCGGTGCGGTGACTCTGTACGAGTGGGACCACCGCAATCGCCTGGAGTCGATCACCGAGAAGACCTCGGCTGTCGGCAGCGTGACGCAGAAGATCCAGTACATCTACGATGCATTGGATCAACGGGTCGGCAAACGCTTGGACAGTGATGGGGACGGCGATTTCGATCGCGACGAAGTTTTCATATGGACGGAAGGCCAAACCGTGCTGCGTGCGACCGATTCGGACGGTGAGGCAGCGACAGAAACGTTCACGCTTGCCAGCCGGTACCTGTACGGCGACATGGTCGACCAGTTGCTGGCCGACGAGCAGTACAGCGGCGGCACGGGGCCAGACGTTTCAGCGACCACCGCGAGTGCAACGGCGGGTGATACTTATTGGGCACTGACCGATCACCTGGGCAGTGTGCGAGACATGGTCGACAACAGCGGCGTGATTCGCCAGCACGTCGCCTACGACAGCTTTGGCAACCGGATCGTCGAGCAAGACTACGACGCCTCAGGAACCGCGATCTCCAGCAGCCACGCCGACGCCATCGACGAACTCTTCGGCTATACCGGTCGCGACTGGGACGCCGACGCAGGCTTACAGAACAACCGCGCTCGCTGGTACGACCCGGCCACGGGCCGTTGGCTCAGCAATGACCCGATTGGGTTCGCTGCGGGCGATGCGAACCTGTATCGGTATGTTGGGAATGGGCCGACGACGAAGACGGATCCAAGTGGGTTGGAGCCGCCAAATCCAACATTCGCCATACCACCTTCATCACCGGGGATGGGCCATGCAATTTTGGCGAACCGGGCGAGGCAGATTCGAAATGCTGAATCGGCTCGTTTAAAAAATCAGTATCTAAACCTGATTTCCAATACTCAAAAACAACACCAACAATTCGCATACTACGACTTGCTTAATCTTGGGTCTCTTTTCGAGCGACTCAAGGACGCCGCAGGCTGCGTAAATTTCAGCCCAGCTGGCACTCCTGATGGGGAGTACAGCCGCTTTACTAATACGATATATTTGAATTCCAATCATGGTGCGGACACAGCGATCCATGAGGGAATTCATGCGGTCGATGACATCGCCAACATTAATTTCCGTCCTTCTGCAATCTTGGGTGATTATCCATGGTGGTCGGAACAATCTTCATTGGATCGTGGTGAAGGTCTGGCATACGTGACAACCGCCATTGCCGGAGAGAAAAACTCTCTGGCAAGTAGTCTTGGGGAATTCGAGCAAACGCTGCGGTCAAATGCTTCGGATTACGATGTGACAAGAGATTGGTTCCTGCTCTGGAAGAGCCATTCATCTCCAAGTAACTATTTCGTATCCGTTCCTGGCGAAGGAAATCGCAAAGGCACCAACCAAGACATGCAGTGCGCCACCGAAAATTTTGGCATCCGCATCGATTGGATTAGGTTTGCCAATTTTTATTCATATGCTGCTCAATCACAAGGCAGGAATATTTGGCTTCCGGTCCCATCGGATGACGCCTTTGCGGAACATCAGCGTCGGCATTTTGAAAAAAAGGCGTGGTATGAATAATGGCTGCATGACACTTACTCGAGTCTGGTACGTGTTTGCGATAGCTAGCTATTTTTGTGTGCCCGGCTGTGAAACGTCGGACGGCGTGCATGTCAACACGTTCGCAATGACAGACTTATTCAATCTAGAGCGTTCCTTGCAGGATTTCCGCCACCGCAATGGTCAAACTCCGAATGCTGGAACGCTAGTTAGTTGCACTAAATTTCTGAAACAAACTGCCACCGGACGCCGACTTCAGAGCCAGATTCAAGCAAGAGGTCTCGATCTCGACAACTTGGATGTTGACGAGCTCGTAATGCTCTTCGCAACAGCCTCTTTCGACATGGTTCACCACAGATCTGGTGCGGTATTTGAGCCGAATCCGCATTATCTTACTGACATAGATTCTGATGGATTTTTTGAATATCGCCTTCCGGGAGTTGGTCCAGTGCAGTTGAGACATGATGTTTTCAAAGTATTGATACCAGAGCAAGATCAAGAAATGAATAAATGGGAGACCGATAAGGTGTCCGTGGGAGACCGATAAGGTGTCCGGTACCGATTAACCACCGGGTGCGCTAGAGTACAGGAGAAATATAAGGTGTCCGGTGCCGATAAAGCGAAGTCCCATAGTTTGCACCGGAGTAAAGCGACGCCCGACAAGGCCACCACAAGGTGGCTTTTCTCATTGTTGGGATAGCAACACTTGCACGCACCGGAGCGAAGCGACCTAAGCGACGACAGGATGTCGTCGCAATCTTCGGCACGATGCCGCCACCCTGGATAGATCGCTGAAACGACGGCGACAGGACGTCGCCGCATGACTAAGCCCGGTGGCAGGATGCCACTCGGCGAGAGAAGAGTAAGGTGTCAGGAGAAGAGTAAGGTGTCAGGACTCAATAACGAGTAAACCACGATCTGCACCGGAGATAGACGACGCTTTAACAGGCAACCGCAAGGTGGCCTTTCTTGTTGGCGGAAAGGAAGTCCGCCATTTTCTGCGGCACGAAGCCGCCCAGGCATTGGTTCTTCGTGAGCGAAGCGAACAAGCGACGCACACGAAGTGCGTCGCGGCTGTTTCGGCTGGATGCCGCCATCCTGGATAGATCGCTGAACGACGGCGACAAGGATGTCGCCGCATGACTAAGCCCGGTGGCAGGATGCCGCCCGGCGGTGCCGACACGGAAGGCCAGCGAAGCGAGGCCGACGTCGGCACCGCCGGGTCGGAGCGACGGCAGCGCAGGGAAGGCGCAGTGAGGAGGCTTTTCGACGAACGAAGTCCGCACCGTAGTGACCGAGCGGAGACCGGGCGTCGTGAGCGAAGCGGATGCGTAGCTGTTACCGGCCTTTTTGATGTCGCATTTTTGGCCGAATTGAGACTGTAGGGATTTGGCGGTGATTTTGGCGTGTTGGCCGAACTGGTGCGAATTTTGGAGAAGCATCTCGCGCCGCTCTTCTTGGCCGATTTGGTGTCGGAGAGTTGGATGATCCGGGACCGAAGTCGTGAAGGATGGATGGCGCCGATTGATCTGCTCGGCGATTCGGACTCTTGATCGAAATCCGATTGCGATCGCTAGGGAACGATCAATGCCAACTGCGCAGCAAAAGGCTAACTGCGCAGCAAAAATGCGATCGTTCTGAGCGAACGATCGCATGGACGTGGGTTCCAATTCGATAATGCTGAACCGATGCTCGTTGTTACCGACCGAATTGCGGTCGCACTTTTTGCCGAATTATGACTGTACGGATTTGAGACCCGAAATGGCCCTTTTGCCGAATTATTGAGAATTTTGGAGAGCGTGTTTCTGGCCAATGCGATGGGAGAGGCCGAGTCGAGGCGGGGTGCAATTGGGATTCGCGGCTGAGCGCTCAGCGCATTAAAAAAGTGCGACCGCTTCGACGAAACGGGCGCACTGATGGAGATTGTCGGTGAGCGTTCGATGCGATTGGCCGATTACGCCGAGGACTTCCTTTCACCGAGGTCGCGTTGGTATTGCTCTAGCCAATTGCTCAGGATGTCGAATGCTGGCAAGAAGTCGTGACCCTGCATCATCATCAGGTCAATGTTGTTGTAGTTCTCCCCGCAGCTAAAACAATGAGCGAGATTGTTCTTGGGGTTCACTGTCGCGCGAAGTTCTTTGCACGATGGACACGCAAAGCAGAAATAGCCATCGCTTTGTTTCGCTATCGGACCATGCTCACCGAGCCGAACGATCGTCAGTTTCATCGGTAAATCGTTGCGGATCGCGCGCAGTGAGTCTTGGGTGATCTTCATAACTGGAGTCTTGCGTTGGAGGTAGGGGTGGGTGTGTTTTTCTGAGGTCTAAAAATCAGTCAGGTCGACTTCGTTTTGCCAGTGCGGTTGAAGGAGCACGCGATTGACCAAGTCGATATCGATCGTCGTTCCCGCAGTCGTTCGAACCGTTTCGAGCATCGACGCGAGGCACAGATTTCGGCACTTGCGCAAGACGCCATCGGCCGAGCGGACGATCAACTCGGTTGCACCGGGGGTGAACGTGCTATGGGGAAGGCCGAGGGTATCGAGTTCTCGCTCGATGAACGCTCGCATCGCGTCATCGTGCAGGCGTTTGGTGATCACCGAATAGGTCACGCGGCTTTTGAGATCCAAGTTCACTGCTAGATCCAAATCGGCGAGCAGCACCGGCTGGCCGACCAGAATCAGGTTGTGGTTCTTTGGGAAATCCTCCAGGAGTAGCCGCAGTTTGCGGAGGTTGTCCATTGCCATTAGATGGGCATCGTCGATCACCGTGACGAGCATCTTGCCGCTGCGATTGGGAAGAAAAAGGTGGGGAAGAAAAAGGTGACGGGGAAGAAAAAGGTGACGGGGGTAGTTTTGGCTGATTCAGCCGTTCAGAATGAGCCTTTCTACGCAATCATCCTTGAGGCGAGCCATGCCCCG
This sequence comes from Allorhodopirellula solitaria, assembly GCF_007859855.1. GTDB lineage: Bacteria > Planctomycetota > Planctomycetia > Pirellulales > Pirellulaceae > Rhodopirellula > Rhodopirellula solitaria. Next base: position 487,151 of record NZ_SJPK01000001.1, read on the forward strand.
GCAAAAGCGATCTGACGAAGCGGGGATCATTTACCATGCCCTGAATCGTGGAAATGATCGGAATGAAATTTTCAAGAAGCCTGAGGACTACGATGCGTTCATTCGCATCGTCGATGAAGGATTGCAGAAGTACCCCGTCGAATTGTTCTCATTCAGTCTGATGCCCAATCATTGGCACCTTGTTCTGCGACCAAGGAAAGACGGATAAATGGGACGATTGCTGCGTTGGGTCTCAGCGACTCACACTTTGCGTTATCATGGAAATTACCACCGTCACGGATACGGTCACCTTTACCAGTCGAGGTTCAAGAGCTTTCTAGTTCAGAGCGATGAGCATTTTTACGTGGTCTGCCGGTACGTCGAGCGAAACCCTCTACGTGCGTGTCTGGTCGATAAGGCAGAGGACTGGCGACATGGATCACTCCACCGTTGGTGCACACGTCCTGAGCCAACTCCTAAGATCCTCTCGCCGTGGGCGATTCCGCGTTTACGAGACTGGCTCAAGCGTGTTAATGCAGCGCTCACGGATAAGAGCAAGGTGTCCGGTACCGTTTCTTTTGACGTCGAGTCGAGTATAGGCTAGGCTTGCGAGAGAATTGACGCTTCTCCTGAAGCTGAAGATGATGGGCCGACCGAAACGTGCTGATGCTGCAGGGCATTGCTACCACGTGCTGAATCGCGTGAGGCTAAGAGATACTATTCTTCCATGAAACAGAGGATTACGATGCGTTTGAATGACGCATAAGGTAACGGACACCTTTTCTTCGTCCTTTTTCTTCGTCAATCGATGAAATTGTACGAGTTCTGCGATCAGGCGGCACTTTAACAGTCGCCCTAGGAACGACTTCTGGCCAGCAAGCCCAAGACACGATAAATGCACTGCTAAATGACCAACGCATGATAACCAGTGTCCCATGGCCAGTTGAAGTCAGGGTAAGTGGCATTAGCGTAGAAATATACATCATTCGAGCGCGAGTCAAATGAGAGTACAATTGAAATCGGACAGACGAGGTTATCGTCAATGTGCAGCTATGGCAATCTTAATTTTCTGGACTCTAGATGGTGTTGCCGAGTCACCAAGCAAGCATCTAGAGGAATCGATCAACCAATCGATTGATGCGTTTGTGGAGCTTTTGGCAAGCGCCGCCATGAGCAGCACTGAGAAGAATTTACTCCGACATATATTTTCAGATACATACGATCGCAAAGAGAAGTTGACAGAACTCACATCTGGGAAATTCCACCTTATGCGTTTCGTTGCCAGCTTTCCTGCAAGTATTGATGGTGGCTTATGGATTTTTCTTGACTCACCACAACCGTTGCCACTCACAGACTTTGAAATGCCCGTGATCGCTATCTTTATGAAAGATGAAAAAATCGAACACTGGCAGATGGTGGCACCAGGATCTGCAGGATTAACCAGAATTGAGTACGACGGAACATCAGTAGTGTTGAGGTCGCTGGCGAACTGGATTGTCCGATCGAACCGATTTGAATACAGTTTCAATGGTTATAGTCTTGAACTGGTCGGTTCAAAGACGCTTGCCCTTTCAGATAAGGATAAACCAATTTTAAAACCAGATACAAAAGACCCCGGAACTTTGATTCGTCCGCTAAATCAGTTGCGGGCCTACTTCAGAAGGCGGAACAAGAGTAAGGTGTCCGAACAAGAGTAAGCACTGTCATGGTCGAACTTGAAAATCGCTGACTCTAACGCATGTTAAACCCTGGTTTTTCTGCGAAAAAACCGACGTCGCAGTGAGAACGATCAAATGGGTCAGGTCTGAATGCCGCGTGTTTTAGCCTCTTGGATCAACCTGTAGTCGAACGCCGCTGGTGAGCCACAACAGGTAGTGCTAGCAAATAGCACGCAACGTGTGACGGCATTCTCTGTGCCAGACGAAGCCAAATGGGTCAGGCCTCTTTGATTCAGCGTGCGGGCTTGGTATGGTGTGGTATTCTTCCAAGGACGGAGCAAAAGATGCCCAGGCCACCTCGCGCCGATGTAGCTGGCGGACTTTATCACGCACTGAATCGTGGAAACCTTCGGGCTAATATCTTCCACAAGGATGCTGATTTTGCGGCATTTGAGATGGTGCTGCATGAAGCGCTTGAGATATTCAAAGTTGAGCTTTTTTGCTACCAACTGATGCACAATCACTATCATCTTGTTCTGAGACCGCTCATCGATGGGGAAATGAGTCGATTCATGGGATGGGTGGGCGGCACTCATACGATGCGGTATCATGCTCACTATCACACGAGCGGTCTGGGGCATGTGTACCAACAACGATACAAGAGCTTTCCGATCCAAGATGACGATCACTTCTTCATTGTCTGTCGATACGTCGAGCGCAATGCACTGCGAGCCGGTTTGGTCAAGCGTGCCGAGAACTGGCGCTGGGGATCACTGTGGCGATGTTTGCAGAGCCCAGAACCCAACCCTCAATTACTTTCGGCATGGCCCATACCGAGACTTCCGAGGTGGGTTCAGCGAGTCACCGAACCTCTTGATCAGCACGAACTCGCAGCGGTGCAGTTGTCAGCCCAGCGCGGACGTCCGTTCGGAGAAGAAGGGTGGGTGGAGACGATCGCAATAAGGCTCAATCTGGAATCCACCATGCGACCTCGAGGAAGACAAAAAGCTCGAATCGACTAGCCAGATCAAATCAAAGAGGCCTGACCCATTTGGCTTCGTCCAGTTGTCAGCCCAGCGCGGACGTCCGTTCGGAGAAGAAGGGTGGGTGGAGACGATCGCAATAAGGCTCAATCTGGAATCCACCATGCGACCTCGAGGAAGACAAAAAGCTCGAATCGACCAGCCAGATCAAATCAAAGAGGCCTGACCCATTTGGCTTCGTTCCCAAACTCGTAACCGACCCCCGAGCCGATTCCGATCGAGACGCGTCCGAAGCGATTTGCCAATCTCAACGAGGTGCTCACCATGGTTTCATAAATCCACAACTGGGGCTGGAGCACGTAGGGCCGGTTCCCACCGGCCACACCCGCCGCCAGCACCTCGGATTTGCAAGTCCACACGCGGATGGATTATGATGGTGCCGGACGGCTCAGCAGCCTCACCCATGGAGCGTCGGAAATTGCCTCCGGCGAAAATTGGAACGGCACTTCCACCTTGCCCGCCTCCCTGGGCAATTCCGACTTGCTAGCCGCTTACACTTATCAGTACGACGCGGACAATCGCTTGACGCAGTTTTCCACTTATCGTGATGGCACCTCGACCGCGTACGGCTACGACGTACGCGATCAGTTGACGTCCGCTGCGAGCACTGCGATCAGTGGGTTGTCTCAACCCTTCGGCTTGGCGAGCGCCGAGTCCTACGATTTCGATGCCGGAGGCAATCGAAAATCCAGCGGCGGTGCGTCCCAGTCCGCTGCCAACACGCACAACCAGTTGCAGACCGATGGCACGTACAACTACACGTACGACGATGAGGGCAACACGCTCAGCCGAATCCTGATCTCCACCGGTGCGGTGACCCTGTATGAGTGGGACCACCGCAATCGCCTGGAGTCCATCACCGAGAAGACCTCGGCGGTTGGTAGCGTGACTCAAAAGATCGAGTACATCTACGATGCGCTGGATCAACGGGTCGGCAAACGCTTGGACAGTGACGGGGACGGCGATTTCGATCGCGACGAAGTTTTTCTCTGGACGGAAGGTCAAACCGCGCTGCGTGCGACCGATTCCGATGGTGAGGCGGCGACGGAATCGTTCACGCTAGCCAGCCGGTACCTGTACGGCGAGATGGTCGACCAGTTGCTGGCCGACGAGCAGTACAACGGCGGCACGGGGCCTGACTTTTCCGCGACCACCGCGAGTGCAACGGCGGGAGATACTTACTGGGCACTGACCGACCATCTGGGCAGTGTGCGAGACCTGGTCGACAACAACGGCGAGATTCGCCAGCACGTCGCCTACGACAGCTTTGGCAACCGGATCGTCGAGCAAGACTACGACGCGTCAGGAAGTACGATCTCCAGCAGCCACGCCGATGCGATCGACGAGCTATTCGGCTACACCGGCCGCGACTGGGACGCGGATGCGGGGTTACAGAACAACCGCGCCCGCTGGTACGACCCAGCTACAGGCCGTTGGCTGAGCAATGACCCGATAGGGTTCGCTGCGGGGGATGCCAACTTGTATCGGTACGTGGGGAATGGGCCTACGACGAAGACTGATCCGAGTGGGTTACAGCCTCCTAAACCGAAGAAGCCTGACGAAGTCGAGCAAGAGAATGATGACGTCAATGTCTGGCCCTATACCGGAACTCCGGGAGGCAAGAAAAAAGCTCAGCAGACTTTAGGTATTCCTCCGGTAAAGGTAGTGCCGTATCCCGGATATAGACGCACTCATGGTGTCCCTCAAGGCAAGAACTCACATTTCTCGAACATCCCGTTCGGTCACTACGTTGGCACAACGGGGGCTGGCCCGTGCGTGGGGCTCATTATCGTTTCACCGGGTGACAAAACTCCGGGTGGAGGAATGCGTGATATTTGGGTCTATCATTTCGAAGCAGACGATCACCCAAACAACTCAATTGATCTCCATGACCTGCCGACGGGCAGCGAAGGCATAATCTTTGGGGGTGATGATCGGACGGAGAGTAGCCCTGCATTGATTGATGCGATTATAGCGGACTTAAAAGCGCGAGGCATCAAGATTCGCGGGCTCTACAACTCGCCAGGAATGTGGGCTGATCGCCATGGCACCTGTTACGTATTCAACACGGAACGTGAGACTGCGACCAAGGATGGGACCCTTCCTAAGCAGCAGTCAAGACGGGACTGAACGGTCGGATTCTATGAAAAGAAGAGCCATACTTTTGTTGGTGGCATGCTGCCTTGGGACCATTTTGACCGTGGGTGTCGTCCTGGTCACGACTCCAGATTCGATAGATAGAAACAGAATAGCTATTCAGCAAAATCTCGATCGCTGGAGAGTCGGACCACACGACGTGGCCCCGCATCGCTGGGATGCTGCGTGGTTGATCGTTTACAATGGAAGCGGAAACGTCTGTTACAACGACGAAACCATCACGGTCTCAAATGCCCAGGAACTGGCGGACTCCATAGCGCTACTAACGCAGAACCCGCCGACGTGGGGTGGTCTTCGTAAAGTATGGAACCAGATTGCTGGCGCTGGTGAATTTGCAAGCGAGTACACCCATGGAAGAACACGGCAGCTCGAAGAGCTGTTGCCAAACCGCGTTGAGAGTAATCAAACGGGAGGAAAATAGTTTCGCGAGCGACGAAGAGTAAGGTGTCAGGACTCAATAACGAGTAATCCACCTACTGCACCGGAGTAAAACGACACCTTTACAGGTCACCGCAAGGTGGCCTTTCTTATTGGCGGACACGAAGTCCGCCATACTTGCGGCACGAAGCCGCCCGCACTGGATCGAGCATGAAACGCACTGGAGCGAAGCGACGCACACGAAGTGCGTCGCGGCTGTTTCGGCTGGATGCCGCCAGGCGTGGATAGATCGCTGAACGACGGCGACATGGAAGTCGCCGCATGAGGAAGAAAAAGGTGACGAGGAAGAAAAAGGTGACGGGGGTAGTTTTGGCTGATTCAGCCGTTCAGGAAGGAAATCCAGAGGGACATAGCACTTTGTCAACCGAGTCAATATTGGCTTGATTGGATTAATGGCCATTGGCGGCCGAGGCGACGATTTGTCAGCTTGCGAGTGCAACAAGTGCCCCTCGGATCAACTTGCCTTGCCTACTTCAGCGCGCACCTTCTCGATCTTCGGTTCCCTACCGCCAATTTCTGCATTCGAAGAAGGGTGAGAGTCGCTAATCGGCTGTCAGCAGTTCACGGGCGCGGCGGCGAAGGTGATAGCGACGATGCGTTCGATGACAGCGCATCGCGTCGACACATGCAGGACGTCCCGCCACGCAGCAGAACAGTCGCCCAAAGTCGCTCACCAATTCACACCAAGTCGCCCGGTCCAGTCCCAGCCGAACCAGTATCGGTGGGATCTCCGCAGGCGTGCGGTCACGCTTCCCAGACGCGGTCTGGCGGGCCGTCCAATCCAGCAGTTCCAAGTAATCCTCAATCGGCATCGCCAAGAATCCTTTGTCGCAAATGGGCTCGGCCCGTCGTAAGCAACCAACGCGTATCAGCTCAGACGGACGGAGCCGTCTGGCTACAATTGTCGACCGATGGCTCCGCCCGTCGTGAGCCTCCCCACCGCCGTCGTTTGCATCACCGCCCACATCGTTCGATACGCAGGCTTCATCGACCAATCCCTCGATCCGTCTTTGTACCGACGTATGATCACTGCCCTCTAGGGTTTCGGCCATCGCCGCCCGAATTGGATTCAGGTCGACGTAGGCAGCACAGGCCAGCAACGAGGCTTCGTCCGCTAAACGCGTCGTGATATCGATCTTGGATAAAGCGACCTGTTTGCTCATCTTCGCGATTGGCTCGCATCGCCACGCGCTGGCACAGCAACCGCATCCACCAACTGAAACTACTCAGCCGTTTGCGGATTACCTCGCGTTTGATGGGACACCCTGCGATGGACTGGATCTCAGGTTGGGTCGGAGTCATGGGCGATCCATCCGCCTGGCGGCGATGGGGGCACAACATCAACCATCGCCGCGCCACTTCCTCATCCGTCCACGTCGCCACGACGTCCGGGCGCGATCGGAGGATTAAATGGAAGTGATTTGAGAGAATCGCAAAGCCGACCAGGTCGATCCCAAAATAGGCTGCGAATTGCTGCAAATATTCTTCAATCCAGACTTTCCGGTGGTCGAAGTTCTTCCCAGAGACCGGATCATCGCCGAGAAGGAAACATCGGCGACAGACGCGGGTGTAAACGTGGGCGATCGCCACTTCCTCGGGGTCAAAGACCTCACAACGTGCCATCCGACTCATCACTCACCTCGCATTCTCAGGAAATTTGCCGCAAGCGTCAAATTCAACCTGCCCCCTCTGCTAAGCCAAGTCACGCTCCCTAGCAAGGTGCTGTGTCCCTCTCCTCTGGCTTATGGTGGGCTGTTCAATCTTTGGGGTTGACGCTCGATAGGTCTTGCGCAATTTCTTGACTTCACCCTCTCCAAACGAAGTTTGGGGAGGGTCGACGGGCGAAGCCTCGTCGGGGAGGGGCCCAGCACTGGGAAAACCCCTCAATCGCTGCAAAACCCTGACCGAGCCCTCCCCGAGAAACTCGCTGAAGGCTCGTTTCTCGACCCTCCCCAGCTTCGCTCGGGAGGGTGAAATCAGGACAGAAATCACCTCCATGAAAATCAACCGAAAGGGGTCGCAACCCCAAAGATTGAACAGCCCAGGCTTATGGTATGCAAGCCGCCATCGAAGGTAACTATTCATTGCCTGTCCCTATTCTACATGCCCCTATTCTACAGCCCTACGGGGGGCGTTGAACACTCACGTGGATCATCGCGCCCTGGACCGCAATGCACGCTCTCCGCGGCCAAGTTCACCAACCGTAGCGGTAACCGAAACCGGGATATCCATCGGAGTATCCCCGGTACCCGTATCCCCGATATCCATAACCTCCGTAGCCGACTCCCGAACCGACTCCGACCGAAACGCGTCCGGCTCGGTAGGCCGACCCGCCATAGGGTCCATAGCCGTACCCTCCCGGTCCATAGCCATAGCCGTAGCCCGGATCGACATAGCCACGGTAGCCCGACGAGTAGACCGTTGCCGAGCGGTAGACATTCACGTTCGGCGCGGGCGCGTAGTAGGCGGTCACCGGTGCCCGATACCCACATCCATGACGATGCCCGTGAAATGCCTCAGCACTGTCGGAAACCGCCCAGGTGAACAGTGCGGCAGCTGCCGTGATGACGAAAATGCGGACCATGATCTCTTCTCCAATCAACCGGGTATTGAACACAAAACGAAAATTCATTTTAGCAAGCGGTATACCATTGCGCGCAGAAAACTGACGTTGCCGAAAGATTTCGAGCATCTTCGATTGCGGGTTGTCGATTGATTGAGCCGAGACGCGCAAGTATCGCTTGATGAATAAGTCGCGAATTTTTGCGAGATCTTTTCTGTCGTGGACGAGGCGACGAGCTGTCAGTTACCCACAAGTATCCCGTTAGGGATTCGAGAGAATAGCCGCAGCGCCACCTACGGTGATTCGTTGGTCACCGAACGTCGACCCCGAAGTGGGTCGCAGACCTCGTCATGAATGATCTTCCACCCCATTCGGGGTTGGCTCTTGCGTTTCGCGTTGTATCCGGTGGTGTTCGCTTGCGCTCAAACCACCGGCTATTGTCTAAAACGCCTTCGGCGTGGGCAAACTTGTGGGTAATTGACACGAGGCGACGTGAGGTGGTGCCGCTTTTGGATTACCCACAGGTTGGCTCCCCCGTGTGCCTGCCACACGCCGAAGCGACGTTTTGAAATTAGAAAACCGCGTCATCGACATGCGTTCCCCTGTCAGCTTGTCTGACAGGAAACCAAGCCGACAAACTTTGCTCTCATGCGGGGCAAGCCTGGGCTGTTCAATCTTTGGGGTTGACGCTCGATAGGTCTTGCGCAATTTCTTGACTTCACCCTCTCCAAACGAAGTTTGGGGAGGGTCGACGGGCGAAGCCTCGTCGGGGAGGGGCCCAGCACTGGGAAAACCCCTCAATCGCTGCAAAACCCTGACCGAGCCCTCCCCGAGAAACTCGCTGAAGGCTCGTTTCTCGACCCTCCCCAGCTTCGCTCGGGAGGGTGAAATCAGGACAGAAATCACCTCCATGAAAATCAACCGAAAGGGGTCGCAACCCCAAAGATTGAACAGCCCAGGGCAAGCCCCCATGGGAGCGGGGTGAACACTCCATTGTTCTAACCTCAAAACGGCGATGCCTGTCAGACAAGCTGACAGGGGATCTGGTTTTGTGGGGAATCAACAGCCCGCCTGCCTCGTCATAGACGACATTGATTACTCCCGCGTCGTGAGCGGCCGGGTAGAGCGTTGCTACCCGGTGCCTTGCGGCACACTTGGCTCACTATTGCGCAGCCGGTATCGATGAAACCGATAGCCTGGAAGTTCTCTAGGGAGACTGACCCTGATCAAGGTCGGGCGAATTTTTAGACGCGTCTCGGGGATCGCCCTCCACCTTGATATGCAGGTCACGTTGTGGAAACGGAATACTGATCTGCGCCTCGCGAAGTGCTCGCAGCACCGCAGCATTGATTTCATGCGTCACGCCGACTCGACGATCGAGCGTTGCCAAGAAGAAGCGTACGGAGTAGTTGAGGGAGTTGTCACCAAACTCTTCGAGGTTCACCAAGGGGGCTGGATCGGCCATCACATCGGGATGCATGCTGACGACGCGTTCTAGGAGCTTGCGCACCTCGTCGGGATCGGCACCATATTCAACGCCGACGTCGATCGTGATTCGGTTGATGACATTGGACAGCGACCAATTGAGGAGTTTTTCAGTAATCAAGTCCTTGTTGGGCACGACGAGTTCCTTTCGATCCCAACTCGTCACGGTGGTTGCGCGCATCTTGATCCGGCTGACCACACCGGTGGTGTCGTCGATCGTGACCACATCCCCGACGCGGACGGGACGTTCGAGTAGCAGGATGATTCCGGAAACGAAGTTTGCAAAAATCTCCTGCATACCGAAACCGAGTCCCACCGATGCCGCAGCTAAGAGCCAACCAAGTTGTTGGTACGGCACACTGAGCATGTTCATCACAAGCAGTATTCCGGCAACGATCAGGAGGTAGCGAAGAATCGTGGTCCAGGCGTAACGCGCACCGCTGTCCATGGACGAACGCTGTAGAATGATCATCTCCAAGAGCCCGGGAAAGGTCTGCACTGCGTAGATTGTCGCTGCGGTGACGATGGCGATGCCGACGACATCCTTGAGCGTAAAGATGCGAATCTCCGAACCCGTGCCAACACTTCCTATCTGGACGCGTTCGAGAACATCGAGAGCGGGCAGCACATCACTCCAAATGAAGGCCAGGCCGATGAGGGACAGCACCGTGGCGAGGGTGGAAACCGTTTGACGCGTTTGGCGATCGAGCGCGGGCAGGTCAGTGGAATCCTCTTCAACGAGCTGGATGCCCACCTCATCGGACAACAACTCGCTCTTGGATGCTTCCGCCGTCGCGCGTTGCTTCTCTCGCTTCTCACGAGCTTGCTTGATCGCGATGTCACGATAGCGGAGCGTCAACCAACGAAAGACCAGCGCGACCAGAATGACGACCATCACCAGTAGTGCCAGCGAGAACTGGAACGAGTATCCCAGTCGAAATGCGGTGTCGAGGTATCCCGCCAACGACATGCAGATAAGGATCGCTGGCATCCCGAGGGTGATCGCCCAGATCGCATAGCGGATCCGATAGGACGCTGAGTCGGGCCGATTATTACGAAGCTGAATAAAGAGTGCGCTCTGTGGCCGGAAGATAAAATGACTGAAGACCGCGAACATCGCGAAGATGGCCACCGAAAGCCACCGATCGGTCATCGCGCGTGCTTCCTTGTCGGGAATCGCATGCCAGAGAACCAGCAGGAAATTCAGCCCGCAGCCCAATAGGAGGTACCACCGTAGGTGAAATCGCAGCAATGCTCGCACCGCGGCATTCCAACCCAAATGAGCGTCGCCCAATCCATCCTTTCGGCAAGTCTCCAACAGCAAGGCGCGCGGGGCGATGAAGATACCCGCAGCAATCAAGGCAGCCCCCAAACCATTGACAAAGGGATGCGCGCTCGTTCGGCTCGCCAGTACGATGCCGCCCCATAGAAAAACGGCCGGCCAAGCCGCGGCTAGCAACCACGTCGCGACCAGCGTCTTGACTGTCGGACGGATTGTCGCCATGTAGCGGCGGGCGTCGACGGAGGCGTGCTCAATGAACTGGTGAAGACGAGGCCGCGCCAGGAAGAGAGCGATCACAATGACCAGCCCGATCACGCCGTTGAGCGGATGCCGCCCCAGCGTTGCCTTGGCATGTTGAGCGACTTCACGCCAATTCGCTGGGTCGACGAGCCAGTGCAGCGATTTCGAAGCGTGTCTCAATTCGACCATCGAGAAAGACTCGGCACTGCGAACCCAAAACACTTGTTCGTTAATATAGTGGATGTAGCGATCGGCCTCCTGCGAAAACAGTCGGCGCTGCGTATCGCCATTGACCAGAGCTTGCAACAAAGAGTTCTGACTCTTCAGCGTTGCACTGAGCAGTTTCTTCCGTTTTTTCAGCAGCGTGAATCGATCGGGCGCTTGATTCTCAGCCGAAGTGTCTGTCGATGCAGATGATGAATTAGCCGCTCTGGCTTTGTGGGCCGGTCTCGCCGCAGCGATTTGGTCATCGATATCTCGCAATTCGTCGTCGAGCTGAAACGCCATCACCTGAAGCGTCTGAATTCGGTCCTGCTGATCGTCACTGGGTAGGTATTTTTGGCGCAGACGTTTGTATTCGCTGCGCCGGTTTCTCAACATCAGACCGAGGGCATCGGTCAGCCCCACAGCTTTGACGCGTTCCTGCGAAGTCTTGCGTTCCGCTTCGGCGGTCTGGGTCGCTTGACGAATCTCGTCGAGTGATTGCGAGGCCTCTCCGGCTTCGACGATCAACTGTTGGTGCAGTTCACTGAGTCGGATATTCTGTTCGGCAAGCGATTTGAGCGGGCCGCTGACTTTCGCTAAGTCCTCCCGCAGATCATCGGTCGTGTTCTGTACCTCGGCTTGCTGTCGCTTCAAGAGCGCCGCTTGGAGTGCATCGATCTGAGTTTGGAGCTCGGACACTCGCTCGTCGGCGAGATTTCGGCGAAGCGGCAGCACGTCAACGGTCGCCGCGTAGGCCGCCTGCTCGTTCTGCAGTTCTGCCAAGCGAGCATTCGCGGCGAGAAAACGAGCTTGCAACGAGGTCACGCGAGCTCGCGTTTCGAAGGGGGCTTCATTCGCCGGGGCGGGCAGGTCAAGCTGCTCGGTAACATCGGTGAGTTCCTGCTGCACCGCAGTCATTTCACCAGGGATTTCGGCGAGTCGTTCCTGGCGTCGCAGCGGCTCGCCCGCGAAAGACTCCGCGGCGTCGGTTGCCGAGACGAGGTCTGCCTTGGCCTTGGCCAGTCGCTGTGAGATCGTGTCTGATTTCTCGTCGGCCGGAATCTCCAGGGCCGCTCCAGCGGGCTCCTGCAATTCGGAGCTGAGTTTCGCTAAATCCTGATCGGCGTCACGGGTCATCGCCTTGTAACGACTCGTGTTTCGATGACTGGTATCTGCCGCTTGCAGGCTCTGCTGGGCGGATTGATAGACCTCCTCTAGGGAAGATTTGAGGGTTTCATCGAGAGCGGAGTCGGCGCCAACCTCGGCCTGACCACTGCGGATCGCTGTGGCAATCTCGTCTTCCGATTTCTCCTTGGATTCCCCCGCATCGGTTCCGTTGTCGCTCGCCGCGTCCACCGCACCCCCGGCTTCATCGCCTTGGGGACTGGCAATACAGGTGGCTCCCCAAAGAGCGAGGCAGAATAGGGCGGTCAATCGCAAGGGCATCATTTCGTATTCCGTCGTTGTCAGTCACAGGCCGTCGGTGGCCACACGCGGCCCATTTTGCGCTCCGTAGCAGTGCTCCGACCACCCCACTGCTTCGGAGGTTGCGTTGTCGAGCGATCGTTCGTCCTGCTGGCCTTGCACTGGGTTGGTCACGTGCACTGAACTGGCTACAAACATCACGTTCGAATGGATCTGCACCGGCATCTCCCTGGAGTGGTCGGTGCGCACGGCCGATCGGCTCAATTCCTTGGGGACTGGCGAGCGCGCAAGCTGGTAGTACGAACCTCCGAGGAAAACCGAAGATGGGCCGTTGGTCAGTCTGTATGGTTGGCGGTTATGATGGCACGTCGAACCAGTTTCACTCCCAACGATCAGGCGGTAGCCAAGATGAGATGGTATGTGTTGATAGCTCTGTCGTGTTTTCCCGCGTTGGTCAGTTCGGCTGCTGAAAGGTACAACGTCCTGTTCATTATTTCGGACGACCTCACGGCAACGGCACTCTCCTGCTACGGCAATCCCGTGTGTCAGACGCCGAATATCGATTCTCTGGCGGCGCGTGGAACGAGGTTCACCCGCGCCTACTGCCAGGGCACCTATTGCGGGCCCTCACGTGCTTCGTTCCTGTCGGGATATTACCCGCACGCCACGGGTGTATTGGGATACAGCAACCCGCGACCTCAGATCGGCGATCGCCCTACGTGGCCGCAGTACTTCAAAGAGAACGGATATTACTCGGCGCGGGTGAGCAAGATTTTTCACATGGGTGTCCCCGGTGGCATCGAAGGCGGCGGCAACGGTGCTGACGACGCCCGTTCGTGGACGCAGCGGTTCAACAGTCCGGGGCCGGAATGGCAGGCACCCGGCGATGGCGAGACGCTCGAGAACAATCCCAATGGGACCCAACCCGTCGTCGGTGGCAATACGTTTGTGGTGGTGGAAGCCGACGGTACAGAAGGCGTCCATTCCGATGGAAAGACGGCGGACAAGGCGTGCGAATTGATTCGCGATCACTCTGGCAAGCCCTTTTGGCTGGGCGTGGGATTCGTCCGGCCGCACGTCCCCTTCGTAGCCCCACGCCGCTACTTTGGAGCGTTCAAGCCGTATGCAAATAATATTCTGCCCCGGCAACTCGCCGGCGACTGGGACGATATCCCGCAAGCTGGCATTAACTATAAAACGAGCGTCAACATGCAAATGGATATCCGCCGCCAGAAAAAAGCGCTCGGCGGATACTATGCTTCCGTCGCGTTCATGGACGCACAGGTGGGCAAGGTTCTCGACGCTCTGCGACGGGCGGGGCTCGAAGAAAAAACGATCGTGATTTTCACAAGCGACCATGGTTACCATCTCGGCGAACATAACTTCTGGGCAAAGGTGTCGCTGCATGAAGAATCCGCTGCGGTGCCGTTGATCGTCTGCGTCCCCGGTAAACCGCCGGCCGTTTGTGAGAGCATCGTTGAGCTACTCGATCTCTACCCGACCACCGCCAGCCTTTGTGGTCTCGAAGTGCCGGAGCAGATCCAGGGAATCGACATTTCTGGGCTGCTTGACGGCGGCAATTGGAAGGTTCGTGATGCCGCCTTCAGCGTTGCACCGTCGCGTCGTGGCTTCTTAATCCGCGAACCCCGCTGGGCATACATTCAATATCGTGAAGACGCGGCGGGTGGCCGAGAACTTTACGACATGGACGCTGATCCGCAACAGTATCATAACCTTGCCGACGTGCCGCAGCATGCCAGTGTTGTTGCACGTTTGGAGGCCGCGTTGGCTCGCAAACTCGCCGATGTTCGTCGTAATGATTTGTAACGAACGCCAAGATCAATCGCTCCGGACATTCCTTCTCACGACTAATTGGGCTCACTCATCATTCCTGACGACATCAATAGCATCGTTCTGACGACGAATCTGACGAAACGCTACGGCGGTTTTACAGCTTTGCACGATTGCAGCCTGGCGGTGCAACCGGGCGAAATCTTTGGACTGCTCGGTCCCAACGGGGCGGGGAAGACCACCCTGATCCGATTGTTGCTGGGGTATCTGCACGTGACCTCGGGGGCGGCGCGAGTCGTGGGGTTCGATCCGGAAAGTGACAGTGTCGAGGTGCGCCGGCGGGTGGCGTATTTGCCAGGCGATGCGCGTCTGCCACGTCACATGCGGGGCCGCGGTGTGCTGGAATTCTTTTCCCAGATGCATCCCAGCGGCGATGCGTCGCGGTCTTTCGACGTGGCCGAACGACTCGAACTGGATCTCTCAAGGCGGGTGGCGTTCATGTCGACCGGAATGAGACAGAAGCTCGCATTGGCGGTCGTTTTCGGCCCCCGCACCCCGCTCCTTATTCTCGACGAACCGACCGCTAACCTCGATCCCAGCGTGCGTGCTGAGGTTCTCCGCTTGGTCGAGAAGGAAAGAGATACAGGCCGCACTGTCATGTTTTCCTCTCACGTTCTCTCGGAGATTGAACAGACGTGCGACCGAGTGGCTTTTCTTCGCAGAGGCGAGTTGGCGAGAGAACTCGTGATGGAGGATCTCTTTCAACGACACCGGGTGACCGCGATTCTGCGTCCCAGTGCGAGCCTCACACCTGATAATGACTCCAGCGCGCTGGGCAAGATTCCAGATAACCTGAGCGAACGAATTGAGCGCTCGGTCGTACTGCCGGCCGGTCCGCATGGACGGCGAGTGCAGATCGACACTGCAGGTGATCTCGCACCGACCCTCACTTGGCTCGCGTCACTGCCTCTGGAGCAAATGCGGATCGAACCGCTTGGATTGCATTCGGTCTACCGAGCCGTCCATTTAGGCGTAGCCGATACGCAGCCCGAGCCCGGACAAGCCCGGGATGCCGATGCCGCAGTCAGTGAGGTGGCAACATGATTCCGCTGCGAGATGTGGGTGTGGACCGGATGATGATCCGGAAGAACATTGGCCAATCATCGTTGCTATTCCTATTTCTTGGGATCGCGATGTTCTCCTTTGGGTGGGTCCGTGTGTGGGTGGTCAAGCTCCTCGAGATGGGCAAGTTCCAAAATGTGATCGAGCAATTCCGTGACTACGAACGCTTCGCGCCCGTTCCCTTTGACGCACTATTCACCTATGCCGGACGCGTCGGCATGACATTCGATGAACCGATCGTCATTCTCTGCACAGTGATTTGGTGCGTGGCCCGCGGCAGCGATGTTATCAGTGGCGAATTGGGGCGAGGAACTTTGGAAATGTTGCTCAGTCAACCAATTAGTCGCACACGGTTTTTGATGTCGCACGCCTTCGTCAGTGCCGCGGGGCTGCTCGGGTTGTGTTTGCTCCTCTGGGCTGGAATGACTGTTGGCATCGAGACGACGACGGTGACCGAAACGATTGCGCCCCCTTCGATTCGCGTACCGCTGCTCGGTCTAGAACTGCCTTTGTCGAGCGATCCGCCCGCCGAGGTATCCTTCTCGTTGGGCGAGCGGGTAGCGCCGGGGATCTACACCGCCTCGGTATTTCATCTCTTTGCGTTTGGCTACTTCTTGTTGGGACTGAGTAGTTGTATCAGTAGTTTCGACCGATACCGCTGGCGTACGATTGGAGCCGTGATGACCGTCTATGTGGTCCAACTGGTGATGTTTGGGCTTGGAAAAGCGGCTGAGTCTTTAGCGTGGCTGCAGTCGCTGACATTTTTCCGTTGTTATCAACCGCAGAAGATGACGACGCTCGTCCGGGAGGGAGGCCTCAGCTCACCATGGAGTTTCAGCCAGCCGATCGAGCCGGGATGGTACCCGCCACTGTACTACCCGCTGCTCCTGCTAGCCTTGGGGACAGCTTGTTACCTCATCGCGGTCGTGCGGTTCGAACGCCGTGACTTGCCGGCACCGCTGTAGGCTGCCCTGGCCGCACTGGTGGCAGGCAGGGCGATCGCCGATTGGTACTCATTTGGCCTCCGGAGGGGACAGAATGACGTAGGAAACCCGATGCGTCAGCGAGGACAATCCAGTGCTTTGCGTGGTCACTAGACGATCCTCGCTGACGCGTCGGGTTACCAAGGCGGCTTCGCAAACTAGAGTATGTGCCATTCGGCGATTGCCTGGCGTGTTGGCAACCAAATTCACTCTCATAGAAGACTTGAGATGCCTGACTGTGCTTCGAACTCCCCCGCCCCGCTGTTCGCCTCCGAAGTCGTCCTGGGTTTGTGGCCGATCTCTGGTGTGACCACGATGGGTGTGACGGCCGAGGACGCCGAAGCCACGATTGCCACGGCCATCGAGCGTGGGATACGTACCTTTGACACCGCGTACAGCTACGGCATGGAAGGGGAGGCCGATCGATACCTGGCGTCTGCCATGAATGGCGATACGGATCGTTTTCATGTGATCAGCAAAGTGGGGCAACGATATCTCTCCAACGGCGAACGCATCGTCGACAGCCGTCCCGCGACGCTACGAAAGGACGCCGAAGAGTCGCTGCGACGCCTCCGGATCGACTGCTTCGGAACACTGATGCTGCACAGCATCGATGAAGATGTTGAGATTGAACGCAGTGCCGAGGCTCTCTTGCAGGTGCGCGACGCGGGGCTGGCGCGGCGGATCGGTTTATGCAACGCCAGCGAATCGCAGCGAAAGCGTTTCGATGCGGTCTGCGACTGCCGTGCGATCCAGTGCCCATTGAACCTGCTGCAGCAGGAAAACCTTGGCACCGTGATCGCGGATGCGTCCGAGGCCGCTTGTGATGTCCTGGTGTACTGGACGTTGATGAAGGGCCTGCTGGCAGGAAAGATTTCCCCAGTTCATGTGTTTCCAGCAGGCGATAGTCGGCCGGGCTACGCCGTTTTCCAGGGCCAGCAGCGCGACCGCGCCCACCGGCTGATCGATGAACTCAAGCGGATCAGCACGGAGGTCGAACGCAGCGTTGCTGAATTGGCCGTTTCGTGGGCGCTTTCCCAAAGTGGTGTGACGGCCGCACTCGTTGGAGCCCGGCGCCCGGATCAGATTCGCGACTTGGCTTCGGCGCGACCACTCGAACCGGCTCTCCTCCACCGTATCGATCACGCTCTCGTCGAGACCGAGGCGTAACGATGGATTGGGAATGGGATTCCGACGACGAGGAGACCTTCACCGCCTACCACGAGGCCGGACACGCGATCATCGGCTGCGCGTTGGGCGGAGAGGTCGATTCGGTTTCTCTCTCGCAGGCCTCGGCCTATGATGACCTCGACGATGCACTGCCGCGTCGCTTCGGTGACTGCGTTGTCGATTGGGGACGGGTGGATCCTCAACATCCCTGGCAGCAACAGCGAGAACTGCTCACGATCTTGGCCGGTCCGGTCGCCGAATGGGTTTATCGAGGGAACGATACCTCGGAACTCGATGCCGAAAGCTGGGCGCTGGATTGGGACCATGCCAGGCAATGCGCCGCCGGGATGGTTGCTGGCCGCGACAAGCAGGCTCAATTGCTGCGTAGTGTCGTCGGCCGACTACAAAAAATCATTGCTGAGGAACCCGTCTGGTCGGCCGTGGCGGCCCTGGCGGACGAATTGATGATCGGCGATCCGGTCGGCGCCGAACGCGTTGACGAACTGGTCAGGTTCTGGTGGCAAAACTGAGTCGTCTCGATCGCTACGCGATACTCCTTCGGATCGCTTGAGCACACCATGGTGGCCGAGGCGACCTACAAGCTGTGTTGTTGCAGTTCCTCGAGGCTGGCAAATTCCAGCGCCGAAATATGAGTGGCCTCGAGATGGACCTGAGGGGCTTTGCCCGCATCGTAAGCTTCCTTCCATCTCGCCGCACAGAGGCACCATCGGTCACCGGGCTGAAGACCAGGGAACTGGTACATCGGCATGGGCGTGCTGAGGTCGTTCCCGCGAGCTTGGCTGAATTCCAAAAAATCGGCGGTCGCCTTGATACAAACGACGTGCAATCCCACGTCCTGGCCGCCGGTATTGCAGCACCCATCTCGATAGAAACCCGTCATGGGATCGGTACTGCATACTTCGAGGTCGGTGCCCAACACGTTCTTGGCACCGGAGGGACTGTGAGGCATGATGGCTACCCGATAGGAAACAGGACGACGGCGGAGAACTGATGGAATGCCACGTTGACGATCGCGGCAGGCGGTACACGAACAGCTAGGAAACGGACGTCCATTTTCCGTCTTCGACATCACTACGGCGTAAAGCATCAAGCACGCGCTGCGTTTTCATCGCAATCTCGCTGGCGCGCCGGTCAGGCGATCCGTTCAGAACGCATTCCGAGAAGCTTCGAATCATTTGAACTTCCTGGGAATCCGGTTCACCAGCGGCGTGTTCCCATACCGATTGAGCCTGGGTGTGACGCCCGAAGTTCCAGCGGCAGTTGTCGATCTGGAGATCGTGCGTGTGGCATTGCCATTTTGCTTCCGCGTCGACGAAAGGCAACACGAAGTCATCGAGTGTGATGTAGCCAAGATCACCGCTGAACGTCGCGGTCTGTTGATTGACGCAGCGAAATGAGCAGAAGAATCCTGCCGTCAGATCATCGTCAAATTTCAGTTCGGCCTGGAACTCCGAGGGGACACTGCCGCCATCATACTGAGAAATCGAACGTCCTGAGACGGCAACCGGCATCCGGTCGTCGGCGGCCCACAAGCTCAAACGGATGCAGTACCACCCGAGATCACCGAGACAGCCGTGAGGTTCGAGGTCCGCGTTGGCGCGAATATTTCCTGATTCAAATGAATCGTCGGCACAGAATGAAAAATGGCTCTGAATGCGTCGCAGCTTGCCAAACTGCTGCGTGTCTGCGAGTGAGTGTTTCATCGCTGGCAAACGAGCCGAGTGATCGAACATCACACCGTCCATGAATGTCACACCGGCCTCGTCACAGGCGGCGATCATTTCGGTGGCGTCATCGGCATGCACCGCGATTGGCTTTTCGCAGAGAACATGCTTGCCCGCCTTCGCAGCGGCGATCACCCATTGCTTGCGAACGGTGGTTGGCAGAGCGATGTAAACGGCATCAATATCGTCGCGATCAAGCAGTTCTTGGTAGTCGCCGAGTGCCTCAGGCCGCATCAGAGTCGCTGTGCCATCTTCACCGACGACCACCGGTGGCACCTCGATGGAGCAATCGTGAATGAACGCTTCAGCCCGTGTCACATCCCGGCTCGCGACCGCGGCGACAACACTGTTGCCGCTCATCCGAATCGCTTTCCAGTTTTTGCGAGCGATTTGGGCAGCACCAATGATACCCCAACGGACGGTACGATTAGAATTTTGCGTCTGTGTCATGAAGATCTTCGTTAGTGTCGGTGAGAATGTCCTTGTCGTCAGCGCGGTCGTTCGTGGCCGTTGACACGGTGCTTGCTGAGGCCTGGTTTTCAGCGGCCGGCGCCAGCGGGTCGTCGGTGCGTTCGATGATCACCATGCACATGTCGTCAAACTGAACCGCGTTGCCCATATGGTCGAAAACGCTCTTAATGATCTGCGATTTCACCTCGGCCACGGCCGGCTCACCGTTGGCCGGGGTCACCGCAGCGGACCGAATGAGCTCTCGCAGCGGATCGGTACCCCACTCTTCATCATCAATGTCCATCGCTTCATTGATCCCGTCGGTGTACATCACCGCGAGATCGCCGCGAGCGAACGGATAGGTGGTGACAGCGTAATCCATACCCTCGTCAATCGCGATCGGTAGCCCCGAATCCTCGTCACCGGGTTCACTGATCGATCCATCGGCGGCAGAGCGGATGATCGGGGGCATGTGGCCGGCGTTGACGATGGAAATCGTTTCGGCATGCGGGTCGATAACAACGAGCAGGTAGGTAACGAATCGCTCCACATGGAGTCCGCTCATCGAATCGTTGAGTCGTTCGATTGCACGAGCAAGGTTCGGTTCACTAGCGAGACAGAAGCGGGTCTCCGCAGCGAGTTTCGCCATGTACATGGCCGCCGCGACACCATGTCCAACGACATCGGCGACAACGATCCCGACCCGTCCTTTGGGCAACTCAATGTAGTCAAAATAGTCACCACCGATGTGATTGGCGGCTTGATAGTAGCTCTCCAATCGATAGGTCGGCACCGCGGGCGCCTTGGCGGGCAAGAACGCCTGCTGAACCTCGGTGGCGAGCTTCAGATCGGTCTCGACCTCCAGTTGACGCAATGATTGCTCATGCAGGCGAGCGTTATTGATCACGACGCTTGCTTGGGCGGCGACTCCGGTAAGAAGATCGATGTCTTCATCGCGGAACTGTCCGCGGCCTTGGGTCGAGTCCATCTGCAATGCTCCGATCGCTTTCCCATCGCCATCATGCAGCGGCGCACACATCATCGATCGGATTGAAAAATCAGCGATCGATTCACTGCTATCGAACCGGCTATCATCCATGGCATCGAGTGAGAGAATCGTCTCACCACTCTCCATCGTCTTGCGGATGATCGTGCGGCTAATCCGCAGCGTCTCGGATTCGTCGACCTTCGATCGTGTCTTCACCCAACGGGGCAAGAGGGCGCCATCAGGCGTCTCCATGACAACGAAACCTCGATCGGCTGAGGGAAAGACTTCGAACAAACTCGCGAGCACCTTTGGCAAGACATCGTCGAGCGCGATCGCGCCGGTGAGGTTCCGATTGATCGCGATCAACGCCCCCAATTTGGCCTCGGGCGTCGCGGTCATTTTCAGACCTTGATCGCTACTTCGAAACTCAACTTTCGATCCCGACGCCACGTGGGTATCGGAGTCCTCAACCATTTGAATGCCGAAATTGGCACCATCAAAAGTCATCTGGTTGGTGGCATCGCGTGCGAACTCGGGAACATCATCGAGATGAAATTGCAATTCCACCTCGCTGATCCGAATCCGATCCCCCTCTGCGAGCACATGCGGGCGATTGAGCAACTGGCCGTTGACGAAGGTTCCATTGCGGCTGCCGAGGTCTTCTACCGCCCAATCAGATCCCGACCGAACCAATTTGGCATGGTAGCGACTGACGGCCCCCGCATCGACGACAATATCGCACTCGGGATGCCGTCCCACCTGCATCTCATCTTGCGTGAGATCGAATCGATCCGAGGGCTTCCCGTTGATCGTAGACGTTACATAGGCCATGACAGATCCCTCGCTTCGTATCGCAGAACCAAACAGGAAGGCACTGGAACTCACCAAAAGTTCCAGTCAACTTGGGATAGCGAAAGAATGGAGGCCTTCCGCTACCGGAGACTATTTTTTGGACCCGTAGATTTCCGGGTTCAGCGACGGGTCATTATACATCTTCATCTGTCGGTAGGTTTTGTGCTGTTTTCGACCAGCAAACAAATCATCGATGAGCGTCTGCAGGCTATGAGACAAGTCGGCATGCTGCACCTGGCAGAGATCGACCCGCGCGGCGACCTTGGCACGATGCTCGTCATCGGCATCGGCACGGTCACGCTGTTCGGCATAGTGGTACAGACGCAGCGACATGATCGACAGGCGATCGATAGCGCTACCGGCCGTTTCGGTATTGATCGGCAGCGATGAGGTGTCACCGACTCCTCCTTCGGCCAACAGCAGCGTGATCGCATCATCGATTTTCTCGATCATGTCGTTACGCTGCTGGTTCAGTTTGTCGATGGACCGTTTCACTCCGGCGATGCGTTCATCATCTGCCTCAGGACTGCGGGCGACATCTTCTTCGTGCCACAATCGATAGTTGAACTCATGCTGGCGACAGACGAGCTGCTGGAATCCTTCATAGGGATTGGCGATTGGCTCGTTGTGCCATCTTTCTACGCAGTCGATCTGCAACTGCGTGATTTCAGAAACCGGAGGAACGTTACTCACTGGATTAAACCTCTTTCTCGTCGATCCAGCTCATCATGCGACGCAGTCCCATGCCGATTTGCTCGACTTCATGGAGGCGTTCGCGACGGCGTGTGGCTTTGAAGAACGGAGCACCGGCTCGGTTCTCGCTGATCCATTTCCGAGCGAACTCGCCATTTTGGATCTCGTCGAGCACCCGCTTCATTTCCAACTTCGTTTCGGGTGTGATGATCCGTGGACCGGAGACATAGTCACCATACTCCGCAGTATTGCTGATGCTGTATCGCATGTAGCTCAGGCCGCCTTGGTAGAGCAGGTCCACGATCAACTTCAGTTCGTGCATGCACTCAAAGTACGCCATCTCGGGCTGGTAGCCAGCTTCGACGAGGGTTTCGAACCCAGCCTTGACCAATTCGCTAACGCCGCCACACAGAACAACTTGTTCGCCGAACAAGTCCGTTTCGGTTTCCTCAGCAAAAGTGGTCTCGATGACGCCGCCGCGTGTCCCACCGATCCCCTTGGCGTACGCCAAACCGATCTGCTTGGTCGACTCCGAGGCTCCCTCGCCCAACGCGATCAAACTCGGAACGCCACCACCTTTTTCGTATTCACTACGAACGAGGTGGCCGGGGCCCTTGGGGGCGACCAGCAGCGTGTCGATGCCCTTGGGCGGCTCGATTTGGCCAAAGTGGATGTTGAAGCCGTGCGAGCACATCAGCACGTTGCCTGGAGACAGGTTGTCGCGAATGTGGTCGCGGAAGATGTCGCCTTGAACCTCATCGGGAAGCAGAATGTTGATCACGTCTGCGGCTTGGGTCGCTTCGGCGATCGACATTGGCTTGAAACCGTGCTCGACAGCGAGGTCGTAGTTCGCCGACCCTGGACGCTGTCCGATGATGACGTCACAGCCGCTGTCACGAAGGTTTTGCGCCTGAGCATGACCTTGGGATCCGTAACCCAAAATCGCGACCGTCTTGCCCTTCAAATGAGAAAGATCAGCGTCGTTGTCGTAGTAAATCGTTGCAGCCATCGGTGTGGGGGCCTTCCAAGGTTTCGAGTGAAAATTTTGAGTTGTTAAATGTTCCATGAGTTCCGAGGCAACTCAGAGTCGCCTCGCACGATCTTCGTTCGGCGGCTAGCCGGTCGCAGTATCCGTGGCGAATCGGTCCGATCCCCCTTTGATTTCTCCACTGCGAACCATCGCAATCCGCCCGGTGCGGACGAGTTCGCGGATGCCATAGGGACGCACACGCTCAATAAATGCCTGCACTTTGCCCTCTCGGCCGCTGATCTCGATCATCACCTCATCGGGACCGACATCGACGACTTTGCCGCGAAAGATATCCACGAGCTCGCGAATCTCAGTTCGGACTCCGCCTGCCGGGGCGCTGATTTTGACCAACAACAGGTCCCGCTCCACGAAATCGTTCGAGCTGATGTCAAAGACGCGAACTACCGTGACGATCTTTTCTAGCTGTTTGCGAACCTGTTCCAGGACGCTGTTATCGCCGACAACGACGACCGTCATCCGTGATAGTTTCGGATCTTCGGTTTCGCCGACAGCCAGCGAATCGATGTTGAAACCGCGTGAGGCAAGCATTCCAGAGATGTGGGCCAGCACTCCCGGCACGTTCTGTACGAGCGCCGAGAGCAGGTGACGGTAGTTCGATTGAGTCATGACGCAAAAATACACCCCCGCGAGGGGTGTTAAAGAGGAAGTGGGTCGCGACGACGAAGTGCGGCATGATAAATTCGGGACCGGTCGCTGCCAAGGGCGGCGCAGATGGGCCGGCCGACCGGTCTATTTCTCGCCAACCGACTCGCGTGACTCCTGAATGAGCGACGGATCCGTCCGGGAGCGACGACTCCATACCAACCACGGGGCTGCAACGAGAAACGAAAAAAGGCCTCGAGCGGACGAATCCACTCCAGACCTTTTGTAGATTTACCTGAGTACCGAAGGAGGGACTCGAACCCTCACTCCCTTGCGAGAACTGGATTTTGAATCCAGCGCGTCTGCCAATTCCGCCACTTCGGCTCGTGAGCACGCCAAAATATCGTCTCCGACGAGTTTCGGCAAACCCCCATCAGCTTAAAATAGAAGCGTCCTCTTCATGGCCGGTTACTGCGGCCGGCTGAGCAGCGTTGGGACGCTCGGGTTTGCGGGTTCGCACACGCCGTTTTTTCGGCTTACTCATTCCCCATTCCTTCGTCAGCGTTTCAAAGACGTCGGCGGTCTCATAGCGGACAACGTCTTTTCCTTCGGGCATTGGACCGATCAGGCCGCGGAAGACGGGCATGCCACGCAGCGCCAAATCGGTGCTGCAATCATCGACGCCAATCTGTTCGTAATGATCCATGAGCGGGTCGACCGACGGATAGTCTCGCATTTGCAGCGCGCCGTCTCGACCGCGCGCAACAACTCGATAGGTGTTTTTTTGGGTCATCTCGATCTCCTCAGAAATGAATGGGGGAATCCGGCAGGATTTCAGCCTTCGCCGCGGCCGAAACGTTTGGGCAATGTGTTCGAGTAGACCATCACGATGGCGCCGCCCGCGACCATCGCAAATGGAAAGATCTCGCCTGGCTTCCACGCCTTGGGACTCGCTGCGGCAGAGTTGCCCGAACTGATCAAATCCGCAGCCTGCGTGTTCGCTGCCGCGTGCAGATTGGCGGATTCGATGAACATCGACTCCACGCCGATCACGACGAGCATGATCCCGATGGCTAAAAACAGACTTCGCAACATTGCTACGCTCCTACCAAAACACAAACACACGCCTATTGCACTACAGACTGACATCGTCGTTTCCAGGCCGACGAATCCTGCCGATCAACCTGCCTCGCAATCACCGCTACAGCCCGTACAACAACACCTCGTTGCACGCACTGGGTAGCCGGCTAGCTTGCCGATCGAAGGCGGCCAGAACATTGTCGTTCGATGGGTCACAGCGACGACGCTTCGAGAGACGCCTCCGGTGTACAGCAAGATGCGGCGGGCCTGATCGAACGCTGCACCTACGGCACGCGGTCTTCGTCGATCGGCTCGTCACCGGCAGGTGTTAGCAACGCCTGCCAAACCTGCATGTCGATCGTGTCACTGATGTACCGTGTTCCACCGTCGGCAAACGCCACGTTGACACCACTGGGATGATTCGAAGACGGCCGCGCGAGATTTGCTGCATTAGCGGAGGTGACCATTCTCGCACTCAGGCTTACGCCCACGAGAGGACCGTTGATTCGGTGAACGGGTCGATCTTTGCCGCCGTTTTCCCAGTCGACACTGTGCCAAACCAGACCATTGGTGAATCGGCTGAATTTGGGATACGCGACCTCTTTCGGGGCGTCTTGAAATTCCAGATCCGATTGATCGGTGAACCCACTACGGTGCCAGGGCAGGGCACTGAGTGATTCCGAGAACAACACCGTATTTCCATACCCGTCGGTGAAATCATCGAGACGGATGACGGGCCCCACGGGACTGCGTTTGGCCGCGTCGACTGCCCCGGGCACGCGGGCGTCGAGCCTGCTATTGAATACTCCGTACCGCGGCAGGAGAGAATCGACGAAGGACACGCTTTGCGATTGCCCACCCGGCGTGTGCATCAACCGGGTTTGGTTGGAATCCGCATTTATCGGGAAGGCCATGCCCGTATTGGCGATGTAGCTGTTGAATCCGTGCTCGATGTCGCTCCTATCGGTACTGGGGCAACGAAAGATTGCCAGGCTTGGCGCGGCATTGTGACAATAGCCTTCACCGCTGACGCCGCTCGACAGCGGGTTCTCTCGGCTTCCACCGCTGACGACTGGGTTGCGATCCTCACTCCAAACTTCATAGGTCGGCTGGCCATCGAGCCATGGCAAGATGGCGACGGCCCAGGTTCCGATCTTGCGATGCTTGACCAAGCTGCTGGGGGCGACCTGCGAATCCGACGGATCGCTCATCGCACCATCGAGACCAAACGTACCGAAGTCCTCCGCCCATGAGGGAATCCGTTTCTTGGTCACTTCATGCTGAATCACGGCGAGCGACAGATTCTTGAGCTGCGTGGAGCATTGGTTGCGGCGCGCGTAAATGCGGCCGTTCCCACCCATATTTGGTAGCAGCAGCCCGAGCAGGATGACGACGCAGGCGATCACGACGACGACCTCGAGCTTCGTGAAGGCCCGTTGGTTGTGATGGGATTTCATAGCGGTCGTTCTCTGAGCGGGACAAATGTCAGTTTCCACTTTTCATCCTAACGGACAGCGAATGTCCATTGTGGGCCCGGGTAGCTGCTTTCGTTGCCATCGATTAGAAAACAGGCTCTTTGCACCACCTACACTTGAGGATCTACGTTGAACATCGAAAAATATTCCTTCGGAGTGGGTGATCGCTTTGCCCATCAAGCCGCTGCGCAGCTGCGGGCCTTTGAGATGATCGCCAACGATGGGGTGGATGTTGCGCCGGTATGGAATAAATCCAATCGGGAGCACACCTTCGTGGGTTCCGATCCCCAGAGCGTCTTCGACGCCGCGAAGGTCGCTGTCGACAAACTCGGCTGGGAGAAGCCGTGGCATGTTGATGCCGACCATGTTCAGCTCGCGACGGTAGAACCGTTTCTGCCTTGCAGCGATTTTTTCACGATCGATGTCGCCGATTGGATCGGTAAAGCGGCATCGGAAAATGATATCAATGATTTCGTCGATCGACATAGCGAGCTGATCGGTACGCTCGAACTCGCGGGCCTGTCAGCGCCGCTGGAGATCTCTCGCGACGATGTGCGGCGCGTCGCCCAGCAGTACCTGCTCGCGGTCAAAGAAGCGTCCGTCATCTATCAACACATCGCTTCGGTCAAGGGCAGCGATAACCTGATTGCGGAGGTGTCGATGGACGAAACCGACTCGCCGCAGACTCCGCCGGAACTGCTGATTATCTTGGCGGCCATGGCGGATGAGAAAATCCCAGTGCAAACCATCGCCCCCAAATTCACCGGCAGGTTTAACAAGGGCGTCGACTACGTCGGTGACCTGGCCCAGTTCGAACGCGAGTTCAACGATGACTTGGCCGTGATCGCTCATGCGGTCAAACAATATGGATTGCCGGAGGTGCTGAAACTGAGCGTGCACAGCGGCAGCGACAAATTCAGCCTTTACCCCATCATCCGCGAATCGCTGCAACGCACCGGTGCGGGATTGCACATCAAGACCGCTGGGACAACTTGGCTGGAAGAACTGATCGGATTGGCGGAGGCGGGAGGCGATGGCTTGAAACTCGCCAAAGAGATCTACCTTTACGCTCTCGATCACGTGGACGAATTGTCGGCTCCCTACGCCAGCGTGATCGATGTCGACGCCAGCAAACTGCCTGATCTCGCGACCGTTCAGGGTTACAGCGGCGGCGAGTTCGCCTCCGCAATCCGGCATATCCCCACCAATCCCTTGTTCAACCCCAGCATGCGGCAACTGTTGCACGTGTCGTTCAAGGTCGCTGCCAAGGCGGGCGATCGGTATACCGACATGCTGGTTGCTAACGAAGAGATCGTGGGCAAGCAGGTTACCGAGAATATCTATCAACGGCACATGCGGCCGTTGTTTCTTGGCTAGCGGTTTCGTTAGATAGCCGTCTTTGCAACCGATCTCAATGACGTTGAGGAAATCTTCGAACCGGTTGAAAACAGCGGGCACAGCGAGGGATTGCCCGAGCACAGCTAATCGGGCAGTGTGCCGAGCCTCTCAGCCGTCGTAGGCGTCCTGCAATTTCGCGACGTCCAACTTGATCATTTCGCACATGGCATCGAAGACACGCTTGGCACGGACCGGGTCAGAGTCGCCGATCATCTGGCCGATCGTCGACGGGACGATCTGCCAACGGACACCGAATTTGTCCTTCAGCCATCCGCAGGCCAACGTTTCACCACCATCGAGCAACTTGCCCCACAGGTCGTCGATTTCCTCTTGGGATTCGCAGGCAATCGCTAGTGAGAATGCCTCAGTAAACTCCCATCGCTGCCCAGAGTTCAACGCGACAAACGTCATCCCCGCCAGCTCAAATTCAACAGTCATGACGGCTCCTGAATCGGGGTTCCGGACTGTTTTGAGAATCCGCGAATCAGGCAGCACGGAGACGTAGAAGTTAACGGCTTCTTCGGCTTCGGATTGGAAACCGAGAAACGGGGTGATCTTGTTTTTAAAGTGCATTGTTTTATCTCCTCGGGATTGGGAAGCTAGGATTGCTCGGCCACGATTGTCACGATCCAGCTCACGCCGAAGCGATCGGTGAGCATGCCGAAACAGGGTGACCAAAACGTTTTGGCCAGCGGCATGGTGACTTCACCGCGATCGGCCAAGGCCTGGAATACCTGTTCCGCCTCGGCTTCGGACTCAACAGTGACGGAGAGCGAGAAACCTTGGAATCCGGCTACCTCTCCACAACCGTCAGAGGCCATCACGCGAGATTGACCGATGCGAAGCGATGCGTGCATCACCTTGTTCTCAAATCCCTCAGGTATCGTTCCGGGCGGCGGTGGTTCGGGACTTTCGCAAAACCGCATGACCATCTCGATCTCAGCCCCGATGGCCTGTTGATAGAAATTGAGTGCCTCTTCGCAGCGGCCGCCGAAGAATAGGTACGGTTCAATGAGTGAATTCGATTGGGAAACAGACATAATTTGGTTCATCCTACGGAAACTTGCGTGTGGGGGCGAAGGGGGATTTCATTCTCATTGGATGATTATTCCGGCAGCGGAAACAAGGGCCGAATCTCGGCGGTTCCACGGCGTGAACCGGGGATCCGGGTCGCCACGGCAATCGCTTCATCCAGGTTGGCAACGCGGATCAGGAAATAGCCGCCGAGTTGCTCCTTCGTTTCAGGAAACGGGCCATCGACCACTGCGCGATCTCCATTGCGAACGCGAACACAAGTCGCCTGCTCGGGCGGCTCAAGCGGAGCTGCGGCGAGAAACTGGCCATCGGCATGCAGTTGATGACAAAGCTCAACAGATTCGGCCAAGGCAGGAGCATGTTCGTCGGGCGGCCAAACGCCCTCCTCCGCATACAACAGCACAATGTAGTCACTGCCTCTCGCGATAGCGTTCTCATCGGCGGCCCCCGTATCAGGCAGCGACAATGGATCGGGAAGCGGGAGGAGCGGCCGGATTTCGACGGTTCCCTTGGCGGCCGGTGGCAATCTGCTGGCGATTGCGATCGCCTCATCCCGATTGTCCACGTCGACGACGTAATAGCCGCCAAGCTGCTCGGTAGTCTCGGCAAAGGGCCCGTCCATGATTTGTCGCTTGCCTTCACGAACACGCACACACGTTGCCGTGGTGACGCAATGCAAAGGCGCCGAGGCGATCCACTTGCCTTCTGCGTCGAGTTGGTCGCAAATCCTCATCGACTCGATCATGCACTCCTGGCGTTCTTCCTCGCTCCAACAATCTTCCGCTCCGTAAATCAGCAGCATATATTTCATCTCAGTTCCTCGGTTCTTTTGGTGACAACATCGCACTCGGGGACGTCTATCGCACTCGGGGACATCCACATCATTACCCAAACGTGCCCGTCGAAGTCTGCCTGACTGCGACTGTACATGAAGTCGTGATCCTGTTTTGGATTGATGTCCACTGTCCCACCATTCTGTGATGCGATGTCACTCATTCTGTCGACGGCGTCCTGATCGTCGCATGAAAGACACAACATGGCCTCACTCGATGTAGCTGGTGGAATCGGACAGCTGGCAAAACACTTCCACTTATCATGCATCAGCAACGGGCAAGCAACACACGATGAATACGTGTCGGTTTTAGTGGTGGACGAGGCGACAAGCCCTGGGGCTTTGGACTCGTCGCCTCGTCCTCTACGACCGAAATTGATCGTGCGTTGCTTAGTTCACGAAAATCATATTTTGACATTTTGAATCTCCTCGTTTGGACAACGTTCCAGTTGATTCTAGGTTCATCGGTAGACCAGACATTATCGGGATATTCCGTTTCGACCAGCTTGGCAAACTGGATAAGCGATCCCTGGCCGCCGAGGTTGCGTGACTACTTGTTCGCTGGCTGATCGTAGTCCGGTGACTCTAGCGAGTCCGGGTCCTTGATCTCCCACGCCTGATTGTCGACAGGATTGAAAGGCACCGACACGTGTTCGTGAATGACTTTCCACTTACCATCGATGCGTCGATAGCAGAGCGTGACGCGAATCCAGGATTGACTGCAGGGATGGTCCCCTTCGGTTTGGAAGTTGTGCAGGCCATGGACCATGGCCATGTCGCCGGCGATATGGAATTTCAGATCACGATGAACCGACTGCACCTCAGGAAGGTAGGGCATGCAGCACTCCCACGATTTCCGAATGCTGTCGACCCCCTCGGCTTTGTAAGGCGGGATGGCGTCGTAGAGCACGGCGTCGGGCGCGTAGTCGCCGGTGAGACCATCGACATCTTTGGCTTCGAGAGCCCGCGACCACCTCGCGATCAGCCGGCGGATCTCGGCTTCGTCGCGATCGCCCGCGAGCTCGCGGACCGCGTCTTCCTGCTCCTGCAGTTCCGGAGTGAACTCATCGCCGAAATCCTCCGCTTCAAAAACAGGCCGAATCTCGATGTCGGAATCTTCTGCCATCGGATTCGGGCAACGCCGCACCCACTCGATGGCCTGATCCATGGAATCGACTTCCCACATCCAGTAGCCGGCGATGATTTCTTTGGTTTCGGCAAACGGCCCGTCGATCACTGTCCGGTTCGAGCCGCTGAAGTGCACGCGGACGCCTTCCCCACTCGGTTTGAGGCCTTCTCCGCCCCGCATGATTCCCGCTTTGACCAGTGATTCATTGAAATTGCCCATCTCGGTTAGCAATTGTTCGGAGGGCATCTGCCCAGCCTCGGAGCTGGGGGAGGCCTTGATCATGACCATCACTCGCATTTGAAAATTCCTGCATAAAAGTGGTTCGGATCGGTTGTTCGTATCGTTGTCGAACAGGCGTCGCCCGGTTCGACACTTCTCCGGGCGATGCTGAGAAATTACTTTTCATCGCCAGCGGCTTTCTGAACAATAGTCGATCGGGAAACCCTCGAATCGACAGTGTCGTGAAAAAGTTTTTTCGATTCGACGCCGTCATGCTCAGCAAGCGGCGACCGGGTCATCACCGGCTCGTTGACTACGAGACGTCGATTTGATCGAGCTTTCCTTGAAGGAATCGTCGCTCAGGTTCTAGCTGGGCGAGTTCCAAGGCACGGTGAAACGCAGCAGCAGCCGCATCGACTTGATCGATCCGCCGGAGCAATTCACCACGAGTCGAATGCAACAGGTGGTAGTCCGCCAGATCACCGCGATCGAGTATCTCGTCGACCAATGCCAAGCCCGCTGCGGTGCCACTGCGCATGGCAACGGCAACGGCGCGATTGAGTTCGACGATCGGGGAGGGAGCCGCCTGGAGCAGAACATCATAGAGAGCAACGATCTGAGTCCAGTCCGTATCGGCTGCCGTCGCGGCATCAGAATGCACAGCCGAGATCGCCGCCTGGATGGTGTAAACGCCAAAGCGGCGTGAAGACAGCGATTGCTTGACGAGCCGTTTGCCTTCAACGATTCGCTCTCGGTTCCAGCGACTGCGGTCCTGATTCTCCAGCAGCACGATGTCACCGTCCTCGGAAACCCGAGCGGGGCGTCGGGATTCATGCAGCAGCATCAACGCCAGCAATCCAACCACCTCGGGATCGGGAATCAGTTCCAGCATCAATCGCGCCAGACGAATGGCCTCATCCGAAAGGTCGGCTCGGGTCAGAGCGTCACCGGCCGTAGCCGAGTAGCCCTCGTTGAAGACGAGATAGATGACCTCCAACACGGCATCGAGGCGTTCGGGCAAATCCGTGTGAGACGGAATGACGTAGGGAATGTTGGCATCGCGAATTTTTGCTTTTCCACGCACAATTCGCTGTGCCATCGTCGCCGGTGGGACCAAGAACGCCCGAGCAATCTCCTCGGTCGTTAGTCCACAGACCTCGCGCAGCGTCAGGGGCACTTGAATCTTCGGCGCGATCGCTGGGTGACAGCAGGTGAAAATCAGTCGCAGCCGGTCGTCTTCGATCTCGTAGCCCGCCCGAACCACATTGTCGGATTCGATCGCGTCGAGACGAGCGGCCACGTCAGCCTGCTTCTCACCGAATCGACTTTGCCGACGAATTGCATCAATCGCCTTAAATCGCCCGGTTGAAATCAGCCACGCCCTCGGATTCTCCGGCACGCCGTGATGCCGCCATTGCTCCCAGGCCGCTGCAAACGCTTCGTGCATCGCTTCCTCAGCGAGATTAAAGTCGCCGAGCAAACGGACCAATGTCGCAAACACACTCCGGGACTGGATGCGGTAGATGTCGTCTAGTTGGTTTTTGCTGCATTTCATCAATACGATCGCATCCGATTCTCTTGAATACTGGACCAGCATCTTACACCAGTGAACGTCTGACTTTTGCGCGTCTACAGTGCGACTGCAGCGTCCATTAGACTAGAGTTCTTCCCGGCCACGGGCGACTCGCTCTCACACTCTCATTCCGCTGCGATGAAAGAAAGCTCTTGCTAATGAGTATTACCGATTCACTTCCGGAGTCGTTTTCCAACGAAGCGGCCCTTGACGAGCGTTTGCTGACGCCGTCGGACCGGCTCATCGAATTTGCGGCGTCGCTCCGCGGTCCGTTGGTGATCTTGGGAGCTGGCGGCAAGATGGGACCATCGCTCGCCGGGCGTGTCCAGGCCGCGATCGTCGCCTCGGGCGCGGATGCTCGCGTTGTCGCGGTCAGTCGATTTTCCGACCCGTCGTCCCGCGACTGGTTGGCTGCACGAGGCGTTGAGACAATCTCTGCCGACCTCATGGAACCGGCTGCCATCAGTCAGCTGCCCGACGCCGCCAACGTGGTTTACCTGGTCGGCTCGAAATTTGGCACCCGCCAGAACCCATCTCACACGTGGGCCATCAATACGCTGGCGACCAGCCACGCGATGACGCGTTATGCATCGTCCAATGTGGTCGCCCTGTCGACCGGGAACGTGTATTCATTCTCGCCTGTGAAGTCTGCTGGCGCGGTTGAGTCCGATTCGCTCGCCCCGGTCGGCGAGTACGCCTCGGCAGCGCTCGCTCGAGAGCGAATTCTCGAGTACCACTCGCTGCAACACGGGACGCCCGTCATGGCGATTCGGTTGAACTATGCGACCGATCTACGTTACGGAGTGTTGACGGATATCGCTTGCAGAGTCTTTTCTGGACAACCCGTCGATCTCACACAGGGCTACTTCAACTGTATCTGGCAAGGTGACGCCAACGATCTGATCGTCCGCGCTCTCGGGCTGTGCCAGTCACCGATGGCAGTATTGAACGTGACGGGCACGGACGTTTTGTCTGTTCGCGAGGTCGCTCAGACGCTCGGCAGATTGATGGACCGCCCGGTGCAGTTTACTGGAGTCGCAGCGGAGACGGCCTTGTTGAGCGATGCTAGCCGCTGCAGTCGAGTGTTAGGCCAGCCTGAGACACCGATCCAGACCGTCATCGAATGGACAGCGGATTGGGTCAGTAAGGGCCAGCGACTTTTGAACAAGCCCACTCACTTTGAGGTGCGTGATGGGAACTTCTGATCACTCGAGGCGGAACCCGCGTGCTGACAACGAATCGGATTCAGCGGAGCCCTCGAAGTCGAGGAAGGAAGCACGCGGCGGGCGGGACCGGCGAATGCCCGCTGCGGCCGTGATGAAAGAACTGCGACGAGGGATCGCGATTCCCGCCCATCCGCTGGCGCTGACCGCTGACGGAAAATTTGATGAGCGATCGCAGCGGGCATTGTCTCGTTATTATCATGCGTCCGGAGCCGGTGGTATTGCCGTCGGGGTGCATACGACGCAGTTCGAGATCCGCGAGCCCCGACATGGATTGCTGCGTCCGGTGTTGCAACTGGCTGCTGAAACGTTTCACCAACTCGATAGGCAAGCCAATCGGCGAACGGTGAGGATTGCGGGCGTGTGCGGGCGAACAAGCCAGGCCGTCGGTGATGCCTGCCTGGCACGTGACTTGGGCTACGACGCCGGAATGATTTCATTGGCAGCGTGGAAAGATGGTAGCGACGACCAGCTGATTGAGCACTGCAAAGCGGTGGCCGAGGAAATTCCAATCATCGGGTTCTATCTGCAGCCAGCCGTTGGAGGCCGACCGCTATCCATCGATTTTTGGCGGCAGTTGTCGCTGTTGCCGAACCTCGTGGCGATCAAGATCGCACCGTTCGATCGCTACAAGACACATGATGTAATTCGCGCTGTCGCCGAAGTTGAACGCGGTGATGAAATCGCACTCTATACCGGCAATGATGATTCGATCGTGATGGATCTATTGACCGAGTACCGCATTCAAACCGGTGAGCGCGCGATCTCGCTCCAGATGGTCGGAGGTTTGCTCGGGCACTGGGCCTGTTGGACGCAGAATGCAGTCCAGTTGCTCGCGCAGTGTCACGCGGCCCGCCAAAATCGTGAAATCTCCAGTGAGCTACTGACACTGGCAACGGAGGTCACCGACTGCAACGCGGCCTTGTTCGATGCAGCCAACGGTTTCGCAGGCTGTATCCCCGGCATCCATTATGTACTCAAGCAACAAGGCTTGCTCGCCAGCACACGCTGCCTGGACCCGAACCTTCACTTGTCGCCCGGCCAGCAGTCCGAGATCGATCGAGTGCGTACCTGTTACCCCCATCTGATCGATGACGACTGGGTTGCCGAGCATCTGGATGATTGGATGCGATAGCGTTTCGATTCTTCGTTCTTCACGGAATTGAGTGGCAGGCTACCGTTTAGCAACGCGTGATCCGAGAGTGGCGATTTAGCGAAAGCTAATTTGTCGTATCCGGTGGTGGATTTTCGAGGCATGTACTTCTACGGCGAGCGATCTTGCCACCGCTCCGAAAGTCGCGTCGAACCCAGGTGCTGGAAATAGCGAACTCAAACTCTGCGGCGCCGCGGGCTCGGGAAGGGGGCATCGAGTCGCCTGTCGTTCCCTGCATCAGCTGCCCGCCTGGGGTGCGGTGAACCCGCGGTGAGCTTGCGCTAACTGAGGATTCCCTGTTGCTCGCTGGACGTGGGAGCGTACGCGTTAAAAATTCCGGATGACTGCCACTCAGTTCCGAGATGAACCCTCCTTTTCAGTGCCAGCGTTTAACTCGGCAGACAGCACCTCGTAGGCGCCGGCCGCATCGTTGTTGAGCTGTTTCGGATCCAACCGATGCTTTTCCAATGGATCGCGACGCGTATCAAAGAACTCACCATCACGATACAACTTGAATCGCTTCGTCCGTACCCAAACGGCTAAGTCGGACTTCTTGCGCGGCTTGTACCAAGCGTGGATCCAGGGACGCGGGTTCCCGGGTTCACCCCGGAGCTGGGGTAGGAAACTACGCCCATCGAGACCCTCCGGCACATCGACGCCGGCCGCCGCAACAATCGTCGGAAAGAAGTCGGTTGTGTCAATCAAATCATCGCAAACTTGCCCCGCCGCGATCACGCTTGGCCATGTACCGATCAGCGGCACATGGGTACCCGTGTCGATCGTTTCACCTTTGGCTCCCGCGACTCGTTGTTCATTGCAAACCGAGACGATAGGTTCGTCCGTGCCGTTGTCACCGAGGAAGAGCACCAGAGTGTTTTCAGCTAAACCCAACGACTCAAGTTTCGTGTTGATTTTGCCAACCATTTTGTCGGTATAGGCAACCATGTCACCGAAGTATTGGGGATCGCCCTTGTACGTTTTTGAACCGCGGCTGCTAGCCTCCCAGTCCGCCGAATCGGGGGTCGGCGAGAACGGGCAATGGGTCAAGATCATCGGGTAATAGACAAGAAACGGTCGGTCTTGGTTGCGACCGATGAAGTCACAAATGAAATCGCTGACCACGTCCGGCCCATACTGGCCTCCGGTAAACGCTCGGGGGACGCCGTTGACGTCGAGCAATGGGTTGGCAAATCGCGTGTCATGACCTTGCTTGTCCGTTCGACCTCGCGACTGCTGCCAGACACAAGACTCATCAAAACCAAAATGCTGCGGCGAGTTACGCTGCCTGCCCAACTGCCACTTGCCAGCCACGCAGGTCGCGTAGCCAGCCTCCTGGAATACTTTTCCGAACGTCATCTCGCTGCGGGGCAGGACGCCGAAGTCCTTGTAGTTGCGTGCGTTGGAGATCCCGGTCATCAACTGAACTCGCGTCGGCGTGCACAAGGGCTGGGCGTGGCAGTGATCGAAACGAATCCCGTCGCGGGCCATCTGATCGAGCACCGGGGTTTGATAGGAAGTCCCTCCGTTGGCGCCGACGCACTCGTAGCCGAAATCATCGGCCATGATCAGCACCACATTGGGCGGACTGGCGAACGTCTGAACGAACGCGAAATGGGAGACGAGCAATGCTGCTAGCAGGATTGTAGTTTTCATAGCTGCTATTGTAGCCGACCGGCGTGAGTCGGATGCCCGCCCGCGTGTGAGACTCTCGCGAGCGATCAACGTTGCCGCTTATTTGCTGTTCGTTAATGAGTCATCTAAATTCATGAGGATAAGATCAGCCAGGAACACTTCTCGAAGGAAATTCCATCATGAAACCGATCACCCTCTTCGCACACGCAATCGTTCTACTCGGTGTGTCCGTCTCGTCCGGACAAGACAAAGAATCACAGCACCAAGCGCCGGTCGCTGAGATCCGCCAAGCTGCTGTGGCGTTTCTCCAAAGCCTTCGCCCAGAGTTGCGGGAACAAGCCATGTTCGCCATGGATGACAAGGAGCGCCGAGCATGGAGCAATCTTCCGGCCACCTCGTTCAAGCGCGAAGGCGTTAGTTTCAAAGAGATGTCATCCGAACAACGCTCCTTTGCCCATCAGTTGCTGCAGAGCACTCTGAGTAGCCAGGGGTACTTGAAGACGACTGGGATCATGCACGTCGACGAGCTCCTCAAAAGCATGGCGGAGGAACGCCGTCCCAATCGTACACCCATGTTCGGCCATGACCTCTACTGGATCGGGATCTTCGGTGATCCCGAGAAGGATGATTCCTGGGGCTGGCAATTGGACGGCCATCACCTGGCACTCAACATTACCGTCGTCGGCGATGAAGTATCGGTGCGCCCCCAGTTCATGGGATCCGACCCTGCAAGGCTGCCCGAGGGAACCTACGCGGGTTGGAAGGTACAAGGTGCCGAGGACGAGAAAGGCAAACAGTTCTACGCTTTGCTTGACGAAGACCAGCGTGCCAAAGCGACCATTGCTGAAGTGGCACCCCGCGACGTGATCACTGGACCCACTCGCGGAGATCAGTTGAAACAGCCCACCGGATTGCCAGCGTCGGAACTCAACGATACCCAACGACGCATGCTCGTATCCTTGATTGAAGAATATGCGCATAACTACGAGCACGACATCGCCCATATTCAAATGGAACGAATCCTGGAGTCCGGTTTGGATAAAATCCACTTCGCTTGGGCGGGAACCAGCGAGGGCAAGCCGTACTACTACCGCATCCATGGGCCTACCGTGATTATCGAATTCGACAATCACTTTCCGCCTGGGCGCAGTTCCGGGCCTGTCAATCACATCCACACAGTGTTCCGCGAACCCGGCAACGATTATGGAGAGGATCTGCTAAGAAAACACTTGATGGAAAGTCCGCATCACCAAGACCATCAGCACGACCACGAGCATGAACATGAGCACGAGTAGAGTGCGTCACCCCTCACTACCGTCGCCTCGTCCGATCCGAATCAGTTTGAATCGCATCGGATGAACGGCGTTAGCAGTGGTGGTGAGCCGAGTGCCGTAAGGCCAATGCCATCTACCTTCGACCGCGAAGCGGTCCTGGAAACCCGACGCGTCAGCGAGGATCACTTGTTCGCCACGCAAAACACTGGAATTTCCTCGCTGACGCATCGGGTTACCATCGTGATGATGCCCCGAACGGGGGCAAAGTAGATGGCATTGGCTGTAAGGCCCCGGGTAGCGCCGCCCACCCGGCCGCTTAACATAGCGTGATCAATACCTGGTGAATTTAGCGAAAGCTTTTCGGTGGTGGATGAGGCGACGAACGGTTGGGCCCCGCAAGTTTCCCTACGCCAGAGGCGCTCAAGAGAATAGCCGCAGCGCCACCTACGGTTGTTCTGAGAATCACAGAACAATGCTTCACAGCGCACCGGGTACGCGGCGCTACCCGGTGCCGCGCGACACTCGGTTCGGCATGGCGACGCCAGCATCGACTCCATCGACAGCGCTCGATCGCCAGCGGCTCCAATGAACGACACGGAATGATGTCGCGAGACGCGAATCGTTTCCGGCCCACTCGCGCTTTGGGAAAAAAAGTGGTTCATCCGACGGAAAATTCGAGCTGACCCTTGATTCGCCGCTGCACCACCTGTACTATGTGTAGCAGTACAGTTGGTTCCCCGGTTTCGGTGGAGGGTTGGTGATGCAAATTCGAGTGGTCCCAGGCAGTGGTGCCGCGATCTATCGCCAGATTGCGGACCAGGTTCAGCGCGCCGTCGCCGCTGGCGAGCTCGCAGTCGGCGATCCGCTGCCGAGTGTGCGGGCGTTGGCGAAGGAGCTCGTCGTCAATCCCAATACCGTGGCGAAAGCCTACGCGGAGCTGGTCGCGGACGGGGTTCTGGAGACCCAGCCAGGTCGCGGCGTGTTCGTGACCGAGCGGCGGGCGGTCTATTCCCAAGACGAGCGTCTGCGGCGTCTCGACGAGGCTCTGGAAACGGCGGTCAACGAATCCATCCGGCTCGATTTCTCAAACGCAGAGATTCTCGAGCGGATGAGCGTACAACTCGACAAACTCAACTCGCGAGGCAAACAAAATGGCTGAGTCTGATGTCATTCGAACGCGGCGGCTGACGCGTTATTTTGGTCACAAAGCGGTTGTGGAGGAGCTGGATTTCGCTGTCCCGCGCGGCCAGATCGTCGGTTTGCTCGGCCTCAACGGTGCGGGCAAGACGACGACTATCCGCATGCTGCTGGGGCTACTCGAGCCGACGCGAGGGTCCTGCGAAGTGCTCGGCGTGGACAGTCGCTGCCTCACACCGGAGACTCGCGCCCGGATCGGGCACACCGTTGAGGGCCACTTTCTCTATCCGTGGATGCGGGTGCGGGAGTGCGAGCGATTTGGCCGGGAGACGCATCCGCGCTGGGATGGTGGATTTTTCGAGCGGTCGGTCCGCCGTTTCGGGATCGACACCGAAGCCAAAGTGGCTTGGTTGAGTCGCGGCCAGCGGGCGGGCGTGTCGTTAGCTTCGACGCTCGCGAGCAATCCCGAACTGCTCATTCTCGATGACCCAGCTCTGGGGCTCGATCCGGTCAGTCGTCGAGCTCTCAATGAGACAATTCTCGAGTTCTGCCAATCGGGCCAGCGTTCGGTCTTGCTGAGCAGTCACCTGCTCGATGATGTCGAACGAGTCGCCGACCGCGTGGCATTGATGGTCGACGGCACGATGGTCGTCAATACAACGATCGATCATTTTCGCGCGCGGATCGCGGCTTGGACGATCGATGCGCCTGACTCGCCGACGGCGGCGGGCAATCTGTCCATGCCGGTTCCGATTCCGCGGATTGTCAATTGCCGGCCACTCGGGCAGCGCTGGCAGGTGACGGTCGTGGACCCAGACGAGGACACGCGGGCGGCACTGTCGGCGATCGAGAGCCGCGCGATGGAACCGGCCGACGTGACCTTCGAAGACGCGGTGCTGGCGTACCTATCCCGATCCCGAGTTTATCACTCGTTCTATACCGAGGATGCATCATGAAACGGTTGCTTTGGAAAGAACTACGCGAAAACGTCCGCTGGCTACCCATCGGCATGCTGGTGGTCGCCACTGCGTGTTGGATCGCCTATCCCCAGGATCGCAATTCGAGCGGTTTGTTGGCGGGCGAGCTGTTGATGCAGCTAGCGATTGTCACCCCGCTGCTCGCTTTTGCGTTGGGTGTGGTTCAGTCGTATCGGGACCTGCAGCCAGGCCCAGCGGCGTACCTCCAGCACCGCGGTGTCACGGCGAGCCAAATCTTTCTGGCCAAGACCCAAGCGGGGTTCATGCTTTACGCCGTTAGTGTGATCGTCCCCATTGCGATACTCGCATTATGGGTAGGTGCCAACGGCATGGATTGGTACCCGATGCGGCCGGCCCAGGTCGTTCCCTCACTCGTATTCTGCTTGGCCGCGTTCGCGATGCATCCTGCGGCCATGATGGTGATGTCGCGAACTGCGATCTGGTGGGGCACACGCTGCTTGCCGCTGGTACCAGTGGCCGCCGCTTTGTTCTTGCTCTTTGCTCTGTTGACGTCCGGCGGGCTCTGGTGGTCGGGCGTCTGCCTGCTGTTGGTGATTCCGGTTCTGGCGTGGATCGTCATCGTGTCCCGCCAGAGCTGGGTCGAACTTGCTACTGATCCACCGGCCTGGCGTACCAACCAGCAGCTCTCACATCGCTGGCAAATACCCGCCTACCTACTGATTGGTGCGACGGTGTCCTATCTGGCCGCGATTGCTCTGTTCGCGATCATCGGGGAGCAATTCACACGCTCGAATCTGTACGTTCCGCAGCCCTACCAAACTCTCGCGATGAACACTGCGACAAGCGATCCATGGTTGGTCACCTACTTGAGCGAATACGACGGCGAAACGAGCCGGTATCATGATCGGCCAATCGGAGCGAAAGCCATCATTGGAGACGCCATCAGTGACAGCGACACGGCCGTCGACAGCCAGCAAGGGGCAGTCGACGCTGACCATCTCCACCCATTCAGTTCACTGCAAGTGACAACGAGATCGACATCTTCCAGCGATGGGTTCTTCACCCGGCCTGCCTTCAACATCGACAGCAGCTTGTTGACCAGCTACGACGAGCGAGGGTTCCTGCTCTGCTATCAAGGCTATCCGGTGCGGCGGTGGACTCACACGATCGCCCGGGACGGCGTTTACAGTCCCCGTGATTTCTCCGGCAGCCCGTTCTCGTCGAATCCCAGCGGTAGCAGTACGTTCTTACTCTTTCAGGAGTCTGGCTACACCCCGCCATTGATTGATTCCGACGGGGTATACTTAGTCGGAAGCTCGCCGGTTTCCATCACGCAGATCATCGACCAACCGAACGACTCGGCCACGGTGGTGCGAGGCGATCCGGGGCACGCGCCGCGACTGCTGCTACGTCATGGGAATGAAATCCATGAGTATCAGCTCGTCGATGAAACCGGGTCGGATACGTGGTATCAGGAACCGGAAAGGAAAGATGGGCAATACAACCCGACGAACTACCGGCAACTCGCCAAGCTCTCTCTTCACGCCCAACGAGTGCATACTTTCCCGATTCCGGGCCTCATCGCGTCCGCCAAGAACCTCCGCCTCGGTCTCGCCGGCAGCACGCTTTTCATGTCCACACACCACCTGCAGACCAAAGAACTCTACCGCGTCGCAGCGAGCGGTGAGTTCGCGAGGGTCAGCTACGATTCACAACCCTTGCCGATCCGAGACACAGACATCGATCGCTTCCGCTGGAGCTTTGTACTACTGGGCGTGCTGCCAGGTGCCGTCGGGGTCTGCGTGGCGGTGCTGGCGACTTGGGTAAGCGTCTTTCGTGGTGACATGGGTGAAGGCTGGCAGGGCCTACTTTCTTTCCCGATCCAGTTCACTACCTTAGCCGGCAGCTTCGCCTTGGTCACGCTGCTGGCGATCTGGCTCACCCGCCGAGCGGCGAATCGACGCGGTCTCTCTCGACAACAATCCATCGCTTGGTCCGTGTCAGTCGTGATGCTGGGGTTGATCGCTCCACTGTCCATCCTGGCCATCTACCGCCGGGTGCACCGGACGGCGTGCAGCCACTGCGGAAACGCACGCCGCGTTGACACCGAGTCGTGTGAGCACTGTGAAGAAGCGTGGCAGCGACCGGTCCACGACGACGTCTTTCTTTCGGATGAGGCGTCCGTTTCCTAACGACCGGCTCGCCGCCTCTTCCGCTGCGCTGCGGTTCGCTCAGGAAAAAATTATCGATGAAGCAGCTCAGGCTGCTCGGCCGCTGCGTTTGAGCTGCTTTCTCATCCGGCGACGTTCCGCCTTGTTCATGCCCGACCAGTCGATATCGTCTTCCGAGATTGCGCTTTCATCTTGGTCGTCGTCATCGTCGGCTGGCTGTTCGGCTGCGTTCGCCGAATTGGATTTCGAGGCAGCCCGATTTCCTGCTGGCTGGGTTGGTTGGGTCTCGGGTTCGTCGTCGTCCGTTTCCGCCTGCTTCTTTCGCTTCATCATCGAACCGAGGCCGAAGCGACGTTTCTTGGGCGCTTCGTCGTCGGTGGGCGACGGTTCTTCGCGAGGTGGATCCGCTGCCGATTTCGCTGGCACGTCCGCCGCTGGATCGGGTGAGGGCTTGGCTCCTCGGCCCGGCCACCATTTGCGTTTGGGCTTGGGATTTTCCTCACCGTCTGCGCTGTCTTCGCCGCGATCGGGCGATGCGGTGCTGCGAGCGGCTGATTGCTTGCTAGGCGTCGGCTCGCTTTCGGAGGATTCGTGATCGCTGACCTGGGCGGACTTCGGTTTCACGTTTTTGGTCTTCGTTGGCTTAGGTTTGGGCTTGGCGGATTTTGCTTTGGCGGGTGGTAGCAAGCCGAACAAACGCCGTTTCGGGGAGGGGCTGCCGGAATCGGTTTGTTGATCCGCATCGCTGTCAGTGGACTTGGTCGGCTTGGCAGGTGTTTGGTTGAACTCGGGCTCGCTCGGCTTCGCCTGCGCGGTGGCTGGTTTGGCTGCAACCGGCTTGGTTGTCGGTTTGCGTGGCTGCGGGGCGTCGGAGTCTGAGGAGTCACCGCGCGATTCAGATTTCCGCCAATTGATGCCAGGCAGCGAAACGCTGCGGATTCGTTCGACAATCCCCATCGACGGTTCAATCCCACGAACTTCGTGATAGAGCGAACGCAAGTAGCACACCGAGGCGGCGAGCCATAGCGATACCGAGACCAGCGATCCAGAGGTGACGATCGACCATTTCAAGTTGGAGTCGACCACGATCACGTTCCACTGGGCCGCCACGGGAATTGCCGCCCAGAGCCAGCCTGCGATCAACAGTGTCATGCTCGCCCGGTATCGCCACATCTCGGCGATGGTGCGGAGGGCAAGGATGGCGCCGCCGACGACGAGAAATAATCCGATCCAATCATGTCCAGAGAGAGCGATCCGCCGGCCGAGCAGCGATTCGACGGCGCCGCCGAACATCGCCAGCACTGGCACCATCGTCGCGAGACTGGCCGACAGGGCAACGCCGACGACCCACTGCCAAAGCCGATAGTCGCCTCGAAAATCATCGTTGCGAAATCGGCGGAGCTGATAAACCATCCAGGCCGCGCCGGCCAAGGCGAGGTACATCACGCCGATGACATAGCGACCCAAGCTGCCGAGCCGGTGAATTTGCAAAACATTGACGAACTCGGGGCGACTTTCGATTGCCGCGAATCGCACGGTGGCGTCATTCAATAGAACGACCGTGAGCACGCTCAGCGCGAGTGCCGAGAGGAGTTTCGCCAAGGTCGACCGCTCGACGGGTACGAGCGAGAACCAGCGTCCCTGGAGAGCCTCGTCGACCCGGGTGCCGTAGACGAGCGTGGGGTGCCGCGCCTCGCGGAGTGATTCAATCCGGCTGCGTGAAGCGCTCGTGGGGCTCGCAGATGTCGCCGCTGCCGTCGTCATCAGAACGCGGCGGCGGCGGTCGTCTTGACGACGAAAATGGCTCATGGCAGCGGACAGGGGGCTAACGGAATGCTCTCACGGCAGTGTCGGGGATTCCGACGAATCCGACCGACGCTACCAAACCCGCTGTCGCTGCGACAAGAGAAACCTACTCGCCGTTCCACCACCAGCCAGCGGCTTGGTTGTCGTCACGGACGCTGACGAGCGTTTGCAGTTCAGTCTCCTCGACTTGGTTATCAACCACGCCGAATGCATTGATGTTCACGCCACCGGATGCTGTCACCGTCCAACCGGCCATGCCGTGAATGAAACTGCACTGTGGGCTGAGTGATTGCGGCAGGTCGAACCGTGGTGTTTCGATCAGTGAATCGTTACCACGGAGAACGTTCAGATCGATCCCGCTGCGTTGATCGAGCTGTTCCTGCGTGATCAGCGTCGCCACGACGGCGAGGTCCATGACATTGCGGAGATCACGAAACACGGGGCGTTCCTTAGACAATGCGTCGTATTGGTCCGTCATCGCATCGGCCCACTTCAACGCCAAAGGATCCTGGCGTCCGTCCGAAGCAACACTGCCGTCGTCGGCGACGATGTCTTCTTCGGTCAACGTTTTGACGCCCTGGCCGCTGATCTTCCAGACATCGCCTTGGGGATCGCGAGCAATCGCGTCGTAGTTGCAGGCCATCCACCACCGTGGGCTCTGGGCAGCCGATTGCCGTTTGTTGCGGGCGATGTCGAGGTAACTCGGCAGCCCCTCGACGGGCGAGGGGGTCAGAGCCATGGCGATCCGTTTCATTTCAAAATCGGCGGCCACGAGCGTACGAGCGAATCGGCTGTCGGTGGGCACACCGGCCAGCTTCACCATCTGCGGCCCAAAGGCTTGTCGCATTCCGGCTTCGAGGAATGCTGG
This sequence comes from Allorhodopirellula solitaria, assembly GCF_007859855.1. GTDB lineage: Bacteria > Planctomycetota > Planctomycetia > Pirellulales > Pirellulaceae > Rhodopirellula > Rhodopirellula solitaria. Next base: position 531,995 of record NZ_SJPK01000001.1, read on the forward strand.
ATTTTGGCCAGGGCGGAGCACGATGTTTTTCAAGAATCCTTGTAGCCGTTTGCGGCCTTCGGCGGTGGGTTCGATCGAACAGCGGATCCCGCCATCACGCCGGGCCTCCTCGACACTGCGAAAGGCAGTCACCAAGTCATCGAGACGCAGCACCGAGCCGCCCGACTCCTTGCCGACGACGGTTCCGTCAGGACGCACTTCCCATGGCTCGGCGGGGCCGACCAACAGGATGTCATGGTTCTCTTGATCGACAACGACATATTCGATCCGCTGCAAACCGGCTAAGAACGCGGTTTCGTCGTCCAGGTTGGCGCCGGATTCATGGATATCTCGCAGCGCGTCCTGCAACCTCGCCAGCGAGATCACTCGGGTATCGGTCGCCTCGCCGAGCTTGCCGGCCGGTTGGTTGATCGCCGCCCGGAGTTTGGCAGCCATCTCCTTCTGTTCCGCTGCGGTGGCTGCCCGCACGTTGCCTTCGGGGTCGATCATGACCCCCCCGACAGCCTGCCGGTTTCCTAAGCCGAGTCCAGCATGGGCCGTGCTCGCAGTCATCAGGAGTGCGACCAGACAAGCGAGTGTGGCAAATAGTCCGCACGTGGCAAACGGGGAACCGTCTTCGTGCGAATGGGCAAACGGGCGTCGGAGGAGAGAACGCATCGAGACAGATTCCTGCTCAGGTGAAAAGTTTCGTAAGATGGCGGCGAGTGTCTAGAATAGTTGTGAGATTTTCCAGTGACAAGCAAGACCAATCATTCTACCGCAGTTTCCTCCACAATGGATGCCTATTTGGTTCTCCATCACGGTGCCCGCTGGACCGACGTCTATCGATTGGCCAATTCCGGGGACGTCATACTGGGACGCTCCTCGCAGAACCAAATAGTACTCCGGAGCGGTCGAGCGAGCCGCCAGCACGCCCGGGTTTTCCACCAGGATCGAGGCTGGTTCGTGGAGGATCTCGCCAGCCGAAACGGTGTGTTCATCAACGATTCGCGGGTTAATTCGCAACATCCGAGCAAATTGACCGAAGGCGATCGGTTGCAGGTGGCCGGCTTCGAAATGCGATTCACCCACGACCTCGCGCGCTGGGCAGGCCCCGCTTCAACAGCTGTCTCGCCAGACGGTGGCGATGCCGATTTCGAAGAGGGAGCCACCGAGGACGCCATGCAATTGGGCGACGATTTTTCGCCCGATCCCGAATCGCAATGGCTCGATATTGTTTCGCAGTCACCTGCACAATCGTTGCAACCGACCCAATCAGACGCACGTCGCGCGGTGAGGCCGGTCCACACGATTGCCGCTCAGACGCCGCCAGCGGACGGGAGCGACGCCGCGAGCCACTCGTTGCTGCAAATGGCCTTTGCGATGGGGCGGCTGGAGTGCCCCGCAGGCGACTGGGAGGCCGCCGCGACACTTTTGCTCGAAACTCTCGCCGAGACGCTTGCCAGCCAACTGCCGATGGCGGAGATCGGGTTGTATCTCTTCGCTGCCGATCAAGACTTACCACTGCCCCGGCACGTCCATCAACGGGCCGGTCATCGCTACCGGCGGCCCCCGGAGAACCTCGTCCGTCAGATCCGGGCCCCCGGTGCGGCGGCGCTCTTGGCCCGCAACGTCCTCGGCGATCGACACCTCGCTACCGCCGACACGCGTGGTGAGATCGATGTCGAATCGCTCGTGCTGGCGCCGCTGCAGGTTCCGATCGAAGGCGAAGACGCTGCCGAAGGACCGCCGCGGCCGGCCCGGGGACTCGTTCACGCCACGACCGGTTCGGGAGATGCGTCGCTAGCCGAACGGGACCTCGCTCTGATCGTCACCGCTTGCGAGATCTTTTGCCAAGCCTGTCAGTCGCTGCATCAACGGCACCAACTCGAACAAACCCTGCATCAATCCCAGCAAACGATCAGCCGATTGCGGAAACAGCTCGCCGGCCGCGTAGAAATTCTTGGCCGCAGCAAAGCGATCGCGGACGTGCAGGTCCAGATCGCCCAAGTCGCACGGACCCATGCCGCGGTGCTGCTGCGGGGAGAATCCGGCTCCGGCAAAGAACTCGTTGCCTCGGCCATCCACGTCGCCAGCGAGCGGGCCGACGGGCCCTTGGTCTGCCTCAACTGCGCCGCCTTGTCCAAGGACTTGCTCGAAAGTGAACTCTTTGGACACGAGAAGGGGGCTTTCACGGGTGCGACCGATTCCAAAAAAGGTAAATTCGAAGCCGCTTCGGGTGGCACGCTCATGCTCGACGAGATCGGCGAGATGGGGTTGGACCTGCAAGCCAAACTGTTGCGAGTTCTCGAGGGGCACCCGTTTGAGCGAGTGGGCGGGCAATCTCCTGTCCGGGTCGACGTCCGCGTGATCGCGGCAACCCACCGAGACCTCCAAGAGATGGTGCGGAAAGGTGAGTTTCGGCAGGATCTGTTCTACCGGCTGCATGTGATCGAGATTGTCGTCCCACCACTACGCCAGCGAGGTCGCGATATCGTGCTCTTGGCTGAACATTTCGTCGCCTCCTTCGTGCAATCGATGGGGCGGATGCCGATGAGCCTGTCTCGGCCCGCCAAGCAGAAGCTATTGGACTATTCTTGGCCTGGGAACGTACGCGAACTGCGAAACGTGATCGAGCGAGCGGTCGTGATGGCGCCGCTGGATAGTCGCGGTCCACACGAGATTGATACCGCCGACCTGCTGCTGACACCGGCTCAAGAGGGCGGCCGCCTCACGCCGCCGCCGGTGGAATCCCCCGCCACGGTCCAGCCACCAGCAATCTCGTTGGCTGAACTGGAGCGGCAACACATCGAGCAGACGCTGCAAAGCACAGGCGGCAACAAGAGCAAAGCGGCGGGGATTCTCAAGATCGAGCGCAGTACGCTCGATCGGAAACTTAAACGCTATGCGGAGCACAGCGGGAAATCGTGATGCTAGCCGAATAGGCTTGGCAATCGTCTTAGTTCAACATTTCCTTGACTTGCTTCATCACAGCAGGAACGTCGATTTGGTCAGCGGCGAAATCGTGGCGAGCGATGACTTCCGAGTGGTTGACCAAGAGGACGGTGACCGCGGTGTCCGCATTCAGCTTGTAGCTGTCGGGGCCGTTCTTAGCATCCTTCGCGACCACGATGGGCACGTTCTTCTTGTTCTTCAGCTTTTTGGCCATCGCTTTGGCGTCGTTGGTCAGAGCCTCTGGCTCTTTACCGATCAGCGTCACCAAACCCTTCAGCTCATCGTCGGAGTGCTTCACGACAGCGGCGTCGATGCGGCGGACCAATTTCGCGACCGAACCCTCGGTACCGCGGGTGAACACCATCACCATGGGACGTTGGCCATACTTGCAGCGGTAGCAGAGGGTGGAGCCCTCTTTCACACTGTCGCCTTCACCGCCAGCGATCTTGGTAACTTGGAACGCCCCGACCTTGTCGCCGGCGCAAAGTCCCTTGTCTGCGGAATCCTTCGATGCCGTCGCGTCGCCTGCCGAGACGATTGGCGAGCCGATCAGGCAGAGAGCAGCGAGAGAGAACAGAATACGAGTCATACTACGAATCTCCGAAAACGTGTTAAAAGTGGGATTACGCGGCGATTGGGCCGCCGCGCGGAATCGGCAGGCACCCGCATCGAGCGGGGCAGCGATAGGAGCGAATGACCAAACATCATTCCCATCCGCCACCAAGACGAAAAAATAGACGCCCCTCGCTGATTGTGACTAAATGTCCAGTCCAGCCAAGAGACTTTTGGAGCGAATGTTGTGCCAATTCTGTGGCCCCGCAATGGTGAGCCGAGTGCTGTATGGCCAATGCCATCTATTTTGCCCCCGTTCGGGGCGTCATCACGATGGTAACCCGACGCGCCAGCAAGGAAAATGCGGTGTTTTGTGTGGCGAGCAAGTGATCCTTGCTGACGCGTCGGGTTACCAAGACCGCTTCGCGGTCGGAAGTAGGTGGCATTAGCCATATGGCCCCAGGTAACGCCGCCCACCCGGCCGCTGATGCGTCTCAGCTCAATTATTCGACAACCCGCAACGCCACCGTCGAGAGGTTCGCGCGGCTCCCGCGCATCGCAATCCGCGGCTAACTGCGCAGGCTTCTGGTTGCGGAGCGAGAGCGTCTCGAGCCCCTCTCTGCGTGGGGATTCGACCCATATTGCTGCTGCCAAGGCGAAGAAACTAGTTGCATCGCAAGGTGCAACCGGGATATAATCGATTGCGATCTTCAGTAATCAGCCAAGGGCGGATAGATCGAAATGAATATCCCGCGGCTGGACTGCTCTTCTTTCTCCAAGTACCGGACCCACGCCAGATGAAAAACAAACGTCCCGGATTCACGCTCGTCGAACTGTTGGTGGTCATCGCGATCATCGGCATCCTGATGGGTCTGCTCATCCCCGCTGTCAATGCCGCCCGGGAAGCCGCGCGGCGGAACCAGTGTGCCACGCAGCTGAAAAACCTGGCGTTGGCCGCAATTCAACACGAAAACACCAAAGGCGAACTGCCTGGGTACCTTCAGAGTTACGGCGTTTTCCCGGGTGGCGTCGACCCATCGGATCCCGCCGGAACCATCGACGAGCATGTCAAACTCGGCACTTGGACCGTTGCCTTGATGCCATGGCTCGATGCCCAGCCTACCTACGAAGCATGGACCGAAGATCGTTATCCGATTCTCGATACTAGCGCAGAGTTCAACACGAACTCTTCGCCCAACCTCGCGATTATGCAGTGCCCGAGTAATCCGAACGACGAGTCAGACAAAGCGCGCAATAGTTACATCTCTAACAATGGCATGGAGCCCTATGCAGGAAGCGGCACGACGCAAGGGTTTTTGGTGAACTTTGAAGATTCGATGAGCCGAGCAAATGGTGTTTTCAACAACAAATATGCCGGAAACAGTGCTTCTGGTGCGGCCATCGGCCCGAAGATGCGTCTGGACGACATGAAAGATGGTCAGGGCAACACGATGCTCTTTAGCGAGAATGTGCAGGCTCTACCTTGGAACGCGCTCGGTTTACAGGCCGCGGCTGTCCTCAGCGGCACTAATGAAGCGACCCCTGCTGGCTACCCACCTGCTGCACGATATGTCCAGGGAATGGTTTGGCACTACGAGGATGACCAGTTTAACGACACTAACTTGACCAGCTTTTGGAGCCACGGCGCGCCTGTCGCAGTGGAGGCTAAACACAAAATCAATGGTCGCGGACCACTTGCTAGTGAAGCCATTTTTGTTGAAACGATGGGTTCTCCAGTGGGATCGACTACCGTTGCAGACCTCGCACGTCCCTCGTCGGCTCACGTTGATGGCGTTAACGCGGGCATGGCCGATGGTGGTACTCGCTATATCACCACTTCCATTGATTACCGTGTCTACCAAGCCTTGCTCACACCTCGTGGCAAATCCAGCGATGTGCCTTGGCAAGAATACGTAATCGATGAGGATGCGATCTAAGGAAGCATCCACTCGGCAGTGAGCGATCCTGCTGACTAGCGAACGCTTGAAAAGGCAGTACTCCTCACGAGTACTGCCTTTTTTTGGCTCATCCGACGGGAGCGTGCGCCCGAGGTTTTCAAGGCATGGCTCCAGTATCGAAGGATTTATTTGTGGGATGTGATGATCAATGTTAGACTGGCACTGCCGAGAGAAACGGAGCCGAGCTCTGCAGAGGTGCTGGCTTGGCAAGGGATATCTCGGTCGCCAGCGTTTCCCTGCAAAAGCGGTACGCCAATGGTGTTGTCGGTCCCTGGCGAGCGTTTGTTCGTCAGGGACGCATTTTTGAACAATCATTGGATACTAGTGGTCTGTCACGACTTATTCTTAGGGTAGTGGACGAGGCGACGAGTCCTGAACTGGCGCCAAATCCAAGGACTCGTCGCCTCCTGTTGATTACCCATTTATTTGCTCCCCCGTGTGCTTGTCACACGGGAAGCGACGTTTTGAAATTAGAAAACCGCGGTATCGACACACGTTCCCCTGTCAGCTTGTCTGACAGGAAACCAAGTCGATCAACATTGCTGTCATGCGGGGTAAGCCCGCATGGGAGCGGGGTGAATGCTCCATCTTGATCTAATCACAAAACGGTGATTCCTGTCAGACAAGCTGATAGGGGATCTGGTTTTGTGCGTAATGACCAGCTCGTCGCCTCGTCCACTACGGAAAGCCTTCGCTAAATCCGCGACTGATTGATCACGCGCTGATCAGCCGGCATGCCGAGTCACGCCGATGTTCTACCAGGTTTCCGTACCAAGGCCATCCAAACTCAGATTTGACCTCGGTCGCAAACGTCGACGCGGTTGACCACTTGGCGGCCATCGGCGACTGGGCGAATGGCTTCTTGCGCCAATTGCTTGTGATAGAAACTACGAACGCGGCCGCTCAAATAGATGGACTGGTCGCTCTCTTCTACTCGCAAGCGACGCAGTTCCGAAACCGAACTCTCGGCAAGCACCGATACCGCAGGGCTATTGGGCTGCTTCCGTTCGTCAGACAACTGCCCAGCATCATCTCGTCGCAGGGCGTCAACTTCGTTGGCGTCGGTGTATCGTGCAGGGGCCGTCGATGTCAGAGCAGTCATGAATACCCAATCCGTGCGGGAGCTTTTTAACCAGAAACCTTGTACCCATAAATATTTCCGATTAACGAGCTTTTGACCACAGCAAAAAGGGAAAAATCCTGCAACTTAACCAGAACGCACTGAAAAAGTGAAGTCTTAGCGGTCGTAGCGGAGATTCAGACGCGGTCGGCGTCCACCTATTTCTGCTTGTACTTGTCGTACAGTTGGCGGTGCCGGCTGCGGAGGTCTACCTTCCGCCCTTGGATGTAGGCGTCGACGACCTGGGTGTCCGACTCGAGGACATCACCGTCGACGATAATCAGGGTGGCCTCTTTATCATTCGCGAGGGTGCCGATTCGATCGGCAACACCGAGGATTTCAGCAGGCGATCCCGTCACGCTACGAACGGCTTGCTCTCGGTCGAGGCCGTAGGCGACAGCTACCCCCGCATGATAGGGCAGGTTGCGAACGTTGGAAGCGCCACCGGGGTACCCCGAGCCCTCCCCCGCGATGGCGAACCGAACGCCGGCCTCGGCAAGTTGCGAGGGCAGTTCATAGAGGGCGTCGTAGGCATCGTGCCGCCGGCGTGGCAAGCGGTAGGTGCCGATCAAGATGACGGGAACGTCGTGATCGCGAATCGAATCGATGCAGTGCATCGCATCGGCCGCACCGCACAGCACCAGCGGGATCTCCCGTGTGGTGAAGTACCCGATCGCCGATTCAATCGTTGCCATCCGGTCGGCTTGCACGAATACCGGCCGCTCTCCCTCGACAACGGGAATCCAACTCTCCAGCCGCACGTCGCTGGCGGCGGACGGATCGGCGGCACGCTGATCTCGGTAACGCCTGGCTTGGTCGAGCAAGTCATCCATTTTGGCGATTTGTTCATCGTATCGCTTGGCGTTTGCCTTGGCGTCGCTGCCCCTTGGGACCATGCTCTCCCAATTCACGCACAGACCGCAGGGGCCGCTGATCAGCATATCCTTGGCCCCCCATCCGTCGAGCTGCATGACGGCAGATTGGCCTTGGATCCAGCGGCCTCCGGGGACAACATGGGCGGCCATCACGCCACCGGCTCGCGCGACCGGAATCAGCTCACTGTCCGGGTTGAAGGCGACCCAGGAGCGGACGTTCGGATTCTCATCGCCTCGTTCGCTGTTGTCGACGGTTACATCAACGGCCGTGATTTCACGCAGCCCCAAGTTCGTGAACGCGTCGATCAGACCGGGATACACATGCTTATCTCGGCCGTCGATCACGGTCACTTTTTCGGGGCGTTCCACGTTCCGACCGATTCGCGTGATCATGCCTTGATCGAACAACAGCGATGTGTCGCGTTTGACCGAACCATCGCCGATATGCAGCGTGGTGTTCTCGATTAACACCGGTTGCTGCTGAGGCGCACCGGGCACGATATCGTGAGCGTGAACCTGAGCCTTGTGTCCGATCGAGCCCGTCAGCGAGCAGGTGAGGGCCAGAGCCGATGCCAATAAATGGCGACGTGAAACCTTCATTTCGTATCTCCTGTGCTGTGTTCTCGTGATCGTTTTTCCCGGGCGCGTTGGTCCATCGAGCGTTCTTCAATCGCGGCGCGTTGGCCGCCTCGGGAGGAGCAGTATTCGTCATAGCTGAGCCAACGGTCTTCCTCGGCAACGTCGGTCGACGCGTCCGACTTCTCGTCCGACTGCGGGGCAGGTCTGGGTTTCCCGTCGAGCAGTTCCTGAACGAGCTGACTGCGCCAGGCCCGGTCGCGTTTCTTGAGCTGAGCGTCGTCTTCGAGATCAAACATGGGCCGTCCATCGATCCAAGTTTGCTCGCAGCGGGTCGTGGTCGAGAGTGGCGGTCCACTCCACAGCACCAAATCGGCCTCCTTGCCAACTTCGATCGATCCCACCCGCTCGTCGATCCGCAATTGCTTGGCGGGGTTGAGGGTGACGAACTTCAGAGCCTCGGTGGGCGGGACGCCACCGTACTTGACCGCTTTGGCAGCCTCGGTATTGAGGTGCCGCCCCATTTCCGGATCGTCGCTGTTGTAGGAAACGACAATTCCGGCGTTGTGCATGAGCACGCCGTTGTACGGGATCGCATCGTAAACTTCGAACTTGTACGCCCACCAATCGGCGAACGAAGACGCCATGGCGCCGTGTTCGAGCATCGCGTCGGCGACCTTGTAGCCCTCGAGAATATGCTGCAGCGATCCGATCTGGATACCGAATTCTGCGAGCACATCGAGCGTTGCGACAATTTCGTCTTGCCGGTAGCTGTGACAATGAATCCAGCGGCGACCAGCTTGAATTTCTGCAATCGCTTCGAGTTGCAGGTCAACACGCGGCGGCAAGCTGTCCCGTTCGCCGGCCCGCCAACGACGGTGGGCGATCGCGTACTCGCGAGCAGCGAGCATTTGGTCGCGAAGCAATTGTTCCACTCCCATTCGCGTATTGGGATAGCGTGATGTCGAGCGTTTGACGTTCTCACCGAGGGCAAACTTGATCCCTGCCGGTGCTCCGTCAAAACGGAAGTCGTCCATGGAATCGCCCCAGCGAAACTTGACGACTTGATTCTGGCCGCCGATGGGGTTGGCCGATCCGTGCAGGATGTTCGCGGACGTCACGCCCCCAGCGAGCTGGCGATAGACAGTGATATCGGTAGGGTTGATGAAGTCACCAATCCGCACCTCCGACGTGATCGCTTGCCCCGATTCGTTGATCCCACCGTCGGTCGCAGCATGGGAGTGGCAGTCGATCAATCCCGGTGTGAGGTGTTTACCACGGGCGTCGATGACCACACAGTCGCTACCTTTCTCGATCTCGATGTGATCGGCCACCGCGGCGATTTTGCCATTTTCGATCAAGACATCCATGGGCGAATCGGGCACCTTGAGGTCTGTACGATCTTCACAGGTCCACACCAAAGCACCACGAAAGAGCACGCGTTGGGGGCGATCGACCGGCTGCCGACGCCCGTAGGCGCCCAAAGGGAAGACGACTTCGATGGGTTCGGCAGCAACCTGGGAATCCGCCTTGGTAGCAGCTTTGCCCTGAGACGAGTCTTGCTCGGCAGGCGATTCCGCCCCGTCACGCTCCTCTTCCTCAGCATCACTCTCCTCTTGCTCATCGTCAGCTTCGTCGCCGTCGTCAGCCTCATCGGGATCGTCAGCGTCAACTTTCGACTCAGGCGTCTCTTCGGACTCGGCGTTCTGCTTATCAGCATCCGTCCACTCCGTCTGGTAGCGCCGCGCCGGTGCATCGGTTGGCGAGATCTGCACGCTCAAGGCGCGATCGGCGGAGACATCACCGAGCGACTTCCCGGCGGAACTGACGACGATCCGGTGGGTTCCCGGCGGCAGATCCAATGCTTGTCTTGCGTCGGAGTCGTCATCGAACTGGATTTGGGCGGCGAACCTGTCGACGCGCTGCACGATCTTCTTCAGCTCAATTTTGACCGAGTCGTCTGAGCCGGGATGAACGATTAAACTCGCCGAAACCCGACCGTCTTTTTGCTTCACCGCCAAATCAACCGGATGCTGGTTGCTCTTGGGGAGCTGCAGACGCCATGAACCTACCAGCGATTGAAGTTCTTCGCCGGGCCTCGCGGTGACCTCGAATTCTTGCCCCGCCACGAACACCTTCAGCACATCGGTGTCTTTGTCCAGGAGATCCCCATCGGCGAGAATCAAGTCGGCGCTCATGCCGGCGGCGATGCGACCATGCGTCGCCTCGAGGCCCAGCAACCGAGCGGGCGTCGTTGTCAGGGCGGCGATCGCGTCACGAGGGGCTAATCCACTCTCAACAGCTTTCCGCAAGCGTTTGCGAAACTGATCGATGTCGTCGCTACGATCGGTCGTCAAGCAGACCGTCGCTCCGCGGTCGACCATTTCGGCGGGATTGGTCGCTGCGAGTTTCCAGTGGAGGAGGTCCACGAGTTCCACTTCGCGAGCATCCTCCGGCGTGGCAACATTTGGTTCTTTGGGGAAGTTCAGCGGGAGCAACAGGGGCCGTCCCGTGGCGGCGATTGCCGCGGCATCTCGGTATTCACGGCCTGAACCGCGAATGATCGCTCGCAACGAAAACTCTTTGGCGATCTGTTCAGCCCGCAATGCCATCCGCTCGTTCGAAGCGTCGAAGACAAACGTGGACGACGTCATGGCCGGATTCAAAGTATCAAGCGTGATGCTGAAATGCGGTTTTGCCAGCGTCCGATCGGCTTGCTGGGCCGCCGTGGCTTCGCCGTACCAACGAGCGTCATAGAGCGACTGGCGCAGCAGAGCGACGGCGCCCATCGGCGAGTTCGGGTACCGCTCCCCAGCATCATTCGGGCGGGGCACACTCAGCGCCGCGGTCATCCAGGGAGGATCGACGAGCCGCTGCGGTCCGGACTCGTGGTCGGCGGATTCGTTGAGCGACCAAACCGCCGGTTGTCCGCCGAGAATTCTGCCCGATGGGGCGAGCAGAGTCGTCGTGAACCCTTGGCTGCGCAGTTTCTCGGCATCGGGTACCGACTCCAGTTCGACGATGCGGCGATTGGCGAGAATATTGGCATTCCAATAATCGTCGCCCGCTTCGGCAGACGTCGTCGCGTCAGACCCCACCTCGTGCCAGGCATTGATCCAGCCCGCCGAAACCGTTTTGCCCCCGCAATCGATGATCTCACAGCCCGGCGGTGGCTCAAGCCCCGGTCCGACCGCGACGATCACACCGCCCCGAATCAAGATATCCTGACCCTCGGGTTGGCTCGAGTCTGGTTCTTCGCCACGAGCCGCGGTCGAGCCGGCGTAGGCGTCCGGGGACGCCATCACCGTGGCGCCGCGAAGCAGCACGGTGGTGGATGGATTCTGACGCAGACCGACAGTGGGGGCGACATCGCGGCCGTCTGCGGCAGCGAGTTGAGCGGTGCTAGCCAGGAGCAGCCCCACTGCGAGAAACAGGCGCGGACGCGGAGGGAGAAGATTCAAAGGATGCCTCGTCGAGAAAGACGGTTGGACCCGGGCGGGCGTACAAACGGCTCAATCCTGTTCAAGCCGGTCTGCAGGATAGTCAGTCAAACGACTCGATGCGAACCGCGGGCAGTCAAATTATTCCCGTTAAGGAAGCTGTTACTCCACGGGATCTTCATAATGGATCGAGCAGGATCCTGATTCGCATTCGTTCTTCGTGCCGAAGAATTTTTTTGAGATCCAGTACCGGTTTTTGGCGACCACCGCATACCCCTTCCGCCATAGATTCGCACTGCCCGGGATGTGCAGCAGCGGGGCAAGTGGCCACAACATCGGCAATCGACGTGACAGATAACGGACCGCGTCGGCGCCGCCATGTCGATTGTCGTTCGAGTCGACGACGTACATTTGGGCCATGAGCTCGTCGTGATTCAAATCGGGGTATCGCTCGGCAACGCGTTCGTCGTGCAGCGATAAAAACGCCAGCCGCTGCTGGCCGAAGTCCAGCTGATGCATCCGCCGCGCCGCTAGCGAGCAGGCATTGCACTTGCCGTCATAGATCACCACGTCGCGATCGGAATACTCATCTGGGTCCGGCAATCCCCCTGCGGCGGACGACGAGGCACTCGTGTTGTCGGAAGCAGGCATAGCAATGAGAGGCGACAAAGAGGGACTGAAACGATCGGAGATGCCCGCAAACGTCGATTACGCGAGCAGCACACCGTGGATTACGCTGACTGAATCTCGAGTCTAACCGCAATCGCCACAAACGGGAAATCAAGACCGTCGATTTTCACCCCATGGGGATCAGGGGCCCTTGGTGCTGTTGATTCCCCACAAGTTTGCTCCCCCGTGTGCTTGTCACACGCCGAAGCGACGTTTTCAAATTAGAAAAACCGCGGTATCGACGCGAGTTCCCCTGTCAGCTTGTCTGACAGGAAACCAAGTCGATCAACTTTGCTGTCATGCGGGGCAAGCCCGCATGGGAGCGGGGGTGAATGCTCCATCTTGATCTAATCACAAAACGGAGATTCCTGTCAGACAAGCTGACAGGGGATCCGGTTTTGTGGGGAATGACCAGCTCGTCGCCCTCCCACCTAAGAGCCCAACTGGCCGTGGCCACCCGCTCAGCAGAAACCTAGCGCCAGCGGCAGAACTCCGCTACAATGCGACAAGAGCCAGGTGATCCGATTCGCCCAGCACACTGGCTCGTCCACTTCCAGGGAACCCTCCGAATGTCTTCCGATACCGATACCATCGTGCTGAGCAAAGTCCGTCAGGCGCAGCGACGAATGATCGCGGGGCAGTTCGGTCGGAGCTTGAATCGCACTCTTTTCGTGAGTCTGCTGGTCAGCACGCTTGCCATTGGCGCGATGGCAATTGTTCCGCTGCCGCAGCTCTGCGCAGCAATGGGCATGGCGCCCTCTGCAGACGGTACTCCCACGATCGAACCGGGCCAGTGGATTGTGGGTTGGCTGGTGGGGACGGTCGGGATCGCGGTGGCCGTGGCAGCCCTGCATGCATGGTGGCGCGCCCCGTCGCTGAAAGAAGTCGCCGCGGAAATCGATCATCGCTTTGATCTCCACGAGCGACTGAGCAGTTCGCTGGCCGTTTCCCAGACCGATGGCAGTCCGCAGTCCTTCGCCACCGCCCTTCGTGACGACGCCGCCCGACAAGCCGAGTCAATTCGAATTGCCGATAAGTTCCCGCTACGAGCTGGGTCCGCGGCTTGGCTGCCCCTCTCGATCGTGCCTATCCTCGCTGTCATGATCGCCGTGGTGCAACCGGCGTCGACTCCCGCCGAACAACTCGCCAACTCAGTGGATTCGGCTGAGGTGCGTCAGGTCAAAACCGTCGCAGCGGAGCTGAAGAAGCGAGTTTCGCAGCAGCGCCGCACCTCCGAAGCCAAGGGCCTTGAAGAGGCCCGAGCTCTGTTCGAGAACATGGAACAGCAACTCGACCAAATCACCAAGAACGACTCACTCGATCGCAAGGACGCCTTGATCCAGCTCAATGATATCAAGGAACAGATCGAGGCTCGTAAGGGAAGGCTTGGCTCGCCCGACGATATGCGTAAGGCCCTCGCCCAGATGAAGGGCATCGGCGGTGGTCCGGCCCAGAAGATTGCCGATCAGATCCAACGTGGCGATTTTGGCCAAGCGGCCGAGGAGCTTCGTAAACTCGCTGAAAAGCTCAAGGACGGTCAACTGAGTGAACAGGAAAAGGAAAAACTCGCTGGCCAAGCCAAACAGCTCGCCCAGCAGATGAAGTCAGCCGTTGAGCGACATGAACAGAAAAAACAGCAGCTGCAGCAGCAGATAGAGCAAGCCAAACGCGAGGGCCGCAGTGAGGATGCTGCTAAGTTGCAACAGAAACTCAATAACGCCCAAGCTGCTGATGCTCAGATGCAGCAGATGCAGAACATGGCTCAATCGATGGAAAATGCCGCCGAAGCGATGCAGCAAGGCGATACGGAATCTGCAGCCCAAGAAATGGAGGGAATGTCCGAACAACTCGGTGAGATGCAGAGCGCGATGAGCGAACTCGAGGATCTACAATCAACGCTCGATGATCTCGCACAGTCCAAGAACCAGATGAACTGCCAGAACTGCAACGGTCAAGGTTGCGAGCATTGCATGGGTCAAAACGGCAACGGGACCGGTGGTCTGCAGGCGGGCAGTGGCTTGGGGCCAGGACCGGGCGAGGGTGACGATTCCGACCAAGACACCAATACCTACGACAGCAAGGTCCAAGGTGACGTCAAGCGGGGCCGAGCCGTGATCACCGGGTTCGCCGATGGCCCCAACCGAAAAGGCATCACTCGAGAAACCATCAAGAATGTGATCGAAGCCTCGATGAGCGAGGAAGAGGACGCTCTCGATGACCAATTGCTGCCGCGTGACGAACGGGACCAAACTCAACAGTATTTCGATAGTTTCCGCGACGGAAGTTAACCGCCCATGAAATGGAATTGGATCTCGATCGCGTTGGTAGCGTGCCTGGCCGGATGGCGTGGGCTATGGTTAGCCGCCGGCGTGCCCGATACGACAGCTACCGCAGACCGGGTCCGGCAGGTGATCGAGACGCAGATCGGATCGACCGCGGCCAAGGAGGCGAACGATACGCCGTGGCGAGTCTCCTTCGCTCCGGTAGGGCATCACACCATCAACACGCCGAGCTCGTTCGAGATCGTTCCCGTCGGTACGGACCTCTGGGACGCGAGTTTACCCGTTTGGATCACTCCCGGCCGCGATCGCCAGCCGGGATGGGCGGGATGGGATGACAACGACAACGGAGAAATTGATGACTCCGGCGAACTCGGCGCCGCGTGGAGCGACGACTTCTGCGTCGTGCAGATGCCGGCGGATCCGGCACCGGATGGTCGTGTGCTCGATCATGGAGCGTTTCGCCCGCTCCCGCCCAACGACGAGCATGGAGCAATTGGCGAGGGGAGAGTCACACACGAGGCAGGGGCCATCCGCCAGCGATTCGACGTCCGCTACATCCGGGACGCACCGTAGAAAAAGGCGGCGGAAATTCCGCCGCAGATCAACGCAACTGCGAGAATCTTCCAGGTGCCTTTTCCGTATTTGAATGGGAATACGAACAGGTAGAGAATCGTCAGAGACAGCAGTCCCTGTTTGGTATCCGAGCGAAAGGCCACGGTGATCAGACTCAACAGGGCACCGAGAGCTACCAGCAAGAACGCCGATCCACCCAGATTCATGAACATCTGCATGGGGTTGAAGTTAATGGCTTCTTCCCGCCGAGAGGCGTTGACCGCGAGCACGGCGATCCCCATCGCACTGGCAAGGATGAACAGCACCAGCGCCAGCATCCAGGCCGGCATGCCCGATTTGCCGATCATCTCCTTCTGCAGCCGTTTCGCCTCGTCCATGTCCCGCTCGGCCTTGTCGAGCGCCATGGTTCCTTTGTCGATGTCGACACCGGCTACTTGGTGCTTCTCAAATCGCTCGCCCGTCTCTTTGTTGAACCCGCAATTGGTGCACAGCACCGCCCCTGGGGGCAGCTCCTTGCGGCAGGCTGGACAGACCGCGCCCATCTCTCGGTCCATGCCCTCTTCGGCAAAAAGATCGTCGAGTTCGGAGCTTTCCGGCATCGGTGCGGGACGTGCGGGGGCGGCAGCCCGAGGTGCAGTGGGCCGGGGTTTGGCAGGGCGGGGTTTGGCTGCTGCCCCACCGCCAGCGGGCACTTTGACCACACTCGCACAGTCGGGGCATTTAATCGCCTTGCCGGCGAGTTCGTCTCGAACCTTGAGCTGTTTGCCACAGCCACACTTCACTGCAATGGGCATGAGAATGGAGGGGGAGGAAAGTGAGAGGAAAAGAAGCAGCCGGTCGGGACTGTAATCGGGTTGAGAGGCTCTCAGCCGTTCTGAATAGGCTGTTTGTCTTGAGATCGTTGTGCCTGGCGTTCCAGGTGCGTTGCACAGCGATAGCAGTATTCGGCATCGCGGTGGTGACGTGGAGCGGCGCATTGCGGGCATGCACGCAACTCCATCGCCTCGCCACTGCGTTGCAGTGTGAGTTCGGAGCTGACGAATCCTGTCGGTACAATAATCAAACTGTAGCCGAGCAGAATCAATACGGCTGAGATAATCTTACCGATCGTGGTATGAGGCACAATATCGCCGTATCCGACCGTTGTCATCGTCACGATCGCCCAATACATCGATTGGGGAATCGAGGTGAAGTCGCTGTCACGCGGATTGTCGACCATCACCGTCTCGATGTGGTACATCAACGCTCCACTGATGGTCACGGCAACCATCACCACGGACAAAAACACGATAATTTTGTCCCGGCTATTCCAGATCGCATCGGCCAACTCATCGGCTTGGCTCATCATCCGCCAAAGTTTCAGAACACGAAATACCCGCAACAAACGCACGCTGCGGAGAATCGCAAACGACTTCGCCGAATCGCCGACAAAGAACACGAGATAGCTCGGTAGGACACTGAGCAGATCCACAATCCCCCAAAAACTCGTCGCGTAGCGCATGGGATGTCGGACGCACGACAGCCTGGCGACGTATTCCAACGTGAACAGAATCGTCAGCCCCCACTCGCCCGCGATCAACCAAAAGGGGGTGCGTTCGGGAACAGTGGTCTCGCCGGTGTTGACGAGTTCGCCGTCAGAAACGGCGGTCTCGATGCCCTGATACTGGGGCAGGGTTTCGACCGAAACCAACACGACACTCGTGATGATCGCGACGAGCAGGCCGATATCGAAGGCTCGGCCTGCCGCTGACTCGGCTTCAAAAATGATGTCATACATTTTCTGCCGAATCCCGGGCTGCTCGGGACGCTGCATCACCCGTCTTCTCGCCGCCCGCCGCATCACTGCCGAGGAGCTTTCAAGCGACGGAGGGGAGGACGGATTCGACATAGGCGACGCCAGTCAATTTTTGCTGCCTATGGGCAGCGGGGACTACATGGGCAAGCGTTGCGGGGAAATCTCGCAGCGGGCTTCGATGATCTCAAAATGATGCTGCAGGTGACCGGCGGCCAACCACGCGATCCCACGCGGTGTCAGCGGCTGTGAGTCGACCCGGCCGACCTGGTCCCAGGCGGCGGGAACGATCCGGCCGAGCAAAAGCAGATTCGCCTGCCGGAGATTGCCTAGCTCACTGATCAAGTGGGTGAGGTTACCCAGCCCAAAGCGGGCAGCGGCGTAGGCATTCTCGTCCCACGCGGGCAAGTTCGTGGTGTCACCCGCCGCGATCCGCAGCATCCGGTCCCCCCAAATTCGCTCCGCATCGACGCAGTGTTCCATCACCTGACGAACGGTCCACGTGTACGGTGCGTGCTCACGATCGACGAGCTCAGCCGACAGACAACTGCCAAGGTCACAGATCCAGTAAAGTTGGTCGGCGAGCACTTTGAGCACGCAATCACCATCCACCTTGTCGACGTAGGAGCGGTGAATGGGCAGCGGCAAATCCTGCTCACTCGGTCGTCGTGACTTGCGGTTCATCGATGAAAGCTTTTCCTTGCTGGTCAAGTTGTCTGTTACGCAAACAAACCTAGGCTACCACTCCAATGGGTGATTCCGTAGATGATAGCCGATGCGGATGCCCGCTGGGTTCGTCGTGAGGTTGGGACGCTCAGTTTTCAAAGTCGACGACTTCGAGCCCTTCGTGCTTCTCAATCAGTTCATCGATTGTATCGTACCCGATGCTCGTATTGGCCACGTTGAGATACTGCAGATTGGGTAGGCTCCCCAATTGAAGGAAGCCTTCATCGGTGAACTGAGTCCCGGCCACATTGAGCCGCTCGAGAGCAGTCAGTTTCATGAGCGTCGGCAGACACTCGTCGCTGACCGATGCCGATTTCAAATTGAGCTCTTTGAGCTTGGTCAGATCACCGAACGCGGCGACCGTTTCGTCGTTTGTCTTGGTTTCCCAAAGACCGAGATAGGTCAATCCGGTGAGTTTGCCAACCAATGCGATGTCTTCAGGCTTGGCCAATCGACACTCGCTCATGTCGAGGAATGTGATCGTCGGCATCGACGAGAGTACCTCGAGTCCTTTGCGGTCGAGGGACGAATCACGCAGTTCGACGCGGGCCAACTTAGGGTTTCCCTTGACATGCTCGATCCCCTCGCCGGTCACGTCACATCCGCGCAAACGAAGTCGCTTGAGATTCGTGAGGTCCTTGATCAACGCCAGTCCCTCATCGTCGACCTTGGAGTAGTCACCCTGCAGTGACGCCAGTGACGGCATCTTGCCGAGCATCGCCATCGTTTCATTACTGATCGTGGTGCAGTAGTTGAAATTGATCGACTTTAGCTTCAGTGGAGAGAGCTGAACCAGCCCCTTGTCGGTGACCTGCGACTTTTCCAACTGCAAATCCTCGAGCGAACTTAGCTTCGTCAGCGGTGCCATTCCGGCATCGCCAATGTTGGTGTTCCTAAGATCGATTGCCCGCAGTTTATTCAGCCCGGTGAGCTGTTGGAGGCCTTCGTCGGTGACGGCGGTGCGGCGGAGTTGGAGTGCGATGAGATTGCTGAGTTTCCCGATCGTCTCGAGCGACTTGTCGCTGATCGCGGCGCCGGTGAGGTCGAGTCGCTGCAACTGCTTCAAGTGGGCAAGGTTCTCTATTCCCTCATCGTCGACAGTGGGTCCGATCAATGCGATCGAAGTCACGCTGGGGACCCCCTCGAGTTGGCCGAGCACGTCCTGGATCTTGTCATTGCCACCACTGATCTCAACAACGACGCCGTTGCTATCCTTGGTGACATTGAATCCAGATTCCTCGATCGCTGCGACCGCTACCGGCGAATCCGGCTCGACTTGGGGAGCCGCCGGCTTGCTGGGCACTGCGGACTTCGGGCTCGTCTGGGCACTCTTCTCCGGAGCCGGAGGAGTCGATTCGCGGCGACAGCCCGTGTGGACGAGGGCGGCGGGAACGAGCAGGAGCAGCAAGGTGGGAAGGGGATGCCGGATCATGGCGGTGGGGTCTCGCAAATGCAGAGTGGAAGTAAAACGCCTATCCGAAAAGGGAGCGGACCCCTTGGGAGGCGAGTCGTTGGTCGTGCGGGTTCACGGCCTCACCGGAGAGGGGCACACCCTGCCTGGGGTGAGGCTCACGTGGTCGCAACAGCGCCATAACTTAGAAGCTATTGCTGAAAACGCAACGTGGCCAATCGGCGGCATCCCTCAACATCGTCGCAGCAGCGGCAGACTTGGCGAAGGGACCGCTGGCACCTTGTCCCGAACCTCCTGGCACGGCCCGAAACGATGATTCTACCCGGCGATCTCGCAGGCTTTGTAGACAACCTGCGCTCGCTGGAATCCAATCTGTTCATAAAGACGGATTGCTGAGGTATTGGCGGTGGTCACCTCCAGGTGCATCTGATCGATCCCAGCGGCCTGGAACCCGGCAGCGGCTCGGTTGATGAGAAGTCGCCCTAAACCACGCCCGCGATGCTCAGCGATGACACCAATGTTTTGGATCACGCCCCATCCCTCAGCCTCCAAACCCTGGATCGTCCCCACCGGCATTCCACGTCCGCCCGGTCGGTCGTGGTAGCGTAGTAACCAGGTGGAACCAGGCACAAACGTGGCCCGGGAGCTGATCTCACGCATCAATCGCAGACATCCATCGCGGCGACCCAGACAGGGAAACACGTCGGCGTCGATCTCGCTGCGAAAACTCTGGTACTTCGCCTGGGCATGATCGCGAATCAAACCCTCCTCGAAACCGACAAATTGATAGCCGGCGGAGGCCAAACTCTCTTGATCCCATTGGGCACGAAAGACGCGCAGATCCAGCTCCATTCGGTAGCGGCGAAAATAAGTCATGCCCATTCAGATCCCCTTTCCCAAACGTGGCCTCTGCACAACACTGAGAACCTCGACTCAGATGGCGAGCTGCATTCTACCACATGAGTAAAACCGAAACTGGATTATCTATTTGCCTTCTATGACGCCTCGTCCATCGACATCGCCCGATAAAAACGCATGTTTTCCGCCACTGTTGGACCGGGCGCTCGTCCTGACTGGGCCCACGGCGTCGGGAAAAACAGCGTTGGCGGTACGGGTCGCACAAGCCATGCAAGATCTGCCGGTTAATCCGGTGCTGGCCAACGGGGAGACACCGCCGCAAATTGAGATTATCTCACTCGATTCGATCGCGGTCTACCGGCGGATGAACATCGGCACGGCGAAGCCATCGGCCGAGGAGCAACAGAGCGTCGCCCATCATCTGATCGATGTCGTCGAGCCCGATCAAGAAACGAGCGTCGCCGAGTACCTCGCGACCGCCCATGAACTCGTCGACCAAATTCACGCACGCGGCAATCGCCCGATGTTCGTCGGGGGCACGCCGATGTATTTGAAGGGCATTTTGCGGGGATTCGATCCCGGCCCGCCTGCCGATGAGGCGTTCCGAGCGGCGGTGATGGAAGATGTCCAGCGACATGGCGCCGCAGCGCTGCATCAAAGGCTCGAGCAAGTCGACCCGTTGTCAGCATCGCGGATTCAATCGCACGACGTGCGACGAATGATCCGGGCACTCGAGTTCGCCCGCCAAACGGGAACACCGATCAGCCACCGGCAACAACAGTTCGATGTCGAGCGCCGACCCGACGAGGGACTCGCCTTCGTCCTGCAGACACCACGCCACGTGCTGCACCGGAGAATCGCGTCTCGAGTCGAGGAGATGTTTGCCAGCGGGCTCGTCGATGAGATCCGAGCCTTGGTCGCAGACTACCCCGCCCTGTCTCGGACGGCCGGGACGGCGGTTGGCTACCGAGAGGTGCTGCAGAGCGACGAGTTTCGCCAGTGGTTGGCTGAGCCACAGACGAAACCGGATTGGTCGGCGGTTGCTGAACAAGTGCTCTTCCATACCCGGAGACTCGCCCGCCGCCAAGAGACATGGTTTCGTTCCATGGGCGAGCTCCGCGGCATCGCAACACACTGTGAAGACGAGGAAAATCGGCGACCGAGCGAGACATTGGTGCAGGAGATGGTAGGTGCCATAAAAAGCCACAGTGTGTGGACCCACACCGCCCGCTGAAGAGGTCATGCACTTTCAAGTGTTTGTGCTAGGGCGACCGCCGTGAGAGCTGCCAAGGCGTCTGCGGCCCTGCGTCGGAAGGCCGCGTGTACACAATGCGGTCGTGCAGCCGATTGGTGCGACCTTGCCAAAATTCGATCTCGACCGGTGTCACCGCATATCCGCCCCACTTTTCCGGCAGCGGGACGGTCGTATTGGGCGGGTACTTTTCGGCCAGCTCAGCCATCCGCTGCTCGAGGATCTCACGCGACTCGATCGTCGACGACTGCGTGCTCGCGTGAGCACCGAGTTGGCTCTCGTAGGGGCGAGATTGAAAATAGGCCGTCGAAGATTCTCGATCCGTGCGTTCGGCCCGCCCCGACACGAGCACTTGACGCTGCAGATGCGGCCAAAAAAAACAGAGACTCACGTTCGCATTGGCCGCGATCTGGCGACTCTTGGTGGACTCGTAACTCGTGTAGAAAACGAATTGTTTCGAGGTGATTCCCTTCAGCAATACCGTGCGGCTGGTCACATCTCCCGCTGCGGTCGTAGTCGAGAGTGTCATCGCATTGGGCTCGAACCAGCCCGGGATGCCTGCCTCCTGGGCAACGGACTCCCTGGTGACCGGATGGGCATCGTGGGGGCGTCCGGTCGCTTCGGCAAACCAGAGTTCGAACTGAACCAGCGGGTCGTCGTGGACGTCCTGAATATCGAGGCCACCGAGCGTGTAGTCTCGCCGCATCTGGTCGATACGCGCTGGTTGCGGAGCTTCGTGGGGCGATGAATTCATGATTTATCCTAAAAATCCAGGTCGAGGCTCGCTCCCCATCAGGCTGGGGAGAAAGCATTTTCAATGAAACAAAGATGCTTTGGCGCGCCAATTGCCCCTTATCGGAATTGTTGTGAGGGTGCCTGCCAAGGTGGCTCACACAGCAATTCTCTTTTTCTATTGAGGTTCTAACGTGCGAAATTCCCAAGTGGGCGATCTGTTGGTAGCGACGACTGAGGTCGACGGTACGGTACTCAATCGCGGCGTGTGTTTGCTCGTTTATGAGGACGAGGAGTCCGCAGTAGGCGTGATGCTCAATCGGCCCATGCGATTGTTTCAGTCTCCCCAAAACCAGGAGCTGCCGGGCGAAATCCAGCTGCCAAACTCGAATCCGACGAATCGCCTGTCGCAATTTGAGACGCCCGCCGAGGCGGATGCAGTTGATTTCTCGGGCGATGAGGCCGCGGACGACGCACCCGATTCCGTCAGCTCGCCCAATTCTCCAGCCGAGCACGCTGTCGCGTTCACGGGACCCTCTGGGGATCCTGAGGCGGGTGAGATCCTCGCAGGAAAATCGTTGTATTTTGGTGGCCCACTCTCTGGACCCGTCGTGGCGGTGCACGGCGCCGAGCACCTCGCTGAAGCCGAGGCGGGCGAAGGGATCTTCGTGGCCGCGCAGCGCGACTATCTCGAAGCTCTCTTGCAAGCCGAACAGCCGGTGCCCTATCGGCTGATCGTTGGCCATTTGGGCTGGTCTCAGTACCAATTGTCCAACGAGATTGAAGACGGCGTGTGGCATCGGATCCGTGCGACCAATGACATTCTCTCCACCGCCGATGAATGGCTGTGGCCAAAACTGATTCGCGCTGCGACCGCAGGTAGTGTTTCGCGTTGGTTGGGGACCGAACACGTTGCCGATGCTCATCTACTCAACTAAGATCATCGTTATTGCGTGACGTCGATTCGCTCGGCGTCACCCCTCCTCCACCCATCTAGCTAGTAAATACTCCTGTGTCTGAGCGCCCGCTGTCTGGTTTTTCTTCGCGTGGTCGCTCACGCGATGAGGATGACGAAGAAAAGAAGAAGCCGTTTCGAATCCAGAAGAAACGTTTGGGCGAAATCAAATACATTCGCGATGATGGTGAGTTCGGTTTTATCCAAGCCGAAGATTTTCGCGAAGACGTGTTTTTTCACAAGATGTCCTGGGACGGCGATCCGCGCATCGTCCCCCAAAACGAGATGTACGTCGAGTTTGAACTGGACGACGATCACTATGAAGCGACCCAGAAATTGCGGGCGAAGGTCGTGCGTCCAACGCACCGTCCGTCTGGTCGCAAACTCAAGGCCAGCGACTCGCCCTACGAAATAGTCTTCCACCACCCGCGTGCCCGTCGCAAACGTCCCACGTGGCGCGAAGACAGTGCTGACGACGGCTCTTAATCAGTCCATTGAGGCGTTCTCGATGGGAGCCGGCCCCGCTGAGCAGGTGCGGACGTTTCCGGTGGTATTCGCCACGCTCAAACGGCTAGCTATTTTCGCTACCGCCCTCGACGTAGAAAAGCTGGTGGTGACTTGCAAATCGGCTCGCCCCCCCCATGGACGCAGTTCACCTGGCGGTTACTTGAACTCTTCATCAAAGGCCGCGAAATCGTCCGCTGCCACAGCGTCACCGGCAGGTTGGTCAGAAAATTCTTCCGCACCCTCGAATTCCTCCACCACGTCCTCGTCTTCCATCGAATCGCTATTTTCGTAGCTCTCATCAAGCGGCTCTTCGGTCACCGCTGGCGGATCTTGATTTCGCTTCTCCAGAACAGCCGCGACGGTGAACGCGATGATCAGAACGAGAGTAAAAACAACCCAGCAGATGAAGAGAATCATGGGCGAGGGGCGGCAATCGAGGAGAGGAACCGAATTGGGATACGTCGCAGCGGGCGTCAATTTCGTTCAACGAAACGAACAGGTTCGGCACGCGAGCAAGCCTGCCCGAGCCAACGTGAACCGTTCTGTCGCTGCTGACAGCCGTCCATTCTAATCCAAACAATACCTCCCGTAGTGAAAAAATGCCGCTCGACGTCCTCTACGAAGACAATCACCTGCTCGTCGTCAATAAGCCCGCTGGATTAGCCACGATGGGTGACGGCGACCGGGCTACCTTGCATAGCCTAGCGGGGTCCTACCTGAAGGAAAAATACGAAAAGCCCCACGGCGTGTACGTGGGCATCGTCAGCCGTCTTGATTCACTCGTCTCTGGGGTGATCGTGTTGGCCCGGACCAGCAAAGCGGCTGCGAGATTGAACGCCCAGTTTGCCGGCCACGCGCGCGACCTCAATAGCAAGACCGGCAAACCAGCGGGCGGAGGCGAGCCAGCGGGGGGAAAGAATCGACCACCTTCGATTCGGAAAACCTACCTGGCGGTCGCTCGAGCTGAGCCACATCGTAGCGCGCCATTGGCCGATCGAGGCCAGCTCGATGATTTTCTCTACAAGGACGATGACGCACACCGAATGCGAGCCGCACGAACCGTTCGCGAGGACGCGAAAGCCGCGTCGCTGTTGTTTCAAACCTTGGCCTCGAGTGATCACAGCAGTGTGCTGGCGATCGCCCCACTGACGGGGCGGAAGCACCAGATCCGTGTCCAGCTGGCGGCGCGAGGATGGCCAATTCTCGGCGATCGCAAGTACGGCAGCCAGACGCCATGGCCAACCGGGATTGCCTTGCACAGCCACCGGCTGACGATCGAACATCCAACACGGCGCGAGCCGATGACATTCGTCGCTCCCCTGCCCGTGGACTGGAACCGCGTGCGGTCCCGCGAACTGCTCGCAAAGATCGATGCACTGAGCTGGTAAGCAACGCACGATCAATTTCTGTCGCAGTGGACGAGGCGACGAGTCCAAAGCCGCAGGACTCGTCGCCTCGTCCACTACTAAAACCGAAACATATTCATCGTGTGTTGCTAAGTTCCCGTTCTTACGCGGTTCATCGGCATGTTGCTTCGGCGAGACATTGACGCAGGTACTGCAGTGCCGCCTTGGCGATCCGAGCGTGCACGATGCTGGGGTGTCCACCAATGTTCTCGGTCTGCGACGTCAACCTGCCGTCGGGATGCCCGACTGAAAAGGTGACGTCCGACGCGGGCGTGACGTCGTTTTTGAGCCGATTCAGATCGGGGTACGCATCGACGACAACCATCCAGTCCGCTGTGAAACGCTCGCCAATCTTCTGCACGCAGTCCTGGTGCGTAGCGTCAGAGGTATCCAGGCCGGCGAAATGTCGCAGTTCCGCATTGCCAACCAATGACAAACCACCGGCAAGGACAGGAGAATCCCCGAGGGCAGCGAACCAATCGCCCAGTGGGGCCGCGTGGCCGAGTTCGATCACACACAATCGCTCGTTTCGGTCTCGCAGTTGGGCATCGACGGCATGCTGCTGTTCGAAGGTTTCGCCATCTCCAAAATACAGATCACCGACACGCTGCATGATCTCCTGATGCGTCGTTGCGATCATCGCCTCACACTCGGCGACACTGTCGGCGAGCGCCGAGATGCGTAGCGAGATCGTTGCTGCACTGACGGTGATCCCCACCCGAGGTTGCCGTTGGCGAGAAATCATCTCGCCCAGCCTTTGTTCCATATCACTTTCGCCCAGTCCAAAGAACTTCATCACGCTGTTGCGAATGTGCTTGCCCCCCTCAGCGATAGAGAGAATAGCGGGGGCAACCGAATCATCGAACATTCGCGTCATCTCGGCGGGCACGCCTGGCAGAGCAAAGATCCGTGAGGTCGACCCGTCCGGCCGTGTGGCGACGACGTCGACACCGGGTGCGGTGCCCTGCGGATTGAGAATTGGATTGGCCCCGCGGGGAAACATCGCTTGCCTGCGGTTTCGCTCCGGCATCTGACGCCCGCGGCGAGTGAACATGGCTTCAATTCTGGCGAACGAATCCGCATCGAACTGCAGTGGCATGCCCAGCGATTCGGCGATCGCTTCACGGGTCAGATCATCACGCGTTGGTCCGAGCCCACCTGTCGCGACGACGAGATCGGCACGCTGCACAGCGATTCGAAAGACGTCGATGTTGTGCGACAAAGTATCGCCGACCGTGCTATGGAAGTGAACCTCGACCCCCAGTTCCGCCAGCCGGCGACTGATCCATGCCGTGTTGGTGTCCAGCCGAGAGCCGCTGGTCATTTCATCACCGATCGAGATGATTTCTGCAGTGAGATGAGCCATAGGAGTGCACGATTGCTGAAGGTGGATGGGATACGGCGTGAGCGGAAACTACCTTGCCGGGGCGACAAGCGGGGCTCGGCAGTTTACGCTCTACGACTTCGTAGCGGAACTCACGGCAATGTTCCCTATGGCAATGCATTCGATAAGGTAGTTTTTTCTCCATGCGATCCGATTCACGCGCCCATTGGACACTGGGTTATTGCACGAATATTCATGCGGGTACCGAGGTTCCCCAGATCTGCGATACGCTCAATGACATCTCCGCCGAAGTCGCTCGGCGGTGGCAGTCAAAGGATCGCCTCGGTGTGGGACTATGGTTACCGCAGCCCGCCTGCCGGACGCTGCGACGACAGGGCATGCCGCCGCTCGTCGAAGCGATCGAGCAGAACGATCTGTTGGCATACACCATCAATGGTTTTCCTTTCGAGGACTTCCACAAAGAACGCGTCAAGCACGACGTCTATCTCCCCACGTGGTGGACGGATGCGCGTGTTTCGTTCACGCGTGATCTTGCCAAAGTGCTCGCCGAACTACTGCCCGAGGAAACCACGACCGGAACGATCAGTACTCTACCGATCGGTTGGCCGCGGCAGGTTGACGAATTCGAATCCGATGGGGGAGAGCCCCGTTGGAGGGATGCCAGTGAAGAGGAGGTGCATCATGCGGGTACTAACTTCCGCCGTCTGGCCGAAGACCTGCGGATGCTAGAGAATCGTACCGGCAAGCGGATCATCGTTGCCATCGAACCCGAGCCCGGCTGTCTGCTCCAACGCTCTGAAGAACTCGTCGAGTGGTTTCAGACCCAGCTGCCCGACCCCACACACCGGCGATACATCGGTGTCTGTCACGATGTCTGTCATTCCGCCGTGATGATGGAAGATCAACGAGCGACGCTGCAACAGTACGCCGATGCCGGCATCGTGCTGGGCAAGATCCAAGTCAGCAGCGCGATTGTTGCCGATTGGCAGTCGATTGATCCCTCCGATCACGCCGCCACCCTCGAACAACTACGCTCCTTCGCCGAAGACAGATACCTGCACCAAACCGGGCGTCAGCTCGCCGACGGTGGATTCGAATTGGCCGAAGACCTCCCCGAGCTTCTTGACCAAACCACCGTAACTCCCGTGACCGATCGACGCTGGGTCATTCATTTCCACGTGCCCGTGTTCATGAAAGAATTCGGGTTCTTGAAGACCACGCAGGACCAGATCGGTGAGACTCTCGACGCCGTCGAGCAGCTCTCGGCCTCTCCGTCCCAGGAAACATCGTCCCATCGCCCGCTCGAATTCACTGGGCACCTGGAGGTGGAAACCTACGCCTGGTCCGTCCTTCCCGACGAGATGCGTTCTGGCGATTTGGCAGTCGATATCGCCCACGAACTCGACTGGGTCGACGATCTACTTTGATCATGCCTCCTGCGAACCCTCACTGATCTCCTCCTACCCCGCGCGCGCCCGGGTACCCCCACCATGAACCGAGGGCCTTACCGGGCGTCGCTTTATTGAGCCGAGACGTGCAAGGAGCGCGGGAACAATACGTGTCGTATTGGACGAAGCATCGAGCTGTTGGATACCCAGAAGTATCCCGTCGTGAATGATCTTCCACCCCATCCGGGGTTAGCGTTTGCTTTTGGCGACCTATCAGGTGGTGTTCGCTGACGCTCAAACCACCGGCTATTTTCTTCAACGCCTTCGGCGTAGGAGAATTTGTGGAGGATCTCCAGCTCGTCGACTTGTCGACCACAGAAAAGCTTTCGAAAAATTCGCCACTTATTGAACACGCATTGCTAAGTGGCCGGATAGACGCCACCACTCGGGGCCTTACGGCCAATGCCATCTACTTTCGACCGCGAAGCGGTCTTGGTAACCCGCTGCGTCAGCGAAGATCACTTGTTCGCCACGCAAAACACTGCATTTTCCTCGCTGATGCGTCGGGCTACCATCGGCTTTGACGTGAGCTGGCGCCAACGGCAGGGGATGTGTCGGCCTCCGGCCTGACAACAATTGCAATTGCTCGGCCAGGCTGCGTTGGGCCAAGTGCATTGGATCTCCCCACGCTCAACGTGGATGCCCCCCATTTTTTTGCACGTGCCGGTTCATTACGGTATGCTGGGTCGGTCGCGTAGAAGGCGGACGAGCGATTTAGCGGGGTGCTTGGCCTCGCAACACCAGCCTTTTGGGTGACTCAGAAACCACTGCCGCAGACTGCTGCGGTCCCACCTTAGCGCTGAACCACTGCTGAAATATGCGTGCCCACCTCAAAATTTTGATTGCCTCCTGGACGTTCCTCACGGGAGCCACGCTCCCCGGCGGGATCGCCGTCGCCCAATCCGGCGACCCGACGAGTGCAGCAGGACACGCTGCTAAAGTTAATTTCTTTGAATCAAAAATTCGTCCTATCCTCGTCGAACACTGCATGGAGTGCCATGCTGCCGATACTGAGGCGAGTGGCGGTCTGTTGCTCGATTCACGTGACGGTTGGCAAGCCGGCGGCGATTCAGGATCGGCGATCACGGTTGGAAAATCGAGTGACAGTCTCCTGATGCAGGCGATTCGCTATGACGACCCGTATTTGCAAATGCCGCCCGAAGGAGCTTTGCCAGCGAGTGTGATCCGGGATTTCGAAAAATGGATCGACGACGGCGCGACCGATCCTCGCGAGGCAACGGGGACCGAAACGCAGCCTCCTTCGTCCATGTCGGTCGAAGATGCTCAACAGCACTGGGCGTATCAACCGCTACCCGAAAGCAGCGAAACGACTGGTTCGAAGGGATCGCGAATCGACGAGCTGCTCAACCGTCAGTTAGCGGAGTCCGGATTGACTGCGGTTCCCGCTACGAACCATGACGCACTGGTACGACGTTTGACTTTTGATCTAACAGGGTTGCCTCCGCACGGCGACGACCGAGATAAGAATGTCTCTTACGACGAGACCGTCGAGCGTTTGTTGGATTCCCCTGGTTTCGGTGAACATTTCGCCCGGAAATGGATGGACGTCGCACGGTATGCGGAGTCGATCACGCTGCGTGGATTCATTCTGCCTGAGGCGTGGCGATATCGTGATTACTTGGTCACCGCTTTCGCCGAGGATCGGCCGTTCGATCAGATGATTCGCGAGCAAGTTGCGGGCGATCTGCTGCCTCATGACAGCGTCGACCAGCATCAGACGCAGTCTGTCGCGACGGGATTCCTGACCTTAGGAAACACGAATCTAGAGAAGCAGGATAAGGACCAATTGGAGATGGATTACATCGATGAGCAATTGGAAGTCATCGGTCGTGCTTTTCTAGCGCAAACCATCGGTTGCGCCCGGTGTCATGATCATAAGTTCGATCCAATTCCAACCAGCGATTACTATGCCCTGGCGGGCATCATGAGCTCAACGGTGGCCCTCAAGCATTCCAATGTGTCGAAGTGGGTGGAGCGGCCCTTGCCGATTCCCGAGGACGAAGCGGCCCGTTTTGATGCGATCGCGAGTCAGCTGGCGGCGACTGAGCGCAAGTTAACTGCAGCTCAAAAAAATTCGAACACCAAGCTGGTCTCCGGTAAACGCAGCATCTCTGTCGCCGATCTCGCTGGCGT
Source organism: Allorhodopirellula solitaria (assembly GCF_007859855.1). Taxonomy (GTDB): domain Bacteria; phylum Planctomycetota; class Planctomycetia; order Pirellulales; family Pirellulaceae; genus Rhodopirellula; species Rhodopirellula solitaria. The sequence continues at coordinate 561,560 of NZ_SJPK01000001.1, forward strand.
GGTGGTAGATAGTCGAGACGCAGCTCTCGTCGGTCAGTGGGTCGAATCGACGTCTGTGGGGCGATTTGTTGGCAGCAGTTATCTTCACGACAGAGCAACCGGGCAGGGCGAAAAATCCGCCACCTTCGAACCACCTTCCCTGACGCCTGGCGATTACATCGTGCGGATGGCCTACACGCCTGGGGCGAACCGAGCCAGCAACGCGTTGGTCGGAGTGTTCAGCGCCGACGGTGAATCCAAACTCCGTATCAACCAGCGGAAGAAACCATCGCAGGAAGACACGTGGATCTCACTGGGCACGTTTCGATTTGAGCAGGATGGCCAAGCGTTCGTTTTGGTCAGTAACGAAGCAGCCAATGGTCACGTGATCGCTGACGCGGTCCAGTTCCTGCCGGTCGCATCGCTCGCAGACGGGTTACCGAGCGAGGATGCCGCGGAGAATGCGAACGAGCCGTCCGCTGAGCAGATTGCTGAGGCTAAGCTCCAACGTGAGATCAAGAGCCTCCAGGCAGAGAAGGCCGAACTCGAAGCTGAACTCGGCAAGCGTCCACGCTACATGACGCTGATCGAGAATGAGCCGCCGCAAGACATCGCGATCCACATCCGCGGCGACGTCCATCACTTGGGCGAAGTGGTACCCCGAGGCGTGCTAACAGCCATTGGCGAGACCCCTGCGATTGCGGCGCAGTCCAGTGGACGACGCGAGCTCGCCGATTGGCTCTCGTCGGCAGACAATCCACTGACCGCACGAGTCTACGCCAATCGAGTATGGAGTTGGTTGATGGGGCGCGGCCTTGTCGCCTCGGTCAACAACTTTGGGACCACGGGCTCGTCGCCAACGCACCCGGAACTGCTGGATTGGCTGGCCTCTGAATTGATACGCAGTGGCTGGTCGACCAAGCACTTAGTACGCACGATCGTGCAATCGGAGGCCTATCGTCGACGCTGCCTTTCTCCAGAAGATCAACAACGCGACATCGATCCCGACAACAAACTCTATTGGTGCGGCCAGACTCGGAGACTTTCGGCTGAGCAAATTCGCGACGCGATGCTGGCGATCAGCGGGGAACTGGACCGGACCCAGGGCGGGTCGCTGATTCGTCCTGGCACCCGATCGGATTACGGGTATCAGCATCAATCGACGCGGCGAAGTCTCTATCAACCCGTCTTTCGCAATTCATTGCCCGAGATGTTTGAAGCCTTTGATTTCGCTGACCCAAGTGTCTCGGTGGGAAACCGTTCACAAAGTACCGTCGCGACGCAGGCACTCGTGCTGATGAATCATCCTTGGGTCGTGGAGCGGGCAACCGCGGCCGCTGATCATTTTCGTTCACAGAGCAATCTTAGCGATGATGAGACGTTAATCGAAGCGCTCTATCAGGAGTGTTTCTACCGATCGCCGACACCAGAGGAGATCGCCACCTGCCGAGCGTTTTTGCATCGCCACGGTGATCCCAAGGATGACGAATCGATGGAGTTGCTGGTGCACGCAATGTTCGCCTCGCTCGATTTCCGCTATCTCGAATAGGACTCGACATGCTTCCATATTATTCTGGCCGCCGTCAAATGCTGCAGGTTACTGCGTGCGGCTTTGGGGCACTCGCAGCGAACTCACTGTTGGCGGGTTCTCAATCACCCGCCGCCGCCGATCTCGCTCCGACGCTGCACCATCCACCGCGAGCCAAACGGATTATCTTCCTGTTCATGCAGGGCGGAGTCAGCCAGGTGGATTCGTTCGATTACAAGCCGTTGCTGGCTGATCGCGATGGCGAGAAACTCACTTTCGACGATTCGCGTCAATTGGCCAAAACCGGTCAGGCAACCCAACACCGTCTAATGCGATCGCCTTGGAAGTTTCGACGCTACGGCGAATCCGGACGCTGGGCCTCGGAACTCTTCCCCAATATGGCCGAGCACATCGATGAGATGTGTATGTTGCATGGGATGCACACCGAAGGCGTGGCCCATGGTCCGGCTACGCTGTTTCTGCACTGTGGCGCGACCAACTTTATCCGTCCCTCGTTCGGATCCTGGGCACTCTACGGCTTAGGCAGTGAAAACCAAAATCTCCCCGGTTTCGTTTCGATCGCCCCATCGGTGGGCAATGGCGGAGCGAGGAATTATGGCAGTGCCTTTCTACCGCCTCAGGTTCAAGGCACGGCATTGGGCAATGCCAACGGAGGGCCCTTGTCCATCGACAGTCTGACACGTGCAGGTCTGGGGGATCGCGATCAGAGTGAGCAGTTTGCGTTGCTGCAAAAACTCAACCAATGCCAGCTGCAACGCCGTGGGCCTCATGACGTTGAACTAGAAGCCGCCCTCGAGTCTCACGAACTCGCCTGGCGGATGCAAGGCGTCGCACCGGAAGTGCTCGATTTCTCCACCGAAACAGCCCACACGCAGAACATGTATGGGCTCAACAATCCGAAAACGAAACGCTATGGCGAACGCTGTCTTCTGGCCCGTCGGCTCTGTGAAGCAGGAGTCCGGTTCATCCAAGTCAACTATGGTGATAACTCTGCCAACCCAGCTTGGGATCAACACTCCAATCTACCCAAACACGCCGATCATGCTCAGGCTGTCGATCAACCCATCGCCGCACTGATGCAGGATCTGAAACAGCGTGGTCTCCTCGAGGACACCATCATCTGGTGGGGTAGTGAGTTTGGACGCACGCCCTATGCGCAAAACAATGGGACCGGTCGAGATCACAACCCACGCGGATTCACTGTCTGGTTAGCTGGCGGCGGATTCCAACCGGGCCGCTCGCACGGTGCCACCGACGAGTTTGGCTTTCAAGGCGTTGAAGGCCGCGTTCACATGCACGACCTCCACGCCACTCTTCTGCACCAACTCGGACTCGATCACAAACGTTTGACATTCGAACACGCCGGTCGTAACTTCCGCCTCACCGACGTCCACGGCCGGGTCGTCCAAGACGTCCTCTCTTGAGCGATCCGGTCAGCTACGACAATGCCCGTCGTCAGGCGAACCGTGCTCAATAGATGGCGAGTCTCACGCGAGCCGAAGAAGGAAGAAGATGAGGGCCACATACTGTGCATTTAAACGCGTTTGGAATCCGATGCCCCGTGGCGAGAAAAGGTAACTAAGCAACACACGATGAATAAGTGTCGGTTTTAGTAGTGGGCGAGGCGACGAGCTGTTGATTACCCGCAAGTTTTCCTACGCCGAAGGCGTTGAAGAGAATAGCCGGGGGTCGAGCGCACGCGAATACCACCGGATACGCCGCGAAACACACGTGCCAAGCCCGAATGGGGTTGAAGGTCATTCACGACGAGGTCTGCGACCCACTTCGGGGTCGACGCTCCATCTTCAACGAACAACCGTAGGTGGCGATGCGCTGACCTACGACTATTTTCTATCATCCCTTTCGGGATACTTGTGGGTAATGACCAGCTCGTCGCCTCGTCCACTACGACAGAAATTGATCGTGCGCTGCTAAGCTGGGGTTGAATCACGTTCGCAGAGCCCGCCTCTGGCAAGTGGCTGGATCACCTTTCGTATCCCGAGATCTCGGAGCACAGTGTATGTTTTCGTTCAAGTCAATCTCGCTAGCCGCTACTCTTGCTTTCGCCACCTTTATGTTGGCGTCCGCCACGTCGGGGCAGAACTCCGGGCCGGACTCGGCGGCTCGGGTTCGAGAGCTTCTCGCGGAGAAACGCGACGTTCTTGCGAGCAATCTCACGTATGCGGAAGCGCAGTTCGCGCAGGGTGTGTTCCACGGTCGCGACGTGCTTGACGCGCAACTTCAGTTGCTTCATGCGGAGTGGATGCTCGCCGAGTCCGCTGCTGAGCGAGTTGAGATTCGAGAGAGTATCGTGGAAAACCGCCGAACCAATGAGTCTCAGTTAGCAGAACGGTACCTAACCGGAGATGTGAGCTTTCGTGAGAAAACCGACGGCGCTGTGGCGAGAATTGACGCGGAAATTGCGCTCGTGAAGGAAGTGAATCGCAGGTCCGATGGGACCGAGTAACCATGCGGCGATGGTGTTGACGGAGGTGCGGTGGACTGCTCGATGCGGTCTCGTGTCAGAGTGCCAGTACGAACGAAACAATTGCTGTGAAGAACGTCCTGCGACGGTAAACAGTGCCCACTATGGTCGCGAATCCGGTCCCTGTTTTGGCCCATCTCCATATATTGTCCCAGCTAAACACTCAATCGATTTTTCGGCATCAACGGCAGGTTCTCCTCCGTAGTGATCGACTGAAGGAAGCCTAACTCTGGTTGCTCTTGGTGCCTCGCGGAGATGCCCTTTTAGCGCGCGTTGCAAACTATGATTTCACTTATCCCTGGCCCAGGCTCCGGCCAGAATCCGTGTATAACCTGCGGTCGTCTGCTGCGACGCGGCCTCGAGTCATGCTCACGTTGAGAGTCCAGTCACGCAGCAGCCCCCCCTTTTCCCAGTACGCTTGCGAAACGATCACGACACCATGCTAAGACACTTGAAACGCTCGTCCTTGGTCCTCAGCTCGATGCTCTGTATGTCGTGCGGTTCTGGAACGATCTACGCGCAAGGTTCCCCCAGTTCGGACTGGGTCGACGAGGCGATACCACGGTTGAAGGCCATCTACGAGGACGGTGAGTTAAGCCCGGTTCCGTTCAACGCGCAGTGGCTCCCCGACAGTTCCGGATACACGATGCGGGAGCGTGAACCCGAGACGGACAAGATGGTTGAGTGGAAGTACGACGCTCAGAGCGGCGAGCGAACTCGCATGCAATCGTCGAGCGACACGATCCCAACTCGAGAACGCTATCTCTCACCGAGTGGAGACCGAGTAATCGCGTTCCGGAAGGGAAACCTCTCTGTGCGCGATCTCGAAAGCGGAGATCGCACGGTTTTGATGAAACGACCCAGTGATCGGGATATCCGATATCGCAATCCGATGTGGAGTCCCGATGGACAACATGTTTTGTTCGTCGAATCCGATTCGACCGACGTGCGACAACGTTCTGTGCTGCTTCCCAGCGACCCCAGCTATCCCGACGTGCAGGAGGTCCGCTTTGCCAGAGTAGGCGGGAAAATCCCTTCGCTGCGCGCTGGTGTCGTGGATTCGAGCGGTGGCGAAGTGCATTGGTTGCCCATCGACGAACCTGAGGAGGGATTCTATCTCGGTCAAGTGGAATGGGCTGGTAACTCGGAGGAAGTGCTCGTTGAAACACTGAGCCGGTTTCGCGACACACGTGAGTTCTACCTTGTTCCCATCGAGGGTGATGCGAAACGCATCTACAGTGAGACTAATTCGGCGTGGGCAATCGGGAGCCAGGAGATCAGCTCCGGTTTGGATTGGATTCGCGACGGCAGTGCGTTCGTCGTCTACAGCGAAAAGGATGGCTGGCGACATGCGTTCCTGTACTCTCGCGAGGGTGAGGAGCTAGCGGTGTTGACTCCAGGCGAGTACGACATCATCGATCGGGCCGTGGCCGATGAGAATACAAACCAACTTTACTTCTATGCGTCGCCGGATAATGCGACGCAGAAGTATCTGTACAGCGTGCCTCTGGATGGAACGGGCACACTGCAGCGAATCACTCCCTCGGAGCCAGCGGGTACGCACGAATACGACTTCTCGCCCGACGCGAGTCTTGCTTTTCATACATTCTCGACGCTGGACTCGCCGCCTGTCGTCGACCTTGTCGAATTGCCCACCCACCAAGTCATTCGCGTGCTCGAGGATCAAGCCGAGCTGAAAGCGAAGATGAAGAAGATCGTTTCGCATCCGACTGAATTTCTGCAGATCGATATCGGTAACGATATTTCACTCGATGCCTGGATGATCAAACCAAAGGACTTCGATGAAACCAAGAAGTATCCTGTGTTCGTCTATGTGTACGGTGAACCTTATGCTCAGACAGTGCTAGACAAATGGGGCGTTGCACAAATCGACTTCAGCCGCGTCGTCGCTGACATGGGATACCTTGTCGTCTCGATTGACAACCGAGGTACTCCGGCGCCAAAGGGCGCGGCATGGCGGCGTAGCATATTCGGCAGCCTGGGGCCACTCTCGACCGAAGAACAAGCCGCGGCACTGAAAGAATTGGGCCGCATGCGACCTTACGTTGATGTTTCGCGGGTGGGGATCTGGGGATGGAGTGGTGGTGGTTCCAATACGCTCAATGCCTTGTTCCGTCAGAGCGACCTGTACGATGTGGGCATCGCAGTCGTTCCCAAGCCTCAACCACACCTCTACAACGCTTGGTTTCAGGAGATATACATGCGGACTCGCGAGGTGAATCCTGAGGGCTATGAACGCTCCGCCCCGATCAACTTTGCCGAGGGGCTCGAGGGCAAGCTATTGATGATTACCGGAACTGGTGAAACCAACACTCACATCCAGATTATCGAAGGCTTGGTCGATCGCCTGATTGAGCTTCGCAAACCGTTCGACTACATGGTCTACCCCAATCGCGACCATGGCATGCGTGAGGGAACGGGAACTCAGGTGCATCTAAGGATGTTGATCATTCGTTACCTGATTGAGAATCTGACACCGGGACCGAAGTCACAATCGGCAGATTGACCGGATACGTTCGAAAGCGAACCCAGCCCAGTTGACTGGGCTGGGAAGCGATTCGATCGTCTAACGCTGCCTTCAGGCCAAGACGCGTGAAGCTCACCGCTGACACCGCGGAGCTAATTGCTGTCGTCGTTGGCCGTCTCAGGTATTGATGTGGGGAATTCAAACTCGCTGACCTTCTCGCCCGTCACGCGATGGTGCCGGATCGTCAGGGTGGACGGTTCGTCTTCGTCTCGATAAGCCAATTCACCTGAGAGAAACCCGCCTTTGACGCGGAGGAAGCGATGAACCGGGCGTTCATCACCCGGCTTCCACCCGAATTGGTGTTTCTCGCTACCAGGGCCGCAACCGAACTCCCAAAGGTTCGTCGCTTCATCGACGGAAGCGTATTGCCAGTGGCGGTCGCCGCAGAACACGATCACACCGGGAACCGAACTGAGCTTCTCTCGAAGTTGGCGGCCCTCATGGGCGAAAATTTCATTGGCATGATTGTCTTTCTTGTTCGCGCGATCCGGACCAACGATCGGCGTCGGGCTGCAGATTAATTTGAATCGAGCATCGGATTCATCCAGTGTTTGGAAGAGCCAAGCTTTTTGCTGTTCACCGAGAATGGTCTTCTCGGGTCCATCCGGCATGTCATTGGGGCTTCGATAGTCGCGACCCTCGAGAATCCAAATCTGCAGATCGCGTCCCCACCGAATCGTCTTGTAGCGATCATCCTTGCTAGGGAATTGTTCCTCATTGAACAGCTTGACACCTTCGGCAAAGGTCACGGCACCGTAGGTACGCCCGGGCCAGGAATCGTCCGCCAACGTGTCGTGATCGTCTTTGATGAAATAAGTGGTTGTTCGATTGTAGAAATCACGATTGCTGGGCAGCGAGAAGATGCGTCCCCATTTGAATCGCATCAGGGGCTTCGTCAGGGCCCACGGGTCGGGTTTATCGTAGTACTCGATATCACCTGCATGCACGATGAAATCGGGTTGTATCTGGTTCATCGCGGGATAGATCTGATGACCTTGCAGCCCATCGTCGCGACGGATGAAGTCGTGACACGTCGTGATACAGAACTTCAGATCTTCCGGCTCGGTCGGGTTGGGAGCCGTCCGGAACGAGCCACGCAGCACCGCCGATGGACGCCCATCGACCGTTTGTGCTTCGACAACCGTTGCGTACTTCGTATCGGGTCGGAGCCCCTCGAGCTTCCACTGGGCGGTGAAGTCGCTCTCAGCGTCTGTTGTTGTCCACTGTGTCGATTTCGCGGCATTCCGCTTTTGGTTGGGGAAGTAGGTCAATCGCACCTTGCCCGCTTCGCCAGGGCAAGCTCCGAACATTTGGTCGAGCGAAGCGTCCTCGGGCAGCTGCACGCCGAGCAGTTTGTCAGCGTCCTTTATCTTCGCGAGCTGGCCGGCTCTTTTCCTATCGATCTGAACGAACGGCTTGCCATCGACGAGCATCTCTTGATTACGTGTCGTTCGCGTCCAGATAACGATGCTATTTTGATCGGCCCAGCTATTTCGCGTCGCGTTAGCCAGAAAAGGTCCCTGGCGAGTTTCCTGAGAGGACTCAACCGCCTCGCGAGCGACGAACTGAAAGTCCTTGTAGGTGATTTTGCCGCCGTGGTCGGTCAACATAAAACGGTCGCCTGTTTGGGGGCGTCCGAAATCCGAACTTCCATAGAACTTGCTCAACGCGATCGCCGTTTCCCACTCGGGCCCAGACGTGATCGCAGCGGCAACCCGTTCGCCATTGAGAAAATGCTCAATCTTGTCACCGACCGCTACAATTTTTGAATGGTTCCACTGGCCCGGCGGATTCAGCGTTTTCTCCTTCGTGGGGCCAACGAGGTCATAAATCGACGCGGTGGATCCTTTCGACGTGCTATCGGGCTGGCTGTCGATAATCTGGTACTCAAGTCCGAGTAAGCGATTGCTAAACAGATGCTTTCCGAACCGACGGACACGGTACTTCAGACCACTGTTCACTCCCTCTTCAATCTTCCATTGCCAGTCGAGTTCGAAGTGTGATGGTAGAGGAGGTGTGACAATGCTGCCGCCTTCGCGAGGCTTGGCAAGGGTGATGGCACCATCCTGAAACTGCCACCCGTCCGAAACAGGCTTGTCACCGGTGGTTCGCCAAAAATCGCGGCGTGCCCAGTCGGTGATCTCGTCGGCTCCGGCAGTCTCACCTGACGATTCCTGGGCAACCAAGCCACGCGTTGGTGAGACTGAACGGGGCAGTACGGCGGGACAGAGCACTACCGCCGTGCAGAAAAAAATACGAAACATCGTCATGCTAGAAGACCTTTTTTCATGCTGAACTTACGACTCGCGTCAGGAGGCGATTCTAGCCGAACCATGAGCGCGAGTCGAACAACCATGCTGAATGCGATTGCGGCAGGAACATCGACCGTGATGGCGGCCTGCTCAGCACACGTGGTTGTATCTCTCTACGATTTGATCGAGAAAGGCATTTTGATCTTCCGCCCAGTGCTGTTCGGAAAAAATCTCTACCTCATTCCAGCCCTGGAACCCTGCCGCCTCGACCTCGCGGCGGAGACGTTTGAGATCGATGCAGCCATCGCCCATCAAGGCTCGATCGGTCAGCAGATCTCGCGTGGGTACTCGCCAATCACACAGATGGAACGCAAAGATTTGGTTCTTGGTGCCGAGCAGGCAGATCTCGCGACTCAGGTCCGGATCCCACCAGACGTGATAGACATCCACAGCGACACCCACAGCGGGATGGTCGAGCGCGTCGCAGATCTGACGAGCTTCCGCGATGCGGTTGATACAACTTTTGTCGGCCGCGTACATCGGGTGGAGCGGTTCGATCGCGAGCTTGACGTTGGCAGCCTCCGCATCAGCGAGCAGGTGCTCGATTCCATCACGGACCCAGCCTCTCTGGGTTTCCAGTGATTCACCCGGTAGCGCTCCGACAACGAGCACGAGCATTTCCGCGTCCAATCCAGCGGCGGTTTCAATCAGCCGCCGATTGTTCTCGATCCGGCTCTCTCGCTCTGAGAGACTGGCCGCGCAAAAGAAACCACCGCGCACCAGGGCAGGAACCTGCAATCCAAAATCATCAATAATCTGTTTCGCTTGAGGCGTTGTCAGACCCTCGAGCGCTTCCACCCACACACTGATCCCCTCAATCCCGCGTTGGGCATATGCGGCGGATGCGGCGGCCAGGGATAAAGGTTTCGTGGTCTGGGTGTGGACGGCCAAACGGTGGCATCGAGAGCTCTTCGTCATCATGATCTCTGATTGTCGATGGTAACCCATTTCTGTTCACGAGCGGAGGTTTCGCCGGCATTGGCGAAAGCGACACCCTCGGCTCCGCTTCTCAGTGTCCAGGGAAACTCATCTCCTGCGACAACATGACGAAGAAAGAGTTCCCACTGAATTTTGAACGCGTTGTCGTAATCGGTGGCATCGGGCAGTTGTTGCCAACTCTCATAGAAATCGATGGGCTGGGCGATATCAGGGTTCCACACCGGTCGCGGTGTGGCCGCGAGGCTTTGCGTCCAGCATTCGCGTAGACCGGCCACTGCCGATCCCCTCGTCCCATCGACTTGGACCGTCAACAGATCATCCCGGCGAACCCGGGTCGCCCAAGAGCTGTTGAATTGACAGGTGACTCCGCTCTCGAGCAGGAACAACGCATAGGCTGAATCGTCAGCGGTACAGGTGTAGGGTTCCCCTGACTCATCGATCCGGGCGGGGAGGTCGGTGGTCGCATGGGCCAGCATTCGGTCCACGGGGCCGAAGAGGTCATTGATCAGGTACTGCCAATGACAGAACATATCGATCATCATGCCGCCACCATCCTCGCTGCGATAGTTCCACGACGGACGCTGGGTCGGTTGGTTGGGCTGGTCTCCCGCAAAGACCCAGTATCCGAACTCGCCTCGTACGCTCAGGATGTCGCCAAAGAATCCTTGATCGCGAAGCATTCGCAACTTTCGAATTCCAGGCAACCAAAGCTTGTCTTGCACGACGCCATTTTTGACCCCGGCAGCTTCGCATTCGCTGGCAAGCCGGAACGCGTCATCGGCGTCGACGGCGATTGGTTTTTCACAGTAGACAGCTTTTTGGTTCGCGATCGCTTTGCGGACAATCGATGATCGCATCTGTGTGCTCGAACTATCGAAGACGATATCTGTCGCCGGATCGGAGATGACGGCGTCGACATCGGTCGACCAGGCGACCGATTCGCCGATCTCATGCTGAGCCACGGTCTCGGCGAGATGCCGCAAACGCGACTCGTTTCGCCCCAGCAGAATGGGTTTGACAGCGACGCGTCCGCCGCCGGGCAAAGCCACGCCCCCCTCCTTCATGATCGCGAGGATCGAGCGAACGTAATGTTGATTGGTGCCCATACGCCCGGTCACACCGTGCATGGCAATGGTTATTGTTTTCATTAGATCAAAGCTTGCAGTCGGTAGTGGTGAATTAGGAAGAGAGGCGTTGCAGGATATCTCTTAGCAAAGCGACGTCTGACTCCGGACGCTGCGGGCTGCCGGGATACGTCAGCGAGGTTTCAATCCAATTGCGTGCGTGCAGAAACTGTGCGGCGTTGTGCTTGTAGGCAGGAACGGGGTCTCGGAAGGCGAGGAACCCCAGGTACTGCAAGAGATCGTTCAGCTCGTAGAATCCCGCATCGCCACTGGCCCACATCGCATCGCGACGGGCGAACGCTTCCGGAGCGAACGTGCTCAGTCCGAGCAGGTAGTCGCTGCCGTACATGACCATGTCGATTGCGAGGTCGTTGCCGGTGAGCACTTTGAAATCGGGACGTTTTTCGTCTCGCAGTAAAAGCCGCTGCCATTCCAACTCTCGGCTCAGCGAAGAGTGTTTTGCACCGCGACAGGATTCAATGCCCATCAGACCGGCGTAGACCTCGAGGTTGTAGATTTTTCCAAAAGGAGCGAACATCTTGCCGAGCTCGAAGGCGAGGAAATCGCCAGCATGATTGCCGATACGTCGATAGGACTCAACAATCTGCTCGTCGTCCTGCTCAGTCAATCCGTACGATTGAAAGAGAATGGGTGTGCCACCATGTTTTTGAATCTGATCCAGGCCGAGCCGATAGGCGTCAAAGTCAAATGGAGAGCCGGGCGAGTCTTTGACGAACACGCCCGCGACGAACTCGCCGTCACCCATGACCTGTTTCGTTTCGGCGAGAGCCTGCTCACGCTCCGTTTCGGAGATCAGGTTGGCAAAACCGGTGTCCATATTGACTGCGGGTACCAAGCCCGCATCGGCAGTCCGCTTGACGTGGTCTCGAAACCCCTTCCAATCGATTTCTGTTTCGGACAAAAGCGGCAACAGGATCGCAGACATGCCGCTGATCGATCGTCGCTTGCGAATCGGAGGAATACGGTCGATATTCGATTCGGTAGTGTTTGACATATGCAAGAAACCTCAGAATAAATGCGATGGAACAAGGGCTCAGATCCCCACGGCCGTAATCATGGCCAGTAGCCGCCTGTGCTGCCTCGCATTTTGCGCATAAACGACTTGCAATTTGGGCACGTAGCGCCGAATATGGTGCGGCATGGCAACCAAACGATCCTACCGCCGCAGCGTTCCCGTCGCCGAATCGATGTCCGATTCAGGCATGTGGGTGTTTGAAAGCAGGCACAACGAGTCCTTTCTAATGGAAGGGACACAGCATCGTTTTCCGAAACTGCTAATCATCCGCGAGGGCCGCGGTCGTGTGGAGGCGGACTGGCCCGCCAAGGCGGTCGATCCTAGGAATTGCATTTCGGGCGATTGCATTTTGGTGCCATCGGGCACACGGCACCGGGTCATCGATGATTCTCGGCATCCGATTTCGCTCTACGGTCTAGCAATTGATCCGGGCAAGATTTCGCTCTGTGCATCGATCGAACAGATGATTCCGTTTGGAAAACTGCCTCGCCAACGGATGTCTCTGCTGAAGATTGAGCAGCGGATGCGGCGTCTGCTTTATCTTGTCTCACGCGGAGACAACGCATCCAATTTGGCTGCGATCGCGGGAGCAATTGAGATTTTTGCTCGGCTCGCATTGGCGTCGGGCGGTGACCGGGGAGCCAACGACACCCATCCGTCAGCTACCGGCGGCGCGGTCGACATCGATGTGATTGACGAATACGTGATCTGGATGCAATCGAACTTTTACGAAGCCCTCACGGTGGAGTCGGCGTCGTCCGCCTGCGGCATGTCGCGAAGAAAATTCACCAACGATTTTCGCCAGAAAATGCAACAAACCTGGCTCGGTTATCTCAATCAACTACGCATTGACCATGCCCGGATGCTGCTTCGTGAGACGGACCACAAGGTGACATCCATCGCGTTTCAATCGGGCTTTGAGGAGTTGTCGACGTTCTACCGTACGTTCAAGCGAATCGCGGGAATGAAACCGCTCGAATACCGTGCGGACTTCCATTGAACAGATCGTCCATCCCTGGATCCCATGACGCCACTCCTGTTAACGGACTGACGTCAGAGATTCCTCGATCGGCTCCACCCTCAGACCTGGGGCTTCCAACCCTTGGCATACTCTCGGCCCCACATGCTCTGAGCGTTTGAATCGTTCTGCGGCTTGCCCGTTTTGGGGTCCACCTGTAGAGTCGACTGGGTGCGATACGCCATATTGCCGAGGTGGCAAAGTAGGGTGCTGCGGTGAGCCTCGGCGATGTCGGCATTGGGGCGTCGTCCAGACTCAATGCAGTCGAGGAACTCAGCGATATGTGTAGTGTCGCCACCGCTATCACTGACCGTTTCAATTTCCTTGTTATGGTCGTCGAACAGCGTGTAGCCAGTACCGAGGATGACGAGTGATCCAGCGGAACCATGGAAGCTGACACCGACTTGGCTATCGAACGGCCCCAGTGGCGACCAACTGATACCTTCCCAGGTAATCGATTTGGACTCGGGGAAGTCGTAGGTCACCATCATCGTATCGGGCGTTTCTTGATCATCATCATGCCGGTACTTGCCGCCGCCGGCCGTGACGCGGTTGGGATGGTTCACCTCCAAGCCCCAGCGCGCGAGGTCGAGCATGTGGATGCCGTTGTTGCCCAGTTCACCGTTACCGTATCGCCATTTCCAGTGCCAATTGTAGTGGACCAGGTTATCAAGATAGGATTGCCGCGGTGCTGGACCTTGCCAGAGTTCCCAGTTGAGCCAATCCGGGGTCGCGACCTGTTTGCCGTGACCGATCGACGGTCGCCGATTGTTGTACCACGTTCGCGCGTAAGCGGCTTTGCCGATTCGTCCTGACTGGACCATCTCAATCGCCTTGATGACCGCCGGCCAGCTGCGGCGCTGCGACCCCATCATCACGGTCCGATCGTGCTTGCGTGCGGCTTCGACGGCCCAGACGCCTTCTTCGGCGGTATGACTGCAGGGTTTTTCCACGTAGACATGCTTGCCTGCGGCACATCCCATGATCGTGGCGGGCGCGTGCCAGTGATTCGGTGTGGCGACCACGATCGCGTCGATTTCAGCTCGGTCGAGCACCTTACGGATATCGGTTTCGATTTCAGGCCGTCGTTGCGATCGCTCCTCAATCATGTTGGCGGCCTTTTCTGCTGCCCGTGAATCCACGTCGCAGATGCAAACGACATCCGAGTCTGGATTGGCGATGAAACCTTTAGCGAGCGCCGAGCCACGATTGTTGACACCGATGATCGCGACGCGCTGAGTTTCGTTCGCTGACGCCGGCTTGTCCGAGCTCGCCTCGCTGCTGGTGTCACCCATCACCGTTCGGCTGAGCATGGCGCCGCCGATCGCGGCACTTCCTTTGAGAAACAAACGGCGGTCACGTTGATGTTGTTGATGGTCTGTCATGTTCGACTCCTTGAAATGTCGAGAGATACTAGTGGGCGGGTTCGATGAGATAGGCGACAAGGTCGGCCATCGCCTGTTCGTCAATCGCGGACTCGAGACCTTCGGGCATGAATGATTTGCCCGAGCTGTGAAATTCATCTATTTCGACGCGCAACAATGTTTCCGTTGCGTTGTCGGCCTGACGGAGTGTCACGCTGGTGGAACCTTCATCAACGATCATTCCTGAAACAACGCGGGCGTCGTCCGTTAGAACGATGTAGTTAAGGTACTGCGGGTTGACCTCACGATTCGGGTCCATCACCGAGGTGATCAACGTCGCTGCTCCCCGCGTCGCGATGGCGGCCAAGTTCGGCCCCAACTCGTGTCCGATCCCGTCGACGCGATGACATTGACTGCAGTTCTTTTTGAAAACCTCTTGTCCTCGATCTCGGTTGCCGTCCCGGTCCAGGGCACCGAGATAGCGAGTGACGACTGCCGCCCGCTCTGCAGTCTCTTCAGCAGAACGCGCCGGGACTGCTGTCGGCGTGCTCGCAGCCATTTTGAGGGTAGCCGCATCAGGATTGCGGGCTCGGGTCTGCACCTGGGCGACGAGTTGATGTTCAAAATCTTCGCCAACTTGCGCGGCGAGTGTCTCATCGTTCCGGAGGATCTCGACGAGTGCCTTGGCTTCGCTGCCGATCGCGGTCTGCACGGCCATTTGGATCCAGCGGTCCGATGGATCCTGCCGGAGTATTTTGGTCAATGCCGCGACGCGCCGCTGGGGGACTGCGTCGGTGAGTGCGAACGCCAATTCGTACCGCACCTCGATCGACTCATCGGCGGCCAACTCCTCGTACCGCTCGCCGACGGAGGGGACGTCCTGAAACGCTCGCGACAGCCGCACGGCATGACGGCGAACATGCGCATTCGAATCAGTGAGCCCGAGATCGAGGGTCGCCGCATCCAAGTGCCCCAACCCATCGAGCGCGTAGAGCGCGTGCATGCGTCCAAGTGGCGAAGCACTGTTCTCGATCAACGAAACCAATCGCGGTACGGCAGACTGATCTTGCCGCTGGTACAGCAAACGCGCCGCCGTTTCGCGGTGCCAGGCATTGGGATGAGCGAGGAGCGAGCAGAGTTGGGCGGTGGAGGCTGCATGGAGGTTTTCGATCGGGCGAGGCTGAAATCCAGTTGGCACGATTCGGTAGAGCCGGCCACGATCGCGGCCCGAGGTCAAATCCAGATGCTTCTTGATCTCCGGCGGCAGCGATGCTGGGTGTTCGATAACCTCTCGATACATATCGATCACGTGCAACGTGCCATCGGGAGCATTGGCGAACTGGGCCGGGCGAAACCAAATATCGGTCGACGTTACAAACTCATCCTGGTCGTCGATTCGACGGGCGATGAATTCCAACCCGCTCAGCTGGAGTCGTTTGCGATGGATCAAATTGCTGCCGACGTCACCGACGATAGCGGTTCCCTTCCATTTCGCAGGCCATGCATCGCCTCGATAGATGGTGACACCGGTCGCGCCTGTAAAATATCCTGCTGCCCGACCGCCGCCTTCGATCGGTCCTTTGGCGCGTCCCGAAACACGCAGCCGCGTCCTCACCTTCCGCCATGGCTCGACAGGGCTGGCACGGTAAACCTCCGCTTGAGGACCATCCTCAGCGATCGACAGTCGTGATGGTGGCGGGGAGTAGAATGGGTTGGCGGCAATATC
The DNA here is from genome assembly GCF_007859855.1 of Allorhodopirellula solitaria. Lineage (GTDB taxonomy): Bacteria > Planctomycetota > Planctomycetia > Pirellulales > Pirellulaceae > Rhodopirellula > Rhodopirellula solitaria. The sequence goes on from NZ_SJPK01000001.1 coordinate 577,640, forward strand.
AGCGTCACGATACATCACCTGTTGGATGTGATCGCTATTGGAAGACGCAAACTTATGTCCCCAGTCATCGAAACACATGCCATGTTGTGCCGCACCGCTGGTCGCTTGGAACTGGTAGGTCTTGGGATCGAAAGCGAGGTCTCGGCCACGGATGTTCTGGCCCCCGTCATCGCCAGCGGCGTGCGGATGGCGAATGCTGCCTCCGACACTGCTGCAGGCAATATGAATGCGATTATCGAGTCCCCAGCGAAACGAGTTCAACAACCCTTGGACATTAGAAGTTCCGAACCCAGTCAGTACTCTTTGCTTGCGATCGGAAACACCATCTCCGTCAGTATCCTTGAAGTAAAACAGGTCGGGCGCGTCACCAACAAACAGCCCCCCATCATAAGGAAAGATCGCCGTCGGCCAAAACAATCCGTCCGCGTACGTGGTGCGTTCATCGTAGACGCCATCCCCATCACGATCACGAAGCCGCGCAATCCGAGACATACCCTGCTGTCGATCCTCGCTGTAGCCTCGCATCTCACAGACGAACAACGCGCCGCTCGCGTCCCACTCCATCGCCACTGGACTCGTGACGAGTGGCTCTGCCGCGATCAACTCCATCTCGAATCCCTCGGCGACATCGAGAGTAGAGATCGCAGCGACGGGGGGTGTGGGAGTGATCCGCGGCAACTCGTCCGAATAGTCTGGTGTCTCGGCGCAGCCGATGGAACCGACGACGACGCTAACGAAGAATCCAACGTAACGACTCACCGCTTTCGCAGCCGCGGAGGTGGGAGCGTCTTTCTGCCAGCGATTTCGGTTCCGTGCGAACTTCCATGCAAACCGCATCAACGGGCCTCCTTCTGATCCGCGGCCGGAGCGTTCAGAAGGGTTCGCATGCCGTTGGTGAGAACGCCCTCTACTTCTGGAGCTACATTGGATGCCGATTGGCTCGTTTCATAGCCGCCCTCGGCATAGGCGCGTTCGGTACCGATATAGCCCGGTCCGTAATCGCCATACGCGGCCATGGCGACGTTTAGGTCAGGTCGCATCGCCTTGGCGGCGAGTTGATATTCAACGAACAGTTCGCCCGGCATGTGCAGGACACGGACGTCACCCACACTGAGGCAGGCCAGGTCGATGGCATGGCCGCTTTCACAGCGAAGCACCCAGGCGAGCTTATCCGGGTGTCCCCAGTAACGAACCCCGTCCCAGTTCTCAAGCGATTCCAATAATTCATCACGATCGAGATGCGAGGCAACGGGCAGACGAACGGGTTCGGTCGCCCATTGGACTTGGTCCGGCGTGATCGCAAACTTTTGTGTGTTCTCAAACGCCCGGCGCATTCCGTTGGCCATCCGATTGGCCAAAACCATCCGGTTTGGGTGGGATCCGTCGTTGTACTTGCCCGCACCAATGTTGCCGCCGGCACCGTTGAAGTGAACATGCAGGGCTGCGGGCAAATCCTGCCCTCGCATAAAGCGCGCGATCCCGGGAAAATCGGGACTGGGTATCCCTGTCCGGTAATAGCTTTGTGGATGGCAGGCGAAATAGGTCAGAACCGCAACCGGCTGATCATCATGAAAGAACGATAGCGCGCTGAGTTCCGCATCGACAGTCCCGACAGGCAAGGCTCGAATCGCTGGATCCTTCGTGGCTGTGTATCGACTGGTTACCACTTTGCCGGTCGCATCTTGAATACGGCGATTGGACGCGATCTGCTTGACATCGGCAGTACCGAAACCGGCATGCGTGATTGGCTGGGCCGATGCGAGCGATTCCTTCACGGCTTTTGACAGGCGATTGATCACTTGACGGGCAAACCGGCCGTCGTGGGCCCCCAAGTCGGTAGCACCCTTCTGATTCAGCAGCGATTCGGCTCCAAAGTTACTTCGCGGAGCATCGTGCTGATGCAGTGTGTGAACGGCAACCCGTTCAGGCGTCGTCCCGGCGGCTTCAGCGAGACGTTCGCGGAACGCGTCGTGGCTCTGGTTGCTGATCCCGATCCAATCGACAGCACACAAAACGATGGGCTGCCCTGCTCCTAGAATGACAATACCGCGGCATCGCAGTCCGAGTTCACCGACAGCTCGCACGCGGTCGTAGGCCATCACGAAGCCGACCGGCGGAGTGGCGTCGATGTCGAACTTGGCGATCGACAGCGAGTCGTGGGGGGGCTGATCTCCGGAGGCCTTGTCTGCTGCGGCAGAGGCCGGCGAAATCGAGAGACAGCAAAGCAAGAGGGTGAGATAGATGCTGGTCTTCAGCGGCGTCCGGGTGAGATGCTCAGCGACGCCGGATCGGATTGCGAGAGGATCGATCATCGAGAAGATGCTCCAAAGCGCACGAGGGGAGGGATGGAAGGCGGGGAAACTCGCCACTTTTCCAAGGTGACGATTGTTGGTCGAACGTACAGCATAGCCGAATCGGAAGATCCGGTGGGCCTGCAGCGGGCTGCCCCGAATTTCACGCCATCGTCAGCCAGTTCTCCAAGCACGTTCTTGCTGGGATACCTGGATTGCCTCGGTGCATGATTTGGTGAAGCGCGAAACCGTCGCCGACTGAAAAATGCAGCGAGCTGAACCGCGACACCGCGACGAACGCGCTCGATCGAATCGGATCGGATCGGTCCAGTCTGCTCGACGCTGAACGTTTCCCTCAGTAGCCGCCGGTGGGCACATCGTCGATGTCGATAACCGCCAACCCCAGGCGGCTGCGGCATTCGTCGAGCATGGATTTCGTGCGGCTGGCACCGACCCGTGAGACGCCTAGCTCGCGCACTTCCAAAATGGAGTCGAGGTCCCGCACGCCGCCGGCGGCCTTGACCTCGACAGAACTCGGAGAGTGCTGGCGCATCAGTCGAAGATCCGCGATTGTCGCTCCGCTACTGCCGTATCCGGTCGACGTTTTCACCCAATCGACGCCTAACTCACCACAGATCTCGCATAGTTTGATCTTGTGCGAGTTGTCCAGATAGCAATTTTCAAAAATCACCTTGACCCGCCGACTTTTTGCATGAGCGAGTTGCACAACGGCGTCAATATCCGATCGGACATAACCCCAGTCTTCACTGAGCACCTTCGAAATGTTGACGACCATGTCGAGCTCTTGGCAACCATCGGCGATCGCTTGTTCGGCCTCGGCGATTTTGATCGCTGTATGATGCCCGCCGTGCGGGAACCCGATCGTCGTCGATGGAGCAACCGTACTCCCAGCGAGCAGGTCACAGCAACGAGACAGAGCGTAGGGGAGAATGCAGACGCTCGCGACGTCATAGGCAATGGCCAGTCGCGTGCCGGCTTCCAATTCAGCCGTTGTCAACGTCGGCGTTAGCAGCGAGTGGTCGATCATCTTGGCGATGTCTTGGTAGCTAAACTCGGAGCTCATCGTTTCGGTCCCGTGCCGTTGTGCAAAAATTGACTACCGAACCCGCCGCATGTAATTGACAAATTCTTTATCGAGTTCCTCGACCGACATGCCGAAAGCTGATTCGATCATCTCGATGCGTTCACGACCGGTGAGTTCCTGCAGTGCTTTGCACTGACGCAATTGCTGCAGGTAGTCGATATACTCTTGTTTCATGGTGCGGATGGCGAAGTATGTAAACGCCCATGATTCTCCGTAGGCGTCCTCAGCAGTTGCAGCGGAGCGGAACCGGGAATCATCCGCGAACATCGTAACGAGTGAATCGGCGGGACGCGATGCTTGGTAGATCCGCCAGCGACGCAGGTTAACTGGGTTGACCCGACCGATACCGCGCCAGCCGCGTGGGTTACTCAGGTCGGGGGATTCAAAGAACATGGCGAGACCTTCGCTCGCCCACATCGGGTTGTCGGCAAAGCGGGTCTGCAGACCGCAGTTGTAGGCGAGTTGGTGAGTGGCTTCATGGATGATGGTCGCGATATTGCGTTCCATATTGCCCACCCGGTAGGTCGTCATCTGGTTGCTCGCGAGGTGGTAATAACCGATCACGTTCGCAGCGGTATCACCGATTTCCGCACCCGCGTGCTTGAGAAACGCTTCCCGATCGTGCAACACCACCGCCACGAGAGGATACTTGGGCGGCTCAATCTTGACGTGCTGGTTCTTCCAATACGCGAAGAACGCTCGATAAAGGGACTCAAAGAGCATCGCCACATCGCGGGCATATTCCGTATTGCCCTGGTGCATGATCACATAATGGGCGGTACGAAAAGCAGTAAACCCAGCCGGGAGATCAGCGAGCATTCGCTCTTCGATCTCGTCCTGAGTGATTGGTTGTGGCGGCGGCCCAGCTTCTCGATGCACGATCTGTTCGGGTTGGATCGTCCAAATCCGCCCGTCATCGCCGCAGACCAGAACACCGCCGTCGACAGCCTCGACGACCACTTCGCCGTCGACGCGATGCTTCTTACCACTAGGTTCTCCATCTACCAAATCACGGAAAACAAACTCGTCCCCCGCGGCCCGCTGAACGAGGACACTTGGGGCTAACAAGAGAAGAAACGCCAACGCGAGCACTTCGAACTTCTGACTTTGCGAAGGCATGCAAACCGCTGAGTAGAGTAAACCAGTACAAAAACACCCTGTTCGGCCGGCAAGCCAAACCCCAGCTTGAATTATACCGAGCCGCCCTTTTCGGGGCAGGGAGCTGACTGATATTACGAGACGCCCCTAGCTTGAGTTCAGCGGCGGAAGGGGCAGCCTCCTATTGGGGGTTAGCCAACCGGTTCATTGAGTACAATGACTTTCCCACGGTCCACTCCTGACTCGATCCGGCGATGGGCGTCGGCCAGGCTTCCCAGCGGGAAGCGGCTGTCGATTGTGATCTGCAGTTGGCCGGCACTGTGCAGCCGAATCAGCTCACGCAAGTCGTCGGCTCGCGGCCGCGCCAGCATGATCGTGCCCGACTTGGAGAGCGGCCAAGTCATCGCGGTCATCAACATGCCTTTGACGTCCGGCTCGGTCGACACGTATCGGCCGCCGGAATTCATCACCTCACGGGCCTGCCAATAACCGGACTTACCGGCCGCATCGAAAACCAGATCCCAGCGTTCGCTTGAATCGGTGAAGTCGACCTGCTCGTAGTCATAGAAATGATCCGCACCGAGTGCCATACAGAACTCTCGATTCTCGCCGCTGGCGACCGCATCAACATGGCATCCCGCTGCCTTCGCAATTTGCACAGCGAACATGCCTACCCCGCCGCTGGCACCGTTGATGAGCACTCGGTCGTGCTGCTGCATCTCACCATGATCACGGAGCGACTGTAGCGATGTAGTCCCCGCGAGTGGTATCGCAGCGGCTTGCTCGAAGGAGAGTTCATCGGGAATCCTGGCTGCTGAATCGATCGCGCAGACGCTGAAGTCGGCGCAGGCACCACCCCGGGCAGCATCGAGGAAAGCCATCACTCGGTCGCCTATCTTGAATGGAGCGTCGTCAGCACAATCCGCGACGACGCCCGCAACGTCATAGCCCGGGATGCGAGGAAACCCACCCGGCAGCAGCCCCTTGAGTTCACCGCTGCGGATCCGGTAATCAATCGGATTGATGCTCGCCGCACGCATCTCGATCAGAATCTGCCCGGGAATTCGCTCTGGCGTTTCGACCTCCGCCTCGTGCAGAACGCTGGCGTCCCCGTAATCGTCATAAACCATCGCTCGCATCGCAACATCCTCGCAAGAACTAAAATGTAAGTGCCCCAGTCAAATCACTGGCCTCGAACGGGCCAGATTCCTTGCTGGGGTCGGCAGCAATAGACATGCCAAAAATGTGATCGATCGACTTCGTGCGAGTCGCCTGATCCCAATCGATCCAGCCGGAGGCGCTTGCATCGGGTGCGGGCGGTGAGACGTTCTGCTGCGACGGTACGGGAAGACCTCGGTCCGGTTCAGGATCCCGAACCGGATTCGATTCACGGGACTGACCGATCGGCACCAGACCGACAGTCGCTGCGATTGGCACCAGACTGCCTGCCAGAGGCTCGGCCGCCACGGCGATCGTATTGAGGAAATTGATTACCCGGAGGGCATCGACTGCGGTGATCAGGCCGTTGCCGTTGACATCGTAATAGCCACTTCCGGTCACTGCAGGGGCGTCGACCGAGGCGTCGTCGCCGGATCGATTGAGCTGGTTGATGACCTGCAGGGCGTCCACCTCCGTAACACTACCGCTGCCATTGACGTCGGCTGGCAAGAGCACATTGTGACGCGCGGGAACAGAGTTCAGTCCTCCCGCGAGATCGATTTGGAATTCGTCCGCAGTGGTTCTTGGGTAAAAGACCAAGACGTAGGAGTCTCCGGCGGTTAACTGAGCCGAGTCCAACCCCATTGCTCCGTAAGATCCGACAATGTCGTGATTTTGATCGTACAAGAGCACACCCGCCTTGATCGGATCCGCGCCAATCGCCTGCACGCGAAGCGTCTCCGTGGCGCCAGCGCGAAAGACGATTCCATGCGGTTGGCTGTCGCCGGGAGCCGACCATCGGCTGCCGATTGTTGCGGGATCGGTTTGCGGCACGTAGGCCAAGTCAAAACCGTCGTCATCATAGATGGTCAGGGGTAGATGGGAGCGATGGCCAAGTTTGGCATGCACGCTGTCGAGGATCTCAATCGTGAGAGTCTCGGCCGCCTCGTAAACCTCGTCATCGACCAAGTTGAGTGAAAGTGTCGCTGATGTCTCATTGGCGGCGAAGTCGAATCGCCCTGAGGTCGACCCCACATCCGATTGCCACTTCGCCGTGCCCCGCAGCGAGATTGGAATGGAGATGGCAGTGGGATGGGGCGACGAAAGGGTCGCCGTGAGTTCGAATGCGCCCGCGTCCTCGGGAAGCGCATCAGCGGAGGACGTGATTGAGACGGCCGGCCGCTGATCCTCCAATACCTGCCAGCCGACGTCGTCGAGGACGGCGAAGTCGATTTCACTGAGCAGACCGCTGGACTGGATACTCGAGGTCATGATCGTGGGCTGTTCATCCAGCACCGATTGAGCGATGTGCCCGCCATTGAGAGGTAGATGTCCCGCCCCGACATAGGCTGCGTCTGCTTGCGGACCGATGAACTCTCCCGAACTTGCCCTCGCGATGAATGAGCTGGAGACCCCAAAGCCGAGGACGTGGGCCAGTTCGTGCTGGGCAAGCTTCAAAAATCGAACCTGGTTGGTTAACAGGGGCCCGTCTTCGAAGTTCCAAGCGTCGATCGTCTCGCTGCGGCTATCGAAAGTCAGCGAGGCCACGAAGGGCGCAAAATCCACTGCATTGGCCCCCAACGTCACCCCCTCGCCGCGGGTCGTGATTGTCTCACCAAACGCCGTGCATTGTGCTTGCGTGGTCGCGGGGCACGAGTAGCTGAATGGTGTGTTGACGCCGTCGGCAATAGCTCGCACCATGCCGCCGCCAGGAAAATCCAGACTCTGCAGGTTGCGGCTCCCTGCAAAGACCACGATTTCATTCGCGGCGACGGAAAATCCGGCCGGTAGCTTCGTATTCGCGCCCGTGGCCGGGTGGGTGTAGTGAGCCTCCCACTGGATCGCCGAGTTCGATGGGGGAATCGCGTCGAGCGTATCGTTAAGCCGATCGGTGATCATCCGGCCGGCTTGCTCGAGCAACGCTCGGCGTTCAGGGTGATCGTTAAAAAAGCCGGTGTCGTTGGAATAATCGAAGCGAAACTGCACGGTGTTCGCGTTTTCGAGGGCGGGTGCCGACAATCCTCCCGCTAGCAAGAGGCGTGACTCGAGTGACTCGATCCGCAGAGTGCGGCGACGAGCCAGGCGTTTTTCGCTGCCGGGGTTGCTGTGACTTCGGCGGGGTAGCCTAGGGTTCATCAATGCGGCCTCGCGGAGCATGAGTGGTCATGGTGGACCGATCGTAGCATGCTAACGGACGCGAATCGATGCCGACAATCTCGATCCGTCCGCTCGCACACTGCCGCTGGGAACCCAAAACCGGTTCGAAACGCTCATTAGGCCCAGCAACTCGTTGAGCCATTTGACGGCCCGTCCCGGTCAATGGCGGCTCTCGAGTTGGGGTTTGCTCAGGTTCAACGTCTTGTAATCCAGGGGGGGAGGGATTTTAATAGGAGGTCATCGATCACTCAGTCCGGCGATTCCAATCCGCCCGAATCGCCGTGCATTCGCCTTTCTACCCCCGTTTGGAACCCCGCTGCTATGCCAACCAAGACTGTTGCCAAAGGGATCACTCGCTTCGACCTCGAGAACCGGCGAGGGTACATGGTACGGATCGCCCGCAGTGGGAATCGCGTGCATCAATACTTCTCCGATTCGAAGTATGGGGGGAAACGCAAAGCTCTCGCCGCCGCCAAGGCTGCCTATGCAGATTTGCTCGAAGAGATGGGGCCCGCGGAGAACTCGACGCGCGACAAACTCACCTCACGCAACACAACCGGCATCGTTGGCGTGCATGTTGCCTATTCTCAAGACAATCGTTACCCCGGCTGCGAGTACTACGCGTATTGTGCGTCGTGGGTGACCGAAGCTGGCAAACGTGAGAAAGCTAGCTTTGCTTGGAACAAGTACGGCGAAGACGACGCCCTCGAGCTCGCTATTTTGGCACGCCAGCACCAGATCACCGATCGCGACCAAGTTGTGGCGCTCTATGAGGGCTCCACCGGGAGCAAACGAACCAAACGCAGCAAGAAAGCGTCTAAGCAGGCAACTCAATCAAGCAGACGGAATACGAAGAAGTCTCAGGCCAAAAAGACGGCCAAAAAACGTGTTAAAAAGTCGGCTCGAAAGCCAGCCAAGAAGTCGGTGAAACGCGCCGCGAAAAAATCAGTTAAAAAGAAGACGAAGCAAACGAAGGCGGCAGGCAAGAAACCGGCAGCCAAGAAGGCCGCGACGAAGAAGACAACAACGAAGAAAACAGCCAAAAAATCGGCTGTTAAGAAAGCGGCTGCTAAGAAGAAACGCGTGAAGAAAAAGACCGCTAAGAAAACGACGAAAAAGGCAGCGACGAAGAAACCAGTCAAGAAAAAGTCTGGAGTGAAGAGTGGGCGTAAGAAAACCGCCAAGAAGAGCGCGCGGCGTCGTTAGCCTTCGCCCTCAGGATCGGTCGCAGGCAAGGTTTGATATTTTCGGGGACTGAAGGATTTCCATGGCCACGCTGCTCGATACGATATCGGATGATGAGTCATTGGCGCAACGTTTGGCCGCGATGCCATCGGACTGCAAGACACTCACGTTGTCGTTTGCCGACCACGGCCTTGACCTGCACCACCCGAACTGGTCAGCAGACGCCTCGGACGAACAGTGCCTGCAGCAGACGATCGACACGCCCGCCGATTTCGCTTCGCTGCGCAGTGACGAGGGTTTCGTGCCCGGCCGGAATGTCGTTTCCTGGGGTTTGGCTTCGTCAGATCACAAGGATAGCAAAGCGCCTGTCGTCAACAGCGACGAAGCGGAATACCGTCTGATCGGCAAGCTCGGCAGTGGTGGTACGGGGATCGTCTACCAAGCTCACCAGCGTGCGATTGACCGCGAGGTCGCGGTCAAGGTATTGCGACACGAATTGGCCAGCGACCGGCAATCGCGTCAACGCTTCTTGACCGAGGCTCGGGTCATCGGGTCGCTCGACCATCCCAATGTGATCGCGCTGCACGATCTATGCATCGATGGCGAGGGGCATCTTTTCTATGCGATGAAGCGGATCGATGGGGCGAGTTGGGATCAACAGATCAGCCAATTCAGCGTGGAGGAGAACTTGACCATTCTGCTCCGGGTCGCCGACGCCATTCGCTATGCTCACTCACGGGCTTTGGTCCATCGAGACATCAAACCGGAAAACGTGATGCTCGGTCGATTCGGTGAGGCCTTGGTCGCCGACTGGGGACTCGCTCTCCAGCTCAGCGGAAAATCTCAAGGAGCAATCGCCTCAGCAGTCCCCGACAGCAACAGCGCCATCGGTGGCACGCCTGCCTACATGGCGCCGGAACAGGCGATCGGGCAGCTCGAATCGATCACCATCCTGACGGACGTCTATCTGCTCGGAGCGATCCTCTACCAAATCCTAACAGGCCGACCGCCGCACCGCGGAAAGAACCTGTTGCAGTGTATCCAAGCCGCGGCCCACAACGATATTCCGTCCACCGACGTGGTCGGTGAGTTGATGGACACCGCGATGCGAGCCATGGAGTCCGATCCGGCCAAGAGATTTCCCAACGTCGAGGAGTTCATCCGTTCGATCAAGGATCATCGCACCCACGAAGAGAGTGAGCGGTTGGTTCGCCGATCCCGACGCCGGGTGTGGCCTGATGATGAGGCGTCGGGAAAACGCGACGACTCCGCGGAGGGAACGTACGAGCGATTTCGAGTCGGACAAGCCCTGCTCTACGAAGCGATTGAGCTGTGGCCCGAGAATGCTCGCGCCAAACGGACGCTGGAGCAGATTCAACTGGAGTTTGCCCGCTTTGCGGCGGCACAGGGAGACCTCGATCTGTCGCTGAGACTCTACGATGCCTCCGGTCAGGGCGATTGCGAAGCCGCCGTGCGAGTTCGGCGGGAGCGGGACCAGCGCGACCGGATGCGTGAAAGCCAAGCCAAATATTCCGCCCTTTTTACGCAGTCACCCGAAGCCGGGCTGCTGGTCCGATGGTCCGATGGCATCGTGCTCGAAGCCAATCTCGCGTGCTTGACTCTGCTCGGTTACCAGGTCGGCGACCTCGTCGGTCGATCGATGTCGGACCTGGAGGTGTGGGCCAGCTCGCAGCGGCGCGAACAATTTCTCGATACAATTACACGTGACGGTGGTATCGAGAATTTTGAAACTCAGTTTCTACGAAATTCCGAGTTGGCCGACCGCAAAATCGACGTTCTGATTAGTGCCCGCACCGTGAACGTCAACGGAGTGGAGATGTTGATGTCGACGATTCGCGACATCTCTGAGAGGCGAGGCGTCGAACGAAATTTAGAGCAAAGTCGGCGGCGACTGCGAGACCTGCAACGACTGGCGGGGTTAGGTGCTTGGTCCTTCGAGCCGGGTACCGATTCCGTGCACTGGTCCGAGGAGACATTTCGGGTCGTCGGGCGTGACCGGCGCAAATCCGAACCGAACTATGAGGAGCTCATGGCGAATATGCATCCAGATGACCGTGAGCCATTTCGTGAGGTCATCGAAACAACACTACAAACGGGGACATCCTTTCAGCTGCATTTCCGTTTTCGCGATGACGACGGCAACTATCGCTCATTGCTTACACGCGGTCGCCCCGTCGTCGATGATGATGGCGATATCACGGAAGTCTATGGCATCCTCATGCCCGGAAAAAGCTGCTAGCTCCTTCATCCCTTCCCCGCTGGCGAATCCACGTCTCGCGCTCCCTGAACACTCGCGTCTCTCCGTTGTCTGCTTCCGACTCCACTATGCTGCGTTATACGCAAACCGACCCGGACGTCCGGTTGATGCTGCGGGTGCGCGATGACGATGCCGGAGCCTTTGAGGAGTTGGTGCGTCGCTACCAAGCCCGATTGGTGCGTTTGATGCAGACGCTTGCCCCGCACACGGATCTGGCGGAGGATTTGGCCCAGGAAACCTTCCTGCGCGTCTATCGCGCTCGCGAACGCTACGAACCCGGAGCCAAATTCTCCACATGGTTGTTCACCATAGCGGGCAATGTGGCTCGCAACGCCAAACGGACGGCGTCGCGACGTCACGAGGTCAGTGAGATGGACGCGCCGCGATTCAGCGGGACCGAAGATCAATCAGGACCGCTGCTGGCGACGACCGCGCTGGACGCGAGCGGGATGATGCCCGTGCGACTGGCAGAAGGCGACGAACGAGCCCGACTGGTTCGCGCGGCCGTCGCCTCACTGAGTGAACGGCAGCGAATGGCGTTGATCTTATCTCGGTTCGAGAACATGAACTATGTCGAAATCGCTGAGACGATGGGACTGACGACCAAGGCGGTCAAGTCGCTACTCAGCCGCGCACGAGTCGGCCTGAAAGAGTCACTCGAATCGTACATGCAGAGCGGCGTTCTCGATGACGAGCTTCATGTCTCGCAGTCGTTGCCGACTGCATCAGGCATGTTCGAGCAGTTCCAACATCCCAACCAACCTGGTCCATCCGACCCCGACCCAGGCGGCAATTTAACAGGCGATCCGACGGACAAGCCGTCAGGCGGTGACTCATGAATGATGCTGAAGAGCTCGATACCGATGATGAATCGCTCGTCGCTTACCTCGATGGAGAGTTGTCCCGGGCGGAACGTGACGAGATCGAAAATCGTCTTGTGGCAGATGATTCGTTGCGTGTGCGGCTGCAGAATCTGCAGCGCAGCTGGGACCTGCTCGATTGGTTACCCAGCCCAACGCTGAACGAAAACTCGGTTGAAACGACCTTGAAGCTTGTTGTTGCCGATCTGACCGGCAGCGAGGGGAGCATCTCGACCAAGAAACCCGTGTCGTTGGACGGCTTGGCGTCCAGCGCCGAGCGTCCGTCCGCGAGGAGGCTGCGTAGCACGCCACTGCTCTGGCTGGGCGTGCCGCTGGTCGTCGCGGCGGTCGTCTTCGCCGTGTCGCGGTGGAATCAGAGCCGTGAGTTAACCCGCCAGGTTGCTGACTTTCCCATTGCTCTGGACATGGACGCCTATCGGCTCAGTGAGAAACCCGGCTTGATCGACGATTTGATCGCGGCGCCGCGGTGGAGCTCGGTCGTCGGCGGATCGATTACGCCCGAGGTCGATGCAGCCGTCGACCTGACGTCTCCGACATCGCTCTACGAAGAATCCGGCGGTAGGATCCAGACGCCCTCTTCGAGCGAACTTGCCGCCCGCTTAAAAGACGTGCCCGCCGAGCAGCGAATGATCGCATTGGCACGTTGGGACCGGTTTGATCTGCTGGACCCGCGCTCCCAAGCTACCTTGCGAGATTCAGCCGAGCGGCTCAGAGCGAGTGACGAGTCCGCCATGCGGCTCGAGACACTGCGACGGTACATCCGCATGCGAGAACAACTCAGTGACCAAACCGTAGCCCAGATTGAAAATGGAACCCGCGAGGAGCGGATGCTGGCGATCGACGCGGCGATCGGGGAAATGATTTCGTCGATCGGACGCATGACCCGCCGGAACTTGAGCGAGGACGCCATTGAACGGATTGACTTCACCGTGCTCCAGCTCGTCAAATCACGACTCGACGAGGAAAACTCAAAAAGAGGAAAACCTTCGCCCGCCCAGCAGTTCTTGGATTCGATTCCTGAACGGTTCCGCGGCGACAACGACCGCCACGCCCATCGTTGGTTTGCTTTGAATACCCTCGTCCGGGACCCGAATTGGCCTCGTCGTGACGATCGAAGCAAGTCACTGCAAGACAAAGTCCCTCCACTCAATCACCGTGAGCTGGAAACGATTCGCTCAATGTTGCCGAGCAAAGATTTGCAAATGCTGCAGCAATACGTTTCGGATCCGTGGATCCAAAGCATCATCTTGCGTGAATGGGCGACTGAAGCGGTGCGACGCAAGATTCGAGGCGAAGCCAAACCGCTGTCCATGGCCGAGCATTACGAGTCTCTGCCGCCCGAACAACGCGAACGATTGGACCTCGCGCCTCCCGAGGAAGCTCGAAAGATCCTGATTGAAGGACTTTAATGGGCCAGCATCTGTTGTTCAGGCGTTCTCCGAACAGATTTCTCGGTAGTACTCAATACTCTGCTGCAGTCCTTGAGCGATCGTAACCGAGGGGGCGAACCCCAGTCGCGTGCGGGCCTGGATAATATCGGCCAACGAGTCGCGAACGTCTCCAGCGCGGGCCGGTTCGTGGATGGGTTGAATATCGCGTCCAAGCAGTTCGCGCAGCGTCTCGAGCAACTGCAGCAGCGTTGTCTGCTCTCCGCGGGCAATGTTAAACGTTCCTCCTGCGACACCGGTTTGCGTCGCCGCGAGCAAATTGGCATCAGCGACATCGCCGACATAAACGAAGTCTCGCGATTGATGCCCATCACCGTAAATGACGGGGCGCTCTCCAGAGAGAATCATTGAGACGAATCGCGGGATGACCGCACTGTATTCGCTCTGCGGATCCTGGCGGGGGCCAAACACATTGAAATACCGCAGTACGACTGTCTCGATATCGAACTCACGATTGAATGCAGCGCAGTAGCCCTCCGCTGCGAGCTTCGAGGCTGCGTAGGGCGACAGCGGCGCCGGTGGATCGGTTTCTCGCTTGGAGACAAACGTTGAATCACCATAGGCTGCACTCGTCGACGACAGCACGAAACGCTGGGTGCCCGCCTCCGCCGCGGCGGCGAGCAGTTCGACCGTACTCGTGGCGCACCATTGATGGCATAACCCAGGTTCGCGCATGCTGCGGGGGACGCTCGCCATCGCTGCGAGATGAAAAACATGATCGATGCTGTCGACGCTGCGTCGGGCTACGTTGGGGTCGGAAGCATCCGCTTGGATGAACTCTAGCCGATCAGCGTGCTCGCCCTGCTGCGAGCCCTCGAGGTTCTTTGCAAAGCCCGTCGATAGATTGTCGAGTACGCGCACTTTGGCGCCAGCGCCTAGCAATTTGGCTACCAGATGTGACCCAATGAATCCGGCCCCTCCAGTAACGAGACAATGGGCACCACGCAGGGAAGGATGATTCATGGAGTCGTCAGAAGATTATTGGAAAAAAGCAGAGTAAGAAAAATGCAAGCACCCACCGCAGCTGATCGGACTTGCACGCCCCCCACGCTGAGGTGGTAAGCGGCGATCCGGGAGATTGTTCCACATCCCGGCCCGGCTGAAAACCGGCGGGCGCGGTCCGCGAACGCGGCTTTCACAAGCCTCGAAACGCGGCAGCCACTTCCAGCGAAATCTCCGAAATCGACCGGTGGGTTGTATCGATGCTGTAGTCGGCAGCTTGGCGGTATAGCGGCTCACGCTGACTCATGACTGCGACGATCTCATCGGTTGGCGACATGCCAGTCAACGATGGGCGACGAGCACCCGTTGAATCATCGCCGGCGAGTCGTTCGGCAATCACCTTGGGGTCGGCATCGAGCCACACACACCAGCCCGTTGCGGCGATGACGGTTCGGTTCGCCGCCCGCAAGATCGCTCCACCACCCAAAGCGATCACGTGTGATGGGGAATCGCTCAGCGTGAGCAGAGCTTGTGATTCGCGTTCGCGAAATCCCGACTCACCCTCAGCCTCGAAAATCTCCGTGATCGAGCATCCGGCTTCCGACTCAATGAGATCATCCAGGTCCACGCAGGGCAGATCGAGCTGTTCGGCCAGCTGTTTCGCAACGCTGCTCTTGCCGCATCCACGATACCCAGTCAAATAGAGATGCTGTGATTTCATATTCACTTCTACGCGTAAACAATGATTCTTCATTGGATCGACGGCAGCTCGATCAATGCCCCGGCAATGTTGAGCCGAGGATCGTAAGGCCGAATGGCACTTATTTTATTTTTCGAAGCGCTCTTGGTAACACGACGGTGAGCGAGGATCATCTATTGACCACGCAAAGCACTGCATTTCCCTCGCTGACGCATCGGCTTACCAACCCAGCCATGCCCCAAACGGGGTCACAGCAAGTGGCATTCGCCGGTAAGGCCCCGGGTAACGCCGCCCACCCGGCCGCTGACGCGTCTCGGTTCTAGTAGTGGACGAGGCGACGAGTCCTGCGGCTTTGGACTCGTCGCCTCGTCCACTACGACAGAAATTGATCGTGCGTTGCTTACCACTGCGCTATCAACCGATGCGGGCAACACGCACGAGTGTTTTAGACCATCGACCGGCACAGGACAACGACCGCAATGCTTCATCGAGCGGCTCAGCGGGGCTGCGAGATTGGGCTCGTCTCATCCCGTCTCGGTTGCAAACGTCCGATTCGCGCAGCCGGCTCGGAAACCTCTGACGCGACCGCATCGGCCCCCTGGGCGCGTTGGCCGGCACCGTTTTGGGGCAGAGGATGACTCGGTGGCCGCAGAATCGAGAGCAGTCCGCTGGTTTGTCCCGACAGGGGAATCCATACACTATGCGAGGGCGCGATCAAGCGAGCGAGATTGAGAGAGTCCGTCCAATTTCCACTCGACATCACGATCGGCCGCCCACCTGCAGAGACGACAACGTCAGCGGGCAGCCATTCCCGTCCTGGGAGTGACCGGCAGACCCCTTCGACCCGAAGTTGAGCGGCGTACAAATCAAAGCGAAGAGCCAACGCGTCAAAGCCAAAATCCTGATCCGTATTGACGGTGAGTTCGCAGCCGAGATCCTCGGCGAGCCTCGGCAGAAGTGACGCTGACATCCAGCCCTCCTCGGCGGCGAGCTGGCCGGCGACGTTCACCGACCAATCTTGATCGAGTTGGCAGCGATCCACTGAAACCGTCCCTTTGCCTGTCACGCGATGCGGCAGGCTTTGGGTAAGCTGTCCGAGATCGATCTCTCGAAAATGGCCGGCGAGATTCAGCGTCCATGCGGGTCGTGTGAGCCCATCCTGGCGAGTTCCAGAGACACTGCCATCGAACATTGCCTCGTCGCCAAGGCGGCTTAGAAATGGGTAATAGTCGCTCAGCACCGCTAACGGCAACTGCACCTCGCCGGTTTGCATCGACCAGCTCGTTGTGGGAGGAGAGGTTGACCGATCTCGCGTGACCTCGAGGTGAACCCCGTCACTGTCCGGGCGGTAACCGGCCGGTATGCAGCGAACCGTCGCCCAGACCACGTCGTCGCGAGTTTCCAACCAGGCATCGAAATCCTGGATTGTCTGGGCTGTTGAGCTACCTCGCAGGGTCACGTCGTCGGCGGCAATTCGGACTGGCACGCGGGTTTGATCGGGGCGGCAGATGAAGCGGCTGTGCACCAGGCCGGCTACCTGCTCGAGCGACTCGACGCGGATTTCCGGTTGGCTCAACCGAATCACTGTGTTCTCGCTCTGTGAGATCCACTGCAGCGAGCGGACCGAGACGACAGGTTGCAGTGTCTCCGGATCGCTCAAACGCACCTCGGATAGCCGCCAGGTCGATGGGTCGGCACGTTCAAAATCGCCAATCTCGACGCGCAACCCCGTCATCAGGGCTACCTGGGACTCGATCGCTCGCCGCGCCCGCGCGTGGTACCAGGGCGTCCACGTGACCAGGATCGCCAGCATCGTCAGAGCCGTGGGAGCGGCGCAGCAGCCAACGAACAGCCATCGAGCGATCGCCCGCGTCGTCCGTTCGTGCATGGCAAATCCGTTCTAAGCGGAAACGAGTGGGAGGAGGTGCCCCCGAAACTACTCCAAGGCCGTTGTCCACGGGAATACCGGATTTGCAAAGTCCTGGATCAGCGGGGTCGCCACTGCCGCTGTCTGAGAAGTATGAAAGCTCGAGGGAGCCCAGAACGAGCCGCTGCAATTCACCGCTCAGGCAATGATCTCCGTCACCACTCGGCTTGGGTTCACCCCCGTCAACTTCTGGTCGAGCCCCTGGTAGGGGAACGTGAGTCGAGAGTGATCGATCCCGAGCAGGTGAAGCATGGTCGCATGCAGATCACGAACATGCACGGGATTTTCGATGATATTGTAACTGAACTCATCTGTTTTGCCGTACCGCATCCCGCCTCGAACACCGCCGCCTGCGATCCACGCGGTGAAGCAGCGGGGGTGATGGTCGCGGCCGTAAATATCGTGAGTGAGCTGGCCCTGACAATAGATCGTGCGGCCGAACTCGCCGGCAAAGACCACCATCGTGTCTTCTAGCAACCCGTGACGTTCCAGGTCAGTCAGGAGGGCGCTGGTCGGTTGATCGACGTCTTGGCACTGGGCGATCAAGTTCGGCGGCAGGCTGCTGTGATGGTCCCAGCCCCGGTGGAAGAGCTGGATGAAACGAACGTCACGCTGCGCCATCCGGCGGGCGAGCAAACAGTTGCGGGCGTACGAACCAGGCTTATCGATGTCCGGGCCGTACATCGCGAGCGTCTCAGCGGATTCACCGGAGATGTCCGTCAATTCCGGAACGGACGTCTGCATTCGAAACGCCATCTCTTGTTGAGCGATCGTGGTTTGGATCTCGGGATCACCAATCTCGCCAAAGTGTTTCTGGTTGAGGGTTCCCAGGCTGTCGAGCATCCGGCGGCGGACATTGGCATCGACACCCCGAGGGTTGGATAGAAAGAGAACCGGATCCCCTGCCGTTTGAAAGCTGGTGCCCTGATGTTTCGACGGCAGAAACCCGCTGCCCCATAAGCGTGAATACAGCCCCTGTACGTTCACCTTGCCGCCCCAAAACGCGGACGGCATCACAACATAATCGGGCAAATCTTTGTTCAGCGTGCCCAACCCATAACTCAACCATGCTCCCATGCTCGGTTTGCCTGGAATCTCCGATCCGGTGCTGAACAGCGTCTTGCCGGGATCGTGATTGATCGAGTCGGTGTTCATCGAGTCGATAAAACAGAGCTTATCAGCCTGCGTCGACAGGTGCGGCAGCAACTCGCTCATCCAGAGCCCCGACTCTCCCGCCCGCGCAAACTTAAACTTGGTCGACGCGATTAGTTGCGACTGCCCTTTCGTCATCGCGGTGACGCGTTGCCCCTGGCTGACGGACGCCGGCAGTTCCTGTTTGAAGAACTTGTCCAGGTTGGGTTTGTAATCGAACAAATCCATCTGGCTCGGTCCGCCCGCCATGAACAGAAAAATGACCCGTTTCGCCTTGGGAGTGTGGTGACAACCGTGGGGAAGATTGGATGCCCCCGGAGCCGCCGATCCGCGTGCGTTAGCCGACTGAGACAAAAGCGACGCCATCGCGGCCGTCCCCAGTCCCATGCCGGCATTGGTGAGGAAACGGCGACGGTTGTCCATGACAGCCAAACCTTCGGGAGTGATCCCATTTTCTCGAGAGAGCATCGTTCAATCCTTGGTTTTGGTGATGTCGAGGTTGTACAGGGTGCTCGCGAGCATCGTCCACGCTGCGAGTTCAGCCTGGCTATCCGCGTCTACTGCCGATTCAGTGGTGGTAGCGAGGGTGATATCCCGACAGACATCGGCGGCCAAATCGGGGGCAGTCTGATACTTCACAGTCAGATCGTCGAGCAGGGTTTGCAACACCGCCTTTTCCTGCTCATCGGGGAGTTGCGCGGTGACTGTTTCCCATAAAAACTCAAGTCGATCCTGCTCGGGTTGCTCGAGGGTTTTCGCTGCCAATTGACCAGCCGCCTTGAGGTACTCGGGTTCATTGAGCAACAACAATGCTTGCAGCGGTGTGTTAGTACGTTCCCGCCGAGCAATGCAGGCATCTCGATTGGGAGCATTGAGAATCGTCATTTGTGGTGGCGGCATTGCACGCTTCCAAAACGTGTAGACGCTGCGGCGATAGATCGCGTCGCCTTGGTCGGGCCGAAAGACTTGACCGGTCATCGAAACCGCTTTCCACAATCCAGCGGGTTGCGGTGGTTTTACGGCGGGTCCGTACATCTTCTCAGATAGCAATCCACTGGTCGCGAGAATCTGATCTCGAATCATTTCAGCGTCGAGGCGATAACGTGATCCGCGAGCGAGCAGGCGATTCTCAGGGTCCGCTTGGAATTCTTCCGGGCTCGCATCGGATGCCTGGCGGTAGGCCTCCGACATGACGATTTGCTTGACGAGAGACTGGATGTCCCAGCCCGACTCGGTAAATTCCACCGTCAGATGGTCGAGCAATTCGGGATGACTCGGCACACCACCTTGGTTGCCAAAGTCCTCCGATGTTTTGACGAGCCCCACGCCAAAGAACTGCTGCCAGAATCGGTTGACCGCCACGCGAGCGGTAAGCGGATTCTCCGGTTCAACGAACCACTCGGCCAAGTCCATGCGGCTGGCCACGTCGCCCGCAGTCTCGAGCGGCGGGAGGAAACCTGGGGTGCCGCGTGTGACCTGCTCGCCGAGAACGTCGTACTGGCCGCGAGTGCGGACGTACGTCGGCCGAACCTCGCTGCGTTCCTTCATCACCATCGCTCGGGTGACTTGACCGTCAACCTTTTCACGCTGCTTTTGCAGCTCCTTGAATTTACTGTTGAGCGTTTCGGACTCTGCGTCCTCCTGCGATTCGTCGATCTGTTGCTGCACTGCGGCGAGTTCAGAATCAAGTTGTGCAAGCCGCTCTGCTTGCTCTGGCGTCGGAAAGGAATCAAAGGGCGGTTGTAGACCGTTTTTGGGGCGAGCCCTCGTCTCAGGTGCCGCGTCGATGTTGTCGAAAAAAGCGTAAAGTGAGTAGAAATCCTTCTGCGTGATCGGATCAAACTTATGATCGTGGCACTGGGCACACTGCACAGTCAGGCCCATGAACGCGGTACTGACGGCGGTGATGCGGTCGACCACGTTCTTGAACTGGCTCTCCTCCGGCAACGCCGTGCCGACGTCGATGATCAGATGCAAACGATTAAACGCCGAGGCGATCAATTGGTCATCGGACGGTTCCGGGTATAGATCTCCGGCGATCTGATAGCGGAGGAAATCGTCGTAGGGCAAATTGTCGTTGAATGCACGAATGACCCAATCGCGATAGGCCACGTTGTTGCGATAGAAGTCCTTGTGCATGCCGTTGGTATCGGCGAAACGCACCAAGTCCAACCAATACCGAGCCATGTGCTCGCCGTACTCCGGGCGGCTGATCAGTTGATCGATGCATTCTTCCCAAGCCCGCTCGGGGGAGTCCTCGTAGGCCGCGAGGAATTCGTCGACCTCCGAAAGCGTCGGCGGCAAACCTGTCAAATCGAAGGTCACACGCCG
Organism: Allorhodopirellula solitaria; assembly: GCF_007859855.1. Lineage (GTDB taxonomy): Bacteria > Planctomycetota > Planctomycetia > Pirellulales > Pirellulaceae > Rhodopirellula > Rhodopirellula solitaria. The sequence continues at coordinate 598,293 of NZ_SJPK01000001.1, forward strand.
GATCAAGGTGCGGGGGTCGGCTTGCGAGGCCGGTTGCAAACCCTTCTTCTCAAGTTGATTGAGCACAAAGGCATCGACAGGGGAATCGCTCCAAGTGCTGTTCTCAGGAGTCGGAATTTCGGGAGCCGATGGAGGTGAAAACGCCCAGAATTGTTCGTACTCACCGCCTTGTTCGATCCAGCGACGGATCAGCGATTGCTCTTCGGCGGTCAGCGGTTCCAAATGCGAATCCGTCGGCGGCATTCGCATCTCGTCATCATCGGTGCTGATCCGGTTCCAAACCTCACTATCCTCGGGGGAGCCTGGTTCGATCGCGTAGTTCAGCGCCCCCTCATCGCCGTCAGGCATATCAAGACGTAACCCCGCTTCACGCGACTCCGCATCGGGGCCGTGACAGGCAAAGCATTTTTCCGAGATCAGCGGTCGGATATCACGTCCAAATGATACCGCTGTGTCGGTCGCGGGCGACTCCTGAGCGGCCTCGGACGAAGTGTCCGAAATTTGGGAGGCATCGTCTGCATCGACGGAGATGGATACGACGGCTACCGCCAGCGCTGTGCAGATGCCAGCGGCCTGGCCCAAACGGCTGGCTCGAAAACGACAAAGGGGAGTATTCATGCTGGCCTATTCTAGCGGTGAGCCCACGGACTTCAACGCGCGGCAGGTTTGATTTTGAGTGCGGCGGACTGGGATAGATTGACGCCGCCCAATCGGTTCGGACACCTGATTGTAGCGGAAACTCTCTGCTCGATTGCCGCGATTCTCGCTTTGCATCGATACGGCGAGAGCGTGCCCTCGAGAAGACAAGCCATCCGGCGCGGCGTCTCCGTTGGCAGCCTCACCCGCACCGACTGTGCCATTTCCGACGTGCTACGCGCCGAGAGCCGGTTGCGTGCCAGGCTTAGACCAATCCGTACCACCACGAGAGCGTCACCATGGTGGTGACGAACACGAGTAGGCTCAGTGGGAAGCCGAGAGCGAGGTAGTCTCGCAGCTCATAGCCACCGACGCTGTAGACCATCGTATTGGTTTGATATCCAAATGGCGTCAGGAAACTCGCTGATGCCGCAACCATCACACAGACGACTAGCGGCGTGGGATCCATGTGCAGTCCCGTCGCGGCGGACCAGGCGATCTGGAACATGATGACAGCAGCGGCACTATTGGTGACCAGTTCCGTGCAGAACACAGTCGCGATGTAGACGGCAACCAGCATTTTCAACGGGTTCCCGCCGGCAAACTGCAGGAGCCCGCCAGCGATTGTCTCCGCCGCGCCGCTCATTCGCATCGCTTCACCGATCCCGATGGCCGAGCCGATAATGATGAGCACGGACCAGTCCACACTGCGCCTCGCTTCGCTCGTCGTGCAGCATCGGAACGCGATCATCGCGACGGCTGCGAGCATGGCGGAGGTCAGGATCTCCATCCACCCCAGTGCCGCGACGAGCACCATGGCGGTTGTGATCGTGATCGCAAGAATCGCCTTTTCATGCCGGCGAACTTCACCACGCTCCACGCGGCTGACCAGATAGAAGTCCTTCGAACTGCGTTGGCGATGCACGAATGACGGTGAGGCTTCGAGCAGAAGCACGTCGCCGGGCTCGATCCGGACATCGCCGAGTTTCCCCATCAACCGCCGTCCACCACGGGCAACCGCAACAACGGCAGCGTTGTAGTTGGAGCGAAACTTTCCTTCGCGGATTGTTTTGCCAATCAGCGAGCACTGGGTACTGACGACGGCCTCGATCAGGGTGCGCTGCCAAGCGGGAACCTCGAGCTTTCTGGATTGCTCGTCAGGGGTCGTCAGGCCGCGGATTTTCCTCAGGTCGACGACGCTCTCGAGAGCGCCGACGAGGATCAGGATATCATCACCATAGATCCGTTGGTCCGGTTTGGCGGCTTCGATACGACCATCTGCCCGCTGGATCTCGGCCACGTAGAGCCCGGGCAGAGCCCGCAGACCGGCCTGTTGGATCGTCTTGCCAACCAGCGGCCCGAGTGGAATGACCTGCATTTCCACCGTGTATTTTTGAGGGTCATCACTGACGCTCACCGGTGGTTTGCGTTCGGGCAGGATCCATTTCGACGCGTAGATCAAGTAGATCAGACCGATCAGGGTTGCCGGTAGGCCAGCGATCGCAGGGGTGAAGAAGCCCAATGTGGCCCCCTCGACTTGTTTCTCGGCGAAAAGATCGCGGATGATCAAATTGGTGCTGGTCCCCATCAAGGTGCACATCCCCCCCAAGATGGCCGCATAGGACATCGGCAGCAGCAGACGACTGGGACTGGCCCCGATCCGTTTACTAACGTCGTGCACGACGGGCAGCAACGCTGCGACGACCGGGGTGTTGTTAAGAAACCCTGACAAGGCGGCAACCGGCACGAGAATCCGTATCAGGGCGCTTCGCAGCCCTTTGACACCTCCGAGCAACCAGCCGGTGGCGTATTCTGTTCCACCGGTCAGCTCCAGACCTGAGACGATGGCGAACAGCAGGCCAATCGTGACGAGCCCCTTATTGCCGAATCCAGCGACAGCTTCGCTCGGAGAGGGCAGTTTGTCGGTGCCGCTAAGGTCTTGGGCCAACACCAGGACTGCCAAACCGGCCAACGCGAGCAGATCGGTCGCAGCCAATCGCATCGCCAGACTGACCAACAAACCGGCGGCGACAGCGAGCGTCAACCACATCTGCCAATCGGTCGGTAGCATCATCAATCGAGTGTTTCTAGGAGGGGAGGGCAAGATAATCGGGTGGCAGTGCTCTCGGAACACAGCTTAATTCAAAACCCCGATATCGTCGCCTCTGAATTGTCACTAAACTAGCCCCCGACCCTCTACCGCCCTCTCCCTCCCTCCCAACGCCCGCCTCATGTCTGAAACACCTCAGTCTCCTGCAGCGGTTGCTCCGCTGAGCTCCAGTCCGGCGCAAACATCGCGTCGCGGTCCATGGATCATTGCCGCCCTCGTTATTTTGTTGCTCATCTTGCACCAGGACAATTGGTTCTGGACCGACGGAACACTCGTGTTCGGGTTCCTTCCCATCGGACTGTTTTGGCACGCCTGCATCTCGATTGGTGCATCGCTGACGTGGTTTCTCTCGACCAAGATCGCCTGGCCGATCGATCCGGAGCTGGAGTCGGTCCTGGTTCCTGATACCGACGCGCCGGCCTCGACCGCCCCGCATGATCAAACCGCCGGACAGGGGGAAGAGAAATGATGGTTCTTAGTCATTTTCAAGCGTTCATCGCCCAAGCCGCAGCCGCCGACGGTGGCTGGTTGGCCCATCGAGGCTTGCCTCAATTCATAATCATCCTGATCTATCTTTCCCTGCTGCTGTTGCTGGGGGTTTTCTCCAGTCGTCTGTTTAAGGGGACAAAGGAGGATTATCAGGTAGCCAGCCATTCGATCGGCCCGTTCCTGTTGTTGATGAGCATTTTTGGCACAACGATGACGGCATTTGCCCTCGTCGGCAGTAGCAGTGAAGCGTTCAAGGAGGGCATCGGGGTGTACGGGATGCTCGCCAGTAGCAGTGGGATCATCCACTCGCTTTGCTTCTTTGTCATCGGAGTGAAAGTTTGGAAAGTCGCTCGCGTGCGTGGTTACACGACACAGATCGAGTTTTTCCGTGATCGGCTCGATAGCGATTTCATCGGCTTGTTGCTCTTTCCGATTCTCGTCGGACTCGTCATCCCCTATTTGCTCGTTGGCGTGATTGGTGGTGGAACCGTGATCCAAACGCTGACCGCGGGGTTGTCACCGGACTGGTTCCCCGTCCTGTTGCCCGACGGGTCACCCAACCGCGGAGTCCACGGCGGAGTCCCGCCCTGGCTCGGTGCGTTATTGATTTGCAGCGTCGTGCTCGTCTATGTCTTCATGGGCGGGATGCGAGGAACGACATGGGCCAATACGTTTCAAACGATGGTGTTCATGATTCTCGGTGTGGTGACGTTCATTATGATCGCCAATCGGCTCGGCGGCCAAGTCAACTTTATGGACAACCTACGGGTCTTGGGAGAGTCGATCCCTGAGAACCGGGCGACGCGATCGGAGATGAGCAAGAGCCTGTTCTTCACTTACCTGTTGATCCCGTTATCAGTGGGGATGTTCCCGCACTTATTCCAGCACTGGATGACGGCCAAGAGCGCCGCCTCGTTCAAGATTCCGCTGATTTGTCACCCGCTGTTCATCATGATCGTCTGGGTCCCCTGCGTGCTCGTCGGGGTCTGGGCCACAGGCGAATTGGCACCCAGTCTGCCGCTGATTCCTGGAACCGACAAAGTCAACGCGAATGCAGTGTTGCCGTTCCTGGTGAAAACCCAGACCGGCCCCGTGCTTGGTGGGCTCCTCGCGGCAGGCATTCTGGCGGCGATCATGTCGAGTTTGGATAGTCAGTTTCTGTGTATCGGCACGATTTTTAGTAACGACATCTACACGCACTACCGTGGCGCGGAGAATGTCAGCGATCAACAACAGGTGTTCTCGACGCGGATGTTCATCATCGGAGTGGTCGCGGTGACCTATTTCCTCAGCCTCGACAATCCGACGAGCGTCTTCGCCTTAGGTGTCTGGTGCTTCAGTGGGTTCAGCGCCCTATTCCCAGTCGTCTTCTTGGCCCTGTATTGGCGTGGTCTCAGCGCTGCTGGCGCGATCAGCGGCGTGTTCGCAGCAATTATTAGTTGGAGCATGCTGTTCTACCACGGTGTTCATTCACCCGAAGGACTGCGCGAGTTCAAGTTCCCCGTGAGTATCGGGGGCGAGGAGTATCTGATCATGCCGGTCGTGGTGATGTTCTTCAGCTGCTTGATCACAACTGTCGTCGTCTCCTGGGTGACTCCGAAACCCAATCAAGAGACCTTGGCAAAGTTCTTCAAGCCAGCTTGATACCGTTGCCAATGGCTGATTTTTCTTTTCGCGGTTTGGGTGCCTCACCTCGACCGACCTATGCATTCAACCGACCGAGATATTCCTGGTGAACTACGAAACCATCCACTCCGCGGAACAGCTTGCTGACTTTTGCGAGCGAATTTCGGAGGAGCCCGTGATCGGGTTCGACACGGAATTTGTGTCGGAGGATTGCTATCGACCCGAGTTGTGCCTGATTCAGGTCGCCGCGGGAGAGCACCTCGCGATCATCGATCCTTATCCCACCGGCGACACGCAACCCTTTTGGGATCTGTTGGTGCAGCCGGGACGGACGGTGGTGGCTCATGCGGCACGCGAAGAAATTCGGTTTGCCTATCGGTTCACCGGCAAACCGATTGCGGGTTTGTTCGACACACAACTCGCCGCGGCGTTCGTGGGTATCGAATACCCAGCGTCCCTCGGAACGTTGGTGCAGAAACTCTGCGGGGTGACGTTACCCAAGGGTGAGGCGCGAACGAATTGGCGCCATCGTCCATTGACGACCGAGCAGTTGACCTACGCACTGCATGATGTCACCAAACTCCGCGAGATGCACGATCTGCTCCGCGCTGATCTTGATGGACTCGACCGGATGTCCTGGGTGGAGGAGGAAACTCAGCGATTGCAACAGAAGGTCATCGACTCCGAATCTGCTGAAAAATGGCAACGCGTCAGTGGCAGTTCGGGATTGAAGCCACGTCAACTGGAGATTGTCCGCCAACTCTGGCGGTGGCGGGAAGCGGTCGCCAAAGACAAAGATCGCATTCCACGTCGGATCATGCGTGACGATTTGATCGTCGAACTCGCCAAACGCGGATCCTCCAACGTTGCTAAGATTCGCAGTATCCGAGGACTCGAACGACGCAATTTCCGTGATCAGTATGATGAAATCGCCGCTGCGATCGAGACTGGACTACGCGTTCCCGAAGACGACCTGCCACGCCGATCACGCGGCCGAATTCGCTCCGCCTCGCCGATGCTGAGCCAGTTTCTTTCGACAGCGATTGCATGTATCAGTCGACAGCACAAGATCGCACCGGCCATTGTTGGCAACTCGGACGATGTCAAGGATCTGCTTGCCTACGAATTGACTCCTCGACGTGGTGCGACTTTACCAGCGCTTCTCGAGGGTTGGCGGGGAGACATCGTGGGCAAGAACTTCCGCAAGATACTCGCCGGTGATCTGGCCATTCGAGTGGCGGACTTGAGTGAAGACCAACCGCTCGAGTTCTTCGATTGCGAGACGTCGACTTAACCGCACGCTGGGATCACGGTTCGGTGGCAAACCAAATGGTGTTGCTGGTCCCTGGCGGACACTCGTTCGTTAGGGACGCATTTTTGTAAGATGATTGGATGCGAGAGCCATGCCTAGAAAAACTTTTCCCTGTCCTCCGCGCACGCTTGCGTCGGACGAGACTTAAATACCCTGTCTGGGTAGTTCACACGGACCAGGATCAACCCGTTCGCGGGGGCAGTGGCGCCAGCGAGGGTGCGGTCCCCCGATTGCAAAACCTCATCGATCCAGTCCAGTGGGCGTCGCCCGCGTGCGACCTCTAGCATCGTGCCGACGAGATTACGAACCATGTTGTATAGGAAGCCGTTGCCCTCGACTTCGTAGTACCATCGCGATCCAAACTCACCGCCGCGGTCGGTCTGACCCGACTCAGCAGCCGCGGTATCACGAGACCAAGCACTATGGGAAATGATTCGCACTGTCGAGTTTCGCGGCGCCCCGCTGGCTTGAAAGGCCGCGAAGTCGCGTTCACCAATGAACCGGCTCGCAGCGGCTTGCAATCGCTCAGGATCGATGGCGGCGTGAATGCGGTGACAGGTCCGAAGCGAGAATGGATCGCGTTGGCCACCGAGCTGAACTTGATAGCGATATCGCTTGCCGATGGCGTCCGCGATGGGGTGGAAGCTCGAAGCCGTTTCCCGCACATCAAGAACGGCGATGTCAGCGGGGAGTCTTGAATTCAATCCACGCAGCACCGCAGTGCAATCCGCTCTCCAGCCCGGCAGGACACAACGGGCGACCTGCCCCCAAGCATGGACGCCAGCATCAGTGCGTCCACTACCGAGTATTCGCAGCGGCGAACGCGCGTCGGAGGCCGTCTCGAGGGCCGCGTTGTCGCCGACAAGTGTGGCGGCAGCCTGTTCGAGTTCGCCTTGAATGGTGCGTTGGCCCGGTTGCACCTGCCACCCCGAATAATCGGTTCCATCGTAAGCGATTGTCAGGTGGAAGGTGCGAGACATGAGTCCAGGGAGAAGAAATGCAAAGATGTCGCCGAAGTAGAATTCAGTAGCAACACGATACATTCCCGGGTCACCAGCGTGTATCCTATTAGATCGTTTGCTACGTGTATTTTGCCTGTCCCGCAGCTCGCCAGAGTTTCGGGTTCTCTCCCTTTTGATCCCATCTTGAGCTATGCCCACACTGCCTCGTCGTCAATTCCTACAAACTCTCGCTGCCACTGCTGCCGTCACCGGCTTGTCGTCCTCCACTGCATTCGCCCATGAGGGTGGCCACGACGATCAGCCCTTCCAGATCTCGTTGGCGGAATGGTCACTTCACAAGTCGTTGTTCAACGCGTCGTCGGGGATCACGAACCTCGACTTCCCCCGCGTCGCGAAGGAGGAATTTGGAATTGATGGTATTGAGTACGTCAACCAGTTCTTCAAAGACAAAGCCCGTGACGAGAACTACCTCAACGATCTGAAGAAGCGCTGCAGCGATGTGGGAGTGAAAAGTCTGTTGATCATGGTCGATGGCGAAGGCAAGATCGGCGACCCCAATAAAGCCAATCGAAAGAAGGCGGTTGAGAATCACCATCAATGGGTCGACGCAGCGAAGTCTCTGGGTTGCCACTCGATTCGCGTCAACGCAGCGAGTGGTGGCAGCTACGCTGATCAGTTGAATTACGCTGCCGATGGATTGCGTCAGCTGAGCGAATACGCCGCCAAGCAAGATATCAACGTGATCGTTGAGAACCACGGAGGCCTGAGCAGCAACGCGGCTTGGCTAGCGGTGGTGATGGAGCGTGTGGGAATGGACAACTGCGGCACGCTGCCAGATTTCGGCAACTTCCGGATCCGTGGCGGCGACACCCCCCAAACCTTTGACCGTTACATGGGCGTTCAAGCCTTGATGCCTTATGCCAAATCGGTCAGCGCCAAGAGCTACGATTTCAATGATCAGGGCGACGAAACGACGATCGACTACCTGAAAATGATGAAGATCGTTACCGATTTCGGATACCACGGTTATGTTGGGATTGAGTACGAGGGTGGTCGTCTGGACGAGTTTGCTGGAATCCGCGCCACGAAAGCGTTGCTCGAACGAGTCCGCGACCAATTGGCATGAACCCATCGCCGAGCGCGCCGTCGCCGAAGAGAATTTTATTGGGAATCACCGGTGGGATCGCGGCCTACAAGAGCGCTGACCTATGCAGCAAGCTCGCCCAGGCCGGTTATCACGTGCAAGTTGTGATGACCGCTGGCGCGTTGGAGTTCATCGGCGAAGCGACGTTGGCTGCTCTCTCGGGGCGGCCCGTCGTCACCCGAGGATTCGACGCGGGCTTCCCGCTGGGACCCCATATCGAATTGGCGCGTCAATTGGATGCCTTCGTGGTGGCGCCCGCGACGGCTGCGACATTAAGTCACTTTGCCCACGGGGCGGCAGATGATCTACTCAGTACGTTGTATCTCCAGAACACTGCACCCGTCGTATTGGCCCCGGCCATGAGTGATCCGATGTGGAATCAGGCGAGTGTGCAGCGGAACGTGGAAATACTACGCGGTGACGGTTGTCACCTGATCGGGCCAGAAAAAGGTTGGCTGAGTTGTCGCGTCCAGGGTACCGGCCGGATGAGCGAACCGGCTAAGATCATCTCTGAAATCAATGCACTCTTTTTGTCTGGCCCGAGTCACTCATGACTGTCCACGTCTTCGGACACCGTAATCCTGATACCGACGCCATTTGCAGCGCCATTGCCTACGCGGATTTCTTGCGCCGGACAACCCGTCCGGACGCGGTCGCGGCCTGTTGCGGAGCCCCCAACGAGCGGACCGAGTTCGCTCTGCGGCAAGCAAAAGTAAGTCTGCCACGGATCATCATGGATGTCCGTCCGGAACTCCGCGACATCTGCAACCGGGAGATGATCTACGCGCGGCCCACGGACGTTTTTTACGACGTTTACACGCGTATGAACAAGCACGGGTTGCGTTCGATCCCCGTGCTCGATGAAAACGATTGTCTCCTCGGCCTGGCAACGCTGCTCGGGATGCTCGACCTCGTGTTCCGCGGTGGAATGGAGGCGAGCCAGTCGCGAGGTGTTCGTTCGACGCTTCGTAACGTGGTCTCGGTTCTCGGCGGCCAGTTCCAGCACGAAATTGATTCTGATCGCACTGAAGACTTGATTGTCACCGTGGGCGCAATGAGCGCGGGCGGGTTTACAGAGCGACTCAGCGAATTTCCGCCCGATCGCCTGCTCGTCGTCAGTGGCGATCGACCGACGATCCAATTGCCGGCTCTCGAGATGGGCGTCCGAGCGTTGGTCGTCACCGGTGGATTCGAGTTGTCGAGTGGTTTGGCGGAACTCGCACGCAACCGCGGCGTCGCAGTCATTCGCAGTGATTTCGATACCGCGACGACGACCACGCGCATCAAAGCCGCTCAGATGATCGAGGGCGCCATCGATCGGGCGTGTGAGGTGCTGCCGGCCAAAATGCCAGTGACGGCTGCGAAGAATCAAATTTATCGTTCATCGCAGCCCGTCTTTCCCGTTTTGGAGGGCAAGAAGTTAGTCGGCGTTTTGAGTAAGAGCGATTTGGTTCATCCGCCCCGTCCGCAACTCGTCTTGGTCGATCACAACGAGCTCGGCCAAGCGGTCGAGGGTGTCGAGGAGGCAGATATCATCGAGGTGCTCGACCATCACCGCCTCGGGGGCTCCTTGAAATCGACTGGTCCGATCCGGTTCACGATGGACCCAGTTGGCTCGACCTGCACCCTGGTGGCGCGGATGTACCGCCAGGCTGACATCGAACCGGAGCCTGGCATCGCTCTTTGCATGGCATCAGGCATCATCAGCGACACGCTCTATCTGCGCTCGCCGACCACGACCGACGTCGATCGTGACATTCTCGATTGGCTGCAGAAGTTCGTCAAACAGCCACTCGAACAGTTCGCGACGGATTTCTTCCAGGTCGGATCGGCGCTGCGTTCCAGCCCTCCGGACAGGGTCGTACGGGAAGATTGCAAGCAGTTCGAAGAGGGTGACAAGCGGTTTTCTATCTCGCAGATCGAGGAGATCGGTTTCGATCTGTTCTGGCAGCGTCAAAATGAGTTGGCACAGGCTCTCAGCGGCCTGGCAGACGAGAATTCTCTGGATTTTTCCGCCCTGATGGTGACGGATATCTCCAGCAATGGCAGCTTGCTGTTGATGAGCAGCGAACCGGTCGGTTGGGATGAAATTAATTATCCCCAACTCGAAGATCGGCTCTACAAACTCGATAACGTGGTCAGCCGCAAGAAACAGCTCTTACCGCTGATCAGTAGCCTGCTCGAATCGGCTTCGATGCCGTAGTACGCCCGGGCGTGAAACCTCTCCTTCGTCTTTGGATCCAAAACCATGAAATCATCTTATGATTGTGTCGTTGTCGGCGGGGGGCCTGCGGGTAGCGCCGCTGCATCGATTGTCGCTGAGGGCGGAAACAGTGTATTGCTGATCGAACGAGAGCCAATGCCTCGCTTCCACGTCGGCGAATCGATGATGCCCGAGGCCTATTGGCCACTACAGCGACTCGGTTTGATCGAGCAGATGAAGCAGTCCGGGTGGCAGCCAAAGAAAAGCGTGCAGTTCGTCTCCCATTCGGGCAAGGAATCCGAACCGTTTTTCTTTCGCAACCACGACGATCGTGAGTGCAGCACGACCTGGCAGGTTGAGCGAAGTGAATTTGACAAATTGCTGTTCGATCGTGCAGCGGAACTCGGCGCAGATTGCCGTGACAACACGCGTTTGATCGATGTGGTTTTCGATCCACCAGCATCCGAGGATGCGCAACCTCGAGCCACAGCTGTCGTTGTCCGCGACTGCGAGGGCAATGAGCATCGCATCGATTGTCGAGTGCTTGTCGATGCGACTGGCCAACAGAGTTTTATCGCTGGCAAATTGGGCTTGAAAGAGATCAATCCTCGGCTGAAGAAGGCTGCGGTTTGGACGTATTATAAAGACGCCGTGCGCGGCGAAGGTGACAACGAAGGCGCGACGATTGTCTTGAATTCGGAGAACAAGAATTCATGGTTCTGGTTCATCCCTCAATCCCGAGGGATCACCAGTATTGGTTGCGTGGCCGATCACCAGTATCTGCTCAAGGGCCGTGGGACGCCTGAAGAGATCTTTAACGATGAATTGGCACGCTGCCCCGGCCTGATCCCGAGGCTCGAAAACGCGACACGGGTAGGTAAATTCCGAACGGCAAAGGAGTTCTCGTACATGTCTCGCGAGCACGCCGGGCCAGGCTGGGTGCTGATCGGAGACGCCTTCGGGTTCCTCGATCCCGTCTATTCATCAGGGGTCTATTTTGCCTTAGAGATGGGGGTTCGCGCGGGCGATGCGATTGTCGAAGGATTGCAGAGCGATGACGTGTCAGCGCAGCAGATTGCGAACTGGTCGGATAATTTCAAGGCGGGTGTGGATCGTTTGCGACAACTCGTTAACGCGTTTTATGACGAAGACTTCAGTATCGGGCGTTTCATGCGAGACTACCCGCAATACCGAGGCAATGTGACCGACCTCTTGATTGGTCGAATTTTCAGCGAAGAAGCAGGGCAAATGTTTCCCGATATGAATCGCAGCATTGAATCGGCCCGTGAACAGAAACTTGCTGCAGCCAAAGAGATGAACACGTGAGCGAATTGACCGAACTGAGTTGGTGGAAAGACGATCTCGCGGATCGTTTTGATGGATTGATTTTCGATTGCGACGGCACGCTCTCGGATTCGATGCCGCTGCACTACATCGCTTGGCGTGACACGATGTCGGCGCGCGGTGTTGAGTTCCCCGAACAGCGATTTTACTCGATGGGCGGGATGCCGACCGAGAAGATCATTTCGGTGTTGTCTCAAGAGCAGGACGTTCGCGTCGATGTTGATGCAACCGCTGCGGCCAAGGAGTTGGCTTTCGAGGAGTTGATGGATGACCTGCAACCGCTCGAATTGGTCTGCGAGGTCGCCGCTCGGCATCGCGACCGAATGGCCATGGCGGTCGCCAGCGGCGGGATTCGGCCTATCGTTTCGAGACAACTCCAGCAGCTAGGGATTTCAGAATGGTTTGGCGCCTTGGTCACCAGCGAGGATACCGTCGGCCACAAACCGGAACCGGATGCGTTCCTGTTGGCAGCCGAGTTGCTCAATATCGCACCCGAGCGGTGCCTCGTTTTTGAAGATTCCCCGCTGGGTTTTGAGGCCGCTGTGCGAGCGGGGATGCAGTATGTCGATGTTCGTCCGCAGACGAGCTGATTCGCGACCGCTGGCGAGCCCGAACGCTCAATCTGGACCGCGCGACGTTGACTCGAGATGTACCAACGACGACATTTGACTGAACTGCTTCCAGCGCTGCATTGCTGGACCCCACTCTGATTGGAAAAGGTTTATGAGAACGCTCCTTGTTGCCGCCATACCACTGGCACTTTGTCTGACGCTTGTCTCCGCCGAGGCATCGGAACCCCAATTGCTCTGGCCCGACGGCGCGCCGGGCGACCAGGGTGAACTGGGCCCAGAACATGACAAGACGAGTCCCGACGAAACCTCCAATCGTGTGATTCGGCTCGGCAATGTTAGCGAACCGACCATCACGCTCTACCGAGCACCGGCCGAGAAGGATAACGGTTCCGCTGTCGTCGTCTGCCCCGGTGGCGGCTACCATATCCTCGCAATGGACTTGGAGGGCACCGAGGTTTGCCAGTGGCTCAACACCCTCGGGGTCAACGCGGTCTTGCTGAAGTATCGCGTGCCTCGTCGAGAGGGACGCGCACCCCATGAAGCACCGTTGCAGGACGTTCAGCGCGCCTTGGGATTGGTCCGCTGGCACGCCGACGAGTGGAATCTGAACCCGGAGCGGATTGGAGTGTTGGGGTTTTCAGCAGGTGGCCATTTATCGGCGGCAGCCAGCACAAATTATGGCGAACGGACCTATGAGGCAATCGACGAGGCGGACACGGTCAGCTGTCGGCCCGACTTTGCCGTGTTGATTTACCCAGCCTATTTGACCAAGAAACGCGGGCCGGAGTTGGCCCCAGAACTGACAGTGACCAAGGACACGCCGCCGACCTTTCTGTTTCAAACCCAGGATGATGGCGTGCACGTCGAAGGCAGTCTGTTCTATTACTTGGCACTGACACAGTCGCAGGTTGCTGCTGAGATGCACCTCTTGGCCGAGGGCGGTCATGGGTACGGTTTGCGAGGTTCAGAGCGAGCCCCCCAGTCGTGGCCGAAATACGCCGAGGCATGGATGCGTGGTTTGGGAGTTATCGAGTAACACTGCGATCATGTTTCTACTCGTTACCGCCGTCCTCACCGCCAGCCTGCTGGGCAGTATGCACTGCGTGGGCATGTGCGGCCCCTTAGCGATTTGGGCGAGCGGGGCGGGCATGAAAACCTCTCAGCGACAAATCATCGTATCGACCTCGCTCTATCACTTCGGTCGATTCCTGACCTACACGATGGTGGGCCTGGCCGCTGGCGGTATTGGCAGTTTGGTGGACGTGGGCGGCCAAACGCTTGGATTTCAACTCGCCGCCGCTCGTGTTGTCGGCGCACTGATGGTGATCATCGGAATCGCCAAGCTGGGAAAGATTTTGCTGGCGAGCCGCATCGCAGTGAAATCGCCACCGGTGCCCTCTCGGATGGGCGGCCTGCTGGTAAGACTGCGACCGTATGTGTTGTCACTGCCTCCGCACGGCCGTGCGGTATCGATCGGCTTGCTGACAGCTTTGCTGCCCTGCGGATGGCTGTATCTGTTCGCGTTGATCGCAGCGGGCACTGGCAGCGTCGTGATGGGCGGCCTCACGATGGCGGCATTCTGGCTCGGTACGGTGCCTGCCTTGACGGCGTTGATCGCGGGCACGCAAACTTTATCTCGCGAGTTTGTTCGGATTGTTCCCGTCGTGACTGCTGTTTTACTCATCGTCGCGGGCGGTTTCACCGCTTCGGGCCGTGGCTTTGCCAACCTCAATTCGCTATCCGATCTCAGTGGCCACAGTGCCGGTGAGTGGACCGTTGATAGCGAGAATCCGATACCGGCCGGATTCTGCGATGGTGGAGCGAGTCAGAGAGCATCCAGTGGGATCATGCAGCGGATCGGTGCGCTGCTGAAACCGCAGAGCGTGGATCCGACCAAGTGAATCCATCGACGTCTCCGTCGGCTGACCGCCACCAACGCATTTCGCGCCCGTGCATCCACTGTGGTGAGCCGACCGATAGCTACGCGGAACAGCCTGCCGACGAGATTTTCTGCTGCGGTGGCTGCCGTGGTGCCTACGAGCTTATCCACGGCTGGGGGTTGGAATCGTTTTACGGTCTTCGCGATCAGCTCGGCAGCGGCACGGCACCACGGGTCAAGGAGGAGTCGTCTCGCTACGAGCGTTTTGACAGTGAGGAGTTCCTCGGCCCATCGACACCGCGACCGCAAGAGGACGGATTGATGTGCAGCGAACTCGCGGTGCACGGACTGCACTGCGCAGCTTGCGCGTGGTTGATTGAGAACGCGGCACAGCGCACGCCAGGTTGGCGGGCCGCCCGTGTGAAGATGAGCGACCATACTCTGCGAGTCGTTTACGATCCGCAATCCACGGCTCTCAGCCAGATCGCTCGGCTGCTCGACCGGCTCGGTTACGAGGTAGCACCGATCTCGGCGGAGCGGGACACGCATTTCCAGAGTGAAAACCGTCGCCATTTGATGCGCATTGCCATCGCTGGATTCTGTGCAGCAAATGCAATGTGGATCGCCGTGGCGCTCTATGCGGGTGAACTGCAGGGTGTCGAGGTTGACCATCGCTGGTTTCTCGGACTTGTGGGCACCGGTTTGGGTGTCGCAGCCGTTGTCATTCCGGGGCGGACGTTTTTCGTGGGCGCATTGGCGTCGATCAAAACCCGCGTCCCTCACATGGATCTTCCCGTCGCGTTGGGGCTGTCCGTCGGCACGGTTGCAGGCATCGTCAATGCTATCTCTGGCCGCGGGCATCTGTATTTTGACTCGCTCGCTGTGCTCGTGTTCCTGCTACTGATCGGCCGCTGGATCCAGTTCCACCAGCAGCACCGCGCCGCCAAGGCAGTCGATCTGTTATTACGGATCACTCCGCGTCATGCGCTGCGAGTCAATTCCGATGAGACGACCGACACCGTCTTGGTGGATATTCTTCAGGTAGGCGATTGCGTTCGCGTCGATGCGGGTGAAAACATTCCTGTCGACGGAGAGGTCCTGCACGGTCAATCGTTGATCGATCGGTCGTTGTTGACTGGCGAGAGCGTGCCCGTCGACATCGCCGAGGGAGACCAGGTAGCCGCTGGGACACTGAATTTGCAGCAACCCATTGACGTTCGCGTGTCCGCGACCGGACGAGAGAGCCGAATCGGTCGCGTCATGCAGTCGGTCGAAGACGCGATGAATGACAAGATCCCGATCGTGCAGTTCGCTGATCGGATCGGTGGTGTGTTCGTGGTGGTGGTGACGTTGCTGGCCATTGCCACCTTCCTTTGGTGGCTGCCCGCGGGATGGCGCACATCCGCATCGACCGCGACAGCGCTCTTGATCGTAGCCTGTCCCTGCGCATTGGCTCTCGCAACCCCGCTAGCGATTGCCGTCTCACTCGGTCGTGCAGCGAAGCATAAGGTCTTGATACGCGACGGTTCGACGCTGCAGCAATTGTCTCGCACGGGACGAATCTGGTTCGATAAAACGGGTACGCTGACCTCAGGGCGTCCGGATGCGTGGATCGCTTGGGGAGATTCGGAGAGTGTCGCTGCTGCCGCTGCAGTGGAGCAACACTGTCGTCATCCCGTCGCTGATGCACTGGGTCGTTTATGTCGCCGGCTTGGGACGGCGACGCTATCCGATGCCGTTCTTGACCGCGTCCATCGACAGGGCGTGGTGGGGCATGTTCAAGACAGCGAAGTGCTTGTGGGCAGCCCTTCGTTTCTTCGCGAGCAAGGCTTTGGATTGGGGCAGGTCGTGCGGGATGCAATTGACGATTGTACCGAGAACGCGGCCAGTCCCATTGTGATCGCTCGCGATGGAATCGTCGAAGCGGTCGTTGCGATCTTTGATCCGATCAAAGCCGAGGCAGCTGAAACTGTCGCGTGCTTGCAGGCGAGCGGTTGGCAGGTGGGAATCTTGTCAGGGGACCATCCGGACATCGTCCGCCACGTCGCCACAACATTGGGCGTACCGCCAGACCTCGCATTTGGTGGACTCAGCCCCGAGGACAAACTGGCAGCCGTGCGCGGCGATGAAAGGTTCTCGAGCGGGACGGTCGAATCAACCACTGTGATGGTGGGCGACGGCGCCAACGACGCTGCTGCATTGGCCGCAGCCGATGTCGGGATTGCCGTCCGCGGTGGCGTGGAGGTGAGTTTGCAAGCAGCGCCAGTATTTATAGCCAACGATAATCTGGCGGGTGTGAACGAGCTGGTGGATTCGGCACGCCGCACCGAATGGCTGATTCGGACTGCCCTCGCGGTATCATTGCTGTATAATGTGATTGCTGTCGGGCTAGCGATGTGCGGCCGGATCAGTCCTCTTGTCGCGGCGATCCTGATGCCGTTGAGTAGCGTCAGTGTGTTGGCGGTGACCTTGATCTGGCCAACCTATCCATCCCGTCCCACCACCTCCCGCAGGAATTGAGCCGAGTGAGTGTTCTGTACGTCGCCGTTCCCCTCGCATTGGTCCTCGGCGGAGGCGGCCTGATTGCCTGTCTGTTGTGTATTCGCAGCGGCCAATATGACGATCTCGACACGCCAGCAGTGCGGATGCTGATCGACGAAGAAAAGTCCAAGGACTGAGGGTCCGCTCAGCCGTCTTTCCGATTGTCCAGCAGAAAACGAGTGCAATCCTCGCTGAGAATCGAGCCACGGAGGGTCACGTCGATGGAACACTGCTCCGCCAACTCACGGCTCGTCACGCCGAGGCCACCGAAACCGGCCTGCTCAACGGCAGCCTGGTCGGCACCGAAAACAATGTGCTCTATCCCAGCCATCAGGGCTGCTGAGAAGCACATTGGACAAGGCTGTGCGGTAGCGAGGAGCCAGCATCCCTTGAGGCTGGGATTGCCGAGACTTTGGCAGGCGATTCGAATTGCGTTGACCTCTGCGTGAGCGGTTGGATTCGTATCGGAGACGGCTGTGTTGTGCGCGACTGCAATCTGTCGGCCCGATGGCAAGTAGACTGCTGCGCCGAACGGGTTCTCGCCGGCTTGCACTCCCGCCTGCCCATCGGCCAACGCCGCTTTCATCCACTGCGTGAGTTCGGTGTCGGTTACCGACTCCGGTTGTCTCTCGGTTTCATTGATCATGGGTGCTGCCTTCCTCACCGGCGTCTTGAGAATAGATCAGTACAGTGTATGGGGGCAGCTCGATACGTCCGCGAGAAGGCAGTCCGTCATAGGGCTGCGATCGCCCCTCAATATCGCCACTGGCCTGCCCCGCAAAGTCGTTGCTATAGATTCGTCGGTCACTGCTAAATCGCCGACGCCACTGTCCACTCGCTGGCAAGCCAAACTCGTACTGCTCGAAATGCTGATTAGCAAAATTCGCTATCACGACAACGTCGTCGCCCTGACCACCATCATAGCTGCGTTGGAAAGCGACGACTTTGTCGCGATGATTGACATGGAAAACGTTGATGCGCTGACCGGTCAGCCCCTTGGTAACTCCATCTCGATTGAGCCGCAGGTCGATTAGCCTCGAAGTGAGTCGAACGATTCCTTCATGCTCGCCCTCTTGATCCCAATCGAGTTCGTCACCGTCTTGAAACCAACCATCGACCAAGAACTCCTGCCCTTGAAACAGCATGGGAATCCCGGGGGCGGTGAGAACGAGAGCGATACCGAGGGTAGAACGCTTTTGAGAGTACCAGTCATCGGGATCATCCGAATCGATCTCGGTGGGGACACGTGCCTTCCCGTTGGCGACCTCATCGTGCGACTCGGTATAGATCACACGTCGAAACGCGTCGCCATCATACGCGTGATAAAGCGCATCGCGAACCTTGTTCATATCCCGGCCTGCGTCGTCGCTCTGGGTGATCACATCACGGATCGGGTGAACGAAGGCAGCATCCCATTGGGTGGAAAATGCTGCTCCGCCTTCGCTCTCAGGCTTGGTGAGGTAGGCGTTGTTCTGAAGATCTTCAGCGATCGTGATTGCTGAGGGTTTGTAGGCGTGTACCTCCCGGTTCACCCACTGGGTCAGCCCCCAGCCTTCGGGGATCTCTTGCTGGCCGCTCGCATCGACACTGCGAATGTAGAGCGTCATATCATATCGCAAGCCATCGACGTGGAAATCTTCCAGCCACATCATGGCGTTGTCGCGAATATACGACCGAACCTCACCACGCCCATAATCAGGGCGGGTGTCTCCCCACGGTGTCGTGGAACGATAGTCGTTGTAGAAATAGATGCCACCCTTGCCGTTCTCGCTCCAACCGTCGAACTGCCAAAGATCGAGATCACTCGGACCGAAGTGATTGTAAACCACGTCAAGAATCACGGCGAATCCAGCCTTGTGGGCCTCCCGCACAAACGTCTTGAACCCAACTGGGCCCCCATACGCCGTTTCGACCGCATACGGGTGGGCAGGGTTGTAGCCCCATGAATAATCGCCAGCGAACTCGGCAAGCGGCATGATCTGCAACGCGTTGACGCCGAGACGCTTCAAATAATCGAACTTAGTAATGTAGTCTTCAAAGGTTCCTACCCGGTCGTCCTCGCTCCGACTAAACGTTCCGATGTGTGTTTCGTAAATGACGAGCTCGTTCCACGAGGGCATCACGAATTCATCATCCTGCCAATCGAACGCAGGCTGATGGATGATCCCGTTACCGACGGAATTGGTCACCTCTCTGACCCGCGGATCAATCCGGCAGAACGTTTTCTCGCCGTTCGAAATCTCATACTTGTATTGATCACCCGGTTTGGCATCTTCAACGTAGGCATACCAATCACCGCTCGGGCTGGATTCCATCGGACTGGCCTTGCCATCCCAGTCGTTAAAATCGCCCACCACGCTGACCGAGTTCGCGTGCGGTGCCCACACCCGGAAAGCCACGCCGCGATCAAGCACAATCGGCCCCATCCCAGAGGCTTGCGTCGTGGCTGAAGATGTGTTCGCTGCTTCAAGCGAGTGAGAAGATGTCACGGCGTGGTCTCAAGGGAGGAAGATGAAATGAAAATTCTACAGCAACGGACCCAGCCCGAAGGTCGACACACCGGACGCTGCGTCACCCTTCGGGCTGGTAGACAATTAGGCGAAACTTGCCGTTAGCTTCCCAATGTTGAGACGAGGGCTGTGAGGCCCTGGGTAGCGCGACCCACCCGGCCGGTAACGCGTCTCGGCTCAATAAATCGACCGCCCGTGAGATTAACGGACGGGGCTGTGCCGGCCTTCGCACTGAAGGTGCGGAACAAAAGCAACTAACACAGAATTGACGGTACCACCGACCTCTGAGGATCAGGGATTGGATTCATCCACATCCACAGTGACCGCACCCGTCTCCTTGTTGCGTTCAACCTCAACACCCCCGCCTCCGGGCGTGTCGACATCCAGCACTGTTTCCTTGCGATCACAACCGGTAGAGACGACGGCAATCATCACTGACGCTGTAACTGCAAGAGCGCCCCGTACATACGCTTGCTTCAACATGACTTTACTTTCCAGGAGTACTCAGGCAGAAAAAGGGCTTAAGAGTGGTTCATCCGACGGAAGCGTGCGCAGAGCACAGCGGAAGGTTTTTTGAGGCATGGCTCTCGTATCCAATGATCGTTCAAAAATGCGTCCCTGACGAACAAACGCTCGCCAGGGACCGACAACACCATTGGCGTACCGCTTTTGCAGGGAAACGCTGGCGACCGAGATATCCCTTGCCAAGCCAGCACCTCTGCAGAGCTCGGCTCCGTTTCTCCCGGCAGTGCCAGTCTAACATTGATAATCACATCCCACAAATAAATCCTTCGATACGGGAGCCATGCCTTGAAAACCTCGGGCGCACGCTTCCGGCGGATCAGCCCGAATTCTTCGGTATCGCGGCGTTTCTTGCTTACGCCAGTACAGTACAGTTCCACCAGCACCTTGAGGCACTCCCCAGTCTGACGGCGTAGTTTCCTGTCAGACAAGCCACAGGCTCGCTTCGATCGGCTGTTAAAACTCGCAGGTTTTTGAAAGGGTCATCGGCGTTCCGGCATTACGGATGTCGAGTTCGAGTTGCCACAACCCTGGCCGAGCCATCGGTGGCGTCGCCAGGTATCGTCCGCCGCCCACATCTTGCATTTCAAAGCGTTCGATTCGATCCGCATCAGCGTGATGGTAGACCTTACCCACCACGGTCAGGTTAGTGACCGGTTGGCCTCGATCATCGCTCATGTTGAGATCAACCGCCCTCAGGCCGCGACCATCGGCCACATCGGAAACATCGATCTGTACGTCCCAGCCCTGTTTGGCTGCCGCACTGGAAGCGGCATGGATGGCGTCCCAATCCAGCGCCGCTTGGTGGTAGTCGGGCACCACGGCGAGCGCCGGATCACCGATCGCGAGTTTCAACGCTGTGCCGAGAATCGTGAACTGGATCGCGAAGAGCAGCAGCACCAAACCGATATAGAACCGTTTGGCTTTGCGTTCGGATTGGATCTCGTCGTCTGATTTGGAGGACATTGTTTGAGAGACGTTAGTTGGAGGGGCACTCGACATCTCCCGATACCGCAGACGGTGAAGATGTCATGCGATTGCCGCGAATCGGGTTGCTTCCGCCCATGCGGGATCGCTCGCAAAAGGTTCGAAGACGTCAAGCAAGGTTACACCGCCTGTTCGACTCACGCAATTCGATTGCGATTTGCAAGAAGCATGCGCCACGATCCGCTGAGTCGTGGCTTACCCCGCCCCAGGGTGCACGAACGCGGGAGGCATGGTTTTTTGAGCTGTGTGACACCTGAGGACCTACGTCCTTCGGCTCAGGGCTGTAGAGAACTCTCCTTGGGGATCGGTTGTCGGCCGTGGTCGGTTTGCCGATCGAGCTCTCGATAGCGAATCTCCACCAACTGGACGATTTTCTCGAACTCGGCGTCCACCGCCTCGTCGAGAAATTCCTGAGCCTCCTCGCTGCCGAGCCTGTTTATCAGTGGCTGGCTCCGCCCCCGAATCATCTGGCTCCGCCGGGCGGCATCCTCTAGCACCGATAGCGTCTGTTCCCGCGTCAACTCGATTCGGCTTCGTTGTTTCACTGCCGCTAAGAATTTCGCCTTCAATCGCGGATCACTCGACAATCGGACGTGATCCAGCTCATGTAGGACTAAGGCAGATTCCCAAAACGTCTCCACATCCGGCATCTCCTCCAGCCACACTTGGTGGGAAACCGCCAACTGCAGCTTCTGGTACCGCACGTTAATTGCCAGCCGCTGCGCACTCGATGGATTGCGCCACACCCAGCGGCAGCGACTTCGGAAGGAATGCGTTGCCCGGTAACGTGTCTCGGCTGCGAAATGCCGGGGTTCGGCAGCTGTCGAGCGGCTCGGTTGAGCAACCGACGGCCGCTTCCCACCGACGAGGAAAGTCACCTGGCCACGCTCGAGCCAGGCGCGGATTTCGGGCGGGGGTGCTGGTAACTCGTCGAGCCGGAGCTCGCGTTGACCATGCTGATTGACCGCGTCGCTGGCGCGAAGAATTGTAGCGGAACCCCATCCGGCCGAAATGCAGATTGCCACCCCGAGCGATACCGCGACAGCCGGGAAGCGGGAAAGTCGTGCGAAACAAAACATCAATGGAAAAGCCTCGGCTTCGCGAGAGGGGAAAGTTGGGCTCGCACTTTCACTATTCCAAGTGGCCGCCGAGTCGCTTCATCTTGGCCGCAATCAGGATCATCGTGATGGCGATGATCGCGAGGCTGCAGGCAAAGTATCCGAGCACCAACATCGGATTGCCCGCGTGGCTCTGGGAGACTTCGTCGCTGCGCAGAATTTGGTGATCCATCGGCAACGCGAAAAGTGCTCGAAAAGGACTGCTCACGCCCAGCCAATCGATGACTCGCTGCGCCTTTTCAGGCAGGTTCAGCGTGCTCGCCAAAGTGCTCAGGCCCGCCGGGATGACATACAGCACAATCAGCACGAGATAGGTTGTCATCAATGCCATCGAGGTCCGCGTCTGGTACAAGGACGCGGTGATGGCGACGAACGCATTGACGACTGCCACCATCACGGGAATCGCAAACATCCCCACGATCAACGCCCAATTGGAATAGAAATCAGGATTAAGCAACAAGCCGAGCAGCATCGGCCACACCAGAAAGCTGGTCAGGACAAACGCCACCCGAAACCCCACAATGAACTTACCCCAGAAAATCCTCCACGGTGAAAGCGTCGTCGTCAGCAACAGATCGAGGGTCTGACGCTCTCGCTCACTCGTGAACGTCCCCGCCAGAAAAACGGGTCCGACCAACAGGTTGAACACGATCACATAGACGGCGAACCAGGGGGCCCAGCCTGTACGCCAGAACAACAGGACGCCCATCAGCGGAATCGCTAACAGAATGCTGATCTGGATAACCAATCTCAGCATCAGTGTACCCTGGCTGAAGATTTCGCCGTGAATCTCTTTGTCGTAGACCGGATTGGCACCATCCTCCATCAGAGTGTCACGTCGGGGCGGCGCAAACAAGCGATCGGGGAACTGGTCCGGTTGGATCACCAAACCCACCGCTTCGGCAGCCTCCTGTTCGAGATCAATGATCTCCTTGCCCTCGCTACCGACGTCAGGCGGATAAAGCAAACGGTTGGCAGTGGCAGCGCTCATCAGAATCACAGCGGCGATCGCGAAGGCGGGCACCACCATCACAATCACCTTGAGTCGTAGCAAACCGTCACCGGCGAGCGACTGCCACAAGAGCACACCGCCGATCACCAGAGGCAGGATCAGTAAATAGCTAACGACCAGCGAATTGCTGGTCCGCGAGAAATAGCTACTGCAGAAAACGCCAATCGAACCGAACAAGATCACCGAGACGAACAGACCTAGGTACGCAGCCGCGACCTCGTAAACACTGACTCCACCCAAAGGAAGAAACAGCACGATGATCGGCAGCGACGCCACGATCAGAAGCGCCAAATGGGTCAGGGCGGCGACGAGCTTTCCGATCACGATCGCGCCTGGACGCAGCGGGCTGGCCAACAACATCTCGTAGGTCTGACGCTCTTTCTCGCCCGATATCGTTCCCGCCGCGAAGCTGGGGGCGATCAAGGACGCGATCACGTACTGGCCGAGAAAGAACAGATCCACCAACCGCCGCGCCGAGGGAGGATTCTGGGTCAGGTCCAATCGATCGTCACTCGGCCAAGCGATCCAGGTGACCGCCGCGAGGAGGAGCTGGTAAGCCGCCAACAAAATGAACGAGCGGTTGGTGCGAAGGTTCACAAGCAGTTCCCGCTGCAGGACTGGATTATTCTTCAACCCCCACCTTGAGAGCAGGTTCCAGTGCGCTGGGTGCAAG
Organism: Allorhodopirellula solitaria; assembly: GCF_007859855.1. Lineage (GTDB taxonomy): Bacteria > Planctomycetota > Planctomycetia > Pirellulales > Pirellulaceae > Rhodopirellula > Rhodopirellula solitaria. The sequence continues at coordinate 621,933 of NZ_SJPK01000001.1, forward strand.
GATCGAGGCGCGTGCGCGTTCACGTATTCTGAGTGGGCCAGGGTGTGATCATGAGTTAGGGTGTGGTCATGGAGAACGTCTACAACCGCGTCTTGGATTTTTCGCCCGCGATCTCGCGGACGTAGCGGGGGACGGCGAAGCCGGGTAACCGCGATTCTAACTGCGCGATCAACTCGAGACCACGTTCCTGCGGAACTTCAAAGTGGGCGGCCCCCGCGACTCGATCGAGTTGATGCAGGTAATAGGGAATCACACGGCAATCGATCAGTGATCGCGACAACGCCTCCAAGGCCGCGACCGAGTCGTTGATGCCCCGCAGCAGCACGGATTGGTTGAGCACGGGAATGCCGGCGTCGACCATCCGCTGTAGCGCCGACGACGTTTCCGCGTCAATCTCTGCCGCGTGATTGCTGTGCACGACCATCCACGCCGACAGCCGCGAGTGGCGCAGTCGCTCGACCAAGAAGGAATTCACGCGAGACGGGATGACGATGGGCATCCGGGAATGGATCCGCAGCCGCTTGACATGCTCGATCGCTTCGATCTCGCCGATCAGCGTCTCGAGAGTTGAATCGGTCATCGTCAGCGGGTCACCGCCGCTGAATATCACTTCGTCGATATCGTCTCGTTGCCGCAGGTAGTCCAGCGAAGGGGCGTAGGCTTGGCTGCGTGAGCCAGCCTCGTGGTAGGGAAACGCCCGGCGAAAGCAATACCGGCAATGCACACCGCAGGCACCCGTCGTGATGATCAGCGCTCGGGCAGCGTATTTGTGCAGCACCCCAGGAGCGACATTGGCCTCACGATCACCCACCGGGTCGGCGTCAAATCCGGCCACCTCGACTCCCTCCGCTGAACTCGGCATGACCTGCAGCAGCAGCGGATCCGAGTCATCCCCGGGCTGCATCCGAGCGGCAAATTCACGGGGGACAAAGACAGGGAAATCATAATCCACCTCTCTACCAGACGGGTTCTCTCCGCTGGCCCCATTTTCGGGCCCCGGCGATTCGAGTCCCAGCACGTGTCGCAGTTCGGCGGCCGAGCGGATGGCTCGGCGCATCGAGTCGAGCCAGCGATCGTCCCCAGCAGGGCCGGGCGGCGGCGAGATTTGGCCAGCCTGCCGGGACGCCGCAAAATCTTTGCTACTCTGGGGTGGGACAACCCGACCCTCGCTCGTTAAACTCTGCGCCGTCCGATTCACAATCACTGATTATTTTTCCGTTTGGGAGTGGAGCCGTCTGTGGCAAGTTACAACACTAGCGATTTTCGCAAAGGCCTAAAGGTTCAAATCGATGGCGAACCGTATTTGATGACTGAAATGATGTTCGTCAAACCCGGCAAAGGCAACGCCATGTACAAATGCAAGATGAAAAATCTCATTCGTGGCACGACCCTTGACCGTACCTACAAGGGCGGCGACTCGCTCGAATCCGCTGACGTCGAAACTACGACCGTGCAGTTCCTCTATCGCCAAGCCGAGGACTACGTCTTCATGGATGGGGAGACATTCGAACAGTACGAGGTCGCCTCCGAAGTCGCTGGCGATATCTGGAAGTTCCTCAAGGACGGCATGGAATGCTCCATGACGCTCTACAACGGCCGCGCGATCATTGTCGAACCGCCCCAGCACGTGCAGCTCGAAGTGATCGAAACCGCACCTGGAACCAAAGGCGACACCGCCACCAACGTGACCAAGCCAGCCAAAATGGAAACAGGCGCTGAGTTCCTCGTGCCCGGATTTATTAAAGAGGGCAATGTGGTGAAGATCAGCTCGATCACCGGTGACTACGTCGAACGTGTTAGCAACTAGGCATCTATCAGTGAGTTTTCGGCGAGGTCCATAGCCGGCTGGCTGCGGACGCTTCCAACGGATGAGCCAATCTTGTGAGCGGAAAGCAGCATCGCCTGACGCTCGTCTCCATGAGCGGGCTACGGGTCGGGCACAGCGAATTGCTCGCCCGCGGGATGAGTCTGCCAGGCCTCTCTCGGCGTGCTTCGGCGCTCTCTCAGTTGCCGCCTCTGGGATTGCTGACGATCGCCGCTACGGCACCACCGGACTGGCAGGTGAGCCTCGTCAGTGATGATGGTGTGGGTGATGAGTCGGCCATCGCCGCACAGATCCAGAGCCATCAACCTGACATCGTGGCGTTCTCCTGCCTGACGCCGGCAGCGGACCGAGCAGCTCGAATTAGCGAGCTGATTCGCTCTCAACCGAGTTGCCGCGATCAGGTGGTCACCGTCGTCGGCGGGCTGCATGCGACGGCAGCTCCTGATTGGTGCCAAACTCGTTTCGATGTCGTCACCTGCGGCGACGGCGAGAGCACGCTGCCTCGGGTACTCGCAGACTTCGCCGCCGACCGGTTGCAGCATCGCTATCGGGCCGACGGTTCCTACGCGCTCGCTCAATCACCCACGCCGCGTTGGGAACTGCTCGGACCGGAGGCCCCGCCTCGCTACACTCTGCAGACGATGCGGGGCTGCCCGTGGGCCTGTTCGTTTTGCGCCGCCAGTCGCCTGCTCGGCCCTGCCCGCACGAAATCGGATCAGCAAATCGAACGGGAGCTCGCCGCCATCGCCCGCATCCGGCCGCGACCGTGGCTCGAATTGGCCGATGACAATACGTTCGCTAGCGACCGGGACCATGGCCCGATGCTGGACGCCCTGCGCCGCTACGGTGCCCGTTGGTTCACAGAATCCGATTGGCGAATTGCCCTTCGACCCGATCTGCTGCGCCAGATCGCGGCGAGCGGTTGCCGGCAAATTCTGATCGGGTTGGAGTCGAGCGTGTTTCGATACGGCGGAATGGGCGCGAAAACAGCAGACTGGCAGCGGATGATCGATGCCGTCGAAGCGATCCAATCTGCCGGTATCGTGGTCAATGCGTGTTTCATCGTCGGCGCCGATGGAGAAACCCCCGCGTCGATCGAGCGACTCGGTGATTTTTTGGAAACCGCACCCATGGGCGAAGTGCAACTCACACTGCAGACCCCGTTCCCCGGCACGAGCCTGTATGATTCCCTACAGGCCAATAGACGGCTCTTACCAGGTGATTTTTCATGTTACACTCTCTTTGATGTTGTCTACCGTCCCGATCAAATGACCGCCGACGAGCTACAAAACGCATTTCACGAGTTGATCTCGCGAGTCTTTCGTGACGACGCACAACAGCGACGCGACCTTATTCAAAAATCCATCCGGGCGATTGCGAGACGACAATGATTACCATGCGGCTCCGCGATCCTCTGCTGTTGCTGTTGGGCGTCCGATCATCGATCGTGCGCGTCCTGCGGTGCCCACGCGCGATCTGGCTAGCACTCGCTCTGGTCGCGACCGCGGCGCTGGCGAGAGAGTACGACGCTGTCAGTTGGCTGCACCATCCACGAGATCTGTTGGCTCCGTTTGCAGCATCGCTGTTGATCGGTTCGATTGTTTTCGTGTTCATGATGATCGGCATGTTCTCGATTGGCCGCAAAACCGAGAGTCTGTGGCGGGATTATCGCGTTTTCATGACCGGTTACTGGATGACCGCCCCGTTGGCCTGGCTGTACGCCTTTCCGATTGAAACCATCACGGACGAAGTCACGGCCCTGCGATGGAACCTGACCATGCTGTCGATCGTTTCCGTTTGGCGAGTGCTGTTGTTTAGTCGAATTGTCGCGATCCAGTTTGCGGTCCCGATGCTCGCGGTGCTCTCCTGGGTATTACTGCCCTGCATGATTATCGCGTTTTTGGCTCTGATGGCGGCTACGCTGTCGATGGTTTCGATCATGGGTGGAATCCGTTTGACGCAGACGCAGCAGATGCTTGTCGATTACCAAGGCGCGGTCGCAATGATCTGTTTCTATGGCGTCATCCCCATACTCGTGCTGGGTTTGGTGGCGATCGGAATGCTGCGTGGCGAGCATGATTCGCAGCAAGAGATCGGTCGGCTCAACGGAAGGATTCATCGCCGGGTATGGTGGCTGCCTGTCGCGGCAACCTGTTGCTTGATCGCCGCAGCCTTCCAGTTCCAGCCCGGACTTTACCGAGCCACCGAAGTCGACAGCATGCTCCGCCGCGGGCAAGTGGCGGAGGCGATCGAACAGATGCGGCAACATGGCGAGGATGCCTTTCCCGTCGTGTGGGATCCGCCTCCACGGTTCCCTGATCGCGATAGCCAATTACCACTGATCGACGATCTCATGGAGGCGATCGAACAGACGCAGTGCCCACGATGGATCATCGATCGATTGTTGGTGCAGGCCGACGAGATTGCGCTACGCCAAGAAGGCTGGCACCAGGGAACCCGTGATCTGGATTACCTCCAACGCCAGTTCTTCAGTGCCGGCAACGAGCGGGTTCGTCGCACGATCGTGCGACTACGCAAGCTGCAGGAGTTGGAGGTGGGTGATGACGAGACGATCGCTCACCGCACCGCCCTGCTCGAAGCCCTCGAAGCGAAATTCGAAGAGAACCTCGAAGAGTCGGGTGAAGAGGAACGCGAGCGACCCGCAGCGAGCCCGGACGTCGGTCCGGACACGTCGTTGGAGACCGCTGGCTGGCGAATTGGTGAGCGGCGTAAGCTTCCAGCTTGCGATTTCTGCCCGATCGCAAGCTAGAAGCTCGCGCCAAAAGTTTTCCTACGCCGAAGGCGTTTTAGACAATAGCCGGTCGTCGAGCGCAGCGACCACCACCGGAAACGCCGAGAAGCACGCGTGCCAACCCCGAATGGGGTTGAAGATCATTCACCACGAGGTCTGCGACCCACTTCGGGGTCGACGTTCCACGGCCAACGAACCACCGTAGGTGGCGCTGCGCTGACCTACGGCTATTCTCTCTAATCCCTGACGGGATACTTCTGGGTATCCAGCATCTCTTTGCTTCGTCCAATGCGACACTTGTTAGACCCACCTCGCGGTAGCCCCAACCTGGGCGGCTCTATTTGCTACCGGTGACCTGACGGGTTAGACGGTCTCTGCCGGTGATCCGGTCCCCGGGCAAGCTAGGTCGTGCTTTTTAGCCAAGCGGACTTGGGGGAACACGCTGAGTTTGTCGAATGCTATTTGTGTCGAGGCAACGGTGGCACCCAATCGTTGCTCAGACAGTTCACCTCCAGATTGTGCATCCCTCCCGCACACTTGGAGATGAACGTGCCCTGATCCGTCGGTCGACGGATCGCTGGCGGCGGCCTGCGTCTCGAGTTCACCCCCCTCCGACTTGACCCGGGCCGCCGCCGACACTTTTCGAGCACACTGATTTCTTTGCATGCACACCGCCGACGGGCGGACGGAAACCTGCTATGACTCAACATTCCATCCAAATTGCTTCCGATTCTCTGGCCCTGAATCGCTTGGAGTATGCCGAACGTGCGGTCGCTGAGTCGCTCCGGTCGGACGACGATGTTGAGAGCACTCCGGCACCGAACCTCGCGTCGCTACTCCTAGTCGTCTCGGCGCAGAGCAGCACCTTGGACGACGGACGCTGGCAGTTCGCGATCGAAACCGCCGCTGGCGAGCCCATTCTCGAGGCCCAGGACTGCGAGCGGGGCGATCTGAACCGCTTGACCCTGCTAGCGGCGGTCCGTGGTTTGGAGGCTATTGACGGACCATCCGGAGTGACGTTACTGAGTCACAATCGCTATCTGATCCGCTCGCTGACCGATTCGCTGCCCCGTTGGCGACGCAGCGATTTTGTCTGGGATCATTTTGGACGGCGGGTCGAAGTCCAACACGCGGACCTGTGGCGACGGATCGATCACGCTCTGAGTATTCATGAGGTGCAAGCGTGCCTGCTGACGGCGAGGATGGTCAGCCGTCCCGCAGCGGTCGCTCCCAAGAACAGTTTAACCGTCCCTGCGACCCCGAATCCGACAGGGCATGTCGCACCGACGCGAATCGATTCGCCACACGAAGAGCCGTCGTTCTCCCATAACGGCAATCGACTCCGCGATTGGCTGCTGCAATCAGCAGTCGATACCAGCCATCGGGCACATCGCATCGCGATGATGGGCCCAGCGGGCTCTTAGAGACTCCGCGTCCAAGACGCGATCTCCCGTTCCGATCACCACATTCTCATCACGCACCTTCGGCCCCTTTCCTTTCCGGCTTGCTCGCCCGCTATGAACACGCAGCTCTCCCTCTCGAAAATTCAGTCGCTCGTCGACGGCAGTATCGCCGACCCCAGCAGTTTGCTTGGTCGCCACCCGGTGGACTATCGTGGTACTCCGGCAACCGCATTTCGTATGTTCCAGCCCGAGGCCCATTCGATCTGCTTGATCGATTCGGCATCCGGTTTGCGACGCCCTATGCGGCGACTGCACCCCGAGGGTGTGTTTGAAGCTATCCTCGATGAATCTCCTGAGAGCCACTACAAGGTCGAAATGATGGATAAAAAAGGCAAGACGACCGAGACCGCTGACCCCTACGCCACGCCGAGCCTGCTAACGGATTTTGACCGCTATCTAATTGGACAAGGTCGTCATCACAAAATTTATGAGCGATTGGGCGCTCAACTACGCACTGTCAACGGTGTCGATGGTGTGAACTTCGCCGTCTGGGCACCCAATGCGCGAGCCGTCCAGGTGGTTGGCGATTTCAATGGCTGGGATGGACGCCAACACGGCGCCCGCCAACTCCCCAACATCGGCATCTGGGAGATCTTCGTTCCGGCAGCCCGCATCGGCCAGCGGTACAAGTTCCGCATCCATAGCGAGCAAGGCCACTGGATGGACAAATGTGATCCGATGGCGTTCGCTTCCGAACTGCCTCCGCTGACGGCCAACATCATCTCGGACATCAACTCCTATTCATGGAGCGATAGCGACTGGATGGACAAACGGACCGAGTTTGATCCCCTGCACGCGCCGATGAACGTTTACGAAGTTCACCTGGGCAGCTGGCAGAAAGGGCCGGGGCGGACCAACGGGTGGTTGGATTATCGTGACCTCGCCAAGCGTTTGGCCGACTACTGTCACCGCATGAACTTCACCCATGTCGAGTTGATGCCGATCAGTGAGCATCCCTACTCGGGGTCGTGGGGCTACCAGAGCGTGGGCTATTATGCTCCCACGAGCCGCCATGGCAGCCCCGAGGATTTCATGTTCTTCGTCGATCACCTGCACCAAAATGGCATCGGGGTGCTCGTTGATTGGGTCCCCGCGCACTTCCCTAAAGACGATCACGGGCTGCGACGATTCGATGGATCGCCACTCTACGAGCATGCCGACCCACGCCAGGGCGAGCATCCCGATTGGGGCACGATGATCTTCAACTTTGGGCGGAACGAAGTTCGTAACTTCCTGATCGCGAACGCTGTGTTCTGGCTCGATAAATACCACATCGACGGGCTCCGCGTCGATGCCGTCGCCTCGATGCTGTATCTCGATTACAGTCGTGAGGAAGGCCAGTGGGTGCCCAACCGCTACGGTGGCCGGGAGAACTTGGAGTCGATCGATTTCTTGCGTGAATTCAACAATGCCGTGCACGAAAACTATCCCGGCGTGGTCACCGCCGCCGAAGAATCAACGGCCTGGCCAGGTGTTTCTAAACCGACGAGCGATGGTGGTTTGGGCTTCACCTATAAATGGAATATGGGATGGATGAACGACACGCTGCGTTACATGCGTGAGGAACCCATCCATCGCCAATACCACCAGAATGAACTCACGTTCAGCCTGATCTATGCGTTCACCGAAAACTTCATGTTGCCGCTATCGCACGATGAGGTGGTCCATGGCAAGGGATCTCTGATCAGCCAGATGCCGGGTGACATGTGGCAGAAGTTTGCCAATCTGCGGCTTCTCTATTCCTACATGTGGACGCATCCCGGCAAGAAACTTTTGTTCATGGGCGGCGAATTGGCGCAGTGGAACGAGTGGAACGAAGACGATGGCCCCCAATGGTTGCTGCTCGACTTTGCGACCCACCGCGGCGTGCAGCAACTCGTCTCCGACCTCAACCTGCTGGTCAATGAGAACCCGGCGCTGCATCACTTCGATTTCGGACCCGAGGGCTTCGAATGGGTCGATTGCCAGAATGCCCAAGACAGCGTCCTGGTGTATCTCCGCAAAGGCACCGATAACGATCCGCCCCTGCTCGTGTGCAGCAACTTCACTCCCGTCGTCCGCGAGGATTATCCCATCGGCGTACCGCAGGCGGGATTCTGGAAAGAAGTTTTCAACAGCGACGGCGAAGCCTACGGCGGCAGCAACGTGGGAAACTATCCCGGTTGCCAATCGCGAGGAATCGGCCATCATGATCGGCCCGATAGCATCGCGGTAACATTGCCACCTCTGGGAACCACGATCTTTCGGCTCGATCAATAAGAGCCTATCCGAGCAAGGGGTCTGACCCTTGGGAGGCGAGCCATTTGAGATGGTTTTTAACAGCCTCGCCGGAGAGGATCAGACTCCTCTGCGGACACAACTGCTGCAAAGTCACTTCATGCTCGATCACGCAGAATACGTTGAACAGGCCTATCTCTTCGACCTGCTGCGGGAGCGGGTAGCAGAGGGCGTTCCGATGCAGGAACTCCTCGGCCAACTCCGTCACGAACTGCTGGCGACGACTCGGTTACCGATGGCGATCGAGTACATGCTCACCGAGCTGCGGCACTCGGGCTTGATGGGCCATGCGATGTCACGGTTGGGACACTACTTTGCATCCTTCCAAACCTTCCTGATCAGCGAATCGGAAAAGGAAACAGGACGCTTTTCGATTCATCTCGCGCTGCAGGTTCTCCAAGCCGACGCGAAGCTGCGAGCCGATTACACGGCCCGATTGGAGTCGATCGATGAGGCGGGGAATCTCGGTGAATCCTTTCAATCGGTCCCGCGCGGAGGCCGACTGACCCCAGAGGGGATGGCCCAGCGAGCCCGCAGCGGTTCCTTCTTCTTCCAATTCGAAGTGCTTTCCCGCAATCGACTCGGCTACGACGCGGGATTGACCGCGATGAGCAATGACCCTGTCTACGATACGGCATGGTCCAAATGGCTGCTCGACCTTCGCGCCAACGTCGGGCTGGTCGACCTCGCTGATCTCTTGTTCCTCGCCAGCGACGAGTATCGCCGCCGATTGATCGCCGAAGGACTGGATATTGAGGGCAAGGGGCCGTTTCTATTCGGTGAGAAGGAAGGCCGGATCGCCTTGGCTAACCGCCGCAAAGACCCGGTCTATCTGTTCGGTGCGATGCAACGTCACCTCGACTATCCACCCGTCCCACGCCCGATCAAAATCGAAAAAGATCGTGATACGATCCCCGCACTGCTCCGCCGAATCGAACGACTCGAATCACGCATCAAGCTGATGGAGCAGGAGCAGCGGCAAGAATTCGACCTGAGCAAGTTCTACACGAAGCCAGATCAAGCTTAATGCTTGCTGACGTGGGAGGGCGGGACGCCCGAGAACCGGTACGCGGGCGTCCCGCCGAATTCCGCTTAGCAACGCGTCATCAATAGGTCGTATCCGGTGGTGTTCGCTTGCGCTCAAACCACCGGCTATTTTCTATCATCCCTGACGGGATACTTCTGGATATTGAGCAGCTCGTTGATTCGTCCAATACGACACTTATTCCTTCCCGCTCCTGACTTTAGTCTGCGAAGCGGTCTTACTACCCCGACGCGTGACGGCGTGTTGATTTAGTCGGCGTTCTACCGGTAATGGTGAGCGAGGAACATCTGCTGACCATGCAAAGCACTGCATTTTCCTAGCTCGCAGACGCATCGGGTTACCAAGCCAGCCATGCCGAGAAGAACCAGAAAAACCTTCCCCTGCGCTCCGCACACGCTTCCATCGGATGAGCCCAAAACAACGCTTCATAGCGTTCTCCCATAAGAGCGTTGTCCTACTCGTACAGTAGGTACTGCGGGCGTGACGCGCGGAACTGCGATACGCCACTGAGCGATTTCATCCAGGTAGTCATCGCGTCGTCGCCGTCTGTGATGCTGTCATAGACCTGATCGTTGCCGAGCAGCCGGTTCAAACTTTTGGTCTGCCAGTCGTCTGGGTAGAGCTGATGCAATGCGGTTGCTAGTTCGAGACCGACCCGGACCGCATTGAGCTGATCCAGCTCGGTGACCATGATCTGAATACCGCCGCACAATTGATCACTGTACTTGCTCGCATCTGGAGTGAACTGAATTGGCACGAACCGCACACCCGGCAGTTCGCGTTCGTTGAGATGCCTCGCCAGCTCGCGGCCGTCGATCCAGGGGGCGCCGACGGCTTCAAAGGGCGTATCGGTTCCCCGCCCCACCGAGACATTCGTGGTCTCGATCAATCCGATCCCTGGATAGAGGAACGCCTGCGTCAGATTACGCATGTTCGGAGAAGGGTTGATCCAGGTCAGACCGGTTTCATCCCAGCTATCACTTCGCTGCCAACCCTGACACTGAATCACTTCGAGATCTAAATCGAGATCGTGCTCGGCGCGGATGAGTTGAGCGATCTCACCAATCGTCATCCCGTGCTGCACCGGTAGGCGTGTGTAGCCCACAAAGGATTCCTTGCCCTCATCGAGCATCGGGCCCGTGACATTGAGTCCGCCGAGAGGGTTCGGACGGTCGAGCACCACGAAACGCTTCTTCGCTTCCGCGGCCGCTACCATCGCCTCGCCCATCGTCGAGATATAGGTGTAGAACCGGGTGCCAATGTCTTGAATGTCGAAGACGAGTGTATCGATCTCCGCAAGCATCTCGGGTGTGGGTCGCCGCGTCTCACCATAGAGGCTGAACACGGGGAGGCCGGTCTGATCATCTTTCGTGTTAGCGATATTGGAATGATCGAGCCGACCGGCAATCCCGTGCTCCGGACTGAACAATGCCGTCAAAGCAACCTCAGGTGCCGACTGCAGGATGGAGGCCGTACTGGTTCCGTCAGCACTGCGGCCGGTGTGGTTGGTGATCAACCCCACACGCTGATTCGCGAGTGCCCGAAAGCCGTTCGAAAGCAGCACGTCGATCCCGGGCTGCACGTCGTGCGTCACGCGGCGCGGCTGCTCGACGAGAGAACTCACCACGACATTGAGGATTTTGCCTGCCAAGTGATTGACACTGCCACGACCGTCGGGGTGCACGCGGTTGCTTAGAAAGACGAAGAACAGATCGAGTTCCGGATCGATCCACAATACCGTCCCCGTGAACCCACCGTGGCCGAAGGCACTGGAAGAGAGCAGATCACCGCGATTACTTGAGTACGCCGTTTGTTTGTCCCAGCCCAGACCGCGGATGCCCGAAGAGACCCGGTAGGCCGCAGTCATCTTGGAAACGGTCGCCGGTGACAATACCCGGGCTTCTCCATCAGCGGTGTCCGCGCTTCCATTGCCCAACATCATTTGCGCGTAAACGGCAATATCCGTGGCAGTGGAAAACAATCCCGCATGCCCGGCGACACCGGACAACGCGTGCGCCCGCGGATCGTGCACCTCGCCTCGCATCCAATCCCCATCACGTTTCTGCGTCGGCGCGGCCCGGTGTTTCAAGGACTCCGGTGGGTTGTATCCTGTTTCGTCCATCCCCAACGGCGCAAACAACTCGTCCTGGGAAAAGACATCGATGCTCTTGCCCGTCACCCGTTCGACTAGCTTGGCCAGCACAATGAAGTTGACGTCCGAATAACGGAAGCGTTCGCCAATGGGTGAGACGAGCTTCAACTGACAGATCTTTTCCCACGCCACTTCGGGTCCATTCTGGTAATCCGCCATGGCGTTGTCAGGGATCAACCCGCTCTCATGCAGCAACAGATCCTGGACGGTGATCTCATCTTTGCCGTACGGGGCGAACTCCGGGAGATGATCGACCACTTTGTCACGCAGCAGCAACTCTCCATTCTCAACCAGCTTCATGATGCTCGTCGCTGTCGCCACAGGCTTGGTCAACGACGCCAGGTCAAAGACAGTGTCAACGGTCATGGCCTCGGGGGCGTCACCGAGTTGGCGGTTACCGAATGCTTCGAGATACATGACCTCGCCCTGCCGGCCGAAACACACCACGCCGCCGGGAAGTCTCCCCTGCGAGATTCCCTCACTCATCAACCCTTCGATCGCCGCCAGCCGCTCGGTCTGCATGCCAACCGGTGCAGCCGTCGAGGCGGACAAGCCTTGGGATCGCGCCTCATCCAAGGAGATCAACAGGATGGCAAATGCAAATACAGCGGTCCATCTTAAATCAAGCATCATGGGGTCTCAGTCTCAGGAATTAAACGTTCGACGGTGCCGATTGTATCACCCAGTGTCGTCACGCGTGCGTACCGGTCACGGAGCGTCGCCAGAGACGCGTCATGCAGCTCCGGTGTCACCGTCGCACAGCAATCCTCCACCACCGTTACCAAGTAACCGAGGTCGCAGGCGTCTCGGACTGTCGTCTCGACACACTCGTTGGTGTACACCCCGACGATGAACAACGCCTCGATCCCCATGTTGTTGAGCACATAATGCAGGTTCGTCGACGAAAACACGCCGCTGGCGGTCTTGTTGATCACAATTTCATCTCGCTCCGGATCCGGGGCTACCTGTTCGAGGAAGTCCGCGTCTCGAGATCCCGGAGCCGCCAAAAGATTCAGCCGTTTGTGCCCCTTGCTGCGATCGCGCCCGTCATGCGTCAAGGCTTGGATCCGCGTGTGGATCACCTCCAGATCATGCGAACGGAAAACGTCTTGCAGTTTCCGTACTCCCGGCAGCACGCGTTTCTCCAACCGATCGAAGTAGTAGGCCTGCCCCTCTGCCGACACCCCTCCTTGATCCGGCGTCGCAAACACGCCATGACCGGGCGCCGCATCGAGATACTGCAGATCAATGCACAGCAGAGCCGCGTTGTGCGAAATCAATAACTCGCGATGCAACGCAATGTCGATCATCGATTGATGATAGACGCTACGCAGCGGGTCGATGGAATCGGGCGAGGAGGGGTCGGGTTGAATCATAGGGGGTAACTCAGAAGAGTGAATCTGCAAAGTGAATCCGATTCGGCTCCCCTGATGACTTACCGAACGGCAGGCCAAAGCATAGGGAGCGTCGTGGAGCGATTTCGATGTCCTACCCTACAACACTCCCAGCAATTTCACACCCGACCGCCCAGCCTGCCTCACACTCCGCTTGGAGCAAGCAGCCGCCATCGCGTGCGCCCCAGCATCCCTTGACTGACTTTGTCATACAGCGTATGCTTCATTGAACTGAGGCGGTATCCAATCATGGCTAAAAAGAAAGACAAGACTAAATCCGAGAAAAAGCTTACCGAGCGAATCAACTTGCGGGTTTCCGAGAAAGAACTCGCATTGCTCGAATCGGCATGCAGCCAGGATGAACGGTCGCTCAGCAACTGGGCTCGACGAGTCCTCGTGCGGGAAGCACGCCGTCAGCTCTCAGAAGACTTGTGACACCGCGATGGACACGCGATGCATAAGCAACGCACGATCAATTTCTGTCGTAGTGGACGAGGCGACGAGTTCAAAGCCGCTGGACTCGTCGCCTCGTCCACTACTAAAACCGACACTTATTCATCGTGTGTTGCTAAGTCGAATCGTCAGAGGCGATGTTCTCTCTGACGCAATCCAAACCGCCGGCAGTCGCCGTCGGTATCCTTTTGAAAGAGAAATGAAAATGGCTGGCAAGAAAAGCAAGAAGGACAAGTCCAAGAAAGGCAAAAACAAGAAAAAGGGCAAGAACACCAAAGACCTGAAGCTCAAGGGTAAGAAGAAGAAGAAAGGCAAGGGCAAGAAGGGAAAAGATTCCAAAGCGAAAAAGGGTAAAGATAAGAAGGGCAAGGGCAAAAAAGGCAAGAAGAAATAGCTCTTCCGACTAGGTCTTCACGGATGCTAGTGGCTGCAGTCGAGGATGTTGGATTTTCGAGGCATTGACTCCCGCGTCCAATGAGCAAAATAAGGAAGTCTTCGACGAGAGTTTCCCCGTCGAGAACTTGTCGCACCATTGGCGCACTGTCAGCCGAAATATCCCTTCCCAGGCCCGCGTCCCAGCACTGCCCGAGTCCGTTTTCCCCGGCACAAGTCAGTGCACCGTCTGCTCTCGAACAATGCAAAAAACAGTGGACGCAGGAGTAGGTGCCTCGAAAATCCACCACCCTGTGCAGGTCACCCAGGAATCAATCCCCGAATTCATTGCCACTTTTCCCGTGAGCGGTAAGGCGCTAGCCGCCGGTGTCAGTGCAATACCGACGGCTAGCGTCTTGCCGCTCACTTGTTTGGTCATTGTGCAACCCCTCCGAGCACGGCAACGCTATTGGCCCTCACTGATCTCGCTCCACAGAGGTCGCATCAAATTCAGTGGATTCATAGCTCACTACTGATCGGCAATGCTCATCAGGGTATGCAGCATCAGGTTCGCTCCTGCCTCGATATCCGACCAGGCCGTCCATTCAGCGGGCGAGTGACTCTGTCCGCCCTTGCTCGGGACAAAGATCATGCCGACGGGGACCATCCGGCCCATGATTTGAGCGTCGTGGGCAGCCCCGCTGTGCATGCGATTGGCCTCGAGTCCGAGTCGTTCGCTCTGCCGAGTGAGTTCCTCGACGAGTTCACCACCGCACTGGACCGGTTGCAGATAGCTTTTCTGTTGGAACTCAAACATCAATCCACGGCGACGGGCGATTGCCGAGAGAGCTTTGCGAAACGACTCGGCCAGCTCCCTCAAGACGTCCTCAGAGGTGTCGCGGACATCGAGCGAAAACTCCACTAGTCCGGGCACGGTGTTGGCCGCCCCCGGCAAGATTTGTGCTTTACCGATCGTCGCCCGGCTGCGAGGGGAACCGTTCTCATCCAGGATGCGGGGCACCTCATGGGCGAAATCGGCGAGCCCCATGAACGCATCTTTGCGCATTTCCATCGGGGTCGTCCCAGCATGGTTGGCTTCTCCGCGAAACCATACCGACCACGTGAACAGTCCGGTGATTTCATCAACGATCCCGATAGGTTTCTTTAAGTGGTCGAGCACTGGCCCCTGCTCAATATGCAGTTCCAGGTAGCTGGCGATGGATTCGGGGTCACGCGCCGCTTCGAGAGCAGCGAGCGGCTCGTAGCCGTGTCGATGCATCTCATCGGCTAGCTTGATGCCATCGAGGTCGTCCATCGTTGCGATCAGTTCGGGATTAATCAAACCGCAGACGGAGTGCGATCCGAACATCCCGCCGAAGCGTCCTTCTTCATCGCTGAAGGCGATCAGTTCGAGGGTCCTCCGCAGCGAGACGTTCTCTTCGTGGATCCGCCGGAGGCATTCCAGCCCGACGATCACACCGAGCGTCCCGTCCAAAGCGCCTGCGCAGGGAACGGTGTCGATATGCGAGCCGACGAGCACACGAGGCGAATCGGATGTGCCGGCCCGGATCGCTGAAATATTGGCAGCCCCATCGACCGAGGCCTGCAAGCCCGCTGACTCGATTCGCTGCGTCAACCAACGCTTGCCTTCCATATCCGCATCGGTGAACGCCATCCGGTAGATACCGCGATCATCGGCATGACGGCCGATCTCCGCCAAGGTGAGGATGTCGGATTTAATGCGTTCGAGGTTAACGTGCATCTCAGTCCACCGCTGGGAGAGGTTGGCCTTCGACGTATTGGCCGTGCAGCATGTGTAGCTGCAGCATGTGATTGATAAGAATGTCGTTGCGACGAGCAATCGTGCCGTCGGTTTCACGCCACGCGTCGTGGATGAAACGCTCGACCGCACTGTGGTCAAAGAACCCGACTTCGGCGACGCGTTCCGGGGTCAACCAGTGATCAATCATCTCTTGAACGGCAGCCCGTTTAACCGGGTCGGTATGGGCAGGCGGCGCCATGAACGCGAACTTCTTGCGTTCATACAACTCGCGTGGCAGCACGTTGACCATCGCCTCCCGCAGCACCCATTTTTCCACTCCGTCGCGAATCCGAACTTCTGGTGGGATCGTGGTGGCATACTCTGCGAGATGATGGTCCAAAAACGCCGGTCGGGCCTCCATGGAATTGGCCATGTCCATGCGGTCACCGCCCCAAGTCAGGATCTGGCCCTCGAGCATCGTTTTGCTCCACGTGTACTGCGAGATGTCAAGCCGATGGCGTCCTCGCACTGCCGCTGGATCGATAGCGTCAGCGATCTCGGCGATGGGATCGTACTCATTGAGTAAATCCTTCAAATCGCTCGACAGCAGTGGCGAACAACGTTGGAGAACGAGCATCCAGGGCTGCAACCATGACGGGGTGAATCCGCAGAGGTCTTGCCAGGCCGCATGTTTCTGGTCCTCTTCGGCGAGGATCGCGCCAGCGAACACACCCGCCTCTTCTCCCTCGCGGCCGAGCCAATCGCGTTTAAAGAAGGGGTACCCGCCGAACAATTCGTCACTTCCCTCGCCCGTCACCACGGCTTTGTAGTTGCACGCCCGCACCCGGCGGCTCATGTGCCACTTCGCCACCGCGAGCGTGTTGTAGAACGTTCGCTCGGCATGCCATGTGGCCCGCTCGAAGGCTGGACCGTAGAGTTCCTTCTCAGTCAGACGCAGCAGTTCTTGTTCCGCACCGGTACGCTCTGCCATCCGTTTGGCAATGTTGGATTCGTCGTACTCGTCGCTATCAAACGCGATCGTAAACGCCTTGACCGACGACTGCATCAACGTCGTTGCCAAGCCGAGGATCGAACAGCTGTCGATGCCGCCGGAGAGATAACAGCCCACGGGGACGTCTGCCTCCAACCGCGTCGCCACAGCATCGATCAACCGGTCCTGAACACCCTGCACGTACTCGGCGGGATCCGGATTGGGATCATGGGATTCGGGAAACGTGAAATCCCACCAACGCTGCGTGTCAATCTCGAGCCGGCCGTCTCGCAATTGAGCGACCAGCATGTGCCCCGGCTGGAGCGCGTCGACACCTTCAAACGCCGTCGATCCCGGCACCATCACTTGCATCATCTGATGCACAGCCGCCTTGGGACAAAGCTTGGCGGGGACATCGGGATGCTGCAGAATCGATTTGACCTCGGAACCCCACACGAGCCCGTTGTCACCGGCGGCATAGTAGAGCGGTTTGATTCCGAACCGATCCCGGATCAGGATCAAGCGTTGTTCGCGATGATCGTAGAGCACGATCGCGAACTCACCACGCAGGTGCTCGACCATTGCGAGACCGTATTTAAGGTACAGCGGCAAAGCGATCGAACTATCACTCTTGCCGTTGCACTCGAGGCTCTCGCACGCCAATTGGGTGCGGATGCGTTTGTAGTTGTAGAGTTCGCCGTTGACCGTGACGGCATAGTCACCGTCGTCCGTGGAGATGGGTTGGTGGCCGCAATCCAGTCCAATGATCGACAACCGCGTGTGCCCCAGGGCCAGCCCCTGATCGATAAACAATCGACTGCCACGTTCATCAGGACCGCGATGATCGAGCACATCGAGCATCCGGTCGAGTGTCGAGCGGAGGTCGCGTTCGCTATTGCGTTGAGGGTTCCAGAACCCGGTGATGCCGCACATGAGCAAGAGGGGGAAAGAGGGAAAAGTGGGAGAGAGCTAGACTGATTTGATGCCGCTGATGCGGTCGAGGCGATCGAGGATCGATGCGAGGATCGCTTGGCGAACAAACACGGCACCGGCGGCTTGAGCGAAGTAGAGGTTGTGATCCGTCTCGTCCAATTCAACCGACAGCTCTTGATTGCGTGCCAACGGATGCAGGATCACGGCCCCCGGTTTCAGATCGCTATCGCAGTCCAATTGATATCTCGCATCGAGATTGCGGTAGCTGTCTCCGAGGAATGCGATGGAGTTCATGTACACAACGTCCAGCTG
Organism: Allorhodopirellula solitaria; assembly: GCF_007859855.1. Lineage (GTDB taxonomy): Bacteria > Planctomycetota > Planctomycetia > Pirellulales > Pirellulaceae > Rhodopirellula > Rhodopirellula solitaria. The sequence goes on from NZ_SJPK01000001.1 coordinate 639,664, forward strand.
TGGCAAGACGCTCTGCACGTCATTGGTAATGTCGATCTCAATCGGCGATTCTTCGATCGGTTCGGTCAAATCCAACCCGACTGGATCGGCGAGTTCAGAAATGATCGTGATCTTCTTGACCGATCCGCTGAACATCAACGCCAGACGCAGGAAACTTTTGACCGTCCGCATCGAGCCTGGCGTCCCGATGATGCCGATGTGGATTTGCTTTTCAGCAGGACAGATCACCCGCGATAGGTCCGGACGCCACTTCAGCAATGCGTACCAATCGATCAATGCTTGCGTGGGATGGTGCCCCGAGCCATTGCCGGCATTGATGAGGGGCCGATGCAGATTCTTGCTGATCTGTTCCAAGGAATCCGTGTCGGGATGTCGCATGATCACGACGTCACCGTAGGTGTTGAACATTTCACCGATGTCGGCAATCGACTCACCTTTGGCGATGCCGGTGACCTGCCCATCGGGAACGGACAGCACCTTCCCGTCGAGCCGCAGGACAGCGCTCTCGAAGGACAACCGGGTCCGCGTACTGGCTTCGAAAAAAGCGGTAATCGCAATCTTCCCATCGAGTGGCTTATCCATCTCGACGTTTCTTGATTCCAGGAGCGCCGCGAGCTGAGCGATCGCTGTCACGGTCCGGCGATCGAGTTGCCTGGGATTGAGCAGAGACGTGCCCGCCAACGCACTGAGCGCTTCGCGATCCACCGCTCCGTCAGTAACCGCCAACAGAGGCTCAGGCCACAATCGCGGCCCTTTGGAATTGGCCGCCATCTCAGTCGGACTCACCATATCTGTTTGCCTCGAGTGTCGAGTACCAGGAAAACGATCAGCAGAACAATCCCCACACACGTGAGGATCAATCCACCAACTACGAGAAATTGAAGCAGCCACAAAGGAAACATGATACTAGGCTCCCGCCGCGGTAGTGGGTTCGATGTGACGGACATCGTCGCTCGGTTGAGGCGCCGGTTGCGACAACAACTCAAAATCGAAATCGTCCGGCTGCCACCAAACCAACAGCGCGAACACGACCCCGGACACCGCTGCTCCGACCAGCGACGCCACCATCCAACCGATCGCGTAGTATGCCAGCAATCCAACGAGACTGCCGCTAATCATCGCCGCTGCTGCCGCAATGCCACCGGGACGTCGATAGTAGAGACCGCCGACGATGGGCCAAATGCAACTGCCCACCAGCGGACCGGCGAAAAACAGCACGGTGGCAAGGTCCGAAACATTGGGCAGCGCCACCGCCCACGCCAAAGCGCCCAGGGCGACGATACTCAGGCTGGACCAGCGTCGCTTTTGCTTCTGCGTCGCACCGCCCGGGACCAACGGTCCGGCAATATCATTGACGATGAGATCCGAGGTCGCCGCCAGCAGCGAATCGATACTCGAAGCGAGTGAACAGAAAATAACAATGAACACCAATAGGGCGCCAACATCCCCGAGCAGCGTCGCGGCCACCAACGGCCCGACCGTGTCCGGCTGGCTGATTCCGATTCCCAACGCAGGGGCCGCCAACCCTAAAAAGCCAGCCACGATTGGGATCGGCAACCAGAGCAAGCCCCCGAGCACGTAGGCTTTTGGCCCCACGCCTTCGCGCATCGCGAAAGCACGGCTCCACCATACGTTGCTATGGAAAATCTCACCAAAACCAAACAGCATGTTGTTGAAAATCGCCATCAACGCCGCCGGGAAGAAAATCGAAAGCAACATCGGACGGTCAGCTCGCAACTTCTCATGCACGTCTGCGATCTCGACCTGATTGAGAACGGCAACAGAGACCACCACGAGCCCGATCATGATGATCAAACTCTGGATGAAGTCCGTGCCGATGACGGCATACATCCCGCCGAAGAGCGTGTAGGCAACGCAGACCAAGAGGACCACGGTCATCCCGACCTCATAGGGAATCCCCGCGAGCACCTCGAGCAACTTGCCACCGGCCATCGACATCGAGATCAACCACGTGATCGCATAGAACAATGAGATCAACAAAAAAGGCCCCGTCGCGACCACGCCATAGCGACGCCGCACAAACTCCACGGCGGTGTAGCCTTCAGGCATCAACTGGCGAATCCGGCCGCTCATGGGCGCGAACGCGAAGAGTCCGAAACTCGCGGTGCTGTAGGCCAAAGCCCCCCAGACACCGAGTTGCAGAGCAAACTGCGGCGCGAGCATCGTGGTGTTGGACGTGATCCATGTCGCAACCGCTGTCGCGGTCCCCAACGCCAAGCCAACATTGCGGCCCGCCACCGCAAATCCTTCATAGGAATTCGCTCGCCTGCCCCACCAAACCCCTAACGCGACCCACAACACGCTGAAAATAGCCAACAGCACATACCCCGCCATTGGCGAGAGTATCGGAGCGGCACCGATCATCCACCCGTCTCCCATTGCATTCACCGCAGGACGTCTCCTGCGAACCGTTTCGGAGAGCGTCCACGGACCGCGCCGTGGACAATCACTCCCACCAAAATCAGAAAGACTACCAGCCCGATCACGAACAGCGACATCGCTTGCGTCAGGGACCAATGCTCGACTCGCACGACAGCCGGCCCGCTACCCCGGGCGAGAATGCTGCCCTCGCTATCGACCGCCCAAACGTCAAAACGGTACTCACCGTCGGGCAACCCAGAAATGAACGCCATTGGCAAATGGCCGCGGTAGTACGTCGTCCCCTCACCATCTTTAACGAGGTAACTCGATTCAAACTCCGCCTCGTCGAGAATATCATTCCACTCCAGCGTCACGTAGCCCGCTCGGACATCGTCGAACTCGACTTGCTTAAACGCCATCATGCCCGACGGAGGTGCATCCCGCGACGTACCTTGGGCGACCACAGACCCCGCCTGAAAGAACAGCAACAACGTTAGACCGAGATGGAGCGGTCGCATGGAAGCGATGTGAAAGCTTTACCACCCAGCGTCTGAGCAGTAAAAAACACGTACCTTGGTGAATGGTGAAAGTGGTTTCGTCCGCCGGCGAACCACAAAAAACAGTGAACTCAGGGATGATATTGGTTTTCGGCACCAGGCTAACACGATCTCGACGACCGCGAAACCGCCGCGGTGTCTCGACCCTTCGCAGCGAACCCACAGCATAACAGAAGATTCCAACGATCTTGATCTCGAACGCCGCGTTGACTAGAATCTTTGGCATGAAACCTGTGCTCCTCTCTCTGCTGCTGATCATCAATTTGTTGATGTGTCCGCTGCGTTGCCATTCGTGCGATGCGAATCCAACGTCGGCGGAGGAACCGAGGGTTGCTGCTTGCCACTGCTGCTCGGAGCACGTCGGTGCCCCGTCACCCAATGCGCCCAAACCCTGCGAAGATGGCTGCGACTGCCCGAACTGCATCTGCGAGGGTGCGATCGTCAACGCGGATGTTCAGCTTTCCGATCCGGTGAGCCGCTACGACGCGGATCTGCCAGGATTGATCGTGAGGAACACACCGAGCGTCGTTTCTACTGCCTGGGCTTGGCGGCCGGTGCTGCCGACGGGGCAACTTCTGGGCGGGCGTGATGTCCGCCAATCGCTGCAATCTTGGCTGCTCTGAGCCATTCATGATCCAGTGGCCATTGATCACCGAGTGGATCGCTCCGTAGCGGTTCCACAGGCAGTGACAGAGCCAAATCGGTCCTCATGCTGAGGCGATCGATGCGCTCGCATGCAGGCCGGAAAGTCATTCGGGGCAAACCCAATGGGGCCGGGGCGGTAGCCTCAGTTTTCCCCGCCAAACGCAATTCGTTTTGAGAACCGGCATTAGTGCCCACCGGCAATGGTATCGAACAATTCGCACGCACCAGCTCGGCGGACAGCGCCTTGATCTTCGGCTTCTCCCGAACTTGAGGTTTCAGGCGATTTCCGCATTCACCCGTTCCTAGCTCTCTCGTTTCCGCACCATGCTTCTTCCTTGGGAATACGGAGTTCGCAATCTGGCCCGCCGGCCCGTGCGAACAGCCTTAACGCTCGTCGCCTTGGCGACGGTCGTGATGTTGGTGTTTGTCGTGGTGGGATTCATCCGCGGCCTCGAGCGGTCCCTCGCCGTTAGCGGTGATGAAAACGTCGTCTTGGTCTATTCAGTGAACTCAGAGGAAAACATCGAAAATTCATCCATCGCCGCCCGCACCCCGTCATTGATCTCGGCCAGCTTCGATTCGGTGGTCGATCGTTTCGGTGTTAATCACATCTCTCCTGAGTTGTACTTGGGTACTCGGGTGACCAGTTCAGCGGGTGACGAAGGCTTAGGCTTGGTTCGCGGCGTCACCCTCGCAGCGCCACTGGTCCGTCGTTCGGTCCAATTGATCGAAGGCGACTGGCCAGAGGATGGCGAGGTGATCGTCGGCCGATTGGCCGCGGCGAAACTCGGCAGCACGAACGCGGCCATGAGCATTGGAAAGAGAATTGAGTTCGAGGGCCGCAGTTGGACGATCGTGGGCCGCTTTGCTGCGGGCGGTGCCGCCTACGAATCGGAACTCTGGTGCCCACTGGACGATTTCCAGACGGCGACCAAACGCCAGGACCTGAGTCTCGCCGCGATGCTGCTCTCACCCAGCGGTTCGCCCGCGGAGGTTAAATTATTTTGTAAAGAACGCACGGACTTGGAACTCAGGGCCATCCGTGAAACCGACTACTACGCGACCCTGCAACAACACTACAAACCGGTTCGGATACTCGCTTGGTTCGTGGTCGTGCTGGTGTCGGGCGCGGGTGTTTTTGCTGGATTGAACATGATGTACGGAGCGGTTGCCGGCAGGATTCGCGAGATCGCGACCTTGCAAGCAATCGGGTTTCGCCGTCGGGCGATCCTAGTCAGCCTGATTCAAGAAGGCGTCCTGCTGGCAGCAGCCGGGTCGCTTCTCTCAGGTGTGATCGCACTGACGATGCTCAATGGCATGGCGGTGCGGTTCACGATGGGTGCGTTTGCATTACGCATCGATAGCGTCGCAATCCTGATTGGGTGCGGCGTTGGTTTGTTGTTAGGCGTCTTGGGCGCGTTGCCCCCGGCGCTCAAAGCGTTGCGAGCAGAAGTCGCAACGAGTTTGAAAGCTGTTTAATTTCCTTTCGGAGAACTGATGATGAGAATGTTGACAAATTGGACTGCAGGCCTGGGGCTTGCCGCGTTATTGGCCGTCGTGTCGGGTTGCCAGCAAGGCGCAGACGTGGCATCGAATGAGGGAGGCGATTCGCCCAGCCCTCGATCGGCCTACGCCGTGGACGTTGAACCGGCCGACGCAGTGCCAGTCGGCGAAGCACGCGAAAACTCGGAGGACGGGCAAGACATTACCCTCGTGGGCTTGGTCGGTGGCTCGAGCGAACCGTTCGTCGAAGGCTTGGCTGCCTTCACGATTGTCGATCCCAAGGTCCCCTACTGTGCTGCCGAAGAAGGCTGCCCCACGCCCTGGGACTATTGCTGCCAAACCGATGACGTCAAAACCAACATCGCGACGGTCAAGATTGTCGATGCGTCTGGCGCACCCGTTGCTCAAGATGCCCGGGATATTCTCGACGTCAAAGAGTTGTCGACCGTTGTCGTCAAGGGCAAAGCCCAGCGTGATGACCAAGGCAATCTCTCGGTCACCACCAGCGAAGTCTTCGTCCGTCCAAGTGCCTAAGCAATGACCAACGCTCCTTTGGACCTCAGCCAATTGGCGCTCGATCGCTCACCCGAGGGCGAGCGATCCGCGTCGCCCCGACGACGTCGCCAATGGCTGGCGAGGTACCTGCTACCCGCTACCATCCTACTGGGGTTTTTAGTATTGCTCGTTGCTGCGGCCGGCCGTGGTTTGATGCCGCGCCAGGAAGTCACTGTGGTTCCCGTGATCGTCAAACGGTCTGTTGTCCAGCAGGCCGGGACTCAGTTGTTTCAGGCCCCCGGCTGGATCGAGCCTCGCCCCACCGCTATCAGTGTCGCGGCTCTCGCTCCCGGCGTGATCCAGGAACTGCTCGTTGTCGAAGGACAGTTCGTTAAAAAGGGAGAACCAGTAGCTCGATTGATTTCCATCGATGCGGAGCTGAGGGTCGAGCAAGCGAGAACGTCCCTTGACATTCGACAGGGTGAACTCGAAGGCGCTCAGGCCGAAGTTGAGGCGGCGAAGATCCGATTCGCGAATCCGGTGCATCTGCAGGCGCCCCTTGCCGACGCTCGCAGTTTGCTGGCAAAGACCAAAACAGAAATTGATAAATTACCGTACCTGATTGAGGCAGCCGAAGCGCAACTCGCCTACGCCTTGGACAGCCGGGACGGCAAACGATCTGCCAAAGGCGCGGTCTCCGATCGTGTGATCGCTCTGGCGGAGAGCGATTACGCATCCGCAAACGCCAATCTGCTCGAACTCCGCAATCGCAAACCCAACCTGCAAAGCGAAGCCGATGCACTCGCTGACAAGGTGCAGGCCCTCGAGCGGCAGCTCGACTTGATGGTCGAAGAGACGCGGCAGATTCAAGCCGCCAAGGCGAAACTACAATCCGCCGCGGCGCTTAAGAGCGAAGCGGCGCTGAAACTCCGCCAAGCCGAACTGGAACTCCAACGAAACGTCGTCGTCGCTCCGCTGAGCGGCCGCGTGCTGCGGCTCGTTGCCTCCCCCGGAGCGCGGGTGATGGGACTGGATTCACTCGCGTCTCATAGTTCGAGCACAGTGGTCGAAATGTACGATCCCGAGCGATTGCAAGTGCGTGTCGACGTGCGATTGGAAGACGTGCCGCTCGTGATTCAGGGACAAGAAGTTGAGATCGAAACCGCTTCGAGTAAGCAAGTGATCAAGGGCCGGGTTCTGCAGTCGACAAGCTCTGCCAATATCCAGAAAAACACTCTCGAGGTGAAAGTGGAACTGCTCAATCCACCCGTGACCGTCAGCCCGCAAATGCTCGTCACGGCGACGTTCCTAGCGCCCCTGACCGACCAAGAACTTCAACAGGACGAGGCGACCGAACGGGTCTTCGTGCCAAGTTCCCTGGTGACGCAGGGTGACGACGGCGCATCGGTGTGGATCGTTGACGCCGATGAAACCGCACAACAACGGCGCATCGAGATCGGCAGCGAGAGCCCCGATGGGTTGGTGGAAATTAAATCGGGCCTTCAGGTAACCGACAAGATAATCAGCAGCGGACGTGATCGTCTAGAACAAGGTACCGCGGTCGAAGTCACCGGGGACGATGCAACCATGGGAATCAGATAGATGGCATTGGTAGAACTGCGTGGCGTCTCGAAAAGCTTTCGCAAAGGCGACGAAACGATTACTCCCTTGGACGCCATCGATCTCGATATCGAGGAAGGTGAGTTCGTCTCGCTGATGGGACCGAGTGGTACCGGCAAGAGCACGTTGTTGAATCTCGTCAGCGGGATCGATCGACCGGATGCAGGCACGATTACCGTCGACCAGACGGAGGTCACCAAGCTCTCACGCAGCAAACTCGCGGACTGGCGGGCTGCGAATCTCGGCTATATCTTTCAAACTCATAATTTGATCCCCGTGCTTACCGCCTACGAGAATATCGAGCTACCGACCTTGCTACTGAAGCTTTCCAGCGCCCAGCGCCGGCAACGGGTACAGATCGCTCTCGAAGCGGTGGGACTGAGCGACCGCGCCGACCACTATCCGCGCCAACTCTCTGGGGGCCAAGAACAACGCGTCGGGATCGCTCGAGCCATCGTGGCCCACCCCAAGGTCGTTGTTGCCGACGAGCCCACCGGTAGCCTCGATACGCAGACGAGTGAGCAGGTCCAGGTCTTACTGCAGCGACTGAACCAAGAACTTGGGATCACCCTGCTGATGGTTACCCATGATCAAGATGTCGCCGGCATCGCGTCGCGGCAACTCGTTCTCGATCGAGGCAAGTTCCTGCCTCGGAATCAACAACCCGCTTAGTAACGCACGATCAATTTCTGTCGTAGTGGACGAGGCGACGAGTCCAAAGCCGCCGGACTCCTCGCCTCCTGTTGATTACCCACAAGTTTGCTCCCCCGTGTGCTTGTCACACGGGAAGCGACGTTTTCAAATTAGAAAACCGTGGTATCGACACACGTTCCCCTGTCAGCTTGTCTGACAGGAAACCAAGTCGATAAACTTTGCTGTCATGCGGGGCAAGCCCGCATGGGAGCGGGGTGAACGCTCCATCTTTATCTAATCACAAAACGGAGATTCCTGTCAGACAAGCTGACAGGGGATCCGGTTTTGTGGGTAAAGACGGACTCCTCGCCTCGTCCACTACAAAAACCGACTTTTATTCATCGTGCGTTGCTTAGTTCGCCGGTTTCGCTGCGGCTTCGCTCCAAGACCGCCGGAATCAGCTCCATCGATCGCTCCTCACAACCTCGTTTGATGTGGTCGAGCACGCGGCAGTGAATCGCGTGGATCGTCGGCGCGGCCCATGCCTGCCAATAGAGCCGCGGCCGGACATCGATGTCATACCACGTGGTGCCAGTCAAGCGGGTCCGGTTGCCCGGCATCGGCTCGAGCAAGAACTGGCCGCGTCGACTGACGAAACCGTCTTCGAGATGCGGTGGGTGCAATCCCGAGAAAGGAGTCCACTCACGCATCGGTTGCGGTTGCTCGGCGACATCGAAAGCGAGTCGTCCAGCTTTGCTGCTCGGCGACGGGGGCAGCCAAACGGTGATCGGTTCGACAAACGGTCCAGTCGTGAATTCGCAATAGCGGCACGCCCCCACGCCTTCCCCATCAATCCGGGCACGGATCGGTGCCGCGATGCCTAAACGAAAGAACCATGCAGGCCTTTCCGTTATCTCGGGAAACGCAATAACCTGTTCCCAGACGCGATCTGCGGGCGCATTGATCACGACCGTCGTGTCGACGCGGTGCAGCACTCGATGATCGTCAAAAGGCTCGAGTAGTATCGCCAATGGCAACAACAGCATCGTACCGATCATTCCTCGCCGCTCATCACGGTACCGAAGTCTCGCCACCGAAATGGCACGCCCGGCCAACCCACCGAAGAAGCTCAATGGCCACAGCAGAGGGAACGCCATTAACAAACAGATCGCACCATCAAGCCCCACGCCGAGCATGAGTGCAAACGAAGCGATATTCATCAGAGCAATCAGCCCAAAGAGGCCGCCCAAACCAAACGCACAGTGGCGATTGTAAACCGCACCCGAGATCGCTCCGGCAATGATCGGAGTGGTGAAGAACAGCACAAAACCGTACTCGCGGAACACCCATACGCTGAGTAAGCCGACAATCACCTGAACCGCACACCCAATGCCAATCGCGGCCATTGCTGCGGCGGGTTGGTCGGGTTCACGCTCCGACAGGCGTCGCGTAAACGCGTCGTTGGGATGGTCTGATATCGCCGGTGGCGCGAAGGCAGTGCTGACCTGTGCCCTTTCCTCGTCAGCGATCGCGTCCAGGGCTCGATCGCGGCCTGGCGCAATCGATAGGATTGCCATGAACGCAAAATTCACGATCGGGACGAGCATCGAAAGGCCCCACCAGGGACTCCATCCCGCATCGGCGGCGCGGCGGACACTCATCGAAACCGCAATCGCCACAAAGGGCAATGTGAACAGCAGCCATCCCATCGCCACGGCAGGATAGGCGTCGAGCACCCCGGCCTTGCTATTGAGCCAGGGGTTGAGAAAGTTCAGTGGCGTGAAAAATCTCCCTGTCAAGATCACGAACACAGATAGCTCAATCAGATACTTGAGCAGCGCCAACCCAAAGCCGAGCACCACGTATTCGTACCGCGAGACCGGACCGTCGATCCAGAACCATCGTGTCCAGTGAAAAAGCACTGACTCATCCTGTCGCTCGATATCGGATGCGGTTTCGTCCATCGTAGAAATCCCAATCGAAATGATAACGATCGCCTGACCTCAGAATGCGAATCGCCGATGGGCACACCAGGCGAACACGTTCGGGCACGCTACACTACCGACCGCAGTAGAAAGTGACGCACAACAGCATCCGCGACAGAAAACGAGTCCGTGAGCGGGGAACGCCGGCAATTTTTGCGGAAAAGTCTGTGGGATTTCACCGAGTTGGTGGTGACTACTCCATGAACAGCCCACTTTGCTGAGCAACATCGCAAGCGGGAAGCTTGACATCGCAAGCTGGAAGCTTACGCCACTTTGAAACTCGCCAGATATAGTGCTCGCGTTGCGGAAACGAACAGGAAGACCAACTCAATGCGGCGTCAGCAAATCCACGACTTACTCGAATCAGAAGGGGCGGCCCTCAGGTTGTTCGCTACCCAGTGGTGTCACTGGCCCGATGATGCCGTTCAGGAGGCGTTCATCGATCTCGTCGACGTACCTGTCTGGCCCGATAATCCACGAGCCTGGTTGTACGCCGCCACGCGTAACAAAGCCAAGAACTTGGGACGAGCGGAGCGTCGCCGCGCGACACGGCAACAACGGGTCGCAGAACATGCACAGGACGCCTGGTTTTCTGACTCCCACCGGTCGCCTGTTATCGATCAACGAGAGTTGCAAACCGCCCTGGAGCAACTCGATCCTGACGAGAGACAGATCGTCGTTGCCCGGGTCTGGGGTGAGATGAAACTCGAGGAACTGGCAGACCTGGTGAGCTGTTCCACTTCGGCAGTCCACCGCCGCTATCACGCCGCGATTGCAAAACTACGCCGACAATTGGAGGTTGAAAATGCCACCGATCAATGAATTCGAAAATGACCTAAAACGATCCACGCCGCGCCCACTCTCCGACGACGCACGGGCTGCAGTCGAGGCGCGGCTGCTTGATGCCGAGTCGGCACGTCCCAGGGGGGAACCCCGCGCGGCGCCCTCCCACGCTGCCCTAATCGGCATTTGGGCGAGCGGATTTGCGATTGGTGCGGCCGCGATGTTGATCCTGGCTCCCTGGTTGGGATCGCCGCCGGAGCCGTCTACGCCCAGTGCCCCCATCGCTGGACCACGCGTCCCTGAGCGGGATTTCCCCATCGCAGCGGCAACCGAGGAGCCGCCCTCGGATCGCTTGATTGCCGTTCCAGTCGCTCGCGAGTTTGGACGTCGGCATGCGGGCGACCGGGAGGTTCTCACGGTGGGTAGATACCCCAGCGTGCTGCGAAACCATCGCTCGATTCCTCCCGGTCGACGCGGTCCGCCCGCAGACCACAACGAAGCTGCCCCCCGTAACACTGTCCCGAGTCCATCGGGTTCTGCCGAGCAAATGACACGGCGAGAACTCATGGACGAACTCTTGGATGAGGCATAAATGATGAAGTGGCCACCGACCCAATACTCTGTCGACGCGATTTTGACTCGCGGCTTCGTGAGTCTGTTATTGCTCACCGCGGCGATCGCATCAGCACCTGCGATGGAGCCGGTTCAGGTTTCGTCAGAATCGTCCGGCGAGGCCGATGAGATTCTGCGGCATGAGGAAGACGGGTGGAAAGAATACGACTCCCCACGTGGCCGACTGCTTCGCCGCGAGCTAACCATCTATCCCGCAGCCGTCAACGCAGCATCGGATTCGATCCGCTTGCTACCCGAGGATGAGGAGATGCGGGATGCCAATGCCGCCCTTTGGTACCTCCAGGCGATGGGCTTTCTCGAGCAGACAGCGGCGCGACAAGCGATGGAGCGGTTTCATTCGGAACAAGCCGAGCAGAGAGCGACAAACGCCAGTGGCCAGGCGGCCCCTTGGATATGGCTGGAAACCGCACCGGATGAGTTGCCGATCGCCGAGGTGAGAGAATACCTCACCTACTCCCGTTTCCAGCGTCGGTTGATGCACCGCGCTGCCCGCTGCCGCAATTTTGATCTCGATCGAAACATCTATGAAATGGACGACCTGTACGGATTCCTGATACCTGAGATCCAAGCCCTGCGACAACTCAGTCGGAATCAAACCCTCCGTGCACGCCTGGCCATCGCGGACCAGGACTTCGCCACCGCAAGAATCACGATCGGTGAAAACCTGCAGCTCGCCCACCATCTCTCCGCTGAGCCGTTCGTCGTCTCGACACTCGTGGGAATCTCAATCGCACGATCCAGTTTCGACGATGCTGTCTACTTGGTCGCCGAGCCAGATAGCCCGAATCTCTATCAGGCAATCGCGGCACTCCCCAATCCGTTGGTCGATCCGACGCGGGCGGTCGAGTTGGAGATGGACATGCTGTTCCATCAAGTACGCCCGCTCCGCGAAATTGGCGTGACGCCGCTCAGCGACCAAGATTGGTCCAAGTTTCTGCAAGCAGTCCTGCCGATGTTGGGGCACGAATGCGAACTCGTCGAACGATTCCAAGACTCCGGTTTGCTCGGGGCTACGTTGTTCATCGCGGCAGCAGGGCGAGAAGTCGAAGCGTATCTGCTCAACGAATGCGGTGTCACCACAGAGCAGTTCACGGCAATGCCCGCCACGCAAAGCTTCTTTCTGGCGGTGCGACGAATGTACGAGGCATCCGCCCAAGAAGCACTTCAACTCTATCGTGCCCCCGCATCCGTCCAGGCCGATAGGATCGCCCGTTCTCGCGAACGTCGTGATCGGAATGCCACAGAATATCCGATGCTGCATGACACGATTGGGCAGCTAATCCTGAACACTGCTCTTATCGTTCAGCCACGCTGGCGTCTCCAACAGCGACTGGCAATCCTGCAAACAGTCGAGGCGATCCGTGACCATCTAGCCACTCATGATTCCCAGTGGCCCGAGCGACTGAGTGATCTCGCCCTGCCCGCTCCGCACGATCCGGTCTCGGGCGAGCCCATGGCTTGGTCGATCAAGGGTGACGCTGCCACACTCACCGCACGCCCCGTGGGAGGCGAAGTTCTGGAGATTGTTCTGCGGAAGGGAGAAACGGAGAAGCCGGGGTCCGATACCTCGAGTCCGCTTCCCACTCCCCAACCTTCCGGTTCCCAGTGGCACTCGGCCTTGCAGATCGACGAGCAGCCGACCAACGGGTGGCTCCTATCGGATCGCACTCTTGGAAAGCTCTCGCCAACGGATCGTGGCGTTTGGAAAGCACTGCAACGCAAGCTCAACAGCGTGCCGGGCAAAGAGGGCGCGGTCGGTCAGGAGCTGCTCGCCGATATTTTGGCACCGCTCCTGCCTCAGGCCGGAAACCTACACGATGCCCCACCGCAGGCGCCGCCCTCGCAACTCGATGCCTCCTTGCAACCGGGACTCGATGCGGTTTCGGACTACCCCATCCGCTGGGTCGTGTCCGTCCCCAGGTCCTTTCGCCAAGTCTTTGCGGAGGTCCAGCCTGCCATCGATCAGGATTCGGCACCGCAGCACTCCCTCGGTTGGATCGAACACGTTCGCTGGGTTGGGATTGGCGTGGATCCAGACGAGGGAATCGTCCAAACCATCGTTCAGTGCAGGGGCGAGGATTCGGCAGCCAAGGTACAGGATCAACTCCCGCATCTCGTCTTGGCAATGTACCGTCATTGGGTCGATCCGGCAGCAGACGAACTCCCCGCCACAGAGAGGGAAGGTTTTGCCAGCGTCATCGTTGGCGATCGGGTGACCTTCACTGCCGGCGGCGGTGGGGAAGATGACGACGGGATCGTCCGTCTGATTCGATTGCTCAGCGTGGGGTATCAGAGTTCGCTCAATGCTCGCATCAAAGCGAAAATGGCGAAATTGTTACTGGCCACCCACAACTACCATTCCGCCTATGATCGGCTGCCGCCGTTTGCTCAGTTCGCTGACAACACCCAGCGTTTGGGCCTGAGCTGGCGAGTGTTCTTGTTGCCATTCGTCGGGGAATCTGAGCTGTTCGAGAAGTTTCGTCTCGATGAGCCCTGGGATAGCGAGCACAATCTGGCCCTAGTCAAAGAGATCCCGGAGGTCTACCAAAATCCGCTGCCGATAAACGATTCGGATCCGCAGGTAGGCCAGACGACACTGCTTGCTCCAGCAGGAACGTCGGCGCGGTTCCTCGGGGGGCAGCAAGAGCATGGTTTCCGGCACATCTCTGATGGGCTATCCAACACGGTCGCCATCGTCGAAGTTCGCCCGGAACTCGCGGTGCCGTGGACCCAACCGGCCGACTATGTCTACGACAATCAGGATCCCGTGGCAGGGTTGATGACCCGGGATGGGAAAACCGTGATTGCCTTGGGTGACGGCTGGACGGGAATCGTTCCCATCGACCAAGGCGACGATAATTGGCGGGGGATGTTTACGATCAACGGGCGTGAACCGATCAGAGTCGACCTGGGTGACACAAGCGACTGATTGCAGTCCGAGGGGCAACAAATCGGTGCCACTGCGATACAAACCGACACACAACCGCTGTGGTACTGCCCCCCATTTTCGAGTCCAATGGTGCACATCGCTTGAGCCGATTTTCCGGCCCAAACGAGTTGGCAGCACCATGGGAGTCTATTTGATGTCGAGACTGGGATTCGTTGTACTCGCCCTCGCACTGTTTCATTATTCATCGGTCGACGCGGCCGATGCGAAATCGGCACGGGGCCTGGGCCAATCGGTCGAGCCGTTCACGCTCGACAATTGCTACGGCAAGGCGGTATCGCTCGATGACTTTTCTTCGTCCAAGGCGATCGCCATCGTCTACTTGGGTACCGAATGCCCGCTGGCGAAACTCTACGGGCCCCGCTTGTCCAAGATTCAGCGTGAGTATTCCAAACGTGGCGTGCAGGTCATCGGGATCAACTCCAACAAACAAGACAGCTTGACGGAGCTGGCTGCGTACGTGCACCGGCACGAAATCAACTTCCCCGTGCTGAAGGATCCTGGTAATCGCGTCGCAGATGCCATGGGAGCTGAACGCACCCCCGAGGTTTTCCTGCTCGATCAGGAACGGATCGTTCGCTACCACGGCAGGATCGACGATCAGTACGGCGTGGGCTACTCCAAAGAGCGCGATGCCAAGCCCGAACTGACCCTGGCAATCGATTCGCTGTTGAATGGCCAAGCCATTGAAGTCCCCGAAACCGAGGCGGTGGGTTGCTACATCGGCCGGGCCAGTGAGATCGCGCCCAGTGGGGATGTGACGTTCACGAAAGACATCGCTCCGATCTTCAATAACCGCTGCGTGAGCTGTCACCGCGACGGCGAGATCGCGCCCTTCACGTTGACGAGCTACGATGACGTCTTGGGATGGGAGGATACGATCCTCGAAGTGATCGCCGACAACCGCATGCCGCCCTGGTACGCCGACCCACAGCACGGCACGTTCGCCAACGATGCTCGGCTCAGCCAAAAGGAGCGTGATCTGATTTCAACCTGGGTCGACAACGGCATGCCCGAAGGCAACCCAGACGATCTCCCCACACCACCCGTGTTCGCCGAGGGATGGCAGATGCCGCAGCCCGATGAAGTCTTCGCCATGGCTGAGAAACCCTTCACGGTGCCCGCCGAAGGGGTTGTCGATTACCAACACTTCGTCGTTGACCCCAGCTGGCAGGAAGATAAGTACATCGTTGCTGCGGAGGCGCGGCCGGACCAACGCGGCGTCGTACACCACATCCTCGTTTACGTGATCCCACCTGGCAACAAACGTCGTGACTTTCGACAAGTGGTCGCTGGCTACGCTCCTGGCATGCCACCGCTAGCGCTAACTGACGGCGTGGCCTTGGAGGTCAAGGCTGGAAGCAAGCTGCTATTTGAGATGCATTACACCCCCAACGGCAGTCCCGCCAATGATCTGAGTTACCTAGGGGTTCAGTTTACCGACAAGTCCAACGTGCGCAAGCGGCTTCGCGGCGGCCTCGCGATCAACCAACGATTCGAGATCCCCGCCGGCGATGACCATCATGTTGTCGACGCAACTTACGTCGCGCGGCGAGACGAGAAACTGCTCAGCATGACGCCTCACATGCACCTGCGTGGCAAAGCGTTTCGCTATGATGTCCGCTTCCCCGACGGACGCGAGGAGACCCTGCTTAACGTCCCCAACTACGATTTCAATTGGCAGCTTAAATACGTTCTCGAAGAACCCCTTACGCTGCCCAAGGGAACTCGCATCGAGTGCACCGCGGTGTTTGACAACAGCGAAAGCAATCTAACCAATCCCGACCCAACGAAGCCGGTGCGTTGGGGTGAGCAAAGTTTTGAAGAAATGATGATCGGATTTCTCGACACCGTGCCCGTGGAAGATGAGTTTTAGCTATGAATCGAGCCCTGCTGCTGTCACTGCTCGCTGTATGGACCACTGCCGCGTCAGCGGCGGATAACTTCACCCGATTTCGCGGCGCTGACGCGACGGGCGTGGCCGACGATCATCCGTCGCTGCCTACGCAGTGGAGCAAAACCGACAACGTCGCCTGGGTTGCCGATGTCCCCGGCCAGGGCTGGGGGAGCCCGATCATCGTGGGAGACCGGGTGTTCGTCACGTCCGTCCTCGCCGACGAGGAGAACCTCAAACCTCAGAGCGGTCTGTACATGGGCTTGGGTGTGCGAGACCCGGCGAAAGGAGTCCATCACTGGATGGTGTACTGTTTTGATCTCAACACCGGCGAAGAAGTCTGGAAGCACGAGGCCCACACCGGCCGCCCCGTTGTTCCGCGGCATCCCAAGAGTTCCTATGCTGCCGAAACGCCAACCACGGATGGCGAGCGACTCTACGTCCTCTTCGGTGACCTCGGACTTTACTGCTACCAGCTCGATGGCGAACTGCTCTGGTCGCAAATGATCCAGCCGCAGAAGACCAACATGGATTATGGTGCGGCGTCGTCACCCGTCGTGCACGAAGGGCAGGTTATCGTGGTCTACGATAATGAGGAGGATTCGTGGATCGCCGCTTTTGACGCCGAGACCGGTAAGCAGCGGTGGCGGACAGCTCGTGAGGAGAAACGCTCTTGGGCGACTCCATTCGTATGGGAGAACAATGCCGGCACCGAGATCGTTGTGGCGGGCGAAAATGCCAATCGCAGCTATTCTCTCGATGGCAAGGAGCGGTGGAGTTTCAACGGTGATATGTCCATGCTGGTGATCCCATCCCCGTTCGCCGCGCACGGGATGTGCTACATCTCGTCAGGTTACGTCGGTGACGCACATCGCCCGACCTTCGCAATCCTCCCCGGTGCCGAAGGTGAGATCGCTGTCGACGGCAAGTTCGAAGACAGCGATTGGATCAAGTGGTACCAACCGCAGGCGTCTTCCTACAACTCGACCCAGATCGTCTATGGCGACTACCTCTATACGGTTTACGATCAAGGCTTCATGACCTGCCACAACGCTTTGACGGGTGAGGAGGTCTATGACAAACGGCGGTTCTCACCGAAAGGGTCCTTTACCGCCTCACCCTGGGCCTACGACGGCAAGGTATTTTGTTTGAGTGAAGATGGGCTCACCTATGTGATCAAGGCCGGCCCCAAGTTTGAAATCCTTGCTACCAACCCGCTCGACGAACTCTGCATCACCACCCCGAGTGTCGCTGGCGGCAAGCTACTCATTCGCACCCTCAGTCAAATCTACTGTGTTACCGATCCGAGCAGCAGCAGCGAGCGAGAGCCGGCACCGAGTGAGCGATAGCTTCCTGCCGGTTGCGGATAATAAACCTACGCCGAAGGCGTTCTCAAAAAGAGCTGACGTAGGTGGCACTGCGCTGACCTACGGCAGTTCTCTATGAGCCCTGTCAGGAACCGACAGGGCAAGTGCCCGGGAGCGGAATGCCGGCTAACACCGCGTCCCAACACTCGCTCAATCGAGCAGCGCGCTCATGGCAGTCGAGAAGCGTTGCCCCAGCAACAGTTGGCTCTCTGCGTCAAAGTGGGTTCCGGGATCGGAGGTATTCGTACCGTCGGCGGAAACCAAGCCGACTGTCGAACTCTCGGCTGCGACGGACTGAATCGCGGCGCGGACGCTGTCGCGTTTGCCGTTGTCGAAGACTTCGCCGACGACCACCGGCATGTTCGGCACGCCGACGTCCTCACGGATGCGGGTAATCAGTTCGTTCAAGCGTCGGTGGTAGGTCTCGGCGCTCGACTTCGAGTCCGATTCACCCTGATGCCACAGCATTCCGCGGATCGTGAAGGAGTCTCCGCGCTGTCGCAGTTGCTTTGTTGCCATCTCGATCGTATCGATGAAGTCGCGGTAACGCGGCCCCTGACTCTCGCGGTCCCCCTTCACGCCAGGCTTCCAATCGGATCGCAAACTTGTCCCCCCCTTGGAACCCTTGATCAAGGCCAGCTGCAAGTCCGGTTTGCCCTGCACCATGGAATGAGCGAATCCCAGTTCAGGCCCGAAAGTCGGCGACGGTAGTTCACCTTTGAATCTCGGCGGTACGCTGAACCCAGGACCGAGTTGCTGCCAACCGTCGCTGGAGCGTAGTACATTTCGATAGTAAATGATGGCCTGGTCGATCGGGGCCTGTTGCTCGGGTGACAACTGACTCGCCAGTCCGCGCCCATCCATATTGGACTGTCCCGCCAACAGATAGACGTCATAGTCCTCAGCAGCACCGAGGCTGGCAGACGCCGACAAAATCGCCACTACCAAGAGTCTGAGCAGGAGCGCGGGGAAATTCGCTAATGAGATCGCCAATTGCATTGTGGGTTCACCTCGGTTTCAGAAAGGGACTGTGATTTCGCAGGGTGTCGTCGACGAGACCATGCCAGGCGCGATAGAATCAGACTGCTGTCCTGCCATCGCCGCGCAAGGCCGAGGTCATGTTCTACCACGCAGCATCATCGTGAGTAGGCCACCGATCCCTGAGACTCATTGCAGTACCCCACGAGATTGAGAACCATGAAATCACTGTGCTTTTTATGCTTATTGGCCCTCTTCTCCTTTCAGGGCGCAGCGGCATCGGATCGGCCCAATATCGTCTATCTGATGCTCGATGAATGGGGTTATTATGAGTCCGGGCATATGGGGAATTCCGAACTGCGAACGCCCCATATCGATCAATTCGCCAGCGAAGGCATGCGTTTGACCAACGCGTATGCTGGCGCCCCTGTCTGTGGGCCTACCCGTTGTGTCCTGCTGACGGGACTGCACTCGGGCCATACGTCCATGCGAGCCAATGACGGAGCTGCGCCCATTCGCGAGGACGAACCGACCCTCGCTAGCATGCTCAAGTCACGTGGCTATGCAACGGGCGGCTTTGGCAAGTGGGGCATCGGCGGCCGTGGCACGTCCGGGGTCCCCGAAAAACACGGTTTCGACGAGTTCTTCGGTTATTACCACCAGGTCCACGCACACAACTTCTACCCCCAGTATCTGATCCGCAACAGCCGCGAGGTGCCCTTGAAAGGCAATTCAGGACAGAGTTTCTACGATGGGGAAACTCACGCCCAGGATGAGATCTTCAAAGAGTCGCTTCGCTTTATCAATGACAACAAAGATCAGCCCTTCTTCTGCTATCTGCCTTGGACACCGCCACACGGCCTGTGGGGCATCGACGAGGATGATCCTTCCTGGCAATTGTTCAAGGACAAACCATGGACAGCGGGCCAGAATACAGATCGAGATGCGAAAGTCTACGCTGCCTTCCTTCACATGGTCGACCGTCAAATTGGTGAAATCCAATCCCTACTGCAAGAACTCGAGATCGACGACAATACGATCTTTGTGGTCTGTGGCGACAACGGTGGGCAGGATTACTTCAAGACGGAGGATCACCCCCACGGCTTCTTTGCCCCCAATCTCAATCCGAAAACGGGCGAACGCTTCCGTGCAGGCAAAGGCTCGCTCTACGAGGGCGGGCTGAAAGTACCGTACCTCGTCCGCTGGCCGGGCAAGATCGAACCCGGCTCGGTCTCGGATCACTTGCTGTGCTTCCAAGACGTCATGCCGACGCTGGCCCAGGCGACAGGAGCGACATCGCCCCCAACCGACGGCCTGTCATTCCTGCCAACCCTGCTCGGGGAATCCAATCAGCCCACACATCCCTACCTCTACTGGGAATACCAAAATCAGACCGCCGTGCGGATGGATCAGTGGAAAGCGTACAAGCCGGGAAACGGAGCCTGGGAACTCTATGACCTCTCCAAAGACGTCGAAGAGCAGCAGAATATTGCGAACGATCGACCCGAGATTCTCAAGCAAATGATTGCCGACGCTGAGGAAGCTCACGAGCCGATCCGACCCGGCACCGTCTACACTCGCGAGTGGATCAATAAAGATCGCCGCCAGGCGCCCCACCATCGCCCAAAAACCTTGCCCCCGAGCAAATGACAAGACGTTTATTCCACTACGACAGAAATTGATCGTGCGTTGCTCAATCGTCTTGGCTGATGATAGCTCATGACAACGCCCCAACGGGGCTGTCCTATGACAGCCCCAGGCAACGCCTGGGGTTTCAGACGCCACCACCGGGCGGAAGCCCCAACGGGGCGGCCCTATTTGCTGATGCGTCAGCTACAAGCTCCAAATGCACTTCGCTCATAGGAAGCCAATAATCGTTTTTGTGGTGAGTGTCGTTTGAACGGACGAGGTTGAGACTGATTTGCAACTTCTTCAGCGCCGTTTCAAATTGGCTTTTGGTACAGGCAAGACGGTTCATCGCTCGTTTGCGAAGCTCGCCCGTGTAGCCCTGTTCCAACCGAACCATCTCAAAGATTTGTTGCTCAAGTTGCCCCAACTGCTCGGCCGGTTTGTGGAACTGCGGGTAGTGTTCCTCACGAAAGTGCTGCATCTCCATCAGCACTGCGTCGCCGCCTCTGACTTTGCCATAGAAGACTTCGTCGGGATAGGTCTGAGGGAGACGGGTTTTCCAATCCCAAACCGCAGTGACCTTGGGACTCCATCCACCCGCTTTGGGTTTCGCTTCAGACAACGCAGTGCCGTCCCACAACGATGGGTAAGGCGATCCTTTGCTCCCGAAGACCGTGCAGACTTTCTGTTCCAGCACGAATTGGTAAGCATCATCAAAAGTTTTGATTTGTCTCAATCGAAAACTCCAAAGGAAAGCGGTAGACTGATGCCTCCACAAGCGGCCCGACATCAGGAGAAACGCATGACATGGTTCACCAAGCTTACCGGAATCGACGAAGAATCACCCGATCAGGTTCGCCGAATGTTGTCCGTCGAGGGGGAGCATTTGATCTGCGCGGGCGGGACACGCATCGCTTTCGGAAAACTTGAGACACCGAAACTTTCCAACCTCAGACAATCCGTCGCGGATCTCAATCTCCAACCAAAACGCTCAACGATCTATCGGAACTACTTTGCCCCCGTCAATGACTCGATCGGTCAAAGCGAAATCAACCAAATCGACTGCTCCTCTGATCTAGGAAACCGACTCGGCAACGATGGCGGTGAGCTCTGGACGATGCGAAACGGCTATCTCTTCCCGTCCGACGATGGTCTCGGGCAGATTGAGGCGAAGCTGCAGAACTCGAGTGAAGACGAGCGGAACGATCTTCGCGGCCAACTGCGAATCGGCTTGCAGTGGCAAGCCGACGTGACGCTATCCGGGGCCAGCCACCGGGTCAGCCAAGCGTACTGTTCGGCACTGCCAGTCGCCTACGGCCGCCAGCCAACCGATCAATGGACCGACTTTGCCAAACTGATCCTCGACGCGGCTTACGAAGCGACCTTCGGCGCCGCGGTTCTCAACGCGGCCCGAAGCGGCAACCCCACGCTCTACCTCACCCTGCTTGGCGGCGGAGTCTTTGGCAACCGCGACAATTGGATCACCGCCGCCATCGAACGCGCGTTCAATCTGCACCGCAAACACGGCCTCGACGTCAGAATCGTCTCGCACGGCCGATCCCAACCGGCAGTGACCGACTTGATCCATCGGATCAGCCAGTCTGAATCACGGCCGTAAAGTACGCTCATCCAACTGACTCGCACATCAGCACGATGGACGAGCGTTTTTCCAGGCGGTAAATCGAAATGGCTCAGTTTGTTCAGCGACCGCGATGCTTCCTCGGTAGGCCAGCATCCTCGCAGTCCCCACTCACAATGGCATGGACCGAAGCTATCGACACCTGCGGCCGAAGTACCCCTCCGTCCGATGAGCTTTTATTTCTGGGATGAAACCAGCGCCGTGGCGTCCTTGTGATAGCGGTTGCCTTTTTGAAATCCCAAGCACGAGAGAAATAGCGGAAGTGACCCCCCAACGGCTCTGCGAGATCTGGGACGACCACCACGCCCGATTGCTGCTGATCACACGTTCGATCGCGGGCGGGGTGACAATTCCTATCCTCGAAGATGCCGTCCAGGATGCGTTCATCGAACTGGCCAAACGGGCGGTCGAGCCGGACGATGTGCTGGGTTGGCTCGCCCGGGTCGCTCGCAACCGCATGCTTGACAGTATGCGATCGGAGTCACGACGCCAACAACGCGAAATCGCTCACGGAGAACAGTGTTGGTTTACCCCGCCTGTGGCTCCGCCGAATTTGGATCACCCACCACCGCTGGAACCCGAACAGTTGTCTCGCGCCATTAAGTCACTCCCCGACCTGCCACGCCAAGTACTGACCATGCACGTTTGGGGTGAAATGACGTTTGAATCTATTGCTGAGGTGCTGGGACTCTCTCGCAGTTCCGCCCACCGGCATTACCACCGAGCACTCGACACTCTCCGAAACCAATTTCAAGAGGATTCCCATGTCGCGCGATGAAACCGAATTGGCCGATTTGGTCAACAGCCTCCGCCGATGCAAACCTGTTGTGGGTGGATCGGATCCACGGAGAGCGTTTTACGAAATGGGATTCGCGGCGGCTTCGGCGCGACAGATACGGTCCACTTCGCCACCGCACCGAACACTCCGGAGGTTTGCTACAGCGGCGTCTGTCGCGGCGTGTTTGTTCATCGCGTTTGTGGCGGGATACTCATCCGCCCCGTCATCACCAGCCTCACCGCCCGCCTCACACTTCGCCCAATCGCAGGATCGTCATAGCGTCCAGGCCCCGCTCGGCTCGGCACCTGCGGAGCAAGCGATGGAAGATGCCTTGAATGAAAACGTGCTCGCGTCCGCGTCGGCCTCATCGCTGGCGTCCCGCCGACTGCACAGCGAGATGTTTTTCATCGAGTCGCAGTCCCCCATGCGGGAGCACCTTTCCATTAACGCATATGGCGCGTCTGTTTCTAGAACGCCTGGCTCGCCCCTATCCACTCAGACCGGTGGCATCGACGATCACAACACACTTGTCTCGAAGCTAACCCGTTTGGACTATCTCACCTGGGAGGACTCCTTATGAATCGACTCATGATCCGAATCGCCAGCATGTTGCTGGTGACCACCAGCGGCGCGAGCGTGTGGGCTCAATCGAAGGGGACCGCTGCAGCCAATGGCGATAAGACCTCCGACATGTCGGAGGTCATTTCGCTGCGTCTGTCGCCTGCGGACGAACCCGCCGACGCATTGCGATATCAGTTTTGGCCGCCGCTGGACCAACAACAGCCCACCAATGCAATGCCATTTTTCTCCCGCGCGGTTTTGATGGCGACGACGACGCGGATCGGAAATAGCGAACATCAGTTGACCCACGATCGCCACCGTCGATGGTTCGAATCACCCTGGCAACCAGAATACGAAGGTGAACTCCGCGAATTCCTGAAGCCGTACAGGAACTCGCTCGCCGAACTCGATCGTGCCACCGATCGGATGCAGATTGATTACCCGATCGTGGATTCCACCATGGCGCTTGACAAAATGTACGAGACCTTACTGCCGGAGGTCCAAGAGACCCGCTCTCTCGCCCGACTGCTGCGACTTCGCGCCAAGCTGGAGATGCACGCGGAGCGTTGGGACGATTTCACTCGTACCGTGCAAACCCTGTTTCGTTTGTCGGAAATGGCTGGTCACGCCGGTGAGTATCTCGTCAGCAGACTGGTTGGCCTCGCCATCGCCAACATGACGCTACAGACAATCGAAGAGGCGTCGTCGCTGAAAGGATGCCCGAATTTTTATTGGGCGTTGGCGTCGGTGCCGAGTGAGTTTCTATCCGTCCGCGACGCGCTGGATCAAGAGATCCTATCGGTGAACAAACTCGCTCGTGGGCTCCAAACGAATCCCGACACACCAATCGGCGCAGTGGCAGCTCGCGCCCAACTTCGAGAAATCATCCAAACCGTTGGCAAACTTAAGGTGCTCGCCGACGGTCGCAGTGACGACGAGTCTCCATCCCTAGTGCAGCTTCAAGCCGGGCTCGTGGTTGTTTCTTTGGCGGATGAGTCGCGGCACTTCCTACAAACTGAAACTCGCTGGCGAGATTGTGCTCAGCAGCTTTCTGACAGCGAATGTGTGCTGCGTGCCTTCGCCATCGAAATCGATCGGACGACCGCAAACGTGTTGAAATGGGCCTGGCTGCCCGACTCCATCCGCTTGCAGTACGCCCACTCCAGCAGTGACTCGCTGCGTCGTCTCGGCAAGTCGACTTCTGGCGAAATCAATCCGGCGAGTTGCGTGATCAGCCTGGTTCTGCCCGCGACGTCCGCAGCCTGCCATACCGAATACCGCTGGAAACAAGCATTGGCAACTCAAGCGACTTTGCAAGCGATCCGTGACTACGCTGCCGAGCACCAGCGGTTGCCTGAATCGCTCAACAAACTCGACCTGCCCGCTTGGCCGGATGCGATCACCGGGCATCCCTTTCTCTACCATCAAAGTGCGCCACACACCGCGACGCTGACCCGCAGGGAACGCTATTCAGGTGATGACATAGCCACTTTTTCTTTAGAACTTACGGAGTAGATTTATGTTCCGATTGACCTTCCTGATCGCGGCGTTACTCGTGCCGATTCCACTGGCCGGGGCTCAAGACTCCAACTCGACTCCGCCGCCCGCGTTCGACGAGTCAACGGTCGCGGCCCTCGAAATCAACCTGACGGAGATCGATGTTGCGGGTCTGCGAGCAGCCGCGCGTCCGTATTTCAAGAGTGTCTCCGATGAAGAGATGGGGTCGCTGTTTGCTCACTTGAAGGTTGAGATCCAGCGACTGCGGGAAACTGGCACCGATCGGCTCGTTCTGTCGTGGCAAACCAATGATCTACTCGGCGGCACGCCTCTCGTTCAAGCGCCGACGACCAACTCAGAGGAATTGCGTCGGGTGCTTTCCACTTGGTTTCATAGGATGTTTGGAAATGACACGTCTCGAATCTCTGTCTCATTGGGCTGGGCATCGCTCGGTAGCGAAACGGAGCTGGATAGGATCACCGGGCAGGATCGGAAAACGACCCAGCGGTTTGCTTCAGCAATGGCTGATCGCAAGCTCGATCATCAACTGATCGTGAGCTTACCGCCACAATCCCGCGAGGACTTGATCACGCTGTGGCCGGACCAGTGGCCGCCTGGCTCGATCGATTTCGACGTCTCACCGCGTCAGCTCGTCCGTGACATCACGATCGTTGATGCGCAGTGGTCGCTACCTCCCAAGGCTGCGATGAGCATGACCTTGCAGACCACGAGCACTAAAACCGCCAAGCGGCTCGCCGAGCAGATAAAATCTTTTATCACGCTTCATGAACGCTGGAGCGCGGCGATCCGCGTGAGCACACTCGACAGCACCGTGACGCTCGACTCGGCCCCGCCGCCCAACGCCAGTGCCTTCACACTGCTGATCGAGGAATTGTCCACTATCGTTCGGCGGCAACGTGAACGGGCACAAGAACTCCAGACCATGAACGATTTGAAACAGATCGGTTTGGCCATGCACAACTACTACGACGCGTTTGACCACTTCCCGCCACCAGCGATAGAGAACGCTGATGGGGACACATTGTTCAGTTGGCGGGTGGCGTTGCTTCCGTTTTTGGAGCAAGAGGCACTCTATCGAGCCTTCGATAAAACACAGGCATGGGACTCGGCAGCCAACCGACAAATCACCGACACCATCGTGCCGGTGTTCAGATCCCCAGGCGTTGAAGGTAGCAAGACGGCAATCCGCTTGCCCGCGATTACCGGGTCGATGTGGGACGGTACCCGGGAGTCGCTCCAGTTTCGCGACATCACCGATGGAACCAGCAACACGATCGCTGCCGCCATCGCTCCCCTCGATGAAGCCGTTGCGTGGTCCAAACCGGAGGTGTGGAGGCTGGACGAAAACGATTTAATGGGCAGTTTTTTCGGCGATCGTGAAGAGATTCTTGTGTTGATATTCGACGGTTCCGTGAACCGGCTCAAGAAGTCTGACATGACCGAGAAGAACCTCCGCGCCCTGCTGACCATTGCTGGCCGCGACGTCGCGGAGTGGTGAGCTACGCCCCATCACTGTTTGATGATTCTTCGCTTTCTCCAACCGGGGAAGCAGCGGAACTGCCCGTGTGTTCATAGGGAATGGCAATTCAATTCGGAGACGCGGCATAAAGCTGGACAGACTTGGTGAGCGGCACGCTGTCTTCCCTAACTCAGAAGCATTCGCTCCTTTGCTCTTGCCCCGTCCAAAATGTGCTGATGCAACAGATATCCAAAACCTGCATTTTCCAGTCGCAGGATCAGGTCATTCTTGCGGCACCCAAGCGAATCAGCACATTGTGCCAAGTTCCAATCGTGTCCTGCGAGCTGGCTCAACAAGTATGCTCGGCGCGTTTGAGCCGATGACAGTCGGTACGTTTTCAAGTATTGCAACGTGCCATCATCGGCATAGATCGCTTCGCCAAGGTGATTCTCCGCCGTCGGATCAAGGTCGCTGATAAAACGCTCAAGACGGAATGGCTTGAATCGATAAATACGCTCGCTGTGGTAGGGACGATCGAACAACGCCGGCGACATCATCTCATTCATCTCGGCCCACCGGCTTCGCAAGCAATCCACCTCGCGACGAAGATCCGCTAGGCTGTTGATCGACTCGACCTCGATCGGATCAGGTAGAACCACGTTCTCGGTGCCGTAGAAACCATGCTGCCAGATCAGCTCACCGTAGAAGTCAGCAATCAAGGTACGGTGCAGGTTGGTGTAGTCGTCCGGATGAGGCACGACAAACGCGGATGCCAGCGTCTCAGCAACAAACACTATCATGCCGACTTGATTGTCATGAACTTCAAACAATCGAAGCGCATCATCGAGGCCTGCGATCTGCTCGCCCGGCGCAACGACTTCGCTTCGAGGAGACAAGCCGGAACGCATCACAGAGTGAGAGTACTCGGTCCACGCAATATCAGGACCACCAAAATGTAACGCGAGCAATCCTTCCATGGCCACGTGCAAAGGTAGAAAACGAAGTTGGGTCTTGCCTTCGCGTCGAACCATCTTTCGCAATCCGCGAGCAGTAACAAATTGACCGTACGACTTGCCGTCCTTCTTCTTCGTTGCCCGCGCCAGTTGCGATCCAAAAACTGCTCCGCCATCGGTCGTCCAGTTTGCCACCAGCCCGTGCGGTACGTAGCTGGCGTAGATTGTCTTCGGATCGACTTCGACGAATGCGAAATCTTCGGGATAGACACGTCGCGACAAGCGTAAGTCGTCGCGGTTGTCAGTGCGAATCAGCGGCACCAATCGAACGCTGCCGAACACTTGCGGCGGTGCCAGCGTCAGCCCGCTCAATGGTAGGCCGCTCATCACTCGCTTGAGATCAGTCATGGTGATTTCCGATAAAACGAGCAGCCAAATTCCCAAGGTAGGTCTCGAGTTCCGCCTGGGACGCTTCCCCAGCTGCGAACTTGGCGAAGCCCATCGAGGCACCCAGGTCTTCGGCGTCGCGGAGGCCGATCGTGGTCAGCGAGCGACCGAGCGGTTTGGGCGAAAAATGATCGGGATCGAACACAGGATTGGCGTGAATGAAAGCGATTGCGTGGGATCGTGCGAGCCGTTGCTGATAGACGCGAATGATTTGATCCGTTGCATCGACGGGTGCGTTCTCGTACCCATCGGAAATGATGACGATGTTCTCGGGTTGCCACTCGATGGCGGCCAGCAGCGGGGAGGCCAAATCGGTCTGTCCACCCGCTTCGATCAGAAAGACGTGGTCACTGCCCGACGCTGAATTCGGCTGTTCAACACGTGATGGCGTCCAAAACGTCCGCAAGGCATCCGTACTCGCAGCTAGCAAATAGTGGACAGCGACTGCGACAGCCAAAGGACGCCGACGCCTTTCTCGCGTTCCCCAGGTCGATTGGCTGCGATCGAGAACAGCAGCAACCTTCCCAAGTTGAACTGGGCGCTTTCGCGAGGCTCTCGCCGCCGAAACGCGAAGCGAATCGTGTAACTCGACTGCCCGGCACTGGCGTTCCTCCAGCGACAGCCCCATCACATAGATCGCCAACTTCGTCAGCGGAGTCCGAGTCATATCGACGCTGGGCGGGTCAATGCCGAGTCTCCCGGCAGTCGATTGGGTCCGTTGCTTCTCAGTATGTGTCATCTGCGGTTGGATCTTCCGCATGAACTCCGACCGAGGAATTTCATGCCTCGCCGAAAACCCTTCCGCTACCGAGTAGGGCAACTCATAGACCGCCTGTTTGGAATAGTGTGCACGCAAGAACGAATCAAACAGAGGCGATTGAAACCGCTTCTGTGACTTCAGTGCGAATAGAAACTGCCCCTGTTCCTCGTCGAGTTTCAGATGAGCATGGCGCGCCGCGACGCGAATTTTCGTCCGATACTTCACCGCATCGAATACTGGATTGGCTCGCGATTTCATGTAGTCGCGAACAACCGCGCGGCTACGACGATTGTTGATTTTCATGGTTCGCAATCGGTTGAACAACGCGAACACACGATTGGCAGGAAGGCTGCGCAGCGTCTCCGAGATCAGTCTGCCTTCCTCGCCCCGATCATTCTCGTCATTCGGTGCTCCGGCCTCGAGAAGCTTCATGACGATCCGTGCTCGATTGAAATCATTGACCCCGGCGGCCAGAACGCGGCGATAGACCGCGCGGTAGTTCGCCAGCACGTAGCTATGTAGAAAGTCAATTGACACGCGACCGCGATCGCGACCGGAGTAGTATTCGGTCTGACCAGTCGCCGCGAAGCACGCGTTGATGAACATGACGAGATCTTCCCGTTCGCTCGCCTCTTTCTGAGCCGCGTAGAATTCGTCTCGGATCTGAGATGCGCTCTTCACAGCTGACTTTCGTGGCTCCCAAAAAATGGTTCGCCCGGGGAATAGGATAGGACAACGAGCTCTTCAGCTTCAGAGGCTAATGCGGAAGTTGCCCCAAAGTCCCACGGACGAACCGTATGCAGTATAAGCACATCGGGAGAAATGATTCCACACAATTCTTGTGAGCCGACCTGCTTAGCATTGGGCGTCCCTGCACACGAAGAGCCGCACGCCCGGTCAAAGGTTCAGGGTGAATTCAGCTGAGATCGCTGCGTACTGACCCCAATGCGTTCCTGATGTGCTTAAAGGGAATCACTTCAGTTCATTCTCCCCGAGCACTCCAGCGGGCAGTGCTGTATTGTCGACCGACGGCTCCGCCCGTCGCGAGCACCAACCGATGCGCGCTTCGCACGAGGTCCTTCACAACCAGCATCTCTGTTTCCTCGAACAATCGCGACCATGTCTTCGCCCTTCATCTTTCTTCCAAACTTCTGTCTATCCTTGACACTCGAATCCGTCTATCGGTCGATCTCGAAGTCGTCCATCGCACGACCATGAGACAATGGATTCGCTCACGACGGATTCATGAACACCGGCCACGATTAGTGATGCTGGATGGGTGCATTAGCTCGTTTGAAATGTAACGGGCATACTTTCCGGAGTGGATACCATCGGCATAGTGCAGCGCGCACCCTTGTCATTCTCGGTTCCCGATAGCCGGTTTCTAGCAACGACGATACGCAAGTTCCGCTAGTCCGTTGTCAGCAGTTCACGGGCGCGGCGGCGGAGGTGATAGTGACGATGCGTTCTATGGTACCGCATCGACTCAACACACGCGGGACGCCTCGCCACACTGCAGAACAAACTCTCGAAGTCACTGATTCGAGAGAATTGAAAACGCCAGCAGATCGACGCTGGAAAGGCTGTAAGCAACACACGATGAATATGTCTCGGTTTTTGTAGTGGACGAGGCGACGAGCTGTTGATTACCCACAAGTTGGCTCCCCCGTGTGCTTGTCACACGGGGGAGCGAATTGGTGGGTAACTGACTAACTGGATCAATCAGAGTCCCCATCTGCCTTCGGCACGAAGCTCTGCCTCTCAGCGAACACGTCTCTTCTGCGGTTTTCCGAAGCG
Source organism: Allorhodopirellula solitaria (assembly GCF_007859855.1). Taxonomy (GTDB): domain Bacteria; phylum Planctomycetota; class Planctomycetia; order Pirellulales; family Pirellulaceae; genus Rhodopirellula; species Rhodopirellula solitaria. The sequence continues at coordinate 669,627 of NZ_SJPK01000001.1, forward strand.
ATGAGGGGGGCCATTTACCGGCACGGGGGTGACGGACATCTTCGCGTCGAGTTCGCCTTTGGGAGAGAACACCACCCAGCCGCCGGGCGGCGAATTGACTTCATAGATGCCGTCGCCGGCCTCTTTCACAGTCACGTTCTTGGAACTCGTCCACTCTACGGCAGCTAAGCTCGGATCCACCTCCACGCTGCCTCCGACAGTGGCCTCAATGAACACCCATTTTGTTTCACCCTGTTCGCGGCGGGCGCTCACGAGAAATGCGCCCTCCCCACGAAGCTGGTGAAATTGAATACCAGGCCACGCTGATGGCGCCCCAGGAAAGATACGCAGTCGGCCGCCCCAACTCTGCAGCAGCATTTCTTGCATGGCGGTGGCCCCGTGCAGAGGTGTTTCAATAACCGGCAGCGAGCCCGCTTCGGAATAGAACGTGTTCGCATGCAGAAAGGGCTTCAACCGATTGAGAAACTCGAGGGCCTGATCGCCATCGCCCAGCAGCGCTGCCATGCAGGCGCCACCGGTGGCGGAGTAACCGGCCAGCCCCGCTTTGAAGGAATGCCAGTGGTTCAGACTGATGGTGATCATCTCGCGGTCCTCAGGCGTTTCGGGAGTGAGGCTGCGCAGTGGGTAGATCGCCAGCAAATGCGACCAATGACGGTGCGGACCGGAAAGGGCGACATCGCGCCCAATCATACGCCCCGTCTCATTGGTGTAACTCGGCACGAGTTTTCGCTGGATCTTTGTCCATGACGCGATCAGGGGTTGGTCTTGCTCGGAGAGCCCTTTTTCCGCTGCCAATTCCAGCAATCGGCCGCTGCCCCAACGCAATAGATCGAGGTCGTAGGTGCAGTCCTCGGCCAGCCTGTATTCAGGGCTGTAGGTTTGCGGCAGGTGCAATAGACCGTCGTCCTTTTCGACCAGAAAATGACGGTAGTAATTCACCGCCCGCAGGAGGAGCGGGTAGAGCACCTGGTCGCGCAGTTCGGTGTCCTGCCAGTAGCGATACTCCAGATCCACGTTGTGCAGTGCCCATAGCAAGTTTCCACACTCGCGACCGATCAATCGATCCATTGGCGGCCGGCCGGTGCCAGGCTGGCCAGCGTATCCCAAGAGATCCCAGCCCGACGTATTGCGACCGATCGCATAGGAATCGGCGCGATACTCCTGAGCGACATTGCGCGCGAGGTTGTCACGATGGATATCGAGTTGATGGCTTAACGCCGAGCCCATCGCCCGCCGGTTGGCCGTGGCGAATCCGCTATGCGAGAGCTGCGCGTTGAGGTTCCACCAAATCGCATTCCATGCCGTCGGTTGCAGCCATGGACCTTGGTTATCGAGAATCCAACCCTTGTCGCGGGTCGCCGATGCGATCTTGTACTGCTGGGCCCAATAAAACGCGTCCCAGAAGGGGTCGCCGGTCGAGACAAAGCTTTCCGGATAGTACTCATGCCACCAAGTTCGATGGGATTGCAACCAAGCGTCTTCGTCGGCAGCCACCGCGTTTCGGACGGCCTCGATTGCCTTGGCTGACGCCTCATCTCCGGGAAAACTGTGCTGCACACTCAACCATAGCCGCTGCTCACCGGCGACGTTGAGTTGTTTCCACGCAACAGCCGTCTGGCCGCCGGCCTGCAGATGGTGAACTGCCGTTTGTACCCCGTCGGCGAGTTCGGAGAGCACTGCAGGCGGGTTGGCGGGAACCCGCGGGGTCTTGGCGCGGATCGCACGAGGATTGGTTGCCTTCTCAGCGACATAGGAAAACGACATGCCCTGAAGATCCCCCTCCGCCTTGCATTGCAACCGCATCACTGGCTCTGTGGCATGCACCAGAGCAGACCAATCCGCACTGCCCGCCGCGGAATGAAGCGTCCCTGTCGCTTCGGCGTCCCACAACGCCAGTCGCGCCGTACCGCCGGCCAGGACCGCTGGAGACTTCATCTCCAAATGCCCGATGAAGTGCCGCCCGCGATTGAGCACCGTGACATTCTTTTCGGTGAGATCATCCTGTTCCAACGGGCGATGATCATGAGCGGCCGAGCACCCCACATCCCATCGCAACGTGCGCCGGTCGAGCTGATACATCATCGTGCCCAGCTCTCCGTTACCCAAAAACGGGGCCTCTTTCCAACCGCGTGGTAGCTGTTCCCAAATCATGTCATGTGCCGCGAGCATCTCAGCCCAGTCCACCTCGTCAATCACAGGGTTCGACTCCTGCTGCACCTCGAGTGTGGTGTCTGCCGTGACAGGGGTCTTAGGCGAAGCCAAATCATCGGCCCCGGCTCTCGAGAGCAAAGACACCGAGATGAACGCGAGTAGCAGAATGAGCAGTCGGTGAATCATCGTTCCAATGAACCTTTGGTTGAATGGGTACGTCTGGCGAAATCAATCTGCCGCAATGCCGGACTCAGCGGGAGTCTCGAGCGGTTAGGGAATGACTGCCTGAGCGGATTCATTGCCACTGAGAAAGTACCCCATGAGTTGGTTCTTGTTGCTCTTTACCAACCAAACTTGTCCGCTACGGCTCGTATAGGGTTTGAACCAGCCCGTCTCGAGAATCCCGTACGAGTGCCGGCTTTTGTCAGCGTCGACCCGCACAATTTCCACGGGCTGACCGCTTTTGTTGTGGAAGAAAATCTCCAACTCCGTGTCATTTGGAATCGCGGGGGGAAGCGACTCGATGTCCGTGTGCCACGTCAACGCCGGTAGCGTTCCCCCATCGGCAGGAACGAATTGGGCGAAATCATGCGGCGCACGGGCCCGCAGCGATGCCTTCTGAGCGGCGAACGCAGGGTCGTCGGCTAGATTGGTCCATTCGTATGGATCCATTTGGATGTCGTAAAGTTCTTCGTCCCCGTTATCGTAATGGATATACCGATATCGCTTGCCACTGATGCCGTAGTTATTCGGCCTTTGCAGGTGGGTGATGGCCACGTGAGGCCAGGCGGACTCCGGGTCTTTCAAAATCGGTACCAAACTGGGTTCTGTGGAACCTTCTTTCGGCGGCAGTCCAGCAATATCCGTCAGCGTCGAATAGAGGCTCGCCAAACTCACCGGCTGGTCACAGATTTGGCCGGCCGTCGTCCCCTGAGGAAGACCAGGGACTCCACGCGGGGCTTGGATAATCAGAGGAACTCGGCTGCACAATCGCCACGCGGTGTATTTCTGCCAGTGCTGTTTCTCACCGAGGTGCCATCCATGGTCACTCCATAACACCACGATGGTGTTGTCTGCATTGGGACCTTGTTCGAGCGCATCTAAAACGCGGCCGACCATGGCATCGGCGAACGCGATCGAAGCGAGGTACCCCTGAACGCCCCGCTTCCATTGGTCCTCTTGAAGAATGTGTTCGAAGTAGCGATTGGGGCCGCGTTTCCTTCCCGCGGGAGGTAGGTCGTCCAGGTCGTCCGCACGATATCCGGGCGGCAGTTGGATTTCCTCCAACGGGAACTGGTCGAAATACTTCTTCGGGACGAACCAGGGTTCGTGCGGCCGATAGATCCCGCAGGCAAGAAAAAAAGGCTTGTCGTGCTGCCTACGAAGCTGTTTGCCGATCCAGTCCGAGACCAACCAGTCACCGCCGAACTCTTCGTCGCTGACATCCAACGGCCCCCAATCGGTTTCGACATATTGCCAGCTGCCGCCACGCGGTAGACTAACCGGACGGTTCTCTGGATAGAGCGTCCGCGGGAACGGGTTCTCGGTCGATCGATCCGGAAAGTAATCGTCCCAGGAGTTTTGGTCGATAAAGTAATGCAGGATCTTGCCGGATCCTGCCGACCAATATCCATGCCGCGAAAAGTACCGCGGGATCAACTCCGCGTCAGGGAGGACCGTTCTCATGCGTTGTCGGTTGTCGTATAGCCCCGACCGATAGCACGGCATCCCCGTCATCACCGCTGTCCGTGACGGGTTGCATGAGGGCGACGAACAATGCGCGTTGCGGAACAGGACTCCACCGGCAGCCAACCGATCAATATTTGGGGTTTTCGCCTGGGGATGCCCGGCTAGACACCCGGTCCAGTCATTGAGATCGTCGATCGATAGGAACAACACGTTCGGCGGGGCGTCGTCGCTCGCCCCTATCGGAGCGTTAGCGACGAACGCGATCGAGATAGCGATCGACGCCAGCACGTCGCGTCGAGTGAACAGCAAGGACATGTACAGGTCGCTCCGGATGATGTCATGAGAAAGTGAAATCACCGACGCCTGAGACCGTCAATCGATATCACCGGATTCTGGCTCCGAATTCAGTTCTTCGTCAGAAATAACGAGCTCGGGATGCTCTTCCAGATATGCCTCCATCTCACTTTGATCAGTGGGCACAGTCGGCGTGTCCGAGCCGCACCCAGAAACAGCGAGGCAAGCGGTCAAAAACAATAGCGGCAGTGATTGAATGTTCATAACTTGTTCCTGCAATCGTAATCAAATCTGAAAAGGGAAGCGACGGTCGGTCAGGCGCGGATCGTTAAAAATCCTGCACGATTTCGCGTGACGCGCGAGTTCCCAACGCTCCCCACAGGCCGTACGGACTTCCAATCCCCGCCCGCGATTCGGGATCGGTATGCTGGGCGTGGATGCCCACTTGACCGCGTTCAGGGTTGCCAGCCTCGATGGAATCCGTGACAAATTTCACTGCTCCATCGCCCATCAACACATGCACGCCGCCCTGGTGCCGACTGCTCGGCGGGGCGACGACGATTGAATAGTAGAAGTTGTTTCCGCAGAGCTCAGCGTTGGGTGGCAAGATCGTCACCATTTGAGAATAGATCGGAAGCAGCGAAGCCCACTTCATACCGCGACGCTCTTCACCACTGCCCGTCAAGCGGTTCGGCGAAGGGTCTTGAGCCCAGAACTGGGGTCGCTGCGGATCAAGACTCTGACGGCAACCAAGATTGCCGCCCATGTTGAGAATGTTCATGGGAACATTATCGGCGAGGTGCGTCCGTGCATCGCGATCACCCAAGTCTGTCAGAATTTCGCCAGCGACGATTGTGTTGGACAATCCGTCAAGAATGTCGCGAAACTTAGAATCGAGTTGGACCACGAAGGCTCCACGCTGTGAGGCTTGAACGCGTGAGTTCATCGGAGGCGAACCACCGGTTTGAGTGGCCCCGGTGGCACGATTGAGTGCACCGCCGTACCCCGTATCACACGAGTCGCCCGTGCACATCGCATAGTTCGTCCGTCCGGTCGCAGGAAGCCCCGTGCCGGGATCGCTCGGGCAACGAAGCGTCGGAATGTTCGTCAGCCATGGATCGTAGTTGCCCCAATTCAAGTGAGCCGAAAGTGGCATCCCAGGCCAAGGCCCCATTGGGTTGTAGGTTCGAATCGTTCCGCTGCTATCAGTCGTTTGAAAGGGATTGCTGATCTGCTGCCATAACGCTTGCTGCTCAAAAAACGGAGTCAGCGCGACCAAGGCCGAGCGTTCCAGCCGGTTGTTACCCCGAGGACCACTTTCGTGCCGTCCGGCATGGGTGCCTTGCGTTCCACCGCCCTGCACCGGAAGCTGCTGGTAGGTGGCATGATAGTTGTGAATCGCCAAGCCAATCTGCTTGAAATTATTACTGCAACTCATCCGCCGGGCTGCTTCGCGGGCTGCCTGGACGGCAGGCAACAGCAGCCCAACCAAAACTCCAATAATCGCGATCACAACGAGTAGCTCTACCAACGTGAAGCCACGTTTGATTGATCTAACATTCATCTCAATGCCTCTCTAAATAAGTCAAAAGAAGTAGAATGAATCCTCACGACTCGCCAACTGCGGTCGGTGCCGTGCGCTCGTAGACTTTCTGCATAGAACTGACACGAGCATCTCCGGTTCGCAACAATTAGACGGTCCGTCTAATCACCAGATTCCTAAAGATCCATGCACAGCACCCCACCGGAGTGCCATGACAGGCATCTAGTTTAAATAGACAAATCCCTGTTCTAGGATGACGTTTTGCGTCGCCGCAGTAACGTTTTGCGTCCGATAGCATTTTGGGAGGGCATGGATCACCTTCAAAAAGGCAAATGCGACGACGGCGAATAAAACGCGTCTGGACGCCGAAATGGAGTCGGGGCGCCCTTACCGAGCAGCTAGTGGTTGCGACGGCACCACTTGAAAGATCCGCCACTGGCTGCGGGGGAGGACACTCTCAACGGGTGCCGCTGCAGCGCACATCACCGATTTTTTTCTGAAATTCTCAAATCGAGCGCGATTTTTCAGCGAAATCAAGATAATTCCAGGCAACGCCCCGTCCTTTGCCCACGAGCTGTTCGACGCCGAAGGCGTTAAGAATAATAGCCGGGTGGTTTGAGCGCAAGCGAACACCACCGGATGCGACGCGCCATTTAAGTGCTAACCCCGAATGGGGTTGAAAATCATCCCGTTCGGGGTACGCGTGGGTCATCGACAGGGCAACGCCTGCTTAACGATGCGGTGATCTCTCAGTGGTCACCACTCTCTGCCCGGATCCCCTGCTTCTTCAGGCGCTCCTTCCATCGCTCACGTGCCAACTTCTGCATGTCGACGGTTTCGTCCTGCTCGTCGACAATCTCCAACCCCAACAACGTTTCCAGCACGTCTTCGAGCGTGACGATTCCTTCGACGCCACCAAACTTATCCATCACGATCGCGATGTGGGCACGGGCATCGAGAAGCGCATCGAAAACGCTCGTGAGGCTATCGTCTTCATGAACAGCAAGGAGCTCACGGGAGAATGATTCCAGCGTCCGATCGAGATCACCTGCCGCAACCGCTGTGAGCAGATCGCTTCGCAGAGCAAATCCGGACACCGCGTCACGACGATTATGATAGAGCGGAATCCGAGAGACCGGCAGCGCCGAGACCTCATCGACCACGTCGGAAAGTGTGTTGGATTGCTCCATCGAGATGACGACCGTTGCTGGGGTCATGACATCTTCGACGGTAATCGACTCGAGCCGCAGCAGATTTTCGATAATGCGAGACTCGCTCTCCTTCAGCAGGCCCTCGTTTGTTCCCAGCTCCGCCACCGCCCTGATCTCGGCCCGGGTAACCAGTTTCTGTTTCTCGTTGCCGGCGAGCCAGCGTGTGAGAATCTCAGAGAGCCACACCAACGGGAACATCAGCACGATCAACCAACGCACAAATATCGCTACGACGCCAGCGAGTTTTCGCCAATGCAGTGCCCCGATCGTCTTGGGAATGATCTCACTGAGCACGAGTATCAGCAGCGTCAACACCGCACTGATGACACCAACGTACTTATCGCCGAACATATTGGCAGCTTGAGCCCCCACTCCTGCTGCACCGACCGTGTGGGCAATCGTATTGAGGCTCAGGATCGCCGCGAGCGGCCGATCGATATTCTCCTTCAACGCAATGATTCGCTGGGCCGATTGCGACTTATCCTTGCGGCGTTCGGCGATGTAACTCGGCGTGATCGATAGTAATACCGCTTCCGCAATGGAGCAGAGAAAGGAGAAACCAATGGCAATGGAAAGGTAAGTAAAAAGGAGAACATAATCCATATTGCTGTTCCAAAAAGGAGCGCGCTTGGTGTGGAGTCAGGCTTGAGCGCCGTCTACGTTGGCCACCACCGATCGGCGAGGGTGCTTGATCATATACGATCAAGCACTTGAGCAAAGTCCGGTTCGCAGCGAATGCGATGCTCACATCCGAACAGCATCAAAGTCGACATGCAATTGCGGAAACCGTCATCAGTTACCGAAGAGGTTGTCGAAGCGAAGCTTTTCCAATCCCTTATTGATCCCCTGTTCGAGTTGTTGCTGGCCGCGACCGAACTGCTGCTGCAGATAGTTGCCGGCTGCATCTTGAGCCGCCTTGACTCCGAAATCGGCCGCCACGCGGCGAATGCCGTCTGAATCGAGACTCGGTCGATTGAGCGTCCCGTCGATTGGCAACGTCAAGGTTTGCCCGGCGAGCCCACGCAGATCGCTGCCGAGCCATTTCGCGTCGAGTGGAATCTGGGCGATCAAGTCGAGGCGTCCGTCAAAATCAACTTGCCCGCTCGTCACCACGCGTGCGCGGTCGATATCGAGCAGCATGGCGCGATGTGTCACAGCGCCCTGGGAAACATGAAATTCGACGCTCTGCGCGGGCAGGGTAATCAGTGTCCGTCCCGTCTGCGGTGGCTGGGTGGTGTTCCCGAGCGCCGCCAAGGCCTGCAGCTGCCGCGCTCCTGCAATGACTTGATCGGCCAAGGGTCCGGCATTCATCTGCACGCGTTCAATATCCAATCGGCCCCGCACCTCGCTGCGCCGTGGATCGTCGATCCAGACCACCGCGTGCTCAATATCGGCGTGGAACGTACCCTCGACTCGGGCCGCGTCCGCAGCGATCGGTGCCATGTACTTCAGCCATTGGCTCGTCATCTCGGGGGTGAGCTGCACATCTCGAGCGATCGGCCCGGGGCGAAGCTCTACACACAACTCTGGGCGGTAATGCACATCGCCAGCAATCAGGATCTCGCCACTCGGCGAGGGAGAAGGCGTGTCCGTCAACGGCGGCACCTGGGGACCGATCATCGGCGTGGACAGTCGACTCGCTCCCAACACCGGAATACGACTCGGGGCGATCGACACGACATCCTCGGTCATCCGAAACGGAACTTCGCTGGGCCCGAAAAGCATGCCTGCAGTGTCCACGGTCTCCCATCCCAGCGTTCCCTGAATCGAAAAGGCGTACTCGTCGGGAGCGTGCTGAGCGTAGAGCAACTCCAGCTGCGTTTCGTGCAGTCCCTCGGCCTGAATCGGGACACCGCTCAGACGGCTGAGATGGCTCGCGACCTCGTCCATTTTGAAACGCGCCGGCCCACGCAGTTGCACGTCCGTGGCGGCATCCTGCCACGAAACAGCACCCGCCAAGGTGGCGGCGCACCAATCGCTGGAAATCTGCAGCGACTCGGTCGCAAGCTTTTGAGCCGGTGGCTGAAATTCAAACTGGCCCTCGATCTTCAACGCTGGCTCACTCCATATCAGCGAAGTTTGCGGAGGGTTCGCCCCCGCGACTCGCTCGTGAAGCTTCAAGTCACGGCCTGTGATCCGGGTTTGGCAGTGCAGCGTTTGCCGGTCACCGACAATGATCGTGTTCCCTGCGATCTTGCCTCCCACGCTCCATGGACCACTCGCCGTTGACAGGTTCTGAGTAAAACCAACGGTTTGTATGTGGCTGCCGGTCTCCCGGTTGCTGAGCGGATGCTCGTAGCCGGCGCCGTGGGCCGCATGATGTTCCTGCGGCTGACGAGCGATACGCTGCGTCGCTGTGGCTTGCAGGCGGTCGAGATCAACATCCCAAACGACGTCCAAATCGGTCATGTCATTGATCCACTGCCCCTTCACCGCTGCGGAGATCGCATCCCCGTTGATCGAAAGCGCACGAATCGTCAACTCCTGGCGAGGCCAAAGAGCTTTCCCCTGGAACTCAACCTTGACAACATCTTGACTGATCAACTGATCATCGAGCGGAACTTGCAGCCCCCGGAGCTGGCCTTCCATGCTCTGCAGGAGCACGTCGCCCGCCCCATTGATTTGGACGCTCGCCGAGGTATCAAAACCGCCTTGAATGTCGGCTGGCAGATCTGGAACCCATGGATGGAGCATCTCGTGGATCGATTCGACTCGTCCCTCGGCGTGAATCTGCAGCGGCAGCATCCGCTCACGGTTGGGTGCCTGCACGGCCTGCACCAATTGGACATCGGTCTGAACCCCATCGGATTGAACTCGCAGACTTCCGCGTGAGAGTTCATCGAGCGACCAGCTCCCGGCCGAGCTGGACCAGCGCCCCTCGATATCGAGCGTGGAGGTGAGTTGTGACTGTCGCAATCGGCGGTCGGCATCGAATTGAACCATCAAGTGATCGATGCGACTGTTCCCCCGCAACCTCCACAGACCGCCGGGCTCGGCGTCCCACCGCACTGTTGTCGTGACGTCACCCTGCAAGTCCTGTTGGTCAAGTTCGAACAGAGGTTGCAGCATCTGCACGAGTTTCCCGAAATCGACATTCAGCTCCGCGGCACCTGACGCGAGACTGCCCTGACCATCAACCCGAGCAAATGGACTATTGAGTTCAAAGCGTTCCGCCGCGAGAGTGGCCGCGTCGCTAGCGACAATCGCGGTCGCGTCCATGGGTGCAATCGCAACCGCTTTGCCCTGCGCGGTTGCTTCGATCGTGTCGGTATGGATCACCAAGCGACGCCGTCTCGACCGAGCCTGGCCGGCAGCAACATCGTGGTCGGGCAGCGGCTCGATCGTCGCATGGATCGTCCCCCGGTGCAACGTCGCGCTGCGACGAAGCGGCAGCACGCTGGGCATCGCCGCTTGCAGTCGTGGCAGGTCAATTGCCACATCCGCTGTCGCGTCCACTTGATCGAGCCACGCCAGCGGATTTGATCCAGCACCGGCGAGCGAGATTGAATCGGAGAAGGTCCCATTGATCGACACAGTCGCGAAGTCTGTTTTCGCCGAGACGTGCCGGGCCACGATGCGGCCAGGCTGCCAGGTCCACTCGCCATCGAGCAATGTCAGCTCGTTGCTCCACAACCGTGTCTCGGTCGCCGGATCATAGGCAGCCAATCCGCGCAGCTCAATTTGATGCAGCGATACGCGAGGGTACCCCGACGGAGGCAGGTCCACGAACGCACTGCCGGTCAAATCTCCCGTGATCTCAGCAGGCAATTTACTGTCGGGCAACCGCCGCGCAACCAGACTGAGGACAGAGAGCGGCAGAGAATCGGCTTCCATCTGCAACGACGTTGCCGCGTTTTCACCCGGCGTCCCGCTCACAACGGCCTCACCTTGGAGTGAGCCCTCTCCTCCGCCCGGTTGGCTGAGCACTCCCTGCCACGTTGTGGTCCAAGCTTCGGCATCGATCTCGATCGACGCGTTGGACTGCTTGAGAGACCACGTGGATACTGTGGCGAGGTCGGTCACGTCCACTCGCAAACCCTGGATTTGAAGCGAGCCTTCCGGCTGGATCTCTTGCGGTGGATCCGATGGTTCTAGCAGGTCGGTGAGGTCTCTCTCGATGGTGCTGCTGCCGCTCTCGACGCCACAGGTCACCTGGACGTCACGCAGAAAGATCTCGCCGAAGCGGCCGCGGGCAAGCTGGCTGGATAGCAAACCGGGCAGTGTCAGCGTCGTCTGCACTTCGCCCACCGCGATCGTCGAGCCAGCCCGCTCTCCCGTCAATTCAAGGTTGGTGAGATGAAGGGCCGTCACCCAGCCGAGTTGGACTCGTTCGACTTCTGCAACCCAGCCGTATTGTGCCAAGTTTTCGGCGATGAGCGAGCGGCCGATCGGCGAATGGCTCACCAAACTCGGTGCTGCCGCGATCAGCAGCACGACGAACATTGCCGCGCACAGGGCAATCTTTTTGCGACGTCGAGACCGGTCGGCGCGGCGGTGCGTGGTCTGCTCGGTTTGCCTACGCGTGCGAACCTGGAGATCGTATCTGCTAACCGCTCTGCGTCGCATCCGTGCGTCTCGCTGAAAAGGGAGTGGCGAATCTCTACGCAGTGACCATGTGCGAACACGGGCCGCGTTTTGGGGAGGGACACCGCCACTTCGCAAAAGCTTTCCACTTCAAGTAACGCCGTCCCGTTAGGGTCACTTATAGCGAGACGCGATGGTCCAGCGCAAGAGAGGATGCTCAGTTTCGAGAGCGCGTTTCGAGAGCGCATAAAAAAAGCTCCCGGAAAGTACGAGGTCCTAGGGGGGCGGAGGACAACGCGCTTCTGTTCCGGGAGCCGGTGGTCGCTTCTGAATGGTTGCTAACGATGCAATCGATTGCCAGCCTAGGCCGGAGCGTATCGCTGCAGTTGCGGAGTGCCTCAGAGGGCTTCCCTGAGGATCTCGATTATCGCTGAAAGCCTCGCGGGTTGCAAGTCGCTGATACCGCGATGCAAAAATGTTCGAGTGAGTGCATCGCATCCATGCTAGCACCGCTCGAACTACCTGAACACAGTGAAACTCGATGATGAGATGGTGCCATCCGTGACCCCATGCTCTTCACTCTCTTCGCAGCCATGCCAGCAATCATGCCAACGTGACCCATGCGAAAAACGTTCCTTTCTATGAACATCTTCTGCCGCGAGCGACTTGCCGAAACAACCCGCTTGCGACGATGGGGGAAACTTAGCCGGGATCGCTTTCGCGGGTCAAGCCAAGTTTAAAAAGATTTTTGAACTTGTCTTCTTTCCTGGCCGCTGCCAGACAATTGCCAGCAAAAAATGCGGTAAGCTGTTCGTTTTAAAACTTACCTTTTTACTGTTTAACGACTCGTTCGCCGTCTGGATTGCACTCCCATGGTCTTGGTTAACTTCCCGAAACTTTCGCTCGGAATTCATTCGCTCGCACTGTTGCTTTTGGTGTGCGGTTGTCGACCACCCCAAGCGGAGACGACGCCGACAACGGCTGAGCAAGGCGAACTGCACTTCGCTGTGATCCCTAAAGGAGAGAACCATATTTTTTGGCAGTCCATACGCAGTGGCGCTGAACAGGCTGGCGAAGAAACCGGTGTTCGGATCACGTTCAAAGGGCCTTCCAAAGAGAGCGATCGCAGTGCGCAGATCAGTGTCTTTGAGAGTTTCTTGAACTCGGGCGTCGATGGGATTTGCTTGGCACCGCTGGACGCCGATGCGTTGGTACGACCGGTCGAGGAAGCCGGCCGAGCGGGCGTGCCCGTCGTGATCATGGATAGTGGATTGAACGCCGATGCAGCAGATTTTGTTTCCTATGTGGCGACGGACAATTTTCGTGGCGGCCAGATGGCAGCCGACGCAATGGCAGACAGCTTGGGCGACGATGGTGGCAAGGTGATCTGTCTACGGTACCAACAAGGCAGCGAGAGCACGCATCAACGAGAACAAGGATTTCTCGAAGGCATCGCGAAGTATCCCAACATCGAGGTCATCAGCAGCGATCAATACGCGGGCACGACGACCGAGTCGGCTGTCGATAAATCCCAATCGCTCCTGAATCGTTTTGGCGACGAGGTCGACGGCGTCTTCACCACGTGCGAGCCGAATGCCGAAGGCATGCTGCGAGCCATCCGGGATCGTGACCTGGCCGGGAAAGTCAAATTAATCGCCTTTGATAGCAGCGATTCGCTGCGGGAGGGAATGAAGGTCGGACACGTTTCAGCAATCGTATTGCAGGATCCTGTCCGGATCGGCTACCTCGCCGTGAAAACCCTCGCCGCCTCCATCCGTGGCGAGCAGGTCGAGCCCTTCGTCGATACGGGAATTTTCGTCGCCACTTCCGAAAATCAGGATGAGGAAAACATCGCTCGACTGCTCGACCCGCCACGGACCTGAGGTCCGCTCACGGCGGCGGCTCGCCTGCGAGCAACAAATCGTGATTTCCCTATACACAGGGAGTGTCGCAAACCGCACTGACAGGATAAACTTTCGGGATGAGCTATACCAAGAGTCCCAGAAACGCCCGCAACAGTCGCCGTGGAAAACCACAGCGATTCGAAGACAACGACGATGCCATCGAGCTTCTAGAGTCGGTCGGGCCTGTCGTTTTGCCGCCCGAAACCGAATCCTTTGATGAGTTGGACCTCTCGCCGGTCATGCGAGAAGCGGTCGCCGAGGCCGGATTCACCAAACCGTCACCGATCCAAGCCGCGTTGATCCCCTACGCCCTCGACGGCTGCGATGTGATCGGCCAAGCCCGAACGGGAACGGGAAAAACCGCAGCATTCGCCATCCCCATTCTCGAGCAGCTCGATTCGCTGGAAGATTGCCGCGACCCGCAAGCGATCATCATCGTGCCCACGCGTGAACTCGCCGACCAGGTCGCCAGTGAAACGGCGAGATTGGCTCACGGCGTGCCCACCGAGATCGCCGTGCTCTCGGGTGGCAAGAACATGAACCGCCAACTGCGACAACTCGAGAACGGTGTTCAGATCGTCGTCGGTACGCCCGGCCGCGTTCACGACCACCTGCAACGCGGCACACTGCGGCTCGACAAGGCCTGGTGCGTGGTCCTCGATGAAGCCGACCGGATGCTCGATATCGGATTCCGGCCGCAGATCGAACGAATCATGCGCAAGTGCCCGCGTAATCGTCAAACCCTGCTGCTCTCAGCAACCCTGCCACCCGTCGTTCGCCGACTCGCAGAAAGCTACATGTCCGATCCGACAGTGATCGACTGCTGCCAGAACGAGATGGCTGTCGATACGATCGAACAGCGGTACTTTACTGTTGAGAACAACCGCAAAGTCGAATTGCTTGAACAATTGCTCGAACGCGAAGATCCCGAGCAAGCGATCGTGTTCTGTCGCACCAAACGCGGCACGGACCGATTGAGCCGGCAATTGTCTCGGATCTACCACGGCGCCTGTGCTTGCATTCACGGTGACCTGCAACAGCGAGAGCGTGACCGCGTGCTGCAAAGCCTCCGCGACCGTAAACTTAAACTGCTGATCGCAACCGACGTCGTGGGACGTGGTATCGACATCACAACCATTTCGCACATCGTTAATTTCGATGTCCCTCAAGATTGCGATGACTACGTGCACCGCGTCGGCCGCACCGGACGAATGGGCCGCGACGGGATCGCGTTTACCTTTGTCGTCCCCGGCGAAGGCGAAATGCTGACCAGCATCGAGCGGCGGATCAACAAAGAACTGATTCGCGATTCACTCGATGGCTTCGAGCCGCCTCCGACCGCTGCCGAGCAACAACCTGAACCAGAAGAACCTGTCGTCGAAGTGCGGCGCAGTCTCAATCCGATGACGCGTAAGAAGAAACGACGACGCTAAGCAACGCACGATCAATTTCTGTCGCAGTGGACGAGGCGACGAGCCCAAAGCCGCAGGACTCGTCGACTCCTGGTCATTACCCACAAGTATCCCGTTAGGGATTAGAGAGAATAGCCGCAGGTCAGCGCAGCGCCACCTACGGTGATTCGTTAGTCGTGGAACGTCGACCCCGAAGTGGGTCGCAGACCTCGTCATTCATGATCTTCAACCCCATTCGGGGTTGGCTCTTGCGTTTCGCGTCGTATCCGGTGGTGTTCGCTTGCGCTCAAACCACCGGCTATTTTCTAAAACGCCTTCGGCGTACGAAGACTCGTGGGTAATCAACAGCTCGTCGACTCGTGCACTACTTAAACCGACACTTAATCAGCGTGTGTTGCTAAGTAACCGCCAACATCACGACGGCCAGCGGTGGGATGTTCAGCTGCAGGCTTTGTTCGCGGCCGTGAGCGGCGACATCTTCGCTGGCAATCTTGCCAAGGTTGCGGACGTTGCTGCCACCATAGAGTTCCGAGTCACTGTTAAGGATCTCGGTGTACGATCCGGCTTGCGGCACCCCGATTCGGTACCCCACATGCGGGGCGGGCGTGAAATTGAGCACAATGACGACCGCGCTCCCGTCACTGGCAAATCGACAGAACGTAAAGATGCTTTTGTCCGCATCGTCCGCCGCGATCCACGAGAACCCGGCTTCTTCACAGTCCAACTCATGCAGGGCTGGATAATCTTTGTAGATTCGATTGAGGTCGCCGATGAAACGCTTCACCCCGTCGTGAACATCGAACTGCAACAACGACCAATCCAGTTGGCTCTCGGCGTTCCATTCCGAGGACTGGCCAAATTCGCAGCCCATGAACAGAAGCTTCTTGCCCGGTGATGCGTACTGGTAGCCATAGAGCAGCCGCAGGTTAGCAAACTTCTGCCACTGGTCACCTGGCATTCTCGACAGCAACGAGCCTTTCCCGTGGACCACCTCGTCATGCGAAAGTGGCAGCATGAAGTTCTCGGTGAACTGATAAACGGAGCGGAACGAGAGTTCATCCTGGTGATACTTGCGGTAGATTGGATCGCGTTTGACATACTCGAGCGTGTCGTGCATCCAACCCATGTCCCACTTCATCCCGAATCCCAGACCGCCGGTGTAGACCGGCCGCGAGACACCGCCAAAGGAAGTGGATTCCTCGGCGATGGTTAACACACCCGGAAAGTCCGCGTGCAAATGCGTGTTGAACTGCTTCAGGAATTCGATCGCCTCGAGATTCTCATTGCCACCGAACTGGTTCGGGACCCACTCACCCTCCTCGCGCGAATAGTCCAGGTACAACATCGATGCGACCGCGTCGACGCGGAGCCCATCGATATGGTACTCCTGGCACCAAAAACGAGCGCTCGCATGCAGGAAGTCACGAACTTCCTGGCGACCGTAATTGAAAATATGAGTGTTCCAATCCGGATGGAATCCCTGGCGTGGATCGCTGTGTTCGTACAACCCCGTGCCGTCGAAATGGGCCAGCCCGTGATCGTCCGCTGGGTAGTGTGCGGGAACCCAATCAACGATCACGCCGATGCCGTTGCGGTGGCAGTGATCGACAAAGTAGCGGAACTCATCCGGGCCGCCAAAGCGACTCGTCGGGGCAAAGAAACTCGTGACCTGGTAGCCCCACGATCCGTCAAACGGGAACTCCGTGATCGGCATCAACTCAATATGCGTGTAGCCAAGCTCCTTGACGTAGTCGACGAGCATCGTGGCGAGTTCGCGATAGGTGTGATAGCGACGACCGTCCCAAGGTCGCTTCCATGAGGAGAGCTGCACTTCGTAAACAGAGACCGGCTGCTGCAGCCAATTGACTTGACCGCGGCGATTCATCCAATCGCTGTCATTCCATTGGTACTGATCCAAGCCGTGAATGATCGATGCGGTTGCCGGTGGATGCTCAGCAGAAAATGCAAACGGGTCAGCTTTATCAAGAACCTCGCCCGATTTCGTTTTGATCGCGTACTTATAGCGCGTGCCCTCACCCGCACCGCTGATGAAACCGCTCCAAACACCTGAATCGCTGCCATGCAGCACATCGCGTCCGGGCTGCCAGCCATTTCCATCGGTCAGGACACTGACTTCGGTTGCGTTGGGTGCCCAAACCGCAAAGCGTGTTCCTGCGGTGCCGTCACGCGACTCGAGATGAGCGCCCAACCAATCGTAGCGTTCGCTACGTGGCTGCGATTCCGAGACAGTCCTCGGCGATTGAGCCTGACGTCGGTGACCTGCTTCGGCCGGAGTTGTCTCCGCTCGGGCCTCCGCCGTTTTCTCGGTTTTGGATTGAGAATTCGATGCTCGGGAGTCGGGTGATTTCATCGCGCGGGTTACCGTTAGAGTAATAGGCTCGAGAATCTCAAGCAGTTTGCTTTTCGGGGGCTTGTCCCTCGGAAACTTCGTCTTCGGAGACATTCTCGTCTGCCTCCTGCCCTTCGGGGGCCTTCTGCAGCGAGCGAATGAAGTTGATGAGGTGCCAAACGTCATCTTCCTCAAATTCATCGGGAACGAATGTCACCGCAGGCATCGGCGTGCCCTCGATCCCCTCGATGATCCGCATATAGAGATCTTTGGCAGTCGATCCGCCATGGAAGGCTCCGAGTTCAAAGTTGCGAGGCGTTGCATTGATCGGGGGCAGGGCACCACGGGCGAGCAGTTTAATGAGCTCCTCGCGATTCTCTGGTTTGATCCCGATACCGAGAGTCCATTCTTTCGTCCAGTCGTCGTAGTCGGTGTTCTGGCCGTCACCGCGGCCCTGTTCACCGTGGCACTTGCTGCATGAAGCGATCTTACCCCGGAACAGATTGCCACCGCGTTCTACCGACGCCGCTAGGGTCTCTGCCCGATCGTCCTGCATGGCAGCGACAAACTCTTCGTGCGAATTGGGGACGACAAAGTCTTCTGGCGGGTCGGGAATCTCAACGACCTCGTCGGGTGCTTCGAGCCAACCCTCACCGATATCGAGTGCGAAGTCTTCGGCGAGCTCCCAAGATTCATCATAGATCTCTTTGGCTTCGCCGGTCCCGTCTTGAGCCGCGGGGTCAATGATGCGGTCGCCCGCTTCCAAATCCAGTTCGTATACCGCGTCATCGATCAACTGCCGCTCAAGTTCACCCCGCCAGGACAAATAGATGACATAGTCCACGAGCGACTGCACCTCTTCATCACTGATATTCGGGATCGCCACCATGCGGGTCCCATCGATACCGTTCTTGATCAGCCCGGTCAGGTCCTCTCGAGTCGGTTTGGCGCCGCGGGACGTCGATTTGTACTTGAAGACGCCTTTACGGTAATCGCGTGGGTAGGGCGACATCGTCGAGGAAAGCTCACCGCGACCGTTGCCCGTGGTCCCATGGCAGGTCACGCAGTGCGTTTGATAGAGGCCACGTCCCTCTTGGCCGATGCGCCCCGATGCGCGAACGAGGTTTTCTTGCGAGAGCAAGGACGCGAACTCTTCGTCCTCGGTAACGATCGTCGGTAGTTTCGGATTCTCAGGCGTCCCAAACATTTTGGTGACAACCCAAAACGCATCCTCACCGGCCTGTTCCATCGGGATGCCTTCCTTCATTTGGTACTTCATCGCATGCACCAAATTCGGCTCAAACTCGAGCGGAGGCGGTTCACGATGGCAACCGGCGAACAGGCACATCGCTAGCGAGAGACCACCGGCCGCAGCAGGAAACCCGAAGGACGACTGCACGTTCGCCCACACCCGGCGGCCGAACGACTGATCATCTCGATCGGCAGGTCTCGACTGAGCCGCAGCCGAGCGAATCGGTGTGGAGAGAACACGGTGGGCGAGAGTGGAAAAAAGCATGGTCTGTCCTGCATTCTAGCAGTGGGGAAATCAATTGGAGTAAGGAACTGTCGAGACGTTTTCAGTTTCTCGCATCGCCGTCGCAGGCGTCCGAACGACATTTCGAGCCGCGAAGCTACTGAACAGGTGCTGACCCTTGCTCAAAATCGCGTGCTTCACTCGATAACGCTTTCAACATTGTACGCAATCTCTCGTCGAGTTGGCAGAGTAGCGGATCGGGTTCGCCCCGTGGGCCCCGTTGCGGCGAAACTTCGATTGCCGAGTCTACTTCGATAACCGCCTTGGTCGGCATCGATTCACAGGCCTTGCCATAAATGGCCTCCTGAATCCGCTGGATCGTCTCCACCACCCGGGTGTCGGTGACCTGGCCAGGCATCAAATATTCATCGGGAAACGCGAGTAGGAACTGAGCCAAATCCGCTGCTTCGGCATCCTGCGAAAAAGGTGCTGGATCGCGTTGGGGCAGTTCGCCCGTCGCGCGATCACCCGAAAAATAAGCCGACGCAACCGCAGCCCGCACCTTGCGAACGCGTTCACGCACGCTCTCTTCAGGTTTTCGAACGAGCCCGTATCGCCGCTCGCAACGCCCCAATAAAGACTCGATCAGGGCGTCGCGTCGGGGCCGGAGATCACCCGCGGAAGCCTGCCCGACGTGTTCGATCTCTTTCAACGCCAAGTAGGCCTCGGAGACGCGCAGCAACCGCGGCATCAGCTCGGCGGAATCACGCGTCGCCGGCGCAGCCCGCCAGCTCAATGCCTTTTCGAGCTCCCGGAGTTGTTCGTCAGCCCACTGCCAGGCATCGCCGATGCACAAATATTTGATCGCGACCGGGTGCACGACAACCTTTCCTTGCCCTGATTTCAATCGTTTTTTTGCTGCCGTCCGGGCCACGAACGAGACACCGTCGAGCAATGGTTTGAGCAGATCGTTGGTACGGTTCGTCGTGCCTTCGGGGAACAGCACGAGGGGACGCTCCGCGGTCGCTAGAATATCGACGGCCGTTTCGATCGCTTGCCGGTCATTGCCTTCGCGGTAGATACTGAACGCGCCCATCCTCCGCAATGCGAAGGATTCGAATGAACTGGTATTGAAGAGGTGCCACGACGCCATGGCGTACAAATGCGTGTTGACTTCACGGGCCAACCAACCGAGCACAATGGGATCGGCATAGCGGCAATGATTCGGAGCCAGCAGGATGCCGTGGCCTGATTTCAAGGAATCGGCCAAGCGGTCGGCATGCCGCAATTCGTAGTCGAGTACGCTTTCGCGTTTTCGCAAATGGCGATCGGTCAGCCTCAGCGACTGAATTGCCGTTGGCCATAGATTGCCACGGTGCGGCGGCACGAAGGTGTAGGGGCGGGAGAGGATGACGCTCACTGTGTCTATCTCCGCCGCCGCGAATTACGTTGGCCTGCTCGTCGAGCGTGTTCACTCATCGCGCCGGCCGCAGCGTGAGCCATCGCATTGACCAGAATCTGCGTCATCGGGCTAGTCGCCACTCCGGTCACGTGCCCCCTCGACGTATGCCCCCAATTCTGAGCCCGGCGGAGCGAATCCCATAGCGCATCGACGTCGCTCGTACGGCTAACCTGACCGAGCGCCGCGGAGAGATCGAAGCGATCCGAGAACTGGCTTCGCTGCCGATCGAACCCCGAGGCTCGGAACCGCTGAATCAACCTCCCCAATGCTCGGTAGACTTCCGTACCCTGCTCGAGGTCCTCCTGGTGACGCTGGCAGGACTGTTCGGAATGATCCATTTGATTCTCGATCCCACGCAGCGACGCGACAATCTGATCATCGGTCAACTCCGGTGTTTGCCGCGCCTCCTGTCGCAGTTCGCTCGACTGCTTGCCAGCGAGCACCTGCCGAAATAAATCGATCGCCTCGCGATAGAATTCACAGCGGGGGCTCTCGACCTCAGTCAGCGCGGACTGGATCGATTCACACTCAGCGGATTGAGTCCCCAGGTGATCCACGGCCGCTTTGCGTTCCACGACGAGCGACTCGACCGCAGCAATCTGGTCGATCAGTCCAAATTTGTTTGCCGCGCGATCACGCTCGCTCTGGACCTCATTCATCACCGTCTCGAGCGCCGCACTGTCTTCGGCGATGATCTTCTGCATCGCCGTCGGCGTGTTGGTGAGGTAGTCGTAGTCGTGCTTGGCCTGGGTGTAGTCGACGAGCTTGGCGACGAATCGATCCATCCGCCGTGTGAAGCCGCGATGCGTGTATGCGGGTGTGCCAAATTGTCGCTCCTTCAGGTACACGAACAGACTGTCTTCATCGAAGGCGGGCAGCTTGCGGGCGGCGTCCTGGCTGACCTCGTCAAGATTATCCTGGGCACGCTGCAAGGCGACTTCGGCCATTCCCGCGCTCGTCGATAGGTCGACAAACTCCGGTTGCTCGGCAAGAAACGTTTCCACCTGAGCGGACAACTCCTCCTGACGGTTTTCTGCGGCGTCGAGTCGCTCGTTGATATCCTGCAATCCCGCTTCAAGTTTCTCACGGAATTCGTTCTCGTTAGCGAGCTGCGTCTGCAGTTCACGGATCCGCCCCTCTTTGCGAAGCAAGATCTCTCGCATCGGCGGACGGATCTCCGCCCACGTTTTCTGCACGGATTCGGGTGTGAGATCCGGTAAATAGTGCTCGGCCAACTTCCGCAACGTATCCTCCCGATCGTCCTCGAGTTGGTAGCGTTGTTTTTCAATTTCTCCCATCTGGCCACGCAGTTGCTCGAGCTTGGCGGCGGCTTGGTTATAGGCTGCGATGAGCTGGTGGTGAGCTTGGGGGCCAGAGATCGGCATGGGAACGCGGCAGTGTGGAAAGAGGAAGGCGATTAACAGGTGAAGGAAGAAGGTCGGATCGACCTACAAAAGAAACCAAGCGCCCGTCGCAGCCACCGCGGCCGCCGCCGCTGCGATTCGATACCGCCAAATCCAACAATAGGCGATGAACTTCTTCATGCCCGGCTCGGGGGCCTCATAGGTATGCAGGTTCGCCAGATACTGGTCAATCGCGGCATCGATTTCGGCTTCGGTGACCCGGTCCCCTGATAACTCCGCAGTCCGCAGGAGCTTTTTCCGCAACCGCACGCGAACCTCGTCGCGGCGAAACATCTCCTCGGCGCTCTCACGCTGCTGCCGCATCTCGCGGGCGACATCCATCACACGCAGTGTTTCGGCAATCGTCATATCTTCGCCAGGCATCTTCGTTTCGGCGCGGCGGCGGCTCAGTTCCGCTGGGGATGCGGCGGCGGGAGGGGCGGGAGCCTGCGCCTGAGCGTTGGCATTCGAGTTCATCGATCAGTTCCAACAACGTGGAGTCCCTGCGGAGAAGAATCTCAGGGAGAAATCGGCATGGATTGTCAGCGACCGGCACAACGACACGCGGGTCCAGCCTCTCATTCTACGCAGACACCCAGGCTCTCTGGGAGTACAGGGAAAATCGCTCAGTGGAAGCATCAATGAAACAAACCCGAGAATGATTGACGCGTTTCACCGCCAACCTTTTCCCGAAATCTCGCAGACTGATTGCCGCTCGGTTGCGGGAAGTATAGCCTAATGGGCAGTCTTCTGTTCACTCCCGCTTTTCACGAGTTTCCAGGTCATGAGTCAACAAGCACGAGCCCAAGCGCCTGCCGCATCGAAGAACGAATCGCAGTCAACGGCGAGTTCGGACCAGCACCTTGATACTCGCTCGACGTCCATGCGGGACTATCTCGACCGAGCCATGAAAACTCTCAAAAAGTATGGCACGACCGAGAACGAGGCTCCGCAGGAATTGCTCACCCTGCTCGAAGAAGTCAAGCACCTCGATGAATCCAAGGTGCTCGCGATTGCAGAGGTGATTAAGCACATGGGGTCCTTCAACGCACTCGTTCGCGAAAACGTCGAGAGCGTCCAGGTCGGCGACCGCTATCTGGGTATCGCGCAGATGTTCGATTCGGTGCGGGAGGACAGCAAGCGACTGATCGCTCAGCTCGATGACGGCAAAATCTCCGGTACCGAAAAGGTCTCGAACTGGTGGATGAAGATGCGGCGTGGGACACCAAGTGACCGCTTCGAAGAGATCGTGCAGGTCTACGCGGACGTCGCCAAAGATACCAAGGTGGCGTTGAAGTCCGAAGAAGAAATCATGGACGCCTACATCGACTTCCGCTTCGCTCTCAAGGAAGCCGAAGTGCTCTCGCGAGAACTACTCGACCAAGATTTGCCCCATCTCGAAGCCGCCAAAGACGAACTCGGCGCTGCCCAGAAAGCTCTCGATGAATACACCGGGACCGACGAGGGCGGCAAAAGCAAACTGCAACTTCGCCGCGACGAAGCCAGACAACGCTTCGAGGAAGAAGACAAAACTTATCAACTGCTCAAAGACATCGCGGAGAATCTGCAGATTGGCTACGATGTCGGCGAAACGTTGATCACCAAGCTGAAGCAAACCCACGATGTCAAAGAACGCGTGTTCCGACGAGCCGTGACGTTCTTCACCACCAATGAACATGTCTTCACGATTCTCGGCACCGTCTACACCAGCCAACATGGCCTCCACGAGGTCACCCAAGCCACCGAGGCAATGAAGGATGGTGTCAACAAAGGTCTCGAAGATGTCGCAAGCCTGGGACGGAATCTCGAACGCGCCGCTTTGAAAGCAGGCTACGGCAGCACCATCAATCCGGAATCCGTTCAGAAGCTGGTAGACTCCATCAGCGGATTCCAGATTGAATCGCTCGAAATGGTTGCCGAACTCCGCAAGGAAAGCGAAGAGAGTACCAAGGCGATCCGGAAGAGCGTTGAAGAAGGCAAACGCAAATACCAGGAAACCCTGGGCAAGTACGCCCGGGGCGAAAACCTGCGTTAACCGATCAACCACCGGCGATCAGTCACCGATGACCAAAGTCCGCTGCTTGGGAACGTGCAGGGTGATCGTTGACCCGTAGCTCGTGAAGGCGTATTCGTCACTGCTCTCATCCTCAGCCGTGTAGTGAGCCACGATCAAGTGACGATTGGCATCCTGGGCGGTGAATGTCGCCATGCCCTCTGCATCAGTGCGGAATTCATACTCGGGATCAAACTCGCCATCGAGCTCCGCACCCTCGGGGATGAAGCTGACGACGACATCGGAAATCGGCTTCCCCTGATGCAATACCTGAACGGTGATGGGCGCCCCCACCTTCACCTCGCTCATCGGGCAGGTCTGCAGTACCAACTCGAAGGGCAGGTCCAATGGCTCCTCATGGCTGTGGCTTCGAAGCGCCGGGTTGTCGAGTGAATCGGCAACCAAGAAATAGGTCTTGGCGGTGCGAATCCCTCGCACGGACGCTCCGTGCTGCATGACGCGATCGAGTTGCTCGACCACGCAGTGCACCCCCGGCTGGGAAACGCTCAGCGGTGTCGTCCAGTACCCTTCTTTCTCAGCGGAGGCCGTTGTGAACATCGCGTCCTTGATGTCCGCGCGAGCGCCATCGGGAGTGATGTGATCAACCGTGACCCAATCCAGATTGATCCGGCCGGCAAGCTTGAAATCGCGGTGATGGTTGCCGTGATTGCCCAACCGCAGATCCACATGCGCAACTTCGCCGGTGCGGATGAGCGGTGAGTTCGTTTGCAACCAGACATCATGCGCTGCGGCGGACTGGCAAGCCTGGAGGGTGATCGCGAGAGCGATCAGGAGTGTATGACGTAACATCGTCTCTCTCTTTGGTAAAAAAATGGTGAAACAGCTTCCTGCTCTGACATTCAATAGTCGACAGGCATCCGGCCTGCCGTAGATTCGTGACATCGTTTTTCGCGCTGTGCTGTGCGACCACCACAACCCAGAAGATTGTCCTATCGGTTTTCGGTGAGCCAACGCGGGCCGGACTGCGAGATCAGGTCCGCCAGCCCGCTCGTCTCATCGATACGATCCCAGATTGCCGTCGCGATCGCGGACTGCAAAACAGGATTCAAGTTCGTGAATGTTTCCGAGGCCACCAAGTAGCTCAGTGGATACTGAAACAATCGTGTTCGCAGTTCAAATTGGCGTAAGATGCGAGGAGAGTTCGCGTGACCGACGCGACTGAAATCGCTGGTGTAGTTTCCTACGCCACCGATCGGAGCGATCAACGGCACTTCATCGCGGAAGCACAAGTACTCCGCTAACGGTTCGATCGCCTTCGAAATTCTCTGCCGCTGAGCTGGATCCAACGCTTCGCCATCAGCCTGCCAGAGGGCATGTTGAGTGACGAAGTTTGCCTGCGTGAGCAAGTTATAAGCTTCGACCTGATGCTCCATGACCATCAACGCTGTGATGTCGCTGGTGACTTCCAAGTACGCGGTCACATCGACGCTGGAAGGGAGCGCCAATTGGTTTTCTCCCTCGTCATTGATCAACTTTGCTGGGCGGCGGTTGCCATCGAGAAGATAGCCGCCGCGATGGTGTTGCGACCCGTGGGTTCCAGTCACATACCACCCGCCCCAGCGTTCAGCGATCGGGCTGCGATGATTCGACAGCGAACTGCCAGCCCGCAGGACTGGCTTCCCCTCGGTATCAGGAAACACCGAACGAACCTGGAATCCCGGTATACCTGCGGTCCGCGCTCCGCCGTGACAGCCCAGACAACGGTTTGCCTGTCGCAGTAACTGCGGTGGCTCCTCATCGTGAGGGTCGAGCGTATAAAACACAGTCCCCAAATCAGGATCGGCAGTAGCGATCTCGATCAAACCGTTCTGCACATAACCAACGAACACGTCGTCATTGAAATAGATCGCGCGAGGCGTGTCGGGCGAGACCTCTGGCTTCTGAAGACTCGTTTTCGAAAACACCATAACCTGTGAAGACGATGGCACCTGCAATTGCTCGAGCAACCACCGCAGCCTAGCAAGCGGATCGTCTCCTTCGACATGGACGTCATCGGATTCTATCGCGTGCTGAAGCCGCGCAACTGGGTTTCGCGTCGCCGGCGTCTCGCTGTAGCAAATCGGCTCCGCCTCCCAATTGACAACCTGGGCCTGGCTCCGATTCTCGCACCAAATCTCCAACGAGACCAGGACCGTTGCTAAGATAAGAATGCGGGTCATGGCGACTCCCCACTCGCAAGACAGTGAATTTCGCTTCCGGTACGAACCAAGATCGCATCCTTGGTGAAGGCAACACCGTACTGAACTGGATCGGCGAATTGGTTTTCACCGCCGGCTCGTGCGGACTCCAGGTCCTCTGCACTCATGGGTGGACGCCCGCCACCGGAGACTATGTCGCTGCCGCCCGGTCGGCCTCGCGATTGAGCTTGACTGGAGAACGCCCCCGGATCCGTACTCGGGATCGAATCGAGGTCCCACAGTTCGTTTTCCGCAAGCACTTTGAACTCGGGGCCCGAGGCAATGACGGTCGTGGTGCCGCCTTTGCCAAATAGGTACACACGATCGTCAACCGCAACGGGCGTGACCCAACACTGCTCGCCTGCTCGCTTGCGATACACCCTCGTGCCCGTTTCCAATTCATAGCAATAGAGCACACCGACATTGGTGAGCCAGTAGGCGTATCCTTCGTGAGCCATCGGCGAGGCGAAGGTTGTGGTCGCCTTCTGAGTCTTCCAGCAAACGTGCGGTTCAAACCCATCTCCTGCCGGATCGATCCGCAGGCACAGGTTGGATTCCACAGCATCGCGCAGATTCGCGCCCTGCATGCCCGCCGACGCTCCAATCAGAACAGTGTTCTCGCCGGCCTGGAGCGGCGTGTTGGACGAGTTGGCCCCGATATCTTCAAACGTCCAGAGCTGTTCTCCAGTCTCGGGATCGTAGCCGTCAACCGAACCGTCGCTACTGCAAACAATCTGATCGCAATCACCAATCCGGATGATCGCAGGAGACGCATAGCTTCTGCGACTAAAACGTGGGGTTCTCCACACGGTTTCGCCAGACGCTTTATCGATGGCCAACAAATACGATTCGCCTTCATGATCAATCATCAGGAATGCATGCTCGCCCAATCCGACCGGCGAGGTAGCCAAACCGATAGTCGATTCAAACGGACCATAATCCTTCACCAGAGACCGTTGCCATTGAACTTCGCCGGTTGTTGAGTCCAGCCCGACCAGGGTTCCAGTTTCAAAGAAAGCCACGAGATGCTGGCCATCAGCTAGCGGTGTCGGCGCGGACCGACTCTGGAAATAGTTGGCCCGCAGCGGCATGGCGGAATCAAAGGTTTTCCGCCATTTCTCGTCTCCGGTTTTTAGATCCAGGGCCGTGACGATGCATGTTTCCTTCATGTCACCATCAATGCTCGTGACGTAAATGGTGTCACCCCATACGATCGGACTGGACTGTCCTTTCCCAGTAATCTTGGCCTTCCATCGCCTCCCATCATCCGGGCCCCACGTCAATGGGAGTGAGGAAACATCGAGTGCCTCAGTCCGACCTTGCCCTAAAAAGGATGGCCAGACGGCCTGCGCTTCGACCCGATGGCCGATGACCGAAGCGGTCACGGCGATCGTC
This sequence comes from Allorhodopirellula solitaria, assembly GCF_007859855.1. Taxonomy (GTDB): domain Bacteria; phylum Planctomycetota; class Planctomycetia; order Pirellulales; family Pirellulaceae; genus Rhodopirellula; species Rhodopirellula solitaria. The sequence goes on from NZ_SJPK01000001.1 coordinate 696,690, forward strand.
AGCAAAAATGTGAATTCGAGCTTCTTCATCTCTAGAGTCCCTCCATGACTTCGTGGCCGTTGCGGGTCGACAGAGCTCGCCAGACATTCAGGTCAATGCTCTCACTAACAAACCCAACGCTGCCATCGCAGCGGGCGACATGCACGCCGCCGGGGTGATTGCTGCGGGCACCGAAGACGCCCCATCCACAACTCGTCATGTCCGGGGTCCCACTCTGCGGTTCGTGATAATGGTTGTACCCGGTCCAGTATTCCCGGCCGCTAATCCACCCCGCTCCACGTTGCCCGGACCACCCGCGGTGCAGGCTACTCGCTCGCGTGTAGGCTTCCATCTGGTTCGGATCCTCTGGCAGCACGTAACCCGTGAACCCGGGGGTGGTTGGCGGCATCGTGCGACTGGTGAATGCACAGGTGAGATTGAACATCGTGCGTCGACGCAGGGCATCATTGAGCGGCTCACTCGGTGACTGCTCAGCCACGCCGAGCAGGTGCTCCGAGAACGCCGCTGTGTTGCTCAATCCATCGATGACCGCTTCGAACCCAACGTGGGCGTTGATCCAATTGATTCCATCGGTTGCCGCCCGTGTGTCGTAGAACGTGCCGACGCCGGTCCCATTGTTCATCGCATAGTTCGTGGCGGAATAGGCCTGCGTCGGTCCCGCCCCAGCCAGGGCGGTCACGTAAAACGTGCGAGAGTAGTCTTCGCTGGGGCACCCCAGTGTCGGTATGGGCGTGGCCGCTGCCGCGTCATGTGGCGCAACCAATTCACCGGGGCAGCACCCGATGTTGAGCGGTCGATCGAAATGGATCAGGTCCAGCACATTGCCCTGCTCGTAGAACGGAGCCATTTGTGCGAACACGGAAAAGTTTCCTGACGTGCCGGCCCCGGTGGTGAAGTTGGCTGGCATTTTGCGGTGAGTGCTTTCATAGTTGTGCATCGCCAGCGTGATCTGCTTCAGATTGTTGCTGCACTGCATCCGACGAGCGGCCTCGCGAGCGGACTGCACTGCTGGCAGCAACAGACCGACGAGCACGCCGATGATCGCGATGACGACCAGGAGCTCGACAAGCGTAAACGCCCGTCGCCGGAGAGAGGGAGGATTGAGAGTTTTCATCTTGATGTCTTGTTGATTTTGAAAGGTGAGGGCCTGAGTTCGATTTGGCGGTGGGCGGCGAACTTTCTGTGGGCGCGCAGCGATTCCGCGAAACGCGCGTTCTGTTTTCGTGCGCAGCTTCCTGGGTGTTTAGCTCGCATGCACAATGAAAGGACGCTACCGCGCCGGCGGCGAAGACCACGCTGGTGTGAGGAGCGAGACCTCGAACACCCACGCGGCAGCGGCGATCCAGCTGCATGAAACCATGCAGCAGTTCTGTGCGATTGCGATCAGCATCAACTTGGGCGAACAGCTCATCAGGCCACACCAACACCCACGACCGGTAACCACACGAGGTGATACGGCATCACAGGATTCAGCGGAGTGAGAGCGAGTTCGCGATACCAGGCCGCTAGGGAACAGGCGGGTCGGGGCAAGACGCCCTACCAAGAGCACGATCATTCTCGATCGCGAGACAGAAGAGCAGCCGGGGCTGCGGGGCGGTGATCAGCACGTCCGATCGCGCCACAACCACCTCTGCAAATAAGGACCACAACCATGTGATGCCACGGCATTTCGCAGCATCTTCAAGTCTCACGATGCGGATGCCGGTGGCGGAGGAGGCGGATGCCGGTTCAGCAGGCAATCCGCATGTCGCGGGCAGCTCGCACTCTGCGGGCAGCTCGCAGGATGCAGCTTCTGGAGCCTGATCGGCGGCCGCTTTGGGGCCGCTGCAACATCCGCAGGCAGTCATCGTTGGCTGCGAAGACTCTCGTCCGGACGCGACCGTGCGTTTCTCCGCAGCAGAAGCGCGGGCGACGAGGAAAGCGGGAGGCGTGACATCGTTCTCAGCCGCCCACTCCAGCTTTTCAGCATCCGAGTGGCAGCAGCATTTGTCCCAACAGAAAGCAGCTGTGGAACAACCACAGGGGCAATCCTCGCAGGGAAAACGTCCGTGTTTCGCCGCGGTTGGCGCCGTCAGCGGCAAGCCGACGATGCTACACGCAACCACCGCCAGCAGCAAAATGCTGATGGGTTGGCGTAGCGGTCCAGACCGCAATCGGTGAAACGATAGAACAGACAACAAATTGGGGACAAAGCCTCAATACGGGCCCAAAAAAGGCTCGCTCCTCACAGTAGAAAACTCTAGTCGACTGTGGAGGATTTGTAAATTCACGCTCGCCGAAAATCGCTGTGGTCTTGCGTCGCATGCAAACCATGGCCAGCTCGGCAGCGGGTGATCAACAAGTGGCGAATCTATCGAAAGCTATTCTATCGTGGACGAGGCCACTAGCTGTTGAGCCCCGCACGTTTTCCTACGCCGGATGCGTTCTAGAAAATAGCCGGCTATTCTCTCAAATCCCTGACGGGCTACTTCTGGGTATCCAGCAGCTCGTTGCTTCGTCCAATGCGACACTTATCACTCCCGCGTTCTTACGCGGCTCGCCGCACCGACTGCCGCTTGGATTTGCTGGCGGCGGGTTTGTCGGTGATGACTTGACGGATACGCTCGAGAGCATTGTGCATGGCAACGCCGTCGCGAAATCGCTTCGACGGGGTGGGGTCGAGCGCTTTACGAGTCCAATCGACAAAGTCTTGGTGCAGCCCCTTGCGGAATCGTGAATACGACGGCAGTGGCGGTTCAAAGGGATACTCCGGCAAACAGCCCGAGAGCATCCGGTAGACAATCAGCCCCAATGAAAACACGTCACTGCGATAGGTAGGCTTACCCATCGCCTGCTCCGGAGCGATGTAGCCGAGCGTGCCGGAGGCAGAGATCTGATGCCGCCGAGTCTGATTTCGCGCCAACCCGAAATCGGTCAAACAGATTTGGTTGTCGGGAAACAGAATAAAATTCTCGGGTTTGATGTCCCGGTGCAGCACCCGACTGGCGTGAGCATGGGCAACCGCCGCTGTCATCTGGCGGACGTAGGCCACTGCGGTGCTCCGCGCCAACCGCCGACTCAGGCGATCGTTCAGGCTCTCCTCGCCAAGTGGGAACACCATGACGAATTGTTCGTCGATATAGCGGGCGTCCTTCAGCGGCAAAATGTTCGGGTGGGTCAACCCTGCCATGATGCGAACTTCACGCTGCACGTCTTCATAGGACTGGTACAGCGTTTCGGTTGCCAAATCCGGAAGCTTGAGCGCTACCGATCGATCCTCGATCGTATCGTGGGCCTGAAACACGACCGCGAAACCGCCTTCGCCCAAGCGACGGACCAGACGATACTTGTCCAGTCTCGCGCCAACGCGCAGACGCCGGGTCGGCTCGGATTCGGCCATCACCAATCTTAGCTTTGCGGTCACTCGCTGTTTCTCATTTTCTACAAAGGACGAGGCATCGATCCGGTTGCCTAGCTCGGGCTGGGGCTCAACGCATCAGATAACATTCGATTCTCAGCGGCGACAGCGTTCGCGCCACACCGCGTGCGGACGTCAAGGCGGACCGACCACCGACCGTCAGCATCGGCTTGGACGATCCAGTGAGGCATCACACAGACGCTTTGATGAACCAGTTCAAACCCGGCTTCGCTCTGACTCACCGTTGCCACGGGAAACGCCCAGATACCGCTGGGACGATCACACTTCAGTTCCACATCGACGTCGAGCCAGCGATCCGAAAGCGAAAGATAATCAGCTTCATCGAGATTCACTGTCTCGCCGAGTTGCCCGAGTCGGTTGCCTTCGGCGTCGCTGAAGTAGCGGTCATCGGCGCCAGCAGGCAGGCCTGCGAAGTTCCACTCAACGGCGAAATGCAATGGCCGGCCCGGCGGTAAATTCTCGAGTAGATAGACGACCGACATCGTGTCACTGCCCTGGTCAATCGTGACCGCTTTGGTCAACGTGATCGGGATCCCCCATGCGTTCCCGTCGCGACGCATCTGGGCTTGAACCCGATCGCCGCCACGGCGCAGTTTCGCTTCAAAGGGTAGATCGACAAAGTCGCCGCGCTCGAGTGATTCTCCCGCCATCACAGACTCGAGCGTCGCTTCGTTATCGAAGAAATGATCCATCATGCTCTTGCGAGCGAACGGGTCGTACTGCACGCATTCATCGAGCCCTTCTTGCTTGAAGACAATCCGGTCATGGATGCTAGCAACATCCCCGTCGCCCGCTCCGGGGCCCGCTAAAACCTTGCGGTGGTAGGCTTCCGGACGTCGCTGCAAGGTCGCTAATAGGTTGTGTTCGATTCCACGAATGTCCCATTCGTACATGCGACCGCCGTGGGCTGGATCAATCCAGAGCACCATGTGCTCGTTGGATAGACGCAGTTCCTGTTGGCCGTCGAAGTCGTAATCCGCAGCCGAGGCTTGGGCGCTCGACAGCGTGCCGTCGAGTTGGCTGAGCAGCGTATCGGCGGCGATCAGGTGTTGGTAAATCGCGTTTCGCAAATGCGGCAGATAGATACCGCCGAAGGCACCGTGCCAATACGGGCAATTGCACTGGCCTCGATACAAGTGATCGCGGACTTCGGCGAGCACACCGGCATCTCGGCCGCCCGCTTCGGCGCCCGCCAGCCGTTTGCTGATGTCCATCATCCGCGCGTACATCTCGTTGGTTTCCTCGTACTTCGTTTTGAAGTTACGCCAAAAACCACCGCGGAGGAAATTTTGCAGACGAGGCCACTCCGTGCTCTTTTGCAACGCATGGCTGACGTCTTCGAGCGTCTCTTGCGCCTCGATGGGCAGCGACCATTCGGTCATCTCCCGGTAACTGCCGTCGGGCAGGTAGGTTTTGCCCGCTGCCGGGGCGCGGCGGACCGCCTCGGCCATCGTGATCGTGTGCAGCCATTCCCGGTTCTCTGAGAGAGCCTCAAAGAACGACCGCAGCCAGCCCTCGTCGTAGACGTGTACCTTCGTATCGGGCCAGGTCCCGAACTTTTCACCATCATCGCCGAAGGTCATCACCGCTCCCGGGTGCCGCTCGGCAATCTGACGCAGGTAGGAAACCGTCTCGCCCGCCGGGCGGAAGGGAATCGTGTAGCGCAGATGCTCGCTGCCGGGAAAAACACGCAGCAAGCGACCCTGGTCTTCGACGAGGTAGTAACTCGTCAGGTCTTCGTCGGTCAGTCCTGCGGCCTTGAAGTGATAGTCGTCGAGCACAGTGTAGTGCATGCCCGCGTCGACAACATCAGTCGTCAGACTCGACTCCCAAACCCGCTCGGGCGTCCACATCCCGCCTGGGGTGACCCCCAGATTGCGTTTGAGCCAGCGGCTGTAGGATTGAATCTGCCCGATCCGATCACGGCTCGGCAGCATCGTCAGAATGGGCTCGTACTGTGGTCCACCGACAATCTCAACGCGTCCGGCGTCGACGAGCAATCGCAAACGGTCGAGGTATTCCGGATGCCGCTCGGCCAGCCACATCATCAGGGGCCCCGACGTGTGCAGCGAGATCTGCAGATCTTCGTAGGGTTCGAACACTTCCAAGAACGGTAGGTAGCTGTCCTGGTAGGCTTGCTCGAAGACACCGTCGAAATTGCCGATCGGTTGGTGGTTGTGCAGTACCAAGCAGAGGTGAACGTGCGGCATCATGGTGTTGGGCCGATGGGTGGGAAGGTGTGGGAAGTGAGTCCGAGACGCCCCTATTGTATGGCTCGTCGCGACGATTCCGAATACCGGCACAATCGCTATTCTCGTTAGCCCTAAGCATGATTATCGACGTTCGTGCCTGATATATTGAACAATTGCGCAAAATGCGACGGGGAGCTCGAATTCGTCTCGTTTGACATTTTTTTGGAGTTTTCGCGCGCCGTCGGCCAAGCTCGGCTCCCTATCTCTATGAGACGCCATGAATAAAACTTCCCACCAATCGCCGCGCAGCTCGCTGTCGACATCGACGGGATCGCTCGCATCCGCCCAAGTCGCTGGCCTGAGTGACCGCGATCTGCTCGACGGATGGCGGCGTGATCAAAGTCGGGCCGCCTTCGATGAACTCGTCCGGCGCTATCGAGTCATGGTGCTAAGCGTCTGCAGGCGGCATTGCAACCAAGACCAAGACGCCGACGACGCCTTCCAGATGACCTGGGTCTGCTTGGCTCAAACCGCCTCGCAGATCCGGCACCCCGAACGCCTCGCCGGTTGGCTGCACCGCGTCGCCACCCGGGCGGCGCAAGTAACCCTGAAACAGCGACGGCGACTGGACACCCAACCCAGTGCCGACCATGCCAACGACCGGATCGAAATGAACGAACTACCTGGCGGCGACGAGGATGCCTTTGTGGCGCTCTCGCGTCGCCACGAAGCCATTGTGCTCGATGAGGAATTGTCCGAACTGCCCGATCACTACCGCACCGCCATCGTCATGCACTTGATCGAAGGCGACAGCTATCAAAACATCGCCGAACGGCTCGAGTCCTCGGTCGGCGCCGTCCGCGGCCACGTGCAGCGAGGCAAGCGAGCGCTGGCAGCCCGGCTTCGCCACCGCGGCATCGTGCCCGTGCTCGCCTACGCAGCAGTGCAGGTCTTGCAGGTCAGCGAAAGCGTGGCAGCCGACGTTTCCAACGACGTGCTCCCGAGCGACCTCGATCTCTCGACCGCCCCGCCAGCCCCTTCCTCCGAACCGACCGGACCGCCGGTCAACCTCTCTTCTCTTTCCAAGTCAGGAAGTTCCATGTTACGCGTTTCCTCATGGGTTGCCGGTGCTTGCCTCACCTCCGCAGCCGTCGCGAGTCTATGCCTGTCTCAGGTCCCCGCTTCGGGCGACACCGACCAACGCCCCCTGAGCGTTGAAATCGCGGGCGCCGCCAGCGGCATGCCGACCAGCGACGTCCCGATGATCATGGGTCAGTTTGGATCCGCACCCGCACGAACACCCGCACCCGCACCGGTGACTGCCCCCGTACCGGCGCATGTCCCCGCACCGACAAAGACACCCAGGCCCCCACAGCCGGTTGCTCCGACACGTCCTGTCGCGCCACAACAAACTGCTCAGCCAGCCGCGGAGGAGCCCACCAAGCATCGCACCGAAATCGCCCGCAGGGTCGCCGCAATGATGGATACCGACGTCAGCATCGAACTCGAGTCGAAACTGCATTCGCTCGCCGATCTACTCTCCCAACAACTCGGCGTGCCGGTGCTCGCCGATGCGCGAGCCATCGATCAAGCGGGTCTCGATCCAGCGAAAACCGACGTTGCCTTTCACAGCGATCATCAACCCCTCCGCAGCACACTACGTAAATCCCTGCAACCGCTCGCCCTGCGGGCCGAAGTGCAAGACGAGGGGCTTGTTATCACAGCCGATTTCACGGAACTGACTCGGCAAGGAATCTCAACCGATAAATGGGTGGGACTTTCCGAGGAGTTCCTTGAGCGTGTCGGCGAAGTGCTCGAGCAGGACGTGGAACTGCCGTTGACCTCGATGCCGCTCGATCAAACCATTGCCCGGTTTTCGCAAGCAGTCAATTTCCCCATCGTGATCGAGCGAACAGCACTCGAAGCGATTGGATTGACTGCCGATACACCCGTCCGAGGCTTCGGACAACCCGATTTCTCCATGTCGGATGATCAAACGGTTGTCGATTCTGAGCAACCGCAGCAGGCTGAACAGCCCGATGCCTCGGAGCGAGACCCCAGTCAAAAGGCGACGCCCAAAGACAATCCGGTTTCGCAAGTAGGGAGATCCAAGCCCAAACACGGCAGGCCTTCCGTGACGCAGGAATTGCCCCTCGGCGCAGCTCTCGACCTCATACTGCGTAACTTGGAACTCACCTACACCTACCGCGATGGCGTGATTGCCGTAACGACCCGCGACGACGAGGACACCCGCTTGCTTACCCGGCTGTACTTCCTCGAAGGTACCGGATTGCCCCGCGGTGACATGGGCTCACCGATGTCCATGATCCAATCGACGATCGAACCCGATAGCTGGGAGGCGCTCGGTGGAGTCGGGACGATGGGCGCTGTTGGCAACGGCGAATACGCCCGGCCCGCCCTGCTGGTCAGCACCTCGCGGAGTGTTCACGAGCAAATTGCCGACCTGATGCTGTCGCTTCGAGAATCCCACGTCGGCCCAGACCCAATTTGGAGCGGCCGCGCTCCCGTCTCATTCGGACAGCCTGCTGGCATGGGAGGCATGGGCGGAGGCATGGGCGGAGGCATGGGCGGAGGCATGGGAGGCGGTATGGGTGGAGGCATGGGAGGAGGCATGGGAGGCATGGGAGGCGGTGGAGGCGGCGGATTCTTTTAATCGCACCGCATGTCGGCCCGAAAGCCATGTCGGCCGCGTTGGACTCGAGCCCCCGCGTCGTAGGCTGCCCAGCGTTTGGCTCAGAACTCGAACTCCACCTTCCCCGCTGCGAGTTTGAGTTTCGCGTCAAACCGTTTACCTGCCTTGGATCGGAATCCTTTCAGCTTGGCGGTCTCGCCATCGCGCAAGAGTTTCCTGGCCATCGACGCGGTGATGCGTTTTCCCGCGATCGTTTTCCAAATCGTCAGCGAACATCCATCCCGCCACCGGCTGCAGCTATACGCTTTGGGCGTCTCGGTCACCGGGCTGCCGCATAGTGGGCAATCACCGAGGTCGCTGGAGGACTTCGCACCCGAGGCCGAGACCTTCCCGGCGTTTGATGCCTTGGCAGAGGATGGTTGGGCCCGATCGCGATTGGCGGGAGCTGACTTGCTACTCGCTTTCCGCTTCGCAGGCTTTTTCTTTCGAGCACCTCCCTGGGACTGCTCGTTGCCCTGCGGAACCGGGATCTCCATCAGCGTTCCCGACGTCGCCAGCCCCAACAGAAACGGCTGTTGAACGTTAACCTCGAGCGGATTCCTGGTTACCCCGAACTGCAACAGTTCCCGAATCTGCCGCATCGACAAATCTTGTCCTCGATAGCTTGGCTCGAGCACGAAATCGCAACCCGCCTTCCATCCCGAACAGCCAAAAGCCCGCTTGCCCGCAATGATCGGCTGGCCGCAGCGTGGACAGGGACCGTAGACCTCATGGTCGAGAGAGTCTGCGTCACTCGATTGGACGATCTCGCGGGTGTACTCAGCAATCTCCTGCATGAAGAGATCCGCTGACAATCGACCTGCTTCAATCTGTTTTAGCTTCGCTTCCCACTCGCCAGTCAGCTCGGGGGACGTCAGGTTGCGATCCCGGACGATGGCGACGAGGTAGCGACCGAGATCGGTGGCGAGAAGATTCTTCTTAGCACGCTCGATGTAGTTTCGGCGCAGTAGCGTCTCAATCGTCGCAGCCCGGGTTGCCGGTGTCCCCAGCCCTTTCTCCTTGAGCGCCTCCCGCAGTTCCTCTTCATCGACGAGTTTGCCCGCCGTATCCATCGCACCGAGCAGCGTGTTCTCAGTGAAATGCTTCGGCGGCGACGTCTCGCCCGCTTTCACAAACGGCTCGTGCGGTCCGCGCTCGCCTAGTTCGAATGCCGGCAGTGTTTGTTGCTCGCCCGATTCTTCGCGTTTCGGTTTTCGCGGGTACAACGCCGTCCATCCAGCCACCACCACACGCACTCCCCGCGCGCGAAACGGTACCTTTCCTGCAGCCGCATCGACGACTGTTAACTCCTTCTCGCAATCGGGATAGAAGGCGGCGATGAAGCGCGTCACGATGGCCTCGTAGACCTTACCGGTGCGGTCGTGGAGGCTGCTCGGTGAGGCTCCGGTCGGAATGATGGCGTGGTGGTCGGCCACCTTGGCATCGTTGATGATCCTGCTCGAGAAACGCAGCGAGCTGAGATCGAGTCGCGAAATCTCCTGCGGCTTGAAATGGCTGAGTTTCTGAAAAACACCCGGGATGTCCTTCCGCATGTCGCGGGTCAGATACCGAGAGTCCGTCCGCGGATAAGTGATGCACTTGGCTTCGTAGAGTGACTGGGCCGCTGCCAGTGTGTCGGCAGCGGAGATTCCATACCGACGGTTCATGTCCCGTTGCAGCTCGGTGAGATCATAGAGCTGAGGCGGCAGCGATTTCTCCGCTCGCCGGTTCACTTTCTTGATCTGCAGCGGATTCTTTTCAGCCTGCTTCATCAACGCGTCCGCTTCGCTCTGCTGCTGAAAACGGTCTCCCGTGAATCGGAAAATCGTTTCGCGATACTTGGTTGAGAGTTCGAAGAAGGGTTCCGGGCGGAAGGTCCGAATCTCATCATCGCGGCGGACGATCATCGCCAGCACCGGGGTTTGCACACGCCCCAAACTCCACAGCAATCCCTGCTTGGTCTGCTTGCTGCCTTTGCGCGAAGGGGACGCGATGTCGCTGCCGCCCTTTGAGCGATAGCGAACGGTGTAGTTTCGCGTGGCGTTGAGCCCGACGACCCAGTCCGCTTGGCTACGGCATTTCGCTGCCGCGTAGAGATCGTCGTAATCGGCGAGCGGGCGGATGGAGCGGAATGCGGCGCCGATCGCACTCGGCGTGAGCGACGATAACCACAATCGCTGCGCCGGTTTGTCGCCGCAGCGCGCGAGCGTCAAGATGTAGCGGAAAATCAGCTCACCCTCGCGGCCGGCGTCGGTCGCGCAGATGATCGAGTCGGCTGCTCGGAAGAGCCGCTTGATGATCGCAAACTGTTTTTTGGCCCCGTCATCGCCGCGGACGCGCAGCTCAAAGTTGTCAGGAATGAAGGGCAGTGAATCGAGCGTCCAGCGTTTCAGAGCCGGGTCGTAGTCACCCGGTTCGACCAGTTCGACCAAGTGCCCGAACGCCCACGTGACCTGGTATCCGCCGCCCTCGAGATACCCATCCCGCCGGCTCGAGGCCTTCAGGAACGACGCCAAATCCCGAGCCACGGACGGCTTTTCGGCAAGAATCACCTTCACAACAATCCCTTTGCATTCACTTCCCGCACCAACGCCCAATCCGAAAAAGGGTCCGCCTACGGTGTTCACAGCGACCAGCGAGCGCAGGCGAGACCGCCGAGCGTACCAGATCGCAGTGGAGGAAATCTCTAAGAAGCCGCGAAATTGAGCCCAGTGGACTTGTCGAACCCAGTCATTATCGCCATGATACCCGTCTGGCAGCGATGACGTCACCGAGATCGTTCATCCCGCCAATTCCACATGCACCCGTGGCGCAACTGGATAGCGCATCGGTCTTCGGAACCGAGGGTTGGGGGTTCGAATCCCTCCGGGTGTATTGAAGAAAAACATCGTGATTTGCGGGTTCAAACCCCTACCGGCAGGCGTCTGCCGAGCACACTTTTAAGCCGAGCCAAACGGGAACTTTCCCGCTTGGCGATTTGGAAAGTTGCTCAGATGCCGAAACTCACGAACGCGATCCCGAAATATCGCAAGCACTCTTCTGGAGCCGCGCGGGTCACCATCAATGGCCGCGACTATTTGCTTGGCCCCTGGCGATCAAAGACATCCATCGGTGAATACGATCGGATAATTGCCGAGGTTCTAGCTCGTGGTGTGCCAGGATCAAGAATTAGGGTTGGTCTGACTTGAGAAAACCGCGATGCTCTTGGCAGCACGGAGGGTTTCCCCGTGCACAAGAAGTATATCGTTCGGTTGAACGAAGATGAACGTCGCCAGCTTGAAGCGGTCATTAAAAAGCTCAGCGGTTCGAGCCAGAAGGTGCGCCGGGCTCACATCTTGCTTAAAGCGGATGCCGATGGACCCGCTTGGACCGATGCATCGATCGCCGATGTATTTTGCAGTCGCACCAAGGCGGTCGAAAACATCCGACAACGGTTTGTCGAATTCGGGTTCGATCAGACTCTCGATGGGAAGAAGCGTGCCGAACCGGCGGTTCCCAAATGCCTCACCGGCGAGGAAGAAGCAAGGATCATTGCGACACGACTCGGTGAGCCGCCGGAGGGTTGTGCGAATTGGTCGCTTCGGTTGCTCGCCGAGAAGGTCGTCACGCTGGGGATCTTTGCGACAATCTCAACACGCACACACGCGGCGCGTTTTACGAAGTGTTCGAGGCTCCGCGAGCTCGATCGTTGCTTAAGATCAACTGGTGCTACACGCCCAAGCATGGCAGTTGGCTGAACATCGCCGAGAATGAGCTCAGCAGCATCACCCGCCAGTGCGTTGCCGGTCGTCGTATCGGATCGATCGAGAAGTTGGCCAGGGAGATCAAAGCTTGGTCGACCGACATCAACAACAAACAAAGGTGTGTCGACTGGCAAATGAAAATTGACGACGCGCGTTTCAAACTGAAATCCGCCTACCCTAAGCTTAGGCTCTGACGGACCACTAGCAGGAGGAATGCCGGTTGATGCGATTAAACTGTCCCGCGAATTTTCTTGGCGTCAGTCGGGCGTCCCAAAGATCGAAAACCTAGGAAAACCGGCATTCTGAGCCTTACCAGGGAACAGAAGTGACAGAAATTTCCAAAACCCAGTTGATTTTTGACGGGCAAGTGACGATACTAGTTAGTGGAATTGACTCGGCAGCCGAACAGTCACCCTAAGGTGTGCGTGTCCGAAAAGGACTAGGCGTCGGGTTTTTTTATGCGCCGAACCTGGCCTCAGGGGGACGGCGGGTCTGGCCATACCCGAATCTGCATTTCGTTGTGCCTGATCAGTTCATGGTACCGCCGTTTGTCGCGGCGGTTGCTAGCATAGCACCGGGCAACCGCACCACAGATCATGTCTGCCAACTGGATCAGATTGTTGGTGTGGGAATTCTCTTGCTTGATTTTCTTGATGGCGTTTGGCCCGCCTGCCGTGACTCCATGCTGCTGAAGATATTTCTTCAATTGGTTGCAGAACGTTCGGTTGCCGCATTTGTCGAGCACGATTGTCGCGTCTGTCAGATGCGGGGCCAAGTTCTCCAGAAGTAGCCGAGTCGGATACTTGTAGCAAGAAGCTTTGTCGCGAAAACCCGGTCCAGTGACATTGCGCTTGTTCAGAACAAATGCGGAGTAAACAAACTCCACGCCGGCGATCGCCTCGAAAAACCTTACTCGAATCCCATCATCAACTTTCGCGAAATGGAACTCTCCGCGATTCCTGGTGATATTCAGTTCCCGGCGTAGGTCACTGATGATTTCATCACAGCGATTCGCTTCGTTGCGGTCTCGAAAGAATACTGCGGCGACAATGAAGTGATCCGACGATCCCTGACCGAACTTCATCCCGGTGTCGCCGGATTCATCAAAAAACAAAAGCAAGCCGCATTCCTAAACCGCGTTGTTGGATCACATGGGTTAAATCTACTGACAGCCCTTGCCCGATGCACCCCCTCCATTTCGCTCTTCTCGCGACTCTTGACTGGAAGTTGGCGCTGCGCTCCCCATCTCGTTCTGTTGAAAATTTGCTTAGACGCTGAAAGCGGTATAGACTCTCCCGTCGCGGGACTCGCCGCACACAGCGAGGAGTGATCAAACGTGCCCACGTCCCAAGCAACCGTGCGAGCATGAGCCGACATAGACGCAGGCGCAGGAAACTCACCAAAAGCGATCGCAATCCCTCCATGGAAGCGATGCGAGCGGCGATCGCAGGAAAGCTGGACATCGAACCCAGTCAATTGCGAGATGGCCCGCTCCGGGGGCGGAAAGCCGGACCGGATGAACACCAATGGCGATCACTGACAGCGCGGTTGGCTGGTTTTGAACTCATTAAGGAACCGGTTGTCTTGGTCAGGACGCGGCGGCGGCTCACGTAATGTTGGGTAGCCGCGATTTGGATCGGACGGTTGCAGCCGAAGCGGTGGCTGGGGCGATTGTAACCAATCATCACAACCAGCAATCACGATAACCAGCAAGACGCCAGCAACATGGTGTTTTTTCAATGGTGCACTTACGAAAAATCAGATGGAACACGAGTGTGATCAGATCCCAGATCAGGCAACAGGGATCAGAGGGCGTTTGACGGCGGGTCACAGCGAGGCGATCACTCGACCGACTGAATAGCGGACCGGTCACCCCCCGGTGCAACGGCTGTTGAATTTTAGCTCTCGCCCAAACGGGAATCTTCCAGTTTGCGAAATCCCGAAAGCATCGCATTCTACCACGCCAAACCGCAAGCGATTGCAACCAGCTAATTTTGCCGATATAGTGCGTGAAACCATTGGAAAAGTGTGTTTTGCGGGTGGCCCAAGGCCTATCTTCGGAACCGAGGGTTGGGGGTTCGAATCCCTCCGGGTGTACTCGACTTACGTCGATTCCTCTTTTGAGGTGTACCCAGAATTTTTGGGTACACTTCTTTTCTGCCTGAGCAGTTTCGCGACTCTTGGTTGCCAGTCTGGAGTCAGTCGCCAGCCGACCCAAAGGTTTACGCCTGAGTCTCGCTTGCCGACAGTTTGAAGTGCGGATAGGTTACGCGGTGATCCGCAGCGGCGCGGTGGTCTACTACCACAGTATCTTCGACGTAGTGCGAGACTTCTTGCACGACGAAGCGATGGGCGGCGAGGAGAAAGTGCTGACGCGTTATCTCAAACCGGACCTGCTAATCATCGACGACATGCGCATGAAGCATCTTCCCAAGCGTTCGGGAGAATACTTGTTCGAGATCAGCATGCGTCGCCACGAGGTTCGCAGCACGATGATGACGACGAACCGTCCGCTGGAGGACTGGGGCAAGCTGATTGGTGACGTGCCGAGCGCCAGTGCGATCCTGGATCGATTCTTGCAGTCGGCTGAGATCATGAAGATTGCCGGTCGCAGCTACCGTCTGAAAAATGCCGATGATAATTCAAAAGGGGCCAAAACGCCCCCCGGCACCGATGCCGAAGAAACACCGTAGATCAGGCGAAACCGCCTGATTTCAAACCACCAACTTCAAAAGGGACCAGGCGCCCACAGGTGGTCCCTTTTCAAGCGCCCCGTGACAGTTGAACGCGAAGACGGGCAATACTTAATTCGTCTCGCGGACCGCCCACGCAAGCCTGGCTCTCAAGTTTCAAAGTACTGGTTTTCGCAGGCGGAATTCGTGCGGCTGGTGCCGCTATCGAAAGCAGACGATGAATCCAGCACAAAGTAAAGTGCGATTGCAATGGCAGCGAGTAGTAGCTTCACAAAGCTGAAGGCAAGACCGACTAAAATCCCCGACGGAGCCAGCGTGGTCGTGGCCGTGACCACTAGAGCGTACATCCAATCCAAAGTGACTTCGAAGACTCCAATTCCTCCGGGTGAAATGGGCACCGCGGCGACTAGCAACGCGATTGGAACCAGAATGAAATGATCAAGAATGGATGGCAGAGCTTCAGTTCGGTGAACGCCAATTGCAATCCAGTAGACGCTTGCGACAATCAGCGACTGAGAAAGCAGGCTGAGTGCCAAGGCACGGACGCGACATAGGAAGATAATGGGGCTGCCGATCACCACCCCGACGATTGCCAGCCATCCAAATACGAGCAATTCGGAGTGCAACCTACCGCTGAAGAAGACTTCCTTGCTAGCGAACCAAATTCCGACCAAAACGCAGAGCGAATAGAGGCCGACGAGGCGGTCCATCGCGGTCGCAATAAAGATGGGCTTTGCTTGCCCACGAAGCGTCTTTGCCAAAAAGGTGGCTTTCAAGACGTCCCCGCCGAGAGTTCCAATTGAAAAGAAGGCACTGGCATATCCGAGGCATCCAAATCGCATTGCCGATCTAAATCCGATCAAGACGCCGGCATTCTTGAGTAGCCCTTTCCAGCGAACGATGTTGATCGTAAGTGCCGTACCCATCAAAAGGGCCGGCGCAATGAACAGGCCGATGCTGAAACGATCGCGGAAGAGCATCCACTGCTCGGGCGTGACGCTGCGGACGAGCCATACCAACAAGGCACAGGCGACGAAGTATCGGCCCGGTCCTAGTATTGTTCGAACCGCAGTGCGAAGGTGCTTGAATCGCCACACTGCGGTTCAGTCCCCGTATCCGTATCGCTGCTGCATGGCCCCGCACACAACGTTGATGATAGATCGCTCCCAGCGTGAAAGATTCTTCCGCCATCGATCGTCGCCGGTGACTTTTAGAGGACCGCTTTTAAAGCGGCATGGGTTCCCCGAGACACTGTGATCTTTCGAAGCGATTTCAGGTTTGCGGACGGGATCGGCAACGCCGATCCACTGGAGCAATTGCTCATGGTGCTTGGTAGGGTCCGTGATCAAATCTTCATAGCGGAGGACGCGATAAGTTTCGCTGCTGGACAAGCATAAGTTTTCGATCAGTGAGTTGAACGCTCGCCACGCAATCGCGGTTTGAACGGGACCGTATCGCGGCATATCCTCATCCTTCCAGTGAATCTCGGGGCGTCGTTTACTCGTTCTCCATGAATAGACCACAGCGCGGCAGTCACGGATCAGATGAATCACTTGCAGAGGAACGCCACCCTGTATCAGAGCCCCCATGTCCGTCGGATACTTCGAACTGTCAACGATGGTTTGACAACCGGACACGCGGGCGATGGATTTGAGCAATTCGCTGTAGGTCCGACAATACCGATCAACGGAATCAGCCCGAAAAGCTGCACCAACTTTTAGCCTGGGAAGGTTGCGAAAGGAGCTAATTCCTTCGCCGATTCGGGCTGCCTCGGCAACCTTTGCATCGCAATCGTCACCGAAACAATCCTTCACCACCGCCCGCCAGAACTCGCAGCACAGGAACGGTTGTCCGCAGCTACACAATTGGTTTTGCTGAAATCCACGCTTCCAAATATGCGTCAACTCGCCTGCGAAGAAAACGCTCGGATCGCTCGAAAGCAGCATGCCTAACAAGGTCGAACCATTGCGGCCCGTTCCAGCAATGTAGACGCAGTGGGCAACGTCCGTCGAAGAAGTCTTCTCAAGACTCGAAGTTGGGCAGAATTGATTCACTGAAGTTCGGCCAGTGGGTCGGTCCAAAGTCTCGCCCACGGACCGTAGCCTGCCGATGCGATCGAGCCGCTCGGGGATGTGGCGACCGAGAGCACCTTTTTTGGATGACCTTTGATCACACCTAAGAAAAGCTGGTTGTCCAAGTCATAAACGCCAATCTTGCGGTCGCCCGATGCAGTGAACATCTTTCGACTGTCCGCCGAGAACGTCACATCGTTGATGCCGGCACCATGGTCTTGCCACTTCTGCTGGCGTTGCCATGTGCCAGTGTTCCACAATTCCACGACACCACTATCGCGACCAACGGCCAGAAGCGTTCCGTCGGAACAAAAGCAAGCCGACGTCGCCGCCGCGTCACCCGAGAGCCGCTTCAGCTCGCGTCCCGTCTTGACCGTCCAAATTACTAGATCTTCGCCAAAGCCGCCTGCCGCGACGAGACTGCCGCTCATATTCATTGCTAAACACTCATTCGGTTTGCCAGTCGAGATTTCGGTCACCATTTCACCGTTAGCCGCGTCCCATACACGGATTGTCTTGTCCTTGCCGACACTGGCCAGCACCGAACCGTCGTGACTGTAACGAACCGACAGAACACCGCCTTGATGGGCCATGATCGACCGTTCTTCGATTCCGCGAGGCAAAGACCAGATCTTGACCTGGCCATCGGCCGAGCCGGTGGCAACAACGTCAGCGTCTTGATAGGTCGAAATCGATGTCAATCGTTTCGTATGGCCTCCAATTCGACGGATTGGCGAGCCATCGGTCGCCGAGAATAGGTACAGATGCAGATCCGCGCAAGCGGTGGCGACCAGGTCATGTTGATCGACGAAGACGATACCGTGTGGAGCAGCCCGATGGCCGGCCAGGTCATACTCCGTCGTGAACCAGCGGTTGAGCATCCAACCGGTCAGCCCAAGGAAGACAGCTCCAATCGTCACGGCCACCACCTGCCGTCGAGATGGCAAGGGCGGCAGATATTTTAGAAACTTCCAATTCTTCATAGGGCGATTGCACACCCTACGGGAAGACAACGGGAAATGGAATTCATCACTGAGCCTCAATTACTTCCTGGTTCATGCTGGTAAATTCTGCTGCCAAAACTTCGACACTAATTTGTTCACTGGCAAACCGAACCGACCCGTCACAGAATAGCAAAAACGCACCGCCGGGATGCAGGCTGCGCGGCCCCGCGTTGGACTCTTCGGTGTTCTGCGAATGACATTCTAGGTTATTTCCGATCATTGACGTGCAGTAGGGAATCCAGTCCGAATGAGATTCGTCGTTGATCCCTCGGCACTGCTTGTCGCAATCGAGCCCCACGCTCGACGCACCAGCGGCCGGGTGTGCCCAGACGCCGCGATTGTCGCCATAGTCGGCTTGCGTGCGAATTTCCGCGACCGCCACCGTCTGCGACGTTCCATCGCGGATGTCGGTGAGTCGCAAGCCAACGTTTTGCCCCATCACGCCGCGATACGCAGTGTCTTCCCAAAACCGCTGTCCCCAACTTGCACTACCGAAGTTGGCAGCGTAATTGCTGCGTGAAAACCGGGCACCCGAGCGGGGCTCGAACAACACGTCGCCATTAGGATCACTCGGGCAGCGGTACGAGGCCACGCTGGTTTCGCGAAACTGTCGATTAGCGTCCGCTGTGGTGTCGAATCTCGCGTCGTACAAGTCATACAGCGGCCCCTGTTCGATCATCGGCAGGATTGCGATCGCCCATGTCGCCCGAGGCCGATCCCTCGCGTTATCGACAAACCCCTGGGGCCGAATCGCCGCCGCGGGCAACCGTCCGAACGCACTGTGATAGTTCGCCAACGCCAGCCCGACTTGTTTCAGGTGATTCTGGCACTGCGTCTTGCGAGCCGCCTCCCGCACCGCTTGCACTGCAGGCAAACTGATCGCCAGCAAGATGCCGATGATCCCGATCACGACCAGGAGTTCGATCAGGGTAAAACCAAAACGCTGAACGACAGAAGAGGAAGGATATTTGTCAAATGATCTCTTGAAGGAGTCGGGCATCGGTAACACATCGGTACTATGGGGCTTTAAAACTGTAGGTAATTCCATCTTCAAGCCTGCCTAGCTTAAGATTGTGCGTTCAAGGCAAGTTTTTATAATTCTTAAGAATAAGTACAGCAGCACACGCTACAGCGAGGACACCACTCACCCAGAACAACCAGTTTGCGGTCCAGGCCCTTCCACCAGGCTCGGGCAGCCCATAATGCGATAGCGTAAATTCTTGGCGAGGTATTGCATCATAGTCGTAGCGTATTCTCCGCTCCATTTTATAGACCTTGTCAGCCGAATCAGGTCGCTGAATCGTCAGCATGTGGATCTCATTCTTTCCGATAATCCTCTTGTCTGCAATTTGATAGTCGATGTCGGTTACTGCTTCATACTGCCCCGATTCGTGAGCAAAGCTAACGAAAAGCTGTGTTGGTAGACACGTGTCTCTGTCAAGTCGCAGGACCGCTGCTACGTCCTCTGGAACTGTTATTTGGTTACCACCCCGCCGAAAAGGCTTCAGCGGCAATTGAAAATCAAACTGCTTAGACGATTCATCTTCTTTATATCGCACTTTTGTCAAATGGTCGCCGTCAACTATGTCTCTAAGGTTTACCTTAAGCTTTAGATAGTAGGTGCGTACGACCTCGTGGCTATCAATATCTGGAGTTGCCTGTTTAAAAGAACCCAGATAGCCGATCTCTGCTAAATCGAAGTCGCCAGGGTCTTCGAGGTCGAGCTGCAGTCTATTTATGAGCCAGCGTTCGGGGGCTTTCGTGGCTGCCTTCAGCATGAACGCATAAGAGTCGTTTACGACGCTTACAGTTTGCTCGACTGATGATGCCGACCCAATCTGCGGCAAAACTTCGATCACGTGTCCTCCGTGCTCAAATCCCAATTTCTCGCGAACCATCACTTGAGAAAACGGTGCGCTGGAATTGAAGTATCGCGACTCATCCGTCGAGATCGTCACGTCCGGATAGCCGTTTCGTAATGCATCTGACTGCAGGAACCGCTGTTGGATTTTGAGGCAAGCAACTGCCTGGCTTTGGACACGGCGGTCATCCTCCGACCCCAAAACCAGCGATCGGGGGTGCAATTGCCAGGCAAAAAACACGACAACAACTATTGAACGGCAAGTCTGTGCCTGAGGGACTAGCATGACACCACCATTAAGCCAAGACGAAACGTGGACAAATCCGAACCAAAACTGCGGCGAAAATGCAAATCTCAACCGCTGCGTAGCTATGGTATACTGAGCAACCGGTATCGCAATGACTCAATAAATCGGTGATCCAAGCTTCGAGCGGGAACCAAAGCATCACATCGGAACCAGCGTTGATCTCAAGTGAGTTGCACCATGTGACGCAGGAGTTTTCGCCAAGCATCATGTGAACAACTACTGACGCATTCTTCTTCTATTACAGGCTTTCAGCATGTCAATCCGACGCGACAGACTGAAAGCCTGTCGTACTTGTTGTTCACGCGATGCTAAGCAGCGAACGTAAGAGGTTCGATCCGGGTTAGTCGTCAACCGTTCCGCACTCACAACCACAGACATACTCACTAAATCCATCAGGATTTGTAATACGCACTTCTTTTGAGAAGCACCCGTCATAAACGAGGCCACCGGACTTGCAATCGCCTCCGCAAGCACAGCTATCTTCGTCGGGATCACCCGACGGATCGCACCTGTTTTCGACTTCGTCCGATGCATGACAGATGGGCGGAAGAGTTCCACCGACCATTACCGTTACCAACCCCGCCATTAAGACATCTTTCAACTTCACAACCAAACACTCCAACTCAATTAGATTCTCGAAAACTAATGCGCGGGAAACGTTCCCACGACTTGAATCTTAACCGATATTTGCTCAGGGTGATCGAGGTAAAAATAAACTGGTTTAGTTGTCGACTCGAACGCTCGACCAATTTTTGATTTGAACGGAACGCACAGCACTTGCCCCGATGGAAGCTTTGCAGGCAACGCGATGCCGAGATGGCAGTTGCATTCAAGGCTGGAACCGATGATATTGATGTCCCGATTTGATGTGTTTCGCAACGTTACAGACAGGTCGGTCAGTTCTCCACTCGTTGCGGCTGTAAGATCGCTCGATGACGTGATTACTACAACAGGCTTTTGTAGAAACATGAAAGCACCTCCGACAGCACAGGTAATCGCTAGTGCCGCGAAAGCAAATACGGTCCCGGTAGACAATCTGCAAGGCTTTTTCAATTTTGGCCAGTATGTAGGGTGTGAAGTTTTTACTGTTGCTGTCTTGAGAGGCACCCGCATGATCGATACTATCACGCAGCGTAGTTGTTGATGTACTTTTGAATTAAATTTCTTTTCAGCGAGCGAACTGCTGGCGATACCTGCCATCGATAGTCTTGGTGATGATCTGACACTCCCTGTACGCCGAAATTCTTAAGTGTCGGTTGAACATCAGTGACTATTCGATTTTTTAGAGCAACGACACGAGGCGAAGCGACGAACGGTTCGGTGTCTTTCCAAGTAATCACGGTGTCAGCCGATTTATTCGTTGGCACCGCCGCTATCAAATCGGGCATCACCGTCCAGCGACCGGGCGAAACTGAGATTCCGATGACCTTCGTCGTTGACCGTAATTCTTGCCGAGTAGTCGACCACTGCTCCACCAGTTCCCGGCAATGCTCGCAGTCAGGACGAAGCATGACAATCAATACCTCGCCCTGCTCGGGAACGAGAGCAGCGAATCGCGGATCTGCAAGCAGCGGAAACTCCTTTCCGATCAAGTTTTCCCCGAACCATGAGGGCATCGCTTTTGCGGTGGCTTGATGATTGATATTCCACGCCGTGAAGCCACCGCTTAGTGCGGCCAGCATCGATCCGGCGACGAGTGATGCCCGCAACGACTGAAAGGCGGGCCCTGCGACCCTCGCTGACTTGCGTTGGCTCCGCACCGACCAAGCCACCAGCAGCAATGCCGCCGTGTCGATCAACAGCGGGACGCCCTTGGGTGTTTGCGGGCCGAAACAGCCACAATCTTGATCGGTCCACCACGCCCATGTGGCCACAAGCGTGAATACGGAGAACAAAACGAACGCAAACCGCTGAGCGAGCCTAACCGGGCCGATGGCGATGAAGGCGGCGGCAAACCATTCAAGGCCGACGGCCGATGCGATCGCGGCGGGCGAGCCCAACAAACCCCCGGAAGCGAGCAGTTCCGCTGAATGCGTCGCTTTCAGCACTCCGGTCACTAGAAGCAATGCAGCAAGGAGCATGCGGACGACCGGCCAAGGCTGCAGCGTTCCGTTTACCGCCTGCCAGAGACCAATCATGCGTTTGCACGGTCCATCGTCGGCGAGCTTGTCCGTGGTAGGCGACGCAATGACTCCTTCAGTTGTAGGATTCGTTGCCTCATCCACGACGGCGGATTGATGAAAGCGATCCCGGTGCGCGATTCGGTCGTTTGCCGCTGCGATGTGGCTCATGCGTCTTCCGCCTTGGAGACATGGCCGAGGGCGTCCTGCAATTGACGCAGGTATCGTGGGATTTGCTTCACGCCGGTGCAGCGGTCGTCTGCCTCGCGCTCAAGGTACCTAAGCATGGCGTCAATAATGGCGTCACCAAGTAAACGCGACAGCATTTCGGCACTCCCGTGAAGTTCCTCGAAGTCCTCTTCGCGAATCAGTCGATATCCGATGGGCGTCGGACCGGCATGGACCACTGGGGAAACGATAACGCCGGTAAGAGACACCAGGCTGTTTGCTGAGTCGACCGGGGGATCGGGATCGTCAGTCTCGGGACCCGATTCCCTTCGTTTTTGCGCTTCGGCCAAGCGGTAGAACAACACGGCGGTCAACTCATGCTCGGATTCGATGGCGGCTTCGATGGCCGTACTGAAAATTCGATCGTCCAGGGACGCAATTTTCCGGCAGCGGGAAGCGAAGTCTTTCTTCAAATTGAGGTCCTCTAATTTCAAACTCGCAGCGTGCGAGTTTGATCTGCGGTCGCCGCCCCGCAGGTTCAACTCCCTGAGCAGAAGACCGATCTTCCGCATGATGCGAAGGCGCAGCGAGGCGGCCTCATTGAGCTTGGTCAATGAGGCGGAGGACTGCCGCAGCAAATCCTTCAAATAGGCGGCAGCGGGCAACCCGCGCTGCAGTTCATCGATATCGTCGCAATGATCGATCGCCACGCTCATCGCTTCGACTACCGCAATGGTGCAGTCGGTTGAGCCTCCCGACGCGACCGTCTGCTCCTCTGCCATCCGGTTGATGATCGCCAGTTTTCCTCCCGACACGGAATCGTCTGCTAAAATTGCTGCGTCGTGCATGGAGTCGCCCCGCGGCCAATGAGAAAGATTTTTACATTGCCCTGTTATAGCGGTCTCGTGAGAAAAAGGCAAGCATTTTCGGGGGGGGGGGTTGACAAGCGAATCGCCCTAGCGACGGCGCGTCGTGTCGTCACTCGCATCCGATCTCGACGCAGAATTTCGGCGAGCATGATCATGGGATGAAGGCAGTCTGTATCCAGGGAGTGGGATTCAATGGCGACAAGCCACCGGTCGATGGGCTGAGAGAATGCACGACATGACCGGCAAAACCGAGTGGTGCGACCGAGATCGGAGCCGATTTTCAAACTCGCAGCGTGCGAGTTTGAAACTGCCTCTACCCGGCGTGGCGGTCGCGATCGACCATGGTTGATCCGGTGACGCTAAGCTTTGGCAATGCGAAGAACGATCGACTTTCTTGGATACAGCGCGGTGAGGCCACTTGCCTTAGTGGCTCTTGGGTTAGCCGCACTGACCCTTTGGGGACTCCAGGTGGTTCGCTCGGGATGGTGCAACGACGAAGCCGCACACATTCCCGCCGGGCTTTACCATCTCGAAACGGGCCGGATGGATGCCTACCGGGTCAATCCGCCGTTGCCGCGAATGATCGCGGCGATTCCGCTGCTGCTGGACCGGCCCGAGATCGATTGGCATTACTCGGAGTCTCGCTACGTCCGAAACGAGTATCAGTTCGCCCACCAGTGGGTGCGCGACAATCACGAGCATCTCCGCCGCTATCTGTTGTGGACACGCGGCACCATGGCGGGGTTCTTTTTGCTGGGGCTCTGGGTGGTCTCGAAATGGTCGAGTCAGCTTTATGGCGGATGTGCCGGCTGGGTCGCCGCGATGCTGTGGACCTTCAATCCGGACATCATTGCCAACTCAGCCGTCGTTGCGCCGGACCTGCCGGCGACGGCCAGCGGACTGCTCGCCGGCTACGTGTTCTGGAGTTGGCTGATCCAACGAGAGCGACCGTTTCCATGGGCTGTCGCCGCCGCGGTCGCCTTTGCGGTGCTTTGCAAGTTTTCGTGGTTGTTTCTGTTAGTGGGATTGCCGCTGCTCACCTTGGTCCACGACGCCTTCTTCAAACGTGAGTCAGCCGGTGAGCGGCTTCGATGGCTCGGCAGCGCTCCCATCGCGCGCCGGGTTGCTGTGGCAGCGTTTGATTCGCTTCGGCTCCTGCTCTCGTTTTCGCTGACGGTGCTGTTGATCAATTGGTGCTATGGCTTTGACGGCTCTGGGACGCGGCTGGGGCATTTTGAGTTCATTAGCGAGTCATTAAGCGGAAGGGATATCGTTTCCGGTCAAACGGCCAATCGATTCGCAGGCGGCTGGTTTGCTTGGGTTCCGGTTCCTTTGCCCGCGGAGATGGTTTATGGGCTGGACTATTTAAAATGGGAATTCGAGCAAGGCATGCCCTGTTACCTTCGAGGCAAGTGGCAGCACGGTGGTTGGTGGTATTTCCATCTGTACGCGATGGCGGTGAAGATGCCGATTGGTTACTGGCTGTTGATCACGGCTGGACTGGGCAGCCTGGCTCTCGATTGGCTCCGCCGCGGGAAACGTTTTTCGCTGGAATGGCTACCGCTTTTGATCGCAATCGTCTTCGTCGCCTTGGTCAGCTTCCAGACAGGCTTCACGCACCACGTTCGCTACGTGCTTCCCGCGTACGGGTTTCTGTTCATCGTCGCATCGCGTGTGGCGGTAGTTTTGCCGGGGCGATTCGCGATCGGATTGGCAGCGATTTGCCTATCCGGCACGCTCTGGTTCCACGCGACGCACCTGGGACTGGCTCACACCTTTTTCAATCCATTGGCTGGCGGCCCGGACAACGGCTGGCGTCATCTTAGTCACAGCAACGTCGACTGGGGGCAGAGCACCTACCGGATGGTTGACTGGGTAAAGAAGCATCCTGAACAGCGACCGATGACGGTGCTGTTCCGTTCATCTCTGGGGAACCCCGAAGCGTTGCTAAAGGACGAACCCGACGTGTTCACGTCGGTGGGTTGGCATTATCCGCCGGGAATCCGCAATCCGGTGCCACGGCAACCCGGCTGGTACCTGATCTCTGGATTTCCGGTGACGCTGCAGAGCAATCGCTTCTTTTGGGACAAGACACCGGCTCAGCAGCCCGATCCAGACTCCCTGCTGTATCGCGTAGAGTCGACGCTGGACACGCCGCATTCGCAGGACTAGAGCCCAACCGTCGCGCGCAACAACGCATTTTCCAGGCTTGAGGCGGACGGAGTCCGGTGACCCGGTGTGGCAACCATCAAGATCAAACTCGCACGATGCGAGTTTGATTAAAGTCGATTGAATAAATATAAACGGTGGTACAGGCACGCATCGACATCTTGGTCGTTACGTACGTCGCGGAAGGTGAACGATAGCTTTGCTGTGATGACGAAACATCGATCAATACCGAAGGCCCGATAAATGGAAGTTCAAAATGCTAAATAGACGAGTTATCGATCGGGTATCTCAGGGGCTCAGAGCAGTCCTGAAGCATTCTTCACTTGCCGCCTTGTCATTTGCGTTTTCGGCATTGGCGGTGACCGCCGTTGCAGTATTTCGATACGGCTCCATTTCGCAGGCCATTGAGAACGTCCGCGGTCCAGCCGTGCGGGTTTCAGATTCATCGATTGAACTCGGTCGTCTTACAGTCGGCAGACACAGGGCTAATGTGACAATTGCAAACTCAACAGCAGAGCAAATTCAAGTGGTTGGCGGTCGTGGTAGTTGCCAATGCCTGTCTTTTCCAAAGCTGCCAGTATCTGTTCCCCCCGGCGAACGAACGGCGGTCCAACTGCTCGTTACCACCTATCCCTCAGGTGAAGGCCA
Source organism: Allorhodopirellula solitaria (assembly GCF_007859855.1). Classification (GTDB taxonomy): domain Bacteria; phylum Planctomycetota; class Planctomycetia; order Pirellulales; family Pirellulaceae; genus Rhodopirellula; species Rhodopirellula solitaria. The sequence goes on from NZ_SJPK01000001.1 coordinate 722,646, forward strand.
GTCCCACGAGCACGAATTCGTGTTGTTTACAAATCATGTCGGTAGCGAACGCATCGGAGGCGACGTTCGTTGGCGGCAGTAACTCCAATTTCGCCTCCTTGTCGCAAGGTTGTCACATGTCAAAGTTGTTAATTCGCAGTGCAAAATGTTCACTCGGCCTATCGATGACGCTATTGTTGCTCGGCGCATCGCTTGTCGTAACGTCTAAGCCAGCTTATGCCTACAATCCGCTTGATTGTTGGAATCGACAGTGCCTCGACTGCACCTCGTGCGGTGATTGTTTTTGTACTTGGGGAGTCTTTGCCTGTGGATGCACCTGATCTCCCGACCGCTCCCGTGCAGTGCTGACGGACCTCAGGCCAAGATTTTCGCAAGCTCAGGGCAGTTCGCCCTGAGCTTGCGGTGTCGATGCTTTTCAGCCAATCCAGGCTCTATCACATACATATGATTGAATATATGCTTCCATCACTTAACGCACGGTGGCCGTTGAACATACGATCGTTCATCATTCAACGTCAACGCGAGAGCCGACGAGGCAACGTAGCGTCATGGGATGCGACTTGGGATCGAACCGGTCTGCCAGGTGGTTTACGTAGCCACCGGGCTCCCACCGGCGGTTCGACCCATCCGAGACATTTGTCGTGTTGGTTTGGTATCGCGATCGCCTGTTTTTTGGCGGTTGCGGCTCAGGAGAGTCTCGCCGACGACCCACTCGCCCGACTCCGCGAAGCAACCGCCACCGCCTGGTCGCAGGTCGCGGCCAGGACGGAGACGATGCGAGCCGAGGCAACTTCGATCAAAACCATCAACAGTGGGGGCAAGAAAACCGTTCTAACTCATGGACTGATCTACAAGCGAAAGGGCAGCCAACAATCGCTGGAAGTTCGAAACCTGACTGAAAACGGGGGCCACTCGGATCGTGTCTTTGCCATCAATCCGCGATATGGCTTCCAGTTGACGTCGGCTTCCAATCAAGCATCAGCCGGTGGTTGGGTCATCCGCGATGCCGGCCCGAATTACGGCATCTCCGCAAATTTACCGGCGGTCATCGATGAGATGACGCACTCGGTGTTCTCAGTGCCAGGAAAAATCGCGACGCTACCGCTTGACATGCTCATCAATTCCGAGGGTCTGACACTAGTCCGTTCTACCAAAAAAAACGGAATGACAAATCGACCGGAAGCCCTTTTAGTCGAATTTGACTACACCCCTACGGCTGAAGACTTGAAACAATGGTCGGCCGAAGGATTCGGACAAGCGACTCCTCCGGCGATGAGCGGAACGATGACGCTGGTTCCAAATTGGCATTACGCGCTCGCAAATTACAGCGTCACCGCGCGACCCAACGTCATCGGCCGGGGAAAATCGTCTCCGGTGCGGATCTCGGCATCGATCGATTACCGTAGCCGAAATATTGCGACGATCCCTTCACGCGTCGAACAAACCATTTCAAGCGATGGTATGACGCGGGAGGTTAAGTGCGACATCGCCGAGGTGGCGTTTGACGGCGTCGACGATTCGGAGTTTACGTTGACGCACTATGGGCTTCCCGAGGTGGCCGTCGAGCCGGTCCGTCTGTCTACAGGTTGGAAGTTGATCCTCCTGTCCAATGCAATCCTTGCTATCGGCTTGTTGGTGTTGCTATACCACAGATTTTACGCGAAGAGCAAAGGCGGGCACTCTACAAACTAGAGTCGAATTCGTGCCCTGTTTTATTTCATTCACCTCCGCAAAACGAGCATGACCGATGGCAAGTTCGGTGTCAGCCCTTCAATCCATCGAGTTGAGTAAACGATTCCGGTCGAATCTGGCACTCGATTCGGTGACGATCCGGATTGACCAAGGTAAGACAGTTGGCCTGCTGGGAATCAACGGGGCGGGAAAAAGCACGCTGTTGAAATTGGCGGTCGGTAACCTCCGCCCCTCCGGCGGGGAGCTGAAAATCCTGGGTCTCGATCCGCAAACGATGTCGCATGAGATACGCGCTCGGGTAGGGTTCGTCCCAGAGGCATCCCAGTTTTACAAGTGGATGACGGTCGGCCAAATCCTGAATTTTGTCAGGCCGATGTATTCGGCGTGGGATGAACCGTTCGTTGGCCGGCTTTCGAATCGGTTCAACCTCGACCTTAAACGAAGGGTCTCACATTTGTCATCCGGAATGCTCGCCAAACTGTCATTGTTGGTGGCGTTGGGTCATCAACCCGAATTGTTGATACTGGATGAACCGTTGACCGGAATGGATCCCCTCGCACGGCAGGATTTCACGGAGTGCGTCGCCGAATCGGTTTTTCGAGACTCACAAACCGTACTTTTTTCCAGTCATCAACTCGATGAGGTGAGCGAACTTGCAGACGAGGTTATTATCATCCACGAGGGCAGAGTTCTCGTTCATCGGGCTGTGGCGGACCTAGTCAATACCACACGCCGCATCAGGGTGATCGGAGAAAACCTGGGGTCTATCCCTATTCAGGCCGACCACGTGGTGTGTCGACGCAAGGTGCAATCGGATTGGATCATCACGGTTTCAGATTTCGATCCGGCCATCGTTGCCTCCATGGCCGAAGACGGCCGCCATCGGGTGAGCGATGTGTCGACGGTGTCGCTAAGCGAGTTGTTCAAGGACTACGTTCGCGGGGTCAGTCCATCGGAGGGTTCGGGGAAATGAGTCGAAAATGAGTCGATCAAATAGAGTTGGACGGGGTCATTCAAGTTCGAAGGGGATGAAGGTTGCGGTACGCACCCTGGTTTCGTTGACCAAAAAGGACTTCCGTGTCAGTTCATTTCCCATCGCCTTGCTCGTCGTTGGGGTCGTCGCGTCGTATGCGTTGGCTTTCGCTGTGTTCTCAGATGAGAACCTGCGGGGCTCGCAACCCGAAGCCTCAGGGGCTTCGGTGGCGATGGTTGCGGGCGGGTATTTTTCCATGTTCATGGCGTTGCCCATGTTGGCGGTCCTTTCCGGGACCATCATGGCCGGTGAACGAGCCGATGAATCAATTCGTTTTCTGTCGATCCTTCCGCCGACCCGTACCCAGATCTTCGCGAGCAAACTGGTGGTGATGATCGGCGTAACATTTGTCTTGGGATGGATCGTTCTCTCCACCATTGCGGCGGGACACTTCATGGGACGCGGCTCGCAGTTGCCCTCTGAAGTCGCCGAACGATTCCCCTCACTTCTGTGGTTCGCCGCCGCCGCATTCCTTACGATCGCTACCGGCTATTCGATTTCGTTCTTTTCGACCAGTTCGGGCGTGTGCACGCTGGCCGCGTTCATCATCCCGGTTGGGATGCAGGTGGCGATCGCTTTTGCGCAGCGCAAATCTTCGTCGCTGTACGAAATTGATTCGGTTCACCTCTATTCCGGTGTTTCGATCGCCACGGGGCTGATCATGATCGTGTCGAGCTGGGTGTGTTTCCGCAGTCGCGAAATACTTTGAGTCGCCTCGGGTTGTCTTGTTGGGTTTATTTTAGATGAAGAAGTCATGCAGCGTCCTTTGAAGTCGCCGGAAGCGCAGAATCGCGAGGGTTTGAAGGAAGGGCTTTCGACGCTGCCCGGTGTTCGTGGCATGCGTGCTGGCGAACTATCCATCGTCATGCCGTGCCTGAATGAGATCCGTACACTTGGTGGGTGTATCAAGGAGGCGATGCAAGCGATGATGGATGCAGGCATCCATGGTGAGGTGGTGATCGCCGACAATGGCAGCGCCGACGGGTCGCAGGAACTCGCCGCTTCGCTTGGCGCGCGGGTGGTGGACGTTGCCCAGCGAGGTTACGGCAGCGCGCTGCGGGGTGGGATTGCCGCGAGTCGCGGTGAATTTGTGGTGATGGGCGATTGTGACGGGAGCTATGACTTTGGCCACGCACCTCGCATCGTCGAGAAGTTGCAGGAAGGGTACGACTTGGTGATGGGGAACCGGTTTCTTGGCGGTATTCAACCGGGGGCGATGCCTTGGAAACATCGTTACATCGGCAATCCGGTGCTGTCGGGCATTGGACGACTGTTGTTCCGGTGCCCGGCGGGTGATTTTCATTGCGGGCTGCGTGGGTTTCGTCGTGACGTTTACGACCAATTGGGGCTGAATACGACGGGGATGGAGTTCGCCAGCGAGATGGTGATCAAGGCCCAGCTAGGCGGTTTCAAAATCGCCGAGGTGCCGACGGTGCTGCGACCCGATGGGCGTGATCGCGCGCCACATTTGCGGAGTTTTCGCGATGGCTGGCGTCACTTGCGGTTCATGCTGCTCTTTTCGCCACGTTGGTTGTTTTTCGTGCCAGGCTGTGTCTTGGCGTTGATTGGATTGTTGCTCATGGCGATCGTTGCCATCGGCAGCCCGGCTCGGATCGGCGGGGTCTCATTGAGTGTGAACACGTCGATCGCCGCGAGTTTGCTGACGCTACTTGGATCGCAATTAGCTTTCACCGGGTTGTTTGCCCGCAGACTGGCGACACGATTGGGTGCATTGCCGCCGAGTCGTTCTCTTGGTGGATGGGCGTCGCGGGGCTCGCTCGAATGGGGTGTCGTGGCGGGTTTAATGGCTGTTTCTGTTGGTTTATCGCTGCTTGCTTACGCGACGCTTCGTTGGAGAGAGACGGGATTTGCGAAACTGGATCCGCTGTTAACGATGCGATTCGTTGTGCCGGCCATGACATTGATGGTGCTCGGAACAGGACTCTCGTTTCTCAGCTTCCTGTTCGGACTGGTCGGACTGAAAGTGGGCTCGGTCGATGCCGAAAGCATCGACGATTCTGGTTCCGTGCTTGAGAGTGTTCGCGAGGCCTCTCAGGCATGACGTTGGCCTTGCAGGATGCAGCAATGGCCGGACTTTGGTTGATGGTCACTTGGTTGGTTGCGTGGTCCGCATTGAGGTTGTGCAAGCAAGCTTTTCCTGACCACAGTCTCTCGGCGGATATTCTGGTGACGACGGTGCTGACCGTCGGGATTATCCACCTCTCGTTGGTGTTGATGGGGGCCGCGGGTTTGTTGAACGCTTGGGCTGTTTGGCCTGTGGCAGTTCTGTTTGCGGGGCTCTCGAGGATTGTTGTTCGAAGAGTTCGCGAGCGACCGGCTGACACTCGCCGCCGGGGACAATGCGACAGGTCCGATGAGCTGGGATTCGTCGCCTCATCCACTACCGGCCAGATCGCAAAACCCGACGGGTATGCCGTTTGGACGATGGTGATTTGGTGGATTGCGACATCAGCTTACGCAGGGCATGTGATTGGCAACGGTCTGCTAGCGTTTCCAGAGGACTGGGATACGTTGATGTATCATCTGCCGTTCATCGACTTTTGGATTCAATCGGGTTCGCTAACGACGATGCAATCGGCTCGGTGGTCAACCCCGGCGACCGGTGAATTGATCGGTGCTTGGTTCGTGTTGCCGTTTAGCGGTGATTTTCTAGCTCCGCTCACGAACGTTCCCATCTTCATTCTTCTAGCAAGTGGAGTCGTCGAACTGACGCGTCGATTGGGGCTATCGGGATTATGGCCGCATCTGGTGGCAATCGCTTGTTTGGCGACGCACGTGACGTTTCGCCAGAGTGTCGATGTGTCCAACGACGTTGCAGTCGCCGCTTTCTTTCTGGGTGGGCTCGCTTTCACGCTGCGGTATCTCCAAAGCGGTCGAGTTGCGGACGCGTGTCTGTTTGGAATTTGCTTCGGTCTTTTGTGCGGAGTCAAATATTTCGCGCTGGGCTATGCGGCGGTCTTGCTCGGTATGTGGGGCTTGCTGTGCCTGTTCAGGTTGTCACAGATCTGGTTTAGACGCTCGACCGAGAGTGGCGAGCACCGAATTGCTGATCGATGGCGAGAAGCTTTGGTTCCCCAAGTGATGGCAGCGGCTTTAGCCCTCCTGTTTGGAGGCTATTGGTACCTTCGCAATTGGTGGATGACCGGCTATCCGCTCTACCCAAAGGGTTCGCCGGACATGAGTGAGCGAATCCTCTACGAGGACCTATCCAACACCACGATCCTTGGCAATGGAGACCCCGCCGTGCCCGATCTTTTGATTGAGGCCGTTTGGAAGATGGCTGGACCGCTGCACCTTGCCGCGATGGCGGCGATCCCGGCGGTGATGATTTCAGCCAGTCTGATGCTGTTATTCGCTTTCCGCCATCGCAAGATCGATGAACAGCGAGCAACCGATTTTCGAAGTCGCTCCGCGCAGTTCGTCTTGATCGTGGGTGTCATTGGGTGCGGATGCGTGTGGGTGATTACTCCCATGCTGGTCGAAGACCAGCCGGGCACGCTGAATCATTTGCGTTGGGGCTACGGACCGGTGCGGTACGGTTTGACGTTCCTATCGATGTCACTGATCACGATGTTCGTCGTTGGTCAAGGTCTGGTGCGGAAGCTTCCGGTGCGAGCCAACACGATCATCGCGTTGGTCGTTGGCGGAGTCGTCGTTCTTCAAGTCGGCATGCTGGCGACGCGTGTGGTTCGATTCGACTTGATCGCTGCGGGGCTCATTGGTGCAAACTTTGGGTTGGCATCGCTAATGATTCGTGTCGTAAGTTCACGGTTTCGGCGATTCGAGGTCGCCAAGAATGTTCTTGCCCTCTTTCTGGTGCCAGGTGCTGTGTTTCTATTCTCTCAGCATTGGCATGAAGGGTTCGACGAGCATTTTAATCGATATGACAACACGAACGCGCATTCGCAGCTGAATGATAAATCGCACCGCATCATTGTGCTTTCAAACCGCGTGTATCCATTCTTTGGCTCGCAAAGGCAAAATCACGTCTTGCAGCCGATGTTATATTACGGAAAAGATGCCGTCGCCGCATCGTGTGAAGCATTTGGTGCCGATTTGGTCGTCACCCGCGTTGACAACCACAAAAGCCTTGCGAGATATCGTGCTAGCTGGGACGATTTGGCGGCGGATCCAAGATTTGACGAAATTGAGACTGGTTCCGAGCGACTCAAACTGTTTCGGTACTACGCCGATTTTAACGTCGCCAAATCGGCTGAATTCAGCCAAACGATCTCGTCGGAGCAAAAGCGTGCCAATTGAATTGCTAGCCAGTCTTCGCTTCGGGGTGATCTCTCACAAATCATAACAATGCCAGCAGTTCCCGGTGAGGCTGCCGTGGCATGTGGGAGCTTCGTTGGTAATGAGGGTTGGGAGACTTTCTCAAGACCCGCGTGATATCTCAGAAGGTTCTTCTCGAAGAGAACGGCGTCGCGATGGAAAGAGGCGTTCTATGCAAACACCGACGCAAGCCGAAGGAATTGTACGGGGAATCTTTCGTGGAGGCGTGGACGCTCCGGTGGCCGACACCGGGTGCAGTTGGAGCGTCCTGACACTGGCCCGGCCCAGGTCGATGCGAAGGCGAGGCGGGAGGGGCGGTTCCATTACTGCTGCGCCCGAGCCGAGTTCGACGAACGGCCCCCGATTCAACCAGGTCTCAAGACGTTTCCCCCCACCGTTTCGGCGGAAGAGCCAAAAATCATGCTTCAAACCACTACTGACTCGCATTAGCTGCCCGAATCGATTTCTTGATCCGTTGGATCAGGTTTTGGCGTTTCGTCGCCCATTAAAGTCCGCTTCAGAATTTCGGCTTCCCGCTGGATATCGCCCGGTGCGTAGTGTCTCCGAGTCGTTTCCCAGGACGAGTGCCCATGTCCGACAGATCACGAAAGGTGGCACGCCAGCGTTTCGCAGCCTCTGGCCGCAGGAGCGGCGTAGATCGTGAGCAGATGCGAATTTGGCGGGCAATCCCGTCCTCTTGTCCTCGGATGCAACAACAATGTTGGCCTTTTTGCCGATCTTGCCAATGACTTTGCCTCCCCAGCCTGACTCCAGTCTCGGGCAATTTGGTTTGGAGTTTCTACGGGCCGCTCCCATGCGGGAGGAGTTGGCTCATCCTTCCGAGGCGTGTGCTGGCACGCAACGCAGGGCGTTTGGAGAGTTCTTGCTTTATTCCCCAATGGCGTTCTGAAAACGTGCTCTTGGCGATCGAAGGATTCGCCGAGGACGATTGGCGTCCAGTTTGTGCGGGACATCGCAAAAGAATGAGGTATGCCGTGTCAAGGCAGCACCTCTACAACGTTTCACTTGGCTACCCAAGGCTTTATCAACCGGTCGCCTGAAACCAGCGGTGCACAGCACTATCCTGAGCACTTGAGCTATGCCTTCATAGCCTCCAGTGCCACGAGTCGCTGAACAAACTGAGCCATTGAAATGTTTGCTAAACTTGGCGTCCGTAGAGCATGTTCTTCAGTCGTTGCGTCTAGCCATCCCGCAGAGCCACGACGACATTCCACGCTGTCGCGTCCTCGATCCTTAGCGATGGTCCGATGCCATAGGGCTTAGAACAGCCTCGCGACTCGTGCTGGAGTACCGCGCCCGCTCCGAACTTGATCGCAAAAGTGCAACGACTGACGCCTTCCTCGTACACCGGTGCCACAAAAAACATCGGGTACCCGCGGCGCGACAAGGCTGGCGCTCCGGTCATCCGCAAAGCGCGCCGTCCCGAATCCAAAACGATCGCGATGCGCTCGAGCGTCACGGACAGGCGATCTTCGGCACGACTGCGAATGAGTTGGTACTTGAGGGACTTGGCAACGATAATTTTTGGGGAAGCAGATGGTCGGGACATTCGCAATTCGTGACACCGGCCCTACGTATAGTAGACTCGCCACAAACTTGAGCAATTCGTGCATGAGAGCGTTGCAACCGCAAACCTGCGCTGCAGAGGTACCTTGGCACCCCCTGTTCTTTTTTCGAGGATTTTAGAAAAACAGGAAACTAACTATCGGGACGATTGCCACAAGGTCGCCCGTTCCCATCCTAGAAGCGGATGAAAATTGTACTTCCTGCGCTCTTCCTCTGCGACTCCCCGCCTCCCGCGACTCTGCGTCGAATTCGCGTCCGTACAGAAGATTGCCCCACTGGCAGATAATGACGCCGAATCAAAACGACGAGGCCGGTGTAGTGGTGAGTTGGAAGTTGACGCAGAGACGGGGAGGCGCAGCGACGCAGGGGGACTCGGGTGAATTAGATGTAGACTAAGTGGTTGTTTAGTTCGTCTCTACTTCCCACGAATTTGTCCGGGCAAGCCATGCACGAAAACGATCTTAGCAAAACGATTTTGAATGCATCGATTGAAGTACACCGAACGCTCGGAGGGCCCGGGTTGCTAGAAAGCGTTTATGAAGAGGCACTGGCCTGGGAACTGGGACAGGTTGGCTTGCTAGTCAGGCGGCAACAGTCCGTTCCGATCAGGTACAAAGGCAATGTGCTTTCGACTCCGCTGCGACTTGATCTGGTAGTGAATGATTTGGTCGTCGTGGAGTGCAAAGCGACGTCGAGGTACAATAACATCTTCGCCGTTCAGTGCCTGACCTATCTACGACTGATGAATTTGAAACTGGGGATTGTCGTCAACTTTGGCGAACGACTGGTGAAAGATGGTTTTCATCGAGTCGTGAATGATTTGTAGCACTTCGACAGGAACGAGTGAGACAGGAGGACTCGCAATAGCAACGTGCCAGGTCCCAACCCTGCGTTCTTCCTCTGCGACTCCCCGCCTCTCGCGACTCTGCGTCGAATTCTCACGTACACAAGATTGCCTTCACTGGCATGTAACGACACCAACTTAGAACGACGGGGCGGGTGCAGTGATGAGCTGGAAGTTGACGCAGAGACGGGGAGGCGCCGAGACGCAAGGGAACTGCGGCGAACTAGCAACAGCGCGTCAGACGTCGCCTAGCGGGGCTCGTTTCATCCGCATCACGATGTACGCTCATCTAGTGATCGTAGGGCTCACCGGGCTTGCGATCACTCACGACTCGCGGTCGGTGATTTGGTCTGCGCGGTGGGAACCCATTTTAGAATTGGCGCTATTTGTGGGGCTAATTGGCTTGTTCATTTTCCCTGCCATCATGCTGATCACAGTTTGGCGGTCGTCCCTTTCGCCTTCTCGGCGCATTGCAGCTTTGGCCGTTGATGGTGGAATTACCTGCGTCCACTTCCTCGCCCTACTCCCCAGCGTCCAGTAGCTGAACGTCGCATATCTAGACAGGGTTGGCAGTCAGGTAGGTAGATACTCTGCGCCCACGCGGAGAGATTCCGATCCATGGAACCAGACCGGGTGTCCATCAGTTAGGACGTACGGGATTTTTAACTCGACACCGTCGGAGGACCAAACGTGTCACCCGGGGAGTTAGAATGCCACCATGGAAATCGAGAGACTGATAACCTTTCTGGAGTCGTCCCCCACGGTTCGCTTGCTGCGCGCCGATCAGGTCGCATTTGTGGTATGTTTTCTTCGCAGAACACTGAAGCTGACGAGCGAGGATTCAGCGATCTCATTGTCGCATGAGGAACTGCAGCACCAGCTGTCTGTATTCCAAGAAGAACTTCGAGACGACGGCTATGATGTGTTTTCGGGATCACCGGACCGCTACCTTCGGGAATGGTCGGATGCGGGATGGCTGCGGCGATTCTTGCCGGCCGAAGCGTCCAGCCCGCACTACCAATTGACGCGTTACGCTGAGGACGCGATTGGATTTCTCGAGAATTCGATCTCACGCGAAAGCAGAATGGTCGGCACCGAGAGCCGATTGCGGTTGGTCATCGACACGCTAAGCGACCTGGTTCGGGGGTCCTCCTCGGATCGTGATTTGCGATTGCAAACCTTGCTAAATCAGCGAGATGACCTGAACCGCCAGATCGATGCGATCCGTGGCGGTGCTGAGATCGAGACCTATCATCCCGCGCAAGTTCGCGAGCGGTTCCATACCGCTGTCGATCTACTCAAGACGCTGCAGGGAGACTTTCGCGCCGTCGAAGATCGTTTCGAAGAGATCGCGCGCGAGGTCACTCGTGGCGCGTTGGACGTCGATCGCGGTCGCGGTGATATTTTGTCCGGGGCACTCGATGCCGAAGATTTGGTCAAACAGCAAGACGAGGGGGTCAGCTTCGATGCCTTCGTCGCGTTCTTGTTCTCACCACAAGCGCAAGCAAGACTTCGTGAGACGATTAACGAAGTGACGCGGTTGGAAGCGATCGCGGATCAACGTGGTGCGATCGACCATGTCCGCGCGATGGTACCGTCCTTGCTCGCCGAAGCGGAGAACGTGCTGCGTCAGACGGGACGTTTATCGCAAACGCTGCGTCGGTTGCTCGACAGTCAATCGACCAGCCACCGCAAACGCACCGCAGATGTATTGCAAGACATCCGAACGTTGGCTGCGAGGTTGAAGCAGTCGACGAGCCAAACGGAAACGCCCGTGCCGAGCGAGATCGGCTTGCAAGTCGACACGTCACTGGGCGTCAGTTCGCCATTTGCCCGACCGTTTTGGGCGCCTGCCGCGGTCTTTGACGTGTCCGTGGAAACCAACGAAATCGATTGGGAAACGGCCAAGCGGCAGGCTCGAAAGTTGTCGGGTCTCAAACGCTTGCAATGGGATCGGATGCGAGAATTGGTTCATCAGGTCACTGATTTGCAAACCAACATCAAATTGTCAGAGCTTTTGGAACATCGCCCACCCAAGGTCGGCGTGATTGAATTGGTCGGATGGATGCAGATCGCTCACGAGGATGGCCACGAGATCGACGCCGAGGCGACCGAACAAGTGACGGTGACGACGGATGATCCGTTGACGGGCACGTCGAACACGGTTCACATTCGCATCCCGCTGGTCACTTTCTCTAAACTGCATCAACCTGAAAACGAAACAGTCCGCAAAGGCAAACCACGATGAACGAATCCTCTTCGGAGCCGATCGAAATGGCCCAAGATACTTTGTCCGATACGATGCCGCCCCCAGTTCCCTGGGCACCTGCGGCGGTTCGTTTGCTACAAGGAATCGTTTATCACGATGACGCTGGCGATGCGTGGGAGCGGATTCTATCGGGCGTCACGCCGCTGACGGACTACTTCGCCCGAATCGGGTTGCAATTGATCGTCAACGAGGAAGACGGAATGGCCTATCTGCGTCAGATCGATCCAGAATCGTTGCCACCGGAGTATCCACCCATCCCCAAACTGTTTCGCAGCATGCGGTTGACCTTGGAAGCGTCGTTGCTCTGTGTCTTGCTCCGCGAAGAGTTGCGTCGGTTTGAAGAAGAAATTCATCGCGATAGTCGCTGCGTGGTGACACAGTCCGCACTTTTGGAAGTCTGGCAGTCGCTCGTTCCCGATGAGAAGGATGACGTGCGAGCGAATCGGAACTTGGGCGGGCAACTTCGCAAGTTAGAAGAACTCAAATTTGTTCGTCAGTTCGAGAAAGAGCCACCCAGTTGGGAGGTCCGCCGGATTTTGAAGGCGAGATTGCCGCTGCAGGAACTGGAGCGATTGCGAGGTGAACTCGACGCTGAATTGAAACGACGAGGCGATGGGATGGATGCAACACGATGACACAATCCTCCAAGCAAGATCGACCGCTCGAACTATTCGAGGACGACGATGATGCATCCAAAGACTTGAGGTTGGGATTCCGGCTGGCGACGTTCGAAGTCTTCAATTGGGGAACCTTCGACGGTCGAGTCCATTCCATCTCGCCCCTGGGCACGTCGTGTTTGTTGATCGGTGAAAATGGTGCGGGCAAGTCAACGCTCGTCGACGCGATGTTGACGTTGTTGGTTCGCCCCGGCGTGCGAAACTACAACGTCGCTGCGGGGGCGGGCAAGAAGGAACGCGACGAGCGAACGTACATTCGCGGTGCCTATGACCGGACCGCAGGTAGCGACGAGAAGCCGAGAATCCAGTATCTCCGCGAGGGCAACGGGTATTACACCGCTTTGTTGGCGACCTTCGCCAGCGCTCGATCCGGCAAGACGTTCACGGTTTGCCAAGTCATGTACTTGACTTCGAGCGGCGACAAGAAAATCTATTATGGCTTCGACAAGAGGCCCCGCAGTATCGCGGGTGACCTTGGCGACTTGACGTCCGGCAGTGATATCAAGAGCCGGCTGGTCGATCGCGGTTTTGAAGTCACCGAGAGCTTCAAAACGTATCACGGTTGGATCAAGCGATTGGTCAAGTTCCGGTCCAAGGCGATGGATATCTTCAACCAGACCGTCGCGGTGAAGGATGTGCAGCGACTCGACCAGTTTATCCGCGATCACATGCTGGAGAAGAAGTCTTGGAATGATAAAGTCAGCAAGCTGCTCGAGCATTTCGCCCAGTTGAGTGAAGCCCATCGAGTGCTCGTTCAGGTGCGTCAGCAATCCAGTTTGTTGGTGCCGATCCTGAAGACCGGTGATCGATTCCGTGAAACCAACGCCAAACTGCAATCTGTTCGCCACGAGCTCGCCACAGCAGGGCTCTACTTTGACATCGCGACTGGCGAATTATTGCGACCACTGTGCCAGCAATGGAGATTGCGGATCGAGCATCTGGATGAGCAAATCACGCTGCTGGATCAGTCATTGAAATCGAAACGGGGCGAGGCCGCCTCGGTCGAGCATGAGATTCAACACAGCGGCGGGACAAGACTGCAACAGCTTCCGTTCTTAATTGAAAAGCAGGAACAGCATGCGGCGTCCAAGAAAGAGAAACGTCTCGGGTTCGAGGGGAAGCTTAAGCAGGTTGGCATCGATCAAACGATCAGCAGCCCCGAACAGCTCGAAAAGGCTCACAGGCAGATCAGTCAACAACAGCAGCGCATCGCTGGGGAGAAGGAGACCGGCAACGAGCAGCTTGAGACGCTCAACTACGAACTCGGTGTCCTGCGTCAAGAACTCGCAGCGGACGAAAGCGAACTCGAGTCGCTTCGTCAGCGGAAAGGCAATCTGCCCGATGCGTTCATCGAAATTCGCAGCGACCTGTGTGCTGCATTTCAACTGTCGCCCACCGACCTGCCGTTTGCCGCCGAACTGATCGCTGTCGATCCAGACCACCGACGCTGGGAAGGATCGATCGAACAGGTGCTTCATTCGTTCGCACGCACGCTGTTGGTTCCCGACGACCTGTACGCGAAAGTTTCCGGCTATGTCGATTCTCAGCGTTTGACGGATTCACGCGGTCGTGGCTTTCGATTGACCTACGACCGGGTCCGATCGCGTACGTCCGAGGTTTCTCAACAATGGACCGAGTTGAGTCTGCCGGACATGCTGCTCTACCGTGATGATCATCCCTTGGTTCCGTATGTTCGCGGCGAGATTCTGTCGCGGTTCGACCATTTGGCGTGCGAGTCCATCAAGAGCTTTCAGATGGCGGGTCGACGTGCGATGACGATTCACCGACACGTCAAGCAGAACCAGCGGCAACATGCCAAAGACGACCGCTTCGAACGGGACGACCGAAGACATTTCGTTTTGGGGTGGGACAATCGAGCCAAACGCGAGGCACTCGAAGAATGGATTCGTGATCAAAAGGCAACAATCCAGAAAAAGGCATTATCGGCCGACTCACTGCGCCGCAGCATCGATCAGGCCACACGTCTACTGAGCCTCCTTGACGAGCTATCAGCGGTGACTCAGTTCGACGCGATCGACGATAGCCGGCACGACTTTGAGGCGTCCCAGCTGAGGCTCGAGAAGCAGAAACTCGAAGCCTCGAACGATCAAGTGCGACAGCTCAAAACAAAACTGGCCTCGCTCAACGCGGAGGTCGAAGGTCTGGAGGCGGAACGGGATCGGTTTGTTGGGGAACGTTCTAACTTGCAGACCGAAGTCGGAAAGAGCGAAGCGGTTTTGAAACGGGTCAATGCGAAAGTGGAGCAAGCTCGTGCCGACGATCGATTCGAGACCGCTCAAAAGTTCTTTGACGGGATTGCCGATCAGCTTGGCGAGAGAAAACTGACGTTGGAGAATCTCGGGATCTTGCCACGTGATGTTTCCGATGAATTGACGGCGAGAGTGACCGAACTGGAAGAGCGGCTCGACCCGATTCGTGACGATCTGACCAAGGCGATGGGAAAGTTGTTGAATCGATTTCCTGTCTTTGAATCGGAGCTCGATCCGACGCCCCAGGCACTCTCCAGTTTCGAGAAGCTGGCCGAGCGAATCAACAAGGACGACCTGCCTCGACATGAACGCCGGTTCAAACAGCGACTCAAGGAAAAGGTGTTGCAAGAGATCGGCTTGCTCCACGGTTCGCTCGAAGACGAACGTGAAGAAATCCGCAGCAAGGTCGAGACGCTCAATGAAGCTCTGCGTCAACTCGATTGGAATCCGGGCACGTTCATGCGACGCGAACCGAGTGACACATCGGACGCGGAGATCCGTGATTTCCGCCGCGAGCTTGCCAGTTGCCTGGAAGGCACGCTCAGCGGCACGGACGACGCCAACGAAGCGACCTTCAAAAAGATTGAAAAACTCGTCGATCGACTTCGCGACGACGCGAACCTGCGTTGGCGAGAGAAAGTGATCGACGTCCGCAGTTGGTTCAAATTCGCGGCGCGTGAATACGACGCTGCTTCGGGCGAACCGGGCAGCTACTACGACGGAGGCACGGGACAATCCGGGGGCGAGAAAGGCAAACTGGCGTTCTTGGTTTTGGTGGCTGCGATCGCCTATCAATACGATTTGCAACCGGGCGATCCCGCAAGCGAGCGTTTTCAGTTCGTCATGGTTGACGAAATGTTTTCGCGGAGCGATGACACGCGGGCCAAATACGCACTCGATCTGTTCGAACGATTCGGGTTACAACTGGCCATCGTCGCGCCGCTGGACGCGAAGGCTCGAATCACCGAAAGTTATGTGGGGACCTATGGGCATATCATCAAGGACCCCGACACCCACCAGAGCCAATTGATCAGTCTGACAACGGAGCAATACCTCGCCGCAGCGGACGAAGAAGCATGATCAGTCCAGAAGGGGTTCGCGAGAAAGCCAAGCGTTTGTTTGCGAAGGCGATCAAAGCCTGGTTGGACAACGAGATGGATTCGTTTTTTCCCTACCGAATTCCGGCGAACCTGACACCGTCGAAGGATCAGGCGAAAGCGATCGCGGAAGTCGAAGCCCTCCGTGATCACAGCAAACAAGCAACGGGGGTTGGATATCGCCTTGCGTGGGAAAGCCGCCGCAGTCGGACACACGGGTTGAACGATTTCCCCCAAGCGATATTCGTCGATACCATGGATGACCTGGCTCAGATGAGTGGCCGCGTCGGTGACTGGGAAACGCTTCAATCAGGAGTTCGGCTGTTGCAAACACGCCAGCCAGCGTTGGACAAATGGTTGGGCAAAGGAACGAACTGGAAAACGCTGCTGGAGTTATCCGATGTGCTTCCCGACCTGCTCAGCGTCCTGGATTACTTGGTGGAACATCCGCGACCGGACTGTTTCGCTCGCGAAATTCCAGTCGCCGTTTCAACGAAACTCATTGAACAGCACCATCGTCGACTTGCGAACTGGCTGGATCTTTTACTGCCGCCGCACGCGATTGATTTCCGTTTCGGGTATGACCAGTTTGAGCCACGCTACGGACTTCGCTACGCCCGTCCTCACTATCTATTGCGGGTTCTCGACCACGATCTGCAACTCGAACTCGGACTTCCGTTTGACGAACTCTCCTTGCCTGCCGAATCGATCGACAAACTACCGGCCACAGAACAACGCGTGATCATTGTCGAGAACAAGGTCAGCCTACTTTCGCTACCCTCGATGCCGCGGACACTCGCCTTGGGCGGCCTTGGAAATGGAGTGACTCAACTTTCTGGCATCTCATGGCTGATGACATGCCAGGTGATCTATTGGGGCGACCTCGATGCCGATGGCTTTCGGATCCTTGACCGGCTGCGCAGGGTTCTTCCCCATGTTGAAAGTCGTCTGATGGAGCAAGCCGTTGTCGATCAATTTCGCAATTTGGCGACAGAGGGCAACGGTAGTCAGCCGGTCGATGCTGAAAATCTTTCTGAAAGCGAATTGGAATGCTACCACTTCCTCTGCCATCAAAACCTACGAATCGAGCAGGAGCACTTGCCGAATGAGTTGATCCAGATAGCTCTGTCTTGACGAGGTTTTCTAGGCTACTCGTTCACGCTGCCGACCCGCTCCTGACGCCCCCAGACATCCATCCTTGCAATCAACAGCCGAACTACCATGCTCGAATCGAACGCTCGACGCTTACCGATCAAGAAAAACCAAGTAGCATGGGGCAAAAACCCGAGCAATGCACAAGTAAAACCTTGCAACCGGTCACCCAAATCGCCAAAATAACGGCTCATCCGACGGAAGCGTGCGCTGGAGGTTTTCTAGGATCGCGGTAGGGACGGCTGTTTCCAGCCACCCCACACATAGATCCGTACGTGAGCCTTGACTCATATGGCTCCTCCGTTGGGTCAAACGATCGCGACACACCGTGTCGCTAGACAGGAGGACTCGCAATAGTGAAGCGCCAGGTACCAACCCTGCGTTCTTCCTCTGCGACTCCCCGCCTCTCGCGACTCTGCGTCAAATTCTCACCCGTTCAGCAGAGTGCCCTCACTGGTATCGAACGACGCCGAATTGAAACGACGAGGCGGGTGAGCTGGAAGTTGACGCAAAGACGGGGAGGCGCAGAGACGCAGAGGAACTGGGACAGGTTGGCTTCCTGGTCAGGCGGCAACAGTCCGTTCCGGTCAGGTACAAAGGCAATGTGCTTTCGACTCCGCTCCGCCTTGATCTGGTAGTGAACGATTTGGTCGCCGTGGAGTGCAAAGCGACGTCGAGGTACAATGACATCTTCGCTGTTCAGTGCCTGACCTATCTACGACTGATGAATTTGAAACTGGGGATTGTCGTCAACTTTGGCGAACGACTGGTAAAGGAGGGTTTTCATCGTGTCGTGAATGATTTGTAGCACTTCGACAAGAACGAGTGAGACAGGAGGACTCGCAATCGTGACGTGCCAGGCTCCAACCCTGCGTTCTTCCTCTGCGGCTCCCCGCCTCTCGCGACTCTGCGTCAGATTCTCACCCGTTCAGCAGAGTGCCCTCACTGGTCTCGAACGATGCCGAATTGAAACGACGAGGCGGGTGAGCTGGAAGTTGATGCAAAGACGGGGAGGCGCAGAGACGCGGAGGAACTGGGACAAGTTGGCTTCCTGGTCAGGCGGCAACAGTCCGTTCCGGTCAGGTACAAAGGCAATGTGCTTTCGACTCCGCTCCGCCTTGATCTGGTAGTGAACGATTTGGTCGCCGTGGAGTGCAAAGCGACGTCGAGGTACAATGACATCTTCGCTGTTCAGTGCCTGACCTATCTACGACTGATGAATTTGAAACTGGGGATTGTCGTCAACTTTGGCGAACGACTGGTGAAAGATGGTTTTCATCGTGTCGTGAATGATTTGTAGCACTTCGACAAGAACGAGTGAGACAGGAGGACTCGCAATCGTGACGTGCCAGGTCCCAACCCTGCGTTCTTCCTCTGCGGCTCCCCGCCTCCCGCGACTCTGCGTCGAATTCTCACCCGTTCAGCAGAGTGCCCTCACTGGTCTCGAACGATGCCGAATTGAAACGACGAGGCGGGTGAGCTGGAAGTTGACGCAGAGACGGGGAGGCGCAGAGACGCAAGGGAGCTGGGACAGGTTGGTAGGGCAACAGTCTGTTCCGATCAGCATGAACAGCAGTGTCGAGGACTTGCGGAACTCCCTGCCCTCGACGCACCACAGTCGCTTTTACCGGCACCGACTGGATCGTGGGCAGGACAATCGGCAGCGTGTCACTACCTTCCATGAAGGACCACCTCGGTTGATTGAGCCTTCTCGGGCTGTCGTAGGCGATCGCGGTGTCGTGGTGTATTCTAGCGGCTCGAAGCTCCGTCCTCCGACGCCGCTCGGACCGTTGTCTTCCATGGGGATGGCGCCGAGTCGAACGCGCAATTCCACCCATTCAAACCATCCTGCCATGACTGCCCAATCTCTTTCCTCGGTGGTGCTCGCGTTTGCAATTCCCTTGCTGGTTTTCGAAACCGGATGCAAATCCGAGACGCCTGGCGGGTCGGTTGCGAGCGGCGGAAAACAAGGACCTGCTCAGAAGGTGTTGTTCGTTCGCGCCAAAGAAGAGGAAATCGTCGACCGGATCGAAGTCATAGGCCGCACGTCCGCAAACGAACGCGTTGAAATTCAATCTCGCGTGTCAGGGTTCCTGCAAAAGATCCACTTCGTCGACGGGCAACTCGTCAAAGAAGGCGACGTATTGTTCACAATCGATCCCGAGGAATATGACGCGGTACTGCTCCAGAGCGAGGCGCAGATCGAGGTCGCACAATCGAAACTCAATGTCGCCGAGAAAACATTCGCTCGCTCGCAGAAGCTCATGCAGGAAAGCGCGATCTCCCGTGAAGATTTTGATCAGAGTCAAGCGGCAGTAGAGGAGGCACAAGCGCGGGTGATCGTGGAAAAGGCCAACGCGGCACGGGTGGAATTGGACGTCAAGTACACGGAGGTCACTTCACCGATCAGCGGCCGTGTGGACCGCGCCCTCTTGGATGAGGGCAACTACGTCATCGGCGGGACGAGCGGGGGTACGGTGTTGACCACCGTGGTCAATGACCAGCCCATCAAGGCGGTTGCCAATGTCGATGAGAACGTTCGCCTCCGGTTCATGCGACAGTTGCATGAGGTATCTGGCCAGCCCTTTCAACGCGCCGATAAGTTGACGGAATTGGAGATTCCATGCGAACTGCAACTCTCCGACGAATCAGGGTTCCCGCACAAGGGGATTCTTGAATATGGCGAGATCGTCGTGGACGAGGCCACGGGGACGTCGCGGGTCCGAGCGAGCTTCGACAACGATAACTACCTTCTGACGCCTGGGATGTTCGTTCGGCTGCGAATCCCCATTGCTCAACCGCACCGCGCCGTCGTGGTCCCCAATATTGCGATCGGAACGGATCAAGCTACTCAGTTCGTTTATGTGATCAATGACCAAGACGAGATCGAGCAACGCACCGTGTCGCTGGGCAAACGACAGGGCGAAAAGCGTGTGGTGCGATCAGGTGTCAGCGACAACGAGTCGGTCGTCGTCGGCGGTCTGCAATTCGTCCGGCCCGGGATGAAAGTGGATCCGGTACTGAAAACCGATTGACCGTGTTGTGATTGGGCGACGCGTGTGATTGAGGCACCGCGTCGGCCGCAATTCGTTCGCCTCGACCCTTTCTGAACTGGCAGTCTCCGAAGCCGCTCATGCTTCGTCTGCCCGTATTCGAGATTCCATCAAGCTGTTTGCTCATGTCTCAGTTCTTCATCAGCCGCCCGATCTTTGCGTGCGTCATTTCGGTTTTGGTCGTGATGGCGGGCGGTATCTTTGTGTGGTCGCTGCCGATTGCGCAGTACCCCGAGATCACGCCGCCGGCGGTACGGGTATCGGCCAAGTATCAAGGTGCCAGCAGCGAGGTGGTAGCTGAAACAGTCGCGGCACCGATCGAACAGCAAATCACGGGTGTGGAGAACATGCTCTACATGTCCAGCCAGTCGACCAACGACGGGACGTATGCCCTCACCGTCACGTTCGACGTGGGTACGGATCTGGACATGGCTCAGGTGCTCGTTCAAAACCGTGTGAACTTGGCGTTGCCGATTTTGCCCGCCGAGGTCAAGAACACGGGCGTATCGGTCGTCAAGAGTTCTCCGAGCGCATTGTTGGCCGTCAATTTTTTCTCACCCGATCAATCGCGAGACCAGCTCTACCTCAGCAATTTCGCAACGATTCGCGTCAAGGATGAGTTGGCCAAGATCAACGGTGTCGGTGACATTCGCATTATTGGCCAGCGTGATTACGCGATGCGTGTTTGGTTGGATCCCGATCGCATGGCGTCTTTGCAGTTGACCGCGACTGACGTGATCAACGCGCTCCGGGAACAGAACATCCAAGTGGCGGCGGGTGCGTTGGGGCAACCGCCCGTACCGAGCGGTGAGGATTTTCAGTACACACTTAAAACGCTCGGACGGTTATCGACTCCGCAAGAGTTCGCCGAGGTCACGGTCAAGACGGGTGCCGACGGGCAAATCGTGCAACTTGGAGATATTGTCACCGAGCGGCGGATGTCGCCCGAAGGAATCGAGTTTGGCGGGATCGCTTTCGGCGCTGGATTCGAAGACACGCTGTGCCGGTTGGACGGAGTCGCCTCCGCAGGCCTGATGGTCTATCAGCTGCCGGGGTCCAATGCGTTGGCCACTGCGGATGCGATTCGAGCCAAGGTGAAAGAGCTTCGCCCCAAATTCCCGCCCGGCGTGGAGTCCTCGATCAGCTATGACACGACGCCGTTTATCGGTGAGTCGATCCACGAGGTATTCAAGGCACTACGCGATGCGATCATTCTAGTCGCCATCGTCGTGCTCGTCTTCCTGCAATCCTGGCGGGCGGCCATCATTCCGCTGGTCGCCGTACCCGTGGCGATCATCGGCACCTTTTCGGTGATGGCGGCGATCGGGTTCAGTTTGAACAATCTGTCACTCTTCGGGCTGGTCTTGGCCATCGGGATTGTCGTCGACGACGCCATCGTCGTCGTCGAAGCGATCGAGCACAAACTAGAACATGGGATGTCGCCGGTCGAAGCGTCGCGGCAAGCGATGCGAGAAGTCACCACGCCAATCATCGCTATCTCGCTGGTGTTGATGTGCGTGTTCATTCCCTGCCTGTTTATCTCTGGGATCACGGGCCAGTTCTTCAAGCAGTTTGCCGCGACGATCGCGGTTTCTACCTTCTTCAGCGCCGTCAATTCGCTGACACTCAGCCCCGCACTGAGCGCGTTGTTGTTGCGTCCCAAGTCCGAACAACGCGATCCGTTGTCCCGATTGATTCAATTTTTCTTTGGCTGGTTCTTTCGCTTGTTCAACTCCTTCTTCCAATCCGCATCAAACCTCTATGCCAATTCCGCTCGCTGGCTAATGCGACTTTCTTTCCTCGTTCTCGTCGTCTACGTGGGGTTGTTGTGGGCGACCTATCGCGGCATGACAACGGTGCCGACGGGATTCGTGCCTGAGCAGGACAAAGGGTACTTGCTCGTCGATGTGCAGTTACCCGATTCGGCATCCTTGGAGCGGACCGAGCGAGTTGTCAAGCAATTGAGTGAGATTTTGCTGGGCGAGCGCAGTGGCGACAGTCGAGCATTGGCTGCATCGATCGCGGCCGCATCGCCATCATCAGGTGGCGGGGACTCGGCGTCCCACGACAACGACGCCAGCGCTGCGGGCGACTCGAAAGCAGGTGGACTTGCGGGCGTCGATCACACGCTGGAGATAGTCGGCCAGTCCTTTGTGCAGAATGCGGTTGCATCGAATTTCGCGTCTCTGTTCGTTATCCTCGATTCCTTTCATGAGCGAGAAGATGCTTCCCTATACTCCGAGAATATCGCGATGCGACTTCGCAAGGCCGTCGCCAGCGGCGTTCTCGATGCTCGCGTGTCGGTCTTTGGCCCACCGCCGGTCGACGGGTTGGGCAGTGGTGGCGGGTTCAAAATCATGGTCCGCGATATCGACCAATTGGGGCTGACTCAGCTGGAAGAGACCACCACGAAACTGGCACAGGCCGGATCCGCTCAACCGGCCATTCTAGGAATGCAATCCGGATTCCGTGCCAACACACCGCAGATGTATCTCGATGTCGATCGCGAGAAGTGCAAGCAAATGAACGTGCCGCTCAACGAGGTCTTTGCCGCCCTGCAAACCTACTTGGGCGGTTACTATGTCAACGATCTCAACGCATTTGGCCGAACGTGGCAGGTCAAAGTGCAAGCCGATCCAAGGTTTCGCTTGGCCCCCGAACAGATCTCACAATTCTATGTACGAGGCAATCTCGGACAAATGGTGCCGCTGGGCGCATTGCTGAGCGTTCGCGAGATCACGGGACCTGCCATGGTGACCCGCTACAACGGGTTCACCGCTGCGTCGATCAATGGGATGGCGATGCCAGGGGTCAGTTCTGGCGACATGATCGAGACTGTAGAGAAAGTCGTCGACGAGACGCTGCCGTTCGGTTTCGATACCCAGTGGACCGAGTTGACGTTCCTGCAAATCCGCGCCGGCGATACGGCGTTGATCGTGTTTGCCCTCGCCGTTGTTCTTGTCTACCTGGTTCTGGCGGCCCAGTACGAGAGTTTGAGACTGCCGCTGGCCGTGGTGCTTGTCGTGCCGATGTGCTTGCTGTGCGCGGTCATCGGTGTCGCCATGGCCGGGATGGACATCAATATTTTCGTTCAAATCGGATTTGTCGTGCTGGTGGGCTTGGCCAGCAAGAATGCGATCTTGATCGTGGAGTTTGCCAAAGAGCAGCAGGCTGGGGGAGAAAGCAAACTGGAGGCTACGATCCAGGCATGCCGCTTGAGGCTGAGACCGATCATCATGACCTCACTCGCCTTCATTCTTGGTGTGGTGCCGTTGGTGTTGGCGACAGGAGCGGGGGCCGAGATGCGCACCACGTTGGGTGTGGCCGTGTTCGCAGGCATGCTCGGCGTGACCCTATTCGGCATCTTCCTGACGCCAGTCTTCTATTACGTTTTAGCGCCGCCGACGGCGACGGAGGACAGCTGAATACCAAGTCGTTCAGCCTCGTCCACTACGCAACTTATGTTTCCAAGGTCGCGGTAGCCTCAACGGGGGCGGCCCTTTTGGTACTGACAAAGATACGGGAACACATTTCCCAATCTGACGTACTGGAGGTGGCGAGATTCGTCAAAACCTATCCTCAGCGTGCATTGCGTCTCGCGATTTCCAACGTACCCTTGAAATGAGGTACCCTGGAGGCGAAACATTGTCCCCTGATAAGATCGTGTCTCTGGGATGACATCTCACTCTGACGAGCTAGCCATGTTCGGAGGAGTCGATGCAGCCTGACGGCTCCCACCTCCCCCAAACATCCACTGACAACCGACCGATTTCAAATGCAATCGAAACGAACGAAGCCAACGCGTGCCTTCCATCCCTGGCTGTTCTCCCTCCTCACGCTGCCGGTTGTCGCGGTACTGCTCGGCCTGACCGGGTCTGGCATCGCGTTGGCCTGTCCTTTTTGCAGTGCCATCTCCCAGACCCTCAGGCAGGAGATGGAGATCATGGACGCCGTCGTGATCGCCTCGGCGATGCAGAGTGATGCGACGCGAAATGCCGATACAGGCGAAGTCGAAATGAAGATTGAAACGGTGCTCAAGGGCTCCTCGCATGTCGAAGCAGGTCAAACGGTCACCGCGGTGTACTTTGGCGACGTGGCCAAAGGCCGTCGTTTTCTCCTATCCGGCGCCGACCCCAACGACATGCAGTGGTCGTGCCTGCCGCTCACCCCCCGGGCGGAGCAGTACGTCATTCGCATCCCAGATATGGCCAAAAAAGAGGGTCCCGAACGGCTGCGTTTCTACATGCTGTATTTGCAGGACGACGATTCGATGCTCGCACGCGACGCTTATGATGAGTTTGCCGTCTCCCCGTATGCGGATGTTCAAGCCATCCGCGAGGACATGGACCACGACCAATTGATCACCTGGATTCAAGACGAAAGTCTCTCGCCCGACCGCAAGCGTCTGTATTTGACGATGCTCGGTGTGTGCGGGACGACCGAAGATCTGCCCATGCTCGAAGAGATGCTCAAGAGCACTCAAAAGACCGCCCGCACGGGTATGGATGCCCTCATCGCCTGTTATCTCACGTTGGCTGGTGAATCAGGACTGGAACTGATCAACGAGCAATTTCTCTTGAACAAACAGGCTTCCTATGCAGACACCTACGCGGCGATCATGGCGATTCGTTTCCATGGAACCGAGGGTGGTGTCATCGCACGCAGTGCTCTCGTTGAGTCCTTGCACCACATTCTCGACCGCGATGACTTAGCGGACCTTGTCATTCCCGACCTCGCACGCTGGGAAGATTGGAGTCAAGTTGAGAAACTGAAAGATCTCTTTCTCAACGCAGACCCCGAGAACAACTGGGTACGAGTGCCCGTGGTCAATTACCTCCGCGCCTGCCCGAAACCGGAGGCAGCCGAGGCGCTTGAGGAGCTTGAGAAGGCGGACCCGGCGAGCGTTCGCCGCGCCAACACGTTCTTTGCAGTCCCTAAACCGGCTGCCGACACCGTCCAGCCTAGCAAGCAATAGTTACCACGGTACCTCTGTGCCCGCCGCGAACCGATGGCGGCCTGCGCGCCGCTGCGATGAGCTACCAAATTTTCAGTTCGATCTCGCCGGCCGGTTCGGGGCGGTCTACCAGTGTTTGGCTGTATTCAGGCGGCCCGAGCGGGCTGCGTGCGGCATTGCTGAACCCGTAGGGCTCGGTGGGGATTCCCAAGACGTTGCGATCGAGTCCCCGGTTTTCATTGATATCTTGGAACACTGCGATCGAGAAAGACTCCGGCAGTCCCTCGAGCGGGACCTCGCACGTCGCATCGCCGTCGGGTTCGATGGCGAGAGAGTGTTTCCATTGGGCAAATTCCGGCTGATTGAAGTGCTCGCTTGTGCTGTAGATTGCGATTCGGATCAGCCCACCACCATCGGCCCCCTCCGCTTGGGAAACCCTGAGGATTTTTAATTGGAAAGTCGGCCCCTCGGTGGCGGTCTCGGTCGACCATTCGATGAGCTCGCCGGTGGCATCATCGCTCAAGTAAGCGGTCCCCGACGCGTCGGGCGAATTGGCGATCATTCGTGATGGCGGAAACGCAGGTTTCCGCACCCGACTCTGTTGAAACGCCAGGATGGCGGCGCCGATCAACACGATACCGGCTGCGAATCCCATCAACAGCGTACCGTGATTCTCATTCCACTGGTCCGTATACATTTTCCACGACGTATCACCGCGTTGACTGTGCGGTTTCTGGTTTTTCGCGGGATCGGTTGACGGAGGAACCGGTTGCGCTGGAGGGTCCACAGGAATATCACCAAATGAAGGAATCGAATCACGTCTTTCCCGTTTTGTACCCGATCGGGGCACAGCAAGGGAATTGAAAGTTAGTTGCCAGAAGCATCTTTCGCGAATGGCCTCGGTGTTCTAAACTGAGCACCCGCCGTTGGGAAGAAGTCTTCCGCGTGATGGTGGCGACCCTTGCGACTGCAAGCTGTGAACCTGGTCAGGCCTTAACTGGAGCAGCCATAAGCAGTGCCGCTTTGTGTGAGGGTCGCCTCCACCGCGCGATCGACTTCTGGTCCTGACATGACCCCTTTTCGGATAGATCCTCAGGCAAAGAACACACCGAAAACATGGGCAATTCTGCGAGCGAACAGGAATCCGGGGACGACTCCTATGTCGTCGTCGCCCGTCGCTACCGACCGCGGGATTTCGACCAGCTCGTCGGCCAGGATCACGTAGCCAAGGCGCTCCAAGGTGCGATCGAGACCTCGCGGGTCGGCCATGCCTATCTGTTCACTGGGGCTCGCGGTGTAGGCAAAACCAGCACCGCCCGGATTTTTGCCAAAGCGCTCAATCATCCCGGCGGCCCCACCTCGCATCCCGATAGCGAGAGCGACGTTGCCCAGGCGATCGATTCGGGCGAGGACGTCGATGTGATCGAGATTGACGGGGCGAGCAACCGTGGGATTGATGAGATCCGCTCGCTGCGGGCCAATGTCGGCGTGCGGCCAAGTCGATCACGCTACAAAATCTACATCATCGACGAAGTTCATATGTTGACCGGGGCGGCATTCAACGCCTTGCTCAAAACGCTCGAAGAGCCCCCCGAGCACGTGAAGTTTATTTTCTGCACCACCGATCCAGAAAAAATTCCGATCACCGTGCTCAGCCGCTGCCAGCGGTTCGATTTCGCACCAGTGGAATCCAGCAAGATTGTCGGCCGCCTGCGTGAGATCGTGGAGGCTGAGAACAGCACCGCGGAGGACGAGGCCCTGGAACTGATCGCCCGCCGGGCGGCTGGCTCGATGCGGGACAGCCAATCGCTGCTCGAACAGGTGCTGAGTTTCAGTGATGGGCATCTGACGGCCGATCAAGTGCACGCGATGTTGGGCACCGCCGATGACCAACGCTTGCACCGACTCGCCCAGTCGATGCAAGCTCGCGACGCCGCTGCGGCGCTCGCACAAGTCGACGAAGCCATCGCGGCGGGAGTCGACGCGGGACGGTTAACCGAACAGATGCTCGGCTACTTTCGCGATCTGATGACCGCGAGTGTGGGCTGCGATGCCTCCATGATGCGATATGCAGCGGGATCGATGCACGATTCACTCGTCGAATTGGGCCAGCAGTGGGGGTTGCAAACTGTGCTCGCGATCGTCGGCCTCGTCGACGAAACGCTGGTTCGGATCCGTCACAGCGTGCATGCTCGCGTGCTGTTGGAGTCGACCCTGATTCAGATCTGCCATCTGCCGGATCTGCAAGCGATCGTCGACTTGACCGCCGCAGCCCAAGGGCTGGCATCGGACCGAGGCGAAAAAAAAAACGCGGTAGTTAAAGCCCGTCCCCCAGCGACACGTCCCGCAGCGACAGCCGTCGAGCCGGCCACACCGACGGCAGCGCCGCCCACAGCTTCTGCGGCTCCAGCGACGCCGCCAACAACGACAGCGCCGCCAATAAGCGCGTCTGCGGAGTCGACTCAGGCGACAGCGACGGCAGTCTCACCCTCGACTGCTCCGCCTAGCTCGGCCCAGGCGACGGAGAGCCCATCGCCGGCAGCGAACGGCTCGGCAGCACCGATTTCCGAAGCAGACCTGCAATCGGCCTGGCAACAGATTCTCGACGAGATGGATCCGATGACCGCAACCCTGGTCAAAGCCACCGAGAAAGTTGCCGTTGCCCAAGAAGGAACCGTCGAGCTGACGTTTCCCGAAGCAGCCGGGCTGGCGATGAGCCGATGCGGCTCACCGCAAAATAGAGACGAGATTGTTCGTACGATCGCCCGCGTTACCGGCCGACAGATTAACCTGAACATCGCAACGGGCACCAAAGCACCACCGATTCCCCAGGCGGTTGCAAAACCAAAAACGCAAAACCGAATGCAGCGAATGCGAGAAATCGAATCCAACCCGATGGTCCGCGCCTGTATCGATTTGCTCGGTGCCGAAATCGTTCGTATCGATACCCCACGATCTTAAACGCCTACCCGAACAGGGCCCTGCTCCTGCTCAGGTAAGCCGTGCAAAACCATGTCAGTTAGTTCGCCTCCCAAAGGGGTCCAACCCCTTTTCGGACAGGCTCCAAACACCATTCCATAAAGGACGACGTTCATGTTCAAAGGCCTCGGAAACCTCGGCAACATCGCCTCGATGATCGGCAAATTGCAAGACTTGCCCGATCACATGCGACAGCTCAATGAGCGCATGAAGTCCGAGCGGGTGACGGCAAGCTCGTCCTGTGGCCACGTGACGGTGACGATGAACGGAATCGGGGAAGTACAAGCCGTCGACGTCAGCCCCGAGGTCTTTGGCGAGGCCGCCAGCGATGCACTGCCACCGGAAAGGCTCTGCCAAGCGATCCAGGAAGCCACCAATGCAGCGGGCGCCGATGCCAAACAGCTCTATGCGGACTCGGTCAGTCAACTCGCCAGCGACCTTGACGTGAACATCCCCGGAATGGATGGAATTCTCGCCAGCATCACAGGCGGCAATGGATGAGCAGTCATGCCGGGGCGGTCTCTCAGCTCGTCGATCGGCTCAGCCAGCTGCCTGGGATTGGCCGCAAGAGCGCTGAGAGATTGGCGTTTCATTTGCTGCGAGTCCGCGAAGACGAGGCGCTCGCGCTGTCCGACGCGATCCGCCGTGTGCGGACGGATGTGCGGTACTGCGCCGCCTGCTTCAATTTGTCCGAAAAGGAATTGTGCCAGATCTGTGCGGATCCCAATCGGGATGCCGCGCGGCTGTGCGTGGTTGAACAGCCACGTGATCTACTCAGCCTCGAGGCGTCGGGCGCGTACAAGGGTTTGTACCACGTTCTGCTCGGCCGGATCGCGCCGCTCGATGGGGTGACCCCCGACCAATTGACGATTGATGCGCTGGTCGAGCGGGTCCGTACCGGAAAATTTTCTGAGATCATCATGGCTACCAATCCGACCGTTGAGGGCGATGGAACCTCCCTCTATTTGTCGAACCAATTGAGCGAATTCCCCGTAGAAATCACCCGTTTAGCCCGTGGAATTACGGCCGGTAGCGTGCTTGAGTACGCCAACCGAGAAATCATTGCCGACGCTCTCACCGGTCGCCAAAAACTCTAGGCAGCACCTCGGCTAGCACTCGTCGGTATGAAAAAAAGAAAATCGTTCTTTCATTTGGCACCGTATTCGCACTAGAATACGGGTTGGACCTGTTTTCAAGTAACACTTCTTAGAAAGAATGGATTTCCCATGCGGATGTCAGTGGGGCTGCACGCCCGACAGAGCCAGGTGCAGAAGCTTGCGCCGCGGATGATCCAGTCGATGGAAATCCTACAAATGCCGACGCTCGCGTTGCAGGAGCGTATCGAGCAGGAGATGAACGAGAACCCGTTGCTCGAACAGGTCGCGGGCGATCCATTGTCGCCGGACGATGGGGACGACGAAGCGCCGAGCAAGGACACACGGAGCGAAGACGAGAAAGAGTTGGTGGTCGACAACGATCACAACAACAAAGACGATTTCGAACGCCTGCTCAACATGGACGCCGACTCCTCGAGCAACTTTGACGACTCGTTCCGGCGCAGCGCCAATCGCATGTCGGAGGAAGCCGATCGCCGTCACGATATGATGGCCAACGCCCAATCTCGTCCAGAATCCCTCAACGATTTCCTGTTGCACCAACTCGCCGAACTGGACATCGACGACGAAGTCGAGCAGATTGCCGAGCGGATCGTCAGCACGCTCAATGCGTCCGACGGCGGTTACCTGCGCACGCCGCTCGCCGACATGCTGCCGCCAGGCCATACCAAAGAGGATCTCGCCAAGGCGGAAGAAGCCCTCGCGGTCGTGCAGTCTCTCGAGCCGACCGGAATCGCCGCCCGAGATCTCGCCGAATGCTTGATCTTGCAGCTCGATCCGAAGAATCCGCACTTCGATGAACTGCAGAAACTGATTCGTCTACACCTCAACGATTTGGCGGAGAATCGCCTGCCGCAGATTGCTAAGAAGACAGGCTTATCGATCGAAGACATTCAAGAACTGCGGATGGACCTGCACCTGCTCAATCCAAAACCAGGTGCCGCTTTCCTAGAGACCTACGTTCCCAACGTCACCCCAGACATTATTCTCGAGCAAGACGAATCGGGCGAGTACCGCGTTCGCCTCGATGACGACCGAGTGCCCAACCTGTTCATCAGCAAGTACTACCGGAAGCGATTGCAAGCATCAGACTGCACGACGGAAGAACGTGAGTTCATCAAACAGAAGATTAACGGTGCCCAGTGGCTGATCGACTCGATCGAACAGCGTCGCAGCACTCTGACCAAGGTCGCCGAAGCGATCGTGGAACACCAAAAGAGGTTCCTCGACGAGGGTCCCGAAGCGATTGAACCGCTGAAAATGCAACAGATCGCGGACAAGGTCGGTGTCCACGTGACCACCGTGAGCCGCGCCGTCGACGACAAGTGGATTCAAACGCCACGCGGCATTCTGCCCCTGCGACGATTCTTTGTCGGTGGCACCCAGACCGAAGACGGAGATGACGTCGCGTGGGATACGATCCGCTTGAAACTGCAAGAGCTAATCGACAAGGAAGACAAGAGCAAGCCGTTCAGCGACGAGGCCCTGGTCGAAGAACTGCAGCAGGCCGGCATGACCGTGGCCCGGCGGACAGTAACGAAGTATCGCAAAAAAATGGGGATCCCCAGCAGTCGGCAGCGTCGCGATTGGACGCTCAGCTCGTAGCAGAATCATCCTAAGCAACGCACGATCCATTTCTGTCGTAGTGGACGAGGCGACGAGTCCAAAGCCGCAGGACTCGTCGCCTCGTCCACTACTAAAACCGACACTTATTCATCGTGTGTTGCTAGGCTGCGTCGGGCTACGGCTATTTTCTAGAATCACTTTTGGAATACTTGCGGGCAACTGACAGACATTGCTCGATTGCCCGTGAATCATTACCAGCTTCAGGCTTGCTGAGCCGCCGTCTTCACGATCACCGCAGTCCTGTCGTCCTGCTGCTGCGTCGCGGTCCCCTCGAAACGTTCAGCGAGAGTGAAAAGCGAATCCAAGATCACCGGCGCCGCCAGTTCGCGGCCCCGCACTACCTCTTCGATCACCCGTTGGTCACCGAGAAAGTCTTGGTGATCACTCGTCGCTTCCGAAATTCCGTCGGTGAACAGGGCGAGTAGATCGCCGGGTTCATAGTCAGATACTGAAGCGGTCGGGAACGTCTCATTGGGAGTAATCCCTAACGGAGTATTATCTGTCTGCAGCGTGATCACTCGACCGTCCGGTTTAACCAGGTACCCGGGGTGCCCAGCACTGCTGTAGCTGAGTTGATCGCCACTAGCGTCGAAACTAGCCACAAACAAGGTCACGAATAACTGTTGCTGCATATCGTCGGCGATCAACCGATTGACGTGCGTCACGATCTCACCGAGGTGCATCGTCGAAGTTGCCAAAGCGCGTAGAAAGGCACGCGTCTCGATCATCATCATGGCCGGGCCGATCCCGTGCCCACTGACGTCGCCAATCACGACTAAGAGCGACCCGTCGGGACGGGTGATGTAATCGTAGTAATCGCCGCAATTCTGAGTCGCCGATAAACACCGGCCCGCCAGACTCACATTGGGAAACCGCGATTCGCTGTGGGGATAGAGTCGCTGTTGGATCGTGTCGGCGATCTCGAGGTCCAATCGGGCGCTCGCCAACTCCTTCTGAAGCAGGTGTCTCGCATTCCGCTCGACCGCAAAGTGAACCGTGCGCGCCAAGACCTCAGCGGTGAATCCGGCTCCCTTCACGATGTAGTCTTGAGCACCTAGCCGAACGGCACTAACCGCAGTCCGCTCATCGGTGTCACCACTGATAATCACGATCGCCGCCCCGCCACCGAGATGCGAAAGTCGGCGAAAGGTGTCCAAACCGTGACTGTCAGGAAGATTCAAATCCAACAGGACCAGGTCGACAGGCGTGGTCCGCAGAGTCTCGATCGCCGTCGCGAGATTCTCCGCCACCAGCAGCGAATAGTCCGCCTGCAACCCTTTTTTCAAGCACACTTGCACGTGGAATCGAGCCGTCGGGCTGTCTTCAACCAGCAGGATGACCATGGGCGGGGAGTTGTTCAAAAGCCAGGCTCGGCGCAAGTTGATCGCGTCGATCAAATCTCCCTATTTTGATCAAATGGACGAAGGCAGGGTGGGATGCTTGGAAGCACGCTAGACGTGCCGCAACCCAGATCCACTGAGCCCCCTATTTTAAGTCCGACCCTCTGACAGCACAAGGGTTCATATCTCGCAGGGTGACTGACAGTTTTTCGCGCAGGCCACTGGTCGCCAGTTCACCACTGACAAACCGCTAGCGTCGCTTCCTTTTCTTATTCCCACGCCGATCGGATTGACGTTTCGACTTATACTTTGATTTCGCCTTGCCGCCCCCTTTGGGCCCCGATCGTTCGCTGTCTTTCGCGGCGTGGTTCTTGACCACGGTCAGGTACAACTGGCGATCCTGCAGGTCGACCTTGTCGATCCGCACGGTCAAAAGATCCCCCAAGCGAAAACGGTTACCACCTTTGAACCCGATCAGCATTTGCCCCCGTCGCTCAAATCGATATTGATCACTGGGGAGTGTCGTGACGGGGATGAACCCGTCGACAGGCAGTTTGATGCAGCGGGCGTGCAGTCCATCGGCGAACACTCGGCTGACGACGGCCTCGAGCGTTTCACCAATCCGTTTCTTGAGAAAGTGCAACAGTTTGAGTTGGATCAACTCTCGTTCTGCAGCAGCGGCGTTGCGTTCGGCGTCACTGCATTCATGGCCGAGCTTAACGAGTTCCGAGAAGGATTCATCCGGCGTCGACTTCTTCTCGAGCAGTTTCTGCACCAAGCGATGGACCGTCAGGTCAGGGTACCGCCGAATCGGACTGGTGAAGTGGCAATAGTGCTCCATGTCGAGTGCATAATGGCCTTCCCGATGCGGCCCATAGACGGCCTTGTTCATGCTCTTGAGCACGGCAAAGTTCACGGCGTTCTCCAACGGAGTGCCAACGACCTTGTCGAGTACCGATTGAATCTCGAACCGGCTTTCCACGTGATCGATGCCCAGCCCAAGATCGCCAACGAATGCCGATAGACTGCGGAGCTTGCGTCGCTCGGGAGGCTCATGGATTCGGTGCAGAAAATTCAGCTCGAGATCATCGAGCCAGGTGGCGACGGCTTGGTTACCGGCCAGCATGAACTCTTCGATGATTTGATGGCTCTCGGTATTCTCGACCAAGAACGCTCCTTTGACTTTGCCACTGCGATCGAGATCGAGTTTGATGTCGGGCAGGTCCATGGACAGAGCACCCTCGCGAAATCGCTTTTTCCGCATCTTCATCGCGAGCGTATGCATTTCGTCGAGCAGGTCACAGATCTCGTCACCCCAGGGCTCGCGAAATTCGGCGGGCACGGCGAGGAACTGATCAATTTGCTCGTAGTTAAAACGCTTGTCACTTCGGATGACGGCGTTGTGGACTTCGCTATGGGTGATCGTTAGGTCATCGAGAATCTCGATCTCGACGGTTTTGACGAGCCGATGCCTTTCGGGCTGCAGCGAGGCGAGATGGTTGCTGATGATCTCCGGGATCATGGGGATAACACGATCGGGCAAATAAACACTCGTCGCGCGGGCGCGCGCCTCCTCATCGATCGCGCCGCCGACGGGGACGAAGTGGCTGACGTCGGCGATATGCACCCACAATCGCCAACGGCCTTTCTCTCGTTGCAGTGAGATGGCATCGTCGAAGTCACGGGCGTCGAACGGATCGATCGTGATCGTCAACAAATGCGTGAGGTCGGTGCGATCTTCCGGCAGCGTTTCATCGTCAAACTCATCGGCTCGCTGGCGAGCTTCATCGAGCACACGCTGCGGAAATTCATCGGGCAAGGCGTACTGCCGCATCACAGTCAGCGTGTCGATAGCGGGATTCTTATTGCTTCCCAGCCGCTCCAAAATAACAGCTTCCCCGCCACCACCATCATCGTCCGGGAAATCGACGATCTCCACAAACACCTTGTCATCGTCGACGAGCGGCAGTCCGCGGACGTCTCCGACACTGACCGGGGCCGTGAAATGAACACCATCGAGATACACAACAGGCCCATCGATCTGATGAGCGTGAGGGCTCCGTTCATCCGGTTCGGGCGGCAACGCCTCGGTGCGAAACGTGCCTGTGAATTGCCGCCGCTCACGCTGGACGACTTCGATCACGACACCTTCGACACCACCTCGGCGGCTCGGGCTGAGTTCGACTTCGACCAAGTCACCCTGCATCGCGCCACCGGTTGCGCCGGGGGGAACAAAGATGTCTTCGGGCAAATCGTCGTCGGCACCGCTGCCGCCACTGGAGGGCCGGACGAAACCGAACCCGCCTCCCATGGCGCGGCGGAACTTGCCACGGACGCTGTCGCTCGGCCCGCCCGCTGCTGCAGCAGCAACAACTAAATGATTCCCGCCATAGACCAATCGGCCTTCTTTGGCGAGCTGCTTGATAACCCGACGCAACTCACGATACTCGTCCCCGTCAAGTTTTAACTGGGTCGCGATCTGTTTCGGTTTGCTGGGGCGGTATTCCGCCGCGTGGACCAACCGCAGCAAGCGATCGGTCAAATGTTGAGATACTTCCATAGCACCATTCTAGCTGCCTGGTGTTGTTCCCACAAACCGGCCACGTCCCGACGCGGCCCAAACCGCCTCCGTCGGTGTACCGAGAAAACCCAGGCGTTGCCTGGGGCTATCAAAGGACTGCTCCGTCGGGGCGTCGTCGAAACTTAGCGATACCCAGCGCGTCACGGCACTCGGCTCCCCATTGCCGCGACAACAAAGAATAATTTGAACGCCCGTGAAGCCGCCGGCAGTTCAGGCGCCGTGTAATCGGCCGGGATACCGGGCAATGTTCAGCGGACATAGATTAAGCAACGCACGATCAATTTCTGTCGTAGTGGACGAGTCGACGAGTCCAAAGCCGCAGGACTCGTCGACTCGTCCACTACTAAAACCGACACTTACTCATCGTGTGTTGCTAAGCTGCACTGAGCCATTGGTCGCACATGAGAAGGATGGCGATCGCTGAGCGATTGTGATCTTGCTAAATAGCGAGCCACATAGTCGCTCGAGAACCGCCACGACTTTTAGCGACAAAAATTCTCGATCACGCCCACCCCGCGTACACCCTGATCGTGGAGGGCTTGGGTGAGCGCGGCGACTTCATCGGATCCCGAGGCGCGCTGGGTGTCGCGGACGATCAATGCCGTACCGCATAGTGCGCTTCGGCTGACCGCTGACGCCCCACAATCGACGACGATCATGTCGAAGGATTGGCGGAGCCGTAACAATGCCTTTTCGAGTTCAGCGTCTGCGAACCCTGTCTCGGCATCCCGATCAAGGAGTGGCAGCAGTGTCAATGAGTCGGCTTGTGAGGCGACGGCGACTTCCTCGATCGCGGTTTGTGAACGGATCGCTTCGGGCCAGCTATGATCGAGGTCGAGCTGCAGTTCCGATGCGATTTTGACCCCTGCGGGGTCGGCATCGACAAGTGCGACCCGAATCCCGGAGAAGGCGATACTGAGGGCCAAGCCCAGCGCGACCGTCGACCGGCCCTCGCGTTCTGTGGCACTGGTGATCGCGATCGTACGCAAGCCGTCAGTCCGGGCCTCGGCTAACTGCCGCGCCAGCTGTTCGGCGACCGAGTCGGTCAGGAAAAGTTTCTCAATCGTGCTGGGGACGATGAATTCGTCGACCTGCCACGCAGCAGCGAATTCTCGCAGCGAGACGCCAGTCGGTGCTTGGGTGGCCGCGTTGGGCGGCACCGATGCCTTCATGTCCGGCGTGGGGTTCTCTTTCGTCTCGGCCTTTATCTCCACCGGGGGCTCGCCGACGGGCTCCGGTTGGTCCTGAATGAGCATCGGCTCCGGTTCGGGGACCGCATTGGGTTCTGGTTTTCGATCGGAGGAGTCTGGAATCTTGGCGGTCGTCGACAGGATCATCACGTCGATCGGCTGTGCAAACATCGCTTCGATCGCATCGTCAGACATCTCACCACAGTGCGCTGCAGTAGCGGCTCGATCCGGCGTCTCTTCAGGCGGACGACGCGAAGCTTCCGGTTTCTCCGGTGCAGGCGTCTCGCATGGCGTGTGACTCACCGGCTCGGGCATATGCGCCGCTGGCTCGGGCATTCGTGCCGCCGGCTCGGGCACACCTGCCGCTGGCTCGACGGGCGGCTGCGTCTTTCGCCGCGGCGCCCGGGCGCGCTCGAGTCGCTGCAGAGCTTCGTCCAATCGCCGAGACGCCAACACGCTGGACTGCGACACGTTCTCCTGTCCAATCCGTTCGCGAAGCGATTGAGCCGCCCTCTCAGCGGGAGTGCCTTGTTCCACTGTTTGCGGCGCGTTGTGGGAGGATGACATGAGCGGTCTCGGTAGGTTAGCGTCGGATAGATTTTGAGAAAATGAAGGGCAAGTCATAACCCGACGCATCGGCGGGTATCCGAACGTTGCGTCTCGCTTCGCGTCGGGTTACTCAATCAACAGTCTCTAGTGGATTCCCATCGATTCCTGAGCTGTCGCCTCGCCGGCGGGCATGGCCAGCCGGGTGTCCGCTGCCTGCAGCTGTTCGTCGCTGGGTAAGGCGAACCCGAAATCAGGAGCAACCGGCGATCCAGTTGTCATGACGGCGTCCGGTTCACTGGCGGTCGCAGCCGACGGAGTGTTCCCCGCGGCTGTTCCATTGGCGGCCGCGAGGCTCTGTCCTCCCGGCTCGGCATCGACCGATGGCAGGTAGTCTGCCCAGTTGCGAATTGGATTGGGGGTGCGGCTTTCAACGAGGACAGGGATGCTGTTCTCGGAGGATTCCGCGGCAGAACCTGGGGACACGGGCGTACCGTCGGCCTTCGCTGCAGTGTCCATGGCGGCAGTGTCCATGGCCGCGACCGATGGCAGATCGGCGTAGGACGCGTCCATGCGGCGAATTTCATCGTTGGCAGCCGAGGCCAGCGGATCGAGCGGGTGATCGCTCGCTGCTTTCGGGTGGCTGACTGTCTTGTGGGAAACCGACTCAATGGACGTCTTCATCGAGGCCATCTCACCGCGAGCTTCCGGGACCTCTGCGGCAATGTTCTGGTCGCTCGGTTGGGCAATGGGAGTCCCGACGGTCGCGAGCTGTTCTGGCGGCTGCTGGTGCGAAGGTGCAGGCGGAGTGATGGATTCTTGCTTGTGACCATCGGAGATCGCGAAAGAGTCCAAGCTTCCGAGTGACTCGAGTTCGGCCAGCTCCGCGTCGAACTGCTCGTTTTTCGCACCACCCGGACGGGGCATCCAGATCGCAGCGGCTGCGACCAAGATGAGGGCGGCTGAGAGCGTTTTGCGGGTCGCGAATCGATCGACCAATGCCGAGGCTTGAACTCCCGACTTGCGTGCTAGCTCGACCATGCTCTGGCGAGGCCCAGCTGATGACTCGGCAGATCGCTCGACTGTGGCTTGCTTGCCGCCTGTGGCTTGCTTGCCGCCTGTGGCTTGCTTGCCGATTGTGGCTTGGTTGCCGGGGCTGGCTTGCTTGTCCGCGGGGGTCGCCTCGCGGAGGTGGGGCCGGGCGGGTTTTGAATCGTGAGCAGCATGAATCCTCGTCGCCTGCGTCCCTGGTGGCTGCGCTTCTTGTGGGGACGCCTCTCGCCGAGAGGGCTCGACCGCAGACGGTTCGGACACCTTCGCTGGAGCCACCTCCGGATTCAGATGGGGCAAACGCAGCAGCGTGGGCGGCGACAATTCGGGCCGAGAGTTTTT
The DNA here is from genome assembly GCF_007859855.1 of Allorhodopirellula solitaria. Taxonomy (GTDB): domain Bacteria; phylum Planctomycetota; class Planctomycetia; order Pirellulales; family Pirellulaceae; genus Rhodopirellula; species Rhodopirellula solitaria. The sequence continues at coordinate 760,342 of NZ_SJPK01000001.1, forward strand.
CTCTCGGTGTGAGGACGGTGCTCCGGAATTGTCGGGAGAAGTCTTTCTGGTATCAGACGCGAGCGTCATCTTGGCATCCCTGCATGTTGAATCGGATCGAGTTGACGATCTCCTCCTTCGCAGCGCGGCCAACTTGATCGCTAGCGCGTGGAAGTCGAGGATTTTCCGGGATAGCCAATCCAGAGCACCCGCGACAAGATGAAACCGAGCAAAATTTCCAGTGCAGGGTGCAAACGAGAACTCAACGCATCAAGACGGCGCTGAGCTGTTTCTCGCACGCGGTAACGATATTCTCGACAATACCGTCGGCATCGGTGCCACTGAGCGTCCCGGTCAAGCTCTGCAGCTCCATCGAAAAGAGCACGCGTTTTCGCTCAGGACCGTCTTGCTTTTCATTGCGATAGGTTTCCTGATACGCCAGGTCGGTCAATCTCTCATCAGCAGCAGACCGGATGACTCCCGCGAGTGCGTCCCAGCGAACCGCTTCAGGCAGGACCAAGTTCAAATCCCGCAGAACCGAAGGGAACGCGCTGACGGCTTGCTGCTGCGGGACGAGGTGCGACAGTTCTACCAAGCGATCTGCAGAGAGTTCCGCAGCCACGACGGTGCCAGGCAGCTTCCAAGACCGCACGAGCGACTCATCGAGGATACCAAGGTATCCGATCACCTCGTTGCTCTGGCCACCATCGAGCGTCATCGCAACGCAACCGCCCGCTGCGAATCCATCCCGCTCGACCGTCTCGACGCGGAGTTTCCCGCGGATGCCGAGGCGCCCGAGGACGGTTTCGATGGTCCCTTTGGCGGCAAAGAAATCCTCGCCCATGACCATGCCGACGTGATAATTTTCCGCGGGCAAGGCCTCGGCGTCGTCGCTGTTTTCTGGGGGCAAGTACACGTGGGCGATCTCGAACAGATCCGCATGCAGGGAAGCCGAGGCCCAGTTCGCGGCGCGGCTCTGCAGCAGGCTTGGGATCAACGATCGCCGCAGTCGCCGGGAGCCTTCAAGCATTGCCGTGCGCGTCTGCATCGCGGGTCGATCGGTCCACGGTGACAGCGAAACATCGAGCTTCTTGGTCACCACGCTCGGCGTCATCGCCTCGCTCAGCCCGGCCGAGGTCAGCACGCCGCGGAGTCGCGACATCGCCGCATCGAAGGGACGCTTGCTGCTCGGTGCGACCGGGATCGGGGCATCCTCGGGGATCTGGTCGTAGCCATGGATCCGTGCGACTTCCTCGATCAGGTCCACTTCACGAGTCAGGTCATGCCTCCACGTCGGCGGCACGCACTGCAGGCTGTTCGACTCCGCACCGCCGTCGCCGTGCGAGCCGTCCACTCGGCAGCCCAAACCTGAGAGGATTCGTTGAACCGTTTCTGATTCGATCTCAATCCCCAGCACCCGGGACAACTGCGAAAGCCGCAGGATGATCGGATCGCGATCGGCAATCCCCTCCGCTGTATCGATGACTCCGGAAGCGACCGATCCGCCGGCGATCTCAGTGATCAGTTGACAGACGCGGCGGCTCGCCCAATCGATCCCTCGCGGGTCGACGCGTCGCTCGAAGCGGAACGACGAGGGGCTATGCAGTTTCAATCGGCGCGCCGTCCGCCGCACGGCCAACGGAGTGAAATCAGCGGCTTCAATGATCACATCGCTGGTACGATCGGACACCTCGCTGCTCGCGCCGCCCATCACGCCGGCAACCGCCAGAGGCGCGTCGGCGTCGGCAATCACGCAGGTCTGTGGTGTCAATTCATAGTCGCGGTGATCGATCGCCTGTAGCATTTCCTTTTGTCGACCGGGCCGCACCACGATCTTGTTCCCGCTGACGGCGGACGCATCGAAGGCGTGTAGCGGTTGGCCGCACTCGAGCATCACGTAGTTCGTCGCGTCGACGACATTGTTGACCACTCCGATGCCAACGGACCGCAGTGCCTGCTGCATCCATTCGGGGCTCTCACCTACTGTCACACCCTGAATCACACGGGCCGTGTAGCGAGTGCAGGCGGTAGGGAATTCATTGACGACCTCGAGCAGATCCTGCACCTTCACGCTCGACTCGTCAAAGTGAACCTTGGGCAGCTTGAGCTTTTGCTCGGTCAGGACGGCGATCTCGCGAGCGACGCCGATGTGACCGAGGCAGTCACCGCGATTGCTGGTCACTTCCAAGTCGATGACTGTTTCCCCATCAACCGTTTCGCTGCCTTCGTGGTTGAGTCCCGAGAGGCTCAATCGATCCACCAACTCATCGTGCGAGAGCGTGAGGTCAACGTACTGCGACAACCAAGATAGCGTGACGAGCATGGGGAGCGTGCTGGAGAGGAAAGGAAGAAAGAGAGTGGGAGTTCACCTGCCGCTCGCTTTAGAACTGCTGGAGGAACCGCAGGTCGCCGCTATAGAAATCCCGAATATCGGTAATGCCATGGCGTCTCATGCAGAGACGTTCGACTCCCAAACCGAAAGCAAAACCGCTGATTTTTTCCGGGTCATAGCCCACCGCTTTAAAAACGTTCGGGTCGACCATGCCAGCGCCCCCGAATTCGATCCAGGTACCGTTCCACAAAAAGTCAACTTCAACGCTGGGTTCGGTGAACGGGAAGAACGAGGGGCGGAAGCGGATTTCGACGTCATCGCCGAGGTAGTTGTTGGCGAAGACGCGGAGCACAGTCTTTAGGTTTGCCATCGTGACGTTGCGATCGACCAGCAAACCTTCCATTTGATGGAACATCGGGAAGTGGGTCGCGTCGGGCGCATCGGGACGATAGACGCGGCCCAGCGAAATGATTCGAATCGGCGGTTCGTCCGATTTCATCACACGAATCTGCACCGTGCTCGTTTGGCTGCGGAGCAACCGTTGACCTTCGCCGGTTTCGCTGGAACGATCGGAGTCATTGACGCTGGCCGTGGCCAAGTAAAAGTTATCCAGCGGATCGCGAGCGGGGTGGTCTTCGGGGATATTCAGTGAGACAAAATTATGCCACGGGTCCTCGACCTCCGGCCCTTCGGCGACTTCGAAGCCCATCCGTCCCATGATCTCGGTGAGATGGTCGATCGTTTGGGTGATCGGATGGACGTGCCCGAGAGTGGGGCGTGTGCCTGGTAGGGAGGGGTCGAATGTCGCATCGATCTGAGCGTCGCCGCCACCACCGACAGACCCTTGAGCTTGCTCAAAGGCCTTATTGATTGCATTCTTGACTTCATTGAGCCGCATGCCAGCGGCCCGCTTGTCGCTCGACTCAATGCCGCCGAGCATTTTCTGCACGTCTTTGAACTGACCGTTCTTGGCACCCAAGAACGCGACGCGTGCCTGCTCGAGCGCATCGGAGTCCGATGCACCTGTGAATGCGGATTCAGCGTCGCTCTGGAGTTCATCCAAGCGACGGAGGAAATTCTGCAGCGACATGGCGAGAGCGGGCCTTACGCGGTTTGCGTTTCGGCAGCCAATGCGGACTTCACCGCATCGCAGACATCCTTGAATCCAGCGGGATCGTGGATCGCCATTTCCGAGAGCGATTTCCGATCCAACCCGATATTGGCTTTCTTCAGGCCGAAGATGAACTCGCTGTATCGCAAGTCGTGCATCTTCACGGCGGCATTGATTCGGATAATCCACAATTTGCGGAATTCGCGTTTTCGCACCCGGCGATCGCGGAACGCATACGCTCCGCTGCGGAGCAGGGTCTCTTTGACCGATCGGGTCAGTGACCCACGACCGCCGACATAGCCTTTTGCACGTTTGAACAGACGTTTTTTAGCTTGTGTCCGGGCGGCACCTTTACGTGTACGCATCTTTCGAAATTCCTTGTGGAAGAGATTCAGTCATTGCCGAGTCTCGATTCAGGCCCCGGCAAGCAGATGCCGAAGTTTTGCCCAATCGAGTTGCCGGGCGATTTCCTAAGCGGGGGATGGTTTCAGTGAGTGACGAGTGTTTAGTTGCTGTAGCCGTTCAGGGCCGCATGAATGGTGGGTTCCATGCATGTGTCCAAGGACGTGGTGCCGCGCAGATTGCGGCGTCGTTTCTTGCTCAAGCCTTTGGCCAAGTGGCTCGTACCACTTTGCCGGTGCATGGCTTTGCCGTTCGCACTGAGGCGAAATCGTTTTTTGGTGCCCTTGTGGGTCTTGACTTTGTTGCCCATTTTAAATCCATCAATGGTGGGGTGTGTTCAATTCGCAAAACGCGTGATTTCGGGCGGATGATAGCGAAGTCGGGCCGCATTCACCAGGGGGTTGTCGCAGTGTTGCAATGCAGCAGCGGGAACTGGGTTGAGTTATGATAGCACGGTCGGTTGCCAATCCCTCATATGGTGAGAGTGAACTCGTTGAACCCCTCGTCCCCCCCCGCCGCTCAGGCATCGCCCCCGCCCGTGGAAGCCGACGTGGCTCAAGTCGCTGAGATCGCCAAACGGGTTATCGGCAATGTCGAGCACGCGATCGTGGGAAAACGCAAACAATTGATCCTGTCCCTCGTCGCCTGGCTCAGCGGCGGACACATTTTGCTCGAAGATGTCCCCGGGGTCGCCAAGACGATGTTGGCCCGGGCTTTGGCAAAAAGTCTCGGCTGCCAATTCAAACGGGTGCAGTGCACCCCCGACCTCTTGCCTTCGGATGTCACCGGCACGTCGATCTTCAACCAGAAGACGTCTGAATTCGAATTCCGTCCTGGCCCGGTCTTTACGCAGATCCTGCTTGCCGACGAGATCAACCGGGCGACACCACGAACCCAGGCGTCCCTGCTCGAAGCGATGGCCGAGGGCCGCGTGACGGTCGATGGAAAGACCTACACCTTGAAACCACCGTTCCTGGTCATCGCGACCCAGAACCCAGTGGATCACGAGGGCACGTTTCCACTGCCCGAGGCGCAGCTCGATCGTTTCTTGATGCGGTTCTCGCTCGGCTACCCCACGCTCGATGAAGAACTGCGGATGCTCTCGATGTTGCAGCGCAGCCACCCCGTCGATTCACTCGAAGCGGTGGCGACGGCGGAGCAATTGGTCGCCGCTCAAGCCGCCATCCGCGAGGTCCATGTCGATCCACGCGTGCAGCAGTATTTGCTGCAGGTCGTCCACCAAACTCGCGACAACGAGCATCTCGCCCTCGGCGGCAGCCCGCGTGCGACGATTGCCCTGTTTCGCTGTTCGCAGGCGATGGCGGCTATCCGCGGGCGAAACTTCGTGCTGCCCGATGATGTCAAAAAGATTCTCGCCCCGGTCATGAACCACCGGCTGATCCTGCGACCCGAAAGCAGGCTGCGAAAGCTGACAACGGAGAAGGTGCTCGAGCAGGTGCTCGGCGACATCGCCGTGCCGACGATCCAGGCGTGATATTGTCCCCGTGAACGCTCCCCCTCGCTCAGCCGCGGCCAGCCCCCCACCGCAAGGTTCGCCTTGGTTCACCGCCATCGCTTGTGCTGCCGTGCTACTGGTGCTCGGCATGATCGCGGGTGCTGGGTTGTGGATGATTGCAGCGATGGCGGTCGCGATGGTCGTTGCCTTGGGGGCGTACGTTTCCTCGCAGTGGTCGCTCACCGTGACTGCTCACCGCGAGGAGCTTCCCGAGAGCGGCCGTGACATTGAGGTACTAGTCGGCTCGCGCGTGCCGATTTGTGTCGCGGTGACCAACACCGGGCGATTGCCTGTCGCATGGGTGCTCGCCGAAGATCTGTTGCCGCGTGCCGCTACCGTGGAAGTCAAGGAGCACGAAGACTTGGTATCGCGAACCCGCGTGATGCCGCTAACCGTCGAGGGGCCGCGATTGGCAGTACTGGCGCTGCTGCCGGGGCAGACGAAACACCTTCGCTACAGCGTCCATTGTCGTCGCCGAGGCTACTATCAAATCGGCCCTACCGTGCTCGAGACCGGTGATCCAGCAGGCATGTTTCGCCGCTACCGGTTGGGGACACCTCCCCTGTTCATCACGGTGTTACCGCGTATCGAGCTGATATCCAATTACGACATTGGATCACGCCGTCCGATGGGAGAGATACGCATCCGCGCCAATGTCATGCCTGACCCAACCCGCATTCGGGGCATCCGCCAGTGGCAGATCGGCGACCCGATGCGAAGCGTCCACTGGGCCGCCACCGCGCGAACGGGCACCCTGCACACCAAGATCTACGAGCCGTCGTCCGTCATCGGTGCCACCATCGTGATCGACCTGCACGTTGCGACCAACCCGGACCGCCACGAGCCCCTACGTACCGACCTGAGCGTGACTGCGGCGGTGTCGATTGCTGCAGCCCTCCTCGAAGCTGGCGAACCGTTTGGCCTGGCGACCAACGGCCGCGACGCGGCCGACCGCGTGCGCAGCGAAGGGTTTCGCGGAGACCATCGCATCGGTGACTTTTTCCCCATGCGAAATTCCGTGGGCAGCGCTACGGCGATGCGGCGCAAAAGCGATCGGCTGCGGCCGGTGCTGATCGACGTCGACCGCGGCCCACAGCACCTCAAGGAGATCACCCGCACGTTGGCGAGGATCGAGCGAACCGATGGGCTGACGCTATCGGAGTTCCTGATCGATACCGAACCGAGGCTCTCCAGCGAAACGACCTTGCTAGTGATCATGCAAGAGGCGCCGCCCGAGACCGTCGCCTCGCTGGTGGGCTTGTCCCGTCGCGGGTGGGCCGTTGCCGTCGTGCTCAACGCCGACAGCATCGATGAGTACACCCGCCTGGCCGCGCCGCTCTTGGCGGAAAAAATTCACGTATCCCACCTGCTCGATCGAGACAGCGTCCGAGATGTCTGTCGTGAACAGGTGGTGCGCTAGCGAGCCTTTGGCAACGGAATGCCGTAATCGATCCGCAGCGAATCCCGTTCATGCTCGGCGCAGCTCCCCAAACTTCGTTTGAGGAGGGTGATGGCATTGCAAACGCTGGCAAAAACGCAACTTAAAACGCGGCCCGATCTCCTCGGCTACCAATCAGCGGCTCATGGCGCCGTACAGGCTTCGCTTGCTGGCCTTGGGAACCGCAATGGGCAACGGCTCGACGTCGAAGGGGAACTTCTCCGCGACACACTTCACGGGGATGCCCTGCGTCGTCTGGTGTTTGACATGATCAGCAAGGCTGGGGTCGATATTGAAAGCGCGGTACTCATTCATCACACGCTGAATCTCGGGTGCATACTCGAATCCACCTCCGGGCAGTTCACGTCCAAGTGAATCGAAGCTGCCGATGGTGACGAGAGATTGTGCTCGATCGTGGAACTCATAGGCCTCGACGCCCTCAGCTCGCAGGAGAGCGACCATCTTGTGAGCGTCGACACCGCACTGGAGCATCCGTTTCCCGCTGGGTTGAAACCCCTTCTCCTTCTTGCCATCGACAATCGTATTGAATCCGGTGAAGGTACGGACCACGACTGTGTACTTGCCTTCGCAGTTAAGCAGGCTATTGGGTTTATCGTCGTTGAGACTGCGTACGAAAGAGTCGACCTCAGGCGATTGAAAGAAGTCCTCGGGCAGCATCGGGTTGCGGGTCAAGAACGCGTTGCCCATAGGGCCACGTTCCTTGTCGGCAAACTTCTCGGCCAAGCGATGGTGGAGCGCTTTAACAGCGGTAACGGGGTTGCGGAAATCGGTTTCAGCAGCCATCTCCTTCTTGTCTTGAAAGACCGCACAGGAGGCGGTTTTGACCCGCTCGAGGTCGGAATCGATGCGTGGGTGCTCGGAGCTGTCGTATTCACCCACTAAAACAGCGTGGGCCTTGTACCGGATCTGGTTTTGATAACGCATTCGGCGACTATTGCGAGCCCCTCCTGCACGCTGGACCGCCGAGCCTGGATTGACCTCGCCCGAAAAATCGAAGTCCTCTTCAAACACGAATGCCGGCAGGTTCAATTCACGGCGGATCTCGAGTGCCAGCCGCTCGGCACGTTCGCCCGATCCTGCTCCCACGAACGTATGAGCCAAAATCATCCACGGGCCATCTTCGGTCGTAAGCTGATAGGATTTTGATCCATCGGCCTCCACGGTATGGTTGCCCCGCTGGAACATTCGCAACAGCGACGGTCCATCACCCCGCGCCGCGGGCATCACGCTCGTCGTAGCGAGCAGAGCAAGCAATGCGATCGATCGGTTAAAAAGCATTCGGCACATTGGCGTCTTGATCATGGAAACGGCTTTCCTGCGGTCGGTTGTCACGGCCCCAGGAGAACCCGAGACGGTGCAGAGAGATTCGGACATCTAGTCGTGAGCTACCAAAATCAGAGCGGCCGAATCAAGTGCAGCCGAAGACCGAGTTTTGGCCGCCGTCCGAACGGCGCGGCGGCGTCAACTGCGGACCGATTGGTTACTCGTGCGGGTGGGACCGCGTCGCTCGAGGAATGGCGAAAGGGCTTGGCGAGAGCCACAGCATCACCTGACTTTCGCTCTAAAAATCAGGTATACTCGAGCATATGTTTCGAAGTACTTGTCGGTAGGTTTTGATTTTTTCGGCACCCGTGGCACTCTTGCCCAAACGGCTGATTCTGTCATAGAAAAGGGCTGGCAAGTTCTTACTTCATCCAAGGCAGGAAAATTCGATGTCTCGCTCCGCTGATCCCTCTCGTCGTTTAACGGTCAATGCCGCTTTTCTGAAAGACATCAAGGACGACAATCGTGATTTGAAGATATTGATCGATCGCGTACGGGTGATCACGCAACCCCGCGAGGCAGCCGCCAATCATTGGTCCGAATTGCTAACCTTGCTGGCCGACCTGCGTGACCAGCTGGCCCTTCACTTCGGGCTGGAGGAAGCCTACGGGTACTTCGACGAAGCTCTCGGCACCGAGGCCGAATTGTCGCTCACGGCGGATCGGTTGCGGTCTCAACACCCGGTCCTGTTCGAGGAAGCTCGGCACCTGGCCGAGGCGGCAGCCGACGCCCACACCGGCGACGCCCCGATCGAGGGCACGACGCCGGAAGTCACCACGGCACAGGAGAAAATCCTGAATCGACTCGAAACGTTTCTCGTGCAGTTTCACGAGCATGAGGAAGCAGAGTTAAAATTGATCCTCGATGCGCTCGAAGAGGACATCGGGGTCGGCGACTGAGCGCCGTCTTTGGCATCAGCGGACGAGTAAAAGCACGCAAGTCGACTTGCGGTGGACAGGCTCGGCGGGCTACGAAGGGTTGCCGATGCGCCGCGTGAGCCAACGCGCCGCCTGAGCCGACACGCCCCCTGCGACTCCACGCTTTCGAGCTTTCACGCTGTGACGAAGATCGACCGCTATATCCTGATTCTGTTCCTTCGCACGGTGCTGGTGTGCTTTCTCTCTCTTGCTGGGATCTTTATTGTCTTTCACGCGTTCACCGCGATCGATGATCTGGTGGCGCTGACGGACACCGGCGAGAGCCTGCCCTCGGTGCTGGTGCGGTTCTACGGGCCCTATCTGATTCTGCTGTTCGATATGACCGGCACAATTATCACGCTCATGTCGTTCCTGTTCACCGTGGGCTGGCTGCGACGGACAGGTGAACTCACCGCTACACTTTCGGCTGGCATCTCTCACGGGCGCATTTTTCGACCGATGATCGTCGCGTCGCTGGTGATCATTTCGGCACAATTGGCCTGCCGCGAATGTGTGATCCCCCAATTTCGCAGCTCACTGACGATGGAAGCGGAAGACCTCAATGGCGAGATTGAGCAAGCCGTCCGCCCGACATTCGATCGATTCGCTGGCATCCTGATCGAAGGAGCTCAACTGGAAACGAAGGCTCGCATCATCGAAAAACCCAACTTTCGAATCGACAGCGAATACGCGGGGTTTGGCGACATCCTAATCGCCCGAGAAGCGGTATGGATGGACGCCAGCGAAGACGCTGCCGCGGCGCCACCGGTGTCCGGATATTTACTGCGAGAAGTGAAACGCCCCGAGTCGATCGGTACGATCGCGTCGGCACGCCGAGGTGATCAACCGGTATTGCTGACGTCGGCCGACCAGGACTGGCTGAACGCGGACGAATGCTTTGTCGCGACGACGGTTCACCCCAATATGCTTCAAACCCAGGACACCGCAACGCGCCTCGCCTCGGTGTGGGAACTCAGCGGACGAGTCCGCAACTCAGCGGTCCACAGCAGCTTGACGCTGCAGACCCAGGTTCACGAGCGGATCGTGCGCGCTCCTCTCGATTTTGCTCTCGTGATGTTGGTTTTACCGCTGGTCGTTAACGCCCGTGGTCGCAAGATTTTTGTATTGATCGGATCCGCCGTGGGCATGGTCCTGGCGTTCTTCGCTTTGAAAACGTTGGCCGGGGCTCTCGGCGGCAGCGGCACGCTATTCACACCCGGCATCGCCGCCTGGGTTCCGCTGCTGGTGGTCGCACCACTGGCCTACGTGCGGTTCCGAGCCGTCCAGCGGGTTTAGCGGGTGGCGGATGATTGCTCTCATGGGGGCAGGGTGAACGCTCCTGTTTTCTAATCTCAAAACCGGGATTCCTGTCAGACAAGCTGACAGGGGATCTGGTCTTTGCGGGTGATCAACCGAGCGGCTCGGCTCGCCAGCACCCGATCCGCTGTCACCACCAGTCTCAAATACCGTGAATCCCTCCGCAATGTAGCCAGACGGCTCCGCCCGTCTGAGCTAAGGATCATGGGAGCCCCAACCGAACCTTACTCCACCAGAGCCACAGTCTTGCCTTCGTTCGCACTGAGTACTGCGGAGTCGACGATCTGTTGGCCGATGCGACTGATCTCTACCGACAGAGGACCTTCGATCGGCTCATCGTTGCAGATCGCGTGCACCATGTACTGCACCGGATTTTGGTAGGGAGGCGCCAGCGTATCGGTGTCTTCCCATTCGCCAGCGGGACACCATTCATTCTGCCAGTGAATGCGGGTGCTATAATCGCGACTGGCGATCGTGCCGCGGGTACCAACGAGAACGAATCCGGTTTTGGGGTGCGGCTGGTGGGTCCAAGGATCGGTATACAACCCCCAGCGAGTTTCGAATTTTGACAACCCACTGGCGTACTTGGCAATCGTAATGCTGTGTTCGTCCACCTCGAGCCCCACGGAGGCATCGACCATGGTCGTAACCTCAAGCGGACGCCGTCCGTTCATGAACCAGGTGCCCAGGGTCGTCCCGTAGCCCAGGTAGTCCAATAGCGAACCTCCACCTTGGCTCTTTTTGTAGAACCAGCTCTCGGATTTCTCTTGAGCAATCTCCTCTGGCGTGCGCTCCACCTTATCCGCCCCGTGGAACAAAGGACCGCGGTTGCCGCCGTGGTAGTGGACCTCGAGAAGATCCCCAATATGCCCTTCATCAACGTATCGCTTCGCGGTCCGATGACAGGGCATCCAGGCCAATGGCCAGTTAATCGCTAGCCGGCTGCCCGACGCCTCGCAGGCAGCGATCATTCGATCCGCTTCGGCGAGGGAGGCCGCGAACGGTTTTTCGACAAGGATGTGACAACCATAGGGCGCCACGCGCTCGACCCACTCACCATGCGTCGAGGCCGCCGGGCAAAGGATCACCAAATCGGGCTGGGCAGTTTCAAGCAACTGCGCGTGATCGGTGAAGACATTCTCCTCAGGAATCTCGAATGCCTGACGGGCCTCCCGCATGCGCCCAGGGTCCTCATCACAAATTCCCACCAGGTCCACATCGCGGTGCTCAAAAGCCATCCGCAGTAGATCGCCCATATGGAAATGATCGAAATTGATGCCCGCGACTTTCAATCGCTCGTTCATGATAGTTCCCGGCAATGCGCCGCTCCTGATCGTGTCCATGGTCGGTGATGGAGAGTATCACGAATCAGTTTACCACACCCGTCGGCGAGCGGCAGGGATTTTGCAGTTCGGCGGCGCACCCTGCCGGGGTTCAGCGCTTGCTCAGTTCCGTGCCCAAGGCGATGCGAGCTTCCGCCATGATACGAAGGTCCTCCTCACTCGAATCGATCCCGCGGACCATCTGCGAACTGGTTTCGATCGAGTTCTGCGGCCTCGCTTCGGCGGTGTCGTAGATACTGCCCGAGAGCAACGCGGTGATCAGCGAGAGCGTTTGAGTTATCCGTGTCATGGTCGTTATCCTCATCGAGTGAAATGGGTGGCGAGGGACACCATCCCTGATGCCCTGACGGCGATGATGAGAATGCACGCGGTGTGCCAGTTTGTCGCAGGCCACTCGCCATTGTCCGGAAGCCATGACACGGCAAGCGTTTACGCCGCGACCTCCCCATTTGGGGTCCATGCAATGCTCAGCAGATTGCATGCACGAGACTGCAGCTGCCCCCCAGGAAGATCGCGCAGGTTTCGCTAGCCGTCAGGCTGGGTCACGCGTCCGAAGATATCCTTCAGGATGGCTTGCTCGAGCGAGGTGTCGCGTCCCAGGGGGATCCAGCCGAGCGTTTGGGGGCTTTCGCCGAACGTATCAGCGCGACTGATTCGCGTTCCATCGTGGCGTGTGCCGATGATCGATTCCGTCGCATTCTGCGTGCGGTCGGTGTCCTCGAGATCCTTCTGCACGATCACTTCAACGCTGTAGCCAGCGGCGTCGGGGCGGACGGTGACGATCGCCCGGCGGCGGATCGTCTGCAGGGTGCTTTGCAGCCGTTCGAATCCGGTCGTGTTGTCCTTCTGCCACGGCTGGAAGATCGAGCCAGCGACTTTGTAACTCGTTTCGATTTTTCCTTCGAGCACGATCCCTTGGCTGTTGACGACCGGTTGCTGCCGCGCGATTCGAAAGTAGTCATCGAGAGTGTCGACAACTTGCAGCCACAGAAAATCGTCGGCGACCGCGGGCAGTTCAAGCGGGTTGGGAACGTATTGCTGCGGCACGTCGCTGGTCAAACGATAGGCCAGCGTCCCACATCCCGCGGGCAGCAGGATCGCTACGAGTGCGAGCAGCAGCGTGGTGCCGTGGAGGCCCCCAAGAGGCAGCCTGGAAGCCTCGCGGTCGCGCATCGAGGAAAGCAATTTCATCGGCGTTGGGTTGGTCGGGCGGCGATTTGTGGCAGCGGCCTGGCGCCGGGAATGTCTTCGGGAAAGAGCGACCAAACCGGCACGCGGCGGCGGACCTCATCCATCGCTTCGACCTGAGACTTGGCGATCTTCTCCTTCTGCAGAATTTTACGGATATCCTCCTGGACTTTTGCCAGCGGCGTGACGCCCGCAGGCTCTCGGTCGATCACCCGGATAATGTGGTAAGCATCCACGTCTTCGATGATCTGACTCATTTCACCGGTCGGGATGGAGAATATCTGTTCGTCAAGTACTCGCGAGGCCAGCGCGCCTTGGTTGGTCCAGTCGTGGAGTCCTCCATCGCTAGCGAAGGGCTCCTGACTCTTTTCGCGGGCGATCGCTTGCAGGTTGCCACCAAAGAACGCTTCCCGGCCCATCCCCCAAATCGCATCGTAAGCGGCTTTTTGATTTTCAAAATTTGCGAACTTGACAGTAATCTGTTCCCATTTCGCCCGCGACTCGTTGTAAAAGTCATCCTGGTGGGTGACGTAGTATTCGTGGATTTCCGACAGCGCGATGGGGGGATCGCGATTGACTTTTCCCTGGAGGTAGACGTGCCCGAGCATGGCGTCGATGAACTCCCGCTCGCGGGCAGCCAACGACGTCGCTTCGGCATGGAGCTTCTCGTCGAGATCGGCGAGTGAGTCCGCTTGATACTCTTCACGCAGATCCGGGACTTCGGATTCGAAGAACATTTGCCGAGCCTGAGCCTGCATTTTCTTGTCGGCTTCACGGCGTTTCTCCGCCGTCTGGGTTGCGACTTGGTCGAGCAGGAAAGATTCGCGCATCATCCGGCTCTGGATCGTTTGAGCGAGGAGCCCGCGGAGCATGCGGACACGGGCGAACTGAATCTGCTCTTCGGGGATCTCTTGACCGGCTTTGGAAACGACCTCCTGGATCCTCGCTTCGATGCGGGGGTTGATTTCGCCAAGCAAAATGGAACTTTGCCCAACGATCGCCACGACCGCGGACGGATCCGTCGGCAGGCTGGCGTGCATCGCCTCGTCTATCTGAGCCTGAGTGAGTGCTTGGCCGGATACTGGGGGCGCAGCAACCATCACGACGATCACAGCAACCATCAGGCGTGCAAGCGGCAATTGGAGTGGCAGGGGCATGGCGGGCCCAATGGCAGGGAAGGAGGCGAATAATAGCGAATCGTCAATCGCTTGTAGAGGAATCAATCACAGAATTGCAACAGAGAATCGCGGGCATCCAGGTTGCCCAGATTGACGCCCGCGCAGAAACGGAAAAACCGGTACGAACCGAACAAATTCTCATTCGTTCGATATTTGCCCTCGCAATGGACGACATTCCTAGTGTGACCCTCCCTCATTGCTCCGGCAGCGTCTCCCCTGCCCGCCCGAGCACCTCCTAATTGATCGATCGGACCGTACGAGATGAGCTATACAGAGCAGCTGGAGCAAGGCGAAGTCGCCTTGTTGAAATCACGAAGTCGAAAGCCCAGAGTGGACCATGGCCAGGCGGCTCAGTCACCGCTGGAGATCTACCTTCGCGAGATCAACGAGACCCCCCTCCTGTCGGCTCTGGAAGAAACCGAGCTGGCGACACGGATTGCCGGCGGTGACGTGATGGCTCGCGACCAAATGGTGCGGGCCAATCTGCGGCTCGTCGTCAACATCTCACGCGGCTACACCGGCAAAGGATTAGGGCTGCAGGATCTGATCGAAGAGGGCAACCTCGGCTTGTTACGTGCTGTCGAGGGCTTCGACCCCGTCCACGGGACGAGGTTCAGTACCTACGCCAGCTACTGGATCAAACAGGCGATCAAACGGGCGTTGATCAACAGCGCCAAAACGATTCGCATCCCCGCCTACATGGTCGAACTGCTCAGCAAGTGGCGACGTGCGACAACTCGTTTGGACGAAGAACTTCGTCGCACACCGACGAATGAGGAAGTCGCCCGGATGCTCGGCCTGCCCAAGAAAAAGCTGCCGATCATCCGCAAGGCCATCAAGATCAACAACGCCACCCCGCAAAGCGATCAAACGGATTCGGGATGGTCGCTCGGCGATATGGTGATGGATGAGCGATTGAAGGCGCCCGATGAGGAGATGCTCGATCACGACATTCTCAAGCATGCGATGAGCCTACTCGATGGCCTGGACGAGCGAGACGCGACTGTGCTCAAACTTCGCTTCGGGCTGGGTGGTGCCGATCCCATGACACTCAAGGAAATTGGTGCCGAACTCGGTTTGACACGCGAACGGGTGCGACAGATTGAAACCGAGGCGCTGCGGCGGCTCGCGGACGGATTGACCGACCCCCGCGACTTGGGCTTCTGAGAAAGGAGCGGCCGAATCTCATCGAAGCTTTCGGCTCGAAGGAAGGCGAGAACAATGGGTGACGCATTCGTTCACCCTTCCTCAGGGAGGCTGATGTTCTCCATACCAACCTGCGAACGGACTGTCGTTTTATTCGATGATGACTCCGCAATAATGAGCCGAGAGCCGTAAGGCCAATGCCATCTATTTTGCCCCCATTCGGGGCCTCATCACGATGGTAATCCGACGCGTCAGCGAGGAAGATGCAGTGTTTTGCGTGGCGAACAAGTGATCCTCGCTGACGCGTCGGATTACCAAGACCGCTTCGCGGTCGAAAGTAGATGGCATTGGCCGTAAGGCCCCGGGTGACGCCGCCCACCCAGCCGCTTACGCGTCTCGGCTCATTCAATCGAAAGCCCGCTAAGCAGCTAGCATCATCCCGGCCCGGTATTGCCCCGGGGCTCGCCGCGGACCAGCGGAGCTAAGTGGGCGTATTCGATGAGGCTCTCGGCGATTCCAGCGATGGCCGAGTCGATTTGCCATCCAGCGTGATTTCGATCACCCGCTTCGTTCGAAATGCCACGCACGATCGAGACCGGCACGCCAGCGATCTGGCACGCCAGCGCCACCGCGAATCCCTCCATATCCTCCGCCGCATAGCTGAAGGCGGCCACCGGGTCCGTGCCCCCGGATGCGTGCGTGGGTGTCACGCGGCGGCGAACCGTCATGGCCGCAGGTCGATTTGCTGAGGCGGCACACCGCGAAACCAAGCCCAGCTCCGCTCGCCCAGCGCGGGCGTGGACCGGACGGGCGCGGACCGGGAGAACGAGGTCCAGACGATCGGCGATCGGCGCGCCGCATGTCCCGCCGTCGAGCTGGTTCCAACCCAGTGTCGCGGCAGATTGAAATGAGTCTGCTTCGCCGACACCGATCCCGTCGCAAACAACGCTGCCAAACCAGTAGGCCGAGCCCACCTTGCATTCAGGGCCGAGTGAGCCAGCGATGCCTGCCAGAACGACGCGCGAAGGGCGGTGCAGACTGAGATGCCGCATCGTCATCGCGGCAGCCGCCACCAATCCAAAGCCGCACGTTTCGACCTGAAACCGATCCCATACAGACAATCCGCGAGCCTTCTGCTGCCGCAGCGCCGCATGCAATTGTTCGCGTTCCATGGCGGTAGGGATCAGCAGCAGAGGTCGAGACCCTGTCATCGCCGCTACCGACCACCACGGCGGATCTCACTGCCTTCAAAGCGAACTTGAAAACGAAAGATCTTCTTGGTCCGACAGGTGATCTTGCCGGTTTTCAAATCAAAGTGATCAGGGGTTTCCGCAAAATTGATGTTTGCCACTCCCCGAAATCCGCGTTCGGCGAACACATCGATGACCATCGCGAGGGTCAAGGGATCTTCGAAGATCGTGTCCTCACTATTGATCACCGCTAAACCCGCGATCGCGTGACGTTGGATGATCGGCATGAACCGTTCTTCAATAATGTCGATGACCGCGTGGAAAAGTTCTCCGTGTTCGAGTTGATAGCTATCCAAACGACGAACGAGTTCTTGCCGGGCATGCACTCCCAGCTCCGTTGCCAGCGGCAAACCGCGGACGGCATCATAGGTTTCTGGATCGAGTTCGAGCGACGATTGATAATCCAACTCCACGCGGATCTTCTGCTCGACTTCCTCGATCGAGCCGTCCGCGTCAATGAAGTGGTAGTGGTAGATCTGTTTGAGCGACTGCAGCGCATCCCACGTTTTCTCTTTGAAAACACGATACCGGCGTTTGGCGGCGATCGGATCCAAGTCCGTAGGGCGAAGTTCAATTTCTTGCCCGGCCCCCTCGAGAACGACACGTTCATTGTGGGCGGCGATCTTGCGTCCACGCAGCAACTGCCTCTCGATGCTCGTCCTTTCATCAATAAACAAGACGACCGCGTGCACGGTCGGTTTGCGGAAATTGATCGCCAGCGGTGTGGTGTGGTACTCGCGATAGAGCTGGTTCATCTTCTGAATGAGCAAGTGCAAACACTCGACCTGGACCCGCGTCCGTGGGAAGCCGTCGAGGATGCATCCATCGCGATAGGCCGGCTGCAATAATTTGCGAAACAGGATACCTACCACCTCCGTGTCGCCCACCATCCCACCGGCCTCTTTGATCCGTTGGGCTTCAGGAGTATTCAGCAAATCGCTGACGATGATCGGGGGGCAGGTCAGTCCACGCACCTTGGAGATGAACTCGCTGTTGGTTCCTTTCCCACTGCCGGGAGCACCTCCCAAGAGGATCAGCTCTTTGGAAAACCGCAAGTTCTCGTGCCCGATCTCGTTTTCGAGATCTTCCCAGACGGTGTTGAAAATAATCTGCGCGTCTTTGACTTCCAAATCTTCGACGGCATTCTCACTCGCTGCGGCCACAGCCTGATCGGTGACAACTTGAGATGCCTGCAACTCGAAAGAAAAGGGATCACTCATCGCACCACCATTTTCGACTGTCGAGAGAGAGGTCTCCGCGTCCGATGCAGGGGGCTCGCCCGAGTCGGTCGCGGGAGTCGGCAGTTCAGAATTCGGATCGAGATCGGATGACATTAGCGGACGACCATGATTCGGGATTGGCGAGCGGAAAGGAGCATCCTAACCACTGGCGTGGAAACTGACAAAGGTGACGTCGCCGGCAAGTGCGTTTGCCCGTAAAACCTTCCCCACGGTAGGGGATACTGTCCAAAGCAACGCCGCCTCACGGTGAGAGGCTGGCGATGCCTCTGCTCAGTACGCGACAGACATTCCTACGCCACAGGCATTCTAGAAACTAGCCAGCGGTTTGAGGGCCGCGAACACCACCCGAAACGCCTTATTGCTCCCCCGCCCCGGAGGATTCGGATGAATCAGGGAGATTGAGCGGGTTAATCCGAACCTGAGGACGTGAATCTTCGAGCCGCCGAATCCCTGCGTCGCTGATCTGGGTGCGCTGCACGTCGAGGATTTTCAGATTCGGCAACGCTGCGAGTGTCTCGAGCGCTTCATCTGAGATCGGAGTGCCCGTCAACCAGACCGTTTCCAACCGGGGGCAGTGCTGCAGCGATGCCACTACCGAATCATCAATCGCGGTCCAGCTCAGGTCCAACTCGCGGAGCTCCGTCGCCCCCGCGATCAGGCTGCCGATGGCTGGCGTGATCTGCGTCGCCTCCAAGCTCAATTGATCCAGCTGGGCGGCGTCGCTGATCAATCGTTCTACCGACGGTCCGGCAATCTTCGTCCGCGACGCGTCGAACCACCGCACCTGCGGCAGCGGTGGCAATGCATCCCACCCGCGCTCGGTGATCTCACACGCCGCCAAACAGATCGCCGTTGCGCTGCCGGTGATCGGGGCGGCGACCAGATCATCGTCTCGGACCAATAGAAACCGATCAACACGATCGTCTTTCTCGGAGTGCGGATGATTGAGACTGGCGAAGTCGGCGACGTCGACTCCGTAAATCTCGGCGAGCTGATCGATGATCATCGCTCGCTGAGCCGATCCGGGATCGCTGTCGAGCGCATAATGTGTTCGCAGGATCGCCTGCGAGTACCAGAGCGACAAATCGGCGCGTTGTTGGATCTCAGTGCGATCTCCTTGCAGCTCGGCGATTGGCGCAGTCGGTTGGCGGGCGATCAAAGATTGATAGCGAGCGTACTGCAACCGCTTGCTATCCCAGCCCCCGATGCTCGCCAGGTGTTGGCCGTACCGCAGCGATTCAAAATGCCCAGCGATCCCTTCGACTAACCAAAACGCGTCCGTGGTCGCTGTCGTCGCGCCCGCACGCGTCCGATCAGTGGCCTCTTCGAACAGTTGATGGCAGACCTCATGGGCGATCGATGACTGATCGGCTTGCGGATAGAAAAAGGAAGTGGCTAACGAGTCGCTGTAGAATCCGGTCGAGGCCGCGATCGTGGAAGAACTCGCTGCTGAAATTTGCCGCTGCGAAACAGTCTGCTGGTAGGCGCGTTCATCGGGGAGCAGGACGACCCGGTGTCGCTGGCGGAGGGACAATCTCGACCGGGCCCGTTGAGAGAGGAACTCATCGGCAGTGGTAGCCTCCGGGCTCCAATCCGACAAGCTAACTGCGGCCGCGTCACGGCCGACCCAGAGCGGGAAGTAGAGCTGGGTCCAGACCCAATAAATCCGCTCGAGATCGCGGGCGATCTGTCTTGAGTCCACTTCGCTGGCGCGGGTGAGAATCTCGAAGTGAGGTGTCTGCACCACCGCGAAACTTGCGGCCCTCCACCGCAAAAAGCGAGGTGACGTGCGACCTTTCCTCGCACTCACCTGGACCTCTTCCTCGAGCGGCAGCCCGAGCCAGCGGCGGACGGCAACCGATCCGGGCTCGCTGGAATGGGCCTTCCATAGAGCCATGTAACGCGCCCAATCGGCGTCGCCACCCATCGAGGATGCGTCGATGCCAAGCGATTCGGTCGGCAGCGCGCCCGCCTGACGAATCGCCGCGTCGGCGAATGTATCCCTGTCGGTATCAGCCGCCCCAGTTGGAGCGGGCAGGTAACATCGAGTCCGGTCCGCTGCCGATCCCGCGGCCATCCAGAACAGAACGAGACCACATGCCATCGCACAGGCTCGATGGGTTAAGATAGTCAGCTTCGTTCGTCGATTCACTTTACGTTGGCTTAAGTAACCGAAATTCATGATCATCTCAAAAACTGCGTATCTGCATCTCCTCCGCGCTGGGCAAACTTGCCTAGCAACCCTGACCGTGGCGGTGTTCGCTTGCCTTGCATCCACCCTCTCATGGCCAAGCTCGGTGGAAGCCGCCGAACGAAATGTGCTGTTCATCATTACCGATGATGAGAGTCCAACGCTTGGTTGCTACGGCGACCCATGTGCCGTCACTCCCGCAATCGATGCCGTCGCGGCCGATGGCATGCTATTTCGCAATGCCTATGCCACCACCGCTTCGTGCAGCGCCAGTCGCAGTGTCATCATGAGTGGATTGCACAACCATCGCAATGGACAATTTGGCCATCAACACCATTATCATAAGTTCTCATCGTTTGAAGATGTGATTGGACTGGCATTGCCGCGCGTCATGCAGCGAGCAGGGTACCGCACCGGCCAGATCGGAAAATATCACGTGGCTCCCGAAGAGGTCTACCATTACGAAACCTATCTCAAGGGAAACAGTCGCAATGCAGTCGCCATGGCTGACGCATCGAAAGAGTTTCTCACCGACACAGACGACGATCGACCGTTCTTTCTCTACTTCGCAACCTCGGACCCGCACCGGGGCGGCGGTGTCGACCAATCATCCTCGCTGGACCTCAAACCCAACCTATTCGGCAATCGTCGCGACCACGGATCCTACCCCGGAGTGGAGGAAGTCTTCTTTGATCCCGAAGATGTCGTCGTGCCCGCATTTCTTCCCGATACACCCGAAACACGCAGCGAACTGGCCCAGTACTACCAATCCTGCAGCCGGATCGACCAGGGCGTTGCACGATTGGTGAAGATCCTCAAAGACGCCGACCTGTACGACAAAACCCTCATCGTCTTCACGGCTGATCACGGCATGGCGTTCGCCGGAGGCAAGACGACCGTCTACGAAGGTGGCCTGCGAGTCCCCATGGTCGTGCGCGATCCCTATCAAGAACCACGGGGAGTGGAAAGCGACGCCCTGATCAGCCACATCGATATCACGCCGACTCTCTTGGATTTCGCCGGCGGCCTCGATACAGAGAAAAACGCGCCGAAAAATCTGCTCAATGCTCGCCAGTACTGGAAACAACAAGGGAAATCTACCATCGATAATCGCGATGGTGGAAAACCGTTCGACCACTACCACGGCAAATCTTGGCTCGATGTCTTGGCCCACCCCGAAAAAACACACCACGAAGAAATCTTCGCTTCGCATACGTTCCATGAAATCCAGATGTACTACCCCATGCGCGTACTTCGCGACGGCAAGTACAAATTGATCTGGAACATCGCCCACCCGCTGCCCTATCCATTCGCCAGCGACCTGTGGGCGGCCAGTAGCTGGCAAGCCCAACTCGCCAAGGGGCTCGATGCTCCCTACGGAAACATGACAGTCGGTCGCTATGTCCAGCGTCCCGAGTTCGAACTGTTTGACATCGTTGCCGACCCCCACGAGACGAACAACCTCGCCGAGAGTTCCGGACACCAGGAACTGCTCAAAGACTACCAAGCCAAACTCAAAGCGGCGCAAAAGAAATTTGATGATCCCTGGGTGATGAAATGGGATTATGAGTAAGCCGCCAACACGCACCGCTAGCCCGGGCTGCTAAGCACAGCGGAAGAAATGATTCCGCACAACTTCTGTGAGCCGACGGCGCTAGCCGAATACCGCTTACTTTAGTTTGCGAAGCGGTCTTGGTAACCCGACGCGTGAGCGAGGATGATCTACTGACCACGCAAAGAACGGCATTTTCCTCGCTAACGCATCGGGTTACCTACCTCGTTATGTCCTCTCCAGGGGCCAAAGTAAGTGCCATTCGGCGCTAGCCGCGGGTAACAGCGGGAACCCGCGGCTAGCGCCCAGTTGCACTTACTTTGTACCCGCTCGCCAACGCAGTGAAGCATTTCTGCTAGGCGTCCCGTCGTGTCGCGTGATCCATGAGCGGCGAATTGGTAGTGGAGAGGCGACGAGTCCTTGGGACGCAGGGCTCGTTGAAATATCGGCTGCCCAACTTATCGATTTTGGTCGATGAGGGCGCGAAGAGAGGGAGAAATACCAGCGACACCCCCTCCGCCAATTCGGTTCGATTCATAGACATCCTTTACTTTTTCATGTCGCACCAACTTCTGAGCGATGTCCAAGAAGGTGGCTTTGGCGATTGGTTTGAAAACCACCGTCGCCGCCGCGAAGTCACGCGCGATGCTGCTCATTTTCTGGTCGGATAGGCTCGTGATAATCATGACAGGCAGCTGCCGCTGTCCCGCGTCGCCCTCACGGCGCAGCCGACGGATTAACTCCAATCCGCTCATATCAGGCATCTCCAAATCCGTGATCAGCAGGTCACTCGTCGTTCGCTGGAGGTGCTCCCAGGCTTCGCCTCCATCCGCCCCGGTGAGCACCTCAAAGCCAATTTCCTTCATCCATCGGCTGAGCATCTCACGCGAGCTGCGGATATCATCGGCGATGACACATCGCCGTGCGGCTGTCTTCTTTTCCATCTTTCCTCCCTCAAGGGGGGCGAGCAAGCGGCATAGAGTGAACTTCAACTCGAAAAGGCCACGCAACTTGCGTGCCAGTCGCTGGACACCTCGAGGGCCGCTTCATCTGAAACATCCCGGCCGAGATCGCCTCGATTCTATTTCCGCTCGCTGCCGTCCCCCCACCGGCGACGCGGCCGGAATGCCGTGGCATCGACCAAATGATCAAGTTCTCCCGCACCTCGCGCCTCGCGTCAGCGATGAGCGGCTGCCGGCGCAGATCAGACGCAGCGGCAATCAACGGCACACGTTATGCTACTACGTCTATGGCCCCGCAGGAGTGCAATAGGTTGGGTGCGCTAATGCGTGACGGCAATGTTTACACCAAAGAGATGATTGTTCGATGACAGACCAGTGGATTCAGGGTGAGTTGACCGAAGACGTCCTCGTCGAACTGCAGGAGGCAAAGGAAACGCTCGAGTATCACGGCTTGGCCGAGCGTTTGACCGAGCTGATGGGAGCCCCAATCACGGCCTCGATCAAGCTGTTGCCATCGATCGCTGAGGACGCGCTGCATACGGCGGTCGATAAGTCGCTCCAAGCTGCCCTGCGAGTGGCCCTGAGCACACTCGGGGAGGAGACCTCCAGCGGCAAGCCGAAACTGCTCAGTCATAAATGGTTGGCAGGAATGTCGGGGGCCGCCGGTGGAGCCTTCGGGCTCTCGACGGTTGCCCTCGAACTGCCCGTATCAACGGTGCTGATTCTTCGCAGCGTAGCCGACATCGCCCGTTCACAAGGCGAAGACTTGACCGATGTGAAAACCCAACTCGCCTGCTTAGAGGTGTTCGCGATCGACGGAGGCAACCCCGGCGACGGCGATGAGAATAGTGAAATCGGCTACTTCGCCGTCCGCGCTGCGATGAGTAAACAAGTCGCCGATGCATCCAAATATGTTCTCAAGCATGGTATCGGTGAGACAGCCGCTCCGCCGCTGGTGAAACTCCTCCAAATGATCAGCCAGCGATTTGGCGTCGTGGTCAGTGAGAAGTTGGCTGCCCAAGCGATCCCGGTGATCGGGGCAGTGGGCGGTGCGTTGATCAACAGCTATTTCATCGACCACTACCAAGATCTGGCCCGCGCCCACTTCACCATCCGCCGGTTGGAGCGTGAATACGGCAAAAGTCTGGTCGAGGAAGCCTATAACGGGATCGAGATTTAGAGCTTCTCAAAAGGAGGGGCTGCTCAAGTATCGGTGTCGACTCCAATTTAGTGGCCGTCGGTACTGTTCCGCGTCATCAGACCGGAGACCCACACACGCACCTGCCCTTGGCGTCAGCCAACGTCGAGCCCGCACCCAGCCGATCATGGCCGCACGAAGTTTTCACGTAACTGTTCGACACGGCCGTGGTCATCACACCCGGTCAAATGATCGTTGACGATCCCGATCGACTGCATGAAGGCGTAACACGTCGTCGGCCCGACAAACTTCCAGCCACGGCGTTTGAGTTCCCCGCTCATTGCCTGCGATTGATCCGTGATCGCAGGAACGTCGGCGTGTGAGTGTATCGGTTGACTACCTGCGGGTTCATAGCTCCAAAAAAATGCAGCCAGCGAACCCTCGCTTTGCCGCATCTCGGCCGCCCGACCAGCGTTGTGGATAGTCGCTTCAATTTTGCCGCGGTGCCGGATGATGCTTTTGTCGAGCACTAATCGCTTCACATCGTCGGCCGTCATCGCAGCGACGGCGTCGATGTCGAAGTCATGAAAGGCTTTTCGAAATCCTTCCCGGCGACGCAGGATGGTGAGCCAAGAGAGACCACACTGGAATCCTTCCAAGCAAACCTTTTCGAAAAGACGCTGATCGTCGGCCGTAGGCCGCCCCCACTCCTCGTCATGATAGTCCCGATAGCTCGCATCGGTTCCGCACCATCCGCAGCGACTGCGGCCGTTGTCGTCGGTTTGAATATCCATCACGCCTCATCTCGGAAGTTGCCTCTGCTCGAAACGACGCACTAGGAAGGCTTCGAGTGCACGTCCGGGCTACTGGGAGACTTTGGCACACTCAGCGAGACGAGGCAACCGACGGCAATCATCACGATCGGCCCAAAGACAATCGCCAGCAACGGTTCAAAGGGGCTGGCCCATTCCGAGAGTGAGTCTGGCCAATAGGTTGTGCGGGACGCCGCCATCCAGGCGACCAAGATCATGCCGACAGCCGATGCCGTGATCGCTCCAGGACTGCGGATCGCAGGCACGACGAGCCCGAGCAAAAACAGTCCGACAATCGCCGCCCCCAACACTCCCGAGAGCAACCACCAAATGTCCAATGCGCTTTCGGTCAATCGGATCAGCGCTAACGCCATCAGCGTGCCCATCAACCCCCACGCGATTGTGGACAAGCGCAACACGCCGACGTTCTCCGCATCGCTCGAAGTGGGCCGGATCAAACGCTGATAGAAATCACTCATGACGAGCGTCGCCGATGAATTCAGTGACGTCGAAACGGTACTCATCGCTGCGGCAAAAATCGCGGCAATCAAGAGCCCTCGAATTCCTTGCGGAAGGTGAGCAGCGATAAAGTGAGGGAACACGCGATCGCCCAGATCTTTGGGCGTCAGGGCCGCCGCGGTACTGGCGAGCTGCGAATCGTACTCCGGTGCATCCTCGGCGACTCCAGCCTGCATGAGTTTTTGCTCGGCCACAATCACTCGCACTTCTTGCAAGTCAGCCGGATGGCTCTCGTAGAAGGCGTACAGGGCGGATCCGATGAAGAAAAACAGGGCGCTGACGGGCACGTAGAGCATGGCGCCGAACCACACGCTCTTGGCCGCCTCTCGGTCGCTTCGCGACGCGATGTAACGCTGGATGTAGCTTTGATCGATGCCAAAGTTGCGGAGGTTGTCGAAGATGCCATAGGCGAAGACGACCCAAATCGTTTTCTCCGAGATATCCCAAAACGAGGCATCCTCCGGCGTCAGGGAAAACTTGCTGGCCGCACCGGCGACCTCGATCACTTCAGAAGGTCCACCGGGCATGTTCCACAAGAGGATCCCCAGAGCCACCAGAGCACCGGCCATCAACACGACCGCTTGGATCGCATCGGCCCAGATCACTGCGACCAAGCCTCCAACAAAGGCGTACAGCGTGACCGCGACGCCCGTGCATAGAATCACCGTACGAATGTCCCAACCGAACAACACCGCCATCGGCAGCGCCATCAAATACATGACGACACCGATCCGCGCAATCTGGAAAAGCAGATAAAAGCAACTCGCATAGATTCGCGCCCACAATCCGAAACGACGCTCCAGCAGCGAGTAGGCAGAGACCTCTCCGGAATGGCGATACAACGGCACGAAAAAACGAACCGCGATCGCAGCCGCGAAGGGCAACGCCAAGGAGTACACGAATGCGTTCCAATTATCGACGAACGCTTTGCCCGGCAACGCTAAGTAACTGATACTACTGAGATAGGTGGCGAAAATGGAGAGACCGCACAGCCACCCCGAGAGCGTCCGGCCCCCTGCGGTGAACTGGTCCGCTGAGTGATTGCGTCTCCAAAAATACAGCCCCAATGACATGATGCCAATGAAGTAGCCGACCAGAACGGCCCAGTCGATAGTGGTGAAGAAGGTCGCGCCGATCATAGGATATCGATGCTGCGAAGGATCTCGGCGACACGCTCTCGCTCGGGTTGAGCAAAGGCATGAAACGGATCGGCCGGCAGGTCATTGCAGATCCCGATCAGCGATGCGGCCGCCTTGGTCGCTTTGATGTGCCGCGAAGCGTATTTGCCGATATCGTAGATGTCTTGAAAACGATCAATCTTCTGCTGGATGGAATCCACCGCAGACGCGTCACGCTCCTGCAATGACTCGAAACAACTCGTGAACAACCGCGGGGCGACATTGGCGCCACCGCAAACCCCACCATCACCACCGAGAGCATGGGCTTCGGCCAGCTTCGCTTCCGGGCCGAGAAGGATCGACCAATCGGGACGGTCCTGCTTGAGCTGACAGAGCTGAGCGAAATAGTCCATATCGCCGCTGCTGTCTTTGACGCCCACGATCCCATCGATCGCCGAGAGCCGACGCAGGGTGTCGATCTCAAACCACACCTTGGTGAGTTGGGGCATGTTGTAGAGCATCAACGGTAGCGGGATCAGCGGCTGGATCGCCTCGACGTAAGACGTTAGCTCGGTTTGCCCTGCGGGAAAGTAGTACGGCGTCGTCAACACCGCCGCGTCGGCACCACAATCGGCAGCATATTGAGCCAAATTTACCGTCTCGACGAAGGCCGTATCGGTCACCCCCACCAACACGCGAACCCGGCCGTCGACGAGCTGCATGGTCTCGGCAATCAACTCGCGCCGTAACCGATAACTGAGACTGGGGGCTTCGCCGGTCGTGCCAAGAATAAACACCCCCGTCACCCCGCCATCGATCACATGGTCGAGCAGCCGCGCCAGCCCCTCGCGGTCGAGGACGTCGCGAGCACTCAGCGGAGTGATCAACGGCGGCACAATCCCGCCGAGCGAGAACGCAGTAGAAGTCGAGGGGTCGGACATAGCAGCTTTTCACGAAAAATTCGACGGGAACAACAGTCTATAGACCATAGCGGATGGGGATGCGAGTGAAAAGTAGACTGGCGATCTGGATCGCGTCTATTCACCCCGCGTGCGAAACCGCCACCAGTAGGCACCGTCGTTGAGCGGGCCGCTCGGCGTACCGTCAATACGCACCCAGCCGCGGTCGCAGGTGAGGAAGTACGCGGTGTCGCCCTGCAGCTGCGGGAGTTCGTCAAAGACGAGCCGCCGTTTGCCCTGCCAACGCGAGTTCTCGTCCGGGTCGGATTGCCACACCGGGCTGGTCGGATCAGAGACGCGGTAGAGCGATAAATGTTTCTGCGGCGTGTCGGCGAAATCGGCGACGCCCGCGAAATCCAGTACCAGATTCGTGTTCGGATCCACCGTGGTGGCAGCGTTGGCGGGTAACGTCGATCGCAGTCTGGGAAACACCATCCGGCAGCGATGCAGTCCCCAGCCTTGATGCTGCGTCGAAACAGGTTCGCGTGCGCCGGGCGGAGCAACGATTTCATTTCGGGCAAAATCATGCCAGTGATCGACCAGCTCCGCCAATCGACCGGGCTGCTCCGCGGCGAGGCCGACCGCTTCGGCGGGATCCTTTTTAACGTCATAGAGCAGCCAGGGGCTATCGTTGACGCTGATAACTTTCCACTGGCCCCGGAGCAACCCGCGCTGATTGGTCAGCGTATCGAAAAACCAAAAGATTTCATCATGGATGGCGGTTTCGGGCAGCGTGGCGTCGCGGAACAGCCTGCTCATCGAGTGACCGTAGAGCGGCTTGATCGGGCGTCCCTCATCGTCATTGGGATAGGCCACCCCAGCGAGTTCCAAGAACGTCGGATACAGATCCGTGGCGTGCAGTCGTTGTTTCAAAATCGTGCCGCCCGGGTGCGTCACTCCAACTGGATAATGCACGATCATCGGCACCCGAACACCACCAGCCATCGAATGTTTGTACCAATTCCACGGTGTGTTTTTGAGCATGCCCCAACCGTTACTGACCATGGGATGCGACCCTGGTTTCCAGGCCAGTTCGCTCGCGTAGGTCGCTGGCGCACCGTTGCCGTAATCGCCCCCGTTATCGGACAGGAACACGACAAGCGTGTTCTCGAGAGCAGTCTTTTGACGCAAGTGTGCGATCAACCGCCCGATGTTCTGATCGAGTCGGTCGACCATCCCCGCATACGCCGCCATCCGATTGGCTTCGATCTGCCGATCCTCGTCGCGAATCTCGTCCCATCGCCGCACCTCGGCATGCGGTTCGCTCAAACGATACCGTTGATCGATCAGCCCCATCTCCTGCATCCGCTGGAAACGCTGTTGGCGAAGTTTGCTCCAGCCATCGCGATATCGCGGCGGATATTTTTCGACATTCTCACGTGGCGCGTGCAGGGGTGTGTGCGGTGCGTTGTAGGCGAGGTAGCTGAAAAATGGCTCGCCCGCCTCGAGTGCACCATCGATCTGGGCCATCGCGGTGTCGGTGAAAGCATCGGTGCTGTACCACCCATCGGGAACGGGCTTGGCATCGCCGCGACCGCTTCGGATACACACGTGGCCGTAGCCAATGCCGGTCCATGAATCAATTTGGCCTTCGAGGAAACCATAAAATTCCTCAAAGCCCGCGTCCATCGGATGACGGGGCTGATGCCATTTCCCCGACATCAGAGTTCGGTATCCTGCGTCCGCCATGATCTTGGCAATTGGCAGCGAGCGGAGATAGTTATCGGACTCGTAGTGCGTGTGCCCCGTCATCAGGCTGGTTCGTGTGAACGCGCACATGGGATTGACGTGAAAATTCGTAAAACGAATGCCATCGGCAGCCAGAGCATCGAGCCGCGGAGTATCGATCTCGCCGCCGTAGCAACCCAAATCCGAATAGCCGAGGTCGTCGGCGACAATCAGCAGGATATTCGGTCGCCCATCCTTAGCAGCACACGATGAACAAGTGTCGGTTTTAGTAGTGGACGAGGCGACGAGTCCTGCGGCTTTGGACTCGTCGCCTCGGCCACTACGACAGAAATTGATCGTGCGTTGCTTAGCCGGGTCCACCACTGCCTCTTTCTCGGCGGCCTGACTCGCGACCTGATTCACCGCCAGTGAGAGAGCCGCTGGCAGAAACGCCAGCGTGAGCAGAAAAACGGCCGAGTGGTGGAACATGCTGGACTCTTCGCTTGAGTATGGGCAGGGTCGGTCTATTTCCCCGATTCGCGGGCGGCGAATTGAGCACGATACCGCGCCGCCAATCGCACATAGTGCTGAGTGTTCTCACGGCAACGGGTGGCGAGCGATTCGCCAACAGGCTTGATCACCTTGGCCGGACTGCCCATCGCGAGCATCCCCGCCGGGATCTCGGTGCCTTCGGTGACCAAGGCACCTGCGGCCACGATCGCCCCTTTGCCCACGCGGGCCCCATTGAGCACGATCGCGCCGATCCCAATCAGAGCCTCGTCCTCCACCGTTGCTCCATGCACCACCGCCGAGTGCCCGACGGTCACATCGGCGCCAAGCAGACAGGGGACGCCCGGGTCGCCATGCAACACGCATTGATCCTGGACGTTCGTGCGGGGTCCGATCTCAATCCGCTCGGCATCGCCACGCATCACCGCTCCAAACCATACGCTCGCTTCGGCGCCGATATGGACCTCGCCGAGCACAACGGCGCCAGGCGCGAGGAAGGCGGACGGATCGATCAAACGACGATCGGGCTCGGTCCCGACGACGAGCTCACGATTCGCGTCGGTTGGCCGGTCGCCGTTGATCTCGACTTTACTGGCTTCGACTTCACTGGCTTCACTTGGGGTCGGTTTCATGGGAGGCTATGAGGATGGATGGTGATGAAAACCAAGAGCATAGCAAACCGACGCGATCGTGGCTGCCGAGGTGGCTGCGTCGGGGCCTTCGCCGCGTCTTGGCACAATGTCTGATTCTGATGATCCGAGTCTACCAAACCTGCATCAGCCCGCTGCTGGGGCCGAGTTGTCGGTTCACGCCGACGTGCAGCTCCTACGCGATCGGAGCGATTCGCAAACACGGTCCCATTCGAGGCAGCTGGGCAGCCGTCAAACGAATCTGCCGCTGCCACCCCTGGAACCCCGGCGGCTACGATCCGCCCTAAACCCACATCTCGGTACACCTGTGCGAATCCGGTAGCTCAGCGAGAAATCGACTTCGCAATAATTACCAAAACGGGTAGAAGAAACCAGAAAAACGGTACCCCGCCGACATCGATACGCGCCCCAACCGGTCTGGCGCGGCGCGGAGGAAGTCTTCGCGTCAGGGCGACAAACAACGAAATCAATGTTGTCACGACTGCAAAAACAAACAGAATCGCCGCTACACCAATCACCAGCGGCAGCGCCAGATACAGAAAAAAAGGCTCATCCGACGGAAGCGTGCGCTGGAGGTTTTGGAGATCGCGGTAGGGACGGCTGTTGCCAGCCGCCCCCCGCACAGATCCGTACGTGAGCCTTGACTCATACGGCTCCTCCGTCGGGTCAAACGATCGCGACACATCGTGTCGCTACCTGTCGTGATTTCCCGTGACGCTCTAATTGATACTTGATCCGGCACAGAGTCCGGAGCATCGACGCCAATTCGGCAATACTTCCCTTCAGTGAGGTCCCTTTCCTCGACGGACTCCGCCGACGAGATCAAAATGACAAGATTGTGGATCCGCCTTTGCGCTGCGATCTTGCAGCATTGGTTGATCGTTATCATCGGATGGACTGAAGCGACAGCGATTAGTTTCGCCAAGCTGGCATCACTGATTACGAAGATGGCGGCGGAAATCGCCAGTCACCTCAACACATCGAGTGCTCAACTGGTGGATTTTTTCAATCGGCTCATCTCCCGCGTCCGACGTCGTTGCCAAAGAACCAAACGCAAGGCAAAACCAGGAACAATTGAGTTGCTCGCCAACCCAGACCTCCTCGAGTACTGCTTAACTTGATGCCTATGAGGTCAGCGCAGCGCCACCTACGGTGTCTCGTTGGTCGTGGAACGTCGACCCCGAAGTGGGTCGCAGATCCCGGCATGAATGATCTTCAACCCGATTCGGGGTTGGCCTGTGATGCTCGCGTCTTATCCGGTGGTGTTCGCTTACGCTCAATCCACCGGCTATTTTCCGTCATCCCTGACGGGATACTTCTAGATATTGAGCAGGTCGTTGGTTCGTCCAACACGACACTTATTCCTCCCCCGTTGCTTGTTCGGTGGAGTTTGCCGAGGGCCTTCCTCCTGTTGACTTGCCACAAGTATCCCGCAAGGGATGATCGAGGACGATACCGCGAGTTGGGGTGTCGCCGGTGGGAACCAGCCCCACGTGATAGGATGATGGGTTCGCTAAGGTAGCTGGGGGTCGGCCGTCGATCGCTCGGCACTCCACGCCCCGTATCCCTCACTTCTAGAAAGTCTCATGAACGCATCGGTTTCCATTCCGTTTCGCCTCCTGATCGCAGGCTTTGCAGCGGGATTGCTGACGCACCCGGCTGCCAACGTTGCTGCCGAAGAGATGTCCCGTCCCAACGTCCTGATTCTTTACGCGGATGATCTTGGCTTCGGAGATCTCTCGATCCAGAACCCTGATTCGAAGATTCCGACCCCGAATCTCGATCGTTTGGCTCGCTCGGCGATGCGGTTCACCAACGGTCATTCCTCATCGGGAATTTGCACACCGAGTCGATACGCCATGTTGTCCGGCCGATATCACTGGCGAGACTTTCACGGCATCGTAGGTCCGATGGGCGGTTCTGTCTTCCAGGCTGAACGGTTGACGATGCCCGAGATGTTTCAAGAGCACGGTTATCGCACGGCCTGCATCGGTAAGTGGCATTTAGGATGGAACTGGGAAGCGATTCGCAAGCCCGATGCTAAGAAACGAGCGACGGGCAGAAGGCGGTTCTACGGACCGGAAGCCTACCAATGGGAAAAGTCGATTCCCGACGGCCCGTTGGCGCATGGATTTGATTACTACTTCGGTGACACCGTCATCAATTTTCCTCCCTACGCTTGGATTGAAAATGACAAAGTCGTCAAAGCCCCAGATACCGTTCTGGACACCAGCAAATGGAAGCCCATTAAAGAAGGGAATTGGGAGTGCCGCCCGGGACCGATGTGCTCGGACTGGGATCCGTACGAAGTGATCCCGACGCTCACCCGCAAAGGCGTGGAGTACATCCGTTCGAGATCTGGCGAAAATGCACCGTTCTTTCTCTACTTTGCGTTTCCCTCGCCGCACGCCCCCATTATTCCCAACGACCGATTCGATGGTAAATCGGAGGCTGGACCGTACGGCGATTTTGTCTACGAAACCGACGACGCTGTGGGGCAGTTGCTGCAGGCGGTACACGACGCGGGTCTCGATGAAAACACAATTGTTGTCTTTTCAGCAGACAACGGGCCCGAGAAGTATGCGTACGCTCGCGATGAGAAGTTTGAGCATTGGTCATCTCGCCCTTTTCGTGGGCTCAAACGTGATATTTATGAAGGTGGCCACCACGTCCCCTTTCTCTTGCGGTGGCCCAGCACTACCCAGCCTGGAACCTCTTCCGATGCCCTGGTATCGCAGATCGACCTGCTAGCGACCTTTGCCGAATTGCTTGAAACGGAGGTCCCCGAGGGAGCGGAGGACTCACACAGCATGCTGCCCTTGCTGCGAGGTGAGTCCGATCGGGTGCGTGACGCTCATGTGCACAACACAAAGGTCGGCCAGTACGCGGTACGACAAGGCGACTGGGTTTTGATCGATGCGGAGAACGGGTACGTCAGTGGTCGCTCGCGTCCGTGGGAAGAAAAACATGGCTATTCAGCCGACAACGATTCTCCGGCAGAACTCTACAACCTCCGTCAGGACATCGGCCAGAGAAAGAATGTTGCTTCGAAGCATCCCGATCGAGTGGAATCCATGCGATCATTGCTCGAGGACATACGCCGGTAAGCAGTTTCATCTCATGCGTAAACGTTCAAGAATCGAGATCAATCTGCAGAAGAATTCGATCTCGAGACGCGGCAATGCCACCAAACTTCCCCGGTGGCATTTTCACGACTTGCCGCCGCTAACCCATGCGGCCCGTCGATCCGGTGGACGGTCCTGATACGAGCAAACTAATCGGTTACGCGTGGGGCGTTCAGCCAATCATTGAGTTCCAAGGCCAATGAAGCAACTCGATCCGGGTGATCCTCGATCACATTGTGTCGTTCGTTAGGGTCAGCTTGGAGATCGAACAGCTCAACTGGGGTCCCCTTAAGAGCGAGCATTTTCCATTTGCCTCGCATTGCGACCTCGGTTGCATAGGGTTTGGGTTTGGGATAATGACGCTGGATACTCTTGTAAAGATTCAATTGCCAAAACACGGTTCCTCGTTCGTCAACGCTCGGCGACTGGCCGCCCTTCAGATGAGACAGGATGCTTTTCCCATCAACGGGTAGGTCCGTCGGCAACTCAACTTGCGCCGCTTCACAGAACGTCGGCAGCAGATCATTGGTATGACCAAACGCGTCTGATGTTCGGCCTGCTGGAATCGCATCAGGCCAGCGAACGATCATGGGGACACGGAGCCCTCCATCGTGCAAGTCTGTCTTGTCCCCTTTGAGATCGCCGATGAAGCCTTCGAAAGCTGCTCCGTTGTCGCTCGTGAATAGAACAAGAGTGTTCTCAGCGATCCCAAGCTCATCGAGTCGATCGAGGATTCCTCCGACCTTGGCATCCATATGCTGCACCATAGACCGGAATCGATGCTGATCCTCGGAAATGCCTTCTGCTGCGGTGTTCGACCAATGTGGTTCGGGGGCGGGTTCATAGGGTTTATGGGGAACGAGCCACCAAAGATTGAGAAAGAAAGGCGTTGACTGGCCAGACATTTTCTCGATCAACTCGATCGCATAGTCACCGTTAGCATCGGTAAAGTGCTTGGGGTAATACAAATCATCGTTTTCAATACGCTGGTCATTGCGGAGCAGCACGGTTCCGCCGCGACGAAAAAGCGTTTGCTCTCGCCCCATCCGACCGCGAAGAGGCTGCTGTTCGATCTGAGTTTGATAGAAGTCAAACCCGTGTTGACGCGGTCCCGGTTGATTGTCCAGTCGCTCGCCCTGAGCGTTGACATGCAGTCCGCCGAGGTGCCACTTACCCACATGTGCGGTGCTGTAGCCAGCCCCCTTGAGCAGTTCGGCGATGGTCGTTGCCGATTCCGGGAGCCATCGATTGACGTCGTTAAAATGCCGCGTGATACCAAATCGCAAGGGATATCGACCGGTCAGTACGGAAGCCCGGGTGGGGGAACAGACAGCCGAACCGGCGTAAAAGCGGGTAAACTTCGTGCCCTCAGTGGCGAGGCGATCGAGGTTCGGCGTCGCGACCGCGGGACTTCCAAAACAAGAAAGGTCTCTGTATCCCAAGTCATCTGCCAGCAGCAGGATGATGTTGGGCTTTTCAGCGGCACGGGCAAGTCCTGTGATGCCGTTGAGCACCAATAGCATGACGAGAAGCTTCACTGCATTGCCCATTCTGTTAACCTTTTCGTGATACATGCTTGTAATCATCGTCGCAGCACACCCCGTGGAGCTGGCCGGTTGTCGACCAGCATTTCTGTTCACGAATCGATCCGAAAACCCAGCGGAGTGCGCCGATAGGTTCTAGAAGACGAAGACGAACTCGTTCCAGTTCAGGACGCTGAGGGCGTAGAGCGCTTCGGCTCGCTCGGGAGGAAGATTACTGTCGTTGATGAACGAATTCATCAGCTGCTTGCCTTCGGCGATTTCTTGGTCGGTGGCGTCGCGACCGAGGACACGTTGGATGATAGCGCGGACGAGATTACCGCGATCGTCGGCGATGGCTTCGTCAGTTACGCCACTTTCATGAAGTTCCTCTCGCACCGACGCGAGCAACTGATGAGCTTTCTCGTGAATGAAATCACTGTTGAGCAGTGACATCGCTTGCCCCGGTTGCAAGGTGACAAAGCGGGCTTCGCAGGTGGTATCGGGTTCGGGGAAATCAAACGCGGCGAGCAATGGGGTTAGCAGCGAACGTTTGACGTGAATGTATACGCTGCGGCGGTTCCGTTCCGACTGATCGGAATCTCCCCAGCCTTTTCCGGGCACCGATTGGCCAGCGAGGACCTCGGGCGAGAGTTCCTCGTAGAAGCTAGGTCCGTAGCTTTCGAGGTTGATCGTTCCGGCGACGGTAAGGATGGTGTCACGGACTTCTTCGGCCGTCAAACGCCGGGGGTCAAACCGCCAGAACAAATCATTATTCGGGTCGATGACCGACGTATTGCCGACCGCTTC
Source organism: Allorhodopirellula solitaria (assembly GCF_007859855.1). Classification (GTDB taxonomy): domain Bacteria; phylum Planctomycetota; class Planctomycetia; order Pirellulales; family Pirellulaceae; genus Rhodopirellula; species Rhodopirellula solitaria. Next base: position 795,578 of record NZ_SJPK01000001.1, read on the forward strand.
GGCTTGCTCCGGTGTCAGCGTGGCGGCCGCCTGGTAGGTTTGGCTGGTCATCATGAACCGATGCATGTCTTTGAACTTCCAACCCTGGTCCATGAACACGTGGGCGAGATAGTCCAAGAGTTCTGGGTGAGTGGGCGGTGTGCCAAGCTGGCCAAAATTATTCGTCGATCGTACGATCCCGCGACCGAAATGGTGCTGCCAGATCCGGTTGGCAACGACGCGCGTGGTCAGGCGATTGTCTGGTGTCGTAACCCAATTGGCAAATTCGAGACGGCGGTTGGCCGCTTCCGCTGCAGATTCAGAGTCTTCAAAAACTTGATTTTCAAAAATTTCCGGCACACGTGGGGTGACTGCGTCAGTCGGTGAGTGCGGATTGCCGCGGAACATGACAAACGTTTCGGCCAATTCTTGTTTTCGAGCTAGGCCGAGGACCTGTTCGCGAGGCGGCAGCTGGCGTCGGCGTTTTTTGACCTGGGCGAGTTCTTTGCCCAGTTTCGCGTAGCGGCGGCGTTGCTTCGCAGTGAGGTGTTGGTCGAGCTTCTCACGTAGGACCGCGTTACGTGCCTTGCGGTCCCCCTCGGTGGCACGCTGGTCGGGGGCCGACATCTTCACAATACCGGCTTGTTCGATTTCAGTGCGTTCCTTTTGAATCCTCGCAAAATCCTCGTCGCATTGCTCGTATTGGACGAGAAGCTCCGGCGATGTGATGTCAATCTGGTTGTTGGTGACGTGATCGGCGCGCGAGGCGTAAGGGGCAACGTCAGCAAAAATTGCCAACATGCCGTAGTAGTCCGTCGTGGGGATCGGGTCAATCTTGTGGTCGTGACAGCGGGCGCAGTTAATCGTCAGCCCCAAGAAAGCTTGCCCGGTCGTGGTGACGAGATCATCGAGTTCGTCGTAGCGAGCCTGCAGCGGATCGGCTGGCTCATCGTCCCAAATCCCCAGCCGGTAGTAGCCGGTCGCGGTGAGAGATTCGGTGGTGGGGTTTTCGAAAAGATCGCCCGCGAGTTGCTCCTGGACAAATTGGTCGTAAGGTTTGTCCTCATTGAATGAGCGGATCACGTAGTCGCGATACTTCCAGACATTAGGTTTTGCAGCGTCCCGTTCGAAGGAATTCGTCTCGGCATAACGGACGAGGTCGAGCCAGTGCCGGCCCCATTTTTCACCGTACTGTTTTGATGCGAGCAACCGATCGATCAGCTTCTCGTAGGCTTGCGGATCGTTATCGCTCGCAAACGCTTCGACTTCATCGGGAGTCGGTGGCAGACCGGTCAAGTCGTAGGTAGCGCGGCGAATCAGCGTGCGTTTATCCGCAGGCGGGGCTTGCTGCAGCCCGGCGTCTGCGAGCCGCCGCAAGACGAAGGCGTCGATCGGGTGGACTTCATCGTCATCGGCCCCTGCATCGCCTTCGGCCACAAGGCTAGGAACAGCGGGATCGGAGAGCGGCTCGAATGCCCAGTGCTTGGTGAACGTAGCCCCCTCCTCAATCCACTGCCGCAACAGGGCGATTTCGCTCTGCGTCAGCGGGTCGCCTTCGGGTGGCATCCGCTCGTATTCGTCATCGCTCGAGACGCGAGTCAACATCGCACTGAATTCGGGATCACCGGGCACGATCGCGTACTCACCCGACTCGGACTCAACGAGCGCCAACTCCGCCGAGTGAAAGGCCAAACCGCCCTCGGCTTGATCGGGACCGTGACAGGAAAAACAGCGGCGGGCGAGCAGCGGCTGGACGTCCTGGGCATAGTCCAGTTCGGGCCTCGATTGATCAGCGGATGCGGGTGTCATCACGCTGGCGGTGATCAGTTGGATCGCGGCGCAAGCGAGAACGGCTCGAAGTAAATAAGCTGGCATCGCACAGATTGTGGGGAGGGAGGAAGGGAGCGCGCAATCGCGGACTCAGGAAGGACTGGCCAGTTTGATCGATAGCTGACGATTTGTTAACCAGTGAAATTTGAAATATCGGCCTGGGTGCTCGCGGCGAGCCAGGTTCCAAAATGGCGGAAGGTTGCGTGATTCGCAGGCGCACGAAGAAAGCGCAAGTAGGCTCATTTGGGGCTGGTATTTTTTCTGTTTTCGCTACAATGCTCGGCTTGTCAATCGGGCCAGCGGGAGTCCCTGTGATCGGTCTGGCGAGCGTTTCGCATGCCCGCTCGGGTTTTGCGAACCGGTCGCGTTTCCTTTTTTTCGAGACCCTGAAACGAGAGAAGAACAGAATGTCGCAAGTCGCTACGGATCGACTGCCCTACAAGGTTCGAGACATTTCGCTGGCCGATTACGGTCGCAAAGAAATCGAGCTGGCCCAGAACGAAATGCCTGGCCTGATGGCCCTTCGTGAGAAGTACGGTGCCTCCAAACCGCTCGCGGGAGCCCGCATTGCCGGTTGCCTGCACATGACGATCCAGACCGCAGTTCTGATCGAGACCCTGATCGAGCTCGGCGCGGAAGTCACCTGGAGTAGCTGCAATATTTTCAGCACGCAAGACCATGCTGCTGCGGCGATCGCCAAAGCCGGTATCCCAGTCTACGCCTGGAAAGGCATGAGCGACGCTGAGTTTGATTGGTGCATCGAACAAACCCTGCAATTCCCCTCGGGCGAACCGCTCAACATGATCCTCGATGATGGCGGCGATTTGACTGCCATGGTCCACGACAAATTCCCTGAACTGCTCGGTGACGTCCGCGGTATCAGCGAAGAAACCACCGCAGGAATTCACCGCCTCGAGGTACTCAATCGCAGCGGAAAACTTCGCGTCCCCGCCATCAATGTCAACGATTCGGCAACCAAGAGCAAGTTTGATAACCTGTATGGGTGCCGCGAATCGCTCGCCGATGGTGTCAAACGTGCCACCGACGTCATGCTCGCAGGTAAGGTTGCTGTCGTCTGTGGCTACGGCGATGTGGGCAAGGGGTGTGCCCAGAGCCTGCAGCGTTACGGTTGCCGCGTCCTCGTGACTGAAATCGACCCCATCAACGCTCTGCAAGCCGCGATGGAAGGTTTCGAAGTCACCACGATGGAAGAAGCCTGCAAAGAAGGCCGACTGTTCGTCACCACAACCGGCAACAAGGACATCATCTTAGGCCAACACATGTCCGAGATGGCCGACGACGCGATCCTCTGTAACATCGGTCACTTCGATACCGAGATCGACATCGCTTGGCTGGAAGGGCAAGTCGCGGAGGGCAAAGCCACGAAGAGCGAGATCAAACCATCGGAAATCGGTGCCGTCGACCGCTACACATTCAACGATAGCGGGCGCAGCATCATCGTGCTGGCGAAGGGACGCTTGGTGAATCTGGGCTGTGCAACGGGCCACCCAAGTTTCGTGATGAGCACCTCGTTCACCAACCAAGTCCTCGCTCAGCTCGAACTTTGGAAACAAGAAGAAAAGTATGAGAACAAGGTCTACATGCTGCCCAAGCGACTCGATGAAGAGGTTGCCCGTCTGCACCTCGGAAAACTCAATGTCAAGCTAACGACCCTCACCCAAGACCAAGCGGACTATATCGGCGTGCCCGTCGAAGGCCCTTACAAACCAGAGCATTACCGCTACTAGGTCTTGCCAGCGATCTCAGTCCATCGTGTAAACCGGAGTCAATTGACTCCGGTTTTTTCATGCCTTCTCCGAGCAGCGGAATGACAGCGTCCAATGGCAGACTATATTATGCTGGACGAGTGTTGACGCCGCGTCCCCCTGTTGTCCTGTCTCGCAAACCAGTTCTTCATAACGAGTGAAAGCAATGTACCGGCCGCTAAAAACATGGACAGCGCCGTGAAATTGCCATTGTCTGTGAACGTTGTCAGCCATGGATTCGAGGCGGTGTCCCTCGCCGAAGCAACGTGGTCAAAGCTCAATTGGATTGCTTGGTGCACCGCGGGGCAGCGATGTCTGGAGCCAGCCGCGATCAGGCTATACTCGCTCGCGGTAGATTCCGGCTATCAGGGCGTCGGTGCTATCAATCACCGAACTCGAGTCGCCAACGAAACCACAGTCGAGCCATGATCCGACGCTGGGTTCTGGGATCGATTTCAGGAACGTTGATCGTCTGGTTGACGTCACCATTGTTTGTACGCAGCTATCACTCGAGAGTTGTCGACCCAGCCACCCGTCAATGGGTTTACCCGGCCGGGACGGAGTACCGATGGCGGAGCGAAGGCTACGCGACGACAGTGTTTGGGCAGCATGGCATGCCGGGGCGACAAACATTGCCCACTACGAAGGCCTCGCGTGTGATCGCATTATGGGGCGATTCGCAGGCCGAAGGTGTCTGCGTCGCCGATGAAGACAAGTTGTGGCGCGTGCTACAAGAACAACTCTCAACCGATCGAGAACCCGTTGACGTGCTGCCACTCGCCCGCAGTGGTGCCGACGCGGCTGATTGGATGCGGAGTTTCGAGGCAGCAGAGACGCAGATGGGTGTCACCGAACATTTTTTGCTGCTGTGCGAGCTCGAAGACCTCCTATCGATTACAGGCCCCATCCTCGATTCGATGCCGGCAACGCAAACGGCGAGAGGTGACAAAATGCTCGATATGGTCCCCGATTTCGTTCTCGACGCGGCACGTGGTTTATTGTTTGCTGGAGAATCGACCGAGCTGAGGCAACTGCGGTTCGGAATTGGGCCGGCACCCTCTCACGACAAATCGCCAGCGGGCAGTCCTCCGCAACCAGCCACTTTTTCTGCAGCCGACATCGCCACCACTCTAGCGCAATCGACGTCCAAACCGGTGACGGTTGTCTACGCCCCCCGAGTGCCGGCCATCATGGGCGGTCAAGTTCGATGGGAGGACCCGCAGGACAGCGACTTTCGCTCGCTCGCGAGCGAGCTGCGTCGAAATGGAGTACGCGTGATCAATTGCCGGGGGGCGTTGCGAATCTCCGCTGAAAGCGGTGATTTCCCCCACGGGTTTCAAAACGGCTTGCTCGGAAACGGACACCTCAACCCGATCGGTTACCAAGCAATCGCTGAGACAGCAGCGTCGGAGACACCACGCAAAGTCGACTGAGATTCTCAAAACAGTACCGAAGCTAGCCGAAGACAGGGCCACCCGAAGACAGGGCCACCCACTCTTTTCCCCCCGAGAATAGGGCCACCCACTTTGTCAGGAGATGGGGCCACCCACTTTCGCTAGGGCGTTTGATCGCCGTCGGGGTGCCTTCTTTTCACGCTAACCCGCCCGACTCAACCGTCTTCGGTATGAAGCCACTGGCAACTGAACTTTTTCCAGGCGATTGCGTGGCGACCGCGCAGCAGCGATCTCGGAGGCATCGAAATTGGACGAGCTGATGGCTCGGTTAGACCGCCGACAAGCCCAGTGGGTTACCGGGAGCGCATAGCCAGTTCTGGCCGCGCCGGGACGCCTCCTCCGCCAGATGTTCTGGGCTGCCAGCGGCGCGGCGGAACACACGTCCGAACTTAAGCACAATATCGCACCAACCATGGGTGTCCAAACCGATTCGAGTTAGGATCGGCCGCAGATGCTCGGGGATCGCCCCAACCTTGTCACTGCGAATTTGACGCCCCGTCCATTCAAGCAGTTCCAGATACTGAGCCTGTCCCTCTTTGCTGGTCCCTCTTTGCTGGTCAATTGGATGATGTGCCCTGATATGATGGCTTGTTCGTAGCTGGCGCCGGGAAGATCTCAAGAAAATTCCGATTGGCGTCCAATGCCGCGCTGCGTTCGCTTCGCCCCGGGCTCTGGGTGGAGGTAGACTGACCGTTTTTCAAATTCGACCACCACTACTTCAATCATGCTACGAACCATTTCCCGTCCCTTCCTGAAATCGAGCCTGATCGCGATGGCCATGGCATGCTGTGTCTTTGCGTCGTGTTATGCGGTCGGGCACACAGAGAGTGAAACAGTGGCGAAAAATTTCAATGTTGCTCTACCGACTGCCGGTGGCGCTCAGTTTTGGACAGATCTCGAGGCTCGCGGTGGATATCGCGTGCAACGCAACGCGTTGACTGGGCATTGTCGCATTCTCGATTCCCAAAACATCCGCAGGGGTTGGGGCAGTGAAGAGGATGCGTGCGAGTTGCTCGACGAGCTCTGCCCGAACAAAACTGCGCCGGCCAGCAAACCGGTCGTGGTGTTGCTGCATGGGCTAATGCGCACCGACGGTTCGATGAAGTCGATGGAGTCGGCGTTGCGGGCGGACGGGTACGACCAAATCATTCGGTTTGGTTACGCCAGCACTCGGTCGAGTTTGGGCGAGTCCTCAAAGGCGCTGCACCGGGTGCTCGCGGGCCAGCACCCGGACGCGGAGTTCTGTTTTGTTGGTCATAGCATGGGGAACATTGTCACACGTCACTTGATCGGCGATCTCCAGCGGAATGGTGATCCCGAACGGATTGTCTCGCGTTGCCGTTCGATGGTGATGCTCGGGCCGCCCAACCAGGGCGCCGCCATCGCTCGCCGCTTGGGGGCAACGGGCGTCTTTGAATGGGTCGCTGGGCCTGGGGCCATGGAGCTGGGAACGAATTGGACTGAGGTGGAAGCGAATCTGGCCACGCCGCCGTTCCCTTTTGCGATCGTGGCCGGCAAGATCGCGGTGGGCGCGGTCCGCAATCCGCTCGTCGACGGCGAGAGTGATTTCGTTGTCAGTTGGGAGGAGGCACAGCTCGACGGCGCCGAAACGGTGCACGAAGTCGCCGTGTTGCATTCCTTTCTGATGAACGACCCGGCTGTGCAGGAGTGGACAATTGAGTTTCTAGATGCTCACCTGGAGTGACCGCGTCGGTGGCTCGGCGATGCAGTCGCGGAGCCGAAACGATTCACAACCACCGCACCACGATGCCGTCGAATGCTGAGAGTTCATGTCTGATTTAAGTGTCACGAAACGTTTCCGGATTGCTGAGAGCGAACTGGATTGGTCAGCGAGCCGGAGCAGTGGGCCGGGCGGCCAGAACGTGAACAAGGTGAATTCGAAAGTCACGCTGCGTTGGAAACCGGCTACGCGGCCGGGATTCGACGATGGGTGGCGGCACCGATTCGAGGCGAGATTTTCCACACGGATCAATCGGGAAGGAGAATTGGTGCTCCACAGCGACCGGACACGGGATCAGTTTCGCAATTTGGCGGATGTGCGTGCCCGTCTCGTATCGATGCTGTTGGAGTGTCGCGTAGCGCCAAAAACCCGCCGGGCCACCCGCCCCACCTTGGGCAGCAAAAAGCGTCGGATCGAGGGAAAACGCCGGCTTTCAGAGAAGAAACGACTGCGGGGCCGCCCCCAACGGGATGATTGAAGGTTCACTTGTGGCGATTGATTGATATACTGAGGTCAAACTGACGCATTCTTTCGCTCTGACCCTTTTGAACTACATGAAACGCCCGCGGAACTTGGACGACCTGCTCAAACAATGGGCATTCGACCCGGCGACACTGAACGTCCGCATGGTCAAAGGCAAGGACGAACGAGACGTGCTGCAAATGCGTGTGGAGTTGGGCGTGCTGCAGCTCGAAACGACCGGCCGGCCCGACGGTGAGTCGATCAGCGGTTCGGACAGCTATCTCGAACACCTGAACCTGTGCCGTCTTGAAGAGCCGAATTACGACTTGACCGAGCATGATTGCAGTGAGATCGACCGCGAGTTCATGCAGTTTTACCATCGCCGTATTTGCTGGCTGCGGATGCAGTTCTATCACCGAGCGGTCATGGATGCCGACCACACGCTGCGGCTGATGGATGTCTGCGAAGATTTATCGGACGACCCAGAATGGTCGGCCGCGCATGAACAGTATCGCCCCTTTGTGCTGTTTCATCGGACGCAAGCTGAGGCGCTCGGCGAACTCGAAGAGAATACTCCCGAGGAAGCCATCCAAGCGATCAATCGGGGGCTGGACACACTGCGTGAGTTTTTTGTCAAACACGAGGCAGAAGAGCATTTCGACGAGGACGAGTTGATCGTCCGCTTGATCGAGCTCCGCGAGTCTATGCGGACGGAGTATTCCGTCGGTCAAACTCTGCGTGAGCGACTCGAACATGCCGTCGAGCAAGAGCACTACGAGTTGGCAGCCAAACTCCGTGATGAGTTGACACGACGAGAAGCACACTGATCATGAAATTGATCTCGTCGGCACCGTTGGGGTCGGCCGCGTGGTTGCTCCGTCTCCGCTCCTTCGCGTGCATCGGGCAATTCGTAACGATTCTCTTGGCCGGTACGCTGACGTCGACGCCGCTGCCGATCGCGCCGCTGCTGCTGTTCGTTGCCTTGACCGCGATTACCAATGTCGGATATGGATGGTGGTTGTGGCGTTTCGAACGGCGGTCACGGGCCGATGCGCCCAATCTAGTGCCGCTCCGCGTCGCCTTTGCGTTGATGGCTCTCGACCTCATGACGTTGACCGCGATGCTGTATTTGAGCGGTGGAGCGGACAATCCTTTTTGCTTTTTCTACTTTGTCAATCTCGCCGTGGGTGGGGTCATGCTGCAGCCTTCGGCTGCCTGGAAGCTAACCGGACTCGCCGTGCTGGGATACGTGCTGTTGCAGTTCCAATCGCGCCCCGTGATGGGACTGAGTGTGCAGACGATCGACCCGCCGTTGATACTGCTTGGCGATCTGCACCTCCGTGGGCTGGCGTCGCTGATTGCCTTCGTCGCCTGTGGCACGGTGATTACGTTCTTTGTCACACGGACGTCGAGGCAACTTCGCAGCCGCGATGAGGATTTGCGGCGGAGCCAATCCGCTCGCGCTGACGCGATGCGTTTGGAGGGACTGACCACGCTCGCCGCGGGGGCTGCTCACGAACTCGCCACCCCTTTATCAGCGATCGATGTAGCTTGTCGAGAACTGACTCGACATCTCGACTCCATCGAAAAACCATCTTCGATCGACGACGATCTGCGACTCATCGATGGTCAACTCTACCGCTGTCGGCAGATTCTCTCTCGGATGCGTGCTGCCGCCGGTGACGCAGTCGCTGACCAATGGAATCGCACGACGCTCGGCGATTTGATCGACACCACGCTTGAAGGGATTCGCGATCCCCATCGCGTCGAGATTCTTGAGCCACTGAATCCATGGACCCCAGAACCGGAAACCTCGGAGCCCGAACCGGCCGAACCACTCGGTGGTGATCCGAAGCCACACGCCAGCACCCCGGCTTGGGAGCGTCAACCGCTCTGGTTACCTGAAGAGGCGGTCGCTCAAGCGATCCGGAATCTTCTGCACAATGCTCTCGACGCGAGCGAGGACGATCGCATGGTGACCATGCAAGCGGCGCGGACCGATGATGAACTCGCGCTGACGGTCGTCGACCGGGGCGATGGCATGTCTGCCGAAGTGCTCGACCGCGCTGGAGATCCATTTTTCACGACCAAGGATCCGGGGCGAGGAATCGGTTTGGGGTTGTTTCTCACACGCAACGTCATCACCCGGTTGGGCGGCCGGTTACATTTCGAAAGTGTTCCGGACAAAGGCACCACCGCGACCGTGTTCCTGCCTCTCGTGCCGAGGCTCCCAGATCGTTCCTTGGACTGAAGCCCAGGGCCAACTGCTCCGGCCCGGTTGAGAGCATCGCTAGGTTGACAACTCAATGCACCCGAGGATCTCGGCGGTCGTGACCACCCCCCAGTGCCGGCTGTCGATGGACAAAGGTACGTTGTCTCCGACGACGAACCATTCGTCGTCACCTAGTCGCTGCGGATACTGCAGTGGACGGGCGGGGTTCGCCGACTTTGCACGAGGTACTACGGCAGTATCTCGGTACACGACCGTTCGGTTCACGCTCAAGTCGGAGAGATCGATACGACTCCGCGGGCCCGCCGCGATGCGGAGGGCGACGGGCGTTTGGGGAGTCACCAGGTCGGTTGGTAGGTGGAGCCGTGATGACGACCCTGCGACCGCTGGGTTTTTCGTTTGGACCGGGATCGCGATGTTGGCTCGGAGTCGTACTCGCTGTTGCTGCAGCACCACGCCACTCTCGGTCCAGATCGCTGTCCAGACCTCGGCTGCTTGCTCCCCGCCTACCGGCGCGGCGAGGCTGAACTGGATCGAGAGTCCCGCAGCGGGAAACAGGGACCGCTGTACGCCCAGGTTACCGGGATAGTCATCGAGCACACGCCCTGAATGCTTTCCGCGGTAAACGTTCTGATGATGATAGACGAGCCACGAGGAGTCTGAGTGAGTCGTCCAGCTCCGATCCGTTTGACGCTGCCAACCAGTGGAGGCCGCTTCATTGAGCCAACGCGACCGCTCTCGGCAACGATCGGCATCGACGGTAATTTGCGGCAACGATGAAAACCCAGGAAGTTGGCCGTCGATCTGCAAGCGTCCCAAGCGATCGCGGGAGATGGTTTGGCCGGGAACTCCGAGGAGCCGCTTAGCATGCGTTCCCTGCCGTTCAATCAGGACCATGGCGCCTGGCTGAAAGTCGCGTCTCGCGCGCGCGGTGATCTCCACCACGTCGGGCGGCAATTCGTCTGTCGCCAACCCATGCCGGACTTGCGTCTTGGTGATCACATGACCACAGTGCCAGCAGGCCAATGCCGAGGCAGGCAGGACGCCTTGTGACAGCCCCTCCATGGCGAGCTGCAGTGTGCTGGAATCGACACGAATCCGGATCCCACAAGACTCGCAGGCAAGCGACCGCGACGGCCCCCACAGCGTGGGATTCATCGAGGGGCCGGAGATCCGATAGCGTTTGGGGGTTTGCTTGGGCGTCCCGTACCGACACCCGCCACTGATGGTCAGCCCCCCCAATGTTCCCAAGGAAATCTCAGCCCCCGACTTCGCAAAGTTACGGCGCGAGACCCGACCGGGGGGCAGTGGCGTCATCGAATCAGAGCGGGAAAGGGGGAAATTAGGGTTGCCGCAGAAGCCGTAGAAATGCTAACAGCCAAGTCACCACGTAAGAGCGCGTGGAAATGCCAGCTCGCCCATTGAGCTGGGAACTTGAACGTTCTCGGAGGAAACGGAATCCTACCATGTCACATCTCACAATCGGCAACGATGCCAACCAGCCCTTCGCCATTGTAGTGGAATCGGTCGCATCGCATCTCCTGATGAAACATCCCGCCCCAATCTGTTTGGAAGTGGACATGGACATGGATTTGCGTGTGAACGTCGATTCGACCTCACTGAGTCAACTCATCGATAGCCTGGTTCGGCAAGCACTCGTTGAGATGCCCGACGGCGGCGAGCTGACAATCACGGCATGCGAAACCCCCACGGATGTGGAACTGGAGATCGCCGACACGGGCAGCGACGTGGAAACGCGGGCTTGCAAGCTACCCATGGTCGCCGCCGCGATGGCAGCTGAATTGGTTTGGCAGAACTGTCCCCAAGGCGGTGGTGCCGTGACGGCGCGATTGCCGAGATACCGTCAATCGCAACGGCGTGCCGCCTGAGCAGCGAAGTCCATTCGAATCCATTTCAATCGATTTCCATGCTCCCCAAATCTCTCGAACAGTTTCGCGACGTCTTCTCAGCGATGCCCGTGCAGTCACGGGTTATCGCCGTGTTGCTCGTCGCGGCCATGGTGATGGCGTTTGGCTTTCTCATTCGCGGCAGCGGTTCGCCGGACACGGAGTATTTACTCGGTGGCAAACTGCTCGACGAAAACGACCTCGACGCTGCTGAAATGGCGTTCGGCAGCGCCCATTTGACTGGCTGGAAACGCGACGGACGGCGGATGCTGATTCCGACCGCCCAGCGCAGTGAATTCTTGGCGGCACTCGAATCATCGGCCGCACTGCCCACGTCGCTCCGCTCGCATATTCAAGAAGCGATTGATTCGTCGACCCCCTTTGAATCGAGTGAGCAGCGATCGGCGAGGGTCAGCCACGCGAAGGAACGTGACCTGAGCGACGATATCGCGAAGTTCCCTGATGTACGGTCGGCCAACGTTACCTACGACGAAGGCGAACGGATCGGGTTGGGAAGGGGCCGAAAACAATCCGCGAGTGTGTTTGTGCAGCCCGAAGGTGGCGAACCACTATCGCAAGCTCGCGTGGAAATGATCCGGAAGATGATCCGAGCCTCGTTCGCCGGGATGTCCATCGAGGATGTCGAAGTGACCGATGCCAACGCCTCGGCGATGGCTCATGGATACGAGAGCGACGATCCACTATCAAGAAAACGCCGAGAAGAAGAAGCCTACTACGAACAAAAAATTCGCTCACAACTCGCAGGCTACGGACAGATCCACGTCAAAACCTTTGCTGATATCGATCCCTCAATGGGCGTGGAAAAAGCCAGAATCAAATATGACAGCCAACCGACCACGCTGACCAAGACGCGGCGTAAGGTAGAGACTGGCTCGACGCGCCCGCGCAGCGGTGGTGGGCTCGGTGCTCAAATCAGCGCCCTGATCACCAGCAATCGTTCGGTCAAACTCGATTCAGTCGAACATACCTCAACGACGCAGCTCGACGAAACATCCACCGACCACATCGCTGGGCAGGAATACGAGGCCACGCGAACTGCAGCACTCGCGGTCAAACGCATCCGTGTTTCCATCGGGCTACCATCGAGCTACTACCGCAAAGTTCATTGCCAGAACTTCCTACAGAACAATCCTGGTACGAACCTTGACGACATCGATTCACTCACCAGCACGAAGCTACAAGAGCTCCGTGACTGCACCAAGCTCGCGATCGAGTCCGCGGTTCTGCCGCTGCTGCCTGACGTCGCCCCAGGTAGCGACTCGGCATCCCTCGTCAAAGTATGGGACTATCCTGATCTTCCTGAGCAACTCGCACCAGCGGCGACGAACCGCGACGCGTTACTGACCTGGTTGGCAGGATCGTGGCAGATGATTGCTGTGATCTCTCTCGCAACGATGGCGTTGTTGATCGCTCGCGGCGCAATCCAGTCGCGAGGACATGCCGGCGACCCGAACAACCGCTCTCAAAACGCCGCGTTGGACGCATCGTCCTCTCCGGCCGATACGATTGAGCCGAGCGAGCCGCGGTTTCAACATCCCGCCCCTGGGGGCAATAGCGCATTGACAAGCGAGCTCGCCGAGCTGGTCGAGCAAAACCCCAGGCTGGCGGCGAACGTTCTCCAAAGTTGGGTCGGCGAGGCTGCTTAACTCACCGGCACGCGTTTGCAAGACCTCAGCCTCGCCCGACGGAGTTGGGCAAGGACTGGACAGTAGGATGCAAGGCTCGGGGAGAAGGATCAAGCTGCCAGTTACCCACAAGGTTACCTACGCCGAAGGCGTTGAAGAAAATAGCCGGTGGTTTGAGCGCAAGCGAACACCACCGGATTCGACGCGAAACGCAAGGGTCAAACCCGAATGGGGTTGAAGGTCATGCACGACGAATTCTGCGACCCAATTCGGGGTCGGCGTTCCATCTTCCATGAACAATCGTTGGTGGCGCTGCGCTGACGTACGGCTATTCTCTATCATCCCTGACGGGATACTTCCGAATATTGAGCAGCTCGTTGGTTCGTCCGATACGACACTTATTCCTCCCCCGTTCCTAACCGGCGTGTTGATTTAGTGAGCGCCGACTAAATCAACACACCGGAACGCGTCGGGTTATCAAATCAACATTGCGGGGCCAACGTCGATTAAATCGACAGCGTGTGACGATCACTCATGCGGAGAACAACAGTTACGCAAACTTGAAACCAGACATCACCAACGTTCTTGGCAGCCCACTCTAATCCTCTGTGGGACTGTCTTCGCTATCGTCCTGAACCGTCGATTCCTCGTCTATCAATTCCTCGACAACGGGCTCGTCCTCATTGGGTTCCGATTGAGCCGTTTCCGCGTCGGTGGATTCTTCGTCCGTGGATTCTTCGTCGGTGGATTCTTCGTCCGTGGATTCTTCGTCCGTGGATTCTTCGTCCGCGGGTTCTTCGTCCGCAGGTTCTTCGTCCGCAGGTTCTTCGTCCGCAGGTTCTTCGTCCGCAGGTTCTTCCTCCGCAGGTTCTTCCTCGGATGATTCTTCGTCCATGGACTCCGGCTCGGCAGATTCTCCTTCTCCCGCCTCGGTGGGTTCTGCCTCGGCAGACTCTGCTGCTGTCGACTTCTCGTCGGTAGATTCCGTTTCGGTGGGTTCTTCCGCCGTTTCGGCTTCCATCTCACTGTCGGCTGAGTCTTCCTCTGCTGCTGCAGATTTCTCTTCCTCTTCGGCCTTCATGAGGTCCGCTTCGCGTTGGCGTTCCTCGTCAGCGAGCTCTTGCTTGCGTGCTTCGAGTTTCTCACGCTGGCTGTTTCGAACTTGTTCATAGACCTGGGCGTCGACGTTGCCGTATTCGCCCATCATTTCGACAAACGTTCTCAGCGGGAAGCCTTCGGGGAGTTCATCGGAATCGATGGCTCTCATGTAGTCGCGAACAGAGTCGTAGAGATCTTCAGCACTGGTATCGATGACGAGAATGGGGTAGTCGTCAAAGATCTCAGCCCACTGCTCGAAAGACTGCTCGTACAAGTCGATGGCGCGTTCGAGCTCACCTTCTTGGCTAAGAGCTTGCTTGGCCTCATAGATCAACCGTCGTGCGTTGACGGTACGTTCTTCTTGCTCGGCAAGTGTGAGGGTTTCCCAGTACGGATAGTTGATCTGTTTGCGGTGTCCTTCCACTTTGATCAGCCGTTCATCGAGGTCATCGACGACTTCGACGAGTTGCATGACTCTCAACCGGACGCTGGGGTCGGCTTGGCGGGAGACCTCGGCGAGATTCGGAACGATCTCGCTTTGGTTCTTCTCAGCAATGGACTGTTGCGATTTGGAGCGTTGCTCGGGCGGCGTCAGTAACGCGTCTTTGATAACGGGTCCGAACGAGTCAATCAGCTTTCGCTCGGCTTTGACGTAAGCTTCGCCGGAGAGTTCACGAATCTCAGCAATTGCTTCCGCTCGTCGCCGGAGAAGTTCATCGAGCTGTCCGAGTTTGATCGTAAACGACTCGGTCGTGGGTACGGAGCGGTTCCCCAGACCCTGCCAATCCTCTGCTGCCCGCTGCCATGCTTCTTGAGCTTGGTCATTGAGCACGCCCTCCTTCTCAATCGCTTCGGCGAACCGAATCCGCCACTTAGGACCGGTCTCGTAGAAATTAATCGGAGTTTGACGCCGGATCGGAATTCCGGCTTCGACGAGGTCGTATCCGGAATTGAGCCACAATCGACCGACCAACCAGTTGTCGGGTTTTCGATACGGGCCGAGCGCTTCGGGCCCATCGATCGGAATTCCCTGTTCGAGCAGGCTCTTGTGCAGCACATCATCGTCGGCGAAGAGTCGTCGGAACTGTTCTTTCTCATCCGCAGTACCGAGCTTTGATCCATAGAACCATCCGGTATACCAGATCAGCCGAGGCGCCTTGGTGTTCTGGCGCACGCCCTTGGTCAAGAACTCAGTGCCTTCCCGCACCATTTCGTAGCGTTGGCGGTAGTCATCGAACTCGGTCGAGACGTTGTAGGCCAAGTTATGGGCTTGGAACTCCCAAACTTTGTCAAAGTGAGGCTGAAGCAACAGGATATTGTTGAGGGTTGCCTTGAGGCGGTCCCACTCGTGCAACACGTGGTACTCATGGGATTTCTTCCACAACATCGCTGCGGCCACGCCGCGCATGCCCAGCGACGCGAGCTTCATCGTCTCGCTGGCGGGGCTAATCTCTCCCAGATCGCTCTCGGAGATATCGAAGGAATCTCGCATCTGTGCGAGGCGTCCGCCGCCATCACCGCCCCCGCCGGCCGGTTGGCCGAGCATATAAAGGGGGATCAACATCACGACTAGGACAGCGAGATAGATGAGTTTTCGACGAAATTGAGTCTTGCGATTCATGCCGCGATCTCACGAGCTTTCAAGGTAAAATAACTGATTAGAAAAGCGAGCAGAACGTAACCGAGCGTCGCTACTCCATGGCGAGCGAGCAGGGCGCCGAAAATATCGAAACCCGATGCCGCATACTCCGCCGTATTCACCATCTTGGGCAGGTTCGGCAGCGATGTCGCCAGCGCATCGAGTGTGTAGACGATCCCGGCATCGACGGTTTTAATCACGTTCGCAGTGACGCTGTCGACGTCGAGCTGGGTGGTCATTGCGTCCTGTTTCGCCAATCGCACAATGGACTCAATCGGTCCACCACCAGCGTTCTGGCCGATGTCGATGTGGTAACGCGTGTTATAAATCTGCTCAGCGGAGAAACCCAGCAGTACACAGGCGGCCGTGGCTACCATCGCCACCGGGCCCGTCAAGAACGTACTGAACATTACACCGAAAGCAGTCACCATCACCATTTGGAACCAAATCGACAGGTAGGCTTTGGTGAGGTTCCACGCGAATGAATGGTCCGTCGGACGCAGGTAAACGCTCGCGGGAGTCATACCGAGGTACTGGGCGTCGTCGAGGCAACGGACGACAACGGTCATTTGCCCGTTCTCATCGACCAAATCCTCGAACACGTTGAGCATGCGTGTGCTGTTCCCGTCACTGCCTTCGATCTCGAGCGGCAGGGTCTTTTGGTCGACTTCATACTCACTGACGGTGAAACCGATCGGATTGCTCTCGATCGGCTTCGTCGGATGCTTCATCGTCAGCGATCCGCGGATCCCCTTTTCGATATTCCCTTTGTAGGACCGGTAGGCACGCAGGGACAAATCGATCGGAATCATTTCCGGATACTGGTCAGGCGTGACATTGGAGAACGTGTACTCCGCAGTACCGAGCCCGCCACCCTCGACGTAGCCGTGCTCGATCTTGCGGCTGCCTGAGGCCACACCAATCAAACGGGAGATACCCGCACTGCCGTAGCCGCCGGATCTCTGTTCGTTCCCGACGTCGATGCCTTGCTCCTGGAGGTGTCCAGACCGATCGCGAAAGACCAGGCTGCCGTAGGAGGGCACACGAGCTCGCAGGGCGCCGGTGGCCTCGCCGATCTCGAAACTGCCGTCCGGATTGCGAGTGACCAAGTGCCGGTGGCCGCGCACCATTTCAGTTGCACCAATGCCGTCTTGGTCAAGCGTGAAGGGGTGGGAGTGGAACTGGGTATGCTCGGTCTCCCCCTCGAACCCACCGGAATCAAGTTCTCGCACGTCGGCAACACTCGCGTGGGTGTGGTCGAGACCACGGGTCACAAAGAGATAACTGAGCAGTCCCATCGGGATCAAAATCACGGTGCCCATGGCAACAAAGCCGAGCATCCGCCCGAGCACCAGCTCGGTGGCCCGGACCGGTTTGGTCACGATGGTAAAAAGCGTTTTGTTCTTGATGTCTTCAGGTAGTGAAAACGCGCTGATGAACAGAGCCAAGGCCAACACGAGATAGTTCGTTGCTGTCAGCACAAAGCTAATGTAGAGCCGAGCGGGATCGTCGCTCTGGGGGTTCAGATACCAACCCGCCAACAACAGCAACACGACGAACAAACCGACGACGTAGAGCACCTTGCGGCGGACCGCTTCGCGAAAGGCCAGTCCGGCGAGAGCCAGGATCCGGCGTGGGCGCGTCCCGGGGAGATCGAAACGAAACAGATCCCGAACCGCCCGTGCCACTGCAAAGAAACCTTCGCCGGACCCGTAGCGGGAAGCGGAGATGACGTAACCGGCGATCAATCCGAGAACGATGCCGAGCACCGCCAAGACGATCCCCTTCATCGCGGCGCTTTCGAGGAAAGCGTCCGGTCGCAAGAACCATTCGTAGAAGGACCAAAAATCCTCACGCTGCAAATTCATTCTTGCTCCCCGTCGGTCGTCGAGCTTGCCGATGTGTCTTGGGCATCATTCGCCTGGGAAACCCGTCGAGCTCCCGGGCGTGCTTCGCTCTCACGAACGATATTCAGGAACAGGTCTTCCATGGTCGCCGTCGGGTTATCGATCGACTCCACCTTGCCGCCATGTCGAGCGATGACTTCGGCGATCTCCTGTTTGGCGGACTCGTCGAGCCCGGTGGCATGAACCTCCGTCACGTCTTGAACCTTCAACAGATCCGAGACGCGGCCGAGTTCCTTCAGCTCACCTTGGTGCAGAATCGCAACGCGATCGCAGACGTCTTGAACGTCGGCGAGTTGGTGAGAACACAGCAACACTGTCTTCCCACGGTCACGCAGGCCGAGAATGAGATCTTTCATCTCGCGAGTCCCGATCGGGTCGAGCCCGGTGGTGGGTTCGTCGAGCAGAATCAAGTCGGGGTCGTTGATCAATGCCTGTGCCAGCCCCACCCGGCGTGTCATCCCCTTGGAGTATTCTTTCAGCTGCCGGTGCTTGGCACCCTGCAGGCCGACCATCTCGATCAACTGCTGAACACGTTCACGACGGACCGCTGCCGATAGATCGAACAGGCGGCCGTAGAAATCGAGTGTTTCTTCAGCCGTCAAGAATTTGTACAGATAAGATTCTTCGGGCAGATATCCGATTCTTTCGTTCTTACTGGTTTCGCTGGCGTCCTGATCGAACACGAGCACCCGACCGCTGGTGGGAAACAAAAGCCCCAGGATCAGTTTGATCGTGGTGGATTTGCCACTCCCGTTAGGCCCTAAGAGCCCAAAGATCTCTCCGGGGCGGACCTCGATATCGAGTGACTTCAGAGCGTGGACTTTTTTCCGCCCCCAGAAATCGCGATAGATTTTACTGAGGTTGCGGGTCTCGATGACCACATTATCAGCGGAGCGGGAAGCATTGGGTGCGGTTTCGGCGGACGGCTGGACAACGGCCGTGCTGGTATCGGTATCCACGTAATATTGATCCCGATGGATGGGGAGGAAAAACTTGACAAAGGAGGTCCGATCGCTACGGCGGCGGCCCGAAAACGGTTCACAATTTTGTTCACCTTCCCATCCTTCGGGCGGATGGCAAGCCAACGGGGCACGCTACAATGCGATCTCGGCTGCTCGCACGGCCTTCGCATCCATCACTCTTGCGACGTTTCCTATTATGCCGCCCACCCACACGGCCGCCTGTGACTCGGCCGCGGATGACCCGACCGCATATGACCGCGATGCCTACGAGGCAGCGACGACATGGTTGTATGACCGGATTGACTACGAACGATTGGCGCGGTCGGGTTCACGCTATCGCTTCACCCTCGACCGGATGCGAGACCTCGTCAGCCGCTTGGGGCATGCCAACTCTCTCGCCCAGCCCAGCCAAGGTGCTGGGCAGCCATCGCACCCGCCCGGGCCTGGCCGCGCGACAGGCGACGCCGCTGCGACAACGAAAATTGTGCATATCGCTGGCACGAAAGGAAAGGGGTCCGTCGCCACCATGACGGCCGCGATGCTGGCAGCAGCCGGACATCAGGTCGGACTGTACACTTCGCCACACCTCGTCGATCTGGAGGAGCGGTTTCGCGTCAACGGGCGGCCGGCGACGCGGCGGCAGATGACCGACCTGATTGATTCGATGCGGCCGATCGTCGAAGCGATGTCGCGCGCGAGCATCGGTGGCCCCTCATTCTTTGAGCTGACCACGGCTATCGCGATTGAACATTTTCACCGCTGCCGCTGCGATTACTGGGTGCTCGAAACCGGGCTAGGCGGTCGACTCGACAGCACCAATGTTTTCCAGAGCGATGTGACCCTGCTGACCAGCATCGGGCTGGATCACCAGCACGTCCTCGGTGACACGCTCGAGTTAATCGCCCGCGAGAAGGCTGGCATTCTCAAACCAGGTGTCCCGGCCGTCAGCGGCGTGACGAAATCGCCCGCCCGCGAGACGATTCGCCAAGCGGCCAACGAGGTCGGTGCCCCACTATTGGAACTGGGCCGAGATTTCCACGCAGAAAATATTGTCGAGAACGCATCGGCTCAGATAGCGGGGCCGTGCCCGTGGGGCAGTTCGTTCGATTGGGTCAGCGCGACCGCAGATGGCGAAACACCCGCAACCGCTCGCGTCAGCTTGCAGATCGAAGGTCGTCATCAGATCGGCAACGCCGCCGTCGCCTTGCAAGGACTGCAACGACTCGGCGCTGCGACCTCGCCGGAGGTCCTGCGGGCGCTCGCGGGTGTGCAGATCGAAGCGAGACTCGAGCGGTTCACTTCGCCGGCCGGCCCCACGGTTGTTCTCGACGCCGCTCATAATGCGGATTCGATCACGGCGCTCGCCGAGACGCTGGAGTCCCGATTCACCGGCCGAAGAATCGTGGGAGTGTTTGGCACGAGTGTCGACAAAGACGCATCCGCGATGCTGGAACTGCTCGGGCCGTGCCTCGACGGGATCGTTCTCACCCGCTACCACGGCAACCCCCGCTTCGTCCCTGTCGACCAACTCGCGGAAATGGCGGGCAAAACACGCGCAGGCGGTGCAGCAGGCGCGGCGGCAGTCACGACCTGCGAAGACCCAGTGGCGGCCTGCCAAGCCGCAATCGACGAGGCGGGGCAAGACGGGGTCGTGGTGATCTGCGGCTCGTTCTTCTTGGCCGCCGAGGTCCGACCATGGCTGCTCGCTCAGCGAACGTAGGTTTGAAAATCAGAGAGTTTGAATGGCGGCCGCTCGTTGTTTGGCCGCTGAGCGTCTCGGCCGCCAGCAATCAGTCCGCCAGCAGTCAGTCCGCCGGTAACCTGTCCGTCGGCAGCCTGTCCGTCGGCAGCTGCGCCGACGGCGATGGCGGCGACGAATCCAGCTCGCGGCGAAAAGGTCTCAAAACGCCATCTCCTTCCTCGCATCAGTTCGGGGTCACGCACGACAAGGTGCGGCTGGTCGGTGGCAGCGTTTTCAAAAGCGAACTGGTCCAGGGGCGTGTACATGCCCGTCCCGATCGCTTTGATAAACGCCTCTTTGAGTGTCCACAGCCGCAGAAACAATTCCCGATGCTCGTCTTCGCTACCCGCCGCATCGAGCTGGCGAATTTCTTCAGGAGCGAAATATCGGCGTGCTAATTCCGGATCGGTGCGGCGGTCGATCCACTCAACATCCACACCAAGCCAGGGCTGAGGTGCCCCAATGGCCTGGGGAGCCCCGAGAGCACACAGTACCAGCCCCCGTGTGTGGGCGATGTTGAATGACCGGCACGCCGTCGGCGGTGTCGCCACGACGGGTTTGCCATGATCGAGCACGCGAAACCCGATCTCGTGGGTTTGGCAGAGTCCCGCCGAGAGCAACACCCGAGCCATCCCGCGTCCCACAACGTGTTGATGACGAGCCGAAGCGACGCGAAACCGATCGGCCCGGACTCTTTCATCAGGCAACAACAACCGCTCGCAAAACTGCTCTGTCGGCCCCGGTTCGTCCAAGGCGGCTGGCGCATGCCAGACCTCCACGTCGTGAGGAACGCCTCCCCGGGAAAGATCAGGCGGATCGTGAGCACGGGAACTCATGGCAGACAAGCGGGTAGGGGGTTTTCTTTCGGCATCACTCAACTCGCCACATTCGCGACAGCCCAAGCCACGGGAAACTCAAAAAGCGAGAGCCCTGACACACCTCCTGAAGCCCAACGCTCTCGTATCGCTGGCGTGCTGGGCGATCTCAGTCGGGCATACTTTCTCGGATCTCGCCAGGCAATGAGAACGACATTCCACTTCGTACGCCACCGGGGGCGATCCGCCGCGATGAAGTCCCGCCAGACGCTATCGACCGATGCAGCCGGGGACGGGGTCCAGAACGGGGTCCAGATCAGGATCGACACGGCCGGCAATCGACAGGCCCCGCAGAACGCCCCGTTTTCTCACTGTCGCTTCCGGACGCCGTGACTTTTTCGAGGGTGGATGGTAAATTATATCGCTCCTTACTGAAATGATTCCTCTGACGCCACTAGGCACTTGCAATGGTGAAAACGCTTGTCGATTGCGGCAATTGCGGCCCTGACTTTAACTCGATCCGAAAAATGGTTTCGTCTCACTTCGACGCGACCGTGCTGCAAACGCATGGCGCTGAAGACACGGTGGAATTACTTCGCAAACGTCACGTCGATCTCGTGACGGTCAACCGCAAACTCGATCGTGACTACACCGATGGGCTCGAGATCATTAAAAAGATCAAATCGGATCCTGAGCTCTGCAATGTGCCGATGATGTTGGTTACCAACTACGACGAACACCAACAGACAGCCGTTGCCGAAGGTGCGACCTACGGATTCGGGAAATTGGAGATCGGCAACCCCGAAACGCTCGAAAAACTAGAACCCTTTCTGAAGAGCTAAGCGTCTTGGACGACCTCCCACGATATCGAAAACTGCTCGCTGCCAAGATCCACCGGGCGACCGTGACTGCGGCCGACGTCAACTATGAGGGCAGCCTGACGGTGCCACCTGAATTATTGACGGCCGCGGGAATCGTGGCCTACGAGTCTTTGCATGTTTGGAATGTGACCCGTGGCTCGCGGCTGGAGACGTATGCGATCGAGGGCTTACCGGGATCGAGTGACATCTGCGCCAATGGCGCGGCCGCTCACCTGATCCGTCCCGGTGATCACGTGATTTTGGCCGCATACACGTTGGTGCCTGAGCCGGAGACCCGCTCGCACCAACCCAAGTTGATTTTTGTCAACGAGAAGAATCAAATCAGCCACACCGGCCCGGAGATCCCAGGCCCACAGCTGCCCACCGATCGCGAGCATCGAGCTGGCCGCCCAGTCGACCCGCGAGCGTTCGAGACTTCCGCTCAACAGCCTGCCTTCGCCGAAAATGAGTGATCCCTTACCCCTCATGAAAGACCTTCCACGGGCCAAGATCCCTACCGGGGAGCCGTTTGTTCTGGCGAGCGGGTCACCGCGCCGGGCCGAACTGCTGCGTCAGGCAGGCTACGAATTCGAGGTCTGTCCTGCGGCAGATTTCGCTGAATGCCCGGTCGATTTCCCTGAAACCGCCTCCGAAATGGTCGCGCGTCTGGCTTTTCAGAAAGCCGTCGAGGTCGCTCGACGCCGTAAAGGATGCTTCCTGCTCGCGGCCGATACTCTGGCGGACTGCCAAGGAAAAATTCTCGGTAAACCGACCGATCGCCAACACGCTGAGGACATGCTGCGGCTGCTCTCGGGCAGCGAACATGACGTCTATACCGGCGTCTGCTTGTGGTCGACAGGCACCGATCGGTGCTACCTCGATGTCGTCCGCTCGCGGTTGAAAATGGATTCGCTCAGCGAGGAAACGATCGAGCAGTATCTCGCCGGTGGTCGCTGGGAAGGCAAGGCCGGAGGATTCGGCTACCAGGACGGGAACGATTGGATCCACGTTGTCGAGAACGATAGCGAAAGCAATATTGTCGGGCTACCGATGGAGCGGTTAGCAGAATTACTGGAAAAATTCGACTCGCTGGCCGACAAGGTATACAAGTCGGTCCGTTGACGGTTATGCGGAGTGGATTCTCGCTTTCAGCAAAGCATCCAACATTTCTTTCAAGACAAATCAGAGCTGGGAACTCAAAGCATGAATTTTCTCCCTTTCGGACGATTGCTCCTCGGCAGCCTCGTGTGCTCGACTCTAGTCTTCGCTAGCGGTCTGTTATCGCCCAAGAGCGTGTCGGCGGAAGAGAACTGGGCAAAGAAGATGTTTTCCGAAACCGAGCACGACTTCCGAACGGTGGGCCGCGGGACGACCGCCGAACATTATTTCGAATTCCAGAATCTCTACGAGGAAACCGTCCACGTCGCCGCCGTGCGGAGCAGTTGTGGCTGCACCACCCCAACGGCTAGCAAGGACACGCTCGACACGCATGAAACCGCTTCGATCGTCGCCAAATTCAACACGAGCACGTTCATTGGATCCAAAGCGGCCACGATCACCGTGGTCTTCGACCAGCCGTTTTATGCCGAAGTGCAACTGCAGGTGAAGGGTAACATCCGTACGGATATTACCTTTGATCCCGCCGAGATCGACTTTGGCGAAGCCAAATCAGGCGAAACTAAAACGCGGACCATCACCATCTCTCATCGCGGCAATCCAGGATGGCGAATTCAAGACGTTCGCAGTCACTGCAGCGACTTGGCAGTCAAACTCAGTTCGCCGAGCGTCCAGCCAGGACGAGTTGAGTACGAGATGCAGGTGCGAATGAAAGAATCGATGGTCGAAGGGGACATCCACGAACAATTGACACTCGTGAGCAACGATTCGCAGTTCCCGACGATCGAAATGTCCGTGGCCGGACGCGTTCGGCCCACCGTCAGCGTATCACCGGCCGCCGTCAGTTTGGGGACGACATCCTCAGGCCAATCGATGAGCAAACGATTGCTCGTACGGGCCGATGAGCCATTTGCCATCAGCGAAGTCCGCTGTGCCGATCCGCGGTTCTCATTCGAAACGCCGGAAGGAAAGAAGAAACTCCATTTCGTGCAGATGAAGTTCACCGCCGGTGATTCGCCCGATCGCATCGCTCAAAAAATCGAGATCGTGACCGACCTCCCAGGTGAAAAATCGGCGCAGTGCGTCGCCACCGGAACCGTGAAGTAGGGCTTCCAAAAGGTTCCATGTCAGCGAAAAAACCAAAATCCTACGTCGTCTGGGAAGGATTCCACCCTGGCATCTATCCAACGTGGGAGCGATGCCGGCAGGAAATCTCGGGTTTTTCCAACGCCAAGTACAAGTCCTTCTCCACCCGAGCGGCGGCGGAGCAAGCGTTCGCTGACGGCCCGGATTCGTACTGGGGCAAGGGCGGTAGCGGCTCGAAGAAAACGCCAACGCCCAAGATTGACCGCGAGGATCTCGCCGCTCTCGGCGTCGACATGACCGCTTGGGCGGTGGACGCGGCCTGCCAGGGGAACCCGGGCAAGTTGGAGTACCAGGGCGTTGAGATCGAATCAGGCACCGACCTCTTTCATATGGGGCCGTACCCGGAAGGCACCGTCAACATCGGCGAGTTCCTGGCCATCGTGCACGCACTCGCGTTGCTCGACCATGGTAACCAGTACGAAACGGCCATCTATTCCGATTCCGAAATCGGACGTCGCTGGGTCCGCGAGGGCGTCTGTAAAACGAAACTGCCGCCGACAGCCGACAACCAACGACTATTCAATCTCGTTCGCCGCGCGGAGAAATGGCTCTCTGAACACCGGGTCCGCAATCCCATCCTGAAATGGGAAACAAAGAGATGGGGCGAAATCCCGGCCGACTTCGGACGGAAATAATGACGCGGACGCGTTCATAGCGGACGAGGAACAACCGCAGGTGGCGCTGCGCTTTCCTACGTCTATTTTCCTTCATCCCTGACGGGATAGTTGTGGGTAATCATGGACTCGTCGCCTCGTCCACTACTGTGTTATCGTGCGTCGTGGAGTTCGACCTTGAAGTGCAGCGTCGCGTTGGGGGGGATCGCGCCGGGCATCCCCATTGGTCCGTACCCGAGATCCGACGGTACCTCCAACTCGATCATCCCGCCCTCGCTGACCAATTGCAGCCCCTCGGTCCATCCAGGCACGACGTTCTGCAAATTGAAACTCGTCGACTCCCTGCGGTTGTACGAACTGTCAAATTCCACACCGTCGTCGAGCCAGCCGACGTAGTCGACGGTGACAAAGCTCTGTGGGCTCGGCTTGTCACCGCTGCCTCGCCGCAAAATCCGGTACTTCAATCCGGAGTCGGTTGTCGTGAACTCTTTGGGGGCATCGGGGTCTTCCGGCCCCGGCGAACTGCTGCGAGAAAGGGGAGAGCATCCGGCGGTGAGGGCGAGCAGCAGTGGCAGCAGAAAGCGTGGCGACATTTTCGAGTGCAGAGCGGAGAATGGAAACTAAGAGCTGGCACTACGATAGCTTCGAAGTGCCGTGCGGAATACCCAACGACTGGTCAGGACGCTCAGTACCGTGGCCACAGCCATCCACGCTACCAGCCACCACTCCTGAGGGCTGCGTGGTGAGATCGGCTGGGCGAGCAGTCGCGCCGGAACATTGACGACGAGCAGCACCGGTATCACAAACGTGAAGAAACCGTACAGCGGCTTGCCCCAGCCACGGTTGTAGATCTCCATCGGATAACGGCTGAAGTTGGTGATGTAAAACCAAAAATTGTAGAGCGTCTGGTTTCGGCCCAGCCAAATACTCGTTGCCGACAAACAGATCATCAGGCTGTACATGATCGCGACGCCACAGCCGCAGAACACGATGTACAGCACGACCGAAGTCGCTGTCGGTACGTACGGGTCCACCTCGCGATGGGCGAGCTTCCAGAGTGAGACTGCAGCGATCACCAATCCCGCCGCAAAGTTGGCCAGCGAACTCCAATTGACGCGGCGAAATGAGATCAAAAATTGCGTATCGATCGGCTTGAGCAAGGCGAAATCGAGGCCGCCGGTTCGAATCAGTTCACTGAACTCCTCGGCATTGGGCATGAAGAACGCTTGCACGAGGGAGTTGATAAACCATGTCGTCGCTAGGAACAAAAAGAACTTCTCACGGTCCCATCCGGTATCGGCACCGATCGATGTCGTGTGTTCAAAAATGATCAAATAGAAACCAACGTTCATCAATGTCCATCCGAGTGAACTTAAACACTGGAGGACAAAGTTGGTGCGAAACGTCATGTCCCGCACCAAGCTGTTTTGGGCGAACGTCAGAAACACACGTCGATAGCGATTCACTTCGGCAAGCATCGATTAGCCCCCATACCCGCTGTACCGCGCCACGCCTCGAGCGTAGGCGACGCGACAGACCACCATGAAGAAAACCAACCAAGCGGCTTGGATCGCCATCTCCATCGGCAGTTCGTCCGCTGGGATTTTCCCCAAGAAAACGGCCGCCGGGAAGTACGCCAGATACTTCAGCGGCAGGAAACTCACAAAGGGTTCGATCCAATCCGGCAGGAGCGTTAAGGGGAACATGTGCCCGGAGAGAAAGAAGCTGAAGAGCATGTACAGAAACAGCAGCGATGAGACCTCGAGAAACCAAAAGCCAATCATCCCGATCGACGCCTCAAGAAAGAAACCGATGAGGAACCCCATCACGAGCGAAGCGAGAAAGGCAAGGAACTGGTGCAGCGGTGGAAAGCCATCGACGAAGTAGTCACGGCAGAGATAGAACACGAGCGCAAAAGGGGCGACTGCGACCGCGTAGTATGCGACTTTGTGTGCGATGCGGTTGATCAACAGGAAACCGATCAGATCGATGGGTTGGATCAAGTATCGCTTGATCTCACCTTCGCGGATCTGCAGGGCGATCCCCGACGCCAGGTTCGGCATGCTCGAAAACGCCCGGGCGATCATGGTCATCAGATAATAGGCGACCATTTCTCGAAATCCATAGCCGCCAATCCGCACCGGTTCGCTGGCGTCTCCCGTGCTATCGCCCGGGTTGACGACCCCGTTGTGCTTGATCGAATCGAAGATCGCCCACCACAGGAAGATCTGGGTGATGATCGGCAGGAAACGCATCAAGGTGCCCAACGCAAAATCGCCGCGATAGGCCAGACGCTCCGAAAACGCCGTGTTGAAAATCATCGACCAAGTCCGCATCCGCCCCATCCAACCAATGGGCTCGAGATGCGGACGGGAGTAGGAGGTGGTAGACATCGACGGTGACATAAAAAGGAAGAAGCGTTCCAACCGGCCCGGTCAATCGCAAGTTGCGGCAGCGACGAGAGTGGCGGTTGAGCATCAGTGCGTCAAGGATGACAGGGCAAACGCCCGCTACAGGTTCACCGTTTCCCCTGAGCGAGCACTTTCGTAGATCGCGCAGATCAACTCGACGCTCCGGCGGCCCTCGGTACCATCGATCAGGGGCTGGCGATCCTGCTCGATCGACTCGAGAAAATCGTTAAAAACCTCGGTGTGGCCGTGATGCCCGATGGCGGCCGGATCGGCAGCACCGCCGCCCGTCTGAGTTTGACCGGCCATCGATTCGCGAATCGTCTCGTCCTCAGCCGTCTCGTCGGCGAACGTCCACTGGGTGATGTCCTCCTCCTCGAGGACAGCACTCCCCTTACTGCCGGCGATCTCGACTCGCTTGAGCGCCCCGGGGAAGGCGGTCGTGGTGGCTTCGATGACCCCCAAGGCTCCGTTTTGGAACTGGAGATTGGCCACGACAATGTCTTCGACTTCGATCCGCTCATGGGTCATGGTTCCCATCATCGCCGAGACGCGTTTGACCGGGCCCATCAACCACAACAGCAAGTCCACGCTGTGGATGGCTTGGTTCATCAATGCCCCACCACCGTCAAGATCCCAGGTCCCCCGCCACGCGCCGCTATCGTAGTACTCTTGGCTGCGGAACCATTTAACATAGGTATCCCCCAGGGTGACCTTTCCGAACCGACCGGCATCGACGGCCGACTTCATCAGTTGCGACGAACGGTGGAAGCGGCTTTGAAAGGTAACTGCCAATTTCACGTTGGCTTGCTCACACGCGGCGATGATCTCGTCACACCGTTCGGGGGTCACTTCGAGTGGTTTTTCGACGATCACGTGCTTGCCCGCCTTCGCTGCGGCGACGGCCGGTTCCAAATGTGCTCCACTGGGTGTGCAGATTGCCACGGCGCCGATGTCGGGGTTGGCCAACATCTCGTCGAGCGTGGCATAGGCTATGCAGTCCTGGTCGGCTGCAAACTGTTGAGCTCGTTCGAGATTGCGGTTGTAGCAACCGACGAGTCTCCCGCCAGCCGAATCGGCGATCGCTTTGGCGTGAAAGTTGGAGATCATGCCCACGCCGACAATCCCGATTCCGATACTCATATCATTCCTATTGGTTAAAAAGCTGAACTAGCCGAATTTTGCCGATCAGGATACGTTTTCAGCTAGCTTACCGCCACCGCCGCTCCCTACTCCAAACAGCCTGACGTGCCTCCTGCCGCGAAAAAACCGTCGAAACCCGCCCCGAAAGGCAAAAAGGGGTCTCTCAAGGCGGCCAAAAATCAGCTGCGTTCTCTCGACGATGTGCCCGCAGTCCTTGACGCGGCGGCCCAGATCGGGAGCGGGCTCGGTCCTACGGCGCGGCGAACGCCCCTGGCTTTCTCAGGCGTTTGGGGGGGCATCCGTGGGTTGCTGGCCGCCACACTGACGCGGCACACGCCGCATGTCCTGGTACTGCTGCCCCAAGCGGTCGATGCGGACATTGTCGCTGGGGACGTGCGGGCGTTCGGGGTTGAAGACGTCGTCGCACTTCCGCTTTCCGCCGGCGACGGAACGGGATCGTCTATCCGAGACGCTGACTACGCCGCCCGACTGCAGGTTCTGCAATCGCTCAGAGCGCGCGACGATGACTCTCCCGAACCACTCGTTGTCACTGCCTACATCGGCGCGGCGATCCAGCGGGTGCCGTCGGTCGATCGACTCACTCGAGCAACGCGAAAACTCAGCGTGGGAGACGAGGTCGACCCGGCCGAGATCCGCCGGTGGCTGGCCGAAGCCGGCTTCGCAGCGACCACGGCGGTGCACCTTCCCGGTGAATTTGCCAGCCGCGGTGGTTTGCTCGACATTCATTCACCCGATCAGACCACGCCCATTCGGATCGAATGGTTTGGTGACGAAATCGAATCCATCCGCCGCTTCGATGCCGCCACCCAACGCAGCAGCGAGACGCTCGATAGCGTTGAACTCGCTGCGATCGGTGCCGATGGTGTAACCAGCGGTGAGATTCTCGAGAACCTCACTGGAACCGAGTTCGACGAGGACGCCGTACCGGAGGAGTCCGAAGCGGCGGTCAGCGGCCCCGACTTTTCCGTGCCCGATGACTCCGTGGGCGCCGAAGCGACCGTGGTGGATTACCTGCCCAGTGACACGGTCGTGCTGGTGGTCGATCCAGCCGAATGTCAAGCGACCAGCAGCGCGTTGCTGGCCCGGGTCGCCCGCACCGACCGCTTTGTCACCATGGCGGAATTGCTCACCGAGCTTCGCGGCCACCGCGTCGTCACCGGCAGCCAGATCGCCGAGGGCTCCGGCGCCGATCATATCGACCTGCACACCGCAGCAGCCGACAGCTTTGCGGCCTCGCTCGACGAAACCAAGTCACGCGTTGATAGCGTTGCTGCGGGGCATGAGGTGATCGTGGTGGGGGACACTCCTGCCGACGGCCAGCGTCTGACGGAACTGCTCGCCGATACCGATGCAGCGAAGTCCGGACGGCTGCACATGACTGTAGCCCCGCTCAGTGGTGGGTTCCGGCTGAGCGACGCCGAAGTCCTGGTGTTGACGGGGGCAGAGCTGTTTCATCGTAGCCCGGTCCGCCGAGTCAGTTCGCGGGTGCGTGGCAAACCCATCGATAGCTTCCTGCAGCTGACGCCGGGCGACCTCGTCATCCATCTCTCCCACGGCATCGGCTTGTACCGAGGCCTGAACTCGATCGAGAAAAACGGTCAACATCAAGAACACCTCACGATCGAGTTTGACGGTGGCACGAAGATCCATGTGCCAGCAACCCGGATCCAGCTGATCCAACGCTACGTCGGTGGCACCAAAAACCGCCCTCGGTTGGCCAAAATCGGTGGTATCTCATGGAGCAATCAACGCCGAGCTGCTGAATCGGCCGTCACCGACATGGCGGAGGAACTGCTCGAACTGCAAGCCCGGCGAGCCACCCGGCGCGGCATCTCGTTCGATCCCGACAACGAATGGCAGCGTCAGTTCGACGCGAGTTTCCCCTACCTGGAGACACCCGACCAACTCACCGCGATCGACGCAATCAAAGCGGACATGGAGTCGCATCAGCCGATGGACCGACTGATCTGTGGCGATGTCGGATTCGGTAAAACGGAGGTCGCAATGCGGGCGGCCTTCAAAGCGGTTACGTCGGGATACCAGGTCGCGGTGTTGGTGCCCACGACAGTACTCGCTGAGCAACATTTCCATTCGTTCTGTGATCGGATGGCGGAGTTCCCCGTCGAGATACGCAAACTTTCGCGGTTCTGCACAGCCGCCGATCAGCGTCAGACCGTCAAAGACATTCGCAGAGGCAAGGTTGATATCGTCATCGGCACGCACCGTGTCGCCAGCAAAGACGTGGACTTTCACAACCTTGGCTTGGTCGTGATCGACGAAGAGCAACGATTCGGCGTTGCTGTCAAGGAGCGGCTCAAGACGCGTCACACCAATGTCGATGTCGTCACGCTGTCGGCCACGCCGATCCCCCGCACGCTCCATATGGCATTGGTCGGTGCTCGCGATATCAGCAACTTGGAAACACCGCCTGCCGAACGCATTCCCGTCGAGACCAAAGTCACCCGCTGGGACCCCAAACAGATGCGATCGGCGATCGTTCGGGAACTCAACCGGGGTGGGCAGATGTACTTTGTCCATAATCGGATCGGCGACATGCATGAACTCGCGGCCAAGATCAATGAAGTCGTTCCGGAGATCCGGATCGGGATTGGTCATGGTCAAATGGGCGAGGGTGAGCTCGAACAGATCATGATCGACTTCATCGACCACCGGTTCGACATGCTATTGGCGACAACGATCATCGAAAGCGGGTTGGACATTCCCAATGCCAACACGATGTTCATTGACGAGGGCAACCGATACGGACTCAGTGACCTGCACCAACTCCGCGGCCGAGTGGGGCGTTACAAGCACCAGGCGTACTGCTATTTGCTCGTCTCGCCGACAAGACATCTCACGCCCGAAGCGAGCAAGCGACTGCGGGCGATCGAGGAGTATTCGCAAATGGGGGCGGGGTTCGCTATCTCGATGCGCGATTTGGAAATTCGCGGCGCCGGCAATCTGCTCGGCAGTCAACAGAGCGGCCACATCGCTGCGGTCGGCTACGAATTGTATTGCCAACTGCTCGAGGACGCGGTTCGCCAAGCCAAGAAGCTGCCGCCGAAACTATCCGCCGACGTCGATATCGACTTGCCCATCGAAGCCTACCTGCCCGATGAATACGTGCCCGACCTACGGCACAAGATCGATTTGTATCGACGCATGACCCGGATCAATCATGCTCAGGAAATCACACAGTTGCGTGAGGAACTGATGGACCGGTTCGGACCGCTACCCGATGCGGCGATGCGAATGACTCAGCTCTGTGAACTGCGGCTCGATGCTGCGGCTTGGGGGATCCAGTCGATCGCACACAATGACCGCTTCATCGTGCTGCAATACGCCAATAAACGCCGGCTCGAAGAACTCGTCCGCAAAGCCTCTGTGCCCGTTCGGATCGTCGATTCCCGCAAGGCATATGTCCCGACCAAAGGTTTTGACATGAGCCACCCCACCGGCGAAGCCTGGCTGCAGTTGGCCCGCGCCGCTCTGTGGATCGGTTAGGCACCGCAGATGACATTTTTCGCGTGATACGTTGGCTGACTGGGCTGTCGTTTTATTGAGTCGAAACGCGTCGGGAATGGGGGAGTAATCAGTGTCGTATTGGACGAAGCAACGAGCTGCTCGATACCCAGAAGTATTCCGTCAGGGATCATAGAAAATAGCCGGTGGTTTGAGCGCAAGCGAACACCACCGGACACGCCAGAAAAGCTCTCGCTAGATTCGCCACTCATTGATCGTGCGTTGCTGAGCGGTCGGGTGGGCGGCGTTACCGACGGTGTGTCTCACCACGGCAATCGGCACACGCCCCACTGGCCACAGTTTTCATCAACGCCAACCTCGATCGTCGTCAACACGTCGCCAAACTTATCATGCGTCTGCTTGCGCACCCGCTCAGCGATGACGCGGGCAATCTCCTCGGCGGTCGTGTTGACAACGGGCAGGATCACGGCGTCTTCGTTGGGGAACACCCAACGGCGGTCACGGAATCGCACCGTGGTTTCTTTGTCGTCTTCCGAGACGAGAATTTCGCTGTGATCGCGGGGCAGCAGCACGTGGTGGTCGAGTGCCTGCGTCTCAGCCAACACGGCGTCACGCAGGGCAATGAAATCGACCACGTAGCGGTTCTCGTCGAGTGGCCCTTCCACGCTCACGCGGACGGCATAGTTGTGACCGTGAATCCGCTCGCAAATATCACCGGCGAAGGTGATGAAGTGTGCCGCCGAGAAGACGAACTGTTCCTTGGTCAAGTCGACACGAAAGCTGGGCTCGTTCATGCGATGGTACCTATGGGTGGATAAGAGTCGGTGCGGTGAAGTTCCCGCCAGCCATGCTGCCATGCCAATGACGGCGTGCAACAACATAGCCCGGGGCGATCGTCTTGCAAACGCAGTCCACACACAGCCACTGCTATAGCCCCACGAAGGGTACCGGGACGAGCAGTGCGTGCTGGCGAACCCAGGTGTCGACACCGTCCCAACTCGTGTATTGGCTCGCCCCGAGTACGACAAGGTAGACCAACACGATCGCTGGAACGACGAGCAAGCGAACGCCCCAGCGGGAAAGGAAATCCCAGTTTTCCCGCAATCGACTGCGGCTGGGCTGCCCACTTTCACTCGCCTCGACGCGCAGGCGCCGACATCGCCTCAGGGCCAATCCCGTTGCGATTCGAGCAGGCAGCATGAATGCAACGAAAACCACGCAAGGCAGCCACGTGATCTCTTGCGGGGTTGCTTCCACTTTGAGCAGGTATAGCGGAAGTGGAAGCACCACCAGGGTGAGCAGCATCGCCGCGGCATAACTCCAGGGGGCGTAAGCCAAATCCCGTCGCACACGCCGCCACTGAAAGATCGCCCGCAGGCAGTTCTCAGCTGCAAAATGAGCCTGCAGCATTGGCAAAGTCATCAGCACCAAACCCAGCAGGATCAAGGCGGCTACTCCCACCAGTCCCGCGGCGGCACGCTGACCATCGCGAGTGACGATCATGATCAACATGGCGGGCAATAGCCAAATCAATGTGCCCACCGCGCCGCGAAGTCCCAGCCAAAACAGCATCGGCAATCGCAGTGAAACCAGGAACCGCCAAAAGGAGTCCGCGGCATCCGTCCAGAGCGAAGGACGCCAGGCGTTTCGAAAAAACCGAATCGGCTCGGGCCAAACAAAGTGGCGGAGTTGCCCGCCCCGCACCCACGCCCACCAGAGATAGACCGTTGTCAGCACCGAAACCAGGATCGTGACGAGACGCAGCAGCGTCGCCGTCTGCGAATTCGGTTCGATGATGGCAACCACCGACTCCCAGTGGACGAGCAATCGGATAGGCAAGGACGCGATCCCAAGCGAGGCCGCGATCACACCAATTTTGCCCGCCGCTGCCAAACCCGGCAGACTGTGCCGAAAGGTCTCACCGTTTGCCAATCGGCCAGCGACCAGTAGCAGGTAACCCAGCACGAGGATCTGCAACAGCGGGATCGCGGTGACCACCGCGAGCAGGACCACGAGCCAGCTCAGACACCATAGGTTCCGAGCCGCTACGACCATCGCCCGACTCGTCCGCCACAACCAACCGGTACGGTTGGCGTCGGTGGCCGCGACATCCACGTCGAGCGCTGTCGCCGGAGGAGAACTCAGAACTGCGGAAGAGGGATCGAAAGCACCAGCCCAACTCATCGAGCAACCTTCTCTGGGGGTCATGCCGGAGGCTCCCGGATGGTCCGTCATCCGGGAGTCTCGTTTCAGCGATCTAACAACTTAGATCGAACCATTCATCGTTCAGACAATCGGTTCGATCTCGACCGAGCCGTTGGCGTGCCGTTGCTCCAAACGGCCGATCGTCTTCTCGACCAGGTGCCGCAGTTTGTCGGCCGCACCTTCAAATGCGTCTCGAACCGTCGTGCTGTGGTGCCGCACGGAAATTGGCTTGAGACCTCGCAAGCGAGCCTCCATCACACACCGCTTGTCAAAATCCTCATTGTGGCCCACGTGCTTGTCGTGAGCATGCTCTTCGGCCAGGAAGACTTCGACACGTGTGATCCGTCGTTCGTACCGCTCGAGAGCGTGTTCGACCGATTCCTGCACGTGAGCATAAAGTGCTTCGCCACCTTGGATATGGTTGTCGGTGTGAGTCTGAATCTGCATTTGGTCATCCTTTCACGAGTGATGATGGGGTGGGCGACATGCCGCACCCAGAATCAATTATAGTGCAATCGCAACACGACATGAGCCGCTTGCGTTAAATTATCGCCCCCTCGCGACAGGTCGCCCCACCCCGTTGGCTTCTCAAAAATGAACTCGATGCAGTCTACCTATTCAGGCGGCGTATTCAGCGACACGCTCGCCGACGGAAGGGCTGGTGGTGAGGTGGAACTCATGCCCGCAGGGATCGCGATTCGTTGCCCCGATGGCGAATTTTTCGTGATCCCGTATCGCGAATGCCAGGTCGAGATGGGGGGCTACCATGGACGGATGCTGTTTTGCCGCAACCCGGATCGCAGCTTGACGATCTACAGCGAGGATGCCCAGTTTCGCCGCGACCTGTCTCTCGCGGCCGCTGGAATGCTCGACGAACAGTTAGCAATGGGAAACAGGCAACGCCGCAGTGAGTCTCGCCGCAGCTTGTTTTACGCAGTCGCATTCGTAGCGGCCACCTTGGTGGTCGTCGTCGCCGGATACTTCGCCGTCCGCAGCGGGGCCAAAGCCGCGGTTTTGGCACTCCCGACGAGCGTCGACGCAAAGATCGGTGACGCGGCGATGCAGTCAATGACATTGGAGGGACCGCAGGTCGAGGACCCGGTCATCGTGGACGCGATGCAGTCGATCGTCGATCGCTTGGAACCGCAGGCTGCTGTCGAAGGTTTTCAATTCAAAGTGCACGTGGTCGATTCGCCGATGGTCAACGCGTTCGCGCTGCCCGGCGGAAATATCGTTGTCTACACGGGCCTGATCCGCAGCGCGACATCGGCTGAGCAGGTGGCCGCGGTACTCGCCCACGAGATGGCCCACGTCACCCTGCGGCACGGGCTGCAGCGGGCCGGTCAGTCCCTCGGAATTTGGGCTGGGATGTCGCTGCTGATCGGCGATGTCAGCGGACTGATGGGTGCGGGCGTGGACCTTTTTCAAACCGCCTCGGCGAACCAGTACTCACGGCAACACGAGAACGAGGCGGATCGTGAGGGCGTGCGGATGCTGCAAGCCGCCGACATCGATCCCGCCGCGATGACGCAGCTCTTTGCTGCCATCAATAAGGAGCAGGGGGATCTGCCAGAAATTTTTGCCTGGATCAGCACTCACCCTGACGACGCGTCTAGAATAGCCCAAGTGGAGGCATTGATTCAAAAGTTGCCACCACGCGATTACCGTCCCATCGATGTGGATTGGGCTGCTGTGCAAACGCAACTTTCCGACCTTCCCGCCAACCAACCGCCGGGTGACTGATGCAAGCTGAAATTCACGATCGTCCCTCCTTTGCGAATATCCGCGTTCACTTGGAGCCCGGTGAAGAAATCGTCGCCGAGGCCGACGCGATGGCCAGCATGAGTTCGTCGATCGAGATGAAGACGCAGTGGAGCGGGGGCTTCGTCAACGGCATTCTCAAACGCCTCTTTGGTGGCGAATCGATGTTCGTCAATCGGTTCTCGACGCCCAGCGGCGGGGACATTGTCCTCACGCAAGCTTTCCCCGGAGACATCCAGTGCCTGGAACTCAACGGCAATACCATGTTCCTGCAACCCGGGGCTTTCATCGCCTGTGAGTCCGGCGTGAAGCTGGGGCTGGGATGGGCGGGGTTGCGAATGTTCATCGCCCGCGAAGGCTTGTTCCGGCTCAAGGTCAGCGGGAAAGGACGAATCTGGTTCGGAGCCTAC
Organism: Allorhodopirellula solitaria; assembly: GCF_007859855.1. GTDB lineage: Bacteria > Planctomycetota > Planctomycetia > Pirellulales > Pirellulaceae > Rhodopirellula > Rhodopirellula solitaria. The sequence goes on from NZ_SJPK01000001.1 coordinate 831,922, forward strand.
GGCGGTATCTTTCAGCGCGAAATTGACAGCGAATACATCGTTGATACCGGACACCTAGTCGCTTACGAACCGACCATCGGAATCCGTGTCGCCATGGCTGGCGGTTTGTTCTCGAGCTTCTTCAGCGGCGAGGGGTTGGTCACACGCGTGTCCGGCCCCGGTCGCATCTACATGCAGTCGCGATCGTTTGACGGTTTAGCGGCGTGGACCAATTCGCACCTCTACTAATCCATCATGCAACATCAACTGCTCGCCCAACCGGCGATGTCCGTCGCAAAATTGACCATGCAGGCCGGTGAATCGGTCACCTGTGAAGTCGGCGCGATGATCGCCATGACCAGCGGCTTCAATGTGGAAACCACCTCTCGCAACAAAGGCGGTAGCGGTGGTCTCGCCAAGGGGCTCAAACGCATGTTCGCAGGCGAGAACTTTTTCCTCAATCACTTCACCGCGACCGCCTCGGATCAAACCCTGATGATCGGTCCCGGGTTACTCGGTGATGTGATGCACTACCCGCTCTTGGGCAACACGTTGATCGTGCAAGGGTCGAGCTGGTTAGCGTCTGCGGTCGGCATCGAGATCGATGCGACCTGGCAGGGATTCGGCAAGGCGTTGTTCAGCGGCGAGGGAATGTTCTGGGTCAAGTGCAGCGGCAGTGGCGACTTGTTCCTCAATAGTTTTGGTTCGATTTATCAGGTCGATGTCGACGGAGAGTACGTCGTCGACACAGGCCATATCGTTGCTTTCGACGACACGTTGCAGTTTCGCGTTGGCAAAGCGGGCACGAGTTTGGTGGGCAGCATCCTCGGCGGTGAGGGTTTGGTTTGCAAATTTAGCGGGCAAGGAAGACTGTATTGCCAGAGTCACAATCCTCCCAGTTTCGGCAAGTTGCTCGGCCCCAAACTGAAAGCGAGATAACGCACCATGATCAGTATCGCATGTCCTCATTGCCAAAAACGCTACCGTTTGGACGACAAATTTGCTGGCAAGAAAGCGAAGTGCAAAGGCTGTGGCCAAGTGATGTCAATCAAGGCATCGCCAACCGCCGATTCGACGGCTACGCTACCGAGCCAAGACCCTCTCGCTGCAAACGGCCCCCCCGCCCAGAATCAACCTCACACAACCCCCGATGACGCGGCGGCAGTTCCTCCAGCGGAAACTGCGGCCCCGATCACCGAAACCACTTCGACCGCGACGCCAGTCTCTGCGGTGGAGCCACTCGCGGCCGGGGTTCCGCCCGCGCAAGGAGCCGCTACCGACAACAACTTCGCAAGCGTTGGATCGCCTGGCGGGCAGCCTGGGGGTGCTCCACACCAGCCCAACCGTGAGCAGGCGTCCCGCGGCGAAGCCTCGCAAATTTTGCGGGGCACGACCAATCACCTGCAATACGAGATCAGCCAACGTCCCGATTTTTCGATCGTGAAGGTAGAGATTCCCCAGGGGCGTAAACTCTATGCCGAGCCGTCGGCGATGGTTTCGATGACCCCCTCGATGCACTTGGAGGCGGGATTCAAAGGCGGGATTGGGAAAACCTTTGGCCGATTGCTTGGTGGCGAAAGCCTGATCATCAACACGTTCACCGCCCAAGACGGTCCCGGCGAAGTCATGTTCGCTGGGGGAGCCGCCGGCGACGTCGCCTACCACCGGCTCGAAGGCAATTCGCTGTACCTGCAACGCGGTGCCTACATGTTCAATAGTGAGGGTGTCGAGGTTTCAGGGAAATGGCAGGGTGCCAAGGGTTTCTTCAGTGGTGAGGGACTCGTCCTGCTCAAAGCAAGCGGGACCGGCGATATCTTCTTCAATTCCTACGGCGCCATTGTCCCCATCGATGTGACGGACGGGTTCATCGTCGATACTGGCTATGTCGTCGCCTTCGAAGAATCGCTGCAATACCGTGTCACGGTGCTACCTGGTCTCCGCACGGCGGGCAAGATCAAGTCATTCTTCTTTGGTGGCGAGGGGCTCGTGTGCCAGTTCGCTGGGACCGGACGCGTCTGGGTGCAAACCCGACAGGTGAAATCATTCCTGTCTTGGGCCCACAACTATCGGCCCGCCAAGAGCAATTGAGTTTCGACTGCGACGGACATCCTCGCCACACCTGTTTCGGTCGTTGTGGCCAAGTTGGATCAAGACGTCGCCTGGATGTTGCCCCCCACAGCTCATCGCGTCAATCTGCCAGAGACTCAAGCGTCACACCATCCTTGGCCGCATTGATGAACTTCGTTGGTGCGGGAAGCCGCCCCGCAAACACGGGGTTCCCACCAAACATCGACGCCGCCGCGGAACCGCCAGGCACCGCAGTCGTGAAATTTTCGGGGCGCGCGTGCGTCGGCATCTAGGCTGCCAAGACGGGAAACAAAATCAGGAACAAGGTGAGGTTGCGAGTGATCGTCATGGCAGTGGCGTGAAAAGCACAGGGAACGCGACGGTGACTGTCTCGCAACCTCGAAGTTGCACTACATGCCACCACGTATGACGGGCGAGGAAACAACCTGGCAACGGAATGACCGCGGCTCCCGGTGGATTGAGCGAATCTTGATCGGCTGGCTCAACGCCGACCATTGAGCCGAGTGTGGCGAACAAGAAAATCTCGCGGTTTCCATCCTAGCACACACCGTATCGCTGGCTCGAGAACCTGCCTTTGCCCGTGAAACTGCGGGTCCTCGGCAAGGAAACTACGGGCATTCTATGGGGATCCTTTGGCGACAGCCCTGAGGAGAATCTAGTCGCACTCACTGATTGGCGATGAACTTTGGCCCGCCAATTGCATCTGCGTCGAGGTGTGCTTTCGACGTGGAAGCCTAATTAACTCAACTACAAGGAATATGAAATGAATTGGGACAAAATCCAAGGCAACTGGAAACAAGCAAAAGGTCAAGCCCAACAACAGTGGGGCAAGCTCACCAACGATGACCTCGACGTCGTTGATGGCAAGCGTGAAGAGCTCGTCGGTAAAGTTCAGGAGCGATACGGCATCGCTAAGGACGAAGCTGAGAAGCAAGTGTCGTCCTTCGAGAGCTCTTGCAACTGCTGAACTGCAGCGTTGCGACTCGATCTTTCCTTCTCTCCCTCCCCCAATTGGAGACCTAAAATGAACCGTACATTCCAATCCGCCGTGGCAACGGTAGCGATCGCGTGCTTGACCATCGGAACCGTGTCCGCGCAGGACTCCACAACACGTGACCGAAATAACCGCCAAAGAGGCGATGCCGACGCTGGCAGACTCGACGAAGTCACGCGTGGCGCAAACATCCGTGTAAGCCAACTGATTGGCTACAACATTCAGAACTCGCAAGGCGAAAGCGTCGGCGAGATCCAAGACATCGTGATGAATTCCCGCACGGGCAGAGTCAGCTACGTTGCTGTTACCTACGGCGGCTTCCTCGGTGTCGGCAACAAGCTTTTCGCCGTACCATTCGCTGCACTGAAAGTGCAGGTGGATCCCGATGAGGTGGGCGACGATGACATCGATGAGGACGACTACACATTGGTGTTGGACGTCACTCAGGAACAGCTTGACGGGCAACAGGGCTTCGATGAAGACAACTGGCCTGACATGGCTGATCGTCAGTGGAGAGCCGACCTGGATAAGCGTTATGGCGTCGAGCGCAGGATGAACGCAAGAGACCGCCAACAACGCCAAAATCGCCAACGCAATAGCGACCAGTAATTCTGGCGGACCGTTGTCGACAGCGAACAGGTCGCAAGACAAAAGTCTTGCGGCCTGTTTTTCTGTCGTGACCGAACTGAGCATGCCGCGGCGCCCCATTGGGCAACCGCGTGAAGCATGCCACTACCGTATCCAAGTTCCTTGAAGTCACGTGATCGCAAAATTCCCTGTCAGTTGTCTGCCAGGAATCACTGTTTCGTGGTTAGAAGGATGAGGTGTTCACCCCGCTCCCATGCGGGCTTGCCCCCAGACAGCAAAGCTTGCCGGCTTAGCCTCCTGTCAGACAAGCTGACAGGGGAACGCGTGTCGATGCCTCGATTCTCTAATTTCAAAACGTAGCTTCCCATGTGACGAGCACACGGGGGAACAAGTTTGCAGGCAATGACCTTAACTTGTCAAACGTACTGGGGTGCTCACTCTTCGTCATTCCGTTTCTTGCTGGCGTTTCTCAGCGGCTCGGTAGATTTTTGCCAGCTTGACGAGTAGCGGTTCCAGTTCAGCGTCGAACGCGGCTTCGTCGAGAGAGGATCTTTTCGCTCGCAGTTCTTCGAGACGGGTTTCGAGCTCGTTTCTCTGCGTCAACTCAGCTGGGGTGAACGGAAGTCGTTTTGCGGCAGGGGTGAGGGTAAAACGGGACGCTGCCCGACCGTCCAGTTGGGCACCGTCTTTGGCCTCGGCGATCGGCCGCGTGCCGCGGAACATGGCGGCGGGGGTGCCGCGGGCGTCGGCATTATCGTCAATTAAAGCGTGTTCAGTACTGATGCGGCCTTCGTCCTCGTAGAACTGCCGGACTTCCGCACTGGCTCTCAGAAACGCTTCGTGGACGGAGACTTCGTCGTCGTGGTCCAAGTCCGACTCCGGCGACGAAATCGCCTGCGCCATGAATTTGCCAAAGCGAGTGTAGTTCTGCTCAGTGCCACTCTTGGTCGCCGTAACGATGACGCGGTTCGGCCCCGAGAGCCGATTGATAAACGGCCCGCTCGACGAAGCGCAGTTGACGATCACGACAGGACTTAGGATACCGTCGAGCCATTGGGCGAGTTCGGCAGCGGAAACATCTGGGCCGCGAAGATTGAACTTGGCCGTGTCTTGGGAGAATGTGCCATGCCCGATCAGCACCAACCAGAGCGTGTTTGGGACCTCTTGCTTTGAATCGGCGAAGGTCGCGACCCTCTTTTGGAGCCGATCTCGGTCGCTCGACTCGTCGGTCTCTGATCGACCGATCACCGTTGCCGCAGCAGCAGCTTGCTCGGAGACGTCGCTCCAGGCGTCCGCCCAGTCAGCGAATTGCTCCCCATACTCGGGGGTTCCTGGTGCGCCGACAACGATCACCACTTCGCTTCGTGACGTCTGGTCGGTTGGCTCGTTTTCGTTCGCTTGACTTGGCTGGCTCAATGCGAAGAGACAGATCGCGGTCAGTACGGGAAGTTTCCGCTTGAACATCATGCCAATCCTTTCCATCGTCGGAGTCCCCATTCGCAACAAAGAAACAACATCGCCGTCATCATCACCCACGGGTGGTGCCAGATTGGGTAGACCCATGCCTCAGTCACGGGCACCTTTTTATCGGGAAGGTCGTTGGCGAATTGCTCCAAGCGATCCTCTCGAACGATCTCGCCACCGGACTGCTTAGTCATCGTCTCGAGCAATTTTCGGTTAAGCTGCAGGTCGCGGAACTCCGCCGCATCGGACTGGGCCGACCAGCCTGCCGTGGCCGTGCCGACTGGGCTGCCATCACCGGCGGTCACCTTGGCCGTGACGCGGTAACCACCTGGCTGGCGCGACCAATAGGTGGCTTGGTACTCTCCAGCGTTACGATCGTCCGGCCGCGCCACGACCGGAAACGGCTTGCCACCGATCGGGGTGATCTCCAATTCCACGTTCGCGTTGTCCAGCGGTAGATAGCTCTCATCGCGGGCGGAGGCGATGATGGTCACCGGTTGGCTGGGATCTTGGCCGCTCTCGACTCGGACCTCGACGCGCTTGGGAACCTCATTGACCAGCCAGTGGGTGATCTGCCGCCAGGCCTGAGCGGGATCATCGCGATTTCTGTCGTTGCGATGCATCGACCACCGCCAAAGATCACCCAGGGGAATCGCGGCTGAACGCCCTTTGCCAAAACGGTGGGCGACCAGTGCCGGCGACGTTTGTCCGTCGTCGGTCTGGACCGTCGCGAGGGTCGAAGCCCCTGGTTTGGCGTCACCGATCGAGTTGAGCGTTGTAAAAGACGGCATCTCTGCGATCCGGTTGCGTTCGGCAGCTTCATTGTCGCGAAGCCGTATCCAGGGCTGCAGCATTCCCTCACGCGTGAATTCGAGCTGAAAGGCGCCCGAGCGCCCTCGGGTCGCCCCGGCGGCTGAATAAAAGGGAGCCAACTCACCAAGCGGCGTATCGGCGAATCGCTTGTCAGCAAACATCTCTTGGCCACCGAGCATTAACAATCCACCGCCGCGAGTCGCCACGAACTGACGTAGCAACAGCAGCTGATCGGGCGAGAAAAACTCGGGATCAATATCGTCCAGGATCACGCCATGGTACCCGAACAATTCCTCTGCCGACTCAGGGAACCCGTCGCTCAGCTCCTCCGATTCCTTGACCCCCAAGCGGAGAATCACGGGCTCATCGTACTGGGCCGCCGCGTCTTCGGCATCAGCTCCGAGGCCTGCAAATAGAGGGTTGGTTTCATTGACGCCGCGATCGCGAAAGCTGAACTTGGGTTCCTTGTTGGCGATTCGTAGCAACCCGACGAGTTGGACCTCGGCGTCCTCCTGCAAGGCGCGACGAATGAATTTGAATTCCCAGTTGGGACGGCCTGCCACGTAGAGCACCCGATAGGGGCCAATGGCTCGATTGACAGCGACGAGGCGTCGATTGTTTACCAAAGTCGCTTCGTCGGAATCGTTCGACAAGTCTGTGGCATCGCTCGGTACCGACTCAGTCCCTCGCTGACGGCCCTGCTCTCCACTAGCGTCGCCAGGTCGCTGGCCCGATCGATTGATCTGCTCCATCGCTTGGCGATCGGATTCGCGAAACACGTTGACCGAATAGAACTGGACGCCACTGGAGTCGGGGCGAAACTGAAAGCGAACCTCTTTTGCCTTGCCACTGGCATCGACTGCGATGGACTTCTCCTCGATGACCTGGTTATTCGTTGCATCTCGGATTTGCACGACCGCCTCGGTTTTCCCCATCGCGACCGCGTCCACGGCAACACGCACGGTCAGTGGAGCCGATTCAAAATCAGTCTGCGTCGTACTGACGCCTGCGATTCGTAGATCACGAACCTCCTCCTCCTGTTCCGGGAGAACTGCGTAGATCGGAAATCCAAGTTGGCTCCAATCGAAGTCGGCAGGAGGCGCGTCGGTCATGTTTCCATCAGTAAACAGCAGCACGCCACCAACCGGCCGCTCAACAAATCTCTCGGCGAGGTTCTGAAGGCTGCCGGTTAAGGAGGAGACATAGCCGTCGAGAGGCAACTCAACGGGATCATCAATGGCTTCGAGTCGGGCATCGAATGAGTAGTTGCGGACGTCGAAGGTTTGAGCCAGCCGGACCCACCACGACTCATCATCGCCGAACAACTCCGCGATTCGATCGCCGCGTGCCTGATCGCTCCCGGCCGGCTTGAGCCGCATACTTTGGCTGTTGTCAATCAACACCGGCAGCACATTGGCATGGGCTCGTGGGCGCGTGCCGCTACGGAGTGGCTGAAGCAAACAGACCGCGAGGAGGAGGATGGCCGCCATTTTCAATACGCCCGCGAGCAAACGCACGGACCCAACCGTGACACGGTGGGAATAGTTCCATACCACCAAAATTGCGAGCACGGCCACGATCACGGCGGCGGGAACGATCCAGCTCGGAGCGCCCCACAGCAATTCACCGGGTTCCCGGTCACCCGTCACAGCGAGGAGAGAAGGAGACAGCATCAGGATTACGTTCTCTATCAACGTCCGCTCCCCAGACTTTCGTAGTACTGACGGACCGCTTCGCTAAACTCGGCGGGTACCGGATCTCGGTCGATTGGCACGGGCTCATGCTTCTCGGCCGAACGCCGCATGAGTTCTTCGGCGACATCGCGTTTCAATTCACGCAATGGCTCGGCAATCATCTCTTCGATCAGGGCCCACTGAGGCTCTTTGGCGCGGCGGCGGAAGTCGATCCGTACGTCCCGTGCCCGATCGCGAATCCTTGCCGCCTGATTACGAAGTTCTTGATTCTCAACCATTTCCTCCACGTCGCGAAGCCGGTCGGACCATTCCTGAAACCCGTCGCCGGTAAGCGGCGAGCCACCGGGGTTGTTGGCGGCATATTGGCTCAACCCACCCCCTTCTCCGCTGCCGTCGTTCTGCCCGCGAGGCGCTGCACCTTGGCGACCCTCCCCCTCACCCGGTTCCGCGGCGTCACTAGGTCCCGAGGGCGGCTGCTCGCCGGGAGCTTGCCCTTGACCTTGACCTTGACCTTGACCTTGACCCTGACCCTGACCTTGCCCTTGGCTCTCCGGTGATGATGATGGTTGACCGCTGCCAGGCGTCTGGCCCGGTCGCGTGCTGGGATCCTGTTGGGAAGTCTCGCCACCGCGTTCACCTGGTTGGCCCGTCGATTGATCCGTTGGTTGGGCTGCACCTTGGCCCGCCGACTCACCGGTTGGGCCGGGTTCCTGCGGTGGCTCGTCGCCAGCGGGTTGATCGTTGGCTGGACTATTGTTGGCTGCACCAGACTCCTGGCCGCGGCGCGTTGGGTCCGAGTGTTCGATTTCTTCCTCCAAACTTTCCGAGAGCTGTTCGAGTTCACCGAGGGCCCGTTGCAATGCTTCTGTCTCGCTGCCTAACACCGACTCGGCCGCGTCCTCGAGGTCTTCACGCAGTTCGTCGACCCCTTCGCTGGCCTGGCGTTCGAGCTCACGAGCTTGCGGATCGAACCCGCGGTTAAACAGTTCCGACGTGTTCTGCAATTGCTCTTCGATTTGTCGCTGTTTTGATTTGCGGTAGGAGTCGTAGAGTTTCTGAGCGAGTAAGGGTTCTGCAGTCTCGGCTTGCTCAACGGTGTCTTGCATTTGTTCGAGCAGTTCGCCAAGGCGTTCCTGTTGATCCTCGAGCGTGTCGAGCACTTGCTGACGCGAATTTCCCGCCCGCAGCCCTGGCTGATCAGCTTGTTCGATTCCTTGCAACTGTTGAGCAATCTGTTTTTGTTGTTGATTGAGTTCTTGAGCTTCATTTCGCATCTGGCGAACGGCATCGTTGAACTCGCCGGCGGCACGTTGGCGGAAATCGTCCCGCATCTCCTCGAACTCGCGTTCGGCGCGTTTCCCCGCAGTCAGTGCTTCCGCCGCGTCGTCTTGCTGCAGCGCCTCGGCGGCGCGGCGAACATTCTCTCGGGTCTGCTCGAGCTGCTCGGACGCCTCCTGCATACTCTCTTGGTTCTCGGGTTGCTGCATTCTCTCGGAGAGTTCGTCGGTCTCGCGCAGTAACTCTTGTTGTTGATCGCGAAGTCGTTTGAGCTGCCGCTGGATCTCCTCCTGCTGCTCCTCCGTCTCGGATTGCTCGAGAGCGGATTGCAACTGCGCGAGTTGTTCGTTGAGGTCCTCTTGGCGGCGCGCCAGCTCACGGAGCCGATTGAGCACCTGACGGACTTCTCGCTGTTCTTCCTGGGCCGGCGTTTCCTGTGCCTGCTGCTGCGTTTCGTAGCGGTTCTCGTCTTGGTCGAGTTCCAGTTCATCGAGCTGTTGCTGCCGCTGCTGAGCAGAGGAGCTGGAGCTGCTCTGTTGCTGCTGTTGCTGCTGAGACTGGACGACCTCGAATTCGCGAGCGCGAAGTTTCAACAGAGCCCCGTAGGCGGATTGTTCAGCGCTGAGTGCCAGGTCGAGCGGATCGGCGTGATTGTCGGCTTCCGCGGCAGTCAATTTCGCCATCGCCGTCTGCATGTGGGTGCGGACAGCTTCGACAAACTGCTGCGATTGCGGGTCATCGACTCCCTCGGCAAGCGGCTCGAGCATCTCGATTGCTTCGGCTTGTGATTCCATCAAAAACAGCGTGTCCGAAGCAAAATTCGCTGTGGGCTGATCGCGTGTTTCGCGACGTATCACCGTCCAGGTCGCACTGATGATCTCCTTTTGTAGATCGGCAAGCTCCTGGGCCTGCTCGGCATTCTGGCTAGCCTGGTTGGCTTGCTGAGACTGCTGAGATTGTCCACCTGGTGGCGGCTCGCCTTCGCGGTAGATCTCTTCGAAAGGGCGTACTTCGGCAAAGTACAGATCGCTGTGGGTACGCCGAGGCTGGCCGCCGGGACCGACGTCGTCGGCCCAGAAATGATAGGACAGAAGTTGATCGGGTTCGGCGCCGAGCTTTTCCAACTCGATCAAATGACCTACTTGTCTCGTCTCACCCCGGGCGATCGACTTTTCTAACGGGATGTCTTCGCTTGATTGATCCGCAAAGACGTAGGTTAAGCCGACTGCGGTAACACCATAATCGTCTCGTACTTCCGCTGCGAGCGGCAATTCCTCCAGCGGTGAAACGATCACGTCTCTGGCGACGGCTAGCTTCAAACGGGGAGGTTGGTTCGCCAACACACGGGTAACGAGCTCGGGGGGATACTTGTTCTTGCGTCCTTCTTCATCGATCAAGCTCACCGTATATCGCTGAGTTTCTTGCAGATCGATTTCCGCTGACAGCGCCCCTCGATTCTCTGGATCACGACGAAGAACAATCCGCTCACCATCCTTGGTGATGAGTTCGCCCTCAGCGACCGGCTTGTTAACGAAACAGATCCATTTCACTTTCGTCCCCTCGACCGCAGAAACACGGACGGTGTCTTCGACGCGTTTGTTCTTCATTCCGGTGTATTCGGGGTATGCCAGATCCGCATCGCTGCGAACCAGCTTCGGGAACTCGAACACATCGATCGTAAACGATTCACTCGTCCAATCTTCGCCAACGACTTGGTAGCTAAAATCTTCATTTACCGATGCGAGGAAGCCGCTCACCACGGGGTCAGCCAGATTCCGCTTCATGGAAATGCGTCGTTGACTGCCATCGGTCGCCGTGCAGACAAGATCAGCATCACTGGGCACGGCGCCGGCATCGACACCGCTGAATCTTGCTGAAATAACGAAACTGCTGCCGCGTTCGACTGCCGCGTCCCCCGGTTCGACAACGATTTTCCAAACGGGATCGAGTCGCGAAGCGACCGCGTGTGATTGCGGCCCAGGATGCGATGACATGAGCAAACCGAGCACAACGGCCCAGACCGCCGTCGCCGCGATGCCTAACATCCGGCTCCATTGCAGCCGCCGGGCGGGCACGACATCGATCCAGCGATGGGAACGGGAATGGTCATGGACCTCTTTGATCACCCGTCGCTGCAGGTACCCCAGTTGCCGTCTCTCAGCATCCGGCTGGCTCAGAGCGGTGAGCAATCGTTGATCCAAACTCGGAAAACGCTGTTCAATTTGCGAGGCCACCTGGCGAGGGTTGCGAAAGCTCGAACCGGCAATCACAGCCACGATGATCAATAGGACCACCGTAACGATCAGCAACCCAATCGCCAATTGAGGACCGCTCCACTGGTACGTCTCGGCAGATTGCAACATCACCATGCCGATCAGGGCGGCAGCGAAGGCGACCAGGGCCCAGAGTTGCCAGCGGCGGACGGCGCGCATTCGGCGTGTCACGGGAGCGATTCGGTTGAGCAGCTTATCGTGCATCGTTCCTACCTCGTAACAATCGTGAAAAGTTGCAGGGGTCGTTGCAGCGGATACGCCAAAACGATATTTCCTACCCGCGTGGTGGGAGTGCGAGTGACGCCCGGATCGAGGACGCTTCGGATACGCCAAATCGTCATGATGGCGATACCTCCGGTGCGGCTGGTCGCGGTCTGCTGAGCCAACCTCCAAGGAAGGTCTCGAGGCCGAGTAATGCCAAGGCTGCTACGAGCAGCCACTGCCACAAACGCTGGCGGCTCTCGAGCTCGCGGTCGTGGAGCTGGCGTTGATTGCTGAGCTCGTCCGCAGTTGAAAGCGTCGCTCCCAAACGGACGCCGAAACGTTCCAGTGCGTCCGCTCCCATCGTTGCCGTCTGACTCTCAGCGTTATCCAAATTCACTGCGAGGGTTTGCGACAAGTCATCGTCCGCGACGGCATAGATTCCTGGCCAAGCAAACGTCTGCAGATCGGCGGCCTCCCGATAAGCGAGCTCCGCACCGTCTGGCAGGGTGATGCGGGCAGTCGGCGATGGTTCCAAAGACGGTTTGTCCCCAACCGCCAGTTGGTTGCTGTCCTGGAGAGATCTCGCGTTGGATTCGAACAAACTGAAGATCAACGGGATGAACTTCGTTGACAATGCCAACTGGCTCGCTTCGGGTTGCCAACCTGCTGCGAGCACCCATAGCTGGCCCATGCCAATTGTCTGCTCGACCAATGCCGGGTCTTCATCGTCAAATCGTGCCAGCACATCCCAGGATCCGGGAATGCCGGAAAGCGTCCGGTGAGACCAAAATCGAATCTTCGTGAAATCGTTAAACTGTGGATCCGACATCGCGGCGAAGATGGGATGACGAAAATCAATTCGCGACAGCATCACATAGTCATCCACGGCTGCTTCGGTAACTCGCAAATCATCCACTCGGGTGAGCGACTGCAGGGATGCCATCGCCGTTGGAATCTCGCGATCGCCAGCGAGCACGCACAGGAGCCGTCCGCCCGCGGTGATGTACTCATGCAGCAGCGCGGCGGTATCGGGCGAACAGGGTGCCGTCACCACAACCAAGGGCACGAGATTCGGGTCAGGGGCCTGTGTCAAATCATCAGGCGGCATCGTTTGCGTCGCCACTGACCGTTGTCGTGTGCTCAGCGGCACCCGCTGCAGGTAGTAGAGCAAGCTGCTGCGTGGATCGGCAGCATCATCGCCAAGGTGCAGCAGTTGAAGCGACTCAGGTTGGGGGCTGACGACATACCACGAGTTATCAAAGTCCTGGTCATCGCCGTGGAGGGTCAACGCCGTGGCGTCCGGAGCCGGTGACTGCATCCGCATCACGCGTGACTCCCCCGGGGGCACCTGAATGGGCATCTCAGAACCCTCGATGCGCTGACCGTCGCGGTCGGTCCAGCTGATGAGGAACGCGGATTGATCCGCATCGGCTGAATTGGAAACCCGCACGCGAACCCCAGTCTTCTCTGCTGGTGCATTCTTTCGCGGCGGGAGCAACTGCGCGACTGCGTTGGTTTTACGATCCGTACTGACCTGGCGAATGTCAAGACTCAGCTGCTTAGGCCAGGCATAGCCTTGGAGGCTTTCAATCTTGCTGCCCGTCTGCATGTCGGTGACGAAGATCAACTGCGCCGGCCCGCTCGCCGAAGACGCTGCGACGGCGGGGGAATCCTGTGACGTGCTCGAGCTCTCGGGACTGACCTGGGGTTCGTAGGTGACCGCCAAATCGGCTGCGAATCCGAGTGCCCGTCCCAAATCGGTCGCCGCCCATGATGGTTGCAAGTCAGCGAGCAGCGACTTGACCGACGTCCTAACTTGCGGAGGAGACAAACGATTGGATCGATCGAAACGCAGTAGAGTTCTCGGCGTATCGTCGAACGCAACCAACGCAATCTCGTCACCGGGGCGAAGGTCTGACAACACCTCCTCGATCTTTACTTGAGCTTGCTCCCAGAGTCCATCGCGTCGCATGCTGGCGCTCGTATCGACGGCGATCACCATCCGGCGGCTCGGCAGGTCCGCATCCGACTTCGTCGAACTGCGTAAGAAGGGGCGTGTGAACGCCGCCGCGAGGAGCAACAAAGCTAGCGCGCGGATCAGGAGCAGTAGCCAATTATCAAGCCTGCTCCGCCGCGTCAACTTCGGCGGTGTGGGCCGCAAGAACATCAACGAACTGAATTTGACTTCACCACGCGGCCGACGGCGAACCATGTGGAACAGAATCGGCAACCCGATCGCGAGTGCTCCGGCAAAATAGAGTGGTGCCAGCAAGCTCATGTGGCGGCTCCGGATCGCTTGGCACTGGCGAGCATCCCGCTACGCGCCGTACGGGAACTGCGGCGTTGTTGCGAATCGATCAAATGAAACAGAACCTGCTCGACAGGTTGGTCAGTCGCGACAGGAAAGAAATCGACACCGAGTGAATCACAAATTCCTCGCATCTGCCGCTCATGCTCTTCGAAACGCTCGATGTAATCACCACGGGCCGCTTCCGGATCGATGTAGATCTCTCTCCCCGATTCCATATCAACAATCATGCTGGGTGACTCGATTTGCAACTGCCTTTCGGCGGGATCGATGACCCGCAGAATCATCACCTCGTGCCCCCGGGATCTCAGGTACGCGAGGTTGGTCCGCAGGGAATCCGGGGGAGCGAGCAGGTCGGAAACGAGAATTACCAGGCCGCGACGCTGGATTAAGGAAGCGATCTGTCGCAGGGGAACTTCTAGATTCGTCCCAGTACCACGGATGTCTCTCGCGAGGGCGACGAAGATCTGCCGCAGGTGTCCCGAGCGGTTTCGGGCACTGATGAAATCGCCGATCGCTTCATCGAAGGTCAGCAACCCAACGCTGTCGCGCTGCAGGGTGAGATAGTAGGCGAGCGTCGCGACCAAAGTCCGCGCGTACTCAATCTTCGCATAATCCCCGGATCCAAACCCCATCGATTGGCTTTGGTCCAGGACCAGATAGCAGCGACGATTCGTCTCATCCTCAAACTTTTTGATGTAGTATCGATCACTGCGTGCGAAGAGCTTCCAGTCGAGCCCGCGGAGATCGTCGCCAATGGTGTAAGGGCGGTATTCGCTGAACTCAACGGAAAAACCGTGAAACGGACTGCGGTGCAGACCATTGTAGAAGCCTTCGACGACGGCCTTGGCACGCAGCTGCAGATCCTTGATCCGCATCACCGCCAACGGATCGATCTGGGCCGACGCGGACACCCGCTGATCGGTAGCTCGATCGTCGACGCGGTGGGGGCGCTTGCTCGTTGGATCTACACTGGCCATGGCAATCCGTTCAGGAGACTGAGGTAGGAACGGTCGAGATCAATTTGTCGATCACATTTTCGATGGTGACCCCCTCGGCCTCCGCCTTGTAACTCAGCAGCACACGATGCCGCAGCGTCGGCCTGGCCAGAGCGCGAATGTCTTCGATACTGACATGGGCGTTTCCATTAAGCAGGGCTCTCGCCTTCGCCCCCAGCACCAAAGTTTGAGCGGCTCGCGTGCCGGCCCCCCAGCTCACCCAGTTGTCAACGAAGTCCGGTGTGCCCTCACGTCCAGGTCGTGTCGAGGCGGCGAGTCGAACCGCGTAGGCTCCCACTTCGTTGGCGATCGGGACTTTGCGGACCGCTTCGTGAAACCGCGTAACATCTTCGCCACTGAAGAGCGGCTCAATCGGTTCAGGTCGCGACGAGGTGGTTCGCAGCACAACGGCGAGTTCGTCTTCTTTGGGCAAGTAGTCGATGATCACATTGAACATGAATCGATCGAGTTGAGCTTCCGGTAAAGGATAGGTTCCCTCCATTTCGATCGGGTTCTGCGTCGCCAAGACGAAGAACGGTTCCTCCAATTTGTGTCGTCGACCGGTCGCCGTGACCTGGTGTTCTTGCATCGCCTCGAGCAGCGCCGCTTGCGTCTTCGGCGGCGTGCGATTGATTTCGTCAGCCAGAATCACGTTGGCAAAAATAGGGCCTTTGACAAATTGCAGCTGGCGGCGTCCGTCTTCGGTTTGTTCGAGGATCTCCGTGCCGGTGATGTCGGCAGGCATCAAATCGGGGGTGAACTGAATACGTTGGAAGTTGAGATGAAAGACCTTCGCAACGCTGCTGACTAATAATGTTTTGGCGAGCCCTGGCGCTCCCGTGATTAAACAATGGCCACCGGCGAACAAACAAATCAATAGCTGCTCAATGACGTCCTGTTGACCGACAATGACTTTCGAAAGCTCTCGGCTGATCTGCTCGCGTCCGGTACGGATCTGTTCGACAACGCGGGCTTCCTCCTCGAGGGACATGGTTTCCATAGGCATCGGCAAGGTGTTTTCCGTAAGAGGTGCTGATAATCAGTGGACGGGAAATGTCGGCGTCGTGTCGATAGCGGGGGCAATGCGAACTCAGTCTTACCTGTTTGCCGCTTTCAATGGGTCATCGCGTAGGTCACGATGTTGATTCCCATTGGATATGCCTTCTTGACGGAGAACTCTTCAAAATACCATTGGTCTTCGCCTTCCCGTTCCCATCCGTCGCCAAGGTCGGTGTTGTGGCAGATAAAAACCATGATGCGATCGGCATCGTCATAGATTGCACGGTAATGGGGCGTTGACGTGTCGCTGCCGTCCCGGGTCCGCTCAAATGTGCCGATACTACCGTTGTAGCCGCGGCGGGCAGAGTTGATCGCAGGGACTTGGGGTTTTTCCTTGAGGTCGTACACGTTATGAAAAATCTCGTGCGACAGCGGTACCTCTTTCGGTGTGCGATCCGGAAAGACACGCTGCAACTCCCACCGCAGATTCTCGTATTGCGAATCGCCCCAGAAATCGTCCACCATCAGAAAACCTCCATTGAGGCAATAGCGGCGCAGCGCGTTCACTTCCGCTTCGCTGAAGACCAGCGATCCGGGTTCGATGATATAGATGAACGGGTAATCGAAGAGTTCTTCGTCGGTCAGCTCCAAAACGATCGGTTCCGGATTGACTTTCAAGGTGGTCAATTGCTGCAGACGAAGTGAAAAGTTCAGATCGCTGTCACGGTGATCGGTGCGCCAGCTGCCGCCACGTCGGCCACGGCCGCCATAGGAGTCGTATTTAATGCGCACGAACGTGAACATGTCGCTTGGAAATTCTTCGTCGATTTCCCAATCGGGGACGCCATTTCGATCCGTCGAAGGACCGTCCCGCCACCAGCCCCGCTGAGCCATGGCGACACCGGAACAGAGGACAATGACGGTAGTCAGCCCGAGCAGCATGTTCCGTGGTGAAAGTCGAACAATCATGGATTCACCTCACCCAACTCCGGTGCCGACGCTTGTTCCTCGCCGGACAGTTCCTCGTCGCCAATTGCGTCCTCGTTGCTAGACATGTCTTCGCCAACTGGCGTTTCCTCACCCCTGCCGCTAGGCGGTCGCTCGCTAGCGGGTTGTTCCTCGTCGCTAGCTTCTTCCGTGCCGCTGGAGGGTTTGTCGTCGCTGGGTGGGGAAGCCGACTCCTCGGACAATTGTAATAGCAAGCGATGAGCGTCGCGGTAGCGGGGGGCTTCGACGAGAGCGCGCAAAACGTGGTGTTTCGCCTGCTCGACTTGGTCGGTCGCTGCCATGGCTTGGGCGATGCGAAAGTCGATTGCGGCGGGATCGATCGGGTCCATGGTGGAGAGGGCGAGCAGGGGCCGCACGCTCTCGGCGGGTCGATCACGCCGCTCGGCCGCTCGCGCTAATTGCTCGTGCCCGACCGGTATCAACGGATTGATCGACAGGACTCGCTGAGCGTAGTTGGCGAGCTGACTCCAGTTTTCTTGTTCGGCGGCCATCTCCATTAAACGCCGCAGCGCCGGCAAAGCATCGCTGGAAAGTTCGACAATTTTCTCGAGCGTCTGACGCTCCTGCTCGGTTTCATCTGTCTCCCGGTAGGCGGCGGCCAGCATCTCCAGCGGCCCACCGCGTTCGGCCGTTACGGCGTCAAGCTCCTGCAAGCGTTCCAACGGGCCCTTGGCCGCTTCGTACTGTCGCGCCGCCACCAGAGCTTCGGCGATCCCTCGGAGCCCCCAATAATTATTTGGGTGCTCGTCGACCCACGCCTGCAGTTCTTCCACCGATCGCTGTTCAGGTAACTCGTCTTGGGACCAATCCGCCTCTGGGGCGAACGACTCTGCACGCCCGCGTGCGTAATCGGCGAATTGACTATCGAGTCTGTCGATCGATCCAACCGAGCGAGCGAGCGCATCGTTGATTGCCAAGCCATCGCCGAGGTCGTTCAAGATTTGTTGGAGCGCGTCGATTCCGTGATTTTCGATCAGGAACTCGACCACGAGCGATGATTCAAAATAGGCGAACTGTAGATGAATCGCTGAGGGAGGGCTCAGGAACGCGGCACTCAAGTTGCTAACCCGGGTCAGGTTCTCGTCGAGCAACATTTGACGATATTGGGGCGTCATCGATTCGCCCCAAGCGGGGTTTCGCTGCCGCTCTTCGTAGACGGAAATTCCCTCGCTGAGCCAGCGGGGCATTCGATTCTTGGTTTTTTCAAGCGTGACCACGTGACAAAATTCGTGCCACAGCACGCTACGCCAATTGCTCGGGCGCGGCCCTTGCGAGGCGGGACTGTTGGCGGTGATCACGCGACCGAAACAGACGCCCAGGAACCCCGCGCCGCCGGGCAACCCAAAGGTGCGGATTGCGAAGTCCTTCTGCTCGGGAAAGATCTCAACAACAATCGGCGCAGTGGGTTGGATGTCATACTTCTCACACAACACCGCCTCCGCCTCGGTTAAAAGTTCGAGCACCGCATCACCGTAAACCTCAGCCTCTTGCGGATCCATGCGGACGTGAATCCCGCCCATCTCCAACACACTGAAGTTTTTGAGTCGGTCGTGGAGCTGAATCAAGTTGTGAGCAACGACATTGTATTCGTCCTCGTCTGCCACCTCGTGCGCGATTTGCCAGCCCACGTCATCGTATCCCAGTCGCAATAAGTCCTGCGCCAACTGGAACCGAGCGGCGGAGTAACCTGCGTCCATTGATAGCGACTGTCGTTGATAGTCCGCGCCCTCTTGAAACCTGTATTTCTGTGACAGCTTGCGGCCGATCAAGTGATCGACCTGCGGATTGTTCTCCCAAGTGCTCAAGGCAGCAGCGCGCATCAAGACCTCGATGTCGCTCTCACCACGCAGGTGAGCGAGGACCGCGCGGAGGGCCCAGGCTTCTGGTTCGTGCGGGTTGATCGACAATACCTGCTGGAGAGTCGACTCCGACTCGTCATACTTTTCACGGTCGATCGCATGGTCGGCGACCAAGAGCAGACTAGGTATGTGCTTCGGGTTTTGTTGCAGGGCCGACGCGATGGCCTGGGTGGCTTTCTCGGAATCACTCGGTTCCCAAGCGCGCGCCAACAGGTAGGCGACGCGTGGATTGGATGTCCCGACCCGCTGTGCCTGTTGCAGTGTTTCGGCCGCAACCTTGTAGTCCCCCTTTTCCAAAGCCAGTTCCGCGGTAGCGATGTACGCCGGCATGAACGTGGGGTCCGCATCACGGACACGGTCGTAGAACAAGGCCAGAATTTGCCTTGCGTCCTCACCACGGTCGGCGAAATAGCGGCCGGCGGCGACCAAGTTCTCACGGCTAGCGAAACGGCCCGGTATCGTCTGAACGAGCTGCAGGATCCGAGCTTTTGAATCGGCCGCACGGTCGGGTAATTGGTTGTACCGCATCGCCTCGACGCCCAACATTCGCAGCGTGAGACTGGTCGGGTAACGCTCGACCGCCGCGTCGTAGGTCTGCAGCGCGGCGGCGTACTGGCCTGTCGTGAGTTGGCACTGGATCAGCAATCGGGGCCAGCGTTCGTTCCAGATGCCGCGATCGACCTCCGCGGCAGCCGCTGCTTCCGCCTGCTCGTATCGTCCAGCAAAGAAGTGTTGTTCCGCCTCGGAGAAATCGGCGGCAAAGCCATGAGCCCCGTTCATCGACAGCGAGATGAGAACCGCCATTACCAGAACCGTGACAACTCGCACCGCGAACGGGCGTTTCGTATCAAGCGAAATCAAATTCGAATCAGACAATCGCATCTGGCTCCCTCGCGAGAAATTGAATGGCCTCCGACATTCTAACGCGACGCAGAGCGGCGCAGCAAGCAACCCCGTCACGCCGCCTGCACTCGACGTCCTCCATCAACGCCCCCCCTCACCTTTCCGAGCTGTCGAGGTATTGAGCCGAGCCGGCGGCCGGGTAGGCGGCGCTAGCCGGTACCTACCCGGGCTGGCGATTCATTGAGCCGAGACGCGCAAGCGACCGGGTGGGCGGCGTTACCCGGGGCCTTACGGCACCCGGATCAACATTGCGGCGACGACAGCGAATCAATCAGCTCGCGGTTTTGCAGCCTGAGAGACGAGGCGGATGACGAATGGGCGGCCTCGCCGGCCGCCTCATTACGCACTCCCAGCCCCCCCAAACAACGCCCCTTGACAGGCGAGAAAAACCTGTCTCTTTTTCCAGAGCGATAACGATCCTAGCCACTAAAGTGTGTTAGAATCCCGCTACACGCCTCCAAGGCGACCTTGCTTGTCATTCCGGGCGAACAACACTCCGCCCTTCTTTTCGAGGAGAATTGCCATGAACCATCCGAAGCAACACCGCGGTTTCACATTAGTGGAGCTGTTAGTCGTCATCGCTATTATCGGAGTCCTCGTGGGCTTGCTGTTGCCGGCCGTGCAGGCGGCCCGCGAAGCGGCGCGGCGGATGAGCTGCAGCAATAATTTCAAGCAAATCGGGCTTGCGATTCACAACTATCACTCTGCATTCGACCAGGTACCCACCCACGGCACCGGTACCCAGCCGGGAACTCCTGATAGCTATTTTCGTGCTTCCAGCTTGGGAAACCGATATCGGTTGAGCACGCTCGTTCCCATGCTGCCTTATATCGAGCAGCAAGCACTCTGGCAGCAAATATCCAACCCCAACCTGACGCGAACCGATGGTGCGGTGCAATCGCCGCCCTGGCCGCCGATGGGGCCGACCCCAGATAACATTCAATACATCCCTTGGGCGACCGAGGTCACCGCCTATCGCTGCCCGAGCGACCCTGGGTTTGGGCTTCCTGCACTCGGCCGAACGAACTACGCCGCATGCGTCGGTGACTCGTCATGGCGAGTTTACTTTGGCCCTTGGAACGCCCAGCGAACCGCGACAACCACAGGCGCGTCGAATCAAGCCAACGCAGCCCACCGCGGCTTTTTCAAACCGCTCGATACTACCAAGTTCCGCGATTGCCTTGATGGATTGTCCAATACGATCGCGATGGGCGAAATCCTTTCCGATGTCGGAGACAATGATAAACGAACGATCACGACGGAATCGTCTGCCAACAGCAGCGCCCCCGGCGTCTCGCTAGCAGCGATCCGCAACAACCCTTCGGTTTGCCAACCTTTGGTCGACCCGGAGCGACCGCAATTCTGGCATTCTGACTACCACATGATTTCCCGCAAACTTTTTGCACGTGGGTATCGCTGGGCAGATCATGGACCGCTGTTCTCTGGATGCATGACCATCCTTGCTCCCAACCGCGAGGTCTGCGGCCCTTACAACGCCCTGGGAACCACACTGATTGCCACCATGTCCAGTCGCCACGCAGGCGGCTGTCACGTCTTGATGGGGGATGGTGCGGTTCGCTTCGTAACGGATTCCATTGAGTCGGGCAATTCCTCGGCAAACTCCATTTGGCTCAACAACAACCCTGGAGCCCCGAGCCCCTACGGGCTTTGGGGTGCGCTCGGCACACGATCTGGTCGCGAAACGATCGACGGTGATTTCTGATCGATGCGAGCGCCCTTTCGCCTCTCAACACACCCAGTGACTCGGGTTAAACCTGTTTTCGTTGGTCAACCGATAACCTTTTTTGAACGAGCCCCATTCGATGAAACTTTGCTCCTACCTTACCGCTTTTCTCTTCTTCGCTTCGATCGCCGGTTGTGGCGACGAGAAAAACCGGACCGTGACTGACGACGTGGATCAGCAAGCGATTGCTGAGTACGAAGCCGAACTGGCAAAAGTCACCGCCCAAGATATCCCGGCAGAAGGGAACTGAGCCGGATCGCTTTCGAGAGTCAGACTGGTCACGAATCAGAGAGCTGCGGCAGCCCCTGATGTCACTGGATGGTCAGGGGAATCACTCGGAGAAATTAGCATTCGCACTGACGGTCTGAATGTCGTCGTGATCGTCGAGGGCTTCGAGCAGCGACATGACTTGGCCGGATGCCGACGAGTCGAGGTCGACATTGGTGGATGCGATCTGAGTCACCTCGCTCACATCGGCTTCCAATTCTGCTGCGTCGAATGCATCGGACAAGGCGTCATAGTTCTCGGGAGGGCAGGTAACTTGAATCTGCCCGTCAGCATCAGCCTCGACGTCTTCAGCCCCATTCTCCAGAGCAATCTCGGTGACGCGATCCTCGTCGGTGCCCGGTGCAAACAGGAACAGGCCTTTGCGTTCGAACAGGTAGGACACACATCCGGTCTTGCCGAGTTCACCACCATGTTTGCCGAACATCGTTCGCAGTTCGGGGGCGGTGCGATTGCGGTTGTCTGTTAGTGCCAAGCACATCACTGCCACGCCGCCGGGGCCGTAGCCCTCGTAGAGCACCTCTTCGACGGCATCGCCACCGAGTTCGCCGGTGCCCCGCTTGATGGCTCTTTCGATATTGTCTTTGGGCATCGAGACCGCCTTGGCATCATCGATTGCTTTGCGCAAGCGGATGTTGGCGGCTGGGTCACCGCCACCGGTTTTGGCGGCTACGATAATCGCTTTACTCAGCTTGCTCCATTGCTTCCCGCGGGCTGCGTCGACGCGCCCTTTGCGGTGTTGGATATTGGCCCATTTGGAGTGACCTGCCATGATGGTAATTCCTTCGGCGTCGTTGCCAAACGCGACGGTCTAGCGTGGTTTTTGTTTGGTGAGTTTGCGATTGGTGGTTTTCTTACCGCTGCTGGATTTCGCATCGCTCTTCGCAGTGGTGGTCTTTTCTTTTGCGGCTGTTTTCTTTTTAGTCGTCGATTCGGAGCTGGCGGCCGGCTTCGCCGCTGTTGGTTTTTTGCTGGCCTTCTTCTTCGTCGATGGTTTGGGAGTGGTAGCTTTGGCCGCCGCCGTCTTCTTATCGCTTGACTGAGTAGTATCCGCTTTCGCGGCGGGGGTCTTGGCTGCCGCAGGATCGCTCGCCTTGGCGGCGGTCGGTTTCTTCTTCGCTTTGGGTTTATTGGTCGTCGAAGTCGCTTTGGCTGCCGAGCGGATAGGTTTTTTCTTACCTGTGGGAGCGGCGGCAATCGCTTCGGCTTCGGCCTCCGCCTCGGCTTCGGCTTTAGCGGTCTCGCGTTCTTCAGCCTTGCGTTTGGCCACGCGTTTCTTGGCAGCCTTCTTGCTGACGAGCCACTCGTCCAGTTCAGCGGAACTACCTTTCGAGACCGCTTCAAGGAGTTTGCGTGCTGACTGGTCGTCGGGGTCGACTAACAGTGCCACTGCAGGTTGATGCAAGAGACTGGCGAACTCGATTCCTTTGCTCTTGGGGACCGCTCGTTCGAGGCCTGGCACGCGCCCATCGGACGCTTCGTTCTGGTTGGCGATTCCGCTGACGTGCATGATCACCATGGCGGAATAATCGATTGGGATCGAGTGCCCGCCCAAGCCATGTTGGATGATATAGCTGAGCACAAAGGGTGTCATCGACGGAAGTTTCTCAAACTTCGCGACAGCTTTGCCAAGATTCTCTTTTTTAAGATGATCGAGATCAAAGGAATAGAATTCTTCAAAGATCCCCTGCAGATTCGCCTTCAAGCGGGAGGCGGCTTTGTTCGGGTCGGGCAGATTGGAGAGCACGCCTGCCAATTCGGAGACCGTCGTCACGCGAACTTCGTTCCAGTCAAAATAGTCCTGCTCCAGTTTCGCCAGCCCTTCGTCGGCCAGTTCGCTGGGGCAATCTTCGAGCAGACAGGCATACAACGCATGCTCCAACAGCGGGCGTGAAGGGCTGGCCGGCGGCACGCTGTAGTGCTTCTTCAGAGCAGTGTGCAGCTTGGAGATGAGTTTTGTGCGATTCGATGCGGACATAGAGAATAGAGTGAGGGAGTGTTCAGGGTGGGGGTTCAGAGTTCGTCCGAGGTCTGATCCGGACTCTCGGGCGGGGGGGCATCGGTCGTCCCGGCAACCGGATTGCCTTCCTTCTCTGCCTGCAACCGGGCTAAGATTTCGTGGACCGCCAGCGCATTCTCTTGACCTCGGTTGAGCTCAAAAGTGAGGCGAGGGGTGTACCGCGTATCGAGCCGATTGGCAATCTTACTCTGTAAAAACCCAGCTGAGTTCTGTAATCCGCGAATGGAGAGTTCTTTTTGGGAATCGTCGCCCATCACGCTCACCGAAACCTTCGCCTCGCGCATGTCCGGCGACACGTCGACCGAAATGACCGTCACGTCGCGGACCCGCGGGTCGCGAATATCGGTCAGAACTGCGGTAGCGACCACTTCGCGAATCGCTTCAGCGGCTTTGAGTTGGCGACGAGTTGACAATTTTGAGAGGGGGACAAAAGGGCGGCGGCGGAGAAAAAGACCGGGCGACGAATGGTCTTTGAAATCTTACGTTTCTAATGGTGGACGAGGCACAGAATCCATCCGATTAGGAGCGTGTGGAGAACTGATTGATTCGTCCACCGCGCCTATCGATCAACATCCGTTGCCCAGGCTACCTGGAGCTGGTCTCACTCCAATTTGCGAGCGACTTGTTCGATCCGGTAGGCTTCCAAAACATCGTCTTGCTTGATGTCGTTGAACCCTGCCAAGCGAATACCGCACTCCATCCCACGTGGGACTTCTTTGACGTCCTCTTTAATTCGTCGCAGGGTGTCGAGCTGGTAGTCTCCGATCACGCGTTGATCGCGACTGACTCGAATTCGGCATCCACGCTGGATCGATCCTTGCATCACGTAACTACCTGCGATCGTGCCGACACGGCTGATCGAGAAGACCTGCTTGACGAGTGCACGGCCGAGCTCGACGACACGCTCCTCGGGCTTGAGCCGGCCTTCGATCATCATCCGGATATCGTCGGTCAGCTTGTAAATAACGCTGTAACGACGAATCTCGATATTACGCTGATCGGCGAGTTGACGAGCCTTGTCGTCTGGGATCACGTTGAAACCGAGGATGACAGCATCCGAGGCGCTAGCCAACGTCGCATCGGCGAGGGTGATCCCACCGACTGCCCGCTGGAGGACTCGGATTTCCACCTCGGGATGGTCAAACTTGCTGAGCTCTTTGTCGATCGCTTCGAGCGACCCACGGGCATCGGCACGGATGATCAAATTCAACTTGGCCCGGTCCTCTCCGGCGAGGTTACCGCCAGCGAGCAAATCTTGGAACGAGTCGAACGAGACCTTGGTCGTAATCCCGGAGAGAGATTGACGGCTCGATTCATCTTCTCGGCTACCGGCAATCTCACGAGCTTGAGCGATGTCTTTGAGTACGTGGAATCGATCACCAGCGCCGGGAGGTGTATCCAACCCAGTCAGACTGACCGGTTCGCTCGGCCCTGCTTCGGTGATCGGTTTGTTCGTCAGGGTATTGTGCAGGGACCGCACCCGACCGTGAGCCGGGCCACACACGATGATATCTCCGACACGGAGCGTGCCGTTCTGAATGACGAGCTTCGCGACAACACCCTTGTCGCCGTGTTGCTCGGACTCGAGGCAAACTCCGAGAGCGGAGCGATCTGGATTCGCACTGTACTCGTGCAATTCAGCAACGGTCATCAGAGTTTCGAGTAGCTCGTCCATGCCTTCACCGGACGTCGCACTGGTCTTGACGACTTCGACGTCCCCTCCCCATTCACTCGGGGTGAGCCCGTGCTCGGTGAGTTGGGTCATGACGCGGTTGGCATCGACGCCGGCCAAGTCAATCTTGTTGAGCGCGACCACGATCGGCACCTCGGCTGCTTTGGCGTGGCTGATCGCCTCTTCGGTCTGCGGCATGATGCCATCGTCTGCAGCGACAACCAAGACAGCGATGTCGGTCACATTGGCACCGCGAGCACGCATCTCGGTAAAGGCTTCGTGGCCCGGGGTGTCAACAAAGGTAACGCCCCGTTCGCCCTTCTCGATATGATAGGCACGGATGTGCTGGGTGATCCCACCGGCTTCGCCCTTGACAACGTCGATCCCAATCAAGGAATCCAACAGACTGGTTTTCCCGTGGTCGACGTGGCCGAGGAAGGTCACGATGGGAGCACGTGGGACGAGTGATTCCTCGTCGTCCTGCTGTTCCTCAAGCCCAGTGATCAGCTCATCTTCGAGCGATTCGCTGGCCTTCAGTTCGATATCGAGGTTCAACTCGGTCGCGATCAACTCGGCGGTTTCGAGATCCATTTCGGAGTTGATGTTGATCATCATGCCCATGCCCATGAGCGTTTTCATCACGTCAGACATCGCGACGCCGGAGGCCTCGCAGAAGCTACGCACGGTGCAGGGCAGTTCCAGCTGGACGCGTTCTTTTCGCGGCGCGGCCGTGTTGGTGCCTTTGCGTCGGATGCGAGGCCGGTTGCGGCGAGTGTAGGGTCGGTCATCGCCAGCCCCAATCATACGCCGGCCACCACCACCGCGTCCGCGTTCGGCGCGGGCGCTGGCCATTCCAGCGAGCCCCTTCTTGCCGCGCGGCTTGTCGTCTTCCTCGATAATCTTCTTACGACCAGCGAAATCGCCCGTCACACCGGAGTCTTTCTCCTTCTTGGTGCGTTTCCGCTCAGCATCGTCTTTTTCCAGACGAGCCAGCGGGGCTTTCATGCCCTGTTTGTGACCTTCGATAACATCGCGAGTCAACTTGATATCGGGTTTCTGCGCAGGGCCTGCTGATGCCACAGGTGCCTTAGGAGCCGGCGCGTTGGGCAACTGGGCCAAGTTCACCTTGATCCGCGGCTCACGCTTTTTAGCCTTCGAAGCATCGCCGGGTTTGCCAGCCCCGGGGCCCCGGGCTGAGGCGCGATCGAGCGATCGCATCTTGCCACCGCCGGAGAGCCCCTCGCGGCGAACGGGTTCGCCGGGGCGATTGGGCACGACTCGGCCACCGGACTTGCTCGCCATTCGGTCGGCGATGCGACTAGCCATATCACCCGCCGGGGGTGCCGGCGGACCATCGGCGTCCGAAGTCGCATCGGACTTCTTCGCGGCCGGTGCCGCTGGCGGCGGCTTGGATTCTGAGCTAGCGGGCGTCTTCTCTTCCTTGGCCGGCACCACATCACGCAGCCGGACCTCCGGCTTAGGCGACGCGGGTTCCTCCGGTTCAGCCGGCGGTGGCGTGGCTTCGGCGGGCTTGAGAACAGGCTTTCGCAGGACCGGGGCAGGCCGCTTGGAGGCACCGCCGTCGTTGGGCGCGGTCGTTTCCGCGGGAGCAGTCTTCTCAGTCGGCGTGCTTTTCTCTGCGGGCGCACTTTGACGCGACTGTGGTCGGCCTACCTGAATTGCTGCCGGGCGCCGCGTGTTGCCGCGGTCCAAGTCTCGAACAGGAGCGACCGGCTGAGCGGGCGACTCTTTTGCTGCGGGAGCGGATGGTGAAGCCTTCGCTGCCGCCTTGGACGCACTGGAGATGCTGCTGCGCACCTGTTCGGCTTCGTCGTCGGTGAGACTTGCGAGCGCAGAGCCTTTGCCGGTGATACCGGCTTTCTTCACCAGATCAACGAGATCTTTACTGTCAAGGCTGAGTTCTTTGGCAAGCGCGTAAATGCGTACTGGCACTGGGTGGGAATCCTGTCAAGTTCGATAGATGGAGTCCGCCCGCCCGTCACAGGACTGATCGGCTCCATGGTGTTTTGTTCAAAATCGCATAAAAAGACCTCCATCGACCTCGCTAACGGTTGGGAATCTTCGCCCATCGACTGGTCTCAAAGAGCCAGCAACTGGGGTCATCGAAGATCGCAACTTTCACGGGGCCGGGGAATTTCATAGCGGTAAAAAATGGAATATTTGGTCGCGGGCACGGTCGCGCCGCGAACTTGTTGTGGATAGGATAACGCACAACGCGGAAATTTGAAAACGGTCTCCACGTCGCTCTTACGCGTTTCCTCCAGAATCTTTCTCCGCGGAGCTCTCCGCGTCGGGTTCCCCCACCGCAGTAGCCGGCTCAGTGACGGGCTCGGAATCACCCGTGGTTGCCGAAACATCCGCGTCTTCGCTGGGGGCGGAAACACCTTCCTCCACTTCGGCTTGCGAAGTGACTGGCTCGGGCTCCGAATCTTCCGAGACGGGCTCCCCAGCCTCGGCTTCCCCAACTGCAGGCTCTTCTGCCGCAGGTTCTTCTGCTTTGGGGGTTTCGGGATCGCCTTTCTCCGAAGCAGGCATGTGAGCTTCCATCTCGGCTCGCTCGCGATCCAGCTTCTCGGTTTCGCGGCGGACGCGACGCTCATCGGCC
Organism: Allorhodopirellula solitaria; assembly: GCF_007859855.1. Lineage (GTDB taxonomy): Bacteria > Planctomycetota > Planctomycetia > Pirellulales > Pirellulaceae > Rhodopirellula > Rhodopirellula solitaria. Next base: position 859,719 of record NZ_SJPK01000001.1, read on the forward strand.
GCTGCCTTCTCCGCTTCCTCCGCCCGCGCTTCGGCTACCTCGACGATCTCGTCGACTTGCTCCTCGGTCAATCCCGCCATTTCGGCGAACTGATCCGGCTCGATCACCGACAGGTCGTCATAGGAGAGATAGCCTTGTTCAACGAGAGTTTGAGCAATTTCTTCGGTAATCCCTGGGATCTGGCCAAAACCACCGACAGCCCGCTCGATTTGGTCTTCGAGCTCGTTGGCGGTCATGATCTCAATATCCCACCCGCACAACTTACTGGCCAGCCGCACGTTTTGCCCGCGACGGCCGATGGCGAGAGAGAGCTGATCCTCTTTGACCAACACGATCGCTCGACCGATCATATCACAGAGCAATACCTGGTCGACTTCGGCCGGCTGCAACGCGTTGGGGATCAGAACCTCGGGGTCACTATCGTAACGCACGACATCGATGTGCTCGCCAGCGAGTTCTTCGCGGACGGCCTTGATCCGGCTGCCGCGGTAGCCCACGCAGACCGAAATCGGATCGACTTGGCTATCGTCGCTGCTGACGGCGACCTTGCTGCGGTAGCCAGGCTCCCGAGAAATCGACTTGATCGCGATGACTTCGTCGTTGAGTTCGGGGATTTCCTGCTCGAAGAGCCGTTGGACGAATTGAGGCCGTGTGCGGCTGAGCACAACCCGGACGCGGTTGCCACCCTGGGGGCGGACTTCGTAGACGATCGCACGCACGCGTTCGTTGGCGTGCAAGCTTTCGCCTGGGATCTGCTCGCTCCGGGGCAAGATCGCTTCAACGTTTCCCAGGTTCACCGTTGCCACGCCACCATCGGCTCGACCGATGATGCCGCTGACGATCTCACCGATCTGGTCCCGGTATTCGATCATCAACGCATCGCGTTCGGCCTCCCGAACACGTTGGATAATGACTTGTTTCGCGGTTTGGGCACCGATACGGCCGATCTGGTCGTCACCGAGGGGCTCGCCTTCCAAGGCTGCCGTGATCTTCCCATTTTCGCGATTGATCGAGACGACGACATCCGATTCTTCGCCGTACTGCCGTTTGGCGGCGCTCTGGAGAGCCGACTCAATGGCCTGGAACAACAGCTCAGAATCGATATTTCTCTCTCGATGGAGCGAATCGACGTAACGCAAAATGTCTTGCGGGTTCATAGCGACGAGAGATGGAGAGGAGGATAAAAATATTAGATTTCAGCGGTCCAGGCAAAAAAATTAGCCCGGACCAACTAGGGCCCGGGCCAACAACGTTTGCCTGAAGTCTGTGTCGTTGGAGACTATCGGAAGTGCCCGTCAGTGTCAATCCACGTGCGACGAGCAAAACCGTGCTGGCCACCGTCACCGAAAAGGCAAAACTCAGTGAATCAGGAGAGCGAATCAGGGGGACATGTGTTCACAAAAATGCTGCCGGCGAACCGGTCGTCACGCTTTTCCCGATTCGTTGTCGACGATGCAACGGGGGATTCGGGTTATCGCTGATGGCTATACCCAGCCGATGCCGATGTTAAGATTATGATAAATTTCCAGCCCGTTGATCGTGAATCCCTCACCAGCCGATGGGATGGGGGAGACGATTTCGCATGAATCAAAAACGCAGGAAGATACCAATCGCGTCTCTCGGTGACACGCAGCCTTGGTTGAAGATGGACGTGAATCAATACAAAGGTTCACCTCCGCAACCAACACTCCGCAGCGGTCGTGGGGAAGCATCCCGCGGCGGGCAGCGCGGCGAATCTTCATGGTGGCCCTACCCGTCGGTGGTGCAGGATTCCGTCTTGATGACAGTCGCCTGCTGTGGCGGACTTTGGGGAATCAGTTGGTGCAGCACCGGAGGCAGTTTCCGCTTATGGCTCACTGGCGAGAACGGCGCCTTGGAGATGGTCCAGTTACTGATATTGCTGGCAACCGTGGCGGTCGGGTTGGCCGCCGCAACACGAGCGACGGCCTCGCGTTGGCGAACGATCGCCATTGCGTTGGTGTGCGTGGCCGCGGCCGGGGCCGCTCGAGAGGTCCCCTCGCTCCATTCGCTGACTCGAGGCGACCGAGTCAGCATGGACGCGATGACAGGCGTGGTCTTTTCAGCACCACGCGAATGGAAGCACTTGGTCGTTGCGGTTGCCGGCTTGGCCTGCTTCGCGCGTGCTGGCTACGCCTGGATCGCCTACTCGGAGGACAGAAAACTATGGTTATCGCCCGCGTTCATCTGGCCAGCTTTCCCCTTCGCTGCCTGTTTCGTGCTGGCGGAGTCATTCGAGCGATTGCGGTGGGTTTTCGCCGAAGAGAGTATTGAGGTGTTTGCATACGCCATGATGCTGACCACGGCAGTGTGGGTTGTGCGAAATGCCAGCCCGCTCAACCAGGTCATGTCGACCACATCGAGCGCAGCTGAGGAGCCGTTCACGATAAGCTTTCCCACGGAGCCGATCGACCTCCACGCATATCATCATCGCCGCGCGGGTTAGCCTCTCTTCCTGTCAGCCACCCGCGAAACCGGGGGCCGCCTGTCGGCTGGTTTGACAGGTTTCCATGGTTGGGGACCAGCAATGGAAGCGATCATCCCGCCTCCATTGCGGATTGCCCGGCATGACATACCGCATAGCAACGCGTGATCAATAAGTGGCGAATTGAGCGAAAGCTTTTCTGTCGTGGATGAGGCGACGAGTCCTCTCAATCCAAGCATCCCGGAAGAGATATTAGAGAATAGCCGTAGCGCCACCCACCGCTGTTCGTTGGTCGTGGAACGTCGCCCCCGAAGTGGGTTACAGCCCCCGCCATGAACGATCTTCTACCCCATTCGGGGTTGGCCATTGCGTTTCGCAACGTATTCGGTGGTGTTCGCTTGCGCTCAAACCACCGGCAATTTTCTATTCATCCCTGACGGGATACTTCTGGGTATGGAACAGCTCGTTGCTTCGTCCAATACGTCACTTCTTGGGCACATCCGGCGGAAGCGTGCGCCCGAGGTTTTCAAGGCATGGCTCCCGTATCGAAGGATTTATTTGTGGGATGTGATTATCAATTTTAGACTGGCACTGCCGGGAGAAACGTAGCCGATCTCTGCAGAGGTGCGGGCCTGGCAAGGGATATCTCGGTCGCCAGCGTTTCCCTGCAAAAGCGGTACGCCAATGGTGTTGTCGGTCCCTGGCGCGCGTTTGTTCGTCAGGGACGCATTTTTGAACGATCATTGGATACGAGAGCCATGCCTCAAAAAAACTTCCGCTGTGCTCTGCGCACGCTTCCGTCGGATGAACCACTTATTACGCCCCCGCTGCTTAACGCATCAAACGTTCAGCTTGGGTGGCGAGCACGTGGGGTGTATCGAGGCCTTGCAAGAATCCGGTCTCGCCCTGCACGCGGACTCGGCTTCCCAAGTGGTTTCGGATTTCGACACCTGGAGCCGGCGTGACGTAAGCCACGGTGCGGCCGCCCTGGTCCGTGATAGCAAAGGGCGGTCGATCCGGGTCGGCTGAGTAAACCTCGACGAGGACACCGGATTGCTCAGCGGTTGCAGGCGTGTTGTCAGCCGGCATGGCTGAGGGAGGCCCGATACTGCTGGCTGGCGACGCACCGACGGTGTGCGATGTGGGCAGGATCGACGCCGGGCCGACCACGGTCGGATTGCTGCCTGCCCGGGACACGAACGAGTTATTCGGCGGGCTGGCGAGCGATGCGACCGCTGGCTGAGCAGCCGGTGGACTGGGAATCCTCGGCGCCGCTGCGAAGGTGGGGGCGTGGGGCAGCGACGTCGTCGCTACGAGCGTGTCCCCATCGCGGCGGCGGGCGAGCGATTCATACTCTCGAGCACGCTGGGCGAGGTCGCTCATCGAGAACCGCTGGGCAGCGTCCGCGACGATGCGAATTTCTGGGGCCGATGCTCCCCTCGCCATCAAGTTTGACATAATCGTGGGTAGCGATTCAGGCGTGGCGGCGGCAACGGACTGCTGAACGCCTTCGAGCTGCGCCGCGGTGATCGTCCGCAGCTTGGCTGGCTGCAGGGGTTGCCCGGCAAAGCCGCGAGCTGCCAAGGGCGAGACGTCAGCACTGGCGACCATCCGGGGTGCGGACAGGATGGCAACCTGAGATTCACTCGAGCGGAATTCTGGGTGCGCCGTTGCCGCTACCGTCTTGGCATTCGGGCCCGGCTCGGCCGACAGGACGCGCGATCCCTGGCCCGCATCGACCGGTTGAGCGGGTGCGGCATGGGGAGCCGCAGCGACCGGCGGCGAAGGGACTGCGGCGGGCCCTGAGGCGACCGTGGGGGTGGCCGGCGTCGCCAGCCCGCTGCCGATGGGAACCAGCTCATTGGGTCGGCGGCTCGATCGACCAGTCAACGGCTCGAGTTCACTGAGTTCAGCTTGCTGGCCACTGACCAAGGCGGTCAGCCCATCGGTTACCCGCTCGGAAAAACTCTTGAGTTGGTGATGCTCGGGGTGCCCGTTTGGCTGCCCATTGGGAGCGTTGGGGTCGCCTGCCAAGGCTGTGCCTGCTTCGTCTTGGCGGAGCCGATCGAACCGGCTGCGTTGGCGTTCTTCGATATGCTTCTCGATTTCGTCGAGCCGGCGGATGCTAGCGATCTCATCGGCTCGTTGCTCAGCGGGGTCATTGCGGGCCACGTGGGACGGGCCGCCGGGCAAAAACTCGATCGTCTGCTCTGTTTGCTCCGCGGAGGGCTGCATGTTGGCGATCAATGCTTCGGCGGTCGTCACGACTTGATCACGGTGAATCCAGCGAAATTCGCCCGAGGGCGGCACGATACGGTACCACGCCTGAGGACCATCGGGGCCATCGCGTTCACTCCGCCCGAGGATGGTCACGGTCTCTCCTTCACCGAGTTGGACCTGCCAACGCGAACGGCGGGCGCGACCGAGATTGGTGCCAATCCAAGCCTTGGTTTTGTCTTCGATAATCTCAGCGTCGATCGCATCGGCATTTCGTGAGGACGATTTCGACTTCGTTGCATCAAGCAGGCGTGTTGCGTCAGCTGGAATCCAACAAAAGCTGTCGGCGGTCGGGCGCACGCCGAGCCAACCGTCAGCGTATTCGACGTACACCTCGAGTTCCTGACCGTGCCGCAGCGGATCGGTGCGGTAGTAGTCACCACCGGGGCCGCAGCGGAGGTGAGCCGCAGCATCTGCCACAAAGACGAGGTAGGGATCCGAAACAGCAGAGGTTTCGGTGCCTTCAGCGGCTCGCGCAGCAGTCGGCATTATCGAGCCATAGAACACGAGCAGGGCAGCCGCAGCCGTCATCACACAGCGACACATTCCGCTGGAAAATAGAGGGGAGCGACGACTTGGGGAACTGAACAGCGGGGACCGACGCATCGTGCGGCTTCCGTTGTAATGAGAAAGAAATGGTGCCAACGTGACGACAGCAGCCATCGCATAGACGGCTGCTCGTATTGAGCGATAACGATTCCTCACCGCTAAATGCAAGGCCATTTCGTTGATTTGCCGAGGCTCCGAGGCTCGGCGAGCGGGACTCCGGCTACTGCTCGTCGTGCTTTTGCTGGCTCACAAACCTTACGCTCGGCGAGCGACTGCCGACCCGGTCACAGCGAAAGTACTCACTGACATAGCGGACCACCTGACGCTGTTCAGGGATTTTGAAGCGGTCGCCTTTCTGCAGGATCGGTCGGTCCTCTTGCATCTCCCCAAACTGTTCCGTACCGGCAACTTGGCAGGGATACCAGTGACCGGACTCCGGGCCGCCGTCGAGAACCTCGAGGTAGAACTCGGGGTAACAATGCCCGGGAATCCAGACCATTCGCGCAGGGATATCTGCGTTTCGGCACAGAGCAACGAACAGACTCGTCATGTCTTCGCAGTCTCCTTTGCCATCCTCGAGTGCATCGGAGGCATTTCGAATCGGCCCCTCGGTATAGGCCACCTCTTCACGCACGCGGTCGTAGATCCGGCGAACGGTTTGCCAGCCCGATGTGTCGTCGGCCGCCTCGGTATCGAGCTCGCGGGAGAGTTGCCGGATCTTGCCATGGGTCGCATCGATCATGGGGCTGTTGCCCAGATAGCCCCGCAGTTCTCGCGAAACTCGCTGGGGGATCACAAGCGAATCCGTCTCGGTAGGTGCCAGGATGTTTCGTTTTTCGATTTTCAAATTCAGCAGCACGTTGAGCGACTGGTTCGCCCGCATCCGGTTGATCCCGATGACCGCTTGACGAGCACCACCTTGCAGGTCCCGCATCTGCAGGTGCGTGATTGGCCCTGAAACGTCACGGCTGGCGATGGTCACGACTTGCTCGGGCCAGTCCATGGGGACGGCGAACGTTCCCAGCCCTCTGGTGAACGTCACGGGTGTCTCCAGCTTCATCCCAAACTGCCAATCGAAAGCTTCCGCGTCGCTGTACGTCGGTGCCGTATCCGGCTCCTCCGCCTGATCCGCCATCGCGGATCGACGCTGACTCGCGGTGGCGAGCAAACAGCTCGACGCAGCCAGCCACCGGCTCGAGCTGGCCAGCCACTGGCGACGGGATAATGCTGCATGACTCATGAAGAATTCTCCGGTGGTTCGTATCGGACACCAGCTCAAGGCACGCTGGCTACTGAAATCAATACCCCGAGGGTAGTCGCGATGGCGGAGCCGCACCAGGAATCGCCCCGTTTCCAGCAAGCAAAGGTAGGGATCGCACAATCTATACCGATTGCCAAAGTAGCCAGACGGCTCCGCCCGTCTGAGCTCAACACAACCACCTCAACACACCGCTGCTCCTCGCGACGGACGGAGCCGTCGGTCGACTATCAATCACTTCCATTCTGAAAAAGCAGCCAGACGGCTCCGCCCGTCTGAGCTCAACACAACCACCCCAACCCACCGCTGTTCCTCGCGACGGGCGGAGCCGTCGGTCGACTATCAACCATTCCCGTTCTGAAAAAGCAGCCAGACGGCTCCGTCCGTCTGAGCTAAACACAATCACCTCAACACACCCCTACTCCTCGCGACGGGCGGAGCCGTCGGTCGACTATCAACCATTCCCATTCTGAAAAAGTAGCCAGACGGCTCCGTCCGTCTGAGCTAAACACAATCACCCCAGCCCACCGCTGCTCCTCGCGACGGGCGGAGCCGTCGGTCGACTATCAACCATTCCCGTTCTGAAAAAGTAGCCAGACGGCTCCGTCCGTCTGAGCTAAACACAACACCCCAACGCACCCCTACTCCTCGCGACGGGCGGAGCCGTCGGTCGACTATTAACCATTCCCGTTCTGAAAAAGTAGCCAGACGGCTCCGTCCGTCTGAGCTAAACACAATCACCCCAGCCCACCGCTACTCCTCGCGACGGGCGGAGCCGTCGGTCGACTATCAATCACTTCCGTTCTAAAAAAGTAGCCAGACGGCTCCGTTCGTCTGAGCTCAACACAGTCACCTCACCACACCGCTGCTCCTCGCGACGGGCGGAGCCGTCGGTCGACTATCAATCAGTCCCGTTCTGAAAAAGTAGCCAGACGGCTCCGCCCGTCTGAGCTAAACACAACCACCCCAACACACCGCTACTCCTCGCGACGGGCGGAGCCGTCGGTCGACTTTCAACTATCGACCCATTTTCGTTCAGGCTGCGTAGGGTGTGTTTGCTCATCTCGCTACTGATTCCGCTCGACCACCAACACGCCCATTATGCTGCAAATTCACGCCCTGACGAAGCGATTTGTGGGCGAGAGCGAGACGGTTTGCGCCGTCGATGGACTGTCTTTCGAAGTCGGACCGGGAGAAGTATTCGGATTACTGGGCCCCAACGGGGCCGGTAAAACGACGACGCTGCGGATGGTATTGGGGCTGATCGCTCCTGACAGTGGCGATGCCGAGGTTGCGGGGATCCCCACCTCGGTCGACCCATTTGCCGCCAAAGCCAAGCTGGGGTTTGTCTCGGCCAGCGATGGGGTTTACCCCTGGCTCACGGTGCGTGAGATGCTGCTGTACTTCGCCGACCTGTATGGCGTTGGTCCAGACGAGGCGACGGCGCGACTGCACGTGCTAGCCGAGGTGATGGATATCGAGGGATTGCTCGACCGGCGTGCCGGGACGCTGTCGACGGGTCAGCGTCAGCGGGTCACGCTCGTCCGCGGACTGATTCACGATCCGCCCGTGATGCTGCTCGATGAACCCACCCGAGGCCTGGATGTGGTGGGGGTTCAGACCATTTTCCGATACATTTCGCACCTGCGGCACGTCGGCAAAGCGGTCGTCGTCTGCACCCACCGACTCGATGAAGCCGAGCGACTCTGTGATCGGTTCGGGCTGCTACACCGCGGCAAAATGCAGTACGAGGGCACCCTCACTCAGCTCCGCGGTGTCTCTGGCCGCGAGCATCTCGTCGAGATGTTCGACGATCTCATGAATCCGTCCACTCCCCCGAACGAAATCCCTACGTGAACCTGTCCTGGTCTCGATTGGCTCGGCTCAGCCGCAAAGAGCTTCGTGAAACGCTGCGTGATCGCCGAACCATCTTGACGCTGGTGATGATGCCGCTGCTGGTCTATCCCCTGCTCAGCATGGCGATGAATCGCTTTTTGATCTCATCCGCTGGCCCCGGCACCAACGGCTTTGTCATCGGTGTCGACACCGAACAAGAGAGCAATTGGCTGCAATCACTCCTGCATGATCCACGCAGTCATCCACCCGAATCCATCCTCGCCGCCAGCGGCGGTGAGCTCGCCGAGTTCCAAGTCGTGATCGCGCCGGAGGGAAATGCGGATCAGGCGTTGCTCGACAATGAACTCGATGCGGCCGCTCATTTGGCGATTAGTGAAGGCGATCCATCGTCGATACGGATAACCGCTTTTGCGGGCGATCAAGCGAGCGAGTCGGCGCGGCGTATTCTCATCGAACGTCTGCATTGGTTGAAGCTGCAGGATGCCGAGGGGATTCTCAAACGAATCGTGCCTGAATTCACTTCCTACGACGTCACCACCACGGAAATCGGTGAACCGCAAAGTGGCAATGTGCTGGCGTCGATCATCCCGTTGGTGTTGGTGCTGATGACCATCACCGGCGCGGTCTATCCCGCCATCGACCTGACCGCGGGGGAGCGTGAACGCGGCACAATGGAAGCGTTGATCGCCTCGCCGGTCCCGCGTTGGTGGCTGCTCTTGGCGAAGTACATCGCTGTGGTCTCGGTGGCGTTGCTCACCGCGGTAGCGAACCTCGGTGCGATGTTCGCAACCCTGTCTTTGACGGGATTGATGTCCACGCTTGTCGGCGAAGGCGGCGGCATGGGCCTGAAGGAGATGGGGTACATCTTCCTATTGCTGGTGCTCTTTAGCGCCTTTTTTGCTGCCGTGCTGCTGTCGCTGACGAGTTTCGCCCGCTCGTTCAAGGAGGCACAGGCATACTTGATTCCGATCATGCTGTTGGCTCTGGCACCCGCGATCTTGTCACTGATGCCGGGGGTCGGGTTGACTGGACCGCTCGCGGTGGCACCGCTACTGAATATTGTCTTGTTGGCTCGTGAGATTCTAGAGGGTGACGTGCACCCGCTCGGCGCCTGCGTCGCCGTGGTATCCACGCTGCTCTATGCCGCAGGTGCGTTGGCCATCGCTGCCAAACTGTTCGGCAGTGACGCGGTGACGCGCACGAGCGACCAATCGATCGGCTCTCTCTTTCGACGGCCCACGATCGCGACCCCACGCCCGAGCATCGGGGAAGCTGGGATGGTGATCGCCCTGCTGCTGCCCGCTTCATTCGTCGTTTCGAATGCGTTGATGCAGTGGATCCGGCGACAGGGCGGTGAGATCAACGTGCCGTGGCAGTTAACGCTCAACGCGATCTCATTGATTGCGACTTTCGGATTGATTCCACTGCTCGCGACCGTGTTGGGCCGTCATGAGTTTGCCTCCACCTACCGTTTGCGACGGGCAAACGTGGGTTTCTATCTCGGAGCCGCTGTCATGTCGCTGGGGGCGTGGGCGTTTGCCTACGAAGCTCTCGTGTTGGCAGATGAATGGAAGTTGGCGTTACTGAACGAAGACCAAATCGAGCGAACACGTGGGTTGCTGGAGAAATGGAAGACCATTTCGCCGGTGCTCTTAGTCACGACAATGGCGTTTGTGCCTGCTGTGATTGAGGAGCTATGCTTTCGCGGCTATTTGTTCTCCGCATTCCGCACCGTACTGCGGCCCTGGCACACCATCCTGGCGACGGCGGTGCTGTTCGGGTTATTCCACGTGTTCGTCGGCAGCACCCTGCTGATCGAACGATTCATCCCAACGACATTGCTTGGGATCGCCTTGGGATGGATCGCTTACCGCAGCGGCAGCGTGCTGCCGGGCATGCTGATGCACTTCCTGCACAATGGCATGCTCGAACTGGTGGCTCGCTATCACGACCAACTCGCATTTCTCGGTAGCGAGACAGAGGGCAACCGCCATCTGCCACCGCTTTGGATCGCGATCGCAGGCGGATGTCTGTTGATTGGAATCGCGATCATCCACTTCTGCCCGCGGACCGAGCGTCCCGAAGCCATGGCCGATCTTTCGCAGGCGTAAAACGCAAGCCGCCCTCGGCAAACTTGCGTTCGCGGAGGGCGGGGCGTTGTCAGGATATTTCGATCCCTCATCGAAGGACTGCCGAGTTGCTATCGAGCCGGGTTGGCGTCGGCGACGGCTCGGTCCATGACTTCAATCGCGGCGTCGGTATAGCGTTCGTACTCATCGAAGAAGTGGTTCATCGAGGCCTCGTCGGCGAAGAAGAACATCCGTTGATGGATCGGATCCCGCATACCGAAGCGGCGTTGGCCGGGGACGATCCGACGTTCTTCGAAGAACCGCACCACGTCGATTTCGTTGAGCACGGGAGTGTATCGCATCGGGTCGGCGAGGAAGACATCCATCTTCTCAGCGGAGCTGAACAAGTACAGGTTACCCAGGTGCACGACGCCAAATTTGGGATTGCCTTCGATCCACTGGTCGTCGTCGATGACCGTGACGGCACAGAAGCCTTCCATCGCGAGTTTCGGCGATCCGTCGGCTGCATCGGTTTCCGCAGCCAATGAGGCTTGTTGGCCACTGTCGGTGGGCATTTCGTTATTCAGTCGGGCCGACGCGAGACTGGCCTTTCCTCCGCCGGGCATCGCCTCAGCGGGGATGCCCATGCCAGGATCAGCGGCCGCGTTGTTATCGGTCGCTGGGGTTGCCGCAACGGCATTCTCAACAGGAAGATTGCCGGATTGATCAACAGGCATGCTCGGAGGCTCCGCTTGGACAGCTGGATCGGCCGCCAACTGCGTTTTCGGCTGGGGAGCGGCTTGCGCGGGCATCGCGGCAGGCACTTTGCTGCTCGCATGGGCCAGCATCGAGACGTATTTCTTGGGGTCCTGAGGACTCACCGAATGCATGAGTGTCTCGCCAGCCGAGGTGACCACGACGTCCATCGGGAACTTGGTCACCTTGAACATTTTCACCAGTTCAGGGGACTCTTTGGCGTGAACCTTCACCGGAACGAACCCTTGCGCCACCGCGGATTCGACGTCCGCTGATTGAAAGGCACCCGCTTCGAGCTTGTCGCAGTAAACACAGTTATCGGTGTAAAAGTGCAACAGCAGCGGCTTGCCCTGGGCTTTTGCTTCGGCGTGAGCCGTCGTCAGCTGATCTCGCCAGGGAATTTCTGCCCGGAGCGGTTGAAGGCACAGCGAACTGCTAGCGAGAAGAACGCTCGCGCGGACGATGTGGTGAAACTTGGTTCGTTGTAGCCAGGCCAGTCGCATTGGACAAAGTCCTTCTTGTCTGTTTGCAGGATTGCTCGGCCCCAGGCAAAAGCGGGGGCTGTTTCATTAAGATCGGTTGTTCCGATAGGTAGGATTGAGTCGAACCTACGGAATATTCCGATTTCACCGCCAGGGCAGGCTTGGGGGATTGGAGAAGATGTCGGTTATTTCAGTGCATCTACCTGACAATCGCTAGCTCGGGGATCCGGAATTGGAGAGTCGTGATCGAGCCCGCTCAATAGCTGCCCATCATCGCGCCGTCGGCTCGATTGCCGAGGTTCTGATAGAGCTGCGGTTCGATGGAGTGGGAGATGAATCGAATCGAACCGTCGGCAAAGCAGAAATGGGCACCGCCGTTGTGCAGGCTGTCGAAACCACCGACGAAGTCCTTCTTCATCTCGCCATCCTCGTTCAAGGCTTCCGGGGGCAACTGCTCGGGTTGGCCGTACTGGCGAGGAGGAATACTGCTCGGTTCAGCGTCGGGGGACATCGACCGGCCCGCCAACCAACCTGTATTGCGAAGTGACGCCCGCGTCCCGGAGGCCCACCCGAGGCTATCGAGACTCGGCAACATCTCACCGACCAGAATCGTGTGCGAGCTGCCATCGGTGATCTCGCCGTAACCCACATGGCTGTTGAGGAAGAGCAGTCCGGTATTGTCCTCATCAATCGGCGCCTCGGTGTGGTGATGACACCCCGCATAGTTGGTCAGGCCCGAGGTGTTGTCGTTATTTACATAATAAGGCGACGAGGGGCAGAGAAACGAATTGATATGGACAGCCCGGGCGGGCGCGTTGGCAGGATCATAAGTCCCCAAGGAGATGTCGAACTGCTCCGCGACGCCTTGTTGCTCGATGTAGGGACACAGCTGAACCAGGTAACCGACATGCTGGCCAACGGGTTCATTCCGGATGGGTCCGTCGGGATTGATCGAACCAGAGGGCATGTGCTCCATCGAGAATTCAAAATTATGGGCAGACAGACCGATCTGCGCCATGTTATTGGAACAGGAACACCTCCGCGCCGCTTCCCGTGCCGCTTGCACGGCGGGTAACAGCAACCCCACCAAGACACCGATGATTGCGATCACAACGAGCAACTCGACGAGCGTGAATGCCGCCCGAGCACCCGGCAGATTTCGCTTGGTAGCAATAGACATGAAATTTCTCCTGAACGCCTAAACCAAAAGAGGTCTGACCCTTTGGTGGCAAGTCGGTTTCAGTGGTGTGGTCGCCTCACCGAATTGGGTCAGACCCCTTTTCGGTTCGGCATGGAGTGAGGCGAATATGGGTTCGCGAGACAGTTCAGTCGCTGGCGTCGGCGTCGGTATCGGTGGCAGTCGAAGCTGCCCCTGGCTCTTCAGCGTTTCCCGCGACTGGTTGCGTCGCGATGACTCGCGATCGCTTGGTTTGAAACGGATGGACATCCTGATTCTGGATCGTGGCAACGACCATGAAACGTTTCGAACTGACTGCGGCCGCGTCATCCTCAGCCGCCTCAATCTCGACGCGGGCAGTGGCGTACGACTCCAAGGCTGCGCCGAGTTCCAGCAACTCACCGGTGTAGTCAGGATTCTCGGTAACACTGCGATGGACATGGCGAACGCCAGCGTCGAGTAGCAGGCGAGTTTGTTCGAGCTGCCAATCGTGATTCAACTGTCGCCGTGCACGCAGACTCCGCTGCATGGCCAGGCCAGTGATCGCCGAGGCAATGCCAAGGCAAACCAGCACAGCAAGCAGGACGGCGCCGCTGCGACGCATGCGTTCGTTGCGGGAATATCCAATCATGAGGAACCTCCCTCGTCCGGCGTCGCAACGAGATCGCTCGGTGCGGCCAACCACCGCCCTACCTCAGCACGAATCGCCAGGTCTTGCGGTGAAGACGAACCTTCGTCTGCCCCCTGATGATCGGCGATACCCGATTCATTGGCTCGATGCCGATAGACAACGAGTGAAACCCATCGGCGAGACTGGTCGAGTTGCCATTCGACAGCCGCCTGGTCGCGCAGTGCATAGGTCTCTTCACTTCGCACGCTCTCATCGCTCGAGCTGGACTGACTGCGGCGCACCACATGGTCCTCGATCTGGTAACGCACGCGGATGCCGTCGATCGCAAAGTCGACCTGGGCGCCGTCACCGGCAATGGACTGTGCAGCATGAGCGTCATCGCGAAACTGGCGACTCAGACGCATCAGGCTCTGATGATGACGTTCGTGCCCCCGCAACACCGACGCCAATTGGATGGATTGGTGAATCCAGCCGACCGCAATGACAAGCAATGTGGAGGAAACGGACAGGATGACAACGGTCTCGATGAGCGACGATCCACGGGACACCGGAATGCGTCTCTGAAATTTGGCTCGTGATGGCTGGGCATCTATCATGGCGACACCTCGTCGAAATGGATCCAGCCCACCAAACGTGCTGGCCGGATGGGATGAGCTGCCTTCCAGCTCAGCGTCAGAACAATGCGTTCACCAAACTCGTCCTCGATCCGCTCGCCGGTGAGTTCGGCTCGATCCAGGCTGGCAGCGACCGCTGAGGAGGGCATCAGTTCTTTCAACGCCTCGTCGATCTCGTCGGCGGGCAACTTCGTGATCGATTCGAGTGTATTGGTTAGCTCACTCATCGCGATTCGTTGATGAGCGACATCACTCCACAACCGGCCGACACGGACTGCCATCGTGGTGACGGTGCTCATGGCAACGAGCAGGATGGAGGCCGCGACGACGCACTCGATCATCGTGATGCCCTGGCGGCGATCGCGGCGGTGCCTGGTCGCGGACGACAAGGATGGATCAGACTGAGTCAATCGATATGCCTCCTTCATGCCAACGCTCCGACAAGACTGTAGATACATGAGAACATGCCCACGGCAGCCAGCATCACGATTGCTGCGAGTATCAAGAGCAGGACCATGGAGACCGAGCGGACAAGGAACGCCGACCGGAGATTCGCCCAGACGCTGCGTTGTTTTGCTGAACGACGCAGCAACCAAGCCTGGGTGAATCGATCCTCGGTGAGTTGCAGCGCTTCCCCATTGGCGGGACTGACGAAATGGCAATTGGCCAATGCCTGCCATTCGTTTTCGCCGCGGTCGATCGAGCGGGAAGCATCGATCAGGCGGCGGCGAATTCGGCTGACAGGATGAACCCGCGCCAGCGTAGCGATGCCCGCACTGAGCGGACGGCCCGATTGCAGGGTCACCGACAGCAGATCGAGCAGCTGGGCAGCGGCTTGCGGCATCCGGCGACGAAGGCCGAGTGGCCACTTCACGCGATTGAAGAACAGGGGACGAACGAACAATGCCATCAGGTACAACACGAACCCAGGAATGATCAACCACGGGAAGTACTGACCAATCGCCATGAACCATGTCATCGCGGCCGGGATTGGAACTTCAAACTCCTCGAACATCTTCACAAACGTTGGCGAAATGAAGAGCATGAAAAAACTGATCACTAGCGCGGCGATCAGAAATCCGCCAGCGGCCTGGATGAACTGCGTTTCGATTGAACTTGCGCGTGCCTCCAGCATCGGATCGGCAACGGCATCGCTGGCAATCAGAGATTGCAGAGTTTCAGGATACGTGCCGGTTTCTGTGCCCAGTCGCAGCAGCAATAGCGCCGCCGGATCGATGGCCTCGGGGGTTTGCTCGAGAGCATCGACAACGGGCGTTCCATCGGCCAGCAAGCGGGCAACCTGGCGTAGCACGCGGGATCGCCTGTGTGAAAACTCGACAGCGAGTCGATCTACCATCGCGGCCGGGTCGAGCCGCCGACGCTGCGACATCAACAGCACGCGGACGAGCGCACGCTCGTGTGGAGCCGTCACCTGAAACGAATGGGAAATGATCCGGTTCATGACAGCCCCGTGATAAGTTGAACCAAGGGGGCGAACAAAGCCGTGACAATGAGCCCGACCGAAATGAGAACGCCCATATACAAAACTTGCGATAGACAACCGAAAGATCGCGTTGACCCCGGTTGCGTACGATCCCAATAAATCTCGGCAATATCACGGAGAATGCCGGCTTGATCCAAGCTCATCGCAGCGCCGCGTGAGACGCCTGCCGTCGGTGCCGGGGAGGGACTTTCCAGCGCAAGGGTGTCGGCGAGCAATTGGCAGCGAACGCCCCGGAAATGCGTCAGGCCCACGAACGGGTTCCTGCCCCTGCGAAGCTCCTGCGCCCAGAACTGACTGTTGCGTTGCAGCCAATCACGCATACACGAATCTCCCGCGATCTCAATGGCGTCGGCCTTGTCCAACCCCGCCCGCATCAACAACGAGACATGCCAAGCCCAATCGCCACACACACCTCGCGTCGAACGGAAACGGCTGCCGCCCACGCTAGCACTAGTCGATTCGGTGGGCGGACGGGATCGGAGATAGAGGAACAAACAAACGCATAGCAAGATCCCGACGAGCCACACATAGGTCCATGGCGACCGCGCCGCATCGGAGATCATGAAGAGAAACTGCGTGGAAGCGGGCAGGGTCAGTCCGAATTCGTCGAACATGCTTTTGAACGTCGGCACCAACAGAGCACTCGTCAAAAACAGAATCATGCCACAGGCCAACAGCACCAGCAGCGGATAGAAGAGCAACGTAAACAGACGCTGCCGAGCAGCCTGCACAGGCAAATGGGTGAGCAACACACCATTGACCGCATGTTCGATGCTGACATGCAGATCATCTTCGCACTGGTCGACACCGTCCGCCTCATCATTGCCTGTTTCAGACATTCCTTCCTGGCGAGCGGTTTCTTGTTCTGGATTCGAGCGTGTGTCGTGCCCCACGACTGGTGAATCTTCGTCACCTGAGCGCCCCGCCAACGTCAGAAAGATCTCCAACGCCATCGGGTTTTGCAGGATATCGGAATCCTGTTTCGCGAACGCAATCGCATCGGCCAGTCGCAGTAATTTTTTCCGTGCACGACCTGAGAAACGATCGGCGGTCGAGGTCAACGCCAAGACGATCTTGTCTCGCACGGGCAGCCAATCGCTAATCCAGGTGACTGCGGCGACGGAGTTTTCTGGTTTGGCAGTCATGGCCACATCCCCGTCTCGGTGGAAATGGTTGCTAGGTCGTGGATCAGCATCACCAGCGGGCCGAACAGCACCAGGCCGTATAGCAGGACACCACCGCCGCCGAGCACCGCGATCAGCAGCATCGGTAGACTGATTCGCAGTCGCATCAAACGGTGGGCGGCAAGGGATGCTGCACTGTTGGCAACGAGCGACCACCCCACGCGGCGGACCCGGGTCACACTCTGTTTTTCGTTCTTGCTACGGGGAGCCTCCCGCTCATGGTCGTCTTCGATGCGATCGTCACGTCGCCGCCAGATCGCTTGCTCGATCCGGGCTCGAGTGACTACCTCGCGAGCATCGCGATACCGGCGCCCACCCAACAGGTTCGCAATCGCAGCGGAACCGCGAGCGGACAGACCGAGCAGGATCAATGCCAGCACTAGTAGCGGCAAGGTGACCAGGAGCCAGCCCAGCCTCGGTATCGCCAACCACGATGGGGTTTGCTCGACGGACGGCAGCAGCGTCAAGTCGGCTCGAATCGCGGCCAGGCGGGGCAGTGAGAATTCGGAGAAGATCGCAATCCCAGCGGTGGCGACCACCGTCATCGCAGCCAAGTAGAACCAGACCGGGCGGACCGTCCCCGCCAGATCCTGCGTGACGGCGCGCCGCACCGTGAGGGCATCGAGCACGAGATCCATTCGCTCGGATTCGGCATAGCCGACATAGGCGGACCAGTATCCGGTGGGCAGCCCCGGCACGACGCCTCCGATCGAAGAAACACCGGCCGAGGCAACACCGGCCGACGCACTGTCTTTCGACGCACTGTCTGCCGTTTGTTGGCCGCTGGGATCAAAGCGTTCTGGGGCGAGCGGGTGCGATTGCACCCATTCGCTCAGCAACGGTTCCAATCGGTCCAGTTTGGCGAGGGTCGCGGTGCCACCAAGAGTACGGTCCTCCGGCGCAGGTACCGACTCAGCACTGGCCGGGACTTCACCCAGGTCAAGCCGAGCACCGGCAACCACAGCGGCGCGAAGAGATTGGTGAAATAGATGCGGCCGATCGGACTCGCCGCCAGCTGCCTTGAACGCATCGCTCATCGCTGGGTTCCTTCAAGCTGCGAGTTCGGTTGCCGCGTTGACGAGTCGCCCGGGCGACGTCGCCAATCGTAAATCACTTCCGTCAACGCCCATTCCCAGCCGATCCCCTCGATATTGGCCCGCCGCGACGCTTGCTCATGCAGATCGCTGGCCGATCGGCCGTGCGGCGCGACCTGCACTCCGATCTGCCCAACCACCAGCAGCAGCCAGGCGACGGTGGTCGTGAACACGACGCCGCCGACGAGACGCTGCCACAACCGGCGTCGTTGCCGACGCTCGTCGACTTGCTCGAGGATCCGCGCTCGGAGTTGATCGCCGGGACGGACATAGTCACCGGCATCGCGGATAAGATTTTCGATATCCCCGTGGTGTTGGTTGAGCGGATCAAGCATGGCTCCGCCCCCGTTCCTGCCCGTTGAAATGGGCCGCTTCGCCAAGCTCGCCGCTCAATCGATCACTGAGTTTGGCCACGGCGTACCGATAGCGGCTCGCCGCCGTGGAGGGAGTGATTTCGAGCACCGCCGCGATCTCGGCGAAGGTCATCTCCTCCCAGATCTTCAGCACGACGACTTCACTCTGCTGAGTCGGCAGCGACCGCATCGCACGCCAGATAGCTCGGTAGCTTTCCTCCCGCTCGAGCTCGTCAACGCGGCACCGGGTCAGCAGGTCGCAGAGATCGCCAAACAGGTTCCAGCGTGGTCGACGTCGGAGGATGACGAGTGATTCATTACGAACCATCCGCAATAGAAACGCCCAGGGATCTTCGCATTGATGCAGCCGCCCGGGCTGGGCAGCCACCTTGACGATCGCGGCCTGCACGGCATCTTCGGCGTCATGCTGGTTTCGCGTGATGGTGGTTGCATAGCGAACCAAGCGGAGTGAGGTCAGATCGATGAGGCCACTGATCGCGTCCTCGCCCAATTCCGCTAGCTGGCGAGCGCTCACACGGACACGCTGCGTGAACGAAGCAAAAGCCGAGCACTGGCTAGCAGTTGGGGAGCCTGAAACAGGCGACGGCGGTGGATTGAAGTGGCTCATCACCCCTCAAGATGCGCTCAAGGGCAGCATTTGTCTATTTCTTCACGATTATTTTAGAGAAAGTTCAACCGAATACTCGGCAGGCCGAGCGTCTGGGGAAAACAAAGTGGCCCTGTTGGTTTGCAGAGGCCACGATCGCCCCGGTTGTCCGCTGGGTCCGCTATCGATGTCGCACGTTGACAATCTCGCAGGGGAAGTCGATACTCCCGACAACGATACTGGGTGCCGCGTCGGCCGAGTTGGTCCGGCGCGAAAACAGGGAACTTCGGTGGAATTCCGAGACGGCCCGGCCGCTGTATCCGACGCTTCGAGCCCACCATTCTCACTTGCTGTGGTGGCTCGAACCCCACTCCTCCCTCTTTGCCATTGCCGAAATTGTTCGGCGAGAAGGCCGGGGGTGCGGATTGCGTCGGGAGTCAGAAGACCTACCTGGTATCGGGCGTTAAGCGAGGAGGTGGGTGTGCTATGACGGCCACTGACAACCACGCAGGGACCTTCTTGGGCGAGGTCGGCGTCACGAACCCGTTTCGTTTCCGCGTCGATCGACTCCTCTGCTCCCGCTGCGCTGCGGTAGGATGGGCCGGATCGCTCGCACGTCCCCTGTTGGCTATGCCCACTCCATCGAACCAATCGGCTGCAGGCACCCTCGCGGTCCATCGGGCTGCCTCGAGCGAGCCCCCTGTCGCAACGCGGCGGCGAGCTTTCACCTTGGTGGAACTGCTCGTGGTGATTGCCATCATCGGGGTACTCGTCGGCCTGCTGTTGCCGGCGGTCCAAGCGGCACGTGAAGCGATGAGACGAGCCTCCTGTCAGAATAATCTGCACCAAGTCGCTTTGGCTCTGCATAACTATCACTCGGCGATGAGCCGCTTCCCTCCCGGGGCGATCGAAGTCCGTCCCCAGGTGGCCGGTGGAAAGCAGTTCGCATGGTCCGCCTTTGTGTTGCCTTATCTCGAGCAGAGCTCGCTCGCCGAGCAGATCGATTACAGCCTCCCGTTTGATGATCCGGTCAATGCAGCAGCGGCTCAGACCGGGGTCAAGGCGTACCTCTGTCCGAGCACGCCACGGCCCGAGCCTCGACGAGGTGGTTTGGGGGCGACGGATTATGGCGGCGTGTATGGCGAGCGAATCGTCACCACCAACAATCCGCCTCGGGGCATGATGATCCACGACCGCGCCCTCGGTTTTCGTGACATTCTCGACGGCAGCTCGCACACCATCATGGTCACCGAAGACGCAGACTTCCCCGATGGGCAGTGGATCAATGGTCGTAATCTGTTCGATCAAGCCTTTGCTCCCAACGCGGCCCCCGCGTTTGAAAACGACATGCGGAGCTTCCATCCCGGGGGCGTGATGACGCTCTTCGCCGACGGCTCGACCCGTTTCATCGTCGATCAGATCGACATGGAAATCCTTGCTGCGTTGTGCACCCGCAACGGGCACGAAGTAACGCAAGACTATTAGCCCCCAGGCGGTGCCTCCCACCGTTGCCAGCATATTTCCCAGCACTCTCTTCTCGAATCACGACTCGATTTGCTCACACCTATGAACTACAAACAATCTCGTCAGATTGCCCGTCGACGCATTGGCCGTCGACTCCTCGTTGAATCGCTCGAAGGCCGCCGTCTATTGGCTGCGGGACCGTACGCACCTGCCGCTGGGCAACCTGATTCGACAGCGATCAGCAACGACGATCCCGCCTTCGTCGGCTGGGCAACGGCCGTTGCCGACTACACACCGGACAGTGACGTCGACGACGTGTGGACGGATGCTTCTGAAGCGACTGGCCCCGCCGAGGGAAACTATGATTCGATCGTGTCGCTCGGCCGTGGCGGTTCGCTAACTCTGACCTTCGACACTCCCATTCGCGATGGACTCGGAGCCGACTTCGCGGTCTTTGAAAATTCAATCAACGACACGTTTCTCGAATTGGGTTTTGTCGAAGTCTCCTCTGATGGCGTGAACTACTTTCGCTTCGATTCCGATTCCCAGACCCCATCGGCTGTTTCGAGTTTTGGGGCGGTCGATCCGACCAATATTCACAATCTCGCGGGCAAGTATCGCCGCGGTTATGGCACCCCCTTCGACCTGGCCGAACTGCGAGGCGAGGCCGGCCTGGATGTGACGTCGATCCAGTACGTGCGATTGGTCGACATCGTTGGTGATGGGCTAACCAATGACGCATCGGGCGATCCAATCTACGATCCGACACCCACGTTCCAGTCCGCTGGTCTCGATGTCGATGGAGTAGGAGTGATTCACGCCGCTGAGACGGCAGACGCGATCGTCGACTTGGAAACCCTCGGCAGTGGGCTGGGCGGTTCCTCGTTCGACAATGGCGCCAATGCAGGCGGTGAATTCAGTGAAGAGGAGATCCTGCTCAACAACAACTACTCGTCGCAGTATCAAAGTTGGGCGGGATGGTCGATTTCGCAGACCACCGACACGACGACAGCGGGCTACACCAACCAGTACTCCAACATCACCGGCGGCGGCGTTGACGATTCGGACACCTACGCCGTTGGATTCTTCGATCCGTCGCCCAACGGCGCCCTGCCGGCGCCCGCACTCACATTGGATCCGGTTAGCGGCTCGCGTTTTGATTCGCTGTACGTGACCAATACCACCTACGCGGTCCTCTCGATGCGAGAGGGCGACGGCTTTGCCAAAAAGTTCGGTGGCGTCAGTGGTGACGACCCTGATTTCCTGCGTTTGACGATTACTGGTCTCGATGCAACCGGCAGCGCGGTCGGCGATGTCTCGGTGATGCTGGCCGACTACCGTCCAACGGACAATTCGGAAGACTTCATCTTGGATGCGTGGACTCGTGTCGATGTCTCATCTTTGGCCGATGCCCGGTCGCTACAGTTCACGATGGAATCGTCCGACAACAGCCCCTTTGGCATGAACACGCCTGCCTACTTCGCCGTTGACAACGTGGCTTTGCAACGCCCGCTGGTTCCGTTGGATCTATCGAGCCCCACGACCGTTGAGGACAGTAGCGTGGTCGGACGTGTGTCGCGGCCCACGCTCGATACGTCGGCACCCGTGACGGTAGCGATCGAAAGCACCGGTAGCGACGAGGTGACCTTGCCGGCATCCGTCACGATCCCGGCCGGTGAGGACTATGCGGAGTTCCAGATCGCGCCCGCCAACGACGCGATTCCGACACCGGACCGAGAGGTGCAGATCACCGCGTCAGCAGATCTGATGTTGCCATCGACCCGCTCGCTCGTGATCCAAGACGATGAGGTGCTGTCGATCACGTTCACACCCTCGACGATCAACGCCACCGAAGGCGATGGACCGAGCGGCGCGACGTTGACGCTCACCCGCAACGACGCCGATATCAGCACGCCCCTGGCGGTGACGCTCTCACATGACGCGACCGAGCTGCTCACCATTCCTACCACCGTGACTTTTGCAGCCACGCAGCGAGAGGTCACGATTCCGATCAACGTGCTCGACGATGAGATCGCCGGCGACGGGCAGACGATTGCTGTGCGGGCCGAGGCGGAAGGGCGTGCCCCCGCGGAATTGACGATTGAACTCGCCGATGACGACCTCCCGGCGTTGCGGATGGCCCCCACCACGGTGAGCGTGAGCGAAGAGGAACCGGCGACGACCCGCACGGTTCAGATTTATCGCAATACTGCGGATCTCTCCAACGCCGTTACGGTGGCTCTCGCTCTACCCGATGGCGCCCCGCTGACGATCCCAGCTGAGGTGACGATCCCTGAAAACATGGACTCGGTGAGCTTCGATATCGGGGTAGTCGACGACTCCTTGGTCAATGAACTGCCGGTCTACCGCATTGCCGCCAGCCGTGCGGGGTTCCTCTCGGCGTCGTTGGATGTCCAGGTCACCGACAACGATGGGCCGCCACCCGGCTTGACGGTCTCCGCCCCCGAGACGGGACTTTCTGAATCGGATGCTGTTTTCGTTAGTGATTTCGAATCGCTCGGTTCGGGATTGCTGACCGGTGAGTTTGATAACAGCGCGGGTGCGAGCGGCGCGTTCGGAGATGGCGTACTCGAGTTCGAGAACACGTTTGACAATTCGTTTGGATTCGATGTTTGGTCGGGCTTTGCGATCAGCCGTGGTACCGATTCGCAGACCCCAGGATTCGGTAACCAATACTCTTCCCTCGCCGGTGGTGGGGCCGACGGTTCGAGCACCTACGCGATCGCATACGCCGGCTCGCCCGCTGTCGTCAGCCGCGAGAACACAACCGCGAATTTTTCAACGATCGATGTGACCAATACCACGTATACCGGCTTATCGATGCGAGACGGTGACGACTTCGCGAAGAAGTTTGGTGGTGAGTCGGGAGACGATCCTGATTTCCTTCTGTTGACCATTGATGGGCTCGACGAAAACGGAGAGTCCATTGGCGAGGTGCAAGTTTACTTGGCCGACTATCGCTTCGAGAACAATGATCTGGACTACATCCTTGAGGACTGGACCACGATCGATGTGGGCGGCATCGGCCACGCCGAAACGTTGTCGATGCAGCTCACATCTTCGGACAATGGCGATTTCGGCATGAACACACCTGCTTATCTCGCAGTCGACAATGTCTTGATGGAGCCTGAAACCTCGTCGCTGCCGACGATCACGGTCGCTCGGACGGGCGGCGATACGTCCTCGCCGGTCGAGGTCAGTCTCACTGACGACCGCAACGAGATGCGGTTGCCGCCTCAAGTGACGATCCCCGCCGGGGCGACCGAAGTCAGCGTGCCCGTGCAATGGCTCGATGATGCGATTGCCCAAGGCGATCGAATTTGGCAAGTCGACGCGTCCGCAGACGGGTTCACCTCAGCGAGCGAGTCCATCGTGCTGCGTGATGACGACGAACCGGCGCTGTCGATCACACCCTCCGCGGAACAACTCAATGAATCCGCTGGACAGCAGACGATCGGTTTCGAAGACGTCGGCGGATCCCTCGACGATGAGTCCTTCAACAACGGTGCCGACGGACGGGGCGGATTCGCGTCGGGCTCGCTCGAGTTTTCGACCGCTTACGACCCCACCTTCGGTAGCTGGAGTGGCTGGTCAGCATCGAACGTCACCGATGTCGCGACGGCGGGATTCGGCAACCAGTTTTCAGCGTTTGCGGGCATCGGCGATGAAGTACCGGGCGGTGGAGCCAATGAGTCCGCCACGTATGCTGTCGCGGGCGGCTACGGTTCGTCCCCACTGACGATTGCGCTTCCCGATGGCTTCGAGGGTGCATCCTTTGGTTCGATCGACATCACCAATACGACCTACACGGCGCTATCGATGTTGCAGGGTGACGCGTTTGCGAAACAGTTTGGAGGCGAGAGCGGTGACGATCCCGACTACTTCCTGTTGACGATTGACGGCGTCAATGATGTCGGCGAGACAGTTGACTCGATCGACTTCTACTTGGCCGACTATCGTTTTGATGACAACTCGCTCGACTATGTCGTCGCCGACTGGACCACGGTCGATCTCACTTCCCTGACGGGAGCGACCAGCCTGCAATTTTCGATGTCGTCGTCGGACGTCGGCGACTTCGGCATGAACACTCCTGCTTTTTTCGCCATTGATGAACTCGTGATCGATCGCGACGCCGATGCGTCGCCGTCTCTTGTGGTTGCCCGCAATTCAGCCGACCTCAGTGAAGCGGTTACCGTGACGCTCGATGCGGATCCAACCACGTCGCTGTCCGCACCACCGAGCGTAGTGATCCCTGCGGGCGCCGATCGAGTGCGTGTGCCACTCTCACTCGTCGATGATGCCGTTTATCACGGTGATGAAACAGCGACATTCACAGCGTCGGCAGAAGATTTTGCAAGTTCCGCGACATCCATCGATGTGCTCGAAGACGAACTGCCGAGAATCGTACTCGGTGGCGCCGAAGCAAATATCCCACTCGCCGAAGGTGGGGATTCCCAGTCCTTTACCGTCAAACTGCCTTCGGCCCCAACAGGACCGGTTACCATTTCCATCACCGGTGGAGACGGGGCGTTGGATGTCGCGCCCGCGGAATTGACATTCGGCCCCGAGAATTGGGACCAACCTCAAACCGTCACAGTCGCCGGACGTCTTGACCTGCTGGCCGAGGCCGATCAAGTCATCCGCTTAGGCGTGAGCGACGGGTCGACCGACTACGCTCGGGCAGATGCGTGGATTCAGCTCGCCGATTACCAACCGGAACACCTCACCCTCGAAGTCGATGGTGATGCTGTGCAATTGATTGACGATGATCGCGGGTATGTCTTTGGCCAGTACACCGACGACGATCCCATCGCCTTCGCCCTGAGTGACCTGGCCCAACGACTCACACTCGAACCCCTCGGCCGCAGCGACGCCACGGTCAGCCTGGGTGGCGGAGACGATACCCTGCAGTTGCACTCGGCGGCATTTGACGAGATCAATGGTGGCGTTGGTTACGACGGTGCGGTGATCGCTCCAACCGACCTCGAGGATGGCGCATCGATCGACGTAGCCGACTGGCTAACGCAGCGACTGATCGGTTTTGAGGATATCGTCTTAGGATCTGCGGCAGTCGGTTCGGACACCTCTGCGATTCCCTTCACACTCGACGCTGACCAAATGCAAGCAGTATTCGATGGTGACTCACCACGCGTGAGTACCGCAGCAGACCAAAACTGGGATCTCATCGGCGAGTGGCAGATTGGCGAACCGACGATCGAAGGAGGCGTTTTCACCGGACGGATGGTCAGTGGCGACGCCGAGGTGTGGGTCGCGACCGATCACCCCTACCAGAACTTTGTCGACTACGCCGATGTCAATGCAGACGGCATCGTCACCTCAGTCGATGCACTCACGATCATCAATCGCATCAATGCGGATCCTGAGTTCATTCTGCCGCCGCCCACCTCGCCCGACGATTTCGACGGATTCTACTACGATGTCTCCGGCGACAATTTCGTCACGTCGCTCGATGCGTTGCAGGTGATCAATTGGCTCAACAGCCAAGATACGGCTGGCGTTTCGGACGATGATCCGCCGCAGGCAAGTCCTCAGACGAGCCGAGCCAGTGGCGAGGACGTCAACATGGCGGAATTGGCACGCCGCGATGGCGACGACAGCGATACAGACGTAGAATCCGAACCCGAGATGGTCATCACGGTGGAGGAGACCGCTTTGCCCGCAGCGACCACTTGGACGAGCCCCGCGTCGATTGCCCCTCAACGAGCAACAAATCGCGATTCAAAAACGATCGATCCTGCGGCCGTCGACGCCGTCATCGGTGACTTGGAACTACTATCGGCTTCGACCGATCTGGCAGTGTCGGAGCGACTCGCATGACACAGGCCTCCGTCGTCCGTTCGCCCTGCACAGGAATCTGCCTGCTCAACGAGCGTGAGATTTGCACCGGATGCCATCGTAGCCGTAGCGAAATCGGCCGTTGGTCGATTGCATCTTCGGAAGAAAAACGTTCCATTTTAGGGGCCGTCCGCTCACGACGCTTTGCGGCGATCACGACGCAGCCAACCAATGAAAATGTAAAACCTGACTAAGAATTTCTCC
The DNA here is from genome assembly GCF_007859855.1 of Allorhodopirellula solitaria. Lineage (GTDB taxonomy): Bacteria > Planctomycetota > Planctomycetia > Pirellulales > Pirellulaceae > Rhodopirellula > Rhodopirellula solitaria. Next base: position 886,119 of record NZ_SJPK01000001.1, read on the forward strand.
CCTCAATCAGTCCAACTCATTGAGAGCCTATCCGGATAGGGGTCTGACCCTCTCCAGCGAGGCTGTTAACAACCATCTCCAATGATTCGCCTCCAAAGGGTCAGCCCCCTTTTCGGATAGTTTTTTGAAAAGCAACCTCATGAAATCCCTTACCAATCCACTTCGCCGTTCAGTCTCGTCTGTTTCCCTTTCATCGCTAGCGCTCTTGTTTGCTGCTGTTGCGATTGCCGTGGCTGCCCGACTGCTGCCCCACCCGCCCAACTTCACACCACTGGCTGCGTTGGGATTGTTCGCAGGCGCTATGAGTCTTCGGCCACTCGTCGCGGCAACCGTGGTCGTGGCCGCGATGTTGATCAGCGATGCGTTTCTCGGCTTCCACCCGCTGATGCCAGTTGTCTACGCCTGCCTGCTGGTCAATCTCGTAATCGGATCGCGTTGGGTTCGCCAAGGCGACGATTTTCGCTGGGGGGCCGCGGCCTGTGGCCGAATTGCCACCGGCAGCCTGATCGGCAGCGTGCTGTTTTTCCTCGTCACCAACTTTGCAGTGTTCCTGAGTTCCTACCCAGCGACCGGTGGCGGGTTGCTGGCGTGCTACACCGCCGCAGTGCCGTTCTTCCAGTACACCCTGACCGGCGACTTGGCATACAGCGCCGTCTTGTTCGGAGCCTACGCGCTGTGCACAGCGAAATCCACTTCGCCAGTCTACTCGGCCGCCTAACAGCGTTCCGAGTCAGCCCCGCCGGTTCACCCCTTGGGTTTGCGAACCGTTTTGGTTGATTTTAGTTGTGATGATTTCTGGAAAGAACTTGAAAAATGCGCGACCTCCGCAGAGGCGAGAGGTGGCTGCGTTGGCAACAGGGTCGATGGTCGAATTCGCCCCGATGGCTTAGGATCTAGCGGGACAACCAAACTCCTACTGATCGTTCGTCCGCTGCTCCGATAGTTCCCGCTCCCGCCATTGAACCCCCCAGCCCCTTCGATGAGCCTCTCGCCCGAATCGCTGTTAGTCGTTTACTGCGTACTCATCATCATGGCCTCCATGATGGGAGGGCGGTTGTCGAAGCTGGTTCACATGACGCACCTGCGGACCCAACTGCTAATGAGTGGCGTCGCCGGTTTGATGTTGGGGATCGCCCTGCTGCATCTGCTGCCGCATGCCACCGAGGTGCTGGGGTCGCCATCCAAAGCGGGCGCCGCAGCACTGGCTGGCTTAGTCGCGATGTTTCTATTGATCCGGCTGTTCCATACTCACGACCACGGGTCCAAAGAAGCCTCAGTCGACAGCGGCGAGGGACCGGCGTGTGATCATGACCATTCCCACTCGCAAGACCACGGGCACTCGCACGATCACGGGCATTCGCACGAACATGCTCACCCCCATAAAGGGTTGAGCTGGACAGGCATGTTCTTCGGGCTGGCGCTGCACACGATGATCGACGGGGTGGCGTTGGCGAGTAGCGTGATCGCCGACGCTCACCACGGGGCGTGGCTAGGCTTAGCGGGCTTAGGAACCTTCCTGGCAGTGGTTTTGCACAAGCCGCTCGATGCTTTCGCGATCACGTCCGTGATGAGCAAGCAGGGTTGGTCCGAGCGTGCTCAGAGTATCGCCAATGCTTGCTTTTCCTTGGCCTGCCCCATCGGAGCCTTTCTGATGTATGTCGGTGCGACGCACTGGACCGACAGCACCGCCGTCCTCGGCTGGGGATTGGCCGTCTCGGCTGGATTCTTTATCTGCATTGCTTTGGCCGATCTCTTGCCGGAGGTCGCCTTTCACGATCACGACCGGGGCAAGCTGACAATCGCATTGTTGCTTGGCGTGGGGATCGCCGTGGCGTTGGAGAATCTACCGGGGCATTTGCATGATTCGGAGGATGGCCACGACCACACCTTCCCCACGATGGTTGATGACGCCGCGCCAGCAGACGAGGATCGCTAGGACACACCGCCGGTGCGCTGCGTCTATTCTCGGACATGTCTTTTCCGGTGGTGTTCGCTTGCCTTCAAACCACCGGCTATTTTCTTCCACGCCTTCGGCGCAGCAAAACGCGTGGGGGATCGACATCTCGTCGTCCCGTCCGCCACGGCAAAGCTTTTGCAGAACCTTGCCACTTATGGATCACGCGATGCTCAACGACCCAGCCTAGCGTCCACGCGCCCCGTCATCGGCGGCGCTCACGCGAGGTGACTCGATCACCCTTTGGCTTTGCACGATCGGTGTTGGCGTGTACTGCACCTGCCGGAGGTCACTGCCCGAAGGGGCTCCGTCGATCAGGCTCTGAAGTTTCATTTTCGCGGTGGGTTCGCCCTGGGCCTCTTCCGAGGGTGGGCTACCCCAGAACCAACGCCGGTCTTCGCTGCCCGCGATTTCCAGTTGGACAACGGGGTTTTGCCGTAGATCGCCGTGCACCCCGATGCTGGTAAGGCCAAGTTTCTCTCGGTAGGGGTGCAACAGGTATGCGAGCAAGGCAGCGGCTTGGACACGAGAATCGCCGAATTCGGCGCCCACACCGCCGGTGGGATAGGCCCCTGGAACAATGATGTGCAGATAGCCTTCGGTTTCAGAGCGAGAGAAATCGCTCGGCGGCAACAGAACGCCTTCCCCGTCGATGGCAAAGAATCCAGCGCCGTCGTGTTCGGGGTGCCGGCTGATCACGTGTACCATCGCGACAGGCTGGCGATACTCCAATCGCACATGGAGTCGGCCACCGGCAATTTTTCGCACGCCGACAACCCGACGAACCCAAGCATTCGAAGCGAATGCCGAGGCGACCTTCGCACAGGCCTGCTCATCCATGAGGGACAATTTATCCATCGCAGCGTCGCGATAGACCGTGGTGATGATATCCGAGCGAACGTACGTCGGTGGCGAGGTAACGTTGATCGCACTGGCTTGGACACCGTAGTACTTATGGGCGACGTACTGGCTGCCCCACTGTTGCCAGGCGGCATATCCAACGGCCAGCAGGATGGCGGGCCAGAGGATCGACAGAATGGCTGGCGCAGACACCAACGATGCGATCCAGCGAACCTTCGACTGCGCAGCATCCGCGTCGGAATTTCGGCGTCGTTTGCTCGAGGCGCGTTGGGGTGGTGTCGATTCGCTCACGTCGCGGCTCTACATCCTTGTAAGAAAAGCGACTCAGGTGGGGGTCAGGTTCACTGACTACCAAATCTGAAGGTTGAGTTGCAAGTCGATCCCGGTTTGCAAGAGAACCTGTTCGCGGACGCGGTCGATCAGCCGCAAGCACTGGTCGCTGGTCGCATTTTCGTGGGTGACGAGATACTGTGGCGCGGAGAGATCGAGTGAAACGTCACCCTCTCGCAAACCCGAGAGTCCCGTGTTGATGATCAAGTCTCGGGTCGAAATCGAATCGGGATCGATAAATGGCATCACAATCCGCGCCGTATCGGCTGGCCGTCGCTGGCCTCGGTGGATCCAGAGTTTTTGCATTCGTTTCGTCAGCCCATCGACCTCTTTCGGCTCCAGCTCGAACTCGATATTGAGCACGACGAACCCGTCGAGCGTCGAGTTCCGGTGCGAAAACCCAGCTTCTTCTGCCGAGATCGTTTTGGCTTGGCCGGATTCATCGAGGACGTCGATCGATCGCACGACCGAGCCGATATCGCGGCCCTCCGCCGAAGCGTTGCCGACCACAGCACCGCCGACGCTGCCGGGGATACCGACCAAGTGTTCGAGCCCGCCGAGACCCTCGCCGACCGTTTTGATCGCTGCGTGCGTGAGCTTGGCCCCAGCCCCGGCCCGGAGACAATTCCCGTCGATTTCCAAACCACTCGTGGCGGGGCCAGCGAGTGAAATCACGAGGCCGTCAAAGCCGGCTTCGCGAACGAGCACATTGCTGCCATGACCCAGAATCCGGATCGCGACCTCGTGCTGGCGGGCGGCCTGCATCAACTTGGCAATCTGCCCGACCTCGACCGGTTCAGCCAGAAAGCGAGCTGGGCCGCCGATTCCCAACCACAAGCGTTCATTGAGAGGTTGGTTCTCCCCGACGAGATGCTGCAATTCCGTGGGAAAGACGTCGGCGAGTGCGAGAGTGGATGGAGCAGACACGTGACAACGAACTCATGAAAGGAAAGGGTACGAAAGACCAAGCCGAAGGCTTATTCCGAAACCTGCCGCTGGGCCCAATCAGTTTGGCAGGCAGCGGCAAAATTGGCAATCGCGCCTCGGCCTTCGCCTATTTTTTGTTCTTGTTTTGCAAGTGCTCATACATATTGAATCGCTCGGGGAAAGCGACCCCGGTCTCGGTGGCCCAGCCCTCCCATTTCCCGATCATTTCACTTCGCAGGTCCGGCTTCTCCGCCGACAAATCGTGCAGCTCGGTCCGGTCGTTGGCGAGATTGTACAATTCCCACGGTTTCTTATATTCCCGGACGAGCTTCCAATCCTGCCAACGCACCGCCGCGTTCCCTTCGTGTTCCCAAAAAAGCGGTTCGGTGTGGATCGGCGCGTCTCGACCGGCGAGCAGCGGCAGCATCGATTTGCCCTTGGCCTCCGGCAACCCCTCAGGATACTCCGCACCGGCCAAGTCGATAACGGTGGCCATGATATCCTGCAGATAGGCAGTTTGGCGGACCATCGATCCACGCTGGGAAGCTGGAATTCCGTTGGGCCAATCGACGATCATTGGGGTGCAAGCACCGCCCTCGTGGACGAAATGCTTGTATTTACGATAGGGCGTATTGCATGCTTCCGCCCACTGCAGGCCGAGGCGGACCCCGTTTGTCGTCTCCAGCGGTGGATTACGCACTGTGTTTTCCCCGCCCGAGCCGAACTTACCACCTTCTTGGCAAGCCCCGTTGTCGGACATGAACATGATGATTGTGTTCTCGTCCTCTCCGGTGGATTCCAAAAACTCAACGAGCTTGCCGATGTTTTGGTCGATCGAATCGACGCAGCCTGCGTAGGCTGCCATGACGGCATCGAGCCGATCACGCTGTTTGTCGTTCAAAGATTCCCACTTGGGACCGTGATGAGGGGCCGGTTCGGTGGACGCGGCGAGCAACCCAGACTCCCGTTGCCGTTTCTGCCGCGCCTGCATGATCTCCCGCCACCCGGCAGTGTACTTACCACGATACTTTTCGAAATCCTCGACCTTGGCATTGAGTGGCCAGTGAGGCGCGTTGTAGGCCAAGTACAGAAAGAACGGTTCCTCGTCGACCTGATTGACCTCGGAGATGTATTCGATTGCTTTGTCGGTGAACGCATCCGTCGCGTACCATCCCTGAGGGGTAGCAACCGGTTCGTTGCCCTCAGTGATCGCACGATCTCCACCTGGCTTGAAGTAATTGATGGCGCCGCTGATGCAGCCATAGTACTTGTCGAAGCCTCGTTGCAAGGGCCAGCAATCTCGACTCTCCGCCCCGAGGTGCCACTTGCCTGTCATCAACGTGTGATAGCCAGCTGCCCGAAGCACCTCGGCCAGTGTCGTGCAATTCTCATTGAGATACCCCTGGTAGGGACCTTCGACACCCAGTGGTTTCCCGGGAGGAGCTGTCATGTGGCCGATCCCAACCTGGTGCGGTTGCAATCCGGTCATCAAGGCGGCTCGTGTCGGGCAGCACCTGCCCTGATTGTAAAACTGAGTGAACCGCAAACCGCTTTGGGCGAGTCCGTCGATGTGGGGCGTTTCAATCTCACTGCCGTAGCAGCCCAGATCGGAATACCCCATGTCATCTACCAACACAACGATGATGTTCGGGCGAGTCTCGGTGAGGCTGTTTTGTGTCGCAGCAGGTTCGTCGGCGGTCGCCAACGAACCGGCGAGTGAGGCCAGCACGATACCGAGGGAAACAATCGCTTTCATAAAAATCTTTGCGGCGAGGAGGGAGTGAGGCAGGAGGTGCAACGGCGTACTCGGCGTGATTACCCCGTCGTGTGGGAGCAATTGTAGACCAAACCTGCTCGTCCGGGTTGGCTGTCGCGAGCGAGTTATTTCGCAGTCGGTTTGAAGTGGAGTTTGCGCAGCCGACTCAACATCATCAGCCGGCTCTCGCCTCGCGCGTCGGTCAAGAGGACGAATTCGGGATGAATTTCGAGCGATTCCACCTCCAACGAACTGCTGCCTGTCGCGGTCCCCGGCGATGTTTCATACATGTAATCCACTGTCATATCGTGGAAATGACCGGGGCGAGACGGGCCAAGCAGAATCCAGGCAGCCCCCACCAACGCCGCGCCCGCCACGAAACCGAGGCACAGCGGCAGAAAGGGCGAGGGCTGGAGAGGCGTGGGGGTGTCCGTATTCATAATCTGATCGATGGAGTGTCTGGGCGTCGAAATTGGCTGTCCATCGTAGCCGTTTCTCATGCGCTGCTGATGCAACAGCGGAAAAATTGGGCTCATCCGACGGAAGCGTGCGCCCGAGGTTTTCAAGGCATGCCTCAAAAAACCTTCCGCTGTGCTCTGCGCACGCTTCCGTCGGATGAACCAAAAATTGACTGTTGTTCTGCTCCAAAGGGACGGATCCGGGCCAGCCCCAAGACCGATTTCGCCGTCTCCTCGGGGTCGCACTGGCGGGTCGTCGAGCGGGTGTGCTTGCATTTCTCGCGATCGGTGATCATTCTTACCGATCGTGCGTGATCGCCCCCGTAGCGGTCCCCGTTGCCGAAATATCTTACTTTCTATTTTGAGGAATTTCCCGATGCCCGTCCCTCGCCCGTTGGATCGTCGCCATTTTCTGCAAGCCGCCACGGGATTGGGAGGCGTCGCGATGCTGTCGTCATGGGGAGGCCCGGCTGGCGCGGCCCAATCACCCAACGAGCGGCCCGTCTTTGCCACCATCGGACTGCGAAACCAGGGCTGGACGATCACCAATAAGTCGACCAAGTTCGCTGACTTCGCCGCCTTTGCCGATGTCGATGCCAATGTGTTGGGAGCGACGAACGCCAAACTGGAGAAGAAGACCGGCAAAAAAGCGGATGGGTACGAGGACTACCGCAAGGTTCTCGATCGCGACGACATCGATGCCGTCATGATCGCGGCGCCGGACCACTGGCACACCAAAATCTCCGTCGAAGCGATGCTGGCGGGCAAAGATGTGTACTGCGAAAAGCCGCTGACGCTGACCATTGACGAAGGCAAGTTGATCGAAAAGATCGTCAAACAAACGGGGCGTGTGTTCCAGGTGGGAACGATGCAGCGAACCGAGAACAACCAGCGGTTCCTTAAAGCAATTGCACTGATCCGAGACGGCAGGATCGGCGTGATTCGCAAGGTGACCTGTGGAATCAACGGCGCCACCGGATCCCCTGTGATCCCGGCCGTCGATGTTCCCGAGGGCCTCAACTGGGACTCCTGGCTCGGCCCGGCACCGAAGGTGGACTACCGAGCGCTACCCGAGATGCGTAAGGGCTATGGTGGTGGTGTGCCGCGGTATACCAACTGCCATTACGCGTGGCGAAATTGGTACGAATACTCCGGCGGTCAGATGAACGATTGGGGTGCCCACCACGTTGACATTGCGACCTGGGCATTGGGCGCGGCCGATACAGGCCCGAATAAGATCACGCCGGTCAGCTATTCGCTGCCGGTCGACTACGAGAACGGATATTCGACGGTCGAGAATCAATACAATACGCCGACCAAGTTCGAAATCCACGCCAACATGCCTGGTGACATCCCGATGGTCATCACCAGCGAGGGAGACAACGGCATTCTGTTCGACGGAACGAAGGGGCGATTCTTCGTCAATCGCGGCAAACTCGCCGGCAAACCCGTCGAGGACCTGGAAAGCAACCCGTTGCCCGAAGGCGCCGTGGAAGATGTCTACGGCGGCCCTGTCAGTGAAAACCATACGGCCAACTTCATCGCCGCGATGGGAACACGTGATCAGCCAATCTCCGACGTTTGGTCGCACAACCGAATGCTCGAAACCTGCCACTTGGCGAACATCGCCATCCGCCTTGGACGCGAACTGAAATGGGATCCCACCCAGCGAGAGATCGTCGATGACGAACAAGCCAACAGCTTCCTCTCCCGCGAGAGCCGCAAAGGCTACGAGATCAACATGTAGGTCCTGACGTCGTCGAGACACTGTGGCGGCCCGTGGAACGCTCCGGATTGTCGTTTTCGTCCTGCTCGTGCATCATACGTTCCCATTCACGATTTCGTTAGGAACGAAGGAAAGCAGAAATATGCAGGACGGACGCCGGATCGCGATTCTCGGTGCGACCGGTAGCATCGGTGCGGCCACGCTCGATGTCGTCGCTCAGCTCGCCCGACATTCACCCGCCGCCGATTGGCGGGTGTGCGCAATGTCGGGGCACAGCCGCATCGACGAACTCGTCGCCGCTGCGCACTCCTGCCAACCGCCGCCTGAAACGATCGTCGTCTCCGACCCGGCAGCAGGCGAACGAGCTCGGGACGCGATCAAGAAGCGGGACCTGCAGCAAACATGCCGGCTCGACCTGGGCGAGGACGCGCTCGTCCGCGCTGCGACCGACGAGGCCGTCGACACGGTGGTGGCAGGGATCGTTGGCCGCGCGGGGCTCGAATCCACTTTGGCGGCCGTTCAGGCCGGCAAACGAGTCGGCTTGGCGAACAAGGAAACTCTCGTCATCGCCGGTCCCGTTGTCACTGCCGCAGCGGCTCGCAGCGGCGCCGAACTGTTGCCGATCGATAGTGAGCACTCGGCGATCTACCAGTGCCTCGCCGAAGCCCGATGCCTGCACGCGCGCTCGGCCCCTGCCACTGCTACGGCCGGACAAGGGCCGGGGGAAGGACAAGGGCCGGGGCAAGGGCCAGAGTCGGGGCAAGGGCCAGAGCAAGGGGACGGGCAAGACGCGGTCGATTCGGGGGCCTCTCGGCAGGACAACGACGACGCCCCGGGGCACCTACCGGGAGTTCGCCGGTTAATTTTGACGGCCAGTGGCGGCCCCTTTCGCGATTGGTCCACCGAGGCGATGCAGAACGCAACGCCCGCGGCCGCTCTGAATCACCCCACCTGGGACATGGGGCAGAAAATCACCATCGACTCCGCCACGATGATGAACAAATCGCTCGAGGTCATCGAAGCGAAATGGCTCTTCGACGTCCCCGCCGATCGGATCGAGGTGATGATTCACCCGCAGTCGATCATCCATTCACTCGTCGAGTTCGAGGACGGCAGTGTGATCGCCCAGCTCAGTCCGCCGGACATGCGTTTGCCGATCCAGTACGCGTTGACCTATCCGCACCGCCTCCCTTGCCCCGCCCCGCCGCTCGATCGCGGTCGGAGCTGGGAGATGAGTCTGATGCCTGCTGATCCTGAGCGATTCCCGGCTCTGGAGCTCGGTTTTGAGGTGGCTCGGGCGGGCGGGACCGCTGGCGTGGTGCTCAATGGCGCCAACGAGGTCGCGGTTCCTCTATTCCTCAACGGCAAAATTCGCTTTACTGACATCGCTCGCTTGTGCAAACAAACGCTCGACGACCACCACCACGAGTCCTCGCCAACGCTCCAACGCCTGTTGGAACTGGACGAATGGTCGCGTCGGCGGGCGGAGAAAATCGCTGAAACCATTCAGCTTGCGTAACCGTAGTCCGTATTTGCCTTCCTCTCGCTTGCTCCAAATCATCTAAATTCATGTCTCTGTTTGACTGCACTTTTGTCGCCTCGCTCTTAGCAGCGACCGACGACCCCGGTTTTTTCGCTTCTCTGTTGAGCGGAACCTGGTTGTGGGCCAAGGTTCTCATAGGCATCGGTTTGGTGATTTTTGTTCACGAACTGGGACATTTTTTGGCTGCGAAGCTGTTCGGTGTGAAATGCGAGAAGTTTTACGTTGGCTTCGATGTGCCGCTGCAGATCGGGCCGATCAAATTCCCCCGCACGCTTGGAAAGTTCACCTACGGTGAGACCGAGTACGGGATTGGAATCATTCCTTTAGGCGGGTACGTGAAAATGCTCGGCCAAGACGATGATCCACGAAAAGCCGAGGAGGAGGCTGCGCGTATCCGCGAGGGGGGCGATGACGGGGAACCCGCCAAGCTCGACCCTCGCTCCTATCCCGCGAAAACCGTGTGGCAGCGGATGGTGATCATCAGCGCAGGCGTGGTCATGAACGTGATCACGGGCGTTCTGTTCGCCGCGGTGGCTTATTTTTATGGGGTCCCGTACACGCCCGCGATGGTCGGCGGCGTGACGCCCGGCGGTGCCGCATGGGCCGCTGGTGTCCAACCCGGCGGGACAGTTATCTCGGTCGCCGGTGACGAGGACGACCCGCGGATGCATTTTAGCAAGATGCAGCAAGAGATCATGCTCGGCGGCATGGACCACCCCGACCAACCCGTCGATATCCATGTGGCTTATGGGGACGATTCGCGCGAGTATGCTCTCACGCCCCAACCGCATCCGCTCGAGCCGAGCCTGCGGATGATCGGGATCTACGGTCCCAAAAGCCCCCAGCTGACAACGAAACTCTTTGCGATCCCAGGCACTTCCGCCGCGAGCGTTTTGAGCGACGAAGATGCAGCGGCCAACGTGGTTGCATGGAATGGGCAAACTCTTGATGCCGAGTCGCCGATGCCGATCGCGCCGCTGCTCAATGAAATTTACAGTTCGCCGTCGACGCCGATCGATTTGACACTCGTTCGCGCCGACGGAAAAAAACACAACGTGACGCTGGCGCCCCAAAAAGAAAAAGATTTCGGTGTGCGTTTTGGAATCGGCAAGATCACGGCCCTGGTCGCGGGCGGTTCCGCTGAAAAGGCAGGGATGCAGGTGGGTGATCAAATCGTCTCCGTCAACGGTGATGAGGAGATCGACGCGTATGCCTTGTTGCTGCAGTCATGGCCGACTGGCGAGAGCGTAGAGGTCGTCGTCCGTCGCGGCAGCGGCGAATCCGCCGAAACGCAGACGCTCTCGATCACCCCCGCGGAGACGATGCAGACCTATCCTCCGATCTCGCAGCTCGGCAAGACCACAGCCAGCACGCCGCTCGGTTTTGCCTACCATGCCACCGCTACGGTTGGCCGGGTCACGGCGTCCGATAGTGAGCTGCAGGTCGGTGACGTGGTGAAGGAAGTTCAAATCCGCTTTGCTGACGAAAAGGCCAAGACTGCGCTCAGCGAAACCCTCGGTGAGCAGGCCATCGAAAAGCTGCAAGAGGGATGGGAGATCGGTGCTGCGATGCCGCTGGGCGCGTTGATGGAGACGGTGCAGATCCTCCCCATTGGTACCGAGGTGCTCGTCAAAGCCACTCGCCCCCCGGAAGGTTCGGTGATCGAGTCCAGCTTGAAAGTTCGCAATTCGGATCGGGATTGGTATGAGCGAGGCCTGAACTTTGCCGAAGTCTCACGGATCCAAACAGCCGACTCCTTCGGCAATGCCATTTCGCTCGGCGTTCGCGAAGCCGGCCGTGGGCTCGCTCAAGTCGGCCGCTTTCTCGGCATGCTGGTAACGGGCAAGGTTCAGCCAAAGTTCTTGGGCGGCCCGATCCGCATCGCGCAGATGGCCAGCCACGAAGCGAAACGCGGCATCTCCGCTCAGCTACTCTTCCTGACCATGCTTAGCATGAACCTAGCGATCTTGAACTTCCTGCCCATCCCTGCCCTCGACGGCGGGCACATGATGTTCTTGATCGCCGAGGCCATCCGCGGCAAGAAACTTGACGAGGCACTCGAGATGCGGCTGACATTCGCAGGCGTGCTGGCTCTGCTCGCGCTGATGATCTTCGTATTTGCCAATGATATTCTGCACCTCTAGCGGTCCCACCGGGACGCTCGAATTGGCGGGGCCCGGCCTCCGTATTTTAATTCTATTCATTCCAAGATTTCGTAGCCCGTATGTGTGGAATTACCGGTTCGGTTTGGCTTCGCGATAACCAATGCGTCGATGACGCGTTGATCTCGCGGATGACCGACGTGATTTCGCATCGCGGCCCAAACGATTCACAGGTGTGGTCCGATCGCGAACATCGCGATGGACAGGGCAACCCGATGGGCGTGGCGCTCGGTTTTCGCCGGCTATCGATCATCGATGTCGAGGGTTCTCGGCAACCGATGGGCAATGAAGACGGCCGCGTGCAAATGGTCTTCAACGGGGAGGTCTACAACTACCGCGACCTCCGGCAGCGACTCCAAGGCACCGGTCACCGGTTTGCCACCGAGGGCGATGGGGAGTCGATTCTACACCTCTACGAAGATCTCGGCACTGACTGTTTCTCACACCTCAATGGGATGTTCGCAGTCGCCATTTGGGATGCGCGTAAGAACCGGCTGGTACTCGCCCGCGACCGCATTGGCCAAAAGCCGCTCTACTATTCCTGGAAGAACGAGCGTTTGGTGTTCGGTAGCGAACTGAAGTCGCTGGCGTTAGTGCCCGGGGTGTGCGAGCAGATCGATCCGGCTGCGATTGATCAGTTCCTTACCTATCAATACATCCCGCACCCGGGCACGATTTGGAAGGGCGTGCATAAATTGCCGCCGGGGCATTTTGCAGTTCTGGATAACCAGGGGTTTCGCGTTGAGCGGTATTGGGACTACGACCCCTCGCAGGAGATCGCCCTCTCGCACGCCGATGCGACGTCTCGTCTGCAGGAGTTGCTCAGTGATTCGGTACGACTGCGAATGCGGAGCGACGTGCCGCTGGGGTCGTTCCTCTCCGGCGGAATCGATTCCTCGTTGATCACCGCGCTCGCCGGAGACCATACCGCAACGCCACTGCGAACGTTCAGCATCGGGTTTCCGATCGCTGATTTTGACGAGACTGCCTACGCGGCTGAGGTTGCCTCGCATTTGCAGACCGATCACACCCGGTTTGAGGTGACGCCCGACGCGATCGACATTCTCGATCGTTTGGTTTGGCACTACGACGAGCCATTTGGTGACTCGTCTGCCGTGCCGACTTGGTACCTCTCGCAGTTAACACGCCAGAGTGTAACCGTGGCCTTATCGGGCGACGGCGGGGATGAACTGTTTGCTGGCTACGACCGATACCGGGCCTTGTGGCTGAGCCAAAAGATCCAACGCTTGTTTCCGGTCCACCGCACGCCTGGATTGGGACTGATTCAGCGTCTGCCGGATTCGAACCGACGTCGCAGCTTGATCCGCCGAGGCAAACGTTTCCTGGAGGCGATCGAGCAGCCCGCCGTCCGGCGTTATCTCAATTGGTTGCAGATATTCCCTGAGTCACTGAGAGCATCGCTGTACACAGACGACTTCGTCGCAGAGCTCCCCGATGAGGATCCTATCGCTTTCCTGGAATCGGCTTGGTCCCGCAGCGAGGGTCGAGATCTCGTCACCCGAGCATCGACGGCCGACGTGCTCTCGTATTTGCCTTGTGATCTGATGACGAAAGTGGACATCGCCTCAATGGCTCACGGGCTCGAGGTGCGACAACCGATGCTAGACCATCGCGTGGTTGAGTTTGCGGCGTCGTTGCCGGTCCGATATAAATTCCGCGGCCGTCGCGGAAAGCTATTGCTGCGTGACGCCTTCGGTGATCGCATTCCCGCATCGATCTTCACACGTCCGAAGATGGGGTTTGGCATTCCGATTGGCAGCTGGTTTCGCAACGAATTTCGGTCGTTGGTCAACGACACGATGCTAGCGCCTGACGCCGCCATTCACCGCTTCTTCCGCCCGGAAGCTGTCTCTTCGCTCGTCACGGCCCACCAATCGGGCGAACAGAATCATGGCTATCGGCTATGGAATCTGCTGATACTGGAGACATGGCTGCGGCAGTCAAACGAGGTCTGACCGATGGATTCATGAGGCAGAACCCATTAGCATAGGGCTCTCGTAGCTTCGTCGCTGCCTTGGTCCACCTCTCGTCGCCTCCCGAATCGATCCTTCTTATGGCTCCACGCAGCGCATTCGAAACCTGCCAACTGCTCCGCGACAATATCGCGAAGGTAGTCCTTGGCAAAGATGATTTGATTGACTTATTGATCGTTGCCACGATGGCTGGAGAGCATGTCCTGCTCGAGGATGTCCCGGGAGTCGGCAAGACGCTCGCCGCGAAGGCGTTAGCGAACAGCCTGAACGCCAAATTCACGCGGTTGCAGTTCACCCCGGATTTGTTGCCCAGTGACATCACCGGCAGCATGATCTATCGCTCGGCGACCGGTGAATTTGATTTCTCGCCTGGTCCCATTTTCGCCAACGTGATCCTGGCTGATGAGATCAACCGCGCACCGCCGCGAACCCAATCGGCGCTGCTCGAAGCGATGAGCGAAGGTCAAGTCAGCGTCGATGGGGTCACGCACCGACTGCCTGAACCGTTCATTGTCATCGCCACGCAGAACCCATTCGAGTACCAGGGCACGTACATGCTGCCTGAAAGTCAATTGGATCGCTTCTTGCTCCGAACTTCAGTGGGCTATCCCGCTCGTGAGATGGAACGCATGGTTCTGCAGTCACACCAAAGCGGCGAGCCTGTCGACAAACTTGAGAGCGTGCTGTCGGCCGATGACATCACGGCAGCCCAGCAAGCCGTCGGCGAGGTTCGGTTTGATGATTCTCTGACGGCTTACCTACTCGATATCGTCGAGGCAACGCGGCGTCACGAAGGTTTCCAGGTGGGCGTGAGCACACGAGGCGCCCTCAGCTTCTACCGTGGTTGCCAAGCACTCGCAGTGCTCCGAGGACGCGATTATGTGGTGCCCGACGATCTCAAGAAGCTCGCCGTGCCCACCCTCGCCCACCGAGTTCTACCGGAAGGGATTTTCCAAGGCGGCAGCCGCTCGGTAATCGAGCAACAGTTGGCGGATTTGATCGAATCCATTCCTGTGCCGGTATAAGCAGTAGCGCGGCAATGACGCGTGATAAATAAAACTATTCCCTCACGTGTCACCAGGCGGCTTGGGCCGTCCGGGGAAAGCAAATTATGGATCGACGCAGCACCCGCCATCGCCTGACGCGTCTGGGAGTCCAGGTGATGTTGATAGGGGCCTTCGGTCTTCTCGGCGGCTCCCTGAAAGGGCTGAATTTGCTCGTCGTTGTTGCCGCCGTCACGCTCGGCGCCCTGTTCGTGCAGTGGCGGATCAGCTTGATGATGATCGAAGGACTGCGCGTCGATCGCCGGATGCCGCCCGAAGGGTTTGCGGGCAAGCCGATGCGAATTCGCTATCAACTGCACAACTCTCACCGGTTGATGCCGGTCTGGTTGATTCAGTTGGAGGATACTTTGCAGCGCACCGAAGTCGCCAACAGCACGCATCACCGCACCTCGAGACCAACGGGAGTGCTCCAACGCACAATGACTGGCGTGGGGTTGTTGATGCCGGGCCGATCCACGAGCGCCTACTTCGACATCACCACCGCGCACCGAGGTCGCTATCGCTGGAATCATTGGTTGATTTCGACAACCGCCCCCTTGGCGTTGTCGACGGCATCGCGTGAGCTTGATGGCTCGTCGGATTTTGTGGACGTCTACCCGCGTCTGCTACGCTTGTCGCGGTCATGGGACCGAATCTTGCCGAGCAAGGTCGGAAGTCTATCGGCGGCGGTCCATCGCCACGGTCACGCCGACGACGAGTTCTTTGGGCTGCGCGAGTATCGCCACGGGGACAGCCCGCGTCACATCCACTGGCGCACGACCGCGCGGCTCGTCGAACCGGCCGTGCGGCAGTTCGAGCAGCAGCAGCGGTTCGATTTATGTCTGCTCGTCGATGCTTGGTCGGATCGGTTTTCCAGTGCTGGCCCGAGCGAGGCCACCGCGCCCCAACCAACGGTTGACGAAACGGTCGAAACCGCGATCAGTTTAGCAGCGACTATCGCCATGGATCTCACCGAGGGCGGTGAAAACCGTGTCCTTTTGGTGGTAGCGGGCGAGGAGCTCGATATTGTCCGGGGCGGTCCTTCCGTGATCGCCCGCAAACGCATGCTACAATGTCTCGCGAACGTCGTAGCGTGTCCCGATGTCGCCATGAGCGAAGCGCTCACGCGGGCGGCCTCTGCAGCCGAGCGGATGCCGGATCTTGTGGTCATCAGCCCGCGGTCTCAGAGCGATGCGGTCGCCGCCGATGAGGTTACCGCCGCGACGCTGCGGCACTGGAATACGCGCAGCCAAGTCAACTGGATCGATATCTCCAATCGAGAGCAACACGATTGGTTCACATTGGGGGACGACTGAATGAGTCCACACAACGATCTCGCCGACGTAGCATCCCCTTCGCAGAAGAGCGATGTCCTATCTGCGGCGCAGGTGGGCGACGGCGCCGCGACACCTTTGCGGCTGCGAACCCAGTTCGCCTTTGCACTCCTCACCTCCTTCGGTGGGATGCTAATCGGCACGGGAGCCGAAACCGGGGAACTCTCAGTGATCGTCGTGTTCTTTGCGATCGTTGGGTTTCTCTGCGTGGATTGGTTGAAGCTTTTTTCGCTCCCGCCGTTGATCGCTTACGTTGCGATGGCATTGACCGCGGTGGTCTGCATCGTCGATTTTGCGCAAGATTCCTATGTGTTGGCGCCGAAGATGGCTGCTGTGGCCCAGCTCCTCGCGGTCGCTCAAGCCATCTTGATGCTCCAGGAAAAGTCGCACCGTGTTTTTGAGCAATTGCTGATTTTCGCGTTGCTCAACTGCATCGTTGCGGCGGTGTACAACGATGCGTTTAGCTACGCAATTTGGTTCTTTCCATTGACTGTCACCGCCGCCGTGGCACTGGCACTCCTGTCGGCAGACGAAGCGGTGACTCGTGCCCGGGAGTTCGGTCGCGACGACTCGGGTTTGCCTTCGCAGGGAATCCTCCACTACGACAATCGAGCCGCCGCGGGGTCCTTTTACCGTGTCTCCTTCGGCCTTTCCTGGACCAGCCTGATTCTGTTGCTGCCAGCCGTGACCGCCATCGCGGCCGTCATCTTCTTCGCGCTCCCCCGACGTGTGGAAGCACAGCGTGGTGTTGCTGCCACTGCCATGGTGGGGTACAGCGATACGGTCCAGTTGGGTGAAATTGGCAGGATGCAGATGAGCCAAGAACGTGCTCTCCGCGTCAAATTGCACGATCCGGTCGAGGAAAAACCGTATGCGATGACTGAGGGAATCTATCTTCGTGGCCGCGCATTGGAGCAATACGTTAGCGAGACACGCGACCAACGGGGTGGCGGGACGTGGCAAAATCGCTCTTCGATGGTCAGTGATCAACCCGAGCCACTCCCGGCCCGGTTCATTCCTTCCCGAGAAAGTGATTTCAATTTTTACGGTCGCGTTCACGTGGACGTTCGCTGTGAAGCGATGCGTTCGTCGGCGTTATTCGCGTTAGCTCCCTTCCACCGCATTATCGGCAGCGAGTCGGTGACTCAGCGTCCTGCCCAATGGACCATTACCCGGGACCTTCGTAAAACCGGTGGCGACGTCACACGATTTGAACGCATCGATTATCGGTTCGGCACACACGGCTTCCACAATGGCAAGCAGAACCGCTGGGTGCACGATCTCTCGCTCGAGCCACTCGATCGCGATCTTCGCAGTCCCAACGTGCCACCTACTGGGTACGAACTGACGACCAGGCAACATTCCTATCTCAACTCGCTACGGCATTATCCCGTCGACGCCGTCCCCACTGCCGGTGTTCTCGCCGATGAAATAGTCGCCCAGATGTCGCCGAGCAAACGCAGCCCCGTTGAGATTGCCACGCGGCTCGAACAGCATCTCTCGCAGGATCCGAGGTACTCCTACACCCTGAATTTGAACGCTGAAATGCTGCCCGGTGTCGACCCGCTCGAACAATTCCTCAGCATCAACCGACGAGGCCATTGCCAATACTTCGCTTCGGCACTGGCCATGATGCTTCGTAGTCAGGGTATCCCGGCACGGCTGGTCGTGGGCTATCACTGCAGTGAATTCAATAAGCTCGGTCAATACTTTGTCGTTCGCCAAAGCCACGCCCATGCCTGGGTGGAAGCTCTGATTGACCGCGATGATATTCCACTCTCGGAGAATCTCTATGGCCAACCCTCCTCTCGCCGATACTGGCTGCGACTCGATCCCACACCAGGCGGTGGCGGTGTCCCCGAATCCGACGCTGTCTCGGTCGGCAGTCGCAGGAGGATCGCCGAGCTCGCCCAGGATTTCTGGAATGATTTCGTCATCGAAATGGACCCGCAGCGACAGAGTTCCTCGTTCCAAACGACGCCCGGATTGACGCCGGTGTCGAATTCCTACCGAACCTGGATCGAACGCATCAAACGGCTGGCGCTCCGTCTTAACTCCGACGACATCCAGTTACCTGGTCGGAGAAGGACGTTGTACGCTCTCGCCGCAGGTGCGGCAGTGATCCTTGGCCTGATGGCGTTGAGTTTCCTGAAACGACAGTTCCCCGAAATGTTTCGCCGCCGCCGAGAGTCGGAATCGGGGCAAGTTGCGCGGCCGAGTATCGCGTTCTATTCGGAAGCACTCGAGTTACTCGAAGGGGCCGGTTACGCTCGCTCCTCCGGCCAAACGCCTGCTGAATTAACGGCGAGCCTCCCCGATCAACGCATCCGCACCCCAACCGCTGTGTTGACCCAGTGGTTCTACCGGCTGCGATATGGCAGTGGCTCTGCCCGCGATCCGGAGGTGCCGGCACCGAATGATCAAGCCATCGAACAAACCTTGGCGCGACTGCGCCATGAACTTCAACAAGCGACCGAATCCGCAACACCAGCGACACCGGATCTCTCCAAGGAATAGCGACGCATGGGCATGATAGTGACAATTGACGGCCCGGCGGGGGCAGGAAAAAGCAGCATCGCCCGCGATGTCGCTGCGGAATTGGATTATTCCTTCCTCGATACCGGTGCGATGTATCGGGCGATCACTTATGGAGCCATGCAAAAAGGGATCGACCTGAACGACGTCGGCACCCTCGTCGAGTTCGCCGAAGCGGCCCATTTGACCTGGTGCGACGACCGCATTGACTTGGACGACAATGATATTTCGGTCGAGATACGCACGCCCCAGGTGACGTCGAATATTCGCTACATCGCCGATCCACCGGAAATTCGCAACTGCTTGATGCGACAACAACGACGAATTGCCCAAGGACGTGATCTCGTCACCGAGGGACGCGATCAAGGCACCGAAGTCTTTCCCGACGCGCATTGCAAGGTTTTCTTGACAGCATCGCCCGAGGAGCGGGCCCGTCGCCGCCAGTCCCAATTGCAGGCATCGGGACGCCAGGTGTCCTTCGAAGAAGTGCTGATGGCGCAAAACCAACGAGACTTGGAAGATCGCATGCGCCCCGTCGGCCGACTCCGAGCCGCCCCCGATGCGATCGTCATTCAGACCGATGCGATGGGGCCCGAGCAAGTCAAACAGGCTGTCCTGCTAGCGGTCCAGTCCTGTCTGGAAAAGCAGGCAAAACCGTAGTTGAGCAGTTTCACGCCCGCGAACAGCCGCGGGCGCCTCGGCAGTGCCAGCTGGGTTCCGCCGCGAGACAGTCGGTCACGCTTGAGGGGGAGTGCGAATGGCCCGGTAGACTTTGACGGTTAGCGGGAATTTGCGGATTTTTCTGATTTTGCGGATTTTGGTTTCACTGTTGCCCGACAACTTGACGATATCGCTGGTGAGCCGGTGATTCTCGACCGACAGGTGTCTGCTTTTCTCAGTCAGGCACTGACGCGGCGTCGCGATTCACCCACTGCCTCCCCCCCGACTTCTCATTTGATGGGTGACAAAAGTGTCGCAACGTCTGAACAACACACGCCGAATCTTGCTCGCCGTGGCCGCCGCGACGGCCACCGCTTGTCTGAGCACTCCCGCATTTGCCCAATCGGGTTCGCCCCCGGTGAACGGAATCGAACAGTCCGCTCGAGCTGCCTGGCAGCCCGTCCGAGACCTGTCCCGTGGTGCTGCTGAACCATCCGACGCCAGTGGACAGATCCGCTTGGTGGATCATCAGGCGGCTGCGTCATCCACTCACCAACCAGCCCAGCGTTCACAGAGCCAAACGGCTCAGCCCCAAGCGGGCCAGCTGCGTCCGGTCTCGCACGCTCACGCTGCCAGCTCCGTACTGTCCGAGCCCATTTTGATGGACGACAGTGTGCCGATGGATGGCCAAGTGATGCTCGAGCCAATGCAACAGTATCACGGCGGTCCGGTTTCCATGGGCGGCAGCTACGGTTGCGACGACATGGGCTGCGACGGTGCCTGCGGCGCGTCCATGGGTGGCTGTGACGGGATGGGCTGCACGAGCGGAAGCTGCTCCAACGGTGACCCGATGTGTGGCGAGTACCGCGACTGCGACTCGGTACGGCCCTGCCTCACATTGTGCTGGCCTCAAGACGGTTGGTTCTCAGCGGAGTACTTGATGTGGTGGCAGGATGGCATGAGCCTCCCGCCGCTGGCATCGACCGGTCGCCTGTCCAGCCGCGATCCACTGGCCAACGGCAGCATTCTCTATGGCGGCAATGATGTGATCACGGACAACCTCAACGGCGGCCGAATCGACTTCGGCTTCTGGTTTGACGAATGTCATACCTGGGGTATCGGAGCCGGTGGGTTCGGATTGGATCGCAGCACAAGCAGCTTCGCAGGTGGATCCCAGAACGACCCCTTGGTTCGCCCCATCATCACCGTACTGCCGAGCTCGGATCCCAATATGGACGAACTCAGCGAAGCCGTGGCCCTGGTCAATTACTCCCAGGTCGACCACACCGGAACGCTGAACATTGACGTCGACAGCCAACTATCGGGATGGAATATTTACCTCCGACATTTCCGAATCGCTGAACAAGGCTGCACGCATGCCGGCCCCTGTTCGTGCCCAACACGTTGGTGTTCACGTTCAGAACACCGTTTGGGTTTCCGCAGCGTCGAACTC
Organism: Allorhodopirellula solitaria; assembly: GCF_007859855.1. Classification (GTDB taxonomy): domain Bacteria; phylum Planctomycetota; class Planctomycetia; order Pirellulales; family Pirellulaceae; genus Rhodopirellula; species Rhodopirellula solitaria. The sequence continues at coordinate 906,855 of NZ_SJPK01000001.1, forward strand.
GACGAAGGAATTGCGATCGATAGCAACGTGATGGTTGCCGGTGCGGGCCCTGGCGATGGACCACTGACCTTCGCGTTGCAGGAATCCTTCCGGACACGTAACCAATTCAACGGAATCGACTTCGGTTGGCACCACAGCCGCTCGATCGGCTACTGGAACTTCGACTTGGGAATCCAGCTCGGGGTGGGCAACATCAAGCAGAGCGTCCAAATCGCTGGCTCGACCGTTATCAACGGCACCAGCCCAGCTCTCAACGGTGGGTTGCTTGCTTTGAACTCCAACATCGGGAACTACGAACGCAATGAATTCGCGGTACTGCCGGAGTTCAATGCAAAAATGGGTTACCAACTGACTGACCACCTCCGGGCAACGTTCGGATACACGTTCCTCTATATGTCCAACGTGGTCCGTCCCGGTGACCAGATCGAGCGGATCATCGACCAGTCCCAAGTCCCCAATGCGAATGCCCCCACCCCAACGGGTATGTTCCCTCGCTTCGCTTTTGACAATACCGACTATTGGGCTCAAGGTCTCAACTTCGGCCTCAACTACCGGTGGTAACCACTCGTCACTGTCCTGGCGGGAAGACGTGCGGATTAGGCTGACCCGGTCGGTAACGAATCTGACGGCTGTTGCGACAATCGCAGAACTGCCGATTAGTTTTTAGGCACCCATCTGCAACCAAATCGCTGTGAGAAGCATCCAAGGAGCGGGCGGAATCGCCGGTTCTGACTTTCCAACCCCCACTTGGCACCTGCCGCCGGTACCACGCCCACAGCGTGATGCCCCCGAATCACACACTGAATGCTCGAAGGTAGTGAACCGATGATTTTTCAACGCATGATCGACCGTTTGACTGGTCAACCCACCCGCGTCTCCCGTCAACGCAAGCGAATCTCGGATCGCCGCGGCAACAACGCCCGCCGATTGAGCCTGGAAACGCTGCAAAAACGAGAGCTTTTCGCGAGTGATCTCGGAGCGATCAGCGGCACCGCGTTCATTGACGCCAACGACAATCAGACCTATGACGTCGGCGAAGCCGTGCTGAAGAACGTGGAGGTCAACCTGTACCTCGATGACGTCACGCAGAACGGCGAGTTCGATCCAGGCGAAACCCTGGTGGGGACCGCCACGACTGGGGACGACGGCACGTACCGGTTCACGCAGCTCGACGGCGACGATACCGATACTCCACCATCACCGATCGCTCAAACTGATGATGGATTCTACGTGCTCACGTTCGGCCCCGGTGCGGGAGGTGTTGAGGATGCGGACGGCAATCCAATCTCGGATGTCCTGCTGCCCGTCGACCAGGGAGTCCAGATCACCGATGACACTGGAGAAACGGCCCAAAACATCGACAACTTCCAGTTTGCTCAACCCGGCCAACCCATCGGCGAAGATACCGCTGGTGAAGTGACATTCAGTCAATCGGGGGCACTGAATTCCAATGGTGGTGTGCTCGGCGATGAACGCGACGTGCAAATCAACGTGGTCACGAGTACCGGCGATAGCAGTATCTTTCGAGTCGATACGACGCCATCGAATCCTTTCTTCACCATTCAGAATGGGAATGTCACGTCGACCGTACTCGTGCAGTACGATGGAGTTGACAGCGACGACACCAGCGACGACCAGTTGGACCTCGATGTGCAAGGCTTCGGTGTCGATGGCGTCGACATGACCGGCGGTGATAGCGAATCCGGATTGGCAATCGCCGTCAAAGCGGACCAGGATACGACCGATGGTTTCATCGTGAAGGTCTATGATGTCGACGGAAACTCGGCAACCTACACCCAAGACCTGACTGCCAATGACCTGCAGTATCTATTCATCCCGTTCGCCGACTTCACGGCTACCGGAGCAATGGATTTCACCAAGGTGGGTGCGATCGAGGCGATCGTTGATAGTGTCAACGCCAACGATGGGGTGGGAGCTCCAAACCTGGATGTGGAAGTCTCCGTTCTTGAGTCTCAGCGATCCAACGAATATACCGTCGACGCGGCAGCGACTATCTCCACAGCGTCCATGGTTGTCGGAGGTCAAATCTTTGTCGACAACGGTAACGGAGTCACCAAACCGGATCAGGACAATGGTCTTCAAGATACTGATGAGGGACTCTTCGAAGCTTCCGCCGGCGATTTGATCCAAGTCGATCTGTACGACACCGATCCCACCGCAGGGTCAGTGACTCCTGTTGGCACGACGACGGTTGATTCCACCGGTTCGTACGACTTCAGCACCATCATTGGCGGCGATGACCTCGAACCGGGGACCTACTACGTTGTTATCCCGAGCACGCAGTTTGACTCCTCCGGTCCACTCGATGGATACATCGGCAGCAGTATTGACACGCCCGGCAACGGTGGCGCCGATGTGACGGATGACAACGTCGACGGGGACAACGACGGTGTGTTCGTCGAGGGGCTCGGATTCGTCAGCGGGGCGATCACACTCGTCGCCGGTGCAGAACCCGATGGTAACGGCAACGTTAACAACACAGTTGATTTTGGCGTGGTGCCAACGACGGACCTGCGGGTCGATAAAACCATCGACAGCAGCAGCGACCTGGTGCTCGGCGGAACGGCAGGGTTTACCGTCACGGTGGAGAACCTCGGAGCCACTGATGCGACCGGCATCGAAGTCAGCGACGTCATCCCAACCGGCCTGACCTTCGTCAGCGTCCTCGATAGCAATGGGGTGGAGATCGCCACGACATCATCCACCAACGGTGACGGGCTGACCGTGCAGACCTTCGCAGTGCCCGGCAGCCTCGCCTCCGGTGAGAGCGCCACCTACACGATCAACACCACCATCGATTCCGGTGCCTCGGTCGATCCGACCAACGAAGTCATGGTGAGTGGCTTTGAAATCGAGGTCGACGCAGATCCCAATGACGCCGATCGCAATGCTGGTGACCCGCTCGACGGACCCTTGGCAAACAACATCGCCGTCGAGAGAGTGGACTTACCTCTCGTGGAGTTGTCGATCACCAAGACCGACGGTATCGATTCACCCGATACCGCAATTGCAGGTGAGGAATTGACTTATACCGTGAGCGTGAAGAACACGGGCAACGATGCCGCTGAGGCGGTCGTCGGCCTGGATGATCTTCCCGCTGGTGTTACCTACGTTGAGGGATCAGGAACCTTCACAACCGGCAGCGGTACCGTCGAGATCGTCGATGATGGCGGTGCCGATGACGGCAAGCTCCGGATTACCTTTGGCGACTTGGCGATCGACGAAGAAGAGATCGTGACCTTCTCGGTGCTCATCGATGCCGATTTTGAGGCACCCGATTCGCTGCTGAGCAATACCATCATCATCGGTGGTGATAACATCTCGGATTCCTCGGCGAGCGATGACACAACCGTGTCCCGCGATGTCGACGTCACCGTGGACAAGTCCGTTGCGTTGACCCGCACACCCGATATCCGAGACGATAGCGATTCCGCGGACGATATTATCGACGACACGGCACCCTTTGATGTGTTTGCCGGCGGATACGTGACCTACCAAGTCATCGCTACCAACGACGGCCCCTCCGCTGCTCGCGGCGTGACGGTCACCGATACGCTCGATTCCGGATTGACACTTGTCGCAGATAGCTTCGATGCACTGAGCAGCGGTGCCACGATCGACGTCGACGGTCAAGACTTGACCTTCTCCGTGCCGGACCTCGCCCCCGGTGAGTCACGCACCTTCACCTTCGAGGTGTTCGTTGGCAGCGATCAATTCGACCCGATTGCCAACGAAGCGACGATCGCGTCGACCGACCCTGAGACGGGCGCTGCGGCTGACAACAATACAGCGACAGTGACAATCGATCCCGATCCACGCGTTGACCTGATCCTGGAAAAGACTGCTGACGTCGCGACCGCCGTCCCTGGCCAAGACCAAGTGGTCTACACGTTCACGGTCAGCCACGATGACGATAGCCTATCCGACGCCATGAATGTCGATGTCAACGATGTGCTCCCAGAGGGGTTGACCGGTGTCGTCATTGACGCCCCGGATGCTACCGGAACACCTACGTTTAACACGACAACGCGAGAACTCCTGATCGAGTATGCGTCCATCCCCGTCGGCGAGACCCGCAGCTTCACCGTGACGGCCAATGTCAACGCGGATGCCACGGCCGATCTGGTCAACACGGCTGACGTCGAAACCGCTGGCGTGACAGACCTCGACCCGACCAACAACACCGATTCGGTCACCATCACACTCACGCCCGAGTTCGATCTGACGATCTCCAAGTCGGTCGATGGTACCGGGGATGTTGCCCCTGATGAGGATGTGACGTTCACGATTGTCGTCTCGCACGACACGAGTGATGACGGCACCGAGGCGGACAACGGGCTCAGCCCATCGATCGCTCAGGGCATCGTCGTCACCGACACGCTGCCGGACGGACTCACCTTCCAATCGGCGACTTCCGGTGGAACCGCGGTCACGCCGACCAGCACCACCAACGGTGTTATCGTATTGCCTGATTTTGATCTCGTCCCGGGATCGACACGAACGATCACCATCGTTGCGACTGCCGATAGCGACGCGGCGGGCGATCTGACCAACGATGTATCCGTCGCCGCGACGGGTGACACTCAAGCGGACAATAATGACGCTGCTGCGGTGGTCACGGTAACCCCGGAAGCCGCCGAAGCGGATGTCTACGTCACCAAGACGGTCAACGCTGAGCACGCTCAAGCAGGTAGCGAGCTAACCTATACGATCGACGTGTTCAACGATGGTCCATCGCCTGCTGACGCGGTGTCTGTGATCGACACGCTGCCCGATGGGCTCACCTTCGTCAGCGGTACCGGGCCCAATGGTGCCCTGACCGCCGATGGCCAAACCGTGACGGTGACGCCGCTCGACGACGCACCATTGGCCTCGGGAGGCACGTTCCAGTTCACGATCGTGGCACGCATCAACGAAGGTGTCACCGCTGACCTCGTCAATACCGTGACGGTCACCACCAGCACCGCTCAGCCCGATAATGACAAATCGGATACTGCGACGGTCACCACCTCGATCGACGAAGCCACTAACCAGATCTCTGGGATGGTGTTCCGGGACTTCAATAACAACGGGATCATGAACGGGAAGGACGGTGGCCTGGCAGGAATCGAAATCCTGTTGACCGGCGGTGATCTCGCCGCGGAGGGGATCAGGACGACCACGGACGAGAACGGCCTGTTCCAATTCGACAATCTCGTCGAAGGAGACTACGTCGTCCAGCGACTCGGAATGCCTCAGTACTTCCTCGATGGACTCGAGCAAGCCGGTACCGACGCGACTCCCGAAGACTTGGGCGACTCGATCGATGTGACGCTCGATGGAACATCGCTCAACAGTGCTCCGGACAACAACTTTGCTCTCGTACCTTACCTGAGCTATCGACTGTGCATCATCTAATGCACTGATATTTCACGAACACTTCGTTTGTCACGATCGACGGGAGCCGGTGTTTTTAACGGTCGTTGACAAACAGGGTCGGGGGGCCCGAAGTGTTCGCGGAGACTGCAGCGTGTGCGGGATTCAAATCGCCACACTGCCAATGAAGCTCGGTCTTTCGGGGGGAAGACCGGGCGTTTTTTGTTTCGCCGCTCGACACCCGCTCTCTCAATCGGTTTCGAGTTCCAATTGTTAATAGTCGCTGCCCTGGTCACTTTCCTGGCAGGATGACTGCCACTGGCGGAACTCGTCCCAGAGACGGGCGACAATCTCGGGGTGGGAGGAAGACAGGTCGTTCTGTTCCGATGGATCGTTCAGCAGATCGTACAGTTCCAGTGTCTTGCCGCCGTTGCCACTGAAGAGTTTGTATCGATTCGTGGTCCAAGCGACTTGGTTTCGTGATTGAAAACCGATCGGTTCGGTTCGCTCGGACTGCGTCCCCTGCAGCACCGGTAGCAGCGAGATACCGTCGAGCGGCCGCGCGCCCGCGTATTGAACACTGAGAGTGTCGAGGATCGTGGGGAGGTAGTCGCTCGTCACCGCTGGGAACGACGTCACACGCCCAGGCTTCACCTGGGAAGGCCATTGCAGGATGCCGGGCACTCGAACGCCTCCCTCGTAGAGCGAGCGTTTACGGCCCCGAAAGTCGCCTGCCGATCCCGGGCTCTTGGCATTGCCTTCGGGACCATTGTCGGAACAGAACCAGAGCATGGTATTGTCCGTGACTCCAGCATCGGCCAACGTCTTGCGCAACCGTCCGATTTGATCGTCCATCGCTGTCACGCAGCCATAGTAGTTCCGTTCGTGCAGATCGTACTGGGAATACATCTTCGCGTACTTCGGCCCCGCGACGACGGGCAGGTGCGGTGTGTGGAACCAAATCACCGCGAAGAACGGTTTCTTCTCGCCCGCAGCTTGCTTGACAAAGGGAACCGCACGATCCATCAACACGCGCGAATCGTCGCCGTCGAGATTGTCAGTGACCTTTTCACCTCGCTCGTTCCAATAGTAGGTTCCGTACGGAGCGTCCTCCTCGTCCGCACCAAGTGAATCCCACCCTATCTTCGTAGGTCCCGTCTTCGGCTTGCGCATCGGATCCCAGGTCGGTACCTTGGATTCCGTAGAAAAACAGGTGTCAAATCCGTTCTCCCATGGCGGCGAGTAAACTTCGGTGCTCTTGGGGCCACCCCGGTTGGCATCCTTTTCGGTCGTGGTCAAGGTTCCTAGATGCCACTTGCCGAAATGCCCCGTCTTGTACCCCTGTTTCTGGAGTAGTTCGGCAAGTGTCAACTCTTCCGTTTTCAGCTGCCCAGTGTTCGCGAAGTAGATTCCATACCGGAAGGGATGACGACCGGTCAGACAGGAGCCTCGCGTAGGACTGCAGACGGGTGCCGCCGCATAAAAGCGATCGAACGTGATCCCTGACGCTGCCATCTCGTCGAGGTGTGGTGTATGAATAGGTGATTCGGGACGGAAGCTCTTGAGATCGCCCCAACCGAGATCGTCCGCCATCATCAGAATGATGTTGGGAGGCTGGACTGGCTCCTCACCCCGAGAAGTTCCCATCATCACCATGGCGAGAATGAGAGAGAAAATCGTTCGATAACGCACCGTTGTCACCTCAGCTAACAGGAATAGAAAATAGAAGAACCGGTTCGGTGGAGACCTGTGCCATCCATTGCCCGCTATAAACCGAGTCAACTGTTAGCCTGCAAAGGATCCCTGCCAGTTCGAGAAGGCTGCTTAGTTCTCTTGCGCGTACTCCGACGGAGACATCCAGATGAGATCCTTCCAGTATTCCGTGTCGTTGGATTGCTTCTCGCCCGGCGTCGTCCGGCCCTGGGTGACGATGCGGTTGATACTCTCAATCAACGCCTGGACCTTGTCCGGGTACTCGGCTGCGACGTTTCGCGTTTCAGCTCGATCCCGCCCGAGATGATAGAGTTCATGCGCGTCAGTGTTACCGCCCAGAACGAGTTTCCAATCACCGTCGGTGACCGCATAGCGATGCTGACCGCCACCGTTGCCATGTGTGATCAGCGGCAATCGCTGGGACACGGAATCGGGGTCCGTCAGTACCGCTGCGAAACTCTGGCTGTCTTCGCCCGCATCCTCAGGAAGATCCACGCCGACCAATTCACCGATCGTTGCTAACAGATCGACTTGCCCGACGATTCGGTCGGACTGGCGGCCAGGCTGCACAATGCCGGCAGGCCAGCGCACCAGGAACGGTACCCGGTGGCCGCCTTCGTAGACGGAGCGTTTGCCCCCGCGCAGTCCGCCCCTGCTATCGTGGCCGTGCGATTGAATCCGCTGCTTCCACGAGTTTTCCGGGCCATTATCGCTGGTGAACACGATCAATGTGTTTTCGTCGATCCCTGCCCGCTGAAGAAATCGCAAGATCCGGCCGACATGGTGATCGGTTTCAATCACAAACTCTCCATACGCACCCGCGTCACCCTGACCGTGAAACTCAGGCAGTGGACAGACGGGGTAGTGCGGCGCGGTGTACGGCAGATAGACGAGGAATGGCTTTCCGTCTTTGGCGTCGTCCACCTTTCCACCCATCCACTCGATCGCTTCGTCGGTGAATCGCGTGAGGCATTGGTTATCGATGAAGTCCGGAGCCACCTCGAGAACCCCGTTCTTGGAGAGGTCGCGCGCACCACGATCGTCGTAGGGCGGCATGATGCGATAGTCACTATGGCGAGCGTTCTTCTTTTTGCTTGTCAACTGCGTTGGTGGTACCGCCGCATAACGCCCTTCGAACCACGCCAACACCCCGTAGTTCATCGAAGCGGGGATGCCGTAGTAGTAGTCGAAACCTTTATCGAGAGGCATGTTGACTGTGGGCTGGGACCAATCCCGGTTCTGCTTGGTGCCTGGGAAGTCCATCCCGAGATGCCATTTGCCCACCATCGCGGTGTGATATCCCTGTTCCTTGAGCAGCGAAGCGATGGTGAGCCGACCGTCGTCGATCAAACACTCAGCTTCCGCCCCAAAAACACCCTGTTTGAGGTGGGTTCGCCAGGGGTAGCGGCCCGTCAACAGTCCATAGCGTGACGGCGTGCAAACCGAATCGGCACTATGGCCGCGGGTGAACATGACCCCCTCGCGAGCCAGACGATCGAGGTTCGGTGTCTGAAATTTCGCGTCAGGATTCATCGCGCTGACGTCACCATAGCCCTGGTCATCGGTATAGATGATGATGACGTTCGGCAGTGGCTCGGCAGCCCCTGTCAGACTCACCGACAGGATCGCGATGAGGAGAAAAGCCGATTGAAACAACCTTGAAATTTTCACGTTCTCACTCATTGGATTCACTTGTTATCCAACGAAGTACAGATTCGCCGGAGGAGCCAGCATTATGGCAGGGTTCAGCACAACATGCCAACAAAAACGGCTCGCCCGGCCTCTCGAAGCGTTGCAATTGCCGGTGTCTATGAGGTTGTCCGTGGCCTGGCTCTTCGCGCGCGGCAAGCGATGGTTCGGTGGTTACTTCTGCCCACGAGACGCCGCATCGATGTATTTCTGCCGAGTCGCTTCCTCACTTCGCACGTTTCGACCATGAGCGTCGGGCCACTTCGGAGCCACGTTTCCTTCGTCCCACTGCGCGAGCCTTTGCTCTAAACGCTCGACGGTATCGGGGTGCTCGGCGGAAATGTCATTCCTTTCCCAGGGGTCTGTCGCCAGATCGAACAGAAAGGTGTGGTCCTTGTACGCACTCTTCACCAGCTTCATGTCTCCCTCGCGAACCGCGTACCCGTACTGCTCGTCGCCCATCGCATAACGCCAAAACAGTGTTCTCGGATCTTGGGTTCGCTCGTTGCTAGTGAGCATTGGAATCAAGTCGACTCCATCGAGTCGCTCGGTCGATTCCGAAGAGGCGCCAGCGGCCGATACCGCAGTGGGAAAGATGTCGAGCGCCGAGACGGGCGAGTCGATCGTAACGCCTGACGGGATTCGTGCTGGCCATTTCATCACAAAGGGCACGCGGATGCCTCCCTCGAACAACATCCCCTTGTGCCCACGATAGGGAAAGTTCACTGCATGTTCCCGGCGGCCACCGTTGTCACTGTAGAAGATAACGAGAGTATTCTCATCCGCTCCGACCTCGGCGAGTTTCTGCATCACTCGCCCGATGCCCTCATCCATCGCCGCGACCATTGCGCCATAGACAGCGCGGCCACCGTATTCGATGTGCTCGGTTCTCGCCAAGTGTTGTCTCGTCGCGTGATCCGGCGCATGCGGAGCGTTGTACGCCAGGTAAAGAAAGAAGGGGTTTTCATGCTGCCGTTGAACGAACGAGACAGCTTCGGCGGAGAAGTCGTCGGTGAGATGGGTCAATGATTCCTTGTCGATGGGGTCGTCGCCTCGATGAACGCCAAAATGAATCGGTTTCCTACCCAGGTCACCCCAATAGCTCATCGATCCAGCACTGAATCCAAACCATTCGTCAAATCCTCGCCGGTTGGGCCAAAAAGGCTTCGCATCGCCGAGGTGCCATTTGCCGATGGCTCCCGTCGTGTACCCAGCATCCTGCAGGGCGTTCGCTAGTGTTCGTTCGGAAAGCGGCAGTCCAGTGCCCTCGCCGTCCTCGAACTCTGCGGTGAGTGGCGGATTGCATTCATGACCGAAGCGTTGCTGGTATCGCCCTGTTAGCAACCCCGCTCGACTGGGACTGCAATAGGGATGCGACGCGTAACCGGATGAAAAGACGGCGCCCGATTCAGCGATCCTGTCCAGGTTCGGTGTCGGAATCTCTTTGCAGCCATTGAATCCGACATCGCTGTATCCGAGGTCGTCGGCGACAATAAGAATGATATTGGGGCGTTCGGCAGCGGGCAAAACTGTGTCAGCGCACGCCATGCCGATGGCCACAGCAAACGCCAACACGGAAAATTGTTTCGATCTCATTTTGAACTCCAATCCTACTCTCTGATGGTTCACAACAACGACAAAAAAACTAGCCAGCACCGGACATCGGCCGCAGCATCCCGAGCAACCCAGAATGAAGCGGACGCATGCGAGTTTCGTCTTCTCAACGAATTGCCAGTCTAGTCGTTTTGCCTTGGCTGGGTTTCCTCCCGGCCGACGATCCATCGATAGGCAGTTCACGTGCACTGATTTCACCGGTGTGAACGAGGATGATGCTAAGACTTTCAGCAGCTCACCACCTGGTTGCAAACGGTGCAAACGCGGCAACGGCCGGCATGCTCATCGCGATCGCGACGCGTGGATTCAGGGGGAGTCGGTCGGTGGTGCGAGGGGAATGTGAACGTTGAAGGAATGTGCCTTCTGCTGGGTTGGCTCGGCCGCGCAGAACAAGACTTTCGGCAGTCCATTTTCCAGCCAGAGTTGCGGGCGCTCGAGACGATGGAATGACTGCTCGCTGCCATCGGCCCAGGTAACAATTCGCTGCAGTACCCAGGGGTGCTCGGCGACTTTCCAATCCAGTCCGTCGGTGGACGTGAACAGAGCCAGGGAATCCTCACCGGTGCCGTTGAAGTGACCGTTGTGATCATTCACGATCGCCCAGCATCGATCACCTTCTGCCCAGACATAGGGATCCTCAGCGGGGAACTTGACGCCGGGGGCAGTGAACAGGGGCTTATTCTGTTTTTCGAAGGGGCCAAGCGGTGATCGTGAGGTCGCCGCCAAATGCACGACAGGTCCCCCGAAAGGCATCCGCCCCTGGGTGCCGACAGCTTTGTAAATCAGGACATACGTGCCGTCGGATCGACGCAGGATCGACGGGTTGCTGGTCATCAATTCATCGTGCGCACCAGGCGTCGGTGTGACATCGATCAACGGTTTATTGAATCGTTTCCAAGGGCCAGCAGGATGGTCGGCGACGGCGACTCCGATGCGTTGGTGGTTGCGGTGAATCGAGTTGAGCTTCACCGTCGCATGTCCATCCCCATAATTCCCCATGTAATACAGGTAGTACTTGCCATCAAATTCGTGGACGGTCGGATTGTGTGTACACATTCCATCCCAAAATTCCGCGCCGCGAACTGGCAATGCCACATCGACGTGCTCGTAGGGGCCCAACGGGTCATTGGCGACGGCGTGAGCGATCTCCGAATGCGTCACCCAAGCGTTGTGGCCGAGTTTGCGGGGCCAACGGCTATAGAGCAAGTGACATTTGCCCTCGCTGTCGCGGACCATGCTGCCGCCCCAGATGTAGTAGTTTTCGTCAATGAATTTAGCCGAACCGGGAACCGGCGAGACCATCGATCGAAAGTTCAGGCTGGATGGCGGTCCTTGAGATTTCTCCTCTGACTTGCTCTGCGCAGGATCGTCTCCCATCGCCGCCGCTGCCCCGAGACATCCCATGCTGACGGCAAGGACAATCGCGATTGCGGGCAATCTTTCAGATATCATTTTGACTTGTAGTCCTTTTCACTCGGTGGTCAAAACCGGTGTTGCCGAATGGCCGAGTGGGGAGTGTTTGCAACGTTCACGTGATTCTTCTATCCAATGAATAACGGCTTCATGTGACGCTCTACCAGGTTTCGAGTCACTTGCTCGCCGACGATTTTTTCATTCGCTTTCAACAGGTCGAGGTATCGCTCGCCCGATTTCGCAGCGACTTTGAAAGCGACGTGGAGAAGCTGACGAACATTCGCGTTGAAGTGTGGATCGCTGGGAATGTGCCGCAGTGTCGCCGCCAGCTTCGCTCCGTCCCAATCGCCGACTTCCTGAACCGATGGCAGCGCCGATGGATCGATGTCGATCACGCTGGCGTACGGAGCACATAGCTCGTCGATGTGTTGGAGTGAGTAAGCGTAGATCTCTTTGGCAAGTTCGAGACCGTCACCGCCCGCTTCGGATAAACCGATCAACTCTTCCAGCCAGGTTGTCCCGGCAGTCTTCAAATGAATGCCGATGCCCTTATCTTGAATCGCCTTGCGGATGACTGGATAGATACTGAATTTGTCGCTGCCACTGTGGACGCTGAGCTTCAAATTCTCCGGCAAACCGTATCGCTTGACCGCTTCGGCGATGACTGCCACGTCCTCGTTAAATTCACGATCGAACTGGTCGATGTCGCCCACATAATCCACGCCCTTGTTGAAACGTCCGGTGAACTTCGGCGCAATCGTCTGCAAGCGAATCTTTTCGTCCGCCAGCGCCGCGAGGATCACCATCAGCTCGGGTGGTGTTTGCGGAGAATCGGTTTCATCCATGGAAACCTCGGCGACAAAATTGTCTTCTCCCTTCACACTGGCAATGTAGCGATAGATCTCTCCGGCCGCCTTGCACGCACCGAGATATTGCCGGGCGACACGAGTCACGAACTCACGGTCGACCGAATAGGCCGTTTGCGTACTCGGTAGCTCAAGCTCACCGAGCAATTCGGTGTGGGAATCGACGAAAGAGTTGATTTCATCGTCGGTGATTGCGTTCCCGATGAAGTCAGCAACATCGATCGTAAAGAAGTCGCTGCAATCTAGAAATGGATCGACGGTTGCCAGCTGAATGTGATCCGCATCGACGTACCAGCTCTTCCCCCACCCGAGTTCCTCGACGGCAACATGGGCCGCCGCTTTGACGCTTGCGGGTTGGGAGCCGACAAACTGGTGCTCCCGATTGGACTTGTTCCAAACTGGGACGACGTCCACGCCCAGATCCTCCGCTTTCTGGAATGCGCGTAATTGCGCCGCGGCTTGGTGGGCGAAACGGTCGCCCACACCGAAGGTCAGTTGCTCAAGTTGCATTTTGCTCGCCTTTTTTGTTAGTTGTTTTCTAACATTGTGTGTGTCGAGCGGCTTTGCTCCATAGCCAAATCTGAACCTGGCATGTCTTTTCTTAACTTGTGCAGATGACCGTCAATCCCACCTTCGTTTCCCGTCAATCACACGACAACCGACGCCTTTGCCTCAACCTGCAGCCTGCTAATTGAGGGCTCATCTATGCGTGTCGTGAAAGTTGTTTCGGTTGGTTAGCCGTTGTCGCTGAGAATCCTTCTCGGCATCCACGATCTGCTCGGCCACCCCTCCCAACGAACCCTAGGGAGGGAGCAGGTTGCCGTTCCCTTCTCTGGTCAGACGCTGGTTTGCGAGACACCGCGCGAGTACAATCGCGGACACGTTGGCGTGACCGACGTCTCCCTATCGTGGCCAGTCCCGGTCGTTGGCACACGAGGATGCTTGTCGCAGTCGAGACGACCGCTTGCCCAATGGAAAAACGATATGAATATTCGCTCAGGGACCGCACCGATTGCTGGTCTGACGCTCGTCTGCTGCTTTAGCTTGATGTGCTTTGCAACGGTCAATGGGCAATCACCCCAGCCGAAACTGAACGCACTGATTGTTGATGGCCAAAACAACCATCAGGTTTGGCCGAAGTCGACGATCATGATTCGCCAGTACCTGGAAGACACTGGCCTCTTCCACGTCGATGTCGTCCGAACGCAATTCACTTGGAACGGGCAGCGGGAGAAGCAATTCCTGCCGCTGGCGGGTGCCGGCCCGACGCAGAACCTGCCAAAACCGAAACGCGATCCAGAGTTCTCGCCGCCCTTTGATCAATACGATGTCATTATTTCTAATTTCGGCAATAACGCTGCCGATTGGCCCGAAGCGACCCAGCGGGCGTTGGAGACCTACATGCGAGACGGTGGCGGTTTTGTTTCGGTACACGCAGCGGACAACTCGTTTGGGCAGTGGGCCGAGTACAACAAAATGATCGGTCTCGGCGGCTGGGGAGGCCGCAACCAGGACTCCGGCGAATACGTCTACTACACCAACGAAGGTGATCTCAAGCGGGATGATTCGCCGGGCGGGGTTGGATCACACGGCCCGCAAAACAACATTCTCATCACCGTTCGCGATTCGGACCATCCCATCACCGCCGGACTGCCTCAGCAGTGGCTGACGGCCAAAGATGAATGCTATGCGAAACTTCGCGGGCCGGCTGAGAACATGACCATCCTGGCAACCGGCAAAGACCAATCGGGAAGAGCTCCGACGGATCGTCATGAACCAACCCTCATGGCGATCGATTACGGCAAGGGACGTGTCTTTCACACCACGCTCGGTCATGACTCGTATTCGTGCGAAGGCGTCGGGTTCATCGTCACGCTGACTCGCGGCTGCCAATGGGCGGCAACCGGCACCGTCAGTCTCCCCGTGCCCGAGGACTTCCCGACCGCGGAATCACCCTCGAGCCGCCCCTTCGAGCTGAAAGAGAAGCAGCCGAAGTAGGTGCTCCCAACAAACTTAACAGCCGATTGAACAACCGACGAGTTTCAACGTGGCGTGAACTTCCAGCTTTCGATTTTTGCCGAACGCTAGCTAGAAGCTTACGCCACTTGTTCTTCTTCGGGAACGTTTCTGATCACTGTTTGCTCAGGAACTGGGCGGAAACCGGACCGACCGCGAATGCTCGCGGGTCGTCAACAATGGCACCGTTGTTGAGAACCGCATCGGAGCTGTCCGAGCTCGGGGAAGCTTGTATCCGCTCGAATGTGTGCGAGCCAAATTGCTTCTCCAGGTCGAACAAATAGGTGTCCAGACTCGGGTTCACCAGCACCACACCGTGCTCGAACTCACGGACGTAAACGGCGGGTGTATTGCGAATGACCAAGTTCTTCAAAAACAATTCACCTCCACCTTCGACTTCAAAGCGGATCGTGACGTTCTTTTTCCCGTCCCTGCCGCCAGCGTTTCTGACATAGAATTCACTCTTGAAATAGTCCCGTGGTCCGACCAGCGAGAATATATCGAGCGCTGCCTTGCCGACGCGAGGGTCTCGGCGGTGCCCATCGAGGTCGAACGAAATTGCCCGCGGCACTTCGGTCCCCTCAAAGCCCGCGAGCGCTGAACTGGACTTGGCATCGAACGCGAGAAACAGATCGCCGGGGGGAAGATCGAGTGTTAACTCAAAACGCAGCGACGATACACCAGCCGTCTCATCGGGTTGCGTCGAGAGATCTGTTCTCGGCCCAATCTTGATTCCGCCGCGATCGTGGTTGGACACCACCGCCCCAGCGCCAGCGGTCCACGCATGGACGTCGGCCTCGGTCACCCGATCGGGCATCTGATAGACAACGTCGTTACTCGATTCGGCTAGGTTCCTCATCGGACCAATTGGTTTGCCCAGCCAATAGTGCTCCTCTTCGACACCTTTGACGTCTTCATCGATGCCGATCGTGCAGCCGATCCCCAGGCAAGCTGCCATGGCATGTGCGAATCGCCGCAGTCGCTTGCCATGCTTGGCATCGTCTGGATTCACCAACTTAGCGGCGATATAGCTGAACTGGATCTTCGCCGTATTGAATGTGTTCCAATAGCGGTGCGTATTGACAGTTCGCGAAATCCCACGCCATCCGTCATTGTGTTGAACGAGGCCTTCGGATTCGATACCACTGAGAATACCGATCGCACGCTGGTTCTCTTCGTGATGGCCGTCGGCGGTGATTACGAAATCATCACCGAAACGCTCGCGAATCGATTTCGCAAACTCGTAAGCTCCACGAGCCCATCTCGGTTCGCCATCGACAATGCCGCCATCGGCGACTCCGTCCACATTCGTGTCAGCCTTCTGATTCAAGTCCCAGTAGACAACGTCGAAGGCAATCCCATCGATTGCTTCCAACGAACCTCCCTGGCTAAACCAATTCTGGAACAGGTCCAGGTAAACATCCGCGGCCGTCTTGCCCTCGGGACTCTGCGGACAGTCCAGAGAAAAGTTGATCATCATGCGATCGCGATACTGCTGGATCTGGGCGATGTAGCACCCATTCTTCTCATATCCACGGGGCTGGGTGCCGTGGGCTCCGCGTTTGAGCGTGATCGTATTTTTACGCTCGTCGATCGCGGTGAGGTACGCGAACTCATGATGCTCCCAGTCGATGACGCCATGGCGATCTCGCTCGACCAGGATCACGATCGAATCTTCGTCGCTGGGCTCGCGCGAACCGAACGGTTTTTGAAGAAAGAATCGCTTTGTCGACGGAAGTTCGATTACCGTTTGCCGGGGAACGATGTTGGATTGGCATTGGACGCCGGCGTATTGCAAGTAATGCCCCGCGAAGAACTGATCCTCGTGAAAGTCGAATAACTTGGCGCGCCCATTGAAATGCAGCAAAAAGAGTTCGTCGGGATGTTCGCTAGCGTAGCGTTTCAAGTAATCGCTCAACCGGGCCTCGTCCATCCGCTGCGGGTGGTCGAGTTCTTCTCGAACAAACTTGCGGATGATACCGACGTTCCCAACAATATCGTCGTGCCACTGTTCGTAGTCGCCGCCCGCTGCCTTTCGGTTCTCGCCGCGAAAGATGAAACCGGCTTTGGGGAATGTTTCTCCCAGCACGGGTTTCGCGAGCGGATTACGAACCGAGACGTCCTGCGTCACACCCGCCGTTGCAAAGCCAAGCACCGAAAACGGGATTAGAAACAGCTGAGCAAACAATTTCCCCGGGAGGGTCATGAGACGGTTGTTCATGTCGTTGATCATCTATTGAACTCGCGGTTGTGTCGAGCTAGCGAAAAAAGCTCGTAAGAGAAAAAGGTGGCTCATCCGACGGAAGCGTGCGCCCGAGGTTTTCAAGGCATGGCTCCCGTATCCAAGGATTGATTTGAGGGATGTGATTATCAATGTTAGACTGGCACTGCCGGGAGAAACGGAGCCGAGCTCTGCAGAGGTGCTGGCTTGGCAAGGGATATCTCGGTCGCCAGCGTTTCCCTGCAAAAGCGGTACGCCAATGGTGTTGTCGGTCCCTGGCGAGCGTTTGTTCGTCAGGGACGCATTTTTGAACGATCATTGGATACGAGAGCCATGCCTCAAAAAACCTCCCGCTGTGCTCTGCGCACGCTTCCGTCGGATGAACCGGTTATATTGGCTGTGTCGGGTTGTTGCCTTATTCGAAGTGATCGCTAACTTGAGTACCAAAATGTTGATTTGTCGCGTAATCTGCCTCGTGATGTTGCTCGGCAACGTCGCTCCCGCCACTGAACTGACCCCCAGGCAGCATGTTAGCCAACCGAACATTGTCTTTGTCCTGACCGACGATCACCGCTGGGACAGCTGCGGCGCCATGGGCAACCCGCAGATCCAAACGCCAAACCTCGATCGGATCGCCGATCGCGGCACTCGGTTTTGCAATGCCTTTGTCACACTGGCGATCTGCTCGCCCAGTCGAGCGGCCTGTTTAACCGGGCGATACGGCAGCGCCAATGGCGTAACCGCTTATGGTAACGTTCCGCTCAACGACGGAGAAACAACGTTCGCGCAGGCACTCCGGACGGTAGGCTACGCGACCGGAGTCACCGGCAAATGGCATTTAAAAACGAGCCCGGCGGACTGCGGATTCGATTTTGCGTCTACGTGCTGGGGCAACGGCACGTGGTACGACCGCAAGTTCACCATCGACGGCCAGCAGAAAGAGATGCCGGGATTCGTTGACGATGTCGCTGCAGACGAATCGATTCGCTTCATCGATCAATCCCTCCAGGCTGGGAAACCGTTTGTCCTGTGGATGTGTACCCAGGTTCCCCACATGGACAGCAAGCACACTTGGCCTGCGAAGCAGGAGTATCTTGCGAATTACAAGACCGAGGAGATGCCGTTGCCGGAAACCTGGGATGACGATCTCGCGGGAAAACCGGAGTACCTCAAGACATCTCGCAATCGCTCACAGGCGGTCAAGTACGGCTACAAGGATCCCGACGCGATTCGTGAACATGCCCGCGACTACTACGCCAGCGTTGAGCAAATGGATGCCGCGGTGGGTCGCGTTCTCGACAGGTTGGATCGCCAAGGGTTGCGCGAGAACACGTGGGTCATTTTCATGGGAGACAACGGTTGGTTCTTAGGCGAGCACGGACTCACGAGCAAGGTGTTGCCCTACGAAGAATCGATGCGAGTTCCGATGGCGATCGCCGGCCCCAAGACATCGGCCTTGGTCTCAGACGAACTTGTGCTGAACATCGATCTGACGGCGACGATCTACGAACTGGCCGGATTGTCTGCTCCCGCCTCGCTGCACGGACGCAGTCTGATCTCGATCGTCACCGGCCGGCATGTGGACGACTGGCGGACTAGCTTTCTCTACGAAGCTCCAACCCCACAACTGGGCAGCCAACCGCTGTGGGCTGTCCGCGATGCACGCTGGAAGTATGTCGAGACAAACACGGACGCAGAATCAGGCAAGGTGTTCCCTGAGCTGTACGACCTCCAGTCGGACGCGGTTGAGAAACGCAACCTTGCCGATCACCCAAATCATCGAAAGCAGCTCAGCCATCTGCAGGAGACGTTGGTTCGACACCGAAATGCGATCACCGCAGGCAGTTCAGATGGGGACGTCGCCAAGTCTCCCCAGCAAGCTTCCGCGGCTGATAGCGAAGAGCCGACTCCAGCCGATCCACCCCAACCCGTGCGCACTGACATTCACATCAGTGGGGTCTACCCACACCTGACGACCTACGGCGTCTATAGCCAGAACGGTGCGCACAACAAGACCGGGCACAACGAATGTGGTATCGGAGCGGTTGTCCCGTGGGCTGGCAAATTGTGGATGGTGAACTACGCCCCACACATGCCGCGTGGCAGCGAACACAAGCTGTTTTCCATTGCTCCTGACTTGTCACAACCGATGACGGTTCACCCCGAAAGTGTGGGGGGAACGCCGGCCGGACGGATGATTCATGCTGAATCCAATCAACTCCTGATCGCTCACCACTTGATCGACGACAAGGGCAACGTGCGAACGATCTCTCCCAACGACATGCCCATCCGCGTGACCGCGATCGCCAGGCACCTGACCGATCCGGCGAACATGGTCTACTACATCGATATGGAAGGGTCTATCTGGGAAGCCAATGTCCACACTCTCGCGGTGAAGCGGTTGTTCAAGAAGCCTGTTCCCGGGTGGCATAGCAAAGGCGGCTACACCTCTCAGGGACGACTCGTTGTTTCCAATAACGGAGAACTCCATGTCGGCAACTACGACGACGTGCTCGTTGGCGGCGAAGCGAAGACGCCCGAAGAGCGGGGTGTGCTGGCAGAGTTCGACGGCAAAGACTGGAAGATCATCGAGCGGCGACAGTACACCGAGGTCACCGGCCCCCAGGGAATCACCGGCGGCAGTGATGGAAACGATCCGATCTGGACGATGGGCTGGGACCGCCGCAGCGTTCGTTTGAAGGTTCTCGATGATGGAAAATGGCACACCTACCTGCTACCCAAAGCCGCCTATTGCAATGATGCCCAGCACGGATGGTACACCGAATGGCCTCGCATTCGAGAGATCACCGATGGTCGCTGGATGATGGACATGCATGGGATGTTTTTTGACTTCCCCAAAACTTTCACCAGCACCAACTCGGCAGGAATCAAGCCGATTGGCAGCCACCTGCGATATGTACCGGACTTCTGCGATTGGAACGGCAAACTCGTACTGGCAACGGACGAGACCAGCATCCAGGGCAATCCACTCGCTGGGCAACCCCAGAGCAATCTGTGGTTCGGCGAATATGATGACCTGAAGACATGGGGGCCGGCCAGTGGATACGGCGGGCCCTGGATCGAGGACGCCGTGGCAGCAAACACGCCGTCCGATCCGTTTCTCGTTGCCGGTTTCGATCGCCGCATTCTGCACCTCGCCACTGGACGGCGGACACCGATTGCGGACGTTGCGTTCCGGACGACTGGCGAGATGGAAATCACCGAACTGCCCAAACGGCTTGTCGGTCTACCGCGGGTAACAATTGATCGCGGCAACTGGCGTGAACCTACAAAAGGCTTTCAGTTCACCATCGATCGTCCAGCAACCGTCTACCTCGCCGTTGACGGCCGAGGCGACTCGGCACTCTCAGCCGCATGGGAGCCGACCGACCTCTCGTTGAAGTGGGGCAACAAAGTACGCGATCGAGTTTTCTCGCAAAAGTTTCCTGCGGGAACGATCACAGTGCCGGGCAACGATATCGAGCACAGCGACGGTGCCTACGGCCTGCCTCATATCGCGTTCGTGAAGTTTCAAGACGACGCCACCGCAGCAGTCTCACCGCTTCGATCGGCGAGCCTCGTCAATCCAGAGGCGACCACGACGGACGAAGGCGACGATGCCGGGCCGATTCAGTTCACGCTTCAAGTCGATCGGAAGGGCAATGGTTCCTGGACCGATCTGGAAACCATCGAGGTGCCGAGTAACGGATACGTTGGCAAGATCCTTCCCAAGGATCTAGATGCTGTCTGGTTGCGATTGAAAACCAACCGTGATTGCGTCGCCACCGCTTTCCTGCATCAGACCACCGCTGAATACCGCGACGGTAGTACCGACGAGTCCACCGAACTGTTCGCGGGGCTGGCCGACGTGGGGGATTCGAATGCTCTCGGAGCTGTCGTCTACCCTGCCCAACGCAACCGGAACCTGCGAGTCATCACCAGCGACAAGCGATTCTTCGACTTCACCAAAGCTGGCTTCGAGTTTGTACCAACTCAGCGGGATCCAGCACTCGCTGACAAGCTGCACACCGAACCCGAGTTCAGTGTCGACGACGCGTCGGTGATCCTGAAGGATCGAGGACAAACCTTCCGGTTGCCCAAAGGGGACGCCGCCTACGACAAACCATTCGCCTCCGGATGGCCAAGAGCATCCCGGGAAGTCGAATCCGAACGTCATCTCGCAAACATTCATGGCACGTTCTATGAGATCCCACTGGTTACCAACGGCGCGCCGCCCGCCTGGAATCTGATGCGACCTGTCTCGAGCCACTCGAAACAGATCACCGATTTCTGCTCATGGAATGGCTTACTCGTCCTGTGTGGTGTGCGGCCCGATGGGAAAAAGGACGAGCATATTTTCCGTGATGCCGATCACCAGGCCGGACTCTGGTTCGGCGGCGTCGACGATCTCTGGAAACTCGGCAAGCCCGTGGGTCGCGGCGGCCCCTGGTTTCAATCCGAAGTCGCAAGCGGCGCCCCCTCAGACCCGTACCTGATCAAAGGCTACGACCAGAAAAGCGTCGTGATGTCACACGACGCCACCGAGGCGGCCACGATCACGCTCGAAGTCGATCTGGACGGCAATGGGCTTTGGGTGAACTACCAATCCTTCCGTGTCCCCGAAGGCGAATCGATTCAACACGAGTTCCCCGACGGTTTCTCAGCCTGTTGGGTACGAGCGGTCAGCGATGCCGATACGATCGCGACGGTCCAATTTGAGTATCGATAAGGAAAGTGCGATCAAATAGGTACTGAGCAGCCAACATCGGATCGCACGTGGCCACTGCCGCAGCAGCCCTGGATCATGCGAATGACCTGGTCGGATCTCCTCTTCGCCCATTGGCCGGTCGAACCGGACAAGATCGCATCGCTGCTTCCCGCAGGGGTGACCTTGGACACACGAGGCGGCAAAGCCTGGGTGGGCATCGTCCCCTTCACGATGTCGAATGTTAGACCGCGTCTCCTTCCTCCGATCCGCGGCCTGAGTCGCTTTCTCGAACTGAATGTCCGCACCTACGTAAGCGTTCACGGCAAACCAGGCGTATGGTTTTTTTCGCTCGATGCAGCCAGCCCAATCGCAGTTCGAGCGGCGCGAGCGACATTCAACCTGCCCTACATGGACGCGAAGATGGCGATCACGCTGGGCGAGGACGATACGGTCGAGTACAGCAGCCACCGCACTCATCGCGGTGAACCAGCCGCCCGGCTTGACGCCAGCTACGTGGCAACAGGCGAGTTTGCGCAAGCCCAGCCCGATTCGCTCGAGCACTGGCTTACCGCTCGCTACTGCCTCTACAGCGTCAATCGACGAGGAATGATTGGTCGCGGCGAAATCGACCATCCACCCTGGGTACTCGCTCCGGCCAGCTATACCGAACGCACCAACACGATGTGCCGACCACTGGGCCTCACACTACCAGACGCACCTCATCTATTGGTCGCCAAACCCGTCGACGTGCAAGCATGGCCCGTGCGGAAATGTCGCGACTGATTCGCGAATGCCAATCGCAAGATGCTCCACACCGCTACCGATCAGGGCACTGGAAATCCCGTTCCGCGCGGTGGTCTCAGTAAGGGGGGGAATAAGTGTCGTGCTAGACGAACCAACGAGCTGCTCAACATCCAGAAGTATCCCGTCAGGGATGATAGAAAATAGCCGGTGGTTTGAGCGCAAGCGAACACCACCGGATCCGACTGACTAAAAACTTGCGACCTCCAGCAGCAAAATCGACTGATTGGCTACCGTGACTTGAGAAAGACCGCTGCGCAGCGACTGAGCGAGCAGCAGACATCGCAAAACAACCTGGAGCGTGACTGGTTTGCGTTGCAGTCAGACTGACGAGAGACCCAGCGGATTCTCTCGAGCACAGAACCAGCCTTGACCGCGACAACACGCTTCACCGGCAAGACTCTCGGGCGCACCCGCCGCTCGCTTGAAGATGCGTACAAACTTTCACACCACGTCGCACCAACCGTGCGTGTCCAAACCAATCCGCTGCAGGATCGGTTGCAGATGCTCGGGAATGCTCTCGAACTTATCGCTGCGCAGCTGACGGCCCGTCCAATCGAGCAGTTCCAAGTACCGTGTCATCGACACCGACAGGAAGCCCTTGCTGCTGGCTCGACGCCCAGACAATTCCAGTGCGGGACCGACTTCATCGGACTGTTCGTCAATCTCGATGGGGCTCATCCAGCCGCTACGCCGTCGGCGACGACTCCGCTCCCAGTCGTGGGTACTCGGCCCTCTGCGATCCTTTCGCTCGCTAAGCAACGCACGATCAATTTCTGTCGTAGTGGACGGTTGCGTAGAGCGAGATGAATGTGGTTATGCATGACCGAAGATGTCAAGCAGTCGATAGCGAAGACCGAAGCCAAGAACTCCAGCCGATCGCGAATCCAACCACGACGGTGCTCGTAAGAATTACCCGTCAGCGGATCGCCACCGAAGAGTCCCACCCGCCGGACACATCTCTGCGTGCGGTGCACTACCTGAACTTGAGAAGGATCCAGAACTTCACCACGAGCTTGACGAGGCATCGCACCGACTCCGATAACGCGAAGATATTCGCGCCGCAAAACTATCACGACAGCTTCCATCTGCACGCATCTGAGCGGAAGAGTCAAGGAAAATTGGCTCATCCGGCGGAAGCGTGCGCCCGAGGTTTTCAAGGATCGCGGTAGGGACGGCTGTTGCCAGCCGCCCCCCGCACAGATCCGTACTCGAGCTTCTACTCATACGGCTCCTGCCTTGAGTCGGGCGTGGAATCGAACACTGGGGAATGGGTGGACCGTTTTGGGCAGAGGGAGGTAACGTGCGATGATCCGCGTGAAGCGAGACCATCCCATACGGTGACGCTGACTCCGGCGACGAAGTTGGGCAAGCCAAAGCTTCTTCACTTCATCGAGGAACTGCGCTAGCCGTTCCAGGTTGCCGGGGATGGCATGATAATTCAACCACCCCTGACACACCCGACGCAGCCATTTACCAATTGCATCAATCGGCCAGTGACGACGCTGGATTAACTTCACCTTGATCGCCGCTATCGTCGCCCGCAGACGCTTCGCGATCGTTGCCCTGCGGAGTGCGAACCAGCCATTGCTAGTCACATCGCAGCGATGCGTGAAACCGAGAAAGTCAAACGTTTCCGGTCGACCTTCTCCACGTGACTTTCGATTGCGGGCCGCATAGCGACCAAATTCAATCAGGCGAGTTTTATCTTTGTGAAGCTTCAAACCAAACTTCTCGAAGCGTACTCGGAGTTCCTCCAAGCACCGCTCCGCGTCGTTCTTGCGCTCAAAGCCGATCACAAAGTCATCCGCATACCGAACCACGACGACTTCCCCGGTGGATCGGTTTTGACGCCACCAATTAATCCACAAATCAAAGACATAGTGCAGAAACACGTTGGCAAGCAGCGGCGAAATCACCGCTCCCTGGGGCGTTCCTACAGTCGTCTCCGACCATTCTCCGTCGTCACTGACACCAGCACGAAGCCACTTGCCAATGGGACGAAGAATCCGCTTGTCCGCCACGCGGTGCTCCAAGAACTGCACCAACAACTCATGGTCGATGTTATCGAAGAAACCTTCCACATCGGCGTCCAACACCCAGTTCACCTTGCGATCGGCGACGCCAACACTCAACGCATCAAGCGCCGTATGCTGGCTTCGACCGGGCCGGAACCCATAACTGAACCCGACGAAATCCTGCTCATAGATGCACTGTAACACCCACACGACCGCCTTTTGGGACAAGCTTGTCCTCCAGCGACGCGATGCCGATCGGTCGCAGGCGACCATCGGCTTTGGCGATGTAGATTCTCTTGGAAGGCTTCGCCCGGTAGGCTCCACGGTGAATGCGACCGTGAAGATCAGGAATATGATCTTCCAGGCCTTGTTCGTAGTCGTGCCATGTCACTTCGTCGATTCCCACCGCCGCGGTTTTCTTCAGCTCGAAGAAAGCCTCGTACAGCAGTGCCTCGTTGACGTGATGCAGCAACGACGTGAATTTCAGCTCGGGCTGCGCCTTCGCTGTCATACGCACACCGGCCAATCCGAGTGACCTTCGCTTGTTCCGCTTCGGTGGGCGGTCGAGGTCGGATGGCGCGGCGTTCCTCTTGGCTGAGTCCCTTTCCTCGACAGATTCCGCAGCGGGTTCAGTTCCCGCGTTGTTCACCTGCGTCGACGGTACTACGGACCCATCAGTCTTCCCATCAGCGTTCATAACGGCCTTACCCTTGCGGTTCGCCGTTCGTCCTCACGACGACCAGAGTCGTCCGAGGTGCCGATGGGATCTCCCGGTTCTCGCGTTTGGAATTTTCCACGCATGCACAGGTTCAACGACTCCGCCAGGTCCGAACGACGCCTCGCCGATATCGACGTGTTCAATGTTGCCTTCCCCTTGCCATGACAAGGTCGGCACCTGAGATCTCTGATTTCGGAGCTCATTAGCTGGCCTACGCTTCCCCCTGCACGGACGCTCAGCACGACGTTGTTACCTTCATCGCACCTCCGCCGGAGGCCGAAGTAGTTGGCTAAACCTTCTTCGTAAGAAACTTTCATTCTCTATTCCAACCCGGTTTTATCCCGGCACTCCATGGCTCCAGTATCCAAGGAATTATTTGGGGGATGTGATTATCAATGTTAGACTGGCACTGCCGGGAGAAACGGAGCCGAGCTCTGCAGAGGTGCTGGCTTGGCAAGGGATATCTCGGTCGACGGTACGCCAATGGTGTTGTCGGTCCCTGGCGAGCCTTTGTTCGTCAGGGACGCATTTTTGAACGATCATTGGATACTAGCATTCTACCGCAGCTCCATTTCCGGGTAGAGGCGTTTTAGTTCAGCAGTTCCCGGCGGCACCCCGCTATTGGGTGCGTACACGGCATGGGAACTGCGATGGTAGGTTTTTAGAGGGGGTGATCGGTGCCGCTGCTGCGATTGTCGGCATCGAGCGTGTCAATTTCACTAAATTGGAACCAGCGGAAAGGAAAAACACTGACTTTCGCGACTCTCGAAGCGCACCGGTAGCGTCGCATTCCCCCGGGATTGCGTTTCCGACGCCCCAATGTTCGACTCGCTGAGCGGGTGACTCTATGGCGGTAAGAATTGATTCCGACACCGGTCACTCAAGATGGCATCGAGTATCTCGCAGTAGCTGCGAAAGATGAACGAATCAACGGCACTGCGAAGGCGAGACCAAAGACTGCGGCGCGAACCAAGTTTCGCAAGCACGGCTTGAAATAACGGACAGCACGCTTGCTGAA
>NZ_SJPK01000002.1:0-253833 GCF_007859855.1 Allorhodopirellula solitaria
ACTTGGATCTGCGTTTGGCGCAGTCGACCGAAACGACACCAAAGTGAGAGGGACCGACCGCCTCGACTCGCTGCTGAATCACCCCAGCTGGCTTGCCGATGTAACGGGCCTGATTGGATTTTGACGATTTTGACGAACGTTTCTTGGTGGCGATTGCCATATCGGAGTTCCTTGATTGAAGGGAAAGTGAATTCCTTCAATGAAAGCACTCAGAATGCGCCCCTGGTAGTTTTTTAGGCTAACTTGGGGACATACCAGGCATGGCTCTCGTATCCAATGATCGTTCAAAAATGCGTCCCTGATGAACAAACGCTCGCCAGGGAGCGACAACACCATTGGCGTACCGCTTTTGCAGGGAAACGCTGGCGACCGAGATATCCCTTGCCAAGCCAGCACCTCGGCAGAGCTCGGCTACGTTTCTCCCGGCAGTGCCAGTCTAACATTGATAATCACATCCCACAAATAAATCCTTCGATACGGGAGCCATGCCTTGAAAACCTCGGGCGCACGCTTCCGTCGGATGAGCAAAAAAACTTGCGACCACCCTCGCGAATCGCAGCCCAGTTTTGGTGATGGCGATCTTGATTGGCAATCAACGCATCCAACATTGTGTAGCCAAGGAACACATCTTCCGCAGTCTGAATGCTCTCGGGCAGATTCTCGCAGAAGGCGTCCGGCGGCCTCTGGAGGCTTGCCAGCGTTTCAAGGACCGCGTCGACCGTATGCTCTCGCACCCCGTACTTCAGTTCGTTGTCCGATGGATAGGCCGGGTCTCGCTCCAGCATCAATTGATTTCCGAGAACCAAAATCTGTCGACCGGCCACGATGTTCTGGCAGATCACACCCGGGATTCCCGTGCCTTTTTCAACGGCCATTTCGTATCGGACGTGTGGAATATCCAGAAGGACACAAATCTCGCTCGCAATCTTTTCAGACCAATCTTCGCCAACGCCACCTACGCCCTGTGTTTCGCCAGCCTGTGCACCCGCAAGCCGTTCGTCTGCCTTGAACAACCAACTCGCGTCACCATCGTCTCGGTGGAACCAGTACTTTCGTTTCGCCCTCAATTCTCCCATGCCCTGAGCAAATCCAGGATCCACCTCGATGATCGGAAACGGGGTGTCGCTTTCGGTGTATGTCATCGTGTCACCTGCTCACAACCTGCTTCGGTCACCCTGAACAATTCGTCTTCGTCATAAGAGGCTGAATGACAGACTTTCTTGCACCACCCATGGGCCGGGGTGCCAAGCTTTCTTGTTGAGTGTGCTCGCCAAACTTCGTCCTTCAGGTCGAGCAACTCGTCTCGAAGTTTGGGGCCGTGGTTGACGCGGTGTCCTTGTCCCATGTTTTCAACCAAAGCGGCAACACCGCCGAAATCACGTTTCCAGTCGTTGTTCCCTGTGTCATCGAAATAGCGGAAATCAGAACTCAGAAGGACGCAGGCGTTGGCATACTCTGGATGTTGACCCACGTCTCGCACACGGGCATCCGTGAAATTGTGGTACTTGGCACCGTCACGAAGCACCAAACGATGGTTCCCGGCCCAGTCGTAAATGCAGTCTGGGCGTTTTGCGTACTTGGCATCGTAATAGTAGTCACCATCAACGAGTCTTTCGGTGACCTCGGCGATGTAGACCAAGCGGTTACGCGGGGAGTCAGCGTTTCCGCTGAACCCGAAAATCAGATCACCGGCGTTTGCCGTGCGACGGATGGCCGGTTTGCAGATCGCCAATGACAGGACGTTTCGATACACGCACGGAGCACCACCGTTGTCGACGACCACCTTGTAGACGTAGCATCGACCGGAAAGGGAATCATTTGATGTTTGGTAGTTAGCACTCAATCCGCTCATCGAAATCTTTCGGTAAGTCGTGAAAGGACATCACTTGCTGGCGAGTCGGGCACGTGGCGACACCATCACCTTCCCCGTCCAATTGATGATTTCGGCAGTCAGCACGCCGCTGGCGGCGCCATCAGCAAGAAAAATGCGGATTGTCTTTCCCTTCATGCCTCGGCCCCCGCAGGTTCACCAGCCGGCGATAACATCGCGTCATCGACTTGTTTCATCGCATCGCCGACGCGGAGTTCTCCTGAGAGCAGTTTGGGCAGGAGCATGTCGCGGAGTGATGCTAGGATTGCCGACAACCTGTCGTTCGCGTGAATGCGGTTCCATATCGGTTCAGTGAGATCCTCAAACCTTGATACAAGTTCCTTCGATGGCCAAAGCAATGGGTAGTTGGGAAACTCAGAAAGCGGTACACGGTTTACTGTCGCGCCGTGAATTGCGTGCGCGTCGAGATAAACAAGGAACGGATCACTCGTGAATGAGTGAAACACGAAGTGACGAAGCCGTGTTTCAGGCTTCGGTCGGATTAGGGCTAGTCGGCGTCCCAGGCAGCAACGAAGGTTTGGTGGAATAATTGCAAAATACCCGAGTGTCGCCTCGTAAGTAAAAACGATGTCGCCATGCTTCGGTTCGATCCGCTTAGTCCAACGCGGCCAGTCTTCCTCGCTGATATGTCTGATCTCAGAAAGATCGACCTTTGTGCCCGTCAAATTCTTAATGCCAAGAAATACTGGCCCCGCATCCGACTTTTCTGGCGTTGCGTGGGGCCCGTCGTACAGTCCTTCGGAAATATCGCTAACCGTGATTTTTCGCCATCCGCTCGGCACCAACAGCCCATCCACGTCCTCAAACGAATCGGGAAACAGTGACGCGGTGTCAGCGTCCATGCCGGTGGGCTGGCGACCGTCCATCTTCGCCCGGACCGGGTCGAAATCGACGAACCAACTCTTGAAGATCGCCCGAGCCATCGACTCCAAGGTCTCATTCATCCGACGGTTCAACTCGATCTTCGCGTCCAGCGTGCCCAGGATGTGGGCGATGGCTTTCTGCTCGTTCATCGGAGGCAGGGCAAACGGAATCGCTCGCATGATGCCAGTGTTCAAGTTTGGCATAGTCGCACCGACTGCATGCTGGACGATCCACTCTCGCACTTGTGGATGATCCAGGTAAAACGAAGCGAATTTAGGATTCGCGACTCCACTACCGAGTCGAACCTTCATGCAACCGGTACCGCACAACCATCCACGTTGCTCTTCGCGAACGAGTGCACGACGTTCAACATCGCCACGCCGGCTATAGATGATGTCGCCCGGTACAACGCGATGCTTGCTCAAGCGTTCCGCATCTTCTTCTGTAATTCGCTTTATGTCGTCCTCGACGAGACGATTTTTTCCGATATTAACAGGCATGATCGACGGAATGCCCACCGGAACATAGTCCGATGCGTGCAACTGGCTTCCAAATGGCCCTGTCTGAATGTTGCCCCCACCCCGGTCGCAGATTTCACCGAGCGTTGTTGCCTCCCAGTGATCGGGGAATTCTCCAAGTACGGGATTAGGCATACCCCAGTCCCTCCAGATTTGACCGGATCGCGGATTCCAACTTCGCCGACTCTGCGAACTGCTCGTTCAACTCCCTAACCAGTCGTGACATCTTGTCATCAAACGGCTCGTCGTCTTCCTCAACTGCTTCGGCGCCGACGTAGCGTCCTGGTGTCAGCACGTAGCCGTGCTCGGCAATCTCGTCCTTCGTCGCCGATTTGCAGAATCCAGCAATATCCTCGTAGGCTTCCAGCTTGGAGTTCGGATTGCAGAACTCCAGGTCGCCACGCCAAGCGTGATAGGTGTCGGCCAACCGCCGGACTTCTTCGTCGGTCAATTCCCGGTGGACTCGGTCGATCAGCTTGCCCTGCTTGCGAGCGTCGATGAACAGCGTTTCGCCGCGGCGGTCTCGGAAGGTTGGCCCCTCACCCCCAGCCCCTCTCCCCGAAGCGGGGCGAGGGGAGCCAGATTTGTTGCGTGACAGGAACCACAGGCACACCGGAATTTGAGTGCTGTAGAACAACTGCCCCGGCAACGCGACCATGCAGTCGACCAGATCCGCTTCCACGATCGCCTTGCGGATGTCACCCTCGCCCGACTGATTCGATGACATGCTGCCGTTGGCCAGCACAAACCCGGCAAAGCCGCCCGGTGGAGGTGACACTGTGTCACTTCGTTTGCGTCCGCGTTTCTTCCCCGCGTCCGCGCCGGGTGCCAAATGGTGGATGAAGTGCTGGACCCAAGCAAAGTTGGCGTTGCCTTTCGGCGGAATGCCAAACTTCCAACGCACGTCGTCTTCCTTGCGGTACCAGTCCGAATCGTTGAACGGTGGATTGGCGATCACGAAATCGGCTTTCAGGTCTGGATGCAGATCGCGACGAAAGGTATCGGCGTGCTCTTTGCCGACATCGCCATCGATGCCACGGATGGCCAGGTTCATCATCGCCAATCGCCGCGTGGTCGGATTGGATTCCTGGCCATAGATCGCGATGTCACCGATCCGGCCGCCGTGATGCTCTACGAACTTCTCGCTCTGCACGAACATCCCGCCGGACCCACAAGCCGGGTCATAGATTCGGCCCTGGAAGGGTGCCAGCATCTCGACCAGCGTCCGCACCACGCAGCTGGGCGTGTAGAACTGACCGCCTTTCTTGCCTTCGGCACTGGCGAATTGCGACAGGAAGTACTCGTAGACGCGACCCAAGATGTCCTTGCTGCGGTTCTCGGCGTCGCCGAGGCCGATCGTGCCGACAAGATCGATCAGCTCACCCAGCCGCTGTTTGTCGAGAGCCGGCCGAGCGTAGTTTTTGGTCAGCATCCCCTTGAGCTTGGGATTGTCCCGTTCGATCGCGTCCATCGCGTCGTCGACGAGCTTGCCGATCGTGGGCTGCTTGGCGTTGTCCTGGATGTGCTGCCAGCGGGCTTCCGGAGGCACCCAAAACACGTTCTCGGCGCGGTACTCGTCCGCGTCTTCCGGATCCGCCCCTTCGTACTCGCCTTCACCGGCCAGCAGCTTTTGATGCAATTCCTCAAACGCGTCGGAGATGTATTTCAGAAAGATCAGCCCCAGCACGGTGTGTTTGTACTCGGACGCATCCATGTTCGAGCGCAGCTTGTCTGCCGCCAGCCACAACTTGGCTTCAAACCCAAGGTTAGCGGCCTGCTTTGAACCCGTTTTCGCTTTCTTTGCCATCCGTTTCGGTCCTCTCGATTGCGTCTTGCCCGAAAGAGCGGTGATTCAATCCCGTGATTTCGCCCGTCAGAGCGTGGAAGGAGTATGGCCTAGGTATCACCGCACCACCAGACAGCTGCGGGCGCAGGTCGATCCGGCTGACATGGCAAGTGCGTTTTACACTGACCCTACCACCTCAAGGGCAGTCTGGTGCGGGCCCCAGAAAACCCACGAAACGCGACGAACAGCAATTCCAGGGGCCCGGAAAGAAGGTTGGAGGGACTCTCGACTTCCCTGTGCCACTCCCCTTCACCATGCGACATGGTGCGAGACCATGCCCAATACCCAGAGCGGGACTCGAACCCGCAAGGACGTAACCGTCCGGGGGATTTTAAATCCCCTGTGTCTGCCAATTCCACCACCTGGGCTGGCACCGTCAAGCACGGTGTTTTCGTGGCATTCGGGCCCCAATGGCAAGGGCCAAAACGATTCGCGGTGACAAATTCGGCAATATCTCTGCGCGACGCCAAACAACCACGAACCGGTAAGATAGCCTGTCAGAATGACTCGAAACAGTGGACGAGGTTCAGACGATTCTCTTCCCACCAGAGTTTCTGCGGTCTGGGAATGCGTTGGGACAAAAATACTGCCGTCAGCAGTTCTTAGCGAAGCTGCGTTCTGCAGATGGGTTGTGAGATTGCAGGGTTGACCGGCGGGCTCGACCGTTGTGAGGGTTGGATTTGCTCTCACAGCTCAGACGGGCGGAGCCGTCTGGCTACTTTGTTGACGGGCGGAGGTGGCTGGCTACTTCGAACCTACAAAAGCCGTGACATGGCGATGTCGATAGCGGATGACTGATCCTTCTCTTCATCCTCATCGTCGTCAGTCTGCTGGGCAGCGACAAGCCGATCGAGGACGTCTGTCTCGACTTGCGTCGATGCCGTCGAATCGACCCATTCGTCTTCGCTATCGAAGACTTCGACCGCTACCGTGGCGACAGCGTCTGCCGCCGAGGACTCGGACACAACAGGTGCTGGGACGTTACCAACCGGTGCGGCGGATGCTGCGGCCGGTATCGGTTCGGCCGAACCACCCGTCGTGTCACGGCGGTTGAGCTCATTGATGATCTGCAGAACATCGAGCTCCGAGATAACCCGATTGCCGGACACATCGAAGTAACCCGCACCGTATTCGTGCCCATCGGAGGACAGGTAGGAATCCGGTGGCACGGGGTCATCGATTTCGACTACCAAATTCTCCGCTGGCGGAATCGTGGCTCCCAACGCGACGGCGTCGGAATTGCGATTCAGGAAGTTGATAATCAGTAGTGCATCGAGTGCCGAAACCGCCCCATCATCGTTGACGTCGTATCGCGTATCTGGGTTCTGCAGACGGCTGGCGACGACCTGGATGCTAACCGTTGCCAGACCACTGCGTCGGCCGCGGGTGTCGGCGACCGAGTAGTCGAACGAATCGCGACCGGTGAAGCCAACTGTCGGCGTATACCGCACGGTTCCGTCGGGCAGCGTGGTGACGGTACCAGCAGACGGTCCCGATTCAATCTGCACGCTCGCCAAATCAAAATCATCGTCTGGATCGGTATCCTGGTCGTTGTCGAGAATCCGGATAATGATCGACTCACCGGTGTAGGCGACCCCGGTATCGTCTCGGACGATCGGAGCGGTGTTGGGGCTGATCTCAACCCGCCCCTCTTCGCTAATCGCACCGAAGTCATCTTCGACGGTGTATCGGAATTCATCCTTGCCCGGGAATCCGGTGAACGGCGTGTAGACAATCGCTCCGGTATCGGGATTGACAGTCACGCTACCGAACGCCGGTTGGCTGGTGATGGTGACGGTGCTCGGATCAATCGTACCGTCAATATCTTCATCATTGGCGAGGACGTCGATGGTGGTCGGCCCGGATGGGCTGAGCGTCGGCGTATCATCCTCCACGATGGGTGCATCATTGACACCCGAGACGTTCACAGTCACCAACACGCTGTTGCTGACCCGGTTAGGTGTGACGCTGCGTCCTTCGATATCGGTGACGGCGTAGCTGAACGAATCCGCAAGAGCCGGTGAGTCCGGACGGAGGGCTTGCAGTTCGCGAGACTCCGACGGGTCGTAGGTAACGATACCGGTCGCGGGATCGAATCGGACAATCGCCCCACGCAGACTGCGTTGGACCAATGGCATGGACAGCTGTAGTTCATCGGGCGGGGTATCGCCGAGGTCGGGGTCGACATCGTTGGCGAGCAATTGCGATGCGGGGATCGTCAGCACCGCGTCTTCGGTCGTCGGGTCGAGTTGGTCACCAACAGGAACCGGGAAGTCGTTGACAGGCAGTACAACGATATCGAGCGTTACTGCGGCACTTTGAGCACCCTCGGAATCCGTTGCCACCACTCGGACCTGCGCTGTGCCGTTGGCATTGGGTGCAGGCGTGAAGGCGAGGACTCCTGAACTGGAGATCTGCGGCTGACCGTTACTGCTGAACAACGCCGCGTCGCTCGCTGAAACGGGCGTCACGCTGAAGGACACCCCTTGGCTACTCTCGTCGGCGGGGCCTGGCGAAATACTCGTGGCCCAGGTCGATGAATACGGACCGCGATCTTCGAACACGGTGACCTCGCCACCGGGTACGAACGCAGGCGCGTCGTTGACGGGGGTGACGTTGACGGTGAACGTTCGAACATCCGATTCGTTAATGTCTCCGTTACCGAGGTTGTCGGGGCCACCATCGAAGAGCTGGACCGTGAACGTCGCCGCCCCGTTTGCATTGGGAGCGAGCGTATAGTTCAACGATGCCGTCCCGCCATCTTCGATGATGGCATGGGGTGCGACGGTGAACAGATCCTCGTCCCCACCGATGGCCAGGATTTCGAAATCCAGTGGCTGGCCGGGAGGGCCGATTTCATCGTCGGCACCGGGAGGGCCGGCTTGCACGTTGGTCGCCCAGTTCTCGATCGTCACGACGCCACGACCGGCTCCCGAATTGGCGTCTTCATTGCTCGTCACATCACCGGCACCACTGAACTGCGGTGCGTCGTTGACGGGCAAGACATTGAACGTGACGGTACCCGTCGCGATCTGAGGATCGCTGTTGGCAACTCCGCCGGTACCCAAGGGGACCGTGACGCCGTCATCGGTGACGGTGTAGTTGAAGTTGTCGGGACCGACGTAGTTGTCGCGAGGTGTATAGCGGAAGTACGGGCTGCCCGTCGCTGGGGTCACCAACTCGAGCGTACCGCCCTGCGCCGTCGTGACGGGAATAGGCTGGGTCAAGGACAGCGATTGGTTGCCACCGGGAACAATATCGGCGGCTTCGTTATCGGGTCCGACCACGAACACGTCGAGCAGTCCAGGCGAAGTCCCGTCCCCATTGACGAGAACGTTCATCGAACCGCCCTCGGAGATATCGAAGCTCAGCGGGTTGGTAGCCGGAGTATCGAACTCCGGTGCAATCGCAGGTCGATCGTTGACCGGCCGGACATCGATCGTCAACGTCGCAGGAATCGATGTATTCAGATCGCCACGGCTGGCATCATCGCTGCCGTCGTCCTGAAGCAAGATCGAAAATTCGAACGTACCATAGACATCCGCAGCCGGTTTGTAACGCAGTTGCCCCTGCAAATCGACGGTCGGCATTTGATCGAAGTATTCAGCGGCATCGGCATCGTCGAAGGACAGGCTCGAGATGCTGAAGCTCAGATCCTGGCCACTGCCAGAATTGATCTCATCAAACGCTGACTGTGCAGGACCTGCTGAAATTCCGAACGCGAATCCATTGATAACCTGTTCAGGACCGTCTTCAGCAACCTCGTATTGCAGGTCGAGCGTGGAGAACTCGGGTCGGTCGTTGACCGGATTGAGGTTCAGTTCGACGACCGAGGTCGACGTGAGCCGGTCTTGGATCAGCGATTCGGTTTCCAACGAGTAGGTCTCACCACCGCTAGGATTGTCATCGCGAACGGTGTACTCGAAGGAATCCACTGAACCGTTGAAGTTATTGAAATCGGTTGGAGGTGTGTACAGCAAACCGATCAACAGTGGATTGCCGCTCGCGTCCACTTCGGTGGTCGAGAACTGGCGAGCCAATGTGCCGCCTAACTTCGTTGTGTCAGGGAAATCGAACAGCTCGAGCACCTGAGGTCCACCGGTCGGCTGGTCGTCGGTACCATCGACCGTTTCGTTTGCAGGTCCCACGTTATACACGTCGAGCAAACCAAGGCGGGTGTAGTCACCCACGGTGACCGTTCCCGAGACATCACTTGGCAGGGCAATATTCTTGTCCACGGGGATGAAGTAACTGCCCGTTAAAACCTCACCAGGCTGGCTGGGGTCAGGCCGGGTGTTGTCTTCCCTCAGGGTGTACCGAATGGTTGCCTGATCATTGAACCCGTCGTTGTCTGTATCACTTCCCGTGGTGACGCTGTAGGCCTCATCAGCGTTGGCAGAATCGGTTGTCCCAGCGATGGTCGGATCGATACGTGGCCGATCGTTGACTGGCCGGACATTGATCGTGACCAGCTGCGGCTCGGAGAGTGACGTCGGATCATCGACCTCAAAAGCGACAATCCTGTAGACCAGCTCTCCGACTTGATCCGGTGCGGGGAAGACGGTCAGCGATCCCTCGGTCGATCCTGGGGTGTAGTTGATAACCGGCATGGCGTCCATCACCGACGGGTCGCCCGAGACCAGTTCGGGATCGAGGAAATCAACCTCCTGCGTCTGAACCTCATCAAAAGCATCATCGGGACCCGCAAAGATCTGCGAGACAAAGTCCGGGATGGTGGTGGAGGAGAGGTCGTCTCGTTCGAGCACGTTGACAAACATCTGACCGTCGAACGTCGGCACGTCGTTGGCCGCGGCCACGGTGATCGTCAGTGTGCCTGACTCAGAAACTTCCGGCGGAAGGTTCTGCACGCTCGCCGGACTTGGGATCGTCGTCAGTCCATCGTCGATGATCTTATACGTCAGCAGTTCATTCGGAGCGAATGGCAACTGTTCGTTGTAGTTCAACGGCGGTGTGTAGTAGATATTGCTGAAGTATCGCAGGGTCTCGCCATTGACAACCTCGGTGGAGATTTCGAAGCGGAAGATACCGCCTGAATCGCTTTCGAGACCGGCTTCATTGGGACCGAGCGGCGTGAGCGTACCGATCAAGTTTGGGTCCGCCGAGACGAGATTCGTATCGGTTTGCAGATTGAGCGTACCGGCAGCCGTTCCCACCTCGATGATTCGCAGGCCAGGGGTCTGCTCGCTCTCGTTGAACGGGGCGGGCAATCGGGAATCAAAATCGCCCGGTGCGTCAGGCAACTCGCCCACACCAGCCTGATTGATCACCTGGAGCGAAACCCGAGTGAAATCAGCGGGGACGCCAAACGCTCCCACGTCTGCAATCGCTCCCAATCCGACCAGACGAAGCTGTTCTTGCAGTGCCACCGCGACTTCGGATGCGGAGCTTGCAGAGGAAAACGCCACCGCGAGGTCTGCACCGATCGAGGGCGTCCCGCTGGTGTTGAATTCGACGATCGTAGCGTTCCCGGACGCGTCGGCAATCTCGATCCGTTGGCCGTCGATCAACTCCGTTCCGGCAGGCACCAGCACGTTGGAACCGTCGATTTGGATGCCGCTAGCGGTTTCGTCGAGCGAGATCGTCGTGACATCGGTGAGCGTGACTTCCCACAACTCCATCGTGACCACATTGGCGGAAACCGCAGCCGGGTTGGGTGCGTCGGTCGCGTTGATCGCATCCGCGAGCCGGGCCGACAAGTCGACAGCGGTGTCACTGGTTTGGAAGGGTACGAAGACGTAGGCCGAATCGCTCGCGTCGCTACCGAGCCCGAATTCGACGATCGTCATGTCACCAGCAGCATTCTCGATCTCGAGAAGCTCGCCGTTCTGCAGCATCGATCCGGCTGGCATGATCACATCGCTGCCGATCACACGGATCGCCGATGTGGCCGCTTGTGGATCAATCGACGCAGCGTCATCGAAATGCACCCGAACCTGGGTCTGCGCCGTTGCGGCGGCCACAGCGGTCAGGCCTTCGGTGGTCATCGCCGCTGCCAGTGCCTCGGCAATTTGCTCGGACGTATCGGCCACGGTGATCGCAACAGGGACCGCATCAGCGTCGACATTGCCCGTCGTAGTGAATTCGAAGAGATAGGTATCCCCATTGAGATCAACCACCTCGACTTGCTCGCCATCGCCGAGATCCGCACCCGATGGGATCGCGATCGCTTGCCGCGCCGAATCGACAGTCAGACTGTTCGTCCGCGGGACTTCGGTGATGATATTCGCGTCGCTGAAATCAACTTGGTCGCCCGCGGCGGTGCCACCGAATCCGATCGCTCGCATCGCCTGCTCAAGACTGGTGGCCAAGTCGGCCGCCACATCGCTCGGCGAGTACCGGACCACGCGATCGACTCCCGCAGGAACGACTCCGGTCGTGTTCAACGCGATCGCCGCCCGCCGTCCATTGGCGGCGGTGAAGACCAATGTCTCACCATCGAATAGCTCGTCAGCGTCGGGCAGAATGACTGCGTTGGACGTGACAACGATATTGGAATCCACGCTCGTGGAAGCTGGCAAGTTCGCCGTAATCAGATCATCCGCATCGATCGAGATCGAGGTCGGATTATCGGTCGTCGATTCGGTCATCCGCGCCAAGCGGTCGTAGGCGACTGGTGCATCGTTAACCGGAGCCACGAAAATGGTGGACGTGATGGTCGACGTGCGACCATTGACGTCCCGCGTGCCGCGATCATTGGCATCGAAGACATCGTCCACATCGAGACCTTCATCGATTCCACTGTCCATGACCGTGTACGTGAAGGTGATCTCGCCGTAGATATCGTCCGCAGGCGTGAACGTGATCATGCCCGTGTCGGGATCGAGCGAGATGGAACCACGGCTGAGCGTGTTCGCATTGGCATCATCCAATCCGACCGCGACCACACGAATGTCTCCATCGTTGCCATTCAACGGATCGGTTTCATCGACGGCGCCCGCTGGGCCCGCTGCGTCGTTGTCGAGCAGGTAGGCGGCCGAGAACACCAACGTGGTGTCCTCAGTCGGAGTCGGCCGGGTCGCCGGATCGCTAAAGAAGTTCAAGTAGCGATCATTAGGAGCTCCCGTCGCGTCGGTCAGCCCGACGTAATCGGCAACTGGAACCGGCGCGTCATTGCGTGGGACGACGCGGATGGTCACTGTGGCCGTGGCCTCGCTGGCGGTGACAGCCTTGCGGAGGAACTGATCTCGCTCACCACCGTCGATGTAATACGGGTCTGCACTGAGGTCATCGCTACCGAGCAAACCGTCCGCTTCGAGA
Source organism: Allorhodopirellula solitaria (assembly GCF_007859855.1). Classification (GTDB taxonomy): domain Bacteria; phylum Planctomycetota; class Planctomycetia; order Pirellulales; family Pirellulaceae; genus Rhodopirellula; species Rhodopirellula solitaria. Next base: position 12,398 of record NZ_SJPK01000002.1, read on the forward strand.
TCGGCTAGGTTCGTCTCCAGGTCAGAGGGCAGCTGTGAGATGCCGTCGTCGAAGAGCGTGAAGGTGAATTCATCGAGCAGCAGGTCACCGACCGCACCGACATCGCTATTGAAATCATCGGCGGGAGTGTACAGCAATCGCGTGATCCACTGCGGGTTGGCTGCATCGTTGAACTCGGCAACCAACGTGCCGCCCTGTGGCGTCATGATCGTATCGCCACTGCCGCCCGCGGTGATCGAACCGCTCGCGGTCGTGACCGAACGAACCAAGATGGTTTGGTTGGACTCATCCAGCGGAGCGTTGGATTGATTGGGGTCGTAATCCGGAATCGCCGAAGCGACCAAATCATCCGCCGTGATCACCAGTGTCGCGTCGCCGCCGTCACGGGTCGGTTCGAAAGTAACAAAGGTCTCGTCGCTGGCTCCTGGATCGTCGTTATCCGGGAGAACATTGATCGTCACCGTTTCAAAGGTGATCCCGTCCAGGTTTTGGCTGTCCGCATTCTGTTGAGTTGACAAGCGATATCGGAACGTATCGACACCGTTGAAATCCTCCGGTGGCGTGTAGAGGAACGATCCCGTCAGGTCATCGCCTGGGGTGGATCCCTGCATCGTTCGATTGACTTCCAGGATACCACCAGCGGGCGTTTGGTAGACCAGAACGTCGTCACCGGGATAACTGGTTTGGTCCGGTTCAACGAAGATCCGCGGCAGATCCACGAAGTAACGAACCGGCAGAATCTGCGATGCGAAATTATCGTTCGTGAACAGTGTTTTCGCGTTGATATCCAACGGCGGATCGGCTGCCGAAAGCGACGAATCGATACGCAGAGGCGTGTCTTCGACAGCGATGAATTGATCCCCGTCTCCCGATGGCACCGGCAGCGGCACACTTCGCACGCTGACCTGGTAGTCCTCGACTTCGCCACCGATCGTCACGCCGGTAGGACGCGTGTTCCCGGAATCGCTCAAGCGGATTCTCAGCCACGTGTCTTTGTCCGTCACGGTGCTCGGCGTGACAATGCTGAGCGTGTTGATGCCATCAACCACCGGCGTATTCTTGAGCACCTGTTCGGATCCGTCTTCGTCGAAGACGCCGTTGCCGTTGAAGTCGATCCAGGCATCGACCAACCCGCCGCCGGTCACGTAGACCTCGACATTGGTACCGGCCGGGTCGGCAGGGTTGAGGAACCCGAAGACCTGATCGGCCTGCGATGCGTCGAACGTCGCACCGTTATCGGCATAACGTCCGAAGAAGTACGCTGGTGCGACCCCGCCACCTTGATTGAACGTGACGACGGATACACCGTCCTCATCGTCAATAGCCGTCAACAGCACCGATGATCCGTCGGATTCATCGATATCGGCCAGAATACTGCCGCCGAGTGTGCTCAGGTTGGGACGGATCGTGGCCAGCAACGCTTCGGCAACCTGTTCCGTCGTGAATGCCCCCGTGATGAGCACGGGAATACTGCCCGGTCGTGGGTTCGAAGTCGGATTGACGAACTCATAAGTGAGAGTTTGGTCGTCGGTACGCAGATCAATCAGCTGCCCCGGCGACGGCACATCGGTGAACGTGACCGAGAGCGAATGAGGATCGGAATCGTCAACGGTGAACGCTGGCGAGAAGAGACTCGATTGCGAACCAACCATCAGCTCAGGCCCCGGTGCACCACCGGCCGTGGAATCAATCTCGATCTGTTCTGGGTGATCAGGGTCGATGGTCGCCGTGACTCCAGTCACGTTGGCGTTCAATGCAGCCAACAGCGTTGCCGCGACGTCACTGGTTCGATCGCCTGCAGCAATCGGAATCGTGATCCGAGGGGGAACTGCCGTCGTGCCGTCGGAGATGAACTGGAACGCGTAATCCGTTCCCCCCACCGACAAGGTGAGTAGATCGCCCGATCGAGGCACGCGTGTGATGGTGATGCGAGCCAAATTCGGTGTGATCAGATCAGCAGCTGTCGCGGCGGCGCCAACCGACTGAAGCTGATCATCGGAGACACCGACACCGCTATCGACAGGTTGCCCGTCGCTTTCAGTATCGACTTGGAAACCGAGCCGACTGCCTTCGGTGCCACCGGTGATCGCGTGTCGTGCCCCGTTTCCAGGAACGTAGTTCGGATCGGTCGGTTGCAGGTTGGGTGTCGGTGATTGCAGGAAGGTCCCATAGGACGCGGGGGCATCACCGAAGTCGAAACGCACATCCGGCATGATGATCGTGAAGCGTGTTTCATTGTTAGGCCGTGTGGGACTGACGGGGTTCCCCGCGAGGTCGGACACGGCTGCGATCGTTGGAGCGACCGTGCCTGCATCATCAACACCACCTCGGCTCACCACGTTCTGTGTTCCTGCGAACAACAACACACCACCGCCAGGCGAGAACACGTCGACGTTGACACCCGCATCATCGATTGCTTGTTGTAACTTCGTCGCCACGGAGACGGCTGGGAAGGAATCGCTCGGGGTATACTCCACAGCGAACGCACCGCCACTGACACCATCGATCACCAATGCGTCTGCAGCCACCACGGCGGGACCGTCGACCACATCGACAGTCGTGAAGTCCGTCGCGGTTTCACCGAGCGTGATCACTGAGCCATCACGTGTGACATTCTGCAGTGTGCTGCCCAATGCCAATTCGATCGCGGACTCGAGCGCCGTGGCGATCGCCGTCGGATCGGCGTCCGCAGCGACGACGACCGTCACATTGGCCGACGTGAGCTGCGGATCCGTCGTGAACTCGAATGTCTCCGAGGTGCCCGCGACATCGATCGTCACAGTGGAACCATCGATACTCGTGCCGGTTTCCGTGTCAGGAATCGTGATCTGGAGACCACCCGTCACGCCGGGGTTCCCGGTCAGTGAGAGGCTAGAATCATCCAGTTCAACAGTATCGCCGACGAGCCCGCCGACCGAGACCAAACCGTCGCCAATCGCTACCGCGTCACTCAGGTTCAGATTCGAATCACGCAGAGCCGTCGCAATGGAACTGGCGATTTCGTCGGGCGTATCAGTACGGTCAAAACCGACTCGGCGTAGCGTCTGGGTTTGATCGGCCGGATCGAACGATCCATCTGAATCCAGTTCGAAGGTGACCGTTTGAGCCCCCCGCGTGTAAGTGAACTGCTGGCCATCGACAACCGACTCGATCGCGCCGCTTTCAGTCAGACCTGAGGATACGTTGCTGATATCGACGTCGTGCCCGGGCAGAGTCCCGAGTTGGATGGAATCGTTCCCAACGGCTACCGGTGCCAAGCCGAGCAGGTCAGCGTAGTCCACCGCACTGGCAGGACTGCCAGCGAACTGAGTGGGATCGAGGACTCGCAGAATCGCATCACGTATCTCAGTGACCGTTCCAGTCGCCGCGAGCGGAATCGCTACATTGGCACTGGCAACCGCGCCCGTCGTATTGATCTCGAAGGTAACGCTCTGCGAACCGTCCACCGATGTAATCGTGAACGTATCGGTATCTCGGAAACCGGCCTTCGTATCGGTGACCACTAAGGTTTCATTTTGCGGCACACCGAGCGTGTAGCCACTGTCAAACTCGAATACGCTCTCGCGTCCGGTATCATCCGTCACAACCACTTGGTCGCCGTCAGCGATCGAACCGCCCGAAGGCAATTCAACGACGCGGCGCACCTGGTTATTCAGCGTGACTTCATACACGGAGTCTTGGTTCCATACCCCAGCGAGCGGTGTCAGCCGAATCGTGCGACTGTTCTCGCTGTATCCGAATGTGAAGTCCCGACCAGGCAGAAGCTGACGTCCATTCTCAGTGAGCAGAACGGTGTCGGCAGTGATCGTTGACGCATCCAGCCCCGTGCCCGCTTCATCAATCAACTGAATTTCAAAGAAGTTGACGAATTGATCCGAGTTCACCAGACGAACGAATGATTGTTCCGGGTCGGTATCGCCGACGGTGTTTGGATCGGTCGGCGAACCGGCAGCGTCCAGGTTGGGTGCATCGAATGGATTATTGAGCACAGCGTTAGGACGACGAACATCCGCACGGTCGACCGCACCGCGGTCAATGAACACGTTCGAACCGGTACCGCCACCAGGCGTGCCGGCAATTCCATCGACACGACGTTGACCATAGATGTCAACAGACGGCGCCAAGATCGGCGACGGCGGCAAGCCAACAGGCCCTTTGACGGTATTGGCAAAGTCGCTGCGGTCATCGAGTGAATCGATTGAATTATCAATCAGAGAACTACCGGCGGCCGGAATATAGATCGACCGCGAGGCGTCTTGGAAAATGTCTGCCAGATCGACGTTGGTGCCGAGCTCGATCGAGCTATTGGCGATTGGCAACGTGCTGTTGGTACCATTGTTGGCAAACAGATTGCTGCCGGTCCGTGTCCCAGAAGCGGTTTGAGTATCGACATCGATACCATTGCCCGCTCCGACAATGACATTATTGAGCAATGTCGGTGCCGCCCGGCCGCTGACCGAGATCCCCACACCGTTGCCCTCATTAACGATCGTGTTGTTGATCACACGACTGAACAGACTCGGCGTGCCCTGTTCACCATTGCCGTAGTCACCGCCACCGATTTCAATCCCGATGCTCCCGGATCGCTCGACGACATTGTTGACGATCACGGCACCAGGTACCAAACCAAATTGGTTGACGTTTCGCAGCAACTGTGCACTACCTGGCAAACTTGATGAGTTGCCGACCTTGCCCGAATCAGCATCGACAATCGTCGAAATCCCGACGTTGGCTGAATCGCGGATGAAGTTGTCAGCAATGATCAGTTGCCCCTGATCATCGACACTATTTTGATCGGTGATGCCGAAGTGATAATCGACCATCAGAACGTCACGTTCAGGCACGCCGGGATCACCGGTCGGGCGAATGGACATGAAGTAGTCACCGAGCTGCATGTCATTGCCGCTCGGGAAACCGCCACCGGCATAGGCACCAGCACTACTGATGATCACATCGTAGTATCCCGATCGAGTCGGGGTGAACTGCAACGTCGCGCCCTCTTCGGTTTCCCCGACTGCCAGCGTCGGCGAATTGAATCCCGAGAACGCGGGGTTCCCGCTACCGTCTTGAGCGAACGCGAAGTTCAACTCCGTCGACGTGAACTTCGTGCCCTGTTCCACAATCGCAATGAACGGACGCTGCAGACCCGCGCCTACCTTGAACAAACCAGTCGTATCTAGATCGATGTCGATCCCCTCTCCAGCCTCGAGATACACTCGCACGCTATCGAGGTCAAACGTGGGATCACTGGCGAGAACTGCGCCGTCATCGGCATCACTTCCCGAAAGGATACCGATGTTCACAGCATCACCGATCTTGCCCGTCGCGAACAATGTGTCACCGCTAACGTAGCCCGGGACCGCCGATTGAGCGAGCTCATCGTCGTAGATCACGTACTCGGTTGCAGTGGACGTGTTCGCGTTGTCATGATCGACGATCGCGACGCGCCGGCTTGTGTAGCGGCCTTTGAACGTCTCTTCGGCGTTGAGATCGAGCTTCAACGTCCGTTGTGATCCTGGGTTGACCACGATGTCGACCGAAACAGGTCGGCGTTGCAAGTTGTCATCGAGGACGTAGGAGTTACCGAACAACTCGACACGAGACGACGTCGACGTTCCGCTATCGCTGCTATCTCCAGTGGCTGCCGAGATCGCGAGCGTGTCTTGAGCTTGACTCGAATTGATCGCATCGCGAATCGACGCAGCGACCTGAGCCTCGGTATCGGCGGGATCAAATGGCACGGGAACGTGGCCCGAATCCGGTGTCACACCGGTTGCATAGCGGCTGTCGAATTCAAACGTCAGACGATAGGAACCATCATCGAGTACGAACGTGTCGCCATCGAGCAGATTGCGGCCCGCTGGCGCGACAATCGTGACAGCCCCATCGACCAGTCGGTCGTTGCTATCGAAGGATCGGCCGAGGGAACGCTGTTCGTCCAACTCCAGGTTGATGGGATTGTAGTCCTGGGGCACCGCGTATTCGTCGGACATGCGGATCCCGAGTGAATATCCACCGACGAGAATCTCGTCAGCATGTTCGGGCTGCACCGCATCACCGCGGGTGTCAGGCAGGTACGACGGATCGAGGACAAAATCAGAGTTCCCGGGTTGCCCGCTGTAGTTTTCGTACAAGACCGCTTCACCACGCTCGGCCATACCGATGATGATGTCGTCGATATAGACGCCCGCAACCTCGTTATTGCTAGCGCCAGCCGATTGGCTGCTGTTGAAATTATTGGGCGTTCCGAGCCCGAATTCATCGCCAGGCAGTTCCATGTTGAGACCGTAGGGTCCCGGATCGAGAACTGGCGAATCACCCGATTCGGGGAGATAGATTCGGACGCGGTTGCCACCGGAGATCTTGTAGTTGCTCGTATCGGCGGTCGTGCGGTAACCGGCGTTCTGAGCAGCGATCGTGCCCAGCGACGCTACCAGAGCACTCTGCAGCTGCTCGGCGACCTCACTGGCATCCATCACTGCGTTGGTGATCACCGGTACGGCGCGTGGCACATACTGGAAACCAGATTGCCGCGTCGCTTCCCAGGAGACAATTTTTGAAGCACTGTCGGCCACGGAAATGGACGCCGCTTCGACAATGAGAACCTCACGTCCCGAACTGCCGAACATCTGTGGAGCGAGGGCCGGGTCGAGCGCCGCCAGGAATTTCTCAGCGATTTCCTGAGGCGTATCCGTAGCGGAGTAAACGATTTCGTTAGCAGCCCCCGTGGTAGCCGTCCGGAAAGTGTACGTGCTGCCGGTAGCAGCGAGAGGTGCGTCTTTGCGGAAGACGGTGATTGACTCACCATCGGTCAGATCCGACGCGGCTGGAAGCGTTACCGGCACTCCATACGTATCGACAACCTCGCTATCTTGCGAGGTAATCGTGGGCTGGTTCGCTAAGACGTTCGCAACCGGGTTGGCACCGGTGATCTCGAATCCATCGGTCGTGGTTGATTCAACCGCAACGAGCCCGGGAGCGACGCTCTGCAGCTTCGTCACCACGAGAGCTGAGACATCGGCTGCGGTCATCGACTCGGTGAAGTAGACCGAAACATGGTTGCCCGAAGGCAAGTCGCTGCCCTGACGAACAAAGCGGACGGTAACCCCAGGAGCACCGTCGGCATCCAGGAAGATACCCTCACCGCTGCGGAGGTCCGCACCGGCAGGAACCTCAATCAGGGCGGGCGTGTTCGCCGGATCGAGATTGGTAATGACGATCTGCGAAGCAGCAGCCTGCACGTTGATCGCGACACCTGCCTGCAAGAAGTTCAGATTGCCGTCGGCGTTGACGAACGTCGCTCCGGCGGGCAGGGCTGCAGCGATGCGAGTGGCGATCTGTGCTCGGCTCTCGCCCGACAATGCGACAATTTGAACATCGCCGCTGGTGTCGGCGGGATCGATGGTGCGGACATACCGGAGCGTGGCCGCAGGCTCCGAGGGAAGGTTAATGGTAACTCGTTCTCCCACCGCTGCTTCGTCACCACTGGGGACGAGCAGTTGCTGGAAACTCCCTGAGAACTCTACCGGGTTGGCTTGACCACCGGCGAGTTGTCCGTCGACTTGAATATTCGTCGCAGCCAATAGACTCAGTCGTCCATTATCATCGACGCGCGGCCGCATCGGACCGGGGACCGCTGCCGCGACTGCCGTGGCGACTTCGCTCGCCGTGGCGGCTGGGTCGATCAATACCTCAACGTCCGCTGCACCGGGCGTGAGCGTGTCGACGAAGGTCACGTTGACCGTTCTCTGCTGCGGACTTGCGGCGGGATCGAGATAGGTCACCTGGAATGAATCACCAGCGACCAAATCTGCGCCACTAGGCAGCTTCACATCCCGACCGACAACAGTCTGCAATGAAGAAATGCTACCTGCAAAGTTACCGCTGCCGTTCTCAATCTCAGTGATGTCATTGTCAACGAGCTGTTCCCCAGCGACACCCACTAATTCGACCGAACCGAACTGGGTCCGCATCGAACCCGCGGTGCTGAAATCGAAGCGGATGCGAGCGTTGCTACTTCCCGCCAGCGGCGAGAGATCGACCCGAACTTGCCGCCACTGGTCAGCGGCGTTGTCGTCAAAGATGGTCTGTACGGCAATGCCGCTATTCACATACTCGTCGTACTCATCATTGTTGGGCAGTTCACGAAACTCATCGTTCGTCGCGAGCAAATGCCATTCGCCGTCATCCCCGGATGCGAAAACCCGGAAACTATCGTGTTGGGCCCGATTGAGGCGATAATCATCATCGTCTTCGACGTCGATGTTGTAGGTGAAATATAGGGTCGGCTTGTCGCCAGCACTGTATTCGCTGAGGTCAATGAAATCGGAGATTGCCGATCCGTGGCTACCGCCCGGGGCGATCTGGCCGAGGTTGCTACCTTCGGGCCGCGCGATCGTATTGTTGTCGGCATTGTTATCAATCTCGAACCCAAAATACAGACTCGAGCCACCGGTGGTATTGAGGCGGCTGCTGTCGTAAGGAACCACATCGCCGTGACCTGCATCACCAGAGCGATCATTCGTCGTGTGCCAAGGATTGACCTCCAGATTGCTGAACGCCAAACCACTCGTCTGGTAGTTGATTCCGCTGTCGAAACCGGGTTGATCACCGAGGAACCGGAGCTGAACCGCCGATCCACCGTTGTAGAAAACGTTCGCCGGTTCGGTCGTTGGCATGCCCGCTTGGTCGGTTCCGAGCGTGAAGGCATAGAGCCAACCATCCACCGTCGTCGCAAACAGCATGTCCGCGTACGCACGATTTTCAACAACCTGTGGCCCCAGAGACAAACCCGTAAACAGAGGATACTGCTCGCCCGTGCTGGGGTCCGTGCCGAGGTTCGAACCGGGGTCCGCGACGTGATTGGGATCCGCTGTCAAGTATCCGTACTTGGTCGTCGGGATCACCCGGCTATAGCCATCATCGAAGAATCCCTCAGGTGCATCCTCGGTTTGGTCGGGATCGAAAACATGCACGCCACCGAGATCGGTCACAGCGATCAGGTCGCCGTTCAAGTTATTATTGAGTGCAGCCAGACCCGTGATATCACCACCGTCACCGCCATTGGCAGTTTCAATGAACCCCGTATCGACAATCCCGTACTCCCGCTCGTCCGACGCCGGACCCATCGTCGTTTGGTAAGGAACGGTCGCTGAATAATTGTTGTCCGCGTCCCCATTCAAACTACCACGCGAGGTAATCTCGCCCGTACCGCCAGCAGCTTGGTAAAGAATGTTCGTGCGGAGTTCGACGGGAACTCCATTGCGTCCGCCCGAATCACGGTTCCCAACAACCCAGAAACGCTCGTTGTTGTTGTTGATTTCGCTGCGGTTGACCGAACCGTCTTGAGCACTGCTATCACTCCGCTCGAACGTCATCGCGTTAACGATGTACTGCGCGTTCCCATCGACTTCAGTATTGTTTCCAGCTTCGTTCGTTTGACGGAACTCGATGCCGTCATCACCAGCCTGGGTGACGGCTGAATCAGCAGGGCTGACGTTGAGGAAGTTACCCGTGTTGCCGTTCGAGGGATTGTTAGGCGGCAAGTTGTAGGTCATCAGTTCGCCATCACTCCGAATGGCGATATCACGCGTTCGTGGACCGTAGCTACCGATCGACCGTTCGACCGTTCCCGTAAATGGGTTGAAACTCGCCAGCGTGCTATCGTTACTTCCCGTTCCACCGATCAGGTTCACGAATAGTCGGATATCGTCGAGAGTGTAGGCAATGGGTGAATCGTCGCCGAAAGCCGGCTCGATCACCGGACGCTCGGCGGTATAGTCATCCCAACGTGAGCTGAAGAAGCCGGACTCATCCAAATCGTCGCGACTGACACGCCGAACCGAGTTGACCGGCATCAAACGCACGTCCGGATTGACTGGGTTGGCCTCAAAGAACTGGTTCAGCACCGCAGGCACGGCAGCTTCGCTGCTGACGGCGACATAGTAGACGCCTTCAGGCAGTTCCACGGGGCCGATGAACGCATCGAGCGTCCCGGCAGACCCAGCCGCGAGATTGCTCATGTCCACACCCTCGAGCGGACGTCCTTGATCATCGGTCACGTTGCTATCGCGGCCAACCAAAATCAAGCGTCCCTCCGAGTCATACACTGACAACACGGTGTTGGCCCGTGCCAACTGGTCGGCATAATCAATATCGAACGTTGCCGAGACAAAGCGGTTCTCGCTGTCGAACGTATCCGGCTTAAGCTGCTGGGCACGCAGTTCTACCCGGTAAACGTCAACATCTTCGAGCCTGATGTCGAGCGACGTATTGCTCAGGTTTCCGAGTTCCCCCGTGACGGTGAGTGCACCCCGATCGGAGGTCAACAGATTGCCGAGATCCTGCGCATCGGCAGGATCTGCACTCAGTCGCGTGTCGACTGTTTCGCGAGTTGATTCATCACCGCTGTTCTGATCGCCCGGCGTGGGGTCCACGTACACTACCGACTCACCGACATCGCCCACCAAGGGGCTGTGCATCGGCGTGCCGCTGACCGCGATGGCATTGGTCGCGTAGCGAATGTCCGCCCCGCGGACCGTCGAACCAGCAACCTCATCGGCCTCCTGGAGACGGATCCCGAGCTCGTATTGCCCTGACGTCTCGGCGTTGGCGCTGTGCACGCGAACGTAGTAGTCATTCTTGGCATCGAAGTTACCTGGCAAGATGACACGGAAACCGGCGTCGAGCGTATTGGACGATTCCACGTTGCCACTGGTCAGTCCGGTCGACAGCGCACGCACGTCGCTCTCGAGCACACCGTTCTGCAGCGCCGTGTTGACGTAGATGGTCTCGCGTCCATTGGCCTCGGCGAACGAATTGTCGCTGCTGGCGATCACCACACCACTGTCGTTGACCAGCTCCACCACGGTATCGAGTCCGGGCGACGTCTCGTCGATATCAAAATAGACGGCCGTGCCGCCGGCGGCGCTGAACCGATAGGTATCAATGTCGTCTTGGGTAGCGAGCGTCCCTCGAATCGTGAACCCGAGCCGCTCGTTGTCGTCCCCAGTCGTTTCACCGGTGGCGAGTGCACCGAGAATCTGAGCATCGACAGGATCGCGGTTGGTCGTGATCGCACCAGCATCGCCGCGTTCGTTCTCGTACACGTAGGCAACATTTCGATCATTGATATAGGACAGCAACTGCAGCCCTTCCCAATCGCCGGCTGATGCCGTATTGATCTCATTGCCGTTGGCGTCGACGGGCAGGCCGGTATTGTTAGTATCTCGTTGCGAACGCCCATCCGGTGTGAACCCGGCACCGATCGTGCTGTCATTGATGCTGGTCAAGACAACCGGGAATCCAGGGGAACCGAGCACCTGCAGGGTACCACCGATCCGGTCAATGATATCAAGCGGGCGTCCACCGCCGACGAGGGATCCGTCCTCGGTGAATTTCACGACCAGTGATTGGTCGGCATCGCTGCGCAGGCGGATGGCACCATAGTAGTGCTGAGTCATCGAATAAATCGATCCTTCGACGACATGCACAATATCCGTGTCATCCCACACGCTATCCGTGGTGACAATTTCGCTGCGGACGCGCATTCCATTGAGATCATTGCCCGCAAGTTTATTGTCGAGCAGCAGCGGGCCCTGGTTATCAGGACGATCGACAAAGCGGTCGATCATACCGGTGGAGCGGCCGGGGTCGGTGACGGCTTCGAACGTCAAGGCATCCGGGTTAATACTGATCGCCGCACCATCGCCATCGACAATCGTATTGCCGATCAAGATGGGTTGAGCACCTCGGACAAAGATCGTTGCGGCATCATTGAAACCGCGTCCGACGCGAGTGGCAAACGAACCGGAATCGGCACCGATACCGTCGACATCTTTGCCGTCAGCATTAGAAACGAAGCTCGAATTAACGACCCGCACATCGGCTTGCAAGATTTCCAGAGCATTGAACTTCGTCAGCCCGCCCTGCACGGGGGCTTCCCCACCGCCGTAGCGCACGTCCACATGATCGAGGCTCGCCGTGACGCCTTGACGCAGTTCAATTCCACCCCAATCGCCAGCTTCACCTTCGCTGACGCCATCATTGTTAGTGTCAAAAGTGCCACCGACGCCATACTCGTCATCGGATTGAGAGGTGAAGACAATTGGGCTTCCCTCCGTCCCCTCAGCATAGAAATCAGCACCGAAGGTGGCTTCGATTCTCGCTGTGCCGAGCTTGACAATCGTGCCTGGATCGATCGTCAACCGAGCGTCGAAGCGCGCCAGTAGTTTCGATCCACCATCGGCATCGGCGCCGAGTTTCCGGCCCAACAGCGAACCGTCCACGCTCTGATCTCGAGCATCGTCGAGCAGTGACGTTTCACCGTGTCGCAGTTCGGCGACGAGGAAGTAGTCTCCGCTGCTAGGGTCTCGGCGGTACACGTTGGTACCAATGAACCCTTCCGGTGCAACGGGGATATTCGCGATTTCGATGGCCGCATCTTGACCCGTGACGACCGTGGTGGTCGCGTTACTTGCCCGGGTTTCACCACCGTAGGCATCAGCAAAGGTAATGCGATAATCGATCGATTGGTTCTCGTTGAACTCACCTTGCCCGTTGAGCCCCGTGACGGTGATCGCGGTCGCTTCCGGGACCGCCTGGATACTCGGCGAGCCACTCTGCGTCTGGCCCGAATCGACGTAGGTACTGGTGCGGCGATCGAGTTGATCAACGAGTTCATACTCAATCACACCCGCGACGAGTGTGCCACGATACAACTTCCGGCCGATGTACTCCGCTGGTGCCGTGGGGAGATTCCGGAGCGTCACCGACCCGCTGCTATCGACCGCATCGGTGACCGTAACCGAGCTCGTCGGCAAACTGACCAACGACTCGTGTCCTTCCCGAGTGACGAAGGACAGCACATATTCATGCTGTCCGGCCGCCAGGTCTCCGGTCGTCGATGGCGTCAAGGTCACACTGCCCACACTCGGTCGATCTTCGAGTAGAACCGGGCCACCAGGGGCACCGGCAATCGTCAGCGCTTGACTGATCACGTGGACGACATCCGTATCATCAAACCGAGCGCTCTGGGTCAACGTTTCCAATTCGCCACCCGCTGGCGTCGTGACACGAATGAACAGGCCATTAGTCGTGTTTTCGACCAGCACGTTGCCCGAGATTTCAGGACCGACCCGGTCATAATCGCTCGTGAACAGGCCCGCGTTCTGGTAGAGCGAGGTGTTGAAGTTATCTTCACGGAAACTGTTCGGGTCGGCGCTCATTGCAGCACCGGCACTGAAGGAAATCGTGTTATTGATCAGAGTCGGGCGGCTCTCGCTCATCTGAATCGGCGCGACCACATCGGCGCGCAGTCCAGCCCGCCCGCCACCGTATCGCAATTCAGTGTGGGAGACGTAATCGAGGAAGATTCCCTGACGTTCCCAAACCTCGCGACCTTCGGCGTAGTCGACGTCGTTGCGTAAATCGATCCCCGCCCAATCGCCACTGCCGGGCGTGGTGTTGATCGGGTTGGTGTCGATACCAACGTTCTGATCGTTGTAACTCGTGAAGACGACTGACGACGTCGGCGTACCGAGCACCTGAAGGGCCGCGAGTTCTCGGTTCGGGTCGATCGACTCACTGCCGACACCAATCTTCGCATCCTGCAACTTCAGCAATGCCCCGGCATCGATCATCACGGTCACGCCGCGTGGCACATCGAATGTCGCCCCGTCGGCGAGCACGCTGTTGTTGGTGCCGCCCCGCCCGAACTCGTAGGCGCGGTTGTCTTTTTGAGCTTCGAAGGCTTCGTTAACTGCCGTATTGGGATCGTCTACCGCGGTTACCTGGCCGTCGAGTCCGGCCGAGGGCAGCAAGCGCACGATGTCACCGGGCTTCGATTCCGAAAGCGCCTTCGATACGGTGCCATAGGGTGAATCGAGCGAGCCATTGTTGCTGTCGCTACCGTCGCTGTCCTTGGTAACGAAGATGGTACGGACTTCGCTAGCATTGGTCGTCGCGGGCGCCGTACGGAACCAGAAATTGAAATCGCCCCCGGCCGCTCCATCGGCATCCCCATCCAAACGCGTTCCGTTGGCATCCACCAACGCATCACCACTGGCTGCACCGAAGGATGAATCAAACGTCATTCGCAATTCATAATTGCCTTCAGTTCGTCCGCCGTTGCCCGTATCCTCTGAGGTACCACTGTAGGCATCGTTCCCGGTACTCGTCACTCCGACGATGTAATCGCCCGCAGCCAAGTCGACTTGCAGGTGGGAATCGTCACCGAAGGAATCATCGTTCCGGGCAATCAGCTCATAATTCGACGTGCCACCAGGTCCTGGCGTGACGCGGTACAGTTGCACGAGGGTATCGAGCAAGCTGACGTCGTCGAGCCGCTGGGCGAACGTTTCGAGTGACAAGCGACCGAGGACCGCATCATCGGCGATATTGTCGTCGATCGGCGGATCAATCGTGAACGAGTAAAGATCGACATCGCTGCTCTCGGGGCGATGGAGCGATTGGCCGAGCGTGATATCACTCTGGCTGAGGAAATCCGGTTCGCTGGGCAGGGTTGGAAATCCAGCGACACCGCTGGGTCCGCCATCACCATCGTTGCTCTGCGTTTCACTGTTAGGTTCATCCGGGCTGCTGCCACCGGCGGCCACGCCATCGGGCAGTTCAAACAGATCGCCCACACCGAGCAAATTGCCGATCCCGCGCAATCCTTCGACGAACCAACTCGGACGTGAATCGGGCGACAGACCGTAGCCGTCGTACCAACCTTCGTCAGCTTCGAGCACCAAGACCCCGCGTGATGGGTCGCGTTCGTTGACGCGGTAGAGACTGTATGGGGTGCCTTCGCCTGCGCCGGTATCGGCGGTTTCTTGGATTGCCCGCAAATCGCCCGTGACAATTTGCAATCCAGAATCACTCGTCTCCACGAACCGCACGCCGAGATGCTCTTCATAGAGATCGAGGATCTCGCGTGTCCGCTGTTGCTGCGCCGTCGTGATCGCGTTATCGAGCGGGTTTCCGTTGGGGTCTTCCCCGTAGAGTTTGGCAAAGTTGTAAGGGAATATATTGATCCCAGTGTTCGTATCGATCCGACCAACAACACTCGCATCACGTCGCTGATCGCGCGAACCGGGGGCATCATACGCTCCGGGCCACGGCGGCACGTAGGCGCCGGTGTTCTCAATCGAACCACCACGCAGCAACACGCTCTGCAGCCCATCGGACGGCGAAAAGTGAATAGCCTTCTCAGGTGATTGCCCCGCGTTGGCATCGTTGACGAAGATATCCGAGCCCGCGAACGTGTCATTGAAAGGAACGTTGATCGGGTTGCCTGAAGCATCGACAACACTCGCCCCTTCCGCAGCCAGATTGTAGAGAGTGGGCGCATCGGGGAGCGAGTCACCGCTACCCACCCGCAAACGGAAAGTGCCAACACCGTCGGTCCGTCCTGTGAGCACCGACAGATCGTCGGTGAACTGCAACACCGCCATGGATTGCGTTGGATCGTAGATCACGGTTTCTGGTTCGAGGCGCAGGTCGTCGGTGTTGTCGACCGTGTCCTTCGTCATGAAAAGTTGATAGAACTCAGGCCGGACGACAGGCAGCCCGGAGAGAGTTTGTCCCGAAGGCGGGTTCGGGTTATTGGTGATCACACCCGCGTTCGGATTCGATAGCGGATCTTCATTGAAGTAGACGTGGATTTCGTTGCGAGCCTGGACTCGGTTGCCCGCGGTCCCCGAGATCGGTTGCGGCACGACAGCAACGACCTGCGCCCCGACTTCGACCTCAAAATCGATATTCAGAGACGGCGTCGCCGAACTGACTTGGTCGGCCGGCAAGATCGGGTTTCCATCGGTATCACGCAGCGCGGTGATATTGGTATCGACCGAGTCGCCATTGGCGAAAACGTCTTGATTATTGACATCGTCATAACCGGCGATCTGGATCCGGTAGCGATCGTCCGGCAGAGCTTCGACGAAACGCGACACCACCACCCGGTCGCCGACCTCGTCATCCGCAAACCCCAAGAACCCAGGCTGGATCAATACCTCGTTGCCATCATCGAACGTCCCATCACCGCCCGAGCCAATGACCCGGATCCCCTGCAGTGTGTTTCCATCGAGCTGGGAGGTACCGTCGAAGCGGAAGGTCAATTCGCGAGGCGCCGAATCGAGCCGATTCTCCACACTCGTCCCATCCAATCGAATCTGCGACACCGCGCCGGCTTCCACGCTGACCAACCGCGGCCCACTGATGATTTCAGCGGCGAGCAGTTCCCTGCGTTCGAGGGTTTGGTGTTGCAGACGACGCGACGTGTCCGTCGTCGATCGCCGCTGGGCAGATCCGGTTCGAAGGCGGGAATCTCGCCGAGCATTCTTACGGGAAATGCTGCGACCGGCTCGTGATAGTGGGTTTCGTCGGTGGGTCATGGTCGACCGAAGCCTTGAAAGAATAAAATCGGTGGGGGAATAATAAGGCGTGGCACAGGTAAGCTAAGTTACCTGAAGCCCGCCCATGGTGGTGGACACTTCCAGTCTAGTCCGTTTCAGATTCGTCCGAAAAAAGATCCAACAGAGCCGAATCGAACGCTTGGCCGACCGCTGATGGATCGTCCGATTGTGCCGATTCCGAACCCGAGGCCAGCGAATCAACAACCTGCTGTGCCCGGGCATTTCCTCCGGATTGGAGTTCAATGCCACCGGTCAACAGTTCGTCCAACGCAGTGGACGGGTCGTTGATCGTGGTGATCGCTGTTTGCTCAGATCGGTTGGATCGCGGTACCAGGTTCGCCGAACCCAGGTTGGCAGTCGAACCACTCGCGAACGCCTGCGTCGATGCAAACGCACCCTCGATGCCTCGCAGCCCCTCGGCCCCCGCGATCGCCACGCTCTCGCCAGCCAAATCAGACAACGCGCTCGGTGTGGCCAGCGGCTCGCCCGAGACAAGGGCACCGCTCGTGTCACGCCGGTTCAGCTCGTTGATCACCTGCAGGACATCCACAGTCGTGATGAATCCATCTCCGCTGACGTCGTAATAGTCTGGTGGAGGCGTGGTCAGCTCGGACACACTGAACGGTGACGTCGTATCCTCGCGAGCATTGATCAAGTTGAGAATTCGCAGTGCATCGATCGCACTGACGTATCCATCGCCCGTCACGTCGTACTGATCAACCGGGTTCTGGTAGATCGATTGATTGAACGTGATCGTCACGGGGATCGGGCTACTGAGGCGACCGGTATCGTCGATCAGTCGATAGGTAAACTGATCGGTTTGGCCTGGTACCGGTTGATTGTTGACATCCGTGCTCGCAGTGAACGAGAAGGCCCCGTCATCACGGCTGAGTAGATCCACCGTACCCGTGCCACCAGCAGGCTGTGTCAACGATCCGGGTGCAATTCGGATGGTGGAACCTGGATCAGGATCGCTGTCGTTGCGGAGCAAACCGAGCGACGGATCGGTAATCCGCAGCGTGCCACCGATGGGAACGGAGTAGGCATCCGGGCCAGTCACGTTGCCACGTGGAGCATCGGCGACCTCGTTGACGATGAAGTCGAACGAGTACGAATTGACGAAGGTACCATCGAAGGCTTCGATCTCAATTTGAACCTGTCCCGATTGATCTGGCTTCGGTTTCACCTGCAGTGTATCGCCGATGAAGCGAATCGACTCAATCAGCGGATCATTGGCGATATCGGACGCTGTCGGATTATTGATCGAACCGAGCCGCCGAACGCTGTAGGTCAGCGTGTCGTTGTCGGGATCAAAGAACAGACCTTCGGAATCAACCTGCAGTCGACGCAATTGCGCCAATGCGACGCCGTCTTCATCGATCACAGTTGGCTGCAAACTACCCAGCACGATCGGAGCATCCGGTGTTCCAATCACGTTGACATCAATCACTTGACTGACAGTCAACCCCGAAGGGTCCAACGCTTTGACGGTCAACGTCGTGCTACCGAATGCAAACGGCGTGAAGTTCACTGTCAGCATGTTGCCGCTAACCGATGCCTGGATCAGGCCGGTATCGCCCACGTCGGGTTGTGGGAACGTCAGCGTATCTCCATCGGCGTCGGTGAACCACGACGTGAGATCGAACGACGCCGTCTCATCGGGCAGTTTACGTTCTTGGAACTCAAGGGTTGTTTGGCCCTCTTCACCGCGAACGCCCACAAACTCAGGTGGGTTGTTGACGTTGCCGACAACGATCGTTGCTGTGGCGATGGATTCCGCACCGAGCGAATCGCGAACGATGTAATCAAAGCGATCCACACCACTGAAGTTCACACGGGGAGTGTAAACCAAGTTGTTGCCGACCTGAGCGATCTGGCCGCCCCCGCCTTCGGTACGGCGATAGGGCACCACGCTCCCGTTCTCAATGGATGTGAACTGGTCCGGCACCAAACTAATCGTTTGGTTCTGCGGAGGTGCCACTTCGTCGGCTGGCCCCGCCGTGTCATTCTCCAGAATACCGGTGATGGTTTGACCGTCGACGACCACCGACCCCGTAATCGGAATCGTCAGCGCCGGATCGCTTGCTGCAATGCGTTCAGCCGTTTGGTAGGTCTCGCCATTGAGCCGTGGATTGTCGTTGATCGGATCAATGGTGATTTCGACTCGCCCCATGGCCGTCGCCGATTGGCTGACGATCGCACCGGGGATCGTGCTGAGCAGACGATCGGCCACCGTGTAGGTGAACGAATCAGGATTTTGACCGTTGTAGTCGGCCGGCGGCGTGTAGAGGATCGTCCGGCCACCCGCGCCGATCGCCAACGATCCGCCCTGAGCCGTCTGGAACGCGGTCGTCCCCGTCCCCGCACTCTCGAAGAACAGAACCTGCTCTTGAGGTTCATCGCCTGGACCGGCAATGTAGTAGGGATCGATCAGATCGCTCGCATCGAAGACAACTGGCCCGAGGCTCGTTTGATCCTCCTGGCTAACCACGTTGTCTTCGTTGATCGTGGTGGTCGTGAGCACGTCACTCTCATCGACACCGGGTTTGAGTGTCGGTGCGTCGTTGACTGGCGTGACCGTGATCGTTGCTGAAATCCGTTGCGGACTGACCAATTGATTCTCAGGAGCCCCTGGAACGACGTCCGTCACGCGGGCACTGAAAACCACCTCGCCAGCATAATCGTCGTCGGCATCGAAGGTGAACGTGCCGTTGGACATAACCGTGAGTGTGCCAGCGAACTGGCCGGACTCAGAGAAGATGTCCTGAGTCCCCACGTCGTCAGCAAAAATCTGCACACCACCGGGAGTCCCCGTGGTGACACCGACGAGCAAACCGTTGTTGTTGTCGAATGCATCGTCGCCCAAATCGTCGCTAGCCTGCAGGAACCCACCTTCAGGAACACTGTATAGCGGATTCGGATTGCCGATCGCCGGTGGCTCACCACCGACCAACCGGACCAGGTAGTCTTCCACCTCGCCGCTCAGTGCCAATCCAACAGGGGAACCGGTACCCGTGCGAGAAACACGGAAACGAGCATACGTATCAGCCGATTCACCCGCAGCCAGTTTGGGTGCTGTCTCTGGGATCGTGATTTGGAAAGATCGTTCCGTTGTGCCGTCACCAAAGATGGCGGCGTTGGCGCCGCTGCTGTCAGTGGCCAGGTCGGGTGAAATCACCAACTCGCCTGGATCATCCCAATCACCATCGGCGTTGAAGTCAATCCAGCCTTCGAGCATCCCGGCGCCCGTCACCACCACGCTCACCGTTGTCGTGAGGTTCGCGTTGAAGACGCCCTCGGGGTTGCCTTCGCTTGAGAACGTCACACCGTCCTCATCATCACCGCTGACCTCCACGACTACCGCGCCCGTGGCGGGATCGCTTACCGACGCGACGCTCGCTGGATTCAAAGGACTGATTTCAATCGCCCCTTCGATCGCCGTTGCGATCGCTTCTTTCGTTGCGTCGGCGGGGACCGCGACTGCGTAATTGTCCTCGTCGAAGATACCGTCTGTATCCAACTCGAAGGTAGCGATCGCTGAACCGGTATCGATGGTGAAGGTTTCTCCATCGAACTGGGACAGGTCGTCGACGTCGTTCGGATTGATGTCGACGCTCACCACGCCCTCGTCGAGGCTGGTTACGAACACGTTCCCACCGCCACTGACGGAGATCGTCAGATCGTCACCATCGGCCGTTCGGACGCTCAATCCGTCCAACTCGGCATCCACACTCGCACCCAACATCGGACCATTTCCGATGATATGCCGGGCACCGTTCTGGTTCAGTCGAGTCGGATAACGCCCGGCGACCGATCCCACTGGGTCAGGTGCGTCACCATAGTCCAACGCAATATCGGACAGATTGATCGTGAACTGAGTGGTGCGGTCAGTCCGATTGGGCTGCAACGGGTTGCCGACCAAATCCTTGATCGCGGGCAAGTAGTAGTTCTCAACCGGCCCAGCGATGATCGAGGCATTCTCGACGAATAGAGTGTTGCCACCGCGATCTTCGGCCACCAACGTGGTCGTCGGCAGTTCTCCCGGCTTGTTGACACTATTGAGCTGACGCAGCAAGACCTGATTGACCGCTTCGGCATCGAACAGAGGCGAGATCGTGACCGGAATCGCTCCACCGGGAACGCCGATAACATTCAGCGTCGGGGCAGCAGATGTATCCACTTGAGTCCCCGGCAGATCGTTCAAGATCACCGCACCGGTGGGGATACCATTATCATCGAGTTCGGCGATCGGGTAGACCGTGCCGTCCTCGCCTGGGGTGAATCGCAAGCCACCTGTGTTATTGCGGATCGCCGCCGCCAAACTCTCGGCGATGTCGCCGGGGGTGCTGGTCGGCTGGAAGGACACTTGGACATTGCCCGGTTGGACGCCGCCACCATTCTCAACGGAATCGAACTCATAGGAAACCGACACGTCTCCCTGTCGGATGCGTAGAATTTCTCCGTCGCCGACAATGCCACGAACGATCTCGATAGCAGGGGTGCCGCTAATGCCGGGCAGCCCCGTATTGCTAACGCGGCTTCGGTCGGTTCGGCCGAGCGAAATCTGCGTTTCGTTGACGACCGTCGCGTCGAGTCCCACGGTGGAACCATTGATCGCCGCTGCAAATCGGTCCGCCAACACGTCCGCATCATCAGCCGTGCTATAAGGAATAATGACCGCACCGGGGATCCCCTGGCCAACCGGTGGCACACCACCGATGTCGAACTGGAAGATCACATCGTTGCCAACGGGATCCGTGATAATGAACACACTACCGTTGGTAATGCTATTGCCACCAAGGACAGGCATCGTCAACAGCAACGGCCCAAAGACCTGAACCGTACTGCTGCCGCTGACACCAGGCTCACCGCGAACCTCGAGCGAACTATCTGGCGAGACACTGAGCGTGAGTGGGTTGTTGACGTCCACGTTGACGGAGACCTGGCCGGGTGCCACCGTATCGCTGCCAGGCAGCAAACCAGCAATCGCAACGTCACCATCGACGGTGCCATCATCATCGGTATCGCCCGAGAGCACGTTGAGTGCCGCGGCAACCTTGTCAGCCAATTCGGTGGCGGTGTCTGTGAGCGAGTACAACACCTGAACGTTGCCCGCCGTCACACCATCGCCGTTTGGATCGGCATCAGTCACCAAATCGAACTCGATCGTTTGCCGTTCCTCAAACGTGGCCGTATCCGTCAATCCAACCCCGTTGTACTCCGAGAGGATGCGGGCTGTTTGCCCATCGGGGATACTCATGAATACGAATTCATCTTGAGCAACGGGGGCGACATCGATGCCTCGTGAGTCCATTGCCGCCGCAATACGGCGAGCGAGCTCATCGCGAGAAACATAGAACTCGCTAGTCGTCCCGTTCTCATTGACCACCGTCTCGGTGACATCGATCGCGATGTTACCAGCGGAAACTTCGGGTGGATCAACGTCACTGGTGTCAAACTCAAAGTTGTACAGCTCTGGCAGTTCGTCACCATCGCGTAGTTCGAGCGTGAACAGCGTTCCATCGAGAGGCGTGGCAATGGTGCCGACCTCGAATCCAGCCGGATACGTATTGTTGACGACGATCGCCGTCGACGGTGGCTCAGGAGCCCGACTGACTCGAATCGCATCGCCATCGAGGAGCGGACGTGCCAAGCCGACCAGTCGCAATTGACCTGCGGAGACATTGGCGAATCCGATCGCGGGAAGATCGAGATAAACCGACGCTCCATCTACCGTAGGGGTCAATCCCAGGTCCGCGTCCGCGATAGTCTCGCCGATGATCTGGGCGATTTCTGCACCGCCGAGATCGCCCAAGCTTGTGTCGAGGACAACCGGGATGGCACTGCTATTGTTGAGCTGGGCGTCGAGAGTGAACTCGAAGGATTGCTGAGCATTGCCGTTTCCAATGGTGAACGAGTCTCCATCTTCGATACCGTTGGCACCGGTGCCAATCGCAGGGACCTCGAAAGCCAACGTGCGGGCGTCTTGATCGAGACCGCCACCGGATGTGTCGACGACGACACCCGTCGGGGCGCCCAATACGACGCGGCTACCATCCACCTCGACCGCGAAATCAAACGCAGCGGCTCGGCTCGGTGGCAGTTCGCCCGTCTCGTTGTCGTTGCGACGTTCTTGGGTGATTGCCGTTTCAATGCTCACGGCGATCTGTTCGAGATAATCCGCCCGCCCTGCAGCATCCGTCGGCGTGGGGATCGTGGGCAAGCTATCCAGACGTAACGAGACACCCTGCGCCGGTGATGGTGCTGGTCCCGAAACAAACGAATCTGGCTTGTCGGTGATCTCAACAGTCGGTCCACCCGACTGAGAGGTGATGATCAGGTTGCTCAAATCATCATCTGGGACACCGACGAACACGTCATCGATCCCATTGTTGCTCAGAGTGTCCGAGATGACCTGGTTCAAGGCGAAGATGCTACCTTCGATGGGGTCAGCAGGGTTGAACGTGACCGCGATCGCACCACCGGTCGCCACATCGCCTTCGTTGACAAACTGGAAGACAAAGTTGTCGTTGCCGATCTTCAACTCGACATCGTCACCGACCAAAGATTCCGTAGGCAGGGCAATCCGCCGTGAACCCGGCAAGAGCACACCATCGGTATCAAACTCAAACACCGTGGGTTCATTGACACCATCGGAAATCTGGAAAATGTCACCATCGCGAAGTCCACCCGCATCCGTACCGACACTCGGAACGATCAAAGTGGGGGCTTCGGGAAGGAGCAGTTGATAGCCCGATTCAAACTCGAACACCACCGTGCCACCGTCGGAATCCGTGACGCGAATCTGATCGCCATCGGCTACCTGACTTGGATCCGGAGCGATGACCACGCTGCGGTCGCGGTTGTTCAGAGCCACTCGGTACGAGCGATCATCTCGCCACACACCCGCCAACGGAATCAGCGTGATGGTGTTGCTCGTCTCGTCATAGCTGAACGTGTAGTCGACGCCTTCGGTCAGCAGTCGATCGTTTTCGAAGACCGTGATGTTGGCACCGGTCTTACGCAAACCAGGAATCTCGGCCACCATCAATGTGCTGTCATCGATGCCGATCCCGGTAAATGGGTTGGAGGCATCGCCGGTATCTACCAACTGAATCCGGAACTCGCCCAACGTACCGGTACCACGCTGAATGAAGCTGGTAGTGATATCGGTATCGAGGCCCGCCGCATCATTGTCACGCGGGTTCAGAGCGACCGCCACGGGTCCGATGAAGTCAGCGAGTTCTGAGCTGCCGCGGTCCTTGAACACCGATTGCCCCGAACCACCTGGGGTGGAGAAGTTCGGATTGTCAGCTCGCAGGACACCGTTGACATCTCGATCCGGTGCCAAAACATTGCTCGTCGGCAGACCCACGGCAGACTTCACCGCGGAGAACGCGCCTCGCTCATTGAGACTGCTCGTCGCGCTATCGATCAGTTTCGATCCGTCGGCTGGCAAGAAGTTATTGCCGGCGGCGTCCGCAATCAACGGCTCGTCTGGATCGATGAAGAAGTTGAAGTCATCGGATTGCAATGCAACATTGGTAGCACCGACCACATCATCAGTTGAGAGTGATGTGTCGACCACGTCGAATGGAGGCGTAGGATCGATCGGCCAGGTCAAATCAAAGCGAATTTCGCTGTTGCGAGACTCGTCGTTTTGGAAGACGTTGCCGTTGACGATCACCTCTTGAGGCTTGATGAAATCATCCCCCGCAGTCTGCACGCGTTTGCCGAATCCAAAGAAATTGGTTTCGTCGACCACGATGCTTTGATGCAAGTTCGACAACACGTTGTTCATCAACGTTGGCGAGGCGCCTCCAGTCACCCAGATCCCGCTTTCCAGAATCAGTTGGTCACTGTTCTCTGCAAACTCAGGGCGGTTATTGCTCAGCGTCCGGTACTCATTCGTCGTCAGCTTCAAGCCGGCCGCAATCGCTTCAGGACTCAACTCAATCTCCGCGACGTTGTTGAACAACACGTAGAGTTCGGTCGATGCAAAACCATCAGTCAGGGCGTTGCCTGCGGAAATGGTCGATAGCGGACTCTCTGTCCGATCCACCCCGAAACCCAAGGGGAAATCGCTGTCGGATTGGTCAAAGAAGTGCAGTGGGAACAGGCTTCGCGTGATCCCCGGCCGCCGACTCGGATCCGACAGGTTCACGATGCCAGCATTGTCGCCATCCTGGCCTCCCAGCGCGAGGGCCGTGGCGCGAGTGATCGGTCCCGAGCGACCGCCCGGTCCATTGCCGTTCTCATAGTTGGGTAGTGCGGGGATATCCGCACCCGAGAGCTCATCCTGCAATCCGGTGATCGCGTTGGCGATCGAATCCATGATCGTGGGGACCCGGTATCCACCGTCGAGCACACCTGTGTAGAGCGGAATGTTGTAATTGCCGTTGCCTAACACGATTCCATTGGTGGAGGACGTGAATTCGAACGTCAATTGATTGCCCACGGTGTTGGGCACGCCGCCACTGACTGGGAAATTCGGATAGTCGCCGGCGAAGTCCGGAATCTGGGTGATCGTGAAGGTGGTGCCGACTAGATCAGCCGCCCGCGTGCCGGTTTGCACACTCTGACCCTCGTTGGCATCATCCAAACTCATCACGAATTGACGTGGTGTGTAGACCTCGATGCCGATCTCGTACTCACCGGTGGTAGTGCCACCGGTTCGCCCGGAGATGCTATTGGCGTCGTAGGCAGCATTCCCTGCCGAGCTAACACCAATGAAATAGGTGCCCGTCTTCAGTGCCGTGAAATCAACAAACGGATCACGACCGTTGAGCGGGTCGGCGACGACGCCGGGGCGGTTGCTAGCCGGGTCGGCAAATGCGGTCGACAGGGGGTCCAAGTGGCCGGGAGCAGCCCCGTTGTCAGCAACTCTCGTTTCGTTGGCGGCACCCGCATTGAGTACTTGACGTTCGCCAAATTGGTCAAAGATCTGAATGATCGTGTCGGGACCACCTTCATCGGTATCGATATCAACGGCCAATCGATCGCCAACGCCCAACTCCACCTTATAGAAGTCGACGTCATTCTCGTCGGCAACGCCAGCCAGTGCGGCGGGCAGGGTTAGCTCTGGGAATACCAAGCTGATGAATAGTTGGTCGGCCGCCGTGATCGCTTGGCCTCCAGTCAGATTGACGAGCAATTGGGTATCGGTGAAGGAAACATCCACCCCAATGGTCGACGCGTCACTGACCTCGACACTCTGCAGTTCACTGAAATCGCCTTCAAAGATATAGCCATTGAAGGTTCCTTCTTCGACAACGCCAGCCTCCGTATAGTCGACTGTAATGGCGGCATTGCTAATGCCAATGTTGGCATTGACCGTCGTGGTCGGAGCCCCGTCAGTGGCGGCCGAATTGATGTCGGGGAACTCAGTCCCCACACCGACTACCGCGGACTGGGCATTGGTCACATTGGCACCGTCAAAGACCGTGCGGAATGTGATCGTTTGATTGGTCAATCCCTGCGGGATGCTGTAGCCGATCGCACCCGGCTGAACGTAAGGTCCGGTATGAGCGCGTCCCACGTGAGTTACCGTCGCATCGCTGAGGACGTCATTGTCATCAGCACTCGCGTCGCCGGGGTTCAGCGATTCCGTGCCATCGGCACCATAAATGGTGTTGTTGATCACCCGAGCGAACGGCTGGGGTGCTTCGGCAATGGGTGCTTCGCCGACAGTACTGTCATTAATCAACTGCGGAGCGTTGCCCACCGAATAGGCCGACGTGAAGTAAATATTGCTAACACCTTCGAGATAAACCGCTGCCGACGGGAATGATTCCGGTGTCCGAGCAAACTGTTCGAGGAATCCATCTCGATACTCCAAAGACGGGCCCAAGGTTGCCGTGACAAGTTCCGCCATCCCATTGGACACCAGAATACTGCCCTGAATTGCCTGCTGGATGGAGAGCATGAGTTCAAACGAACTGTATCCCTCCGTACGCAAGTTGTTGTAGGGAGGTCCACCTGCAGCATGCCGATAATAGATCGGCACGTGACCATCGACCCAACCGTTACCGCCCAACACACCACTACCACCATCGATCGTCGGTGCGCCAGCGATGTCTTCGAACTCAAAGACGACCCGGGTCCCACCGGCATCAATGGCCATCGCATAGCCATCGGGCAAATCCGATGGATTCGTCAAGACTTCGAGGAGATCGGCGTCGGCACCCGCAAACAGCGTTGTTTCATCGATCACGAATGGTCGAGGCTCGCCCTGGATCTTGATGCCAGACAAACCGGCCTGATCGATCGTGTTATTTCGTACGACGACACCGGTGCTCAGTCCACCTTCGACAGAATTATTGAGCGTTGGTAGGTTTCTCGCGACGCCCAAGGAGGGATTGCCAACAGGTGGCAACTGCAAGAACGGATGGGGATCCGTCACCGTGCGATCGAGACCGTAAACATCGTCTGCATTGCCAAAGAAATTATTTCCGAAGAAGAATCCATCCGGGTTGGCACGGATGTCCTCAGGGTCTGTGGCGCGGTCGCCCGGCTCGGACCAAATACCGATCGCATGGACATCGCTGATCGTATTATTCTCAATGATCACCTGTCCTTGTGTGCGAGTGAAATTCGTATCGCCAACACCGTTGAAGAGTACCGCAGGCATGAAGATCCGACGTTCGTTGTCCTCGGTCATCTCCGATTCGAGGTCCTCGCCGGGGCCGGGTGCGTCGGTGAACGAATCGAGCGGCTCAAACGTGCCCGATACAATCCCGATCAGACTCAAGCGATTGCTAGTCATCGTTTCTGTGTCCAGCCCCGAAGCGGACGCGGCCTCCACATTGAGTCGATTGGAATCGTTGATCGCCGCACGCAGCTTCATCGCAACTTCGGCGGAAGTATCGGTGGGCAAGAACGGCAGCCGTAGGTTGCCGAATCCTGCCGACCCATCGGTATCAAATTCGATCACTTGAGTCGTGATGCCATCGCTCAGCTCAAACGTATCGCCGTCTGCAATCTGCGAACCGGCGGGCACGATCAACGTGACTTCCTGAGCATGACGATCGTTCGTATCAAAGGAAGCGGTTAGCTGCTGCGAATTGAATTCGGGCGTTGCGAAAGTCGTCGCCCGCCGTGCTTCGAGTTGATACTCACCGGCCGGGCCACTGCTGAACCCAGTCGTCTGGAAAGCGGTTTCACCGGGAATAGCGTTGAAGATCGTTTCACCACGTTCAGCAAAGCCGACGATGAAATCATCCAAGAACAGACCGTCAACATCCGGCAGTGGAACCGTGTCACCTTCGTACTCAAATTCGAATCGAATGTCGGTATCGCCCGCAAAGGCACAGAGGTCCACGATCTGCTGGTGCCACTCGCCGTCACCGAGGAAGTCACCGCCGAACTGATTGTTCAACGCCTCCGGACTGTCCGAGAGATTGCTCAACGTGACGCCGGTCGGATTCTCAGCGCTGGTGATCGTCAAGCTGACGTCGTCCGTGGGGCTGTCCCACAGGTAGTTGAAATAGAATCGCGGCAGGTCAGCGGCGACGTAACCGGTCAGGTCAAAGGCGTCGCTCCGCAGCCTCCCGGAGGACTCGTCATTGCGGTTGAGGAACAAACTCTGGTTCGTGCTGAGCCCCGCGTCGACCTCTTGGCCTTCGACCGAGACGTGCAACAAGTAGCGGCCCGAAATCGGAACGTCCTCGGGATCGCTGGTAACGTTGACAACGCCCGCATCGGTAATATCGACGGCGGTATCCGTATTGACGACCCCGATGAAATAGACGCCCGCATCGAGAAAACCATCGAAAAACGGATCCCGACTGCGGCCGATCACATCGCCGTCTTCAAAGACAAATCCTGCGCCGAGACTGCCGAGTTGGCCGGCGTTTGGATTCGAGTCGAGAATCCGACCGGGAGGTGTGAGGACCTCTGGCGTTGCATCAATGATCACCAAGTCCACATCAACACTGTCGAAGTCACGGACAAATCCCTCACCAGGCTCTTGGTCATTGGGATTATCGACGTCCTCACCCTGGAACGGGTTGTATCCCTCATCGACGTCCAAAATGACGCGGGTGCTATTGTTGGGCACAACCAACTGATAGAAGTCCGAGATATCGCCACCCATCCCACCTTCAATCGTGAGGTGGGGAATGGTGTTGGCGGTATAGTCAAAGCTACCGCCAATCTGCGGATTGTTCCCGAGTGAAAAATTGAGGGAATTGAGGTCGAGAGCGCCCACGGGTGACTGTGACCCGTCGGGGATCGCTTGGGCCGAGGTGTACGGCGCTGGAACGAAGAAAGTCGACGTTCCGATCTCGCTGTAGAGCGTTTGATCACGCCCAGTCTGAGCAATGTTGCTGTCATCGAAGTTTCCGTAGACACCATGGCCAAACTCACCACCGCGTTGGACGGTCGTCGTGAACCCGCTGCCGACAATTTCAACCTCGTTGAACAGTTCATCGAAGCGAGGGCCACCAAAAACACTGTCGTTGGACGTCTCGCCGGGTGGAACGAAGGTATCGATGCGGTCCTCAAAGAGTCGTTGAACCGAGTTCACCGGTTCGCGCCGCGTGTCGTTATTGAACAATTCGCTCGGCACCTGGCTGTTGGCCGAAACTGCGACGTAGTAGGAACCTTCGGGTAATGAAACAGGCCCGATCAGTGGATCCGATGTCGAAATCGAACCGCGATCGAGTCGTTCGGCCAAGCTATCACTGTCACCCAAGGGACTCGTTTGATCCTCGGCCACGTTGCTGTCGGCGCCAAACAATACGAGCTGTGGTTGGGCGGGACCAAACTCACCATCGGAATCGTAATAGACACTGATATTCGTATCCGGCCGTGTCAGCCCTGACGCGTAATCGACATCAAATACAGTGGACAGATAGTTCTTGAGTTGCCCGGTCGTGGTCACCGAGGCGGCGAGATCGATCTGGTAGAAGTCGACATCATTATTGCTGCTCAGGGACCCCGCCACACTGATCACGGGATTCTTGCCTTCGAGCAGATTACCGATGTTCTGAGGACGGTTCTGCGGTGCGCCATTGTCCTCACCCAACGGTACCGTTTGCAGCGTGTCATTACTGGCAACAGTAAAGCCATTTTCGTTGACTTGCTCGTTCTCGCCAGCTTCTCCGAGCAAGGGTGATTCCCCTGGCAGGCCGCGGAGATGGATGCCCTGGTTGGCATAACGAATATCGGCGAAACGAACCACGCTGCCTGGATACTCTTGGTCTTCCTGCAATCGGATTTGAACTTGGTAGTTGCCACGACTGCCACCGGCAGTCGGATCCTCTGGATTATTCGAAGCACTGCGGACGCGGACGTAGTACACGCTCCGACTCTCCACACCACTGGCGTCACCGGGCAAGGCCACTCGGAAACCAGCATCTAGCGGATTCACACTGCCGTCATCGACATAATTTCCAAACACATCGAACTCGGTGTACTCGTCAGCGCGAGATTGCAGCGGTCCGACCATCCCCTCCACCGACGCATCGATAGCCATCGTATCGTTGGCACTGGAATTGTCGCTACGAGCCAGTACCGCGCCCGTGGAATCGAGCAGTTCGACGACCGTGTCCAACCCAAATGAGGTGTTATCGATGTCCACCCATACATTCGATCCGGCACTGCCGACGAAGCTATAGGTGTCCACATCATTCGGCTCAGATAGATACCCACTGACCTCGAAACCAAGTCTCCGATTTTCGTCACCGGTATTCAAATCCTGCGCCAAGTCGCCAAGGACTTGGGCTTGCTGAACGGTTCCATTCAAACCCGGTGCGACGTCGGTGGCGAGCTCTTGTTCGAGCACGACATCGACATTGCGGTCATTGCTGTACTGGTCCAACAGAATGCTTCGCCAATCATTTGATTGTGGGCGAGAGCCGTACGAGTCGCCGTTGGTATCGGTGAACTGCGTCCCGTCGACCGCGAGCCCGGCACCAACGGTATCATCCTTGTAGCTCGTCAAGACGACCGGTGCGCCTGGCAGACCGACAATCTGTACTGTCCCGCCGATGCGATCGTCGGCATCGCTCGTTTCACCCGTCGCCGTCAATCCGGTGCCGAGCGTTGGACTGTTGGGAGTACCACTGCCCATGAGTTTGACGACGAGAGACTCATTGGCGCGGCTCTGCAATCGCAATCCACCTGAACTCTGCATGTTGCCAACGGAGACACTCTCATGGAGCACGTGGACAATATCGGTATCGTCCCAAACCGATTCGGTGAGCAATTCGCCGCCGCGAATCACCAGCCCGCTGACCTGCTTGTCGGCATCGTCGTCCGCGGGCACGACATCGAAACGGTTCTGACGAATCAACGGTCCTTGGTTGTCATCAAGTTCCGAAAACGTGTCGACGCTTCCGGTTTGGCGGCCGGTGTCGCGCAAGTAGTCAGCGGTCATCGAATCGACATCGATGCCAATCACGCTCCCACGGTTATCGACAAAATCATTACCGACAATGACCGGTTGGCTACCACGGACAAAGATCACAGACGGATCCGACGCCAGACGCCCGCCGCGACCTGGATCGCCCGAACCACCTTGACCGCTTTCATTGAACTCAAAGCGGGAGTTGGTCACGCGACCATCGGCTTGCTGTAGCTCCAAGGGGGCGAATCCGTGACTCTCACCGCCCTCGACCAAACTGATCCCGCCGCCATAGGCAACGACGGCATGATCCAAACTGACGAGCGCATTGGGACCGGCATAAATCCCGGACCAATCTCCACGCTCGGCCTGTCGGGATCCCGTGATGGTGTCTGCGTCATTGTTGGTATCAAAGGTGCCGCCCGCTCCATAGCGATCATCTTGAGTGCTGGTGAAGACAATCGGCTTTGCCAACGTACCTTCGGCCAATAGCTGCGCACCGTGCCCCAATTCAATGCGAGCGCCAGTCAATTTCACAACCATCCCGGGATCGACAACGAGCGATGCATCGAGACGACCACGTCGGCCAACGTGATCCAGATCCAAGGTGCCCTCCGACGCCGCCCCCGTATCGGTGTAGGTTGACCGGGAACCATCGAGATCCGCAATCAGACGATATCCGTTGAGACTCTTGGAGACATCATCGACGTCGGCTGGATCGGTGAACTCAGCACGATACAACCGCCGCGAAACGTAATCCGTTCCGGCCGGGATCCGCGGTAGACCCGCCAACTGGATACTCGCTCCAGCCAGCGTTTCGCCGCTCGCTGCCGATTGAATCAACGCACTGGAAACGTCCGTCGCAGCGGATTCAAAACCATTGGCGTCGACGTACGTCATCAGATAAGAAACCGTCGAGGTGCCCGCTGGAAGGGAACCGCCGGTGAGCACCTGCGTAGAAGCCTGGGTCAGAGAGGGCTGCACCCCGTCGTCGATCGATCCACCCGGACTCCCCGCAACCACCAAGTTTTCAGCAATGAAGTGCACAATGCTGGTGTCGTCAAAACGCGCCGATGCAGTCAACTGCGTGGGTGGCGAGTTCGGCGTCACGATCGTCCGAATGAACAGTCCATTGATACTGTTATCGACCAGCACATTGTTGTGGATATCAGGACCAACCCGACTGTAGTCAGGCGTGAACGCACCGGCCTGTTGGAAGGCAGGCGTTCCAAAGGTGGTTTCTCGGAAACTATCCGGGGCAGCGCTGATCGCTGCGCTGCTGCTATGCGAAATTTCGTTGAACGTGATGTTTGGACGCAGATTGATCAACTCGATCGGGTTCACCGTCTGCTGCACCGAGTCCACTCGGATATCGCTAGCCCCACCATATCGAATTTCAGCATGGTTGACCGACTGCAGGAAAATACCTTCATCTTCGAGATCCCGTCGGCCGAGAGCCTGGTCGACGTCGCGGCGGAACACCAATCCACCCCAATCACCGGAACTCGGCGCCGGCGAGGTTCCCGCTCCGGCCTGGTCGGCTTCTCGATCGCGTGTACTTGTGAAAATGACGCTGCCATCGTCATACCCGAGGCCCGCGTCGTTGGCGTCACCCACGATTTTCTCAGCGGGGTCGGCCGCATTGAAGTCGACCAAACGCGGTGTTCCGAGCACCTGCAGGGCACCGCCACTGCGGTCGATCAACGCGCTGCTACTGCCAACGCTGATGCGAGCGGCGCGGAGCTTGAAAATGGCTCCGGCATCGATCATCGTCGTCACGCCCGCAGGGATCTCCATGTCGCGACCATCTTCGAGTACCTGGCCGCCAATTTCGCTGATCCCGAACTCATAGGCGAAGTTGTCGTCGGCGGTCGTCAAGTCTTGGTCCGAGCCACCGTTACCGACGACTCGCACGATGTCACCGTACTGCGTCGACTCAAAGGCGTTCACAACCGCGGGGTTATTGATGTTGTTAAACGGTGCATCGAGGCTGCCGTCGGCATTGGTGGCAGCGAGTTTGTCGACAAAAATCGTCCGGCCGAGGGTATCAACGCCCCGAAAATCATCGGAAAAGTCTATCGCTCGCTCACCGGCAAGCACCAAACTGGTGCCGCTAACCGTCGCCGTCACCCCGGTCGCGTCCTGCCGACCATTGATCGCCGTGGCGAGTAACTCAGCCAGATTCCCTGCCGGTGAATCATTGCCAGCGGTATTGCTATAGGAGACCGCGATATTGCCGGGGCGCGGAGAACCACCACCAATCGGAATGAATTCGTAAGTGCGGGTACTGCCGTTGCCACCGGTGACCGTGATCGTCTGCCGTGGCGTGATGGCTTCTCCATCGAGGGTGAAGTTCAACGTCCGCTGCTCGGGGCGGGTTTGGAACCAGAAATTGTTCACGCCACGCGGCACACCATCTCCATCGCCATCGAGCGGAGTCCCCGGGACCCCTTCGCGTGATCCATCGAGATCTCGAATCACATCAACCTCATCGACTTGAGGCTCAAACTTGATCCGCAGCTCGTACTCACCCTGCGTCAAGCCGCCAAAGCCACTGTCCTTGATCATGGGATCGTAGGTGTCGTTGCCACTCGCGGCGACGCCGATGTAATACACCCCTGCGCCGAGTGCCGCATTGAGGAAGGAATCCTCGCTGAAGTAATCGTCGTTGCGGGACAGTTGCTGCACGCCACCGCCCGACAAAACGACCGGGCTCGACTGCAGGTCATAGCCACTGATGTCCGTCGCTGGATCACCCTCGGCAAGACCGACCTGGACCAGACTGCTCGCGAATGCGTCGTTCTGCAGCGCATTGATCAAATCGCTCACCGGAACGCTATCAATGAACCGCCCTCGACGAGGCAAATCGACGAGGATTCCATTGGAAATCGGGTTGCCATTGAGATCCGTCAACTGCGAGATACGCACCTCGTCCTCACCGGCAGCCCGATCGCTCTCAATGAACTCCACGCGGACGCCGTTGCCGACCGCACCGACTTCGACAGCGTCGAATTGCACTTGCAGAGTTGGCCCGACCTTCAAATCCGTCGTAGCGCTAGCACGCACTTCCTGAAACAGCGTGAGGGTGGTGTCAAGCGAACTGGA
The DNA here is from genome assembly GCF_007859855.1 of Allorhodopirellula solitaria. Lineage (GTDB taxonomy): Bacteria > Planctomycetota > Planctomycetia > Pirellulales > Pirellulaceae > Rhodopirellula > Rhodopirellula solitaria. The sequence goes on from NZ_SJPK01000002.1 coordinate 46,265, forward strand.
GTCGGCCAGCCGCTCGGCATAGGTCTCCACACTGAGTTGCCCGATCCGGTCGGCGTCGTCCAAGTCGACTTCGAAGCGATACATATCGACGTCGACGCTATCGGGGCGATTGACGTACTGGCCGTGCAACACGTCTACATTGGACGGGAAAACCGGCTCCCAGTTGGGCAACTGGAAATCGTCGATATTATCGGGCAGGTAGACGATCGACCCTTCCGTCGTCGGCACCTCATCGGGCAGCACGATCGGATCGATCGGATCGTTCAAGAACCCGCGGAACTCTGGAAACTGTTCATCGAAGACCTGATAACTCGGCGAGGCCGGGTTGGTCGTCGGCGGCGTGATTGCTTGACCGAGCGAGCCGTCGCTCGGACGCCGCAACAGCGCCTCTTCATTGAACGCGTTAAGTGACATCAGCACTTGAGGCGACTGATCTGGAGCGGCTAACAACCCCAACAGAAAGCCCAGGCCAGCAGCGGCCTTACGCGTGAAGTCCTCACCATAATCGAGCCCAAAGTTCGCCTGGTTACTGAACACAATCGCGGCATTGGCTGCCGCTGAGGTCGAGTTATCGTTGACCGCCGGATCGACACGCACCGCAGCTTGCAACTGCGGCACCAAGGTAAAGCGCTGATCGTCTGGAAGAAACGCATTCGTCAACACGTCGCTTGTTTCACCCAAGGCAAACGTAATCCCCTGATCGGCCGTTTCGGTGAACTGCACGCCAATTTCATGGCTCCACAAATCCAAGACTTCGCGGATCCGCAGCTTCTGTGTGGGCGTGATTTGATTCAACGAGGAGGTCGAACCACTTTGGAAATAGACACCCTGGAAGTTGTATGGAATCTCCGTGATGCCAGCCTGAGTGTCCGCCCCGAAAGCCTCATTGATGTGCTCAATCAACAGGCGGTGCCCCGCATCACCATCGCCACCGGGCAACTCAATCGGAAGCTGCTTGGAGGAGATCGCATCGCGAATGACAAGACTCGTCAGCGCATCGGAGTCCCCGAAAGTACCGATATCGAGTGAAGTGCCGAACGTATCTCCCAATCCGGTCAACGTGATTGGGACCGCACCGACGAGATTCGACGGCAGCGGCAATCCTGCCGAACTGCTGCTGACTGAGATCGAAATGAGATCGCTGATCACAGGGTCAGCAGCAATCACATCGACCAAATCGCTCACCACCGGCGTGCCGCCGCCATAGTTGAAGACGATCACATCATCGGCATCCTGAGCAACTGACAACCCAGCCGCACCGGTATCAGTGAACCGGATCTGTTGCCCCGATGCGTCTTCACCAACATTGCGCGAAATGAATTGGAACGAGGCGCCATCCGCACCGAGCGATACAGTTGCCGATGGGGCCGTCACGAATTCCGTCGGCGGCACAATGAGATCCGCCCGCGCGTCGACCGCAGTCCCAATCCGCAACCGGAACGTACCACCGCCAACCGGAACACCCGGCAAATTATTGATGTCGGTGTCGAAAATCAGCCGCGCCGTGAAAGTGTCCGCGTCATAGATCACCTCGTTGGGCTGATAGAGCACGTCATCGGTCGTGCGAACCGTCTCCTGCGTCAGCAACAGCTGATAAAACCGCGGGTTCTCTGCAGAACGCTCGGTCGGATTGCCGTTGGCATCGTCCTCGGTGAACAGCGGGTCCTCATTGAAGTAGATCACCACCTCGTCGCGGTTCTGCGTCAGCGTGCCATCGGCGTTACGGACAACCGGCTGGGGGACAACCGACTCCACCAAAGCCCCCAGGTCGAGCTGGAAATCAATCGTTTCGGTGCGTGTGCCAGGCACTGAAGGCTGGATCAACTCTCCCTGCAGATTCCGCAGCCCAACGATAGGCGGCGAAGCGCTGGAATCGTCGTACCCATAGACGTTGATTCGGTAATTGTCATCGGGCAACGATTCCGCGAACCGAACGACAACTTCATTCTCATTCGGATCCCCCAGCGTCACCAAGCCCGGCTCAATCCGCACGTCGTCAGCGGTGCCAAACGCCCCATCGCGCCCGCTCCGCGTGATCTGAACCGCATCGAGCGTATTGGCATCGATTTGCTGATCTTCATCAAAACGGAACGTTAACACCTGCGGCGCCACATCACGCACATCGCCATTGTCGATCAGCTCGCCTTCGTTAGGCTGAACCCCGATCAGTTGGGGGCCAGCGAGCAGCTGCCGAGGCTCGAGCGTCTCAAGCAAATGCTGGCGACGCGATACCCGCGAAGCACCACGGCGTTTGCTCTCACGACGGCGCGAACGATCAGATCGCTCCGACGAAGCCGAGGGGGTCGATGAAACGGGGGAAGACGATGTATTTCGCTGACGCGAGGTCATAGACCGAACCTTCTTGGCAGAGCGGACGGCCGGCCGGCAACAGCCAGCAGAATTTGCTCGCTACGCCGGAGAACCGATGCACTTGTGTATGGATCTTGAAGCTCTCAATGGGTTAACTGCGTCGCACAACCAAGCCGAACACGGGCTTCACCTCCGCATTTCATGCCCCAGTCGACGACGCTAATCTGCCGCTGAGTATAGTTCCGCCATCCGCCGCCGCAAATTTTTACTGCGTCTTGGAATGCCATTACTTTCGACTCAACGGGCGGCCCCGTTCCGGATACCCGGTACGATTCCGCGGTCCTTTGGACGCAAGACATGGAGAAAAGTTCCCCCACAACTCGGCAAACGCCCAGTGTTTAGTTTTCAGCTTTCTCAACTGCGATAGCAAACACCAAAACCGCCATTGGGGGTAAAAAAGCGACCATTTGAGTGTCAGGCGACGAACTATTCGGCACGACCGATATCGCTGAGCACCAAAACCCACCCTCGCCCGAATCCGGTCGAGCCACCGGCGAAAAGCACCAACGCGCCTGCCCCACCCCGCGCCAGCCCAAAAGCACGCCACCCTGCAACAGCCACGCCACCAAGGACTGCACCGCTCACCACCCAGCTGAGCCAAAGGCCGTCAGGCCTCGGGTGACCCCAACCACTTCCAGACGCGGCCTCCACTGCCGCGCAGGCGCACCCGATGCTAGGCAGGCGTACCCGATGCTGCGCAGGCGTACCCGACCAAGAAGGCGGCTGGTCATTACCCACAAAACCGGATCCCCTGTCAGCTTGTGTCGATACCGCGGTTTTCTAATTTGAAAACGTCGCTTCGGCGTGTGACAAACACACGGGGGAGCAAACTCGTGGGTAATCAACAGCAAGAAGGCGGATCGGCTAACAAATCAGCATCGAACGCCGAATAGCCGCTACGAGCCCTTGCCGGTCGCGGCGGTCCCGAGGACGGGCGGGACTAGAAAGAAACCGTCTTGAGCGGCGGGGGCAGACTGCGTGGCAGTCTCAGCAGAAAGACTCTCACCAGGAGCGTCATCACGGAACCGATTCTGCACATCGAGCGCACTCGTCATCGGCTCGACACCTTCGGTGTCAAGCTGAGCGAGTTGTTCGACAAACTCGAGAATCTCACCGATCTGGCGGCCGAAGCTTTCCCGTTCGACCTCCGTGAGATCGAGCTTGGCGAGGTGAGCGAGCTTTTCAATGTCGATGCTCTGGGACACTACTTTTGAGCGCCACTGACGTCAAACGGCTTGGTCTTGACCGTCTTGCGGACCTTCCCACTGCGGATGCACTGAACGCACACACGCACAGTCTTGTTCTCGCCGCTGGGCAATGTGACGTGAACACGCTGCAAGTTGGGAACAAATTTACGGCGGGTGCAGCCGGTGATCTTGGTACCGACGCCGCCGAGATACTTGGCCTTACCGCGAGTTTCGATCCGATTGCCTACCTGAACTGTTTTGCCGCACGTTTCGCATTGTCGTGCCATCGAATTCTCCGCAACCGCTATAAAATTGAGTGTAAATATTGAAAATCCGCGGCGTGCAGCCACACCGCATAGAACCTGTCTGATTTGCAAGCCCGGCAGGATAGCGACTTTCTCGGTTAAGGGAAAGCAGGAATTCGGCCGGATCCCGGTTTCTGCTGGCAAAAAGTTGCTCGTCACAAAATTTGCAGCAGGCTTGTTGCCGCAACCTTCCGACCAGGTACACTCTTTTGCGGACAATTGCGATAGAATGGTTGTTTTGCTGGCAGGAACCGTTCGCCCCCGCTCAATATGAACTTACGTCCACTGCGTTCCCGTTCGATCTGGCGAGCCCCTTCGATCCGATAAGATCAGCCGATCTGGCAAGATCAGCTCTGTCCACTGATTCGCCTCTCCCTTATTGCTAACACCACTGGAAAGCTCTCATGCCTTCATCGATCACCAACCAAATGCAGGGCGATGTTTTGGTCCTGGGTTTCACGGACACGAAGATCCTCGACAGCCAGAAAATTGAAACCGTCGGCAAGGAACTCCAAGACGCCGTCGGCGAAGCAATCCACAAGCGGTTGCTGGTCAACTTCCGTGGTGTCTCCTTCATGTCGTCGGCCATGATCACCAAGCTCGTGATGCTCAACAAGCGCTGCAAGACGCAAGGTGTGACGCTGAAGTTTTGCGAAGTCTCTCCCAACGTGATGGAGGTCTTCAAGATCACCAAACTCAACAAGCTGTTCGATATTCAAGACGGCGAAGAGAAGGCGATCGCAAGCTTCGACAAGAAAGGCTGGTTCAGCTGAGACGGCAAGAGACTCCAGCGAATCGAGATTCCCAGACGATGGTCGAGATGGAACGTGCCGCAATCGCTGCGGAGATCCATGACGGGCTGCTGCCCTACCTCTACGCCGCCGCTGCTAAATTGTCAGCGATCCAGCGAGCCCATCGCGATGTCGCCCCGGACGTCGGGCGAGACGACGATCGCTGCAGCGAGCAACTGGCCGATGCCGCGGAGTGGATCGATCGCTCTCGCGAGGTCGCTCGAGAACTGATGAATGGAATCACCTACCCACCGCTCGCCCTGACCGATCCGCTCTCGGCGGCCAAAGCGTTCCTGGACCAGTTCACCGGCCAGTCCACCGGCAGTGGGACCGCCCCCAGCTCCGATCCACCTTCGAGCCCTCTGATTCACTGGCGTTGGACCGGCAACCGCTCGCCACTGGCCGGTCGCCTTGACGAACCCTCGGCCATCGCGATCTACCGATTGACGACCGAATTCGTGCGCAATGCTGCGAAACATGCCGACGCCGAGACGATCGTGATCTCTGCCGTAATCGATGACGAGTTGGCCACGGTGCGAATCGAGGACGACGGCTGCGGATTCGACCCCGAACAGTTAGATTCATCCACGCCCCATGGGCTCACGCTGGCCAGCCATCGGGCCGAAGCGGGTGGCGTGGAGATCCAACTCGAGTCCCACCAAGCGTCCCAGGGACAGCAACCCTCGGGCACCCAAATCACACTGCAGACCCGCTTGCCCGGAAACGCGGAGAGCCAACAGCACCCATCCTCCGACCATCCCACCCAGGCGCAACAGCAGGCATCACAATGAGCAATATCGCGTCCCCAGCAACGGCATCTAGCGATTCCGCAGCCTCGCCCCTGGAACCGGTCGAAGCGGCCTGGCAGCAACTGCAACAGGTCGCGACGGAGCTTCGAACGGTTATTCGCGGGAAAGATGATGTCATCGAATTCGTGCTTATATCGCTGCTCGCCGAAGGATCGATTCTGCTCGAAGACGTCCCAGGCGTCGGCAAAACCACGCTCGCAAAATCAGTCGCCCGGTTGATCGACCTGGATTATCAACGGATCCAGTGCACCCCCGACCTGTTGCCAGGTGACATTCTCGGTGGATCAATCTACCGACCCGCCGTCGGTGAGTTTGAATTTCGCCCCGGTCCGGTGTTCTGCAATTTACTCGTCGCCGACGAGATCAATCGCGCCTCACCAAGAACCCAGAGCGCCCTGCTCGAGGCGATGGCTGAAACCCAGGTCACGATTGAAGGCAAACGCCATGACCTAAAACACCCGTTCATCGTCATCGCCACACAGAATCCTGCGGGTTTCGAAGGCACATTCCCACTGCCCGAATCACAACTCGACCGCTTTCTCTTCCGCTTGAAAATGGATTACCCCGATCCCGAGAGTGAAGTCGATTTGCTGATCGATCAATCCGATCACGAAGCGGTGCAGGATTTAGAACCGATCATGCACGTCGACGCCCTGGAGATCCTCCAACGCTGGGTACGGGAAATTCGTGTGGACCGCAAGATTGCCAGCTATATCGTTGCCCTGGCCACCGCGACACGGCGTGACGGGCGACTGCGGGTGGGGTGCAGTCCTCGCGGATGCAAGATGCTTTTGCGTGCAGCCCAAGGGCGAGCAGGATTGCTCGGCCGCGACTTCGTCCTGCCTGACGATGTCCAGCACCTCGCGGTGGCAACGCTCGGCCACCGAGTGAGCTCGCGACACGCGTCGAGCGCCATGGACGAAAACCGCCAGACGATCGAATCGATCGTCAAACAGACTGACATACCACTTTAACGCTCTACCTATCTTTCCTGGACCGGCTAAACGGACGCCCATTGCGTCTTTTTTTGCATTGTTGCCCGGGAAAGTTAACCTCTCAAGCTGTCGCTCATGCAAAATGGATTGATCAGCGATGAACTTTTTTACCCGAATGGATGCACCCTCCATGACGACATCGACGTTTCGCCCTGATCCGCCCGAGAAAGTGATCGCTCCGTCCACTCCAGCCGCTGGGACGACGCTTTATTACGAAGACTTGGCCGAGGGCCAATGCTGGCAGAGCCCATCGCGACAGATCACGAAAGAGGATGTCGCCTCATTTTCTTCGCTGACAGGCGACTTTGACCCACTGCACGGCGCCGCCCAGGGCGACACCGCCCCGGGGGGCAGTGACAAGACTCGCATGCAATCTCCCTTCGGAGCTCCGGTTGCCCATGGATTGCTAGGACTGAGTATTCTCGCCGGACTGTCAGCCGAACATCCGCGCGCCGCCACGCTCGCGTTGGTTGGCATCCTCGATTGGCACTTTGAGAACCCGATCTTCTTTGACGAGACTGTCCACGTCGTCACGGAGATCGAGACAATCGCCGCTCACGGCCGCCGCGCAGGCCGGGTCACTTGGCTCCGCAAACTGATTTCGAGCGATGGCCGGCTGTTGCAGCAGGGCAGATTCGTTACCTTGGTCGCCTCCATCAAACGTGACCTCCATGGCAACTCCACCACCCGATCCGCCGCCCCTCGACGACCTCGCTAAGAGCGTTCGGCCCAGCGTCTTCGATCATCGCGCCCTCCTCAGCGGCCAGGCCACCGGACCGCTGGCGTCTTCGGCGCGGCTCGGCCTCCGCTCAGCTGGCCTGCTGTATGGCGTGGGGGCCCGGATCCGGCGGTTTCGATACGACACCCGTCGGGCCACAATCGCCCATGCTGACGTGCCCGTGATCAGCGTGGGCAACCTGACAACTGGTGGTACCGGGAAAACCCCCGTCGTTTGCGATCTGTGCGTTCGGCTGCGAAAACTCGGCCGGCAAGTCGCGATCATCAGCCGTGGCTATGGCGCCGGTGAGAGCGGCATCAACGATGAAGCCATGGAGATGGCGGAGCGGCTGCCAGACGTACCTCATGTCCAGCATGCCGATCGTGTCGAGGCGGCTCGGATCGCAGTGGAGGAACTCGAAGCGGATGTGCTCGTCATGGACGACGGGTTTCAACACCGCCGTTTGCATCGTGATCTCGACCTCGTCGTCGTCGACGCCACCTGCCCGTTCGGGTTTGGTTACCTGCTGCCGCGAGGCTATCTGCGAGAGCCCGTCAGTAGCCTGCGCCGCGCCGACGCAGTCATCCTGACGCGGACCGATCAGGTCGACTCGGAAACGCTGGGGCATCTTCGCCAGGAGATCCGCCATCACCTTGGACAGCGACCGTTACTCGAAACGTCACATGCCCCCTCCAACGTCTTGTTCGAGGGAGGCCGTCGCGAACCCATCGAGTCACTCCAGGACAGACCCGTCGCTCTGATCAGTGCGATTGGCAACCCGGCCGCCTTTGAGAAAACTGCACGCGGCGCTGGGGCCCGGGTCCTCGGCCACTACCAATTGGCAGATCACCATCCGTACGACCGTGAAACCCGCCAAGCCCTGCGTCAGTGGACCCAATCGCTGCGTGAATCTAGCGAGATCGATTGGCTGCTTTGCACCCACAAAGACGCCGTCAAGATCGCCACCGACCAAATCGCAAGCGTGCCGCTGGGCTGCCTGCAAATCGACCTGAAACTGCAAGCGGGAGAGCAGACGCTGCAGTCACTCGTCGAGAGTGTCATTTCCACCCCCGCACCGGGAGCTTAAACGCGAGCCCATTCGGCACATAACTTGCTAAATACAGCAGCATGAATACATCCACCCCACCTCCCCGATCCAACTGGCTTCGCCGCTTTGTCCGGTTTCTGTGGGGACGGGAACCGATCGTGCTGTTCGGCCTGCTGATCGTGCTACTAGGAACGTGGGGATTCGTAGCGATCGCCGACGAGGTACTCGAGGGCGACACGCAGTCCTTTGACCGCTGGGCGGTCCGCAGCCTGCGGCAAGCCGATGATCCGGCGCTACCGATCGGCCCTCTTTGGCTCGCCGAGGTGGGACGGGACCTAACGGCTCTCGGTGGGATCTCCGTTCTGCTACTGGCGATCCTTGCCGCCGCTGGCTTCCTGGCGATCCACCGCGCCTATCGGATGCTCGCTGTGCTACTGGTATCCACACTCGGCGGCATGACAGCCAGCCTCTTGATGAAACAATTTTTCGACCGGCCGCGTCCCGATATCGTGCCGCACCTTTCCCACGTCTACACCAACAGCTTCCCCAGTGGTCACTCGATGATGTCTGCTGTCGTCTACCTGACCCTGGCTGCGTTGGTGGCTCCCGTGCTACGACACTTCTGGGTCCGTTTTTATGTGATTACCGTGGCGGTTGTCTTGACCGTGCTGGTTGGGGTGAGCCGCGTGTACATGGGCGTGCATTACCCGACTGATGTGCTGGCCGGTTGGGCCGCCGGTCTGGTCTGGGCGCTGATCTGTTGGTTGGTAGCGAGGGCAATCCCTCACTCTCAAGCTAAAAAGCAACCCCTACCGTGAAGCAACTCGTTTTCTACAATCAAGGTGCCGGAAAAGCCGCTCAGTTCGAGTCGCTGCGTGAGGGGCTGGACACCCCGGAGACCACCTGGGTAGAGCTCAATCGCCAGGTCGAAGTCGCAACAACGATCGATCAGTTCGTCACCGCTGGCGGCGACACCGTTATCGCAGCGGGCGGGGACGGAACCGTTCACGCGATCGTCAACGGCCTCATGCAGATCAGCCTGCAGCAACGCCCTCGAATGGGCATCGTACCCCTTGGCACAGCGAACGACTTCGCCGGCACACTGCAAATTCCCGATGACATCAATGAGGCGATCGGACTGATCCACGCCGGCATCACCACCGCCATCGATGTTATCCATATTCGCGGAGAGGGTCTGGACCGCTACTTCTCCAACGTCGCCGCGGGCGGCAATTGCGTTCGGGTGTCCGAGGAGCTCACCGACGAAATCAAGTCTCGCTGGGGAGCACTCTGTTACCTGCGTGGAGCCGTTGGCGTCCTAGCTGACATGCAGAGCTTCCGCATCACGGCAGAAATCGATGATCAACGCATTGAGAATCTCGACACGTGGGCCGTCTTGATCGCCAATGGCAAAACGAATGCTGGCCGCATTGAAGTAGCTCCCGAGGCCTCGCCTGCCGACGGCCTGTTCGATGTCATTATCATCCGCGATGGTAATGTGCTGGATATGGTCGACATCGTTGCCAAGAACCTCACCGGCCAGTTCCTTGCGAGCGAGCAAGTGATGTCTTGCAAAGCCAAGCGGATCAAACTGCTTTCAGAACCGCCCATGAGGTTCACCCTCGACGGCGAACTCATCGACGAACAACCCATCGAATTCGAAGTCGTCCCCGCAGCGATTCGAACCTACGTCGGCCAGGTCAATGCGTTGAACTAAATCGCTGCGCAAAATTTTGCTTGCCTCCTGAATCCAGCCCCCTCCTACTCGAATCGGGGAGCATCCGTGAGCGAACCCATTTTCGACCACGATAGACTCCACGTTAATCGCCTCTCGATCGAGCAAGTGTTCCTAGTCTGTCAGGCCTTGGCGAGAAGACGTCCAGTACGTGTAGTTCGCTGGCTTATCGATCATCTTCGCAGGCTTCCTCTCCACGGTCTGTCACCTCGCCACAGTGGCCCTCACCTCGTGCTGTCTTTCGCGTGAGTTACATTTGGTATACTGCCTCGTGGAAAGAAACCGGAGATAAGTACAGGGGACTCTCAGCCCACAAGATCGCGCCCGTGTTGGGCGCATTGCAACGGAGCCGGGCTTGCAAGATTTCACAAATAGGCAGCCAACGCTCCCGCCCCGCTGAACCGTATCGTTCACCGAACTAGAGTACCCTGAATCACCGTGAACATTGTTAGCTGTCCGAATTGTGGGGTACGAGTCATCTCTGAACCAGACGGGTCTTGCCCCGGGTGTAAGCAAGACTTGAACGGCTTGGGCGCGGATAAACCTCGGCCGAGGTTCTCGAGACGGATCCCCCTCTTCGAAAGAACGAACAGACGATCCCATCACACTTCGACGTCCTTTGGATCTTATTCTCATTGCGGGGCCGGCTTTCTCTCGAAGTGATGTGGGTCGCCGCTGGGCTGTCCATCGTTTGTTGGATTGGGCTTCTTTCCCTACTCGCCGCCGCATCGCTCGTCTTCCCGATCTTGCCACTGGCTTTCCTGATCGTTCCAATCGCCATGCTTTGGAATTTCGTGGCTATCGGAGCCAAGAGATTTCACGATATCGGTTGGTCCGGATGGCTGATTTGTCTTGGACTCATTCCCGGTCTCGGTCAAATATTCCTCTTCATGACCATTGGGATTCTCAAAGGAAACCGTGGGAACAACCGATACGGACATGATCCGCGCCGGACTTGGTCGTCAGATATGCTCGACGAACGATGACAATCGGGATAGCAACGGCGTTGTTTTTGGCAATAGTCGTACTCGTACTCAGGCGTCAGCCGGTACTCGTGCTCCTACTCGAATCGGTGACTCCAGTAGCGATGAAATTCGATGGTGTCACAGATTCTGGTGTGGAGCACCATGCTGAGTTCGATTACGAGCACCGCTTCGCTGAGCACGAGCACGATTTCGGTTGGCTTAACGATCAGTTTCACGCTTTGCCCTGAGACCGCACTGGTACCTGCCGGCTCTCGACGCGGTGGACGCCCGATTGCTCCAGCTCACTGATTGCACGCTCGCAATCACCTGGGTGCAGATCGACACCACGGCAACCGTCCTCGATCAGATAGGTGGTCAGGCCCAACCGGACCGCATCGGTCGCGGTGGCGCGTACGCAGAAATCCGTCGCCAGCCCCATCACATAGACTTCGCTCACGCCCGTTCGCTGCAGGTATTCGCCGAGACCGGTCGAGACAATGCCTCCGTTGTCGAAGAAACCGCTGTAGCTATCACGCCGTCGGTCAATCCCTTTGGAAAACACCTTCGTGATCAGCCCAGTGTTCAACTCGCTCGAAAAATCGCTACCGCGCGTCCCTTCGACACAGTGTACCGGCCAGAGGATTTGATCGAGACCATCAACGTTCACACAATCACCGACCGAGCGTCCAGGATGCTCGGAGGCGAAGCTTAAATGGTTCGGGGGATGGTAGTCTCGCGTAGCCACAACCGCATCGAATCTTGGCATCAATCGATTGGCGATCTTGATAACTTCATCACCACGCGATACCGCCAGGGCGCCACCAGGCAAAAAATCATTCTGTAAGTCTACCAGAATCAAGGCGTTCATCTTTGCTCCCGCGCCGACTGAATCATATCGGCTTTCAAGTCATACAGGCCTCGTTCGAGTCCGACAGGGTACTCATGAGGGTTGTCAAATCGTTGGACCGCCGGCGGTATTCGGTGATGCTGCTCCCGCACTCGATCACGGATCGACTGCAGGCTAGGAGATTCGCCGACCTGTTGACCTCCGCGAAAGACCGGCTGCAAGAGGTCGGTATAGTTCGTCCCGGCTATGAATTCTTTTTGGCGATTCCGATCGCTGGGATCCACCATGATCGCGGCGCCGTCTCGATCCCATTCGGAAAGTTCATCATAGATCATGTCGCCTCGGTGCTCCGACGCATGCTCAAACCGACGGACCTGCAGGATCCCCGGATTGCTCACCTTGATGGTCTGTTCGGATAGCTTGATACGACGTTGCCAGTTGCCTTTCTCGTCACGAATGGCGCCGAGTTTATAAACACCACCGAGAGCGGGCTGATCGTAGGCGGTCGCCAGCTTCGTCCCGACGCCCCAGGTATCGATGCGGGCGCCTTGCAGTTTAAGACTCGTGATCAGACGCTCGTCGAGATCATTGCTCGCGACAATGCTCGCGTCAGGAAATCCTCCCTCGTCGAGAATTTTTCTCGCTTCGATACTCAACCACGCTAGGTCCCCCGAGTCCAATCGAATGCCGAGCATCTCATGGCCCGATCGACGCAACCGGCGGCCTACCTCGACAGCGCGGCGGACGCCGTCGAGCGTATCGTAGGTATCGACCAGGAACACACAGTTGTTGGGCATCGCGTCGGCGTACAATTCGAAGGCCTCCTGCTCGCTCGCAAACGTCATCACCCAGCTATGAGCGTGGGTGCCGACAACAGGGATGCCATAGAGCCGTCCCGCCATTACATTGGACGTCGCCGCGCAGCCTCCCAAGAACGCGGCTCGCGAGGCGGACAAGGCACCATCGATTCCCTGCGCTCGCCGCAATCCAAACTCAATCACCCGGTCACGACTGCCCTCCTCGTACACGCCAGCAGCCGCACAAACTCGAGCCGCCTTCGTCGCGATCAGCGTTTGGAAATTGATCAGATTCAGCAGCGGTGTTTCAACGAGCTGACACTGCAAGATCGGACCCTTGACCCGCACGAAAGGCTCGTGCGGATACACCGCCGTCCCCTCTGCGATTGCGTCGACGTCACAGCTCCACCGAAGGTCTCCGAGATAGTCGAGAAATGCGTCCTCCAAGAGTGGGTTGCCATCGCTGCCGGTCAACGTGCCGAGATAACTCAGGTCCTCGCTGTCAAAGGAAAGTCGCTGCAGGTATTCAACCGCCGTCTGCAACCCGCAGGCGATCGAGTATCCACCTGCAAAAGGTGACTTCCTGAAGAAAAGATGAAACACGGACTCACGCTCTGCCAAACCGTGTTTCCAATACCCATACGCCATCGTGAGCTGATACAGATCGGTGAGCAGAGATAGCGTGGGTCGGTAGAGATCGGTGAGTTGATTCATCTCGGCGCTCGATTCGCAGGAGCCATTCGCAGGGGAGGTTTACTCAGAGGACAGTTTACCGCCAATCCCGGTTCGCCTGCTCGGCGGCCCCTCAGTACCTGCAAGTTACTTCACATCAACCTGCAAAAACTTGCACAGATGGCTCAGCGGGGGCTGCTTCAGCTGATATAGTATTGAGCCGGCGGCAGCGCTCCACTCACCAGCCTTTTTCGCAGTCTTTGCCGTTAGGCATGGGAGTATCGTCTCCTCACACAGAGTTGTCTGCGGCACGTTCGGTCCACAACGTGCATAGGTGAGACCGCTCCACGGCCGTCCGCTTGTAGAAAACATCCCGCAGTCCCTTCAACGCTATGCCTCATCCAGATTCATTCGGCGTCTTGATCGTCGACGACGAACCGAATATCCGCTCGGGGCTCGCCCGTGGTTTAGCCGGGGACGCCGATCGGGTCGAGACGGCTGCCGACGCCTCCGAGGCGCTCGCCAAGCTGGAGTCAGAAGATTTTCCGCTGGTGATTGTGGACGTACGGCTGAATTGCGGAATGACGGGCATCGAGCTGCTTCAGAAGATCGTCCATGCGCGTCCGCAGACGGCAGTGATTGTCATCACAGCGCACGGCACCGTGGAAACGGCGGTGGAAGCGATGCGGGCGGGGGCGTTCGATTTCGTGCTCAAACCGCTGGATTTGAATCTCGTCCGTCAACAGGTGCGGCGGGCGCGTGAGCACTTTGATTTGCAAATGGAGAACCATCGACTGCGCAGCCGGCTGGTTGACTCGGGCGAGATGTCCGAGATCGTTGCCGGCGGCGCCGCGATGCAGGATGTCTTTCGCCAGATTCGACAAGTCGCTGCCACCGAAGCCACCGTCATGATCCATGGCGAAAGCGGTACAGGGAAGGAGCTCATCGCGCGAGCGATACACGATCTCAGCGATCGCCAGAATGGCCCGTTCATCGCCGTCAACCTCGGTGCCCTTCCCGAAACGCTACTCGAAAGCGAACTGTTCGGTCACGAGAAAGGATCCTTCAGCGGTGCCACCCGGCAAAAACCTGGTTGTTTTGAACAAGCGACATCGGGTACGTTGTTTTTGGATGAAGTCACCGAGATGTCTGCCAAGAGCCAGGTCGACTTGCTGCGCGTGCTCGAAACCCGCGGCTTCACCCGAGTGGGAGGCGAACAGCTGCTTCAATCCGACGCTCGCGTGGTATCGGCCACCAATCGGCCGGTCCAAGACCTGATCGATGACGGCACCTTTCGAGAAGACCTCTACTATCGACTCAACGTGATCCCGATCGAGCTACCACCGTTGCGTGGGCGGCGAGAAGACATCCCCTTGCTGGTCGAACACTTTCTCGAGCATTTCTGCACCCGACACCGTCGCGAGATGAAACGACTTTCCCCCGAAGCCATGCAAACGATGATCTCTGCCGCTTGGCCCGGAAACGTGCGACAACTTCGGAACGTGATCGAGCGCATGGTCATCACCGCCGCGGGCGAGGTGATTCACGAGAACGAACTGCCGTCGGAACTGCGCCAGAAAACCGAACCGGTCCACGCCTTGAATACCTCGGTCGTCGCGTTGGCCGACGCGGTGGAAGCGTGCGAACGGCAGGCCATTACCGTCGCCCTCGAGGCGTCCGACATGCACCGAGAAAAGACCGCCAAGGCACTCGGCATCAGCGTTCGCACACTGCATTATAAAATGGGCCGTTTTGGACTGCACTGATGATTGATGCCCCCGGCGGACGCGGTGTTCGACGACTCGCCATCGGACTGACCGTGCTCAGTTGCCTATCATTCTTGACCACGGCCTGGATCTTTTCGGTGGTCCGGCGGGAACAGGAGATCGTCAGCCAGATCGTCAAGCACTTGCCCGCGAGCGATCTCGTCGTGGCATCGGAGCTGAAAGGAGAACTCATGCTCCAGCGTAGCCTGTTGTTGCTGCTAGTGATCGATTTTGCCGCCGCTGGCGTGGCTCTCGTCTTTGTTGTCCGCGCCTATCTATCGAGCGAACAGTCCCTCGAGGACGTCAAGGTACTTTCCTCAGACATTCTGGCGAGCATGGATGCGGGGGTGATCACGACGGACACCGAAGGTATTCTCACGAGCATCAACCCTCAAGGCAGAATGCTGATCGGCTTGTCGGGCAATCCTCAACCTCCACTCCCGCCGGGAATCGGCCACAACGTTAGCGATCTCGGCCTCGAGCACGAATCGCTCGCCGAAATCCTTGAAGAAAGCCGCCGTTTTGAAAACCCGATCCGCGACCGCGATTACCGTGTCCTTCGCAGCGGACACACCCAAACCCTGCGTGCCGGATGCACCCGGCTTCATAATCGCTCAGGCGATGAACTGGGATTCGTGCTGCAGGTCCGTGATGTTACTCAAAAATCCCTGATGGAGGATCGACTGCGGCGGATGGAACGATACATGGGACTCGGTTCCCTCGCGGCCGGTCTGCAGCACGAAATCAAAAACCCCCTGGCGGCCCTCGCTCTCCACATCCAGTTGCTCAGCGAACGTTTGGCCGAAGAGACCGACGATGCTGAAATCAACGAATCACTTAGCATCCTCAATGCGGAGGTCAAACGAATTGGCAACGTGCTCGACGGTTTCCGCAATTATGCGTCGATCAATGACATTGGGCGCTCTCCCGTCGACGTCAGCGAATTGATTGAAAAGCTCGTTCGCTTACTCCGCCCTCATGCTGAAAAGCAGAATGTCCGCTTGCTGGTCTCCGGCCCTGAACAACCGCTCGACACCATCGAGGCGGATTCAGCACGACTCGAACAAGTGTTCCTCAATCTTGCCCTCAACGCCATCGCGGCGATGCCCGCTGGCGGCAGCTTGCGTTTTGCGGTCTCCGGAGAAGACGGTGGTATACGTATCGACGTGACCGACTCCGGCAATGGAATCCCGGCCGAAGTGCAACCTAAAATCTTCGACCCTTACTTCACGACTCGTAGCGACGGCACCGGCATGGGACTCGCCCTGTGCGACAAGATCATCCGCCAGCACAATGGAAGTCTCGATTTCGAAACCGGCCCAAATGGCACCACTTTCACGGTCCAGCTCCACTAGCGGGCTGTCGGTTCCAGTGAGCCGAGACACATCAGCGGCCTGGCGATTGGGAACGCGGGAGTAATGAATGTCGTATCGGACGAGGCAATGAGCTGTTGATTCCCCACAAAACCAGATCCCCTGTCAGCTTGTCTGACAGGAATCGCCGTTTTGTGATTAGAACAATGGAGCGTTCACCCCGCTCCCATGCGGGCTTGCCCCGCATGACAGCAAAGTCTGTCGGCTTGGTTTCCTGTCAGACAAGCTGACAGGGGAACGCGTGTCGATGCCGCGGTTTTCTAATTTCAAAACTTAGCTTCCCGTGTGACAAGCACACGGGGGAGCAAACTGGCGGGAATCAACAACTCGTCGCCTCGTCCACTACAGAAAAGATCTCGCAAAATTCGACACTTATTGATCACGTGATGCTTAGTTGAGCCGAGACGCATAAGTGGGCGGCGTTACCCGGGGCCTGAACGGCACTCGTCCCGCTTTGCGGCACCAGCGTCGATTCAATCGCCTGCCCGCTCGCCTAGACCTGGTCCAAGAATGCCTTGCCGGTCTTGGCTACGAAGACGTCTTCCAAACTCGCTCGTCCCAGCGAAATGGACTCGACCGAGTCACCGAGCCGCTCGGCAATCGGGGACAGCAAGTCGGCCAGGTCACGCGATCCGGATTGCTCACTCGTCAATCGCAGCGTCTTGCCGATACGCAGCGGGATCAGATCCATTTCATCTCGCAGATAGGACTCCGCTCCTGAGAGATCCTCGGCGACGATACTCAGCACGCGATCCCCCACGGCTCGCTGCAACTCCGCCGGCGGGGCATCCGCGATCTTTTTCCCGGCGTCGAGCAATACCACCCGCGACGCCTTGGCCGCCTCGTCCATGAGATGGGTCGTCAACATCACCGCCACACCTTCGGCAGCGAGTGACTCCAACGCATCCCACAACGCCAACCGCGCCGCGGGGTCGAGCCCGGTGCTCGGTTCGTCCAGCAGCATCACCGGCGGCCGGTGTAACAGACCTTTGGCCAACTCGACTCGCCGCTTCAGCCCGCCCGACAACGTCTGGCAGAATTCGTCTCGGCGGTCCTCCAGCGAAAACTGTTTCAGCAACTCATCGCAACGATTCCGCAGCCGATCACCCGCCAGACCATACAGGGCACCTTGGCAGCGTAGATTCTCGAGCACAGTAAGCTTGATATCCAAACTCGGCGACTGAAAGATAATGCCGAGCCGACCACGGGCCGCCATCGTCTCGCTGCGGACGTCGGCACCGGCGATCGATACCTGCCCCTGCTGGACCGGCAACAGCGTGCTCAAGAGGCGAAACAGAGTCGTTTTCCCACTGCCGTTCTGACCGAGCACCGCCACGATCTCACCGCCATGGACACTCAGGTCCAATTCATTGACAGCGTATGTCTGGTCATATCGATGGCTCAATCCCGCCACCGAAACCGCGGCAAGAGCTTGCTTCTTGTCTTCCATTGCTATCACAGACCGATCACTCGTAGCGTCATTACCAATAATACCGCAGGCAAGACAACTAACGACCAACGCATCATCTTGCGAGCGTGCTGATCGTCACGCTGGCGGGCAAATCGCACTGCCGCGACGAACAGCGGCCACGTCGCCGCGACCACCAACAACGAGGTTACCAAACTCGCCACCGACAAAATCAAATCGCCCGCCGGAGCCAAGCACATCGTCACACCGCAAGCAGCCAAGGCAATCGAACCAACGATACTTTGCCAGCCAGCGCTTCGGCCGCTCGGTTGAATCGTCGTGGTCATCTGAAAACCTGCCTCGGCGTACTGATGCCGACACAACCACGCGATCGCCATGAAGTGTGGGTACTGCCAACAAGCCAGAACGCCAAACAACATCCATCCTGCCAAATCGGTCATCTGTCCGCCCGCCGCGGTATACCCCATGAACACGGGCAAAGCACCGGCGATCGCGCCCACGGTCGTATTCCAAGCTGTCCGTGTTTTCATCGGGGTATAAACAAGCACATAAACACCCCAGGTGGCCAATCCCACCAATGCCGGGGCAGGACCAAACTGCCACGCCAGAACCACTGTGCCCAGCAAACCCAGGACCGCTGTAAACGCTACCCCTGTGGCCACCGACATTCGCCGTGATGCCAACGGACGTGATGCCGTACGCGGCATCAAGGGATCGATCCAACGCTCCCATACCTGATTAGCCGCACCCGCGCTGCCAGCGACCAACCCCGTTCCCAGGAGCAACGCAAACCACTCCGGCAGCGATAGCATCACGCCGGTCTTAGCAGACATCCCGATCCAAGCTGAGGCCACCGTCGTGACCAAAATCATCGACACAATCCGTGGCTTAGTCAGCTCGATGAAATCCCCGAAACGTGTGGGTTCGCGTTTGCGACGCTCACGCGGCGGTACCCGAGGCTCCGCGTCGGCCGAATCCGCAACACCGCTGCGCGGTCGGTCGAGCGAACGCGCAGTCTCGCTCGGCGTCAGCGGCTCGTCGGGCGTCACAGATTCGTCGGGAATCACGAGTGGTTGATCCAAAAGAGCGGTCGACGATTCGCGGCAGTCGGTCGCCATGAGCGGCCCCGTCATGAGAGAAAATCAGAATAGAAAAAAGTGCGTCAGATGTTGAGGTCGCTCGCCACGATTCAGGCGGCAAACGCCGAGCTACCTCTGCGGCACGTGGGCCAGCACCCAGCGCCGTCGCCGCAACCGCACAGCCAATAAAGTCGATACGGCCAAAATCAAGGAACCTGTCGCCACATGCCCCGTCACAATCCACGCATCGAGCATGTTTTTAGACGCCAGCCGGTAGGAGGAACTGCCAGGAAACGAATCCATGATCGCGGGATAACCGTAGTTCACGATCCACGTCCCCACCCCTAGCAAGAGCTGCAACGCCACAAAGCATACCAAGCCTGCCGCAGGACGCGAGAGCGTCAAATCGCCGCACCCCCGCATCACCCCCCAAACAACCCAGGCCAGCAACCACAGGGCGACCCCCGTCGCAACATGAGTCATCGCGGTGTGTGCGAACATCCCCGGGCTCGATGTCGGCAAGGCGTGCCGCAACTGAGCCCCGAGCAGAATCTGCAGATAAGCGACACCCACCAACAAGATCGGCCATACCATCCGCGGTGAAGTCGTCTCGGGCTGCGCTCGGCCCACAACACGCAGCTCACCGCTCGTCGATTCCGTCTCATTCTCTCGCTCGACCCCAGCGGCATCGAGTACCGCATCCGGCCGCCAGCGACGCCCTGTCACACAAGCAGCCACCACGCACAAGGCAAAGAAGACTGGCCCGGTGCAGCCATGGACCATCGCCAACACACGCGCGCTCATCGTCACCCGCAGCCCACCCAATACTCCCTGACCGATCACCGCCACCAAGACCACAGCGGCCAGCACAGTCACCCAGCGGCGACGGTCACCATGCCATGCTGCGACCAGAAACCCGATCGCAATGAACCCCACCAGAGCTCCCAGCAATCGGTGACCATGCTCGATGAACAAATCAAACGGCCCCAACAACCAGGTCGACAGCGGATACAAAAATAAATTGTATCCATACGTCCCCGGCCAATCGGGAACCGACATGCCTGCGTCATAGGTCGTGACCAGACCACCGACCCAAATCAGCGGCCAGACGAGAATGACCAGCGTGCAGGCCAACCGTCGCGGCCACGGCGAAACTGCTACCGATGAACCAGACAGATCCGCCGCTGGGGCGGTGTAGGCAGTCGTGGAGGCTGGCGTGGTCACTTCAAGCGCCCCCCTCGGTCCGCCAGACGCTCACCGCTCATGCCACCGATCACGGCCCCACCGGCACCGAAAATTGCCGCCGGCACCATGCCGCCCAGTCCCAATAGCCACATCAGGGCCAGACCCAGGGCCAGACCCACAATGGCACCAACGCTTCGATAGGTATCACGCATGCTAGAGAGTTCAAGAAAAACGGGGGCGGACGGACGGGCTCTTAGTTCTTCATCGCTTCTAAGAAATTCACGAGATCCCAGACGTCCCTGGGTGACACTCCCGTTCCTTCCTCGCTGGGCACGACAATCTCGATCCCTGGCATCGGGGTCCCTGCGATGCCGTGATGAATCCGGCGATACAGTGTTTCGGGATCGTCGCCGCCCCGCAACAAACCCTCGGCGAGCACCCGCGGTTCAATCTTCCGCGGTGGCAGGGCCCCGGCTTTGCGAAATGGCTTGACTGCTTCGGTGTCCTCGGGGGTGATCCCAATCCGCGTCGTGAATTCTTTCGTCCAATCGTCATAGTCCAATGACGGCAGACCGCCCACGCCATCCTGGCCATGGCAGCCCGCGCAGGCCACGACAGGCCCGTTAAAGAGTTCGCGGCCACGGGCAACCGATGCCGCCAACGCCTCTCCCTCATCGGAGGGCTGCGGTGGAACCGGTGACGACTCGGCGCTGACCCACCGGCCGACGACATCATGGATCACATCGGCAATCGCCCGCTGCCCATCACTTAGCTCATCGAGCTGCATCGACGCGGTGGAGTCCGCTCCGCTCTGCTGGGCGAGAGCCTCTTCATCTCGCAACTGAATTCGCAACTCGTCCGCCGGCGCCGATTCGTCATAATCGAGCATATCCACGGCGTGAGCGAGCAGTCGGCGTTCGACTTCACCCCGCACCGACAGATAAATCACATAGTCCACCAACGCATCGCGATCGGACGAAGGCAGCGTCCGGAAACTGGGCATGGGCGTCCCCGGGATGCCCGACACCAACGCTCGCTCGAGATCATCACGAGTCGGCTTCTCCGAGCGAGTGGTCGATTTCCATTTGAAAACTCCTGCCCGGAAATCGCGTGGGTAAGGCACTTGCAATCGCGAGGCCGCCCCCGTGCCACTGCCCGCGATCCCGTGACAGATCACGCAGTGCTCCTGGTACAAGCCCGAATGCACGTTGGCCTGATCGCTCCTGACGCCACCAGCTGCAATCTCGAGCCGCTGCAGCGAAACCAGGTTTTGCTCCGCTTCGCTGCGCATCCAACGACGGGGCCAACGTGGCGATTGTGGCGTTCCGAACAACTTATCCACCACCACCGAGACGTCTTGCATGGCCGCCTCGGTTGGCAAATCGCGAGAAATTTCCAAGGACATGGCCCGCACACGGTCGTGGCCAAACTCAGGGGCCGACTCGCGGCATCCCACCATCAAAACACTCGGCGAGACCATCAACGCCGCTAGGATCCAGGCCGCTGGACTCGCGATGGAACAGCGATTGGGCGCCGCCCGAACCGTCCTCTCCGGAACGTCAGAGCAGCCTCCGACGGCGGAAAACCCGACACATCCTGACCGCAGGCGGCAATGCCGACCGATTCGGCGGATCAAAATCGCGAGACAGGACATCAGATGGAGAATAAAAAGCAGAGGCAAATGGAACAGCGAGGTGAAACGTCGCCCCATTGTCCCCAAGCATCTCGTGCTGAACACCACCCAAATCGGCGAAAACCGCGTTCCGCGACAAAACGCTGCAGGCACCGTCCTCTGCGCCAAACCCAAAACGTGTTATCCTCCGCGAAATTTGGTCCCCACTCCTGACTCACTTTCTGGAATCCACGACTGTGCCGCGCCGCGAAGACCTCAAAAAAATTCTCCTGATTGGCAGTGGGCCGATCGTGATCGGCCAAGCCTGCGAGTTCGATTACTCAGGGACGCAAGCCTGCAAGGCGCTCCGCGAGGAGGGATACGAGGTGGTGCTCGTCAACAGCAATCCAGCGACGATCATGACCGACCCCGCGACGGCGGACGCCACCTACATCGAGCCTCTGACGTGGCAGGTCGTTGAGAAAGTAATCGCGAAGGAACGTCCGGACGCCCTCCTGCCAACGCTCGGCGGCCAAACGGCACTGAATATCGCGATGGAACTCGACGCCAATGGCGTGCTCGAGAAATATGGGGTCGAGATGATCGCCGCCAACGCCAAGGTGATCGCCAAAGCCGAAGAGCGAGATCAGTTCAAAGAGGCCATGGAAAAAATCGGGCTCGATGTGTGCACCGGATTCACTGTCAATTCGCTCGCCGAAGCCCGCGCCGCGCTCGCCGAAGTGGGGCTGCCCGCTGTCGTGCGGCCGTCCTTCACCATGGGCGGCTCCGGTTCGGCAATCGCCTACAACAAAGATGACTTCGATGCGCTCGTTCAGAATGGGCTCGACCAATCGCCCGTCACCGAAGTCCTGATCGAGGAATCGATCATCGGTTGGAAAGAGTACGAGATGGAGGTCATGCGCGACCGCGACGATAACGTTGTCGTGATCTGCAGCATCGAGAACTTTGACGCGATGGGCGTGCACACGGGCGACTCGATCACCGTCGCTCCCGCTCAAACGCTCACGGACAAGGAATACCAGCGGATGCGAGACGCTTCGCTGGCAGTGATTCGCGAGATCGGCGTCGAAACTGGCGGCAGCAACATCCAATTCGCGATCCAGCCCGATACCGGACGGATGATCGTGATCGAGATGAACCCGCGGGTCAGTCGCAGCAGCGCCCTGGCCAGCAAAGCGACTGGTTTTCCGATCGCGAAAATTGCCGCTAAGCTGGCAATCGGCTACCGACTGTGGGAACTCCCCAACGATATCACGCAGAAAACGAAAGCCTGCTTCGAACCGACGATCGACTACGTCGTGACGAAAATCCCACGCTTCGCCTTCGAGAAGTTTCCCGAAGCCGATGCGACGTTGACGACCCAGATGAAGAGCGTGGGCGAGACGATGGCCATCGGCCGTACGTTCCAAGAGTCCTTCCAAAAAGCACTCCGCGGGCTCGAGGTCGGCGCCTTCGGGTTCGGCAGTGACCCCAAAGATAAATGGGGCACCGACGAACAACCCGACCGCGACGAAATTCGCGCCAAACTCAGCACCCCTGGTAGCGAACGCGTCTTCTACATCCGCTATGCCATGAAATCGGGCATGAGCGTTGCCGACATCCACGCCCTGACGCACATCGATGAGTGGTTCCTCGAACACCTCATGCACCTGATCGAGCTCGAGAACGAAATCACCGAACTCGGCTCACTCGACAAGATCGATACTGAGAAACTGCGAGATCTCAAACGCCGTGGCTTTTCCGATCGACATATCGCCGCGATGACCGGCACAACCGAACTGCAGGTTCGTAGCCATCGCCTCAGCGAGAACATCCGACCGGTCTTCAAAAGCGTCGACACCTGTGCCGCCGAATTTGAAGCCTTCACGCCGTATTTTTACAGCACCTACGAATCGGAATCGGAAGTCCCTCCTAAAACGGACAAAAAACGCATCATGATCCTCGGCGGCGGACCTAACCGTATCGGCCAAGGAATTGAATTCGACTACTGCTGCTGCCATGCTTCCTTCGCACTGCAGGAACTCGGCATCGAATCGATCATGGTCAATAGCAACCCGGAAACGGTCTCGACCGATTACGACACGTCGGACATGCTGTTCTTTGAACCGCTGACGATCGAGGATGTCTTGAACATCTGCGACGAGATCCAACCCGACGGCGTCATCGTGCAGTTCGGCGGGCAAACGCCACTGAACCTGGCCCGGGGCCTGCAACAATCCGGCGTCCCGATCATCGGCACGAGCGTGGACACGATCGACGCGGCCGAAGACCGTGA
This sequence comes from Allorhodopirellula solitaria, assembly GCF_007859855.1. GTDB lineage: Bacteria > Planctomycetota > Planctomycetia > Pirellulales > Pirellulaceae > Rhodopirellula > Rhodopirellula solitaria. Next base: position 70,244 of record NZ_SJPK01000002.1, read on the forward strand.
ACTGTTCCAAAGCTTGATCAATGAACTCGGGCTGCGGCAACCGCCGTCGGGAATCGCTCGCAACATGGAAGAGGCGCGCGTCGAAGCCAAGCGAATCGGCTTTCCCGCCCTGGTCCGTCCCAGTTTCGTGCTCGGCGGACGCGCGATGGAAATCTGCTACGACCGCGCCCAGTTCGAACGGTACGTTGCCGAAGCCTTCATCGTCGCCGATGGACAACCCGTCCTCATCGACCGCTTCCTCGAAGATGCCACCGAAGTGGATGTCGATGCGATCAGCGACGGCACCGATTGTGTCATCATGGGCATCATGGAACATATCGAGGAAGCTGGTGTTCACTCCGGTGATTCGGCCTGTTGCATCCCACCGTTCAGCTTGCCCCAACCGGTGCTCGCCGATATCCGCGACGCCACGCGAAAACTGGCCGCCCGGCTCAACGTGATTGGACTGATGAACATCCAATTCGCGGTCAAGATCGAAGCCGATGGACCTCAGGTCTACATACTCGAGGTCAACCCGCGGGCCAGCCGCACGGTACCCTTCGTTGCCAAAGCCACGGGTGTCCCCGTCGCGGGAATCGCCACCAAAGTCATGGCGGGCAAGACGCTCGCCGAACTCGGGATCACCACTGAACCGATCCCCCGCCACGTTTCCATCAAAGAGAGCGTGTTCCCGTTCCGCAAATTCGCTGGCGTCGACATCGTCCTCGGCCCCGAGATGCGCAGCACTGGTGAAGTGATGGGGATCAGCCAAGTGTTCTCCATGGCATTCGCCAAGAGCCAACTCGCCGCCGGCACTGTCTTGCCCGAATCGGGCAAGATCTTCCTTTCGCTCTCGGCGCGGCATAAAGACGACGTGGTCGAACTCGGTAAATCTCTCAACGAACTCGGGTTTGAACTACTCGCCACCGAAGGCACCGCGCAGCGATTGAGCGAAGCTGGTATCGCGGTCACGCAGGTTAAAAAGATCGCCGAAGGACACCCCAACCTGATCGACTATCTCAAGAACGACGACGTCCAATTGATCCTCAACACGCCCAGCGGTAAAGGAGCACGCACCGACGAAGGTAAAATCCGAGCCGCCGGTGTTCAACATGGCGTTCCCTGCATCACCACTCTGGCCGCAGCCGATGCCGCCGTCCGCGCGATGAGAGCCGTCCGAGAACGAGAGATGGAAGTCGAGTCGCTGCAACAACGCTACGCGCTAAGCAATCAGTCGTAAGCCGCAGGATCCCTGTCGGCTGAGTAGGGCCGTCGGCTAGCGATGGATCACTGGTAACCGGCGAGCACTCCGCCGCCGCCGAGCGCCTGGTAGGCATTCACGACAGCCGACAATTGCTCCTGTTTCGTATCGATCAACACCATCTTGGCTTCGTTCATGTCCCGCTGAGCTAACAAGACATCGAGATACTCACCCTCCGCATTCTGAAAGAGCAGCGTGGCGCTGTCGATCGATGCGACGAGTGCGTCGAGCTGTTCCTTCTTCTCGATGATGCTCTTGCGATAGTTCTCAACCTTGGCCATGTGGTTGGTGACTTCAATGAATGCTTCCAAAATCGTACGCTGGTAGCTGTAGACAGCCTGCAACTGCTCGGCATTGGCATCTTTATAGTCGGCCTGAATCGCCCTTTTATTGATCAGGGGGCCGACGAGGTCGCCTGCGAGACGGTAGATCAGTGCCTCCGGCGTCCAAAACATGTACCGCGGATTGAATGCCTGATAGCCGACACCCGCAGTCAGAGTCAGCGATGGATAGAATCGAGCGCGAGCGACTTTGACATCGAGACCGGCAGCACGCAACTCTCGCTCGGCCTGACGAATGTCCGAACGGTTGCGTAACAATTCAGATGGAACACCGATGTTGAGCGTCTGCATATTGAGATCGATGTAGTCGATCGACGAACGCTTCACAGGTTGAGGGTAACGTCCGAGCAAGAAATTGATGCGGTTCTCTGCCTCGACAATCTGTTGCGAGATGATCAGTTTCTCGCTTTGATTCTTCTGCACCTCCGCCTGGAAACGCTGCACCGCCAACTCGTTGCCGCGCGCCTGTTCCTTCATCGCCTTAGCCGTCTCCAGACTCCTTTCCTGAAGCCTGATGGTGGCATCGAGAGTTGCCATTTGGTTGTCGAGAGCCATCAACTCGTAGTAGTTTTCGGCAACCTCGGAAACCATCCGTGTAACGACATAGTTCCAACCGTCACGCGTGCCTAAGTATCGCATACAGGCAGCGTACTGGGCATTGTGCAGTTTGTTCCAAATGTCGATCTCCCACGAAACATTGGTCGCGAGGAGAAAGTCTGGCAGAGGGTCGGGAAAATTGACTCCCGGCACCGGGCTGAGCTGGTCTTCAACCGTCCCCCGCGCCGAAAACAAACTCGGCTTGTCGACTCCCACTCCCCCACCCAGGGTCACAAACGGCAGATACTCACCACTGCGTTTGTAGACTTCGTTGTGGGCGATTTGTATATCTTCGGCCAGGATTTTGAGTTCCTGGTTGCCGAGCATCGCCTGGCCAATCAAATCGGAAAGGTTTGCGTCGGCAAAAAATTCGTGCCATCCGAGCATCGATGAATTCTGCAGACTCGACGGACCGAAATCCATCGACATCTCGTCAAAGACCAATTCCGTCGCCGCTCCGTCGATGGGAGCTGGATACACCTCGGCCGGCGCCACCGCCACCTCAGTCAGTGTGGGATCCAGACTCGAGGTCGATTCATAAGAATCAATCACCACCTCGTCATAGGAATCAATTACCACCTCGGCCGGGCTCTCGACGGTATCGGTAGTCGGTGCGTCGCGACGAAGGTCGAGCTCATCCCCGTTCTTGAGAAAGCTAGCGAAGCTCACCGAGCTATCGCTGTCTTTCGTCGCCACCACATGTTCGTTGAAGTCTGCGGGCTGGGCACTGGACTGCGTAAGAGGATCTTGAACCTGGATCGGCACATCATAAATCTCTCCACCGTCGTTGTCAGCACTAACGACTCCGTTGTTCCCTGCTGGGTAAGCTTGCGGCAACGGGGCTTGCGTCTGAGGCCGGCGGAGACAGGGAATGTTGCACGATGGTAGGACGACGAGCGAACCAGAAACAATCGCGGTGGTAATTGCGATCCGCCTACGGCGTGTGATCGTGAATCTTAAAAAGGTGTTCATCCTTGTTACTCCTTTAACGTCTTGATCCAGAAACAACCGCTTCTGGTTGCCCGGTCAATGGCAGGCAAAATGAAGTGCGTAACCATCGGCTGGCGAGAACCTCAGGCATCCTTGCCTGAACCGACTGTTCCGAGCGGACCGTTCTGAGGAATCCCTGTGGACTGGTGTCCCACGAGTACTCTCACGTCGACCAAAACTATTGACCATTATCGACTCAATCGGGGTTCCTTCTTTATCAGTCGTGCACATGTTGCGGGTGATATACCTGATTAAAGGCGAGCGAAAAGTTACAACCGGCACAACCGGACCCAGGCTCGCTCGATCCGAAAACGGACCTGATAAATGGGTCAGCCCCCCGGGGAAGACAACAACTCTCAGCTGCCAGCAAACGCTGCGCAGCTACTCCTGCGGTCTCTCGCTGGCGACGTGAGTCTCGCCTTCAAATATCTCGCTCAGAGGCCCATCGTGTTCATCGCGAATCAGCGTCCTGCCATCGGCCAGCTTCGCAAAAATGTAGTAGAGCCCTGGGATCACCAGGACACCCACGAGCGTGCCCATCAACATCCCACCGACTGCCGTCGTCCCGATGGTGCGGTTGCCGATCGCCCCCGCCCCCGTGGCACGAACCAACGGAATCAACCCCGCGATGAAAGCGAAGGACGTCATCAAAATAGGTCGGAATCGCAAGCGACCTCCCTCGATCCCTGCCTCGACCAAACACAAACCCTCCTGACGACGCTGAACTGCAAACTCGATAATCAAAATAGCGTTCTTGCCCAGCAGTCCAACCAGCATAACCAGACCAATTTGACAATAGACATCATTGGCGAGCCCGAGATACTTCAACAACAGAAATGAACCGAACAAACCAACCGGCAACGATGTGATCACCGCCAGCGGCAAAAGAAAACTCTCGTACTGGCCAACCAGCACCATGTACACAAAGATCACCACAATCAAAAAGATATAGACTGCTGTGTTTCCTTTGTCCGCCTCGTCATAGGCTAGGCCACGCCACCCAATATCGAATCCATGGGGCAGCGTTTCAGCCGCCACCTCTTGAATCGCAGCAATCGCCTCGCCACTGCTGTAACCCTTCGCCGGGGCACCCTGGATCGGAGCGGTTGGATACAAGTTGTAGCGACTGATCTCATTGAGCCCCTGTTTTTTGACGATTCGCATGAACGCGGAGTACGGCACCATTTCACCGTCTTCGTTCTTGACGAAAAAGCTCTCGAGATCCTGTGGAAAGCGACGGAACTCGGGTTTGGCCTGAACGTAGACTTTGTAAAACTGTCCAAAGCGTACGAAGCCTTGCTCCCAAGTACTCCCGACGACGATGGAAAGGTTGTCCATCGCCTTGCGAATCGAGACGCCTTTCTGCATCGCCTTGTCGTTATCGATGACGACCTCATACTGGGGATAATCTGCAGCAAAGAACGTAAACAGACCCTTCAATTCCTTACGCTCCGATAACGCCGCCATGAACTTTTCGGTCTGCTCTCCGAGCAACTTGTAGTCACCACTATTTGTCTTATCGAGCAGGTTCACTGAAAAACCACCCGCCGCTCCAAAACCCGGGACCGCCGGCGGCTCAAAGAATTCGAGCTTGACGTTTGCGATCTCTTGGCCCATCTCTTCGAGTTCCTCAATGACCTCCTTCGACGTCAGCTCGCGTTCGGCCCAGGGTTTGAGGTTGATAATGCAAGTGCCGGCATTGGAACCGCGTCCCTCGGTGAGCACCTCATAACCGGCGATCGAGGAGACCGAGACGACCGCATCGAGTTTCTTGCAAATCGCTTGCAACTCATGACACTTGCCGTTGGTGTATTCCAACGTCGATCCCGGTGGTGTCTGCACAATCCCATAGATCATGCCTTGGTCCTCCAATGGAATGAATCCAGTCGGGAGGGTTTGGTTGACATAGAAGATGCCGTAAGCAAACGCGCCGATAACGAGCATTGTCACCACGCGGCGGCGGATGATGCGGCGCAGGATTCCTGCGTACCCGTCCGTGATTTTCTCAACGCCCCGATCAAAGCCATACAGAAACATCCCCAGCGGACTGCGTTTCTTCTCTTCTCCGTCGAAGCCAGAAAACTTCGCTCGGAAAGCAAACACTGCCAACGCGGTAGCGATCCCAACGATCACCCTGACCGTCGTTTCGGTCAACGCAACCTGCTCGGAGATCACCTCATGGACGATTTCAACATGCAAGAGTGCGTACACTGCTGCGCCGACGGCCAAGGCCAGCAGAATGCATAACAGGCCCCGCAATAAAAAGGCATTCCCCCCAGCAATTCGCTGGAAGAGCCGATTGATCCAACCGACAATCCCCGCTTGTCTTGCATGATCAGAATGCGGCTTCAAGATCATCGCACAGAGAACCGGCGTCAGCGTCAATGCCACGACGCCGGAAATTACAATGGACATCGCCATCGTTAAGGCAAACTGACGATAGAAAACGCCCACCGGTCCCGTCATGAAGGTCACGGGAATGAATACCGCGGTCATGACCAACGTGATCGCAATGATCGCACCGCTGATCTCGCGCATCACCTCCTGCGTCGCCTGATACGGCCCGATGTGCTTGGCATGCATTTTTTCGTGAACTGCCTCGACGACCACGATCGCATCATCAACCACCACCCCGATCGCCAACACCAACGCGAACAACGTGATCAGGTTGATCGACATCCCGAACATCAGCATAAAGAAGAACGTCCCGATCAGCGAAACGGGCACGGCCAACGTCGGAATCAACGTACTACGAAAGTCGCCGAGGAATAAATAAACCACCAGTGAAACGAGGATGAACGCCTCGAAAAGCGTATGGAGCACCTTTTCGATCGAAGCATCCAAGAAATTGGAAACGTCGTAGGTGAAGGCGTAATCCATGCCCGGCGGAAAAGACTCCTGTTTGATCTGCTCAACCTTCTCTTTGACCTTCTCGATCACGTCGGCGGCATTGGATCCAGGTGTCTGCTTCAACACGATGGCTGCCGAGGGCAGACGATCGATGTCTGAATAGAGGTCGTAGAATGAGGAACCTAGCTTGATATCCGCGACGTCACCGAGACGCAAGATTTCTCCTTCAGAGTTTGCTTTCAGAATGATTTTCTCATACTCCTCCGGCGTTTTGTAGCGTCCAATCCACGTCAACACGTACTCCAGCGTTTGCGATGTCGACCCAGTCGCTTGACCGAGCCGCCCGGGCGAACCGATCATGCTCTGCTCGTCGAGCGCTTCCATGACCCCCTCGGCATCGAGGTTGTAGGCACGCATCCGCTCGAGATCCAACTCGACACGCATCGCATAGGACCGGTTGCCTAAGATCTGGGCGCTCCCCACGCCCTGAATTCGCTGCAACTCACGCTGCACATTGACACTGGCGTAGTTGTAGAGAAAGTTCTGGTCAACGTTCGGATCGTCACTGAAAATATTGACGTACATCAACATGCTCGTCATGTTTTGACGAACGATGATCCCTTCGCGCTCTACGATCGGTGGTAGGTTGTTCTTCACCGCCTGGACACGGTTATTGACATTCATCACCGCCACATTGGGGTCGGTGCCCGGCTCAAAGATGATCTGGATCGTTCCCTCACCCGCACTGGTCGCGTCGCCCATCATGTAACGCATGTTCTGCACCCCATTGATGGCCTGTTCCAAGAGCACCATCGTTGAATCGATGAGAATCTTGGCACTTGCACCCGGATAGGACACCGAGACCCTTACGCTCGGCGGCGCCACCGAAGGAAACTGCGAGATCGGCAGCGTGTTGATCGCCAACCCACCCATGAACAGGATCAACAGGGAAATGACAATTGCCAGGGCAGGGCGGTGGAGAATTCGTGCGAACATAGAGATGCAATGGCTTCGTAGCTGTCGTCACTTGACGATCGAGAATGCGGAGAAGAACCGGACCGATGGGACACCCCACTCGGGCCGCAGCGTTTATTCGGCGTGGTACTTCAGGTTTTTCAAGACTTCTTCCGGAGCCTGATACTCGTATTCAATCTTGTCGCCGTCACGCACCTGCCTGCTCCCCTCGAGAATGATTTTGTCGTTGACATCGAGGCCATCGGCGATCAAGTAGATATCATCTTTTTCGCTTGCGATCGTGATATCGCGTTGATGGACCACGTTGTCCTCTCCCACGACGAAGGCGTATTTTTTAGCTAGGATCTCATAGGTCGCCCGCTGAGGAATCACAATGGCGTCCTTGACGTCGCGGCTGAGTAGAATCGTGCCGGTTTGACCGTGCCGCAATAAGCGATCGGGGTTTTCGATATCGGCGCGAAATGAAATGTTGCCTGTCTCGTTATTGAAATCGGCTTCAATCGCACCAATTTTTCCGTCATGAGGAAAGATTTGGTGATTGGCGAGTTTCAATTGCACCCGCAATTGATCGCGGTCTGGATCGGTTTGGTATTCGAGATATCGCGTTTCAGGTACGTTGAAATACACCCACATGGTGCTGTTGTCGGACAGTGTCGTCAGCATGTCGCCTTCAGAAATCAGGCTGCCCGGTTGATGGTATTGGCGGTCGACAATACCGTCGAAGGGCGCCTTGATATCAGCGAAATCCATCTCGGCTTGGGCGAGCTTCACCTCTGCCTCAGCCTTGGCCAACTCGGCATTGGCCAAAGCCACCTCGGGCGCCGAAACAATGTTTTGCTCGAATAGTCGTTTCGTGTTGTCACGTCGAATTCGCATCAATTCCGCGTGAGCCGTTTCCGCCGCTAGTTTGGCTTCATATAGCACTGGAAGAATCTTAAATATCCGCTGGCCTTTCTTGACCAACTGCCCCTCCTGCACATCGATCGACTCCAGGTATCCACCCTCAAGGGCGCACACCTCGATATGCCGCCAGGAGTGAATCTGACAAACGTATTCTTGAGTGCTGACAACGTCCTTCTCAACGGGACTGGTTACCACAATCTTATGCTGATGCTCGTGACCGCCGGCGGCATGCTCGCCATCCCCATGCTCGCCCTCCCCATGCTCCGGCCCAGCATGCTCTCCTTCTGCGTCCGTTCCCTCGGCGCTATGCGGCGATCCGGAGTACTGATCCTTGAGCCTGCTGATCTTGTCGCACGCCGGCAGAGACAGCACGAAGAACAACAGCATGAAGACGGCAAAAGGTCGAATTTTCATAGTGCAACGTTTGAAGAATCCCGGCGGCGTCGCCATCCGGATCACTTGGTAGGAAGGAGTTTGTCGGCGCAGAAGATCTGCTCGCCCGCTGGCACCCGACAAGGGCACCCGACAAGGACACCAGCGTGTCTGCAGTCCCCTGACTACATCTGCAAAACACTGCAAGTACCTGCAGAATCTTGCATGCAAGACTTGCAATTCGTGCGACAGGACGCGATCGGCTCGAGGCGGTGTTGGAAGGAAATGACTCCGCAAAAAGCGGTCTTTTCTTATCGATCACGTGTTCGGGCACTCACGAATCAGCGGCCGTCACACGGCGGGGTACTCACAAAAAGCAAACACCGGGCCAAACGCATGCAGAGGGGGCCGTCGACGCACCCACAGAGTGAAGCCGGTCGGGTGAAGTTTTTCGGTGGAATGAGGTGGAATGAGCCGATGGCGCTAGCCGCTGTTACCCGCGGCTAGCGACGTCGGCTCACAAGAATTGTGCGGAAGCATTTCTCCCGATGTGCTCAAGCAAGCCGAGAACATTGAGTGCCGTGTTGGAGGAGGCACCGAGTCTGCTTCTCCTGCCTAATCGATTGACCTTCAGCGACTCGTTGCCCACGTGGCTGACTCGATTCCGTAGAATGCTGGTATCCCCATCTATCGCTGGGCCGAACTCGCGAACGCAAACCAAAGTGAAATCTCATGCGTTGGATCCTGCTAACGATCGTCGGGTGCCTAGCTGCTGCCGCACCGGCGTACTGTCAAAGCTCCGTCGACCCGAGCCTCGCACCTCTTGGTATCTCTGAGGACCAAACACATTTCATTCGTACCGACACCGGTGAACGATTTGTCGTTTGGGGCGTGAACTATGATCACAACGCCGCCGGCGAGCTGCTCGACGAGTACTGGATCGACCGCTGGGACGAAGTCGTCGAAGATTTTGAGGAGATCCGATTGCTCGGGGCGAACTGCGTTCGCATCCATCTCCAGCTTGGTAAATTCTTAGACTCACACGACCGTGCCAATCCAGCCGCGCTCGATCAATTGCGGAAGCTGCTCGAACTCGCCGAGCAGCAGGGTTTCTATCTCGATATCACGGGTTTGGCTTGCTATCACAAGGCCAACATTCCGGAGTGGTATGACCGCCAAAGCGAGCAAGAACGGTGGCGCACGCAAGCCTTCTTTTGGGAATCGGTGGCGTCGGTTTGCCGCGACAGCCCCGCCGTGTTCTGTTACGACCTGATGAACGAACCGATCCTGGCCGGTAAAACGCCCGAATCCGAGTGGCTCGGCGGCGAACTCGATGGCAAGTTCTTCACGCAACGCCTGACACTCGACATGGCTGGACGCTCCCGACAGGAGGTTGCTGGGGCTTGGGTCAGTCGCATGGTCGATGCCATCAAGAAAGAGGACGACCGGCACCTCGTGACTGTCGGAGTGATCCCCTGGGTATTTGTCTTCGGCGGTGGCAAACCGCTGTTCTATTCGCCCGAGGTCGGAGCGCGGCTCGATTTTGTCTCAGTGCATTTCTACCCGAATCAAGGTGAAGTCGCCGAAGCACTCGAGGCCCTGCGGGCATACGACATCGGCAAGCCGCTGGTCGTCGAAGAGATGTTCCCGCTGAAGTGCTCCGAAGACGAGCTGGTTGAGTTCATTGAGAAATCAGCTGAATTTATCGATGGTTGGATCAGCTTCTATTGGGGACAACCGGCTGAACAGCTGCGGCAATCCCCCGACGCTAGCATCGCACACGCCATCACAGCCTCCTGGCTCGACAGGTTCCATGCGTTGGCTGCCGAAGTCAGCCGCGATTGGGAAGCACCCAGTCAGGACGAATGAAATGGCAGGTATAACCTTGCGGGACACGTTCTAAGTAGTCTTGGTGCTCGGGTTCGGCTTCCCAGAAATCGCCGACAGGTTCGACCTCGGTAACTACTTTGCCCGGCCAGATCCCAGCGGCGTCGAGATCGGCAATCGTGTCGACAGCGACCTGTCGCTGCGATTCGTCAACATAGTAAATCGCTGATCGATAGGAGGTGCCGCGATCATTGCCTTGTTGATTGCGGGTGGTGGGATCATGGATCTGGAAGAAGAACTCCAGCAGTTCGCGATAGCTGATTTGCTCAGGGTCGAACTCGATCTCAATCGCCTCGGCATGGGTGCCATGGTTGCGATAGGTCGCATTGGGCACGTCACCACCGCTGTAACCGACCCGGGTTTGATTCACACCGGGCATCTTCCGGATCAGGTCCTGCATCCCCCAGAAACATCCACCGGCGAGTACTGCGCGTTGAGTCATTTCGGCATCTTTCGTTTCAATCAGATTGGTGAAGGCGTCATCCAATATCTTGTCCGAGTCGCCTGTTGGCGGCAATCCCTCCCCGACGAGCCATCCCTCTCTCGGCAACAATTCACCTGCATTCCGCTGCGCCATGGGCTAGAATAGAGCTGCACGCTCCTTTCCCCCAATGCCGTTGATCACCATGTTCGATCGCAAAAGCCCTGATCACATATCTCGCCTGCCTGGCCGCCACTGGATCATGACGGTGGCCGCGTTGTTCACCTTCGCACTGCCTCTGGCTCCGCACGCCGTCTCCGCCCAGCGGCCTGCCAAGCCCAAAGAGAGCAAGCAGGAAAAGGATCCCGCACTCCAACCGCGACCTGAACTCCTGACCACCAAGGACGGCCTCAAGATTACCGCGTACTACTTCCCATCCGCCGAGGGGAAAGAGGGCATCCCCGTGATGATCGTGCACGAATGGAAGGGTCAAGCGGCACCCTATCTGAAACTGTGCACTGCCCTCCGCGATGCGGGCTTCGCTGCGATCGTGGTCGAGTATCGTGGCCACGGCAACAGCAAGACGTACCGTGATCGCACCGGCACCGAACGGGATTTCAACATTTCCACGATGGGAAAGCGGGACACCGACGCGATCGTACGCTATGACCTCGAGGTAGCGAAGCAATTCCTCAAAGAGGAAAACAACGCCGGGCGTCTGAATCTCAATGCGCTGTGCATGCTCGGCGTGGAAGAGGGAGCGATCCTGGCCGGGTATTGGTCGATTCGAGACTGGGAGATCCCCAGTGTCGGACGAATGAAACAGGGACAAGACGTCAAGGCGCTTGTCTACGTTTCACCGGAGAAGAATCTGCATGGGCTCGCGATGAGTGCGCCAGCCACCGACCCAATCTTGATGCGGCTGCCGACGATGATCGTGGCCGGCAAGAGCAGCTCTCAGGGGAGTGAGTCTGAGCGGATGGGCAGTCGGCTGGAGACGATGAAAAAACGCTTCAACCGGGGCACGGCGAGCGGCTTTGAAATGGTTTTGCCAAAGACCAATTTGAGTGGCCCCGCATTGATCAACGACGACGCCACCGTGATCCCAAAAATCGTTAAATTCTTGCAAGAGAACGTCCAGGTTAGCAAAACGCAGAATCCCTGGATCGAACGGCCCTAAAACCGAGGTCGGTTGAGAACTTCGCGGATCAAGAACGCTTGCCGCAAACCATCGGGTCGACGAAACATCTCACGCAGGGCGTCGGCGGGACTGTCTCGCTCCTGCGAGTGCTGGCTCGGGTTACGATCAGGGCTCCGGATTTTAGCCCTCGCCATCGTGCTCAGCGAGCGTTCTCTGGGCATGCCGTCGCGATCCCGATCATCGCTATCTAAATGCACGGCATCGAGAATTTCGATGTCCTGCTCACCGAAGACCTCCTCGTCGAGGTCATCGTAATACCCAGCATCGTCCTCGGCCTCCCGCTCTCGGCGGGCATCGGAATAGGGGCGTGGCCGCGTCCGCGACCGCCGCTCACGTTGCCGATCGGCATCGGCCCGTCGTTGGACCATCTTACGCTGCCGCATCGCAGCGGCTTGTCGCAGGAACTCCTCGAGATCATTGGGCATTGTCGCAATCTCCTTCTAGGCGATTAATGATGTGCTTCGATACTAGCCGACTCGGACCGCTCACCCGAGAGCGAGCGACGCATGTCGGTATCGGCAATGACGTTCTTAATCCGGTAGTAGTCCATGATCATCAGATTCCCGCTGTGGAACGCAGCGGCCATGGCGTGAGGCACAGCAGCTTCTGCTTCGACAACCTCGGCTCGACTCTGCTCAATCCTGGCCTGCATCTCCTGCTCTTCGGCGACCGCTGCGGCACGTTTGCTCTCCGCGTTAGCACGGGCGACCGCCGTGTCCGCCTCGGCTTGATCGGCTTGCAAACGAGCACCAATATTGGCTCCGACATCGATGTCGGCGATGTCAATCGAAACGATTTCGAACGCTGTCTGAGAATCGAGCTTCTTGGCCAAAACCGCCTTGCTGATCACGTCGGGATTCTCCAAGACCGCCTTGTGATTGGCGGCGCTGCCGATCGCGCTAACGATGCCTTCCCCGACACGGGCAATGATCGTCTCCTCGGTCGCACCACCGATCAATTGCTGCAGGTTCGCCCGCACGGTCACCCGCGCCTTGACCTTCAATTGGATGCCGTCTTTGGCCACCGCATCGAGCGAGGGTTTTGCGGCGCCCCGCGGCGGACAATCGATGACCTTGGGGTAGACGCTTGTTTGCACTGACTCGAGCACGTCTCGCCCGGCCAAGTCGATGGCGGTCGCCTCCCGAAACGTCAGTGATATCGTCTTGGCTTTCTTTGCCGCAATCAGCGCCCGTATCACCTGCTGCACATTGCCGCCGGCCAAGTAGTGAGCCTCGAGGGCGCCGCCGGTCAACTCCGGATCGTCCAACCCGGCCTGGGTGGCCATGATTTTGGCACGCACGATGGAACGCGAGTTGACCTTGCGAAACGTCATCGCGATCAAGTCGGAGAAGCCAATATTGGATTTAGTGAGGACCGACTGGATCCACAACCCAAAGTATTTGGCGAAAACGAAGAAGATCAGCAGAATGAGGACAAAGACGACTAGCGCGCCAATCAACACCGCCGTGTTGAAATTGCTCAACCCCGCCCCCAGAAAGGACGCCCCGCTGAGAGTAATCGAGAGAGGATTCATAGTGTTGCTCAAATCGTAGTTGCAGAGAGAGGCCGTCAGATCATCAAACGCTCGTCCGCCTATTGTAGCAGCGGCGAGGTGGCTTTTAAGCAAACGATTGGAAATAATCGGGCACGCGGCGTCGTGGCTGTTCGATGCCTCCCCACCCGCTATACTCCTGAGCTGCGTATCGGGCCGACCGGCTCGATGAATCAGAGCAAACAACTAGAGCCCAGCGAGCAAAGAAAATGGCGAAGCGACCCCTGAATGTTGGTTTGATCGGCGGCGGCGGCGGTGCTTTTATCGTCCAACCTCACCAACGTGCAATTCATTTCGACGGCACTCGCCGGGTGACGGTCGCGGCACTCCATCCCGATGCGAAAATTGCTCAATCCGAAGCTGAACAATGGGATTACCCCATCAAAGGCTACGACAGCTACGACGAAATGATTGAGCAGGAATCCGCTAAGCCCGTCGGCGAGCGGATCGACTACGCACTCATCGTCACGCCCAACCACGTTCACTTTGACCCAGCCATCAAGTGTGTCCGGGCGGGCATCCCGGTGTTCTGCGAGAAACCGCTGACGATCAATCTCGACGAAGCCAAACAGCTCGTTGCAGCAGTCAAGGAAAACAACGTCCCCTTCGCCGTCTCGCACACCTATCTGGGGCACTGGACCAGCCGCTTCTCACGATTTATCGTCACGAGCGGCTTGTTGGGCGACGTCCGCTGGGTCGATTCCTACTACCTGCAGGGCTGGCTGGCCGAACGAACGGAAGATTCCGGCAACGCTCAAGCCGAGTGGCGAGTCGATCCCAAAAAGTCCGGGGCGAGCTTGTGCGGCGGTGATATCGGGACGCACGCTCTGATGCAACTCCGCTACGTCACCGGCCTGAATGTCCAACGCGTGCAAGCCCACCTGGAGACGTACGTGAAGGGCCGCATGCTCGACGATCACTTCACCAGCTACGTGGAACTGTCCAACGGCGGCAAAGGCATGGTCCGAGCTTCGCAAATCGCGATCGGCCACAAGAATGACCTCGGCATCGAGGTCAACGGCACGAAAGGCACCCTTTCGTGGCGTCAGGAATTCCCTGAGGAAGTCAAGATCCAGCTGCCCGGCCAACCCGACCGCACCTATTTCCGCGGTGCTGTCTCGGCAAACGATGGATTTTTAGGCGATCTGCCCGAAGACCTGATGGCCGAACCCAATGTCCCCGCCGGACACCCCGAAGCGTTTCACGACGCATTCGCACGCCTTCACCGCTGTTTCGAACAAGACGTCCGGCTGTACAACGACGGGAAACCATTCGACTGTGATGGCAACCTCTACGCCAACATTGACGATGGGTACACCGGGATGGCCTTCATCGAAGCCGCCGTCAAGAGTTCCCAAGACGGCAACGTCTGGGTCGACATGTAACCAAACCCAGCATCATCGCGCCGGTGGCGATCGCTGAACGGCACTTAGCAACACACGATGAATAAGTGCCGGTTTTAGTAGTGGACGAGGCAGCATGCCTCCCCGCGGGAAAACCCGCGGGGAAATGAACAAGACGCCGGTTCACACCTCCCACGTGGATGCCGCCTGACTTGCAGTTCGCGACCAGCCCGTTCATGCTACCGGGCACAGCACACGCAATTCTCTGGCTCTGATTTCCTGGCTCGCTTCATGAATGTCGCCCTATTCGTCCCCTGCTATATCGACCAATTCTTTCCGGACGTAGCGATTGCGACGCTCGAACTGCTCGAAGCCCAAGGGCTCACCGTTCACTTTCCACCGTCGCAAACCTGCTGTGGCCAACCGATGGCGAACACAGGGTGCTCGGCCGATGCGGCCCCGGTAGCAAAGCAGTACGTGGAGATGTTTTCAGACTACGACGCCATCGTTTGCCCCTCGGGCAGCTGCACGTCGATGATCCGCAACCACTACGCGGATTACTTCGAACCCGACGACGAGAAATACCTGCACGTCCGCGACTCGACCTTCGAACTCTGCGAATTCCTCGTCGATCAGCTGGGCCTGCAACAAATCAAAGGACGATTTCCACACAAAGTCAGCATCCATGCGAGTTGCCACGGGCTGCGGGAACTGCGGCTCGGACCATCCAGCGAGCGCCCGATACCCCGCGTCAATCGCCTCCGCACCCTGCTCGAATCACTCGACGACGTCGAAATCATGCCGATCACCCGCACTGACGAGTGCTGCGGATTCGGCGGCACATTCGCCGTGACTGAACGCGAGACCAGTGTCGCCATGGGCGTCGACCGGGTCCAAGATCACATCGCTGCCGGCAGTGAGGTTATGATTGCAGGTGACATGAGCTGCCTGATGCACATGCAAGGCCTGATCAGTCGCCGAAAAATGCCCCTCCAGGTCATGCATATCGCTCAAGTCCTCGCCGGACGGGAGCTAGCTCCTAGCTCCTAGCTTCCGAACCTCGACCTCTTTCCTTCTGGACCCCACTCTCCCGCATGCTCCCCATCGTCGATCACCCTGAGGCCGCTAAGGACTTCGTTAACAATGTGCCGCGATCGCACTGGCACGACGACGCCCTGTGGTTCGTCCGCGTCAAGCGAGACCGGCAATCCCAGTCGCTGCCTGAGTGGGAGTACCTGCGCGAGCAAGCGGCGACGATCAAGCGGCACACCATCGCGAATCTGGGAGACTACCTGCAAGAGTTCGAAGCCAACGCCGCCCGCCTGGGGGCCGTCGTCCACTGGGCCGCCGACGCTGCTGAGCACAACCGGATCGTGCACCAACTGCTGGTCGAAAACAACGCTCACGAGATCATCAAGAGCAAGTCCATGCTGACCGAGGAGTGCGGCCTCAACGAATACCTGCTTGAGCAGGGTATCGACGTCGTCGACACCGATCTCGGGGAGCGAATCGTGCAACTGCGGGGCGAGCACCCCAGCCATATCGTGCTGCCTGCCATTCACATTAAAAAAGAAGAGGTTGGCGAGACGTTCCACGAACACCTCGGCACGACCGCAGGCGAATCCGACCCCCAGGTACTCACCGAGGCGGCCCGCGGACACCTGCGAAGCAAGTTCCTCGGTGGTGACGTGGGCATCACCGGCGTCAATTTCGCTATCGCGGAGACCGGCGGGATCGTCGTCGTGACCAACGAAGGCAACGCTGACCTCGGCGTTTCCCTGCCTCGCGTCCACATTGCCTGCATGGGTATCGAGAAACTCGTGCCGAGATTCCATGACCTCGGGGTCTTCACCCGGCTACTCGCGCGGAGCGCCACCGGCCAGCCAATCACCACCTATACATCCCATTTCCACGGCCCTCGCGACGAAAACAGCGAACTGCACATCGTCCTCGTCGATAACGGCAGATCACAGATCCGGGACAGCGACACGTTCCGCGATTCGCTCAACTGCATCCGCTGCGGGGCCTGCATGAACACCTGCCCCGTGTACCGTCGCAGCGGCGGACACAGCTACAATGCGACCGTGCCGGGCCCGATCGGCAGCGTGCTCGGACCGTCGCGAGATCCGAAAGCCCATAAGAGTCTGCCCTATGCCTGCAGCCTTTGCGGATCGTGCACCGACGTCTGCCCAGTCAAAATTCCGCTCCACCATCAACTCCTCGCATGGCGAAAAGTGCTCGTCGGCAAACGCCTGCTGAATTGGAGCAAACGCACCGGCATGAAAGCCGCCTCGGTCCTATTCCAACACCCTAAACTCTTCACCCTCGCTGGTTACTCAGGCCGAACTGCGCTGCGTATTCTGCCGAAAGCCCTAACACACAACCGGTTCAACGAATGGGCGATCGACCGCGACCTCCCCAAGCCGCCGAGACAGAGCTTCCGGGCCTGGTACGCAAAGAACCGAACGGAAACACAGCCTGAGGACACAAAATGAACCACTCCGCGACCAGCACCCCCGAGGCCCATAGCCGCCAAGTCGTCCTCGACCGGCTGCGCGGCCGGGCCGTCAAGTCACCTGGATTGCCCGAGATCGATCCAGACCAACTCATCCAATTTGACGACCGCCTGACACAGTTTGAGCAGACGCTCGAACTGGTCGGAGGCCAATCCCACCGAGTTGACTCACCGCAACAAATCGCTGAGATCCTCAGTGAGCTGGAAGAATTCCGATCCGCCACCTGTATCGCTTCAACGGTCCCCGAAGCGGTGGCACCCACGGTCGACCTGAACGCGATCGATGACCCACACGACCTCGCCCCACTGGACTGGACGATCGCCCGCGGCGAGTTCGGCGTCGCCGAGAATGGAGCAATCTGGATCGACGGCGACACTCTGCCACACCGGGTGATGATCTTCATCGCCCAGTACCTCGCGATCGTCATCTCGCGCGAGCAGATCGTGGACCAGATGCACCAGGCATATATGCGGATTGGAACACCCAAGCCCGGTTTTGGAGTTTTTGTGTCTGGGCCGAGCAAAACGGCCGATATCGAACAATCGCTCGTGCTGGGTGCCCACGGCTGCCGCGAATTGCAAGTCTTCTTGTTGCCTTAAGCCCTGGATCAACCGCGAGCCACGATCCACCACCTCGCGGCTGAACCGACCGAAGCGATAAACGATGCCTGGCAGGCGGCGTGATCGTCCGGCCATAGCAACATCGCGGCGGAAGTTTCCAGACAAAACCACCAAAAGCGACTCCGCACCGGCGGCAGCCCACACGCTATTACGCGTGCGTTTCGGGACGATATTCGCCCATTAACGCAAGTCCGTTGGAACATGATGCAAACGACGCTCCGATTCTCGATATAAATTCTGCATCAAATCTTCAAAACCCGTTGACGCTTCGCGCTCTCAACCGTACATTCTCGCCTCCCCGCAGCAAATTGGTTTTGCCACGCAGGGTTCCATGTTCGCCATCAAAGTAGATAGGTCACGATCGTGTCAGCTGGTGCCAGTGAAATCATTCGCATTCGTATGGAAGCATACGACCATGCAGTTCTGGATCAGAGCGCGCGAGACATTGTCGACACAGTCAAGGCGACTGCGAGCATTGTCCACGGGCCTATCCCATTGCCAACTCGCATTGAGCGATACACCGTTCTGTCGAGCCCCTTTGTTAACAAAAAGGCTCGCCAGCAATTCGAAATCCGAACGCACAAGCGTTTGGTAGACATCGTCCAGGCTTCGGCCAAGACAATTGAAGCACTTAATAAACTCAGTCTACCGGCTGGGGTCGACATCAAGATCAAGGCGTCCGCCCGCTGATCTGGTCCTCGCGAACAACGCGGGTCGCTTGAGCTGGATGAGCCACGCTCTCCAATGCACGCCCCTCGTTCTCGTTCGCCCGCCTGTTTTCCACAGGCGAATGTTTAGCCGGTCCTCTCATGGCATCGATTCCACGAGAGCATGTTTGAGTCCACCCATCTCCAGCCGTTGGCGATGGGCTTGTTCATTACTTTTGCAGTCACGGTTTTCCGTATGGTCGGAAGCTGCGGCGATACCGCTTGAGGCAACTCGACCTACCGAGTGCATTCATGCGAGTCGTCGGGCGGTCCCGGAACTCCTAGCGAATCAACAGGTAGCTCGCCGCTGAAACGGCGGGCAGGAATTGTTATGTTACCATCTATTTTAGGCCGCAAAGTGGGGATGACTCAAGTCTTCCTCGAGGACGGCACCGCTGTCCCGGTCACTGTCGTGCAGGCCGGTCCCTGCCACGTGCTGCAAATCCGCAGCAAAGAGCGAGACGGCTACGAAGCGGTTCAGCTAGGATTCGAGGACAAGCCACGTCGCTTGGCCGCTCGCAGTGAGCGAGGGCAAGTCGCCGCACTGGACAGCAAACGATCCAAGAATCGTGCTGCCGCCGGCGTCGAAGTCGCGGCCAAGGCTGATTGCGAGCCACAACGATTCGTCCGCGAGTTCCGCGGCCCCGTCAACGCCACTGTCGGCGATGCACTGACGGTCGAACAATTCACCGACGTCAAGAACGTCGACGTCACCGGCACCAGCAAGGGCCGTGGCTTCTCCGGTGTCATGAAACGACACAACTTCGCTGGCCAGCGTGCTTCTCACGGTGTGAAGAAATGTCACCGTCACGCAGGTGGTACGGGCATGAGCGCCTCGCCGAGCCGCGTCTTCAAAGGTAAGAAGATGCCCGGCCAATACGGCAACTCACGGGTCACCACTCGCAACCTTCAGGTCGTGAGCATCGACACCGAAAACAATCTGCTGCTCGTCCGCGGTGCAGTCCCTGGCCCTAACGGCGGATTCGTTTCGATCCGTCAAACCAACAAAGTCTGAGGGCGAATACAATGGCAACGATCCCAGTTTTAGACGCGTCGGGCAAAGAAGTCGGCACGTACGAAATCGACACCACGCAGATCGCTGATCGCATCAGCAAGCAACTTCTGCATGATGTCGTCGTGATGTACCAGGCGAACAAACGCCAAGGCTCACACAACACCCGCACCCGCGGTCAAGTCAGCGGCACTAACAAAAAGATGTACCGCCAAAAGGGTACCGGTAACGCTCGAGCAGGTTCCAAGCGGACCAACGTTCGCCGCGGTGGTGGCGTCGCTCGCACAGTGAAACCACGCGACTACAGCTATCGTCACCCGAAGAAGGCAATCAAGCTCGCCACTCGCATGGCAATCCGTTCGCGGATTGATGACGGCGAAGTGGTATTGATCGACGGCTTTGGCCTCGACGCACCGAAAACCAGCCAAATGGCAGGTGTCTTGCGTAGCCTCGGCCTCGATGGCGTCAGCACGCTGATCGCTACCTCCGATGACGACTCCGCCGTGTACAAGAGCGGCCGCAACATCCAGGGCGTTACCGTTGAGCCGGTTCGCCAGCTCAACGCACTCTCGTTACTGACGCCGAAGAAGGTATTGTTCACAACTGCGGCTCTCGACAAAGTGAAGGACGGCACCTTCGCAGGTGCTGGCTCGAATAACCGTCAAACCGAGGAGGCCGCCGGCTAGGTTGACAACAGCGAACTCCATGTTCCGCTTGCTCAGCCTCCTGTCGAAAGAAAAATCATGGCACATATCCTACCCCCCAAGCCCGTTGAACGAACCGTCAAGCTCGAGCCACACCAAGTGCTCTTGCGACCACTCGTCACGGAAAAGGGCGTTCACCGCGCCAGCCGAAACAATCAGTACGCGTTCCAGATCCACCGCGACGCGACTAAACTGGACGTACGAGCTGCTGTCGAGACGCTCTTCAACGTCAAAGTCACCGCCGTTCGGACCCAGACCCGCAAAGGCAAATTTCGTCGCTTCCGCAACCGGATGGGACGCACCAGCGATTGGAAGAAGGCAATCGTGCAGCTGCACAACGATGACCGCATCGACTTCTTTTAACAGTTGGCGGTACGTGATTGCCTAATCACCTGACCGCCTCACTCCACCGCATCTATCATTCACGCACCCAAACAGCCAAACGCTAATCGCTAACTGCTAAAGCTAAATTTCATGGGCATTCGAATCTACAAGCCGACGAGCGCCGGCCGACGCAACGCGTCGGTCAGTGACTTCAAGGACCTGACCAAGGGTTACAAACCCGAACGGTCGCTGCTGCGTCCCAAACGCAAGACGGGCGGGCGAAACAACCAAGGCAAGATCACATCACGACACCGTGGTGGCGGACACAAACAGATGTACCGCATCGTCGACTTCCGCCGCGTCAAAGACGGCATGGTCGGAATGGTCGAATCGGTACAGTACGACCCGAACCGCTCCGCTCGCATCGCATTGCTGAAGTACGCCGACGGCGAAAAGCTGTATGTGATCGCACCACAGGGCGTGAAAGCCGGCGATCGGCTCGAGAACGGCCCCGACGCTTCGCCCACCCTTGGCAACTGCCTGCCACTGAAGAACATTCCACTGGGTACTTCGGTCTGCTGCATTGAGATGCGAGCCGGACGGGGTGCGGTCATGTGCCGCTCGGCTGGCACACAAGCCACGCTGCAAGCCCGCGAAGCAGATTGGGCTCAGCTTCTTTTGCCTAGCGGTGAAGTTCGTCGTGTGCCCAGTGCCTGCCGTGCGACGGTTGGCCAAGTCGGCAACAACGATCACATGAAGGTTGTCATCGGCAAGGCCGGTCGAGCTCGTTGGATGGGCCGCCGACCTCACGTTCGCGGTACAGCTATGAACCCGATCGATCACCCGCACGGTGGTGGTGAAGGTCGTACCAAGGGCGGCCGTCATCCGGTCAGCCCACAGGGCAAGAGTGCCAAGGGCGGAGCAACGCGTCAACGACGCAAGCCGAGCAACTCGTCGATCGTTCGTCGTCGCAAGAGTCGTCGATACGGTCAATTGAAACTTCACAAGTAGGCCGGCCAGCAAACGTCTGAGAATCAATCATGAGTCGAAGCAGTAAAAAGGGTCCTTTCGTTGACCCCAAGTTATTTTTCAAGGTCCAAAAGGCGGCTGAGACCGGTTCGAGCGAACCGATCAAGACGTGGTCACGTGCCTGCACCATCGTTCCCGAGTTTGTCAACGTGACATTCATGGTTCACAACGGTCGGCAACACCTCAAGGTGTTGGTAACCGAGGACATGGTCGGTCATAAACTCGGTGAATTTTCACCGACCCGGACTTTCCGGGGCCACGGCGGTAAAGGCAAGCGGTAAGCTTAGGAGTTGGTAAACATGTCTCAGTTCAAAGCACATCACAAGAATGCCCACATCAGCGCCCAAAAGGTGCGTCTGGTGGCCGACATGGTTCGGGGGATGTACGCCGACGAAGCGCTCGATACGCTCAAGTATCAACCGCAACGTGGTGCCCGCATGCTCGAGAAAGTGATCAAGAGTGCCGTCGGCAACGCTCAGGATCCCGACCAAAACAGCGGTCGTGGTTTCCGGATCGAAGAGTTGGTGGTCACCGACGTTCGCGTCGATGGCGGTCCAATGTTCAAGCGAATTCGCCCACGTGCTCGTGGGATGGCATTCATGATTAAGAAGCGTTCCAGTCACATTCATGTCGGTTTGACACACATCGACGAAATTTAGAGAGTTCAAAAATGGGTCAAAAAGTCAATCCGATCGCTTTTCGCGTTGGCGTCACTCGCGGCTGGAGCAGCCGTTGGTACGCTTCCAAACAGGACTATGCAGCCCTGTTGGTCGAAGACAAGAAGATTCGCGACTTCATCACGAAGCACCCCAAGAAGACACAATACAAGGCGGCCGGTATCGATCGTATCGAGATCGAGCGGACGCGTGACGAGGTTCGCGTGCGGCTGTTCGTCGCCCGTCCCGGCCTGATCATCGGCAAGAAGGGCCAGGAGATCGAGATCCTTCAGGCTGAACTGCAAAACCTGGTCGGTCGCCGAATCAATTTGAAAGTCGAAGAAGTCGGCCGCCCCGAGCTCCAAGCTCAGCTGGTTGCCGAAGATATTGCTCAGCAGCTGGCGAAACGATCGAGTTTTCGCCGGACGATGAAACGCTCTTTAGAGCAGACCATGGATGCGGGTGCCAAAGGCATCAAGATCCAAATGGCGGGCCGGCTCGGCGGAGCGGAAATGGCTCGACGAGAGAAACAAAGCGCCGGATCGATTCCGCTTAGCACACTGCAAGCAAAGATCGATTACGGAGTCACTGAAGCGATGACGCCACAGGGGCACATCGGGATTCAGGTGTGGATTAACCAAGGTACTTACGGAGACGACAACGATGGCGTTGATGCCCAAACGGGTCAAGCATCGAAAAAGCCAAAGAGGTCGCATAAAAGGTAACGCGACTCGCGGCAATACGGTCGTTTTTGGCGATTACGGAATTCAGTCACTGGATGCCGGATGGGTCAAAGCAACGACGATCGAGGCCGGCCGGATCGCAGCCCAGCAATACGTCCGCGGCGAAGGCAAGCTCTACATTCGCATCTTCCCAGATAAATCGGTTACCAGCACTCCGCTGGAAACTCGAATGGGTAAGGGCAAAGGGGAGCCAGACTTCTGGGCCGCTGTCGTCAAGCCAGGTACCATTTTATACGAACTCAGCGGCGTGACCGAGCAACAAGCGAAGGTTTGTTTTGCCCGGCTAGCTAGCAAGTTGCCAGTGAAGGTTCGCTTCGTCACTCGACGCTCTGCGTGAGTGGCGACGGAGAGTCGAAACTGGACTGATCCCCCAACCATTTCCCTTATTCGTTTGTTGAACGATGACATCATTGACTGAACTTCACGAAATGAGCGATGAGCAGCTCGATGCGACTGCAAAAGAAGCGGCCGAGACTTTGTTTCGTCTGCGGTTTCAGTCGCAGTCCGAGCGACTCAACACGCCCAGTGAAATCCGCAAGAATCGTCGGCTGATCGCTCGGATCAAAACGATTCAAACCCAGCGAACGACCGCGTCGCAAACCGCCTGAGTGCGGGCCGCGTCGCTACCGAATCAACCACCGAGGCCTGTTCGGCCTCGCCAGTACAATCCTTCCATTTAAATTGTCCGAAACGTCATGCCTAAACGCGTGTTAGCCGGAGTCGTCACCAGCGACAAGATGAACAAGACGCGCCGCGTCGAGATCAATCGCGTGGTCCAACATCCGAAGTATAAGAAATACGTTCGCAGTCGAACTGTGTGTCACGTCCATGACGAAGACAACGAGTCGGGTGTGGGAGATCGCGTCGAGATCATCGAGTCCGAACCGTTGAGCAAGCTCAAACGGTGGCGTCTTGTGCGTGTACTCGAGAAGAGTACCGCCGTGGACGTGGTCGCGCTAAGAGCGGCTCGCAAAGAGGCCATCAATGCTGCCGAAAGCGAGACCATCGAAGCCGCCCATGCGGGCGAGTCCCCCTCAGGCGACGCGTCGTAATTAAGTAAAAGCGTCGGAAACCATCTATTTGTCGTTGAAGTAAATTAAATGATCCAACAAGAAACTCGGCTCGACGTCGCGGACAACACCGGTGCTCGTCAAGTGATGTGCATCAAGGTGCTCGGCGGAAGTCGCCGGCGGTTCGCAACGGTCGGTGACGTGATCGTTTGCAGCGTCAAAAGCGTGATTCCCGGTAGCGAAGTCAAGAAGAAAGCGGTTGTGCGTGCGGTCATCGTGCGTACGAAAACGCCGACTCGTCGCCCCGATGGAAGCTATATCCGATTC
This sequence comes from Allorhodopirellula solitaria, assembly GCF_007859855.1. Classification (GTDB taxonomy): domain Bacteria; phylum Planctomycetota; class Planctomycetia; order Pirellulales; family Pirellulaceae; genus Rhodopirellula; species Rhodopirellula solitaria. The sequence goes on from NZ_SJPK01000002.1 coordinate 94,564, forward strand.
GATTCCAACGCCGTCGTGTTGGTCGACAAGGATCGCAACCCCCGTGGTACACGAATTTTTGGTGCCGTCGCTAGAGAGCTTCGGGAGCACAAATTCACCAAGATCGTCAGCTTGGCCAACGAAGTCGTCTGAACGAGCTTTCAACTGAGACCGAAACACAGCTAGTCGCTAATTGCTAGAAGCAAACAAAATGAATTTTCGAATCAATGACGAAGTGATCGTGATTTCCGGAGCCAGCAAAGGGCACCAAGGAAAGATTATCAAGATCGATCGCGACGCCAAAAAGGTGATTGTCGAAGGTGCCGCCAAGGTCTGGAAGCACGTTCGTCAAAGCCAAAAGAACCCGCAGGGTGGTCGTCTCAGCAAAGAGATGCCTATCAGTGCCAGCAACGTGATGATCGTTGACCCGTCGACTGGCAAGCCCAGTCGTATCGGACTGCGGTTCCTCCAAGATGGCAGTAAAGAACGGTTCGCCAAACAGAGTGGCACGAGTTTGGGCCAGGTATCGCCCGCCAAATCGAGTCGAGCAGCGAAGTAAAGTTCTCGGTTGCCGTATCCTCCGGCGACGATCTCCAATTTTAATTTCCACCGCAAATCACACTGGCGCGAACGCCTCCCATGTCCACAAACAAACCACGATTGCAAGCTCGCTACGAGGAATCCGTACGGGAAGCCTTGAAAGCGCAGTTCGGTTATACCAACCCACACCAAGTCCCTCGGCTAGAGAAGATCACGCTGAACATGGGAGTGGGTGCCGCTGTCGCAGACAAAAAAGTCCTCGACATGGCATACGAGTCCATGACCCAGATCACTGGTCAAAAGCCAGTCCTGACTTTGGCTCGCAAATCGGTTGCTACCTTCCGACTGCGTGAAGGCATGCCAATCGGATGCATGGTGACGCTTCGTCGTCAGCGCATGTATGAGTTCCTCGATCGTTTGATCTCCGTGGTGCTGCCTCGGGTTCGTGACTTTCGCGGGATCAATCGCAACGCTTTCGATGGCCGCGGCAACTACACGCTGGGCCTGAACGAGCAACTCGTTTTCCCAGAACTCAACCCCGACAAGTTCGTGCGTCCTCAAGGAATGAACATTAGCATGATCACTTCGGCTCGTACCAACGACGAAGGCCGGGCCTTGCTTGAACAGTTCGGAATGCCGTTCAAGCAGCCCAAAGAGAAATCCGGCGCGGCGTAAAGCTCTGCCTGTGATCGATTCACATTAAACCACCTCACCGTTACGTTTCCCAAATGGGCCTTACCGCCCGCTCCGTTCACCGCAGGTCCTTTCGTGGCAAGCAAATCCAAAATCGCCAAGGCGGCTCGCACGCCAAAGTTTTCCTCACGGAAAGAAAACCGCTGCAACTATTGTGGTCGTCCGCGGTCGGTCTATCGCAAATTCGGCTTGTGCCGGATCTGTTTTCGCCTAAATGCGAACATCGGGTTGATCCCCGGCGTGCGTAAGGCCAGTTGGTGAGATTGGAAACAGTAAAAGGGAACCCACAGCTATGATGACCGACCCCATTGCCGACATGCTCACACGAATCCGTAACGCGGTGCGTGTTGAACGGCCCTATGTTGATATTCCTGCCAGCCGCGTCAAACGCGGATTGGCCGACGTCCTGAAGCGAGAAGGCTTCATCTGGGACTGGAAAGAGGAAGACACTGAACCTGTCAAGACGCTGCGTCTGGAGCTGAAGTACGGCCCCAATGGCGAACGTGTGATTCAGACAATCAAGCGACTCAGCAAACCGGGACGCCGGATGTACTCACGCAGCAAAGAGCTGCGTCCCGTACTCGGCGGCCTCGGAATCCGAATCATCAGCACCAGCAAAGGTGTGGTGAGTGACCGGGAAGCTCGGCGCGATAAAATCGGCGGCGAAGTCCTCTGCGAAGTCTCCTGAGGCTCTGTCGTTCTACTTTTCAACACCTCGATTGATCGGGGTGATTCTCCCACATCCCTAGTTTGATCAAGCGAATCAGCCATGAGCCGCATCGGTAAAAAGCCCATTGCGATCCCTGCCGGCGTCACGATTGCAGTCAACGACCGCACCGTCAATGTAGAAGGCCCTAAAGGTAAGTTGACGTTCACGCATCGTCCTGAAGTCAGCATCAGCGTCGACTCCGATGCCAACGACGTCAGCGTCACGCGAGCTGACGACTCCCGCCCTTCACGAGAATTCCACGGCCTCACACGTGCCATCGTGGCCAACATGGTCGAGGGTGTGACGCAGGGTTACGAGAAGAAACTCGAAATCGTTGGGGTGGGTTACCTGGCGTCCATCAGTGGCGATACACTGCAGCTTCGAGTCGGTTTCGCCAACGAGCTGCACCGCAAGATCCCGGCTGATTTGACCGTGACCTGTCCCGATCAAACGCACGTTGTCGTGCAAGGCTGTGACAAACAGCGGGTAGGCCAGTTCGCTGCCGACATCCGCTCACTGCGCAAACCCGAACCATACAAGGGCAAGGGCGTTCGCTACCAGGGCGAATACGTCAAGATCAAGCCCGGCAAGTCCGCTACCAAATAATCATCACCATCGGTGTATTGTCATGGATAAAAACAAAAAGATTCAGTCGCGGCGACTTCGCCGTCGCCGTCACGTTCGAAACAAATTGCGTGGTGACTCCAACCAACCGCGTCTCTGCATCGAACGCTCCCTGAAGCACTTCGCTTGCCAGGTCGTCGATGACGAGCAGGGCAAGACGCTCGTTAGTGCGAGCACGCGTGACAAAAGCGTCCGTGATCAAGTGAAATCCGGTGGCAACTGTGACGCAGCGGCAATCGTTGGTAAGCTGGTCGCCGAACGGGCCGCCGAAGCCGGTATCAAGATCGCCCAACTCGATCGGGGTCACAACAAGTATCACGGTCGGGTTCGCGCCTTCGCCGATGCCGCTCGTGAAGCCGGACTCCAGTTCTAACCGTCACACCGCCTTTTTCACTCAATAAACCGCAGTCGGCCGCACTCCGCCCCTGCAAACCTTCCAGCAGATTATTTGCCAAAATGAGTAACGCACGCAGCAACAGACGCAAAAACGAAGAGCCAGCTTTGGAAAGCGGTCTGGTCGACCGGATCGTGAAAATCAAACGCTGTGCCGCTGTCGTCAAGGGCGGTCGTCGTTTCAGCTTTGCCGCCATGGTCGTCGTGGGCGATAGCAACGGAAGAGTCGGCTGGGGCTACGGCAAGGCCAATGAGGTCCCGCCAAGCGTTCAGAAAGCGACTAAGCAAGCGTCACGCAGCATGATTGAAGTGCCGCTGGTCGAAGGCAGTATCCCCCACCAAGTCTGGGGCCACTTCGGTGCCGCCAAGGTTGTTCTGATCCCAGCTGGAGCGGGTACCGGTATCATCGCCGGCCAAGCTGTCCGGGCTGTCTGCGAAGCCTGCGGCATCCACGATATCCTGACCAAGTCCTATGGAACGAACAATCCCGTGACCCTGGTCAAGGCCACCCTCGACGCCATGAGCAAACTGCGGACTCGCGAACAGATCGCTGCTCTACGTGGTCTGTCCCCCGAAGAGCTCATCGAGGCCTAAACCGCGAGACGAAAAGAGGCCCGCCTCTTTTCCGGATAGCTTCCATTCAATCAGAAGGATGTTGAGCGAGCGATTGTCTCAGCCCTCAGTCCTCCCCAACTCAGTACCGTTACTATGCAACTCAACGACGTCCATCGCGGAATTACCAAGCACCGCAATCGAAAACGTATCGGCCGCGGCCCCGGTAGCGGCACCGGCAAAACCTCCGGACGTGGACACAAGGGCCACAAGAGCCGTAGTGGTTACAGCCGCAAACCTAACTTCCAAGGCGGGGCGATGCCCATGTTCCGCCGGATTCCAAAACGCGGCTTCCATAACAAGTGGGCGGTTTCCGTCTTTGCTGTCAACGTCGAACGTCTCAATGAGATCTTCAACGACGGCGATACCGTTACCCTCGAGGCAATGGCCGCTAAGAACGTTGCGAAAGGCACGTTCGACGAGGTCAAGATTCTCGGCGATGGTGAGATCACCAAGAAGTTGACAGTGCGAGCGCACCGCTTCAGCAAGTCCGCCGAAGAGAAGATCACCGCTGCTGGCGGAACGATCGACAAGATCCCAGCGAAACGGACTCCCGATGAACGCGTCGCGGATCTGAAGAAGGAAAAGGCCTAAACGGCACCATCCGCGGTTCGCCGTCAGACCCCTGTGACTTCTGCTTGATCGACGTTGATCCATAGTGGGTCGCCTGGAAACTGTCGAACCTATTCAGCGGTTCCTACGTGCCAACCGCATTTTGTCGTGCGGCCCTGGCAGTCCAGGGCCCAGCGGCTGAGACGGATCAGCTCTGACTAACAACAATGCCTGCGTCCCGGCAATTGCCACTCTCAACGGTGGCGAACGCCTTCCCGGCTGATCCCGATTTCGTTTTCCAAAGCGCTCTCGTACTGATCCACGCCGATCGCTAGACTCTCCGGCTTGCTAAGCCCCCACTCACCCTCCAACGCTCGACGACGGACGGATCGATGTTCGAAAAGCTCCGAATCATTTTCTCGATTCCCGAACTCCGCAAGAAGATCTTGCTGACCATCGGGCTGCTTGCTGTTTACCGGATCGGATTTCACATTCCGCTGCCGATGATTGCCGCCAATCTCGAGGATGCCGCTGGTGGTGGCGCCTCCGATTTCCTGCAAAAGGTCAGCGTCTTTGCCGCCAGTGATTTGCGTCAAGCAACAATCTTTGGCCTTGGGATCATGCCATATATCTCGGCATCGATCATCTTCCAACTGCTCGGTAGCGTCTATAAGCCGCTCGAACAGCTGAAGAAGGAAGGTGAGGCCGGCCGTAAGAAGCTCAATGAGTACACCCGGTACCTGACGGTGTTGATCTGTCTCGTGCAGAGCTACATGTATCTCAAGTTCATGTTGATGGCGGGGGCCGACGGACAGAGCAATATCAACCCCAGCTTCATGAATGCAGATCAAGAACTGTATTTCGGTTGGCAGATCGTTGCCGTGCTCACCATGACCACGGGTACCGTGTTCCTGATGTGGTTGGGTGAGCAGATTGATGAGTACGGGATCGGCAACGGTATCAGCTTGCTCATCATGGCAGGCATCCTCGCTCAAATGCCGAAAGCTCTCTACGAGCTCGTCTTGGGAATGAAACCCGAACTGACTGGACTCGCCAAAGGGCAGGTCGGTATCGAAACTCTGATTATCCTCGTCGTGTTGTTCGTTGTGGTTGTTTTTGGGGTCGTGTTCATCACTCTCGGTCAACGCAAAATCCCCACGCAGTCAGCCAAGTTTACCCGCGGACGCCGAGTCTACGGCGGAACCCGCCAGTTCTTGCCACTGCGAATCAACCAAGCGGGCGTGATGCCCATCATTTTCGCCAGCAGCTTGTTGATGATCCCAGGCGTGTTCTTCAGCTTCCTGGCCGGCCGCTTTGACTCCTCGGGAACACTCTTCCGAGCACTCAACACGATGAGTCTGACGCTGAGTGACCAAACGTCATACTTCTTCAACCTGCTGTACGTCGCGTTGATTTTCTTCTTCTGCTACTTCTGGACGGCGATCACGTTCAATCCGAAGGAGATGAGTGATAACCTCAAGGAAAGCGGCACCTTTATCCCCGGCTATCGGCCAGGCCGCCGAACGACCGATTACCTCGAGAAGGTGATGGTCCGGATCACCTACGTCGGTGCAGCATTCCTCGGACTGATCGCCATCGTTCCCACGATCGTCTACGGCTCGCTCGGCGTGCCTTATTCGATCGCTGGCTTCTACGGGGGTACCGGTCTCCTGATTGCCGTCAGTGTGGCATTTGACTTGGTCCAGAAGATCGACAGTCACCTCGTGATGCGAAACTACCGCGGCCTGCTCGAAGGAGCCGGTGGCGGCACCTCCCCGGTAGTCTAGTTCTGCCAGCGGGGAATCCAGAATCGTGAAGATGGTCTTCATCGGTCCTCCCGGATCGGGCAAGGGCACCCAGTGCGAACGCTTGAGTAATCACTTCGGCGTTCCGCACATCAGCACCGGGGAGATGCTCCGCTCGCTCGACAGTGAAACGGGCCATGCGATTCATTCGAGTATTGATCGCGGCCATTTTGCGCCCGACGATTTCATCATGCAGATGATCGCGCAGCGTTTGCTCGCCGATGATTGCCAGCGAGGATACCTACTCGATGGGTTTCCCCGGACGCTCGTCCAGGCGCAAGCCTTCGATGCGATCTTGCATCAATGTTCGCAACAGCTCGACCATGTGATCCATTTGGTGGTCGACGTTGCCGAATTGGTCCAACGGCTCACCAAACGCTCGCAGTGCGGTCATCGCAGTGACGACTCTCCCGAGTTCATCCACGAGCGGTTCGAGCTCTACGAAGAGCGGACGGCACCCCTGCTAGCCCACTACGAGCAGCAAAGCCTAGTCCGGTCTGTCGATGGGATGCGGAGCGAAGACGCCGTGTTCGCCACCATCAACCAGTTCAGCTGCTAAGCAAGCGATGTGCAACGATGGGTAGTAGGGCCGGTTCCCACCGGCCACACCCACCTGGTCGAACTGAACCTCCCTGCGTTCCCGCACCTACCCGAAGCTCTTCACCAATAATGAGTTTAGCCACGAATCTTACGAATCGACACGAATCAAGAAGTGGATTCTATTCGTGTCCATTCGTGAAATTCGTGGCTAGTGGTTTGTGACGCCTTGATTTTAGGGTAGTGGACGAGGCGTCGAGTCCTCTTCATCCAGCAAATTGCGGAGGACTCGTTGCCTTGCCCACTCCAGCCGACCCTAATTCTTAGCGGTCCCAGGCCACTAGCTGATACTGGAACGCGTAGGGCCGGTTCCCACCTGTCGATTACCCACAAGTTTGCTCCCCCGTGTGCTTGTCAAACGCCGAAGCGACGTTTTCAAATTAGAAAACCGCGGTATCGACACACGTTCCCCTGTCAGCTTGTCTGACAGGAAACCAAGTCGATCTGCTGGCGTTTTCAATTCTCTCGAATCATTTCCATTTCATCCCCCGATCACGCCCCGACGTGGTCGCACTCCAGCGGTATCCCACCGATATTCGTTCGGCTGGGACTGGACCGGGCGACTTGGTGCGAGCTGGTGAGCGACTTTGGGGGTCTGTTCTGTTGCGTGGCGGGACATCCTGGACGCCTTGCTGTATCACTCATCGTGAGCTGCCGCAGCATCCGGAAGACCTTCGTCGACCAATCCATATCCAGCCCGACCCTCTGAAACGCGGTATTTCACGTCGTTCATGGTTGGTTGCGAATTGGTTTCCCAGAACTTCACGATCACGTCGTCAGGTAGATCTTTCGCGGACCGAAAAATCCGGAAACCCACACCACGCGACGGATCGTCGGTGTACCACCAGGGACTATTGGGGAAACACGGGTCAGTTTCTTTCCAAAGTTCATCGTCACTGGCAAAGCGTGCGGCACTTCGCAAATCCGGCGAACTCATTTCCCAGCTACCACCACGGACGACGCACCCGGCCGAGTCTTTGGGAAGCCGGACGGTGGTCGTCGCGTTGTGAAGATTTTCATCGACGATCCACTGGTAGCCATTCTCGGTATATTGGTTGACCGTCCATTCGGCAACGTTGCCGTGCATGTCGAACAAGCCGAATGGGTTGGGCTTCTTGGTACCCACGAGTCCTGGACCGTGGGCACTATTCTCGAAGTGCCATGCGTAGTCATCCATGTCGTCGTCGCTATCACCCCAACTGTACGCGGTATCCGTACCGCCACGCGCCGCGTATTCCCATTCCGCCTCAGTCGGAAGTCGGTATTGGATTCCCGATATTCGCGAGAGCCACTTTGTGAATTGTTGGGCTGCGTACTGGGTCATGGTGACGGCAGGTTGTCGCGACTCGTCGCCGAATTCAAACGTGAACGAGATATCGTAAAGCTCGGTAGGTGCGGTGACCGCGTCGGTGGAGTTCTGACCGTTGATTTCGCGCATTCCATTGGCCTCAAAGTTCTTGAAGACTGCGTACATACGCATGTATTCCTTGTACATGTCCCAACGTGTTTCGGTGCGTGCGACCCACATTGGATCCACTTTCAATTCCACAGTGGGACCTTCGGCCTTGCTACGTTCTTCGTTGTCTACGGGCGTTCCCATCGTGAACTCGCCACCGGGAACAGGGATCATCTCAAAGGTGATGTCCGTGCCTGGGATCTTCGCTGTGTAAGGAACCATGAACAGTCCGTTTTCCAGCTCAACACTGGGCCCCACGTCCGGTTTAGCCTCGGCAAGCCCAACGGCGAGCCTAGACGCGGTTTCGGCGCGGGACAGTGACGCTGGCGTCAACACCAGCGATGCGAGTACCAATGCGAACGAACAGTGAAACCCAAGATAGGCGAGACTCAAAAGACGCGAGCAGTTAGGCATCGTTCAACAACGTGGGGTGGGAGGTTGAGGCAAAAGCATCTGTTTTCGAAACGGCAAATCCTCGATGCATTCTAACCGATCGCTTCGCTGGGTTCGTCGCCAAGCCGTTCTTGCGCTCCGCCGTCTCGCATGATGAATAAGCGTCGAACTGGTTGAGGAACATGCGACGAGCTGCCAGTTAAGCACAAGTCTCCCGTGAGGGATGATAGAGAATAGCCGTAGGGTCAGCGCGGCGCCACCTACGGTGGTTCTCAAGACACCAGCTATTTTCTATCACGCTGTCGGCGTGTGACTAACACACGGGGGAGCTGACTTGTGGGGAATCGACAGCACCGGCCTGCGGCGCGATAGCTGAGTTTTACCCACGGTAGAAATCGATCCAGCGTAGCGTGATCTCCAACGGTTGTTCGGCGAGAAAAGCTGCCGGCAACCGAATTTCAATCCAGCCATCCTTCAACGGGATCTCAGCGGCCGGATCTCCCTTGGCATCGAATCGCTTGATCGGCATCCAGTACTCGCTCTCTTTGCCGAGCAAGATCTCTTCTTCGTCATTCTTCCAGCGGCGGATACGCGGTGTCGAGGGATAGCTCGATAGCGAGGCGTGAAGAGTGATATCACCGCCTGAGACTCGGAAGTCTTCGAGGGCCTTCAAGTGCAGTCGCAGGACAACACACTCGGGCCACGATGGACCGATCCGCCGGATCGTGGCGTCGCCGATCCCCTTAGCGCTTCGAATCGATATCTGCACACGATCGTCAGCCACAACGATCTTGGCAGTGTCCCGTTCTGACCTCAACTTCACCTCCACCCCAGGCTTCTCTTGGTCACCTGCGTTGGCGATTCCGCAATTCAAAAGAACGAGAGTGGCTGCCAATGCCGTCACAGTTTTCAATCGGTTCATGGTTGCTTCGTCGCGACGAGGAAACCGCGGTCGCCGATCGTCGGCTCGTAGGGATGAAAATCGAAACCGTGGGGAGCAAGGAAATCTTGATATTCCGTCACGCTGTAACATTTGCCTTGGGTGATGTTCATCAACAGCGACGAATACTCAGCAACGGGCAATGGCCCCGTTTTATCGGCGTTGATAATCGCGCCATGAATGATAATCAGGCCGCCCGGAGAAAGCGAATCTGCGGCACGATCGACAATCGATTGCGCCTCAGCGTTATCCCAATCGTGGAGCAGGTTCGATAGCAAAATCACATCAGCGTTCTCTGGCCAAGGATCCTGGAACATGTCTCCCGCAACGACATTGACCCGGTCACCCAGCCCCAGACGCTCGATCTCGCGGCGGGCAATGGCATCGACCGGCGCCTGTTCGAAAACAGTGGCGTGGAGTTGTTCGTGCCGAGCAACCATCGTGGTACTGTAAATCCCCGAACCACCGCCAATATCGAGAAGATACTTGTGATCCTGCAAATAGGGCGTCACTGCTTCGGCGAGCTTCTGACCGAAGGCGATGCCGCGGCAGTTCATCAATTCGGTGAAGCTATTGGCAAACGATTCGTCCTTCATCGACTCGTGCCAATCGGCCCCGCCCGACTTCGCCTGCCAATTCGCAGGCTTGCCCGTTTTCAAAATGGTGACGAAGTCCTTGAGAACGGGCGAATCTGCGATTGGCCGGTAATACGGACCTAAGAACCAAGGGCTATCGGTTGTTAAAAACTCCCGACCGACGTCGGTCAACCGATTGCCGCCTGCCTCATCGGTAACCACAAATCCGCTGGCCCGACAAAGTGTCATCAACACATCCGCAGGGCGTGTCTTCCACGCGTAGTGTTCGCAGATCTCGGCAAACGAGATCCCCTCGCGCTGCTGAAGAAAACTAAACAGATCGAACTCAAGAATCGCCGCCGCGATCAAGTCGGCAGCGTACTGGCGATCGCGAAAACGCAGGATCGTCGCGGGATCCGTCGTGGGTGACTCAGTCAGCTTGGCAATGGTCAATCGTGATTCTCTCGATAGCAGCGGGACAGACGAAACGTGATCCGCATTCTAGCGGATATCAGAGCGATGTGACCCGGTGGGTGGGCTCGGGGCGTCCTGGACGGAACGCTTCCATCTGCTCCACCTGTAACGCCGCTTCGTGCTGCTCTGCCATTTGCTCGAGCACATTTTCAACGAGCGGGCGAAGTAACTCCGGTGCTATGCAGACCCGTGCATTGACAACCACCTTGATCTCCGAAGCTGCGTTTTGGCTCGACACCGATAACATCGTGTCGGTGTCGCTACTGACCAAATTCGCAACACTGACATCGCGAGCCGAAGAACAGAGGATCTTCAGGTGAGCCGGCTCTGCATCAGCGACCAGCAACTCGCGACGAATCGACTCCACCAAACCAACGGCAAGATCGTCCAGCGAGAGCCCCTTGCCAGCGGCCAACGTCGCCGTCGCGTTGAGCCAGCCCAGTTCAGCTTCGCCGTCGGCGTACACGTCGTAATCGACCTCCATCAAGTGGTTACGTGACGCAGCAGATGCTCGCAATGCCTCAGAAACTCGATCGAGGTTCTCACCCGTGCGGGCGGAGATACCGATTACCTGCCGACCGGGATACTGCTCGTCGATATGATCGCGAAGCGTCTGCACCTGCTCGTCACTGAGTTCGTCGATCCGGTTGATCAGCACGAGTTCGGACTCTTCGAGTTGTTTTCGGAAGATGTACTCCGCCTTGGGTGAAAATCCAGCTTGGCCGCCGGAAAGAATCCGCAGAGCATGGCTGGGCTTGAGCACCACCGCATAGGGGCTGTGGTCAAACTGCGTGCCGAGGCGCTGCATCATCGGCAGAGCGATCGTGGCGACCAAATCGGTGCAACTCCCCACCGGTTCGGCGAGCACGACATCGGGTCGTTGACGCGTTTCGAACTCCGCCATCGCGTCGGTCAGCCCATTGAAATTACAACAGAAACAGGAACCCCCGACCTCGTTGACGTCCAACCCTTCGCTACGAAGCAATTCGGTATCAACCAACCCGGCGGCTTGGTCATTGGTGACGACGCACACGTGCTTCCCATCGGCCTGGAATTGACGCGCCAACTTCGATATCAGCGTGGTCTTCCCCGCACCGAGGAAGCCACCGATCATGATGAATTTCGTGGCATTGGGCATGTGTCGACACCTTAGTAAAGCGGAAAAGTTGAACCGGAACACGCAAATAACGCCCGGCCATCCTAACCATTCATTTCGACATACGCCAGAACGTCCGAATATCGATATTCCCCGGTGATGTTGTCATTCTCGATTCAGGATGAGGCCGCGTTGCCTTGACGCGACGACGTCAGGTACGTGTAACCCGCCAACGCCTGTTCATACGCGGCGACCGTCCGCCCCGCTTGCTGGTGGTTGATACGACCACTGTCGATCGCACTTTCGACGGCTTCCTGGATCGCTTCGACCAGCTCACGATCCTCGTACTGGACGTAGCTTAGAACTTCCGAAACGGTATCGCCTTTGACAATCGACCGGATCTTGGTGACACCGCCGTCGAGCTCCACGTGCACGGCATGGGTATCACCGAAGAGATTATGCAGGTCACCGAGGATTTCTTGGTAGGCTCCCACCATGAAAACAGCGAGTTGGTACGGTTCATCGCTACGCAGCGGATGCAGCATCAGTGTTGGCGTCCGGTGCCCATCCCCGACGAAGGAGTCGATTTTCCCATCGCTATCACAGGTGATATCACCGAGTACCGCGTGCCGGGTCGGCCGCTCGAGCAAGCGGTGGATCGGCATGATCGGAAACAACTGATCGATCGCCCATGAATCCGGCATCGATTGGAACAAAGAAAAGTTAGCGAAGTAGATATCTGACAACATGCGATTGAGATCGCATAGATCCTCGGGAATTTCATCGAGCTGCGCCGCGAGATCGCGAGCGCGATGACAAATCGCGAAGTACAGCGATTCGGCAGCCACGCGCTGCTCTAGCGGCAGGTAGCCACCGCTGAACAGATTCATGCATAGGTCGAGGGCCACCTGAGCATCATGAAATGTCTCCAGCATATTGCTGGGAGTCATCAACCTGTATTGCTCCCAGAGATCATGGACGGGTTTCTCAAAATGCTCCGGCGGACCGTCTGGTTCATCGTTGCGAAGTTGTTGCCGGCGGACTTCTTCGCTCGGTCGGCCATCCCCCAGATTATTATCGTCACCGACAACTGCGGCTTCGGCAACTTTCGCAGCCTGTTCCTGCTCCGCGGGAACGCGTGCCCAACTCGGCAGACTTGCTTGCCCCTGCGAAGTCACCCCGAGAGTCTCCATGACCAACACACTGTGTTGAGCCGCAACCGCGCGGCCACTCTCGGAGATCAGTTGGGGGTGCGGCACGTCTGCCTCATCACAGACACTCTGCACGTGATAAACGACATCGTTGGCGTACTCTTGAATCGTATAGTTCATACTCGACTCATTGTCGGATTGCGAACCATCGTAATCCACGCCGAGCCCGCCTCCGACATCGAGGTACCCCAACGCGGCCCCGCGTTTCTTAAGGTCGGCATAAATACGTGCGGCTTCCAAGATGGCAGACTTCAACTGCCGAATATTGCCGATCTGACTACCAACGTGAAAATGCAGTAACTGAAAACAATCGCCCATCTCCATCTCGATGAGACGATCGAGCTGGGCGAGCACTTCGGCAACAGTCAATCCGAACTTGCTCCGGTACCCACCGCTGGCCTGCCATCGGCCGCTGCCGCGTGTCGCCAACTTCACTCGCATTCCAAAGGTCGGACGCACGCCGACCTCCTCGGCTATCCTGAGAATCAAATCGAGCTCGCTGACTTTCTCGACAACCGGCATCACTGTCCGTCCGAGCCGCTGAGCATGCAATGCCAAGCGAATGAACTCCTCATCCTTGAATCCATTACAGATGATCGGTAGATCGAGCGTTCCCATCGCGACGGCAGCGAGCAACTCCGGTTTACTACCCGCCTCGATCCCAAAACCGAGCTTAGAACCCTCGCTAACAATCTGCTGAACCACCTCTCGCTGTTGATTCACCTTGATCGGAAAGACACATCGATACTGACTGGCATAGTCGTGATCGTCGATCGCCTTCTGGAAACAATCTGCCAAGCGATGCAGCCGGTCTCGGAGAATCCCGTTGAACCGGATCAGAATCGGCAACTCCAGCCCACGGTCGACCAAGCGGTCAACGAGTGATTTCAGATCAATCGCCCCGGTTTGGTTCGGGTCCGGTGACACCCGCACCGTGCCCTCCTCGGAAATTGAAAAATACCCGTCCCCCCATCGCTCGATCCCGTACATCGCCGCAGCATCCTCACGCGTCCAGGCATCGCCTCGCGGAGCATCGTCTCGCTCAGAAGCGTCTCGTACGGAATCTTTCGTCGCCAAGGGTTCGTTCATACGTTTCCAATCCAGGGTGCAAGTTTCCAGCATCTGCCCCCGTTTGGTTCCCCATCGGGCGGCATCTCATTATCCACGAGCCGCCGAGAACCGGCAACGCCGCTACCGGCGTCCTCATGAATCCTCACAAGTTGTCCTACGCCGAAGGCGCTTTTAGAAAAGGTTCTTCTCGGAATTTAGTGGCAATCATTCAGGATGCGGGATTTTTCGAGGATCGGTCTCGGCACTCAGTAGCTTGCCACCGGAATGTTCCAGGGCGACGATGACTCGGTTGGCGTTGAGATCGAGGTCAACGTCGACGACTTTCCATTCGTCGCTGAGCGCAAGAAGTCGTCGGTAGTGTTGGTTGAGATCTTTCATCCCAACAAAATACAGACTCAATGCGTTTCAAGCGATTCAGGCACTAAATTCCCCGAAGACCCTAAAAAATAGCCCGTTGAGCGGAGCGAACACCACCGGATACGACGCCAAGAATCTCTTCACGAGCTCTCAACATCATGCTGGACGAATAAAAAACCTCCCCCGCCGCGATGCAGCAGGGGAGGTTTGGCGTTTTGCAAATCGAGTGGGCGATCAGTTCTCGCTGCTCGTCGCTTCTGCTTCGGCAGTTTCGCCGTCGCCACCGAGCAGCGGGAAGGATTCTTCGAGCGCCGACACGGGGGTCGCGGCCAGTTCTTCCAACGCTTCGCGGCGATAATTGACTTCGGAATCTTGGAAGATTCGGAAACCGGTACCAGCCGGGATCAAGTGACCGAGGATCACGTTCTCCTTCAAACCGACCAGCTTGTCGACCTTGCCGGCCAAAGCGGCTTCGGTCAGCACCTTGGTCGTTTCTTGGAACGATGCCGCACTGATGAAACTGTTCGACTGCACTGCGGCCTTGGTGATCCCAAGCAACTGGGTACTGGCGGTCGCACTCTTGCAGCGTTTGCTCTTGGCGGTCGCACCGCCCATCGCTTCGACTTCGGCGTTGGTCTGCTCGAACGCTTCCTTCGGTACGATCGTGCCCTCGGTGTAATCGGTATCGCCGGGGCTGGCGATCTTCACGCAACCACGCATCTCTTGGTTGGCACGGCGGAAATGGAACCGGTCCATCACGCTGCCGGGCAAGAGGTTCGTATCGCCGGCCGATTCGATCTTCACCTTCCGCAACATGCGGGCGATGATGATCTCACCGTGCTTGTCGTTGATCTCGACGCGTTGACTGCGGTAGACCTGTTGGATTTCATGCAACAGGTATTGCTGTACCGCCTCTTCTCCGGTGACCCGCAAGATATCGTGCGGAACCAAAGCACCATCGACGAGAGCTTGGCCGGCCTTGACGATATCCCCGGTGTGGACGAGGAAGTGCTTGCCGTGAGGCACGAGGTGTTCGCGTTCGATTCCCGAGTCGCTACGGACGATGATCGTCCGCTTGCCACGCTTGCGTTCGCTCAAGATTTCGACTTCACCGTCGACCTCAGCGATCACAGCAGGATCCTTCGGCTTGCGAGCTTCGAAAATCTCGGTAACCCGCGGCAAACCACCGGTGATGTCCGACACACCGCCGGTTTCACGGGGCATTTCGGCGAGCACGGTACCCGGCGTGACCTGGTCGCCCTCTTTGACCGAGATGGTGGCCCGTTCGGGCAGGTACTGAGCGTGCAGTGCCCGGCCATCGCCGTCTTCGATCACGAGCTGTGGGTGCAAATCACCCTTGTGATCGATGATCACCATCCGAATGTTACCGCTGGCTTCGCGGTCGACACGCATCGTCTCACCTTCGACCACGTCTTCGAAGCGGATCTTACCGGTCACTTCGGAGAGAATTGGAATCGAGTACGGGTTCCATTCGCAGAGAACCTGCCCGGCGGTGACCTTGTCACCCTCTTTGACCATCAGCGTCGATCCGGTCGGAATGTCGTACGACTCCACTTCACGGCCGCGTTCATCTACCAACATGACTTGGCCGTTACGGGTCAGCACCACGTCGCGACCTTCGGTATTGGTAACCGCCTTCATGCGAGTGAAGCGAACTTCACCGTCGCGAGCGGACTTGATGTCCGATTCCTCGACTTGCTTGCTCACGCTACCACCGATGTGGAACGTTCGCATCGTCAGCTGAGTACCGGGCTCCCCGATCGACTGGGCGGCGATAATACCGACTGCCATGCCTTCTTCGACCATCGATCCAGTAGCCATGTCCATGCCGTAGCAGGAGCGGCAAACACCCAGAGGTGCGTCGCAGGCCATCGGCGTGCGGACTTGGATCTTCTCCAATCCCATCTGCTCGATCTTGCGGGCGATTTCAGGCGTGATCATCTGAGCGGCGTCCACGATCAGTTCATCGGTGACCGGGTTGACGATCGCCTTCAAGCTGACACGGCCATTGATCGAATCGGACAAGGACACTTCGACCTTTTCACCGCGGTACACGACCCCCTTGGTGATGCCTTGGGTTGTGCCGCAGTCGTGCATGGTGACGACCACGTTCTGCGCGACATCGGCGAGCTTCCGAGTCAGGTAACCGCTGTCGGCCGTCTTCAAGGCCGTATCGGCCAAGCCCTTGCGGGCACCGTGGGTGGACGAGAAGTACTCGAGCACGGATAGGCCTTCACGGAAGTTTGCCTTAATCGGCGTCTCGATAATTTCACCGGTTGGCTTGGCCATCAAACCACGCATACCAGCGAGCTGACGGATCTGTTCAATACCGCCCCGTGCACCCGAGTGCGACATCAAGAACACCGGGTTGATGTACCAACCGCCCTCGCGGATATCGTTCTCCATGGCGCTCATCATGTCCGCCGTGATCGCTTCCCGAGCGTGCGTCCAAGCATCGAGGACTTGGTTGTATCGCTCCTTACCGGTCATCAAACCGCGGTCATAAGCCTTCTTATGCTTCATGACGGTCTTTTCGGCGTCCTTGATGAACTTTTGCTTGGTATCGGGCGTGACCAAGTCATCTGTTGCGAACGACAGACCGCTGCGAGTGGATTCACGGAAACCCATCTGCATCATGTCATCGAGCAGGTGAATGGTTGGCTTGCGGCCGAGACGCTGATAGCAATCGCTAATCGACTTGGCCAAGTCACCGCTACGCATCGCACGGTTGTAGAAATCCATCCCGTCGGGAAGCATTTCGTTGAACCGGACGCGACCGGGCGTGGTGTCGATCACGGCGCCGTAAACGCCTGACTCATCGTCGGTCTTGAGTTTTTGGAACTTAGGCAACCGCATCTTGATCCGAGTATGCAGCTCCACCTTGCCTTGGGCGAGTGCATAGTCGACTTCGTCGTATCCACTGAAAACCATCCCCTCGCCTTTGCGATCGGGCAGGTCCACGGTCATGTAGTAACAACCCATGACGATGTCCTGGGAGGGGCTCATGATCGGCTTCCCGTTGGACGGCGCGAAAACGTTGTTGGTACTGAGCATCAACGTATGCGCTTCGACCTGGGCTTCGATCGAAAGCGGCAAGTGAACGGCCATCTGGTCACCGTCGAAGTCGGCGTTGAAGCCCTTGCAGACGAGCGGGTGCAGATGAATCGCGTTGCCTTCGACCAGCGTGGGCTCGAACGCCTGAATCCCCATCCGGTGCAACGTCGGTGCACGGTTGAGCATCACAGGGTGATTCTTGATGACTTGTTCGAGGATATCCCATACCTCTTCATCTTTTCGCTCGAGCATCTTCTTCGCCGATTTAATCGTGTCGGCGTGCCCGAGCTCTTTGAGACGGCGAATGATGAACGGTTGGTACAATTCCAACGCGATCTTCTTCGGCAGACCGCATTGATGCAGCTTCAACCGCGGCCCCACCACGATCACGCTACGTGCGGAATAATCGACCCGTTTGCCGAGCAGGTTCTCGCGGAATCGACCCTGTTTCCCCTTGATCATGTCCGTCAACGACTTCAGCGGTCGGTTGGACGAACCGAGCACGGGCCGTTTGCAGCGGTTATTGTCAAAGAGTGCGTCGACGGACTGCTGCAACATTCGCTTCTCATTGCGAATAATCACCTCCGGGGCGTTCAGATCGACCAACTTGCGCAAACGGTTGTTGCGGTTGATGATCCGGCGATACAGGTCGTTCAAATCGCTCGTGGCGAAATTGCCACTATCGAGCAGCACGAGCGGACGCAAGTCCGGCGGAATCACAGGGATCACATCGAGCACCATCCACTCGGGACGGTTGTCGCTATCACGGATCGATTCAACAATCTTCAAACGATTGATCAGATCCTTCTTCTTCTGCTTGCTGCCGGTTTCGGCGAGGTCAACACGCAGCTGTTCCGAGAGTGGAACGAGATCGAGCTTATTGAGCAACTTGCGAACCGCTTCGGCGCCCATGTCGGCTTCAAAGGAGCCTGGGCCGTACTGTTGGCGCGCCGCCCGGTACTCCTCTTCGGTGAGCAGTTGCAGCGACTCCAGATCCGTTTCGCCTGGGTCGATGACGACATAATCTTGGAAGTAGATCACCTTCTCCAGCGAACTGGTCTTCATGGCGAGCAAGTTGCCCAACCGCGATGGCATCGCTTTGAAGAACCAGATATGGACCACGGGAGCGGCCAGCTCGATATGGCCCATCCGTTTCCGGCGAACGCGTGAATGAGTGACCTTGACGCCGCAGCGGTCGCAGATCATGCCCTTGTACTTCATGCCCCGATACTTGCCACAGGCGCATTCCCAGTCCTTCTCAGGGCCAAAGATTCGCTCGCAGAACAGACCGTCTTTTTCCGGTCGGTAGGTACGGTAGTTGATCGTTTCCGGTTTCTTGACTTCGCCGAACGACCAACTCTTGATGTCCTGAGGACGGGCCAATGAGATGCGGACCGAAGCGTAATCGTTGATGCGATCGTAGTTACTGGTTTCGCCAACTGACATGGAAGAAGCCTTTAGCTATTAGCTTTTAGCTCGTCGCATTCTCGCCGATGGGTTGCCGGCAAGATGATGCGTTGAGCAATTGGGAGTGGAAGGTTTCAAGCGATTGTTATCGCGATAAAGTCAGGCGATGCCCGACATTCAAATGTCTTTCGAAAGGTGCTATCTCACCCGCCCACCAACGCGCATCACAAGCAGCGAAGCGCGTGGGGCAGGACCGAGTCACCTCGAAGGCCGCTAGATAGGTCTCTTCTCGAGTTGCATGTTGAGTGCCAAACCACGAATTTCGTTGGTCAACACGTCGAAACTAGCCGGTGTGCCGGCTTCGAGAGTGTTCTCACCCTTGACCATCGACTCGTAAATCTTGGTGCGTCCCTCGACGTCGTCACTCTTGACCGTCAGCAGTTCCTGCAGAATGTAGGCAGCCCCATAAGCCTCGAGTGCCCACACTTCCATTTCCCCGAAACGCTGACCGCCGAAGCGAGCCTTGCCGCCGAGCGGTTGTTGGGTAATGAGCGAGTAAGGTCCGGTGCTGCGTGCGTGGACTTTGTCATCGACGAGGTGGTGCAGTTTCAACATGTAGATGTAACCGACCGTCGTTTCCTGCTCCATCGGTTCACCGGTACGACCATCGGTCAAACGGATCTTGCCGTGGGCAGGCAATCCAGCCTCCGCCAAGCAATCGTTGATTTCCTCTTCGACAGCACCATCAAAAATCGGGGTCACGGATTGGAAACCGAGTTTGGCTCCCGCCCATCCCAAGTGCGTTTCGAGAATCTGTCCCACGTTCATCCGCGAGGGCACGCCAAGCGGGTTGAGCATGATCTGGATCGGCGTGCCATCGGGCAGGAACGGCATGTCTTCGATCGGCAGGATCTTCGCGATCACACCCTTGTTCCCGTGACGGCCGGCCATTTTGTCACCGACACTGATTGTTCGCTTCGTCGCAATGTAGATCTTGACCATCTGCAACACGCCGCTGCGAAGCTCATCGCCTCGTTTCATCGCATTGAGTTTCCGATCTCGCTCGTCGATCTCGTTCTCAACGTTCTGCCACTGGGTCGAGTAAACCTTCTCAACGTCGGCCCGTTTCGCATCAGAAACCTGATCGAGAACTTGATCGAATCGGAACGTGGTGGCACGTTCGGCAACGAACTTCGGATCCTGCCCATCGGCGAGCGGGGTGCCGGTGGCATCCTTCAGCTTCGTACCGGCAGCTTCCTCGAGATCCCGCACGAGCGATTCGAACGTGCTAGCGATCGCTTCGTTCCCCTCCGTCTCGTGCTGCTTGAGCTCTTTCTCAAACGCCTTGCGCTCCTCGTCACCGAGGCTCATGCGGCGAGAGAACTTCTGCGTATCGATAACGATCCCTTCGATCCCCGAGGGAACCTCGAGGGAATCGTTCTTGACGTCCTCGCCAGCACGACCGAAGATCGCATGCAGCAACTTCTCTTCCGGCGTCAATTCCGTCTTGCTCTTCGGGCTGACCTTGCCCACGAGAATATCACCCGGTTTGACGTAGGTTCCCATCTGCACGATCCCGCCATCGTCGAGATTGCGGAGCGCCTTTTCCGAGACATTGGGGATATCGCGAGTGAACTCTTCACGGCCGAGCTTGGTCTCGCGAATCTCGACATCAAAGTCCTCGATATGGATCGAGGTATAGGTGTCGTTGCGAACCAGCTCTTCGCTAATGATGATCGCGTCTTCGTAGTTGAATCCGTCGAAGGACATAAATCCAACCAGAACGTTTCGCCCGAGCGCGAGTTCACCCAAGCGAGTGGCCGCACCGTCAGCAATAATCTGCCCTTTTTCTACCTTGTCGCCGACCGTCACGAGTGGCTTCTGGTTCTGGCAGGTACGTTCGTTGAGCCCCTGATATTTCTTCATCGGATAGTGATCGCTACCGACTTCGATGCGGGTGGCATCGGCGTAGGTGACCTTGCCCGACCGACGAGCACGCACGACCATCGCACTGTTCTTAGCGACCTCTCGCTCCATACCGGTCGCGACAATCGGCGGTTCGGCAACGAGCAGCGGCACGGCTTGCCGCTGCATGTTCGAACCCATCAAAGCGCGGTTAGCGTCATCGTGCTCGAGGAACGGAATCAAACCAGCCGAGACGCCGACCATTTGGGCCGGAGCAACGTCCATGTAACTGACCTGGTCAGGCAGCACGATCTCAAAGTCACTACGGAACCGGGCAATCAAGTTCGGTCCGGGAACGAGCGCCCCATCCTTGACCTCGGTATCAGCGGGAGCCACGTACGACTCGCCTTCTTCGTCGGCTCGCAACCAGACGGTCTGCTCACTGATCTTCCCGTCCTGAACCTTGCGGAAAGGTGTGATCAGGAAGCCATAATCGTCCACGCCAGCAAAAATTGCCAACGAGCTGATCAGACCAATGTTCGTACCTTCGGGGGTCTCAATCGGACAAATCCGACCGTAGTGCGAAATGTGAACGTCGCGGACCTCGAACCCGGCTCGCTTACGGTTCAAACCGCCAGGCCCAAGGGCCGACAATCGCCGTTCGTGAGCGAGCTGGCTGAGCGGATTGGTCTGGTCAACGACCTGAGACAGTTCACCACGACCGAAGAAATAATCAATCGCTGCTGAAACGCTCTTAGGATTGATCAAACTACGGGGCGTCATGTCCTGAGCGTCCTTGACACTCATCCGCTCCTGCACCGTCCGACGCAGCTTCAAGAAGCCCTTGCGGAGCTCTTCGCTGGCGAGTTCATCGATCGTTCGCAAACGACGATTCCCCAGGTGATCGATATCATCAATTTCGGCGTCGCTATCGGCGTCAAACAAGTCAATGAGATATCGAATCGCCGAAATCATATCATCCGGACGCAGCGTCATTTCCTGTTCGCTAACGTTCTGTCCCAATTTCCGGTTCAAGCGGAAACGACCGACCTTGCCCAAGCGGTATCGATTCTCGTCATAGAACTTCTCTTGGAACAGCGTGCGTGCTTTCTCCAACTGGGGCGGGTTCCCCGGACGCAGCCGCTGATAGATCCGCAGCAATGCCTCCTCGTGACTCGCTGTCGTATCTTCAGCGAGAGTATGGAAAATCAACGGCACCTTCGGCAGGTCCATCGCCTCGACGCTCTTGACGTCCGCGGCGCAGATCGTCTCAGCCAACTCGGCGCTGATCTTGTGCCCCGGCTCGATGATGATCTCCCCGGCACGTTCGTGACCGGACGGGTACACCACGTCATCGACACAGATCTTATTCTCGATCTTGCCCGCGTCTTGCCCGCCGGAGATCTTGATCGTCTTGGTTTCGTAGAACGCCTCGAGCAACTCGGCGTCGGTGCTGTACTTGGGGTCCATCGCCCGCAGCAGCATCGTGGCGGGGAACTTACCGCTCTGGTCAATCCGAACGGTCAGCGAATCCTTCTTGGTCACGTTGACCTCGATCCAAGAGCCCCGCTCAGGAATCACCCGGCACGAAGGCAACTTGCGGTCAGTCGTCGTGTCCTGTTCGAGCACGAAATCGACACCAGGACTCCGGTGCAACTGACTCACAACGACGCGTTCAGCGCCATTGATCACGAATTCACCGCCACCGAGCATGATCGGCAGGTCCCCGAGGTACACCTCTTCCTCGATCGGCTCCTCCCGATTGAGCTGCAACCAAACCCGCAGCGGACGCCCGTAGGTCAACCGCAACTGGCGGCATTCCTGAACCGTGTAGCGAGGCTTGCCAAGCTCATAGCGCAGGTAATCGAGCGTGGTGTTGCCGTCATAGCTGCTGATCGGGAAAATCTCTTTCAGCACCGACTCCAATCCTTGATCCTTCCGCTCCGTGCTCACCGCATCAGCCTGCAAGAAGGCGGAATACGAGGCTGTCTGCAGGGCGGTAAGATCAGGCAACTCGAACTGGCCAAGGCCGGTTCCAAAGTTACGGACACTGGTGGGCTCGAGTCGACGCTGGGTGGTGGTTGCCATCGAGAGGGAAGCTCCTTCGCGGGGAAGAACAAAATCACCACGCACCCGAGCCAGAATCTGCCACCATTCGGGTGCGGCCAGATTCATTCCACGTCGGAAGCGAGTGAGATGACTAAACTTAAGTTTGGCTATCGAAACCGGCGATAAACTTGTGCAGGACCGCACACCGCGGGGCAATCTCTACAAAAATAGCCCAATCGACTCCACTCCTCACGCTCATGCCTAGGGGCAATCAGCGGGAAATGGAAACGAAAACCTCTCAGGAAACGAATCAGGCTTGCCGTGGAGGGCACAATTCCACGAAAAGTTTGCATCCGAAGAGAAAGACAGCAGAAGTGATGGCGCGCGTTGTGGGATACCGGGTAGCGATAGTCGAAAGTGAAATGTAACCCCATTTTCCGAATCCGCAAAGGGCAACACCTCGATTTTGGTCCTGTTTGTGCTCTAGCTTGCCGACTCGCCCCCCCGTGCAGAGCCAAATTCACGCCATTTCACACAAAATTGCATGTTTTTGGCACGCCAACACTCTCGCCCGAACTCT
This sequence comes from Allorhodopirellula solitaria, assembly GCF_007859855.1. Lineage (GTDB taxonomy): Bacteria > Planctomycetota > Planctomycetia > Pirellulales > Pirellulaceae > Rhodopirellula > Rhodopirellula solitaria. The sequence goes on from NZ_SJPK01000002.1 coordinate 117,657, forward strand.
CTGATTCAATGGGGCCGGAAAACCGCGTCTGCCCCACCCGCCGCCGATCTCGCTAATTTTTCTCAGCCTCTCGCCTTTTTGCTGCTCACGCCATGAAATTCCCTCGATCTTCCGGCGTCCTCCTTCATATTACCAGCCTGCCGGGGGCAGGGGACACAGGGGACCTCGGGGCCGAAGCCTACCGCTTCGTCGACTTCCTGGCCGCCGCGGGACAGCGTCTCTGGCAGATCCTCCCGCTCTCCCCACCGGCCCAAGGCGATTCACCCTATAGCGCCTATTCTGCCTTCGCGGGCAATCCATTGATGATCAGCCTCACAGGACTGGTCGAAGACGGCTTGCTCGAGCAGGCCGATGTGGCCCCCGCCGCCACAGCGAAGGGCTCGGAGCAAACCAACGCACCGAGAACTCCTGACCAATGCGACTTTACGGCAGCTGCCGAACACAAAGAGGCTGCATTGACCAAGGCATTTGACCGGTTCCAGAACACGGCGTCCCACCCTCTCCGCGCCCCGCTACTGGCATTCTGCAAAAAGCAAGCTCGGTGGTTGGACGAGTTCTCTCGCTTCGAAGCCATCATGCGGCATTTCGACGATGCCAATTGGTCTCGTTGGCCCAGCGATCTGGTCACGCGAGAACCCGCCGCCCTGGCGCACTGGGACGAGGAACTCGCCGAACCAATACAGTACTCTCGGTTCAAACAGTTCCTCTTCGATCGCCAGTGGCATGCGTTGAAACAGTACGCGGGAGAACGGGACGTCCAAATTTGTGGCGACATGCCGATCTTCGTCGCGTATGAAAGCGTCGATGTCTGGGCCAACCAACCGCTCTTCGCTGTCGATTCGTCAGGCCAACCCACTCTCGTTGCCGGCGTGCCCCCGGACTACTTCAGCAAAACGGGACAACTCTGGGGCAACCCCCAGTACAACTGGGAAGCCCTCGAGAAAACGCACTTCCGCTGGTGGACCGAGCGTTTCGGCGAAGCTCTGCGGCAATTCGACCTCCTCCGCGTCGACCATTTCCGGGGCTTCGAAGCCTACTGGGCAGTCCCCGCGACCGCGAAAACAGCGGTTTCGGGATCTTGGATCCCTGGACCGGGCGCCAAACCGTTCGACGCCGCCCGCGAGTCACTCGGCGAACTACCCTTCATCGCCGAAGACCTCGGCCTGATTACCGAAGGGGTCCACCAACTCCGACAACAACTCGGATTCCCCGGCATGCGAGTGCTCCAATTCGGGTTCGATCAGTTCGAAGATGACTTCCACCGCCCCAACACCTACCCAGAGGATTCGGTTGCCTACACAGGCACACACGATAACGACACCCTCGTCGGCTGGCTCAACGCTAGAAAACCGGCCGACCCCGATCCACTGGGCCAATGGATCGAGACGCACCAGCGTCCCGATAACGAACCGATCCACTGGCAACTGATCGACGCTGTCGAACAGTCCGCCAGCAGCATCGCGATCATCCCGATGCAGGACCTGCTCGGCCTGGACAACTCAGCCCGCATGAACATTCCCGGCCAAGCAACAGGAAACTGGACCTGGCGATTAACCGCCTCCGCGATCACGGACGAATTGACCGACAAGCTGAAAGAGACGACCGAGCGGGCAGGGCGCTAGAGACCAACGGCTTGGCGTTGGCCGACCGGGCTGTCGATTCAATGAGCCGAGACGCGTAAGCGGCCGGGTAGGCGGCGTTACCCGGGGCCTTACCGGCGAATGGCACTTACTTTAGTTCGCGAGGCGGTCTTGATAACCCGACGCGTGACGTCATGTTGATTACCCACAAGCCTTCGTACGCCGAAGGCGTTTTAGAAAATAGCCGGTGGTTTGAGCGCAAGCGAACACCACCAGAAACACCCGTGCCAACCCCGAATGGGGCTGAAGATCATTCATGACGAGGTCTGCGACCCACTTCGGGGTCGACGCTCCATCTTCAACGAACGAACGTAGGGGGCGCTGCGCTGACCTACGGCTATTTTCTATCATCCCTTTCGGGATACTTGGATTGAGAGGACTACGGGTTTGAGAGGACTCGTCGCCTCGTCCACTACGGGACTGCGTTCGTTAGCCCTCTTGCTTCTTCTCTGCTTTCTTGTAGGCCTTGGCGAAGGCTTTTTCGCTAAAGACGATCTCTGAAGCCTCTTTGTCTTCTGCCCCCTCGACCTTGGCCTTGCAATTCTTGCAGCAGAACCCAACCTTCGTGCCGTCGACCTTGATCATGGTCTCTGGATTCAACTTACCACCACTGATCGGGCAAGCTTTCTGCACGTATTGGTGCGTTTGAACGAGCTGGCGGTTGGCCTGGGTGGTGAATTTCTTGGGCTCCTTCGCAAACTTCCCAGCACATCCGCCGCAACAGAAGTACACCTTGCCTTTCTTGAAGTCCACGGACTTCTCCGCTTTGGCTTCGCCGTCAGCGACGGCGCACTTGACACCTTCCAATTCGACCTTGTCAGACGCCTTCTCCCCCGCAGCAAACACAGAAGCGGAGGCGACCAGAAGCACAGCAAAACTAAAAAACAGACGATTCTTCATTGATTCACTCTCGAGAAAGGGGACTCAGGGGCGGTTCAGACACAGATCGCCTGACCGGAATGATACGGGTTATCCAACATCAGCCTAAGCCAGCGGAGGGGTGAAAGTCAAATTTATTAATCTGGCTAGTCGCCAGCGAAAGCATTCTGCTAGTCTTCCCGCCATTGGCTACGACATCAGTCAAACCTTGAGGCCGTTCCTTCCGCTCGATGGAGTGAACCTGCCTCAAATGCCGATGACAACAAGGAACGTGATAGCAGGATGCGGCGGATTCCTCAAATGAGATTCCGCCGTTTCCGATGGATCGCGAGAACAGCAACGGATTTCGCTGAAGAGGAAATGAGATGAATACGCCACGACGCCAATTTTTGGGCTTGAGCACAGGTCTGCTTACCGGTGGTCTGATTTCCAGCATCGCGTCCCGCGCCGCTGCCCAGTCTCCGGCCGGCCCATCCAACTGGGCCAACCCTGTCCATCGGGTCGCCAACGCGACGATGTCGGCAGCGAAAACAACCGTCCCCAAAGAGGAACCGGGTAAGGAAGCATTGCGACGCGGCCTCGACATGGCGCGACAGGCGTTGGAGATCTCACGCAATGACATCCGCGACTACACCGCGATCCTAGTCAAGCGTGAACAGATCGACGGCACCGTTGGCGATCATGAGTACATGATGATCAAGGTCCGAAACCGCAAAGTATCCGGCGGACAACTGATTCAGCCCTTCAGCGTGTATATCGGCTTCCTCAAACCCGCGGCCGTGAAAGGCCGTGAAGTCATCTACGTCGAGAACCGCAACGATGGCAAAATCGTCGCGCACGAGGGCGGCTTCAAAGGCCGGTTCCTTCCCACGGTGAACCTTCCCGTCGACGGCATGCTCGCAATGCGTGGCCAACGCTACCCACTGACTGAAATCGGCGTCGAAAAGATGATCGTGAAACTCATCGAGCGAGGCGAAAAAGCCTTGCGGCACGAAGATGTGACCTGCGAATTCCGCAAAGGCGCAAAACTGAAAGATCGTGTTTGCACCGTGCTCGAAGTCACCCAGCCCACACAGCGCCCCGATGCGGAATTCTACCAAGCCCAAGTGTTCATGGACGACCAACTGAACATGCCCATCCGCTACGTCGCTTATCACTGGCCCGACCAACCCGGCGGTCAAGGCGAAGTGATCGAGGAGTACAACTACCTCAATCTCAAGGTCAACGTGGGACTGACCGATGCCGACTTTGACCCCGCCAACAAAGAATACAACTTTTATTCGTAGGCGATTGTCGACCGACGGCTCCGACCGTCGCGAGAAGGATACACGCCCGGCCCAGCTCAGACGGGCGGAGCCGTCTGGCTACTTTGTCGACCGACGGCTCCGACCGTCGCGAGAAGGATACACGCCCGGCTCAGCTCTGACGGGCGGAGCCATCTGGCTACCTTGTCGACCGACGGCTCCGACCGTCGCGAGAAGGATACACGCCCGGCTCAGCTCAGACGGGCGGAGCCGTCTGGCTACTTTGTCGACCGACGGCTCCGACCGTCGCGAGAAAGGGCACACGCCCGGCTCAGCTCAGACGGGCGGAGCCGTCTGGCTACCTTGTCGACCGACGGCTCCGACCGTCGCGAGAAGGATACACGCCCGGCTCAGCTCAGACGGGCGGAGCCGTCTGGCTACTTTGTTGACCGACGGCTCCGACCGTCGCGAGAAAGAATACACGCCCGGCTCAGCTCAGACGGGCGGAGCCGTCTGGCTACTTTGTCGACCGACGGCTCCGACCGTCGCGAGAAAGGACACACGCCCGGCTCAGCTCAGACGGGCGGAGCCGTCTGGCTACTTTGTCGACCGACGGCTCCGACCGTCGCGAGAAAGGGCACACGCCCGGCTCAGCTCAGACGGGCGGAGCCGTCTGGCTACTTTGTCGACCGACGGCTCCGACCGTCGCGAGAAAGGACACACGCCCGGCCCAGCTCTGACGGGCGGAGCCGTCTGGCTACTTTGTCGAACGACGGCTCCGACCGTCGCGAGAAAGGACACACGCCCGGCTCAGCTCAGACGGGCGGAGCCGTCTGGCTACTTTGTTGACCGACGGCTCCGACCGTCGCGAGAAGGATACACGCCCGGCCCAGCTCAGACGGGCGGAGCCGTCTGGCTACTTTGTCACCAACTCGCGTTTGACTTTCTCGATCGCTTGCAAGCGCAGCTCGTTGTTCTCGGCGGGAAAGCCGATCGCCTGGACGACAAACCCGAATTTGGGATGGAGAGCGCTCTCGTCCAAGTCGAAATCAGCTAGGGACTGGTCACTCAACAGCACGATCGTGGCCATGGCGGAATCTCTCAGCTGAGGCTCGATCACGTTCCCTGCGAAATACTGCAGATCGCTGGCGGCCCGCTCGTCATCGAGGAACTTGGCGACCGCAGCGACATGACTGACGTCGCCGAATCGCGCGACCGCTTGCATGGCCATGGCAAGTGTTGGAGGATCGGTCGATTTTTGCAGCGTTTCCAAGGCTAGCGGCAGCGATTCAGACAGATCACAATTCAATGCGAACCACAGCATTTTTTGAAGATCTCGAATATCACCGCGAGTCGCCCAGCCACCGAGCAGAGCGCGAAACAATCCTGAGAGCTGAGCATCCTGCAACAAAATCGCAGTAGCCTCTCGCTGCAAGACGCTAAACAAAGCATCCTCTTCGACCTGGCTGACGGGCATGTCCCGGTCGTTGGCGAGCAATAACAACGTGATCACATCGGCCTCGGTCGGCAACCGCTGCTCGACATACATCCCACGCTGGATCTCAATAATCGTGGCTCGGAACGCCGCCGATCGATCTGCGGTCGCCCCCTCGAGGGCCGCCGCAGCGGATTCATGCCGCAGCACGATCTCCACAAACAATTCACGCACGCGGCCCCCGTCACCGAGGATCGTGCGAGCGACGTCCCAGCCTTCCATGGGGACGTCCTGCCCAGCCAAGAACGCATCGATACGCCCCGCATTTTCAGTGCTGGCGATCCCGTCAGCGACATCGCGGGCGCGGACGCGAACCTCGAGGTCCGCATGCTCCTCGGCGGCGAGACGCAAGTCCGGTAACGCCGGCTTGCCGAGCGCTCGCAGTTTGGCGGTCGCCTTTTCACGGACCGCGAACTCCGTCCAACCGAGCTGGTCGACCCACTGCGAGACCTCATTCGGGCCCGCCGACTCTGCCCCACTGGCCGCATCACCCTCCTCATCCGGCCCACCCTCTGCCTGTGGGCCCGGGGCGACATCGCGGGCTTGCTCGCGAAAAACGGCTGCAATTTGATCGCCGGCGAGATGTGGCTGTGAGAACGTCGCGATCCCCTGGGCAGGCTGCGGGGACGCCGCTGGCGATGGGGACACCGCTGGAGTTTCCTGGGCCACCAAGTGCACAGCGGGCGTGAAGGCCAATGCAAACAGAGTGATCGCGAGCCATGATTGTTCGCCCCCTCGTTGGTTTCTACCTACCATCTTTTTGATCCACTACAACTGACGCGTTCCAACCCCTATCCTCACGCAGCCCACCGCTCGGCAGGCCAACGCCACATCGAAGATCCGCTCACCAGAACGGGAACCACCCCAACGACACGCGGGCATTCTACGCCATTGCCGGGTGGAAAATCCACCGCGGGGCGATCGTCCATCGATCCATTCCTACTTCAGCGGCGATTTTTCCGCAGCGGGTCTTCGGCGATGGGAATGTCCACGCACCGGCTGCGAAGACGAAGATCAAGAAAATCAGTTGCCCAAACCGCTGCCGATCGCTAAGCTGCGAACCACTCTAGTCAAGTTTCGCACGGAATTTGGCTCGCAAACTTGTAGGGATTTGCGGCCGCTTGCAGCCTCACTGCTAAAAAGCCATTTCAATGAAAACCAATTCAGAACAATCAATCGGCATCTCCACTCGCAGCGTCCACGGTGACGAGCGACATCAAAACTCCGAAGGTGCCCTGGCCAGCCCGATCTATGGGGCGTCCACCTTTGCTTTCGACTGCACCGATGACCTCATCGAGTTCGTCGAAGGCCGCAGCGACCGGGTCGAGTACGCCCGCTACGGCAACCCCAACGAACGGGTCGTCGAAGCCAAATTGGCGGCCCTCGATGGCGCCGAGGATGCAATCCTCTATTCCAGCGGCATGGCGGCCGTCGTCGGCGTGCTACTGAGCCAATTGTCCTCCGGTGACGAAGTCATCTTCTTCGATGAGTGCTACCACCGCAGCCGCGAGTTCTGCATCGATCACCTCTCCCGCTACGGGATTGTCACCCGCGAAGTTCGCACCGGCGATATCGCTGCCATGGAGGCCGCGATCAATCCCAAGACGAAAATGCTGGTGTCTGAATCGCCCACCAACCCGCACCTGACCTGCGTCGATCTCGAAAAGTTCGCCGCCGTCGGCAAGGCCCATGGCATCGAAACACTCATCGATGCGACCTTGGCCACCCCCTACAACGTCAAGCCGATTGAGTATGGCGTCGATTACGTCCTGCACTCGGCCACCAAGTATTTCGGCGGGCACAACGATTTGCTCGCCGGCGCCATCTGCGGCAGCGGTGAACGGCTCAAGCCTCTTCGAGAGTTTCGTGGCTACCTCGGCAGCGTCTGCTCACCGCACAGTCTCTATCTGCTCGAACGGGGACTCAAGACCTTTGCGTTGCGGATGGCGCGGCACAACGAAAATGGCATGGCCGTGGCCGCGTTCCTGGACAATCACCCCCGCGTCGGCCGCGTCTACTATCCCGGCATCCCATCGCATCCCACCCACGCCGTCGCCAGCGACCAGATGAACGGTTTCGGCGGTCTGATGACGTTCACGATTAAAGACGCCAGCGGCAAGGAGACGTCCCAGGTTGTCGATGCCGTGAAAATTCCTCGGATCGCAGCGAGCCTCGGCGGCGTTGAGTCCCTGATCGAACAACCTCTCGTGATGAGCTACCTGCACTACACGCCCGAACAGCGGCAAGCCGTCGGCATTGACGACAACATGATCCGGCTCTCCTGCGGCATCGAGGATTCCGCAGACCTGATCGCCGATCTCGACCAGGCGCTCAACCGATAAACAGAAGTTGGCTTGGCAGTCTCTCCCCTAGCGGAGAGACAGGTAGCAAACGCCCTGCATCTCGAATCGCTGAGACGATCGCTGACCGCAAACCCTAGAAGGCCAAACCACGATGTACGACTCTCAATCCAACACACCTCCCAACAGCGAATCGCTCGCTGGATTCCGCACCCGTGCGATTCATGTCGGTGGTGAAGTCGATCCAGCGACGGGAGCGGTTGTTCCGCCAGTTCATTTTGCCAGTACTTTCCGTCAACCCGGTGCGGGGCAGTGGGGACAGTACGATTACTCACGCAGCGGCAACCCGACCCGCTCGGCGCTGCAGAGTACCCTCGCGTCGCTCGAGAGTTCAGCGACCACTCCCTGCGCCGGAGCACTTGCGTTTTCCTCTGGGATGGCGGCCATCCACGCCGTGACGATGCTGCTGCGAACGGGCGACCATGTGCTCGCGGGAACGGATATTTATGGCGGTGCCTACCGATTGCTGCATCAAATCTGCGACGCCAACGGGATCTCCGTATCGCTCGTTGACATGACCGACACCGCCGCCGTCGAGGCCGCGATCACGGATCAAACCGCGTTGATTTGGGCCGAGACGATTGGCAACCCACGGATGACGATTCCGGACCTACCGGCGATCACCCGGCTCGCCAAGAAACGGGGTGTGCTCATCGGCGTCGACAATACCTTCGGCACGCCCGTACTCATCCGCCCACTCGACCTGGGCGTTGACATCGTGATGCATTCGGCGACCAAGTACCTCGGCGGGCACAGCGATTGCCTGGGCGGTACCCTCGCCGTCGCCGATCAAGATCTCCACGACCGGCTGTACTTCATTCAAAATGCCACCGGCGCGGTCCTCGATCCGATGACGTGCTTTCTGATCTCACGAGGGCTCAAAACTCTCGACTTGAGAGTCCGCGAGCAGTCCGCCACCGCGATGAAGCTAGCCGAGTGGCTGGAGTCCCACGACCGGGTTCGCTCGGTGCTTTATCCGGGCCTGGCGTCGCATCCCCAAATTTCGCGAGCGCGCGAACTGTTTGATCCCGGCGCCACCACCGATGCCAAGCGATTTGGTGCCATGATCACTTTCGAGCTCGATGGCGATCTCGAAACAGTTCAGAGATTCTGCAGCAACACACGACTGTTTCACCTCGCCGTGAGTCTCGGGGCAGTCGAGTCGCTGATCGAACAACCCGCGACAATGTCCCACGCCTCCTACGCTCCGGAAGCGCGTGCAAAGTATGGCATCACCGACTCGTTAATCCGTTTGTCGGTGGGGCTGGAAAACTTCGACGACTTGCGGGCCGATCTCGAGCAAGCCTTCAAGGCATGACCTCGAGCCACTGGCTGGGGACGTCGATTTTGTTTCGGACGTTTTTCATTGGGGTGTCATGGATCGAGCTCGTTGGGGCTTGATGCGTTCGACTACCTCCAACCTGGGGCTGACGCGCCAGCTACACGCTGCAGTGCCTCCGAAACTCACTCCCGGCCGCTCATCATGACGCGAACTCGCTCGTTGACGATGGCTCGCGTGACGTCGGTTGACTCTCGCCTTTGAATCGCTTCACGTATTTTCTCGAGCTTGGTTTGGAGCTGCCATCGACATCATCAAATGGACTGGAGTTGCGCTGCGTAGCAGAATCAGATTCATTGTCCCTCGCAAACGGATCAACGACGTTCAGTGGCACTCGCTTGACTGATTCATCGGATGCCGTTGGTGTTTGGCCGAATGGGTTGCCTGGGTCATTTGAAGTGTACGGTGAAGCCACATAGTTACTGAATGGATCGCCGTCAGCTGATGGAAGTTCGTAGATATCAATGCGAGCTTGGTGGGTGGAGCTTTCAGCCGAATCGGCGAGAGCGACCGCAATTTTAGCGTATTTGGCTAGGTGTACTTTCATTTCGTCGGTCTTCATGAAGGGAAGTCGCAGCCAAACCGCTGCTTCGGTAGTTCCGTCGCTGGATGACGGTTCACCAGAAATCACCTCCACATGATTGATTCCGTATCGCAGCGAAATCAGTTGGATTTTTTTCTTGAACTTCTCACGCTCCGCCTCATCCATCTCAGGCGGGACTGCCGCGATGACTGTGACGTGATGCTCGTGAGGGAGGGGTGTTTCAACATCCAACTCCACATTCTCAAATCGGGGTGGCGTGAAGGCACCATCCTCCAGTTTGCTGAGATACTCCAGTACGGTGTTCGCATTTAGAAATGGCGGCGTGGAAAAGTCATAGTCTGAGCCCAACATGATCACGACCTTGAGTTGACGGTCGTTGGGTTGAGCAAACGGATCAACTCGTTTCATGTCTTGCTGTGCAGACGTCATTGATATCGGCAAGGCCGCCAAGAGGAGCATGGCCAGGCCAATACGCCTCACAGATTTCCAGACAGATAAATCGATCATCTCGATTCTCCTTCGACTTCAGGAACAGAAAAGGGGACTTCCTCACTCGGTGACGACACCCGCTGCGACAAAGCATCGATCTCGTCGCGGAGAGGCTGCAGCTCGGGCGGCACATTCATTCCAGGTTGTTGAACATGCACGAGACACGACTCCAGGAGAGATTGAACTTGATCGGCATCCGTAAATCGATCGCTGGCCTTCTTGCTGAGCAGCCTATCCACGAGTGTCTCGTACCATGCTGGGATCGACGGCTCAGCCATCCGCAGCGGCCGGTGCGGGTGGTCGGTGATCTTTCGCAGAATTCCATAGCTGGTTTCGCGCCGAAACGGTGCCACGCCGCTCGCCATGGTGTAGAGCACAGTGCCGAGTGAAAACAGATCGCTGCGGACATCGATGGGCTCGCCTCTGGCCTGCTCCGGCGACATGTAGCCGGGTGTGCCTGCGATCACGCCCGATCGTGTGACGGTGACATCATCGGCTGCGCGAGCTAATCCAAAGTCCGTCAGCATGGCGCGTTCGGTCCCGCGTTCGAGCAGACTGTTGGCTGGCTTGACGTCGCGATGAACGAGCCCTTGTTTATGCGCCGCGGCGAGCGCCGAACTGACCTGCAAACCAATTCGCAGACACTCCTCCATCGGCAATCGACCGTCGGCATCGAGTCGTTGCTGCAGCGAGTGACAGGCGACAAACGGCATCACTAGGAACGGCAACCGCGCCGACTGGTCACCGGGATCGCGCAGCCGTACGATCAAACTCGGTCGTGTCTCAGGATCCAGCACGGGTCGAAAAGCACTCGTTCGCGAAAAAAGAGAAGTGTCCTACTCTTTGTAGTCCCTCGCGATCGCCGCTTCTCACGGCCAGGGGCAAAAAAACATCGATTTTTCCACCTGCCCGCTCAACGAGCCGCTACTCCGAGAGCACTTCGACGACTTCGGCGTGGCCATTCTGCTCCGCAAAATTCTTGGCATTGTCCCCGTCGATATCGCGGCGAGTCTTATCGGCATCGTGCTTGAGAAGTTCCTTGACCACCGCGAGTTGCCCCTCAGCGGCGGCGTGCATCAATGCGGTGAACCCTTCACCGGTGTCGGTCGCGTTGACCTCCGCTCCCGCGTCGAGCAACGTCTTGACGGCTTCGGCGTTGTCGCCCGTGGCAGCGAACATCAATGCCGTCCGGCCCATCGTATCTCGCAAGCCGAGCTCAGCACCGTGATCGAGCAGTACCTTCACCGTGCCGCTGTGGCCGTTGAACCCCGCCAGCATCAACGCGGTGCGCTGCCCCTCGTCGATCGCATTGACATCCGCTCCAGCCTCGATGCTTTGCTCGATCGCCTCGGTATTCCCGTTGAGAGCATTGTCCATCCATTGGGCGAGATCGGCAGGTGACTGAGCCGCGGGTGACTCGGTGGCTGGTGACTCTGCAGCGGGCGACTCGGTGCGAGGCTCATCTTCAGCAGCCGAGACTGTCTCCTCGACGATGTTCGCCTGTTCATCGTCTGGTTCATCGACTGACTGCTGAGAATGCTCGGCCCCCAAAGGGTCGGCGGACTCAGCGGTCGAATCGGGAGATTTTCCGCAACCGACCAGGAGCAAGAGAGCGATACAGGGCAGCGCGCGTGACAACGATGTAGCTATTCTGAGCAGGTGTGTTTTGTTCATCGACGCATCGTAACACGGAATTCCCCTCGCCGCCTCACCCCTCCAAAGCCCCCGCTGCGGCGGAAGCGATCCGTCTCCGGACCGCAGGGGACGGGCGAAACCCCCAATCTTGAATTGCCCAAGACAGGATCCCTCGGTAAACTTCTGCCAGTTCTTGTCTCCATCCCGTTTCTCTTCTTACTTGGGCAGGGATTCCCGTGACCAACCACGTCGATCATTCTTGCTCGTCGCAGCCCGAAACGCCGCCAGTGCTCGTGGCGGCGCTGTACCGCTTCACACCGCTGGCCGACCATCCTTCGCTGCAGCAACCTTTGTTCGACCGGATGCAGCGGGACGCAATCTTCGGGACCCTGCTGCTCGCTGGCGAGGGCATCAACGGCACGATCGCCGGCGAACCCACCGAGCTACGGGCATTCGTCGATTGGCTGCGCAACCTCGAACACGACGACCACTTCCCATTCGCAGCGACAGACGTGAAATGGTCCGAATGCGCGCAGATCCCTTTTCGCCGCGCCCGGGTACGATTGAAGAAGGAGATCGTGACCATGGGTGTTGATGGTATCGACCCGCTCGAGAGCGTCGGCACTTACGTCGACCCCGAGGATTGGAACTCGCTCGTCGACGATCCCAGTGTGATCGTGATTGACACCCGCAACGACTACGAAGTCGAGATCGGCACGTTTGCTGGCGCGGTGAACCCCAACACAGATACCTTTCGTGAATTCCCCCGCTACGTCGCTGAGAACCTCGATCCCGAACAGCATCCCAAGGTCGCCATGTTCTGCACCGGCGGGATTCGCTGTGAAAAATCGACCGCGTACTTGAAGGAATGCGGTTTCACAGAGGTCTATCACCTACGCGGCGGCATTCTGAATTATCTCGAACGGGTCTCACCGGAACAGTCTCGCTGGCAGGGTGAGTGCTTTGTCTTCGACAGCCGAGTATCGGTCGACCATCACCTGCAGGCGGGCGAGCATTCGCTGTGTCATGGCTGTGGGTGGCCAGTGACCCGGGAGATGAAAGCGGACGATCGCTATGAACACGGCGTAGCCTGCCCACGCTGCGCCGCCGACATCACCGAAGAACAGCGCCGTCGTCGTCGAGAGCGTCAGCGTCAAATTGACCTCCAGCAATCCGACCGGCAGCCGAACTCGATGCTGGCCCCATGCTCGACACCACCCTCGCAAACCACCCGATGAGCAGTGACGACTCACTCGACAGCGATCAGCCGGTAACCCGGCACTTGGGCTTGATCGGCGCCACCGGCGTGGGTGTTGGCGGGATCGTCGGCGGTGGAATCCTGGCCCTGGCGGGAGTGGCTTTCGCAACCACAGGTCCAGGAGCGATCGTCGCGTTTGCCCTCAATGGCGTCATCGCAATCTTGACGGCAATGAGCTTTGCCGAGATGTCGTCCAAGTTCCCGGAATCGGGTGGCACCTATCTATTCAGCCGCAAGGTGCTCTCGGTCGAAGCGGCCTTCACCGTCGGCTGGGTCGTCTGGTTCGCATCCATCGTCGCTGCCGTACTCTACGCAATTGGCTTCGGCAGCTTTGCCGTGCTGATGACCGAGGAGATTCTGGAGCTCTACGGGGGCGCACCCGCTTGGCTGGGTGACGAACGCCTCGTTCCGGCCACCGCACTGGTAACGACGCTGCTACTGGGCCTGATCATGATGCTCCGCAGCGGAGGCGGCGGCCCTTGGATCAACATCACCAAGGTGGCTGTATTCTGCATCGTGATTGTTGGCGGATTGTGGGCCGTGGGCGGACAACCGGCAGCCGAAACTCAACGGGCCTTGCACCCATTCCTGATTGCAGGGGTGGGTGGTCTCATCCAGGCCATGGGGTACAGCTTCATCGCCATGCAGGGATTCGATTTGATCGCAGCTGTCGGCGGCGAGGTCCGCAACCCGGCCAAGAACATCCCCCGGGCGATGATCCTATCGCTAGTCATCGCGTTACTGATCTACATGCCTCTGCTGTTCGTGATCGTCGTCGTCGGCACGCCGTCGGGCACCACGATCGCCCAACTCGCAGCGGAGGATCCCGAAGCGGTAGTGGCCGTTGCCGCCGAGCAGTTCCTCGGCCCGACCGGCTATTGGTTGGTGATCATCGCTGCGGTGTTGTCGATGTTCACCGCCTTGCAGGCCAACCTGTTTGCTGCCTCCCGCATCGCCTTGGCGATGTCGCGCGATCACACGTTGCCATCCTGGATGTCACGGGTGGGCACGCACAGCCAAACCCCTTGGGTCGCGGTATTGGTCACGATGCTGCTGATCGGCGGCCTGATTATCGCCTTGCCCGACGTCGCAGCAGCGGGTGCGGCATCGAGCTTGATTTTCCTCGTCACGTTCGCGATTGCCCATGGGCTCGCGATGCTGGTCCGTCGCCGCAGTCTCTCGCGACCGCCGTTCCAATCTCCGGCGTATCCACTGGTCCCGATCGTCGGTGGGCTGGCGTGCTTGGCCTTGGCCACGTTTCAAGGGATCGCCGTCCCGGCAGCGGGATACATCACCGTGACCTGGCTGACGGTCGGTGGGGTGCTGTTTCTTACGCTCTTTGCCCGCCGCGCCCGATTGACCGACGTGTCCAATCTCGCCGCCAACCCGGAACTGGCGAGGCTGCGTGGCCGCACACCGTTGATGCTCGTGCCGATTGCCAATCCACACAACGCTGGCCCGATGGTGGCGCTCGCCGAAACGCTCGTCCCCTGGAATGTGGGACGGGTCTTGGTCCAGACCGTCGTGGAGGCCCCGGTGGACTGGGACCCGGTTGCCGACCCGCGACCACTGCAACGTTTATCTCATGTGCAATCGCGGATCCTGCAAGCATCCGTGCGGCTGGGCATCCGCTGCGAGACGCTCACCACCGTCTCCGCCAAACCGCTGGAGGAGATTTCACGTGTAGCCCAGCTACACCGCTGCGAATCGGTACTGCTGGGATTGAATGAGATCACGCTGGACAGCACCGGCTCGCCGCTGGAGAAACTGCTCGGCGAGCTCTCCTGTGATGTCGTCGTACTGCGTGCTCCCAAGGACTGGGAACTCGCTCATGCCGAACGCATTCTCGTTCCCGTCGGCGGTGACGGCGGGCATGATTACCTACTGACTCGACTGCTCAGCAGCCTTTCTCGCGATCAAAAGAGACAGGTACAGTTCCTGCGGGTTGTTTCCCCGTACATGCCCGAGCAAGACCGCGAGCGGGTTGCCCGTGATCTCCAGCGCACTGCGGACGAAAACTTCAATCGCGGCGGTGACGTCGAGGTGATCGAGCACGGCGACCCCGTCGGCACCATTGTCGACCAAGCCGGTGAAAATGGACTGATCGTGCTCGGCGTGCAGCGGATCGGCCCGCGAGAGAAACTCTTCGGGGACTTCACCCGGCAGATCGCACAGCGAACTCAATGTCCGATCATCATCATCAGCCGCCGTGGCTAGCTGTCTATCTGGCCCGCCCCCCGCACCTCGATATTCGGCACAGCCGTTTCAAACGGAATCTGGTTTATAGGAACTCTTCCCAAGATCTTGAATTAAACTCAAGAACCATTGACCGAGACGGTCCTACGGCGTTCACTGAGAACGGAACTTCATCGCAAGCGTCTGAATTTGGTGACGCTGCGCCCGTGTTTCATACCGATCGCTGATGCACCGATCGTTTTCGCACCGACCGATATTGCTTTGTACGCTAACCGCTGGAATGGCCCATGCCTGCCCGCCTCTCTCGAATGACACCTGCTCGCCACGCACTCTATGCGTTGGTGGCCTGCGCGACGTCGGCTGCCCCTGCATCGGCGTGTTGCTTGACCGATTGGTTGTACGGTCGCCCTGCAGCCTACGCGGTGGCCCCCGCAGCTCCCGTCACCCCCGGCTATGCGGCAGCATGCCCCACCACACCGTACGCTGCGGGATACACGCCTTATACAGCCGGCTACACGCCCATCGTGACGGCGGGGTCCAATACCACCACGATGCCCCTGGCCGGTACGAGCATCTATTCGCAACAGCAAAACTACGCAGCACAGCAGCCCGCCTATGGTGCGGTACCACTGAACAACCCATCGGTCTATTCGGATCTACCGGTCACCTCGGGGTACCGAGGCGCCGTGCCTGCGGGCGGCTCACCCTACGGGACTGGCAATGTCTACCCCAATAGCTATACCGGGGCAACAACAACTGCGGCTTCGCCCGTCTATCAAGCCAACTACAGTTCCTCGGTGCAACTACCGGTCACGCCAACCAACGTGGCGCCCCAGCAAGGTGGATTGTCGCGCTTCTTCAATTCGATGCTCGGAACGGGATACCGGACATCGTATTACACCGCGCCGATCACTTACTATCGACCTGCAACGACAGTCGATCCGGTTACCGGCACCACCGTGACGGTCCAACAGTCCTGTGCATCGACCGTCCAACAGGTCCAGCGTACACCCTACACAACCTTCGCCCCCTCACCGTCGGCGACCCCCTCGCTGCCACCGAATGCATCCTGCGGCGTCGCCCCGAGCGGAGGGATTGCACCCTGCAACGCCACCTCGCCCTATGCTCCGTCGGTCGGCTCAACGTATGGCTCGACCAGCCCCAGCACGGTCTCCCCCTATGCCAGCCCAGGCAGCTCAGTGAGCAACGGTGACCTGCAACCACTTTCCCCCCCCACACTGCCTCCGCCTCCAACTTCCGGATCGAACTACTCCAGTCGCTTGAGCTATCCCGAACCGGATACCGTTGACACCTATTCGAACCTGGCTCCCCTGACCCGCAGTTCGTTCGATAGCGTCCCCAGCTACCAACGAGAGATGAGCTCGGATCTCGAACCGCTAACCGCACCGAGTTTGAACTCGGCTCAGCCTGCCTACTCCAGTCAACAAGAGGCCTCGAAAGCGGCCGACGATGCTTACCGACAAGGCTACGAAGCTGGCCGGGCTGCGCTGCAAAAGCAAGCCGATGAGGAATCATCGGCCGCATCGCAACCACCGAGCACGGCGGAAAAACCCACAACGGATCCATACGGCAGCAATCGTCCTACCGAACCAACATCGCCTCCGAATCAGTCCCACTACCAACTCAATCCTCCCGAATCCAATCCACCATCGAGCGATGCATCACGGCCTCGCACGCAGTCAGAGGTGCAGCGTGATGAGCGCGACCTCCAGGAGCTGACCACCGGACTACCGAGCACGCAGGGGACCAACCAGCTGGCATATGGATCTTCCGATTCGGCACCGCGTGTCCGCCCGATCCCTGCGCCCGAGGACTACCGCAACCCGTTTGACACGACCGAGCAGTCGCGAGCACCGAATCCGCTGCCAGCCTTGCCGCCACCAGCGGCGCCCTACTATCGCCCACTCCCGCAAACGTCGAGTCATTCGCAACCTCCGCAGCGGGTCAGTGTCCCCGTTCGGGAAGCCTCGATCCAGGGTTCACGCGGTCGCATAGCAGCCCGCCCTCGACAAGAAACGTCGTCCCAGCGAACGACCGGTCAGCCACAATCGCCCGCACCCCGGGCCAACGCCTGGCAAACCGAGGTTCGCCAACCGCCTCAAGAGAGCGGCTGGTACGCGACGGACCGGTAGGAACGGCCCTGTCGTGGACGGGACGACGAATCTGCCAGTTACCCACGAGTGTCGCTACGCCGATGGCGTTGTCGGAAATAGGGTTCATCCGACGGAAATAGCCGGTCGCTTGAGCGCAAGGGATCACCACCGGATACGTTGCGAAACGCAAATGCCAACCTCAAATGGGATGGAAGATCACTCATGACGGGATCTGCGACCCACTTCGGGATACCTGTGGGCAATCAGCAGGAGGCAACGGCTTTTGTCATTCCCGCGTCCCTTCCCCCAGCGACCGGAATGGACGAGCAGCTTCTAACTGCAACGCCAACTCCAACAGCAATCGCTCCTGCTGTAAATTGGCACTGAACATGATCCCAATGGGTAGGTTGGTCTCGACGTCAAAGCCGAGCGGGAGACTGATCGCGGGTGCCCCGGTGGCGTTTGCAATCGGAGTGAAGCATGCCCATTGCCTCATCCGCTGCATCAGGACATCCATCGACAGGTCCATCCCGAGATGCCCGATCTGTGGCGGTCGCTGACCCACGGTGGGACTGACGAGAACATCGCACTGTGCATATAAACGAGCGCACCGCCGCGACGATCGCCGCAGCCGAATGAGGGCTCCCGGCAACTTGTGAAGCCGACTGGGAATCTGACTTGCCAGCCCTTTGACAAAATCGCTCAAGCGATCTCGATCGAAACTCGAGTCGATCCGCCCCTTGGACGTCGACGCAGCAGTCCACGCCAACAAAAACCAGAAATTGCGAAAGTCCTCAGCAAACTGCTCCGTACTGGGCAACTCGATCGGCTCGACGCGATGGCCGAGCGACTCGAGTAGCTGCAATGTGGACTCAAACTCTCGCTTGACCGCCGGGTCGACCGAGCCATCGAGCAGTTCCCCCGAGACCGAAGCGATCCGCAGTGGGCGATCGAGCGGCCGCTCCGCGTGGCCGATGGGTGTGAACCCAGGCCGCGGGGCGAGCCGCTCCGCGGCGGCCATGAACTGCGCCGTGTCCCGGACACTCCGAGTGAGCACGCCGTCGGTCACGATCCCTAGGAAGGGCTCACCTCCCTGCGAGGCGGGCAAACGACCGCGCGTCGGCTTCAGACCCACGAGACCACAGCACGCCGCCGGGATCCGAATCGAACCGCCACCGTCACTGCCATGAGCGATGGGGATCACACCGGCAGCAACCAAAGCGGCCGAACCACCGGACGACCCGCCCGGCGTGTGATCGAGATTCCAAGGATTTCGCGTGGGCGGATGGTCGGGAAACTCAGTCGATGCAGTGAACCCAAATTCAGGCATCGCACTCTTACCCAAGCAAATCATCCCCATGTCGAACAGCTGTTGGGCAGTCGGATGGTTGCGCTGGACCGAGGCGGAATTCGCTAGAGCTGCCGACCCGTATCGCGTCGGCAGACCAGCGACGTCGGTCATGTCCTTGATCACCGTCGGGACACCAGAAAACACGCCTGGCCGAGCACCACTCGCGCGCTGGCGGGCTGCGTCAAAACATTCGGCTACGATCGCAACGAGGGAGGGATCGACGCGTTTCGCCCGCTCAATCGACGCATCGATTACCTCGCTGGCCGATACCTCGCCCTCACGCACCCTACTCGCGATCGCCACCCCATCGTGGCGAGCCAGCACATCATCGGTGAATGCGGAAGCAGTGGGAATGGTCATCAGCAGAAGTGGTATTACCGCCTTGCTCGGCGTGGGAAGTCCCGGACACGAGAACGCGTCGCAGAATAGATCAAACCGACAACATTGCAACCTCCGTCACGCCGACGGTACACTCCGTGACAGCCTAGCTTGGACAATGCTTCCATGGAGCATACCTTAACAACTCATCCCAGACGCTAGGTTCCGAGCAAATGACGCCGCGACAGTGCGAATTCTTCGGACATGAGCGGGGGACCGAACCGCATTGCCGCTCGCCTTACGGGACGTGCCCCCCCATTGAGATACATGCTTTTCCCATGGAGCCCGAATGGGGCAATCGGCGGGTTACAATCACGAACCAGTTCAGACGGTCGGAGCCGTCTGACTACACTGATAATCCGATACGGGCGGAGCCGTCTGGCTACACTGAGACGCTCGGACGGGCGGAGCCGTCTGACTACAATGCGGCAGGTCGAAACTACTCTCTTTCCTTGTTGAACTGATTCAGCGCCATGGACTTTCTGCTTTACCTGGCCTTGGTGCCCGCCCTGGGTGTGACGGCTCAGTGGCTGGCTTGGCGAACCGGGGCCCCGAGCATTCTGGTGCTTCTGCTCTTCGGCATCCTGCTGGGGTGGTTCGTTCAGCCTGACGCGTTCCTGGCCGACTTGACTGACGGCAACCAAGCCGCAGGGCCCAACCTGCTCTTTCCCCTGGTCGCCCTTTCGGTGGGCGTGGTCATGTTCGAAGGTGGGTTGACGCTCAAACTCGGCGAACTCGGTGAATCGGGTTCCTCATCGCTGCGATTGGTGACCATCGGCGCGCTGCTGTCCTTCATCGGCAATTCCGTCGCGGCGCACCTCCTCCTGGATTGGGGCTGGCAACTCAGCGCCTTGCTCGGCGCGATCTTGGTGGTCACCGGACCGACAGTGATTGGGCCGCTGCTGCGCCAGGTCCGGCCGAGCCGACGTGTCGCGTCCACGTTGAAATGGGAGGGGATCGTCATCGACCCGATCGGAGCGGTGCTCGCCGTACTGGTTTACGAAGAGGTCCTCCTGCAGCATTCCTCGCCTGAATGGACGAGCGTGATCCGGTCACTGACCTGGACACTCTCGGTCGGCCTCATACTCGGCTGCGTCGGTGGCGCGGTGTTGACCCAGGCGCTGCGGCGGTTTTGGGTCCCCGATCACTTGCAAGGCGTGGCGGCATTGACCCTCGCCCTGCTGCTCTTTGCGATCAGCAACGAACTCGCCCACGAGTCCGGATTGATCACCGTCACCGTCCTCGGTATCTGGTTAACGAACCAGAAGCATTTCGATATCGAACATATCGTTGAACTCAAAGAGAACCTGCGCACACTCCTGATCGGGTGCCTTTTCATTGTGCTCGGTTCTCGTGTTAATTTAGCCGACATCGGTGCGGTGGGACTGCCGGGCCTGGCTCTGCTCGCGGCCCTCGTCTTGATTGTCCGCCCGGTCTCGGTCTACCTCTCGCTGCTGGGCAGCCCGCTGAATTATCGCGAACGGACCTTCATCGCGGGACTGGCCCCACGCGGGATTGTCGCCGCGGCGGTCAGCAGCGTGTTTGCCCTGGGAATGGAAAGCCACAGCGACTTGGACATCCCCGGCTCCGATCAACTCGCCACGGTCACCTTTCTCGTCATCATCGGGACGGTCTCTATCTACGGAATCGCTGCGGGGCCGTTGGCGAGGTTCTTGAAGCTCGCGGAGGAAGTATCCAGTGGCATCCTGATCGTCGGTGCCGACCCCTGGGTGCGGGAATTCGCCGAAGAACTCAGCCAAGCGAAGGTCCCCTTGCTGTTAGTCGACACGAACTACAACAAGGTCACCCAAGCCCGCATGGCTGGGATTCGCGCCGAATGTGCCAACATTCTCAACGAACACGTTCGCGACGACCTGGACCTTACCGGAATCAGTCGGTTCATGGCCGTCACGCCCAACGATGAAGTCAACTCGCTGGCCCTGCGGGAGTGCCGCACCCGTTTTGATTCGTCGCAGCAGTATCAGTTGACCTACAAAAGCAAAACCATGCCTGGCAGGCGGGAACTCACCAAGAGCCTGTTGGGCCGGGAACTCTTTGGCGAGGGTGTCACGTACAGCCGACTGCGCGATATGCATGACGCCGGTGCCATGATGAAGTCCACCAAACTGTCGGCCGAGTTCACCTACGAAGACTTCACGGCCAAATATGGTGAACAGGCGATCGTGATGTGCTCGATCGATCACGAGGGCGTGCTGAAGATCAATACGATCGACGATCCACTCGTCCCGGTTCCAGGGCAAACCATTGTCGCGTTTGTCACCGTCACGCCCGTCCCTACTCAGCATGCAGCGCGGGACAACGGCAACTCCGAACGCAGCGTCCCAGAAAGCGACGCGTCCCACACCGGAGACAAATCCCACCATGTTTGATCCGTTCCCAGCGACGATCGCTTTAGCGCCCTTGATCGTCTATCTGATTGCCTTGTCAGCGATTCGGTTAAGTGGTTCCGCCTGCGTTGTCTCAGGCGCCAGTGACCTCGCGGCCGTGCTGGTCGCGGTCTCGGGACTGATCGTGATCGGCCCCATGGAACTGTTCTTTCCCAACGCCACAGCCTCCCTGCTCGGCGTTTGGGTGTGGCTACCCCTGCTACTGCTGTATTTTCTGTTCGCCTGCCTATTAGTACTCAACGGCCGGCCGCGGTTGGTCGTTTATGGCCGGATGGTGGAAGAGGTCTACCCCGCTTTGATCCGGGCGGCGCAAACCCTCGACTCGGGTGCGACTGAAAACGAAGAGCAGCTGCAGGTCTATCTGCCGTCTGCCTCCGCTCACCTGCGGATCGATCTGGTCCGCGGCAATGATTGCTGCAGCGTGATGGCGTTCGAGCCCGCCCTGCCGCCGGACTTCTGGAACGCCTTCGCCAAACAGTTCCGCGAGGAGCTGCGTCAAACCGCGCCGCCATATCCCCGCCGCGGCTGGGCGATGCTGATCGTCGCCTCGATGATGGCATTCCTGCTGATCCGCTACGTTGCGGCTCAGCCCGCCGTGCTCGTCGAAGGATTTCGTGAGTGGTTGATTCGGTGAACTCGGAGACAACGCAGCGTCCAGGGCGAACCTCGCGAGAGATCGCCACGACAATCCTCAAGCTGGTTGCGCCGGTACTGATCATTGGTTTCCTGCTGTGGCGGATGCCTGCGTCGGCATGGCAGCAACTCTCCGAGCGGGCCATTAACTTTCCCCTGCTCGCCGCCGCCTTAGGCGTCGCCATGACGGCCCTGATCGTATCGTTCGTGCGTTGGTGGGTGCTCGTCCGGTGCCAGGGCATTCCGCTGCGATTGCTCGAATCACTGCGCCTGAGCTCGATTTGCTTTCTCCTGAGCTTCGTCTCCGCGGGCAGCGTCGGAGGGGACCTCTTCAAAGCCGTCTTTCTCGCCCGCCGCAGCCCCGGAAAACGAGTCGCCGCTGTCGCCTCCGTCTTCGTCGATCGAGGATCTGGGATGTACGGGCTGCTCCTGCTCGTCTCCTTCGGGCTCCTGATTCGCAACGCCAACGACCCGTTCGTGTTCAACGGGATCAGCGTTGAGAACATCAAGTGGATTGTCGGCGGGATGCTGGCCACCGGTACCGCCATCCTGCTGGTACTTGTCTTGGGTGGCAAGTTCGTCGATCGTGTGATCCGGAAACTCTCCGGCATCGCCGTCATCGGGCCCGCGATCGCAAAAATTGGCCCACCCCTGCGAGCGTTCCACGATCACCCCTGGGCATTTGCCCTCTCACTCCTGATGAGCGTCTGCGTCCAAGGCTTGTTTGTTCTCAGCATGTACTTGATCGCGACATCGATGTATGCCTCTCCGCCCACCCTGGCCGAACATTTTGTCATCGTTCCGATCGGCATGCTCGCCTCGGCACTGCCGATCACGCCAGCGGGGATTGGTGTGCTCGAAGTGACTATCGAGACGCTCTACCACCTCGTCCCCGCACGAGCGACGGACGCGTCGGGCACCCTCGTGGCACTCGTGTTCGAACTCGTCAAACTCGTCATCGCTGGATTCGGTATGATCTTCTACTGGACCGCCGGTAAAGATGTCCAAGAAAGTCTCGAATACGTCGAAGAACACCCCGACGAATTCGACACAGAGTCACTCGGTGAAGTTCATCAGTGAATCCCAGGGATTAGAAATGGTCCGACCACGGAGCAAGTAGGACCGCATACGTTGGGCAACGCTGTGAAGCATTTTCAGTGATTTTCAGGTGTATGCGGGCGGGGACGCCCACTTAGGAACGGGGGAGGAATAAGTGTCGTGTTGGACGAACCAACGAGCCGCTCAATATCCAGAAGTATCCCGTCAGGGATGACAGAAAATAGCCGGTGGTTTGAGCGCAAGCGAACACCAACGGATACGACTAAAACCGACACTTATTCATCGTGTGTTGCTTAGGGACGGTAGACTGTCTCGGTTCTCGCCTGGTTACCGAACATATGATAGATGACGCTTCCTGGCTTGCCCCCGTAGGTAAATCCACGTGCTGTATAGCTAGGCGCATCAGCGTGAAAGTCGTGCCAAGTTTGACCTGCGTCGGTACTACGTAGGATGCCTCTGCCACCGTGCAATGTGCTCATCAACATAACACTCGGTTTCACTGGGTCAACGTATAACGGGCCGCTGTCGAGCGCAGCCAGCTCGCTCCAGCTTTTTCCCGCATCGGTGCTCTTAAGAAGCTTGGCGGGTCGGGTTCCCTTGTAGCTCCAGTAGTTCGTGTGCTGGCCATCAGATACATAGAGGGTATTTTCTTCATGAGGGTGATGAGCGATGCCGTCTACACCATCAGCGGCATGAGCAATCTCCCACGATTCACCTCGGTCGTGGCTCGCGTAGAGACCGGTTCGTTTAAGGCACTGCACATAGACATGTTGTCCACTAGGACTTGTCATTAGGTTGAGAGCGTTTTTCGTTTGAAGCGTGTGCTTCCAGCTGGCACCACCATCCGCACTCTTGAAGACACCAAGCTGGTAGTTGCTTAAATGCATGACATTCGGGTTGGATGGATCAAAGCAGAGATCCGTCATCTCGTTGTCATCGAGCCATCTGCCCCACTGGCCACCGAACTCCTGTTTCAAATCGAGCAAAAGCACCCAGCTTTCGCCTCCGTCGTCGCTACGGTGCAGACGTGGGTGCCGCGTTCCTCCGTAACCATGAATGACGGCAAACCAAGTCCCAGGCTTGGTGGGATGGGCTTTGACGACGCTGCCGTCATGGTTCCGCCAGTCATCGTTCCACCATTCGGATTGAATACGCATCGGCCTCCACGTCCCACCACCATCGTCGGTCTTGAAGACGCCTTGATCGAGCGCAGCCACCATCGCTTGTTTCGGATCGTGCGGGCTGACGGCCGGCCCCTGGAAGTAACACAGCACCTGCAGCCCCGTTGTGCAGCCGGTCCAAGTCATCCCATCGTCCGTGCTTCGGCACATCAGTGAGCTATCACACTTCAGCCATGTCTTTCCATCGGAAGTGACCGTCAGCGCGCTGCATTTTCCTTCGGGTGAAGCGTAACGATTCATGCCTGGATAGGAGCCGCGATCCCAATTTTCTTCGATGGAGCGATGTGTCCAGTTTTCACCCCAGTCTGAACTCACGCTCAGCTCACCCAACGCCCAGAGCATGACGTTGCCTTTGCCGGTGACCGCAATGCCGCCCGCAAATCGCTGCCCCGGCTTCCAGCTGTGTGGAGATGACTTGATGATCTCGAACGTGGCTGCACTATCTGTGCTGCGATGCAGATTCCCGTTCGAGTCGAAAGCAAACAGACCGCTGCCGCTCGAAGTGTTTACTGACGTTGCCTCCCGCAATGTTGCCTTGGCACTGAGTATGACACTGTCCTTCAGAGCCAGGTTCCATGTCAAACCGCCATCTCGCGACACGGCAAGCCCTTTTGATGGCCGGCAGGCAACACACAGAGTTCCATCAGAAAGCGTGATCGGAAACGCAGGCGTGTCGGAGGAATTTTTCGCAATCGGAGGCGAAGTCAGCTCGTCCCAGGATGCCCCATGATCGTGCGAGACACGCAGGACATTCATGGAATCCAACGCGTACACACTACCGTCGGGAGCAACGTCGATGGCGTGCCCAATGCCCGGCGTTCTGTCATCGCCTACCGACGGTGGTTGCCCAAGGACTGGCACCCATTTGACGCCGCCATCATGACTGCCCCAAATCATGCCACAGGTTCCCCAGTACATCCGTTGAGGTTCCTTGGGGTCAATTGCAAACTGACGATTGTGTGAAACAATTTGTTTCCTCGCCATCACGCCGCGTTCGACATCAGCGGACATCTTACGCCAAGTGATCCCAGCATCCTGCGAGCGGAACAGACCCGACAAATCGGTCATTGCCCAGACTTCGTTAGGATTGGTCGGATGCGCGACAACATCTTCGATCCACCCACCACCGCCAGGACCAAAAGGAGTCCAGACTGAATCTGCGAAGGCATCTGTTGAAACGCAAGCACTTGATGAAACAATGCTCATCACCAATAAGACAAGAGAGGGCAGGGTTGCTTGCACGATGACGAATTCCAGTTTGCTAGAGGATCCCCAGCCAATGCCTGGGGCTGTCATAGAATTGCCCCGTTGAGACAATAACGATCCTAGCGGGGATCGATCAAACGGGGAGGACTGATCAAACGCGGCGACGGGGGTGCTATCGCAGTCCAGCGGTAAATCAAGCGAGCACGCCTTTTGATTGGTCAGGGCGGTGAAGAGAACTCCACCGCCTCGCTCGACTCTCTGGGTCGTTGCTCGGCAGATACCCGGGCATGCTCAGGCGAGTGCGCGTTGGAGTGCTTCGCGGACGACGGGCAATACTTTGTCCTGAACATCAGCCAGCGCTCCTTCTTGGAAGGCGCCTGCAGCGGCCTTGTGGCCACCCCCATTGAACTGCCTTGCGATCTCGTTGCAATCCATCGCACATCGGCTGCGGAAGGATAGCTTGAATCCGCCGCGGAGCTGTTCAACGAAGATCACAGCCGCCTGGGTCCCCCGCACAGACAATGTCAAATTGATGGCGTCTTCGGTATCACTGGCTTCTGCTCCGCAGGCTGCAAAGTCTTCCTTCTTGACATACGTATAGACCAGCGCGCCGTCCAATTCCGCTGTCGTGCGAGAGAGAATCAAGCCACGGAGTTTCAAGCGGCCGAGCGTGTCACGTTCGTACAGGTCGCCATACACTTCGCTGGGCACGACACCGACTTCCATCAACCGCGCGATCACCTGGTAGGTTTCCGGCGTGACTGAGGGGAAACGGAACCAACCGGTGTCCGTGGCGATCGCAGCGAAAACAGGAACCGCCATGGCGCGAGTGAGCGGCACGCCGAACGCATCAGCGGCCTGGACGACGAGCTGCCCAGTGGCTTCCGCCTGGTAGTCCTTGTACATCGTCGCACCGAGTTCATCTTCGCCCACATGGTGATCGAGCACCATCTTGTCGGCGCGCGAGGCCCGGATGACGTCGCCCATGTCGCCGAGCTGCGCCCAGGCACTCGTGTCGAGAATCATGATGCAGTCGGCCTTCACGTCCTCCGCTTCGACGCTGTCACCGAGCACATCGATATTGCCTGCGGGATCGAGAAACGAGAGTGCGGGCGGGGTGCGGTGCGCATTGATGATCCGGACGTCCTTGCCGATCGCTCGGAGCACTTCGGCCATGCCGAGTTCGCTGCCCAACGCATCACAGTCCGGACGGATGTGACTGACCAATACGAAGGACTGGTAATGACTAACCTGATCGACGAAGGCTTTCCAATTGACTCCCACGGAGACTCTTTCTTTTTAAAGATGAACAAACGGTAATAAAAATCGGGTGGCTACGGGGTGAATTGGCGAACCGCGGCGACGTCGCGACGAATCTGCTCCGCGAGGGCGTCGGCACTGTCGAATTTCTCAACACCGCGGATCTGCTCGAGCCAATGGACAGTGACCATCTGATCATACAGGTCGCCATCATAGTCCAAACAGTGGACTTCGACCTTGGTGCGTTGATCATCGTCGAAGGTGGGATTGGGACCGACGTGCACCGCAGCGAGCAGTGGTGAGCCGTCCTCGCCTGACCCCACTGCCCCAGCCCCGGCGCTGCTCTCTGCCGTAACGACTTCACCTGTAGCGTCTCGCGTAACGAGCGCGGCGTAGACGCCATGGCCGGGAACGAGTGTCGCGATATCAACGAGATTGGCGGTCGGGAAGCCCAGAGTGCGGCCGCGACCTTCGCCCCGAGCGACCTGCCCTCGAACTTGATAGACCGATTGCAACATCGCGTTGGCTGACGCGATCTCGCCCGCCGCAATCGCTTCGCGGATGCGAGAACTGCTGACCATTCGCTGCCCCTTGAGTCTCGGCTCGACCACCTCGAGCGATTTTCCCGTCTGTTGACACAGAGTCCGTAATCGGTTGACGTCGCCGCCGCGGTCCCGGCCAAAAAAGAAGTTCGGCCCCTCGACGATCGCCTCCGCCTGCAACCGATCGGAGATCAACAAATCAAAAAAGTCGTCAGCGGTGCGATTGAGGAACTCCTGCGTGGCCGGACAGACGACGAGCGCGTCAATTCCGAGTCCGCCCATCAGTTCCGCACGCCGAGCGATCGTGGTCAGACGGGCCGGTGCACTGTGCGGCCGCAGCACCGTGGCCGGATGTGGGTCGAGCACCACCACGACGGCCGGGCCGCCGACTCGCTCGGCCGCCGCCGCGACGCGGCCGAGCAGTTCTCGATGCCCCACGTGCACCCCGTCAAAATTACCGATGCTGACCGCCCCCTGCTTGACCCGATCTCGCACCGCCGCGTTGGTTTCCAACTCGTCGAGCGTGCAGGTCAGAATGGGGGCAGGGCAGGGTGATGTCATTTCCAGGTGGGTATCGTTCTCGAAATCGGAGCGGATGAGCCCGCCAGTATGCCTGATCGATCCCGATTCTGTTAGGGCAGCGTCGAAACAGACGCGATTTCTCCCCTCATTCTTGGCTCGGTAGAGTCTTTCGTCAGCCCGCCGAACAAGGGCGCCGCCCTCCTCGTCGCCCCGGAATTCGCTCACTCCCACGCTGATCGAAACCTCGATCTGAACGGGGCCCACCTCGACCGAGGTCGCGGCAACACGGCGGCGCAGTTGATCGATGGGACCGGCAACCTCCTGCGTGGGGGCCGGCATCACCACGGCAAACTCATCACCGCCGAATCGAGCCACAACAGTCGCCCCCGGCAAACCGCTCGCCAATATGGCGGCGACTCGCTGCAACACGACGTCGCCCGCAGGATGACCATGGGTGTCGTTGATCGCCTTGAAATGATCAATATCGATCAGAGCCAGCGTAAACCACGATCCCCGATCACCACCGGGCCGGCACATCGAGTCGAGCTGTTTGTCGAAGGCGCGGCGGTTGGCCAGGCCCGTCATGGCATCCGTATGCGCCTCGACGCGATAGGATTCGAGCCGCCGATTCCGCCGGCCAGCCCAATATCCAACGCCCAGAAGCGCGCATCCCAGCAACACGCCAGCGATCAGCAAAACGAAATCGGGAGGCGACATAAGCAGCAAGGATTGGGGCCGACCCGACTCGATCAGGCCAACGATGAAGCGGAATCTTGAGTGGGGATCAGCTCACCGCGTGCGATAACGACCAACCCCGTCTCGGTCACCCGCAACCCACGCTCAGCATCCGCGACCGGATCGTAGCCGATCTCCATCTCCGGTGGGATCCGAACACCCTTATCGATGATCGCCCGGCGAATGCGACTGTGCCGCCCCACCTCGACATCATCGAACAGGATACTGTCTTCGATCTGGGAGTAACTACGAATCCGGCAGCCTGCTCCGATGATCGATCGCATCACACTGCCACCGCTGATGATCGCACCCTGGCAGATGATCGAATCCATCGCCACGCCTTGACGCGTTGATCCTCCATCACTGCCAAAGACGAACTTGGGCGGTGGCAACTGGGGACGAAACGAGCGAATCGGCCACTGGGAATCATACAGGTTGAGTTGTGGGTCGACGCGAACGAGATCCATGTTGGCTTCGTAGTAAGCCTCGATCGTCCCCACGTCACGCCAATACGCATCCGACTTGCGATTCTCGTCCGTGAAGGGAAATGCGAAGACATTGCTGTCGGTGATCGCTGCGGGAATGATGTCTTTGCCAAAGTCATGGCTGCTGTTGGGGTCGGTAGCGTCGTCGCACAAGCGTTCGAACAGGTACCGCGTGCTGAAGACGTAAATTCCCATCGATGCCAAACAGACATCGGGATTGCCCAACGTCCCCTGGGGGTCCTCCGGCTTCTCTTGAAACTCGACCAACCGATCGTTCTCGTCGACCTGCATCACACCGAACTGATGCGCTTCCCTGCGGTCCACCGACAAGGCGCCCACGGTAATATCGGCCCCTTTGCAACGGTGAAAGTCGACCATCGATCGATAGTTCATCTTGTACAGATGGTCGCCGGCGAGCACGACCACGTACTCGGGCAGTTCTCGCTCGATGGCATAAATATTCTGGTACACCGCGTCGGCGGTACCCTGGTACCAGTTGTCATCGATCCGCTGCTGAGGGGGGACGACATCGATGAATTCGCCGAGTTCGCGGCAAAAGTAGTTCGTCCATGCAAGCTGGATATGCCGATCGAGCGACTGGGCTTTGTACTGCGTCAACATCAGCACCCGGCGCATCCCGCTGTTGAGACAATTGCTCAACACGAAGTCGATAATCCGGTAGCAGCCACCGATGGGCACGGCGGGTTTCGCCCGATCCCGCGTCAGCGGCTCGAGCCGCGAGCCACGACCTCCCGCCAAAATGACCGTCAGGGTTTGTTGCATCATGTTCAGATCCATCGTTTCCCAAGGCGCACTGCGAACCAGCTCCACGGCAAAAGTTCGACTCCGCTGGACTGCCAACGTCGGCTAATCAGGAGCATTGCCCCCTTCCTACAGCGAATAAGGGTGTTCGTCGACACGGCGATTCCGAAACCCAGGCAATAATCTAGCAAATGGGTGCGCTGTTTGCTTCGGCAATTTTGTCGCAGTCGAGCGATCTGCCAAATTTGACGCGCGGGCATCGGGCGTCGATGATCAACCAAAATGGATTTGGCCGCGTAGGAGGTTCACGTGCATTCGTCACAGAAACTTCACTGCAATCCAAATACCCGCGAACCGCAGGCGTGACCCGCAGTTTTTCACAGGTTTGCGACTATCCCTCCCCTTTCCCCGTCACGGAGAATCCAATCATGCAACTGCCTTGGAAGCGAATCAGTATCGTCTTGGCGTCCGCCTGGGCCGCCACCCTTCTCTTCGGCTTGATGATGAGCCTACCGCGTGCGGCGAACTCAGAGGCCCACGCTGATCAGCAAATCCGCGACCGGACCTCCGCCGAAAGCCTCAATACCGCCCAAGACATCTCGTCGGCATTTCGTAGCGTCTCCGAAGTCATGCGTCCAAGCGTCGTGAGCATCAGCACGCAAACCGATCTCAATGCCCGTGTGCGTCAATTGCCGCCGAACCTCCGCCAGCAATTGCCACGCGGCTTTGAACAGTACTTTGGCAACGGAAACCGTCGTGGCGGAGCCGAGCCACAACCGCAACAACAAGGCCAGGGCAGCGGAGTGATCGTTCGCCAAGACGGTTATATCCTGACAAACAATCACGTCGTCGCGGGTGCAGATATCGTCACCGTCGAACTCAATAGCGGTACCAAACTGGAGGCCGAAGTCGTGGGCACCGACCCCGAAACGGATCTCGCGGTCCTGAAGATTGACCGCACCGATCTACAACCTGTGCCCTTTGGCGACAGTGAAGCGATCGGCGTCGGCGACTGGGTGCTCGCCATCGGCAGCCCCTTCGGCCTCGACCAAACCGTCACCGCGGGCATCATCAGCGGTAAAAACCGCGTCCAAGGCATCGTCGATGGCGGACAAGGATTCGAAGACTTTCTGCAAACCGATGCCGCGATCAATCCCGGAAACTCGGGCGGCCCGTTGGTCAACCTGCACGGTGAACTCGTCGGCATCAATACCGCGATCCTCTCCCGCTCAGGCACCAGCGCTGGCATCGGCTTTGCCATCCCCGTCGCATTGGCCCGGCCTGTCCTGGATTCCATTATTGAAAACGGTGAGGTTCGGCGCGGTTTCCTCGGCGCTCAAGTCGCTGATGTGACC
Source organism: Allorhodopirellula solitaria (assembly GCF_007859855.1). Taxonomy (GTDB): domain Bacteria; phylum Planctomycetota; class Planctomycetia; order Pirellulales; family Pirellulaceae; genus Rhodopirellula; species Rhodopirellula solitaria. The sequence goes on from NZ_SJPK01000002.1 coordinate 148,727, forward strand.
CCGGAAGTCGTCACGGAATTCGGACTGAAAGTCAACAAGGGAGCCCTCATCCGCGGCGTCCTCGAAGGTCAACCCGCAGCCAATGCCGACCTGCAGCCGGGCGACGTGGTCCTGGAAACCGATGGACGCCCCGTCACCACCAGCGCTCGATTGGTGAACTACATCGCCAGCCGCTCGCCAGGTGAAAGTGTGCAGATGAAAATCAACCGTCACGGCCAGGAAATGGAAGTGACCGTGAACCTGCAATTGCGCACCGACAAAGCGATGGCGATGTTCAACATGGGGTCGCCCTGGGGCGCCGAGCTCGAACCCGTCACCCCAGACTCGGCTCGCCAGTACGGCTACTCGGATCTCGAAAGCGGCTTGATCGTGACCAGCGTGAGCGACCAAGGGATCGCAGCCCAAGCGGGACTGCAGGCCGGTGACGTGATCGAGACCGCCGGCGGACGCCCGGTGAAATCAGTCCAACAGCTGACCAAAGCCCTGGCGACGGCGAAACAACAGGAAGTGCCCCTGCAAGTTGTCGTCCGCCGGGGCAACACGAAGATGCTCCTGGTTATCCGTTAAGCGATGCAGGAACGCTGAGTGGTGCACTCGGCGAATTTTGCTGTTCTGTAGTGGACGAGGCGACGAGTCCGTCATTACTCGCAAAACCGGATCCCCTGTCAGCTTGTCTGACAGGAATCTCCGTTTTGTGATTAGATCAAGATGGAGCATTCACCCCGCTCCCGTGCGGGATTGCCCCGCCTGACAGCAAAGTTGATCGACATGGTTTCCTGTCAGACAAGCTGACCGGGGAACGCGTGTCGATACCGCGGTTCTCTAATTGGAAAACGTCGCTTCGGCGTGTGACAAGCACACGCCGAAGCGACAATGTGCAAATTAGAAAACTGCTCAATCTCCTTGCGTTTCCGCAGCTTCTTGAGGTTCGTCGAGCAGCAGCACGCCCTCGTCAATCCGCATGATGGCGACGGCGCGTTTACCGTCATCGGCATCAATCGCTTGTCCCGCTCGCGAGTCTGCACTGCCGACCAAGAACCAACGGCCCTTGGGAACCCGCGCGGTGGTCTCGAGGCTCGTCGGCGACCGATCCTTCGTCAGCATGTTGATCTTGATTTCGAATTGGTTGCGATCGCTTGTGTTGAGCAGTGAGAGGGTCGTCGTCATCTGGCCATAGCGGGACGTGCCCATCACGCTGCTCCGCTGCCCCACGGCGACCATCGCCGTCGCCGACCCCGCCACGACCAGCCGCCCATAACCTGCCGAGGACAGACCCTCGCGAGCGGGCCCCTGGTAGGACCGCCGGTTCTCATCGTCGGACTCGATCAACCATAACAGCCGATAGGTCACATCCTTGTTCGGCCCCGAAAACTTCGTTTCATCCGAAGACTTCTGAGCCATCGCGCCGCTGGCGACGAGCACCGACACGACAAGGGGCAGTACCAAGCGTTTCATTATTCAATCCTCATGAAGTTTCGCATCACAGACCCGCGGTCCCTCCGCAATCTGCCTGGGACGGACAATATTCTACCATCGCCCAACAACTTTTGACGCCCTAACACCGGCTTTGGTTCCGACCTCCATCCCAACTCGCCACTCACCCCCACCCGCCGAAACGCCTAGCCCGTAGCGCAGATACGAGAAATCGCGTCGGTGAATCCGCCATGCAGTCGGCGTATCCACCGTGAGATCGGAAACCCATCACGCCCCGTCGCCCAGATCGAGCCTCTCTCCGTAGCGTCTCAAGACCTGATCACGCAGCGCCGCCGATTCCGGCTCCTCCATCGCCGGGTCTTCATCGATCAGGTCCTGGGCCATCGCCCGGGCAACCTGCAGCGTCTCGACGTCGCGGTTCAAGTCCGCGATCCGCAGCGGGGCGAGGCCACTCTGTTTTTTCCCCAGCAGGTCACCGGGGCCGCGGAGTCGAAAGTCTGCTTCGGCGATCTCAAAGCCGTCCGACGTCTGCTCGAACACCTGCAAACGTTCGCTCTCCTCAGGCGACCGCTCGCCGTCGGTAAACACGCACACGTGCGCCGCGTGCCTGCCTCGCGAAATCCGGCCGCGGAGCTGGTGCAACTGGGCCAGACCGAAGCGATTGGCCCCCAGGATCGTCATCACGGTCGCGTTGGCCACGTCCACGCCCACTTCGATCACGGTCGTGCTGACGAGAACATCGATCTCCCCGCCCGCGAACCGCAACATGACAGCCTGCTTGGCCTCCGGCTTCATCCGCCCATGCAGCAATTCAACGCGATGCTCAGGGAAAACGTCGTCGCGTAAACGCTCAAACGTGCGGCTGACCGAGGTCACGTCTTCAGTCTCCTCCTCCGGCCCGTTCTCTCCGCCGAGCGAATCAGCGTCGCCGGTCGCGTCCTCTCCGACACGGGGCGCCACCACGTAGGCTTGGCGGCCTTCGGCGAGCCGCTGCCGCACGAAATCCCACCAGCGATCGCGCCATTTGTCGCCCGCAAGATAAGTGTGCACTTCCCCCCGCCCAGCAGGCTTCTCGCGCAGCGTGCTGAGGTCGACATCCCCGAACTGCGTCATCGCCACACTTCGCGGGATCGGCGTGGCCGACATGACGAGGTAGTGCGGATCGATGCCTCCCGAACGCAGCTGCACTCGCTGCCGCACGCCGAATTTGTGCTGTTCATCGATCACGCACAAACCGAGTGAGTGAAACTCGATGTCATAGACGAGCGCCTGCGTGCCGACGATCAAATCGAGTTCTCCCGCTGCGATCTGGGCGAGGGTTTGACGCCGCTCAGCCGCCGTCAACGAACCGCACAACAATCCGATTCGCACCCGGCTATCGGCGAGTATTTTGGTGAGGGTTTGGTAGTGCTGACGGGCCAGCACTTCGGTGGGTGCCATCAGCGTGGCTTGATGGCCATTGGCAACGGCCAACATCATGGCAAAGATCGCCACCACGGTTTTGCCGCTGCCCACATCGCCCTGCAGCAACCGATTCATGGGAAACTGCCGTCCCATCTCGCGAGCAATCTCGCTGATCACCCGGTCTTGGTCGGCGGTCAGCTCGAAGGGAAATCGTCGCAGGATGCGCTGCCGAATCTGGGCCGTGCAGGGCATCTCCGGAGCTTGCAATCGCCCTGTCAACGAGGTGCGCCGCATTGCCAGAGCCAACTGCATCACCAAGAGTTCCTGAAAGACCAATCGGGAGCGCGCGGCATTCAATTTTTCCGCTGACGGTGGCGCATGGATATCTCGCAACGTCGTGCCGATATCCGGCAGGTCGCCGACTAGATCGATGCCCGCTTCCCGTAACCGCGTAGCAGCCTGGCGGCGCAGCGAACCCGGCATCACCTCGGTAATTTCCTCAGCGAGCACGTCGGCCACCCGCCGCGTTAGCCGCCGCAGCTCGTAATCCTTGATCCCCTCGGTGAGCGGATAGACCGGCAGAATCTCGCCATTCTGCGGAGCCGTTTCCTGCCCCTCGTCACCGCCCAGCTCAGCCTCGTCGAGCAAGTCGTACTTGGGATGCGAGAACTCCCACCGCAAACCGACGAGTTTCGGTGTGCCGCTGATCCTGACATGGCGATAGAACGTCAGCTGCTCGGCGCGAAAAGGTTGGTTAAAAAAGACGATCCGGACCGCCCCCGAGTCATTTTCCACGATGGCCGCAAACAGCGATTTGCCGGGCGTCCGCGAGACCAATTCGGCATCGGTAATCTTCCCCACAAAAGTTGCTGCGACGCCTTCACGCAGGTCATCCACTCGGGTCGGCGGTGGCGGAAACTGATGCTCTCGCGGGAAAAAGAACAGCACATCCTGAGCCTTGCGAAGCCCGAGTTTTCGCAACCGATCAGCCCGCGCGGGCCCCATTCCAGGGAGATACTGCAGCGGCGTGCTGAGCTCAAATTCAGCCGTCCGAGCCGTCGCTGACTGCGATGGCGGCACGGCAATCGGCGGCGTGGGGTTCGCTGGATCGGTCACAACAGCAGGCTTCGGGATGAAACGGCACGGGTAGTCGGTATTCTACCACCTTATCCTAACGCTCGGCCGTGGGCGGCCAAAGACCGAAAGAGCTCGCAGCTTCGCAAAGCAATGGCTTGCCGAAAATCCTGCGAGACGATATTCTGGGCCGCTCACATGCGGATGTGGCGGAATTGGCAGACGCGCTAGACTCAGGATCTAGTGTCCGATAAGGACGTGGAGGTTCGAATCCTCTCATCCGTACTGGTGGAGACGGCAGTGCTTTTGCATCGCGAGCCGGCGCGTTCTTCTGGGATCCGCTCGGCTCAGGCAGTCGCCGATCCACCCGCCCATGGCGATCGTCCTACGGGCCTTTCTTCGAAATGGTTTCGCCGACATCGTGCGTTCGTCCAGCAACGAAAAATCGCTTTTTCTACCGTGATGGATCTGCATCGCGCACGGCTGACCAGGGCGGTTTCCATTGGGTTGCAGGGGCTGATTATCGCCTCCTTGCTCGCCTTCGCCCTCGAGACGTTGCCCGATCTCTCAGAGAAACAGAGACGGTGGCTGCGATGGTTCGAGGTGTTCACCGTTGCTGTTTTTACCGTCGAATACGTGGCTCGGATTGCGATGGCTGAGAAACCGCTGCGATTTGCCTTCAGTTTCTTTGGCATCGTCGACCTATTGGCCATTCTGCCCTTCTACTTGCAGCTCGGCTTTGACCTCCGCTCACTACGGGCTCTGCGATTGTTACGGCTCTTTCGGATACTCAAGCTGGGAAGATACAACAAGGCAATCCAGCGATTTCACCGCGCAGCGGTGATTGCTCATGAGGAATTGGTGTTGTTTTTGAGCGCTGCTGGCATCGTGTTGTATTTGGCCGCCGTGGGAATTTACCAGTTCGAGAACGAAGCGCAGCCCGAGGCATTTGCATCTGTATTCCACAGCTTGTGGTGGGCAGTCTGCACCCTCACCACGGTGGGCTATGGCGACGTGTACCCGGTAACCAACGGCGGCAAGTGTTTCACCTTTGTGATCCTATTGGTTGGCTTGGGGATCGTGGCAGTTCCAGCCGGGTTGGTCGCCTCGGCGCTCTCGCAGGCCCGCGACATGGAATAGCTGGGGGCTTCTTGCGTTTCAGGCAAATTCGGGGCAAGCTACGTCAGCGAGTCACCTGCCGGCCGCAACCGTAAGCAATCACACCGAGATCAAGCGTCATGCCCGCTACCGCGAAACCTCTTGCCTCCCAATCGCTCACACGGACTCAAACCTGCATCTGCCAAATTCTGGCGATCGCCGGCGAGGCGATCGATCGATCCAACCTAAACAAACTGCTCAAATCGATCGATTGGCCAGGGCGGGCTCCCAAGGTCACAACCATCGCGGCGTTAGGTCCCGGCCTCGATAAACTCATGAAAGCAGGTCAAATCGAGAAGGGGTCTTACCAAAGCGTCATCATGCATCCTGCCAACCGATCGCGTTGGATCATGGCAGCCTGGAAGGACGGCAGCTTTGATGGGATCAGCGAAACGATTCAGAAAAAATGGCCTCTGGAGAGTGAAAGCTACCGCCGCCTCAACCCCAAACACATCGCTCGCGACTTAAAGATCGCATTCTTCCGGGGTGATCGAGAATCACTCGATACGCTCGCTGAGCAAGTCCACCCACCGACTAATTTCAGCACCTTCGTCAATCCCTTTGACGCCACGTTTTTCGCCAAGCTACCGCTCGTTTCCCAACAGCGATACCTCGCCGATGCGATACCCCAGTCGATCATGAGCGGTAAAGGCAGTGCCGATCTCGCGTCGCTCGCAGCCGACGTGCTGGCTGAATCGGAACAGCTTGATGAAGACTTTGTGATGGCGATCGCCGACGCGTACCTCGCTGCGGGCAACTTCGCCGCCTTGCAGGAACTCGACGATCGTCTCGGCAATTTAGTGCCTTCGATCTCCGGCTACGGAGAGCTCCTGCGAGGAAACTTCGATGAGGCCCGCAAGGCCTTCCAAAACGTCATCCTGAAATACAAAGATGCCGGTCGGATATCTGACGCCGCTGTCAACTCACTAGCGGGTGTCTACTTCCTCCTGTTGTCGATCGGATCGGACGCCTCGGCATCAAAATCGCAAATCAGCTCCACGATCAAACGCATCCGCGCTAGCGGGGATCACTATGCGTCCCTGGTGCCCCTCTTCGAGTGCGCGAAAAAATTCCACGACAATCCCCATTCGCCCCCTCAGTTTGTCGAGGATCTCGGCACGCTAGCCCAAGCACCGCTGGGTCGATTGGTTGCGGGGTACCTCTGGGTTTGGAAGGTCGCCCCGGCCGATGCACCGCTGGCGTTGCCCGGTTTCCCCAACGGCTGTCTCGACTACGCGCCCCTCGGGTATCGATACTTGGCGGCGGAACTGGCCGCCTTGGCGGGCGAAACACCTCTCGATCTTCACGCCGAACTCAGCGATGTCGCTGAGCAACTGCATCAACACGTAGGATCGCGTAGCCTCGTCAACTGGCAGCGTCCGATTCCGCAGTGGCAGACAGCACTCGATGCGATCCGCGGTTTGACCACGACCCAGACCAGCAGTGGCGAGGTGGGTACCGAAGAGGTCTTCACCGACGAGCGCATGATCTGGGAACTGAATTGTCGAAAAGGGGAGTCCTGGGTCGATGTTCGCCCGTTCATTCAAAAACGATCCGGCAAGGCGTGGACCAAGGGCAGACCCGTGGCGCTGGAGCGAATCTATACCAAGCACCAGGATGCCGAGTTCCATTTCCTTACGGACCAGGACCAATTGATCTGCAAATCGTTGGATAGCGAATCCTATCGAGGCCATTACGGATACCTGGAAACGTCGTACAACTTTGACGACGCGAAACTGGCCGCTGCCCTCGTTAACCATCCCCGTTTGTTCGCCGTCGGTGAGCGGCAACGAACGGTGGAAGTGAGCGAGTCCAGTCCTGAACTGAAGATCGACCGCTCCGAAGCGGGCAGGATCTCCATTTCGCTCCAACCACCGCCGACACGGGCCGCGATCGAGAATGGGTTTCAGTTTGCCAAGGTCGACTCGCACCACTATGCCGTCGTACGATACACGCCCCAGCAATTGAAATTGCACAAGGTTCTCGATGGCACGCTGTCGCTGCCTGCTGCCGCGGAATCGGCCGCCATGGCAGCGATCAGCCCGCTAGCTTCCATGGTCACGATCCACTCGGAAGTGGAACTCGAAATGCAGGCAGACCAAAACGTCGCTCCCCACTCCGATTCGCATCTCCACGCCATCCCCTATGAAGCTGGCCTGCAGCTCGATTTTCGCGTTCGCCCCTTCGGCGACGACGGGCCTTTCTTCGCACCCGGCGTCGGTCCCGAAACCGTAGTTGCCAAAATCGGCAACGAAACATTTGCCACCAAGCGGCAAATCCATACCGAACGTGAACAGCTGGCCTCGGTCTTGATGGACTGCCCCTCCCTGTTAGCCGAACTCGGCCGCAAGCCGGGGGATTCGGCAGAGGATCTCGGTGCCGAAACGATCTACCTGTCCACGTCCACCCAAGCTCTCGAGGCGCTGTTGGAACTCGAAGCCGCTGTGTCGCGTGGGCAGTTAACAATGCACTGGCCGCGTGGCCAGTCGCTGCAATTGATAGCCGAATCATCGGGCCGCGACTTCCGGGTCGACATTCGCCGCGACCGTGATTGGTTCGCCGCATCGGGAACACTCCAAGTCAACGATTCTCTCTCCTTGGACATGATGCAGTTGCTCGACATGGTCGACGCCAGCCCCAACCGTTTTGTGCAGCTCGATGACGGTCGCTTCTTGGCCTTGACCAACCAGTTTCGCCAACATCTCGAAGCGATGTCCGCTTATGGCGACCACAATCAAGACCGGCTTCGCATCCCACCTATCCGCGCCCTCGCGATCCAAGACGTCGATGAGACCTGCCAAGTCAAATCGGATAAGCATTGGAAAGATTGTCTGCGACGGATTCGTGACGCCGATGAGATCGATTACACCATCCCCTCAACACTGACCACCGACCTGCGCGACTACCAACGCGAAGGCTTTGAATGGATGGCGAGACTATCCCAGTGGGGAGCCGGCGCGTGCCTGGCCGATGACATGGGGTTGGGCAAGACGATCCAAACACTCGCTTTGCTACTGCACCGCGCCAACGGACCGACCGGTTCGAGCAAAACACGCGGCCGCAAATCCAACCGTGCGGCCACCCATTCCATCGGCCCCGCGCTCGTGGTCGCACCGACATCGGTCGGGTTCAACTGGGCCAGCGAAATCAACCGCTACGCACCGACCCTGACCCCGCACCTGTTCGGCCCCGGCGATCGCGCCGAGATGCTCCACGGTCTCGGACCTCGCGACGTGGTGATCTGCAGCTACGGGCTGCTTCACCAAGAAGCTGAAAAACTGCATGCTCAAAACTGGCATACGATCGTGCTCGACGAAGCACAAGCGATCAAGAACGCCGACACCCGGCGGTCCGAAGCCGCGATGAAGCTGACCAGTGACTTCCGGCTGATCCTGACCGGAACGCCGATGGAAAACCATCTCGGCGAGCTCTGGAATCTATTCCAATTCATCAACCCTGGCTTGCTGGGTTCACGCGACAGCTTCAATCAGAAGTTTGCCATCCCAATCGAACGCGACAACGATAACGAGGCCCGGCGTTACCTCAAGAAGTTGATCCAACCCTTCATCTTGCGACGCACCAAGTCGCAGGTTCTCGATGAACTTCCCTCACGCACTGAGATCACACTGCAGGTCGAACTGAGCGACGAAGAAACGGCGATGTACGAAGCTCTTCGGCGAAAAGCGGTCAAGAATCTCGAGGACACCAACGACGACGATCGCCCCACCCACATCAAAATCCTCGCCGAACTGATGCGACTGCGGCGGTTCTGCTGCCACCCCGATCTGGTCACGCCCAATGCAGGGATCCCCGCGACCAAACTCGCGTTGTTCAACGAAACCATTTCCGAACTGCTGGAAGGTAATCACAAAGTGCTGGTCTTCAGCCAGTTCGTCGATCATCTTTCGATCCTGAAAGCGGAACTTGATCAGCGCGGGATCTCGTATCAGTACCTCGACGGCTCGACACCGGCCGCCCAACGCAAGAAACGCGTCGAAGCGTTTCAAGCTGGCGAGGGAGATGTGTTCTTGATCAGCCTCAAGGCCGGGGGTGTTGGTTTGAACCTGACCGCCGCCGACTACGTCATGCACATGGACCCATGGTGGAATCCTGCGGTCGAGGACCAAGCCAGCGACCGGGCCCACCGCCTCGGCCAACAACGCCCCGTCACGATCTACCGCTTCATCACCACGGATACGGTCGAGGAGCGCATCCTCCAACTGCACTCGCAAAAACGAGACCTCGCCGACAGCCTCCTGGAAGGCACCGACCGCCCAGGCAAGTTGTCGACCGAAGAGCTCCTCAAACTCATCCAAAGCTAAGGAACGCGGGCGGAATCAATATCGTCGTGGACGAAGCAAGGCGTTCCGCGTTGCCCACAAGTTTGCTCCCCCGTGTGCTTGTCACACGGGAAGCTAAGTTTTGCAATCAGAAAACCGCAGCATCGACACGCGTTCCCCTGTCAGCTTGTCTGACAGGAAACCGAGCCGACAAACGTTGCTGTCATGCGGGGCAAGCCCACATGGGGGCGGAGCGAACCCTCCATTTTTCTAATCACAAAACGGAGATTCCTGTCAGACAAGCTGACAGGGGATCTGATATGTGTGGATGATGACAGACTCGTCGCCTCGTCCACTACCGAAAGGGTTTCGCAGAACACGCTATTGATTGATCACGTGATGCTGGCAGCTAGCTCCTGCCGACGGTTCAACCGATCCTGCCGAGCCAAGTCCCCTGGTCGATGACATCGCTGATAAACATCTGCTGAGCAACCAGGATCGACTCTTGGAGCTGTTCCGCGGTGACTGACCCAGCCTTGTTCTCAACATCCAGCGTTCCCGTTGCATCTCGCAGGAACTCAACCTGGTATCCGCGATGAAAGGCTTGACGGGCCGTCGTATCGCAGCACACCTGAGTCATGTAACCCGCGATGCAAACCGTGTCGATGTTTCTCTCCTTCAGAAAACCATCCAAGGGTGTATCGGTGAAAGACCCCGGCAATTGCTTGTCGACCAACAGATCACGTGGTCGGGAGTCGACTTCGTCGAGCAACTGCCACATGTCGCTGCCCTTGCGAAAGACAGGCGACTCGGGGTCCGCTTGATGATGGCGTATCACCACCGTGGGAATCTTCGCTTGCTCGGCGGCGTCCATTGATTCCAAAATCGCCTCGAGATGACCGACCGGATATCGAATGGGAAACGCGCCGTCGAAATACTCACGCTGCACGTCAATCACTAAGAGGGCTCTGTTCATCTGAAAACCTGGCGATGTCGGGGATACGAATCGAAGGATGAGTATAAACCCAGGCTCCACATTTCGTGTAGGTCGTGCAGTTTTTTGGGTTCATCCGACGGAGGCGTGGGCTGGAGATCTTGGAGACATGGCTCCAGTATCCAATGATTGATTTGTCGGAGATGAGAGTGAATTTTAGCCTGGATCTGCCGAGAGAAACGCAGCCGAACTCGAATGGCGTGGACTCAGTGAGCCGACGGCGCGTAAGCGGACGGGTGGGCGGCGTTACCCGGGTCCTCACGGCACTCGGGTCAACACTGCGAGGCCAACGTCGATTCAATCGACAGCTCGTTGCGGCACCTAATTCGCATGCATTGCCCGGTCGCCGATCTCGTCCATTCGGATCAACATCCGCTGGTGCATATCCTCGATCACTTGCCGGAGCACGGGATCATCAGTCTCAATCAGGTTCTCGTTCTCTTCGGGATCGTTGCGGAGATCATAAAACTCATCTCGCTGATCATTCTGAAAATCACGAATCAGCTTGTACTCGGGCGTGCGTAGACAGCGCATCGTTGCCTCGGCGTAGTGAATCATGCTGTATTGGCCGAAGTACTCTTCGTTCCAACTATCGGCCGCCTCTCCCTGCAGCAGTGGCATGAGGCTGCGTCCGCGCAGAGGCAAGTCAACCGGTGCGTCAACGTCCGCCATCGCCAGTAACGTGGGGAAGAGATCGAGATGTGTCGCCGTCTCGTCAATCACTTGTCCCGACTGGATCTCGCCCGGCCACCGGACGATAGCAGGCACGCGGAGCGATAAATCGTATAGGTTTGGCCGGTACTTATCCGAGATCACTCGCGTGCCACGATGAAACTCCCCCGGCGGACGCTTGTTCGTTGCCCAAATCCCGTTGCCCTTATGCACGATCCCATTGTGCCCCATGTTGTAGCCATGATCGGAAGTGAAAATCACGACTGTGTTGTCACTCAGGTCGAGCCGGTCGAGTTCAGCGAGCAGGCGTCCCAAATTGCGGTCCACCCCCGATGTGCTGGCGAGGTACTCACGCATGCTCTTTTTGACCTTGGCAATATTCAACCCCGGATAGCTGGGAACGGCCGGATCCATTTCTGCATAGGGCTGCCAGTCCTCCGGTGCAACGGGAAGCCATTTTCCGTGGGGGGCACGGGTATGGAAGCTTAATAGAAACGGCTCCTCCCGAGCGGCGGCAGTCTGGAGAAATCCTAAGGCATCGTCGGTGAGCAGATCTGTGGTCAAGCCGCTGCGTTCTTGCTCGACACCGTCCTTTTCGAGCATCGGATCGGAAGGCGACGTGCCACCGGAGGTGAGCCCCATGAAGTAATCATACCCTTGATTGGTCGGATGATACTTCTCCTGGCCGGGGAGTGTCCAATCGCCCAAATGCCACTTGCCGACCAACCCGGTGTAGTAGCCCGCGTCATGCAGCAGCTCGGCAAACGTCACACTGGCTTCGGGATCGAGCGAACTTTGTTCATCGGGGTCAAACAGTTTATGGCCGGGACTGGGAATGAAGTCCTTGATGCCAAACTCGCTGGCGTACCGCCCAGTCGCAAGTGCAACCCGGGCGGGGCTGCAAACCGGGGTGGCGCAAAGGAAATTGCGAAAACGAGCCCCCTCCCGAGCCAAGCGATCCATATTGGGTGTCGCTGGCATCGGCACCGAATCGTGACCACGGTCACCGGCCGCACACCCCATCGCCCAGGGAGCCTGATCGTCAGTGACGACATACAGGATATTGGGGCGTTCATCGGCCTCGGCAGCGGTCGATAAAATCACACCGCCGAGCAGCATGATGGCGACGTGTAAGTAGAAAGCATTCATAATCAATCAACTGCAACAAATTTTCGAGAATGCAGTGGCGCGGACGCCCGCTGCGGTAGTAAACGTCGGCTCAATCGCCAACAGCATAAAGCGTGACGCGTGCTCTGCGCAAGCGAAAGTGGGAAAGCGAAGTTTGAATGGCACTTCATTCATTCGCCCGATTCTTCTACGCCCTCTTGGCTTTGTCGAATCGCTTCGAGACTGAACAGTCCCACGGGTTGACCATCGTCAAAGTAACACCAATCCCAAACATCTTCGATCGGGAACTCCACCTGGCTGCCAAGTTTAAGGTCCCCCAAATCGACAGGATCATTGGCGAGGTTGCCGTGGACATAGCGCGGTTCCAGTCCGATCACGTCGACCCAGATGTACTCAGTTGAATCGCCCGCAGTGATCCGTGCTTTGACCACAAATCCGGAGTCTTCATCGGGACTGGGCGATCCTTCTCTTTGCTCAAAAGCGGCGACGAACTCGGGCCACCGCTCCCGAGCGGTGGCCACGGCGGCTTGCATCGCTGGATCGTCGTCGGCAATGGGGATCACGGGAGCATCGTCGAACTGCGCCAGCTCTTTATACGCACCTGGCGTCAGCAATTGCTCAGCCACCTCATCGGACCAAACATGGATATCCATCGATTCCGGCCGGACGACGGCCAAGGTGTCTTCGTCAGCTAGCGCCACAAGCAACTGAGCCACCTTCCAATACGCTTCCTGCATGTCAGGGCGTTCCTCGTCCGGGGTGAGCATATCGACGGCTAACCAGGCGTGGTGATCCTCTACTGCTTTTCGCAGTCGTAGCTCCCCGATCGCATCGACGACCTCTGCTTTGTCCTCCCAGTATTCGGTATCCATGTTGTGAACCAGATACATACCCGCCGGGGACTTGATGACGAACAATGGGCTTTCACCAACCACAAACCCATCACCGGTTGGCGTTCCCTCGTCGTCGGCCTCCTCGGATTCACCCTCGTTTCCCTCCGCATCAGAGGTACTGGAGTAATCACCTCCCCAGGAAGCTTCCACAAGCTTGGTCACGATAAAGTCTTCCAGGTACTTTTGCTTTCGCTGCAAGAGCACGAGCGAGATCATCGGTCGATCGCCATCAGCCTCGTCGCCAGCAGCGCCGCTGGCACTCGAGTCTTTGGCACGATCGCCCGCGTTGGGCGAATTCAGTTGCATACTCCTGTTCAATGGCTGATTGAACATTTCAGCATCATCGAGCTGCCTGAGCCCTTGAAAACACTCGTAGCAAAGCTGAGCGAAGGCGATGCAGTAAATCAGGTAGCGCCAGTGAAAATCGCCCACCATGCGGACGGTATGCAGTACGGTCATCGCTCCAAAGGCGAACACACCCACCCACAAACCAGCTCGCGATTCCTGCCAAATTAGGATCCCAATCAGCAGGAAGACACTACCAAAGACCACAATCGTCGGGTTGGGCCAGTTCATCAGCCCTACCGCAAGCAGCAGCCCTCCGATTACTGCGGCCCAGATGCTGGTCCAAGCCAGTCCAAACCGAGGTTTTTGTAGTAGAGGCTTCAATGATCCAACCTTCTTGAGAACTGGCCCTGTTTCGTTCGCCAGAGCCACCTGGACAGACAGACGAATAGCGAGAAAAACGCTACGCGAATTGTACACCAGCAGACAGGCGATCGTGACACGCAGTTGGGGTTGCCAAGATCGAAACCGCCCTGCTTAAAACCGAGCCTGTCGCTGTTGCAAGTACTCAGTGAGGGCTTTGTCAAAGGGCATACTCGTGTCCAACGGGACATAGTCGATCCGCAGCTTGCTACAGCCCTCCCGGTACGTTTCACGGAAGCTCTCGAGACCGCTGAGGTATTCCTCACGGAAGCCGGTGGCATCGACGGTCACCACTTCGCCGGTTTCCGGGTCCTCGAACTCGACGGGACCTTCGTATGGGAAATGCACTTCGGCTTCGTCCATGACATGGAAGACGATCACATCATGCCCACTGTGCCGGATCTTTCCCAAGGCCGATAACACTTCGGCCGGATCACCGAGCAGGTCGGAGAACAACATCACGAGACTATGCTGCCGCAACATCGCGGCTACCTGCACGAGGCTGGCCGAAAGATCCGTGGTGCCGTCGGGCGTCATCGCGGACAGAGCAGCCATCACATCAGCGAGATGCCCCCGGCGACTGCGGGCCGGTAGCACGGCTCGCAATTTATCGCGAAAGGTCAGCAAGCCCACTGGGTCCTTCTGCATCGTCATCAGGTAGGTCAGCGAGGCGGCCAAGCAAGTCGCGTATTCAAACTTCGTCATCGATTGACGTTCGCTGAATCCCATCGACTTCGAAAGATCCATGACGAGATAGCCCGTCAGGTTCGTTTCGGCCTCAAACCGCTTGATGTAGTGCTTGTCCGTCTTCGCATAGACCAACCAATCGATGAGCTTGGGATCGTCGCCGCGATTGTACCGCCGGTGCTCACTAAACTGAACGGAAAAACCTTGCAGCGGGCTCGTGTGCAACCCCTGGAGAAACCCGCGCACGACCATCCTCGCCCGCAAATCGAGCCGTTTGATGTTCTGCAGCGCTTCGGGAGAGAGAGTTTTAGACATAAGCGTGAGTAAGAGCAAATTGCTTGAAGCATGAGCCGCCAAAACGCTTCGCGTTTGACATGTTAAAGTCATTGTAGCCAGACGGCTCCGCCCGTCTGAGCTGAACCTACTGCATGAGCCGGCAGACGCTAGCCCCAATTACCAAAACGCTTCCCGTTTAACGTGCCAAAGTCAATGTAGCCAGACGGCTCCGCCCGTCTGAGCTGAACCTACTGCATGAGCCGGCAGACGCTAGCCCCAGTTACCAAAACGCTTCCCGTTTAACGTGCCAAAGTCATTGTAGCCAGACGGCTCCGCCCGTCTGTGCTGAACCGCGTCCACCCCAGCGGCCTCGAAAAATCGACAATCACACAGCTGCACGTTCGACGAGCTGCCCTTCGACGAGTTCAAATTGACTTTGCATCGCCTCAGCGAGCGACTCCGAATGGGTGACCGCGACCAACACCGCATTCTCATCGGCTTGCAATCGCAACAGGACCTCGGTGATCCCCGCAGCTGTTTTCGCGTCGAGATTCCCCGTCGGTTCGTCGGCGAGAATCAGCGTCGGACGCATTAGCAGCGATCGCGCGATCGCCACCCGCTCACGCTCCCCGCCGGACAACTCTCCCGGCAAGTGGGTACTGCGATCCTTCAGCCCAACTGCCTCGATCAGCGTCTCGGCTCGTTCTAGATGTGCGTCCGTGGCTGTCCCGACGGCTAAGGCAGGGATCAATACGTTTTCCACCACCGACAATTGCGGCAGCAGATGATGGTCTTGAAAAACAAATCCGATCGTTTGATTGCGAAACACCGCGCGTTGCTTTTCATCCATCGCAAACGGATCGGTATCGTTGATCTGAACACTGCCGCTATCGGGCGAATCCAGCGTGCCGAGAATCTGCAGCAAGGTAGTCTTGCCACTACCACTCGGCCCGACGATCGCCGCCGACTGGCCCGGTTGCAACGTAAGCGACAGACCGTCGAGAACTCGCAGAGGTTGCCCGCCGCTCTGATAGGTTTTGCTCAGATCTTGGACTTCTAGCATGGCTTGTTTCTCGGGGGATCGTAGTCAGCGTCGCGACACGCTGTCAGTTGCTCACAAAATCGGATTCCATGCCAGCTTGCCCGACGCCGGCGCCGACAGACATGAAATGACGAATCGGTAATGATACGCCGAAAAAGGTAAATCACCAAACGAGGCGACGAGCTGCTAATCACCCACAAATGTTCCTACGCCGAAGGCGTTGAAGAGAATAGCCGGTGGTTTGAGCGGAGCGAACACCACCGGAAACGTCATTGCATGTCGGCATGGTCTCGCCAGCAATGATGCAAAGTCCCGACAGGGACGGCAGCCCAATGCCGGTGACGCCAGTCACCGGTCCAGCCTGCAACCTCTGCTCCAGCCCCGGCAGGGGCGTCAGCAGAGACCAGTTAACGCGCCCGTCTGCGCCGCTGTCGTCCCTTTCGGGACTTTGCCTCGTGGTTCCCGTTTTTCCGGGGACTTTCGTCCCCGGCAGAGAGCTTACGTCCCTTGCGGGACTCGGGACATCCGGCACGGTCCTGAGGAACTGACAATAAATCATCAGCAATAGAATCGGCGTCCCTTGGAAAACTTGTCTAACAGGAACCCCCGTTTTGTGACTAGAAAAATGGGGCGTTCACCCCGCTGCCTCCTCGATGAAATCGGTTGACATGCCGAGGTCTTGTAGCAGCAGACGCGAACTGATTCGGCTGGATTCGTAGATCACCGGCAATCCGCTACCGGGGTGCGTCCCGCCGCCTACCAAGTACACTCCGTCGAGCTCGTCGAATCGGTTCTGCGGACGCTGATGCAGCATCTGGCCCAGGTTATGTGCCAGGTTGAAGGTGGCGCCGCGGTGAATGGCGTAGTCGCTGACCCAATCGTCGGGGGTGATGCGGTGCTCGACGCGAATACGGTCGCGAATGTCATCCAGCCCCATGGCGGCGAGCTGGTCGAGTGCCTTTTCACGAAATCCATCAGCCTGGGTCGACCAATCAATGTTCTCGGTTTGGTGCGAGACGGGGACCAATACATACAAAGTCGAGCATCCCTCGGGCGCCAAACTGGGATCGGTCACACACGCGTTCTGCAAATAGATCGAAGGATCCTCGCTGAGCACATGATCCAGCTCAATCTCGCGGAGATTGCGGTCGTAGGTTTCGCTGATGTGAATGTTGTGGTGCGGAAGATCGTCGTATCGGCCTTCGATACCGAGATACAGCATGAACGTGCTGCAGGAGAATTTCTTTTTCTCGATCTTCTCATCCGTCCACCGCCGACGCAGCTCATTGGGGACGGTCTTGGTCATCCAATCAGCGAAATCAGCGTTGACGACGAAGGCATCGGCTTCGTAGCGGTTCTCCCCGCAGCGCAGGGCCGTCACACGTTTCCCCTCCAACTCGATCGACTCGACGGGCTCATTCAAGCGAATATCGACACCCATCTGACGAGCGATTTCAGCCATCCGCTCGCTCACGCGGGCGCAGCCACCGATCGGATGCCAGACGCCGTATTCGTATTCGAGAAACGAAAGAATGCTGAAGAGGCTCGGGCAATTGAAGGGCGACATTCCTAGATACTTCGCCTGAAACGCAAAGGCGACGACCAAGCGAGGATCGCTGAAGTATCGCCCGAGTTCCTTGCCGAGACTGCGCAGCGGGTGCAGCTTAGACGCCGCCGCGAGTAGCGAAGGACGCAACAAATCCAGTGGAGAGCTGAACGGGGATTCGAGGATCGGCCGGAACTTGGCGAGTTTGACTCGATTGTCATCCATGTAGCGTTGCAGTTGCCCGACATCACGCGGAGCAAACTCCGCGATCTGGCGATCCATTTCAGCCATGTCGGCGGTGCAGTCGAGCACGCCACCGGCGGGACCGCCAAAGGTCAACCGGTACTGGGGTTCGAGGCGTTTCATCGGCACCTCCTCCATCAGATCCCGCCCAGTCGACTGGAAAATCTCCGCGAGCACGCGGGGATACAGAAAGAACGTGGGGCCACAATCGAAGCGAAATCCGTCGATCTCGATGGCCGACGTCCGTCCGCCCACACGATCACGCCGCTCGAGCACCGTCACGTCGCAACCGGCTTGAGCGAGCTGCATGGCAGCGGCCAGCCCGCCAGGCCCCGCACCAACAATGACGACTTTCCTCGGGGGCACGGATTCTGTACTTGGCATCGATTCCCATCTCAGGCCATTTCGGAGGCCCAGTATTGCTTAACCAGCTATCGAATTTCTCATGTCGACCCGGCGAGCATTTCTCAGGCCGCAAGAAAACTGCGAGGATTATTGCCGTGCGTTCGCTTCAGCGACACCCCATATTCTGGACCGCCTCAACGCTGCCACTCCAATCCCGGAAGAACGCTACCGGCCCAGCTGATCAGCGAGATCCTTGGCATTGTAAATCGCCCGCAGGGCTTCCTGGATACCGACTCCCGAAACACTCACAGCCCGGGCCTGCTGATCGGTGTAGAGATAATCGCTGGTGAGACTTTGGATGTTGCCGTCGAAAATCAATCCGACCAATGCCCCATCACGATTGACGACCGGCGAGCCGCTGTTGCCGCCGATGATGTCTGCCGTGCAGACGAAGTTGAGTTGGGTCGAGAGATCGATCTTGTTTTCCTCTTTCGCCTCCATCCAGCTGGCCGGTAGATCAAAATCCTCTTGCCCGGCATGCTCGGCCGCGTGCTGGAACGCGCCCGCAAAATCGGTGGTCGGCTCGATATCCGAACCGTTTTCGCGGTACCCTTTGACAGCGCCGAAGGCCAGCCTCAAGGTGAACGTGGCGTCGGGGTATCCCGTTGTCCCTTCCACCGCCGTTGTCACGCGGGCAACCTCTGCATAGGCCTGCTTCTCGCGTTCGCTGAGTTGATCGTCGATCGAACGCAAGCGTCGGTATTCCGGCTCGATGATCCGCGCCAGCTTGATGGCGGGATCGTCGCTGCTGAGCACGGCATCCAACCCGCCTTCGATCAGTTCCCGACGCGTCTCGGAATCGTCCAGGCGGGTGCCGTCAATGATTTCAGCGGCGACTTCATGTGGCGAACGGCCGGCCAAAATTTCGACCACGAGTGGATCGCTCATTCCTCGGTGTTCGAGTAACAATGCAATCTCGTCTGCCAACTTCACACGCTGCACATCGTCGTAAAGCGGTGCGGTACTCGTCAAACGCGTCAGCAACGAATCGCGGCCGGCGTCGGAGTACTCCGCCAACCGATCGGCATTAGGCTTTTGATCCTCTTGGGCGAGCAGCAGAATGGACAATGCGTATTGAAACACGTCACTGCGGAGTGAAACCGATCTCGGCAACTGCTCCGCCTTTTCGCTCTGTATTTCCGCGATCTCATCCCATGCCTTCACCAGTGGTTTGAGGTCCGGATTGGCTGATGCCTCGGCCGTCAGGCGATCCTGTTGTTCACGCCGTCCTGCGATCGTTTGCGGATCCTGGAGCCCCGCCAGCATCCCCGTGTAGGCTTTGCGAGCGTTTTGAAGACCAAACAACTCGTCTCGCCCTCGCCGTGCCGCCTCTTCACTTTCGAGCCGGTATTGCTGAAAGAGAATTTCTTTGCGTCGCAAGAAATCCAACACGAAGGGCAAGCGGTGATCGCGTAAGTACTCGAGTGCCTCGACGGTGAAAATTCGTTGTGTGCGGCCCGGGTGTCCACTGACGAAAACCAAATCGCCGGCAGCGACCGGGGTCGGACTCCAACGCAAGAAATGATCGATCTTGGCAGGCTCACCGTCTTCGTAGACCCGCATCAAAGTGGCGTCCAAGTTGTAGCGGGGGTACTCGAAATTATCCGCGTCACCGCCGAAGAAGGCCGCCGCGGTTTCCGGTGCCCAAACTAAGCGCACATCGGTGTACTTTTTATAGCGATAGAGGTGATAGCGGGCTCCGCCAAACAACGTCACCACATCACTGCGGAGTCCTGTGGCATCGAACGATTGACTTTCAATCGCATTGAACTCCGCCTGACGCTGCTTCGCGGCCGCCTCAGCGTCATCGGGGGTCGTCACGGCCTTCTCGACACGCTCGGTGACGTCAACGATCTCGATCAAAACGTTGAGCTCGAGATCGGGCGCCTTGATCTCATCATCGATCGACTCCGCAAGAAACCCATCCTCGATCAGGTTCTGCTCCTTGGAACTGATCTTCTGCAACGTGTCACTGGCCACGTGATGATTGGTCAATACCAATCCGTTGGAGGAGACGAACGAGCCCGATCCACCTGAATTGAATCGCACCGAGGAGAGCTGCAGGTCATGAGCCCATTGCTGGGACGGTTCGAAGTCGTAGCGTTCCTTGAGCACCTCCCGCGGCAAGTCGTTGAACAGGTACATGCCTTCATCGCCTCGGACGTGGGAGACGGATGAGTTGAGAAAGGTAGGTGCCATCACTGTAAACGCCAGGGACAGGGTTGCGAACAAGCGGCTGCGCATTTCGAACGACTCACTCTTTGGGATCAAGACATCATCATCAAACCAACGTCCCAAAATACCGCTTCGTTCTCGACCTTGAACAGCCCCAAGAAGCTAATAGCTAATCCGATCATTCAGCCTTGACTGTATCGGTCCGTGAAAGACGAGGTACCAGAACCCGGCTTCCCCCGGCCCTGGATGTTCGACTTGCCCGATCGCGTGCAGTCGCAGAACGCCTTGTTTCCAGTGTTCATTGTCAACGAGTCCTGCCAAGGCGTCACGTTCCGCTGGCGTGAGCGACTGGAAACTCTCGCGCAATCGGCTGAGTGTGTCGACGTTGATCTTACGCGTGAGGATTTCAATATCGGCGGCGAACGCTTCGGGCGTCAGTCGACTCAGTGCCCGCTGGGATACTGCCTCCACTCTCTCGGGCGGCGAGTTGCCGAATTCTAACAGCAGCGCAATCGCCGTCAGACCAATCGGACCGGTATCCTCGTCATTGACGAGCTGTTGCAAAACCTTGCCCGACTGCTTCGTCCCGCCAATGACCAGCAAGGCGACTTCCCGCGTCAAGATCAGCGGCCATGTTTCTTCCTCGAAGAACTGGTGAGCGTGCTTCAACGTGAGCCGCGCAGCGATCTCTCGCATGATTCCGTTGGACGATTTCGCCTTCAGCCCTCCGCTCGGGATCTGGAACGTCTCCGTACCATCATCTTCGACGGCCCAGTCGCGGACGACATCGAGGGGTGAGAACAATCCACCACTGGCAAGCTTGCGGAGGGCGGACGCCGTGGGCTTATCGAGCGGTTGAGCTGAATCGGCTTCGGACGCCTTGCCCCACTGCGTGGCTGAGTCAAGCACCGGTTCGGTGAGCAGATACTGAACGAGCGATGAGAGCGGTTCCCCCTTCCCATCAACGACGGGCTTCTCGGCGATCTTGGCACTCAGTGAGCCCCGCGCTGCGGCCAGCAATCCAGTTCCGAAACGATTCGTGCCATCCTCGGTCACCCACTCGTCGATCCGTCCCGTGTTGGCATCGACGTGAATATGCTCCTGATCATGCGTGACGATCAATTCGTCGCCACTGCGAGTGAAATAGACGTTGTCCTGGTACGCCAGCGGAATCCAGTCGCTCGGAGTCGACAGGAATTGGAACTCCAGCGGAGTTCTCCCGCGTTTGAGCGGCACGTTTCCATGGAAGTTGAACCGCGACGCCAAAAACTTATCCGGTTTCGGGGAAGCCGAAATGCGATGACTGAATAGGATCTGCCCCTCGTCGTGCAATTCGACCCGAAGTTTCTCGTCGAGCCGAGAGTGATCGACCATCACTTGACGGCGATCGATCATCGCGGCCAAGTCGCCATGGACGCCGGGCGTATCGGCCGCTTCGGCGATTTCAAAGAACACGCCTCGGGCGCTGAAGATCGTTCGCATCCGCATACCATCGCGAATCGATTCGCTTTCGAAATCATCACCCCGGGATCCAATACCACTCAACCAGCGACTCACCTTGAGAAGTATTTTCGCGTTCTCATTGAGCGGCTCATCGAGACGGGGCAATCCACCGATCTCATCCAACACGATCTGCAATGTTTGAGACTTGGCATCGAACTTCACCGTTTGCTTTTCAAAACGCCCGCTCTCGAACAATCGCTGCGAGATATCCTGCACGCTCCTGCGGTCCACCGGGTCGCCGGTCGCGATGCCGAGATACGCGAGCACCTGTTGCCGTCGATTGATTTTTAGGCCCGTGATCTCGATCGATTCAGCCCGGTCATGTTCACCCAGTTCGATCACATCGATGACGAGATCACCGCGCCGTCCCGATTCATCGATCTGATAGCCCTCGACCACCAGCGGGTTGGAGTACCCCAGATCCGATAGGGCTTCGCCGACCGCCCCATGCATGGCGGTGGGGTTATCGAAAGGTACGCCCTTCTCAACATCCCAGACGGGTTTCTCCCATTTGGCCTGCTTCCCTTTCTCGTCCACCCACTTAGTGATGACCTCATCATTGACATAGACCGACGTGGCAATCGCGTCGCTCGGTGGAAAACGTTTGGTCAACCGCTCGGTCAACCGATCGGTATCGATTTCGGTCGTCCCGAGCAGACGCACGCCTCCCCGCAAAACACGCGGTCCCTCCACGATCTGAATCAACCACTTTGCGGGCGATGGCGGGTGGGGGGCTGCTGTTTGCGTCACTTCGATTTGAACTTCGCGAAAGCCTTCATGCTGGTACCCCGTGACCAACCGATCTTGCACGACCTCGTCAAAGTCCTCGTGGTTTTCGAAGGGATGGTTAGCGCCGAGGAACTCCGGATCCGCAAACAGCTCGTTCTTGATCCTTTCATCGGTGAAAGTCTCGTTGCCGGTGATCTCGATCCCGTCCCATCGTGCCGCGGCAACCGGCCGCCGCTCAGCTGCGCCGCCTGGATCCTCGGCCCTGGCCATCGCGACGAAAACCAGGCTCAGCAGCACGACTCCACCGCGTACCAAAACCGAAGGAAAACCTGGAAAGAGGGAGAGCGGCGGTAAGTGGAGCATCCAAGCAATTCCATTAATGGGGGGTGAGCAATTCAGCCTTGGACGCGAATATTAGCAGAGTCTGGCCAGAGAGAGCCATTTGGAAACAGCCCATATGTGACAGATATCCAGCGTTTTTTGGGAGCTCGAAGCGATGGCTTGCAATTTGGCCATTCCAATCCTAACGAGATGACTTGCTCGGCCTAATCAATCTTGCTCGTCAGGGACTTCTGTTTCAAGCAATCCGTTCGCTCGAGCACGCGCGATGGATTCGTGAAGCTTCTGTTGCAGAAGTTCGCGACTGGGTAACTGGGTCATGTATTCGGCGACCCGAATGTTGGCGTCGTTTAAACGCAACAACTCAACGTGTTCTTCGTTCTTACCCGTGCACAAGATCAAACCGACAGGAAGGTTCTCGCCTTGAACCATCTCGTGCTTCTCCAGATAGCGGAGATTGTCTGGTCCGGCTTCTTCGAGATCGCAGTTCGTTCAAATAGCATGGAGCGGATTCTCGATGAAAATCAATGCACGAAAATGGGTCCAACTCAAATGTGTACGCAGTGCGTACACAATCTCTCGATCAGGAAATGCCTCGACGGTCCGCAGGCAGTGCCGCAGTTGTGTCTGGGTCCAGCCTTTGCCGTAGAGTTTGGTAAGCCGCTCGGCGAGTCTTTCGATTACCCGCTTTCCATATTTTGCTCGTTTACCCGCCATCACCACGTCCCGCACAGTCGCTCCGACGTCCCAATAGAGCATGGTGAGTTCGGCGTTGACCACCACCGCCGCCCTCCTTCGCGACTCGTCGATCAGTCTTCGGACTTCGGGAAGCAAGTCACTGTCAATGATTGCTAATTCTGATTCGTCTTTCATCTCGTTCGCGTCTATCCGGTACTGAGTTTCAGCTTCACGCTGTGAGTGACGCCAGTCACAGTGTAACCAATAGTCACTGCTGAGAGAGCAATCTGGTATGTGAGCAAGTACCAGACCTGACGATCTAAAACGCTGAGGAACAACCGACGAGACACCCCCCCCGTGTGCCTATCGCGGCATATTCCGGCGAGAACGCCAGGGTTTCACGTCGCTTTGAAATTTCTGCGGCCCTGCCTCTGAACAGACTTCGGCCGAGGCGTTAGGTTGGATGAGCTGACCCCGACGCGATTCGCTTCGGCGAGATCCCCCCAGAAAAACACTCTGCCATGAACGCCATCATTCCCGCTGCTGCATCCGATTTGGCGGCCGATGGGACGATCAAACCGCCCCGTCCGTTCGTCCACCTACACTGTCACAGCCACTACAGCCTGCTCGATGGGGCGGGCGATATCGGCAAACTGGTCAATCGCGCCGTCGATCACGGCATGAACTCGCTCGCCCTGACCGATCACGGCAACTTGCACGGGGCTCTCGAATTCTACCGCAAAGCCAAAGATGCCGGCATCAATCCGATCATCGGCTACGAGGCCTACATCGCCCCGGGCAGCCGGTTCGACAAGGGCGGCGCCAGCAGCAGCAAGGCGGCGAGCTACCACCTGACCCTGCTCGCTCAGAACCGCACGGGCTTCAAAAACCTGATCAAACTGGCCTCGGCCGCATCGCTCGAAGGTTTTTACTTCAAACCGCGGATCGACAAGGAGATCCTCGAAAAGCACAGCGAGGGCATCATCTGTCTGTCAGGTTGCGTCAGCAGTGAGTTCAGCCGCGCGATCCTCAAAGGCATCGCGACGGAAGAACACGAACGGGAAGCGAAGAAAATCGCGGGCTGGTTCCACAACGTCTTCGATGATCGGTACTTCATCGAAATCATGAACAACGAAGTCGACATCCAACGGCAACAACTCGAAGGCGCTGTCACGATCGCCAATCAAATGGGATTGCCACTCGTCGCGACCAGCGATTGCCACTATGTCGATCCCGAAGACGCCGAGGCACAGGACATCATGCTGTGCATCAATACGGGGCGGTTTCGTACCGATCAAACGCGAATGAAGATGGAGAACGACCAGTTCTTCCTGCGCAGCCCCGAGCAGATGTATGAAAAATTCCCGGGACTCGATGATGCGGTCGCCCGCAGCCAACAGATCGCCGACACCGTCGATATCGAGATCGAATTCAACAAGTACTTCTTCCCCGGCTTCGAATGCCCCGACGAGAAAACACCGCTGCAATATCTCCGTGACCTGTGCGAACAGGGATTGATGGAGCGGTATGAAGGTGATGACGAACGGATCGTCGATGGCAAGCTGTCCGACGAGGTGATGGCGAGGCTCGACCGGGAACTCGACGTGATCGAGAAACTCGGCTACCCGACTTACTTCCTGATCGTCTGGGACTTTGTCAATCACGCCCGCAGCGTCGGTATTTCGGCAACGGCTCGGGGCAGCGGCGTGGGCGCGATCGTGTGCTACGCCCTGTACATGTCCCACGTCTGCCCGCTGCGATATGACTTGCTCTTCGAGCGGTTTCTCGACGAAAGCCGGACCGAGCCGCCTGATATCGATATCGACTTTGAAAAAGAACGTCGGATCGAAGTCATCGACTACGTCAAAGAACGCTACGGCAACGAAATGGTGTGCCAGATCGGCACGTTCGGTACGCTCGCGGCCAAGGCAGCGATCAAGGACACCGGTCGCGCGCTCGGGATCCCGCTCTCACGCGTCAATCAGATCACCGAGATGGTGCCCGATGAGCTGAAGATCACGATCAGCAAAGCGCTCGATAAAAGCGCCGATTTGAAGATGGTCTACGACGGGGACCCCGAAATCCGCGAGCTGCTCAATCTCGCGATGAAGATCGAAGGCTTGGCAAGGAACGTGGGCACTCACGCCGCCGCCGTCGTGATCGCGGACAAACCGCTGACCGAGTACGTGCCGCTCGGCCGCGTCCCCGGCAAGCAGGACGTCATCACGCAGTGGGCGATGGTCGACGTGGAAGCCTCCGGGCTGCTGAAGATGGATTTTCTCGGCCTGCGGAACCTGACCATCCTCAGCCGCACGGTCAAGCTGGTCGAAGAAACGACGGGCCAAACGATTGATCCTTTGAAATTCCCGCTCGATGACAAACCCAGCTACGCGCTGCTGCAACGCGGCGAGACCAAGGGTGTCTTCCAGCTCGAATCGGGCGGTATCCGCGACCTGCTGCAGCGGATGAAACCCGACACGTTCAACGACATCATCGCCACCGCGGCACTCTATCGCCCCGGGCCGCTCGAAGGCGGGATGGTCGACGATTACGTCAATATTAAACACGGTCGGCAACAACCCGAATACAAACACCCTGTGCTCAAGGAGATCCTGGAAGAGACCAACTCGATCATGGTCTACCAAGAGCAGGTGATGCGGATTCTCAATCGGCTCGGTGACGTGCCGTTGGCCAAAGCGTACACGTGCATTAAGGCAATCTCGAAAAAGAAACAAGCCTTGATCGATGCCAATCACGACGTCTTCATCGCCGGGAGCGTTAGGAATGGACTCGCCGAAAAAGATGCCGAAGACATCTGGAATCTCATCGTCAAGTTCGCAGGCTATGGCTTTAACAAGAGTCACAGTACCGCCTACGCGCTCGTCGCCTACCAAACCGCGTACCTCAAGGCGCACTACCCGACCGAGTTCATGGCCGCGCTGCTCTCGAGCGATATTTCGGGGCGAAACTTCAAACGCAAGGATGCCCTCGTCGAGCACATGGAGGACTGCGATCGAATGGAGATCGAAGTCATCCCGCCCGACGTCAATAGCTCCGCTGCTGACTTCAGCGTCACCGACAACAAGATCCCCTTCGCCCTCTCGGCGATCAAAGCCTGTGGCGGTTCGACGGCGGTTTCCATCGAAGCCGAACGGGTAAAGAACGGACCGTTCCGCGACATCTTTGACTTCTGCGAACGCGTCGATCCTCACGACTGCAACCGCAGTGCGATCGAAACGCTGATCAAAGCCGGAGCCATGGACAGCTTCGGTGCCAAACGCAGCCAGCTCGCCGCCGTCGTCGAGCGAGCACTGCAAGCCGGTGCGGCCGTCCAAGCGGACAAAAAACACGGTCAAGCGAGTTTGTTCGGTGCCTTTGATGAGGAAGAGGAATCTTCCGAAGACGACGCGACCGCTGGCGTGCCGCTGCCCGATATCGAAGAATGGCCCGACCGCGAAAAACTGCTCGCCGAAAAAGAGGTGCTCGGGTACTACCTGCACAGCCACCCGCTGGCGGAGTTCGAACCCAAACTCGCAACCTTCCGCACGCACACCACCGAAGCACTGGTCCAGTGCGGTGATCGCGATGAAGTCATCCTCGGCGGCATGCTCAGTTCGATCAAAATCGCCCACACAAAGAACCCCAAACCGGGCCAACCGAGTAAGTACGCGAACTTTGATCTCGAAGACATGCAGGGCAATGTACGCTGCATCCTCTGGCCACGCGGCTTCGCGGTGTGTGGCGAGCGGGTCCAGCCCGATGCGGTCGTGCTGCTCAAAGGCAAAGTCGATCGGCGCGGCGGCGGTGACGAAGTCAACTTGATCGTCGACGAAATCACACCGCTGGAGGAACTCGATAACAAGTTCACCCACGGCATGCGAATCCGGCTCGACGAAGCCGACCACGATGAGACCACGGTCTCGAAAGTCCGCGAGATTATTCGCGGCTATCCCGGACCGAAAGAGCTGCATCTCTCGATGGCGTTGCAAGAAGGCGAGACAGTGCACTTCCGCGCCGACAAGTTCAAAGTCGACATCTCCCCCCAGCTCCGCGAGCGACTCGATGACCTCCTCGGCCACGGCCACTACAAACTTCTAATGAGCAAACCGCAGAGGTAAGCTAGCGTGAAGTCGTTGATTCCGCCGGGACAAGCCCGGAGCGGAGATCGGAGAATGAAAGAATGGAGGATTGATCTTCATTCTAGCGATAGTAGCTGGCAGTTGGTGCTCCGCCGGGACAAGCCCGGACGGAAGCAATGATGCTCGTCATTCGCGTCTGCTGGGCTGGCCCCGGTCGGAACGCACAAATAGCAGCTACCAAGTGATTTTTCGTTGTGCGGGATCCTGCGTTTGTTTCTTGATATAATGGAGAGTCCAACTCGGTCCCTTCCAACTGCGTGGCCGGATTCTTGATGGCTGCTGATTTTGACATGCCCCCAAAACACGAGACGTCAGTGCACGAGACGCCAGAACACGAGAGCCCTGACTACCTCGCTCAGCGAAATGCGGCGATGGCTGCCGTGACGGCTGGGTTTGTGGGCGTCGACCAAAGCGATCCCAAGGGACCCTCGGGGCACGCCTACGGGCTGCGGACCAGCACTCGGCTGACGTCCGACTACCGACAGCGAACAGGGAGAGGATGCGTGGATGTTACCCCCCGAGAAGTCGTCGATTGCCTGCGTGGCGCCGGCGTCAAGAAATGGATGTTGATGGGACTGCATGGCTTGGTCGGCTACTTGCCGATGCCTCGCGCCACCCAAGACGTTAATGTCATGGTGCCCGACAGCGAAAAGGCGAAAGCCGCCAAAGCGATCGCCTCAGCCTGGCCGATGTTGACTCGTGTCGAGCTCTCTCAAGTCATCCGGTTTCTCGATCCCGCCGATCTCGATCCGCAAGGCAACCCGAAACCCGTCATCGATCTGATGCTGCCTTGGGGTGAGTTTCAACGCATGATTTTGGATCAGCACGTCATCATCGATGCGGAAACCGGCAACCGATTGCCAACATTGGAAGCCGTGCTCGCGTCCAAGTACGCCGCCCTGGTGTCGCCCCATCGCTCGCGAGATAAAAAGGAGCAGGACGTGGTTGATTTTCGCCGGGTGATCTTGGCAAACTCAGCGGACATTGACAGCGAAGCGCTGAGCGGAAAAGAAAAGGTGACGGAGGTAATAATTGGAAAAGAAAAGGTGACGGAGGTAATAATTGGGCGATGTTGCTCATTTCGATTGCGTGAGCTTCTTCCGAGGACGTCCGACCGACCGCATGGTGTACCACAGCCCGTGCCTTTCCGCAATTTCGTCAGTCCAGGTCTCGTCACCAAAGGGCCGACCGCGATTGACCGACGTGCGCATTGCTTCGAGTTCCGTTTTCGTGAGCGCTGCATTAACACGCTTGAGCCAGTCTCGTAAACGCGGAATCGGCCACGGCGAGAGGATCTTAGGAGTTGGCTCAGGACGTGTGCACCAACGGTGGAGTGATCCATGTCGCCAGTCCTCTGCTTTATCGACCAGACACGCACGTAGAGGGTTTCGCTCGACGTACCGGCAGACCACGTAAAAATGCTCATCGCTCTGAACTGGGAAGCTCTTGAACCTCGACTGGTAAAGGTGGCCGTATCCGTGACGGTGGTAATGTCCATGATAACGCAAAGTGTGAGTCGCTGAGACCCAACGCAGCAATCGTCCTATTTGTCCGTCTTTCCTTGGTCGCAGAACAAGGTGCCAATGATTGGGCATCAGACTGAATGAGAACAATTCGACGGGGTACTTCTGCAATCCTTCATCGACGATGCGAATGAACGCATCGTAGTCCTCAGGCTTCTTGAAAATTTCATTCCGATCATTTCCACGATTCAGGGCATGATAAATGATCCCCGCTTCGTCAGATCGCTTTTGCCGGGGCATGGCTCGCCTCAAGGATGATTGCGTAGAAAGGCTCATTCTGAACGGCTGAATCAGCCAAAACTACCCCCGTCACCTTTTTCTTCCCCACCTTTTTCTTCCCTGTTGTTCATGCCCTCCACGCTGCCGTTTGAGATCTCTCCCCGGGCCCGAAACCAATTCAACATTTGCTCACGGTGGCGACGCAGTGTGCCTGCCATCTCTTTCATCGGCTCAATCTTCGACCGCATGGCCCGAGTACACCATTGGTCCAAAAACTTTCCCGCCCACGTCGCACTCTCGTAAGTCCAGAATCGTTAGAAGTCTTCTCGCATCAGATAGGCTTTCACACTGCGAAGATTGTACTGAAGCAGTTCATTGAGCTTCACTGTCTGTTTGGCTGTTAAGTTCTCAGGACGTTTCAGCAGGCATCATCGTGAGTTCTTGAGCACCGGCTCGTAGCCATCGGCTTTCATCTGCCGAGCCTCTTCGGCGCGAACTTGATTTAACTTGTCACCGAACTTCTTCATCACGTGGTAACGATCGAGGATATGAACGGCGCCGGATGCTTGCTCCGCGATCACATTCATGTACTGCTTCCACATGTCCGTGCAAACGAAACGCAGGCTCTCAATCGAGGAGGCTGAAACTGCGCTGAAGAAGCCACGCAGACTTTGTTCGGTTCGATCTCGGGCGACATAGAGCAGACGGCGACAATCGGAGTCGATTTGGTAAACCAAAGTGATGTACTTGTGCCCGCGTCGATACGCGATCTCGTCGACTCCGATTGCTTCGATTCCCCCAATTTCACGGTGAACCAA
The DNA here is from genome assembly GCF_007859855.1 of Allorhodopirellula solitaria. Taxonomy (GTDB): domain Bacteria; phylum Planctomycetota; class Planctomycetia; order Pirellulales; family Pirellulaceae; genus Rhodopirellula; species Rhodopirellula solitaria. The sequence continues at coordinate 178,794 of NZ_SJPK01000002.1, forward strand.
GCCCCAGCGTACCACCCAGTCTACGGCTCGATAAACCGTGTCCCAGCTCGTCCCAAAGATCGCGGCGGTTTCTTTCCAGTTGAGCCGCTTAGCCCATGATGCCAGGAAGATTCGGTAGCTGTGTGTGGATTGATGTTTGCCGTCAGCCCAGGGAAGCCATTCGACCTTCACGCCGCAATCAGGACAGTTCACCCGACGCATCGTGTAGAGAAAGATCACTGGGATGGCCCAGAGCGGAACAAACTCGAAGCGTCGTACTGGGCGAGTATCGTAACCGGGGCGTTTCTTGCGACAGCCGCTGCAAACAGGACGACTGCGGGCATGTGGTTTCAGCGTGACCAGGATCAGGGACTGGTCGTCGCTGAAACGTGCATCGGTGTAGACGAAGCCCTTTTGCTTTTCGACGTGGTTCAGGATAGTCTTTAGCTGCATCGAGTCGGTGTGTTGGTTGCGTTCGTGTTCGATTTCAGACTCAACACTAACACTACCTTCCCCGGCGCGGTGCTTTTCATTTTCTTCGAGAGAGAGAGAGTTTTTTTGCCTCGCAATCTGATCGGCCTGCGCAAGCAGTTGAGGCCGATCAGATTGCGAGGTAAAAAAACGGCCCGTTTGTGAGCGTGTGCTTTCTCCGCCCTCCCGAGTCGCCGTCAACCGCTCGTTTCTATCGATTTTCACCCACCGATTTGGCTGAAGAGCCATCTAATGACGCAAACGACGAAGAGCGTTTTTGACGCTGAAAAACAACGATCACTTCAAAAATCTGGTGACATTGTCGGATAGACTACGCGCTCAGTTATCACCGGCGACGTAGACAAAAGTGGATCACCGTCAGGGTTGACATTAACCGTACGCTCCCGACCACTTGAGCGAACGGTGAGTTCGATACCTAGAGACTGTGAGTTGGCGATAAGCCAAGCAAAAGAGTTTTCGCACTCTCGCAAACTGATGTTATCCACATGGGTCACGACATCTCCAGGCTGCAAGCCTGCCTTCTGTGCGGGACCACCTCCATCAACCTCTGTCAGCCTGACGCCGCTTGAGTTGCTTTCATAGGTCGCCCTCATCCTTCTTGGTGGTGCAAGTAGTGAGTCAATTCTAGAAACGAAGAATTTCCGGTAGCGTGCATCACGAGCTCGTATCCAATCCTCTTGGTTGGGCAGAGGCTGGGTTGCTTCGATGATTTCTCGTCGCAATGACTGCACGAACTCACGCGTTTTAGCATTCATGAGTCTGCCGCCTGCTCTGTTCTCAATATCAATCAAAATACCCTTTATGCTATCCAATTCTCCGGCGCTGGTCGATGCGGGATAAAACGCCTGATCGCGCGTACGTCTCTTGTCGTCGATATAGGAGGTGTTCTGCGAAATCCTACCTGACAAAGGTTGCAATCGAACACTTTGCGTGGTTTTTCCCACCCGGAAAACTACGGACTCAGTCGGCTCGAATTCGAACTCGATTTTCCCGTTTATATTTGTGTACCCTGACATTACACCTTGATCCTTGGGGATAATTATTACCATCTTGCCAACAGCCGGCCGCTCACCATTTTCATCAATCTCAACGACACTAAGGTTGATGGCAATATGCTCCTGAGCGATCGTTTGAGATATCAGACCAATGGCCGCCAAAGCGAACACGCAAAACTGTTCAATGGCTCGTAACATCGATGTCCTCAATTTTAAGTAAAAGGTCAGAAGTAGTCAGCTCTCTCGCCTGCTTGGCGTCAGAAATAACACCTAGAAGCACAAGCAACCTTGCTTCGCCTGTCGCTTCGTCCACTTCAAACCGAGCCGGCTTCCTGCTCTGCTCGATTAGCGACCGAACGGACTTTGTCCGCTCAAAATAGAGGAATGCTGCCTGATAAAAAATCTCGTCCGTCGTTTTGAGGTCTAGTTGGAAACCAAAGCGTGAAGGAGTGAGCGAGAAGCATGAATCCTCCAATTCCGCGCTGGTAACAAAATAGAAGTTTAAGGGTTTATTTGGTGGAACTTGTTGTGTCATGCCTTCTTGAGCGAAGGCAATGAGCATCTCAAACTCTGATGGAATCTCATCAGAAAGCGATAGTATCTGTTCGACCTTCAAGTTAGTCGGTCGAATCGACAGCTTGCGAATAAGCGAAATCGATAGTGGATTTAGCATTAACACTCCAGCAGCTAGTGCGAACACAACCCATGTTCCTGCAGACTTTAGATTCCATTGGTTGCCCCAGCTAGTGCGTTCACCCACCTCCAAAAGCGCCGCTGTTTCATCTTCGTCATACGCTTGCAGCTTCTTAATAGGAAGCCATCTGGTTTTCGCATGTCCGCTCGGTATTCCCCCCGTGGCTGTCATTCCATCTCCAAGATCAGGAATTCCGTCGAGAACGGCCCTGGCGGCCAATAGTCCTGCACAATAAAGCAACTGCACTTCTACGGGAGAAAATGCATCGAGGTCCGTCCTAATCCTCCTAACGCGGCGATACAGGTCGGGCGACAAAGAAATGTTTTTGCTGGAATCGTCACTTCTAATGTCATTCTGCAGACGGACAAAATCGATCGGTCGCGCTGAAAGTGAATTTCGAATTGAGCTATCTGATTGGCAACGGAGCAAATCGAATTCAAGACCGTTGACGCGATGCATGAGAATGTCGGTCGCGCGAGATGCTCGCCTCGTCAGAAACCTAAAAGAAGATCCTACAACCTTGTCAAATTTTCTCTCTGCGTCGCTAACTAAAACGGCACCGCCGCCACTAGACAACTGGTGGCAAGCATGTACGGCTAAATTGTCAAAGACGCCACCATCTGCCAGGAACTGAGTGTGGCTAAATACCGATCCGTCGACTTTTAGTCGTCGCGGACTTAAACGGTAAGGAGAGAATAGGGGAGGAAAAGCAGACGATGCAGCGACGCATTCACTCAACCGCAAGGAATCCGACGGTATAAACGTCGATTCTGCAAGGGGGGTTTCTTCTTGAATGTCTGGGTAGACCCCTTTATTAGTAAAGCAGCAAACCGTTCCGTTTGTAAGATTTGTTGAAAGGAAATGAAACTGCGGAGCACTACTGTCAATGTCACTCAGTGTATTGCGTCCAAGGATCTTTCTATACCCTGTCTCTAGAAACGAAATTGGACGTAGCCTTCTTTCTAAACACAGAACGAATGGCACAAATATGCAAGCGGCAAACACGACTCCGATCGCTGCTGTGGAGAACTCGAATTGATGCCACAGAAATGTTATTGTGACGACGAGAGTCGCGAGTGCGGAAAGCCAAAACAAGACAGCCTTGTATACTATCTGCTCACGCAATCCGATCTGTGTGAAAGCGACGAGTTCCGAAGCGGCGCGGTCAAACTGCGTTTCGCTGCCGGTGTAGTCCGACCAGTGCAGGGCCATGTGTGCCGCAATGATGCTGCCTCCAGATACCGAATAGACAGCGCTGACACTACTTAGCTTCCCACTTTCCCTTAAATAGCGAATAACTCCAAGGTGAAATAATGTCGCCCTAAATCCGCCGCCCGAAAGCAGAAGCGTGAATTTCGTATCAGTACTGTCGGAATGCTGCTCAGTGTCGGCTTCTTTGAAGGGCAGTTCGCCAGTCTCGCTCTGACTTAAATTTCCTTGCAGTTGTTTTTCCGCATCATCTGGCATCAGCTTGTCCTTCGGCGAAATCTTAACTCTATCTTACTAAAGCACGGAATGAAGTGCCGGGTGAATCTTTGGCATGTTACTAGTGGTTTGTCAGCGTTAAAGATTAGGGTTGGCACTGTGAGCCGTTTGGGCGCTAGCCCCGGTTATTACGACAGAACGGCTCACCCTAAAGGTCAAGACTGTCAAACCACTAGCTTGCTCGAGACCAGAAGTATCGCTCTTAACCGACTCGCTGAGAATCGCATTCGGGTGGGCGTATTCTGGCCATTCAGAATCGAATAAAGATTTATAGGATAAATTGTCACGGAGCTATCTTACCAAACTGCGGGGGCCGCCGCAACCCCCCCCCCCCCTCAGAATCATCGACGGCATCCTTGCTTGTGTTGAGATTTTTGTGAAGAAAAACCACGATGCAACAAGGATGCCGTTCTTCGCTAGCTCAAAATTGTTTCACGCCAGATTCGCCCTAAGTCCACGCCATTCGAGCCGAGCTCTGCAGAGGTGCTGGCTTGGCAAGGGATATCTCGGTCGCCAGCGTTTCCCTGCAAAAGCGGTACGCCCATGGTGTTGTCGGTCCCTGGCGAGCGTTTGTTCGTCAGGGACGCATTTTTGAACGATCATTGGATACGAGAGCCATGCCTCAAAAAAACTTCCGCTGTGCTCTGCGCACGCTTCCGTCGGATGAACCTGTTTTAACGGCCTCGCCGGAGAGCGGCAGACCCCTTTTCGCTTGAACCCCGAGCAGACTGCTGGCAATGGCAGCGGTCTCGGCGTCGGGACAACCATGTTTGGCTGACCCTCCGCTGGGTTCAGCCTTCCTCTTGCGAACCGTGCAGTTGCCGGGGGATGTAGCGTCCGGGACGGTCTTCCGCGTAGTGCGTCGCCAATGCGCTCTCAAAATCCTCGCGGGTCTTGAGTTTCGGAAACGCCAGCCTCACGTTTTCATAGTCGGGGTGGTTTTGCGAGTACTTAATGCAAAACTTCCTCATCAATAGCGGGGCTCGCTCGACCGTGTAGGTCTGCTCACAGAGTTTGAAATGTTCTCGCATCACAGCAGCTTGCTCGGCCAAAGTTGGTGGGGGTGGTAAAGATTCACCCTTTGCCAACCGACGAGCTTGCTCGAAGATCCATGGGTTGCCGATCGCACCCCGCGCCACCGTCACGCCATCGACCCCGGTTTGGCGAATCATCGCCAGGCAATCCTCGGCACTGAAGAGATCCCCACTACCGAGGATTTTAAAACCGCTGTGAACGTGCTGCGTGACCTCTCGCAGAAACTCCCATCGGCTGGGGCCGATGTAACGTTGGGCCACCGTCCGGCCATGTACGGTTGCCGCCGAGAGACCGGCGGCCATCGCACCATCAAGAATTTCAAAGAACTGATCGCGCGCCTCGGGGCTGTCGTCGATCCCACGCCGCATCTTGACCGTGACAGGAATCTCCGGCGGTACGATGTCACGGGTTCGTTTCAAAATATCGATTGCCACGGACGGTTGAGACAAGTGAAACCCGCCGCGGCAGCGTCCCAGCACCTTCTTCACCGGGCAACCAAAATTCACATCGATGATGTCGAATCCAGCTTCAACGAGCTTCATCGCGCCGAGTGAAAACTGCTCCGGTTCGGCTCCCATTAACTGACCACCGACCGGGTGCTCCTCGTCAGCAATGTCGAGGAAATGCTTCGTTTTTTGGCGTTTGGTTAGCGACAGCAGGAACTGGTCGAGCATCACCTCGCAGACGCTGTAGGTAGCACCGTGTCGCCGCGCGATCACACGCATCGGCAAGTCGCTGTAGCCAGACAACGCCGCTTGCACGACGGGAAATCCGATCTCCACATTGCCAATCTTCAGCGGCTTGCAGTCGGTTTGCTGTTCGCAGTCGGTATCGAGCGGGGGTGCTTGGTTCATGAACCTGGTGTGGATGACTGAAAGCGAAACGGAGCGTCATCGCCCTCGACGAGCAAGTATTCCTCGCTGCCCGAGAGCGGCTGGTCGGGATCCAAAGTGAAGGTTTGCGTGTCTCCCGAGGGCCAGCGTACACGCAAGGCGTCGATTTTTTCACCAGGGGCAATTCCGAATGACACGCACCTCTGTGACGCCGCCTGATACCCGCTGCCGGTGGTCAACTGCTGCGACCGCTCCCGCCCGCCCGATTCGATCGTAACCATCGCCCCAATGGCGCTGGCGTGACCCCGGGTTCCCACGAGGAAAAATGTGATCGCGCGGGCCTCCGTTTTGCTGCGGTTGAGCAGCAGCGATACCGGGTCGAAGAGGTGCGTTACCAAGGCGTCGACACGACCATCGCGATTCGCATCCAGCGTAATCAAGCTGCGTCCGAGTCTTGCGGTTTCAAAGTATTCACCGACCGACGCGGGATCGGGTGAGAACCAAGTCCCGTCCGGGTGACGGCTGAATAGCTGCATCGGCATGCGGTAGGGACGCTCGGGCTCTGGATTGTCGTTGAGGTGTCCGTTGGCGACTAACAACTCGGGGCTGCCATCGTTGTCTGCGTCCAGCCAAGCCGTCCCGAACGCCAATAGATCGTTGGTCGGCGCCGCCAACTGAACCTGGGAGGTGAGGTCAGCCCACATCCCCGGGCGGATCTGTTCGTAATACGTGTTGTACTCGCCTTCGAAATGCGTCAGATAGAAGTCGGTGTCGCCATCGGCATCCGGGTCACCCACAGCAATCCCCATCGACGCTTGCGGTAGCGAGCGATTGTCCACAGAGAGCCCCCGCATCTTCGCTTGCTCGTCGAACTGGAAATCGCCCTCTGCGTCTTGGCTGCCCGACCAGAAGTGGTTGCCCGACATATCGTTGGCAACATACAGATCGAGCCCGTCGTTCTGGTCGAAGTAGCCCGCCACGATTCCCAGGCCGTGGGCGATCGAATGCGATCCCAACCAGGCATCGGTTTGCTCGGTGAAACGTCCGTCGGGCAACCCCTGCCAAACCTGATCCGGTTGCGCTGCGAAGGATTTCGGCAGGCAGGCCATCGCCTCACCATCCTTCTCGCATAGCATCGTGAGCACGCGATCTCCGGCGCAGTACCCCACATCGAACAGATCGAGGACGCCGTCTTGGTTCATGTCCACCATCGCGACCGAGCTCGTCCAGCCATCAGCCTGGATCCCCACAGCATCCGTGACATCGGTGAAGGTGCCATCGCCGTTGTTGCGATAGAGACGATTGCCACCGATGTTGGCGATATAGAGATCGTCAAAGCCGTCGCTGTTGAAATCTCCGACAGCGAGTCCTTGGGAGAACCCGGTTTCGCCCACTCCCGACAGCGCCGTGACATCGTGGAACTTCCCGGCATGATTCTGAAATAGCGCGTTGGGTGCCGAATCTCGTTTCTTGGGCATGCCATCGAGCACGGTCAAATAGACATCCGGCCAACCATCGTGATCGTAATCCAGTGTGGCCGCGCCACCAGCGCCAGATTGATAGATCCACAACCCCGACTCCCCACCGCCCACGGGAGGCTGGACTCGGCAGACATGATTCAACCCGCGATCAGCGGCTTCATCGACAAAGTGAATCGTTTGCGTTTGATCGGCCATGGATGCAGGCGTTGGTGTGGTCGACCTCGGCTCAGCGGATGGGCGTGTCCAATCGAAACCAGGTAGATCGGTGAAATCCATCGACGCAGTCAGTAGATCTGTCTGCACCTGCCACGGCGTGCTCGCGGAAAGTTCATCGCGAATCGCCAAGTAGAGATCCTTCAGCCCGGGGTCTTTGTTCTCCGGCATTGTCGCACCCACACGCAACCACGAAGCCGCTTCCCATAGTCGACCGAGACCGCGGAGGGTTTGGGCTACACGGACGGCATCGCGTTGGGACCGGTTGTGGTTGGTCCGCAGTTGGTCGACACGTTCGATCAATTGCCCCACCTTCCCCGCTTGAACCGTCACGACCCGCGACTGGTCAACGTAGCCAGCCTGGATCAGACTCGTGGCGAGTTTGCCGAGCACTTCCCCATCATTCGGGTCAATTTGATAAGCCTGCCAATAGGCCGCGACAGCCTGCTCGTGCTGCCGCTTGCGACTGGCCATTGCCGCTGTCGCGAGCCAGTACTGAGGTTGCTGCTCAATGTTGTCGGGCAATTGACTCGCCCAATCCGTAGCGGCATCGACCTCCCCCAGTTCCACCAGCGCGCGACCGTAGTAGGCGGACGCAGGTACAAATGCAGGGTACTTCGCGACGACGGGACCGAGCGTCTCAGCCACAGATTCCCAGAGTCCCTTGTAGGCGGCCTCACGGGCCGATGGAAAATGTGACCGTAGATCCTCAGGTGCGTGCTTGATCGCATAGTCAGCAATCGCGCGGTCGTTCTGCGGACGTGTCAAATCCGACAACATCACCAATTCGTTCAAACCACCCAATCCACGCATCACCAACCAACGCAGATGCGTACCCGCTTCCTGTTCAAGACCCAACGCCGCCAACAGTCCGGCCACGTCGGTGCGAATTTTGCGGTCGTCGGGATACTGCTCCACGGCAGTCCGCAATACCGCCACGGCCTCAAAGGGACGCCCGATCCGCATCCATGCTTGCCCTGCCTTATTGAACAACGCCACCGAGGGAGGTGACGAATGCTCGATCGCAGATTCGTACAGCTCGATCATCTGCTGCGGTCGGTTCAAAGCCGCCTCCACGTCGCCAGCCAATTCCAGCGTGGCTGGGTCCTCGGGGGTAGCGATCAAGGCCTGTTGGATCAACGTCGATGCGGCCGCGGGATCGCCCCGTCGAAGCAGACGTTCGGCTGCGGCAAATTCATCAATGTTGCCACCGCCGGCAGTGTCAACTGAATCAGAAGAGGCAGCGGAACGCGGGGTTGGCTTGGTGAAATCACAACCCACCCCAAAAATCACCAGCATCGCGATCCACATCAATCTCAGTGCACGAGGACGGAGAGGCATCGTTTCCTCAAGTTCATTTCGGAACATGCAAACGCTCGTCATTTTCTATCACCAAATAATGCATGTCCGCTGCCACATCCGCGAACGATTGTATGTTACCCGAAGGCCAATGAATTTCCATGTTATCAACTCGGTCAGACGCGCCCAAGCCGATGTCGATGACCGGATCATTGGCACCCATGTACCCACCGGCCAACCGCCATTGGTGAAACGTTTGATCGCCGCACGTGACGACGACCTCGGCGCCCACCGCATCGCGTTCACTCGCGGTACCGACGAGTTCGAGCCTCAGCCAATGTCCCGTATCGGTGAGATTCGCCAGTACCGCGACGGATGAATCGAGCGAATTGGCTACCAAATCTGGTTTGCCGTCTCGGTTGAAATCCGTGCGTACCAAAGTCCGACCAAGCGTCGGGGTCGTCCAAAAAGATGCTGTCGGATCGTCGGATTCGTGGTCTGGCTCGACCAGGGTGAAACCACGGGGGCCTCCCTGGAAGAGTTGCGGCAGCATGCGAAAAGGCACTTCGGGCGTCCCATTCTCCGCAGGATCGAAAACGTGTCCGTTTAAAACGCTCAGGTCGAGCCAGCCATCGCGGTCGAGATCAACCGCTTGAATCCCAAATCCCACCGTCTCCCGACTTGGCGCGGCGATGCCGAACTGAGCCGCACTGTCGGTAAAGAAACCTCGTTGGCCTTGGATGTAGAGGTTCGAAGGTTCATTCCAATAGTTCGAAACGCAGAAGTCGAGCTTGCCATCTCGATTGAAGTCCCCGCCTGTCACTCCCATGCATCCCTGAGGCTGGGCGAGATCACCGGTGGCGCAGCCTCGCAGTTCGGCCTGGTTGTCGATGACGTAAGGAGTGGTTTCATCTCTCGTCCGACTCACCCAAAAAAAATTGTCTTTCGTGTCATTGCTGACAAAGACGTCGTTTCCATGCTCGCGATCAAAGTTTGCGATGATCCCTGCGAACCCATAGTTCGGCTTCAACGCACTGGGAGCCACGCTGTCCATCGCCACCCAATCGCCCTGCCCGTTTCGCTTGAGCAATCGATCCTGACAGGCGCCAAAAATTCGAGGAGAGCAATCGAAACCGTCACCCCAGCACTCGGTCGTGAATGCGGATTCATCGTCGATGTAGTTGATCTCTACGATTTCCGGCAACGCATCACCGTCGAGATCGCCACAAACACAACCGCTCGTCCAGGCCTCCGAACCATCGATCACGGTACGGGTGAACGTACCATCGCCATTGTTGATGTACAAAAGGTTTTCGCCAATGTTCGCGACCACCAGGTCTGTGAATCCATCTTGGTTGAGGTCCGCTGCGGTCACACCTTGCCCGTAGCTGCGATCATCCGACTGCGACGCCAAGGCAACCTCCGCTGTCGCGGTGCCGTTGAGATTTCGATACAAACGGTTCGGATAAGAGTCGTGAGCGTCATTCGGACGCCCGCCCGCGTCGCAAAAATAGAAATCCATCCAACCGTCCCGGTCGTAATCCAGCACCGCGATCCCGCCACCATTGACCTGGAACATCCGCAGACGTTTGGCCTCCGGTTCGCGATTGTTGTGGTAGCGAAAATCAATCCCGATCTGCGCCGCGACGTCGACCAAGCGAATGGACCGCTGCTGCGATGGTGGAATACCGATCTCGCGGGAGGCGACCATCGTTGCTGAATCCCCTGCTAAGGAAGCCCGATCTGGCATCCTCCAATTCGATGGATCGACGCCGCATAGTCGATCCGACTTCGCTGCCTCGGTGTCCGATTGCAACAGCGCTTCTCGCGCCGCGATCAGTTCTGGCATCGCGTCTTCGAGCCGGCCTGATTCATGAGCCAGCACCATCCGCCAGGAGAGGGCCTCCCAGGGACGACCGAGCTGGTCGAGGGTCTCTGCCAGCAACCGCATGTCGCCCGAGCGACTCTCCCGGTGGAGCCCCACGTTGAGTGCTAACTGCCAAGCGTCAGCGAGCAACGTCTTTCGCGCTGCGACTCGCTCGGCGGCATCGATCTCACCGACTGCGGCGAGCGCCTCGGACAGTCGCAAATACGCCACGCGGTCGGTCGGATCCAGCTGAACCGCTTCACAAAAGGCTCGGATCGCTGGCTCGGGTTCTCCCGATCTCAGCATCCAAGTTCCCAGCGTGGTCCAGTACTCCGGCTCTCGCTCAATGCCTGCAGGCAAGGACGCGATCCAACCTCGCAGCGCATCGTCTCGCTGCAATGCTTCGTAGACACGCCCCTCCAACGCTGCGACAGCGGTGGATTGGGGGAACTGCTCTCGCAGTCGCTGCGCGAGCACACTCGCCGGTTCGAGGTTTCTTTGAATGAGCATCTCCTTGGCGCGGGCCAGATCCCGCATATCGATCGATGACGGGGCATTCTGGCTAGCGGGTGTTGGTTCATTCTCGTCGCTCAGTTGATCGTGATAGGGCACGCTCAGAGTGGTCAGACTGAGCAGTTCTTTTTCAGTCACGTCTCCTAATCGAATGAGAGCTCGAACATGCTCGGCCGATTCGATCCGACGTGCCTGTGAATTGAAGAGATCTGCCAAACGTCGATGCACGGGAGCGAGATCCCCATACTGATCCAGCATCGCTTCCAAAGCGACCTCCGCCTCCGCCAAGCGATCCGCGTCGAGCAGCCAGTCTGCCGCCTGCCCCATCGCGGGAAAGCCCGCTTCGGGATGCTCGGGAGGTATCAACTTCAACGACTCGATCGCCTCATCAAGCTTCCCTTGGCCATGTGCTGATCGCGCCGCCATGAACAGTACCGGGGCGTTGGACGGGTCACCCGACAACATCGAACGAATCACCGTGTCCGCTCGCTGGAAATCTCCCTGGGCAATCAAATCACTGATCTCCTGCAGCGAGAACTCGCCCCGCGACGGCGCCTCCACCGCCGACGAAGCAGACGCACCCACCTCGGCAGGTCTGGCGTGGCCACTCTCCGTCCCCCGTCCTTCCTCAGGCGTCCTATCGCAGCCCGCAATCGCCAACCCAGAAACCAGCAGCAGGGAAATGTAGGGTGCCTTGAAAGCCATCATTGGACGATCGTTTAACGATGGTATCATTCAATAATGCCTGAAAAGATCGACTTGCCTGTCAGCCGCAGAGAAACCATTTCAGTGTAACGGCGAACGATCGATTTGTGTTCGGCTGGCTCACACGCGGCGGAAGCCCCCGGTACTCAACAGATGCGTGCGGAGTCGTTCGCGACACGTCATCGCAAACTCAGCGACGTGGGGTGTACGGAAATCCGGATAGGTCCAACGATGGTGAATCCACCGGCCACCCATGTAGTTGAGTGTGACTTCCGCGAAAATACCATCATGCAGATAGAGCCGGTGATCGCGGTCCTTGATCGTCGCCAGCACCAATTTTGCCTGCGTGATGTAGCCGGGATCCAAGTTGAGCGGTCGCGTCTCGGCGTGATCGCTCGATTGAGCATACTCACGCTCCCAGGCGTTGGTTAGCCGCTTCCAATCGGCCAGCCCGGCGGGGTCGGCAAAATCGTCGAACGCGACGAGTATTTTGGTCAGACCCTCGCCCATTTCAGCAGCGTAGAATCCACCGGCGGTGAAGGGTGCTGGTGAGGAGACCTCTGCGGCGGCCCCCCAGTGCTCACAAAGTCGTTGCCGGGCCCAATGGCGAGCCTCGGCATGCCGCGAAATCACGGCGCAGAATCGGACAACGGGTTCAATCAAACGAGGTTTAGCCATACGCCTGATCTTAATACCTAGCCGAAAATCGGTCTGCCCCTCGCTCCGCCGTGCCAGCTCTCAGATCGGCCAGCCCCCAGTTCAGATTTTGGCTGGTGCATCCGGCTCGGCTCGCTTATCGTTAACGGCATCTATCCGACGGACCTATCGACCGTCCTCCGCCACTCGACCCGCTGCCATGCCCTCACTGCCCGTCCTCTCGCAAAATCAGTCCGCACCCGAGGAGGAGGGTTCGGCCCAGCCCCGAAAACGGCACTTGCTCGATACCTCCGACGAAGCCCTCGCCGAATGGCTGGCCGAGCGGGGCTACCCCGCCTTCCGTGCTAAGCAAATTCGTCGTTGGCTCTATACCGGCCGGGCGGATTCGTTCGACACCATGTCGGACCTCCCTGCCAAACTGCGTCTGGAACTCGCCGAGGCGTTTGACGTATTTAATGCTTCCGAAGCACATGTGTCGACTTCACGCGACGGCACCGAGAAAATCCTGGTGCGGCTGATCGACGGTGGCGAGGTCGAGTGCGTTCTGCTGCGTGACGGTGACCGGCGAAGCATCTGTGTCAGCAGCCAGGTCGGTTGTGCCATGGGCTGCGTGTTCTGCGCCAGCGGATTGGATGGTGTCGATCGCAACTTGACCCGTGGCGAGATCCTCGAACAGATGCTACGTCTGCAGCACCGGTTGCCGGAATCCGAGCGGCTCAGCCATATCGTGATGATGGGCATGGGCGAGCCACTGGCCAATCTCCCGGGAGTTTTGGCGGCGCTCGATGTCGCCCGCAACCCTGAGGGACTCGGTATCAGCCCCCGGCGGATCACGATCAGCACCGTGGGTCTGCCACCAGCGATCGAGAAGTTGGCAGCGGGCGGGGTGCCCTACAATCTCGCTGTCAGCCTGCATGCCCCCAATGACGAACTGCGCAGCGAACTCGTGCCGGTCAACAAAAAGATTGGCATCGAGCCAGTGCTCACCGCTGCCGATCGCTACTTCGCCAGCTCCGGTCGCCGGCTCACCTTTGAGTACGTTCTGCTGGGCGGCATCAACGACTCCGAAGCCTGCGCTCACGAACTCACCCGGCTACTGCGTGGCCGTTCGGTGATGATGAATGTCATCCCCTACAACCCCGTCGAAGGATTGCCGTACGTGACGCCGAACAAGGAATCGATTGCACGATTCCGGCAAATTCTCGAGACTGCAGGAGTCAACGTGATGTTCCGCCAGCGGAAAGGTGATGAGATCGACGCCGCCTGCGGCCAACTCCGCCGTCACCGAGGAAAACAAAAGGCCTCCTGATCCAGCGGCGCAGATCCTCGGCGTGCGAACGTCCCGATAGACATCGTCAGGGTAACCAGCGGGCAATGCACGCAGGCGACACGCTCAGTTGTCCCGCGACGTTTCGCTACCCCCAGCGTCGGCACTCCCGTCGTCGGTGAAACGCAGCGTCGCCGTGATCGGATAGTGATCCGACGGAGTTCGCCCATCGTATTCGGTTCGATCAATCTCTGCCGACTCGATCGTCCAGTCGGGCGTGACCGCGATCCAGTCGATCCGGGCTCCTTTCGTAACGTTGGGACGAAACCCTGAGAACGTGGCCTCGGCGTCAGTCGCGTCCGGGTGAGCGGCGGCGAACGTGTCCACCAACGTGATGCCGCCCGAGTTGTCTGGGGACGACTCGGCAAAAAGAATCTGATGCGGTTGACTACCGGCGCCGGCATTGAAGTCACCGGTTAAAACGCAGCGACACCCCTCGCCGAGATCGCTGATCTTCTCGCCCAATAATCGTGCCGATTCCTTTCTCGCGTCCGGGCCGCGGTGATCAAAGTGGGTATTGACGAACAGGATAGCCGGACCATCCGAGCGACGGTCTCGAAGCTTCACCCACGAGCACATTCGTGGCAGGCTGCTGTCCCAGGACTTGCTGCCGACCACCTCCGGCGTTTCACTGAGCCAGAAGTGGCCCTCATCGAGCCGCTCGAAACGATCACTGCGATAGAAAATGGCGGTCATCTCGCCTTGCTGGCCCCCGTCCTGACGCCCGATCCCGATGCTCGCGTACTCGGGCAGTTTCCCCTCGAGAAACTGTTTTTGAAAACCGAGGGTTTCCTGCGTCCCCAATAGATCCGGCGAAAACGCTTGGATCGTTTGAGCCACCAGCAGTTTCCGTTTCTCCCAATGGTTCTCTCCATCCTTCGCCTTTCCGTAGCGAATGTTGAAGCTCATTACTTTCACCTCCTCGGCGGAGGCTGAACCGGGACAAATCGACACTGCGGAGCAGGCGAACAGCAGACCGCAAAGGATCGAGAAAGCAGGGAACCGTTCGATGGCGAATCGTGTAGTGTTCAAGAGGACGTAACTCGTTTTGAAAGTTGCAAGAAAACCGAAATGGCGGGCGACCGATCGAAGCAATCCGTCTCGTCAGGCTGACGTTTGTCTCATCGTACACGATGAAACGATGAGGAACATTGACTCGAACTTTGAAACGAAGTAGTCTTTGGGTGCCCTCCGTCGTCCCTGGTCGTGTGTTGATGTTGCGTATTTTTCCTCTCGCCGTTTTCTTCGTGATTTTGCTGGGTGTCTGTGCGCCCCGCTCAGTCCAGGCGAGTTGCGGCGATTGGCTGCAGCACGCCGATTCGATGCAAGACACCGAGGAAGCCGCTACGGCCCCAGCACCGGCCGAGCCCTGCCATGGTCCCGCCTGCGGGCAATCGCCCACGGGAAAGGATCCGCTGCCCGCGATTCCTGGGATCGAGCGGCACCATCATGATGCGGCGCTGCTCTGCCAGGAACGTGTGATGCAGGCATCGCTGGATGCGCAGTCTCGCTGCGGTGACCGTCTGCTCTTGCCGAGCGGCTATCGCATGGCAATCGAGCGGCCTCCGCAATCCTAGTGACCAGGAAGCACTGCGGTCCTGCCGCGCCTCTCGCCCCACCGATGATTTCGCAGCCACTCTCGACCGAGCGTGGACCGAATGCGGTGGTGACTTCTCCTGAATGTGGATCAAGGTTTCGCGCCACACCTCTTCGCGACACATCGCGAGGTTCCGTGTCTGCGATCCCATCATCAGCGTGGCTGACACGCCCGTGTGATGGGCAATCCCTGATTTGCCGTTAGCGGACGCGAGCGATTTGCTTCCTAATTTGAAAACGCATGGGTGATCGAGCTCGTGCATGTTCCGGAGTCGCTGCGCAGCGCTCCGTTCGGATTTCAATTTATCTCACTAGGATTCTCTCCATGTCGTCTGTCCCCCAGGGGGGTGCCGCCGCGGCGGTGCCTCGTAAGAAGTACGTTCGCGCTGTTGGCCCTCGGCTGCGCAAACTGCTCTATCTCATCTTCGTGCTCGTTGCCCTTCTGTTCGCCAACGCGGGCTACCTTTCCATCTTCACCTTCTTGGAGTGGTTTCAGGGCGAAACGTACCAGGACTTTTTCTATCAATACATGTTCCTCGCCCACTTGGTGCTGGGGTTGGTTCTCATTCTGCCGCTGATTCTGTTCGGATTGGTCCATATCTGGAACACCAAAAATCGTCGCAACCGCCGGGCGATCAAGATCGGGTACGCTCTGTTCGCAATCAGCATCGCCATTCTCATTACCGGCATCCTGCTGGTTCGGATCGGTGGCTTCGACCTCAAACAGCCCTTGGCTCGTAACACCGTGTATTGGTTGCATGTGGTTTGTCCGCTGGCAGCGGTGTGGCTTTATTGGCTGCACCGCTTGGCTGGTCCACGGATCAAGTGGCGGATTGGGATGAGCTTTGCTGGCGTTGCCGTCGCGGCGATTGCCGTGATGGTGGTGCTGCAGATGCAAGACCCGCGGCAATGGAATGCGATCGGCCCCGATTCTGGTGTGCAGTACTTTGAGCCATCACTGGCCCGTACCTCCAGCGGGAATTTTATCCCCGCCGATGCCATGATGAACGATGAATACTGCCTAAAATGCCACGCCGACATCCATAAGGATTGGTCCGACAGCGTCCACCGCTTTAGCTCCTTCAACAATGCGCCGTACCTAGCCAGTGTGAATGCGACGCGGGCGATGTCCCTCGAACGGGATGGTTCCGTACAAGCTTCACGTTGGTGTGCCGGGTGTCACGACCCCGTCCCCTTTTTCTCCGGTGCATTTGACGATCCTAATTTTGACATGCTCGATCACCCGACCGCCAACGCTGGGATCACCTGTACGGTTTGTCACACGATCACCAACGTCAACAGCGTCCGGGGCAACGCCGACTACACGATTGAGGAACCGCTGCACTATCCGTTCGCCTCGAGCGAGAACGCCGCATTGCAGTGGATCAACAACCAGCTCGTCAAAGCGAAACCATCTTTCCACAAGAAAACGTTTCTCAAGCCCTTCCACAAAACGGCTGAGTTCTGTTCGACCTGTCACAAGGTGCATCTACCCAAAGCACTCAATGGATACAAAGACTTCTTGCGTGGCCAGAACCACTATGATCCGTACCTGTTCAGTGGCGTTTCGGGGCATGGTGCCCGCAGTTTCTACTACCCACCGCAGGCTGTCGATAACTGCAATGAATGCCATATGCCCCTGGTCGCCTCGGACGACTTTGGTGCAAAACACTTTGACGGCGCCGATGAACTGAGTGTTCACAACCACCTGTTCCCCTCGGCCAATACCGGCATCGCTTGGCTGCGCGACCGCGACGATCTTATTTCCATTCACCAGGAGTATCTACAAGACATCGTCCGTGTAGATATCTTTGGAATCCGCGAGGATGCAGAGATCGATGGAGAGCTGACCGCGCCCCTCCGGCCCCAGGTCCCTGCGTTGAAACCGGGTAGCAAGTACTTGCTCGAAACCGTGATCCGTACCCTCAAACTGGGACACCTGTTTACTCAGGGAACCGTCGACAGCAACGAGGTCTGGCTGGAGGTGAAAGTCACCAGCGGTGGTCGCTTGATCGGACAAAGCGGTTTGGTCGACGCTGATAACGAAAACGAGGTCGACCCTTGGTCGCACTTTGTCAACGTGTTCATGTTGGACAAGGATGGTAATCGGATCAACCGCCGAAATCCTGAGGACATCTTCACACCACTGTACAACCATCAGATCCCCCCGGGGGCCGGGCAAACCGTGCACTATGAGCTGCAGATCCCCGACGATGTGACAGAGCCGGTCCAAGTGGAATTGAAACTCCAGTACCGGAAGTTTGATACCGAATTCATGGATTTTGTCGCCGAAGAGAACGCGAAATTGGGCCGGTCCATCCGCGGCTATGAAGCGGGCGAGCGATACGTCAACGAACTGCCGATCACCACGATGGCGGTCGATACGATCGAGTTTCCCATCGAAGGGTTCGAACAAACTGTCGACAATCCAGATCGTGAAATCCCGGCCTGGCAGCGTTGGAACGACTACGGCATCGGTTTACTGCTCAAGGGCAAAGCCGAACTGCGTCAGGCCGAAGAAGCCTTCCTGCAGGTAGAGAAGCTCGATCGCTGGGATGGGCCATTGAACCTGGCCCGGGTGCTTAACACGGAGGGCCGGCTCGATGAAGCCGTCGACGCTCTCCAACGAGCGGGGCGATTCAGCGATACCGAAGGCTTCCCTCGCTGGACCTGGGCATGGCTCTCTGGCGCCGTCAATGCTCAACAAGGCCGTCTCGAGGAAGCAGAGCAGAATCTACGCAGCGTTCTCGAGGATAGCGCCCCCGCGATGCAGAAGCGTGGATTCGACTTCAGCCTCGATATCGAAGTCATCAATCTGCTCGGCAGGACCCTTTTTGACTTGGGGAACGTCCGCGAGCGCCAACAGCGAACTGAGGAAAGCGACCAGTACTTCCAGGAAGCCGTGGTGCAGTTCGAGAAAACGCTGACGATCGATCCCGAGAACGTCTCGGCGCACCACAATCTGCAGTTGCTCTATGACAAACTCGGCGATCCCGAGCGAGCCGCGATTCAGCAGCAATTGCACCTTCGGTATAAACCCGACGACAACGCCGCTGGCCGAGCAATCCGCTTGGCTCGAGAAAAATACCCAGCCGCTGATCACGCTGCCGAAGCTGTCGTGAAGTACTCGCTGCATCGCGAGAAGTCAGCGAGCTTGGAAACGGATCCAGAAATCGACACGGACAGGAAACCGAATGACACGCAAACCATCACGACCGAATCCCAAGAGGAGGCCAACGATGTCCAGTAAGCGAAAGGCAAACCCGTCTCGGGAACATCGTGATCCAACGCGACACAATGCGGCCGATCACGACGAGGTCGACGACGAGCTGCGGGATGACGCGGCGATCAGCCGCGCTCTGCGAGGGTCCTTCATCGCGTTGGTGTGCCTTGCCGTAGTGGGGGCTGCGGTCGCGTACGCCCTTTCACGCCCCGATGCTGCCCCGCCCGTTCGTGAATCCGAACTCGCCACTGTCGAAGTCCGTGAACTGCCCTCGGTGGAAATACCGGCCGTGCCTTTTGCCGATATCACTGACGAGGCCGGTATCGACTTCGTTCACAACAATGGTGCCGTCGGTGATAAGCTGCTTCCCGAAACGATGGGCGGTGGTGTTGCCTTCCTCGACTTCGACGACGATGGCGACCAAGACCTGCTATTGGTCAATTCCAAAGACTGGTCTTGGGATGAACCGAGTGAACGATCCAATACATCGGTGCTCTACCGCAACGATGACGGTGAGTTCGTCGATGTGACAGCCGGTTCTGGGATTGATATTCCCATCTACGCCATGGGCGCCGCCGTGGGCGACTACGACAACGACGGGCGTGTGGATATCTTCATCACCGCCGTCGGCGCAAACCACTTGTTCCACAATCAAGGCGACGGGACTTTCGTCGATGTGTCGGAATCTGCCGGTGTCGCTGGCGACGAGGATCGTTGGAGCAGCAGCGCGGGATGGTTCGACTACGACAATGATGGCGATCTCGATCTCTTTGTTTGCAACTACGTGATGTGGAGCCGTGAGTACGACCAATCGCAAGGGTTCCAACTCGTCGGAGGCGGCCGTGCCTATGGGCGTCCCCAAAACTTCGAGGGCTCGTTCCCCTATCTCTATCGAAACGACGGTGATGGTCAGTTTACCGATGTGTCCGAATCGTCGGGGGTCCAGGTCCGCAATCCCGCCACAGGCGTGCCGCTCTCCAAATCCTTGGGACTGGCGATCTGTGACTTTGACAACAATGGAACACTCGATCTGATCGTTGCCAACGATACCGTGCAAAACCTGCTGCTACGAAACGACGGCGACGGTCACTTCACCGAGATCGGGGCGTTGGCAGGGATCGCCTTCGACTCCAGCGGCGCCGCTCGCGGGGCGATGGGCATCGATGTGACTTCGTTTCGCGACCGCAAGGCGATGGCGGTGGCTATCGGTAACTTTTCCAATGAGATGACGGCTCTCTATGTGACCAAAGCGGGCCGGATGCAGTTTTTTGATGAAGCGATCTCGACGGGATTGGGGCCGAGCACCCGGCTCCTGCTGACCTTCGGGCTGATGTACCTCGATTACGATCTCGACGGGCGGCTCGACCTGTTCTGTGCCAATGGGCACCTCGAAGAAGACATCAATCGAGTGCAACCCAGCCAACACTATGAGCAGCCGCCCCAGCTATTTTGGAACGCGGGGCCGGAGTTCGGTACGGAATTCCTCGCAGTCGGCGAACAGCAAACTGGCCCCGATCTGCTCAAACCGATGGTCGGTCGCGGCGCCACTTATGCTGACATCGATAGCGATGGCGATATCGACATCCTGATCACCGCGAGCGGGCGCAAACCACGACTGCTCCGCAATGAACAACAGCTTGGCCATCATTGGCTGCGTGTAAAACTCGTCGGTGACTCGGAGCGATGCAACCGCGACGCGATCGGGGCCTGGGTGGACGTGACCGTGGGCGATGAAGTGTTATCCAAACAAGTCATGCCGACCCGCAGCTACCTTTCGCAAGTCGAATTGCCATTGACGTTCGGGCTCGGCGATGCCGATGCCGTCCAAGACGTGACGGTGCGGTGGCCCGACGGCGAGAGCGTCTCACTCGGACCGCTCGCAGTGGATCAAGGCCACGTGATCGAGCGGTGAGGGGGCCGAGACTATCCCGTGCAACTACACGCCGGTAAGAACACCGTCGCCACAGAAATCGGGGTTGCCGAATGTTTCCTGCGGGAATCCCATCCGTTCGGCGAGCGTCATCAGGAACCGATTGTGAGGCGTCCGTTTAAAATCGATCGCCCGGTTCCCACGGATGCCCAGCCCCCCGCCGACCAAGACGAAGGGGATGTTGTTGCGGGTGTGTGAGTTGCCTTTGCCGAGTTCGTTCGTCCACACGATAGTGGTGTGATCGAGCATCGATCCCTCACCGCCCGGTTCCGGGGTCTCCTGCAACCGCTTGGCCAAATGCGCGACCTGCTCGCAGTACCAGGTATTGATCTTGATCAGCTTCTCGTAGGAATCCTCATTGCTATCGGGCTCATGCGACAGGGCGTGGTGGCCCTCGTCGATATCGAGCCAACGCAGCTTCGCATTGCCCACGCTATTGGTGATCTGGAAACTGGCGATGCGAGCAAAATCGGCAGCAAAAGAATTGACCAATAGTTCGGTCTGCATCCGCGTGATCTGCGGCATGTTGTCGTTCTGGTCTTCCACGTTCGGCGGCAGTTCTGGAACGGCATGACCGATCGCGTCGGATTTAGCCGCCAGTTCGACCTGCAGATCCTTTTCAACCTTTCGCACGAGCGCCTGGTGCTGCTGCAAGAGATGCCGATCTTCGACACTGACCATCTTCTCGAGCGTGCGGAAGTCATCCGACAGGTCATCGAGGACACTGGCGAGCAATTCGCGGTTCTTCGCTTGACCGTAGAGCTTGTCAAACATCTTGTAGGGATTGTCGATCGGTGCGACCGGTTGGTTCGGCCCGCTGTAGGACATCCGCGTCCAGGTGTCGGCGCGATCGGGAACCATCACACCGAACTCCAGCGAGCCGAAACGTGTTCGCGTTCTCGGGTCCGCTTGCAGTTGGTTCTTGAGAAACTGGTCGATGCTGATCCCCTGAGACCAACCCGCTGGCGTGTCGCTGCCGCCTTGAATGTCGCCGGGGAATAGTTCGACGCCGGTTAGCAAACAACCGATCCCACGCATGTGGCCGTCTCCGTCGCCCTGGATCTGGTTGCACAACCCGTGCATCGTCACGGTCTGATCGCGGAACGGCTTGAGCGGCTTGAGAATCCGCTTAAACTCCATTTCCGACTCGCCCTGCTTCTTGTCCACTTCTGGCCAGAAGTGATCTGGGATGACCCCGTTGGGGCTGAACACAAACACCAGTCGCTGGCGATTGGTCGATTCCGCACCCAGGGCGAGACTGGGCAGATTCGTGGCAAAGTGGGCTGCGGCAGCACTGATACCAGTCTGCTGAAGAAAACGTCGACGTGAGGTAGGCATGGCAGGAGAGGTGGGCTGAGGGGGAGGGGGGTGGGAGCTAGAAGCTAGTGGCTTTCTTGCCGGGAACTGATAACCGCGATCTCGATTAGCAACTCTCGGATATTAAAGCCAGACTGCGCGAACCGCTCAGTGAGCGTTTCTAACTGATCGGCACCGAACGCAGCAATCGGCTGTTTGACAAAATACTGGAACATTCGTTCAACAAACGCCGATTGTGCCTCCGGACTAGTCGCGACGTAGTCGCCGAGGTCACGAGCGGATTGGAATGCAACCTCTTCGTCTTGGCGCGAGGAGTAACCACCGGTGGCATCGATCGGGCGATCGCCTTCCATTATACGGTAATGTCCCACGGCGTCAAAATTTTCCAATGCGAAGCCGAGCGGATTGATCTTGGAGTGACAGATTTGGCAGCTCTCAGGACTGGTCTGGAGCTCAACCCGCTGGCGGGTGGTGAGGTCGGGGTGCAAGTCCGGACTGAGTGGCGTGAATGCCTCATTGGGCGGCCGGAGCACTCGCCCCATCACGTGCCGGACCAAAAAGACCCCTCGGTGGATGGGGGATGTCGTGCGGTGATGAGCGAACTTGGCCATCACGAGCGGATGGGTCAGCACGCCGACGTGAACCTGCTCATCGGCCACACTGCGAGCCATCCCATTGGCCCAGTCCACAGTGATGCTAGCCTCGGACGTCTGTTCCGGATCTGCTGCCTGCCAAGGTTCACCATAGAAATCAGCGAGCCGCGGCGTGGTGAGTGTCCAGTCGGCGGCAACCAACTGACGGTAGTCACTGGCCTCACTCCAGACGACCGAATCGATGAAGCCGTCGAGCGACTGACGCAGGTCGGCGACAACGGCAGCATCGAAACCAGGAAACAGTTCCTCGTCTTTGCGTAAATCGTCCGCTGGCGAGACTTCTAACCAATGGTGAAACATCTCCCGCAGCTTCGCTCGGGTGCGCGCATCATCGACGAGCTTGCGGGCCAACGCCCGACGCCCGTCCTCATCGGCGATCGAGTCCTCTTCAATCCGTCGCAGCATCCAATCATCACCAGGCAGGGAGTCATGCAACGTCAGCGAGATACGGTTGGCCGCTCGTTGGGAGGCAGTTCGATCGACGTCCAGCGTCGGGTAGAGAAACCGTGGCGATTTGAGTGTTAACAGAATCGCATGCCGAATCTGTTCTGTTTCATCTTCATGGGCAGCCGTTGCGGTATCAATGATCCCTTTCGACGCAGCGGGATCAGGCGCCCGGCGATGGGCTACCGCGATCAACTCATCTAGAAATTGAAGCAGCAACTTTTTGCGGCCGATTTTGTCTTTCTTATGCTGCTTGAGATAATCCGGCCACAGTTCGACACTGGCGAGGTCCGCAAATTCAATCGCAGCCGAAGTGACCGCTTCATCCCAGACCGGATCGACTGAGATCCCACGTGGGAATCCGTAGGTGCGGTCATCGGGCGGCATTTGCGTCTCCAACCGCAGCGCGGGAGGTACCCATCCTGGCATCAAGTGGTGAGCGGGCAGGATCTCTTCGACGCCGCCCGGCGGTACCCACGAAAGTGAGATGCTCGAAGGCGGCGTCTCTCCTTTTCGCTTTCGCTGATTCATATCGATCTTGATCGGGTACATTCGTCCGCCTGTCAGCATCAATGAGCGGCGAAACTCATTGCGTCCTTCCGACTGGACGTGGTTGTCGATCAATTGATCGTCATTGTGCCCGAATGCACAGGTGAACGAGGTCGTGCTACGTACGATCAGTTCGTACCGTCCTGTCTCTTCAATCCGCACGCCGCCGTGCCAGTGAGCATGAAACTCCTCACCATCGATCCCCGCGTCGCTGCCATCGGCTTTCTGAGGACCATGCAGCTCAAAGTCGAAGTCCACGACAGGGTCCGTACGAGCGATCTTTTGTGCCTCTTCGTCCCACTTCTTGCCCGTGTAGTACCTTGCTTCCAATCCCTGATTGGCTTTCAGGTCTTCCCAGCGGTCGCGATGGATCTGAGCAAAATGGCTGTACAAATCTGACAGACTACTGCGGAGCTGGTCACCGGTCAGACGCTGCAACGCCAATTGCGGCGGCCGATTCCGCAGCTGGGCCGCTTCGCTATAGAACGCATGATGGATGTAGGCAGCGACAGCTTCGGCATCAGGCCCCACACAGGCATCCGGATCCTCTTCCGGCATGGTGTCCGTGATGAGCTCGGCCAGTTCGCCAATGGACGCGTCCCCCGTCAACGGATCGGGGAAATAGTCCTCAGTCCCCTGTCCAGATTCGCCATGACAGCTCGCACACTGAGCATCGAAAATCACCGCTCCAGCAGCCCGCATCGCCTCCGGATCGCCGCTACCGCGACTAGCAGGCTCCGCCCCAATGACCGCGTGATGGGCGAGCGAACAGATCGCGAACGCCAAAACGAACGCATGGAGCAGGAATAGATTGAGTTTCATGACGCATTTTCCGCAGCAGCCATCATCACAAACGACGCTACGAACTTTTCTCAAGCGGGGGAGAAAGGCAGGATAGGTAGCATCACCCATTGTACGTGATCTCCAGCCAAACACCAAATGACACTTGGGTTTTGGCCATCGTCCTCCCGTAAAATGTTCTCGGCTGGGGTCTGATTCGATCCTACTATTCGAGGCGTAAAATCGGACTAAAATTGGAACTTTCAATTCTCCAGGATTCAGGGCAGAAACCCATTTCAGCACGTTTAAACGACACTTCTCGAACATTTGTGGAACAACTAATCGGCGACCAAGCAGACGCGTGGGGCGTATTTGAACGCGTCTACGCTGGGTTCATCCGGGCAAACCTGAGCCGATCTGGCATCCGCGACTCAGACATCGACGACGTTGCACAGGAGGTCCTGGTCACCGTCGCGCGCGGGGTGAAGCGATTTGAATTTCGGCCGCAAGCGGCGTCGTTTCGCTCGTGGTTGAAATCGGTGGCCCGTAGCCGGGCAATGGATCATCTACGCAGGCAACATCGTCAGCAACCTGAGATCGAGCTCGATGCGATGGCCTACATTCCGTCGCTCGAATGCGAATCAGATGCAACTGGCGAGCACCAGACGGATTTAAAAGAACTCTACGCTCGTGCCACTCTCGAACTATCAAACTATTTTCGTCCAGAATCGGTCAAAATCTTTTTGGCACTGGTCCAAGGTGGCTCTGTGGCCCAATTAGCCAGTGAAACCGGTAAATCTGAGGCCGCCATCCGGCAAACGAAGGTACGCGTTCTCCAGCGACTGCGGGAAATTGCTGGGGAATAGCCACAAAAGAATGGAAAAATTCTAGCCAAATGTTGCGCCGATACGTTCGTATCTGTGGGGAGAGAGAATTCATACCCGTCTTCCCCTGAAATGATCGAACTCCGACGTAGTAGTTTCTCACAATGAACGCCGCACAACCGCAGCACGAGTGCTTTTCGATTGATGCACTGACGAACTATCAGCTTGGCAAGCTGTCCTACGGTGCGATCGCGCAAATTGAACGAGAGGCCTACGACTGCAGCAAGTGTCGGTCACAAATTGCTTCTCTCGATGACGTGGCCGATGAAACGGTACGTCTACTGGCCGGACTGGATCATTCAACGCTTCGATCCGATGCATCGGCGACGCCATTTCGCAGTTCTGCCCAAGACTCGTACCAACCACAGCGTTTCGGAAACTACGATTTGATCCGCCCGATTGGTCGCGGTGGTATGGGAGAAGTGTGGCGTGCCACTCACCGCAGCCTACACCGCGACGTGGCGGTCAAGCTGATGCCGCTCGACAAGTTGATCTGCGACACGTCGCGCATGCGATTTGAAAGAGAATCCACTCACCATGGCGAATTGATTCACGACAACCTGGTGCATGCTTACGATGCTGGTGAAATCGACGGAATTCCTTACCTGGCAATGGAATTGCTCGATGGTTGTGATGCCATCGATTGGTGCGATCCATCGAGGTTATTGCCCTTCGAGGCCGCATGTGAAGTTGCTCGACAGGCAGCACTCGGGCTCGCACACGCGCACTCCAAGGGATTCATCCATCGAGATATCAAGCCCTCAAATCTCCGAATCACATCGATTGGGTGCGTTAAAATTTTGGATATGGGATTGGCCCGTCTCGTTCAACAACAAGGAGTGGCAGAAGCGACAACGTCGAAGAATCAAGTCCTAGGAACCATCGCGTACATGGCACCGGAACAGTTTCGTGACCCAAGTTCCGTCACAGCCTCGGCTGACCTGTATTCGCTCGGGTGCACACTGTTCCACCTACTTTGCGGGCATCCTCCTCATCCAAACGATGACGAAGAAGGGCTCATCGCCACGGCGGTGCGGCGGCACAACCAAGCCGCTCCCGACGTACATTCCCTGCGTCCAGAGATCCCCAAGACACTGAGTCAGCTAGTGGGCAGGCTCATTTCCCAAGATCCAGTGAAGCGAGTCGCATCGGCAGAGGATCTGGTCAAGGAATTATCCGTACTGAGCTCACACACCAAACTGCTGTCGACGATTCAGGGGAACGGCTCCCTGCAGTCGCAAGATATCGTGCCAAAGCGAGTGGCTAGAAAAACCAAGTGGTTTCTGTCCGTCGCAGCGATCGCTGCGACGGTAGTAGGAACTGCCATGTTGATGTCGCGGTCGGCGCACGACAGTCAGGGACGTGGGATTCACTCTCAGAACGCTAGCCAGTTAGGCGTAGGCGACAAGGATGTCGCTGGTCTCCCAGAAATCAACGAGTCCACCCGTCTCGCCGTTCTGAAACTTGCCGTGGACGAGCCCATTCAGAACAAGCTGCTTGTCGCAATCAATGCTCGACCAGAACAAAAGAGCTGGATTGTCTCATTGGGCAATGGACTCATCTCTGCCGTGACTCTCGAAGACTTCCCTAATGATACAACCCTTGTCCACTTGCCAGGTCGAACCCGGATGGCCAAAAACCGAGCGTTGGATGAGTTAGTGCGTTCCGAGGCATCCCACGAACTGCTCGCCAAAATCGGACTGGATGATCATCGCGCGACGACCGCTACTATCGAAATGGCATGTCGCGAAGGAACGGTTGCCGGGCAGGTTCATCTAAAACACCTTGTAGCCGCGCGTGATGAAGAAAGCATTATTGGCGTCGCGATCGCCCGCCGAGACAAGCTTCATGCCGCATGGATCAGTACACCGTGCCTGCCGAAATTGCATCAGTACTATCGAAACGCAATCGTCAAGCGATATCAGGCTGCGATGGAGTCAGGTTCCTGCCAAGCTGCATTGCGAGATATCGAACACCTGATGTCGAAACCGTTCGTCGCTGCTGAGGACTATCTGGCCGCCGCGAATTGCTATGACGCCCTTGGAGATACGAGCGAAGCAGTTTCGACGTTGGATGAAGCCCTTTCATTGGCCCCCAGCCTCACATCCATCGATTTTCTCGTCGCCGTTGGTGACCGCTGTTTAGAAATCGACACCGGTGCTAGCGAAAAGGTTGCCGAACGTGCATTCACCAAAGCGCTCTATCGACTTCAGACCAATCCATAGTTCTTTCTAGTTCCCCTTTTCCCGCTTCAACTACCCGGAGTTTCCAAATGAACCGTGCTCACCTACTCCCTCTCGCGGCAATCATGATTGCCGTCTCCTGCGTCAACGCACAACCGCCATCGATTAGCGAACTGCAGCCCCCAGTCGACGGTGGTCCCACGGAGGTCACGTCTCCAAGCGATGTTGTCGTAACAGGAAATTTGGTTGCAGCAGCGTCGGCGCAGGACGCCGTCAATGCAGCGTCAGAAGCACTCGATAAATCGATTGCCAAGAATCGAGCAGCGGGCTCGAGCAGCGACCAAGACTCCTTCCATGACTTCAAATGGGTGCAGTTTGGAAGCGGCTATGGCATCGTTTCTAAAGGTATCGCCGTCTACAAAGAGCAGCCAAATCCGACCGCTGGGCTCATCGCCCAACGCAATGCCTACGTTGTCGCCTACACGGCTGCGAAAATGGCCATGACCCGTGGCCTGGAGGGGGTAGCCAGCGAGGGTTCAACGGAAAACAAAGAGTTCAGCAAACTGATCGCTGATGCCAATGAGGGAACGACCACATCTGGGGTGACCACCACAGAGACGATCTCGCAAACGGCGAACGGACTGTTGAAAGGCTACGTTGTTTACTCCGTACACGAGGCCGCCGATCCCGATGATGCACAATACCGCATGGTTTCTGTCCAGATCGCGAGCACGCCAAAGACGCTGCAGAGCGTGAGCCGAGTGGGGGCCATCCAAGATGTTGCCACAATCAACGACGGCCTAAGAGCCGCGATGACTGAGATTTCCGAGGGACTCGTTCCACCCGTGGGCGGGCGAGTCATTCAAGTGAAATCAAATGGTGAGATGGCTCTTGTCGGTTTTGGATCCGCCATCGTCGCCAAGTCGACCAACAAGGCACTGAGCATGCGAAACAAGATCGATGCTCAAGGAATTGCCGATGCTCGAGCTCGTGACGCCCTCGTCGGCATCCTGAGTGGCGACGAAGCGGTCTGGTCGTCGGGCGTCAGCTCCAGCGTCAGCCAGGAGTTCTCCGAATCGACCCAGTACGCAGTGGATACGGAACGAGAACGCACTTCCAACGAAACAATCGAATCCGCGCTGGAAACGTTTACCTCCGAGCGAAGCAATGAAGACATTGCTATGTCGGTTCGCAAAGGAGTACTGCCACCCGGAATCGTCCGCAAAGCATGGATATCCGAAGACGGCAACTGGGCAAAGACGATTTGCATCTGTTACCCTGGTTCAACTACACGGGCACAGCAATTCTCGGAGCGAATGACATCCGCTGGACTAGTTAAAGAGCGCAATGACTCAACGGTCGCCCCACCCACGATGAAAGACAATGCAGACGACTCAACGTCAAAGACGAGCAGCGGTCGAAGCGTCGACACGAGTGTTCCCGTCCTCCCCAGCGGACAACTCGACAACGAAGATCTATAACAGGCCAACGCCAGACGATCGTTACTACGGCAAAACGACACCTTCCGCCACAGGTCACGATTTTCGACAAAGCTGAAAGCCTATTGGCAGGTGCTCAAGAATGAACAAATCGGCATTAGCCATGCAGGACCAACCGAAAACCCGATGTCCACGTTGCCGTATTGTGATGAGACCGCGCAAACAGGCATCCGGTGCCAAGTGCACTAACTGTCATTCGTTGCTTCCCCCAGCGCCTCCACCGATCGCTCCCACCGAGCAGTCAGGCGAAACGCTGCGGGAAGAAACACCGCCACCCGACGCGTCTCTCATTCGAACGCAGCCTCGCGAAACAACATTCGCCCCGCGAGTGCGTTCTCGGTTGGGACTGTTCTCCTTCATCGGTCGATACTTCAAAGCCACCCGATGGCCGGTTTGGTTCTGGACGCCTGTGGGCCTACTGATCGCCGCACTGATCAGCATTCTCAAGCCAGCAGTCGCCGGTGTAAACCTTTACCAGATCGCATTCGCATCATTCGCGTTCGGGTGCGTTGCCTTTGCCGTTTTCGCATTAGCACGCAGCTACGACTTTGTATTTCGCAAAGTTCGCACAATTCCCCGCCGTCCACGCAGCAAGATTGCAAAGCTGGCCTACGGAGGCGTCATTGTTTCTTTCTACTTGGCAGGACTTGCCGTGATCGAATCGTATGCTGGACCGCGAGGATTCCTTGCGTCACGCTTCCCAAAGCTGGGTGCGTTTCAGTCCCAGATGCTCGGAGAATCCCAGAGCTTACCAGCCGACCCGGTTTCGTCCCCCTCAATCCCAAGCAATGAAGTAACTGTAAAGTCGCCGACACGCACCACTCCCGAGAACGCCGCACTGCGTTCAAAACCACGAATACAGGAGCAGGCGACGGAACGTGCTAACGCGGTCGATGCCAATCGAACCACCACTGCCAGTCCTGTGACGACCGTCACCTCGACGCCCGCACCACCATCGAAGGCACCACTCAACCCCAAACCGGTTCGGTCATGGATGAACTCCACAGGAAACAGCGACGAGATGGTTGCTGCCGACACCCCACGAGAAATTCCCGAACCCGGTGGTGGCTACTCGGCGAAATTTTCACCAAATGATCGAGGCGCCGTGATTTCCAGCGGCAGCAGTATCGATGACGAGCCAGATGCCAACGGCGGCCGTTCTGCAGGGCCGCAACTCACCCATGCCAGCGAGATCGAAGCTGCCATTGGCTTGGACGGTGAATCAATCGCTAGCAAACTCACCTCTCACGAAGGACAACCAATTTCGTTCGAGCCAGGTGGGACATTTTCTGAACCTCTGATCGTGCCGCTGGGAACGAAGATTCACGGTGGCGCCAAAGCTGTCGTGCAACCAGGCGGAGCTTTTTGACAGATGAAAAACCATCGAAACATCACCATGAAGCGACCATTTGCACCTTTCTTCGCATTGCTCTGCATGCTGACAACTGCTCTATCAGCGACCGGGCAAGACGACATCTTGACCGTCACATCACGAGGCGTGGGCGTTTCGGAAAATGAAGCCAAGAAAGACGCCCTGATCAACGCGATGCAACAAGCGGTGGGTGCCTACCTGGACAGTGAAACGCTGATTGAAAACGATCAAATCATTCATGACAGAGTACTTGCGGTCAGCGATGGGTTCGTGAAAGAATACGACGTCACCGACGGTCCCAATCAACGCCCCGACGGTCTGTACGAAGTCGCGATCAAAGCTGATGTGCAACGCGGCAAAGTACAAGAACGTCTCGAAGCGATTCGTGTCATTGAAAGCACGGTGGCAGGAAAAGACGCCGCTGCGGAAGTATTCACCAAGATCGCGAACGCTGAACAGGGCCAAGAACTCTTGGAAAAGCACCTCGACGGCCTGCTGGAAAAGCTGTTGGTCGCGAGACTGGTCGGCGAAGACGGAAAACCCAGTGAGCAGGTACGCCCGATCGTCGAGATCCAAGAAGATCACCGGATCAAGTGCACATGGAACATCGAAGTGTACTTCGATATGAAAGCCTTCTACGAGCAGGTCGTTCCCCAGCTCGACAAAGTCTTCCGAGCCGTATCTGAAGGGCAACCGGGATCGTGTGTTTTCATGGGACGCCAACTCCCAGTTAAAATGCCAACCGGCTATCCGGTTCTACGTTTAGCCAAAATCCTTGGGTCAATCCCCAACTCCGAGATTAAAGTTTCAGGAAAGCCACTCCCAATCCTTCTGAGCGTTGGGCGCGACAAGTTCGGAACAAACGAACGCTTCCGAGTCTATCTCCTTTCCAGCCTTTTTTACAAAAATGTGCTGCAGGACATTCGCAAGTGCATACTCACAACCGAGCTACACCTCTACGTCCTAGACGAAGACGATAGAATTGTCCGGCAAGATTTATTACCACTGAACGAGGAGTCAACGGCACGCTATTCCAATTATGCGCCGCAACGATTCTATCCCGAGTTTTTACTCCGATTTGGTGGGTCCCGTTATGAGGATGAAGGCATGATCTTAGCACCTCGATTTGTATCGTCCTCAAATGGCACCAGCGGGCGAGCTGGAGTCTATACCGACACACTTCTGATTCCCTACTCCTTCATGATCGAACAATCCGACCTTGAAAGCATATCAAGTGTTCGCTTTCGGTTCGCACAGTAACTCCGCGGCACCTTCATGGTTCACCCATGAAGCCGGCTAGACCGCACCTGCCACATCCACCACCTGACTCCAGAGTATTAGAGTGATTACCGGTATCTCAATCGAGAATTTCAAAGGTGTTCGAGACAGGATTCACTTGGGGCTTCGGCCCATCACGCTACTGTTTGGAGCCAACTCCGCAGGAAAAAGCACAGTCACGGATGCATTGAATTTCTTTGAATCCGTACTCACTGCCGGCTCCGCCACCTTCCGCGATCTCACGGCAGCGGAGAACGGCGATGCTAGAAACGAACTCTCGTTCGAACGATTGGTACACAATCACGATTTGAGTCAAGTCATGAGGCTGGGGGTGGAATGCGAATTAACTCAGGGCGACCGTAATGTTTCGGTTAACAGCATGGAAGACACTGCCAGCTCTTCCGACTGGGGTGGGCCAACAAGCTACGAGATTTCTCTACCAGACGAATTTCGAAGCATATCGATCGAATTTGAGATAAGCAGTATCTTAGATGGGCGTGACCATGCGACCTCGCGAACAGGGTTCTTGCGAGGCTTCACGGTTAGCTACAACGATGAACCAATGGTTCATGTTGTGGATCGTCGACAAAAGCATGGGCATTTGAATGGATACGAATGGACCGCAGATCTCAACCATCCACTTTTGAGTGAAATCGACCAATCTGGAGAAATTCAGTTTTCAAACATCCATCACAGAATCATCGCCGACGACCACGACCCGCCGCTCAAGGATGGTTTTTATCAGGCATTTTCGGAGCAAGAAGAGATACCAAGCGACCCCGCCGCTACCTTTCTCAACGCATTTGTTTTGAAAGCGTTTCGAACCCTAAAACTGCGTTTGTCTCAGCGAAGAACAATCGGAGGAATCCGCGACATCCCTCATCGTGATTCGATACCGATGCCATGCAACACCTCAATGAGGTGGAGCAATGGTTTGGCTGCATGGGATTACCTGGCGCACTGCGATAGAAGATCCTTGGACAAAGTCAATTATTGGCTAGGGAGCGAGCGACTGGGGGCCCGTTATCAACTGAAGCAACGTGTGCTCGTCGATTTTCAAGACTGTGTCGATCATGTTCGTGCGTTTGAGCAACACGAAGATCCTGCGAGAATGCAATCGCACTTTGAACTGCAGCATCGATCTGAAAGACGAATTGGATTGGTCCCAGAATATGACCAATTTCATGACGAATCCCCTTTCCTGCATCCTTCTGAGGTTGGCACTGGGTTGTCGCAGATCATCCCTGTCATCGTTGCCTGCATCCACCCAGATCCTTGCTTTAGCTCAATTGCACAGCCCGATCTGCATTTGCATCCTCGGCTACAATCTGAACTGGGGGATCTTTTCATTCACTCGTTCAACACAGACCAACGAAATCGATTCCTTCTTGAAACGCACAGCGAACACTTGATTCTGCGAATTCTTCGCCGGATCCGAGAGACACATGCAGGAACGGTTCGGGAAGAATTGAAAATCGCCACTGATGATCTCGCCATCTACTACATTAGTCAGGACAAAGGCTTCACGCAGATTCAAATGATTGAAGCGGACGTTCGAGGCGAGTTCATCCAGCCTTGGCCCGATGATTTCTTCGAACTCGATTTTTACGAAAGGTTTGGATAATGCTCACCGAATTCGCTTTCACTCCAGGAGTTTTCGAGCGTGAGTCCTACGAGTCAGACAAAGTCTGGTCCGATACTCTGAGAGCGTTGGCGGCGGAAATGTTCCCACGCACTGGACCAAGCCCGGTTGTTGCCTCCGATCTTTTCAGCGGGAGCCTGCTACCAGAGATTAGGAAACAGGTTCGACGAATTGAGAATGACAATGTGCGATTTTTGGCGGATGGCTTGCTGACTAAGATACAACAAGTTGCAGTGCAGCGTCCTGGAATGCGCAATTGGCCTGAAAGCGACCTGGATTGGTTCCAAGAGTCGCTCGCCTCGCATCGCGACGAACCAATCGGCCGTATTGTCTCGACACGGTCAACGATTGAGAGCGGCGAGATCAGTGATCCGTCGGTCTATCCAGTTGAAGATACAAACGAGGACAAGTTCTGGAATGGAATCGGGATGTCGTCATCCCCGCATCTGATCGCTGACGAGCAAATGAATCTTCTGCGTACGATGCTTCTGCATGCCGACTGGATTGCAATCATCAACCCATACTCGGTGGACAACGAACGCGCATTTGTGCGGGCGATCTACGCGAATGCTACTACGAGAAAACCAGGATATGATGTCCCCGATTTTGAAATCCATGGCCAATTGGATGGCCGTTTTGAGGCCTCGAGTCAACAGAGCAATGCGGAGGATTTGAAAAAAAGCCTCGCCATAATCCACTCTATCGAATCAAATATCAGTATATTCTTTTGGCCAAAGTTTCTCGATCGCTACGTGGTTGCCGGAACTTACACCTCCACATCGTCCGAAGTGAAGCGAAAAAAGATACGCTGGGGTGTGAGCATGAGTCATGTGGCGCGAGACAACGATCAACCTGATGTTCGTACCTCCTGGCATCTCATGCAAAAAGATGGCCTCCGCCACGTCGAAAGCAAGTTTCTGTCGGCAGAAAGTCGTGAGAGTATTCAGTCGATTGAAATTGGTTCATCCGACGGAAGCGTGCGCAGAGCACAGCGGAAGGTTTTTTGAGGCATGGCTCTCGTATCCAATGATCGTTCAAAAATGCGTCCCTGACGAACAAACGCTCGCCAGGGACCGACAACACCATTGGCGTACCGCTTTTGCAGGGAAACGCTGGCGACCGAGATATCCCTTGCCAAGCCAGCACCTCTTCAGAGCTCGGCTCCGTTTCTCCCGGCAGCTCCAGTCTAACATTCACTATCACCTCCGACAAATCAATCATTGGATACTGGAGCCATGGAGTGCCGGGATAAAACCGGTTTGGAATAGAGAATGAAAGTTTCTTACGAAGAAGGTTTAGCCAATCACTTCGGCCTCCGGCGGAGGGACGAATGCGGTAACGCGTGCGTTCTAAGCGTCCGTGCAGGGGGAAGCGTAGGCCAGCTAATTGAGCTCCGAAATCAAGTCTTCCATGTGCCGACCGTGTCATGTGCGTCGGGAAGGCAACACTGGGATACACGATATGGCAAGTGTGCCCTGGACATGGCGGAGTCGAAGAACCTGTGCATGCGTGGAAAATTCCAAACGCGAGAACCGGGAGAGCCTATCGGCTCCTGGGGTCAAGCCGTGATGGCTCACCACCAGGACGATCAGCGAACCTTAATAAGGGCAATGCTGGTATGAACGCGGATAGGAAGTCAGATGGGTCCGTAGTACCGTCGACGCGGGTGAACAAAGCTGCGACCGCAGTGGCGGAGTCCGTCGAGGAAAGGGACCTCACTGAAGGGAAGTATTGCCGAATTGGCGTCGATGCTCCGGACTCTGTGCCGGATCAAGTATCAATTAGAGCGTCACGGGAAATCACGACAGGTAGCGACACGATGTGTCGCGATCGTTTGACCCGACGGAGGAGCCGTATGAGTCAAGGCTCACGTACGGATCTGTGCGGGGGGCGGCTGGCAACAGCCGTCCCTACCGCGATCCTTGAAAACCTCGGGCGCACGTTTCCGTCGGATGAGTCATTAAAATTGGGTCTGCGGAGCGTGAAGGGGCCATTTGAAATCCACCGCACCGGAACAAGCACTGAATAACCGTGCGCCAACAAGGTTCTTTTTTGCATCAAACCAGCTACGCATCCGCCGGATGAGCCGTTATCCTGGCGACGCAGAGCCCGGGGGACCTGGACGACAAATGCCGAGACAACATCGACACCTGGATGCTCGGCAAAATCGCGGAGGACAACGCGGTGAAGAAGATGAAATTCTGCAACTCGCCCGCCAGTCATTCTGTCACGGTCAGTCACTCTGTCACTGAAAAGGTGCCTGCCCAATCATTCGCTCTTACTCGGTGGATCTCTATGAAGATTCGATTCTCTTGGTTCGCTCAATGTTATGCCTTTGCGAGCGTGTTTCTGGGGACCGGTTCCCTCCTCTTGGCGCAGTCCCCGATGATGATTGCAACGGGGTGGGACTCTCCCACACCGTCGCGTTTTCACAGCGAACTCGCTGCTTTCGAAGCGTTGAACGTTTTTGACGGGACCACGATTTCACCGACCCGAACACTGTCAAACGGGCGAACGGTTCCATGCCGGAATGCGTTTGTCGATGAGCCTTGGCAATGGGATGACTTTCAAGCGGAGCTCGCCGATCTGCTAGCGGCGACCCCCAGTACGGCGACCGAGAACTTCGTTTTCCTCTACGCCAACCCCGGCGACGTGGATTGGTTCGATGATGCCGCGTGGGAGAACGTTACTGAACACTGGCGACTGTTGGCGAGGCTTGCCAAACAGGGCAATCTACGTGGCATCCTGTTTGACGCCGAGCCTTACCACCCACCTCATTCTCAGTTTCGCTACACCGCCCAGCCCAACGCCGGCGAGTATTCTTTTGAGGAGTTCGTTGCCCAATCGCGGAAACGCGGCCAGCAGGTCATGCGGGCGGTGACCGAGGAGTACCCCGACATCACGATCATGAGCTATCGACTGTTTTGTGACATGATTCCGACGGTCCAAACGGGTGACCTTGAGCAGTCGATCCAGACGCATACCTACGGTTTGCTGCCGGGATTTCTCGACGGGTGGTTGGACGTGGCCCCCGACACGATTTCGATCTGCGAAGGCGATGAAGATGCGTATCGATTCAATAGTGAAGCCGAGTTCAACCATGCCTACACTTCGATCAAGCTGCAGGCGCCACGTTATCTTTCCCCGGAGAACCAAGCGATATTTCGACAGATTTTTACGGTTGGGCACGGGTTGTACCTCGACGCGCACGTCAATCCGCCAGAGTCGTCCTGGTACATCGACCGCGACGGCAGTACCTCCGCTGGACGTCTGCGAGCCAACGCCAGCGCCGCGTTAGCTGCGTCGGATGGCTACGTGTGGCTCTATGGGGAGCGGGCCCGATGGTGGCCTGGGGGAAAGCAGACCGATCCGACTTGGGAAGAGAAGATGCCCGGCGCGATACAGGCACTTCGGCTCGCCCGTGATCCAGTGGGCGTTGCGACCGAACGCCTGGGCTCGATTGAACGCGACGCAAACCTGCTCGCTAACGGCGACATGAAAAATGGTGCGGTTGAGGGATTGCCGGCCCAGTGGTGGGCTTGGCAAGAGGAGACCTCTCATGGCAAGTTTGCCCATCAGCCCTCTCAGGCCACTGCCAACGGCGTGCTGTCGGGGGTGCTGGGCCAAACCCTCGATGTCCAACCAGGGGAATGCTACCTCGCCAGCACGCAGGTTCGTTCATCAGGCAACGGGTTCGCGTGCTTGACAATTGGTTGGAAGTCAGCCGAGGGGAAGTGGCTGCATCGTTCCCCTCACCAACGATTCGGTCCGACCGTTGATAACGGACCAGGCGGTTCTCATCCGTCCGACTGGGCAACCGCAGTCGGTTGGATTCAAGTGCCCGAGGATGCAGGCCAGTTGGTCTTCATGCTCAGCGTCTCAGGGCAGCTCTCAGAGCAAGATGAAGCCGCGTTTCGCGATTGCCTGTTGGTGAAACAACCCAATTGACGTGGTGACCCCTCAGGGTTCTGGTTCATCGGACGTTCGCCACAGGCACTTTTCGAAAACATCACGGACACTTGAGTCATGGTTCAATCAACTGACTTCCAGTGACTGCTTTCGCCGCAGTCGGAGGAGCCATCTATCTCGCATCGATCACATCGGCCATTTCAAAGTCCTGTTGGACGTCTTCATTCTCGGAGAAGTCAAAGGCCTTGATGTAGCTCTTCCCTTCGCCGATTGGCGTTCCATAGGGTGCATACTCTGGATTGACGTTCTCTCCACTGAAGCCTTGAATGCTGACGATTTGAGGCCCGCCACTGAATCCGGTGCCGTCTTGTGCAGAATCAAATTTCCCATCGACGATGGCCGCCGATCCGGCGGCCCCCGAGTTCCCTTTGGAGGTATCGGGTTCAAACATGATCGTGCCATGCTGAACCGGATCACCTTGATAGGTAACATTGCCAGAAATTTGGTAGCGACCGGGTTCTGATGGACCGCACCCGGCGATCACTAACGTGAACCCCGCGAACGCGACGATTCGCAACGAACGGGCAACAACCGACAGGCTGCTGAAACAAAAAGGCTGCCAAGTTCTCATCAATTCAACCCTTCCATTTCCGTCGACGCGCGGCTGGCGGCGGCCCGGTAGGCTGTCATGCCAATGGATTCCGTTACAAACCGAACCGAGCCATCCATCATCCCCATTAAGCATCCGCCTGGATGCTCGGATCCATAGCCGCCGTTGTTAAAAGTCATTGTGAAATTGCCGCTTTTGGCAGCATTGATAGGCCACTTGTGATTCTTGTTCGAGAGCAGGGCAACTCCATTGTACCAATACAGCCCGCGCGTCCAGGCGCGATAGAAGGGATACTTCTGGTAGGATAGTTCGCCGATTCCGATTGTATGGGTTGTGCCATCGAGGATATCAGCGAAGCGAAGTTGACTACGCAAATGAAAGACGCCATCGATGGCATACTCTCCGAACGAGGCGCTCTCACGTGATGTATCCCGCGCATAGGGCTGATTGGACTGTCCATTGGTTCCGATCGGCCCTGAGTTGCCATAGTAGTGATTCGTATAAGTGTTCGCTTCGTTGGATGCGGTGCTAACCGAGTTGACTTGCGGGCCGCTGGGACACAGCAGCGACGCGACTCGGGTGCGTGCCATTGGCATGTTCTGCACATAGTTCCCATCGTAGCGGACTTGGTCAAAGAGGGCCTGCTGTTCGATGAATGGGAGCAGCCGCACAAAAACCCCTATCTTCCCAGAGCCGTCAACGCTCATAGGCGGGAACTGTTTGTTGACGTCGTGATAACTGTGCAGTGCCAGTCCCAGCTGTTTCATGTTGTTGGAACACTGCATCCGTCGAGCGGCTTCGCGGGCTGCTTGGACAGCCGGCAATAGCAAGCCCACTAGAATACCGATGATGGCGATCACCACCAACAATTCCACCAAGGTGAACCCTCGGCGGGGCATCGGACGAGAAGGAAAGTAATTCACTTTTAGACCTCGTTAAAACAGAAATGCGGTGCTCGACAACGGGAGGAGCTGTGGTTGATTGAGGAGACTGGAGGTGAAGGAGGACACCGCTCTCCCCAAAATGGATCCATGCTTTCTCGATGAACGTGCACAAGTTGAAATGGAATGGCGTCATTCGGTTCTGACCTCGTCGCATCTTCACTCTGTGATGAGGCAGCCTAAGGAGAACTCGAGCTCGCGCTAAGAATGTGGTAATGGTAGCATACCTCACGTTCTGGGGTTCGACAGTGAGAATTTCTTTCTTCCTGTGGGTGCGCACCGGCCTCGGTTGCGAGCAGAGACGTCGGCTTGAGGCGACTCGCGACGACGCTGAAGTGAAACACGCGACACCCGGGGAGATCGGTTAGACTGGAAAGTGTTTCACTTCCTATCCGCTCGGAGAGTCACCATGATGCCGTTTAACCGCAGGGATTTTCTTTCGACCGCCGCGACCATCGGTGCGGCCAGCACGTTCGGTGTGCATACGTCGTTGGCTGCAGAGTCGAAGTCGACTGTCAACTTCGCACTGGTGGGTTTAGGAAGTCTCAGCACCAACCAACTGGCGCCAGCTCTTCAGAAAACGAAGCATGCGAAGTTGGTGGGAATCGTGACGGGGACGCCCAAGAAGGAAAAGACATGGGCGGACAAGTACGGGATCCAGAAACAAAACATCTATAATTACGAAACCTACGATAAGATTCGCGATAACGAAGACATCGATGTCGTCTACATCGTGCTACCCAACGGCATGCATGCGGAGTACACGGTCCGTGCCGCTGAGGCGGGCAAGCATGTGTTGTGCGAAAAACCGATGGCGAATTCGAGCGAAGAATGTCGGCAAATGATCGCGGCCTGCGACCAGAACAACCGCAAACTGGCGATCGGATATCGCTGTCAATTTGAACCTCACCATCAGCAATGCATTGAGCTGGCCCGCAGCGAGAAGTTCGGCTCGCTCAAGGCGGTCGAAGCAGGGTTTGGGTTCACGATCGGCGATCCCAACCAGTGGCGACTCGATGCCAAGCTCGCCGGCGGGGGCGCCCTGATGGATGTCGGCGTGTATGCCTTGCAGGCTTGCCGGTATCTCACCGGTGAAGAGCCTCAGTCGATCACGGCCCAGGAAACGAAAACCGATCCGAAGAAGTTTGCGGAGGTTGATGAGACGATCACGTGGACGATGAAGATGCCCAGCGGCGTGAATTGTTTTTGCGCGACGTCCTATGCGTTTCGTGGGGTCAATCGGTACCACGCTTACGCCGACAAGGGCTGGTTCGGTCTCGATCCAGCGTTCAGTTATGGCGGGCTGCGCGGTCAGACCAGCGAGGGTGCAATCGAAGCCCCTGAGGTTGACCAGTTTGCCGCCGAGATCGATGCCTTTGCCAAGTGCATTCTCGAGGACCGTGAGAGTAGCGTCGCCGGTGAGGAAGGGCTGCGAGATCTCCTCGCTGTCGAGGCGATCTACGAAAGCATCCAGAGTGGCCGCCGCGTGGATCTGTAGCCGATGGGGGCGAACTGCCACCGGCTGGGTCTCAAACGGGCGGCCCTGGGTCGCGTTACCGCATCGGGCGAGACGTGGAGGTGACCAGAACTCACTCAGTTCTCGACTTGGAAACCGGATGCTTGCAATTGTACTTCCACCGCTTCGGTGATTGCGTCACCGAGCGTTGCCGGGCCGGGCGTCGCCGCGGACGCTGCTTCCTGGGCGTCGATGTACTGTTGCCGTTCGCGGCTGAGTTCGGCCAGTTTCTTTTTGATTTCAGCACGTTTTTTCGACATCGCTTCGATCCGCTCCACTCGCTCTTCGGGCGTGAGTTTTTGCAGTTCGACAGGAAGTTCTTCCGATTCGAGCTTGGTAATCGCGTCGGCGTCTTCGGCGTAGGTGTCGACGAGATCGCGACCGACGTTGCTGTACAGCGAGCTAGATTTAATCGCCGCTCGACTGCTCAATCCGCTGCCCGCATTGGCATCCTGAGCGGCTTGGTTCGTAGCGTAACCCCGGCGTCGGTCGGCGGCTCCGAACCAGAGGTAGGTCTTGTTGAGCTCGGCATTGAGCTGGATGATGATCTTGTCTTGCGGTGTCTTTCGATGCACGACCTTTTCGTCCTGATTGATATTCAGGAATTTTCCCTCGGCGAGCGCGGCACCGGCTTGCCACTGGCCACGGACGCCCTGGTCGTAGTTGCCACAGTGAATCGTATTGACGATGACGCCCTCGCCAATCGCGTTTTTGCAGGCATCGTCATAGTTCACGGGGCCTTGAGTGAACGGCTCGTTACCGGCGATGAAGATGGCCTGATAGGCGTTCGGTTCACTGCTCCAGTCGAGACGTTTGATGGCTTCGTTGATCACGGCGCCGCAGTACTCATCGCCACCGGACGTCGTCAGGGCGAAGAGTGCTTCGGAGACCTTGTCGAGGTTGTCAGTCAGTGGCACGACTTGGCGAATGTAGTCTTCGGAGGCGGGCAATCCGGAGTTGCCGTACTCAAAGATGGAAACCCTCAGTTGCGGTGTTTTGCCAGCTTTTCTAGCTTTAGCAAATCGCTGCACAATATTCCAAAGCTGGTTCTTGGCTTGATGAATCAACCCATCCATGGAATTGGACGTGTCGAGCAGGATCGCGACGTCGACGGCGGGGCGGTCACCCGTGAAGGGGGCCTGATCGCTCTGGCCGGTTTCGCCACTCGACCCGGGATTGATCGTGATCGTCACGTCTTGAGCGGATGCGGAGAGCGGTGGGGCAAATAGGTTGCAAGCGAAGGCCAGGCTGAGCAGTACCGGCAGGGCGCGAGAACGGATCATGGGACGAGTTCCTGAGAGCGAAAAGAATCGAAGGCGAAGGCACCTTCTATTATTGACGATCGAGGGAATCGTTTATTGGGATATTTTTGCAGGATTTTTCGATTGGACCCGCATTCGACTCGGCATTCAGCGGGCTAGCTCCACGCGATAGCCGTCGCGATTGTCGTCTCGTTGGTAGCGGCCGGTTGTTCCGGGCACGTCGTGGATCCGAAATAGCAGCCAGGAAGGGCTGTCGATTTCAATGGTCTGGACACCTGGGGTGGGCTCGCTGGCATCGAGTTGGGCTAGGGTGATGCGATGTTCAAAGGGAGCTTGGATCGTCAGCCCGGCCACTTTCTCGCTGGCGGCCGGCGGGATGGGCAGAACACAGATTTGCAGCTGTCCGATGGGGTAGCCACGGTGATGGTGAGCGGTGATCCCGGCGG
Source organism: Allorhodopirellula solitaria (assembly GCF_007859855.1). Taxonomy (GTDB): domain Bacteria; phylum Planctomycetota; class Planctomycetia; order Pirellulales; family Pirellulaceae; genus Rhodopirellula; species Rhodopirellula solitaria. The sequence goes on from NZ_SJPK01000002.1 coordinate 220,403, forward strand.
GCGTGCTGACCCAGTCCCGGGCGACGACTGCATCCTCGTCGCTGGGGTGAAGATTCTCTTTCGCGACGATCACACATTCCCCTCGAGCTCGCAATTGCAACCGGCCGCGGGGAAACCAAACGCCCGCCGACTGCCAACCACGGTTCGCGGCAACGTCGACCGAGTGATTTCGGCCGTCATATCGAGGGTCATCGGTCGAGATCGCTACCTGGTCTCGCTGAGGGTCGAATCCAAATTCCATGTCGTGCAACCAGACCTGCCATCGTGCGCGGACGGCGGGCCACTGGCCACTAATTTCGCGAAAAAACTGAGTCGTGAAGGCAGGCGAGGTATCCCCCCCATTCTGTGCCGCCTCAATGAAGGCGGGACGGGTGTCGTCATACGAGGTCAATAGCATCGCGGCGGCCCAGCACCACGTGTAGGTTTCGACGTCACCGTGCAGGTCTGTCGGAAGCTTCAAGACACTCGCGAGGGTCGGCAGTTCCCCCGACTCGCGACGCTCCTCAATGACCCGGTAACGGCCCCAAACCGGTGCATCGTCTGGAGTTTGTGGCAGCTCGTTGATGCGAAACGAGTTCGCCGCTTGGGCAAGCAACCCGGGGCCGCCCTGGAGGCTAGCACCGCGTCCCCCTCGGTGAGTTGCGAGCAAGTCCGCTGTGCCTTCGCTATACCAACTCGGCCCACCGCCGCCAAAGAGCGTGAAGGCAAGGGAGTGAACGCCCTCGTGCAGGATCAAGTGACGATTATAATAGGGCGTCGTTTGATAATGCACCCAGATCGTCGAAGGGGTGGCGAACCCATTTTCAAACGCGGGCAGGGTCGCGGGCAAAACGCCTCGTTGGCGAAACGCGTCGGCGTCTCGCATCAAATACCCGTCGATCTTCCAATGGTCGGCCGCATTGGCGGGAAGCCCCCAAAACGCCAGCCACTGGGGCACGGCAGCGTCAAAGGAGGCAACAACGTCCTCGAGCAAGTTCGCGTCGTCGACGTCGCTCGTTAACCGTAGATGGACGCCCTCGCGCACGACCGGTTCAGCCGCGAAGAGAGATGCGGCAAATGATGAGACCAGGAGCAAGCAAAAGACGCCCCCGATCCGCAGACAACGCGATTGCCGCAGTCGCCGATCTCGGTCGATGGCAGGATCGCGGGCAAGCGGCAATCGGTTTCGTTGGGAGCGAAGCATTCCGAGCGTCTGGGGGCGTGTCGCGTCGCTACCGAGCGGCGTGATCATAGAGCGAGTGCTTCTTCGGCGAGTTGACGATAGTGTGTGCGGTCGATCGGACTGAGCGGTGGCAGGTGCCGACGGCTGCGACTTTCCCGCAGGACATCGTACAACCCGGCGACCGTGCGGGGGCGAACCATCTCGCGAATGATCCCCGCTCGCAGCGACTCGTCACTCCAGCGTCGTTGCCCGGCCCAGCCCAAGTCGATAGTTTCGCGACCGCTGTGGTCAACATCGAGATCTCCATAGAGCAGCTCGCGATGAACCACGCCCTCGATGTTATCGATACCACCGATCACGCCATATCGATCAGGCTTGATCGCGGCTTCGTCGGCCCTCGCCTGCAGTTCGGCTTCGTTGAGCCCCGAAAGGTCCTCCTCCGGTTCGCTGGGCATGACCGCTTCGGCCACTCGCGGCTGCGGATCGGTATAGATCACCATCGGAACGTCTTGGGCGACACGAATGCGGCGAACCAAATCGATCATTTCCACACCCGAAGCGTCGACGGGTCTGCGTTTGCAGAGAATCAACCGCATGTCCTCACCGAGGGCGGCGACGTCCTGCAAGCCAACGGCCGTGGAAACGAATTGGGCCTCCACACCGGCCTGGTTGGCCAGGGCCTCGAGTTCCGCTCTGACGTCGGGGCGATTTTCGAGCACGATCGCGATGGGGCGATCGCTCAGCTCGCTCATCTGTTGCCAGCGCTGTCGGACCCGGTGACTACCCGCATAAGGCTCGGTCGGTGCCAGTCGCGCGATCGCAGCAGCCGCTTCATAGCGAACGCGTGTGTTGGCGTCATCGATGGCCTGAACCAGCGGGGAGACTTCGTCGCCAACAGGAAGCAACCAGGCGGCTGCGGGGACATTGGGCTGGGGTGAGATCAGCCGCAGCCATGCCAGGGCCGCGGGTTCATCGCCCGCTTGGGTTGCTGTGTTCAAAGCATCGAGAATAAAATCGATGTCAGACACCCCCGGCAAGGTATCAAGTGCGGGCGCTAGCACATCGCGGCGAAACGCCGCCACCTGTTTTTCGTCTCCCCAGTCGGGATCCGCCACAACGTCATAAGAGACCATCGCAGCGAGCTGGGCCGCGACGCTGCGATGCTCATTGTCGCCAATGGCGACGAGTCGTGCTGCGGCGTCCGACGCATCTCGGAACTTCAATACCCAATCGGGAATCCGTTGTGCCTTGACACCATCGCGTTGGGGATTCATCACCCAAACATCGGCACGACCGAGTTCACGGACGCTGAGCCGAGCCTCCTGTGCAGCCTCGGCGAGTTCGGAACGCAGCATTTCAACCACATCTTGGCGAGAAGGGCTGGTCACGGATCGATTGGCCAAGGCATCGGCGACGAGCGTGGCGGCGGGATCGGCAGTCGCCTCGTTATCGGCAGGGGGCGTGCGGTACAGGGTCATCAAGAGATCGTGGAGGAACGGACTCTTTTCAATTTGACCATTGGGTGCCATCCGAATGAGTGCTGAGGTCGCGCCGGTACGTGATTCGGTGGTTCCATACAACGCGATACGCCGCAGCGCCTCCGGTCCCGAGTGGTCGTCAATCTGCAGCATGGCCCGCAGCCAGGCGTCTCGTTTGCTGGAGTCATCCGTGGAAACGATCGCATGCACCAAGGCAGCGACGGAGGCGTCGCCACCAGCGAAGAGTGTTCGGATCGCCGGTAGCTTTTGGTCTGCGTTCGGCTGCGCCAGGGCATCAATTGCCTGGCTCAGTCGGTCGGGAGCGACAAGGCTCTGGCGACGCAGCGTGAACAGTTCATCGAGCGTCTCCACGGAGGCCGGTGTCATCTCGGGGCGATTCGCAATCTGCAGTCGCTCGGTCGCGGTGATCTGTTCGGCGACCGCCGTTTTCTGCTGTTCATTGAATCTGCGAGCAGAGATTGAGCTGAGCAATTCCTCGACAGCCTCCCACTCCCCCATCCGGGCCAATGCTGAAACGGATTGGCCGAAGTCCGTGGGACTGCGTTGGGCGCGGAGGATCGTCTGTTCGACGGCGGGATCTCTCGGTTGGATCATGCGTTCGACGACGCTCAAGGTCAACGGCGACTGCGCCTGCGCGCCCGCGTTGGCCAGGGCGGCGGCCAACACGATGGCGGTGAGGGATATCCGGACGATGACGCGAATCATGAAAGACTCGTGGTATGAGAAGGAGGATCGATCTCCTCCAGTCTAGTCTCTTGTCGGCACAAGGAGAACAATTGATCGACAAAGTGAGGCAGGCCCGCCAGCCTGATCGTTACAATCGGTGGGGTTATGCTGGTTCGGGATAGCGATCAGCTCACTCGGTCGGTGACCTCACGATGCGGCTGTGTGCGGATCAGCACATAGATTGCGGCGGCAATCAGGTCGGCGGTCGTGCCTGGATTGAGGCGGTTGCCGTCCGCTCGCAGTACCTTATCGAAACGGCGGATGCTCTCGACACGCTGCCGTTCACCCTGCCTCGCCATCGTATCCAAACACTCCTTGGCGAGGCGGGCCACGCGGTCTGATTCGGCTTGACCACATTTCCTGGCGATCAAACTATCGCCCGAGTCAGCGATCAAGTTGATGTGAGCCAATACGATCCCGCTGAGTAAATCGCCGCTGGAGGCCACGCTGTGCTGGAGTGCGGGCACGACGTGTTGAAACAGATCGCGAAAACCGCCTGCGTACTGAGCAGCGATTCGATCACGAGACGCGGCGAGTCTCATCGCGGCGAGGATGTCGTAGGAATCCCGATGGTTTCCGTTAACATCGAGGGGGTGGTCGTTCCCGAGCGACGCGTCGGTCAGGCCGCCCGCCCCCGCACCTGAAATCGCACTGGCGATCAAAGCGCCTTGGTGAGGGTCGATGCGAGCGACCTGTTCCGCGGTCTGCGATTGCCACATCGTCAACCGCTCGCTGTGCGTATGGGTTCGGTCGCGCTGCCAATCCGGTTCACTGCTGAGCAGCGGCCCGAGCAACAGCAGGATACCGAGGTTCACGTTCGTGCCGGTGGCAACCACGGAGGCGGTGACAGCGGAATGAATGACGGCCCCGACTCGATCGACGTCGGACAGGTCCGCGAGCATGCTGGCCGTCGCGTCGGCAGCACTCACAAAATGGGTGTAGTTTAAATCGTGGAAATGGGCGGCAGGGTGTACGTTGCCAACCTTGGGGGCGGTCGCTTCCAAGACGCACGCCATTCGGACCGCGTCGACTCGGCGCGCTGCCGAGGCTGCCAGTAAACACCAGATAGGAACTCCGTCCGCGACCGACTTGGGCTCATTCACGCCGCGGCCTGCTCGGGAAGTCCCAGCGACGACAAGAACGTCTCCATCGTCGCAAGAGTTTCCTCTGGGGCATCCTCCATCACGTAGTGACCGGTTGTTTCCAGCTCCTGCACTTGAGCGTGAGGCCAAGCCTGTTCAAAACGACGCAAACATTCTGGGCGGAAGCACCAATCCCTCATCCCCCAAATCAGTTGGATCGGGATGTTCGCAAAATCAGGCAATCCGGCTTCGAGTTTTTCCAGTTCCGAATAGGTGGGATGGCTCCGGTGCATCGGGATGTCACGAACAAAGCGATCAATGGCGACACGGTTCGCCCAGTTGTCATACGGCGCCAGCAAGCCGTGGGTGGCATCGGCCGATAGTTTCGTTCGCGACATGGCCATCGTGACCGCCGCGCGTGCGAATAGGTTCAGACCGCGGACTGCGGGCGTGCCGACGAGTGGCCAACGACAGGCCGCGATCCGTTGGGGCATGTAAGGTGGCGGAAACGCGGCGGTGTTGAGCAGGGCGATGCCGGAGAGTTTCTCTCGACGCTGATGGACAGCGGACAGCCCGATCGCGCCGCCCCAGTCATGGGCGAGCAGCACGATGTTCTGTAGGTCGAGCTCATCGATCAGACGCACCAGGTTGTCACGATGCGCCGCCATGGTATATGGAAACTCGTCCGCGGTCGGTTTGTCACTGCGGCCGCAGCCGAGATGATCGACAGCCACGACCCGGCAGCGGGATGAGAAACGCTCGATCACGCGGCGATAGTAGAAACTCCAGGTGGGATTGCCGTGCACGCAAAGCAACGTGGGGAGAGAATCACCCGACCCTTCGCCGCTCGAGGGAGGCGCCTGGTCGATGTACCGCAAAGTATGGCCACCGAGAGACAGTTCCTTCGAGCGATACGGGAACAAATCCATCGCGAGCGACGAGAACTCTTGCTCGTGTGTTTCCGTTTTCAAGGCTTTGGCATCAAAGAGGTCGTGGAAATGGGAGGCTGCGTGAGCGAAAACCTACCTGCCCGCCTCCCCATCTGCAATAATACAGGAACGATTCACCACCTCCCCACCCCCGCAACGGAACCGACGGATGTCCAATCGACCTGTGAAAATCATCTCCGCGATCCACTGGCGCCGCCGTGCGGTGCTCGCCCTCTTGTTGGCGGTGTTCGCCTGCGGTCCTGCTCTAGCACAACCGCCGGGAGAATCGACTCCACCAGAGAGCTCCGAAGCGGCCGATCGGTCGGAGCGAGACAAGCAGGACGCACGTGGCAAGCGGATCTCTCGTTACTTGACTGGCGCGACCTTCACCGGGGCGTTCACAATGGGGCAGCAAGAAGACGTCGCTCCCAAGGAAGAATCCTACACGATCACGTCCTGTGAACCGCTGGCGGAAAAAAATCGGTATCGTCTGAAAGTGAAGATTCGCTACGGCGACGTCGATGGTGAGTTCCCCATGGATCTCGACATTCTGTGGGCTGGGCGGACGCCCGTGATCACGTTGGACGCGATCGCGATCCCGGGTCTTGGCACGTTCTCCGCTCGCGTTTTGGTTCACCAAGGTCGTTATGCGGGCACATGGCAACACGGTGAGAAGGGCGGCCATTTGTTTGGGAAAGTCACACCAGCGGCGAAGTAGTTCGCTGCATCAATTTCGCCTCGTCCACGGCGATGCGAGCAAGGTTTCATCTACCGCTTGCCTCGTTTCGGACTCAGGCGGGGCCATGACCCGTCACAATCATTTTTTCTGAGAGAGAGCGTCATGGACGTGATTTTAGTTTGGTTAATCGCGACGTCCGCTTCGATCTTGGCATTGGTGTGGGCGTGGCGGTTTCATCATCAGATGATGTTGGCCGATGAGGGGACCGAGCCGATGCGGGCGATCGCCCAGAGCGTTCGGGAGGGTGCCGCCGCCTATCTTCACCAGCAGAACAAGGTCGTCACGGTCGTGTTCTTGGTCGTGACGGTTTTGTTGAGCGTAGCGGCGCTGTGGCTCAACGTGCTGTCGGTGTTCACACCGATCGCATTTCTGACCGGCGGGCTTTTCAGTGGTCTGTGCGGCTGGTTCGGAATGAAGACAGCGACTCAGGCGAGTAGTCGCACCGCAGCGGCGGCCAAGGACTCACTCGACTCAGGGCTGCAGATCGCCTTTCGCAGTGGCGCCGTCATGGGGCTGACCGTGGTCGGCATGGGGCTTCTGTATCTCTGTGTGTGGTTCGCCATCCTGTATTACTTTGTGCCGCTGATTGGTGGTGAGGAGGCGCGGCTGAGCCTGCGTCAAATTTCGATCACGATGCTGACCTTTGGAATGGGGGCGAGTGCCCAGGCATTGTTTGCCCGGGTGGGCGGCGGGATCTTCACCAAAGCCGCCGATGTCGGTGCGGATCTCGTCGGAAAAGTGGAGCAGAGTCTCGCCGAAGATTCACCGCGCAACCCGGCAACGATTGCTGACAACGTGGGCGACAATGTGGGTGACGTTGCCGGCATGGGCGCGGATCTGTACGAGTCCTACACCGGCTCGATCCTCGCTGCATCGGCCCTCGGTGTGGCTGCCATGAGCCAACAGGGTGTGTTGGGCGAAGGCGGTGACGCGGAGGCGGCCCAGTTGCAGGCGATGCTGCTGCCGATGGCCATTGCTGCAATCGGCATTGCCTGCTCGATCGCGGGCATCTACGCGGTCAAGACAGACGAATCGCTGTCGCAGAAGTCGTTGCTGAAGGCGTTGGCTCGCGGTATCAATCGCTCGTGCCTGTGGGTCATGATCGGGTCGGTGGGAGTCGCGATGTGGTTGATGCCGCGGGTGCCCGGCACGCTGCTCTTGGGCGTCGTTCCCGGGATTGCCGTTAGTGTGATCGTGGGATTGATGGCGGGATGGCTGATCGGATGGTGGACGCAGCGGGTGACGAGCGACGAGTACGCGACGACGCAGCACCTTGCCGCTCAGGCGGAAACCGGTCCGGCTACGATCATCATCGGCGGCGTCGCCGATGGGATGATGAGCGTTTGGCTGCCGATCGTGATCATCTCATCGGCCATGTTGTTGGCATTCGGATTTGCCAATGGTGGCCACTTCAACGACGTCACCCGTTTTTCATTGGGTTTGTATGGTGTGGGGATTGCCGCGGTCGGCATGCTCAGCACGCTCGGGATCACCTTGGCGACGGACGCCTACGGTCCCATCGCCGACAATGCCGGGGGAAACGCCGAGATGGCAGGGCTCGACCCCGTCGTCCGTCAACGCACCGATGCACTGGACAGCCTCGGCAATACCACTGCGGCAACCGGAAAAGGGTTCGCGATCGGCTCGGCCGCTTTGACGGCATTGGCGTTGCTAGCGGCCTACGTCGAGGGTGTCCGTGATGGTTTCGATCGCTGGGGGCGGGATGTCGCGTCCCAGGTCACGGGCGAGGGAAGTTACAAGATCAACGAGAATTTGCTGGTGGAGAAGACCCCCGAGGGGACGCAGACCTATTTGATCCTACCGAGTCGGCCACAGACAACCGAGCAGACGGCAGAGCAGGCAGCGACGTGGCGACAGCTCGACGCCCTCGAGCCGATTGCTGATGGCGTGCTGGCCTCTTCGGTCGCCGGCCAGCGAGTCGATATCGCGCATGCTACTCTGCAGGACTTTCTGCATTACTTCGATACCACTTTGATGAATCCGCGTGTGCTCGTTGGAATTTTCTTGGGGGCGATGAGTTCGTTTGTGTTTTGTGCGATGACCATGCGTTCGGTCGGCCGCGCCGCCGAGGGGATGGTTCTGGAGGTTCGTCGGCAGTTCACTGAGAACCCCGGTATTCTCGACGGGTCGGTCACCCCCGATTACCAGCGTCCGATTGAGATCAGTACCAAATCGGCCCAGCATGAAATGATCCTCCCGAGCCTGTTGGGATTGCTGCTGCCGATCGCGGTCGGGCTGTTGCTTGGCGTGGGCGGCGTGCTCGGGTTGCTGACGGGGTGTTTGACCAGCGGCTTCTGTCTCGCCGTGTTCATGGCCAACAGTGGCGGGATGTGGGACAACGCGAAGAAATACGTCGAGGCGGGACACCATGGCGGTAAAGGCAGCCCCGCTCACAAAGCCGCAGTGGTGGGTGACACTGTCGGCGACCCGTTCAAAGACACCAGTGGTCCGAGTTTGAACATTCTGATCAAGCTGATGAGCATGGTCAGTGTGGTCGTCGCGGGACTGATCGTCAGATACTCGCTGGTAGCCTACGAGATCTTCTAGCCGTTCGACTAGCGTTTGCTAGGCAGGTCCGACGGCCGCAACCCGGTGCTCATGCTCTCGAGCTGAGAGGACACGACCGTCAACGGGTCAAGCCGCAGTGTCAGACTGCGAATGGCCGCATTGGCAACTGGTTTACCGTTGAGATCCGTTTGCCGGAATCGGGCGGGGCGTCCAGGGACGCCAACGATGGTCACGAGGTCTTTGGCGATCGCGTATCCACACTGGTCCGCGGTCGCCTCGGACAATCCCTTCTCGGTCCGCGTGCGAAAGACGATTCCACCGGATGCTTGCACCTCGATCGCCATTTTCGACTGGGAACTTCGCGCGGTCTCTGCAAAGCGTGATTGCCGAACCGCCACGGTTGGATCGACCGCCAAGCGAAGTTGATCACAATCGAGAGTCAATTCGTCTTCGTCGAGCAAATCCATGTTCGAGGCATGAAAGCGACTGTCGAAATCCGGAACAATCTTGCGTCCGATTCGCACGCCACGATCGAAGGTCAGCGACCGTGCAATCAGGTCACCACGCATGCCATCCTGATACACCAAGTGCACACCGGTGATTGTGGGTTCGGGCATTGGGCCCGGTGGTGTGAGACTGGCAGAACGCATGCCCGCGTACTCCGCCTCGATCATCCCCTCGGTATGAACAGCTGCGCGGGAAGCTCCACCGCTGACGGTCGCGACGTCCGCGCTGCGAGGCGGTTTGGGAGGAGTCCGGAACCATCCGCGGTACGATCCAGCCCCCGGCGCAATGACTTGTCCTTGAAGCGGCGAAGCGTCCGAAGGATGAGCTGATCCACCCGTTGGAGCTTGGCCGGGAATCCAGCTCAATTGGGAGACGACCATTTCGTGCCGAGATTCACGAACGCCATCGGCCGCGAATCGATTGACATGAAGTTCAACAGGTTGATCCGATGTCTGCCGCAGCGATACCTGTGAAAGACGGGTGGCTTTGAAGGTGCCTGGCGACCGCAGATCAACCGGGGTTTCCAGTGTGAACGTCAATTCGTCGCCTTGCATGGTCAACTCGCTCGGTTCTTGTCCCTGAGCGATCGCGGCTTGTAGCAGCACGCCTCCACCGAGCGTGGCGACACGTCCGTCGAATGTCATCGATCCTCCGAAACGACCCCGAGGACTCTGCGTCCAACGCGTCTGTTTGCCGGGATCATTCATGCCGCGAGCCGCGCCCGTGGTGCCTCCGGCTAATCCGTTACCCAGCGCGTCATTACCCAGGGCGGGTAGGAATGCCGTGGGAACGACGAATTCACCCGCCGAAGGGATCCAGATATAGTTGTCGTCGGGACGAACTTGGATTTCAGGGCCCACGAAATAGCCATCGCCGAGCTCGAGTCGAGCGGGCACCTGCGACTGGCTGCCCAATTGCAAAACGTCACCGCTGCCACCGCTATCGCGTAGCCGCAGTTGATCTCCTGTCATTACCGCTGTCATCGTCTTGGCGGTCGTGGCTGGATTCGCGGCCACGCTGGCAGCCCGTTTTTCATGCAGTTGCAGAGAATGAGTGACTTCCACATTCCCCACGACACTCAGGTCGGTAGCGGTCAGCTCACCGTCACCGAAGGTGAGCTTGGCGGTAACCTGATCACCTCGGATGGTCGCCGGAGGTTGATTGACGGCAGACTTCTGCTTGGACTGTGCAACTTGCCCTCCGTGTCCCGGCGGCGTGCTCGGCGCAGACTCTGGCTGAGAGACCCATTTCCGAATCGAGGAACCTTCGGCGACGTCGTCCTTGGGTTGGGGCGACTCGAGGCTTTGTTCGAAGAACAGGTTCATCTGTGGCGTGTTGGCGTGCAGGGAGCGAGAGCGAACACGCACATTCCCGATCGCAGCGAAACGGTCCGGGAACCAGCGTTGATCGAGGCTCCCCTGTTGGGCTGGCGTGCCGTTCGTGGCGGGTGTCGCGGACGGCTCAATCGGCTTGATGACGCCTTCGATCCGATCGGTTTCGAAAGAGCCCCCATCGGCCAAGAGGCTGCGGATGGCGCCATCGCACCACACGCCGAAACGCACATGCAGGTTATCCGTGGTGGCCACATCGAGCGGTGCCACCCGCAGACTGTCCCGCCAGGCGAATGATTGGAACACCGAATCGAGAGCGACATAGTCCACCTGCCCGCCGCCTTGCACCTCGACCGACCCGAGTTGCTGAGGCAGTTTGGGGTCGAATCGATAAACGATCTGCGACAGCGTTGCATGCAGGTCGCCACGGCGAATCTTCACCATCGACTCCGCCTCGCCCACAGTCGACGGTTCATCTCGTTGGCCAGTCGTTGGTGCAGGACCCGATCGAGCGCGGGCGACCAACCAACCCTTCAAGGGATCGAACAAGATCTCACCGGCGGTCAGGTCAAATTGTTGCGAAGTCATCGACAAACGGAGGGGGTCGCCGGTGGCCTCGATGCGATCGATCCAATCCAGTGCGGTGGCCCGCTCGCGACTCGAGTTGAGCGGATCTCGCAATGTCAAGCGAAGCGAGTTGCAGTGAAATTGATCCAGGTCGGGCGTGCCAGTTGGGATCGGTGTCGATGAGCTATTGCTTCGCTCGGCCTGGCGGTAGACGGAGTGCGTTGGCGTGGTGCGGGGCGATTGATGGATCAAGCGGACGTTGCGATCGAGCAAGAGCTGGTCCATGGCAAAGTCGTATTCAATACGTCCATCGCAGTGAACCTCCACGACGCCGCGATCCTCGGTATCGTCGGGCGACTGAGGATCGCCTCCCTTGCCGAGCGGGAGGGTGAGTTCTCGCAGATAGATCAGCTCCATGCGGTCGAGCGAGCGGGCGAGGTTCGACTTCGACGTTGGGCTGCCCGTCGAGGCGGCGAGGTGCAATGTCAGGTCGCGGCCGACCATGACGGCGCGGCCCACCTGCATCTCAATCGCTTCGGTCGTCCATATTTTTCGACGATCGATACCGACGTTCGCGGTACGAATGTCGAGTGTTTGGTCATCGCCCGAGGAGTTCGCCGCAAGGCTGAGTTGGTATGCCGACAATCCACCGCGTCCCTGACCCGAAGTTGCGTTGGGCATTTCAGCGGCCGGATCGGCGTCAGCGGCCCCGTTTGCTGCCAGTGCTGGGTTGGCCTGAACTCGCTGGATATGGACGTCACCGAGTAGTTGGCCTCGCTGGATCGTCGGTGCCACGCCGCTCATCACATCGAGTGCGGCGCTGAACTCGATGACGGCTCCCTCGGCCGCTTCGATCAGGATCGGTTCGCTCGACGCATCGGCGGACAATCCCCGGCCGATGACCATCGTGATCGGCCAGAGACGCCACTTTTTGCCCCCATCGCGTTCGTCTTTGTTCTGTTCCCAGTTCTGAAACAGCAGCATGCCGTCTTGGGTCTTCAAACGAATCGCCCGGCCCCGCTGCCAGGCATCGGCGGGATAGAGGTCAGCGAGGGATTGGTCGGTATCGGTCAACGGCCGCTTTGCGATCGGCGCATGCTCGACCTCGGGCGGCTCGAGCCACTTCGCCGCCGTGAACTGATAGCCGCAGGCAGCGACAACGATCACGGTGAGTCCGATGAGATAATCGCGAAAAGGGCTCGCCATCACTCCTCTTTCGCCAAGTGTTCTCGCCATCGATCCCCGCCACGTAGCAGACGCTCAATCAATTCTCGTAGCGCGCCCTCTCCGCCGCGAGCACGCAGCGTCCAATGGGCCGACTCACGAGCGTCGGTGGCAGCGTCATCGGGGGCGGCTGCCAATCCGACTCGCCGCATCACCTTGATATCTGGCAGATCGTCGCCGATGTAACAAACCTGTTCCGGACGAACCCCCATCGCATCCATCATCGACTGGGCAGCAACCCATTTGTCGCTGGCGCCTTGACACACATGAGCGATGCCAAGTTCCGCAGCCCGGTGGGCAACCAACTCACTTGAGCGGGCTGTGATGATGCCGAAATGAAATTCGCTTCGCATCCAAAGTTTGATTCCGAGTCCATCGCGGACGTGAAACGACTTCAGTTCTCGGCACGGAGCATCTTCAGCGGTGAGATACGTGATCCGTCCATCGGTCATCACGCCATCGACGTCCGAGAGAATGCAGGTGATACCAGCAGCGAACTCCGCGTCGCTGTGCAGCCGTTGGGATGGGGTGAGCGGTGAGGTCACGATGCTGGTTTCTCGTCTTGGTTCGCGTTCATGGGGAGGATCGCCGATCCGTGATCGCTCGTGCTCAGGTCTCCAGCGGCGATCAGGTCGGTGATATCGATCATTCCCACCGGCTGCCCATCCTTGCTGACGACGGGCAGTTCGCTGATATGTCGCTCGGACAGAATCGCGACAGCTTCGGCGAGCGGTGTGCCGCTTTGAATCACCACGGGCGTTCGTGTCATGACGTCTCGGACGGGGCAATCGAGGCTGTTTTCCTGACGCCGCTGCAGCAGTTTGACCAAATCACTATCGGTGAAGATGCCGCTCAGGCGTTGGGTGCTGTCAATCAGCAGGACCGCGCCGCTACGACGCTCAGGGGATTTCCCAGCGATGGCTTCGCGAACGGGCAGTTCATCGGAGGATACCCGGCACTCATGCATCCCCCGCATCACATCATCCACACTGCAGAGCTTGCGGCCGAGGGCGCCGCCGGGATGGTACTTTGCAAAATCCGAGGGGCTGAAACCACGCAGACGCGAGGCCAGCAGAGCGATCGCATCGCCGACGGCCAGCATCACGGCGGTCGTCGTGCTCGGTGCCAATCCATGCTGGCATGCCTCGCGGTGTCGGCCCATCGGGACGACGAGATCAGCGAGTTCGGCCAGCGGATTGGTTTCGTCCGCGGTGATCGCGATCAGCCCGGCGGCCTGAGTTTGGAGATATTGGCAGGCCCGCACCACTTCCTCACTGCGACCTGAATTCGAGAATGCGATCACCCAATCGGTCTCTTGGACACGACCTAAATCGCCGTGAATCGCCTCACTGGGATGCAGGAAATGCGATGGCGATCCCGTGCTGGCGAGGGTGGCAACAACTTTCTGAGCGATCCATCCGGCCTTGCCAACACCCGTCAAGACAACCGATCCCTGGCACGTGGCTACCTGCTGGGCCGCCTCGGCGGCAGCGGAAGAGGCGTATGTGACCGCGTCGCCGATGGCCCGGGACTCGGACATCATCGTGTCGCGGATCATGCGTACCTGTTCCAACTGCGAGAGCGAACAGGCGGCGGGCGAAGGTGTGACCGGGGCGGCGGCAGGACCGCTTCCACGCGAGGGGGTTGGTTGGGGCGACACGGCAAGCATCCATGCGGAACGTGCGAATTGGCTTCGCGGAGACCGCGAAGAGTACCAGGGCAAAGCTACTCCAACGGATCGACTGGTCGCAAGATGAACCCAGACCTGTCAGATCACCCCCCGCACCGATGAGTTTCACGGCCTGAATGTGCTCTTGAAAATCTTTGCGTCGATCGTCGGTTGCGTTGGCAAATGGATAGCATCCTCTATCGGCTGTGGGACGGTCCTTGAAATAGGGAAAGCGTTTTGCTCGGCGGCTTCTTCCAAACCAGAACCGCTAACAACTCGCCCCTGCCAAGCGAAAGCCTGTATATGCCAGGGGGCGAGAAAGAGACCTTCTCAATGAAAATCAGTAGGCCTTGTCAGCGGTGCCGGAAGTTGCCCGTTTGCCCAACATATTGGGTTGAACTTATGGGCGCCGCCACCCGATAGGTACGGTAGAACCAGTTGTCCTCGGAGAAGTAGTTGTGCTAGCAAAGTACCCATCGCGTGAAACAGCCGTTTATAGCCCGGGTCGCCGAAGAAGGCGCCGCCGGACGTTGGCGTTGTGGTTGATGATGGGGTGTGCCTCACCCATGCTGATGGGCAGCACGTTGCCGTGCGCCGCTGACGAGATGGAAGCCACCCAACTCGACGATCTGAGTTTGCGTGCGCCTGTGAAAGTCCCGTCGTCCCAGCCGACGCCCACAGTCCACTCCGTGCTAGGACTGCAGCCAGGCGGGTACGACGATTCGGTCGGCTCCTCGATCGAGCTGCTCCCGCCGAAAAACCTTCCAGCGAAATCTCAGCAGGCTGAGTCGACGCTCCGCGAGTTGCCGCCCAGGCAAGTGGTGACCCGCGACCTGCCGGCCGGCGGGTCTGGCAAACCTGATGCGGTCCCCGTTTCGAACCGGCGCGGCGTTCCCGCCTGGATCGACGTTGACGAACCGTATCAGGGCGGCGAGCCAACGTCCGGGGAGTGGGCGGTCCCTGAAACACAATCCCCCCAAACCAGCCAATCCGAAACGAGCCAACTCGATACGAGCCAGTCCGATACGAGCGAGCCGGATCATACGGATCCCGTGACAGGAGACCGATCACAGGACGCTTGGCAGCCGCGTGGTCAAGCACGGCAAACTCAACCACTTCGCGATTTGCCACCTATCCTTTCGGCACCACAAAACAGTACCGCCGACGTCGATGCGGGTGACGCCCAGAGCGGTTCAGTCAAAAGTGAGGCGGAGAGTTCCTCGGATCAGGATGGTGGCTCGTCTAGCAGCGCCACCGTC
Organism: Allorhodopirellula solitaria; assembly: GCF_007859855.1. Lineage (GTDB taxonomy): Bacteria > Planctomycetota > Planctomycetia > Pirellulales > Pirellulaceae > Rhodopirellula > Rhodopirellula solitaria. Next base: position 235,626 of record NZ_SJPK01000002.1, read on the forward strand.
GGCAGTGGTCTCCCGAAACTGTCTCCCGTCGTGGGGATGCCATCGCTCGAAGATCTGCCGGCCGCTCGCAGGAAATTGGCGAAGTTGCCGCCGATCGACGAGTTGCCCGACCACGCCGATGTGGATGCCGATGCAGAGAGCGGCAAGCGGAACGCGATCAATCCGCACGACGGGAACAATGAAGGGGATGCGGTCGGGGTAGCCGAGGTCACGCCAGACACCGCTGCCGACACCGACACCGATGCCGCGACAGAAATCGCTGCTCAGACGGATCTCGATGCCGAAGCCGATGCTGAAGCTGAAGCTGGTCTCGATGCCAGTAATTCAGACAGGGACGACGCGACGACCGCCGAGCAGCCAAGTCTCGTTCGGGATGACTCACGTCTATCCGCCATCGATATCCAGCCACTGGTCGTCGACCCCGTCGACGCGTTTCCGCCCGCCCAGGACGCGACAGGGCAACCCGCGACGCAGGACGACAAGTTTGAATCGAAAAAGGAATCGTCCGAGCTGCCGTCGGTTTCAGATGAAGGTCTCGCCAGCGAAGACGCGGTGCCACTGGATGCCACCGGCCGTGTGAAATCGCACGACGGTATCGGCGCGGCCGCCGAACTCAGTCCGGACATCACGCGTCTGCAGCAGCCGATCGAGCAAACGCTCCGCAGTTTCTATGGGCGAACCGAGAAAGCGGATTCGCGAAGCAACTGGGGGATGATGCACGCCATCATGGTCTACGGAACCGACACCCGCATCATCGCACGGCGGCGAAATTACAGTGCGATCGCCTGGATGGCGGGGAACAATGTCTGCCGTGGAAACCGCTTGATGACCACCGAGGGAGGGCGGCTGAAAATCCGAGAAGGAACGGGACTGCAGGGGCACCAAGCCCAATGGTTGGCCGTCCTGTCCCTCGCCGAGGTTCCAGCGAGCTATCCGCTCTACGCCGACAACCGCAAGTTCACGATTGAGGACTTGGTGAAGATTGAAGCGGCAGCCTGCGAAGAAGGAAAGGAGCTCACGTTCTCCTTGATCGGACTCTCGCACTACCTCGAAACCAATGCCACCTGGACCGGCGCCCACGGCGAAACATGGGACTTTGAACGCCTGATCGCGGCCGAGCTGGACGAACCCATCGTGGGAGCAGCATGTGGGGGAACGCACCGTTTGATGGGCTTTGCTCATGCCCTTCGTAAGCGGCGCCTGGAAGGCCAGCCCATCGAAGGTCAATGGAAACGGGCCGAGCAGTTTCTCGATGACTTCGTCGACTATACCTACACGCTTCAGAATCGTGACGGGTCCTTCAGCACGGATTGGTTTGAATCCCGCCAGGACAATGGAGACGTATCGCGTAAGGTTCAGACGACGGGACACATGCTCGAGTTCCTGCTGACCCACCTACCCGATGAAGAAATCGTCAACCGACCCGTTGTTTCCGCAGTACGGTTTCTCACTTCCGCGATGCGGCGGGTTGAAATCGATGATGCGGGCGTTGGTTATCGGGCACACGCACTGCGCTCATTGGCCATGTTCCACGAACGGGCCTACGGAACCCTTCCGGCCTACTCATCCGGCCAGATGGCGACGGGGCAACATCGCCGGGCGAGCCGACGTTGAACGGTGACGTTGACTGGCGAGAGGGGTCCGGTCGTGTGACGGAAACGCTACGAGACCGGGCGTAGCTGCTCCAGCGGCACGTACCAGCGTGTATACCTCCCGCCGTCACTGAACTGCTCACCCTTGGGGTCGGCTACGAGTACCGTCGCCCGGCGCGTGATCCGGTTGACCCGCCCGACGACCTTGGCGCCGTTGCTGTCGAAGCAGACGACATCGCCGACGCGAATGTTGAACTTCGCCGCCGCCCGCTCACGCTGGGTAATCAGGTCGTGTTGATAGTCGGTATGTGCGAAGAACGCGTTGGCGATTCCCTGAAATCGAGATTGGGAGCAATTGCCGCAGTTCCAAATCAACATCTCAATCAGATGCGTCATTTCATGTTCAGCCACGCGTTGCAATGCTTCGAGACGATCACGGCACTTCCGCCCGGTCACCGTCACGGGCCGGTTGACGTCTTCAAAGGTTTGGAAGAGCAGCGTTGAGGACAAGATCAACTCAAACGTCCGCGGCGCATTTTTATGGCCGTTGGGATAGCGTGTGACGAGTTTCCCTGCGGCGCTGGTCATCCGCGAGGAGAATTTGAAGTCGAGCCCCTCGGCTTTGGCGACTGGCAACACCCGGGATTCAAAAAACGCTTCGTCCATCAGATGAATCAGTCGCACCAAGTCGTCGCGGCCAACGCGGCGAAAGTTGGGTCGATCAATCGCCCGGCTCAAACGCAGCATCTCGGCATGGATCCGGGCCTGTTCGGTATAAATCCGGTCGCGTGTCGGCTGGTTTTGGCGAATCCAAACCGCGAGCCCAGTGAGTGCGGTGGGATCGCGTGGGCACGGTGCCGTCGAACTGGGATGCGACGATACCGGCGCGGTCGCCGAAGAACGCTCCGCCAATGTGGAGGATGACGGGGTGGCCGAATCACGAGCATACTTTCCCGAAGCCTCCGAGACCTGTTCTCTGACAGGTCGTTGACGACGTCGACGAGGAATTGCTGTCATATGTTAAAATCCATTGAGAAGCCTATCCTTGGCATTTGCCCAGAATCGATCTATCAGTCTACCCGATTCTTATCGCCCTAGTCTCACTCTCCTACCAGGATGTCACCGAATGGACAATTCCGCGATCGCGGCCGTTTTTGAGGAGCTCGCTGAACTGCTCGAGTTTCGTGGTGAGAATCCGTTTCGTATCCGGGCCTATCAGAACGGGGCGCGGGCGGTCCGGGATCTCGATGAGCCCATCTCACAGATTGCCGCTGATCCCGATCGGGATCTCGCCAGCCTTAGCGGGATCGGCAAAACACTCGCTGAGAAGATCGATACTCTACTCGCAACGGGCTCCCTCCCCCAGCTCGCTGAGTTGCAACAGGCAGTCCCTGAAGTCGTCATCGCCATGGCTCGCATCCCCGGACTGGGAGCGAAGAAGGCGAGCAAACTGCACGAGGCGTTGGAGCTGAACTCGCTCGACGATCTGGCGGCCGCCTGTCATGCAGGTGAGGTTGCTGCGTTGAAAGGGTTCGGCAAGAAAACGGAAGCCATGATCCTCGATGGGTTAGCGATCGCCAAAGCCGCCTCGGAGCGAATCTATTGGGCCTCGGCGGACAAAATTGTCACCGAGCTAAGCGCTCACATGCAGGGATGCAATGAGATTTCGCAGTTGAAGTGGGCGGGCAGCTATCGCCGCGGGCGTGAGACGGTCGGCGATCTCGATCTGCTCGCCGTCGCGACCGATCGAGCTGCGGCAATGGATCACTTCGAGGCCTTCCCCGGACGCGTCTCGACGATCGCACGCGGTGATACGAAAATCTCTATCCGGCTCGGTAAAGCATTTCAAGTTGATCTGCGGCTCGTCGACGCCGAGGAGTTCGGAGCTGCCCTGCAGTACTTTACCGGCAGCCAAGCACACAATATTCACGTCCGCCGCATCGCCAAAGAACAGGGATTGAAGATCAACGAATACGGTGTCTTTCGCCTCGACGACGATACCAGGGTTGCCGGTGCCACCGAAGAGGAGGTATATGCCGCCATTGGGTTACCCGTTTTTGCGCCCGAACTGCGAGAGGACCGCCATGAGTTTGAATGGGCGGAGCAACATCAATTGCCGGATCTCATTGAGATCGATCAAATCCGTGGAGACCTGCACATGCACACCTCCGCCACCGACGGTCAAAATACGATTCGTGAGATGGCTGACGCCGCGATCGAACGCGGACTGCAATACATCGCGATTACCGATCACAGCCAACGTGTTAACGTGGCAGGGGGACTCACCGGCGAGAAACTACTCGAACAATGGAAGATCATCCAAGAGATTCGGCCGGAGTACGAAGGGCGTCTGTCCATTCTCTGTGGGATCGAATGTGACATCTTGGAGTCGGGTGAGATGGACTTGCCCGACACCGTGCTCAGCCAAGCCGATTGGGTGTTGGCGAGCGTGCATTTCGGTCAAAAACAATCACGGGACCAAATCACCGACCGGATCCTCGGTGCGATCGAAAACCCTCACATCGATTGCATCGCCCACCCGACGGGACGGTTGATCAATCGACGCGAAGCCTACCAGGTGGACTTGGACGCGGTCATGCAAGCCGCTGACCAGCATGGCACGTTTCTAGAGCTCAACGCCAATCCTGCGAGACTGGATCTCAATGACACCCACCTTGCCGCTGCCAAGCGGATGGGCATCCCGATCGTGATCAATACCGACGCCCACAGTATTGAAGGACTCGGCGTGATGCCATTTGGAATCCTGCAAGCTCGGCGGGGTGGTCTGACGGCGAGCGATGTCGCCAATACGCTCGACCTCGCTGGTTTTGAGAAACGACGCAATCGTTGAACGGACACGGTTTCACCGGTCGCCTTCGCTCAGTCTACGGCAAACAGCACGCGTGGAAACCCAAACCGGACAGCATGGTCGAAAACCTCGATGCAATCGTCAAAGGAGACACCGTCATCGGGGTCAACGATCAATACGGTGCTCGTCGGCAGCGCCGCGATTTTCTGCAGTCGAGGCAGCACGTCACCGATAGCGGCGAAGTCGACCGCTCCGACCTGATAGCGCAGTCCGCTTTCATCCTCAATTATCCGCACGACGACGTCTTCGCTGCGCGGTGCGTCTTCGTCTGGCAGAGTATCCGACGTCGCCTGGCCCTGCGAATTGATCTCTTCCAGCTCGCTTTGCGACATCGCAATCTGGCTGGCGAGGTTTCGTTCCGGCTTATCAAAGCTGCTTGTCCAGACGAAAAATACCAATAGCAGGAACACCACATCGATCATGGATGTCATGCCGGGTTCGTCGTGGGCGGATGCGCGGCGGTGAGGCGCTTTCATGGCACGACCGCCGAAGGCGAAGCGGTATCACGGGGGCTAACGACGATCGAGACGTCGGCAACGCTCTGGCGGGCAAGTTCTTTGAGGATGGGTTCGACATCACGATAGGGGAGGGTGCGGTCGACACGCAGTCGCACCTTCCTCTGAGATGGATCTGCGGCGGACGCTCGTGATTCCTGGTAGGCTGCGAAGCGGCCAGGAAAATCCTCTCGCGGTATCACCTCACTGGCGAGAAATACTTTTCCGTCCCGGTCGAGTGTGATCGTGAGAGCGGCAGATTCACCATCATCGAGTTCCCCCGCATCGGCCTCCGATAAGGTGACAGGGTGCCTGGTCTCCTGACGCGACAGATGACTCGAGACGAGAAAAAAGATGATCAACAGAAACACGATGTCAATCATCGGGGTCATCGAGATGCGGTCTTGGCCGCGTCTCGTCGCCGATCGATGTGACTGTGGTGATTTCATCTTGACGGTTCCGCTTTCCCAGGATGGATCATCATCGGGAACTGGCGGGTTTTGCCAATGGGTGGGCTGCCCAACTTAGCTGGTGAGATACTTTTCAAACCATGCGATCGTGCGTTGCCAAGCGAGTTTGGCGGCGGCTTCGTCGTAGCGGGGAGTGGTGTCGTTGTGAAAGCCATGATTGACGCCCGGATAAACGTGAGACTCATGGGGGACATTGTTGGCGGCGAGGGCCTCATCGAACGCTTCAGCCCCAGCCATGATGCGGCGGTCGAGCTCGGCGTTCTGGATACACAGTGGTGTTTCGATCTTCGCCACGTCCGCCTCATCGGGTTGGCTGCCATAGAACGGGACACCGGCGTCGAGCACATCGGGCAATTCAACAGCGAGCTGATTGACGACACCGCCACCGTAGCAGAACCCGACTGCGCCGACCTTCCCGGTCGACAGTGGGTGTGAGTCGAGTAGTTTTGCTGCGGCGATGAAATCCTTGGACATCTCGTCGCGATCCCGCTTGCGCTGCATCGCTCGCCCTTCATCATCGTTACCGGGATAGCCGCCCAAGGGTGACAACGCGTCCGGAGCTAAGGCGAGGAAACCCTCCGTGGCCAGCCGACGAGCGACGTCAGCAATGTAGGGGTTCAAACCTCGGTTCTCGTGAATGACGAGAACGGCGGGCAGCTTCTTGCCTGCCGAGTTAGCGGGCCGGGCGAGCAACCCGCTGATCTTTCCACCGCCTTCGGGAGAGTCATAAGTAATGGTCTCGGTCTGGATGCGGGGGTCGTCCGCGGCGACCTGCTCGGCCCATGCGTAGTTGGGCGAGAGACTTTCTTGGAGAGCTTCGACGGTCAATCCGCCTACAGCGAACGCGGTCAATCCGCGAATATAGTCGCGCCGGTTCAAACGCCCGTGGGCGTAGTCGTCATAGAGGTCGAGGAGGCGTTGGTCAAACTGATCTGCGGTTTTACGATTCATAGTGGATGCACCGATCAAAGCGTGTTTTGAGGGCTCGAGAGATCGCGGAGATAATCCGGGGCAGGTTCAGTGTAACACGCACACTGCTGGCATGCGGAAGCTGCTGCGGGAATGTGAGATCCACATCGAGGACATACCTGCGTCGATGCGTCGCTAGACGATGGGGATGAGTTCGCCGATGGCACACAGTCACCCAGGATGCGCATCACGCCGGTGTCGGATAACTCGTCGCGTTTGGCTGCAGCGGCCGGCGAAGCCTGCTTTGATGCAATTGTCGCAATCCTGTCATCGAGGATCCGGAGTATTCCGGTATCTGACATGGAAGTTAGGCGAGATTCGATGGTGACCAAGGAACCGCAGATTGGGCATGGCAGAGTTCGGCCGATCGCACGGCGAGGTGCCCGCAAACCGTGACCTTGCTGGCAAGTGACTTCAATGTCGGTCGGTTGATTCATCAAACTACTCCGTACTCTTTATCACCACGCGGGTATCGCCCCGGGGTTGGGTGCAACCGCGCGGCGTTGCCCACGCGATCAAATCAAAATGAGGCGACTAGGTTCTTCAGTCAACGGGAATCGTCGGGTGAACAATAGCTGACGAGTTGAGAACTGGCGTAAGCTTCCAGCTACCGATTGTTGCCGACCGCAAGCTGGAAGCTTACGCCACTCCCGATCTGGAATGTAATGCGAGATGCAGGCACGGAGGGGGACACGATTTTTCCAAAGAACTGCTGTCCTACCGAATGGCGGCTTCGGCCAGGGCTCTTTGATGCTCAAGCCGCGGGTCGGCGGGCATGATTTCACCACGAATGAGCAAGGTGGCTTGCCGATGATTGATGAGGAATTCAACCCAGTCGAACCAGGGAATCGGAGGCATTCCTTGGTGATTTTCAACGGACTCATGGAACCACCCATCCAGTGCCTCCTGTGATTTCTGGAGCGTTTCCATGGCAGCGGTTGCTTGGCCGGTTTCGTGATAAGCCATCGCTAGTAACGGGAAACTGATCCCGCGGCCACGCCAATCCGGGGCGTCGTCGTAGGCTTGTTGCAGCCTTTCGATGGCTAGGCTGAGATTGCCGCCTCGCAGATTTGCCCAGCCCGCAATGTAGAACTTTGCGCCCAGGGGCATCCAGGACTGCAGAGGCTCTCGGCCAGTCGTAGGGTCAGCTTCTTCGAGCAACAATCGCTCTCCCAGGTCGATCAAACGCTCGATCGCAGCGGGCGAGAGTTCACCGACCAGTTGTCCACGCAAAATGGCTCCCCAGGAGCGTTTGTCTCCCGATTGAGACCTCTCTTGAGCGAGCTGTCGCTGGCCGGCCACATCACCGGTCCAGAGCAGTAGTTGAGGGATGCCGTGAAATTCAGCCCCATCGACAGGAACCCCCAGTTCGACGGCCTTGGCGTAATCGGCAGCCGCTTCCTCCCACAAACCCACCTTGGCAAGCATCGCTCCCCGCTCCATCCAAACGTGGAAGTAGCGCGGCTGGATCTCGGTGGCGTCAGTGTAGGCCGCATAAGCGCTCGCCCAATCGTCGGCTTCGGCGTGCGCGCGGCCCGACATTAGCAAACGATTCGCTCGCTTGAGCCGGTCGGTAAAGCGTTCGAGTTCATCGCGTGACTGGGTCGCCTCAGCTCCCGCGGCTCGCGCCTTCTGCAACGCACTCCATGCCAGGCGAGTTTGCCAAACGCTCACTGCCGTGCCCACAACTAACGTGGTCGCGATGATGCTCAGCGTGAAGAGCATGACCTTGTTGCGGCGCGCGAATTTGGAAAATCGATACGCTGTCGATGGCGGACGCGCCTCGACAGGTTGCCCTTTCAAAAACCTCGAGATGTCTTCGGCCATCGCGATAGCGCTCGGGTACCGCCTGCTACGGTCCTTGTCGAGCGCCTTCATCACGATCCAATCCAGATCCCCTTGCATCAGCGAAACCAGCTTGGCCGGCTCCAGTCGCCGGTTGGTCGAAACCGTCGTCGATAAAGGGTTTCCCAGTGTGCTGAATCGAGCACTCGGACGCGGTGGTTCCTCCTCGCGGATGATCCGGCGAAGCTCATCGAAGCCGACACTGTTCAAGCGATCTCGGGTGAATGGTGTCGAGCCGGTCAACAGCTCGTAAAGCATCACGCCGAGCGAATAGATATCGCTACGGGTGTCGACGTCCACGTTGCTCATCTCGGCTTGCTCAGGACTCATGTAGGCCGGCGTGCCGATCATCGATGCCAGACGCGTATAGATGGTCTTGTCCGTCAGACTCTGTCCGATCGCTTTGACAATTCCAAAATCAATTACTTTGGCGACCGGGCGTCCATCTTGCAGCGTGACGAGCACATTGGATGGCTTCAGATCGCGATGAATGACTCCTTTTTGGTGCGCGTGTTGGACCGCGTTGCAGATCGAAACAAACAGCTGCAGTCGAGCTTGCGTGTCGAGTCGATGGTTGTCACAGAACTCGTTCAAGCGGACACCGCGAACAAGCTCCATGACAAAGTAGGGTTGGCCGTCATCGGTCATCCCGGCATCGAACACGCGGGCGATGTTCTCGTGGTCCATCATCGCCAGTGCTTGCCGCTCGGCTTCGAAACGAGCGATCACTTCACGCGATTCCATGCCGGGCTTGATAATCTTCAATGCCACACGCCGGCGAACGGGATGTTGCTGCTCGGCGACGTACACCAAGCCGAAACCGCCTTCCCCCACCTGTTCCATTAATTTGTAGGGACCGACCATCGTGCCGGTCTTGTGTCCCAACCGGGACGAATGGGGCTCCAAGCGACTGATGGTCGGAATCATGCCCGCGACCAACGGTCGGTCGATTACATTGTCGTCACGTTCATGCTCGCGAAGCAATTCGATTACCTCGGCCACCAATTCTGGGGCACCGGCGCAGGCCTGCTGAACAAATTCAGCCCGTTCGTCGTGCGACGTAATCTCGAGGGCGTCTAGGAAAATCGTCCGCTCGTGTCCGATTGGCATGCTCAAACTCCCCGGTTGGAACGGTCGGTTGCAGACATTTGGGACCGAGCGACCCAGTACCCAATACCGCCGGCGAGAAACGTGATCGCCGTGCCCACAATCTGCCAAGGGTCAGAAACGGTCAGAATCGTCGCCGCGATCAGGGTGCAGGTGACGTAGGCGATGGGCAACCAATGGACGGGATGAAGCACTGGCTTGCGACGAACTGACGGCAACAATAGGCAGGCGACCGAACACGCTGCTGTGATCGACAGGGTGAGGCCGAGATAGGACAACAGCCCCTGCAAATTCGAGAGCGCTACCAAGGCGATCGCAAGAACCATCTGGACTGCCGTTGCCACCACGGGGCTGTCGCCTTGGAACCGAAGTTTGGCTGGCATCAATCCGTCATCAGCCATCTTTGCATAGACCCGTGGCGCCGCCATCATCATGCTGAAGACCGATGTCAGCAGACAGGCCGCGATTGTCCAGCGAACGAAGTTCTCAAACCATGGTCCTCCCAACGCGCGCGCTGCGATCGCAGCGACATCTGGCTGACCCGAAATGCTCTCCGGACTCGGCGCATAAACAAAGATCGCGTTGAGTAGCACATAGAGCACCACCACGACCATCGTGCCCGCAACGAGAGCTCGTGGTACCTGCCGGTGGGCATCATTGACTTCGCCGGCAACATAGACGGCCGCATTGAATCCGGAATAGCTCAGGGAAATCCAAACCAGGCTACCCGCCATGGCGGCGACAAGCGGCCATCCACTCAGTGCACTTTCTGCCGGCACGGATCCGTGAGTTTGCGAAATCACATCGATCTTCGTTGCCGCAAAGACGAGTACCGAACCGAGTAGGATGAGCTTGGCGATCACGACCGCGTTTTGAATCCAAGCACCCGCTCGTGGCCGCAGGCCATGCACAGTGCTGGCGAGAACAATGGAGGCTGCGGCGACCGAACCGGCAGGCAGCCAGGACGGCAGGCTGCGAGGGCCGACCACATAGCTCTCCAACGCCGTCGCTGCGAATGCGATTGCACCGGAGAATCCCGCGATCAACGATACCCAACCGGCAATGAATCCGACTGAGGGATGCAGCGCTCGCGAAAGAAAAAGGTACTCGCCGCCCGATTCAGGCATTCGTTTGACTAGCAATCCATAGCTGAACGCGCCCGCCACCGCGATGATGCCGCCGATCGCCCAGGCGACCACCACGAGCCACGGGGACCCGAGATCAGCGAGAGCGAATCCGGAAGTCGTGAACACCCCCGCGCCGATCATGTTGGCGACGACGAGGAAGGTGAGCGTCCAGAATCCAAAATTCTTCATAGTGAGGCGTGATCTAGCGACATGGGGAAAGAAAGTCGGTTTACTCCGTCATCTGACTTACCGTCGACATCGAGGCCAGGAAAGCGTCATCGGTTGACTTCGCTATGCATTTGCCGCCCCAACCAGGCGCGGGCGAAGGACCAGTTGCGTTTGACCGTGCGGCTGGAAACGCCCATCGCATCCGCCGTTTCACCTACGCTCAAACCAGCGAAGTACCGCAGCTCAACCAGTCTCGCCAAATCCGGTTCCTCGTCGGCGAGCTTGTTCAACGCCGCATCGAGGTCGAGCAATTCGTCAACGCAATTGGGATCGACGATGGCATCATCTTCAGCAATCGCGAAACGGGCAAACTCGCCACCGCGTTTGAGGCTCTTGCGCTGGCGGGCGTTCTCGATCAAGATGCGACGCATCGCTTCGGCCGCTGCGCCAAAGAACTGTCCCCGGTTCTGCCACTGGGTATCGTTCGGTCCGGCCGCGTGTGCGGGTTTGCTAACCAAGCGAACGTAGGCCTCGTGGACCAGAGCCGTTGGTTGCAAGGTGTGCCCAGCGACTTCGCGCTGCATCCGGAACTGCGCCAAACGACGCAGCTCCGCATAGACGAGCGGCAACAGCTCGCTTGCTGCTGCCGCGTCTCCCATGCCAATCTGATGCAGGATTTGCGTGACTTCGGGCACCGGAATTCTCAAGGAGGAGTCGACATTATCTTCAGCGATTTACTTGCTGATGCAGTACAGATGCTGCTTCCCTCGCAAGAACAACTCATCGCCCACAATCGCAGCGGAAGCATCAATCTCTTCGTCGAGCTTGTTCGTGGCCACAACGTCTAAGGAATCACCGTGATTGAATACCAGCGTCGTGCCATCTCGCCCGGTCAGGTAAATATGGTCAGCCGCGGCGACCGGTGAGGCATAGACAGTCGACACGCCAGGTAACCGGGTGGGGCGGATTCGCAAATCGCCCGTTTTGGCATCTCGCGAGACGAGCAAGCCGTTGTTGGCTTTGACAAAGTAGAGTTGCCCTTTATAGAGGACTGGTGAAGAGACATAGGGTGCCGCGTCCTCCTCCACCCACGTCGGTACGTCGGTGTCCGTGATATCGCCGGTTGCACTCAGCGGAATGGAATAGATCGCGTAGCCGCGGTAGCCTGTCATCACGATGACATTGTCTTCGAATCGGACGGGCGTCGGTATCGGATTGCCCGCTTGGCCACCGCATTCCCAGATGACGTCTCCCGTCGCGAGGTCGTAACTACGGACGCGGTTGCTACCGTTAGTGATCACTTGCGTGCGGCCCTGGTACTCGGTGATCAGCGGCGTCGCCCAGGTCGTTCGTTCGTCACGAGGTTGACGCCATTGCTCCTCGCCGGTGGTCGCGTCGAGCGCGGCGATGAAGGACTCGCCTTCATGATCAAAAGGAACCACGACGCTGCCATCATGAACCGCCGCCGAACTGCCTTCTCCGAAGCCATTGCGTGTCTGCATCTTACCCAGATCTTTGCTCCACAATTTCTTGCCGTGGAAGTCCAGAGCGTAGACGCCCCGTGAACCGAACGAAACGTAAAGACGCTCGCCATCGCTGACCGGTGAGAACGAAGCGAATGTGTTGGTATTGTGACCGGCTTCGTGAGGGACTTGGGACGTCAGGGTGGTGTTCCAAATCTCGTCGCCCGTGGCTCGGTCGTAAGCAATGACAGCGAAGTCGTAGAGATGGGTGGGAGCCGCACTACCGCCCGAGCCACCGCGTCCACCGCCGCGACGACCTCCAGGCCTCCGCCCGCCCTCGGGCCGGTCGCCGCCCGGGCGACCACCACGCCGGATACCGCCGGGCTGCGTGTCACGGCCGGGTGCATTTTCTGCAGAGCTTCGTTCTCTCGCATCGGCGGTCGTGGTTGCCTCCGCGTTGGCGCCGCCCTGAACACGGTCCGTCTTGACGGCAGTGGCAACATAGACGCGATCATCTATCACAATGGGGGTGCTGCTTCCCACTCCGGGGACGTCAACTTTCCATTTGATATTTTCCGATTCGCTCCACGTCGTTGGCGGATGCGATGTGGCGGCGGAGCCTGAGGCGGACGGACCACGCCATTGCGGCCAGTCGCTGTTCAGGTCGGCGGCCACCGCAGGGGTAACAAGCCCCAGGCAAAGTGCAATCGAAAGTAGCTTCTTCATGGGGAATCCCGTCGGAGGAGGAGTGAGTCGTCGCGGTCCCAGGCCCAATCGCGTTGGTTATCTGTCCTGTCCGCCCCGTCACCAGTGCACCCCGTCACCAATGAGCTCAGCCAGTGGTGAAACGAGTATGAACCGATGTACGTCCAGCGCCCGGGAAAGTTCCCTTGTCGAAATCGTAGCAAGGTTAGGCGAAACGGTGGCTGGGTGCTCCTAGTGGACGCAAAACCCGCGTTTGGCTCAAACCCCGTTCCGATAGGAAAGTTTCGGTCGCTGCGGCGGAGCAAAATCAGTGGCAGAACCATGGATGCGTCGAGCGGAGTGGCGCAGGCCGGTGCCGTCTCAAAGCGATCTGAGCCAACCGAGCGAGAACCGATCGTCAAGGGACGTGTTGCTAAGCGGTCTGTTCAACCGCCTTCGCCGCGTCACGTCGTTTCCGCCACCAGAACCCCAGCACGACGGCGATGCCGTAAAGGACCCAGATAGTGGCGACGATCTGGAAGGACAGCGGGTTGGCTTTGTCACGATATTTTTCCAGGAATGACGTCAGGGCGGCCGCGACAGCACCGGCAGTCGCCAACCCCATCAGGACATTCCACACCAATCGGCTACCGCCGGTCGGTCGGTCCGCGCCGAGGATTCGATCGCTGTTCATCATCAGCCAAAAGGTGAAGTAGGCGATCGGTAGCAACATCACTGCGAAAGTACTGGCGAAGATCGCCAGCCAGAATCGCAAGCTATCATCGGTCCACATCGCCACCCAGCTGGCGCCGGTGAGCCCCGCGACGGCCACACCGAGTACAAACATGCCCTCACTGGATGGGCGGCCAGAAATTTCGCGAAATGCATACCCATTGATCAGCATCAAGATGATGATGGTGGAGAATCCCATACCAAAGACGCCCAGCCCGAAGACGAGTTTTGCTCTGCTCTGGCCCAACAGGGGAGCCAACGTTTGAGACAACTCAAATGCGTCGCGTTTAACGAGAGCTCCCGCCAAACGTTTCTCCGCGTCAGGCAAGTCTGCCATCATCTGCAGTTTCGTTGCTTGATCGGTCGATTCCGCAGCGTCACCGAGAGTCGCCTCAACGCGATGCAGTAGATCCTTTTCCACCTTCGGGAACAGCGGAGATTGCTGCATGACGGCGACGTCAGTCGATGCGAGTTTATCGTCAATTTTGTTGTGGAAGGAAGAGGCTGCCGCGATCACCACGCAGCTCGTCACGAGCACGAAGGGGATCGCCATCCCGGTCGCCAAATCGAATCGTGCCAGGCCCCGGAAGGTTCGGTCCCAACCACGCGCCAGCATCGAGTAGGGCAGTAGAAATGTCATGTTGATGCCGACTGCGGTCGCGATGGCTGAAATCATCACGCTTCGCTGGGTAGGCATTAAGCGGTCCAACCAGAAGGTTTGAGCGTCGGGAGCCAAGCCGCCGATCAGCTCACGAAGGTCGCCGGCAGGGCGTACGAACTGAGTGAAATCGGGGATCATTCCTACCATCATATTGCCAAAGCTGATCTCTCCTTTGCTTAATAGCAGAATCGCGACACCGAAGAAGCAGATCACGATCATGCCGATAAGCCCTTTGAGGAAAATGTCGAACATTTTCGCCGCGCGGCCCCCCCGCAGGTTCAGCATCACGATGCCGCCCGCGGCCAGCAGCAGGCAGATTGTGACTGTCCACTTGGTCGTCACATCACCGCCGAGCCCGCCGCCGTTGCCAAGCGAGGTCAGGTTTCTGTCCAGAGCGTCGTAGCACAGACTGAATTGTGGCATGCAGAAAATCATATTGGCCATCACCGTGGCGATGACCCAACCCCAACCCAAGGCCGGGTTGATCTCCGAGTTGATCGCTTCGAAGGGGCGTCGGCCCGTCGACAGGGTCACGTAGCTAATCGCTGACAACATCACCACGCCCAGCACAATGGAGACGAGCTGCAGCCACAGCATGCTGGTGCCACCGAGCACGCCAAGAAACAGCGACCCTGCCAGTGAGCCGCCGCCCAGAGTAATCGCGCTTTGCAGCCAACCGGGACCGGACAATTTGAGATAGGCTCGCCACGTCGTGCCGTCAGCTTCGGCTTGGCGGAGCAACTCCCGGTCGGCGCGAACTTTGTCACTGATCTCGGCAGGCCCTCCCGTCAGCGGGTTTTTCGTTGGTCCAGAGGGGCCTTGCGGAGTGGATTCAGGAACAGACGCCATGAGCGAATCAAGTTAGTTGAGGAGGATCGAAGGGGCGAGTATTGCACGCAGTGAATCGCGTAGGGGCGAATCATAGCAGGAGTTGGGGGGAGCGTGGGAGAGTGCTTATTCACGCAATGGTAATTGGCAACGGGATGACTTCCTCGATGGATTTCGCGTCGCTGATGAGCATCTGCAGGCGATCGACGCCCACCGCCACGCCGCTGCAGGGAGGCAGCCCCCGCCGCATCGCAGCGACCAGCGTCGTGTCGACCGGCAGCGGTTCTCGCCCACCGCGGCGACGAATCTCATTGTTGACCTCGTAGCGGCGGATCAACTCGTCCGCATCGAGCAATTCGTCGTAACCGTTGGCCAGTTCCACGCCGCGGTAAAAGAGTTCAAATCGATGGGCGAATCGGGGGTCGTCCTCGCACCGACGCGCCAACGCCGCCTGGGTGACCGGATACCGTGTCAGGATCGTCGGTGTGCTGCGACCGAGCTGCGGTTCGATACATTGCGACAGTAACACGTCCAGTAGCGAATCGCGGTCCGGGCCGATTGAACTGGCCAGGTTTGCGTCGATCCCGCGGACCCGTTCACTCAACTGCTCGATCGGTGATTCGACGGGGTCCACCCCGAGCTGGCTGGCAAAAGCGTCTTGGTAGCTGATCGTTTCATAACTCGAGCTGCCGAAGACCTGGCACGCGAGCCTGCCGAGCAACTCAATCGCAGAGGCCGCGTCGCCCCCGACCTCGTACCATTCGAGCATCGTGAACTCGATGTTGTGCCGGGCTCCGATCTCCGCACGGCGAAAGACTGGCGAGATCGCAAAGATGGAGGGGGCGCCGCGGGACAGCAATCGTTTCATCGCGGATTCCGCTGACGTTTGCAGGAAATACCTCGGCGATGGGGCGGATTGCAGCGACTGAGGGATGCCCAACTCCGTGCTGGGAATGCCAATCGGGTCGAGATAGGCATCGATCACACAATCGCGGCTGAGACAGGGCGGTTGAACTTCGAGGAATCGTTTTTCGTGAAAGTAGCCGCGGAGGAGCCGCAGTAATCGGTCACGCAAGGCCAGTTGTCCAAGAAAATCGTCAAATTTCGATGGGGGATCCGTCGATGCGGGCATCTCGCAGGCTTCGTGATCGGTACTACGGGAAAGGGGAAATGACGCGTCATTTACTGGTTTTTGCACTAAATTCATCGGCTGGCGATGGGGCTGGGAAGGTCGCAACGAGCGTGTCGCCAAAACATTTACACAGCCGTTACATACTAGTGCCTGCGGTGTGACACGGGAGCGGACGAGCCGCTGTATTCTACTCGCAGTTTTAACACTCCCCTTTCGCACGACGAGTTCAGGATCGCACTCTCATGTCGACTGTTACCGAACCATCCCGCAATCGCGGTGGCAAAAATCATCACCATCACCCCATTTCGGACGTCGCACACGAGGGTGAAGTTGAAACGCTCGACCCGCTCGACGCAGAGCTCTGGAATCGCCCGGGACTCGAGGACGGCGGCCGGTTGAAGGATGCCGAGGGGTTACACCGCCCTGCCGCCGAGGATGCCGATGGTTTCTCGTCGCTCGTCGATCAGAAGGCAGCCAAGAAGCGAGATATGGCTCGTCCGACCAAAGAGGAGCGTGTTCGCAAGGACAACCTGAGCTACTGGGCCATCGGTTGGTTGGGGATGGCTCACTTGGCGTGTCTCGCCGCCCCATTTTATTTCACATGGCAAGCTGTCGTGACTGCTTTCGTCTTGCACTGGGTCGCGGGCAGTCTGGGGATTTGCCTCGGCTACCATCGCCTGCTGACGCACACGGGCATGAAGACTTACAACTGGGTTCGCTACCTATTCGCAGGCATTGGCTGCTTCGCAGGCGAAGGCTCGCCCTTGGATTGGGTGGCCGACCACCGCAAGCACCACGCTCACAGCGATCAGGAAGGGGATCCTCACTCGCCTCACGATGGCGGCATCTGGAGCCACATTACTTGGTTGGCATTCCACACTCACGCCGGTGATCGTAAGGAGTATCTCAAGCGTTGGGCTCCAGACTTGTACCGTGATCCCGTGATGCGAGCGTTTGATACACTGTTCCTGCCGATTCATATCATCGCGTCGTTGGCCTTGTTCGCAGGCGGCTACTACTTCGGCGGATTCTACATGGCGATGTCGATGCTGCTGTGGGGCATGTTCGTACGACTCGTCTTCGTGCTGCACGCGACTTGGATGGTCAACAGTGCCTCGCACATGTTCGGCTACCAGAACTACGAAACCACCGACGACAGCCGAAATAACTGGCTCGTCGCAATCGTCGCCTACGGCGAAGGCTGGCACAACAACCACCACGCCTACCCACGCATGGCCAAACACGGTCACAAATGGTGGGAGTTCGACATCACCTGGCAATCGATTCGCCTGCTTCGCGCCCTCGGCCTGGTCTGGGACGTCGTCGACTACCGCACCGCAGCGGAAAAACGAGCTGCCGCCGCCGCAAAGAAAGCGGACGCCAAGTAGTCCAAGACTATTGTTTTTACAAAGTAGCCAGACGGCTCCGCCCGTCTGAGCTGCCCCACCCCTAAACAATCCGGCGCCTGCCCTTCTCGCGACGGTCGGAGCCGTCGGTCGACAAAGCTGTCAGCATGCGAATTGCGCTGAGGCAAAAATATGGCTCATCCGACGGAAGCGTGGGCCCGAGGTTTTCAAGGCATGGCTCCAGTATCCAAGGATTTATTTGTGGGATGTGATTATCAATGTTAGACTGGCACTGCCGGGAGATACGGAGCCGAGCTTTGCAGAGGTGCTGGCTTGGCAAGGGTTATCTCGGTCGCCAGCGTTTCCCTGCAAAAGCGGTACGCCAATGGTGTTGTCGGTCCCTGGCGAGCGTTTGTTCGTCAGGGACGCATTTTTGAACGATCATTGGATACGAGAGCCAGGCCTGGTATGTCCCCAAGTTAGCCTAAATAACTACCAGGGGCGCATTCTGAGTGCTTTCATTGAAGGAATTCACTTCCCCTTCAATCAAGGAACTCCGATATGGCAATCGCCACCAAGAAACGTTCGTCAAAATCGTCAAAATCCAATCAGGCCCGTTACATCGGCAAGCCAGCTGGGGTGATTCAGCAGCGAGTCGAGGCGGTCGGTCCCTCTCACTTTGGTGTCGTTTCGGTCGACTGCGCCAAACGCAGATCCAAGT
>NZ_SJPK01000002.1:253933-366902 GCF_007859855.1 Allorhodopirellula solitaria
CACAATCGCAGCTTGTTGATGAGCATCCAAAATGGCGTCTGTTGTGATTGCGGGATTTTTGGCAACACGATAGAGCGCTTCCAAATCGGAATCCCCCATACATGCGCCGGGTTGGGACTCAGCGATTTTCGAAAACTGCTCGACAATCGTTTTAACGCGTTTTTCTCGTCTCAGGTCGCCTAATTCAAGCCAAGCGAACTCCGATTCAATCCATTCCATCGCCACAGCCCTCCCTGAGCACACTGAGATCCTTTATGTGCCTGTGTATCTACCCGAAAAGATGTGTAGGATAAAGAGGGCGTTGCCTGGGGCTGTCGTAGGACTGCCCCGTTGGGGCGTTGTCATGAGCTATCTTCAGCAATCGATAGAATGCTGCAATCGTTCAATCGACGTCCCGAAGCGAGGCTGAGGTGCTCAGCACGTATCGTCCCCGCGTTCCTTACTGGGCCTCGGACTTGTCGCGGAGTTCGTGGCGGTAATAGGTCTCCAGGCACAGCGTGGCCATGGCGGTGGTGTAGACCGAGCCCCCATAGCCGCCCCACAATGAGGTGTCGGGCCAACTTCCATCTTTCTGCTGGGTCGAGAGCAGTCGCTGTTTCATGGCCTGGTTCCAGCTTTTCCAGGCGTCGTCTTGGAGTTGGTGCAAGGCGAGCGAGGCGTAGTACCAGTAGTAATAGTTGTCCGGTCCGATCTGATGGCCGGGGAGGGAGGCGAGTAGTGCGGTTTCAGCTTCCTGAACGGTATCGGGTGGCACCTTTTCGCCGATGAGCAATCGCACGGCGAGGGCTTCGGCGGTCATTGTGGGGGTCGTTCTCTCGCCCGGGCGATAGCACGCCAAACCTCCTGCCCGGCCGCTACGCACGGTCGTGAGAAACCGCTCAACACCTCGCTGCATCGACTCCTCGCCGTCGAGCGCACCGGCCCGCCGAGCTCCGTCGATTAGCAGTGCCTGCCAACCGAGCTGGCTGAGGTCTCCCCTGTCACCACGTGTGTAACGCCAGCCTCCGGTGACCGGATGCTGGGTTGATTTGGAGTACGCGATAGCGCGGCGGGTTGCCTCGATGGCTGCCGGGTCCTGAGTCATGGCTGCCGCTTCGGCGAGTGAGAGTGATGCCATCGCATGGCAGTAATGCGCAGCATAGACAGAGGCGTCTCCGGCCAGGGATCCATCATCGCGTTGACGGCCGAGCAGGTAGACGAGACCCCGATACACCGCTTCGGGATACTCGCCGGATTGATGCGTATTGCCTGCACCGAGGAGCGCGAGGAGTGCCAGACCGGTCAATCCGGTTTCGGCGCGTTTGCCCGCTGCCCCACGCTGCAGACCCAATGGTGCTCGTTCGCGGCCGGCGCCGCTCGAGAGCGGGTCCCAGGCGCCGTCGGCACGCTGGTGTTTGGTGAGATAGCGGAGTGCTGCCGCGACGGCGGCTTCGGTACTCGCATCGCCGCCGGTTGTCTCGATCGCTACCGATTTCGCGGCCCCTTGTCGGGCAGCGAAATCAGAATCGATCTCTCCCGGGATCAACCCCTTGGCAGCGGGCGATGCCGGGGGCTGCTCCGCGGCTGGGTCGACTGTCGGCGACTCGACCGCAGTGGCCGCGACTGCCGGACGCTCGACCGCTGGAGTCTTCGCCGCGACCGGTTCGGCAGGTGCATCGGCAGGCATTTTAGGAGTCGGTTCAGCCGGCGGTGGGGGCTCGGCAGAGGCCAGCGTTTCGTTCAACCAATCGCCCAACGCATCGATATCGCTGCCCGCGTCGGTGGGCGAAGGCATCTTTGCGGCCGCCAGCGTGGTGGGCATCATGTCGCTCAAAGACGTCGCGGCAGGCTTGGACGCCGTTTCCTGCGGGGAATCGCTGGGGTTCTCGCTCGCTGTCTTTACTGGCGGAGGAAGTTCCTCGATAGGACGCGCTAGCGAAAGCGGTGCGATTGCCGCGGGCCGCGTATCGGAGTCCACGTCTTGGTCCTGTTCCCCCTGTGCATCGTCGGGAGAATCTGCGGCGGCGGTATCGGCCGACGTGAGGCTGGGGTCGAAAACAGCGACAGAAACCTCTTCGCTACCCCGCTCCGCGGTGGAATCGTCAACACGCTGGCCGCCTGAAAAGAACAGAGACATGCGGGGCGTGAAAATAAGAATGGCTGCGTGCAATCCAATCGAGATCAACAAGCAGATCACCGCCGCAGCGCGACCGCTGCTCTTGCGGCGGCGCAGCAGCATCACCGTTGCGATTAGCAGACCTACCGCGAGCAGAGCAATCATCCGCACGGCGGTCGGATTGTGCCAGAAGTAGTCCGTATTGAGTAACGGCGTATTCACGTCGATTGCTCGCTACCTCCGCTTGGTCGCCACCCCGATTTGCTGCACGCCCGACGCACGGACCATTTGCAGGACGCCAGCGACCTGTCCATAGGGAATGCTGTCGTCAGCGCGCACGGCAACCTTGAGGGCTGGATAGCTGTCGTGTTGAGATCGCAGAACACTAGTGAGTTGATCCGGTGAGACAGCATTGCCGTCGAGAGTGAGAGTGCCAGCAGCAGTGAACTCGACGATTCGTTCGTCGGGGAGTCGGGCCATCGAGTTCAACTCGCCCACACTCGGTACGTTGACCTGCAGGTGGCTTTCCCCATTGTCGAGCTTGCTGCCGACCATGAAAAAAATCACGAGCAGAAACACCACATCAATCATGGGCGTGAGGTTGATCGTCGCCGTTTCAGGATTGGACCGTCGAATCATCTATGCGGCTTTGCGTTTGCGTGGTGCTCGGCCAGCACCGGAGTTCTCAAGACCCTCGGCAGAAATACAGTCGATCACTCGCTGGCAAAGCTTATCGATCTCGCCGAGATACCGATCTGATTTGGCGCTGAAGTACATATATGCGAGATAAGCGGGAATCGCCACACTGAGTCCGCCGGCCGTGGTCATCAATGCGGTGCTGATTCCAGCGGCGAGTAGATCGCTCTGACCTCCGGTCTGTGAACCAAGGTTTTCGAACGCTTCAATCATTCCGAGCACGGTGCCGAGTAGCCCAATCAATGGGGTGACGTTACTGATCGCATGGAAGACACGCAGGAATCGGCGGAGGGATTCACCCACCCGATCGCCCGCATCGATTACGGCCTGTTCAATTTCCATCATCGGCCGGCCCCAACGCCGCACAGCAGCA
The DNA here is from genome assembly GCF_007859855.1 of Allorhodopirellula solitaria. Lineage (GTDB taxonomy): Bacteria > Planctomycetota > Planctomycetia > Pirellulales > Pirellulaceae > Rhodopirellula > Rhodopirellula solitaria. The sequence continues at coordinate 257,098 of NZ_SJPK01000002.1, forward strand.
TGAAAGACTTCCGCGACCGGGCAATCGAATTCATCACAGATCGATGTGGCTTCTTCGTAACTGAGTTGTCCATCTTCGACACACTCGGTGAATCGCCGAACAAAGGGTTTGGGGATTACTCGCGAGCGTCGCAGTGCGATCATGCGTTCGAGTGACAAACCGATAACGATCAGCGACCCGATCGCCAGGGGGATCATCAGCCAACCGCCCTCACTGAACTTGCGGATCATCTCGGGCATCTCCCAAGCGGACGATTCCTCCGTTTCGGCAGCCACCTCGCTCGCTGCCTCCTCAGGAGCTGCTGGGATCGAAAACTGGTTGGCCGAACCGCTCTGAGATTTCGGTGCGTTGGCAATTCGGGCGGCGGGGCCCGAGGACGCTCCAAAGCCGCCGGGGTAGGTACTGGGCGCCGATGAGCTCGAAAAACCACCTGAGTTGTAGCCGTAGTTCGGTGCCGATCGCTGGTTCTGGGCCGCTGCGGGAGTTGTCGTAGCAGCGAGCACAAGCGAGCAGCAGAAACGGGCCACCAAAGGCATCGGCAAGGCGAATGGGGTGAGAAGTCGAAGATTCATCATCGTCGTAGGGTGCCTGGGGACGAGGTGCCGTCGGTCGTCATCGCAGCGAGGCGACGGCGAGCACCGTTGGCGTGTGGCGAGTCACCGAACCGGCTAACGAGTGCGGAATAGCAAATGGTCGCCTCGCGTGTCCTCCCCAATTGCTCGAACGATTTTCCCGCCTGAACGAGCGCGGCGGCTGTCCATTGGTCACAATCGCCGATCCCCTCGACCTGTCGGTAGGCCGTGATTGCCTCGTGAAAGTTTTCCTGCATGAAGAACGTTTCGCCAATCATCCACTGAGCCCGTCCACGCAGATCCGATTCCGCTCGGCCGGACCGAACAATCTGTTCTAGTAAGGCGCGTCCGCGATCGAAACGCAATTCACGGATCTCCAAACTCGCCGAGAGTAGATCCGTCATGGCCACGCTACCGGCTCCATCACCGTCTCGGTCAGACTGCATCGCGGCTGCTCGGGCAGCTGCGATCCGCGTTTTGGCCTGGGGTATATCGCCCACCTCTGTCGCCGTCTCCGCAAGACGAAGTAATGTGGCGAAATCGTCGGCACCATCGTCATCGACGATATGTTCCCAGAGTTTTAACGACCGCGCCGTCTTGCCGTTCTGCAAGAGCGCCTCGGCAAACAATCGTTTGACATGCAGAGTGCGTCCCCGGGCAACGGTTTCCTGTTTAGCGGCCTCGGTATTTTGCCGTTCGTACAGCCCAGGCTCCTCCTCGGCCGCCATGGCCAGCATGGACCACTGGCCCGTCCGACCGGCCCAGCGACAGGCTGCCTCGCGGACCCCACCGGTGACCAGTTTTCCCGATTTGGTTTGCATTCGAGCACTGAGGCTGTCGGGGCTGCGTTGGCTTTCGTCTCGAGCCGTTAACCAACCCATTGCGATCCTTTGGGCGGCGGCATCGTGACCGTCCGTGTGGAGTTGGTGAAGTGTTTCTGTGGCAACTTTCCCGTGTTCGTCAATCAGCGAAAGAGCCGTCGCGTAGGCGACTTCGGCATCGGGCGCACCAGCGGAAGCCGCCGCCATCAACCCGGCTTGCAGGATGCTGAGATCACCAGCAACGAGTGGTGACATCAGCACGTAATCGTGCTGCTCAATCAAGTACGTCCGCAGTTGCTCGGAGAGCTCGCCGTCCGAGCCACAGGCGGTCTTGACGACCTCGCATGTGGCCGAGGATCGGGGGTGCTTGTTCAATAGTGCGGCGCGTGTTTTCTCGACTCCCTCTTCGTCGTCCAAGCGAGTCTGGCAACTGATCTTCAGCAGCAGCGCCGATGGGGCATCGGAGTGGTCGGGGTGATGGTCCAAGAACTTTTGGACCGCATCGAGAGATTTTTGGATATGCTCCGGGCTGCCGCTATCGTTGGCGGCCATCACGAGTGTCCATGCATAACCGAGTCTCGCCGTGGCGATGTCCGGACCGGCCTGACGCGAGGCATGGTTGCTGAACATCTCAACAGCCAGCCGGTAGGCTTTCCCAGCAGTCAGCTTGTCGTCGCTATCGAGCGCTCCCGCAGCGATCGCCAATAGCGTGTCTCCGGTGCGGCTGCTCGTGGATGCTTGATCGGCCGACTCTGCTGCGAGTGTTGCCCAACGCAGAGCGTCGGCGTGCCGACCGTTCGCTGTCAGGCTGGATGCGGCTGCATTCCAGATCACATCGGCTTTCTCAACGGCGAGTTCGTCGGCCTGCTCGCCGACGAGTCGCTCACAGATCGCCGAGGCGGTATGGTAGATCTCGGCGGCATCGTCACGGCGTTGTTCTTGTTCACAGCGGCGTGCGATGCGAACGACTGCCGCGAGCGTGCGAAGAGACTGCTGATCACGGAGATCGATTTCCGCTACGGCGGCGACAGCCGCACCCAGGTCTTCACTATCGACCGCCGCGATCAAGTTCGTAGCGGTAGTATCGGGGCTTTCGGCTCGCGAGACCGCCGCAGGCACGGCGAGCAAGATGCATAGGGCGACTGCTCCGATTCGGACTCGGCGAAAGTGCCGAGGGGTTCCTGGAGCTTGCCGATCTTGCTCGACGCCACCGCGAGACTTGACGAGACCACCCCACGTGCGCACCCGGTGCTCAGCACTGGCGAGGCGCCAATGCCAGCGGGAAGTTAGGTGGTCGTGGGAGGATTGGTCCGTTCGCGCCATCGTGGTTACTCGCGGAGTGAGAGAAGTCATGCCGTCGGCAAAATCAGGCAGCGGCTCGGGCCGCTGCGGCGTAGAACGATGCGATCGCGTCGACGACGCGGCCCTGTTCCGCTTCGGTGAGCGACGGGAAGACAGGGAGGTTGAGCACCTCGCGGCTGGCTCGCTCTGTCTCGGTCAGGCCGTTGTGACGGAACTCGATGTCCTGGAAACATTCCTGTTCGTGCATCGGAACGGGGTAGTAGATCTCCGAACCGATACTGCGTTCGGACAGATAGCTGCGCAGTTGATCGCGACGACCACCATCTACGCGAATCGCGTATTGGTTCCACACGTGTGTCGCGTTGGCGTCACGTGTGGGAAGCGTGATCGCCTCACTGCTGACGACGCCGGCCTCTTGGAGCAAGCGGTCATAGCGATCGGCGACTTCCGTCCGCGCATCAATCGCAGCGCTGAGGTGACGTAGTTTGACCCGTAGGACTGCGGCTTGGAATGTATCGAGTCGGCTGTTGATACCCACAACTTGGTGGTAGTAGCGAGGTCGCATGCCATGACCAGCGAACAGTCGCAGCCGATCGGCGAGAGCAGCGTCGCGGGTCGTGATCATCCCGCCATCGCCCATCCCGCCAAGGTTCTTGGTTGGATAGAAGCTAAAGCAACCGATCTCGCCCCAGCTTCCAGCAGGACGTGAGTGATACGCCGCACCGATTGCTTGAGCGGCGTCCTCGATCACGGGAATGTCGTGTTTTCCCGCGATCTGGCAAATGCTATCGATTTGCGCACATTGGCCGAACAGGTGAACAGGAATGATCGCTTTGGTCTTCGTCGAGATCAGCGATTGAATTGATTGCGGATCGACATTGAAGGTGTCCGGGCAAATGTCTGCGAAGACGGGCGTGGCACCGAGCCGAGTGATGCAGCTCACCGAGGCAAAAAAGGTGAACGACGGCACAATGACTTCATCGCCGGGGCCGATATTCAGCGCCATCAGAGCGAGCAGCAAGGCATCACTGCCCGATGCACAGCCGACGGCATTGTCGACCTGGCAGTATCCGGCGACCTCGCACTCGAGTTCCGTTACGTCGGGGCCGAACAGAAAACGACCGCTGTCGACGACGTCGGTCAGGGCCTCAATGAATTCTTCCCGGTGTGGCCGGTTGTCGCGGTTGACATCGAGAAGGGGAACACCGGCGGGGGTGGGTTGGGTGGTGGGCTGTTGGGCCATCAGAGTTATCATCCGTGAAATTGAGCGAGAAAACCCGAAATTCCATTTTCGGCTTGCTCAGCCGGCCGCGGCAGCCGTGAGCACTCAATGTCCTGTGTACGACTCTGCGGCTGCATGGGTCAAGAGAAGAAATAACCCCGTGACCCCTGCCTACCCGAACCCCGCAGCCGACGCCCTGTTCATTGAGCGGCGTCCCAAATCAGCGATTTACTTCGCAAATGTCAACGTCATCCGCTCGATGATCGGTTTGGACTTGTTCTCGGTGGAGTCGTTCAGACGCAGTTGGACTTGGAATCCATAACCTGCTGGCAGTTCAGAGAGCTCCAGTTCCGCTGGGGTTTTCGCGATTTGCTTTGGAAATCCCGGGATGTAGTCGTAACTCTCTTTGATCTCGGTCCAGTCCGTCCACTGATCAATCTTGCCATCTTGGTCGGTATCGACGCCGACGCGAGCCTCGACGGTCTCCACCCAGGGACCGGGGCTGACATAGTCGGTCGCTTGTTGAGTAGCGAGGTAAAACTGTCCTTCGGCGAACGCGATATCCGGGTCTGGGTGACCGTTGCCAATATTGTCGCACCATGTGAACGGCTCATCGATGGACGGTGATGTGAACCAACCCACACTCATCTGATGGCCGCCCACGGGGTCGAAGTCACCGAAGAGGTAGTACTGCCCACCGATGCAAATCGCGGCCCAGTCGCCGTAGGCCTCCTGTTCCGGTTCATGCACCTCGTATTCGGCGACGTTCGTTGGGTAGTTCTGAGGATCCTCTTTGGTCCAGTGTGGGTGTCTGTACGTGGCGATCTTTCCGGTCGGTTCGGTGCGGTTGTCTACCGGCGGGGCGCGGAATTCGAAACCGTCGATGCCGTTCGGGCTGACCGCGTGTCCGGCGAGCGGCGAATCCCACGAACGTTTGTTCGCAGAAATCGGACTCCAGTCCTCGATGATGACGTGCATGTTTCCATCGAGATCACGGATGAAGCCAGCATCGCTACCGTGAGACGGATCCTTCACCGCCATCCCCATGTTCTTCCCAGGGACACCGTCAAACAGGTCCTCGTCAACATAGACATGAGGGTCTTGGTCGTTGGGAAAGTCATAGTAGATCAGCGCCTTGCCATCGACCCATTCCGCGCTAGTGACCCACTTGGAAAACCCCTCAGTGACGGGACCGTGATGGACCCAGTTTTTCATGTCACGGCTTTGCCAGGCATGGTAACCACCCTTGCTGGCTTTCAATCCGCCCGGTGCATTGTACTGGTTCGGAAACTGAGTTGTTTGCAGCGGGACGTCAAACCCTTCGAGGGTCGCTTCTTCCGGTTCAAACTCGGTCGTTGGTTCGGACGCCTGTCGACGTTTGTCTCCGCCATAGCGCCCGAACATCCAGTAGTTGTCGGGGGCAACCGTCAACAAGACCGGCGCGTCACGCAAGTTGACGGGACCGAGATTCTCAATCGGATTCCAGTTCTGCCAGATCGCTGATTGTGAGACCACGAGCGACTTGGCCGAACGCTTGTTATCGGTCGAGTGAACTTTTGTCGAGATCGTTGCCGATTCTGCTTGAGGTGAAACCGAGCCGTCTGCGACTGCAGCTCCTTCGGTGGATTCAAGGTTTTCCGCCCAGTCCGCGGCGCTGTCGATCGTCCAATCCTCTGCCTGCAATTCCGCGTTGGACGTCGGAATCACGACGAGCAGCGTGGCGAGTGAATAGAAGAATATCTTGAGCATTGCAAAGTTCCTGGAATGAGTGCCTGAAGTGATCAGTGATGTTTGCCTTGTCCTGCGATCGTAACAGAACGGGCAGTTGAGCAGGTGCGGGATAGTCACTCGGTGCAACCTAACAACCGATCCAGCGATAGCCGAGTACTGTTTATTTTGGCCCCGCATTAAACACACGAGGTAGGTAACCCGATGCGTCAGCGAGGCAAATGCAACGTTTTGCTCAGTCAGCAGAGGAAAATGCAGTGCTTTGCGTGGTCAAGAGATGATCCTCGCTCACGCGTCGGGTTACCAAAACCGCTTCGCAATCGAAAGCAAGCGGCATTCGGCGATAGCCCGGTTCACCCACTCCAAGCACGCGGGAGGACGATTTCATACCTGACGTTTTTCGGTCGGTTTGCATGGTCCCCAACGCGCAGCGCCCTGGGTCGGGTTGCGGTGATGCGCTGTTTATTGAGCCCGGAATCATTGATCGTCTGGACTCCGCCGCAGAGACGAGAAGGTTGATGGGTCTGGACCTTCGGGAAGGCTTGCTTTCCAGGTTTCCAGTTTCTCGAGCAGTCGCGAAACCACCGCGGTCTCTTGGGTGTGTCGGTCTTCCCGCTCGTAAGGATCCTCGACGACGTTGTACAGCTCGACGTGGTCCCCGTCTTCGCTGGAAAGCAGTTTCCAGTCCTGGTCGACGATCACGAACGATACCCAATGAAACGGTCGAGACTTCGGTGCCGGGTAACGCGACGCCATCTTCCAGAACAAGGGTTGCGAACGGCCGGTGGACGGATCCCCGGTCAGCCCGGTGAGTTGACTGATGCCATCGGGATGGTACCCCGCGGGCAGTTCCACGCCAGCGATTTCGCAGAACGTTGGCAACAGATCCACAGCCGAGATCATCAGCGTCTCGTCAGATTGATTGGCAGCGATTTTGCCTGGCCAACGGGCGATGAACGGAACATTGATGCCGCCTTCATACAACGATGCCTTGTAGCCCTTGCGGCCAGCGGTGATTCCCTTGGCCGCACCGATTCCATAGCCCACGCCAGTCGCGGAGTCGTGCGTCAACGTTAACTCACCAGATGCTCCACCGCGTGCCGGTCCATTGTCGCTGCTGAAGATGACGAGTGTGTTGTCGGTGACTCCTAGCCGATCGAGCGCGTCGAGCACGTCACCGATGCGATCATCGGCGTGCGCGAGTACCGAGGCATAGATCTCATCGGCTTCCTCCAACTCGCTCTCCCGAAACCGCCAACGGTATTTCGGAACGGTGTGAAAGGGCGTATGAGGCTCGTGCATCCACAGGTTGACGAAGAACGGGGTGCCCGAATGATGGCTGGTTTCCATGAACTCAATCGCCTGGCGAGCATCCTCGTGAACCGGCATCTGTTCGCCCGAACAGTTGAATGCCCCATAGGTGTCATAGCCATATTCGGCGGGTGTGGGCGAGTCGGGGATCATGTTGTTGGACAGGTGCCACTTGCCGAAGTGTGCCGTTGCATAGCCACCCGATTGCAGCAGTTTCGGGAGCGTTGTGACGCCCGGATCCAACCAATCGGGCATATTGCGTCGAGCGTTGCTGGGGACCCACGCGAAATGACCGTCGATGTTGTAGCGAGCCGGATAGTGCCCCGTCATCACCGCCGTGCGACTCGGTGAACACACGCCACTGGCGACCGTGAACCGATGAAAATCTGTGCCCTCACGCGCCAACCGGTCGATGTTCGGTGTTTTCACGTAGGGATGGCCGTGGCAGCTCAGATCGCCCCATCCCCAATCATCGGCAAAGATGAAAACGATGTTGGGAGGTGAATGCTGTGCAGTCGCGGTATGGCCGCCACAAAGAAACGCCAGGACGACGACGCGAAAGGTCAAGGTATGCATGGGAAGTCACTGAAGAATCATGATGGGGAAGAATCTGGTCACTTAAATGATAGCTGGTGGTGGCCACTCGCACCAAACGGCCCGACATCGGCTATAATCTCCGGCTTGCTGAACGCTTCTCAAGACCCAATCGAAATCAACCATGAACACAAGTGCACCAGTACATCGAAGTGACTCCCTGAGGCGGCGGGCCGCGGTTGGTCTTTACGCGGCTTCGATGGGCTTGTTTTTGATCCTCGCCGGCGACGCGACTGGGCAAGAGGCGGGGGAGAAAGGGCATCCCAATGTGGTGTTGGTCATGGCGGATGATATGGGCTTGGGCGATATCAGCCCGACCAATCCGGACTGCCAAATCAAAACGCCCAACCTGCAGCGGTTGGCAGATCAGGGGCTGACGTTTCTGGATGCACATACGCCCAGTTCGGTTTGCACCCCCACTCGCTATGGCCTGTTGACGGGACGCTACAACTGGCGATCGCGTCTTGCCAAGGGTGTGCTCAGTGGCAGGAGCGAACAATTGATTCCCGCCGACCGGCCCACGCTAGGCCATTTGTTGCAATCGGCTGGATACCACACGGGGATGATCGGCAAGTGGCACCTGGGTTGGGATTGGCATAAGGACGGTAATGAAATCGACTTCTCCAAACCTGTCGAGAACGGTCCCGACATCAACGGATTCAACCAGTACTATGGCCACTGCGGTTCGCTCGACATGCCTCCGTACGTATGGGTGGACACTGGGAAGCCGACTTCCATTCCTACTCGTGAGGAAGGCGTGACGAAGAAGGAATCGCCATACGGTTGGTATCGCAAAGGACCGATTGGGGATGATTTCGAGATCGAGCAAGTACTTCCACATCTCTTTGACAAGTCGATTACTTACATCGACGAACGGGTTAGCAGTGCCAGTGCCGAGGACGAACGCAAACCGTTTTTCCTCTATCTGCCGCTGCCCGCACCGCACACGCCCATCGTGCCCGTGCCCCCGTTTCGGGACGCGAGTGGAATCAACCCCTACGCCGATTTTGTCATGCAGGTGGATCATCACATGGGTGAGCTGATGAAGAAGCTCGACGAACTGGGCGTGGCCGATGAAACGCTCGTCATCTTTACCAGCGACAATGGGTGTTCACCGGAAGCGAATTTTTCGGTTTTGGCCGAACACGACCATGACCCCAGCGCTGGATTTCGCGGCCACAAGGCTGACATTTACGAAGGCGGTCACCGCGTTCCGTTAATCGTTCGCTGGCCAGGACACGTTCGCGCCGGAGAGCAAACCGATGCCACCGTTTGTTTGACAGACGTCTACACGACGTTGCAGTCGATTACAGGCCAACCCCGTGAGCCTGCCGGTGGCGAAGACGGTTTTGACCTGTCGGTGTTGTTCCAAGATCCTTCGGCGAACCCTCGAGATTCGTTGGTTAGTCACAGCATCGGTGGCTTCTTCGCGATCCGTCGTGGGCCCTGGAAACTCTGCCTGTCACACGGCAGTGGCGGTTGGAGCAAGCCGCGTGAACCGGACGCCAAAAAACGTGGCCTGCCCCCGATGCAGCTCTTTCATTTGGGCAACGATCCAGGCGAGACGACCAACGTCGCCGATCAGCATCCCGAGAAGGTTGCTGAGCTCAAAGCGTTGCTAGATCAACAAGTCGCCGAGGGGCGTTGCACCCCCGGCCCGCGTCTGAGCAACGACCGAAAAGTCGATGTCGGCGGCAGGAAGTGAGCTTCCCGCGCTGCGTTGAAACGCGCGAATAATAAGGGCTCATCCGACGGAAGCGTGCGCGCGAGGTTTTCAAGGCATGGCTCCAGTATCCAAGGATTCATTTGTGGGATGTGATTATCAATGTTAGACCGGCACTGCCGGGAGAAACGGAGCCGAGCTCTGCAGAGGTGCTGGCTTGGCAAGGGATATCTCGGTCGCCAGCGTTTCCCTGCAAAAGCGGTACGCCAATGGTGTTGTCGGTCCCTGGCGAGCGTTTGTTCGCCAGGGACGCATTTTTGAACGATCATTGGATACGAGAGCCATGCCACAAAAAACCTTCCGCTGTGCTCTGCGCACGCTTCCGTCGGATGAACCATAGTAAGTGAGGCATAGTTATTCACCCTTCCAGAACGACATGTCGCGCAGTCGTCAGTGATTGTGACCAAGAACGAATTCCTTCACCCGCCCGGCGAAGCTGAGAGTGTCGGATATCGAGCCTTCAGCGACTTATCCGGGAGGGGCGACAGTGAGAAAAGAAGCCCCAAACCAGCGCGATCCCCCGCTCCGAACCTTGCCTTGCTCGGTCCGACCCTCGAATCCCCCCAACATTGGCCTTGAGACCTCCCTGTTAAAAGTGAAACCTATGAAAACACGGAACCCGCTCCCAATCGTTCGCCTCGCGGTCGCGATCGCTGCTGCCATCGGTTCTTGTCTGCCGCTCGCGCGATGTGCGGCTGAGCCCGCCGTTCGGCCACCCAACGTGCTAGTCTTTCTGGTCGACGACTTAGGGTACATGGACATCGGCGCGAACAATCCAGATTGTTTCTACGAGACGCCTCACATCGACGCGTTCGCCGATTCGGCGATGCGGTTCACCGATGGTTACGCCGCGAACCCGGTCTGCTCGCCGACGCGGTACAGTTTGATGACGGGGCGTTATCCCAGCCGCGTGGATGCGACGAACTTCTTCTCTGGCAAGCGCGCAGGCAAGTTCCGACCCGCGCCGCTGAACGACAAGATGCCGCTCGAAGAGATGACGCTGGCAGAGATGTTGAAAACCAAAGGCTACGCGACCTGTTTCGCTGGGAAATGGCACCTGGGTCCGGATGAGGAGTACTATCCGCAGAACCAGGGTTTTGATGTCAACTATGGCGGGTGGACACGCGGCGGCCCCTACACAGGCAAAAGATACTTCTCGCCCTTTGAGAACCCTCAGTTGCAGCCGGACAGCCCCCCTGGTGATCACTTGCCCGATCGACTCGCTCGCGACACCGCCCAGTTCATCGACTCGCATCGTGATCAACCGTTTCTAGCCTGCCTGTCGTTTTATTCGGTTCACACGCCGTTGATGGGGCGGCCTGATTTGGTTGAAAAGTATGAAGCCAAGGCCAGCCGTATTGTGGGTGAGGAATTCGCCAGAGAGGAACAGGTTCTCGGCGACAAGCCGCGTCGGGTGCGAATCTTGCAGAAACACGCGGTCTATGCCGCGATGGTCGAAGCGATGGATGAGGCCGTGGGCAAAGTGCTGCAACAACTCGATGACTCAGGAGTCCGTGACAACACGATTGTCGTGTTTACCTCCGACAACGGAGGCCTGTCGACTTCGGAGGGCTCGCCGACGAGTAACTTGCCGTTGCGAGGTGGGAAAGGATGGGTCTACGAGGGTGGTATCCGTGAACCTTGGATCATTCGCTATCCCGGCATCACGCAGGCCGGAGCTGTTGAATCAACGCCGATCTGTTCGGTAGACCTGCTGCCGACGGTTGCGGCATCGGTTGGGTACGAGTTGCAGCACGACGTCGATGGCGTCGACATTGGTCCCCTGCTGCATGGTGAATCCCTCGCCGACCGCGACTTGTTTTGGCATTACCCGCATTACAGCAATCAAGGCGGCATCCCCTCGGGGGCGATCCGCCACGGCGACTTCAAACTGATCGAACGGTACGAGGACGGACGTGTCCACCTCTACAACCTGAGCGACGATATCGGCGAGCAGAACGACCTCGCCTCCGAGCAGCCTGAAAAGGTCGACCAGCTCCGGGATCGTTTGCATGCATGGTACCAGCGAGTCGACGCCAAGTTTTTGCAAGCCAAGCCCGACGGCCCCGAGCCCTGGAGGCCCTAAGACAGCGAAGCCCCGATCGCGGGTGAGGCCTGTTCCATGCGCGGACCCTTGACCTTACCGGGCGACGTTGTGAAGCATTTTCGTTATCCGTTTTGGCGTTCCTTCCAGTCACATGACCAATGACGGCGGGTAGTGGACGAGGCGACGAGTCCTCGATTACCCACCAGTTTTCCTGCGCCGAAGGCGTTATCGAAAACCACCGGTGGTTTGAGCGTAAGCGAACACCACCGGGTACGACGCGAGACGAAAGAGCCAACCCCGCATGGGGTTAAAGATCATCCATGACGGGGGCTGCGACCCACTTCGGGGTCGACGCTCTATCGTTAACGAAACACCGTAGGTGGCGCTGCGCTGACCTACGACTTTCTGTCATCCCTAACAGGATACTTGTGAGTAACTAACGGGAGGCGTCGAGTCCTGGGCTGGTCGCGTCGCCCACGACAATTACCCGAACGCTGACGCTGATCGGCTGATTCATTCTGCGTCCGAGGTCTCGGCTGCTTCGGCTGAGAGCACGCGTAGTTCGACCACGTCGAACCAAGGTATTTCAGCGAAGTGGCCCTGTTGCGTTTCCGCATCGGAAATCTCCGAGACCACTTGGCTCGCCCGGCGTCGTTGTTCTTTGGCTTCCTCGCTGTTGCCGATTGCTTGGTAGGCGATCGCCAGGGGAGCGTGCACCATGAACGGATTGGGCCATTGCATCTGCGATGCTTCACGGAGCTGTTCGATGGCCTGTTCGTATCGCTGGGCTCGCAGTTGCGCTAACGCGGTAACATAGTGCTGCACCGGTCGCGGCGTTCTTCCGTCCAGTTCGGGGAGAGGTGGGCGACGATGCCGCTCGGGTGGGCCGAAGTCATCCGGGACACTGTCGCCTGGAGGCGGGGGCCGTCCGGGGTCGAAACGTGGGCGTCCGTGTTGCATCAGCTTCTGCTGCGCGAGCTCTGCCAGCCAATTGTACTGGCCGGCACTCAAGGCATCTTTTTTGATCATTCCATTGCGGATCCACTCCCAACGCACGCCCTCAGGCGGCACCTCATCTTGGATCGTCAAGAGTCGTTCGCGATACTGTCGGTAGTACCGCTCGCAGGCTTCGTCGTGATTGGTCCATTCCAGCAGCGCAGGGACGCCCCACCACTGCGGCGTGTCCGTTGGCGCCCCAAGATTCAGCGCTTTGGCGAAATCGCTCGCCGCGGCATCCCAGTAGGATTGGCGTGCAAAAAACTGTCCGCGGCTGACCCATGGCAAGTAATAGCTTGGTTGTTGCGTCACCGCCTCGCCGAAGGTTTGCTCGGCGGCCTGCATCTGATCCGCCTCGGCTAAGGATTGCCCGCCGGCGACCAGTTCGTTTGCCCGCGTCACCTGCCCTGCAAACTGTTCGATCTCGCGCACCAACGCTTCCTTCTCATCTCGTTCCCGAGCCACGCGTTGCATCTGCCACAAACTCGCAACCAACCCACCGGTCAGACTCAGTAGGACAAGCGCTGCGGTCGTGAAAGCGACCCGGTTGCGGCGAGCAAACCGGGACATCTGATAGATGGTACTGGGCGGTCGAGCTTCGATGGGCTCTTGTTGGAGATAGCGTCGAACATCTTCAGCGAGCGCCATTGCCGAGGCATAACGCCGGTTCCGATCCTTCTCCAAGGACTTCATCACGATCCAATCCAGGTCCCCTCGCAGCGTCGACGACAACCGCGACGATTCCGCCTTTCTCAATGCTGAAACGGTGGTGGCTCGTTCACCCATCGTCGTCAATCGCCGGCTCGGTGTGGGCGGTTCCTCCTCGCGAATGATCTGTCGCAGTTCGTCCAGTCCCACGGAGTTGAGACGGTCTCGATCAAAGGGAGTCGCACCGGATAACAGTTCGTACAGCATCACGCCGAGTGAATAGATGTCGCTGCGAGTATCCACGTCCAATCCGCTCATCTCCGCCTGCTCCGGGCTCATATAGAGCGGCGTGCCGATCATGGCCACGAATCGGGTGTAGATCGTTTGGTCGGTCAGCGAATGGCCGATCGCTTTGGCGACACCAAAGTCGATGACTTTCACAACCGGGCGGTCGCCATGCAGCGTTACCAGCACGTTCGACGGCTTGATATCACGATGAATCACAGCCTTTTGATGGGCGTGGTGAACCGCATGGCAAACGTCGATGAACAGCTCCAATCGCTCCGGAATCGTCAACCGATGGGCGTCGGCGAATTCGTTGATCGGCACGCCGCGGACGAGTTCCATGGCGAAGAACGGGCGTCCGTCGTCGGTGACACCTGCATCGAACACCTGAGCAATGTTCGGGTGGTCCATCATCGCAACCGCCTGTTGTTCGGCTGAGAAGCGCGCGATGACCTCCTTCGTATTCATGCCAGGTTTGACGACTTTCAAGGCGACCTGACGCCGCACAGGTTGGTCCTGTTGAGCCACGAAGACGAGCCCGAAACCACCTTCGCCGATCTGCTCCATCAATCGATAGCAGCCGATCCGTTTGCCGATCCAATCGTTGTCGATCGCCATCGTGTCGGCCATCTCGATCAAATTGACAGGCGGACGATCGATCATATGATCCGATTGGTCACTGGCGAGCAACAACGCCTCGACGCTCGCGCGCAGCGATGAATCGCCCGCACAGGCTTGATCGAGGTACTGCTGGCGAGCTGCTGGATCGTCGATCTCCGATGCGTCGAAGAAAATCGTTCTTTCCGAAGGTTCATTCATTTCATTCCCGTCGTCTTCTGCACTGGCGGTTTCGCTCAATCGGTCGATTCCCTTTCTGTTCTCCGTTTTTGATGCGGAAGCTGTTTCAAGAAATAGCCGGTTGTTGCAGCTTCGTGAACACCACCGGCGATTTCTCCTCACGCGTCGCCGCCACCCATTTCCCGCTTCAACCAAGCCCGCGCGTAGGCCCAGTTCCGTTTGACCGTACGGGGAGACACGTCGAGCAACTCAGCGGTTTGGTCAATCGTCAGTCCGGTGAAGTAGCGGAGCTGGACCAGCCGCGCCAGCTCCGTATCCATCGACTCCAACTTCGTCAGCGCGTCGTCCAGTGCCAACAAGGTTTCCGAGTCGTCGGGGTCGATCGCGGCTGCGTCATCTGCCAATTCGGCTCGCTGGAAATGACCGCCCCTTTTCTCTGCGTTACGCCGGCGGGCCGATTCGATCAAAATCCGCCGCATCGATTCGGCTGCCGCCGCAAAGAAATGACCGCGACCCTCCCATGCCTGCGAATTCTCGCCACCCACGAGCCGTAGAAACGCCTCGTGGACGAGGGCGGTCGGCTGCAGGGTATGGCCAGCCTTCTCGTGTGTCATTCGCCGCGATGCCAATTGCCGCAGCTCCTGGTAGACGAGTGGCAGTAATTGCTCCGTGGCTTGCTGGTCGCCGCCTTCGATTTGATTCAGGATTTGGGTGACTTGGCTATTCAATGAAGCATCTCGGGGGGGCAATTCAACCGGTACACTCGCGAAAGGTCGTACTTGATTTCGCATGAAAATGAGATTGTACCCGACGAGAAACTCGGCGAGCGTCCACCACCGACGCTCGTCCATCTCCTCATGCGTCTCGGCAGAGCGGGCAGGGCCAAGATCTCATTGAAACAATGAGGTGCCGTGATTTCTCGGCGGATTTCTGGCCCTCGCGTTGTTGCTGATACGCATTCTGATGTAGCGCCATGCCTTGAAAACCTCGGGCGCACGCTTCCGTCGGATGAGCCCAATAATTCCCGATGGACCTAAAAAATCTCCCGTGTTGGCGTGGAATTGCTCTGAAAATACGTCTCTTAGTCATTTTGGCCCCGGTTTGGACGCGTTCTCGCATTAGTATTCTAGACCCATGTCCTCCGAAATGAATTCGATGCTAAAAACACCAGCCCCCACCCCAATGACCGATCGCCAATCGCGACAAACCCAGAAATCGATCGTCACGGTCCTGTCAGTTTGCCTGACTGCCTTCTTACTCGGGGGGCTGGTTTGCTATTTAGCAATGTCGGGATTCAAAGATTCCGCTGAGGCGTCGGCCGCCAGTGGACCGGCCGTCGGGAAACCGCGAGGTCCGCAAGCTCAACTGGTTCGGGTCGGCTCGGTTCAACGCAAGCCGATCCTGCCAACCAAGACGCTCGTCGGCGACTTGGTCGCCGTCCGCAGCGCCACGGTCGCGACCGAGGTGGCTGGCAAGGTGCTGATCCTGCCCGTCGACGAAGGTTCCCGGGTCACCGGCGGCGAGACACTACTCGCCCGCATGGACGACACCTGGTTGAAGCTGGAAGAGGAGAAGATTACCACGCAGATTGCCGAGAAGAAAGCGACGCTCTCCTTCGAGAAGTCAGACCTCGAGCGGTTCGAAAAACTGTTCCAAGGCAGCGCGATGTCGGCGAGCGAGGTCGAACAGAAGCGTTCCTTGATTGAAGGGCACGAAGCTTCTCTTGCTAATCTGAGGGTCCTCCTCGACGAAGCAAACAAACGCAACGAGAGGCTCGAGATCTTTGCCCCTTTCGACGGCAGTGTCGTCGCCAAGCATGCCGAGATGGGCGAGTACCTGCCCATTGGCTCTCCGATCGTTGACGTAGTTTCCACCGGTCGCATCGACGCCAGGATCATGGTTCCTGAGGAATCCCTGCCGCTGTTGCATATCGGAGATTCTGTCGACCTCTTAGTCGCCGGTTTGAACATGGAGTTGCAGGGCAAGGTGTTTTCGATCAATGCCCAAGGCAGCGTCGGCAGCCGCACGTTCCCTGTCCGAATTGAACTCGATGATCAAGACGGTCAACTGTTGCCCGGGATGGGTGTGTCCGTCTTCGTCCCGGTGAGGAAAGAGTCGACGGAGC
Organism: Allorhodopirellula solitaria; assembly: GCF_007859855.1. Lineage (GTDB taxonomy): Bacteria > Planctomycetota > Planctomycetia > Pirellulales > Pirellulaceae > Rhodopirellula > Rhodopirellula solitaria. The sequence continues at coordinate 273,270 of NZ_SJPK01000002.1, forward strand.
TACTGGTGCCTCGCGATGCCGTCCTGACGGAGCCTGACGAATCGACGATCTGGATTCTCCAGCCCAACAGTAAGACGGGAGTCCAGCCCGTCGCGAATTCGCGCCAGCCTGACAAGGGGCCAAGCCTCGTAGCGCAACCGATTCCCGTGCGAGTGCTTTCGCATACACGCGAATCCTACGCGATCGCATGCGTCCGTGAACAGGATCGCGAACGAGTCCGTGAGGGCGTGCAAGTGGTTACCGAAGGCTTGGAACGTTTGATCCCGGGCGCGACGGTCCGTATCGATGACGATCGTTCGGAGTTGTCAGCCGTTCCCGGTACCTACCGGACGGGTCAACAAGTCGTGGACTAGCCCACCGGGACATTCGTCCTTGTCCTGATCGCTGTCGACACAGCTCAACCTACCGCGAAGAGTCCGAGCCGCATCACCACGCTCTGCGACCGATCGAAGCAGAATCATCACGAGACCTACATCATGGACCCCATTCAATTCGCGATCGCCAATCCAGTCAAGACTGCTGTTGGCATGATCCTGGTGCTGCTCTTTGGCATCATCGCGTTCGCCCGCATTCCGGTACAGTTGACGCCCGACGTCGATCGCCCCGTGATCACGATTCGCACGAACTGGGCCGGCCGCAGCCCCGAGGAAATCGAGAAATCGATCATCATCGAGCAAGAGGAGAAACTGAAGTCGGTTCAAGGGCTTTGGAAGATGACCTCGGTAGCGAGCCTCGGCTCGGCGCAGGTCACACTCGAGTTCAATGTGGGGGCGTCGCCGGAGCGGATCCTGCAAGAGGTCTCTAACAAGATCGACGAAGTCCCGGAGTACCCCGAAGACGTCGACCGCCCGATCATCGCGGTGGCCGATACCGCCGGAGACAATGCGATCGCCTACCTGCTCCTGCAGGCCGAAGATCCTGATTTCGAAGTCGCTACGTTCTACGATTTCTCCGACCGTTTCATGACGCCCAGCCTGGAGCGTATTGAAGGTGTTGCGGAAATCGACATCAAAGGCGGCCGCACGCATCAAATCCAAGTGCGCTTCGATCCCGAAGCTCTCGCTCGGCGGGGGATCACGATTTCGCAAATGAACTCCGCCCTTCGCCTCGACAACGTCAACGCGTCGGCGGGCGATTTTGCCAACAGCCGACAAGATGTCCGTTACCGGGTACTCGGACAATACGACTCGCTGCAGCCACTACGCGACACGATCATTAAGTACGACGACCAGGGCAGTCCGGTACGCGTTGCCGATGTCGCCGAAGTCAAACTGGCGTTGGAAAAGACCGTGCACTTTGACCAGTGCAAAGGCAAGACGTCGATGACGATTTTTGTCAAACGCAAAACCGGCAGCAACGTGCTCGATATCATCGACCAAGTCGAAAAGGTCGTCGATGAAATGAACGCCGAAGGAGGCGTACTGCGTAGCTTCAAGAACGATCGCTATGGATTGCGATTGCGGATGGCCTTTGACGATTCCCTGTACATCAACAGTGCGATCGGACTCGTCCAACAAAATTTGTGGATCGGGGGCGGGCTCGCCGCGTTGGTGTTGCTGCTCTTCCTGCGCAGCGTGCGGTCGACCCTGATCATCGCGATCTCAATACCGATCTCGGTCATCGGTACCTTCGTGGTGATGTGGTTGGCCGACCGGAATCTAAACGTTATCTCGCTGGCCGGTCTGAGCTTCGCGGTCGGCATGGTGGTCGACAACGCGATCGTGGTGCTGGAGAACATCGATCGGCATTTGAAGCTCGGGGCGAGTCCGGCCCGCGCGGCCTATGATGGAACACGCGAAGTCTGGGGTGCGATTCTAGCGTCGACGCTGACGACGATCGCGGTGTTCGCTCCCGTGTTGACGGTTCAAGACGAAGCTGGGCAGTTGTTCTACGACTTGATCCTGGCGATCTGTGCAGCTGTGGCATTGTCGTTTGTGGTTTCGATCACTGTCATCCCCACGGCTGCGTCGCTCTTGCTCAAAGCTCCCAAAAATATCGTAGCGGGCGACGAGGTCGAGGCTGCTGCACAGGCCCGGAGCGGTCGCCGGAACGCACCCTTTGACTGGATCTTGCGTCCGTTTGCCTGGCTTAACAACGCTTGGGCTTCATTCATTCATCTGTTGACCTTCCGCAGTCTTTCGAGTGTCTGGCTGCGGATCATGTTGATCGCAATCACCATGGTCGCTTCAATCGTCATCAGCCTGATGCTGATGCCACCGGCCAGCTATCTGCCCAACGGCACCAAAAACTTCACGTTTTGCCGGATGTCGACGCCGGCGGGCTATTCGGTCATGGAGAACTTCTACGTCGGACAGCGTATCGAGCAGGAGTTGAAACCGTTTTGGAATGCCAAGGATTCCGCCGAGGCGTCGCAGTTCGGACCCGTCGTCGACCGGCGATCGGGCAAGGAGTACACCGACATCCCCGCTATCAAGGAGTTCTTCTTCGTCGTCGCACGCGGCAGCGTCTTCATGGTCGGCATCAGCCAAGATCCTGAGAATGTGGAACCGATCGCCGCGGTGTTCAATAAGTCGTTCGACGTGATCCCAGCCAGTAAAGGCGTGACTTCGCAAGCGTCGATCTTTGGCCGCGGTGCCGGCAGTTCCAACGCTGTCGATCTGGAGGTGAGCGGCAACGATCTGACGCGGTTGAAGAACGCCAGCACCTACCTCGAGCGAGAGCTTCAAGATGCGTTCTCGAAATTCTCGGTGCGTTCCTCACCGGATAATTTCAACGAATCCGGTCCTGAACGGCAGCTGCAAATCAAACAGGAAGTCGCCAAGCGGTTGAACCTGAGTGTCAGCGATCTGGCGATGTCGGCGCGGGCCATGATCGATGGTTCCTTCGTTGGCGATTTTGATTTTCAAGGTGACAACATCGATTTGATCCTGATCCGAGACCCTGCAGCGGAGATCGTGCCCGAGGAGATCGAAGATCTGCCCATCGCTGTCCGTGAATCCAACGGCGAAGTCCTGATGGTCCCGTTGGGGCAGATCGCTGATTTCGTTACCACCGAGGCATCGCAGCAAATTCGCCGTGTCGAGCAGCAGCGGGCGATCTCGCTGTCGGTGACGCCACCCGACGATGTGGCGCTCGAGCAAGCCCAAGCTACCATCCTTGAAGTCGTCGACAGAGCCCGCGCCGAAGGGCATCTCGGCAGCGATATCTTTGTCTCACTCTCAGGCAATGCCGACCGCTTGTCGGAGGTTCAAGCCTCGTTGATGGGGCACTGGAGCGGCTGGAATTGGGAATCGATCGGTAGCGTTTCACTCAGCCGTTTCTTTTTGGCGCTCGTCATTACCTACCTATTGATGACAGCGCTCTTTGAGAACTTTCTCTACCCACTCGTCATCATGTGTACCGTGCCCCTGGCGACCGTCGGCGGGTTCGTCGGCCTGTGGGTCGTGCGGCAAAGCGATCCGACACAACAGATGGACGTGCTGACAATGTTAGGTTTCGTGATCTTGGTGGGCGTGGTCGTTAACAATGCGATCCTGATCGTTCACCAGGCGCTCAACTACATGCGGGGCCACGCCAGCGGTGCCGATGGCGCCGTCGCGCCCATGTCCCCACGCGATGCGATCCGCGAATCAGTACGGAGCCGAATGCGTCCTATTTTTATGACAACGTGCACCAGCGTCTTCGGTATGTTGCCACTGGTGTTGGCCCCCGGCAGCGGCAGCGAACTCTATCGGGGTCTCGGCTCGATCGTTGTCGGTGGATTGGTATTTTCAACCATCTTCACCCTGCTCGTCATCCCGCTCCTGTTTAGCCTCGTTCTCGACGCGACTTCGCGACGTGCTGTAGAATAAGACGTTTCAGCAATCGCCCGCTGCTGCGCGAAAACCTCTCCCAAAAAGGAAATCTCATGGACCATCGCAAACCGTTATGGGGACGACGCGGAGTGATTCAAGGTGGCATGGCGCTGGGGGCCTGCTCGTTGACCACGCCCGGTCTCTTTGCCGAGCAAATTGCGACGCCGCCCCAGACCGAAGGGCCGTTCTACCCCAACAAACTGCCGCTCGATACCGACAATGACCTGCTCGTGATCAATGATTCGATCACCCCTGGCGTGGGCGAAATCACTCATTTGAGCGGCCGTGTCCTCGACCTCAGCGGCAAGCCGATCCGCAACGCCTTCGTCGAAATCTGGCAAGTCGACAATAATGCGGTCTACCTTCACACCGGCGATACCACCAACCGCGCCAACCAGGATACGAACTTTCAAGGGTACGGGAGGTTCCTCACCGATTCGAAGGGACAGTACTACTTTCGCACGATCAAACCGGTGCCCTACCCAGGCCGCACGCCACACATTCATGTTGGCGTCAGCCGAGGTGGCAAGCGAATCCTGACGACGCAGCTCTATGTCAAAGGACATGAGAACAATCAGCGAGATGGAATCCTGCAGCGGATCGATCCCAAATCGCGTGATACGGTCCTGTGCGACTTCAAACCACTCAAGGGATCGACGATCGGTGAACTCGAAGTCAACTGCGACATCGTGGTAGGGCAAACCGCATTCGAGGACAGCGACGGAAAAATGCACGGCATCGGCCAATCTGCACGCCAACGCCGACGACGCGGCTAGGCTTTGCGTGATCCATCGGTGTGAACGGATCGTCGATGCCGCGGCATTCCGCGTCGCCCCCCTACACCTCACAGACACATCAAAATGACTTGGCGAGACTGGTACGACGCTCTTGATAAGCCCGGCTGGACGCCTGAGCCAGCGACGATCAGTTTGATTTGGCAGCTTCTCTACCCGATCATCTTGGTCACGTTCGGTTACGTCTTCTACCGGGTTGCGCGCCGGCGGATCCCGTGGCCGGTCGCGATCCCCTTTGCGATCAATTTAATCGCCAACATCGCCTTCACTCCGATTCTGTTCGGATTGAGAAACCTCCCCCTAGCCGCGATCGACATCACGATCGTTTGGTTCACCATTCTCTGGTCGATGAAATCCATCTGGCCCCATCACCGCTGGGTCGCCTACGCGCAAATCCCCTACCTCGTCTGGGTCACCATCGCCAGCACCCTGCAATTCGCGATCACTTGGAACAACGGGTGAGGCAGTTCATTGCCGCGGGCGCATCTGGCGTGAGCCGCGATCACATTGACGCGGGCGAGGTTGACTGCAGTTTTTTCTAACAGGGAAGCACGGATTCCTTCCCGATAAGCCGGTCGTCGATCGAATCGATGCTGTTGGCGAATTGTTGAGCCGAGGGCTGTAAGGCCCCCGGAAACGCCGCCCACTCGGCCGCCAGGGCGGCTCGGCTCACTGAATTGAGAAGGCCGCCGTTACCGCGATCCTGGCGACGGACTATGCGGCCATCGATGAGCAGCTTTCGTGGCACCTGCGGCAGCACTCGACGCAGCGGTCCATATTGCCGACCTTTTCGCAGCTGTCGGCGCAGGCCTTGCAAATTTCTGCGCAGGCTCGGCAGTAATGCGAATGGTAGTCACTATTGCGGGACATGAAGCTAATACAGGCGTTGCAAGCGGCGGCACAATCGAGCATCAGTTTGACGTGAGTTTGCTCGACGTGGGCGCCGCCTTCGGCGAGGCAGGTGGCGGTCAACATGTCGTTGATCGTTGTCTGGCACTCTTGGCAGTTTTCAAGACAGTCTTGCTTGGTTGCGGTGGCAGTACTCATGGGAGTTCTCCTGTTAATATGAAAGGGTCGAGGAAATCGCGGACACGTCGCCGCTGCGGAGAACGGAATGCAAGTTGCATACCACTATGGGGTATATTGCGACTTGCCAGAATGACAGCACAGGATTCAACATGGACACCACGGAAACCACAGCGACAGATCCGGTATGCGGCATGAAGGTGGATTCAGGGGATTCGCGGCGTAGCGAATACCAGAGCAACGCCTATTTCTTCTGCAGCGCCGGGTGTCAGAGCAAGTTCGACGACGATCCCGTGGGTGTACTGGCAGCGCGGGCGGAGAAAGACGCGCAGAAAGAGGCGGGGCAGCAACGCGCCGGTGGCGAAGGGACGTCGTGTTGTGGAGGTGGTGGTGGCTCAGCGTCCAAGGCGACGGACAAGGCCGCAGATCCGGGGGCTGTGTATACCTGCCCAATGCACCTCGAGATCGAGCAAGTCGGCCCCGGGGATTGTCCGATCTGTGGGATGGATTTGGAACCGAAGTTCGTCGACGCGGCGGACCAGCGCGACGATAGTCAGTACACCGATATGAAGCGGCGGTTCTGGGTGGGGGTGGCTTTGTCGGTGCCGCTATTGGTTATCGCGATGGGGCCGATGGTTGGTTTGCGTATCGACGATTGGATCGGCAATACCGCATTCGGATGGTTGCAGTGGGCCCTTGCCACGCCGGTCGTGTTCTGGTGTGGATGGCCGCTCTTAGTGCGTGGGGTGAAGTCGTTTCGCAGCCTGAACCTGAATATGTTCTCCTTGATCGCCGTGGGTTCCTTGGCGGCGTATCTGTTCAGTCTCGTTGTCGTCCTGATGCCCGGTGCGATCCCCGAAGCGTTTTACGAACATGGTGTCCCGCCTTTGTACTTCGAAGCGGCTGCCGTGATCATCACGCTCGTGCTGCTCGGCCAGGTCCTGGAGCTGCGGGCTCGGCAACAGACCAGTGGCGCGATCCGCGAGCTGATGGAGCTGGCGCCGGCGACCGCGACGCGCATCGATGGCGATGACGAGGAGGAAGTCTCGCTCGACGAAGTTCAACAGGGCGATCGCCTGCGGGTTCGCCCGGGCGAGAAAGTGCCCGTTGATGGGCGTGTGCTGAGTGGTTCGAGTAGCGTCGATGAGTCGATGTTAACCGGTGAGCCGATCCCGGTTCAGAAGGGCGAGGGCGATGACCTCACCGGTGGTACGCTGAACCAGACCGGGGCGCTAGTGATGGAGGCGGTTGGCGTGGGCGGGGACACTGTTTTGAATCGCATCGTGCAGATGGTCGCTGATGCGCAGCGGAGTCGTGCTCCGATTCAGAAACTCGTCGATGTGGTTGCACGCTATTTCGTCCCAGCGGTGATCGCATGCTCGATCGCTGCCTTCATCGGCTGGGCCGTGTGGGGCCCCGAGCCCCAGTTGGCGCATGCGTTCGTTGCTGCGGTGGCGGTGTTGATCATCGCTTGTCCCTGTGCTCTGGGCTTGGCGACGCCGATGTCGGTGATGGTGGGTGTCGGACGCGGCGCCCAGGCAGGCGTGTTGATTAAGAATGCGGAAGTCTTGGAGGTGATGGAGAAGGTCGACACGATCGTGGTCGATAAGACCGGCACACTGACACAGGGCCGGCCTGAGGTCACGGCAGTCGAAACGTTTGGGCAGTGGAACGAACGCGACATCTTGGCGATGGCGGCGGCCGTGGAGGCTCCGAGCGAACACCCGCTCGCCCAGGCCGTCGTGCGGCGAGCCAAAGCAGATGACATCCACTGGAGCGCGGCGGCTGATTTCAACAGCATCACCGGCGGCGGCGTTCGCGCTCGTGTGGACGAGCGCGATGTGCTAATCGGCAATGCGGAGTTACTGAGCGAGCAGGGCGTGGAGAACATGGAGGCGGGGCGAAGCCGGGCGGAGGCACACCAATCTCAAGGAGCGACGGTGGTGTTCGTTTCGGTCGGCAATCAACTGGCCGCGATTCTTGCGATCACCGATCCGATCAAAGAAAGCACCCCCGCAGCACTGAAAACACTGCACGAGCTCGGCTTGAAAGTGGTGATGTTGACCGGCGATGCTCAGCCGACGGCCCGATCGGTGGCCACCGATCTAGGCATTGATGAGTTCCATGCCGGTGTGTCCCCTGAGGACAAGCACGCCTTTGTTAGCAAGCTGAAAGAGGAGGGGAAAGTGGTGGCGATGTGTGGCGACGGCATCAATGACGCCCCCGCATTGGCCGAAGCGAACGTGGGCATCGCGATGGGCACGGGAACCGGCGTTGCAATCGAATCGGCTGGCGTGACACTGGTCGGCGGTGACCTACGAGGCGTCGCAGCAGCGGTGCGCCTCAGTCGCAAGACCATGAGCAATATCCGGCAGAACCTATTCTTCGCATTCATCTACAACGCCTTGGGAATTCCGATCGCGGCGGGGGTGCTGTATCCCGTTTTCGGCGTCCTGCTCAGCCCGATGATTGCCGCCGCCGCAATGAGCATGAGCAGTGTCTCGGTGATCGCCAACGCCCTGCGATTGCGCTCGGCGGAACTCGAGTAAGCAATGCGGGAACAAAGCAGTTGCCGGGAAGCCATTCGGTGCAACCCGATGAGCCGGCGGGCGATGGCCGAATACAGCTTAATCTAGATGTGAAACGGTATAGGCAGCTGGACGCGTGAGCGCGGCGACGACACGCGTTCCCCTGTCAGCTTGTCTGACAGGAGACCAAGCCGACCAATCACAAAGCTAAAGTAGGGCCGGTTCCCACCGGCCATCCACACCAGCACACCCACCGCAACGGAACAACCGACGCATATGGCCGGTGGGAACCGGCCCTACGACGACCGGCGGTCGCTACGAATGCTACTTTCACCGCCAATTCCTCGAGGAAACCATCGGCCAAGCAAGTAGGGCCGGTTCCCACCGGCCATCCACACCAGCACACCCACCGCAACGGAACAACCGACGCATATGGCCGGTGGGAACCGGCCCTACGACGACCGGCGGTCGCTACGAATGCTGCTGTCACCGCCAATTCCTCGAGGAAACCATCGGCCAAGCAAGTAGGGCCGGTTCCCACCGGCCATCCACACCAGCACACCCACCGCATCGGAACAACCGACGCATATGGCCGGTGGGAACCGGCCCTACGACGACCGGCGGTCGTTACGAATGCTACTGCCACCGCCAATTCCTCGAGGAAACCATCGGCCAAGATCGCCACGTCAAATTCCAAACCGGAGAATTATATCGCTTCCACCCCATTCGGGGTTGGCTCTTGCGTTTCGCGACGTATCCGGTGGTGTTCGCTTACGCTCAAACCACCGGAAAAGACAATTCGTCCACGCCTGCTTCGCAATGTCTTAGTAGACGCGTTAACAGGCCCGGCAGGGCCACGGTCTCAGTTGATCTTGCCTAACCGGTACAGCCTGAACAAGGAATGAATCCGTGGGCACTCCAGTCTGTCGATCCTATACCCTGCATGGGTATGCGGCCGATGGAATGGCTAGGAAACGGCATCATTCCAGGGACACGGATCGTATGAATCGAAATTTAATACACTCGTTGATCGTGACAGCGGTGGCGGCAACTCATCAGGGAGTCAGCGCCCAAGATGGATCGATGACGGAGCGGATGTCGGTGGACCTGTCGGTAACACGACCGCTCAGCGATTCGGGAGGACAGGTACTCGCTGAGAGTGAGCTACCGCCACTGCCAAAGATGCCGGGTGGACTGGTTGATTTTGAATCGACCGATGGTTTGGCGAACAATGTCGTCATCCCGACGCACACACTCGAGAGTGTGCTGGCGTTCGCTGCGGGAAACAATCCGACGATTCGGCAAGCGAGACTGCACGTTTCGGCTGAGATGTCCAAGGCGTTGCAGGCAGGTCTGTATCCCAACCCTGTCTTGATGTATGTCGGCGAGAAGATCAATAGTGATGGCACAGCGGGCGAGTTCCAGGGATTCGAAATTTCTCAGCGATTCGTGACTAGAGGGAAGCTCCGGCTAAGTCGGCAGAAGTACCGCGAGCGTGCTCACGTGGCCGAGCATCTCGCGATCGCACAAACGTACCGCGTTACCAACGAGGTCGAAGTGCAGTTCATCGAGGCATTGGCAGCCTCGATGCGCCTCGGGCTTCAGCGGGAGCTTGAGAAGACGGCTGAGGACGGCGCCGTGACGACTCGTGAACAGTACAACCTGGGACAAGCCAATCTGACAGCGGTGCGACGGGCCAATGTGATGCTGCAGAAGCAACGATTGGAACGGATGGCGACCGAGAATGAATATCACGGTGCTTTGAGGCGGTTGTCCGCTCTCGTGGGGGCGCCACTCGGGATTGGGCCCATCGGAGGTGAACTGCGGCCGAGCCAAGCGTTGGATTCGTTCGATGATGTGCTCTCACGCCTGGTACTGGAAAGCCCCGAAGTGCTGGCGGCGCGTGCGAAGCTGCGCGTGGACCAAACGACGGTGCACCGCGAGCGGGTCCAATGGATACCCGATATCACCATTCAAGGTGGCCCCGGATACAACTACACCAACAACGACGACGTGTACAACGCTGCCGTTAAAGTGGATTTGCCGATTTATGATCGCAACCAGGGCACGATCCGGCAGGCATGTCAGGACCTACGGCGTCAGCAGTTTGAGATCCAGCGATTGGAATTGCATTTGAAAGAGCGGTTGGCCTCCGCGTACCGAAGTTACGCCACGGCGCTGCAGCATGCGACTGAGTACGATCAAGTCGTGATTCCTGAGCTACGGGAGAGTTATCGGCAGTTGCTTGTCAGTTACCAGGACAACCGGATTGCCTGGCCAGACGTCTTGGAAGGTCAGCGTGACTACTTCCAGGCGAGAATGGAGCAGATTGATCAGTTCAAGCAGGTTCGGCAGCAGGAGACGATGATCAACGGCTATCTGCTCGATGGCGGTTTGATGGCGGCCGCGGGCCCTGTCCCACCGGGTCACATCGATTCGGTCGCGAAACCTCGATAGACGCGATCGGAAGTCGAAATTCAAAGCCGGCGAGACCATCGGCGGTGTCCTTGAGAAATATCCAACAGACAACCTACGGAAGATGCCATGTCCAGTACCGAAGACCGTCGACGTTTCCTGACCACCGGATCTCTCGCGGCCACGCTAGGTGTCGTCGGTAACCTGTTCGGCCGAAACACGCACGCTCAGTCCCCGATGATGACCGATAACAGCGCAGCACCCACTCGCCAACAGGACGGGCAGGGGACTCCGCCCATGCCGGCTGACTCGACCGTCCAAGCTGAGTACGATGGGTATTCACGGTTCCGGCCCTCGCGCGGCAACGATCCCAACAGCGATTACTACCTTGGCAAATTGATGCCAGGGTTTCGGCCGGCGGCCGCAGGGCCCGCTCCTTTCGAAGCTCCTGATTTGGACAAGTTACCGTACAAGACCGTCGGCGGGGTGAAGGAATTTCAGCTCGTTCCGATGGCGGTCAAACGGGAGTTCCTGCCGGGCTATGACATGAACGTGTATGGCTTCAACGGCAGCATGCCGGGGCCGACAATCGAAGTTACGCAGGGCGATCGCGTGCGGATCGTTGTCACCAATGAACTGCCGGAGGATACGGTTGTGCATTGGCATGGTTTCGAGTTGCCGATCCAGTGGGATGGTGCTTCGGAATTGACTCAAGAGCCAATCAAGCCGGGGGAGACGTTTGTCTACGAGTTTGACGTGCACGAGGAGGGCACCTTCTTCTATCACTCGCATGTGCCCATGCAGGAGGCCTTCGGCATGGTGGGATGGTTCATCGTCCAACCCAAGCAGGTCTTTGATCCACCCGTCGATCGTGACTTTGGTTTGATCTTTCAAAACTTCTTCATCGACAGTTCGCAGGACATCGCGGACAGTTGGAAGATGGATTGGAATTGGCATACGATCAACGGCCGCAGCGGCCCGTACACGACACCTCTCGTGGTCAAGCACGGCGAACGTGTTCGAATTCGGATCATGAACTTCGCACCGATGCAGCACCATCCGATCCATCTTCACGGACACACGTTTTGGCTAACCGGTCGCGAGGGAGCGCGGACTCCCCACTCGGCATGGGTACCTCGCAACACCGAGTTGATCGGCATCGCTCAAGCAACTGATTTTGAGTTCATCGCTAATAACCCGGGCGATTGGATGTTCCATTGTCACATGGTTCATCACATGATGAACCACATGACCGAGCAAGTCGGTCCGAGGATTCGCGAAGACGCGTCGGTCGCCCCCTACCTCGCCAATCTCGATTCCAGACCTGCCGTGGATGCGACCCGGCAAGCCCCTGGTTTCGCAACACCCGGGTACCCGCAGCTGATGAAGGGTATGCAGATGTCGGAGGAATTCATGAAAACGATCTGGAACCGCAAACAGGTCCGCGGCATGCGAGCCAACTATCCGATGAGCGTGATGGGATTGATGACAGTGCTGCGGGTACTACCCGAAGACCTGTATGAGGTGGTGATGGGCGGTGAGGAGGATGTTGAAAAAGGGGCCGTTTTCGCGGAGATTGTACGGCGGTTCGGTAACCCTGATGCCTATCAAGCCGCGCCCAAGATGAAGATGGAAAGCGGTCTAACGGCGGGGCCGTTTCCAGGGTAAAATCATGGATTCAGCCAACTCGGCCTGGTGAAAGTCACGACGAATGCTCTCAGACGAAGAGAAGAAGAAGCTCAAAAATCGACTCCGACGTGTCACCGGACAGGTCGATGCAGTGAGCCGTATGATTGAAGAAGACGAATACTGCGTCGATATTTTGATGCAGTTGTCGGCCGCCAGGGGAGCACTTGATAAGGTCGGCCAGATCGTCTTGGAACAGCATCTGAAGACGTGCGTGGCCGAGGCGATCGAGGGCGGTGACGCGACCGACCGAGACGAGAAGATCGAAGAGCTGATCAAAGTTTTCCGCAAGTATTCCACTTGAAGTGGATCCAGCTCGCCTGAGATTGACCCAGTTTAAAGAAAAATCGTACAGGCCCAATATTCTGCGGCGGTGTGCAACGCTCAATGACCATTTGTCAGAGAGTTTCTCCGCGAATTGCCAGCGTTCTCCCAAAATCGTGCACCATGAACTGTCGCCGTAGTAAAACGACTGCTGGAATTGTCGCTGTTTTTGCGGCAATGGCAGTCTTGCTGCTCGCTTCACCGGTGACTCGAGCAATATGGCATTCCGCAGTCCCTTGCCCTGTCTCGATTCACAGCGAGTGCCGGCAATCGCATCACGCCCACCAGGCCTGCTGTGGTTGTGGTTGTGAAACGTCGCAAGAATGCCCCGCGATGGGCTGCTGGGAAACAAAACGCTGGCTGCCGCCGCGTACCTCCTCTGGCGACGTGACGCCGGCCGGAATGTCCTCCGGCAATTTCTCCACGATCGCGTGGCAGATCGAATCTGTCTTCGTAAGCCAACCGCTCGGGGTTGTCCGGACCCACTCTCTGATGGAACAGCGCGTTCGTCTTCAAGTTTAGGAATTGGCAGAGCTTCGATTTGTGAAGCCAGATCAAACCTTGATAGAAGATGTTCCCTGTTCGTATCCCAACCGGTGTTAGTCGATCTCGGCTGCGCCTGCGGGAGCTGGAGTTTTTAGTATGTCGCTGAATGCATTCTCTGCCGTATTGGCTTGCCGCACCGCTCTCTTTTGCGGGCTCAGGCGTCGCGACTGATTCAGTCGCACGCTCGTGTCCTTTGAATCGTCCACCTGCCGAGTGAGAGAACTTTCTCGCTGCGTCGGTGGCGTCTGTTCCCACCGCAATAAAGAGAACCGGAAGTTGTCATTTACACCGAAATACATCAATAGCCGTTGGCATCGTTTGCCGATCAGTCGCCAGCTCTTGATCCTGGTCAACGCGATCTTGGTGGGGTTGGTCACGTTCTTTCTCGTCGTCGACTACCGCATCCGCATGTCGCGGCGGATCAACGATAAGCAAATTGCACTGACTGAAGAAGCCAAGACCATGTACGAATCGCTGTTGATGACGGAGGCGGGTGGAGGCAACGCGATCCAGAGCTTGGTCGACAACGTTTGTGCACGCATGAATACCGATGATTCACCGGGGCATCACATCGCCGCCGACTGGCGAGGGCTTCCGTACCAGGCCGTTTCCCACGGCCATGCATCGGAGCAAATCTTGGAGTCCATGAGGGTCCAAGCGGAGGGAGTGGGCGACGAGATGGCTGGGATGCCGACAATCGTGGTCGGTTCGTTTAGCGGAGGGGCCGGAACGGTTTATATCTCCGAGCTTCGCTCAGCCGTCGTCGACGCAACCCGCCATTCGTCACTGCGGCAAACGCTGGCGGTGATGACACTAGCGGCAATCGCCGCCGTGATCGTGAGTGTCATGCTGCGCCAGCTAATCGCCAAGCCGATTGAAAAACTCGTTGCGGCCCTGCGGCTGGTGGCATCGGGAGACCTTGGTGTGATCGCCCATACGCGGAGCTGCAAAGAATTGAGCTATCTGGCTGATCAGATCAACTGCATGACGGGAGCACTCGATCATGCTCAACGAGATCATCGTGTTCAAATGGACAAAGCTCGGCAGATTCAGCAGAACTTGCGACCTGATTTAACGGATTGCAACAATCTCGATGTCGCGGAGTTGTTTCTGCCAGCCGATGACGTTGGCGGAGACTACTACGATGTGATTTCAATGCCAGGTGATCGCTATTTGCTTTGCGTTGCCGATGTATGCGGACACGGCGTGCCTGCAGCAATGGCGGCAACATTGTTGAAGGCATTTGTCTCTGAAGCTGCGAAGCGGTCATCCAGTCCTGGCGTGATTCTGACCGATGTCAATCAACGGTACTGTGAGTACGTGGTGCCGGGGCACTTCGCGACCATGACCCTGCTGCTCATTGATCCCAAGAACCGAAAGATGACCTACGCCAACGCCGGTCACGAGCTGCCGTTTGTTCAGATAGGCGACGAACCACCGATGCGTCTCAACATTGGTGATCTGATCCTCGGTGTCGAGGAGGAAACGCGATACGAGGAGGAGACGATTCTACTCGCCGATGCCGCACGCATTGTGATCGTCAGTGACGGGGTGACCGAAGCGTTCGATCCCCGGGAAGAACAATATGGAACTGCACGAATCGAGCAACTGATGAGCGAGGTCTCCGTTTCGACGGCGCGCGAGTTGGTCGAACGATTTGAGGGTTCACTCAAGGCGTTTCGAAAAGGCCAGAAGGCGTTCGATGATACGACACTCCTCGTTGCCCAGCTAAACTGAAACGCCGTCTGCTGCAACCGACGCGGGACGCTTAGGATGAGTCCGGTTCGTTGACAAGAAAAACAGGCAGGGGCGGCGTGGTGACTTCATCACTTGCGTGAATCCGACGCGACACCGCCCCCGCGTGAATCGAAAGGAGCGCCTTTCTTGTAGTGGACGAGGCGACGAGTCCTTTCAGCCAGTCGATCCCGAGACGTGAAAGGACTCATTGCCTCGTCCGCTACTGTGCTTATTGTGAAAGGACTCGTGGCCTCGTCCACTACGGCGTTTCTTGTTGCTTAGCGGATCGTGGGAGCTTCGACTCCTTGTGACTTCAATACCGCCAGATACCGCTGTGGTTCGGCGGCAATCTTTTTGGCACAGCCGGGGCAGCAGATATAGATCGCTTTGCCAGCCGCGTTGACTTTGTAGGGGCCGCCCATCGTGCCGAGTGGCTCATCCATAACGGGGCACTTCTTTTGAGCTGCAATGAATGGGCTGTCAGCGGCAACCACTTGGAAGACCCCTTCACGCACCTGCTCGGTTCCAGCGGGCACCGCAGCGGTGTCATCGTCGCGGTAGACCATCGCGAGATACTTCGCCGGTTCGGCTTGCACCTTCTTAACGCAGCCCTTGCAGCACAAAAAGATCGGTTGCTCGCCCACCATCACCTTGACGGGCGTGCCCATGCCGCCGAGCGGTTCATCCATGACGGGGCACGTTTTCTGAGCAGCGATCGCGGCCGCGTCGGCTGCGGTTGCTGCCGCGACGGTGATCTGGGGGCGGCTGACTGCGTACTTGCTCGGGTTGGACTTGACCGTATCGGTGCAGCCAGCGCAGCAGACGTAGATATTCTCGCCATTGATGTTGACGGCGACTGGATCGCCCATGCTGCCAAGCGGTTTGCCGCTAACGGGGCACGTGCTCTGGCGGGCGATCGCGGCGGCGGCACGCTGCTGTTCACTACCGGGGACGGTTACGATTTCCTGGTACTGCACTGTGCGGGCGGTGATGCCGACAAGCTGTACGTCAAGGTTGATCTGCCGACCCGCAACCTGCGACAGGTCCACGTGAGCGTTCAGGGATCCTTTGCTGTCGGGTAGCAAGTCGTATCGGTATCGCTTTGCCACGCCTTGGACGCGCACCGAGACGACACCGCGGCTTTGATCGATCGACACTGGCTCGCCGGCGCGATCGTAGACAAACATCTGCATCCCATCGTGGGATACGATTGTCTCGATCTGCAGATTGCCCGTCTGCGCGAGATGGCCTCCTCGTGGACCTGCCGGCGCGATTTCGCCAGCCGTCGGGACTCCGGACGCCACCTGATCGAGGCCGGCATGGTCTCGGTGCGAGTCTGTGGTCTGCGCAAACGCTGACGATGCGGTTAACGCGAGCGAGCATGCGGTAATGATTGCGATTCGTTTCATAGGAAAACTCCGTTGGGAAGGGTTGGACACCATCCGTTGGGTCCATCGAGTTGGGTGAGAATGTGTAACGAGATGCGGCACTCGCAGCTCGAGTTGATCGTTCGCGGTGTACGGCCATTCGCGAGCGCACTTCGGGTTGAAAGCAGGGTTGCCCAACTGCGGGCGCGCAGCTTCTTCCGAGGGGAAGTCAGCAGGGAATGGTAAAGCTGCGAGCGCGCAGCTCTCCTAGAAAGACGACGCTAGATGCGCCAGATACAAAGGAACCGCTGGGAGAAATGCGGTGCGAGGTCGCCAACCGGCTGACGTGAGGTGGCCGGCTTCGGCGAACAGGACAGAGCACTGTCGGCGGCGAGGTGATCGAGATAGGCAATCACGACCAATTCGCGTGGTTGCGACACAGGAACACGCTGGACCGGTGGCGCAGCTGGCTCGGAATGGACGCCACACCTGCAGGCAGACCGTGCGATCGGTGGCTGCGCCGGTACTGCGTTGATTGCGGTAGACGGCTCGTCGACGATATCGAATTTCCTACCGACCTGCTCCTTCATGCCGTGTGCGTCCCTGCCGCTATCGTCTGCATCCTGTTCGTCTGCGTCCGGCGCGGCGGGCTGTTTCGTGTTCGGATCGCTTGCCTCATGGTCGCCTTCGTTGCAACAACCACACCGATCGCCCGCGGCCGCGACTTCGCAGCATTGGCATGAGCTGCAGACCGATTTGGCGTGGCAGCAAGATTCGTTTTCAGCGTTTTGAGCACAGGTTCCCTGCGCAGCGACCATTGCTGTCGGCTGAACCACGATGGTAGCGATCAGACAGAAATGGATGGCGGTGCGAATGAGAGGGAAGTTGCTCACGATGACCTTGCGAAAGAGGATACCCTTACCCGGTATGGTACCAGTATCGTGAATCGGGCGAAAAAGTTCAATAGGAAAGTCCGGCGATTGGATCCGATCGACATTGCCCCCGGATGACCCCATTTGACAGATGGCCCCATTTGACGGACGGCCCCATCTGACAGCGCGGGACTGCCCGTGGGGTGTTTCATTTGTCAGGACTATTCTTGATCACACGGTCCATCTCGGCGGCAATGCCCTGGTTGGCGTAAATGCGATCGATCATTTCACTGTAGGTTTTTGAGAATTGCGGATGATTTGCGAGTTCGCCGAAAACGGGCTTGAACTTGATAAAAGATAGTTTGTCAGCGGTTGTGCCGCGCGCGGCCGCGTGCAGTTCGTCTTTCAGGTCGTCGACAATTTCCAGCGGTTTCCCATTTTCATCGGCTTGACGGTCGCAGAACAAGCACCAGGTCGCGATGACCAGAGTGGCGAGGTTGATACTGCGGCCAGCGTTCAAATTTGCGTTGATCGTGGGAAGCAAAAACACCGGCAACTTACTCGAACTCTGCAGGCAGATGCGAGCGACGCTGTCGCGGATGTTGGGATTGCCAAAACGTTCGATCAACGTGTCTTTGTAATCGTTGAGCTCAATGCCGGGGACCGGATCGAGTGTCGGCGTGGCCTCGACATCCATGAACCTCCGTACGTAATGAGCGAACCGATCGTCGGCGATGCAATCGTTGATCGTCTGGTGTCCATGGACGGCACCGAGGATGCCGAGAACCGAGTGGCCAGCGTTGAGCAACCGAAGCTTCATCGTTTCATAGGGAACGACATCGGGCACAAATTGAGCACCGACTTGTTCCCACGCAGGCCGTCCGGAGGCGAAGTTATCTTCGATCACCCACTGGCAAAACGGCTCACAGGTGACTGGCCACCGGTCGTGGAATCCGTGCTCCGACTTGAGAAACTCGATATCTGCATCGGTCGTGACCGGGGTAATCCGATCGACCATCGCGTTGGGGAAGCTTGCTCGCTCCTCGATCCATTTGGCGAGTTCAGGGTCCTGGTGGCGGGCGAAGCCGAGCAACATTCGCCGCGTCAGATCCCCATTGTGTTGAATATTGTCACACGATTGGACCGTGAATGCCGGTAGCCCGAGTGCGCGTCGCCGCCGAAGTGCTTCGGTCAGGTAACCGAAAACGAGCCGGGGCTTCGTCGGATGAGTCAGGTCGTGCTGAGCGTCTGGGCTGGACAAGTCAAACTCGCCGGTGTCCGCAGCGACGTTGTAGCCACCCTCGGTGATCGTCAATGAAACGATCCGTGTGTCTGCGTGAGCCATCCGAGCGATCACGGGCTCAGCGTCCTCAACACCACAAACGAAGTCTACGATCGCACCGAGTACGGACGTTTCGATCCGGCGATCCGGATACTTGACCATCAGCGTGTACAGGTGGTCCTGCTGCTCCAGCGCCTCCTGCATTGGCAGGTCTCCCTGACGAATGCCCACTCCGCAGATGCCCCAATCGTTCGCCTGGCCGGTGCTGAGCAATCGGTCTGTATAGGCGGCTTGGTGCGCCCGGTGAAATCCGCCCACGCCGACGTGGACGATACCCGTTTTCACCCGAGTGCGATCATAGTTAGGCCGAGCAACCGAACCGAGGATCTCGGGCAGGTTAGTTTGGTTGAGTTCGAGGATTTCGCTCATGATGTTTCTCCTTGCTCAAAACCCCAGGACTTCTTGCGACGCAGCGCGGCGTACGCAGCGGCAAAGTAAGTGATCGTGCAAACAAAACCCCAGGTATGAAACAGGGCCACGTTGGATTCGTATTGCCGAAGGGTGGCACTGGCGAACATGACTCGCATCGCGAGCACGAGGATGACCGCCAGGCTGATCCACGCGGTGACCTGCAAGCCTCGCGTCAGCGGTGTCCTGTCCTGGACCGGTTCGCCCTGCTGGTTCGCTTGATGGGCATGGTAGTCGGCGATCTGACGATTCAGAATTTGGTCGGCCGCTTCTTCTTCCGGGTACGCGGAGGTTGCTCCGTAGGCTCGCGCCATGACGGTGTACAACAGAATGGTGAACGCCCATGTCGGCAGGAACAAGTAGTAGAAGGGCATCACGTTGAGTGCGTTCAGACCGAATCCGAACACCAAGCCGGCAATCCAGGAAACGATCGCGGGAACGCTGTGTTCAAGCTTGCGGTAGTTTGCCCAATACCTTGTCATCCCGAGACGCGGGAATAAGAAATGTTCGGCGAAAACGATACCACCAACAGGGACCACCAATAGTCCCGCATAGGTCAACAGCGGCAGCATTTGACTAAACACGAACGGAAAGCAGGCAATCAAAACGGTGATGCACCCCACCGTCAGGGTCACTTTGCCGCGAGAGCGATTGTGAAAAATTGCTTGCGCGGCCAAACCGGCTCGATACAGGTTTGCGTTCGCTGTCGTCCAACCGGCGACGATCACGATGATGTACCCCGACCATCCCAGGGCTCGGTACGCGACGTCGCCCGGATCAAGTTCGACGATGGTGGTTTTGAGCAACGCAGCAGTTCCAGCACCCATGATGCCCGCAGCGATCCAGGCGATGTAATGGCCGAACAACATCCCCGCACTAGTGCATATCCCGTACATCGAACTTTTCGCGTAACGGAATAACGCCATGTCGATCAACCCAAAGTGCGTTAGCGTGTTGGCTGCCCAGGCGAATCCGATCACTTCGAACAGACCAACACCCGGTTGACCCTCGCTATTGATTCCCGTCCAGATCGATTGGTCACCGATCGTGATGAAGTCAGCGAAGCTGTTCAGGTGCGTTCGACCGAGCACCGATTCCGCCAGAGCCGGCATGAGAACGAGGGCGCCGCTTGTGAACATCACGACCAACCATGGACCACAAATACTGGAGAACTCCGCCACGGCGCTGAACCCATACATCGCGACCAACACCACGATCGCGCCGACGCACAACACCACCAGCACGAACAAGCTATTGGTCGGATACCACTGCAACTGAGCTGGGATGCCAAATAACAAACGCACGGCGGTACTGGAGACCGTGATCATCGCCGCCGAGATGACGGTAAAGATGAGCACGTTGGCCCAGTTGTAGAGATTCGTCATGGAATCGCCAGCGATCTTGTGCAGATACGTGTACAAGCTCAGCCGCGTCTGGACGGCGATCGGCGCGGTGATCAGCGTCCAGCTGGCGATCGCCAGCAAATTGCCGACCAGCAGACCGATCAGAATGTTGGTTGTGGTCGCGCCGAGTGCAACAAACGTTGCTCCGATGACGAACTCGGTCGCCGCCACATGCTCGCCAGCATACAAGCCAAAGAAATGCTTCCAGCCATGCAGTTGATGGTCGCCAACCGGTATCTGTTCCGCTTTCAGATCGGAGACTTCCGTCGGACGACTCGGTGAGGCGTTGGGCATGCGAAAGGGTAGCTCGGCGGGACAGGAGGACCGGTGGTCTAGAAAAGAGACGATACAGCTAGCCAGCCGCACCGTTCACACGCGTGAACTAGAACCCGATCATACCAAAACTCGCCGAGCGAGGCAGAAGTACGCCGAACGCTAGCGATCCGAATCGCGATCGGCTGTTTTCCGCAGTGCTGCAACTATTTCGGACAGGTCTTTGACGACGTAGTCCGGCTCGCTGAGGAGTGGGTAGAGCGTTTTGCCAGGTCGTTTGATGAAGGCGGTCTGCAAACCGACATTCTTGGCGCCCGCCAAATCCCACGCATGAGCGGCCACCATGAGAACGTCTTCAGGTTCGACGCCGAGATCGTCTAGCACGAATCGATAGGTAGCTGGATGGGGTTTGAATTTTTGGATGCTATCGACGCTGTAGCGCTTCTGGAAAAAATCGGTCAGGCCCGCATTTTGAAATTGTGTTTGGACACCGGCGTCTGAAGAGTTCGTCAGACTGACGATTTGATAACCGTCTTGCTGGAGCGCCTCGAGTCCGGCCACGACATCGCCGTGTGGCGGGAGTGATCGCAAGGGCGTCACGATCGCTGCCTTTGCCTCGTCATATTCGAGTTCGATGCCTTGGGTCTCGGCCACCATCATCAGGGCCGCTGAGCCGATCTCGCCAAAGTGGTGGTGTTCCTCGCTCAGTGTTTCCACCAAGGAGTAGTGCAGCATCGTCGAGAACCAAAGCGGCAACAGATCTTCGCGACCACCGAGTGCTTTCCCGACGGAAGCCTTCAGCGGAGCGAGATCGAGCAGCGTCTCGTTGACGTCGAAAATGATGACTTTCGGACGTCGCAGCGGGGCATCGGAGGCTGTCTTGGCTTGATTTTTCTTGGGCGTTGCATGCGGTGTTTGAGCACTCACTACCATCGCCGGGCATATCCAAGCCATGGCAAGAAGCGGCAGGGTCAAACGCAGGGACTTCATCATCATCTTTTCCATCGTAGAGAAGGTCATCGAGCATGGTGGTTTCAGTCAAAGATGGCGAACGAGTTGACTGTTCCGCCGCAGCGGTCGTGGCTCAGAGCTCGTCCTGCATATCTGCTTCGACGACGTTTTCAGCAAAGCTTTGATAGGCTGCCCCGACTTGCTCGGCCATTGGATCGGGCCAGGCGAGGAAGTCTCCGGCGGCGATCGCGTCGAAGATGGCGTTGGCGACCAGTGCCGGGGATGCGGCGGCGTCGCCGAAGCCTGCTTCTCGACCCATGTCAGTCTGGATCGGGCCGGGATGCACGCTGACGACGTGGGTGTGCTGTTCCTTCAGCGACTCGCGCAAGCCCTGCGTGATCGCGTAACTCGCTGCTTTGGACGCGCAGTAGGTCGCCATGTTGGGAAACGTCTTCACCGACGCGACGCTGTTGATCTGCACGAACACACCGCCACCACGGGCTTTCAAGACCGGTGCGAATGCCTGGGCGACTCGCATCAGCCCGTAAACGTTGGCGTTGATCTCAAAATCCAATGCCTCGATCGCCCCCTCGTCGAGCGCGGCCTGTTGTTTGAGCACCCCAGCGTTGTTGATCACCACATCGACGTCGGTTGCCGTTTCGGCGGCTGCCGTGATCGACGCAGGCTCGTCCAGGTCGAGACGAATCGGCACGACGCGGTCACCGTGTTCCTTCACGAGTGGGGCGGCCGAGTCGGTATCGCGGACCGCTGCATAGACCTTCGCTGCCCCACGCTCAATCGCCTCTTCCAGAATCTTTTTGCCGATCCCACGGTTGGCACCGGTTACCAAAACGGTCTTGTTCTCTACCGAAGATGTCATCTGTTTATCCTTGAGTGGTCAGAAAATTGCGGCATGCTCGACTCAGAGTTCTGACGAGCGAAGACAGGACGCTGCCGGGAGGATCCCGTCTCCTTCACTGTCCTCGCGTCGGCCCGGGAAATCAAGGTGATGGGCTGCTGAAGAGTCGTCTGCCAAGCCAATTTCTCGAGTTCGATCGAGCCGCACCGGAACGCTGCAGAATGCGTTGGGTTGTCTCAGCAAGCCCGACTTGCTAAAAATTTTCCATCACGCGCCCGTAGCTCAGCTGGATAGAGCATCGCACTTCTAATGCGACGGTCGCAGGTTCGAATCCTGCCGGGCGTATCTAGAAGAAACCACGCGAATAACGAGACCAGGCTGCTCGGAGAGTGGATCTTAGAACGCCATCTTCCTTCTGGCGATCTTGGACATCACGTCCCTTACGTCTCGACTGGAGACTGTTTCGCTGAAGATTCCAAAGTCTTCTCGGCGCTCCATTGGTTAAGCTCGCGTGGGACCAAGTCTCGCCACTCGTCACGGTAGCCACACTCACACCGGGAGTCGCAAGCTACGCAGATGAGAAGGGATGACAAGGGAGGGGCGGTACGGCTCGAAACTACCAGAACCGTACTTCAGGGCATCCGATCTTTACGCCATCCATTAGGATCACGGTTTCAGTGGAAATTTTCCCATCCACAGAAATTTCTAAATCTGCCGGACCAGCAGGCAATTCAATCGGATCGCGAAGAATACAGCGGTTAGCGTCCACCTGCGCGACCTCCAGAACGTGTTCATCAACGCGTAAACTGAGGCGTACGTCGGACGAATAGCTCGCAGGGAAAGCGGATCGGATCATGGGAGACCGGATATGGTGACATCGGAAGGGGCTAGACGAACTCTTCGAGCACTTGTCGGGTCTGCCATTCTTGACCTAAAGCTCCTTGGCATCAATTACCTGGACGTGAAGCCAGCAAACATTCGCGTGCGTTGAAAGAGAGAGCGTCCAATTTGCCACGCTGCACAAATCCGAAGCTGCTCCGCGAGCACAGCCGCGGCTGCGGGATCGGTCTGGCGGATCTCGATTCTAGCGGTGGTATGGCCGTTCCTGTTCCCAGCAGCGAGATTGGCGTCGCCAACGGTCGCCTGCTTGTTTGCTGGTAGGGGGTGTCGTAGGCTGCTGGCAGCTTTTTTGGCACCAAATGGACGTCTTTTGACGAGAAGGAATAGATCGAACGGCATGGCGAACAACCACACTGATACGGAAAGGCGACTCTGGGACGCCGCCGACGACTTTCGAGCCAACTCGGACCTGAAGTCGTCCGAGTACGCCGTACCCGTCCTCGGCCTGATCTTCCTTCGCTACGCCGACCATCGGTTCTCCGTCGCCGAAGAGGAACTCAAGGGCAAGGGATCGGGGCGCCGCAAGATCGGCAAAGAGGACTACCAAGCCAAGGGCGTGATGTACCTGCCAGCGGAAGCCCGCTTCTCGCACCTGCTGTCGCTGCCTGAGGGCGAGAACATCGGCAAGGCGATCAACGAGGCGATGAAGGCAGTCGAGGCCGAGAACGTCGACCTCAAGGGCGTCCTGCCGCGAACCTATACCAAGATCGACAACGCCATTCTGGTTTCGCTGCTGAAGAATTTTTCACAGATCGAAATGGATACCGAAGGGGACCAGTTCGGCAAGATCTACGAGTACTTCCTCGGTAATTTCGCCCGTGCCGAAGGACAACGGGGTGGCGAGTTCTTCACGCCGACCTCGCTGGTCAAGCTGATCGTCGAGATTATCGAACCGTACCACGGACGCATCTACGACCCGGCGTGCGGCTCGGGCGGCATGTTCGCTCAGAGTGCCGAGTTCATCAAAGCCCACCAGATGAAAAAGGGGTCGGACCCCGATAGTGCAAAGCACCCGCAGGGCCGTTCCGGCTATCGGGGTCCCACCCCTTTTTCAAACGACCCATCGCGGGAAATCTCCTGCTACGGTCAGGAGCGAGTCGGCGAGACCCGGCAACTGTGCATGATGAACCTCGCTGTGCATTCGCTCTCCGGCGACATTCGTTTGGGGAACAGTTATTACGAAGACCCTCACGAGAGTCTCGGCAAATTCGACTTCGTGATGGCCAATCCCCCGTTCAACGTGGACAAGGTGGATAAGGAAAAGATCAAAGACGATCCCCGCTACCCGTTCGGGATGCCACGCGCCGACAACGCCAACTACCTCTGGATCCAACGGTTTTACAGCAGCCTCAGCGCTCGCGGCCGAGCCGGTTTTGTGATGGCGAACTCAGCCGCCGACGCTCGCCAGTCCGAAATGGAGATTCGAAAGGCGCTGCTCCAGTCGCACGCGGTCGACGTAATGGCGGCGATCGGTCCCAACTTCTTCTACACGGTGACGCTCCCTTGCACGCTGTGGTTCTTGGACAAAGGTAAAACCTCATTGCCTGGCTCTGGCTCCCCTCGCCCCGCTTCGGGGAGAGGGGCTGGGGGTGAGGGGCCGCGGCGCAAAGACACCGTGCTGTTCATCGACGCCCGTCACACATTCCGACAGGTGGACCGGGCACACCGCAAGTTCAGCCCCAAGCAGATCGAGTATCTGGCCAACATCGTCCGGCTGTATCGGGGCGAGAAGCCAGAGTTCGTGGCAGGTGAGGATGAACAAGTCCCCGGCGATGATCCCGATTTGAAAGCCGCCTTCCCGAAGCTGAAGTACGCCGACGTGGCGGGGCTTTGCAGAGTGGCCACGCTGGCGGAGATCGAAGAACAGGGCTGGAGTCTGAATCCCGGTCGGTATGTCGGCGTGGCGGATCGAGAGGAAGACGATTTTGTCTTTGCCGAGCGGTTGGAAGAACTCAACGAAGAGTTGGAGGTCTTGAACAGCGAAGCGGGTGAACTGGAAGAACGGATTGCAAACAACGTCGCCAAGTTGTTGGAGGCTTCGGTGTGAGCGATCAATGGCGACAACTACATCTAGGTGACGTAGTAAACTTGAAGAGAGGTTACGACCTCCCCAAACGGCTTCGAAGGCCCGGCAACGTCCCAATCGTTTCGTCGTCAGGCGAATCGGGAATGCACGACGAAGCCAAGGTGAAAGGACCGGGTGTCGTAACGGGACGCTACGGCACGCTGGGAGAAGTGTTTTACGTCGAGCATGATTACTGGCCGCTCAACACCACCCTGTACGTGCAAGATTTCAAAGGGAATCACCGGCGTTTCATCAGTTACTTTTTGCAGACTCTCGGCTTTGCCAGCCAAAACGCTGCCGGTGCGGTTCCCGGCGTAAATCGAAATCACCTGCACAAGTTGGACGTCAAAGTTCCCGGTGTGCCGACCCAGCGCAAAATCGCTTCGATCCTGTCGGCGTACGACGATCTGACTGAGAACAACACCCGTCGGATTGCCATTGCCGAAGAGATGGCTCAGGCGATTTACCGGGAATGGTTCGTCAACTTCCGCTTCCCCGGCCACGAAAACGTCAAGCTCGTCGATTCACCACTCGGCCAGATTCCGGAGGGATGGGAGGTGGCCACGTTGGAAACGGTCCTTGAGTTTTTCATCGGTGGCGGATGGGGAAAAGCAGCGGAGGAGGAAGGATTCACGGAAATAGGGGCGGTGATCCGAGGCACTGACATTCCCAATGCGAAACACATGAACGTCTTGTCTTGTCCTGTTCGTTTTCACAAACAATCAAACATTCGATCCCGTCGCGTGCAGGATGGCGACATTGTCTTTGAGGTTTCAGGCGGCAGCAAAGGTCAACCCGTCGGACGTTCGTTGTTCGTTTCGGACCGCCTTCTCGCCTGCTTCGAGGACGATGTGATTTGTGCCAGCTTCTGCAAACTGATTCGTCCCAACGGCGAAAAACTCCGTTCGTCACTGTTCTTTCATTATCTGCTGGAGTCCTACACGAACGGTGTCATTGAGCAGTATGAGGTCCAATCGACTGGAATCAAGAATTTCAAGTTCACAGAGTTTCTAGCGAGAGAACACATCGCTGTGCCACCATCTGTAATTCAGGATGAGTTCGATACACAGTTCCATACGATCCAGTCTCAGATCGAAGTCCTTGGAAGAAAAACGGCGAACCTTCGCACCACCCGTGATCTGCTTCTCCCCAAACTAATCTCCGGCAAACTGGACGTGGAAGACCTCGACATCGACGTGGGACTGGCCGCCGACGCATTGGAGGAGGCAACGGCATGACTGAACGCGGCCAGTTCATCTTCAGTGTGCAAGGTAGCAACGGCGATCGGTTCGCGTTGGATTTTCGCCCCTTCGACTCGTCAGCCCAACCTTGGTTCTCAAGTGTTTGGCAGCGAATGAGTCTTGCCTTGCAAGCGGCGCACAAAGAAACCGGGAACCCGGTCCCCGATTGGGTTCACTGGCAGCCTTGGAAATGGTGCGAAAAGACGAGGCCCGGTTACGAAAATAGACAGACGATTATCGCCTGGTGCGGTCCGCAAATCGCCGGTTTTCTCAACGTTTGGCGCGGGTTTGAGTCCCAGTTTGCGGCGGGGACACCAACGCTTTACATCGAACATTTGGCCGCCTCACCCTGGAATATGAACACCGAACTTTGGCGGCGCCAGTACGGTCAGATCGGTACCGCTTTACTTGCTTATGCCGTGAAAGTGAGCCAAGATGACGGGTGTGACGGTCGCGTCAGTTTGCACGCTTCGAATGATTCGGCCTTGTTGTTTTACCGCAATGTTGGGAAAAACCGCGTGCCAGCGTTGTACCACGACGAAAAAACTGGCGTTTTGGGGCCGACTCCTCACGCCGATCGCAATGATCCACGACTCACTTACTTAGAATTGACTCCTCAAGGTGCGATAGACTTCTTGGAGGATTATCGCCATGAATGAACCGACTAAAACGGACTTCGTACCACGCTGGGCTCGCAACGCCACGCCTGAGTTCCTCGAATCATTGGCAGAGACTCCGGTGACCGGCTCGGCTCCGCTGGAATGGCCACGAATCGTGACGCGAATCCTGCCGTCGAGCGGTTCCAGTTCGCTGGGCGCCAACACCGTTAGCGAAGTCATCGAACTAACCCAAAAGCTGGCAAACTACGCTGCCTACGACGCGGTTCGCGGCATCAATCCTGACTTTGCCGACATGCGTTCGATGGGTGCGGAACTTTTGGCATTCAGCCGTTTGACGATCGAACCGTTCGAAGAAGGCAGTTTCGTGATTCCAGCGAGGTTCGAGTCACCTGACCTCATTGAAAACGACGAGCGAGAGTCGGCCATCTCGGCGGAACGAATCGCGAATCGGTTCGGCAATATTTTTGAAGATGTCGGCAGCCAAAATGCCTCAGCATCAATCAGCATCGGGGCGTTGCAGACCATACAGCAACTCAACCGGACGTTGAACCGCGAGGCGAGCGCGATTGAGTTTTCGACCTTCGACCGATACGAGAGACGATCCGGATTTCAGCGAGTCGATACGGCATTCGTGAAAAGAGTAGATTCTGTCGTCAAGAATCGCCAACCATCAGTCTTGAAAATGGAATCGCTGCGAGGAAATGTCACGGCACTCGATATTGAAAAGGGTGAGTTGCGACTCAGCGTTTCGACTCAAAAAGATCGTGTCAAAGGTACGTTTCCGATGATGCTGCACCCAACCATACTGGAGTCTTTAGGCCGTGAGATCGAAGTGTATGGCAGAGTCAGTTTCAAGAATGGTCGTCCTGAGAGCATTTCGATTCAACAGGCCGACATTCTCGATTCGGAATAGTTGCTAGTGAATACCGACTACTCCGAAGATACCCTCGTCGAACAACCGGTCATCGCCCTTTTCTCGGAACTCGGCTACGACACGGCCAACTGCTTCTACGAAAAGGTCGGCGTCAGCGATTCGACGCTGGGTCGGGACACCACCGAAGAAGTCGTGCTGGTTCCGAAGCTGCGTTCGGCGCTCAAGAAGCTGAATCCCGATCTGGACAGCGAAGCGATCAATCTGGCCATCGAGAAACTGACCCGTGATCGCGGGGCGATGGGGCTGGTGCAGGCGAATCGTGAGGTTTACAAGCTGCTCAAAGATGGCGTGAAGGTCGCTTTCGAGAATGACGAGGGCGAAGATACCGACGAGACGGTTCGCGTCATCGACTGGAGTGATCCCGAAAACAACGACTTCTTTCTCGCCTCGCAGTTCTGGATCACGTCACCGAGCGGTATCTACAAGAAACGCCCCGACCTGATCGGCTTCGTCAACGGTTTGCCTCTGATCTTCATCGAACTGAAGAAGAGCCACGGCAAGATCGAACACGCCTACAAGCACAACCTGAAGGACTACAAGACCACCATTCCGCAGGTGTTCTGGTACAACGCCCTTGTCATCCTGTCCAACGGCTCGCAGGCGAAGGTCGGCAGCATGACGGCAGGCTGGGAACATTTCGCCGACTGGAAACGCATCAACTCTGAGGGCGAACAGGGCGTCATCTCGCTGGAGACGTTGATCCGAGGCACGTGCGGCAAACAGCAACTGATTGATCTGGCCGAGAATTTCACCGTCTTCGATGAGTCCCAAGGAGGCGTTGCCAAGATCACAGCAAAGAACCACCAGTACCTCGGCGTGAACAATGCGATCGATGCATTGGCGGAGATCAAAGAGAACCAGGGGCGGCTTGGCGTGTTCTGGCACACACAGGGCAGCGGTAAGAGTTTTTCGATGGCGTTCTTCTCTCAGAAGGTGCTGCGGAAGTTGACGGGTAACTGGACGTTTTTGGTGATCACCGACCGGAACGATCTGGATTCTCAGATCTACAAGAACTTCGCCAATACCGGCGTGGTCACCGAGGATTGCCAGGCCGAAAACGGCGCCCACCTGAAACAACTTCTCAGGGAGGATCACCGGTTCATCTTCACGCTGATTCAGAAGTTTGGCACGAAGCCAGGCGAGACGTACCCAATGCTGTCCGAACGCAGCGACATCATCGTGATGACGGACGAAGCTCACCGCAGCCAGTACGACACGTTGGCCCTGAACATGCGGAACGCGCTGCCCAATGCTGCGTTCATCGGCTTCACCGGCACGCCTTTGATGGCGGGTGAAGAGAAGACCAAGGAAGTCTTCGGCGACTACGTCAGCATCTACAACTTCCAGCAGTCGATCGAGGACGGGGCGACGGTCCCACTGTTCTACGAGAACCGGATTCCCGAACTCCAACTCGCCAATGAAAACTTCAAGGAGGATTTGGAGGCATTGGTCGAGGACGCCGAACTCGACGAGGAGCAGGAAAAGAAACTGGAGCGAGAGTTCGCCCGCGAGTACCACCTGATCACCCGCGACGACCGTTTGGAAAAGGTCGCCGAAGATTTGGTGTCGCACTTCATGGGCCGCAAACAAAGCGGCAAAGGCATGGTCATCTGCATCGACAAGGTGACCGCGGTGAAGATGTACGACAAGGTGCAGAAGTACTGGAAGGCGTACCTGGGCGGGCTCCAGGCACAACTGGCGGCGATGCCGGGATCACGCAGCCCTGCATCAGAAGCGACGGCCACGGGTCATACCGATCTTGTTTCGTTGGCAGCGGATGAGCCTGCCGACTTCGATCACGCCAAACGGCAGGAATTGCAGAAGCAAATCCGCTTCATGGAGGAGACCGACATGGCCGTGATCGTGTCGTCCCAGCAGAACGAGGTTGAAGACTTTCGATCGAAGGGGCTCGACATCGAGCCGCACCGGACACGGATGGTCAAGGAGGATATGGAGACGAAGTTCAAAGACGCCGAGGATCCGTTCCGACTGGTGTTTGTGTGTGCGATGTGGTTGACCGGCTTCGATTCGCCATCGGTGTCGACGATCTATCTCGATAAGCCAATGAAGAATCACACGTTGATGCAGACGATTGCGCGGGCGAACCGGGTCTTCCAGGACAAGCACAACGGGCTGATCGTGGACTACGTCGGTGTCTTCCGTAATCTGGAGAAAGCACTGGCGATCTATGGTTCATCCGCTGGCGGCGGCGTCGAGGATGGCGAGTGCCCCATTGAGAAGAAGGAGGAGCTAGTCGCAGACCTGCGACTGGCGATCGCCGAGGCGGTTGACTTTTGTAAAGAGCGAGGAGTCGACTTGGATGCGATTCTCGGATCAGACGGTTTCCAAAAGATTGCTTTCCTGGACGATGCCGCTACCAGTTTGGTCGACAAACAAGTCGAGGAGGCGGTCGACGACGCAGTGGAGCAGGTCATCATCAACGATGAATTGAAAAAGAAGTACCTGTCGCTCGCGAACCAAGTCATTCGCCTCTACAAGGCGATCCTGCCCGATCCATCGGCCAACGAATTTGCCCCCATCAAGACGTGCCTTGCTGTCTTGGCCGACAAGATTCGCAATTTCACTGGTGAGGCGAACATCGATGACATCATGGACCAAGCGGGGGAATTGCTCGATGAGTCAATTGCGACGAAAGGCTACGTCATCCACAACACCGAGAAGACCTCGCTCCTCGACCTGAGTGCAGTCGATTTCGATGCACTGAAAGCCCATTTCGATAAAGGCCGAAAGCGGACAGAAGCCGAGAAACTGAAACGTGCCGTCGGAGCCAAACTGACCAAAATGGTGACGCTCAATAAGACACGCACAGACCTTTTGGAAAAGTTCAAAAAGCTTATCGACGAATACAATCAAGGACTCGACGTCGACGGATTCTTCGCCAAGCTGACCAACTTTGTGAAAGAGCTCAGTGCAGAGGAGCAGCGTGGTGTCTCACAAAAATTGACCGAGGAAGAGCTGGCTCTCTTCGATATCCTAACCAAGCCGGAATTCGATATCACAGCCAAAGAGCGGAAAGAGGTCAGGAAGGTTGCTCGTGGGCTACTGCAAACACTGAAAGAGGCAAAATTAGTCCTCGACTGGCGGAAGAGGCAAAGCACGAGAGCGGACGTTTACACGACCGTGAAAACGGTCCTCGACGAACTCCCTCGCGTCTACACGACTGAACTGTACGATCAAAAATGCGACACCGTGTACCAACACATTTACGACAGCTACCAGGGAGAGGGCCGCAGCATCTACGCTTCCTAGAATACAGCATGGGAGCGGTTTGTGATCGATGCCGCGCCCGGCACTGATGCCCCCCGAGCCAGCAACGGTCTGAAGCCTGAACTGCCCCGCGATGGCACCAGCCGTATCTAAATCAGGCTGGAGAAGTTTCAAGGTGGCAGCCGCCCCGTGTTTCCCGACTCCGTGGCACCGCGTCGGACGAGATCGGCCGGAAAGAATATGCCAGGACGGTGGGGGCGATTAGTCCGGCCACGTTGTTGGTTGGTGGTCAGCGAGGGGGGACAGTTTGGACAGTGTGTCCACTGTCCATGTCGACTGTCCATGACAGCGGCGGACGTCCTGTCTGGGAGCCCTGCGTTTTGCTGCTCTCGTTGGTACGCTCTTGCAGCAGTGAGAACGGTTGCCGTCGTGCGGTTTCATCGAAGGAAAACGACGGTAAATCGTTGTTTTGCTGACGTCACTTCTAATGCGACGGTCGCAGGTTCGAATCCTGCCGGGCGTATCTGATCGCGTGCATCTTGTTCAATCGCGTGCACCTCGATAGAGCCGCGCGAAGGCGGGGACATCGGCGACGCCTTGCTCCGCCAAGAATTGCTCGAGCTTGGTGGGATTTTCTTCGCCGCCGAGGAGAGCCAGCTCATCCTGGGCGGCCAGGGCGGTTGGGGTGAGACCCTGGTTTTCGGCCGACTCGGCCGCCCGGACGAGACGCCGGTGGGCTTGGTCGCGTACCTGCTGGTGTTGGCGTGAAAAAAGAGACGGGTAGTGGACCATGGCGATCCCTTCGATCAAATCCGCTTTGACTTCCGCAGCATCGAGGCGTTGGCGGCGAAGCGAGGTGATCAGTTGGTGAAACCGACGGTGTTGTTTCTCGCGCCGCTGGGATAGCAAGGACAGGTTCGCGATGGCGCTCAGTTCGGCCAGCAGGATCTGCACCATTTGGCTGCGGTGGGTGGTGGATCGCCGGCACTCCATTTCAACACGCGCGATGACCGCTTCGGTATCGCTGCGGCGGTTCCGATAGATCGCGCGCAGCAGCGTCTCTGTGGGGGCGGCCATGGCGAAGGCATCGTTGCCGATTTTTTGCAGACGCGGGATCAACTGATCATACAGATCATGCAGCGCTGCCAGGTCGCCACGCATGAGAAATGCGGTGGAGCTGTAGCCGAGCGACCCCATCGCGAGCACGAAGAAATCGTTGGTAAGGGTTCCTTCGAGCTGCATGTCGTCGACCATTGACGCCAGAGCGGTCAGGTTACCCATTTGGAAATAGCACACCGCTTCGAGACAACTCGCGTGGGCGACTTCGAAACCATGGTGTCGCTCGCTATCGGCATAGCATCTGCGAGCCTGTTCGATGTACTCGAGCGCTTCGCGAAAGCGACCGCTCATCCCGGCTGCCCAGGCCGCACCGCTCCGGACATCGCCATGGCAGCCAGGGGAATCGTCATCGGTGAGTTGTGAGCCGAGTTTGGCGAAGGCGTTGGTCGCGGCATCTCGTTTGCGACCGGGCCGGTAGGAAGCGAAGACGGAGGTGCCGATGATCCATTCAATTTTTTCCGCACGGGAGCCGTACTTGTTCACCAATTCGCTACTGAACACATTGAGCTCGGCAGACAGCAAATTGTCCAACATGCTCAGGGGGCGGACGAGGGCGCCGCAGGCCGCGATCTGGTTTCCCTGCAGGTCCGGGCGCGGCGGCGTCAATTGCGAAGCGGGGAGTTCTAGATTCGGCTTGGAGACCGACCGCCGCAGCAGCATCCAGGCGATCGATAGCTTGGCCGCCAACGGCGATTTGCGTCGCGGCAGGTTTAAACGCGCTAACAGCGGATCGAGATACTCGACCGCTTCGGCAAACCGCCCCGAGCGAATGAAACAATCCACCTGCTCGAGCTCGATATCCAAGCGGGGTTGCCCATCGAGCAGTTCGGAGAGTTCGTGATAAATTTGGCCGGCTTCGAAGGGCCTGCCTGAACGCTGCAGGCTCTCGGCGGCCAGACGCAGCGCATCGATGCGATCGGCGCCGTCGCAATGGGCAGCCACGCTCCGGTGCCACCGCGCCGCTTCGAGATGCGCGTAGACCTGTTGGGCCTGCTCGGCGGCCCGTTTCGCCCACTTGACGAACTCGTTGATATCACCGGCTTGCTCGTAGTGCTCAGCGATCCGGCCGGCGGACAGCGGAAACTCGGTAAGGCTCACTGCCCACTGGCGGTGCAATCGATGACGCTGCTCGGCGGGGAGCGCCGATCGCAACTGATTGGCCAATCGATCGTGCCAAACGCGGATGAACTGACCATCGGATCCATCGCGAACGATGAGTCTCTGTTCGACGAGTTCCTCGAGTTGCGTATCCAAGAGCGCCGCATTGGGCTCGATTGCACACAGATGTTGGAAGGTGACTTGACGTCCGGCGACCACGATCGCGTTGAGCAGATCGGCAACGGGTTGGCTGAGTCTGTCGCTGCGGTGTCGCCAAACGTCTTCGATCGATGGAGCTTCTCGGTTAGTGGAGGCTTGTTGGCTCGAAGGCACTTCGTTGTTCGATAATGCCTCGTGGCTTGCGAGGGGGCCCTGGCCTGCCGGTGGTGGAGGGACGCCATTGTTTGACGGTGTCGCCACGTCAGCTGGGAGCGGATTGTTTAACAGACCTGAGGGGGATAGTTCGCTGAGGTAGGCATCGAGACGGTAGGGTTGCCCTTCGATCTGCTCGTTGAGCGCGTCGAGTTGGGTGTCATTGATGTCGACACCCTGCAGGCTCGCTTCACTGAGGATGGCCTGGGCAATGATGTCGCGGGTGAGCGGGCGGAGGGAAATATTGGCATCCGGCGGGAACTGCTGGCGGTCCCCTCCCGAGCGTGAGACGGTGATCAGGCCAAGGCCTTGGTGCAGCGGCGTGCTAACACGCGTACCGGCACTGGATTGCATGTGGTCGAGCGTGTGCAGCGTATCTTGGTCAGCCCACTGCACGTCGTCGATTACAAAGAAGACCGGGCCGATCTGTCTCAATTGGTCGCAGACCTTCAAGGCGGCTTCGAGTCCACCGGGGCGTTTCTCCGATGTGACGATCGGAGGTTGCGACCAGTCGACTTCCAGGACCTCGCCGAATCCAGGTAAGGCGCGTTGCAGGATCGATTCACTCACCGAGTCGACCGGGAGCTTGTCAAAATCACCCCGGCGATGGCGGATCACAATCTCGTCAGCGATTTGGCTAAACGCTTGCAGCGGTATCTGTTCGAAACGTTGGCACCGTGCCACAAAGACGAGCGGCCACGATTGAGAGCGGAGGTGTTCGATCGCCAACTGTAGAAAGGTGGATTTGCCGATCCCAGAGGTGCCGTCGATGTGGAGGCGTTTGACCTGTCCGCCCATGATCAGATGGCACCAGCGACGAAACTCGGCCAACTCCTTCTCGCGGGCGCTTTCGGTGATTTTTGCCGCCCGGGCAGAGGCGCGGTTTTGCAGAGCGAGGGGGGGGATCGGGATGCCGGAGCTTCCCACACGCGCTACCGCCATGGCGGTGGGCCGGTCGCAAACTTGAGGGGATAGCATTTCATGGACAATCTCCAGCAGGCTGCTCGGGATTTCGGAGTGCAGTCCCACCATTGCTGAAAGAATGTATTCGCGATCGCAATCGCTGCTTTTATCGTCTCGAGGGATCTCCTCCTCGTCGGTCTCCAACGCTGCCGGATCGGTATTTGGGGCGGCGGCCTCATGCAGCTGGCGATCTCGCCGTCGCTGCGCCGAGGAGAACATCCGCAGCGCTTCGAGAGCGACCATGCCGAGGCTAAAAATGTCGCTGGCTGGACAATAGGATTGACGGAAGAGAACTTCGGGGGCCACGTACATGGGCGTCCAAAGCAGGTATTTACGTGTGTTTTGGGGGTCACTCTCGGCTTCGAACTCGCCCGCGAGATCACAGTCGACGATGACAAATCGCGAGCCATCGTGAGTCATCATCAAATTGGTCGGCTTGATGTC
Organism: Allorhodopirellula solitaria; assembly: GCF_007859855.1. GTDB lineage: Bacteria > Planctomycetota > Planctomycetia > Pirellulales > Pirellulaceae > Rhodopirellula > Rhodopirellula solitaria. The sequence goes on from NZ_SJPK01000002.1 coordinate 308,600, forward strand.
CCGGTGCACGAGCTGATAGGCGTGCAGCCACGCCAAGGCGGCACCGACCTGCCGCAGCATCTCCAGCAATCGCTCACAGCCTTCCTGCAGCGGCAGCTTCTTCCAGCGTCGCAGGACCTGGACCAAATTTTCGCCATCGATCAGTTCCATCGAGAAGGCGACGGCGTCCTCTTCCTGCAGGATGCGGTGGAGTCGAACCAGCCCGTGGTGCTGCAGTTTTTTCATCCGGCGGAAGCCGGTCTTCGATCGCACGGCGGCCTTGGGGGTGGCCGAAGGAACCAGCTTCAACGCAACCGTTTTGTCTGTCGCGATCTCGAGAGCTTCATACACCCAGCCTTGGGAGCCGTACCCTACCATCTGAATCAATTTGAATCCCGAGACAACCTCGCCCACCGTCCACGGCGAATTGCCGAGCCTGGGACGCTGAGCGTGGTCGCGAGTGGCGTCGTCGCGATCGGTCTTACTCTGCTCGGTGTCACGGGAGCTGATTGGATCCAACCATCCCCTACCGCTGAAGTCGTCCCCTTGGGCCATAATCTATCAGATGAGTTTGGAAGTGGATGGTGAATCACTATTCAAACATATTTTCCACTGAGCCGTGCCTGTTTTGGGCAACAAAATGAGAGAATTGGCGGAGACTTCCCTATTTTTTCGTCTCTCTCCGGCATTGACCGCTTGGGGAACACTCGATATCGTCTGTGGCGTCTTTGAACCGGCGGTTTTCAATCGCTGGTTTGAGAGATCGAAACGCGGTGGCTATAGCTCAGTTGGTTAGAGCGTCGGATTGTGATTCCGAAGGTCGAGGGTTCGAGCCCCTTTAGCCACCCTCTCTCAAAATCACGTGATTTCCCGGCTGGAACGCTCGTCAGACCAGGTGACGATGGCTCCCATTGGCAAAATTCTGCTCGCCCTGGTAACGGTGACGGTGCTGCATGCCCATTTCAATTTGGGCATTTTTCATTCGGTCTCCGAGATTGCCCAGCCCGAGAAGAGCGGGGCACGCAAATCACTCCGCATTGGACATCTGCCGGTCACCTGCCATCTGACCTGCCCCGTGACTAGTTGGGTGAGTCGTCATTCTCCGGAGCACTCGCAGTTTGTCTCCTGGCGGTACACCAACTTCCCCGCCATGACCGAAGACATCGACGCGGGGAACCTCGATGCAGCATTTCTATTGGCGCCGTTGGCGATGGTGATGCAGCGACAGGGCACGCCGGTCAAGATGGTCCATTTGGGGCACCGCGACGGGACCGCGATCGTCGTCCGGACCGATTCGCCCTACCAAACTTTCGCCGATCTGCGCGGCGGTCGGATCGCGATCCCTCATCGGTACTCCAATCAACGGATCTTGATCGAGAAACTCAAAGATCAGTTTGATTTCGACGACGATGACATCACGTTGATCGACTACCCACCCCCGGAGATGCCCGCCGGGCTGCGAGCGGGCCAGTTCGACGCGTATATCGTTGGCGAACCCTTTGCTGCGAAAGCTGAAATGGATGGGTTTGGACGGATTCTCTATTTCACGAAAGACATTTGGCCCGAGTTCATCTCCTGTGTATTGGTGGTGACCGAACGGTTGATACAGCGTGACCCAGAGTTGGTAAACGAGCTCGTGCAGGGGATCTCAGCGTCGGGAAAATGGCTCGACGAGGGCGATGACCAGCTGATCGTGGGGTTGTCCCGCGGCGAGGAAGCTGGCTCTCACGATACCGACCAACTCGTGATCCCACCTGGGTTCGGCCACACGCCGCGGTTGCAGGCAGCCTTGATTGCAGCCCAACAGGAGTATTACAACCAGGATCCCGAGCTACTGAAGTTTGTCCTGACCCGGCCCCCAGATCGAGTTCGTTACAGCCAGCTCGATTTGGCACGCGAGGATTTTGAGGAGATCCAAGGTTACGCCGAACGATTGGGTTTCTTCCGTTTTCGCCCGATCACAGCCGATGATCCATTCGGCTTTGACGATTATGCCGACGACTCTTTTGAACGGTCCGGCACATGGGCCCTGCCTGTTCAGGCGGGCGCGGTCGGTGATGCAGGAACGGTTGATGATCTCGGACCCGAGACGCAGCCGTGAGGCGGGTTCGCAAGTTTCTGCTGGGGTTGGCTGGCATCGGACTCTTTGTGCTCTGTTGGCAGTTGGCTACGTGGGGCAATGGCCGCACGGACGTCCCCGGACCGTGGCTCGCCCTTTCGGGGTTGAGGGATCTGGCCCGTGAGGGATTGCTCTGGCGTTACATCATTGCCTCGGTCTTCCGCGTCATGTGGGGGTTTGCTCTGGCGGTGCTAGCAGGCGTTCCGCTGGGGCTCGCGATCGGCTGGTCAGGGTGGGTTCGTGACTTGCTGAACCCTCTCGTGCAGCTGCTCCGCCCCATCTCGCCCATCGCCTGGTTACCGATTGCTGTCTTGATGTTTGGCGGTGTGAGGTGGTGGGAGCCGAGCGATCTGTCTGCGATTTTTCTGATCTTTCTCGCCTCCATTTTTCCGATCATCACGGCAGCAACGTCTGCCGTCGAAGGGATCGACGCGAAGTATCTCCGGGTGGCGACGAATTTCGAGATCGGTGGGATGGCGATGCTATTTCAGGTGATCTTGCCCGCGGCACTCCCTCAGATCTTGACGGGGCTGCGACTCGCCCTGGGGATCGCTTGGGTGGTGTTGGTTGCTGCCGAGATGCTCGGTGTGCAGTCCGGACTGGGGTTTCAAATTAATGATTCTCGCAACAATTTGCGTTACGACCTCGTGGTCGCTGCGATGATCGTGATCTCCATCATCGGAATCTGCTTGGATTCGGCGATGGCGAGAATCGAGAGTTCGGCGTTGTCGCGGAGAGGAACAGCAAAACGATGAGCGTTGCCCGCCCCAAGATCGAGATTGAGAATCTATCGCTCGACTTCGCTGCCGACGGCGGATCGCCGATTTCGGTGCTCCACGAAATTGATTTGAGCGTCAGCGAGGGCGAGTTCATCTGCATCGTCGGCCCGTCGGGCTGTGGCAAGTCGACGCTGCTCAACATTGCCTGCGGATTTCTCGAGCCGACTCATGGCCAGGTTCGCATCGATGGTGTGCCTGTGGAGCGGCCAGACCGGCGGCGCGTGTTCATCTTTCAAAACACCGCCGTCTTTCCCTGGCTGTCGGTCGAGCAAAATATCGGTTTCGGGTTACGCAGTTCGACTGCGGATGAAAACGCCGCGACGGTTCAGCGGTACATCGAGATGATCGGTTTGGCGGGATTCGAAAAGGCGTACCCCCGTGAGCTTTCGGGCGGCATGAATCAACGTGTCGAAATCGCCCGCGCCCTGGCGTCAAATCCGGACGTGTTGTTCATGGACGAACCACTCGGTGCGCTGGACTACCTGACCCGGTTGAAGATGCGCGCCGATCTAATCGAGATATGGCGTCAGGAACGCAAGACGATCCTGTTCGTGACTCACGACGTGGACGAATCCGTGCAGTTGGCTGACCGGATTGTTGTCATGAGCAAGCGGCCGGCAAGCGTGAAAGCCGTGATCCCCGTCGACCTACCTCGACCACGCAGCCTCGACGACCCAGAATATTTGAGAATCCGCGATGAGATTTTTCATCTGATGGGGATCGATCATTTCGGTAGAAACGAGGACGCCCCATCAGATTCTCGAGCGCGTCCATCTGCGGAATGAACTAGAACGATCGGCTTTGGCTGTTGAGCGTTTGCGGCACGTCACTCTTTTTGGAAGACTCGCTGCAGGATCGTCGTTCGACTCTCCCAGCATCGCCGTGATCGCGAAGTGCGTCGGGTCTGGGTAGCGTTCCAGAAACGACAAGACCTCACTGCTACGAGACGGTTTCAGGTCTATCGCATCGAGTGGCATCGCTGCTCGGAATTTGATTGCCGGGCAGTCGCTAAAGAGCGAATTGTCGCGGCACGTTTGACTACCGCCCCGCCTAAGGTGCTACTTGGTCACTCTGGCGGTACTCGAATCTTTGGAGGCTGGCCGGTCCGGTGGTCTTGAGCGAACGCTGGGCTTCGTCCAGGCGAGGCGGAGTGCTGGCGACGATCACCAAGATCGCCCCGTCGTGAATCCGTTGTTCATACTCGGCGGCCGAATGGGAATTGATCTCGTAGTGATTCGCCATCGCATAAAGACCCCGCGAGTCCGCCCCGTCGGTACCGTCACGCTGTGGGTTGTCTTCTTCGCCAGCCTCCGAGACCACCGCGCCGAGGGCAGCACCACCGATGAGGGACGCCAACGGCCCCGCGACCATGATCGGGCCGATTACCGATCCGATGGCTAAAGGGGTACCGACGAGTGCACCGATTCCAGCCCCGATTTCTGCCGATGTCTTTACGTCGACGTCGTTGGGGTCGTCCGGACGCCGGTCGACTTTGTCCAGAGCCCGGGTGTGTCCTTTCCAGGCAACGGACACCGCATCGGCTTTGAAATCTGACTTTCGCAGCACTTCCATGCCGACTTCTGCTTCCTGCTGCGATTCATATTCTGCAACTAAACACGCCGCTTTCATGATTTCGTCTCTTTTGTTCGAGTTATTACTTTACGTAATACAGGTAGTACCACAGGCCGATGCCGATGGCGACGAGCAGCAAAACCACCAGGTAGCTTAAGCCGACAATTCCAAAAACGCCGCCGGGAGTCCGCTCTTCAAACGGCATGGTTTCACCTTTACCGCGTTCACTCGTCGGTATGTTTGGATCCTCATCGCGCTGTTGTGGATCCTCTTCACCCTGTTTCGTCGTTTCGACCATGGTATTGACCTTTCAATTCTCGGTTCTCAGCGTCGTGCAGCAAGCACCGTTTCGCCGTTCGCGGTCCGGGGCTCCCAGACGCTTCACGCTCGGCGTCCACGTCGGACTGCTTAAAAAACTGCCCGCGAACATCCTACGATGAGCAAATGCAGTGCCGTTCCTGGTCAGGGCCGTGGTCAACGATGCGGACACCGGCAATGTTCACGTTTCTGCAACCTCCCCCGTTGTGACCTCGAGCAGCCGGGAACTCGAAGGTCATCGCGTGCAGCCAGCGACAGAGATCGATCATTCCAAGCGGAACGGTTGTTCCAACGGGCGAAAAACCGCGATTTGTTCTCCGGACGACCACCTTGGTGGAAGAACGTTCACGTTAGTTTGTTTGGCGACGAAATGTACGTTTCATGAGGCTGGGGCCGGTCTGTTTCCGGCGACACCGTTGACCGTGCTCGAAGGTTCGAGCGGACTGCCGGTCCGGCAACTTGTTCGGCCTCCCGCCCAATCGGCCGGAGTAGCTATGTAGCCAGACGGCTCCGCCCGTCTGAGCTGAGGGGGCTTGGGGAGTGGTGAGTTCTCGCGACGGTCGGAGCCGTCGGTCGACTATGTAGCCAGACGGCTCCGCCCGTCTGAGCTGAGGGGCTTGGGGAGGGGTGGGTTCTCGCGACGGTCGGAGCCGTCGGTGGACAAAGTAGCCAGACGGCTCCGCCCGTCTGAGCTGCGGAGGCTTGGGGAGTGGTGGATTCTCGCGACGGTCGGAGCCGTCGGTCGACAATGTAGCCAGACGGCTCCGCCCGTCTGAGCTGCGGAGGCTTGGGGAGTGGTGGATTCTCGCGACGGTCGGAGCCGTCGGTCGACAATGTAGCCAGACGGCTCCGCCCGTCTGAGCTGCGGAGGCTTGGGGAGTGGTGGATTCTCGCGACGGTCGGAGCCGTCGGTCGACAATGTAGCCAGACGGCTCCGCCCGTCTGAGCTGAGGAGGCTTGGGGAGGGGTGGATTCTCGCGACGGGCGGAGCCGTCGGTCGACTATGACTCCGCCATCAATGCGGACGCTGAGGCATCGTGGCTTGATTTCAACGCGCCGCAGCACTCGGCTGCATGGCTCAGAGCTGCCGCGTTCGCTGACCGCTCTGGATTGCCGCTTGGCCGAGCAGGACAGCGTTGGTGCTGGCGATCGCCTGATCGAGCTGCCAGGGTTTCTCGCCAGCTCGCAGGCTTGCGATCAATTCATTGAATTGACGCTGCCAACCCTTGCCTCGGATCTCTTTGGCCTCACTGCGCCAGATGACTTTGCCGCTGCGGTCACGGATCGAGCCATGGGCCATGTCGCAGCTGCCGAGGGTTCCATGAAAGTACTCCCCGTGCTGTCGACCGCCACGGTGTTTTCGGTACTGAGAGATCAACGGGAAATCGGTCTCGTAGGTGTACTCGACGAGGTGGTAGGGGACATTGTCCTCGTTGACGCCGCCGAAGCCGCGAGCCGCCCGCGGTGTTTGATCGAGAACCCAGTTCACGATATCGAGGCGATGGACTTGTCGATCATCGTGGAGATCACCTCCAAACGTTCGTGCGTAGGTCAGTTCCCCCAACATGCCGCCCCGCAATCTCTCCACGCACTGGCGAGTCCGCAGCTCATGTCGCCGTTGGTGCCCAACAGCGACTGCGAGGCCTGCCGATCGAGCGCGTACCCCAGCTTGCGCGATACGCTGCACGCCGGCAGCGTCGGACGCGATCGGACATTCCATGAAGACATGTTTGCCCGCTTCAACGGCATTCTCGAAATGCAACGCGCGAAACTCGGGCGGAGTTGCCAAGATGACCAAATCCACGTCACTGGCGAGGACCCCACGCCAGCCGTCGGGACCGATAAAACGTCGCCCGGCTACTTCCACGCCATGACGTTGCCGCCCTCGGATGGTCCGGTAAGCGGTCTGCAGTTGGTTGCTTTGCGTGTCTGCCATGGCCACGAGTTCGACGCCCGAGGCGGCGCTGGCATCGTTCGTAGCGTCGCTGCCCGCTGCGATGGCTTCGACGGCGGCCGCCTTCCCGCGGGCACCGCAGCCGATCAGGCCAATTCGAATGCGGTCGCTACCGCCCGCGTGCACACCGATACGGTTCGCGCGGGGGTCGGCCACGGCCGCCTCGCCCGCGGCCACGACAGCCGATCCACCGAGGGCCACGGTGCTGCCAAGAGCCATGGTGCTGCGGGCAAAAAACTCACGACGGTTCCCAGCCGCGCGAGCGACATGGGCGGCCAAGGGCGAGCCCGCAGGCTGCGACGGGGGCTTGCGGGCGCCGGTAGAGGCTGATGGCTTGGTCAATTGACTGGCGTCGGGGTGGGGAGGCAGGCGAGGAGAGCACTATTCTATTCTACCCGAAAACAGCATGGTTGAGCAAAGAATTGTTGAGCATCGAAACGTTTCAAAGTATTTTGCTGAGCCCTTGATCGAGCGGGGTCAGCGGGCGGCCAAGAATCCTCTTCATTTTGGTGATATCGGGGCAGCGACGGGTCATGTCGCCCTCGGCCAAGGGGTCGACATGCACGATCTGCGAGCGACTGCCGACCGCCTCCACGATTCGCTGGGCCAATTCCAACACGGTGACCTCGACGTCGCTGCCGATATTGATGGTTTCACCCGCGAGTGACTCGTCGGCCAGCACCTCCTCGGTCGTGTCGAGATTGTCGTCGATATAGCAGAACGTCCGTGTTTGGGATCCGTCCCCGTAAATGGTGATGTCTTGATTCGCTCGGGCAGCCTCGATGAATTTCGGGATGACGAAATCCGTTGTCTGTTTCGGACCATACGTATTGAAGAACCGAAACACGTTGAAGGGCAATCCAAATTCTTGGTGGTAGGCCCGGAAGTACGATTCACCCAAGTTTTTGATAATGGCGTAGGGCAGTCGCGAGTTCAGTGGTGTCGTCTGTTCGTGCTGCGGCAGTTCCACCGGTTCACCATAGACCTCACTGCTGCTGGCGTAGAACACCCGCCGCACACCTGTGTTCTTCGCTAAGAGCAACACGTTGCGGATCCCATCGATGTCACGCAGTACGGCCACCGGATTGGCCAACGTCCGCTGCACACCGACCAGGGCGGCATAGTGAAACACCGCGTCAAACTGGTGGGCTGTCATGATCGGCGAGAGATCATTGAGGTCATTGACGTCGGCTTTGATGAACCGAAAGTTCGGCGTCGAAGGCGGGGGCAGTTTCTGCATGCTCCCGGTCACCAGATTATCCACCACGACAACATCGTTGCGTGGCGACGCCGCCAAGCGACAGGCTAGCGATCCGCCCACGTTGCCCGCTCCACCAGTGATCAATATTTTTCGTCGAGCGGTGGGCGTGTCAGGCATCGATAGAGGGCTCTGCAGGAGAGGGATCAGGTTGGTAGTGGATCTTACGCAAGCGGTCCGTTTCTAACTGCAACACGCAGGTCTCTCGGTGACGAGCACACGAGGGAGCGAACATGCGGTGAAATGACAGCGTTCACGAGGTCCACTGAGGAACCGTGAAGTTACCAGATGGCTGCGGCCAGTCGAATGAGGGGCATCGCAGCGATGAAGCGGAAGCGTCGATCGTGTCCAGGATCCTCTCAACCCGGCTATACATCCCGGTGCCAGCGACTATTTTGGGCACTTCGTTTTCCACCTCCTGAATCGCCTGGTGATTTCACGTGTCCCTCCCCTCTGCACCTGCGCTCTCGCGACGCCTCCGGGTGACTCTCAGCCTATTGGTTTTGATGCATTTGGCTGCTGTTTTCACGCCTCCGATGGCGTTTCAAAGCCGCGGTCCCCGCGGGTTGTCGCCCTCGGTGTCGAAACTGCTGGCGCCGTTGGCTGCCTACGGTCAGTTCCTCTATCTGGATCGCGGCTATGCGTTTTTCGCTCCCGATCCCGGTCCCAGCCACCTCATGCGAGCCGTCGTCGGAGGCGATGATGATGGCGATGGCGATGGCGACTCGAACCAGACTTCTCGCTCCGACTTGGGCGCAGGGGAGGGGGGGGCGGATGATGTGGACGTCCACTGGTATCCGGACCTGAACGAGCAGTGGCCGCGACTGCTCTACCACCGTCACTTCATGTTGGCTGAATTCCTCAATGACTCTTACCATCCCAAATTGCCTGCCAATGCAGCCCAGTGGGTTGGCCCGGATCTGCCCCTGGAGGAGCTCAAGGCATGGCGGCTCGGGCGGGAACGGTATGACAGCATCTTGGGTTCGATGACCGACCACTTGCGAGCCCAGTTCGGTGAACGAAGTGTGCGGATTGACCGGGTCGAGCACGGGTTGCCTGATTTCGTCGTCTATGCCAGTGACCCCACACCGCTCGACGACCCTTCGACTTACATCGTGATCGAAGACATCTCGATCCCCTTGGAGAGCCTGCTCGACGTCCGTCCTGAATCGCTACCACCTGGGCCGCCGCCGGGGTTGGGTTCGGATCTGTCTGTTCCTGCGGTGCAGCCGTTGGATGCGCCCGGTGTCCAGGGAGGACCTGTGCGATGAACGGCAAGTTTTCACAACGTCTCGCTGCAGAACGCGAGCGCGTCAAACGATCCGCAGCTGATTTCGTCCGGTCCTGGGACGCGTTTTGGTTTCTGCCTCGGCATGTCGAGACGCTCGCGATCCTGCGAATCTTGACAGGGGCGATGTTGCTGTACACGCACTTGGTGTTGGCAACGGACCTCGGTTCTTTCCTCGGCGTCGATGCTTGGATCAACAACGACACGTCACGGGCGCTGCACGATGGCAGGCTCGGCGAAGCCACGGCGGCCTGGTCGTACCTCTGGAGCATCGACAGTCCCGCATGGATTGCGGCCCATCACGTGCTCGTGATTTTGGCGTCGGCGTCCTTCATGGTGGGTTTCTTGACCCGGCTGAGCGGCCCGTTGGCGTGGTGGTTCCAGCTCATGATCGTGCATCGGTTGTTGGGTAGCCTGTTTGGGCTCGACCAAATTCTTACCTACTGTGTGATGTACTTAGCATTCACGCCCTGCGGCGCCGTGTTCTCGGTCGATGCCTGGTTGCGGCGGCGCGTGCTCGGCCGCAGGCGCGAACCGATTTGGAAAGGTTGGACTTGGCTACTACCTGCTGATCAACCGAGTGTGGCGATCAACATCGCGACGCGGCTACTGCAATTGCACCTCTGCGTGATCTACCTGTTCGGTGGTCTGGCCAAAGCGCGGGGCCAGATGTGGTGGGATGGTACGGCGCTGTGGTACGCCGTCGGCAACTACGAGTACCAGTCCTGGGATGCGACGTTCATTGCGGCCTACCCGGGTGTGTTTACGGCCCTGACGCACGTCACATTGTTGTGGGAGATCTTTTATTGTGCATTGGTGTGGCCCCGTTGGACGCGCCCCCTGACGCTAGCGATCGCCGTCGGTGTCCATGCTGGGATCGGCTTCGGGCTGGGCATGGCAACCTTTGGAATCATGATGATTGCCGCCAATTTCGTCTTCATTAGCCCGGAGTGGATTCGGCGATGGCGAGGACCGACGGCAGAGCGGCTCGAGGGCCCCAGCCAGACCGCCTGAAGCCAGGGCGGTACAATCGTTTGGTCTGGGAGACTCCGTAGGTGATGTCGCGCCGACCTCATAGGCATCAAATTAAGCGATACTTAAGGAGGTTTGGGCGTGCGAGCGGCACCGAGCAGCCCGCCAGGCTGTTAGCTCTGAGCGTGCTTCACGGCCGGGTTCCTCTAGCGGGAGCCGGTCGTGGTCAGCGAGTTGACGCGGGATTCAATGGTACCTTGAATCTGGGATAGTTCCCCTTCGAGAGTCTGGTTGCTGCGATACAGTCGAACCAATCGCTCTCGGGTCTCTTTGACGCGAGCGCGGAGTTTTTCGTTGTAGTCTTCGATAGCGATCCGTTCTGCTTCGGTTTGATCGAAATCCTGTTCGAGCAGCAGTTTGTCAGTTTGGTAGGATGCGAGCATGCTGACGGTCGCGTCGATTGCTCGCTGCAGGACGTCTCTTTCGAAGCCCAGGATTTTCGAGCGGTTTTGCAGGTCTGCGATTCGCAGCCGGATCCGACGCAGGACGAAGCGGTAGTCGTTGAGCGGGCGGAGGTAGTATTCGTCGACGAGTCGTGCAACGCCTTCGGCTCGCATCGCATCGGCAGCCTCTTTCTTGACGAGCAACAGGTCGCCCTTGGCGAGTCTGATTTCTCCTTCGTCTCCGACTTGCAGTCGACCGTCGGCAGCCCGGCCGCTACCGTCGAAGAAACCGCTTTCGAGAGCGCCGCGTTGGTCGGGGGAATCGACGACGATCGTGTAGGGTTCGGTGAACTCGACCTTCACCCAACGCGACAGCGGTGGATCATCGGGGCGGGCGCGTGAGCCGTCGCGAAGATACTTTTCTCGCGTCTCAGCGGAGGCTTTGGCCAAGATGCTGTTGATGAGTTGTTCGTCGACGCGTCCAAAAACATTGTCGTCATCAGCGACACTTCCTGCGGCGATGAAGGGGCGGTGGCCGTCGAGCGGCAGCATCTCGTAAACCGACCAACTGCTGGCGTTCCCGTTCTGAATCAGATCCTGCTGGTTCTGCATCAGCGGCCCGGTGGGCGACAGGGTGACTTGGTTGGGCGTGCTGCTGACGACTCGGAACTCGCCGAGATAGCCAACCGGCACGGGGACGTCGATATTGGGGCCACGGCCTTCACCGAAGCCATAAACAACCATTCCCTCAGCGATCAGGGGATCGGCTGCTGCTTCGTCGTCGGCATCTTCATCAACCGGTTCTTCACCGGGTTGCGTTTCCGGGGGTGGCTGCGTCAAGACAATGCTGGGCTGGCCCTGGAAACTGGAATTGGTCATCCGCAGACCGCGCCACCGTCGACCGGCCTCCAAGCCGATTGCCGCCAGGTTTTGCGACATCGGCAGCACGCCTTCCTCGGAGAGCGGGTTGTTGAGGTCGCCGTTGCGCAGTTCGCGTTGCTCGATCTGGGCGTTCTCTAGGCGTTCATCAAGCTGTTCCTTCTTCTCGTACCACGCCGAGCGGCTTTTCAGCGACCCCGCGACCGGGAAAACAAAGATGACGGCGAGAATGGTGGTCATGATGATCGCCACCATTTCATACCATCTCCAGTCGGCGGCGGCCTTCCAGAGCAGAAAAGCTTGGGCCAGCACCAGTACGATTAGTAGTCCGAGTAGGGCGTACGACATCGAGCAGTAGATAAGAAGTGAGGATGTGAACGGAGAATTTCCTCCGAGTTTAGTCAACAAGTCTAATCGACAGAGCGGCGCAATCGCGCGTTTTTCGCCAAGTTTTCTGACCCGAATTGCTGACGAGGCAAATGAAAGCCTGCCAACCCCTACATCTTGCCTATCAGGTACGAGGTGCGCCTGCCAGGTGGGGATGTACCGCTTTTTCAGCCTCTAGCGGTCAAGCCGGTTCCCCGGGATGTCCGAACCAACACTTGCGGGGGAACCCCGCGCGCCACCGCTGGCGAAATTGAACACTCCAACCTGACTATCTGCCATGGATGGTAACGACGTGACCGATCCAGCTCTGAAGTACGATTTTCACGCTCATCGACGATTCAATCGTCAGATCATGGGGCAGGTTGCCCCCCTGCTTGTGGTGGTGGTCTGTGGGTTGTGGGTAGGTGGCTGTTCGCGGTCGCACTACCGCGTCCAAGCCAACAAGGAAGCCAACGCGTTGATCGCGGAAAAGGCCTCGCACGTCGCTCGGCCGGTAAACACGCGGCTCGACATCGAACTCGACCCGCGCAGCCGTATGTTCAATCCCTTCGATCCTGATTTCCAGCCGATGCCGTTGGACGATCCCGCCTCGCACCGCTACATGCAGTGCGTCGACGGCCGACGTGGCTACCCGATGTGGGATGCCGCGGGCCTGACCAATACCGCTGAAAACCCGGGGTGGTGGCAATACCTACCGCTCAACGAGAACGGGGTTTTGGAGCTCAACTCTGAGAACGCGGTTCGGATCGCCATGCTGCATTCACCGGAGTACCAGGAACAGCTCGAGAGTCTCTTTCTCTCGGCGTTGGACGTCAGTAGCGAGCGTTTCCAGTTCGATACCCAGTTCTTTGGTGGTGCGAGCACGTCCTATACCACGGCCGGACCGGGACAATTTGGCGACAGCAGCAGCCGTGTTGCCGTGGGCGGATACAGTTTAGGACGCCGCGATTTTGCGATGGAGCGCGCTTTCGCGACCGGTGGTAACCTCGTGGTCGGTCTGGCTAATAACATCGTGTGGGAACTCAGTGGTCCCAATTCGCAATCGGCGGTGACGGTGCTCGATTTCGCCATGATCCAGCCGCTGTTGCGGAACGCGGGGCGGGACCGGGTGCTCGAACGTTTGACGCTCGCCGAACGAAACCTGCTGGCCAACGTCCGGTCGTTCGAGCGTTTCCGCCGGGGGTTCTACCTCAACATTGTTACCGGGCGAAACATCGACGCAGGTGTGCAGCGTAGCGGCGGTGTTTTTGGTGTCGGTCTGAGTGGATTCACGGGTCTGGGCGGCGGTTTCAGCGGCCTCGGCGGCGGTGGCGGCGGATTCAACTTCAACTCCGGTGTCCCCGATGCCGGTGGGTTCTTTGGTCTGCTCCAGGATCAGTTGCAGATCCGCAACCTCGAAGAGAATGTGGCCCGGCTCGGCGAGAATTTGCTCGTACTTGAAAACACGCTCGTGGAACTGCTCACGACCATTCCGGAAGATCCCGAGGCGATCATTCGGCAGCGATTGCAGGTCTCTCAGTCACGCTCGTCACTGCTGAGCGCGCAGAGTGCCTTGGTGACACGCCGCGTCGGCTATCAGAATTCCATCGATGGTTTTCTCACCGACCTGGGGTTGCCGCCCTACATCTGTGTCGAGATCAACGATCCCACATTGACACGGTTTGAACTGATTGATCGCGATTTGCGGATGCGTCGTGAGGAGCTCATCGCCGTTCGCTCGGAAGTCGGCAGGATCAACGTTGAGCTGTTGGACTTGGCCGAAACGGAAATCGACCCCACGACTGGGTTGCCGACATCTCGCGTGGCGTGGGACAACCAAACCAAAGCGCTCGTCGAGGAGCTGCGGCAATCATTGCAACCGATATCGCGGTTCTCGCGATCGCTCGTTCAGGAAGATTTGCCGCGGGTCCGCGAAGACCTCGCCACCCTTCAGGAACAGATTCCCGAGCGACGACGGCAGACCGAATCGCTGCTGGCGCTCTACCGCGAAGAGCAGAACACGATTTGCTCGCTACTCGGTATCGAGTCGGTCGATGAATCGATCTTCGACATTGAGCCAGTCCTCGAAACCGGCGGCGAACTCGAAGAGAACTACGCTCGCCTCTCCTCGCGCTTAGAGCTATACCAAGCCGAGATCGATGCACTGACCGATTCGATCGAGAGATTTGTCGCGGCGGGACCGGGGACAAACAACGAAGCGGAAGTCGCCGAACAGATCCGCGACCGTGTGATTCTAGCGAGCCAAGATCTGCTCGCCAAACTCGGCGATGACGTGCTCGAGTTGCAACTCGTTCAAGCCCGCGCTCGAGTCGAGAGTCTCGTCCTCCCAGAAGTGGAGATCGATCCCGGCGAAGCATTGCAGATCGCTCGTGTGAACCGACGTGACTGGGCCAATGCCCGCGCCAGCCTGGTGGATCGGTATCGCTCGATCGAATTTATCGCTGACAATCTCGAGAGCAACTTGGATGTGATTTTTTCAGGCGAGATCAACAACGATGGCAACAACCCCTTTGCGCTGCGGAGCGATTCCGGAGCACTGCGGGTGGGTTTGCAGTGGGATGCACCCATCACGCGGCTGCAGGAACGCAATACCTACCGCCAGTCCTTGATCGAATACGAGCAAGCCAAGCGGTCGTACTACGGCTACGAGGATAGTATTTGGCGACTGATGAGGTCGACGATCCGGCAACTTCGAGCCAACCGCATCAACTTTGAACTCGGACGGCAGTCGGTGCGAATCGCAGCGTCTCAGTTGGAGATCAACGAGGACATTCGCGAATTCCGCGATGCCCGAGGGCTCAGCAGCGGGCCGACGGCCGCTCGGGATACCATCACGGCTCTGAGTGCGTTGCTCGATTCACAGAATGGGTTGTTGAACCTCTACGTGAACTTCGAAGTCGTTCGCCGCGGACTGGACTTGGATCTCGGCACGATGGAGCTCACCCCCGACGGGATGTGGATCGACCCCGGCCCCATTGATCCCGACGCGATGCTGGGCTTGGTCGGTACGAGTGAGACGGGCATGATCGAATGCGGGCCAACCCCCTTCATCGATGGTGAAAACCCCTGCACGCCGCCGGCTTGCGGAGGAATCCCGATCAGACCGCAACCGACCGCAGCGATCTATGGAACCGGGATTTGACGGTGATCCCGGCAGCGTCGCCCGTCAGACGTCGACTCCCGGGAGTCGACGCTCGGGAGTAGGTGTCCAGAAGTCGTAGACGCCCAGAAGTCGCCGACGAGGAGCCTATCCGCCGACCGCGTCGCAGCCGATTAGAACGGCACCGAGCCGGGCGGATCCTCGCCGTCTTCCCAGTCGTCGGAGAGGTCGTCGATCGACCCGCCGCGTACCTCGTGATCTTCGAGGAAGCTCTCACCATCGTCATCGTCGTCGAGAAGTTCGTCAAAGTCCTCGTCGAGATCGTCGTCACCTGGATCGAGTAAATGTTCTGGGGGCGAGACCGAATCGTTGGGGATCCAGCGGATTGTGGGGCGGGGTGGGTCCGAGAGCGAAGTGCCACACTCGATTGCCGACCAGCTCAGGTCGCCCGGCCCGTCGGCGGTATCGCCCGTGCAGACATCCTCATCGCCGGCGAGCAAGTAGAGGGTGGCGTGACGCAAGAAGCTCTCGATGTCCCCGGGCTTGTACGCATCGCCGCGGCAAACCGCTTCCATGTCGGGCAGATCGAACTGGCCATTGCCGACCGTGTCCATCACGACCCAACCGTCGTCTTCGGTGAAAATTCGCACGTTTGTCCACATGTCCAAGGGCGGCAGTTCGTGGCTCCAGGCGTGGTTGAGCCCTTGGCGGAGCAAGTCGGCGTCGCGCAGGATTTCGCCACCCGGATTGAAATAGCACAGCGCCTCGGGCGACTCGAGCAGCGCGGTCACCGCCCGCGTCAGTGCTTGTAGCTCAGCCATCGCATCATAGTCGTGCGGGACCAGAGGTAGGTCATCTTCGTCGTCGTCCTCGCCCTCCTCTGTGCCCAG
The DNA here is from genome assembly GCF_007859855.1 of Allorhodopirellula solitaria. Taxonomy (GTDB): domain Bacteria; phylum Planctomycetota; class Planctomycetia; order Pirellulales; family Pirellulaceae; genus Rhodopirellula; species Rhodopirellula solitaria. Next base: position 324,538 of record NZ_SJPK01000002.1, read on the forward strand.
GATGTAACTGATCAGCAGGCGGACATGGGCGGTATGCTCTTGGACTGCCTCGGCGGCCCCCTCCCATCCCCACGACTGCGCCGCTGCCCGTTGCAGTCCCCCGGGGAACGCCAGGGGACCGTATTGGCCGAGCGACCAGGCGACGAAGCGTTCAGGCGATTCATCGGGGTCCCCCATGTCGTCGGGCCAGGGGGCATCCGCCGGGGTTACTAACAAATGACCCTCGGTTTGCGGCCGGAACTCGTACACGAGCGTCTCGGGGGCCTCGGCGTCGTCGGACTCTTGGCGGGCTGCCAATTGGAAGCTCTGCAATCTCCGCTGGATCTCTTCGCTCGACAGCGGTCGCTTCAAAAGGACACACATGCCCTGAGTGAACAATCCTTTTGCCATCACGTCACTCCTATTCGGTTGAGTTGCCAGCGATCCATGCTTCTATGCGGATGCCGAACCGATCGGTCTTCTGTCACGCCTATTTCTCGCTTTCGTATCGCTCAATCCTAAGGCACCGGCAGTGTTTTTGCGACCGAATTGCACTGAAATTCGCCGTTGAGCCCTAAGTTTTCCTGTTTTGAACGGTTCGAGGGAAGGCTCTGCCTGCTCGCTGGCGTGGTCGAAACACTCCGACAGCGGTCTATTTCGCCCAAACGGATTTTTCGCTGGAAATCCGCCGGATTTTCTGCGAACAGAATATCCCCCTATAGGTGTATACCTTATAATGATGCAAATCATTCAGGCCAGTTTCCAACCACCCGGGAGAAAATCTCGGGTATTTTTGAGGACAATGTGCAATCCGTAAGGTAGCGTTTGTCTTGAAAATTGCGGTGTTTCAACACAATGGCTCCGCGGGGGTGGATTGACATCCGAGCGACTTGCCTGCCACGAACGGTTGACTCAGTACTACCATGTTAGGGTAGAACATCTGTCGACTTGGTCGGCGTTCAGTGGAACTGTTTCGCCGTTGGTTCCGTCTACTGAGGTAGACGGGCCACCCACTCAAACCTTATCTACTTGGAAGAAGACCTCATGTCGAAACGCCTTTTAATTGTCGATGACCACGCCGTCTCGCGGTTAGGGACTCGTGCAGCGCTCAGTGAAACTGACATCGAAATTGTCGGTGAAGCTACCAAAGCGACCGAAGCTCTCGAATTCGTCAGCAACGACGTCCCTGACGCCGTTTTGCTGGACATCCGCATGGAAGGTGGCGACGGACTGAACACCCTTGGCCGACTGAAACTTGACCATCCCGACCTGCCGATCTTGCTGTTCTCGGGCTATGACAACCCCACCTACATTGCCCGCGCGGTTGCGCTCGGTGCTGCCGGTTACGTGCTCAAGTCGGCTCCGATCGAGCGATTGGTCGAAGCGCTCAATCTCTGTTTCGCTGGCGAGCAATCTTGGACTCGTGAAGAACTGCGACGCGTGACCGGTGCCTTGGCCACGCCGCGTATGAGCCAAGACATCGACGTGCCACTGACACAGCGAGAGAGCGAAGTGCTGCGACAGATGGCCCTTGGCCTGACCAATAAAGAGATCGCCAAGATGCTCGGCATCAGCTACGAAACGGTGAAAGAACACGTCCAGCACATTCTTCGCAAGCTCGGGGTCTCCGACCGCACCCAAGCCGCTGTGTGGGCCGTTCGCAAAGACCTCGTTTAGTCTAGGATGCAAGGACGCGTGACACCCTCGACAGCAGTCATTGGGATTTCGTTTCAATTGGAGACGGAATCCTACCGTTACCGGACGCCGATGAAATTCGGCGGCCGTGTCGTCAATGATGCCACTGTGCTCAACGCGACCTGTCATGCCACGCTCGCCAATGGCCAGCGTGGTGTGGGACTCGGTAGCATGACCATGGGTGTCGCGTGGGCTTGGCCTGATGCCAGCCTCGATGACGCCATGAAACTATCGGTTGTTCTGGATCTAGCCGCTAGCCTCGCTGCGGCCTGTGAATCGTTGGATGTCTCGGGGCATCCGGTGGAAATCTGCTTGGAGCTTGCCGCTCAGCGGCCGCGGATCGCCGCTGACGTGGCTCAGAAGCACTCGCTCTCGGCACCGATCCCTGAGCTCGCAGTCCTGTTGGCTGGGTCGGTAATCGAAGCGTCGCTCGTCGACGCGCAGGGCAAAGCAACCAGCCGAAGCGCCTATGATTTGCTTTCGCCGGAGCACCTCCCTAGCGACCTGGGGAAACTTCTCGGCGAGCAAGCCTATGACGGTTTGACGCTCGATCAGTTCGTCTCCTCCGCTCCGGTTGCGACGCTGCCGCTCTATCATCTCGTCGGTGCCCTGGACCCGTTGACGCTCGAAGAGGTCGCTACGCCGGTCGACGATGGGCTGCCCGAAACGCTCGACCAATGGATCGAGCGAAATGAACTAACCCACCTCAAACTCAAGCTCGCCGGTGATGATGCCGATTGGGATCTGCAGCGAATCATTCGTGTTGATGAGGTAGCCTGCCAAACCAAACGACGCGGTCGATCGACAGGCGAGCCTTATTTCTATTCTCTCGATTTCAATGAACGTTGTCCCGATGAGGACTACGTCCTCGATTTGCTCACTGAACTTCAGAAACGTTGCCCGCTCGGCTACGAGCGTGTGCAGTACATCGAGCAACCGACTGCGCGGGACCTGACGCGTCCCGATGCGGTGACGATGCACCGCGTGTGCAAGCTCAAACCAGTCGTCATCGATGAATCCCTCACCGACCTCAATAGTCTTCGCATGGCGGTCGAGCAAGGGTATTCAGGGATCGCCCTGAAAGCCTGCAAGGGACATGCGGAAGCACTGTTACTCGGCGCTGTGGCGCAGCACGAGAAACTGTTCCTCTGTGTGCAGGACCTGACCTGTGTGGGAGCTTCGTTCCTGCACTCCGCGTCGTTGGCTGCCCACATTCCCGCTGTTGCTGCTGTCGAGAGCAATGGTCGCCAATACTGCCCGGAAGGCAACGCGGCCTGGATGCCTCGCTATCGCGAACTGTTCGAGATTCGGGGCGGCGAAATTCCCACCGCGATGCTCAATGGCCCCGGGCTCGGATTCGACAAGTAGAACGCGCGGCGATGACCGGCCCTGCAAGTGGTCAGTGGTGTTGAGCTGGGCGGATCGACTGGTGAGCCTACTCGGCTCGGGATCGACGTTCACTGGTTCTCTCGCACCCAATTGATCAGTCCACCAGTTCGAATGATCTCGATTTGACGCTCCGAAAGGGTATGCTCGACGATCAAGCTTGTTTCCCGGGTGCTGTTTTCAATGATTGCTTGGGGGCCATTTCGAAGTTGCGGAATCATAGTCGAAATCTGCAGCTGGTCATCCCGGTAGATTCTGTCGTAGTCGTTCGGGTTGGCGAATGTCAGAGGCAGGATGCCAAAGTTGACGAGGTTCTGCCAATGGATCCTTGAGAAGCTGATCGCGATGACGAGGCGTAGGCCGAGGTATCGTGGTGCCAGGGCTGCATGCTCGCGACTGGAGCCCTGCCCATAATTCCGTCCCGCGACGATCGCGTGGCCACCGTGATCTCTTAGTTCGGTAGCCCGTTGGCCGTAGGTCTCGTCAACCTGCTCGAAGACGAAATCGCTGATCGCGGGGATGTTGCTTCGGAAAGGCAACACCCTCGCTCCGGCGGGCATGATTTCGTCGGTGGAGATGTTGTCGCCAACCTGGAGCGCTACGGTCACCTCGAGTTCATACGGTAGCGGTTCAAAAGCGGGGATCGACACGATGTTGGGGCCATGAACCAATTCCACCCGGGAGGAATCCTCTGGGTCGAGCGGCTCCTGCAGCATGGTGGTATTGAGAATGGGTTCAGCGGGATCGTCGATGCGCGGGTAGCTCATTACCGACTGCAGGTCTCGCGGGTCGGTGATCGCGCCGGCCAGCGCCGAGGCCGCTGCCGTTTCGGGGCTCACCAAGCAAACGCGGTCTTCACGCGTCCCCGATCGGCCCGGGAAGTTTCGCGGTACGGTCCGCAGGCTGATGCGGTCCGTGGCGGGAGCCTGCCCCATACCGATGCAGCCATTACAACCGGCTTGATGGATTCTCGCGCCTGCCTGCAGGAGGGGCTGCAGATATCCATCAGCGACGAGGTTTTGCAGAATCTGACGCGACGTCGGGTTAATGTCCAGCGACAGGCCCGATGCCACCGAGCGGTTGCGGATGATTTCCGCGACGACGGCGAAGTCACGGTAGCCGGGATTGGCCGACGACCCAACGTAAGCTTGGTAAATCGGCTCGCCGGCTACCTCGCGAACCGGTCGCACGTTGTCGGGGCTCGACGGCATCGCAATCATCGGCTCGAGGCTCGATAGATCGATTTCATCGTTCACGTCGTACCCCGCACTCTGGTCAGCGACGATGCGGCTCCAGGCATCCTCACGGCCTTGGCCACGGAGGAAAGATCGGGTGACTTCATCCGATGGAAATACCGATGTGGTCGCTCCCAATTCGGCACCCATGTTGGCAATGACGTGCCGGTCCATGGCACTCAGGTAGGCGAGCCCGTCGCCATAGTATTCTACGATTCGCCCCACGCCCCCTTTGACGCTATGCCGACGAAGCATCTCGAGAATCACATCCTTGGCACTGACCCAATCGGGCAACTGGCCACTCAGCCGAACACCCCAGATCTCGGGCATCTTGACATAGAGCGGGTAACCGCAAATCGCCATGGCGACATCGATACCGCCGGCGCCCATGGCTAGCATCCCGATCGCTCCGGCGGCGCAGCTATGGCTGTCGCTTCCCAGAAGGGTCTTCCCGGGCGCACCAAAACGTTCCTGGTGCAGCGGGTGGCTAACCCCGTTGCCGGGGCGGCTGAACCAGAGTCCGAATTTTTGGCAGGCACTTTGCAGAAACAGGTGATCGTCGGGGTTCTTGAAGTCTTCCTGTAAGAGGTTGTGGTCAACATATTGGGCCGACACCTCTGTCTGTGCCCGCTCGAGGTGCATCGCCGCGAGTTCGAGCATCACCAAGGTTCCCGTGGCATCCTGCGTCAGCGTCTGGTCGATCTTCAACCCAATCTCGCTACCAGGCTGCATTTCGCCTTCCAGCAAATGGGACGAGATCAATTTCTGTGCAACGTTCATTTTCGGTGTGTTGCCTGACATGCGGAGCCCCTCGTGTTTGACTCAGTTTGCCGTGATGCGATTGGCTCAAACACGTGGCGGAGCGAATCGAGTCACGTCGAAAACCTACAAAACGCCGCAAACATCGTGCCGCCAACTGGCCGCTGAGGCGTCCCGGTTGCAGCCATTTCGGCACGTTGATTGCACCTCTTGGATCACCGCGTCATAGGACGGTCGGGGCTGGTCGCTGTAGGCCAGCCGATGACTCGCTTCGCAGGTGCGTCGAATTCGCGTGGGCCGTCCGTTTTCCTCCTACTAGGAGCCCCTCATGCTCGTTAGCAAGACACATTGGTTGGTCGCGATTGCGGCAGCCGGCTTTGTCGCCGGACCAGCCGTCGCTCAACAAGATCGCGTTCCCACCACCAAGCCCGGCACTCAGTCCGATGCCCAGCCGAGCGGCGAACAGCCACCCGTCGAAGCAGCGGCGGAGGGAAGCGGCGATGCTGATGCCGCGGTCGATCCGAACGCTCTCGAGCCAGACAAGCTCGAGCAGCAAATGCGGATGGACCAAATGGCGATGAAGCAGACGATGAAGAACATCGAGTTGGTGTCGAAAGTGAAGTCGGAACTGATGAGCGATGAGCGGTTGGCTGCCCGGGTGGCTCGAGAGATCCTGATGCAGGAGTTGGTCCAGGACAAAGAGTATCTTGCGATGATGCGAGACGGCCTGCGAACCGAAACGGATTCCGATCCCGCCATGGAGTCTCTGGTTGAAAAGATTTCCGCTGCCAAGGCCGCCATGGTGAAGGACGAGGCGGCTATGATGTCCATGACCCGGGAGTTGATGGTTCGGCAACTGGCGGCCAACCGGATCGCCATGATGAACGGCGGCCGGCTAAACGAGCAGGCTCCCGAGAACGTCAGCGAGAGAACAGAGGCGGATTCCGACGCTGGCCAGATTAGTTCCAGTGAGGCGGAAACGGAAGCGACCGCGGCGGTCAATTAGTCCCACCCAGTCCAATCTGCTAGCTGAAGTCACCTTTCTATTTTCACGGTCTATCCACAGAGGATTCTGTCATGCCCTATGTGCCTCCACTGAAACAAGACGCTGCGCCCGAGAAGTCCCAGCCGATCCTCAAGGCGGTTGAGGAGAAATTTGGCCAAGCACTCAATTTGTTCAGCACGCTCGCTCACCAGCCCGATGTGCTCGGCGGGACGACCCAGATCAACGATGGTATCCAGAACGATCTGCCCGACGTTCTGCGGGAGTTTGCCTATTACAAGGCTTCGACCGTCAATGACTGCAAATACTGTTCGCATTACCACAAAGGCGCCGCCAAGAAAGCGGGCGCCACCCCAACGCAGCTTTCAGCAATTGATGACTTCGCAGACAGTGATGCCTTTACTGATGAGGAGAAAGCGGTGCTCTCCTACGCTGAAGAACTGACCAAGACAGCGAACGTTTCACCGGATACCGTCGCTAGGTTGAAGCTGTATCTCGACGACACGCAGTTGGTGACCTTGGCGGCGACAGTCGCTCTGGCGAACTTCACCAACCGAGTCAATCATGGTCTTGATATTGAGTTGCCATGAGTGATTCAGTATTTGATTTGATCGTGATCGGCACAGGCCCGTCGGCATCGACGATAGCTCACAAGTGCCGGTCGGGCGGAAAGCGGGTGGCGGTTGTCGAGGAGCGAGGATTCGGCGGCGTGTGCGCTCTGCGTGGTTGCAATCCCAAGAAGGTTTACACCAACGCGGCCGATCTTGTCGATCGCGTGCGGGGTGCAGCCGGGAGACTGGTCGACGACAATGGGGTGACGATCGATTGGGAGCAGCTCCTCGCTTTCAAACGCGAATTCACGCAGCCCGTTCTCGAAAAGAGCGAGGCGTCCTATCGGGACAAAGGGATTGCGACTTTTCACGGTAGCGCTTCGTTTGCCGGCCCGCGCTCGATCGCGGTCGATGGTCAGATTCTCGAGGCCGAGCGGATCTTTGTCGGTGTCGGCGCTCATCCACGCCCGCTCGAAATCCCTGGCGGGAAGCGAGCCATCCTGAGCGACGAGTTCTTCGAGCTGTCACGACTCCCCCGACGCGTCGTCTTCATCGGGGGTGGTTATATCTCGATGGAGTTTGCCTGCGTCGCCGCCCGGAGCGGTGCCGAGGTCACCGTTTTGCAGCGACCGTCCCAGGTGCTACCTCCGTTCGATCCCGACCTAGTGGACCAGTTGGTAGAGTACTCCAGGGAACGGGGCGTCAAGGTGGTCACGGGGGCGAACGTAACAGCCATCGACGGCGTCGGCGGTCAGGAGATGAACGTGATGTACGAAACCACGGGGGCCGTTCATTCCGCAGCAGCGGAACTGGTTGTCCATGGGGCTGGGCGGATTCCTAACCTCGACGACCTCGGTCTCGATGCAGGTGAGGTGGCATTCGGAGAGCATGGCATTCAGGTCGATCCATTCATGCGTAGTGTGAGCAATCCAGCCGTCTTCGCGGCCGGGGATTGTGCTGACTCGGGCAAGCCTCCGCTCACGCCCACCGCCAATGAAGAGGCTCGGATCATCGTCAAGAATCTGTTTGTGGATGAACCCACGCAACGCCCCGATTATGGTGTGATCCCGCAGGTCGCCTTTACCGTGCCCGCAATTGCCGCGATCGGCATGTCTCAAGCCGAAGCGGAAGCCGCGCATGATGTCGACGTGCGGAGTGACGACACATCGACATGGGGCAGCGTGCGAAAAACAGGTCAACGCTGTGCTGGCTACAAGGTCCTCATCGACAAGCAGTCTGACCGGATACTCGGCGCTCATCTGCTCGGGCCCGCCGCCGAAGAGACGATCAACCTGTTTGCGTTAGCGATGAAGCACAACCTGACGGCGACGGATATGAAGTCCACGCTCTTCACGTTCCCCACGTTCGCGTCCGACGTCCGGCGCATGGTTTAGCAGGATATATGCCGGTTAAGCTGCCGGCATCCACTTCCTGCGACCGTGCGAAGTTATTTCTGGATGAACTTGCCGTCGGCGATCACGACCTCGGCAGACTCGCTCACCGTCAACTCCGCGTCGACGTTCTTCAACGTTAGGGTCGCTGGAAAACACCGCGTTGCTGTCACGACGCCGCGCGGTGGCATGCTGACCTCGTCCTTGCTTGCTTGGCTTTCTAAAATCAACGTTTGCTCTTGGTCCGATTCGTTCGTGATCGTCAATTGGATGGATGCTGACTCGGGGCGGCCGAACAACACCACCGCGTAGTAGGTCGTGTCATCGGCCGTCGCGACGGCGACTCCTGTCTGCGTGATATAGTCGGCCAGCATGTTTTCACGATGGGGCGGTGAATCGATCCAGCCATCGACGAACACTTCCGTCAGGCTCTTGACGGTCACGTCGCCCGTGTTGGTTCGGTAGGCAATGTTTTCGCGGACCACGCAGTACTGATAACCGGCGGCTTTGGCTCGTTTCGCTGGCGTCCGTCCATCGGCGTGGTGGCCGTACTTGTCCTCCTTGGCCATGAACTTGGCAAACTCGGTTGCCGCCTTGGTTAGTTCCTTGTTCGGTTCAAGTGCAGGCAGCTCATGTTCTTTGCGGAAGGCGTTGGTGTCGTCAATGATCGATTGCTCGACTTTCGCAGTCATCGACGAGGATGGTGACTCCGACATTACCGTGGGGGCGAATTGACTAAGCAGTAGGAACGCGAGAGAGCATCGCATGATAGATAGGCTCATGAGTGGATCGAAAGCAATGGGAATGGAAAAGTGAACGTGCTTTGAAGTGCATGTGGCCGCCGTTATGTGCAAATGAGGTGCCGCCGGGCGCCCATCGATCACCGGCTCGGAGAATTGGCCGTCTGTTCTCGCCAGCAACGACCCCGGACGCAGTTTCAGCCCGTTACAATAGGGGCACTTGTTAATCACAATCTCTCCCTCCTGCCCATTACCCCATCATGCTCCCCTCCAAAGATCAAAATCTTTCCCGCCGTCGATTTCTGCAAGCCTCGAGTGCGACATCCGCGGCTGTTCTTTCCGCAGGCGTCTGGAGTAGCCGCGGTCACGCGGAGTCCAACTCAGCCAACGAACAGCTCAATATCGCGTGCATCGGTACCGCCAACCGTGCATTGAACGATATCAATGGTGTGACGAGCGAATCGATCGTGGCGTTGTGTGACGTCGACAGTCGCTTCCTTGATGTGCAAGCCAAACGCTTCCCTGACGCGAAAACCTACGCCGACTATCGCGAGATGCTCGACGAGAGTGAAGGCAAAGTGGATGCGGTCGTGATCGGGATTACCGACCACCACCACGCTCCGGCAACGATCCGGGCGATTGAAAAGAAGATGCACGTGTACTGTGAGAAGCCGCTGACGCACACGGTGGAGGAAGCGAGAATCGTCACCGAAGCGGCTCGCCAGGCCGGCGTGGCGACTCAGATGGGCACTCAGATACATGCCACCGACAACTACCGCCGGGTAGTGGAAATTGTCCGCAGCGGGGCGATCGGCGATGTCAATGAGGTCCACGTGTGGGTCGGCAAGGGCTGGGGCGCGAAGGACGCACCGAGTGGGAACGATCCTGCTCCGGCCTACCTCGATTGGGATCTATGGCTCGGGCCGGCTGCCGAACGACCTTACATCGACGGCCAGTATCATCCGGCCCAGTGGCGACGATGGTGGGATTTCGGCCAGGGGACGCTGGGCGACATGGCTTGTCACTACATGGATCTTCCTTTCTGGGCGCTTGGTTTGACATCACCGACACGAGTCGCCGCCGCTGGCCCTCCGGTCCATGCCGAAGCCTGTCCGCAGGGACTGAAGGTCAACTATGAATTCCCCGCCATCGAGAACCGCGGCCCGGTTCGATTGACATGGTACGACGGAAACCTAACCCCCCGCACGGTCAGTGGAATCGACGTCCCTGGTTCGGGCGTGATGTTCGTGGGTAGCGAAGGTAAAATGTTCGCCAATTACGGCAGCTACAAACTGTATCCGGAACAGAAATACGCCTCGTTCACGCCACCGCCAAAGACCATCGCCGATTCGATCGGTCACCACGCCGAGTGGATTCGAGCTTGCAAGACCGGCGAGCCCACCACGTGCAATTTCGATTATGCAGGGCCATTGACCGAATCGGTCTTGCTCGGCAATGTTGCCTTCCGCGCAGGAAAGCCCATCGAGTGGGATGCGGCGAAGTTGCAGGTGATCGGCAACGAGCAAGCCAATGGATTGGTTGGCAAAGAGTATCGTCCGGGCTGGGAAGTTCGTGCGCTCGAAACGGTGAGCTGACTTTCGCCCTTGTGGCGACGGCCTTTGCATTGGTAGGTACGAACGGCTTGAGCACATCCACCCAGCAATTTCGCTGGGCAGGAGTGCCTCGGCGAACGTAACCTCCCGTATACAAGGAACAGCTCGGCGATGTCGCATCTCGTTGCCAACGCTCCACCACCGCACCGCACATGGATTTTGGTTGCCATGCTGTGTCTCGTCAGTTCGACTGCGGTTGGACAGATGGGAGGCATGGGAGGCGGAATGGGTGGCGGCGGCGGTGCGGGCTCTGCTCCTGCGGCGCCCACCAAAGCCAAGTGGCGTGAACACATTCATTCGCAGGCCGGGATGACTCTCCGCCGCGAAACAGGCGAGTCGATCGTTGGCGCGGTCCGCATCGTCGGCAACCTGAACGTTGCCACAGCGGATATCTACCGAGAGATGCAGACTCGCAAGGGCCGCTTCTTCGATAACCAAACCGTCCTCGCCGACGTTCGCCGGCTGAATGACATGGGATCGTTCGATCGGGTTTCCTACGATGTCAAAGAGGTCGGCCCAGATTCCCCTCTCGATCCATCGGAGGCCTCGCCAGTAGTCCCTGGCGAGCAAGCCCCGCCGAGCGTCATCGTAACCTTTCATGTGCACGAGAGACCGATGGTGACCGAGGTGGTTTTCCACGGCAACCGAGGGTTGGATGACCGCGCCCTCACCGGGCGAGTGGGGATCACCCCCGGCGACCCGCTGAGTGAGTTCTCGGTCGAATCCGGCCGCCGCCGATTGCTCGATTACTATCGTGAAGAAGGCTTCAATCAAGCCTCCATCGAAGCGGGCATCGCCAAGGTGCAAGATCGCAGCGTCGCGTCGATCAATACAGACGGTCTCTCGCCCGGAACGGTCGTCTTCCGCATCAACGAAGGACCGCTCGAACGCATTGCCGATATCCAGATCGAAGGCAGTACGATCGTCACCGAAGCGAGGTTGAAGAAGATCATTCAAAGCCGCGGACCGATGCTGGGCTTTCTCAGTTACGTCGGCAACCAAGCTGACTTGAAAAAGATTGACGGTGATGTCGACCAGCTTTCCTCGTACTATCACACCCTCGGATACCTGACGGCAACCGTTGGACGCCGTTTCGATTATGACGAGAGCGGCAAATGGATGACGCTGGTTTTCGTCGTCCACGAAGGTCCACGGTTTTCCATCGGCGATATTCAAATCGTTGGTAACCAATACATCACTGAAGAGTCACTTCGAGCGAGACTCGAGCTGGAGGCCGGAGACATGTTCGATGGCACCATCCTCCGCCGCGATGTCGGCGAAGTCGTTTACGGATACGGTGAACTCGGATTCATCTACGCCGAAGTCAAACCGAAGACGATCATGCGAGACGAGAACGGAGTCGCTGATATCGTGTATGAAATCACCGAAGGTGATCGCTGGAAGATCGGTAGAATTCTCGTCAACATCGACGGTGAACCCGATCTGATGCGTGAAACCACGATGCTGAATCTCGTCGATATGCGGGAAGGTGACTACATTGACCGGCGGATGCTCGAGATGAGCCGCCGCCGGATCGAACGCAGCCAACTTCTGGAAACGAACCCAGCGGTCGCAGAAGCACCCGATATTAAAGTTGTGCCGAGAGAGGATTTGCTGCGATGATTCACGCCATGACCTCCACCCTGAAGACAAACACCGTGAAACGCACCGCTGTTCGGTTCGCCGTCGCCCTCGGCATGGCAATGCAATGCCTCGCGCCCGTCGAAACGTGGGCCCAACAACCCTACACACCGCCCTCGACGTACTCGGTCCCGCCTACGACCGTGCCGGGAACTGCGCCAAGCTACAGTGGCCAAAACTACAGTGGCCAAAATTATGGTGGCTCGCAGCCTTACAGTGGCCAGCCCAGCACCGCTCCCACTTACGGCAACCCAACCTATGGCGGGTCGGGCTATAGCAACCCCAACACCGCTACTCCCCCGAGCCTCAGCGGCCCCGGGTATGGATCCGCACCCACCGCTCAACCGCCCGTCAATCCGAACACTTATGGGGGGAATAATTATTCTCCCCCCCCGGTGGCGCAACCTGAGTACGCCGCGCCCCCTTCGTCGTTTGGTCCGGTAGCTCCCTATCCCCCCATGGTCACCGGCCCCGAGGTTCGCGAAGCGGATCTGATCATCCAAGGCTATCCGGCGCGGACCGGCCGCGTGATGTTTGGTGGTGCCGTCAATAGTAGTGCAGGTGTGACGGGGCAAGTCACTGTCGATGAACGCAACTTCGATATCTGCCGCTGGCCCACCTCCTTTCAAGACCTGTTCAGCGGCACAGCATTTCGCGGTGCAGGCCAAACGTTCCGTCTCGAAGCCGTTCCCGGTAGCGAATTTCAACGCTATACCGCGCAGTTCGCCGATCCCAATCTGCTCGGATATCTGCCGATCAGCATGTCCGTTAGCGGGTTCTACTACGATCGCCGCTTCCAGAACTGGGACGAAGGCCGACTCGGAGGGAAGCTCTCCTTCGGTTACCGCGTCACCCCCGACCTTTCGCTCTCGGCGGGCATGACCGGCCAGAACGTGAACATTTCGAACGCGACCGACCCGACGCTGCCGCAACTGGCCGAAGTGCTCGGCGACAATACTGTCTACAGTGGCTTGGTATCGTTGATCCACGACACTCGAAACAGTCCCCTCATTCCGAGCGAGGGTCACTACATTAGCGCCAGCTACGAGCAAGCTTTCGGTGATTTCGATTACGGCAAATTCGAAGGGGAGTACCGCAAGTTCTGGAAAATTCGCGAACGCGCTGATGGGTCAGGGCAACAGATCTTGAAGTTCATCTCGCAAGTCGGCTTCAGTGGCAAAGACACGCCGATCTTCGACAACTTCTTTGCCGGGGGCTATGCGACGCTGCGAGGTTTTGATTTCCGTGGAGCCTCCCCCACGGTCCCGAGTGCCAACGGGCTCGTCCAGGTTGGCGGTCGCTTCCAGTGGCTCAACACGCTCGAGTATATGTTCCCGCTGACGGCCGACGATGCGTTCCGCGGCGTGACTTTTGTTGACTTCGGTACCGTCGAGCAAGACATCGAGATCCACGAGGATAACTTCCGTGTCGCTCCTGGTTTCGGACTCCGGGTGGCCATCCCGATGCTCGGACCAGCGCCGCTGGCGTTTGATTTCGCGTTCCCCGTCATGTCGTCGCAGTACGATGACGAACAGATGTTTAGCTTCTACATGAGTGCAGCTCGCTAGGAACCCTTCTAGAAAGGGGCAGAAACTTTTCAGCGGGATGGTACAATAGGGTTCCCAAGTGAATTTTTGTCCTCCCGTCATGCTCGGCTCCGCTCATGTTGGTAACCCAGTGCCCCCGTTGTCACGAATCTGTTTCCGTGCCCGACGCACTTCTGGCTCGTGATGGCGAGTCTCCCGATCCGTTGACCAAGGCACAGTGCCCTTGGTGCCAGGAAACACTTGACAGCAGCGAACTGCGGGCGGCTGTCCCCCCCGCACTGGTCCCGGTCGGCGAGCAAGCCGTGCTGAGCTCAGTCGCCGCGACAGGCGACGGTTGGGGAGAGGTCGATTCGGCGGTGACGCCGCGGTCCGGCCTTGATCTTCATTCCCACGCGGTAACGGAGGATTCGCAAGCCAATTCGGAGCTCTCGACGGAAGATCACGCGGCGCACAGCCACCCGTTTGAAAGCGATGCCTCCGAGCTGCATTCGGCCGATATCGATGACATCCCCGATGATGGGCCCGCAGAACTCCAGCTCCAACAGCCCGTCTATCCCCAATCGGATTCTGCAGCGACTCCCGAGCGGGTGATCAAGATCAGTGTCCCCGGGAAGTCCCGCTCGGGCGACGGCAAGCACTCTGCGATGATGGATGTCGATCCAACGCACAGTCGCCGCCGCAGAAGAAAGAGCTCGCCATGGAAGTCGATGGTTGGTGTGGTATTGGGCGGGCTGCTGGCCCTGCCGATTGTGGGCACGATCCTGCACTACGCCACAGGACAGCATGTTCCTTATCTCAGTGATATTCTGCCCGGCGGTGGTGCGACGCAGCAGCAGACCCGCGCGAATCTGCCGATGCCGGTGCAACCGCGTGTCCCCGACTCAGCACCGGCCGCTCCCCAAAATAACGAGCCCTCGAGACAAGAGATCGCAGCCCCAGCGGATCCTAGCGACCTGGTCGACCCCGCCGACTCGGCACTTCAAGAGATCACCGGCGGCCCCGCGAACCCAGCTACGCAGCTCGCAGACACCATGAACGGCGATGCACCGGAGAACTCCAGTGCATCGCCCAGTGGATTGCCCGGTGCATCGCCTAGTGGCAGTCTGGGCGGGATGAGTGTCCCCGAATCGGAGTTGCCTGAATCCAGCATGCCAGAAGCCGTGCCAGATCTCAGTAAGCCAGCGACGAGCAATGCCGCCGGTGCGGTTGCCGAGAATGCGCCGACCGATTCTGGTGCGTCCGACGCGTCAACGAGTCCGAATGATGCGGCTGCCGGTGAACTGCCTGGCAATACACGAGCTGGTACCGGAAGGGCCGGCAGTGCTCCGCCTGCGAGTGAGTCGCCCGCTACCAATGTCTTCGACAACTCCTTGGCCGATTCAGCGGTACCCGAAACAAATCCCGCCGGTCCGATGATCCCGGAAGCTCCGGCGCCGCAGGATGACCTGCCCATCGATGCGTCGTCGGCCGATGCCGCGATGAACGACACTCCCGTCGACGACTTGGCTCTCGGGGGGGGGCTGCCTCCAAGTACTGGCTTCGATGCGTCTGGAGCCGCCGATGACAACACCGGTGCCGGTGACCTGTTTGCCGACACCTCGGAGAATCCATTCCCACCCCGTGCCGTTGCTGAGGTCTCCCCTGAGGACGCGCTCGATGTCGATGCCGAAGTAGCGGAGTTGACCCGTTCACTTGACGAAATTCGTGAAATGGACGCTGCGGCTCCCGGACGGGCCGAACAGTTGGATCAGCTTTACGAGTCTTTTTCTGAACTCGCTGGCCGGGTTCCCAGTGATTCTGCAGCGAAGCTCAGCCCCTTGTTGGATGAGATCTCTTCAAACACCAGTGTTGCGGCCGCGTTCGCGAAAGCCACACCGATCTGGATTGGCCGTACGGCGACCGATCGCGGGAGTGAGGGTGCCGTCGTTGTGGGGATCATGTCGAGCAGCGGTTCCAAGTCAAGCATGACTCTTGTCGATGGCCAAAAGGTTCCCGTCACCCTGCCTGCCGACGCCCCGGATGCCCCATCCGGGATTCACGTCGGGGTCGGCCGCCTCCAGGGCAGTGGCTCCAACGCATCTATCACGCTTGATTTGCTCGAAATCATCAAGCGTTAGAGTGTGAGAGGACGCGGGAGCAGTCTCTCTCGAATTTTGTGAATGCTGCTGTAAAGCGTCAGGCGCCTCGACGAGTGTTCGGGGAGCGACCGTGGAGTCCTGCTAGGGTATTCGCCGGTAAGAACCCCGTAGGCCGCCGTGGCAGCGATTCGCTTCCCGCGATGGCACAGGATCTGCACTAAGGCTGTGGAACAATCATGTTTCAGCCTCTCTTTTCTGTGCGGACCTCCCATGAAATCGTCGCATTCCAATGCCAATCGACACGGCAACGCTGAGGTGTCCTACACCTCAGCGTTTACGAAGTTTGTCTATGCTGTCTTTATCCTCAATGTATTGGGGGGACTGCTGCTGCTGGTGGGATTGCTCGCGGGGTGGTTCAGCGTCGATGGCGACCGGATGTCTGATGGAACCTATCGGCTCGGCCTGGTCTTCGACTCGGAGGAAGTGGGCGAGGATATCGGTGAGACAATGAATGCCGCCAGCAACTTGACCGAGACCGCTAAGTCGGCATCGTCGCTGGAGACCCACGATGGCGTCATCAAACAAATCGATCTAGAGACTCAGCAACTGATTCTCGTCAGTGAAGGCGCCGACGTGCTGGCTCACGTGACCGACGCGACCGAATTTGACGGAGACGGCCTGGCAAACCTCACTGATCTCACTGTTGGCGACGAGGTAAGACTGACCGTCCAGCAGAAAAACGATAGGCTATTCGTGGTGAAGGTGAAAGAGGAAGTCGACGAGGCAGTGCAGTAGTCCCCATTTTTCCCGAACTCCATTTCGCTTGAGAGAGGCCCAGATTCGTGCAAGTATTAGCTTCCAAATGCCCTTACTGTGGGCACTCTGTCGAGACGACAGTCGACCACCTTGAGGAGCGAATTGTTTGTCCAGCGTGTGACAAACCCTTCGAAATGGAGATCCCTCGGGTCAGTGTCACGTCTGTGCGGGAGACTGGCGACGAGACGGATCCATCAGTCCACGGTCTCGCTGAGGCCCAGGGCGAACAAACACTGCTCAAGATCCACCCAGTCGTGTTTCGCCGCCGGCCTTTGGGAACGCTTTGCATTCTCATCGTCTGGGGTGCCGCCGGGTATCTGTTCGTTCGCTCACTCGGTGCTGACGAAGGAAATTCTTTCGGTTGGATCGCCTTGGCGGCGGTGGTGGCATCGCTGCTCGTTGTCGCATATTGGTACATACTCAGCGTCGCGACCACGCTGACCATTACCGACAACCGGACTATTTTTCGCGAGGGGATCATCAGCCGAGACACCTCCGAGGTTCAGCACGATGACGTGCGTAACATTCAGATTGAACAAACGTTTTCGCAGCGTCTGGTTGGTGTTGGCGACATCGGAATTTCCAGTTCCGGGCAAGATGACCTGGAAATCGTTGCTGTCGCGATGCCCGATCCCGCTGGCGCGGTCGATCTGATCCGGGAGAACCAAGAGTGACGCCGCGATGCGAAGACAGACCTCCCTGCCGTGCACTCATCCTCGTGGTGACGAGCGATATTGAGGTTTTCAGATTGACTCAAAATCTGCGATGCTACGGACGGCGGGATTCGCTATAGTTCACAAGAATTCGCCCACTCGACCTGCCAGCCCGATTTGCCAAGAACCCGGTGTCGCTATGTCTCGCCCATTTTTGCTCGCTTCTGTATTTTTTATTTCGTCTGCATCTTTCCTGCCGGCAGTGCCCGCTCAGCAACCACCGGCGCCGCTGGTTCCACAGCCCGTTCTGTCGAGCGGCCCGACTTCCACCGAAGCTGGCGTGGTCAATGAAGCGGCGGTCGTTCTGCAGGAATTAACGTCCAAGACGACGACAACGGGAATCCCCAAGGACTTGCTGGCATCTGCGGAAGCGATCGCCATCGTGCCGCACTTCATCCGTGGTGCCTTCGTGGTAGGCTTCAGTGGCGGTCACGGGGTACTCGTCCAACGCGATGCAAATCGGCAGTGGCAGGCTCCTGAGTTCATCAAAATGTTCGGTGGCAGTTTTGGATGGCAGGCCGGCGTGCAGGCGACGGATCTCGTCCTTGTTTTTCGCTCGGCGCGGAGCCTTCAGAACATTCAGCAGGGAAAAGTCACCCTCGGCGTTGACGCCTCCGCAGCCGCGGGGCCGGTCGGCCGGACGGCGGGCGCAGCTACCGACGCCGC
Organism: Allorhodopirellula solitaria; assembly: GCF_007859855.1. Taxonomy (GTDB): domain Bacteria; phylum Planctomycetota; class Planctomycetia; order Pirellulales; family Pirellulaceae; genus Rhodopirellula; species Rhodopirellula solitaria. The sequence goes on from NZ_SJPK01000002.1 coordinate 342,351, forward strand.
GTTAAAAGCGGAAATATTGACCTATTCTCGAGCTCGCGGCCTCTACGCCGGAGTTTCTCTCGGCGGCAGTAGCCTGCAGCTCGATATACCGGCGACCCAGCGGTACTACCAGATCACCCCGTCCAGCCCAGGGGTTGTTCCGCCCTCGGCAATCGCGTTAGTCAACGAACTGAACGCTGTATCGACGACAGTTGCTGGCGGGTCGGTTGAGTCGCTGCGTCCCGCTGACGCTGGCAATCCAGCAGTCACTGCGAGCCCACTCGAAGGGGAAGCCCTCGAGCAGCGCTCCCGTACGATCAGTCAAATTGCAGCGTCGATCGCCGCGTTGCAGAAAAAAGTGGACGCTCAGTGGCAGGAATACCTGGTTCTTCCCGCGTCCTGGAAAGTGCCGTCGTCGGTTACCCCCGAAGAAATTCAAGCGGTCGTGGTTCGCTACGAACGCGTCGCATCGAACCCTCAGTTCTCGGCGTTGAGCAGCCAACCTGAATTCGTCGAAACGCTGAGGCTCCTCAGGCAGCTCGCCGTCGACACGGCAGCCGAGCAGCGTTTAAACCTGCCGCCCCCGCCCGCCCAATTCTAATTCCAGCGAGAACATCGTAGTGGTCGAGGCGACGAGCTAAGGACTACCCACGAATCTTCGTACGCCGAAGGCGTTTTGGAAAATAGCCGGTGGTTTGAGCGCAAGCGAACACCACCGGAAAAGACGCGAGATCTTTCCCGCGGATCCGCTTCTCCGCACCGCGTACTGGCCGGCACTCTTTTCGGCTCGACAGTCAGAACAGTGAGCTCAACGCCTCGTTGAACTGACCCCGGGTCAACACGGTTGGAATTTCGTGTTTGCGAGCGTCACGGATTCGTTCTACCTGGACGTGGGGTGCATAGGCAATCACAGTTGCTTGCGGATAATGAGTCTGGCAGAGTGCCATCAAGCCATCGACGATTTTGCTCCGTGTGGACAGATCGACAATGACGTGACTGACCGGAGGCGGCAGATCCGTTGGCAGATTGCCTCCCAATCGGAAAGAGCGGCCTGCCGCCGTGGCCGCAGCCTGGACGCGTGAGGCGAAGATCAGATCCCCAGACAAGAAAACAACCAATCCCGATGACGAGGGCAGCGAGTCGGTTTGGGGATCGTTGGCGTCGGTCGAACTCATCGTGGCGGGTTCTGGTGTAGGAGAAATCATTAGTTCTACGCCGATACGTTCAGGCCGGCTAGGCCCAAGCAACTCTCCGCGACCGCCAAACGCCCTCATGCCGGACACCAAGCCCGCTCGCCACCGCCCTGGTATCCTGAAACTCGCAGTCGTGTGCGGTGAACCGACGCTCGCACTCGTGATCGAAACCAAGTTGGGTGGTTGCGCGAGCGTTCGACCGTGAACGGTCGGACGAGCGGTAGTATAATGAAACGCAGTGCTGGCTAGTGGTCTGTCACAGTTAAAAGTTAGGGTTGATCGTAGTGGGCGAGGCGACGAGCTGGTCATTACCCACAAAACCAGATCCCCTGTCAGCTTGTCTGACAGGAATCACCGTTTTGTGATTAGATCAAGATGGAGCATTCACCCCGCTCCCATGCGGGCTTGCCCCGCATGACAGCAAAGTTTATCGACTTGGTTTCCTGTCAGACAAGCTGACAGGGGAACGTGTGTCGATACCGCGGTTTTCTAATTTCAAAACGTCGCTTCCCGTGTGACAAGCACACGGGGGAGCAAACTAATGGGTAATCAACAGGAGGCGACGAGTCCTTGGATTTGACGCCAGTTCAGGACTCGTCGCCTCGTCCACTACCCTAAGAATAAGTCGTGACAGACCACTAGAGTCCGGTGTTGTTATCCGTTCGGACCCGACGTGCCCATGAAACGCAAGATTCGATTCACGATCCGGGGCACGCTCTTGCTCACGGCGCTGATCGCGATTCTGCTAGCGGTTTTCGCGAACAGGCTTCGTGCGCGGCAAACTGCTCTGCGTACGGTTGCAGAGGTCGGGGGAATCTACTCCGCATCGGGGACTTCTGAGCCGAAGTGGATACAGCGTTTCTTCGACGATGACGATTATTTTCGCAACATCCGGACACTCCATCTCGGACCGAGTACCGGGAATTCCGACGCGAACCGTCCTGCCGGTGACGCGGAACTCATGGCGGTGATCCGTTCGCTTCCTGATCCGAGCAGCCTGGTCCGCCTCAATCTGTACGCGAGTATGGTTAGCGACAGGGGGCTTGCCTGCCTGGAGGCCTTGCCGAATCTCGAGTCCCTCGAACTTAACAAGACCTTGGTGACCGACGCCGGCTTGCAACGAATTGCCCCGTGCACGCAACTGCGGACCCTCGATCTTGCCAACACATCGATTGGTGACCGGGGACTGCCTTCGTTGGCATGGCTTCATCGATTGGAGAGCCTGGATCTTGGCTCCACGTCTGTCACCGAAACTGGGCTAAGACATCTGATCCGACTCCCGGCACTCAATCGACTCGATCTCGCCGGGATACCGTTTCTCGGCGGCGGGCTCATCTACCTGAAAGACCTCCCCAACCTGGAAACGCTGATCCTGGACGATACCGTGTTTGGCAGTAAGGGAGGCGCGGCTTACTGTTTGCCACGGTACGCCAGTGAGTTTCTGAGCCTACGTGAGCTTTCGCTTGAGGACACGCCAATCACGGACTCGGATTTGCAGTACATGCAGCAGTTTCCTGTACTCGAGAAACTGATCTTGGACGGTACTGCCGTAACCGACGACGGGCTTTTGCATTTCCAGAAAATGACCAACCTGAAAGTGGTTTCGCTTAAAAGCACACGGGTCACAAGCGAAGCCGCGACCAAACTGCAAGGCATGCTTCCTGCGTGCACAATCTTCACGGAGTAGCCGGCGAGCCATCTCGACGCTGGTTTCTTGCCCAGATGCAGATGAGAGAGAGCAAACTGGAGCAGCGTTCCGTCCCGAGATGGAGGTTGTGCAGTCCACGCGCCGGAACAGTGCGGAAGCTGTGTCTCGTTCCTTCCCTGCCACACGGAACACGGGCCGAGCTTCGTATCAGGAGGGTGACGCCGTTGCAGACCCTTGCAATGGATCCAATAGAAAACTGCAGGACCTCGATGATTGGGGACACGTTCGCTACTCGTGTTCTGCTATTGGCCGATCGCGTGGTACCCGAGGTCTCAAGGTCTTCGGCTAATGGGTGTTGGTCTGTTGGAGATGTCGGGCTCTGGTCGAGGAGAGCTAATTGACTGCAGCGCCGCGGCGTAGCTGCATGGATTCAATCTTGCGATTGCTCGCTCGCATGATTTCGATTTCCAAGTTGCCCAGGGTGAGTTGACTGCCGGGGTCGGGAATCGCTCCGGTGTTGTAGAGCACCCAGCCAGCGATGGTCTCATAGTCCTCGCTCTCGGGGATGTCCCAGTGCACCAGTTCGTTGAGATCATCGATCATCACGCGGCCGTCGACTTCAATCGTGTCATCATCAATCACGCGGATCTCGAATTCTTCTTCTTCATCGGATTCGTCGACGATCTCACCGACGATTTCCTCGAGTGCGTCTTCAATGGTCACGACTCCCGCAGTCTGCCCAAATTCATCGACGACGATTGCCATGTGCGATCGATTGTGCAGAAATTCGCGTAGAAGGGATTCCACGCTGCGATCCTTGGGAACGGACCACGGTCGACGACACAGTTCACGGATTGGTTGTTCAGGCAAGGAGTCCGAGACTAAGAATGGGAGCAGATCTTTCACAAACAGAATTCCGACAACGTTATCGATCGTGTCTTCGTAGACCGGGTAACGCGTCCGGGCACTGTCGATGATCTTGGTGAACGCGTCCTGCCAGGAACAGGCTGCCTCGATGGCTTCGACATCTCCCCGCGGCGTCATGATATGGCCGACGGTGTCCTCGTGCAGTTCCATCACACCTTGGATCATCTCCCGCACTCCCGGCCCAAAGTAGCCTTCCCGGGTGCCCGCAGCGACGATCGTGCGGATCTCGTCCTCGAGTTGCTCTTCGTCTTCGTCGTCCGTCTCTACTTTTCCCGCCAGTCGCCGGGTCATGATTTCGAGTACCTCGCCGGGGGCCTGCAAGGGCCGCATGGCGATCGACAGCGTGAACCAGAACGGCCAGGTGTAATACAGCAGCGGCGCCGACGTGAAGCGCGTGACCGCTGCCGGTAGCCAGAGATGCGTCAACATCATCAATAGTCCTGCGATGATGCCCCAGATGACCAGTGTCTGTACATCTTCGCCGTAATAGTCGACCACGGTGATGGTCCCGAACATCAGAAACATCACGGTCCCGATCATGCGCAGGTAGTCGCTGCCGCCGATGGCCGCATCCTGGTGATCGAGTACCGATCCGAAGCGGTCACGGTTCTTCTTGACGCGGCAATAGACCTCGAAGGATCGGCCCGCGAACCCATCGATCAATTCGACACCGAGGCCACCAATGCTGCCCAGTAGAAAACCAAAAATCGCCCAGGCCGCTGCGACCCAGAGGGGGAGTTGAGTCATGCAGACAAAGAATCGGAGCGAGGAGTGAGAAGAGTCATGGCCTGAGTTTCCGCCTCTCGCATTGCCGAGCGGTCAGCGTCACCACGATCGTCAAAACCGACCAGGTGCAGCGTTCCATGGATGACGTATAGCAGTAACTCTTGAGCGACCGACCAGCCCGCATCGGTCGCTTGTGAGACTGCAGTGTCCAGGCTGACGACGAGTTCACCTTCCACCTTCGGCGGCGACAAGGCGTAGGGGAAACTGATCACGTCGGTCGGGTAGTCATGTTGCAGAAACTCACGGTTGATCTGGTGAATCACCGCGTCCGTCGTGATTCGCACGCCGAGGTGGCAATCGTTGCAGTCCCCCACCGACGCGGCCGCGATCACGGCTGCCTCGATTGCTTGCCGGTCGAGCGGATACTCTGTGGTGGAGTGATGCTGCACGCGTTGGCGCACCGACGCATCGATTCGAATCTCGATTTCACTCATGCCAAACTAGATAAATACCGAGTCGTGGTCATCATGCGGATTGTTGCCCAGGATACTTGACGCGGGCGTGGTAGATTGCCGTCAGCGATTTTACCAAGCTCTGGCGTACGCGATGGAGTTGCGAGAACGTCAATCCACATTCATCAAACTGCCCATCGGCGACTTTCTTTTGCGCGATCGCCTCGACGAGGTTGGAGATGCGGGCCGGGGTTGGATCAACCAGCGTGCGGGAAGCACTTTCGACCGTGTCGGCGAGCATCAACACGGCGGCTTCGAGCGTTTGAGGCTTCGGCCCTGGGTAGCGGAAATCCTTATCGCTGACCGACTCGCGATTCGGGTCCTCTTCACTCCGCCTGGCCGCCTCGCGATAGAAGTACTCGACCAGCGTCGTTCCGTGGTGTTGCAGAATGAAGTCAATGATCGGTTCGGGGAGGTGGTGGTTGCGAGCGAGGTCGGCTCCATCCTTCACATGGGCGATGATGACGAGTGTGCTCATCGCCGGTTGCAACGAGTCGTGTTGGTTGATGCCTGCGCTCTGGTTCTCGATAAAGTATTCCGGTTTGAACATCTTGCCAATGTCGTGGAAATAGGCTCCCACGCGGACGAGCAAGCCGTTGGCACCGATCGCATCGGCAGCCGACTCGGCGATCGAAGCCACATTGATCGAGTGGTTGTAGGTCCCCGGGGCTCGTTGGGCTAATCGCCTCAGCAGCGGGTGGCTGGCGTCGCTGAGCTCGAGCAGTGACAGATCGGTTTGTACGCCGAAGGCTTTTTCTACCAATGGGAGCAGCCCTGTCATGGCCAGCGCCGAGACGACAATGCACAGTCCTGCCCAGCCCGCTTCACTGACCAGTCCGGTCAGGACCAAGCGGAGCGGGCCGCCGAGGAACAACGCTTCTTGACCCTCGCCAGGGCTGCCCGATGCCAGTGTCTGTCCAGCGACAATGCCCACGCCGATCGTCGTCAACATCGTGATCACCGCAGACAAAATGGCTACGGTGATCAAGTGAGTGCGGCTGTGAATGCGGCCGGTCAGTAACGTACACGAGGTGCAAGCGGCCATCATCACCACAAAGTTCGATAGATCCGCGCCGAGCAGCAGCGTCAAACTAAGGCTCGCTGCGGTCATCAACAGCAACGCAAAGTCACGCCCATAAACAACCGCAGCCGTGATCGATGCGAGCACCAGCGGCACGAGCTCGGCACGCCAATCGTCACGCGATGCGTAGTAACTCAGCACAATCGTGACGACCGCCAGGGCCAGCAATTTAGTGAGCTTTCTCGAATCCGTCAGGATCGTGCGGTCGTCGACAAACCAAATGTACGATCCACACAGGAGGTACAGAGCAACGATCATCCCGATGTACGCGAGCACCCGGGCGATCTGGTCATAGAGCGGCATGTTCTCGACGAGCGTTGACCACTCACTTCGCAAATGGGCCAGCTCGCGAGTCGAGAGTGGTTTGTTGGCGTCGGCCAATTTGGATTGACCCGAGTAAAACGTCATCTGAACGGTTTCGACAGCGTCCGCTGCCTTCTCGCGGGCCTCCTGGCTGAGCTCGTCGTCGTAGGCGAGCGTCTCGTAGTCGGGCAGCTCGTTGCGGAACCAGTTGCCGATCATTGTCGCCGCGATCTGGCCTTCATCGGCCTTACCTTCTTCGCTCGGGAATCGCCGACGGAACTCGTCTTTGAGTTTCGTGTTGAGTTCTCTGGCGGATTCTGCAATCCGGACTTTGCTCAGCTCCACCGGCACGGCGTTATCCGGTTTGCCGCCTTCTTCAAAGACGCGGATCATTCGCTGCGAGCCTTGCTCGGGCGAATGCTGAGGCGCTTGCAAAACGCCGTTCGCGTACAGGTCCTTGGTGGAAATATCGAGCGCTGCGTCGAGCTCCTTCAGTTCCGGGTCTTTGCTAAAGACTCTCTTGAGCAACGCGAATCGTTCGGCGGGCGTCTGCGTATTCGAATCGTCTTGCCCTGCCGGGGCTTGATCGGGCGAAGTGGTCCCCGGTGGTGGCGGGTCGGCTCCTTCACGCAATTCATTCAATGCCGCTTGCTCTTTGTCGCCGAGTTGCTCGTACGAGGAGGCACCCAGGATCGAGAACAATTGGTTGCGGAGCCCCTCGCGGAGTTGGTCGATGCCGTCGGGATTGTTGCGGTAGAGCGTCAATACCTCGCGTCGCTTCCGTTCACGCTGGTCGTCCGTCGCCACGCGGTCGGGGACTTGAAAGGTAATGCGGGTGAGCATATCCCGGGCGGGAATCGCACCGAGCCGGTAGGCAAAAGCAGGCTGCCAGGTACGGCACAGCAGTATCAACGCGGCCGCCGCGACGATTGCGAGGCCATAGCGGATCGCAAGATTGCTCTTATTGCTCTTGGTCCACCACGTCGCCCACTTCGGCTTGGGGATGCCGAGTGATTCAATGCGTTCTTTGCCCGCGCGCTGGGTCTTGGCAGTGCTCATGATAGTCTTTCCACTCCGCTCATGGCTGGTGGTCAGCGGCATCCTCGAAGTTCAACACCTCGCCGAGCTCCTCACGTCGCTGAGACGCTTCGTACGCCTCAACGATCGCCTGGACTAAGCGGTGACGAACGATATCGTTGGCACCCAAGCGGATCACGCCGATGCCTTCAATCTTATCGAGCCGGTACAAGGCGTCTCGCAGTCCACTCCGCACACCTCGCGGCAGGTCCAGCTGAGTCGTGTCGCCACTGACGACCATCTTGCTGCGCTCGCCCATGCGGGTGAGGAACATCTTCATCTGAGCGACGGTCGTGTTCTGCGCTTCGTCGAGAATGATGAAGGCGTCGTTGAGGGTCCGGCCACGCATGTAGGCCAGCGGAATGATTTCGATGAGATCCTGTTCCATCAACCCACGAGCTTGGTCGTAGTCGACCATCTCGCCCAATGCGTCCATCAAGGGACGGAGGTAGGGATTGAGTTTGGCTCGTAGATCCCCAGGGAGAAATCCCAGGCTCTCCCCAGCTTCCACGGCCGGCCGAACCAAGACAATCTTACGTACATGGCCAGCCTTGTATGCTTCGACAGCGGTCGCGACGGCGAGATAGGTTTTTCCGCAGCCCGCCGGGCCAGTGGCAAATGTGAGGTCATGCGAACGGATCGCATCAACGTATTTGGCTTGCCCCGGTGTCCGCGGGATGATCTTGCGGCCGGCGTGTTGGATATTGATCGCGTCGCTGCTCGGCCGGGCGGGTTGCCCCTTTTCTAGCGTCGCGCCTTCTTCGGTGGCCGCCGTTTCGATGTCACCGAGCGACAGTCCGTTCTTTTTGCGAGCGATCACGCGGAGACGCTCAAGAGAACGAACTGCAGCGGTCACTTTCGTTTCCTCACCAGCAACGCGTACGCGCCCATCGCGATGCGTGATGTCGACGCCAAAAAGACGCCGCAATTTGCGGACGTGTTGATCGCGGGGGCCGAACAGCATCAACACTTCATCGGGGCCCGCCGTCGAAAGGGTAGCTTCGTGCATGACGGGCTTCACAGAACAATGAGAGGAAGATGGAAAGGAGTGATCGCAATGGCCTCGCAGAGCATATCAATGGGCAGCGAGGATTCTAACTGCCACGGAACCGCTTCGTCGAATCGTCTCGCGGGGAATACCGCATTTTAACCCATCGCGGGCGGCACCGTCATGCCACTGCCGCGAAACACAGGAAACCCGGTAAAGACGCAAAAATCAGACTGTCCGTCACATCCCACACGCCGCCCATCCCTGGCAGCAGATGTCCTGAATCCTTCGCACCGCAGGCTCGTTTGACCAGCGATTGTGCCAAATCACCAACCATGCCGGATATTCCCAGCAACGGGCCGAGCAGCAGGGCAAAGGACAATGGTGGCACGTCGACAGAACAGATCGCGGGAAACAGGAACGCCAGACAAGCAGCGGCGACCACGGTCGCCATGATCAAACCACCGACGGCGCCTTCGATCGTCTTGCCAGGGCTGAGCCGCGGAATCAACTTGTGTCGCCCGATCGCTTTCCCGGTGAAATAGGCACCCGCATCAGTGCACTTCGTCGTCGCGATCATCGTCAATAGAGCCGCCAGGCCCCAGTTGTGGAGGCTGCTCGCTGCGGCGGAATCCGGAGGGCCACTGTCACCGAGTGTTCGCAATGCGAGCAGCAAACTCATCGGCAGGCCCACGTAGGCGGCAATGAACAGGCTACCCGTCAGACGCCGGAGGACACCAGCAGGGTCCGAGGCGATGCTGTAATCCTTGATCTCGTCGAAAAAGAAGAGCATCGTCGCGAACACACCCGCCACCGTGGTCCAACCCATCAGCCCAATGGGGCAATCGGCAGGGTAGGGCGACACGGTCTCCGGCATAGCTGCCGAGAGTGTGTTCCAGATCAAGACGACTGCGGGAGCCGCACTGATGATGGCCGTGCCCAACAGGGTGACCCCGCGGTGCATCGGGAAGCCCGCGCGCAGCAACAGGCCGCACATATCCCACGCGGTGCCGAGGGCGAAAAACAGCAGCAATGGCAAAAGGTACAAGCCTGCTGCACCAGCGACTGAAAATCGGGCATCGACGTACAATAGCGCGGCGATGATGCCAATCAAGAGCGCGCTGGTGCGGAGACGGTCGCTTAGCATTAGCCGACGAGGTCGGTCAGTGCCTGCAACGCTTTGCCGTAGTCCGGTTCTTCAGTGACTTCGGGAACGACTTGCTTGTAGACAACTTTGCCGTCGGCATCGAGCACGATGACAACGCGGCTGAGCAGTTTCAGCTCTTCGATCTCAACGCCATAGGCTTCGCCGAACTCGTGCGTTTGATAATCGCTCGCCGTGCGCATCGAAACGTCTTCGGCGCCACAAAAACGTGCTTGCGCGAACGGCAGATCGCGGCTCACCGTGACAGCGTTGATTTTGTCGCCGAGTTCGCCGAGTTTCTCGTTGAACGTCTTCGTTTGCGTCGCACAAGTCGGCGTGTCCAGGCTGGGCACGATGGACAGAATCGAGGGTTTGCCCTTGAGGTCTGCCAGCGAGAGCGCCTTCAACCCTTCATGGGCATAGTGCAGTTGGAAATCCGGTGCGGCTTGGCCGACCAACAGGTCACTGCCTGCCAGCGTCATCGGGTTGCCTTTGAATGTGATCACTCCGCTCTGACTCATCAGAATACACTCTCGTTGGGTGGTAACAAAATCATGGATGAGCGAATCGCTCGCTCAGACAGCTAGAGTATGGCTGTCCGAAGCGAAATCGGGAAGCGGGCGGGAGATTCTCCGCAAACGCTCCACTCGAGTCGCCAGGCTGGGGTGCAACCAACTGAATTTTCGCGAGGAGGGATGGTCCGCAGTGACCCGAATCAAGGCGTCGGCCAGCAATTCCGCAGCCATTTCCACTGTCATCTCAGCCGCTTCGCGTGGCTCGGCCCTGGATTCAGACTCCGCTGCGGCGTCTCGAGACCCACTCGCATCGTCTGCCTCAACACTTCCTCCTGCACTACTGCCTGCTGCACCGCTGCCTACAGAATTGCCGCCGCAGGCCTGCACCGCCAACCGGCAGGCGACCAGGTCGGCATCGAGTTCGGAGAGATGGCTGACGATGCCCAGCACTACGATCGTCGTGATCAGCCCCAGCACGCCGCCGACGCCCGTACTCCATGCGTCACCGAGCAGCCCGGACTCGACCAGCAAAGCACTCGACTCACTCGAGACCCACCACGCCGGGAGAATCGCGGCCATCCGAATCGGCAAGTGAAAACGCCGTACGTGGGCGATCTCGTGCATGATGACCATTAACCGCCCTCCCCGCGGCAATTCATCGAGCAATCGGTCCGACAACAGCAGCAATCGGCCGGGACGAATGAACCCTGCCACCATGGCATTAAGCATTCTCTGGCCGGTGTCCCAGCGGGCGACCTGCATTCCCAATATCGGGTGCGTCGAAACCCCGCAACGCCGCAACCAGGTCTCGATCTCAACGAGTTCCGCCCCGCCAATGGGCCGCGTCTTGGCAATCCAACGCACCAACCACGGCAGCGCCGCGATGAGGGCCGAGCCTCCCATCGCAATCAACACCCACATCAGTCCATCGGAATGATTGGCTGACCATGTGGAGGTCTCCAGATATCGCACTTTGATCAACTCAGCAACATCCCCGAAGGTGAGGAAGACCAAGGTCGGGACGATCATCCACGCGGGGCCGCCCCGCATCGCTCGCACCATCGAGCCGCGATAACCGCCGAGGGTGCGGGGCTGAGTTCCCACGATCGCCGCGAAACAATGCTCCGCGGACCAGGTCGAAACCAGCAGCAGCAGGCCCGGGGCGAGCAACCCCACGGCTTGCAATGTCGTGCTGTACTCCAGCACGGGTTGCACTCGCAGCCACGCTGCCAGCGAAAAGCCAAAATGGCAGAGCAGAGTGAGCGGAATCGCAAGCCAACGGAACGTTTCCATCAGCACACGCATGCCGTCGGTTTCCTCAGCGAAGGAGTCCGGCCTGCGAAGGACCCGGCTGCCTTTCCAAATCGCGCTGAGGTGGGCTAAAACGACCCATCCCCCCACCAACAGCAGACTGGCGAGCACCACTCGCGAAGATGACTGCGCTGCCGATGGCGCAGCGCCGCTCAAGAGCGAAACGAAAACCAACAGAAAGGTGTAAAGCGTCACAGACTCTCTTGCTGTTTCGATTTTGTCGGTGAAGGAGCCTTACAAACGGCCGTCGCGTTCGAGCGTTTCCTTGTAGCTGTCACGTTCTCGCCGCGTTGCCTCGAGATCGAAAATCAGATACTTCATGTCCAATCGTAGTTGTGACAAGGCTTCCTGGACAAGGTTCAAGATCCGCCGGCGGCGGGTGCTGCACTCGACCACGCGAGCCAAGGCCGGTGAGACAGCATCCCGGTAATGCGGGGGCAACGCTTCAATCGCAGCGGCCATTTCTCGTAATTCCAGTGGTGTTTCTTCACTGAGTTGAGCGGAGCTGGCGGCAGTCTTGGTCATGGTGAGTTCTTTTCTTTGGAAAGGGAACGCCGAATCAGCGGCGGTCGTCGTATTGGGTTCGGATGAGAGCTTTCCTTTGCATTCCTAACGCCACATCAATGTGACACGCTTCCGATTTTCCTATTCTGGGTTGGGTGGTCGGGCTGCCGTGAGCGAGACAACCGCGGCCGTGCGGTGGCCTCTCCAACCCTCGGCCTCTCCGGGCGCCGGATTACTCTGGACAAATGCCAGCGAAATCTGGTACTCAGAGCGTCCTAGGTCTTATTTTAATTGAAAATTGATCGTCGGCGCGAAAATACGATACTTCGAGGTTGGATCCCCGTTCGCCTTGGAGGGGAACGGGATCGTGGACTCTTTTGGGTGTGATCGATCGCGCGGTTGAACCTGCTGTGAATGGATTGTTCCGCCCATTCGGGTTGCGGTCAACTTTCAATGACTCTGTCTAAGCATTTGGCGGACTTTGCCGAGATGGCTGTGCCGGGTAGGAAAACTGTTCAGTCGAGTCAACGACGCTGCTCGGCAGCGTCGCTGCGGACGCTCGTCGCTGCGGTCTCGGTTTTTATTTTTTCAACCAGTGCACCGGGACAGTTAATCGACCCGCTCGATGCCTACCCGCCACGCTGGTCGCTCGATGAAAACGATTGCGACGCGAGGGTCAGTGAGCACGGGCACGCCAGCGACGCGGGTGCCGACGGGGGGCGGTGCGAAACGATCACAATCTTGACCGGCCTTGGCACCAAAGCCGTGTTGGTTTACCCAATCGAACCCGTTCGCCCAATCGATGCACTCGCCGCCTCGATCTCCGTCAAGGGGCTCGCCAAAGGCGTTCGCATCGGATTTCGGGTGCGCTTTCCGTATCTGCTCGATCCGCAAACGAAACGTCCCGAGGCGCTGTTGATCTATGGCTCGTCATACGAACGTATCGGTGAGTTCCAACGACTCGGCGTCAGCGATATCGACGGCGACCTCAAACTCAAACGCGTCACCCTGCGGCAAAAGTATGGCATTCGAGCGGATGTCTCCTCTCCCTACGTCGATGCTGTTGTCATCAACGCCTACGGCGGCGCGGGCAACCACACCCTGCGGCTCGATGCGCTGCAGATCGACGCGATGGTGCCGCTCGTCGATGAGTTGGCCTTGGCCTCGCGGGTGGCCGCGGAGAACCAGCCCGACGCCGGTTCCTCGATCCTCGAGTCCGGTGGACATGGTGCGCGCCGGCAAACGCTCACCCCCACGTCCAAAGACTCTGTCGGCTCGATGCCCGCGTTTCCCAGCGGACGTGTGACACGAATTCTCCAGCACAATAGCGAACCGCTCGCTTGGGTCCGCTCACTCGGCTTCGATGCGGTGTGGTTGTCCGAGCCCCCGGACTCTTCGATTCTCACGGAAGCGATCGCGGCGAGAATGCAGATCTACGCTCCCGCCCCCTCGTCGCCCGACCCGAGCCTGGCGCCACTACTCGAACCGGTCGCCGGTTGGATCGTGGGTGGTTCTCGAGCGCTGGATTCGGAGCACGTCGATGAGCATGCCGAAACGGCCGCATGGCTGCGCGATCTGCCCGCCCGCTGGCAGCGTCCGCTCGTCGGCAGTCCGGTGGAATCGTTTCGCCAGTACGCGGCCATGCTCGATAGCGTCGTACTCGATGCCCCGCCGCGAATTCGCAATCTTTCCAGTGTAGCAACCAAATCGCTTCGTCAGGAACAGCTCACGCGTTGTTCGAACCGGTCGATGGCGGTGGGGGTGTTTGGCATGGCCAATCACGCCGCCTCTCTTCAGGATGATGCCATCGCGGCCCGGATCGGGACGCCCGAGCGGGATGCCTTTCAGTGGCACGGGATGTGGCGGCAGATCGCCGATGCGATCGGTGACCGACCTGATGCGATTCTGATCCGGTCGTCGGAGTCTCTCTCCTCGGGCACACCGCGGCAGCAAAGTCGTGCCATGTCGTTCTCCTTTGTCAATCGCTTCGTGGCAGCCCTGGAGCCTTGGATTAGCGGCGCCGAAGCATCACGCACCGGCGAACTGATCCACGACGCGAGAACCGGGCAACCGATCTACGTGGCGCACCGTTTGGTTTCTGGCCCCACCACGCTGCTAGTGATGACGACTGCGCTGGGACGCGGCGACGCCGCCATGGCAGGCGACGGCAAAACGATCGAGATTCATTTGCCACCGGCCGATGAGGGGAAACTCATTTGGCGACTAACGGATTTCTCTGCCGAGCGTTTAACACCCGTCACCGATACCAACGGAACGCGGCTGAGTATCGTCTCACCGGATGTCGTGGAGGTGATCGCGATCAGCGACGAGGTCGCCGAAGCAGGGCGAATCGCCAGTTCGGCGAAACGATTCGCCCGACAAGCGGCACTCGATCGGTGGCAGTTGGCTGCCGAAGCGATTCGCCAAAGCGAACGAAACTGGAGCAGCGCAGTCGCGTCGCGAGTCACTGACCGATCGGCACCCACGGACCTCTTGCAAGTTGCAGCGACGTCCCTCGAGAGCGCCGAACGCTTGGTCCGTAGCGGGCAGCCGGAATCGTCTCTGCGAATGTCCAGGCGCGCCGATGCCTGGGGGGCCAAGAGTAACTGGATGCTCTACAACGCCTTGGTCGATGGTATTCACGCAGGTGCCCCCGCGGTGACCAGTGGCGATGGTCCCTCGGAGGCTCGGGCGGGCCGGCATATCAGCAGCCCACCGTTGATTGCAGGCGATTACGAAACCCAAATCGCTTGGTCTCCCCTGCTCAAAACCCCCGTCAACGATCTCGCAACGGTCGCCCCGTCGGTGGTCAATCAAAGAGGAACACGTTCGCGCTGGAGTAGAAACTATCTGGCGGGCGGTGACTTCGAACGCAGCGGCGCGGTCTCTGGCGACGATGTCCTGACTCGTGAGGGCTGGACGCTTGGGCGCCGGCATGCTGGCTGGGCGGAGGTCGAAGCGACACAGATCGAGCGTGGCGCCTTCTCGGGCAAGGGCGCTCTGAGGATGCGAGTTACACCGCGAGGCAGTGACCCTCTGCCCGGCGGCTACGAAGGCACCTGTTCGATGATTCGCAGCCCCGCGGTGCGGATTCAAGACTCCGGCGTCGTGCGGATCGATGTGATGGTGCGAACGCTGGGGTTCACCAACCCTCACCAAGGACTACTGGTCTACGATTCGGTGGGTGGCCAAGAGATGGGCGTGCTCGTCCGCGATCAACCTCAATGGACCCCCGTGACACTGTTCCGCCAAGTCGGCTCGGACGCCGTGGTCCATGTGATGATGGAAGTCATCGGCGGGGGCGAGGCGATCATCGACAACACCCAAGTCCGCACTTGGGAGAGCGTCGCCAATCCGGCAGCCAACCTGCGGCCCATCAGCGAACCGTAGCGAGCCAGCAGCGCAACCGTAGTGGACGAGGCGACGAGTCCTCTCAGCAACCGTGATGGACGAGGCGACGAGTCCTCTCAGCAACCGTAGTGGACGAGGCGACGAGCTGGTCATTACCCACAAGAATCCCGTTAGGGATTGAAGAGAATAGCCGTAGGACAGCGCAGCGCCACCTGCGGTCCTTCGTTGAAGATGGAGCGTCGACCCCGAAGTGGGTTGCAGAATTCGTCGAGCATAACCTTCAACCCCATTCGGGGTTGGCCCTTGCGTCTCGCGTCTTTTCCGGTGGTGTTCGCTTGCGCTCAAACCACCGGCTATTTTCTAAAACGCCTTCGGCGTACGAAGACTTGTGGGTAATCAGACAGGAGGCGACGGGTCCATTTTTCCGGGACTCGTCGCCTCGTCCACTACGATGCATTTTTGGGGCCACTGATTGTTGACGGGTTGCCCAGGCAAGACGAGGCTTACCAATTCCGGGGAGCTTCGTAGACGCTGAACTCGGCCCAGATCGGATTGTGGTCACTGATTTTGATTGCAGCGGCCTGATCGATCCCAAAGAAGTGTTCCATACTGAGCACCCCGCTGCGATGCAGAAACTCCGTTGTCACCCGCGAGTCGATCAGGATGTGATCGTAACACTTGCTCTGACGCGTATTGGTCGGGACATCTCCGATCAGCGAGACCATTCCGGGCATGCTACCAAGTTCTCGCAGTCCCTCGACGTCGACGTTGAGGTCACCGAGCAGAATGAAGTCGTCTTCATTATTGGTCTGGTACTCATAGTTGCGCACACTTTGGAAAACATCATCGAGAACGTTCAATTCGTTCTCCGGCGTGTCACCGCGGACTTCGTCAGGGTCGGTATGGACGTTGATCATGGTGAACCGGAACGGTAGACGCGAATCGACAGGCGCGACCCGTGTCTGGAAACTCGCCACCATGGGTTGGCGGTGCATTCGGTCGTCCCGGTCGTCGACGAGGAAGTCCGAGTCAGGGACAATGTCGACGCGATTCTGGTCCCAGAAATAGCTGTAGCATTCCTTCTGCGAGGTGCGCCCGACGGGAGGACCGTGGATGGCGCGATACCGACCTCCCTGACGCGTGATCTCTTCGAGCAGCCGCTCGATCGGTACCATCGGGTCACCGCGTATCTCTTGGACCGCCACCACGTCGAATAGCAGGAAGAGGGTCGCGAGCTGCTGCATGACCTCCGGTTTGCTCGATTTGCTCTGGCCGAACACCTGGATATTGAAACTGGCGACCCGCAGCGAACTCTGGGATTTGCCCGTGGATCCCTGCGTCGGCGAGGCCTGAGGCGCAGCGGTCGCTGCCGTCATCGCTGGGGGCGCCGATTGTCGAGCCGTCAAACGTTCAGGAGCACGTCGGGGAGAGGTGAAGCCCGTTGGCTGGAGGGGTGGGTTGGAGGCGTCGACCGATGCAGCGATGGGGTCGTCATAGACAGGCGCGACGCTACCACGGATTTGGTCCAACACCGACAGATCGACTTGGCCCGTCAAGGCGCTGCTGATTGCCACGACCACACCGGAAATCGTTAATCCAGGTGTGAACCAGCGTAGCAGAGGCACGCCCGATTTTTTTCGAGACTTCTGCTTTTTGCCTGTCAGTATCGACCACAACCACTTAATCACGTTGGCTTCCTTGCCCGAATGTGGCCGCCGGTGCTCATCGTCCAATCGATGAAACAGGCTGTGCGGCGACAGAACGACTCATCCTGAGTCGCGTCTATCGCTCACCATGAATGGAAACAGCGGTCCACGCGTATCGCACGACTAGCCAATTCGATCAGCTAGTGGCAAGGGCAATCCAGAAATGCTCCCAAACCGAGGCCGTCGGCGAGTATTTAAGTGAGCGTCAATGCGCGACTTACTTCACCCGCTCAGCCACACACCACTGCCTTCGCATGTTCCTTGGCAAGCGCGCATAGTACGTCCGCAAATCCGCCCGATTCGGATAGATAGTCGCCCGACCGCTCTGCCGGTCGGTCTCAGCCGATGTGCGTTTCGCACGAGGCTTCGATAGAGACGAGTGGCGGCATTGGCTAAACGCGCATAGTACGCCCGCAAAACCGCCCGATTCGGTTAGATAGTCGTCCGACCGCTCTGCCGGTCGGTCTCAGCCGATGTGCGTTTCGCACGAGGCTTCGATAGAGACGAGCGGCGGCATTGGCTAAACGCGCATAGTACGCCAGCAAAACCGCCCGCTTCGGTTAGATAGTCGCCCGACCGCTCTGCCGGTCGGTCTCAGCCGATATGCGTTTCGCACGAGGCTTCGATAGAGACGAGCGGCGGCATTGGCTAAACGCGCATAGTACGCCAGCAAAACCGCTCGATTCGGTTAGATAGTCGTCCGACCGCTCTGCCGGTCGGTCTCAGCCGATGTGCGTTTCGCACGAGGCTTCGATAGATCAAACGCAAACTGCATACCTCTCGACCCGGACTTCAGTCTTCCAACTGAATCCCACCTAGATCCAAAGCTTCGTCCGCTCGTGAATTCTCCATCGGTGGAATGGAAAATTTGTAGCCACGAATCGAACCGTTTTGTCCCTGTCCCAAACGAGCGGTCAATTCATAATCGCCCGCAGGCATGTCGTCGATCCGAAACGAGCCGTTTCTGGCGACTGTGGCACGATACCGAATCAACACATTTCGTTGATTTTGATAGCGTTGGTGACTGGCGAGGTAGTTTAACCCTGGGGGCGTCCGCAACCACGCTTCCCATTTCCCTGGTTGTTGCATCAGTGCTTGACGATCGACGGGCGGGATGGGAGAGACGAGTTGCTGCTTGACGTCAATCATCGCGAGACTCCACGCGATCGTGTCGCGATTGCCGACAGGAGCCAGCAGCTGGCCCGTCACGGGGCGCCCCACGCCACCGATATCCACTGTCAAGTCTTCACCTGGCGCCGCGGTAAACGGCACCTGTTGCGACGACGTCACTTCGGTCGCTCCGTCGTCGACCATCATGATGATCTCGCGTCCGACAGATCCCCGTCCATCAAATACTTTGGCGTGTCGATATCTCCCGTGCTCATCCGTGGTAGCGGTCGCGTCCGCATAGACCCGTCCTGCGTCTCCCTGTACTGGGCGAAACGTCCCACCCGAAATGCTCAACCTCACGTTTGCTGCCGGTTTTGCACCCACGCGAAACTGCCCTTCGATCGATGCCCAGGGATTCAAACGAATCGTTCCATCCGTCTTGATCGATTCGGAAAAGACGAATGCGTGGCCCTGGTCGTGAATGATCACGAGATGAAATGGTTGATCCCGCGCCGGCAAGCTGAAGTTTCCCACAGCATCGGCGTCGAGTCGTTTCGTGTACGTGGAGGAATCCCTGATCTCACCATCCCTGATGACGATTTGAGCGTGCTCGTCAGCGACGGCGATTCGGGCATGACTCGCTGGCTCACCGTGTGCGTCAACAATCTGTCCGGTGATGCTGGTCGCTTTCTGCAACTTCAAATCGTAGGTCACCTCGCCTTCATTGGATGCAAACTCGCGAGACTGGGCCACGCGATATCCTTCCGCTTCGATACGAACGAGATGTTGGTCTCCCGACCGATTGAACTCGACGCGGTAGTTCGAGGTTTTTGCTGTGTAGGCTTCGCGTTCGTACCAGTCGAATCCGATTCTCGGGTCGTCATTGCGGCGCCCCGGCGTGACCCGGTAGCGCGTAACCGGTTCGCCGGATTCAGCATCGAGAACGCGGCCCGTGATGACCAACAGAGGAGGTGGCCGGAAGACATGCTCTTCATCGCCGGCGACGATCACTTGTTTCACCAACTGCATTCCACCGCGCCGGCAGATATCGGCTTGGAATGCATCGAGCGGTGCTTCGTTCCATTCCCAAATTCCATTCTCGTCCGTATAGCAGTGGACGTGGTCGAACTCGAAGTAGTCAACGTGACCTCGCCAACGCTGCAGGAAGATCCTGGCTTTAGCCAGCCCCTTGCCGTCGGCATCGACAACTCGCAATTTGACATGCCCGCCGGGCGGCAATACGAAGTCAACAGGATCCATCTCGGGGCGGATTCGAACCTCTTTCATCTCCAGGGCCCGGCCTTTGGCGAACACAACGACGCGGGTCAGATTCTCTTCACAGCCCGTGAGTTGATACCGGCCATATTCATCTGTCTTGGCTTCACGGATTTCGTTTAAAAACTTGGTGCGGACGGTGGCATTTTCGATTGGGTTGCCCTCGGGATCACGAACGATTCCCGCCAGCGTGTATCCTTGGGTTAGGGTGAGCTTGCCCATGGAGGGTTGATCCGAGGTTGATTCAAATTCGCCGCGAGACAAATTTCCCCGCTGCGCTTGGTAGTCGTCATGATTGACCGTCACGTACACGTCTGCTTTGGATACCGGCACATGCCCATATTGCCAGCGTCCGTCTTCGTCTGTCTTGATGGAGGTGCCCACACCCAGGGAGTTCAAATCGCCCGGTCGCTTGCGAAAACGAATAGACGGACGAACCTCGGCACCCACCACTGGTCGCCCGCCCGCATCGAGGACGACACCTCCGACCGTCCAGGCCGGTTCGATGGACGCAGTGAACGATGCAGGTAGAGAGTCTTGATCCTGGTCGAACTCGGCCCAGTAGGGTGCGAAGCCTTTCGCCTTGATTGAAAACGAAAGATTCTGAGCCAACGGCTCCGCTTCGATGCGGAGAACGCCATGGGAGTCCGCGGTCAAATTAGTCCCATAAGCATTGACTTTTTTAAACTCACCGATAACGACTTGGTCGCGTTCTAGCTTGGGGCGACATCTCACTTCGACTGCGGCATTGGGGACCGGGCGGCCTTCGAAGTCGACAACTCGCAACTCAAAGGATTGTTTGGAGGTTGTGGCGTCTGGGCTCGTTTCACCTCCCTCGGACGACTTCAGCGTGACCAACGAGATTGCCAGCAGCCCAGCGATCAGGAAACCGAATATGGGGGAGATGCGTGATGTCATGCCAGAAATCCTTCAAGGTAAGTCCAAGCCCGCCATTGAATGCAGCTTCCAATGGCATCCCGCCAGGATAGCACGCCCCGAATGGGTTGTCGCCCGACCGCTCCGCTGTTCGGTCTCAGCCGATGTGCGCTTCACACGAAGCGTCCGCTCCTGATTGGCGAGGTACGTCAATTTTACTGTTGCAGCTTTTCTTGCGGCGTTCTCGAGCCGCCAACGGGTAACGCTGTGAAGCATCTTTCAGTGATTTTCAGATGTATGCAGGCGTCCCCCCCGCACACGTCAAAAGCTCCTTCTCGCTAGAGAAAGCGGCTCATCCGACGGAAGCGTGCGCGGAGCACAGGGGAAGGTTTTTCTAGGCATGGCTCTCGTATCCAATAACCTTACAAAAATGCGTCCCTGAGGAACGAATGTTCGCCCGGGACCGGCAACACCATTGGCGTACCGCTTTTGCAGGGAAACGCTGGCGACCGAGATATCCCTTGCCAAGCCAGCACCTTTGCAGAGCTCGGCTCCGTTCCTTCCGGCAGTGCCAGTCTAACATTGATAATCACATCCCACAAATCAATCCTTGGATACGGGAGCCATGCCTTGAAAACCTCGGGCGCACCCTTCCGTCGGATGAGCCAAAAAAATTGCTTCACAGCGTTGCTCGATGGGGCGGCCCTCTACACCGTGATTCCAAAAGGCAACGAGTTGGCTGAGTCCGCTGAAATCACGTAGAATCCAGGTGCCCGAAACAAGGGACTCAAGCTCTACGAGCACGCTGGTATGGGGAGGGATGATCCCGTCGCCCGTCACTTCCTGCGTCAGCTGGGTGGCAGTGGTGCGGCCATCCCTCGGTGAGTTTGCGCTTCCCGAAGGCTCCTTTTTGCATCACTGGATGCAGGAGCCTATGTCTTCAAAAAAACGCATCCTGGATGATTGCTACTCAATTTTGAAAAGAACGCCCTTGCTAATTCGAGAATTACCGCGTCTCGTCAACCTGCGATCTGTCGCGATCTTGCTGGTTTGGCTGACGGCTTTGCCTGTCACGGTAGCCGAGGATGTGCTGGTTATTGACAACGGCGTCGTACGCGTCGGAATCGATCGTGACAAAGGCGCGGCCATCACCTGGCTATCCACAGCGTCGTACCCGAAGAACATGGTCAATCTGGCCGATCCCGGACGCTTGATCCAGCAGTCGTATTATGCCGGATCCAGCCTCGATCGCAGGTCCGACGGGCAGAGTGATGCTTGGAGTCCCTGGCCCTGGAATCCCATTCAAGGTGGCGGTGTTGGCTCGTGGGCTCACGCTTCGAAGTTTGAGCGTGACGCCGACACACTGTTCTCAGAGACCACTCCTCAACTATGGGACATGCCCAACGAGGAAGCGAAATCGGTGATGCGGCAATGGACAACTTTTGAACCGTCGCTTCCCAATACGATCGTCGTGCGATGTGAGTTTGTTTCCCTGCGTGACAAGAACGATCGCTGGGGGCCGGCAGTCATGCGGCATCAAGAGGTCCCGGCCTGCTACTTCACTCGCAACTTCGTGCACGTGAGAAGTTATCTCGGCAATGGAAAGTGGCGAGAGGAATCACACACTCCAGGACCGCCTTGGCAACAGGCGGAACCGCCGCAAAAGGCAATGGCATTGTTTGATGCCAGCGGTCAGGGCGTCGCTCTGTTCTGTCCAGCTTCAACGCAGCGATGGAACTTCGGCTCTCATGGTGAAGGTCTCAGCGACGATCCCGAGGCTGGCCCTTGCATGCACGTCGCCTCGATCGATCTTGTTAAACTCGGCCCAGAATCAACCTATTCGTATCGCTACTGGATGGTTTTGGGGGATGAACAGAGTATCGCGGAAAGCTTGGATGTGCTCGGGAAGGCCTACTCGCAGGAACGTGCTGAGTTAACGCAGCCGTGATGAAGTCAAACTGTTCCCGAGCATCGCTAGCACACCGCTGACCAACGGATACTCTCAAAAATTTCGTCGAGAGATGTTGAAGGCTATCTAGCCACGCTAGCTCAAACACGGCCAGTGGCAAACTTCAACGCATCATGGTCAGCAAAAGAGTCCACTGGGGCGAAAACTCCGTTCCCAAATTGGGCGCAGAGAGTCACTGCTTCCTAAGTCGCCGATTCGCATCCCCCGCGGCGTCAGAATGCGACACGGGATGCCGCTTGCGAGGCCTGTGCGACTTGAACGATTAGCGAAAAGGAATAACCTGCGAGTTTTGCGTGATTTCGCTCAGTTTGACTTGCCTCTCTGATTATGACCGGTAGGATTGCTCGGACGTTGCCACCATTGACGACGCACACTACACCATTTCTTTGCCTAGTTTACCCAGTCTCACGGAGAGGCCTGTGATATCGCGATTTTCGAACCTATTGCAGAGCGTGGGAATGTTCGGCGGCATTGCTATCACCAGCCTCGTTGTCCTCGGCCCTAGCATCGCGACAGCGGAGTGGACGGACGAGGCGTTTCCGGTCAAATCGCATGATTTCGGGACCGTTGCAGTCGCATCGAAAACCGAGTTTACGTTTCCGATCGTCAACACGACGGGCAGCGAGATGCATATTCGCGAGGTACGTGCCAGCTGCGGATGCACGACTCCGATCCTCGACTCGCACTACATCCCGGCTGGTGGGAAGGGAGCCTTGGTGGCGCGATTGAACACGCCGACTTTCCGTGGCAAGAAGGGAGCGACTCTCACCGTCGTGATCGACAAGCCTGTTTACAGTGAGGTCCAGCTCAAGGTTGCTGGTTACATCCGCAGTGACATGGTTTTTCATCCCGGTAGCGTTGATTTGGGTAGCGTGAATCAAGGCGAACCGAAATCCGGAAGCACTCAGATTTTTTACGCTGGTCGCCAGGATTGGCGAGTTGTCGACGTTCGCGCCAACGAGCCTTGGTTGATTTCAACCTTCGAACAGACTCAGCGTGGTGGTGGCAAAGCTACCTACGAGCTTACGGTCCAGGTCCGCGAGGACGCGCCAGCAGGCTTCTTTCAGAACGAAGTCATTGTGCACACGAACGATCGCAGTATGCCGCGAGTACCTCTGCATGTTTCAGGCAACGTGGTCACCGCCCTGACGATCTCGCCGCAATCGATCGCACTGGGCAACGTGAAACCCGGTCAAGAATTGACACAACGACTCGTGATCAAAGGCCGTGAGCCTTTCGGCGTCGAGTCAATTCAGTGCGAGGGTTGGGACGTTCAGTTCTCAGCGAATAGCGGCAACAAAAAGGTTCACCTGATCAAGGTGACTCTCAAGCCAACATCCGCTCAGGGAACGCAGCGGGCTCCACTGATCATCACGACCACGGGCGACGAAGCGATGAGCGCGAAGGCAATCGTCACTGCGGTGGTCATGCAGGACCAAGTGGCGGCGACGAAGTAAACACTGCCACGCTCATTCGTACTCCCCGGGGCCGTCCATTGGATCGCAGATCTGCTTCATCCAGCTTGCGTAAGCCCCAATGTGGTCGGCGTGGGAAATTTTGTGGGTAAAGGATTACATCACTTGAAAACTCGTTCGTCTGGTGTCGCTGCTGACGAGCGAATGCCGTTTGTTCGGACATGATTCGATTGTGATGTTGAGGATTGGTCACAGCTGATCACTATCGAAAACCGACCCCTCACCCCCGCCCCCTTTCCACCACGCTTCGCGGGGGGCGAGGGGAGACTCGATCGTTTTGCGCTGCAGGAATAAAAATGCAATACAGAAACAGGGCGCCAATACCAGCCTTTTAACAGCCCAGTGCAATCCTGGACCGCTAAATCCTCGGTATTGGGGCGAAAACCTGGTTCATCCGACGGAAGCGTGCGCAGAGCACAGCGGAAGGTTTTTTGAGTACTGTCATATCCAGAACGAAAATTTGCAGTGCGCGCGTACGCTCAGCGGCACCACCAATAGGGTAGCTTTTTCGACACTCAAAGTCCACTGTTTGTCGGCCAGCCAGCACGGCTCGGTTAGCTTTGGTGGTTCAGTCTCGCCACCCTGGTAGATATCCGAAGCTCTGAGAGCCCCACACTGTCTCATCCGGCGTTTGAACCGCTAACAGAGCATCTCACTCAAGCACGGGCTTGCTCAGCAGAGCTACGCTCCACCGATACCCTCGGCATGCGACGACGTTGTTAGTGTGCTTGGCAGCACGACAATTCAGCCTAAGACTTCAGAGCTTCGGACGGTTTCGATTCTACAGTGTTTTCCTGGTTCACTCCAAGACGAATTAGTAAGCCGATCAGCAAGTCGCCGATCGATTGAGGGCCTCGACGCTTCTTGCCAGCGAGAAGCTGC
>NZ_SJPK01000002.1:367002-646185 GCF_007859855.1 Allorhodopirellula solitaria
GCCAGCGCTGTTACTCTGTCCATGCGGAAACTCCGTTCTCCGAGGTGACGAGGTTGTAATTCAAGTCACTTTATGAACGGTTTTCCGCTTTTTTTATAGATCAATCCTTAACTTGATGCCTATGAGGTCAGCGGATCGCCACCTACGGCGTCTCGTTGGTCGTGGAACGTCGACCCCGAAGTGGGGCGCAGATCCCGTCCTGAGTGATTTTCAACCCCCATTCGGGGTTGGCCCTTGAGGCTCGCGTCGTATCCGGTGGTGTTCGCTTGCGCTCAAACCACCGGCTATTTTCTATCATCCCTGGCAGCTTGTCTGACAGGAAATCAGGCCGACAAACTTTGCTGTCACGCGGTGCAAGCCGGATTCAAAGCCCCGTCTTGGAATTCGTCCTCGCAATTTCGACGACGAGGTCAGCGACGACGCGATTGGAATACTGAGTCAGCGTTCCATCGGCACCGCGGAACCACTTCAATACCGGGGTTTGGTAGTCGGCAGGCGGATAGGTGGGTGGACGATCGTTTCCCGTCCCCCAAGCCGTGCTCCGCCAGTGCGGAGCGGCAGCAGGAGCGTTCGGATCGGCCGGTGCGAGATAGAATTCGCCGCCCAGGGCACAACGCAGGTCACTGCCGAGGATCACGCGCGTCTGTTCCATTGCCTCCTCCGGTGCAACGTCGAGTTGACTGCTGAGCGAGGCGAGGAAATCGGCCGCCGCAGCACTGCTCGTCGATGCTCGGCGATAGAGAAACTCGTTGACCCAGCCTTCGAGTTGGCTGCCATGAAGATTGCCCACATGAGCGCGGACTTGGGCCGAGTCGTCGGTCTCCTCCGCGGCAAGTTGTGAGATAGCCGCAGTCAACAGAGCCGGATCAAACGACAGGATACTGAACTCACCCCCGGTGAAACGGTAAACACCCCCGAGCAATCGGGTCATGTTCGGACCCACCGTTTGGCCGCGACCGATGCCGAGCGGCAAGCGGTCGAGCATGCCCGGCAGCGGCCAGGCCCCGAGATAGCCGGGCAGGGTCTGCAAGGCTTGGTAGCTACCGAGGATCCCATCAAATTCTTCCGGCTGAGCGGGATGAGAGTCTTTGATCCCGACGAACAGGTGTGTCGGCGGGCCGAGCACGTCACTGGCCACGTGCGCCTGCACCGCGACGATGTCATCGGCAGCAAAGCGAATGGAAGCCGTCGTGGGCGGGCCGAGTCGCTGAGCCCAGGAGCCGTAGTTCTCAGGCTGCCACGGCGCCACCTCCGCATGCACAGTCAATCGTTCGCGGCGTTCGGCGGAGTCGCCCTGCGCGGCTTGCCCCGCACCGGCAGCAACCTCGGCCTCCCGTTTGACGCTGACAAAGATCGGGTCGAGGCTGCCGAACTGCTGGGCATAGGCAGCCGCGATTTCGTTGTACCACTCGGCTTCGCTCGCCGTCACGGTTTCAATCGGATTGTCAGGGATCGGTAGGAACGTGCCACGAGCACCACGCCGCGTATCGAGGACACGGTCGCCGGCGGCAAACACGCCGCTCCCATCGGCACGCTCACCAAATCCCAACGGCAGGAAGCCAGCGTCAATGAGCGGATCGATCTCACGGACGGGCTCATACCCAGGTGTGGCTTGATCGGCCGCCGCCAGACGCGCCAGGTACACCAGGGCAATATCGGCCTCGGACTGCATTCGTCGCCGCAATTCAATCA
Source organism: Allorhodopirellula solitaria (assembly GCF_007859855.1). GTDB lineage: Bacteria > Planctomycetota > Planctomycetia > Pirellulales > Pirellulaceae > Rhodopirellula > Rhodopirellula solitaria. The sequence goes on from NZ_SJPK01000002.1 coordinate 368,695, forward strand.
AGTACTGTGGCGTCAGCAGACCCTGCAGCATCTCGGGTGAGAAATACACGAAAATGGTATCATCGATACTCAGTGGATGAAGGCTGCGGGCGGTTCGAAACGCTTTCGTTTTCGCCAGGGAATCACCGGTCTTGCCCACCTCGAGAAATCGTTCGGCAATCGCTTTGCTGTTGGTGACACAGATGAAACCGTTTTGTTCGACCATGTAAGAGCGGACGGTGTTGTCGCTCGATCGCAACAGGGTGCCGCGGCCGTTCGGCATGGTGACGTTCGTCAGGGAAAGGGTTTCGGAGCCATTGGCCAATTTCTTGCGATCGCTGTTGAAGCTCGACCGCAGCAGGTACGCATTGGCGGCTTGAAAAACCACACCCATCGCAGCGCCGTCGTTCAAGTAGAGGTCGCGGCCGATGACCGCTTGGTCGGCGATGATGGAGGGGCCGAGCATCCGCCCCATCACGGTCGTCTGCAATCCGAGTTGCTTCGTCAAACGCGCCGTGCCGTCGTTGGACAATCCGCTCAGGGAGATCATCTGAGACAGGTCGCCGCCATACTCGTCGGTGAGATCTTGGAACCAGAGGAAATTTTTGAAGTTGCCATAGCGGATGTAAAAACACTCCGGGGGTACATGGCTCGCCATCGCTTCGGTCTCGACCTCGCTTAGGTTCGGGGCGAGGTGGGATGCCGAGGGGGTTTCTTGCCAGCTGATCGGCGCAGGCAACGGGAGGGCAGCAACATCGGCTGCTGCGGGTAGGTCGGGAGCATCGAGATCTCGGCCAGCAGCCGCTGATGCAAAAACGCGGTTGGAAACACGAGCCGCACCGCTGATCCAGTCCAATGTCATTAGGAGCGGATCCTGCTCCACCTCGCTGTCGGTGTTTCCGTACCAGTCCGGGAGCGGCAGTCCCAATCGTCCCGAGAGCATGCCGACCAAGTAGGTGGGCAGCCAGGGCGGGGTGTCGAGCGATTCGATTTGTTGTCGGCTGTGGTTGGCGAAACCTGCCCACCAAGCCAAAAGTATCTGCTGACGTCGCGGCGAGTTGGGCTGAGGGCGAACTTCATACGAGCCTACGGCCCCGTCTCGATCGACGACCTCGACCGAAAATGGCTGATCACCTGAGAACAAAAATGTGATCCGGCGAGCAACCGTTTCCTGTTGGACCTCGTCGCCATTGGCGACCTCCCGGATCAGATTGCTGACCCGACCGAGCAAACGGCCTTCTCCGAAGCGGGGCAATGGCCGCTCCGATGGCAACTCGGAGGCGCGCACCTGCACGTTTTCGCTGACGGGGAAATAGCGTTGACGGGCCGGTTGTTTGAGTCGCAGCGGCGGCGGGCCTTGGCCAAGAACCGGACGCCGCAGCGGAATCTCGATGGTGGCGATGCCATAGGGAGTTCCCGAGACCGCCGTCACGCGAGGCGCCTGGATGGCCGGTGACGCGGGGTTGGCATACTGAGCTGCCGAGGGACCGGGAAGGAACCCCATCCCGCTGGCTAGGAACAAAGCGATCATCCGGAATCGTGGCGACATCAAGTTTTCAGTGCTCAGGGTGGGAGAATGAAGGACTTCGACCGGAGTGACCGGTTTTCAGCCAGGCGGGTTTGAGGCATCCTACAGGGAGGTGCGCCCGCGTGTCGGACGGTCGTCAACCGCTCGCTCTCTCCTTATTTCGCCCACATTCGCTTGAAAGTCAACCGTGGCTAGCCCTTCCCGCAGCGGTGTTTTTGCCGCCCAAACCGATCAACGACTCGAAGCCTATGCCGAAAGCATTACTTTCGATTCGCGGCTTTATCAACAGGACATTCGTGGCTCGATCGCTCACGCCAAGATGCTCTGCAACGTAGGTTTGATCAGCGAAGAGGAACTCACGAGGATCTGCGAGGAACTCGAGAATATTCGCGGGCAATTCGATCGCAGCGAATTGCCGCTGCGTTTTGAGCTCGAAGACATCCACATGCATGTCGAGCAAGCGTTGATTGATGCGACCGGCGACGTGGGGCGGAAACTGCATACCGCCCGCAGTCGCAACGACCAGGTCAGCACCGATATCCGGATATGGATCCGCGAATCGCTCGATGCCATTGACGCTCTGCTGCTTGACCTCCAGCGTGCTTTCCTGAGCCGCTGTGAGGATGACTTCGATGTGATCCTGCCGGCTTACACGCACCTGCAGCGCGCCCAACCCGTGCTCGCCCCGCACTACTGGCTCGCCTACATGGAAAAGTTAGAGCGGGACCGTGCGCGACTCGCCGATTGCCGCCGCCGCGTCAATCAGTGCCCCCTCGGCATCGCTGCGGTCGCCGGCACGACGCTGCCGATCGACCGCCAACAGACCGCCGAAGCCCTGGAGTTTGAAGGCATCACCGCGAACAGCCTCGACACGAGCAGTGACCGTGATTTTGTCATCGAATCCTCTTTCGTGCTGTCGATGATCGCATCCCACCTCAGCGGCTGGGCCGAAGAGTGGATCCTGTGGAGTACCGTCGAGTTTGATTTCATCGCCATCGGACAGGAATTCTGCACCGGCAGCAGCATCATGCCGCAGAAGGTCAACCCCGATACACTCGAACTGACCCGGGGCAAGTCGGCACGCGTCATGGGCGCCCTGCAAACGCTGATGCTGCTCGTGAAAAATCTGCCGCTGGCCTACAACCGCGACTTGCAAGAGGACAAACCACCCCTGTTTGACTCCTTTGACACGACACGGGCGATGTTGGAACTGGCGATTCCGATCGTCGCCGGGGCGAAGCTAAAACGGGATTCCATCGCGGCCCGGATCGAAAAGGGGTATCTCGACGCAACCACGTTGATGGAATGGATGATCCGCAAGGGCATGCCGCAGCGAACGGCCCATCACCTCGTCGGCGCGATCGTGGGCGAAGCGATGTCCCGCGGTGTGCCGCTGGCTGAACTGCCGATCGAAACCCTGCAAGGACTCAGCAGCGAGATCGACGAGAGCGTCTATGAGGTGTTGGGCACCCAGAACGCCGTCGCTGCGTTCTGTAGCGAGGGATCGACCGCCCCCCATCGTGTTCGCGAGCAGATTGACCTTTGGAAAAAGCGACTGGGGTAGGCAATGTCCGGATAGGCATCTCTTTGTGTAGGATACGGCAATGCTCCCCATTCTTCATCAAATATCGATCACTTGTTTCACGACCAGCTACGCGATCGCGCTCCTGATCGAGCTGCTGCGGCTGGTCGGCCGGCGTGTGCCTGGACGCGGTTTAGCGGAGCTGGTGATGATGGCGATTGGGATTTTTACCCACGTTGCCTATCTTTCGCTGCGGGCGACTGCGGACATCCCGGGCGGCGGCGCCGGCACGGCGGACGGGCAGGTGATCGAGGCCGGGCGGTTGGCGACGTGGACCGATTTTTCGTTGATGGTCTCCCTGGGGCTGGCGATCTGCTATTTCGTTCTTTACCTACGCCGTCCCGATACCGTCATTGGCTTCTTCTTTCTGCCTGCCATTCTCGGCTTGATCGCGTTGGCGATCTCGGTGCGGCATCTGCCCCCATTTGACCGCGGGGAAGCCACAGCGTTTTGGCGAAACGTGCATGCGATTTCGATGATGCTCGGATCCGCTGCAGTGCTGTTCGGTTTCCTCGCCGGTGCGATGTACCTAGTCCAGTCGTGGCGTCTGAAGCACAAACGGGCTGGCTCGGCACTGCGATTGCCCACCCTGGAGACGCTGCAGAATCTCAATCGCCGTTGTCTCGTGATCAGCACGGTCGCCGTGGGCGTGGGATTGGTATCGGGCGTCGTGATGAACCTCAACCGCTGGGGGGAGATTCCCTGGACCAACCGCGGCATCATGCTATCGGGGGTTCTGTTCGTGTGGTTGGCCTCGGCGACGATGGTGGAATATTTCTATGCTCCGGCGAGCCGGGGCCGCAAAGTCGCCTACCTGACCTTGGCGAGTTTCGGGTTCCTCGTGCTGGCCATGTCGGGCGTGTTGACGACTCCTCATGGAGGCGCGGCGCATCCTGCCGGGGTCAATGCAGAAACGGTAGGTGACGAAACGTCTCCGGCCGATTTGCCTGCCCCCGCCGACCGGCAGCGAGGTGACGCATGACGCTGCATATGATCGGCTGTTCGCATCACGATGCCGCAGTCGAAGTTCGTGAACAGCTCTCGTTCTCATCGGAGCATTCCTCGCAGGCCCTTGCCACGTTCAGCGAGCGGTTTGATGGCGCTGAGCTCGTCGTCCTGTCCACCTGCAATCGTGTGGAACTCTATGCCGCGGGCGGACCATTCGGTTCCGGCTTGACTGCGAGCGAGTCCGCTTCGGGATCGTGGTCGGACGAGCAGGTACGCACAGCGTTGATCGAGTTCGTAGCTGAATGCTTGCAGAAACGTGCGGAGTTTGTGGGCGAACACATGATCGTTCGCCAGGGCCGTGAGGCCGTCGATCACTTGTTTCTCGTCGCCGCGAGCCTCGACAGCATGGTGGTCGGCGAGGCGCAGATTCTTTCACAGGTGAAACAGGCCTATGACTTGTCGAATCTCGCCGGTGCGACGGGACCGCTGACCCATGCCGCCTTCCAGGCTGCCAACCGAGCGGCCAAACGCGTGCAGACCGAGACCACCATCCACCGCCGGCGGTTGAGTGTGCCGAGTGTCGCCATCGGCGAGGTGGTCCCTGAGGTGTTTGAGACACTGCGCGGAAAACGCGTTGTCTTGTGCGGTGCGGGTGAGATGGCCGAAGAGACGTTGCGGTACCTCAAGAGCGGTGGTAGCAATGATCTGTGTATCGTCAATCGCGGCCAAGAGCGAGCTGCGGCCCTCGCACAGGTCTTCGATGCGCAAACAGCGCCACTCGACGAACTCTCCGATCAGATTGTCGCCGCCGATCTGTTAATCGGTACGACATCGGCCGAAGAGCCACTCGTCGATGCAGCTACGTTTGCGAGGCTCAATGCCCAGCGAGGCGGGCGGGTCCTACTCGTGCTCGATCTCGCCGTTCCACGTGATTTTGAGCCGGTGATCGGCGAGGAGCCCGGCGTCTACCTGTACCAGATCGACGACCTGCAAGCGGCGTGCAATCGCAATCGACGCGAACGCGAAAAACAATGGCCCAAAGCCAAGGGGATCCTGGACGAAGAGGTCCAGCGGTTTTTTGATGTCTTGCAACAGCGGGCCACCGGTCCAGTTATTCAGCGACTCCGCCAGCGTGCTGATCAAGTCAAAACGGCTGAGCTGGAAAGGCTGCTGGGCAAACTCAATGGCTGCAACGACCCCGCGATCACCAAGGAAATTGAAAAGTCCTTTGATCGACTCACCAACAAACTATTGCACCCGCCCATGGCTTCGCTGCGTGATGACGCCGCCGCAGGCCATTCGCGGGGGCTGCTCGAAGCCCTCCGACATCTGTTCAATCTCGGCGACGATTTATAAGGTTCTTGCCGATTGGCCCACGTTTTCAGTTATATTAGGACGCGGTGTCCTGCGTACGTCTTGGCACCAACCCAAGACTGTCGGTGCCACCTCCTCCGCAGCGGGCGGAAGCCCCGACTCAACGGATTCGTGTTTGCGGCAGTCCAGATCTTCTGCCTCTCCATTCTCCCACTCTCTCTCCACTGAATATGCTTTACCGCCAACGATTTGTCCTGCCTCTCACCATTTCGGCCCTCGCACTGTCGACAGCATTCATGTCGGCCCCTCATGCCACCGCCCAGGACGCCGGTCTTGCTGAGAAAGCTGCTGCGGTCCCACGCACCCTCGAGGGCGGTGAGGTCACCGAGTTGTTTGATGGCGAAACGCTCGACGGCTGGCGGGGCCGCGATGATCTGTGGTCGGCTGAAGACGGTGCGATTGTTGGCCGGACGACCAAAGAGGATCCGATCAAACAGAATACCTTTTTGATTCTCGATGAAGAGATCCAAGGTGATTTCGAGCTCACTCTGCAGTTCAAAATCGATGGCGGTAACTCAGGGATCCAGTATCACAGCCGGGTTCTCGACGAAGACAAGTTCGTTGTCTCGGGTTACCAAGCCGATATTGACGCAGCGAACCGCTATGCGGGTATCCTGTACGAAGAGAGAGGACGCGGCATTTTGGCTCTGCGTGGCCAAGAGGTCGCGATCACAGAAGACGGGGAGAAACAAGCCGAAACCGTTGCCGATGCCGCTGAACTCGGCAGAGGCATCCATCCGGGCCAGTGGAATGATTACCGGATCGTGGTTCGCGGTCACCAACTCGAACACTTCATCAACGGAGCCCTCACGATGCAGGTGACCGACAACCAAACCGATCACTGGCGTGATTCCGGCGTGATCGCGCTGCAGCTGCACCAGGGCCCGCCGATGACGGTGAGGTTTAAAAAGATCACGTTGCGGCAATGGAAATAGCCTTCCGATGACCAAATCCATTTGGCCGCAAGGTGACAAGACCGACGTGCTGATCCAATCGGCACGCGGGGGCGATCCCGATGCGGTCAATCAGTTGCTCGACCGACACCGCGCCGCGATCCATCGTCTCGTCGAGATGCGACTCGATCGAAGGGTTCAGCAGCGGGTTGACGTCAGCGATGTCGTTCAAGATGTTTTGGTCGATGCCAGTGGTCGACTCGATCAGTACCTGAGCGATCCTGGCATGGCGTTTCACCTCTGGTTGCGGCAAATCGCATGGGACCGGATCATCGACACTTACCGGCGACACCGCGTCAGCGCCAAACGCAGCATGGACCGGGAACAGCCCATCAACCGCGGGGCGATCGATGAGTCGACGATGAACCTTGCCATCCAGCTCAGTGATCCGGGGCTGGGCCCCGCGGCAGTCGCGACTCAGCACGAGATTGCCCGCCACGTCGAAACCGCCATTGAAACGCTCGAGGACGCCGACCGAGAGGTGATCTTAATGCGTCACTACGAACACCTATCCAACCTCGAGATCTCCGAGGTGCTCGGCCTGCAACCCGCTGCGGCGAGCATGCGATACCTCCGTGCCCTCCGCCGCCTCCGCAGCGTGCTCGAACAAGAAGATGAAACGGGATGATCTACGACCTGCAGCAAACCGATGATCCCCGCGACGTCATCCATCGCAGTGTCCAGGCATTGGCCGAAGGCGACATCATCGGACTACCGAGCGAGACGGTGTACGGCGTCGTTGCCAGCGCGCTATGCCCTGCCGCGGTCCAGAAATTGGCGGACCTGGTCGGTGGCCCCGCCGGGGATCCAGCGATCCCGAAGGCACCGCCGGGGCAAATGATACCGCCGGGGCAAATGATACCGCCGGGGCAGATTGCACTGTGTGTGCGCAGTTCCGAGGCGGCTGGCGACTTCCTAGTTCCGCGCACCACGCTCGCCCGACGATTGCACGAACGTTGTTTCCCAGGGCCACTGACTCTGATCGCCGATTGCGACCGCAAACACTCGGCTGTGGGGATGCTACCAGCATCGGTGCAGCGGATACTGCACCGATTTGCCCGTCCAGAGGGTGAAACCACCGGCGAGCCGACTGGCGCGACGTCGCCGGTTGCGTTTCGCTGTTCCAATCACCGGTTGCTCAGCCACATCCATCGATATCTCACGGCGCCCTTGGTATGGGGAGAGTTTTCGAGTTCCGACGATTCCGCCATCACCACGGCAGCGAGTCTCGATGATCATTTGTCTCAGCAAGCTAGCCCTCATCCATTGCCGGTGCTGCTAGACGATGGTGTCAGCCGCTATGGTGGAGTGGGTACCATCGTTCAATTGTCAGGGAATTCTTGGCAAATCCTGAGAAAAGGAGTGATCCAGCGAGCCGCTATGAACCAGTTTGTGAAACCAGTGATTGTGATCGTGTGTACGGGCAATACGTGCCGCAGCCCTATGGCGGAGGCATTGCTTCGGGATATTTTGGACCGTCGATTTGGGCGTGAAGACGTCGCCCGGGTGCTCTCGGCCGGCGTTGCGGCACAGCGTGGGCACGGGGCCAGTCCCCAATCGGTCGAGGTCATGGGCCGCCGCGGTTTGGATTTGACCGGACATTGCAGCCAACCGCTCGACGATCCGCTGATGTCGATGGCCGACCTCGTGCTGACGCTCACGCGCCAGCACCGCGATGCGATCCTGGCCGCATGGCCCAATCGCAAAGGGCGTATCCACACGCTCCGGCGGGATGGGGGGGATGTTAGCGACCCGGTTGGAATGCATGTCGACGTCTACGAACAATGCGCCGACCAGATTCGTGACGAGCTGGAGAAATGGGTGGATACTCTCGATGAGGATTTTTTCCCATCAACGCCTGACAAAGTGACGTCGGAGGGCCATAATGGAAGCGACGGCCCGGACGCCCCTGAAATCCCCGAGGAGTAATCTGTTGAAAATTGGTTTAGCGAGCGATCACCGCGGCGTGCATATCAAGGCACGGCTCGTGCAAAGTTTGACGCATGAGGGGTATGACGTTTTCGATGCAGGCACCGATTCTTCCGAACCGGTGGACTACCCGGATTTCGCCATCAAGGTCGCACAACGGATTGCCCACGGCGAGCTCGATCGCGGTATCTTGATTTGCGGTACGGGCATTGGCATGTCGATTGTCGCCAATAAATTCCCCGGCGTGCGCGCCGCTTCGTGCTATGACGAGGTGATGGTGGAAATGTCGCGGCGGCACAACGATGTCAATGTGCTGTGCTTGCCCGGTGATCTCATCGGCGAACGATCGATTGATGATTTGGTGATGATGTGGCTGAACACGGAATTTGAGTGTGGTCGTCATGGCACGCGGGTGGCGAAGATCTGCGAACTCGAATCGACGCTTGGCAAGACGGCGCATCCGAGGTGTGGTTCAGCCGCCGAGCAGGTGACGACCGCCTCGCCCACCCGCACAAGCTGAGCGGGCGAGCTTCCTTGGCAACTCCGAGTCCTCCGCCGCACACCTTTCCCCGGTCATGGGACGACCTGATCGGTCACCAGCAGATTCGTGCCGCGATTGGCAGTGCGATCGCCAAGCGGCGGCTCGGTGGGAGCCTGCTGTTTGTCGGGCCTCCGGGCGTTGGCAAGACCGCCACGGCATTGCTCTTGGCGCAGACCGTGCTCTGCCGGCGCAACCCATCCTCGAGTATGCGCCCCTGCGGGGAGTGCTCCGACTGCGCCCAGGTTCGCGCGGCGACGCACCCCGATTTGATTCAGGTTTCCAAGCCCCCTGATAAAACTTTGATCCCCCTCGAAGTACTCATCGGGCCCGTTGAAGCGCGCTTGCAGGAAGGGTTCTGCCATGACGTACACCTGCGTCCCATGCAGGGCGAACGCAAGGTCGCGATCTTACATGATGCGGACTTCCTCAATGAGGAAGGCGCCAACTGCTTGCTCAAGACCCTCGAGGAACCGCCCTCCAATGCGATCATTATCCTGATCGGTACCAGCGAACAGCGTCAATTGCCGACGATTCGCTCCCGCTGCCAAACGATGCGTTTCACCAGCCCCACGGGGGACGCAGGACGCGACTTGCTGCGCCACCACCTGAGTCGTTTGAGCGAAGCCGATGTCCCGCCCCCGGCTGTCAGCGATGCTGTGCTCGACGAAGCCATCGAGTTGGCTGCGGGTGACCTGCAAGTCGCCGCCAGGCTCGCCAGTGGTCAGAGTAGTGAAATTCGAGGCAAACTGCTTGCCCAGCTCAGCTCTCCGGTGCCCGATCCGGTGCTCGTCGCAAGGTGCATCCACTCGCATCTGGATTCACTCAGCAAGAAGGAGGCATCGCTACGCCGCGCCGGGCTACGTGATCTGTGCTCGATCGCGGTCCAGCACTATCGCGGTGAACTGCGTGGGGCCGCCCGCCAGGGGCAGTTCCATGGCGAGGCTGCTCGGCGTTTGGATCGCACCCTGCGTGTTTTCCGTGAAATTGACCGCAGTGCCAACCTGAACGCCTTGATCGACTGCTACGCCGCCGATCTCTCGCTCGCGGTGACAGCCGACCGCGGCGATATCGGCTAAGCGATCTTCGGGCCGTCGGGCCTCGCTTAGAACTGAATCTGATATTTGTCGGTCATTGTCCGGCGAATCTCAGCGGTCAGTTTGTCAATCTGGGACAGCACGCTGCGGTAGTCGGCGTAGGCCGCTCCCTGCGCTCGAGCGCTCGTCACGGCTTGATAGTCCGACGAGGAGTTCGGGTCGTAATAGCCGCTGGAGGAATACCCGGCACCGCCACCATAGAAGCCACCGCTGTAGCCGCCGACATTGTAGGAACTGCCACTGGACAGGGATTGCTGAGCTTTCATCTGGCCAGCCTGGATGTTGGTTTGGCGAACGTTCAACGCGTTGCCACGCAACAGGCTGGCGACATCGCTGGAGTACTTCAACATAACCGGGTCAACGTTCAGGGTTCCCATCTCATCGATCTGGCGGGCTTGCTGGTCGTTCCATTTTGCCATTCCCCCAGTCGTCTGGGACTTGTGCTTGCGGATTTGCTCGACGCGTTTGGTCACGTCGTCAAAATAGTGTTTGGTCGTGTAGGCGACGCGATCGGCCTCACTGCCAGGGGAATCGCTAAGCGTGATCAGTTTGTCGGACACGCTCTCGGCCGCGCCGAGCAGACTGAAAATGTTCAAGATGCCGGTCAGCGACGCTTCGGAAATGGGCCCTTGGAAGGAAAGACGGTTGCCATCGACCTTGGGTTTCCAGGTCAAGACTTCGGGGGCGGCCGTGCCGCTCCGCTCGAGGATCTCGGCCAGCAGGTCGCTGGCGATTGGCGTCAGGCTCGCCGGCGATCGCTCAAAGTCGACGGCCAAGATGCACTGCGAAAGGCTCTCGCGGCCGATGATCACGCTCACTCCTCGGACGCTCGCCAAAATACTCGCGACGGTTTTGGGAGGCTGGGCCTGGAGGGAATCAAAGTTCTTGAGTTTGGCTGCAAGAGGCACGGCCGATACCATGTGGTTGAGATCAGCCGCCATCATCATCGACAAGTACGATTCTGGTTGATCAGAAACCTTGGACAGATAGCTGGATTCACTCACGGAGCCACCCGGGGTGATCCAACGTCCCAACATCGAGCGGTCAGCGGGTCGGAGGAACCCTAAACGATTTTCCTTCATGGGCACCAAATAAGACTGCCGAGGCGACCAGACGACGTCGTGGCCCACGATCGAGTCGACGTATCCCGACACCGTTGCGGCGATCTGTTTGGCATCCACTGGGACCTTGAGTGTCGCGTAACCGGCTTCCCAACGCGGACGCAGGTTGGCGAAATCGAGATCCGAGACCAACCACATTTCGCGAATGTTATCGGTCACACGAGTCGAAATCTCAGCATCCTCGGTGAGTTGATTGAGCGCGGGGATGTTCAAATACAAAACCGAATTTGCCGGGGCGGGTGACCGCTGGAGCAGCTCGGTGAGTTTGGACTCCTTCTCCTGGGCACGGCTCGGCGTGCAGTAGAGCGTGGTGGCAACCAGCAGAATAGCGACGGCGCGTTTACGAAATGATGTCATGAGTGAAGCCAGCGTTCAGGGACGGACGAGTTGCCTGCACAGTGTAGTTGAACCCATCCGCCCTGACAGTCCATCGGGGAATCAAAAATCGCCAGCCGACTCGATCGCCGATCGCTGCCCCATCTCAGCGGAATGTCGCGAACCGTCCTGCCGCAGATTTGTGCAAAGAAACAGTCCTCCGCCGCTGGAAAACCCTGCGACACCCCTTCATACTCAACACGTGGAAACCATCCGCGATGTACCACCTGATCCGCGGGAACGGGTATTTCACGATCGGTGCATTCGTTTCGCCGTCCCGCTGCACCACGCGACTCCACGTGGAGACTCCCTTGCCTATCAACCATTTCGCCTTCGAGTCCATCGGGCCAACGCTCAACAGCATCGTTCTCGTGTTCTTGATCGTTTTTGCCCTAATCTTGCTCGGATTCGTCGTCTTCCTAGCAGCCTTGCCAGGCCGGATTGCCAAAGCGAGAAACCACCGCCAGGCGGCATCGGTCAACGTTCTCGGTTGGCTCGGCTTGCCGACGGGGGTGCTGTGGGCGATTGCTTTGGCGTGGGCGTACTATCGTACCGAGCCAGTACCACCGAGGGCGAACGCTGCCGCTGACTTGAAGAGTCTGTCGCGGCAAATCGCAGGGCTAGAAGAAACCGTTCGCCAACTAGAGTCCATTCGCCACGGAGATACCCCATGATCGTCGCGATTCTTGTCTGTGCCTACGTGATCTATCTCTATCATTCCTTGAAAGAGTCACCCGGGGACATCGGCGAGCCGCCGGCCGCCGATCCTGACGTCGGCGAGTCGAGCAGGGATTCTGCCGATGCATTGGCCGCGCGGCTCGCAGCCCTGCAGCGTCGGCTCGATGCCCTTGCCCAAGGAGCCGAACGATGATCTGGATATTGGGGGGGATTTACTGCGGTGCCCTGTGGTTGATCTTTGCGAAGTGGAAACTGGTCCGGATGTCGCTACCGGTCGCAGTCCTGGCCGCATCGGTCGGCCCCACTGCTTTGCTGATCCTGCTGTTCTGTGCCCAGTACTTTCATCCCTACACCCAAATGGCCAAGGTGTTTGAACGTGTCACCCCCATCGTGCCTCAACTCAGCCAACCGGGGCGGGTGACGGATGTGGAGGTCGCTCCCAACATTCCTGTCCGCAAAGGAGAAATATTGTTTCGGGTCGACACGGTTCCCTATCAGAATGCCGTTGAGCGTTCGGAGGCAAGGCTTGCCGAAGCCATCCAGAATCACAAGGTTGCCGAAACGGCCGTGGAAGTGGCTCGCGCGAGAATCGATCGTGCCACGTCGGAACTGGAGTTCGCAACGCGCGAGCGGGATCGCCAGAAGGAACTCATCGAGCAAGGTGCCGGCAGCGACCAAGAATACGAATCTGCCATCAACCGGCACGCCGAGGCTGTCGCGGTTGCGGCCCAAGCCGCCACCGAGCTGACCCAGTCCAAATTGTCCGTGGAGGTTGCTGAAACACAGACTACGCAATCCGAGACGGCCCTAGCCGATGCGCAGTACGATTTGAAACAGACCACCGTGACTGCTCCGAGCGATGGGTTTGTCAGCAATCTGCAGCTCCGCGAAGGGATGCTTGTCGGAGGTCCAGCCAGTACCGCCGTAATGAGTTTTGTAGCGGACCGAGATGATTTCAATCGGAGCGTGATCGTCGCTTCGTTCAAGCAGAAAAACTTCCTCCGAATCCACCCCGGTCAGTATGCCGAGGTCGCGTTGTATAATTATCCCGGTCGCATCTTTACCGCCCGTGTCCTCAATCGCATCGATGTGTCAGGAAGCGGCCAAATGGCAGTGTCGGGAAATCTCCCGGAGAATCTCGGCGGAACCCAAGTGACCACCTTTCCCGTCCGCGTGCGACTCGATAACGCCGACGACATCCACATGCCAGGAGGCTCACAAGCCAACGTCGCGATTTACACTGAAAGTGTCCAATTCGCCGGAATCCCCATTATGTTTTTGATTCGTGCTCAGAGTTGGTTACGATATCTCCAGTAGTTCTCTCTTTGGTAGCGTCTATTTTTGTCTAAGAAAAGAAGGTTTGTGATGCGATTTCAATCGGTTCGGCACGGAATCGCCGCAGCAATGTTGATCCTGGTGTGCACCCCGGTCCACGCAGGTGCGGAGGATGCCGAGGTGCAAGATGCGATCAAGGAATACATTGCAGCCTTCAATGCCAAGAACGCCGAGGCGTTGGCGGTGATGTGGACCGAAGACGCGTCCCACGTCGATCATGCTATGGCGGAGACGACATCGGGTCGCGACGAGATCATGGCGGATATCCAGGCCGTTTTTAAACAGCCTGAAGACGTCAAACTTTCTGGGAGCATTGATTCGGTGCGGATGATCACCGCGGAGGTGGCTAGGGTCACCGGCGAGGTTGGGGTCATGGTCAGTGGCGAGGAACCGTCTCTGAACCGCTACTCAGCAATCGTGGTCAATAACGAAGCGGGTTGGCAAATCGATTCCATGGAGGAGATGCCGATCCCGACTCCAGTGTCGAGTGCTGCTGCCCTGACACCTCTGGAGTGGCTTGTCGGTGATTGGACAGACGAGAGTGGAGAGGATCCCGTACAAACCCATGTTCATTGGGCCCTTGGCGGCGGTTTCCTTATTCGCACTTGCACCAGCGAAGCGGCGCAGTCCACTCAGATTATCGGTTGGGATGCCCGCGGCGGAGAAATTCGCTCCTGGACATTCCATAGCGATGGGTCGCACGGCGAAGGGGTCTGGAGCCCAAGTGGCGACGACTGGATGATTCGCAGCACCCAAACGCTCGAAGATGGCCGCATGGCTTCAGGGACCTATGTTTTCCATCGCGAGGGCGATGATGCCTTCACCATTAAATTGATGGGGCGGGAGATCGAAGGTGAACCCCAAGTGCCATCCGATCCCGCTCGAGTGATTCGCACCCCCGGTTCGACTCAATAGTGATCCCGCGCCAGCCCCACCCCATCAATCTGTTCGGTACTGTTCCCGAGGACCACGTCATGCGACATCTCAAACTACTTTTCATGGTCGCGTTGGCCGTCGCGTCGACATGGATCGGCGCCCCCGAAGTGATCGCCAAAGGGTTCAAAGGCGGCTCCCAAGGCCGTGGCGGGGGCGGAGGCGCTTCGCGAGGCGGGGCACGCCATGCCAGCATGCCCAACCTTGGTAGCAGTGGGCGATCTCGACCCCAACCCTCGATCAGTCGGCCCAGTTCGAGTCGCCCCAGCATCAGCCGCCCCAGCACAAGTCGCCCCAGCACGAGCCGGCCTAGCTTCAACCGGCCGACGACCAGTCGACCCAATATCAGTCGCCCGGGCGGTCCGCAGCTCGATCGACCGAATCTAGGTGGCTCGATTTCAGGTGGCCTGAAACCAGCGACGCGGCCGAGCACGCGACCGAATTTCCCCTCGACCCTGCCAGGCACGAAGCCCAGCCTACCTAGCGCGCGGCCGGGTAACCGACCCGAACGCCCCGCCACGTTGCCGGGCAACACGCTGCCCGGAAACCGACCCAATCGTCCGTCCACGTTGCCGGGCAAGAAACCGTCTCTGCCAGGGAACAAACCCAACCGGCCAAGTTTCCCCAGCCTCGACAATGGCGGCCGCCCCGGCCGGTTGCCAGGCCACGCAGATCGCCCCTCGGCTGGCGACGTGGGGGATTTTCTCGGTATCGGCGGCGGGGTTCATCCAACCACCCTGCCCGGTAAACTGCCTAACAGACCCGACATCGCCAATCGCCCCGACCGACCTGGGAACAATCGGCCTGGAATCGATCGACCCGGCAACAACCGCCCTGGGAACGATCGGCCAGGGAATAATCGACCTGGGAACGACCGACCCGGGAACGACCGACCTGGGAATAACCGACCTGGGAACGACCGACCTGGGAACAACCGCCCTGGGAACGACCGACCGGGAATTGATCGACCGGGCAATAACCGCCCTGGAAACGATCGACCCGGAAACAATCGACCCAATAACCGGCCCAATAGCAGGCCCAACAATCGTCCGATCAATATCGGCAGTTTGAATGTCGGCAATCAGGTCATCAACAACCGACCGACGTGGAGCAATATCGACCGGACTTCCGTCAACCGAATTCAGAATCGCTGGGGCAACCAAATCGGCGGTCTCCATGGCTGGGCGGGCGCACGCCCTGGGCGAATCAATCAATGGCACTCATGGGGCAATGACGTTCGATTCCGCTGGAACGGCTATCATCATCACAACAATTGGTTCGCAGGCGATTGGTGGTACAGCCATCCCGGTGGGCTGTGCCCCTGGCACTACTACCATAGTTTCAACCGATACCCATGGAACTATTGGTGGCGACGTCCGACCTGGACTGCGGCATCGTCATGGTTCACTTGGTCCGCTCCCGCAACCGTTTGGTCACAACCGATCTATTACGATTATGGGTCCGGTGGGAATGTGACGTATGAGAACAACAACGTTTACATCAATGGCGAAGAGGTCGCGACGGCCGATGAGTTTGCCCAGAGCGCTGCAGCTCTCGCGACGGTCACACCTCCTGTTTCCCCGGCGACCGAAGGTGGTGAAATCGCTGCCGAGGACGTGGCGGGTCAAGAGGTAGCCGACAGTGATGCAGCCGACAGTGACCAGTGGATGCCGTTGGGGACGTTCGCATTGTCCACCGACGAAGATGATGTCGAACCCACTCGGCTCGTGCAGCTCGCAGTGGATAAATCGGGGATCATCTCAGGAACGCTGTACAACCGTGAAACGGATCAAGCCGACGCGATCCAAGGGCGGGTCGACAAACAGACGCAGCGAGTCGCCATGCGTCTGGGATCTACCGACGAGATCGTTGCCGAGACAGGTCTCTACAACCTGACCCAAGACGAGGCGCCGCTGTTGGTTCACTTTGGCACCGATCGCGTCGAGAACTACGTCCTAGTCCGCTTGGAAGAGCCCGAGGAACCTGCAGATTCGGCTGACGCGGAGGCGGATACTGTCGGTGATGACAGCGCCGCACTCGACGACGCTGGTTCGGCTGATACTGGCATCTGAAGAGAATTCCAAACGCTGTTCTCTACTCATCGGTTCGCTCCTGCGTGTGCATGTCACACGCCGAAGCGAAGTTTTGAAATGAGAGAACCGCGGCATCCACACGCGTTCCTCTGTCAGCTCGTCCACTACGACAGAAATTGATCGTGCGTTGCTTACTCGGCCCCACTGCTCCATTGGATCCAGTGGACCGTGGCCCAGCGATCTGAGCCATCCTCGCCTTGATAAAATTGCAAACTCAGCTGCGGCGACAATGATTCGGGATCCGGCAACGTGGTCTTACCGGCGAGGGTCCAATTCGGCGACGTGGGGTTGCGAAAGGAGCCACGGATTTCTTGACCGCTGACCTGCAAACGCAACTGAACGAGCGGATCGGCATAGGGAATGATCGCGATCGTTTGCGTTCTGTCGTGTTCTTCCCGACCCATCACAATGTTGGTCACCCCATGCTCGATTTCTAGCCCCAGCTTGACCATCGAGCTATCGCTGTAGTACCAGACCAGGTCCGCTTGCTCCCAGCGTTTTTTGGGAAGGTGCGTCAATTGAACGCTAACCTGAACGGCATCGTTCCCGTCTTCGCGAAGCGGGTAAAGCAGGACGTTCTTTGCGTCATTCGCTGGCCCCCACATGTTCCCAGGCTCGATCAGAACCTGGAGCCCTTCTTTTGAAAACCGCCAGCCCGATTTGTTTTCTCGCAACCAATGCCATCGCTCACCGAGCAAACTCCCTTCGGACGCATCGCGGAAATCCTCTCTGATTTCGAACACTTGACCCACACTGACTGCCGGCCGGAGTGCGAATAGAAGGCTCATCAAGGCCAACCCAAGAAAACGACTCATCATTTGAATCCACCTTCACTTATCTCAGTACGTAAAACGGATCTTGATCGTGACGCCCAAAAAAACGGTATCCTGATGAATATCGCTTAGGTCCGTGTCATGCGTTTCGGGCCCCGTTTTCACTCCAGGCAAGTTATCGACACCGCTTGGCATTTTAGGGACACGTCACACATGCAGTCACGAATCTTCATCACCAGTATCCTAGTCGTTTCTTTGATGGCCCAGGCGGGCGGCACGCCGAGATTGTTTGCCGACGACCCGCCAGCACCATCTGGCCTAGTTGAACTGCGAAGTGGGGCTGACTCCGCTGAGGCGGCCTTGGATGCGATGGTGGCCGCCTCCAATACTGGGGATGATCAAGCAGCGATGTTGATGATCGATCCTGCTATCCGTCCACTGTTGCGCCCCAACATTGCGATCGAGCGTTTTGCAATCGATTCCTACCTTTTTGAAATCGGGATGTTCGGAGAACCAGACGGCAATGTCGGTGGCATCTTGTTTTGGTTCACACTCCGAGATCTGGTTCGCATCCGCAGTGTCAAGCTACTAGAAACACGAGTCGTCGATGACAAACGAGTCGTGTTCACAGTTCTGACGACGGAGAAAAGCTACCACGGAGAAGAGCATATCCACAAAGTTTGTCAGTTTCTGGCAATTCAGCGTTCTGACCGTTGGTACCTGTTCCGTCCGTTCGGCATGTTGTCGCACTTACTTCAAGGAAGGTCCCCAATGTCAAGTTCAGACGAGCAACTGTCGCTGCTGCTTGTCCATAGACCCTGCGACGAACGTACCAATCGAGAGGACGCGGATTACGAACTGGAATATTTGCTTCCCATTGAGCTCATTCACGAACACTTGGTTGCGGCAGCAAAGGATCCAAAGATCAAAGAGTACAACGAAATAGCTGAAAACGTCCAGAGATCCTACAACAACATCGTCAACCGAGCGAAGCGTGGTGACTATGAGTCGCGGAGCCAATTGAAATCTGCGATGGAACCATTGGAAGAGTGGGTAGACACGCTCTCGGAGGTGACGTTCTCGCTGGAACCGGGATTGCGCGAGTTCGGCGCGAAAAACCTGCCCGTCAAAGACTCAGTGCGACAGTGATTCGAGCAGCGCGGTTCGAGGAATGTAGAATGGAGTAAAAAAGGCTCATCCGACGGAAGCGTGCGCTGGAGGTTTTGGAGGAATGGCTCCAGTATCCAATGATTGATTTGTCGGAGGTGATAGTGGATCTTAGACTGGAGCTGGCGGGAGAAACGGAGCCGAGCTCTGCAGAGGTGCTGGCTTGGCAAGGGATATCTCGGTCGATGGTACGCCAATGGTGTTGCCGGTCCCTGTCGGACATTCGTTCGTCAGGGACGCATTTTTGTAAGATGATTGGATACGAGAGCCATGCCTAGAGAAACCTTCCCCCTGTGCTCCGCGCACGCTTCCGTCGGATGAGCCGTAAACAATCGGTACGTCATGATCAGAGACCGCGAGCGGAATACAACCGCGACGGCAAAGACGGTCAGTGATCAAATGCGGCAATAACCGGGAGCCAGAAGAATCGCATTCGGTCTCCACGGACGAGTAGCCCCTTCTTGACAACAGAACATTCGCCGTCGCTGAGCCATGTGTATGTTGAGTCGCCCTCGGTAGGACGTCCGTGCCTCGCGGTGACACGAGACGACCAAGGTCGACGGGTGGTGCGTGCTCAACCGAGCGAGACGATGCAGGGATCGGTCACGTTTCTCGACGAGGAGGGGGCCGACGCGGACGGCGGCCAGTCAATCGATTGGCATGGTCTCGTGATCACATTCATGACCGAGGAGACCGATGATGGTTCCTTTGCTTGGTCGGAAACCTCTTCGCAGTCATCGGGACGCTTTGCGACCGCTCCGCTACCCACCGGCAACTTAAGATCGGTCGCTGACGTGCCCGACTCGCTCCCGTTCACGCTTGAGCAGACTGCGGTTTACAATTTCAAACGCCCCGATCCCGGTCAGCCACTCGTGGTTCCGTTCGAACGAGCGACGATTGTGACAGGGGAATTGAATGCGGCGGGCAGTGACCGGCCGCTGAAAAATATCTTCATTCAGCTTACCGAACCGGGGCCAGCCGTTTTTAGCAAATCGGACGGCACGTTCGCTTTCCGGCACAGCCAGAGCCGCATTGGTTTTCTTCCCCGCGATGCATTGGGTCGACAGCTTATGCCTCGTGCGGCCTTCACTTATCCGCAAGGCTTCCCGGTCGATCACAAGCTGGATCTCACGCCGACGGTCATGCAGCCAGCATCCCGGGCGGTCGGGAAAGTCGTTGACCCAGCGGGAGACCCGGTCGCCGGCGCCACGGTGACCTGCGGTTACATGGTGGGGCCATTTGACAACCAGACGACGTACTATACAGACCAGGCGGGCGAGTTTCGATTTACTGAGGTGATTGACGGAGCCGACGTGATCCTGACGGACACTGCCGGTCAGCAACGGACGCCCGCGCCAGTGCGTTTGGTCTTGAGTGATGACAGCCGGTGCGAGCGGCTGAGCCCATTTCGAGTTGGGATCCGGAGATGGCCGAATGGCTTCTGTTTGCCGCGATTTGGAATTGTGATGTCGAGAGCACCATCCTGCCCATGAACGTGACCTGTCAACTTGCCGCCGAGTTGGCGTCCCAGGACCGAGTGATCGCCAAAGCGTTAGTGAGTCCGGCATTCGAGGATTGGTCTTGGTTGTTCGATACCTATGATGTCCGTGTGATTTTTCAGCAAACCCCTCCGATCAATGCCGCCGCGGCAATCGACCCAGAGTGGGCGATCGAACTGGCCGCGGATTTGTTCAAACGGCATTTCCATGACACACCCTCGCGGAAGTATGAAACGATCCATTCGATCGTGGGCGAGTGGACTCGATAACGGACGTTTCCAGTGATGTTCGCTTGCGCTCAAACCCCTGGCTACTTCTAAAGCGTCTTCGGCGTAGAACAGCTTGTGGGCAGAGGACAGGATCCCACATCCCTTAACGCAATGTTCAGTGGCGAGGCGTTTGCCATTGAACGGGCCGATTGGCGGTCGACATCGAGGGTTGATTCGCAGCGGGGGAAGCATCGACGAATCCGGCACCGGACGTCGGCATGGGGGCGGGTGCGTTAGGAGGATTCATAGGCACCGGTGCGGCGCCGTTGGGAACTATCGTGTTGGGAGACGAGCTGTTTGGGGGAGGTGCCCAGCCGTTAGCGTCGGCGCTCGACGTAGGCGTGAGGTTCGTGGCGGGGTATTGTCCCGGCTGAGCCGGCTGTTGCGGCGTGCTCGCTTGCGGGTAGCTCGCTTGCGGCGTGTAACTCGGCGCGTAGTTTGGCTGAGCAGCAGCCCCCATCGGACTGGCGTAGCCCATGGTTCCGGTATATCCCGGTGGCGGAGGCGCTCCCGTCAGATCATTGACCGGCATTCCGCCGCTGCGCACGCCCGTGGCAGCATCGTTAGACAAGTCCATGGCTGGGTTGATATTGGCAGTGGGATAGGCGCCGGTTTCGTGCCAAGACGAATTGCCCGCTGGCGTAGCGCCCTGGATGCTGGCCTGCGTCCCGGGAGCCCCCCCAGCGACTGCGATTTGGTTGGTGTTGCCAGCATCGTTGTAGGACATCGGCGCGATATTCGGTGGCGCGTAGTTGGCGGGCATCGCGTTGGTTGCCCCGCCAGCCTGGCCGGCAGGGGTGCCGTAGGAGCCGGTGGCCGGAGGTGGCACTCGGGCCGAGGCACCAAAGGGGCCCAGCGCTGGCATCGCGGGGCCCGTCGTCGACGTTTGGCCTGGCAGCCCCGAAACGGGAGCCATCGTGGCTCCTCCCGCGGGTGCGCCGGTTTGCTGACATCCCGTATGGAGCAGCAGCATCGATACACATCCCGCGACGAGGCAGCACGTGGTGCCCAGCGGCTGGCGGCTCGCGTGGGGCAACGACAGTGGAGCGTGTTGGTGAGATTTGAACATCATGGGGATGTTTCCGATCGATCAATCGAGTGGGCTCGAGCGGCACGAAACATCTTCGCAATCGCTTGGTTCATTCGGCTTTAACAAATCTTGATATTTTGTCGAAAGAGCAGAATCAGTCAGCGATCAGGGCTGTTTCGTTTCCGCTTTCCATGCAGTGCGGTCGAAGACTATGGTGAGAGTGACCATTCGAGAGATCGCAGCTCCTCAGAGTACCCCGCCCATGATGCGTCCTTTTCTACTGATCGTTTCCCTGCTCGTAACTTTGCCTGCCACGAGGTGCTGCTGGGCACAGCAGCGCGCTCAGGAGGCTGCCCAGGAACAACCCGCTGCGAATCCGCCTCGGTACTGGACGACCCAGTGGGCATTTGAGGACATCGACGCGGGAAAGCTGGTCTCGCGTCTGGCGAGGATCGGGATCGACATCGGCGTGCCTCTCGACGGGAAGGTCACGGTGCAGTTCGAAGTCGGTGTGCCCTGGACGGCGCTCGGCGACGGTGCCGCGTATCGATTCGATGGCACTCTCCGCAGCCCATCACTGCGTGTGGATACGATCCGCTGTGACGACCTCCGAGCCGACGTGAGATATCGCAGCGGCAAGGTCAGCCTGAGCAACCTGCGGACGCGACTCACGACGGCGACCTCCGACGTCGCGGGAGTGATTGACGGCGAGGGGACCGCTGAACTGATACCACGCGGTGACGTGACGGCCAAACTAAACGTCAAAGACATCGCCCTCCGTCCGATCACCGACCTGGTAATGAAGGTGCGCAGCGGTTCGGCGAACACGCTCATTCAAGCCGGAACGGTATCGGGCAACGTGCAGTTCGCGGCCCCGCTCGATGCGATTTCGGATGTCTCGTCCTACGAATTACAGGCCAACCTGCAGGGTGACTCCTTGCAACTCCAGGGACTGCCTCCAGCCTCTCTCGATATCCGTGACGTTTCGATTGAGTCCAGCACGCTGAATCTGGGGCGATTTGAACTCTCCGCGACGGATGATGAGTTTGACTCACTTCGGTTGCAGGGCACGGCGGTGCTACCGCTCGCTGGGGTGGGGCCATTCCAAGTGGACGTGGCCGGCGACGATATCCCCACCCAGAGCGTTGCTGCTTTCTTCCAATCCGCGAGCGGCCAGGCCGGTACCTCAGACGCCTTTGCATGGGTGCAAGGCAAACTGGACTTCCGCGGCCAGGGGAAGGGGCGATTGGCCGCCTCCCTTGCCGACAGCCAGTGGGATATTCAAGCCGCCGTCGCCTCACCCGGACTCCGGGTTGCTGGTGTGGATCTAGGGATCCTTGAGCATGAGATTCATCTCAACCCCAGCCATTTACAGGTTCAGCCAACTCGTACTGACGGTGAGTTGCCTGCACAGATGAGGGTTCGCCGGATCGCTTGTGACTACGTCGTCGAAGCGGACGCGGTGCGCCTCGATAGTCTGGACGCGGAACTTTTTGGCGGAAGCCTGACGGGTTCGGGCAGTGTCCCTTTCAGTGGACAGGGCCTCGTGGTGGCCGATGTGAAGTTTGCAGATATCCGCCCCGTGATTCGATTGCCCCTGTCCACAGCCAATCCTCCTGATTTTTCAGCATCGTTCGCGGGCGATTTGAAGTGGCGGGTGCCGGTCGGCTTGCTCGATCAACCGGCGTCGCACCAGGGCACCGCTCGGCTGGATGTCGCCAACATGCGTTTGGGCGACGAGGCACTCGGCGAACTTTCCCTTGAACTGTCTGCTGATCAAGGCGAAGTGTCACTGCGTGGCGATGGTCGAGTTCTCGATGGCACCGTGCGGATCGACATGGCGGCGGCAACATCGCCGGAGGATCGCTGGTCCGACGTGATCGGTCGATTGCACCGCTCGAACATACGACTGGGCAACCTCCCCATCGGCTCGATGTTGAGGCTCGCCGGCATGACTCATTTGAATGTTCAAGGTGATCTCTCCGGTGAAGTCAGCGGTACTTCTCTTCCACAGCTTGGTCGCTCGGGAGCTGACACCCAGTGGGAACTGAATGTTACGAATCTGCGACATGAAAATACGCTCGTATCGAGGCGAATCACCTCACGCGGTCGCTTCGATGGCCGTGTGCTGAGCATTGATTCGCTGGTGGGCGACTATGCCGGCGGATCGGCGCGGTCGAGCGGACGGATCGAGATCGATCGGCATACCGGTGAGCTGCAGTTGCGAACAGACCTGACAGCTCGCATCGACCGCGTGGATGTCCATCGTGGGCTGCTTTTCGCCCCCGCGATCAGTGATCGGGCCGAGGGGAAAGTTTCCGCCACGGTGCGGGTGAGCGGAATTGACCAGGCGTTGCGAGTTCGCGGCAATGCGATCGGGCGCGATCTCGCCGTGAGCGACATCCCGTTAGGGACCGCTCGCAGTGGTATCCATTTGGACGCCGACATCGTGAATCGGCGTTGGAAGCTGCGGCTGCCGACGATCACCGCTCAAGTGGGAGGTGGGTCGTTGGATGGAGACGTGACAGTAGCCTCCTCCCAGCGAGGTGCCAGTGGCGTCGATCTATCGAGTCAGTGGAAAGCACGACGCGTCGATTTTTTTCGTTTGAGCGATCAGCTCGGGCAAGCCACCAGTCGGGCAACCGGTGAAATCACAGGTGATTTGAGCATCGGAGGCAAATCCGTTCGCTCGGTCGACGATATCGCCGGTCGCTTCCGATTCCGCTTGGGTGAGACGCGAGGCGGTGCCGTCCCGGGACTCGCCGGAGCCGGGCGATGGCTGGGGCCGGTATCTCTGGCGACCGAACAATTTCATGTCGGGGAAGCCCGTGGTGTGATCGGAAACGGTGTCCTGACCATGGACGAATTTTGGCTGGGGGGCGATGCCGCCGTGGTCCGCGCCGATGGTCGAATCTTCTTGCGCAGCAAACGCATGGATATGGAGGCTTTGATCGCGACAGGTGACTATCGCGACATCGCCTTTGATCTCCAGCAATTGGCCGAGCAGTACCTGCTGCGCACGCTGCTGCCGGGGTCGGTCATCCTCGATATTTCGGATCTGCTGCGCGACCGCACCCTGGTCGTCCGGATTTTGGGCCGCATCGATCATCCGATTGTGCGGCTGCAAACCGCCAAAACGTTCCGCGAAGAAGCAGCCCGTTTCCTGATTCGCGAGAGCAGTCGCTTGATTCTCACCAGCGCCGGCGTCGGCGTCTTCGACGGGTTCGACTGATGGTGGGTCGAGTGCTGACCCTTGGATTAGCAGGGGCGAAGCAGGTAAGCCCCAAATGTTCCTCAGCCAGACACGAGTGCCGAGGCGTGCCGGATGATCGGCAGGACACACTGGTTCATGGCGGTGGTGACGGCTCCTGTCGATCCGGGCAGCGCGAAGACGACAAGATGGCCAATGCGGCCCGCTGTCGCTCGGCTCAACATACCCTTGGGACCAATCTCAGCAATCGAGAGGGCCCGGAAATGCTCACCGAATCCTGGAAGACTGACCTCGAGCAGCGATTCGATCACATCGACAGCCATATCGCGTGGGGCGATGCCCGTGCCGCCTGTGGAGATGATCGCATCAAGGGAATCGTCGGCCGCTAGCGCAGCGATTTTTTCACGCAGCGGTTGGGCATCATCGGACATCACCAATCGCTGGGCCACGACATGCCCTCCCTCCTGAAGAAGTTCGGCAACTCGGTCACCGCTGCGATCTTCCGCGAGTGAACGCGTATCGCTCAGCGTGATCACCGCGACTCGCAGGGCGGCCTCGATGTTCACGTCGCGGCACCCGCAATCAGGAGAGTCACACGTATGCTGTGGCGAATGGTTGGGCATGGGGGACACCATGGGGGCAATGGAGAGATGAGGGGCAGACGCAATGGCCTAGCAAGTTCAATTCTGTTGGTCTGACTCGTTCTCGACTGGCATTTGGATCTCGACGCGATCATTGAGCTGGCGAACCGGAAACGATTGCTGCAGCGGCTGGCGATTGATCATTTGAATCCCGGTGGCTAAGTCATATTGCCAGCCGTGCCAGGGGCAGGTCACGCAGCCATCCCGCACGATTCCGGCAGCGAGCGGACCGCCTTGATGCGAGCAGATTCCGTCCATCGCGAACCAGGATCCCGCGTGTCGAAAGACCGCGATCACACGTCCGGCGAGAAGAACTTCGACGGCAATGTCCTGATCGGAATCAACTTGGCCCCGCGATATCGTTTTGACGTCCGCCGTCGAGCCGACCTCCTCGTCGGTGATCTCAAGGGCGAGTCGCCAGTCACGATCGTCCGCCTCATCGGCTGTGTCAGGCGGCGGTTCGTCATGGGGGTTGGGTACAGGCATAGCCGCATCTTACCCAGGGTGATGGCCGAGGCGGTAGTCGGGGCGTTACAATTGCAACACCACGACCCGTCTGCCACCCAAAAGGATTTCAAACAGATGAAACGGCACCTTTCGCCAGCTCAATTTTGGCACTCGCACGATCGCATGGGCCGCCCATCGGCGCTGCGACTGATCCCCGTCCTGGCGTGCGTCTGGCTCGCCGTCATGACGCTGCCCTGCGTTGCGGATCCCCCGCCGTCGGAGTCTTCGTCGGAATCAAAACCCAACTCAAAAACAACCCAGGACGACAACGTGGCCGACTCCGCCAGCCTGCCCAAGCCGATTCGCAGCGTCGAGGGAATCTCCCAATACGAACTCGATAACGGCGTGCAGATTCTGCTGTTCCCCGACGAGAGTAAAGAGGTGGTGACCGTCAACATGACCGTGTTCGTCGGTTCGCGTCATGAAGGCTACGGCGAAGCTGGAATGGCTCACCTGCTCGAGCACATGCTCTTCAAGGGGACGCCCTCTCATTCGGCCATCCCGAAATCCCTAACCGAGCGTGGAGCACGCTTCAACGGAACGACCTGGATGGACCGGACGAACTATTACGAGACCCTGCCCGCCAGCGAAGATAACCTGGAGTTCGCAGTCAATCTCGAAGCCGATCGGTTGGTCAATAGCTTCATCCGCGGCGAGGATCTCGCCAGCGAGATGACGGTGGTCCGCAACGAATTCGAACGCGGCGAGAATTCTCCCACCCGCGTGCTGATGCAGCGAATGGAATCGGCCGCCTACGATTGGCATAACTATGGCAAGTCAACCATCGGCAACCAAAGTGACATCGAGCGAGTGCCAGTCGTCAAGCTGCGAGAGTTCTATCGCAAGTTCTACCGGCCCGACAATGTGATGGTCATCGTGGCAGGCAAGTTCGACCCGGATCACGCCTTGGCTACCATCGAGAACGCTTTTGGACCGCTGCAGGTCCCCAGCAAACCGATCAATGAAACCTATACCGTCGAACCGCCCAAAGACGGTGAGCGAACCGTGGTGCTGCGCCGCGTCGGCGACGTCCAAGCCGTCGGTGCCGCCTACCATATCCCCGCCGGCAGCCATCCGGACTTCGCGGCCGTCAAAGCACTGACCGTGATCCTTGGCGACGAACCAAGCGGCCGCTTGTACCAGGCCATGGTTCAATCGAAAATGGCTAGCCGCGTTTACGCGATGGCCTATGGATTCCGCGAGCCCGGGCTCTTGGTGTCGATCGCCGAAATCCCCGAAGACCATTCGCTCGAGCAAGCTCGTGTGGAACTGATCGAGGTGCTCGAGGATTCCTGGGGCGAGAACCCGATCACGGAGGCCGAAGTCGAGCGGGCGAAGTCTCAAATTTTGAAGCAACGCGACATGGCCAGTGCCGACACCGACCGCATCGCCGTCACCCTCAGTGATTGGGCCGCCCAAGGGGATTGGCGGCTCTATTTTCTCTATCGCGATCAAGTCGAAGCACTCACTGTTGAGCACGTTCGGGAAGTCGCCCAGAAGTACCTCGTCCGAAACAACCGGACCGTCGGCCTGTTCATCCCGAGCGAAGAATCCGAGCGCGTTAGCATCCCGGAATCGCCCGACCTCAACGTCGTGCTCAAAGACTATCGAGGCCGCGAAGCGGTCGCCGCTGGCGAGAGCTTTGACCCCGATCCCAACGTGATCGAGAAACGGGTGCTGCGCGGCGATTTGGTCGGCGGCATCGAGTACGCTCTGCTGCCGAAAAAAACACGGGGCGGTTCTGTTTCCCTGAAAATGGCAATCCGGTTTGGAACTCCGACGACGCTCAAAGACAAAATGGGCGCCGTCGAACTGCTCGGCCTCTTGATGGCACGAGGCACCACGGATCTGTCCTACCAAGAACTGCAAGACGAATACACCCGGCTGAAGGCCGACGTCTCGGTCTATACGTTGATGGGACTGCTTAGCGTGGAGATCAAAACCAAACAGGAAAACCTCGTCGAGGTCATCGAGCTCGTCGGCGATGTGCTCAAGACCCCACTGCTCGACGAGCAAGAGTTTGAACTCCTCCGGCAGCAAGCCGTCACCAGCTTGCAGCAGAGCCAAACCGAACCGAATGCACTGGCGCCGCGCAAGGTCCAACAGATTTTGTCGCCCTATCCCAAGGACGACATCCGCTACGTGATGACGATCGACGAAGAGATCAAAATGTACGAAGACGCCACGATCGAGCAGGTTCGCAACCTGCACGCGGAGTACCTGGGCAACCAAGCAGGCCAACTCGCTGTCGTCGGCAACTTCGAACCCGCCGACGTTCTCGACGCCGTCAAGGCACAACTTGAGGGTTGGACCACCGATGAGCCGTATGTGCGGATCGACCGCCCTGCACACCCCGACGTGCCTGGACAAACCGTCACGATTGAGACCCCGGACAAGTCCAACGCCCTGCTCTACAGCAGTGAGCAGTACACTCTGTCGGATCTCGATCCTGAGTACTCCGCGCTCACGCTCGGTAATTTCGTCCTCGGCGGCGGTTCACTGAGCAGCCGATTGGCAGATCGAGTTCGGCAACAAGAAGGTTTGTCCTACGGGGTTCGCAGCGGACTATCGCCGAGACCCAAAGACGAGCGAGTTGATTTGACGATCTATGCGATCACCAATCCGGATAACAAAGACAAATTGATGAAGGTTATTCGTGAAGAGATCGACCGATTGATTGCCGATGGTGTGACGCAACAGGAACTCGCTGCTGCCAAGCAAGCTTATCTGCAAGCAGCCCGGATCTCCCGTACCGGCGACGCATCGCTGGCAACGATGCTGCTGATGTCCCTCTTCACCGACCGCACCATGTCAGCGGTCGCTCAACAGGAACAACAGATTCGCGACGCCGAAATCGAGCAAGTCAACGCGGCGATCAAGAAGTACATCGATCCCGAGAAGCTCGTCATCGCCCTCGCAGGCGATTTCAGCTCGCAAGAAGAGAAGGAATAGTTGGCTGGCGAGGCCGGCGAACCCGTTCAGGCGGGTTTGCCTGCTGGCCTTGCCGCTGCGGTTCAGCGGATGGTGACCGAGGAACCTTCGGAGAGAATTCCGAAGACGTCGCGAGAGTAGTTACCCGCGATGCTGATACAGCCCTGATCGGTTGCCTCGTCGTTTTGAGGGCTGCCATGCAGGCTGATGCCTTGCCCCAAGTCGATCCACATCGACCCATAGGGGTTGCGTGGATTGCCCGGGGGGACGGGGGTGCCTGCCATGTCGTAGTAGGTCTTGGCGGACTTTTTCTCTTGGATCGTGTAGCTACCGGTTCGTGGTGAGGGGTCGCTGCCAATTCCCACGGGGAAACGGCCTGCGTACAGGTCACCTAGAAAGAGCGTCATCTCGTGATTCTCGAGATCCACGTCTGCGCGGAACGGGCCGCGGACGACTTTGAGATCTGTTCCCGGCAGAACCGTGACGGGATCACTGACGCCGTTGATGTTGGCGAGCAGCTGCCAGGGGACGTCGTACTTTTTAGCAATGTCCATCAGCGTTTCGTTGCCACCGACGCGGTGGGGTTCCTCGAGCAGGTGTTCCGAGGAATAGATCACGTCGCGTGCGAGCGGATCGAGTCGGCTGAGCAACTGCTCGCGTTGTTTTTGGCTGAGATTGGGTGTTTCGTAGAACAGGCTCAACGTCGCCAGGGCTTCGCGGCGTCGGTCTTCTTGAAACTGCCGGTCCGCGGTGGCAATGGCGTTGGCGAGTCCTGCATCCGCGGTGTCGGTTGCCGGAGACGAGGTGTTTTCGGGCGACTGCGGCGCGTTATCCAGCGACTCGGGCAATCCCATCTCAGCGGTTTCGTTGGGATCGGGCAGGCTAAAACTCGAGCCCGTCGACGGGTATTGGCGGTTCGGGTCGGCCGCGACGCTGGCGGATTCGCCAGCGGCGACCACCGGCAAGCGGCTGGCGACGGGTGGAAGTTCATCATTCACATCGACATCGCTGAGTTGGAACGAAGGCGTCTCGGGCGGGCCGCCGGGGCCAGCGAGCGCGTCGTTGTTAGCTCGGTCGCCAGGGCCTCCTAGAGAGCCTGGATTCCCTCGCCGCCCTGGTCCGTGCTGAGCCGGGTCGGCGGGGTCCATTGGGGGGCCGAGCATCCCGGATGCCATGGGCGAGTCGCCCATGCCTTCGGGGGTCCCGGTATCGATCCCGAAATCGGCGAAATCGTCGGGCAAGCCATCGCTGAACTCGCTGTTTTCAGACTCCACCAGCACCGATTGCAGGCCGGGTGGCAAGGAATCAGGCGGCGTCGTCATGGAGACGTAGGCTCCGTAGAGCACAGTCATCATAAGCACGACGATGGCGGATGTTTTGAGCGTTTGCACGGCGGTCTCTCCCTGCCGGTGGATGTTCGGGGTGCACGTCCGGCTGCCAATCGCAGCGAGTCGTGTTAAGTGAACATATGTGCGTGGAAACGAAATAGCGATAAGCCCACAAATCCCTGCGGGCCCGCTTCGTGCCCCAAGGCATAGCGAATCGGGGCTGGACGGTTCCAGAGCAAATCGTGGATTTTCAATTTGTTGAGAAAATGCAACGGTTGTGGCGACTGCGAAACAGGCTTGGCAATCTAGCGAAACTGTCCCAACGGACCTCGTGTAAAAGTCCACTTTTTTCAGGGTTTTTTCCACAATTTTCTCAAGTCCTGCCTAGGCTATTACAGCGTGGATATTGCTTTGAGTTACGGCATCTGCTTGGCAAAGCTTCTCCATCGCAAACGAAGTGGGTGGATTTCCTTTGGCCTCGCTCAATCGAATAATCCGGCCGGTGGTTTGTTGCCACCGCACGGGGAAAAGATTGACCTGCCAGTCCGAATGCTACTGTCCACGATGGCTACTACAAGCAGCACTATGAAACTGACGGTCATGAACATCATGCAGAAAAAACACCTCGCCTCGCTTTTCACTCGCTCCAACGGTGCCGCTTTGCTGGCCTCGCTGATGGCCGCTGGGATCCCTGCTGCCTCGGCCCAGGATGCCTGTTGTTTCCAACCCGCTTACCGTCTCGAGTGCGAAACGGTGATGCAGCCTGAAACCGTCGAGCGCACGCGGGTGACCTACGAGACCAAAATGGTCGAGGAAGAGGTCACGAGTTTCCGCCCTGTGCTCCGGACGCGGACCGAAGAACGCACCTACAAAGTTGCTCGGCCCGTTACGGAAACGAGCTACCGGGAAGAACGTTACACGATCTACCGACCTGTTACCGAAACCTCCTATCGGGACGAAACGGTGACCCAGACGCGATATGTCAATGAAACGGCAGAGCGGGAAGAGCAGGTCACGACCTACCGGCCGGTGACCGAAACGCAGATGTACCAGCAGCAATACACGGTGCAGCGGCCGGTGACTGAAACGCAGATGGTCCAGCGTCAGTACACCGTGCAACGCCCCGTCGTCGAGACGCAGTATCAGTCCGAAACGGTGACGTCGTTTCGCCCAGTGACGACGACTCGCCAGCAGACCATTGACGCAGGTGGATTCGTGCCCCAGACAACTGTCACCCCGGGAGCGGTACAGAACACCATGGCGTGGAACCCGCGGGCCTATGCCGTCCCTGGACCGCTGGGGATTTTCGCGCGAGTCAAAGGGGCACCCGTGATGGCTCAAACCTTTACTCCGCCGACCACCCAAACCCAAATGGTCTATCGGCCCAACTACATCACTCAGGATATTGCCCAGACCTCCTTTGTGCCGCAGTCGCGCCAGGTTCAACGCCCGGTGCAGGTCACCCGGATGCAATCCGAAGTCGTCACGCAGAACGTGCCTGTCCAGGTGCAGCGTATGCAGTCTGAAGTCGTCACGCAGAACGTCCCCGTGCAAAAGACCCGAATGGTTCCTGAGACGACGACTCGAAAGGTGCCGTACACGATCCGCCGTCCGATCACCGAAACGACCACTCGCAAGGTGCCCGTCGAGCATAAACGCTGGGTCGCCGAACAACGCATTCGCAAGGTGCCTGTGCAGAGCACGCGAATGGTCTACGAAACCAAGACGGAACCGATCACGGTGAAGTACTACGAGCAAGAAGAGGTGCGTCGAAAGGTCATGCGTCCCGTGACCGTTGCGAAGTACGAGCCCTACACTGTTCAACGCATGGTGCCCCGCCGAGTCGTCCAACGGATTCCCTTGTCGTACGTCGATCCGTTCAGCTCCGCGATCAGCAGCGGCTACTCGTCTTTCTCGCCAGTGATCGAGTCAACGACCGAGTGCGTCCCGTTTGAATCCTCAAGCGTTCAGGAACCTAGCGATTCGGTGCGGAGCAATCGAGTGAGTCCAGACGACGGGGATTCGGTGCTCGAAGCCCCTGCCCAGAACGACAGCGACGTTCCCCAATCCCGGATGGGCCGTGTTGAGATCGACGCTCCCGAGCGAGGGTCCGAAGGCACGCCGAGTTCGTCGGATCGTGATGCCGATGGCGGCTACGGAAGCGAAGACGAACCCCAGACCTTGCCCGATCCGCGAGACGCAAATCCGGTCGAGACACCAGAACTCGGTGCCCGCCAAACCGGTTGGCAATCGCGGAATTCCGTGTCCAACCCCGTCCGTCCGATCGCCCATCGCGTCCAGTGGAACCCAACTTTTGCTCGCGAGATTTGAGAACGAAGCCAGGCGGATGATGACATCTGAACAAGAATTTCACATAAGAATCGATCCGCGATAACGCCTCCGGCAGGTTGATCCAGGCGGCGGGAGAAAACGGCGGACAGATTCTTAGACCTTGACGTCAGGCGATAGAGTTGCGAAACCCTGCGCAGGAGCTGTCTTGAATGGTGGCTCCTTTTTCGCGTTTCTTTTCCCGACGTTTTCTTTTCTTGACCCAGGGTGGCTCTCTTGCGATTGCCATCTTCGACAGGAAGGCTGTAGCTGTACGATGTGTGGAATTGTTGGATATGTTGGTGGCGACGATGCCGCAGATTTCCTCGTCGAGGGGCTCCGTCGCCTGGAATACAGGGGCTACGACAGTTCTGGTGTAGCGATTGCTAGCGACGACGAGATCCACGTCACCCGCGCGGTCGGCCGGATCCAATCCCTCGCAGATCGTTTAGGCGACCCTCCCGCTGGCACGCTCGGTCTTGGTCATACGCGTTGGGCGACCCACGGACCAGCCACCGAGGTCAATGCACACCCCCACGTGGGCGGAAACGGCGAAGTCGTGCTTGTCCACAACGGGGTGATCGAAAACTATCAGTCGCTCAAAGATGGGCTGCTCGAGAAAGGCTATGTCTTCCAGTCGGCGACCGATTCGGAGGTCATCGCGCACCTCATCGCTGAAGGGCTCGCTAACACGCCGGCGACCGAGGGGCAGCCGCATGCCCGCTACGTCACCGCGGTGCAGTGGGCGATCGCTCAATTGCGAGGGACTTATGGATTGGGAGTCGTTTTTCGTAATAAGCCCGGGTTCATGATCGCCGCCCGCTTCGGCAGCCCGTTGGTGATCGGCGTCGGGCGGGGCGAGTATTTTCTGGCCAGTGACGCATCGCCGATTGCTGGCCGAGCTGATCGTATCGTGTACCTCGCCGACCACCAGCTCGCTGTGCTGACTGCGGACGGGTTCTCCGTCCTGCATCGCGACAGCGGTAAGGTGCGTGTTGAGATCCAGCCCCTCGAGGCTGAATCCGGTGAAGTCAGCCTCAATGGCTACGAGCACTACATGCTCAAGGAGATCTACGAGCAGCCCGATGCGTTGCGAAACGCGATGCGCGGACGTCTCAACGACCAAGATGCCACGGCCGTCTTCGGGGGTCTCAACCTCACCCCACAGCAGCTCCGCAGCGTCGAACGAATCATCCTCACCGGATGTGGCACGAGTTGGCACTCGGCGCTAGTGGGTGAGTACATGATCGAAGAACTGTCGCGAATCCCGGTCTGTGTGGAGTACGCGAGCGAATTGCGGTATCGCAATCCGCCGATCGAAAACAACACTCTCGTGTTCGGAATCACTCAAAGTGGCGAGACCGCCGATACGCTCGCGGCGCTCAACGAGACCAAGCGGAAGGGGCACCGCACCCTGGCAATTTGTAATGTCGTCGGCAGTTCCATCGCCCAGGCTTCCGATGGAGGGGTGTACCTGCACGCGGGGCCTGAGATTGGTGTCGCGAGCACGAAGGCTTTCACGAGCCAGTGCTGCGTGCTGGCGATGCTCGCCCTGTATTTTGGGCGGATGCGGCATATGAGCTTTGAGACCGGCCAGCAAATTATCGAGGATTTACGGCGGTTGCCCGCCATGATCGAGCAGGCGTTGACCTGCGACAACGAAGTCCGCCGTGTCGCCGAGAAGTACCAATCGGCAACCAATGTGCTGTACCTCGGACGCCGATACAATTTTCCCACAGCTCTCGAGGGAGCCCTCAAACTGAAGGAAATCAGCTATATCCACGCGGAAGGCTATCCAGCGGCCGAGATGAAACACGGCCCTATCGCGTTGGTCGAAGAGGAAACTCCGAGCGTGTTCATCATGCCTCGAGGGACCACGTATGACAAAGTATTGTCCAATATGGAGGAGGTAAAGGCGCGCGGAGGCCCCGTAATCGCAATCGCAAGCTCCAACGACACAGAAATTCGCAAAATTGCTGACGATGTGATCATGATTCCCGAAGCTCCGGAGTTCCTCCAGCCGATTGTATCTGTCGTGCCACTGCAATTGCTCTCCTATCACATCGCCGTTCTGCGGGGTTGCGATGTGGACAAACCACGTAACTTGGCGAAGAGTGTAACGGTTGAATAGATTCTGAGTTGTGCACAGAATGGGATGGATTATCCTTCCCTCTGACGAAACTCTTTTCTTCACTCATCTTCTAATTTTTCAGCGACGGGATAACAGTACCATGGACAATCGAGGTCTCAGTTTCAATTCACGCAAAGCCCTGACGGTCAATATTGGCGAGAACGCCGCGATGGAGCTCTCCGATCTACTCTCACAGCTCGTCAGTGAGGTCGAAGAACTGCGTCGAACCAAGGTGAGTGTGACGCGGATCGTCCCGAATCAGCATGACCGGATCCACGAACTGATTGAAGAACCGGTTTAGTATCTTGCGGCGCCCCCAGAGCCCGTGTTTTGAGGGGAGATCTTGACATTTCAGCGATGAGTGCCGACAGTGTGAGCGATAGCTCGCGAGAAGTGTTTCTCGCAGAATGTTCGCTCCTGGTATAATTCCCGCTGCTCGATGTCTGACCCCTCCGCTGCCGCTGCCCCCACATCGGCCACTCCCCCCGTCTCGACCGGCAACCGTACGTTGTTGGACAAAATTTGGGACGAGCACGTCGTCTACGCTCCCGAAGACGAAGCGTCGATTCTGTACATCGACCTGCACCTCGTTCATGAGGTGACCAGCCCCCAGGCATTCGAGGGATTGCGG
This sequence comes from Allorhodopirellula solitaria, assembly GCF_007859855.1. Classification (GTDB taxonomy): domain Bacteria; phylum Planctomycetota; class Planctomycetia; order Pirellulales; family Pirellulaceae; genus Rhodopirellula; species Rhodopirellula solitaria. Next base: position 403,604 of record NZ_SJPK01000002.1, read on the forward strand.
ATCAACGACCGGGCCGTTCGCCGGCCCGAGCGGACAATCGCCACGCCCGATCACAACGTTCCGACCTCCGACCGCAGTTTGCCGATCGCCGATCCGATCGCTCGCAAGCAGATCCAGACGCTGCGAGAAAACTGTCAGGAATTCGGTGTGCAACTGTTCGACATCGATGATGTCCGCCAGGGCATCGTGCACGTCATCGGCCCTGAGAACGGCTACACCCAACCGGGCATGACGATCGTCTGCGGCGATTCGCACACCGCCACCCACGGAGCCTTTGGGGCGCTCGCTTTCGGTATCGGAACGAGCGAAGTGGAGCATGTGTTGGCGACGCAGACGCTGTTGCAGTTCAAGCCGAAAACGTTCGAGCTCCGCGTCGATGGTGAGTTGCCCCGGGGTGTTACCGCCAAGGACATGATTTTGTACTTGATCGGCGAGATCGGGACGGCCGGTGGGACCGGCTATGTGCTCGAGTTCACCGGTGATTGCGTCCGCGCGATGTCGATGGAAGAGCGGATGACGGTTTGCAATATGTCGATCGAAGCTGGCGCTCGCGCCGGGATGATCGCTCCGGACCAAACCACCTTTGACTACTTGCGAGGGCGACCGGAAGTCCCACAAGATTTCGACGCCGCCGTCGAACGTTGGAAGAAGCTGCCCACCGATGCGGGCGCGACCTACGATCGCAGCAATGTCTATCAGGGCAGCGACATTCGTCCACAGGTCACTTGGGGGACTAACCCTGGGCAGGTCCTTGGGGTCGATGGCTGCGTACCCGACCCGGCCGACTCGAGCGATGTCGGCGAGCAGAAAACGATTGCCCTGTCGTTGCAGTACATGGATTTGAAAGCGGGCACACGGATCACCGATATCAACATCGACCGTGTTTTCATTGGCTCATGCACCAATGCCCGGATCGAAGACCTGCGAGCCGCCGCCGCCGTCGTCAAAGGCCACCAGTGCAGTAGCAACGTCAATGCGATGGTTGTGCCCGGCAGCGGTCAGGTCAAAGCTCAAGCCGAGAAGGAAGGTCTCGACAAGATCTTCGTCGACGCCGGATTGGATTGGCGGGAAGCTGGATGCAGCATGTGTTTGGCCATGAACCCCGACAAACTCGCTCCGGGCGAACGCTGTGCCAGTACCAGCAATCGGAACTTTGAAGGTCGGCAAGGCAAAGGCGGTCGAACCCACTTGGTCAGTCCCGCGATGGCTGCCGCCGCCGCCATCAAGGGTCACTTTTTCGATATCCGTCAGTGGGATTATCGCTAGCCTACCCCGTTTATTTCTCACACTTACTTCATTCACCTACTGAGCTGCTGACGAAACGTTAGCGGCTCCAAGCCGAAGGCTTCCGATGCAACACTTCACTGTCCATCAAGGCGTTGTCGCGACGATCGATCGCGCCAACATCGATACCGACGCGATTATCCCAAAGCAGTTTCTCAAGCGAATCGAACGGACTGGTTTTGGCCAGTTCTTGTTTTATGATTGGCGTTTTCTCGATGACGGCACGACCGAGAACCCCGAATTCGAGCTCAACCGAGTGAATGTCAAAGGAGCGTCGATCCTGATCGCGCGCCAGAACTTTGGTAGTGGCAGCAGTCGCGAGCACGCCGTCTGGGCACTCGACGATTATGGGTTCCGCGCCATCATTGCCCCCTCGTTTGCCGATATTTTCTTCAATAATTCGTTCAAGAACGGATTGTTGCCGATCGTGTTGAGCGAAGCCGACGTGGAAGAGCTGTTCCAGCGGACTGCTCAGGGCAACCCGTATCAACTCACCGTCGATTTGGAAAATCAAACAGTGTCGGACGGGGCCGGGTTCGAACGGTCTTTCGAGATCGACGCCAGTCGCCGTGAGAAGCTGTTGCACGGCCTCGACGACATCGCCCAGACGCTGCAGCAGGAAGACAAAATCACTGCGTACGAAGCGAATCTGGTCTCCTAGGATCCACCGCCGAGCGTGGTCGCAGCAACGGAGGCGGCGACCAGGCGACGATCTGGGGACGACGTGGGGACGACGTGGGGACGATCGGAGGCGGCGGGGCGGCCGATTTTGACTGGCACAGAATATGCATCCAGAACGCACCTGTTGATTGCTGTGACTGCCAAAACAGCGCGAGAACACGCGCCCGGATTGGTGTCAAACCCAGCCTAATAGGTTATCGCATCATGCCTATTTCGGCTCCGTCCCTTTGATTGCAGAGCATCCATGTCTCCATCGCAGCCACACGTTGCCTCCCCCGACGATTTTCATTCTTCACGAAGTCAGCCAGCGGAATTTTCACCGCCGACCCACCCGGTCTTGATAGGTTACCTCTTCTGGATTATTGGCTTCACGGGTGCCCACCGTTTCTATTACGGGAAGCCTTTGACGGGGGCCCTCTGGTTTTTTACCGGTGGATTGCTGCTGATCGGTTGGATCGTGGACCTGTTCTTGATCCCCGCCATGTCCGAAGAGGCGGAGTATCGCTACCCGGCTCGCGAGACGGACTACAGCATCGCCTGGATCCTGTTGATCTTCTTAGGACTGTTCGGCGCCCATCGGTTTTACATGGGAAAACTGCTCACCGGACTGGTTTACCTGGTCACCGGCGGCTTGTTCGGCATCGGTTACATCTACGATATCTGCACGCTCAACGATCAGATCAAGTTCTCTTGACGGCATTTGATTGAGTTTCACGGAATCGCTCTTTCGGCAAAATTGCCATTTCGATTAAAGTCGATGCAGGAAATTTTTATGGCGAAGGATCCCGCCAGGGGCAGGAGTGCCCCAGGCCTTCGCTGAAGTCGGTTGGTACCCGGGTGGGTGCCAGCTATCGCACCCATGGAATGGAGCGTCCGCGATGTTGTTGGATCGAATCGAAATTGACAGTCATGGTCCCTTGAGCCATGTGGAGTTGGGACCCCTGTCTCACCATCTCAACGTGGTTCTGGGGGCGCCCGGATCGGGCAAGACCGCGATCGGTCGATTCATTCGCGATTCACTGATCGACCGCGACTACCCTCGGGGCATGCTTAGCGGTTCGGCGGGACGCGTGGTCTGGGTCCACCAAAACGGCTGGATTCATTGTCGCCGCGAGCAAGACGGATCCCCGGGTGGCCGACGCAATGTTGAATTTGAGTCACGCGGTGAAGTGGCCGGCTCATGGAACGGTTACACCGACGGCTGGTTTGACGTTGCTGCACCGGGAGCGGGCCGTCATGGCAACGCGGCCGGCACGCGTCAGGGTCAGTCCTCTCTGGCTTCGCGAACGCTCGGCAATATCCGCATACCGGAATCCATCGTCGATGGCGTGATGGTCGACACGACGATCAGCAGTCCCTCTCGTGTTGTCGCTGCCTGCATCTCGGCTGGATTGGATCAACCCAATCTGGCTCCCCTGCCCTTCGAGAACGAAACCTCTCATTTCAATGAACGCGGCTTTGCGCACGAGAGCGGTTCTGTTTCGCCCGCGGCGCTCGATGACCGCCGGCGCCGCGCGATGCGAGCCGAACTCGCTGACGTGGAAGCCGAACTGGGGAAACGATTGGCGAGTGAGGGTGTCTATCACCGCGGCGTCGATGGCGTTGGCGAACCTGAACACATCGCGGCGTGCAGCGCCAGTGAGATCGAAACGCTCAGCCGGCATCGCGATGACTGCCTTCGTCGACGAGATGAGTTACTGCGGCGGCGTAACGAGTTGATCGCCCGTCGTGATGCGGAGCTACGAGAGCGTCATCATCATGGCGTGACCGGCTCGTACGATGCCAGCGAGTTCGGCCCAGTCGATTCGTCGCTCCACTCCCGACGAGCCGATGCCCACTGGATCGCTCGGGATGCTCGATTGCGAGCCCTCCATCAGCGTGCCGATTCGCTCCGCAGTCGTGCTGCGGCACTGCAGCGATGGATGGCCGAGCTCGACAGCCATCTCGATCGGCAGGGGAACTACCCGGCATCGACGATGGAGCCCGGTTACGGCTACGCTACTGCGGCATCGTACACTCTTCCCTCGGCGTGGCAGTCGGTGTCATCGGAGGAACTGCAGAACTGCATTCGCCAAGCTGACCAAGAGATTGTGTCGCTACGCCGCGTGCTCGCAGACGTGCGATCCTTGCGTGATCTTTTGAGTGCCTCGGGACGAACCGACGCGACGGTCCCCGAATCGTACGACTGGCTCGACGACGGCTGGCTGCGAGGCCGACGGTATGGTTACTTCGTCCGCGCAATGGACCATTATCGCAGCGATCGCCCCTGGTCCGACTTTTATGCATCGGCCTATCAACCGCTACGCCCCGTTGACGATCTCGCCATGCGGATCGAATCAACCACCCGTCATCTCGATTGGTTGCTCTCACGGTTTGAGAAGCCCTCGGCGGCGGCCGGTCACCCCTTGGACCCACACTCTTGGCTCGTCGAAAATGAACGCGATGGTGCCATTGAGCAATCACTGCGCCGCGTACGCGAGCAACTGCGCCATCGTGACTATGTGCAGCCCTCCTATCTCGACGCGACCACCGCTGAGCTGAACCGAACTCTGGATCACCTGCTCGCTCGCCGTCGCCGCGTGGTCGAAGCGTTGGCGGGCCAGTCGCTCGCGACTCGGCCTTCGTTTTCTCGGTTCACGAGCCACCATCCCGACTGGACGTCCGAACGCAGTGCCGCGGTCGAAGAGCTTGCGAGCGTCGAGCAAGAATTACGTGTCGTTCTAGACCAGACCGCCGTGCTGCGACATGCACAACGTTTCCTACCCATCGTTGATTCAGTCTATTCGATTGGGATGGGCAGAACGGCTGGGCGAGGGCACGGCTACGAGGCGGACATGACCGGGCGTTTCGATGCAATTACTGCGGAACTGCGTTCGCTCGATACAGAAATCGCTGGCTGCCACCGGAGCATCGAAGGTTTCGATCGAGAGCTCCAAGCGGCGAGGCCTCGGCGATCTGCCCCGAGCGTGCAACTCAATTATCATTCCCATGATGACATCACTCGGCTGCAGCGTCGCCGCGACGAATTGATTTCAGAATTGAATCGCTGCCGCCCGCAACTGCGAGATGAATCTTCGCTGGCTGAACTTTCCAGCCGCTGGTTGGTTCGGCTTTCCAACGGTCGTCACCGGCTCATCCGCTGGTCCACGTCGCCGATCGCGGCCGACCGCTACACGTCGTTGGCGTCCGATCGGGGCAATCCCGTCGATCCTGATAGCGTGCCCGGTCGCAGTGTCGCGGTATCGATTGACAATGCGGATGAACGAAGCGTACCGGCGACGACTCGCGCTGTCGCGGCCCTGGCGATCCGCATGGCAGCCGGCGAGCTACTGGGCCGGATGGGGCATGGGATTCCTTTGGTTCTCGAAACGCATCGCGAGCTGTTTGCTGACTACGCGTCCAATGGGCAATCACGCACAGCCGGTCACTCGAACTATCCCTACGCAGCGGACGCTGGCGCCTATGAGCATTGGACGGCCGAAGGGATCAGCGGAGACGCGATCGCCTCAGCCCTGGCGGATTATTCCGCCGCCGGTCGGCAACTGTTGATTCTGACTGAGCACAATCCGTTGGCGAACTACCTGCAACGCTGTGGTGCCCGTCATTTTGCCTTGCACACGCAGCGGGTCGTGCATGCTCACCGACCGCTGTGGCGGGGTGGTCAGCGTGACGATCGTTATAGCGGGCCGCACACAATCGGCGTCGACGGCTTGCCGGCCGAGCAATTTGGCCGTGCAGGTGAACCGGACTGGACCGATGCAGGACGTGTCAATCAAGAATTCGATCACGCCTGGCGGGAGAGCGCTGGCCTGCGAGGCGAGAGCTATCACAGTTCGACCGCGACGGACGTGCCCGCCGCCGGTGCAGCATGCCGCGACGGGTACTACTACACCGACCAGAGCTCGACGGTTTCGACAAACTCGCCGATGTCCCAATCGCGGGCGGCCCAATCGCGGGCGGCCCAGACGTCTGATGTGGCACAGAGCCTCACGGCCCGTCACCATAGCTCAGCGATTTCCGATGTCGACGACGTCCCCTTCTTCCTGACCGTGGACAGCCCGATTGATGCCGCGCCTTCGATGGATGCAGTTGCCGCTGAGCGACTTCGACGGATCGGTATTTCGCATATCACGCACTTGATGAACCAAGACAGCAACCGCCTGGCCGATACACTCGGCTTGGCCGGTGTGGATGCTCGCACGGTACGTCGCTGGCAAGCGGAGTGTCGCTTGATGTGCCGCGTGCCTCAACTCCGGGGTTTCGATGCTCGAGTGCTGGTCGGATGCGGAATCACCGATCCGGCTCAACTCGCGGCGATTCATCCGACGGATCTCCTCGATCGAGTAAAAACATTCCTGGCAACCGAACGCGGCCAACGTATTCTATTGTCGGGAACGAGCTATGAGTTGTCACGAATCACGAGTTGGATCGCTTCGGCGAACGACAGTGTTCACACGAACTTCCGCAGTCGCACGGTCGACGGGCGAGGTGTCCGGACGCGTGTGGCCCGTGAACAGGCCGATGCGCCACGCCGCAGTCGGCGTGGATCCACGAAAACGCAGTATGTCGACAACGGCGATGCCGATTTGACAGACGACGATTTTGATCAAGAGCGTTATGAAGTCCAAGTCGAACGGCGTGCTGAACGGATCGTGGACGATCTCGACGAGCTCACTCGAGACTACGATTCCGAAGGCAGTGACCGTCACCGGACAGGCGAGGAAAAACGCAGTCGCAAACGCTCGACGGAATCCCGGTCAACCTCCCCGTCCCCCGCTTCATATCGGATGACGAGCGAGGCGGCGACGCGATCACAGCGTGCAGAGCGGAACTCGCGACGGAAGGCCGAGCGGAGTGGGGCGACGCAGAGTCGACGCAGTTCGTCCGCACGGAGCGAGGGAAAGCAGCAGAGTCGGAAGCAATCCAGCGAGCGAACCGAAACCTCGACCGAGACCACATTACGTTTTTATCTCCACCGCGCCGATGACGTGGTCGATGCTCCATCGATTGGACCTCGTATGGCTGAACGGCTCAACCGGATCGGGATCGTTACCGTCGACGATCTGTTGCAGGCAGACGCCGCCGAGATCGCTGAGAGGCTCGATTACCGACGCGTCGAGACATCGACCGTTATCGAGTGGCAACAGCAGACGACTTTGGTGTGCCGTGTGCCGATGATGCGTGGCCACGATGCCCAGTTCCTCGTCGCTGCCGGTGTCACGACCGCAGAAGAGTTGGCTCAGTGCAGTGCCAGTGAGCTATTCGAGCTCGTCGATGCGATCGCCCAGTCGAGTGAAGGCAAACGGATTGCTCGCGGCGGTGCGTTGCCTGATCTGGAGGAAGTCACTCAGTGGGTCCAGTTCGCGAGCCAGCATCGCTCGTTGCAAGCAGCGTAGTCAGAATAGGCGTTGATAGCAGGCGAAGAAAATCCACGCGTGAAGGCCCAGCAGCATGGCTGCGGCGATCACGCGGGATGAGAACAGCCCGACGGTGGCCAGGGCGCAGCCCAGGGTCGCCACGATCACACCGCCAGCGGGAAAGAGCCCGAGGCAGGCTAGGGCGCAGATCGCCACCCAGGCGGATGCCCAATTGGCTGCCCGCAACACTCCCCATTGAGGATCCAGGACCAGCTCAGGTGTCGCCGAAGACACCGTATCGCTTGGCTCGGACGAATGGGCAAAGGGGCTGCCCCGGCGGACTGGTTCCTCGTTTGCAGATACCTTCTCCACCGGTCTCGCACTTTCGTCGGATTCACCGCGAACCGGCAGCTCAGCAGCCATGCCGTCGGTCGCGTCGCCGTCGTTTGTGGGAGGTTGGGACATCGATGAGTTGAATTTGTTTGTCAAATTTTGCGGCTGCAATCATGTTCTGTGCCGCTTGGGACGGTTATCCTAGTACATGCTCTTATCCTAGTGCATGTTGCCGGAATTGTCTGGTTTGCCTCCGTTGAATTGTGGCAGATTCTCCGGTCATCCTCTATCGCTGCCATTTCGATCTAATCGTCTTATGTCACATCCATTGCTGTCTCGTTATTCTCGCCCAGGCGATCGTTTGTCTCGCCCCCATCGAATGATTACTTGTCTACTTGCGATCGCCGTCGGGTCGATGGCGGGTCGAACGACACCGGCGGCTGAGTCGACGGACTCGAATCGGTCGACGGCCGCGGTCGCCGACGTGGCCGATGCCTCCAATGAGCCTGTCGAGGCGATGTCGGCAATTCGTGTCGAACCGGATTGGCAGATCAGGCTGTTCGCAGCAGAGCCGGATATTGCCAATGTGGTCGCCTTGGATGTCGATGCCCGGGGGCGAGTGTACGTTTGCGAAACCTTTCGCCAGAACCGCGGGGTCACCGACAACCGGGCTCACGACGAAGCCTGGGTGCTCGCTGATCTCGCGGCTGAAACAGTTCAGGATCGTATTGACTACCACAAGCGACTGCTCGGCGAAGGGGCAGCTGCGTATGCACAGCAAGAGGACCGGATTCGTCGTCTTGTCGACGAGGATGGAGACGGCAAAGCGGACCAGAGCACGATCTTTGCCGATGGCTTTCATGCCTTGGAAGAGGGCACCGGCGCAAGCGTGCTGGCCCATGGCGAGGACGTGTATTACACGTGCATCCCGAAGCTGTGGCGGATGACCGATGCCGATGATGATGGGACTGCTGATCAGCGGAGTGTTCTGTCGGATGGTTATGGCGTCCGCGTGGCATTTCGAGGGCATGACCTGCATGGCCTCACGATGGGGTATGACGGACGATTGTACTTTTCGATCGGTGATCGCGGTTTTCATATTTCCACACCCGATGGACGTATCCTCTCGCATCCCGACCAGGGCGCTGTGTTTCGCTGCGAGCCCGATGGCAGCGACTTGACGATTTACGCCCGCGGCCTGCGCAATCCACAGGAACTCGCTTTCAACGATTACGGCGACTGGTTCACGGTCGATAACAACAGCGATAGCGGCGACAAAGCGCGTATCGTGCAGTTGCTCGAGGGCGGTGATAGCGGATGGCGAATGCACTACCAATATCTTCCCGATCGAGGTCCCTTCGGACGCCAGAAAATTTGGGAACCGCATCACAACGACCAACCGGCCCACCTCGTTCCGCCGATCGCCAACTTCACCGATGGTCCTTCGGGGCTTGCGTTCTATCCTGGTACTGGGTTTGGCGATCGCTTGAAGAATCGATTCTTGGTGTGTGATTTTCGTGGGGGCCCCAGCAACAGCGGCATCCGATCCTTCGAACTCAACCAAGCCGGTGCGTTCTACGAACTCGGCGAGAACGACCAACCCATTTGGAATGTGCTGGCGACCGACGTTGCCTTCGGGCCCAGTGGAGAATTACTCGTCAGCGACTGGGTCAACGGATGGGATGGACTGGGCAAAGGCCGAGTCTATCGGATTACGGATCCATCCCAACGCGATGCCCCGGTCGTGGCAGAGGTCCAGGAGATGTTGGCGTCGGGTGTCGAGCAACTCGATGCCAGTACGCTCGCGTCTCGGTTGAGCCACGTCGATCGCCGCGTTCGCTTGGCTGCGCAGTGGGAATTGGCGCGTCGAGGTGAGGCGGAATCGCTGATCCAGGTTGCCCTCGACACCACCCTCGATCCGCGCTTTCGGCTGCACGGATATTGGGGCGCCGAACATGCTGTCCGGTTGCAGGACGACCAGCGTCTGCAGGTGCTCGAGGCCCTTCGTGTGGGTTTTGAGGACGCCAGCCCCTGGATTCGCGCCGCCAGTTGTCGCTTGGCAGCCGACCAACATGACGTCGATTCGATTGAGCAGCTCATCGATGCTGTCGACGACGACGATGCCCGTGTCGCCTACCACGCCATGATGGGGTTGGCCGAATTGCTAGCCGGTGATCAGCCAGGCTCAACAGATGCTCTCCAGAACGCGTCGATGTCCAAGATCCTCAAGCGGGTCGAGCTGAATGCCAACCGAGATCCCTCGCTGCGGCACGCCGCGATCCGTTTCATGGCTGCTGTTCCCGAGGTGGCGTCGCTCGTCAATCTGCAAACTCACCACTCCATCGACATCCGCCGCGCCGCCGTAGCGGCCCTGCGAAATCGTCGCAGTGAGAAGGTTGCCGAGTTCCTAGGCGATGCTGAGACGCTAGTCGTTGCTGAGGCTGCGATGGCGATTCATGACGCGCCCATCCCAGTCGCTCAAGAACGTTTGGCCGAGATGATCAGTCGGCCTGACCTACCGATTGATTCTGAACCGTTACTCAGGCGGGTGCTCTCGGCTGGATTCCGAATTGGAACGCCCGCCGCGGCGGCAGCCATCGCGGAGTTTGCGGCATCGGACCGCTCGCCGCAGTGGGCTCGAATTGAAGCGATCGATTCACTCGCCGATTGGTCCGACCCTGGGCCGTTGTGCCGGGTGTCCAACAAGTACAACCCGTTGCCGCCCCGACCTGTGCCAGGCAACAAACCGCTACCCGGCAGTCCGCGATCGCCCAGTGCGGCGAACGAATCCATTGCCAAAGTCGCCATGACCGGCCGCATCGATGAGCTGATGCTCGCCAGTGGCCCGGTCCGCGAAAAAGCGATCGACGTGGGTTCGACGCTCGGGATCGCGAAAATATCACCGAACCTGGTCAAGCGATTTACCGATAAATCGCTCAACCCGTCCAAGCGGGCAGCAGCCTTGACGGCGTTGTCTCGATTGGAAAAGCCACTCGCGATCGAACTCGCTCGAGAAGTCGACTTGGAACAGCCCACTGCCATCGTGCTGGCGAGTCTCCGTGTACTCGGACGCTACGACGCCGCCGGATCTCTCGAACGATTGGTCACCGCGACGAAGAGTTCCAGCCAACCGGTGCGAGGATTGGCGTGGGACCTGATTGCGGCCAACGATTCGCCCCACGCGGGAAAGTACATCTCGATCGGATTGCAGGACTACCTCAGCGGTGAGTTGCCCAGCGACGTGCGGCTCAATGTTGCTGAAGCGGCCCGCCGTCGCCTACCGGGGTCGGAGGCGAAGATCGCAGCCTATGAAGAAAAGTTGCAGTCCACCGAACCACTCGCCGCTTGGTTCGACAGCCTCAACGGAGGCGACGCCGACGCGGGTAAAAAACTCTTTTTCGGAAAGACTGAGTTGTCCTGTGTGCGGTGCCATCAAGTCGACCGGGCAGGTGGGGAAGTCGGGCCAAACCTGACCACGGTTGGGAAAATTCTCTCTCGTCGCCAGCTTCTCGAGTCGATCTGCCTGCCCAACGCGAGAATCGCCGAAGGCTTTGAAACAGCGGTCATCGCTGATGAGGATGGCAGTGTATTCATTGGAATCGTCGCCTCGGAAGACGACGACTGGGTCGAGCTGATCGCCGCCGATGGTGCCCACCACCGGATCGAGAAAGAACTCATTGTCGCTCGCAAGAAAGGCCAATCCTCGATGCCTCTCGGGTTGGCCAACCTCATCTCTGCCCGTGAGCTCCGCGATCTCGTCGCCTACCTCGCGAGCTTGCAGGTTGACCCGCGTGCCGCCTCGGACATCGAGTAAGAATCGTCTGAGATCCGCTACTCGATTTCTCGTTCGCCGTCGCTCAGAGATTGTTGGAGGACCTGCATCGTTTCTCGTTGGCGTTTCTGTACGAACGCTTTAGCTTTCTCCGTCTTGGCTTGAGCGGCGGCAAAATCGCTGGCCATCGCCAGAACAGCGTCGGGGATGGCGGCTGCTTCGGATTCAATATCCAGATCAAACAGCCATTCATCCAAACCGATGTCTCGCCACATGAATCCTTTGCTCGTCTGCTCGGCGAAGCGGCAAACGATCGCAGGGATGCCGTTGCCAACGGCCATAATGGGTGAATGCATCTCGCTACCAAACAGCCCTGCGCTGCGGACGTAGACGCTGAGCGCTTCATCGGTCAGCCAAAAGTTTTTCCGCCAAACCACGCGTCGCTGTACATCAGCAGGGAGCTTGTTGTAGAGGTTCTCTTTACCAACAGTCATCTGCGTCATGTCTTCCGGACAGAGCAAGACCTTTCGATCGGTTTCTCGAATCACACGGATAATTGCTTCGCGGATAGGCGCGTGGTCGTGTTCCCGCATCGCCTCGTTACGTGCAACGCGATCGGGATTTGCTTTGCGATGGTCACCGGGGATGGTCCAATAGGGTGTGTAGCGAAGTCGCGAAAGGCAACACAGAAAATTGCCAGGCTCCAGTCCGTTTGCGGCAAGGAACTTCTCCGCCTTCTCATCGGCCCGTAGATCGCAGGCGAATGCACCATCGGGACCGAATTCCATCACGGGACAGTTCACGCCTTCTTCCTTCGCCAATTCGAGCGACACCGAGTCACGAAAGAATACGAATTCCGCATCGCTGAGTAGATGGTCGGCGCCCCCTGACCGATACGAACCGTGGGTTATCCCATAGACACCGAATGGTTTTCCGGTGTGTCTGGTGAAGGCAGCGACATCGCGGGCTGCTACTAGCGAGGGCCCCGAGCCATGCAGGAGGAAGTCTGTGGTCGCAATGGCCGCTTGCAGATCATCATTGGAGGCTCTGCCCGTATCGTTGATTGTCCCTTTGACAATCTTCAGTTTGGGGAACCGCGCGTGTTCCATGGCGGCGACTTCCTCGGTCAGGTTCCCCGACGCCCACAAGGTCACCTCCACATCCGGAAGGTGTTCCTCTAAGAGTGCTAGCACACCCGGTGTGTGCGCGATGTCACCAATATTGACGCATTGCCATGAAGAGCGCAGCAGAACACGTGGCCGACGTGAGGGACTGCTCGCCGGTAGGCGATGGGCGATCGCGGCAACCAATGAAAGGGCAGAGCATTGGGAAAGGAATTGTCGACGTTTCATCATGGAAGGTCCTCCGAGCGTACTCATTCTTGAATCCAACTTCGCGTATCGCTTCATGGTACCAGCGTCGTTACTCAGGCGAGGATGATTCTCACATAGTTGATGACGATCGCGATGAGGACTGCATAACCGACGATCGCGATCGCATGCACCCACAGCGGCGTAACGTAGACGCCCATCAACTCACGATTTCGACCGATCGCGAGGATTAAGAAACCGAGCACGGGGAATGCGATCACTGCGACACCTTGCGCAAATCGCAATAACTCAATCGGCGAACCATCGAAGACCAAAACAATCGCCAACCCGACAAGGATGGCGATCGCTGTGTAGATTCTGACCGGACGGCCTTCCATTTTTGTTTCTTGATTCAAGCCATCGGCCAGCAATGTGCCGCCGATCAACGGATTGACGATCAATGACGACAGACTGGCGAAAAAGAATCCGAAAGTGAATAGATAGAAAGCGAAGGAGCCAACGAGTGGTTCGAGTTGCATCGCCATCGCTTGGGCTGAGAAGGTATCGGCGCCCTGCATCACGGCGGCACTGGTTAACAGAATGATTGTCGAGATCAATCCCAACACGCTGATCCCAATCAAACTGTCAATGCTCTCCGAGGCTAAGTGCTCCGTGCCCCAGGCTTTCTCACGCATCAGATAGCCCTGGTAAACGGCGCCGACGACCGAGAACGTTGTCGCCGCCATCCCCAGAGTCAGCAGCGCCGCGTCGGCATCGGGAAAATTGGGGATCAGGCCATTCGCTGCCTCGGGGACGTCGATACCAACCATCAGCAGCGTTCCGGCGAACGTCACGAGCATCAGCCCGACGACTACTTTGACGAGCAGTTCGAGTTTCTCGTAGAGGTTGGGCAGGAAAACCAGTGCGAGTCCAACGAGCGTGAACACGGCCGCCCAGACCCGGAAGTCGCCCCCGAGGATCGCCGCAGCTGCAAATCCGACCGCTGCGCTGTTGCCGGCTTGAAAGGCGAGCACGGCCAAAAACCCACCGAAGCTACCCAGGGCGGCCAATCCCCGGCCGTAGGCCTGCCGGGTCAAGTCGAACAGTGTCCGCCCCGTCACCAATCCGATCCGCGCGGCAATCCATGTGAACACCAGCATGAAAATGGTACCGATCGCGGGTACCCACAGCAGTTGATAGCCATAGGTGCCGCCGGCGATGGTGTTCAGCGTCAAGCTGCCCGGCCCGATCACGACCGTCGCCAAAATCAATGCAGGACCGATGTGGTCCATCCAGCGAGCGTGTTCTTGCGGTTGGTCAGTCATAGTATCCTTTGAGTTCTCGGCCACTGCCTGATGGAGTTTTACCCAAGAACATACCAGACATGGTCATGAGCCAACGTAGCGATCGAACAGTGAGCGAGCATGGGGGATGTCGCGGACGCCGCTGATCACGGCTCGCCCATCACGAAACAGGGTCACGGTTCGCTCGTCGGGTAGCGATAAGCGAACGAAGAATCGAGACGTTTTGACGGTTCCGATGGACTGCCAAGCATTGGACATGCGTTGCAGATCAACTCTTTGTCCCGAGCCGGCGATTTGCACTGCATCGCGGCCACAGAGCGATTCGGCTGAAACATCTTCTTCTGCGTCGAGGAAGTCATAGCGGCGGAGGCCACAGGCTGGGCAACTCGGATCGGCCGACAGCGCGATCGAGCGAAACTGATTGTGCCATAGATCGACCGACAAAATCTCGCTGCGAACGTTCGAACGGTTTCCCGATATCCACTTGATCGCTTCGCAGACCTGTAGGCTAGCGATCAGGTGGGTCGCAGGGGCGATCACGCCCGCCGTATCGCATGTCGCGGTTTCACCAGGGGCGGGTGGGTGTGGTAGCAGGCATCGCAGGCAGGGGGCTGCGCCCGTGAACAGGCGGACTTGCCCGTTCGCGCCGATGCAGCCGCCATGTATCCAGGGCGTTTGCGTTTTCAATGACCAGTCATTGAGCAATAAACGGGCGGCGAAGTTGTCGGTCGCATCGATGACGATGTCGGCACCCTCGAGCTGCTGCGAGATGTTGGCAGGGGTGATGTCGACCACGTGCTCCTCAATGTGGATCGACGAGTTGATCTGACGCAGATGGTGGGCGGCGGCTTCGACCTTGGCCGCTCCGGCCTCGGCATCGGCTTCGGTGTAGAGGCTCTGCCGCTGGAGGTTGCTCCATTCGACGAGATCACGGTCGATCAGGCGTAGCCTGCCTACGCCGGCGCGAGCGAGTTGGTCAGCGGCCACCGTACCGAGGGCGCCGCAGCCGAGTACGGCGACGTGCGCCGCCTCGATTCGTTGTTGTCCCAATTCACCGATCGGGTCGAACTGCGACTGGCGGAGGTAGCGTTCGTGGGACCTCGATACGGTCATGGGGCGAAGAATTGAATGAATGTGAACCGTCGGCGTATTTAAGAACGACCGAGACAGTGGGCTTGTAAGCCGGGTTTTGTAACAGCGAATCGCTGCCGATGACCATTTATCTGTGCACGACGATTGCTCGCCGCCTCCACTGCGACCTACCCGGATGTCGATGACGAGGCGGGCCGCCTCGATTGCACCCTGTTTGGTCTAGCTCCGGATGGGGTTTACCGAGCCGGCCGAGTCACCCCGGCCGCTGGTGCGCTCTTACCGCACCGTTTCACCCTTACCACGCATCCGCTGCCGACGCTCGTGGGAGCGAGCGGCCGCGAACCGTTCGGCGGTCTACTCTCTGCTGCACTTTCCCTGACCTCACGGCCGGTCGACGTTATCGACCATCCTGCCCTGCGGAGCCCGGACTTTCCTCCAATGGCGAAAGATCGCTGTGGACGAACCACCGCGACCGTCGCCGCCAGCGATCATCCCGCCCACTGTCTCAGTCTCGCTCTAGAATCCCCCGAAATGCAAGCGGTGACAAGCCGTCGGCAAAAACCAAATCAGCCGGCCTTTTCTTCCGCTGAGCTCGGTCGCAGGTAGTCCGGCACGAGCTCGATCGGATCAGTTGTCTCGCCGCGGGCGAGCATCCCAGCGGCCACGCGGCCGACGCCGACTGCCCGTACCTCCTCGTCGTCGCACCAACTGTCGGGGCCAAGACGGACATCAGTCGAGGCGAAAACGGAACGATCGCCCGCGAAAATGAAATTATTTTCTGCCTTCTTTCCATTGGCATCACCTGGCCTCGGCGCTGCGGTTAACACTTCCGCTTTCCAATCGTCGGCAGAAACGATTCCTGTCTCCGCTGCTTGTCCTGGCACGAACCTGCCCCGGTAGACTTGACCGCGATAGGCCGCCAGCCCCACCAGAACGGGACGCCGCTGCGGGGACTGCGATGCGGGAGACGCTGTCATGGCCGGTGCCAGTTCCGCGATCGCGGCGAGGGAATTCACCGCCACGAGCGGGATTTGGAGCGCATAGGCCAGTGTTTTGGCGGTCGTTACCGCAATTCGTAAACCTGTGAACGAGCCCGGTCCCGATGCCACGGCAACGCTGCCGAGCGAATCGAGCGAACCGTTGGAGAGAAATTCGGAGGCCAATTCGTCGATCGTCTGCGCCAGGCAGGCGGCTGCACGTGAATGGCGAGCAAGCGACCGAGCAGCAATTACACTGGTGCCCGCCAGCAATGCGATCGACCCTTCCCGGCCGATTACTTCGATGGCGAGCGAGTTTGCGGTCGACGATGGGGCCGGCGGCCCGGATATTTCCTGCTGCATAGGTTGTTGCACAAATTTCATAAACGCTACAATCCCCTCGTCGCGATCCATCATGGGATGATCGGGAAGCTCGATGGCCGTTTGTCAGTGAAGACAGACCGCTGCGGGTGTGATTGCTATTTTATTGATTCGAGTTAACTACGGGTTCGAGAGTTTTCGTGAAGCGAGCATTGATCAGCGATATCCACGGCAACCTGGAAGCCTTGCAGGCCGTGATGGCCGACATTGATGACATCGGTGTCGACGATATCTATTGTCTGGGTGACATCATCGGCTATGGACCCAATCCGTGCGAGTGCCTTGACGTCGTGATGCGGCGCTGCAATCGCACCATTCTGGGCAATCATGACCAGGCGGCGTTGTTTGACCCCGATGGGTTCAACCCCATGGCCCTGCGGGCAATCTATTGGACGCGTGACCAGCTCGATGCGGGCAATGGTAGTCAGTCTCAGGTCAATGCCCGCTGGGATTTTCTCGGCGAGTTGCCCCGTTTCGTCAACGATGAACCCTATCGCTTCGTCCACGGATCGCCGCGAGACCCGACTAACGAATACGTGTTCCCCGAGTACGTTTACGACACTCGCAAAATGGAGATACTGTTCGGCAAGATCGACCAGTATTGCTTCATGGGACACACCCACTTGCCCGGCGTCTTCACCACCTCTTGCGAGTTCATCTCGCCAGAGGAATGCGATCACACGTATTCCCTCGGATCGACCAAGCTGTTAGTCAATGTCGGCAGCGTCGGCCAACCCCGTGATGAAAACCCTCGCGCCTGCTACGTCATTCTCGATACTGACGCCAAAACGGTGACCTATCGACGCGTGGGCTATGATTTCAACGCCACAGCGGAAAAGATTTACTCCCATCCCGATCTCGACAATGCGCTCGGCGACCGACTCAAACGAGGACACTGAACGGGTGACACGCACTGCAATTTTGAGTGACATTCACGGCAACCTCGCAGCGCTCGAGGCTGTGATGGCAGACATGGAATCACAGCAGGTCGATCGCGTCGTCTGCTTGGGCGATGTGGTCGGCTACGGCCCGCAACCCTGTGAATGCCTAGACCAGGTCATGAAGTTCGATTTCTGCGTGCTCGGGAATCACGACAGCAGCTCACTGTTCGATCCCGAAGGGTTCAATGTGGCGGCCGAGCAAGCGATCTTCTGGACCCGGGCGGAGTTGGAAAAGGTCGGTGATCAACCGGAGCTCAGTCGGCGGCGGATCGACTATCTATGCGGGTTGCCCCGGACAGTTCGCGAGAACGATTGGCTATTTGTACACGGTTCGCCGCGTGGCCCAACCAACGAGTACGTCTTTCCCGAAGACACTCAAAATGCGAAGAAGATGGAGAAGCTCTTTTCGCTCGTGCCGCGTCTGTGCTTCCAGGGACACACGCACGTGCCAGGCGTTTTTACAGTCGATCATCGCTTCATCCGCCCCGCCGAAACCGGGACCGGCTACTCGCTGGCCGACCCGCACGCGAAGCTGATGATCAACGTGGGTAGTGTCGGCCAGCCCCGCGATAGTGACCCCCGCAGCTGCTATGTGATCGCCGATCACGAAGTCCTCGAGTTCCGCCGCGTCGAGTACGACATCGAACGCACTGTGAAATTGATCGAAGCCGAAAGCGATCTCGACAATTTTCTCGGCTATCGGCTCCGTGAAGGACGCTGAGGCGTTTCCGGCGCCAACCACCGGCTATTGTCTAGAACCGCGTTCGCGGTAAAAGGGCGTCCTCGCGCATCCCAAAGGGTTCATCAGACAGTAGCCGGGGATAAGCGGAACGTCATCCCCGGTCATCGAACCGGCATACCCCACCGACCCCGAAGGTGGTCGCAGCATCGAGTTGGAGCGACAGAGGCGGAACGGAAGGGGTATCCTGAAAACGAAAGGACCATCATTCACCCAGCTACTGAGGTACTGCCATGTCGACCTTTCACAGCATCAACCTTCACGTCACTTTTGCGACCAAGCATCGCACACCTTGGATCAAGAGCGAATGGATCGGACGGTTGCATGAATACCTAGGCGGTGTTGTCAAGCAACTCGATGCCAAGCCGTTGAAGATTGGGGGTATCGAGGATCATGTCCACTTGCTGTTTGGCATAAAACCCACCCACCAACTATCGGAGTTTATGCGTGAGCTGAAGAAGGCTTCTAGCAAATGGGTGCATGAGACGATTCACTATCCGCCATTCCAGTGGCAAGACGGCTACGCAGTTTTCTCCGTCAGTCCGCCGAGCTGCATCGCGGTGTCTCGATACATTGCCAACCAACGGGCGCATCATCGAAAGCGATCGTTTCGCGAAGAACTGATTTCCATGCTCGACGAGGCCGGTATCGCGTACGATCCCAAGTATCTCGAGTAAGCGGTGGTGTTCGTTGCACTCAAACCACCAGCTATTGTCTATAACCGCATTCGCGGTAAGAGAACGCAGCGATCCATCCCGAAGGGATCATCAGACAATAGCCGGGGATAAGCGTAACGCCATCCCCGGACACCGAGCTAGCATACCCCACCGACCCCGAAGGTGGTCGCAGCATCGGACATGGACGATCTTCAACCCCATCCGGGGTTGGCTCTTGCGTTTGTCGATGGTTCCCGGTGGTGTTCGCTTGCGCTCAAACCACCGGCTATTGTCTGAAACCGCATTCGCGGTAAGAGAACGCAGCGATCCATCCCGAAGGGATCATCAGACAATAGCCGGGGATAAGCGTAGCGCCATCCCCGGTCATCGAACCGGCGTACCCCACCGACCCGGAAGGTGGTCGCAGTATCCGACGCGGACGATCTTCAACCCCATTAGGGGTTGGCTCTTGCGTTTGGCGATGGCTCCCGGTGGTGTTCGCTTGCGCTCAAACCACCGGCTATTGTCTGAAACCGCATTCGCGGTAAGAGAACGCAGCGATCCATCCCAAAGGGATCGACAGACAATGGCCGGGGATAAGCGTAGCGCCATCCCCGGTCACCGAACCGGCATACCCCACCGACCCCGAAGGTGGTCGCAGAATCCGACGCGGGTGCTCTTTAACCCCATCCGGGGTTGGCTCTTGCGTTTGGCAATGGCTCCCGGTGGTGTTCGCTACGCTCAAACCACCGGCTATTAGCTGTAACCGCATTCGCGGTAAGAGAGCGTCCAGGCACATCCCGGAGGGATCATCAGACAATAGCCGGGGATAAGCGTAGCGCCATCCCCGGTCACCGAGCTAGCGGATCCCGCCGACCCCGAAGGTGGTCGCAGAAGCCGGACGCGGATGCTCTTCAACCCCATCCGGGGTTGGCTCTTGCGTTTGTCGATGGTTACCGGTGGTGTTCGCTTGCGCTCAAACCACCGGCTATTTTCTATAACCGCATTCGCGGTAAGAGAGCGTCCAGGCACATCCCGAAGGGATCGGCAGACAATAGCCG
The DNA here is from genome assembly GCF_007859855.1 of Allorhodopirellula solitaria. Lineage (GTDB taxonomy): Bacteria > Planctomycetota > Planctomycetia > Pirellulales > Pirellulaceae > Rhodopirellula > Rhodopirellula solitaria. The sequence goes on from NZ_SJPK01000002.1 coordinate 423,492, forward strand.
GGGATAAGCGTAGCGCCATCCCCGGTCATCGAACTGGCATATCCCGCCGACCCCGAAGGCGGTCGCAGAAGCCGGACGCGGACGATCTTCAACCCCATTCGGGGTTGGCTCTTGCGTTTGTCGATGGTTCCCGGTGGTGTTCGCTTGCGCTCAAACCATCGGCTATTGTCTGTAACCGCATTCGCGGTAAGAGAGCGTCCAGGCACATCCCGAAGGGATCATCAGACAATAGCCGGGGATAAGCGTAACGCCATCCCCGGTCACCGAGCTAGCGGATCCCGCCGACCCCGAAGGTGGTCGCAGCATCCGACGCGGATGCTCTTCAACCCCATCCGGGGTTGGCTCTTGCGTTTGGCGATGGCTCCCGGCGGTGTTCGATTGCGCTCAAACCACCGGCTATTGTCTGTAACCGCATTCGCGGTAAAAGCACGTAGCGACACATCCCGAAGGGATCGACAGACAGTAGCCGGGGATAAGCGTAGCGCCATCCCCGGTCATCGAGCTGGCATACCCCGCCGACCCCGAAGGTGGTCGCAGCATCCGACGCGGATGCTCTTCAACGCCATCCGGGGCTGGCTCCTGCGTTTGTCGATGGTTACCGGTGGTGTTCGCTTGCGCTCAAACCACCGGCTATTGTCTGTAACCGCATTCGCGGTAAAAGCACGTAGCGACACATCCCGAAGGGATCGACAGACAGTAGCCGGGGATAAGCGTAGCGCCATCCCCGGTCACCGAACCGGCGTACCCCACCGACCCCGAAGGCGGTCGCAGCATCCGACGCGGATGCTCTTCAACCCCATCCGGGGTTGGCTCTTGCGTTTGGCGATGGCTCCCGGTGGTGTTCGCTGCGCTCAAACCACCGGCTATTGTCTGAAACCGCATTCGCGGTAAGAGAACGCAGCGACACATCCCGAAGGGATCATCAGACAATAGCCGGGGATAAGCGTAGCGCCATCCCCGGTCATCGAGCTGGCATATCCCGCCGACCCCGAAGGCGGTCGCAGAAGCCGGACGCGGATGCTCTTCAACCCCATCCGGGGTTGGCTCTTGCGTTTGGCAATGGTTACCGGTGGTGTTCGCTTGCGCTCAAACCATCGGCTATTGTCTGTAACCGCATTCGCGGTGAGCGGGCGTCCTCGCACATCCCGAAGGGATCATCAGACAATAGCCGGGGATAAGCGTAGCGCCATCCCCGGTCACCGCATTCGCGGTATGGGTCATCCAAAAAAAATCGCCGCTCAGGTTGGACCTGAGCGGCGATTGGGGGCAATCCAGAGAGGGCTGGAATTGCTAACTAGAAGCTATTGAGCAATTCGTCAATCGCATCTTCGTATTCTGGATAGAGGTCCGTGATATCGTTGACGTCGTCGACATCGGTGAAGACGAAGTCGTTGACGCCGCCATACAGATCGACGCGAACGTCGCTGCCGGTGTCGAGCACGGCCAAGTGTTCGGCACTCACGGTTGCCGATTGTGCCGAGAGGTCGTCTTGGACGATCACGAGCAAGGCTTCGTCGCGTTCCTCGTTCATCAGCAGTTCGACGTACTGGGCGTTGCCGAAGTCACGGCCGACTAGGACGGCATTCTGCACCAAGGTGTTGTTGGCTGATTCGCTGAAGAAGAAACTCGATGTTTCGCCCACGGTGACGGTCGGTGGCAATCCTTCACGGTGGGGATCAGTCGTCAGGGCGTTGCGACCGGCGTAGTACTGCGAACCGAGGTCTTCAATCACAAAGTCTGCGGAGACTTCGAGAGGGACCTGGCTTCCCGCTGGGATCGAGACAGGGATCACCCCATCGGCACCTTCCCCGGTAACCACCATGCCGGGAGCGAGTTCGAAGCGAACCTCGTACTCTCCGGGCGGAACGTTCTCAAAGGTGTAGCGTCCATCGCGATCGGTAACCGCAGTGGTCTCCGTTCCCTGGGACGCTCCCACGCCGACCAAGTGGACCCGCACGCCGACGAGCGTGGTTTCGCCCGATTCGTACTCACCACTGTATGTTGGATCGGCACCCGAGGAGGCCACGTCAACGATATTGGAGATCGAGTCCAGGAACAGCTGGCCGGTGACTTCCGAACCGACAACGACAGTGTCGTCGACCGTGATCGAAACGGTGGCTGTATCGCTGCCGCCCTGTCCATCGCTGAGCGTGTAGACGAACGAATCGGAGCCCACGTAGTCGGTGTCAGGAGTGTAGGTGACGACGTTGTTGGTAACCAAGACGGTGCCGTTGGCGGGCTCATCACCTGCTTCCACGGTGACGGTGACGGTGTCGGTCTCGCCACCCGGGTTGGGCGTGTCATTGGTCAAAACATCGATCTGTGTGGCGGTGTCCTTCAGCACGGTAGCCGAATCATCATTGGCAATCGGTGCGTCGTTGACTGGAGTGACCGTGATTGCAATCACGCCGGTGTCGCTGCCAGCCGAGTTGGTGGCTTGGTAGGTGACGGAGTCCGAGCCGAAGTAGTCGGCATCGGGTCTGTAAGTCAGAATTCCGTTGAGCAGCTCTGCAGTACCGTGACTGGCACTGCTAACGAGAGTGATCGTCGCGGTGTCGCCGGGATCGGTTGTGACAAACTGGTTCAAGTCGGTCGAGCCAACTTCGTCCTCAGCAACAAGCAGCGTCCCGTCACCAGCAACTGGTGGAGCGAGCACGTCGGTGACCGTGATCGATACGGTTGCTTCAACAGCGGGAGCGACCCCGTCACTGACGCTAACGCGGAAGGAATCGGTACCGACGTAATCGGCGTCGGGCGTGTACTGAACGAGGCCGCTGGCTAGCAGCACGGCGGTGCCGTTGGCAGGAGCGGTGACCACGGCTGCGGTTAGGTCGGTGGAATCCACATCCGTTGCATTGTCGACGACGTCGATGTCAACCGAGCCATTCTCAGCGACCGTTGCCGAGAGATCGCCCAATACGGGAGCGTCATTGACGGCATTGACCGTAAAGGTGAGAGTGCCCGTGTCCGATCCGGCCGCGTCAGTGGCACTGTAGACAACCGTGCCCGTTCCGTTGGCGTCCTGGGTCAGGTCAAGGACCAAGTCACTGCCATTGATGGTGGCCACACCCAGGTTGCTGGCCTGCGTGTCGATCGTGTAGGTGACCGAACCGGCTTCCGACGTGGTCAAGGCTGCGAGGTCGACGGTAACGTCGCCGGAGTCTTCGTCGACGGCGGGCACGTTCTCGTCATCGGCAACCGGTGGGCTGAGCACGTCGACCACGGTCATGCTGATCGTGCCGTTGCTCGAGACGCCGCCATCGGTGTCCGTGACGATGTAGTCAAAGCTGAAGTTGCCCTCAGACGCGTTGCCGAGGGATTGGACCACAATCTGATTGTTGACTACCGAGGCAGTTCCCAGCGGTGAGAACGTTTGATCGGGCAGCGAGACGATCAAATCGTTTGTCGCTGTTTCGACATCCGAAGGACCGGTTTGTCCTCCACCAGGCTGGAGCACATTGATCGTCCGCGAGGCCATTTCGTTGACGTCGAAGGCCAGTGGCGGTGCGACAGGGATGTCGTTGACGGCCGTGATCGTGACAAAGACCGTGCCGCTGTCACTGCCGGCGTCGTTGCTCGCCGTGTAGGTGATTGGCACGAGACCGTTATCGTTCTGTGCCGGTGTGTAGAAAATTTGGTCGCCGTCGATGCGGACGGATCCCCGATCCGTTGGCGCGGTGGCACTGTCGAGCGAGATGTTGTTATCGCCGCTGTTGACCGTGATCAGGCCGTCATCACTCAGGTCGGCCACCAGGACTTCACTGGTTGGACCACCACCGTTGTCTTCGTCAATCGTGATGCTCTTATCGGCGGCTGAAATGCCAGTGTCCACGTTGGCGACGTTGACGGTCACGGTGGCTGAATCGCTGAGCCCACCGGTGTCTGTGATCGTGTAGGTGAACGTGTCGGTTCCCGAGGCAGCACCGGCGTTGGGGGTGTAGCGAATTTCATCGCCTTCGATAGCGATCGTGCCGAGTGTCGGGGCGAGCGTGCCAGCGGTGACCGTCAATTCGCTCAGCGGCTCAGAGAAATCTCCGCCCGCATCGTCATTGGCGAGCACGGGGATCAGAATGCTGCTGCCGACGTCGACGGACAGGCTACCGGAATCTGGGTCATCGTTGGCAACCGGTGGATCGTTGACGGCATCGATGTTGACGGTCACGGTCGCCGTCGCGGTCCCGCCTGTTGGCGTCGATGCAGTGTAGACGACCAGGTCGGTGCCGAATTTATTGGCATCGGGCACGTAAGTCATCACACCGAGAGTGTCGATCGACGCCGTTCCCAGAGCACCTTGTCGGGCCGGAACGTCGTAGGTGACCGTTTCACCCTGGACCACACCGTCGACTTGCAATTGCACGGTGTCGCCTGTGGAATCTTCCGCAACGGGCAGGGTAGCGTTATTGGCCGTCAACTCATCGACGTCTTCGCCGACCACGTTGAGTTGGAATTCGGAACGCTCGTCGAGACGAATGCGATCTGGCGAAACGGTTTCTTTCCCGTTGTCGGTGCCGTAGACCAGCACGCCTTCAAAGCCAACTCGAGGTTCGACTTTGTCCAGTTTCACGCCCACGTTGGTGGCCGCACTGACGGCTCGCACTGGGATGCTGAATGCATCGTAGGCTGTCGTGAAATCATAATCGCTGATGATGTCGGTTAGTTTGCCAACCGGACCAAGCGTTCCGACTTCATCGAAAACATCGGTGCCGTTGCCACCGACGTCGATGTCAAACGAGCCGATATTGCGATCTTGACCGTAGATCAAGGGACCCAAGCCATCATTGAGCGACGGATTCGGCGGCACGTTGCGAGCATCGTTCCGCATGAACGTCTCGTAGCGTGAGGTCAGGGTGAGCGGGTTGAACGAGCCATCGGGCAAGTTCACGTTCTGTTCAAGGGTAGGAACCGTTTGGTCGGCACCGTTGATGACCAAGCGGGTTTCCAAACGCGGCACGTCGACGTTAGCCAGGTCCAGGCCGTTGTACTCGATGCGGACCAGGAACGCGCTGGTCGCCGATGTCGTACCCGCGCTAACATCAATCTCGTCTGCAGTGATGTTCAGCTCACCTGGGTCGCTGCTCAATTCCACGATTGTGTCATTGATGAAGGCCTCGGTATCGGAGTCGCTGTTGCCCAGGAAATCCGCGAGACTGGCCGAGACAACGTCCGATGGATCGTCGGCGTAGAAGAATTCGATCGAGCTGTTGGGCGTCGATGTGTTGTCGAGGATCGTACGGTCAAAGTCGAAACCCTGGATCTCCCCAACGGCAGGCACGAGAACGTCGGACTGATTGACGAGAATATTAGTGACGACCTGGAACACACCGAACGAACTGCTTCGCCCGCGGTCGTCTTGGACCGCCACTTCCAGTTTGAAAATGTCGTCCTGATCCACCGTGTAGCGAACGCCGGTCGCACCGTCTTCGGTCGTGTAGGTGCCGTCTTGCGTGAGGGTACTGTCGTCAAGATTCCGTGGGGTCAGCTCAAACCGGACGTCATAGTCCGCGGCACCCTCGGGGCCGTTGAGGCGGTTGATCACCTGCAGAGAATCCAGTGCCGAGACCATGTGGTCAGCATTCACATCGACAAAACCCACGCCCAACTCGACAGCACCCGAAGGCTCGCCTTCGGAATTCTCGTTCATGTAGTTGATCACACGCAGTGCGTCGAGCGCTGTGACCTGGCCGTCATTGTTGACGTCAAATTTGTTCCAGTAATTGTGCCCCACCGCGTAGTCGTCGACGTCTTCGACGGGTGGAAACTGAAAGCCGTCGCCGAAGTCACCCGCGAATAGTTGTCGCTTCTCCAGCATTTCCGTCAGCAAGCGACGATTGTTCGATTGGGAACCACGCGACCGATCTTCGCTGGCTCGGCGTGACTTCGTCGGCTGCACGCGGCGAAGGAGGTGACGCAGATTGTTCATCTGTTTTCTCGGCAATACGGTGTGATGGGCTGGGTCGATAGGAACTTTTGACGCTCATGCGCAGGCAGACAGCGTAATTACAAAAACTGTAAGCTGGTAGGGAATTTCGATGAGCATTGCCATATTACCTAGGACGCCTACGTTATCAACGTTATCGGCGATTTCAGCGGCAGCCATTAGGCAGAAAGTTGGCAGTGGTGATGAATAGACGAATTACTCCTGGTGAAAGTTCCAGAAAAACTCATGGAATTCGTCTCAGCTGCCGGGTTCCCCCCTCTCGACAAGCTATTCATCTTATCGTCACTGGGGGCGGTTGAGCTGTTGAATGTTTGCGAAAACCGCGGGAATCGGCCTGTCAGCGTCCAGCCCAGTGACGCTTGCCCCGGTTATTACAATCAAGAGCCTAGACACGTATGCGTGGGCTGTTAAAGAGTTGGGATTGACTCGGCGATTGCTTGCGCAGGTTGTCGTCCGCTCTATTCACGCCCGGAGCGAGTTCCCCTCCTTTATCTAGTCCCCCCCCCTTTTTTTCTCTCTCTCTCGACCCCGAAACGGGGGGGGGGCAGGAGAGGCTCCATGGTTTCGCAAGGGAGGAGGCAAGAGTGCAATTCGAAAACAAGCTGACAGGGGATCCGGTTTTGTGGGTAATGACCAGGCTATTCGGTGCCGCTGCTTACTTGACGAAGGCCGAATCGATTTTCTTGCTGAGTTTGAGAAACTCATCGATCGACGCGAGACGCTGATCGACGTTGGGTTCGATCATTTTCATGATCATGCGAGCGAGTCGTGGGTCCACGTCGGGCCGCCGCTCGAGCAAATCGGTGGGTTCGGACGTATCATGCTGGAGGGCAGCGCGTCCGGAAACGATTTCACCCTGCCAGGGATGCATGAATGTCAGCAGGCAGTAAAAGGTCACCCCGAGAGAGAAGATGTCCACCCGGCCATCGGTGTGGCGACGACGCACGATCTCCGGAGACATGTATAGCGGCGTCCCCGTCCGATTCCCCGGGGCCATGAATGGTGGGGTAGACGGCACGGTGAGGCCAAAATCGATGAGTTTAACCCCCGAGACAACCTGTTGATCTTCATTGGGCACGGTGCAAATGAAGTTCCGGGGGCAGATATCGCGGTGGATAAATCCGCTCTGGTGGACGTAGGACAGGGCTTCGGCCATCTCGCGCATCAGCATCAGCTGCACGCCGTCGATGTATTCGAGTCGTTTGCGGACGATGACATCCTGCATGCTCGGCCCGCGGACGTATTCCATCACCAGGATCCGTTGACCCTTGATCGTGATCCCGTGCTCGTACGTTTTGGCGATCAGCTCGTGCTGCATCTGCATCGCGATTTCGCCTTCGGTGGGCTTGTTGAGGCCCTTGAAGCGGGCTTCGAACAGCTCAAATTTCTCGGGATCGAGAATCTTGACGCCGACATCTTCCTTGCGTTCGAGGTCATAGGCGACGAAGAAGTTGCTCATCGTGCCGGTGGCGGCGGTACGCGAACGTGCAAACCGCGCGTCGACGTCGATTTTTTTGAGTGACGGGCTGCCACCGGAAAAGATACCGCGTAGGGAATCGAGCAGGCTCACGGCTATTTCCCGCAGTAATCGATCGCGCAGGCGATCTCGGTTTTCAAATTTCGGCGATGGACGATGCGGTCAACATATCCATGTTCGAGCAGGAACTCGCTGGATTGAAATCCTTCGGGCAGCTCAATCCCAATGGTTGCTTTGATCGTCCGCGGTCCGGCAAACCCGATCATCGCCTTGGGCTCGGCAAAAATCAGATCACCTAAGGATGCGAAACTGGCGGCGACTCCTCCCATGGTGGGGTTAGTCAGCACGCTAATGAACAATCCGCCTGCGTCGTGATAGCGGGCCAGTGCCGCGGAGACTTTGGCCATTTGCATCAGGGACAGGATCCCTTCGTGCATGCGAGCACCGCCGCCGCTGGCGCTGACGATGATCAGGGCGATGTTTTGTTCGGTGGCGTGTTCGATCAACCGGGTCAATCGCTCACCCACGACACTGCCCATGCTGCCCATGATGAAGGCGCTATCGGTGACAGCAAATGCCACGCGGCGGGCGCGAATCATGCCCGTTCCGGTCACAGCGGCGTCACTCAGCCCAGTTCGCTTTTGCTCGCCGACGATACGGTCAGCGTAGGGCCGGCGATCGTGGAATTCCAGCGGATCGCTCGGCCGCAGATTCTCATTCATGGGCTCAAAGGTGCCCTCGTCGAGTACCTGGGCAATCCGCTCGAACGCGCTGACGTAGAAATGGTGGTTGCATTTCGGGCAGACGTTGAGCTGCTGTTGGACCTCTTTGCGATACAGCGAGGCGCTACACCCGTCGCATTTCAGCCACAAGCCTTCAGGCACGCCGCGCCGTCGCGGCGTGGTTTTGCCCGGACTCGCTACATCGGTCGCAGCCGATGCTTCGTGAGGTGCGGGCGCAGTCGACTTGGGCGACGTGCCGGTCGAATCAGTAGGAGCGGTGGAATCCACGGGATATCAGCTCGAATAGTTCGAAAAAAGGTGTGGGGAGGTCTCGTCTCAATCCAAGATCATATCATCAACGGTCGCACCGCCGGGGATCATTGGCAAGACGTGTTCTTGATACGGGACTTCCACATCGAGCAGGAACGGACCTTTGGAGTCGATCATTTCTCGCAGGGCGTCCTTCAGGTCGGCTTTGCGTTTGACCGTGGCGGCGCCACATCCGTAGCCTTTGGCGATCTGGACGAAATTCGGATACCGGTCGCTGGCGTATTCGTAGCGATCGGCCGAACTCGGGCCTCTGGCTTCTTCGTGATGGATCGGACCGAGGTAGGTATGAGCGCGATTTCGCTTCTCAAAACGGTCTTCCCACTGCACCACCATGCCGAGGTGTTGATTGTTGAGCAACAGCACCTTGACCGGCAGTTCTTCGCAGAAGCAGGTCGCGAGTTCCTGAATATTCATCTGGAAACTACCATCGCCATCGATGTCGACGACGAGGGCTCCCGGGTGAGCCGCTTGCACACCCATCGCTGCGGGCAGGCCAAAGCCCATCGTACCAAGCCCGCTGCTGCTCATCCAAGTCCGTGGTTGGCGGAACTTGTAGAACTGGGCACTCCACATTTGGTGCTGGCCCACACCCACGGTGATGTACGTTTCTTGCTCGGCCGTGAGGTCGCTGAGCGTAGCGATCGCGTGCTGCTGCAGGATACCGTCGAATTCCGTGTCGTATTTCAACGGGTGTTTGGCCTTCAATTCATCACAGTGCTGTTGCCAATCCGAGATATCGGGTTTCTGCACGATCCGGTTCAACTCCGTCAAAACCTGTTTGACGTCGCCGCGAACGGGAATGTGAGCCGTTTTGTTCTTGTTCAGCTCGGACGCATCGATATCGACATGGATGATCTTGGCGTCTTTGGCAAACGCTTCCACCTTGCCGGTCACCCGGTCGTCGAATCGAACACCTAATGCGATCAGGAGATCGCAATCTCTCACGGCGTAGTTCGCGTAGGCAGCCCCGTGCATCCCGAGCCAATCGAGGGAGTGCGGATTTTCCGGAGGAACGGATCCGAGGCCCATCAGCGTGGTCACGGTGGGGATACCGGTTTTGTTGATCAGGGTCCGCAGTTCTTCGGTGGCTTCACCGAGAATGATCCCACCGCCAGAATAGATGACTGGCCGCCGGGCCATGCGGATCGCGGCTGCGATCTGGCGGATGGCTTCTGGGGGCACCGACGGGGTCGAGGCGTTGTAACCAGGTAGCTCCATGGGGGGGTCGAGGTCGTTGGGCATCTCGGTCAACTGCACGTCTTTGGGCATGTCGACGAGCACGGGGCCCGGCCGGCCACTCGCAGCGATGTGGAATGCCTCCTTCATGATCCGTGGCAGATCTTTGATATCCGTCACGAGATAATGGTGCTTGGTGATCCCGCGACAGATTTCGACCATGGGCGTTTCCTGGAACGCGTCGCTACCGATCGAGGAGGTCGGCACTTGGCCGGTAATGCAGACCATGGGGATACTGTCGAGCTTCGCGTCGGCGACCGCAGTAACGAGGTTCGTCGCTCCGGGGCCGCTCGTGGCCATCACGACACCGACTTTGCCGGTGCTGCGGGCGTAGCCCTGAGCGGCGAAGGCACCGCCCTGTTCGTGGCGTGGCAGGATCGTGCGAATCGATTCCCCAAATCGGGTCAGTGCTTGGTGCATCGGCATGCTGCAGCCGCCGGGGTACGCAAACAGTATTTCGACGCCATGGTCGACCAATGATTTGACCAGGATATCGGCTCCGTTCATCACATGCTGCGCGTGCGCGGGCGACGTGCTCGAAGCGGTACTCATCATTGTTTTCTTTCAAGTCAAAAGGAGAGTAGGGAGGTCGGGGAATCACAATTCTAGCCACTTTCAGCCCGAATGCCCCAGATGGACCTTGCCCCAGAATGGAAAAACTTCCGATTCTTCACCCCACAAAGTAAATTCCCCACAGCAAACTGACAATGGCGAAAACCGGGATGAATCCATGATGCCTTGGTCGATGAACGTGCTCGCCGTCGCGATTGGCGGTGGTTTAGGCGCTTTATGCCGCTACGGCCTGTCCGTTCTGTTTGCTCAGGGTCCGTTACAGCGTCTTATTGCGGGAATTAGCCACCTCGTTGGCGGTGAGGCGAGTTTTGCCATGACGCTTGCGAATTTGTTGGGCTGCTTTTTATTGGGAATTCTTTTTCAGTGGAGTGAGAGTCTCGCCAGTCTCGGCGAAACCCCGCTCAACCCCCACGCGCTGCTGGCGCTGCGGGTGGGCTTCCTCGGCAGCCTGACGACGTTCAGTACTCTGATCGGCGATGTGACGGTGCTCGGTAGCGAGGGCCGGGCAGTGGTCAGCCTGACGCTGCTCGCCGTCAATTTGGTTGGCGGATGTGTATTATTCCTGCTCGCAGCCGCTTCGGTGCGGGGGACGCTATCATGAATCGGCTCGATGAATGGACCTGGATCTTAATACTGCTCGCTGGATTAGCCGCGACGAATCTGCGGGCGGCCGAGGCGGACCGCTTCGATCTCGATAGCATCTCGCTGCAACCCTCGTACATTTCAGCTTCGATGCTGCGTCAGAGCAGTTGTTTGCGGGCCGTTACGCTGGCTCCCCAGGGCCGCGTGGCGACCGCGCCGGGCGAGCGGGTTGCCATTGCCGTCGGAGATGCTGGCACTCTGCTTCGCAGCACCGACGCTGGCCAGACGTGGTTGGCGGTGGAGACCATCCATCTCGATACGCCCGAGGCCAAGAACGCATTCGGCCGCAGCACGCGTCGCCGCGAACAGCCGCTGGCGATCCCGTTCTGCGATTTCACGGAAGTGTTATGGGCTTCGCCGCTCGATGTGATCGTTGTCGGTGGCGGCTACGAGCCGGTCACCGGGATCAGCCGCGGGGTCTGCCTGCTCAGCCGCGACGCGGGACAAACGTGGTATTTGGGTGATGCACACGAATTACCCCGTTTGAGCGGGCTGCGTATGGGTGGGCCGACGTCATCGACGTCGTCGGGTCGATCCCAGCGGGAATTGGCGCCGGGGGTGCTCGAGGCGGTTGGCGACCAGTCGGAGTCCAGCGGCGTGGACCATTTCTACAGTTACGATGGCGGCCAGACATGGGTCGAAGATATCCGGGTCGGTGACGCCGCTCCGGCCGCGGCATCTTCGCGTCCTGGCCAACCGGTATCCGGCGAGCCTCGATCGATTCAGACCGCTGCGGGGAGAATCATCGTTCAGGCCATCTCGCCGGTATCCAGCGCAGGACAACTCGCTGTCGCGTCGCACGGACGCGTCTGGCGTCGCAGCGACTCGGCCTCCGCCTGGCAGGCTGTGCGGGGGCAGGGCCGGAGCACTGCCGTGTTGTTCGTAGCCGCTTCCCCCGCCGAGGTGCCCTGGTCGCTGATCGGACGAGAATCGCTGCATGAGAATCGCCGAACCGCCATTCTGCTCGATCGGGGCAATCCTCCGGACGCCAGCCCATGTGATCTGAACCGTTGCCGCGCCGCTGCCGCGATGCTGGGCATTTCCAACGTGGAATGCGTCCTCGACGATAGCACGCGGGCGCAGTGGATCGCGGCAAACCAACCGGCGGTGGTCGTGCTCGATGAAAGCCTGTCCGAAGCGACCGAGCGGGCCTGGGCGGCCCTGATCGAACAATCGCGTGATCAACCCTTCTCCGCAAGCACTCGGAAATCGGCTGCTGGCGATGGCGTGCAACGCATTATTCTGACACGACGGACCGCACGCAGACCCGATCCCACTGCCGAGACAGCCAGTAAAGCCTGGTATCAATCGCAGGGCGATCCACGCTGGCAACGGGCCTGGAACCACGCCTCGGTGCTGCGAGGCAGCGCTCTGCTGAGCGGACCGGGGGTGCTCGCCAACGACTTGTTTCATGATGCATTGATGCTCGCAGCTCCCGAGCAGGCCGCGCCTGACGCGATCGAGGTAGCGACGTTGGCAGATATGTCCGGACGTGTTCGCCGAGACGTTGCTCTCGCCGCCGGGCTCGTGCTGGCAGAGGGCCAGAATCGCGCGGCGAGCGAAACTCTTTCAGCGTCGAACCGGCGATTGCAAATCACGACGGCTCGGATGAGTCAAACCCGCCGTCTGCACGACGAACTCTTCCAGAATGCTGCCACGAGCTGGTCACCGCTCGAGCAAACTCGCTTGGATGAGAAAATTGATCAGTTGTTGGCGATCTCCGCCCCCGAGGACCGCACACGCATGCTCTGGGAGACCATGGGAGTCGCGATGACGTCCGATTCGCCATTGCCTCAGGTGCGGGAAGTGCTGCTGTCAAAACTTGCCCAGCAGGGACAGCCCGCTGCGGTGCGGCGCTGGGCGGCGCTGAGCAAGGAAGCCTTGGCGGCCAGTCGCGAGAGAAACGCGATCGCATCACGCGCCCAAGTCGCCAGCCTCTGGCAGCGGCAAGCTACTGTGTTGGGCAACGTGGCCGAATCTGCAACCGATGTCGCTGAGGAGGGAGTATTGTCAGCGGCCGATGCCGGGTCCGTGGGCGGCCGACAGACACTCTCGCCATTTCAAATCACGCCGGTTTCCTATCAAGAGGAAGTGGCGGTCCCGAATGTCAGTTCGCAGCCACGGAGCAATACCACCTCAGCCACGTCCCGACTGAACCATGGTATCCCCAATCCTATTCTCGTTCCCCAAGAGAAGCACACTCAGTGGCAAGCCTCGCGAGGGCTGGTTGCGCTGGCCTCGCCGACGAGCATGCCCGGGGTAACAGGACAACGATCGGACGAGGAGAATCTGGACTCGGAACTGACGGCGAGGTTGAACTGGGACTACCACCCCGTTGTCATGTCAGCTCGCGGGATCGGCTCCCATGAGCGTCAACAGAAACAAGGGAACGAGAGCCAGTCCAACGGTGACGATACATTCGGTGGCGACACACAGCGTGGCGATACATTGGGTAGCGATACATTGGGTAGCGATTCAGCCGAGAGCGACCTGGTCTACACCCCACCTATTGCTCATGACCGGCCGCTGCTCGATGGGCGCAGCGACGATGACTGTTGGGCGGTGTCGGACCGCTGGCGGGGTGAGGGCTACCAGGCATGCTGTGTTGCCGATCAAGAGTATCTTTATTTTGCTGTAACCTCGGCCCCAGAAGCAAACCTACGTCTTTCGCTGGACTGCGACGGTGACTACTTCACCGCACTGCGATTCGAAATCCGGCCGGACGGAACCCGGCAAGCGTATGTCGACGGTGATGGAGAGATCTCGCCTGTCTGGTACTCCGCCTCAGGGGCAGACGCTGGTGATTCATTCACCACTGAGATCGCGATTGCCCGGTCGAGCCTGCCCGCTCCCGTCTGTCGTATCCATGTCCGTGCCGCCCTCCCACGCGATCGATCGCAATGGGAAGTCATGCCGCACGCCACGCAGTGGCACCCGCAGCGCCGCCAAGCAGCGGAGTGAACCGATGCCACCGCTGTGGCATCGTAGCCAGACGGCTCCGTCCGTCTGAACTGGAGCGGGAAAGCTCTCTACTCGCGACGTCGCCGGTCGAATATCAGCCCGAACGAAATGGCATGAAAACCATTTTCTCGATCCGGCAAGGGGTGTTGCTCTGCCCTAGTTCGCTTCTGCTGTCGAGTGCTCACGCGTTCGGGCTTGCACGCTCTGCCTTCAACAGTTCTTCATCTATTCCAAACACGATCTCCACGGACAGCTGGTTTAATTCCGCCCGCACAAGTAAATCATTTCATACTCGACCCAGGAATTATCCGATGCGCTGTTGCTCAACTTCCCCCCGTGCCAGGATAGTCTGTCCGAGACCGGGGTTTACCCTGGTCGAGCTGCTGGTAGTGATCGCCATCATCGGTGTGTTGGTAGGATTGTTACTGCCTGCCGTCCAAGCCGCCCGTGAAGCAGCTCGGCGCATGCAGTGCCAAAACAACATGAAGCAACTGGGGTTGGGCATGCACAACCACATGTCCGCTCACAATGCTTTCCCACCCGGCAATGTCAACTACGACGAATCGGGGAATCGCTTTAAGACAGGCGGATGGCAGCACGGACAGAATGAACTGGGCTGGCATTGGCTCGTGATGCTGTTCCCCTACATGGAACAGCCCGGGTTGTGGGAGCAAGTGAATATCTGTGAAGATTCGCGTTCGGAATCTCACGTATCCAATCCGTGTGACGACTGTGAATACCATGAATTCACAGGGCATCTTGGCCGCGAGCAATTGCCAAGTTTCAACCAATGCCCGTCCGCTCCCGCCGTGCAGGGCCAGTTTTCCGACGGCAGCTACGGACTCGAGGCGCTAGCGAAAGGCAATAACTACGCGGCATGTTGGGGCTCGGGCGACATGCTGTCTTGGGAACAGTCCGAAACGCGAGGTGCCTTTGGAACCTACTACGCCCATCAAGACGAAATCCTGAACATCGGCCCCGATGTCACCACAGCGGGTGATCGCTTTCAAAATAGCAAGGGGATGCAGAGCCGTGATTTCACCGACGGATTGAGTAACACGATGGCCATGAGTGAACTCCTCGCGGCGGAATCGAGGACGGACATTCGCGGCGTCTGGATGTCACCTGCGATGGGAGGGACCATCTTCTCAGCTTTCCGAAATCCTAACTCGAACGAGAAGGATGTCCTTGCCGCTTGCGGTGACGAGATCAACGACCCTTCGACCACCACGGTCCTCGATAGCAAGGACCGCCTGCAATGTCTTGAAGAACGCGAGACCTCCGCGGTGTACGCCGCGGCCCGCAGTTATCACACCGGCGGCGTGAACGTCTTGATGGCCGACGGGAGCGTTCGGTTTGTCACCGACTCTGTCGACAATCTGAAGATCTGGCAACCGATGAGCACGGCTCAGAACAATGAGGTGATTGAGGAACTATAGGTTTGCACTGAACCTCGCAGTGAGAGCCACGGCCTCGCAGTGAGAGCAACGGTTTTTCCAACGCAATGCCAGCACTTTGGTGTTGCGTAAATCTCACCTATCGACAATGGCCTGGAACGTGGAAGCGAATGTCATTGAGCGCCCTGTCTCCGAACCGGCTCGTTCGGTCTCGCATTGGCTGACAATGGCGAATCCCGCCGTGTTTTCAGTCTATTGCATCGTGGCTGCATTTGGGACGTACTTTTGCATGTACGCGTTCCGGAAACCATTCACTGCGGCAACCTATGAGGGCATGGTGGCGTTTGGGATCGGCTTTAAAACGATTCTCATCACATCTCAGGTCGCCGGTTATACTCTATCGAAGTTCATCGGCATCAAGCTGGTGTCGGAACTGCCTGCCCGACACCGCGCCGCGGCTATCCTCCTGCTGATTGCCATAGCTGAACTCGCCTTGATGCTCTTCGCAATCACTCCACCCCCGTGGAGTTTCGTATGGTTGTTTTTCAATGGGCTTCCACTGGGTATGGTGTTTGGCTTGGTGCTTGGTTTCCTCGAAGGTCGAGCGGTTTCCGAAGCCCTTGCTGCGGGACTGTGCGCGAGCTTCATCGTCTCGTCGGGGTTCGTTAAATCAGTCGGTCGCTCGATGATCGAGAACTACGATGTTGACGTGTTCTGGATGCCATTTCTGACCGGCCTTCTATTTGCGCCACCTTTGCTGCTGTTTGTCGGGATGCTCGCTCAAATTCCTCCCCCATCTCCATCGGATGAGTCGCTGCGAAGCAAGCGGGTCCCTATGAACGCTCAGCAGCGCAGTGGGTTTTGGCGTCGGCACGCATGGGGACTCACCGGATTGATTGCGGTCTATGTCATGCTGACTCTTGCACGGAGTTTACGGGATGATTTCGCGGTGGAAATCTGGTCCGAGCTAGGCGTAAACGACGAACCGATGGTATTCGCTCAATCGGAGTTTTGGGTGATGCTTGCGATCGTTGCCATCGCGGGGTTGTCGAGTTTCATACGCAGCAATCGAACCGCGTTTTTATCGTCCCTGGGTCTGCTTGCCGTCGGGTTCCTGATTGTTATCGGGTCGGTCCTCGGGCAAGCATACGGGTACTTGTCTCCGATGGCATTTATGGTGTTCTTGGGTTTAGGGTTGTACCTTCCCTATGTCGCGTTCCATACGACTGTGTTTGAACGAATGATGGCTGCTTTTCAGGAAACCGGTACCATTGGCTACCTAATGTACCTGGCCGACGCGATGGGCTACTTGGTGTACGTTGGCGTGATGGTCTTTCGGCAGTCCATTACTGGCGGGGATGGATTCCTGCCGCTTCTTTTGTGGGGCGCACTGGTTGTCGCTGCGGTTTCCACTGTCGTGACGGGTGTGTTGTGTTACCATTTTTCGTCGACGGTGCCGGCCGCGCGAGTTTCCTGACTTGCATCTGCTTGCACCGTCACGGTTTTGATGGCCGGAGATCTCCAATGAATAATAAGGCGAGTGATTGCCGTCACTGCGACCTGTTAGTGATCGGTGCGGGCGTGCTGGGTAGCTTCTATGCCTATCATGCTTTGCAGCGAGGTCTGAACGTGAGCCTGGTTGAACGCCACGGCAAACCGGTTGGCGCCACTGTTCGTAATTTTGGTCAGATTGTTCCATCGGGGCTCGATCGAACTTGGCAGCAGTTCGGTCGCCAAAGCTTGGAAATCTATCGAGAGATTCAGGCGAAGTGGGACATCTCGGTTCGTCAGGAAGGCAGTCTCTACATCGCCTCGGACGAAGAAGAATGCACTTTGATAGAGGAATTGCATGAGATCAACGCCGCATCGGGATATGCGTCGCAACGTTGGACAGCGGAGGCTTGTCTCGGGCATTGTTCGCCGCTCCAGCGTGGATACTGTCGAGGAGGATTGTTTTTCCCGGAGGAGATTTCGGTTAACCCGCAGCAGATGATCCATCAACTTCATCGTTACATGGCCACGTTCGACAATTTCACTGCACACTTTCAGACGCAGGTTCGACGAGTCGAGTCCCTTGACGGTGGCGGCGTTGCCGTGGAGACCTCTGCCGGAGAGATCCTGACCGCCTCACGCGTGATCGTTTGCTGCGGAAGCGAGTTGCAGACGCTGTTTCCCGAGCGGTTCCGCTGCAGCGATATTGAAATCTGCAAACTTCAAATGATTCGACTCAGCCCGCAACGGAAAGCTTCGCTACCAGGCAATCTGTTGACAGGACGCTCGATTCGGCGATATGAGAGCTTTTCTCAGTGCCCCTCTTGGGATGAAATCAAAGGCAAGGAAAGCTCGGAAGACGCCGCGCGTCGGTGGGGCATTCATGTCTTGTTCAAACAAGAAATCGACGGGTCGATCATCCTGGGAGACTCGCACGAGTACGCCCCCGCGAACGATCCCCAGGCACTGAACTTTGACATTCGTGCTGATATCAATGAATGCATTCTCGACGAGGCGCGGCGGATCATCGATCTCCCTCAATGGAACGTCGATGCAGCTTGGTATGGCACCTACAGTCAGGCGTCTCATCCCGCCGGAATCCATGTTCAATCGCCATTGCCAAAGGCTCACATCGTCACCGGAATTGGTGGCAAAGGGATGACGAGCAGCCCAGGATTCACAAAACACCATCTCGAGGAAATCTACCATGACTAGGCTCGTCGTATTCGACATGGCGGGAACAACCGTTGACGAAAACGGGGTGAAAGTCGGTGACTGGCGAATTGATATCGAGGAGGGGCAGAAGGGCCATTGCGGCATGACATTCGGCATCGCCAGCGTCGCTCAAGCAGGGCCGAACTGCTCTGGGCACGCCCCACTGCGGTGATCGATCGTGTTTCCGAGTTGATCGGCTGAATCGCCCTATCCTGGTTCGTGCCTGACTACGCAAACGACGCTTGGGGCGGCCGTGAGGACAGAGTTTTGCCGTCACGCCAGCCCTCGCGTCCAGCTTGGTTGGCCCAGGGATCCAGCCTCTCTCGTCGCTACGCAGTCCCCTGCGCGTGGTTGCAGGCCCCCTTGCAGGGAAATAGAATGCCACCATCCAGGCTGTTAAAGGAGGACAGTTCCGTCCATCATCTCTCCCATTTTCCATTTCAGGCGTCGCGACCGGAGGCTACGACTGATGATCGAATCCTTCGATCCCTATCACAAACTTCTCGGAATACCGAAACGGGATCAGCCGCCAACGTTTTATCGGTTGCTCGGTCTGGAGAGCTTTGAGGCGGACCGCGATGTCATCGATGCGGCAGCGAACAAGCAGATGGGTTACCTGCAGAACTGCTGCAATGGTGAGCACGCCGAGAGTGCTGAGCGACTCTTGAACGAAGTCTCCGAGGCGAGATTACGACTGCTGAACCCACAGAAAAAGAGCGAGTACGACGAACAGTTGCGGTTCGCCCAATCGCAGCGGCAGGTCGTTTCCGACAGCGTCGTCCCGCAGCAAACGTCCGTCGCGACCACACCCGCACCGAAGCGGCAAAACCCCGTCGTACTTGTCGACCGACCTGAAAAGCAACAGCGTCGGCGAGCGAGAAAAACGCAAGCGGGCGGACTCTCTTGGCTGCTCGGCACGATTGTGTCGACCACAGTTATCGGGGTGGTCTGGATGATGGTGGTACGACGGGCCGATCCCCCGAACAGATCGGGCACCGAGTTGGCTGCAACCCAAAGCGCCGAGGCACCACCGTTGCCTGACGATAGCGCCCTTGCCATGGACACTTCTCGCGAAGAGTCCGCTGCCTGGTCGACGATCGCACAGGCTGAGTCAGGACGCTCACAACCCTTACCGAGCAGATCGTTGTCCCGTTCGGCTGATCTTCCTCAGAGTGTCGAACCGGTCTCGACGCCGATGGCCGGCGGCAGTGTACCGCAGAGTGATAGCCAGCAGCCCAAGCGAGAGTTTTCTCCAGAAGAACGCGAGCGACTCGAGGGGTTTCGCACGATGGCGACTCCCTCGGAAGCTCCGGAAGCAGTTCCCGAGCAGAGTCCGCTGATCGAAGAGGGGGAAACCGATCGTGTGCAGACTGACTCGCGTTTGCCTGTTCCTGAAGGCGAACCTCTCAACGAAGCCGTCGCGGAGATCGAGCGGTTGTTCTCCGATAGGTTCCAAGCGGCTCAAACACCCTACGAGAAACAGTTGCTAGGGAAGACGATTCTCGACCTCGCTCAAGAAACGGATTCGCCCACCAAACGCTATGCCATGCAGCGCACTGCCCTTGAAACCTCCGTCGAGGCGGGAGACTTCCGAGGGGCAATGTCGGCAATTGATCAAATGCAAAACGACTTTGCAATCTCTGCGATCGAGCAGCGTTTGGAAGTAATGCAGCGTCTCGAACCGGTCCTCTTTCGCCCACTTGACCGGGTGGCGATGGCCGATAAAGCGGAAGAGTTGATCGACGCCGCCATCATGCGGGACGACTACCAATCCGCCGGTGATTTGTGCGTGATTTGTAAAAAGATCTCACGCGATCTGCGCAACAGTGAATCGTCCAAAAAGTTCGCTCAGTGGATGGATGAGATTGAAACTTTAGAAAGCCAGCATCCCACCGCTGTTTTAGCTCGCCAGCGAATTGCTAGCGAACCCGACAACGCCAAAGCTAATGAGTTTCTCGGCCGGTTTCTGTTCTTTGGAAAAACCCAGTGGCACGAGGGATTGCAGTATCTCAGCCGAGGCGACGATCCGGTCTTGAGGGAACTTGCGACCGCGGAGCTGCAGCCGCCACCCAACGCCACCGAAATGGCAGGTGTCGCCGACAGATGGTGGGAGATAGCCGAGACACGCGGCGCCCAGCAGATGGTGAAGCGAACGAGTCGACAACGGGCCGTTGATCTGTACCGCCGCGCGATCGCTCATGGTCTCTCAGGGCTGGCCAAGGTCGCGGCGGAGTCTCGGATTGAATCAGCAGCCGAAGTCACATTGCGAAGAACGCCCAATGCGGAACAGGGTGAGCCCAAGCGGCCGCGCGGCGTGCCGCCCGCTGCGAAGTATTTCAATGGAAACTGGTACCTGTTTTCAGAAGAGCGGGTGCAGCAATCCAAGGCTGTCAAAATCGCACTGCAGGCTGGCGGCCGACCCGTTGTCGTACGCAGTCAAGCGGAACACGACTTCTTGGTGGCCCATGGCGAATTGCCGCTGATGCTCGGGCTCATAAAACGCGATGGCGTCTGGTACGATGCACTCAATCAACGCCAAGACTTCTTTTTATGGGATACTAGAAACCGCCAGCCGTCTACCTATCAGAGAGAAGTGTTCGCGGCCATTGCGCCGGATACATCATTGTGGCATGATTACCCACCGACCCGTTTTTACTTCGTTATCGAATGGGGACGGGAATAGTGCCCAGCGAAAAGCAGAATCGTTCCAGGGGAAAAGCGGAACCGATCGCGCCAGCCGCACCGCTTGGCATTGATCTCGGCACCACTTTTAGCTGTGTCGCTCAGGTCAATTCTCGTGGCGTTCCTCGGACCCTACCGAATGCCGACGGTGATCTGGTGACACCGAGCGTTGTGTTCTTCGACACGGACGCCTGCGTGGTGGGAAAGGAAGCCGTCAAGGCGGCGTTTGTTCAACCCGAGATGATCGCTCGCTGTGTAAAACGTGAAATTGGCAAGCCCGCATTTTGGAAGGCGTTTGACGGCGAACAGTACCCACCGGAAGTGATTCAGTCTCTCATTTTGGAGAAACTCAAAGAGGACGCTCAGCTCAAAGTCGGGCCGGTCGTCGATGCAGTGATTACCGTGCCGGCCTACTTCAGCGAACCGAAACGCCGAGCGACGCAGGACGCCGGTCGGCTCGCTGGACTCAACGTGCTCGATATCATCAACGAGCCGACCGCCGCAGCGATTGCATTCGGCGTCGAGGAGGGGTTTCTCGATGCTGGTGGCGAGGCGAAATCGGAGGAGACTATTCTCGTTTATGACCTTGGTGGAGGCACCTTTGACGTCTCCGTTGTCCGCGTCGAAACCAACCGCTTCCGAGTCCTCGCAACCGACGGTGATTTTCAACTCGGCGGTGTCGATTGGGATCAGAAAATCGCAGATCAGATTTCGGCAGACTTCTTTGTCGAGCACTTGGTCGACCCCAGCGACACAGCCTTGGGAGAACAACGATTGCTGAGTGAGGCCGAGGATGCCAAACGCTCTTTATCGTCACGGGAGAAAGTGCCGATTCACTTCGAGCACGGAGGCGAATCGCTCAGCGTACCGCTGACGCGGAAAGCCTTTGAGCAGATGACAGCGAGCCTGCTGGAACGGACACGTTTCACGACGTCGAAGGTGGTTCGAGACGCGGGTTTGAAATGGGCAGATGTGACACGCATCTTGTTGGTCGGCGGGTCCACGCGAATGCCAGCTGTTACCGAAATGCTAGAGAACGAGAGCGGGATGCGCGTCGACCACAGTCTGGCGGCTGACGAGGCGGTCGCTCACGGCGCTGCGATCTATGCGAATTTAATCCGCCGAACCGAAGGTAGCCAACCGCGGCTCCAGCTGGACAACGTCGAAATTACCAATGTCAATTCGCACGACCTCGGCGTCCTGGGACTGGAAAAAGCGACAGGGATGCAGCGCAATAAGGTATTGCTGAGGCGTAACACAGCGCTGCCCGCCAAACACGGTGCCGCGTTCACAACGGCCACGGACGGGCAGACCAGCGTGGCTGTCCGAGTCGTCGAAGGTGGCGATGCGGGGGGGAATCATTCGACAGCGATCGGCAAGTGCGTGATTCGTGGGCTGCCGCCAGGGTTGCCTGAGGGCACCCAAGTCAACGTGGTGTTCCAGTACGAAAACAACGGCAGACTCACCGTCCGAGCGACGATCCCCAGTCTTGGGAAAGCTGCCAAGATGGATATTCAACGTGAGTCGAGCCTTTCGGACAGTCGGCTGGCCGAGTGGAGTACGAGGATTCGCAACCGCTCGAATGGTTCTGCGGCCGAAATGCCTGCACCAGAAGGGGCTGCACCAGAAGGAGCCGGTCAATCCAACTCAGGCAAAGCGGAGAGCGACGAGGACGGCTTGAGCGATATTTTCGACATCGACGATTTTCTTCAATAGGACTTTTTCGTCGTCACGTGCTGCTGCCCAAAAACTCTATCGGCCCAGACCGCGTTGAGTCGTGTCGCGGTTGGTTTCTCGCTAGCGTTCCGGGTTAATATTTGCTTATCGACGCGTTAAAAAATGCTCCAGCTGAAATCTCTCTCCCGCTCGTTCCCCAGCAAGATCCATGAGTACCGATTCTTCCCCCGAGCCTCGATCGCCTGAGGCAGCCGCGGCAGCGACATCGTCGGCGCGTCGCAGCGACGTCGTGCACGGTCCTGAAAAGCGACTATTTGATGGCATTCGCACCTGGGTCGACGTGTTCCCATGGCTGCGATTGGTCCGCGTTTGTCGTGTGGCGGGTGGCCCGGTTTGGGTCACTCATGTCCTCGTCGTATCACTGGTTTGGATGTGGGGCATCGATTGGCTCGGTGGCAGTGGGGCTGGCCCGGGACCGGCGTGGGTTGTTGTTCCCAGCGAGCTATTGCCGGCAGCGAGTGCGACGATGCCCAGTGACGCTTGGGCGACGTTCCCGTTGGGGACTTTTGGCATCGCGCTGGATTGGAAGATGATGCTATGGACCGTATTGGTCTGGATCCCCACGATGATGGCGCTCCTCCGCGTCGGAGCACTGCTCACAGCGGGGCGGGACATTCCATCTTATCTATCTACCTTTCGCGCAGTCGGGCAGCGATTGCGCGGTGCCCCTGTCATCGTATTGTTGCCCACGGTAGTAGCTGCGTCGTTTTGGCTGATCGCTTGGGGAGCGACCTGGAGCGCTGTTGCGATCGGTGGCTCATCGGAGCATTCCACTTGGGCGACCTGGCTTAGTCTCCCGATTGTGTTGCCGGCGACAGTCGTCGCTGCGCTATTGATCTTTGCGGGCAAGTTAGCTGTTCCCCTCGGGCTGGCTGCAGCGATGATCGAACCCGACGCAGATCCCATCGATTCGCTCAGCCGTGGATACGAGTACACCCTCCGTCGATTGCCACAGCTGGCACTGCTCGTTCTCGTCGCCGCAGTCATTTCCCTGGTGATCGTGTGGGCCTACGCTGGATTGGCTCAGGTGGGGCGCGGCGTGGCCCTATCGGTCGATCCGGTCAACACATCGCTATTGGCTTGCCTCTCGATCCTGCCCAGCGTGATCGCGGTCATGCTGCTGTGGTCGATGTTCGGCGGTATCTATTTGTTGCTGAGGCAATCCGCAGGCGGCAAGGAAGTCGAGGATCTGGCGATTGATTCAGGTCACTGGAAGTCACCTAAAATGCCTTCGGTACAGCAGCCTCCACCGGGGTGAACGACGCTGGTATGGGGCGATCTCAAAGGCTGGTGTCGGGCGATCCCAGAGGAAGCCGCCGCCGGGCTCAAATTTGAGTATCGTGAACACTCAATTCGTTGATCTCAGTAGCCACGGTGGGCAGGATCATGCGGAAGCGAGCGCCACCTTGGTTGGTGCTCGAGACCTCGACGCTGCCCCCGTGCTCCTGCATGATCTTAGCCGTTACCGGCAATCCGAGACCGGTACCGCGAGCCCCTTTTTTGGATTCAAAGAGCGAAAAGATTCGCGCTTGCTCGTCCTCAGGAACCCCATCGCCATCGTCTTCGACATCGATGACCCAACCCACGGAGGCGTCGAAACCACTGGTGACTCGGACCGTGGACTGAGCGGCATCGAGAGCGTTGGTAATCAAATTGAGCAGAGCGCGGTGGAAGGCATCGGGATCGAAACTCGCCAACGGCAGATGTTCGTCCAATTGGAACCTCAGTTCGATTCCCGCCTCGTCGGCGCGGCCTTGCATCAAGTCGATCACGTCCCCGATCGTATCGTTGAGGTCAGCCTCAACTCGCTGCGGTTCCCGTTCCTTCGAGAACGTCAGCATGTCGAGCACGAGGTTGCTGATGCGTTCCTGGTTGCGATCGACGATGGCCCATCCCCGGCGAATCGTTTCGGTCTCGTTCTTGGCGAGGCCTGATTCGATCAGGTAGCTACCGCCACGCACGCCTTGCAGAATGTTCTTGATATGGTGCGACAGGGTGGCGATCGTTTGCCCCATCGCTGCGAGTCGTTCGCCCTGCAGTAGAGCGGAGTAGTAGAACGTATCCTCGATCGCCAGGGCGGCTTGATGTCCGATCGCAGTGATCAATTTGAGGTGTTCATCGTGGAATCGGGTAGCCCCTTTTTTCTCGATCCACTCGCCCGGCGATGTATAGGTGTCGACATACAAAGCGCCAACGACGTCGTAGCGGCCTTGCAGTGGCACGCAGAGGGCTTCGCGGACTCCGCCCTGGACGATGGATGCCGCCCGCTCGAATCGCTCATCATCGATCGCATCGCTGGTCCGCACCCCTTCTTGGTGCTGCAGGACGTAATCCAAAATGGTGTGACTGATCGTGATCCGGCCTGGTGGTTTCGACCGCTTGTTGAGGTTCACCGAGGACGTTCCATGGGAATCGCGGTCGCATCGTGCCGCCGGTGTCAACCGTTTGGTTTCGGGGTCTCGCAGCATCACGCAGCCGCGGTCGGCTTCCACCCAATCAAAGATCAGCTTCAAGACACGATCGAGGACTTCGTTGAGGTCATCGGTGCGCCCTACCGCCAATGCCGTCAGGTACATCACTTCGAGTGACTGGTCGGTATCGAGAAAGTGGGCTGGCGCCTGATCGTCTTGCTTCGCCGGTGGGACCGGGTGTTCCGAACCCGGGTCGCTCCCGTCGCTCGAGGGTTGACCGGGCCCCCCCTGCCTGATGGAGAACCGATCACGCGAAAAAGACGAAACGATGCGACTGGCGTCGCCGCCCTGGACCTGTCTGACAATATCCACCCCGTGAGCGGCATCCATCGCCGAGGCTTTCCCCGTGCCGGTGAAGATCAGCAGGGTACCGCCAATTTCAATCCGGTCCCCGCTGATGAGTTCCTGCCGCGAGATCCGGTCGCCGTTGACGTGCGTGCCGTTACTGCTACCGAGATCAATCAGTTCATAGCGACCTGCAGCGACATCGCAGCGGACTTCGGCGTGACCACGGGAAGCCTCATTGTCGAGCAACTGGATGTCGTTGGTTGAGTCCCGGCCCAACCGCTGCACGGGCGTTGAGAGCGGGAAATGCTTGCCCTGATCGCGTCCTCGAATCACGAACAACGAGGCCATGGTAGGTGAATTCCTTTGGATTGAGGCGGGTTTCGACAGAATCGACAGCGTGGATTTTGTCTCGGGAAGCGAGACGGGAACCCATCGGCACCGTCGACTTAGCGAAAACGAAGCCGGCGAGACGCTCGGCCTCCCAATTTCAGGGAGGCTCAACAAGATAGCTTGTCAGCAACCCCAATGTTTGACTACCGTCGGACTTTTCACGATTTGTCCGATTTCCGCTCTCGCCGACCTTCGTAAGTGTAGCCTCCATGTATTGCGTTTCCCTCATTCGACGCGGCTGCCGTGCTGGGTGGGTACGACGATGCCTGCCAATGGCTTGCTGCGCGGTCGTGTGGGGCGCGGTCAGCTCGAATCTGGGGTGCCGTAGTCACGCGCCCATCCATTTGTGGCAGCCGCCGCAATTGCGATCGATGGACGGCGAAAAACTCGTCTTGATGGACATCGCTGGCCCGGCGGATACCGCCGCTGCTATCCGCGAGGAATTGCTAGCAGGAGCCAAGCCTTCCGCTGGCGGTGACCGATCCTCGGGGGCGGCCGCGAGCGACGCATTCACTGTGCTACTTCCCGACGAGTTGGAGTCGCGAGCGACGATTCAGCTCGTCTCCAATCGGGATCAGGCCCCGAGTGACCTCGCGATTGCGGCCGCCGCCCGCCGCTCGGGAGTCCGGTACCTGTTGCGGGGCGAAATCATGCATGCGACGGGGCGTTCGCATTCGGATCAACAGCTCAGCGTCGTCTGGCAGCTCGTCGGCCTCGATGCCGCAGCCGGGACTCATGGCCTGCCGATCACCGTCGACCAAACGTCTCTGCAAAGGCGGTATCCTGAACTGATGGCGGTACCTGACCCGACCCTGCGACTGCATCGAGCGATGGCTCGCGAGACGCTCGGTTTGATTCACGAATCCGTCGTCCGTCAAAATGTGGAGCTAGCGAATTCCTACGTGACACTCGGCAGCGCCGCCGTCCGCCGCGGCAACGATCTGGCGGCACTGGGGAACTGGCCTGCCGCCGAAGATGTTTGGTTGCAGACTCTCGAGCGGTATCCTCTCCAGACCGCAGCCTGGATCAATGCGTCGATCGCTGCAGCGGCTCGTCAAGACTTCGATCTTGCCAAGCAGCGGATCACACGGGCGATTCGGCTCTCGCTGCTCTCACCCGTCCAACGCCATCTCGCTGAAGAAACTCTTGTGTGGCTAGAACTGCGTCAGCGCGACTACCTCGAGTCATTCGACCTCCCCGACCCGGCTGATGGCTGGCGAGTCACTCACGCGAGTGATTCGGGACCGCGTTCTCTGCGGTGAGCTCTGCTGAGGTGCTGGCTTGGCACGGGACATCCCGGTCGATGGTACGCCAATGGTGTTGCCGGTCCCTGGCGGATACTCGTTCGTCAGGGACGCATTTTTGCAAGGTCATTGGATGCGAGAGCCATTCCTGGAAAAACCTTCCCCTGTGCTCCGCGTACGCTTCCGTTGGATGAGCCCAGTTTTGCTCCCCCATGTGCCTGTCACACGGAATGCGACGTTTCGAAATTAGAACACCGCGGCATCGATGTGCGTTCCCCTGTCAGCTTGTCTGACAGAAACCAAGCACATTGGTTTGGTGGTTAATCAACTACTCGTAGCTTTCTCCACTACGACATGGATTATCCCGGCGTGTCTTCGCTGCCAAGACGTTCGGCGACGCGAAGCTTCGCACTGCGGCTGCGGGGATTTTCTCGGATCTCTTGATCGGTAGGACGCAGTGGTTTCTTTGTCAGCACTTTCCATCTTTCGTCCTCGCGAAACGCATTCTTGACGATGCGGTCTTCGAGGGAGTGAAAGCTGATGGCAGCAATCCGTCCGCCCGGCGAGATCCAGTCCGCTGCCGAGGCAAGCGTCCGTTGCAAGATGTTGAGCTCATCATTGACGGCGATCCGCAATGCCTGAAACGTTCGCGTCGCGGGGTGAATATCGTGGTTCTTACTACGCGGCACACACCGTCGACAGATCTCAACGAGATCGCCCACCGTCCGCACCGGATTTCGATCCTGCGCCCGCAGGCAAATCGACCTGGCAATGCGGCGACTGTACCGCTCTTCACCGAACTGATAGATGGTGTCGGCGATCTCCCGCTCACCGCGGTACGCCAGCCATTCGTAGGCGGGGATATCCGATTCGGGATCGAATCGCAGGTCGAGCTCTGCATCCTCCATCGTGAAGCTGAACCCGCGCTCCCGGTCGACGAGCTGGTCGCTGGACAGGCCCAAGTCGAGCACCAGGGCGTCGGCATGGGAACGCTCGCAATGGGCGAGTGCGGCGGGCGATTTTTCGTAGCTGCCGAGGAACAGCTCAATCCGCGGATCACTTCCCGGCCCGCCCGGAACATCGTCTCGGGCCAAGACTGCCGGGTCACGGTCCATGCCGATAATCAGGGGCGCGGGATCGTCGCCCGTCGTCGCTTTCGGCAGCACGTCGAGCAATAATCGCGTGTGGCCACCGCCACCGTAGGTACCGTCAACAATCGTGCGCGGATGAGCCTCACCCACCCATGCAACAATCTCGTCCGGCATTACCGAAACATGTTCAATCGACTCGTTCACGCAGGCTGCTTAAGCTCCGCGGAGACGCTGGCAAACGTTTGACTGCAGTGCAACGCCGTTTCCATCTGGCCTGCGACCTTCTTCAATCGTTGTTCGTCACCGCCACCCACCTCAGCGGCGAGCCAACCCTGAAAGTCAATTTTCACGAGCGCTCGACGGACCGAACCCCAGTCGATGTCGCCTTGCGTGATATCGGTGAAACCACCGGAGGCTCGCGAGAAACCTTTGATATCGAGTTTCTGAATGTGGTCACCGAGCGTTTCCACCCATCCAGCCACATCGCCGTACTTCCAATGGTTGCCCAGGTCGAACTGCACGCCCACCGTGTCGGTGCCAAAGGACGCAATGAAGTCCGCCAAAGGCTCTGCAGATTGATTTTCGTCGCCACCGTGGTCGTAAAGAAAGTGATTCCACACGTTCTCAATCACGATGTGAACACCGAGTTTATCCGCCAGGGGAAGTGCTTTAGAAATCGCATCGAAAGCCCGCGAGCGAACCTCTTCTGGGCTCCCATCTTTGCCGTGGCCGGGCACGAGCAGCATCGTCTTCGCGCCCAGTGCAGCGGTTTGCCGGAGCGAGTTTTCGAGATGCTCCTGAGCTTGCTCACGGATCTTGGGATCGGGGTTGGTGTGTGTAACCGACCAGTGATAGCCGCCCACCGTACCGTCGATAATGATCCCCGTCTTCTCAGCGGCCGAACGGAGTGCGCTCACGTCTAAGTCACCCGTGTTCGGCTCGACGCCTTCGAACCCCGCATCCAAAGCGGCTTGGAATTTGTCGTCCCAAGAGCCCTTCACGCGGATCATTCCCATTTTGAGCGTCTTGCGCAGCCACGGCGAGGCTTGCTCCGATGAAGCGTTCTCCTCCGCAGTCACAAACCTGCTGCCGAGACAGCCGCCAGCGACGAGGGAGGCGGTCGCTAGAAAGTTGCGGCGGGAATTAAGCGATGTCGATGGATCGGACATGGGGTACTCCTAGGTGTCAGGCACGAATGGCGAGCAAAGTGAGTGGCATTGTAGCAGCCTATTGAATCAGCGCCTCAGGCACGCGCTGCAAACGACCCTCTCGGTCGATGACGGCGAGCGTCACGGTGGCCGCGACGAGTAACGAGCCGTCACGATGAATCTCGTATTCGTGAACGATTTTCGCGGCCGTAACGTTCACGATTCGAGTGGTCAATTGAATCTCATCGTCGTATCTCGCCGGCATTTTGTAACGGCAATCCACCCGCGCTACGACGACGAACCATCCGGAAGCTTCAATATCCCGGTAGCGACCACCGGATGACCGAAAGAACTCCGTACGACCGATCTCGAAGTAGGTCAGATAGTTGGAGTGGTGAACAAAGCCGCCAGGGTCGCATTCTTCGTAACGAACGCGCAGAGTAATCGTTTGGTGTTTCACGCAAACCGAGAGAATTGAGGGGACTGGGACGAACCGAGGCCCCTGTTATACATCACTTTCTCCGCGCCGACGGCTGTGGCGGCAACGATCGGTTGTCGAGCGAGGCGATTACCGCCGGTACCCCACGTCGATGGGAAGAACCTCGCTGTTTCGCCGGCGAAGTCTCTGAACTCAATAAATTCAGCTGCCGTACCACTGGCCCCGTTGCTGATTGACCAAACTCTTCAGTGCGGCGAGTTCCGAGTCAGGATGGTGGATCAGCAACCAGCTGACTTTCCCGTCCAACCCATTTTCAAAGGCACGCTGTTTGAGCGTTTGGACCCATTCGAACCGAGATGCATCTGTACAGGACAGGTCGGCGGGCACTGCGAGCACCAAATTGTTCTTTTCTCGACATGAGGAATCATTCAGAAAAAGGTCGGTCGTCTCATGAATCTGATCAATATTCAACGATCCGCAGTCGATGGCAATGATACAGCGATCAGGGCGATCCAAAGTGCGAAATAAACGCCGACGCATATAAGCGATCTGCTCATCGAGCGTCGGCATCGCCACATTTTGGGCGGATTTGACCAGTTCGGATGCCTCCTCGATGGCGTCGTCCAACGCCTTACCCGTATCTGACGATGTCAGGGAACCCGAAACGATTTCCGAATTCGACACGGAAACAACCGGTATACTCATCTTCAAAACTCCGTCGAGGATAGATTGGGACGCGATTTGCACATCCTTTGAGCAGTCTAGATATTGTAGCAATATTCGTACCGTGAAACAAATATTTGCCTGCGGACCCCTCCCGACCACCGCTACTCACACCTAATGGTGACAGAATCTCTCCTATGAACGCACAATCTAAAGACGCCGCTGAGTCGGCAATCCAACTTGCCGAACAGTTGCTCGCCGACGCCCAGGCATTGCAGACGCCTCAAGAGCGTCGCCAGCAGGCGGAGCTGAACCGCATGATTGGTCACGACGCGGACAAGGCAACGCTCGTCGAGATGACCGATCAAGCCTTTCGGACCAACGCCCCCGCTCGCGTTGCCGACCAACTGACGTTCCTGCTCGATATTCAAGGTATCCCGCGGTTTTTCAATCCGGTCGAGCAAGCGATGTTGCGCGGGTTCCAGTCCTTCGGTGAATACTTGCCTGGCGTCGCGGTCCCCTTGGTCAAGGAGAAGATGCGGCACGAAACCGCCAACGTGATCCTGCCCGCCGAGCCCGAGTTGCTCGTCAAGCACCTTCAGCAGCGCCAGGAGACTGGCGTCTCGATGAATGTAAACCTGTTGGGTGAAGCATTGCTGGGCGAAGACGATGCCCGCGCAAGGCTGCAGCATTATGTGCAGCTGCTGCGACTGCCCGACGTGCATTGCCTGAGCGTTAAGCTGACGACTCTCTACAGCCAGGTGTCGGCGCTCGCCTATGAGCACACGATCGATGTTGTTGCCGATCGGCTCGACACGCTCTATCGCAATGCCAATCACCACAGCCCACCCAAGTTCGTTTACTTGGACATGGAGGAGTACAAGGACCTCTACCTCACCGCCGATGTTCTCAAGCGAACTCTCGACCGCCGCGGGTTGGAGAAAACGGCAGCGGGTATCGCCTTGCAGGCCTACGTTCCGGATTCGTACGGCGTGATGCGAGATCTCATTGAGTGGTCGAAACAACGCGTCGAAAACGGGGGCAGTGCGCTGACCATTCGGTTGGTCAAAGGTGCAAACTGGGAGATGGAACGCGTCCATGCCAGCACTTCCGGTTGGCCGATGGCTCCCTACGAGACCAAGATCGACACCGATGCGAACTTTAAGAAGATGCTGCGCGAACTGATCGATGCCGCCGCGGCCGGTCACCTCCGCGTCGGTGTAGCCTCGCACAATCTGTTCGACGTCGCTCTGGCGATGAATTGGACCGACGCCGCGGGATGCGGATCGCACGTTCAGTTCGAGATGCTCGAGGGCATGGCGAACCACCAACGCCGCGCCATCACCAACCGTGATGTGCCGATGTTGCTCTACGCGCCGGCTTGCCGCCGCACTGAGTTCCTCAATGCGATCTGTTACCTGATCCGCCGTCTCGACGAGAACACAGGCCCCGAGAACTTCCTCCGCCACTCCTACGCTCTGCAGCCCGGTTCGGAAACCTTCGAACACTTGGCGACGGCCTTCACGCAATCGCTCGAAGAAATGGACAGCGTCCCGACCGCTGCGAGGAACCCGCAGGACCGCAACGTCGTTCCGGTGCAACCGCCGGTTGCCGATCACTGGACGAAGTTTGTCAATGAGCCGGATACGGATTGGTCGAGCCCCGTCAACGCGCAGTGGGTTTCGGATCTATTGAAACAATGGAAGAAGCAGTGCAACAAACGTGCTGTCGATATCGATCCAGTCCTCGCAGGTGATCCCCCCGTCGAGGACGCGGACAAGCCACCGATCGTTAAGTCTTATGACGTTTCCCGCCCGGAGAAGGTGGTGTGCCGGGTCCAGCCAACCGCCCTGGAGCCTTTGCTGAAGTCGATCAAGCACGTCGTCGACTGGCGTGGGTGGGCGGAAACGCCCCTGGACACCCGTCATGAAATCCTCCGCAATGTCGCGCAGAAATTGCGTGAACGACGTGGGGACCTGATCGGCTCGATGGTCGCTGACGCAGGCAAAACGGTGGCTCAAGCGGATCCGGAAGTCAGCGAAGCGATTGATTTCTGTGAGTTCTACCCGCTCACGATGCAGGACTGGGCCAATCGTCCTGAGATCGAGGTGCACGAACGCGGCGTCGTCGCGGTGATCACGCCTTGGAACTTCCCCATGGCAATCGCTGTGGGGGGCGTTGCCGCTGCTCTCGCCGCAGGTAACTGCGTCGTCCTCAAGCCTTGCAACGAAACGATGCTACCCGCCTGGATCGCCTGCCAAGCATTTTATGATGCGGGCGTGCCTGTCGAAGCGTTGCAGTTTGCACCCTGCAGCGATGAGGTGGCCGAGGAAGCCCTGGTTACCAACCCAGACATCGATACCGTGATCCTGACCGGTGGCACCGCGACGGCGAAACGCATGCTCACGGTCCGGCCCGACCTGCACCTGCTGGCCGAAACCGGTGGCAAAAACGCTACCATCGTGACGTCGCTGGCTGACCGCGACCTCGCGATCAAACATGCACTGCAGTCCGCCTTTGGGCACAGCGGTCAGAAATGCAGTGCCACCTCACTGCTGCTGCTTGAGAATGAGTTGTTTGACGACGAAACGTTCCAAAAGATCCTTGCCGACGCCGTCCGCAGCCTGCATGCGGGCTCCGCCTGGGATCTGCATACCGCCGTCACGCCGCTGGTCTCACCCCCCAACGACGAACTCACGCGGGGGATGCGAGAGGTCGATGATGATGAGTATTGGCTGGTCATGCCCGAGCACGTTGACGGCAATCCAAATCTGTACCGTCCCGGCGTGAAATGGAATGTCAAACCAGGCAGTTTCTCACACACAACCGAACTGTTTGGTCCCGTGCTCAGCGTGATGCGATTCACCCGGCTGGAGGAAGCGATCGAGATCGTGCGGTCGACCGGCTATGGCTTGACCAGTGGCCTGGAATCGCTTGATGACCGCGAAATTGAAGTCTGGCGAGAAGCCTTGCCGGCCGGCAATCTCTACGTCAACCGTCCGACCACTGGTGCCATCGTGCTGCGGCAACCCTTCGGCGGCGTGGGGCTGAGCGCTTATGGGCCCGGACTCAAGGCCGGCGGACCGCACTATGTCCTCGCCCTGGCGCGGATCACCAACGGCCAGCCACTCCCCGAGCCGAGCTCAGATGATTCCAAAGCCCAGACAAAAGAGGAGGAGCATCCCCACCTCGAACCCTTCTTGGATTGGCTTAAAAACAGTCCTCACACAAAGAACCTGAGCGAGACGCAGAAATCCGAGGTCCGTGCCACCGTGGCGAGCGGTCGGCGGGCAATGCAAAGCGATTTCGGCAAGGAACACGATACCTTCCATCTCGTCGGCCAGGACAACCTCCGCCGCTATCGGCCCGCGCCGGAATTGACGATTCGCGTCGGCCGCAACGACCCCAATAGCAACCACCCGATCTGTGACGACGCCTTGATCGCCGTCGCCGCCGCAACGGCGGTGTCAGCGCAGTTCACGCTGTCGATTGACCCGCAAGCTCCGGCACCAGAACGGGAGATGCTCGAGTCATTGGCCGATTGGCTGCCGGGATTGATCTCGCCGCTCGAAGAGAACGACGAGCAGCTCGTCAGTCGTATCGATCACGGCCTCGTCAGTCGGCTTCGCTGTGTCTGCCCGCTACCCGTGGGGCCGATTCGAAAAGCATGTGCGAGGCGGTTCGTTACGATCGTCGATGAGCCCGTCTTACGCGATGCGCGGATCGAATCGCTACGGTATCTCAACGAGCAGTCCATCAGCCATGACTATCATCGCTACGGCAACCTCGGTCGCCGCGCCGATGAACACGAACGGGGCAGCTAACTCCGCCGCGTTCACGTGAGTGAGACGTGCTACTGATTACCCACAAGTTTGCTCCCCCGTGTGCTTGTCACACGCCGAAGCGACGTTTTGAAATTAGAATACCGTGGTATCGACACACGTTCCCCTGTCAGCTTGTCGGACAGGAAACCAAGCCGACAAACTTTGCTCTGATGCGGGGCAAGCCCGCATGGGAGCGGGGTGAACGCTCCATTGTTCTAATCAGAAAACGGTGATTCCTGTCAGACAAGCTGACAGGGGTTCTGGTTATGTGGGCAGTCGACTGGCCAGGAAACCACAGGCTACTTCTTCTCGGCTCGCAAGACCGAGATGAAGGCTTTCTGGGGGATCGTGACGCTGCCGAATTGCTTCATCTTGGCTTTGCCCTTCTTCTGTTTCTCCAAGAGTTTCTTCTTCCGCGAAATATCGCCGCCATAGCATTTCGCTGTCACGTCTTTCCGGACAGCCTGGATCGTCGAGCGAGCGATCACGGTGCCGCCAATGGCACCTTGGATCGGAATCTTGAACTGGTGGCGGGGGATCTCCTCGGCAAGTTGTTCGCAGTAGTGCAAAGCTCGGGCACGGGATTTTTCGCGATGGACCAGGTATGCCAAGGCGTCGACGGGTTCCTTGTTCACCAAAATATCGACTTTGACAATGTCGGTTTTGCGGTACTCGATCGGCACGTAGTCGAAGGACCCGTAACCGCGTGTGATCATTTTCAGTTTACCGTAGAAATCAAACAGCACTTCGCCGAGCGGCATCTCGCTGACCACCTCGACCCGACCTGCCGATAGATAATTCATCGTTTGGCTCTCGCTGCGATGATCGCGGCACAATTCCATCACCGGGCCGACGTACTCTTCCGGGGTCAGGATCTGCGCCCGGATGTAGGGTTCGCTGGCTGAATCGATAGTGGACGGATCCGGCCAATTGCTGGGGTTGTCGATATCGAGTGATGAACCGTCTTTGAGGGTGAGTTGGTAACTCACCGACGGAGCAGAAATCACCAGTCCGATGTCAAATTCACGCTGCAGACGCTCTTGGATCACGTCGAGGTGCAAGAGGCCGAGAAAGCCACAGCGGAAACCGAAACCGAGTGCTGCCGAACTGTCCTTTTCATAGGTCAGGGCGGCGTCATTGATGGACAGTTTTTCCAGTGCCTTGGTGAGGTCTTGGTACTCGTCGGTGCTCATCGGATATACCGACGAGAAGACCACCTGCCTCGCGGGTTGGTATCCGGGAATGGGTTCGGCGGTGGGGCGGTCAGCGAGCGTGATCGTGTCGCCGATCTCGATGTCCTGAACGCTTTTGACGCCTGCGACGATGTAGCCGACTTCGCCCGCAGTGAGCTGTTTCTTGGGGACCAATTTGAACTGGTTGTACCCCAGTTCATCGACTTGGAAATCGCGGTCCGCGTGCATGAAGTGGATCGTGTCTTTCGGCTTGAGCGTGCCGTCGAGGACCCGGCACTGCAAAATCACACCACGGTATTTGTCGAAAAACGCGTCGAAAATGAGAGCCTTTAGCGGCGCCGAGGGATCGCCCTCGGGAGGCGGCAGGTGAGCCACGATACCCTCGAGCACATCCTCAATTCCTTCGCCGGTTTTGGCGGAAACGGGGATCGCGACGAAGGGATCGAGCCCCAGATCGGCATCGATCTCCTCCCGCACCCGTTCGACATTGGCCGCTGGCAAGTCGATCTTGTTGATCACGGGCAGCAGTTCGAGGTCGTATTCCAAGGCGAGGTAGAGGTTCGCAACCGTCTGCGCCTCGACGCCCTGGGACGCGTCGACGACCATCAGGGCACCCTCAGCCGCCATCAACGAACGCCGGACCTCGTGCGAGAAGTCCACGTGGCCGGGGGTGTCGATCAAGTTCAATTGATACGTTTGGCCATCCTTCGAGGTGTAGTTGAGCGTGACCGTATTACTCTTGATCGTGATCCCCCGCTCACGCTCGATATCCATCGAATCGAGCATCTGGTCGTGGAACTCACGCTGTGTGATGCCGCCACAGGCTTGGATCAAGCGATCGGCCAAGGTCGATTTGCCGTGGTCGATATGGGCGATAATGCAAAAGTTCCGAGTGAATTTCATACGTCGCAAAAGGGAGGATGGAGCGAGGTCGGAGCAGTGGTTCCAGACTCCGAATCCTAATGAATTCGGCCCGCGGTGGCTATCCGCTGCCCATAGTCGACCGACGGCTCCGCCCGTCGCGAGTAAAAGCACACTTTTCCCATAGCTCAGACGAACGGAGTCGTCTGGCTACATAGTCGCCCGACGGCTCCGCCCGTCGCGAGTAAAAGCACTCACTTCCCCAGCTCAGACGAGCGGAGTCGTCTGGCTACATAGTCGACCGACGGCTCCGCCCGCCGCGAGCAAAAGCACACTCTTCCCCAGCTCAGAGGAACGGAGTCGTCTGGCTGCACAGTCGACCGACGGCTCCGCCCGTCGCGAGCAAAAGCACACTCTTCCCCGGCTCAGACGAACGGAGTCGTCTGGCTACATAGTCGCCCGACGGCTCCGCCCGTCGCGAGCAAAAGCACTCTCTCCCCCTAGCTCAGACGAACGGAGTCGTCTGGCTGCAAAGTCGACCGACGGCTCCGCCCGTCGCGAGCAAAAGCACTCTCTTCCCCAGCTCAGAGGAACGGAGTCGTCTGGCTACATAGTCGCCCGACGGCTCCGCCCGTCGCGAGCAAAAGCACTCTCCTCCCCAGCTCAGACGAACGGAGTCGTCTGGCTACACAGTCGCCCGACGGCTCCGCCCGTCGCGAGCAAAAGCACTCTCTCCCCCCAGCTCAGACGAGCGGAGTCGTCTGGCTACTTTCACCCACTCAGTTCGCTGCGAGCCGTTCGACGCCTAAGCAGTAACGCAAGAGTTCGCGTAGTGACGAAAAGCGAAATTCGTAGCCGCTCGACGCGAGCTGATCGGGGATGACGCGGTTGCTCGCTAACAACAGGGCATCGGCCATCTCTCCCAACGCCAACCGCAACGCCGGTGCGGGGGCGGGAAACAGGGCCGGACGACCGATCACCTGGCCCAGAGTTCTGGCGAATTCGCGGTTGCTCATCGGCGTGGGCGAAACGAAGTTCACAGGACCGACGAGCCTCGGTGTCGCGATCGCATGGACGATCCCTCCGAGCACGTCATCGAGCGCGATCCAGCTCCAATATTGCCGTCCACTGCCCAGTGCCCCGCCACCGAACTTCGCTGGCGTGAGCATTTTTTCCAAGGCACCTCCCCGAGGTGAAATCACCATGCCCAATCGTGCATTGACCACCCGAATGCCCGCCTCGGATGCCGGTCGGCATGAGGCTTCCCACTGCTGGCACGTATCGGCCAGAAAACCCTCGCCTGGTGCGGACGATTCGTGCAGCATCTCATCGCCGCGATCGCCATAGAAACCCGTCGCGGAGGCACAAATGAGCGTCTGGGGCGGACGTGACAATTTTGCCAACCGCTCACAGAGACTACGGGTCTTCTCGATCCGACTGTCGCGGATCTGTTGCTTGATCTCATCGGTCCATCGCGGCCCCGCAATCGGCTTGCCCGCCAAATGCACAACCACATCGACCTCATTGAATCGCTCGAACTCCGCGTCGCTCGACCAAGCCGCGATTTCATCGTCGCCGGCCTGTTCGTCACGGGTGATCGTCAGCACCCGGTGGCCGAGCAGGACCAATAGTCGGCAGAGCGACCGGCCCACCAGCCCGCTCGCTCCCGAAACCGCGATCGTTAACGGATCGCTCGGGTAACGTGCCTGCAGTGCCAGGTCATCTCGAGTGACCCGATGCCGGTAGGCGAAGACAGATTCGAGTTTCTCTCGAACGCGGGAGCCTCCGACGAGGTTGCCCATCCTGCCCAGCGGCACTTGGTATTCAATCTCGTCGGTCAGTCGTGACGCATCGGGGCCGGTGGTAGAGAACCGATGGCGATGCCTCCACGACGTGAACGGGCCCGACTCCTGTTCGTCGGTGAATAATTCGGGCGGTTCGTACTCGGTATGTCGCACCTGCCAGCGTAGTGGGATGCCGGCGACAGGCGTTTTCACGACCACCCGGCTGCCTACCGTGAGGCTACCATCGCTGTGTTCCACCTCGACCGATTCCCAGGGCGGGTTCAACCGCTGCAGACATCCCGGCCGCTCGTGGTAGCCAAAGGCCACGTCAATCGGTACCGGTAAATCGACCGATGCGACCAGCCGTTCGGGGCTGGAGGTTGCCGAGCTGTCGCTCGATGGTTTGGATGCAGTAGTCATGAACGGATGGCTCATGCACTTTGCGTGCCAGCGTCGATTGATTGAGCCCAGACGCGTCAGGAACGTGGGAGAAGTATCCCGTCAGGGATGATAGAAAATAGCCGGTGGTTTGAGCGCAAGCGAACACCACCGGATACGTCGCAAATCGCAAGAGCCAACCCCGCATGGGGTGGAAGATCATTCATGACGGGATCTGCGACCCACTTTCGGGGTCGACGTTCGGTGACCAACGAGACACCGCAGGTGGCGCTGCGCTGACCTACAGCTATTCTCGTTTACGCCTTCGGCGTAGGAAAACCGGCTCATCCGACGGAAGCGTGCGCAGAGCACAGCGGAAGTTTTTTTGAGGCATGGCTCTCGTATCCAATGATCGTTCAAAAATGCGTCCCTGACGAACAAACGCTCGCCAGGGACCGACAACACCATTGGCGTACCGCTTTTGCAGGGAAACGCTGGCGACCGAGATATCCCTTGCCAAGCCAGCACCTCTGCAGAGCTCGGCTCGGTTTCTCCCGGCAGTGCCAGTCTAACATTGATAATCACATCCCACAAATAAATCCTTCGATACTGGAGCCATGCCTTGAAAACCTCGGGCGCACGCTTCCGTCGGATCAGCCGGAAAACTTGCGGGGCTCAACATGACGGCGCCAATATCGAATAGATCAACACGCCATTACCGGGCTGATTCTTGGGCGAGCCGGATCAGCATGTCCGCACCGCGGCGGAGCGTCTCGTCGCTGGCGGCGAAACTGATCCGGAAGTGGCTGTCCGCTCTGCTGAAGATGTTTCCGGGAATGATCAGCAGGCCCTGTGAAATGGCGTGCTCGACAAAGGCGGCTCCACCAGCTGTACCAGGGGCTTTGGGGAATAGATAGAAGGCACCGCCGGGTGAGGTCAGCTCGTAATGCGGCGACAATTCGCCGACGAGGAAATCACGTTTTCGGCGGTACTCGTCCACGTTGGCCTGCATCGAAACCTCGGTCGCCCGCAGGGCTCCCCATTGTGCTGGCTGCGGGGCGCAGACAAACGAGAACTGTTGGATCTTCAACATTGTCGCGATCACTTCGGGCGGGCCGTGGACATATCCCACTCGCCACCCTGTCATCGCGTGCGATTTGCTGAACCCGTCGATCACAATCGTATCGGGATTGTCCGCTGCCGGTGAGTAGAACTCGCCCTCGTAAAAGAAGCGGCTGTAGATCTCATCCGAGAGCAGGGCGACGTTGTGCTGGGCAGCAATTTCGGCGACCGCTTTGAGGTCCGCTTGGTCGGCTGTCACGCCAGTCGGATTGGCGGGGCTGTTGACCAGAATCATTTTCGTCTGGGGCGTGATCGCGGCCGCGATCTTATCCGGGTCGAGCCGGAAATCGGGATAGGAATCCACCATCACCGGCACGCCACCGGCCAACCGAACGAGCGCCGGGTACATCACAAAGTAGGGATCGAGAAAGATCACCTCATCGCCCGGGTTGACCATCGAGAGCATCGATAAAACCAAACCGCCGCTGGTGCCACTGCTGATGAACACATCGCGTTCTTGGTCGGGGTATTTCTCCCGGACTTCTGCTAGGATAGCGTCTCGCAGCGGCGCGATGCCCTGGGTCGGCGAGTAGGCGTTTCGCCCGCTACGAATCGCCTCGATGGAAGCTTCCTTAATCGCCTCGGGCACATCAAAATCGGGTTGCCCGATCGATAGATTGATCGGGTCTTTGAGTTTCGCGGCCAGATCAAACACGCGGCGAATACCGCTGCTATCGAATGTTTTGG
The DNA here is from genome assembly GCF_007859855.1 of Allorhodopirellula solitaria. Taxonomy (GTDB): domain Bacteria; phylum Planctomycetota; class Planctomycetia; order Pirellulales; family Pirellulaceae; genus Rhodopirellula; species Rhodopirellula solitaria. Next base: position 463,476 of record NZ_SJPK01000002.1, read on the forward strand.
TGCGGTCGGCAATCCAAGGATGCATGATGGCGGCGTGGGGAAAGTCGTTGAAAGGGACGGGCGAAACACGGTGCAGGCTGGAATTCTACCCTACGTAGTATCGACGTCAAAACATCTTTGTACAGTGATCTGATTTGAAAAGGATCTGAAGTGAAAATCCTCTTCCTCACCGCCGGAGCCGCTGGGATGTATTGCGGCAGTTGCATGCACGACAACTCGCTCGCCAAGGCGATGCGGGAGCTCGGCGATGACGTGCTGCTGCAACCGGTCTACACGCCGATTCGAACCGATGAACCCGGCATCGCATCCGATGAAGTATTCTTGGGCGGCATCCAGGTCTACCTGCTCCAACAATTCCCCCTGCTCCGCTGGGTGCCTCGTGGTCTGCGGTCGTGGTTGGACCGGCCAGGGGTCATTCGGGCTGCCACTCGCAAAGCCGTTGGTACCGATCCCGCTCGGCTCGGCGAATTGACCCTCTCGATGCTGAGGGGGGAACACGGTCGACAGGCCAGTGAAGTGGAGCGACTCGTCCGCTGGCTCGAGACCGAACATCGCCCCGATGCGATCATCCTCAGCAACCTGTTGATCGGCGGCGTGATCCCCTCGATCGCCGAGCGTTTGCCGCAAACGAAAATCATCGTTGTGCTGCAGGGCGATGATATCTTCCTGGATCAACTCCCTGAACAGACACGCAGCCAAGCAATCGAACTGTGCCGTCAGCTCGCTGAAAAAGTCGACACGTTCGTGACCTACAGCCGCTTCTACCGGGACAAGATGAGCGAGCTGCTCGCAATCCCGACGAGCAAGTTCGAGATTCACCCGCTCTCGATCGACCTGGCTCCCTTTGCTGAACGCGACGAAGCGACATCAGCTGGCCTCCACGGACGAAGCGTGGTTCATGAGAAGCAGGACGGCGAATTTCGCATCGGCTACTTCGCTCGCATTGCTCCCGAGAAAGGATTGCACCTACTCGCCGAGGCTTTCGAACGAGTTGCCCGTGATCCCGACAATGTGCACATCACGCTGCACGCAGCCGGATGGCTTGGCGATCACCATCGGCCGTACCTCGACGAGTTGACCGGAAAAATAGCAGCAGCCGGCCTGACCCACCGATTCCGCTACCACGGCAGCCCCTCGTTGGAGGACAAGGTCTCGTTGATGCGAAGCTTCGATCTCCTCAGCGTCCCGGCCCCCTACGAGGATCCCAAGGGCCTGTTCCTGCTCGAGGCCATGGCCGCGGGCGTGCCCGTCCTCCAACCCGCTCATGGGGCCTTTGTAGAACTGATCGAAGCGACCGGTGGCGGAGAATGTTTTGCTCCCCACGACGTAGGCGAGCTGGCCGAGCGAATTGTTGCCCTCAGCCGCACTGCGGATCGACTGGCCCAGTTCCAAAACTCCGCCAGAGAACAGCTGATTCATTACCACAGCATCGAGTCAGCCGCCGCTCGCATGCACGCAACCTGCAGCCCATCACCAAGCCCCCAATGAGCCGAGTGCCGTAAGGCACCGAGTGCCACGTTTGTTGATCCCGGTGGTGTTCGCTCCGCTCAAACCACCGGCTATTTTCTAAAACGCCTTCGGCGTACGAAGACTTGTGGGTAATCAACAGCTCGTCGGCTCGTTCACTACGACAGAAATTGATCGTGCGTTGCTAAGTAGGCATCACGAAACATCGCGGAGGGATCGACGGACAATAGTCGGGGATAAGCGGCGCGACATCCCCGGACACCGAGCCAGCGTATCGTACCGACCCCGAAGCCGTTCTCCGTCAGAGTGAATCGCGATGGACAACGGACATCTGTTGGAGTTGCCGGGTGCCGACATTCTCTAGCCGCACCGTTACCCGGATCGCCTGGGGTGTTTGTACAAACGGCGCCGAGGTTTCTCGTTCACTCGGGTCGTCGGTGCCGTACTCGCCCGGGAACAGTGTAGGCGCGTTGGTATCGATCCCATCCGCGGCCAAGTCCGTGATACTGGCATCGCCTGCATTGTATTGCTTCCAGTAGGTGCCTCGGAACCGACCCCCGATGTACCGCCGTTCTTGATAGAACCCATCACGTTCATACGCCGACGTGTACGTATCGAAGGCGGGTTGGAACAATCGAATCTGATCGCTGCCTGCTATCACCAATCGCCCCGATTTGAAAAGTGCATCGGTGTAGGTTTGGTCGGTGGTATTTGCTGGGAACGTCGACGCGGCGGCCAAATCCAAGCCGGAGAAAACCGAGGACATGCGAGTGATGTTGAGCGTGTCGCTAGCCCCGGGTTCCAGGTTCGGCGTGACTTGGCCTGACGGTGCACCTGGGGAATTGGATACTAGTAGGTCTTGCCAGCCTCGCAAGGCTCCTCCGGCGAGCACGGGATAGGCCAAATCAACGAAGCCGCCGCCCGGGACGCCGTCGGGGATCAAGGCACCCGTCGGCCCGGACAGGACCTGGCGGTAACCCGCGTCACCCGGTCCGACCACCAAGTCGCGCGACGAGAGGTAGAACGCGGCGGTGGGATCAAAAATCTGTAGATCGAGGGCGCGGCAGTTGTTGGCGATCACGTCTTCGCCACGACGATCTCCGCTCAGCACAAACTCGCGTCGCAGATACCCGCTCCACTTTTGGGGCGTGACCACGGGGGCGTTGTTCGTGGCGCTTAGAGTTGGACTGAGATTATTCGTGCTGCCTTGGCGAATCAAGCTCGTCGGCTCGAGATCCTCAAGGGCTAGAATCGGCATCGAGGTGTCCGGTGAAGTTCCGCCCACAATTTGCCCCCAAGGAACGCGCACGTGCGCAAACCGATTGTGCGGCTGAGATAAATCGTCGAGCGAGTTGGCCACGACCGCTGCATTCACATTCCGATTCGGTGTGCCGTCTGCATTGAGCTGGCGGCGAATGGAGAGATCGACGATCTGATGAGCGTCACCCATCCCCGTCAACCAATCGTTGCCCGCAGTCAATCGGAGACCGACTCCCGATGTGACTGAGTTCAAATCCGGGCGGATCAGCAGCACGCGTCGATACAGCATCACGCGGTCTGGGATCGAATCATCGTCCGCATCAACAATTGCACCGGTGGTATCACGTTCCGGGTTCGCAAAGTAAACGATCTCGGCATAGCGAGAGCGAATCACGACAGGTGTGTTGGCAGCAATCTCTGTTGCCGAGCCCGACGCCGGATCGAGCGCCGTGTTGAGAATGTACGCGGGGACTTGGCCCGTGAACCAGGCTCCTGGAGGGGCGATGGCAGTGAAGGCCAGGTAATCGTCGAGGTCACCGAAACGGCTGTCTTGGGCCACTGTCTGATCATCGATCGTGCTGTATCGACCCAGGATCGTGGTGGTGGCATCGGTCATCGGACCTTCGTAGTATTCGAAATATCCGTTGGGTTCGGGATCGTCACCGTCGACCGGGTCGAGCGGTACGGTGCAGCGGCGCAGTTCATCGTTGAGCCGCGTGGTGACATCACGCAGTTCGCTCGATAGCGAAACATTGCCGCGGCTATCGCGCACCCGTTCACCGACAAAAGCGAACGCGCGCGCTACCGCCGCCATCATCAACAGCGTGATCGCCATTGCAATGAGCATTTCCACGAGGGTGAAGGCAGAACGCGATCGGGTGCGGGTGAGGTGGCGACAGGGGTTTAAATGGTGCGACATGACAAACGGTCGGAGGAAAAGATAAACTTCTTCAGCCCCCAAGGGGGCGGCGTGATGACAGCCCAGGGCAACGCCCTGGGGATCGGGTTGGCTTGGCGCTAGCGAGGTTTCCGTTTCCGGTGCCCCAGGGCGATGCCCTGGGCTATCCTAGCAACGGCCCGTTGGGCCTCCTCTCTTTAAATTTCTCATGGGTAATACCTTTCGAAAACAACGGTGTCGCGGGCGTTTAAGTCTTGGCCGGGGATGAAGCCGACTGGGATCGAGCGGTCGACGATGAACATTGCCCGATACCGCTGTGTTTGGCCAGTCGATTCTCCGTACTCTGCCCCCAGATTCGCTGTGTCGTCAGCGTCGACTTCGAAGAAGCCGACGGTCATGCGGATCAAGAATGTCTGCGAGTTGTCGGAGGCCAAATTCGGCATCCGCATCAGCGTTTGGTATTTCAAGAACGGGTTCTTGTTGCGATTTTGATACTCGATGGTCGTCTGTGGAAGCTCGCCTCCAGAACGAACAAACAGCGGCGTGTGCGTCGGCGTCGTGCCACCGGTTCCGGTTTCTTGGTTATCCACCGTGCCTTCCCCACGCAGCAATCCGGCGTTGACGTTACGGCGTCGTAACAACAGCGAGTCGTCGTTACCTGAGGTGCTGAGGTCGCGAACTTCCATCCCGAATTTGCCTTCCGCACTCCGCCGGAAGACGCCCGCAAACTGTGTCGGGAAACGAGGGTCGAGCTGATTGGGTGCGTAGTTTACCGGCGTCGATGAATCCGACAGCAGAACGGTCGGAACGGGTGTTGTGTTGGGCGGTACATACCCGCGGCGCGTCTGTAGGAACGACTGATATGACAATTGATCGGCATTCGCTGCTCCCGACGCATTGCTGTATTCTCCCGGGTTCATGTGCCCCTGCATCAATCCTTTCCAAGCCGCGAAGGTTTCGATGGAATTGAGGTTCAGTTTGCCATGACGTTGGTTGTCTTCGGTGAAGTTAAATGGGGCCGCATAGAGAGGCACCAGAGGTGTCCCTGCAATCCGTGTCGGCAGCATCGCTTTGGACTCGCCCCGATAACGCGGTCCGGTGCCCACGAGATCAAACAGTGTGCTGAACTCGGCAGCGTTCGCTGGTGAGGTCGCTTTGATGTTTTCACTATTGAAAAAGTTCAGCAGATGGCGGAACGGCGACAGGAAGATCGTCGCGTAGGCGGGATCCGTCGATGCCGAGCTGTTTTCCGGGAAAACGGGTGGGTTGGGATTGCCAGGATCGATCACGCTGAACTCTTCGAGCAGTCGCCCTTGCGAGCACGCAGGCACCATCATCAATTCGTGCGGCGTCGCAAAGGGACGATTCAACCACGGATGCATCGCGAATGGGTTGCGAGGACGACCGCGAATGGGTGTGGTCACGGCGTCTGCCATTGGGTCCCAAAACTCACTATTGATGTAATTGAACGTGGTGGCCACGTTCGTGCCGAGGTTGAAGTAGTCACCGGCGGGCGACATCGGTGCAGAAACCGTGTCCGCGGGTTGTGGCGTCAAACCATAGTTGGTTCGGTAGGAATACAGCAAGTCGACCCCAACGCCGTCAATACCCTCGCCGGTTCGTTGGCGACTGCCGTTAAGATAGTCCAGTTCCGAAGGGGGGGTGGCCGGGACGTTACCCGTTGCGGTGACATTCGCTGCAGTATCCTCACCGCTAAACACAGTCAGATCGATGGCGATCTGATCGATCGTGCGGTAGGGGTTGAGCGTTGGATGGAACCCTCGGGTCGGATCGGCCAAACGTTGCAGAAACGCAGTGCGATAGTTTGGCACCGTTCCCAACATGGGGTCCGCGACGGTCGCCGGGTCGGCTGCGAACGCTTGAGTGAGTTGCTTGATTGGCCCGTCGACATGCATGTCCTGAGGCCTGTCGAGATAGATTGGAGTTGGAGGAAGAGGCGCGGGTGGTACGACTAATGCTCCCGTATCGTCAAGCTGCACATAGGCATCTGTCAAAGGGTAATTCGCGCCCGCGACTTCAGTATATCGCAAATACGGCTCGTCGTAATAGTCACCAGCAATGATCGGCAGCGGTTCGCTTACGTTCAAACCGATTCCGTTGGGAAGTGTCGTAGCTGTATTCGTCCAGTCACCTGGCGGAAAACTCGAAATCGCGAGGCTGAGTCCCGGTAAGACTCTCGTGCTCGTATTGGGCGTTAACAGGGTGTCGGCCGCGTCATACTGGATCAAGCCGACCGATGGTGCCGCGCTGGAGATCTCGAATCTTTGATCACTCGGTGCGCTGGGGTTGATCGTGTCGGCGTACACCTTCGACCCAAAGTGGGTCGTGAACCGTGGAGCCAACGTGAGATACTGCTCGGGCAGCAGCTCGGCGAGCGTGCCACTGCGATTAAAAAATATACCGGCGGGCTGCGTCATATCAGGGATTGGTGCAATCGCAGCATCGAGTTCGCTGTCAATAGCGTAGCTCGTGAACAGCACGAAGCGGTTCAGGTCCAGATTCGCCGCAGTATCGTTGAGTTCATCCAGTGCGTTGGGATTACCGAGCTCCGGTTGAAACGACTGGGTATCGGGCAAAGTCGCGCGCAGTTCAAGCGGAGAGCTGCCCGTGCCGACTGGATTGTTGGCAGGATCGGCGGCTTCGAAATGAGGTTCACTGATGCCAACTCGCCAGACAGGCACGTCCGCAGAAGCCGTTCCGGTTCCCCAGTTCGTTCCGTTAAAGAGGGTCGGGATCGTTCTCGCCAGGTCGAGCGAATAACTGACACTGGCGCCGCTCGTATCGACGTCATAAAGTTCACGAGGAAGGCCAGCAGTATTAGGATCCGCCGCACCGGCCAACACTCGGCGGCGAGGATTGTACAATTCCAGAAACAACGACCCCTGGGGGATGCGGACCTGATCCATGTCGTCATCCTCATCCGGCGCCGAAGTCCCCTTTTTTCCATCGGTGTCGAGGTTCGTATCTCGAACCCGAAGGTCGTGAGTCGCATAGGATTCACTGAACAGGAGATCGGGTTGCTCACAACCCCACACGACGGGTGAGAAATTGGTTGGCACCGTCGCACTGGTGCCGAACACTTCCGTAGCGGGCTGGAGTGTGCCATCGCCATTGATGTCTTCAGCGACCGCCCAACCATCGAACGGGTTGGGGTCGTAGGCGAACCGCGTCATGATGGCATCGGGATCGCGGTAGTCGACCACGTTGACCGCCCACTGGGCAATGCGCCGGGCCCGGTAGGCTTCTCGGTCTGAGACCGGGACAGGAGTGCCGAGGGTGTCGCCGTAGCTGGGGTACTCGTTCTGCAAGTCCTCGCTGATCATCATCATCAATACATAAAGATGACGCGCCAGGAGTTGACGTGGCGATGCATGCGCACTGTCGTCACGAACATAGTTAGGAGCGATTCCAGTAAAGCTGCCATTGACGGTCTCGCTGGCATAAGATTCGAAGGCACGCGTTTCGACGCCTACTGTTTCGCTTGCATCATCAACCGTTCCGTTGCCGTCGTCATCTCGACCGGGCACGTTGTACTCACGTGGCTCATCGACAATATTATTGCCATTGTCATCGATGCCGTTGCCGAATCGCCGGTTGATATTAAGGCGTTTTGCCAAACGCAGTTCGGGGGCAACGAGGTCATTGAGCTGAGCATTGGTCAGTGTGCCACCGATCAGACCACGTAGCGCGTCGTAGGCCGACGCGCTGCCGGGAGTCGCCACGATTGGACTGTCATCTGACACGCTAGTCATGGTGATTGCTTGCGCCAAATCCGGCTCGGTCGCAGCCATCGGGCTGATCAAATTCGTTAGCCGAGTAGGCAATAGGTCGTTATCAAACTCATTGATTCGAATGATCGCTTCGAGTTCTTCACCGGTGAAAACACTGTCACTACTGAGCTGGCCCGTCGGATCGAGCTCGTAGGGGTTGTCGGCCAACTCATTTGAGGTCGGCTCGGTGAATGCCGTCGTGGCGGGATCGTCGCCGAGTGCTTCACCCACATCGGTCGGTGAGAAGACGGTCACGTCCCCGTCGTTGGCTGGGACGACCGCTCCACTGAGCGAGAGACCGTGGGCACCGCGTCCGTACGGATCGATCGAATTGCCGTAAACACCGTTGCCCGTCAAGGCAGCCGGTTGCCATCCCGACATCAGGACCCCTAAAGCATCTGCTCCGGATCGACCTGGAACCAACTCACCCCCGGTTGCGATTTGGTATCGAGACTGCAGGAGGTTGCCGAGCTGGGCTGCGGTGCCCGGGATGTTGATATCAGCGGGGCCGTAACCGAGGCCGCGAAAGGCAAACTGATCGGCACTGCCGCCGTTGGTCCAATCCGCGACCGTTTCGTTCACGCCAGTTGCTTGGTTGATCAACGCGAAATTACCGTGTGCATTGACGTTCAAACGACCGGACAGGTCTTCGATCATCGGTGCCACCAACGGACGCAGTAACTTGCCATCAGGGGCCGTGATTAGCGGCAGTCCGAAGTCCACCCAGATGCTATCGGCGACACCGTCGAAATCATTGTCGACGTCCCAGGGACCATTGATGAGTGCTTCCATCAATTGGTTCAAACGGACTCGTGCTGTGGTGTAGTTCAGTGTCGGTGGGGTACCGGTCCCTTGCATTAACAGCGGCAGTCGCAGTGCGAAGCTACTGCTGCCACCGGTGAACTGCTCGTGGATGAGCGGCGAACTCGTCACCATCGGTGCAGTCGCTGTCGTCACTAATTGATTTTCGGCAATCGGGAATGGGCGAAACGTGCTACGCGCAACGCTGGCGATAACGTGGGCATATGCATCGGTCGGCGGATTGGCCCAATCGAGGTTCTCATTGAGGATGTAGTTGAGGACCGATGGACGATGGAAAGATGGGATCACCTTGCTGGTCGTGGGGTCCTGGTGGCTGAGGAACCAATTGTTGAAATCGGCGGCGTCGTAGCCTTCGTCGAAATCGCTGCCGGGCGTCGCGGTGGCAGAACCCTTGTTGACATTGGTGCCAAGTGAATGCGGTTGCAGGGCTACCGGGAGCCGGAACCCAACACTGCCGACGTTCGAGGGCGTGAACTGGTAGCCGGTCGCGGCGTCATCGTTCACATTCGTCCCATCGAACCCCAACCCCGGTGAATTCCGCGGTACACCATTCATCCAAATGGAGTCACCCACAGCAGGAGTGAGGACACCCAGTTCGGGCTTGGTTTCGATGATCACATCGTGATTTCCGGCTGACGTGGAGATCGAATGCAGGATGCGAAATGTGTGCCCCGAGAAGTCGCCCTCGGTGAACGTGATGATCCGTCCCGTATAGAGATCGTTCACCTCGTCGGTGGAGAGCGAGAGGCCTCCGGTGATCGATGTGTCGTTGGCCAGTGAAAATCGGACGTAACCATTTAACTCGACAGGTGTTGTTACCGTTCCGACCTGCAACCCCATGTAGTCCGTTCGCCCGTAGTAGTCACTCAGCATATCCTCCCCGAAGAACGGGTTTGTGGGGACACTCGTACCGCGAATCAATGTCATCAGCGCATCATCGATGATGCCGTTGACGTCGGGGCGATGGATGTTCCGCGCTGAAATCGCGAACGAGGAGTGACGCGACTGATTGCTGAAGACCAAATAGGCGGCTAACAGCACGCTGAAAAAGGTCAGTGAACTGAGCACGACTAACAAGATGATGCCAGCGGGTGGTTGCTTGCGGTTCATCGGATTTGCACTTAAAGACTGAAGAGAAGAGAGAGGGGGGAGAGAGATGGGGGGTATTCCACTCACAAAGCTGCCCCCCCGGCACTCCGCTGCGAAGAGCAGAGGGTAGGGATGAGGTAGCGTGAACGCGTCAAAGGCCGTGAGGTTTTGCTAAGTAAAAATTCATGTCATGGCCTCAGTTGAAAAAGTCATCGAGTAGGATCGTCTTTTCGTTCACCGCCACGACATCCTCGACCAACGTCGCGTAGGTCAATGAGTTTTGGTTTGCTGCCGTTGGAGCGTTGTTCGGCGAAAAGTTCCAATCTGGGCCGTCCAACATCACCTTGAGTGACCACACCGTGGTCGATGCGCGCGGGTTGCTGGAATCGGGCGCTGGTATGACCGTTCCATCGACCGACGTATTGGCGAGCAGGGGCTGTTCGAAGACCGTGGGGTCCCCGTCGACACCGACGACGCGGTACCAACGGAACACCTGGGAGGCGATTCGCTTGGCATTCGCATTGGGCGGCGTGGGCCCCGGTAATGTCGTGCGTGAGAGCATCAACCAATCACCGCTGGTGAGTTGTGGCAAGGTGTTGCCGGAGGACAGAAGCTCGACCGAGCCGCCTGCTCCACCCCGAAAACCCAACCAATTGGTCGCCAACGCGACCCGTTCAGCAACCGCGTTTTGATTCGCGTCTTCAACCGCTGCTGCAGGGAACTCGGTGGTACGCTCGCGTGATTGATAAATCACGACAGACATTGATGCGTATCGCGATTCCGCGTCCGGATCCACTGTGATCATCCAGGAATACGTGCCGACGGGAATGCGTTTGCCAGCGACGATCGCATCGGTTCCCGAGGTTGCCTGCAAACCCGTGAGCACGGCGGGGATGGAGCGGTCTTTTGGACGCAAGGCGGAGAGATCGTTGGGGCTCTCGACCCACGTTCTCGCGATCTCAAACCGATTGCCAACCGAATAGCCCGTGAAGGCGTTCAAACCCACACGTTGCATTCGGGGTTGTCCCTGGAAACCCGGGGACGCCGTGTATGTCGTCGACGGATCCACCAGCGGATCGTGATCGGCTGAGTAAAACGGAAACAGCGACATGTCGTACTGGCCGTTCATCGCAGGCACTGTGTTGTCTGCGAGCAGAGGATCCAAACAGAACGGCTGGATCACCCGCACGGTGGTCGTTCCGACGGTGTAGCTGAGATCCTGATTGCCCGTCAGTGCGGCATCACGAATCAAGTTCCGCGCGGCCACTTCGCTGATGACGGCATCGGACATCGCGGCGGCGGTGTCAAAGTCCATTGCGTCTTGAGCCCGGTGCCCGGCCAGTGGCAGGATCGAAGTCAGGCCAACCAAACCGATGAGGATGACACCGATCGCGAAAGTGACTTCGATGAGCGTGATACCGGTGCGCTGGCGACTGCTGGACTGGCGAGTTGCTACGTGAAGCTTGGTATTCATAGTTTCATTCATTTTCATTCCGCCACCGTATCGGAGAAGGTTGCGAAGACTCTGGCGGGCTTCAATGCCTCACCGTAGGCCAGAGTCGTCGGGTCAGTGGGATCTGCGGGGATCGTTCCCGGCGTCGCCATGCTGACCGTGGTGACGCGGCCCGAGGCTGGGTTGACAACAACCCACAGCGAATCCGGGTCCATGATGTTCGTCGTCAGTGTCGAATCTTGCGAGAATAGGTTGTCACGATCCGCCGCGGCTGCCCCTTCGACGGAGGCCACACCATCAATCTCACCTACGCAAAAATAGATCAACCCAGTCGGAAACACGCGTGTGTTGACGGAATTGTAGATCACTTGCGAAACCGCTCCGCTGGCGTTGAAGAGAATGTCAACGGCCCGCGGCAACGTGGCTGGGTCCATGCTCGGTGCAAACTGGCTGCCGCCGACGCCGATGCCGGAGTAGTTGAAGTCGATGGCCATTCCCCGCGGCAATGACATGACCCTGCTCGTCGACGCAGCGGGACTGCGTTGGATGCGATACTTCACGTTACCACCCGTTGCACTGGTGCCACCCGCCTGTGGAAACCGATTCACGGTCGATCCGGTCGCGCCGACAGCTGTGTTTTCGGCAAGATCAAACGTAACGGGGACGGTCGAACCAGCAACTGCACCAATTCCAGTGATCGGTACCGATCGGCCGCCCGGCAGTTCCAGCATGTCTCCCACCTGAATCGGGGCGAGGTAATCGTTGCTGGGCGTCACCGTATCGTTCAGGATCTGCGAGCTGAGGTAAATCAACGGGCTGTCGGCGGTGTCAAAATTAGCGGTGTTGGCTGGCGAGCCTGAAAGCGTGGCGACCGCGTTGGCAGCATCCCCAGTGTAGGCGGGCACACCAACGAGCTGTCGTAGCCGTAGCGAGGTCGATCGTGCATAGTTGCCATTGGCTACCGAACTGAGTCGTTCGAAACGCACGCCAACGGTACGCCCTTCGGCGATCGCTCGGCTGCGGGCGGCATCCATGAACGCCTCGATGTTCTGCGCCGTCCGCGTCGCCTTTTGATCACTGATCAATCCCTTGACGACCGGCAGAGCGACCGCCACGAGCATCAAGAAGATCACCATCACGATGAGCATCTCGACCAGCGTGAAACCGTGCGGGACGCGACTCGGTTTTCGGTTCGGTTGGGTCATGCAAAGGTTATTCATTGGGAACCCGCCAGTGCATAGTTGGTGATATTGTCGGAGACCAGTTCCGTATTGAGCTCTGCACCCGGCAAGGAACTCGGTGCATTGTGTCGCAGGTAGGGGTCGGGAAATACATAGGTTCCTGTGCGGCCCTCAGCTTCGTCGCCAACGACGACCTTCGTACCCGAATCCATTTCACTGAGTGGCCACGATTGGGTGTTGTAGGAAACTGTGTTGGAACTGAGTGACATGCCGAATTCATCGTCGCCGCCAGCCGAGACAATTAGCGGTCGCATGGCCCACGGGAAACCCGCTCCTGAGACGAAATGCCCAAAGTCCACGTGAAAGGGATCGAAGTCGTCGGGGATCGTTTGGTCGACCAACGCGTCATCATCATTGATGTAGCCCACCGGCCAGCGGATGAAACCGAGAGGCCTGCCCCAACCATCGAGGATCTCACGCATCCCATCGCCGTCGGTATCGCCAATACTGGCACTGGGAATTGAATCGATGGCGGGAGATCCGTTGGCGAAGGAAGTGGCCATGATCAAATATAGGCATTCAGCACCTTCGTTTTCGGTGGTCCACGTTTGACCGGCACTGAGAAAGCGATCGTAATACGTATACGCCTTCTGAGTTCGCTCCCAAGCGATCGGCATTTGACGGCGATTAGAGTACTGCCGAATGGCTCGCCCGCTCGTCGTGTCAGACACGACTCGGTTGGCTACCGCCGTGATCGTAACCGCGTCGGTTTGGACGGGACCGGTCATGTTGAAGACGACGTCGAGCCGTTTGTCGGGCATCTCCATCCGCTGCAGGTCACGGGTCATGATCAACCGCACCCGCGCCGCTTCGGTTGCCAGCACTTCGAAACTAACCAGCACGTCGGGCGTGGAGGTGTTGTTGTCGTGGTCGACGACTTGACTGAGCGTGGGGATGTCGACTGGTAATGGCCGGTATTTGTACGATTCATATTGTTCCTGGATCACACTGTCGCAGGCAGCGATAATCGTGCGGGTGCGCGAAGCGCGGGCCGAATTCGTCACACCTTGAACCGCAGCGAGGACCATCCCGCCCATCAAGCCAATGATGACCAGGACGACAAGGATCTCGACGAGGGTGAACCCAACGCGTCGATCGCGGTTTCGATTGATGACTGTGCTGCGGTCTGACATATCACTCAAGTCCATTGCCTAGCGAGGATTCTGTGAAATTCGTGACGTTGTCCAGGTGCGCGTTGATATTCTCGCCGCCACCCCACTGACTATCTTGAAAGCCTTGCGAGCCCACATCCGCATTGGTAAATACGAGGCCAGCTGGGGAGGTTGCATCCTCATCGGGCCACATCGGTACGCCTTGCTCAGTGAAATGCACCGGCAATGCAGCTGTATTGGTAGAATCGATGGAGACGAGTTTGCCAAAAAGCAGATCCGAGCCGGGCGAAATGATCTGGAAGGTGTTCGGGTTTTGAAACTTGACAGCATCAAAAGCAGCCTTCTCTGATCCATACGTTGTACCGGAGGGTGGATCGATGGCTTGCCCCGATTTATAGGGACGCACGCCGCCGACGGGAGATGCGAGATAGCCGTTGTAGGTGTTCACACCCGAAATCGTGGCGATCACGCCATAGGTCCGCGAATCGAAGTAGACGAGCGGTGCGTCGTCGCCTGCGACGGCCCGGTAAGCGGGTAAGATGTCGTTGCCGCCATGGGCGTTGTTGACAACATCCATCAGCGTTTCGTCATTGCTCAACAGTGGGGAGGTCTGCGACACGCGATTGATGGTCAGCCGTTCGGTATCGAAATCGAAGAATGCATTGTCCCGTGTGGCGTTGTACTGATAGTCCGTGATGTCTGTCGGCGTTCCGCCGGACACCAGCTCAATCGGGCCGCCCGGTCCGGTCAGTGGGTGCTGAATGTCCTTGCTGAATCCACCTAAGAAAAATACGAGGGCTTCGGCACGGTCCATTGCCACGCCACTGAAGTCTCCCAGGGTATTGCCGGTTTCGTCGTCCGTGAGCAGCTTGAGCAACGTCGCGTCGGGTTCGGCCATTCGTGGGAATAGCTTCCGCATGTGCCGCTGCAGTACCGCTTCGCTGCTACCGTCGGGTGGGAAATCACCGTACTTGGCCTCGTACGCCTTGACGGCTTGATCGAGAGCGTTGATCTCGAGCCGCTGCGCGCCGGTTGTGGCGTTGGACAACGCGTTGCTGATCGCGGGGATCGCGATGCCCATCAGGATGCCAATGATCATGATCACGACGAGAATTTCCACAAGCGTGAAGCCACTGCTGGCGGCATGCCGTGGACGACGGTGGGAAGGAGTTGGAGTCATCATCGGTCTAGGTTGTTGTTGAAGGGCGGAATGGTCGCTTCGCGGCGGGTTGTTTTTTAGCTATTAGCTTGTTAGCTGCTAGCTATTAGCTTTTTGAGAGGGGTGGAACGCTTCGCGTTTGGAGTGTGTGGAAACCGGGGCTAACGCCCATCGGCTGATTCAGTTCGCTAGTGGCTAGAAGCTAGAAGCTAATAGCTCGCTTCCTAGGTCAATCCTGTAATGAGTTGTACGAGGGGCATGAAGAGTGAGATCACGATAAAACCGACGGCGAGACCGAGGAAGACAATCATGATTGGCTCCATCAGTGCCGTGAGGCTGTCGGTCATGATGCGGACTTCTTCGTCGTAGGTGTCCGCGACTTTGTAGAGCATCGTGTCGAGTTCGCCGGTTTCCTCACCGACATCGACCATGTTGACGACGAGGTCGTCGACCACCCGGCCTTTGATCTTGGTCAGGTAAAACAGGATGCACATCACCATCCCGCCGCCGATCATGTACAACGCCATGAAGGTGAGCGATTCCACCATCCCGTCTTTGTCGAGTTTGCTGCCCTTGGCAGTCAACGCCACGCTCAGCACCATGATGCCCGGGAACGATCCGAACAGGGCCCAGAAGACGGCCGCCATGGGGTGGAACCCGAGCACGGAGTGTTCGGCCAGCGGCTTGCTGATGACTTCCCCTTCACGGATCTGCTCGGCGACCTTGGTATAGAGCTTTTCGAACATCGCATTGCCTGAGGTTTCACGCGTGATGTTCAGACCCTCCATAATCGGTACGCCCGAACTGATCAGCGTGCCGAGGGTTCGGGTGGTCCGGGCGAGAATGTTCTTTTCGATCAAGGGCCCGAAAATGGGTACCCGCAAGATGAACATGTCGAAACCAATCCGGCCATGTTTGAACTTCCGCATCAACTTGATCAGAATGAACGCACAGATCGGCATCGCGATCAGCAGGAACCAATAGCTACCGACGTAGTTACTCATCGCGATCAACAGCTGGGTCGGCGCGGGCAGCGTCAATCCAAACTCGTCAAACATTTTTTCGAACGTGGGGACGATCATGATCATGATGAACGTCAGAATCGCGATCGCCACGGTGACCACGATGACGGGATAGATCAACGCACCCTTGACCTTCCGCTTGAGCGACTCGGCGCTTTCGAGGAAGTCAGCAAGACGATTGAGAATCGTTTCGAGAGCACCACCAGCCTCCCCCGCCTTGATCATGTTGACGTAGAGACGGTTGAAGACCTTAGGGCATTTTCCCATCGCTTCGGAGAGCGTTGCCCCGCCTTCAATTTCGTCGCAAACGTCCATCAGGGCATTCTTGAGTTTACCCGGTTTCTGGTTGTTCTCGAGAATCCGCAGGCTGCGGAGAATCGGCAGACCGGCGTCCTGCAAAATCGATAGCTGGCGAGTGAACGCACAGATATGCTTGGTCTTGGCACCGCCCATCGCAAAGGGGCGTTTCTTCCTTTCACCCGGAGCAGCCGCGTCGCCCGCCGCCTGTTTCTTGACGGCGATCTTCGTGACGAAGTATCCCATCTGGCGGATGGTGGTTTGCGCCTCATCCTCGTTGGCTGCATCGATCTCGTCCCGGATCTCTTGTCCGGTCGCGTCCATCGCTTCGAAGGTGTAAATAGGCATCGCTTCGCTCTGGCTGTTTGATTTTAAGCTATTAGCTACTAGCTTTTTTCAGGAATCGGGTGGTTTGGATGGGCTTCGCTTCGCTCTGGCTGTTTGATCTTAAGCTATTAGCTACTAGCTTTCTTTCGGACGGCGGAGTCTTTGGGTGAAACTGCGGAGCATTCGCTGGACTTCGGTGAGTTGGTTATAAGCTGTCTGGTAGGTGGCTGCTTGGCAAACGACGAGTCAGTGGATAAGCCGCCAGCACGAACTGATGTGCCTTCTCCCAGACTTTTAAGGGCTCATCCGACGGCAGCGAGCGGCCGAGGTTTTCAAGGCATGGCTCCGGTATGCAAGGATTTATTTTTGGGATGTGATTATCAATGTTAGCCTGGCACTGCCGGGAGAAACGGAGCCGAGCTCTGCAGAGGTGCTGGCTTGGCAAGGGATATCTCGGTCGCCAGCGTTTCCCTGCAAAAGCGGTACGCCAATGGTGTTGCCGGTCCCTGGCGAGCGTTTGTTCGTCAGGGACGCATTTTTGAACAATCATTGGATACGAGAGCCATGCCTCAAAAAACCTTCCGCTGTGCTCTGCGCACGCTTCCGTCGAATGAACCCTTTTAAGTCGCGAATATCTTTCATTTTCCAATCTCCTTTTTGTAGCTACTAGCTGATAGCTTCTAGCTTTACTGACGTGTTCGGTGTTCGGTACGATTCTTGAAAAAGCTAGCAGCTAATCGTTAGTAGCTAATTGCTAAAAACAAACCAGCAGCGGCCTTGCCGCTTTCGCTCCCGCCGCTATCCATCAACAACAGTCTCCCGGACGATCTCGTCGAGTGTGGTGACACCTTCCCTGGCGACTTGCATTCCGTAATCTCTCAGTGTGATCATGCCATCGGCTTGGGCTTTGTCCCGCAAGTCATCGGTGCTGTCATTGGCCATGATCATCTCGCGAATGGCATCGTTGACGACCATCAATTCGAACAGTGCGATCCGCCCTTTGTATCCTGTGTTATTGCAGTTCTCGCAGCCGGTGCCTTTGAAGTAATCGGTCTCTTCAATCTCTTCGCGGGTCATCCCGAGTTCGGTTAGCAGGTCGGTGCTGACGCGAGTCTTCTCACGGCACTTCGTGCAGATGCGGCGCACCAATCGCTGGGCCAAAATGGCTTCCACGGTGGCGCAGATCATGAAGGGTTGGATCCCCATGTCGGTCAACCGCGTAACCGTGCTGGGGGCGTCGTTAGTGTGCAGGGTGCTGAAGACAAGGTGGCCCGTGAGGGCGGCTTGAATCGCGATCTCAGCGGTCTCGAGGTCACGGATCTCCCCAACGAGAATGATGTCGGGGTCTTGCCGGAGGATCGCCCGAAGGCAGGATGCGAACGTGACGCCAGCATCGGAATCGATCGGGATCTGGATAATGCCATCGATGTCGTACTCAACCGGATCCTCGGTCGTGATAATCTTTTCTTTGGGGTCGTTGAGCTCGCTAAGGGAGGAGTACAGCGTGGTCGTTTTCCCGCTGCCCGTCGGACCGGTCACCAGCACGATTCCATTCGGGCGATCAATCGCTTTGCGGAAGTTCGCGATCGTGACCTCATCCATCCCGACGTTATCGAGTGACAGGTCGACCACACTCCGGTCGAGAACCCGCATGACGGTCGACTCGCCGAAGATGGTCGGTAGCACACTGACGCGGAGGTCGACGGGGTGTCCGCCGACCATCAATTCAATCCGACCGTCCTGCGGCATCCGACGTTCGGCGATGTCGAGGTCTGCCATGACTTTCACTCGCGTGGTGATCGCGAATGCCAAGTGCCGTGGAGGGGGAACCATTTCATAGAGCACCCCTTCGGACTTGATCCGAATTCGGAATTCGTCTTCAAATGGTTCGAAGTGAATGTCGCTGGCGTGATCCTTGATCGCCAGCAACAGCACCATGTTGAGTAGTTTGCGAACGGGCGCCGAATCGGCCAATGCGGCCGCATCGGTGATATTGAATTTCTCTTGATCGAGGATACTCGCGGCCGCTTTGAGGTCTTCGTCCTCGGCGAGTTCAGCGACCAGTTTCTCGACACTCTCCGCTTCGCTGTCGTAGTGTTTCGTGATCGCCTGTTTGATGTCGTGCTCGGTCGCCACGACCACCCGGATCTCGTAGCCCAGGAACGTTCTCAGCTCGTCTTGGATGTTCAGGTTCTGCGGGTCGCAGGTCGCGATCGTCAACTGGTTGGCAGCCTCGTCGAACTTGACCGGCACGCAGCGGTAGAGCTGGGCCATCGTCTCGCTGATCTTCTCGAGCACCTCGGGAGCGATCTTGGCATCTTCGAGTGATACCGTCTGCATCCCCATCTGCTCGGCGAGGGCCTGGATCAGCTGCTCATCGGTGACCAACTGCATGGCCTCGGCAACTTTTCCGAACAGAGCACCGGGCTGCTGCTCCTGCTCATCGAGCACAGCTTGCAACTGATCATCGGTTAGAAAACCGAGGTCAACGAGAATCTGTCCGATGCGACGTGGGGCCATGTTTCTTTTCTCGGGAGCTATCTAGCCAATAGCGACTAGCTATCAGCTCGTTGGGGTGAATTGGGAGGGAAAGCAGCTGGCAGTTTTCACGAGCAGCTAATCGCTAATTCTCGTCCTCGATTTCGGCAGCGGAATCGTCGAGGCCTTTGCGGGCCTGGACGATGCGTCGAGCTAAATCGTCTGGGTTCTGGGCTTTCGCCAGGGCATCTTCGACGGTGATCAGGTCGTTCTTCCAGTGTTTGAACAATGCATCGTCCATGAGCTGCATGCCGAATTTGGCACCCGTTTGCATGGAGGAGTTGATGCGGAATGTTTTGTTTTCGCGAATCAGGTTGGAAATCCCCGAGGTCACCACGAGGACTTCGTAGGCCGCCACGCGGCCGCCACCGATCTTCGGGATCAGCGTTTGGGCGACGACGCCGATCAGAGTCGAGGCCAGCTGGGTTCGAATCTGGTCTTGAAGGTTGCCGGGGAACGCATCGATGATCCGGTTGACGGTTCCTTGAGCGCTGTTGGTGTGCAGGGTGCCGAACACCACGTGACCGGTTTCCGCAGCACTGATCGCCGCTTCAATGGTTTCGAGATCCCGCAGCTCGCCAACGAGGATCACATCGGGATCCTGACGCAGGGCCCGGCGGATCGCCTCAGAGAAGCTGGGGACGTCGACACCCACCTCCCGCTGGTTGATCGTCGACTCTTTGTGTTCATGGTAAAACTCGATCGGATCCTCGATCGTGATGATGTGGTGATCGACCGTCTCATTGAGCAGATTGATCAGGCTGGCGAGCGTCGTCGATTTCCCCGATCCAGTAGGTCCCGTGACCAAGAACAGCCCGCGGGGGCGGTGGACCAGCTTGACGACCACCTCGGGCAGGCCGAGCTGCTCGGGGGTGAGTTTGTCATTGGGAATCTGACGCAGCACCATCGAGATGAAACCACGCTGTTTAAACACTGACACTCGGAATCGGGCCAATTCGCCGAACGCGAACCCAAAGTCAGTTGATCCTGTCTCCTGTAGTTCCCGCTGGCAACGCTCGGGCGTGATGCTCTTCATCAGCCCCACGGCGTCTTCGGCATCGAGTGTTTTGGTATCGAGCTTCCGCATCCGGCCGCTCAAACGGAACACGGGCGGCTGTCCGACGACAATATGGATATCGCTCACGCCCTGCTTCACAGCAGCTTGCAGCAGTTTGTCGATCAGAACTTGAGCCATGGTGCGGAGCTTTTAGCGTCTAGCGATTAGCGGATAGCTACTCGAGGGGGGATGGGACAGTACACATACAACGGGCACGCAACAGCGCAGCCAGTGGGCATGCTCGCGAAACATGAAAGCTGGCGGTCACAGAAGTTGTCAGTGATCATCAGCATCAGGCCGATCGGAAGATAAGGATGAAAGGTTCGATCGAGCACTGAAGATAAATGTCGGCTCGCGTGCCAACTGCAAGCATTATCGTGAAACACAAGTGAAAAGGCAACGATTTTCCCGCTAAAGCGATCG
The DNA here is from genome assembly GCF_007859855.1 of Allorhodopirellula solitaria. Taxonomy (GTDB): domain Bacteria; phylum Planctomycetota; class Planctomycetia; order Pirellulales; family Pirellulaceae; genus Rhodopirellula; species Rhodopirellula solitaria. Next base: position 483,432 of record NZ_SJPK01000002.1, read on the forward strand.
CTACCTGCCGCGATTCCCCTCAGCGGGTTCCGATTTCGCAGGCTCTGACGTGTGAATTCCGCCATTGGAGGGGGGTTGAGGCGGCAGTGCTGGCGAGACGAAAGGGATCGAGGCGTGGAATGACGGCCCATGGGTCGCGCCGCTGGCCGGCCTATCGGTTGGCGGGCCAGTCGGTTGCGACCGCGATCCTGCTCGCCCGCCGGCCTCTACGATGACCTGGGCGTGCAAGTGGCCTGGCCCGGCAGCGAGAGGTGCGTGAGCCCTGCGAGGCGCTCTATAGCGACGCCAGTTCCTTGGTGATATGAGCGAGTGCGACGTGCTCTTGCTCGGTCTGCTTGGCGACGCGGTAAACCTCGTCAAACGTGGTGATTCCGCGGATAACCTTGAGCATCCCATCGGCGTAAAGCGTTGACATGCCGTTTTTGATCGCCTCTTCGCGGATCGTGTTCGTGGTCGTTCCTTTGAACATGAGTTCACGTAATCGGTTGTTGATCAGCATCAGTTCATAGATCCCGATCCGGCCGCGATACCCCGAACGACCGCAATAGGTGCAGCCCTTGCCCTTGCTGAACTCGGCCTGGGCGAGCATCTCGGGCGGGATCATGGAGTCCTTGATCACGCTCTCGGGTGGCTGGTAACGGACCTTGCAGCGAGGGCAAATCGTCCGCACCAGACGCTGGGCCAAGACCGCGATGACGGAACTCGCCACCATATAGGATGGTACACCAATGTCCACCATTCGTGATATGGCGCTGGGCGCATCGTTCGTGTGTAGGGTGCTGAATACCAAGTGTCCAGTTAATGAGGCCTGGATTCCCATCGATGCTGTCTCGTGATCTCGCATTTCACCGACGAGAATGATGTTCGGGGCCTGGCGGAGCATGGCTCGAATGATGCGTGAGAAGTCGAGGCCGATATTGTGTCGCACCTCGACTTGGTTGATCCCCGGCAGGTAGTACTCGACCGGGTCTTCGGCGGTAATGATCTTGCGGTCGGGTCGGTTCAGCGCGTTCAGGGAGGCGTAGAGGGTGGTGGTCTTGCCGGAACCTGTGGGGCCGGTGACGAGGATGATGCCGTTGGGCCGTTTGATTAGCGAGTTGAAGTTTCGGAAATCGCGTTCGGAGAGACCGAGCTGGCGGGTGCCGACCTTGATATTGTCCTTGTCGAGCAACCGCATCACGCAGGATTGACCGTGATTGGTGGGGATGATGCTGACCCGCAGGTCGAGCTGTTTGTCCCCCACGGTGATCTTGATCCGCCCATCGGTGGGGCGTCGCTTTTCGGAGATATCGATCTTTGAGAGGATTTTGATACGGGCGATGAGCGCGGCGAGCATCCGTCGGGGGGCTGCCTCCCGCTCGACGCAGACACCATCGATGCGATAGCGGATCCGCACGCGGTCCTCAAACGGCTCGACATGGATATCGCTGGCCCGCAACTGGACCGCTTCGGCGATCATCAGATTGACCAGGCGGATGACGGGAGCGGAATCGTCATCGTCGCCGCCGTCGTCGATACCGTCGCTGCCGCCATCGGTCTCGGTGAAGTCGATGGCCGTGTCGGTGAACTCTTGCAGCATCGAGTCAGCCGATTCCCCTTCGACCTGCCCATAGTATTGGTTGATGGCCCCATTGATGGCTTCTTTAGGGGCTAGGGCGGTTTCGATCTTGCGGTTGAGGATAAACCGCAGCTTTTCGATGGTTTCGAGGTCAAAGGGGTTAGCGATGAGGATCGTCAGGGCCCCATCTTCGTCTTTGTAGGGCAGGACCATGTTTTCGCGGGCGACCGATTCAGGCACCAGTTCGATGACGGATTCGTTGATCCGGATGCTCCGCAGGTCCACGTAGGGGATTTTGTGGAACTTGGCCGTCGCCTGGGCCACTTCCTCGGGGGTCGCGTATTCGAGCTTGATCAGCACATCGCCGATTTCGGCTTTTGTATTGCGGGCGATCTCTTCGGCTTCGGAGAGTTGATCGAGACCGATGACGCCGTCTTGGAGCAGGAGGTCGGTGAAGTCTTGGATGGTTTTGCTCATGGCGAGCTCCTTCGTCAGAAAAGATGCGGATACGCTTGCATGCAGTAGGATATCACGCCGAAACACAGAAAGGGCGAGAATCAGATATTTCCACCTATTGGTTTAGAAAAAATGCGGGACTTGCGTCGAGATGGCACAGAAATATTTCAAGCCAGCATTGAGGCGGTGCGAGGCGACGCGCTGATTGCCAGTGCGGTGAGTATTGACCGTCACTGCCTACGGCTCGGCCCGATCAGTGTGGACCGGTCCACGTTCGACCGCGTGGTGGTCGTTGGCGCGGGCAAGGCGTCCGGTGCGATGGCCGTGGGGCTGGTGCGAGCCCTTGGTCGCGGCAGAGACGGTAGCAACCCCTGCTGCGAGATAGCCGGCCAGGTCAACGTGCCCGAGGGCAGTGCGGCGGTGCCGAGTGACATCGCCTGGCCCGCCGATCTAGCGCTGGTTGCTGCTCGGCCTGCTGCGGTCAATGAGCCCACGCCGCAAGCGATCGCAGCGACCGAGCAGATCCTGCAGCACGTGCGGGCCTCGGGGGAGCGTGACCTGATCGTGGTACTGATCTCCGGCGGGGGCAGCGCGCTGTTATGCCAACCCGTTTCGGGCGTGTCTCTCGATGAGAAGCTCGCCGTGACCCGGCACCTCAGCGGCAGTGGCGCTGACATCACGCAGCTCAATACGGTCCGCAAGCACCTCAGTGAGGTCAAAGGCAATGGACTGGCACGCGCCGTCAAGGATGCGGCGATGGTGACGCTGGTGCTCTCAGACGTGCTGGGCGATCCACTCGATTTGATCGCATCGGGGCCGACGGTCCCCGACCGCTCCACACCCGACGAGGCGCTGCAGGTGCTCGCGGAATTCGATCCCGAGCGGCAGTTGCCCGCTTCGATCTATCGCGCGATTGCCGCATCGGCATCGAAATCGAAAGAACCGACGTTTCCGATTGCCGTTCTCGGTAACAATGCGGTGGCCGTCGAAGCTGCGGGCGCCGCAGCGGTGTCACTTGGCTACCACGCGGAGCTGCATTCGGCGGCCCGCAGCGAGGGGTTGGCCGACGCGGTAGGTCGGGAACTGGCTGAGCGGACGCTGTCGATGCTGCGTGTTCCACATGTCGACGCTCAGCAGAACGCATGGGTCAGCGGGGGGGAGCCGGTCGTGCGATTGGCAGACGCAGCGGTGCGCGGACGCGGCGGTCGCAACCAACAGCTTGTACTGGCTGCCTACCAGCGATTGCTCGATGCAGACTTGTCGGACGCCGAGTGGCAGCAGCTGCTGGTTCTCTCCGGTGGCACTGACGGCGAGGATGGCCCGACCGATGCTGCCGGCGCGTTTGTCGACGGGGGCGTCCACGACCGCGCTACCCGGGCCGGGCTGGCGCCCGACGACTTTCTGCGGCGAAACGATGCCTACACTTTCTTTGAGCAGACCGGAGGCTTGCTGGTGACAGGCCCGACAGGCACGAACGTATGCGATGTTCGCGTGGCGCTGGTCAAGGACTAGTGCTGGGCTGCTAGGCAGTTCGTGTTGACGCCCATTTGGTGGCAGCTGCGATTGCTCTGCACCTTCAGCCTGGAGGCTGACACATCCTCTGCCGTTGGCGTCACGGGCTGTCGATTGATTGAGCTGAGACGCGTAAGCGGCCAGGTGGGCGGCGCTACCTGGTGTCTTACCGGCACTCGGCTCACTATTGCAGCGCCAACATCGAACAGATCGACAGCCCGGTCAGCCAACGGCAAGCCGCACGACCCAGCTTTTAGCAGCCCAAGATCAGGCTTAGCGAGTGCGTCTCCGAGAGAGCACCACGGGGGGAGGCACTGGGCGGAGCAATGCGCATGAAAAAAGCCACGATTATCCGTTTCCGGAATCACGTGGCTCTGCAGTGGCATTCTGAGACGTCCCTCTGCGATCAGAGGAGACCAAGAATGGTGTTTAGCGACGCTTTTTCTTAGCTGCCTTCTTTTTGGCTGCCTTCTTCTTGGTCGCTTTCTTGCGAGTGGACTTCTTAGCGGCCTTCTTCTTCGTCGCCTTCTTCTTGGTCGCTTTTTTCTTCGTCGCCTTCTTCTTGGTTGCCTTCTTCTTCGTCGCCTTCTTCTTAGCCGCCTTCTTCGTTGCAGCGCGTTTCTTCACTGACTTCTTGGCTGACTTTTTGGCTGTCCGTTTCTTGGCGCTCTTCTTGACGCCAGTCGCTTTTTTCTTGGCCATGTTTTCCTCCGCGAGAAAGAAAATGGTTGCTGAGTCATTGTGGCTTTCCAAAACACATGACGTGATTTGAAAGCCACCGGCCACGGCTCATCAACACAAATTTGAATGATCACTTCCACGTGCTTCGATGATCCACATCGACCATGCATGCAAAAGCAACCGTTAACACACTTGCGCGTAACTGTACGCGCTTCCTCAGATTCCGCAACATCTTTTTTTGAAAAAAGCGGTTGCGTTAACAAAGATTTTTGCTAAGTCGAGAACGAATTGCAACCATGTGTGTGCGTTTTGAACTCGTCAAAGAGCAACTTTCAACCGTCGATGATGTGAGCATCGACGCAGCGTTGATCAGCACGTCGTTGATCCACAACATCGTTGATCAGCGCGTAGTTGATCAGCACGTTGTTGATCTCCGCATCTTTGCTCAGCACATCGTTGAACTGTGTACCGGCAAATCGTGCGTCGACCAATTATGCACCGATGAAATGCACACCGATCAACTGCACATCGTTCAACCGCGCATCGATCAACCGCATTGGGTGTATGCGGTGTTCCTTACCGATACGGTGTCTGCATCATCTGGTAGTTGCCGAAGGCGAGTGACAAGAACAGCAGTCCCATGATCGGTTGGCCTCCCTGTGTGAGTGCATAGAAGGCCATGCCTCCAGCGCTGATCATGCTGATCCATAGCCAGGTGTCACTGCGATCACCGCTAAGCAACACAAGTGAGCGCATCACGCGACCGCCATCGAGCGGGAACACGGGAACTAAATTCAGTAGCGCCCAGAGGACACTTGGGAAGACATAGAAGAAAACCATGGTCATCAGGGCGATACTCTCGATCGGTTCGCCATCGAAAAAGCGACCGAGTCCGTTCAGCGGCCATGGCATGCTGGCGAAGGCACTGATTCGATACCCGAACGCGTGCACTACGCCCGCCAACACCATGGCCGATCCGAGCTGCGCGACTGGGCCGGCCAGGGCGATCAGAAGGTCGGCGAGATCACTCAATCGCGGTGGCGAGAAAGCGTTCTCAAAGCCATTGCTTCCGCGACTGCGCATACTCGATGGGATAGCCAAGCCTCCGAAGTGATACAGGACGATCGAGCTCTCGGTACCGTAGTAGCGAAACGCAAACGCATGCCCGAGTTCGTGAATCAAGATCGATACGAACAGACAGGCTGTCCATAGAATCAGCAGTGGGAAGATGCCGGGGCTAAGGTCTCGCAATCCTGCATCGAACATCGACGCAAATTGGTGGCCGATCACCACTGCACCGATCCAAAACGTCCAGGCGATGCGGACCGGAAAGCCAAAGATCATGAAATTCAGGTCGTACGGCGATTCGTCGGGTGCTTGCAGGAACATGGAAGAGCAAGATGTCAGTGGGGTGAGGGGCTGATAAGTGCCTGCCCAAGAAGAGGCTGACGCTCTTCAGGCAGGCGTGGAGGAAAATCGAGAAGCGCGGCTCATAGGTTTTCAATGAGGAAGGACCACAGGTCCGCGTACTCATCGATTTTCTTGCTCGTCGGCGTGCCGGCGCCGTGGCCGGCCCGCGTCTCAATCCGGATCAGCACGGGCTGGTCACAGCTTTGAGATGCCTGCAGCGCCGCAGCAAATTTGAAACTGTGTCCAGGGACCACACGGTCATCGCGATCGGCCGTCGTGATCAGGGTGGCGGGATAGCAGGTGCCCGACGCCAAATTGTGCAGTGGGCTGTAGGACAACAGATTATCGATCTGGTCTTCTTCATCGCTGCTGCCAAACTCGTTCGCCCACGCCCAACCGATTGTGAACTTGTGATAGCGGAGCATGTCCATCACGCCCACGGCGGGCAAGCAGGCGGCGAATAGTTCAGGACGCTGGGTCATGACGGCGCCCACCAGCAGACCACCGTTGCTGCCACCGCGGATAGCGAGCTTCTCACGGCGCGTGATCCCGATCTCGATCAAGTGTTCGGCGGCTGCGATAAAGTCATCGAACACATTCTGCTTGTTCAGTCGCATGCCTGCTTCATGCCATGCGCTGCCGTACTCACCACCTCCGCGCAGATTAGCAACGGCGTACACACCGCCATTGTCTAGCCACGCCGCAATGGCTGGCGAGTACGACGGTGTCAACGAGATATTGAAACCACCGTAGGCATAGAGCAGAGTGCGATTGTTCCCGTCGCGAGGTTGGTCGCGATGACGTGTGATCAGGATCGGTACGCGAGTGCCATCCTTGCTCGTGCAGAATACTTGTTCGGTGACGTACTCACTGACATCGAAGGGCACAGCGGGCTGCAGCCATCGTTCGCTCTTTCCGCTCGCGAGATCAACTCGATGCAGACTCGGTGGCGTCACGTAGTTGCTAAAGGAGAAGAACGTTTCGGTCGCGTCTTGCCGCCCGCCGAAGCCGCCGACCGATCCTTGCCCAGGCAACTCGAGATCGCCAATGCGTTGTCCTTCGCGGGTGTACCGTACGACTTTGCTGAGTGCGTCACTGAGGTAGCTGGCGTAAACCGTCTCACCGAGCAGTGAGACACTCTCGAGCGTGTCGTCGGTTTGCCCGATGGTCGCTTGCCACTGCGATCGGTCGCCCTGTTCTTCTTGCTCCGCGACACGGCCGAGGTCTTGCACATCGATGGCGATCACTCGTCGCCGGGGCGCATCGAGATCCGTGAGGAAGTACAACGTTGAGTCGAGCGACGCGAAGAATCGATAATCGGCATCGAACCCGGAGATGATCTTGTGAACCTCCGCATCCTCTTGCTGCAGATCGCGAACGAAGACCTGCGTTTTCGGCTGGGTGCCCTTCCAGTTCTCGATGATCAGATAGCGGCCATCTTCAGTGACCGTCGGTGCAAAGCCCCATTGGGGTTCATCAGGACGCGCATAGACGAGCACATCATCGCTCTGCGGAGTACCCAGTCGGTGCAGATAGAGCATTTGGTTTTCGTTGGTGCCCGTTAGTTCTTCACCTTCGCTCGGTTGAGCGTAGCGGGCGTAGTAAAAACCGTTCCCCTCGGGAGTCCAAGCGATGCCACTGAATTTGGACCAGCGGACCACATCATCGGTGTCTTCGCCGGTGGCGACATCTCGTACTCGCCAGGTTCGCCAATCGCTTCCGCCGTCGGCGATCGAGTACGCGAGCAGGTGACCATCTTCGCTGGGGTGCCACGAACCGAGCGCAATCGTTCCGTCTTCACTCAAGGTGTTTGGGTCGATCAGCACAGAGCGGTTCGACATCACCTCTTCCGCTGAACCGGCAACTGGCGAGGCATACAGAACGCTTTGGTTTTGCAAACCATCGTTGTGGGTGAAGAAGTAGTGCTCGCCGCGTCGCACTGGCAAACCGGTTCGCGTGTAGTCCCAGAGTTCTTCGAGCCGCTCGCGAATCGGTCCGCGGGAGGGCAGTTGGCTGAGGTAGTCCTGCGTCACTTTGTTCTGGGCAGCAACCCAGGCTTCCGTTTCCTCGCTTTCGACGTCCTCAAGCCATCGATAGGGATCGGCAACGATGCGGCCGTGATAGTCGTCGACTGTCTCGCCAGCGTGGCTGGGCGGGTAGGTGATCTTCGAAGTGATAGGCATGGTGTCTGACGAAGGAGTTTGTGCAGTGACAGGATGAGAGAGTCGCCCCACTCCGCACGTCGTGATGAGCAAAGGGAGGATCCGAATCAAGGCAAGTCTGAGCAAGAACGGTTCGCGATGTGTCATGTGGAAGTTGCTCGCAGTGGGAGTGAAACAGTACGCGGACGTTGGGAGCATAAGCGCCAACCCGCCCAGTCGCAACGCGAGTAGCGGCGGAGCAAAGTAGCCAGACGGCTCCGCCCGTCTGAGCTGGGGGAGAGAGTGCGCTCGTACTCGCGACGGTCGGAGCCGTCGGTCGACAAAGTAGCCAGACGGCTCCGCCCGTCTGAGCTGGGGGAGAGAGTGCGCTCGTACTCGCGACGGTCGGAGCCGTCGGTCGACAAAGTAGCCAGACGGCTCCGCCCGTCTGAGCTGGGGGAGAGAGTGCGCTCGTACTCGCGACGGTCGGAGCCGTCGGTCGACAAAGTAGCCAGACGGCTCCGTCCGTCTGAGCTGGAGGAGAGAGTGCGCTCGTACTCGCGACGGTCGGAGCCGTCGGTCGACTATGAAACTACTGCTCCACCAAGCAGCCGTTTTCGATTCGCAGGCAGCGATCGGCCAGCCTCGCGGCTTCGCCTGAGTGGTGGGTCACGTGTAGCGTGGTGACATGTGTGGCATCTTTGACTGACAACAGCAGTGCTAGCATCTCGTCACGGGTCTGCTCATCGAGTGCGCTGAGTGGTTCGTCGAGCAGCAGTACCGCGGGTTCCAAGGCGAGTGCTCGTCCCAATGCTACCCGTTGGGCTTCGCCACCACTGAGCCCGTGCACGGGGCGATCGAGCAGGTGAGTGATCGCGAGCATCTCGGCAGTACGCTCGCGTTGTGCGGTGATGTGTTTCCGCGAAGCGCCACGTACCTTCCACGCAAACTCAAGATGCTCCGCTACGCTCATCGTGGGAAACAGGGCCAAGTCTTGGGGGACGTAACCGATCTGTCGATCGCCGGGGGAGTAATGCGTGACATCGGTACCGCCGATCCATACCGAACCCGACGTCGGCTTACGCAGACCACAGAGTATCTCCAAAAGAGAAGTCTTGCCGCATCCCGTCTTGCCCATCAAAACCACATACTCGCGCGGCTGGATCTCGAGAGACAAGTTAGCCAGCGAAAAGTCGCCAGCCTCGATCGTGATCTCCGATAGCCGAATCATCTGGAACGGGCTCCCGGTGACGCGGCGACTCCGAGTCGCAACGTTCCCAATCCTCGTAGCGCCAACAGAACAGCGATGGCGATCAATACCATCAACAGGGAAATGGCCACAGCGGAATCCAAGTCACCGACGCTGAACTCCAACCACACGGAGGTGGACAGGACCTCCGTCCGCATCCGAGTGGCCCCGGCGAAGACGAGGATCGGGCCAAACTCACCGAGCGCTCGCGCCCACGCGATGGTGAAGGCCGCGACCACGCCACGACCGGCTTGCGGCAACGCGACCTGTGTGAACGCTTGCATGCGTGTGCACCCGAGCGTCCGGGCGACGTCCTCACTGCGTGGGTTGATCTGGTCAAAGGTGACCCCCATCGTCCGGATCGCGAAGGCGCAGGCGACCGTGAATTGTGCCAGGACGATGGCGGGCCAGCGATAGGTGACGGGGAACCCGACGTCCTCACGGAGCCAGGACTCCAGCTCCCATTGGGAGTGACCCAGGGGAAGATGGAACAAAATCAGCAAGCTCAACCCCAGCACCAAGGGTGGCAAGACCAACGGGATGTCCACGAGCGTATCGATAATCACGCGGCCGGGAAAGCGAAACCTTGATAGCAGGTAGGCGAGCGGCACAGCAACGAGGACTGCGAGGATCGCGGACACGCTGCAGGAGAGCACCGTTAGACGGATCGACGATTGAATTTCTGGCTTGGCCATCGCACTGCGGAAATCAGCGAACGAGGTAAACGCGATGTCCGCAGCGAGCAACAGGACGATCAATATCACGAAACAGGAAGAGATCCCACCCATGACTAGGAAGAACGGAACATCGCTGCGGCGCTGGATCGGGGTCATCGATGAGACGGATGCTCGGAGAGAAGACCCCGATGCGGCGTCTTATGGGTTAGTCAACGGACGGTCGTTCGGCAATTCATGGAAACCGTACTCACGGTATCGCACCAACCCATGTTCGGGCGAGGTCACATAGTCCACAAACTGCTTTGCGGCGGCGGGATGGCGAGAAGTCGATAGCAGGCCCACACCGAACTGGGAAACCGCGGTCTTGAGTTCAGGCAGTTCGACGATATCGAGACCAGGATAGTTGTGCTCCATGCAATCGTAAACAATGGCAGCGTCGGCCGACCCTATCACCACATCGGCTGCGGCCTCGGTGACGTTGCCGCGGTAAGCCGCCGTTGCTGCTTCGGCGGCCTTCGATAACCCTAACCGCTGCCAGGTCAGTTCAGTGATTCTGCCGATCGCAGCCGCCTCCGGGTTGGCCTGCACCCAGCGTACGTCGTCTCGCAACAAATCATCAAAAGAGTGAATCGCCTTAGGGTTGCCTCGTTGCACGATCACGACCGCACGCATGGTACCGATGGGAAACATCTCCGAGATGAGTCCTCGGCGCTGCGCCATATGGAGATAGCTGTCGTCGGCCGGCAAAAACAGATCGCCGGTTCGGGAGACTTCGATCTGAGATAGCAAGCCTTGCGAGGGCCCGTAGTTCACAAAAACGTTCCCACCTCGTTGACGCCGATAATCGGCCACGATCGCTTCCATAACAGCCTGGTTGCTGGCGGCGCAATAGATAGTGATTGGCGAGTTGCCCGTCCCCAGTCCGCTCGGGGTGTGGTCTCGGGCTGATTCCGAGCGAGCGAGTAAGTAGAAGAGCACCGGCACAGCGGCGAGCAATCCGGCGAGCAGAATGATGGTACGATTCATATCCGCGAGTTTATCGAGAACCTCCGATGGGCCATAGGTCCATGTCACCTCCAACGGCGGCGGGACACATGCAAACGTGCCGCCTGGATCCAGCAACTTTGAAAGAAGGACATGACATTGCTTTCACGCCGAAAATTTGTCGCCGCATCGGCATCGACCTTGATAGCGTCTCCCCTGACCCGTGCTGAGGATGCCCCCGCCCCGTTCACCCTGACGGGTATCGAGACCATCAGTTTGCAGGAAGATCGGTACCATGGTTGGCCGACGCTATGCCGGCGGGCCAACGGTGAATTGCTGGTCGTTTGTTCGGGCGGTCGCGAATCTCATATCTGTCCGTTCGGCCGCGTCGACTTGATTCGTTCGAGCGACGAGGGAGAGTCATGGAGTTATGAGCGGACCATTCTCGACGGTCCGATTGACGATCGGGATGCAGGGATCTTGGAGACCGACCGTGGCACGTTATTGGTAACAACATTCACTTCGCTAGCGTATGAGCCGCAACTGCGCAAGGCCATCGCGACGGCCGCGACGGACAAGCCGTCGATGTCACCGCCGCAGTTCGCCAAATGGCAGGCAGCTCGCCGCCGGATTCCCGAGGGGCAGCATTCGCAGCACTTGGGATGCTGGATGTTGCGATCGGAGGACGGCGGCCTCCATTGGTCAGCCGCTTATCGTGTGCCGCTGAACAGTCCGCACGGCCCTATCCAGCTCAGTGACGGCAGTCTCTTTTATGCCGGTGTGGCACTCTGGCAACCTGGTCGGGCCGTCGGCACGACCCGCTCCGAAGATGACGGACGCACCTGGTCCGCCCTGAAGAAACTACCTGTGCGTGAAGGCGATGACCCCATGCAGTATCACGAACTGCACGCTGTCGAGGCTGCCGATGGTCGCCTGATCGTTCAAATTCGCAACCATAATTCAGCCAATGCGAGAGAGACTCTGCAAACGCATAGCAGCGATGGTGGCGAGACCTGGGCGACGCCGTATTCGATTGGCGTGTGGGGGCTGCCGTCGCATCTGCTGCGGTTATCCGATGATCGACTTGTGATGACCTATGGACACCGACGCGACCCATTGGGCAATCAAGCTCGAGTTAGCAACGACCACGGTCGCACCTGGTCGGCGCCAATGATCATCGATGGAGACGCCACGTCGGGAGATCTCGGTTACCCGTCCACCGTGGAAGTATCTCCGGGCAAGCTGGTCACGGTTTGGTACGAACGGCTCGCGGGCAATGCCAACGCCCAGCTGCGGATGGCGAAATGGGAACTGTGAAACGCTCCAGGGCCGCGATCAGCGAGGCGCCGTCGATGGAGCCGACGCTTGATGGGTTAGCGGAGATCCTTCCAGCGGCGTGAACTCGGCATAGACAGGCAGGTAACTCGAAACCGTCTGGGCTTGAGCCACGCTGAGATTGTAGATGCGAAGGAAATCGTACACGCCGCCGCGCCCGATCGCTTCGGCAGTCGTGCTCCGATCATAGAGCACATTGCTGGTTTGATGGCGGCCAAAGACATCCGTTGGCGTGCTGGTCACGGAAGCTTGGATGTTGTCGCGAGCGATGACTGGCAATAGGTAGGCGTCGTCGGCTTGGAACAACCCGGCCACGACGACGTCATCTTCACCCCGGCCGTCATCACGGACCGACTTGAGTAGTTGTCCGAGCAACGCGACCTCTTGAGGTGCGTGTGACAAGTCGATGCGCACATTGACCAAGCTAAACGTCCAGGCCTTTTCCACCGCGGGTTCGGCAGCCCGAAACCATGCGACCAGTGGGTCGTAGGTGAGTTGATTGTCGGGGTCAGCCACCGTGTAGGTTTCGGTCCGGTCAACGCGCACGCGAGACGGGTTGAATAAAATCACGAGCAACTCGCTGCGACCGTCGGGGCCCTGGGGGGGGCCGAGCACGTAATCATAGAGCGGAGCCCCGCCACCAAGCGAGCTTTCGTTGAGGGCGTCGACCAACCGTGGTACCAAGTCCATGTGGGTTGAAGAGACCTGTTGCAGGGCGATCACATCGAACTGGCGGATGACCCGCAAGAGGTTGGTACGCGCCAGCTCGCTGGCGAATTTCGTCGGCCCGTATCCGTCGAGGGCCCAGGAAGCGATACGCAATTGATCAGGGGTATGACGCGATCGCCCAAACGCTCCCGCCGGTGGGGCGGGGGCATGCTGGTCGCTGGGGCTGGAGATAATCGGATCCACCTCGTAGCCCATCTTCCCCTTGGCCGTGGAGACCAAGGACTTGATGGAATCGCTAAACCAGCTCCCCTCGCCGCCCGATGCTGGGGTGTCGCCTTGTGCGTCCTTGGGTGCGTTATCTGCATCGACCGAGGAGGCGAACGTGAACGGGGCGCCCATCTCCTCGATGGGCGAGGACGTTTGCTGCGCCTGTTTGCGATTCACGGAGATACCGTCGAGTCCGGAGACATCGTAATTTCGTAGGAAATACCACCCACCGCCCGCCAGGCACAGCACGATCAGCCCGGCCTGTATTGGGTGGCCTCCACTGGATTCACTGGACATGAGATTGGATAGGTGGTTAGATCGATGGGGCGAGACCGAGAAGGAAACAGGCTCTTTTCGGTGGAGACGCGACGGGCACATCGCTTTTATCGGCTCAATCGGCCCAGTCCGTGCATCCGAATTTCCGCAAAATACCTCCTTTCGGTCCGGTACACTGGCAGGTCGGGGCGGGATCGTTATCCTAGAGGCGTACCCAAGATCCATCGCAAGTTCCTTATTGGCAAAAGACGATTCTGTGAGCGAAATCATTCCAGTCGAAGTCCCGACCGTCGGCGAATCCATTAGCGAAGTTCAAATTGGAACCTGGCTCAAGAACGACGGCGAGTGGATCGACAGCGGCGAGGATCTCGTCGAGATCGAGACCGAGAAAGCATCCGTGCAGATCCCTGCCCCCGCGAGCGGCTATCTGACGGACATCCTCAAGCAGACCGAAGAGTTTGCCGCCGTCGGCGACCAGATCGCCAGCATCCGTGTGGCTGAGCGTCCGGATTCCGCCGGAGGTGGCTCAGGGGCCTCGCCCTCAGGCTCTTCCCAAGCCACGGGCGAATCCTCCGGCTCCGAAGCCGCCTCGGCCGCTCCGCAATCTTCCCAAACAGGTGGCTCAGCTCCAGCACGCGGGGCATCGGCATCGCGTCCCAGTTCAGGTGGGTTTGTCATGCCAGCGGCTCAGCGACTCCTCGATGAGCATGAACTCAATGCTGCCGACGTGCCCGCGACCGGTCCCGGTGGCCGCTTGCTCAAGGAAGACGTGCTCGCCTTCATCCGCAGTGGCGCATCCCGGCCACAACAGCCCGCGCCGCAACCGCAGCAACCTGCTCCGGCGCAACAACCCGCACGCCAAGAGGTCTCCGCGCCCACTCCCTCCTACGAATCGCACTCGCTCGTTACCGAAGGTGCCTATCGTAGCGAAGAGGTGAAGCCAATGAGCATGCTGCGGCGAACGATCGCCTCACGGCTCGTCCAGGCCCAGCAGACGGCTGCGTTGTTGACCACGTTCAACGAAATCAACATGCAGCCGGTGATGCAGATCCGCAGCAAGTACAAAGAAGCGTTCGCGAAGAAGCACGGTGTCAAACTCGGCTTCATGTCGTTCTTCGCCAAAGCTGCCGTGGAAGCCCTCCGCCGCTTCCCCGCCGTCAATGCCGAGATCCGTGGCGATGCGATGGTCTACCGGAACTATCAAGACGTCGGCATCGCGATCGGCGGCGGCAAGGGACTCGTTGTCCCCGTTCTCCGTAACGTCGAAAGGATGTCGTTCTCGCAAATCGAAGGCTCGATCGCTGAGTACGCTCGTCTGGCCGGTGAAAATCGACTGCAACCGAGCGACCTGATGGGTGGCACGTTCACGATCAGTAACGGTGGCATCTACGGATCGCTGTTGAGCACCCCGATCGTCAACCCACCGCAAAGCGGCATCCTGGGGCTGCACTCCATTCAGGAGCGGCCCGTCGCCGAAGATGGTCAAGTCGTGATTCGGCCGATGATGTACATCGCCCTGACCTACGACCACCGGATCGTCGATGGCCGGGAGGCCGTTGGGTTCTTGGTCGCGATCAAAGAGATGGTCGAAGACCCCTCGCGGTTGTTCCTGGAGGTCTAACCCCGGGCTGCTCAAATTCTGACGTTGCCTCGTCATCGACGACATTCATTACTCCCGCGTTCCTAACTGGAACACCGACTCTTTCAGCGGTCTCCTGCGTCGCTCAGGCCAACGCAATCGCTGCCAGCCACGAGGCGGCGATCAGCAACATCGCGGCGAACCCGGCCGCGAACTGCGCGTTCTCGCTAGCGAGCAGCCGCGAAGGCAGTGCACTGCACAGGCCGCCGACCAGGAGGCCTGCGATGAATCCGGTGACGTGGGCGAGCACATCGGTTCGCTCGCCCTCCAAGCCGAGAGTCGCCAACAGTAAAACGCCTCCGATCAGCGGGCTCCAACGCTTCATCGCGGTTTCCGCTCGCTGAGCCGCGGGGGGCCGCAGGGCCAGTGCGACGAGCACACCGAGGGCAGCAAACACAGCTGTCGATGCGCCGATGGACAAATGAGCTGGATCACGGAGGGCGGCATTGAGGAAGTTGCCCAACCCGCCACCGATGATAATCGCTAGCCAGGCGAAACCGCCGCCGAGAATCCGCCCGGCCAACAATCCAAACACGCTGCCGAAGGCAAGATTGGACAGCAGGTGTTGTAGGTCAGCATGCAGCGTCAGTGCGGTGATCGTTCGCCACAGTTGGCCCGACATCACCCCGCCAGCACGCATTTCGCCCACTGCCATCCAGTCCACGCCGTACGCCGAAACTTGGTTGAGCACTGCTACTGCAATCAAGATCGACACGTAGAACAAGATGCCCACGAATGCGCCACCGAGCCGGGGCGACCCTGTGCCCGGCTCGGGCGGTTCGGCGGCTTTGTCCTGGCCGTATTCGTGAATCTCTGCGTCCGCTGCAGCGGCGTCGCTTTCACGGACGACCACGGCCCAGCCGTGTTCGCTGCGAACCAACTCAGAGCTGATGCCCACGGCTTCGAGCACCATGCTGATCTCTTGGCTCGCAGGACGGCCTGGCGATTGAAAGATGATGACACGCATGTCGGGGGCTTATTTTTCCCAGTCAGCGAGTTTTTGTTCGAGTGCTTCGAGGCGGGTGGAGACGTCTTCGAGCCGTTGTTGGATTTTGTCGATGCGGCTCTCATTGGCAGCTGATGCCGGGGCGGGCGAGGGGGCCGCAGCCGGCGTAGAGGCCGGGGGGCTCGCGGTCGAACCTGTCTGTTTTTCGACCTTCGCCGCCAAGTGCTGTCGCTCGCTGGGGGTGTAGAGAGTGTGAGCAAAGGTTTGACCGCGACCCGGTGGTGTGACTGCGAACACGAGTCCTTGTGAGACAAGTGAATCCACTTCGGCCTGCGTGGCCGATAGGTCGACGAAGGGATGCATCCGCGAGGCGCGTGTCCGCAGCTCGCCGACGGTTTGCGGACCACGCAGCATCAGCTCTGTCATGAGGGCTGCACCGGGGCTGTCGCAATCGAACCATTCGTAGGCGGCATGGCGATACTTCGTCACCCGACCGCTGCCTTGGATCTCACGCACCGCACCGACCTCGCGAAGTTCATCGAGTGCCAGCAGCGCGTCATCCTCGCTGACATTCATCTGCGGGTCGCGATTGGATTTTTGATTACTGCCGGTAACGATCCCCGCGAGGCTGAGCGGATACGAATCCGGTGTTGTCTTGGCTTTCTCGATCAGCACACCGAGACAACGGCGGGCGGTTGCGGATACCGGTTTGGCGAGTGGTTCGGAGCCGGGGGCGGATTCGTCGCTCATGCTAGACAATCGGGCTGGCGGGAAGGAAAGGAAACACGCACAGAAAGATCAGAATCCTATCATTCCAGCCAGCCAAGCGTAGCCCGGGGATGAAAAGCCCAGCCGAACGCGGATCAGTCCAGCGTCACGTCGATCGGTTCGCCGCCGACCTGAGCTTGCTCGGCGATCACGCGTTGGGGAGCGTCCTCGCCAACCTTGATCACAAATGATTTGCCCTTGGGGGCACCAGGCGTGAAGGACTTGCCCGCGACGCGAACGGTGTAGAGCACGTCGTTGCTATCCGCATCGATCAGTTGGACAACAGGGGACTCGACATCAAAGCTGAGTTCACCGAGTTTGCCCCAGGACGGTGGGTTGTAGTTGTCAAACTGTGAGATCGTGCGTGGCCACCCCGGGTACTGTTTCGCGTCTGGATCGGTCACATCCACGTTACGCGGCCAGCACTCCATGGTGATCTCGCGAGTTTTCGTGTTGAAACGGACGATCCCAAATCCAGCTGCACGAGTGTTGAGCAGATTGCCCGCGGGCCGTTTTTCTGGGTTGGCAGCAGCGTAGTTGGTGACTTTGTTGGCGAATCCATCGAGCTGATCGCCGGTGTACTCTGGACTGCCGGGCTCACGATTCGCTCCTGGTTCGATCGGTTCCCACCAACGCAGATAGAGGTTCGCGATCGATGGCACGCAGAACGACCAGACGGCGTCGCGGTACTCATCGATGCCGTGATGAAAGAGGGTGGCCAAGTGTTGGTCCCCGGCATAGTGAAACGCGAAGGCTTTGCGAAGAGCGGCGAGCGCCCGATTGCGGCCCGTTTGCGGCCAACCATTGGAATCCATGTCCGCGTGCAGACGACCGTTAGCACTACCGTGAATGTGGGCGCCCCCACAGAAAATTGTCTGCGAGAGAGCGACCTTCATGTCGGCAGCATGCCAATCTTGAGCCCATGCGTCGAGAAACGCAAGCTGTCGATCACCGAGCAGCACTGCGCCCTCGACATCGACGCTCTTGGGATCATATTCGGGGTTGCGAATGTGGTCGGGACGCGGTCCCTGTTTCGGCACACGGCCAGCAGGACCGGTTTTGAATTTACGGTCTTCGAGAATGGCAAAGTCAATATTGCCCCAATTCAAATTGGTGAAGTAGACACCGATTCCCTGGTCGACTTTACGGGGATCGACCGGATCGGGAAGGTGGCTGGTCTGGGCTCGCTCGACTTCTTTGACGTACACAGCCGGTTTGGAATAGCCACCGTCGGAGGCACCGCTGAGCGTGGAGATTTTGCCGCTCTCACCCCACAGGTTGGGTTGGCCCACGTCATGATCGTCGGGTAGGCAAATGGTGGGGCGATCCTTGATGATGTCGCCAAAATCACGGCCAAACTTCAGCCAAGCGGCGTAGTGTCGATTGTGATCGTAAACCTGGTCACCGGAGAAGTACAGCACGTCCGCGTCGACCTTGTTGACATTGTCAATCAGGTCCTGGCGAGAGATGTCACCACCATGGGCGGGCTGGATCGAATTGCCGGTGAACCCTGCGACGATGATGACATCTTGGTCGGTCGGGTTCTTCCGAATCGTGCCCTCGTAGAATGCGGTATCGCCGTGGGCCACACGGTATCGGTGCTGCTGGGAATCGTCCCAGTCCTTGACTCGAAAGGGGGCAGTCCAGCCAGGTTCGATCACCTTCGTCTGGGCAACCTCCACCCACTCCCCGTCCTTCTCGATCTGCAGTCGAACGATTTTGGGGTCGCCCGCGGACAGCGGATAGAGCTGCGCGGTGAGTTTCAAGGTGTGATCGTTCACCGTGTACAGGGCGAAACAAATCACGTCCTTCTTGGCCACTTTGGGAATGCTCAGGTCGGCGCGTTTCCTCGCTCGCGAACCATTCTGCTGAGCCAGAACGGGGCCGCCGAGCAAGAGTACGGCCAAGCAGCCCAGGACGGTATAGTGCAATGATCTCATGATGTTGTCTCAGTTGAGCATGGGTTCGTGTCGGTACCCGAAGCGGTGTGGGCGATGGCAGGTTCGTCCTCCTGCCGAGGCCTCCATAGGATAACAAGATACAGCGGCAGGAGGAAATGTGGCGCTCGCAGGATGGCTTCGTGGACGAATTGGTCGGCTCCCCAGTAGTTCAAGCTCATCGACATACCGGCGACCGGCCGCGCCAAGGCCGTGAGTAATCCCCAGACAACCGCGTACATCGCGGCCGGTTGACGCAGCCCAGGAATGAACAACGCAAAGCAGACCGCAAAGTCCAGGATACCGAACCCACGCAACAGGATATTCGCGGTCTCGTAGGAGACACCCAAGCAAACGCAGGTCATCCCATAGAAAATACCGGGCGTCGGCCACCATCCGATCGCGTAGCTGCCGTGGCCGGCAAACGTCATCACCACCGCGAGGATGGCCGTGCCAATGGTGATGCGGTGGCGAGGGCCAAGAACCAGGGCCAAAACGAGCACGATCGGGCTGAGGATCTGGCCACCATGCTCGACAAACATCGGCAGTTGACGTTGAGACGCAACGTACTTGGCATAGCTGAGCACGCACAGCAGCAGACTGCCTCCGACCAGGCCCGCCATCTGAACGTAGGATCGAGGGCGGACCGTCACCGTCAACAGGGTGCACGCGAGAAAGAGCCAGCGGATGCGGGCAATCCATTTCTGGAGCCAGCCCTCGTCGTTGTCCGTGCCGACAAACTCGTCCCAGCTAATCCCCAATCGATTTGCGAAATCATACGTGCCGTCTTGCCAGAGCAGGATCCCGTAGGGACCTTCCCAGTAAAAGTGCACCCAGGTCCAGCCTGCAAAGCACAGAAACGCAGCCGCGCGAAGCACAGCGACTAAGCAGGTCGGGAAAAGTTTTTCGGTGGCATGAGCCGACGGCGCTAGCCGCGGGTTCCCGCTGTTACCCGCGGCTAGCGCCGTCGGCTCACAAGAGTTGTGCGGAATCATTTCTCCCGATGTGCTTGAAACATGGTCCATCGCAGCCCGACTACGCGTTGCCGGAGCACCGATATCCTCTTCGCTGTCATGGTTAATCATCGTGGAATCGTTCCAAACGGCCTGGCGACTGACGGGGGTTTTATCATAGTCGGGTTTCTGGCGCACCGACCTCTGCGCCGCGGGCACTCAATTGCTATCATCATGCATCCGACCGATTGTCGCGATTTTTCTGCGCTCGCCCGGATTGGCGAGCACGGGAAGGCCGCTGTGGAGATTTTTCTTTGAACACCTTATTGATTGTCCTGATCGTACTCGCGGTTCTCGTTGCGATTCTTGGCTTGATTGCATGGAAGTTCCCACGGCGATTTGTGCGAGGACTGTTCCGACCCTTCTTGGAGATTTTCTATCGCGGCCGAACCGTCGGTTTAGAAAACTTACCCGCCGAGGGCGGCGTGATGCTAGTCAGCAACCATGTTTCGTGGATCGATGGTATTTTGATTCTGTGGTTGCTGCCACGAAACGTTCGATTTGTCGTCGACGGCGGGAACTTCCACTCGCCGCTGGCAAAATATTTGTCGGGAGCCTTCGATACGATTCTGATGATGGGTGGTCCCAAGTCAATCGGACGGGCACTGCGGTCTGCTCGCGAGGGACTCAATAACGGCGAGGTGATCGGGATTTTCGCAGAGGGGACAATCACGAGAACGGGCCAGCTTCAAGCGTTCAAACCGGGGATGACGAAGATTCTCCAGAGGACCGACGCTCAGGTCCTGCCCGTTCATATCGAAGGGATTTGGGGCAGTATTTTCAGTTTTTCAGGAGGCCGGTTTTTTAAGAAATGGCCCACCCAGTTCCGACGCACGATCACCCTATACATCGGGGAGCCACTGCCGCCGGAAACTCCGATCTCAACCATTCGCTCACGCGTGCAAGCCCTGGGATCACGCGCTCAGATTGACAACCGAGATCAGTTCCCCGTTCTCGCCCAACGCGTCCTGCGATGCTGGCGGCGGCGTGGAAAACGGCTGCAAGCTGCCGATTCCCTGGGCGTCGAAGCGGGCGGCCGGACCCTGTTGATCCGTACTCTGGCGCTGCGCCGATGCCTGCGCCGCGAAGTCTTTTCGGCTGATGAGCAGTTCGTAGGCGTGCTCCTGCCGCCGAGCGTTGGCGCCGTTGCGGTCAACGTCGCATTGGCAGCGGATCGGCGGGTCAGTGCGAATTTGAACTATACCGTCAGCAGCGACGTGATGAATCACTGCATCCGGACCACGGGGGTCAAGCACGTTTTGACAAGCGATCGGTTCCTGGAAAAACTTGACCTCGACCTCGATGCCGAGATCGTTTCTCTCGATGAGCTCAAGGAAAAAGTGTCCCTGGGTGACAAGATCGTTGCCACGTTGCAATCAACGATCGTGCCCGCTTGGTTAACCGATCGTATTCTCGGGCTGCACAAGATCGTCAGCGATGATTTACTCACGGTGATTTTTACGAGCGGTTCGACGGGGATGCCCAAAGGCGTGTTATTGTCTAACGCCAATGTCAGTCACAATGTCGATGCCGTGGGCCGCGCTGTGCGGCTCGATCGAGACGATACCATTCTCGGCGTGCTGCCGTTTTTCCACTCCTTTGGTTACGCCGTCACCCTGTGGGCAGCCCAGACCCTCGGGCCAGCTGGCGTGTATCACTTCAATCCGCTCGACGCCAAACAGATCGGCAAGCTGGTCGAAAAGTACAAAGCCACCGTCTTGCTGGCCACGCCAACGTTCTTGCGTGGTTACCTGCGACGTGTCCCGCCGGAACAGTTCCAAACGCTTGATGTCGTCGTCGTCGGTGCGGAGAAAATGCCGCTGGATCTGTTCGAGAGCTTTGAGAAGAAATTCGGTGTGCGCCCTGTCGAAGGCTACGGCTTGACGGAGATGAGCCCTCTCGTCAGCGTGAATATTCCCATCTCACGATCGATGGCAAAGCATCAACCCGATCGCGCCGAAGGCAGCGTGGGGCGACCGCTGCCGGGGATCTCTGCGAAAGTCCTATCTCCCGACGACCACAGCGAACTCTCGACCGGAGAGGATGGGTTGCTGATGGTGACCGGACCCAACGTGATGTGTGGTTACGCCGGGCAAGATGAGCTAACACGGAAAGCCATTCTGGACGGTTGGTACAGCACCGGAGACATCGCTCACGTCGATGCAGATGGATTCCTGTACATCACAGGACGCTTGAGCCGCTTCTCGAAGATCGGTGGTGAGATGGTGCCGCATCTCAAGGTGGAAGAAGAGATCGCGAAGATTCTCGTCGAGGGCGAAGAAGATGATCAATTGCGAGCCTGCGTCACGGCCGTTCCCGACGAAAAGAAAGGTGAGCGATTGATCGTTCTCTACACAGAAACCGCCAAGACCGTCGACGAGATCCGGGAGAGTCTCCGGGCAGCGGGATTGGCGAACCTGTTCATTCCCGGAAACGATGGGTTCGTCCAAGTGGATGAGATTCCGCTCCTAGGCACCGGCAAACTCGACCTCAAAGCTGCCAAGGATCTGGCGTTAGCGAAAACGTCGACCAAGACGAGTGCGCCCGTGGTTGACTAGCCCAACCACGTCCTCGGTCGTCGCCGCGGAAGTGCCGGAGCAGTCATTCGCGAAAGTGGAGTGGGCGGTGAGTTGTTGATTACCCACGAGTATCCCGAAGGGATACTTCTGGATATGGAGCAGCTCGTTGGTTCGTCCAATACGACACGTATTCCTCCCCCATTCCTAAGCCGTCGCAGCCGACAGGTCGTCAGCCACGAGCGGGTGAATGCGAAGCAACTCAGCCATCGACATGCCGCCACATTTCGTCGCGATCAATCGCGATGGACGGATCGGCCTTCAGCTCTGCGCTGCGGCGTTGGGCTTCTTCTCGCTGCCAAGGCTGGAGCACAATTGGCTCATCGGACGCACCGATGTCGGATGAGCCGATTTTTCTCACAGATGCGGCTGTGCAAGATGCTGTGATTGCAGGCGACGCACCCAGCGATCGAATGATCGACATCTGGGACGAGCCCGCATGGGAGCGGGCTGAATGCTCTATTTTGCTATTCGCAAAACGCGGATTCCCGTTGGACGAGCGGGCAGTCGGTTGAAGCCGAGGCGCGCAAACGAGCGGGTGGGCGGCGCTACCCGGTGCCTTACGGCACTCCGCTCGAGTTTGCTGCAAGCCGACTGGGGCTCCCGTTTCGTGGCTAGCCATCAGGACTGACGTCCTGGGCTAAACCTCGTAACGATGCAAGAAGGGCTGTTCCCAAAGGAGGCCAGTGCCCTTGCTCAGACAGGCTCTCAGTCGTCCAGGCCCGCGTCGGTGGCGGGGAGTTCGTGAGCTTTGATCTTGGCGCCGAAGGCGCGGCCGTCGGTGCTCTTGAGCTCATTGGCCTTTTGGAAGCCGGCGAGAATCTTGGCTTTGGCTTCCTCGGGGTTACTCTTGATGTATTCCTTGGGGAAATCCTCGGCGCTGAGGAATTTTTTGACGGCCTTGCCGTACTCGTTGCGGACATCGTCCTTCTTTTCACCCTTGACGTGGCAAATGTAGCAATTCGCCTTCCTCACGGTTTTCTTGTATTCGTCGGGGAGTTCGGATTCCATGATCTTGGCCTTGAATTGCTTGCCGAATTCGCTAATTGCGAAAGAGGGCGTGGCAAACAAAGCGACGAGTCCGAACATCAGAGCCAAACGTTTCATTGAGGTTTCCTGGGTAACTGGGTGGGATGTTGAAGGTGGGAAGATGAACAGCGGAGCTGATCACGGCACTATTAAAGTCACAGGACGGGGGAAAAGTCAAATGGCAATTTTCAAGAAGCGGCCAATCCGACCGTCCCGCTAGCGTGATTCGGAATCGCGCGTGTCTGGAATAGGCTCCTGGAATGTTCGCTGCATCGGCAGATTGGGCAAGTTCTTTTCACGAAAACCGGCAAATAAAGAGCCGTCTTGTCGAAAATCGGCCGGAATCAGCTGGCTGACGGGAATTGATTCTGGCAAAGGCTCAGACCAACGCACGACCCAGCGTGGTGTTTGGTCATCGGCCCAGTTCGGTGAATTGGCGATATCTGCCAAGGCATTCATGGTTGTCGTGGCGGTTTGCCCTGTTTCATCACGCAGCAGTAGCAAGGGGTCGCTGAGGGTGGTGTCTGTCTCATAGGCGTTCGACGCCCCGCGAATTCGCAGCCAGGATTGGTCGCGATCTTCGCGAGAAATGCCACTGATCTCTACTTGTGGCACGCCGCGATCAATGACGAAGACACTTTCTTCGGCCTGCCGCTCGATCGACACCGGATAGGGGGCGCTGACGCCCAATCGCATCTGCAATAGCCCCCGCGGGATGTCAGCGGTGAGACGTTGCAATGACAGCCGAATCGACCCCGATTTGGGTTGCGGTGGGAAGATCGATCCACCGGTTTCAATCATCCGACCGGACACGGCCAAGAGCCCGTTCTCCCAGAGCAACTGCAATTCAGCGGCGACGTCCATTCTCAGCATCGAGATTTGGCCGCGGATGATCACGTTATACAGTTCGAGGGAAACCAGCGGCATGGATTCGACCCTCTCGCTGGAGGCTCTCGATGGCCGCGGTTCCGTTGCGGGCACGGATTCGGGGTCGGTGATCACACTAAAGGCGTGGATGTCTTCGCGGCGCGACGGATTATCGATTGTGATGGAACAATCGGTCAAGCGAACTCGTCGGTTGTCGTTCATGGCGATCATTGCGCCGCCGTCGGTCTCGCTGGCGGGGACGGTCCAGTACATATGGAGATCGACCAATTCAATCCGGTTGGAGCCAATGGTCAGCATGTCGCTGCGCTGCATATTGATCTCACCTTGGGAGGCAAACACGATGGCAGTGCCTCCAGGTGCAGACGAGGAGATCACTAAGTCGTCCTCGGCAACGATGACAGGGCCCGTGGTGAGGATCGGGGTATCAATTTCGATTCTCCCGACATGGTGTCGCTGCGCCAAATCCAGTGCTTCTTGCAGGGTCGTCGCCAGCACCACGCCTTCCACTTCGGCTTGCCCGGAAAGTGCTGGCACGGATTCAGCCGCAATGATTCGGATCTGATGCGGCGGATCGAGGATGGTCGTGCGATTGAGGCCTTCGGGACCGGTCGGGAGCGACCCCATTTCCATCGACGACGGACTGGACCGAGCCAGGTCGGTGAAGGCTGGGAAAGGCGTCGGAATGGTCAGTGGGACGCCCACCTCTCCGCTGGCCGGGAGTGGGAAGCTACCTAGGCTCGGCGGATCGCTCGGCAAGTGGCTTTGCTCGCTCACGTCAACAGCAGCACTGGTCGCAGAGGGGCTCGTGCTGCTCGCCTCTGGGTCAGCGGTTGTCGAGCCCGGGTCGTGCGTGAACGTGGGCGAAAAATTTTGTTCAGCCAGCGCCCGGCCTGTTGCCGCTCCGACGGCGACCATGGGGAATGTCGACCCCGGCGAGGCACCACCGAGGGCTTCCAAGCCTGCTCTCGAATTGATTTCTGCGAGCGTGGGGCGGGCGGAGTCGCTCAGCGCCTGGCCCGGCACCATGAACTCGGTCGAGTCCGTCTCCGATGCTGCTGCCGAGCTGTCGCTGCTCGGCGTGAGTGGGGCCGATGCCACGGCACGATTCGCGGGCGAACCCGAGCGAAGTGTCGAGGCGTCCGGACGGCTGGCGTCTCCTTCGGCAGTCGCCGATCCCGATGATGTCGATGGTTGAAGGGGGCGAACGGTCGGCGCAAAGAGTGGGGCCGTATCCGGTTCGCTGGCGACGTCGGGCGTTTCAGCAGGTTGGCTCACGGGCGGCGATTCGAATGCCGTTTCGGAAACAGTCGCGGCAACTTGTGAGCTGAACTCACGCCGTTGTTGCGAGGAGAGCACTTCCAGGGCCAGAGCGCTGCTGACCAGTACGACGGCGGCCACGACCCACGGCAGGTGACGCAGGAGTCGCCACAGGAGCGGGTTGTCCCCCGCCACGGTGACCACGTCGACGCCCCGGCTGCGGCGAAGGTTCTCGTGGCGGGCCAATTCCCGTAGGTCCGCGATCAATTGCTGTGAATTCTGGTAGCGTTGCTTCGGCTTTTTAGCCAGCATTTTGCGAATGATCGCCGCGAGCTCGTCACTGGCATCTTCGCGATGGTCGCGCACGTCGGGGATCGCCGCGTTGCCGTGGCTGAGCAGTTTCTGCAACATCGTGCCACCGGGATAGGGTGGCGACCCGGTGAGCATGTAGTAGAAGGTGCAGCCGAGCGAGTACAGGTCGCTGCGGATGTCGGCCAGTCTCGGATCGTGGGCCTGTTCAGGTGAGATGTAGTCGAACGTGCCGAGCGTCACACCGCTCGCCGTCATGTCTTCGCTGGTCTCAAAATTGTCCGAGCGGGCCAAACCCATATCGACGAGCTTGATCGAACTCTCTTCGGTAACGACGACATTGGACGGCTTGATATCGCGATGCACGATCCCTCGCCGCGACGCGTGACCGATCGCTTCAGCGACCTGGGCGGTGTAGAAAACCGCATCGTCGAGCGACAGGGGGCCGTTCTGCGAGACGATATCGCGAATGTTGCGACCATCGATGTATTCGAAAACAATGTAATACCACGGCCCGTCGTTGCCGACTTCGAAGACGCGAGCGATGAGCGGGTGATCCAGCTTCGCGGCGCTTTGAGCTTCATTGCGAAACCGCCGCTGCAAATCGGGGTCACCCTCAGCAAAGGGGACCACTTTCACTGCCACGGTACGTCCCAGCCGATCATCGACGGCGCGGAATACCGCGCCCATTCCGCCGCCACCGATCTGATCGAGCAGCTCGAAATGATTCAAGCGTTGGCCCTGCAGCTCCCGGGTGAGCGAGGCGGGGGTGTGATGTGTCGGTCCACGCAGCGATCCGCTGCCAGAGCCCTCGGCTACCGATCGGCTCGAACCCTGCCCGCCCTGCGGCGCAGCGGATTGACGACGAGAGGAGCCACCGGACAAAGCTCCAAGCGGATCCTGGCGGATGACCGTTTCAGCGGCTTCCAACTGCTCCGCAGCACTGTCAAAATCATCGTTCTGGACGCGCAAACCTTCACCAGTCGATGCGGCGCGATGCACCGTCGAACCGTTAGGTCGGATGATAGACGAGGAATCCATGCAGCCGTGCATCGAGCAAAAGAGTAGAAAAGACGCGGTCCTTCACCACCAGGTAGCCTAATTGGTCCATGGGTCGATGGCAACAATTTTCGGCTCCCAGCAACTATAGAACGCGTAACCCTGGCCGACGTTCTTGCGGGCCTTTCTCTTTTTTCGACAATTGCGCCATTTCTTCCAGTGCATGCCTTCCAGTGTCGCCTAGGTTCACCGTCCAGTCATTGACATAAAGATCAACGTGCTGCATGAGGACTCCGTCGTCCATCGATTGAGCGTACCGCCGCATCGCGGGGAGGGCCGTCTCGGGGGCTTGGCGAGCGACCGCCAGCGAGCGAGAGATCACCTGGCTGACTCGCTGCATCGTCTCGTCGTCGTGCTGCTGACGCATGACGATTCCCCCGAGCGGCAGCGGGCATCCCGTCTCGCGTTCCCAACGCTCGCCCAGGTCGGCGACGCGGTGCAGGCCAGCGGTCTCGTAGGTGAATCGTCCCTCATGGATGCAGACGCCGAAGTCTGCCGTCGCGTCCACCAATCGCGGCATGATGTCCGAAAACACCACGTGTTCGACCGGCGTCGTGTTGGGATAGAACAGATCGAACAACCACTTGGCGGTTGTATGTTCGCCGGGGCAAAGAGTCAGCATGTGGGGCTGGCCAGGAACACATTGCTCGGGCGAGGTGTCCGGCTGGCTGGCTAGCAACAAGGGACCGACGCCGAATCCGAGCGCCGAACCGACCGGTAGCACCACGACTTGGTCCGCCAGCGAGAGGGCCGCGTGGAAACTTGCTTTGGCGAGATCGAATTGCCCCTCGAGCAACCCCCTGTTGAGCTGGTCGATATCGAGTAGCTCGATCTCAAAGGCGAGGCCATCGGTATCGACACGTCCCTCCAGCAGCGCGGCGAACGCAAAGGTATCGTTGGGACAGGTGGAGATACCGAGATGCAGTGCGGATTCGCCGTCGCCGCCCCGAGCGGGGCCGACGCGAACGCGCTGGGGTGCCGGTTCACTCATTTCGCGGCGTCGGCCATGCCGAGGACGTCGAACATGTTGTAGAGCCCGGCGGGCATGGGCTTGCCGTCTTGTCCACGCATCAACCATTTCGCAGCGGCGAGTGCTCCGGCGGCGTAGCAATCGCGATTGCTCGCGGCGACATTCAGTTCGATCCGTTCGCCGAGCATGCCGAAGACGATCGTATGTTCGCCGGGGTTATCGCCCACGCGGATGGCATGGTATCCGATCTCATTTCGCGTTCGTTGGCCGGTATGCCCCTCGCGTCCGTGAACGTGCATGACGGGCGGGGCCTCGTCCATGGCCTCGCCGATCAATTCGCCAAATTTCAGCGCCGTGCCGCTCGGTGCATCGGCTTTGAAACGGTGGTGGCGTTCGAGGATTTCGATGTCCACGCCGCCGGCGACGTCGCGGAGCGCCGACGTGATTTGCTGGGCCATCCGCATCGACAGATTGACTGCCAGAGACATACTCGGTGCCCACACAATTGGAATGGATTGCGCTGCATTGGCGAGCGATTGCTTTTGCGATTCACTCAGACCCGTGGTGGCGACGACGAGTGGGCTGGCGTGGGCGACACAGTGAGCCACGCAGCCGTCGATCGCTTCGGGTAGTGAGAAATCGATGACGATGTCGACATCGCTCGGCCAGTCCGGAGAAATCGAGGCGTCGACAGGAGCGATGCCGGCAACAGTCCCGGCGTCTTGGCCGACTTTGGGGTGGTGGGCATGATCAATTGCCCCCACCACGGTGAAATTTTCACCGTCCTCGGCCGCCAACGCGACTACCCGTTGACCCATCCGTCCGGCAGCCCCATGGACTGCGAGTTTGATTGTATTGCTCATGCCTGACAATCTAACCGGAACCGGTTCAGCCGCCCAGGATGCGTGGCTGTTAATAGCGGGTCGTGTACTGGAAGTAGAAGAAGTCGGCGTCGTTCTTCCCGTCGGCTGGCCCGATCGTCGGCGCGTCGTAGTAGTCGCCCGCGTTGAAGTGCGAGTAGCCCAACACGACGTTGTTGCGTGGATTGATGTTGTAGTTCAGCAACACGTCGATTTCGTGGCCGAGGTCCTTCGATGCCGCGGGTGTCGTGGTGTTGTAGGGGGTCATGACGACGCTGTACGGTGTGGTCGCTTCGACAAGCCGAAAGTAGTGATACCACAAGATCAACGAAACCTTTTCGGTCAACGGTGTTTGCGTGAACACGTTGAAGTCATCCAGGTTGCGGCGACCGAACAAGTCCATGAACCCGAGATACTTGTGAGCGAGCGGATAGAGGTGATCGTAACCACCATCGCCCTGGCCGACTTCGTTGAAGTCCTTTTCGCCCGATGCTCGGTCCCAGCGGCACCACACCACGGGGCTGAAGAAGTCTGTCTCGATGTTGCGACCCAATCCAGCCGAGAAGAAGCCTGCCGAGTGTCGGTCGTCGGTGGCATCGGAACCAAACTGATAGGCGCCTTCGAAATCGTACAGTGTTCCGTTGTCGGTCGCTCCGCTGACGCGGCTGCCGAGGGTTTGTTCGCTAAAGCCGATAAAATGATTGTCCGAACCGAGGTAGTAGGACTCCAGTGTTCCCAGCGACGTGTTTTGCTGGGTCAGGTAGGTTCCATAGAACTGAATGTCGGAACTGACGTCATCGGAACCTTTGGGATCCACCCGCACCAACTCCGTCCAGAACGCATCGATCGACGTGTCGCCCTGTTGATAGTTACCGCGGACACCCTGGAAGGTCCGTCGCGTGTTGGCCCAGTCCAGTGGCGAGACGGTGCGTTGGGCACCGAAGAGTAACTCTTGACGGCCCAGCCGGGCGGTCAAGGTTCCGTCGGGCCCGTCGAGTAGCTTGACGTCCACAAACAGGTTCTGGATGTCGAAATCATTCTCTTCGATCGGCCGGGGGGCGTAGATTTCACCACCCGAGTTCGCGTCGAGCGCTTCTGCGTAGATTCGAAAAGTGTCGTTAATGTGCCAGTCCGCGTACAGGCGGTTCCGGGTCAGCCAGAAGGTGTCATCGTTGCCGGTAATGCCCAGGCCTCGCATGTTGCGTTCGTCGTGATACCGATAGCGAGATTCGCCCCCGAGACTCAACGTGCCGTAGCGAGTCTGGATGTTCTTGAAGCAATCTGAAAAGTAACGAGGCCCGTTGTAGTAAGGGTCATCGAGGTACGAGAAGTTGTTTGCGTAGAACACTCCCGCATAGGCACCTTTCATCTTGGCCATCGCGGCGGCTCGCTTCTCCTGGACGCTTTGGGACGAGGAGGCGGCTTGGGTGCGGGCGGTGGCCGGTGGTGGTGCGGTTGCTGGAGCTACCGGTTCGGTGGATGGGCTCGCGGGCTCAGCACCGTCGTCTCGCCCAGGCTCCTGTAGCTCGGACGGGTTCGCAGACGAATCGGGGTTGGATGATTCGGCAACGCTGTCCACATCCTGTGCATTGGTCTGCACGAAGACGGTTTCCAAGCCGTGGTCGCTAATCGCTTGTGCGTTGACATCCGTGGCCGACCAGGTAATCAGCACAAGCGATGGTATCGTCACCGAAATCCATTGAGTGCAGCGGGGCAATGCGACTTTCATGGGTGCGTCCTTACAGGAGAGCGTATCGTGGCTTAGAAATCTCGCCGCTCAGTAGTAAACACGTCGTCGTTTCGCATCCTGCAAGACGATCCGCTGGTTTTCACTCGAGATAGAATCGCTATCGGCGCATTCGACCCGATAGCAGAGTGAATCTCTCGGTAGCCGATGGCGATCGCCGATAATGCGACGGCGATATCGCGCAAGCCGTGAGAACCGGCAAACTCAATCACCGGTCGAGGGCGAGATGTTCAGAAGCCGTCGGTACACCGCATTCCCGTTGGTAACGTAGAGATACTCATGGTCCGGGCCAGCGAGAATGCAGCTCGTTATGGGCCGGGACGGATTCGGGCTCGGCAATATTCCGCACAATCGCCCGGTGGGATCGAAGATCGCGACACCGACGGCACTGGTAACATAGTATCGCCCGGCCTTGTCCACGGCCGACCCATCGCCGCGTGATGCGGTTTTGTACGGTGGCGGCTCGTTGAAAGCAAATGTGCCGTCTGGATCGATTGGCAGTCGCATGGTCATCGTCGGCATCTTGGCGTCGAGCGTCGCGTCCTGAGCGACTCGAAAAGTCCACGTCCACGGACCGCCATAGTCCGAAACCGCAAGCGTTCCCCCATCGGGTGAGATCACGATGCCGTTGGGCCGCGTGATGCCAGTATCGACCACCGTGGTCTGTCCGGTTTGAGGATCGATACGGGTCACCTGTTGAGCGTTTGTCTCGGTAATCAGGATGTCCCCGTTCGCGGTGATCGCGAGGTCATTGGGGGTGACATTTTCAGCCACGCTGCGGACCTTGCCAGTGGCGGGATCGATCGCAATCACGCGTTTCGATGCACCCTGGCAGCCATAGAGCGTCCCATCGGGACCGAATTCGAGACCGCTGACGGCCAGGGGAGCGATCGATTCCGGTTCGCCTTGATTGTCGGCTCGATGACGGTAGATCGCCGGTGCCCGCATGTCGGAGAAGTAGAAGTTCCCATCCTGATCGCTGCAGGCCGCGTCGGCGAACCCGACTTCCTCGGCAACAACTTCCCAGGATTGCCCGGGGATCAGGAGATTGAGTAGCGTTAAGTCGCCGCGCAAGTCGTCCGACGTATCGATTGGAGGCTCGTGCGTTTGCTCACGCCACAACCATCGCATGGCGTCGGGGAAGCGGGCGCTGCCGTAATCCGCATTGTGCGCATAGCCTTCGGCCCAATCAAAACGCACGTCATACCCCATGTACTTGAGGCTCGATGCCATCCGGCGGTTTGCCCATGGCCAACTGCCAAAGGCATTGTCGATATCGCCGCTCGTATCGGCCATGTACACGCGGATTGGCTTCGGTTCGGTCTTTCGCACCAGGCCAGGATACGCGTTGCCACCGCGGAGGTGGGTGAAGCTGCCGACGCTTGAGTAAACCTTGGAGAACTGTTCGGGCTGTTCCCAAGCGGCGGTGAAGGCGCAGATCGCACCCGAACTCGATCCTCCGATGGCCCGCATCGCCGGGTCTGGTGAGACGTTGTATTGCGATTCGACCGCCGGCAGGATTTCTTCGAGGAGGAATCGCGAGTAGCGATCCCCCAAGCTGTCGTACTCGAAACTGCGGTTGGATGATTTGTTTCGCACTCGCTCGCGATTCTTGTCGTGTCCCGGGTTGATCAGGACGGCGATCGTGGGTGGCATCTCGCCGCGTGCAATGAGGTTGTCAAAGACGATGGGAACACGCCAACGTCCGTCTTTATCGGCAAACCGCTTGCCATCCTGGAACACCATCAACGCCGCTGGATCGCCGGCGTCATACTGCGCCGGCACATACACCCACCAATCGCGCACGGTGTTTTCAAAGATCTCGGATTCCCAGACTGGCATCTTGATCAGTTTGCCTTGCGGGACCCCTTCGCGGGCGACCGCGTCGGCAGCGGGTTCCCAGGCTGGTTTCGTTTCCAGGTTTTCGCGTGGGTCGCTCTCGGCACTATCGTCCCACAACCACCGCAGCGCCGCGGGGAATTCTTCGCCAGCGTATCGGCCGGTATGGCCGCCCTCGGTGATCACGAGTTTGCTGCGGTAGCCCGCGAATCGCAACGCGGCCGCCATGTCCTGATTGGCCAGGGGCCAGTTCCCGAATAGATTATTGAGGTCATCTTCGCCATCCTGCAGATAGACTTTGATGGGTTTCGGGTTGTCTTTCGTTTTTCGGATCAAGCCGGGGTAGGCCCAGCCACCGCGGATATTGGTGAAGCTGCCGATATTGCTGAGCACCTTGCCGAATTGATCTGGTTTCTCCCACGCGGTTGTCCAGGCACAGATGCCGCCTGATGAAATGCCACACACGGCTCGCTGTTTGGGATCGTCTGAAACATGGATGTCTCGGATCGCCACCGGTAAAAGCTCATCGACCAAGAATCGGGCATAGCGATCCGACAGTGAATCGTATTCAAAGGATCGGTTGCTGCGTTTGCGGGCGCCGGGTTGGGTGGCGGGGATCGAGCCAGGATTGACGAACACCGCGACGGTGACCGGCATCGCGCCCTCAGCGATCAGGTTGTCGAAGACGGTGGGAACCCGAAACGCTCCATTGGGTTTGGCATAGTTCAGGCCGTCCATGAACACCATCAAGCTGGCAGGCTTTTCGGGGTCGTATTGAGCGGGTACGTAGACCCGGTAGTCACGCGTCGTGCCCGGAAACACTTCGCTCTGGTCGAAAACTCCCGATGTGACCTCGCCGTGAGGCACGTCGGGCTGCACCCTTCGATCGGCTGCGTCCGGATGCTCGGCGGCAACCAAGTAGCCGGTAGCAGCGAACTGGAGGACGAAGGCGAAGGCGAGCGAAAGCGGTATTTTCATCATGTGACCTGGTGGAGGAAAATCGTATCATCGTCGCTGCAACGGTGACAATCAACAGTCCACCAACGTTTCGATTCTCTAGGGATAACGAACCTGATCGGGTGACAATTGCGACCACTCCAATCTCGCGATCATTTCGGCGTGCCAGCGAGAGAGATTCCAGTCCGCGGTCTCCCCGGGACTGGGGAGGCTATTGAGATCGCTCATCGCGGAGCGGGCAGCCCAGCTGACGATGCTCTCCGGGGCAACGCCTTGATCACGATAATGCGACAAGCGGGTGTCGCCATGACGTTTGGCCAATCGTCGTCCGTCTGCGCCGACAACCAGGGGAACATGGGCGTAGCGTGGTGTCGGTCGATCGAGGTATTCGTAGATTTGCATCTGACGGAACGTGCTCAGTAGCAAGTCATCGCCGCGAACGACTTCGCTCACGCCCGCTTGGATGTCGTCGACAACGACGGCGAGTTGATAGGCGGCTGGGCCTTCTTTCCGCGTCACGGGGAAGTCGCCGATTGCGGTGGCGGGCTGACAGCCTACTGTCCCGACGACCAGGTCAGTGAACGATTGATGCGATGGGTTCGAGCGGAATCGCCAACAGTAGGTGACCTCCTCGGGCAGCGGATCGCCAAGCTGCCACCCGCTGCAGGTGCCCGGGTAGATCGTAGATTCCGCCGGGAGCGATCGCTGGGGCGGGGCTTGGGCGGAGGTGGCATCGCCGGCGGGCGAGTTTGCCTGCGAAGTAGGCCGAGCGGTGGCGCGTCTTTGAGGACCTGAGGATTCGTGAGGCGCCGAGGAGGCGGTTTCGATATCGCTGCGGGAACAGGTGCAGGGGTACACCCGATCGTCGGCGATCATGCGGTCGAGCACGTTTCGATAGAGTTCGGTGCGTTCGGTTTGGATGAGGGGGTCGCCGTCGTACTCGATCCCCAGCCACGTCAGGTCCTCGATGACCTGGTCGGTAGCCCACGGTTTGACTCGCGGCGAATCGATGTCCTCGATGCGGAGAATCAGTTCGGCAGCTTGGGCCCGAGCGCTCCAGTACGCCAGCAAGAAGGTTCGAGCGTTGCCGAGATGTTGGGCTCCGGTCGGTGAGGGGGCCAAGCGGCACACCGGTTTTCTCTTTGCGGGTGTTGTCATGTTGGCAGGGGACCAGCTTCTCGGGAGCAGCGGATTTTAACAATCTACCAGATTTCTCCTAATATAATTGTGCCGGGCGAGTCTTCATGGGTGTGAGGATGGTTATGGCCACAATAACGACGAATATCATGTTGGAACCGACTCCTGAGGTCAATCAGACGAATTGCGAGGATGGGTGCACCCTCAGCCTGCGTGATTTGTTTGATGCTGAGGAGACACCGCTGCTGCGGTATGCGTTTTCGCTGACCGGACGCCGGGCGGTGGCCGAGGAGATTGTGCAGGAAGTGTTCTTGCTGCTGCACGGTCGCTTTGACGAGGTCGAATCCCCCCGGTCGTGGCTATACCGCTGCGTCCGCAACAAAGCATTCGACCATCTTCGCAATCATCGCCGCGAAGTGATGGGGGACACGGCACCCGACCCGCCGGTCGCCAATGAGTCGCCCGAGGTACTGCTCGAACGCATGGAAGCGACGGGGTTGCTGCGTCAGGTCTTGCAGGAACTCAGCGAGCCGGATCAGCGGCTGATACAGCTGAAGTATTTTGAAAATCTCAAGTATAGCGAGATCAGTGCGCAAACAGGATTGGGCATAGGCAATGTCGGTTATCGATTGCATCACATTTTGAAAGAACTATCTCAGAGACTCCAGCACATGGGGGTCGACGCAGCGCTATGAACGAACCATCACTCAAGCCGTCATCCGACAAGGACCTCGAGACACGCATCACTGCGGTCGTCTTGGGGGAAGCGTCCGATTTTGAGCGTGATCAGATCGAACGATTGATCGAGCAACGCCCGGACCTCGTGGCGATGAAAACACGCTTTGAGAGCGTGCACCGACTGCTGCATGGCATCGGCCAGGAACAATGGCCCGGCGATGGCGATAGCGAATGGAAATTGCCGGATCGAAAACGCGAGGCGTTGCTAGCGAAGCTCTCAGCGAAATCCGGCCAAGTCGCAACCGACGAATCGGTATCGGATAGCGGATCGCAAGACGCGAATTCCTCCATGGGGATGCTCAGTAATTTGCATGCTGCCGTTCCGGTTTCGCGTTTTACCAAGATAGCGAGTTTGGTTTGCGCTGCCTGTCTGCTGGTCGCCTTCGGGCTGTGGAAGTTCGCTGTCCCTCCTCAGATGGCAATGGTGGTATCGACACAGCAAGCCGCGAGGGAACGGACAAGCGACTTTCGGAGTGGATACGACATCGCGATTGCGGAACAGCTTTCTGCACCGGAGAGGAGTCGGCCCATGGGCCCTGAGGGCGAAGGCATCTCCAGCGGCATCGCGATGGGCAGCGGCGGCATGAGCGGCAGTGGCGGTATGGGTGGCATGGGGGGCGGCATGGGGATCAGCAGTTCCGCGCGTGATCACGACGAGATGGTTTGGGGAGTGCCAGGGCTGCCGAAAGCTCGCACGGCCACCCGATTCGGCGCCCCCAATGGACGTGTCGCTGGCAGGAAGGCCGTCTCCGCTGGCGAAGTTGACGGGCTTGGAACCGAGCAGGCCGCGCAGCTTCACTGGGGCGAGCCAGCTGATGCAGCGGCGAATCCTAACTTCGCCTACCAGGAGATTGAAGAGCAGTTGGCGGTCCCCCCGGTCGCTGCCGAGCCTCGCGCTGAGGCGGAACTTCGCCTCTTGGAAGAACAAGTGGAGTACGCTCGTGGCGCATCGCCGGAGGATAGCTCCGTGAGGTCGGATGCCTTCGGTGTTCCGACCGATGCCCCGACCAATGCCCCGACCGCGCCCGCCGATGAGGAAGCACTTTTTTCAACCTCCGGGACGGTGCGTTCGAGAGGAGCCCAAACACTGCAGCGAGAAAAATCCCAGTTTTTGAAGGACAGAATGGACATTTCAGCGGCCCAGCCGCAGTTGGGTTTGAGCGAACGGGAGCAGATTGGACTCGCCTTTGGTGATGCTTCGTCGTGGGAGAGTTTGTCGCGGCGCCGGGCCAGCGAATTGGGGCAGCGAATCGAGAACGCGCCCGGTCAGACTGCGGCGACGATGGCGCAGCCTGCGACCGATTCGCGCTTCGAAGGCGCCGAAGTAAAAGGCGTCGATAGCTTTTTCAAACACGAACGGTTCAGTGAGTTAGCGCCTCAGGAGAAACAGCTCAAAGCGAAACCGAGGAAACCCTCCTCGGACCCGCAGCCAAGCAAGCCACAGGCGGATCGGGAGAGCATTGCGCCTGAATCCAACGCAGCAGAGGATCCGTTTTCAACCTTCTCGTTGCACGTCGGTGACGTGTCCTTCAAGCTCGCTGCGGCGGCACTGGCCCAAGGCCAATGGCCCGATGCGGACAAGGTTCGCATGGAAGAATTCGTTAACGCGTTGGACTATGGCGATCCCCTGCCCCGCCAGTCCGAGAAGGTGGCATGCCAGATCGAGCAATGCATCGATCCGTTTGTCCAACAGCGGAATCTGCTGCGTGTTTCGCTGCGAACCGCTGCGGCGGGACGCGCCCCAGCGACCCCTTTGCGACTGACCTTGCTGCTCGATAACTCCGGATCGATGTCGCGAATCGATCGCCAGCAAACGGTTGTCCGCGCCTGGGAAACATTGCTGCAACAGCTTCAACCGGGCGACCTGGTTTCTCTGATCAGTTTCGCTCGAACGCCGCGTCTGCTCGCCGATCGACTCAGCGGCGAGCAAGCGAAAGAGCTCACCCGGCTGGTGGAGAATCTGCCCAGTGAAGGGGGCACCAATATCGAGGCGGCAGTGCAATTGGCCTGGGAGAAGGCTCGCGAGCAATGGTTGGAAGGTGCCCAGAATCGAATCATTCTGCTGACTGATGGAGCGGTCAATCTCGGTGATGCCAACCCCCAGCGGTTGTCAGGTCTCGTTCAATCGATTCGCGACACAGGGATCGCCTTTGACGCCGCAGGCATCAGCGCCAACGGGCTCAATGATGAAGTCCTCGAGGCGCTCACTCGCAAGGGCGATGGACGTTACTACCTGCTCGATTCCGCGGAGTCGGCCGACGCCGGTTTCGCTCGCCAGATCGCTGGTGCGCTGCGACCGGCGGCGATGAATGTGAAGGTTCAGGTCGAGTTCAATCCAGAGCGTGTGGGCAACTACCGTTTGCTGGGGTTTGATAAACATCGGCTCAAGCAAGAGGACTTCCACAACGACAAGGTCGATGCCGCCGAAATGGCGGCAGCGGAAGCGGGTGTGGCGCTCTATCAGTTCCAAGCCAAACCGGAGGGCCAGGGAGACGTCGGATCGGTTTCGGTGCGGTTTCGTGACATCTCCACGGGCCAAATGCTCGAACGTCGCTGGCCCATTCCTTACCAACCCAATGCACCGCGAGCGGACCAGGCACCGCAGTCCATGCGTCTTGCCACTGCGGCGGCGCTGTTGGCGGCGAAGCTCGGGGGGCATCCACTCGGGGCAACCGTCGAGCTGAAATCGCTCGCCGAACTGATCGCGGGGCTGCCACCGCAGCACCGCGTAGCCAACCGAGTCAACCAGCTCGAGCAAATGATTCAACAAGCCCGCCAGATTGGTGGGGAGTGATCCCTGTCACCCCGCATGCCTTGTCGTCGAAATGTCCTGTTTTGGAATGCTTTGTCCTATGAATACCCTGCTGTCATCTACCACGCTTCGGCTGTTTGCGGTGCTCGCGATTTCGCCCTTCATTGGCGGAGCGGTTCGCGGGCAAGACGAGGCTCAGCAAACGAGTCCTGCCAAACCGATTGATATCGATAGTTCCGCTGGCGACAAAGCGATGGCAACGATTCTAGTCGAGGCCCATGGCAAACTACCCGAGCCGCCCGTCTTCTATACAACCCAGTCCCATGCCGAGGCGAACGTGACTGCCCGGCGCGTCGAGCAATCCATCGATGTGGACATCCGGGTCATCCAAGGCCATGCCGAGACATTGATTTTGGGCATTCATGGTGACGGTGAGATTGTCGACGTCACCGATACCGGGCAGGCATTGCGGTCGTGGTCAGTCCGGCAGGCCGATGGGAAGCGGTACCTGGATCTTCAGGTAGCCGAAGAGACGACAGAGATTCAGGTGAACGTTCAAGCTCGTTCCTCTGATTTTGAACTGCCCGCAGACACCGATCTGTTGCATCTTACGGCGGGCGAGTCCGTGGGGTTTGATTCGAACATCCAGATCGACGATGCAGAGGGCGTGCAGGTAGTGGTTACGGAAGCGGATGGCTTTGTCCCTGTTTCAACGGACGACGGGGTGAGACGTTTTCAAACGACGGTTGGAGGTCGGCTGCGTCTATCGGTCAGTCGCAGCGGCACGTCGCCTGGGCCTGTGGAGTGGATCGATACGCAGTTGCATGGCGTTCTCGACGCTGAGAGTGATTCGATGCAGTTCGAACTTCGTGGTACCGCAGAGGTCTCTCAGGCTGGCGAAGAGGTTGTTGTGCTCGGTGGGCGGGCGGCGATCAGTGAGGTGCCCGACGATCCCAATTACCGAGTGCGATTGGCAAACGAGGACGGGCAGCCGGTCTACAAGCTGTTCTTTCCTGAAAGCGGTAGCTTCCCCATCACGATCCACTTTGTCGCCGGTCTGGCCAAAGCGGAGGACGCCAATCGCGGTCTCGATTTCACCGTTGCCGCAGGGAGTGTTGTGCCATTGACCTTGGAGGGGCTGGGGGCGGATATCGAGTTCGCTCGTAGCCGGGAGTTCGTTTCGCCCGAGCGCCGTGAGGATGCCTGGATCGGTTTTTTGCCAGCGACTGGACACGCTCACTTGCGGTGGAATCCGGCGAGTCAGGCGGGCGAGGGCAAGCTCTTCTTCACGACCTCCGGACAGATCGAAGCGAAACTCAGCGCGGGTCTGCTGCGTCAGGACCACCAGCTCAGCTACCATGTTCTACAGGGCGAAATCAAATCGCTGCAGCTCCGTCTGCACGGGCCTGGAGAAGTTCTCGACGTCCGAGGTAGCAATATCGTCCGCTGGGAGGTGACCGGCGAGGGCGAACAAAGAGAGCTGCACGTCACGCTCAGCCAGCCCATGACGGGCGAGAGTTCAATCCATGTGCGCAGCCAGACCCCGCTCGGTGCGTTCCCCATTCGCGTTGCCGGGTTGCGACTCGAGCCCGTCGGTGCGATTCGATACTCGGGTCTGCTCCGGATTATCAATTCCGGATCGGTGCGACTCGAACCGATTGAACTCGTTGGCTTGACCCAGTTGTCACCGGATCAATTCCCCGGTGACGCGGCCGATGCGCGACAGGTTTTCGTGTATCGATATCCGGCTGCCGAGTATGCCTTTGCGGTGTCTGCTGACCGCATCCAACCGGAGGTTGACGTCTCCGAACTGGTGGTCTATGAGCTGTCCGAATCCGACCGGACGATGCATGCCAACATTGAGATGGACATCCGCGAGGCCCCGATTCGAGAGTGGGACTTTGCCATCCCGCCGGACTATTCCGTTGTCGCTGTCACGGGCGCGAGTGTGGCTGACTACGTGACAGCATCGGAAGTCGAAGGGGAACGCCGCAACTTGAAAGTTCTCTTTTCGGAAGACGTCAGCGGTCGTCAGCTCGTCGTGTTGCATTTGGAGAAAAGCGAAGCCGCTGTGGAAGCCGATTGGGTGTTGCCCCGGATGGAGTACCCAGGAACGAAAACGGTTCGTGGCGACATTGGTATCAGCGTTGCCGCTGGATTTCGTATCTCCGTCGCCGAGAGCGAGCAACTGACAGAGAAACCGCTGGCGTACTTCCCTCAACCCTCGCCACGACTGCAGCATGCATTTCGAATTCGCCAGCCCGATTGGTCGGCGACGCTGCATGTCGAAATGCTGCAGCGGAGCGTGCAATCGGATGTATTCCATCTGTACTCGTTGAGCGACGAAACGATCTATGGCAGTGCGCTGATCAACTACTTCGTGACCGGTTCGCCGGTGTCCCAGTGGAAGATCACGGTGCCTGAAAAGCTCGGGAATCTGACCGTTGACGGGGAAGATGTCCGGACCTGGCGGCGAGACGGTGACACCCTCGTCATCACGCTGCACCAGGCCGTGATGGGAGCGAGCACGGTGTTGGTGACGTTTGAGGAAAAAACGAGTCCACCCGATGGCTCATTTCGCGCCGGCGTGATCACTCCGCTCGACGTGCAAAGCGAACGTGGGTACATCCAGGTCGTCAGCCCCATGCAGGTGAAGATTGAGAGCGAATCGGTCTCCGATGATCTGTTGAAACTCGACCCGCTCGAATTGCCTGCCGAGCTGCGACTTCTAACAACGGCGCCGCCGTTGGGAACGTGGCAATACACGGCGCGACCGTTCGATTTGAATCTTCTCGTCGAGTGGTTCCAGCCGGGCACGATGGTCTCTCAAGTGGTGGAGTTTGCTGACGCCGACAGTCACGTTTCCGCCGACGGGGAATTGGTGACCAATGTGACTTATTTCGTGAAGTCTCGCGGCCAGCGGACGTTGAGGGTGCGATTGCCCGAGGCCCCGGTGCGTCTGTGGGAGGTGTCTGTCGATGGTACCCCGGTGACCGCCCGACAGGCGGACGAGTTCACTCTGATCCCGTTGCCAGGCGGCGCGGACCCGAATGTCCCCGTCGAAGTTCGCTTGCGATTGGGCAAGCCGAGTGTGAGTGAATCCACGCCCGAGTTGATGTTGCCGAGCGTCGATGCACCGCTATTGAAAGTGCAGTGGAGCATTGTCGGAGATGAGAACCGTGTGTTGGCGCCGGGGCGTGGGACGGTGTCGCCGCCACGGCCGGTTTTGCCGGCATCCGGTTTGGAATGGACAGCGCGTCATGGATTGGCATCCATGCTGCTGATCACGTTGTTAACGGGAATTGGTATTTGGGGGCGTGAGCAATCGCAGTGGATGCAGGCCGCGTCGCTGGTCTCGCTGGCGATCGCGATCGGTATCACGCTGGTCACTGCTTTGGCGGCCGTCGCCAGCATCCGAGCTCCGCTGCCCCTGCAATTAAGCCTGCCGATTTTATCTGCCGGGGCGCCGATCGAATTGAATGTGTTCAATATTCCACGCTGGCGTGCCAACCTGTCATGGCTCGGTTTGGCGGCAATCGTCGCTGGCGTCGGGTGTTTGGTGTGGTCGTTTCTTCGCCAGGCTTGGAACAAGCGAATTCGCTGGATTGCTCTGCTCGTTATGGCGCTAGGACTGCTGTGGCAAGGTGACACCGCCGGATGGTTCTTCGCACTGCTTGCTGTGGCGATCTTCCTGTTTCTGTTTCTCTCACCGGCCTGGCAGATGATGCGTCGTATATCGGATCGCTGGGGTGAGCACCGCCGCTCGCGACAGGCGGGCCCCGACGGTGTCTCCGCGTCGCCACCGGCAACGGCCATCCTGTTGCTCGCCTTGCTGACACTTCCCGCTGCGACCTGTTTCGCCGTCGTGCCAGACGGCTTCGTAGCTGCCGATTCGATGACGCAGGAGTGGCACGTGACCGATCACGATAAACGGCTCAGTGCCACCGGCACGATGAAAGTGTCCGGGAGCACGGGCGATCAGTTTGTGCTGCTCAACGCACCAGCGGTTTTGACGCAGTTCGACGGTGGAGGTTTGCGGTTAAGCAAACGTGAGATTCCGGGCCAGGGACTCGCCTATATTGTCAGTATCCCAGGCGGTGAGGACGCCGCTGAATCGCGTCGCTACGAAGCCTCGTTTGAATACCAGCTTGAGGATGTCGGTCCGCAAGGGAGCATTCCCATCCTCAGTGGTGACGCGGCATTCGCCGAGATCCGTTTTCACTTCGACCAATCCGGTTGGCAGGTGCACAGTCCCAATGCGGTGCGCATCGAAGCGGTGGCGTCGGAAGGCTCGACCCAGGCCGTTGTCTTGCTCGGCCCGGGAGAAGCGAGTTTATCGCTGAGCCCTCAAGACCGCGATGTGGCGACCGAGCAAACTCAGTTTTACGTCGAAGCATCGCAACTGTATCTGCCCGCCC
This sequence comes from Allorhodopirellula solitaria, assembly GCF_007859855.1. GTDB lineage: Bacteria > Planctomycetota > Planctomycetia > Pirellulales > Pirellulaceae > Rhodopirellula > Rhodopirellula solitaria. The sequence continues at coordinate 525,486 of NZ_SJPK01000002.1, forward strand.
CCGGCGTGGTCGATGGGCGGCATCGGCTGCATATTCGTCCGTCGCAGGGACAGGTCCGGAGCCTGCGTGTGATCATCCCGGAAGGGGTGACCGTCAGCAGCGTTGCGGGCCCGATTGCGGCCTGGCAATTTGATGCCGATCGCGGCAATTTGCTGATGGAGATCTCACCACCTCAGTCCGAGGCGTTCGATATCATGGTCGAGACCCAACGCGGCCTCGATCCTTTGCCCAGCGATGTCACATTGGCACCGCTACGTGTCGCCGATGCGGTCGGCGAGGTTGGCTTTCTCGCGGTGGCGTTCGGCTCCGACGCTCAGCCTGAGAAGTTGACACCGCACGGTCTGTCCGTTGTCAATTTAAGTGATTTCGACACCAGTTTATTGCCGAGCAAGGACGCCGTCTTGCACCGCGTGCTGCGTTACGGCAGCGATGGAGGTGATGTCGTTGCACGAATCGCACCGGTGGCTCCCGAGGTTCGCGTGACCAGCCAACAGGTGTTGTCGCTGGGCGAAGAACGGATGGTAATCGGAGTGAATTTCCATGCCGAGATCACACGAGCTGGTCTGTTTCAGCTCAGCTTCCCGCTACCTGCTGGGTTGGAGGTGGAGTCGCTTTCAGGGCCTGCTCTGCATCACTGGTCCGAACGCAGTGAAACGGATCAGCGAGAGATTGTGCTCCATCTCAATGGGAAAACCATCGGGATGCAGAGTTTCTCGCTGACTTTGACGGGCCCCTCGCCCGCCGACGTGCCGCAGTGGCAGGTGCCGCGCTTTGAATTGAATGAGGCGGCCCGTCAAAGCGGCGGGTTGGTCGTCCGTCCGGCTACCGGAATTCGTCTCCGCACGATCTCACGGCAAAACGTTTCCGAGGCCGATGTAGAGTCGATGACAGAGCGAGCAACGGTCGCCCCAACGCCCGGCGGACTCGCCTATCGCTTGTTGCAGCGTGACTGGACGCTGGTTCTCGGCATCGAACAGCTTGCCCCTTGGGTGACCGGTCAAGTCATGCAGGATGTGACCCTGCGGGAAGGCCAAACACGCACTGCCTTGGTAGGCACCTTCGAAGTACAAAACGCATCGATTCAATCACTGCAAGTCAGGCTGCCGCTTACCGATGAAGACGAGATCAAGACCTTGAGAGCGAGCGGCCGTGCGGTCAGTGATCTCGTTCGCACAGCGCCCGATTCCGATATCTGGGAGATCCAGTTCAAACGCCGCGTGATTGGTGACATCGACTTCCGCATCGAATACGAACGACGCGGTGATCGGGAGGGCGAAATCGAAACGGTGAGGCCAGCAGCTTTCCCGCAAACACGCCAACTATCCTACTACGTTGCCGTCCGAGCCGGCGGCCGCTTGGAACTTCGCCACGACGAGTTACCCGACGGTTGGCAGCGCGTCGACTGGAACAGCGTCCCCCCGTCACTGGTTGACGCGGGCACACGGTCCGCCCCTGTGTTTACACTCCGCAGTGTCTCAGCGAGTGGGAAACTCATCGTGCACGCGGAGCGGCATGCGCTCGCTGATGCCCTGAAACTACGTGTTGCCAAAGGTTCGTTGACGACCGTTCTCTCGCCAACCGGTGATCAACTGACTGCGGTTGAATTGACAGTTGATGTGATCCAACGCAGTAGTCTGCAGGTGGGGCTTCCCGCAGGCGGGGAACTGTTCAGCATTTTCGTCAACGGCGAGAGCGTCCACTCCATCCGTCAGAGCGGTGACACGCCGCTGTGGCAGTTCACAATCTTACCCGGGATGGATGACCGCACCGCAGATGTGCGTTTTGTCTATTCGGCTAACGGCGATGACATCCGTGATCTGGTGCTGATCAGCCCTGAATTGAACGTACCTTTAGAAAACATCCAGTGGAGCGTTGTGGCGCCGCAGGGATTTGAACTCGTTGACCAGGATGGCAACCTCGAGTTGGTGCGGCAGAGTAAGCAAAACGACTACGACCGGCGTTCGTATATCGCGTCGGCCAGCAGTGCGAGGCGAGCCCAAGCGGAAAGAGCCGCCGCGTTGTTCGCAAAAGCCAATCAGTTGCTGCGAACCGGCGAGCAATCCAAAGCGAGTTGGGCACTCCAAAGTGTGACCAATCAACATGCCCTTGACGCAGCCTCCAATGAGGACGCGCGGATCCAACTGGAAAATCTGCAGACGCGGCAGGCCATTGTTGGTCTCAATACCCGTCGCCAAAGGATTTACCTTGACAACAACCACGAGGAGCCCGGAGGGGGCGAGGATCAGCAACTCCGTGCTGCTGCCGGAGGGAACCCTGTGCTGCAGCAGAACAGTCTCGATATACGGCCGGGGCAGTTCAGTGACCTACTCAGTGGCAATACCACGCAGGACAACGCTTTTCTGCAACGGATTGCGGCGAAATTGGTCCAGCATCAGCGGACGGCAGAACTGCCGCCTCAAGCGATCTTGATCAGTTTGCCTCGAGAAGGTGCGATCTCGACGTTCACACGGAGCGTGCAAGTCGCCGAAGGTCTGCCAATGGAACTGGATCTTGACTTCGCTTGGAAATATAGGTTTCCCATCTGGCGATCGCTCTTGGCGATCGCGTTGCTGACAGTATTGGCCGCTGCATTCGTCGCGTTAAGGCCGCGGCAGGCTGCCTAACTGGTGCCAGTCGGACGTCCACCATCGGTTGACGACTGCTTTGCCACGAGGAAACTCGCGGCGTGAGCGTGCGGCCTGTCGGAGGTGGGCGTGACCTTCTCCGCTGAGGCCGTGGGGAAATGTATCGAGTGACTCGCCGATAGACGGGAGTCTCCCGTTCCTGCGAGCTTTTAGTTATCGACTTCTTCGAGGGCGTCAGCTTTGTTCTCGCCCACTTCCTCTGTGCGATCGGCCTTCTCTTCGCCGAGTTCTTCGATCGCATCGGCCTTGTTCTCAACCTGATCGGTCACCGTGCCGGCGCGATCGCGGACATTTTCGGCAGTCTCTTGCGAAGCATCGCGAATTTGGTCAGCTTGCTCTTGCGTGTTTTCACGGACCTCATCGGCTCGCTGGTCCATCGCGGATTCGTCGCAACCGACGAGAGCAAACGTACTGACGGCCAAAAATAGGGTGGCTAGCATCTTCATCTTGTTTTCCTTTGATCTTGAATTTGGGCGACGCCCTTGAAATGTCAGAGCGTCGGTATGAAGGAAACCGAATGCAAGCAGTGTGCCAAAGACCCAGGCGCGGGACCGAGCATGCACCACGAGGCTGGTGAAATTCTCGTGAAAGGCAGCCGAATCTCTATTTGAGCTATCAATTTATTCGTCGACAGTGAAATAACGTGAAGTTTGAATCTGAAGCATGAGCGAGGGATCACATCGAGAACCGCGCTCACGCGGACGGTCATCAAATCGACAGTCCGTATCGCTGGCGGGCGATTACGGCGTTGCTTTGAGCGTGGTTGACCGTAATGGAAGCATCGTGATCGGTTGGCGGTCAATGTCGTCGGCTTACTCCAACGCCGCCAGGACTTCGTCGGTTTGTGAGAAGTTGGCAAACGTCTCGGTGGGGTTTTCTGCCGCGAGGGTTTCGAGGGAAAATTCCCCGGTAGCGACCGCGATGGTTTTCGCACCGATCGCGTGCCCACAGCGAATATCGGCGGGCGTGTCCCCCACCACGACGACTTCGGTGACGGAGTCGCCGTAGCGTCGGGCGATGATTTCCGCGGTTCGTCGTGCCAGATCGTCTCGCTCGGGGTGGAGGTTGCCCCCTGAGATCCACGCAAACCACTGGCGAAGATCAAAATGGACGAGTTTTTGTGTTGCCGTCTCCGGTAGATTTCCGGTCATGATAGCGAGCACGAGTGCCTCTCGGCGGGCTAACCTTGTCAGCAGGGCTCGAATGCCCGGCAGCACGACCCCGCCCTGACGTGCGAGGTGCCCGCCCATTAAACTAACGTATCGGTCTCGAAGCCGGCGGCAGTGCTCGTCGGTCACCTCCACCCCGTTTCGCTGCAGTATTTCGGTCAACAGCCCACAGTCGGTCCGGCCGGAGAAGGAGAGGTTGCAGTCCGGTTGCGAGACGCCGAATTCGTGCCGCAACGCCTGGGTGATCGCTCCACTGCCGACGCCCTTGGTCGTCAATAACGTTCCATCGATATCAAATAGAAAGACTCGCACGTCGCTTTTGGCCTGCGTCAACTGAGAGAGAAATCAAAAACACGCCCATGAGTGTCCACCCGCCCAGTGTCCCAGAGCCTCGTTCGAGCGACCAGCCCCACCTCGACAAGAGCGGCCAGCGGGTGCGAGAAATGTTTCGGCAGATCGCCCCCCGCTACGACGCGATGAATCATTTGCTGTCGTTGAACATCGATCGTCGCTGGCGGCGAAAAGCCGTTGATCGATTGCGGATCGAGTCCGAGTCGCCGGTCTTGGATATCTGTTGCGGTACCGGTGATCTGGCGATTGCGATCGCGGACCGTGCAGGAAGTGGGGTGCAGGTCATCGGCAGCGATTTCTGTCACGCCATGCTCGAGATCGCCCGCGACAAGGAGACCGCGAGAGTCCGCAGCGCCGCAGGCGGCAATGGTCGGCCGACGATCCCGTTCTTCGAAGCCGATTCGATGAGCCTGCCGTTTGTCAACGAGCGCTTTCAATGCGTTACTGTCGCGTTTGGGCTGCGGAATATTGCCGATACCGATCAAGGTCTAAGTGAGATGGTTCGGGTTTGCCGGCCCGGCGGTCAGGTCATGGTTTTGGAATTCTCCCAGCCATCCTTGCCGATTTTGAAACAGCTCTACGGGTTCTATTTTCGTTCGGTTCTGCCCCGGGTCGGTCAATTGCTAGCGAGCAACGATAAATCCGCCTACTCCTATCTGCCCGCTTCGGTGGGCCAATTCCCCTGTGGGGAAAAACTTGCTGAGCGGATGCGCGCCGCGGGTTTGAGGGAGGTCGAGTTCCATCCGCTGACCCTCGGGGTGGCTACGATTTATGTGGGCAACAAGCCGCCTGACGAGCGGCCCGCAGGCGACGATGAGGCAACGAGCCGACAGCCTGAGGCAGTCCACGCATGACGATCCCGGAGAAACGTCCTCGCCGGATCGTCGTGGCGATCACCGGTGCCAGTGGTGCTCCGTACGCCGTGCGATTGTTGCAGGCACTGCGAAGTGCGCGTGTCGAGGTGCATCTCACGATCAGTCCCAGTGGGGCTGCTGTGATCGATCAGGAACTTGGTCTCACGCTCGATCTCCGCCATCCCGATTTGAACGCGTTGATCGATTGCACACCGACCTGGGCTACTGCCTCGGGGCCGGACGTCCACGCGGCCCCGGAAGATGTTGAGCCAGAGAATTTTGTCTATCATCGATACGATGATTTTTTCACGCCGATCGCCAGTGGCTCGTTTGTCACCGATGCGATGGTGATCTGTCCCTGTAGTGGCAGCACGCTGTCGGGTGTGGCCCGGGCCGCGGCGTCAAATTTGATCCAGCGGGCCGCTGAAGTCCACTTAAAAGAGCACCGCAAGCTCGTGTTGGTCCCGCGTGAGACCCCGCTGAGCGTGATGCAGCTCGAAAATATGCAGCGACTCGCCTCGGCGGGCGCGGTGATCTTGCCCGCCATGCCCGGTTGGTACCACGGCGTCAGCCGGCTCGAGGACCTCGTCGATTTTGTCGTCGCTCGGATCCTCGATCAAATCGGCGTTGAAAACACACTGATTTCGCGTTGGAAAGACACGTCCAGCGAGGCGACATCATGACGAAGCAATCCTCGCTTCCCGATTGGCTGGGCCTGATTCGATTCTCGCACACGGTTTTTGCGTTGCCGTTCGCCGTGCTTGCTGCGTTCTTAGCTTGGGCGACCCCGCTGAACTCGGCATCGACAGCGACGCCCCCGGTTCGGGCGACCGACATCCTCGGGGTGCTGTTGTGCATGGTCACGGCGCGGAGTGCGGCGATGGCGTTCAACCGGTTGGTAGATCATCGCATCGATGCGGCGAACCCACGAACGGCCACCCGGCATCTACCCGCAGGACGTTTGTCGCGGCGGGGCGTGTTGGTTTTCACGATCCTGTGCGCGATCGGATTTGTCGCCTCGACGCTGCTGTTCCTCCCCAATCGCTTGCCGCTCTACGGATCGATTCCTGTGCTCGCGTTTTTGTGTGGTTATTCGCTAGCCAAACGCTTTACCGCGTCGGCGCACCTGTGGCTCGGCGTGGCACTGAGTTTGTCGCCCATCTGTGTTTGGATCGCGATCCGGGGGCCTGAGTTTTCGTGGGAGTATTTTCATATCCCGTTACTGTTGGCTGGCGCGATCGCCTTTTGGGTGGCTGGATTTGACATCCTTTACGCTTGCCAAGACGCCGATTTTGATCGTGTGGCCGGGCTACACAGCGTGCCGAGCCGATTTGGGATTGCGGGCGCGCTGCGAATCGCGATGGGGATGCATGTGATCATGCTCGGATTCCTCGTCGCACTTGTTCGCACCGGTCAAGCTGCTGGGCTGGGATGGCTGTTTGCTGCCGCGGTCGGCTTGACAGCGATCTTGGTCATGGTCCAGCATTGGTTGGTCCGACCAAATGACCTCAGCCGGGTCAATGCTGCATTTTTTCAAACCAATGCCATCATCAGCATGGTGCTCCTGATGGCGGGAGCCATCGACACGTTTTTTTAGATCGGATTTTCGAGGGCGAAACGGCCGGGGGCCCCAAGTGGATTTGGAGCCCTGTACCTGTTTATCTCTTGGAGCCGGATCCCCACCGAACCCTTTATTCTCGTTGAACCCTCCCCATGATTTCTTCTGAACTGAACGCTCGGTTTCGTGAAATTCGCGACAAGGTCGAAGCCAGCGAACGATTGTCACTCGAAGACGGCTTGTTCTTGTATGAGCCCGAGGTTTCACTTCAAGCCGTTGGCGAGTTGGCTAACTACATGCGTGAGCGACTCAACGGAAACGTCGCTTACTACAATATCAACACTCACCTCAATCCAACAAACGTGTGCGTGTATCGCTGCCGGTTCTGTGCGTTTCGCAAAGACTTGCGCGACGAGAGCGGCTATGCGATGACCGATGAACAGGTCCTCGAGCGAGGTCGTGAGGCAACCGCCAACGGCTGCACCGAGATGCACATTGTCGGCGGGCTGCACCATCAGCGAAAGTATGAGTGGTATCGCGATCTGATCTCATTGCTGAAGACGAATTTTCCTCAGATTCACCTCAAAGCTTGGACAGCGGTCGAGATTGATTGGTTTCGGTTCCAGACCAAAAAGTCCTTTCGCTGGGTCCTCGAGGACATGCAAGCGGCTGGCCAGGGCAGCATGCCGGGCGGCGGGGCGGAGATCTTTCATCCCGAGGTGCGTGACCAGTTGTGCGAACACAAAGCCAACACGCCCTCGTGGATCGAGATTCACAAAACCGCTCATGAGATCGGCATGAAGACGAACTGCACGATGCTCTACGGACACGTCGAAAAGGCGTATCACCGGATCGATCACCTGATGCGGTTGCGGGAGCTGCAGGATAAAACGGGAGGCTTCCAAGTCTGCATCCCGCTGGCGTTTCACCCCGATAACACGCAACTGTCTGACTTGAAAAAGCCATCCGGACTGATGGACCTGCGAACCGTAGCGATCAGCCGGCTCATGCTCGACAATATCCGGCACATCAAAGCCTATTGGATTATGCTCGGTATTGAGACCGCGCAGACCGCGCTGGCCTACGGCGCCGACGATCTCGATGGTACCGTCCGGCACGAACTGATCTATCACGATGCGGGAGCTCAGACCCCTGAGTTTCTGTCCGTGGAACAGATTAAACAGTTGATCCGCGAAGCCGGTCGCGAGCCAATCGAACGCGACACGACGTACAATCGAGTGATCCGAGATGCCAACGATTTTACCCAGTGGCACTCGGGCGAAAGCGTCGACGCCGAATTGGTGACAGCGTAGGTTCCCATCCGTTGATAGGCAACGCATTGGTAGCGGGCGAAGTACAGCGTCGCCTGTTTCCAGGATTCATCGCCTCGCCTGCATTTCCCACCTTTTACATACCGCAGCCCCATGAACACAACTCTTTCATCCGCTCTCACCGCGATTGCCGCGTGCTTTTTTGTTTCGCTGATCGCATCACCTGCTGATGTGGACGCTGCCGAGCGTCCCAACATCATTGTGATCATGGCCGATGACCTGGGCTACGGCGATGTGTCTTGTAACGGTGCCACCGCACTTCAGACCCCGAACATCGACAAACTTGCCGCGGAGGGCATTCGGTTCACCGATGGTTACTGCTCGGCCTCAACGTGCACGCCCACCCGCTTCTCATTTTTGACTGGCGAGTTCGCCTTCCGCAGCAAAGGAACTGGGATTGCTCCACCGAACTCCCCCGCGATCATTCAGCCGGGTATGGAGACGGTGGCATCGTTGTTGGGCAAGGCGGGTTACACGACCGGCGTGGTCGGCAAGTGGCACTTGGGACTCGGCGGCGAGGGCGGGCCGGATTGGAATGGCGAACTGAAACCCGGGCCCCTGGAGATTGGATTTGATTCCTGCTTCCTGCTGCCGACGACGAACGACCGTGTGCCCCAGGTCTACGTGGAGAATCACCGCGTGGCGAATCTGGATCCCGCCGATCCGTTGTGGGTTGGACGGAAGAAACCGAGCAAGGATCATCCCACGGGGATCTCTGAGCGGGAGTCGTTGAAGATGGACTGGTCGCATGGGCATAACGGCACCATCCACAATGGGATCAGCCGCATTGGATTCTATACGGGTGGCAACGCTGCGAGATTTCGCGATGAGGATTTGGCCGACAAGTGGGTCGAAAAGTCCAATGAGTTTATGGAACAGAACCAAGACAAACCCTTTTTCTTGTTCTTCTCGGGGCACGATATCCATGTCCCCCGCATGCCGCATGAGCGTTTTCAAGGCAAGACGACCCTGGGGTATCGCGGCGATGCGATCATCGAATTCGATTGGTGCGTCGGCGAGATTATGAAAACACTCGATCGTCTCGACCTCGCTGAGAACACACTTGTGGTCTTGACCAGTGACAATGGTCCGGTGCTCGATGATGGTTACAAGGACGGCGCCATCGAGAAGAATGGCGACCATCGCGCCGCAGGTATCTACACCGGCGGCAAGTACAGCGTGCACGAGGGCGGCACACGTATCCCATTCATCACGCGTTGGAAGGGACATGTCGAACCGGGCGAGAGTGATGCCGTCGTGTGCACGATCGATCTCGCCGCCAGTCTCTCGGCGATCGCTGGGCAAGAGATCCCCGAACAGGCCTGCCAAGACAGCGTCGACGTATCCAAGGCGTTGCTCGGACGCGAGGGCGGAGAGGGACGCCAATGGTTGGTCCAACAAGACAATGGCAGGCGAGGCAACTACGGCTTTCGCAAAGGCAAATGGAAACTGCATCGCTACGATTCAGGTCGCACTCAAAATGTGGTTGTCGAAGAGTCGTTGCGGGTCAGCAAGGTGCCCGAATTTATGCTTTTCGATCTCGAGAAGGATCCCGAAGAACAGCACGATGTGTTGGATGACTATCCCGAGGTCGCCGCCCAGTTGAAAGCGGAACTCGTTGAGATCGTGCAGGGGAAATCGCCGTAGCCGCGCGGTCCAGGCAATCGATGGATCTAGCGAAACCTTTGCGTGTCCGTCTGGTTAGATGTCTTGTAGGAAACAAACTATTCTCCTCTCATCTTTCCAAGGCAAAACCGATATGCGTATGAAATCACTGGGTCTATTGATGGTCACGGGGGCAGCCGTGACATTTGCACCGCTCGCTTGGGCGGCACCTCCCGAGAAGAAGGGGGCCCACGAAGATGGTCCACGTGGTGGACGCGATTCAGGTCGCATGATGTCGATGCTGCCCGTCCTGTCTGCGCTCGATGCGGACAAAGATGGCACGATCTCGAGCGACGAGATTGAGAACGCTTCCGCGGCCCTCGGGGAGCTGGATAAGAACGACGACGGCAAACTCGACCGGAGCGAGTTGCGACCGGATTTCGCCGGTCGCTCCGGACCACCCCGCGGTTCGCGGCACGCGAGCCGGGATTCCGGTCGCCGATGGGACCGTGATGGCGACCGCAACGGACGCAGCCGAGATGCCCGCCGGGGTGATGCTCGCCGTCACGATTCTCGTGGACGAGATGGCGTCGGCCGGCGTGATCGCGGCCGAAATTCGTTTGACCGAGACGCTCATCATCGCAGTGCTCGCGGTCGCCGCGCACCCGAGCAGACTGATCAACGCCATGATGCCCGCGGACGCGGTGGACGTGATGCCCATGGTCACGCTGGCGATGGTCGCGATGCCGAGCGAGGTCCAGAGAGCCGAAAGGACGATGCAAAGCAAAGGGTTTCACGGGAGAAAGATAAAGCCAAACAGGCAGACAAACCGCGTGATTCGAAACCGAGCAAGCCCGCCGCTGGACCACGCCAAGGGTCTCCGATCATGGAGCGTTTGCTGAGCTTAGACAAGGACGGTGATGGCGAACTGTCGAAGGACGAGTTGGCAGATCTGCCTGTGGGCGGCCAGCGACTGCTCAAGGCCGGTGATGGCAACGAGGACGGAGCCCTTTCAAGCGACGAACTCTCAACGCTAAAAGAACGTGGCCAAGACTTTTGGAAGCAACGTCGAGAGCGTGCAGAGCAGAGCGAGTGATCCGACTTTAGATCGCAGCGACACTGAGGTGCCATTATGAAGCGTCGTGTGATTCAGTCTCTGACTGCTTCGCTTCGGTAGTCGTTTGCGATTCTCGTGACCCCGTCGATCACTTTGACTTCGTGGAAATTGATGAGCAGGCCGACCGACAGGCCTGCCAGTCGCAGGTGTGACAATAGTTGAGCCTTGTCGATCGGATGAATGGTCGATTTTGCTTTGAGTTCCAGGATAACACTGCTGTCAATGATCAGGTCGGCTCGGAATCCACATTCCATTCGTACTTTGTCATAGATGACTGGGATGGGTTTTTCTTCAATCGCATCGTGGCCTCGCTTGCGTAGTTCGTAAGCTAAGCATTTTCGATAGGCGGTTTCGAGTAGGCCGGGGCCGAGTTGTCGATGCACCTCGATTGCTGCACCGATGATTGACTGGGTGAGTGGGTCTTTGTTCATCGGGATGCTGTGGTGATGGGGATTTTGAATCGCAGAGGCGCAAAGAACGCAGAGTCCAGTGCTGAAATCTACTTGTTTTTACCTCTGCGCCTCTGCGTTGAAAACTGAATCTGTAAGGCTTCAGCGCAGAGCGTGTCGGTCTGAATCATTCTGCGATTCATTTTATCCTCGGTTCGGTTCCGTTGTCGTCGACGATTCTTTTCACCCCGCTTACCCGTCCGGTCTGACTGTACCGATGATTGACTGGGTGAGTGGATCCGCCATCATTGGGATGTTGTGGTGACGGGAATTTTGAATCGCAGAGGCGCAGAGGACGCAGAGTCCCTTACTGAAATTTCCTTGTTTTTACCTCTGCGTCCTCTGCGCCTCTGCGTTGAAAACCGACACTGAAAGAAGTCAGCGCAGAGCGTGTCGGTCCGAATCATTCTGCGATTCTTTTCACCCCGCTTACCCGTCCGGTCTGACTGTACCGATGATTGACTGGGTGAGTGGATCCGCCTTCATTGGGATGTTGTGGTGACGGGAATTTTGAATCGCAGAGGCGCAGAGGACGCAGAGTCCCTTACTGAAATTTCCTTGTTTTTACCTCTGCGTCCTCTGCGCCTCTGCGTTGAAAACCGAAACTGAAAGAAGTCAGCGCAGAGCGTGTCGGTCCGAATCATTCTGCGATTCTTTTCACCCCACTTACCCGTCCGGTCTGACTGTACCGATGATTGACTGGGTGAGTGGATCCGCCATCATTGGGATGTTGTGGAGATGGGGATTTTGAATCGCAGAGGCGCAGAGGACGCAGAGTCCAGTGCTCAAATTTACTTGTTTTTACCTCTGCGTTGAAAAGAGAACTCAGCGCAGAGTGTGCCGGCCTGGAGCATTCAGCGATTCATTCCGCCTTCGTCGACGTGGTGAGAGGGCGGATCACAGCAGCCAAGATGTTCGGGGTGATCAGGCGTTGGCATCGCGAATCGCATCGATTAATTCTTGCTTGCTCATGTCGCTCCGGCCCCGGATCGACAGTTCAGCGGCTCGGTTACGAAGTTCTTCGACGGTTCGATCGTCGAGTGAGGTGTTCGGGTTCCCGGTGCCCTGTGTCGTCTTGTTAGGGGTGCGGTCTTCGTTCCTGCGCTGTTTGTTTACCGTCCGCGCAGCAATTTCTTCGGCCTCGTCTTCGGACTTGCCGCGATCGAGCTCGCTGTCTTTGACGTGCTCGTACTGCCGCTCGTCTTTATCGCTCCACTTGGCCATCGTTCCGCTCCTCTTTTGCGTTGTAAAATGATCTGATGTTGCCTCGCGTCACCAATCGGTGCACTGGGGCCGTTGCACTGGGGCCACTACACTGGAGTTCGTCCACCAGTACAGCCGAAGACCTCGGCCGTGACGTAGCTGGCCTCGGGGCTCGCCAGCCAGACATACAGGGGTGCCAACTCAGCCGGCTGGGCGGGGCGTTTGAGGATCGTGTTCTCGCCAAAACCCTCAACTTTATCGGAGGGCATGGAACCTGGGATCAGCGGCGTCCACACCGGCCCTGGAGCGACCGCGTTGACGCGAACGCCGTGCTCCATTGCCAATTCTGCCAGTGCTTTCGTCATTCCTAACAATGATGACTTGGTCGCGGAGTAGGGAAGCAGATACGCCGATGGGTCGTAACCTTGAATCGAAGCGGTATTGATGATGCTCCCTCCCGCGGGCAGTCGCTGCATCGCTGCCCGGCAGAGCCAGAAGGGGGCGTAAACGTTCGTCTTGAAAATGCGATCGAACAGCTCCGTCGACCACTGATCAATTTCGTCTCGTGTCTCTTGGTAAGCCGCGTTGTTGACCAGAATGTCGAGAGATCCGAAGGCATCAAAGGAATGGTCGATTAGTTGCTGGCAGAACGCCTCCTCCCGCAGGTCGCCGGGCAGCATGACCGCTTGCACGCCAGCCTCCTCGACCAGTTTGGCCGTTTGCTGAGCATCGTCATTCTCTGACAAGTAGTTGATGGCGACGTTGGCACCTTCGCGAGCGTAGGCAATCGCGATCGCTCGCCCGATCCCGCTATCACCACCAGTGACCAGGGCGGATAGGCCGCGTAATTTACCTGTCCCGCGATACGACTTTTCGCCGTGATCGGGTGCAGGCGTCATCTGGGAGGTTTTACCAGGCATTTCGATTGCCGGTTGGTCGTCGAAAGGCGGCTGAGGGTAGGCAGCTCGAGGATCGCGAAGCTGGACTCGCTCTGGCGTCTGAGTAGCATTCACTTGGCATTCTCCGTGTTAGTCAGGACGGGACAGAAAGTTGTCGAGTCGCCGGTCCTGGACGAAGTTCCGAGCTGACTCTCTGCGAGGTGCGGGTCGCAAATCGCGTTCCAAGGATCTTCCAATGCATCCGGGCAGCCACCTACCTGGCGGCTTTACTCCAACGGGTGTTTCGCGACGCCTTCGTTGGTGATGCGGATCGGTAGGATATGTCCGTTCTCGTCGAACTCCATGCGATCAATGCATGTGACCCGTGAGTTCCCATCGGTCTCAGTGAGTGGGCGGCGGTGATAGACGGCGTAGTAGTCGTCGGTGTCCGGGACGTGGATCACAGAATGGTGGCCTGCACCGGTGGCGATTTTGGGGTCTTGTTGCAATACCTTGTTGATTCGTTTAAACGGTCCGAGCGGCGAGTCGGCGATGCCGTAGGCGACACTGTAGTCGGGCCCGGTCCAGCCACCTTCTGACCACATGAAGTAATATTTGCCACCGCGTTGGAACATGAAGGGGCCTTCGACATATCCTTCGGGAGTGATCTCTCGGAAAATTTCACCGTTGGCAAACGGAATGAATCCAGTGAAATCGCTGTTCAGTTTGGCGATGTTGCAATGGCGCCAACCTCCGTAGATGAGATAGTAGGTGCCGTCCTGATCCCGGAAGGCAAACTGGTCAATGGGCTGGGCGCCGTTGTGGAACTTATCGATCAAGGGTTTGCCAAGGTAGTCTTCGAACGGCCCCGCGGGGTTCTCGGCAACGGCGATGCCGATTCCGCCTTCCGCATCGTCGCTCTGAATGTCATTGGCCCCAAAAAAGAAGAAGTACCTGCCATCCTTTTCAATGATCGAGGGCGCCCACATCGCTCGGTTGGCCCACTTCACCCGCTCGGTATCGAGGATCCGCGAATGCTTCTCCCACGTAAGGAGATCTTTTGATGAGAAACAGTCAAAAAAGGTCTGCTCGTGATAGGGGGCCGAATAGGTGGGGTAGATCCAGTAGGTGTCATCAAAAATGATTCCCTCGGGATCAGCGTACCAGCCATCGAAGACAGGGTTCCCTGAAAGGGTTTCGGGCGCGGTGGGGGCGCCGTCTTCCGCCGCGAGTGTCGCGAGGCAGGAGGAAGCCAGTAGGGCGATAGCAGTGAGTCGATGCAAAGTTGTTAACACAATAACGAGGCCGAGACGGGGAGAGAGCAGGGGAATCCAAGATTCGCATCATAGCCACTTCCCCGATCGCCTGTGCTGTACGCTGTCCAGCGACGGAACTGGGCTTGCACTCGCTTGCCAATTTGAGGGATATGCTAGTACGCGACGACACCGAACCGATCGAGAAATGAGAACCCCAGGACCGGGCCATGAGCATGACGGACAGCCCCCGCGGCACGAACGACTCGCTCAACATGGACGACTTGGAAGCCTTGTTTGACGAGGCATCGGAGTCACTTTCGGATGCAGTTGGCGAGACCGCTGGCGAACATCCTGAAGGGATGCGTCCCTTTTCCCTCGGTGACCTCTCGCCATCAGTGCTCGACGCGACAGCCAATCCGATTGGTATGCTCGACGAAGTCGAAATGGATCTACGCATTGAACTGGGGCGGACCCAGATGCGGCTCGAAGATGTCTTGCGGTTGCGGCCCGGTAGCGTCGTGATGTTGGATAAACTCGCCAGTGATCCAGTCGATATTTTCGCCAACGGACAACTGATTGCTCGAGGTGAGGTATTAGTCATGAACGATCACTTTTGCGTCCGTGTCACCGAGTTGTTGGGATCTCCAGAGTGAGTCACATCCAATTGCCGCTATTGACCCAAACATGTTCGATGGCAATCCGCCGCATGGTGGTCTCGTCAGTGTGCGTGGCGTTGCTAGCGCCGGGGTCTCAGATCTTTGCCAGCGACATCTCGGGGCACGCCGGCAGCCCAGCAGTCGTCGCACGCAGTGGTGGCTTTCCCGCTCTTCAGCCCCGGGCGGCGGAGACGCGAGATCGACTTCAGGCTGGTCCGATCGAACAACCCACCTACCGCGTTCGCGGTTCTGTCGAGAAACCTGTCCACGCCGCCGACGAGCAGCCCGCTGAGTCACGATCAGAGATCCCTGGTGGCGGGTTGGCCTTGCAATCCAACCCGGAGTCGTCGCGATCGAAGATGATGGCGCCACTGGTGACGGTCACTTCGAGTCTGGCGATCGTTTTGGCGTTGTTCAGCGCTCTGGTATGGGCGGGACGCAAGTTCGGCGGCCGCGCGACAGCTTCGAAACCGCTGCCGGCGGCGGCTCTGGCACCGCTCGGTCACGTGATGCTGGACCCACGCACCAAGCTACTGTTGGTCAAATGTGGCCGGCGGATACTCGTGCTCAGTCAAACCGCGAGTGGGATCACGCCGCTAACGGAGGTGAGCCATCCCGATGAAGTTCAGGAGCTGATCGCAAGTTGTTCCGCTGAGGCACGCCAGGCGTTCGAGCAAACACTCCGAGAGGTAGAGCTCGAGTCCACCCGTGGCATTCCCGAAACTCAGCCGTCCCCACCGACGGCGCGGCAATCGGGTCGATTATTCGCCACAGCCTGAGCTCGACGCGATTCAGCATCGCGTGATGAATAAGTGGCGAATTTTGCGAGCTCTTTTTGTAGTGGACGAGGCGACGAGTCCTGCGGCCTTGGACTCGTCGCCTCGTTCACTACGACAGAAATTGATCCCGCGTTCCTTAGCGGTCCTTGAGCTGCAAGACCGACTGTCGTGCCCGCCGCAAAAAATCGGTCTTGGGTTCGCCTGCTTCGAGGAAAATTGGTGGTCCGATCGTGATGCACGACAGCAGCGGTACGGGCAATATCTCGCCGCGAGGCAGAATGCGGTTGAGGTTTTCCATGTAGACGGGGACGAGTTCCAAATCGGGACGCTTCTTGCCGAGGTAGTACAGTCCACTTTTGAAACTGCTCATCTCCTCACCGCCACTCCGCCCGCCCTCGGGAAAGAGGATCAGCGAGTAGATATCGCCCATCTGCCGGATCATGCTGTCGATCGGGCTCTTATGGACCTTGATCTCCTGGCGATCGATTAGCAGCGCATTGAAGCTTTGGGCGATATGGGGTTTGAACCAACCGCCGCTCCAGTAGTCCTTCGCGGCGACGGGGCGAGTCAGGGCTCGGATTTCGCGAGGCAGCGCCGACCACAGCACCACGGCATCGAGGTGGCTAGTGTGATTGGCGAAGTAAATTCGCTGGCAGGTGTCTGGCTGGCAATCGATCCAGCGGACAGTGAAACCGCTGAATAACTTGGCCAACAGCACAATCGCGTGGCTGGTGAGGGTCATGGCGAAGAGTTTAGTCGTCCCGGGGTCGCCTGCACAATCCACGGTGTGGTCAATCGCTGCCTAGATCGATCGCCCTGGCTAATCCGGTGCTATCGAAAGAGGGAACGGATCTCGGGCGGTCGGGCCATGACCGTCAACGAGTGAGCACCTTGGAGTGCAGGGCCGAGGAATAGTCGTGTGGAAATCGGTTTCTGGCTGGATGTTCCCAGCCTCACTCTTCTGTGTTGTCAATTGCCGTTGTCGTGGCGTCAGTGAATTAGGTAGCGTCGACAAGCTACGGGCTTTTCCATGGGCCCGCACCAGTCTTTGTCGCGACATTATTCGCAAGGTTTCCTCATGCACGCGATCCTATCTCGCCCCCGAATTCGACGCTTTTTCTGCTCGCTTTCACGCAGTCGACTGATGGTGCGAGCACGATTTCGAGAGGGAGTGGGCCCCATTTCGATGCACGCCGTTGCGATGCTCGTGCTCGCTGGGCTCGTCGGATGCCAGCCCGGGCGGTTGATGACGCCGCTG
Organism: Allorhodopirellula solitaria; assembly: GCF_007859855.1. Lineage (GTDB taxonomy): Bacteria > Planctomycetota > Planctomycetia > Pirellulales > Pirellulaceae > Rhodopirellula > Rhodopirellula solitaria. The sequence continues at coordinate 542,595 of NZ_SJPK01000002.1, forward strand.
GCCCGTCACCGGGCGATGGACAATTCGCCGCCTTCGATCCATGGTCCATCCATGGCTGGACCTGCCTCAGGGAAGACAGTGGGCGCCGATGCGGCGCAGTCGTCAGGTTCACAGGTCCAGGTCACTAGCGAGACCGCCGTCCCGGAAACCGATCTCGAACCGGTCGACCAGCGGCTGGCGAAGACCCGCCAGATCGCCCGCCGCAGTTCCTCAGCGAACACAGTAGCGACGCGGAGAACCTTGAGCGAGCTCGCCGCTGAGCCGGCTTCGTCTCCTGCGGCGGCACCGCTAGCCCAAACCGTAACACCGATCGCCAGCCATCCGCCCCATCGCGCTGCTTCACAGAACGTGGCCGCTACGGAGATCGCTCAGGTCTCGGCGAACATGCCCATCGAACCCGAGAGGGCACCGGCGTTCGAACTGCCGGAAAACTACAGTGGCGTCGATATCAGTGATCTAGTGGACGCCCTGCAAGGGGCGCCACCGGAGATCCAAAAAGCCGCACTTACCAAATTAATTGCAAGCTCCCATCGCCGCGCCCGCAAAACGTCTCAGCCCGCGGCAATCGATGACGCCCTTGCGGCTTCGTTCGGCCAGCTGCCAGAACTTCCTCGCGTCGTGCCCGACCGCGATGTCAGCCCGTCGCGGATCGGTCTCTCTCGACCACCGACTCCCCGTTGGAACGTTGCCGAGTCCGCTGGCCCTCCGGCCGAGGGTAGCGTCGCCAACGCAGTCGCCCAAGCCTCCAGCCCAACGGGACCGACGATCCAGCGAGCATCACTGGAGACGACCGGGGAACCCAAACTCAACGCGGTCGCCGATCTCCCCACGAGCGAACTGGCTCCGGCTAGCGAATTGGCTCCGTCGAGCGAGCTGGCGGTTGTCGCGCCAACACCCGACCCCATTCCCCCACCACCATCGACTCCCCAGAGCATGTCGCTTAGCGATCAGGTTGAGCCCAGTGAGAGCGTCTCGCTTAGCTTCAGTGACACGCCGGCGGAAAAAAATGTCTCTGCAGAGGTCTCGCTTACCGACAGGGTAGCCGATGCCAATCGAGCACCTGCCTCCGCGACCGCCGCCACGCTCAGTGATGCTGATTTATTTGATGCCCTCGTCGCTCGGCTGGGCAAAGAGGTTCCCGGCGAAAGTGACTCCGAACGGCATCGCCGCGAAGTCGTTGCCCGTCACCTGATGGTGCTCTCGGGAGATCCCGACCGAGCTGTCGATGACTTGGATGATCTTTCGGAAGAACAGACGCAGTACCTCCGCCATCAATTGCTCGGCTTGTGGAAGATTGTTGATCCTCAAGGTCACCCGGTGCCGTCGCATCGTTTCAGTTCGGCATTGCCCGAGATCCGCAAAGCCACCGGTTATTTGGCGGTCGCCAGTAATTCGCTCGAAGTTCGGGCGTTAGAGTTCTGCACCGAGATCGAAGCCTACGGCCAGATCAAACCGTTTCCCAACCGTCGCTTCGACGCCGGCCAGGAAGTGATCCTGTACTGCGAAATTGATAATTTCGTGTCTCATTCCGTCGAGGGCGGATTCGAGACCCGGCTGCGAGGCAGCTATGACCTGCTCAATGCCAACGGCGAACGCATCGCCAGTCAAGCGCTGCCCGAGGATCATCAGATTTCCCGGAACCATCTGCGTGATTACTTCATCGCCTACCAGATGTACCTCCCCGACGCGATTGAGCCGGGTCGCTACCAACTGCGTTTGACCATGGAAGACATCCATGGAAAGAAATACGGTCAAGCCACTGTCGACTTTGAAATCAAACGGTAGCCTGTTGGCAGTGGGTCTCCCCATCGGCTGTGCCTATCGGGAGACGGCGGCTTTGCTAGAATGGACGATGGCGATGGTTTGATCCATTTTCGCTATCTCTCTTCACGCCCCGCCTTCTCTGAAAACCGTCGACCGCATGGCCAAAGCTCGCCCCACATCGAAACCTGACGATCAGATGATGTTCAGTGGGTTCGAGACGCAGTCCTCGCCCCCGGAGACTCCCACACCGCGTCAAACGGGCCGCAGCGTCAATTCGAAAACGCGAAAACCGAACCCAGTGACAGCCGCCTCGTCCACCGCGAAGGCTGAGGCCGATGTGGACCCCGCCCCGTCCCGGGTCCGCGAGGATGCGGCGCGGCAACAGCGCAATGATGCCGTGGGCATCGCCGAGGGATCGCTGCCGGAAGTCTTGCGGCGAACGATCGCGCCGTCGCTCGACGAGCCCACCCCCGATCTTTCGGGAAAGCTCGTCGTCGTCATCGATTCTCACTCGTTGATCTATCAGGTCTTCCACGCCCTGCCGCCGATGACGAGCACGGGCGGACTCCCCGTGGCGGCCGTCTATGGGTTTGTCGGCGATATGTTGGAACTGATCGTTCGCAAGAACCCGGATTATTTGATCGCTGCCTTTGACAAGGGAGCCATCACATTTCGCAATGACCTCTATCCCGACTACAAGGCCAACCGGGACTCGATGCCCGACGAGCTGCGACAACAGATCCCATTGATCCGGCAGATCGTCGACGCCATGGGAATCGGGATTATGGAGCAAGCCGGGTACGAAGCCGATGACCTGCTCGCCACGGTGGCAGCGAAGGTGCAAGCCGCCGGTGGCGATTGCCTCGTCGTTACCAGCGACAAGGATTGTCGCCAACTGATCACGCCGCAGACGCAGATTTATAACCTTCGAAAAGACGAGTTGATCGACGCCGCTCGGTTGTGGGAGCTATGGGGAATTCGCCCCGACCAAGTCGTGGACTATCAATCTCTCGTTGGTGATCCAGTCGACAACGTGCCCGGCATCTCACTGATCGGTCCGAAGCTGGCCAAGACCTTGCTCGAACAATACGACACGTTGGAGGGAGTGCTCGACAACGCGGAAAAGTTGACGGGCAAGAAACGCAAGCAGAACCTGATGGAAGGTCGTGAGCAGGCGATGCTCAGCCGCTCATTGGTGGAACTACGCAGTGACGTCGACTCGCCGATTCCATGGAGTCGCTCGGTTCGCTCGGCAGCTGATTTGCCCCGCGTCGATGCATTGTTGCAGGAATTCGGTTTTCGCCGACTCCGAAACCGAGCCCCCGAAGTCCTCAGTGGTGAGGGGGACGGTAGCGGTGTAGGCGAACCGAGTGAAGCGGAGTGGGTTGCCGATTATCAAATAATCACCACCGAATCGGAACTCCGTGAGCTCGCCACGATGTTGGCGGGCCAGTCGCGCATCGCGATCGATACGGAAACAACCAGCACCCATGCGCGCGGATGTGACTTGGTCGGTATCTCGATCGCTTGGGATGTGGGCGCTGCCGCCTACATACCGATCCGCGCCCCGCTTGGCGACGTGACGCTCGATGAAACAATGGTCATCGAGACACTGCGTGAAGTCTTGGAGTCCGACACGATTGCTAAGGTGGGGCACAACATCAAATTCGACGCGATCGTCCTGCGATCGGCCCGGGGGCAGACATCCCTCGGTGGCGCTGATGATGACGCTGACGTCGTCGGCGAACGGGTCTCCGGCGTCCAGCTCGGTGGGATCACGACCGATACGATGATCGCCGACTACTTACTCAATCCAGGCCGGCGTAATCATACGCTCGACGATCTCTCTCGCCGACGCCTCGATCACACCACGACACCGATCAAGGATTTGATCGGGACGGGCAAGAAGCAGATTCGCATGGACCAGGTGCCCGTTGATGTGGTGGCGCCCTATGCCTGCGAAGATGTTGATGTGCCATTGCGGGTGGCCGACGATTCCGATCGTGAACTCGCTGAGTCGCAGCTCGCGGATCTGTATGAGACTATCGAGATGCCGCTCGTCGAGGTGCTCGTTGAGATGGAATCCAACGGCATTCGAGTCGATGCGGAGTCACTCGCTGAAATGAGCGGTCGGTTCGAAGCGGAGATTGCCGATTTGAAAGCCGTCGTGTTTGCGGCAGCCGGCCATTCTTTCAATCTCGACAGTCCCAAACAGCTAGCTGGCGTTCTGTTCGACGAATTGGGACTGCCCGTCATCAAGAAAACGAAAACCGGTATCAGTACCGATGCCGATGTTTTGTCGCAACTCGCTGTTAATCACGAGATCGCAAAGCATTTGTTGCAGTATCGGCAGGCGACCAAGCTGAAGAACACGTACATCGACACTCTGCCGCAGTTAATCTGCGAGAAAACAGGGCGTGTGCATACGTCCTACCGTCAGGATGTCGCGGCAACGGGGCGGCTGAGCAGCAGTGAGCCTAACCTGCAAAACATCCCGATTCGTACCGAGCAGGGCAAAGCGATCCGCGGCGCCTTCACAGCCGGTAAGTCCGATTGGGTGCTCCTCGGGGCTGACTATTCGCAGATTGAACTCCGTGTCTTGGCGCATTATAGCGGCGACGAAGCCCTGCTGCAGGCATACCGTGATGACGCGGACATCCACACCCGGGTGGCTGCCGAGGTCAACGGCATCGCCGAAGCCGACGTGACCAGCGAATTACGACGGATCGCGAAAACCATCAACTTTGGGATCGTCTACGGCCAGAGTCCCTTTGGTCTGGCCAAGACCCTGGGGATCCCCAAAGAGGAGGCGCGGGACTATATCGAAGAATATTTTCAGCGGTATTCTGGGGTGGAGCAGTTCATGTTGGAGACGCTCGCCCGCTGTCGGAGCGAGGGGTACGTGTCGACCATGCTGGGTCGGCGACGTGAGTTACAGGGTGTTCGCGATTTATCGAAGTTGCCGCCTGAGAAACGTCGTAGTCTCACCGAGGTCGAGCGGATTGCGATCAACATGCCGATCCAGGGCACTGCCGCTGACTTGATCAAGCTCGCCATGCTGCGCGTGCACGATCAATTGAAGCAGAGTTCGCTGCAAGCCAGGCTGCTGCTGCAGATTCACGATGAGCTAGTGTTAGAGACCCCAGCGGACGAAGTTGAAGAGCTAACGCAGTTGGTAGTCGAAGCGATGACGAGCGTCATGGATCTCGACGTGCCACTGAAAGTCGACGTAGCCTGGGGCCCCACCTGGGCAGACTGCTGATCAGTAGCCAGACGGCTCCGCCCGTCTGAGCTGTGGGAGAGTGCTCGTTCTCGCGACGGTCGGAGCCGTCGGTCGACAAAGTAGCCAGACGGCTCCGCCCGTCTGAGCTATGAGAGAGTGCCCGTTCTCGCGACGGTCGGAGCCGTCGGTCGACATAGTAGCCAGACGGCTCCGCCCGTCTGAGCTGTGAGAGAGTGCCCGTTCTCGCGACGGTCGGAGCCGTCGGTTGACATAGTAGCCAGACGGCTCCGCCCGTCTGAGCTATGAGAGAGTGCCCGTTCTCGCGACGGTCGGAGCCGTCGGTCGACATAGTAGCCAGACGGCTCCGCCCGTCTGAGCTGTGAGAGAGTGCCCGTTCTCGCGACGGTCGGAGCCGTCGGTTGACATAGTAGCCAGACGGCTCCGCCCGTCTGAGCTGTGAGAGAGTGCCCGTTCTCGCGACGGACGGAGCCGTCGGTCGACATAGTAGCCAGACGGCTCCGCCCGTCTGAGCTGTGAGAGAGTGCCCGTTCTCGCGACGGTCGGAGCCGTCGGTCGACATAGTAGCCAGACGGCTCCGCCCGTCTGAGCTGTGAGAGAGTGCTCGTTTCTCGCGACGGTCGGAGCCGTTGGTCGACAATCCACCGCCATTGCGACTGTCTGCTGCGGATGGATAATGAGTGGATCAGGTATTCCAGATAGTCAGGTTGCCTGATCCCTTATCCACCCCCATTGGAATTGCTGCTATGAGTTGGCCAAAGCTGAAGTTGATTCGTTCCCGTACTGCTGTGGGGCCGATCGCGGCGATCGCTTGCAGCGTGATGCTGCTGATGACTACTGGTTGCCGGGTGGAGTCGCCACCTGAGACCGCTGAATCCACCCAGTCCTCTTCCGGATCCACAGAGACAGTCGCGAGCGACTCGTCGCCAGCGAGTACGGCTACTGTCGTGGTTGAAATCGATAAGCCGGGGGGTGACGGCGAAGCCGAATTTCGACAGTCCTTCGATGTCGCCGCCGGCACGACTCTCGAAGAGGTCATGCGGAAGATCGATGAGCCCGAAGTCGTCATCACCGGAAGTGGCGTGACCGCGTTCGTGCAGAGTATGGATGGCATTGAGACTGACGCATCGCGGGGTTGGACATTCAAGGTCGACGATGAGTTCTCCAGTGTGGGAATCGGTTCGGTGAATCTGACTCCGCCGCAAACGGTGCGTTGGCAGTTCACGACATTGGAGGAAGCGACCCAGTAATTCCCGGATAACTGGACGACCGCATGAACCGATCGAGTCGACGCCAACGAATCCCGTGGCTGGCCTGGCCGAGTATGTTGTCACTCGACGCAGTGTTGGTCTCTGTCGTTTGGCAGCAACTGTTGATGCGCGGCTATTGCCAGCGGGGATCGACTTGGACCGAGTCGGTATCGCTTGGGGCCACGGTCTGGTTGATCTACGTCGCCGACCGTCTGCTCGATGCGGCGCGGTTGGACCTGGGCGCGCCTCACACCCTTCGGCACGCGTTCTACCGGCAGCACCGACGCTTCTTTCACGCGGTGTGGATCATCGTGCTGGCTATCGATACCTTTGTCGTGATTCACTTTCTGCCTCACGAGTTGTTGCGAGCTGGCGTGCTGCTCTCTTCGGCAGTGCTGATCTACGGGGCGAGCGTGCATTTTTCACATCGACGCTCTGATGTCGATGCCGGTCGTTGCTCGAATCCACTCCGCAGGCGACCGCTTCCGAAGGAGGCTCAGGTGGGTTTGCTATTTGCTGTGGGAGTCTCACTGAGCGTCTGGACCGAGATGTCTGTCGCAGGCGATCGCGGCTCCGAATTGGTGTCGCTAGCCGCCACTACCTGCTTTTTGGCGGTTTTGTTCGGTAGCAATTGTGTGCTGGTGGCTAGGTTCGAGCGTGACCTGGACCGGGCGCAATCCTTCCCCTCGATCGTGGCTGGGGATTCGCGTGCTCGCGATGGTCGCGTCCCCGCCATGATTCCAAACGCGGTCGCGTCAACGATGGGGCTGCCGGTGCTGTTGTTGCTATTGCCGATGCCCGTTTCTGTACTCTTCACCGCGGTGCTCAGTGCCGTGGGTTTAGCCGCTATGGCATTGAAGTCGCAGCCGGTTCGACCGCAACCGGAGGGGCCTCTCTACCGAGCGACTTTTGATGTGCGTGGAGCTGGGGTGGACGCCGCTGTGTGGATTCCACCGTTGGTGATCCTCTTGTTGGGGCTGTTTTGACAGCCGGGCAAACCTCGCGATCACAGCGTGGTTACGACCGCTTGGCCGTCCACTATCGCTGGTTGGAAAGGCTCGCGTTCGGCGGTCAGTTGCAGCGTGCGCGAATCGCCCTGATCGATGAACTGCCCAGCTGGAACCGGATGCTCATTCTCGGTGATGGGGATGGGCGGTTGCTCGATCGAATGGCCGCTAGAGAGCACCACGGTGCTGGAGACCCGTCTCCACGTCGAGACACCGTGAGAATCACTAGCGTGGACCAGAGCGCCAAGATGCTGCGGCGACAGCGGATGGGCGTCCCTTTGCATGGGGCAAAGACTGAGCCAGAGGTCGAATTCATCCAGTCCGACGCACGATCATTTCAGCCCGACGCGGGCGTATTCGACGTGATCGTCACGCCGTTTTTCCTTGACTGTTTCACAGCGGCGGAGTTGGATGTTCTCGTGCCACGTTGGCTGCGAGGCCTGCGGCCCGGCGGACGCTGGTACCATGTCGATTTCATCATGCCTGAATCCGGGTGGAAGCGCCGGCGAGCATGTTCCTGGTCGTGGGCGATGCACGTTTTTTTTCGCTGGCAGACAGGCCTTGAGAACCAGCGGCTGGTCGATACCGAGGCCGCTATTGAACGCTGCGGGCTGGCCAAGGAAGCCGAGCGAATCAGTGGTGGCGGGATGATCGCCACCCAGATCTGGCGGTTCGACGGCGGGAGCGGAGAGTCTCCGTTGGATTGAAAACCTCCGCTCCTTTGCAAGTTGTTCTGTAGTGGACGAGGCATTGATGGATCCTGCGTCCCGCAGAGCATCAGGTGTCGATCAGATCTTCGGGCGATAGGATTGGAAGTTGGTTTTCTTCGGTTTCCTGTTTCTCTCGCCAAGGCTCGTTCTTGCGGTAGGATTCGAGTTCTTGCTCGAGTTGGTCGATCTGGTCGTTTTCTTCCTTTTGGCCCTGCTCGACGGCTTTCTTGCTCCACTGGATCGCTTTGTCAAAGTCACCTGACTCGGCATACCCGGCGGCCAGGGTGCTGAGCACGTGGGCTTCGGATTCGTCGGTGAGTTCGACGGCTCGCTCCCCCAGTTCAACGGCGCGTTGCCCGTCACGAACATCGTCCTGCGGCGAGGTTGCCAGCACCCAAGCAAGGTTGTTCAGGATGCCGGACAGGATCGCAGTGTTTTCCTCGTCATCCTGGTCGCCGATCTCATCAAGTGCTCGCTCGTAGTCAGCGATGGCTTCGCTGTGTTCGCCCACAGCGAGATAGGCGTCGGCCCGCGAGCGGAGCACGGCTGAGTTACCGGGTTCTTTCTCGAGGACACTGGTGAGCGTCTCGATCGCTTGGCGTGGACGATCGTCTTGCAAATAGAGGCTGGCCAATTGCAGTTGGCGGAAAGTATCGTTGGGATTCCGTTCGATTAGGATTTGCATGTCGCTGATCGCATCGGCCATCCGTCCTTCTTCGATCGCGATGAAGCAGCGGACCACGATCGCTTGGTCGATCTGTTCGACTTGGGGCGCGATTTCGGTAGCAGATTTTAGGTCTTGTTTCGCGGATTTGACGTCGTCGCGGCCCAATGCTAATTCAGCTCGCTGGAGTAGAGCCAAAGGGTCCTTGGGCTGCATCGCGAGTGCCTTGTTGAGGTCGGCAAACGCTTCATCCTCTTTTTCGAGCATGCGATACAAGATGGCACGAAGTCGATAAAGCCCTTCGCTGGGGCTGGCTGCGATCGCCTTGCTCAGCAGGGCAACGGCATCGTCGGCGCGATCGAGATCGACGAGTTGTTGCACTGTCTCTTGTGCGATCTGTTGGTTGGTGGGGTCGAGTTCGAGCACTCGTTGGAGGTCCTCGACGGCCCTTTCGACGTCGCCAGCCTGTAGTTGAGCTCCGGCGCGTTGGCGGAGGGCATCCGCATTTCCCGGATTGGCTTCGATTGCCGCGTTCAGGTCAGCGAGTTTCTTATCGGCGTCTTCTTGGGTCACCGCCCGCAACAGATACGCTTTGCTTTGCTCGATCGGGTTGTCAGCGTAGAGTCCGATGGCGGCTGTGGTGGATTCCCGGATGACATCGGTATCCCCATCGGGCAGCAGATTGAGCTGGGCGATCAACATGTGGGCTTCCGCCAAATCAGGATCATTGTCAATCGCATCCTGCAGTGCTCGAGTCGCCTCGGTGCGCGCCAGGAGTTGTTGTCGGCCGCGAAGCCGAACCATCGCGCCGGCGAGTCCTTGGCCTCGTTGGAGCTGGACGCTGCCGAGCATCTTGCGAGCAAAGGTATCGTTCTCCTCGCTGAGCCCTTTCGCGAGTGCGGATTCGATAAGCGCCGCGACAGCTTCGAGGTCGCCGTTGGATTCCGCATCGATTCGTTTCAGAACCGCTTCGTCCAAGTCGGCCTGTCCAGGATCAATCTCCGCATTGACAGGCGGTGGCGACAGAGGTGGCGCAGGCGTTGATTCCATAGGCGCGGCGTCGGCGGCCGCGTCTGGCGACTCTTCATCCGTTTCTGCCGGAGTAGCGGTTTCGACTTCCTGGGCCGTGGCGATTGAGGTTCCGCAAGGATGTACGAAGCCGGCCACCAAGACCAAGCAAACGATCAGATGAAGCCTGCGTGATCGGTCGTCGATGGTGGCGGATTCCGCTATGATTGAAATTCGATTCATCCTGTATTCTCGCATGGGGTATCGTGGTGATTCATCTTCGTGCTCATCCGGCATGTGGACATCGAATTTGTCTGTTGACTACCGGGATCACGCGGAGCTTCTCCTGTTGATTATGGCGAACGCGGCAACTGCAGCGAAGGCCAATCTTGACTAAATTAGCGCTTTGTTCGCGGCAATCCATTCCCCTTTTCCCCATACGATCCGATGCCAGAATCTTCCCGGCGCCAAATTTTTGTGACTCGCGAGCTTCCTGGTAGCGCCTTGGAGCGGCTGGGGCAGGCCCACGATGTCTCGGTTTGGCCGCATCGTTCGCCGCCCACGGCCGCGGAGCTGCTCGAGAATGTGGCTGGCTGCGATGGGTTGTTGACATTGCTGAGCGACGGGATTGATGAGGAGGTGATGCAGGCTGCTGGGGCCGGCCTGAAGGTGATCAGCAATTACGCGGTTGGCTACAACAACATTGACCTCGAGGCAGCGAGCCGGCGCGGAATTCGAGTGGGCAATACGCCAGATGTGCTTACCGACGCAACCGCCGATCTGGCAGTCACACTTCTGCTCGGGGCGGCCCGGCGGGTTCGGGAAGCCTCCCAGGAAGTCAGCAGTGGCGATTGGCAGACCTGGGAACCAGCCGGACTGCTCGGGCGGGAGTTGAGCGGTCGCACACTCGGTGTGATTGGCATGGGACGGATCGGAACCGCAATGGCGAAGCGGATGGTCGGCGGATGGAACATGAAGCTACTTTACACGGCGCGATCGGATCGACCGAAGGTTGACGAGTCACTCGGCGGTCGCCGGGTCGAGTTGGCGGAACTGCTCCGACAGAGTGATTTCGTTTCCATCCATGTGGCGTTGTGTGACGAGACCCGCCACCTAATCGATGAGGCTGCTTTGGCAGAAATGAAATCGACTGCGGTCCTCGTCAATACGGCTCGCGGTGAGATCATCGATCAGGACGCCTTGGTGCGATCACTGCGTGATGGAGGAATCTTTGCAGCGGGACTCGATGTCACGACACCTGAGCCGTTGCCACCATCGCATCCCTTGGTGAAGTCTCCCAACGCGTTGATTCTGCCGCATATCGGAAGTGCCACGGACACCGCCCGTCATGAGATGGCTGAGATCGCCGTCGACAACGTTTTGGCTGGTTTGAACGGCCAAGACCTGCGATGCGAGGTGAACCTTGCCTAAATGGCTCAGCTACTTCCACGACGCGATTCGCCAGCCGCGTGAGGAATTGTCGAAGCGGCAACACCAATTGCGGTATGGTTGGGACCTGATGGTTTATTGTGGCCGCCAGCTCCAGCGTCATCGAGCGGAGGGCATGGCCGCGGAACTGACCTACCGCACAATCTTTTCGCTGATCCCCGTCGTCGTTTTGGGCTTGGTCATGTTTCGGATCGTCGGTGGACTCGACGATGTGCAAGCACGGGTTGAGAACCAGCTGTACTCGTTCTTCGGCGTTCCTGAAATTCCAACGCAGTATATGCAGGAGCAGGCGGAGGAGGTGAAGGAACAATCTGAAGAGGCAGAGCAGGAGTCCAAGGAACAGATTGCCAAGGTGCTCTCTGAAGATGACAGCACCGATCCTCCCAAGCCGCTAGTGACGCGGCCCCCGCTCGAGTCACCAGAACCTGCCGAGGGCGTGGTCCCTGACTACAGCGGGAAAGAAGGGCCCGAAGAGCGGGTCGACGAGGCCTTGGTGGATGCTGTTGCCGAGAAGGCCGATGATGCGGCCACAGCAATGGAGGCGCGTGCGAGTATCCGGCGGACGCTGCACAACGTGACGTCTCAGATTGCCTCGCTCGATTTCGCATCGATCGGTGTGATCGGTTTGGTGTTGTTTCTTTACGCCGCTGTCGCGTTGGCCGATTCCACCGAATACCTGTTCAATATCATCTACGAGGCACCCAAGCAGCGTCCGATCCACCTGCGACTGGCTATTCATTGGTCGATTATCACGCTCGGCAGCGGCCTGCTGGCTCTGAGCTTGTATCTGTCGGGTGAGTTTGTCGATTGGTTTGGGACGATGGGAGCGGGCTCGAGTCCCACGTGGTTCCTGCGTCACCTGCTGTCGTTTTTGGCAGGCTGGGTGTTGTTATTCCTGCTGTACTCGATGATGCCCAATACCCACGTGTCGCTGCGGGCTGCGGCGATCGGTTCGGGCGTTGGCGCTGTGCTTTGGGGGTTTGCTAAATTTGGTTTTCAAATCTATGTCAGCAAGGCGGTGCCGTACTCGGCTCTTTACGGATCGCTCGGCTTGATTCCGTTGTTCTTGTTTTGGATATACGTGACCTGGCTGATCGTGCTGTTCGGGTTGATTCTAACCTACACGACCCAGACCATGCGTGGTCGCCGTCTGCGAAGCAGTTTCATTGAGCCCGATGCGGTGCCGTCGGGTGATCCAGACTGGATGTTGCCGATCATGACCGAAGTGGCGATGGCGTTTCAACGCGGCGATGTGACCGGTCGACAAGATCTCGCTGAGGAATTGGGATTGAGCAGTCGGGTGGTCCACGACTTGGAAGATCAATTGATCAGCGGAGGGTGTTTGCGGCGCGTCCCCGGCGAGGACGACGACGTTCACCTCACCCTGGCGCGGCCAGCGGAGCGGATTTTGATCGCTGACATCTTACGTTTGGCGCATCAATCACGCCCGATGAACTCGCATCCGGCGTGGAAAGCGTTGGTCAATCTGAAATTGGCTGAACGCAACGCTGCGGGTGAGCAAACACTCGCCGATGTAATTAAGCGTTAGTGAAACCGGGCCCGCAGGCTGATCGGCAACTCGCCGGGCGGCTCAGCGAGGTTGTTGCTGCCAAGGCGGGGGAGATCGCGTCGAGGTTGGGTAGGTCGTGCCGTATCCGCTCGAGGCGGGTTGTTTGTTGTAAGCTGGCGCGTCGTGCGGTTGGTTGTCATACGACTGGTTGTCATACGGTTGGCCACCGTAATTCTGATTTCCGTAGGCAGGCTGGTTGCCGTAGGAGGCAGGCCTCGCGTATCCGTCGTTGGCTGCGGGCGCCGACGGTTGGGGCGGTGGCCAGCTTTGTTCTGCTGGCGGGTAGCCGTCGGCCGATGTGGCGGTCTGCCGACCCTGATTGTGATTATCGAGTATCTCGCGGCCGCGATCGATCGCCTGTTTGGTATCGTTGCGAATTTCTTTCTTATTGATATCGATTCGCGTGCTATCACCGTCACGCTCGATCGTGAACCAATTGGCCATGAAAGCGGCCCCGATGGCCAATCCAAGAAATAGTAGTGTCCGCATCGCTCGTCCTTGAGTGCAACGACTATTTGATCTCATTGCAACGACCATTCGATCGGAGTGCAATGACGATTTACTTCAACGACGCGCCTCTTCGGGCGGGCCGCGTCAACGCGATCATAGGAAAATCGCTCGATAAAGAAAGGTCAATTTGCGTCCTTTTTCGGATCCGAGACTTTTCCTGATTGTCCCGTTTTCTCCCAAGGGAGCCGGGCCTCTGCTTCGATTTCCGCATCGATTTCGAGCATCCGCTGATGCAGCTTTTCAACGATGTCGGGGTGTTTTTTGGCAAGATTGTTCTGCTCGCCGAGGTCATTGGCCAAGTCGAATAGGGAAAATTTCGGAGCTGGGGCGGTCGAATTGGAGGAATTCGACGTCTGTTTCTTCGCCGGTTGCTTGGCCAGGAGCTTCCAGTCGCCCTGCCGAATTCCTTCGATTTTGCCATGCGAGGTGTAGTGCACAAATTCACGCCGCGGTGACTGCGTTGCCTCACCGGTGACCAACCCGGAGAGGTCCATGCCATCAATTTTCTGGTCCGGTGAAAGCATCGAGTTTGTCAGTGAGGCGATGGTTGGCAGGATGTCGATCGTTCCCATCAATTCATCGCACTGCGTGTTGGCGGGAATGCGCCCTGGACCCCACATCACACAGGGGACACGCTGGCCGCCTTCAAACGTCGTGCCCTTGCCGGCACGCAGAGGCCCAGCCGAGCCTCCATGATTCTTAAATTGCAACCACGGTCCGTTGTCCGATGTGTAGATGACGATGGTGTTCTCGGCGAGATCGAGTTCTTTAATCGTATCCATCACCCGCCCCACTTCGCTGTCGATATGCTCGATCACGCAGGTGTAGGCATTTTTGGGGTCGGGATCATAGGCATCTTCGGGGACGTACAACGGAATGTGGGGCATCGAGTGTGCCAAGTAGACAAAGAAAGGTTCGTCCTGGTGGTCCGTGATAAACTCGACGGCGTGGTCGGTATAGCGCCGCGTGATCGTGCGCTGGTCTGCCGGTAGCTCAACAATCGTCTCGTTCTCGATCAGTGGTGCCTTCCAGTGCGTGAGCGTTGTTGCCGGATCGAGCCACAACTCGTCTGAGGACATCCGCGGTTTGCGTTTGTTGTCAGGATGGTTCATGTCGTTGGAGTAGGGGATGCCAAAGTATTCATCGAAACCATTTTGGCGTGGCAGCGTTTCCGGATGATGACCGAGATGCCACTTTCCATAGCAGGCTGTTGCATAGCCCAATCCCTTGAGGTGATCGGCGACGGTGACCTCATCGGGGTTCAGGCCGATTTTAGATTGGGGGAACAGGACATGGCGATGCAGGCCGACCCGTTTCGGGTAGCAGCCCGTCATCAGAGCAGCTCGCGAAGGGGTACAGACGGGTGAGGCGACCATGAAGCTGGTGAAGCGTCGCCCCTCAGTCGCCATTTGATCGATGCGGGGCGTTTCGATCTTGGTCGAGCCAAAGCATCCCAAATCTCCGTAGCCCTGGTCATCGGTGAAGATAATCACGAAATTCGGACGCTCCTTGACCTCGGCATGCAGTGAATTCGAGGTACTGATCTGGTAGCTCAGTAGCATCAAGACGGCCACCGCAAAGGTGGCGTGTTTCGCTTGCCAGCGACCGAGGACCGCCGCAGGGCACCCACTGGATTGCGTCGGATGGGTTGGTGGCGATGGAATGAATCGATTCATGCTGGGCTCTCCTGGGACGGCATCATGACACGGGGGCGTGCGCCAGAAAGAACAGGGCAGCCACTCCGTCTGTAGAGTAACGCATCACGACACCCGCGTGTGCGGTCAGTCCCAAGAGTCCAGCGTGTTCTCGCTACACCAGCATCGAATGAAAAGAAAGCCAGCGGACGGTCAGTAGCGTCATTGTGAGACAACACCACCACGTCGCTTTTCGTGTCAGCGGCAAACGTCGCAACCAAAAGAACAAACTGATCGACACACCGGTGACAATCAGTTTGAATGCGATCAATTGCGACGTGTCATCGATCAACTTGCTACCCAGCGGATTGAGTTCTCGCATCGACCCGGCGCTGTGCGCCATCACGGTCCAGACCAGATCGATCATCGACATCGACGCCATGATGACGAGCAACCACACCACATTCTTAGAAAGTTCGCTCGTCTCTTGCCGGTCGATCGCAACAGAAAAGATCGTATGCGCGCTAGCCATCAAGTGGCCTAAGCCAACAACGACCAAGATGAGTGCCACCATCGTTAGCGGGTAGCTTATCGATTCGTTCCATTGGACGGACGCAACCTGCGCATCAATTTGATTAACAGCTTGCGTGTATTCATCGATATGCTGTGACGCACGTTCAACAAAGACAGCTGTCGGCTGAAATTGCTCAACCAATAGACGCCACGTTTCGCGATCCTCCATACCGTAAACTGTGTAGGGGATTTCCGCCACCGATGTTGGGCGCTCCGACAGTGCCACCAGTTGCTTGAGCAGTGTGTGGCTATCGTCCATTGACCCCAGCCTCATTGGTTTGGCACCCGAGCGAAGGATCATCAGCACACCTTGATGGAGCAGATCGAATTGTTGATGGAACTGTCGCAGTGCGAACGCGTTCGCGGCGCTCCCGGCTCTCTCATTGTCGGCCTGCCTGTTTGCCGGAGTAGTACTGCCTGGCGAGTTCCTGTTGCCCCTATTGCCTGAAGACCATCCGCCTTCGGCCGGCCTCGGCCCTCCGCCGCGCCGTCCGAAACTGGCTCCAGAGCGGTTCCAGTTGCCGCGATCGTGGCCGGAGGACAGGTCGAAGGCATCGGCGGTGAACGCGCGCCCGTTGATGCTGATTTCGTCCTCGTTCAGCTCAATCTTGTAAGGCGGCGCAAGGTACTGTCCATCGACGAACAAGAATCCTTCTTCGGAGAGGATGGGGGCTGTATCAAATCGATTTCCAGAGAAAGGAATGCGCTGCGCGAATCCCGTCTGGGCGATCAAGGTGATCGCAAAGGTTCCCAGCATCGTGCGAATCAATCGAGACGATTTCATGGCATCCGGTGAATTGAAAGAAGAGAAGGATGGAGTCTGTCTTCGTCAGGCGTGGTTCCCAGCCAGGGCGGCCGCCTGCGTCGTCCGGCGAACCGCCGCAGTAACTGGTGAAATGTGCTTAGGTACCGTGTTTCGCGTTTTAACCCCGAGGAGCGTCCCAGGTGTCGGGCGAATTATGCTAGCCTGTTGGACGGGCGAGGCCAAAGGGGTTAGATTCATCCGTCAGTCCCGTCTAGGGAGGGTGACGCCTCGCAGTGGGGATCGCCCGTGAGCAATGGAAACGCAACGGTTTCCGTCGCAATTCAACGCTGGCGTCCGTATGAATACCTAGGAAAAGGCATCGCTGCTGCGTGAACCGCCGAACTCCTGCGCGACCAACTCCTGCCTCGTTCAGTGGGAATAGGGCTCGCCAGTTTCGGGCTGCAACGCGGCGAGTTAGCAGTGAAATTGTCCGCGGACGATACCAACCTCGCCATGGGTTCCGATGATCGGTTGTTCCGGAATTGACGACCAATCGCCCGAATGACACAGTCGGGATCTGACGGTCAGTGAGGAAGGAATTGCTGCCAGCAGATTCAACACGACTAAGCGAAAACGGCCCACATCTTTACTTCCACGCCGAGGCAGACGGAACGCCTGTCTTACTTTCTAAACTTTTGTATCACAACATGAATCATCGTTTTCTTCGTCCGCTTGTTTGGCTGGCTGCACTGCTCGCGATCACGCCCTTGTTGCTCCAGTCCGCCCATGCAACTGCGGCTACCGGGCAACCGAATATCATCGTGGTTTTGGCTGACGATCTGGGCTACTCGGATTTGGGGTGCTACGGTGGTGAGATCGACACGCCCCACATTGATTCCCTGGCTGCGGGTGGGGCGAAGTTCACTCAGGTTTATAACTCAGCCCGATGTTGCCCCAGCCGCGCGTCGCTGATGACAGGTCTCTATCCCACGCAGGCCGGTATCGGTGATTTCACCACGAACCGACCTGACAAGAACCGAGGGGCCGGGTATCTCGGCCGTCTGCGAGAGGATTGCGTCACGATGGCTGAGGTTCTCAAGCCCGCAGGCTATGGATGCTATTACGTCGGCAAGTGGCACCTGCATCCCGAGACCGGTCCGATTCAACGTGGGTTTGATGAGTTCTATGGTTACACAGAGGGTCATTCACACGATCAATACGACGCCGACTATTACATTCGTTTGCCCGCTGGGAAGACAAAGGAGATCGATCCGTCGGCTGATCAGTACTACGCCACGGATGTTTTCAACGAGTACGCGTTGGAGTTCATTCGCCAGGGGCAGGAATCTGATAGACCTTGGTTCCTATTCCTCGGGCACTCCTCGCCGCATTTCCCGGTCCAGTCGCCCCCTGAGCGAGCGGACAAGTACGATGCGATTTACCAGCGTGGCTGGGATGTTCTCCGCGAAGAACGGTATGAACGCATGCAGAAATTGGGGATTGTCGACGGGGAGAGCTGGACGTTGCCGCCGCGATCGATCGTACCGGTCGATCGCGACGACATCGCGAATGGTTTCCCCGGTGAGCAGAACCCGGCTTGGGACTCCCTCGACGCCGATCGCCAAGCCGACTTGGCTCGCCGCATGGCGGTCTTCGCCGCGATGGTCGAGGGCGTCGATACGGGTGTCGGCCGAATGGTCGATCACCTGAAGCAAACCGGTGAACTCGACAATACGCTGATCCTGTTTCTGAGTGACAACGGCGCATGCTATGAGTGGGGGCCATTCGGTTTTGACGGCGTTTCCCGGCGTGGAGAAACGATTTTGCGAACCGGCGAGGAACTGCGTGAAATCGGCGGCCGCGGGACTCACCAATCCTACGGCAGTGGCTGGGCAAACCTGGGCAACACGCCGCTGCGAATGTACAAACACTTCACCCACGAAGGCGGCATCAGTACTCCGTTCATCGCCCACTGGCCCGCCGGTATTGGCAAGCGAAACGATTGGGTTCGTCAACCGGCACACATGATGGATGTGCTACCGACGCTGATGGACGCCGCAGGTGCGGAGTATCCGGCACGGTACAACGGGAATGAAATCCAGCCCCGTGAGGGGACCAGCTTGCTGCCGGCGATGCGGGGCGAGAAATTGCCTCAGCGGACCATCGGATTTGACCATCAGGCCGCCCATGCACTTCGCGATGGCGATTGGAAGATCGTGTACAGCAAACGCATGCCTGAGGAGCTCACATGGGAACTCTACAATCTCGCCGAAGATCGCTGTGAAACAACCGACCTGGCCGAGCGTGAACCCGAGCGATTGGAAGCCATGATCGACGCCTGGGAAGAGTGGGCGACCCGGGTGGGCGTGACGTGGGCGGATTACGACCAGTCCAAACAGGCGGCATCGACGCAAGCGATCGAGTTCCCCCAGATTGCCCAATGTGTCTTGGAGCTGCACGCCGAGGTGCGGAGTGCCGCACCCGCTGGCGTCGTGATGGCCCAAGGTGGTAACCAGCACGGATACGCGATTCATTTCGTCGACGGACACCCCGCCTTCGACGTTCGTATCGATGGCCAGGTTCAGCGACTGATGTCCGAAATCCAAGTCAAGGGACGCGTGAAGCTGGATGCGACTTTGACAGCCTATGCAATGACTCTCGCGGTCAATGGTGGCGAGCCGATCACGGCGCCGTCACCTGGTTTGATCCCTGCCCAACCCATCGACGGGCTCAGTGTCGGTTGGGACGATCAATCCGCAGCAGGCGATTACCAGTCGCCCAACGCGTTCCGGGGCAAGGTGTTAGCGCATTCTGTCAAGGCAAAAACCGAGGACGCGTCCAACCCACCCGTCGCCAATGATGGCGATCGTTTCAATCCAGCATTCGTGCAAGAGCCCAGCGATCGCACGCCAGGGCCCGTGATGGACGGCGATACGATTCGTCGCGGGCTCAAAAGCCACGACCGCGCCTTGTACATCAAGTCGGGATGGATCCGAGATCCCTACATCACGCTCGGCCCGGACGACTATTACTACCTGACCGGGACACAGCCCAATGAGAACGACCCTCGTGAAGCCAAGGATCCGTACAACATTGGACTGGGCAACGAAAGCATCGTTGGCAATCAGGTTCGCGTGTATCGCAGCAAAGACTTGATTGACTGGGAGTCGCTCGGCGCCGTCTTTACGACCGATGACCTGCATCCGTCCAACCAGCGGACGAAGAAAGCTAAGCGAATTTGGGCTCCGGAGGTCCATTGGATGGGAGATCGCTGGGCGTTGGTTCACTGCCCGGCCTATCTCTCGAGTCTCGCGACGAGCGAGGAGAGTGAACTCGCCGGGCCGTGGGCCCATCCGATGAAATCCAACATGGGGCGACGCCACGACCCGTCCCTGTTCACCGACGACGACGAAACGGTTTATCTGCTGTGGCAGAACACGCTGGTCGCTCCACTGAGCCGAGGGCTCAATGAATATACTGCGGAACCGGTGCGAATTGACCCGGCGGGAACCCGCCCCTCGCCCGCTGGCAAGCCTATCAGTCGCATCGGGCATGAGGGTGCGACGATGATTAAAATCGGCGACAAGTACGTGCACTTTGGTACAGCGTGGTCGACCGACCAAGGACGCCAGGGATCGTACAATCTGTACTACAGCGTGGCCGACGACATCACCGGTCCCTATGGACCACGCCAGTTCGCAGGTCGCTTTCTCGGTCATGGCACGCCATTCCAAACCAAGGACGGCAAGTGGTGGTGTACGGCATTTTTCAATGGCAACGTCCCCCCGCTGCCGCGCGAGGGCATTGAATCTCGCGATCTCAGCGAAAATGCTCAAACGATTAACGAGCAAGGCGTGACGATTGTGCCGCTCGACATTCGAGTACGCGATAATGGTGACGTGTTCATACGTGCCAAAGATCCAGCCTATGCGAATCCCGGGCCTGACGAAGCTCAGGAATTCAGCAGAATCTAAAACGATTTGTGAAGATTATGCATCTATTTCGCATGGGCGCCTCCTTACAGATTGGATAGGATCTTGCGTTCGAATCGACTCCCTTCGGTTTGACAATTTTTTCAATACCAATTTACGCACCCTAAAATCGGGGTGAAGTTGTTCTTAAAACGGAGAATGTCCATGTTGACACGGAAAACTCGCTCGAGCGGTTTCACATTGGTGGAACTGCTGGTGGTGATCGCCATTATTGGGGTCTTGGTCGGGCTATTGCTGCCCGCTGTACAAGCAGCTCGGGAAGCAGCCCGGCGGATGTCCTGCTCCAATAATTTCAAACAGTTGGGATTGGCCCTGCACAACTACCATTCCACGTACGATCAACTGCCTCAACAGGGCGGGGGTACGGGCGAACCCACATCGAGCGCATTGACGACCAACAGGGATCGCCTGTCGGCGATGGTCGGGCTGACTCCATTCTTTGAACAGCAAGCGGTTTGGCAGCAGATCTCGAACCCCTACCAAGGTTCCGATGGCACGCTTTGGCCAGCGATGGGACCCGCGGCGTACCACGCCGGCTACGAACCATGGCGAACTCAGATTCAAACGCTGCTCTGTCCCTCCGATATCGCCCCCAACGGCCAGGTTGCTTTCGGTCAACTGAACTATGGATTCAGCTTCGGAGACTCGTTCTGGAACTGCAACAATGCACGAAACAATGCGGGCAACCCAGTCAACATTGGCCAGCATCGAGGGATGTTCAAGGATCGATTTGTCACACGATTCCGCGATTGCCTCGATGGTTTGAGTAATTCCATCATGATGGGCGAGATCCAACGCAGCAGCGGGAACCGCGAACTGGCCGGTGATGTTTTGGTTCGCAATGGCAGTGGGAACACAATGCGGGATCAACCCAGAGCTGAAATTCTCGAATTCGCCCGTGATCCCGAGCGGCCTCTGTTCTACCGGCCCGATGTGACGTTGGCAGTAGACACAAGTTCGGCGAAAAACCGTTTCCGCGGCTCTAACTGGGCTCAGGGTGAGCCTATGATGAGCGGCATGGGGGAAACTTTCCCGCCCAACTCCGCAAACGCTGTCCGCGGGGGCGGCGACGCCAATGGTCTCGGAGGCGTCTTCTCCGCCGGGAGCCGGCACCAAGGCGGCTGCCACGTGTTGATGGGCGATGGCTCGGTGCAGTTCATCACTGAGAGCGTTGATACCGGTAACACCAACACGGGACCGATTGGAACTACCGCGCCCACTGCTCCGCCAGCGGGTTCTGCCAGCAATTACGGCGTCTGGGGCGCCGCGGGCAGCATCAGCGGCCGCGAAACCGTATCGCTCAACGATTAACCGATTGTCGACTGAGTGAGCTGAGATACGTAAGCGGCCCGGATGGCTGCGCTGCCTGGCGCCGTTACCGTACTCGGCTCACTACGATGTTGGCAACAGCGTCAATCCAATCGACAGCCCGGACTCTCCGGGCTTCTGCCTCGAACGACGAAGACACATTGAAACGGCATCCCGCCAGGTGCGACGGTGCCCTGCTTGCTCCTCTTCTTACGCCCTTGGTTACCGCGAAACCGCGATTGACCTTTTCCTCTGACCACGAATCAAAACCATGAAGATTTTCCTATTTGTTCCCATGCTCCTGCTCGCACTTCTTACCCTCCCGGGTTGCGGGTCGGGTAGTGAGGCTACCGTCAATCCCGCACCTGAAATCACCGACGAAGAGTTCCTCGAGATGGACGCGGAAAGCGATCGGGCGCGTCAAGAAGCGCTTCGCGAAGAGAGCTGATCTAATCGCGAACGCGCCGGGTACACTGTCACGCGAGTCTCGGCGAAATCAATCCAGACGGCGGACGCGAATGTTTCGAAACGCGACTTCGTCGTTGTGATCTTGCAGGCAGATGTATCCGGAGTCGGCTTCGCCGAACCCCTCCCATTTCCCGAATTTGCTTTTGGCAACGCGTTCATTCCAATCGTCGCTGCCTTTGACGAACTCGGCGTATTTCACGCCGTTAAGGTGGCTGACGGACTTTTTAGGTGTGATCCTGATCTTTAACTTATTCCACTGACCGGCTGGTTTCGCCGCATCGGTGTCCGCAGCGTAGAGTTGGTACAGCCAACCACATTTTTGGGGATCGTGACCGCCAACATGATCTTGAATCTGAAATTCGGGACCCGTGTAGTAAGGAGGCTTGTCAGTCTCGAGCACGTGAAAGAGGACACCGCTGTTGGCTGCGGGAGTGACTTTGAACTCCAGTTCGAGTACGAAGGCGCCAAACTTTTCCTTCGTGATGAGGTTTTCATTGCGGGCTCCCTCCCCTTGGTCCTTCTTGGCGATGCAGACCAAGTTGTCGCCGTCAATCTTCCAACCCGTGGTGACCGACGGGTGCCCGTATTCCCGCCACGCATCGAGCGACGAGCCATCGAATAGCGTTTGCCACTCCCCGCGTGGGGACTTCGAGTCGGACGGTTTCGATTCTTCTGCGAATGCGAACGCGGAATGCGTCACCAGCGAGAGGACGACGAGTCCGAGAGTCATGTTCTTCATGTGAGTTTTCCTGAGAGGAATGCGGCTACGAAGGTAAAATTCAAGAGTGCTATCATGGTGTCATCCTGAGCGGAAAGCAAGAATTGGCCGGGGAATTTGAATGACACGCGCTGGCGGTGCTTACTGCTTTTCCGGCACTGCGGGAGCCCCGCCGTCGGAGACCCGCCGCGACAACCACAGCTCCACGGCGATCCGGTTGGATGGAAATGCCATGTTGCCGAGAATTTCCTCGTCAGGGACGCACCAGCGATATTCACACAGTTCGCTTGCGGCGAGTTCCACAGGGTGCGTGGCGACAACGCGGCAGACGAAGAACATGTCCAGCACGTCGGCGGTTGCTCCGGTATGAGTATAGAGGTTGGGGCCGGTCGTCAGCAGTTCGTGGTGACACAGGATGAGTTGTGTTTCCTCTTGAATTTCACGCGCGAGCGCCTCGTAGGCTGTCTCTCCGCGGTCGACAAACCCGCCGGGTAAACCCCATTGATGTTTGCCTGGATCGCGCGCACGACGTACGAGTAGCAGGCGGTTCTGTTCGTCGACCACGAGTCCGCCCACCGCCGCGACGGGTCCGAAGTAGATCGCCAGACCACAGTCGCCGCACTGAAATGGGATCGATCCAGGCGTTGCATTGGGCGTTCCGCAGCGGGGGCAGTATGCGAACGCCTGCTCGATTCGCTGCCCCGATGGGTTATCAGAAGAGGGCATGTTCAGGATCCCTCGCTCGCGGTTTCCGTTCGAGCGATGCATGCGGCCTGGTAATGAGCGGCGCGGAGCATCCCTGCGGCTTGGCAGGTTTGACCGAGTCGGTGCAGTTCCTCCACGGAGCTGATGATGCCGATCCCGAGTGCTTCGACGTCCGCATCGGCGAGTCGACTGTGCAGGAAAACACGATTCGCTGCAATCAATTCGGCGAGCTTCCGCGCCAAGGCGCGATCGGTGCTCCAATCAGAGAAATCGGCACCCGGCTCGGTTATCTCGGTTGCCGGTTCGCGATCGGGATCGTCGCTGGAGGTGCTGAGCGGTCCCTCGCTTCCAGGGCGGTCGCTGAATTCGTGTTGCCACACTGCACTGGGGGGTTCTTGCAGTTGCGACCAGACCACAATGGCTGAATCGCCCTCGGTGTGCCGGTTTGCCGCGATCGCGGCGCGAGCGACGTTGGCCCAGGTCTGTACGTTGGTATCGCCGTCGAGGGCGGCGACAACCATCTCGGCCACAGGGCGGGTTTCGTGCTCGCCCATGTGATCGCGTTCATCGGCATGCAGCGTGTCGAGTTCACTACGAATGGCGTCGGGAGTGCCGGTCAAAATACGTGCCACGCTGCCCGCAGCGTTGGACGACACCATCACCAGCAACTGCACACCGAGCAGCCAGCCGACTTCCTGGGCCATCCGTTCGGACTCTTCGAGCGATACTGTCGTCTGATATCGCTGCATCGTGGAGGCGTCAGCGAACATGGGAAAGACATTGGCCTTGTCCATTCGCTCGGCGGCATCGCAGGCCCGAGCGGCAACGATAGGCAGCGTGAAATCTGCGTCGACCAAATCGCGGGCCAGGTAGACGGCTTCGGCATCTGCGTCGGCAGCGACATATCTCATTTCGCGCCGGTCACGCGGCAGGTGGCGTGTGACGGTAACTGCCGCGTGACCGCCGCTGGTCACCCCGCGATCGGTTTCAGAGTCCTTGGAGATCGCGTCGCTGGGAATGCCCGTCTGAAATCTCTCGGTCAAGGCTTGGTAGCAGGCATCGGAAGCTTCCTGCCAAAGGACGATACTCACTCGCCCGGCTTGGCAGGACTCCAATACCCGTAAAACACCAGCGATGACTTCGGCGACGCGAGGGACGTTCGGGTCAACCGCCAGGGCGACGTGATCGCCAGCCAAAATCGCGTTGCGGATGTCAGGGTAATCCAGTGGCGTGCGCAGCGAGGTTTCCGCCAACTGCCGAGTCGCTTCGACCGAGTCGTCGCGTGGCGCACTGCGGTATGCGATGGGACCTGTGATCGCGACGGGACACAACTCCCAGGGCTCGCCCGCCACCGCATGGCGGTAGTCTTCGGCAGCGACAACTGGTAGCGAAAATCGTGGCTTGGAGATACTCATTTTTTGCCTTTGGGAGGATTCTTGCTGGCAATCTTGGCCCAGGTATCACGCAGACCCACGATGCGGTTGAACACCAAGGCATCGTCGCGAGAATCCGCATCGACGACATAGTATCCGAGCCGCTCGAACTGGACGCGGTCGCCTGCCGCGGCAGCGGCCAGTTCCGGTTCGATCATCGCTGTGGTTGTTGAGAGGGAATCCGGGTTGAGGTAGTCCAGGAATGTTTTCCCCTCAGCGGGACTGTCGGGGTTTTCCGCTGTGAACAGTCGGTCGTAGTTTCGCACAGTGGCTTCGGTTGCATGATCACAGCTGACCCAGTGAATGGTGCCTTTGACCTTCCGCCCCGAGCTGTCTTCGCCGCTCTTGGTTTGCGGGTCGTAGGTGCACAGGATCTCGGTGATGTTTCCCGCGGAGTCTTTGACGACATCGTGACAGTCCACGATGTACCCGGCCCTTAAACGCACGGCGCCGCCTTTCTTAAGTCGGAAGAACTTCCGCGGGGCTTCTTCTTTGAAATCGTCTCGCTCGATCCATAGGCTGCCCGAGAACGGAATCTCGCGGCTGCCGGCCGATTCATCGCCCGGGTTATTGACCGCCGCCATCATCTCGACGTCCGAGCCGTGCTCGGCCCAGTTCGTGATCGTGAGTTTGACGGGGTCGAGTACCGCCATCCGCCGGGGGGCGACTTCATTGAGGTGCTCGCGGACGGCATTCTCGAGTCGAACGACGTCGATCGTGCTGTTGAATTTCGCGACGCCAATGTCGGCGCAGAAGGCACGGATCGACTCGGGCGTGTAGCCTCTGCGGCGGAGCCCCACCAGCGTTGGCATGCGGGGGTCGTCCCAACCCGATACGTAGTTTTCACGCACGAGTTGCAGTAATTTGCGTTTGCTCATCACGGTGTAGGTGATGTTCAAGCGGGCAAACTCAATTTGCCGTGGATGGTGGATGGCAAGTTTATCGCAGTACCAATCGTACAGCGGCCGGTGATGTTCAAATTCGAGTGTGCAGATCGAATGTGTGATCTTCTCGATCGAATCGCTTTGTCCGTGCGCCCAGTCGTACATCGGGTAGATGCACCAAGCATCGCCCGTGCGATGGTGGTTGATATGCGCAATCCGGTACATGACGGGGTCACGAAGATTGATATTGGGCGCCGCCATGTCGATTTTGGCGCGGAGTGTTTTCTCGCCGTCTTGGAACTCGCCGGCCTTCATCCGCCGCAGCAAATCGAGGTTTTCTGCGGGCGTATTGCTCCGCCCGGGGCTGTCTCGTCCCGGTTCGGTGAGCGTGCCACGGTATTCGCGGGTTTGCTCCGCCGTGAGGTCGCACACGTAGGCGTTCCCGTCGGTAACCAGTTTTTCCGCCCAGGCGTAGAGCTGCTCAAAATAATCGCTGGCGAAATGCAGTTCGTCCCACTCAAAGCCGAGCCACCGCACATCCTCTTGGATCGACTCGACGTACTCTGTTTCCTCTTTGCTAGGGTTGGTGTCGTCGAAACGCAGGTTGCAGCTACCACCGAGCTCTTTGGCCAGGCCAAAGTTCAAACAGATGCTTTTGGCGTGTCCAATGTGTAGGTATCCATTCGGTTCGGGTGGAAACCGAGTGCGTACCGCATCAAATCGCTTCGCCTCCAGGTCTGCGTCGATCGCTTGGCGGACGAAGTGCCGGCGAGCGGCGGTTGGGTCAGCAGGGGAGTCATCCTCACCGTTGCGTGCGGCAGGGTTCAGGTCGTCGTTGGGGGGAGGTGCGGTCACGGCGGGGGTCAACGGGTGAATCGGAAACAATGCGAAAGACGAGCCCGAGATTGTGACTGTTTTGGGCCGTTTCGGATAGGTTCCTAGAAATTCGTCCCCGTCGCATCACGCGAAGCTCGTGTTCCCAGGGCACCCCACAATCCGTAGGGGCTCGGTGATCCAGCAACGGTGGGGCTGTTGGCACCGCCGCTGAGTAAATCACAGTAGACACACGGGACACTTGGGTCACCTGCGTCAATCGAATCGGTAACGAACCTCGCTGCACCGTCGGCCATCAGCACGTGCACGCCGCCGGGATGGCGACTGCTCGGTGGGGCCACCCCATAGGTGTCTGAACTGCCGACCAAACAGATATGAGAGTTCGGTCCACGAATCGTATTGAACTGCGATTGCAGGGTGTGGAATGCTGCCCAGCGAAAACCTCGCTGAGAAACCGGTGCATAGGTGGTGACAACGGACAGGTCCCAGAAGTTCGGGCGACTGGGGGCAAAAAAGCCGAGGTCTCGACACTGGTTTGGATTATCCGCGACCGATTGAGCCGCGCTCTTGCCGCTGCTGGCTTTCGATGGCGCGCTCGTTCCGATCGTGCGGTTACTCGAATCGCTCAGTCCGGTCATGACTTCGCCGAGCGCAATGGTGTTGGAGAGGCCATCGAGGCAATCGCGAAAGCGGGTCGAGAGCCGCGGAACGAACAGACCTCGCATGCCGCAGCGGACGCGCCTCATCGCTTGCCCGTTGGACTGGTACTGCCAGCGGCCGCCTGAGGAGGGGCCGAGCCATACCGTCGCTCCATTCTCGGCATCGTAGAAGCTGTCACCGGTGCAGGCGGCGTAGTTAGTGCGGCCCAGCGCTGGCAACCCCACTCCGGGATCGCTGGGGCATCGCAGCGTGGGGATCTCCGTCAGCCACGGTGGGTATCTCACGACCAGCGGACGTGGCCCAAACGCGGGCCAAAGATCACCGTCGGGTTCCACCATCGGATTGCTGATCTGTTCCCATAATGGCTGCTGTTCGATGAACGGCAGCAATCCAACGAGATAGGACAACTCCAAACGGGTGAAACCGGTTCCGTCGTTGTTGTCTGCTGCCGAGGTCAAGCGGGACCGCTCATTGGTCGGCCCTGTGCCGTGCATCGGTAATTGGCCGTAGGTGGCGTGGTAGCTGTGGATCGCCAGACCGAGTTGTTTGACTTGGTTGCTGCAGCTCAACCGCCGGGCGGCTTCGCGGGCCGATTGAACCGCCGGCAGTAGCAAGCCGACTAAGACGCCGATGATGGCAATCACAACGAGTAACTCGACCAGCGTGAAGGCGGTCGGTCGGTGGCGGGCGGTATTCATCGCCCATTCCTCGCACGCTCTGACTCGGAAGCCTCGTCTTCGGCTTGGATCAATGCTTCGACGTCGTCGTAGCTGTACTCGTCGGATTCCCCAACGACGCCTCCATGACGGCTACAGCCATTGCTGGCGGAGAAAAACGACGCCACGACTACTAGCGAAGCGATCGTGAGTAAGGCTTGATCCAAAGATAGCTTTGTCACTTTTCTGTCCCCAAAAATGAGGGTTCGTTTCTCTCTTTGTAGGGGAGGCAAGTGGCTGGGGCAAGAAAAAACTAAGCAAAAAGGTCACGAAACATTTCCGCGACTATCATTCCGGTTCATTGATGCGGCACGTGCGATGTTGCCGACGGATGCCACGCTGCAGAGTCGCTATCCATGAAAAGAGCCCGCTTGAAACCAAGCGGGCTCTCGATCTTTCAGTCAGTCGCGAGAAGAGGTGTTTCTCGGACCGGTGAGGGGCGATGACTACTCATCGGACCCTTCGCTGAACAACTCAGTGGGCTCTTCCGAACTCACGGACTCGTCGAGCGTTTTACTCGAGAGGTTGGCTTTCACTTTGACACTTCCCGAGCCACTGGCTTTGGCGACCAACTTGTAGTCTTCCCGTTGGCCAGCTTTCATGGACTTGATGGCGTCAAAAGTGACTACTCCGCCATCCTGATTGAACTCAGTGGGGCCATTGGCACTGACGAACTCGAGCCCATCGGGGATTTCCATCTCCAACTGAACATTGCTGTCAGCAGCGTCACCTTCGTTCCAAACGCGGGCGGTGTAGGTCACTTCGTCGCCGTTGGCAACGGGGTCATCGCTATCAATGATCATGATTTGGAGGGCGGGCAACCGCACAACCTCAACCGATGCCATGGCAACGGCGGTCGTTTTCGCACTGGCCTGCTCCCGGTCGGTCGCAGCATCCACATCGCAGATATACAACGCTTCTACCTTGGTCGCGAGTTTCTCGACGTCATTCGGTTGGACCGTGTACTGGAACTGAGCCGTTTCTCCTGCAGCGAGAGAATCGATGGTGAAGGACTGCTTCGCCATCTTGGTAGCATTGGACTTCGAGTTGTCTCCCTCGTTAGATCCCTGCTTGTCGCTGTCGCCGGCCGAGTTTCCGTCACCACTCTTAGCGAGTGTAGGCTGTTGTTGGTCGGACTTGGATTCGTCACCCTGCTTGGAGGCTTTCTTCTTCGAGACGTCGCCGAGGTTGGCGAGCGAGGCTTGTTCGGGCCACATCACCGTCACGTCGACATCAGTTGCATCCACATTGCCAGTGTTCCTCACCGTAGCAGTGAATTGAGCCGTTTTCTCTCCTTGGATCTTCTTGGGGCCATTGATTCGGACAGCAAGATCGGCCGCACTGACTTTCGTAGTCGTCTTCTTACTTCGGGATTGAAGATCGCTATCGGTGGCTTTCGCAGTCGCTCGGCTGGAGAAGCTACCGGCTTTGGTCGCAAAAACGCGAGCCTTGAACGAACGGGTGTCACCCGCACTCAACCCATCCACAACGAACTTGAGAGAGTTCTCGCCGTCGATGGTTTCGAGTCCATTGCCGAGCTTGTCGGAGATCGTCATCGCACCCACGTCACCACTGCCGCCATTCTTGATCGAGTAAACGATCTCGATCACGTTGCAGCGGTCGGCCGTTTTAGGCGCCTTTTTCGTTAGCTCGAGTTCGGGCTTGACGACCGTCGTCGTCAAGCAGACCGCAGGGGTATAGCTGGCGATCTCGAGGCAGCTCTTGAGGTCTCCCTCTTTGTCGGCAGTGGCTTTGACCACGAACGTTTGGCTCTCGCCCGGTTTCAAAGCACTAATCTTGAGCTGCTTTGGTTTGTTGTTCTTGCCGTTCTGAGATTCTTTGGCTTTCTGCGATTGATCGCCTGACTTTTCCTGCTCGTCACTTCCGTTTTCTTCTGACTGAGACGAGTTCGTCGCGTTGGATTGCTTCGAGACGGATTCGACGGTCAAGCCTTCCGCCTTGCGATGTTTCAACACAACGTCGTGGAGCGTCATGTTGTCACTGCTGTTGGACACGGTCACGGTGTACTCGAAAGACTCACCAGCATGTGTTTGTTGCGGCATGTCGGCCTGCAATGACAGCAGTCCGTCGCCAGTGCGAGCAGTCGTGGTCGAGGAGGATTGAGGCGTCTCTTGGGATGGCTCCTGCGAGGTGGCGTTCGTCGTGAACGCGCAGACGCCCGCCAGAGCGAGAGGTGCGAGAAAGGTTTGCATGCGTTTCATCGTTTCATCCTTAGTCTTGTTGGCATGTTGTCCGAGACATCAGTGTGGTCTGCGGAAAAAAGATTTGTTGGGGATGAGAAGCAAGCAGGTGACGTGCCAATGTCTTAGAGAAGGGACTCGCAGGCGAAAGCTTTCCGTCCTTAGCTCTCGGGAGGACTTGCAGCGAGTACTCCAGAGTTGCTTAGCAGTCTCGATAGGGTAGGTGAATCGCTTCTGCAGGTTGAGAAGTCCTGCGGAACCACACCTGGAACGGGGCGTTCGTCATCGGCCGCCGAGAGCGACGGCTATCGAATCAGGCTGGTGTTCAATCGACCGATGCAATGTGGATTGCCCGATACTACTGCCATGTCAACGGATGCACCGCGTTGAGGGCGTCCTGCTTCGGTTGAGGGTTGGCAGGCTGAAGGCGCATCGAACCGGGCGTCTCTGACGCTGAGATCTTTTGCACGCGGAGGTAGTTGACGGACGCACACGCACTGCACGCGTGTGCCTCGTTTCATGAGGTATTGGCTCTCGGTGTCTGAACCGCATCACCGGCGAGGGGTACTATGAGCGAACACACTTTTGGATCTCGCGTTGGCCGAGGCGAACGCAGCGGGCCAGCGAAGCTGCATCGGCTACGCCGTCGACTAGTAGAGTCGCAATCGGCTGTCCTCGCTGCACCGGAGTACCGTCAGCGGGGACGTCGGCGATTTGCCATTGGACGGGAACGTCGCCGTCGCGAACTAGCCCACCAGATCCGCTTTTCTGACGAGCCAGTTCCGTCAGATACGCCTGCCCGCTTGAGCGGCTGTAGACGATCCGTTTGACATGAGACGAGGTTGGCGAAAGCGGCGTGCTGGGGAACGCGTGGGACCTGGAAGGGATCGGGAATCTCTGCGGCAGCACCGCAGCGAGGTGCCCACGCATGAGTGAGGTCGTGTCCAGACAGCGGTGGGTATGCTGCATCGACTTCTCGAGCACCTCGCATGAGGCACTGGGGCGTTCATTGATTTCGAGCAGCCACCACTGATTCTCCCGGTCGACGATCCAGTCCAGATTGAAGAGTCCCCGTAAGCGGCGAGTTCGGCTGATTTGCTCGCAGAGCGAATGCATTGCTGACCACGGCACCGCGTCCTTGGGAGCGGTGGTGCGTGAGCCGGCATAGATGAAGGGGCGGTCGCCGATGCGTTGGTAAATCGCCTGCGTCATGCCAAGCAAGGAAACGCCCCACTCATCGGCCAGGGCCACCAGTCCCATGGCGCGACCGGGAATCCAACGCTGTAGGACGGCGGACGCTGGGATCTCTCGATGATGCCAACTCTCGCGGAAGCTCACGCCGAGGCCGCCCGTCGCTTGCGACTCCTTGACGAGCCAGCGTCCGTTGCTGTCGTGGGCAGCGAGGTTGGCCGAGACGCTTTCGGGGACACGAAATCCAGCATCCCGCGCCTGCTCCGCCAGTTCAGTCTGCGCCGGACTGAGAGCAGTGGCGGGGTGCCGTTGGAAGGGCTCATCTAGCCCCGGCGAGACCGACATCAGGCCACCGACTTCAATCACGGCTGCCCGTTGGCGGGCGGCGAGTTGGGAGATGGATTGGACGAGTTGTTGTCGATCGGCTCGTTCAGCACTCGTTATCTTTTGGAAATGGGTGCATGCCGCGCGGGTGTCGAGGTCACCGAAGCAGTCCATGCCGACGACCCGGAATCCGCACGCCGCAGCGGACTGGGCCGCCCAGCGAACCGAGGATCCGACCAGCAAAACACTGCCTTGAGCCGCATTTCTACCCCGCTGCGGGGCGACCTGCTTGGCGGGGCCGGTCGGGTTTGTTACCGTTTTGCTTTGCAAGACCCACCCACCGCTCGATTGGGATTTCCATGTGTGGGGTAAGGACCTCGGGTTCCCCACCGGTCGTTTCCCAAACATCTCATTTACTTGGAGACATCCTGTCATGCATTTTCACATTGGAGAAGCCCTGGTTGGTGACGGCAACGAAGTCGCTCACATTGACCTGATGATCGGTAGCAAGAACGGTCCTGTCGGGACCGCCTTTGCAAACGCGCTGGCTACTCAAAGCGAAGGCCACTCGAATCTGTTGGCCGTGCTGGAGCCCAACGTGGCTGTTAAGCCAGCCACCGTCATGATCACCAAGGTGACGATCAAGGGGATGAAGCAGGCCGTGCAAATGTTCGGTCCCGCCCAAGCGGCTGTCGCCCAAGCGGTTGCTGATGCCGTGAGCCAAGGGGTTATCCCGAAAGACGCCGCGGAAGATCTCGTGTGCGTTTGCGGCGTGTTCATTCACCCTGCCGCCGAAGATGACGAGAAGATCTACAAGTACAATTACGAAGCCACTCTGGAATCGCTCAAGAATGCGATGGGCAGCAAGCCAAGTGTCGACGACATGTTGGCCAAGAAGGACGACGCGAAGCACCCCTTCCGCGGCTTCTAGGCTTGGCGTGAGTTTCTTGCGGGATGTCTGACCCTCAGCGGCGAGGCCGCTGAGTTCGTTGCAAAATGATTCCATCAAAGGGTCAGACCCCTTGTTCGGATAGGCAGGAAAACCGGTGATGTCCCAGAAAATTTTGCTCCAGTTCGACGTTGATTCCCAGCCGAGTTCATTCGACTCGGTCGTTGCCGTTGACGCGGGCGTGGACCATCTATTCCGGTATGACAACGTGGAGGCCTCCGGCGTCGAGTCGTTGGTACATGGCGCGATGTTTACCCGTGGCGGTGACGATCTCGCCAACACCGCGATCTTTGTCGGGGGCACTGATGTGCGAGCGGCGGAGGAGCTTTTCGCTGCCGTGCAGAACGCATTTTTTGGACCCGTGCGTGTCTCGGTAATGCTCGACGCATCGGGCTGCAACACGACGGCTGCCGCTGCGGTCGCGTCGCTGACGAAACACATTTCCTTGCCCGAAGCCACCTGCGTCGTACTCGGAGGTACCGGCCCGGTCGGCCGCCGTGTCGCGCACATGGCGGCGCGGCAGGGTGCCGACGTAATCCTGACGAGCCGTTCGCTCGAGCGAGCCGAGGAAGCCTGCGGCGAGATCACCTCGGGGCTTGGTAAATCCGTCAAGGGAGAGCCCCGCTTGGAAGCGGCGGCGCCCGAGACGCCAGAGGCGAAGATGCGGCTGCTCGGTCGGGCCGATGCAATCATCGCCTGTGGAGCGGCGGGCGTGGAGCTGTTGGCCAGTGACGAACTCAACGCCCTTGAGGGGCTGCGCGTTGCGATCGATCTCAACGCTGTCCCGCCCGCTGGCATCGGCGGGGTCGATTCGTTTGACAAGGCGAAGCGGCTGCGGGAGGACGACGAAAGCTCACCGTTGGTCTATGGACCGATCGGCGTGGGAGGACTGAAAATGCGGACTCACAAAGCAGCGATCGCCAAGCTGTTTGAGGCCAATGATACGGTCCTCGACGCCGACGAGATCTACGACCTGACCCTGGACGGGCTGTCGATTTAATGAGCCGAGACGCGTGGGCGGCGCTACCCGGGGCCTGACGGTGAATGCCACTTACTTTGGCCCCGTTATGGGGCATGGCTAGGTTGGTAACCCGATGCGTCACGGCATCTTGGCGCTCACCATTACCGGTAGAACGCCGACTAAATCAACGCGCCGGTCAGCGAGGAAAATGGGCTCATCCGACGGAAGCGTGCGCCCGAGGTTTTCAAGGCATGGCTCCCGTATCGAAGGATTTATTTGTGGGATGTGATTATCAATGTTAGACTGGCACTGCCGGGAGAGACGGAGCCGAGCTCTGCAGGGGTGCTGGCTTGGCAAGGGATATCTCGGTCGCCAGCGTTTCCCTGCAAAAGCGGTACGCCAATGGTGTTGTCGGTCCCTGGCGAGCGTTTGTTCGTCAGGGACGCATTTTTGAACGAGCATTGGATACTGGAGCCATGCCTGGTATGTCCCCAAGTTAGCCTAAAAAACTACCAGGGGCGCATTCTGAGTGCTTTCATTGAAGGAATTCACTTTCCCTTCAATCAAGGAACTCCGATATGGCAATCGCCACCAAGAAACGTTCGTCAAAATCGTCAAAATCCAATCAGGCCCGTTGCATCGGCAAGCCAGCTGGGGTGATTCAGCAGCGAGTCGAGGCGCAATCGTCTCATCTCCCGCGTCCGACGTCGTTGCCAAAGAACCAAACGCAAGGCAAAACCAGGAACAATGGAGTTGCTCGCCGACCCAAACCTCCTCGAGTACTGCTTAACTTGATGCCTATGAGGTCAGCGCCGCGCCACCTACGGATGTTCGTTGAAGATGGAGCGTCGACTCCGACGTGGGTCGCAGACCTCATCGTGAATGATCTTCAACTCCAATCGGGGTTGGCACGCGTTTTTCTCAGCGTTTCCGGTGGTGTTCGCTGCGCTCGACCACCGGCTATTTTCTTCAACGCCGTCGGCGTAGGAAAACTTGTGGCCAAAGGGACAGCTCGTCGCCTCGTCCGCGACAGAAAAGCTGTCGCAAACTGTGCGTCTGATTGATCACGCGTCTCGGCTCCGTCGATCGACAGCCCATCGATTCGCCGCGATTTTATTCATCAAACGCGGGTTTCGAGTACGATCGGCGCGAAGGGCACGTGTTTGACTGTCGCGCCTCCGTTGTAGAACTCGTAGCCTGCGATCCGGATCCCGCTCAGGCGTCGGTGGGTGTGGCCGAAAGCGATGCGGTGCACTCCCTCGCCCACCCAATCGGGCTGGCGATGCATCCAGTGCAGCAGGCGGAGACAAACATTTTTGCGTCGATGGGCGACGCCGGCTGTTGCCAAATGCAAACGCGCATTGACGGCGACGTTGTACAAACCATTGCGAATGGCGGGTGGCTGTGGCTTTCCGGTGCGCTCATGTTGCCATCGTGAGCGATAGTCGGCGAGTCCTGCGTGCACCCCGCCCGCTTCGATCACGTCGCCGTGGACCAGCAGGCAGTTCCCGATGCGAATGGCGTCGAGTCCCACGTACACTGCGCTCGGTTCGATCGCGAGTGTGGGTTGTTTCTGTGCGATGGGATACGCCCGTTGAGCGTTTCCCGCCCAATCCGCCAGGGCCGCTTGGAATTCGGGCTGGGCATCGTGATTGCCCGTCAGATAAACGAAAGTCTTCTCGGGGAATTCACGCTTCCAATCATCGAGCCATTCGATGGCGAGTCTGCGGGAGGTAGGGCCATCGCCCCTGCAGGACCAACAGAAATCGAACAGATCGCCCCCCCACACGCACAGGTCCGCAGACTCGATCGCTTGGCGAATCGCGAGCCGGTGGTCGGGATAGCTGCAGCGGGAACTCAGCAGATGCAGGTCCGAGATGAATGCGACCGTGCACAGGTCGGCCGATGCCTGATCGCCCAGCGATTCGCCCGGACGCACCAATGTCGCAATGTTGGGCGTTTTGGTATCATCGGATCCGTGGTCGATCGACATTCGCGCGCCTAAGAATATGGATGCAGTGACAAAAATGACCGAATCGAATGAGAGAGATTCCGTTTCGGATCGGCCGGAGACGGAGGTCCGCCCGCGGCAGAAACCATTCTTACGTCGAGCGGCGATTTCTGCCATCACCGGGATCCTGGCGATCGCGGTCGTGCAGTATTTTGCGCCTGACTATGACTACCAGATCGCCTTTATCCTGTGCGTCCTCATTGCGATCATTTCGTTGGGGCTGACGCTGTTCTTTCTGGAACGCGCCGCCTGGCGGGTCGGCCATCCGTGGATCGTACCACTGGCAACCCTTGCGATCGCGGTGTTATTGGTTTCCTTGGTGCGGATTCGAACACTTTCAGGCGAGATGATCCCGCAACTGGAGTGGCGGTTTACGTCGCGTGACGTTCCTGAACTGCAGCGATCGGTCGTGCAGTCGCCAGCCATCACGGACCAGGCCGATCGCAGCGAGATGGACCCTGCCGCCGCGTCCGATGAACCAACCGGAGATGATGACCTCGCAGGCTGGACACAGTTTCTGGGCGAGCACCGGACTGGCATTGTCGCCGATCGCAAGTTTGCGATCCCGCAATCGCCCAGTGACGTCGAGACGCTCTGGAATATCGGCATCGGTGCTGGTTGGTCGTCGTTCGCGATTTCGGGCGAGTATGCGGTGACGCTCGAACAGCGCGATGAGCGCGAGTGTGTAACTGCATACCGGATATCCGATGGAGAACTGCTGTGGATCGTTGATCATGAGGCAGTGCACACCCATCCGCTGGGCGAGACCGGGCCACGGTCGACGCCGACGATCGATGACGGCCGTGTATATGCCCAGGGTGCAACAGGGATGCTGTGGTGCCTCGACCTGGCGAGTGGCGATGTGATCTGGCAAGTGGACCTATTGGAACTGGCCGATTGGGACCAAGCCGAATCCGAGTCCGCGATCACTTGGGGACGCAGCGGATCGCCCCTCCTCGTTGATGGGCTGTGCGTCGTCCCGTTCGGGGCGGACTCGGATCGTGATGGCCGGTCGCTCGTCGCGCTCAGTGCCGAGGATGGTGAAGTCCGGTGGACAGCAGGCGATGATCAAATCAGCTATGCCTCGCCCCAGCTCCTCACGCTGGCGGGCCAGCGACAGATTGTGATTGTCAACGAGAAGACTATCTCAGGGCATGCAATCGACTCCGGTGCGCAGCTTTGGCAGACCAAGTGGTCGGGCCAAAGCAACGGGGCTGCGAACTGTTCCGCAGTCGTCCCCGCCGGTGAGAATCGGTTCTTGATCGGCAAGGGGTATGGCGGAGGCAGCGCCTTGATCGAAGTCCAACGCAGCGAATCCGGGGACGGTTTTGTCGCTGAGGACGTGTGGCACTCCAGCCGCGTTTTGAAAACGAAATTCAATCACGCAGTGACCCGCGATGGTGTCGCCTACGCGTTGAGCAACGGTGCTCTGCAAGCGATCGAGTTGGAATCGGGGCGACGACTATGGGAGCAATCCCGGCGCAGTCGATCGGGCCAGGGACAAGTCATTCTGGCCGGAGACACTTTGATCGTCCAAGAGGAGATGGGCGATATCTTGCTCGTCGCAGCAGACCCGAGCGAGTATCGCGAACAGCTGCGGTTGCCGGCCCTCGACCACAAGACGTGGAACGTGCCGAGCCTCGTGGGCGATGTCTTGTTGATACGTAATTCCGTCCAAGCCATGGCCCTGCAGCTTCCTGCCCAATAACTTTCCCAGCCCCTGAAAAGCGTAATGATCAACACTCTCACGCCGAGCGAATTTCCCAACCCCGACGAGATCGAGCCACTGGATTTTCTCGTCGTTGCGCCGCATCCCGACGATGCCGAACTCGGGATGGGTGGCACGATCATGCGGATGATCGATCAGGGCATGCGAGTGGGCGTGCTCGACCTCACATCGGGTGAGCCGACACCCTATGGCAGCATGGAGACTCGCATTCGCG
This sequence comes from Allorhodopirellula solitaria, assembly GCF_007859855.1. Taxonomy (GTDB): domain Bacteria; phylum Planctomycetota; class Planctomycetia; order Pirellulales; family Pirellulaceae; genus Rhodopirellula; species Rhodopirellula solitaria. The sequence continues at coordinate 580,018 of NZ_SJPK01000002.1, forward strand.
AAACGGCTGCTGCCACTTCGGTGATGAAGTTAACGTGGCGTGGCAACGCGGGGCTGGTCAACCGCGGACTCGAAAACACGCTCGAAGCCCGAGAGCGGATCGCCAGCTACGTGCGCTGCCTCCGCCCACGCTGGTTGTTCGCTCCCTACTACCATGACGCGCACCCCGACCACATCGCAGCGACCGCACTCACCGAAGCGGCTCGGTTTCATGCGAAGTTAAGCAAAACGGATATGCCGGGGCCGCGACATCATCCCGAGCGGCTGTACTACTATTTCTGCATCCACTTGCGGCTCGCCGTCGAACCCGCGTGGATTGTCGATATCACTGAACAGTGGGAACGCAAGATGGAGGCTGTCCGCGCCTTTGACAGCCAGATGGTGACCGGGCGTCCGACCGCACCGCCGACACTGCTCGACCGCATTCGGCATGAGGGCGAGCACTGGGGCCGGATAATCAATCGGCGCTACGGCGAGCCCTTTGCCACCAAAGAACCGCTCGCCTTGAACAGCCTCCGCGACCTAATCTAAACGTTCCCTCCAATGGCCGAGGTCGCTGATACTCGGACCAGCCCGTGCTCCACAACTCGGACAGCCGCGCCTGCTCATGCAGGCAATGAACTCTCGTTTTTCGCCCCCTCTACCTGAGACTGACTCCTATGAAATCGCTTCGTTTTTCGCTGGCAATCGTTGTCGCGGCCATCGCGACTGTGACTCCGCTGACCCTTCAAGCCGAGGATGCATCGCCGGCCCACCGGGTCGTGTCGTACAACATCAAACACGGGCTCGGAAACGACGGCAAACTGGATTTGGCACGTACGGCAGAAGTCATTCGTAAACTGCAGCCCGACCTGGTCGCTCTGCAAGAAGTCGACAGGGGCACGCAGCGTAGCGAGGGAGTTGATCAACCCGCGGATCTGGCAAAGCGATTAGGCATGCAGAGCGCATTTGGGGCATTCATGGATTACGACGGTGGTCAGTATGGACTCGCCGTGTTGAGCCGGTATCCGATTGTGAAGACCGACGTCGTGCGGCTGCCACAAGGCAATGAGCCTCGTGTAGCGTTAGCCGTTGAGGTGGAGCTGCCCAATGGCGACGCGTTGACGGTGGTCGACGTGCATTTCGATTGGGTCAAAGACGATAGCTTTCGATTGTCGCAAGCTCAGAAGCTGAGCGAGTACCTGGACTCCTTGACGACGTCCTATGTCCTCATGGGCGACTTCAATGATCGGCCACAATCTGCCACCGTCCAACTATTCCGCGATCGCGCACTCGAAGCCCAAAAACCCGCCGATGATCATCTGACGTTTTCATCGAACAAACCCTCGATTGAAATTGATTTCATCTTTGCCGCCCCGAAATCCAAATGGAAATTTGAGAACGTCGACGTGATCGATGAGCCAGTCGCCTCGGACCATCGCCCGATCGTGGCAGAACTGCAATCGCGTTGAAACGCCCGCCGGGCTGTAGGGAATTTTGAGGTATTCGTCGTCGGTGGTTGACACCACCGGCAATGGGTGTGCCGCCCGCTGGGCTGCGGGGTTTTGGGCGAATAGTGCTCTTCAGGCCGGAGGCCGACACATCCCCTGCCGGTGGTGTCAGCCTTTGATTCAGGCGCAGGTCCCTGGATTGCTCGCACTTCACAGAGGACTGTGCCGGTTGGGCGGCAATTGTTAGTTTAGTGGTTTCGGCTCGTTTCCGTCCCAATTGCTAGTACTGACTGCCATGGCATCCGTTTCTTTGAAAAATTCGCTCCCTCAAAATACGCTGGGCCGAGATGGGTTCCCGGTCTCGGTGCTTGGATTCGGTGGCTGGGCGCTGGGCGGCCAGTGGGGTGTTCAAGACGATTCCGAATCGGTTGCTGCGTTGGAAAAAGCGATCGAATCGGGCGTCAACTTTATCGACACCGCGCCGGGCTACGGCGATGGTCGCAGTGAGAATGTGATTGGCACGATGTTGGCCGACTTGCCCGCAGCGGTCCGGGAAACGATTCACGTGGCGACGAAAACACCACCGAGTGCGGGGCCGTGGCCACCGAGCCCCTACTGTCGCTGGCAAGATCGCTATTCGGCGGCCTACATCCGGGCCAACGTCGAAGAACGTCTGCGGAATTTGAAGACCGATTGTCTTGATCTGTTGCAGCTACATACCTGGACACGGGCTTGGAACGACGACCCGCAGCCCTTGCTCGTCCTGCAGAAGCTTCGCGAAGAGGGGAAGATTCGCAAAATCGGGATCTGCACCCCCGAGCAGGACCAAAACTGTGTCGTGCAGCTGATGCGAGATGGCTTGGTCGATGTCGTCCAGATCATCTTCAATTTGTTTGAGCAGGAGCCTGCCGCTCAATTGCTGCCGGTTGCCGCCGAGACAGGGACGGGCGTGATCGTGCGGGTGTCGCTCGATGAGGGTGGATTGACGGGGAAATATGCGGCCGATCACGAGTTTCCTGCCGACGATTTTCGCAGTACCTACTTTGGCGGCGATCGGATGCAGCGGACGGCGGCTCGGGTCAAGGAAATTGCTGCCGATCTCGAGGAACTCGGTGTGGCCGAGGATTACTCTCTGCCCGCAGCGGCGATCAAGTTCGCGGGGTCGCATGAAGCCGTTAGTACCGTGATTGTGGGGATGCGGAACCCACGCCAGGCGGCGGATAACGTGGCCTCGGTGGGGTTGCCCAATTTCACACCGCAGGCATTGCAACGGTTGCGACGGCACCAGTGGTTGCGAGGTGTGTGGTATGGGGGACAATGAGTCTTTCACGTTTCCCGTTGTCCGGTATCATCAATTCCCATGACCAAACATATCTTCGTTACCGGCGGCGTCGTTAGTTCTCTCGGCAAGGGGCTCACCAGCGCCTCGATCGGCATGTTGCTCGAACGCCGAGGCCTTCGCGTCCGCATGCAAAAGCTCGATCCGTACATCAATGTCGACCCCGGCACGATGAGCCCTTACCAACACGGTGAGGTGTACGTGCTCGATGACGGTTCGGAAACCGACCTCGATCTGGGCCATTACGAGCGATTCACCGAGGGGAAACTCGACCGGGATTGCAACTACACCACCGGCCAGATTTACCTGTCGGTGATCGAAAAGGAACGCAAAGGGCAGTTCCTCGGCAAGACCGTTCAAGTCATCCCGCACGTGACTAATGAGATCAAGCGTGTGATCAAACGCATGGGCGGCGACGATGTCGACGTGGTGATCACCGAAATCGGCGGCACCGTCGGCGATATCGAGAGTCTGCCCTTCCTCGAAGCGATCCGGCAATTCTCGCTCGACGTGGGCCGCGAGAACTGCTTGTACATGCACCTGACGTTGGTGCCGTACTTGAAAGCCGCCGACGAGCTGAAGACGAAGCCGACCCAGCACTCCGTCGGCCAGCTTCGCGAGATCGGTATCCAACCAGATATTTTGGTGTGCCGCTGCGAACGCAGCATCAGCCGCGAAGATCGCGAAAAAATCGCCCTGTTCTGCAACGTGAAAACAGAGGCGGTGATCGAGGAGAAGGACAAGGACTTCTCGATTTACGAGGTCCCCATTTCGTTGGTCGACAACAAAATGGACGAACTCGTTGTCGAGAAGCTCGGCCTGACCGCGGGCAACCTCGATATCACGCCGTGGACGGATCTGCTGCACCGCCTGCGGAACCCCAAACACGAGCTGGCTATCGCTGTCGTGGGTAAGTACGCCGAGCACAAGGACGCGTACAAGTCGATCTACGAGTCGATTGACCATGCCGGGATGCAGCACGATGCTCAGATTCGCATTGGCCGCATCCAGAGCGCCGATATCGAGCGCGAAGGAGCCGAGCGATTGCTGTCAGGCTACCACGGCATCGTGGTGCCCGGTGGGTTCGGCGAACGCGGTGTCGAGGGCAAGGTGCAAGCGATCCAGTTCGCTCGCGAGCGAGAGATTCCCTTCTTCGGAATCTGCCTTGGAATGCAGCTCGCCGTGATCGAGTATGCCCGCAATATCATGGGTTACGAGGGTGCCCACTCGTCGGAGTTTGATAAGGATACAATGCACCCGGTAATCTGCTTACTCGACGAGCAACAGAACGTGACGCAGCTCGGTGGCACGATGCGGTTGGGCAGCCAGCCGGCCCGGCTGACACCCGGTTCGCACGCTCACGCGGCCTATGGAGTCGAAGCGGTCGCCGAGCGGCATCGCCATCGCTACGAGTTTAATAATAAATACCGCGAAGCATTCGAAACCGCCGGGATGCAGTTCTCAGGACAGAGCCCCGACGGTAGCTTGGTCGAGATCGTTGAGATTCCCGCCCATCCGTGGTTCCTCGCGGCCCAGTTCCACCCTGAATTCAAGAGTAAACCGTTGGCCGCTCATCCGCTGTTTGCGGATTTCATTGCCGCCGCTATCCATCGGCGTCAAAAACGAGTCGCTGACGAAACCCAAGTACACGCAGCCAAGGTGTCAACTTAAGATGACGGACGAATCCTCCCCTAGGGACAACAAACAAGAGCCTGAATCCGCACCGAAGATCATTGTGGATTCGGACTGGAAAGAGCAAGTCGAGAAAGAGAAAGCAGCGGCTGCCGAGGCAGCAGCTGCGCCGGAGATCGAGGCCGCAACAACCCCGGCCGATGAAACCGCTGACGCCAGCGATGAAACTGGCACGGGCGGAGCGGCAGACGACGTTGCTGTTGGTGAGGCCACCGAGGCCGGTGCTGCAGGGCAACGGGCGATGCCAGAGCCGAGTTTCGAGGTCTTGGTGTCGATGCTCTTCACGCAAGCGATTAGCGCCTTGGGGCAAATGCCCAATCCGATCGATGGCAAGACCAGCGTGGACAAGGCGATGGCCAAGCACAGCATCGACATGCTCGAAATGCTCGACGGGAAAACCAAGGGCAACCTCAGCGACGATGAATCCCAGATGCTCAGCGAAGCCCTGCACGCGTTGCGGATGGCCTATGTCGGCGTGCGTGGATAGCGATTCGCTGGGACTACGCCACCTTGATTAGAAAACACAGCAATCGTTGCGAATTCCTTCGAAATCTCTCAACCGGTGCCAACCTAGCATGAGCCGATCCTGTCCAATTCTGCTCGTCATTTTAATTCTCGCCTCGTTCGCGACGGCGATCGAAGTCGGGGCTCAGGACAGAGGAGATTCCGAGTCGGATGCGGCGGCGGTGGCGATCTACGCCGACGCTGCCAACTTTCAAACCAACGGTGTGACGGAGTTGGCGATCGACAGCTGGAAGGAGTTTCTGAAGAAATTTCCTCAGCACTCACTCGCCCCCAAGGCGGCTCACTACCTCGGTGTGTGCTACATGAGCACCGATCCGCCAGACCTCACCGATGCTGCAAACGCATTTCGGGTCGCTCTCCAAACCGAAAAGTACGAACTGCGTCAAGAAAGTTTGTCCAATCGAGCTTGGTGTCTCTACGCCGAAGCGACGCAAGGCAATACACCGGACAGGGAACTGCTCGGTGAGTCACTGAAGACATATCAGCAACTGTTAGAGGAATCCCCGGACTCGAAGTATCGCGACCGAGCCTTCTTTTATAGTGGTGAGGTCGCCTACACGATGGGCAATTTGAAACAGGCGATCGGGTATTATCGCCAACTGCTACAGATGGACGGTGCCGAGAAATCGTCGCTGCATTGCGATTCGCTCTACGCACTCGGCGTGGCGCAGGAGGAGGCTGGCGAGAACGACGCCGCCGCCAAGTCCTACCAACAGCTCTTGCAGGCCTGCGCCGATTCGGATTTCGTCGTCGATGTGCAGTTGCGGCTCGCTGATTTGAAAATCCTCCACCAGCAATTCCGTGACGCTATCCCGCTATTGCAAACGGTAATCGATGAGTCGGATGGGCTATCGATCGACGACGATAAAGCTTTGGCGATGTTCCGCCTGGCTTTCTGCGAAGCGCGGCTGAGCAAACCGAACGAGGCGGCCCAGGGCTACGAGCGATTGATCGAGACATTTCCCACGTCACGCTTCGTGCCAGCATCGAGGCTCGCGGCGGCCCAGTCTTACTACCAGGCGGGGCAGAGCGACCGGGCGGCCGAGAAGTTTCGCGCTGTGCTCGAAGGTGACGATCGTGTTGCCTCGACCGAAGCGGCTCACTGGCTGGTGCGTATCGCGTTATCCAAGGTCTCACGATCAAGTGCTGGTTCGTCTGAGGCGCAAGCGGCGGCAGAGTCCGCGTTTGAAATCGCGTCGCAGCAGTTGGCACGAGGCACGGAGGGAGAGTACGCCGTCGCGCTGCAGCTCGATGCAGCGGAAGCTCTTTCGTATCAGCAAGACAAGCTCGACGAGGCGCTCTCGTCGTTCGAGGCCGTGGCCAGTGATCATTCCGAATCGCCTCTGGCTCCTCGGGCGGTCTACAACGCCGCCTACACGGCGCTGCAGTTAGGCCGTCACGACCGCGCCCTGGAGCTGGCAAGTGATTTTGCGGATCGCTACGCGAGCAATCCTCTGGCACCCGACGCCGCGTTCATTGGGGCCGAAGCCAATCTGCTCTCGGGAAAACCCACTGCAGCGGTCGATGCCTATCGCGAGTTGATCGAGAACCCAGTCTACCGAGAAAATCGCCAAAGGGCGCAGTGGATAATGCGCAGCGCCATCGCGCTGCAAGCCGCCGACGAGCCGGCGAAGGCCGCCGAGATGATCCAACAGAATCTCGCTGAGTTTGAAGAGCCATCGGAGAAAGCCGATGCCCTGATGTTGGCTGGGCAAGCCGAGTTGAAGACAGGCGACGCAGCGGCGGCGGCGATATCGTTTCAAGCCAGCCGTGATGCGAGCCCCGATGGTGCGCAAGGCGACGAGGCGCTGCTCTTGTCGGGGAAAGCCGAAATGGCAGCGGGCAACCGCGAAGCCGCCACGAAGAAGTGGCGTGAACTGATCAGCACCGCTCCGGAAACCCAGTCAGCCGATCAGGCACGCTACCAGTTGGGGCAACTCGCTAGCGGTGAGGAGAATTATAAAGCCGCGATCAAGCAGTTTGATCCTGTCATCGAGTCTGGTCGTGATCCGGCCCTGCGACCCTTTGCTCTCTATGGCAAGGGTTGGGCCCAAATGTCCTTGCACGAGCATGCCCAGGCGGCCGAAACGCTCAGCCGAGTGATCGATGACTTTCCCCAGCACCCGATTTTCGATGACGCGTTGTTAGCCCGCGGCATCACCTATCGGAGCCTCGAGCGGTATGACCAGGCAGCCAGTGATCTCAAACGCTTTCTCGCAACCATGCCCGAGGGCGAGCGACTCGGCCATGCCCTGTATGAGCTCGCACTCGTCCAGCAAAACCAAAACCTCCCTGGGCCGGCCGCCGCCAGTCTGCGGCGGATCGTGGAGGAAGTCCCCGCCTATCCTGAGATGGGCAACGTGATCTATGAACTCGGTTGGTCGCTCAAAGAAGCCGGTGAAGCCGATGCTGCGATGGAACAGTTCGAGGATCTGATCGCAAGCTATCCTGACAATCCAATGATCAGCGAAGCGGCGTACTTCCTCGGTCAACGACAATACGGCGAAGAACAATGGCAGGCTGCGGCGAAGTCTTTTGCAATTGCCGCTGGTCCGGAATCGCAAGCAGCCACGAGCGACAACGAGCTGCTTGAGAAATCCCTGTACCGCATGGGGTGGTCTCTCTTCAAGTCAGGTGACTATCCCGGCGCCGAAGCCGCCTTTGTCCGGCAGTATCGCAGCGCCTCCGATGGGCCGTTGATTCTCGACGCGATGATGATGGTTGGGGAGTCGCGGTTTAAGCAGAATCAGTTTGAAGAGGCTTTGAAGGCTTACACCAAAGCGCGTGAGAAAATCGTCGCCGACGATGATACTTCGAAGACAGTACGCGACGAAGCTGAGCGGCAGGTGCGGGAACTCACACTCCTGCACGGTGGTCAGAGTGCCGCTCAGATCGAGGATTGGCAAGCCGCGATCCAATGGTATGACGAGCTGCGGGAACGATTCCCGGCAACGACCTATCTCTCACAGGTGTTCTATGAGACCGGTTTTGCCTATCAGCAAACGGGCCAGGACGAGCGGGCCTTGCAGCTCTATGGCGAAGTCGCTGATAACTACCGCAACGCCGTGGCGGCGCGGGCCCGGTTCATGATGGGAGAGATCTATTTTGCCCAAAAGGAATACGCCAAGGCAATTCCCGAATTCCAACGCGTGATGTACGGTTTTGGAGCGGAACAGGCACCCGCGGAGATTAAAAACTGGCAAGGCAAGAGCGCTTTCGAAGCTGGCCGATGCGCCGAGTCATTGTTCGATATTGCCAAGACCGGTTCTGCGAAATCAAAAGCACGCGGTTTTGCCACCCGATTTTACCAATATGTCATCGACAAACATGCGGACCATGAGTTGGCGGTTCAAGCAAAGGAGCGGTTGCAAGCGATCCGAGGCTGATCCATTCCTCAGCATAGGCTCGATGAAGTTTTGCGTGAAAATAGAGGCTTTGGGGTGACTGGCGGCATTGGCTCGGTGAAAACTTTCGAACCGATCGAGAGGTTTCGCGTCGCTGTCGCTTGACCGCGCCCCGTTCGACAGTTTGGCCTGTCCGTTGTTAAAATTGACTCCTCCAACGATCCCGCGTCGCAACTGAAAGTTCGAGTATGCGTTTCTCTCCGCTCAACGACAGCCCCGTTCGGCGATTCTCTGTCGCCCGAGGCTGGACCCACGTGCTCACCCTGGCTTGGGTCGGATGGATCGTCGCCGCCTCATCGCTTCCTCTGTTGCATCTGACCACAGCATCGGCACAATCGGCGAGCGTTGAGAATGGGCCGGAGATGATCGACTCTGCGGAGATTGAATCGATTATCAATGAAGTACCCGAGCCGGTGGCGGGTGACGGGGAAGGACCGTCGGGAATCGATTTGTACTCACTGATCTCGCGAGGTGGTTGGTTCATGGCCCCGATCGGGTTAATGAGCATGCTGGTCGTGACCCTGGCTGTGGAGCGAACGCTATCACTGCGAACGAGCAAGATCATACCGAAGTCGATGTCCAGACAACTCGCCGATCTCGCTCTGACGCCAGATCAATTTTCCCCACCAGTGGCCTGGGGGATCTGTCACCAGAATCGTTCCCCTGCGGCGCGTGTGGTGATGTCCATGTTGATGCGCACCGGTCAACCGCTCGGTGATATCGAGCGAACTGCCAACGAGACGATCCAGCGTGAAGCGGATCGATACGCCGCGCCCGTGCGATGGCTCACACTGGCTGCTGCGGCGACCCCATTAATGGGTTTGCTCGGGACGGTGTGGGGGATGATTGTGGCCTTTCACGAGTCGAGCAATCTGACGGCCGATCGCAGCCGTAGTGAGCAGTTGTCCGAGGGCATCTACACAGCCCTGGTAACGACGCTGGCAGGGCTGATCGTTGCGATTCCCGCCGCCATTCTCGCGCAGTATTTAGAGAACCGAATCGTTAAGCTCTTTCACCGAATCGAAGAACTGGCTTTTGGGATCGCCCCCGGATTGGCGAGATTTACTGGCCGGTCGCGACTGGATTACGACGGGCACCTGCGTGCGATCGAAGGGGCGCCACCGCCCGTCCAATCCAACGAACCCGCGCAGCAAAAATCACGGGGCAGGGGAAACATTCCCACCCCGCCACCCGTCGCCTCTCCCTCCTAGGTGCCGCGTCACCAATCAATGTTTCGTAATGGATCTTGGGAAAGATCCTCCTCAACACAGACCTTTCATCAGATCCACTCCCTCAAAAGATATTCTCTCGAGTCCTGGGAATGGGGCAGGCCTCGTTCTCGAAGGTTCTTAGGTACCAGCCGATGGCTATTGAACTCAAAAAATCAAACATTGCCGGAACGCTCAGCCTGACGCCATTGATCGATGTCGTGTTCTTGCTGCTGATCTTTTTTCTCGTCACGAGCGAGTTTGAGGACGAAGAACGGCAGCTCGATATCGTTCTACCATCAGCGACCAGCGCGGTGCCGATGACGAGCAAGCCGCGAGAAATCGTCGTCGATATCGACGAGGAGGGAAAGATTTACTTGCATGGAGAAGAGACGCCTTTGGCTGAATTCGAAACACTGCTTGAGGAAGCGGTGGCGAGTAATCCAACCAACCAAACCGTTGTGATTCGTGCCGATCAAATGAGCAGCTTCCAGCCTGTCGTCAGCGTGATGGATGTTTGCAATCGCACCGGCGTGAGTGACTATTCCGTGACAACCCAAGATCTGCCTGGCGGCTAGCCGGGCGATAGATTCAATCGACATGGGCGCCGCAATAGTGAGCCGAGTGCTGTGAAGCCCCGGGTAGCGACGCCCACCCGGTCGCTAACGCGTTTCGGCTCACTGCGAAAAGAGTTAAGCCTCGCTTCGATACTGTTCTAGGAACCCCGTGTCTCCCAACGAGCCCAAACCGCACCCCTCCCATCCACCGGCGCCTGCGAATCCGCTCTTCCACATCGATGATGTCGAGGACGAGGTGAGCGAGCCGATGTGGCCGTTGGACGTTGGGATGGCCGCACTGGCGGGACTGGTGCTGTATATCGTCTGGAAGTACCTGTCGTTTGACGACCCGCGTATTCTCCATAATCGCTGGGCTTATCTCATTGCGGTGCCGTTGATCACGATCGTGCTCTCGGTAGGACTGCACTTCGTCGCGTCCCAGTTTGTGAAGAAGTCGATTCAGGTTGGGTTTCTTTTCAGCACGATTGTGCATCTGCTGTTGCTGATCTTAGCGGTGCAGTTGGTCATCTTTCCGCATTATTTCCCCGAAGCCTTTGCAGGCGTCAAACGCGAGCGTTCGCCCATCCGCAAAACCGTTCCCGAGTATCTTTTTGAGAAACCGGAAGAGACCGAAACGGTGACGCCGGATTGGTCTCGACCGGTGGATACCGAGACGACATCGAGAGTCGTGCCGCGGGAGGACCGTCAGATGCCCCCGCTGTCGCGTTCGGCGCCGCAGCTCGAGATGCCCAAGCCGCGAGAGCAGCCCACACCGTCGCCGCAGAAATTCTTGATGCAGCGACCCGAGCCGGAATCGTCCGAGCCCAAACCTGCTGAGGCCCCCTCCAAACTAGCGCGTCAACGGATCCAGCGAGAAACGCCAACGATGCCAACGGAAGCATCCCCAGAGGCTCCCAGAGTCCAGAGCGTTCCGCTGCCGAACGATGAGGTAGCGCAGGCAGATCGAGCTTCGGCCGCTGCGCGATCGGACCGGCCGCGGACCAATCCCACGACATCGATGGCGGCGGCCGCCCCGGATCTGCCGCAGAGAGAGGCTGCTCCTTCGCCCACGCCCGCGATCCGTCAGCTCGCCGATGCGATGCCTCAGGTAGGGACGTCTGGGTTATCACGCCAACGCAGTCAACGCCGCCGCCCCGATCAGGCACCTCCTGCTGGATCGGCGCCTGCTCCTCCTGCGGTCGCGGTCGCGAGGCTTGATGTGAGTGCTGAGCGGATGGTTGCTCCGACCGACACTCCCATCCAACGGCGCAGCGATGCCGTCGGTGCTCAGCTCTCAGCCGCCGCTGCGCAGTCCACCGTGCCTGCCGCGACGGCGCAACCAGAGGTTACCGCAGGCAATCTGCCGCAACGCAGCGAGATGGCGTCGATGGCGGGGCGCCCCGAGCCCTCGCTCGATCCGACCGAGCGAAGCCGGCCCCGTTCGACACGCCGCCGCGGGCGATCCGGACAAGGGCAAGCCGTCGGTGATGCTCCTAGCATCGGCGCGATCGCCGAGATGCTAGCCGACGCCACCGGTGAATCGGAGGCTGCCGGGCCTTCGAGCGACGATCTCGCCGAGCGGTCCATGAGCCAGACACCGCGACAGGGTAAGGCGTCGGGGGAGACCGAGGGAATGCCCGATTTGGCAGTGACATCGGATCCGATCTTGGATCTCATCGCCCCCCAAGGCGAGGTCGGTTTGGCGCGAGAGTTTGCCGAGAATGCAGGTATGTTGCCGTCGGACGAACCCACCGAGATGGCGTCCATGGACCTCTCTCGACAACGGCGGAAACGTCGCCAGGTAGGCGGGCCGATCACGCCCGCGGGAACCGCCATCGCGGCCGTGGAGCAATTCAGTCGCCGTGTCCAACGCACCAAAGGCGGCGCAGCTCCGGCGCCCGCAGGGATGGTGGGGCCAGAAACCGAGGAAGCGATCGAGCTGGGGTTGGCCTACCTCGCGTCCACTCAGCAGGAGGACGGCAGTTGGTCACTCCAAGGCCATGGTGAGGAAGTCGTTCTGCGGAGCGATACCGCCGCCACCGGCATGTGCTTGCTCGCCTTCCAAGGCGCCGGTTACACCCACCGACAGCATCAGTACGCGTCGGTCGTTGCCAAGGGCTTGAAGTTTTTGCTCAAGCATCAAAAGTCCAACGGTGACCTGTATCGCCTCGAAGACCCCACCAGCAATCAGAACGTGGCCCTGTATTCGCACGGGATCGCGTCGTTGGCGCTATGCGAAGCCTATGGGATGACACAGGACCCCGAGCTCAAGGAGCCCGCCCAACAGTGCATCGACTACATCGCTGCGACTCAGCATCGCCGCCGTGGTGGTTGGCGATACACGCCGCAGGTTAGCAGCGACACATCGGTAACCGGATGGATGATGATGGCCGTCAAGAGTGGCGAGCTGTCGGGATTGAATGTTTCACCGGATGTCTACGAAGGCATCGACCGCTGGTTGAGCCTCGCCAAACTCGGCCCCGCGCGACTCGATCGTTACGTCTACAATCCCTTCGCACCGGACACGCCGCAACAAGTTCATGGGCGTCTGCCCACCCCGACAATGACCTCCGTTGGAATTCTGATGCGGATGTACTCGGGATGGAGTCGTGAGAATCCCGACATGCAGTCGGCGGCCGATTATATTCTCGAACATCCTCCGAGAATTGGCACCCGCGAGGAACAGTTACGCGATACCTATTACTGGTATTATGCCACCCAGGTCATGTTTCACATGGGCGGCGATTATTGGAAAACATGGAGCGGGTACCTCACTCCTGTGCTGATTGATAGCCAGATCAAACGTGGTCCCCAAACAGGGAGCTGGGACCCCGAGTTTCCTGTTCCCGATCGCTGGTCTCCGCACGGTGGGCGGCTCTACGTCTCCGCTATGAACCTGCTCAATCTCGAGGTCTACTATCGGCACTTGCCGATTTATGAAGAAACGGCGGGCGATGAATGAAGGACCATCGGGGTGTGCGTCGTTTGCTCGTGATCTCAGCACTCATCGCTGGCATCTGGTTGGTTGTTCTGCCATGGTTGACCCACCGCCCCGGAACCCGTCGTTATATCGCTCGGCTCGATGCTCAAGGCATCGACCCCTCAGCGATGTACTACACCGAGTTGCCCCCTCATCTCTTCGCCGACGCCCTCGCACGCCAGCAACATCCTTGGGCGGGACAGTACTACGAAGGCGACGGTTTGGGGACCAACCGCGTGGTCACGCTCACGGCGAAAGGAGAGCTCAGCGAGAGCAACCAAGGTTGTGTCGGCAAGGCAGCGATTTGGCATGCCGCTTTTCGCCAAGCCAATGGAGTGATCCAGATCACGACACCACTCGCTGAGAATTCCTCTCATTACTCCTTCGCCAGAGATCGACCGTCGAGTTATCTAATTGTGCACTGGGAGGAGCGTGTCTATTTGATCCCGCCTGAGGACATCCTGTCATTCTGTGGAGCATGGGCGTCGGGGGATGAACCTCGCGAAGATGGACACGGGTTCTTTCTGTTGCGGATTGGCGACGAGAAAAAGCCGGCAGAGGGACCGCCGGAGTTGCCCCTGGGTTTTCAACGATATCTCAACATGGAATCGATCACTGCCAAAGTTATTTCGGTGGAACCGCCCCAACAGCAACCACCCGATAGCATCGAAAACCGACGTGTCTACGAGCAATCGGTCGTCATCGATGCAGGAACCGTAGCAGGTGTCATCCCCAAAATGCGGTTTGATATCCGCTCGCCTGCGAAGATTCACATCAATGCGACCGTCGTCAGCGTCCGACCCGCAACGTCCGAGTTGCTGCTGCGACACTACGTTTTTGACGATGATAAAGTCACACCTGCAACCATCGACTGGGAAGTGATTAACCGTGACATCTTTCGCCGGTGACTTCGCCGAAAAGTAGCGAAACCTCGTCATGATTTTTTAGGAACGGGGGAGGAATAAGTGTCGTATTGGACCAAGCAACGAGCTGTTCAATATCCAGAAGTATCCCGTCACGGATGGTAGAAAATGGCCGGTGGTTTGAGTGCAAGCGAACACCACCGGATACGCCAGAAAAGCTCTTGTGAAATTCGCCACTTATTGATCGTGCGATTGTTTAGAGAAACAATCGCTCCAGGTGCAGCATCCAAACCAGTACCATGAGCACGACGGTCAGCAACATCACAAACACGCGTGTGGCCCACTTGCTACTATTGGACTTGGCCTCTGCTTGTCTTGGGGACGTGGAGACAACATGCAAACCTCGCGCGTACAGGACGAGGGAGGTCCCGATCATGATCGTCAACACGTTGACGCTGACGAGCAGGAGGGGACCGAATACTGGCCACCCCTGGTCGGTCTCGTGCCAGATGCCGAATGCGGCTTGCAATCCCGCCGTGGCGATTGGCGGGACGAGCGCCGCGGCAATCGCCGCACCCGCCAGTGCCGATGACAAATGGCTGCGGGTGCGGGCGTACGAGGCAGCCATGCCGCCGACCAGGCCGACGCAAAAATCCAATGGCGACGGATTGCAGCGACTCCACATCTCCGGTGTTACAACGGGGGTTTGCACGAGACGAACCAGCAACCCGAATAGAAAACTCGACGCGAAACCACCGGCAAACCCCAGCCCGATCGTCAAGCAAGATGTCTGAAACAGGGGGCGATTGCCCTGAGCCAACGCCAGTCCCGCGCCCATGATCGGCGTCATCAGTGGCGCGATCAGCATCGCACCGATGATCACTGCGGCTGAATTCTGCAGCAATCCAAAGGCGGATAGCATGGCGGCCGCCGAGATCAATCCGAGAAACTCCCAGTTCGGTTGAGAGCCTTCGGACAACGACTGCGCCAGTTCCAGGCGAGCATCGCGATCCATCGGTTCTGCCACATGGCTGGCCAAGTAGCGCAGTTGGGCGAGGAGGGATCGCTCCCAACCCTGTTTGGAACTGACTAGAGCAACCGATGCTTTGGAGGATTGGTTGAGCAACGCCCGAGACAGCTCATAGTACGGTTCGCGGGAAGGAGCTGAGGCAAAGGGGACGCAGATGAGATCGCCTTCGTCGCAGCGTTTTCGCTCCAATCGCAGAGCATGTTCGGCACCGCCGTCGGACATCTCGGGGGCGTTGAGCAACCATCCGTGATCGAGCTGTAAGCTCGGGGCAATCCCAAGTAGCCTGCGGGCCACCGAGCAAGCCGTCGCGTGCTGGTCATCGTCGAGTGAGAACAGGTGATCCTCACTTTCAGGCGGCGTCGATTTGACGTTCAGCCACACCGTTTCAATGCAGCAGCGTTCGAAGATTGCTGCTTGCAAGCGATCGTCGTCGACATCATCCACCATCACCAGCAGCCGGCACTTACTCGTGCTCAGCTGCGCGACGACCGCATTGGCTTCCGCTGTAACGAGTCCCACCGGAGTGGCGTCACTCCCTTGCCGCTGCATCTCCAATTCGACTTTCCGGGCCAGTGCGCGGTGGTCCGTTCCCAACACAATCGCATTGGGGGTAGCCTTCAAGACTTCGGCGAATCGTTGCAACCAGGGCAACCCGTCGGCAAGCTGTTTCTGCGAGCCGACGAGTAGAGTGACGTTCAAAATCAGTGGATTCCGAGTCTAGCTACAACCCATCGAATTGCCGCAATTGTGGCAGAGATAGCAGTTGCCGTTGCGGACGGTAATGCTACCGCAGTTGTCACAACTCGGTGCATCGGTTTGGAAGCGAGAGAACTGGTCCGCTTGACCACCTCGATGGATCTCTGCGGCGCCATTGCCTTCAACGGCACCGGACTGAGAGCCGTTGGTACCACTCATGCTTGCCATCATGATCGCGCGTTCGGCGATTGCCACGGCAGCGCTGGCGTCGTTTTTCAGTTCCCGCATGACCGCGTTGGTTTCCTGCCCGCCGCCGGAGGCCGTTCGGTTCGCTGGAGCAGCGACGCCATTTTCGACTTTGACGCCGGTCAATACTTCGCTGCCCGTTGCGACTTCCGGTCCGTTGCCTGGCGAGGCCGGAGCGACATGGTCGTGGCCGGACATGAACGTGATACCCAACCATCGGGCGATGTAATCCACCACGCTCTTGGCGATGCGGATGTCTTTGTTCGTGGTGTGTCCCATCGGCTCGAACCGAGTATGGCTGAACTTGTTGACAATCACATCGAGTGGCACACCGTACTGCAGCGCGATCGAGAGTGCGGTACCAAAGCTGTCCATGATCCCGCCGATCGTCGAACCCTCTTTAGCCATCGTGATGAAAATCTCACCTGGGCGGCCGTCGGGATAGAGTCCCACGCAGAGGTAGCCTTCGTGGCCCGCGATGGAGAATTTGTGGGTCAAGCTTTGTCGGGTGTCAGGCAACCGCTCACGACTCGGCTTGTAGACAATTTTCTCGATCGTCTTGGTCTCGATTTTGACAACGGCCGCGCCATCGCTGTCATTCTGTTTCGTATTGAGCGGTTGGGACTGCTTGCTGCCGTCACGGTAAATCGCGATCGCTTTGAGCCCCAGTTCCCAGCCCCAGAAATAGGCATCGGCGATGTCTTGCGGGGTCACGTCGGTCGGCATGTTGACGGTTTTTGAGATGGCACCGGAGAGGAACGGCTGGGCCGCTGCCATCATCGTGATGTGGGCTCGCCAGCTAATACTGCGGATGCCACCGGCCGGTTTGAAAGCGCAATCGAACACGCTGAGATGTTCGTCCTTGAGCCCTGGGGCACCTTCGATCGTGTCGTTCTCGTCGACGTATTGCAGGATTTCGTCGATCGCGATCTGATCGTAGCCGAGAGTCTTCAAGCCGAGTTTGACGGTTTGGTTGACGATCTTAAGCATCCCGCCACCGGCGAGTTGTTTGTACTTCACCAAGGCGATATCCGGCTCGATGCCGGTCGTGTCACAATCCATCATGAAGCTGATCGTGCCCGTCGGTGCCAGCACGGTGGCTTGGGCGTTGCGGAAGCCGTACTTCTCGCCGATCTGAGTCACCTCGTCCCAGAGCTCTGTCGCAGCGGCTTTCAGTTCCGGTGGCCCGTCGTCGTTGATTTCATCACAGGCATCGCGGTGCATCTGCATGACCCGGTTCATCGGCTTTTCGTTGCCCGCATAACCCTCAAACGGCCCCACCACGGCAGCCATTTCGGCGCTGGTGCGGTTGGCTTCGCCATGCAACAGGGCTGTCAATGATCCGCACAAACCCCGGGCCGCATCGCTGTCGTAGGCCAAGCCCGAGGTCATGACCACGCTGCCGAGATTGGAGTATCCGAGGCCGAGTGGGCGGTACAGGTGGCTGTTCCGAGCGATCGGCTCAGTCGGGTAGCTAGCGTGATCGACCAAAATCTCTTGGGCGATAAAGAAAGTCCGAGCGGCGGCGCGGAAACGCTCCACATCGAAGTTCCCGTCGGATCCGACGAACTTCATCAAGTTGATGCTCGACAGATTGCAGGCCGTGTCGTCGAGGAACATGTACTCGCTGCAGGGGTTCGATGCGTTGATCGCGCCGCTGTTGGGGCAGGTATGCCACTTGTTAATCGTGGTGTCGTACTGCACGCCCGGGTCACCGCAGTGCCAGGCGCACTCAGCCATCTTGTTGAGCAGTTCTTTAGCGTCGTACTTCGGCGCCGCATTGGTCGGTTTGTCCGTGATCCAGCGTGTTTGCCACTGTTCGCCCTGGCGGACGGTCTCCATGAAGTCGTCTGTTAGACGCACCGACAGGTTCGCGTTCTGGAAGCAGACACTGCTGTAGGCTTCGCCGTTGAAGTTGGATTCGTAGCCTTCGCGGATCAAGGCGTGGGCCTTCTTCTCTTCTGCCCATTTGCACTCGATGAACTCAAGGATATCGGCGTGCCAAACCTTGAGGGACTGCATTTTCGCTGCCCGCCGTGTCTTGCCGCCCGATTTCACCACGCCCGCGATCGAGTCGTAGACCCGCATGAACGAGAGCGGACCCGAGGGGGTGCCACCGCCGGAAAGCTTCTCGCGCTGGCTGCGGATCGTTGAAAGGTCAGTCCCGGTTCCACTGCCGAATTTGAACAGCATCGCTTCGCTGCAGGCCAACCGCATGATGTCTTCCATGTTGTCATCGACACTCTGGATGAAACACGCCGAACCCTGCGGGAACTCATAGGGGTTCTCTGGTTGAGCGGTCGTCTGCTGCGTCGCATCCCAGTGCCAGTTGCACTTCGATCCGGTCACGCCGTACTGGGCGTGCAAGCCAACGTTGAACCAGACGGGGCTATTGAATGCACCGTGTTGGTGCAGGCACAACCATGTCAGATCACGATAAAAACGTTCGCCGTCTTCAGGGGTGTCAAAGTAACCGTCTGCCAATCCCCAATCCGAGATCGTACGCGTTACGCGATGCACCAACTGACGAACACTGCGTTCTCGCTCGCCCTCGGTGTTCGGGTCGCCGTAGAAATACTTCGACACGACCACGTTGGTCGCCAACTGGCTCCAACTCGATGGGATTTCACAGTCGTTTTGTTCAAAGAGAGCATGTCCCGTCTCGTCCTTGATCGTGGCACTGCGCAAATCCCACTCGGTCGTGGCAAAGGGGGTTCGCCCGTCATCAGGGCAGAACTGTGCCGCAAACTTCAAACCTGCCCGCTTGCCCCGGGGCGCTGCGTTGAACTTTGTCCTCGCATAGTCGACGCCATGCTGCGAATCGACCTTCTCCAGAGCCGGGTCATTGTGCGGCGCGTTCGCCGTGGTCTTCGCGTTCTCTTTTCCCCCAGCGGTGGTGCGGGAACGAGCATTCGAATCGGTCTGGGTAGGCAAAACAGTGGACATGGTTAAGTCACAGGCTCCGGAAAGAAGGCATCCTTGCGGCAAACATCCTTGCGATCTCTTTCAACAGAATCGAATGTTGCAGCGGACGGAGAAAAAGCGATAACGATTCAGCATCAAATCATCAAAATCATTCAGCCGACGCACACGACACACCGCTTTTCGTTTCCCTGAATTAAAGGGGGGGCGGGCCATTGGTACCGGCGGCTGAGCAGACTAGGCAAAATCGGCTCAATCCGAATTGCTAGCACTACCGGTAGTGGCTTCCATGCCCTCGAGGCACTACATGTGGGCGACGAGGAGAATGGTATGCATTTCAGAGGCTGTGTCAATCAAAATTATTTTCACGTCCTAAGTTGGCTGTGCAGCGGGACTTGCGGCTCCCCCCGTGCCGCTGTGGGAATGTTCGAAGTGGTGTCGGAGTCGTCGTAAGGTGCTGTCCTGCGATGACTTACAAAATCGCCGCGGCGATGGCGTTGCCGCGGTGGAAAACTTGTCTGGAATCGTTTTTTTCATATTCTTTCGCCAAACAGTCCCTAACCCGGACAAATGCGACGTCAGACGGGTTCGCGGCAGTGGGGATTCCAGAGTCGACCGACGGCTCCGCCCGTCGCGAGAAGGCAGACACATGGAAGCACTGGGGGGAGGAGCTCAGACGGGCGGAGCCGTCTGGTTACGGACGGTCGCCCTTCCCGCAGCCGCTGCAGTTTCCCAGTGCGAGGTCGTTTGCGGCAAATACACTATGTTCGTAAGCGAGCTCACTCCAAGGACAGTTGGGCGTGAGAAAAAGCCCCATACCCAGTGCCGGGTGTTTCAGTCCAGTTGCTGAACTGCTGGGCCAGTTCAAACTGATGGCCGATGGGGCCCGCTACGATGTCGCCTCTCCCTTCCCCACTCTCGCTCCCTCCCCCGCACCACCGATCTTGCCAAAGTCATCATGACGAGACCTTTTTCTACGGCGCTGCTCGCCATCCTTTCTTTGTCCGCGTTCTCCTCGCCGAGCCGGGCCAGGGCCGACGAATCGGACTCGCCGCCCCTCCACGCGCTTTTGATCGCCGGGGGTTGCTGTCATGATTACGCCTCGCAGCAGTCCGTGATTGCCGAGGGCATCCAAGCCCGGGCCAACGTCCGCGTCGACGTGTACTGGACCGATAATTCAACGACCGCACCTATCCTGCCGCTGTATCGCAAACTCAACTGGGCCGAGGACTACGACGTCATCATTCACGATGAGTGCGCCGCTGACATCAAGGACGAAGCTTTGGTTAACCGGATCGTGGGGATCCATCAAAAGCTTCCAGCCGTTCATCTGCACTGTGCCATGCACAGCTTTCGGACCGGAACCGACGCATGGTTCGCCCATCTGGGCATCCAGTCGAGTGGTCACGGACCGCAGGAGCCGATCGACATTCACTTCGTTGTTCCGAACCATCCGATCACAAAAACGTGCCAAGATTGGACGACGATCGGTGAGGAACTGTACAACAACGTCAAAGTCCTCGGTGCACAGCCGCTCGCGATTGGCACACAAAAGATCGGTGGCAACAATCCTCGTACCGACGAAGCGATCGTGGCCTGGACGAACGAGACTCAAGGCGCCCGCAGCTTCTCAACGACGATCGGACACAACACGGAAACGGTGCAAGATCCTCGCTATCTCGAACTCGTCACGCGTGGGTTGCTGTGGTCGTGCGGCAAATTGAACGACGAATACCTCACGCCCTACCAAGGCGAGAACGAAACAACATTCATCGATCAAAAGAAATATCGAGCCCCCGAAGCGACCGATCTCGGGACGATTCCCGACGACGCGACGCTGGTGAAGATGACGGCGTCGAGCACGCAAAACGGGCATCCTGCCTACCATGCGATCGATGGTGAGCGAGATACTCGATTCTGCGCCGATGGCGGTAGTTACCCACAGTGGTTGCAGTTCGAATTTGAGCAACCGCAGCGGATGGATCAGATCCGGGTTTTGTGGGAAGACCGCAATGCCGCCTACCGGTACCTCGTCGAGGGATCCAACGACGGTAAATCGTGGTCGACCCTCCTCGATGAATCCGAGAACACCGCCAACGACCGGTCGGCGAAGACGCTCTCAGGGGATACGGCGATCAAGTTCGTGCGGATTCATGGACTCGGAGGCCCGGTGGGCAAATGGTGCAGTATCCGGGAGGTTAACCTGATCGGCAAAGACCTGGGCACACTCTGGCCCGCCGACACCAAGGCTGACGCGAATGAGTTCGTACCGCTGGCGGCTGACCGCTACCAGAACCAGGGCAACGTGCCGCCCCGGATCGAGAAGCTGACGGCTGAAGCGGAAGCCGACATTCTCCGTGATGTGCGTATCCCCGACGGGTTCACCGCGACCGTCTTTGCCTCGCCGCCAGCGGTGAACTATCCGGTTTTCGTCGCCGCCGACGTCGATGGAACCCTGTATGTCAGTTCCGACGGCAACGGTTCGCTCGGCCGCAACCCCGAGCGGGGCCGTGTGATTCGGCTGCGTGATCTTGATGGCGACGGACGCGCCGACGAAACAAAGGTCTTCTGCGAAGTCGACGCCCCCCGCGGATTGCTATGGGATCACGATCGGCTGTACCTGATGCACCCGCCGAACCTGAGCGTGTTTTTCGACCACGATGGCGATGGTGTCGCTGATGAACAAAAGACCTTGGTCAAAGGGCTCGCGTTTGACTACGCCGATCGACCTGCCGACCATACCACCAATGGGCTCAGCCTCGGCGCCGACGGTTGGCTGTACATCGCTGGCGGTGACTTCGGATTCCTCGAAGCCGTTGGTAGTGACGGAACGAAACTCACTCATCGCGGCGGTGGAGTGATCCGGGTCCGGCCGGACGGCTCGGATCTCGAAATCTATTCCGCAGGCACTCGTAATATTCTCGAGGTCGCGATCAGTCCCGAGATGGAGATGTTCGCTCGCGACAATACGAACGATGGCGGTGGCTGGGACGTGCGTCTGCATCACTTCACCGGCATGGAGAACCACGGCTACCCGCGGCTCTACAAGAACTTCAATGACGAATGCGTCCAACCGCTTGCCGATTACGGAGGCGGTTCGGGTTGCGGTGCGGTTTACATCGACGAACCCGGATTTGGAGACTGGAACCACGCTCCCTTCACCGCAGATTGGGGTACCGGTTCGCTCTATCGACATACCGTCACGCCCAGTGGCGCGAGCTATCAAGAATCAGAGGCCCCCGAGTCGTTTATCAAAATGACGCGCCCCACGGACGCCGACGTCGATGGCAACAGCCGGGTGTACTGCGCCAGCTGGATGGGGGCGACGTTCAACTGGGGCGGACCCGATGTGGGTTACATCGTCTGTGTGCGTCCCGACGATTTCACGCCGCCGCCAATGCCCGAGTTTTCGGCAGCCAGCGACGATGAGCTGACCGAGTTGATGGAGTCGCCCAGCTATCGGCGGCGGATCGCGGCGCAGCGTGAGTTGATGCGGCGAGGCAACCCGGCGTCCGAACAGTTGCTCACCCGTGCGATCGCGAACCGCGCTCCCGCCCGGAATCTGTTGCTGCACCTACAAACCGAGGCGACGGATCAGGAATGCGTTTCGGCCCTGTCGCATGCAGACCCTGTCGTCGTCCATACCGCAATCCGCTGCCTCGCGGATCGGAACGCCGCCGCCGAGTGTTTCGGCGCCTTGGATTCGAGGAGTGGTTCGGCCGCGACCGAGGGGCTGTTGCGTGCCCTTGCGATGATGCACACGGCCGAGGTTGTCGACGGTTTGATCAGCCGGCTGGCCAAGGCGGATGACGATCTGAAAACAGGCATCGTTGCCGCTCTGTGTCGCCTGCATAGTCAGGAAGCGAAATGGAAAGGCGATTCGTGGGGAACGCGTCCGGATACGCGGGGGCCCTATTACGAACCGGTGCCGTGGAGCGAATCGGAGAAGATCGCCAGTGTATTGAAGCGAGCTTTGCCGGAAATCGATCCGCAGGTTGCCGCCGATGTGGTCCGCAAGCATTACTACTTGGGCAAAGAGATTTACGATGCCGGAGACGCGGAGGCGGAAACTCCCGAGCCAACCGCGCCCACTTGGTCGCCTGAGGAGATCGCGTTGCTTGAGGAGTCGATCCCCTCCGATGCGGTCAAGATCAGCACGCTGTCGCTCGACAGTGCGGCCGACCAAGCGGTTCGGACTGAGGGCAATGTGGAGCTAGGCAAGTATGTGTTCACCAAAGCCAACTGCGTCGCCTGTCATACCGTGTCGGAGGACGAAAAGCAGAAGGGACCGTTCCTGGGCAGTATCGCAAAAACCTACAAACGCCCCGATCTCGCCGTCGCCGTGTTGCAGCCGAGCAAGACGATCGCCCAGGGGTTCGTGACCAACACGATTCTGACTCTTGACGGAGAACTGTTCACCGGGTTCGTTACGAATGAACGCAGCGAGCAGGTCACTCTCCGCGACCAGAACGGGAAGGAGACCACAATCGATAAAGAGGAGATCGATTTCCGCAAGACATCCGAAGTGTCCGTCATGCCGACGGGAGTATTGAACGAATTCACGACCTACGAATTCGCTTCGTTACTGGATTACATGGAATCGTTGTCGCAGAAGTCTGAATAGATAGTCGACCGACGGCTCCGCCCGTCGTGAGTGAGCAGGCGTTGGATGAAGTTAGACGGGTAGAGCGATTGGCTGCACAGACTGCGAGTCGATTGTCTGTTGCGAGGATGGGGGGCGTTGGATGAGCTCAGACGGGCGGAGCCGTCTGGCTACTTTGGGTCATCGTCGACCGACGGCTCCGCCCGTCGTGAGTGAGCAGGCGTTGGATGAAGTTAGACGGGTAGAGCGATTGGCTGCACAGACTGCTAGTCGATTGCCTGTCGCGAGGCTGGGGGCGTTGGATGAGCTCAGACGGGCGGAGCCGTCTGGCTACTTTGGTCATCGTCGACCGACGGCTCCGCCCGTCGCGAGTGAGCAGGCGTTGGATGAAGTTAGACGGGTAGAGCGATTGGCTGCACAGACTGCGAGTCGATTGTCTGTTGCGAGGATGGGGGCGTTGGTTGAGCTCAGACGGGCGGAGCCGTCTGGCTACTTTGGTCATCGTCGACCGACGGCTCCGCCCGTCGCGAGTGAGCAGGCGTTGGATGAAGTCAGACGGGTAGAGCGATTTGGCTGCACAGACTGCTAGTCGATTGCCTGTCGCGAGGATGGGGGCGTTGGTTGAGCTCAGACGGGCGGAGCCGTCTGGCTACTTTGGGCTAAGAAAAGTTGGGGGTCGGTGGTCGGTAGTCGTCGAGGTTGATCGATTGGAACCAATCGATCGTTTGTTTCAGGCCATCGTCGAGTTTCACCGTTGGCTCCCACCCCAGTTTTTCCTTGGCGAGGGTGATGTCGGGGCGGCGGCGGGTCGGGTCATCCTCGGGCAGCGGCGCGAGCACCAACTTGCTGGGCGAGCCCAGGATCGCGATCACTTTCTCGGCTAGCTCGCGGATCGTGAACTCGTCGGGGTTGCCGATATTGACGGGGCCGATGAAGTCGTCCTGGTCCATCATCCGGATGATCGCTTCGACGAGATCGTCGCGGTAACAGAAGGAACGGGTTTGCGATCCGTCGCCGAACAAGGTGATGTCTTGCCCCGCGAGTGCTTGGCGAATGAAGTTGGATACAACGCGACCATCGTAGGGATGCATCCGCGGCCCGTAAGTGTTGAAAATCCGCACGATTCGCGTGTCGACACGGTTGCTGCGGTGGTAGTCCATGAACAGGGTTTCGGCGACCCGTTTCCCTTCGTCGTAGCAGGCTCGGATGCCGATGGGATTGACGTTACCCCGATAGGATTCGGTCTGGGGATGCTCTTCCGGGTCGCCATACACTTCGCTGGTGCTGGCCTGCAGGATGCGGGCGCCGCAGCGTTTGGCGACGCCGAGCATGTTGATCGAGCCGAGCACGCTGGTTTTGATCGTCTTGATCGGATTGTATTGGTAGTGGCCCGGCGCCGCTGGACAGGCCAGGTTGTAGATCTTGTCGACTTCGAGATGGATCGGCAGGGTGATGTCGTGGCGAATCAGCTCAAAGTTCGGGCGACCGAGCAGGTGGGCGACGTTGCTTTTCTGGCTGGTGAAAAAATTATCCAGGCAGATCACGTCGTGGCCGTCGTCGACGAGTCGTTCGCAGAGGTGCGAGCCGAGAAAACCGGCGCCGCCGGTGACAAGAATTCGGTCAATCATGATTCACTTTCGAGCTGCAAGGGGAGCCGCTATCGTCGCCAACACCGCCAGTTCTGTCGAGCGGTCTGGAGCGACTTCGCGCTTCTGGTCAGTCTCGCGGCGTCTAGAATGAGGTCTTCTGGATCGGTTCTGAGCGGAGGCGAAGCACGTCGGGGGAGTTGTTTCGGTTTATTAGCCGGTGGGCGCGAGCCCCGGTTCCTACAACGCTTCGCGTTTGGCGGCAGCAAACCGGGGCTAACGCCCACCGGCTAGTTGAGATATGCGGCAAGACTTCCTCATACGTGATTATCGTGTCCGTCACAGCGGGATTTACTTTCCCGGATGTGTTCTCAGGGGGCCCTCTCGCGGTTGGCCTTGGCCGGCGACAGGCCATCCGGGACGCAAAAGATGCTCGAAACCTTGCTTCCGCCCTAGCGGGTAGGCTGCTACGCTTGGGGGGCGACTGCCCGAGTGCGTTGACTGGCTTTGCATTTCTCACCAATCCCACCTCCCCCGTCCGCTGTAAACTCACGTGCCATACGCTCAAATCGGTCCCATTGCCGTCCATTTGCCGCCACGAGTAGAAGACAACGCTAGCCTCCAGTCACAGTTTCCCAATTGGGACCTGGATCTGATCGCGGAGAAAACAGGGATTCAGCAACGCCATGTGGCCGAACCCGATGTGACTGCCGCTGATTTGGCAGTAACGGCGGCCCAGGACCTGTTTGAACGCGAGTCCATTGACCCGGCCAGCATCGATTTTGTGCTGCTCTGTACCCAGACGCCGGACTACCCGCTGCCGACGACAGCCTGCTTGCTCCAGGACCGCTTGGGGCTGCCGACCCGCTGCGGCGCCATCGATTTTAACCTGGGGTGCAGCGGGTACGTCTACGGACTCGCCATGGCCGACGGGTTGATCCAGAGCGGTGTGGCCAAGCGGGTGTTGCTGCTGACCGCGGAGACGTATAGCAAATACATCGATTCGGACGACCGAAGTCTCCGCACGATCTTTGGAGACGCTGCCGCCGCGACATTGGTGACCGCCAGCGAAACCCCAAGCCTGTGGGGCTTTCAGTTCGGCAGCGATGGCAGCGGCGCCGACATGCTGATCGTGGGCGACGGTGGAGCCCGGCCAGCGAAGGATGCGATCCCGCCACGGCACCGTAAACGCTGGAAGAGCCGTCTGTATATGGACGGACCGAGTTTGATTGGGTTCACTGTCGAGGCGATTCCGCGGCTGGTCGACGAAATTCTGGAAGCCAACTCGCTCGGTGACGCCGATGTGCATCGCTATCTGATGCATCAAGCCACCTGGAAAATGCTCGACCAGCTTCGGCTGCGGATGAATGTTTCCGAGGAAAGACTGCCAATTGACTTGGCGGATATCGGGAACACGGTATCGTGTACCCTACCAATCTTGATCGATCGGCAGCGGCGTGGTGGCGATTGGAACGGTTCGGGGACGAACATGCTCGTCGGGTTCGGCGTCGGGCTGTCGTGGGCGGGCTGTTTATGGCGAGATGATTGGTTTGGCGACCACCCGGTATCGTGACTTGGCATTAGGAAGGATCTTCCATGACATCAATCGAGCAGAACTGCACCGGCTGTTTTCTTGTCGCATCCCCGTATCTCACCGACGGGCATTTTTTTCGCTCTGTCGTGTTTGTGATTCGCCATACCGAAGAAGGTGCCTTTGGCGTGGTGATCAATCGCAGTACGTCGAAGCGTTTTAGCGAAGTGGTGGAGATGTCCAGTCCATCGTCGGAACCCGGTGCATCGCAGCCGGCAGGAGCCGAGGCGACAGGGGCTGCTGCACCAACCCCGCCGGCAGGCGTCCCACGAGACCAGATTTACTTGGGCGGGCCGGTCGAGGGACCGCTGTTGGCGCTGCATGAGGTGGCGGGGATCGGCGAACCCTGTGGGGATCCCGAGGGCGGTACGCCGAACGATCCAGCCTCGCAGGATCCCGCGGGTGCGAAAATGACGCTGCACAACCATCCCGCCGAAGCTTGGGGATCGATGTCGATCCAGTGGTCGGAGGTCCCGGCCTGGATGACCGCCGACGAGGATCACCTGCGGATCTTAGCCCGCCGCGAGGACGCGCGGCTGAAATTTATCGTGGGGTATTCCGGTTGGGGCGCCGGGCAACTCGAACAGGAACTCGATGGCGGAGGATGGTTGGTCACCCCAGCCGATCCGGATTCCATTTTCGATCCCACCGACGAGGTCTGGGAGAAGCTGGTTCATCGTTGTGGCCACGCGATTCTTCAAGAATTGCGCCCCGATCTTACCTTGCCCGATGAGGACGTCGGGTTCGACCCCGGTGTGAACTGACAACCGCCCATGGCCCGTTATGTGATCGGCGATGTTCATGGATGCGCCAAGGCGTTGAGGTCCTTGCTCGCGGCGCTGCAGCTCGGTTCGGACGACGAGGTTATCTTCCTCGGTGACTACGTCGATCGCGGCCCCAATTCCCGCGGCGTGGTCGAGCAACTGATCGATCTGGGGCAGCGGTCCCGTGTGATCGCACTGCGGGGAAACCACGAGATCATGCTGCAGGCTGTTGCCGTTCATGGGATGGACGATTCGGTCTGGTTACGCAGCGGCGGCAAGGCGACCGTGGTGAGCTACGGTGGTTCCATCACCAAAATTCCGTCCGCTCATTTTGACTTCTTTCACGCTTTGCAGCGTTATCATGAAACCGAGCGCGAGATCTTCGTCCATGCGATGTACGACCCACAGCTCGGCATCGACGACCAAAATGATGAATTGACGTACTGGACGCACCTCCCGCAACCGTTGCCGATCGCACACACCAGTGGAAAGCGGGTCTACGTGGGGCACACACCCCAGCCGCGTGGTGAGGTGTTGTGGCGGCCCCATTTGGTAGGCGTTGATACGTACTGCTTCGGGGGCGGCTACCTCAGCGCCGTCGATCTAGAAACCGGCGCCACGACCCAGGCCGATCGCCATGGTCACATCCGCCGCGTTCCCATCGAACGCGCCTTGCACGCCCTCGCACGCTGGGGCAAATGGCTGCGAGGATCATAGTCGACCGACGGCTCCGCCCGTCGCGAGAGTGGGGCGCCGGATAAGCTGAGACGGGCAGAATGGTTTGGCGACACTGCTTGCTGGTCGATTGGTGGTCGCGGGAGTGGGGCGCTGGGTGAGCTCAGACGGGCGGAGCCGTCTGGCTACGGAACGGGGGAGGAATAAGTGTCGTGTTGGACGGACCAACGAGCTGCTCAATATCCAGAAGTATCCCGTCAGGGATGATAGAAAATAGCCGGTGGTTTGAGCGTGAGCGAACACCACCGGATAAGACCGATCGCACACACCAGTGGAAAGCGGGTCTACGTGGGGCACACACCCCAGCCGCGTGGTGAGGTGTTGTGGCGGCCCCATTTGGTGGGCGTTGATACGTACTGCTTCGGGGGCGGCTACCTCAGCGCCGTCGATCTAGAAACCGGCGCCACGACCCAAGCCGATCGCCATGGTCACATCCGCCGCGTTCCCATCGAACGCGCCTTGCACGCCCTCGCACGCTGGGGCAAATGGCTGCGAGGATCATAGTCGACCGACGGCTCCGCCCGTCGCGAGAGTGGGGCGCTGGATAAGCTGAGACGGGCAGAATGGTTTGGCGACACTGCTTGCTGGTCGATTGGTGGTCGCGAGAGTGAAGCGCTGGATGAGCTCAGACGGGCGGAGCCGTCTGGCTACATTAGCTGCTAGTCGATTGGTGGTCGCGAGAGTGAGGTGCTGGATGAGCTCAGACGGGCGGAGCCGTCTGGCTACGGAACGGGGGAGGAATAAGTGTCGTGTTGGACGGACCAACGAGCTGCTCAATATCCAGAAGTATCCCGTCAGGGATGATAGAAAATAGCCGGTGGTTTGAGCGTGAGCGAACACCACCGGATAAGACAGCTATTCTCGCTCATCCGACGGAAGCGTGCGCCCGAGGTTTTCAAGGCATGGCTCCCGTATCCAAGGATTTATTTGTGGGATGTGATTATTAATGTTAGACTGGCACCGCCGGGAGAAACGGAGCCGAGCTCGAATGGCGTGGACTTAAGCAGCTTTACTCGAGTTTCACGGGCATCTGTTTTCGCTTCCGTCCGGCTTGTCCGGGCGGAGCGGCAACTGCAAGCTACCTGCAAAACGCCCTCGCCAGATCGATCTCCGCTCCGGGCTTGTCCCGGCGGAATCAGCGAAGCAAGTCGTGTGACCGCCGGGACAAGCCCGAAACGGAGCACCGTTTCTACTTCGCATTTTTTCGGTAGCTGCCAGTTGGTTCCTCCGCCGAGACAAGCTCGACGGAAGGATGTTTCACACGCGGCAATCGCTTAAGTCCACGCCATTCGAGCCGAGCTCTGCAGAGGTGCTGGCTTGGCAAGGGATATCTCGGTCGACGGTACGCCAATGGTGTTGTTGGTCCCTGGCGAGCGTTTGTTCATCAGGGACGCATTTTTGAACGATCATTGGATACGAGAGCCATGCCTCAAAAAACCTTCCGCTGTGCTCTGCTCACGATTCCGTCGGATGAACCGCTATTCTCTTCAACGCGTCCGGCGCAGGAAGACTTGCGGGGCTCAACAGTTCGTTGCCTCGTCCACCACAGAAAAGCTTTCGCTAAATCCGCCAGTTTTTGATCGCGTGTGGCGACACTGCTTGCTAGTCGATTGGTGGTCGCGGGAGTGGGGCGCTGGATGAGCTCAGACGGGCGGAGCCGTCTGGCTACTTTGGTTGCGAGTGGGATTTTCTGTTTCGCTCAAGCGGGCGATTAGTTTCTCCGGTGCATCGTGAGTGTATTCGATCTCCTCGGATGCTTTCTCTGCCAACGTTTTGACTTGCACTTTCCCATCGGCCCATTCGTTGCCGCCCGCGATGAGGGCATAGGCGAATCCGTGGGCGTCGGCGTACTTCAACTGCGCCTTGAGTTTGCGAGGTTCTGGGTAGACTTCCGTGCCAATTCCCGCGCGGCGGAGATTGGTCGCTAGCTTCAAGTAATCGTCTCGGCGGTCTTTGTCGAAATAGGGGATGAAGACAGGACAGGGCTTGCTCGTCGAGGACAATCGGTCGAGCGTTTCCAGGGCGGCGAGCAAACGGTCCAGGCCGAGTGAGGCGCCGATGCCGGGCAAGTGCTCTTTGGTGTAGAGTCCGGCGAGATTGTCGTAGCGTCCGCCGCTGCAGACGCTGCCGATGGACGGCAATTCGTCGAGCGTGGTTTCAAAGATCACGCCGGTGTAGTAATCCAGCCCACGGGCGATCGATACGTCGATCTTCATGCGTTCCGGGGCGACCCCCGACGCGATCGCACCCTCATAGATCTCTCGCAGTCTGGTGGCGCCGTTGACGGCGGTCGCATTGTCACCAATGATCGCGGGCAGTTTCGCGAATACCTCGTCCGCCCCGCCACCGCATTCGGCCAACTGCAGCACCTGGTCCGCCTGGTCGGGGCGAATCTCCGCGGCGCTGACCATTTCTGCCGCGGTGGCTTCGCGTCCGATCTTGCCGAGTTTGTCGAGGCTGCGCAGGATCGGGGTGGTTTGATCGGCCAAGTCGAGGGATTCGAGCAACCCACTGAGAATGGCGCGGTTGTTGATGCTGATCGTGAACGCTTCGATACCAATGCTTCGCAGCAACGAATCGATGACCGTGACGGCTTCGATATCGGCCAGTACGGATTCGGTACCGATGGTATCGAAATCACACTGATAGAATTCGCGATACCTTCCTGCTTGCGGGTTTTCACCTCGCCAAACCGGAGCAATCTGGTAGCGTTTGAACGGAGTACCCAGCTGTCCGATGTGTTGGGCAGCGAACCTCGCCAGCGGCACGGTGAGGTCAAATCGCATGCCGACCGGACGCTTGCCAGCGTCAACGAATTGGTAGAGCTGGCGGTCGGTTTCCTCGCTACCTTTGCCCGTCAGGATTTCCAAGTGTTCGAGAGTGGGCGTATCGATCGGCGCAAACCCGAAGCTGCGAAACGTTTGCCGCGCCGTTTCCATGATTCGCTCGCGCGGGATCATCGTGGCGGGTAGATAGTCGCGGAATCCCTTGAGCGTGCGAGGTTGAATGAGGGCCATGGGCGATGCAAGAGTCGTGAATGGAAGGGTGGGAGAATGGCTGACGTAGCGTAAGTCACGAGACCAACCTGTGGTAGGGAAGGTTCGCTGCGACATCAATCCCAGGGAGGCTGAAAGTCCTTTGTCCCCTAGAGTTCTTCGTCGACAAAAATGATGTGCCGGAAGTAGTGTTGGGATTCAAAGCTCGCACCGAGTGCTCCGATCAACAGACCCAGGGAGGCGGCGAACACGGCCATCTGCGGACGATCGGCCCAGACCAAATCGAGCGGGCCGCTCACCGTCGACGCTGCCCAATCGGCGATCAGGGCACTCGGGAACAAAAAGAACGAGAGTGCGATTCCGACTAAGAACAAGGCTGTCCAAGTCGTCGCCATCCCTACGAACACGATGCCCATCGCCGAAGACGAAGTGACGATCGCTTGCTCGGATCGCCGGGTACCGCGACGCACCAGGAGTTGTTGGCGGAGCACGACGTAGGACGTCGTCGCCACGAGCGACAAGATGAACAGGGCCAGCAAGCGGAGGCTGCTCTGGGCCAGAGCGAGGTCCCAGGCCTCGGCCGTCATGAATAGAATTGCCAAGGTTGAAAAGGATGCGATCGTTAATCGGCTGAGGCGTTTGGGAAATTCCCAAGGGCGAGCTGACCAGATCGAGCGGTAGATTTCCGTCCGGTTGATCCACGCCGCTCGCAGCGCGAAGACGGGTTTGGTAAGTCGCCGGCCAGCCCCCTCTTCGAGTCGCTGGTCGGCGATTTCTGCCAACGTGGCACGCTGACGCTCCACGCTCTCGGCATCCATCCCAGCCATCAAGTCCAGTGCGGCCGCGTAGGGCGGGTGGTACATCAAGTCGTTGGGGTGGCTGCTTTGAGGCAGGCCGCTGAGGTGCCCGATGCTGTGCAGGATCAATCGGCTCAGACGCCGGGCAATCCGCTGGACCCTTTCGTCGCGGTTGGCTTCGATGCCGAGTGCCATCGGATCGATCAGTGACATCGACAGAACCGCTGCATCGAGGGGCCGGCTCAGGGCGGCAAAGCAGAACGGCGAATAGTTACCAGCGAGTTCGGACGCGGTCAGCATGATCGCGAAGTCCCAGTGCCGCGAATCTCGCTCCTCAACCGCCTGTTGCAACAGGACACTTGGTTCCACAGCCCCGTTGCCATCGCCTCGACCGCCTGTCATTTCGGGGCGGCGGATTTCAAAGAAATCGAAGCGGAACTCGCTGAAGATCTCCGACAAACGCTCATCGGCCTGTTCGACGGCCATGCGCGCCGCCTGCGCATCAACGAAGTCCAATGGTCCAGCGACCATCACGCCAATCGCGATCAGGGATTTTTCAACGTCCGGCTGGACCCCTTCAGGTAGTGAAGTCAGTAGTCAATCCGTTCGTCAGCAGCGTTGAATCGGGCGTCGTAATCGATTTGTTCGAGATACTGCTTGAGGGCCACCACTTCGGCAGCATCCAACTTGTCCTTGATCGAATCGACGGCTTCGGAGATCAAGTTGAGCATCTTGGCCACCTTCAGGTAATCGAAGCGGTCGTAGGTCTCGCCAGGGCTGCCGCGTTTAGCCAGCGATTCTTCGATCGGTCGGCGGTAGGGCTCGAGTTCCTTGGCATCGAGTGGTTTGGGCCAATAGAGTTCGCCGGTCGAAGGGTGGATCTGCGATTTCGACAGCCGCTTGTGGGTGGAGCGTTTGGCGGCGGCCTTGTAGTTCGCGACGCCTTCGGCAGTCTTCCGCTTGAGCTCTTCCTCGCGAAAGGCTTTGTTGTTGTAGTAACCTTCGAGAGATTCCTGTCGCAATTTGAGCCGTTCCTGCAGCGCCTTCTGCAGCTGCGTGGCGGACATCGATTCCAGCAGCGATCCTTGGCCGAGGCCGACCGCGAGGGCACCTGCACCCCGCATTTGATCACCGGCAGCCGTTGAGCCTCCGCGCCGACCATAGGGCCCGTAGACTCCGTATTGAGCCAACAATTCTGCTGGCAGCAACAATCCAGTGATGGTGAGGATGAGGGCGGTCGCGAGGTAATTACGGTACATGGGTTGGTCCAGGTTGGGATTTTTCGGCGTTCTCTCGCCTGGTTCCTTCGCCGTCGAAGGTGCCAGCGATGCCGATGAAACAAGCTACTTTCGCAAAATGTGCGTTTCAGTCGATATAATACACACTCAACAGGCTCTGTGCACATATCCCTTCCCGATCCAGCAGCATTTCGGATCGCCGTTGGGCCGGCCCGGGGCCGGCTGAGTTTTCTGGCACTGTGCCCGTGTTTCTGTCTATTTCTACTTTCTGTGTGGTCCTGCTATGGCTCAGCCCCTCCCCTGTGAGCGTGACGAGACGCCCGCCGACGGCAGTGATGGGGATGGGCCGCCGGTTGATCCTGCGGTCATTGCGGGCATCGTTGCCAAGGGGCCTCAACCGGTACTGCGATACCTGTTTTTCCTGCTGATCGTGCGGCCGGTGATGCTGGTGATCATGGGCATGAACGTGCGGGGGCGGGAACGACTCGCCGAGCAGGGGCCGCTGCTTGTCGTGGCCAATCATAACAGCCATCTCGACACGTTTGCGCTGATGACGCTGTTTCCCATGAGCGAACTGCACCGCGTCCGTCCCGTGGCCGCAGCGGACTATTTCCTGCGCACGCGGTGGTTTGCATGGTTCTCGGTTCGAGTGCTCGGGATCATCCCAATCGATCGGGATGTTCGCAGAGGCCGCGGACATCCGCTCGATCCTATCAGCGAACAGCTCGAACAGGGCGCGATCGTGTTGCTATTCCCCGAGGGCACACGGGGCGAACCCGAACAGCGCGAGCCGTTTCAAAGGGGGATCGCCCATCTCGCTCGGAGGCATCCCGAGGTCCCGATCTTGCCCGTTTTCCTTTATGGTCTCGGCAAAGCACTGCCCCGAGGCGAGGGGCTGCTCGTGCCCTTTTTTATCGATGCCTACGTTGGCCCACACGTCCACTGGACCGGTGACAAAAACAGCATGATGCAGCGTCTCGATGACGAATTCGAATCACTCGTCGAAGGCGCCCAAGTGCCCGAGACACTTTAACAGCCTGTTGACGAAACTCGCTGCCGCGCATTATCGTAGAACGACGATAAACCATGCGTTGGCGGGCAGGCCCAGAGTGCTTGGGCGCCGTTGACGCGCTCCCTCTGACCTCTGGCTGCATCCCATGAACCAACACAACAAAACCGCCTCTGTTCAAGACCAGTATGCAGCTGTGGCTCGCAGCGGTCTGAACAATGATTCCGATGCGGTCCGGTCCATCGCGTCGGCTTTCGGATATTCCGCCGACGATCTGAAGTCGCTACCGACCCAGGCCAACATGGGGGTCTCGTGCGGCAACCCGTTGGCGACCGCCGGACTGCGCGAAGGCGAGGTGGTCGTCGATTTGGGATGCGGGGGTGGCATGGATGTGTTTCTCGCTGCCCAGGCTGTCGGCGATGCGGGCAGAGCAATCGGAATCGACATGACGCCCGATATGCTCGATCGAGCTCGCGCGGGGGCTACCAAGCTTGGATTGAGCAATGTCGAGCTCCACGAAGCCAACATCGAGCAACTGCCGCTCGCCGATGAGAGCGTGGATTGTGTGATCAGCAATTGTGTGATCAACCTCGTCGATGACAAAGCCGCCGTCCTGCGCGAGATCCGTCGAGTCCTGAAGCCGGGAGGTCGCGTGGCGATTAGTGACATCGCACTGAAACAGCAGCTCCCCGAAGCGGTCAAAGACAGCGTGGCGGCGTACATTGGCTGCATTTCTGGGGCGATCATGATTGATGAGTATCGCGGTGCCTTGCTCGATGCGGGCTTCGACAGCGTCGTTGTGACCGATACCGGAGCGGATTTGAACGTTTACGCCGAAGCCAGCCAGAGTGATTGCTGTGGGACGACCGACTCATGCTGTGGCGAACCAACACTGCATGCGGGCTTGGCCGATGTGTTGAAGTCCTTTGACGTCAACGTTTACGCGGCGAGTGTCCGCGTGCACGCGGTGGCTCCTCTCGCGTAAGCAACACACGATGAATGAGTGTCGGTTTTAGTAGTGGACGAGGCGACGAGTCCTGCGGCTTTGGACTCGTCGCCTCCTGTTGATTACCCACACGCGACCCTACGCCGAAGGCGTTTAAGAAAATAGCCGGTGGTTTGAGCGCGAGCGAACACCACCTACGGCAATTCTCTGAAATCTCTAACGGAATACTTGTGGGTAACTGACAGCTCATCGGCTCGTCCACTACGCCACTTACTACTCCCGCGTTCCTAGACCGGCAGCAGAGTTGGTTCAAGGGATTCGAGCGAACCACGAAAAACCCATGCTTCAGCGGCATGTAGAGACGTAGCGGTGTCAGCGGCCGTAGGCTGGTTCGCATCGCCGATTGCGTTTGCTTCCCTCGTCCAGTTTGGATGTCGTCCTTTCCCCAAGACGATTCCGCAGCAATAACCAATGTCCAAACCGAGAGAAGCGGCGCACGCCCCTCCCGAATGAGCCTGCCCCGGGCTGTTAAATAGTTGGGATTGAGTCGCTTATTGCTTGCGCAGGTTTTCTTCCGCTTTGTTCGTGTTCGAAGCGAGCCTCCTTCCATTACCGAGTCTCCTCTCTCCACCGCGCTTCGTGGGGGCGAGGGGAGACTCGATCGTTTTGCGTTGGCGAAATAAAAATGCAATCCGAGGACAAGGTATCAATACCACTTTTGAACAGCCCAGCACAATTTGCCGGCTCACGCAAAATCTGGCTGATCCGTTTGGCACGAGGAATGCAATGTCGGGTATCATCATGAAATGAGTTTCACGCTCGTCCGCACCACATCTACCCTGTCGGTATCGCGGTCTGGACGGGCTTTCCTGAGGATCGAGTCATGTCGCGTATCACCACTTTCTTGTGTGTTTCCACGATGGTCCTGGCGGCGGGTTCGGCCCAGCAGGCCCTGGCCGCCGATACCGGAGCGAATGCGGTCTCGCAAGCGTATGGGGCGTCGCCACAGGGCGCCGGGTCCTACTACAACAGCAGCGGCTATGGTGGCTTCGGCAATAACGCCGCGAGCACTGCCGGCAATGCGACCCCGAGCAACAGCAACGGAGCGGGTGCCTACGGCGGGTCAGGGTACCGATCGATTTATGGCAGTCGCTCGTATGGGCCACTCGCCTACCCCGGCGCCGGAGATAGTCGCTACTACAGGGACCTCGACGGGTACACGCGTGGTCGCCTGGATCATTCGCCGCGGAAATTTAACGGTGTCACGCATCGCCGTAACGATCACGAGCCCCGCACACGTCACTTTATCCACGGGGAAGACATGGCGTATTGAGGTTCAGGGTTTCTTCCAAACGACCGCTTTGCGGCGTTTCGGGTAGAGTTCCTGGCAGAGGCCGCAGCGGGTGCCATCGCACCCTCGGGCTGTGCAGTGTTCGCGTCCGTAGAAGATTATCTGCAGGTGCAGTCGGTTCCAAGACGATTCGGGGAATAGCTTTTTCAAATCGTTTTCCGTCTGGACGACGCTCTTGCCCGACGACAGTCCCCATCGCTGGGCCAAACGATGGATGTGGGTATCGACGGGAAATGCGGGCACATCGAAGGCCTGTGACATCACCACGCTCGCGGTTTTGTGGCCCACGCCCGGCAGGGCTTCGAGTTCCTCGAACGATCGAGGAACCTGGCTATCATGCTGGTCGACGAGGATCTTCGAGAGCCCCGCGAGGGCTTTGGCCTTTTGCTTGGAAAGTCCCAGCGGCCGAATGATCTGCAGGATGCCGTCTTCGCCGAGTGCTTGCATCCGCAGCGGCGTGCCAGCGACTTCGAACAGCGCGGGTGTGATCTCGTTGACTTTTTTGTCGGTGCACTGAGCACTCAGGAGCACCGCGACGAGGAGCGTAAACTCATCCTGATGATCCAGCGGGATGGGAGGGTTCGGGTAGAACTCGTCGAGACGCTCAAGTAACAGCGTAGCACGTTCCGCCTTTCGCACGATCTACCTCTAAATCTGATAGTTCAGTTCCGGTGCCAAGTCATCCTTGGCACCCTCGCTCCCGCGGACCCGCAGCTGCGGCGTTTCAACCAACACCGTGGTGCCCGGAGACACGCTGCGAGTTAACCAGACACTTGACCCGATGACACTGTCGTGGCCGATGATAGTACGACCACCGAGGATTGTTGCGTTGGCGTACACCACGACATTGTCTTCGATCGTGGGATGCCGTTTCTGGCCACGAATCAACGTCCCGTCGGCGTCGGTTGGAAAACTGACCGCCCCCAACGTCACGCCTTGGTAGAGCTTGACATGCTCACCGATTTCGCAGGTTTCACCGATCACGACGCCGGTCCCGTGATCGATGAAGAAATAGTCGCCGATCGTTGCGCCGGGGTGGATATCGATGCCTGTTTGCTGGTGCGCCCATTCCGTCATCATCCGCGGAATAAACGGCACCCCCAATTCGACCAGCTCGTGAGCGATTCGGTACACCGTGATGGCCTCAAAGCCGGGGTAGCAGAAGACGATTTCATCGGTCGTCTGACAGGCAGGGTCGCCCGCAAAGGCGGCTTCCACATCCGTGGCAAGAGTCTTGCGGAGCTTCGTGATGCGTTTGAGCAGTTCGATCGTCATCGCCTGCCCCTTGGCTTCGAAGTCGATCTCGTCGATGCAGTCTGTTTGCTGATCCTTGACCCGCTGTTCGTGACGCAGGGCGCGGCCGATTTGCACGGTCAGCTGGTCATGCAGTGAATCGATCAAGCCGCCGACGTGGTAGCGAATGTTACCGGCGTGCAGGTTGGTGTTGCGGCGGTACCCCGGATACAGAATGTCTTTCAAATCCAACAGGATACGCACGACCGCTTCGTAGCTCGGCAGGGGACAATGGCCGAGATGGTTGATGGCATCGTCAGCGGTATACGTCGCCACAATCTGTTCCGTCAGATCGGGCAGAGACTCTTTGAGACGAAAATCAGATGCCATGACGGATTCATCTACACCAGGCGGCGAATGGAAGAAGAATGAGCGAACACCAAACTGAATTTGGTGGTGGGCAAGACAGGGAGCCCGCTGCAAGAGGTCCCCGTTGCCACGTTCACTACGATAGGAGGTCAATGGCGGTTGGGAAACAACCACCGACACAAAAGCCCTATGCGAGACAAATCCGTCTCGCATAGGTTCGCGGTGCCCGAGCCGATTAGAGGCTCAGGTGAGGCTGGTCCGGGATCGATCAGGGACCGATCGATGGTGGGTTAGCCATCAGGAAATCGCGAGGACCCCGGTGCGTGTAGTAGGGGTACGCCACCTGCGCCGAGGGCTGACCCGGCGTGAACGGTTGGCTGGCAACGGCTTGGCCAGCCTGATGCCCCATGCAACCGGGATTGAGGTGCGAGCTGTAGTCGAGCCCCCCCTGTTGCCATCCCAGCGGTCCGGCTTGGCAACCCACGCGACTGCCGCAGCAGTTTGGATGTCGACCATAGCAGTTCCCGCCACAATTCCCCTGGCAGCCACTATTGCAGCCACTATTGCAGCCATCGTTGCACTCCGGTTGACTGCCGGTAAAGCAGCCGGCGATCCGGCCTCTCGCTTTGCCGAACAGGCCACCCTGGGTGCCCAGGCACGAGGAGCAGCCTGGGCTACCACACTGGCCTGTATTGCACTGGCCCGTATTGCACTGGTCGGCGCAAGCCGCTCCGGTGCCGCCGGTACCACAGGGCTGGCATCCACCACGGGTGTTGTGGTGCAGGCACCCCGTGCTGAGGGCCATCAGGCCCGTTAACGATCCGATCAATAGCCAACGATTCATGCTCGAATCCTTCTCCGGCGCGGTTCAGTTTGTAAAAGTGATAGTCGTCTTCACTAACGATTTCGGCCTCAGGACCTGTCTTGATGCACATAATCAGCTCAAGCGGACCGGGATGCTGCAAAACCTGCCTGCACAAATTACCTAACCGACCAAAACTGGCCGTTTTGAGGCCATTTGACGACGTTGTGGCCCCAGCCAAGCAACGCGTGATCAGTAAGTAGCCAGTTTTGCGAAAGCTTTTCGGTGGTGGACAAGGCGACGAGCTGTTGAGCCCCGCAAGTTTTCCTACGCCGAAGGCGTTGAAGAAAATAGGGCTCATCCGACGGAAGCGTGCGCCCGAGGTTTTCAAGGCATGGCTCCCGTATCGAAGGATTTATTTGTGGGATGTGATTATCAATTTTAGACTGGCACTGCCGGGAGAAACGGAGCCGAGCTCTGCAGAGGTGCTGGCTTGGCAAGGGATATCTCGGTCGCCAGCGTTTCCCTGCAAAAGCGGTACGCCAATGGTGTTGTCGGTCCCTGGCGAGCGTTTGTTCGTCAGGGACGCATTTTTGAACGATCATTGGATACGAGAGCCATGCCTCAAAAAACCTTCCGCTGTGCTCTGCGCACGCTTCCGTCGGATGAACCTACTTCTTGGTGTCCAGCAGTTCGTTGCTTCGTCCAATACGGCACTTACTACTCCCGCGTTCCTTACGAGTGGTCGGCTGCCCGAAGGATTGCTCTCTCGGATGCCTGTCACACGAAAAGCAACGTTTTGAAGAAAAAAAATGGCTGAGCGGATAGAATAAAATGCGGTTTCGAATTTGATCGAAGACGCCCCCAGGAGCTCTCATGAGCGAAGCAGACGTAGGCAGTATCCAATCTCTCGACGAGCTCCGACGGGCAGTGGACCGGCTGGGTGATCGATTGCTGCAGCAGGGGCACCAAGTCCGGGCGGTGATCAACAAATCCCAACACCACTTTTCGCAGGACTATCCGGTATATTGGAAGCGGCAGCTGCGACTCGCCGAGCAGCGACACAGCGAAGCGCTCGACCGACTCAGTCGCAAGCAATCCGTTGTGGGTGCCGGTCAAGCGGTTCCCGCAGCCGATGAAAAAAAAGAGGTCGCTCGATGGAAGGCTCGCAAAGGACTGTGCCGTCAACGACTCGAGCGGACACGGACCGTGGCGGTCGAGATGGAACAAAACTGTGAGAAAATGAAAGGCCCCATCGCCGACTTGATGGAACTGGCCGAAGTCACCTTGCCCAACGCATCGGCCCGTCTCGCCACCCTCGTCGCACGCTTGCAAGCGTATGATGGTTCCTAGCTCCTGGTTAATAGCTTCTAGCTCTCTCTCCTCCGCTCTGTTCCGGTTCCGTGTCTCGTCGCTATCAAACGCTCGCCGATTACGCTGCCCTCGCGATTGCGCCCGCGTTGATCTGGTGGTTGCTCAATAGCTTGGCCAACTTTTTGATGTTGGTGCTCTACCACGGTAACTATTCCCAACGCGGGGCGTGGACCCTGATGTGCTACACCATGGGCGCGACGGCGCTGGCCCGGGTGACGATCGAAGAGAGCCGCGAAAAGGCGTCGGTCTACGCGGTGTGTTTGGGAGCAGCGACTTTCTTTGTCATGACAAAGTTCCTCAAGGATCCCGTCTTTACACTGGCGGTCATTCTCACGATTGGCTACCTGGCCGATCGCATCGTGCATGACTGCACGATCATTGACGATGGTGTCGATAGCAGTGGCCGAGGGCTCATCGACAATGCTCGAAAATGGTTCCAGCAACGCAGTCCTCCCTCCGTTGCCGGTCCCGCACCATCGACAGGCTGGCAGCCGCGTAGCTCCAACCGACGTGCCGGCCATCAGCCTGGAATGACGGTACTCTACCTCGCCATCGGGGCACTGCCTCTGTTCGGTATCGGCCAGTTCTTCTTGAACAACGATCCCAATATCTGGCAGCGAGCGAAGTGGTACCTGTCGCTCTATCTCTTTACGAGCCTCTCGTTATTGGTCGTCACGTCGTTTCTGAATCTGCGCCGCTACCTTCGCCAGCGTGGTACGGAGATGTCGACTCAGGTCACGATCGCCTGGTTGGCGGGCGGCGTTGGCATGATCTTCCTGATTCTACTCCTCGCGTTTCTCGCCCCGATGCCTGGCCAGACGCTCATCGCGACACGGCTGCCCGATTTCCTAACCGATTCCGATTCGACGAAGGCCAGCCGCCTGGGGTGGGGCGAGGAGGGTGCCGATCTTGCCGGTGAGAACGCGCCGACGACGGGTGCCCCGCGGCCCGATGCCCAGAAGCCGGAGGGGGCGCCCCAGATCACGAGTCCAGATCAGCCCGATGCGGAACCGGGAGGCGACAGGGGAAATCGCGACGATGGTCCGGCGGGCAAGGACAAAGGCGGTACCAAGCCCGCCGGCTCTGACGAGTCACCCGATCAGCCCGGGAAGTCCGAATCGGCGGCTTCGCCGAGCGACTCGGATAGCGGTTCGGATGCGGACCAATCCAGCGAATCGGATCCCAGCGAGTCCGCTCAATCGTCGAGCGAGCAGTCCAGTGAGAGCAACTCCTCGGACGAATCGACGCAGCCCAACGACGAATCATCGAGTCCCGAGTCAAACGATCCGCAGTCCCCCGAGAACAACCCGGCGGACGAACCCTCGGATGCCGACCCCTCCGATCCCGATTCGGCAGACCCGAACTCCACTGATCCCGATTCTGCCGAGCCAGACCCTGCCGACTCTCCGCCTCCTGAGACCGCTGCCTCCCCGTCCACGCCGCCTACGTCAACGACCGATTGGAGTGGCGCGCTTACGGGGATGTTGAAGTTCCTGTTGTTTGTGATCTTGCTGATTATTGTCGCGGTATACGTTTATCTGTATCGCGAGGCCTGGTTGGCCTGGCTGCACAGTTGGCTCAACGGTGGAGACAACATCGAGCCCGTCACGCCCACGCGCCGCAAGCGAAAGTCGCTCGAGCCGGCTGGGCGGCCGTTCTCGTCGTTCGCCAACCCCGTCGGTGGAGTGGATGCTGGCGAAGTCGTCGTGGTCACCTTTCAGGCCTTGGAGGCATGGGGCCGCGAACAAGGGGTTCAGCGCGGCGAGGACGAAACGCCCAGCGAATTTGTGCGGCGTTTGGCAAACCAATTCCCTACACTCAAACAACCTGCTTGGCGAGTGGTCGATGCGTACAACCGTGTCGTCTACGGTCGCGCGGCGGCCAACCGCGGGGACGTCACCGCGGCCTCGTCGGTTTGGGAGATCATGCGTCCTCAATTGTAGAGTCACCCGGAATGTGCAACCGATACCAACTGCGAACCAACATGCATTCGGTTTGCCGTGAACTGGACGTGCAACCTGCATTCGATTTCGATCTGCCCGACGAGGTGTTCCCCTTTTCAAAAGCTCCCGTCGCGGTGCTCAATCGCGAGGGCGATCGCGAGCTGCGGCCGATGACGTTTGGGATGGGCAAAGGTGGCGGACGCTCGTCGGGGCGTGGTCCAGCCCTCAACAACACGCGGATCGAGTCCCGCGAGAAGTGGCCGTGGAAAAAGTCCTTTGAAAAGTATCGCTGCGTGGTGCCCATGACTTCGTTCCGTGAACCCAGTTATTGGGGCGAAACCGAGGGGACCGAAGTGAGCTTTTCAGCGACAGACGATCGCCTGTTGCTGGCCGCGGGAATCTTCTCCTTTCGTGACGGCGGAGGCGACGACAACGCGCCAGCCGAGTTGTCGATGAGTTTGATCATGCGCCCGGCGTTGCCATTCGTGATGGAACACGGCCATCATCGCTCGCCCTTCTTCCTGCGTCCCGGCGGAGTCGGCGCCTGGTTGCAGCGATCCGCTCGCCCGCCGGACGAGTCAATCGAGGTGCTGAGGGAGTACGCGGATGATCCTCCTCTGGTCTTCCAAACCGACCGGCAGATGGCGGCATCATGGACCAAACGCCGGGCGGCGAAGCTGCAGAGCCGTGATGACCAGTTGGCTGAAATCGAACAGACCGGCCCGCTGGGGATCGATTAGGCGGGCTATACTGAAACAGATGAAAAAGTCGTCCCATCGTTCCGAACCCGCCCCCACCCAAGCCGCTGGCGGCGGTGGGATCGATCCTGATGCCTCCTTGGAATCAGTGTTGGCTCATTTTATCGAGCAGCGCGAGGCGGGCGATCCGGTTCGAGTCGATGAGATGATCGCTCGCTTCCCTCAACATGCCGAGCCACTGCGTAGTTTCGCAGCGAACCAGAGGTGGTGGGACCCTCACTGCGATCCCGACGAAGGGTCCTTGATCGGCGAATGCCTCGACGATTTTCTCTTGACCCACGAGATCGCCCGCGGTGGGATGGGGACTGTCTACGCAGCGACGCAGCTCAGCCTACGCCGCGACGTTGCCGTGAAATTGATCAGTGATGGGGTGCTTGCCGATGCGGACCTGAAGTTGCGTTTTCGGATTGAAGCCGAAGCGGCTGCGGCGCTTTCGCACCCGAACATCCTGCCGATTCATGCCATCGGCAGTTGGCGTGGAATGGATTACTTCGTCATGCCCTTGGTCAGCGGGGAGTCGCTGCAGGCGGCTGTGAATCGACGCCATGCGCATCTCGAACGCAGCGCCGGTGATCCGCGCAGCTCGAAGTCGGACTCCGAGCGTGACACGATCTGCGTGGCCATCGCACACGTCCGTGATATCGCTCGCGCCGTCGCATACGCGCACCGTCGAGGGATCATCCATCGGGACATCAAGCCCGACAATGTGCTGATTGATAATGATGGTCAACTCAAGATTGTCGACTTTGGGCTCGCCAAATGGCACCGCGATGAACCGGGGATGACCAAGGATGGCCAGATCATTGGCACACCCCATTTCATGAGCCCGGAGCAAGCTCGAGGGGAATTAGACGTCACCGCAGCAACGGATATCTACTCGCTCGGTGGGATCCTATTCGCGCTGCTCACCGGTCTACCGCCACACACCGGCAAATCGACTGCGGAGGTGCTCGGCAATGTGCTCCGCGATGACGTGCCATCGCTGCGTTTGACTTGGCCAGGCGGGATGCCCCGGTTGCCGCAGCTGGCCGATCTCGAGCATGTTCTCGTGCGGGCGATGGCGTTTGATCGGACGCGGCGGTATCGCTCCGCCGATGATCTCGCCGATGACCTCCACCGCATTTTGGCCGGGGAGCCACCCCAGGCGGGCCCGGATGGAATCTTCAGCAAAGTTTCGCGTGAGTTAACCCGGGATCAACATCAGGATGCGTTCTCCAATTGGGGACGCGCTCTGGTTCGCATCGGTGTGATCGTGCTCGTGGCGCACGTACTGATGT
The DNA here is from genome assembly GCF_007859855.1 of Allorhodopirellula solitaria. GTDB lineage: Bacteria > Planctomycetota > Planctomycetia > Pirellulales > Pirellulaceae > Rhodopirellula > Rhodopirellula solitaria. The sequence goes on from NZ_SJPK01000002.1 coordinate 624,281, forward strand.
TCGGGATTGCCGAAGCGATGACGCCTGAGGTTCGCCAGGCGATGTCCGACTCGGCGCTCAGCACCGCCTCGATGCTGGGGTATTTCGTGCCGCGTCTGTTGATGCTCATCGGCATCGGATGGACCATTCACTACTCACGCGATGGGTGCTGGATGCCGCGCGGTGTTGCCGAACGCCCTGTTTGGTCAATCTGGCTGGGCTACCTGGCCTCGCTCACCCTGGTCAATTTGCTATGGGCGGCGGGTTACTTTGATCACACCGATGTGATGGTCTTGGCAGCCATGATGAGCGGCTTTGGGTTCTTCGCCATGGCGGGTCATCTCTGGGGCGGCAATGCGATTTCCGGCGCGATCTTCTTTGTCATCGCGGGGCTCTCGGCGGCCTGGCCTCGTTGGAGTCCATTGTTCTTGGGCGCCAGCTGGATGTTCGCTATGTGGCTGCTCGGCCGGCGGTACACCGCTTCGGTGAGTCAATCCGAACAAGCTTGACTAGCCACGGGGGTCATCGGGTCGGCGCGGCGGCGATCGTCCGCCGTCCAGAGACGCGACTTCTCCAAAGCGACGAAGCGGCTTCAGAATCCACCGGGTGAGGTGAATTCACGGTAGTCGTCAAATTCGCTGTGGTGCTCAGCGGCACGATTGGTGAACCGCGTGAAGTCGGCTTCCCAGGTTAGATCGACGTCGCCGACGGGGCCGTTACGTTGCTTGGAGATGATGATCTCGGCCTGGCCTGCGTACTGCGCCTTTTCATCGCCGCGGTGGTAGTACTCTTCGCGGTGGACGAACATGACCACGTCAGCATCCTGTTCGATAGCACCGGATTCCCGCAGGTGGCTGAGCTTGGGCCGGTGATCTTTGCCTTCTTCGGCCTGCCGGTTGAGCTGGGACAAACACAGCAATGGGACCTCGAGTTCCCGGGCCATCCCCTTGAGCCGCCGGGCGATCTTGGCGACCTGTTCCTGGCGAGGGTCTCGCGAATTGTCGGGCTCAATCAACTGCAGGTAATCGATCACGATCATCCCAAGGCCTTCCTCGCGACGTTTGATCCGCCGGGCCGCCGCCGCGATTTCACTCACCGTCCGGCTCGGCGAGTCGTCGACGAACAAAGGCGCTTGGCTGACCTCGTTGGCTTTGCCGACCAGCCGATCACGATCATCCGACGAGATCGTACCGTTTCGCAGCCGGTGCCCGTTGACGCGCGCCATCGAACAGAGCAAGCGGTCGGCCAGTTCGATCGCCGACATTTCCAAACTCACAAAGAGCACGGGTTCGCGCTGAACGCAGGCGACATTCTCGGCAATGTTCATCGCCAGTGCTGTTTTGCCCATCGAGGGGCGGGCGGCGAGAATGATCAGTTCGCCCGAGTGCAGCCCGCCGGTCATCTGATCGAAATCGGTCAGGCCTGTCTCGGCACCTCCCTCGACGTAGTCGTCTCGCATCCGGGCTTCCATGCGGTCCATCGCTTGATGCAGGACATCGCTAATCGCCGACACGGAATTGCTGCTACGCCCGTCCATGATCGCGAACACTTTCTGTTCCGCTTGGGCGCAGAGTTCTTTCGCGGTGCTGGATTGCTCGTAAGCTTCCCGGAGGATCTCGGTACTCGACCCTATCAGGCGTCGGAAAACCGCTTTCTCGGTCACGATCTCTGCATAGAACACCGCGTGGGCAGCGTTGGCGACACTGCCCGAGAGCCGCGCCAGGTACGCGGCGCCGCCAATTTTCTCGAATTCACCCGACGTCCGCATGCGGGAGACCAACAGCGTGATGTCGATCTTCTCGCCGGTATCGTACATGTCACGCAAGTGACCGTAGATAATCCGGTTGGCGTCGTCGTAAAAGTCGTCTGCTCGTAGGGACGCGATTTCGTCGCAGATATCGGGCATGATCAGGATACTGCCGATCACGCCCATTTCGGCTTCGAGTTCGTATGGCGGTTGCCGCTGCAGAATCTCGCTGGCCGAGATCTCCTTCTTCTTCTTGTCACGAAATCCGGAAGCCGGAAACTTGTCGTCTTTGATCATCCGTGTGACAGTGGGTTGGAGGAGCTTGGAGTTCGTAGAATAAGCGATTGGTCAATCGAGCCAAACCGGGGCGGCTCGACGGCTGTCGTGTCGGCGGCCGATTAGGCACGCAGTCGGGCTTCGACACGGGCGATCGCATCAGCAGCGGCCATGGCTGCGTCACCACCGCCGATCTGTTTTCCATCAGCCAACCACTGAGCAACTTTCTGTTGGGCGGCGATCGCCCCGGTATGGCTGCGGCGGCCGAAGTGTTGAGCGATCTCAGTATACGCGCTGCCGGTGTGTGTCCGAGCGAGGTACATCGCCAGCGTCCGCGGTTCGCTCACCCGCCGTGTCTGGGCTTTCCCGCGAAGTCCGTCTCGTTCCAACCCAAAAGCGTCACAAACAGCTCGCTCGATCGACTTCAGAGAAGGTGCCGCACGCGTGTTTCGCATCAGATCGCCACCGAACTGACGGATTTCGTCGATCGTGGGTTCGCGGCGGAACATTCGTTGTAGCATCCCAATCAAATTGGCCACGCCAGCGACGGCGCGGGCGTCACCGCCGATCGCTTCGCTCACCTCGGCCAATAGCCCTGGGTCACAGTCGAGCACGCAGCGGGTTTTGACCAACCGCGTTAAGAGATTCAAACGGGTTTCGGCATCGAGTGCCAACAGTGGGCAGACCAGACCGGAGGACATTCGCCCGGCCACTTCCCCGGTCAGCCCACGAATATCCGCTGGCGGAAGGTTCGCCGTGAACACGAGCGGTTTGCCCGCCGACGCGAGCGTTTCGAGCGTGTACAGGGCTTCGCGAAGCGTGGCTGTCTTGGACGCCAGGAAGTGAACATCGTCAATCAACAACGCGTCCACCTCGCGGTACTTGCGGCGGAAGCTCGGCAGCCCCGTCGAGTTGACCGAGCCGACGAAGTCGTTCGTGAACTGCTCGGCCGTCAACAGGATCACTCGTCGCATCCGCCGCCGGCGGCGGAATTCTTCGGCGATCGCTGCCAGCAAATGGGATTTCCCCGTCCCTGTCGGGCCATGCAGGAACAGCGGCGTGGCCACTTCGGGTGTCGACATCGCCATCGTCGCTGCTGAGAAAGCGAATTCGTTGCAGGGCCCTGTGATGAAGCTATCGAGCGTCCGGCCAGCGGTCGGGAGTGATTCCGGCAATGGGGCACTCGGAGCCGAGCCCGACTCGTCTCTGGCGTTGCTGCGGGCCGTTGCTCGGTCTCTGCTGAAATCCGCCGCGTCGGCTTCCTCGGCCGCCTCCTCGGCGGACTGAGTCAATTTGGAATCGGCTAACAGGCTCGATAGTTTCCCGGACGGCCCTTTGGCCCGCCCTCGGCGGCGAGCCGTGCTCTTCGATGCAGTCTCGCGGGCAGACCGCTTGTTACCGGTGCCCTCGGTCCGGCCATCGGTTGCCGTGTCGGCCTCGTCGATGAGCGGCGGCTGCGTCGCGGCGGCTTCGACGAGCATCCGGAAACGCCCGTGATCTCCCAATGCCATGGTGGCCGCGGCGCGGAGGTCGGCAGTGAAGTTTTTGGAAATGCGGTCCGCTGCAAACGGGCCACTCACCCGCAACACGACCACGTCAGCCTGCCCATCGACCGTCTCATCGGAGGCTTCGAGATCAAACTCGATCCCGTGGGTGAACCACAAGCGGAACCGGTCCGACCCGATGCGTTGTCGCAAGGCATCGGCAAATTGCTCGATGGCCTCCTGCGTCTCGATGCTGCCTTGCGTCGACGACATACCGGTAGCGACAACTCCCTCGTGGATGATGATGACGGAAGCGGTGCCGCGTGAGCGTCAACGCTAAAACTCAAACAGATTCCGACCCCGCTTCCCGCCACCGCCCAACCCGCCTGAAGACGTGATGAACTCAGCGAAAAACGATGTTTTTGTGAAAACTGGAACGGATTCCAAAAATGACTCAGCCGTTTCCGCCCGATGGCTCTCCTGCGGCGAGTGAGGCAGATTCTAGATTTGATAGCAAACAAGTCAAACCGTTTGACTCAAGTTTTTGTACTCAGCTGCCGGGGCCCCTGACGGCGCTCTCGAAGCGGTCGCAAAAAACGAGTTCTATGGGATTCAACGCCCTCGCGTCCACGCCGGTTCGTAGGCTTATTCGACTCTGCACACTCGTGGATAATCTGTCGGTAACCCAATCTTCATTTTGATTTCACAATCGCTCGGTGCGGGTAACCTGTTGCTACCAAGGTAGTTGGAGCGAAACTCCCTCGCCAGGTCGAAATTCAGCCCTAGCGGTCGACTTTTGGCTTCTGCTACACGCGGGGACGTCATCCTTTGCCCGCCCCCGTTCCGGAGCCCGAAACACGATGTCTGTTCGCCTCGCCCCGCCTATTCGCTTGCTCGCCACCTTCGTCAGCTTAGCCCTCGCCACGGCACCCCTCTCGATGGCCGCCGACAGCGGCAACGCTGGATCCGGTGAGAGCGTGCTGGCCAAGTCAGAGGACGCCACCTACCAACTCCGCCATCAACTCTCGCCCGAACAGACGATCCGCTACAAAGTGACCCATGTCGCCAAAACGAAAACGCGGATGAACGGCACCGAAGAGATCGCCAACGTGTACACGACGAGTGTGCGGTCCTGGAAAGTACAGAATGTGAACGAACAGGAAATCACCTTTGACCACCAGATCGACTCGGTCGAGATGACCCAGCAAAACGGGGACAAAGACGAAATCCGGTGGGATAGTCGCACCGGTGAGAAACCGCCAGCAGCGTTCCGCGTGGTCGCCGACCAAATCGGTACCCCGCTGGCCACGGTCACCATCGATGCGAAGGGCACCGAACTGGACCGAGAGAGCCATGCGGGGTCAAAGGCATCCTTGGGCATGGGATCGCTGACATTGAGCCTGCCAGCGGATCCGGTCGCGATTGGCGACAAATGGACCGTGCCATCGGAAATCAAGGCGCGGACAGACGACCAGCAAGTCAAAACAATCAAAATCCGCCAGGTCTACACGCTGAAGAAAGTCAGCGCCGGTGTCGCGACAATCTCAGTGAAAAGCCAAACGTTGACACCGATTCATTCCGAATCGCTCCGCGCCCAAGTCGTTCAGCAACTCAGTGACGGCAGCATTCGATTCGACGTCGACAACGGATACCTGCTCAGCAAACAACTCGATTGGGACGAAACCGTTGTCGGTTTCCAAGGTCCCGGGAGCATGATGGAGTACCGCGCCAAGATGAACGAAGAGCTGATCAACGATGATGTCGTGCTATCGGCAGTCAAGTCGAAAAAACCGCTTCGCTAGCCGTCTGTCCGGTAAGACCGTTGGTGGATCGCGACCAGCGAAATGGGCATGGATGCGACAATAGTGAGCCGAGTGCCGTGAGTCACTGGGTAGCGCCGCCCCAATGCCATCTACTTTGCCCCCGTTCGGGGCATCATCACGATGGTAACCCGACGCGTCAGCGAGGAAAATGCAGTGTTTTGCGTGGCGAACAAGTGATCCTCGCTGACGCGTCGGGTTACCAAGACCGCTTCGCGGTCGAAAGATCTATCCGGTGGTGTTCGCTTACGCTCAAACCACCGGCTATTTTCTCCAACGCCTTCGGCGTAGGAAAACTTGTGGGAGATCGACAGCCCGAGCGACGCCCACAGCCTTGGCTTTGCGCACTTGCTCGACATCTCCGATATCAGCGACCGAGACGTTCTCGAGAACGGTCTCGTGCTGGGGATAGACCTCATCCTCGGATCGTCTTTTGCAGATAGGTCCATTGAACACAATCGTAGACTAGAACGTGTGCGACTCGCCCCATTTGTCGCCAAAAACAAACTCCTGCAGCGGTTTGCGACTTCGCGGTTGCAGGTCACGCTCACGCACTTCCTCGGGCACCGCGTCCACCGGCGGCGCGTAGCCGATCGCCAGGGCGGTTTTGGCTTCCGCATCGTCCGGGATATTGAAGAGACTGCGAGCCCGGTCAGGTAGAATCCCGATCATTTGATGCACCACCAACCCTCGCGCCGTAGCTTCCAAGGTCAAATTGGCGCTAGCCAGACCCAGGTCATGCTCACAGGCCGCATTGGGTTTCCCATTCTTGGAAAACTTTCGGCTCGTGCAGCCGATCGCCAATACAGGTACGCTCTTGGTCCAAGCCTGATTGCCTTCCACCAGACATGACCACAGCCGTTCAAACGCCGCGTCGTCCTCGCGGCGAGCTACGAGATAACTCCAAGGCTGCTCATTGTAGGACGAGGCCGCCCACCGAGCGGCTTCGAAGACAGATTGCAAATCCTCATCCGAAACATCGCGGTCCGCAAACGCATACGGGCTCCATCGCTCGGCGATCAGTTGATGAACAGGATGGTCGGTATCGGCGTGCTTGGGATGTGTCATGGTTCTCGCTGTGTGGTTTTCGTGGGGCGTTTCAAGAAATGATTGTCACTTCTTAGGAACCGCCATCGATTGACGGGTCAACCATTGCCTGCAAAGGCCGGGCCACTGGGAAGCCCCTGGCGTCGAAGCGGCGAGCCCCAAGCCGTGGCGTCCCTCTGGAAATAAATGCATCTCCACGTCGACGCCGTGTTCGATGCAGGCCTCGTAATACGCCAAACTATTCTGCACCGGAACCGCTTTGTCTGCAGCGGTATGGAACAAGAACGTCGGTGGGGTTTGCTCGCTCACCTGTGTCTCGTTCGAGAGAGATTCGATCAAGTCCGCGTCGGCGTCTTTGCCAACCAAGTTGATTTGGCTGCCCCGGTGCGTGAACGGTTTACCGAGTGCAATGACGGGGTAACAGAGGATGCAAAAATCCGGTCGTGATGAGACTCGCGCTACCAGATCGCTCGCCTCCGAGTCCGCTTCGGCGAAATGGGTTGAAACCGTCGAGGCCAAGTGGCCGCCCGCGGAAAAACCGATCACGCCAATTCGATTGGGATCCAAGTTGAGTTCCTCGGCACGGCTGCGGAGCGTCTGGATCGCGCGCTGAGCATCCATCATCGGTGCCGGATGGCCGTAGCCTTTGCCCTCGTTGCCTTTGCCTCGCATCCGGTAGGTGCAGATGGCCGAGGAAATACCCATCGAGGCGAACCACTCGGCGAACGCATAGCCTTCGTGATCGATCGCGTGATGACCGTAACCTCCTCCCGGCAAAATCACGACGCCCGCGGTCGGTTCGTCCGCTGTGACCTGATGGATGATCAACTCCGGCACATCGCCGTCAGCCACTAGATCCGACCCGGGGATCCCATCCTGCCATAGTTTGGCCGTGGTCGATGGCACCGAGGGCTGGGCTGAACAGGCAGACACGCAAATCAAAACAAGACAAAAACACAGCGGCAGTGGAGTGCGCAAAGGCATGAAAGGCTCTCAGTGAGAAGAAACGGACTGACGGAATCAGGCCATCTTAACGAGAAAGAGCCGATCGTGGGCCAGCTATGCACGTCGGGGGAGATGCTTCGCTTTATTAGCCATTGGGCTAACGCCGAATACCGCTTACTTCAGATGCGAAGCAGTCTTGTTAACTCGACGCGAGAGCGCTGCGACAAGCCCTCCGTCCCAAGAACTCGTCGCCTCCTCATGAATCCCCACAAGTCAGCTCCCCCGTGTGCTTGTCGCACGGGAAGCTAAGTTTTGCAATTAGAAAACCGCGGCATCGACACACGTTCCCCTGTCAGCTTGTCTGACAGGAAACCAAGCCGACAGACTTTGCTGTCATGCGGGGCAAGCCCGCATGGGAGCGGGGTGAACGCTCTATTGTTCTAATCACAAAACGGCGATTCCTGTCAGACAAGCTGACAGGGGATCTGGTTTGGTGGTGAATCAACAGCCCGCCTGCCTCGTCAGATACGACATTGTATGCGGAAAGATTCCCCGCAGACGTGCTTAGCGGAACACCCAGTACAAGCCGACCATCACGATGGCCAACCCAATCGAGAGAAACCGCGGATCCGACCAGCGACTCGGGGCAGGGATCTTCAGTGCGGCCAGCGGGGTTTCCCAAGCGAGATCGGCGCCACGCAGTTCCGCGCCCGTACGGGGCACTTCGGAGCTAGCACGAGCCGGATCCGGCAACGCGAGGCTGAGCACGACTTGCAGCACGCAGCAGATCACGAACAGATTGAATGCCATCATCATGAACCCACCCGGCAGCTGATTCAGTTCACCTTCGGGCCGCAGCGTGTTGATGGTGAACACCCCGATGCCGAGCAACGAACCCGCGATCAGCGTGGTCGCCGCGGCACGCGAACTCGAACGCCGCCAGAACACGCCGAGCACGAGTACCGCACTGATCGGCGGTGCGATGTGCGAGATGATTGTCGCCATACCGTTGAAGATGCTCTCAAATAGATTGAGTGCTGGCACAATCGCCACCGCGAATACCAAAGCAGCCGTGGCCGAGATGCGGCCGAAACGCACCAGAGAGGCGTCATCGATCGTCGGTCGAAACCGCTTGATGATGTCGTAACTCACCAGAGTAGAAATGGAATTGAGCGCGCCCGACACCGTGCTCATCAGCGCCGCCATCAGGGCCGCGACCAATACCCCGCGCAGACCCACCGGCAACAACTCCGTGATCATGCTCGCGTAGATCCCCTTGCTCTTGACCTCGCCATCGACCGTGATCAAGGACAGGTCCAAGCGTCCATCCTGATGCAAGGCGTAGGCCAGCAATCCAGGCAACACAAACAGGAACACGGGCAGAATCTTCAATACGCCTGCGAAGATGGGCCCCTGCCGCGCGTTGAGTTCGTCCTTGGCACCGAGCACCCGCTGCACGATCGTCTGGTCGGCACACCAATACCAAATGCCGAGCACCGGGTATCCCAGTAGGATCGCGTACCATGGCATCTTGTCGGGGTCACCATGCGGGCGGAGCATCGATAGCTTCTGTGGTTCCCCCTCACGCTCGAGCACCGAGACGAGGTTCTGCCAACCGTCGAATCCTCCCGGGGAGTCCGGTGTGCCACCGAGCTGATAAAATGCCAGGCCAGTGATCAGCGCGGCTCCGGCGAGCAACACCACGGTCTGAATGCATTCGGTCACGACCACGGCGAGCAGTCCGCCCACAATCGTGTAAACGCCCGTCAATACACAGAGCACGACGATGCTCAGCATCATCGAAACGCCGAGCAACTCCTCGAGAATGATTCCTCCGGTGAGCAGGGCGAAGGCAATGTGAATCACGACCGCCGAGACAATCGAGATCAGCGCCAAAACGTCGCGGCAGATACGGTTGTATCGCCGCTCGAGAAAATCGGGCAACGTCGCGATCGATGAACGAATATAGAAAGGTGCAAAGAACAACCCGAGCAGCACCAGCGTGAAGCCCGCCATCCATTCAAAGTTCCCATTGAGCAGTCCCGTGTCAAATCCGTTCTGTGCGAAACTCACCAAGTGCAATGTCGAGATATTGGTGGCGAACAATGCCATCCCGATGCTGAGCCAACCGAGACTCTTGCCTGCCAAGAAATACTCCTCAGCCGCCCCTTGTTTCTTCTTATGATGCCACGCCGCTAGCAATCCAATCGCGACGATACCGATGAGGTACGTGATGGCCGTGACCAAGTCGATCGGCCCGAGCTGGATTCGACCCGTGTCGGGCCCTTGCGGAGTGGCCAGTTGATTGGCCAAGACAAAAGGATGGTTCAACAGACGGTCTCGCTCGAAGTCAATGTGTGAGGCGTTGGTAGATCAAGACGATGGGGTCACGGGGCCAGAGGCGTTGATGGTGGTGGCGTCGTGAGCGGCGCCGGGAAGTTCACCACGTTTCACTTTCCCACCCAGCTTCTCGTGCAGCCCCTGCCGGTCAGGGGTCGGATGAGTAGGCACGCTATCGCCGGTTTCCTCCTGCCAACGCTGCAGCAGGCCTCGCATTCGCGACAAAGTCGGTTCCATCTCGGGGTTCGCGGCCAAGTTGTCGAATTGATTCGGATCCGATTTGACGTTGAACAGCATCTCGGCCGGTTGCGGTTTCGTCGTGAGCAGAGCCTGAGCATCGGTGAGTTTGCCCGCCTCAGCCGCCTCCCACAATTCCTTCACGGCCTGGAACCCATAAGACGAACTCTCTCCAGAAACACTGTATCGCTCGGGCCATGCGTTCCAGATATACAGCCAATCGCCCGTCCGCACCGCTCGTTGGTGGTTGCGGTAGACGTGCCAGTTGCGTTCGGCAAAGGCAACGTCGCGAACGGTCGCCTCTGGATTCGATAGAATTGGCACGATGCTCACTCCTTGCTCTGTCTCGGGCTGCTCCACGCCTGCCAGCTGCAAGAAGGTCGCCGAGAAGTCGATCGAGCTGACCAACGAATCGGTTCGACCTACCTCCACGTTTGGCCCCGCGATGACCAGGGGCGTCCGAATTCCACTGTCATAGAGATAGGTCTTGCAACGCGGGAACGGTCGGCCATTGTCGCTGCAATACACAAAATACGTATTGTCCGCGATCCCTTGCCGCTCGAGCTCCTTCATCAACTCGCCTGCGTAATGATCGGTGCGGCTCACCTCATGGTAAAACCCCGCCAGTTCCTCACGCGTTCCCGGTCCGTCGAACATCATTGCTGGAACATCGATGTCCCCGGGCTCGTATGTGGGAGCCTTTCCGTTGATAGTAAAGCCGTGGTGCGCGTCGTGGGAAGCAAACCAAGCAAAGAACGGTTGGTCGTCGGGGCGTTGACGCAAGTGCTCGACCCATTTCTCACTCCCGGCTGGATGACTATCCGAGGAGACGTCGAATCCCAGCGTCTTCGCCTTGCCCATGTGGTTCTTGCCGGACAGGATCGTGTAGTAACCGGCGTCCTGAAGGCTTTGAACAAAAGTCTGTTGATCCTGGGGGAGAGACTGGTGTAGCTCGGGGGCGCCGGTGTTGTGCGGGTATCGACCTGTGATAATGCTGCAGCGACTCGGCGAGCACGAGCTGATCGTCAAGTAGGCGTTGTCAAAGACCAGTGCCTGGGATGCGATCTTCTCAAGATTGGGGGTCTCGACATGCTCATTGCCATAGATACTCAGATCATCTGGGCTGATGTCATCGGTGATAAAGAATATGAAATTGGGAGGTGTCTCCGCGCTCGCGTAGGGAGCGGTCAGACAGACCAGTGCTAAGAAGTAAGCGAGTTTCATCGTTTCAGTTTCCTTTTCCGTTGGGGCGATGCTCTGCTGCCCATTGCTGGTACTCGGCGTTGCCACCGTGCATGTGAGAGAATGCCTGCAGTTCCGTTTCCAGGCCCAGGTCGCCTTGTGATTTCATCCAAGCTGTGAGCGCTGCGTCGAGTTCGCTGCGGGTGGACGCATAGGCGGGATCCTCGGCCAGATTGTTGAGTTCGTGAGGGTCCGATTCGACATCGTACAGTTCCACCGCGGGCCGATTGGCAAAGCGGTCGACAATCGACTGGGCCCGCTCATTGCCCGCCGTGGCTTGCTCTTCCCAGCTTTGAAACCATGGTTTGGCATTGATGGTGTTGTGAAACGTTGCATCCGGGTCCAAGTTTCGGATCAGCTTGAACCGCTCGTTGCGGACACTGCGGATCGGATAGTGGTGCGGGCCGCGGAAAATGCCGCGTGTGGTCTGGATTCCGAAGACGTGATCTTTGTGGTGATCGGTCTGCCCACGCAGTACAGGCAGCATGCTCTTGCCATCGAGCACGCTCGCTGGCGTGCCCCCCGCAGCCTCGACGAACGTGGGGCAGACATCGACGTATTCGACGAGAGCATCGGATTCACTGCCCGGTTGGATCTGTCCGGGCCAGCGTGCGATCATGATCGATTGCAGCCCCGCGTCATAGCAGCTCCACTTCGCAAACGGGAAACTGTTTCCCTGTTCCGAAACCACCACGACGAGCGTGTTCTCGGACAATTCATGCCGGTCCATCAGCGTTAAAATCCGTCCGACCTCTGCATCGAAGAAGCTGATTTCGGCGAGGTAGTCTCGGTATGCCGCGCGGGTGTCGGGCGTATCGACCATGTAGGGTCGTAGCTTCAGTGCTGCGGGATCGTATTGCGAGCGAAACTGCTTGCCCTTGTTCCAGGGTTCGTGCGGCTCGTTGGAGCACGCGAACAACGCAAAGGGCTGTTCGCTAGCGGCACTTTCTTGCATCAACTGATTGACCGCGACCATATCAATGACCGAAGGTTCTTTCAGTTCCGGCCCCTGCATGGACTTCTTAAGAGACTTTTTCTTCTTGCCGCGTTTGGAGTACTCAAAAGGAAAAACCGACTCCGGGGCGATGTGAGTTTTTCCCGACAACGCGACTCGATACCCGAGCGGCTGAAGGTAGTGAACGATGCTTTCAACGTCATCGCGGGCAAACGTGTGATTCGGATAGGCGCCGGTTTTGACAGGGTATTGCCCGGTGTACAGATTGTGCCGCGTAGGGGAACACATCGGCGCCGCTTGAAAGCACCGTGTCAGCCGCATGCCCTGCTGAGCCAAGGCGTCAATGTGCGGTGTGAGCGCTTGGCCGCCATAACAGCCGATATCAGCGTAGGTGCAATCGTCGGCAATGATGAATACGAGGTTGGGAGGCGTCGCGGAATCCGCGGCACGCAGGTTCGTAGCCAGCGGACTGATCGCCAGGCAAACGGCAATGATGGACGTGATTATTTTCATGGAATTGATTCGGTGGTCGGGGACTTTTCCTGGAAAGATCACCGGCGACGGGATCGATGCCCGAGAAACAGCCGCTGAGCTCCGAGCAGCCTGTCGTCGCATCCGACCAGCTGTGCTCTGGCGAGATGGCGGACTAGGGACCCCTGTCCATTGCTGAAGGGGAATATCGCTGCCCAGGATAGGCGGCGAGTATAGCAGACCGAATCAACGTGCGTTGGACCAGTCCTGAACCGAATCGTTCAGTCGTTTCCGTTGCGTTGTCGACCGAGATATTTCCACGCGTGCCTACCACGCGGGCAGCAACGTTCTCAAATGAGTGGGGTCACTTCGAATCCCCGATCAATCGTGCCTCCATCTCCTCCAACGGCACGCCTTTCGTCTCGGGGACCATCGTGGCGACCCAGATCAATTGCAAGATCATCATGAAGCAGAAGAAGCCAAACACGGTCGAGGGGGCGAAATTCCCGATGAACCAAGGGAATGCGAGCGTGATCAGGGCTGCGAAGATCCAGTGCGTGAAGCTGCCGAGGGATTGACCAGCAGCGCGGTGTCGGTTGGGAAAAACCTCCGAAATGAGTACCCAAATCACGGCACCCTGTCCGACCGCATGGGCGGCGATGAAGGCGAAAATGCACAGCATCACCATCGTCCCACCACTTCCCGACGCTTCGCTGGCTTGCTCCATCGCTTCACTAGCAGTCGCCAGCACCTCGTCGTTATCGGCCGCATCGACGAACTCAACGGTGTCTCCGCTGTAGTCCGGCGAGTTCGATGCGGCGAGCAAGTTTCCCTTGGCACTCTCAACATCCGCTTGGAATCGAGCGTTGTCGGTTTCATTCTGAACAGGCAGTGCCTCTGCCTTCTGCAACGTTTCAATCGAAGTCTTCACCGCGATCGCGGAATTGGCCACTTGGAACTGCGGTGCGTAGGTCACAAACACCCAGGCGCATAACCCCAGCGAGACGATGTACCCGAGCGACCCGATGTACAACAGCGTGCGGCGACCGAGCCGATCGATTAGATACAAACCGACGAAGGTGAAGATCAAATTGACCACACCGATTCCGATCGATTGCAACAGCGCAGCCTCCTGGCCGAGTCCAGTCATCTCGAAGATGCGCGGTGCGAAGTACAGAATCGCATTGATGCCCGAGAGTTGGTTGAAGAAAGCAACCAAGAACGCCAGCATGATCGGCACGCGCATCGACCATGTCCAAAACCGCTCAGACGATGTGTGCTCGGCAGCCGACTCTTGAATTCGCTCAACGAGTTGATCGATCTCGGCCTCTGATAGTTCTGGGTTGGCAAGCTGGAGGACGCGGCGGGCCTCGGCGGTATCACCGCGCGCCGAAATCAACCAGCGAGGGCTTTCGGGTAAGCCAAAACACAGCAGCGAGTAGATCAACGCCGGGATCGCTTCGACACCGAGCATCCACCGCCATGCATTCTCGCCGAGGCCAGCAAGCAACGCGTTGGATGCATAGGCCACGAGAATGCCGAATACGATATTGAACTGGAACATCCCCGCCAGTCGCCCGCGGCGATCGGGCGGCGAAATCTCCGAGATGTACAGCGGGGCGGCCACGGTCGATATCCCCACACCCACACCACCGATGAAGCGGGCGATCATGAACGAGTAGACGTCTGTGGCCAGACCCGACCAGATCGCCGAGACCAAGTACAAAATGCCGATCCAAAGCAGCGTCGTTTTGCGGCCAAATCGATCCGTCGGCCAACCTCCCACGAGTGAGCCGAGCACCGTGCCCCACAGGGCCATGCTCATCGCGAGCCCGTGCTCGGCGTGGCCGAGTGACCATTCCGCTTGAATCGTTTTCTCTGCACCGGAGATGACGACGGTGTCAAATCCGAATAGGAATCCTGCCAGCGCGGAAGTCAGTGCCCATAGAAACAAACGGCTCGGCATGAGGGTGGCTCAGAATTGAAAATAGACGAACGGACGAAAATCGCGGGGAGCGTACAATAGCAAGGTCCAAATCATGATGCAGGTCGCCGGGGGGCTGTACCAGGCATCATACGGTAACCGCATGCACCGACGCAGGCGTGTCGACCAAACCGCGTGGTCGATCACCATGATAGCAATCATTAGGAGGGTCAGTGGCGGTAGCCACAGAAGATGTTCGTGCGAGCCTGGGGCCTGCAGCGGCAGCCACAACCGTTCGTACACACGCAGACTCGTCGACCAATCCGGACTGCGAAATAGCACCCACCCCATCAGTACGACGAGCATCACGATCGCCCACCGCAGAACGCGTGAAGCCACACTCCATCCCGCTCTCTTGCCCCGTTTGAGATCGCGCCGCGGGGCGATCATGGTCTCCAGCACGAGGGCCACACCGTGCCAAATCCCCCACAATACGTACGTGACGGCCGCCCCATGCCACAAACCACCCAATCCCATCGTGATCATCAGGTTGCGTTTGGTCATCCAAGTCGAGCCGCGTGATCCACCCAGCGGAATGTAGAGATAGTCGCGCAGCCAGGTCGACAAGGTGATGTGCCAACGATGCCAGAAATCAGACATCGAGGTGGCGAGATAGGGATGACGAAAATTGGCAGGGAAGCGATAGCCGAGCATTTTCGCGATCCCGATCGCCATGTCACTGTAACCGGAAAAGTCATAGTAGATTTGTCCCGCATAGGCGATCACGGCCACCCACAGCGTCAAACTGCTGTACAGATCCACGCCCGCGAAGACGACGTCGACGGATTCGGCAAGCCGGTCAGCGATGACGACTTTCTTGATCGCGCCACGAAGTAACTGCTGAAAGCCACCGTACATCCGGCGGCGACGCAATGCGGGGACGCTGCCGAGCTGCGGCAACAGGCTGCTGGCGCGGACGATCGGCCCGGCAACCAGCTGGGGGAAGAACGCCACGTAGAGCGCGAAGTCCATCAAGCTGGAACTCGCCCGCAGCTTCCCACGATAGACATCGATCGTATAACTGAGCGTCTGGAACGTGTAAAACGAGATCCCGACCGGCAGGATCACGTCCAGCGAAGCGGCGTGCAGCCCCAGGGATTCGACGAGCGGGCGGGCGCTGTCGATGAAGAAGTTGGCATACTTGAAGAAACCAAGTACACCTAGGTTGACTGCCAGGCTGACGGTCAACCAAGCCCGACGCTGACGCTGCGACTGGCATCGCTCCATGCAGCGAGCGACGGTAAAGTCGACGAGCGTCGACAGCAGCAACAGCCCACAGAACCGGTAGTCCCAGTAGGCGTAGAAGTAGTAGCTCGCCGCTAAGAGGAAGCCGTTGCGGAGCCCGCGTCGTTTGCCTGCCGCCCATGTCGCTGCAAGCACGACCAACAGGAAGATGACAAATTCGGCTTGGGCAAAATTCAACGCGGCGCTTTCGGAGCTGCTCGATTTCTATTGACGAAAGTAGTCAGCATAGTCACTTTTCTGCTCAGCAGCAGTTTTGACTGGGCCTCGCGTCGGTGCCGTGACCTCGTTGGCAAAAGTCGCTTGTTGAATCGAGGGCTTTCCAGACGCCTGGTACCGAGCAGAGTCATCTTCGAAAGGATCTTCGAGCGCGTCGAAGGTCTCGCCGGGCTGGCGGTCTTCGATCTCGTTCGCTGTTGGCAGATCGGCAGGTGCCGGTGGTCCTGACGACTCATATTGCACGGGCGTTCGGGACTCCATCGTGACTGGGCCCGCTGGCGAAACCGCAGGCACCGCTGGAGCCAAATGAGGCTGGCAGTCACGACAGGTTGCCGGTGAATGGTGGCCCGATGAATGATGGCCCATGGAGTGGTGACCCGAGGAGTGGCCGCATGATCCGCAATCACAGCTCGAACGCGATGCCCGCCGGCCGTGAGGCCGCAGGGTGACGACCTTTTCGATCCCACAGGCAACGGCATTGAGGGTGCCGTGAATCAGCCCGCACGGGTTAAGGTGAGTGCGAGACAAAAGCCCTTTCTCGGAACCGACCTGCCCGCCAGATCCCGATGAACCGCAACCGCAGTTCGGCTCATGACGGTGCTGGCACGGCCCTTCGCAGCCACAGGAAACCTCCGCCCCGCAGGATACTTCCGCCCCGCAGGACACCTCGACCCCGCAAGACGCTTCCACCCCGCAAGACGATTCAGCCCATACGCCTTGCGCCATCGTTGGGCTCGCCGTCATAGCGCCAAGGGCCACTGTCGTCACGCTCAACATCGCGAGCGAGCGAAGTGGGGGAAACAACTCTTTGAGTCTGCGGGTTATCACGATTTTGGTCTCATGGTCGTGGTCATTGAAAACTCTTCGAGCGAACGATCTCGCTCCGGAAGGATGTATCGACGACGCATGATCGCTAGGACCAAAGCAAAGCGAAGCAAACGCAAAAGCAACGCATCTTGCCCAAGTTCCCAATGCCCATCCACCCCGTCTCGAAACGACTTCAGGGTGGAGCCGCAGGTCAGCGTCGACGACGGAAAACACGATCACCTGTATCGCGAACGAACCGCATTCTGACCATCAAAGCAGTCAGCCACGAATAGCACGAACCAACACGAATGAAATCCAGTCCTGAAATTCGTGTCCATCCGTGAGATCCGCAGCAAAACATCTCAACGAACGACAAGCTGATCCACTATCGCTATGCTGTTGGAATGCAAGAAACTGAACGTTTTGTCCGTGATCTGGTTTGGGCGGTCAACAGCCCGTCGTTGATGAACCTCACCAGCCAAGAGTCTGTCCCCGCGCGGCCTCTGAAGGTCAGTGACATCGACGGCGAGCACCTAAGCGTCCACTTGACCTCGCCTCGCGAGCAACGTGTCGGACGATATTTTGAGCGTCTGCTCATCTACTGGATCCGCTTCCTACGCCGCTGCGAGATCGTGGCTCATTCGATGCAGCTGCGTGACGGGAAGCGAACCGTCGGTGAAATTGATCTACTGTTTCGCGATGAAAAGGGCCGCCTCAACCACTGGGAAGTCGCGTGCAAATTCTATCTCCAAGTTGACGCGGGCCATCTTGCTGCAAGCGACTATGTCGGCCCGAACGCCACCGACACATTGCGCAAAAAAGCCACCCGACTACTCGAGCATCAACTGCCTCTGGGCGTCCGATACTTCCCGGATATCGAGCTGCGTGAAGCGTTCGTGAAGGGCCGGATCTTCTATCACTGGCAGACCGGCTCGAAAGACTCATCGCCGATCGAGCTAGCAACCGATCACCTCGAAGGCCAATGGTTGCGCGCGAGAGAGGTTCCCGAGCTACTTCGCAGCAGTCGCCGGCGCTACCGAATCCTCCGCAAGCCGTTTTGGCTAGCTGACGAGATCGCGGATCCATCCGACGACGAGATCTTGACCGATGATGAAACTACGCAAGTTCTCCAGGACCACTTCAGCAGCCACCACAGCCCGCGTCTACTGAGTGGATTTCGCGACAGCACATCACCCGTACGTGAATCCGAACGCTGGTTTGTCGTGCCCAACCATTGGCCGCGCCAAGACGAACGAATCGACGTCTGATCAGAGTAAGCAGTCAGCCACGAATAGCGAGGGGCGACACGAGTGAAATCCGGCGTTGAAATTCGCGTCAATTCGTGAGATCCGTGGCGAAGCAGCTCAACGGACGACCGGCTCCGGGCTCAACTGATCAGCATACCTGAGGACACTCCGCTCGAAGCTGTTGGTTACCTCACAAGTTTGCTCCCCCGTGTGCTTGTCACACGGGAAGCAACGTTTTGAAATTAGAAAACCGCGTCACCGACACGCGTTCCCCTGTCAGCTTGTCTGACAGGGAACCAAGCCGACAAACTTTGCTCTCATGCGGGGCAAGCTCGCCTGTGAGCGGGGTGAACGCTCCCTCTGTATCTAATCACAAAACCGGGCTTCCTGTCAGTCAAGCTGACAGGGGATCTGGCGTTGTGGGAAAGCAGCAGCCAGGTCGAAGCTCGGGTAACTCGTGAACTTCGGAAAGCGCGAGAACCGGGGCTAAGGCGTCGTTCGGAAATAACTTACCCGTTTGACCTGTTCTTGTGTGGTTGAATCTCATAGTTCCAGTCACCGTGAAAGCTGTTACGTTTTAGGCGTATGCTTTGCATCTCATTGTCAGTCACTTTGCGGCCAGTCTTGTACTGGCCTTCGTCAAGCCAGCAGTGAACTTCCAAGCCTTCGTTCGTTTTTGTTGAGCCGACCAAGCTCACAACGACCTGATGGGTTTCCAGAGGAACGCCTCGCCAGTTGCGAGTGATGTGACAGAACAGACGGTGCTCGATTTTGTTCCATTTGCTCGTCCCTGGTGGATAGTGGCAGACCTCAATCTTCATCCCGGTTTCGTTGGCTAGTTGCTGAAGCTCCAGTTTCCAGAGTCGGCTTCGATGAGCGTTGCTTCCGCCGCTATCCGCGGTGATCAACAATCGGCTTGGACGACCGTAGCGTTCTTGCCCAAGTTCTTGCCACCATCGACGGATCGCTTCGACGGCAAATTCTGCGGTGTCACTGCTCACCCCGATGCTGACCATCGCTTCATTCTCAGCAATGTCATACACGCCGTAGGGAACTGCCTTGCCAAGTTTCTTGTCGGGAAAGTCGTGCGTGTCGACTTCAAGCGGATCGCCTTTGGGACGGTACTCCCGGCCCACATTTGCCTTGTTTCCCAGCACTTCCTTCTTTTTGGTGTCCACCGAGACCGCCGGTCGTCCACCATGCCGGTACGCTTTGACCCGTGCAGCTATGTGCTTGAACTGGGCATCGCGATCAGGGTGATCTTTGCCTTCTCTGCTTTTTCGATTCCCCTGCAACGAGTAGCCAAGCGAACGAAGGATTTCCGAGATCTTTGTGCGTCCAACTTGGAAGCCTTGCGAGAACAACTCCGTTTGCAGGTTCGTTAAACTCTTGCACGTCCATCGCAGCGGTGATTGAGGATCACCTCGTTCGGTAGGTTCGACCAATGCTTCTACCGCCGAGACCAACTTGGCCTGATGGCATTCGAGCGGCTTTCGTCCGCCACCGGGGTGACGTTGGCGTCCCGATGGCAGTGGCGTTTTACTTTGAAGTTCTGCAATGCCATTCTTGACCGTGCGATCTGATAGGCCGGTAGCGGTTGCCACTGCTACAATACCGCCACGACCAATCGCGATCGCTTCGGTTGCGGCCCAACGACGCCTGCCCCGCTCATCGAGGTCATCAACAAGCGCGTTATATTTCGATCGGAGTCCATCGACCAGTGTTGCATCCGGCATTTAACCATTATGCAAATCCGTATGCCGCAGGTCGATGCCAATCAGGTAAGTTATTTCCGAACGACGCCTATGCCCTGAGTGAGCAAGGTCTTCCGTTAGGAATGGTCGATCATGTCCTCTGGACACGCCAATCCATTCTCACCAACGTGGACAGACCCGACAAAGAGCGTCTCCGCAAACAATCTTGTTACGAAGAGAAAGAAAGTTGCCGCTGGCTGGAAATGCTTCAAAGTAGTGAGCAAATCGCACGTGCTAACCCTGGGACTCACTACATCAACGTGGCTGACAGCGAGTCAGATATCCACGAAATGTTTCTCGAAATCGATCATCAGGTCGATAATCACGATTTCATTTTGCGTGGCTGTCAGAACCGAGCTCTGGTCGATAGCGATGGCCATCCAAGGAGTATCGATGAAGCTCTAGCGAACTGTGAAATCTGCTGCCAAAGCGAAGCGAGCATCAGTGAGCGAGTTTCCATGATAGCGGGCGAAACACGTCCACGGCGAAAATCACGTTCCGCCCGTGTGGCTCAAATCAGCCTTCGCGCGACCCCGGTCAACGTCCGTGGTCCGTATCGGGTGGGCGGGAATTTACCGGACGTGCAGCTGAATGTTGTCGAAGCGATCGAGTTGGACCCTCCCGAGGGCGAAGACGCTATTCGCTGGGTACTATTGACGTCACTACCGATCGATGAAATCTCACAGGTTCAACGGGTGATCGAGCTTTACGGCCTACGTTGGCAAATCGAGTTATTTTTCAAAACCCTGAAAAGTGGTTTGGGTATCGAGAAGCTCAAGTACCAATCGTTGGATCGTTACTTAACGGCATTCTCGATGCTTCTAGTCGTCGCCTGGCGAGTGGAGCAGATCAAGATGGCTGCCCGAATTGACGGAGATGCCAGTTGCGAAGACTACTTTGAAGCGAGCGAATGGAAACCAACGTACCTGGTCGCAAAAAAAACACGGACAGTTCCTCAGTCACCGCCGACAATGGCCGAGTTCATGCTGGTGTTGGCGCAGTTGGGCGGCTACTTGAACAAAACAGGGCAAGGACCGCCCGGTTCCACCGTAATCTGGCGTGGACTGCGGCGACTGCAGGCGTACCGCGAAGCCTATATTGCATTCGGAACGGGCTAAAAAAAGATGTGTAGGATAAAGAGGGCATCGCCCTGGGGTCGGATAATCGGATAGCGAAATGTTTCGGTAGCCCCAACGGGGCGGCCCTCATGTTCGCCGCAATCCTGCCGTTCGGATGGCATGTGCAAATGCCTCGTCCGCAGAATCTGCGGGTGAAACAAAGGAAGAAATCACCTTGTGCACCGAGAATCACGGGATTTGCGATGGAAACCGCAGATTTTGAAAGTGACATCGGGTTTCAAGCCCGGGTTGCTCGTCTCAGCGTGGTGGATTTCGGGAGGTCCTGGCTCCTGCGTCCAATGGGCAAAAGGAACCCTCGGCGAGAAACATCACGCCGAGGGTCAACCGCACCGCCTGCGCGCTATCGACCGAGTTATCCCTTCCAGAGCCCGCGTCCCCGCAGAGCTCCAGTCGAATGGCGTGGACTTAAGCAGCTTTACTCGAGTTTCACGGGCATCTGTTTTCGCTTCCGTCCGGCTTGTCCGGGCGGAGTGGCAACTGCAAGCTACTGCAAAACGCCCTCGCCAGATCGATCTCCGCTCCGGGCTTGTCCCGGCGGAATCAGCGAATCAAGTCGTGTGACCGCCGGGGCAAGCCCGAGACGGAGCACCGTTTCGACTTCGCATTTTCTCGGTAGCTGCCAGTTGGTTCCTCCGCCGAGACAAGCTCGACGGAAGGATGTTTCACACGCGGCAATCGCTTAAGTCCACGCCATTCGAGCTCGGCTCGGTTTCTCCCGGCAGTGCCAGTGCCTGCACGGTCAGCGAGTCGCTTTCACCCACTGATTCTGCGGATGAACCGTGCAAATAGAGCCGCCCCCGTTGGGGCTAACGCGAGGTGGTGGCGACTGAAACCCCAGGCGTTGCCCTCTTTATCCTACACATCTTTTCGGGTAGATACACAGGCACATAAAGGATCTCAGTGTGCTCAGGGAGGGCTGTGGCGATGGAATGGATTGAATCGGAGTTCGCTTGGCTTGAATTAGGCGACC
>NZ_SJPK01000002.1:646285-726105 GCF_007859855.1 Allorhodopirellula solitaria
ATCGCACTCATCGTCGCTACCACTTGCGTCGTCGAGCCCGAGAGATCTTCGCAATCGCTGATTAGGATCGGCGATTTCTCAGTCAGTATCTCATCGGCGTCACGCGAACGCGGCAGCGACGCCGATAACGGAGAAGGCGCGCTTTGTGGCGAGAAACAGCGGCAAACGCGATCAATTCCCAACCAACGCGTAAGAAGGACGCCGTGAAGAGAAGGCTCCCTCAGCCACAGTATTCGCCAACCCGCCGACAAAGTGCTCTGTCCCCACGTTCTGTCTCGGCCTCCAACAACATGCGGGAAAATTACAGGGTCATTTCGCGATTGACAGCCAATTCGTTTACCAGGCCCTGGGAGAACGTCCTCGCATACCGCCGCAGCCACTTCGGGAACCAAACCCGGTCGCTCTCCCCCACGCCATCGGCAGACGCCACCGCGATCTCAAACTTCCAAAGTGTCATCAGAATGATCCTTCGAGTTAGCGAGCTTGCTTTTGCGGCCCGAGAAGACTATCGTCAACTACCACCACAGCGGCCTGCGGGGTATGGGGCAAACACCCCCACTCACCCAGGTCGTATTGGCAAAATTCCCGAATACGACCCTACTGACAAGGGTTGAAGCTATTGTTCCGCTATTAAAGTTCACTTTTGAATGCTGTGGAAACACTCAGAACCGAAACCCGTACAGACATCGATTCAACTTGATGACGATGGATTCACGATCAGAGGGAGCAATGCGGCTCGCGTGGACTGGATCACCGTGTCGCGAATCGTCGCTTATAAGGTGGACCTGTGGGACGTCGATTTGATCTGCATTGCATTTACTTTGGAATCCGAGGAAGTTTCGATTGAAACAACTGAGGCGGACCATGGTTGGAAACCGATGATCGCGGAATTGGAAAATCGCTTTGATGTGAGCGACGACTGGTGGTCGAAGGTTGCGTTTCCGGCATTTGAAGGCAATTGGACGATCTTGTGGGCGCGGAGCCGTTGAAACGACTTGCATGCTACGATGCCTTCCAATGTTCAATAACTTATCATCGCCGTCTGCGAACCGGATGCGGAACCAACGGATGCACCGCAGATCCGGTGGTGCGTTACTTGGCCACCGCAACATCTCGCGCCGGATCGCGGTGATCCTTGCCGTTCCATCTGCAAGTATATAATCGATCGCACCTACCGAACTTGGGGATCCTATGGAAATTGATCTAAACGACGGTACTCTATTTGGAAATGACGCCGCCGAAGATGAAGCGACTGACGTTTTTAACGCTTACTTCTTGCCACGATCTGAAGTCACCGACTTCATGGACGGCACGATGCAATTTCGATTTCTCCGCGCCTATCGTGGTGAAGGAAAGTCCGCGATCATCCGTCATGTCTCACATGAGAATGCAGGGGTGGGAATTTGGGGTACAAAGGTTACCGGATCATCGATTTCGCCGAACATTAGTTCGGCAGATCCGAACGTCTGGAATCGGGAATGGCAGCGTTCAATCTTAAACTCGCTTGCTGCTGAGATCGGCCGCAACATTGGATTCGCATGGAGCGATGACGGAATGTCTTTGGTTGAGGAAGCGGAAAGATCTGGTTACAAGCAACGCTCCTTTGTCTCGTCGATTCTGAGGCGCTTAAAGATTGAGGGAGTACCCGAAATGATAGAGCCGACATCGTCGGCTCATGTTCCGCGCATTCAACGCTATCTCGACGGACAGGATCCGATATGGCTGTTCGTCGATGACATTGACGAAGACTTTCAAAATACTGATCAATTTC
Organism: Allorhodopirellula solitaria; assembly: GCF_007859855.1. GTDB lineage: Bacteria > Planctomycetota > Planctomycetia > Pirellulales > Pirellulaceae > Rhodopirellula > Rhodopirellula solitaria. Next base: position 648,057 of record NZ_SJPK01000002.1, read on the forward strand.
GACAGCGTGTATCAGCATTTTTTTCGGCTTGCAGGCATCTCGCAAATGCGATTCCGCAACTAGTAATTCGAACTTCCATCCGGCCAAATGTTTGGCGAATTCTTCGTGCACACTCAGAATCGCTTTCCAAGGTGGATCAATACGCTTTAGACCTCAACTGGACTGAAGGAACGATTCGCGGGATCGTTGCAAAACGAATTGAAGGTTACCTAATAAGAAACAATCGATCTGAGCTAATTTCCCGGTTCGAAAAGCAGAAAGGACGAGTGCGCGAGGAGTCACTATGCGAACTGGCGTTCGAGAACCCAATGGAATGGGGGTACAACCGTCAAACAAGTACGCCAAAGCACCGCCACCCATCAACGGTTCTTGCCACTTTATCCAGGCAGCGACCAAGGTGGTTGGTGGAGCTTTGTCGCCTATCTACCAAGAATCGGCGCAACAGCAAGAATGTCGTCAGTCTCAAGGATATCACGGGAGTTCTAAACGAATTCGGGCGGGAGCGAGTCGAGGATTTAGCCGCAGAGTATCGATCTGAGTGTCCTCAGGTTCAAGAAATTATCAACGCATTTGCGGACACAAGTGAAGATTTCACGACGGACCAGTTGATGAAGACGATTAAGGACCGCGTACTTAACGGCTTGCCTGTAAAGCTGGCGAGTATCGGCAAAGTCACGAAGCCGATGCAAATTGCTGGATTCCTGTACGAGATAGGATTCCTAACGGCACGTGAGGATCACAACGACGGGCGGTACACACACTACTCATTTGCGGAGCAACCTGAATTGCTGCACAACCGCACTAATGTCGACAGAGGGCTGTCATGGGAAATCCACCCAGTTTTCCGCCAGACCCTACGAGTCCGAAACTCCTCTGGAAAGCTGCGAAGATGATGGAACCATGGGTATCGGGATAGGGGCCCGGTTACCCGGGACCCCTCCCACACCACCTAGCATGCGGGACCGCACTAGGCGGTTCGTCGCTTCGGAGCAAGCTCATTCCATCGGTCTGTTGAAAGCGGCCAAATGAAAGCGGCCAAATGGGTCAGGCCTCTTTGATGAACGTTTCGCCCGATGCACTGGACTGAAACGACGCTTCACTAGGACAAGATTAAGGTGTCCGGCACAGACCAACCAGGCACTGCACCCGAGATGAGCATTCGAGATGAGCATTCGAGATGAGCATTGAAACGGTAGCCTATCGGTTACCGGTCCAACGTTGCTTCGCTCCGGCGCAGAGAAGCGGCCAAATGGGTCAGGCCTCTTTGATGAATGTTTCGCCCGATGCACTGGACTGAAACGACGCTTCATTCGAGAAGCGGCCAAATGGGTCAGGCCTCTTTGATGAATGTTTCGCCCGATGCACTGGACTGAAACGACGCTTCATTCGGACAAGATCAAGGTGTCCGGCACAGATCAACCAGGGACTGCACCCGTGATGAGCATTGAAACGGCAGCCTATCGGTTGCCGGTCCAATGTCGCTTCGCTCCGGTGCAGAGGTTTGCTTATACCCCAATCGGTACCGGACACCCTAATCTCGGACGGTACGGGACACCCTAATCGTCGGCCATGCTGGGACCTGCGACCCACGTCGGGGTCGACGTTCCACGACCAACGAGACGCCGTAGGCGGCGCTGCGCCGACCTACGGCTATTCTCTTCAACGCCTCCGGCGCAGGAAGACTTGCGGGGCTCAACAGCTCGTCGCCGCCTGTTGGTTACCCACAACCAGATCCCCTGTCAGCTTGTCTGACAGAAATCCTCGTTTTGTGATTAGAAAGATTGAGCGTTCACCGCACTGCCGTGTAGGCTTGCCCCGCATGACAGCAAAAACTGTCGGCTTGGTTTCCTGTCAGACAAGCTGACAGGGGAACGCGTGTCGACGTCGCGGGCTTCTAATTTCAAAACATCGCTTCCCGTGTGACAAGCACACGGGGGAGCAGACTTATGGGGAAACGACTCGTCGCCTCCTGGTCATTACCCACAAGCATTCCGAAATCTAACCCCGGACTCGCGTCCGAGGCTACAACCTGCCACCGCTTGGGACGTCGATTTAATTATTGCATAATTTGTAGGTAATTTCTCGGGGCCGAGCCAAGTGTCCTGAGTCCCGAAAGGGACGGAAGCACTCTGCCGGGGACGCAAGTCCCCGGAATACAGGAGAACAACGAGCCAAAGTCCCGAAGGGACGACAGCCAAACCGAAATGGGCGTGCTGTCTTGCCGCTGCTGTCGCCCCTACCGGGGCTGAGTCGGAAACTGCAGGCTGGACCGGGGACTGACGTCCCCGGCAGAGTGCTGCCGTCCCTATCGGGACTATACACAATGGCTGGCAAGCCCATGCCGACATCCAATGGACACGTCCGGTGGAAAAGCGTCAGTAATTAATGCGACGTCCCTCGCGGTTACGGAACGAAAGCAGCGCCATCCAATGTGACGTCAACGCCAACTTTTTTGACAGCCGCGGCGCAGCGCCCGCCCGTCTGCGGGCACTGGGGAGTCAATGCACTTCCCACTCTCACGCCCGCAGGTCAACGGCCATGGCTACCGATGCAAAACCAAGCGATCTCACTCCACCGCCTCCTCACCCGAATCAGTCCAAGTCGATACTTGAGCGGCTGATCGACAGCTTTTTACAGGAATCGAGCATCCAGTGGATGCTCGTGGTGGGGGCGGCGATCATCTCGGCGTCCTCTTTGATGCTGGTGACTCGCCAGTGGACGAGCCTGCCGGTCACGCTGAAGTTTCTCACGATCTTGGGTTACACCGCAGTAAATTACGCGGCGGCTGAATACTGTGGGCGGCGGATGCGGCTGCATACGACCGCGCAGGTGCTCCGCTGCCTGACGATCATCTTGATCCCCATCGGGTTTCTCTCTCTGGCCTGGCTGACCGGTGACGCGGTATCGCTGAGCAATTCAGCGCTGACGCTGTTGCTACTCGTTCCCGCGACGGGATTCATGGTATTCGCTGCGGACCGCATCTTTTCACACTGGTTGCACGGTCGACAGCACGCCTTCGTCGCTGCCTACATGATGCTGTGCCTGGCTGGTGCGATGCCGGTGATCAACACCACTTGGTTGGCCGTGTTGTTCTCAACCGGTTTTTGGTTGGTGATGACCATCGGGGTGGTCAAAGTGAACCGCCACGTTTTTTGGCTGACCGAGGAACAACGCCTACCGCGCGTCTTCGGCTTCCTGCCCATTATCATCCTGGCCTCTCAGTGCGTGGTCTTGCTACTGACGAAAACACTCGATGCGGTCCCGTTTCACTGGCTCGGCCTGGGGCTCGTGATGATGGCGGCGACCGTTCTGATGACGACGAAATCGATTGTGGATGTGTTCCGGCAACGCACCGGTGATCTGGTTCATCCGCTGCCCTGGTCGATCATGACGCCCCTGCTGGCCGGGCTGATGCTGACGGCAGCGGGTGTGCTGTTCTCCTTCCATGGATTCTCGTTTACCGGATCGGCCACGCGTGCCGTCGTGCCGACTGCAACCATCGCGGCGGGCTTGATGTTCACCATCGCCCGCGATACCCGCCACCGCAGTTTCGTCTGGGTCGGTTTGATCCTCGTCACCGTCGCCTATCAATCTTGCCCCACGTTGTTGGGTGATCTCGTCGGAGCAATGAAAGCGGGAGCGGCCTCGGCCGTTGACGAGGACCGGCTACCGATTGCGTTCTACGGCTTGACCTACCTGCCGCTGCTGATTGGATTCGCGCTGGCGAGCCGCTGGGCGGGCCGGCGAGGGCTGCGCGAGTTTCAGATCCCACTCAAGCGGTTTGTTAGCGTGGTCTCGGTGGCGTTGCTCGCGCTATCGCTGACCAACCTGAAGGCAGCCTTCATTGTCAGTGCGATCGGCTCCGTCGCGTTTCTTTTCGACAGTATCATGTTTCGTGATCGCCGGTTCATGCTGGCTTCGATCGGAGCCCTCATCCTTGCCGTCGCCTCAGCGGTCCCCTTCGCCGCTGCCATGGACCTCGCCGACCTCGGGTCTCGATGGTCGTATGTCGCCCTGGGCGTGCTCGGACTCGCCATGAGCAGCCTGCCGATGTTGGATCGTTTTCTCAGCAGCTCTTGCTTTGAGGATCGCCAACCGGTGGCCTGGTTCTCGATCGTCGGCCAAGCCATCTCAGTGACGATTAGCGTCCTCTCGATGGGAGCGATTCTGACCCGCGGGAGCATGGCGACCCTGCCCCAGCTCGATGCCCTCGATGGGGTCGTCCTCAGCGTCGTGCTGACGTCTTTGTGTGTCTTTACTCTACATTGGCGGAACTACCTCAGCGGGGTGTGGATGTGGGTGATCGCACTGACGTCGGTGGGACTCTACGCTGCGAAGCTGGTCCCCAGCGAGCCGGAATTTTTGGGCTGGCTCGCCGGCGGCACTGGCGTCATCGCTTTGGCTGCCTACTGCATTTTACGTCACCTGCGCATCGACGCATCCAACCAAAGGTTCTTGGCATACTCGACTCGCGAGATCAACTTTCGCTGCCCCACGCGGCTGGCGTCGGTCCTGCTTCCGCTAGCCGATCTGACGCTCGCGGTCTTTGCCACACTCGCGAGCACCTACTTCTTGCCTTCCCTGCTGTGGGCAACGATCACACTCGACGTCACTGTGTTGCCTCTGGGATGGGCGTGGGTCTGTGCCGTCATCGCGGTGGCTGCGATTCTGTTTCGCAGTTCACTGGCAACAGCGACAACCCTGTTCTTCGCTCCCGTCGTGGCGGGCATCAGCTTGGGCCTCCTGGTCCCACACTGGTTCCATTACGAAATGCTGCCGCTGGTCTATGCAGTGAGCTCGGCGATACCGCTCGCGTTGGCAGTGCGGAACGATCGTGTTAACCGTCCGTTGGTCCTCCGCCTCAGTTCCGCCTGGCTGGTGGTGATCGCGCCGCTGGCGATTGCCTATGTTTCCCCGCTCGTACTGGCCGGCTCTATCGTCGCGACCTTCACGCTGTTGGTGGTGTACCGTGACTTCGCCAAGGACCTGGCCAAACATCGGACTGGGTTAGCGATCCTGGCGAGCGTTCAAGGGATTCAGTCGGCATCCATGCTCGCTGGCTTTCGTGGATTCATCGTCGAGTTGCCCACCAGTCCCCTGCTGGTTCCTGCTTGCGTTTGGATGCTGGCGGCTGCTGTGATCGCAGTAATCGCGGTGCAGGCCAGTGAATCGAAGCTGGAGGCGGCGACGAGTCGCCATTGGGGGCTCGTCTTGCGAGTCTTCGCTGTCCTGTTCTTTCTCGTTTGCTTGGCATCGAATCAAATTGTAGGCTACCAACGAGCGATCATCATCGCATCCTTGATCGCTTCCGTGCTCGCCGAGGGACATGCCGCCCTGCGTCGACAAGTTGAAGGGCATGTGTGGGCGATGGGCGCCGTCGCCGGATTGATGGTGGCGTGGTTCCACTGGCACCAACAGATTTCCGTGCCCCACGGGTTGTTGCGGTTGCTATGCGTCGTCGCGGCAGCAGGATTGCTGACTTTCGCTCATCGCTGCAACAAGCATTCCCGCTTTCATATCTTTGTTCGCACCGCGACCATCGCGGGCCTGACCATGCCGCTCGTCTCGGCGGTGTGGAGTCTGTGGGAGACGGCTCACGGACCGACCGAACTGCTGATTGTTTTCGGCGCGGCGGCAACTTGGTTTGTCCATGGCCGCCTGCATCAGGCACGGCAGTACGTGGTGGGCGCTGCAGTGATGCTCAACGTTGGTTTGAGCACATTGTTTGCATCGTGGTCATTGACCGATCCTCAAATGTATCTGATCCCGATCGGATTGACCGTGATCGGGTTGGTCGAACTGCTTCGCACAGACATTCCCGAATCGGCTCACGACCCACTGCGTTACCTCGGCGGCCTGGCCATCTTGGTTTCGCCTTGTTTCGCCATCCTCGGTGGCAGTTGGTTGCACATCGCCTCGCTGATGATTTTATCCGTTTTGGTGATTTTGCTCGCAATCGGATTGCGGCTACGGGCACTGATTCATGTAGGTGCCGCGTTCTTGTGCGTCGACCTGGTGGCGATGGTGATTCGATCGACGATCGATCAACCCGGAATGCTCTGGGTGGTCGGACTGGCTGTCGGAGCATCGGTCATCGCGATCGGTGCGGTGTGTGAGCACTATCGAGAGAGCTTGCTCAGCCGCATCCGCATGCTCAGCGATGAGCTGGCGACCTGGCACTAAGGACAGCGTCAGCCGTGGATTCACTCAAGATTTCAGATTGATTTTACCCCTTCCCCTTTTCGGAGAGTTCCCATGAAATGGTTTTCCCAGTTTAGTTTGATCATGCGTTCGAACGTCACCTCGCTGTGCGAGAGCGTCGAGAACCCCGAGCGGATGCTGCACCAACTCATCCTCGACATGCAGGACGAACTCGCTCGTGTGAAGCGATCGGTGGCCGAGGCGATCGCCGATGAGATCATGATGCGAAAGACCGTCGAGCGCGAACAGGCCGAAGTGCAGGTGTGGTCCGACCGCGCCGCCGCAGCGGTCAAACGCAGCGACGACGAGTCAGCCAAGGCGGCGATCAAGCAGCAGATGGCGGCCAAGAACCGGGCCGACCAGTATGCTCGAGAGCACGCCGCCCAAGCACTCGAAGTTCACAAACTGCAGGACTCCGTCCGCAGCCTCGAAGACAAGATTCGCCAGGCCAAGCAAAAGAAGACGCTTCTGAGTGCGAAGTTGGCACGGGCCTCCTCGACGAACAAAATCAACTCGGTCATCGATCGAGCCGACAGCCAATCCGCCTTTGCCCAGTTCAACCGGTTGCAAGAGCGGGTCGACCGCGAGGAAGCCGTCAGCGAAGCGTGGCAGCGTCTCGATGGTGAACAGAGCGAATGCGACGACCTGCAACGACGCTTCGAGCAAGAGGAGCAGGAACAGCAACTCAGTGATGAGCTCGAAAGCCTCAAGGCGCGGATGCAATCAACGGATTAAGCAGGTCGAGAAAACCCATCCGCGTCACTCTTCTGAGCAGATGGCGATTTAGAAAATAGCCGGTGGTTTGAGCGTCAGCGATCACCACCGGGAAGGCCTAAGCAATACCAGGACATCTGCCATCGATCGTCCAGTGGCGATCGCTTGTCATGTTGACACAATCTGCGTCCATGCCGAGCCCCGAGACGAGGTCGCGTATCTCTGACAGATTCAATGCAGCGTGCAGCGACTGACGGAGCAGCTGGGGTGGCGAAATGCCAGCCACCTCGTTGTCTGCCGCCCCACCATGCAGCGCCACGAGCCGTTCGACCTCCGCATCGCTTTCCGGTCGCACCAAATCGCGAATGAACACTCGACCGCCCGGCCGCAGCGCGCGGAGGGCCAGCCGCAAGGCAGTTGAGGGGTCGTCGAGATGGTGCAGCACCGTGTTGCAAATCACGGTATCGGCCAGGTCAGTTTGCAGCGACTCGTCATCGCTCAAGTCCGCTTGCTCGAGCTGGATTCCTCGCAGCCGACCGGCGAGCTCAATCTCCACACGGGCGAGCTCGAGCATCTCGACGCAGTTATCCACCCCCAATACCTCAAGATCAGCGAGATCGCCTGCTTTGGTCTCCTCGACATACTCGCACAATAGGATCGGGATCAATGCGGGCCCACAGCCCAAATCGAGCACACGGGGACCAACGCCGCCGCCCTCGAAAAGATCGAGGACAAAACGGCGGTTGACGTCGCGGTGATCCATCTCTCGATAGATCTCAGCTTCCTGCTTCGGGTCATCGGCAGGCGGTTCACAAACTCGGCTGAGCATGGCGGAGTCACAGACTGGAAGAGAGGGTCGAAGGCGGAAAAAGAGAACAAGCAGACGCGCGGGCAACTGACGGCCCCCAATCAGGAGAAATGATCATTCGCCGGATCACTCCGCAGCCCCGAGCCTCACTCCGCAGGCGTGAGTTCTTTTCGCTTTTCAGCGATCAGGGCGAGCAATGCACGCTGCGGTTTCGCGAACTTATCGATGCCTTCGGCCATCAAGAATTCGTGCATCTTCGTAGGGTCGACTGCGGCATCAATCTCGTCGAGCACTTCCTGAGAGGGCATGTCGTCGACTTTGCGGGTGAAGCTAAGATCGCTCTGAGCGACAGCTTCATTGGTTTCGGGCGGATTGGTTTGGATGTCGCTTCCCGCGAGCGCCTCAACGTACTTCCAAGGCGGGTCCTTTGGATCCTTCGTTCCCGTACTGGCGAAGATCAGCTCCTGCTGCAACGACAAATCTTTGTCAGCCCAGAACTTTTCGTTCTCTTTCCAAATTCGCTTGGCATTGACCAATCCAACGAGCCCTTGAGCGGCATCGGAGAGCTGCAGCTTCTTTTGCGTGTAGACGTCAATTCGTGAGATGAAGATACTGTAGACCGACTTAAACGTCGCCGGATCAACTTTGCCCTGAGCACCGCGCCAGATCGCTTCGCGAGCGATGCGGTATTGGTCTGCGACGAACATCAACGTCACGTTCAACGTGATCCCGGCAGCAGCAAGCGGTTCAAGGGCTCGTAGGCCAGCCGGTGTGGCGGGGACTTTGATCATTCGGTTGGTATGTCCGGTCGCCCACTTTTTGCCCAGTTCAATGTACTGCCGGACAACGTCGTCCTCCTTCAAATTCAACGAAGGATCTTCGAGTAGGGGATCGAGTTCAAAACTCACCCAACCCGCGTTGCCGTTGGTTTCCTGATGAATGTCGGCGAACTTCGCCTCGGCCTCGCTGACCAATTGGTCCGTCAGTTCCCACGCGATCTCTTCGTCGGTCATGCCCTCAGCCAACAGCGCCCCCACCTGCTCATCGCGACTGCCCCCGGCGACGATGGACGAAATAATGGCAGGGTTACTGGTCGCACCCACCGCGCCGTATGCCAAGTTCTTGTCGACCTCGGTCGGCTCCACCGAATCGAGATACAACTTGGTGCCGGTGTCGATGAGCGATTGAAGTGGATTGGCCATGAAGCAACTCTTTGAGGGAAAGGGAGATTTCGAAGGATGACAAGCAATCCCGCGGGGGATGCAGCATACCGCTTTGAGAAGGTGGCGACAAATGGAGTCGGGGGCACCCCTGCGACGGAATACCTACAGGATTGGACTGAATAACCTGGCAACTATTGTGCCGATACGGCCGTACCAAGGCCGCAGACGTTGCGGGGTCACGCCCGACTTCGTCGCCGCCGCAAAGTCCTGGTCTAACATCTCAGCGACCTCCGCAACCAAGCCGCTGTGATCCATCGCTAACATCATTTCAAAATTCAGATGCAACGATCGGTTGTCGAGGTTGGTCGATCCGATCATCGCCAGATCATTATCGACCAAAACGCACTTTTGGTGTAGGAAACCGCCGGTGTACCGGTAAACGGCCACCCCGAGTGATTTCAGCTCGGATTCAAAATGGAATCCTGCCAAGTAGACCAGCCATTGGTCGGCGTCGCTGGGGACCAAAATGCGGACGTCCACCCCGCGTGCACAGGCCATCGAGAGTGAGTTGAGCGTGGTTTCGTCGGGCACCAGATAAGGCGTACTGATCCACAACCGATCCCGGGCTGCTCCCGCTGCCGCCGCAAACATCATCGTGGCACGGGCACGGGGGTCGGCGGGTCCGGTCGCACAAATTGCCGCCAAACCGGTCGCCTCTGCTGAGTCCTCCACTGAGTCCTCTGCAGAATCCCCCGCCTCCAATGAATCCGTTGCTGGCTCGTGGGCCCACTGCGCCTCGGACAACCCGGTCCGGCTCGCCCAGTAGTAATCCGATGCGAATACCGCTTGGATCTTCTTCACGATCGGTCCCCGAACGGCCACCGCCGTATCACGCCAACGTTCCACCCAACCGTGGTTGCCAAGGTATTCGTCGCCGATGTTGAGCCCGCCCACGACACCCCGCTGACCGTCGATGACGAGCAGTTTGCGGTGATTGCGAAAGTTCAGCTGAAAGCGATTGACCCACCCCTGACGGGTGTTGAACGCGCGAACGTCCACACCGGCGCCGCGCAGTCGACTCAGGTAGGACGATGGCAACTTCAAGCACCCCACCTCGTCATAGAGCAGACGCACCGTCCGTCCCGCTTCGGCTTGAGCGATCAAGGCATCGGCAAACCGCTTGCCCATCGCGTCATCGCGAATGATGTAGAACTCCGCGTAGACATAATGCTCCGCCGTGGCGATCTGATCCATCAGGGAACTCACGAAGGCCTCCCCATCAATCAACAACTCGAAATGGTTGCCCTCGCAGATCGGCGTGTCGAGCACGTCGGCGACTTGATCCAGCGGCGAGATCAACGCGGTCGTCCGTGCATCGGTCCGCGTCATCGTTTCCTGTTCGATCGCATTGAGCGAAGCCAGATGCTGGCGGCCGACATCCCGCACGGCTTCGCGGTAGCCCGCGAAACGACTGCGCGCGAACACCCAATAGGCAGGCAGCGTGAAGGCGGGCAACGCGAGCAATGCCACCGTCCAAGCCACCGCCGCTTGGCTAGTCCGGGTATTTCGAATCGCGTGCCATGCCGACACCACCGCCACCGCATGCAAAAAAAGTAACGTCAACGGGACCAGAATGCCCCACCAATGGGCAACCGATTCGATAGAAAACAGTGTCAAAACGGGCTCGCGAGTTCGATTGGGAGACACACCACTTCGTCTCCATCCTAGCCTTGCAGCCCCGCGAGGCAACAAACCGCTTGCAACCCAGACGATTACCGGCAATACTAACTGAGATCAATTCGCAATAAGCGGATTGTCATCGACGACGCAGCAAGCCACCGGCGTTCTTCGCCCCGCAGCCAGCCACGCTCGATCCGGCGCTCAAGAACCGTTCTTGAGTGCTGATCCCTCTGTTCCCGTGTGCCTATTTTGCTGGAGACACCTGATGTCCTGTCTGTCTATCCGTACGTCCACTCCCAACCAAGGTGTTGGGGTCCCGCCCACTGCCGCCCCACGGCGCGCCTTCACTCTCGTCGAACTACTCGTCGTGATCGCGATCATCGGTGTTCTCGTCAGCCTGCTGTTGCCAGCGGTGCAGGCGGCTCGCGAAGCGGCGCGGCGAATGAGCTGTTCCAATAACCTGAAACAGGTCGGTTTGGCGCTGCATAACTATCACAGCAGTTTCAATACCTTCCCCGAAGGCTCGCGGCTGAGCAACTTCGTGGGCCCGTTGACCGCGATCCTACCGTACCTGGAAAACAGCAACACGTACTCGCAGTTTGATTTCAGCCAAAGCTATTCCACGCCTCACAACCAAGAGGTTGCCGCCCAATCGATTGCCACCTACCTCTGCCCATCGATGAACATGCCCCGTGAGGTCCCCGACACCAGCAATGGAGAGACAGGCGGGCCGTCGAGCTACCTGGCCTGCGAAGGCACGGGAGCCTACATGGCCAAGGCCGATGGCATGTTCGGGTTGAACTGGGGCGCGTATGGGTACAACAACCCTGCAACCGGTTTTCGCGATGTGATCGATGGCACGAGCTCAACGATCGCTTATGGTGAAACGACCTACGACATGCGGGACTACCTCTGGCCATCGTCCGCCCCGTCGGCAGGCGATGTCAAATGGGGGACCGCTCGCTGGGTCCTTGGTTACCCGAACGTTTCGCTGGGAACCTCCCTCAAAGAGCTCAATGTCCACAACGCCGCGAACAATGGTGGGTTTCAGAGCATGCACCCCGGCGGCGTGCACTTCCTCTACACCGATGGCAGTGTGCACTTCGCCGGCGAGTTCATGGATCGCACGCTGCTGAATTCACTCGCCACCCGCAACGGCCAAGAAGTCGTTGAGGACGCGCCGTGAAGCTCGCATTTCTCGTTTCCCTGTCCGCTGCAACAGCTATCATGAGTGGATGCAGTGAACCAGCGTCGCCGCCGACGTTCGCGGTTTCCGGCCACGTGTCGCTCAATCGCAAACCGCTCAACGAAGGCGTGATTCGATTTATCTCCCCAGAACGTAGCGGTGATGTCACCACCACGATCCAAAACGGCGAGTACCATTTTGACCAACCCTCCGGCCCCACTGCGGGCGACTTTGACGTGGTCGTGACCCCAGTCACGCCCGATTTGTCTGATGCTCAAAAAGCGATCGAGGCAGGCGAGCGCGACCCTCTCCAGGTTCGCGCCGTCCCCGCCAAGTATCAATCCCCCGGTGAACTCCGTGCGACGGTCGCACCGGACCAAGAGAACCAGTTTGATTTCGAACTCCGTGGACGTTAGTTCCGTCCTTCCTTTCCTCCATCCAACTTCCCCCCCCGTGGAAACTCTCCCATGAATAAACGCTATCTGCTCCTCCCCGCTGCCCTGCTCGCGGCAAGCGGCGTATTGACTCAGGCCGCCCAGGCTCACTTCGCCTGGCTAGCGACCGACAGCGACGGACACGCCGTGATGTGGTTCGGCGAATCGACCGATGACCGCACCTACCCGATGCCCGAAACGATCCAAACCATTGAGCTTCATAATGATTCCGCTCAATCGGCCATCGAGACGAAGCCAGTCGACGAGAACGACTTGGTCGGTATCCAAAGTGTCGAAGCCATCGACGCTGATTCTGAATTGATTGGCACCGCAACCTACGGCTTGTACCACGGCACGAAACTCACCTACCACGTCGAGCACCTGCCCCAAGCCGATCCTGCCGCATGGCCTGAACAAGCGAGAACCGGCGCGGCCCTGCAAACCATCATCCGTCCTAGCGACGAAGGTGGCGTCAACGTGACCGTCCTACAGGGCGGCAAACCGCTGGCGGACACCGACGTCAAGCTCTACGGCGAAGCAGGGCACGAGGAAGCGGACCGAAAAACCGATGAGAAAGGCAGCGTTCACTTCTCCGCCGACGAAGTCGAATCGGGACTCAATGCCGTCATCGTGGGCTATTCTGATGACCAAGCGGAAGGCACACTCAATGGCGAGTCCTTCACCAGCACCACTGACTACCTAACGGCAACTTTCCGCATGCCCGCTGCTTCCGACGAAGAACCTGAAGAGAAAGAGGAATCGAAACCGGAGCCTCAAGTCGATCCCAATAGCAGCGCGACGACGGGACCAGCCAACCTGCCCGAACTCCCTGAGAATCTAACCAGCTTCGGCGCTGCCATCGCTGACGGGAAACTGTACGTCTACGGCGGTCACACCGGTGGCGCCCACTCGTATTCCAAGGAAGAACAGTCCGATCGATTCTGGAGCTTGGATCTCTCCCAGGGCAAAGACGGCCAATGGAAAGAACTGCCAGGCGGCCCCACCCTGCAAGGCTTGGCACTCGTCGCCCACAACGGGAACCTGATCCGGATCGGCGGCTTCTCCGCCGTCAATGAAGAGGGCGAGGACCACAACTTGCAGTCCCAAAACACCGTCACGAGCTTCGACCCGAAGAAGCAGGCATGGACGAAATTGTCCGACCTGCCCGCGCCTCGGTCGTCTCTTGATGCCGCCGTTCTCGGCGACAAAGTCTACGTCATCGGCGGCTGGAACCTACAGGGCGACAGCGATCAGAGCGAATGGCACGACACCGCTTGGTCACTCGATCTCAGCGATTCGTCGGCGAAGTGGCAACCACTTGCCGAGCCCCCGTTCGAACGCCGCGCCCTCAGCGTCGCAGCCCATGACGGCAAACTCTACGTCATCGGTGGCATGACATCGGACAACGAAATTACCACCGACGTGGCCATCTACGACCCCGCCACCGACTCCTGGAGCGATGGCCCCGAACTACCCGTTACCGGCATGTCCGGCTTCGGATCCTCCGCCTTCGCCACCGGCGGAAAACTGTACGTCACCACTATGGGCGGATTTGTCAGCGAGCTTTCCGAGGACGGCAAGACCTGGCGCACGATCGCCAAAACCGAGCGGGAACGCTTCTTCCATCGCATGTTGCCATCGAGTGACCACGAACTGCTGATGATCGGTGGCGCCAGCATGGAAGTCGGCAAGTTCGGCACGATCGACCGTATCGAAGTCAAGTAGCCGAGTCGATTGTCGCTCGGCTCTCCGAGCCGAACGCGGGCGAGCGATTTTATTTGATTGCAAAGCAATTGTTTCAGGCCGGAGGCCGACACAACGTCTGCCGTTGCGGCGTGTTGATTTAGTCCGCGTTCTACCGGCAGTGGTGACCGGGGTAACGTTCCAGCAAATCGCCACCAAACTGCTCGCCCAGAACAATAGTCCCAAGCTACGAATTGCGTCGAGCAACTAGCGCGTCGGCAAATCCGACACGACCACACCCTCGATCGAAGGCACCTTCTTGGCGGCTTGCATCAGCACCTCTTGATCCGCTCCTGTGGCGATGAACCGACACGCGCTCGATTTCAACGCGGGCAGAATCTCACCATCGGGTTTCAACAGACTCGCCAGCGGCGCGACCAGCAAATCTGCCTGCGGTGAGACCGCGTCGATCTGCTCGTCATCCAGCTCACCATCTGGGCTCAAAATCTGAGCGACCCGTACGTTCACGTAGGGATAGTATTCGCGAAATGATTCGAGTGACTCTCGATCGGTGAACGCAACAATGCAGGAATCTCGCTGTCCCACGTATCCTTTGGTATAGCACTCGCTGGCCATATCCGCGTCGAGATCGGTTTGGTCGACGACTAAAAAGATTCCTTGCCGCTGACGATTTCCGAGGTTCGATTGACGGACACGGTTGATCGCTTGGCCAAGCGTGAGATACCCGAGATCGGATAAAGCATCCGCATCCGGTATGGGATCGGGTAACTCCTGATCGGCCGGGCGCACCATCACGCGTCGGTCGTCAGAAAGACATAGGTTCATGAGCACCCAGCCGTCTTCACCGGCCTCATCCGCATCCGAAAAAACCATCATGGGTTCCCTCGAGCGGGCAAACTGAATCGATGGCACCGCGAACGACTTCCGATTCGCAGCCATGATCTTGGTCGCTTCGCGATCGTTGCGTGCTGGATCTTCACCCATCTCGGCGGCGCGATATTCGTCAAATACTTTGCTTTGAACGGCCCGCACGTGTTTCTCAATGGTCAACAACTCGTCGGCATGCTGAAAGTCGCCTTGATCGACCGCGATGTTCTCCAGACGCTGGAGGATGCGTTCGACGCTGCCCGCCATACCGCCGAACATCAATCGGTTGGAGTCGATCAGGTGCAATCCAACACCGACGAACGCGCGGAGATAACGCACGTCCTCCTGGGGAGATAACCGATGTGAGTCGTGCAAGATTGCGCTGCCAAGATGGCGAAGCGCTGCCTCGGAAACGGAGGTGCCACCGTCAATGGCAAGAAGCTGGAAGAACAAGTTCTCGATCATGCTTCGCCACATGAACGGACTGACCGGTTTGCCAGCAAATTCAGCGGCTTCCTCGGGCAGGGACTTGGGGAAACTCAATTGAAAATCAACTGGCCAAGGTTCCTCGGGCACCCGGCAGCCTGGTCGTTGGTTGCCCTCTTCCAACGCTTCGATCACTGCCACATCCAACGGATCACCCTGGTTCGCCGTTCGCATCAGCACAATCGCCTTGGCGTAGAACGGCAGTGCGTTGTCCGGTTCTTGCTCTGCCCACGCATCGATCGCAGCGAAGGCGATTTCCCTGTCTGAACTTTCCGCGAGTCTCGCCCATGCGGCGATCAAGGATGGATCGAGAGAGACAGCTTCGAGGAAGCACGCCTCAGGCGACTTCACAACATCGGTGTTCGATTCGTCCTTGGCACGTTGTTGGAGTCGGTCGCTGATCACTTTTGCGTAGCTTCGTACGCTTCGCATTTTTTGCTCGAGAACAGGATCGGCAAGCTCGGAGTCGTCTGCGCCCGGTTCGGCTAGCTTTTTCAGCGTCTCACTGATCTGGCGAGTGATCCGCGTTCGGTCGGCAGAATAGGCGCCGAACCGTCCCCGCCAATACACGACCTTGGCAGATTCAGGATAGGCTCGGGCAGCGGTTTCGAACGCGGCTTGCGGATCCCGGGGCTGCATCGTTTCGAAGTCAACGATCGACCAAATCGCCTCGGCAACTAACTGGTCTGCCGAGCCCATTGCGGTTTCCCGCGTGTCTGCCTGCTGCGCAGACGCTGACAGGAGAGGAAAGAGCGCGATGAACGCGATAGCCGTGCGTCGGCAGATCTTAGCCATGGAGATTCCTCGGGAGACCACACGTGAAAACGGACGAGTACATCAGCTCAGACGGGCGGAGCCGTCTGGCTACATAGTCGACCGACGGCTCCGACCGTCGCGAGCAAACCAGCACTCTCTCACCCAGCTCAGACCGGCGGAGCCGTCTGGCTACATAGTCGACCGACGGCTCCGACCGTCGCGAGCAAACCAGCACTCTCTCATCCAGCTCAGACGGGCGGAGCCGTCTGGCTACTTAGTCGACCGACGGCTCCGACCGTCGCGAGCAAGCCAGCACTCTCTCATCCAGCTCAGACGGGCGGAGCCGTCTGGCTACTTAGTCGACCGACGGCTCCGACCGTCGCGAGCAAACCAGCACTCTCTCACCCAGCTCAGACGGGCGGAGCCGTCTGGCTACATAGTCGACCGACGGCTCCGACCGTCGCGAGCAATCAGCACTCTCTCATCCAGCTCAGACGGGCGGAGCCGTCTGGCTACATAGTCGACCGACGGCTCCGACCGTCGCGAGAAACCAGCACTCTCTCATCCAGCTCAGACGGGCGGAGCCGTCTGGCTACACTAACCCAATGGCTTCTCTGATTCCACCTGCACGATGATCAGCACGTCGCCGGCAGCGAAGCTGTTCATGGGGCCGCCGCTTGCCCCCGGTTGGCTGGAGAGGTTCCCTGAAATCGAGAGCACCTTCACGCCGGTTTTCCGGATCCAGCGATTGATTTGGCGTTCGAGTTCAGGCAGATCGTTGTCGACGCCTTTGAACAGTTTGATTTGCTGCACAGTTCTTTCTCTCAGTCGATATTGTCAAAATCTTCGAAATCGTCAAGGTCGTCGTCTTCCTCGTCGAGATCATCACCGGCGGTATTGAGGCCAAACTCGGCACTGATCTCATCATCGATCTCGATCTCATAGTCGTCATCGAGTTCTTCTTCGAAATCGTCGTCGAAGTCATCGTCGAAATCGTCTTCGTCAATGTCATCGAATTCGTCGATATCGTCCTCGTCATCATCCAGGTCGTCGCCGAACCCAACGTCGTCGTCCTCGTGATCGTCGTCATCGCGATCCGATGCATTCTCATCATCGTCGTCGTCATCATCGTCGTCGACCATCAGCACGGGAGAGGGCATGAACAATGGTGCTCTCACCCCTGGCAGAGGGCTCGCCGCGGTGAGCTGATGGACATCGACGAGGGGAGATTTTGGCTGGATCGTGACAGTCATGTACGGTCAATCAACGCGGAAGTCTAGAGTAGGGAAAGTGGCCAGAGCAGGCGGAGGACGGCAAAACCCATGAATCGGTTCAGGCCATCCCGGTGTCGCGACACCATCGTAGTGGACCAGATCAGGAGAATTCGGGCCAGATCCCGGAACGTGGATAGGTAGACAGAATAAATGGATTGCGGAGAAAATGGCGGTTGCGGAGAATTTATCCGCTGTTTGGGCATTTCTTGCGACACCTCGACACCATGCCGATCATTTTGCTAACTGGTGCAATCATCACAAGCCGCCCGCACCGGAATTTTGGCATTTTCATCAATTGAGAGCTCGCACCGCCATGGATGGTGAATTTCAGACCCGCAACTTGCCCACAGCCACGGCCGCCCGCCCGGTTGGCGAAGCCACAGTAGCCCACCAGGCGTTTTTCTTGTTCATGCTGATCGCATGTGGCGGCGGCTTGCTGCTCATCGCGGGCTGCGCCTCTCACCAATACGGCAAACTGCTCGCCAATGACGATAAAGACATGGTCGGCAGCCATGAGGCAGGCGCAGCGACCTGGAATCCCCTGGTCGACTCGTCCGTCGCCCAGCTACTGGGCCGCTGCCCACCGGTCTCGCCGCCGACATCCATGGGTGCCCCCTTCGCCGAGGTTCCCTACGCGGACGCGTCGGCGACGCCCGCAGCCACCGATGCGGGCACACCCGCGAAGATGGCCAGCCACAGTGTACCGGGCGACCTGCCGCTAACGGGACCTGGGACAGAACTCCTCCCGGATGCTCTCGACCCCAACTACCCCACCCAACTCGTCACCGGACCGGCTCGAGTTTGTTTCATCGGAATTGAGAACAAGAGCGCCGAGGAATTGGTCGATTTCAAAGACCAACTCTATGAACGGATCGATTCCCAGATCAACGAGAGCAGCTCTTTCCGCAGCATCAGCCGCCGCCTGATCGATGCAGCCTTGATCGAAACGCGACTGCGTCCTGACTCGCTCTTCCTACCAGCCAATCGCGCCGCGTTCGCCGCAGCACTGGGCCGCCAGGGCACCCCCGTCGACTACCTGCTCTACGCCACGATCACATCGGGCACGACCGACCGCAACAAATCGACCCAGCGCGACTACTTACTGACCCTCGAAATGGTCAATTTGGAAACAGGCGACTACATCAAGGAATCGTCAAAAATCCGCAAGGGCTACCACAAAACGCGAGCCGGAAACTGGTGGAACTTCGGCATTTTTGACCAAGCCGATGGCTAGAGTTTCCACCGTGACCGGTCAACGCGCCCCATCAGCTCAGACGGGCGGAGCCGTCTGGCTACATAGTCGACCGACGGCTCCGACCGTCGCGAGAAACGAGCACTCTCTCCAACCCAGCCAAACGGCCAGCACTGCTCAAGTCGTCGCGCCAGCGTTGAACCCACCGCCAGAACCGAGCAATCACGCCAAAGCTCAGACGGGCGGAGCCGTCTGGCTACATTGTCGACCGACGGCTCCGCCCGTCGCGAGAAACCAGCACTCTCTCCAACCCAGCCAAACGGCGAGGACCGCTCACGCCGTCGTGCCAAGGTTGAACCCACCGCGAGAACCGAGCGATCACGCCAAAGCTCAGACGGGCGGAGCCGTCTGGCTACATAGTCGACCGACGGCTCCGCCCGTCGCGAGAAACGAGCACTCTCTCCAACCCAGCCAAACGGCCAGCACTGCTCAAGTCGTCGAGCCAGCGTTGAACCCACCGCGAGAACCGAGCAATCACGCCAAAGCTCAGACGGGCGGAGCCGTCTGGCTACATAGTCGACCGACGGCTCCGACCGTCGCGAGCAACCAGCACTCTCTCCAACCCAGCCAAACGGCCAGGACTGCTCAAGTCGTCGTGCCAAGGTTGAACCCACCGCGAGAACCGAGCGATCACGCCACAGCTCAGACGGGCGGAGCCGTCTGGCTACATTGTCGACCGACGGCTCCGACCGTCGCGAGCAACCAGCACTCACTCCAACACAGCCAAACGGCGAGGCCTGTCGACAGACCTCCCCTCCTACTGAGCTGTTGCCTGCTGTTGAGCATGCTGCTTTCGTCGGGCTGCGCCACCCAGCTGGCATCGATCGATTCCGCTCGCAATGCGTTCGTGACCGGAGATCTCCACACGGCGGCGGCGATGCTCGGCGAAGTCGCCGAGTCGAACAGCCGCTTTGCGGACCCCGCTCGGCTGGACCTAGCCGTCGTTCAGCTCGCCTCGGGCGACGTTGACGGGGCCACCGAAGAGCTCCGCAGCCTGCGTGATCGGTTTGACGAAACCAGCGAAGCGGCCGCAATCGGTGGCGGGGGCGGGGGGTTGCTGACGGGCGCCAAGACCCTCTCGGGTGAGGCGCTGTCAATGGTCACCGACGACACCGCTCGCGTCTTCAAGCCTGCGGGCTATGAAGAGGTAATGATCCGTACGATGCTGTCGATCTGCTCGCTCGCTGGGGACGGCATGGACGCCGAGAGCTACATCAATCAAGCCTCGATGCATCAGGAGAAGTGGCGGAAGGTAGCCGACGCGCGTCAACGCGACTTCTTTCCCGATGCACTCGAGAGCACGCCTCACCAAGAACTCGCCCTGGCGCCGTATCTGAGGGGCGTCCTGCGAGAAGCCACGCATCATGATTTTGACGATGCGCAGCGCAACTACCGGCTCGTCAGTGCCATCAAACCCGATTTCCGGCCAGCCCAGGATGACTTGCAGAGGGCCACGGTGGGCAACCATAGCCAGCCCGACCATGGAGCCTTGTACGTGTTTGCGTTGGTCGGCCGCGGGCCGGTCTTGGCCCCCAAAGACGCACCGGTGACCTCCGCCGCGATCTCCATTGCATCGGTGCTGATGTTTCATGGTGAGGACAAGAACGACGATATCACGCGTCTTCCCAGGATCACCAGCGTCAAAGTGCCCACTGTCGTCGTGCCACCTTCCCCCATCGCCGCGGTCGCCGTCACCCGTTCGCAAGCTGCTGGGCCGCCAACTGTCGGGCCAGCTGTCGGGCCACAAGATGCTGGGCCAGATGGCTCGGGGCCACTCCCATCCGGCCCATTTCAGATGCTCGGGGCGACTCAGTCCCTGACGGACGTTGCTCAGATGGTGCAGACCCAGGCGGCAGCGGAACAGCCTTGGACGATCGCCCGCAGTTTCGCCCGCCAGGCCAGCAAGGAGCTTGCCGTGAGCAAGGCGCGCCAGAGCCTCGGCCTGACCGGCGGCGTCGGCAGCGCGTTCCAGTTCGCTGCATCAACCGCCTGGACGGCGACTGAGAAAGCCGACACTCGCTGTTGGGGGTTGCTACCACGCGAGATCCAAGTTCTCCGGGCCGAACTCCCCGTGGGCGACCATCCCATTGAACTCGCCCCGATCGGCGCCGACGGATTCTCGATCGGCCCCCAGCGATCGACGACGGTACGGATCGCTAACGGCCGCAATACCTACCTCGTTGTCGTCGCGCCCTCAGCCAACTTGCACGTCGTCGAGTAAGCCGCAGCGGCGCTGAAGCGAAAGAGTCGAAAATGCGAGGTATTGCGAATCTCCCGACCGGACAACCGGCAAAACTCGCCGTGTGGGCGCTATCGATCGCGACCCACCGCCCCGGGTAGAAAATTTTGCGGAGTGCCCCAGCCAGGCTGAACTGGTGGCGCCCGACCGCCGATACCCTCGCTATCGGTCGCCCGACCCAGCCCCTGCGGCAACGAGAATCAGACGATAACCGCGTCAACGATTCTTGTGCAATCGAGCGGCCGAGACCCCCACGACGCTAGGATGGCCGTGGGTACATCTCTCAAGGTAGCGGCCTCCCCAAGCTGCTGGGCTCTTTTTCGAAAGTTGTCGATGATCGGTTTTTCTCTCCAATCACTGGATTTGTCGCGGATGCGGCAGCAAGTTGAAACGAAACTTTGTGAATTGGGAGCACTCGAACCGCGGGAATTCCCGCTCACCCAACGGGAAGTCGTTCGCCGTGGTGAGACCTGTGCCATCTACTTCTGCCTGCACGGCCCCCGCAGCGTCAAATTGACCGCCATCGCCGACCTCAAAACCCGCTCGATGGTGTACTACGGCAGCGACGGAGTCCGCCGGGAAACCATCCGCTGGGACGCCCTGGAAGACTGAATTCTCCCACTTCACAAGGAATTTCCCGAAATCATCGAGATCCTCGGTTGTCGATGATCCCCCGGTAACGCTATGATCCTCGCTTCTCACGAGAGAGATTGTGGCCCGAGGTGCGTCAGCGACGCGGCCCCGCTACCCACAATTCACTTTCAGACAGTCCTCAAACGGAGGCGAATTTCACATGCATAAAATTCCAGACGAAGGGTTTACGAAGCGGACATGGTAAAGTTATTGGTGCGAGATCGGGAAACGATTCAAGAGGCAGTACGACGGTTCAGAAAGCTGGTAGAACGCAGCGGTATCAAGAAAGAGATGCGCCGCCGCGAATTCTATGAAAAGCCCAGCGAAACCAACCGCCGCGCCCGCTTGCGTGCCGAACGCCGCAACAAACGCACCCAACTGTTGGCCCGCTAAAGAAACTACTAGCGATTAGCCATGGGTTAGTCAGCCAGTAAACAAGAAAAAAGCTAAAAGCTAATAGCTATCCGCTAAAAGCTTCTGAGGGCGATTAGCTCAGTTGGCTAGAGCGCTTCGTTTACACCGAAGATGTCGGGGGTTCGAGTCCCTCATCGCCCATTCTCAGCCATCGACAGCCTCAGAACCGCTGGCACCGCATATTCACGGTGTTTCCAGCGGTTTTCGATGCGCTGACGAGGCTCTGCATGCTCCCGGACACCGCTGGCGACCGTGGGCTCGGTGAGCCGTTCGTAGCCATCACGTTTCGAACAGAACGGCAATCGGTAAATATGTGCGAGCATGATATCCAAATTGCCTATCAGGCATTTTTGGCACGCAACTACCACAAGCGTCGCATCAGCGAGGTGCAGCGACTGCAAAGGTCGCTCTTAACGTGAATCCGAGCCGGTACTCGCCACTGGCCTTAGTGGATCATTTGGACTTCTGT
Organism: Allorhodopirellula solitaria; assembly: GCF_007859855.1. Lineage (GTDB taxonomy): Bacteria > Planctomycetota > Planctomycetia > Pirellulales > Pirellulaceae > Rhodopirellula > Rhodopirellula solitaria. Next base: position 670,337 of record NZ_SJPK01000002.1, read on the forward strand.
TGATTACCCGCAAGTCGTTGTACGCCGGAGGCGTTGAAGAAAATAGCCGGTGGTCGAGCGCAGCGAACACCACCGGAAACGTCGAGAAACACGCGTGCCAACCCCGAATGGCGTTGAAGATCATCCACGACGAGGTCTGCGCCCCACTTCGGGGTCGACGCTCCATCTTCCACGAACAACCACTAAGGTTCTTCTCGGAATTGAGTGGCAGGCATCTAGGATGTTGGATTTTTGAGGATCGCGGTAGGGACGGCTGTTGCCAGCCGCCCCCCGCACAGATCCGTACGTGAGCCTTGACTCATACGGCTCCTCCGTCGGGTCAAACGATCGCGACACATCGTGTCGCTACCTGTCGTGATTTCCACTTGGATCTGCGTTTGGCGCAGTCGACCGAAACGACACCAAAGTGAGAGGGACCGACCGCCTCGACTCGCTGCTGAATCACCCCAGCTGGCTTGCCGATGTAACGGGCCTGATTGGATTTTGACGATTTTGACGAACGTTTCTTGGTGGCGATTGCCATATCGGAGTTCCTTGATTGAAGGGAAAGTGAATTCCTTCAATGAAAGCACTCAGAATGCGCCCCTGGTAGTTTTTTAGGCTAACTTGGGGACATACCAGGCATGGCTCTCGTATCCAATGATCGTTCAAAAATGCGTCCCTGATGAACAAACGCTCGCCAGGGACCGACAACACCATTGGCGTACCGCTTTTGCAGGGAAACGCTGGCGACCGAGAGATCCCTTGCCAAGCCAGCACCTCTGCAGAGCTCGGCTCCGTTTCTCCCGGCAGTGCCAGTCTAACATTGATAATCACATCCCACAAAGAAATCCTTGGATACGGGAGCCATGCCTTGAAAACCTCGGGCGCACGCTTCCGTCGGATGATCCTAAATGCCTCGCCCACGACGATACGGATTGGGGGACACCGAGCGGTTTCCCGCTCCGTTTGATAGACTGTAGTAGCCCGCTACCACTCTGTTCGCAAAAGAGTCCGTCATGCCCACTTCCACCGAACCTGCTACGCGGGAAACACCTGGACCGCAGGAAACGTCTACTCCCCAAGAGACTTCGCAGCGAATTTCGCCCCATGACGTGGTGGATATGCGACCGAGCCGGTTTGACTTGACCTCAGGTTTTTTCCTGACGCTGATCCTGTTTTTGGGCGTGATCGTCTCTCTGTTGTTTTTGCTCTGGACGCTCCATCGCTGGTCTTCGCAGTCCGAAATCCGGCATTCACCGCCCGTTCGGACAACGTTTGTCGACGCGGGGAAGTCTGGTAGTGCCAACGACTTCGATGTTCCCAGTGAATACGAAGTGCAGGAGCTCACGGCACCCTCGGTGCACGAATCATTGATCGCAGCAACCCATGCAGCTGGCCCGACAGCGGCGTCGCTGGAAGAGATCGCCAATCGACGCGAGAACCTCGGCACGAGTGGGCATAGTGGTCCAGTTGGTGCCGAAAGTCACGCCGATGCGTCAACTGGGCCCGGTATCATTCCCCGCTTCGAACGCTGGCAGTTGAACTTCGCGGCGCCCGATCGAGCAGCCTACGCGGCCCAGCTCGACTATTTCGAGATGGAGCTAGGAGTCCTTGGCGGTGGGATCCAAGGCATCGACATGGCGTCGAATCTTTCGACCGATCCGCGTGCTCAGCGCCGAGACGATACGCAGAACGAAACGCGTCTGTATTTCATGTGGACAAAGCCCAATCGTCTGAGCGGTTTCGAGCACGCGATGTTGGAACAAGCGGGGATCGAGTTCCAGGGCCGCATTGTGGTGCGGTTTATTCCCTCAAGCTTGGAAAACGAACTGGCTGTGGTCGAGCTAAAGTATGCGATCCAGGCGGGCCACGAATCGGTGGCCGATATCGCCAAGACCGTTTTTCAGAGCGTGTCAGTTGCGGATGGATTTGAGTTCCAAGTCGTCGATCAACGCTATCGCTGATCGGCGGCCCCGAGTCTTGCAACCCACACGGCTCGCCTTGATCTCAGGACGGGCGAACTGGTAAACGGAGGAAGTTTCACGGCGCACCCGCATCGCGCCGCAGTCTCCACCTCCGTCCCGTCTGCATTGACCCTGGTATGAATCCAACGCATCCTGTCTCGACAAACGCTCCCGCCCCGAGGACGCAGCCGCTCTCAGGGCCATCGGCCAGCGATCTGGGGACGCCAACCGGTGAGCCGCAGCCCCCGGGGATGGCCGATGCTACGTCGGATTTGATCTCCCACATGACCAAGGGGGATTTCTCGGGGATTGCGGATTACGCCACGACGTACCTGGCGCCTGCCGTGTTTTCGGCGGGACTTGGGCTGTTTGTGATCTTCATCGGCTACATGATCGCCAAGTACCTGATGCGAGTGATCAGCCAACCGGTGTGCCGCCGGGTCGACGAAACGCTCGGCAAATTCATTGGCAAGATGGTGTTCTATCTGATCATGCTCGGCGTGGTGGGGGCTGTCTTGAGCAAGCTCGGCGCGCCCCTGGGCGGGCTGGCGGCAATGTTGGCGGCTGCTGGATTTGCGATCGGCTTAGCGTTCCAGGGCACTTTGAGCAATTTCGCCGCGGGCGTGCTGATGCTCGTGTTCCGCCCGTTCAAAGTGGGTGACTTTGTGACGGCGGCCTCCGTTTCGGGGAAGGTCAACGAGATCGACCTGTTCACAACCACACTCGACACGCCAGACAATCGCCGCATCATCGTCCCCAATAGCTCGATTGCGGGCGGCACGATCGAGAACATGACGCACCACAAGCATCGGCGTGTCGAGGTGCTCGTAGGCGTTGACTACGGGGCGGACCTGCACGTCACGCGTTCGGCGCTGCAGCAGGCGATCGATCAACTCGCCGAGCATACGGTCCAAGGCGATGACCGTGGCGGCGCCGTCGTGCTGGCCGGTCTCGGTGACAGTGCGGTGCAGTGGAAAGTTCGCTTGTGGGTGTTGGCGAAAGATTATTGGCCACTCAACGAAGCCTTGATCGCAGCGGTGAAGACACAGCTCGACGCGGCGGGCGTGTCGATCCCGTTTCCCCAGATGGACGTCCATGTCAAATCGTCCAGCGACTCGATTCTCGCGGGACCGGGAACGACGGCCGCCAATCGCGTGCGTCCCGCCCGACGCGCCGCCGATCGATTGGCGGGTTAAGGTTGGGGTGCCGATGGGCTAGCGGTCGCTTTGATCACTCCCCCATACAGATCGCCATCGGTTCGCCAAGGATCGCCTCCTCCGTTGCGTCCGGAGAGCTGTTCGTGAAAACCCTTGTCGATGAATGTTTGCTCGAGCTCGTCCGTTTTTTCGAGACAGGCAAAGAGGTAGTCTCGCTCAAGGTCGACATTGGGGGCGGTGACATGGGTGATCTGCCCGGTCGTGCGACTCAAGCCCACCCGTTCGTCATAGACGGCTGCGCCAATCCATTTGGGGCGACCATCGTCGCTCAGGGTCGGTGTCTTCCAAAGCCGCACGTGGTGTCGGTGCCGAGGGTTATCACCGACGGGTTGCTCGAACGCAAAATCTTCCTTTCGCCCGTATAGGAATAGACTGCTGACCGGGGCTGCATCATCAGGACGCGATAAAATGGTGTCGGCAGCGATTTTGACATCGCTCTCGATGCCCAAAGCCGCTGCGGAAAACCAATCTGCGGCCTTCATGATCGATAGGAGCTCGCTCTCGGTGCCGATCAGGGCCACATTCAAAGGGTCGCCGGGATGGTGATCTCCGGTTTGGGTGACCCGCGGAACGTCATCGAGTTTGGGGTCGATCCGGGCATAGCTGTCCCAGAACAGCGGAGCGATGAAGTACGCCAGGATGACCCATGCGAATCCAAGGCCGATAAGCAAAGGCAACAAGCGTCGAGGGGAGATCCGAGGACCAGTTTTCGGAGACAATTTCGATTCCTCAGAACAATGGGTGAAGGCTCAGCGTCTTCGCTCGGCACATTTCCAAGAAAACGGATCGCGAATACGGGTGCGCTGAAATTATCATGATCCAGCCTCCCCAACAACTCGCTCGCCTGACCGCAAGCTGGAAGCTTACGTCACTTTTGTTCTCCCGATGCTTACTTGGCGAACGAGAGCACCCCGTCCCAATCCGCAGGTGCGACGCGGTGGTGTTGAAGAATTTGTTGCAATAGGACGTCCTTGGGGCGATCCCAAGCTGGGAGTGCGTGAAGTTGTTGATAAGCTTCGTCCCAGCGGCCTTCCGCAAAGGCGGCAAAGGCGGTGCGAGAAAGCTCCAGCTCGGATGAGCTGAGCTGCGGTTGATTCTCCAGCGGAACAATCAATTGATAGATCTCGACGGGGGTTCGCGTACCCGCGGCGCGAACGCGGCCGAGCGTCCGCAAGCGGAAACCGTCAATGGAGACACCATCAGCTGCACCGGTGTTTCCGATGGTTGCCGAAGCATCGGTGCTTGCAGATGGAGAGACGTTGTCCGGCCCGAGCAGATGTTTGGCTGTCGCGTGATCGACAATGATCTCGACCCCGAAAACTTTCGTGAGTCCCTCCAGGCGACTGGCTAAATTCACGACTGGGCCGAACGCCGTGACTTTGACTTGATCGACGGTGCCGATCCGTCCGGCAACGGCACGTCCCGAAGCGATGCCGATCCCGCAACGGAATTCCGTTTCGCCACGGGCGTAGTCGCGGCGGATATCGGCGGCGGCCTGAGCGGCCGCGGCACTGGCGGCGATCATGGGGTCGGTGCCATGCGGCAGGGGCAGTGGCCAGCCCCAGAAGCCCATTGCTGCGTCACCATGAAAATCGCCGATGACTCCCTCGGTATTGAGGATGTGTTTGGTCATCACGCCTAACGCGGAGCTGACCTGTTCCAGCAAGACGAGGAGTTGTCCACCGTGCATTTCCGAGGTGCGCGAAAATCCTCGCAGATCGCAGAACATCACCGACAGGCTGCATTCACGCGGTTGCAGCCAGTTCTCCGAGTCCGTACCGGCGATGGCATCGAGAACCACAGGAGCGAAGAACCGCCGCATCGCAGCATGGCGTTGTTGGAACTGGTTGGCTTGGCGGATGCCCGACACCAGCGAACCGACGACTTCGGCAAACTTGACATCATCGCTGAGGCGATCGACAAGTGTCCTGGAGTCGCTCGCCGCCCGCCCGCTCGTCATCGCGCCGGCGCGACTGCCAGCGACGTAGAGCGCCCATCCCCGGCACGCATCGCTTCGCAGCGGAACGCAGAACGCCCAGTCCACGTTCTCATTCATGGTGTAGTCGGAGGTCGCTGCTGCGGACGCCTGGGGATTGTCGGCTGGTCGAGCGAGTGAGTTTTCCCAGAGATGCAAGACGCTATCTCGACGGCGCAGTGTGGCGTTGACGAGTTTGGCACTGACATCGTGAGAGCTCGATTGGCTGTCGCGGACGTCGTAATGCAGAATCTCCATGGCAGCAGCAGCTGCCGCTGGGGGGACTGTCTGAGGATGGGGCTCTCGCTCACCGTCGCGGACGATCGCTACCGCGGATGCCGACGGTGTCGCCCGCAGCAGGACATCGGTGACTCTGGCAAAGAGTTCCTCATCGCTGACGCTCCCTGCGACGAGGTCAGGAAGACGCGCCAACAACTCGATTCGGGCTTGAGAGTCGTAGAAACTTCGTTGACGCAGCACCGACTCGGCGAAGGCCATCTCAGTTACCTCGGTACCCGAGGGAGACGCCATGTAATCCGGTGTCGGTGCGGTCGACTCGAAGCCTGCGTCAGCGGCTCGTGCCAACGCAGGTGACACCTCGTTGGGTGATGAATGGGCGGGGGCGGCCCCGCGACGGGTGGTGGGAGTTCGCGGTTCGACAGTGAATCCTGGTCGGCGGGCGAGCGTGAACGTGGTCTGGCCGATGACAAAGTGCTCGCCGGGGACGACCACGAAGCGGTCCCGTGGTTTCCCGCGGTAGAAAATCGGATTGCGAGATCTTGGGTCACGGGTGACCTGCAGCCGGTCGCCGCTGAGAGGTTTCAAGATAGCGTGGTGCCGCGAGATCGATGTGTCCCAGAGCACCGCCCATGGGATCGCGGCAACATGGCGTTTTTGCCGTTGCCCCGGAGCGGCGACGGCCTGTTCGTCAGTACTCGGCGATGAATCGTCGGGGGAGGCAAGCTGATCCGGCGGCGGGGACGACTGGGGTTGCCGACCGAGTAAAACATCGCGACCGGCGGCGATTTCGGGGAGGCCGCGACGCCAACGACCTGTCTCGTGGGCGCTTTCCTGCGATCCTCGTGCTCCTTGCGCAATCAGGTCTGGCATGGGTTACACCGCCTCGGGCGCCTCGTCTGCGATGGGCTTGGCATCGTGTTTCTCCATCAGTTTCAGGTACAGCATCAAACCATATTGGATGTGCTCGCGAGCTGCCGTTGCGGCCGCATCGGGCTCATGATTGGCGATCGCGTCCAAGATGGCCTGGTGTTGGGTGCAGGTTAGATTCATCGAGTCGGTATCGTGGATGTTTTTCCGGATCCCGAAGACGCGAATCAACGCATGCGATTGGGTTGCCGTTTGCACAATCGCTCGATTGCTCGTTGCCTCGAGCACGCACATATGAAACGCATAGTCCGCCCTGTCGAATTCTCGCTTAATTTCACGACTTGCGATTTCGGTGCCCGACTCCGCTTGTTCCTGGCAGGCGGCGACCATCTTCGTCATCTCGGCAGCAATCGCAGCGACCTGGTCCGCGTTGGCCTTGCGGGCAGCGATTGCTGCGGCGCCGGGTTCGATGATTTCGCGGACCTCGTAGATTTCGAGCAGTTCGTCGTGCCCGAGTGCGCGGACGACGGCACCGATTTGCGGAACCAGTTCGACCAGGCCCTCGTTGGCCAATCGACCCGCGGCCTCCCGGACCGGCGTGGCGCTGACGCCGATTTCTTTGCCGATGGGACCGTAGAGCAGGCGGGTGCCCGGCTCATAGTCCCCCGAGATCAGCCGATTCCGGAGGTATTGATACGCACGAACAGAGTGTATTTCTTGGCCCATGGCGTCTCTCATTTCCTGAATATCTTCGCTGCGTATCCCGCGTCTCGTTGCATTCGCTTCGAGTGGGAACCCCCTCGATTGTACCCGAGGCAGAAGAAACCGACATAGGGCCCGCTAGGAAGCCGAATCTCTTCGCAGGTCGCGGCGTGGCGGATTCCTCAGGGCTGCGAAATGTCTCCGCCAGGCTGCTTCGACGTAGCCGTAATCTGCCCCAGGGGCAATTGTTTTGAGCAACTCCAAGACCGCTGGGTGACGCACAGATGTGGTCCTCGTGAACGTTTGGGCGCCTTGGCTCAATCCCGAAACACCGTTGTCACCAAAACCAGCTTGTGTGCCGCCGCTGCCAACTTGGATTTTGGATTGCTTCTCGGTGACCAGCGCATCGACATAGTTGAACGCCAGTTCAGGATCGGGGAAAAACGTCAACGCTCGGGCGGCGGCTTCGACCTGGGAAGGGGATGTCGAACGAAGCAGGGGTGCGTAGGTAGCGACGGCCGACGAGGCGCCGTACTGGGTGAGCTGACGCAGCGATTCCTCGCGGAGCAACTCGTCCGATTCATTGAGTCCCATTTCGACCAGTGTGGAGACGGCGCCTGAATTGTGAAGCCGCCCGAGTAGTTTCACATAAACCATTCGAAGGCTCCGCAGATTTCCTTTGGAGTTTCGCGAACGCAGCAATTCCGCAGCGATCGCCTGGGTCGCTGCCGGGTCTTCAATCGCTTGAATCTCAGCCATGGCTTCGCTGTCGCCGCGGATGGCATTGTTGTGCAATCGGCGAAACTTGCGAATCCATAACTTGCTCTGCTTGTCCGCCTCGTCGGCTTGATTGCGACTGGCCAAGACCTCGGGCAGCACCCAGCCTCGTTTGGCACGGATCAAACCCTGGTCGCGACGAAGTGCTTCGGCACTAATCCACCCGCTCTTCGTGTCGTGACGGATGTATCCGAGCGCCGCTCGGGCGAAACGATGGTCTGGGTCGAGTTCGATCGTGCGGGTGAGGTGATAGCGGTGCTGAGGCAAGAGCGTGTTGAGTTTGCACCAATGGGCGAGTTTGAATTGGGCTTCGGCATCTTGCCCGGCCGCCGCTGCCCGCTGGCGATACTCCTGCAGATCGGCGGCCACGACGGTTTGCCGAACATGGGTGCCAGCGACGGCGATAGCGAGGTCGTCATCGACTCGGACAACTGCATGGGCGGTCGAGCCATCAGGCTTCTTGGCGGCTTTGACTTCACCGGTCAACTGACCGCCGCCGGAGAGTTCGACTGTGCCTGCCTGAGCCGTGGAGCATGGCAATAGTGTCCCGGCACCCCCGGCCACCAGCACTGCAAAACTCAGATGAACACCGAAAATCCGGCGAAGGGGCGCACTCAACATAGGAAACTCCATCGACACAAATTGCAGACACACCTCCATTCTACCCCAACTTCGATGATTTTGCTCACGATCGCTGCGTCACCCTACCTCCGGCAAGGGGGGGCTGGTCTTCGCCCGCAAGACCGGGAAAAACCAGATCGATAGATTCACCCTCTCCGGGGCCATCTCCTGCTCAGATAGGCTGTCCCGGCGGGCTGGAGGCATGTTCTCCCCCTCGATCGGTTGCCAGCGAACGGAAATCGGCTCAAGCGAACTCGGATGGCGGTCGATGGAGATACTTGACCATCTAGGTCAGGATTGTATCCTTATCGCAGCCCGAGGTCGAAGTATCCTGTTGTTTTCAGGTTTTTTCCTCGCAGTCGGCTTTCGCCCGTTCTTCCTTGTCACTGAGCAGTGTCACCGTGACCCTTGATTCGTCATCACCGAAACCGCTCTCGGTCGAGGAATCGGCTGGAGCCGCATCGGCGGCCCGGAAAGCGATGAAACTGGACGAGCAGGGCATCCCGCTGGTCGGTGGCGCTCGGGTTGCCGATCCGCCACTGGAACCTACGCCGGAATTTCTCGCCGAGCTCGCCCGCGAGAGTGACTCGTTGGAAAACGAGTCGCCGCAAGCCATCCTCCAATGGGCGGTGGACCGGTTCGCTCCGAACTTCACCATGGCGACGGCGTTTGGTCCCGAGGGCATGACCATCATTCATATGTTGGCGGGCATTGCACCTGAGACCCCGGTCTTCAACTTAGAGACCGGCTATCAGTTTCAGGAGACGCTGGAGCTACGCGAACGGGTTCGCGAGCGATACGGTATGACGGTGGAGTACAAGTACCCTGAGCTGACGGTCGAGGAATTCGAACGCAGCAATGGCGGCCCAATTTACGCGACCGATCCCAATCGGTGCTGTTTCGAGCGGAAGCTTCGCGTTCTGCACGAAGCGGCGCGAGGTTGGCACGCGTGGGCCAGCGCCATTCGCCGCGACCAGAGCGAAGATCGCGCGAAGGCGCCGATCGTCGGTTGGGATCGAAAGTTTCAGCTCGTCAAGATCAGCCCGCTGGCCAATTGGAGCAAGCAGCAGGTGTGGTCGCTGATTATGGACGAGAAGATTCCCTACAACCCGTTGCATGACCGTGGGTATCCCAGCATCGGTTGCCAACCCTGCACACGTTCAGTGATGGCGGGTGAGGACGAACGGGCCGGTCGTTGGAGCGGTTTTCAGAAGACCGAGTGTGGTCTGCACAATTAGAGTCCACGATGGAATTTCCAACCTCGGTTCTGCAGTCGGCTCCGGCGCGTGAAGCGATTCGCATTGTCGATCGACTGCGGGACAATGGTTTTCTTGCCGTTCTCGCTGGCGGCTGTGTTCGCGATGCGCTACTCGGTCGCACGCCGAAGGACTTTGACGTTGCCACCGAGGCGACACCGGACTCGGTCCAGCGTGTTTTTGGGAAGCGGCACACGATTGCTTTCGGTGCATCTTTTGGTGTCATCGGTGTCATCCCTCCCCGCTCGAAGGACGGTTCGAGGGAATCGCTGCCGCCGACGGAGGTGGCTACTTTTCGCGCCGACGGTACCTATAGCGACGGTCGGCGCCCGGATCATGTGACCTATGGCACGGCGGAAGCCGACGCAGCTCGCCGTGATTTCACGATCAATGGGTTGTTCTACGATCCCGCGGAGGACGCGATCTTGGACTACGTCGACGGGATTGCTGACCTGCAGTCAATGCACCTGCGGACGATTGGTGAAGCCGACCGACGCTTCGACGAAGATAAACTGCGCATGCTTCGCGCTGTCCGATTCGTGACGACGTTGGGGTTGAGCGTTGAATCGGCGACGCTCGCTGCCATTCATCAACACGCCGACAGTTTGCGCGTGGTCAGCGGCGAACGAATCGGCGCCGAGATGCGGCGCGTGATGTGCCAAGGTGATGCCGGTCGCGGTTTGCAGTTGTTGGTCGACACGGGGTTGTCTCGCCATGTTTGGCCGGGGCTCGATGCGATGAATTGGGCCAAGCTCCGATCCTGCTGGCAACGCTTGCCTGAAATCACGTTTGAAACCGCGATGGCGACAACCCTGTCCGTTCTCAGTTCCGAGGCCGCGGAGGCCCAGGCCAGCCTGAAATCGTTGGCCCGTCGTTGGAAATTGTCCACCGTGGAACAACGCGCCATTATCGCTGCGATCGAGTGGGCGCCTCGGGTTGTTCAGTGTGTCGACGAGCCCTGGTCGAACCTGCAGCCCATCCTGGTCAACCGAGATGTTGACGTCATTGTCGCTGTCGCGCAAGCGATTGCGGAGGACGGGGCGGGGATCTCACGGGCACAACGGGAGTTGCAGCGGGAACCGGCAACCCTCAATCCCCCGCCGCTGCTCAGCGGCGATGACTTGATCGAGATGGGCCTGACGCCCGGCCAAAACTTTCGCACGTGGCTTGCCGAGATCCGCCGCCTGCAGCTCGATGATCGCTTGTGCACACGCGAGGATGCTGTGGCCTGGGTGCGTCAGCAAACCTAGTGGTTTGACGGCGAGTGGTTGTACGGCGAGTGGTTTTACGGTTCGAGCGTGAATCCAACTTTGATGGTCACTTGCCAATGAGCGACCTTGCCGTCGACGATGTGTCCGCGGGTTTCAGTCACTTCAAACCACCGCATGTCACGGACGGATTTGGCCGCGCGGGAGATCGCGTTGGCTGTAGCGTCTTCGATGGAATCGGGCGACGAGCCGACGAGTTCGAGCTTCTTGTACACATGGTCTGACATTAGGGGCTCCTGGGGTGCAAATGGATACTAAGACGACCCACCGGCGACGGGTGAGTATGAGGGTGGTTCGGACGGGCCTGCGGCTGCGAAGATTGAGTGTTCAACCAACGATGTTATCAGGTTAGCTGCGTGAGCGCCGTGTCCCTTTCCGCGATTGTCCTTCACGCGGTTGTTTTGTGAAGGAGGATGGTGACGAGTACGGACGAGTCCTCAATCGCTTCGACAGCATGCAGTTCGGCGGCATGGAGAAAAAGCAGATCGCCGGCGAGCATTGTTTGTGTCCCACTCGGAGACGTGAACTGGATCGCACCCTCGAGGCATTGGACTGTGATTTCTCCCGGAGCTTTGTGCTCTGCAATCTTTTTTCCTGCTGGTAGAACCAACCGCAGTGCTTCGATGTTGTCCGTCTTCAGCAACGCCTGAGTCTTACTTTCTTGTAGTTTGTCGCCGAGAGGACGAACGTCAATGATTTCGCCGGCCTGGGCGTGTGGGGTCGCCATGCGTGTATCCAGAAAACGAGAGGGGGGCGGATCTGCTGGGGATGGTCCCAAACGATGGCTCGATTCTAACACCTCAGCGCAGCGACTGCACGCACACCATCAGTCGCCAGGGCATGGTCTCTGATCTCGACGTCGCGTCGTCGTCCACGAGAGTGGCAGTTCTGGCAGGCGTCGGATTTGGTAGAGTGACTCCATTTTCTTCGCCGTCTTCTTTTCTCTTACGAAAGAACCTTCTCATCATGAAAGACCCATGGATCGAAAATGAGTGGGATGATCTCTGCGAGCGATTGCAGGAATGCGCCGCTGACATGGATTCGACCGCGGACGATGAGGTGACGTCCCGGCAAGAGGCGGCGTCGGAATTCGTCAGTTCGGACCCACCCACTCGCTACCCGGAGTTGTTGCAGCGGGTTGCCGAGGCCGCCGGTCTGGCGATCTCATGGCAGTCAACGTCATGACGACGCCGGCCGGGCGATCGCGGCGTGGAGTTGCTCGAGCACCGCAGCGGGGCTGAGATCGTTCTGCTGGCAGACGTACCTCAGCGACTTGCCCCCGCAACTGATATCCATATGCAGTCTACCGAACACGGCGGTCGTTTCGGGGTGTTCGATGATCCATTCCGGGATGCTCGTATCGAGATCACACCAGACGCTGTATGGTTCGGTCATGGGAAAAGCTCAGTCCTGGGCAAACAGCCGATCCACGATCGAATGCATGTTTTCTCGGAACCCAGCGAGCGTGGCATCGTCGAGAAGTTCCGAATGATCGCTTTTGACCATCGCGGCAGCTAGCGGTTTGTGCTGCCTCCAATCGTCGAGAGTGAAGTTGCGGATGTCCACGTAGACGTCCGAGAGGTTGCTCGTCTCCTTCGACACCATGAAGACGCCGTTCTGTCCCCGGACGAGATGAAAATGCATCGCGTTGTAGATCAGAGCGGCGCCGAGAACGACGCCAGAGAAAAATTTCAACATTGCACATTCCTTCGTAAGTTCAAGACAACTTCGCGGCCGCCGCCTGGTCGACGTAGAAACAGGTATCCTCCGCGTCGACGTGCGACACGGGGTAGTCGGCAAACGCTCCCTGTTTGTTGATGACCTCCGCCAACACGTCTGCTTTCCCGGCCCCAGTAACGAGCACGGTTACTTTCTTCGCTGCGTCGAGGACGCGGCCGGTCAGCGTGACTCGCTGTTGGCCGGATTGTGGGTGCGTGGCGACTTCACAGACCTTCGGTGACTTCAGAAATTCGTTTTGATGAGGAAAGATGGATGCGGTGTGCCCGTCATCACCCATGCCGAGGATAATCAGATCGAACTGCGGATTGCCATCCCGGTCGGCTGGCACAATCCGCTGGATCTCTTGCTCATAGCGGTTGCATTCCTGCTCCGGTGAGGCTTCCCCCTTCACGCGGTGAATATTTTCACCGGGAATCGAGATTCGGTCAAACAGCAATTCTTTTGCGACCCCGTAATTGCTTTCGGCATCCTCGGGGGGAACGCAGCGTTCATCGCCCCAGAAAAATTCGATACGAGACCAGTCAATCTTGTCAGAGAATTGATCCGCCCACAATTCGAACAGACGTTTCGGTGTGCTGCCACCGGATAGGGCCACGGTGAGAGTGACCCCCGGCTGAGCATCCACCCAGGCAGCGAAGTCGGCTGCGAACGCTGCCGCGAGAGCGGTCGGATCGGCAAAAAGTTTGGTTGAAACGGCCATGTTGTTTAGTCGGAAGAAAGGAAAAAAGCGGATGTACCCCCCAATCGCAAGCTGGCGTGGAGTATAACGGATAACCCTCCAAATCGGTACGCCTGCGGACTGCCCCGTCGCAGTGGGGAAGGATGCTTCCCAATGGAACCAGGGCACCGTGTCCCCACGCAGCGTTTTCGCGGCCGCGTGCCGATTATTTTATCTCAATCCAAGAGGCTGTTACGTTGAAATTGCATTGGTTCATGGCGATCATTCTGCTTCTTAGCATCGCTATCTGTAGCACAGCGCAAGCCGCAGAGCCCGCGGTAACATCGGCAGCCTCACCGCTGAAGTGGAAAACGCAGCGTGTGCATGATGAGTTCCTCGGGGAAGGCGCCGCAGCGGGCGATCTCAACGGTGACGGCGCGATCGACCTGATCGCGGGCCCGGTTTGGTATGCCGGTCCCGAGTTCACCGAGCGACGCGAAATCACGGCTGCGAAGGTGTTCAGCATCAATGGATATAGCGACCAATTTTTCTCGTTCGTGATCGATGCCAATGCAGACGGTCATTTCGACGTGATCTCGGTAGGGTTTCCTGGCAAGGCGGCGACGCTGTACCTCAATCCGGGCCCAGAGCGACTGAGCGAGCACTGGGAAAAACGAGTCATCGCTCCTCGCGTCGCCAACGAATCGCCCACTCTGGTGGACCTCATCCCGGGCGGGTTCCCCGAGCTCGTCTGTGTGCGCGATCGGGCTTACGGTTACTACCACGCCACCGATGACGCGACCGCGCCATGGCAATGGGTAGCGGTGTCCGAACCGGGAACTGCGATTGAGCCATTTGGTCATGGACTCGGTGTGGGTGATGTCGACGGCGACGGCCGACTCGATGTCATCGACAAGCAATACTGGTGGAAACACCCTGGTGAGGCGTCCACGCATGCTCTGTGGCAGCGTAACACTTGGTTACCCGAACCCTATGGTAACGGTGGTGCTCAGATCTACGCCAATGACCTCGATGGTGATGGCGACGCTGATATCCTGACGAGCAAGAACGCTCACGGCTATGGCATGGCCTGGTTTGAGCAAATGCCCGATGGCAAGTTCACACGGCATGACATCTCCAATGAATCGTCGGTGGAAAATCCCTACGGTTTCGCGGTCTCGCAGCTCCACGCGGTCGAAATGGTCGACGTCGATGGGGACGGCGTCAAGGATATTGTGACGGGCAAACGATACTACGCTCACCAAGGCCACGATGCGGGCGGTCTCGAGGCGCCCGTGGTGGCGTGGCTGCGCTGCGTCCGGCACACCAATGGCTCAGTCGAGTTCGTTCCGCAGATCATCCACGAGCGTTCCGGGGTGGGCGTCGAAGTCCTCGCGACCGATCTCAACGGCGATGATACCGTTGATATCGTCTCTGCAAACAAACTCGGCCTGGCGATCCATTTTCAGCTGCCGCCCGAAAGTGAAGGGTCCTCGACAGCATTGACCACCGAACGCTGGCTCGTGGAGAAAACCCCGATGGATCAATACATCGACGGTTATGAGGCGGAGGACGCCGCGAAAAACATGCAGGTGCCACCCGGATTCACGGTCGATCTGATTGCCAGTGAACCGGAATTGGTCCAGCCGATCGCGATGTGCTTCGACGATCGCGGACGGATTTGGATGATCGAGGGTAACACGTATCCACGCAAAGCCCCAGCAGGCGAAGGCCGGGACCGGATCTTGATTCTCGAGGATGCTGATGCCGATGGGAGTTTTGAAACCAAGACCGTTTTCGCTGACGGTTTGAATCTGGCCAGCGGGATCGCGGTTGGATTCGGCGGCGTGTGGGTCGGTGCGGCTCCCGAACTCCTGTTCTATCCCGATGCCGATGGCGACGATGTGCCCGATGCGGAGCCCACAGTGCTACTCGATGGCTGGGGGTACCAGGACACGCATGAAACTCTCAATAGTTTTCGATGGGGCATGGACGGATGGCTCTATGGTTGCCACGGCGTCTTCACACACTCCAACGTGGGGAAACCAGGGGCGACCGAGGCGGACCGAACCAAGATCAACGCGGGGGTTTGGCGATACCATCCGACGCGGCACGAATTCGACGTGTTTGCCCATGGAACGAGCAATCCGTGGGGTGTCGATTACAACGAAAACGGCGACTGGTTCATCACCGCGTGCGTGATCCCGCACCTCTACCACATCATCCAGGACGGTCGATACTTTCGTCAGGCCGGCTCCCATTTTGATCCCTATACCTTCGATGACATCGAAACCATTGCCGATCACTTGCATTACGGCGATGGGACCTTTGCATCCTCGGCCGGTGGCAAAGTCAATCGCGAACTTGTCCGGCGGACCGAAAACACAACGTCGTCGGTCGGTGGTGGGCACGCTCATTGTGGATTGACGATCTATCAAGCCGACGAGTTCCCGGCGCAGTACCGTGGTGAGCTGTTCTTTCACAACCTTCATGGTCACCGCATCGTTCGCGATCATGTCGAGGAATCGGGTTCCGGCTACGTTGGACGCCACCGCCCGGACTTCGCCATGTCCGAAGACCACCGCCAGATCGGTGTCGGCATGATGCAAGGTCCCGATGGTGCGCTGTATACATCCGATTGGCACGACCCTCAGACCTGCCACAATCGATCTCCAGAGATTTGGGACCGTACCGACGGGCGTTTGTTTCGAATTCGCTATGGCGACGTTCAACCCTTCCAGTTCGATCTCGCCAAACGCAGCGACAGCGAGTTGGTGCAATTGCTCAAGCATCCCAATGCGTTCTACGCGCGCCACGCACAACGCCTTCTCCACGAGCGAGCCGCAGCGAAGATTCTCGATCAGGGCGCCGTCGACGCGTCTTTGGCCGAAATTTTCCATTCCGATGCCCCGCGACTGCACCGCTTACGCGCGATGTGGACGATGTCGCTCATCGGTGACACCAGCGTGTCCGAACGTCTCAAACAGCTTCGAGATCGCGACGAATACGTTCGCGGTTGGGCGATCCAACTCTGTGGCGAGTCGGCCGATCCTATTCCCGCCGAGTGGATGCAAGAGATGGTGTCGATGGCCGCAGCGGACTCCAGCCAAGTCGTGCGGCGGTATCTCGCTTCCCTGTTGCAGCGGTTGCCCGAAATACAGCGATGGGACATCGCGGAGCGGTTGGTAGCCCATCACGACGACCATCGAGACCACCAGTTGCCGTTGCTGCAGTGGTACGGCATCGAACCTTTGGTCCAGGTAGATCCTGTCCGTGTGATGAAGATGGCCCGCCGCAGCGGAAACGCCATGCTGAAGCGTTTCGTTATCCGTCGCATGGCCGTCTCCGATGTCGGCCGCGAATCGCTCGTGCAGCTGCTCGGTGACGATTCGGTGGCCGGGCGACAAGCCATCAGCGAACAACAATTAATTCTCAACGAGCTGCTGTCGACGGCAAAGAGTCGCAGCGGTGTGGAGATGCCTTCGTCCTGGCCAGTGATCGCGGTGACGCTCCGCGGAAAAAGCAATCCTGCGATCGGATCGCTCATCGACGCGCTCGGGATCCAGTTCGGCGACGAGTCTGCCTTCCCGATGTTTCGCGACGTGCTCGAGGATACTTCCGCCAAGGCTGCCGACCGGTTGGAAGCACTGCGGCTACTCTCTCAAGCCAAGGATTCGAAGCTGCCCAGCGTGCTGGTTGGATTGGTTGATGATCCCGATCTCGGCGGCGACGCGATTCGAGCTTTGGCGCGTTACGAAGACCGGGAAATCAGCGGGAAGCTGATCGAGCTCTATCCGGATTGGCCGGCAGCGAAACAATCCGATGCGCTGCATGCCCTGACGGCTCGGCGAACCTCCGCAACGGCTTTGGTCGACGCCATGGAATCAGGCCAGATTGATGCCGCCAGTGTGCCGGCCTATGCGATCCGCCAGATCCTCGCGGTTGCCGATAGCGGAAACCGTAATGCTGAGGACGAACTCACCAGTCCACTGGCCACCCGGCTGGAAAAGGTCTGGGGCCAGATAGGCTCGACCTCAGCCTCGGCTCAAGCCGATTTCGCTCGCTATGAAAAAATGCTCACTGCCGATTTCCTCAGGAAAGCCAATCGGGTCGAGGGCAAGAAACTCTACGAAGTCAATTGCGGAAAATGCCACCGCCTGTTCGGTGAAGGTGAAGCGATCGGCCCAGACTTGACCGGCGCCAACCGCACAGACGTGAAATACTGGCTCGAAAACATTCTCCAACCCAACGCCGTGATCGGCAAGGCTTACCAGATCACGACGCTGCTGATGGATGACGGCCGCGTTGTCAGCGGAATCATCCAAGACCGGAATGAAGACGCTCTCACCGTGCAAACGCCGCTCGAGCGGATCGTGTTGGCAGTCGACGAGATTGAGTTTGAGAAGGCATCGAATGTCTCGCTGATGCCTGAAGGTCAGTTGCAGCCCATGTCACCCGAGCAAGTCCGCGATCTATTCGGGTACCTGATGAGCCCCGGCCCAGCGTTGACCCGTGATGGGGCCGTTGAGGCGGAGTCGATGATCGACCAAAGCGTGGTGACCGAGGGGCACGTGCGAGCGCAAAACATGGCTGCGTTCCCAGATCGTTGGTCTGGAGATGAACAATTGTGGTGGACCGGAGCCAAGGTGGGCTCGGAGCTAACGCTGTCGGTCGCGGCACCAGCGTCAGGCCGATACGATGTCACGCTGCTGCTGACGACGGCGCCCGACTATGGCACCATTGAAGTCACCCTCGGCGACCAGCCCGCACGCAGGGCCGATCTGTACCGATCTGAAGTCAAGTTGGCTGAGCCGATTGTCTGGCAGGACGTCCCACTGAGTTCGGACAAGCCGTTCCCCTTAGTCATCCGCGTCGCCGGCGCGAACAAACTGGCCATCGCACGCTACATGGTCGGAATCGACGCGATCACGCTGGACCCGGTTGGGGAGACAGGGAAATAGAGATTCATCGTCTTGATTGGCCGAACACCGGACACGCACGTTTCGAGGCGTCGATTGCGTTCGGATCACGCTTCGCGGCGTGATCGAGTGAACGTCCAGAAGACGCTCGCAGCGACCACTAAAATGCGGCGTCACCTGCATTGCCGCTCGTGCGCTGCCGCTGGGGACGGTTGGCCGTTTTCGAGGGATTGAGATTTCGGCCCAATCACTCGTCGATCGTGTCAACCGGTTGCAGCGAACAGGGACGTGATTGGGTGATCGATCCTGCTGAAATCGACGAGCCAAATACGCGAGAAAAACGCGCTGCCCACCCTGCGGTTGGGCAGACATATCGAGACGCACGCCGTCGTGTTCGCTGCCGCAGCGGCCGTGGTCGCCTCGATTGTCCTGGCGTGCTTTGCCGTGCTCTTCCAGGGGGCTGATTTTCCACAAAAAACGCGGCGTCTGATTGCTCAGCCGCCGCGTCGTCGTCGTTGGTCAGTGCTGGTGCTAAGCGACTACTCGCTCACAGCTTCCTTCACTGCGTCGGCTGCTTCGGCCGTTTTCTCTTTGGCAGCATCAACTGCGTCGCCAGTCGCTTCCGCAGCAGCATCAACGGCATCGCCAGTCGCTTCCGCGGCCGACTCGGCTGCGTTGGAAACATCGGTAGTGACATCGTCAGCCGACTCATCGCATCCAGCAAAGGTCAAGCAGCAAGCACAGATCGCGACACCAAAAATTCGAAACATCATCATTTTGCCTTGGGTGAAAACGTCTACCAAGAACCTATCCGAAAGCGAGCGATCCACTCGCTCGCGCAGTGGAAGTGACTCTCTTTCGGATAGGTTCTCAATCTAAAAAATCGCGGTGTCTGTCTTGCGATAACCATGGAAACAACTCCCATGTGCACAGAAGGACACTGCGTGTCGCTATTGTGACTTGTTCACTCAGGGTCGATAGAGGGGCCTCGAGATTTCTGCCGGAATAGGATGCCGATCCCTGGTAAGGTGGGTGTGATCGCCTCAGTGTCGCCAGCAGGGGAGATGCGACGCCTCTGGGGCAGCCGGCTGGTTGGCGGACCAGGCTTGCGCTTTTTGCCTAATCGGTACCGGTTGTCATCGGCGGGGGCTCGGCGAGCCTGCACGGTGTGTTCAGCTCTCGGGCATCGGGCGTTTCATGTGTTCGTATGCGTTCGGGGTCGCCAGTCGCCCGCGGCGGGTGCGAACGAGCAATTCGCTGCGGAGCAAGAAGGGTTCGACTTCGTCCTCGAGCGTGTCGCCGCTGACATTCATCGTGTGTGCGATAGCATCGAGTCCCGCGGGGCCGCCTAAGAACACTCGCATCAAGGTATCGAGATAGTTGCGGTCTTGTTTGTCGAGACCGAGATTGTCGATTCCGATCATGTCGAGAGCGTCACGGGTGACGTCGCGGCTAACCTTCCCACCCGCTTTACTTTGAGCATAGTCACGCACCCAGAGCAAGCGATTGTTCGCCAATCGCGGCGTGCTACGCGAGCGGTCCGCAATCACACTGGCCGACGGATCATCGACCTCGATCGCTAGTTTCTTCGCATTGCGATGGACAATCTCGGCCAACTCACCCCGGGTGTACCAGCCCAGATGCTCGCGGATTTGAAAGCGATCCCGCAGCGGCGCGCTGAGCATCCCAGCGCGCGTGGTCGCACCGATCAATGTGAAGGGCTTGAGTTCGAGGTTGAGTGTGCGAGCGTTCACACCATCGCCCAAAACCACGTCGATACGGTAATCCTCCATCGCCGTGTACAAATATTCTTCGACCGCCTTGGGCACGCGGTGAATCTCATCGATGAAGAGCACCGAGCCCTCGGAGACGTTCGTGAGGTAGGGCAACAGATCCTTGGGAGCCCGCAGTCCGGCGCCGTTGGCCATCTGCACCGACGTGCCCATCTCGGCAGGGATCACGGTCGCAAAGGTGGTCTTGCCGAGCCCGGGGGGGCCGTCGAACAGGATGTGCCCCAGCGGTTCGCCGCGCGATTGAGCCGCATCGATAGCGATCCTCAACCGTTCGATCACGTCTTTTTGACCGACCATCTCGTCCATCCGGTGCGGTCGCAACTTCCCGTCGCTCTCGCCTCGTCCGGCCGGCTGATCGCCAGGATCGGTCGGCGATCCCGTAGAACCGCCCGAGGAAGGCGGCCCCGAAGGTGGCGCGCCGGCGGCCTCTGGCTGAGCCGATTCAGGCCCGCCAGACGGCAACTGCCCCATCGCGTTGCCGCGCCGCTCAGGATCGGATTGTTGGTAAATTGCTTCGCGTGCCATCGTGAATTCCAAACTCTGTCGTAGCGAGAGCCGTTAAAGCCCTCGTCGTCCACCCATCCTACGCCTACGCGCATCACCGTTCACTGTAACGCCTCAGGGGCGACCAGCGGTAGTTCAGTTAAGAACGCCCCAGACACAAAATCGCCCCATGTCCGATGATCAGCGAGCGATGACGGAACCGCTGTGAACACGAGAAACCCAGCCAAAACGCTGGCCTTTCGGCTCGTCCGACGGAAGCGTGCGCCCGAGGTTTTCAAGGCATGGCTCCCGTATCGAAGGATTTATTTGTGGGATGTGATTATCAATGTTAGACTGGCACTGCCGGGAGAAACGGAGCTGAGCTCTGCAAAGGTGCTGGCTTGGCAAGGGATATCTCGGTCGCCAGCGTTTCCCTGCAAAAGCGGTACGCCAATGGTGTTGTCGGTCCCTGGCGAGCGTTTGTTCGTCAGGGACGCATTTTTGAACGATCATTGGATACTAGAACCATGTCTCAAAAAACCTTCCGCTGTGCTCTGCACATGCTTCCGTCGGATGAACCGGTCTTTATGGAGTGAATCAACCGAAAACCACTCCCGCCGGGACGACACACGAGGGGACGGAACAACGAGGGGAGAGACCACCCTCGAAAACTGACTGAAAGATATCTGAGGGAAGTCGTGTGAAGTACTCGCAGGTGCTTCGTGGCTGGCAACTCAGAGGCGACTCACTACAATTCAGCAAAAAGGCAGCGTGGGTGGATGGATCGGTGTTCGATTCCGCTAAATCATTTCTGCCAGAACTTGGCAATTTTATTTTGAGAGACGTCTGTGGACTTTCCGGTAATCGTAACAGCATTCTATGGAGCTTTCGTCGTTTTTGGAGGAGTCATGGGCTATGTCAAAGCCTCAAGCAAGGCGTCTTTGATCGCCGGAAGTATCACCGGCGGACTCCTTTTGCTCTCAGCGTTTCTGATCGCGAGAGGCATCACCGCCGGGGCAATTCTAGGGATCATTGTTTCGCTACTGTTGATCGGCCAGTTCGGCGCGTCGTTGCGGAAGAAGTTCAAGGTAATGCCAAACCTGCTGGTGGTCGTGCTGGGGTTCATCACCGTCGTCACGCTCGTTTTCAGTTTGTTCAACTAGGTACCACCGTGGGCGGCGATGCGCTGGCCTTCGGCTAATCTCTCTAATCTCTGACGGGATACTCGCTGGTAATCAACAGCCTTCGAAGGGTTCATCCACGCTCCTGGCAAGAACACGACCATTGAACGGCGACGAGTGAGTGCTCGGATACAGCTACCGCCAACTCGCAGGTCTTTCCCGCTTCAAGAGATTTTCCAGGCATTCTGTGCTGAGGCAGCCTGCTATCAAGCAGCCGACCATTTCGAACCGGTTTCGGTGGCAAGTTCTCGGCTCCCACGATGGAACAGACCAACCGCCGCGCTGCCGCAAAAAGTGAAAGCCTTTCAAACCGCAAAAAAAATCCTAGCAATCGACGCATCGACATTTCCAGCGGTAGCTATCGGCGGACAAGGCGATAAGGAGATCCAGATCTGCGGAATTCACCATGGCTTGGGCTGGCTCGGCAGTGAAGTGCAGTCACGTCGAGCTAGCGAGCAGACATCGATTGTCTCGATGAATGGGCGGGAGGCATTGTGGGACACCTCGGCGATGTACTTCTGTGATGAACGAACCGTCGAGTACGCTGGGTACCACGCGATGGCGCCCCATTTGCTCTGGAAGGGGCTCGGAGCATGCTGCTCGTTCGAGCTGCGTATCAGAGCGATTGCCGGCACCCATTTCGTGACGAACGCACAAGCAAGATCATGATCCGTACACACATCGACGTCTCTCTTGTCGCATTCGACGAGCCATCGACACTCACGTGTCGAACGGCGGCACGCCGGTCACCCCAGGCGGAGACGACGAAGTCATCACATCATCAACGACCATCAGAACCGAAACAATATGCGCATCGATAACCTCGTGCTACCAATCTTGCTGGCCAGCTCTATGACGACCGTTGCAGCTGACGACGCGAAGCTCGCTCCTGCTCCCGAGGGCGCATTCACAATCGCCGTCATCCCCGACACGCAGGCTTATCGTGGACAAAAGATAAAGTCTGACGAGAATGGCGACGAGGTCGTTCGCAATCCAATCTTCCAGACAATTACGGGGTGGATCGTAGAAAATCGTGAGCCTCAGAACATCGTTTTCGTCAGCCACGTTGGGGACATCGTCGACAAAAACGTGCCAGAACAATGGGCGGAAGCTCGGCAGTGCATGGATCCGATTCATGGCGTCATCCCCTACGGCATGACCGTCGGAAATCACGACATGGCCAGTAGTGGCGACTCGTCGCTGTTTCAGAAGCACTTCCCCGCATCGCGTTTCAAGGACTTTGAGTGGTATGGTGGCTCGTTTCACCCCGACCGTCCTGATCCAGCGGTCTCCGGCAATAACGCGAATAGCTATCAGAAAATTCGCGCAGAGAATATCGACTTGCTATTTCTACATCTGGAATGCAATGCGCCGGATGACGTGCTGGCATGGGCAGACGAGATCATGGACAGCCATCCCATGCACCGAGTGATTGTCACCACACACATGGATCTTGGCCCGATTGCGCGTCCGAAAACGAACCAAGGATACATCAGCGATCCGAAGGGACGGATGAATTGGAAAAAGCGTCATGCAAAACGAGGCAACACAGCCGTGCAGATGTGGGAGAAGTGCTTCAAGAAGCACAAGAATTTACTGTTGATCTGTTCTGGCGATCAAAGGCGAAGTCAGACGATGCACGTTTCCGCCCGGGGAGATCACGGCAACGTTGTGCATTCGTGTCTGTCCGACTACAGCAGCGATGGTTCTGTGCGGCTTTACCGTTTTCTTCCTCAGGAAAACCGAGTCGATGTGATTACCTACAACGCCGACCAAGGTGATCTGACACGAACAACGACGCTCGTTCCGGACGAACAGGAGCATCAGTTTTCGTTTGCGTGCTCCATGTAGGCGTCACCGAAACGTTTTTCATGACTCGGCGACTTCCAACTCCGGTTGGAAATTCATCATGCAAAAAAGTGTTCGCTGCGATGGTGCCTCCGCTTGACCCTCCTGTCATTCATCGCCCAAGCGGACGTCGCGGAAGCCGAAACGCCTCGCGTTTGGCAAGCGATGAGGGGTTGGGACGGGGGCCGGAAATAGCAGTTTCTTAGGGCCGCGTTGCTGTGCCACTCAACGTTGGCTGCCGCCGCATGGGGAAGACTTTCGCCGACGATACAGGTTCTCACTCGCAACAACCGCCGCTTTCCTTCAGCAGTTTCGCACGCAGGGAGTCGGTCTTCAACTCGGGAACGTCGTTGAAGCAATCAGCGAGGCAGTCATACAGTTTCTGTTGAAAACAGGATCCGGCGGGAGCTAGCGAATAGTGCGACCATTGGCCATCCTTGCGGACGTCGACCAAGTGAGCTTTCCGCAGATACGCCAGGTGCCGCGAGACCGTTGGTTGGGGGAGCTGCAAGATCTCGACGAGGTTCCCCACGCAGATTTCACCATCCACCAAAAGACGCAAAATCCTTAGCCGCGTGCTATCAGCAAACGCTCGAAAGACGGTGTTGACTTGGTCTCCAATTTGCCCCAATGGAACAGTCGACCTATCGTCCAGCGAATATCGATCCGTCGTGGTACTCATCGCCGATGTCCTTTCCAGATGGTTGAACGGCGGTCGCGTCGCCCCGAGCGCCATGATGTGTTGTGTCACAGCATTGTAGCCGGGGGGCCGCGACCAGTCCAACCGAAGTGTTGACCAAACTAGGCTGCGTCAGCCTGCTGCAGCGACGCGCGGTCATCAATGATCTTTCCAT
This sequence comes from Allorhodopirellula solitaria, assembly GCF_007859855.1. Taxonomy (GTDB): domain Bacteria; phylum Planctomycetota; class Planctomycetia; order Pirellulales; family Pirellulaceae; genus Rhodopirellula; species Rhodopirellula solitaria. Next base: position 694,682 of record NZ_SJPK01000002.1, read on the forward strand.
CGCGAAGCTTCAAGACGCGTTTGGCTCGCTCGGCAGCAGCGGGGCTGTGCGTCACCATCACGATCGTTCGACCTTCGCGATTGAACTCCTCGAAATAGCCAATCACCTGCTCGCTGGTCTCGGGGTCCAGGTTCCCCGTCGGCTCATCGGCCAGGATCACGGCCGGGTCGTTGGCGAGCATTCGAGCCAACGCGACCCGCTGCTGTTGGCCGACACTCAACTCGTTTGGCTTGTGATCCAAACGATCTCCCAAGCCTACTCGCTGTAGCAATTCGGCAGCTCGCTCACGCTGCTCGGCCGCTGCGGTTCCCGACAGGTAAAGCGGGACCTGCACATTCTCTTGAGCTGACAGGTACGGGATCAGATTGAAGGTCTGAAACACAAACCCGATGTTTGCCTTTCGCATTCGAGCACGACCGTCCGCATCCAAATCATACATCGACTGGTCGTTCAACATCACTCGCCCCGAGGTAGGCGAAAGCATCCCGCCTAACATCACCAGCAACGAGCTTTTTCCGCTGCCGCTGGGCCCGATCAACGAAACAAAATCACCTTCGGGGATCTCCAGGGTCGCATCGTCCAGTGCCACGACTTTCTGGCGGTGCATTTCATAAGTCTTCGTAACGTTCTGCATCGACAACATGATTCAAACTTCCTTAAATGACGTGACGGGGTCGAGTCGGGCCGCATTTCGCGCGGGGAAATAGCTGGCCAACAAGGTTGTGCCGACGGAAATTCCAATCGCCCATAAAGCGAGCACAGGCATCGGCAGCACGGGAACATTTGCCAGCCGAGGCCCCAATGTGACAGCCAGGGTCGTGCCGAGCACAAATCCACCCACTCCACCGGCAAATCCCAACAGCAACGCTTTAAGCAAGAAAATTCGCAAGATCAAATTTGACTCCGCCCCCAACGACATCAACGTTCCGATCTCGTGGCGGCGTTCGTACACATTTGCGAACATGAAGTTAGCGATGCCGGCGCCGCCGATCACGACAATGATCGCCACAAAGATCATCGATAGTTGCGCCATCATGCCATTTATTTTGGTCTGGGTCGCGACCACCTGGGTCACTGTCACAACTTTGGCATCGGGCAGCAGCTTGTTCACATTATCGACCAATCCAGCTGAGATTTCTTTGCAGCAGCCGACGATCTCGATGCAGCTGACTACAGCCTCTCTGTTGGACATGTCTTGCACGGTGTGCAGGTGAGCGAAGATCCGAGAATCGTCCACTGTTCCTGTCTCGGGCAGCACCGCGACGACCGAGAACTGCTTGCCCATCAGCTCCAAGGACTGGCCTTCCTCGATCCCCAGAGCTGCTGCGGTATCTGCGCCGATGAGCGTTTGGTCGGCTTCCAAGTCATCGATGACTCGATTTCGTACCAGCGTCTTTTTGTCTTCGGGTTCGGCCGGAGCGCCCATATCGATCGCTCCACATCCGATCGGCCGCGAAAAGATTCCGGCGCCGCCCCAAGCGGCCTTGGCTTGAAATTCACTCTTAGGCAGAATGCCGGTCAAGGTGAATTCACGGCCCTCCAATTCCACCGGGACGCACAGTTTGGGCGAGAGATTGTCGACGCCAGCTAGGCTCGACATCGTCAACCGCAACGCATACTCCTCGGGAATGGTTTCGTTGTGCATGTCGGCTGAGTAGTAATCCTCAAGCGTCACGGACTTCGGCAGAACCAACACGTTGGCTCCCAAACTGTCCATCTCCCTCGCCACGGCCATTTCGGAATAGTAGGTGATGTTCTTGATAGCGATGACCGTCGTGATCCCCAACAGGATCCCAACGAAAATCGTGATCATCTGGCTCTTGCGCTCAAAAAGCTCACGCCAAACGAGTTCCTGAAGGTTCATCGAGTTGTCTCCTTAATACTGATAACATTGTCTGGTTGCCTGCGGCACGACGCCCGGGCAATGGGGGCGTCCGATCGTCGTGCGCTGCAGAAGGTGATGGATGTCTACTTCTTTGCCGGAGGGCAATTCCCGCCGGGGCAACATTCCTGGCCCGGTGCGCAGGTCCCATCGGGACCACATTGGCCACCGGGGCAGCAGGCAGAACTCAGTTCGGTCAATCGCTCGACGATCTGAGCTTTCGTTGCATGCTCGGCGAACGTCGCCACGCGTTGGCCGGGAGGTGTCAGGACCACCATCACCCCGTTTTCACTTGTCGAGTCAATCTCCAAAGACTGCAGGAATTTCCGTTCGGCTGAGTCCGCTGGGTCGACCTCGACGATCTGCGTCGAAGCAGCAAAACGTTTGTCCAGCGTCAATTCCTGTGCACCTTGAAAAGCGTTGGGACCGGTCCGGTGCTTCACGCACAGCAACACGGTCTTGCGATCCTGCATCGCCTTGAGACAGGCAGCGGTCCCATGGCTGACGATCGCCTCTCGCAACTGTTGTTCGCTGAAGGAGACTGGCAACCCCGCCGTCACTGCCCCGTTGGGAGCGATCGCCAAGGCCAACGGCATCGGCGCGCGGCTGACCCCAAACTGCTTCACGATCGCTGCGTTGCTTGGATCGGTGATCTGCACGCTGATCGCGTCCGCCTCATCCGCCATCCGACCAGTCGCCTCTTGAAAGATGCCCTGCATGGATTGCGTGGGTTGGTCATTCTGTTTCCAGAAGTAGACGAACAGGTACTTCCCCTGACTGGAGGCTGTCTCCATCGCGGTAACAGCAGGGCTGGCTGAGCCCGCTTTCGCCGATGTGAATTGCTGAGCTTGAACCGACGTCGGGGCCGCGAAACCGATCGCTGCCATGGTCAAAGCGACGGTCACTTGAACTTGCAAGTTCCTGCGTTTCATCTGAATTCCTTCGCGTGTTAGAAATGAAATCCCCACTGGAGTAAGGGGGACGAGCCGACGCGGCTGCCGTTCCACAGCCGTATATTCGCCTAAGCGAATGCTAGAGGTATATTCGCCTCTGCGTCTATGCGAGGTCCAGCCAATTTTTGAAAAAGCGGGTGACAGGTGAGACCACGCAGTCAGGCTCAGCAGCGGAGAACCCCTGCAAAACCTGTCATTTGCCGGATCAACCCGAGTTCATTCGTTGTGGAATCCGCCCAGATACTTCCACCGTCTACATCGGCCAGGAAGTACCTGGCTCGGCTGACTGGACTGCCGACGTCCCCCCATTTCGCGACGCCGTATCGTGCTACCCACCAATGGCACGGGGTGAGAGAAAGGGAAACGGGGGCGTATAGATGGGTGGGTTTTATGACCCCCTCTCCCCTTTTTCAGATTCGCCCCAAGGGGGCAGTCCTATGATCGTCCCAGGCAACGCCTGGGGGGGTCTGATGTTGGTAATATGCTCTAAAATTAGGTTAAGTTGTTTTTCTGCATCAGTCGTCACCCCACATTTCTCGATAGGCATTGGCGTAAAACGCAGCCCCGGTGAGGTTGATTGTGGAGTAATAGCGGCAGAGGCGTTTGTAGGATGGAAAGGCCGAGTTATGGGCACAGGCATCCAATGTTTGATCGAGCAAACGCTCGATCTGGGCAATGTCCTTGGAACTGGAGTCGATCAAATCGTTGACGAGGACGTCGCACTCTGCAGCCGCCCGCATGTGCAGTGTGTTCAATTCGCAGGCGACATCACGAATGGTGTCGTAGCTTTTATCAATAGGATCGGTCTCGCCCATTGTTAGTACTCCCACGTTTCATGTCGCACTGGAAGCTCGTTGAGTTGTTGGCGTAGGTGTTCCCAATTTGAGAGGTGCAAGTCCATCAGGGTTCGGAAGCGGGCGTTGTGGGTGGGCTCAATGATGTGGATCATCTCGTGAACGACGAGATATTCCAGGCACTCGGCAGGTTTCTTGGCGAGGTCTGTGTTCAGGCGGATGGTGCGGGCGGTGTGGTTGCAACTGCCCCACTTCGTTTTCATACGACGGATGAATAGATCGTTGACGGTGGCGCCGATGATCGGTTCCCATTTGGCGATGAGCGGCGTTGCGGCTTCGCGAACTTGGTCACGATACCACGCTTCGAGGATGGCGTGGCGTTTGGCTTCGTCGGTGCCGGGGCGGACGTGGAGCTGGATGGCTTTGTGGGTTAGCTCGATGTGTGGTGGTGCGTCAGTTTCGAGAATGCTGAGTTGACGGCGTTTTCCCCAAACGTAGTGACTTTCAGCTTCGAGATATTCGCGGGAGGTTTCGCGGTCTTGGGCGCGGAGCTTACGCTGCTGGTCTTTGATCCAGCCGATTTTTGAAATTGCGTAGACGCGGATCGTGTCGAGGCTCATGCGGTGTGGCGCCGATATCCGGACGTGACCGGATGGCGGCATGACGCTGAGGTGGACGTTCTTGATGTCCTTCATTGTGACGTCGGCGTCGAACTCGCCGAGATTGATACGGTGAGTCATCGGACACCGATCCAAATTAGCCGATGGGCGCTTGCCCCGGTTTTCACCCTCGAACGCGAAGCATTCCAATAACCGGGGCTAGCGCCCATCGGCTGATAGAAAGTGCTGATACCCTGCATCGGCTCAGTATTCCTTCTGAGCTTTGATGATGCTGAAGATGCGTTCGACTTCACTCTCGGTTTTCAGAATCTCGTACAGAGCGGCTTTGATCACGCGCTCGCGTGCCTGGACGCCGCGCCAGCCGTTCGGACGGACGGAGCGTACGGCAGAGTCGATTTCAAGTGCCAAATCGAGGGTGCTGCCAAAACCCGCTCGCGTTTCGTGGGCGGCGTCCTCGGTGCCATCGGTAGACGGTTCGTCGGGCAAACTGCTGAGGTTGTTGTAGAGTGCTCGCTTGCCCGGTGTATCGAGCTGATGCGGTGTCTCTTCCGACTGCCCCGCCTGCACCTTCGCAGCAATCGCAGCGATTTTCTTGAGGTACTCCTCGTAGTCGATCGCTCCCGCCTTGCGTGCCGCGATCACTTCGTCCAGCAAAGACGACATTTTCTCAAAATACGCGGGGTCGTTGAGTTGCTCCTCGATGATCTTGCTGCGAACGTTGTTTTCGATCGTCTCCGCGACGGCGGTCTTGTTTCCCGACATCTTACCGAGCCTTGCCGCGATCGCGTCGGCGATTCCTGTTTTAACAATCAGCTCCAGCAACCCCAGCCCATCGAACGGCGATATCTTTTGCGGTTCTTCGGCTTCGATGTAGGTGTCGATCAAGTGCCGCATATCGGCTTCGTAAGTTTTCAGGTCTAAGAACTCACCGCTCTGCTTCTTGATGATTTCACGAAGATCGACCGCATCTTTGAGCGTACCCCCGATCCGAACTTGGTCGGCCTCGGTGTAACCGGCTGCGTCCATTTCGTCCTTGATATTGGCGTAGGCCCGAACGAGCGACGCGACGGATTTGTAGAGTGCCGAACGTTGTGGCTCGCGTTCCTTCAAGTCGGTTGCAATTTCGGCGTTGCCGCAGAAGTATCGCATGTAATCCAGGTCCGCCTTGGGCGGCTCAACCGGTTCGCAAAGCAGCTTGAAGGCTTCGATGGCATCATCGAGCCGCTGCTTGCCCGTGGTCAGGCGATCTTGCAGCAGGACATCCGGTGATACGTCGCCATCCCCAGGATCAAGCTCGGAGGCGTAGACGGCGATCGCGTTTTCAACTTTCTTGAACAGATCCATGTAATCAACGACGACGCCGTTGACCTTGTCCTCTCCGTCGAGCCGGTTGGTACGGCAGATCGCTTGGAACAATCCATGGTCTTGCATTGACTTATCGATGTAGAGATACGTGCACGACGGCGCGTCGAATCCGGTGAGCAATTTGTCGACAACGATCAATAGCTGCATGTTGGCGGGTTGCTTGATGAATTTGGCCTTGGCGTCCTCTTCGTAAGTCTCCGTCTTGTTCATCTTCGGACGGGGTTGAACGTTCTTCAAGAGTTTCGTGTAAGTGTTGTAAATCGCCTGTTTCTCGGTCTCGGTATTCGCCCCGGTTTCTTCGAGAGTCACATCGCGGGCGAGCGGGTTGTACGACGTGATGACGGCGCAGCGGCCTTTGAACGGTGTGTTTTGAAACAGTTCGTAGTACCGGCACGCCTCGAAAATACTCTTGGCAACCAGGATCGCGTTGCCGCGTCCGTCGGACAGTCGAGGCCGAACGCTGAAATCGAAAGTGATGTCTTCGACCACCCGTTTCAAACGATCGAGCGAGCCGAGTACCTGCTGCCGTGTGCCCCAATACTTTCGCAGCTCATCCTTCTGCCAATCGTTCAGTCCCTTGGTTTTCGCATCAAACCAAGCGTCGATCTTCGCGATGCTGCGAAGTTGTTGGTCGATGTCTCGGGCTTCGTAGACGAGATCGAGAACCACCTCGTCCTCGACCGCTTCGTTGAACTTGTACGTGTGGATGTAGCCGCCGAAAACTTCGTTGCTGGTTTGCTTGTCCTTCTTCAGTAGCGGCGTGCCCGTGAATCCGATGAAAATCGCGTTCGGCATCATCGCCTTCATTACGCGATGCAGCTTGCCACTTTGCGTCCGGTGGCATTCGTCGACGAACACGTAAATGTCGCCGATCGTTTTTGACGGACTGCCTTCAAGCTCTTTGATGTAGTCGTCGAAATCATCGGCATCCCCTTTTCCTGTGGACCCGCGTCCAAACTTATGAACGAGCGAGCACAGCAACCGGGGCAGCGGCTGCGATAGCTGGCGCATGAGTTCGCTGCCGGTGCCGGATCGGACGATCTTTTCCCCGGCATCGGTGAAGACGCGTTGGATCTGTTTGTCGAGAGCATCCCGGTCGGTAATGATCGCGACACGGGCATCCGGGTTGTTTTCCAAAATCCACTTGGCCAGCATCACCATCACGATGCTCTTGCCGGATCCTTGGGTGTGCCAAATGATGCCGCCTTTCCGCTGCCGCACGTGTTCCTGAGCGGCTTTGATCCCGAAGTACTGATGCACGCGGGGAAGTTTCTTCACGCCGCCGTCAAACAGCACAAAATCGAACATCAGTTCGATCAGACGTTCTTTGTTGCACATCTTGCGAAGATACTTGTCCAGCTTGTAGCCGTCGTTGTCATCCTCATCTTCCTTCCACGATAGAAAGAACTTCTCGCCCGTACCGACGGTGCCGTATCGAAGCCCCTCGGTGTCGTTTCCGGCGAAGACAAACTGAATCGTGCTGAAGAACCACTCATTGAATTCAGGTGATTGGTTCGAGAGGTTTTGCCGGATGCCGTCACCGATGCTGACGCGGCTGTTCTTCAGTTCCAAAATGGCGATGGCGATGCCGTTGACGTACAGCACGAGATCGGGACGGCGTTCGAAGCCGACCTTCAGCGTCACTTCCTCAGCGATGTAGAAATCGTTGTTGGCGGGGTTCTTCCAGTCAATCAACTGGATCGTCTCGGATGGCTTGCCCGCTTCGGTCAGCGTGCTGATGCCGTACCGAAGCAATTCGTAGACAGCCTGATTGTTGCCGTACAATCCACGGCTGTTGTGATCCGCAGCCGTGCGAAGCCGATGGATGACGGCGTTGACTTGCGATTGTGTGTAACCGGCTTTGTCGATCAAGTAGCGAGCGAGATACGTTTCTTCGATATTCGAATTGCCGCCGCGATCTGACCAATCCCCCAGGAACTTATACCCGAGTTCATCTCGGAACAGTTTGATCACACGATTCTGCGTATTTCTTTCGGGCTTGCTCAGATTCATTCGGTTTGTCCTTTCACGGCTGAATTGATTTGCTGTTCGAGAATGCGTAGCCCATCGCTCCCCTCCTCGCACGTTTTCCGAATTGCCTCGTGAACCCAGCCCGTGACGCGGCGGCTGTCGTGCAGAACTTTGCTCCTGCGATCTTCCGGCAGCCAACGTCGGATCTTCGCAATGACGCTATCGTCCACGTGTTCCGAACCGAGCGATTTCAAGCCGTGGGTGATCACGGCGGTTTCGTCACACTCGAAATTCATCTCCTTGGTTGCTTTGTGGACGAAGCGGACTTGAGTCGAACCGATCTCGTAAGTTCGCGTAGGACCATCGGACTGGAAGACGTATCGGGCGGGAACCTGAGTCGACACCCTCATCAGGTTCAACGCCGACGCTCCATCCGGTTGGATGCGCCAGCCGAACTTGCGGGCCAGTGCTCGCGAAACCTGATAGATATCGGGTCCAAGAGACTTGTCCAGCAGCTTCGAGTAATCGGGGAAATCGTAGATCCCTCGGATCACTCGGCGGATCGTTCCTTCCCGCTGCAACCGCTCGAGTGCCTTGTCGATCGCGTCGCGGCTTCCGATTCCGGCGAAATCTACGTGAGAAAACGCCCAGCTTCGCCCGTTTCGGCGAATCTTCGCAAGTGTCTTCGCTTGAATACTTTGTGTCATCTGAACGGCGTTCTCCCTGTCGGAAAAAATAGCCTTTTTTCCGACAAAAGCAAGCGGCGGAGTTGCAGGGTGGTTGCATTCAATCTTCGACGGGCACCGAGTTCAGAATCTCCAGTAAGAACTTGAAATCGTATCCAGGGTAAAGTCGCGTTTGACGGACCGTTGTGTTTGATCAGAGTGATTGCTAGTCGACGAACCTAGCTTACACTCTCAGCAACACGGATTTTGATGCGTTCACCCTGCGCACATGCGGGTTCGAGTCGAGTAGATATTTCGCGGATGGACTACTGCCACTCATTCTTGGTTCTCTCAAGAACTTGATTGGCAAACCGATTGAGAAAAAAAACATGTCCTTCCCATTTCACAAATTCTCGAAAGTGCCCTGCGTGTCCGCAACTGTGGGCGGAATTTGTCGACATCACGAACGCGGCATGGTTCGCTCCCCCCCCTTCGGCTTCGGGCTGCGTCGAGATACACTGATGCGAGTAGGCCATGGATTGGGAGGGACCAAACGTGTCACGGCAAATCAAGAAGATGAAGGTGGATGAGCGAAACTGCTGGTGAGGATGAATCCCAAAATGATTTGTTGGACAAAACGGTACTGCATCTACGGGAGCACTGGTCGAGAATGCTCGCAATTCCAGCAGGCATCGGGCTGGCCGTGCAGTGGCACTGGGCGACCGTTACGATCGCCGGAGCCTGTTTCGTTGCCGCTGAAGTCGGAGGCTGGAAGCGCAGCGTCGAAGTTGCCAAACTGGCCAAAGGGATTCAGGATCGAGACAAAGAGGTTGAGCTGCTCAAGACTATTTGCGATCAGTCCCAGGCGGACTATTTCGATCTCTTGCGGGATCAACTCGTGATTCTCGCAAACGATACTCTTGGCTTCACCGACACTGAACGAATCAGTGTTTACAAGCACGACGGGGAAGCCTTCTTGATGCTTGGGCGATATTCGAAGAATCCAGCCTTCAACAAACGTGGAAGGAGCATCTACCCTGACAATCAAGGCTGCATCGCGAAGGCGTGGCGTGAAGGAGCTGTCTTCATGACTGAACCGCTACCGGAGCCATCGACGAAAGCCAAGAAAAAGCTTTGGAAACAGAAAATGAAATCGGACTGGTGTATTCCATTTGGCACCTCCAATACCTTTTCAATGAAGTCGCGTGTCTATGCAGCGGTTGCAATCGAAGATGCCGAGACACATCATCGGGTTGCCGTCGTCGTTCTTGAAAGCACTTCAAATAAAATCTTTGACAATGACGCCATTCGCGAGGAGTTCGAGACTAAAGAAGGCAAACGAATCGCTCGGTTTCTAAAGAAGATGGAATCCATTGAACCAAGCATAGTATTCGCGCAGTCGGAAGGGTACTAATGACCAAATTGAAGAACGCAACGCTCTATGTCTGTCAAAACTATCCGCACGCCAATGAACTTTCCAAAGCTCGTTTAACCAAGACGATCTATCTCGCCGATTGGAAGTCCGCGATTGAGCACGGACGACAATTAACCGACATCACGTGGGTGTTTAACCACTTCGGACCCTACGTTGACGACGTTTTTAACATGGCCGTTGTTGATGAGGATTTTATCGTTGAACGAACTGCAAGCATGTACGGCGATGCTAAGAACGTGATTGCTGCCAGACCGAATATAAAACCGATACAGGTAGAAGATGCTGACAAAACAGTTTTGGATCATGTGATCGAAACCACAAAAAACAAGAGCTACACGAGCTTCATTAAGCTTGTCTACTCAACCTATCCGATTGTAAGTCAACCCCGCTACGCAGATTTGAACCTTGTTCAACTTGCGCTAGTGTACAAACGGATCATGAAGACGATCGACGAACTGTAGGCGCCGGCGGCTCATGCAAAAATCTGTTACACAAGCCGAATCCTCCCCCTCAAAAGCTGCTGCATCATCGCTTGCTTGAGTTGCCGGGCTTTGGCGACTCGTTCGATGATCAACTCAATATCTTGCTCCATCGCATCAAGTGTTGCGGCGATTTCGAATTGTTCGTCGGGCGATGGCACAGGCAAAACAATTTTGGCGATGATTGTCTTGCTGACACCGGAAACTTTGGTTCCAACGGCGTAGAAGCGAAACTGCTCTTTGATTTCGGGCGTTTGGAAACAATACCGCATGTAGCGACGGTCGATTTCGTTGGATTTTCGCTTCGCTACGATTGTGTGCAAACCCGAAATGAATGGTTGGCCTCTCGGATTGTCAATCACGACGTGTTTGTTTGTTCCATCAACATCCTCGGAAGCATCCACAAAAACTACGTCTCCATGTTCCAGAATTGAGCTTGGCGAAACCTCACTGAGCGGGATATTGATACGAGGGATTTCGCCGCTGTCAGTTTCGACATCGACGAAAGTCCTGTCCGAACCGTGAATGTCACCGTAGTGCAGGTACAGATGGCCATTGGCACCCAGGTCATCCCGAGAAGCGGAATAGCCGCCGGAAAATTGGAATAGATCCCCAAATGCCTTGGTTGGCCATTCACCAGAGAGCAATTCCTGCATGGCGCCCTGTTTGATCAGGCGTTTCTTGGCGAGGAGTTGTTCAAGCGATTCGATCAGGGCATCCGCATCCCCCAACGCAGATGCAATCGCTTCCTGCTCGGCAGCGGGTGGCATTGGCACAACGAACGATTTTATCTGCTTTATGTTGACTCGCCGAAAGGTCGAACCAACCATTATATTTTCGAGCTGTTTCCGAACTATGCTTGAAGAAACTAGTGCCTGCATAAAAACAGTAGATGCGTTTGGGTCTATACGTCGTAGCAAACAAACGTCTTGGCCCATCGCAAAGGGTGGATGCCAGTCAGCAACGCATGCAACTTCACCAACTGTTGCATTTCGACTGAATATCAGATCTCCAGGAAGTGGCTTTCGACCACCGCCAATAAGTTGATGATAGAACTGTTCTGTTGTTAAATTTGCTTCATTCAAATCGACGAAGCGACTTTGAACCTCTCGAATACTTGCGAGTGGCCATCCGATGGTCTTAAATTCTGCTGTGATGTGCTTGCAATCGATAACGTTCCAGAATTTGTCAAGTCTGTCGTGTTTCCAATTGCCCGGAATTTTTCCAACTTCAGTTTCTTGAAAAGGCTGATGCGAATTCAAATCAACTTGTCGCTCAGAAACACCACTCATTCCCCCGCCTCCAAACCGAACTCATCAATCTCGGCTTCGATCTTCTCTAGCTCACGCTTCAATTCCTCTTTGCTGGGCAGGTACAGTTGGTATTTCGAAGCGAAGATATTGGCGTTCGACGGGAGCGTCAGTTCGACCATTGCTTTGTTGTTATGGGCGCACAGTACAATGCCGACGGTGGGGAGTTCATCGTCCAGTTTGACATGACGGTCAAAGTAGTTGACATACATTTGCATCTGACCCAAATCGCCGTGATCGAGTTTTCCGATCTTCAGGTCCAGCAGCACGTAGCACCGCAGCAGGCGGTTGTAGAGCACGAGATCAACGTAGTAGTGGTCGTCGTCGAAGGTGAAACGGCGTTGTCGGGCCTCGAACAGAAAGCCTTTGCCAAGTTCCAACAGGAACACTTGCAGCTTGTCGATGATTTCGGTCTCAAGATCTCGTTCGCTGTAGCCGGCTTTCTCATCCAGATCGAGGAATTCTAGCACGAACGGGTTCTTGATCAGGTCGGCTGCCTTGGAAACGACTTGCCCTTCACCAGCCAAACGACGGACTTCGTCTTTGTCGCGGCTGAGGGCGAGCCGTTGGTACAGCGAACTGTTGATCTGCCGCTTGAGTTCGCGGACGCCCCAGTTGTTCTGGCTCGTTTCGATCTCGTAGAAACTACGTTCGTCGGCGTTATCGATGGTCAGCAAGGTGACGTAGTGGGACCAGGAAAGCGGAAAGCGTTCAGCAAATGGACTGGCAAGTACTCTGTCAAACTCTGGCAATCGACCCAGGTTTCCGATCACATCTTCCGCACGCCCCCCGGTTGGCAATTGTGCAGACACTGTCTGCACAATGCTGATCTTCTTTTCGTCGCCGTCCAATTTTGCAGACAGCGTCTGCAAAATCCCGGAGAATGAACGATAAAATGAACAAATGGACGCCAATGATCGGGCGGAAAAACCTCGGCCAAGCGGTTTTAGCTCGGTCGCGAGCGATTTAATGAGTCCCTCGCCATACGCAGCGCGATCGGCCCCGTATTGCTCGAATTCGACGATGTACCATCCAAACAACCAGTTCCGTAACACCAGGGCGCGATTCACACTGCGGTTGGCCTCAGCCTGCGATTGATGATGAATTTCCGTCAGTCGCGTCACGAGCGTGCCAAAATCAAGCGGTTCGGCGGCTGCCGTGGAAATGTCTTTCTTTGCCATTATCCTGTTCCTTTTAGCTCGGCTTCAAAACCCATTTTGCGAAGATGCTCGTTCACTTTCGATTCCAAGTCACCAACGCGACTGGCCAGGGTCGTCACCGGCGCGTCGTAACGCTCGGCAAGTTCTTTCACGCGGGCGGCGAGTGAGTTGCTGACCCGATCCATTTCGCCTTGGATCTCAGCTGCGATCGTGGTCATCCATTTGTCTTCGACGACGAGCGTTTTGATTTCGTCCTCGGTCAGCCCGGGATATTTGTCATGAGCGAGTTTGTCGAGTTCGTTTTCAGCGTCCTTGATCTGCTTCTTGCTCTTGGCGACACCGTCGTAAAGCTTTTGCCAATGCTTTAAGGTTTTGAGTTCGTCTGTCGACTCGGGATCATCTTTGATTTCTTTGATCCGGGCCGCGACGTTGGCCTTGTTGATCTTATCGAGTGAACCGAAGGCGTCGTCTTCGCCGCCGTGTTCCTCTTCGAGTTCGGTCTGCTCGGACGCGAGCATTTCCATTTTGGCGTTGAGCTTTTCGATCGCAGTTTGTTCTTTTACGAAGTAGCGGGCGACGATCAACGACTTGGGCACGAGATCGCACGCCCAGCCTTTGTCTTTCTCTTTTCCGTTCTTCATCTTCTCGATCACGCGGTACGTTTCGGCCACCCAGCCATCAGCGGCGATCAAGTACGCATCGTCCTGCATCGTTTCCGCCCAGTAATCCATCAAGTGCTGATAAACGTCGTAATGACTAATTAGCGGCTTGCCGTGGTAGTGGCTGAGCAGACTTTCGGAGAGTTCATCGATCTTCTGTTTCGGGTTGAAACCGGCAACCAGGCCGCGAAGCTCGGCGGATTGTTTCTTCCGCCACTTGGCGAAATGTTTTTTCATCCCGTCGATGAAAGCACTGAACTCGGCGTGATCGTAGATTGCTGTTTTCACATCGGCCTTGTCGACGGACAGATCGACGTATCCAGAGCGGTTGCTCGTGAACAGACAATCGCGAAGTGAGGGGCATACATCCCAATACCCTTGCAACGCATCGACGTCGGCGACGGGAATGCCGCCGATCAAGTGGGCAGAAATGTCCTGCGTATCTTCTTTTTGTCCGCTGTCGATGTATCGCGGCAGATTCAAATTGAACTCGTTCTTTTCGATTTCGTCAAAGCCGACCATGCGGGCGTAGCCTGGCGTGTCGATTTGGTTATTGAACACGTCAACGATCTTGTGAATGTCTTGCGATCGCAAACGGTTCTTTGGCCCGTCTTTGATGAGGCCCGACGAAGCATCGACCATGAAAATTCCGCGACGGGCTGCCGCGCCGCTTTTGTCGATCACGATGATGCATGCGGGGATCCCTGTTCCGTAAAACAGGTTGGGCGGCAAGCCGATGACGCCTTGGATGTACCCTTTGCGAATCAGGTTTTTGCGGATGGCGGCTTCGGCGTTACCACGAAACAAGACGCCGTGCGGCAAAATGCACGCACCCGTGCCGGTGCTTTTGAGCGTGCGGACGATGTGCAGCAGATACGCGTAGTCACCTTGCTTGCCCGGCGGGACACCGAACCCGTCAAAGCGTCCGTGCGGGTCGTTTTCAACATCAACGCCCGTACTCCATCGCTTGTCGCTGAAAGGTGGATTGGCGACGACAAAGTCAAACTGATCGACCAGACCATTCGTCGTGAACTTCGGATCGGCGAGCGTGTTACCCTGTTTGATCAAAGCGGTCGGATTGTTGTGCAGGATCATGTTCATCCGAGCCAAACCGCTCGTCGCCGCGTCCTTTTCTTGCCCATTGAGCGTGACGGAAGTTGTGGCTTCGTCGCCGACTTTCAGCAGCAACGATCCCGAGCCGCATGTGGGATCATTCACTGTCGTGTTGGACGATGTCTTGGCGTCATGAATACCGATAATCTTGGCCATGATCCGGCTGATTTCCGCTGGCGTGTAGAACTGGCCCTTACTCTTGCCGCTCTCCGTCGCGAAGTGCCGCATCAAGTATTCGTAGGCATCACCCAGAATGTCATCGCCGTCGGCGCGGTTTTTAGAAAAGTCGAGTGCCCTACTCTCGAAAATAGCAATCAGGTTAGTCAATCGCTCGGATTTCTCTTTCCCATCGCCCAATTTGCTGGCGTCGTCGAAGTCGGGAAAGTCGGAACGGTCGAGTTGATCGTTGGCGGCGACAAGTGGCGCGATAATCTTCTTGTTGATTTGGTCACCGACATCGGTCGCCCCCTTCAGCCGCGTCATGTCGGCAAAGCTGGATCCGTCTGGGATCGTGATCGGCGCGTAGGGCTGCCCGGCGTATTTGTCGGAGATGTATTTCAGAAACAGCAGCACGAGGACGTAATCCTTGTATTGGCTCGCGTCCATGCCGCCCCGAAGCTCGTCGCAGGACGCCCAGAGAGATGAATAGAGTTCAGATTTCTTCAGTGCCATCGTGGCTTGGTCCTTTGAACTTGGTAGCGGAAGTCCCTGCGTATGCATCTAGGCATTCTGTACTCCAACGCGCATTTTACCGTTCGGGGGTCTGAGCGGGAGGCGGCTGGGAACCGAACAGGGCATCACGCAACGAGGTCGGCTCACTCGAACGTACAGGTTCCTGTTCGTTAACGTGATATCGCCCAACGCAAAGAGGTTGCCCAATCGCTTGGTTGACGAGGATTTCCCTCTCGGTAAAGCGCCCAATAAACATCCAACACGACATCGGCAGCGTTGTGACGGCCGAGCCGGGAAGATCGACAGTCGTTTGGCGTCGATTCTCTATCGAGTTGGCGGGCCGCAGATCAGAACACGAAAAAACCCCGCAAAACGCTGGGTTTTGCGGGGTTTCTTGGGAGTGGACGATACAGAACTCGAATCTGTGACCTCCACGATGTCAACGTGGCGCTCTAACCAACTGAGCTAATCGTCCGAATTTTGGTTTTTGGCTCTTTGGTAATGGAGCCTGGGATACGTCATCGGCATTGCGATCAATTTGCTTGAATCCGCTGCCTTGGCTGACGGATGCGTAGTTTGCGTTGCGGCGGCGGATCCGTCAAGTGGCCCCTACGAGCTTGAAAACCGTTAAAATCTGCGGATTCAGTGTTGACGTCTACCCCCATTGAGCTGGATACTTTGTATAGTTTGGGGTTGACCTCCCGAATTGAGAACTATCCTTTGAGAGATCAGGGGCCGCCTGGCGGGCTGAACCGCGAGCGGAACCTTCCTCATTTCTTACCTATTGTGCCGGAACGCCCCCGGCCGGAGAAGATTGCTTTAGTGGCATTGGCACGAAGAAACGTCCAACCGGAAACTCGCGATGCGACACGCATCAACCAACAAATTCGCATTACCCCGATCCGTGTGGTCAGTGAGACGGGCGAACAGCTCGGTATCATCCCGACCGAACAGGCGCTCGAACGTGCCCGTGACGCGGGTCTCGACCTCGTCGAGGTCGCTCCTGGCGAGCGGCCGCCGGTTTGCCGGATCATGGATTACGGCAAATTCAAGTACGACAAAAACAAGAAGAAAAATAGCGGAGCCTCGCACACGAAGACCAAAGAAATCCGGTTGCGGCCGAAGACAGGTGACGAGGACATTCGCACCAAGATCCGCCAAGCCGAGAAATTTCTCGAGCACAAAGACAAGGTTCAGGTCAGTGTTCTGTTCCGCGGCCGCGAGATGGCCCACATCGAAGAAGGCCGCAAGGTCATGGAACAGGTCATCGAAATCCTCAGCGAACACGGCAAAGTCGAAACCAAGCCGCAGCAGCACGGTCGACGCATGATCTGCATGATCGCACCGAAGTAGGTGTCGGCGAGTTATTCGGTTCTACGAGAATTGGCTTTCCAGTGAGCAACGTGCTGCCAGCTGTCGTTATCGGGGCAGGTCCGAGCGGAATTGAAACCGCCGTCGAACTGCGCCGACGCGGCATCGATGCCGAAGTCTTTGATGCAGGCCCCCTCGGTCATACGATCTCATGGTGGGCTCCCGGAACTCGCTGGTTCAGCAGCAATGACCGCATCTCGATCGCGGGCGTTCCGCTGCAGACGGTCGATCAAGCCAAGGCGAGCCGCGAGGAGTATCTGAACTACCTCCGCAGCGTTGTGGACCAGTTCGCTGTTCCCGTTCATACCTTTAAGCGGTTGGTGTCGATCACGCCCGCAGCCGAACCGCTCGATGACGCGCCGTCATGTTGGCGTTTAGGGTTCCGCCGCACCTCGGGTGAACCGAGTGCAGCGGAGCAGGCTCGTGGGGGTGTTTCGAGATCCGTCGATACATCGGCCCGATCCCACACGGATTTCTTTCTCGACGCGCGCGCGGTTGTGTTGGCGATCGGGGGCACCGATTTCCCCAATCGGCTCGGGGTCCCTGGAGAGGAACTGCCGCACGTGGACGGCTTCCTACGCGAAATCCACCGCTACCATGGCCGCCGTGTTCTGATCGTCGGTGGACGTAACAGTGCTGTCGAAGCAGCCATCCGGCTGCACCGGGGTGGGGCCAAGGTGAGTCTCTGCTATCACCGAGAGCAACTGCCCAGCGACGGGATTAAGTATTGGCTGCGTCCGGAGATTGAAGGGTTGATTCGCAGCGGCAGCATCGAGGCCTACTTTGGATCTCGGGTTGCTGAAATCTCGTCACGCCATGTGACCATCCGAAGCCAAGGCGAGGGAGATTCCGCAGCGGACACCGAGGTCGAAGCCGACGACGTGTTGACGCTGATCGGTTACCACCAAGACCAGTCTCTCCTCGGCCAGCTCGGGCTCGTCTCGGACGCCCCGTCGGGGGCGCCGCTTTACGACACCGAGACAATGCAAACGAGTCATCGAGGTATCTACGTAGCTGGCACCGCCGTGGGCGGCACGCAGAGCAGCCGATACCAAGTATTCTTGGAAAATTGTCACGAGCACCCGCGCAAGATCGCTGACCACCTCTGTCGCGAGCGAGTCGCGTCCGCCCCAGGGGGCGGGCCCGGCCGAGGGAATACTCGCGATGATGGCTTGAGCAAGCGGATCGCGATGCAGCCAGAGAGTTGAGCGACCGTTCGTCAGTATCAGACCCGTCGTTCGGAGCTGGACAGGATCGCGCTGAAGAACAGCCCTGAGGCGGTGGCTGTTTTCTGAGGGGCGTTCAAATGGCTGCGAACGGCTCGCATGACGTCACGTCGAGAAATCTGGCCGCGCAATCGCCCGTCTTGGTCGACCACGGGGAGGCGGCGGCAGGATTGTGTCAGGAAGGCTTGGGCGATCGATAGCAAGTCCGTTTCTTCGCTGATCGTCGGCGGATCGGCGTCGACGAGCGACTGCACATCGGTGCTGGGCATGCCGTCATAGGCCAAGGAGACGACGAACTTCATGCAGGATTTTTCAGAGAAGACCCCCATGAAGACGCCGTCTTCGTTGACCACGGGGGCTCCTGAAATTCGATTGCGCAGAAGGACGTCGAGAGCCTCGAGCGCATCCATCTTGGGATCGAGCGTGATCAAGTTACGGACCATCATTTCACGCGCCGTCATGCCGGGCATCGAGGAGGGGTCCATGGCGGGGAGGGAGGCGGTGCCGATGGTCTTGGTCATAACTTGTCTCCAAAAGGGAAGTGATTGAAAAGAGCTGTCCCGGGTGAGTACGAGTAGCCTGACGGTTTGATTCGTCTGAGTTCAATCTGATACGTTGTGGGGGGGCCGGTCAAGAAAATTCTTGCGCGTTTTCGCTTCCCCCCGGCACCCTTGACTTGTCGCCGGGAATGTCGGATTTTTCACAATCTACATCTGACCTCGCTTTTTGCGGGAAAATCGGTCACAACATTGACTTCAGAGTAGGCGGAAGCTGAAAGACTGCCGAAGGTGTGAAAATTGTCACGAATCGAATGATTGGAGAGTAAAAATGCTCGGTCAGTGGGTGGAATTTGAATTTGACTGTTTGCCACTGCGCAGTGTCGGCCGCTTGGACGTTCCTTTGGACGCATCGCCGGCTTACGAATCGTTCGTATTGCGAGTCAAGGCGGCCGTTACCAAGCACGGCATGCTCAACTCGTACTACCTGCACCGAGCGGTCTGCCGGTTCCATTTGACCAACGATCCCAACAGTGGTTTGGTGGCGTTCGATGTCGAGGGCGTGGTGCTCACCGGCGAGGACGACCTGAAGACGCGCGGGGTCGACCTGCAGATTGAGCTGAGCAAAGAAACCTGTTCCTGGCTGAACGAAACATCGGTCGAGTTCCTCGCTGAATCGGTCAAGCACGCCGTTGCGGTGGAGTTCGATCGTTACATCCAAGCGGGTGATCTGACAAAAACGAAAGAACGCATCGACGCGATGCAGAGCGAGATCGAGCAGGGCGACGGCTTCCAAGCGATGTATCTATAAGGGGGGCAGTGTGCGGCGATCGGCTGGTGGTTCGATCGCGTCAACTCGTCCTGGATTTCGGCTTTTCCTTCATCATCTCTGCCGATGATTCCGATGATCCAATGATAGCGGCTTGGTTTCTCCATTCACTTTCAAGTGCCCTATCATGAACGCAGGCTCCTCGCTCGATCACTCCGAAGCTCTTTCTTGGCGAGAGCAGGTAGCGTCCTACCTCATCGAGGCTACCGGTATCGCCAACTCGATCGATCTGATCTTAGATGAAACCCGCATGGTCGCGCCGCGTCGTGGCAGTGACGAGATCGATGAATCGACGCAGCAGTTGATCGTCGCGATCTCTGATTTAGAGCGGATGGTTGAAAAACGCAATGGTTTGTTGCGCGCCGCCGATGCGCCTCCGGTGGGGCTGAGTCTCTCGGAAAAATTATTGTCGACGCGCAGGATTGAAGACGCGAGATTGGCCCGGCTCTGCGGCGAAGTTGCCGATCAGATCGCTCTGACTCACGAGCGGGCGATGTCTCTGTTTATCTGCCAGTACCACCTGGCAGGGTCTTCGCACGACATCGGCGCCATCCTCGCTGCGGGATCGAACTCATCGTCGAAGATGGAATCGGATCGGGATTCTGGCCCGAGCGATGACCGCTTGAACAAGGCGGCGTAAGCGGGCTGTCGATTGAATCGACGTTGGCGCCGCTACCCGGCCGCTTGCGCGTCTCGGCTCACGAAATGGACAAACCTCGTGAGCGACGTTTCGATTTTTTAGCTAGCAACCACGCGTACGGTCGATTCTGAGGTCGATGCCGAGGGGCGATGGGTTGCTAGAGCCCGGTTTCTCTCGTTCGGATCAGGCTCTAAACTGCTGGCTTGTTCTTCATCAAGCCCCGCCACGCCCGCTCGCTGTTCTCCAGCGGGCACGTCAAATACCCAATCGAAGGATTTCCAATGGCTAAGGGACTTTTTACCCAAGGCATCGTGGTTCTATTGCGCCAAGGCGTGAGCATCGAGGAAGTTGCTGCCGCTATCGACGACTTTTACCCATCCGCCCCCATTGAGGCGTCCGAGGACTGGACCTTTCTCGGCCCCGCGGTGCTGATGAATATGGATGAGGACGGCAGTGGCAAGGTGGTGGTGGACATCGTCAACCATCCCTGGCCCGATGCGATGGGTGTCTCGGAAGACGGCTCTCCGGCAGGGGATGAAGGATCCCAGGAGCGACAGATTACCGATGCCTGGGGACTCGGCAACTTTGGGCCCCACAACTATCCCGGTTCGTTGCAGCGGGCCACGGAACAGTCCTGGGTATGGGAAGACGGGCGTGAACTCGGTGACCAAGCACAAGCATTTGTCCGCATCCGCAGTTCCTACGTTCTCGGCGAGGAAGACGATGCACCTGTCCTGCCGGAAGGATATGAACCATTTGATGAACTCGCATTGGTGACAGAGATTGCTGCTGCGATCACGGAACTGCCGCAAGCGATCTGCTATTTCAATCCCAATGGGGAGGTGTTGCGGGACCTGAAAACTCTTAACGAGAGTTTCGAGTACGCCGAAGAGAATGACTTCCCTCCTCTGGATCTGTGGTCCAACGTGCGTTTGTTTCGCCTCGAAGCGGACTGGGCGGTAATGGACACGGTGGGCAACGAACAGCTTAATTTGCTCGATGTCGAGGCGTGCTTTCACGCGGAGTCTTATGATTTCGCGGAAGTCGAGAGCTTTCTGCGGTTGGTCACTTGTTTCCTAGAGGAAGCCGAGGAGCCGATCGATGATGGCGATTCGGTCGAGGGCCCTGGAGACAAGGTTTGGAAGGTTTGGCGGGTGGAGGATAGTCTCGCCTCACCCCCTCGCCAGGTATTGCGATGTTTGCCACAGGACGACCTGGCGGTTCCCGAACCCTACCGTGTCCCCGGTCTTGAGGAACCATCGGGTGAGCCGGAAGTCGCTTCGTGACGCAGGCATCGCCCATTGGTCCGGAGCTTTTTGAGTTCTTGGATGACCTGGCGCGGAACAACCAACGTGAGTGGTTTCATGCCAACAAGCCGCGATACGAGCAAGACGTTCGCGAACCCGCCCTGGATTTGATTGAGCAGCTCGCGGTGCCCTTGCGGCGATCGGCGCCGATGTTGAATGCCGTTGCGAAACGCAGCGGTGGGTCCTTGCTGCGGATTCATCGCGACACGCGGTTTTCCAAAGACAAGACGCCCTACAAGACCAATGTCGGCATCTCGATTCGGCATCAGGCTGACAACAATATCCATGCACCCGGCATCTACATTCATTTCTCAGTCGAGGAGTGTTTGGTCGCCGCCGGGTGCTGGCGTCCGCACCGCGAGACGCTGGCGGCGGTCCGGCGAGCCATCGATGCGGATCCACGGGCATGGCATCGGGCGCGGGATGCCAAGCGGTTTCGAGAATCCTTTCAATTCTCGGGCGAATCGCTCAAAACATCTCCACGCGATTACCCGAAAGACCACCCCGAGATCATCGATTTACGACGAATCGATTTCATCGCCGTATCGAAGTTGACTCAGGGCGATGTCACCCGTGCGGATGCTGTCTCGCGTATCATCGGATTGATCCGCGACGCCAAGCCGCTGATGCGGTTTTTGTGTGGGGCCATCGATGTGCCCTATTGAATGTTCCCTCGGTGCCTCCTCTTTCTATGCCTCATCGGGAAATACCCATGAATTCAGTGCCTGACCCACGAATCATTGACGCCGTCGCCCTGTCGACGCCCGAGTCGGAGTCGTTGCGGTTTCTGCCCGAAGGCCCGCTGCCACTGCCGCTGGCGGACTGTGTGTCCTGGGTCGGGATCCAGCACGGCAGCGACTCGCAGCATGGTTCGATCAATCTGTTGAACTTGGCCACCGGCGAGAATCAAACTTTCGATTTGCCCGGTCGCCCCGGTTTCGCTGTCGCGTGTTCGGGTTCGGCGAAAGGCGAGTCGCCGACCCGTTTTGTGGCTGGCGTGGAGCGCGCGCTCGGCATCTTCGATGTTGCCGACCGCTCGTGGACTCCATTCTGCGAGGGCGTCGACGCGGATGTTGACAACACGATCATCAACGACGCAGTCGTCTGGGGCGACAATCTGATTTTCGGTACCAAGGATCTCGACTTTTCGGAAAAGAAGGCGGGACTGTATCTGTATCGTGGTCGTGACCGAGCCTTGATTCGCTTGCGAGACGACCAGGTTTGCAGCAATGGGAAGATGATTCGCGGCGATGGGTCTGGGCAATTGCAATTGATCGATATTGATTCGCCCACCAAGAAAATCGTGCAGTATGATCTCGATATCGAGGCGGGCACGATCGGTGCGGAGCGAGTCTTGGTCGATTTGACCGACGGCTCCGGTGTTCCCGATGGTGCCATTTTGACGCCCGACGGGGCGGGCGTCATTGTTTCGATTTATCAGCCCGATGTGGCTGAATATGGAGAAACGCGTCAATACGATCTCACAACTGGTCGGTTGCAGTGTGTCTGGCGCACGCCAGGGTCACCGCAGAACACCTGCCCTGCATTGGTTGTGGTGGAGGGCCGGGTGCGACTGCTGATCACCACGGCGGTCGAGAACATGCCTGGGGAGAACCGCGCCCAGTGCCCTCAGGCGGGGCAATTGTTTCTCGCTGACACTGATTTCGCTGATCCAGCAGCGATTGCAGCACCGGTGTTTGAATGGGGCGGTGTTTGAATGGGTTCTCGCGACGGTCGGAGCCGTCGGTCGACTTTGCTTTACGCCAAACCGGCCAGTTCGGTGGCTCGGCGGACTCGGGAGATGCCAATCATGTAGGCGGCCGTTCGCAGTGACACGTCGTGTTGGCTGGCCATTTGCCAAACGGACTCGAAGGCATCGTTCATGGTGCGGTCGAGTTCTTGACGGACCCGATCGAGGGACCATCGGTAGTGCTGGCGGTTTTGCACCCACTCAAAATAACTCACTGTCACCCCGCCTGCGTTGGCGAGGATATCGGGTAGCACAGTCACGCCGCGTTCATTGAGGCGTTCGTCGGCAACCGGAAGCGTGGGCCCGTTAGCGGCTTCGACGATGACCTTGGCTGTGATCGCGTCGACGTTTTCTTCGGTGATCACACCACCGAGAGCGGCGGGGATCAGGACATCGACGTGATCGAGTTTCAACAACGCATCGACTGGCAAGTGCTCGGCGTCATCGAACCCTTCGAGCAGGCCTTTGGGGTGAGCCAGTTTGTGCCGCAGGAGCTTGGGGATGTTCAGTCCATCGGAGTTGTAGTAGGTGCCCGTGATATCGGAGACCGCCACGATGGGGAACTGGCCCTCGTGGAGGAATTTGGCTGCATGCGAGCCGACGTTCCCGAAGCCTTGGATCGCGACTCTCGATTGGTCGGGTGACATGCCGAGGCGTTTGACCATCTTTTGGGTCAGCGTGCCGACGCCGCGGCCGGTCGCTTCTTCGCGTCCCCGAGCACCGTATTCCTCGACCGGCTTGCCGGTGATCACGGCCGGATTGAATCCGTGGTACTTTTCCCACTGGTTGCGGAACCAGCTCATGACTTGATAGTCCGTCCCCATATCCGGGGCGGGGATGTCCGTGTCTGGGCCAACAATATCGTGGATTTGGTCCACGAACGCGCGGGTGAGTCTTTCGATTTCATTCTTGGATAGCTGTGCGGGGTTGACCCCGATGCCACCTTTGGCGCCGCCATAGGGCAGATCGACGACAGCGGTTTTCCACGTCATCAGGCAGGCCAGTGCACGTGACTCATCCAAGTCGACTTCCTGGTGATATCGCAGACCACCCTTCATCGGACCGCGGGCGTGATCGTGCTGAACGCGAAAACCGATGTAGTTCGCCAGGTGCCCATCGTCGCGCCGGATCGTCACTTGGACCTGAATCTCACGATTAGGCATCAGCAAGGCTTCCCGCAGTTCGTCGCTGATATCGAGTTGGTCGGCGGCTTGATAGAAAAAGTGGCGCGTCGCTTCGAAAGCTTTCATGTTGGACTTTCCTGAGGAGAGATGAGAGTCAATCCGGCGAGCCCTCGCCCGCGATCTGGTTGTCTTCGACCACACTTACTTAACGATAACCCCATCGGCTTGGCAATGCACCCTCGAGAGGTGCCGAAAGGGGAGCCCAGTGGTACCGCAACCGAGCGGGGCGAGGCAGTAGCTGCTCGTGAATTCACTGGCGCGGCGACGCGGTCAAGGGAGCAGCATGTTTGTTAGGTGTAGCCCAGCAAAAAGTGTTGGAGGCCGACGAGCGTTTTGGAATCACGAATGGAATGGCCCCGAACGAGCTGATCTACTTCTTCGCGTGAGACGAGCCGCGTGAGAATCCGTTCGGTCGGCTCGAGTTGTTGCTCACCGGCGGTTAGATTTCGAGCAACGACCATGTGCATCAATTCGTTGCCGAGGCCGGGGGCGGAGTAGAACTCGCAGGCCACTTCCAAGTCGCCGGCTCGATAACCGGTCTCCTCGACGAGCTCGCGGGCAGCGGTCTGAAGCGGCGTTTCGCCTTGATCGCGAGTCCCGGCGGGCAGTTCGAGCAGCGTTTCACCCACGCCCGTACGCTCATTTTCGATCATCACGATCGTGTCGGGGTCGAGTAGTGGCAGCAAGACGACAGCGCCGGGATGTCGTATGTAGGCGCGGCGATGGGTTTGTCCGTCCCGTGATGGCAGTTCCATCTCAACGACATCGAAGCGGGCGGTCTGCAGCAGGGTGGTGTAGTCAGGCATCGATTGGGCTGGTATCGGGTTGATAGGGCGAGTCGTCGTCCCGCTCGCCGGTGGGGGTGTCAGGGAATTCAAATTTTGATCAATCGCTCTCGATTCGCTGTCAAACCCTCTAGGCTGCAGATTGAAAAACGCCTAAAATGCATTAAACGAGAATCATTCTCAACTAGCGAGCCTTGGCAGCAGGCAGTGTCATCCGGCAGGATAGCAGTCTGAGTCAAAGGTATCGTTCCCGCCTCGATTCCAACCATAGCGCAGCGTATGTTCAGCGAAGTCAGTCTCGAACATTATATCGGCACGAGCGGCGAAATCGCTCGACTGGATCTCCCCGAAGCTTGTGCGATTCGATTGAAAGCACTCGGTTTGTTCGCGGGCCAGCAAGTGCAGTTGTCGCGTAGCGGCAATCCGTTGATCGTCAAAGCGGCGGGCGGCAAGGTCGCTGTGGCGACGGAGATTGCGCGAGGCATTTACATGCGAGTGGCTTCCTGATGAGTACCTCGGTCGAGGCGGCCGAATCGCAGAGCGGTGGTGCGTCGAAGGCTCCCCAGACGGGAGAGTCGGTCGTCGCGATGCTTGGGAATCCGAACGTTGGGAAAACGTCGATTTTCAACCGCTTGACGAATCTGCTCGCAAAAACGTCAAATTTTCCTGGCACGACAATCGATCGCCGGATCGGTCGCGTCGAGATCGCTGCTGGCCAAACGGTAACACTCGTCGATTTGCCGGGGATGTACTCATTCGAGCCCTCGTCGCCGGAAGAGCAGGTCGCCCATGATTTCGTGGCTGGTCAATCGGATCTTGTACCCGACGCGGTATTGTTGATCGTTGACGCAACGAATCTGCAGCGGACGCTCTTTCTCGTGCGTGAAGCGTTGCAGCAAGGTCGGCCAACGATGGTCGCGGTCAACATGATCGAAGCGGCGCGGCGGCGCGGCATTGAGATTGACTTGACCACGCTGAGCCGCAAGCTCGGCTGTCCGGTTGTCGGTGTCTCGGCGCGGACCGGCGAGGGTTTTGATCGGCTGAAATCCCAGTTAGGTGTTTTGCTTTCCGGGCCAGCCTTGCCGATGCTGATCGAGAGCGGCTCTCCGGAGTGCCCTCCGCAACCGGCCGAGAATGTGCTGGCGGTGGTGTCGACCGACGACGAGTCGTCGTGCGGATCCTGCCGTGTATGTCCCTATGCTGACGGGCACCAATGGGCTTCGTCGCTGGCCCGCGAGAGCATCCGTGACGGGAGTGTGGTATCGGACGAAACGGCCGATCGCGTCGATCGCTTCTTGACCCATCGTTGGTTTGGCATGGCCGTGTTCGCGGCCGTGATGGTGGTCGCCTTTTCGCTGGTGTTCTGGATCGCCCAGGTCCCGATGCAGTGGCTCGACGAAGGTTTTGCAGCCTTGGGAGCGGCCGTCAGTGATTGGTTGCCTGAGGGTGATTTTCAGAGTCTGGTTGTCGATGGAATCATCGGTGGCGTCGGTGGCGTGGTGGTGTTCCTGCCCCAGATCTTGATTTTGTTCTTCATGCTGGCGCTGTTGGAGGACTCTGGGTATCTCTCGCGTGCTGTTGTCGTGGTGGATCGTTGGATGCGGCGGGTCGGTCTGCCTGGTCAGGCGTTCGTGCCCTTGCTAGCCGCTCATGCCTGTGCCATTCCCGCGATCATGGCGACGAAGGTGATTGAAAGCCGGCGCGACCGGTTAGCGGCGATCATGGTGATCCCGCTGATGACCTGTTCGGCGCGGTTGCCGGTCTACACGATGTTGGCCGCGATGCTGTTCCCGCAGAACCCGCTGTTTGCCGCTGGGTTGTTTGCGGGAGCCTATGTGCTCGGTATGGTTGCGGCCTTTGTCGTCGCATTCGTCTTGAAGTTGACGCTGTTGCCAGGCCAGCCATCGCCGCTGATCCTGGATTTGCCGCATTACCGGGCTCCATCGATCCGCAATGCGATGCGATATTCCTATGAACGCGGTTGGATGTTTTTGCGAGACGCCGGAACCGTGATTCTGTTGATCTCGATTGGGATTTGGGCTCTGTCGACCTACCCGAAACTCTCCGACGAGCAGTTTGCCGCCGACCTGGAAGCAAAGTCTGTTGCTGCCGAACAGATCAGTGAGCCGGAGATGGAGAATGTGCGAGCGGCTGCTGACCAAGAGCATGCGATCATCGGTCGCTTGGGACACGCTGTTGCCCCGGTCTTTGAGCCGCTCGGGTTTGACTGGAAAACCAGCGTGGGTGTGATGACGAGTTTCGCCGCGCGTGAGGTGGTCGTCTCGACACTCTCGATTCTCTATGGTCTTGGCCCCGAACCGGAAGAAGGCTCGACTCTGCAGGACCGGCTGACGGCAGCAACCTACCCCAACGGCCAGAAGGTCTTCACGCCAGCGACCTGTGTCAGTCTGCTCGTCTTTTTCGTGTTGGCGATGCAGTGTCTGCCGACCCAGGCGGTGACGAAGAAGGAGACAGGGTCCTGGAAATGGGCCGCGTTCCAGTTCGGATACATGACCGTGCTGGCCTACGCTGCCGCGTTCGTCGCCTATCGAACTGTCTTGATGCTTACGTAATCGCGGCCTTTGACTATATTGTCAGGCCTAGCATGCGGGAAATGGACCGCGTCCACTGTTTGGACGTGGCGGGTTTCCCGCTCTCCCGCACCCATCCGGGTGCTGTTCCAGTTTATCCTCCAGGAAATACTCAGTATGACTAGCCTGTTTCGACGTTCGCTCCTCGGTTTCGCTGCGTTCACTCTGCTTTGCGGCGGTAGTGTATCGGCTCAAGAAGGCGGCAAATGGACTTCTCTATTCGATGGGAAATCACTTGATGGCTGGAAGAAAGTCGGTGGCGACGATAGTCACTGGGAAGTCAAAGACGGCGAAATCCGCGGCTCCGGAAATCCGTCGATGTTGGTTTCCACGACGGGGCCCTACCAAGACTTCCGCTACCGAGCCGAGATCAAGATTAACGACAACGGCAATTCAGGATTGTATTTTCATACCACAGCAGAGCCCGGGTTTCTTGACGGGTACGAAGCCCAGGTCAACAGCAGCCACCGTGACCCCATTCGTACTGGGTCACTCTACGGCATGTGCCATATCTATCGTGAGCTCGTGAAGCCGGATACATGGTTCACCTACGAGATCGAAGTCAAAGCGGACAATTGGCGTGGCCGCGATATGATTCGTATTAAGTTCAGCGTCGATGGTGAGGAGTTGTACGAGTACCTCGACTTCGAGCAGACTTTTAAAGAGGGGCACTTTGCGTTTCAACAACACGATCCAGGCAGCAAGGTCAGCATCCGCAAGATCGAAGTCATGCCGCTGAAATAGCAGCCCAGGACCCGGGCGGGGTTCAAACTCGCCCGTCTCTTGTGAGAGAGATTGTGCCGTTTCTGCTTCACCCTCCCAGCTTCGCCGGGCGGGTGAAGTGAATCATCTATTCACAATCACTTCAAAGCGGCCCGACCTCGAGGACGTTGGAGGTGTGGCGGTCGTCCCTCCCGTCCGGTCGAGCCTCCATGGCCGTCAAGACCGTGTGGAGGAAGGCGAAAGCGTCCCCAGGGACCGCGGCCGATGGGTTGCGGCCACAAAGAGGATGAGCGCCAGCCAGACGAACACGAACCCGCACATCCGGGTTCGGTCCAGCGGTTCATTGTACAGCACCGCGCCGACGAGAAACTGCAGCGTGGGACCGACGTACTGCAGGATTCCGATGAGGGAGAGATCGAGCTTGCGAACGGCGTTGGCGAACAACGCCAGCGGTGTGATGGTGATCACGCCAGCAAACAGTAGCATCAGAGTGACTCTGAGCGAGCCAAGTTGGAAGCCGCTAGCGCCCTCACTGACACGCCACCCCAGATAAATCGCCGCTGGGAGAAAGAGCAGGCTGACTTCGATCCAAAGTCCCAGCAGCGGCGGCAGGTGCGTTCGTTTTTTCACCAGTCCGTAGACACCAAACGAACACGCCATCAGCACGGATACCCAGGGCAGGCCACCGGCGCCCACGGCCATGATCCCGACGCCCACTGCCGCGACGCCGACCGCTACCCATTGCCAGCGATCCAGACGCTCGCCCAAGACCATCACACCGAGGAGCACGTTGACCAAAGGGTTGATGTAGTACCCCAACGATGCATCGAGCACACGCCCGTGGTTGACCGCCCAGATGAACGCGGCCCAGTTGGTCGCGATCATAACGGCGGCGACGGCGCAGCCGATCCAGACCCGCGGGTTGCGAAGTTCTCGCATTACCGCTCGGCCCCCACCCCATGTCCCACGGCGGATCAAGAAGGGCAGCACCAGGGCAAACGAGACGAACGACCACACGATCCGGTGAGACACCAATTCGGCGGAGTCGGCGATGTCGATCAGGTGCCAATAGATTGGAAAGAGCCCCCACAAAGTGTGGGCACCGATGGCGCAGACCAGGCCACCCCGGTCAATCGACGGCGAGGTGTTATGGGATAGATCGTGGGGAGAGGACACGGGCGAGCATCGTTTCGGGAATCGTCTGGCAACGATTTGTCATGGATTGCCTCGTCGACGATCCAGTGCGACGCCACTGTTGCGTCCGTTGCGGAAAGGCCGGCCAATTTCACCCACAGCCACGGTGTGGTCAATGAGTCCGGATGCGATGATTCCCGTGATCCTGCCGGCCCTATTCGGATCGCCAGCTAGGGCGATTGAATCTTGAATAGGTATTTTTTGCCGCGGACGAAGATCGCGCCATCGGAAGCTGCTGGGCATGCACTCGTGGCCATCTCAGGCACATCGTTGGTAGCGAGGATTTCAGGCTCCCGCTGGGCTTTGACGACCGTACCGAGTCCACTCTGGTTGAAGAAATAGAGATGATCATCTGCCCGGATGGGTGAGGCGAGGTAGTCGCCGGAGATTCGCTCTTTCCAAAGTTCGTCGCCTGTATCGGCATCGATGCACACCAAGACGCCGTTGTCGGTGACCTGGAAGATCAGGCCATCATGTTCGACCGGCATCGCAAAACGAGGATTCCCCCGTTCTCGTACCCAAACCACGTGGGTGTCCGTGACATCGCCTTGGGTGGATTCGTCCAGCCGAATCGCGACGAGCTCAGCGCCGCGGGAACCCGTATTGATGATGACGATATTCTTTTCCGGTATCCAGAGTGGTCGGATGCCCGCGTTGTAGCTGTCATGCCGGAAGGTCCAGAGCTCTTTGCCGGTCTCAAGGTCATAGCTTTGCATGGCTCGAGCGCCGACGGAGAGGACCTGCGTCTGATCGCCGACCTTGACAATCGCTGGCGTGCAGTAGGCTTTCCGCAGGTCGCCTTCGCGTAGCGGTTTTCCATCATCACCGAGATCATCGTAGTCGGTGCTTCGATCGGTCCGCCAGAGCGTCTCGCCTGTCTCAGCATCGAGCGCTGTGGTGTACTGTTGGTCCACGCCATCGAAAGTGAGCACTAGCTTGTCGTCGTGCAAGACCGGTGAGGAGCCCGGTCCGCGAAAGTGTCGGCAGGGCATATCACGTCGCTGCCAAACCACTTCGGCGGTCTGTGGATCAAGTCTGGCGGTTCCGTAGGTCCCAAAGTGAACATAGACGGCGCCGGGCCCCAGCACACAGCTCGGTGCGGCGTAATTATTGAACCCGACGGCGCCGCCGAGCGGCTCGACCTCTTGGTTTTCGAATACCAGTCGATCGTGAATGATCTCGCCAGTCTGCTCATCGATCGCAATGACGAACTGTCGCGTACCGTCAGGCGTTGCTGTCGTCAGCCAAATCCGGCCATCGGCGATCACGGGTGAGGAGTGGCCTTCATCGTGCAGTGGTGTCTTCCACGCGACGTTCTCCGTGGCGGACCATTGCACAGGGAGGTCTTTGGCATCTGCCTGGGCCACGACGCCGTTCTGGGTCGGACCGTGTCGATCGGGCCACTCTGCCCAGCCGTTTTGCAGAGTAAGTGCGAGCGGCGCCAGGTAGACGAGCAGAGATGTCGTCAAGCAAATCAATCGAGTCATAAAGAGACGCTCGCTGGAAACGGATCGGGGCGGGGGAGTTCAAGGACACATTGTAAGCGTCCGTCGATGGGTTTTCAATTTGATCCTGGGCTGAATCATCCATTGGCCTGCGACACGGTCTGCATCGCTCGATCAGTTAGTGGCGTGTTTTGTGAAAGCTGGTTCTGTCGTGGATGAGGTAGCGAGCCGTCGTTGGCCACAAGTTGTTCTACGCCGAAGGCGTTGAAGAAAATAGGGCTCATCCGACGGCAGCGTGCGGCCGAGGTTTTCAAGGCATGGCTCCCGTATCGAAGGATTTATTTGTGGGATGTGATTATCAATGTTAGCCTGGCACTGCCGGGAGAAACGGAGCCGAGCTCTGCAGAGGTGCTGGCTTGGCAAGGGATATCTCGGTCGCCAGCGTTTCCCTGCAAAAGCGGTACGCCAATGGTGTTGTCGGTCCCTGGCGAGCGTTTGTTCGTCAGGGACACATTTTTGAACGATCATTGGACACGAGAGCCATGCCTGGTATGTCCCCAAGTTAGCCTAAAAAACTACCAGGGGCGCATTCTGAGTGCTTTCATTGAAGGAATTCACTTTCCCTTCAATCAAGGAACTCCGATATGGCAATCGCCACCAAGAAACGTTCGTCAAAATCGTCAAAATCCAATCAGGCCCGTTACATCGGCAAGCCAGCTGGGGTGATTCAGCAGCGAGTCGAGGCGGTCGGTCCCTCTCACTTTGGTGTCGTTTCGGTCGACTGCGCCAAACGCAGATCCAAGT
>NZ_SJPK01000002.1:726205-776278 GCF_007859855.1 Allorhodopirellula solitaria
CCGAACACAGCAGTCAAGCTTTGTGAGCCGATGATAGTGCCCACCAGCGTGAAAGTAGGTATTGCCAGATTTTTGTTCTTTTAAAGAAACCCTCCAGGTTAAACTGGAGGGTTTTTTTATGCGCGGTCGGGCCGGTTCCGACCGGCCTCGTCCGCTCCGATCGGTCACAGCCCACCGGTGCCTACGGCCGGTAGGAACCGGCCCTACAGATGCTCGTAGGGCCGGTTCCCACCGGCCATCCACCTGTCTGGTCCACCGAGATCGGGTGTAGCTCCCCCTGCGCATTCGGCCGGTAGGAACCGGCCCTACAGATGCTCGTAGGGCCGGTTCCCACCGGCCATCCACCTGGCTTGTCCACTGAGATCGGGTGCAGCTCCCCCGGCGCATACGGCCGGTAGGAACCGGCCCTACAGATGCTCGTAGGGCCGGTTCCCACCGGCCGTCCACCTGGCTTGTCTGCTGAGATTGGGTGTAGCTCCCCGGCGCATACGGCCGGTAGGAACCGGCCCTACAGATGCTCGTAGGGCCGGTTCCCACCGGCCGTCCACCTGGCTTGTCTGCTGAGATTGGGTGTAGCTCCCCGGTGCATATGGCCGGTAGGAACCGGCCCTACGTTCGCTCGTGGGGCCGGTTCCCACGGGCCGTCCACTTGGCTGGTCCGCTGAGATCGGGTGCAGCTCCCCGGCGTATACGGCCGGTGGGAACCGGCCCTACGTATGTTTGCTTGCGACGAACACGCGGAACACTCGCCGATTCACTAGCGATCCGATAGGATGCTTGCTCGCGTTCCAACACGCTGCGTCTTATGGAAATGAGTATTGATGGAAACCCGTTTACTGGACTATCTGCAACGAATCCTCAACGCCAAGGTTTATGATGTGGCGGTGGAATCGCCGCTGGACCCCGCCGCTCGACTATCAGCGCGTCTGAACAATCAGATTTGGCTCAAACGCGAGGATAAGCAGCCTGTCCATAGTTTCAAGCTGCGGGGAGCCTATAATAAAATGGCTCATCTCACGGCCGACGAACTCGCTCGCGGCGTGATCTGCGCCTCGGCAGGGAACCATGCGCAAGGCGTTGCTCTGAGTGCTCGCCAGCTCGGGTGCCGGGCCGTGGTCGTGATGCCCGTCACGACGCCTGCGCTCAAGTCCGATGCGGTAGCTGCCCTCGGGGGCGAGGTGACTCTGTACGGCGACAGCTATTCCGATGCGTACACCCACGCGATGGAACTGATGGGGAAGCATCAGTATGTCTTTGTGCATCCCTTTGACGATCCCGATGTGATCGCGGGCCAGGGAACGATCGGGATGGAAATTTTGCGGCAACACCAACGCCCGATTCACGCCGTGTTTGTGGCGATCGGTGGTGGCGGGCTGATCTCAGGTGTTGCGTCCTACATCAAAGCGGTTCGCCCGGAGACAAAGGTCATCGGCGTGCAGATGTCGGACTCCAACGCCATGATTGAGTCCATCCGCGCCGGACATCCGGTTCCGCTCGCTGATGTGGGTCTGTTTTCTGACGGGACAGCGGTCAAGCGAGTGGGCGACGAAACCTTTCGGCTCGCCCGTGAACTCGTCGATGACTTCATTACCGTCGATACCGACGAGGTCTGCGCTGCGATCAAAGACGCATTCGAAGACACCCGCAGTATTCTTGAGCCCGCCGGCGCGATGGGGATTGCTGGGATGAAACGCTACATCTCCCAACACGATCTCGAAGGGGAAGAACTCGTTGCGATCACCTGTGGCGCCAACATGAACTTCGATCGGCTGCGTTTTGTTGCCGAGCAAGCCGAGGCGGGAGAAGGTCGCGAAGCATTGTTTGCCGTCACGATTCCTGAGGCGCGGGGCAGCTTCATGCGGTTGTGCCAGACGATTGGCCAGCGAAATGTGACCGAGTTCAGCTACCGGCTCTCGGATCGGAAGGAAGCTCATGTTCTCGTCGGACTGACGATCGAAAATCATGACGAAGTCCCTGAGATCAGCCAGGCACTCACTGCGGAAGGTTTTTCGACTCTGGATCTCGTCGATGACGATCTTTCCAAGGCACATCTGCGTTACATGGTCGGCGGGCGCAGCCAGCTCGGCGAGAACGAGCGACTCTATCGCTTCGAGTTTCCCGAACGGCCCGGTGCATTGATGCGGTTCCTCTCGGCGATGCACCCCAATTGGAACATCAGCCTGTTCCATTACCGCAATCAGGGCGCCGATTACGGACGCATCTTGGTCGGGATCCAGGTTCCTGATGAAGAATTGCCCGCGTTCGCCGAGTTCATCGACTCACTGGGCTACCGCTGTACCGACGAATCGAACAACCCAGTTTACCGATTGTTTTTACGGTGAACGGCTTGCAAACTGGCGTCGTCGTCCCCATCCTCCAATAGGTCTCTTTGCTTGCGTACGATTCCCGATCTGCCCGACCGAACCAGCGTGTTGGTTGTTTCCTACCTGACGATCCGGCGCGCGATCGGGATCAGTGGCCTGGCGCTGCCGGTAGTATTGTTGGTGGGCGGCTGGCTCGCGGGAATCCCGATCCAAGAGAATATGAGCAGCTACTACCACACCGGGATGCGGGATATCTTCGTGGGAACTCTGTGTGCGATCGGCGTTTTCCTGTTTTGCTACCAAGGCTACGGATGGGCGGAAAACTGGACCGCGAACCTGGGCGGCGTCTCCGCTCTTGGCATCGCGCTATGCCCCTTGGACTTCCACAGCGACCCGTTGATGCAGAAGTCGGTCCATGGATACCTGCATACCCTCAGTGGTGGCGTCTTCTTTCTGACGCTGGCTTTCTATTCCCTGTATCACTTTCCACGCGAGTCACTCCTGGAAGCGGAGCCGCACCTCTGGGAGCGAAAGTGGATCTACCGGACCAGTGGCGTGGTGATCCTGCTGAGCATGTTCACCATGGGCGTCTACTTATTCTTACTCAATAGGCACTGGAAAGAGATCCTGAACTCCTACCACTTTCTATTCTGGATGGAATCCATTGCGGTCTGGTCGTTCGCTGCCGCGTGGCTGGCCCGAGGCCGCGCCATCATCGCCGACATCGCCGTCGATGTACTGGCGTACTCGAGTGAGTTGCTACTCAAGAAAAAGCATACCAACGGGAGCGCCCGCCAAGAGAGAGACGAAGCCTTGCCAGAGGATCCGTGAGGCGAAACCCAACTGGCCCATCGCTGAGTTTCTCAGTAGGGCCAACGTCGCACGAACCACAGCGGCTTCCGAATCCGGTCGAACCAGCTGAACTGGACGCGGATGTACGCCGAACGCAGGGTCACGCGACGGGTCGCGATATTGAAGTGCCCGAATGTATCAACGAGACAGCACGGAAACGCGATGTTGCGAATGCGGTGACAATCGACGCTCCAGAAAGCCGCAGTCAGCGTCTCATCCTGCCCGGCGATTGGAGTAACCACATAGGAGGTCCAGAAGGTGTCCGTGAACTCAGGATCGGACAGTTTGGCAACTGGATCACCAGCGGGCGAAAGAACATGCCATCCAAAGTCGCGACCGTAGTCAGCGTCCACAATCGACAGGCGGTCTGATAAGGATAGCTTGTTTGCCATACGAACTGAGTAATTTTGGCTCATCCGACGGAAGCGTGCGCAGAGCACAGGGGAAGGGTTTTTCTAGGGATGGCTCTCGTACTCCAATAATCTTGCCAAGTCACCGACCCTTCATCGCCCGGTGGATTGCAATCCATGCCGTGCCAACAACGCCAACCAAGCCACCAAAGCAAGGCGGTTGAGCCGCAAACATGTAGGACTCTGCCCCCATGTCGCCGGTGAACGTCATGCCGAGCCAGATTCCGAATAGTGGAAAAGCGACCATCCCCAACAGGTACGGCCGTGGCGGCATCAGCGCAAAGAGCGGCCAGAGTAGGTACAGGAGTGCGAAACCCAAAAATGCAGCAGGACGTGCGTCGCGGCCCATGAGTGCGACACCGCGGTGAAGCAAGAACATGACCACGAAGGCAATGACAAGAGACGCCACGGCTGTACCAACGGCCTTCGCATGACGTTCGGGCTCAGGTTCGTGTCGCGGCGGGGAGTATGCGTTGTCGTTCGTCAATGGCGATGACCAGCTTCGGCTGGCGGCTAGTGATCGCCGTAGGTTGGTGCGGACCAATCGGCAGGGAGTTTGCCTTGGGGACGGACCAGGTAGGCGTCGTCGGGAATGGGATGATCATCGGCCTGGAGCAACGGGAGGTCGTCAGGCAAATTTTTGAGCTGAAAATCTTTGTACTGGATCTTCATCTCAGGGCCGACGTGGACCTGTACCGCCAAGACACCTTCGAGTGAACGGCCTGATTCGTCGAAGTCGATCAGGTCGGTCGTCAGCTTGCCGTCGATCCAGTGCTGGTGGTGGTTGCCCTGAACGAGCACGCGGTAATCGTGCCATTTCTCGGTGTCGAAGTCGATTGAATCCGGGGCGATGGCGGGTGCGATCTCGGAGTCACTGCCCAAAGTCGTGCCGACGACCCAGGAACGTCCCTCTGGATCGACGACGACTTTCTCGCCGGTGTGTGACAGAATACGGCGTCCCCGCTCCTCATACAGCATGCCGTTGTACTGGGGTGTGTTGGCAACGACATCGCATTGATACCCCGTGACGACGTCCAATCCGATATCGGGTCGGGAGATACCGCGGTACTGAATCCCACTATTGCCTCCTTGGCTGACCTTCACCTTCACACGTAGATCAAAATTTCGCACCGTGGAGTCTTTCCAGGTGATGAAGTGGTTTCGTTTCAGTGAGCCGTCCGTGACTCCCGTCAGGGCCCCGTTCTGGACCGACCAATATTTGGAATCACCGGACCAACGACGCAGTGTTTTGCCATCGAATACGGCCACAACGCCATCTGCGTCGACTCGAGCACCGACGTTTGCGGCGATCTCTGGATGAGGCACCGTCGACTGGCTGAAGGGGGCCTTGAGTTTATCCAGCGGCCCACCGAGCTCCTTGACCCGCTCGGCCAGTCGCTGGCGCATGTCGTTCAAGATGGAGGCGTGATCCGGGTCGCCGGCGAGATTGACGAGTTCATCGGGATCGTTTTTCAGATCATGCAGGAACTCGTAGTTGTCGTCGTCAAAATAGACGACGTATTTAAACCGTTCGTTGCGCAGACCTTCAAAGGCGGGGATCCGATTGCGGACGGCGAAGTGTTCGTGGAAGGATTCCGTGCGCCAGTCTTGAGGTGGGTTACCCGCGACGACAGGTGCGAGGCTGTGACCTTGATATCGCTCGGGAATTTCGGCGCCGGCCCAGTCCAAGAAGGTGGCAGGCAGATCGAGGTTCAGACCGATCGCATCGGTCGTCGTCCCGCGCTGAGATTCAGCGGCTCGTGGGTCCATGACGATCAGGGGCACTCGCAGTGCTTCTTCATAGTGCGACCATTTTCCAGCCAGTCCTCGGTTGGCCATGTAGTAGCCGTTGTCGGCGGAGTAAACGATGATCGTATTGTCAGCGAGTCCCTGTTCGCGAAGCGCCTCCTGAAACCGTCCGATGGCATGGTCGATACCGCTAACCATGCGGTAGTAGGCACGCATGTTCGTTTGATATTTCTCATCGGTATTCCAACGCCAGAAAAATCGCTCGCGATTGATAGTTGTTTTGAGAAAGTCAGGCAGTGCCTCGAAGACCTCCGTCGCATTGAGTGGTGGCGGAGCGATCGTGACATCTTCGTACATCCCATTGGACGATTCAGGCCAGGGATAGTGCCCGATACCAGGTCGGCGGTCGCCGTCTTCGGCATGGCAGGCATTGAACCACAGATTCAACGCGAACGGCTTGTCTTTGGGTTGCTCGCTGAGAAATTCGATGCCGCGGTCGACGATCAAATCAGTTTCATGACGCAAGCTTCCGTCGGGCTGTTTTTTATAGTACGGGTTGCGTCCGATCGCTTCGAACTCGTCGAAATGTTCCTCCCGCTGAAAGCCTTTTGGCATTTTTGCATGCCACTTGCCGAAGTAACCCGTTCGATAACCGTGGTCTCGCAGGATGTCCGAGTAGAGCTCAGCGACGGCATCGGGACGCGTCAGTTCGGGGTTCGCCGAGGTACCGTAGCTGCGCCCGGTCAAGCCGGAAAGGATTGTGGTACGACTAACCCAACAGATCGATTGGCTGACAAACGCGTTGCGAAAACGCACGCCATCAGCGGCAAGCGAGTCGATGTTGGGGGTCTGAATGACTTCGTTGCCGTAGCACCCGAGTGTGCTGGTCGTTTGATCATCGGCAAAGAAGAACACGATGTTGGGCGGTCGTGAACGGTCGGAATCGACACTCGAGCGAGCGGATTGTTCGTCAGCGGGCGCAGCCCCTGGAAGGAAGAAACAGGCGGCGACGATCCATGGAGCAAGTTTCACGAAAGGCTCGGGGCGAAAGGGGCAGGGTAGGGCACATGAGAGGTTTGATTTTAACAGAAACTCAGGGCTGTGACGGTCCTGTCGCCATAAACTCAGTGCAGCTTCGCGAGGCTGCCCCGAGAACGATTCCGGTAGACAAGAAACCGGTCTGCAAGGAACGGGCGGACAGGGAGCCTGCAGACAGGGAAGGCGTTGTTGGGGACCGCGAAGGCAAGGGCTCCACCGAGCCACTCGATTGAGCGGCCGGATTTGCTCAGGGTGTGTCCCGCTATCGATCCGCGTTGCAGTATCGGATGGGGTAACCCGGATAATCGTGTCGTCCCGGCCGCCCGGGTTGCAGTGAAATGGCCGATGAGCAAAACGAAAACTTGCTCTGCGCACCGGTTCGACTTACCATGCAAGGTTAATGGCGGGGTCAGATTGGCCGAAAACGATTGGATTCCCATCTGCATTTGATGAGACTTTCCTTGGCCGCCCTCTCGTTTCCTTTCTCGCGAGTTCACACGTGAGCCTTTCCGACGTCGATCGACTTCTGCTGCAGCGTTGCTTAGACCGTGAACCGCGGGCGTGGGAGAATTTTGTCGATCGCTTTGTTGGCTTGGTTGTCCATGTCGTGCACCGGACGACGGCGGGTCGCGGCGTTAAGATTGATGAAGCAACGCGAGATGACTACGTCGCGGAAGTCTTCTTGGTACTGATCCGGCACGATTTTGCGGTCCTACGCCGGTTCCGCAGACAGTGCTCGTTAGCCACCTATCTAACTGTGATCGCTCGGCGTGTGATCGTCCGCCGGCTGCATCAAAGCCAGCGTGATACGGTGGTGGATGGGACACGTGTGCCACCCCAGGTCGCCACCGATCAACAGGTTGCCGGCAGTTCGATCACAGAGATTCAGCGGATCGATAATGCCGAGGAGATCGAGCATCTGCTCAGTCGCCTGGATGCCCGCGAAGCACATGTGGTGAGAATGTATCATCTCGAAGGCAAGACCTACCACGAGATCAGCCAGGCGGTAGGCGTTAACGAGAACACGATCGGCCCGTTACTGCACCGAGCCCGGCAAAAGATGCACGGCCAATCCTGAGTAGTTTCCCGCTCGCCCCACAGCGAACCCAACTAGTTCGTTGGATCGGCGCTGCGATACATTGCGATCCAGTCTTGGATCTTGTCGCCGCTCATGTAGCCGATCTCGTCGTCGAGAATGTTCCCTTCACGCACCAGCATCAGCACGGGAATGCTCGAAATACCATATCGCTGGGCCAATTCCGGGCTCTCGTCGACGTCGATTTTCAGCACCTCCACATCGGCGGGGAGCTGACCAGACAAAGCCTCGAGTTCACGATCGACTTCGCGGCAAGGCGGACACCACGTGGCTCCGAATTTAACGAGGACTAATTTATCGCTGTCAATATCAGTATCGAATTGGGCGGGAGTCTTCGCCGGGGCCGGTTGCGGTGACTGAGGCGGTTCGCAGCCGGTCCCTGCCAGTGCGATGAAGCCCAACAGGGTAGCGGCGATCAGGAAAGAATGGGATGGTGACAGTTGAGGCTTCATTATAGACCGTCCGAATCAAACTCGAAATTGGGGGCGGTGGCACTGGTCGGTTTACCAGAATCATACACCATGAAAATGAACTTTCAGCGATTTGCTCCGCCGAATTTCCGCTGTTCGGACGTCATGGAGTCAATCGCGGTGACGGGAAAATGTGCCGTTGAGCCATTATCAAGATAACGATCCTTCCACTCGTTCCACATTGAAAGCATCCATGCCTGATCCTGTTCGCAATCATACCGCTCCCCAAGAGACCTCGTCGCCAACGAATTCGTCGCATTGGTTGACCGCGTTGCCGGTCTACAACGAGGTTAAATACCTCGACGACGTGCTCGATCAAGTACTGCGGCATAGCGATCGGATCCTAGTGGTCGATGATGGCAGCACGGATGGGACCGCCGACAAGCTCGATGGGCGGCAAAAAGCGATGCCCGATCGCATTGACGTCATCCACCATACCCAGAACCGTGGATACGGTGCGGGTTTGCAAAGTGCCTTTGGATACACGCTCGATCATGGTTACGCGGGCTTGGTCACGTTGGATTGCGACGGCCAACACCAGCCGCACCGAATTCCGAGTTTTATCGAGGCAGCGGCAGCTGCGGACATCGTTTCAGGCAGCCGTTACCTGAAAAAATACGAAGGCGATGACGAACCGCCTGCGGAGCGCATGTCGATCAACCGGCGGATCACCGCCGAGTTGAATGAGCGGTTGGGGTTCGAGCTGACCGACGCGTTCTGCGGGTTCAAAGCCTACAGTGCTGCTGCGCTGCGAGCGATGACGATCACCAACAACGGCTACGCCATGCCACTGGAGCTGTGGGTGCAAGCGGCTGCCGCGAAGCTGCGGGTGATTGAGCTTCCCGTACCACTGATCTACCTCGATCTGGAAAGGTCTTTCGGTGGCTCACTCGACCAGGCAGAAACCCGGTTGAAGTACTACAACGAGGTATTGGAGGGAGCGATCGAGTCGGTTCGTCAGGAAGGGCGGTTGCCCGATACGGTCTGCTGAAGGCGATCGGGCGCGGCTCAAACGGCCGAGCCAAGATGACTAGGATTCCCGCACCGCATCAATGACACGCTGAGCAACCTCATCGACGTCACCTGCTGCCGAGACGACGACGCCTCGCCCGCCCGTCGCAGGGAGCTGGTGCAAGAACGCTTGGCGAACCCGCTCGAGATAGTCGCATCCTCGCGCCTCCATGCGGTCCACTTTTTCACCGAGTCTCCCGTAGGCCTGATCGACTGTTAGGTCCAGCAGCAGCGTGAGGTCGGGGTGCAAACCGCCGCAAGCGAGGTGCCCCATCTGCCAGAGCGTTTCCGCTGATACCTGTGGAGTGCCCTCAACATCGTTGGTGCTCTGATAGACCACATTGGCGAGCAAAAAACGATCTGAGATGATAGTTTTGCCGGCCTCGAGGGCTGGTCGCAGCACCGTCTCGATCATTTCACAGCGACTCGCCATGAACAGCATCGCTTCGGTGCGGCGGTGCATCGTCAGGTCTCCATCGAGCAACATCCCGCGAAGTTGCTGCCCGATCTCGGTCGTGCCAGGGTCCCGGACGACGAGCACATCGGCGCCTTGGCCACGCAGCCACTCCGCGAGCCGTTCGATCTGGGTCGACTTGCCGACACCGTCGATACCATCGAGCGAGAGAAAGCGTGGAAGCGTCATAGGAACTTGCTAAGCGAGGGAGACTACTGCGCCGGATTCGAAAAGTTGCCTGAAGCACCGACGATTGGCAGGTGCTCGTACTGCGTCACGACCCAACCGCCATTGGCTTGATCGGCCTGGCCGTCGCGTTTTTCCAAAGTAAGGAGTAGTCGCCGGGGCACACGAAAATTATGCAAGCCACCTCGCTGGTTGCTGACTTCGACTTTCACTGTCATATCCACGTCCGCCTGCATCGGGACTGTCTCCTCGATCAGGCGAATACTGCGGATGCTGCCCACGTCGGCTTGACTGAATTCCCACTGCGGCAGCTCAAGGAGCGCTCTTCGGCGAACACCTTCGTCCCCGATGACGGCGACAGCCCGCTGGTGATCATTCGCTTCGACTGCGTCGGCCGTTTGATAAATCAAACGCTCGATCTGCTCGCGATCGGTAACCCAATTCTCCGACACAATCCAAGCAACAGGAATCAGGCAGGCAAGAATGGCTCCCGCGATGGCGAGTTGTTTCCGTCCCGATTGCAACCATCCATAGATCAAACTCGCAGCTAGGATTCCTAGCATCAGAGTGATGAGCAGGGGGCTTTCGGCGATCAATCGTGTCATGATGAGAGAGACTCGTCGGCAAGCGATTTTTCGTGCAGAACGCCTTCGGAATCATCTTGGATGTAGGTTTTTTCTTTATAGAAATAACCCACAGGAACGAAGATCACAGCGGCGACGAAAATGCATCCCGTCCAAAACCAGAAGTAGGCGGCTCCTTCGAGCAACACCCGGCCACCGATGGCGTAATTACGGGAGAACGTAGCCTCCGTTCCGCCACCCCGGGCCTGATCGATGTCGGCTTTTGCTGCGGCGATCTTTTCCGGATCCCCTTGGCCGAGCAATTCGATCTTACGTCGTTCCAGCCAGCTGTAGGCTACCTGTTCCTCGTCGTCATTGGGACGCTGCAGAATTCCTGTCAGGGTTTCGTCCCACTTCGTGCCATCGATACCGTCGGCGCCTGTGGAGACAAGCTGGTAGCGATCGCGTGAAATCAGCTTGTATTCGATCGGGTTTCCATGCGCGTCTTGAAGACCTTCGAGCAAAGAGCTGATCTGCGCGACACTCGGCAGACTATCGCCCGATTCGCTTGCTCCAGCGAAGAACGATTGCTCAATCTTGTCCGCAGCATCTTCAAAGATGGGCTTCGATGCGTTGGACATCGATTGCATCAGCCCCTCGTTATCGATGCTGATTACGATGTCGTCGTCACCGCCGGTCGCACCGTCTGGCCCAGCAATCGAGAGTTGTCGAATTTTGGCATCGGCGCTCTCCACGGGCAGGACGGTGGATGTGAACTCACCGTCGGTGATCGTGGCGCCGGGGGTGAGTTTGTCGGGGGTAAGATCGCTGACCAATCCCGTCACAGCGGGGGTTTGGATGAAGTGGTTGACCGAGGCGGTGAAAACATTCCCCAGCGAAACAGAGAGCAGGAACAACGCCATCACAATCGATTTCATGCTCTTGGGCGACTGGGTGTAGGCGAATTCCAATCCGGTGATCGAGACCATCACCTCCGAAGCGGTCAAAACGATGTACGCCAGGAACAGCCAGCCCAGGGAGGGCTCCAATCCCGAGTCGATTCTCTCCTGCAGGATCGACACGATCGCGAAGCCGCCCGCCATCACAAACAAACCGATCGAGATCTTGCGGATCGGTGTGAGCGTGAAGACACGGTTGATCGCGGGATAGATCAAGAACTGAAAGAGCGGAATGAGCATCAGAATGAAGAACGGATTGACAGCCTGAATCTGCGATTCGAGCCAGGTCATCCCGAGGAAGGTGCGGTCAAGATTCTTCGATTGCAGTACCCAGGAGGAGCCCGTTTGATCAAACAGCGCCCAGAAGACGGCGATGAACGAAAAGATGATCATCAATTTCAAGATCGCCGAAATCCCTGTCCAACTGAAGGTTTCCCGGATGAAGGCCATTCCGCCCGGCGGGATGTGAACAAATTTCTTTCGGCCAAGCCAGAACAGAAATGTTGCCACCGCCATCAGGACGCCCGGAATTCCGAATGCCCAGTGCGGCCCATAGTGTTGGAGTACCCAGGGTGTCAGCAACGAGGAAAAGCATGCCCCCAGGTTGATACTGAAATAGAACCATTGGTAGACCTTGGTGAGCAAATGCTGATTGGACTGCCCAAATTGGTCGCCGACGTTGGCAGACACACAGGGCTTGATGCCCCCCGACCCAATCGAGATCAACAACAGACCGATGAACAGCCACATGCCCGCGCTCACCGGTGGCGTCCCCATCAGGGCCAGCGCCGCGTGGCCGATGCAGTACACAATCGAAAGGTACAGGATCGTGCGATACTTGCCTAAGAAGACGTCGGCCAACAACGCACCAAAGACGGGAAAGAAATAGGCCGCGGCGGTGAAAGTGTGGAAATGCTCGGTCGCTTCGGCATTACTCATCCCTGCGCCCGTCGACGGTGCAGAGTTGCCCATCCAGTGCAGATATTCGACCATGAAGATCGTCAAAATGGCCTTCATGCCGTAGAAGCTGAATCGCTCGGCAGCTTCATTGCCAATGATGTAAGGGATCCCGCTGGGCATCCCCGGCTCAGCAGACGGACGAGTGCGATAAGCCAAAGACGATTCCCCCGATTTCGATTCGAGATCGGAGTCCGGAGTGGCTGGGTCGTCTGCGGGTGATGACATCGAGATCCTCTCGGAGGAATTTTTACCGCCTACCCGAACAGGGGTCTGACCCTTGGGAGGCGAAATCATTTGACATGGTTTTCAACAGCCTCGCCGGAGAGGGTCAGACCCCTTTTCGGATAGGCACTTCGGACGCCGGTGACAGAACCGAAGGGACATGGTTGCGTAAACTTAGCAAAAAACGAGCGTCCGCGAGCAAATGCTACTTGGGACAGCGAGATTCGGGTAGATTAATTGCCATGTCCAACGCATCCACCGTCGATACCGCTACTGCGAGCACCACAGAAACGGCCGTAGGGCAACGAGAAGATGCTTCGACGACAGCTTCTCCCGACGCGGTCTCGCGGCCGCTCGATACGACCATCGAGGTCGTGACGCCGGAGAATATCGCCTTTGAGTACCAGTTGGCGGGTCCGTTTCGGCGGTTGCCCGCTTATCTCGTTGACCTGTTGGTTCGCTACGGCATCATGCTCTGCATCGTATTGACGTTGTGGTTTGTGGTCGGAATGCTGGCCATCGAGGTGCTCGGGGCGTTCGCCATTAGCGTTACTCTCGTCAGCTATTTTCTCATCAGCTGGTTCTACGGCGCCGTCATGGAGACCTATTTCAATGGGCGGACGGTTGGGAAATGGATGTTCGGGATCCGGGTGATCGATGTCGATGGATGCCCGATTACCGGTCGCCGGGCCGTCGTCCGCAATCTGTTGCGGGTCGCCGATTTGGCCCCCATGTCGGCGCTCCCTCAAGTCGCGATGGAGGTGCCCCCTGTGTTCTTCATCCCGACAGGAATCATTGGCTTGATCAGCGTCATCTGCACCCGGCGAATGCAACGA
This sequence comes from Allorhodopirellula solitaria, assembly GCF_007859855.1. Lineage (GTDB taxonomy): Bacteria > Planctomycetota > Planctomycetia > Pirellulales > Pirellulaceae > Rhodopirellula > Rhodopirellula solitaria. The sequence continues at coordinate 739,336 of NZ_SJPK01000002.1, forward strand.
CTCGGCGACATCGCCGCTGGTACGATGGTGATCGTTGACGAGAAATCTTGGCGGTTGCCGATCACAAAGATTGACGATCCCCGCGCCGCGCCGCTAGCGTCGTTCATTCCCGGAGACTACTGCGTTTCGCGGAGCATGGCCCGAACGCTCGCCGTTTACGTCGAGCGGCGGCACTATTTAACTCCCGGTCGCCGAGCCGAGATCGCTCGCCACCTGGCCATTCCTCTGATTGAACGCTTTGATTTTGTCTCCAATGTCGATTTTGACCTGCTGATGCTGGCGCTCTACCATCGCACATTTCTCGCAGATCCAGCCGATGAACCGGCAAACTTAGGGCCGTTGGCGGGGTACAGCCCCCTGCGACGTGACCAACAACAGCCCGCCCCGGCACGCATTGCAGCCGAGTAACAAGCATTGCCCCCAAGCTCAACATCCCCACCATTTCGAATAGGAAATCATGCAAGTCCAACACTTCTGTCAAGCGATGGCTGAGCAGGCACCTCTGCGACTGGCCGAAGATTGGGATAACGTCGGGCTACTGTTAGGAGATCGCTCCGCACCGGCGTCGCGGGTGATGACTTGTCTGACCGTCACGCCCGACGTCGTCGACGAAGCCGAAGCAGAGGACGTCGATCTCCTGATCGCCCATCACCCGCTGCCGTTCCAGCCCCTGCGAAAAATCACCACCGATGCCGCTGCAGGGAAACTCGTGTGGAGACTATGCCGAAATGCAACGGCTCTCTATAGCGCCCATACCGCCTATGACTCCGCGCCGGGCGGCATTAACGATCAATGGTGCGAGTCCTTGGCCTTGAGTAGGTTGGGAGTGTTGATTCCGGCAGGGGAGAAGCTTCCCGCGTCGCAGCTGTCCGCTGAGGATGGGGCAGGGCGGTATGGAGAAATTTCTGCAGCACGGCCCGCACACGAAATTTTAACAGCCGCGGCTGTATTTTCTGGCGCGACGCGGACGCGGATGGTGGGCGACTGCGATCGCGCAGTCCAACGAATTGGCATCGCCTGTGGCAGTGGTGGCAGCTTTGTTGGCGCCGCCCACCGCCTCGGTTGCGACATGCTGCTGACGGGCGAAGCCACCTTTCACACCTGCTTGGAGGCGGAAAACACGGGATTAACGCTCGGCATGCTTGGACACTATGCTAGCGAACGGTTCGCGATGGAGAGTCTGGCCCAGCGTTTGCAAACTCTGCCATCGCTAGTCAAAATCCATGCCAAATCGGCTCAATCCGATGACTTTCGCGTCTGGGCGAGTCGTCGCGAGCGTGATGTGATCGCAGTTGACCCAATTTCGCCAAACCCGTAACGTGGAACATTGGCACGGTTTACGCAAGAATCTATCCGAAATCCCTGAGCCGACAGTGTCCACTGCAGGTTTTTTCGAGGTTTTCCGATGGGTTCTTCACCGCAGGTTTTTGCTTCCTTTCGGCACCACCGCGCCGCTTCGCCCACGACATTCTTCACCCTTAAAAAAACTCTATGTCCATTTTCGAGCGTCTCTGGGACCTCCTCGGTCTCGTTTTCGGCGGAACCTTTGAACGGGTCGGCCAGCTTGCCACCAGCGTTTTTGGCTCGGCCAATGCGCGGCATGTCGCCAAGCTACAAGAACGTGTCGAACAGATCAACGCGTTGGAATCGAAGTACGAGGCCTTTTCCGATGAGGAGCTGCGCGCCCAGACGGAGTTGTTCCGCAAGCGGCTGCGCGAAGGCGAAACGCTCGATGATTTGCTCGTAGAGGCCTTTGCCGTCTGTCGCGAGGGCGGCAAGCGATTTCTCAACATGCGTCACTACGACGTTCAATTGGTTGGGGGCATGGTGTTGCATGCTGGCGGAATCGCGGAAATGGTCACTGGGGAGGGGAAAACCCTCGTGGCGACGTTGCCGGCCTACCTCAATGCCCTCGAGGGCAAGGGCGTTCACGTCATCACGGTCAACGATTACCTAGCCCGCCGCGACATGGAGTGGATGGCACCATTGTGCATGAACCTCGGACTGACGATTAACGCCATTCAGTCCGGTATGAGCACCGCCGAAAAACAGGCCGCCTACCAGTGCGACATCACCTACGGAACCAACAACGAATTCGGGTTCGATTATCTGCGTGACAACATGCGGCCGGCCGCCAAGGGCGACGACCGCTTCCCCAGTGATGCGCAGCAGTGCCAGGGCCCGCTCAATTTTGCCATTATCGATGAAGTCGACAATATTCTGATCGATGAAGCCCGTACGCCCCTGATCATCAGCGGTCCAGCCGATCTCGATCTCGGTCGCTACGCCGAGGCGGATCGAGTCGCCCGGCAGCTGCAAAAGGAGCTGCACTTCACCGTCGATGAGAAACAACACAATGTGACGCTCACCGACGATGGCGTTCGCGCCGCCGAGGAACTCGCCGGTGTCGAGAGTTTCTACACCGCAGGGAACATGGAGTGGCCGCACCTGATCGATAATTCGCTCAAAGCCCACTATCTCTACAAACTCGACGTCAACTACGTCGTCAAAGACCAACAGATCGTCATCGTGGACGAATTCACCGGCCGCCTGATGGAAGGGCGTCAGTGGTCCGATGGATTGCACCAGGCTTGCGAAGCCAAGGAAGGGGTGCCGATCAAGCAGGAAACGCAGACGTTCGCCACCGCGTCGCTGCAGAACATCTTCAAGATGTACAAAAAGCTATCGGGCATGACCGGCACGGCAATGACAGAGGCCGACGAGTTCTGGAAGATTTACAAACTCGACGTGGTCGCGATCCCGACACACCGAGAGCTGCAGCGAATTGAACATGCTGACTTGATCTATCTCAACGAGAAAGACAAGTTCCGCGCGATCGCCGATGACGTCGAACGCGCTCACAAGTGGGATGTGCTGTCCCTCAAGGACGGTTCTGAAATCTGGGGTAAGATCCAAAGCGAGACGGAGGACGCCGTCTCCATGATTGCCAAGAACGAGAAACAGCCCGAAAGCATTCCGCGGGCGAAAATCACGCAGGTCGAACGCGCCGGTCGGCCCGTTCTCGTTGGCACAGTCAGTATCGAGAAGAGCGAACGGCTCAGCCATATGCTCGAAACCCGCGGCATCCCACACGACGTTCTCAACGCGAAACAGCACGGCCGGGAAGCGGATATCGTTGCCCAAGCCGGCCGGATCGGCGCCGTCACGATCGCGACGAACATGGCCGGACGCGGTACCGACATTATCCTCGGTGGTAACCCCGAGACGATGGCATGGGCCCAATTGCAACACACCTATCCGACCCGGCTGGAAGTGCCCGACGACGTCTGGAAAAAGCTCGTTGACGAGATCGATGAGAAGGAACAGATGAGCGCCGAAGGCGAGGTGGTTCGCGATCTCGGTGGCCTCTACGTGCTCGGCACCGAACGACACGAATCACGCCGGATCGACCTGCAGCTTCGTGGTCGTTGCGGTCGTCAGGGCGATCCCGGCGGCAGTCGGTTCTTCTTGTCGCTCGAAGACGACTTGATGCGGATCTTTGCTGGAGATTTCGTCAAAAGCGTGATGGAACGCATGGGTATGCAGGAGGGCGAAGCGATCGAATCCTCGCTCGTTACCCGCCGGATCGCGGCAGCTCAGAAGAAGGTCGAGGAACGCAACTTCGAAATTCGCAAAAGCCTGCTCGAATACGATGAGGTCATGGACGAGCAACGCAAACGCGTCTACCGCTATCGACAGAATCTGCTCGATGGTCACTCCTCACGCAACATGATTCTCGGCCTGATCCGCTCCGAGATCGATACCCACGTGGAGACTTTCCTCGATCCGAACTATGGGATCGAAACCTTCGCGACTTTTGCCGGCGGGCAACTGCAGTGTCAACTCGATGCCCGCGATTTCTCGAACATGGATTTCGAGATGGCCGATAGCTACGCCAAGGATCAAGCCGAGCGTAAATCAGAAGTCACCATCGCCGAAGCTGTCGAAGAAAACCTGCCCAGCGGCATGGAAGACGAGTGGAACTGGAAAGCGATGGCCACGTGGGCAAACACGCGTCTGCAGACCAATTATCAAGACCACCAACTCAAGCGACTCGAACGCGAGGAAATGGTCGACGATTTCATCGCGAAAGCCCATGCCCTGATCGAGAGCACCGATCTTAGTGAAGGCGAACCACTCCTCGACGCCGAGTACGGCCTCCGTGTTCTGTGCGCATGGATGCGAAACAAGTTTGGTATCGAAACCACACCGGATGAGTTCCGCGATACCGAGGATACTCGCAAGGTGTCCGAAACACTGATGCAGCGCGCCGAAGCGGCCTACACCGAGAAGGAAGCCGAGTACCCCGTGCTGACAGGGATTTCTCGATTCACCGAGAACCAAGGCTCGCAAGTCTCGCTCGACCGAGAAGGTTTGATCGAATGGGTCAAGGGTCGCTTCGAAACCAATCTGTCAGTGGATGAGATCAAACTCAATCGCGACGATCTGAAACAGCAACTGATCCAGCACAGCAAGTCGTCGGCAGGTCAGTCTCTCGACGCCCAAGAACAAGCCAATGCGAAGGTCGCTGAGATCTTTTCAGCCGCGGACGACGAATCCACCGCCTTGCTGGCCAGTGGCGACAGCGGGCGACTGGAGAGGCTCGTCGAGTGGCTCGGCAGTGAACTGAATCACGACACCACGGTCGAGGATCTCGCACGAATGGATCGGGGCGAATTGATGCTCGCAGTGCAAGGCGCCGTCGACGACCGGTTCTACCCAGAAATGCGGCGAATGGAACGGCAGATTCTGCTCAATATCGTTGACGATGCATGGAAAAATCACCTGCTGACGATGGATCATCTCCGCAGCAGTGTGGGGCTCAAGGGCTACGCCCAAATGGATCCCAAAGTCGAATATAAACGCGAAGGGATGCGGATGTTCGAAACGATGTGGGGATCGATCGGCGAGCGTGTCTCCGAACTGATCTTCCGCATGGAATCATTCAATGAGGCCTTCATTCGCAGCACGTGGGTGGATGCCCGGCCACGTCACGACGACGCCAACCAGGCCGGTTCGGTCGCCAGTATGGCGAGCGACACCGCCGCACAGCGAGCCGCATCAGGCAGCGAAGGACGTGGCGAAGGAGAGGAAATCAAACCAGAGCCCATTCGCAAAGACGAACCTCGCGTCGGCCGAAACTCGCCATGCCCGTGCGGCAGTGGCAAAAAGTACAAATCCTGCTGCATGAGAAAAATGGCTTAGCGACGCGCGATCAACCGGTGAGACATCTCCCCGTGGCCGATCCTGCAAAAGCTGTCAGTTACCAGCAGGCGTGCTCGTTCATGTGCTTGTCACACGAGCGAGCAATGCTTTGAAATTAGAAACGACAAAACTTGGATGGTTGTCGGACAAGCCGACTGCCGATCCGCTAGGAAGCACGGATGTTCCTCAACGTTCTCTACGCGACTGCCCTGACGCTACTCTCTCCGGTCATCCTCTATCGGCGTGTTCGCTACGGACGATACCGCCGCGGTGCCTCTGAGAAGCTGCTCGGGCTATCACAGCAGCGAGCGAGCGAACTCCTTGCCGGTTGTGAGGAATCCATTTGGCTGCACGCCGTCAGCGTCGGCGAAGTCAATCTGCTGCCTGAGCTGGCGCGGCTGTTGGCGATCCGCTCGCCGCAGGCGGCAGTCGTGATCAGCACCTCAACGGATACCGGCTACGATCTCGCCGTCAAACACTTTGGACACGAGCGAGTGTTCTTTTGCCCGCTCGATTTCACGTGGGCGGTCCGCCGCACATTGCAACACCTCAAGTGTCACCAATTGGTGCTCGCAGAGCTCGAACTCTGGCCGAATCTCATCTCCTCGGCAACTCGGTCAGGTTGCCCGATCAGCGTGATCAACGGACGGCTCAGTAAGCGGAGTTCCGACCGGTATCAGAAGTTTTCCGGGCGACTCCGCAGCTCGTTCGCGTCGCTCACTGCGGTCGGATGCCAAGACGAAATAACCGCTGAGCGGTTCATCGCTTGTGGCACCGAGCCGGAACGCACTCGGGTGACCGGCTCACTGAAGTTTGACAATGCACCGCGTTCGCGAGATACACCGGAAGTCGCCGCGCGAATCAACTGGGCAGGCGTCGACGCTTGGCATCGGGTTTGGTGCTTTGGCAGCACCCAGGCGGGCGAAGAAGCCATGGCGATAAGAGTCTACCATCGCTTGAGAGCTGATCATCCCGAATTGCGACTGATCCTCGTCCCACGCCATCCCGAACGGTTTGATCAGGTCGCCGAATCAATCGTCAGCGCGAGCGACCGGGTGATTCGACGCAGCCAAAATGAAAGCCAATTCGCTGATTCATGGGATAGCGACGAGGTTATCCTCATCGATACGATCGGTGAACTGCGACACTGGTGGGGCGTGGCCCAGATTGCGACCGTTGGTGGTAGCTTCGGCGACCGTGGTGGGCAAAACATGCTCGAGCCCGCTGGGTACGGCTGTGCCGTTTCCTTTGGCCCGAACACGAAAAACTTTGCGACGATCGCAGACCAGCTGATCGAGGGTCGCGGCGCTGTTCGTGTCGCTGATGAGCAGGAACTGGAGTCCTTCGTCCGGCGCTGCCTCGAGGACATCCCCGCAGCAGACCGTCTCGGCCACGCAGCCCAGGAAATCGTTGACCAACACCGAGGTGCCTACGACCGCACGCTTGAGCTGCTGGGAATGCGCTCGATCCCGCAGGACGCCCAACAAGATGTTGCCTGATAGCGCCGCGTCAATTGGCAGGGCAGGGCGGTTAGCCTTGAGGGCGAACGATCCACCACACCCGCTGTAGGATCAATGACTCGTCTACCCCGGCCTCTCGCATTTGCGAGGCGAGCGTTTTGACGTCCTCGGGAACATCGCTGAGCCCAGCGAGATTCGCGATGTGTTCGAGCCGGCTATCGAAGTCGGGTAACTTACCCATCCAGGCTGGCATCACAATCGTCGCTCGAACTGGCAGCCCTGCCACCATCGCTGGCGACGGTTCGGGCAGCTCAGCGGGCAGGAATTTCTTCGGGCCACGCAGCGCGTCGATGCTGAGGTCGTCACGGCCCAAGGGCTGAGCGAGCAGGGCGTTGGTGGGGTCCACCGAACCAGTGCTCGGCAGTTCATTGAGCACGAGACTCAATCGATCGCTCCGTGAGGAGGGCATGGAAGCAGGCGGCGCCGCGGCGAATGATTCAACCGCCGTGACAGCGTGAACCCACTCATCACTGCTCGCCGTGAGCAGACCGCTCGGCGTCATCGCCTCAGGGGTGCTGCGGCCGACGATAGAATTCGTCGTGATCAGTGAAATCGTACGGAGCAGATCAAAATCGCTGGCGATGAGATCGTCCGTCAACTCAGCGCGGAGATTCCGCAAATCCGAACCTTCGGCCGTACCCGAAAGATCATAGGGCGTCGACGTCAACGGACGCCCATAGACCAGTTTCCACATAGCTCCTACGAGACCGTCGGCGAGCGTCCGAGACCCCACGAGTTGCTCAGACCACTGCATGCTGTCGTCTGCTTCGGCCAGCCGACGGCGTCCGTCGAGCTGGTCGTAGAACCATCCCGAGGGTGCATTTGTCTGCCATCCCAGCGATGGAGAGAGATTGGCGGCGAACTGCCAATAGTCCTGTTGGGAGTCCGCTGTCTCGCCGCCGGTGGACGGCAAATCATGACAACGGATACAGCGGGCGTCGGTGCCGAGAACGAGGGACGCGGAACTGACAACGGATTCGTGTTGGCTGAGCGGGCGCAGTAACTGGCCGATCGCTGAAACAGTCGGCGCGTCATTGTCCTGGCCCTTGTCCTTGGGAGGCTCACGGAACCAGGAGGCCACCAAACGATCAAAACCGCGGCCTTGGCGGAGCGATTTGGTGACTTGGGTCATCATCTGCTTGTCAATTGGCCGCGTCAGACTCGATTCTGGCCGAGACGAGATGGCTGCCAAGACCGGACCGGCGAGCGATTTCGTATTTCCGCTGGTGGCGAGCCGGGACCGCATCGCTTCGCTGTCCCCGATCGCCTCCGGACCAACCTTCACATGCAGTCGCCCCGCCAACCGCTGGGCCGTTTCCTCGGGCGGCAGCAACTTCGTGGGCTGCACGCCGACGCGTTCCCAGTGCTGATTGAGATGTTTTGAAAGCGAGGTCGAGACCAACGTCAGCGGCCGGACAGCCGGCTTGGCGGCAGGAACCGGCTCGATCCGCGGCTGCGATTGTTCGCCGAGCATCTCGAGTGGATCCCGATGCCTCGGCTCGGAATCGGGTGTCGCATCAGCGAGTGCGATGGGTGAGGCTGGTGAGCGATTTTGCTCGTTAGCACCGCCTGATTTGCCACTTCGGGCCTCTGCGTCTTGGGGCGATTGAACGCCATTACCCGCACCGGGCTCGCTCGAGTTTCCTGCAACGCCGGAGTTCTCAGCGACTTCGACGCCGTTGCGGTTCTGGATCCCGACGGCCACGCCCACACATACCAATAGCGTGGCGGCGGTAGCGGCGGCGATTTTCCAGCCGGGAATGGTTTGACTGCGAGTGGATCTTCGGTTCCTCGAGACGCGGGAACCCACCCCAGACTGGGACACCCGACTGGTGATGATTGGCTGCTGCAAGCGACGGAGAATCACATCACTCTGATCCGGAGGGGTTTGCCCCACCAGCACCTCCTCGAGCAACGCATCGAGCACTGCGTCGGCGATTTCCACATCGCCGGCACTCTCGTCAGATGAACTGCGGTCAGTTGGTTCGGGAAGTGTCATTTTGGTCCGCCTCGCGGGACGGGGATCGTGATCAGACGGTGCGGGACAGACTCATCCGTTGTACACTATCCATGAGGGGCATCGATAGTTTTTTTCAGTCGTTCACCCACACAATCTCGTAATTGTGCCTTGGCCCGCTGCATTAAATTACGGGCACCATGGTCGGTAATACCGAGCGACGCACCGATTTTAACGCGTGGGATATTTTCAACAAAACGCATCCGCAAGGCTTTACGAGCCCGGTCGGTGAGCAACGCTAAGCACTCACGCAGGGCGTCGACCGCCTCATCACCCGTCAAATCTTTGCCCGCCCACTGCTGCCAGCTCTCGTCCAGCACGGCTTCAGACGCAGTAATTCGCATCCGACCGAGCTTGCGGTGGTTGGAAACCAGGAGGTTGTAGGCGGTTCGGCGGAGATATTCCGACGTCGCTTTGTCTGAATGTTGAACGAAGTTCTCGCGGCGAAGTACCCGCAGAAATGTCTCCTGCGTCAAATCGTCCGCTGTGTTGGTGTCACATCCGAGGGCACGAAGGTATCGCCACACTCCGTTTTGGTGCCGCTGTATTAGTTCGGCCGTCGAAAGTTCACTCACGCAAGCAATTCATTGATCAATTTGCCACCTCCGGCGATCTTCATCGGACGACCGTTATTACTGGTAAACGTGGTCTCAGTGGAAATCCCCAATCCCTTGCAAACAGTTGTCATCAAGTCTTCACTGCTGTAGGGCTCTGTTTCCACGGCGCTGCCGTCCCGGCTGGTTTCGCCAACGGCCAGCCCGCCCTTGAGGTTACCACCCCCGACGACGCAAGACCAGGCCCGCGCGAAGTGGTCGCGCCCCGCCCCCTGGTTAATTCGGGGGGTTCGACCAAACTCCCCCATCCAAATGATGACGGTGTCATCGAGCAGCTCTCGCTGGGCCAAATCCTCGGTCAGGGCGCTCATTGCTTTGTCGAGCTGCGGCAGTTTCTGGTCTTTCAGGGTCGGGTGAATCCCGCCGTGATTGTCCCATCCGCCCAGGTCCACCTCGACGAACGGCACCCCAGTTTCGACCAATCTGCGGGCCAACAGGCAGCCCTGGCCGAACCCATTGGTCCCGTAGCGTTCCTTGACCGCATCGGGCTCTTCAGCAACCTTAAATGCTGCCATCTGGTCGCTGGTCATCAGATCGAACGTCTTCTCGAGCACTTTGGCGTGTTCCATTGCCGGCGTGTCCCGCGTCCGGCTGGCGAATCCATCTTCGATCATCTTCAACGCCGCCATCCGCTGCATCAGCCGCTGATCGCTCATCTTCATCTCGAGGTTGCGCACCCGCCCGCTGCTGGTGACTGAAAAGGGCGACCAGGCCATTCCGAGGAAGCCCGGTCCGCTGCCGGCGCCGCCAACCGAGACGAACGGGGGAATCTCGAGCTCGGGGCGTTGGTCGATCAGCTCATGGGCGACGACGCTGCCGTAACCGGGGTGTTCCACATTCGGATTGGGGACGTAGCCCGTATGCATGTAGTAGCGTCCGCGAGCATGGTCGGCTTCCCGTGTGGACATGCTGCGCACAACCGAAAGATGCTTCATCTGCTGCGCCATCATGGGCATGTGCTCGCAAATTTGCATATCGCCGGTTGTCGAGATCGGCATGAACGGACCGCTCGTGGGCGCGCCGGGCTTGAGATCCCAAATGTCGATGGTCGACGGGCCGCCACCCATCCAAAGCAAAATCGCTGACTTGCGATTCTTCTTCAACTCTTCCGCATTGGCTTGGATCGAATTGCCCAGCGTGAACGCTGCTGCTGCCGCTGCCGATGAGCCAGCCAAGTGGCTCATGAAGTGGCGACGGGTCATGCCGGTGGGGGTCGAGAGGTCCATGGATTTTCCTTCCAAAGGCGGAGAAGTGAGTAGGGGGTGCGGAGGTTTTCGAGAGAGAATGATGCCAGGATCGACCATGCTTAATGTTGCATGATGAACTCATTGCTATTGATGATCGCCCACCACAGATCTTGCAGCATTTCCTTTTCGTCGCCGCCGCGAGCGACCAGCAGTTTCCCGGCAATCGCAGTTTCATTCTTCGTCGGCCGACGTGCCAAGCCCGTTAGATAGAGTCGCGTCAGTCGCTCGCGCGGTGAACGTCCGGTCTTGGACAAGCGGTCGATGAAGGCACCGGCTTCCTTGCTCGTCGCATTCTTGCTCAGCTCGCCGTTGAAGAGCATCAAGGCTTGAGGGATCGAGCCGTTGAAGGTCGTCGTTTCCCCGCCCTCGTCGGTACCGAAGGCCGTGACGAACTGTGACAGCCACTTCCGCCGCTCGGCTTCTTGGTCGGCATAGCTGCCTTTTCCCTTGGCATCGGAAGCCGCCACCAGCGACTCATAAAGTTGCTCGGCGCTCATCTGACGAAGGTAGAACCGCGAAAACTTGGGTGATTCGCCGATCGTGGGATCGTCAATCTTATTCTGCTTACCCAGCACCGCTTCGAGCTGGTAGGGCCGGCTGAGCGTGATCCAGGTGATCAATTCTTTCAGGTCGTAGCTGGCCTTGCGGAACTCCTGGCCAAGCGAATCCAGTAGCACGGGGTGCGACGGGGCTTGGTGAGGCCCGAGGTCGTCTACAGGCCGCGTGAACCCGTAGCCGAGGAACATCGACCACATGCGGTTGATGATCATCTTGTCGAGATACTCGCTCTGCAGCATCAACTGGGCCAGTTCATCGCGCCGATTGACGTCCTCGAGATAGCCGCTCTTGCCAATCTCGGTGCCGTCGGTAAACACCGGATAAGCGACTTTCTGCAAACCGTTTCGCATCTCGTAGAACACCAATGCGTTCTCGGGCGTGCCGGCTTCCCCGGCGAAGTCTTCGTTGACGAGTTCTGCCGACTCAATGTCGTTGGTGCCATCAACGAACCGCCGCAACGCGCGGGTTTGCCGAAAGAAAGCATTGAATTCCCAGAATTTCTGCTGTTTCCACTGGTTGAACGGATGGTTGTGGCACTGGGTGCACTGCACCTGCTGCCCCATGAAAATCCGTGACACACTGCTGGTCGCGAGGGTCGCCTTTTCCGTGTTGACCTTGCCGATGAGGAAGTTAACCGCACCATTGAAGTTTGAGTTGCCCGGAGTCGATGAACCGGTCGCCGACACGAGCTCATAGGCCAACCGGTCGTATGTTTTGTTCTGCGCAAAGCTGTCCCGGAGATACTTCTGCAGCCCCGAACGGTTCGTTAGATCGCGGCGATCGGTCCCACCGCTCCGCCCGATCAAAAGATTGGTCCACACCGAGCTCCAGTGATTGGCGTACTCCTCGACATAGCGGTCGTCATAAAGCAGACGCTGCACCAACGCGGCTCGCTTGTCGTGCGAGCGATCAGACGTGAACTCAGTCAGCTCATCGTAGGTCGGAATGCGACCGATCACGTCGAGATAGACCCGGCGACACCACTGGGCGTCGTCCGCTTCTCCCGAAGGCCGAATCTCGTAGTCCCGCCAGACCTGCTCGACCGCATCATTGATCAGGCTGACTTGCGGTGGCACCGTGGGAGGGGCTGCCTGCGTCGCCGAAGCGTTTGCCAGACAAAATGCCATCGCGAGGCCGGCACCCAATAAACACTTGGCCGTCAGCCCGCATTTGGCAAGACGTGCAGCACGGGTCGGGCGTGTAGCGCGGGGCAGGGCAGGGTGATATAAATGCATCGGTTTCGACTCGAGCGGGTGTGAATTGCAATCGCGGAGATGGCCTGCATGAACTGCGCGGGTGTCCCCTTGACAGCCCATTGACGGATCGTCGCCGCGGCTACCCTCACAAACGCGAGTGCAAACGGGATGTACTCAAACCCCCGCATTCTAACCCAGATCAAAACCTAAGGGAAAAAAGCTCCCTCTGCCCGCATCATCCGGCGCTACGATTGATCAGTCCCAGCACTTCCGACCGCGATTTCGGGTCGGTTTTGAAAGCCCCCCGCATGGCGCTGGTCAAGCACAGACTGCCCGGTTTACGAATGCCGCGCATCGTCATGCAGCTATGGGTGGACTCCACCACGACGGCTACCCCCCGGGCGGATAATCGATCTTCGATCAAGTTGGCGACCGTGTGGGTCAACCGCTCCTGCACCTGCGGCCGGCGTGCGACTTCTTCGACCACGCGGGCGAGTTTGCTCAGCCCAACCACCTTGCCACTGGGCAAATAGGCAATGTGGGCCTTGCCCGTGAACGGCAGCAAATGGTGCTCGCACATGCTGCAAAAACTAATGTCTCGGACCAGCACAATTTCGTCGTAATCCTCCTCAAAGACCTTCTCAAGATGTCGGCCTGGATCGGATTTCAACCCCGCAAACATCTCCGCGTACATCCGCGCCACACGTGCCGGAGTCTCCAATAGCCCTTCTCGATCGGGGTCTTCGCCCACCGCACCCAGGATCACGCGGACGGCGTCCTCGATGGCTGGATAGTCAACCGCGTCGTTCTTGGGCGCGTTCTTGTCCACGAAAAACGGAGTTTTTTCGGGCTTCGAACTCGCGTCCGAATCGGGGTTGGCGTCTTTCGATGAAGCAATCATGCAGAGCAATTCCAAGTGAATTGAAAGAATTAACAACAAGATTATAAAGCATCTCGGTGCCAGCTGTCGCCCTCAAATTCCCTGCAATGCATCCTGATAAGCGCCCGCAATCATCATCACGATCTGAATGATGAAGAAAATCAGGAACCCTGCCACCAGCAACCAAATCGTCCCCGTGGCAAACCCCGCGATGACGCGCATCGCCGACTTTGCCCGCACGTCGTAATCGCGAGCGACGTGCGAAATGGACTCGGCGTCCGTCCCCGACAACTCAGCGACACTGACCTGAGTCAAGAACTCCTCGGGGAAAACAGAGGTCGCTTCGAGTGCTCCGGTCAGGGTAGCCCCCCCACGGATAGCCGCTTCGGCGTCGTCGGCCCCGCTACGATAAAAGTCGCTATCGGTTGAATCGAGGGCCAGACGAATCGCACGAATCGGGTCCAAGCCGGTTTCCAACGCCAGCGACAGGGTCCAGGTGAAGCGAGAAAGCGTGATCGTTTGCAGCGAACTGCCGATCCCGGGGATTTTGTAGAGCAATGGAATCGCATTCTGAATTCCACCGACGTTTTTCTGAAACGCTACGATTGCCGCTGCCACGGCGGCAAAGAAGAGCAGTAAAATCCCCCAGAATTTGAGCACGCCGGACGTCCCGGTCAGGCCCAGACCCAAGATGTCAGCCATCTGCCGGCCGCCCGAATTCATGATCCCCATGATCCAAATCACCAGCGAAAGCACACCGACCCCGATCACAAACTGGATGGCCGGCCACGCGATCGCACGCTGAAAGTTATTCCGCAGCGTCAGCTGTTGGTCGTAGTACTCGGCGAGCTTGAACAGTGTGCGTTCGAGCGTTCCTGTCGTCTCGCCCACGTTCGTCATCGACCGCAGTAGCGGCGGAAAAAACTGAGGACGTTTTCGCATCCCATCGGCCAACGTCGAGCCGTCTGCCGCTTCGGCGCGAAGGTCGGCGATCGCTTCACGCTGGCGAGGCGGACCGATCTTCGATTCGCTGTCGAGCAGGCGCAGCATGTCCACGCCCGCATGCATGCCCGTGCCAAAACGCTGGCAAAAGTCGCGTGCCGCCTTCAGTCGCATCCGCTGACCGATCAAGGCCGCACCCGCCGATCATCGTCGACCGACGGCTCCGCCCGTCGCGAGTTACGAACCGCACCATCGTCGACCGACGGCTCCGCCCGTCGCGAGTGAGTGGAGGCGTGAGTGCGGTGTGTGTTGAGTTCGGACCGTCGGAGCGGTCCGACTACATTGTCGACCGTCGGCTCCGCCCGTCGCGAGTGAGTGGAGGCATGATTGCGGTGCGTGTTGAGTTCGGACCGTCGGAGCGGTCCGACTACATTGTCGACCGACGGCTCTGCCCGTCGCGAGTGAGTGGAGGCGTGAGTGCGGTGCGTGTTGAGTTCGGACCGTCGGAGCGGTCCGACGACATTGTCGACCGACGGCTCTGCCCGTCGTGAGTGAGTGGAGGCGTGAGTGCGGTGCGTGTTGAGTTCGGACCGTCGGAGCGGTCCGACTCCATTGTCGACCGACGGCTCCGCCCGTCGCGAGTGAGTGGAGGCATGATTGCGGTGCGTGTTGAGTTCGGACCGTCGGAGCGGTCCGACTACATTGTCGACCGACGGCTCCGCCCGTCGCGAGTGAGTGGAGGCGTGAGTGCGGTGCGTGTTGAGTTCGGACCGTCGGAGCGGTCCGACTCCATTGTCGACCGACGGCTCCGCCCGTCGCGAGTGAGTTGAGGCGTGAATGCGGTGCGTGTTGAGTTCGGACCGTCGGAGCGGTCCGACGACATTGTCGACCGACGGCTCTGCCCGTCGTGAGTGAGTTGAGGCGTGAATGCGGTGCGTGTTGAGTTCGGACCGTCGGAGCGGTCCGACTACATTGTCGACCGACGGCTCCGCCCGTCGTGAGTGAGTGGAGGCATGATTGCGGTGTGTGTTGAGTTCGGACCGTCGGAGCGGTCCGACTACATTGTCGACCGACGGCTCAGCCCGTCGTGAGTTCCCCTCCCCAACAACATCCAAATCACCAAGGCGCTGCGCTTGCTCTCCTACCAAATCCCCCCGAAACGCACGCGCGTACTCCGCCTCGGCGTATTCGAGTAGATAAGCCGCCTCCCGGTAGCGTCCCAGCTTCGCAATGGCCAACGCGTACATGTTTTTCGCTGAATCTCGCTCGCCCCCACCAAGGGCTCGGCGAGCGTTCCGAACGAGCGACTTCGCCTCGGCAATCTCCGCCTCGGCCGACACGACGGTGCTGCCTCGTTGCCTCGCCCGGCGGGCCTCCCGCGGATCGTAGCCCAGGATCTGCCGATCCATTTCGTCAAGATCGATGATGGTTGCTGAAACGGTCGCACCGCCAGCGCTCGTTTGCGAGCTGCGCCGAGTATTGCCCGGCAGTCGATTGATCCCCGGCAAACCCCGCGAGGACGACCGGATCGCCGAAGAGGAATTGCCACCAAGGTAAGCTGATCCCCGGTCGGGCACGAGCACGCCGCCGCGGTAAGAGTACTGCCGGATCGCCGGCAGCTCAACGGTCTGGGCGGCCGCCGTGTTGATCGGGATCAGCACCAGCAGCGCGACGGCTCGAAAGTGAATGGGTTTCATTCTCGCAGTCTACCCGATTGAGCAATCGCCGGCCTGCAGTTTCGCTGCCAACAACGTGTTGTGCAGCAACATCGCGATTGTGAGCGGCCCAACACCACCGGGAACGGGCGTGATCGCCGCGGCGACCTGTTCGGCTTCGGCAAAGGCCACGTCACCGACGAGCCTATCGCCGACCCGGTTGATCCCCACGTCCACGACCACCGCACCGGGCCGGATCATGTCGCCGCGAATCATCTCCGGTCGTCCCACCGCCGCGATTAAAATATCGGCCGACCGACAGACCTCGGCGAGGTTGCCCGTCCGGCTGTGGGCCAAAGTCACGGTCGCATTTGCCGTCTCGGGACCACAACTGCCGTCCTTTTGAGCCAACATCATTGCCATCGGCTTGCCGACAATCTCGCTGCGCCCGACCACCACGACATGCTTGCCCGCGGTCTCGATTTTGCTGCGATGCAGCATTTGAACGATCCCGTGCGGCGTGCAGGGCAAAAACCGCGGCCGGCCCTGCATGAGCAAGCCCACGTTGATGGGCGAAAACGCGTCGACATCCTTGATCGGATCGACCGCATCGAGCACAGTGCGTTCATCGAGCGCGGGCTGGCCCGCGGGCGCCGCTGGCAACGGCAGCTGGACCAAGATCCCGTTGACCGATTCATCCTGGTTGAGCGAATCGATTCGCTCGAGCAGCTCGTCCGGCGTCGTCGTTGCAGGCATTCGGTCCAACCGGCTGGCAATCCCCGCTTTCGCGCAGGCTCGTTCCTTGTTCCGCACATACACTTGGCTGGCTGGATCTTCGCCTACCAAAACCGCTGCGAGCTTCGGCGGAGCATGACCAGCCGCAACGTACTGCTGGACATCCCGTGCGACCTCGCCGCGGATTTCCAGAGCGATTTGTTTCCCATCGAGCCGCGTGGCGGGCATGTTCAGACCTTCGTGTTTTGGATTGGGGCAGGGCAGGGCGGTCGTTTTTTTAACCGGGCCCAGGAGCCTGGGCGAGGGTAGTTTACACTGAGACACGGCCACCCCAAAAGGAGTTCCAGCATCTGGACAATGCCATCCTCAGATCCGCGGGCGTTTGGAAACGCTGGCCAGAACGGCCACGCTAGCGATCAGAGACGCTGTGATCGAGCCGATCCAGGCGACGAATTCAATCGTATCTCGCGTCGATCCGTGATCCGGTTCGTCTTGGAACAGCTGCTCCGAGAAATCACCCCAGCCGTGCAAGAAGATCGGCACCGCGATCGCTGCGATCATCCATCCTGCTTTGTGTTGAAGCCGCCACCGCGCCAGTGAATACCCCATCACGAGCTGATAGCTCGGATGACCTGCGAGCAGTGTCATTTGCCGCGATAACGCCATCGACGTGGGTGAGGGCGCCGCCGTGATTGCGATGAGATTCTCCACCGTCATGAACCCAATCGCGATGACAAGGGCGCATGGGACCGCATCCCAAGGATGAGCCCCGTTTTCGCCCAACGATGTTCCTTTGTGCCGTGTCTTGTCGAACCATTTTAAAATCCCCATCACACCGGCAAATTTGATCCCTTCTTCGCAGCAGGCCGCGCCGATGACTTGCTCGAGAAAATCACGCGACCATCGATGCTGAGGATCCGCCAATTGATCGACCAGCGTTTCGGCCAACCAAACGGGAATCGCTAAGCTTGCGCCAGCAAATAACCCCACGATCAAGAGCTTGAAGGCCCCTGTCGCAGGACGAATCCAAATCCAGATCAATACCCAGACCAATGTGGGAAAAAGGGCGAGCAAGGATGGGAGCTGATTCATCGTTACCTGCATCTCGCTGAGGTCAGAGCAAGGAGCTAAAGCCGAATTCTAACTCGATTGCATCCGACACATGCGTGTAAGACGCTTTCGAAACGGACAGGCTGAGTGAGCACTGCCAGCCATTGGGCGAGAGCCAGCCCAGCACACACCGATGTACCGCGTTCCAGTAGAATGCCACTGATCATTTGGAGACACCGAATGTTGCGCACCTCTCTTTCAAGGCTCATCCGACGGAAGCGTGCGGCCGAGGTTTTCAAGGCATGGCTCCCGTATCGAAGGATTTATTTGTGGGATGTGATTATCAATGTTAGACTGGCACTGCCGGGAGATACGGAGCCGAGCTCTGCAGAGGTGCCGGCTTGGCAAGGGATATCTCGGTCGCCAGCGTTTCCCTGCAAAAGCGGTACGCCAATGGTGTTGTCGGCCCCTGGCGAGCGTTTGTTCGTCAGGGACGCATTTTTGAACGATCATTGGATACGAGAGCTATGCCTGGTATGTCCCCAAGTTAGCCTAAAAAACTACCAGGGGCGCATTCTGAGTGCTTTCATTGAAGGAATTCACTTTCCCTTCAATCAAGGAACTCCGATATGGCAATCGCCACCAAGAAACGTTCGTCAAAATCCAATCAGGCCCGTTACATCGGCAAGCCAGCTGGGGTGATTCAGCAGCGAGTCGAGGCGGTCGGTCCCTCTCACTTTGGTGTCGTTTCGGTCGACTGCGCCAAACGCAGATCCAAGTCAATCCATCAAGTCAGCCGCAAGAGGCTTTCGTTCCTTCGCCAACTACCGACTCAGGATTCTGTTTTACTGCGGCAAACTCGATCTGATGCCGGAAAATACGTGCCACTAAATTCCGAGAAGAACCTGTGAATAAGCCATCGCGGCCGTGACAAGCACTATACCAATGGCAAAGCAATTTCTATCCATGAAGGTATCTCTCATTGAGTCAACGAACGGCGGCGTTGACCGAGACGCCGCGAATGTTTTGGTTCATCCGACGGAAGCGTCGGATGAGCCAATGTTTTTCAATTTGAGAGGAGCTAGCTCGGCGTCTTCGGTCCAACGCATTGTCCTGGCTCTTTTCGATCGCACTCGTACTCCGCCTCGCGGTACTCGTACTTGTACTTGTACTCGACTCCAGCATTGTACTTTGTCGCGGTCTCACGGGCGACATCGGATCGTGCGACCAATCGCGTCAACATCGAAATGATCCGATACAACATTTGTTTGAGTTGGCGATGGCGTTCGTCGTTCAGTCCGTCGGTCGCTGCAAGCACGTCTTGAATCGCAACACATTCCAATGCCGAACCACCTGCGATGTCCAACAGACGACTACGATCTTTGAGGCTTCGCTTCCCGTTGCCCTCGGCGATGTTCAGCGGAATCGACTGGGCGGCGCGGAGCCATTGAACTCGGGCGTGACGGTGGCATCCGTTCAAGTCCTTTGCGATCGTGAACGATGATGCGACGTATTCACTCGAAAGACGGTAAACGTCAAGTCGATCATGGTCGAAGATGGGTTCGGTCATTGGCGCCCCGAGTCGAGTAGGAGTACGAGTACCGGCTGACGCCTGAGTACGAGTACGATGTCACTTCGTGCCAGAACGAAGTAGTTGTCGCCGGTTGTGGGGGCAATAAGCTGCCGTTCCAGGGGATTACCGCCGGTTGGCGTCTGCTGAGTATGGGGAAGCTGGATTCTTCGGTCAAACAGAAATCCTTGGGCAATTTAGACACGAGAGGATTTAGCAAGCTGCCGTTCCGGTCCGAATGCAGTCGACATAGTACCGTGGAACGCCGTCGACCGTTTCCTCCACGAGGCCGTGGATGTCGGTGTGAAAGCCTGGGAATTTCGCATTGAACTTGCGGGCGAATTGCAGGTACTCGATGATCGTTTGATTGAAACTTTCACCGGGGATCAACAGCGGGATGCCGGGCGGGTAGGGGGTTAACAACACGGCTGTGACCCGGCCGAGCAGATCGTCAATTTGCACACGATCAATTTCCCGGTGTGTCATCATGTCGTACGCATCGGATGGTTTCATCGCCGGCTGCATATCGGACAGGTACATCTCGGTCGTGACCCGAGCGATATCGTTTTCCTTGTAAGTCTCGTGAATGGATTGGCAGAGATCGCGCAGTCCGATGGCCTCGTACTGCGGGTGCTGTTGGGCGAATTCCGGCAGGATCTTCCACATCGGCAGATTCCTGTCGTAGTCATCCTTGAACTGCTGCAGGGCGCTGACGAGCGTATTCCAGCGGCCTTTGGTAATACCGATCGTGAACATGATGAAGAACGAATACAGCCCGGCCTTTTCGACGATCACACCGTGCTCGGCGAGGTACCGCGTGACGATCGACGCGGGGATCCCGGTGCCTGCGAATTGGCCATTGAGATCCAGCCCCGGGGTGACGACCGTACCTTTGATCGGATCGAGCATATTCAGTCCGGGGGCGAGGTGCCCGAATCCATGCCAGGGGGCATCCGCCTCCAGCATCCAATCCGCTTGAGTCCCGATCCCATCGCTGGGGATTTCGGCTGGCCCCCAGACTTGGAACCACCAGTCGTCGCCCCACTCGGCGTCGACCTTCCGCATAGCGCGGCGGAAATTCATCGCCTCGAGTATGGACTCCTCCACCAAAGCGGTGCCACCGGGCGGCTCCATCATCGCTGCGGCGACGTCACATGACGCGATAATCGCGTACTGCGGCGACGTCGACGAGTGCATCAGATAGGCTTCGTTGAAGACATGACGATCGAGCTTGCGAGTCTGCGGCTCTTTGACGAGAATCTGAGACGCTTGCGAGATCCCAGCCAAAAGTTTGTGGGTCGAGTGGGTGGCGAACACCATCGATTCCTTGCACGTGGCGCGGCCATGGCCGATGGCGTGCATATTCTGATAGAAGTCGTGAAAGGTGGCATGGGGCAACCAGGCTTCATCAAAATGCAGCGTGTCGATCTGGCCGTCGAGCAGCTCCTTGAGCATCTCCACGTTGTAAACGATCCCGTCGTAGGTCGATTGGGTGATCGTCAAGATACGAGGTTTGCGATCGGGATGAGCAGCTTGGGCGGCGCGGGCGAACGGGTTGGCTTGAATCTTCTTCTGAATACTATCGGGATGAAATTCTTCCAAAGGAATCGGTCCGATCAATCCCAGGTGATTGCGTTTGGGCGTCAAGAAAACGGGCACGGCACCGGTCATGATGATCGCGTGCAGGATCGATTTGTGGCAATTGCGATCGACGACCACGATATCGCCCGAGGCGACCGTCGAGTGCCAGACCATTTTGTTGCTCGTCGAGGTACCGTTGGTGACAAAGAAACAATGATCGGCATCGAAGATTCGGGCGGCGTTGCGCTCCGAGGCGGCTACGGGACCGGTGTGGTCGAGCAACTGCCCGAGCTCCTCGACGGCGTTGCAGACATCCGCCCGCAGCATGTTCTCTCCAAAAAACTGGTGAAACATTTGGCCGACTGGACTTTTAAGAAACGCCACGCCACCGGAGTGGCCCGGGCAATGCCAGGAGTAAGATCCGTCACGGGCATAGTCCAGTAACGCTCGAAAGAAGGGCGGGGACAAACCGTCGGTATAGGCACGAGCTTCGTGCAGAATGTGACGGGCAACGAACTGCGGCGTGTCCTCGAACATGTGGATGAACCCATGCAGTTCCCGCAAGATGTCATTAGGAATATGCGCCGACGTGCGAGTTTCCCCATACAGATAGATCGGGATATCGTTGTTCTTGAACCGAATCTCTTGGATGAATTCGCGGAGCTTCTCAATCGCCGATCCTTCTTGGTTCTCTCCCTTCTCGTCTATCTCGGACAATACCTCTTCGTCGTCGATCGAGAGAATGAACGCGGAGGCGCGAGATTGCTGCTGGGCGAACTGGGACAAGTCTCCGTAACTGGTCGCGCCGATCACCTCCACTCCCTCAGCCTCGATCGCCTCGGCCAACGCACGAATCCCTAATCCTGACGTGTTCTCTGAGCGGTAGTCCTCGTCAATGATCAGAATCGGAAAGCGAAATTTCATACAGGACCTTTGCGATGCGATCCGCGAATCGGTTCAGCAGCAGCTCAGAGGAAGAAGCAAAGCTGAAGTCTACGCGTCGGCGGCCGTTCGTCAACGTGCGCCAGTACAGATGATTTTCGCTAGACTCGACTCCTGTCGCATTCAATCTTCATGAAAGACGATGGCCTGCAATCGATCGATGGAGGTCAAGGTTTGGCTGGAGGAACGCAGTGGCGGAATCCGCTGCATGAATTTAACGTTGACGCCCTTGGATTTTAGAAAGCGGTGGAGCCGTTTGGGGTCGTCGTCCCGGTACCGCTCGGCGACTTGGTAGAGGCGGACGCCATAGGTGGCATCGACGAGTCGTTCGATCACGCTCGTCCACCATGTCATCCAATCTGGCTCTCCATTGACATCGGATTGGCTGGACTGATGAGGTTGGTTCTGAGATGAATCCGTATCCACTTCCGTTCGTGCTTGCTCGGCTTTCCACTGCCGGGTTAACGCTGGAGGTAGGCAGGGGTCGAGGGTCGTCGCTTCGAACTGCAAGGCGCCGAGCAGACTGTCCTGGGGGCAGCGTTGTACGAAAGCGTCCAGTAGCGCCCCACGCCAACTGCCGCGTTCAATCGGCAGCCCCGTCGTGATCTCCATCGCAACGAGATCGGCCAACTCGATGTAGACCGCTTCCACGGTGGCTTCGAAAATGGCAGAAGCTGGCGGTGCCTGACGGGCCGTCAGAAGCGAGGTGGTCACCCGTTCGAGCAACCAGATTCGCTGTTCAAGTTCCCACATGGAAAACCAGTGAGGAGGCAGGAATCCGTAGCCGCCCGCCGCCTCGTCGAGCGCGGGCTCCGAGCCCGGGTCGGTCGGCTCCGTGTGGAATTCCGATGTCAACTGGTCGAGCATCATGCCGACCGCGCCACGGAATAACGCCGCTTCGGCTCCCGTGAGGCATCGCATGCCGTTGGTCAGTGGCCACATGGTTGGTTACCGCAGGAGGAATGATCCATTTCAACTCACGCTCAGTCTATTTCGGATTTTTTCGGTTGCACTGATTTTACCAGATCGCCAGCGAGGAATTCTTGCCCAGGCCAGCCGCCTGGGTTCGTCTGCAGCCAGCGGGGAACTATTTTGCAACGGCGGGGGACGCTGGCAGAATATCGGGGCTATCGCCTGTTTTCGCTGGCTCGCCTAAAATCCATTCGCTCGTTCAAGAATAATCGTCCGATTGGTTTGCCCTCCTTCATCGAGAGCTAGCAGTTCGTCGCTAGTAGTTCGCAGCTATCCGCTCTAACCCCCCTCACTGACTTGCAATTTCGCCCCGCTCTGACGCAGATGAAACCGTATGCTCCAGGGGAGCAACCGCCGCCGGGCAAGTTCATCAAGCTCAATACAAATGAAAATCCGTACCCGCCTCCCCCGGCGGTCATCCATGCCATCACCGAGGCCGCGAGCGGTCCGCTGAACCGGTACCCCGATCCCATGTCGACGAGCTTTCGCCGCGCCGCCGCGGAGGCACTCGGGCTGCCCGGTCCGGAATGGGTGCTCGCAGGAAATGGCAGCGACGAAATTCTGACGCTGCTCGTTCGCGGGTTCGTCGGCGAAGGACAATCGCTGCGTTTGCCCTCGCCGAGTTACATCCTCTACCGCACGCTCGCCGATATCCAAGGAGCGTCATGGGAACAGGTGGAATTCGACGAGGACTGGCGACTCCCAGCTGAATTCAGCCAATCACGCGACGACCTGAGATTGGTGTTGCTGCCCAATCCGAATAGCCCCAGCGGCACCGTCGTGCCCCCTGCAGAAATCGAATCGATCGCCAATTCGCTGGCGTGCCCCCTCGTCGTCGACGAGGCCTACGCTGACTTCGCCGAAGAGAATTGCTTGGACTTGGTTCAACGCAACGAGCACATCCTCGTCACCCGAACACTGAGCAAGTCCTACGCATTGGCGGGCATCCGCTTCGGATTCCTCGTCGCCCAGCCGCAGATCATCGCGGAACTGACGAAGATCAAGGATAGCTACAACTGCGATGCGATCTCGATCGCAGCGGCGACAGCAGCCATGCAAAGCCAAGCTTGGTTGGACGAAAACGTGGCAAAGGTAAACCAAACGCGATCCCGATTGGCGAGCGAACTCGCTGGACTCGGATTCGACGTCGTCCCCTCGCAAGCCAACTTCGTCTGGTGCACGCACCCCAGCGGCCAACACCGGGCCATCTACGAGTTCCTGAAGACCAATCAAATCTTGGTGCGATACATGGACTTTGGTGACTGGGGTGATGGGCTCCGCATCAGTGTCGGCACCGACGAACAAATCGACGCCTGTTTGTTGATGATCCAGCGTGCTCTGACGCAGTTGCCTGGCAACACTCAGCGTTGACGCGTGGACGTTCGCTCCGCGGTTTCCCGCTAACCCTCCCACCGATCCCCGAATAGCACTTACTTTCGTTTGCGAAGCGGTCTTGGTAACCCGACGCGTGAGCGAGGACGATCTCTTGACCACGCAAAGCACTGCATTTTCCTCGCTGACGCATCGGGTTACCAACCTAGTCATGCCCCAAACGGGGCCAAAGCAAGTGGCATTCGCCAAGCCCCTCCCTTTCTCCACCCTCATTTGAAAAAAACGATGTCACGCACCGCTTCGATCGATCGCCGCACCGGCGAGACTCAGATTCAACTCTCCGTCGATCTCGACGGCAGTGGGGGCGGCACCCGCCAAAGCGGAATTGGGTTTCTCGACCACATGTTGGACCTGTTCGCCAAACACTCGCTGATCGATCTCAACGTGGATGCGACCGGTGACTTGCACGTCGACGATCACCATACCTGTGAAGATATCGGCATCGCCTTAGGTAGCGCGATCGATGAGGCACTCGGTGACCGCGCCGGCGTGTATCGCTACGGGCACTTCACCTTGCCCATGGACGAATGCCTCGTGACGGCGGCCGTCGACATGGGAGGACGCTACGCGTTTGAGTACCGCGCACCGATTGCTGCCGATAAGATCGGGACATTCGACAGCGAGCTCGTTGAGCACTTCTGGCAATCGTTTGCTGCCAACGCGAAGTGCAATCTGCACGTCGTGCTGCACCACGGCCGCAACGCTCACCACATTTCGGAGTGCGTTTTCAAAGCGACCGCACGAGCGATCCGGATGGCGGTCGAGAAGGATCCCCGCAATCAAGCCATCCCCAGCACCAAGGGCGTGCTGTAGACCATCGGGTTGAATGTTCTTCTTAGCAACACACGATGACTCAGTGTCGGTTTTAGTAGGGAACGAGGCGACGGGCTGTTGATTACCCACAAGTTTTCCTACGCCGGAGGCGTTGAAGAAAATAGGCGGTGGTCGAGCGCAGCGAACACCACCGGAAACGCCGAGATACACGCGTGCCAACCCCGAATGGGGTTGCAGATCATCCACGACGAGGTCTGCGACCCACTTCGGGGTCGACGCTCCACTGCCAATGAACAACCTTAGGTGACGCTGCGCTGACCTACGGCTATTTTCTATCATCCCTTTCGGGATACTTGTGGCTCATCCGACGGAAGCGTGCGTCCGAGGTTTTCAAGGCATGGCTCCAGTATCCAAGGATTTATTTGTGGGATGTGATTATCAATGTTAGACTGACACTGCCGGGAGAAACGGAGCCGAGCTCTGCAGAGGTGCTGGCTTGGCAAGGGATATCTCGGTCGCCAGCGTTTCCCTGCAAAAGCGGTACGCCAATGGTGTTGTCGGTCCCTGGCGAGCGTTTGTTCGTCAGGGACGCATTTTTGAACGATCATTGGATACGAGAGCCATGCCTCAAAAAAACTTCCGCTGTGCTCTGCGCACGCTTCCGTCGGATGAACCATACTTGTGGGTAATCGAGGACTCGTCGCCTCGTCCACTACGACAGAAATTGATCGTGCGTTGCTTCGCGCCGCGGAGGTCGTGCCGTTTTTAAGTGATGATGACTCAACGATTTCCTTCACCCGCCCGGCGAAGCTGGGAGGGTCGGATAACGAGCCTTTCGCGAGCCTTATGGGGAGGGCCGACAGCGCACCGAAAAGGCCCAAACCAGCGTGCGTCCCCTCCCCGAACCTCCTCGCTTCTTCAGGATCAGCATGACCAGAATTCTTTCGCGTGCGACGTTGGCGATTTTTGTGTGCCTGTCTCCAATTCAATCCGCAGTCCATCCAATCTGGGCGGCCGAGCCCCCGGCCATTGAAACTCCGGGTCACATCCCGGGCACGACACAGACGCAAACCCTTTCGCAGACCATTCAACTGGAACAGTTGCATCAAGAGCTCCAAAAGAAGTGGCCCGAGAACCGAATGGTGCGGATTGTCTTTCATGGTCACAGCGTTCCCGCAGGATATTTTCGAACCCCGGCAGTGAGGACGTTTGATGCCTATCCAAGCCTGTTTCACCGACAGCTTTGCGATCGCTATCCGACCGCGGTGATCGATGTCAGCGTCACGGCGATTGGAGGCGAGGATTCCATCAGTGGCGCCCAGCGATTTGAACGGGATGTGTTGTCGCTGCGCCCCGACTTGGTGTTCATTGACTACAGCCTCAACGATCGCCGCGTCGGGCTTGAAGAGGCGGCCGGGGCATGGCGGGCGATGATTCGAGCGGCGCAGAGAAAAGGTGTCCCCGTTGTGTTGTTAACACCAACTCCCGACACTCGCGAGGATATTCTTGACGACACCACATCGCTCGCCCAACATGCCCGGCAGGTCCGCGACCTCGGGGACGAGTTTGGATTGCCGGTGGTCGACTCCTACGCTGCGTTCGCCCGTCGCGCCCGCGCCGGTGAAGACATCGAGCATTTGATGGCTCAGGGGAATCATCCCAACCGTGAGGGGCACCAGATCGTCGCCGAGCAATTGATCGAGCTGGTCGAAACTAGCCGATAATCCCCTGATCGCGGAGGCGGGACTCAACGTTCCCGAGCCATGCCTGACGCTCCGGATCCGATGATTGCAATTCGATCACGCGCCGAGGCTGCGGGGTGTTGCCGAGGGCATTCTCAGACGGCGCATTGGCGAGGGGGGAATCATCCGGGATCTCAATCCGGACCCAAATCGTATCGGCGGGCAGGCAATCGGCAAAGCGATCAGCCCACTCCATCAGGATCCACGCGCCCGGTGTCTCCCACAGCTCATCCATGCCGAGCTCCCACAGCTCGTCTTCGTCGACAATGCGGTACAGATCGAGGTGGTGGAGCTGGATCGTGGCGGCGGGACGATCGCCTACCGCGGCGATGGGGTAGCTTTTGATCAGTGTGAAGGTCGGACTGGTGACCTCAGCGGGATCGATCCGCCAAGCGGAAGCGATCTCTTGGCAGAACCGAGTTTTCCCGGCCCCCAAAGTGCCAATCAATCCGAAACAGAGTGATCGAGGCGAGCTCGCAGGGATGCTGTTTTCAGCATCCTCCGCGACCAAGGCGCGAGCCAATTGGGCAAGCTGCTCGACGCCGACACCTGTTATTCGCATGGTCCGAAACTAGGGAGTTTCGCTGCCAGCGGTCATGTTGTCCGAAGGGATTTCGGTGACGCCGGTCATGTTGTCCGAAGGGACGTCCGTGACACCGGTTGTGTTGTCACCAACTTCGGGGGTGACTTCAACAGCCTCAGTGCTGATGTCGACTTCTTCGCCACTGGGTTGTGCTGGTGGAGGGCATCCAACCGTAGTGGTCAAAAGTGCCAATGCGAAGACGCTGGAGATGATTTTCTGAGTCATAGCTATCGTGAAAAAGGGTGGGACGGGACGGTAGGACGGATCGTTCGCAAACAGGTCAGGGCACCAGTTGAGCACCCACGAGCCAACGCCTGCGTTCCAACCTAAGATTAGCACAGTCTTCGAATTTTGCACCCACACACTGTGTTTTTTCTTCTCGGGCGGCGCATAGGAAAGCGTCCAGGAGACGCCTCATAACCAGCACGCCGGGCACAACCGACACCAGGGATCCGCTCAGAGAAGGAAAATCACACACTGTGCCTTGATTGCTGGCGAGGGTGCCGACGATAGCTCCTCCGGACGCCACGCATTCTATCGGGCTATGAATCATGAATCGACGACTATTTTCTCAGCGATATTTCCCACCACTGGCAGCGACTCTTCTCATTTTGACAGCCGGGTCGACGACCTCCGCTCAAGGAATTGAGGAACTCTTCGGTGATTCCGATGACACGAGTTTGATCTTCTTCCAAGACCCCAGCGGTACTGAGGAAAAGCCTGCTGATCCGTTCTACGAAGACGCTAGTGACGAACGCGAGAATTTTGAATCACTTCCTGCACCGTCGAAGTCAACCCAACGCAGCAAATCAGAATCGCAGCGCAGCGGCGGAGACGTCCACAGTCCGTCTGACCTGCGCCTCACCGGCCAATCAGGATCGCAAGCCGAACGGCGACGGGCTAAGGCGATGCAACTTCGTCAGGCGCGAGCGCTAGCGGAAATGCGGTCTCGGATGGCACGATTGGAAGCTCAGCGGTGGGGGCTGCGACCTTCTCTACGGCCGTCATGGCCGGCTGACCCGATGACGGCCAGCCGTTCCCCGGCCAACATCACCTACATTGTCCCGGTTTACGTCTGGGGGCCCTGAGACCTGGTCATTACCCACAAAACCGGATCCCCTGCAAGCTGTGTCGATACCGCGGTTTTCTAAATTGAAAACGCCGCTTCGGCGTGTGACAAGCACACGGGGGAGCAAACTTGTGGGTAATCAACAGCTCTAAGACCTCCACGGCAGCGGTGCGAGAATCGTCCGATTGGCTCCCCAGGAGCTCACGCGATGTCCCTCACCAAGCGGAAAGTGCTGCTCTGTTGGACAAGTCGCTCTCCCCCCAGGATTTGGTTTACTGAAAGCCTCGTCGGAGAGGGTCAACTCCCTTTTCGAACACGATTGACCGCGAATCAACCTGTTGGTCTGGACCTGCCCAGTATCGATTCAGTAACGGAGGGAAGAACTGCCCGTGTCGCCCAGAGCCGACACTCCTTTTCGGGCAGCAACTTCTCATCATTCCTGGAGTATCGATCAAGGTGCTACACAATCACGATCGCCGTCGATTTTTGATCAACATGTCGCTGTCGGTGTCGTCGACCACCCTTGCCGGATGTGGATCGATTCTTCATCCCGAGCGCATTGGCCAGCCGCGCAGCGGACCGATCGACTGGAAAATTGCGGCCCTCGATGGCGTCGGATTGATGCTGTTCTTTGTCCCTGGTGTGGTCGCTTTCGCGATCGACTTCTACAACGGAACGATCTTCCTGCCCTCTCGCAACTACGGTGAGATCGACGCCCAGCGCGAAGACGAATTGCTGGCGATCGAGGTTGAGAAGAATGAGCTCTCTCAAGAGAATGTCGAGCGCGTCGTTTCGGAGCATACCGAGCAAGACGTTGTCCTCGGACCTGGGAAGTACCACTTCGAGCCACTCCCTGCGATCGAACAATTTTGGGGGCTCGCCGGCCGCATGCGAACCGCGCTGAGTTAAGCAGGTATGGGTAATTCTTTCGGTGTAACTCAATTAGCCGGTGGGCGCTAGCCGAATACCGCTTACTTTAGTTTGCGAAGCGGTCTTGGTAACCCGACGCGTGAGCGAGGATGATCTACTGACCTCGCAAAGAACGGCATTTTCCTCGCTAACGCATCGGGTTACCTACCTCGTTATGTCCTCTCCAGGGGCCAAAGTAAGTGCCATTCGGCGCTAGCCGCGGTTTTCTCGCGTTAAACGCAAAGCGTCAATGGAACCGGAGCTAGCGCCCACCGGCTAATATACCGAACAATTTGTTCATACCTGCTTAGCGCCTATCCAAGACACAGTTCACGGCTCAAGGCATCGGTGAGCCGATGGACTTGGTCGAGATCGTTGTACGCCTGCAGGGACATTCGCAGCAACCAGGCGTCACCCGCGGGGCTGGGCACGACGGGTAGCTCCAAGCGGTAACACTCCCGCAATCGCTGCTGCAGCATCTCTCCCTGCACCGGCGACTGGGATGTCATTGGCAGTGGGATCGCTACGAGGCTGCCGATCATCGCGTCAGGCACGGGGACTTCAATGCCGAGCGCATCGACAACGATATCTCGCGCAGCGATAGCCTTGCTGTGGTTGGCATTCATCAGGCCTCGTATTCCATCGCCAGCGAGCGAATCGAGAAAGTCGATCGCGGTCGGCAGCGCGAGGATGGGGGAAGGGTCGTAGGTTCCCGTCCAGTCGAATTCCGCAAGGAAGCGAGATCGGTCCGGTTGCGAGCGATTCGCTGCGTGGCTGATCACGGTGGGGCGAACCTCTTCCTGCCACTGCGGGGCCACCCACAAGAATCCCGAGACCTTGGGACCGCACAGCCACTTGTGGTGATTGGCCGTGTAGTAGTCGGCTCCGAGTGCGTTCAGATCGAGCGGTAGCATCCCGGGGCCATGAGCACCGTCGACGAGGACCCGAGCGCCAGCTTGATGCGCCAGGTCCACGATCGCATCGACCGGGTAAATCATACCCGTTGGGCTGGTGATATGATCGATCAACAGCACGCGTGTTCGCTCGTTGATCTCCCGCTCG
Organism: Allorhodopirellula solitaria; assembly: GCF_007859855.1. Taxonomy (GTDB): domain Bacteria; phylum Planctomycetota; class Planctomycetia; order Pirellulales; family Pirellulaceae; genus Rhodopirellula; species Rhodopirellula solitaria. Next base: position 769,551 of record NZ_SJPK01000002.1, read on the forward strand.
ATCGCGTCGATCACCGCATCGGCACTTCGTAATGGAAAGGGGACGTTGGCAACACGCACCACGGCACCACTTCGGTTGGCCACATACTCGGCCGCGTTGATGCAGGCGTTGTAGCCATGGTTGGTCACCAAGATCTCGTCACCGGCTTGCAGCGGCATCGACTGCAGGACCGCATTGACGCCTTCGGTCGCATTGCGAACGAAAGCGAGATCGCTGGCGTTCGCACCGACTAAATCCGCCATCACCTGACGCACCCGATCGAGCTTGGGGTTCAAACTGCGTTCGGGCGCGAGAAACTCGATCGGATCTCGCTCCAATTCATCCTGAAACGCACGCTGGGCAGCCAGCACCACCCGCGGTGTCGCCCCAAAGGACCCATGATTGAGAAAGTCGAGTGTGGGATCGAGTTGCCAGTGTTCGTGTCGGTTCACTCGTCCCCCTGATCAGCAGACGTCGCGTTGGGTGAATTCACAGCATCCCCTTCGTCATCAAGGGGTGCTTGAGCACTTGGTATTGGCAGTTCGACGGTGACCGATGCTGGGAAAGCCAAATTCGGATCGCCACGCGCGATCAATGTGGTCGCCAGTTCACCGATCGTCCGTTCCACCAGGGATTCGTGCAGGATCTGTCCATCACTGACGATGGTGACCGGTCGATCGAGGTCGACGATCCGGTCGTCGAACCGGACCTGAACTCGCTCAACACCTTCGGCGAAAACGGAAATCGTTTGCTCCTCGACTTCGGCAATGATTTCACAGCGCGGCTGACAATCGGCTTCGTCGACAGCCAGCCAATAGAAATCGGAATGCGTCACGTCGTCTTGCACCCACACGATGCGATTGGGGGTGGGATTTCGCGTGTGTTCTGACATCCATTCAATCGCGACAGCATCCTCGCGGTCCATCCAGTGCCCCTTGTCGGGATAGATCTTGACGAAATGCTCGTATCCATCAGGGTCGTCGGCGCGCAGTTTCTTGAGTTTCTCTTTCCACTCTTTCGCGATTCGATTGCGATCGTAGGCAGCATCTTTACCGCCGACCTGCAGGGCGAAGGGAACATTTCTCAGGCCCCGAGCAGAGGTTTCGTTGGGATGCCCAGCCATCATTGCGGCGGCGGCCCAGGTGTCGGACATCCGCGGGGCGATCTGATAAACCCCATCGCCACCGGCGGAATATCCCATCACATAGACCTGGTTCCAATTGACGTCTTCGATGGCCACCATGTCTTCAATCAATCGTCGCAGCAATCCATCGATGTGATCTCGATGCCATAGGTTCCAGGTGTCCGACGGCGCACGCGGTGCGACATAGATACCTTGGTCGAGCGAATAGAGTCTTTTCTGGTTCTCCCATTGGCGATCGTTGACGACTTTCGGTGCGCCACCTCCACCGTGCATCGAAATGTACAGACTCCATCCATCGGCGGGCTTCTCCCCAAACGTTTTGTACGAAAACGGCATCTGCCATTCTCCCTGACGAATGACACCGGATTCAAATTCTTCTTTGCGGTCGCGGCGAAGTTGAGCGAGATGCTTCTCGGCCAAGATCTGGCGTGCCGTGACAGTGTCTTCTTTCGTGAGGGGAACCTTGGCAAAGTCCTGCCGCGAGAGCGATGTGAGATCGGAATCCATTGCCAACCACGCGCGCGTTTGCTCAAGGGCATGGCGCGAAGCGTTCTCGTTCACTTTGTGCCTGCGAAGGGCCACGTATCGCTGCGTCACATCGACGGCCGGGATCGAATCGTTCTCCGGCGCCCACACACAGGGAAAGGAGAGCGAAGACTGGCCGAAACGGGTCGCGTAGATCACGTGCTTCGGGTCGTCGGACGTTGCCGCAGCGGCGCGGCCGATGAACCATCCATCGTTGAGATGATCGCCTGTGGGTTCGGCAGCACCCGTGAAATGCCAGCCGTCATCCCAAATCTCCACCCAGGAATGATTCCCGCTACCATCGCTCCACAGTGGTGTGCCAACGAATCGTGCCGGGACGCCGACGGCGCGGCACGCGTCGATCAACAACACCGATAGACCCGTGCACGATGCCGTCGAACCCTCGATGGATTCATACGGACTCTGGTCGGCCTTGGCACGCCGGGTTGAGTACCGCACGTCGAGCAGCGGGAAGATCTGCTGGTTCAGAATCACCGCGACTTCGCTCGCTGTTTCTGCCTCCGCGACAAGCGGTAAGAACCGTTGGCGAAAGTCGGCACGCCAATTATCTCGACGCTCGTTGATGCTCGCATACGGGAGGACATCGTTGTAGAAAATGGGGAGCGGCACCGACTCCGCCCAGGGATCCGACGCGCGTGATTGGTAGGCAAGGTCGACATTCTCGAGCAAGAACTCGGCCGAGAGTGATTCTAAATCGGCCTCGGGCATGTTCTTGATCAAGAACTCCATCCCGCCTCGCTGGGCGTCGGGAACGTTGCTGAGTGCCTCTTCGAGCTCAGCTCGATTTTCTCCCGCCGCCGACAATTGCGTTTCCAGCTCATCGGGCGCCGCCGCTTGGCTGGTGCTCATCCCGATCATGCTGAGTATCAGCAGTAGCCATAGCTTGCTGGCTCTTCGGCCCCACCGCGGAGTATTCCAGACGAACTCGGCGACGGGTCGGGTGTCCGGCATCTTCAAGATCAGAGATTCATGCATGGGAGACAGCTTTTCCAAGTAAGGAATGCGGGAACCATAAGTGAGCGAATCGATTATCATCGGGTGCGTTCGAGTGATCGCGATTGAGAAATGTCATCCTATCATGACTGTCAGCTTCCGAGGCCCATCATGCATTGCAAACTTGTTTTAATTGTTCTAGCGGCCAGCTGGCTCGCCGCACCGCCGCTTCACGCTGAGAATGACGGTCGCAGCAAACCCAGTCATTCGGAGGTGGCGTCCCCCGATATGCTCGTGCCCGGCTGGATCATCGAGTCGGTGGCGTCCGAACCCGAACTGGTCACGCCAACGGGCTGCTGTTTCGATGAGGCAGGTCGACTGCTGGTGATTGAGTGCCACACGCACTTCCCACCGGACAAGTACCCAGGCCCGACAGTCGACCGTGTGTATCGGTTTGATTCCACTGAAGAGGCCCCCAACGCGGGCCGGCAGCGTCTGTTCTACGAGGGCGGGCAGGCGACGATGGCAATTGCAGATTTGGGGGATGGCTGGATCGGTTTGCTCTCTCGAGATGGGCTCCGGCGGGTCCGCGACAATGATGATGATGGCATGGCCGATCAAGTGGAGACGGTGTTACAGCTGAAGACCAAGGCGAACTACCCGCACAACGGTTTGTCCAGCCTCACCGTTGGCCCGGATGGTTGGCTGACGATTGGTCAGGGCGAAAACTTTGGCGAGCCCTATGAACTCATCGGTTCGGACGGTTCGAAACAAGTCGGCGGCGGTGAAGGGGGCAACCTGTTTCGGTGTCGCCCGGATGGTTCCCAGGTGCAGCGGATTGCCACGGGGTTCTGGAACCCCTTTGGATCTTGCTTTGATCCCGCCGAACGTCTGTGGGTGGTGGGGAATGATCCGGACTCGATGCCTCCCAATCGCCTGCTGCACATCGTTCCCACCGCCGATTACGGATTTCAATTTCGTTTCGGTCGGGCTGGCACCCATCCCCTGCAGTCCTGGGACGGCGAACTGCCGGGCACTCTACCCATGGCCGCTGCGGTGGGCGAAGCGGCCTGTGATATCGTCGTCCGTGGCAAGTATCTGTGGGTGACGAGTTGGGGTGATAACCGCATCGAACGCTATGAGATGCATCCCGATGGCGCGTCATTGACGGGCCGCACCGAAGTGGTCGTCCAAGGCGACGCCCATTTTCGTCCCGTGGGCCTCGCCCTTGCTCGAGATGGCAGTCTCTACGTCACCGATTGGGTCGACCGCAGCTACCAAGTCCATGGCAACGGTCGACTATGGCGGCTCACCCCTCCCGCCGACCAGGATTTTGCTGCAGGCAGGTCCAGTTCAGATGCATTTCCGGGCCTCAGCGAGGAGGAGCAGCGCGCCGCACAACTGCGCACGAGCGACTCCATCAGCCTGCAGCAGCGGATCGAGGCACTCGGCAGCGACGATGCCTTTCTCCGTCAGGCTGCGATCGCGGGATTGATCGATTCGGATCAACTGAGTGAAGTCGAGCTTGCCACGAAGCTATCACCGACCCAAGCCACCGGGGTGCTGGCGGCCTGGCGTTGGATCACGCTCACCGCTCCCAACGAGACCGCCGCCGCGAAACAACTCCATGAGTGGATCGCCTGGGGGTTGGATCACCCAAGTGACGAAGTGGTGATCGCGGCGATCCGCTATGCAACCGAGGCCAGTGCCGACGAGCACCTCGCGGCGGTCGAACGCCTGCTGACTCGTCCGGCACTCTCGCCGCGTGTTTTCGCAGCCGTCGTCTCTTCGATTGCCTACCTCGAGACCGGATCGGCAGCGGGTTCGGTTCGGGACCCAGCGACTGAGGAACGATTGATCAAGATCATCAGCGATTCGGCGCAGCCCGCGACCACTCGCGCCTTGGCGCTTCGCTGGCTCTCGGAGCAGGCCGAACAGATCACCGCGTCGCAGCTCGCCGAGTGGGCCGGGGAGCTGAACTCACGTGAGTTCTCCTTGGAGGTCACCCGGCTGCTGGCGGCGCGGCAATCCGAAGCGGCGAGCAATGTCCTGGCGGAGATTGCCGCCAATGAGGCACTCGACGACCAAACCCGCGCCGATGCTCTCGCTGGGCTGGCTCGCAATGCCGGAGCCCACGCAGCGATCATCAACAAGCTTTCGCTGCCACGACAATCCGAAACGCTACGCACCGAAGCGAATCGGATCTTGAACCGGCCGACCGGTGAGCCGATCGACCGCGTCCCGGGCAAAGAAGATTTCCAAGAGTGGGATGCGCTCGTGGGCCATGGCGGCGATGTCGATGCGGGCAGACGAGTGTTCATGCGCAAGACATGCATCCACTGCCACGCCCACAACGGGCGGGGGGCGCGGACAGGACCTGACCTGTCAACGCTCTCGGGCCAGATCACGAGCCGGAGGGTGATCGAGTCGATCTTGACCCCGAGTCGCGAGATCGGGCCGCTTTATGTCCCCTGGAGAATTCTGACGGTGGATGGGCAAGTACTGACCGGGCTGAAACTGCACGCCCCAGGCGTGGGCAATGCCCTGCGATTCCAGGGCGCCGACGGCAACACATTCGACGTTCGACTCGAAGACATCGAGGAACAGAAACCGATCGATCAATCCATCATGCCAGCGGGTTTGGAGCAAGCGATGTCAGTGCAGGAGTTTCAAGACCTCGTCGCGTTTCTCACCGAAGAGTCTCGCTGAACGAGATCACTTCCAGTTTCTCTTCTGCCGCCGGGCCTATGGTTTCAATGCAGCCCATTGGACTTGCCAGAAGTGATATGCAGCCGATAGTCTAGCGAGTCGGTGCCGCGTTTAAGCGATGAATTCGATTGCGACACCGCATTCTAAGAGACACCATGATACGCAACCAATCCAGTCAGCACTTGAATTGTCTACGGGGATTCCCTCAGCGATGGGTTTTCGTCGCGCGACCATTGCTGACCCTCTTGGTTTTCGCTGTTGCTCTGATGCAGGTCGTCTCTGTTGGTTTGACTGCCTCACGCGACGTGGCGGATCACTTTCCCAACTCGCTATGGAACCAATCGCTCAACGCCGCCACCCATGTGGCGGAGCATTGGGCAACCCAGCCAACGGCTGTGCCACGAGCGACGGGTGAAAAGTTAAACGAGCTGGAACCGCTCAGCGGTAGCTTGGCAACGCTGGCTGCGAACGGGGCCATCCCGAGCTTTCTGCACCGAGAGAAAACTCATTGCGACCTGGATGGACACCGCCACCATTCGAAGACTCTCGTGAGTTTGAACGTGCGACTGCAGATTTAAGAGCGTTCGACGCTTCTTTCTTATTTCTACCAGTGCATGTTTTCAATATTTCATGAAAGTACAGACGATGTCTGCGCAGACCCAAACAAAAAAAACAATTCAACCATCCGACTGTTCTGCCACCACTGCTCGGCATGACAATCGTGCAGCGACACCACTTAACCCAGCGATCCAGAGGGCGTGGAAACTCATCAAGCAGGACAACTATCTCGGAGCAGCAAATGTACTTATCACCGCTGGCCGTGATCCTCAGGTTCGCAATACCTTGGGCGTTTGTTTCATGCGGGCAGGCCGCGCCGAAAGTGCTGCTGAGCTGTATCGCGGATTTGTGCTCATGCAGGGCAGCCTGCGCGAGCGGCCGAACATCTGCAATGCGTACAAACGGAACTTCGCCACTGCGTTGTTCATGAACGGACTGCCAAGCGGCGCGTTGTCGGTACTGAGAGACACCCGTGAGCCAAGCCACCCGCGGGCAATCCAACTCTACGCGGCGATCAAGGACTGGGAAAAGTCGTTGCCCTGGTTCCAGCGACTGGACTGGATCCTCAACGGAGTCGAACCAGCTAACAGCTCCATTTCGCTGCAGTTTGAGCCGGGCGAGTTTGATTTTGATTGACCACTCAGTCAGACAACGCCCCAACGGGGCAGTCCTATGATAGCCCCAGGCAACGCCTCTCTTTATCCTACACATCTTTTTTTAGCCCGTTCCGAATGCAATATAGGCTTCGCGGTACGCCTGCAGTCGCCGCAGTCCACGCCAGATTACGGTGGAACCGGGCGGTCCTTGCCCTGTTTTGTTCAAGTAGCCGCCCAACTGCGCCAACACCAGCATGAACTCG
>NZ_SJPK01000003.1:0-69081 GCF_007859855.1 Allorhodopirellula solitaria
TTGCGAGTTGCGGGTTGCGAGGGCGGGCGAGACTGTACCGAATTAGCGGTGTAACAATCACTGCCACTTGCGACAACAATTCGGCCCAAAACCGGCGGGAAGTGCGACCAAAGCGAGGCCGGTAACAATTCATCTCTGATGAATAATATCCACCAGACGCTCTGCTCGACCGCTAGACGGCGATCAGAAGCTTGTTGGCGAGAGAGAATTCTCGCCCCAGACCATCGACAATGCATCAAGGTTTCGATGGCCTATTTATCCGCGTAGAGCCGCCGCATAACCGCGTCGGGAGGACGCCTCAGCAACTCGAAATAAATGTCGCTTGCGCGGTGACCATGGCGACGCGCTGTCTCAGCAACGGTCATCAATCTCGCCATCGTCTGGGCGCCCGTTTCACTTCGGTGGCCAAACGTGATCTTGCGGAGCACCACAAGTGGACGCAATGCGCGCTCGGCAAGATTGTTCGTCGGGGGCACCCGGTCGTCATCAACAAAGACCAGCCACTCGGTGTAGTTGTTACCGGCCTTTTTGATGTCGCATTTTTGGCCGAATTGAGACTGTAGGGATTTGGCGGTGATTTTGGCGTGTTGGCCGAATTGGTGCGAAATTTGGAGAAGCATTTCGCGCCGCTCTTCTTGGCCGATTTGGTGTCGGAGAGTTGGATGATCCTGGACCGACTTCGTGAAGGATGGATGGCGCCGATTGATCTGCTCGGCGATTCGGACTCTTGATCGAAATCCGATTGCGATCGCTAGGGAACGATCAATGCCAACTGCGCAGCAGAAAGCTAACTGCGCAGCAAAAATGCGATCGTTCTGAGCGAACGATCGCATGGACGTGGGTTCCAATTCGATGATGCTGAACCGATGCTCGGACTCAACTCACGATGTCAGCATTCGCGCACAGTGACTGCCATCACTCACGATGTCTGCAAGGAATCGGAGTTGGCCGATGGCGTCGGATCGCCGAGGTCATCTCGGTAGTCTTCCAACCAACGACGCAGGATCGTGACCGCCGGGACGAAGTCGTGACTGTTACCGACCGAATTGCGGTCGCACTTTCTGCCAAATTATGACTGTATGGATTTGAGGCCCGAATTGGTCGTTTTGCCGAATTGCTGAGTATTTTGGAGAGCCCGTTTGTGGGTTTTGCGATGGGAACTTGGATCTGCGTTTGGCGCAGTCGACCGAAACGACACCAAAGTGAGAGGGACCGACCGCCTCGACTCGCTGCTGAATCACCCCAGCTGGCTTGCCGATGTAACGGGCCTGATTGGATTTTGACGATTTTGACGAACGTTTCTTGGTGGCGATTGCCATATCGGAGTTCCTTGATTGAAGGGAAAGTGAATTCCTTCAATGAAAGCACTCAGAATGCGCCCCTGGTAGTTTTTTAGGCTAACTTGGGGACATACCAGGCATGGCTCTCGTATCCAATGATCGTTCAAAAATGCGTCCCTGACGAACAAACGCTCGCCAGGGACCGACAACACCATTGGCGTACCGCTTTTGCAGGGAAACGCTGGCGACCGAGATATCCCTTGCCAAGCCCGCACCTCTGCAGAGCTCGGCTCCAATGGCGTGGATTTAAGCAGGTTGACTCGAGTTTCACGGGCATCTGCTTTCGCTTCCGTCCGGCTTGTCCGGGCGGAGTGGCAACTGCAAGCTACCTGCAAAACGTCCTCGCCACATCGATCTCCGCTCCGGGCTTGTCCCGGCGGAATCAGCGAATCAAGTCGTGTGACCGCCGGGGCAAGCCCGAAACGGAGCACCGTTTCTACTTCGCATTTGTTCGGTAGCTGCCAGTTGGTTCCTCCGCCGAGACAAGCTCGACGGAAGGATGTTTCACACGCGGCAATCGCTTAAGTCCACGCCATTCGAGCTTGGCTCTGTTTCTCCCGGCAGTGCCAGTCTAACATTGATAATCACATCCCACAAATAAATCCTTGGATACTGGAGCCATGCCTTGAAAACCTCGGACGCACGCTTCCGGCGGATGAGCCGAAAACCTTAGGGAGTGGCCTCGTTCACCGCGTCGATCTCGGCACCGGTCGGGCGGATCATTTCGAAGTACTTGCGGATGGTTTGACGATGGCCGAGTGGAATCGATTCAGAATCGAGCACGGATTCACTCAGGGCCTCATACTCGTCCGCTTTCTCGCGATAGGTGCGAACGGCTTGCTGTTGATTTGGGTCGCTCGATTCGGTCTCGACATCCACATCACCTTGCGATGATTCCTGGCCCTTGATGTTCATCTCAGGGTTCGTCTTCAGCCGAGCGGTTTTGAGCCCCGGCTCATTGGTGCTCCGTGCGGTGCCTGCCTTCTTTCCACCTTTCTTGTTGGATTCATTTTGGCTGCGGCATTCGCTTTCGCATTCCGACTTGCATTCACTCAAGCACTTGCATTGTTTCTTGAGCAGGTCGGAGAGCTTTTTGCGGCGTGCTTGTTTGCGAGCTTCGCTGGCGAGACCCTTCATCCCGTCACTGAATTTACCGCGTTTGCCCTGACCGAGTCCCTGGCTGATCTTGCTGGCTGCATCAGAGATTGACTTTTTCTGGCTGCCGTCGCCCGAGGCCTGTTGGAGTTTATCGAGCTTCTCTGTGATCGCCTTCTCGGTCTTGCGATCGAGCTTGGGCATTTCGAGTTTTTCGAGTTCCTCAGCTGCCTCTTCGAGTTCACCTTGGGCGAGCGACTGGCCGGCTTTGGCCATCGCATCGGACAATGCCAATGCGCTGCCGACCTCTTGCAGTTCCGCGGCCGCCTGTGGGTCGTTGAGCTGTTGCTGCATGTCTTGGAGCGAGGCCTCCATTTCGGACAGAGTCGCCAATGCTTCCTTCGGATCCGTTCCCGGTTCTTTGAGCTGTTCGATCAACGCTTCGAGATCTTGCACCAACTCATTCAGCTCCGGATCGTCGGATTCTTTTTGCATCTGCTTGAGGTCCTCGAGATTGTCCTCGACCCGCAAGGCTTGTTGACCGACAACGTCGCTGCTGACTTCGGCTGCGGTAAGCTGCGTACGCGGTCCAGAGAAGATGGCCAATCCGATGGCCGCGATACTGACGGCGACCGCCAGCGGCCAGGATGACGGACGGGCGATCGGTGCGACTTGGTCGGCACTCATTCGGGTCGCATGATCGTCGGCATCGGCGACCTGCAAACGACGCAGCGCCGACGCGGTATCACTGTCCGCTTCGTGATCGAACTGCAGCGCCGTCCTGGTCCGATCCTTCAAATTGCCCGCCTGATCAATCGCTGCAGCGGCTTGCTCGGTGGAGCGGGACGAGATCGCAGCATAAATCAATCCGATCAGTGGCCCGGCGATCACCGCTGCCACGATCCAGAGACGCGGGGCCCCTGCACCCAACAGCAGCCCGACCACGCCCATCAAACACGCGGCCGTGCCACTGACGAGTAACCCGGTGCTGGCACATCGCCACTGCCACTGACGTTGCTGGCGACGACGCACGGTTTCGATTTGTTGTTGCAATCGAGTCATGAGGGGGACTCCTAGAGACGATGTTAGTCCCGCCGCCAAGGTAGTATTTTGCCGCGTTCTGAGCGGATCATGTGGCGAGATGTGACGGAAAGGGATGCTTTGCGGCTGGAGAACAACAAGTGGCGTAAGCTTCCAGCTTGCGGTGGGCAAAAATCGCAAGCTGGAAGCTTACGCCACTTTTACACTCGTCAGTTGTTGTTCACCCGATGCTTAGCAACACACGATGAATAAGTGTCGGTTTTCGTAGTGGACGAGGCGACAAGTCCTGCGGCTTTGGACTCGTTGTCTCGTCCACTATGACCGAAATTGAGCGTGCGTTGCTTAGCGACGACGGGCGGAGCCGTCGGGCTACTATGAGTATATGCGTGGGGGCCTCTCTGGAGGGAGAGAAAATTTCTATTTATTCTTGTTCGGTGAGGCTGAGTCGTTTCAGTGTGATTTCTACCGTGGCAGCTGAATCGGAGCATTTCGAGCCATATTCGATCGATTTGACGGCAGCTGTTCCGACGGGATAGGCAGCGAGCCAGCGAAAATTGTCTGAATCAGCCGCCGCGGTCAAGCAATGCATTTGCCCGCCCCGGCGAATCATCCGCAGCCGCCCAGCCGTCTCGACATCGTGGACGTGGAACCCCTCGTGAAAGGTGTCTTCTCCACTGGGTAGTTGATGCGAAACGTGCGTGCGGCATATCAACCGACCTTCCGGATCGAGTGACATCTGTAGCTCACAAAGCGATTTTTCACGGTCGTCCATTTCGATGCGCAGCCCCGTCACCACGCCCCAGCCCTCTTGAACCGGCGTGATTTCTAAATCGGCATAATCCACGGTGACTTGAAAATCACCTTCGATGACGCGGTTGAGATCCAGTGCTGGCCAGGACTCGTATCCCTTGCTGTCGTGCAAGAACTGCTCAATGCCAGCGGAAGTTTGCCGCGTGCGATCGGCTGGCCCTTTTACGGTGAATCCAGCTGCTTGGAATTGATCGAGTGTTTCCAACGTCGTGGTGGAGCCGCTCACTGCAAAGGCACCTCCCGGGGGTGCGGCGAGATCTTGCTCCGCGACGGTTGGCAAGCTCTTAGGCCAGTCCCCACGATATGTCAGCTTTCGCACCCGGCACTCGGTCTGAGTGATGTAGCGGAACAATCCGAACTGACGCTCGGATTTCGGCAGGGTCACGTCCCACGCCAGGACGTCGACGTCGTTGACAGCGATGGTCAATCGATCGCCCGCCAATTGCAGCCGGACATGATTCCATGCATTTTCTTTCAGCGGTACGGTCTCTGCTGCACCGTCGATGTCATCCACGTTGTCGGCTGGCAGTCCACTGGATTCGTACCAGGTATCTGTCAGTCGATGCCGCCGAACTCCATCGGGAGCGATCAGGAACGCGTTGAGTCCCAGGGCGGGATGAACTTCATAGGCTCCCGGCTCATACCAACATTCCATTTCGATGACGCCGTCTTCGAGCATCGGACGCTGGTACAACATCAACCCTTCAAAGTTCTCCGAACGGCTATTGGGATGCAGTGACCCCACCAATTCATCGCCGTCGCGTTTCCAGGGTGCACCGGAGGCCGAGTCCATCGAATGCCATCCGCCATACATGTCGACACGCCAACCCGACCACTTGTTAATATCAATCAGATCGATTTCAGCTGGGATCGTCGGAGTGCCCGTGATCCGCAGATCGCTGATCGCGGAATAATTGGTCGGCGAATCGGATTGCAACATCAACCAGGGATTGGCCGATGATTCGAGCGTTTCCTCATGGATTTTGACGCCGTTGCTATAGGTTGTGAGTTTGTCGCCGTCGACTTCTAAACGGGTGTTCGTGCGGTGATCCCAATGCGGCAACTCAACACTCCCTGCGACAGATTTCGATCCATGCATCAACGTGTGGACGCGAACGTCCTTGAGATCATAGGTCGGTTGTGCGGCATGTTCGCCATAGCCGATGCTGATCTCCTCATGTCCCATGTTCGAGTGCTGGGCTTGCACGGCAAACTTACCTCGCAGTGGAGACTGAAAGAACAGCTGGGACCATGCTTCGGACGGCATGTGTTGCAGCGAACCTTTCGCACCGACCCACGTGGACGGACGGAAGCCTTCCCAGCGGGTCTTGGGGTTCCAATAGGCAACGGACTGCCACTGGGTGACACCGTCATCTGCCAAACTCTTGCTCTCTGGGGATGAAAATCGTTGGAGTTGTTCGATGTCCCCGAAGAGTGCGTGCACGTGTCGCGAGAACCGATTGTCGCCGGATTTACGATTCCCATCGCGTTCGGCCCAGCGGAGTTCCCGCGTCAGATCCAAGGCAGCGGTCCGGTAGCGGGCCTCGTGTGCCGCTTGCCAAGCGAGCACCCACTCCGCATGCCGCTGGCGCGCGGTCCAGTCGTCTGTGGCGTGATCGCGGAGCAATTGCCAGGCCTGCTGCAACGCCAGTCTGGCCGCCGTTTCATCACCCGTTTGCAAGGCGATCAAGCCACTCAGGGCGCTTCGGTTGTGGGCATCCCGACCCGATGCGTCTTCAGGCAACTGCTCGAGAGCAGCGGCGAGTTCATCGATCTTTTTCAGGTCAGCGGCAAGCCGGATGAGTTCCACTGCCGGGCTTAGGACGTTGGCGAGCACCTCGTCCTCTGGGGGCTGACCGAGTGAGTAGTACAGCCGCGTGTTAGCGTGATCGGGGCTCGGCAAGACCCACGCTTTCAACATCTCGTACGCGTCTTCCGGGCTCTGTTGGCGAGCCGAGCTGACTGCATCACCCGCTTGGATGGCAATCGGTACGTCGTTGACGATCGCACCCACCTCTCGGCGCTGCTCATCGGAAAGCGGTTGCTCGAGTTCGGTGATCCGCGCGACCAGGGCGTCATTCCATTGCTCGGGCCAATCGCCACTGAGCCGGAGATTGCGAACCTGAGCCGCTTGGTTTTGATACCGGAAAACACCGAAGCGGGTCGAAAGCTGGGGTTCAACGGGTCGCTCAAAAACGATCTCGTCATTGAGCGACACCACCGTCACGCCTTGAGCCAATTTGACGCTCACCCGGTTCCACTCGTTGGGCTGGAGTGGTAGCGACTGAGGTCCGCGGCGACAATCTGCTTCGATCATCGTATTGTCTGCTGGCAGTGCCCCTGCGCCATCCCAGGCGGGAACCGATATCCAGTGACTCATCACACCATCGGGCTGCAGCATCATGGCGACACCGCCGATTGCCGGATGAGCGACGGATTGGCCGGGGACATAGTAGAATTCGTAAGAGACTTGGTCGCCATCGCACAGGGGCCGTTCATATTGAATCCAGCTCTGCCGCGGCGATCCACTGGCGGATTGCATTGCCCGTCCCTTCAAGACGCCATCGACGACATTCCAATCAAACTCCGCCGGTTCCTGCTTCTGATAGTACGCCAACGAGGAATTCTCGTCCTCAGGCGTCTCTCCCATCAAGCGATGCCGAGGTTGCGATTCTCCGAAGGCTGAGCAATTCCATCCATCGAGTCGATCCTCGCCGATCATGGCAACTTCACGAGGAATGACCGGACTGCCTTCGATTTGAAGATTCCGCATCGCTCCAAAACGCAAATCCCACGTGGTGAGTGTTAACCAGGGGCTGGAACTGCTCGCCGGCTCGGTATAGACCGACTGCCCATTGATGGAATAGGTCAATTGAGAATCCTGGCTATCAAAACGCACAGTCCCGAATGCCGGGCGGGCCCGGTTGAACGAATCTTTGCGAGTGATCGATTCGTGATCGCTGATCGACTTGATCGTCGTGCGGCCGTTCTCCGAATTGATCTTCATGCCATTGATCCCTACGCTCGACTCCGCCCAGCTATCGTCGAACCGCTCAATCGAAAGCGAGAAATCGCCTGTCAGCGGATACTGCAGGTACAGGTGGTCGTGTTTGGGGCCCCATAGGTGAACGAGCTGATTCTGATAGCTTGTCCACCAGGGCTGCGTGCCACTGCGGTCCTTGTCCGCCGTCGCTGGGATCCAGTGTTTGAAATCCGTATAGGCGGATGATCTCGGTGCCGGCGATGAGACCCGCGCATTCCAATCCCGCACCAAGAAATTCATCAGTTGCACCTGGCTATTCTCGATCATTCGTGATCGCAGATTCGCGTACTGGTCGTCGAACAGGGGCGACATCACTTCCGACTGAAAACACGCTTGGAGGACGAGATAGTCGCCAAAGAGCATGGGGGTGCCGCGTCGTGAATTCACGGTTTTGCTGCGTTCCTTCATCGAACTGGCGAGCGACTCATTGATTGCAATCGCCGTGGATTGGTCATCCATCGCGATCGCGATCAAGCCCAACAGCGGCTCTGCATCCGGCATCCCCGCCTCCACAAGTGGCTCGACTTCACTGCGCAAATCCTCCAGTTGATCGGCAGCCTCGGCGGCAGCAACCAATTCAGTGAAATTGCTTACAATCCGGATGGGATTTTGGTCGTCGCCCGCCAATTCACCCTCGAGAAAGGCAGCGGGTATGTAGCGTGAACGCGTCGGCTCGGCCAGAAAACGAATCGCGAGACGGTTCGCAGCTGGCAGGGTCCAGTCCTTCCAGGTGCGGTAACGCTGCTGCGCCGGGACCGAACGCAACGTGTTCGAAATCGCAGACAGCGGTTGGTCCAAAGCGGGGCGTGAATAGTTTGCGACGTCAAAATCGAGCGTCCGGGCGACCAGGTTCAGTGTCAGATTGGGGAGCTTGAGCTTTGCTGTTTGCGCGGCGATCTCCGCCAGGTCTCGCCATTGTTGATAGAGTCCGTAGTCGCCACTGTACCGACTGTAGTAGGTCTGGCGGCTTGCCAGCAGCGACTCGACATACTCCTGGACCGCTTCGGCATCGCCCACCGAGGCCAGATACTCGTTGACGAGACGCGGCAATGACGCGGATAAATTGAGCTCAGTACTGTTATTCGCCGATACGCTATTCATTTTATCTTCCAACGAGCGGCGGAGGATCGGGAACGCAGCCGCCTTGAGGTCGCCGTGAGCAAAGGCCCGCCGGGCGGCTAGGAATGCGATCTGCGCGTCTGCCGTTGACAAACCCGTGGCGGAAGCCGTCGCCAATTGCGTGATCTTCTCGTTGGCTGTTTCCATCTCGCCCCGTGCGATTGCGATCAATGTCTCCATCGCCGGGATCGCGACACGGTTTGTTCCACCCTCGGCGCGTTCATCGAGACGGCGAGCCAACTCGTCGAGTCGGTCCGCTGCAGCGGCGCTCTCGATCAATGGCTCGGCCAAACCCTGAGCCTCGCCAGCGAAAATATCCGCGTCGACGTACATCAGCACTTCTTGAGGTCGATTGTCGGGCAACACCATCGCTGCCAAAACATCGAACGATTCGCTCGGCGGGTACTGCTCACCGGACCACAATTGAACGATTCCTTTAAGCGACTGGACAACCTCGGTCTCGATGGGATCGGCCGAGGCGTCGTTGCTGCTGCTGCTGCTCGTCACAATCGCGTATGGATTCGATTGCGAGTTGCTGAGACTGTCACTGGACACATCGGCGACGGGGAATCCGCCACGCAGTGCTTCCCGGACCGCCTTCCGCGAGAGTGCCGGCATGCCACGCTGAGCCGCTGCTTTGCCTACCAGGGCAGCGACACGAAACTGGGATACGGTGAGCGGCGGAACGAAGTCTTTCTTCGTGTCGCTACCCTCATTCGCCGTTTTTCCAGAGGTGGTTGGCCGCTGCGTCACGGTGTCGAGGAGCTGCGACCAACGTTTCTGAGCCCCCTCGATGTCGCCCTGCTCGGCGAGACGTTGGCCCCATTCAAACAGAACCGACGTTTGATCTTTGAATGAAACTTGTCGCTCGGCGGCCGTCAATGCAACCTCGGCGAGTGATTGACCGACCTCACGCCGTTCGGGCTGGCTCAGGCACTGCCGAGCCACCAACCAAACCGGCAGATAGCTTGCGGCGTTCTTGCGTTGACGGGAATTTGGACGTCGTCCCTGGGCGATTGCTTCGAGTGGGTTTGACTCAACGATCGAGCTGACTCGATCGACCGCTGCACCGGCACCCTCGCGCCCCGACTGCAGCTTCCAAGCAGCATCGGCGATCGCGATCGATACGTCGTCCGGGTATTGGCGTCCTAAATCATCGAGCCGTTTGACGATCGCCGTAGCTGACTCGGTATCCTGTGACAGACGAATGAGCAACGCCACATAGGCACTCTCCATCGGCTGGACTGATGACGCGTCGACCCCCGGGATGCCGACCATCAGATCCACGGCAGCGCCTCTGGACGCAGCCTCTCCATCAACGCTCAGCAGCTGCGCAACCATTTCATCGGCCATCTCAGGCTTCATTAACGCCAACGCCTCCTTGATGCCCGCCTCCGCCTGCGTTTTGTATCCGTTCTCACCGCGACCGCTAAACCGCACCGCAGCCTGCATGGCCTCGGGGTCATCGAGCGTTTGGCGATACATGCGAATCGCATCGACAGGAAAGTTCAACGCCAACAATCGCTTGCCCGCCCACTGCATACTCTCCAGACGCTGATACGATGCATAGGACTGGTCATATTGCTCCGAACCAATACCATTGAGTTGGTCCAGCAGGAGATCTCGAGCGTCCTCTTTTCGACCATCGTCTTCGTACGCCTGAATCAACTTCGCAACCGGGCTGTATTGCAGTTGGCTCGAGTGATTTCGTGATGGGTTCTTAACCGCTTTCTCGAACAGTCTCATCGCGAGTTCTTCGGTGTCGGCACTGCGATCGAGTACTTGCCCAATGATCCAACAGGCGTCGGACGGAATGGTCTGCATGACCTCTTCATCGTCCACGATTGATTCCAACCGCTTCCGTCCCGCTTCATCGCGGTCGGTCGCCAACTCTATCATCGCCAACATGGCCTGCCCGCCCAGCCAATCCGAGTTCGCCTCGGCGGCAGAGCGAATCGTGGTTTCAAAATCTTCGATGTTGTCAGTGGACTTGATACCCTGCAGGAGCTGGTCAAACTGCGTCGAAACTTCACCGTTGCCGGAATTGGAGTAGATCCGATCGACTCCCGTCCAGCGATTGGATTTGATGTCCATCGCCGACGGGACGACCATTTTCTTAGCGAACGCGTAGACACGAGGGTTTTTAAGGATTTCCGGATCGCGAAAGTTCTGGAAAAGGTCTGAGCGATACTGCGGAAACGCGTCAAAGGCTCTTTCGAGCAGAGCGATCGCGACTTCCACGTTCTCACCCTCTTGCAGTAGCGAGGAGGCCGCTTGTCCGAGGTAGTAGGGCTGGCTGATCGAACTCAAGTCGACCTCAGTAAGGCCTTTAACAAGATCAACCTGCCGTTTGGCTTGCCGAAAGACTCGTTGGATTTGGTACAGCTCCGACGTGATCCAATTGGGCTGCAGCTTGAGCACCTCCAGGTACTCGTCGCAGGCTTCTGAAATCTTGGCAGTCTGCTCGAACTGTTTAGCGAGTTGAAGATGCAGCATGGGCGAGTCGGGACGTCGCTCGACCCCTTCGGTCAGCAGCGTGAGTGCTTTCTTTTTCTCCCCGGTGACCGAATAGAACTCAATCAACTGTTCGAGCAACTTGTCCGAGTCCGGTGAGCGCGCGTACTGCGTCTCCAGTCGCTCGACGAGATCGTTGAGAGCTCCTGAACGCTGCAGAACGCTAATCGCTTGCTTCCGCACGCCACTCTCGCTGGATTGATATCGCAGCGGATTGCGAGAAGAACGGGCGTTCACCGACATCGGTGACGAGGTGCGGCGGAGCAGCATGTGGGCGACCTGGTTCGCCTTGTCGGTTTTCCCCTGGCCCTGGTAGAGCATCATCAATGACGCCATGGACGAGGCCTGATTGCTGCTGGTCCGTTCGATGCGGGAGATCACGGCATCGGCCATTTCACTGAGGCCGAGCCGGCGCATCCGTTTCACTAAACTCAGCTGCATCTGCGAACTCAGGCGAAGACCAAACAAACGCTCTGCGGCGGTGCGAGCGCGATCGATGTCACCGATTCGTTCGGCGAGCTGCAAGACGGCAATCTCCTTTCGCTGCAAAACCTGTTGGTCGCGCGGCTCGATCGACTCGATGATCGTTAACGCGTCGTCAAAGTCACCGCGTTGTTCGTACATGCTCGCCATATCAAACTGCATGGACAAATCATTGGGCAACTGCTCGGAAACCTTTGCCATCCACTCGATCGCATCATCTCGCTCGTCCGCCCACCAAGCGGCTCCAGCGAGGTAGAGTTGGTTGCAGAGAACGGCGACTGAATCCGCATCATCGGCTGCGGCGAGCCGTGTCTGCAAACGATCGACCAAATCACTCCCGACATCGTTCTTGGTCAAGTTCTCGTGAACCTGACGCAGCAGCGACATCGTTGCGCTGTCGAGGAACAAGCTCGAGGGAGGAAACGCGACATTGACGTTGTTTGACTCCTCGCCATAGATGATCAGGACTCGCCGGTTCGTGGTGCTGGTGGTCGCGCGTGGACTCCGCCGAGTTTTGAGGGCGTCGACGAGGCGGCGGTGCTTCGCTTCAGCGATGGAGACATCGAGTACGGAATCGAGAATCGTTAGCAATTGATCGTTTTCCTCTGCCGCAGCAAGTTGTCCCATCCAGCGCTGGACCGTGAGGCTTGCCGCCGCCAGCACGTTGGCATTCGCCTTCGACTGTGCATTCGCCGTGCGATTGCTCCCGCGCGCCGGCGGCTCCACAGGTGCGGCGTCGATCTGCTCAAGTGCGGCCTGATGCCAACGTTGGAAGTAGGCTTCGATTTCGTCGTCTCGATCTTCTTGCAGTAACAACGCCATCGCAGCAGCGAGTTGTCCTGCAGTCTCTGCTTCCTGGAGATGTTCGTTGAGCAGCGTTTCCGCTTCCTCTTCGTGCCCTGCCAAGCGGAGTTCTTCCACCAAGGTGTTGAGGAAGACCCCTTCGCCTTTGAAAACGCCGGACAGCATTTGATAGCTGCCGCCAATCAGTGCGTATGCTTGCCCGTTGCTGTCATAGGCGATGTTGCCGCCATAGACCGCTGACAAATCGACATTCTGATTCTCCTCAGCCAAGTCAGCGTAGCAGTCGCGGACCAACTGCAGATCCTCTTCGTTAAGTGGCGTCTTGGTGACTGCGGCATTCCGCTGGTTACCTGCGGGTTGGGCATCTCGGAGTGTCAACGACGACAGAAAGAAACGTTTTTCCTCGGTGCCTCCGTCCCTCGCCATCGCGCGAGCGATTTGATAGACCTGTTGGTTGGAGTCTTGCAATGCAGCGAGATAGAGGGCATCGTAGATTGCGTTTCGTGGAGCGTCGTCCTCCTCTGCCTTTTGATTGATCGCATCGGCGAATGACACCGGATCGTCGTTCCCGTCAGCCGGACTCTCCGCGTCCGCCCCCGTCTCCTGCTCGGCGTCTTGTTGCAACTTGAGCAGCCATCCCATGGCGGCCATTCGCGCGACGCCGTAGACGTCGGGTGTCCAAAGCTGCGGCGTCGTCCCCGGTTGGTAGTAACGATTATCGGCGACCAACCCTGTGGCTTGTTGGACCTGGGCAGCCATGGACCTCATCGCCAACGGCGACTGACGCTGGGGCGCCGCCGACGTGATACCGCGCAAGTTATTCGACTTGGCCTTGGCTTGATCTCGCTTCCACTTCGCCTCAGCCGATCTGCCCATGGAATCGTAGGGCAGCGTGAGTGATAGGATTCGATCGAATCGATTTTTGGCCTCTGCGGTCTTCTCCAATTGAGTCCAGGCGATCGCTTCCCGATAGAGCAGTTCCCAATCGTCGCGTGATTGTGCCAGCAACGGTTCGATGACGTCGATGGCTGCTTCGTTATTTCCCTGCCGCAGGAGCGAGTCGATTGTCCTCATCTGGCGGATGGGGTCCTCTTCACGGCGCGTCAGCTTGACGAAGATCTCCCGCGCCTCGTCGGTCTGCCCATTGGACATCAGCATCGTCGCCAGAGGGAACTCGGTCTCGTGACCGGGAGCGATCGCGACGAGTTGACGTTGGTAGCCGATTGCGGCATCGAGTTCGGCGCCGTCCTGACAAAGTTTCGCTAACTGATTGAGTAGATTGGTGTCGCGGGTGTCTTCGCTCAGCAAACTTTCGAGTTCCTGTCGCGCCGCTCCGAAATCGCCCGTCGTGTGCCAAGCCTGTGCCAGACAAATTGTCAGTTCACGCCGTAGATCCTCTTCTCGTCGATCTCGTTCAAAGCGTTCGATCAGTTTGTCGAACCGATTCGTCTGCTGGTAAAGGTTGGCGAGTTTCGTCGTCAGGCTGACCTTATCTTCGACTTCGTCAGACTTCTCGAAGGCACGCCAGTACACTTCGATCGCTTCATCCGAACGCAGCTGTTCAGCGAGGGCCGCGCCAAGGGCCATGATCAGATGCGGTTCATTGGGATTGATACGGACGGCTTTGCGGAGTGCCTCGAGTCCGTCTTCAGTTTGCCCCATGCGAAAACACATCTGGGCGTAGAACTCATAGTGATCGGTATTGCCCGGGGCAGAAACGATTAACTCCTTGGCTGCCGCGAGCGCCTCATCGGAGCGTCCGAGTTGGGCTTCCAGACGGGACACGTTCATCAGATGATCACCGCGAGAGCGGCGATCGATCTGGGCCAGTTTCCGGCTCGTGTTCGCTGCTCGCTCGTAATTGCCTGACGTTTCGGCGATCCGCGCCGCTGCGGTCAGGGCGATGATGGACTTCGGATCGATCTCGATCGCTCGGTCGATCGCTGCCGTCGCATCGGCCCAACGCCGGGCAGCCTCATAATACCGGGCGAGCCGAAACCAATCAGTGGACGTAGCATCGGGCTTTTCACGCAGCCCTTCGGCCAATCTTTCGGACTCTTCCTCGAGCCGTTGGCTCGTCTGCAGAATTTCAATTCGCTGCGTCACGACAGATTCCCGCTCGTCTTCATTCGCGGCGAGTTCCCGGGCTCGATCGATGTACGCGATCGCATCGTCAAACTTGTCGGCGCGGCTATGGTAGTCCGCGGCGCGGATTTGCAGGTGAAAGCTCTTGGGGTCGAGCTCAACAGCAGCAGCGATCTCCTCGACCGCTTTCTCCGGGAACCCGAAACTGTTGTAAACCTCCGCCAATCGGGTCAGGTTCACGGCGGTTTTTCGGTCGCCTTGTGCGATCCCCGACCAGACACCAAGTGCTTCCTCGGGTCGTTTTCGGATGAAAAGGAACTCGCCTAAGTACTCCCGATACTGCGGGTCGGCGGGTGCCAATTCAATTCCACGTCGATATAGCTCCTCGGCTTGCGGAAAGAGATTGTTCTGCCGAAACAGGTCGGCGACCTGCGAGACGACGACGGCGTCGTCTTGATGCCCCTCCAACATCCGGTTCCAGATCCGTTCGGCTTGCTGTTCTCGATCTGCTTTGGCCATCTCCTTGTTTCGCAGGACGAGCTTGCCCCAGTCGCGTAGGAAGTCAGGGTTGCCCGGTGCCGATTCCACGAGGGCTTCGTACTGTTCAATCGCTTCAGCAAAGCGTTGGTCATTGACCAACAGATCGATATAAGACTTCCGTAGATCGGTTCGCGATGGTGCCAGTTCGAGTGCTTTCTCCATCCACTGTCTCGCTTCGGGCATCCGCGCCGAGGATGCGAGGAAGCGTGCCAAACGCGACATCCCGTCGATATCATCGGGATGGGCTTCGAGCCAACGCTCGTAATACTTGACCAAATTGTCCTGGTCGCCCGAACGGAGGAACACGTCGTCGATCCGGCGGCGAACGTCACGATACAGCCAACCGTCCGGGTTCAGGTCCGACAAGATCTTCTCGAGTGCGGCGATCCCCTCATCCCGCTCTCCAGTTTTAATCCGCAGTTCCGCTGCGGCGACTTCATACATCACGCGGCGGTAGTCATCGTTGACGAGCGTCGCCAAGGTCTCATACTTCGGCAACGCCAGAGCGGGCTGGCCCTCTTCAGCCAGGGTGACAGCGATCTGCTCGAGCACGCGGGGGTCGTCGGGGAACAGCGATTCAAGTCTTTGCCAAACTTCCATCGCATCGTCGGTGCGCTGGGCGCGTTGGTGGACACGGCCGAGCTGTTGATAGATTTCTAACAGATCGGCGCGACGTGGCTCACATGCGATCGCGCGTTCCATCGACGCGACCGCTTCCTGGGCTTGGCCAATCCGCAACTGAGATTGGGCGAGATAGTAGGGAGCCATGGCATCATCGGGACGCAGCTCTTCGGCTCGCTCGAACGCGTCAACCGCCGCCCCATCATTGCCACGCTGAGATTCAAAGAGGCCGAGCAGCATCGAGGCGGCACCGTCATCGGCCGCCTCCTTCGCTTCTTCCTCGAGCGAATCGACCAACTCATCGAGTGTTCCAAATTCGATATGGTGTCCGTAGACGCGGTCCAGCGCCGTGCCACGCCTTGGGTTTCTTTTGAGGATCGATAGAAACCGCTCGGCCGTTTGGATCTGGCGAAGTTCGTCTTCGGAAAGCTCGTCCGCAACGACGGCGTTATCATCGGCTACACTTTGAGGTGCCGCGTCCAAGGTAGGCAGTGGCGCGGCGATGCCTGCCCATCCGACGACCATACTCAAGATCAAGTATTTTGAAGCGTTCGCAAATTTCACCGGATAACCTCTGAAAAGAAATAGTCGCCTGTCGCTATCGTCCAAGGACATCCAACAAAATAACACAACGCAACTGCAGCGTGGCGTCATTGCGGATAGAATCGCGACAAGCTTTCCTCCTCCATGAGACTTCTTCGATGACCATCGACGACCAATTGAAACAGCAACTCGACAATTTTCGTCGTGATTTTGATCTTCTGAAATCGGAGATCGCCAAGGTGATCGTCGGCCAACATGAGATCCTCGACGATATGCTGATCTCGTTGATCGCTGGCGGTCACGTGTTGCTCGAAGGGGTTCCAGGACTGGGCAAAACGCTGACGGTTCGTACTCTCGCCGAAGCGTTGCATTTGGATTTCCATCGGATCCAGTTCACCCCCGACCTGATGCCGGCAGACCTCATCGGCACCCAGGTGATCGTGGAATCGCCCGACGGTCGCAAGGGATTCGAGTTTCAACGCGGGCCCTTGTTCGCCAACGTGCTGTTGGCTGATGAGATCAACCGGGCGACGCCCAAAACTCAATCAGCGTTGCTCGAGGCGATGCAGGAACACAGCGTCACGGTGGCGGGGACAACCCACCAACTCGCGGAGCCTTTCTTTGTGATGGCGACCCAGAACCCGCTCGAGATGGAAGGCACCTATCCGCTGCCCGAAGCCCAATTGGATCGGTTCTTCTGCAAGCTTTTGGTCAAGTATCCGACGGTGAGTGATCTCGAGACGATTCTCGACCGCACCACCGAATCGATTCATCCTCGCGCCGAAGCCGTGATGACGGGCGAACGCATCCTGGAGATGTCCGCGCTCGCTCGCCTGATCCCCATCGCCTCGGACGTGCGACGCTATGGCATCGCTATGGTCGTCGCCACGCACCCTGAGCATGAACTCGCCGCCGAGGCGACCAAGAAGTATGTCCGTTATGGAGCGTCACCGCGAGGTTTGCAGTCACTCATCTTGGGTGCCAAGATTCGCGCGATTCTCGACAACCGATACCATGTCGCTCGTGAAGACCTGCGTTGCATGGCGACGCCTGTGCTGCGACATCGGTTGATCCTGAATTTCGAAGGTCAGGCCGAGGGCATCAGTGCGGATGACGTGATCGCTAAGATCATCGCTGACGTTGCCGAAGATTCGTTGGCGGCAGCGTGAGCGAGCTCTTTCCACCCGATTTTCTGACAAGATTGGAATACCTTTCCATCATGTCCAAACGTGTCTTCCGCGGCACGTTGCTGGCCCAGCGCCGGACGACGCAGATGGGATCGGGGATTGAGTTTTCCGACCACCGCGAATACACGCCCGGTGATGACCTCCGTTACTTGGACTGGAATATCTACGCTCGTCACGGAGACCTGCTGCTCAAACGATTCCAAGAAGAACAGGATCTGCACGTTTACCTTTTGCTCGATTGTTCGCCGAGCATGGTGATGGGCGATCCTGCTAAGTTTGACTTAGCACGCCATCTCACCGCCGCACTCGCCTACATTGCTCTGGCGGACTTGGACCGCATCGCAGTGCTTGCCTACGCCGACGGAATTGTCGAAGAATTTCCTGTCACGCGCGGCAAGGCTCGGATCTTGGCGTTGATGCGGTTTTTAGAGTCACTCTCACCATCGGGTGAGGACACGCATCTGTCTCGGGCGGTCCAGGGATTGGTGCATCGTGGGGCGAGATCGGGGTTGGCGGTCGTGATCAGCGATCTGTTTGATCCCAATGGCTTTCAACCAGGACTCGATCTGCTGCGTTCACGTCGCTTCGATGCTCACGTGCTGCAGCTACACGCCCCCCAGGAAGCCGATCCCAAACTGCTCGGCGACGCCGAGCTGATCGACGTGGAAACCGATTCGGTGCGAATGGTGACGGTTACTGAAAAACATTTGCGTTCGTACAAGAAACTGTTTCAGGCTCACCAACAGTCCGTCCGTGATTACTGTGCCAACTACGGCCTCGGCTGCACGCAGTCGCCGTCGACGGTGCCATTTGACCAGCTGGTGATGAGCATGATGCGAACTTCGGCAACGGGAGAGTAACTGCGATGTCTTTTGCTGCTCCGATCGCATTGACGTTGGCCGCTTTGGCGGTTCCGATCATCGGTCTGTATATTTTGAAGGTCCGCTTGAGACGGGTGCCTGTCTCGACGAATCTGTTCTGGAAACAGGTTTACGATGAGAAGCCACCTCGGTCGCTCTGGCAGAACCTGAGACACTGGTTGTCGTTGCTCGCGCAGTTGTTGCTGCTCGGATTGCTCGTGCTCGCGATTGCGGATCCATTCTTTGCCTGGCAAGCGGCCCGGGCGCGGCGGATGGTTCTGATCGTGGACGCTTCGGCGAGCATGCAGGCGAGCGACGTTGAGCCGACGCGTTTTGCCGAGGCCATCGCCGAAGCCCACCGAATCATCGATGGGGTGCGTGACCACGACCAGGTCGCGATTCTCACCGCCGGCGTGGTTCCCAAGGTAATCACAGGGATGGCCAACCACGCCCCCACGCTGCGACGCGCGATCGATTCGATTTCCGCGACGGACGCTCCCTCCTCGATCGATGCTGCTGTGACTTTGGGGAAACAGCTTGTTGGGGACCATCCCAACGCGCATGTGATCGTGATCAGCGACGGGGCCGAAGCGGCTCCTCCCGACGTCGATTGGCGGGTGGTGGGTACCGCCGCCGCCAATCTCGGCATCACCGAGCTGCAGGCACGCCGGAGCTTTGTCGACCCGGTTGGTTACGAAGTGCTCGTCGAGGTTCTCAATGCATCCGAGGAACCAGCTCGCGGCCGGCTCGAGTTGGAACTCGATGGCATCATCATCGACGTGCTGCCGCTCAAGCTCGATGCTGGCGAAACCTGGTCACGAACGATCGAGAAAACATCGCTCGAAGGTGGTCAGTTGACAGCGAAACTCACCGAACTGGAACAGACCGATTCCCTTGCGATCGACAATAAGGCCGCGGCGATCGTGCCGACTCGCGAGCTGCAGCAAGTACTGATCGTTTCGCCGGGCAACCTATTTTTGCAGAAGGTATTTGAAGCCAATCCGCTGGTGCGTGTGACGCTCACCAACACCATCCCCGAGGTCTGGCCCGCCGACACGATCGTGGTGTTTCACCAGTCGGTTCCGGAGACCATGCCCGAGCGTGATTTTTTGGTGATCGACCCTGACGCGGATTGCGATCTGTGGACGATCGGCGACATGATCGAAAATCCGATTGTCACCGAGCAAGACGAAGAATCGCCGTTGATGACTTACATTCGGCTCGATAACGTGCTCGTGCCCCAAGCCCGCGAGATCGCCTTTGAAGGCGACGCTCATCCGCTCGCCGCCACCGTCAGTGGCGAACCGATCTATGCGTCGCTTGATCGGCCCGCTGGCAAGGGCTTGGTACTGAGTGTGAACTTGGAACAGAGCGACCTCGCTTTCCGGACCGCGTTTCCCATCATGATCACCAATGCCTTGGCCTGGTTCGCCGACCAATCTGGGGAATGGGAGCCCGCGATCGCTAGCGGCGGCATCGCTTCGATCACCGCCGCCGGCGGCGAAAAACGCACACTCGTTTCGCCTTCGGGCGAGCGAACGCCGATTACCGGAGACCGCGCAGGACCGCTCGCCGAGGTCGGTGTTTGGACGATCGAGGGCGAAGATTCCCAGTCCACGATTGCTGTGAATTTGGCGAGTCCCACCGAATCGGATTTGCGGCCAATTGCGCCCTCGGATCTAGAGCAGTCGACTTCCATTGCCGGTTTGTGGTTCACCCGCCCGGTGTGGTTCTACTGCGCCGCACTCGCCGCCTTGCTGTTCGCGGTGGAATGGTTCTTGTATCAACGCAGGCTGATCGGATAGCCCATGATCCCATTGGAATGGACACGACCGTGGTACCTGCTCGGCTTGATTCCGATCTTGGCCGTCGTACTCGTCTATTATCGCCGTTCGCTCTCGGATTTCCCACCGCGGCAACGCTTGGCGTCCCTCTTCGTGCGTGTGCTGATCGCCGGTCTGTTGATCGCGTCACTCTCCGGGCTCACGCTGTTGCGGCAGACCCGCCAGCAATTCGTGGTGCTGTTGACCGACGATAGTCTGAGTATCGATGAGGATGCCAGGCAACGAATCGACGAGTTTGTCAGTCAGGCCATCGATGAGAAAGGTGGCGATGAGCTCGCGTCGCTCGCCTTTGCTGCCTCGACCGGTCCGATCCGGCCGCTGAGCGACGCATCATCCAGTGCCGCCGATTCGGTGGATGCGCCGCCGAGCGTGGAGGCATCGGCGGCGGACCGTGAGGCGGAGGCGAAGAAGAAAGAGCAGCGAGACGGCACGAATCTCGCCGCGGCCATCGAGGCTGCCGCTGGCTACATCCCGCCCGGCTACGTCCCCCAGATCGTGCTCGTTACCGACGGCAATCAAACCGAGGGTGATGCGGTCGCGGCGGCGGCGCAGAGCCGCATTCCGATCACGACCGTGGCACTTCCCTCGATGAGTGATCCCGAGATCCAGGTCGCTGCCGTCGATGTGCCTGCTGAAGTGCGAGAGGGCGAACCTTTCAACGTCGGGGTCATCGTCCAGTCCAACCATGAGGACGAGGGACTCGTCGAAGTCTATCGCGGTGATCATAAAGTCATCAGCGAAACCAAGAAATTCACCGTCGGCGAGAACCGATTTCAATTCCAGCAATCCATCGAACGCGACCGTTTGGCCGCCTTCACCGTCCGCGTCTCCGGCGTGGAGGCCGACACGCTCCTGGACAACAACTCAGACATCGGGTTGGTTTATTCCGCGGGCAAACCCCGTGTGCTGATCGTTGAGAGCGACCCGAACCTGATCCGTGAGCTCGCCTATGCACTCGAAGATGAAGGCATTTTGGTCGATATTCGGCCGCCTCAGGGGATGCCCGAATCGTTGGCCGATTTGCAGAACTACGAGTGCCTGATGCTCTCCAACGTGCCCGCGACCGACCTGACTCAAAATCAAATGCAGGTTGCCCGAACATGGGTCCAGGAACTCGGTGGCGGTTTGATCATGCTCGGTGGCGAGCAATCCTTTGGACTAGGCGGCTACTACAAAAGCGCCCTCGAAGACGTTTTGCCCGTCCGGAGCGACTTTGAAAAGGAGAAGGAAAAACCGTCGCTGGCAATGGTCTTGGTGATCGACAAATCTGGATCGATGCAAGGCGACCCGATCGAGATGGCCAAGTCCGCTGCCCGGGGCGCGGTCGAACTTCTCGGCCGCCGTGACCAGGTCGCCGTGCTCGCCTTCGATGGCGACACCTTCGTGATCAGCGACATGCAACCCGCCAGCAGCGCTCTGAAGATCAGCGATGAAATCGCACGCATCGAAGCAGGCGGAGGGACGAATATGTATCCCGCGATGGAGATGTCCTTCGACATGCTGCAGTCCACCTCGGCCAAGTTGAAACACGTGATCCTGTTGACCGATGGCGTTTCCACGCCGGGGGATTTCGAAGGCATGGCGCAGCAGATGGCCTCGATGAAGATGACCGTGTCCACCGTCGCGGCCGGTGGCGGCGCCGACACCGACCTGCTCGAACAGATCGCACGCACGGGTAAAGGCCGCTACTACTTCACCGACGATCCCGCCCAGGTGCCCCAGATTTTTGCCAAGGAGACCGTCACGGCGAGCAAGTCGGCGATCGACGAGCAACCCTTTCTGCCGATCGTCGTGCGTGCCACCCACGCGATGGCGGATTTGGACATGGAGTCAGCTCCCTTCCTGCTCGGCTACGTGATGACCCGTCCCAAACCGACCAGCGAAGTGATCCTGGCGACCGAGAAAGGAGACCCGCTGCTGGCGTGGTGGCGGTATGGTCTCGGGATGACAGCCGCATTCACATCCGATGCGAAATCACGCTGGGCCGCCGAGTGGATGACATGGCCCGGCTATGGCAAATTTTGGACTCAAGTGATTCGTCAGGTGATGCGTAAAAGCGACTCGCGTGGCATCGAAGTCCACACGGCACGTGACGCTGACCGCATCGACGTCGACATCGATGCCGCTGATCAAGTGGGACAGTTTCTCAACGATGCGGAAGTCGAACTGACCGTGATCGATCCGCAACTCAAACGCGAAACCATCTCTGTCGCTCAATCGGCCCCGGGCCGCTACAGCGGCGAGTTTCGGCTCCCGGTGTCGGGTTCCTATCATATGGAGATCAACGTCAAGCAGGACGGCCAGACTGTTTATCGCCAATCGCGCGGCGTGATGCGAGGCTACAGCGATGAGCTGCGCATTCGACCAACCGATGAGAAGCTCTTGGAACAAGTTGCCGATGTCTCTGGAGGCCGTTTCAACCCCACGGCGGCCGAGCTCTTCCAGCCGACCGATGCTACCGCCAATCGACCGACGCCCCTGTGGCCGTGGCTCTTAACCGCCGCCGCCTTCCTGCTGATCCTCGACGTCGCGCTCCGCCGCATCGATTTCGCCCTGCACTGGAACCGCTGGTTCACGGCTGCTCCGTAATCATCGATCCGTAGTGGACGAGGCAACGAGTCCTCCCGCATCGTAGTGGACGAGGCGACGAGTCCTCCAAGCTTCCCTACGCCGAAGGCGTTAAAGAAAATGGTTCTTCTCGGAATTGAGTGGCAGGCATCCAGGATGTTGGATTTTCCAGGCATGGCTCCCGTATCGAAGGATTTATTTGTGGGATGTGATTATCAATGTTAGACTGGCACTGCCGGGAGAAACGGAGCCGAGCTCTGCAGAGGTGCTGGCTTGGCAAGGGATATCTCGGTCGCCAGCGTTTCCCTGCAAAAGCGGTACGCCAATGGTGTTGTCGGTCCCTGGCGAGCGTTTGTTCGTCAGGGACGCATTTTTGAACGATCATTGGATACGAGAGCCATGCCTTAAAAAACCTTCCGCTGTGCTCTGCGCACGCTTCCGTCGGATGAACCGAAAATAGCTGGTGGTCGAACGCAGTGAACACCACCGGATACGCCGAAAGACACGCGTCCCAACCCCGAGTGGGGTGGAAGACCATCCACGACGAGGTCTGCGACCGACTTCGGGGTCGACGCTCCATCGTCCACGATCAACCGTGGGTGGCGCTGCGCGAACTTACGGCTATTTTCTAGAATCCCTTCCGGGTACTGTGCTACCGTCTTAGAATCGCTGGTGTTCGCGTGCCGCTCGGTTGGTTGGTGGTTACTCTCCCTCGGTATCGAAACGCCGAATGAACGGTAGGTGCTTTCTTGCACTTCCGATCTCAACACCCCATTTCGGAAGCCCTCCGCTACCGCTATCGGTAAATGCTTCAGGGCGATAGGCGCCGCCGGCCCACGGACCGTTCTTGACGTGATGGGTTTTGGAAAAGTGGATCCCGTCTTCGGCGTAGAGGATCGAGTTGGTGATCGATTTGGGCCCGGTGGTCCCGATCATCGCAGCGACGCCCTGGCCTTGCGGCCAAACGAGTACCTCGTGATTGCCAGGGATGACTGGATTCTCTTCGTGCCTGACGTAGGGCCCTTGCGGCTGATCAGCGATCGCTAGCCCCATTTGCGTTTGCCCCGGTCCTTTGCCCATCTGGCGGCCTTTGTAGTAGAACCAGTATTTGCCGTCCCGGACGATCAGGCAGGCGTCATCAACCAGATGACTGTCGAAGTCGCTCGCGTTGTCGCTGTTTTTCAAAGCCGGGTTGGTATCGAGTCGCTGCCACGGACCGTCGGGTGAATCCGATACGGCAATGCCGATTTTAGAGTCTGGATTGAACGGCTTGCGATACTCATTCGATGTTCCTGTAAAGAACAACCAATACTTCCCCTCGGCCACGAGGATATTGGGTGTGAAGACGCTGGCGCCGTCCCAGTTTCCCTCCGGGCCTTTGGCGAGAGCCTCGCCTTTCTCTGTCCAGTGAAGGCCGTCTGCAGAAGTCGCATACCAGATGGTCGCATCGTATCCTGGCGAGATTTCTCCCTTGGAGTACCACACGTAGAACAAGTCATCGACCTGGATCACATCGCTCGGGTCTCGACGCATCACACCTGATTCTGCGCCAATTCCCTCAACGGACCGGTGTGTAACCGCCACGGTCGGCATGGCAGGTTCCTCGGCGTGGATGGCGGTCGCGGCCATGGCAACTGCTGCAAGGAAGAAAAGTTTCTTCATCGTGTGGTCCGATGTGTGTTTTGAATTGGATGTCGGTCGTTCGAACGAAAGCAGTCTCAGCTCTCGCTGTTGGGCTGCGATACAGGCCGGGCACGAAGTTGCTCAACGCATTCTACTTGGCCGCTCGAAAACACGGCGTGTGGGTGATCAACAAGCAGCTTTTATTGAAGTGCGATTTCATCGATGTACATGCCTCCGGCCTCGACAGTCGAAAGACGGATGACGTTTGCACCACGTTGCAGCTGCACGGGCACGCTCACTGTCTTCCAGTGAGTCCCCCAGCCGTCAGTGTTTGGCAGGAACAGTCTGTCATCAATGACTTTCCCGTTGACAACCACCTGGATGGGTCTTCCCGGGCGATTCTTTGCTTTGCCGCTATACCGGATCTTCAGTGTCGCGTCGTACGCGTCGCCATCGTTTTCCTGGTACCACTCGGCGTATGCGTCCCGGTCACTGCCAAAATCAATGTAGCCTTTGCCATGAAACCCACTGCCGTGGGACTTCACCGTCGCGCCGCTCAATTTCGCATCTTCGGCTTGCTCACTGCCAGGAGTCTCCGCAGCGATCGGCGATGCATCGTTGTTCCAGACAAACCCTTCGTCCATCGCAAAGCGTTCTTCCAATACCTGGAACGGTTTCCCATCGACGGTGACGAGCGCCTTGACGGTGCTGCCTAGCGGAACTGAGAAAGGGCCGGTGTAGGGCGTGGACTGCACCGTCGGATCTGACTGATCCGTCGTGTAGAAGATTTCCGTATTCAGTTGAGGCTTCTCTCCCCGCAGCGCCAGCACCTGCGTGTCGATATGAACCTCGTTCGAGGTGATCTGTTTCTTTTCGCCTAAGATGCAACTCGCCAGCAATGCGATGTCGCCAGTCTCGCCGGTCGACTCGATGTAACCGCGCGTGAGGCCATAGAACGCGATGCGGCTTTCCGCTTCGTAGTGCTTCTCCACATCGACCGGACTTCCATTATCCAAGGCGCGGACCTTTCCCGGTCCGATTACTTGAAAGTACGTGCGGTTTTCGCCGTACGGGTACATTTCACCTTTGGCATCGGTTGTGGTGACTCGAACTTGAACGATATCCTTACCGCTAGTGGCGAGTGGTTCACCGTCGACGGACAGTGCGATGCGAGCGGGCGGACCAGCGGAACGGACTGTTTCTTCCGCGACGATTTTGTCGCCCTGATACCCGACCGCTTTCAGTTCGCCCGCCGCCCAAGGCACCATCCACTGGCACTGCATCTCATCCCACTGGGTTCCCGGCATTTGACGACCGAGAGATTTGCCGTTGAAGAACAGTTCTACGTCGGGACAGGTCGAGTAAACCCATACCGGAATTTCCGTTCCTTCTTCGACCTTGGGGTGTGTCCAGTGCGGCAGGATGTGCACCATCGGATCATCCGTCCATTGACTCTGGTAGAGGTAGTACAGGTCCTTTTCAAAATTGGCGAGGTCGATGGCACCTCCCATGAATGCCCGAAACGGCCAGCCGCCGTGCACGTAACCTGCTTCACCGATATAGTCATAGCCGGTCCAACGGAACGAACCGGCGTGGTTTGGAATGTCTCGGATTTGCTGGATGTTGCGGCGTGAATTCAGACGCACCATCGCATTGTCGTAACTGGAATTGAAAATCTGTTTCCGGTTTCGTCGCTTGTCAGACTCGATCCAGTCGTGAGTGAAGACTTCCTCTGCGGTGAGGTCGGGCGTTTCGTACGGTCTCTGCTTGCTCGGGTACCCGTCGCGATACCACGTCTTGGTTCGATAGTAGCCCCGGACCTGCCAAGTATGCGTATTCTCGGTGCCGATGAAGACTCGATCGTTGTCCAGTGAATCAAAGAAACCCTTCTTTTCGCTCGAACCGTTCACGCCGAACACATCCATGTGCTGTGACGCCGAGTGCCCGGAGGTAACCGGCCGCGTCGGATCGAGTTGATGGCAAAGGGCAACGAGATCTTCGGCGACAGGGCCACGCGTTTCATTCCCCACGCTATAGATCACCACCGAGGGATGATTGCGGTCGCGTTTCACCCAGTCCGTCAGATCGCGACGCCACCATTGGTCAAAATGATAACGCCCATAGTCGTGGTCAGCCTTCTTCCGCCAACCATCGAAAATCTCATCCATGACCAGCATGCCGACCTCGTCGCAGATCTCATAAAAAATCGGCGTTTGCGGGTTATGAGCTGTGCGGATGGCGTTGCAGCCCATCGCTTTCAACTGCTCGATGCGGAACCGGAGCACTTTATCTGGCACGGCCGCCCCCAACGCCCCGGCATCCTGGTGGTTGCAGACACCTCGCAGTTTCACGTTCCTGCCGTTGAGCCACATGCCGGTACCGGGTTTCCACTGGACGTCTCTGAATCCAAAGCGACTCGTGGCAATATCTGTCGATGTGCCGTCAACGCGTATCTCAACCTCACAGCGGTACAAGTTGGGTGATTCGAGGTCCCAGCGTTTCGGGCTGGGGACCTGCATTTGTGCCGTCGAAACTTGACGTGTGTTGGGTTTCAGGCTTAGCGTGCTGGTGTTCTCCGCCACGACATTGCCATCGGGATCCATGATTGAGACTCGAACACTGACCGGCTGATTCTCGCCCGATGTATTGCGGATCTCGGTATCGAGCTTTGCCGTGTTGCCCTCCGTGCGGATAAAGATACCGTCGTTAGGTACGTGCACCTTCTCTTTCACATCCATCCAGGTGTGCGCATAGATTCCGCTACCGGTGTACCAGCGTGCAGACGGCTGCTTGCTATTGTCGACCCGCACCGCGAACGTGATCGCATCTGAGGAGTCAGCGATCTCGCTGATGTCGTATGAAAAGGAACTCCAGCCATAGGGACGGGTTCCTAGCTTCTCGCCGTTCGCCCAAACAGTGCTGTTCATGAAGACGCCGTCGAAAGCAACCTCAACATGCTTCCCCTGCCACGCTTCGGGAACAGGAACGGTCTTCCGATACCATCCGATGCCGGCCGGCAGGTAACCGCCCCGATCACCCATCGGATGGCTTTTTTCATATTCACCTTCAATGCTCCAGTCGTGCGGCACGTCGAGTGAACGCCAGGTGGAGTCATCAAACTCAGTGGCTTCTGCCCCACTGGGATCTCCAAGTTGAAATTTCCATGCCTCATCGAAACTCGTACGATCTGCCCGTGTGGTCTGAGCTGATAGAAGTAAAAGCACAAGGACGACGTGTAAGTATCTCATGTTTTTCGTTCGGCTTCGTGAGTCAAGTTGGTGGAACGGGTGATGGTGCGCGTAAACAATAGGTGGGTGTCTCGGCGGATCACTATGGCTCGAATTGATCGGTACGGAACGGAACGGCAGGGAGACCGGCCGCATTGACCAGATTGACGTTCGGTTTTCCGGTAAAGGCATAGCGGACGTAGAGCGGCATTGCCAGTTTCGGCGATCTCAGTACGACGGTTTGCCCGTCGAGTTCGGCGGTGGCTTTCCGCCACTCCTTGGACTCATCCGCCAGCCAGAAGCCTGTCGGGGCCTGGCCATTGGTGGTTTTAAGACTGTCGGCATGATCGAATTCGATGACCAGCTTGTCGCCCTGAACCTCGACCCGCTTCATCTCAGGCCCTCGTGCCTGCACTTCGCGGCCCAGCGTGTCTCGCTCTGCCAGCAGCGCTAACCGCTGGCCGACGGGCAACTTGTCCTTCGGATGAACATTCGTCGCATCGCCCAAGTCAATGGTATTGGCGACGGAGGTATGTGGTAGTTCGAGTGCTTTGAGCTGCGATTCACGCATCCACGCCCAGGAATGCGCCGCTGGCGTTTCGGCTTCGCCCTTCGGGCCCCCCGGCAATACCTTTCCGTAGCCGGGCAGCATCACGACGAGAAAGTGAAGATCATCGCGTCCCCACTCCTGACGATAACGCTGCATCCACAACTTGAGCGTGTCGCCGTATTTCAACATCCCCGAATTGCGAGCAAACCAGGGTTCCTCCAACATGCCGAACATCGACTGGGTGTTGCGTTCACCCTGATACCAGACCAGCCCACGGCAGGCGTACGGAACCAATGGATGCATCATCGCGTTGTAGAGGATGCTGGATTGACGGCGCAGAAAGATATCGTCTCGATTGCTCCAAGGTTTGGGGCCGTTGAGAATTTTGGCGATGCGGCTCCGTGTCTCGATATCAGCATCGAACTCGTCCATGAGAACATCGAAGTGCGGCACGGACTCCGCCATCTCCCGCGGCATCCACGCTTCCAGTGACGAACTGCCCCAGCACGTCAGCAGAATGCCCACGGGAACGTCGGCACTTGCTTGGAGAAAGTAAGCGAATGAAAACGCGACTGCACTATCCGGGGGTGTTGTTACCCATTCGCCCTCACAACGATCCTGTTGCGTGAAAGCAACCGTTCTCTTCACCTCGAAGCTGCGGATGTTCTTGGCACGTTCAATCAAGCCTTTGATTTCGGGAACCGCGCGTGCCGAAAACTGCATGTTCGACTGACCCGAACAGATCCAGACTTCACCGACGACGACGTCGGAGAAGGAAATCTGAGAGTGGGGACCGGACACTTGAAGCACTTGTGGGTCGGCGTTTGCCGGCATGGGATCCAGCAGGACCTTCCATCTACCGTTCGGACCGGCCAGGGAAGTCTTTGTTTGTCCGGCGAAATTTACCGTGACAGTGCTCCCCGCAGCGGCTGTTCCCCACACCGGTACCTCGCTATCACGTTGCAGCACGGCGTGATCGGTGAAGGGCGATGCCACCGTCAGCGCGGTTGTGCCGGCGTCGTGTTGCTGGAGCTGGGCGGCAATCTTCTTGCCAACCTTCGAGGCGAGGTACTTGTATCCATCTGTCGTGTAGTGAACATCGCCCTCGCGGATTTGAATTTCGGGGAGCTTCGCGAGTGCATGGGTGTGGAGGTCGTTGATCAGCACTCCATTGACTTCCATGATCTCTTCGGCGATCCGGTTGTACTTCACGTCATCGCCCAGTTTTCGCCCCGCCTCGCCTTCCGGAACGGGCGTGGTCGCGCACCAAATTAGTGTCGCTCCCGTCTCCTGGAGGCGGGCCACGATCGTTTTTAGGTTGGCACGGTATCGCTCTGGAGTCGCGGTCAGGGTCCCGTTCACCTTGTCCCGGTTCCCCTGCATCTTCGACTTGGGATTCCGATAACAGAGGTCCCAGAGCCCCCAGTTGAAATGGATCACATCCCATTTACGTTCTCCGATCCACTGATCGAGATGCTTCGCTCCGAAAGCAGAGTTTTTTCCATTGCTGGGGATCCGGAATACATCGGCCTGGCCTTGCAGTTGCCGTCGCACCTCGACGGTATAGCCAATTGAGATGGAATCGCCGATCAACAGAACATTGGGAAGTGCTGGGCTGTCCTTGGGATTGGCAAACGGAGATGAGTATTCTTTCGGGGTGTCGGTCTCCGTTTGGCCTGATCGCTCTGGCGCCGCACCCAAGCTCAGGCCAGTCCACGCGCAGAAGAAGATCAGGCTAAGTACAGATCGGTTGAATAACATCAGGTCGTCTTTGTCGCGAAGGATCGTTCGTGGAGTGGTAGCGGTAGCGAAATTCGACAGGCTTTGCTCGAGCCACGCGGGGCCCTACTGTGGCGGTTCGACTTTGATAGCGGTGCTCGTGTATCCGGTTCGGGATCGTTTTACCGGTGGGTAGCTGACGAGAAAATTGTTCTCATCGATCACGTTGAGCACGTAGTGCGTTGCTCCGTCTGGAATCGCCGCTTCGACGCGAGAGTTTGGCAGCAATCGGGCGGGCTCGCGAAACCATTCTTCATATCGCTCACCACCGTTGCGTGTGAATATCAAATCAGCAGCAACAACTTTCGCGCCGTTCTCGCGATAGCGAAAAACCGCTGAGTCATCTCGCACGGTGTGTTTAATTACGCGGCAAACTTGATCTTTGCCGGGCAAATCGGCAGCAGTGGTTGGGTTGTAATACGGTGCAGCCGCATCCATTTCTGTCAGGATCTCGGTCAAGCGATCGTTCAATGCCTCAGTCTTCTCGGGCATCGAATCGGTAAGATTGTTCGCTTCTTCAATGTCTACTCGCGTCTGCTTCCCATCAACCGTCTCGTACAGCCGATAGAGTTCGAGCGGTTGGGTGTGTGGGTGCCCGACATGGTCGTAGTTGCGAATCAGTTTGTAGTCGCCGACGCGGATCGTGCTCTCCATGGCTGCACCGTGTGGATAGTGCCACATCATCGTATCTCGGACGCTGCCGTCGATTTGTTTGACCTCGCTCGGATCTGTGGGGTCGCCCAAGAGCAATGGTGTCAAGTCGCATCCGTCGAACTGCTTGCCCTCGGGAACCTGGGTGCCTGTCATCGCAAGAATGGTGGGATAGAAATCCAAACCGTTGGCCATCACATCGGTTTGGACGCCCGCAGGGATGCCGGGGCCGGTCACGATCAGCGGCACCCGTGTGCCGCCTTCCATCGCTGAGATCTTGCCACGGTCAAGCGGGAAATTTTCGGTGTAACGTTCCTTGGGACTGCCTTCCATGCCACCATTATCAGAAGAAAAAATGATGAACGTGTTCTCACTGAGCATATGCCCTGGCCAGCGAGGATCCTCGGTCGTGTCGAGGTAGTCAAATACTTGGCCAACGTAGTAATCGAGTTCTTGGACCATCGCACAGTAGAACGGATTGACGTAACCCGGCGTCTCCCGGCCAGGCACCTTGGCTGGGGCGATGCCGATCCGCTCTGCATACTTGTCCAGATGTGCTTCGCTACGAGTGTGAATTGGCGCATGAACCAACCAGGTCGCGTAGTAGAGGAAAAATGGTTTGTCTTTGTTCTCGCGGAGGAAGTCAAACGCGTCTTCATTGGTTTGGTGAAATGGATATCCATTCTCGTCCAAGCGAAATGGGTCGTTGGGTGCTGTGGTGGCGAAACCGGTCAGGCGATCTTCCATCGACGATCGTGAACCTCGATTTGCACGAGAAAAATCAAACCCTTGGTCGATGGGTTGCGGGAAGGCATGGTGCTGGATCGCCATGTGCCATTTTCCCGAGTGACCGGTGACGTAACCGTTCTCACGCAAAACCTTAGGAAGAGTGATCTCCTCTGCGGGCATCCGGCCGCTTTGCCATGGATCCATCATGGTCGAATCAGTGCGCAGCGGATGGGGCGGGGCGCCACCGACCACGCTTGTTTTCCGAGAACGGGCTGCGTGATTACCGCTCATGATCGCGCACCGTGAAGATGCACAGACAGGCGTCGGAGAGTACCCCTGCCAAAACATCACGCCACGCTGAGCAAGCGAATCGATGTTGGGGGTCTCGGTGGGCGATGGCTCATCAATGTCGTAGCACTTGACGTCTTGCCATCCCAAGTCGTCGGTCAGTAACAGCAAAACGTTCGGTTTCGCTGGACGCTGGTCACCGTAGAGCGTCGATGCGAATAGAACCGCCAACGCGAACGAGAAAACTGAGAGCGTAGACGTCATGGGAGGCCGTTTCGATAGAAAGTGAAACTAAAACTGTTTTGAACACGATCGGCGGATGACCAACGATGCTGTCTAGCCACCGCTTCGCCGATATCCGCCGCATGAGTCTCCCTTCCTCGTTCTGAGCGACTCCATTCGACTTTCGCGGTTCGTTATCAACTATAGTCGATTCCCAGTCTGCCTGCGGGTTGGCGATTGAATCGATGCTGGCGCCGCAACGGTGGGCAGGGTGCCGTAACGCACTAAGCAACACACGATGAATAAGTGTCGGTTTTCGTAGTGGACGAGGCGACGAGTCCTGCGGCTTTGGACTCGTCGCCTCGTCCACCACGACAGAAATTGATCGTGCCGTGCTAAGTGACGCCGTCCACCCGCCCGCTTGCGCGCCTGGCTCGCTCGACCGACACGCCGATTGACCGGCAGGTGTCGATGTTTTCACCGCTCAGCCGGGCGGGAACGTGAATCAGCGAAATGGACGAGCGTTCATTGGTTTAGGGCAAAACTAAGATTCTGTTGCAGGGCGAGCCTGATTCGCTAGAATGGTAGCCAAAGCCTCTGGTCATGCAGTGGCGAATCCCACCTCCCTATCGACTTCGAACCCCGTGGGTCTGCCGCCGTTCGTTCGCCAGAGTCGCGTGCGTTTGCGACGGGTTGTCTTTCCAACTTCTCTGCTCGCCCAGACAGATACATCGTCGACAGTCGATCTTTCATCTTAACTGAGAGAACGATCATGCTCAGCCGTCGTAGAATGCTGCAAGGGATCGCCGCCAGCACCGGTGCTGCCTTAGGTGCCTCGGTCGTTTCGGAACGCCTCCTAGCTGGAC
Source organism: Allorhodopirellula solitaria (assembly GCF_007859855.1). Lineage (GTDB taxonomy): Bacteria > Planctomycetota > Planctomycetia > Pirellulales > Pirellulaceae > Rhodopirellula > Rhodopirellula solitaria. The sequence continues at coordinate 32,433 of NZ_SJPK01000003.1, forward strand.
CCGCTGGCATCGGAACCTCCGCTGCGGGCACTTTTGGAAACGCGACTCCCAAGCGGATCGTTTTCTTCATGCAGAATCAAGGGTTCGATCCCAAGACCTGCGTCCCGCGCGGCATGACGAGCAGCGGTTCGCTGGCCAAAGCGAAACTTCCCGAGCCCATCGCTGCGTTGGAACCTTACAAGGAACGACTGCACATTATCAACGGCTTGCATGGCCGCCACACCAGCCCTTCGCACAGTGCTTTCTTTGGCGCATTGGGAGGGTATCGCGGTAGTGACGGGGTACCGCCGAGTGCTCCGACTATCGATTACGAGCTGAGCAAGGCACTGCCAGAAACGCTACTGCCTCATCTGTGCATCGGCATGGACTCGATTGAGAACATGAAGGCTAAGCCCACGATCGCGACGCTGTCGGCCAGCGGTGCTGGCCAGCCGATCTTCATGCATTCGAACCCCAATCATCTCTATCAAATGCTCTATGGTGGCATCTCGTCGGGCGACATACGCCGCCAGCACGAAGCGCGGTCGAGTGTGATGAGCCAGGTCGAGGTACTCGCGGCAATGAAAGGTCAATCGCTTCCCAATTCGGATCAACAGCGTTATGGCCAATTTGTGCAAGGCTTCCAGGACGTCAATGACCTCCGGGGCAGACTCGATACCGTTGCCGATCACTTGCGGAATTTTGCCCCTACGGTGGATGAGCGATACACCGATCCTGAGTTCGAAACGGATTGGCACGATCGATTGCTGGACCTGGGGATCTCGGCACTCACCTCAGGGATCACCAATACGCTGACGATCGGTTCCGGTCGCGGCGAAATCTTTGGTGCTTGGAAGGGACTCGGCGTGGAGAAACAGGGCCATAACCTGGGGCACATGGAACAGCCGGACAATCCGATCTGGATCAAGATCCGCCAATACAACAGCCGCATGCTCGCGCGGATCATGGAGTCGCTCGAGAGCGTTCCCGAAGGTAGCGGCACGATGATGGACAATACATTGATCGTCTACACGAGCAACAACGCGGACAAACAGCACACCAACGGTGCCAACTGGCCAGTCATGCTGCTGGGGAACCTCGATGGGGCGTTCAAATCCGGCTGTTTCACACAGCTCGATGGCAAGCGGCCGATCAACGCACTGTACACCTCGCTCCTGCGTGCAGCTGGCCAGAACCTCGATCGTTTCAACATGGACGACAAAATGGCCAAGAAGTTTGACGTTGCCAACGGTCCCCTCCGAGAAGTGTTGGCATGAATGGACGCACCGTAGTGGACGAGGCGACGAGTCCTCCCGCTCTGCATCTGCGTAAATCATTCGCGTTCAAGGACTCGTCGCCTCGTCCACTACAAACCGTGGCACTCCTCGCGACCGCATTCCTAACGCTCACGTTCGTAGGTCTGATCTCGCCTGTCAGTGCCCAGACCTACACACCCGGCGAAGCGATCGACGAAGACTTCGACCGCTTTGCGAAGCCGTTTCTCGAAACCCACTGCGTCGACTGCCACGGCGCGTCCTACCCCGAAGGCGAGCTGTCGCTGGAGGATCTCGGACCGGTCGACGAGATCAATGCCAGCACCTGGAAAAGCGTGTGGGCACAGGTGTCTTTGCAAGAGATGCCGCCCGCGGACGCAGATCAGCCTAAGGTGATCGAGCGGCTGCGATTCTCCGACTGGATCGTCGGCGAACTGACGCGCGTGATGCGTGGCCGTGGCGGCTTCCAGGCTCACCTGGATCCCAACAAGGGTAATTTCGTCGATCACGAGTTGCTTTTCGGACCGCTTCCCGATGGCGTCCGACTCCAGCCCACCTCATCGGCCGCTCGCATTTGGCGCGTCACCCCCCAAGAACACATCACTCGTCTGAATGAATTGATCAACACCGAAGCTGAGTTCGACCCAGCCAAACCAGGGCTTCGCACCCATGGCGATGTTGTCCCCACCAATCACGGTGGTGAATTGAAACTCTACTTCGGTACCGATCGCATTATTAAATGGCAGGGTGGAACGGTCGCCTATGCGACCTCGGTTAAAAGCGTACCGGCGGTGCTGTCGTCCGCACGCGATCATGGCCTGGAGAACTACCCGATCTTCTCCACCGTCAACGGGGCCGAAGCGACGCAGATCATGGGGATTGCGGGCGACATCATCCGATACATGGCCGACGGCCCGCTGAGCATTGCCCGGCCCTATCAGATCACGGACGACCCGCAATCGATCGCGGACAAGATGAAAGGTGATCTTCGTGGGCTGCCCACCAGTCTGGTCTATAGCACCGAGGTGGTTCGTCCGCTGACGCCAGTCAATGAATTCATGAACGACGACAGTGCGACTGACGATGGTTTGCGGGCTGCGGTGGACTATCTCTTCGAAGCGTTAACGTTCCGGCCGCCGAACCGGAGTGAGTCCGACGCTTACATGGCGATCGTCCGACACTCCATTGAAAAGATTGGTAAACAGGACGGCGCGGTCCTCGGCCTGACATCCATTTTTCTCGATCGAGATGCACTCTTCCGGCCGGAGTTAGCGGAGGACGGCAAGCCGGATGAGTTTGGCCGCGTCATGTTGCAGGACTGGGAACTCGGTCTCGCCGTCAACCATGCGCTGCGCTACCTCCGCCCCGATGAAAAGCTGCGTGACGCCATCACGGACGGGCGAATGCGGACCCGAGAGGATGTCAAACGGGAAGTCGAGCGGATGCTCGGTGACGACAGCATCCGCAAACCACGCATCCTGCGTTTCTTCCGTGAATACTTCGACTACGACCTCGGCGGCTACATTTGCAAAGACTCTCGAGCACTCGCTGACACCGGGGCGAGCAACCGAGGCCAGGCTCACTACCAATCCATGTTTGACGCCACCGCGAGTACCGATCGACTGATCGAACTCATTCTGCGAGAAGACAAGGATGTGCTCAACGAGCTGTTGACAACCAACAAGGTCGTTGCGACGAAGGCAGACAACATTTACTTCGGCACAGAACGCTCCCGCGAAGAAATCGCGGCATCCATCGCCGCTGTGAAAAAAGCGCAAGCGGAAGCAGCCCAGAAGAAGGCGGCGGAGCTTGCGGCCTGGAAGAAAGCGAATCCGGGAAAGGAACCGCCCAAACCCAAGGCGGGCAAGAAGCCAGCGAGCGTCAATCACCGGGTCACGGAAGCGGATCTATCAGGGCCGACGATCTTTGCACGCGTCAGTCGACGCAGTTTCGGTCGAGGATCGATGAAGCGGGAACGCATCCTCGCCGACGCCCCCAAAGGTGAACGAATGGGCATCCTGACCCATCCAAGTTGGCTCGTTTCCCATTCGGATGCGATGGACAACCATGCGATTCGCCGAGGGCGATGGATTCAAGAAAGGTTGATCGGTGGCGGTGTTCCCGACGTCCCGATCACCGTCGACGCGATGCTTCCCGATGAGCCAAATCGCACGCTGCGCGACCGGATGCGGGTCACCCGCGAAGACTATTGCTGGACTTGCCATCAGAAGATGGATCCGCTCGGCCTGCCCTTTGAGATGTATAACCACGCGGGCCTCTACCGACGAACTGAACAGGACCAACCCATTGACACGTCCGGCGAGATCATCGATTCAGGCGACCCCGCCCTCGACGGCAAGGTGGCTGATGCGATCGAACTGATCGAGAGACTAGCTCAGAGCGAACGAGCCGAGCAGGTCTTCGTCCGTCACGCGTTCCGATTTTGGATGGGCCGCAATGAAACTCTCAACGACGGTCCCCTGCTCCAAGACGCGCACCGCGTCTATCAAGAGAGCGGTGGAAGCATGAACGCGCTGCTCGTATCCCTGCTCACCTCCGACGCATTCCTCTACCGCAAGTAGGGCCGGTTCCCACCGGCCACACGCGTCGGTTATCCGCACCTCCAGGGCCCGCATCGTATATGGCCGGTAGGAACCGGCCCTACGAACATTGCTCCCAAGTAGGGCCGGTTCCCACCGGCCGCACGCGTCGGTTGTCCCCACGTCCAGGGTCCGCATAGAATTTGGCCGGTAGGAACCGGCCCCACGAACGTTGCTACCAAGTAGGGCCGGTTCCCACCGGCCGCACGCGTCGGTTGTCCCCACGTCCAGGGTCCGCATAGAATATGGCCGGTAGGAACCGGCCCAACGGACGTTGCTCGCAAGTAGGGCCGGTTCCCACCGGCCTCACGCGTCGGTTATCCCCACGTCCAGGGTCCGCACAACACACGGCCGGTAGGAACCGGCCCTACGGACGTTGCTCACAAGTAGGGCCGGTTCCCACCGGCCGCACGCGTCGGTTATCCCCACATCCAGGGCCCGCACAGAATATGGCCGGTAGGAACCGGCCCTACGAACGTTGCTCACAAGTAGGGCCGGTTCCCACCGGCCACACGCGTCGGTTGCCCCCACGTCCAGGGTCCGCATAGAATATGGCCGGTAGGAACCGGCCCTACGGACGTTGTTCAAGAGTAGGGCCGGTTCCCACCGGCCGCACGCGTCGGTTGTCCCCACGTCCAGGGTCCGCACAACACACGGCCGGTAGAAACCGGCCCCATGAACGTTGTTCACAAGTAGGGCCGGTTCCCACCGGCCGCACGCGTCGGTTATCCGCACGTCCAGGGTCCGCATAGAATATGGCCGGTAGGAACCGGCCCTACGATGAATCTGTCTGCCGGGGCATTCGTCGGGACGGCCTCCGGCAGACACTACGTTCACTCGACTGACACTTTCGGTCAATCACTGACGATTAGCTTCGCGACCGGCGGTCATCTTCGAGCTTCTTGGCCAGCTTCTTCGCTTCTTCGAGGTGTTTTTCAACCTTGTTGGCGGCCTCAGCAGCGACGGGCTGCAACTCCTCGGGGCCGCTGCTCTCGATGGCTCGAAGTTCAGCCAGCATCATGGTGTGGGCAACGCACTGTTGGCCGAGGAACGCCATGCTAAAGTCCTGCCCTTCGTAGTTGCCAAGCATCTCTTTGGTCATTTTCAACGCGTTGTCGCAGGCCTTCTCGCCAATCTCGCAGAGTTGCTTCGGCACAGTCGCCGTTTGACTAGCGGCGGCATTGCGTCGGTCACCTTGACGCTTCTCAGCGTGCTGTTGAAGCACCTGGTTGAACTGTTGATGATCTTTCACGATCGTCACAGCGAGTTGCTTCAGGTCCTCATTGTCCGACTTCTCGTGAGCGAGCTTCGCCAATTCGATCTCGGCTTCGTTCGCCTTGATCAGCTTTTGCGTCAAGGCTTCTTTTACAGTTGGCCCTTGCTGTTGGACAGAGTTCTGTGCAGCCCGCCGAGCTTCGTAGCGACCGTCCTGTTCGGTTTGCGATCGGACTGGCCGGTCGGTTGGTTGCCCAGGGAGCGTCGCCGACTGGTCGCTTGGTACCTCTTGTGGGATCGGTTGGGGAAGTGTCGTTTGTGCGTTCACGGTCGAAAGACCCGCGATAGCGGCTGTGGAAAGCAAAGTTGTGGTGAATCGTAACTTCAACATCGGAAGATCCTAACTGTCGGAGTAAGAATAGAAGTTCACGGCAACCTGGCCGCGAACTGACACTCACCAAGTCATGCACACGACATACCAATCCGGTCGAGCAAAATGATTGCTCCATTCGACTTCCGCGCGAAAGTGAGCATCGCTGACACTTGCTGTCAAACGGGTACCGCTGTTGGTAAATGGACCGAAGGAGCTGATCCTGTTTCGCGACTTTGATGGTGGCACCACCAAGTTGTTTCTTCAGCTCGAAGCGTCGCGGAACCGCAGTTCGAATTGCAACTCGTATTCAATGCAGTTGACTGGGACGATACAATCGTCAGCCGAGTTTCGTTACGGGCGATTGAGTTGCGAGATCCCAAGCAGCCTCTGTTCGTTCACCAATGTTTTCGTCGGAGAGGTGTGATGAGATGGGCGGTTTTTCAGCAAGCTATTTGGTTCACGCCACAGACGCCGAAACGGTCGCGCAGGAGCTACAGCGACTGTTGTCCGAAGAGGGCTGGCAGCCCTGCAGTGGACCTCTCTGCGACGAAGACATGTGGGGTGTGGGTGGCGCGCGTCGCGGATTGATCCTGTGCCAGCCCATCGGCGGATGGGTCGCCGTGATCGATTCGGCCGCCATGGTCAGCGAAACGCCCACAGATCTCTCGCGTGCACTTTCGACGAGCATCTTCAACTTCCACGTTCACGACAGTGATTTCTGGACCTATACGTTGGTGCAAGAAGGTCAGACCGTCGATCGCTTCACCAGCATGGATGAACACGCGTATTTTGGCGACGCACTCGGGGATACCGACCCGCTTGCGGATGACGGCGGTGGTGCTCCAACCCCCTCTCTCGAAGAACGTTGGGACATCCTTTCAGACTGTTTGGGAAAGGGAGTCACGCGAGCGGATTTGGACGATGCGCTGTCACCTATTGATCTGTCGTCGCTCGATCACCTTCCAATCCGCAGCGGCGAAGAAGGGCTGGCTAACTTTTTAAAGCTCTTGGGTGCTGATCCTTCCTTGGCCGATTTGAGCTACCGCTAATGGATGGAGTCCCCCAACACGCAATCTTACGTCGAGCACAGTCACCTGATCTACGCGAGCGATGAGGTGTCGGGTGAAGACGTCGGTGCCGAGAACCAGGCGGCAGCGGTCGATGTGCCAGGAGCCGCCCTGCACTCCGCCGCGGCAAGCGACGATATAGAAACGATCGAGCGATTGGTCGCGGAGGGAACTGATGTCAACGCGATCCCCCGGGGATTTACTGTCACGGCTCTGGCGATGGCAGCGAGCTATGGCACCCCTGAAACAATTCACACGCTAGTTCGTTTAGGAGCGGATCTGCAGGCTCAGGGCAGCGAAGGCGTTTCACCACTGTTGTTTGCGGTGCAGTCGGGCAACGCCTCGAACCTGTCGACGCTTTTGGAACTCGGTGCGGATCCGCATCAGGTAGACGCTATCACCGGATCGCTTTTGCATCATGCTGCTATCGTTCAATCCAGCGAAGCCCTCTCCGTGTTACTCACGCACGGCGTCGACCCGGCTATTGAGAACGAGGAGGGGAACACGCCGCTGGAATACATCACAACCCGACGATCAGCGATCGAGCAAGCACTCGCCGGAATGAACTCGCAGGATGCCGCGTTGCTATCTGAGTGCCTGCAGTCGTTTTTGAAAATGGAGCAAGTGCTGCAATCCCGTGAGGTCAGCGACGATTAGGCGCCGAGACTTGTACTGCCGCCTCGATGCCTTCGGGTAGCGGGTGGATGTTCGGATGCAGTGCGTTGGCGAGGATTTCCAAACTATCGACCAGTCGCGGCCCCGGGCGGCTGAAGTATGCGTTTCCATCGACGACGAAGACACGATCGTTCTGGACACAGCGAAGCTGGTTCCAGCTCGGGTAGGACTGCAGCAGTGGGAGATCCTCGAGCGTGCGGGCGACGTCGAATCCGCAACAGGCGATGATCATGACCTCGGGATCAGCGGCAACAATTTTTTCCCAGGGCGTGGTAACGCTCCTTTGGCCAGCGACACCGATCGCCTCGCGTCCGCCGGCGATATCGACGAGTTCGGGACTCCAGTGCCCTGCCGAAAAAGGCGGGTCGATCCATTCGAGCAGCATCACCGATGGACGCTCGGACTTTGGGATCGATGCCGTGCGGGACGCGACGGCGTCGACTCGACCCTGCAAAGTGCCAATGTAGGACGCGGCTCGATCGGCCTGGCCCGCGGCATCGCCGACGTGGCCGATGCACTCAAACACATCGGCCAAGCACATTGGTTCAAGGTTGATGACTCGCGGGTTGCCCGGCAGGGAACAAGCAGCCGCTTGGACCTCGCTCTCTGCGACGGCGCAGACATCACAGAGGGCTTGCGTGATGATCAAATCAGGTTGTTGATCCTTCAGAACGGACATGTCGAGCGAATACAACGCAGCTTGCGTTTGCAGCCGCTCGCGGACGAGACGATCAATCTCACCGCTCGATGCAGCGGGCGGGATCAGCGTCCGCGTGACCTTGGGCAACCCCGCCACATCGGCCGGGAAATCGCACTCGTGCGTCACCCCGACGAGATCATCACGCAGCCCCAGCGCACAGATGATTTCTGTTGCACTGGGCAAGAGGGATACGATCCGCATGGTCATTCCTTGTCTGTCGTGTTCAACTACCTTTTCCTTTGCTCTTGCCGTTGCATTTCCCTTTACTCTTACGCTTCTTCCTCGGTTTCCATTGCTTCTGAAGCGATTTCCAGATCAATCGCCCTTGGGTTCGATCGAGCCGGACGAGTTCTTGTCGACGCGTGTCGAATGCAGACAACGTGCCTGCTGGAGATTTGACGTAGACAAAGGGTAAGCAAACAGCAACCACTTTGTTGGGGTTCCCAGAGGCCCGCGATAAAAAACGACTTCGAACGGGCTCGTCCGGTGGCAATGAGAACTCCGAGCAGTTCCATAAAAAGGAGGGGATCTCGAGGGTCTCACTCAGGATGGTAACATAGTCACCGGCGGCGATGTCTTCGCCAGCGATCCGCGCCGCGACGGTCGTCACGGACTTGGATCCTTGATCGGTTGTGGTCTTCATAGTTCCGCAATCGTGGAAAGGTTGAGTCTTGTGTGTTCATGTTGTTCTGGCGCCGCGAGCAGGAACTACTCACGGCCGGTTGGATTTTCAAAACGGGGACATGAAACACGCATGGCTCGATCTCTCGAAACGAGTGGGACTAAAAAAAACGGTGCGAGACCGATCATTCGGTGCTCTGGCCAATGGAGCGAATTGGCGACCGACAGGTTCGCTGCGATGGGTTATTTCTGTTGACGTCTGCGCAGCCTGGCAGAGTTCGTTCGGTAAAACCGAGTGAGCTCATGGGCATCGGGCTGTCGGTCACCCACAGGTTCTCCGGCGCCGAGTCCGTTGCCGAAACGAGCTGTCGTTTTATTGAGCCGAGACGCGTAAGCGGCCGGGTGGGCGGCGTTACCCGGGGCCTTGCCGCTCACTAAATCAACACGCCGGTCAGCGAGGATCACTTGTTCGCCACGCAAAACACTGCATCGTCCTCGCTGACGCGTCGGGTTACCATCGTGATGACGCCCCGAACGGCAACGCTGTGAAGCAATTTTTTGGCTCATCCGCCGGAAGCGTGCGTCCGAGGTTTTCAAGGCATGGCTCCCGTATCCAAGGATTTATTTGTGGGATGTGATTATCAATGTTAGCCTGGAGCTGCCGGGAGGAACGGAGCCGAGCTCTGCAGAGGTGCTGGCTTGGCAAGAGATATCCCGGTCGATGGTGCGCCAATGGTGTTGCCGGTCCCGGGCGAACATTCGTTCCTCAGGGACGCATTTTTGTAAGGTTATTGGATACGAGAGCCATACCTAGAAAAACCTTCCCCGGTGCTCTGCGCACGCTTCCGTCGGATGAGCTGTTTTTTCTTGCGAGAACGAGCTTTTGACCTATGCGGGCGGGACGCCCGCATACATCTGAAAATCACTGAAAGATGCTTCACAGCGTTACCCGAACGGGGGCAAAGTAGATGGCATTGGCCTTACAGCCCCCGGCTCACCATTGCAGGGCCAACATCGATTGAATCGACAAACCGTTATAAGCCCGGAAACCACCGGCGCTCGAACGTCACGAATGCTTTATTCTTACTTGGCCGGTTCGGTCGCCGCGACGGGGCGGCCGAAGGTGTGGACCGCGGCGAGCAAACAGATCAATCCCACGCCGAGACAAATCCACACCGGCACCCCACAGGCTACTGGCAGGGTACCGGTGAGCACACAAACAGCGCCTCCGAGCAGCGCGTAGGGGATCTGGGTCCGGACGTGCAGGACATGGTCACAGCCGCAGGCACGGCTCGAGAGCACCGTTGTATCGGAAAGTGGAGAACAGTGGTCACCGAAAATGGCCCCCGCCAGAACGCTGCTGAACGTGGCCAGAGCCAGCGGTGAGTTCACTGCCATCTCGCCAGCAACTGCGGCGGACCCAGCTTGCATGTCCAGCACGAGACTGACGGCGATCGGCGTCACGATCGCCATCGTGCCCCAACTCGTCCCGGTGGCGAAGGCGATCCCTCCGGACAAGATGAAGACACAGGTAGGCAGCAGCCGAATGTCAATTTGATCGCTCAGTACACTCGCGAGATACCCTCCGGTGTCCAGTGCTTCTTTGCCCGTCATCGCCGACAATGCCCAGGCCAGCCAGAGCACCGCCATCGCGGGCATCATTTGCAGAGCGCCGACGAACACGCCGCGCCCTAACCCTCGTAGAGAAAGACGACTGAGCGAAAGGGCGAGCAGTACCGCAAACGCTAACCCACAACCGCCGCCGATGACGAGGGCGAGGTAAGAATCCCCCGAGCCGATCACGTCGCCGGCCCAGCGAACTTGATGCAACCAAACCGAATCATCAGCCGCCCTCGCCGAGCTGGCTTCGTTCTGGCCCGTCACGACCAACGTGGTGAGAACCGCGATCAAACAAACCGCGATTGGACCGAGAGCGGCCGCTGCGTCCTGCCAAGTCGAAGGGGCTGCCGCGTCGGCTTCCTGGGGGGAAGATGCATCGTCTGGCTGCTCCGACGACCCAGGCACCCGGGCGGTAGAAGTGTCGCGATGGTGTTGATCGACAGCCTCCTGCTCGGCACGTCGCATGGGGCCGAAGTCACGGCCGGTCCGGGCGATGATGAACACCAGCACCAGAGCAAACCAGGGATAGAAGCGATAAGGAATGCTCTGCAGGAAAAAATCGAAAACGCGGATGGACGAGGATTGAGAATATGCGGAGGCGTCAATGCCAGCCTGCAGATAACTCAACTCCGTGGCCACCCACGTACTGACCAGTGCCAGTCCGGCGACCGGCGCGGCTGTGGAATCGACCAGATACGCCAGCTTGGCTCGCGAGATCCCGAACCTGTCCGACGTCGACTGCATCGTGCCGCCCACGAGCAGGGTGTTGGCATAGTCGTCAAAGAATACAGCCAGCCCCGAGGCGGCGATCAAGGTTTGCACACCTCGGCGGTCTTTCACACGCCGCGCCAAACGTTGGATCGCGCGCCGCATCGACCCGGCGATTTCGATCACACCAACCATCATGCCCAAGAGCAACGTGAACGAGAGCACCATCATGTGATCGTGATCGGTGATCGAATTCTCGATGCTCTGCGTGAAATATCGGAGCGTCGCCCATCCCCAATCGGCTTCCGAGTCCGCTCGTCCCAACAGTGCCGCTCCCACGAGAATCCCCGTCGCTAGCGGCAGTAGGACACGCCGCGTCAGCAATGCTAAGGCGATCGCGATCAGCGGCGGCAGCAGACTGGTAAATCCGAAATCCGGTAGTGCGGCTTCCAAAGGTACATCCTTGCAGGCGTTGTCGACCGGGGGGAACTTAGCGGAGTGATTCCAGTTCCATGCCCATACTCATGTCCGTGGTCATCTGCTGTTTCTGGCCAGCGGTCTCCACGTCCATGGTGGTCTTGGAGCGGATCGTCAACGACGATTGCTCAGGGATCAAGGACCCAACCTGAATCTGCGAAGTGCCTTCTCCAGACGTGTCGAGCGATACCAGCGACAGCTTGGTTCCGGGCGGCAATCCAGGATTCTTGATCTCTTGAGCATCGGCGGCCTGCGTTACCTCGATCGACATCGTGAACCCACCGGGTTCGAACTTGGTGATCTCATGGATCGACGTTTGCACCACCCGCATCCCGTTAGCGACCAGGTTTTGCGTGACCTTCCACTTGGCACCCTGGCCAATCTCCTCACTCGGCACTGGCGAACTGATCCGGTTCATGGATTCTTTCATGCCATCAAGGATCTGTTTGAGCTGCGGCGCCATCTCATCAGGAATGTTGAATTCAGCCGATTGGGTGATGCCTCGGTTGGTCACCGTCGCCTTCCCCGTCGCTCCAATGAGAGGTTTGAGCATCTCCTCCAACATCGGCGCCATGGGCGACGGGTTTTGCGCGTCGTCGACAATTTCGGCCCCGGTGTAGATAAAGCTAAATTCAATCACACCATCGTCACTGACTTTTTCGATTGTGGTGTCGAACGTTACTTTCTGTGCGGGAATGGATTGGGCCGGCATAGCATTGCCAGCGACTGACATGGCCATATCCATTGAGATGGTCATCACCGCAGTTTGCGTCTCACCAACGCGAGGCGCGTAACGGATGGTTTGAAGAGGCGCGGTGCCTGTTTCCATCAGCTCCACCTTGACGGCATCGTCGGCCTCGTCTGCCCTGGCACTCGTCCCGACGGAGGTGCAGAGGAGTAACACGGGCAATGCCCAAATCAAATTTCGGCAAAACATAATCAACGTTCCCATAGGTCAACGGGTGGAGCGGGAGCCCAAGGCTTGAGCGTATGCAGCACAGTCTACCACAGCCCGGGCACCCAGAGCGACCTGTCATGGGAATGTCATTAGGGGGTCCCTATTTCACGACTAGGTTCACCATTCTGCCAGGGACCGCGATCTTCTTGACGACTTTTTTGTCACCGATGGAACCGGCCACCGACTTGCTCGCCAGGGCGGCTTCGATCATCTGGTCCTGGGTAGCATCCGGCGACACGTTGATCTTTGCTTTGACTTTCCCGTTGACTTGAACAGGGATCTCGATGCTCGATTGCACCAGTGCGGCTTCATCCCATTGCGGCCAAGGCTGCAGGGCAATTGATTCGTCATGACCCAGCAGTCGCCATAGTTCCTCGCTCAGGTGAGGTGCGTAGGGATTCAGCAGTACCAAGAAGGTCTCGAGCGCGTGACGAGGGCGTTGTTCACAACGGGTAAAGTGGTTCGAAAACTCCATCATCTTGGCGATCGCTGTATTGAAACTCATCGCTTCGGTGTCTTCGGTGACCTTGCGGATCGTTTGATGCAGCACCCGCAGTTGTTCTTCATCGCAGTCCGTGTCGACTACCGCATCGCAGAGACGTAGTTCGTCTGATTTCTCATCGACGACCAAACGCCACACACGATCGAGAAAACCACGTACCCCACCAACGCCATTCATGACCCACGGTTTGGTCGCTTCCAATGGGCCCATGAACATCTCGTAGAGACGCAGTGAGTCGGCCCCGTAGTCGCGAACGACCCCGTCGGGATTGACCACATTGCCGCGGGTCTTGCTCATTTTGAACGCGCGACTGTCGACTTTGATGCTCGGATCCGACTTTAGCACAAACCCTTCACCCTTCTTCTGCACGTCCTCTTCGGCGAGCCGCACCGTTTCGAGCTGGCGACCATCTTTGCTGATCCGGTTGCCCTCAGCGTCGCGGCGGACTTGCTGCGTAGAAACCGGCTGCTTGTCGCTGTCGACGTATCCCGTGAACTCGACTTCACCGAGAATCATGCCTTGATTGACGAGTCGTTGGAACGGCTCGGGACAGGTGACGAACCCGCGGTCATAGAGCACCTTGTGCCAGAACCGCGAATAGAGCAGGTGGAGCACAGCGTGTTCCGCACCACCGACATACAGATCGACTGGCATCCACGTTTTTTCCAGCTCAGGGTCGATCAACGACTGCGTGTTGTGAGGATCGATATAGCGCAGGTAGTACCAACACGACCCAGCCCACTGGGGCATCGTGTTGGTTTCACGCCGGTAGCGTTTTCCATCGAGTTCCACGATCAGCCAATCGTCGTCGGCTTTGGCAAGTGGCGGCTCGGGGCGACCGTGCGGTTTGAAATCCTCGAGTTCCGGCAGGGTGACGGGTAGCTGGTCCTCCGGGACACCGCGCTTGATTCCGGTCGGGTTCCCATCGGCATCGAGTTCGTGCAGGATCGGAAACGGCTCCCCCCAAAAACGCTGGCGACTGAACAGCCAATCCCGTAGTTTGTAGTTGACCGCGGGACAGGCGAGCCCCTGCTCGGCCAACGAGGCAGTTAGTTTCGCTTTGACTTCGTCGGTCGTTTGGCCATCGTAGTCACCACTATGGATCGCGATACCTTCGGCGACATAACAGGCTTGGCCTGCCAAGATTTCGTCGTGCTGCGGATGATCGTTCGGTGGGTCGACAACCGGGATGACCGGCAGATCGAATGCGACAGCGAACTCGAAATCACGTGCGTCGTGAGCCGGCACCGCCATGATCGCGCCTGTGCCGTAACCCGCCAGAACGTAGTCGGCGACCCACACGGGAATCGACCGTCCGTCGGCTGGGTTGATCGCGTGTGAACCCGTGAACACACCGGTCTTCTCGAGGTCGCCCTCGGTGCGCTCCCGATCGCTCTTGAAGGAAGCCTGTTCCCGGTACGTGTCGACTTCCGCTTTACGATCTGGGGTGACCAAGCGATCGATCAACGGATGCTCCGGTGACACCACCATGTAGGTCGCCCCGAACAGGGTATCCGGTCGGGTTGTGTAAACCCGCAGTGCGTCGCTGCCTGCCTCGCTCGGAAAACCGCTGGCCGCTCGCTCGCGCTTCCAGGCCACGAACGGACCGCGGGCCGCACCCTCGTCCGATTCGCTCGAGGCTGCGTCGGAGGGGACCCCCGGCTGCAGATAGAAATCGACCTCCGCTCCCGAGCTCCGGCCGATCCAGTCGTACTGCAGCTTCTTGATGCCGGCCGGCCACTGCAATTCCTCGAGCCCGTCGAGCAACCGCTCCGAGTAGTCGGTGATCCGCAACATCCACTGCCGCAGCGGAATGCGCTTGACCGGATGCCCACCCACTTCGCTCTTGCCATCGACGACCTCTTCGTTGGCCAACACCGTGCCCAGCTTCGCGCACCAATTCACCAACGCGTCGTCCTGGTAGGCCAGTCTGCGAGAATCACGATACAACTCGATCGCCCGCTCGCCTTGAGCTTGGACCTCCGCTGGGATCGGCAGCTCCGCGATCGGACGCCCTACCTGAGCCTCGGAATCGAACCAGGTATCGAAGAGCACCAGGAAAATCCACTGCGTCCAGCGAAAGTAGCCCTCATCCGTCGTCGCCAGAACTCGGTTCCAATCGTAACTGAACCCCAGCATCTTCAGCTGGCGGGTGAAATTATCGATATTTCGCTGGGTCTGCACGCGCGGATGCTCCCCCGTCCGAATCGCGTGCTCCTCCGCAGGCAACCCGAAAGCATCGAAACCCATCGGGTGCAGCACGCACTCGCCGCGAGAGCGGGCGAAACGAGATACGATGTCCGTCGCGGTGTAGCCCTCCGGATGACCCACGTGCAACCCATCGCCGCTGGGATAGGGAAACATATCGAGTACGTACCGCTTGGCCACGTCATCGCCAGCCTTGCTCAAGTCGGGGGTGGCAAAGGTTTGATTGGCTTCCCAATACGATTGCCAGCGGGGTTCGATCTCATTGGGGTTGTAGCGGACCATAGCGTATTCAAGTTGCGGTGTCAGAAAAAGAATCGGTGAATGATTTTCCAGGGCGGATTAGAATCGCCTCACCGAGAAACGACAACGCGAAAGAGCCGAGGGCGCAATAAAAAAGCGGCCGACATCCGAAAATGTCACCCGCTTTCTTTCGATTGCTCTGAATTCGCGTCTGAATCCTGCAGCTTAGTTGCAGCAAGGATCGCAGTAGGAGCGAGCGGAACGACGTGCTTCGCACTTGGCACGCAAGCGTGCGAACAGGCCGCAGTGCTTACGAGGCTTGGCACATGGGTCGGGGCAGCACACTGGCTCAGGAGCTGGGCAGCAAACTGGTGCTGGTGCAGGCTCAGGGCAGCAAACTGGTGCTGGGGCGGGCTCGGGGCAGCAAACAGGAGCTGGCTCGGGGCAGCACACTGGCTCGGGAGTTGGGCAGCACTGAGGTGCTGGAGCAGGAGTGCAAACGGGTTGGCAGCAAGCCGAACGCTTTTTGTGAAAGAAGCCAGCTTCGGCTTGAGGTGCAACAACGCTGCCGGCAACGGCGAGCAGGGCAACTGCCAGGATCGTACGAATCATCTAATTCTCACCAAAATGGGGGGATGGGGTAAAGCTCGTCGCTCGACGAGGCAATTTAGCGAGAGTTTAAGGCTTGAAACCATTGCGTCAACTAGGAGGAATATCGGGATGATCTCTGGGGATCCGTAATCCCCCTCTCAAGGGAAAGTAATCCCTCCTACCCGAAATTTCACTAAAATTGCTATTGAACTGGGTTCCTGCTTTTGCCGGTCGGATTGGATTTTCGTAGCCAGACGGCTCCGCCCGTCTGAGCTAGAACCCCACGCATCCTCACTCGCGACGGTCGGAGCCGTCGGTCGACTATGTCAATGCGTATGACGATGGGGATCGCGGTCGTGGTGCTGCTGGTCGACGTGCACATGGAGCTGAGGGTGGTGCTCGAAGAGCCACTCCCAACCAGCTTGCGTGACCTTGGAATCGTCGAGATAGAGCGACTGCAAATGAGGCAGTGTCGCGATCTGCTGCAAGCCTGCATCGGTCACTGGCACTCCGATGAGATGCAATCCCCGCAGCGTTTCCAGTTCCGCGATCGACGCACAGCAGTCGTCGTCGAGTTGGGGTGACCCCAGTCGCAGTTGCTTCAATTCAGGCAACTTCTGTAACGCCTCGATCCCCGCCGCACTCAGCTGGGATTGCGGGAGATTGACCAGCCAGAGCTTGTCGCAACCGGCCAGAGCAACGATGCCTGCATCCGTGATCGGTGAAAGTCGCAGTCGAAGTTGCTCGAGATTGGGCAATTGCGCCAGGACAGCGAGCCCCTCGTCGGTCACCACGCCCTGATCCACGTTCACGACGTCGAGGGCCGTGAGTGATTCGATCGGCAGATCGACAAGCCTCTGATCCGAGACGACCACCTGCTCGAAATGCAGACTGGTGGATTCGCCCGCCTCAACGCTGGCGACCTGAGCGACGATCACTTGTTCGGCGCTCTGCCGCGGTTGCTGTTGCGGGGCGGTTCCCACGGCAGCGCCGGTCTTCTCGGTGGAATCGGGCAAGGATGGCCAGCTGAAATAGAGTCCCAGTCCGGCAACGGCGACAACGATTGCGATCAGACACTTGGGATCACAGCAGGTGACCCCGCAGCACGATCGTCGCACTCTCGTCTCGCTGTCGATGTTTTCGTGAGACATTTCAGATCATTGAACGATGCACCGGGGCGTTCAATATCGAACGCCCCGGTGCCGCTAAGGATTTCGTTGGGAAACTGGCCTGCCGAGACGATTGACCCAGTAATCTTCGCGACAGGATACTCATTTCCGTCAGCAGAGCTGATCGAGAAGCAATTCCCGCAAATCGACGACTCAACAACGAAAACCCAATGTGTGTGGTTTGGAAGTGCAAGTGAGGTATCAATTGCGAGGACGGGCTGTCAACGCGACTTTGAAAGTTTCTGTTGGAATCTTTTGACCTGCTCGTGCAGATGCCACTGGCCGGGGTCGTCGATCACGCAGCCGCGTTCGATCCGCAGAGCTTGTTCGTACTGCTCCTGGCGGGCGAGAATTTCGGCGAGTGTATCGCGGTAGATTGCGCTGTCGGGCTCAAATCGCACGGCATGGCGAGATAACCGCAGGGCGTCGTCGAGTTCGACGTGATTGACCGCGGCTCCCCAGGCAACATTATTCGCGGTCACGGCATCGGCGGGAAAGATGTCGAGATGGAGGTCGGCCGCTTCGATCATTCGTTGCAACTCCTCGACGACGAGATCCTGCATCCCGATTTCTTCGAGTCTCGGCAGAATCGATTCCGCCATCGTGATGTCCATCGAATCGAGCTGTTGCAAGCGTTCGATGAACCGCACGATTGCCTCTCTCGTGGCCGTCGGCCCAGCCTGCTCGACGACCAGTTCGAATTGTTCCCTCGCGATTAAACGCGAAAAGACAAGGTAGAGCTGCGGTTGAAAGCCGGCTTGGTCGAGCGAGCTGGCAAAGGCGATGTCGAGCCAACCAATGGCCTGCTCTCGCAGCTGCAATTCCTCGGCACGGATGCTGCGGGCTTGGGCGGTTTCGAACGCCGATTCGGTCGTTTCCACGCTCGACGCAGTCGCCTCGGCTACGAACCCCTGGTACTTGCGCGCGATCTCGAACATTGACAGGGTCTCTTCCGAACCCAGGGCGGTGATCAAGAAGAGCGAGCGGTAGATTTCATCAGCAATCTGCCACTGGCCAAGCTCGGCAAAGATCTCCGCGATCTGTTGGCGCATGTCCGTTGACGGTGTGCAGGCCATCGCCCGTAGCTCGACCAGTAGCCTGTCGGCGGTCCGTTGGTCTCCGGCGTCGCGAGCCGCTCGGAGTTGCTCACCGACGGCGCTCACCGCAGTCATCACGTCGTCGCGAAAACGCGGATTTCCGTCACTCGATGATTGGGCCACCGCATCCCAAATCTCGTCGTCGAATTGGCGGCCGATCGCCGCCGGCGCACTCATGCGATATTCCTTGGCGAGCGTCAGTGCCGCGTTGATGTCCCCGTCCCCCGATCGGCTGCGGAGCAGCGGTTCGGCTAGATCCGGACGTCCGTGGGCAGCGAACAGATCACTCCAAGCTTTCGCCGTTGGGCGAAAGAGTCGTGCCAGTTCAGGTTCCGCCGCCACGCGTCTGCGGAGCGAACCGTCGCGCAAACTCTGGGCCAACTCGGCAACGAGACCCGCGTGTTGGCGGCGGTCCTCCTCGCCAGCCCGAGCGATCTCGCACGCGATTTGGAACGCCGTCGCTGTGCCGACTTGAGGACGCCGCAACTCGACGAACTGTTGCAGAATCCACAGGATCTGGTAACTCTCGGGCACCGTGATCTGACTGATCGTGTTCCGGCTGATCAAAGTCGGTTCGGACTCCCAGTCTCGCATCCCCAGTCGAATCATCCAATCGGAATGCGTTGTCCACAACAGGGACAACATCACATAGTCGCGCATCAGGTAGTGGGAGGAGGATTGAGGTCGCTGGACATGCAGATCCTCGAGTGATAAACGATCGGCAATCCGCCACGCCGCGCCATCGAGATTGACTCGGTCGAGCAAGCGAATCAAGGTGAATAGCTTTTCGATTTCCGGTGCGACTCCGGTCTCGGATCCCTCCGGTTGGTTCGCCCCAGAAGTAAAAAGATCCATCGACTCGAATAGTTCACGCTGGGCCGCGATCGCTTCGTCGATCCAGCTCTCCAGGTGAGTATCGATCTGGTCGGCGGGGAACCCAAGTCGCTCGAATGCTTCGGCGCTGCGAGAGGCACTCGCAGCGATCATGGCGGCAGCCGACGGTTCGTCTTGCCCCACGACGTCCAAGGCCGCATCAATCTCTCCGTGGATCAACAAAACCCGCCACCCCAACGCTCGCACCTCCTTCGTCGTTGCTGAGCCATCATCGATTCGGCTGAGCGCATCCAGGTGCGTGATCAACCCAGCAATCGCCTCAGCACGAATATCTGAGGCCCCACTGCGCTCAGCCGCGATTAGGGCATCCGCCCAGAACCGAATCGCATTTTCACGACCTGAGACGACTTCCGTCGCTGCTTGACCGTTCGATGCATCCTCCGAAACCGGCAGCGATCGATCCCATTGGCGAGCCAGGCGGGCGGCGTGGGCTGCCATCTCCGGCCACTGTGACGTGAGCAAACGCACGGTGCGGACCAGCGGTTGATCGGGGTGGTTGCTCGGCTTCTCGAGTTCCGCTGTGTCGTTGATATCGCTGGGGTTGGAATCCTCCGATCGGCTGCGATCGGCCGCGGCCGCCGACTCCATCGCCGCGGCGAGATCACCCGCGATGAGGTCAAGAAGCACCTCCGTCCGGGCCACTAAGTCGCCGTCCCACGTCTCGGCCGCTGACGGCAGCCCGTCCGCATCAGTCAGCGGTGGTTGGCGGGGAACCAACGGCTGGCCCGGAAACAGCATTGCCCAGTCACGGCGGCAGACTGCCATCGCGGACGTGCTGCTGGCGACATCGAGAAACGCAAATAGCTCGTCGGTTCGGCGTGATTGGACCGCGGCCCGCGCGTACACGGGGAAACGCTGGTCGAGCGTGATGGCCACGCGTTGCGAGACGGCTTCGAAATCGAGCGTTCCATAGGCCTCACGCATAGCGATCGTCGCAGCGTCAAACTGCGCGGCCTCGAGCAACGCCTCGATCGCCTCGACGGGCGAGAGCGCCGCGAGTCGCCGGGCAAGCTCTGAAGGTGTGTCGGCCAAAATCCCTCGCCGCCACCGCTCCAGGATCCACTGGGCCCGCTCCGCCTCTTCGGCATCGTCACTGCGAGCCGCTGTCAAGATCGCGCTGCGGTACTGGTCCCGATCTCGCCACAGCTCCCAGGTCGAGCGTCGACGCAGCGAGAACGCGTCCCCGCTGAGTTGCCGGGGACCCTGCCAATCGCCATCACGCTGGATAGGCCCCGTTTTTGACGCCTGAGTGGGCGCCGGACCATCCGCCGCCGAGGTTGTAATCGCGAGCGCCACCATCAACAGGAACACGACGGATACTTGGGCGAAACGATTCATATTCAAAGAGCGGCCTGGGAAAGAAAAGGCATGCACCGAGCGGCGGTGTGAAAGAGCAGTCTTCGCGAGCCATCCACCTTAACGATTCTAACACATGTCCGCTCCCGGCAGATCGGGCCGCCGTGCTGCAGCGTCTTTTTTGCTTGCCCGCCGGCGCGACAATGCCTATTAATTGCTCGACGCCAAAGAGAACTCACGGGCCCGTCGACCGGGTCCCCTGCGTGTTTCACATCACTTACCTGTGAAACATCGCCATGACGAATTCTCTTTCACGCGCAGCGGAAGCGCAAACCGCCGGGAAAAGGGAGATCGATGCGAAGCCCGCATGCATCTCCACTTCCCTCTAATCGACTCGACCGCACCTGTTCAGGTCGGCTGATTCGGATTGGAGGGGATGCAGCGAATTTTTTCGGCAAGGTTTTTTGACCAGGCACCAATTGTGACCTAAGTTTGCTCAGCCGCGTCTTCTCGAGTGTCGATCACGCGGCGTCCCCCTCCTCCGCATGACACTCCAATGGAACTTTCGTATGGAATTGTCGTCAAGCGTATCGAGTCGTCACCCACGCCGGTGTAGTCGCCGGCGGATCGTGCTGGGCTCCTGGTTACTGCTCACCGCAGCGACGGTTTGCTCACCATCCTCAACGTTCGCTCAAGGGCAACCGGTGGCACCTGCCCTCCCGGCTCCGACGAGCGTTCGGGCGCCCACCGTTCCAGCGGCGACCGGTGAATCGATCGACAAGGAATCGGCCCGCGAGCGATCCCTCCAAGCGGGGCTGGAGCTCGAGCAAGCCCAACAGTGGGGCGACGCGATCGATCACTATGATTCGGCAACGCGGGCCTTTCCCGAGGACCGGATCCTCTACCAACGGTTGCTGATCAGCCGATTGCACTTCGATGTGATCCGCCGCTACGACGATCGCACCTACCTGGCGAGTGTGCGTGAGATGTCGAGCTCGCAAACCCTCGATCTCTACAGTGAGATCCTGGCCAACCTGCAGACACACTACGTCGATACGATCGAATGGTCACGGATTCTCCTCCACGGGACCGCGGCCCTCGAAGTCGCACTGACGGAACCGGCGTTCGTTAACCGAGTGGTCGATGCCGATCGGCGGGATCGCATTGAGTCGTTCCGGCAAGCGATTCATCACCGGATCGCTGAACGGTCGACCCAGAGCCGGTTTGATCTGCGGTCGACCGTGAAGCTCGTCGCAACGATGGCACACGAAGAACTCGGCATCTCCGGGACAGCCACGGTGCTCGAATATGTCAGTGGTGCCGTCTCGACGCTCGATACTTACACACGTTTACTCTCTCCCGGTCAGCTCGATGAGATGTTCTCGACGATCGAAGGCAACTTCGTCGGTCTCGGTGTCGAACTCAAAGCGGCGGAAGATTCGCTGCTGATCCTCTCGGTGATCCCGGGCGGCCCGGCGGCCGAAGCGGGGATTGTTCCTGGCGACCGGATTCTCGCGGTCGGGGGAAGTCGCGCCGACGAACAGGAACCCAACTACGTCGCCGATCTGCTGCGTGGCCCGGAAGGCACCGCGGCGACCTTGACGATCGCTTCGGCCGATCAAGTCGAGCGACAACTCTCGGTGACCCGCCGCCGCGTCGATGTCCCCTGCGTGGAAAACGTTCACATCGTGGACTCGGCCCGGCATATCGGCTACTTCCGCTTGACGAACTTTCAGAAATCCACGCCTCGCGAGGTTGAACAAGCCCTCTGGAAACTGCATCGAGCGGGCATGCGGTCGCTGATCATGGACCTCCGCGACAACCCCGGTGGATTGCTGTCCGCGGCCGTCGAAGTCGCCGATCGATTTCTCAGCGATGGGCGGATCGTGACGACGCGAGGCCGCAACGCCCGCGAAAACTTTGACTACACCGCCCGCCAATCCAATACCTGGGACGTGCCCATGGTGGTCCTGATCGACCGCAATAGTGCTAGTGCCAGCGAAATCTTTTCGGGTGCGATTCACGACAGTGAACGGGGAGCGATCATCGGTGAAACCAGCTACGGCAAGGGCAGTGTGCAAGGTATTTTTCGAATGCAATCGGGCAAATTTGGCCTCTGCCTGACCACTGCGAAATTTTATTCGCCCAGTGGCAAGGCGATCAGCCGCAACGGGGTCGAGCCGAACGTCGTCGTCCCCCCAACCTACATCGCCGCTCGGCCCGATAAGAACGGGCGGGTCACGACGGAACTCGATGATGCCGTGTTGCAGAAGGCTATCGAACACCTCGGCGGCGGCAGTCGCTGAGCCGTTGAGATCGGCCTAATCGGCAAATCCTGCCAAATTGATTCAATCCTCCCAACCCGCACGCCCGATATCACTGTCGGGCGTTCGTTTTGCGCGGTCGCCTCACTCGGAACGTCCCGGTTGAACCGACCTCGGTTGAATGAATTTTGCAATGAACCCACAAGCCCGCCAAATGAACGCTGTTCCCATGGCCGGGAAACTGCTTGCGATCACGCTCGTCAGCACTCTCAGCCTGTCGACATCCGTGACGGCCCAGGTACGAACCAAGTTGCCCGATCGAGCCACCTACAATCCCGCCGGCCCGGCAATTCCGCCCGCCCCAGCGATCGATACGCAGCCTGATCCCCATGGCCCGGGGGTCACCGAGGAACCGTTCGATCCCCCGTCCCAGCAAGCGCCTCTGCGAGACGCCAGTGGCGAGATTGAACCGGTCAACCTGAAACCGCTGCCCTCGATGGTGCCACGTAGCAAAGCACGCGTGCTGCCGCTGGCGAACCAAGCGGCCGCGATCGAACAGGCTGCTTTTGAACAGCCCCAACGTGTCCATGCCAATTCGTCCCAAGTGCAGTCGCCGGCGCAGCGGCAACAAATCGTTCCGGGGCACGCCACCAATCCACCTCGCCGCCAATCACACGCCCGAGAAACTCTCATCCAGCACACCGCGGGAGAGGAGATCTGGGTCGATGGCGGTTCGGTGAGCCAACATTCGGTGGGTCAAGGTACGGCGAGTCAAGGTTTGGGCGGATACAACTCGGTGGGCTCTGGAAACGTCCACTGGAACAACAACACTTCCATGGCCGGCAGCTGGTCAGGCGACTCTGGCTGCGACCAATGCAGTGACGGCGGATGCAATAGCTGCGACGGATACTATGGTGATTGCAATAGCTGCGATGGCCTGGGATGCGGCTCCTGCGACCACTGTGGACTGAGCAATGCCTCGCTGAGTTTGGACCCCGGCCAATGGTTCGGTTCGCTTGAATTGCTGCTGCTCTTTCGAGAGGGAGATTCCATTCCCGCACTGGTCACGACGAGTCCTCCGGGTACCGAGGGCGACGTCGCCGGACAGCTTCCTGGGGCCACGATCCTCGCTGGTGGCGAACAGGCATTCAAAGACCTCACCGCTGGCGGGCGGTTGACCCTCGGCACGTGGCTGGACGATTGCCGCGATCGCAGCCTCGTCTTTCGCGGTTGGACGGCGACCGAAGCGGACTATTCCTACTCGGCTCGCCAAGGCATCAATTCAGGATCCATTCTCGCGGTACCCACGACGAATGCCGGTTCACCGGACTCGCTGCTGGTCGCGTTCCCCGATTCCGCTGAGAATTTCGGTCGCTTCGGGAGCGTGAATCTGCAAGCGAGCAGCAACGTGTACGGCGGCGATATCTCGGTGCGTCAATTTTTGACCGGTGGATTGGGCACGACGTTCGATGTGCTATACGGCTATCAATACATGCACCTCGACGAAGACCTGCAGTTCTCCACGACGAGCACCAAGACGCAGGATCCCTTCCCCGCTCAAATCGGCAACACACTGTCCACTTCCGACCGATTCGAAGCCACCAACAACTTCCACGGCGGCCAGTTCGGTTTCGCAGGCAACTACCGCGAAGGCTGCTGGAGCTTCGATTGGCTCGGCAAAATCGGCTTTGGACAGATCAAACGGCAAGCCGAACGGCGGGGGAGTTCCGTGATCACCACCGACACACCGCCCCCGGCGGTCAACGATACAGGCCTGTTGGTCGGCGATGCCAACAGCGGCTCGTACTCATCGAGCACCTTCGGATGGGTACCTGAATTCGACGTCTCGGTGGGTTGGCACAAATACCCTCGCTTCGACGTCACCTTCGGTTACAACATCATCGCCATGACCGACGCTGTGCGGTTGTCAGGCATCATGGACCCGAACAACACCTTGGACACGCCACGCACTGGCGCAAAGTCAGGCACCTTCATGATGCAAGGAATGCACTTCGGTATCCGCCACGTGTGGTAAGCAACGCGGGATCAGTAAGCGGCGAATTTTCCCAGATCTTCTCGGTAGTGGACGAGGCGACGAGCTGTCGATTCCCCACAAGTATCCCGAAAGGGATTGAAGAGAATAGCCGTAGGTAAGCGCAGCTCCACCCGCGGTGGTTCGTTGGCCGTGGAGCGTCGACCCCGAAGCGGGTCGCAGACCTCGTCGTGGATGATCTTCAACCCCATTCGGGGTTGGCACGCGTGTTTCTTAGCGTTTCCGGTGGTGTTCGCTACGCTCGACCACCGGCTATTGTCTTCAACGCCGTCGGCGTAGGAAAACTTGTGGGTAGTGGACGAGGAGACGAGTCCCTCATCCAACACAGGTTCCCCTGTCAGCTTGTCTGACAGGAAACCAAGCCGACAAACTTTGCTCTCATACGCGGCAAGCCCGCATGGGAGCGGGGTGAACGCTAGATATTTAGGTTCATCCGACGGAAGCGTGCGCAGAGCACAGCAGAAGGTTTTTCTAGGCATGGCTCTAATATCCAATGATCGTTCAAAAATGCGTCCCTGACGAACAATCGCTCGCCAGGGACCGACAACACCATTGGCGTACCGCTTTTGCAGGGAAACGCTGGCGACCGAGATATCCCTCGCCAAGCCCGCACCTCTGCAGAGCTCGGCTCCGTTTCTCCCGGCAGTGCCAGTCTAGCATTGATAATCACATCCCACAAATAAATCCTTGGATACGGGAGCCATGCCTTGAAAACCTCCAGCGCACGCTTCCGTCGGATGAGCCGATATTTATCGAATCACAAAACGGCGATTCCCGTCAGACAATTTGCCAGGGGATCTGATCTTGCGGGGAATCAAGATCTCGTCCCTCGCACCGGTTGACGCCACCGCCGGAGCTCCTGTCGACCTCCGATTCAAAACGCCCGTGGGACCTGGAATCCGTCGGCGTCAATTTCAATCAACGATTCGATATCGAGCGTTCCGTACCGTGAATATCCTGTGTGGACGAACAGGTTGGGCAGAATCACCGCATCGCCATCGTGATGGGTATGTCCGCAGAGAACGGTGAACTGCCGGTCGGGGTTCGCCTTAGCGGCGTCCTGCAGAACTCGCCCCATTTGGCCGCAGACGAAGAACGGTGCCCAGTTATCATCGGTCACATGGCCTTCGTACCAGCAGGCTTGGCGGAACGGCGGTACGTGCGTCGCAATCAGTACATGCCGCGCCTGCTCAGGCAAACCCGCCATCTTGACTGCCAAGCGTTCGCTACTGGCGAGCCCCTCGCGCTGGAGGATCGCCTGCCACGTCTCGGGCGCATCCGGGCGGAAATCGGCAATCCTATCGAAATCGCTCAACCGGACCGTGGAACCGGCGTAGTCACCCTCGCTCGCGTCGCCCCAGCCATCATCGCCGATCAATACCGCCTCTGGGCTGAGAAAGACCGGGCCCTCGTCGGTCAGGTAGTGCAGCTGCTCGCTATCGCGAGCGACCGCAATGATCCCTTGCCGTGTGCTTCCAATCGACTTGCCGTAGAAGTCGTGATTGCCCAGCACAAAGTAGATCGGCCGCTCAAACGTTTCAGCCAGATATTCCAATTGATACGCCACATCTTCGTCTTCGGAAATATCGCCCGTGACGATCAACGCATCGGGGGCCAACGCGATCAGCTCTTCCGCCCAACACCGCCACGTCTCGAGCGTGGCGTGGTCGAAATGGGGATCCGTGATCCAAGCCAGCCGCGGCGACGATTTCGAACCGACACCGTCGGCGGCAGCGGGATGGATGCGACGTAGCAAAGAAGCGGGTCTGGATAGGAGGGCTTAAGGATCAGGTCCAACGTGGGTTCCGGTCAAGGATCACTTTTTGGCCCCGGTTATCGCACGGAACCTTGTCCACTACGCCACTTATTACTCCCGCGTACTTACGCGACAGCGACCATGCCGGCGGCTTCGGCGAGCTCATCGGCTTTGTCGGTCTTCTCCCAGGTGAACGCATCGCCATCGCGGCCGAAGTGGCCGCCGGAGGTAGTGGCAGCGAAAACGGGGCGGCGGAGCTGCAGGTGCTCGATGATCTGGCCGGGCTTCAAGTCGAAATGCTTGCGGATCAGTTCGCAAAGTTTCGCATCTTCGATCTTGCCAGTGCCCTCGGTGTCCACGTTCACGCTAACCGGATCAGTCACGCCAATCGCGTACGCCAGTTGAACTTCGCAGCGTTCAGCCAATCCAGCGGCGACGATGTTCTTGGCAACATAACGGGCCATGTAGGCGGCGCTGCGATCGACCTTCGTCGAATCCTTGCCGCTGAAGGCACCGCCACCGTGACGTCCCCAACCACCGTAGGTATCGACAATGATCTTGCGACCGGTCAGGCCACAATCGCCGTGCGGGCCGCCGATCTCGAACTTGCCCGTCGGGTTGATGTGATACTTGATGTCGCCCTTGTCCAGCTCAGCTGGGAGCGAAGGCTTGACCACTTTCTCGATGATGAACTCGCGGATTTCCTCGTTGCTGACACCCGGGGCGTGCTGGGCGCTGACGACCACCGTGTCGATTCGCACAGGCGTGTTGCCGTCGTACTCCACCGTGACTTGGCTCTTGTTATCCGGTCGCAACCAGTCGACTTCCTTGTTGAAGCGAGCTTCGGTGATGCGGTTGATAATGCGGTGCGACAGTGCGATCGGCAGCGGCATCAGCTCCGGGGTGTCGCCACAGGCATACCCGAACATCAACCCTTGGTCACCGGCGCCGATTTCCTTGCCGGTCTCGTTCGAGTTCACGCCCTGGGCGATATCGGGGCTCTGTGCGTCCAATCGGACCTGAACTTCGCAATTGGCGCCATCGATGCCCGTGTCGGCATTGTCGTAACCGACGGCAAGGATCGTGTCGCGAACGATCTTTTCGTAGTCCACATCCGCTGTGCTGCTGATCTCACCAGCGACCACAGCCAGGTTCGTATTGACGAGCGTTTCGCAAGCAACGCGGCTGTTGGGATCTTGGGCGAGCAACGCGTCCAAAATGCTGTCCGAAATGCGGTCGGCCAGTTTGTCCGGGTGCCCCATGCTGACCGATTCGCTGGTGAAAAGATAACGACCTGACTGATTACTCACTACTGATTAACTCCGCGGTGTCGGTCCTCGAGCGATTTCGTGCGTACCACGATCGTCAACCACGGAGGACCAGAGGGGTCTGGTCTCAACCACTGAGGACCAGAAGGGTCTAAAAAGGGGCCCGCTGCGATCGCGCGATTCTCGAACCAATCGAGAAAAATCGTCGCCTCGCCAGACCCCTGGCTGCCCCTACCATAATCTTCCCGAGCAATCCTGAAAACCGACGAATCGGGGCCTTTGCATGATAAATGCCACCCGAGTGGCCACCCTACGAAGAGGTCGTGCCGTTTTTAAGTGATTCTGACTCAACGATTGACTTCACCTTCCCGGCAGAGCTGGGAGGGGCGGAGGACGAGCCTTTCGCGAGTCTCCCGGGGAGGGCGTCCATGCATCAGATCGGTGCGGCGGATGGGCTGCTAGCAGAATTGGGGCTGTGGCAGTCGCTATCGTGCCGCGTTTTCAGGCCGGAGGCCGACACATCTCCTGCCTCTTGTCAGTTACCCACAAGTATCCCGTTAGGGATTAGAGAGAATAGCCGTAGGTCAGCGCAGCGCCACCTAAGGTGGTTCGTTGGTCACCGACCGTCGACCCCGAAGTGGGTCGCAGACCTCGTCGTGGATGTTCTTCAACCCGCTTCGGGGTTGGCACGCGTGCTTCGCGGCGTTTCCGGTGGTATTCGCTAGCGCTCGACCACCGGCTATTTTCTTAAACGCCTTCGGCGTGGGCAAACTTTTGGGTAACTGACAGCTCGTCGCCTCGTCCACCAAAGAATCGCTTTCGCTAAATTCGCCACTTATTGATTACGCGTTGCTAAGCGGTATTCGGCTATCACCCACCGGCTCATGCACCGAACACTTCGTTCACACCTGCTATACTCGCACGCTCCCCCCGAATCCCCACCCACCGTCCCACCTTCGCCCGAGAACGCCTCGATGCTCTCATTCTTCGCCCACCGCCTGGTCTACCCAGCCTGTCTATCTCTGATCCTGGTCGCCGGTAACGCTGCCGCCGATGAATTGCTGTTCCCGAACTCCGATTTCGAGTCAGGCACCCTGCAGGGCTGGACCGCCGAGGGGGAT
Organism: Allorhodopirellula solitaria; assembly: GCF_007859855.1. GTDB lineage: Bacteria > Planctomycetota > Planctomycetia > Pirellulales > Pirellulaceae > Rhodopirellula > Rhodopirellula solitaria. Next base: position 61,159 of record NZ_SJPK01000003.1, read on the forward strand.
GCGTTCACCAACCAACCCACGCGGGGTGACAACCCAGCGGCCCGGAACCGCGAACCGAGCTTCCACCAAGGCGATTATTGGATCGGTACCTATGAACGGTTCGACGGAGAAACGGGAGCCGCAGGCGACATCCGGGGCGATGCCGCCACCGGTACGCTGACGTCCCAAGAATTCACGATCACGCGTCCCTACCTCACCTTCCGAATTGGCGCGGGGTACCTGCCGGGCGAGACCGGTGTGAAGCTGCTCGTTGCGGACCAGGAAATGGAACTCGCTACCGGCGTCGATTCCGAGTCCATGATCACGATCAGCAAAGATGTCTCGGAGTTCGTCGGCAAGACCGCCCAACTCGTTATCTTCGACCACGCCACCGGCGGCTGGGGGCATATCAACGCCGACGACTTCACCGCCACGGATCAACCCGTCGTCGACGAGCGGATGGAGTTCGCTTTCACCCGTGATATCTCGCCGAAAGCCTATCCCGACACCGGCTACGACCAAGCCCGGCGTCCGCAGTTTCACTTTAGCTCGCGTCGCAATTGGCTCAACGATCCCAACGGCATGGTCTACGACGGCGAGAAATACCACCTGTTCTTTCAGCACAACCCGCACGCGACGACGTGGGGCAACATGACCTGGGGGCACGCGACGGCGCCCGACATGATGCACTGGACCCAGCACGACCACTCGCTCTTGCCGTACTCGGTCGACGCTCGCGAGGGGACCATCTTCTCCGGCACGATGGTGACCGACCACAACAACTCGCTGGGCAAACAAGTCGGTGAGACGGAAACCTTGGCCGCGTTCTTCACGTTCGCCACCAAACCCAAGTTCTACCAAGCGATGGCCTACAGCACCGACCGGGGTGAGACCTGGACCTACTGGAACGAGGGCCGCGCCGTGGTCCCCAATCAAGGTTTCGACCGAGGCGAACGGGACCCGAAAGTGTTCTGGCACGAGGCGAGCAAACAATGGGTGATGGCCCTGTGGGTCGAACGCGATCCCGGCCGCATCCGATTCTTCACCTCCGATAACCTGACCGATTGGACGTTCGCCTCCGATCTGATGCGGGATTGGGCGTTCGAATGCGTCGACGTCGTCTTCCTGCCCGTCGATGGGGACGAGAGCAATACGAAGTGTGTGCTCTACGACGCCAGCTTCGATTATGAAATCGGCAGCTTCGATGGCGAGAAATTTACGAGCGAATCGGGGCCACTGAAAGCCGGTGGCGGCAATTTCTATGCGGCCCAAACGTTTTACGACCAACCGCAAGGCCGGGCGGTTCAAATCGGCTGGATGCGAGGCGGACCCAACGCTGCCGAGATCTACGATGTCCCCTTCAACCAACAGATGTCCTTTCCCTGCGAAATGACACTCCATGGAACCGCCGAGGGAACCCGGCTGGCCTACCAACCGATCGATGAGATCAAGTCACTCGTCCGCCAAACGCACCGGAAATCCGACACGGAGCTGGCCCCGGGCGACAACCTAATCGCCGACCTCGAACCGCTCGACCTCGTCGACATGACGATCGAATTCGACCCCGCCACCGCCAAGTCCATCGTCTTTGACTTGCCCGGCGTCCAAGTCGTCTACGATGCCGAGCGGGCAACCACGACCTACACGGGCGCGACCGGAAAGGGCGAAAGCGAGGTCCGCACGCTGCTTCCGAACCTGCAACCACGCAGCGGCCGGGTGCGTTTGCGGTTCTTGATCGACCGCATCTCGCTCGAGGCCTACGCCTTCAATGGCGACGATTTCCGCGCCGTCTACACCTCGCCCCAAACCGCGGCGAAAACCCATTCGATTCAGGCCATCGGCGGGACGGCGAGAATTCACGAGCTGACCATCAACCGGCTCGAATCGATTTGGAAATGACGCCGTCTACGCGGGTTGCACTGCATCCGCTATGCTGGCCGGTCATCTATCCCGAGACAGGCCGAACGTAACAGGATTTCTGACGAACGATGAAACTCATCATTGCCATTATCCAACCCTCTCGACTCGACGCGGTCAAGGAAGCCCTGACCCGAGTCGAAGTCCATCGTTTGACCGTCGTGGATTGCCAGGGATTTGGTCGCCAACGGGGCCAAACCGGGGGCATGCGTGGCCGCGATTATGGAGTGAATTTGCTGCGGAAGGTTCAGCTGCAGATTGGGGTCAACGAAGAATTCGTGCAGCCCACCATCGACGCCATCCTCGCCGGCGGCCGCAGCAGTGAGCAAGGCGAACTCGGCGACGGCAAAATCTTCGTCCTCCCCATGGACGACTGCATCCGCATCCGCACCGGCGAACGCGGCAACGACGCCATCTAACCGCCTCGCCACCGCCAGCAACGAGTTGCCTTCACCCTCCCACGCGGAGAGGTCGTGCGGCTTTTAAGTGCCACGATTGCAACGCCTTTACCTCTCCCGGCGCAGCTGGGGGAGGTCGAACGACGCCGTTCAGACGTGCGTGAGGGAGGGGGCCCTTTTGTTCTCGCAATGAGTGATCGCACGATAGCCCGGAGGGCGGAACATCCTTTGCCGGTGGCGTCACGGCAGGGGATGTATCGGCCTCCGGCCTGAAAACGCGGAACAATCCCGACTGCCACAGAATGCGTGTCGACCCCAACGTGTTAACAGCCCAGGGCAAGCCCACATGGGCGCGGGGTGAACGCTCCATTTTTTTAATCGTAAAACGGCGATTCCTGTCAGTTACCCAGAAGTATCCCGTCAGGGATCATAGAGAATAGCCGTCGGTCAGCACAGCGCCACCTACGGTGGTGCGTTGGCCGTGGAACGTCGACCCCGAAGTGGGTCGCAGATCCGGACATGAACGTTCTTCAACCCCATTCGGGGTTGGTTTTTGCGTTTTGCGACGTAGCCGGTGGTGTTCGCTTGCGCTCGACCTCCGGCTATTTTCTTCAACGCCTTCGGCGTAGGGAAACTTGCGGGGCTCAACAGCTCGTCCAGCACAGAATAGCTTTCGCTAAATTAGCCACTTATTGATCACGCGTTGCAAAATGATGGCAAACGATCAAACCAACGCGATCCCAAGACGGGCCATCGTCAGATTCCCTGCAATCATGCCGTGTCCCTCAGGTCGCTCTTTGACAAACGTCTTGACGATAGTTGTTGAAACGTGTATTGTCCTCCGATGGCCAAAGCACCGACGAATGCTGCGACAGCGACCAGCCCGTCTTATGATTCGCTGGAACAGGAAGTCTTCCTGAACCTATGGCGGACGTATGACCGTCTCAAGTTGATGGAAGACGAAGTGTTCGGACGGGTCGGTCTGTCTGCTCAGCAGTACAACGCCTTGCGACTGTTGCGTTCGGTTCATCCGGCTGCGATGCCGACTTTGGTGCTGGGCGGTCGGTTGATCTCGCGTGCTCCCGACATGACTCGTCTGCTCGATCGGCTGGAGAAAAAAGGTCTGCTGCTACGGGAGCGGAAACCTGAGAATCGCCGAGTCGTCGAAGTCCGCATCACGGAGAAGGGAACGCAGTTGCTCGACGAGGTTCACGATGCTGTCCAGGAATGCCACCAGCAGCAGTTGGGGCACCTGAACCGGAAGGATCTACGCCAAATGGTCGACTTGCTCAGGCAAGCCCGACAGCCCCACGAGGATGCCAATAACCTGTCATTCATTGATGAGTGACGGAGGCAGCTTTCAACGTCCCACAGAAACGAAAAGTGTTCCAGTATGTCAGTTGACCAGTCTCCTCATGTCATCGTCATCGGCGGTGGTCCAGCCGGTGCAACCGTTTCGACGCTGCTCGCCCAGCAGGGATATCAGGTTGAATTGTTCGAGCGTGAACGATTTCCTCGCTACCATATCGGCGAGTCGCTGATTCCCGAAACCTACTGGGTATTGGAGCGATTGGGGATGCTCGACAAGATGAAGTCGAGCCCCTTCATTCAGAAACACAGCGTTCAGTTCGTGAGTCCTTCGGGCAAGCATTCTGCCCCGTTCTACTTCCACGATAACAAGCCGCATGAATGCTCGCAGACCTGGCAGATTCGACGCAGCGAATTCGATGTGATGATGCTCAAGAACGCTGAGGAACAGGGCGTTGTTGTTCATGAGGGCGTGCGAGTTCTCGATGTGCTTTTTGAAGGCGACCAGGCTGTTGGTGTGCAGATCAAGGACGAGACCGGGAGCGTGAAGGAGGTCCGAGCGAGCGTGGTCGTGGACGCGAGCGGGCAGAGTTCGATGCTCATCAACAAGTTCAAACTGCGGGTTCCCGACGCAGACTTGAATAAGGGAGCCCTCTGGACGTATTTCAAGGGAGCGTATCGAGATCAAGGCAAAGACGAAGGGGCGACTATCGTTCTGAGCTTGCGAGACAAGCAGGGTTGGTTCTGGTACATCCCGATGCAGGACGACATTGTGAGCGTCGGCGTAGTGGCCGAATTCGACTATCTTTTCAAGGGGCGAGCGAATCATAAGACGACCTTTGCGGAAGAAATGGAGAACTGCCTCACTGTCAAGGAGCGGGTCTCCAACGCAGAACAAGTCGCCCCGGTGAAGGCGACGAAGGACTACACTTATCGCGCCAGCCAAGCCGCTGGGGATGGCTGGGTGCTGGTCGGCGATGCGTTCGGTTTTCTCGATCCGCTGTACTCGTCGGGAGTCATGTTGGCGTTGAAGTCGGGAGAACTCGCAGCCGATGCGATCGGGGAAGGATTGCAAAAGGGGGATTTCTCTCGGGCGCAAATCGGAAAGTGGGAGGATGGATTCGTCGAGGGAATGAACCGGATGCGGCGACTCGTGTGCGAGTACTACGACGGATTCAATTTCGGCGAGTTCATACGCCGCTTCCCCCATCACCGTGGAAGCGTTACCGACCTATTGATCGGCGATCTGTTCAACAAGGAACTCGACCAGGTGTTCGAGGACATCGATTCCATGAGAGTGACGAAGGCGCCTTCGGAGTAGATTGAGCGGTGCTCCCCTCCCAGCAGAAAGTTGAATTCGACGCCCACTCCCAGATCGTGCCGTCTGCAGCACGTTCAACTGGCCCGAGCAACCGGAGACCGACCAGTTCCTGACAATGCCCGAGCAGGGCAACCACCCGGCAAAAGCTTTTTTGTAGTGGACGAGGCGACGAGTCCCTGAAATCCGACCGCACGATCAAGTAGAAAGGACTCGTCGCCTCGTCCACTACGCCACTTATTACTCCCGCGTTCCTCAGTCCTGCGTGATGCCAAAGAGTCCACTCCCGCAAGAAAGTACGCTTCGGTCGGAGGAGTCGCTGTTCTTCTTCGGCCGAGGTTATTCGCGCGGTCGCATCGTCCTGTAGATCTTCGCGTGCCAGGGTTGCAACACCACCTGCGTCTCGCGGGAGACCGGGTGGACATAGGCAGTCGCCGGATCCCACTCTTCGAGTTGTGCAGCGGTGTGGAAAGTGACAGTGGTGGTCACGTCGGCGGCAGAATCGTTGACCAAAAAGAACACTTCGCGGCCGTCGATCTGTCTGTGGGCGAGCCGCACGGGAAGGTGTTCGTCGGCAATTTTGAGGGGCCTGTCGAGCCAGCTCTCAAGTAGCTCGTTGAGCGTCTCGAACGTCCATTCTTCGAGGAACACAACATTCGGATTCTCGTCAATTAACTGGGCAAACTCATCCTGCACCGCCTGATCAGGAAAATCCGCCTCTGAGTTCCGCGGCCGAGCTTCCAGGAAAACTAGTTTCCCGCCCTGTTTGGCGAACGCCGAGAGATTCGCCCAGGCATCCGCTGGCAAAGTGCTGACGGCGGGGAGCACGATCACCCGGAATCGAAACGGATCGTGGACGAACCTGCCGTCTTGCGGTTGGCTATCGATCAGAGCTTGTGAGTCCAGGTGGAGATACTCCCAGCGATGCTCAAACAGGCAGCGTGATGCTCGTCGAAACGACCGGTCGATCTCGTTGACAGACTCGGGCGATCCTACGACGTGTTGCCAGCCGGCCACCTTGTGGTATCGCGGACGGTACTCGGTCCACAACGATTCGATCGGATAGACCACACCGATGTCCGCCGCCGTGTGACCGCCACGCAACAGCATCGCTGCTCGCCCGACGTACGTGTTGATCTCGGCACGCTCGGATTGGTTGGCATGTTCCAGCTTCAAGTAGCAATTGAAATCCGTTACCCCGCCCTGCAACAGGAGATTGAAAAAACCGCGGATCGCTTCAGTAGGCGGTTCGTGCGGTTTGTCCGCCACGGGACAGGGCTCACTCATCACCCGATCGTGCCCCATCAATTCGGCGGCACTCGACGCTAGTTTCGGCGAATGGACGGGCAGGTTCGACGGGTAGCAACTGAGAATGTCGATCCCAGGAGCGTCCATCTGGCGAAAACACTGCATGATGTTTCCGTAGAGCGCCGCGTGCGCAACCATCGATTCCTCCAACAACAAATGCCCGCCCGATCCAAGCTTGTGAGAATGACACCAGTCACCGATCCTGCCGAAATAGTTGGCCGCGATTAAATCGCCCACGGTCTTGAAATACTGGTAGCGAACCTTTTGTCCCGCTGCGCCTCGGTCATAAAACAATTCGATCAGTTTGGTTTCGGGCGCGTAGCCGTACCTCGCCTGTATCGCTGCCGACAGCACAGAGTGCCAGGGAATCACAGCGTGCCGTTTTGAATATGCGTGGAACGGCATGGCCATCGAAGAGGGTTCGTCGGTGAATGTCGCCGTGAAATACCGTCCCAGGTCGTTGCCTAAGAATTCGGCGTACTTGGCATGCGTGATTCGCAGAAACGCGTCGGTGGCTTCGGGTACCATGGGCGACGGGTGCCGGTACGGATTGCGGTCGGCCTGAAAACCTTCGTAAACGCTGTGTTGGGTGGCAGCAAAGATTCGCCACGTCCCCTCCGGCGCATTCCATTTCAGTTGCCCTCTGTTGAAGCGGTTACTCAGGTCGATGGAATGGTTGAAGTCGGTCTCACCGTTATTCACCTGAAACGCAACGATCGTCACGACTTGGCCTGGTGGCATCGGGAATGTCACGGGGCCGGCCGGGACCACGTCGTCGGTAAAAAACAATCCCATCGCTTCCCAGTCCGGATTCTCTCGGATCACGCGCCCGCCCGCGCTCCCGGATGGATAGCCCTCTTCATCGTAAAGCCACAGTTCCATTTCCTGCGCTTTGGCCAGTTGACAGAACTGCCGCGTCGCTGTCATGCCCTCATCGGTCAGGTAATGGCGAAAGGGCGCGTTCAATGCGAATCCGCCCCAACCTTCGTCGAGCGTTTCCCGAATGATCGCTGCCTGCTGCGTCGATTTCATCTGAGGATTGTGGAGATTCCGATTCAACCGAAACTCCGGCGGTGGATCGAGCCATCGTTCACGAAGGCCGTCCTGGGCCGAGGCAGATCCGCACAAAGCGATGATCGCCAGACCGGCAACCATCTGTAAGATCACCGTACTCTTCGAGTGATTCATTTCAGCACCGTGCCCTGTCCCCAGACGTGAACGACTCCGACCCGTGTTGGTATCCATGATGACATTCCCTTTTTCAGTTCTTCTCGAGATTGCGATCAACCCTCGGTGAGCTGGCGCTTGCCGAGGGTGCTCTTTTGCCCATCCGACGTAGTAGCCTGTGCCTCGAAAATCCCGCAGCCTGGCCGTCCTACGCATCTGACGACAGCTTATGACAACGCCCAACGGGGCAGTCCTTTGATAGCTCCAGGCAACGCCTGGGATTTCTGACCCTCAGGTTGTTGTACGCCGACGGCGTCGGAGAGAATAGCCGGTGGTCGAGCGGAGCAAACGCCACCGGGAACGTCCATTGCCAACGAACAACCGTAAGTGGCGCTGCGCTGACCTCATAGGCATCAAGTTAAGGATTGATCTATAAAAAAAGCGGAAAACCGTTCATAAAGTGACTTGAATTACAACCTCGTCACCTCGGAGAACGGAGTTTCCGCATGGACAGAGTAACAGCGCTGG
>NZ_SJPK01000003.1:69181-654694 GCF_007859855.1 Allorhodopirellula solitaria
TTTGGAGTTCCCATGATAGGAAATCCGCGAAATTTCGGCAGCCCACGTCCCATCGAAATCATGGCGAAGTGCTAGCAAATGCCGACCCCGCAAAACACGGTGTTTTTAACGCCGCCGGGAATCGCTGAACTGACACCGACCTTTCGTGTGATTGGTGTCTTCCGTGGTTCCAACCTCGCGTTAGTTCCGGAGAACCCCAATTCAAAATTCTCGGTAGTTTCGCAATACCTTTTCGCGTAGAATAGGGGCCCCGCCGCCGACACGATCGGCAGACCATCCTCCCCCTACCCTGCAGTTTCGGGCTACCTGATGCTTGCGATCCGTTTGACCCTCCCGTTGTTGCTCGTGCTGGTTGCCGGTCGGTCTGTTCAAGCCGAATCGCTGCAGTCGACATTCGACGAAACGGTGCGACCGTTCCTGCTGTCGAATTGTCTCGAATGCCACAACGAGGACGTCACCGAAGGTGGTCTGGATTTAGATTCCGATAGTGACGTGCCGGCGGTGGTGAAGAACTTTCGGCGTTGGGCGAGCGTTCTGGATCGTCTCGAGGCGGGCGAAATGCCGCCCGAGGATGCCGATCATCAGCCGACGGAGTCCGAACGGGCTGCCGTGATCGCCTGGATCGAACAGGTCAAGGTCGCCGAAGCGAAGCGCACCCAAGGTGATCCCGGTGTGGTGCTACCGCACCGGCTCAGCAGCAACGAGTACAACTACACGATTCGCGATCTCATCGGCGAGGACATTCAACCGGCCGCTTCGTTCCCAGTCGACCCTGCCAACGAAGCTGGCTTTGACAACTCGGGTGAATCGCTAGCCATGTCCCCTGCCCTGCTCAAGAAATATCTTGCTGCGGCGCGGATGGTGTCGGAGCATTTGGCATTAACACCGAGTGGGTTTGAGTTCGCTCCTCACCCGGTGATGACCTTCACCGACCGCGACAAGTTCTGTGTGAACCGGATCATCGATTTCTATCGACGCCAGCGAACCGATTACGCGGACTACTTTACCGTGCTATGGCGGTATCAACACCGTGAAAGTCTCGGCAGAGCGGGTGCGACGCTCGCGCAACTCGCCAGCGAAGAGGGTATCAGTGAGCGGTACTGTCAAACACTGTGGGAGGTGCTCAGTGACGACACCGAACACACCGACGACAGAGAAACCGTTGGGCCGATCGCGGCGCTGCGGATCTTGCTGAGTGAGCTACCTGATGCCGCGACGCCGCAGAACAGGGCCGCCGCCGAGGCCGGATGCCAAAGGATGGCTGCGTTCGTCGCCGGACTGCGTGAATCGTTGGTTCCCCATGTCCCCAACCTGACCTCGCCGCAGATGAACAACGGGTCGCAGTCTCTCGTGCTTTGGAAGAACCGCCAGTTCGTCGCCAATCGACGACGCTATGTCGAAGACGACCTTCCCCAAGACGACTTTGGGCTGGAAGCGGGGAGTCGAGCGGCCCAGTTCATGGAGGTGACCGAGAATACCGACACGGCGGCTTACCGCGAATCGTTGACTGAGTTCTGCGATATTTTCCCGGACCAGTTCTACGTTTCCGAACGCGCCCGCGTGTACCTCGACCAGAAAAAGGAAAAGAAGCTCAAGGGGCGATATCTGAGTGCTGGATTCCACAGCCAGATGGGATACTTTCGCGACGACGCACCGCTCTACGACTTGATGCTCGATAAGGCCGCCCGAGAGGAACTCGATCGCTTGTGGTTGGAGCTGGATTTTGTGACGTCGGCTCCGATGCGCCAGTACTCTGGGTTTATTTGGTTCGATCGCACCGACTCCCGGTTCATGCGAGATCGTGTGTTCGATCGGTACCGCGCCGAGGATAAAGATTGCACGTCGGCTGAGAAGGTGGCCGGGTTGGCGGATGCGTATTGCGAAAAGGCTGAGCGGGTCGGAGCCAGTGACCAAGCCCTCCGAGCGATTCGCTTTTACTTCCAAGACATGTCCAAGACATTTCGGCGTCTGGAAAAGATCACGATCGAGTCACAACCTCGCCACTTCGACGCGCTCGTCGATTTTGCCGCACGTGCCTATCGACGCCCATTGACCGACGCTGAAAAGGATTCGATTCGATCGTTCTACGAGTCCATGCGTCAAGACGAAGGACTCAGCCACGAGGAAGCGATTCGAGACGGCGTGGTCGCGGTGTTGATGTCACCTCATTTCTGTTACCGCGTCGATGTCGCAGCCAGTCTGAATGACGTATCCACCTCCACAACAAACGCGACGTCGACGTCGCCAGCGATCCAGCCACTGAGTGACTACTCTCTGGCCAGCCGCCTGAGTTATTTCCTGTGGTCGAGTATGCCCGATGAAGAGCTTTTGCAACTAGCCGCCGACAATCGCCTGCATGAGCCAGCCGTGATGGTGGCCCAGTCGCGCCGACTGCTCGCCGACGAGCGGGCCGACGGCTTCGTCACCGAGTTCGCTGGTAATTGGCTGGACTTCCGCCGGTTTACTGAGCACAACGGTGTCGATCGCGAGCGGTTCCCCGTTTTCACTGATGAACTGCGGCAAGCCATGGCGGACGAACCAATCCGGTTCTGTCGCGATCTGATCGAGCGAGATGGCTCGGTACTGGATTTTCTCTACGCGGATCACACCTTTGTGAATCCTGTCTTGGGACAGCATTATGGCGTCGAATCCGACCGGTTGGGCGACACCAACGACCAGTGGGTTCGCTGGGACCATGCCGCTCAGCACGGGCGAGGTGGTTTGTTGCCGATGGCGGTCTTCCTCACGCACAACTCGTCGGGGTTACGAACCAGTCCTGTCCAACGCGGCAACTGGTTGATCAAGCGAATGCTTGGCGAGAAGGTGCCCGCCCCGCCTGCGACGGTGCCGGACCTACCCAGCGACGAATCGAAGCTCGGCGATTTCACGCTCCGCGAAACGCTGGCGCGGCACCGCCAGGACGTCGCCTGCGCGGGCTGTCACAATCGCATCGACTCGATGGGGTTGGTCTTTGAAGGCTATGGCCCGATCGGTGAACTCCGCGATGCCGATTTAGGTGGACGAGCGATCGATGATTCAGCCGTCTTCCCCGATGACAGTGAAGGCCACGGCCTGGCCGGCGTGCTCGACTACATTCGCAGCTCGCGGCAGGATGACTTTGTCGACAATCTATGCCGCAAACTCTTGGCCTTTGGACTCGGTCGAACGCTGCAGTTGTCCGATGAATCCGTCATTTCCGACATGAAACAAAATCTCGCCGACAATGACTATCGATTCAGCTCGATGATCGACGTGATCGTGGCGAGCCCTGCGTTTTTGAACAAGCGTGTCCATATTCCTCTTCAAGAGACGGTAGCAATCCCATGAAACCTGCAAGCTCGTCATCGAATCGATTCAACCGAGCCGTTTCGCGCCGCACGTTGCTGCGCGGCACAGGCGTGGCGATGGCCCTACCATGGCTCGAATCCATTCCCGTCTGGGGTGGTGAGCAGTCTGCCGCTGCGGAGACGCTTGCCTCGCCGCAACGCTTCGCCGCCGTATTCATGGGCTGTGGAATCAACCAAGACCATTGGTGGGCCAAGGGCAGTGGCACCGATATGGAGCTCGGCAAAAGTCTCGCGCCGATGGAAGCGATCAAGCACAAGATGAATTTCATCACCGGCTTGTTCAATGAGAACGCGACCGATGTCGGGATCCATCCCGGCCAAACCGGAAACATCCTCTCGGGCGCATCGCTCAAAAAGGGCTCGGAACTGCGCGGTGATATCAGCATGGATCAAGTGCTCGCCAATCACTTCGCCAATCAAACGGTTGCCCCCAGCCTCGTGTTGGGCTGTGAGCAACCGGTCACGGGGTATCACGAAACGAATTTCTCGATGGCCTACAGTTCGCACATCTCGTGGCAGAATGCGACCTCGCCCGTGCCGATGGAAGTCTACCCCTCGCTCGCCTTTGATTCGCTCTTTGATAATCACGGCAGCCGACGGATGGAGAGCATCCTGGACCGCGTCCAAGAAGACGCCGCGTCGCTGAGCCGCCGGGTCAGTCGATCCGACCGCACAAAGATCGACGAGTACCTGAGCAGCGTCCGCGAAGTCGAAAAGCGAGCCGCGTCGATGCGCGCGGCGCAGTCCAAGGCGGCCGCGCGTGCCCAGGATCGCGGCCAGGACATGGCGAAGATGAAACGACCCGATGACGGGCTGCCCGAAGACATCCGCGAACACATGCGATTGATGTGCGACCTCGTCGCCATCGGTTTCCAAACCGACAAGTCGCGGGTAGCAACGTTGCTGCTCAACCGTGACCTCTCGGGGCTGTTCTATCCATTCCTCGATGTCACCAACACGCATCACTCGGCATCGCACAACGATCGCTCGGACGAATATGAACGGATCTCTCGCTACTACTGTTCGCAGTACGCGTACCTGGCGAGCAAGCTCGATGCGATGCCCGAAGGCGACTCCACGGTCCTGGATCATTCGTGCCTGCTATTCATCTCGAGCATGTGGTCGGGTAACGCACACGACTCGAGCAAGGTGCCGGTGTTGTTAACGGGCGGTTTGTCGGGAACCTTAGAAACCGGTCGCGTGCTGGATTATATAGGCAAGGACGACGATGATCGCAAATTATGCAGCATGTACCTCTCGATCATGGACCGCATGGGCGTGAAGCTCGACCGATTCGGGGATGCTGAGCAACAGCTCGCCGGATTGTAGAGCTGACACCCGACGATCCATCGCTTGGCGTGACTACCCGTATTGGCGTTCGTATGGCCTGCTCTGCAACCGCGAGGGATGTCGATTTTGTTAGTCCCGAATGGGACGACAGGTTGTAGCCACGGGCGGGAGCCCGTGGATTTGGACGGGAGACGAATCCCAAAGCCCCAGCGGGGCGACAGATACTACAGGGCGATGCGGCCATCCTATGCAACCCGTTCCCCAGGCCTGTGTGCGGCACGGTAATCCGCTCCGGTCTCTCGCGCGGTTCGAGAAAGCGATTCTTCGAGAGATTTTGAGCGAGTTCGCTTCGGCGCTGGACTGGACGATTCCGCGCGACCGCCACCATGAGCAAGTCGCTGGCCGATCGATTTTCGCAAGAACTCGTAAAACTCCACTTCGCCGATCGCCCGCCGTTGCCCCGGGTCAAGCATTTGGATCTCCTCTCGCCACGCCTCCAATGGTGGAATCGCCAAGGTCCAGAAACCGGGGCGTGACTCAGTCGCACGGGTGCCTGTCAAAAACACTCGCTGTCCAACGCGGTTAATCTCAATCGTCACTCGCACAGACTCTTCGCCCTCGAATTGTTTGACATGAATCTGAGGCAACGTATCAAAACCGTTCAGCCGCTCTACTTCGGGAGTCGTATCGCCCGGCTTGTCAGCCACCGCGTCATGAGACTTCTCTGACGGAAGAACGCTGCCTGCCATCCGGTCCAACGGACTGGGCATCTGCGCCGGATCGGCAGGCTTTGCCACGTGTACATAGATGGTCGTCGTTTCTAACCTCACATGACCAAGCACTTTCTGGATGCGGCGAATATCACAACCGTCCTCAAAACTGTGGGTGGCGAAAGAGTGACGCAAGCTGTGTGGTGTGGCAGGCTTGGCGATCTCGGCGACAGCGACCGCTCGCTTCATCACTCGCTGGACAGTACGAGGATTCAGATACCGTACGGCGTTGGACGTTTGCCTCGTCGCAGACTCGCTCGGGAACAAATACGAGTCGCCACCACACTCCTCTTTTAGCGAACGAAATAGCGAGCGGTACGCCTCGGGTAACATGACTTGGCGATCGACGTTGCCTTTGCCTTGCACGATCGCAATGACATTGCGATCCAAGTCAACATCGCGCCAGCGAACTCGAACGACCTCGCTGACCCGCATCCCTGTCGCATACATAAGTCCCAAAAGCAGTTTGTCGCGCAGCGTCACGGCAGCCTCAATCAACCGCCGGACCTCGTCCTTGCTCAACACAATTGGCTTCTTCTTGTCTCGCTTGGGCGTCTCGATCCCCAGCGTGATATCGAGAAAGCAGAATTTATCGAAGGCATCCCGGATCCCCGACAGATGAACACCCACATGAGAAAAACCGCGGTCTGTCTCCACGAGGTATAGCAGGTACTCCTTGACTGTCTCTCGATCCATTTCGTGCGGGAGTCGACCCGACCAACGCAGAATCGATTTGAGTGCGCCGATATAGGCTTTGATCGTCTTCGTTTTAAAATTCCGAATCTTCATCTCACGGTACATCAGTCTGACGAACTCTCTTTGAGACGGACGCTGTGTTCTCAAATCGATGGCAGCCATCTCACTGCGAAAATCCCGTGTGTCGATCACTTGATCGCGAGGCGCGTCGCGTCCGATCGCAGCACGATACGCAGTCGCGTCGCGATAGCGGTGAATCGGATCCCGAACCGGTTTCTCAATGCGTTCCTGCTGATCCCCTGTGACCAACCCTGATGTCTCTCGAGAATCCTCGTCCGGCCGTCTGGCTTCGGCAGATTTGCCCACATGAGAGCGGTGCTCGTCGTAGGCCGCCGAGATAGTGTTTCGCGAAGTGATCTTCGCCGCCTCATTGAACAATTCATTCGGGTCCATGGCATTGCTCCCCTCAACACAGCCAGCCGCCGCGAGTCTCCCAACAGCTAGATCCGCCAGGCCGCCCCCCCAGCTCGAAAGCTGAAACACCAACTTCGAATCTAACGCTCTGTGTTCACCGATCAAGAAAAAAATCATGCAAATTCTTCGAAAACTCGAGGAAAGAAAAAAACATCCTTGCATCCCTCCACCCAAACCGCCAAAATAACCCACTTTCCGACACCTTGCGTTTATTGCGACAGGGTGTCGCCTATAAACATGTTAAACGACCTCAGGTAACCGTGACCGACCAAGCATCCGAACGTCTCGACAACGATCACCCCGATGTTGACTTCGGCCCGCTTCGTCTTTACCGCGTCATCACCGGTGACATCGCGACCAACCATGGATGGGGCGAACCATACCCGCATTCGTCGCCACCGAATCTTCCCGACAATCGTGTTCGCAACTCCGCCATCGCTCGCGGGTACATCGCGCACTATTCGCTTTCCGCTGATGGACGACTCACCTTAAACTCCTACAATTACCCGTGCGTACCGCCGCTTGGACGTGACATTGTACAGGCCGCGAGCGAACTGCTAACTGGCGACTTCTGGCTGGTGATGAAACCGTATTTCCGTGCCCCGCGAACTTACGTGCCGTTCCGTGATAGCGTGATTGTTGTGGATCAATCGGAATGGCAGACCCCAACGTAGCGCAACGGTCGTGTAACATGGTTTTTACGCTAGGCCTTCGGCACACCTTCCTTGGTTGGTCACGCTCGCTGGCATTGGTACAATCTCTCGTAGTTCAGACATCGTTCGCTTCGTTCAGGGCGGTGTCGTAAAATCCTTCCGTTGTACGCCTCAGGTATTCGACTTGTGACGCTCGCACGCAAACGCAGTTCACCAATCCACGTTGACGGCATCGACTACCGTTGGGCGGTTTCTGCGCGCACGTTGTCCTCGCCCGAATACGTACTCTTGGTTGTGCAATCGGTTGACAATGGACAACGCATTGTCGTCACTGTCCCGCACCGCGACCGCTATCTCAACATGGGCGGCCCGCCTCCGCCCGACTTTCACTACGACGCGATAACGCCGTCACTTGTCCGTACCATCATGGCCGCTGCTGTCGATGCGGGCTGGGTACCGGATCGCCCCGGTTCAGAACTGTCCTTCGAGCTTCAACCAGATGAGACCGTGCGATTGCGCTAACGGCGTACAACATGGTTTTTACGCTAGGCCTTCGGCACACCTTCGCTCTTTGGCAACGGGCGATAGCTTTGGTAGAATTTCCGCAGTTCAGACATCGTTCGCTTCGTTCAGGGCGGTGTCGTAAAAACCTTCCGTTAGGTGACGCTAGTCTACTCAGGGGCAGACCGTGCCATCCAAACTCGTTGCCATCCACGACGCTGCATCCGGCTGCGAACTCGAACTTGCTGACAACTCGCGCATTGCCCTCAACGTCACGCACGCAACCGTTCGCGACTACGTGATTCTCGATGGGTTCCGTGACCTGCAATCATTCGTTGACGCCCACCGGATCGACGTCTACTACCAACCGGTCTCTATTCGTCCATCCGACTGGGACACGTATTCGCGATTGGTTCGTGAATCTGGCGCTGCTTCCTCACTCCCCGATGTCTTGCCGCTATTCGATCTGACTCACGCCGAGATTTTGGCGTTACCCAACCGACTGTACGGGGGCATTGGTTGCGCCATCAACGACTTGCCGCCCGTTTTCTACACCTCCCCGATCGCCGACTTTCTTCCCGACAACCATCGTGGGGCCGATTGGTTTCGCTGGGCGTTCTCGTCCGCTGGGTACATGCTCCACCAAATCTACGTCAATCCAACTTCTGATATCGTGAACCTTGAGAGTGGACACGTTGAGCATCACTATCTCGAAAATCCCCGCGTCACCTAACATGGTTTTTACGCATGGGCCTTCGGCACACCTTCGCTCTTTGGCAACGGGCGTTGGCCTTGGTACAATTTCTCGCAATTCAGACTCGCTCGCTTCGTTCAGGGCGGTGTCGTAAAAACCTTCCGTTAGCGGACCCTAGCTTAAATGACTCCTGCAACGTGGGTCCTTGAATCCGACGTTTTCCCCGATTCACACTCGCCTCTTCGCGCGGCTGTCCGTGATGCGGGGCATCGTCTCGTCGATTGGAGCGACGCTTGGTGGTCCGATGGGCTACCGCCCGATCTTGGCGGCACTCACACGTTTTTCCATGGCTCGCTTGGTAACGCCGCTCGTATCCACGACGAGCTCGACTGGTCGCCGGGATCATTCTGCAACACCGCTTCGTTCTGCTGCTCGGCGTGGTACGAATCTGCTCGCGATTGGTTGCTTCACGCCGATTGGCGTTTGATGCCCGCCAATGACTTCGTCGCGTCTGCCGCTGACGTTGCCGCAGCAATCGGCTGCACCGATCGCATTTTCGTTCGCCCCAACAGCCCCTTGAAACCGTTCAGTGGTCGCGTACTTGACGTGGCTGTGGTAACGCTCAAAGCATTGGATCACGGTTTCTACTTCGATGACGAATCACTGCCGATCATTGCCGCGCCGATTCGCAAAGTAGGGCGAGAATGGCGATTCGTCATTGTTCGTAATTCGGTTGTTGCTGGCTCCGCTTACGACGCTCCGACGCGTTCGGCTGCTCCGGACCAACCCCAGAGCGAGGCTTGGACCTTCGCGCAGGTGGTTGCCAATGCTATTCCGGCACCTGCTGACGCCTACATTCTTGACGTTTGCGAATGTGACGGCGAATTGCAACTACTCGAACTCAACCCCTTTGGTGGCGCTGATCTCTACGCCTGTGATGCTACCAATATCGTGCGGGCCGTCACTGAAGCCCTCTGAGATGACCAGCCGTCTTGGCGATTCACCGGGTCCGATAACATGGTTTTTGCGCTGGCTGGCCTTGGTACAATTTCACGTAATTCAGGCGTCGTTCGCTTCGTTTAGGGCGGCGTCGCGAAACCTTCCGTGGGGCAACAGATGCTTTCTGCAATCGAACTTCACGACACCATCGTGACGCACTGCGGGCAGCGCGACGGTGACCTCGTGCTCCGCCTTTCGCCTGCACTGCTACATCGTGCTCCAACGAGCCCCGGTTTCGAGGCGGGCGATGTTTTCATGCTTGACCTTGATGTCGTGCTTCGGCACGGCGCATTTCGCGAACCGTTTACTGAGCTTCCGACCAAGTTGCAGGGCGGATCCATCACCGTTCGTAGCGACCGATATGACAACTGCGTCCCTTTCCCACTGGATATCGGTGGGCCGGTTACCGTCGCATTGATTGACTACAACGGTCGAGATGTCGAACTGACGGCAAACGCGATATCGCTTGTCCCCACGAGTTCGGAGATCTACCTTGAGTCCTTTCCGGGATCCGACGCATAGTCGCCCAACATGGTTTCGCCGCGCTGCCGCGACTTCGTCATTGCGGAATCTTTGGGTTGGCCAACGTTGAACCTCGAAACACTCACGCAAACCGATTCCAAACTGAAAGCCGTTTCTGAACACGCTGACTACATTCTTGCACTCGCCAAACCCTGTGCGAACATCACCCTCGCGGACGAAACTGGCACTGACGCGGGTAGCCGTTTCGGTGGCCCCCCTTCCTGCCCGCCGACTTTGCTTGGCCGGCCCATGACGTTGGCGAATACCGATTCCTCGGTCAAATCGACTTCTCCGAAATAACAGATCGCCCCGATTCGCTTCCGGATTCTGGCCTGCTTTCCCTCTTCTACGCGTTTGACGAGGACGGCGAGGTTTTCTAGGGCCACGAGGGTTATGTTCTCGGATTCTCTTGGCCAACCATTGACGGGCATTCGCTTTTCACTTCACTTGCATACGACCCAACTCCCGCGGGCGACTGGATTTCATTTCTTACCACTCACTCCTTCGACGAATTCGATTGGTGCTGGCACGACGGCGACAAACTAATGGTGTTCATCGAGTCCGCGAAACTTGCGGACCGCGATTTCGGCGACATCAAAAGTGATGCTGGGTAGGCACATGACATGGTTTTTACGCAAAGTCACGGCTGTCGTCGTTGGAGAATCTCTCGGTGGGCAAAGTCAATCGCTTCGGTCACGTTCCCGCTGGTGCCAGCCCGCGAACGCCTGCGATCTTTGGCAGCGTCCGTTCTGTTGGTACAATGTTTGGTATGCGACGTTAACCGCTTCGATCAGAACCGGCTTCGTACAAACCTTCCGTTGGACAGACGAGACCAATGACTGAATGGACACTGAAGCCGCAGAGGGGAATTGAACGTGGTGCGCTCGCGATTCACTTTGGCATGTCACGCTCGGCAGTCCGTGAACGAATGCGAGACGCTTTCCCACCGCCTCAGTCCCACTTCGAGACCGAAGACGACTTCGAGCACGAAACCGATGGCTCGTGGATTCGCGTTCGATACGATGACGTGGGAGTTCAGGACATCGAGTTTCTCGGCGGGCTCTTGGCATACAATGGCGTAATGCTTTTTGGCGGGAATGAATGGCCAAGTCTGCAACAGGACTTAACCGCGGCTGGCAATACCTTGCGCGATACCAAATGGCTTGGTGACGGCCACGATTGCCTTCCATTGGCCGTCAATATCGCGACCCACGAGGAAGTGGGCGGCGACGGTGATGGTATTGAATGGGTGATCATGTCAACTCAATTCGAGTCGTAAAATCTGCACACTGCTCCTACCCAAGAACAAAGATATCCTATGGTCTACCTACGAGACGCACTACGAGATGCGAGCGTGTTCTTATTGGCCGGTATGATGCTGCTGCTTCACTTCAGTTACATCGCGAACGCTGAGCAGCCTGCCCGGCAACAGGTCAACTCGGATAGGAAGACGATTCGAGATTTTGGTGCCATCGGCGACGGTGTTGCTGACGAGACGGATGCAATTCAAAGAGCGGTGGACTCACGGATCGGCTCAGTCCGTTTTCCCAAAGGAAAGTACCGCATCACGAAGACCATTGTCGTCGATCTCGATCTCGTCGGGCCAACCTCGTTGGTCGGAGATGGAACGCCGCAGGTCATCATGGAGGGCGCTGGCCCGGCGTTCCGACTGGTCGGCACCCATAGCGGTACAGCGGCGCCGCATACCGTCAAGGACAACGTTTGGGAGAACCAGCGTACCCCGATGATCGACGGAATTGAGATTGTCGGTGCCCACGATCTTGCTTGTGGGATCGAAGCGGATGGCACGATGCAATTGACCATCACTCGCGTCGTTGTTCGGAAAGCATGGCATGGCATCCATCTCGTCAATCGCAACCGGAACGTCGTGCTATCGGACTGTCACCTGTACGAGAATCGTGGGGCGGGTGTGTTCTACGACAACGTCAACCTACATCAATCGAACATTGTCGGGTGTCATATCAGCTACAATGAACAAGGCGGCGTGGTGATTCGCGGTGGTGATGTCCGGAACGTCCATATTGGTACCTGCGATATCGAAGGCAACATGGGCGGCAAGGAATCTCAGCCAGCCGCCAATGTGCTGTTGGTCTCTGAAGAAGGTTCCATTGGTGAGGTGGCCATCGTCGGCTGCACGATCCAACACACTCACGGGGCTCCCGATTCGGCAAATATTCGCATCGACGCCCATTCCAAATTGCGAGAATTCACACCCGAACGCCGCCATGGCAATATCACGATCGCTAATAACATCCTGTCTGATGTCCAGTACAATGTTGACATCAAGAACGCCCGCGGCGTGACGATTACCGGAAACACCATCTGGAAGGGGTATACGGCAAACGTGCGTGTCGCCAACTCGCGAAGCATCGTGATGTCTGACAACGTCTTCGATCGCAACCCGCGTTACTCCTATGGTGATGGTGCGGCGGCAAAGCAGGCGATCATATTTGACCAGTGCAATGGCTGCACGATCAATGCAAACCACATCGATGGGGCCGTAGGGGGAGATGGCGATGGGGGCGCAGCATTGGTGATCCGAAACAGCCATCGTTTCAATGTCACTGACTGCACGATCGTCGACTGTGGGAGTTGTGGAATTTTGCTAGACGACGTTTCCCGCAGTCGGGTATCGGATTGCCTCATCGACCACCGCGACGATGCAGCCGATCAATCGGTATCCATTCGAGCCCGCGGCGGGCAGGGAAACCAAATTTCCGACAATCTCTTGGGACACGGTCGTCAGCTATCGGAAGGCTTCACAGAGATAACTTCCGACTGAAGCGAAGTAAAACGCCACCCAGCGATGCCGAAACGGCTGATCCGACGGCGCCACAGCACACCCGGTCAGCGTTGCCCGGTATCTCGCTTGGTCGGCTGCTCGGCAAGAAGTTGGCGATACAGTTGCCGGATGTTCCGCGTCATCGTCTGGTGACGGAACTGGTCGGTGAAGCGGAGCTGCCCTGCCCTGCCCTGCTGGAATCGAAGCTCGGGATTCCGGGCCAATTCGATCAAGCGATCGGCGAGCATTCGATGATCGGCGGGCGGCACTAAGTATCCCGTTTCATGATCGATCACGACTTCGCGAGCGCCATCGATGTCGTAGCTGACTACAGGTTTTCCCGCAATCAATGCCTGCGGGAGCGCCCGGGCGAGCCCTTCGCGGTAGGACGTGTGGACGAGCAGGTCCATAGCTCCGATCATGGCAGGCACTTCGCTCGGCGGAACCAACCCCGTCAGAATGAAGTGGTCGGTCAATCCAAGCTCGGCGATTTGAGCTTGCAGAGGTTCCCGTAGCACACCGTCACCGACTAGCAGAAAGCGGGCTTGCGGGCAGGCATCGACCACTTTTCTCGCCGCGCCGATCAAATCAGCATGCCCCTTGAGATGGAACAATCGAGCGATCTTTCCAATCACGACCTGTTCTTGTCCGATCCCGTAGTGATGCCGAACTCGCTCCCGATGTTCATTTGCCGCCAGGAAGGGCTCGACGTTCATGCCGCTGCTGATCGTGGTGAACTTCTCCCGCGGGGCAACGCCTGCGGACACCATCCGGTCGGTCATCGCATCGGCGACGCTAATGAGGTGATGACAACGACGAGCGGCCCAACGTTCACAGGCGATAAAGAACTGCTTCGCGCGAGCCGATTGATACTCATGAAAGGGGGCTCCATGAACCGTATGAATAACCGCTGGGCGACGATCTGGCGACGACAGGAACTGTTTCCAGGCGACCTGGCGACCGAGCAACCCGGCCTTGGCACTGTGCGTGTGAACGACGTCGGGAGCGAATTCACCGAGAACGCGAGCGAGTCGGCGGGATGCCTGCCAATCTCGTGTTGGGTGTATCGCTCGGCGGAGCGGATCGATGATTTCAACGGGCACGTTTGCGGAGCCCGTCCGCCCTGCCCTGCCCTGCCCCGATGACTGCTGTCGGCCTAGCAGATCGCCTTCGGGACCGGTTTCTGGTCCACAGATGAGCAAGACCTCGTCACCGTGCTCGGTGATCAAGTCCTGGCAGTTCAACAGCGTATTTTCCTGTGCACCGCCGATGATCATCCGCGTGATCACATGGGCGACCCGCATGCTCAGGCACCGAATTCGAGTCGTCGGACACCGAGTTGCTGTTGCAGTCGGGTGACGATCGAGGTGTGCATCTGGCTGACCCGCGATTCCGAGAGATCGAGCGTGGCACCGATTTCCTTCATCGTCAGCTCTTCATAATAGTAGAGGATGATGATCAGACGCTCGTTGCGATTGAGCCCCTTGGTAACCAATCGCATCAGATCGGTTTTCTGAACGCGTCGGGTGGGGTCTTCACCCTTTTTATCTTCGAGAATGTCGATTTCACGGACGTCTTTATAGCTGTCCGTCTCATACCATTTTTTATTCAGAGAAACGACACCGACGGCATTGGCTTCGGTCTGCATCTTCTCGACTTCACGAACATCGAGTTCCATATGATCGGCAATCTCGGCAACAGTGGGAGTCCGTCCCAGCCGCGTTTCGAGATGCTTCGTAGCGGCGCCGAGTTTGCTGGCTTTGCTACGGACGAGCCGGGGCACCCAGTCCATTGTCCGCAGTTCGTCGAGCATGGCACCACGAATTCGTGGCACGCAGTAGGTCTCAAACTTGACACCGCGGTCGCGATCGTAGGCATCGATCGCGTCCATCAAACCAAAGATGCCGGCGCTGATCAGGTCATCGAGTTCGACGCCATCGGGGAGCCGCTGCCAAATACGCTCACCGTTGTATCTCACCAAGGGCATGAAGCGTTCGACGAGTTGATTTCGCAAACTTTCGTAGTCGGGATGGTCTTTGGTAATGGCTTTGAATGAATCCCAGACTTGGGCGATTTCTTCGTCGACGGGGGCAGCGGCGGGCATCGAATCCTCCATGATGATCACTGATCGCCAGATTCTTGAAATGCCGGGAAGGGCAAGTCAATCGGCCTGACAATGAAATGTTTCTACTTAAATTGTTAGCTTGAAGCGGTTGGAAATGAATTCCGGCGTCCTTGCCAAAGTTCCATTGCCTACTTCTCGTTTGGGCACTCGCCGATCTCGTCGCCGGGGACAGTCGTCCCATGGCAAACGATCTCTGCGAGATAACTCGCATCCGAGTCCAAAGTCAACTCCGGTTCTTTTCACATCACCGGTGACTGATTTTGATCTCGGTTGTGTCGCGTCTCCCAAATTGATTAATCGGCATCGTGAAATTTCTCTCAAGTGAGCTTTGCTATTCACGTTCCGCAACAGTTCTCGTTATCGGCTTGGGTCGTTTAAGTTCTTGAGGTAAAAAACGGGAAAATGTTGGCTCATCCGACGGAAGCGTGCGCCCGAGGTTTTCAAGGCATGGCTCCAGTATCCACGGATTTATTTGTCGGAGGAGATAGTGAATGTTAGGTGGCACTGCCGGGAGATAACGGAGCCGAGCTCTGCAGAGGTGCGGGCTTGGCAAGGGATATCTCGGTCGCCAGCGTTTCCCTGCAAAAGCGGTACGCCAATGGTGTTGTCGGTCCCTGGCGAGCGTTTGTTCGTCAGGGACGCATTTTGGACGATCATGGGATACGAGAGCCATGCCTCAAAAAACCTTCCGCTGTGCTCTGCGCACGCTTCCGTCGGATGAACCAAAATGTTTTGCGGTATTAGCGAGTAGCGAAAGAGCCTCTCGCCCGATTGCGACCTGTTTGGTCACGCAGCTTCGCCGAACGGGACCGTCAAGGGCGTCATCGGCAATAGGGAATCCACGAGATGGGGTGCGTCGGCGACGGCAATATCATCAGGTACCTGTTGGCCGTGCGTCACGTAGCTGAGGGGTGTCGATAGGTAGCGTTCGCTCGCCGTCAGTGCTGAGAGCACCCCGGCGGTGTGTGGTGTCTCATCGAGTTTGGTCAAGATCACTGAGGTCGCTCGGACCGGTGTGAAGCCGCTCAGAGTCGATAGGATGTTTTCGCTCGAACTCGTCGCGCTGAGCACGAGATGAGTTTCGTCGGGTTTCGCGGCGCGGAGGAACTCGGCTAATTGATCGATTCGCGCGTCGCTGCGCGGGCTGCGCCCTGCCGTGTCGATGAGCACCAAGTCCACATCGCCGAGTTGATCCATGGCAACTTGCATTTGTTCCGGTTTTTCAACGACCTGCATGGGCAGGTCCATGATCTCCGCATACGCCTGGAGCTGTTGCACCGCGGCAATGCGATAGGTGTCGATCGTCAATAGCCCGACGCGCCGCCGCGCCTCGATCCGGAATCCAGCGGCGAGTTTGGCAACCGTGGTGGTTTTGCCGACTCCGGTCGGACCCACCAAAGCGACCACATGCCGCTCTCCGGGCTGAGTTCGGATCGGCCCGCAAAGATTCAGCTCGCGAGCGACCGCCCGTTGCAGGTGTTCAAGTCGTCCACTCACGTCGTAGGGAATTCCGTCGTTTTCATTCAGATTGGCTGCAAAGCTTTGTGCGGAGGCCAGCCAACGTCGGATCACGGGTTCGGGCACACCGGCTTGCCGCAGGGGCACCACCAGGGGGTCGATACTGAGTGGATCAACGTCGGCGGCGTGGGGGGATTGTGGGAACTCGATCGAATTTACCGGTGGTGATCCACTCAAGGAAAGACGTGAGAACCGTTCTGATGCAACGTCATTCGATGCCGCCGGAAATTCAAAATGCGAGTGACCTTCATCTTCAGCTGGGGCGCTCGAAGGGAGGTTATTGGCGCCGCGCAATCCCGCGACCACCTCGACCTGAGTACGGCCGAGCCAACCGAGCCAGCCATCTCGGACCTGGCGTGTATGCAGCACCGAGGCGTCCGGTCCCATTTGTTCCCGGATGTCGGCCAGTGCGGCTTGCAGGTTTGCTGCTTTAAACGTTTTTATGGACATCAATCACTCACCACGCCATGCGATCGGATTTGCGTATCTTGCGTGATCTCGTTGTAGGAAAGGATCCGCACGCGGGGCATCGAAGCGGCGACGATCTTGTGCAGTCCCGGACGGATCCGTGGACTCACCAAAACGACCGGGCGATGCCCCAGCGCTATCAATTTCTTAGCACCAACGGAGATTTTCTCGCAAGTCGAGTCGACAGCAGATGGGCTCATCCGCACAAAAAGTCCGCTCTCGTTATGCTCTATCCCCGCAGCAATCCGATCTTCCATCGCAGGATCGATCGCGATCACGTGAATTTGGCCGTTTTCATCTCGATACCGCGTGCTGATCGTGCGAGCCAACCGCTGACGCACGTGCTCACTCAAGAGCACCGGATCTTTTGTCGTGCCAGCGTGATCACCGAGCGTTTCCAAAATCATGGCCAATTGCCGGATAGGAACGTCTTCCCGCAACAGAATCTGCAGTACCTGCTGGACATCGCCGACGTGGAGCAAGCCGGGGATTAGCTCCTCGACCACTGCCGGAGCGGCTTCCTTGAGTTCGTCGATCAGGTGTTTGGTAGCGTCGCGGGTCAGTAACTCATCGGCATGGCCGCGAGCAATTTCCTGGAGGTGCGTCGCCAGCACAGCGGCCGGTTCGACAGGCGTGTAGCCGTAGATCGCTGCTTGCTCTCGCTGGAATGGCTCGATCCACACCGCCGGATCACCGAAGGCGGGATCCTGGGTCGGCTCGCCCTCGATCGCGCCAGTGGTATGACCGCTATCGATTGCCAACACGCGGTCGGGCTGCACTCGCTCGGTCACGATCGGGTTCCCCGCGATTCGGATTTCGTACTGGTTTTCCTCAAGTCTCAAGTCATCGCGGATGCGGACTTTCGGCAGCACGATGCCAATATCACCGGCCATCGAGTTGCGCACCCCCGTGATTCGCTGCATCAGATCACCGCCGCGATCGGGGTCCGCCAATGACAGCAGACCGACACCGATGGACAATTCCATCGGGTCGACTGCGAGATAGTCTTCCACCCGCTTTTGTGGCACCGACTCCGCAGCCATCTTGGCATCTTCTGCGGCCTGGTCTTCGATGAGGTCTTGTTCGTTCTGTCGCCGCAGCACGACCGCCAAACCCAAGCATCCGGCGCCCAGGGTCGCCATCGGCACGGTCGGCAAACTGGTCATGATCAAGAGGCACAAAAAACCGCCCGCCACGGCCAGTGCTTTGGGATTGCTGAAGACCTGCTGCAGGAATTGCTCAGGCAGATTCGCCTTGTTCGCACTTCGCGTGACCAGCAATCCGGCGGCAAGCGAAATCAAGAGTGCCGGCAATTGGCTAACCAATCCGTCGCCGATGGTCAGCTTAGTAAACAGCTCAACGGCTTCGGAAACGGTCATTCCGTACCGCATCACGCCGATGTACAGACCACCAGCCACATTCACCAACGTGATCACGATTCCGGCGATCGCATCGCCGCGAACAAACTTGCTCGCACCGTCCATGGCCCCATAGAAGTCAGCTTGGGCGCCGACGTCCTCACGCCGCTGCTGGGCCGTTTTCTCGTCGATATTGCCAGCGTTGAGGTCTGCATCGATCGCCATTTGCTTGCCTGGCATGCCATCGAGAGCAAACCGCGCCGCCACCTCGCTAATCCGTGTTGCCCCTTTGGTGATCACGATGAACTGGATCAGCACAATGATCACAAAAATGATGATCCCCACCTCGATCCGGTCTCCAGCGACGAACTCGCCGAAACTCTGGATCACGCCCCCCACAGCACCGCTATCTCCCGATTCCGTACTGGTGAGAATCAACCGAGTCGTGGCCACGTTGAGCACGAGCCGGGCAAGCGTCGTGGCCAACAGAAGAGACGGAAAAATGCTGAATTCGAGCGGCGTTTTGACGTACACCGTCGTCAACAGCACGATCACCCCAACGGTGATATTGGCTGCCAATAACAGATCCATCACCAGCGGCGGCAGCGGTATCAAGATGACGACGAGGCAACCAATGATGCCCAGAGGCAGCACCAGATCTCGATAGCGCATCAACGACTGCATGGACCGTCCTTTGTCCTCAAAAACGCCTAACCGAAGAAGGGTCTGACCCTCTCCGGTATGGCTGTTAAAAACCAAGTCAAATGATTCGCCTGGAAAGGGTCAGACCCCTTCTCGGATAGGCTCGAATTAGAAAGTTCGTCTCAAGTTCGAACGTAGCACGTCCGAGAAGCACGCGTCCAGATCGTTCACAGCCGTTCGAGTTTCACGCGATGTGGGAGCGGGAAAACCGCCTCAGAACCTGGCACAGCGTTTGCAACTTCCGTTGTGCTCAGCGTGCTGACAGGGCGGCACTTTCGCCACGGCGACCGCGACCTGTAGCCGTTAAGCAAGCCGGTGCGAGGCTCGTTCTAGCAGGGCCCGGACTAGTCGGGACAGGAATTGCCCTGTGCATGCCCATCCCCAATCCCCCTGACAACACGACTGCCTGTCCCGACGCCCCATTTCGACGCCCCAGTCGCTTCACGAAAGTCACCCATCCGAGGAGCCAATCATGAGTATTACCAGCATCAATCCCGCCACCAATGAAGAATTGAAAGCCTTCACTCCACTGTCCAAGGACGCGACGTTAGAGGCCGTCGCGAGGTCCGACGAGGCCTATCAGAGTTGGCGGAAAACATCCTTCGCTGAGCGTAAGAAAGTCATCCTCACCTTTGTCGAGAAGCTTCGCGAGCGGACCGATGAGTTCGCTCGCCTGATCACGCTTGACATGGGCAAGCGAATCAGCGAGAGCCGCAGAGAAATCGAATTTTGTGCAGAGATCGCGGAGTTCTACGCCAACGGTGCCGAGACATTTCTTGCCGATCAACCGATGGAGAATGTCGATGCGGATGCCTACATCCACTACGAACCCATCGGTGTGTTGATGGGTGTCATGCCGTGGAACTTTCCCTTCTACCAGGTCACTCGCTTTGCGATGCCAAACATCATGGCGGGCAATGCGGTGATGGTGAAGCATGCCAGTAACGTGCCCCAGTGTGCCGACGCCATCTCCCGGCTGTTTACCGAGTGCGGGTTGCCCGATGACGTGTACACGAACCTGTTCATCCCCTCTGAGTTCGTTGAATCGATCATCGCAGATTCGCGGGTGCAGGGCGTGTCACTGACGGGCAGTGAGAAAGCCGGTGCCGCCGTAGCCGCTGCGGCAGGCGAGAACCTCAAACGCTCCGTGTTGGAGCTGGGCGGAAACGACCCGTTCATCGTGCTTGAAGATGCTGACTTGAAGGAGACCGTCGAATTGGCGGTTAAGGGACGCATGGTCAACGCGGGCCAATCCTGCGTCGCTGCCAAGCGATTCATTGTGGTGGAACCCGTCGCCAATGAATTCCTCGATGGATTCAAGGAAGCGATGTCGGCCCTTCAGATTGGCGACCCCATGGACGAGGACACGACTCTCTCGCCGCTGTCAACCGAAGACGCGGCGGTCAAATTGCAAGAGCAGGTCCAATCCTCGGTTGATGCAGGAGCGACCGTGCTGCTCGGCGGCGATCGTCCTGATCGCGAAGGAGCGTACTTCAACGCAACAATCTTGACCGGCGTCACACCCGACATGCCGACCTTCGACCAAGAACTCTTCGGTCCGGTCGCGACGGTTTATGTGGTCAAGGACGAAGCAGCCGCAATTGAACTCGCCAATCGCTCCTCCTACGGCCTCGGTGGCAGCGTTTACACGAAGGACACCGAGCGTGGGCAGCGGGTGGCCGAGCAGATTGAAACCGGCATGGTGTTCGTCAACCAACCGACGAACTCGCAAGCAGAGTTGCCGTTCGGCGGCATCAAGAATTCTGGCTACGGACGAGAACTCTCGCACCTCGGGATCCTCGAGTTCGTCAACAAGAAGCTCATTCACCTCGGACCGGCCAAGAAATAAGGGTTCATCCGACGGAAGTGTGCGCAGAGCACAGCGGAAGGTTTTTTGAAGCATGGCTCTCGTATCGAATGATCGTTCAAAAATGCGTCCCTGACGAACAAACGCTCGCCAGGGACCGACAACACCATTGGCGTACCGCTTTTGCAGGGAAACGCTGGCGACCGAGATATCCCTTGCCAAGCCAGCACCTCTGCAAAGCTCGGCTCCGTTTCTCCCGGCAGTGCCAGTCGAACATTGATAATCACATCCTATAAATAAATCCTTCGATACGGGAGCCATGCCTTGAAAACCTCGGGCGCACGCTTCCGTCGGATGAGCCGAAATAAGAGCCATCGCCGCCTCTCACCCAAAGTGTTATTGGAAGTACCATGAAAGCGTCTGATCTATTTGTCGAAGCGTTGGTCAACGAGGGCGTCGAGCGAATCTTTGGGGTTCCGGGAGAAGAGAATCTCGATTTCCTTGACTCGCTGTCTCGCAGTCCGATCGAAATGGTGCTGACCCGACATGAACAGGCGGCAGGATTCATGGCCGCCACGCATGGGCGGCTAACTGGTAAGGCCGGAGTTTGCCTATCGACACTCGGTCCCGGTGCGACGAATCTTATGACGGCGGCAGCCTATGCGAACCTGGGCGCGATGCCAATGGTGATGCTGACTGGCCAGAAACCGATCAAGTCGAGCAAGCAAGGTCAATTCCAGATCGTCGACGTCGTCGACATGATGCAGCCGCTGACGAAATTTTCGCGGCGGATTGGAAGTGGAGATCTCGTACCCGCGAGTGTCCGTGAAGCGTTCCGGCGGGCCGAGGAGGAACGCCCTGGAGCCGTCCATCTGGAACTACCGGAGGATATCGCTCAAGAGGATACAGACGCGAGCATCATCCCTCCTAGCTTCATTCGCCGGCCGGTCGCCGAACAGAAGGCGATCGCACGGGCCGTTGAGGTGCTGACCAAGGCCAAACGGCCGTTGTTGTTGATCGGTGCGGGAGCGAACCGAAAGCGGACCAGTCAGATGCTACACAAATTTGTGGATAAGACGCGTATACGATGTGTCGCAACGCAGATGGGCAAAGGCGTGGTCAGTGAAGACCATCCCTGCTTCCTTGGCAATGCCGCATTGTCGTCAGGTGACTTCGTGCACCGAGCGTTCGACACCGCCGATGTGATTATGAATGTCGGGCACGATGTCGTTGAAAAGCCGCCGTTTTTCATGGAGAAGGATGGTTGCACGGTGATCCATGTCAACTTCACCTCGGCGGAGGTCGACCCCGTTTACTTCCCACAACTCGAAGTGATTGGGGACATCGCCGATAGCGTCCATGAGATCAGCGAGCGGCTACCTGAGCCGCTTCAGTGGGATACGACATTCTTTGACAAAGTTCGAACTGCACTCTCGATGCATATTGGGCGCGACGCGGACGCCGACCAGTTCCCAGTTCTGCCGCAGCGATTGGTTGCCGATGTCCGCCGTGCGATGCCGCGTGATGGCATCGTTGCGTTGGACAACGGCATGTATAAGCTTTGGTTCGCACGAAACTATCCTGCCTACACGACCAATACAGCGTTGCTCGACAACGCATTGGCCTCCATGGGAGCGGGATTGCCTTCGGCGATCATGGCCGCGATGGTGAACCCCGACCAGCGCGTGATAGCCGTCTGCGGGGACGGTGGATTCATGATGAACTCCGCCGAGTTGGAGACCGCCGTTCGCCTCGGGTTGAATCTTGTCGTGCTGCTATTGCGTGATGATGCTCTCGGCATGATCCAGTGGAAACAAGAGGACATGGGTTTCAGTGATTACGGACTCACCTTCCACAATCCCGATTTCGTGAAATATGCCGAATCCTATGGAGCGGTAGGTCACCAGGTGACATCGACCGACCAACTCTTACCCAGCATCCATCATGCATTTGATAGAGGCGGTGTCCACCTGATCGATGTCCCTGTCGACTACTCCGACAACGACCGGATCCTCAATCAAGAGATCCAAGAACTCAGCGGTCGCCTGTAACGACCTTGCATACTCGATATGCGAGCACTCGACTGAGGTGCACCATCGAATTTGAAACCGTGCCGGTCCTCCGTCCGGATCCGCTTGATTGCGGATTAGTGCTCAACGACTTCGACGGCTTGGAATACAGCCGTCTGGCCATCGTTTCGCTTTCCGTTTCTGTTCTCTCCGCCGTTGGGCCAAGACAAGGCAATTGCAAATAGCTCGCCATCTCGCGTCACAGTGCAGACGCCGTGCATGTGATGCATGTACTCGAGTCCATCGTACGACGCAGGGATGAGATTCCCGACCACGCTCCCGTCGACCATGACCAGCACGGGAGCGACACCATTGGTCGTCGAGAGCGAATTCAGTAAGGGTAAGAACGCAGAGTCGTTCGTTAGCGAAACGTTGCACGGGTTGGATCCTTCGGGCAACGCGATGAACTTCTGTTCGTTCGCCCCGGGCAACGACACGGCATCGCCATTGGCGTCAAAGCCGTAGATTCGACCATGACCTCGTGACGCCACGATCACCGTTTCTTTCCCGTCAATGGTTGCCACTTCGACGCCATGAGCCGTCTGGAAGGGACCTCCCTTGCCAACCTTGCCACCCCAAGCGGGACCCGACCATTTCCACTGACCATCGATGAATTTCGCCGTCAAGGCATAGTCGCCCGGCGTGTATCCCGTCACGACCACCAGACTCTCAGCTTTGGGCAACCAAACCACATCACACGGGGAGAACGCACCACCGTCGCGATAGTACTGATTCACCACTTCATTCTCGAATTCATCACCGGTGGGTTTTGGCAATCTTGCTAGAATCTCTCCGCGTTTGGCGATCACGACTTCACGCGTATTCGTTGATGAAAATGCCCACAGCACCTCATCATCGAACTGGAAGCAGTCTGTTCCGTGAGCGTTCATTCCTTTCGCGAAGTACGGATCCTGATTCTCCAGCAAGGTCCACTCTTTTAGATCAGCTTGGAGCGTGACCAAACCGTGGTTAGCAACCACCGTGACGACTTCTTGAGTCTCTGGATCCTCGTCAGCATTGTTGTGCAATCCTCCGATCGCCGCCTTCGACATCGCTTCGCTTTGGCCCCCGAGGTCGTCACGGTGCTTCCAGGTGTATGTTTTCTCATTCATGCTGAACGAATTGTCTGGCAAGGTTTCGAGCAGTACGGTCGTGAAGGTGCGCTGGTCGCCAGCGACAGTTTTCTCGCCCTGAACATGATGGGAGTGACCCTCATGCGCCGAAGCAGTGACCCCCAGAAGAACAAGAGTGACAGGGGCCAAGAAGAATGCACAAATTTTCACGACAATCGATCCAGCAAAAGAAGTTGGTAAGGTTAAAATCAAGAGGTGTTCTCGGGAGTCAAGCTCCTGCAATTGCTGTAGATGGTAGCAGTATTGCTCACATTACTGCAGGCAGGCTTCAGCGTATAATCAGCACGCTGCAGTGGACGTGATGCAGGACGTATCGGGAGGTGCTGCCGAGGAAGAATCGTGAGAGGGCGCTGCGGCCGGTGTCACCGAGGACGATCAGATCACTGTGATTGGATTCGGCAAAATCTACTAGCCCTTCCCCCACATGCTCTACTTCGATGCTGTATCCTTCCGACCGGGCTCCACACTCCAACAGTCGCTCGGAAGCGGCATCGGCGCAGCGCCGGGCTTCGGTGCGGCGGCGAGCAGCCTCTTCCATGGTCGTGGCCAAAATGTCTTCGCGGAAGACCTCCAACTTGACCGATGCCGTTATCGCGACG
The DNA here is from genome assembly GCF_007859855.1 of Allorhodopirellula solitaria. Classification (GTDB taxonomy): domain Bacteria; phylum Planctomycetota; class Planctomycetia; order Pirellulales; family Pirellulaceae; genus Rhodopirellula; species Rhodopirellula solitaria. Next base: position 93,710 of record NZ_SJPK01000003.1, read on the forward strand.
AGATGGTGCTGGTCGGTCCACGCGAACTGGCACAGCTCGTCCATGAGTTTGGTAGAGACTTCGCGATTATCCACAGCAATCGTCGCGTGCCCGATACGCCCTTCGGGGACGTCCTGGACGGGTTGCCCGTCCTCGCCAATCTCCGGGCGTACGACAAGCACGCTGCAGGCGGCGTGGGTGGCGACGTAGTCACTGACGCTTCCGAGCAAGACTCGTTCGAAGGCGGAGTGCCCTTTCGCGGCGACTACGACAACGTCGGCCTGATTTTCCTTGGCACGCTCAACGATACAGTGCCCAATATGTCCCGTCATTTGGTGCGAGGTTACCGAAGCGTCGAGATGGCTGATCGCGTCACGTGCCGTCTCGGTCACCTGCCGAGCCCGCTCTTCTTGGTGCTCGATGAACTGGGGATACCACAACTCCGTTTGCCCCGTCAGCACAACGTCGGGTGGATTGACGACGGTCAAGATCTCCACTTCGGTCGGTTTCCCCAATGGAAACGCAGCTAGATACCTGCAGGCAGCGAGCGAGTGAGCTGATCCGTCAACGGCAAGCAAAATCTTCATCGGTAGTGTCTCTCGGAGCGGCGGTAGGTTGAATTGAGCGGGCATCCCGCCTGTCGATGTGAACGTGCGATAGCAAAACCTGTTCTGCTTTTGCGACACCGCCAGACGCCGGCGGTGACATCCCAAAATACGTGCCGATTTGTTAGACGCTCACTCGCGCAAAGTCTCGCACGTCTGTTTCAATCGCGGCGATGCGGTCGACCAATTTGGTATCGGCGGCCTCGAGGTTCTGAGACTTGTTCGCCTCGAGCCGTGTGAAGATATAAAATTTCACTTTCGGTTCGGTACCACTCGGCCGCACAGCGACATAGTTGCCTTCCTCGATCATGTCCATGATGACGAGATTTCCAGTCGGCCCCGCCAACGGCTGAGTATTGGGTGATTCACCGAGTGTCGTCACGGTATTACTGCCATAATCGCGGACGTGCCGCACCGTCATTCCCCCGAGGCTCTGAGGTGGGTTCTCACGGAACGCTTTCATCAGGGATGTCATCGCGGCCATGCCTTCGCTGCCTTCCATGAAGACATTGATCAGATCTTCGCGGTGCAGACCATGCTCGCGGTACAGTTCCCCGAGATAGTCGTGCATCGACTGGCCCTTCGCTTTCAACTCCGCCGCCAGCTCACTGATCAACATACAAGCGACCGCACCGTCCTTGTCTCGGGCGTAGGAACCGACGAGATAGCCATGTGATTCTTCGCAGCCGTACAAGAAGTCATCTGGTCCTTCCTGATCCATCGTTTCGGCGATGTATTTGAAGCCGACCAATAGATCGCCGACGCAGCGGACACCGTGCCCGGCCGCGATCCGGCGGACCAACTCGCTCGTAACAAGCGTTTTGACGACGTAGGACTGCGGGTTGGTTATTCCTGCTGCGACGGCTTTGTCGAGAATAAAATTGGCAAGCAGCGCGGCGATTTGGTTGCCGGTGAATGTCCCCCACGGTCCTGCGGAATCTGTCGTCAAGGGTGCTGCAACGCCGAGCCGATCGCAATCCGGGTCGGTAGCCATGATGAGATCGAATCCTTCGCTGCGTGCCTGTTCGATCGGCTTTTCGAAAACGGCCTTGTTCTCAGGATTCGATACGTGCCCAGGAACATTGGGGAAGTCGCCGCTGGGTTGCCGATGCGGCTCGTAAACGGTCACGTCCTCGAACCCGTCACGGTGCAACAATGGCACCACGGCTGCTTCGCCAACACCGTGCAGCGGAGAGTACAGAATCCGCACATCACGCGGCCCGGCGAATTGGCACTGGACCGCCGCATCGAAGTACGCTGCGTCGACTTGTTCGGTGACGATCTCGACCTGACCATCGGCGAGCGCCTGTTGAAAGTTCGCGCGTTTAATCTCCTGGCAATTCATCACGCCTTGGATAATCGCCTTGTCGTGTGGCGGTAGGACCTGGGCACCACTGGACCAGTACACCTTGACTGCGTTGTCACTCGGTGGATTGTGGCTGGCCGTGACCATGATGCCACAATCGCACTGCAGGTGGCGGACGGCAAAAGACAGCTGCGGAGTGGCTCGGTAGTCATCGAGCAGGTAGACCTTGATCCCAGCGGCCACCATGACCTCGGCACATAGCTCGGTGAAGTGACGCGAGCGGTGACGCGTGTCGTAGGCGATCGCACAGGAAAGTGGTTTCTCGCCGCCGTGATACTTCACGACATAGTCAGCCAACCCCTGAGCACTTTCACCGATCGTGCGGTCATTGATCGCGTTGGAGCCGATCTCGTACATCCGGCCCCGCCGGCCGCCAGTGCCGAAGGGAATCACTGTCCAAAACACGTCGTCGAGTTTTTGCCACTGGGCATCGGAAATGTGCTGCAGCACACTATCGCGGTATTCGCGATAGCGATTCTCCGTCAACCAAGCGCGGATATTCTCCACCGCCCCAGCCGTGATCTTCCCTTCTTGGCAGGCATGTTCGACGGCGGCCAAGGCGGTTTGGACTCGCAGTGATTCGGAAGGTGCTGGTTCGAGGGACATGGTGCAGCTCAGGGAAAGAGGGAATCGGAAATCGAGAGCGTCCTGCCGCTCTCGAAGCCATACGCAAATCGTTGCAAATCTTGCTTGATCAGGGACGTCGACCGACTCCCAGTTTAAGACTTTGAGTCGCTGGCGACCACTAGCGGCCCATCGGCTAGCTGATCAGCTGACCAGGCCTTGGGTGACGGACATGAAGACATCTTCGAGAGTGGGGTCGCGGTCGTTGAACGAGCGAATCTTCACCCCCTGGGAAACCAGGTAGTCGAGCAGCTCGGCGAGCCCCGCGTCATCGGTCTCGAGTTCAGCGATCACCCGGTCGGGGCGAATCTCCAGGTCTCGCAAGGCGGGGCTGCTGCGTAGAATCGAGATGCCCGCTTCCTCATTCTTAGTGAAAGCAATCTCCACCATGCGGTTGCGGCGAATTTTCCGGTACACCTCGGCAATCGGTCCGTGCATCAGCAACTGCCCGCGTTCGATGATTCCGATCGACGTGCAGCAATCGGCGAGTTCCGTCAGGATGTGGCTGCTGATCAGGATTGTCTTGCCCATCTTTCGCAGTTCTTTGAGCAACGCTTTGACCTCCACTCGAGCTCGTGGATCGAGGCCACTGGCGGGTTCATCGAGAATCAGGACAGGCGGATCGTGGACGAGGGTTTTCGCCAGACACAGCCGCTGCTTCATGCCTCGCGAGAGTCCGTTGACGTAGTCATTGCGTTTATGACCGAGATCGAGCAACTCCAGGACATTGTCAATAATCGGCCCCCGCGCTGCCCGATCAATCCCATATGCCACCGCGAAAAAATCGAGGAATTCCCAGACTTTCATGCCATCGTAGACGCCAAAGTTGTCAGGCATGTAGCCGATCGAGCGGCGGACCCCCATGGGGTCGCCCATCACATCGAACCCAGCGACCTCTCCGCGTCCGCGTGACGCCTTCAACAACGTCGCCAAAAATCGAATCGTGGTACTCTTGCCTGCACCATTGGGGCCGATAAACCCGAAGGTTTCCCCGGCCTCGATGTCCAAATCGATACTCTCGACAGCCGTGAACTCGCCATAGTCTTTGCCGAAGCCTTCGAGATGGATCATGCGAATCGAATGTTCAAGTGAAAGTGGATGTTGAGGATCATTCTAGCCCGACAGACGCCCCGCCCCTATCCGTTTTCGGCATCCTCAACGGCCCGGGCCCAGACCGTTTCACGAAACAATCGCAGCATGCCCAATCGACGGTAGGCCGCCATCGCTGGGTCGTTGTCCTGATCCACCGCGAGAACCAAGCGTTCAGCCTGCTGTTGTTGGCAGATTTCCACGATTGCGCCCAGGAGGGCCTGACCATAATCCCGGCCCCGATGTTCGGGAACGATGCCCATGTAAACCAATTCGAGAACGCAAGCTCGATCGATCGGCGCGGATGCACCAGCGGAACGCCCCGGGTGTCGGGCCAAAAGGACACATCCGATCGTGACAGGGGCTTCGAGGGATTCGTCCAACGCCTCCACACGGTACCAGAGATCCGGAGCATACGAAGCAGCCTGCCGATAGCTCGCCAGGATCTCGCCGGCAGTGCGGAACCGCGTCAGAGGCGGGCAGTCAAGCGATTGGAGATATGTCCGCGCGACGAGTTGCTCCCAATCGGACGCGGCCATCGCGTCTCCGGAGCCGAGTGGTGTCAGCCTGACCGGCGGACAACGCCGTGGACTCGATTGCTGTGGCCCCGATTGCTTCGCGGCCTCTCCTGCGGGAACGGAGACACGCCACCGCCCCTCCCGATCACGATCCAACGACAAATACTCGAGCGTTCCGATGGGTGTGAACTGCATCGCAGCGGGCCCGTGCGCGGCTTTGGGGAACGGCTCGGGGCAAGCCTGCGGCTCCCCGGCGGCATCGCCGTCGGGAGGCGATTTGGCAATCGGGTCGGTGGTCCACTGCACAAAACACACTCCAGATCGCCTGAAGATCGCCGCCAAGCGACGCCAGATTGCCGCTGCGTGAGCATTCGAGACACATCCAGGGACGCCAGCCGAAGATTCGTGCCCAACTGTCGAGCGGGTTCGCTCGCTCGCTAGACCAGGGAAGGCCCAGTCCAGATGCAGTATGTTCGCGGTATCGCAGCCCGGTGTCAGGACGGCCATCGCGACCACGCTCTCGGCCAGCCGCGGCGGGCCCACGGCCCCCGCCACACAGACCAACCGCTGGGGCGACCCCGCCGGCAATATCTCCCGAATCTGGTCCGTGAGCATACTCGCCCGCGCAGGGGACAGGCGACTGAATGTTTGCGGCAGAACGCGTGCGATCTCCTCCACAGCAAGCTCCCAAACCTGCACCGAATCATCCAACTCATCGTGGATTTCCGCCGCCGCCGCTGATAGGCTGGAAGGAGATGAGGAGATTGACTCGCGAGTCATGAAGGCGAATCTACTTACCGACGTCGGTGAACCGGTCCAGGCCACCAGCGTCGCAGGAGAGATAGAATAGAGAATCACGTCAGAATAAGAGCCTACCCGAAACAACATCACCTGGGTGAGAACCATGACAGAGTTCATTTCAAGCAACAAACAGCGTTTGGTCGGCACGTTATTCGCCAGCCTGATGCTGATGACTTCGCCGTGCGTGCTCAGCCAACCCGTTGCTGCCCAGGGCCTATTCAACCGCATCCGGGCGCGAGTCGAGGCGCGGATGGGCGTGCCCCCGCTACCACCGCGACCGCCAGTCGCCCCACCTGGTTTCCGGGGATATCGCCAACCCGTTGGCAGCCCGGAGGCCACGCCTGCACCATCCGCCCGGCGTCCCCGCGTGCTGGCAACCCCCACTCCTCGCCCTCCAGCAGAGCGGCTGAGTCCATCGCCAACGAGACTCCCTGCAGACGTCGGCGCCCGCGAAACAGCTGACAATACCTTCGGCGTGGAAGTCGTCCCGGTTGTCGTGGGTACAGATCGAGGCCTCGAAGTCCGCCGATTCCTGCCCGGCTCGCAATTACCTGAGGTCGGTATCCGCCGCGGTGACGTGATCGTTTCCATTGACGGCACCCGAACGGATTCAACGTCAGCAATTGTGGCTGCGCGACGACAGATCGAGCCCGGTCAGCGTGCCAGCATGCAGATCGTGCGAAGCGGGCGGCTCTACCAGGTTCGCTTACCGGCCTGGCAGGCTATCGACGCAGCGGGTGCCGGTTCCGATTCGATCGCTGCGACTGCGCCCCGCCAAGCTGAATCGCCCACGCGATTCTCCGCCAAGCCGCCGATGGAGGACTCCTCGATTCTGAGTTCGCCTATTGAGACAGGCCGTTACCAAAGTTCTTCCGCCGACACCTCTCCGACCGCTCCCCAACCGACAAACCCCACGCTGGCGAGACCACGAGCCTCGCTCGGTGTCAGTGTCCGCGACGCCACCCCGCAGCGAGGCGTGATCGTGATCGCTGTCACCGACGGATCCGCGGGCCAGAGCGGTGGGCTGCGCGTCGACGATCGAATCGTTTCGGCAGCGGGACGACTCATTCGCGACACCTCCGGGCTGATCCGAGAACTCGCCCTCACCCAGCCCGGCGACACCGTCTCCCTTGGTATTGTTCGTGGCGAAGAGATGCGTGAACTTCCCATGGAGATGGGCAATGCCGATGGGAACCCCATCCGCCCCGCCAGCGGCGTTGCCGCCGCCAATTCGGCTCCGCCGTCGACCCCCGCAGCTCCGACTGGCGGCACACCCGACGCGGATGACGCCCCATCCGATGCGAGCAGTCAGTTGCTCAATGGCGTCGGTGCGGCCTTGGGCAATTTCTTTGGCAGTGCCCCCTCCTCACCGGCAGCGCCGAGCAGCAGCGATAGCCAGCCCAAGGCGGCAACGGATCAGGATGACAGCAAGGAGGCAAATGATGTCTTCGAACTCCCCGCACCGGCTGCAGAACCAGAGCCTGCACCCGAAGATCCGTTGGCACTTCCCGAAGACGGTGCCACCTAACCCCACGACATGGTCAGTCTGAAACTCCAGGCGTTGCCTGGGGCTGTCGTAGGACTGTTTCGTTGGGGCGTTATCATGAGCTATTTTCAGCAATAGATAGAATGCTGCGATCATGAAATCAACGTCCCCAGGGATTTTAGAGACACAGACCTCGTCGTAAATGATCTTCCACCTCATTCGGGATTGACTGCTGCATTTCGCGACGTTTCCTTGAGGGTAATCAGCAGCTCGTCGCCCCGGCTCCGATTGCCAGCACCAGGAAACTATCAGCTAATCCACAACATCGGATACACCTCGTGTAGACTGAGGCTATCGTCCGGATGTCTATCAATGTGAACAAGGTATTGACTCATGAGCTCACCCCAGAAAACGCACATCACTCCCGCGCCGTCACGGCGTCACTTCATGGGCCGTTCCATTGCCGCCGCAAGTGCGGCGGCAAGCACGCTCGCCATCCCGCGTTTTGTTCGCGCCTCCACAATCGGTCTGGGGGGAGCGGTGGCCCCAAGTGATCGCATTACGGTAGGGGGCATCGGAATCGGCCGCCGGGGAACCTATGACCTGGGATGCTTTCTCGAGCAATCCGACGTGCAGTTTATCGCGGTTGCCGACATTAAGCAGACACAGCGAACGGCCGTGAAGGAACGTGTTAACGCACATCACAACAACACGGACTGCGACACGTATCGCGATTTCCGAGAACTGCTCGCTCGCGAGGATATTGACTCTGTGCTGATTGCGACCGGCCCGAACTGGCACGCGACCGCTGCGTGTACCGCTGCCCGCGCGGGCAAGGACATCTACTGCGAAAAACCCTGCACGAAGAACATCGCTCAAAGTTTGCAGTTGGCAGAGACGATGCGCCGCAGCGGCGTCGTATTCCAAGCCGGTACGCAGCGTCGCAACCTCCCGCATTTTGAATTCGCCTGCATGCTCGCTCGCACCGGCCGTTTAGGAACGCTGCGAACCGTGCACGCACAGCCGGCTGGGATGAAAACGAAGATGAGCGGTTGGTTGCCCGAGCAGGACCTGCCGCCGATCGAAGAAGTCGACTGGAACATGTACCTCGGCCCGGCGGCTTATCGCCCCTACAACAAGGCCTGGCTGGATGGATTCAACTTCGAAAAAGGCGGCGGGTTGACCGGTGGCGGCGTACTGGAGTGGGGATCACACTGCGTCGACCTCTGCCAATGGGCCGCCGGTGCCGACACCACTGCTGCCGCTGTCTACCACGCCCCCAAAGACAAACGAATTGTGGCCGAGTACCCCAGCGGTGTGAAGCTGGTGATACGCGACGATGGATGGCTGCCGCTCGGTTCGTGCCCGGTGCGGTTCGAAGGTGACGATGGCTGGATCGAGACCGGTGACAGCGGCAAGTTTGTGCTCAGCTCACCGGAACTGCTCGCTGGGCGGGAAGTGGCTGAGATCGGCGGGTACCCCGCCACCTTCCACGTCCGCGATTTCCTCGACTGCGTGAAGACCCGCAGCCAGCCGCGTGCTAACGCGGAAGCCGCCTGCTATGCCCACATCACCTGCCATGCTGCCAACGTGGCGGCGTTTTTAGGCCGCGACGTTCAACTCGATACAAACACTTATGACTTCATCGACGATCCGGAAGCCAATCGCTTGCGGGGCGAAGCTTTCCGAGAACCTTGGCAAATCTGAGAGACCAACGCCTCTGCGCCACTCCTCCGTCGATCCAATTCACCATGACTCTCTATCAAACCACCATGCCTACCAAACAAACCTTCCTTCTGTTGCTCGCACTCGTCTGGCTGGTCCCCGCCAATGCTAGGGGCGCCGACGAGATCCCGACCGAAACGGAAATGATCGCAACGTTGACGTCTGCGGACGCCCCTCCGGCGGACAAAGCGATCACCTGCAAACAGCTCGCTGTATTCGGATCCGCCGATTGCATCCCGAGCGTCGCTGCATTGTTGTCGGACCCCGAACTTAATTCGTGGGCCCGTATCACGCTCGAAGCCATCGAGGATCCCGCAGCGGAAGCGGCACTGATCGAGGCAGCCACGACACTCGAGGGACTTCCCTTGGTGGGCGTGATTAACTCCCTCGGCGTTAAACGTGCCGAAGCTGCTGTTGATTTGCTCTCTGAGAACCTAGGTAGCGACGACGACCTGGTTGCGCAGGCGTCGGCGATGTCGCTGGGGAAAGTGGGCGGACCCGAGGCAACCGCTGCGTTGGATGAGGGGTTGAAGGAATCGCGAATGAATATTCGCTCGGCTGCTGCTGAAGGGCTGATTCGCTGCGCTGAGCAGGTGCCATCCGATCAAGCGATTGAATTGTACGATCTCGTACTCGACACGGAACTTCCGCTGCCACGGAAAGTGGAAGCGACCCGCGGCGCGATTCTGGCACGTGGCAAAGCTGGCATTGACCTGCTCGTCGAAAGTTTGAAATCGGACAATCAACGAATTCGCTACATCGCGCTGACGACAGCTCGCGAACTCAGCGGAGATGGTGTCCCCGAAGGCTTGCTCGCGGCTCGATCCGATGTACCGTCATCACAAGCCGCATTGTTCTTGGTCGCCCTCGGTGACCGCGGCGACGCCTCGATGCTGCCCGCCATGTTGGAAACGATCGAACAGCCCGTGCAATCCGATACCGACGTCGATATCAAAACTGCTGCCATTGGTGTCGTGCAGCGGATCGGAGATCCATCCTGCCTCGACGCGTTAATTGCAGCGGCAACCGACGACAACGATGTGATCGCCGCGGCGGGTCGCACGGCCTTGCAGAACGTCGGTGATGACGAGATGAACACCGTGATCATCGAACGCGCACGCGAAGCCGAAGGGGACGCACTGGAAACCTGGCTGCAGGTGATCGGAGCACGTCGTATCGATGCCATCGAGTTGCTCGTCGACGCGGCCGAACGAGATGATACGGGGATTCAAACCGCTGCCCTGACAGCACTCGGTGACGTCGCTACGCTCGACGAACTGCCTATTCTCAGCAAACGCGCGTTTTCCAACTCCGAGGACCAGGACAGTGGCGTTCATGCCACCGCCCTCAAAGCCGTTCGTGCCGCCTGCGTGCGAATGGCGGACAAGGCCGCCTGTGTCGACCAACTCGAAGCCGCGATGAAGGACGCGGACCCCGCGTCCCAAATCGAGATTCTCGAGATCTTGGCTGCGATGGGTGGCCCCGAAGCACTGCTGGCGATTGAGAAATCCGCTCTCGGTAACTCATACGCCCTGCAAAATGCTGCCACGAGGCTACTCGGGGGCTGGATGACCGTGGACGCCGCCAACGTCCTAGAAAAAGTCGCAGCAAAACGCGATCACCCTTACCGCATTCGTGCAGCCCGTGGTTACCTGCGGTTGCTTCGTCAGTTCCCCATGCCACCCGCCCGACGGGACAGCATGGCGGAAACGGCCATGTCCTTGTCCACGCGAGATGAAGAAAAACGGTTGCTCCTGGACGCGGCCGGCCGCTACCCCAGCCTCAAAATGCTCGAACTGACCGTGCAGATCGGCGAAAACTCATCGCTTCAGAACGAGGCTCAGGCCGTCGGCATGGCCATCGCACGCGACCTTGAACCGTCGGATCGAGTTACCGATCTACTCAATGATCTCGACATCCAAGAGGTGAAGGTCGAGATCGTTCGGGCGAGGTACGGTGCACCCGGCGAAGAAGTCGACGTGACCGAGCGGCTGCAAAAACAGGTGGGCAACCTACCCATCATCCGCCTGGCCAATCCCAACTACAACTCCAATTTCGGTGGCGATCCCGCCCCGGGCAAACCCAAACGGCTGACGATCGAGTATCGCATCGACGGCAAAAAGGGCAGCTCGGTCTTCGAAGAAAATGCCCCGGTCGTGTTGGAGATCCCCTAGGTCAGGGGCGGGGCGTCACGCCTGCCGGTGAAGCGTCGCGTGACCGATCATGGTTCCCTGTCGGCTTGTGAAAGACCGCTGCCTATGCACCGCGGCGGGCAGCGACGGCGTTGCCAAGATCCTGCAGAATGAGTTGGGTCTCGTCCCAATCGATGCACGCGTCCGTGATGCTTTGACCGCGGACGAGTTCACCCTTGCCGAGACTTTGGTTGCCGGCAACGAGATTGCTCTCGATCATCACGCCCATGATTCGCAAATCTCCGTCGCTGACTTGGCTACAGATGTCGCGGCAGACGTAGCGTTGACGCGTATGCTTTTTGCGGCTGTTAGCGTGGCTGGTATCGATCATGATCCGCGCGGGCAGGTTCGCTTTGGCGAGTAGCTCCGAAGCGGCATCGATACTGGCAGCGTCGTAATTCGTGTGCGTACCGCCACGCATGATCACATGGCAATCGCTGTTACCTGTGGTCGCGAAAATGGCTGAGGTGCCCTCTTTGGTCACGGACAAGAAATGGTGCGGACGCTGGGCGGAGCAAATCGCATCGACAGCGATCTGGACGTTGCCGCTCGTGCCGTTCTTGAAACCCACCGGACAGGACAGCCCCGAGGCCAACTCGCGGTGGCCTTGGCTCTCGGTCGTCCGCGCCCCGATCGCGCCCCAACCGACAAGGTCAGCAACATACTGGGGGCTAATCAAATCTAAGAATTCGGTTCCCGTGGGGAGGCCGAGTGCATTGATGTCACGCAGTAGACCGCGTGCGGTGCGCAAACCTCGGTTGATTTCAAAGCTATTGTCGAGCCCGGGGTCGTTGATCAGCCCCTTCCAGCCGACGGTGGTGCGTGGCTTCTCAAAATAGACTCGCATCACGATCAGCAATTCACCGGCGTGCTTCTTCTGCTCGGCTGCCAGCAAATTCGCGTATTCCATCGCTGCTTCTGGATCGTGGATCGAGCATGGTCCGACGACAACGACCAAACGATCGTCTTCCTCGGAGAGCACGCGGCGAATCCCCTCGCGGGCAGCGCTCACTGTCTCGGCAATCGGTGGCGAGACAGGAATTTCGTTCATTAGCTCTCGCGGCGGCATAAGAGGTTTCATCGCACCAATACGGAGGTCGTCGGTCGCCGGAGATAGGTTCTTTTCGGTCATCAAGTCGTCTGCGCGAAGGGTGGGGCAAAGGAAAGAAAGAGCCGCATGGAAGAAGGTTCGCCCCTTTTCGGATACGACTATCGTTGATCAACGCCAAAGATCAACCGGGGCCACGCAAAAATACCGGAACACGTTCAGTGGAGGATTCGGCATCGTAGCGATATCCATCTTCGGCAAATTGTGTCAGTTTCGCCATTGTTCTGGCGCGGTGACGGATAACCCAAGCCGCCATCGATCCCCGGGCTTTCTTGGCGAAAAAACTGATCATCTTGTAGCTACCGTTCTTGAACTCCTTGAACGCTGGCGCCACCACGGGAGCAGGCAGCGAGGACGCGTCGAGCGAACGGAAATACTCGTTCGATGCCAAATTGAGCAGCAGTCGGGAGCGGTCTGCATGCATCGCGTCGGCGATTTGCTCAGTGATCCGGTCACCCCAGAACGCGTACAAATCCTTGCCACGCGAATTGGCGAGCTTCGTCCCCATCTCCAGCCGGTACGGCAGAATCCGGTCCAGGGGGCGCAGGACACCATAGAGCCCCGATAATATTCGCAATTGACCTTGGGCCCGTTGGATCTGTTTGGCAGTGAACGTTTCCGCCTGCAATCCCTGATAAACATCACCCTGGAACGCAAACATGGCTTGCTTGGAACCGTTACGAGGGTGGGGAGCGTGCCAATCTTGGTATCGCCCATGATTGAGTTCAGCAAGCGATTCGCTAATTCCCATCAAGTTTTGCAGATCAACCGGCGTCTGCTGCTTCAACAAGCCTATTAACTCCTGGCTATCGTCGATCCACCGAGGCTCGGTCGACTCGCAGGACGGTGCTTCGGTTTCAAAATCAAGCGTTTTGGCTGGCGAAAGGACAATCAACATGGCTCAAAATTCAGCAGGGTTCATTGAGTTCGGGGAAGACGCCCGCGTCGAGTTCCTGGCGGGCAATGATCGCTTTGATGCGGGCGAGAAAATCGCTCTTCAGGTTCGCCACCTGCTGCTGGGTCAAGTCCAACCGCTCCGCCACCTCCGAGTTGCCGCGTCCAGCGACAAACAATAATTCGATCGCCTGCAGTTTGGTGTAATTACCGCTTTCTCGCCAGTGATCGATCTGGTCAGCGATCGCCGCAGAGACCACCCGCTGCTCGAGTTCCATCCGTTCGGCACTTCGAGCAATCGAACTCGCCCCTCGCGCCCGACCCGGGATCGGCAACTCGCTGCCCCCGCTCCCCGTCCCGCCACCGCGACCGTAGAGCGGCAGCGTCGGCCGGCGACCGGTCTTGCGCAAATGATCGGTGAGCTTGTAGCCGCAGATCGAAAACAAATAGTTCTCCAATCGACGGCGACGATCGTAGTTGGGAAGCGATACCAAGAAACCGACCAGCGTCTCCTGGACAATGTCCTCACTGACACTGCGATCGTTCAGGCGGCGGAGAACGTAGGCGAGCAGCCGACCTTCGTACTGGTCGATTAGACTCCGCCACGCTGACTCATCCCCCGCTTGAATCGCGTCGATCAATGCGGCCTCCGCAGCATCGGGTACCGTTGCGTTGGGCGTGGACTCCGGTTCAGATCGGGAGGCATTCATTCCCGTCAGTTTAACCAGGCGATCGCGTCCGTACGATCCGACATAGTCGACCGACGGCTCCGTCCGTCGCGAGAACAAGCACCAACTCCACACCGCCAGCACAGACGGGCGGAGCCGTCTGGCTACTTTGTCGACCGACGGCTCCGTCCGTCGCGAGAACGAGCACCAACTCCACACCGCCAGCACAGACGGGCGGAGCCGTCTGGCTACTTTGTCGACCGACGGCTCCGTCCGTCGCGAGAACAGGCACCAACTCCACACCACCAGCACAGACGGACGGAGCCGTCTGGCTACATTGTCGACCGACGGCTCCGTCCGTCGCGAGAACAGGCACCAACTCCACACCACCAGCACAGACGGGCGGAGCCGTCTGGCTACACTGTCGACCGACGGCTCCGACCGTCGCGAGAACAAGCACCAACTCCACACCACACCAGCACAGACGGGCGGAGCCGTCTGGCTACTTTGTCGACCGACGGCTCCGTCCGTCGCGAGAACAAGCACCAACTCCACACCACACCAGCACAGACGGGCGGAGCCGTCTGGCTACTTTGTCGACCGACGGCTCCGACCGTCGCGAGAACGAGCACCAACTCCACACCACACCAGCACAGACGGGCGGAGCCGTCTGGCTACTTTGTCGACCGACGGCTCCGACCGTCGCGAGAACGAGCACCAACTCCACACCACCAGCACAGACGGGCGGAGCCGTCTGGCTACATTCCTCTCTCACAAGAGATCCACACAATGACTTCCAGCTCTGACCCCACATCCACGCCTGATCCAGGACCTCGTTCGCCCGCTCAACGACGTAATTCGTTGGTGGACGCACACTGCGCGGCCTGCGAAGGCGGCGTCGAAGTGATGCCGCCTGAAACAGCACGCCAGTACCTGGAAACGGTAGCGAAATGGGAACTGGACGAATCCTCACGCAGCATTTCACGCCAGTTCAATCGCGGAACGTTTGTCAACGTCATCGAATTGATCAACCGCATCGCTGCTGTGGCGGAGCGGGAACAGCACCATCCCGATTTGCACGTGACCGGATATCGACATCTCAAGGTGGTTTTGACGACTCACGCGATCGGCGGATTGAGCAAGAATGACTTCATAGTCGCCGCCAAGATCGACCAGCTCTTGGACTGACAACGCCGACGAACCCAACCTGCCCTGTCTGGCCGCGGTGTCACACCAGCACAAACGGACGGAGCCGTCTGGCTACATTGTCGACCGACGGCTCCGACCGTCGCGAGAACGAGCACCACCTCCCCACCACACCAGCACAGACGGGCGGAGCCGTCTGGCTACTTTGTCGACCGACGGCTCCGCCCGTCGCGAGAACAAGCACCAACTCCACACCGCCAGCACAGACGGACGGAGCCGTCTGGCTACTTTGTCGACCGACGGCTCCGTCCGTCGCGAGAACAGGCACCAACTCCACACCACCAGCACAGACGGACGGAGCCGTCTGGCTACATTGTCGACCGACGGCTCCGTCCGTCGCGAGAACAGGCACCAACTCCACACCACCAGCACAGACGGGCGGAGCCGTCTGGCTACTTTGTCGACCGACGGCTCCGTCCGTCGCGAGAACAGGCACCAACTCCACACCACCAGCACAGACGGACGGAGCCGTCTGGCTACACTGTCGACCGACGGCTCCGCCCGTCGCGAGAACAGGCACCAACTCCCCACCACCAGCACAGACGGACGGAGCCGTCTGGCTACACTGTCGACCGACGGCTCCGACCGTCGCGAGAACAAGCACCAACTCCACACCGCCAGCACAAACGGGCGGAGCCGTCTGGCTACGATCAATCCGCAGACATTCCCTGCAGTGTCAGTACGAGTTGGCGTGAGGAGGCATGATCGCGATGCTCGCAGAGGTAGACGCCCTGCCAGGTCCCCAGTCGCAGGCGCCCCTCGCTCACCGGAATCGACACGGAGGCGCCCATCATCGATGCTTTCACGTGGGCGGGCATGTCATCGGGGCCCTCGAGCGTGTGAACATAGGCAAGGTTCTCAGGAACGACATGATTCATGGCCGTTTCCATATCCACCCGCACGTCGGGATCCGCGTTCTCGTTGATCGTTAGCGAGGCGCTGGTGTGCTGAATAAAACAGTGCAGCAGCCCCACGCGAACCTGGGTCAGTTCGGGAACGGCCGCCTCGATCGCGGGCGTGATCAAATGGAAACCACGCCGCCGCGAGGGCAGCCTGAGGTCGTGTTGTGCCCAGATCATCATCGAAAATGTCCCGAAAAAAGAAGACTTGATAAAAAAACGAAAACTTTTTTTGCCTCACCGGAGGTCCGACGGATTGTCTCGAATACTCCGGCAATTGCGCTGCGGACACCGTTGACGACGCCTGCAACAGAATCAATACACTTCTGTCAACCTCCGGTAGGGCCCCATCAAAACGGAGGCAAAGTGAGATACTGCCCCCTTGAACAATCCACTCCATTTTGCTTGGCGTTTTGGCCCGCGGGTTCGCCTTACCGTTTGCCTGTTCGTTGCCAACGGACCAGCCCCGGCCAGCGACAGGGGCGAGCGACTTTGAGCATGATCGTGGAGAAAAATTTTCTTGACTAGCGGTCGATCTCGCCAATAATCCTCTCGTGTGATGTCCGCCATCGAAACTGAATTCACTGGCGAACCGTCAAATCTATTTTTGTCTCCGCGCATCTCCTGGACGGAACGCGGTCTCTCTGGAAACTCAGAAAACGCATGACTCATTGTAAGAACGTCTTCGAAGCAATCCTTCGTTATGGCCACGATGAAGATTTCAGTCCACAAGAGGATGAACACTTCACCGCCACGGACGCCCCCGCTGGCAGCCCCGAGAAAATCGAGGTTCTCCGCCGCCGAGTCGAACGTGGCCAGCCACTGTGGCACACCACCGATCGCGTGGACTACAGCGGCCTGACCGGCGCAATTCGCCCTCGCGAGTAATCTTGTGGCGATCCATTTTAGATAAAGACCCAGAAACCTCGGTTGCTCCGCAGCAGCCGAGGTTTTTTCGTGGAGATCTGACATGCTCTGCAGTGGGCGAGGACACCGAAAGGACTCGCGTACACCCGCTCGGTTGCCTGATTTGCTATGATTGGCGTCTGCTCATATCTCGCCTCACGACCAATGCGGTCTGACGACTTCCGTTCAGGCCGACGATGCAGTCGGGCGCCCTCTCTCATCTCAGGACTCGCTATTCGTGAAGCTTCGTGTCGGCCTAATCGGACTCGGTGATCATTGGCAAACCCTTCACCGACCCGCCCTGCGAATGCTCCACGAGCGGTTTGACGTTCGCGCCATCTACTGCTCCGTGGCCAAACTCGCCGAAAACGCTGTCACGGAGTTTCAGGCCGATCCAGTCGATGGGTATGAGGCGATGGTCGGACGGGACGATATCGACGCCGTCTTGGTGCTGGAACAATCTTGGCTCAAACACCTTCCCGCACTCGCCGCGTGCCGCCACGGCAAGGCCATCTACTGGGCGGGCTGCCTGGACTTTGACCCGGATGCGGACACCGACTTTCGGCAGTCGATCGAGGACTCAGGCGTGGCGTTCATGGCGAGTTTTCCACGCCGGTTCGCTCCCGCAACGCTCCGCCTGAAAGAACTGATCGCGACACACCTCGGACCACCCCGACTGCTGTTCTGCCACAAACGACTCAGCCTTCACGAGCAACAAACTCGCCTCTCTCGACGAGGCGATCCCACCGCACCGGTCCGCAGCCAGCACCTCGAGCGCAGCGGTTCCGAACGCGGCCAAAACGCATCGCATGGCCATGTCGAAGCGGAGGCTACGATGCGAAACCAACTCATCGAACTGATCGATTGGTGTACCTATGTTGTCGGCGGTCAGGCTGAAAGTGTGATGTCGGCCAACTGCTATCCGACCAGCCCCTGGGATTACCGCGCCCTGAGTCTGCGGTTCACGGGCCCCCTCCAAAACCCTTCGCGGGGCCAGTCGCCAGATCAGAAGGAGGAAGATCACACCGCGACTGCGCAAGTCAGCTGCGGGAACTACATCCCCGCGAAATGGCAGGAAGCGATCGGTTTTCGGCCGCCAGCCGCGATGCAGGTCTGTTGCGACCATGGGGTCGCGTTTGTCGATCTGCCTGGCACCCTGGTCTGGTTCGATGATGCCGGCCGCCACCAAGAATCTCTCGAGAGCGAATCGCCGCTGGGCGAGAAAATGCTGGCCCAATTCCACCGCGCCGTCACCAGCCTCGTGCGAAACCTGAGTGGACTCGACGAAGCCTTTCAAGCCTCAGCAATCCTCCGAGCGGCCGAACAGAGCAGCGAGAACGGTCAACGGATCCGCATCTGACCTACCTGCCCCCACACACTTGGGTGTTTGTCACACGAGAAGGCATCGTTTGGAAGTTGGAATTCCGTCTGAATTTCGCTCAACTCGCACCAGGAAAACCCCCGATTAATCTTGCAGCAAACGGCGACATGCCTAAAATGCACTTAGCAAGCCTTGTGAGGCTTGTCAGGGATCAGCCCATCACATCGGCAGAGGGATCATTTTCAGGGTACGCCTGAGTCAATCCAAGGCATGTGCAGTAGCACGCCGAGACTCACGCGTTTCTCCCAGCGGCTCCATTTGCCGCCGCGCGGCTGAGACCGAATTGGACCGGTAGGTCGTCTCGATGGAGACTGCCTGCCGGTTTTTTTTATGCCTCAATCGTAGGGCCGGTTCCCACCGGCCACATGCGCCCGCAGACCGGCTCCTACAAGCCGCCGACGACATCAAGGCGTTCACCATGCGTCGGCCGGTGCACGCCCAGGCGGCGGCCGGTAGGAACCGGCCCGACGGACTACCAATCGTAGGGCCGGTTCCCACCGGCCACATGCGCCCACAGATCGACTCCTTCAAGCCGACGACGACAGCGAGGCGTTCAACATCCGTCGGCCGGTTCACGCCCAAAAGACGGCCGGTAGGAACCGGCCCTACGGACTACCAATCGTAGGGCCGGTTCCCACCGGCCACACGCGCCCGCAGATCGACTCCTTCAAGCCGCCGACGACATCAAGGCGTTCAGCATTCCTCGGCCGGTTCACGCTCAGAAGACGGCCGGTAGGAACCGGCCCTACGGACTACGGATCGTAGGGCCGGTTCCCACCGGCCACATGCGCCCGCAGACCGACTCCTACAAGCCGACGACGACAGCGAGGCGTTCACCATGCGTCGGCCGGTTCACGCCCAGAAGACGGCCGGTAGGAACCGGCCCTACGGACTACGGATCGTAGGGCCGGTTCCCACCGGCCACATGCGCCCGCAGACCGACTCCTACAAGCCGACGACGACATCGAGGCGTTCACCATGCGTCGGCCGGTTCACGCCCAGAAGACGGCCGGTAGGAACCGGCCCTACGGACTACCAATCGTAGGGCCGGTTCCCACCGGCCACATGCGCCCGCAGATCGACTCCTTCAAGCCGACGACGACATCGAGGCGTTCAGCATTCCTCGGTCGGTACACGCTCAGAAGACGGCCGGTAGGAACCGGCCCGACGGACTACCGATCGTAGGGCCGGTTCCCACCGGCCACATGCGCCCGCAGACCGGCTCCTTCAAGCCGACGACGACAGCGAGGCGTTCAGCATTCCCCGGCCGGTGCACGCCCAGAAGACGGCCGGTAGGAACCGGCCCTACGGACTACGGATCTTCCCACCGGCCACATGCGCCCGCAGATCGACTCCTTCAAGCCGACGACGACATCGAGGCGTTCAGCATTCGTCGGTCGGTGCACGCCCGGGCGGCGGCCGGTAGGAACCGGCCCTACTTGCTACTTGCGGCCCTGAATCCACCCGGCGACGAACCATGACTGCAAAATCGTTCGATCGGCTTGGCGAAAGACAGAATCTGGGAAAAGAATGCCAGGCGATTCGCTCGATTGGTGGCAACACCCTGGGGATGGAACTACAATCGGCCGCAAGCTCTCGCTAAAGGCACACCTTTACTTCTCGCGAGAGCCGTACTCTCGGTTTCACTTCTCTTGGAGGACTTAGGATGACGGTTCGTCACCTACTACCGGCCATACTTCTTAGTTTGGTCACCACTTCGGTCGCTCAGGCGGCCGACAAGCCCAATATCCTAGTCATCTTCGGCGATGATATTGGCCAATCCAACATTTCCGCATACACAAAAGGTCTTGTCGGTTATCAGACACCGAATATCGACAGCATCGCCAACAACGGAATGATCTTCACCGATTATTATGCCGAGCAGAGCTGCACGGCAGGACGATCCACCTTCATTACCGGGCAATGCACCTATCGCACTGGGATGTCCAAGGTTGGTTTGCCTGGTTCCGACGTGGGTTTGCAAGCCGAAGACCCGACCATTGCCCAACTGCTCAAACCTCTCGGTTACGCTACCGGACAATTCGGGAAGAACCACCTCGGTGACCTCGACAAGTTCCTTCCGACCAATCACGGGTTCGATGAGTTCCTCGGCAACCTCTATCACCTCAATGCTGAGGAAGAGCCTGAGAACCGCAACTATCCCAAGGACCCTGAGTTTGCCAAGAAATTTGGCCCGCGCGGCGTCATCAAGTCCAGTGCCGATGGGAAAATTGAAGATACCGGTCCGCTGACGAAGAAACGCATGGAAACGGTCGACGAGGAAACCGCCTCGGCCGCCATGGACTTCATGGACCGCCAGGTCAAAGCAGAAAAGCCGTTCTTCGTTTGGTACAACTCGACGCGGATGCACTTCCGAACGCACGTGAAAGACTCGCACCGCGACGAACCAGGACTGACTTCTCGCACCGAATATGCCGACGGCATGATCGAGCACGATGCGTTGGTCGGAACAATTCTCAAGAAACTCGAGGATTTGAAGGTCGACGATAACACGATCGTGATCTACACGACCGACAATGGCCCCCATAAAAACACCTGGCCCGATGCAGCGAACAGCCCGTTTCGCAATGAAAAGGCATCTAACTGGGAAGGTGCCTTCCGTGTGCCATGCATGATCCGCTGGCCCGGCAAGATCGAAGCCGGCAGTGTCTCCAATGAAATCGTCAGTGGCCTCGACTGGCTGCCAACCCTGGTCTCGGCTGCTGGCAACCCCGATGTGAAGGAACAATTGCTCAAGGGCCACGAGGCCGACGGCAAGACCTTCAAGGTTCACTTGGATGGCTACAATATCCTGCCCTACCTCACCGGCGAGGCCGATGAATCACCACGAAATTCCTTCTTCTACTTCAATGACGATACCCAGCTTGTTGGCATTCGTTTTGAGAACTGGAAAATGGTCTTTCTCGAGCAACGAGCCAGAGGGACGCTGCGAATTTGGTCCGAACCGTTCACCCCACTGCGACTTCCCAAAATGTTCGATCTCCGGGCCGACCCCTACGAGTCCGCCGACGTTACCTCCAATACCTACTACGACTGGTTGCTCGATCACGCGTTCTTGATCGTGCCGGCCCAGCAGTATGCAGGAGCGTTCTTGGAGACCTTCAAGGACTTCCCACCGCGTCAGCCGCCAGCGAGCTTCAACCTCGAAGGCGTCATGGAGAAACTCTCCCAGGCTGCCACGCAGTAAAGAGTCAACATCAGCCAACGGCGGGGGTCTTGCTCTCCAGAAGATGCTTCCCAGGGTTACCTAATGGGCGAGCGTTGACGAACGGGCGCCCGCATTGGGTTGAAAAGTTGAAATAGAGAAATGCAAAATGCTTCGCAGCATTTTGCATTTTTCAATTACCGACAGCCAATCGGCGTTGATGTTCAAAAAGCACAATGCCGGCCGTGGTGGCAAGATTCAGACTGCGGACGACCGGCCGGGTGGGCAATCCAATGGCTCGCTCATCGTCCGGATCGAGAATCCAGTCGGGTAATCCGCTCGTCTCGCGACCGAAGACGAAGACATCTCCCCGCTGCAGGGGTGCATCCCACAAGGTTCGTTTCGCGAACCGGGAAAGAAAGTAAAAACGCGCCGGATCGAGCCGCTCGGTCAGTGCCTGCCAATCCGGCACCATCTCGATATCGAGATGCTGCCAGTAGTCCAGCCCGGCTCGCCGCAAGCGTTTCTCTTCGAATGAGAAAGCTGCGGGTTGGACGATCCACAATTTGGCACCGACTGCCACACAGGTACGGCCAATGTTGCCCGTGTTTTGGGGGATTTCCGGTTGATAGAGAACCACATGTGCGGGCGTTTCGTTTGCCGACGACTCAGTCATTATCGGGT
Source organism: Allorhodopirellula solitaria (assembly GCF_007859855.1). Taxonomy (GTDB): domain Bacteria; phylum Planctomycetota; class Planctomycetia; order Pirellulales; family Pirellulaceae; genus Rhodopirellula; species Rhodopirellula solitaria. The sequence goes on from NZ_SJPK01000003.1 coordinate 115,007, forward strand.
TCTCTGCGTTGTTGCTCATGTCAACTCACTCCATCCAAATCCCGCTTGGGCATCAATCATCCCGACAGTTCATCCCAACAGCGCCCAGAAGAGAATTGTCACGAGCAATAGGATCCAAGCAGTCCATTTCCAGATAGCGGGTAGACCGTGGCTTGGGTCACCCCTCTCGGGGAACTCACGTTGAATAAACTCATCGTAGTCGTCATCGTCCCATTCGTCCGTGTCCTGCCAGTCCTGTGTCATGGTGATGTCCCGAAAATGCCTGCTCCAGGGTGATGCCAGCGAGCATGTTGTCGATTATTCTATCAGTAGTGGCCCCACAAAGCGGACGCCACTTCCCTCCCTGCTTATCCTGGATCACCGATCCAATGCCTCGATTTCAACCGGTTCACCTGAAGGCCTCTCGATGAAATTCATTTCCGCGACATTTAGCGACGCTTTCTCTAGCAGGAATCTCCGATCCTGGCTCGTAGTTTTGGCGATGGGCGTGTTCTTGACCAGTCCACTCTCACTCTCGCTCGCAACCGCCCAAGACGACGCCGCGGCCGAATTCGGTGACGCCGATGCGGAAGCCCCCGCACCGGCCGCTGAGGAACCGGCTGAGGATGCCGCGGACGCAGCCAATGACGCTGGCGCAGGGAACGCTCCGGGCGCCGCCGGTGGAGCCGCTGGAGGTAACAATGCCGAGGCGTCTCAGGACAAAAACCAATCCCTGCTCGCTTGGTTCATCAAGTCTCTGGGTATCCCCTATGTGATCGTCTTTCTCGCCCTCTCGGTGACACTCGTTTCTCTATTCGTCATGAATATGCTGGCCGCCCGCCGCGACACCCTGTGCCCGCACGACTTGGTCGAGGAGTTTGGTCAGCGTCTCGATGAGAACGACAATCAAGGCGCCTATGACCTTGCCAAGAACGATGAATCGGTACTCGGACAGGTGCTCGCAGCAGGCCTCGCCAAACTTTCCCGCGGCTATCCCAAGGCGATCGAGGCCATGCAAGAAGTCGGTGAAGAAGAAAGCATGAAGCTCGAGCACCGTCTCAGCTACATGGCATTGATTGGCAACCTCAGCCCCATGATCGGCTTGTTCGGTACCGTGCAGGGGATGATCGCGTCTTTCCAAGTGATTGCCAACGGCGGAACAACCCCTGAGCCGTCCGCGCTCGCCGAGGGGATTTCGACGGCGTTGTTCACGACCCTCGTCGGCTTGTTCATCGCCATCCCGGCAATCGCTGCCTACAACATCCTTCGCAACCGCGTCGCACGCCTATTGCTCGAGGTGGGCGTCGAAAGCGAGAACCTGATGAGTCGTTTTGAAGATGCGACACCCAATACCGGGGGACGTTAAGCGTGCGGGTCAAACGAAAGCCGGTCGACATGGCCGAAGGTGACATGACGCCGATGATCGACATGACGTTCCAGCTCATTGCGTTCTTCATGGTGCTGATCAACTTCGCCCAAACCGAAGCCAATGATCACGTCGTGCTGCCCAACAGCCAATTGGTCAAACCGCCCGAAGCCCCTCTCGAGGCTCCGATTATCCTCCACGTTGCCGCCGATGGTCGTGTCTACCTCGGCGGAGATGACTACACAGCCGAAACGCTGCGTCTGGGGCTCGATCGGGAACTCGCGGTCATTCGCGGCGAAGGCAAAACACCCGCCGATGCCAATGTGGTGATTCGGGGACACAAAGATTGTGCGGCTGGCGAAATCCAGGAAATCGTGCGTGTCTGCCAGGACTCGAAGCTCGTCAACTTCGCACTCCGCGTGAAAGAGGACAAGTCATGAAAATCCGCAACCCACCCGCTCCCGAAAAGAGCGAACTGAACATGACGAGCATGATTGATATCGTGTTCTTGCTCCTGATTTTCTTTGTCATGACGTTCAAAGTCGTTGAACTCGAAGGTGACTTCAGCATCAAGATGCCGTTGGCGGGAACGTCCAACGCGACGATTGACCCCACGGACTTGCCCTTGGAACTGCGGCTCCTCGCTGACGACACCGGAAACCTCGCTGGGATGAAACTCAATGACATCCAAATGGGCACCGGCCCGGAAGGTTTTGACAAACTGCGCGGCACCATCGTTGGACAAATGGCGTCGGCAGGCCCCATTGCAGAAGAAGCGGGTGAAGGACCAGAGGTCGAGATCGATACGGACTACAACCTGCGATACGAGTATGTGATCCGCGCCATCACAGCGGTCAGTGGTTACAAGGACGGCGATCAAGTCGTCAAGCTGATCGAAAAGATCAAGTTCGCCAAACCACGCCGCTGAGAGCAAATCGCTGTGATCCTGCTTCTCGATAACTACGACTCGTTCGTACACAATGTCGCTCGGTACTTGCGGATCGCTGGCAAGGCAACGCGAGTGATCCGCAGCGACGAAATCACAGCGGATCAGTGCTACCAATTGCAACCCGAAGCGATCGTGCTCTCACCGGGACCTCACCGGCCTGAGCAGGCGGGGTGCTGCCTCGATGTCGTCCGCACCCTGGCGGGCGAAATCCCCATCCTCGGCATCTGCTTAGGGCACCAGACGATCGCAGCGGCGTACGGTGGCGATGTGGTTGTCTCGCCACCTGTCCACGCTATCGCCTCCTCCATCGAACACAACTCGACGGGCATCTTCCATGGCCTGCCACAGCTCATGGCTGTGGGGCGATATCATTCCCTGTGTGTCGATGCGGCAACGCTACCCGTTTCCCTCGACATCACCGCAACAACTACCCCTGCGGACGCATCCACATCCATCGTGATGGGAATCTCCGACCACGCTCGCTGCGTTCACGGTGTCCAGTTCCATCCTGAATCGTTGCTCACTGAGCATGGACACGATCTGTTTAGAAACTTCTTTGGCTTGGTCGATCGACACCACGAGCGAGCCCGGCGTGTGCTCGGTGCCAGCGTCGGAACCGGTCGCCCGGTTGCCTGGATGTCGCCCTCGGGCTATTTCCAACGCCAATGGGCGGCGGACGTGAACAAACACTCTGCGACGGTAAACGACACCAACAAACCGGCCCCCCTGCCGACGCTTTCGATTGCCAGTCCCCGCACCTTGCCGGCGAGATCTCATCAGAGCACCGGTGAGGCAACCCAGTGATCCTGGAATCGATCGTCACCACCATCGGTCCCGACGGCCAAGTCAATATTGCTCCGATGGGGCCAATCGTTCGTCCACCGGCAGCCAACGAAACTCTGCCCTCGTTCTGTCTTCGTCCTTACGAAGGTTCGCGCACCTGCCAAAACTTGTTAGCCACAGGCAGAGCTGTCATTCATGTGACCGATGACGTCTTGCTGCTCGCTCGGGCTGCGATAGGTCACGTCGACCCAGCAGGGCTTACCTGCGCGATCGAGAGCGTTTCGACCAATCACGTCCGCCTGCTCGATTGTCATCGTTGGTTCGCCATCGAGGTCAATCAGTACGGTGGCACGCCACCGCGACATGAACTGATCGCGGACTGCATCGACGAAGGAGTGGTCCGTCCCTTCTTCGGTTTCAATCGTGCGAAACATGCTGTCATCGAAGCCGCAATTTTGGCGACCCGTATCCACATGATCCCTCCGTCACAAATCCAAGACGATCTGCAACGGCTCCGCACCCCCGTTGAAAAGACAGCTGGGCCGGACGAGTTCGCAGCCTTCGAACTGGTGCGGAACTACATCGAGCAAGAGCTGACGGCTCCCGGCGAGAATCCACGATGACGAATCACGTTCGCATCACGACCGGCGCACGTTTGCATTTTGGGCTACTCGATGTCGCGGCACCCTTTGGTGGCTGCGGCGTGATGATCGACCGCCCGAACACGATTGTCACCGCGCGAAGGGCGAGCGAGTTCTCGTGCACAGCGAGCGCGGACGGCTGCGAGCAGGGAAGCCGGGGTCATCTGCAGCGAGCCACTGCGATCGCTCAGAGAATCGCCCATCAGATCGACTCACCGGCGCGACTTCCGCCCGTCCATGTCGAAATCATGGATGCTGCACCGTCACACACGGGCCTGGGCAGTGGCACACAGCTCTCTCTGGCCATTGCCGAGTCCATTCTGCGAGTATCACCGGACACACCGTCACCGCAATGGGTGGCCGACACGGCAGGCATATCGCTGGCTGATGGCGAAATCTGGCTGCGGGCCGCAGACCGCGGCAGACGCTCAGCAGTCGGTACCCACGGATACCTTGCTGGCGGTTTTATCGCAGAAGGACTGACACCTTCACGCGGCAACTCACTGCTCAACACGCTCGACACGCGGCTGGAAATGCCGCCGGCATGGCGTGTCAGTCTGTTGTTGCCCGTCGCCGATCCTGGCCAAACAGGCACGGTCAGTGGCGACCAAGAGCAGGCCAAATTTGACGCGTTGCCCACTGTTGGCGCCGGCCAACGAGCTGCCCTGGCCGATATTTTGACGACGCAGATTCTACCCGCGATTCAGTCCGCCGACTTCAACGCATTCTGCGCCGCGACGACCGAGTACAACTACCGGAGCGGTGAGCTATTTGCTTCTGTCCAGGGCGGGGCTTACAACGGCGAACCCACCACGCGGCTCGTCACCCACCTGCGTTCGGAAGGATACACCGGCGTGGGGCAGAGCAGCTGGGGCCCCGGTGTATTCGTCTGGCACCCAGATGACACGTCTGCTCTGGCCTTCCACGAGAATTGGAACCGTCCAGAGTATCGTGTCCTGACCGCTCGGCCCCAATCGACCGGACGAACCGTCGATACAATCCAATAGTCGGCAAGAAACGCCCTATCGCAGAAACTGAGGCAACTTCCTCAACGGCTTGGTTAGGCGCAGCCCCCACGGGGAAGGCAGCCCGTTGATCACCCAAGCGTTCCGGTCATCCGCATTGGCATGCATCCGGTTGCGGAGACTCGCGTTGCTCGCACCACCGACTCGCATCTTCACCATAACCTGAGGAAGATACCCCATCGGTACCTGATGCTTGACCATCATCCGCACCAACAATTCATAGTCCGCTGCCGTCTTCATATGATCATTGAAAACGCCAAACTGTTCGTAGCATTGTTTGCGAAAATAAACGGTTGGATGGGGTGGCATCCAACCGCGACGAAACTTGGCGACTTTGTACGGCCCGGATACCCATTTGCGACGCACCCGCTCGAGTGATCCGGCATCAACGTACACGAGGTCCCCGTACACGCCATCGATGCGTTCGTCGGCCAGCATCTCTACCACCCGACTCAACACCTGATCGTCGGCAAAGCAATCATCGGCATGCAAAAACCCGATCGCGTCCCCGGATGCAGCCGCAATGCCCTTGTTTAACGCATCGTAGATCCCCGCATCCGGTTCGCAAATCGACCGCGTGATGCGGCCTCCATAGCTTGCGACAACATCGGCTGTCGAGTCGGTCGACTTGCCATCGACGACGATGTACTCCAAGTCAACATTCTGTTGCCCGAGCACAGAATCGATAGCCCCAGCAATCGTGTCTGCGCGATTGTAAACCGCGGTGATAACGGAGATTTTCATCGTTTCTCAGCTTCTCCGAAAGGCTATCCGAACAGGGGTCCGCCCCTCTCCGGTGAGCCTGTTGTGGATCAAATTAAATGACTCGCCTCCGAAGGGTCAGCCCTCTTTTCGGTTAGGCGACTCAATCGCGAGAACGGACCGTCGCCGGATTCCCGCACACAACCGTGCCAGGCATGACATCCTTCAGCACAATGCTGCCCGCCATACACATGCTATCTCTGCCAACCGTCACCCCGGGGGCGACAAATGCCTGAGCAGCGACCCAGGAACCATTACAGATTTCAATTGGCTTGGTTACCAAGTCAAACCCTGGACGATCGAACCGATGCGACCCCGTACACAAAAAAGCACGCTGGGAGATGCAGCAGCTCGAACCAATCGTTACCTGAGCGAGGGATAGAATCATGACATCCTCTCCGATCCAGGTGTGATCTCCGACCTCCAACCGCCACGGGAACGAAACCTTCACGCCGGAGCGGATCACAACGCCATGTCCCACCGCCGCACCAAAACAACGCAACAACAAAACCCGCACGCGCGAGGGCAGCGGACACGGCAGAGAAAAGAAAAGAAACTGAACTACCAGCCAAGCAAACTGCCGCGTTCGCCCTGCCCCGCGATCAAAATCTGTTCGATAGTTGGAAAGCTCAATCGACATCGTCAAACTTCACTCACGCAATCGGGCCGGTCGCCGCCCAACAGCCATTGGTAAACCGACTGCGTCTCTCGAGCAATCTTCGGCCATGAAAATTCCTCTTCGACCAACCGTCGCCCCGCCTCGCCCATCGACTCGCGACCACGGTCGGTCATCCGCATCAACTCCTCAATGCCGACGCGGACTGCATCCACATCCGTCGTGACAGAAATCGCTGCTTGGCGTGCGAAACCAATCGGCAGATTGCATTGAGGCGTCATCACAACAGGTAACTGATACGCCCACGCTTCTAAAATGGCCATGGGCAACCCTTCGGAAAATGATGTATGCACGAAACCATCTGCTGCGCGGAGTAAGCGATCCTTGTCGTCGCCGAAACGTGGTCCCAGGAACAACACACTGTCGCTCACGCCGAGCGTCTCGGCCAGCTCTCGAAGTTCTGCTTCATGCCCGCCTTGGTCCCATCCCACGATCGGCAATACCCAGGCCTCGCGCAAAGAACGATCCAGCATCGCCCATGCTCGCAGCAGGTTTTCCAATCCCTTCTTAGGATGGATTCGGCCGATATAGAGCAGCACCTTGCGGTCGGCTGTCTGCTCTCGCCAACTCGCAGGTTTGACCGACAACGCCCCATCAAGCTCAGGAAGATCGATCCCATTGGGGATCACACAGATGGGATTGCGACACCCGAACGCCCGCATCGACTGCAGCTCGGATTCATTAAGCGCGTGCAAACACCCCGCCTGATCGAGCACACGTTGGCCAAACCACCAACCCGCGACCCGCTTCTTCCACCGCCCCTGCCGCAAAGCCCAAGGATCCAACATGCCTCGCGGCGAAACGACGTAAGGAACTCCTCTTGATTGAGAATACCATTGACAGGCCCACGAATGATGCATCCACAAACCGTGTACGTGCATAAGATCAGGTGAGAGCAGATTCAGCTGAGAATAGAAATCAGATGAATAACCGAATGACACGGGTCCCATCGGATCCACTGCAGTAACACGAATCGGCGACCATGTGCTTAAATCCTCAGTAGTATCAGAATCCCTCGGGGCCAGTACGCTTGTATCAACGCCACCAATCTGCAACGACTTCGCTAGTGACTTCACACTAAAAAATAATCCGCCTGCTCGCCGAGAAGCTGAGAGTGTAAGAAAGGTGACGCGCATTATTTGAAGTTGACCATCTCAGCTCTAGATTTCTCGCTCAAGCACAATGATTGCCTCTGCACCACACCAGGATGCGAGACGCTGTCCCTGCTGCTCGATAAAATGATTAAATCTAGGAAACAGCCGATCCCCAAACGGAAGACCAACACTGTAACGCGTTATACTGACAGTTCTTAGATTCGCCTGAGTAGCGGCCGACAACAGTTCGGAAAGTCGATAGAACGATTGGCGATATCCAAACCTGCGTTCGTGACGTGCACTGGTCGACCATTTCACTACGTTGAGCCCAACGTGGTCTAGCAGGCTGGATTGCAATATAATAACACCATCCCTTTGCACGCAAGACTTCAAAAGTGAGAGAAGCTCTTCAACTCGCCCTGTGTGAGCAATCAATCCGAGGCATAGTATAACATCAAACTTCTCATCGCCAATCTCATCGCGAATCGAGAATATGTCTGAACAGGACGCCGTGACTCCGTCTGCTTGCTCGATTCGGCTCTTGGTTCGCCGCATCATGTCTGGCGAGAAATCATTAACGTGAACACGACTGAAATCACATGCTTGCATAACGGCGGCAGTGATGTCGCCGGTCCCAGTCGCGCAGTCCATCATTGCGCCCGTTCGCTCTGACACAATTTCAGTTACGACCTCAGATCGCTTCTGGAAGCCAAATGAGGCTCCTGATTTCGTTTTGGTGTCAAATAAATTTGCATAGGTGGGCGCCCGTTCATTGAAGTGATCCCTGACACTTGATTGATCTCTACTAGTCATTAGCGGCACTCCAGGTTTTCATAACATCCACTCCTCTAGATGGCTACTTGATTCTTCAACTGATTTCGCCGCTTCCATGCCAGTACAAGCAGTGCCCTGTCATCTTTCCATGACCAGTCCTCCCGGCTTTGCCCGATTGCAATCCTCGCCGCCCCAGTGAGCCCGTTGGCAAAATGCATGGGCGACCACTTCTGGATTCTTCGAAAGCTGGTGTTTCCAAGCCGGTTCAGTTCCTGGTCTGACAGTTCTGTCAATTCCCTAAAACACGCAGACAATTGTTCAACATCGAAGGGGTCAAACGTCCAGCCATTGGAGCCATCTACCAGTTCGTCTGAACAACCACATCGATTGGAAACAATGACTGGCAACCCACATGCCATTGCTTCATTAACAACAAGCCCCCACTGTTCAATCGTGCTAGCGTGCACGAATGCACCAGCCATTGCGTAGTAAGCCGGCAACTCCGCGTATTGGCGAAAACCAGGGAGGTGGACGTATTCCGCAAGTTCGTAAGTGTCGACCATCCCATGGATCCGATCGCACAACGGCCCATCACCAAGTATGACTAAGTCCCACGTAGCATCGCCACATGCAGAATGATACTGGGAATAGGCACCGATCAGACGTTCTACGTTCTTCTTCTCGATAAACCGACAGGATGCGAGAAAGTAGCGACGAGGTAGATTTAATTGATGGCGTATCCGCTCAGCGTCTCGGCGGGCCAGAGCCGCTTCTGATTCAAAGTAGGCATTGTCCACCACGTCGTACCCCAGAACACACTGCCTGACCGGAAGTCCCAGCTTGCTAAGATACTCCTGATGTTCATGACCACCGACGAGACCTGCAGAAAACTGGCCAACCACCCGGCGTTTGATCAACTCACCGACCTGATTGCGTGGTGCATCTCGCTCGCTCGATTCTGACATCACGATTGCGGGAACGCGGTTGGCTCGGCACCAACGCAGCGCCAGCAGAGCGGCTGGCTCCGACCATCCGTGAATAGCGACAGCGTCAGGTTTGGTTAAAGCCAAGCTCTCTTCCACTCGCTGTCTCAAATCAGAAAAACCACGTCGTTCACCTGAGGACTTGTAGATGGACGCGCGGGAAAAGCCAACCTGATCCAGCTCATCCCACGCATAAATTTCATCGGTCCGCTGAACTTCGATCGCAGTCAGCTGGCAACAGCTGGCCGCGGCATTCAGGCGGGCCGCATGATAGGGACCGAGACGCTCAAATAGTACGGTGATCTTCACGGATTCAACCTTGATTATTCTTCAAACTACGTGTTCTCTAGAATGCTCCACGGGCGATGCGAATACTCTTGGGTCTGCAAAATATCGCTCATATGCAAAAATGCCCAAAGTCCCGAAAATAACCGGCCAGAACGTGAATAAGGTAATATCGCGGCCGAAGTTTGGTAGTGCTGTAAAGCAAGCCAACACAAGGCAAGCTCGTAGAAACGGCATCCCTTGTTCAGGAAGCCGACATACCCAATAACCGAAAGCGAGCAAGATGATTGCTGGCGCCGCCGGCCCGAGCCAGCGGCCAAAATTCGTTACCCCTTGACCTATAATTCCATGCGAGATCGTTGCCGCTGTTTGGCCCCGATACATTCCCACCCGCAAGGCAGCGTATTTCATTCCCACCTGAGGCTTCCCTGGCCACAGCACACGCGGCACGAGATTGACAGCATTGGCGAAGTAGTTGTACCCCCACTCTACGTCCATCGCGCCATGCTGCTGGTACCGATTCAAGTACATAAGCTCCTCAGTCATGTTCAATCCAAAGTGGGTCATCTTGCGATCACGTTCGCTCGTGAAATATTCCGCGTAACCCACATTGCGGTAGGTCACCGCAATCAGCATCAAGAAATTGACCACCAACAGGGAGACCACGACGAATGTGATTTGTTTCTGCCGGCTCCAAGACTTCAGTAGCAGCAGCGAGAACGCTGCTGGCATCGCAACGATGAGCACTTTGTGCCGACTTCCTTCCAGTACAAACATCGGCCAGGTCAACAGCATCAGGGCAATCATCCAACGGCGAACGTTCGGGCGTAGCGTCGCCACAGCGATCATGCCAAACATCGAACAGATGAACATGTACGTATAGTCGGCCACGGAAACGAGGAAGCTAAACGCGCCTCCAATGCGAGGCCGAGCCCACATGTGTGTTCCCCAAATATGTCGTCCCTCAATGGGAAAGAGCGCGGCTCGAAACTGAAAATTCACACGGTACATGCCGATAGCGAGCAGTGCCAACCAAGCGATGACCACTACCTTCGTGACGCCGGCATGGTCGAGCATCCGTGGATCAAAAGCTCGTAGACTGCGCGTCGGAGTGGGCGGCAACACAAGCTCGAACAAGCCCCGAAAGACGACCAGGAAAATCCCTACCTGGACGAAAGCGAGAGTAAAGTCCTCATTCGAAACATAAGCGTATTCTCCACTGCGATAGACCGGATCGATGAGGTACCACAGACAAATTGTTAGATACACGAAGCAGGCATAGAGCCAACGAAGCTCGCGGCTTTTCGAGGCGGCCTCCGCCAACAGCACCACGAACAACGCTACGACCGCGTAGTAAGCAAAGCTTTGATGAAAAAGAGCTTCGATGTAGGTTGTCACGAAATCTCCTCCGTGGATTGACGAGCCATCTCAGAGGCTCGATCTGCCGCATCCCGCATTCGATCCACCAGGTCCGGTATCGCCAGAAATTCCGAATGAAGCTGGTTCCTCGCCATTCGAGTCAGCTCCACGGGGTTCGTAAGTAAGTACTGCACGGACCTGACAATCTCCTCGGCATGAATGCGATTGATCAAGATCCCGTTTTGCCCCTCGGTAACCACTTCACCACAAAACCTCGATGTGATCAATGGCAACCCGTACGAAGCGGCTTCCAGTTGCGTCAACGCATACCCATCAGAATGGGTGGGCAAAATGAACACATCGGCTTTCTGATAATACTCGGCAGCCTGGGACCGGGTTACCGGGCCCACCACATTCGTCCGCGGCGTCTGCCGAAACTGTGCGAGCAAGTCTTCATCCCCGGGGCCAACAATCGTCCATTGAACCGGGTCCGCTTCCATGGCCTGAATAGCCCCGAGTAGTTCCGCGGCCCCTTTTCGACGGTTGACCTGGCCCAAAAACAGAATTCTCAGTGGATTCGTCTCAGTGAACTCCCCCGCATACTCCCGCTCTCGCGCCACTGGACGCCTCTCGGGTTCATAGGCAAGTGGAACGATGAGGATCTTGCCCGCTGACACTCCACTTTGGATCATCGCATCACGTGACCACGGCGAATTAACGATGATACCATCGGCCAGATCACACTCCACACGCCAATTGTCCCAGTAACTTTGCGGCGGTTCTCGCAGTGGCTCGCATCCCGCCCGCTCATGCAATTGCCTCACCAATCGCATCTCGACGGGACCTGGATCAATCTGTCCCAGCAGCGTGATGCAACCATCGCGCTTTGCCCGCTGAAAGATCGACTTGGCCGCATAGCTGTAGGCGAACACGACAGTGGGACGATCACCCTTCCGGCACTGCCTGGCAAGCTGATCTGCGGCTCGTTTCCCAAACCACTCATTCTGCGCCACGATCCAGTCCCAGTGCTGCAACCTCTTGATCTTAGCCGACGCCACAAAACGCAGATACGCTGCATTGAACCCTCGTGCATCCGCCGTGGCAAGATCAGCGTGATATCGCTGTGACAATCGTGATGGGACTCCCCAAGTGCGTCCTCCCGACCAATAGTCCGTCAGCAGCGTCGTGGGGACTTTAGCGAGATGGAGTGCTCGCGCAATCGAGTAGTGTTCGCGCGCGCCAATCTGACATACCATCCATCGTTCATCCGGTGGACTCATGTGGGCTCCGGCCTCGATTCGACGCGTATCCGTGCATGCACAAACCACCGCTCACAAAGTTCAAAGACAGCCACGCAAATCAACGTCGTTGCTATGGCGGCAGCCAGTGCGAACCATCCATCGCTCGGCGGCCCGCCAGCCTGAAAGTACGGGGCCGCCATCAATGCGAGTAGCGGGAAGTGAAGAATGTAGATGGTGTAGGATCGAAACCCAAGAAACTGCCAAGCTGAGAAAAACTTCATCCCGCCGATCACCGTGGGAAGCGTGCAGAATGACAACACACATCCACATCCCAACACCGCATAGCTGAGCAGGATTGCCATGGGAAGCTGCGAGATCTGACAGCCCGCAAATCCCACGACTGTCAATGCGAGACCATACAGACAGAATCGATTTCGCCAATGGGCGACGTCTCGCTTAGGCAGTGCTTGCGTCCCGCCACCTCGACGGCTTATCTGATGGTTGCGCAGCATTAGCCATTCGGCAAGGCCTGCGCCAGCAATCCAAATTGGCCAATGTGAGATGACCGCCGGCAACCACGCCCCCAGACTTAATCCAGCGATCACGAAACAGATAAAGGGAATGCCAAGGTACGCAAACCATAAACTATGACGACGCACCATCAACCAGAGCGGATAGAACGCATAATAAACCACCTCATAGCCAAGTGACCACAGCGGCCCGTTGGAACCAAAAGTCAGACCGAGCGAACGCGGCAACATCACGAGCCCGGGGATCACCGCACGGGCGGAATAATTCCCACCTGAAAAGTTCTGGTCCAATAAGGCATTACCCGTATCGCCCACGTACAAACTGGGAAAGGAATGCCTGCCGATTGAATCGAGGACGAAGGTCAGAAATAAAACAAGAAAGTAGGGAGCAGCAAGACGATGCAATCGTCGTTTGGTAAAGCGTCGCACGTTCAACCGCTCACATTGCCGTTCCACCGCAAACTGTTTAGCAGCGCGCAGATGAATGAAGAAACCGCTCAGTGCAAAAAAAACCATTACCGCCTCGTGCCCATAGCGGAATACGGCTGTCACATTCGCAATGGCCGAGGGCAACCACGTATGTTCTGTCATCCGCCATTGGGCCTGTCCGGTCCAGCACAGCCATCGAGCGTGATGCGCCACCACGAAAACTGCCAATAACCCTCGGAGCGTATCGAGTCCCGTCAAATCCACCAGCGACTGTTTACCCGAAGCCATCACTACCCAGTCTCATCCCGCAGGATCATTCGTACCCAACCTGTTCCGCCAAGGGCAAAACGAGACTCTCGAAAACGGTCATGTCGAGATCGCCAAACAGACTATCGAATGAAGCTCCCTGTCCAGGTGTGAGGATCTCGGTCGAAGGTGCCGAAGTCCCCGTCACGCGGTACCATCGTCCGAGCCATTTTGATCTCAACTTCGGTGGCAACATCGGCTCAACAGCCCGAGCTGGCAATTCGAGCACGTCACTCAATTCTCGCACGGTCTCGCTAGGCTCTGAGATAATCTGTTCGAACCGGAGCACCATGCTAGGTGTTGTCGACAGCCAACCACGCACATGTCGGCACCAGTACCTGCAAGCATGGTCGAACCACGCTTGCAGGTCACCATCGACATCCCGGTGTGACGATTCAAAGAGATAGTGGGAAGCGAGAACGCGGTGTGGCTCACGCACGACATAGATTACCTTTGCGTTCTCAGCAACCCATTGACCTAGGTCTGCTGACGCGGCAATTAAGTTCGCATAATCGGGATTCAGCCAATGTGACTTCAAAATCGGGTGATCATGCCTCTCGACCAGCCGCTGCGTTCGCTCAATCGCTGACGGATCTCTCCCTAAGACGATGTCGATGGGTACGTAAAGTGAGTCAAGAGACTCACCACGCTTCTTTTTTGACGCAAGATCCGGGAAATTTCGACGCAGCAAATCTATGGTCAGGTGCGTCCCCGACCTGGGATGCGTCGCCACCAAGACCGCTGGCTTATTCAGATCTGGCATTCAAATTAGCCATGGGTGATAGTTGAGTCGATAATCGAGCGCTCGCTCACGATCACCAATTTTCTTTGCTGGCACGCCGGCGACGATAGTAAATGACTCCACATTTTTCGTGACGACGGCACCGGCAGCCACCACAGCTCCCTCCCCGATACTGACTCCCGGCATTACCAAAGCCCGGTATCCAATCCAAACGCGATCTCCGATCACCACATCGCCGCCCCGGTCCGCAAAGGTCGTGCTGTGCGGATCGTGTCCCAACGTCAGTATGGACGTCTCCGGGCCGATCGATACATCCTCACCTATCTTGATAATGTACTTTCTTCCATCCAACAAACAGCCGAAATTGAGAACACTTCGATCTCCCAAGTGAACCTTTCTAGCATTGAGGAACCGACACCGCATCTGAATGCTGCATCCGCTACCAAGACTGCCGAAATACCCTCTCAGATACAACGTCCTCACCCGCCGAGAAGGCACCAGCGTCACCCAATTGTTGAACAGGTAGGAGAGCAGCGAGCCGAAGAAGACTTTCATGATTCCCAGCAGAGCCCTTCGTAATGACAGGGAATTGACCGAAGTGACGGAATCCCGTTGACATCGAGGACTACATGATCTGCTGAAATCAGCTGGGCAAGGTCGGGTTCAGGAATCAAATCTTGTGCAAAGACAATAAGCTGATTCCTTTCGAATGCTCCCGCCGTATCGACTGTCAACCGAGCAGCGAGGTGGGGAAGTCGACGAGATGTTTCGGTTTGGTTGCTTCCCGTTAGACGAGACAGATCAATGTTTGTATCGTAGATCTCGACTTCCACTCCCCTTCCAATCAGTGTCTCCGCGAGAGCAACCATTGGGCTGCCTCGCAGGTCATCAGTCCCCTTTTTGAACGACAGCCCAACGATAAGCACACTCCGCTGCCCCGTGTGGTTGACGAGTTGAATGAGATGGTCCAGATGGGCATGGTTGCTCGCCTGGATACTCTCCAGCATCGGTAGCGCAACGCCTTCCTGCCGTGCGTACGAGTTGAGTGCCGCAATGTCCTTGGGCAGACAGGATCCACCGAATGGAGTTCCTGGACGCAGGTAATTCGCTGAGATGTTCAATTGCGTGTCTTGGCAGAACGCCTCCATGACGGCGTGTCCGTCGACGGATAGGTGTTTGCTCAATCGGCCCACCTCATTTCCAAAGGCGACTTTTACAGCATGCCAGTAATTGCAGGCATACTTTACCAGTTCGGCTGCCTCCAATGGCATCAGGGTGCAATCACCCATCAATTCCTCCAACGCAAGATTGCGTTCACCGTCAATCGTTCCATACACGGCCAAGGCGGGATTTCCGAAATCTCCAATGGCAGATCCCTCACGCAAAAACTCAGGGCAAAAGCAAACTCTCAGTTGCCCTGATGTAATCAGCTCGGGGCGGTGTTGCTCGGCGAGGCTGCGTACGCTGCCTGGCAACATCGTGCTACGCAGAATCAGCTGGTGTTCGGTTCCTTTGCTCTTAACAGCGTCTGCGATCTGTTTATAAACATGACTCACGTACGCGAGATTGAGTCTTCCCGACTCCAACGCGGGAGTCCCCACACACACAATCGACACCTCGCTCGCTGCCACGGCAGATTCGCAGTCGGTTGTCGCGGTCAACAACCCACGATCACAAGCTGTGCTGAGCAATCCATCGAGGCCCGGTTCGAAAATAGGCGATTGACCCGCGTTGATCCCATCGACCTTCACTTCGTTCACGTCGACGCAATGGATGCGATGACCCTGCTTGGTTAAGCAACCTGCAGTAACCGCCCCCACGTACCCGATGCCAAAAATACTGACGTTCATACTTCTTTGATACCGCTCTCTGGAAGTTGTTGGGAGGTGCGATGCTTCTTCATCCGCTCAATCACGATTGCTGCATTGCGTTCATAAGATTGTTCCTTCTGGAAAGCCTCCCATCGCGGTTTGCCCGGACTACTCAACACTCTCTGAAGACCGTCTTGAATGGCCTCCACGCTTGGCTCACTCATCCTTACTCCCAACGAGTACTCCTGAATCGTTTGTGCCAACGGACCGTCTCCGCACGAGACGATCATCGGCACCTGAAACGGAACGGCGATGTAAAGGATTCCGCTAGCTGAAACAAACGACTTGTCATACGGCATTAAAGCGACGTCAGCCATTGTGAACAAATTGGCGGTCTCTATTTCAGATTGATACCCGATCAGCCATCGAACCTTGTCGCCAACATGACGCTCGCTGGCATAATGTTGATACTGCGCTGACTGCTGTTGACCGGGGGCTGCCTCACTGCCCGCGACGACCAGTGTAATATTTTGGACACTGGCGATCGCATCAATCGATGTCTGCAGGTTCTTGTTGTCGCGGAGGTGACCGTAGCACAGCACAACCGTATCACCAGGCGGAACCTGCAACTCCTGACGTAACTCCATCGATGTTTTCGTCGGATTCGGCATTGGATAATCACCATGCGGAACAACCGTGGTAGGGATACCGGGGGCACCATGATCCCTAAGATCGATGTCATGATGGACGAACGCATCGCAGAGAAATGAATAACCCGCACTCACAGAGCGTTGATGCCACCACGCCGGCCCCACTACGTAGTCTCTCGCTGGATCCAGTACCATCGCGCCAAACCAAACCCCCGATTCCCTGTAGCGTCGCAGCGGAGGCGTCCAGAGCGGAGCCAAATATTCCATATAGGATGCGAATAGCACATTCTCGAATCCGCCTCGACGAATCGCTGCATCGCAGAGACTCGCATTCTTCCAGATTGCTTTCGCTGTCAGCCACCGACTTTTCATTCGCGAACTACTGCCGTGCGGCGGGGGACTCACCAATGTTCGTTGCTGGCGATAGGACGTGTCCGTCTCCGCATGACGCCAATCCGGGGGGCAAAGAACCGTCACATCGATTCCAGCTTCGCACAATGCCGTCGCCTGATGGTGGGCATTCATCGCCACACCGCCCAAACTGATCGGGCAGAAATGAAGTAAGCGTATTGCCTCATTCATACCTTGGTAAACACTCCAACTTGCCCTGGCATCAACGCTGGCATAATGCCGTACAGGCCACCGACGAGCGCGCGCCGGATCGCCCCGGATGTGCTCTCCACATGACGGCGATACCAATGCTCGCGCACCTGAAATCCGGAGACGCCGAACAAATCGACCAATTCAGACTTCGTCCATTCGCGCCAATGCAATCCGACACTTGTCGATCTGCCCGGCAACAACTGCATCTCCAAAGCCCCAATCGGACTTAAGTATCCCTTCCCGCGAAGCATGTACATACGGTTCTTTAAGCAGGCTAAGTTCGGCGTAGCACAATAGACCTGCCCTCCTGGTCGTAGCAAGCGTGCGAACTCTCGAAGCAACGGGATCGCATTGAAATTCAGATGTTCGATCACTTCGTTGAAAACGATGAGATCAAACTGCGACGCGTCTATCGGAAAATCTGTCTCGGCAAGATCCAACGCAACGCGGTCCACTCCGAACTTAGAGAGAAACTGAGTCAGCTCCGGATCCTCGATCACGAACGGAATATCATGTGCCGTGACATCATGGCCGAGCGTGGAAAGTGTAGCGGAAACGACTCCCGTGAAAGCGCCGATCTCCAAGATTCGTAAATGACTACCGATTCGCGCGATATCCTCGATCGTTCGCCTGTAGCGATATCGCATATGAGTGTTGTAATCACCGATATCGCCGAACGCTGGGCGAAGCGAGTTAGACTCCTCGATCGCTGTATCTAGCGCCTCCGAGACCTCAGCCATCGCTTTTCTCTCCTCGATCGGCTAGTAGAACGCTCGCAAACTTCTCAGCAGAAAAATACTGTTTCACCTCCTCAGCCCGGCCCTTGCTGTTTGCTGTTAGCTTCTCAATGTGCACCGTTGCGTCGAGCAGCGCATCTCGCAATTCTTCGCTGCTTCCCCCACTCGCGATACCCACGCGGAACGATTCCGCCAATGCCGCCACCCACGTATCGCTCGTATATACCATTGGCTTTCCTAACATCATGGCTTCGACCGCCACGCCGGAAATGCGAGCGAAATATGCTTCGCGGAGGTACGGCAGAACGATGAGATCCGCTGAGTTGAGCTCCGCGAGATACTCGGCACTGCTCAACGCCTCGCGAAACACATGGAATCGAATCTGATCCGATCCGTACCCTGCCACGTCATCCGGCCCGATAGTGCTGCCGTCAGGAAGTTTAAAAGCCGTCCGCCATTGCAGTAGGATATCGAGCGGTGAGCTTAACTCCTGCGTCGCTAACATTTGGACTGCCTCGAGTAGTCTGACGACCCCTTTTTCGTAGCGAGCGGGTCCCGGCAGGAAGACCCGCAGCGCTTGCGTGCCATCGGCTCCAGCCACATGCGGCATCGTCTCGTCGTTAGATCCGCCGACAAGTGATGGGTGCGGCAAGACCTCGAAGCGAATGCCAGTCAATTCTTCATATTCGTCGGCGAGTCGCTCACTGTCGGTTACTAGCCGCACGCTGCCATCCTCGAGCATCGGTGAGAATCGACAGATCGCCCACTTCCAGAACTTGGCCGTGCTGCGAAAGGTGCGACTGCCCTCCGAATCGTACAGGGCAATGTTGTTTCGGACCAGCAGTACCAACTGGCCGAAACGCTTGCCGGTATATCGCTTGGCGAGCGCGTGGTAGCCCGCTAAGTGATGCAGCACCACGGTAGGAGCGAAAACTGTATCGTAGTAGTCCGCCTGTTTCAGGTAGGCGGACAAGTCTCGATACAAGCGATAGTTGTGCTGCCCGATGCCAAAATATCGCCGCAATGCCTGAGGTTGGTTGTAAATTTGGTCCCAGACAGTGAACTGGAAATGAGGCATCGCCTCGAGTTCGCTAGCAACATCCAGCTCCATCGTTTGATGGCCCAACATGTCGACGTGAACATCACCAGTCGATTGCAAAGCCGCCTTGGTGGCCCGATTGTACTCAAACCAGTGACCTTCTCGATCACGAAGTGCTTCCTCGACAATCAATAAACGATGCGGCCTCACGCAGCTACCCCTATTCGATGCAGCAACTCCCAACTGCCAATCGGATCAATTCTCAGAAAAGGTCTCATTGCTTTGTGCATTTAAGATTTCCCAGCGACGCCTTCATACCCAACCACTCGCACGGTCGGGTTGGGGACGATGAACTGTCCTCCATCGGCTAGAAACGCCTTGTACTTTTCAATAAAAAACGGCAGGAAGTTCCAAGTCAGCACCAAGTAGTAATCGGGTGTCTCGGTCTGCTCATCTTCAGACTCCACCGGGATATGCATGCCCGGCGTGAGCTTTCCAATCTTGAACTTGTTCACCTCCACCGCTTTCTCGACCAGGTCCGGCCCAATGGAGCAGTAGTTCAGGAGCGTATTTCCCTTCAGTGGTGCTCCCAACGCCCAAACTCGCTTCCCATCCGCCTTGAGCTGCTTCAAAAGCTTGACCAAGTCATCTCGATTGGCACGGACCCGGGTCGCGAACTCGTCGTAGGTAGAGGTGTCGTACAGACCGGCAGCTTTCTCACGAGAAATCCACTCGTCGACGCCTGGCGATGTCGGATGAGGGTTGGCGTTGCGGCCGACCGAAATCACGAAGGAACCACCATGCACATCAACGTGCTCGACGTCGATCACCCGCATGTCATGCTCAGCAAAAAGGCGTTTGAGGGGCCCCACCGAATGGATCATCGTGTGCTCGTGATAGAAATGATCAAACTGGCACTTCTCAATCACATCCTGAAGGTTGACACACTGCGCGATGAAGATGGTCTCATCATCCATTACCGCAGCCAATCCGCGGACAAAATTGTGAATATCCTGAACGTGATAGAAAACCGCCGTGGCGGTGATCACCCGCGGCTTGAGGTTGAGCTGGCGTAGGGCGTTGCCGGTCGCCTCATTCCAAAACGTTTCGCAAACGGTCGTTCCCGCTTCACGGCACAACTTGCCCGTCAACCGTCCCGGATCCACGCCCAATACGCGCATGGAGTTGTCTTCAAACTTACGAAGAAGTGTTCCATCGTTGCAGCCGATATCGATCACCAGCGAATTCTCGGGAACCTGGAATCGACGTACAGTGTGCTTAGCGAGCCAATCAAAGTGATCGACCACCGGCATATTGATCCCCGTGACATAGGGATGGTTGGAGAACATGAATTCCGGTGTGGGGAACTCCTCCAGCTGCACCTGCCCACACGAGCGACAAACCATCATCGCGAATGGGAAAACCAATTCGTCGGCCTTCGTGTCTGCCGTCGGAAAATGGTTTCCGTTGGGCTGATCGCCCAAATCGATAAAGCGATGCAGATCAAACGATCCGCAATTCATGCAATGCAGGTTCTTCATAATTTCAATTTGCGTCCATCAGTGGTGATGTGGCCTATCAGGCATTACGCCTTGGGCAGGGTGCTGTATCGATTGGCATGTTTCGAGAATCCGCGCTTCGTTACTTCGCGATGGTGTCCAGCCAACAACTCGGTTCAGTCGCGTGGTGTCGGCGACGATACGGTGAGGCTGATCGATCGGGTCGGGCAAGGTACCGAAATCGACCCGCTCATTGCCAACACATCTCGAAATCATACGGACGAGCTCTCCAATCGAAAGCTCACATCCTGATGCAACGTTCACGGTGCCCTCGAATCCCGAATCAAACACCTCTGCAAAGGCGTCACCAACATCTTTGACGCACAGAAAATCCCGAATCAGGCTGCCACTATCAAATGGGAGCGGCTCGCCGCTGCTGAGAGCTTGAATCAATCGAGGCACTAATCTCGCCGCATTCTCACCGGGTCCATACGGGCAGAAAATCCTTCCCCATGCGAGCGAGAGATCATTCGTCGGAGTCCATTGCTGTAGGATATGATGCAGAGAGTTCTTGGCTGTGCCATAAAGCGTGCCGGGGACAACAGCAGATGTGTCCTCATGCAGCGTCTCGTCGCCACTCCAGTCATACTCGGCGCTGGTCCCCGCGATCACCACTCGTCGCCCACCGCAACGCACAAAGGCTTCGAGCAGATGCAGGCTGCCAGCAACCCATTTCAGATTCTCCGACGACGTCCAATATGCGCCCGGAGTAGTGTCCCAGGCACAATGAATCAGACCCGCCGCTTGCTCTGATGCGACTAGCGACTCAACATCTGCTTGATCTAGAAGGTTACAGGACCGCCACTGGATCGGACCAGAAGCATCGGCGTCAACGGGAACATTTCTCCGTCCCACTGCAATGACGCTGTGTCCCCTTCGAATGAGTCCTTTGACTACCCACTGACCGACGAAACCAGATGCCCCGGTGACTAAAACTCGCATGAGTTCCAATCCGGTGCCGCTGCGTCCTTCGCAGACAAAATGGGATCGCTGCATGGCCACTCGATGCCGATCGATGTGTCATTCCAGCTTAAAGCTCGTCCTGATTCAGGGCGATAGGCACCCTGAATTAGATAAGCGATTGTCGTACCTGATTCCAGCGTCATGAACCCATGGGCGCACCCAGCGGGGACCAAGACAGACAGGCCGCTGGCGGCGACGAGCTCTCGACCACACCATCGCCCGAACGTTCCCGATTGAGGACGCAGGTCCACGATCACATCCCAAGCCCGACCTTGAACACACGACACCAGTTTGGATTGTGCATAGGGCGATTTCTGAAAATGCATGCCCCGCAACGTGTGCGGACTTTCGTTGTACGAGAAACATCCGCTGTTGGGCTGGAACTCAACCCCCAACCTCGAAAGCGACTCGTAATCAAAAGCTTCTTCGAAAGCCCCCCGGTCGTCGCAGAAGACGTCCGTCGTGATCAGCTTGGCACCTTCAACGGGAAGTGATTCTATCTCCATCAGTTCGAACTCGCTCCCATCAAGACACTGGGAATCGCAATAATATGATGGTAGCTCCCGTTGTGGTTCGCCATATCAGAAAGCTGTTGGATCTCGAATCCGTGATCCTGCAGGAACTTGTAAACCGATTCAGTCGATTCACCGAATTGCGGCAATGCATAGTCGTGAACCTCGATCAGCAACGTGGGTCGGACACGATCGAGAAACCCGAGGCCGCTTCGCAGTACAGAGAGCTCGGCACCCTCGACATCAATTTTGACGAAACAATTTTGAGATTCAGTTAGCGCCGAGGTTGCAGAATCAAGCGATTGATTACCGACTCTAACAGCTACTCGCTCACCCGCAGAAGTGGCGATGGATGCACTGGGTTCTAAGGCGTCCGAATCAACGTGCATCTCTATCGTCGCTTCATCGAGATCACTGACCGCAGAATCAACCACACTCACTCGATCGGAAAAACCGTTCAGCGAAATATTCCGCCGCAGCAGACGCAAATTCTCGGTTACCGGCTCGAAGGCAAGAACAGAACCACTCGCCCCCACGCGATCGGCCATGACGAGCGTGTGCAATCCGAAATTGGCACCGACATCAACGGCGACGCCTCCCTCTTTGACGTTTGCTTCGATGCACTGACGCACCTCCGCTTCCTGATCAAAGTTCCACCGCCGCAGGCTCTCGTCGAAACGAAAGCAGCGATCACCGACGGCTCTCGGAACACCTCGTCCCAAGTACCGAACGCGAAAAACAAAATCTCGCAATAGCTTCATATCAATTCAACCGAGTCGCCAGCATCCAAACAAAACTCGCAAAGACGAGGAATTTAAGATAGTTCACAGCACATCTGTCGAATCAACGTGCGTTGATGCTCGGTCATTGGCCCCGGACAAAATGCTGGAATATAGCTATCACCGTATCGAGATCGCCGCCCCCGTTTGACTGCTCGAACAAAAGGCTTCGCAAGCGTATGCAGCACGAACATCGGCCTGGAAACCGTAGCGGCCAATCGATCCGTTTCCTCATGCCCTTGAACTCCCGCCGCACGCACGGCTTCAATCTTGCGAAAAGTAAAGGCAAGATCGGTTCTGGTATCGAGTCGTTCGGAGTCGTCGCAGAACTGTTGAACCGAATCGAGATAACGCACCCAGTCTATTCGTTGGGCAGTACTGTTTTGAGCTGAAATCTGTCCTTCCGGATGGACCCGATAGACCAGCAAAGTCTCGGGCGTGTGTGCGAAAACGGCGCCCGTTTTCGCAATTCGAAATAGTAGCTCGGAGTCATCCGCACTCTTTATATTGGTTCGATACGGGCCGGCCTTCTCGAGCAGAGATTTCCGAATCAGGCAAGCTTGGAATACACTCACCCACCCTCGCATCACCCATTGCTTCATCCCTGCTGTATCAGGGACGGCACGCTGCTGGATAACAACTTTCTGGCAGTGAAGGGACGGTCCGTCGAAGCGAGTCTTCACCCACGGCCCATATGCAAAATCTGCACCCTCTGAATTCAGCACTCGCAACTGCGCCTCGTGCATGTTCGGCGACACAAGATCATCGCTGTCCATAAAATGAATGACATCACCGGTCGATTCCTGGAGTCCACGATTTCGAGCCGCCCCGGGCCCTTGGTTCTCCTGCTGAATCAACCGAACATCGGAACTAAATGCTGCCACGACATCGGCCGTATTGTCTGTCGACCCATCGTCCACAACGATAATTTCATGGGGCCGGAGTGTTTGTGCCAAAACCGATTGAAGCGTTTCGCCAATGAGGTCGCTGCGGTTATACGCTGGGATAACAACGGATACTTTCTCGAGATGCGCTCGACTCACCCGCCCGACCCTCCATGCTCGCTAGCGCGACGCAGGTCCATTATCTCAGCAAACATGGCTACATACACATCACTCACTCGCTCCCACGTGAAGTTGTCGAGAAACCTCTGGTGAATGCTGCGGGCACTCATTGCCACTTTCTCTGGATTGTTGCAGGCATCGCGCAGTGCATTGGCCAGTGCAGATTTCTCTTCCATATCGACGAAACAGTACTCATTGTCGCCCAGTATCCACTTCGCATTCTGATGTGGATGAACGAAAACATGTCGCTCGCCACCCATCGCCTCTGCGATCGATCGCGGGAAGCCTTCCGATAGCGAACAGAGTGTCATCAGGTCACTCGCCCAGATCAACTCGGGAACCAATTCCTGAGGCACCGTGAGGAAGCGGACATTGCAGCGCAGATCAGCACTCAGTTGCTGTAGCTCCTCGCTGTCTCCCGTGGGCTGGCCGGCAACAATCAGTGTAAACTTCGCTTGATCCAAGGTCGCGAACTCTCGCAGCAACCAATCAACGCGTTTATGCGATTTGTTGTGCGCCGACAGTGATAGGACCACCTTGGATCGCGGATCCACGTTGTAGCGGTTGAGCACCTCGCTGCGTGAGAACCCCACGGGCTGGCTGAGGCGTTGCGCCGAGAATCCGTTGGCAATTAACCACGACCGCTGCTGCAGCGGTGTGCCTTCCGATGCCGCATAGTGCTCGTACGACTTTTGATGGACTGCCTCGAATCGTTCACAAAACTGATTCTCAAAAGGCGCCCCGTTCGAAAACACAACTGTTGGTTTGCGGGGTAACCAAGCCCGCATTTTCTGCAAATAGCCGGCCAAACAATGGTCTGGTGTAAACACGATATCAGCCGGCCGCCGGAACAAGCTGCTGGCGAAGTGAACCGCGAACGACAGGTTTTCGTTGCGGTACCGAGCGTACTCTGAGGTACGGGAAAATGGCCAAGCTCGATACAAGGCTGCCCGACGGCCGATCGTTGTTACTGAGCGTTTTCCTGGAAAACTTCCCTTGCCTTGATACAACTGCACGTCGCCTCGGCTGGCAATGGCAGCAAACAATTCGGAGACGGATGCCTCATAGCCTCGATTGACGTGCCCGATCCCCGAGCATGCTAAAACGACTCTTCCCTTCAATCGCTGCTCATGGGACGGCGCGGATTGGGCACTGCTTTCCACTGGTCTCTCAACAAGCGCGTTCACGAGATTCCGAAGATCCTCTTGCATTTACTGGCCGTCGTCATCTGCAAATCCCGCAGGGACTGCCGCACTGATTTGGAATTGCGGATCTCATACATCTCCGGATGAGCTACTGACAGAAAAGGAACGGTACATATCGGCTCAGCAATTTCGGCCATCCGGATTTTAGAAACATAAAGAATCATGTTCTGACGATAGGGAATGGAGATCCGCCGATCACGCCAAATGCGAGGCCGCACCGGATCGGTAGGCACATAGCCATGGCTACCAAATTTCTCCGCCCAATATGCTTGCCACTGCTCGTTAAGATGGTTGACACCACCTTGAAAGGGAATCGCTGTGGAGAACAGCACAAGATCGGACAATAGTGCATCAGTCATCGCGTGGATCAAATGGTTGAAACACCTCGTGATCGGCATTCACTCCTAGATGCATCCTGCCGTCACGAACCCATCGCTCGACGGCTACCCGAGACATCGTGATCCTGCGTTTCATGCCATAGGGCAAGTGAGATGCAATGCGGCGTAGAAACGATTTTTGCTCTGGAAGAACATTCAGTTCGTCACCAGCCACAGAATGGTCACTGCGAGACTCCCATTGCGAAACATAGTCGGGCTGTAGTGGTGACGTAGCAAACACGTCTGCGTCCGAGGTCTTCGTACCTCGTACAAGTAGGTAGGTCGACTTACAATTGACCTTCTCCGCCCGTCGACGAATTACTTCCGGGTCGGCAACCCGAAACCATCTCCTCGACTCGCGCCCTTCGTAAAGATAGATAGCGTCCGTCTGGAATCCATTCGCGGGGCTGAACGCACGAAAGTAGAGTTCAGGACTCAATTGGTAGAACCCATGTCCCATTTCATTGTTCGCCGGGGTCGCTCCAAAGTAGGTACCTCCTATCTTCAACATTTTCATGCAGCTCTTCAGCGCGATCGGGAAATGGAAAACGTGCTCGAGTGTGCCACCATCAATCAGAAATGAATACTGACCGTGGAATGCTCGCGGAACCGGAGTGTTAAAATCATGAACATGCGTCGCGCCCTCGTAGTCTGAATAATCGAATGATTCGACCGTTCGAGCCCCCAATACTTTGAAGAGCTCGTCAGCATAGCCAGAGTTATGAGCAGCTCTGATCCGGTCAACGGGCAGACGCAAGTCAAATTCGCCGTTCAAGATTTGCTCGCACTGCTCAACAGAAACGTGAATCCCCTGCCGACCGATCATTGCGGTCCTCTCAAAACGATTTCCCCGTTTGAATTCGCGGGCGAGAAACCGGAGCGCGTTCGGATTAATTCCCACCGCAGGGTCGCCTATAGAAAGATTCGATTTCCACAATATTCTGTGCTGTCAAAACAATATCCTGGGTGGTTGCGAAGCTTCGGTACTCCTCGCAGACGGCAGGGTTGGACAAGGTGTCCCCCACCGCGTACTCATACGAATGCCCTAATGCCTCTGCCATGGACCAATAGTGCGTTCGATCGCCGACCGGATCATTGAAAAGTTCGAGAATCTGAAGTTCCGGCTGAGCGAAGTACATGTTCACCAGTCCGGCTCCGTGCGGGCCCGCGACGTGAGTCGCTTCCGCAAACAGCTTTGCTTGCTCCGCCTGCGAGAATTCCTCGAGACAGACCACTTGGACGCCGCATCGTTGAAACACGTCCTGTAGATCGTTCTCATTAACGACTCGCCGCGCCCACGCATTGCGACGCGACACGTATAGTTTCTTATCACCACGAATCGCATTCGGTGAGAAATGGCCACGCAGTCGATCACGCAGCCAGTCGGAGGAAACCGGCTCATCAAAACGCGTCGGCACGATAGGCGGGCAGAAGTGCAGACGCTCGACATGCACTTCGACATGTGCGGCGAGCGGAACCATTCGATCTTTATTCACTCCGATCGCCTCTAACAGCGACCGCTGAGACAGTGTCATTCCCTCAGGCACAATCAACCTGACACTCTCTGGCAACTGCGCCCATACTTGGTGCAAATGCAACAGCACATCATGAATCCAGTGATAATGCTCGCGACAAAACTTGGAGACAATCGAAAGATAGTCGCCGGGCCAATACTCTTTACGACACCGTGGTTGCCACCGCTGGAAATAATCCGGGTGATCGGTGACGTAAGCCAGATTGCGTGTGTGATAGTCAACGACGAAAGTTCCATCGGGCAAAATGACGAGCCCCGCGAAGCCCTTCACACGGGCATTCTCGATCACCGTCAGAGATCGTTCATTCGTTTCGAACGTTTGCTGGTCGACGAACCCACGGGGGCAGTCCCCACTCCCAACGGGTAAATCGCGACGGCAAACCTCAGCGGGTCTGAGGCGTTGCATCGGTACGTCGTGCTCACGACACCATGGGCGAATGTCTTGGCACACGCCCGGATCGCGTCGATTCACCGACCGCAAGGCCTCTTTCACTACCATCGTCAATCGATTCACCGGCCTACAGGAATTTGTACTCGTTGACGTGCCACGAGGGCGGGTCTCCCGACAGCAGACCGTCTGCATCCATCACGATCTTCTGCGCGGAATACCCCAATGTTCGCCGCAACAAACTCCTAAGGACGGGAGCATTCTGGAGACCGGCTGAATAAACGAGTCGTCGCAACTGAGTCACGAGACCGTGATCGCAAAGGTGCTCCTCGCGCAGTACTCGATCTTGCTCACGTCCGGCCGCATGTCGCCAACGCTGATCCGCCCGCTGTCGCAGACACGCCAAAGGAATGTCCACCACATGACAATCGGAATGCTGGAAGAAGTGAAACCATAAGTCCATATCGGCTGCGTGGCTATGCCGCGTCGGAATCTGGCCGCCTACGGCTTTGTCGAAAAGCGAGCGTCTCCAGAATGTTTGCTCCTGTTGGATGAAATTGCTACCACGACGAACATTCTCACAATAAGCATCGCCTGACATCCCAGCATCACTATGGGCCTGCAGCACGCCATACTCACTACAAATCACGAGCATGCGACTGGTCAGCCACTGCACATCAGGCAAAGACTGAAAAATGGACCCCAGTGCCCCGAGACACCCTGGCAGTAGGAAGTCGTCGGAGTTGATCCACCCCAGCACTTCGCCACTGGCACGCTCAAACCCCTTGTTGATCGCGTGGTACTGTCCCTCATCAGGTTCCGAGACCCAATACGCAAGTTGGCTCTCGTACTTTTGGATAATATCCACGCTACCATCGGTACTACCACCATCGATAACAATGTACTCGAGATTCGGATAGCCTTGGCTGAGCACCGACTCGATGGTTTGCTGAATGAACGGAGCCTGATTGTAATTCACCGTAATGAGGCTGATGCGAGGAGGAACCGTGTTCATGAGACGTCCAAGTCCTTCATTGACGCCACCTTACGATACAGCGTCATGTAATCGCTGAGCATATCCTGGAAATCACGAACACTCCGACGAACTAAGTCCATCGGCGGTAGTGTTTGGGTCGTCAACAGAGAACATGCCTTGCGAACGAATCCTTGAAAGTCGCGATCTGCAACGAGATACCCATTAGTAACTCCGTCAACAAGCTCTTTAGTGCCGCTGTTGTCGAAAGCGAGTACAGGCACCCCACACGCCTGTGATTCGAGCACGGTATTTGGGCAGTTATCCTGCAAAGACGGAAACAGCACGAGATCAACTGCAGAATACAGAAGAGAGAGGTAAGATGACGGCAGACTCTCTACAATAGTTACCTCTGGACGTCTCCCAATTGAATGCTTTGAATCACCGACAATCAACAAATGAAACGGAAGTTTTCCTAGCTTTTCAAGCTGATCTAGCAAGGCGTGGGCCCCCTTACGCTTCGGCGCCCCATCACTGCCGAATACCAAGGCGATAGGCGCCGATTTGTGAACATTCAAAAACTCGCGACAAAAACCGCGATCCACCCGTCGGAACAGAGACTTATTTACTCCATTCGGTATAATGACCCTGGGAAACCGCTTGAATATCGGGCTTTGGGCTACCAGTGAATCCATCCATTCGCTCTGCGCCACAATTGTCATGAGTTCAGAAGGGATGCGTGCAATGCACTCCCCCTTTAACCGAAAATTTGAAGCAATTCGCTGCTTGGCTTTCTCGTCGTGTATCTGCGGGCAACCACGACACCCGTTCAGAAAACCATTGCAGAAGTCTGGATAGTGGCAACCACCCGTCATCGGATTCAAGTCAGCAAATCGCCAGACAATAGGAACCTCAGGACTGGACCGAAAGAAGTCAGCCCAATCAATGAGATGCGACGTCCAGTTCAACTGAATCAAATCAGTATCGGGTGGTATCCTGGACCAGATCCCCTTAGGCCTCGCCTCTACATCGGAAAACATGTCTATCCCACACCCTCCGTCCAAGACATGCCGCATCCTAAACTCCCAGTCTTCCGAGACCATCCTTTGCCAAAGCCCTCGCTTACCTGGGCCACTCACTGCAATAGTCCTCTTGCCGTTGGCATTGCCATTCAAGCATAGAAGCCGTGAGTCGACACCTAACTGAACCAATCCATTGTGGATGCGGTTTGCAGCTAGACCTGCGCCTCCAGACTTCTCGTAGGTCGACAAATGTATAATTTTCAGAAGATGTCTCTTCTTGTAAAAACGGCACCTGGGCAAGCCCGCAGAAGCGGCACAGAACCGAACCTGGTATTATTAGTCGACGCAAAGACACCGAGCAATTCCGTGTCACAAGAACGCAAGGTTCTAGACCAGTTTCAGTGACTCAACATAGATTGAATCAGGCTTATACGGACTTCCATCGGGCTCAATGTCGATCCCAAATTCATCCCAGTTTCTAATCATACTCTCTAATGGATCCTGGACACGAAAATCCACGAAGCCGTGAGACGTCAGCAGCGACTGCAGCTGAATGGCGTCATACATCCACTTGTGCACTTCACCGGACATCCGAAACCTCCCAATAGAGCAAGCCGCAGATGAGTATTCCGGGCATAGCTTGCTCACCAGAAATCGCTTCAACCGCCCCTTTATGCCCCCGAACGAAGTCTGAGTATGCTGCCTTGGAGCGACCGAGGGACTTGAAGCGTGAGTCTGCTTGTCCTCATCCCCATTCCTCTCCACCCAAATACGACGCGCGGTACTGCTAGTGTTAGCAAGTTGCTTTAACACTGATTTCTCCACAGAATTGAGCATCTCTTTCATCTGACCTCCTGACTTCTCTCTCGCCAACTGGTCAACAATCTGAATAACAGACCAGTCAAGCTCCCACAATTCCCCCCCCTGCCTTACGCGATTCAACACGCCAAGGTACTTACGACAGAGAAGCTCCAGGTCCGGGACAACGATGCGCACAACCCCGCCAGGTTTCAAAATACGCATGCACTCTTGAATAAACTGATTTGCTTCTTTGCGGGTAAAGTGCTCTAAAACGTGAGAGCTATAGACCACATCGAAAAAACTGTCCTCGAACGGGAATGACTCCCGAAGGTTTGCGGCTAGCACCGCTCGATCAGCCGGCACAAAGTCGACGTTCACCCATCCTTCACGAAATCGATTCCCACATCCGAGGTTAAGACATTGGTATTCTTTCGGAGGCGTCATCAGCTACTCGTCGATTCGTTCGTCTTGCGAAATTCAATATAAATACTCTGCCCGGTTAGCAAACGTCGCAACGGTGATCGTGTGACTGCCTGCACAGTGCGTTTTCCTAAGCTACGCAACTTGCGAGGGAGATGGGAAAACGCTACGTCAATTCGATGGTTCTGAACCGACTCGAAGCCAGGGCGATGCACGCAAGACAATGGCTCACGACGAACCCGCAGAACACGAACAGGAAGAACCTCTGAAAGAAATCGGAGAGACGTCTCTGACCACTGCAGCATATGATGCGGGGGGATGTCCAAAAGATTATCTTGTGAACCAAGGAAGCTGTCATTGTTGGGGACTGCAATCACCAACCGGCCACCGGTCTTGAGCGTTCTCAGAGCGTCGTTCACGAACCCAAGAGGATCCGACACATGCTCAAGAACCTGAAATGCGCAAACCACGTCGAATGCCGCAGGGTCGCTTGCTACGAACTCTGAGATTCCTCCATGAAACACGTCCAGGCCACGACGTCTCGTGAACGCAACTGATGCACCATTCAGCTCCACTCCCACCGCTTCCACTTTCCTTGCCTTGCAAGCGTCGAGAAATGCTCCCGAACCACACCCCACCTCAAGAACCCGAAGGTCCCCAGAGAGGCCTGCCAAGACCTCACGATGCTCCCAACGCGGCTTTCGGTAATACTCGTCGCCCCAGTGCTCCAGTTTGTGCGTGTGGAACTCTGAGTAAAACTGATCGCTACCTGCTATATTTAGCGGAGTAAAGAACCTAATCGTCGAGTGCTCACCTTGCATCAAAGAAATCTGAGACTTCTTAGCAATCAACTCTGAAGAAATATCGATTTCATAATTCTCTTTCCATCGCCGGACGATTTCGCTTGTGTCGAATGTTCTAATGCAAACAATATCTTCTAGTGCCAACGGACTCATATCTGCTTTCATACGACCGAACTATCAGCATTCTGGCTAGCCGACCATGCGCAGTCGACCTGGACAACACCAATATCTGCTCCTACATACCTGCTGAAATGAAAACCATCGTCAAATGCTGAGAATCGAACGACGCTTTTCAGACTTTGCAGAATCTGGCTATTCGGCACAAATGCAGCCACAGTAACTGAGTATTCCCCTGCGACGAGCGTATTTGCTGGAATCGCAACGGACTCACTGTAAAACCCGACCTGCATCTGCTGCTTGAAATGCTGAGATCTTTCAACAGTGAACAGGCGAGTCTCGTAACTATTAAATATCGCGACA
Organism: Allorhodopirellula solitaria; assembly: GCF_007859855.1. GTDB lineage: Bacteria > Planctomycetota > Planctomycetia > Pirellulales > Pirellulaceae > Rhodopirellula > Rhodopirellula solitaria. The sequence continues at coordinate 146,651 of NZ_SJPK01000003.1, forward strand.
GCAATTTCGAGCCCGGGCACCTCCTGCCGGCACTCATATTCTAAACTGATTCGGACTGGCTGCCCTATGCTAAACCGGAATGCGTTTCTACCTTCGTCACTGCAGAGTTCTATTTTATGAAATTGAAATGAACTGTTCGGAGTCAGTGAAATCGTCGCACTGGTCTCGGGGTTCTGTGATTGCTCATTGAGTTGCAGATATCGCTTGACTGCGAGTTTTGTAGGCATGGGTGGCTCGGCGACTCCGTTAACCAATATGCAGGATCGATCACACAGTCCCATCACCGATCCCATGTTATGGCTGACGAATACTACCGTCCTTCCGAGCTGACCTGAAACCTGTTTCATTTTGCCAATGCATTTTTTTTGAAATCCGGCATCACCAACTGCTAATACCTCATCTACCACCAGGATCTCGCACTCAAGGTGTGCCGCAACAGCAAACCCTAACCTGACTGTCATGCCGCTACTGTAGCGTTTGACGGGAGTGTCTATGTATTTCGCACAGCCGCTAAAGTCAACGATAGCGTCAAGCTGCCTGGTGATCTCACGGCGCTGCATGCCGAGTATTGCGCCGTTGAGATAGATGTTTTCGCGACCGGTCAGTTCGGGGTGAAAGCCGGTGCCGACTTCAAGTAAGCTAGCGATTCGGCCTTTGGTTTTAATGCTGCCGGTCGTCGGGGCTGTAACGCGGGAGAGCAGCTTTAATAGAGTGCTTTTGCCAGCACCATTACGACCAATGATTCCAAGGATTTCACCCTGCTCAACAGTAAAGTTGACGTCTTTAAGCGCCCACACATACTCACCACCTCTTTCTTCTCGATCGTTTAACGCCCCCACTTTACCGAACGGATCAGGCTTACCTCGTAATCTCGCCCAGGCGCGGTGCAGGTCGTGCGATAGCGTACCGGTTCCAACTTCGCCGAGGCGATATTGTTTCGAGATGTCTTCGAACTGAATCGCTACGCTCAAACCGTATCCATGAATGTTCGTTCGACTCGGTTGAACACCGCTGTGGAAACGATGAACATCACGACTGCGAATGCAATTGAGTACGCAAGACCGCTGACGCTGTAGTTCCCCGCGCCCAGAAAGCCGTATCGCGTTGCTTCAAATAGTGGCGTCAAGGGATTCCAGGCTAAGTACTTGGCCACACTTGCGGGAATCTCCGAGGCTGGATAGATCACAGGTGTTGCGTACATCAGGAGTTGAACGCCGAAGCTGAGCAGGAACACCATGTCCCGGTACTTGGTCGTCATCGCCGAAAAAAGCATGCCGAAGCCTAACCCCATCGTCGCCATGGTCGCCACAATAATGGGAAACCATAGCACCGCCGCGTTGGGATGAATCTTGCCCTGCCACCAGTACCAAAAGCAAAAGCCGAGAAAGAGCGAGAACTGGATGGCAAACCGGATCAAATTGGACGCGACAATCGACAAGGGTGCAATCAACCGAGGGAAATACACTTTGCCAAATAGTTGTGCGTTGTCCTTGAACACAGTCGCAGTCTTGTTAAAGCACTCCGAGAAGTAGTTCCAGAACGTGATCCCACATAGGTAAAACAGGATCTGTGGCAGCCCGTCAGTGGACAGGCCTGCAATGCGACCGAAAACAAGGACGTATACAAGCGTTGTGAAGATCGGTTGGATGAAGAACCACAGCGGCCCCAGAATCGTTTGCTTGTAGAACGCGACGATGTCCCGACGCGTGAACAGGTATAGCAGATCCCGATACCGCCAGACTTCGCCGAGCTGCAGGGTGAAGACGGAGGAATTGGGCCGGATGACCAGATCCCAATCTCCGTCGTCATCGTCTGGTGAGTTCATGAATGCTGGTTGACACGGTTAACGATTAAGCAGAGGTAGAATACCTCCGCCGGCGCGGACTTCGTCCACTTGGGTGACATTCGCTGGCGAATGAGACACCCCATGGTGTTCGGTTGTAACGGGGCTCGGCCTCGCTGCGACAATTCGCAGTTCGAAGCAGGCTTCCAATCGGCTGGACGGTCCCCGCTATGGCTTCAGTCAAACGCGGGGACAGCAGCGAAAGAACCCGCCATGCCCTCAAAGAATACCTTGTCGGCAAAATCTGACTGACAAAATCATGGTTAGACGATTGATGTATTCTCCTGCCAGGTCAAATCAAAGGGTTTTGCGGCTTGGTCGGATCATTCGCACTGCAGGAGGGCTGGCTGAAACGGGCGGGAGGTGACTTGTTAGCTCAGACGGGCGGAGCCGTCTGGCTACGATGGGGTTGCTAGGCAGTGCTTGAGGGCGGAGGTGACTTCGGAGATGTCGGTTGCCGTGAGCCCCAACCCGCTGGGGATGTAGAACCCCCTTCGAGCGATCCTCTCTGCCACCGGATAGGACTCATCGGCGAAGAGGCCTTGCTTGCGAAAGACGGGTTGTTCATGGACGGGCCAAAAAAACGGTCGCGTTCCGATTCCTCGATCAGCCAATTGCCGCATGATTTCCGTCGCATCGATCTGACGGGCTGCCGTCAAAACAATACCGAAAACCCAGTAGATGCTCTCCGCATAGTCGGTCTGGGCGAGTGGCAACTGGATGCCGGAGAGATCACGCAAGGCAGCTTGATAGGCCGCTCCCATCTCACGTTTGCGCTGGATATGAGCATCCAAGTTTTCGAGCTGGGCCAACCCAATCGCGGCCTGCATGTTCGTCATGCGGTAGTTCCAGCCGAGTTGTTCGTGAACAAACCGGCGGCCGGGCTGGAAGCACAGGTTGCGCAGGCGCCGGCAATCTTCGGCGATTGTATCGTCATCGGTGAGGACCATGCCGCCTTCGCCACACGTAACATGTTTGTTGGGATAGAAACTGAAGGTGCTCAATTCCCCAAAACTGCCGCAGGGCCTATCACGGTAGGTCTGCCCATGCATTTCCGCTGCGTCCTCGATCACTTGCAGCCCATGGCGGCGGGCAATGTCGAGCAGCGGGTCCATCTCAACGGGTAGACCATAAAGGTGAACGACAAGAATAGCCTTGGTGCGCGGTGTGATCCTGGCTTCGATCTGTGCAACGTCCATGTTCCAGCTATCCGGGTCGCTATCAACGAGCACCGGGGTCGCGCCTGCCCTGACCACCGACGCTGCTGGTGAAATGATCGTGAAGGTGGGCATGATGACTTCGTCGCCGGGGCCAATTCCTGCAGCAGCCACTGCGATATCGAGGGCGCCCGATCCGTTGGCGCAGGCGATGCCGTGCTTGCGGCCGACCGCCGCAGCAAAGGCCTGCTCAAACCGGCCGACGAATGGGCCTTCACTGCTGATCCACCCGCTGTCGACACATTCAAGGAGATAAGCTCGCTCGTTGCCGTCGAGCAGCGGCGTGTTGACCGGTATCACAGCTCACCTTTCCATGCGTTCTTTTGGGCGACGAACGTCACCCCCCAAGTCTGCTCCGACGGCGCGTGACCGGTCATCCACTCCTCACGATGAACGATCTCGAAGCCGGTTTGCTCGGCGATCAAATCGAGTTCAAGTGGAAAGTAGTACCGCATGGGGTGACACTCGGTGAATTGCTCGACGGTGCCGGTCGCCTTGTCGCTAACGAGCATCGTGTAATGAACGTCGACGCGGTTGGCGCAAATATTCATGCTCGGCTCGGCGATTCGCAACACGCACACTGTATCGTCTTCCAAGCGTTTAATACGCACCTCGGGTTGCTGAGCGAGCACAGCGGGACCAAACCAAACGTCGAACACGAAACAGCCACCTGCTAGCAAATGGTGCGAGGCCGTTCGAAACATGTTCCGAATATCCGCGTTGCTGATCTGGTAACTAGCGACATGAAACAGCGAGATCACGGCATCAAATTGCTGATCGCTGCGAAACGTCCGCACATCTCCTTGATGGAATGCGAAAGCGGCCTCTTCCTCCACCGCTGCGGCACGACGGTTTGCAATCTCGAGCATCGTCGCACTCCGTTCCACCCCCGTCACCTGCGGACCACGACCGGCAAGTAGCTCAGCGTGCCGCCCGGTACCCGAGCCTAGCTCGAGCACCGTGTTCACGGCAGGCCGAAACCGCCCCAGCAGTTCAGCGACATACTCCGTTTCAGCCTCGTAATCCTTGTCCTGATAAAGCAGGTCGTAGTAGCGGCTGTAGGCTTGAAAGTGCTCAGTCATTGAATCGAATTCGGTCAGCGTCAATCGGCTCAAATCGCGTCTTGTCTTGGTCGCCACAGTACGGACCTTGTTTGACTTCGATCATTTCGGTGGGTTCGAGCATCTCAAAACCGTGCCCTCCCGCTGCCAAGAGCAGCACGTCACCGGTGCTGACCACGCGGCTTTCAAGATAGTGTCGGCCATCGGTAAAAAAATCGACACGGACCTTGCCCGACTTTATAAACAAGACCTCTTGGGTCCAAACCACCGCTCGCTCAACAGGATTATGAACATGCGGATCGATTTGATAGCCTGCAGGCCGGTTCATATACCCGAGCTGCTGCGAAAACATACTCGGCGTGAAGAACTCAATGCCGTCGTTATGATATCCCGATCGAATAATGATCCCGATCGTCTGGTCGATGTGCTTGATAGTCTCGATCATGGGCTGCAACAGAATAGCATGCTGGGGAAATCACTCTCGGCGATGGGTTTACGACTTTTCGCCAGCTTCTTGCTTGGCCAGTGCCATGTCGCTTTGAACCATCAGTTCGGCAAGCTCGCGACAACTCGTCATCGGCTCCCACCCGAGTTTGGCTTTGGCTTTGGAATAGTCGCCTAGCAATAGATCAACTTCGGCCGGGCGGAAGTAGCGGGGGTCGATCTCAACGTGTTTCTCCCAATCGATATCGAGGGCCCCGAATGCATAGTCGAGGAAGGTGCGAATGGTTTGCGTCTCCCCGGTGGCGAGCACGAAATCGTCAGGCTCGTCGTGCTGGAGCATCCGCCACATGCCCTCGACATAGTCCTTGGCGTAGCCCCAGTCCCGTTTGGCGTCGAGATTGCCCAGAAACAGCTTGTCTTGCAAACCAAGCTTGATACGGGTGGCGGCACGAGTGATCTTCCGTGTCACGAACGTTTCGCCCCGACGCGGCGATTCATGGTTGAACAAGATTCCGTTGCTGGCAAAAAGATCATAGGATTTGCGGTAGTTGACCGTCTGGAAAAACGCATACACCTTCGCACAAGCATACGGGCTCTGCGGGCTGAACGGTGTGGTTTCGGATTGCGGCGTCTCAACGACCTCACCAAACATCTCACTGCTGCTGGCTTGATACACCCGCGTGGGCTTGGTTTTATTCAGCTGCCGCGCCGCCTCGAGCACGTTGAGGGCGCCGATGCCAGTGGCTTGGACGGTATAGGAAGGTGCATCAAACGACACCCGCACATGGGACTGGGCACCGAGATTATAGATTTCGTCCGGCTGCACATCGAGCACGAGATTGGTCAGGTTTTGGCCGTCGGTGAGATCGCCGTAATGCAAAAACATCCGCGTACCGGCTTCGTGCGGGTCGCGATAAATATGATCGATCCGGTCGGTATTGAACGTACTCGAACGGCGAACAATGCCATGCACCGTGTAGCCCTTCTCGAGCAACAATTCGGCCAGATACGAGCCGTCCTGGCCAGTGATTCCAGTAATGAGTGCGACTTTGGAGGTCATCGAAATAAAGACTCAGGGAAAAAGAGGTCGCTAGAAGCTAGAAGCTAGAAGCTAGAAGCTAGAAGCTAGAAGCTAGAAGCTAGATACGCTTGATAAGTGGATTGCAGGCCTTCGTCGAGGTCGATTTTGGGAAACCACCCCGTGGAATTGATCAGCGTCGTGTCGGTCCGCTTAACCGGTGTGCCATCGGGTTTGGAAAGATCCTGCTCGACCCGCCCCGAGTATCCCACCACACTTGCGATTTTAGTCGCCAATTCTGCGATCGTCAGATCGGTACCGCTGCCGACGTTGACCCAGTCCGGCGGGTCGGGCAAAGCGATCAAATGCAACAACGCTCGAGCGAGGTCGTCGACATGCAGGAACTCGCGCCGGGGCGTGCCCGAACCCCAAACACGCACCGTCTCATCACCTGACCGCTTGGCAGCATCGATCCGACGGATCAGCCCGGGGATCACGTGAGAGTTTTCCGGGTGATAGTTATCGCCTGGACCGTACAGATTGGTCGGCATCGCAGAATGAAACAGCACTCCGTACTCCTGACGATAGTATTGGCAGAGTTTGAGGCCCATGATCTTGGCCAACGCATAGGCTTCGTTGGTTGTCTCCAATGGGCTGCTCAACAAGCTCGACTCCACCATCGGCTGGGGAGCGTTTCGCGGGTAAATGCATGTGCTGCCGAGGAACAGGAAACGCTTCACACCCTGACGATACGCCGCGTCAATGGCGTTGGTTGCCATCATGGTGTTTTCGTAACCGAACTGGGCTGGGTAGGTCGCATTGGCGAGAATTCCCCCCACCCTCGCTGCAGCGAACAAAACGCAGTCCGGCTTCTCGGCAGCGAAGAAAGCGTCGACTGCGGATTGGTCGCATAGGTTGAGTTCGGTCCGCGAGCGGGTCACGATTTCTGGCTTCGGCGCCGTCCCAATATCCGCAGCAGCGAGCTGGCGCAGGAGAGCACTCCCCACCATACCTCGGTGCCCAGCGACGAAAATTTTATGATACGGCATGGAGTTTCGAGTTCAGAAAAATGCAAGGGTTCCAAAAGCTAAGAGCTAGCAGCTAGCAGCTTCTTCACATCATGATCGACCATTCTCTCAGCGATCTCTTGACAGCTCTCGGGTGGCTGCCACCCCAACTCCCGAATGGCCTTGGAGGGGTCGCCACACAAATCCGCGACATCCGTCGGGCGGAGGAATCGTGAATCGCTAACGACGTAGTCTCGCCAATCCAGCCCCACATGGGCGAACGCATATTGCAGGAAGTCTGCGACGCTGTGCGTACGGCCGGTAGCGATCACATAATCATCCGGCGTGTCCTGTTGCAACATCATCCACATCGCGACGACGTAGCGTTGAGCATCCCCCCAATCCCGCCGGGCATCGAGATTGCCAAGTCGCAATTCGGATTGCCTGCCCAATGAAATCGCCGCAGCCGCTCGTGTAATCTTGCGGGTTACGAAGGACTCACCCCGCCGCGGGGATTCGTGGTTGTAGCAAATCGCATTGCAGGCGAAACAATCGAAGGAACTGCGATAGACCTGCACCATCTGCGTCGCAAACGCCTTGGCGACTCCGTAAGGCGTGACGGGGCGCATCGGTGTCTGCTCATCCTGTGGAGAGTTTTCCGGCCGGCCAAAAATCTCACTGCTGCTGATATGCAACAGCTTGGGCTGTTTCTCCAGATCGCGGATCATCTCGAGCAGGCGCAGCGTCCCCATCGCGGTGAACTGGCAGGTGGACTCGGGAATCTCAAAACTCAGTCCAACGTGGCTCTGGCCCGCCAAATGATAAATCTCATCAGGCTGCGTTTTCATCAGGATCCGCCGAATCGTAGTCGCATCATCGAGGTCGCCGTAGTGCAGAAACAGCGAGCGTTCGTAGACGTCTTTATTGCGAAACAACGAATCCAATCGCGTGCGCACCGTGTTGCTGGTCCGCCGCACCAACCCGTGCACGACATACCCTTTCTCCAACAGCCATTCGGTCAAATACGATCCGTCTTGGCCGGTGATCCCGGTGATTAAGGCGACTTTTGGTGAGGATGAAGAGCTCAGGGGAACGACTCAGGGTTCAATGGGCGGGGATGCTGATATATCTGGCCAGCGTTCGCGTGGCAGCGACGGACCAATCACCGGGATCCTTTCAGGTTCCGCAATACAAGGTACACCGCAGGTTTGAGAGTTTGCTTGCTCCCCTTGTCGCGGGTGATCCAAGGGCCGATATTAGTGGGTCAATGGCTGAGATTGTGCCGCTTTATGCCGATTTTGCTGATCGCCTCGCAATCCCAACTCTCGTCATCCCCCGAACCATCCAACCCCATTCAATCGACATGACCGCTTTTCCCGATGTACCTGTCATTCAATACGAAGGCCCTCAGAGTGACAATCCACTCGCTTTTCGCTGGTACAACCCGGATGAAGTGGTCGAGGGCAAGACGATGCGCGATCATCTGCGGTTCAGCATTGTGTATTGGCACACGTTCCGGGGCACCGGCAGCGACCCCTTCGGCCCCGGCACGGCCCTGCGGCCATGGGACGACGGCAGCGAGAGTGTCGACAACGCCAAGAAACGAGCGGTGGTGGCCTTCGAGCTGTTCACCAAGCTGCAAGCTCCCTACTACGCGTTTCATGATCGTGACGTCGCCCCGGAAGGCGATTCCCTATCCCAAACCCACGCCAACTTCGACGCCGTCGCCGACGTGCTCGCCGAGCAACAACAGGCCTCCGGCGTCAAGCTGCTCTGGGGCACGGCGAACATGTTCAGCAACCCCCGCTACATGCACGGTGCAGCCACTTCCTGCAATGCCGATGTGTTCGCCTACTGCGCGGGCCAAGTCAAAAAGGCACTGGAAGTAACCCATCGACTCGGCGGTGAGAACTACGTGTTCTGGGGCGGCCGCGAAGGCTATCAGAACCTCTACAACACCGACATGAAACGAGAACTCGACCATCTCGCCAAGTTCTTCCACATGGCCGTTGACTACGCGAAGGAAATCGGATTCACGGGCCAGTTCCTGATTGAGCCCAAACCGAAGGAGCCGACCAAGCACCAATACGACAGCGACGCGGCAGCCTGCATGAACTTCCTCCGCAGCTACGGCCTGGAAGATCACTTCAAACTCAACATCGAAACCAATCACGCGACCCTCGCTGGGCACACGATGATGCACGAGCTTGACTACGCGGGCATGCAGGATGCCTTGGGCAGCATCGACGCCAACACCGGCGACATGCTGCTGGGCTGGGATACCGATCAGTTCGGCACCGACTACTACCTGACCGCACAAACGATGCTGATGATCCTCAAGCACGGCGGACTGGGCAGCGGCGGAGTGAACTTCGATGCCAAGGTGCGGCGTGAATCGCACGAGCCGATCGATTTGTTCTACGCCCACATCGGCAGCATGGACGCCTACGCCAAGGGGCTGAAGATCGCTGCAGCGATTCGCGAAAGTGGCGAGCTCTGCGATTTCGTCAAGAATCGATACTCCAGCTGGGACGAGGGAATCGGCGCCAAGATCGAGAGCGGCCAGGTCGGCTTTGCCGAGCTCGAGCAGTATATGCTCGACAAGGGCGAGGTCGAAGCCAATGCGAGCGGACGCCAAGAAATGCTCGAGAACGTATTTAACAAATACATCGACCGCGTATAGGCACCGGGAGAACAAAACGTGGCGTAAGCTTCCAGCTTGCGGGCGGCAAAATATCGCAATCTCGAAGCTTCGCCCACTTGGAAACACGGCACTTACTTGTTGCCGCGTTCCTAACGGTTTGTCGATGGAATCGACGTTGTCTCCGCAACGGTGAGCCGAGAGCCGGTAAGGCCCCGGGTAGCGCCGCCTACTCGGCCGCTTAGGCGCCTCGGCTCAATCATTCGACAGGGCCCTAAGTAACCAGCACACCGCCGGGGGTCGTGCCAAGTAGAAAGTCGTTTGACTCCGCCCTTTGGCGCGCCGGCCAACGCGGGGAAGCATGTTTCATGGTTCTTCTCGGAACTGAGTGGAATGGAAACCGCAGGTGGACCGATCGATTCTCGGATCCAGCGTGGTTGATTTCCCAGGCATCTGGTCCTGCCCCAAGTAGTTTTTGCATATGCAGGGACCACTCCGATACATTGGTAGATGCCGGAAAAAACGGACTCAGGCAATGCGGGGACGCGGGCCTGGGAAGGGATATTCCGGTCGCCTGTCATTTCCTGCGTAAGCTGGGCGCCAGTGGTGCGGTTGATGCTCGGCACGTTCACGCTTGCCGGGCATCCGTTTTTCGCTCACTCGACGCAGGCGCCCATGCCTCAAAAATCCAACATCCTGGATACCTGCCACTCAGTGCCGTGAAGCACCATCATGCGACTTGCTATAGAATAGTTCCCACACAGCTGTTTCAAGACCTGGATTTTCAATCGTCAGGATTGGAAGGCTGTGTTGAGATCTCGGCAGTGCTGATGCGGCCAGGCGTACCGATTCACAGCAGAAGGCAAGAAGCTGACGTGGCGGTATGGCTGGACGGCGCTACCGTCAGCATGGCGTTGGCTAAGCGGCTGCCGGAACCGGAAACAACGCAAAACTGGATGAGCTATGGGAGCGAGCAGAGACATTGGACGAAATGACTTCAAATGGGGCGGTTTGACTGATCAGCAGTTCGGAGGAAGTGCTGGAACGGAATCTCAAGGAGGCGAGCCTCTCCGCGACTCGCAATTCCCAGCGTCTCGGGGAGACGCTGCCACTTGGTTTCACCGCATGACTCGGTCGTCAACTTGCCCGTGGCTAATGCTGATATGCTTGCTGATTGCCGGATGCAGCCGAAGCAAGGAAGATCAACTGCGTTCGGCCGTGAAGGAGGTGCGGGCCGGGCATACGACTGAGATTGACCTGAGTGAAAGCCCACTGGAGGACGATGCACTGTTGAGCGAACTGCAGGGGCTCGATGGCTTGGAAAGTTTGAATTTGGACCGAACACCCGTTACCGACGATGGGCTAGCGGCAATGGGGCATCTGCCGAACCTGCACCTCTTGTCGCTGGCACAGACACGGGTCTCCAACGCAGGGATCGCTACATTGGTGACCAACTTTCCTAAACTGGTTTCTTTGCGTCTCGATGAAACCGTGATCACCGATCCGGGTTTTGCGGAACTCGCCCATGCGGAGCACTTGGAGATGCTTTCTTTGCATCGGGTTCCGGTGTCCGACGCTGGCTGCAAACAGATCGCCAAGATCTCGACGCTCACGACCTTGGGGTTGGACCAGACCATGATCACCGATCGCGGGCTCACCTCGCTGAAATCACTGCCGCAACTGAAGCGACTGTCGATCTGGCAATGTCAGCTCAGTGAGTCAGGTATCGAGCGATTTCAACGCGATCAACCGGATGTGGCGGTGAATCGATGACTGGCGAGAGTGAAGACGTCGAGAAAACGGCTCAACGACCGGAGGGAGCGTGCGATCACGGAATAATCACGCGGCACTGGAAATGGTTTGCCTTCGTGGCGGCACTGACGGTCGGAATTCGCTGTATCGGATTGCTGGCTCGCTGTATGTGGTTCGATGAATCGATGTCCTGGCGGACCGTCATCCTGCCTTGGCCGGAAATGATCGAATCGGTGCAAGTCAACACGCATGCTCCGCTGTTCTTTATCCTGTTCAAGGGCTGGGGCGATGTGTGGGGCGAGTCGCTCGTCGTGCTGCGCGGTTTCAATGTGTTCCTAGCCGTGGCGACCCTGCCCGTGATCGCTTGGTTCATGCAATGCACCAGGGCTCCTTTGTGGGCGCCCTCCCCTGCTCAGAGCACGCACGATCGTGCCGTGCCCGAGGCTGCGGTTTGGTCGCCCTGGGATGCCGCGGTGATCGCGATGTTACTGTTTGCGGTCAACCCGTATCAGATCCGGATGGCGTCTCAGATGCGGATGTATCCGTTAATGGCGATCTTTTCGCTTCTCTCTTCGCTGCTACTCTTTCGCGCTATCGAGCGTCCCGCGAGGATGCGGCGTTGGTTCAGCTTTGCCGTGGTGGCATTGCTGATGATGTACACGCATTACTTCGGGCTGTTTTTTGTAGCAGCTCAATTCGTGTTTCTGGCAGGTTGGTTGTGCAAGTCCCTGCTCGCACGTGAGCGGCCGGTGAGCATCCAGGCGATCCAGGGAGTGTTTGTCGCGGCGGTATCGGTAGCATTAGGATGGTTGGCTTGGCTGCCGACGTTCTTGGATCAACGGCAACGGGTCCAGGACGATTGGTGGACAGGGCCGCTCAATAGCTGGAATTTTATCAACGTCGCGGTCGATTGGATGGCTTCCACACGAGCGGTCGGTGCCTCCGCGGACATCGTCGCGATGTTGGTTGCCGTCCTGACGGTTGTCATTCTGTTGCGATTGCTGTCCGTCGGCGGCGTGATGGGCTACTACCTTGCCTGGATGATCTTATTTCCTGTGGTGATGGTAGTGGGTTATTCAGCGATGAAGACGAATATCATGGTATCGCGGTATTTTGCGCCCATTCAAGTACTGTGGTTGATGGGATTGGCAGTCTCCATCGCCAGCATTCCCGGGAGCGTTGCCCGCGACGCTGCGCGAGACTTGGCAATCTTTTTTTCGCTGGTAGCACAGTCTACGCATCTGTATAATGAAGATGTCTGGCAGCGCGGTGGGATTCGCGATGCGGTCGCGTGTGTCGAGCGTGAGCTCCGTCCCGACGAGACCGTTATCGTCGATTCCAGTCTGATCTATTTTCCGGCGACCTTCTACGCCCACGACCGGTCGCGTTGGCGGATGATGAGCGATGTCGAGGGACTGGTCTTTTCAACAGGAATGCCAGTCACCACGGAAGCGGACTTTGCAAATCCGCAGGAGATGGATAGTCCGAGCAGCCAAGGTTTGTGGGTCGTGTCATCGCAAGGACGTGTTGATTTTGATCCTGGAGACCAATGGACGATCGCGGACCAACAATATTTCCAGGGATCACAACCGTTTCAAGAGTTGGTGATGGTTACCCATTTCCAGCGTTCCATGTGAATTCAACCCCCAGCAGTCACCTTCCCTACCGGAGACTTGACAATGAATACACGACACATGGGGCCGCGACGCGCCTTCACGCTCATTGAATTGCTGGTGGTCATCGCGATTATTGGCATCTTGGTTGCCCTGACCCTGTCCGCCATTCAAGCCGCCCGGGAGGCAAGTCGCCGCGTCACGTGCAGCAACCATCTGAAACAAATTGGCCTGGGGATCAACAACTATGTCTCCGCCTTCCAGGCTTTTCCTTTCGGCGTCGGTGGCGACGGCGATCAAGTCACATCGACCTATGGTTCGCTCAACCATCGGCGTTACTCGACGCACTCGCAGTTGCTACCGTTTCTCGAATTGCAGTCGCTCTATGAGAAAATTGATTTCAACTACAGCCCGTTTTATCCCGACCTGAGTGGCAATCCCGAGCGTGTGACGGGCATGGGACCAAATGAAGAGGCGGCACAGACGGTGGTGCCGCTGTTCTTGTGTCCCTCCGATTTCAATAGCATGGGGCGTCCCTGGGGCGGCAATAGCTACCGGTCGTGCAACGGCAGCACTTGGGAAGGTCGAACCGGCAACGGCATTTTTGGGCAAGCAAAACTGCTTCGGCCGGGGGAGATAGTCGATGGGATGAATTACGTGGCCGCCTTCAGCGAGCGGATGATGGGTGATGGAACCAACGCAGGTGTTGAACTGCGGAGCGATCTGTTCGGAGACGGTGGCCAGTGGACCGAGCCCAGCCTGCGAACCTGGTGCGCAGAGCTGACACCGCAGTCCGCCTCGTCGCTAGCCCTGCAAGACTCCAACGGCGGCATGACTTGGCTCGAAGGCAACATGAACTGGACCAGGTACAACCACGTCGCTCCCCCGAATCAACCAAGCTGCAAGAATGTGATCACCTGGGATGGAACCATCATGACCCCCAGTAGCCGGCATCAAGGTGGCGTGTTCATGCTGCTGGCCAGTGGCACGGTACGCTTCGTGTCCGAGAGTATCGACGCCGAAACCTGGTCGGCGTTGGGCGACGTGCGCTCGAGCAAAGTGGTGGAAGAGTTTTAGGAAACGTCCGAAAACACCGGAGTCGACATGCTGAAAAATAGAACGGTTCTTCTCGGAATTTAGTGGCAGGCATCTAGGATGTTGGATTTTTGAGGCATGGCTCTAGTGGTCTGTTACATCTTAATTTTAGGGTAGATCGAGTCGAGCTTAATCCGCGCGTCGTCGATCTTCATTTGCCAATCAACGCCGCGTTGGGTTGAGTTAATTTCGTCGTACCAAGCAGTTGCCTGCTCGCGAAGTTCTTCCTCGCTACCAATGCGACGCCCCGATACGCACTGACTGGTCAGGCAGCTTAGTTCATTCTCTGCAATGTTGAGCCAACTGCCGTGCTTGGGGGTGTAGTGAAATTCGATCCGGCTGACCAAGGCTCTTGCGCGTGCCGGTTCAAACGCTTCATAGAAAGCGCCAATCGTGTGCGTGTTGAGGTTATCGCAGACCACAATCACTTTCTCGCAGTCCGCGTAGCGACCTTCGAGCAATGCTGCCATCTCGATTGCCCAATCGACTTTTGTCTTCATCGTTCGCACCGAGACATGACGCCAACATGCCAACGGTTCCGCAAACATAAACACATTGGCTACCCCCGCCCGCTTGTATTCGTAGTCAACTCACTCGGGGTGCTCGGCCGTTGCCGCGATCGGCTGACGCGTCTCCTGGACTAGCTGAACGGGCTGTTCGTCCATGCAGAGCACCGGAACGTTGGCGTCATAGGGACGGGAATAAACGTCCAGAACGTCTTCCATGTGTGCCGCAAACTCGGCGTTGGCTTTGGGCGGGATGACCCAGTACTCGAGATTGCGATTGGTATTCATTTTGTTTTTTTTAGTGTCCGCCGAACCGTTTGGTGGCTGATCGGCGGAGTGATTTCCAGTTCGACGACCTTCCGTGCCAACAGACGCAGCGTCCATTTTCCAAAACCTTTGGGCGGATCGCCCAAACGCATCGCAATGATCTTCGCCTCTTGTTCTCCATCAAGCAGCTTCTCAGTGGGCGGTGATTGACGCGGCTTCCGATCGAGCGTTTTCTCAAAGCCGTCTTCGACAAACCGTTTCCGAATGTTCTCGACGGTCTTGGTTCGACAATCGAGAGCCTCGGCGATCTCCGCGTCCGACCAACCCAGGTCAGCCTTAAGCAAGATGTTCGCTCGCTTGACTTTCTGACTGGTTCCTTTGAGTTTCTTGACAACACTTTGGCAGAGCTGACGTTCCTGTTCAGACAACTCTACGATAAACTTTTTAACGCTCACTGCGACTTCCTTGGCGACGAATCGAAACATGATTCATCCCGTGTCGCAGAAAATAGAAAACAGCGTAACCCTAATTTTTAGCTGGACCAGACCACTAGCAGCTTTCACCAACTTTCGCGTGCAGAAATCAGCAGCAGAGAGCCGAAATAGGAAAGGTGCGGACCGACATCGGCTAGACAAGTTGATCAGCGGGGAACTTGTTGCGCGCGAGCTGACAGCTCATCGACTCGGCCGCCATTCGCTGTGAAATCCATGAAGCCAGCATTCACTCGGCACTCGGCAAACAAAGTGCTATGTCCCTCTGAGTCTCTTGTAGCGAGCCATCAGTCCAAGAGCGTCCGCTGCGGGAAAACTGACCGACCAACTCCTTCTTCTTCGTGTCCACGCTCAAGATCGGCCATCCGAGCCGTTCGTACTGCTGGCGAAGCTGCTGCAACCGGTCGAACTGTGGCTGGCGAAACTCGCTAGCCCCCAGAGGAATGTCTTTGGAGATCTTGCAGCAGTTCCCGGCGGAACCCATCCGTTGGGTGGATAGGCCGCAGGCGAACCGCAATGGTTGAGTTTTGGAGGGTGTGATCGGTGATGTTGCTCCGATTGTGGGCGTCGAGCAGCGCTGTTTCGACTCGAGTTCATGCTGGTGTTGGCGCAGTTGGGCGGCTACTTGAACAAAACAGGGCAAGGACCGCCCGGTTCCACCGTAATCTGGCGTGGACTGCGGCGACTGCAGGCGTACCGCGAAGCCTATATTGCATTCGGAACGGGCTAAAAAAAGATGTGTAGGATAAAGAGGGGGCTAGCCGCGGGTTCTCGCTGTTAACCGCGGCTAGCGCCGTCGGCTCACAAGAGTTGTGTGGAATCATTTTCCCGATGTGTTTAACAGCCCTGGAGACGACGGAAAGCCGGGATTTCTGAGCCCCCCACTTGTTGGTCGCCGTGCTAGAATGGGCGTCTCTGTCTGGCGTTGTGGTCCTGCCCTCTTGAATCGGTGAGTTGTTCGATGAAGCCTGCGCTATTCGTGTTCCGGTCTGTCATCCTCGCATGGTTGGCGGTCAGTGTGATCGGCGGCGGCAGTTTGTTTGCCGATCCCGGCAGAACCGCAACAGCGGGAGAGTTAGGGCGAGAGGTCCAGTCGCTGCCTCAGCGGTTTGCCGATCCGGAGGCCACCGGTGCTCCTGATTTTCAAAAGCACGTGATGCCGCTCCTCGGTCGCTTGGGGTGCAATGGTCGGGCTTGTCACGGATCGTTTCAGGGGCAAGGCGGATTCCCACTGTCGCTCTTTGGATATGACTTTCGAGCCGATCATGCCGCCTTGCTTGCAGAGGATGCAGGGCGAGTGGACACCGATGACGTCGATGAAAGTTTGATCCTGGTCAAACCGACCGATGCGGATATGCACGAAGGCGGCGAGCGGTTTGAAGTGGGCAGTTGGCAGTACCACGCACTTCGCCGTTGGATTGCAACAGGAGCCAAATCGGCCGGAGATCGCTTGCACGTACTCGAGCGACTCGAGATCAGTCCCTCAGAGATTCTCTTTGACGCGAGTGAACAAGACCAGCAGCTCGAAGTGGTTGCTCATTGGGACGATGGTTCGCGAGAAGATGTCACGGCTCTGTGTCGGTTCTCCACCAATGACGATGCGGTCGCTGCGGTTGATGAGAACGGCCGGGTGCGGAGCGGATTGGCGGGCGATACGCATGTCGTGGTGGCTTACGACCGAGCCGTTGTGCCCGTCTCGGTCATTCGCCCGGTGCAGACTGATTCAACCGTCATGGCACCTCGCCCATCGGATCATCCGATTGACCGGCTCATCGCGGACAAGCACAGCAAGTTGGGGATCACGCCTTCGCCGATCTGCACGGATGCCGAGTTCATTCGCCGAGCGAGCTTGGATATCACAGGCACGCTTCCCGCAGCCGAAGAGGTGCGCCAGTTTCTTGGCAACGATCACCCTGCCAAGCGTGAGCAACTGATCGACGATCTGCTCGACGCTCCCGGCTACGCGGCCTGGTGGGCAATACGGTTCTCAGACTGGACGGGAAACAGTGACGAGCAGCTTAATAATGTGTTGCCCGTCCGTGGTGCCGCCACGCGGCTGTGGTACGAATGGCTGCGGGTGAGACTCGATGACAATATTCCCTACGACGAGATTGTTGCTGGCATTGTGACCGCGAACAGCCGCCAGGAAGACGAGTCATATCTCGAGTATTGTGAGTCGATGACAGCCGCCTGCGAGCCAGGTAAGGAAGATCTGTATGCGGCCCGCGACGGCATGTCACTCTTTTGGGCACGTCGAAATCTGCAACAGCCCGAGGAGCGGGCGATCGGATTCGCATACGCCTTCTTGGGAATCCGAATTGAATGTGCCCAGTGCCACAAACATCCCTTCGACCAATGGTCCAAGGACGATTTTGATCAGTTTGCCAAACTGTTCGGGAATCTCAACGCGAGGCCGAACACTGTCGCCCGCGATGCCGTCGAAACGCGTCAAGAGCTACTCGATGAGTTAACCGATGGCAAGAAGATCAACAACGGGGAACTTCGCAAACTGATCTACCGGCGGGCTGCCGATGGCGAGGTCGTTCCCTTTCCCGAGCTGGTTTACAAAGAGCCGAAGACCCCCAACCGCCGTGGCAAAGGTGGGCGAAAGAACGCCGCGAACAAGAATCGGCAGCGCCAGCCCGCCCCGGTTCCCCAAGGCTACGTGCTCGGCGAATCGGCCCCACTTCGTATTGACGAGGACCCTCGTCCGGAGTTGATGCGGTGGTTGCGATCGGCCGACAATCCCTACTTCAGTCGGGCCATCGCCAATCGCGTGTGGGCGAACTACTTCGGCGTCGGGTTGGTCAATCCCACCGACGACATGAACCTCGCCAATCCGGCGAGCAATCAGCCGCTACTGGATTATCTGGCGGCGGGGTTGCGTGAGCATGACTTCGACCTGCATTGGTTGCATCGAGAGATCACGACCAGTGATGCCTATCAGCGCAGCACGCTGACCAATGCCAGCAACATTCATGATCGGATGCACTTCAGCCGCCATGTGCCTCGGCGGCTACCGGCCGAAGTGATTCGTGACGCGGTATTGTTGGCGACCCAGTCAACGCAGCAGACGTCTAGGATGCGTTCGGAATTGACTGACATGGCGATCGCAGCGGACGTTCCGCAACGCCGCAACCAGCCCGATTTCACGCTGCAGGTCTTTGGTCAATCGCAGCGGGAGAGTAACTGCGATTGTGACCGCAGCGATTCGCCGAGTCTCCTGCAATCGATCTACCTGCGAAATGATATGCAGATGTACCAACAGCTCGCTTCCAAGGACGGTTGGGTAGCCCAGGCGTGTGCGAGTTTGGGCGAACCGGGGCCGGATCAGCGCGGCCGTCCTGCCCAGGACCAAATCACGCAGAAGGCGGAGCAAATCCGGCTGCAAACGATCGCGAGGTTCCAACGTTTTCAATCGCTCAACGCAGTCCGGCAGTCGCGGCAACGAGAGAAGCTCGTCCAGTCCTACCGGACGGTCCGCCGCCGCTTTGCCGACTATGGTTTTGTGACTCCCTCCTTTGCCAAACTGCTGGCCAACCCCAATGCCTGGCAGCTGACGCGGGCCGGCCGAGCGGGCGCACCAGGCTCGGCAAGCGATGGCGGCGAGTCGCTCCAAAAGATCATCGACAATGCTTACCTGCGGACGTTGTCGCGGCATCCCGATGCGGAGGAAGTCGCGATCACGACGCAGTATATCAACGATTCCGAAACGGTCGCCGACGGGCTGTCGTCGGTGGTTTGGGCATTGGTCAATACCAAAGAGTTCATCATCACTCACTAGTGAAATATCATGCGATTGCACAAAACATGCGACGGCGCGTCTCGCCGTGATCTGCTGCGACTCGGCGTGCTCGGTACCGGCGCTGTCGGCATCGGCGGACTGACGCTGCCGGCTTGGCTACAGATGGCTGGCGCGGGCGAGCTGGAGCCGCGCCGGGCCACCCGGGCGATTTTCATAGAGCTCGTTGGCGGTCCCTCTCACATGGACACGTTTGACTTGAAACCCGATGCGCCCCGAGAGGTGCGGGGGCCGTTCTCGCCGATCCGTACCAATGTGCCCGGGATGGAGATCTCCGAGCATCTTCCTCAGCTCGCCAAAGTCGCTGACAAGTACGCGATACTGCGAGGTGTTTCCCATACACTCGCCGCCCACCAGCTCGGCCGGGAATACGTCAATGCAGGCAGCCGCCCAATCCCATCGCTGCAGTACCCCAGCTTCGGATCGGTTGTCTCGGCGGAGCGATCGGGCGACCTCAATCTCCCGCACCACGTCGCCATCCCGCAGGCGGGGCACGGACCGGGGTTCCTCGGCCTCGAGAATGCAGCTCTGGAAACCAAAGCGGCTCCCCGTTTCGATCAACCGTTTTCCGTCCGCGGCATCTCGCTGCCAGGCGATCTATCGGTCGATGAAATTTCACGCCGTCAAACCTTGCTGAAACGTCTCGACCGCCGCTTTGCGGATTTGGAATCCGACGATCAGCTGTTGCAGGGGCTCTCGCGATTCGGTGAGCAGGCCTACGCGATGATCACCTCGCCGCGGGCTCGCAACGCCTTCGACATCACGCAGGAACCCGAAAGTTTCCGGCGCCAGTTCGGTGAGGATAGTTTCGGCCAGAGTTGTTTGTTGAGCTTGCGCTTGGTTGAGTCCGGTGTCAACTTCGTTTCGCTGCAACTCGGCGGTTGGGACACCCATCTAGATAATTTCACACGGCTGCAGACCGGGCTGCTTCCGCGACTCGACGTCGGTCTGAGCGGGTTGCTTATGGGATTGGAACAACGGGGGCTGCTCGAATCGACTGCCGTGATGGTAACCGGTGAGTTTGGCCGGACACCGAAGATCAACAGTCGCAGTGCCGAGGGCGGTCGTGATCATTATCCGCGCTGCATGTTCATGTTGATGGCCGGTGGTGGCGTGCGAGGTGGCCAGGTGATTGGTGAGAGTGACGATACAGCGGCCGCGCCTCGCCACGACGCGCTCTCGCCCGATGACGTCGCCGCGAGCTTCTACCACAACCTGGGCATCGACCCTTCCAAGGAATACGATTCCGGCACGGGCCGCCCCATCACACTGGTCCGCAACGGGAAAGTGATCGACGCGTTGTTTTCGTGAACGTCCGAATTGGCGCTGGGAGTTGGCCGGCGCGGTGCCGCAGGCAGGGGAAAGCCGATCGATGCCGCGGCCTTCTCGTCGCAAGGGGTGCTTCTCGGCGGTCGAGCTAAGCTTTGCCAGGCTTTTGCCTCGATTTCGTGTCTAATTTGATGCCGACGGAGGCTGGCGGTGGAACTATAATGTCGGGCGTGTCCCATCCCACCCCATCCCCCCACGTTTGCATTGCCCCCATGACTACGAGTTCGTTTTGCCCCCGCCTCGGCGGCCCGTCCCGCGCCGCGTCGTTCATCCTAAGCGTCAGTCTGCTGGCGTTACTCATTGGCCTTCCCACATCGCCTGCGTTCGGCCAAGACACGGCGGCGGATTCGGCGGGCGAGTCGGCAGAGACCACCGACGAAGCCTCCGATGAAACACAAGACGGCGGTGACGCCGAGCCCGCAGAGAACTCAGAGCCCGAAAAGGCGGATGAATCAAAATCCGGCGAAGGTGAAAGCAAACCAGCCGATGATGGCGAGAAACCGTCTGAGCCGACGTCGGAAGATGCTGCCGCCGATGCGGCTCAGTCCAAGGATGCGGAGTCGGAGCCCGTGGCGGACCCCGAATGGGTGGCCAAAGGGGTGTGGACGCTGCCACCGACCGAAGGCCCAGCAGCGATCGATTTTTCACTGGTAGGTGAATACGTCGGCGATCTCGGGGCAACGCAGGCCGATGGAGATGATTCCGCGGACGAGTCCGCTGAATCGTCAGACAACAATCGTTTGGGAGTTCAAATTCGCAACCTGGGCGACGGTGAGTTCGAAGCCCGCGCTTATTCAGGTGGCCTGCCGGGGCAAGAAGGCTATGTCAATGAAAAGCCGATGGTGTTGCTGGGGCGTCGCAGCGGCAAAACGCTCGTGCTTTCGGGCGGCCCCTGGGCCATGTTTGCTTCGCCTGACGGGTGCAAGATCATTGATGTGACCGGCTCCACGCTCGCTGAGTTGGAGCGGGTCGAGCGACGTAGCCCGACCTTGGGGGCGGCGGCGCCCGATGGTGCCACCGTGCTCTTCGACGGCAGCGACACGTCGGCATTCTCCCAGGCCGAGATGAACGAGCAAGGCCTACTGCAACAGGGGGCTGATATCCGCGAGATGCTGAGCGATTTCGATCTGCACCTGGAGTTCCGGATTCCCCACATGCCCAAAATGACTGGACAAAAACGCGGCAACAGCGGGCTCTACCTGCAGGGCCGGTATGAATGCCAGGTCCTCGATTCGTTCGGGGAGGAGAAGGTTTTCAACGGCCTCGGCGCCCTGTATCGCTACAAAACGCCGAAAATCAACATGGCGTTCCCACCCTTGGTGTGGCAGACCTACGACATTCACTTTACCGCAGCCCGCTATGCCGCCGACGGCAGCAAAGTACGCAACGCTCGGGTGACTTCATGGATCAACGGGGTCAAAGTTCAAGATGATCAGGAACTGACTGGTCCGACCGGCGCCGGGCAAGACGAAACCCCGACGCTATTGCCAACCAAGATCCAGAACCACGGCGATCCCGTCCGCTTTCGCAATATCTGGGTCATCGATCGAGGCCTCACCGGCGGCATCCAGTTCCCGCAGATGGCGAAATAAGACTGCTGACTCTGACTTTTCAATATTGCCCATTTGCTCTATTTCCCCAGGAGTGCGGCGAGCCGCTGCGCCACTGGGGCGGTTGAATTAGCCGCCCGAGACTCGGTTCTGGCAATCGTGGAATTTGGCTTGTGGACGAGTGGCTGGCTTTCGTAATGTCGCTTGCGGACGGGTCACCCTCGTGTGGATCGTCCGTGCTATTAAGTGCATTTCGACCACCATTGTATTGCAAAGTCGCCTGTTGGCTGCTGTTGTCCACCACACCGTTTTGCCACCGCGGCCCAAGCAAAAAAATTATTTTGCATGGACGCGGTTCGTCGCTGCGCCGTGGGCTACGACGGTGGCAATGGGCTTGCTAATGCTATTCTCGCCTGCTGCTGGGGCGGAGGAACCGGGCCGCGAAACCCTGCGACCGGTCCCCGCGGTCGCGATCCCCCAGGGGGCCGCCTTGAGTGTTCATGGCCAGACCGTCTACCGCTGGCAGCGTGAGCCAAGTTCCGCCTCGGCGACACCGATCGCTACCGCCGCAACCCCCATCGCAACGGGCACCGCATCGCAATTGCCGCAGGATTGCACGTTATTACGAGGCGACTGTGTGCTCGAATACCAAGGAAAACGCTTTGAGGCGGAATCCATCCTGATGGTTGTCGACGGCCACGGTGACGCGATCCAAGTTCGATTGCTGATGGATCGGGTGGGCCTCGGGTCGGGCCAGACCACACGTGAACCGATCGTGGCCAGCCTGCGGTTGTCGGCGCCGCCGCAAATTCGCGCCCAGCAGTATCGAGGCCAGACGGAGGTGCCGGCGGACTGGTGGGCCAAGTGCGGCGTGGCACCGACCAACGCCGCTTCCACGGGCCCCGCCTCCCACATTGCTCCGGTGCAGTACAGCGAACCCATTCCAGCGGGCGGGCCCACTCCAGCGGCGGAGTCTGTCTTGCCAGGCGATCCCCACGCGTTCGTTCAACCGCTGCCCGCGCCCGCGCCCGAACCCGACATGCAGATGATGCCGCCGAGCGGTTTGACGTGGGATGAATCGGGAATCACCTCCGACCCCGCGTTGCGTTCGCCGTCACAGCTCAATGGTCCTGTGAGGAGTTATGCGTCGCCGACACCGGCCGGTCCGACCGAACTCAACCCCGTCGTCCCGTTGCCTGAACCACCGATCATGACGGACTCCGGCGGCACAACAGGCGGCTGGGCCTATTCGATTGGTGGAGGTAGCAAGAGCATCGAGTTGCTCTCACGCGGAACCTCCCACCCCACCGATTTTCAAACCATCGATCGAACCGAAAGCAACGAAACCATTGTGGTGGCGACAGGCGGGATCACCGTCTTGGTTCGTGATGTCATGGCGCAAACTCCCACGGGGCTGCGCGTGCCGATTGGAACGGTTTCCCTGTCGGCCAACCGAATCGTTGCTTGGACGCCTCCGCTCGGGGATATTATCACCGGTGCGGCCGGCGTCTCGGATGCCGAGGGAGAGCTGTATCTCGAAGGGGATATCGTGGTCCGGCAAGGTGATCAAATCATCTATGCCGATGCGATGTATTACAACGCGGCCCGCGAGGTCGGCGTGATCCTCGACGCCGAGGTGATTGCGACGATCCCACAAACCCAAGGCACCGCGCGAGTAAAAGCTGAGGTGATGCGTCAGGTCGCCCGAGGCAACTTCGTCGCCAACAACGCCGCCGTCACCAGCAGCCGGCTCGGCGTCCCACGCTATTGGTTGCAGAGCAACGAGCTGTCGCTGACCCAGCGTCCCGTCTCGCGTGTCGATCCCGATACCAACCAAGTCATCTCCGATACCGAACCGTATGTCTCGAGCAGCGGTAATTTCGTGTATCTCGGCGGCGTCCCCGTGCTCTACTGGCCGCGGTTCTCCACCCCGCTGCGAAAGCCAACGTCGTACCTAAACGGCGCCAGTATCAAGAGTGACCAAATCTTTGGCCGACAGGTGATGCTGGAATGGGATACGTTCCAACTCCTCGGCATGAATACACCCGACGGTGTGGAATCGAGTCTGTTAACGGACTACTTGAGCGAGCGTGGTCCCGCTCTCGGTTCGCACACCGACTACACGCTCCCCGGGCTCTTCGGTGTCGCCGGCCCCGTCGTGGGAACCTATGACAGCTATATCATCAAAGACCACGGGCTCGATAACATCGGCAACGGTCGCAATAACCTCGTTCCCGAAGAGGATGTTCGCGGTGCGGCCGTGTTGTTCCACCGGCATGATTTGGCCAATGGGTGGGAGTACACAGCGGAGTTAGGGTTCATTAGCGATCGCAACTTCCTCGAGCAATACTTCGAGAATCGCTGGGACCAGCGGGCCAATCGGACGACGGGGATGCGGTTGCGTAAATATCATGGTTCGCAACTGTTTGACGCCAATTTCAATGTCCAGGTCAACGATTTCTTTGAGGAAACTGAGCGGCTTCCTGAACTGAACCACTACGCCCTCGGCGGATCGCTGCTCGGCGACCGCTTGACCTGGTCGATGCATAATCAGGTTGGCTACCAACGGCTCAATCCAGCCGACGCGCCTTTAGATCCGGCGACCGCAGCGGTCACGGCGACCCTGCCCGGCGAGGTCAGCAGCGAGGGGATTGTCGCTCGCACCCGACAGGAGATATCGATGCCCATCGATGCTGGGCCTGTCAAAATTGCCCCCTTCGCTATCGGCGAAGCATCCCAGTACGGTCAAGACATCAATGGTGATGACCTGACGCGATTGTGGGGTGGCGGCGGGATCCGCGCAAACCTGCCGCTCTCACGAATCGATCCCACCGTCCAGAGCAGCCTGCTCAACGTGCGTGGCCTGGCGCACAAAGTGAATCTCACGGCGGAATACTTCTATGCCGACAGCAATACAGACTACGACGAGCTGCCCTACTACGACCCGCTCGATGATCATACCCAGCAGCAGTTCCGCAGGTCGTTCATCTACACGACTTACGGTGGCATGCTCCCCGACCGGTTTGATCCACGCAGCTACGCCCTCCGGCAAGGTATCCAGGGGAACGTTACCAGCCCCAGTGACACGATCGCCGACGACCTCCAGCAATTCAAGCTGGGGATGAACCATCGCTTCCAGACCAAGCGGGGTTTGCCCGGCCGGGAACGCATCGTCGATCTGTTTCGTTTCGACATGCAAACCATCCTGATGCCCGAAGCGGATCGCGATAACTACGGCGAACTGGTCGGCCCGACGATTTTCGATGCCCAGTACAATCTTGGGGATCGGGTGGCGCTGCTCGGCGACGGCTACATCGACTTTTTCGACGATGGGTTGAGATCGCTGAGCGGCGGTGTCCGGACCAGTCGTCCGGGTCTCGGCGATCTCTACGTCGGCTTGCTGTCCCTCGAAGGGCCGATCAGCAGTACGGTCCTGCAAGCCAAAATTGACCACCGTTTGAACGAGAAATGGATCGTCTCAGCGGGCACTGTTTATGACTTCGGTTCCACAGGCAGTAACACGCAATCGTTCGGGTTGACCCGGATCGGCGAGTCGTTCCTGTTCCAGATCGGAGCCAACGTTGACGCCGGCCGCGACAACACGAGTTTTGGGTTCACGTTTGAACCGCGATTCCTGCCCTCCTCACGGCTCGGGCTTCTCGGTGGGCAAATGATCCCACCGCCCGGTGTCGAGGGTCTCGAGTAGAACGTCATGATCCAGACTTGGTTGCACAAATTCCGGGTCGCGTTCGCGGGACTGTTCTGGGCCTTGCGTGACCAGCCGAGCTTTCATGTCCACCTCAGTGTCGCAGCCGCCGTGATCGTCGTCGGGGTCCTACTGCCGCTGCAGCTCTGGCAATGGGCCGGGTTGATCTTCGCCATTGGGGCGGTCATCACCGCCGAGCTATTCAACACCTCGCTGGAACTGCTCGTCGCGGTCATCCACCCCGATCGCGACCCCCGCATCGGCCGCGTCCTCGACGTAGCCGCCGCCGCAGTCCTAGCAGCCTCCCTCGCCGCCATCGCCATCGGCCTCCTGATCCTAGGCCCCGAAATCTACCTCTGGTTCGCGCCATCACAAGCTTAGAACTCGCTGGCCTGCGTCGCCCGCTGCGTGAACCCGTTGAGAGAGTCCTGTCCCCCCACGCCCTCATGCCTGGTTGCACACGTCATTCCACGGCGAGCGCGTTTTAGAACATAGCCGGTGGTTGGCGGGCGAGCGAAGACGACCGGAGACGTCCGGGAGAGCGGCTGGCGCGAAAAAACCCCGCCTAGCCGACCTAGCCCTCCAGCGGATATCCTCCACGCATCGACCGTTGATCACCCGCACCTCATTTTCCCGTTTTTCCGCAAGCCATGTCTGCTCCCGATTCGTCGTTACGTCTAGCCATCGGGGGGGACCACGCTGGTTTCCCGCTGAAACAAATGGTCATCGAGCATTTGGAGGGCCAGGTGAGTGATCTGATCGATTGCGGGACCCATGACTTGGAGCCCAGTGACTACCCCGACTTCGCTGTCGAGGTCGCCGAGCGGATCAATAGCGGTCAGGCCGACCGGGGGCTGTTGATTTGTGGTAGCGGTGTCGGGGTTAGTGTTGCGGCCAATAAAATTACTGGGATTCGCGCCGCGATCTGTCACGATACATACTCCGCCCACCAGGGTGTCGAGCACGATGACATGAACGTATTGTGTATCGGTGGCCGGATCATCGGCAGCGAGTTAGCTTTCGAGATCGTGCAATCGTTTTTGGCTGCCCGGTACACTCCTGAAGAGCGGCACGCTCGCCGACTGCAAAAAATCCTCTCGCTCGAAGCGGACTGACCGGCGGGCGGTTGCAGCCATCGATTGCCCGTTTTCATTTGGATCGCGGGTTCGATGGAACGCTCAATCAGTCGATTTCACACAAAAACTTGGCCGCAGGTGCTTACTCGCCCCCGTCCCGCTGCCGTATAAAGAACGTCGAATCCTACGCCCCCTCGAAACTGAGTTCGAACACCATGACGCAAATCCTGGCCGCCCGCGCGGGCGAAATCACCCCCGAAATGGAATTCGTTGCCCAGCGTGAAGCGTTGTCGCCGGAGCTGATCCGCGATGAAGTCGCTGCGGGACGCATGGTCATCCCTGCCAACAAGGTCCACGCTGCCGGCGCTCTGCAGCCGATGTGCATTGGCATCGCGGCGAAGTGCAAGATCAACGCGAACATTGGCAATAGTGCGGTCACGAGCAATGCGGGCGAAGAACTCGAAAAGCTGCACACCGCTGTTCATTTCGGCGCCGATACGGTGATGGACCTGTCGACCGGCAAGGATATCGATAACATCCGGCGTCAGATCATCGAGAAGAGCCCGGTGCCGATTGGGACGGTGCCGATTTACCAGATGCTCGAGGAACTCGGTGGCAACATCGAAGACATGACGGCCCAGCATTTCCTGGATATGGTGGAGCATCAAGCCAAGCAGGGCGTCGACTACATGACGATCCATTGTGGGATCAAGCTTGAGCACCTGCACTTGAGCGCCAACCGGGTAACAGGAATCGTCAGTCGCGGCGGGTCACTGATCGCCAAGTGGATGATGGTCCACAACAAACAGAACCCACTGCTCGAAGCATTTGACGATCTCTGCGACATCATGCGTCAGTACGATGTGACCTGGTCACTCGGTGACGGCCTGCGTCCGGGCAGCATCGCCGACGCCTCCGACGCGGCCCAGTTCGCCGAGCTCGACGTGCTCGGTGAGTGCACCCGCCGCGGTTGGGAAAAAGGGACGCAAGTCATGGTGGAAGGCCCCGGCCACATTCCACTGGATCAAATCCAAATGAACATCGAACGCCAGATCGAAGTTTGCGACGGTGCCCCGTTCTACGTTCTCGGGCCGCTCGTCACTGACATCGCGCCAGGATACGACCACATTACCAGTTGCATCGGTGCCGCCAACGCGGGTATGCACGGCGCCGCCATGTTGTGTTACGTCACTCCCAAGGAACACCTCGGTCTCCCCAATGAGGAAGACGTCAAACAGGGCGTGATCGCGTACAAGATTGCTGCCCACTCGGCTGACGTTGCTCGGCAACGCGTTGGCGCCCAAGACCGTGATGACGCACTCTCGCGAGCCCGTTTCGCTTTCGATTGGAAAGAACAGTTTCGCTTGTCGCTCGATCCCGAGACCGCTCAGCGATACCACGACGAGACACTGCCGCAGGACACCTTCAAGAGCGCTCACTTCTGCAGCATGTGCGGACCGAAGTATTGCTCGATGAAGATCACCGAAGACATCCGGCAAATGGCGAAGGAAAAACAGCTCGTCGAGATCAAGTAGAAACGGACGCCCCGGGGTTGGGATCGTTACCCGACACGCCTTTTTGAGCCAATCCCGACAGGGATTTTGGACAATGGCCGGTGGTTTGAGCGTAGCGAACACCAACGCAATGAGGAACTTTGATGGCCCACACGCCACGGTCGTTTTCGCTGTTCTCCGTGATTCGTGCGACGCTGAGGTATCGCTCTGCGATCACCTTGGCAGTTGCTTTGGGAGTGGCCACCGCCACGGCGGTGATCACGGGGGCGCTGTTGGTGGGGGATTCCATGCGGTCCAGCTTGCGAGCCCTGACCGTCGAGCGACTCGGCCGCATCGAATCGATTTTGGCACCCGGTCAGTTCTTCCCCATCGATCGAGTTGAAGTTAGTGGCGGGTCGATCTCGGCCAGCGATAAGTCAGCGGTCAGCGTGATCCTGTTCCCCGGCGGCAGTGTTGAAACGAAGATTATCAAGCCCCTCGAACCCGCTGCCGATGCGGAGCCACCGAGCGGGTTGCCGCGAATCCGTCACGTCGGCGGCGTGCAGATTGTCGGAGCGGATGAATCATTCTGGGATCTCGACGTATCCGGGGTCCGCCCCGACGTCATGCCGGGTGAAACCAGCGTGGTGCTCAATCAGTCCGCTGCCGATGAACTCGAGGTCAGCGTGGGTGATGAAGTCACACTGCGTTTGCCCGTCGAAGCGGCCGTGCCGGCCGACAGCCCGTTAGGCAAACGGGAGATCCAAGGCGAGGGTTTGCCCCGCATGGAGGTCGTCGCCATCGTCCCGGATCGTGGGCTCGGTCGATTCTCTTTGACCGCCAGCCAGAGCGCGCCCAAGACCGTTTTCGTATCGCGTGAAGTCGTCGCCGATGTCCTCGATCGGCCCGGCCAAGCCAATGCGATATTGTTCGATCACCCGCTCGATGCCGATGCGGTCGCGCTCAATCTGGAAACATTGCGGTGGAATCTGCAACGCGTCGAGCCAGGCCCGGCGGTCGACTACATTTCACTCTCGAGCGACAATCTGTTGCTCTCGCAGGCCGCGGTGGATCGAATCAAAGAAAGCCTGCCGCCCGGTGACGTGACCGAGGTAATGACCTACCTCGCCAATGCGATCGAGCGAGAGGCCGAGCCCGAAAAGGTGTCCGACACCATTGTGTCCGACACCATTGTCGCGAGTGTTCCCTATAGCACGATTTCAGCCATCGATTCGGGGCCGACGTTGCAGCTCGATTTTCGGCCCCCTGAGGGAATGAGTCTGGAGGACCGGATTCCGATCGTGCTCAATCGCTGGGCGGCGGATCGCTTGGGTGTCGAGGTGGGTGCCGCGGTCCAGGTTCATTACTACGAGCCTGAGGTGGAGCGTGGTAAAGAGGTCGAGCATTCCTTCGCGGCCGTGCTCACGCAGATCGTTCCGCTGACGCCCCGCGCCGGCCCGTATCGGCCTGGACGTCCCGGTGACTACGACGAACCGATCACTGCCTACAACGATCCTAATCTGACACCGGAGGTTCCCGGTGTGACGGATCAAGCGTCGATTGGCGATTGGGACCTGCCGTTCGCCTTGGAGAGGAAGATTGAACCAGAGGACGATCAATACTGGAACGAGCATGGCTTGACGCCCAAGGCCTTCATTCCGCTGGCGGCGGGACAGAATCGATTCGGCAGCCGATTTGGCGAGACGACCAGCCTGAGGATCTCCCCCGAATATGACCTCGCCGAGCTCGAGTCGATGATCACGGCGGCGATTGCGCCGATTCGAGCGGACCTGGGCTGGGTGCCCCGTTCGATTCGTAGCGAGCAGCTCGCCGCGTCCAAAGGCACGACGCCCTTTGATGGGTTGTTCTTGGCGTTGTCGATGTTCGTCATCTTCGCAGCGATGATGTTGATTGCGTTGTTATTGCGATTGGGAATGCTGCAGCGGATCGATGAATTCGGCACGTTGCTCGCCGTGGGTTTCTCGCCACGGCGGGTGATGGGGTTGGTGTTGGGTGAGTCTGCGATCACATCGACGGTCGGGGTTCTCATCGGGCTGGTCGGAGGCGTGGGCTATGCTGCGTTTGTTCTGTGGGCGCTGCGTTCCTGGTGGGTCGGTGCGGTCACGGTACCGTTCTTGCGTTTTCACGCTACGCCGCTGTCGATCGTTTTGGGCGGTGTCGGCGGCTGGCTGGTGTGCATGGCGACGGCAGCATGGACATTGCGGTTTCTGCTGCGACTCAACCCCGCAGCCCTGCTCGGCGGGCACCGCGTGTCGGACAAGACCAACCCGGCAGACGCTTCGCGATGGTGGGACCGCGTTCGTGTGCGTCCGGTCGCCATGGGGCTGTTGGTTCTACTGGCGATGGGGGCAGCGGCGGCAGGTGCTCGGGGCAGTGCGCAAGCTGCCGCAGGAGGTTTTGTCGGTGCCGGGATGCTGCTGTTGATCGCCTCCCTGCTGGGCATCTACGGATGGCTGGCTCGACGTCGCACGATGCGGCTTTCGCTGCCGGCGCTGGCCACTGCCAATGCGCAGCGCAACCCGCTACGCAGCACACTGACGATTGGGCTCGTCGCGACGGCCGCCTTCCTGATCTTATCGATCACGGCGTTTCGCATGTCGCCGTCGGAAGAGGGGACGGGCGGATTCGATCTAATCGCCGAAGCGGGAACACCGATTTCACTCGACCTTCATGACCCCGTCGTGCGGGAGGATCTACTCGGTCGCGATGCCGAGTCGCTAACCGAGGCGACGATCGTGACCTGCCGGATGCGCAGCGGTGAGGACGCCAGTTGCAATAATCTCTATCAAGCGACCCGGCCGACCGTGTTGGGGATTCCCGCAAAGAGCGATCTGGAAAGTTTTGGTTGGGCAGCGTCCGGTGCCGACGCTGGGGAGGCACCCTGGCAGCTGCTCGAGCGACCGGCCAGCGGGACGATGGATGATCCGATCCCGGTGGTAATCGACCAGAACACCGCGATGTGGAGTTTGCAGATGACGGGCGGAATCGGCCAAGAGAAAACGTTTGATTACGGCGAGGGCAAGTCGCTCACGTTCCAGGTCGTTGGCTTGCTCGCCGGATCAATTTTGCAGGGCAAGTTAATGATCGGCGAGAGCAATTTTGAAGCTGCGTTTCCCAGCGAGAGTGGTTACCGCTACTTTCTGATTCGCTCGGGTAAGGGCGAAGATCCCGAGACCATTTCCGCGGCTTTGGAATCTCGGTTGGTCGATATTGGCATGGATGTGAAATCGGCACCCCAGGTACTCAGCGGGATGCTGGCGGTCCAGAACACCTATCTACGCACCTTCCAAAGTCTCGGGGCGCTCGGGTTGCTGCTCGGCACGATTGGGTTGGCGATTTCCCAGCTTCGCAGCGTGCTCGAACGCCGCAATGAACTCGCGGTGCTGCGGGCCGTCGGGTTCACCCGGGCACGCTTGGCGAAACTCGTCATGGGTGAGAATTTTGTGTTACTGATCTTGGGCATGGGCTGTGGTGTGGTGACGGCGATATTAGCGGTGCTGCCCTACGCATGGATGACAGGCAATTCGGTACCGATCGCTGAACCGCTGTGGATCCTGCTAGGAATTCTGACCTTTGGGATGCTAGCGGGCTTGATCGCAGTTTGGCGGGTCGCGACATTGCCGCTTTTGGAATCCCTGCGAGCCGAACATGCTGCGATTGAACTTTGAGAGCGCCGCGCCGCCGCACGAACTGGCGCGTGATGAAGCGATGCTGCAGTGGGCTGACCGGGTCGTCGAAAACGCCGTTGTTCGAAGTGGGGACGGCGGCAATCGCGGACTGCACGAGCGTGAGGAACAGGCAGAGGCGGGGACCGACACGGCTTTGTTTCGGGTGTGGCGGTTTCGCAGCCCAACGGTGATCCTCGGCAGGAGTTCGCGGATCGATGAGGAGGTCGACCGCGTTTGGTGCGCCCGGCAGGGAATGGACGTCTTGCGCCGCTGCACCGGGGGTGCCTCCGTCGTCGGTGGTCCGGGATGTCTGATGTACAGCGTCGTGGTGGGGGTGCCCTCGAGCGGTGGGCTTCGCAATATCGACGCAGCTCACGACTATGTGATGCAGCGGGTACTTGGGGCTGTCCGCAGGCAGTTGCCTGATGCCGAGCGGCTGGGAATTTGCGATCTGACGTGGCGGGGGCGCAAGTTCTCAGGAAACAGTCTGCGTGTGGCCCGTCATCACCTGCTCTATCACGGCACCATCCTGATCGATGCCGACCTGGATCGGATTGCCAAGTCTTTGACTTATGCACCTCGTCAGCCCGAGTATCGTCGTGGCCGTGACCATCGTAGTTTCATCTGCAACGTCGACTTGGACGAAGCCAGGTTGGTGCAGGCGTTGGCGGAGGAATTTGGGGTGCGGGGCGAATCGGCGGGGCTGGAGGATACGATTGCAGGGATCGCCGCTGAGCTGTGGGAATCGCGGTATCGCGACCCCGGTTGGCACGAGCGTCGTTGAGGTTCGGAGAATTTCTTCCCATTGCCCGGAAAATTTGATACAGTACGATTAATCGATCATGCGAGCGTGCGGAAATGCCCTCATGGGGGTTTTAGCATCGCTGCTTATTCACATTATTGTTTTGGAAGGAATCTGATGAAAACACGTATCCCGTTGAGCCAAGCCGAAGAAGACGCCCGCCTCCGCCGCGAGCGTTTGGACTTGAGTATCGCTGAGATGGGTCTCTCGGTACGGACGACCAATTGCCTCGAGGAAACCGGCATCCTGACTGTTCGTGACCTGCTCAACGCGACGCCCCGTCGATTGTTGAAGATCAGCAACTTTGGCGAGAAAACACTCGACGAAGTTTACGACGCCTTGGAACTACTCGGATTCTTCCGTCCGGGTCGCCAAGTCGTGACCTCCAAAGCTCACTAGAGCGGCGAGCCTTGGTGCGACGGTCTCGACGAACTTGGCATTGGCGACCTTGGAGCAAAAAGCTCGGACGTCGCTTGCGCACGGGACCGTTTCGCGGTGTGCTCGGCGAACTCGCCTTCTACCTCGGTCTAATTTTTGTTGGCGTGTTCGTCTTCACGCTGGTGGTGGTGGCGTATTGGATGGTGCCTCAAATCGGGATTGATTTGCCCGACGAGGCTCGTGTGGTGCTGGATTCTGACCTCGCTCGTGGTGGCGGTTTCCACTGGGGGCGTTGGCTGGTCGCATTGATTTCGCTAGCGACGATTGGCTCAGGGGCCTTCGGACTGGGCTATCGGTTGATGCACCTCGGATTCAGCCAAGAGCGGATTTCGGCCCAAAAGGGCCGGATCGCAGGCTGGGGTGCTCGATCGCACTCGCACGCGAAGGGGAATTCGGCAGCGCGTGATAACGCTGCTGCGAACGAGGGTTCCGCCGATCAGCAAAACAGCGGACAGGAGGAGCCTGCGAATGATTCGAGTCGAGTTGAGGAGTTCCCTCGCTTGCCGACCGTGCCGCGTGGGCCGACGCTCAACGAGAGCCCGGGTGAGCGACTGCGATATCGCTTGGCATCGATTTCGACGGGCCGTTGGTCGGTGTTTGGCTCCGCGTCGCTGGCGTTGATGTGGAATTCGGTCTGCGTGGTGTTGCTTGCCGTTGCCATCTCAGGATGGTGGTATGGCAGCCCTCGACCCGTTCTCGCCATGCTGTTGGTGCCCTTTTCCGGTGTCGCAGTGTGGGCATTGAAATCTTTCCTGCGCCGCGTCCGCCAGATCGCTGGTGTGGGGCCCACGGTGGTCGAGATCAGTGACCATCCACTACAGCCCGGCGGAACCTATCAGCTCTTCGTGATGCAGATGGGTCGCATGCGGTTGCGGAGTTTACGGATTAGGCTGGTCTGTGAAGAAGAGTCGTTTTTCCGGCAGGGAACCGACGTGCGTTCGGATCAACATATTGCCCTTAGCAAAGATTTACTCTCAGAAAGCTCTGTGCGTGTTGACCCCATGACCCCTTGGGAGCAACAATTAGAGTTCGACCTACCGCACGATGTGATGCATTCCTTTCGCGCTACGAATAATTCCGTGCGGTGGCGATTGATCGTTTCTGGAGAAGCCCGCCCTTGGCCATCGTTCTGCCGAAGTTTCCCGCTCGTCGTCCACCCACCGCTCATGGTTCCACCAAACAGCCCGCGGTGAATGTATCGTTGTGCCGTGACGACGCGACCTACTCCGCGGGCGGCTACCTGCGAGCGAGTTGGCGGGTCAGTCGGGTCAAGCTGGAAGAGCTCAGTAGCGTGGAGGTGTCTGTACTTTGGTACACTGAGGGAAAGGGCGATGAAGACCTAAGTGTCCACTATTTCCGGCGTTATGATGCCGCCAACCTGCGGAATCTCGGGATCGGCGATAGCCAGCCCATCCATTGCCGCCTGCCCCCCTCACCGCTGAGCTATCGCGGTCACCTATTGAAGATCCAGTGGGGGATTCGGGTGCGGGTATTTGTTGAGGAAGGCCGCGAGGCAGTCGCTGAGCACCCGTTCTATGTGGTTGCACGCAAGCCGGAGGCATTGGAGATGAGTGAAATGATCCAGTCGGAATTGGCTCGGGTCGACGCTCCGGCAAAGTCTCCTTTGCATCGACGCCTGCCCGCCGTGATGCGACGTTGGCGATCCCGACCGGCCGGGTCAGCCCGTTCCTGATCATTTTGGCAACCGATATCACGTTTGCGACTTCAACCTGGGATGAAGATGAATCCTGTTCTCCGCTGCGTCTCAGGTCTTGTGCTGTTGATCCTGGTCACCTGTCTGTGTGGGCTGCCGGTTTCTTACGGTGAGGAATCGGCTTCGCCAGCGGCACCCCCTTACCTCTTGCAGATGATCCGCGACGACGCTGTCCACGAAGAACTCGGGCTGGACGAAACAGCGATTCAGGGCGTCGATGAGGCGCTAGCGGAAGTGGATCCAAGGTGGTGGGTGAGCCGGATTCTGCCAGCGGAGGAACAGGCGGCTGAGGTCAGCCAACTGACCGAGATACTCAGGGGCCGTCTCGCCGAGGTGCTCGACGAGGGGCAGCGAGAGCGGCTCATCGAGCTCGAACGTCAGGCCGCTGGCACTCGCGTGCTCGAGCAAGATGACACGACGAGGCAGCTCGCGATTACACCGACTCAAGCCCAGCAGTTAAGCGATCGGTTCGACACCACCGACGCTGAGGTCGCTCGCATCCAACAGGAAATCGCCGATCAAAAAATCGATACGGACCAAGCCAGTCAGCAGACGACGGCGATCCAGCAAGAGGAGCGGCAGGCACTACTCAGCATTCTTTCAGACGATCAGCGCCGCAAGATCGGTTCCCTGATTGGCGAACCGTTCGATTTTTCGAGTGTGAAACGCACCTATCCCCGAGCCCCCGAGCTGATCACCGAAGACGCCACGTGGCTGGATGGCGATGGCGTGCAGTTGACGGACCTGCGGGGCAAGGTGGTGGTTGTGTTTTTCTACGCATTCCAGTGCATCAACTGCCAGCGCAACTTCCCCCACTATCTCGCGTGGCAGCGTGACATGGCCGACGATGGGTTGGTCGTGATCGGGATTCAGACCCCCGAGACGTCTGCTGAACGCGATCGTAACAAGGTGGCCGCGGCGAAGGATGCCGACGGATTCGAGTTCCCTGTCCTCTTCGATCAGGCGGCCATGAATTGGCAGGCGTGGGGGACGACGATGTGGCCATCCACCTACGTGATCGACAAAGACGGCTTCATCCGCCGCTGGTGGCAGGGCGAGATGAACTGGAAAGGCACGCCCGGAGAGCAGCAGATGCGAACCACCATCGAGGAATTGCTTGCCGAGCCGCGGTAGACAGGTGGCCGAGGAACGTGGGGACTGCTCTGCACACGGCGACAATTTTCGATGACGTGCTCAATCTCTTTGCTCACCCCCATTCGGTCTTGAGCGACGCGAAAGCCTATGACTCGTCGGATTTTAGATCCTGATTCGCGTAGCAGCCTTTCACGTCTTTCGTCAGGTGGTTCGCACTCGCTTCCGCTGTGGCGCTGACGATTGGTCATGGCGGATCTCGGTTGTGAATGGCCCCCTCACCCCCAACCCCTCTTCCTCGAAGCGGCGGCGAGGGGAGACTCCATTGTTTTGCAATGGAGGAACAAAAATGCAATTCGAAGAGAAGGTGTTTCCGGTGGTGTTCGCTGCGCTTGACCACCGGCTATTTTCTTTACCGCGGTCGGCGTGAGAAAACTTGTGGCAATGAGCAGTTCGTCGCCTCTTGGTCATTCCCCACAAAGCCAGATCCCCTGTCAGCTTGTCTGGCAGGAATCCCCGTTTTGCGATTAGAGCAATGGAGCGTTCGCCCCGCTCCCATGTGGGCTTGCCCCCATGACAGCAAAGTTTGTCGGCTTGGTTTCCCGTCAGTTAAGCTGACAGGGGAATGCGCATCGATGCCGCGGTTCTCTAACTTCAAAACGTCGCTTCCCGTGTGACAAGCACACGGGGGAGCAAACTTGTGGATAACCGACGCCTCGTCCACTACGACAGAAATTGATCGTGCGTTGCTTAGATACCCATTTGGGCGAGCATGTGAGCGATGCGTCCGACGTTGTTTGTCAGCGACGGATGTGATTCCTGGAACTCGGCGGTCGCTTCGCTCAACCGATCGGCGAGCGATTGGGAGCTGACGTCGTGTTGGTCGAGGCTTTCTTCGATCTCATTGACGGTGACTTGCAGCTGCTCGCACTGCTCTGGGTCGAGACTGTCGAGGCTGGCCAGTTGAGCGCGGAGGTGCTTGAGTGTTTCATCGAGTTCGGTTCGCATGATTTTCACTTGGGAGAGGCGTCGGACGAGAGTTTCAAGAGGGCATATTTTCGTTTGCCGCGGCGCAGCACGATCACGGTGCGGCCCGCGAAGTCATCGCGAGTGATTCGCTTTTGCTCGTCGCCGATGCGAACGCTGTTGAGCGAGATACTGTTCTCCTTGACGCTGCGACGAGCGTCACCGCCGCTGGAGCAGAGCCCAGCGAGCTGTAGGGCTTCGATGATCCACAGTCCCTCGCCTTCGATTTGATCAGCGGTGATGTCCTGGCTCGGGACGTCCGCAAAGATTTCTTGTAGTTCGTTGTCGGGCGTGTTTCCGATATCGCCTCCAAAGAGAATCTTCGTTGCCCGTTCGGCCGATGCCAAGCCTTCGTCGCCGTGGACGAGTTCGGTCATCCACTGCGCCAAACGCTTTTGGGCGGCGCGTTCACCTGCGGCCTGCTCGGTTCGTTCGGCCAGCTCATCGTATTCGGCTTTCTCGATTTCGGTCAGGTAGGCGATACAGCGCATCACGTCTTCGTCGTTGACGTGGACCCAGTACTGGTAGAACGCATAGGGGCTGGTCCGTTCGGCATCCAACCAGATGGCACCGCGTTCGGTCTTGCCCATTTTCTTCCCGTCACTCGTTGTCAGTAACGGTGCGGTGAGCCCAAAGAGTTGCTCGCCGGTCATCCGCCGACCGAGGTCGATTCCGGCGGTGATGTTGCCCCACTGATCGCTGCCTCCGGCTTGAATCCGGCAGCCATGCTCGCGAGAGAGGTGCACGAAGTCGTAGGCTTGCAACAGCATGTAGCTGAACTCGGTGTAGCTCAGTCCCGCGTCGCTGTTGATGCGGCTGCGGACCGATTCCTTGCCCATCATCGCACCGATAGGGAAGTTCTTGCCGACGTCGCGGAGGAACTCCAGGTAAGAATAGCCCTGCATCCAGTCAAAGTTATTGAGCAGCAGGGCGCCGTTGCTGCCCGTGAAGCCGGCTTCGCCGTCAAAGTCCAGGAAGCGTCGCATTTGAGCGGCCACGCCATCGACGTTGCGTTGCAGTTGCTCGGCCGAGAGCAGGTTGCGTTCTTCGCTCTTGCCGCTGGGGTCACCGATCATGCCGGTGGCGCCACCGACCAGGGCGATGGGGCGATGGCCAGCCCGCTGGAATCGCCGCAGCATCATGAGTTGCATTAGGCCGCCGACATGGAGGCTTGTTGCGGTTGGATCAAACCCGATGTAGATGCTCTGTTGTCCCGACGCGAGCAACTCGGCCAGGCCTGTTTCATCGGTGCTCTGGTGGATCAAGCCCCGCCACTGAAGTTCGTCGAGGAGATGGTCGGTTGGGGACGATGCTGGCTGCGTCATGTTCGTGTGGTTTCGCGTGGTTTGTTTTCGGTATCCTCCCAGCGACAATGGCTAGGAGAGGTGGGTTCGGGATTGCAGCAAGGCTTCGGCGACCGCTAGGTCTTCAGGATAAGTGATCTTGAGATTGTCCGCGGCACCGGCCACGAGGGCTACCGGATGCCCGGTTCGCTCGACCAATTCAGCGTCGTCGGTCGCCGGTCGCCCACGATGGCTTGCGTAGGCCTGGCGGAGCAAATCCAACGAGAAAACCTGCGGCGTCTGAGCGACCCATATTCCCCTGCGATCGAGTGTTTGGCAAGCGGATTGGTCTCTTGCGCCGCGTTTGAGGGTCCCGGTCACGGGTGTGGCGAGGATAGCGGCCCGCGTGTGAGCGGCGCACGCCAAGACGGAGCTCACATCCTCCGCACGGAGCAGGGGGCGAGCGGCGTCATGGACCGCTACCCACTGGATCGATGCCTCGGCTGCTTGGGCGACGGCGTCGAGTGCGGCAGCAACACTGTCACTCCGCTCGGCTCCGCCGTTCACGAAGTGGATTTTATCGGGGCGTGACAACATCGCTGCTTGTTCTTCCAATTGCTCCCGGTCTCCTGGGGAGACGGCGAGCCACAGGCAACTGACTTCGTCGCGGCGCAGTAGCGTTTCGGCTGCGTGCGTCCACAGCGGCCGCCCGGCCAGGGGAGCGAACAGCTTGTTGGACTGGTCACCAAACCGCTGGCCGCTGCCCGCCGCGGGCAAGATGACAGCAACGCTCGCGTCGGGAAGGGTCGTCATAACGCTCGGTGTCGTCCTGTCCAGTCGTGGGCAATGGGGTTTAAGCAGGTGTGGGCCAATGGTTCGTGTTCGGCCGGGGGCCGGCAAAATCCCTGCCGGTGGCGTCACAGGCTGACGATTCAATCGATGTTGGCTCCACAATGTTGAGCCGAGGGCCGTAAGGCCTCGGGTATCACCGCCTTCCTGGCCGCTGACACATCTCGGCTCAATAAATCGACAGCCCGGTAAGCAACACACGATGAGTAAGTGTCGGTTTTCGTAGTGGACGAGGCGACGAGTCCTGCGGCTTTGGGCTCGTCGCCTCGTCCCCTGCGACAGAAATTGATCGTGCGTTGCGAAGGCACCGGGTAGTGCCGCCCACCCGGCCGCTTGCGCGTCTCAATAATCCGACGCATTGGCGACGCATTCGATGTGATCCCTCGCTAACCGGCGTGTTATGATTTCCACACGATTTCACCAGCGTCGGTGAAACCCGCAGACGGTGATGCCGTCGGCAATTCCTGCTATCGGCTTGCGTCCTAGAAGATCCGCTGTGCTACTCAAACTTCGGGGGCTTTTGTCCCAAGAGAAAAGTACTCCACAGCGTTACCCAACGGGACAGCTCGAAGAACGGATCAACGCGGAACGGCGGTTTAAGTGGCACCGGAAGAGTCCCCTCTTCCTGCTTCGCGCACGAGATAACGAGTCCTCTCAAGGAGGACCGCGCGCCTCGTCCTCGACGACGTCCCAGATCCGCTACCGCTTAGGCAGCTTGGGTGGCTTTCTTGAGAGCCGAGCTGAGTCGGCTCTTGGTGCGAGCGGCGGCGTTGCGATGGATGACGTTGCGGGCAGCAGCTTGATCGAGCTTTTTGCATGCCAATCGAAATTCGCCTTGCGCCTTTTCGTGATCGCCGGCAGCGATGGCTTCGCGGACACGACGAACGGCGCCCCGCATGTTACTGCGGACGCCGCGGTTGCGGAGACGGCGGACTTCGTTCTGACGGAGTCGTTTCTTGGCGCTCTGGGTGTTTGGCATTTGTTTGGCAGCGGGGGTGGGGTGCTGCCCCGTTTGGAGACTACTGAAAATGTTGATTTCGCGGCAGGGAATCTGCCTACGAGTGAATTGGCAAGCGGGGTATTATGCCGATCGAAGCGTCCGCTGTCCAGATCCATGAAAAACTTCCATAATCGTTCGAATCCTATCGAATCTCTGGAAATCCTTTGCTTGGAAATTGCCCGCAGTGACCGCTTCTCAAAACAATTCCGGGGTGACTGTCCCCAACGGGTTTGTCGCTCTGGTCGGTGCCGGCCCGGGCCACCCGGAACTTCTCACCCTGCGGGGGCAGTACTGGCTCGGCCGCTGTGATGTGGTCCTCTACGATGGCCTGACCAATGCTGAGATGTTGGCCCATGCACCTCAAGCGGAATGCATTTGTGTGGGCAAGCACGGCCAGACGCGGATTTGGACCCAGCCCGAGATTATTGCCGAAACGCTTCGGCATGCCTCCCGGGGCAAGTGCGTGGTGCGGCTCAAGGGCGGCGATCCTGCTGTTTTTGCCCGCACGAGCGAGGAGGTCGAGGCCCTGGTCGAGGTGCAGATCCCCTATGAAATCGTCCCCGGAATCACCGCCGCCCTGGCGGCAGGGTCCTACGCAGGAATCCCCATCACGCATCGTGGGATCGCCTCCGCAGTGGCCTTGGTGACCGGGCATGAGGAGCCTGGTAAATCGAAATCCGCTTTGGACTGGAACGCCTTGGCCGCTTTCCCCGGCACGCTGGTGATCTACATGGGCGTGACGACAGCTGAGACCTGGACGCGGGCCTTGCTCGAGGCGGGGAAGCCTCCTGAAACTCCCTGTGCACTGATCCGTCGCTGCAGTCTCCCGGACCAACAGCAGATCGCTTGCCGGCTCGACGAAGTCGTCGACCAGCTCACCCCCGCCAGCCGGTTTCGGCCGCCGGTGATCACGATCGTGGGTGAGGTGACCCAGTTGGCTGAAACAATGGATTGGTTCCGCCGCCGCCCGCTGCATGGCCAGAGCGTGCTGGTGACCCGTCCCTCGGCCCAGGCCGATGAACTCGCTCGGCCGCTCGCCGAACTCGGTGCCAATATCGTGCGCCACAGCGTGATCGAAGTGAAACCGCCCGGCGATTGGTCGGACGTTGATGCGGCCATCGATCGCTTGTCCTCGTTCGACTCGATCGTTTTCGCCAGCGCCAACGGGGTGCGGTATTGGATGGGGCGTCTACTCGAGCGTGGCCTTGATCTGCGATGCCTCGCCGGACTTCGCATCGCTGCAGTGGGCAGCGCGACCGCGGCGGCGCTCGGCGAGTTCCACCTCGTTGCCGACGTGATCCCCGACTCGTTCGATGCCGCGGGTTTGGTCGCTGCACTTGGCGCGAGCGTGCAGGATGAACGCGTGTTGATCGTGCGAGCGAGTCGCGGCAGTTCGCTGCTGCCCGACGGACTACGAGCCGCCGGAGCCGATGTCCAAGAGGTAGTGGCCTATCAGAACGTCGATGTGCAGTCCGCCCGTCCCGACGTCTCGGAAATGCTCCGCCGGGGCGAGATCGACTGGGTCACCGTCACCAGCAGCGCGACGGCTGAGAATCTCCAGCGGCTCTTTGGCGACGATCTCGATCAGTGCCGCTTCGCAGCGATCAGCCCCATCACCGCCGAGGTCCTCGCCCAACAGGGACGCCGGGTCGACGCCGTTGCTAAGACAGCATCGATGCCAGGCATCGTCGACGCGATCACCGCCGCTTCGATCCCCTGACACATCGCTTGCGTGAGCTGCGCTGCAGCTGATAGCGTTTCCCGAATTGGTCGACGGAGCAACCAACCCCCTTCCCCTTTTCGTCGTTTGTTCATGTTTTGTGCCAGTCCGCACCGCAATGAAAGCACTGCTCGGCATGACGGCAGAGCAATGGTTGGCCGCAACACGCACATCGTGGCATCGGATAGATCAGCGCGAGGGCCACGCCAAACAGATAGGCAAGTCCGGCCATTCCGAATACCCAACCCGATAGGATCGCGAGCCATAGCGGCACGGCGGCGATCAGTCGTTGAAGCGACGTTAGTTCAAAGCGGTCTCCGATGTATCCAAGGGCAAGACCCGTTATCGCACCGGGAATCACCGCAATGTAGATGAACGTTGAGAGGTGTGAATAACCCATCCAGGGTGAAGAGTTGAGGCCGTGTCAATTTCAGTCGAATAACGGTAGAAATCACGGGGAACGGGCGGAAAACTTGCAAGCAGACGAGAAAACGGACCACCCGTTCTCCCGTACACTTCATGGTTCCACGCCGGCCTGGGTTCAACGAATTGCGTCACGTCGCGCCTCTGGATCACGCCCGAGCATTGGCAATCAGAGACGCCACGGCCAGCACAATGCCAGCGACAAAACCACCGAAACTGCCTTGAGTCACGCCAAGGCCGATGCCAACGGCAAGTTCGTCCAAACGCTGCGGTTGAACGTCTGGGAACATAGCACGATAGTAAGCTGGGTTATACGTCCCCATCAAATACCCAACGGCAGCGCCGCCTATGCACCCTAGAATCGTCAGTGTCACGACGAAAGCGATTGGCGTCTTGAATTGTTCGAGTTCGGGCATTGCAAATGGTTCGGTCCAGGTAGCAGAAGGGTAGCCAATGTCGGCGAACGGTAGACATCAATGGGGACGGCAGAGCGAAGTTCACCTGCCAAGACGTGAACGTCGTCCTCCATTGCATGGCGTTGGATGGTTTAGGCTTTAGCGAAACGCCGTGAGGTGGCCAGCAGCAACCAGTCTTACGGGCATTGTATCGGTGTGGGATTCACGACACAACTTCGGACCTGGGGTTCGCCAGGCGTTGGAGTTGTCAC
Organism: Allorhodopirellula solitaria; assembly: GCF_007859855.1. Taxonomy (GTDB): domain Bacteria; phylum Planctomycetota; class Planctomycetia; order Pirellulales; family Pirellulaceae; genus Rhodopirellula; species Rhodopirellula solitaria. The sequence goes on from NZ_SJPK01000003.1 coordinate 189,265, forward strand.
GCCTTGGGATTGGCACGCGTTGGATTCATCAGGCGTTGGAGTTGATCGGCACTGGCTTCCGCAGTGTCGTGCTGCGGACATCGTGTTCGGCTACCACGGCAATTGTCGCCGTGCCGATCGTTGGGTCGAAACGCTAACGGGAGCGCAGATTCGACAAGCGTTGCACGACGCCGCTAAATCAAATAACGGTGGCCGTCACCTAGGACGGACGATTGATTTTCCATTGGTATAATCGCGCAAGCCGTCCTTAGGTGCACGGCTTGGTTCTGGCTTTCTTTCGTGCTCGTGCTCAGCATCGCGGTGCTCGTGCTCGTAATCGTTCCCCAGCTCATAGTCTACCGACGGCTCCCTAACGCCGTCAAACTTCATCGCCATTCGAGTTAGCATCGAGACAATTCGTTTGAGCATCCGTTTCAGTTCTCGACTCGCCACGTCCTCCAAACCGTCCGTCGCAACCAGAACATCTTGAATCGCAGCACATTCAAACGCAGATCCGCGAGCAATGTCGAAAAATCGAGCACGATCTTTCAAGCTGCGCTTGCCGTTACCCTCGGCGATGTTCAGCGGAATCGATTGAGCAGCGCGAAGCCATTGATCACGAGCGTGGCGATGCAAACCGCTCAGCGATTTCGAAACGTCGAATGCAGCAGCGACGTATCCGATTGACAAACGGTAGACGTCGAGTCGATCGTGGTCGAAGATTGGTTCGGTCATGGTTGCGCCATTTCGATTACGAGCACGAGCACCGTTTCACTGAGCACGAGCACGAGCACGATGGCCACTTTGTGCCAGAACGAGGTAATTATCGCTGGTTGTGGGGGTGATAAGTTGATCCGCGGGGGTGTTATCGCCGGTTGGACCTTCGGTTCCCTCGGTGGCACGGAAAGTGCTGTCGCCGGTTCGAGGGAGTCTTATCGCCGGTTGGCTTGGCTTGAGTATGAGGGCTCTGAATTCTTGGGTCAAGGAAATTCTCGAACGAGTTTCTGGCGAAAACAGGTAGCTTGCAGTTGCCGCTCCGCCCGGACAAGCCGGACGGAAGCGAACATAGATGCCCGTGAAAATCGAGTAAAGCTGCTTAAGTCCACGCCATTCTTGCTTGAGTCCGTTTTATCGGGCATCTGCAAATGTTTCGGTCCATCCGGGTTTGTCGTAGGTAACTCCAGCGTGTTGGATTTTAGAGGCATGGCGGTGGCGTCCGAAATGAGCGATGCCGTCACAGAATGAATGCTGGCGGCGGACGCGTCCGCTGCCAGCCGAAGTGGCTCATCCGACGGAAGTGTGCGCGGAGCACAGGGGGAAGGTTTTTCTAGGCATGGCTCTCGTATCCAATAATCTTACAAAAATGGGTGCCCGACGAACGAATGTCCGCCAGGGACCGGCAACACCATTGGCGTACCATCGACCGAGATATCCCTTGCCAAGCCAGCACCTCTGCAGAGTTCGGCTCCGTTTCTCCCGGCAGCTCCAGGCTAACATCCACTATCACCTCCGACAAATCAATCATTGGATACTGGAGCCATGCCTCCAAAACCTCCAGCGCACGCTTCCGTCGGATGAGCCGCCGAAGTCACCTTTCGGCTCATGTGCGACCGAGATATTCCTAGGCAAGTTGCTTCCCAGCCGCCGCAGGCCACAAGTGCCCAAATGATACCAAGGAACTGGTTTTGAGTATCTTGGAATATCCGCGGCGGGTCGTGAAGGCTGTTCTCTACATGGTATCTCGTGCCCGTTTCTCAGCCTGGTCTCGGGAGTTTGCTTGAAAATGACCTTGGTGGCTCGCCGAAAAGCGTTGACCCCGTTTGAGGGAATAACAGAGCCTTACTCCCGCGCCTGCCGCGTTTTTCCGTTCCCCCTTTACCGGGGATTCGTCATGGCCAAGAAATCGAAACCTCAAAAACCGAAACGACGTTCGCGTGTCGGATCTCCCGACAATAACGCGCGTGTCCGCTGCTTTAGTAAGTTTACCGCCGATCTCGAATCACTCGCCGATTGGCTGGACGACTGTGGCATGGAGACCGTAGCAATGGAGTCAACCGGCGTGGCTCTTCAAGGAAATTGGCGTGAAGAACATCTCTTTGCACTGCAACAGGCTCTTGAGCTGTATCGTTACTACGGGACGAAGCTGGTGGAGCTCGATAAGAAACAGGAGCAGCACCTGAGTACGTTTGAAGACCTTAGCGAGGGCGAGGTACTGCCGAAGCTCCAAGCCCCCATGGCAGCAAGCAATAGCCCTGCCTTCGACATGCGAAATCACCTATACCGAATCCTGGGGATGGATCTAACCACCATCGACGGAATCGGCGGCCAAACCGCTATGACGCTGATTTCACTGCTACTGCGCACAAACTCGCAAAAATCGTCTATGGGATGCTAAAATACGGCAAGAAGTACATCGACATCGGGAAGGATTACTATGAAAAGGAGTACCAAGAAAGGGTAAGGAGAAATCTCGAAAAAAGAGCGGCTGCTCTCAATTTCAAGCTGGTTCCAAACGATCCTGCCGGGTGAAGAGTTCCTTGAGAGCTGAGGCGCAGCACTAGGCTTGCGGCTCCGTCATGGACCAGGGGTCGAGAGCTTCGTTGAGCTGGTCGGCGGGCAGAAGGTTCTTCTGCTCGCAGAGTTCGCGGATCGTTTGGCCGGTTTTGAAAGCTTCTTTGGCGAGCGCCGCTGCTTGCTCGTAACCGATCAGCGGATTCAGACTCGTGCACATCGATAGGGACTGCTCGACGGCGGCGTTGCACGCTTCCTCGTTGGGCAGCATGCCATCGAGGCAGAAGTCGATGAAGGCGGCGCAGCCGCCATCGAGCAACCGAATCGACTCGAGCACGGTGTGCGCCATCACGGGCATCATGATGTTGAGCTGGAAGTTGCCGCCACAGCCACCACTGACGGTCATGGTGGCATCGTTGCCGATCACGCGGGCGGCGATCTGCATGAGCGATTCGCACATCACCGGGTTGACCTTGCCCGGCATGATCGAGCTGCCTGGTTGTCGCGTTGGCAACTTGATTTCGTAGTAGCCACAGCGGGGGCCACTGCCGAGCCAGCGGATGTTATTGGCGATGCCGAGCAGCGTCTGGGCGATGCACTTGAGCTGGCCATGGGCTTCGACCAAGCCGTCGCGGTTGGCATTGCCCTCGAAATGATTGACCGCTTCAACGAAGTCGATCCCGGTTTGTTCGGCGAGTTGCTCGGCGACGCGGGCGCCGAATTCCGGGTGGGTGTTGATTCCACTGCCGACAGCTGTGCCTCCGACGGGTAGTTCGAGCACGGCGTCGCGGGCTCGCTCGGCGCGGCTGATCGACATTTCAATCTGCCGTGCGAAGCCGCCGAATTCCTGACCCAGACGCAGTGGTGTGGCGTCCATCAGGTGGGTCCGGCCAATCTTGATGATCTTGTCCCAGGCCTTGGCTTTGTCTTCGAAAGACGCATGCATTCGCTCGAGGGTCGGGATCAATCGGTTTTGAATCTCGACTGCGGTGGCGACGTGAATGGCGGTGGGAAACGTGTCATTGGTGCTCTGCCCCATGTTGACGTGATCGTTGGGATGGATCGGCTTGTCCTCGGACATCCGGTCGCCACCATCGATCTCAATGGCGCGATTGCTGATCACCTCATTGATGTTCATGTTGCTGCTGGTGCCACTGCCCGTCTGGAAGACATCGACGGGAAATTGATCAGCGAGTTGGCCGTCGGCGATTTCTTGGGCGGCCGAAAGCATCGAGCGCACTTGTCGGTCGCTCAGCGGGTTTTTCCCGCTGCCGGTGAGTTTGCCGAGCCCTTTGTTGGCGATCCCACAAGCCCATTTGACGCGGCCCATCGCAGAGATCATCGCTGGCGGCATCTCCCAGCCGCTGACGGGGAAATTGTCAACGGCACGCTGCGTCTGGGCGCCGTAGTAGGCGTCTGCGGGAACGTGAACTTCGCCCATCGAGTCACGTTCGGTCCGAGTCTTGGTCATCTGGTTGATCCGATCTTGGGTTGTGAATGGTCCTTCCAAACCCGAAAGCAAGGCAGTGAGCGAGGACATCTGTTTCCCAAAAACTAGCAAATCGAATTGCGCGGTCAATCCTCGCTCGATTGCGGTGGCGGCTCAAAGGCGAACTCCTGCCACTTGACGGCTTTATCCATGGGCACAATCTGCAGAATCAGGAAGCCGTTTTGGTACAGTCGAACGGTCCCGGTTGATTGGCTGATCACGACCGAAACCGCTTTTGTTTTCCGCGTGATGGCGGCGGCGGCCCAATGTCGCGAGCCGAGTCCCTTGGTCATTTTCAAGTCTTCGTGGGAGACCTCGAGCATCTGACGACTGCGTTCGATCACCCCTTCGCTGGTGACGACGAAGGCCCCGTCGAGCTGGGCGACCTCTTTGGCATCTTCCTGAACCTTGGGGTCGAGCAGATTGCGGTGTTTCTTGTTGTAGCCACGAAACGGGTCGACGCCGCCGTCATTGGAGTGTTCGAGCACCCGGCGGTGATCACCGACGACGAACATCGTTCCCACGGCCTTGCCCTCACGGCCTTCCCGGCCAATCTGCGATGCCAGGTCGACGACCGCTTTGATTGTCTTCAGCGGCACGCTGCTTTCGAGGGTTTGCAGGTCGCGCACCGTGAACCGCCGCATGCGTTCGTCGAGCTGCAGGTAGCTGATCGAGTCGAGTCGCCCCTGCTGAAACCCGCTATAGACGGCCACGACCTCACCGTTGGTGCGAATCATCTCGTCGGCAGCTGCCTCCAAGAGGGCTTCTTGCAAGCGTTCGAGCAGCGGCGCTTTTTCTTTGTTTAACGCCAGTGGGTGCAGCCCCGCTTCGGCAGCCCCATCGAGATCTTCGAGCGTATCGACCGCAATGATGACCGTGCTTTTGGCCGCATTGGTCAATCCGGAGACGCGTTTCCAATCCGTCCCGCCGTCCAAGAGCAGGAGCAGGGCGTCCGCGTTCCGGTCGGCTTTCAACGCAACACCCGCGAGGATCATCGACGCGTTGTGTTTGGTCAGTCGTTGAGTCGCCATCGGTGGAAATTTTTTACAGCAGTGAGCAGAGAAGCGAGCGAGATGCCCCCCAGTCTACTTCATTTCGCAGGGTTTCCATAGCGCCGTTTGGCACGAACTGATCCATCGGCTGCTGAGACGGTAAATCGCGGCGTCGCTGGAGCGGAGTCAATCACTGTTCCAACGACCATTAGAAATACGAGCCAAAGCCACCGCGTGGTATCTCATCCACGTCCTTCCCCTCAAGGCCAGCGATCCAGACCTCAGGATCGTCGCCAAAATCTTTCCCGGTATTCTCTCGCAGGGCGCTGATGACGAGGCTCTGTGTGGCCGGATCGCGGTCTTCCAGAGCGAGTTTAAGTGAGTTTGTGGCAACCTGGCCGGGGTGCTCCGCCAACGCGGTGATGGCGGCATGGCGGACGTCTTTGTTTTGCGACTTGCCGATCGTCTCTGCTAATAGAATCGTCGCTTCGTCCTCTCGGCGATTTCCCAACGCCCGGCAGGCCTCCATCCGCACCTTGATCACGTCATCCTCGAGCCCGCTTTCGATCAAGCTTAAGACGGCGGGATCGGACGATTTTCCTGCCGCGACGACAGCCAAACGCCGCATCTCCGCACTTTCGTCATTGGCAAAAATCTGCTCGAGATGTTTGGACCAATATTCTTGTCGCTCCGGTGGCAAGTTTGGCATCGTCTTGACGAGTGACTGCAGTTCGGTGCGTCGTTGATGGTCGGTGACCCCGATTTCTTCGTCCCGTGCCCATTGCCGCATCGTGAAGTAAGGGTTGACTGTTTTGAGCGCATACATCGGCCCATCCTTGCAGCCGGACGTTGCGCCGCTCGTACCGGCAGCCAAGACAGCGAGCAGGAGCGCGCGTCGGCCGATTCCCATTGGCAATCGTGCGGATGAGTTGGTGATTGCGGAGGTGCTGAACGAATCGGCGAAACGTTTTTCAGACGCCATGGGTAGGTTCCGCGTCGGTGAGGAAGGAGTACGAGCGTGCAGAAGCTTGCGAGAACCCTATCGACTACCAAAAAAGACCTGGCTTCCCCAAGACCAATTGAAGGCTCCGCACATCGGGAGTGCCAAAAACATCGCGAGTGCCAAATCAGGATCGAGGTCCCTTTGTCAGGGGGGAGGGTTCGGTGGCCCATTTTTCTTGGCTCATCCGACGCACGCTTCCGTCGGATGAGCCATTTTTTTTAGGCTCAATGGGGACTGCCGTCCCCCTAGAGGCCATGCACCGTTTCGCACGCCGTCGCTACCCAGGCGGCCGGTCCTCTTCAAGAGTTCTTCACACTTTCCAAACCCAATCGCAACATACGCCTGTTTTAATCCCGCCGAAACAGAATCAATCGCTTATCACTCGATGAAGGAACTTTACAAATGCGTTGTCAACAGATCGAAACCATGGAAAAGCAGGCACGACGGCGGCCTGGTTTCACGCTCGTTGAACTCTTGGTGGTCATCGCCATTATCGGCGTGCTGGTCGGACTGCTCTTACCTGCTGTCCAAGCAGCACGAGAAGCTGCCCGCCGCATGCAGTGCCAAAACAACATGAAACAGTTCGGTCTCGCCATGCACAACCACATGTCGACGTTCAATGCCTTCCCACCGGGAAGTGTCAATTACGACGAGAGTGGCAATCGCTACAAAACCGGAGGATGGCAACACGGGCAGAACGAACAGGGCTGGCACTGGCTCGTGATGCTGTTCCCCTACATGGAACAGCCTGCGATGTGGGAGAGAGTGCAGGTCTGCGAGGATGATCGCGCCGACGATCACACATCCAATCCCTGCGATCACTGTGAGGCGATCGAGGTCACCGATCACCTGGGACGTGAACAGCTCGCATCCTTTGACCAGTGCCCCACCGCACCTGCTGTGCGATCACAGTTCTCCGATGGCAGCTACGGTCTCGAAGCTCTCGCCAAGGGCAACAACTACGCTGCATGTTGGGGATCGGGGGACATGTTGTCGTGGGAAAACCCCGAGACACGTGGTGCTTTCGGGACCCACTACGCCCACCAGGACGAAATCATTAATAACGTCAATGGGGTCGTCTCGGCGGGAGATCGCTTTCAAAACCGCAAGGGTATGCAGAGCCGCGATTTTCTCGATGGCTTGAGCAATACGATGGCGATGAGCGAAATCTTGGCGGTGGACTCCAAGACAGATATCCGAGGTACGTGGATGTCGCCAGCAATGGGAGCGACGATCTTCTCTGCCTTCCGCAACCCGAACTCCAATGAGAAAGACGTCCTGGCAGCTTGCGGCGATGAGATCACGGACCCATCGACAACGGTCACGATCGACAGCAACGACCGCTTGGACTGCCTCGAGGAACGCGATACGGCTGCCATCTACGCAGCGGCCCGTAGCTATCACACCGGTGGCGTGAACGTGCTGATGGCAGACGGGAGTGTGCGGTTTGTTACCGACTCCGTCGATAATCTCAAAATTTGGCAGCCGTTGAGCACTGCTGCCAACAACGAAGTCCTCGAAGAACTATAAACAGCAACATTCACTCAGAGACCATTCGAAATAACGACTATGAAAATCAAATTTGTATCCGCACTGCTGACACTTTTGTGCATCTCATCGACGGTGGGATGTGGCTCGTCGGCAGTCAAGCCAACCGACGAGCAGAATGCATTTGCGAGCGTAGAGGGACTCGGCGATATTGCCGGTGACCAGCAAATGTTCGCCAATGCGTTCGTTCCAGGGTCCGTACCTGAAGACCGCGCAGAATACGGAAAACGCGGGTACCAGGTCAGTGGTGAAGCCACTTATGACGGTGACCAAGTGACCGTACCGGTTAAAATCTTCGGCGGCGTCCATGAGACCGCTGGTCGAGATGGTGGTCGCAGCAAGCCCAGCAAAGCAGGCGAGACCGAGCAGGTGTGGACCCTGCAACGCATCGATGGTCAGTGGAAACTCAAGGACGCGCCACTCGGCTAAAAGCCTATCCGAAACGGGAGCTACCCCTTGAAGGCGAGTCATCTGGTATGGTTATTAACAGCCTCTCCGGAGAGGGGCAGAACCCTTTTTAAATAGGTTCTTCGACTCGATATCTCTATGCCCACGCGAAAAGCGATCCAATCCGATTCCGCTGCCGGTCCGGCTCGGAATGCGACCGAGCCACCGAAATGGCGACGCTCCACGTATGCACGAGTGCTGGCGTTGATGGTGATTGCTGTCGGCGTCACTGGGCTGATGTTCGCATGGGCGACGGGATGGTGGCTGCCTCCGATCGCCCACGAGGGGGCGACGCAGGGGCAGTTGCAAGCGTCTCCTGAACAGGTGTCTGAGCGAGTGCTCGCCAGTCTTCCGTTGGCCGTCCAGCAACAAATCCGGGGCTGGAACCACATGATCTCCACCAATTTTGCGGGCGATGAGGCATGTGCGGAGTGCCATCAGGACGAGTATGAAGCGCACCTTCGGTCAGGGCATTCCCAGACGGCGGTGCTCATGAACGGCTCTTCCTTGGCAGGCAAGCTCACTGAACAGAAACGCTATGAAGACCCTCGGCGCGATCAAGTGTTCGAATTCTTAGCAAGCAATGGTCAGTTCGTGGTCCGGGACGGAGATTCCCCCCAGGATGCATTCGTTCCCGTCACCTGGTTGCTCGGTTCGGGCACTCACGCGCAAACCCCCATTGCTGTCGACGAGGCAACGCAGCGCGGCGTCGAACTGCGATGGTCCTACTTTCCCTCGCAAAATCGGGTCGGCTTAACCCCTGACCACGAACGCTACGATGATTTCGCCCAACGCACGATCGAGTGCTTTGGTCGCCCCATGGATGATGCTGATCTTCGAGCCTGTTTGGGCTGTCATAGCACGATGATGCCACCGCCGAGTCTGCCTGTCCTCAATTCGATGGTGATCGCCAACGTGGGTTGCGAGCGATGTCATGGCCCCCGTAAAAAGCACGTCGAATTGGCGCACCTCGGACGGGCCGAGGAAGCCAAACCGCTGCTGCAATACGAAACGGCAGCGGACTATATGGCGGCCTGTGCAACCTGCCATCGGGATGCATCCTCCGTCACCCCCGACGTGTCGCCTCAGAAAGCGGCGCGTTTCCAACCCTACGGAATCCAACGCAGTCGGTGTTACCTGGAAACGCCGGGTAACATCACCTGTTCGACCTGCCATGATCCGCATGACACCGTTTCACAGGACCGCGCCAGCTCGATCGACCAGTGCCACCAGTGTCATCAGCAAGGCGCATCGAGTACCTGTACCCATCAACCCGGCGGCGATTGCATCGACTGCCACATGCCGTTGGTGCCGTGGACATCGGGGATCGCGTTTCACGATCATTGGATACGAGTCCCTGAAAGCGAAACGACCGATGATGGGGGAACCCATCGCGTGAAATCGGAATCCACAGAGAATGGATCCAGGAGCCCTTAGATGACTGTGCTCGCACATACGACACCGGACGCGGGTTCGGTCCAACACGCCTCCAATCCACGAGAGCAGGACGGTAAGGAGCCGCGAGGAAGCAACGGTCTTTCTCCCCAAGACCAACAGAGGACGCCCGGGTTGCCGAGTTCTCGGCCGCGCGGAGGCTTTTTGTTCTCGCCCGCGATTGACCTGTTTTTCATTGTCAACGCGTTCTGGCCGCTGCTCTTGATCGTCGACTTTTTCGGTGGCGTGACGACCCATCAAAGTCTCCTGTTCTGGCAGATCTACTTTGTGACGGCGCCGCATCGCTGGATCACGCTCGTCCTGGTCAGTGTCGACCATCACAAGGGACTTGACCGCCGCCGTCACTTCTTCGCTTGGGGCGCCGCCATTCTTGTCGGTTGTCTTTGCGTGAAGATGGGTACGGGCTCTTTATTGTGTTTGGGGGTGATCGATTACATCTGGAACGCCTGGCACTTCGCCTCTCAGCACCACGGTGTGTTTCGCATCTACCAGCGCCGGCGAAGTGCTGATGCCGCGGCGGGGCAGCAACCACCGAGTCGATTGTCGCTGTCTACCGACAAGGGACTTTTTCGCGGTTTCATGCTCTATGTCATCGCACGCGTTGCAGGTTGGGGATGGACCGAGGGACCACTCGATGGCTTTCAATGGGTTTCGACCGTCGATTGGTTTGTCTTGCTGATTCCCGCCGCGTTGGTATGTCGCCAGTTCAGCCAGTGCTTTGTAACGCGCACAGCATCGGTAGCGAGTGTGGCGTACTTGACCAGTGTGATGACGCTCTTTTCCGCTCTGCTGATCGCTGCCCACTATGAGCACACACCTTACGTGGTCGCCTTAGCGCTGGCATCAGCGATATTCCATTCATTGGAATACATGTCAATCGTGACGTGGTCGATGAACGGACCTCGTAAAGAAACGAGATCGAACCCGCTGGTCAGGCTCTCGCAAATGTGGTTGCTGTTTCTGATCATCTTTGTCGTGGTCATCGGGCTGGGCAACTACGCTCTCTCACGTGGCTACTTTGAGTTTTGGGTGTTTATCAATCTTGTCGTCGCGTTCTGGCACTACTGCTTCGATGGCATGATTTGGAAATCTCGAAAACCTTCTTCGACCGCCGATCCGCTTAAGCCAGCGACGACATGACCCACTTTCTCGTTTCACCCCGCGTGGCTTGGTTTGCCTATCTCGCAGCCGTGCTCACGGTGATCGCTTTTTGTTGCTTGGCCTTGTCGACCGGCGAGGGCGTCTTGTGGGAGTACGGCCGGTGGGACGTCCTGGCGTGTAGTTTTCTCGCAGCGATGCCGCTGAGCTTAATGCTGGCTCAGACCACGCGGAACGCAAGCCCGGGATGGAGATTTTCTGTCTTCTGCGGATGTTTGCTAATCGCCTTTGCGTTCGCAGTGATCCCGCCATCGATCGGCAGGTTTACGCAGCTATCACTTGGCTGGCTGACGGTCTGTCGATGCCTGGTCGCGGTCGCATCGATGACCGCGGTGGCCATCGCAGCGACATGGATCTATCGGGGCGAGTCGTTGCCCGTGCCGATCCAGCGGTCGTGGAAAATGTTCCTCATGATGAGTCTGTTCGCGGCGTTCGTCCCGGCAGCCTATGTCGACGCCGTCGCCGATGGTCTCCGAGCGGATTTGGAAAACAGTCTGCAATCGCGCCGCTTTGCCCTGGCCTATCGACAATCCAAAGTCCTCTGGCAGCTCGATCCTGGGCTGCAGGTACAGAACAAACCTTTGGCACAGCAGATTCCTCAACTGCAGCGAGCCGTATCGCAACTCGCTGCCGAGGCGAGCCGGCCGCTGCCCTCGGATGCCTCCGTTGCTGAGATCGGGCAGCGGGTCACGATCCTGATGCATCTCGACGAGAATGAGGAGGCGTTGCGGCTACTCAAGCCGTTGACGCGTGGGGCACGTTTTCAACCGATTGGTTTGGACTATCAAGGCCTCTGTTGGCAGAGACTGCGGCAGTACCGCGAAAGCCTCTCGGCCTACCAAGACGCCGTTTCCTATTGGACCCAGCAACCCGACAGTGATCGAAAACAGGTCAGCTTGGCGAGTGCATGGAAGGGCATCGGCTTCGCCGCGCGGCATTTGAGCCAACGCAGTTTAGAAGAGGAAGCGTACCGCACGCTCGTCGAGTTGGCGCCCTCCGCCGAGAACCACTTCCTGCTAGCTCAGTGTTACAGCGAGCATCAAAAATCGAAGCTGGCCGCCGAGCACTCAGCGATCGCGGTGCGGCTCAACCCGGACCTGCAGCCAGAATCAACGTCGATGCTGACGTCAATGTCACGCGATCATTTCGGTTGTCTGCAGATTCCCTAGGCAGTGCGTGATCATGATGGCGAGCGGCAGACAAGAAGCCGCCGTCTCGTCCACTGCCAAGTGGACCGTTCCCGCTTTCCTACCCGCACGAATAGCCATCGACAACGTTTGGTCGACTTGAAGGCTCTGCAGCGACGGATTGCATTCATGAGCGGGGGTTTAAATGCCGATTGAAGTAAGGGGAGTGCCTGTGCACGCGCGGCCGGAACGGGGGAAACGTCATGAGGAATATCATTAAAACCATGCTCACGCGGCGACACGCGGTGATGCTCGGGTACGCCCTCGGGTTTGCTGGATGGATCAGCGGGCAGGCTGCTTACGGGGAGGCCCCCAGCCCTCCGGTCGCGGCCGACGCCGCTTGGAAAACCGACTCCGATCAGGTGGCATCGCGAATTTTTCGTCTGCCCCCGGTCGATGTTCATGTTGATCGGGTGGTTGTGACGGCGATTGCCGTGGACCCTCGGGGCGAGTTCTTAGCCGTCGCGGGAGATGATCACGTTATCCGCATCTTGAATGCTGAAACGCTCGGAATTGTTCACGTTCTCGGCGAAGGTGGGTCCACCAAGTCGTCGACGCCGGGACATTTTGATTGGATTCGCACGTTGGCGTTTGACGCTTCGGGCAATCGGCTGGCGTCGTCAGGAAACGATGGACAGTTGATACTGTGGGACCGCCGTCGGGACTTTGCGGCCTTGCAGGAGATCGATTCGGCTCCGGCATTGGCCTGTGTGCGATTTGCTGCTTCGGGGAAACAGATTGCTGCGGTGGGGTTTGACTCGCGCGTCTTCTTGATTGGCAACACAGCCAACACGATGCCGGTGCTGCGGTGTCAGTGTGTCGATTTGCGATGTTGCACCTACCGAGATGATGGGAGTGCACTCGCCGTGGCGGGCCGCGACGGACGTATCCATCTCTTTGATCCCGCCACCGGCGAGACATTGATGGAGCAAAAGCTGCATTCTGGACGCGTCCGTGATATCGCCTTCATGCCGGCTTCGGACGTACTTGTCAGCGTCTCCGAAGACGGTGAGATGATCCGCTATGACACGGGAAGCAAACAGCTCCTGTCGCAGCAGAAGATTACATCCGGTCGGCTGTTTTCACTTGCGGTCATCGATGAACACACGATCGCGGCCGCTGGCAGCGATGATGAGATCCACATCGTTCGCGTCGGCGAGGATGATCGTGAACTGCATGTTCAAGCGAAGCTCAACGGGCATGTTGGCACGGTATCCACTCTCGTTGTCAACCGCGGCAATTTGATCTCGGGAGGGTTTGATGCCACCCTTCGGCGATGGGACCTGTCCAGGTCACTCGTCTCTGAGAACAAGATCGCATTGGGGAATGAGTCGGGATCAGTGCCTCTGATTCCAACGCCCCGGTAGACAGCAGCGACTAAGCGATCGACTGCAACGAGATTTCGGGAGAACGATTAGGTGGCACAGGGAGGTGCCCGTCATGTTCTGGAAACATATCGAAGGTTTTTGTGCGACACTCGGATTCTCGGGACGCGGTTCGTCCGCGAAGCTCGATAGCGCGAGATCGGAGTCGGCCGGGGCGCGGCGTAGCAAGCTCAGTCGGCTCATCGCAGCGACGTCCACGCACGCCGGTATGCATTCGAGAAGCATGCGGGTGGAGTCGCTCGAACCCCGACGACTGATGGCGGCCGATCCGATTCACGTCGGCGTGGTTTATGTCGAGACGGATTACTTGGAGTCCGATGTTGGGAGTGATTCCGAGGGAGATCGGTTCATCGTTTCATTCACCGGTGGTGCGCCGGGAACGAAGTTAACCGAGCTTCGTATTCGGACGGACAAAGACGACGATGGACTGAGCGTTGGCGACCTCATCTTTGACACCGACGAGGGCGGTCGCGGCAAGAACGGATACCATTCCTTCAGCCTGGTGCCTGGTCAATCCGAGGAAGCGACCGCTGAGGTTGCTGATGGAGGGCAAGAGCTGATCCTGCGCCCGACGGACTTTCAGGCCGGTGACCGGCTGATCTTCACCATCGACGTCGACGAGGTGCTTCGCAACCTCGCTGATCTCGATCAGTTTAACGAACGGCTCGACGTGATCGCATCGGGGCAAGAGTTCCAGGACTCAATTCTCGAAGCGAAGTTTGAAGCCCCCAACTACTTCGAATCCTCCGCCGATTCGATCTTCCTCAACGACTATGGCGATCCGAATGCCGACTATGGATTGGAGCTGCCGCCCGATCAAGGCGACGACGTTGATAGTCTTCCCAACCGCTCGGCCGCAGCCGTGGGCAGCGTCACGCAGACCCCTCGTCCCGCATCGGTCAGTGGTTTCGTTTACCTCGACAACAACGACTCGGGCACCAAGGATGCCGGCGAAGAAGGGCTGGCGGGAGTTCGTGTGCGGTTGGAACCGATCGACACGATCGAAGCCCAGGCACCGCTAATCACAACGACCGCTGCCGATGGTTCCTACGAGTTCACCGGAGTGATGCCGGGTCGCTACCGCATCGTGGAGCTCGATCAACCCGAGGACACGGACGATGGTACCGATGCGGCCGGAACGATATCCGGACAAATCGTCGGTACCGCCATGAACCCCGGGGATGAAATTCGCGACGTCGTGCTCGGCGGTGGCGATTCAGGCATCCACTACAACTTCGGCGAGTTGCCACTCGGTTCGCTCGGCGGTTTTGTCTACCTGGTCAACCCAGGCGAGGACTGCGAAGGGCCTCACGATGCCACCAATAGCAATCCCATTGAGGGCGCCGAAGTTCGCCTGATCGACGCCAGTGGCAAGACAGTCGCCACCACCTACACCGGAGCCGACGGTAGCTATCGCTTTGATGACCTGCATGCGGGCGTGTACAGCATTGTCGAGATCACCCCCGCAGGCTTGCTCGATGGCGAAGCGCACGCGGGTGATATCCAGACCCTCGCTTCAGCGCTACTCGCGGCATCCGGGGTGGCGATCGACGGTGGTCGAATCCAGAACATCGAGCTGCCGTCGGGCGGAAACGGCAGCGAGTACAACTTCTGCGAAGCGGCACCCGGTTCATTGTCCGGCCAGGTCTACCACGACCGCAATGACAATGGTCAGCGAGATGACGGTGAAGAGGCGATCGAGGGGGTTGCTTTGGATTTGGTGGGATCCGATGGAACCGTCGTGGCCACCGCTCGGACCAACGCCCAGGGCGTCTATCGATTCGAGAACCTAACGCCGGATGAATACCGGATTGTCGAATCCCAGCCCGCTGGATACATCGACGGCAAAGATCAAGTGGGCACGATCGATGGAGTGCTTACCGGACGATTCGGCAGCGACGAAGATTCTTTCGTCGACGTGGACCTGCGCCAAGGACTCCACGGCATCGGCTATGACTTCGGCGAACGCCAAGTCGGATCGTTGAGCGGTCAGGTCCATGTTGACCTGGACGGTGATTGCCTATTCGACCCCGGTGAGCCCACCCTCGAGGGTGTGCAGATTGAGCTCAAGGACGCCAGTGGTACGACCATCGCCACGACAACCACCGACGCCGATGGTATGTACCGGTTTGATAATCTGTTGCCGGGTACCTATACCGTCATCGAGCACCAACCCAGTGGCTACTTTGAGGGCGGTGCCAGCGTTGGATCGCTCGGTGGCGTGACGGACGGCCCCAACCGGATGGACCAGATCACGATTGGGTCGGGCGAGCAAGGCGAGGACTACGATTTCTGTGAACAGCTGCCTGCGGAACTGTCCGGCGTCGTCTATGTCGACCTCGATGGCGATTGCGTGCACGACGACGATGAGGAAGGCTTAGCTGGGGTGTTTGTTGAGTTGCTCGATAGCTCGGGTAAGGTCGTGGCCAGCACGACAACCGACGCTGCCGGTCTGTACTCGTTCTCCAATCTGCGTGCCGGCGAGTACACCGTTCGCGAAACGCAGCCCAGCGGTTACTTCCAGGGCGGCCAGACCGCTGGAAGCAATGGTGGCAACACATCCGTCGATGATCATATCTCTTCGATCCCCGTCGGCTGGGGAGACACGCTGACAAACTATAACTTCTGCGAGGTGCTGCCGGCGGGCCTCTCAGGAGTCGTCTACGTCGATCGCGACGCGGACTGCATTCGCGACGAAGGCGAAGAGGGATTGGAAGGCGTGCTGATCGAGTTGCTCGATGAATCGGGTACGGTCATCGACAGCACGACAACGGACAGTCAGGGGCGGTACTCGTTCACCGAACTGAAAGCCGGTGAGTATACCGTTCGTGAAACGCAGCCGAGTGGTTACTTCCAAGGCGGCCAGAAAGCGGGCAGCGGTGGTGGCGATGCGTCCCTCGCCGACCATATATCAGCGATCTCGGTCGGCTGGGGGGAGACACTCACCGACTATGACTTCTGCGAAGTCCTGCCCGCCGAGCTCTCGGGGATCGTCTACGTCGATCGCGATGCCGATTGCATACGCGATGAAGGCGAAGAGGGTTTGGCAGGGGTGTTGATCGAATTGCTCGACGATTCGGGGAAGGTCGTCGCCTCAACAACGACCGACGCGGACGGCCAGTACTCGTTCTCCAATCTGCAAGCTGGTGAGTACACGGTTCGCGAGACCCAACCGAGCGGTTACTTCCAGGGTGGCCAGTCCGCGGGCAGCGGCGGAGGCGATGCCTCTCTCGCCGATCATATTTCGGCGATCTCGATCGGCTGGGGAGATACTCTGACGGATTACGACTTCTGCGAAGTCCTCCCCGCCGAACTCTCCGGCGTCGTCTACGTGGATCATGATGCCGATTGCGTTCGCGATGACGAGGAAGAAGGGTTGGCAGGTGTGCTGATCGAGTTGATCAATGAATCTGGCGAGGTCGTCGGCACCACGACAACCGATGCCAGCGGTCGGTACACGTTCACTCAATTGGAGGCGGGGCAGTACACCGTTCGCGAAACACAACCCGACGGCTATTTCCAGGGCGGTCAGAAAGCCGGTAGCCACGGTGGTGACGCCTCTGTCGCCGATCACATCTCAGCGATCACAATCGGCTGGGGGGAACGCCTCACCGACTACAATTTCTGCGAGCAACTGCCCGGTACGATCTCAGGCAAGGTGTGGAGCAATCTCGATCGCGATGAAGAGTTCGATAGCAATGAATCCCCGATCGCTGGGGTCCTGATCGAACTGTCCGACGAGACAGGCGTGATCGCGACCACAACGACCGACGCGGAGGGCTGCTATGAGTTCACGGGTTTGCCTGCCGGACGCTATACCGTGACGGAGTACCAACCCGAAGGCTATTTTCAGGGTGGGCAAACAGTCGGCTTGTTGGGCGGTCGATCCTTGGAAGTGGACGTCATCGGTGAGATCGATCTCCAGGGTGGCGATCAGGGAACTGGATACAACTTCTTCGAGCTCGCCCCCGTGACGATTTCGGGATACGTTTTCCAAGACGGCGGGGCACTCATCCTCAGCCAAGCCCCGGATCCCGAACAACTGCGCGAGCATCGCGATGGATTGCTCACCGACGATGACACTCGGTTAGGCGACGTCGTGTTGGAACTGCGTGATGCCGACGGAGTCTTGATCGATCCAGGCACCGATCAACTCGGAGGCACGTCAGGCGGCGTGCTGCGGGTGACGACCAATGCCGACGGTTACTATGAGTTCACGGGATTGCGGCCGTGGACGAGCTATTCTATCTACCAATCGCACCCCGAGGGCTTCGTCGACTCACTCGACACGGCCGGCACGACGGGTGGTCTCGCCATCAACCTGGCCGACTTTACCCAGCCCGGTGAATTGGAGGCGTTCCTCGACGGCCTGCGTGCGGGCAGCGATCCCAATTTCGATGCGATCTTCCACGTCCAGGTCGCTCCGGGAGGCACGAGCGCGAGCAACAACTTCAGCGAAATCGTAATCGAGGCACCACCGGTCGTACCGCAGTGGCCGTTGGATCTACCGACGACTGTCGATTCACCGACGGCTCCGATTGAAACCTTCCTGCCCTCGGCACCTCTTGAAGTGCTCCCGTATCTCGTGCAGGACGTCGCCCCACCGCTCATCGCCGACGATGAGTGGGAGGTCAGTTGGCACCTTAGCGTGATCAATGGTGGCTATCCAAGAGGCCAGGGGCAACAGCCCGAATCGGCAATCATGACCTCGCACGACGGCGGACTCAATGCCCAGCCCGCTTCGTTCCGGAGCCATGGTGACGAGGAACCGGATACGAAAAAGCTATCGGACATGTTGCTCGAGGTCGACCTGTCGGCGGGACGTTGGCAGATCCTACCGAGCAGCACCTCGGTATTGTCTGACTCCGTCGACGGCAGCAAGATTCGGCTCGGGCACGACGACGCCACCGCATTGACGGGTGACTTCGACGGCGACGGTGTGGATGAAGCGGTCTTGTTTCTCAATGGCCAGTGGTTCGTGGATCTCAACGGCGACGGCCAGTGGGACAAGGGCGACCTGTGGGTGCGTTTGGGCACGGCACTTGATCGGCCCGTCGTGGGCGACTGGGACGGCGACGGCAAAGACGACGTGGGCATCTTCGGACGCAGGTGGCAAAACGACGACCGCCGTATTCGCCAGGATCCTGGATTGCCCGACCCCGCCAACCAACGTCGCCGAAACCTACGACGAGTGGACCTGGTCCACCGTGTTCCCACCGAACACGAAAAGCAACAACGTGTGCTGATGCGCGGCCGCGATGGCGAGTTGCTCGCCGATGCCGTGGATCACGTTTTCCAGTACGGCGAGCAAGTCGATACGCCGGTGGCAGGGGATTGGAATGGCGACGGCATCGATCAAATCGGCGTCTTCCGCAGCGGGCAATGGATGCTCGACGAAGATGGCGATGGACGCTGGACCGGTAAAGATCGTCCGGTCAACTTCGGCGAACCCGGTGATGAGCCGATTGTGGGCGATTTTGATGGCGATGGGATTGATGAGATCGGCGTGGTTCGTGGTGATCTGTGGATCATCGACTCCGATGGTGACCGCCGGCTCACAGAGAACGACAAGCACATCCAAGTCCCACGTCCCGACGGCGATTCTCAACCGATCACAGGCGATTTTGATGGCGATGATCGGGATGACCCCGGCTACTATCAAGCTGCCGGATAAAGAATATCGGCTGGCCGTTCGAAGCTGCCTCGGCGTGAAGCCGGCAGGAAGGTAGGACGAACGCTTTTTCTCCGCAGACGGAGCATTGAGTTCTTTAGCGGGCGGGGCGTGTGAAGCGCACACCGACCATGGCCGACCGGCGAAGCGGTCGGGCGAGAATCGCAAACCACCCGGGCGAAAATCGCTTCGGGTGGTCGCTCCCTGGGGGGCTTCGCGTCGATTCGAGCCGGCTGACGCACAACAGACTATGAGCCTGCTCGGCCCCCTGCTCAATCGTTAGTTTACTGAGAAACTTGGCGTTTGAGCGTGTTGGCTCGGCGGATTGGCTTGCCGCGCCGATCCATCCCGATTGCTGCTTGGCTCTCTAACGACCGCGAGTCGGGGAATGGTAACTGTGTATACGAGTCCATGATTGGTTTGAATCGTAACAACTGCGGACGGTGCATTTGGCGACACGGCGACTTTCCTGAATGTGGAACAGGTTTCAATGACGGGCGATGAAACCGTTTCCTGCAAGACCTGTTCCACTCTCTAAAAAACGCGTGCAGAGACGGCGTACTCGGTGTTCTCGCCTCAAGTGCCTCGCCGTATGCACAGCGAGGTGACAACCGCGATTGACAATCCGGTAACCTGCGTTGACGCCGTATTTGGGGGCGTCAACTCAGGAAGACAAACCAGCGGCAGAATGGGTAGTGGCATGCCGGTTGCAATCAATCAGGATCGATTGCAAAGAACTGCTATTTTAAAACCTATGATATGGAAAGAAGTCGAAGATGGACGAAAAACTCTCTTCTGTTTTTTGGAACATTCAACAACGCAACGTTGGTGAACCGGAATTCATTCAGTCGGTCAAGGAAGTCCTCGAATCGATGGGTCCGGTACTCGCAAAGTATCCGAAATTTACCGAACAGAAGGTGATCGAGCGAATCTGCGAACCCGAGCGTCAGATTATTTTTCGGGTCCCCTGGCAAGACGATCGTGGTGAGGTCCATATCAACCGGGGTTTTCGGGTTCAGTTCAATAGCTCGTTGGGGCCGTACAAGGGCGGCCTGCGATTTCATCCCTCGGTGAATCTGTCGATCATCAAATTCTTAGGATTTGAACAGATCTTCAAAAACGCGTTGACCGGGATGCCGATTGGCGGCGGCAAGGGTGGTAGCGACTTCGATCCGAAAGGCCGCAGCGATGATGAGGTGATGCGGTTCTGCCAAAGCTTCATGACCGAGCTGTCCCGGCACATTGGCGAATACACGGATGTACCGGCAGGTGATATCGGCGTTGGCAAACGGGAGATCGGCTATCTGTTTGGGCAATACAAACGCATCAGCAACCGATATGAGTCGAGCGTCTTGACCGGCAAGGGCCTCAGCTTCGGTGGAGCACTCGTTCGCACCGAGGCAACGGGATACGGACTGGGCTACTTCGTCCAAGAAATGCTCGCGGCCAAGAACGAGTCTCTTGAGGGCAAGACCTGTGTGGTGTCCGGTGCTGGCAATGTGGCCATCTACGCCATCGAGAAAGTAACTCAGTTGGGCGGGCGGGTGATCGCGTGTTCCGATTCCAAAGGCATGATCCATGACGACGAGGGGATCGATTTGGAAACGCTGAAACGGATCAAGGAGGTTGATCGGGCGTCCGTCGAAAAGTACTGCGAGACGCGGAAGCAGGCGAAGTATCGCCGCGGTGGCAATCTATGGGAACTGCCCTGCGACGTGGCACTGCCCTGCGCGACGCAAAATGAACTGACCGGTCGGGATGCCGATGCACTGATCCGCAACGGTTGCAAGATCGTCGCCGAGGGTGCGAACATGCCGACAACCCCCGAGGGGACCGCCAAACTCATTGCGGCGGGTGTCGCCTATGCGCCCGGGAAAGCCGCCAATGCAGGGGGCGTCGCGACGAGTGCGCTGGAAATGCAGCAGAATGCGTCTCGCGATGCATGGTCATTTGAGTTCACCGAACGCCGACTCGCGACCATCATGAAGGACATCCATGACCGATGTCTCGAGACAGCTGATGAGTTTGGAGTCCCTGGCAACTACGCTCAGGGCGCGAACATCGAGGGATTCATGAACGTCGCCGATGCGATGCAGTCACTCGGGTTGATTTAGCACAGCTGAAACAGCGCAACGATAGTGGCCCTCCGATCGGCTCGTCCGCGAGAACTCCAAGTTGGCAGGCTCTGCTTTCAAACTGGACAAGTCCCCACGAAAGCGGGTCGAACGCTCGTTTCAGATGACGAGCACGGATTGCTGCGTGAGCGTCGACGGGTGGGGCAGGACCAACGAGGTCGCGAGCGTCTCGTGCGGAGCCACAACGACTGAACCGCCCGGGCAGGCGGCGCTACCTGGGGCCTGACGGCACTCGGATCACCCTTGCCGGGGCCACGTCGATTAAATCGATAGCCCGGCGAGCGTGTGGCGGAGCGGGCGGGTGACGATCGCAAGCCCTAGGTGGCCGCGATCTCTTTGTAGGCGTGGCCTTCGTTTTGGTCGATCCGTTCGGGACGCCCTTTGTGCATGTAGACCAGTTTCCGATGATCCACGCCCATCAGGTGAAGGATGGTGGAATGGATATCATGCACGTGCAGTCGATCTTCGACCGCATGGAGTCCCAGGGCATCGGTCGTCCCGTAGGCTTGCCCGCCCTGAACGCCACCACCGGCCATCCACATCGTGAACCCCGTGGGATTGTGGTCTCGGCCGTTGCCTTGCTCGCTCATCGGTGTGCGGCCGAATTCGCCTCCCCAAACGACGAGGGTCTCGTCGAGCAACCCGCGTTGTTTGAGATCCTGGAGCAGACCGGCGACGGGTAAATCCATACCACCACACATCCTCGTATGGTTGCCTTCGATGTCGGAGTGAGCATCCCACTTGCTGCCTGCTCCGTGATAGCACTGCACAAATCGAACACCCCGCTCGACGAGTCGCCGCGCCATCAGCAGGTTTCGCCCGTAGGCTTCTGTTTTTTTGTCATTCATGCCGTACAGCTTTTGAGTCGCCGCCGTCTCTTGAGACAGATCGACGGCCTCGGGAGCGTGGGACTGCATCTTGAAGGCGAGCTCAAAGCTGCGGATACGGGCGTCGAGGTCGGTGTTGTCCTGGCGTGACTGAGCGTGTTGACGATTGAGTTGTGAAAGGAAGTCGAGTTCTTGACGCTGTTGAGCTGTCGCGATGTGTTGCGGCGGGACCAGGTTCGAGAACGCAGGGCCTGTTCGTTGCATCGTCGTTCCCTGGTAGACGGCGGGCATGAACCCGGCACCCCAGTTTCGGGCGCCATTGATCACACGCCCCTTGCCTTCCTGCATGACCACGAACGCGGGCAGGTTTTCGTTCTCGGTACCGAGACCATATGTCACCCAACTGCCGAGCGACGGGCGGCCAGCGAACTGGGTTCCGGTGTTCATTTGGCAGATGCCGCCGGAATGGTTGATGCCATTGGTCCAGCAGGAGCGAATCACCGCGAGTTCGTCCGCCATTTTTGCTGTGTGGGGTAACCAATCGGAAATCCACAGCCCTCCTTCGCCATGCTGTTTCCACTTGCGTTTCGTCGCCATGATCGGGGAATCGAATTCGCCCATCGCGGTGATCACGCGGCCAAAACTCTCTGGGATCGGCTTGCCCGCCAATTTGTCGAGTTCGGACTTGGGGTCGAAGGTATCGAGATGGCTGGGCCCCCCATCCATGAACAGGAAGATAACGCTCTTTGCCTTCCCGGGATAATGGGTCAACTTGGCTGCCAGGGGCGAATCCGCAGGCTGCTCGGCTCCCTCTGCCCTGTCGTTCTGCAACAGACCGGCCAAGGCCAGTGCGCCGAAACCTCCACCCCCCTTGAGGAGCATTTCTCGTCGGGAAGCGAGCTCTTGGCTTTCGAGATCAATCGACATAAATCACCTCATTGGAGCAAAGCAGGGCGTGGATCAGTGCGGTGCGTGCTTGCATCGCAGGGGAAGCGAGCGGGGGCGTGTCTCGATGGGTCACGGTGGCGTGATGGTGATGACCGGATTGGTCTTGGCCCAAGTTCTCGATGTCCGTAAATGGAATATCCAACAGCAAGTCAGCGGAGTCCTGCGGGTCCGCGAAGACGTCGGCCCGGCTCAACGCACGCCGATGCAAACGAACGTTCTGGATCAGCCCATCCCAACGATGATGTTTCCCGCGACCACCAATCTCCATGGGACGATTCGATTGCACATTCCAACGCGCTTGGTGCGCCACATGGGCTACTTCCGGTTCAACGTCTGGTTTCGACAGATCTTGTAGATAGAACGTGATCCCTGCCTCGGCCACGTTGTCCAAATCGATCGACACGGCGACGCGGTAGGGCTTGTTGAGTTCGAGCCGTAGGTTCGAAGGGATGACTTCGTATTCAGGCTTGCTGTCTTGGTCATCGCGCGAACCGATCAATTGCAGAATCAAATTGCGAGGTTGATAGCCGCTTTTCGTCGAGGTGACACCGAGCGACCAACCCGGTTGAGATTGGCTGCCCGACCAACCGGTGATGATCGTGCGAACCGAAGCATCCCGATACAGCGAGTGCAGCATCACGGTTGCCTCGATCGTGAAGTCACCATTGTGTTCCGGATCGAGCAGCTCTGGGAGTGGCGAAACTTCAATGGATACCGCTTTCTCGGGACTCAGCTGAATCGCGGGGACCCCGCTCGGCATCGAGGTGAGTGGATTCGGCGGTTCGGGAATTTCGACGTCCGCTTCGTAGGACTCGATGAACCCTAACGCCATGTCGAGTTCTTCTGGACTCGGTTGACGGAAATAAAGACG
The DNA here is from genome assembly GCF_007859855.1 of Allorhodopirellula solitaria. GTDB lineage: Bacteria > Planctomycetota > Planctomycetia > Pirellulales > Pirellulaceae > Rhodopirellula > Rhodopirellula solitaria. The sequence continues at coordinate 212,871 of NZ_SJPK01000003.1, forward strand.
CTCGTAGGCCTCTTCGACCAGCGAATGGAGACTCATCGAACCGATGTCGGCCAACAGTTCTCGAGCCCGATCGTGAACCCATGGATTGTTCATCATCAACAGCGATTGTGGCGACGTGGTCGTCCGATGCCGCTTGCACTGACTCTCGACCCGATCAGGAAAATCGAATACAGCCAGCAACGGGTCCAAGGCATTGCGTTTGACCGTTTGATAGACAGCCCGTTTTTGTGGTCCCAGCTCACCGCTCGCAGCGATCACGCAATCGTGGATCTCTTCCCCGGAGAGGCGTCGTGGATTTTGTCGCCAGAGCAGCACGTTCTGCGGATCGAGCTTCGCCAACTGTTCGTTCATCGGGCGTTCGGCGGATTGACGATACGTCGCCGATGTCAGAATCCGACGATGCAGCTTCTTGATGCTCCAACCGTCATCCATGAACCGACGGGCCAGCCAATCGAGCAGTTCCGGGTGCGATGGCGGTGTTCCGAGACGACCAAAATCGCTCGTGTTCTCAACGAGACCACGGCCGAAATGCTGCTGCCAGACGCGATTGACCATCACCCGGGCTGTCAGTGGATTGTCTTTGCTGGTGATCCAGTTCGCTAACGCGGTTCTTCGTCCGGTCGATTGCAGTGCTTCAGCAGGCGGCTGGATGTCTGGCCGGTCGTCGCCCAAGACCAGCGGGAACGCAGGTTCGATGGGAGTCGTGTCGCTGACCCCGGCGATGAATGTCGGCGGTGCTTCCGGCCCCACGTCGCTGACCACAAATTTCATCGTAGGGAGTGGCTCGGGTTTTAATGAATCGAACTCCGAAAGTTCTTTGAGCAGTTTTTGCCGCTCGACTTCCTTTTCCTCGTCGAGCCACTCGGGTAGTTTTTCAGGCTTGATCTCGAGCTGACGAATCGTCAGTGCGACGATCTGATACTCATAAGGACTGATTTCGTCCCGCCGGCTTGAGACGAGTGTTTGAATCTCGTCAGTGAATTTATCGAACCCTTGACCGCCGGCCTTCTCCAGGAGTACCGGCGTTTCAATTTCGTGCAGACGTTGGCGAATGTCGGCCGTGGCATGCTCCCAGATTCGCTGTTGCTCATAGTGATCAGCACGCGTTGGGAGATCGGCAACAGGTTGATCCTCTCGGGGCAGCAGGGGCGTGAAGAACGAGCGGAGCGCAAAATAATCTCGCTGCAACAACGGATCAAACTTGTGATCGTGACAGCGGGCACACTTGAGGCCTTGAGCAAGGAAGACGTCAGCGGTCGTTTCGGTAACGTCGTTGAGTATTTGAGCCCATTGCCCCTCGACGTCGCGTTGGTTGTATTCGTAGATCCAGTGACGCAGGTACATCGTGCCGATCAACGCATCTCGATTTCCAGGATCGACTTCATCTCCGGCGAGTTGCTCCAGCACGAAACGATCGTACGGCTTGTCCTCATTGAAGGAGCGAATTACATAATCACGAAAATGCTTGGCTTCGGGGCGCGCGTGGTCCGCGTTGTATCCGTCCGAATCCGCATAGCGGGCTAAGTCCAACCAAAACCTTGCCTGATTCTCGCCGTAGGAAGAGTCTGCCAGGAGCCGATCCACCAACGTTTCGTACCACTGCTCATTCTCACCCTGCAACATAGCAGCCGTTTCGTCGCTCGGAGGCAAGCCAGTGAGGGCAAAGTGAACCCGGCGAGCAAGCTTCCGTGGTTCGGCTTGGGAAGCCGGGCGGATGTCGTCATCGCTTAGACGCTGAAAGACGAAGTGGTCGATCTCGTTGCGGCACCAGCCTTGGTCGTCCACGTCGGGAACCGCGGGATCGGCGACGGCTTGATAACACCACCAGTCGCGATCACCTTCCTCGATCTGAGATACCTTCTCCAGCTTCAATCCGCTCGGCCAGGCCGCGCCTGCAGCCACCCAGGCTGCAACGCCCTCTACCTGTGATCCATCGAGCTGACCACTTGGAGGCATCTCGTAGGATTCGTAACGCAGCGCCTCGATCAGTAGACTTTCATCGGGTTTGCCGGGAACGATTGCGGGGCCGGAATCACCGCCGAGCAGCAATCCTTCGATCGTGGTCAAGTTCAAGCCACCTTCGGGGTCCTGTTCGCCATGACACTCGATGCACTTCGACAGCAGCATCGGTCGCACGTGCTGTTCAAACTGGTCCCGCTGCGTCGTCGACGACTCTCCACCAATGACGGGAAATGCAAATGCGAAGAGCGACACGATGATCGCTAAGGTCCTGAAATCGAATCGCGTTGATTGATAGGGCATACTCACTCTTGCTCCGGCAGGCCAGCAATGAAGACAGGATCGACAAAATCGCTGTCCCCCAGTGCGTCTTGAATGAAGAGTCCGTCGACGCTCTCGCCGCTGGCATAACCCAGCTCGGAGAGATCAATTCCGACGGCCAAACCTCGAAATTTATTGTTTTGTTGCCGTGCTGATGTCGCCAACGTATTGAGTTCGGTGAGCGACGTCGCCTTGTCCGCGAAAAAGTGGACATGGAAGCTCGACAATACTTTTGCTTCAGGCGACTCCATCGTCAGATCGTACTTCTCAATCGTGAGCGACTGGAGGCCGTCGCGAAACTTCAGTGGACTGACATGAAACGCATCGCCATCGGGCGGGTTACCAAACGCTTGTAGATCGAAGAAGAGTACGTCTGCGCCGGGTCCGTTGAGCACCGGTCGGTCAAAACGAATCGCCATCCCAGGCGTTCCAGCATCACCTTCCAAGACCGGGTCCGTCGACAGTGGCTCGAGACTGCCATCGGGATTGATCACGCCGGTGACGAGGCTGGTATCGGAGAGAGACTCGAGCCGAGGCGATGAGATCGTGACGGCCCCACAGAGATACGGGCGGGCGGTGGTTGATCGGAACCAGCTCACACGCGATGGGATCAATGAATCGACGGGCAGTCGGCTCACGATACCGCCACGCTGAACCGTCACGCTGGTGAGGTTCTCGGCATCACCGTCGGGGCCGGGGGCGGTCTGGTAAGAAATCACTCGGTCGGGTAATCGGCTGCGGTACGAAGTCGCCTCGAACGGGACGGTTTCTGTGGCGAAGGAATCGGCTGCTACAAACCTTTTTGCTTGCCCGTCGACCAACCGTTCTGCTGCGCCGAGTGAGCCCTCGAATCGCTGGGCGTCATAAACATCGGCCGCGCCCTCGATGACTTGTACTTCTGTTTCGCCCGTTTCGCCGACATCGATAGAAAAACGTGTCCCGCGATCGACCACACGCGACACCGGGGTTTCAATGCAAAATCCCTCCGCGCCCTCAGATGCATGAACCGAACACCGGCCAACGTCGAGCGCCAAACGCTCGTCAGACACAATGCGAAAGACCGCTGGCCCCTCCAGGATTGCGGTCGCTCCAGCAGGAAATAAGATTTCGATCAAGCCGCTCATCAGGACGTATTCACGCTGTGGGAGGAGCGCGGCACCGACGGGCGGAGGAAGCTCGCCGAAGAACTTTGCGTGCGCGCTGCTCGCCATATGAACCTGGCGTTCTGCCACGGACCTGACGTGCGGTGACGAAACATGGGCTGCGTCTGGATCGCCTTCCCGCGCTCCGAAGGCATAGAGCAGGCAGGCGACAACCGTCACTGCGCTGACCATCCCAACTTGACGAGTGAGTACCGACCGATCTCGCCGCGCCTGTCGTCGTGCGGGTTCCAACCCGCCGTCCCGAGCAGCGTCTTGAGTGACAACCTGTGACATCACTTCGGTGACAAAGGAATCTTGGCTTTTGGGCAATTGAGCCAACGTCTGGCGAACGAAGGCGTCCTGGTGCGGTGGTGACTCTGCCACAACCAATCCGAGCAGTCGGTGCGTTTGCAGTAGGTCGGCGGCCCGTTGTACGAAGCTCTGCTCGGCAGCGAGCAGTTCTTGCAAATCAACGAATCCTTGGTCGTCCAACTCACCTTCGAGGTAATCGGTCCACAATTCAGCAAAGCGGTCTTGGTCATTCACGGCGACACCCCTTCTCTTGCCAGTCTCGCGTCCATGCATTCCTGTAACTTACCTCTGATTTTCCAAAGCTGTTTTTTCACCGCAGGAACCGATCGACCGCAGCGGGCGGCGATCTCCTGAAGCGGGATCTCGTCTTCGTATCGCCAGGTTAAGAAGCGGCGTAGGTGGTCGCCAAGAGATTGCAGGCACTCTTCCAAATGCTCGAGTTTTGTGGTCCATGCCTCTGGGGACTCGTCACATCGGCGATCCAGTTCCCGCTGCAGCAAGTCAGGCCCGTAGCGAGCATGGTAGTCCGCGATACGCCGCAGACGCGTCCGTTCGGTCATCAGTTGGTAGCGAGCGATGGCGAACAACCAAGCCTTGAAGTTGGTCCCTATTTCAAATTCCTTCAAACGCGAAAACGCAACCACAAAGCTGCGCTGGGCAATTTCATCCACATCGACTCCGACCGGCACGTGCGCGGCCAGCCAGGCTCGTAATGAGCGTTCATGCAGACGCAGGACAACCTCGAATGCAGACGTCTCCCCACGCAAAACACGCTGCAACGCGTCTGTCTCGTTCGGATCGCTGGGAAGGGAGTTCATGCTCATCTCATAGGGATATGGCAGCAGAGGGGTCCAGGATACCCACAATCATCTGATTTTTCAGGATGACTTGACATGTCGTGACATCACGAGATAATGGTGTTAGAGAAAACCAATGAACATGAAACCCAATCTCGTACCGAAACCCACCGGCAGTCCGGCTGCATTCGCCGAGGCTGCTGAATGCCTCAAAATACTGGCCCATCCCGTCCGGCTGCGATTCGTGCAATTGCTGCTGCATGGTCGCTTCACCGTCGGTGAACTCGCTGAGGATGCCGGCGTGCCAGACAACGTGGCGTCGGAGCACCTCCGGTTGATGCAGCGATGCGGTTTTTTTACCAGTCAACGCGAGGGTCGGCGGGTCTACTACCAAGTCGCCGAGCCGCACCTGAAGCAACTGATGGAGTGTGTCGAAGCTCGCTTCTTGCACTGAAAAACTTTTTTCTCCCCCTCTCCACTTCTTTGAATGACGTATCGCCGTGTGTCGATATGTCGAACAGTCAGGACCCACCATGACAGCCTCCCCAATCATATCAGTCGACGAACTGGCCCATCGCACACGGCAGGGGAGCGTCGATTTGATCGACGTTCGCACTCCGATGGAGTTTCGCGGGGTGCATGCCGCGCCTGCTCGCAACATGCCGCTAGACGGACTCGATCCACAAGCAGCGATCGCTGCTCGCACGGCCGCGGCCGAGGAGCCGGTTTATGTGATCTGCAAAGCGGGCTCACGCGGCGCCAAGGCGCAGCAGAAGTTCATCGATGCCGGATTCACCGACGTGATCAATATTGACGGCGGCACCGATGCCTGGGTGGCGGCTGGGTTGCCGGTCGTGCGCGGCAAGCAAACGATGTCGCTGGAGCGTCAGGTGCGCATCGCTGCCGGTTCTATCGTGCTCGTCGGCGCACTCTTGGCCCTTTTGGTGCATCCGGCCTTCGCTGGGGTCTGCGCCTTTGTGGGGGCTGGGTTGATGTTCGCGGGAATCACCGACACTTGCGCGATGGGGATGCTGATCGCCCGCATGCCCTGGAACCAATCCACCGACGGATCGTGCTCAACGTAGCCGTCATTGAACCTGCGTCCAGAACGATTGGCCCATCCCAACAACAGGAATAGAGTGAACCCATGAAGATTGTGATTATCGGTGCCGTTGCAGGAGGCGCTTCGGCCGCTGCTCGGGCGCGGCGTTTGGATGAGGACGCGGAGATCATCCTCATCGAGCGTGGCCCCGAACCCTCGTTCGCCAATTGTGGCCTTCCCTACTACGTCGGGGGAGAGATTCAAGCACGGGACAAACTGCTGGTAGCTCCCACCTCGCTTCTGCGTCAACGGCACCGGCTCGATGTCCGCACCCGGCACGAGGTTGTTGCCATCGATCGTGACAACGCATCGGTAACGATCAAGGATTTGCAGACGGGCGAAGTCTCTACCGAAACGTACGACAAGTTAATTATTTCAACGGGGGCATCACCGTTTCGACCTCCGCTTCGAGGTATCGATCATCCCGACGTTCTCGAGCTGCGCGACCTTGACGATGCCGATCAGATGCACGCTCGTGTCGCGACCGATGGCAGCAGCAGCGCCGTGATCGTGGGAGCTGGGTTCATCGGAATCGAGGTTGCGGAAAACCTTGCTCGACGGGGCATTGAGGTCACGGTCGTTGAGTTGGCGGAGCAAATCTTGCCGCCCTGGGATGCTGAGATGGTTCGACCGCTCGAGCAGCATCTGCGAGATCAAGGTGTCCGCTTGAAGCTGCAGAATTCCGCAGAGTCTTTTCGGGACAGTAAAACCGAGGAGGGGCGGCTGGTCGTCACGCTGCAGACAGGTGAAGAAATCCACAGCTCTTTCGCAGTCGTATGCATCGGCGTGCGCCCCGAAAGCGGACTGGCGGCGGAGGCTGGCATCGATTGTGGCCCACGCGGCGGCATTGTGACCAACGAGCACATGCAAACCAGCGATCCCAATATCTATGCCGTGGGTGATGTCGCGCAGGTGAAGGATTTCGTGACAGGCGATCCCACTCAAATCCCTCTGGCCGGTCCTGCCAATCGTCAAGGCCGGATCGCCGCCGATCATATCTTCGGCCGCGACTCGACCTACCGTGGCACTCAGGGGACAGCGGTGGTCGGAGTCTTCGGCAAGACGGCGGCGATGACCGGACTGAGCGAGAAAATGCTGCAGCGATCCGGTCGCTCCTATCAGAAAATCTACATCCACCCCAATGATCACGCTGGGTACTATCCCGGTGCGACTCAGATGACGTTGAAATTGCTCTTCGATCCGGAGAACGGCCGGATCTGGGGTGCCCAGGCGGTTGGCACTCACGGCGTGGACAAACGCATCGATGTGATCGCGATGGCGATCCAAGCTGGCTTGACTGTCGATGATCTCGAAGAAGTCGAGCTTTGTTACGCACCGCAGTATGGTTCGGCCAAAGATCCGATCAACATGGCCGGATTCGTCGCCGCCGGGGCACTGCGTGGCGATCACGCCGTCGTTCACTGGAGCGATCTCGAGCAATCCACGGCTGACATGTCGATTCTGCTGGACGTTCGCACCGAGCAAGAATTTGCTCGCGGGCACCTTCCTGACGCGATCAACATTCCACTGGAGGTGCTGCGGTCTCAAATTTCGGAATTGCCGCGGGATCGCAAACTGGTTTGCTACTGTCAGGTCGGCCAACGCGGCTACATGGCCACGCGGATACTTCAACAGCGGGGGTTCGATGCCGTCAACCTCAGTGGCGGGTACCGACTCGTTTCACAATCAGGCTAACAGTTCGTCTTGCGGTGAACGGCTCGCAATCGCTACCAAGCAAAATAGACGCGTTACCCTATTTATTTGCGAAAGAGCCGATGCCCAGTCCCGCACTCCAACAAACGGCACCCGTTCCGCCCGCCACACCGGAAGTCCAGCCCGAGCCACCGCGGCTGCGATTGGTCGTCGGCGACGCGTTCCCCGACGCCTCGACGGCTGAATATTCGGACCCGGATGCTGGCAATCCCTATTCGATCGGAGCACGGCGCCCCTACATGACATGGTCGTGTTTGATCACCTCCATGATCGTCGGGATTATGCTCGCGACGCTCAGCGGCTGTCATTGGGCCTCGGCCAGCCAGAACAGCCAGGGTGCGGCGATGTATAACCAAGGGCAGTACACCGGGGCGATGGAACAGTTCCGTAAAGCGATCGCTTCCAATCCAGCAGACCCTGACAGCTACTACAACCTCGCCGCCACGACTCACCACTTAGGCAACCAACGGCAAGACCCCAACCTGATTCGGCAGAGCGAGTCGTTGTATAACCAATGCCTCGATCACGATCCCAACCACGTCGACGCACACCGCGGCCTAGCGGTCCTGTTGGTCGATTCCGGACGTCCCGATCGTGCGTTCACCCTGATGAAAAACTGGGCCGCTCAGAACCCCACGCTCGCTGAGCCACGCATCGAATTGGCCCGTTTGTACGAGGAGCACGGTGAGCCTCAAGTCGCCTTGAAATATCTCGAAGATGCCGTTCAAAGTGATGCCAATAACCCCCGCGCGTGGTTGGCCCTGGCGCGGCTGCGGGAGCATGAGGGGGATCCGGTGCAAGCGCTGCAGAACTATCAACACGCCTTGCAAGTCGGCGGAGGCAGCCTCGGTCCCAATGCCACGATGGCCACCGAACGCGTGGCTGCTCTGAGCCGTCAAATCAACTCGGCCCGAGATGCTCAGCTCAACGCCGGTGGTACGCAAATGGCGACTCCCGAATTCGGTTCGACTCGCTACTGAGCAGGTGCGGGGAAGTCATTTCGCATGGCCCAATGAGCCGGTGGACGCTAGTGGTCTGTCACGACTTATTCTTAGGGTAGTGGACGAGGCGACGAGTCCTGAACTGGCGTCAAATCCAAGGACTCGTCGCCTCCTGTTGATTACCCATTAGTTTGCTCCCCCGTGTGCTTGTCACACGGGAAGCGACGTTTTGAAATTAGAAAACCGCGGTATCGACACACGTTCCCCTGTCAGCTTGTCTGACAGGAAACCAAGTCGATAAACTTTGCTGTCATGCGGGGCAAGCCCGCATGGGAGCGGGGTGAATGCTCCATCTTGATCTAATCACAAAACGGTGATTCCTGTCAGACAAGCTGACAGGGGATCTGGTTTTGTGGGTAATGACCAGCTCGTCGCCTCGTCCACTACGATCAACCCTAACTTTTAACTGTGACAGACCACTAGCCGAATGGCGCTTGCTTTGGCCCCGTTTGGGGCATGACTAGATTGGTAACCCGCTGCGTCAGCGAGCAAAATGCAGCGTTTTGCGTGGTCAATAGATCATCCTCGTTCACGCGCCGGGTTACCAAGACCGCTTCGCAAACTAAAGTACGTGCCATTCGGCTAGGGCCCCCATCGGCGCCCGCCTCACTAGCCGTCGCGATCCCGGGCGCAGCCGGAAACTTGGCGTCGCCACCGGGCAGCAATGATTAACGCGCCCCGATGCTTGCATAAAGTCGCCAATCGTCGACAATGTGCCGTTCCCATTTACTTTCTCCACGCTCCCTCTCTCCCCAAAATCTCATGAAGTCCATGGACGCCCTGGTGTCGTTGTGCAAACGACGCGGTTTTCTGTTTCAATCCAGTGAAATCTATGGCGGCGTGCAAGGGCTGTGGGATTACGGACCGCTCGGCGTGGAGCTGAAGCGGAACCTCAAGGAAGTCTGGTGGCAGGACATGATCACCGGCCACAACGAGCTGGCCACCCTCGCGGGTGCCCCCTCACCATATGAAATGGTCGGGCTGGACTGCACCATTTTAATGCACCCCCAGGTTTGGAAGTGCAGCGGCCACTACGACCTGTTTCATGACTACATGGTCGATTGTCGCGAGTCCAAAAAACGTTATCGGCACGATCAAGTCCGGGGCCGATTCGTCGAGTACAACGAGCAAAAGATCTTTGTGACCACGCTCGCCGAGATTGAACACGAGTTGGAGGAGATCCAGCGGCGGGCGCTCAAGTTTTTTAAACTGCGGGCGAAAAACGCGGGCGAAATATCGATTGGGTCGGAATCGATCACACTCGATCGACTCGATTCTCACGACGAAGTGCTCGGCCCCGATGCGAAATCGCTCGGTACCCTGACTGAGCCCCGTGAGTTCAACCTGATGTTTAAAACCACCTTGGGGGCACTCGGAGGCGCCGAAGATACCACTTTTCTACGCCCTGAAACGGCCCAAGGTATCTTCGTCAATTTCAAAAACGTGCTCGACAGTTCACGCATGCGAGTGCCTTTTGGGATCGGCCAAGTCGGTAAGAGCTTCCGCAACGAGATCACGCCGCGGAACTTCACGTTCCGATCGCGTGAGTTTGAACAGATGGAGATCGAGTTTTTCTGTCACCCGGATCAATCGCACGATTGGTATCGCTATTGGCGAGATCGCCGGATGGCGTGGTACACCGCGATGGGATTGTCGAGTGATTCGCTGATCATGCGGGAGCACGAATCCGCCGAACTGGCTCATTACAGTGTCGGTACCGCAGACATCGAATACGCGTTCCCATTCCTGCCCGAAGGTGAGTACGGCGAACTCGAAGGGATCGCTCACCGGGGTGACTTTGATCTTCGCAGCCACATGGAAGGGAAACTCGATCCCGCGACCAACCCGATGACCGTCCAGCTCGGCGAAGATGGCAAACCGAAGTACCGAGGCAGCGGCAAGGATCTCGCCTACCGTGACGACATCACCAACGAAAAGTTCATTCCGCACGTCGTCGAGCCGTCCGCGGGTGCCGATCGAGCAGCGCTCGCGTTCCTCTGCGAAGGCTACACCGAAGACCAAGCTCCCGATGAGAAAGGCAAGATGCAGAGCCGCACGGTGATGAAGCTACACCCGCGATTGGCGCCGATCAAAGCCGCAGTGCTGCCCTTGGTCAAAAAAGACGGTATGCCCGAGATCGCTCAGGAAGTCTACGGGGAATTGAAGAAGCATTTCAACGCGTTCTATGATGCCAAGGGCGCCGTCGGTCGACGCTATCGCCGTCAAGACGAAGCAGGCACGCCCTACTGCATTACCGTCGATGGTGATTCCCTGAGCGACCGCACTGTTACGATCCGTGATCGTGATTCGCTGGAACAAACACGGGTCAAGATTGACGACTGCGTCGACGAAATCCGCCAGCGAATTCTCGCTTAGTCATGGCGGCCTACCTCGTCCGAATCGGTTTCGCCGGTGACGTGTTTGTCGCGGCCTCGCTGTTGGCGGAAATGAGACTTTCTCGTCGCAGCGAGGTGCTCGTGCAAACACCTCGAGGCGTCGAGCTGGGCGAGGTGCTCGGCGAAGCATCCCCTCCCGGCGCTGGTCCGGAGACTTCACTGAGCATTCTGCGGGAATTGACTGCGGACGACCGTTTGCTTGTCGAGCGTTTGCAGCGTTACAAACGCGATGCCGTTCGCCGCTGCCAAGACGTCCTCGCCCAAAGTGAGTCCGCGGCGGTGCTTCTGGATGTTGATCAGTTATTCGATGGCAATAGCTTGGTCTTGCATTTTCTCGGCCCGGTCGACGCACTCGGCCGCGAACTGACCGATGCGATCGTGGCCGAGTACGAGTCCCAAGTCCAATCGATTCGCCTGAGCGAATTGATGACTCAAGGCTGTGGTCCCGGCTGCGGCAGTGAGGCAGGCGGCGGCTGCGGATCATCGGGAGGCTGCGCGTCCTGCGCCGTCGCGGGTGCGTGCAAGGTGAAGTGAGCAGCCCGTCCGAAGTGAGGGCTGGCCCTATACGCTGCGATCTTCGGGCAGATATAGAATTGCGTTGCAGTTGGGACAGTAGGTCAGCCGGGAGAGCATGATCTGACTGACGACCTGCGTGGTCAGCGTTTGGTAGCAGCCGCCGCACGATTCGTTCTCGATCGGTGCGAGAGCTTCTTCACCACGAGCCGCCACCAATCGCTTGTAATCGGCTTTGACGACTGCTGGGATCTGTGATTCGGTTTCTTCGAGCTGCACGTCGACGCGGCCGAGATCGATGGCGATGCGTTGTTGGCGTTCCTCGATCTCTGCTGTCCGCTTGGCGGCTTCGGCTTCCGCCTCGGCCAGTTTCGCTTTGGTTTCGGTCAGCTGCGTCTCGAGCGTATCGATGCGTTCAAGAATCTCGAAGATCTCATCATTCTGAACACTATTGGCTTGCTGATCCGCTGCGATCTGCTCTTTGAGGAGTGCAAACTCCTTGTTGGTCGCCGCTTCGTTGAGTCGCCGCTGAAGCTGAGCGACGTGATCCTCGCGGGATTGCAGTTGCATGTGCTTTTCATCGGAGACCATGCGTGTTTTTTTCAGCACCTCGAGTTCGGCATCGACAGCGGCCTGCGCGTTATCGACGGAGGCTTGTACGGCTTTGATCTGCATCGGGCCACGTCGGGCCTGGCTCTGGAGATCGGCTTGTTGTTGATGAATACGGTGCAATCGCCGCAGGAGCGCTGTGCTAAGTTCGGGAGGTTGAGGGCTGGCCATAAAATTTCAGTGAGTGGGATAAGCAATGTTGGGAGCGACAAATCCGATGGTCAATCGGCTTTCTCGGGGACTTTTTCGAGGATATCCAACAACACGGTGTCTGGCTCGATCCCCTCGGCTTGAGCTTCAAAATTCAACAACACGCGATGCCGCATCGCAGGCAGGAACACCCGCCGCAGGTCTTCGAAGGAGACATTGAATCGGCCGTCGAGCAGGGCGCGCACCTTCGCCGTCAATGCCAGCGTCTGGGCTCCGCGCGGACTGCTGCCCCAGCGAACGTACTCGTTCGTGATCGGCACGCTGTGGGCTCCCTGCGGGTGCGTTGCCATCGTCAATCGGACGAGATAGTCCTGGACGTGGGGCGCCAGGATGACATCTCGCACCAGTTTCTGCCAACGAATGATCTCTTCGCCATCCATGACCTTCTCAATCGGCGGTTGGCCGCCGCGGGTCGTGCGGTCGACGATCGTGCCGAGTTCTTCACGCGAAGAATACCCCACCACGAGCTTGAACAGGAACCGATCCATTTGGGCTTCGGGCAAGGGATAGGTACCTTCCTGCTCGATTGGGTTCTGAGTCGCCAGAACAAAGAACGGCTGGGAGAGTTCGAATCGGGTGCCCGCTGCCGTGACGGTACCTTCCTGCATCGTCTCGAGCATCGCGGATTGTGTTTTCGGTGTCGCCCGGTTGATTTCATCGGCAAGAAGAATCTGCGTGAACACGGGCCCACGCTGGAACTCGAATTTCCGCCGGCCGCTTTCCTCTTCGACAATCATATTCGTGCCGAGGATATCGGCGGGCATCAGGTCGGGGGTGAACTGAATCCGGCTGAACTGCAGATCGAGCACCTCGGCGAGTGTTCGCACGAGCATGGTCTTGCCCAGCCCGGGGACGCCTTCGAGCAAACAGTGGCCGCGGCACAGCATCGCAGTCAAAACACCGTCGACAATCTCGGTGTGCCCCACAATCACACGTCCGATCATCTCTCGCACTGCGGAGTACCGGACGCGAAACTGTTCCGCGTCTGCCTGCATCGTTTCAACGGTCGACATGGATCAAGGCCACGGAGAGAAGGGGAAAGCCGGATTGGAAAAGAACGTGTGCCACCAATGGATTCTAACACGCGAGGGTCACTCTAGCACGTCGTGAGCATGCTGTGCAGAAGTGTGCGCAGGATCGATTGCTCGTCAGCGTCATCCAGGCACATCGTCTCAATAGTGAGGCGGCTTTTCGTCGCCCCCGGCATCGGACTCGCCGAGATTGCTTTTCAAATCCTTGATCTGGTCCACCATTCGCTTCATCAACCGTTCGCGCGTCTGCGCGTCCATTGACATCTTGGTCACGACTTCGTTGAGCTGCTCACAGGTTCGTTGGGTATGGGCCAACTGAATCTCGAGGTCGTTGAGGCGTTGTTCGATGGAATCCGACATGGTCCACGGATACTCGGTAAGAGAACGGTCTGGCTATGGGTTCGCCGGGGCGAATCCCCGTTTCCGCAACAACGCATTGGTGTCGACGTCACGGCCGCGAAACGCACGATAGGTAACCGCTGGGTCGATCGTGTCGCCGACGCTGAGTACATGTTCGCGTAGTTTGCTCGCGACATCGGCATCGAAATACTCGCCGTCGGCCTGCTCGAACATCTCAGCGGCGTCGGCGGTCAGGGCATCGCTCCACAGATAGCTGTAGTAGCCCGCTGAATAGGCATCGCTGCTAAAGAGGTGACTGAAGTGGGGCAGTCGATGGCGCATCGGTAGTTCCGCCGGCATCTCGATCGCCGCCAGTTCTTCGGCTTCGAATTCATTGATATCGATATCGGCTGCATTGGCTTGGTGCAGCTTCATATCGAGAATCGCACAGGCGAGATACTCAGTCGTGTCAAATCCGCTATTGAATTTGGAGGAGCGTTCGATCTTCTCGAGCAACTCCGCTGGCATGGGTTCGCCGGTTTCGTAATGCGTCGCAAATTGGCTGAGCACCTCGGGGGTCGACAGCCAGTGTTCGAGGATCTGAGAGGGGAACTCAACGAAATCGCGTGCCACATTCGTGCCGGATTGTGACGGATAGCGCACCTCGCTGGAGAGCCCGTGCAGGGCGTGGCCGAACTCATGGAAGAGCGTCGTCGCATCGTCCCATGAAATCAGGATGGGACCGTCGCCGGAGACCGAGATGAAATTGCTATTGTTGGAAACAATCGAGGTGCTGACGGGAATGTTCTCGTCCGTGGCAGCCAAGTCCGTTCCCGACTGTTCCCGGTAGTCGGTCATCCACGCGCCGCTACGTTTGCCTTCGCGGGCAAATGGGTCGAGGTAGAACAAGCCTACATGCTTGCCATCACGGGTGACTTCGTAGACGGTCACATCCGGATGAAAGGTCGGCAAACCCGTGACGCGTTCGAAATGCAAACCGAAGAGGCGTTCGGCGCAGTACATCATGGCCTCACGCATCTTGTCGAGCTGCAGATAGGGCCGGACCTCGGCCATATCGAGGTCGTATTTTTCCTTGCGAACTTTTTCCGCATAGAAGCGATAGTCCCAGGGCTCGATGTCGATCGTGGGCGTGCCCTGAGCCGCCGCTTCGACGTCGGCGATCTCCTGCATATCGGCGACTTCATCGGCCACGCGGTCAATGGCAGGCTTCCACACCTGCATCATCAGCTCCATTGCCGCCTCGGGTTGGGCAGCCATCGTGGACTCCATTCGCCAGTGCGCGTGGGTGGGATAACCCAGCAATGCAGCGCGTTGGCCGCGGAGGTGCAGGATCTCACGAATGATGTCTTTGTTGTCGAACTGGTCATCGTGGTCACAGCGATAATAATAGTTCCGCCAGACCTTTTCGCGAAGTTCGCGGTTCTCCGCATAGGTCAGGAACGGGTCCATGGACGACCGCGTGTTGGTGACTGCGTAAGCTGCTTGGCCGCCTTTTTCTTGGGCAGCATCTGCCATGGCAGCAATCGTCGAATCCGAGAGACCTGCGAGATCCTCACGCGAATCGATCCAAGTCACATGCCGCTTCTCTTCCTCGAGCACGTTCTGATTGAAATCGGTGAAGAGCCGGGCCAAACGGGCGTTGATCTGAGACAGTTTCGACTTGTCGCCGGCGGAGAGTTTCGCACCGCTGCGAATGAACGCTTTGTACGTTTCATCGAGCAGTCGCCGGGCATCGGGTCGCAATTCTACCGTCTCCTGATCAAACACTTGCTGGTGAACCGATTCGATCCGCGCAAATAGCTTGGCGTTCTGTGTGATCGCATCGGAGTGTGCGGCCAGTTTGGGAGTGATCTCACGTTCGAGGTCAGGGATCGGGCCGAGGTTCAAATTGGAGGCATGAACATCAAATAGAACCTCCAGTCGGTCGAGCGTCTCGCCAGCGGTTTCGAGAGCGAGGAGCGTGTTCTCAAATGTTGCTGGCTCGGGGTTGTCAGCGATTTTCTCGATATCGCGTTCGGCTTGTTCGATAGCGACATCGAACGCCTGAGAGAACTCGTCGACGCGGACACTGCGAAAGGGAGGGACGCCCCCATAGGGCCCCTTCCAGGCGTCGAGCATTTCGGACGAATCGAGCGTTTGAGTGGTCTTGGAATCAGTCACAGTCTGCTCAGGGTGGGCCGGTGGATCGGAAGCTGCCCCTGTCGCCTGTGGTCCAGCGAGACAGGGGAGAGAAGTCGAGGCAAGCAGCGCAGCGGTCACGCTGAACCTGCGGACAATTTCCAGTTTCATTTCATGAATCCACGAGATTTCAGGAGTTCGATTACCGCATCAACGCAGTTCCCCAACGATGAATCGGATGGATCGACAACGAGATCGGGTGCCGTGGGGGCTTCGTATTCAGCCGTGACGCCGGGGAAATTAAGCAGTTCGCCGGCATCCGCCTTCGCGTACTGCCCCTTCGTATCACGCTCGCGGCAGACGGCCAGCGGGGTGGCGACATGCACGACGAGATAGCGTGATTCCCCAATCAGCTTGCCGACCTTTTGGCGGACGTCCTCTGCGGGCGCCACCATCGACGCCATGCAGATCAGCCCGGCATCATTGAGTGCGTGGGCGAGGTGGCCACCTCGGCGGAGATTCTCGCTGCGGTCTTCGGCTGTGAAACCAAGGTCGAGGCTCAGCCCGCGGCGAATCTGCTCGCCATCGATCACGGCGACAGCCCGTCCGGCATCGAACAGTTTCCGTTCGACGGCCTTGGCGATCGAGGTTTTCCCGCTGCCGGTCAGTCCGGTCAACAAGACGGTGACCGGTTTCTGACCAAACCGAGCGGCGCGCTCTTCGATGGAGACGGCCGAGACTTCCGCGTCAGCGTCGGTCTCTGCCGCTTCGATATCATCGTCCCATACCGATCGTGATTTTCCAGTCGCCCCGCGATCGAGAACCATGCCCGCTGCGACCGTCGCGTTGCTGATGCGATCGATCAAGATGAAGGCGCCTGTGGACCGATTCCGGCGGTAGGGGTCAAACTGAATGGGCGCCGAAAGTTCGATTGCCACACGTCCGATCTCGTTAAGTTCGAGTGTCGGCGAGGGGGTCCGATGGAGCGTGTTGACGTCCACTTGGTACTGCAGTGTTTGGACGTTTCCGGGCAGTGTCCGAGTCGTGTGTTTGACCAGGTACGTCTTGCCCGGCACCATCGGCTCTTCGCCCATCCAAACGAGCATGGCTTCGACATTGGAATCGCTGCGGGGGACATTTCCACTGCGCACAATCATGTCACCGCGACTGGCGTCGATCTCGTCTTCGAACGTCAGTGTGACCGACTGCGGTGCGAACGATTCCTCTTGGTCCCCGTCGTAGGTGACGATCTGTTTGACTTTGGATTTCTGGCGACTCGGCAGCACCATGATTTCATCGCCCGCGCGGACGATTCCTGACGCGATCGTGCCACAGAATCCGCGGAAATCGAGATTGGGGCGATTGACGTATTGAACCGGCATCCGGAAGTCTTGCAGGTTGCGGTCCGACCCGATGTTCACCGTTTCTAAGAAATTCATCAGCGTCGACCCGTTGTACCACGGTGACGAGGCGCTGCGATCGACAACATTGTCCCCGTTGAGAGCGCTGATCGGGATGAAGTTCAGATCCGGGAGATCCAGCCGCGCCGCAAAGGCGCGGTAGTCGGCACAGATTTCGTCGAAACGCTCTTCGCTGAAATCGACCAAGTCCATTTTGTTGATCGCGACAACCACGTGCCGAATGCCGAGCAATGAGACGATGAAGGAGTGCCGCCGGGTCTGGGTGAGCACTCCATGGCGAGCATCGATCAGAATGATCGCGAGATCGGCCGTGCTCGCTCCGGTCACCATGTTGCGGGTGTATTGTTCATGCCCCGGCGTATCGGCGATGATGAATTTACGCTTGGCCGTGCTGAAATACCGGTAGGCCACGTCGATCGTGATGCCCTGCTCCCGTTCCTCCTTGAGCCCGTCCATGAACAGGGCTGGATCGAACCCACCAGCGACGGATCCTTGACGGACCGAATCGTTCTGGACCTTCGCGAGTTCGTCCTCGTAGACGAGTTTGGAATCATAGAGCAAACGACCGATGAGCGTGCTCTTGCCATCATCGACACTGCCGCAGGTAATGAAACGCAGGAGCTGCTTTTGCTCGTGCTGTTTCAGGTAGGCGTCGATGTCGGTTGCGATAAGATCTGATTGATGTGACATTTTGGTAGCTACTAGCTGTTCGCTTCTAGCTGCTAGCTAAAAACAGACGGTAATGGTGGATGGGGTTCTTCACTAATAGCGTTTCGCTACTAGCTCTATTCACTGCGCCGGACGCGCTTGGGTCGAATCAAATCGGTAGTCCGCCAACGGCTGTTAGCTAGAAGCTCACAGCCCGCAGCCGCGGCGAAGCCGCTAAAAGTAGCCGCGTTCTTTCTTCTTCTGCATGCCGACCCCGCCCTCGTCTTGGTCGATCACGCGGCCTTGGCGTTCGCTCGTGCGGGTCAACAGCATCTCTTGAATGACCTCCGGAAGCGTTGTCGCTTCGCTTTCGACAGCCCCCGAAAGCGGGTAGCAGCCCAGCGTACGGAACCGCACCATTTTCGTCTCTTCGACCTCGCCGGGTAGCAGTGGCATCCGCTCATCATCTCGCATCAGCAGGACGCCGTCGCGGCGAACGACTTGGCGTGGTGCCGACAGATACAACGGGACAATGGGGATGTTCTCCAAATGGATGTACTGCCAAACATCGAGTTCGGTCCAGTTGCTCATTGGGAAGACGCGAATGGATTCCCCTTTGTTGACCCGCCCGTTGTAGAGGTTCCAAAGTTCGGGGCGTTGGTTCTTCGGGTCCCAGCGATGGGATTTATCGCGGAAGCTAAAGACCCGCTCTTTCGCCCGGCTCTTCTCCTCGTCTCGGCGAGCTCCACCGAACGCCGCGTCGAACTGATATTTGTCCAGAGCGGACTTGAGGGCATCGGTTTTCATCAATTCGGTATGCCGCTCGCTATCCTCCCAAGGGTGAATGTTGAGCTTGAGTGCTTCCGAGTTGATATGCACCAGCACGTCGAGCCCAAGTTCGCCGCGGACATAATCCTCGCGATGCTCGATCATGTCCTTGAACTTGTACGTCGTGTCGACATGCAACAGCGGGAACGGCAGTTTGGCCGGGTGGAACGCCTTGAGTGCCAAACGCAGCAGAACGGCAGAGTCCTTGCCGATCGAATACAGCATGACTGGCTTGTCAAATTCCGCGACGACTTCGCGGAAAATCTGAATACTCTCGGCCTCGAGCTGTCGTAGGTGAGTGAGGCTGTAATCTGACATGGGAACCGTTGAGCAAGTGCTGGCGGATAGAAACGGACAGAAAAGGGAGGAGGCGGGCACGCCAAGTATAGTTGGCAATTCGAATTTCAACAGGCCTACCGCCTGGGCAAGATTTGCCGGGGGCGACGGACCAATGGTCGCCGCAGAAAAGACAGTGGTGATTGGCCACGAAACCCCTTTCGGCGTTTGCAGCACAAAAGGTCACCATAATTTAATGGGCTAGCCGAAAAGGGGCGGCGTTCCTTTGACGCTCGGAAGGGTGAAATCAGGATGGAACGCAACGCGGCAAAACCAAGCAAAACGGCTGGCAACCCCAAAGGTCGAACAGTCCGCGGTAACGTTGCGAAGGATTCCCCCTCTATGCTTCGGATGCCGCTACTCGAAACGCCCTTTGCGAGACAGTTGCAGGACAACGCCCTGGCCTTCACTCATCTGATCGGCAGGATCCTGATCGGCTAGCTCGGTGTCCGGTGACGCCTCAGCCGTTTCGGAGTCGAGTGCGGGCGGTCCTAATGGGTAGTTGGCGACAACCCGCAGGTCAACGCCTTTGAGTGATCCGTGATGGCGGGCTTCGCCACGTTCCTCCACCCATTTCGGTCCTTTGACCAGCAGCATCCGGTCGAAGCTATTCCAGTGTGGTTCGACCCAGCGACAGAACTTCATCAGGCTGCCGACGGCGCGGCTAACAATCGTCGTGAAGCGAAAGTCCTCGAGAAGCTGCTCGCCTCGGGCAGCGTAGACCGGCACCGCCAGGTTCAGTTCCGTCACCAGTTCGTCGAGCACCTTGGCGCGTTTGCCCACTGATTCAGCCAGGGAAACCTCGATATCAGGGCGGAGGATCGCCAGCGGGATGCCGGGTACTCCGTTGCCACTGCCGAGATCGAGAACGACTTCGTCGGGCTGGATGAGATGAGCCAATTGCAGGCAATCCCGCAGGTCGCGGCCGACGAAGAGATCCCAAGTTGTATGGCGGGTCAGGTTGAGCTGTTCGTTGTACCGCCACATCAACTCAGCGTACTGCCGCAGCGATTCGGTCAGCGGCTCATCGAGCTCCATTCCATGTCGCTGCAGGGCCGCTTCGAAGGTATCGTCGGAGTCAAGGTTTTCGGTGTGCTCGTTCATGCACGCAGGTGATACCAAGCCACGGGGCGGGCGGAAAGGGCGCGACAGATCGATTCGGCCGGGAGAGCGATCGTCTACGCGTGCAGGCCGCCCCCGTGGGCTCAATCGGTCCCAGGGAATGCAGGTTGCCTGGCTAGCCCAGTGTGAATGACGCTATGTGAAGACAGGGGCGGTGATCCTCCCGCAGGCAGCTTTCGATCGTCGTCAATTCGGTCGTGCTGGGGTGGGTCCGGGCCGCTTCTGGCGAACTTTTTGTTTCTCTCTGCTTTTTTTGCGTCAATTCCGTCTTGTTCCGAATCCGCGGATCGGTACACTCTGCCTTCCTTGGTCGGAAACAGCGGCCAACGTAGCTCAGTTGGCAGAGCAGCTGATTTGTAATCAGCCGGTCGTGGGTTCGAATCCCTCCGTTGGCTCTTGGATGTCTTTGTCTGTGACCGCACCAAAGACTGCCGATCAGAGAGAGTTTGCACGCGAGGTAATTTATTTGCGTGCTACCGGTTAAACAGATTGAAAGACATCGATATGATGTAGTTTGGCAAGCCTTGCAAAGCTCGCCAGCAAAGAATGACGACAACACGACTGAAATGAATTTTTTGGGGGTTTGCCCGAGTGGTTAAAGGGGGCGGACTGTAAATCCGCTGGCTATGCCTACACAGGTTCGAATCCTGTAGCCCCCATTGGAAAAGAGCTGCTAGCGATTGGCTATTGGCCGCTGACGAGATGTCTGGGTGTGACCCGGGTGTCGCGAGTAGTTAGTGGCTGAGAGTTTCGGTCTGGCAGCGTGTCGTGCGGGTGTAGCTCAATGGTAGAGCAGCAGCCTTCCAAGCTGAATACGAGGGTTCGATTCCCTTCACCCGCTTTTGAGAGAGAAAGCTACTAGCTGCTAGCTATTAGCCACTGGCTTTGGGCTAGTCGCGAAATTCGTGACTGCTGGGCCTGTTGCTGGTGGCAAAGGGTTAGCCGCTTCCTGCTGCTGTAGCTCAGGGGTAGAGCGCCTCCTTGGTAAGGATGAGGTCATGGGTTCAAATCCCATCAGCAGCTTTCGGGGCGTCCGGAGGATTGGCATTTTTACGTGCAAAGCACACGTGGCCGATCCAACCAGATACGGGACGTCCAAACAATTCCGTTTCGTTTCGATTTTTTGAAAGTCGAATGCGATCGGCACGGCCGATTCGTCAGCGGTCCACCGTGGGTGTGAACACGGTCGCCGGCGATGAGGGCTTTCGCAGAGCGTATCTCAGTGAAAGTAGTGGTGCAGATTGCAATTGTAGGTGAAATTAGCATGGCTAAGGATAAATTTAACCGGACCAAGCCCCACGTGAACGTCGGGACAATTGGCCACATTGACCACGGTAAAACGACCACGACGGGTGCTATTCTTGCTGTTCAAGCGGCTAAGGGCTTGGCTCAAGCAAAGGGTTACTCCGATATCGCCAAGGGTGGTACGGTCCGTGACGCGACCAAGACCGTGACCATCGCCGTGGCTCACGTGGAGTACGAGACGGATAATCGGCACTATGCTCACATCGATTGCCCCGGCCACGCTGACTTCGTCAAGAACATGATCACGGGTGCCGCCCAGATGGACGGTGCGATTTTGGTTGTGTCGGCTGCCGACGGCCCGATGCCGCAAACGAAAGAACACGTGTTGTTGGCTCGCCAGGTTGGCGTCCCTTACATCGTCGTGTACCTCAATAAGTGTGACCTCGTCGACGACGAAGAGTTGCTCGAATTGGTGGAGCTCGAAGTCCGTGAATTGCTCAGCAAGTACGACTTCCCGGGCGATGACGTTCCCGTCGTCCAAGGTAGCTCGCTGCCAGCCTACAACAATCCTTCGGATCCAGAAGCATCCAAGTGCATCTCGGAACTGATGGACGCTCTCGATGAGTACATTCCTGAACCCGTTCGTGAAGACGACAAGCCGTTTTTGATGGCAATCGAAGACGTGTTCTCGATCGAAGGCCGCGGAACTGTGGCTACCGGTCGGATCGAGCGTGGTGTGGTTACCGTCGGTGAAGAAGTTGAGATCGTTGGTCTCGCCGAAACCCCCGTCAAAACCACCTGCACCGGCGTCGAGATGTTCCGCAAGGAAATGAACGAAGGCCGTGCTGGTGACAACGTCGGTTGCCTGCTCCGTGGTGTGAAGCGTGAAGACATTCAACGCGGCCAAGTTTTGGCCAAGCCTAAGAGCATCAACCCGCACACCAAGTTCGAAGCTGAGGTTTACTGCCTGAGTAAAGACGAAGGTGGCCGTCACACGCCATTCTTCAGCGGTTATCGCCCACAGTTTTACTTCCGCACGACCGACGTGACCGGTACTGCCAACTTGGTTGGCGCCGACATGTGCATGCCTGGCGACAACGTCAAGGTAGAAGTGGAACTGCACAAGCCAATCGCCATGGATGACGGCGTTCGCTTCGCTATCCGCGAAGGTGGCCGGACGGTCGGTTCAGGCGTGGTGACCAAGATCATCAGCTAGACATTTGCTTCGGCCCAGCTTGCTATTCAGTTCAAGCCGGGTTGACGCTACAATCATACTGCGATTCCTTGGATGGTGTACCATTCACCACCCAAGGTTTCCGCAATGACAGGGGCGTAGCTCAATTGGCAGAGCACTGGTTTCCAAAACCAGCGGTTGTGAGTTCGACTCTCGCCGCCCCTGCTTCTTCAAAACATACAATTCCTGCCGAAATCATTGGCTGTGAAGGACCTAAAGGAATGTCAAAAGAGATCACTCAATCAAACACGGCAATGACCCCATTGGCGAGTGAGCTGTTTCACGGCAATGTGTACAAGCCCAATCAGGGCCGGATGGTCCGCCAATTAACCGCTCTGGCTGTTTTTGTCATTGTCGGGCTCGGCTGTTGGCGCCTCTATTCGTTTCTGCCAACGGTGATGAACAACGCTGTGGTCGCGAGGTCGATCGCTGGGGTGCTGTTGGCCGCAGGCTTGTGGTTCGGTTTTCGGGTCGTGAACTGGCCGCGTTTCGCGGACTTTTTGATCGCCGTCGAAGCGGAAATGAACAAGGTCACCTGGCCGAGCAAGGACGAACTGAAGCGGGCCGCGGTCGTGGTCATCTTTACAATTTTCTTTCTGGCTATCACGCTGTTCGCCTTTGATGTCATCTGGCAATTTATCTTCAGTACCCTCGGGGTCACTTCGTGAGCGAAAACGAAACAACCGAAAACGAACTCGTTGAGAACGTCGATTCCAACGGCGCAGACGAAACTGAGAACACGGCTGATTCGGACACCGCTTCCGCTGGCCCTACGCTGCCACCCGCTGCTCCCGTCGATCCCAATGCGCCGCCAAAACCAGAGGTGTCCGACGAGGCGCCGATGGATTGGTACATCCTCAAGGTTGCCTTTAACCGCGAAGACTCCATTGCTGACGCACTTCGCAAGAAGGTCAAGATGGAGGGAATGAGTGAGTTTTTCGGTGAGATTGTTGTCCCCACCGAGGACGTTGCGACGTTCACTCGTGACGGGAAACGCCGGGTGACCAAGCGGAAGCTGTTGCCGGGCTACATCATGGTCTTCATGTCGATTAACGATGACACCTGGTTTCTCGTTCGCGAGACAGGAGGGATCAGTGATTTCACCGGTTCAGCGGGCAAGCCCATGCCGATGGAACCTGAAGATGTCGAGCGATTCGTCAACCGACCCTTGGTCGATGATGATGAGGACGCCCCGATCAAGACCGCGATCCCCTTCAAAGTGGGTGATCGTGTCCGTGTCAAGGAAGGCAATTTCGAGAACCAAGAAGGCGAAGTCGATGTCGTCGATGAAGCCAATGGCCGCGTGACCGTGATTATCAATATCTTCGGCCGCAGCGTCCCGATGGAACTCGATCACTGGCAAGTCGAGCCGCTCTAGAAAAACACACGGCTGCAAGCCAATATTCGTCTATTTCAACTTCCCTCACCCTTGATTGCGTACGCTCCGCAGCGAATCGTTGCACCATTCCAAGCGAACCGCAAATCGCTAACAGCTAATAGCTACACTCATGGCAAAACAAGTCACCGGCCAAGCCAAATTCCAAGTCCCCGGCGGACAAGCCACTCCCGCACCGCCAGTCGGTACGTCGCTCGGTAAGTTCGGTGTGAACTTGGGCCAATTTGTCCAGCAGTTCAACGATCGTACCAAGGAATACAACGGCACGCCGATTCCTGTAATCGTCACTGTCTACAACGACCGTAGCTTCGACTTCATCACCAAGAGCCCCCCAGCGGCTTCCATGCTCAAGGATGCAGCTGGCATCGCCAAGGGCAGTGGCGTTCCTAACAAGGACAAAGTCGGCAAAGTCACCGCAGCTCAGTGCGAAGAAATCGCTCAAAAGAAAATGGACGACCTTAATGCCCGCAGCATCGAGCAAGCCGCTCTGATGGTCCAAGGCACCGCCCGCAGCATGGGCATCGTTGTCGAAGGCTAAGACTAGCCAAAGGTGTATGCGTACAAGTTGTCGTCTCGACAAGCTAGCGGCACCTGGCAAATTTCTGCGAGTTGGCGTCGAAAAGCGGGTCGGTCAATCGGCCGATCGGCTTTCAGTGCGTCCATTATGATCGCCTCGGCAGCTCTCTGTGCTTGCTGAACCTGCAGCTCGGTGGCACGCCACGTCGCCCGCTCAGGCTGGAACCCCTTCGAAATACGGTCCTCCTCATCGCCGATAGCGAGTGCGAAGTAGAGCATGCAGGCATCGAAGAATAGGTCACAGCGAGCCCATACGCGGTAGGCCAGTGAGACGGCACGATCGAGCAATTCGATCTCGCTTTCGACCTGCTCTGCATAGCGGGCAACGTCACCGCCGGCCTCACGCACAATCAGGTCAACGATGCGTTGCGAGCCCGTGATCGCGTGAGCCAATCCGGTGCTATGCAGTGGATCGATGGTGGCCAAGCTGGTGGGCAAGGCTAGAAAAGATCGCGACATTGTTCGGCCGCCACACCAACGATGTTGGACCCGTGCGGACTGCAGCCAATCGCCCGGGGACTCCGCCAGCCGTGCCGAGCTGAGCCAAGCAGACAGACTGGGGGAGCTGGCCACGTCGAGGTTGTCGCGCAGCTGATGGGGTGAGGGACGCGTGCCATTCGCAGCGGCATCCGTTGGTCCAGAGCCGGTCCAAACGCGTCCTATGCTCGTTCGGCCGTCGCTCATCCGCAGTTCCCATACCCAGCCATCGTGCAGCAGATGGTGTACGGCGGCTTCGTGGGCGCGGTAAGGCAGTTTGTCGGCATCGGCCGCCTCGGCCACTGCGGTATTTACGATGTGGGTGAACCGCGCTGAGGTCTGCGTCCGCAAGGCATCAACAGCGTCGCGGTATCCTAATTGGCGCAGGATAACCCCGGCTCGTCCCGACGCATCGACGAGCGTGTCGCAGCTGAGCGTTTCACTCGCGCTCCAATCGCCGGCCTGGCGAACTGTTATGCGCCAGGGAGACTCCGCCTGGATCTGCTCGACGGTGCATCCGAATCGCACCTCAACACCCTGGCGACGACAGATATCGACCAGGTATTGATCGACTTCGGCGCGGACCCAATGTGAGTCGCCGTCAGCATCGCTGGCGCTTGCCGCGACGAGTAGGCGAGCCGCGGGGTCAGCGGGCCACAGGCCGGTTGCATCTCGATTTCGGCCGGGGCGATGGTCGTAGTAGGTGAAGCCCCGTTTGAGGCCGCCGGTAGCCTGCGTTTGCGACTCACGCCATTTTCCCCAGCGTGTGAGCGGCGCGAGCTCGTCGATGCCGAAATCGACAGAGATCTGCTCCAGCGTACGGCTGGCGATCGGCGTGGAGGATTCGCCTACGGCAAAGCGAGGAAACTGCGTCTTGTCGAGCATCGCCACCTGGCGCCCGCGGCGGGCCAACTGCATCGCGGTCAGAGAGCCACCGGGCCCTGCCCCCACGACGATCACGTCAAAGTGTGCGGACACTACAGAACAACTTTCGCAAATTTCGTCACGCGATGTTCACGCGACCACGCGAGCGCGGGGAGTGAAGGTTTCTTCGGCGGGCTCGACCGTGAAGCGGTCGACGAGCAAACCGTCTTGCATGCGGTAGCAGCGATCGGCTCGCTCGGCGATGGTTTCATCGTGCGTGATCATGACGATGGTCAAGTCATCTTCGGTGTTGAGTTGACGCAGCAGTTGCAGGATCGACTCGCCGGTTTCCGTGTCGAGGTTCCCCGTCGGTTCGTCCGCCAACAGCAGTTCCGGTTCGCTCATCAGAGAGCGTGCGATCGCGACTCGTTGCATCTCGCCGCCCGACATTTCGGCTGGCTTGTGGGTTTTGCGGTCGAGCAAGCCAACCCGGTCAAGCATCGCTTCGGCGCGGAGAGTGAGTGCTTTGCGATCACGACAATAGCCGAGCACGCTGCGGGAGATCATCGCGGGGGTGAGCACATTCTCGAGTGCCGAGAGTTCCGGCAACAGGTGGTAGAACTGGAAGATGATCCCGATCTGGCGGTTGCGGTACTCGTCGCGCTGCCGCCTGGAAAGGTTGTCGACCCGTTGGCCGCCGAACCAGACTTCCCCGGCGTCGGGTTGGTCGAGTGTCGCCAGGAGATGCATCAGCGTGCTCTTGCCACTGCCGCTACGGCCTACCAATGCCGAGACCTCCCCGTGTTGGAAAGCCACATCGACGCCGCGTAGAACCGGCAACTCAATTTTGTTTTTGTAGTAGCTCTTGCAGATGCCACGGGCTTCGAGAAGTGGATTCATGGATCTATTTTTTGCTTGGGGGGATTCGAAGCGTTGCTTACTCAAAACGCAGAGCGGTGACGGGGTGCATGCGTGCTGCACGCATCGCCGGCAATACGCTGGCGGTGGTTGCGATCGCCACGGCGCCCGCCATCACCCAGGCGAGTGTGAATGGATTGAGAATCGTGGGGATTTCGGTGAAGTAATAAACCGTGGGGTCGAATACTTCTTGGCCGGTGATTTTTTCGATCACGCCTGCGATCTCGTTGATGTGATGGACGAACGCGATGCCTCCGACCAAGCCCACGCCGCTACCGACGATTCCCAACAGCAGTCCATAGCTGAGAAAGATGCTCATCACGCCTCCACCGCTCGCACCCAGGGCTTTGAGCGTGCCAATATCTCGCGTTTTTTCAACAACGATCATGAAGAAGGTGGCGAGAATGCCGAAACCGGCAACAGCAATGATCAGGAACAGCAGGATGTTCAGAATGGTTGTTTCCAAACGAACCGCTGCGAGCAATGGCCCCTGCATGTCGCGCCACGTTTGGATGCTGTAGGCGAACGTATCCGGGGGAAAGCGATCGCGAAGCGCATCGCGGACAGCATTGAGGTTGGCGCCTTCGACGAGTTTGAGCTGGATCGTCGTGACGCTGCGGACGCCTGTCACCGGATCGATCATGCCGCGGAGGTCTTGCAGTTGGTCCAATCGCACGAACGCGAAGGTGCTGTCGTACTCACTCATGCCCGATTCATAGAGGTCGACGACGGTGAATTTCTGGTTGAGTACCTTGGGGTTCTCCGAGGCACTTGGGAACATCATGCGGATATCGTCGCCGGGGCGGCAATAATAGTGATCGCGAACGTTGCCGGAGTCGTCGCGGAGTTTGTTGCTGCAGGTCGAAATTCCCAAGATGATACCGGGGTACTGCTCGGTGGCCGGGTCAAAGACAGCAGCTTCGGCTGCCCCTTGGCCGCCGCCGAGTTCCGGTGGCAGGAATCCGCCCATCGTCGGGCCGGCTGCGGCGAAGGCATTTTCAGCCTCGCTGTCTTGATCGTCCTCGATCAGTCCCGCAACGGCTTCTTGGCCCGCTGAAGGAGCGTCGCCCGTACGCTGGGGTGGCTTGCCACTGCTGAGTTTTTCTGCTTCTCGATTAATCGCTTCCACCCGGGCCTGTTCCTCGGCCAGGGCTCGTTCATAGGAGACCCGGGCGCGGCGGTAGTGCCATCCCGAGGCAGGGAATCCTTCTCGTGACTCAGCGAATCCGGTTTCCCGCAAATTGAAATCGACTTGCTTTTGGTTTTCGGGGTGGATCAGGTAGCGGCCGAATTGGCTGACTTTGTCGTAGGTGGCTGCATCGATGCCGACGAGATTAACGTGCCGCGTGATCAATTGGCCGTTGAAATCGATACCGAGCATGCTGGGCACATGGACGCTGACGGAAGCGCCTTCCAAGTCGTCGCCGACGATGCGTTTGATCTCCGCGAGATGTCCTTCCGGATCGGGCATCCCGCCGCTGGCGTGGCACTCGACCAAAATATCCGAGGCCAAACCATGCAACCGCTCGTGCATCTCAGCGGAAAAACCCGACATCACGCTGTTGACGACGATCAGCGTGGCCACGCCAAGCGTGACGCTGATGATCGATGCAAGCGCGATGTAGCGAGTGCGAAGGTAGCGAAAACAAAGCAGCAGGCGGTACATCCGAGTCCCTGGGGTGGCCGGGCAGTGTCGATTTGAGCCGCTGAAACGGTCTTTCAAACGGCATCGGCAGAGTCTACGCGCGCAGCCACTTCGGCAACAATGTCAATAATAGTCGACCGACGGCTCCGCCCGTCGCGAGCATCGAGCCACGCTAGCCCTGAGAGGCGAAGCCGCCTCCCCTGAGACACCCTAGAACGAGGCGACGAGCTATTGATTACCCACAAAAGGTCGTGCAGCTTTCAAGTGATTGTCACTCAATGATTGACTTCACCCGCCCGGCGAAGCTGGGAGGGTCGGGAGACGAGCCTTTCGCGAGTCTTCCGGGGAGGGCCGACAGCGCAAGCGTAAAGTCCCAAACCAGCGTAATACCCTTCCCCGAACTTCGGAGACTGCTGAAATACACGCCCGACGAGGGAGCGATGCGTTCTCGGCGTCAGAATTCATCTTGCCCGAGATTCGTACAACTCGGGCGGCGCTCAGGTCGTCTCGGCCATGTCGCGGGCGTGGTAGCTGCTGCGGACGAAGGGGCCAGCGGCGACCTTGATGAAGCCCATCTCTTTGGCCAGATCGGCCAGCTCGTCGAATTCTTCCGGTGGTACGTAGCGGACGACGGGCAAGTACTTCTCGCCGGGCTGGAGGTATTGACCGAGGGTAAGGAAATCGACACCGTGCTCCCGCAGGTCGGCGAGCGCGTCGAGCAGTTCGCCGCGTTCTTCGCCGAGGCCGAGCATCAATCCGCTCTTGGTTTTCACGCTCTCGTCGTATTTCTTGACTTCCCGCATCATTTGCAGGGTCCAGGCGTAGTCGCTCTTGGGGCCGCGGACGCGGCGGTAGAGCCGTGGCACCGTCTCCATGTTGTGGTTGAACACATCCGGCCGGGCTTCGATAACGCGTGCGAGGGCGTCTTTGCACTGGACGAAATCGGGCGTGAGTACCTCGGTGGTCGCGCCGGTGCGTTCGCGGACAGCGAGGACGCATCGATAGAAGTGATCGGCGCCCCCATCGGGCAGGTCATCGCGTGTGACGCTGGTGATGACAACGTGTTTGAGGCCCAAGCGGGCGGCGGCTTCGGCGATCCGTCCGGGCTCGTCCTCGGCGGGAGCTTGTGGGGGACGTCCCCGGTGGACCGCACAAAAACCGCAGGGACGCGTACAGACGTTTCCCAAGATCATGAATGTCGCCGTTTGTTGGCTATAACACTCCATGCGATTGGGGCACTTCGCGTTCTCGCAAACGGTCTCCAGCCCGAGTTCATCCATCAACTGATCCGTCAGGTGATTGGAATTCGACTTCGGGATCGGTCGTTTGAGCCAACGAGGCAGCCGGCCTGTGGCGCTGACGGACGTGCCCTCGGGCATCTCGGGTTCGGCGACTACTGGCAATCGAAAAGCCATCGGTACTTTCACGTTCAAAATCAGGAAAAAACTTCGCGACGAACCGATAGTGTAGCCGCCCCAGCAAAATATCACCATTGCCGGGGCTGTCCCATCTCGCAACCGCGATACAATGACCGCCATGTCGAAGTCCAAAACCAAGTCGCATAAAACATCACTGACCGCTGCGGGCAGGAAAGACGCCGATACGAAGGCCAAGAAAAAGGCTGGCAAAAAGCAGGGTGGGAAGCATTCGGGCAAGCAGGCGGCCTCGACCACCCCGGTGGCGGAGAACCGCAAGGCAAAATTCCGCTACGAAATTCTCGACTCCATCGAGTGCGGCATGATGCTGCGGGGCAGCGAAGTGAAATCGATGCGGGAGGGCAAGTTATCGCTTGACGAAGCCCATATCCGTGTCACCAACGGCGAATTGTGGTTGGTCGGTGCGGACCTGGCCCAGTACAACAATGCGGGGCTATGGAATCACGATCCGCGGCGGGCCCGCAAATTGCTCGTCCATCTACGAGAATTCAACCGCTTCTCTGGGCGGGCTTTCGAACGAGGCCTGACTCTGATCCCACTGCGGGTGTATTTCAATGACCGTGGGATCGCCAAGTGTGTGATGGGCTTGGTCAAAGGCAAGAAAATTCACGACAAACGGGAAACGTTGAAGAAACGTGACGCAGAGATGGGATTGAAACGAGCCATGCGACGTCGCTGAACAGCGACGCCCACACGGGGCGCTCCCCACTGATAGATCTCCTGAAGAAAAAACGGATGCCATGTTAAACATCGTCGATCTCGTGAAGAAATTCCAGCAGCCCGGTGGGGGTGAGCTGACCGTGCTCAATGTGCCGCGTTTCCAAATGGCGGATGCCGAGCAGGTCGCATTGATCGGTGAGAGTGGCGGCGGCAAGACAACGCTGCTGCACCTGATCGCAGGCATGTTGTCAGCGACATCCGGGTCCGTTTGCGTCGACAATCTCGAACTGACCAAACTCAGCGAACAGGGGCGGGACCGGTTTCGAGCAGCCACGATCGGATATGTTTTCCAGACCTTCAACCTGTTGCCCGCTTTCACGGCCCTGGAAAACGTCAAGCTCGGCATGACCTTTGGTCGCGGTGGCGTTGACGCAGACCGTGCCATGAACCTGCTCGACCGCGTCGGGCTGGCTGATCGCGCCCACTACCGGCCCAAACAACTATCCGTCGGCCAGCAACAGCGTGTCGCTATCGCTCGCGCCCTGGCGGGCCAACCCAAATTGCTGCTGGCCGATGAGCCGACGGCCAACGTGGATCCTGCCAGTGCAGATTCGGTGTTGGACCTGATCATCAACTCATGCCAACAGGACTCCATCGCCTTGCTGATGGTCACCCATAGCATGGACGTCGCTGACCGGTTCAGCCGAATCGACCGCCTCGAAGATATCAATCGCATCGCTGCCCTCCATCACAACTCAGCTTCATGAATCTCCTGTTCATCGCGTGGCGTAACTTTCGCTACCGCGCCCTTTCGAGTTTTCTAACCACACTATCCCTGATGCTCGGCGTCGGCTTGGTCGTGATGGTGATGGCGATTTACGGCATCATCAGCGAAGCCTTCGTGCGCAATGCATCGGTGGGCTACAACCTGGTCGTTGGACCGCGGGGCAGCGCCCTGCAGCTCACCCTCAATAGCGTTTACTACCTCAGCCAACCCATCGAGAATCTGCCGTATACGGAGTACATGGAGTTCTTTCCACAGGAAGAGCGAGCGGAGATGGTACGAACCTACGGCGGCGATCCGGCACTTGGCCAGCGTGATGGGCACTATGCCGGCTATGTTGCGGGCGGCTATGCCATTCCGCTGGCTCTGGGTGATTACTTCGGCGACTTTCGTGTCGTGGGCACAACCCCCGAGTTCTTTGAGAAGTTGCGGCATGGGCCCGACGTTGACCAACCGTTTTCTTTCCGCCATGGGCGTGCCTTTGAAGCCTACACGCCTGAGAATCAGTACTTTGAATGCGTGGTTGGTTCTCGGGTCGCGGCGCAGAGCGGTCTGCACGTCGGCGACACGATGAATCCAACCCACGGCGATCCCGAGGGCAAGGGACACGGACAGGGATTCCAAGTCGTCGGTGAGCTGGCGCCGACGGGAACGCCGAACGACCGAGCTGTCTTCGTCAATCTTGAAGGCTTCTACCTGCTCGAAGGTCACGCGAAACCACTCGAGGAAGATGCCGTGATCGAGCCGCCCGAGCGAGACCCGGATGACGAGCGGCCACCGCTGTTGATGATCCCCGAACGGGAGGTCACTTCGATTCTCGTCCGCAATGGGAATCTGATGTTCGCCCCCGGCATGCAGAACCGCATCAATGAAAGCGGGCAGGCTCAAGCCGCTGCACCGATCGGGGAAATTAACAAGCTGATGTCCGCGATCGTGGGGCCACTGCTCTCAGCGCTACTGGTGATCACGCTGATCACTTGCATTGTCGCCGCCTTCGGGGTGCTCGTGTCGATCTACAACTCGATGAATGATCGACGGAGGGATATCGCTGTGATGCGGGCGTTGGGGGCGCGGCGGAGCAGCGTGACCTGGATTATCCTGTTCGAAAGCCTGATTATCGCAGTCGTCGGTGGCGCAGCCGGCTGGTTTTTGGCTCATGCGGCGATCTTCTCCGCCGGTTCCTTCATTGAACAGCAAACCGGTGTCCAAGTCGGTCTCTTTACCGTCACTCAGTACGAATGGCTGATTCTGCCGTTCGTGATCCTGTTGAGTTTGGTGGCGGGGATTGTGCCAGCCATGGCTGCCTATCGCACCGACGTCGGCTCGAATCTATCGGCGTGAGCCGTGCTGGATCGACCTCTTTGATTTCTCCTCTGCGAAGCTCACCTCGAGCTTCGGTAGGGGGGCGACTGAAAATATTGGCTGCTTTGAGCCATATCTTCTGTATTCCCTCTAGACCAGCTATATTGTCAGGGTCGACTCAGGATGCGAGTGCATTGAGGCGGCGGGAACGGATCTCTCCCAAACAATCGAGCTGCCCGAGGGATGATGCAGTGTACGCCGAACGCCTTGCAGGTGATGGTATTTCATGGGTGTCGAGTCGGAGCTAAACGGTCGCAGTTTTCAGGATGCGATTTCGCGTCATGACATCGCCTCGGTCACCCGTCAGCTTATCGAGAGTCAATTCGTTCTCATCCACTTGGGTGACGAGACGGAATCCGAAGAGGTGCTCGGGGCGCTCACGGCCAGCAGTGGCGGCCGCGATTACCTGGTCGTGTTCTCCAGCCAGGATCACGCCAGCCAATTCGTTGAGACCCGCAGCGATCTCTTTGAGAGCGAATCGGAAGTCGGTGGATTCTGGGTCGACGGCCGCACGATGCTCGATTATCTCGACGACGAGCTCGGCATTCTCCTGAATCCCGACGGGAAAGGGCATCGCCAGGTCGAAACGGATTTGATCCGTGAGATCCTGGACGAACTGAATCTGCAGTAGCGACCGATTGGCCTAGTCAATACACGATGAATGAGTGTCGGTTTTCGTAGTGGGCGAGGCGACGAGTCCTGCGGCTTTGGACTCGTCGCCTCGTCCACTACGACAGATATGGATCGTCCGTTGCTAAGCTGCCAAGCGTCCCATGGAATCACTTGCCTCGGCGAGCAGGTAGTAGAAGGTGACGCGGCACTTCGCCTTGTCACCGGTCATTTTCTGGCAGGTCTTCGCGATCGCTGCATCGGCTTCTTCGGCCGTTAGATCGAGCGTCTTGGAGCAGTACCCCGTTTTGATCCGAGCCAGTTCGTCTGCATCCGTCGCAGCCACGATCGATGCATCATGGCTTTGCAGGGCGAGCCCGAGATGGGCCACCAATGCCTCGACGGCAGTCTCATTGGGCGAGTCGACATACTTCTTGACGTTCTCGAGATACTTGCTCATGGAACTCTCTTCGAAAAGGACTGGGGCTCAAACATCCCGCGCAGCCGACGGGCGGCCGCATTGCGGTCCGCCCAGTATATCAATTTTTCACGGCGTCGGTGAACGCCCGCAGTGCCTTAGAGCTTCGGCAACGTCTTCTTGATCGGCGCGCCGACATCGATGGTCGTCACGGGGTCTTGATCAGCAGAAACGGAGACTTTCGCGGGGGTCTTCTGCTCGGATTGGTAGGCGAGGTCAACCAGTTGATACGTTTTATTGTCGACTGCCCCGGAGGGATCGTCGACGTCGCCGTTGGACGCGTCGGATTCAATCTTACTGACGGTTACTTTGTATTCACCCAGTGGAGCCCCTTCGTACTTACCATGGGTTCGCAGTGTAGCTTCGCCATTCTCGTCCGTTGTCCCGCCCGTCGACCAACGGTTGGAGCTGTCCTGGGGAATCAGACGGATGCTGGCGTTCGCGAGAGGGGCGTCTCCCTGCACGAGTTTGACCACGGTGGGCTGGAGTTCCGGCAGCCCTTCGGGGCGATCTTCCTTGGCGCATCCCAATGCGATGCAGGGGAGGATGGCCAGGCAGTACAGGATTGGGGAGGCTGATGTGAGTTGCATTTGAGTTCGATGGATTGAGTTGAGGAGATATCGATCTAGTGGAATGATAAAAGCTCGTGGCGCTCGACTTTCGAGCACCACGAGCAGATGAGTGCAGGGTTGGGCGACTCGCTACATCGAGGTCGTTTCATTGCCCTGCGGCGAGCCCATGGCACCCCAAATTCCGTAGGGGCTGTTCCCAGAATTGACTTGGGCAGCATTGAGATTGCCCGAATCAATTGAATCGGTGACGAAGCGAACCGAACCATCGAGCATGAGAGCTTGGACACCGCCTTGATGCTCGCTCGTGGGCGCGAACGACCCCCAGGAGTAGTTACTGCTAGAGTAAGCACAGGAGGGTGAGTTGGGGGAAAGGGTGGTCGTGAAGCGATTGTTGACTGCGCGGCCGTCACCGAGAATCAAGCCTCGCCAGCAATCGATTCCGGTTTGGTACTGCCGACGATCGGTCGTCAGGGGCACGTTCAGGCAGCCGGCTGGTACGGCAGTCGTTCCGTTGTAGAGGCCCTGAAACAACCCAACGTCTCCTTTGACAACCGCTTGTTCTCGTGGTGCGCCGGTGACCTCGCTCATCGCAACGGTATTGCTCAAACCGTCGAGGCAATCGCGAAAACTACGCTTGCTCGCACGCATCGAGCCTTCGAGCGCGTTGACGAACATGCTGCGCGAGTCAATCTTCGACGTGTTCGCCGATTCTTGCGCGTTGGTACGGTTGTTGTGCCACATCGCATCGCCAGTGGAAAACACGTAGAGGCATTTGGAAACCGTGCTGTACTCCGAGTTCGACGCTTGGGCGGCTGACGGGCACAGGAATGCAGCCTGAGGTCCCGCTGCCTGCAGGGCTGGCGACGTCCAGATGGAGGATCCCGGAGCAGCCACTCGAGCGTTCTGCTCGATCTGTTCATAGAGATTGCCCATCTCCAGGAACGGCATCAGGAAAATCGAGGCACTGACGTGCGGGTAATCCGCATAGGCGCCGCTGTAACCTTGGAAATGCGTCGCCCCCACC
Source organism: Allorhodopirellula solitaria (assembly GCF_007859855.1). Lineage (GTDB taxonomy): Bacteria > Planctomycetota > Planctomycetia > Pirellulales > Pirellulaceae > Rhodopirellula > Rhodopirellula solitaria. The sequence goes on from NZ_SJPK01000003.1 coordinate 248,090, forward strand.
GGGAGCTGATTGTACGCACTATGGTAGTTATGGATGGCAAGCCCCAACTGTTTGAGGTTGTTGGAGCACTGCATCCGACGGGCTGCCTCACGTGCCGCTTGAACGGCTGGCAGTAGTAGACCGACCAGGACACCAATGATGGCGATGACAACCAGTAGTTCCACCAGGGTGAAACCATTTCGATTTTTCTTCATGTAAATAGCTTTTCGTAGGAGTTAGAAATAAGAAAGAGAGTGAATGATTACGCGTTGGCAAGAGCCCATTCGCGAAAGTTGTGAATCGTGTCGTCTTCACGATTGCCGATCGGCAGACTGCTTTGCACGAACTGATTGATGTCGCAGAGTTCCGCGACGGATTCGACGATCACATCCGGGCCATAGGCGAATTGTGGGAGATCCTCGCGACGGGTGCCGCCCGTGAGTGTCAGCACGGTGCGATAGCCCATCTGCACGCCGCCAAGGATATCGGTGTCCATCGTGTCACCGATCATGACTGTTTGTGACGTCGCCAGATTCAGTTCTTTGCGTGCTGCTCGCATCATGATGGGGCTCGGTTTCCCGACGCTAAACGCTTTGCGACCCGTAACGGCTTCAAGATAGGCGACTGTTGCGCCGCATCCCGGGCGCGTCCCCGACTGTGTCGGGCAACTCGGGTCCATGTTGGTGGCGATCAATTTGGCGCCACCGAGGATCATATTGACCGCGGATTCCAGGGCATCGAGAGTGACGGTTCTGCCTTCGCCAACGACGACAAAATCCGGTGCATGATCCACAATCGAGAAACCGTTCTGGTGCATCGCTTGCAACAGACCGCCCTCGCCGATGATGTAAGCGGTGCCGTTGGGTTTGAGCTTGGCAAGATACCGGGCGGTCGCAATGGCGCACGTGAACACGTGCGATTCTTCGACGTGGATCCCCATACGTTGAAGCTTGGTTTGCACGTCCCGCCGGGTACGCTGGCTATTGTTGGTCAAGAACAGGAACGGGATCTCCTTGCGGAGCAGCACGTTGATGAACTCATCGGCTCCGGGGATCAGGTGGCTGCCACGGTAGATCACACCGTCCATGTCGATCAGAAATCCAGTCTTCATTCAAAGCATCCAAAGGTATGGGGGGCATCGCCGTCTTCCATCTCGACACGCGACGTGGGGTGTTTGATCGGGGCGATCATGCACGTCTTGTGCCATTCGCCATAAGGGTAGTTAAGGTGCCGTTGCGGTAGTGCTACGTGGAATCGCGTCGGCCACCCGTGATCACGCGTGAGATTCGCGCAGCGGACCGCTAAGAAACACGGCATCTCTGCACTGGTTCTGCGCACCTCGCGCGCTCAGGGCGTGCTGGATCGAGAGCCGCCGGTGGGGTCTCTGGGCGAGAGTTTTCGACCGAGGTGAAGGGGTCATAAACCCCCAATAGGAAAAGCATCAAGGAGGCGATGTCGCCCGGGTGTTCACTGATGCTTTGGGAGAGAGAGCGGGTTCGCTCTGTTGGTTTGGTGGGGCGTTTCCACATCCGCACATTCCTTCATTGAGTTGCTAGCTTGGTTCCAGGATTTTGCCTGGAATTAGAGCCACTCGGTGTAGGATTCGCGTTGTTGAGGGATGAAGAACGTTTGAAGATACGCGCTAGCTGTGCTGTTCGATCGCGTCGATGATGGCGGACAGTTCGTTGGCGACCGGAACGGCGCGGTTGGCGTAGTTGGCCTCGGTAACGCCACGGCTGCCAAGCGTCTTTTCAAAGAGTTCTCGATCGGACGAATGGTAGGCAACGGTGGCGGTGGGATCTTTGAGTTCGTGTCCCGTCAAAATGCACACGACTCGGTCGCTCGGTGCGATCACCCCTTCGCTCCGCAGCAATTTCGCCCCCGCGACGCTAGCGGCCGAGGCAGGCTCACAGCCAAACCCACCGGCACCGACTTGGGATTTGGCGTCCAGGATCTGCTGGTCATCGACTTCGCGGACGACACCATCCATGACTTCCAGCGCTCGCAGGCACTTATTCAAGTTCACGGGCCGGTTGATCTCAATCGCGCTGGCGATCGTATCGGCACGTTTGCCATCACGGTCCATCGATTCGTTGTACTGAGTGATGGGCTCCATGCTGACATTGCCGCCGTTCCATTTCACCCCGTGCTTCTGCACGAGTTCATGCAGCGTATTGGCGCCCCGGGCGTTGATGACTGCGAGCCGCGGGATGCGGTCGATCAATCCATGCTGATACAATTCACTGAAGGCTTTCCCAAACGCACTGCTATTGCCGAGGTTGCCGCCGGGCACGACGATCCAATCGGGGACTTCCCAGCGGAGTGCTTCGAGGACCCGAAACATGATCGTTTTCTGCCCTTCCAAGCGAAATGGATTGACGCTGTTGACGAGGTAGATCCCGAGTTTCTTGGCGATTTCCTTCACACGGATCATCGCATCATCGAAATCGCCGGCGATTTGGACCGTCAAGGCGCCATAGTCGAGTGCTTGGCTGAGCTTTCCGTAGCTAATCTTGCCACTGCCAATGAAGATCACGGCTTTCATGGCGCGGGTGGCGCTACAGTACAGAGCGAGTGACGCGCTCGTATTGCCCGTGCTGGCGCACGCCGCCCGTTGGGCTTCCATCATGCCCGCGTGCGTCACGGCGGCGCACATCCCGTTGTCCTTGAAGCTGCCCGAGGGGTTCATCCCCTCGTATTGCAAGTGCAATTGGCCAGGATTCAGTCCGACGTACTTGGCAACCTCATCGGCTTGCTGGAGCAGCGTCTGACCCTCTCCAACGGTCACGATTTTGCTCTGCGGGGCGAACGGCAGCAGTTCATGGAATCGCCATACCCCCGAAAACCGCACGGGGTTGTTGCGTTGGCTCCACATCGCTTCGAAATCGCTGAGCTGGCCCGGGACAGCGGCCCGGTCCCAATCGTAAGCGATATCGAGTAGGTCTCCGCAGCGGTCACACGAGGTGCGGATGCTCATCGTCTCGTAGGTCGCAGCGCAGTTGGGATTGATGCAGCGCTGAAAGGCAAGGTCGGATTGAGCGGCGTTGTGCTGGGCGGCGGTCGAGAGCATCGATGTGTTTCGTCGGCGGACGGAGGGGAACTGTCGGTCGGGTCAATCGGCATCATAGCCGTCCTGGCCAACCGAGGCGAGGGAGAGCAGAGCGGGGATGCCGTCCAAATCTGCCGCGCGGGCCCCGCAGTCGCTCCGACCGAGGTCCCTGCCTCTGCGACCGAGGTCTCTTGCCTCTCCGACCGAGGTCCCCTGGCGCTGCGACCGAGGTCTCCTGGCGCTGCAACCGGGGCCCGGTTCGGGCGGTCGTTTCCCCGCCCCTCCTCCGGTCGACGGACTGCGACATTTCGCCCCTTTGTCCTACTTCGGAGTTTGATTAATCTATCTGGGGTGAGGAGCGGACCTGCATGCGTTCGTGATTGAATTCGGAACCTTCTTCTTTGGCACTTTCTTTCTATCGCCGCGGCGTCAAAGCGATTTGGCAGCGCTCGATCAGCAGCGTTCTGCTGTTGGTGTTGCTGCTTGGATTGACAGGGGTTCCGCTCTCCCGCCCAGTCCCGACCAAAGAGGGGCGATTTCCTTGCGAGCATTGCCCCTGCGGTTGCACCGATGCGGATTTCTGCTGGGACCGTTGTTGCTGCCATAGCGATGCTGAGAAGTTGCAGTGGGCCAATGACAACGGTGTCAAAGCGCCTGATTTCCTCGTTGCTCGAGCGGCTCGAGAATCGAGCGAATCCGACCTGGCAACCGCACCGGCTGCCGACGAGAAGAGTTGCGGTCGCTGTTGCGGGCAAACTTGTTCCGACCGGCCCGCGGAGCCTGCGGCCGCCACCCCGACGTCGCTCCGGCTCCTATCGCTGCAGAGTGTCAGCCATTGTCGGGGCATCGACCTCGTTTGGACACTCTTGTCCTCCGCCGTTCTTGACGTGCCGCCCTCAGGGATTTCGCGTCCCGACCCTCCCCTGCTGTATCGTTTGCCGTTGCTCAGTGAGTCGGCGCCATCGATGAGTGAGAGTGTGGATCCGCCCGTTCCCTAGGCGAGACCTCGGTCGAACTCTCTGTTTCCCTTTTCGCCGATCGCAACCGGTCGGCGGAGCGTTGCGCACTGCACCGAAGCGTTTGGAATCGACGCTGCGCAGCCATCGGGAACCTCGCTCTTGAATCACTTTCACTCAAATTCACTCATATCATGAATACTTACCATTGCACGGGGCGGTTGAAACGACACCGCTCATGCCACCGGCGATCGGGCTTCACGCTCGTCGAGCTGCTCGTTGTGATCGCCATCATTGGAGTTCTAGTCGGTCTGTTACTGCCCGCGGTCCAAGCGGCGCGGGAAGCGGCTCGGCGAATGTCGTGCAGCAATAATATGAAACAGATCGGTTTGGCCCTGCACATGCACCACGACACCTTGAACCACTTTCCTTCGCAGCGACTGCAAGCAAAGGCACCGGTCCCAGCCTCACAGCAATCGTTCTATCGCTGGGGACCCCTGGCGCTGCTGACACCTTACCTGGAGCAGTCCGCCGTCTATGGGGCAATCGACTTGAAGAAGCCGCTTTACCTTTTCTCAATGGGGCCTCCTCCTGGTGTCGTTACGCATCCGGACCTGGGGACGGCGGTGGCCACGCGAGTGCCAACATTTCTGTGCCCGAGTGACGTCCGTCAGAACATCAGCGAGGAATGGGGCGCCTGCAACTACCATGCAAACAACGGCACTGCTGCCGACGGCGGTGTCTATGAAAACTGCGATGGGCTGTTTTTCACCGATTCCCAGAAACGGTTTCGCGATATGCTCGACGGCACATCCAACACAGCGGCATTCTGTGAAACCTTGGTGGGGTCCGGACTTCCCGACAGCACGCGAGGGGTTGCCAACCTCGGTGCCGAGCGTGAGACCGCGTCGGTCTGGAACGCCGACGCGTTAACGATTGAGGACTCGTGGTGCTTGGACGATTCCAGTGCTGCGATCTTTCGCCGCGGCGAAAAATGGGCGGACGGTTCGGTCAATGACTCGGGGTATCATCATACCCACGGTCCCAACTCCATTATCAACGACTGTTACTCCCGTTACGCGGCGATCAAGAGCGGGCGGAGTCGTCACATGGGTGGCGTGATGGTATTATTCGCCGACGGTTCGGTGCGATTCACGACCGATTCGATCGATGCGAAAGCGTGGCGTCTGATCGGTTCCATTGCCGACCAACAAGTCATTCCCGCCTACTGATTTTTTATTCACTCAACCGGTCGGATCCGACTGAGCCAACCCTTTTTACATTCGAAAGATCATCATGACCTGGATATTCACACTGCTTCTCGTATCGGCAACTGGAAGCGTCGATGCCTGGCCGGCATTCTTGGGCGCGGGCAGCACTTCTGAAACCCAACAATCACTCCCATTGAACTGGACTCCCACCGAACACGTCGCCTGGCAGGCGGAGCTAGCCGGAGGAGGGCAATCCAGCCCGGTGGTGTGGGCCGATCGCGTGTTCGTCACTAGCGTCGAGGGGCCTAACAAGGACACCTATCACACGACATGCGTGGATTTGGGAAGCGGCAAAGAGTTGTGGCGCGAGAGTATTGCGAATTCGTTTCCCGTCAAAAACTCCCACTATGTCAGTCGCGCCGCTCCGACGCCAGTTGTCGACGCCGACCGTGTGGTCGCGCTCTACGAGAGTGGAGACTGCGTTGCATACTCGCACGATGGCGACGAATTGTGGCGACGGAACCTTGGTAAAGATAACGGGCCGCTAACCGCGGAGTTTGGTCTGGGCGCATCGCCCTGCCAGAGTGAAGCAAAGGTGTTTGTCTTGCTGGAACACGATGGGCCGAGCTGCTTGCTGGCACTGGACAAGAAGAGCGGTGAAACCTCGTGGAAAGCCGAGCGGACTCCCCGCCGTAGCTGGAGTTCGCCAGCCCTGATGGAAATCGACGGCACCTCGCAAGTCGTGGTCAGTTCCGCAGGGAGCGTCGATGGCTACGATCCTGAATCCGGTGAACTCCTGTGGACCTTTACTGACATTGGCGGCAACACCGGCACCACGCCGATTGACTCGGGCGACGGCCGGTTCCTCATTGGCGCTTCGGCGGGCCGCAACGGCGAAGATGCTGGGTCGTCAAAAGACTCAAACTGTCTATTGAAAGTGGCCCAGCAAAACGGCGAATGGTCGGTGCAGCGGGAATGGGTCGCCGAGAAAGCGTCACCGAGTTGGGCCTCGCCCATCATCCACCAGGGGCTGGCATATTGGATCAATCGCGCAGGGGTCGTTTACTGTTTCGATGCGGAGACCGGAGCAGATGTCTACACCAAACGCATCGAGCAGTCATGTTGGGCGACACCCATCGCGGTGGGCGATCGAATCTACTGCTTCGGTCAACAAGGTGTGGTCACTGTGCTAGCAGCCGGTCCTGAATTCAAAGTTCTCGCAGAGAACGAAACCTGGAATGAAGAGACGCTGCCCGCGGCCGAGCCGATGGCAGAAGAAACATCCGAGGAGCGGAAACGCGCGGCGGCGATGTTTAGCAAGCCCACTCTCTACGGTGCCGCCGCGGTCGACGGAACCTTCGTTATCCGGGTTGGCAACTGCTTGATCGCCGTTCGCTAATCATTCCCATGTTGCGGCATGCTGCCACGGTAGGACGCTCAACCGCCGGCCGCGACGGGGCCACCTGCGGCGAGTCGATCTCGCCAATCGGTTGCGCCCGCCCATGCATGGGCGGGCGGTCGCTCCGGCTGGCTGCCGGCGAGAGCATCGGCCGGCTACTAACGAATGCGAGCACAGCGGCCCCGGGGGTCGCTGTGCGCAAACAATCAATGCTATCGGGCGACTTAGCAACAGACGATCCATATCTGTCGTAGTGGACGAGGCGACGAGTCCAAAGCCGCAGGACTCGTCGCCTCGTCCACTTCTAAAACCGACACTTATTCCTCGTGTGTTGCTAAGCGATTCTAGAGGGTGGTCTTGTCGGCGATGAGAATCACCCGGTCGCCGAGCTTCACGGGGACGCCGGTGACGTCAACTTGGTCGCCGTCTTGGTACTTCTTGGAGTCGTCGACGACGCCCATATCCACGGTCATCATCTTACCTCCTTCGGTTTTCAGCTTGGCGACAGTGTGTTTTTCGCCTTGCACGGTTGCGACCTTGGTCGAATCGATCGTTCCGCTGTATTTGCGTCCTTCCCGTGTGATTGCCCGGCTCAACCCCAGTTTTTCGACTGTGGTTGCCATCAGGACTCGCTTGTTGCCTGCTTTGGCAATCGGCCCGATCGCGGTGAATTTATCGCCTTCGAACAGACTCATCGTTCGATCGCCGCCCATGTCGACCCACAGCGATTCACCGTCTCCGTATTCCACTTTCAGCAGCCGAGACATCTCCCGGAGACGTTTTACGTTCTTGACTTCAGTGATCGTGCCGGAGACCTTGACAGCTTTTCCGCTGAGCCCTTGCTGCGTCGTCTGGGCTACGTTGCTACTGCGAACGTCGTGCTCGGTGTTGTTGCCCAGTTCGCTGAATTCGTAGTCCTCGTAGGTCCCATCACCATCGGCGTCTCGATAGGTCGCATAGCTGTCGTCTAAGCGATCGTTGTCGGTGTCAAAGTAGCGGGCGAAAGATTCGTACACGCCATCTTCATCGGCGTCGGTATAGGTGCCGTATCCATCGTCCCAGTCTTCACCGTAGAACTCTTCGGCGCTAACGCTCTCGACGTCGTTGTCTTGGTCGGTGCCATCACGCTGTTCGTAGACACTGAACGTCTCATTATCCCAACGTCCGATCGCTTCGTCGGTGGGGTTGTAGTCATTGCCGTCAAACCATTCGGAGACGTCGTACCAGGCATCGTCTTCGTAACGTGGCCCTGCGTCGTTGGGTTCGTCCGCATGCAGCAGCGAGGCCGGCGACGTCAACGCGATGAAAGGTGCTGTGGCATAGGCGATTCGTTTGATGTGATTCTTCATGGTTTCATTCCTTCATTTATGTGGGGAAAAGATTCTGTTCTGTGAGGGGGCGAGCATCGCTTCTGCCCAGGAAATTCCCTCACGCGACCAATCGTCTAGCACCGCAACTGCCGTTCCCAAAGCGATTTCGTCGTATGGGGTGTCGCGAAGATCGTCGGAATCTCACCGGCCGAACTGCCGCTCTGGTATTCCGTTTGCTGCACTGTGGGATAGAAGTTTCGACTATCGATAACTAACCGCCAGGAGACCACCATGATCGATCATCCCACAAAACAAGATCTCGTTGATTTGATAGGCAGTGAATCGGGGCTCTGTGTGTCGATCCTGATGCCCACGCATGAGGACGGCCACAAGACCACCGAGAACCCCATCCGCTTCAAGAATCTGCTCAAGCAGGCCATTGAAGAAGTGGGGGATCAGTGCTCGCAGGTGCGTCAGAGTCTGGTGGAGCTGGAGGGGCTCGCTCAAGACCACGAATTCTGGCAGAACCAACTCGCAGGTTTCGCCTTGTTTCTGTCCAAGGACGGTCAGCATCGGTTCAGGTTGTCTCATTCGCCCGCCGAGCATGTCTGCGTTGCCGAGCACTACTACTTGCCCTCAATCGCCGCTGCGGCGTGTGGTGGAGGAACGGTTCGGGCGTTGGCTCTCTCATGGGAACAGGCGAGGCTTTTTGAATGCGACGGGCACCAGGCTCGCGAGCTTGCGACTGAGTCATTCCCAGTCACGATGGACGATTTGGTGACTGCTCGAGACCCAGAGGAGCAGTTGCAGTTCTCGACCCAGTCCGCCGCACGCGGGCCTTCCGGCGCCAGCAGCGGCGAGAATGCGATGTTCCATGGACACGGTGAGGGCGAAGGCAAAATCGAAGCGGATCGCGACATGTACCTGTCCCGGGTGGGCAAGCGTCTTGCGGACGCCTTGTACAACACCGCTCACCCGCTGATCGTGCTCGCGACCGAGGAGGTAGCCGGTCACTTCGGAGGGCGAAACGATGTCAAAATCGCGTCGGTTGTCCACGCCAGTCCCGACGGACTGAGCGACTCGCAGTTGAAGTCGCGTCTCGTGGAGGCGTCGGCTTGCCTGCTGAAGGGATCCGAAGATGCGCTGGTGGAGTCGTTAGGAACCGCTGTTGCGAATGAGGCTGGCTCGACGGATATCGCCAAAATCGTCTCGCAAGCAGCATCGGGGCGCGTCGATACGCTCTTGCTCGCTAAATCCGAGGACGCGGGTGAGCCAGAAGCTCAGTGTGGCGTCTTTGATCGTGATTCCAGCACGGCTCGCGTGGACGAGCGGGGCGATTGCGACCTCGTTAGTCTCGCGGTGCGGGAAACTCTACTGGCGGGTGGATCCGTGGCCGCGCTCACGTGCCCGTCAGCGACAACCTCGGCGATCTACCGGTTCTAACCCCTCACGGTTACCTGCGTCGATATCGCAAGTGCCGACTTGAAAGAGGGTGTCGTTTTGCCAATGGGGCGCGGATAATAAGGAAGCACACATGATCGAAAAATGGATAACCGCCGCATCGCCCGACATGGCGATGGTGCTGCTCTCGTCGCTAGTGACTTATGCGGCGATACTGCTTTTCACGCGTTTAGTCGGGCTGAGGAGCTTTTCCAAAATGTCAGCTGCGGACTTCGCGATGACAGTTGCTGTGGGCTCCTTGTTCGCGTCGACGATATCCTCGGCCAATCCAACTCTGGTAATGGGCGTGCTCGCGATTGGATGCCTCTATTTCGGTCAGTGGGCCCTCGCGTTCCTGCGATCGCGCATCTCCGGTGTCAGCAAAGTGGTCGACAATGAGCCTTTGTTACTGATGGCCGGCCGTCATTTTCTTGACGACAACCTCCGCAAAGCCAACGTCAGCCGAGCCGACGTCTTCGGCAAGCTGCGCGAAGCCAATGCGTTGAACTACGATCAGGTTCTCGCAGTGATCTTTGAGACAACCGGCGATATTTCGGTCCTGCATTCAAGCAATTCGGACGCTGAATTGGAGCCGGATTTTTTGCGAGGTGTCCTGGGAGCGGAGAATTTTCTGGAAAGCCGCTCCGGCGTTCCGAGCGGCTGAGGATCGAATCAAGTTGTCGGTTCAGGGGGGACACGCCGAGGGACTTCCTGCGTAGCGACCGGTTCCGTCATGGCTGCGGAACGTTTGCGATCCGCCTTTCCGCCCGTTTCGGGCCAGCCACGCTCGCGACCGGCTCAGGCGTGGTTCTCGATCGCCCATCCTTCTTATTTTCTCTAAAATCGGGGGATCCGGCATTTGCATGCTTGAAAAGCGCCACCGGTGAATGAATACTGTCCGGCAATGACTGAATTCTGTCACCCGGATGAAAGAAAAGCTTTGTCCACTGAGGCTCGCCGAGAACGACTTCGCGACCATGTCCGCGCCCAAGGGTTTGCGGCGTTGGGCGAGTTGACGTCGGTATTGAGAGTGAGCGAGTCGACGGTCCGCCGAGATCTGGAAGTCCTCGAGGAGGCAGGTGAGGCGCGGCGCACTCATGGTGGCGTCTATTGGACGGGGCAATCCGACACGATCAACACTTTCCGCAGCCATCGTGATGACGGTTGGCCACGGAAGCAGGCGATCGGCCGGGCGGCAGCTGAACTGATCGATGACGGTGATACGATCCTGCTCGATGGCGGCAGCACGGTTTACGAACTTGCTCGATTAATTGTCCATCGACCTCTGCAGGTGGTGACCAACTCGTTGCCTGTCGCGCATCTGCTGTCGACGAGTGACTCGATTGATTTGATCATGATCGGAGGTTGTGTCCGGCGCCGCACATCGGTTGCGATCGGCCCGATGGCTGACGCGATGTTAGCGGACATTAACGTGACCAAGACCTTTCTTTCGGTCGCTGGCGTGACCGAGCGGGGTTTTTTCAACAGCGACATGATGTTGGTCGAGAGTGAACGGGCGATGTTGACGGCTGCTGACCAAACGATCGTGTTGGCCGACAGCAGCAAGTTCGGCAGAGTCAGTCTGTCCCAGATATGCGGGTTGGAAGACGTGGGTAGGGTGGTGACCGACAGCGAATTGAAAAATCGCTGGGTCGAATCATTCGATTCCCTTTGCGTCGAACTACTATTGGCCTCCATCGGCGAGGCGACATCGCCTGCTCGCCCGGCGGAGGCTGAATCACCGCAGTGCTCGCCCATCGCACACAATTCTCATCCCATTTCCTCTGACCAAGCCGGTTCGGCTAACTCCCTATGAGCATGACAGTCGATCGAACGCAGATCGAGGCGCTCGTCCGCAGCGCTATCCGTCAAACGCAACCCCCAGGTGGCTCTGCGCTACCATCTGCGTCGGCGAATCCCCCCGTGGCCAAGTCGAGTTCCCCGTTGGGTTGGGTCGATGGCAAGCCGAATCTGCGCGTGAGCATATCGGCCCGTCATTGTCACCTGACGGACGAACACGTCGAGATTTTGTTTGGCAAGGGCAGCGTGCTCGAGCCGGACAAGGATCTGTATCAAGACGGTTTTTATGCCGCTAAGCAGACTGTGATGGTTGTCGGCCCACGTCGCCGGATGCTCCCCAGCGTCCGTGTGCTCGGTCCCACACGCGCCTTCAGCCAACTCGAACTGGCCTTCACCGATTCCATCTCGTTGGGGATCGACGCGCCGGTCCGGCACAGCGGCAACATTGAAGGTACACCTGGATGCGTGTTGGTCGGCCCAGCCGGAACGGTCCAGCTCGATCAGGGTGTGATTCGGGCGGCCCGCCATGTTCATATGAACGATCACGACGCAGCCTACTTCGGTGTCGCCAACGGTGACATGATGCAGCTTCTGATCAAGAGTGCGGACTGCAGCATGACATTCGATGACGTCTTGGTACGAGCTGACAAGGCGGCCAAGCTTGAAGTTCACATTGATACCGACGAAGGCAACGCGTGCCATCTGGACGCCGCCAGTGAGGTCCACCTCCAACCCATGCCTCAGCCCTGTGCTTGTGGGCATTGAATAACAGCTACGAGCGACAGGCTCTTAGTGACTCCTTTTCATTTACTCTCTCCCAACTCCCCCCCTCTCTCTAAAGAAGGTTGAAATCGATGGCAAAAATTAAAGAAGCGCTCGGCATGATCGAGACGAAAGGGTTCGTTGCCCTCGTCGAAGCGTCCGACGCAATGATGAAGGCTGCCAACGTGCAGTTCCTCGGCTGGGACAAGGTCGGCGCGGGTCTCGCGGCAGTTTTCGTGACTGGCGATGTCGCAGCTGTGAAAGCAGCAACGGACGCGGGTGCCGCTGCAGCGGGCCGGATCGGCGAAGTCGTCAGTGTGCAGGTCATTCCTCGGCCTCACGGTGACCTCGAGAAGGTTATCAAGCTACCCGCCACAGCAGCAGCGAAAAAGTAGTCTCTCTACCGCTTTCGCTTGCCCTCCCCAATTCTGAAATTTGAACTCAATACACGAAACCCACAATCATGAATGATGCAATCGGTTTGATCGAAACCAAAGGTCTGCTTCCCCTCGTTGAAGCGACCGACGCCATGGCCAAGGCTGCCAACGTTGAAATTGTCAAGCGAGTCGATCTCGGTGGTGGCTTGGTCACGACCGTCGTCAGCGGTGACGTTGGCAGTGTCCGTGCAGCCGTTGAAGCCGGTGCCAGCGCCGCAGCTCAAATCGGTGAATTGGTCAGCAGCCATATCATCCCACGACCTGCCGAAGGGCTGGTCGCGGCTTACTTCGGCTGAACTGTTCCCCGCCTGACCTCTGTTACTCAAGGAAGATCTCCCATGCTCATCCTCGTTGCGAATCTGGGTTCGACCAGCTTCAAATACAAACTGCTCGACGTCAGCGGCGACCTCCAATCGCCCGACGTGCGTCCGGATGCCCGTGTGCTTGCACGCGGCGCGGTCGAACGCATCGGTGACGCTTCGACAAGTCGATGCGAGGTCACCATTGGCGAGTATCACGAGGTCTCCGAGATGCCTGTCCCGGACCACGGTGTGGCTGTCCAGGCCTGTTTGGATCAGTTGACCGACCCGCAGCACGGGTGTGTCAAGGATGCGTCCGAGGTTGCTGCGATCGGTTTCAAAGCCGTTCATGGCGGACGCAAGAGCGGGACGTTTTTGGTCGATGACGATCTGCTCGAGGCGATGGCGGAGATGAATGCCGCCGCCCCCGCGCACAACCCACCCTATATCGCAGCGATGAAGCTACTGCGGGAGCGATTCCCCGATCTGCCCTTGGTCGCCGCTTTTGAAACTGAGTTTCATGACACCATTCCCGAAGCCCGCAGGTTATACGCGGTTCCCCAGGGATGGCGTGATGACTACCAAGTTCAAAAATGGGGATTTCACGGTGCCAGTCATCGGTACATCGCTGAACGCGTTGCTGATTTGCTCGGCCGAAACGACGCCCGCGTGATCTCTTGCCATCTCGGTGGCAGCAGTTCGTTGACCGCGATCCAAAACGGTCAGAGCGTGATGACCACGATGGGCATGACCCCGCAAACGGGCCTGCCGCAGAACAACCGAGTCGGCGATTTCGATCCGTTCGCACTTCCGCTGCTGATCGAGCGAACCGGCAAGTCACTCGACGAATTGCTGACCGCCCTGGCCCACGAGGGAGGTCTCAAAGGTTTGAGTGATCGCAGCAGTGATCTTCGAGACATTGAAGCGGCGGCTGCCGAAGGTGACGAGAAATCGAAGTTGGCCCTGTCGGTGTTCGTCGAAGAGATTCGTCGACATCTCGGTGGCATGATGGTTGCCATGGGCGGCCTCGACGCCATCGTCTTCACCGGAGGGATTGGCGAGAACTCGGAGGTTGTTCGCGAGGCAGTCTGCGACCAGCTCCAGTCCTTCGGCATCGAACTCGACAGCGATCGAAACGTGAATCACCGCGAACAGGCCAAGCAATCCGGTGGCGAGGGCTCACTGCAGAGTGAATCCAGCCAAGTTCAAATTTGGGTGATCCCGACCAACGAAGAATGGATCGTTGCCAAACGGGCCAAACAAGCGATTGGCCAGTAGCCACCCACCCCTCCCACTTTTCCACGTACCCACTCTCTCATGTTCTTAGCACGCGTAACCGGATCGATTGTCGCGACCCAGAAAGTGGCGTCGATGAAAGGTCACAAGCTATTGATTGTCGAGCCCTATCGGCTCGATGCCGATACGCGGGCGTCCTTGGTCACAACGGGACGAACATTCATCGCGGTCGACACGCTCGGCTCGGGCGAAGGGGACCTCGTTCTGGTTTGCCAGGGCAGTTCCGCGCGTCTGACCCCGGAGACCAAATCACTTCCCATCGACGCGGTCATCACCGGCATCGTCGACAGCGTTCACATTGAAAAGAAATCTGTCTTTGACAGAACAAAGGAAGCCTAAACATCATGCAATTTGACGAAACCCTGATTCGCAACGTCGTTTCGGCTGTCCTCTCTGAGGTCGGACCGATGCCTCCCGGAGCAACCGAGCCACTCCGCCGAAACGTGGCGCCCGGTGCGGGACGCAACGGTATCTTCACCGATGTCAACGAAGCGGTGGCGGCGGCCCGTGCCGCTCACGAGCAACTGCGCAGCCGCACGATGGAGGAACGCAAACAAGTCATCGACATCATCCGCCGAGTGAGCATCGAGCAGTGCGAAGAACTCGGTTTGATGGAGATGCATGAAACGGGCATCGGCCGACCGGAACACAAGATCGAAAAACTGCGGACGCTCGGCGAACTCTCGCCCGGTACGGAGTTTCTCGAGACCAAGGCGTTCAGTGGTGATCATGGACTCGCTTTGATCGAGCGAGCACCTTTTGGCGTGATCGCCGCGATTACCCCCGTCACACACAGCCTCCCAACGATCACAGGCAACGCCGTCAGTATGATTGCCGGCGGCAACGCGGTGGTCGTCAACCCGCACCCGTCGGGCAAGAAGGTTGCCGTGGAAGGCGTCCGCCGTTTCAACGCAGCGATTGCTGCGGAGGTCGGTATTGATAACCTGATCTGTGTGCTCGCGGAGCCGACGCTCGAGAGCGCCGACGGCCTGTTCGCTCACCGCGACATTGCCCTGATCTGCGTGACGGGCGGACCAGCGGTGGGACGGGCCGCGCTTCGCAGTGGGAAACGCGCGATCGTCGCGGGCCCGGGCAACCCACCTGTGGTCGTCGATGAAACCGCCGATCTCGACAACGCAGCCCGATGCATCATCCAAGGTGCGTCCTACGACAACAACCTACTGTGCATTTCCGAAAAAGAAGTCTTCGTTGTCGAGGAAGTCTTCGATGACATGATGGCCGCGATGCGACGCGCCGGTGCCATGCAACTCGACGCCGCCCAGATCGCCAAACTCACCTCGCAAGCCATCGTCAAGGTCGGCGACGACCAACACGATGCCGCAGCCAAGGACTTCATCGGCCGAGACGCCAGTGTGTTGGCCCGGGCAGCGGGTGCCAACGCGCCCGAAGGTTGCGAATTGGTATTCGGTGAAACCGACGAGCACCACCCCTTCGTCACCGTCGAACAGATGATGCCGTTCGTTCCGTTCGTGCGTGCTCGTGACATCGATCACGCCATCGCGATGGCCAAACACTACGAACACGGTTTCCGTCACACCGCGATCATCCACTCGCGCAACGTTCACAACATGACTCAGATGGGGCGCGAGCTCGACACGACTTTGTATGTCAAGAACGGTCCTTGCATGGCCAGCCTCGGGTTGGGCGGCGAAGGATACCTCTCCTTTTCCATTGCCGGTCCGACAGGCGAAGGCGTGACCAGCCCGAACACGTTCACGCGTGAACGCCGCTGTAGCATGGTCGACGAATTGCGGGTGATTTAAACGCTCATGCAAACCGCGAAAGTTCTGGGCCATGCCCGAGCGACCGTCAAGCACGAATCGCTCGTTGGCCGCCGTCTGGTGGTCGCCCAACCACTCACCGCTGACCAGTCCGCTGATGGACCGCCTCTGTTGATGCTCGACCCGCTCGGTTGTCGCAGTGGTGACTTCGTGATGGTCACCAGCGATGGGTCGGCGATCGGCGACATCACAGGTGACCGCTCCTGCCCGGCGCGGTGGAGTGTTTGTGGCCTCATCGACTGACGCGTTTCACACTGCTTCTTCCTTTATCTTCCACCGACATCCGCTCGCCAACGTATCCCGTGTCCCGAATCCTGTATCGCCCTACCGATTCCGCATTGAAGAGTGCCTCGATGAATGCATCGACGAACGCCTCGACGAATGCCTCGATTGATATCGAAGGGGTCGTTGGCCGCGTGCTGGCTCAGTTGCGGCAGCAGGCCGCAGGAAAAGATAGCGAATCTCCCACGTCGCAGACGGCGCCGGGAACGCACGTTATCTCCGGCGGCGTTTGCTCGCTCGACGACATCGCTGCGATCAATGCATCGACCAATTGCGTTGAGGTATCGGCTCGCACCGTGGTCACCCCAGCGGCCCGCGATGAACTGCGTCAGCGGGGCATCGCCCTGACCCGAGTCGATGCGGGGACGACGGCAGGTGCCGAGGTGACGCAGGCCAAATTCCTGCCCGGTTCCCGCGCCGTCCACCTGCAGCGAGATGGCAGTGTCCCCGACCAGCTCTTGGCTGCGGTGAAGAAGCAGGCCATCAGCCGCGGAGTTCGGCTTTGCAATCAATCGTCACTCGCAGTGATCTTGTCCAGCCGGCCCGCGATCACCGCGCACCAGCACACTGGATCAGACCGCTGTGTCGTTGCGATCAATCGACTCGATGACATCCCGCGGTTTCTGAGTGATCTCAGCCCGAACACCTTCGTGCTCGATACGGCTCACCTGCACCTGGTCGCCCTCGCGGGGGCGATCGCAGCAATCGCCAGGCCCAACTCCGGGGCATCGCGAGTGAACCCGAAGATCACCGTTGCCGGAGGATTGTCATGAAGATCGCTCGTGTGCTCGGCAATACCACGCTATCGCGTATGCATCCCGATCTGCATGCCGCAACGCTGCGGTGCGTGGAGGTGGTCGAGCGAATCGAAGACCTCGATGTTCCTGTGCCGGGCAATGATCTGATCGTTGCATGGGATCTATGCGGATGTGGCCACGGCGACCTCGTGGCGCTCGCTGAGGGGCCCGAAGCCGCAGCACCGTTTCAACCCGACGTTAAACCGATCGACGCCTCCATCGTCGCGATTTTAGACCACTTGAATATTGACCCTTCGAACTAATCTACCAGGAGCCTAACCGGAAAGGGGTCTGACCCGCTCCGGCGAGGCCGCTAAAAAACCACTTCAAATGATTCGCCTCCAAAGGGTCAGACCCCTTCTGGGATAGCCCACTGACTCGCCGCCGATAACCCTCACTCTCACCTTTAGAAAGCAAACTCATGGAAAACATTCATAAGATCAAACAAGACATGTGTGACATCGGCAGCCGGATTTACAACCGGCAATTTGCCGCTGCCAATGATGGCAATATCACCGTGCGGATCAGCGAAAACGAAGTTCTTTGCACTCCGACGCTGCACTGCAAAGGCTTCCTGAAACCCGACGACATTTCGCTCGTTGACATGACCGGAAAGCAGCTCTCGGGACGTAAGAAGCGATCGAGCGAAGCGTTGCTGCACTTGGAAATTTACAAACAACGCGACGACATCCGCAGCGTCGTGCACTGTCACCCGCCTCACGCCACGGCCTTCGCGATCGCCCGTGAGCCGATCCCCCAGTGCATTTTGCCTGAGGTGGAAGTCTTTCTCGGTGACGTGCCGATCACGAAATACGAAACCCCTGGTGGTCAGGCCTTTGCCGACACAATCATTCCGTACGTCAACAGAACCAACGTGATGATCCTTGCCAACCATGGCACGGTTTCCTACGGCGAAACAGTCGAGCAAGCGTATTGGTGGACAGAGATTCTCGATTCCTACTGCCGGATGCTGATGCTCGCCAAGCAGCTCGGCAATGTCTCGTTCCTTAACGAAGAGAAGTCACGGGAACTGCTCGACCTGAAACAGAAATGGGGCTTCGCCGACCCACGCAACACACCCGACTACGAAGATTGCGATATCTGCGCCAACGATATCTTCCGCGACTCATGGGAAGACACGGGCGTGGAACGTCGCGCCTTCCCAGCACCGCCACCGATCAAGACCTCCGGTGATGCCAACAGCAACGGCAAACCCGCGCTGCCCCCAGGCGTCGATGAAGCCCAATTGGTCAAGGCGATCACCGACGAAGTCATTCGTCAAATGGGCCGATAGTGAGTTGGCATTTGGCAGTTAGCAACACACGATGAATAAGTGTCGGTTTTTGTAGTGGACGAGGCGACGAGTCCTGCGGCTTTGGACTCGTCCACTACGACAGAAATTGAACGTGCGTTGCTTAGCTAATTGCTTCCCAGCTTCCCAGCTAGCGGCTCAGCAAGAAATGTCGCTGCATCAATCGGCCGAAATTTACCCATCCCCCTCGTTCCCACAACAGCTAATAGCTAGTAGCTAATCAACAAAGATTTCTGACAATGAAAATTTCAATTATTGGTGGCGGTGGACTGGTTGGTTCATGCGCCGCGTATGCACTGCAATGCGGTGGTCTGGTCAATGAGATTGCTCTGCTGGACGTCAATGAAGAACTCGCGGTCGGTCACGCCTTGGATCTGCGTCATGGCTCAACGAGCGTTGCCAACCAGACGTTCGCTGGAGGTGGATACGAGCACATTCCTAGCAGCGACATTATTTGCATCACGGCAGGCCTGCGACGCAAACCCGACGAGTCGCGTTTGGATTTGATCAACCGGAACACCGATTTGTTCATGCAAATTCTGCGTGATATCAAAGCGGCTGGTCCGAAGCCGTCGGCGATCGTGTTGGTGGTTAGCAATCCGGTTGACATTCTTACCTACGTGGCCGCGGACAAGCTCGACCTGCCTGTCGGCCAGGTGGTGGGACTCGGCACACAGCTCGACACGATCCGCTTCTGCTCACTGATCGCTGAGCAGTTGCAGGCGCCACCGGCACAGACTCGTGCGTTGATCTTGGGTGAGCACGGTGAATCGATGGTGCCGATTTGGAGCAGTGCCACGATTGCCGGATTGCCACTGGACAAATACCCCGGCTGGACGCCTGCGATGGCGGGTGAATTGTTCACACGCACCCGTGGCAGTGGTGCCGAGGTGATCAAGCGGAAGGGTGGAGCTGGGTTCGCGGTCGGTATCGCAATCCGTGATTGCGTCGATGCCATCGTCCTCGATAGCCAAGTGGTGCTGCCGGTCAGCAGTGTCCAGAGCGGTTGCTATGGCATCCGTGACGTGGCCCTGAGCGTCCCCACGGTGTTGGGCCGGACGGGTGTGCAAGCGACCATGGAGATCGACCTATGGCCCAAGGAGGTGCAAGGGATTCGCGCCAGTGGTTCGGCACTGCGAAAAACACTCGACACGGTGATGCAGCGGGTCGGTTAAGCAGACGCGACGTTTCCGGTGGTGTTCGCGTGCGTTGAAACCACTGGTGGTTTTCTACAACGCCCGAGCGCAACTTTTTTCCTCGTCCCTTGTTTGGAAGACTCCGAAAAAAAGCGGTCCAGTTTCACTTCATGTGTCACTGGAACCGCTTCATTGATCCCGAAATGAAACCCCGGTGCATTTCGTCCATGAGACGCACTGGAACCCCAGCCTGCATGACAAAAATGTTGTCAACCAGTTTTAAAAACTGCAAACCGCAAGGGATCAACTGAAAAAAAGGGAGTGACGATCCGTGTCTCGAACACAAGTGTTCGGTGGTGGCGTCCTTCTGTTACCATCTCCCGGTGACTCGTCAACATTCGTTGTGACGTACCACGAGACAACGCTTTCCGGTGCGTTGACTAATGAGCTGGAGATCAGCGACTCGAAAACCAGAGGGATTGTCGCTGGAAAGAAACTGCCGCGCGAGCAGCGTGTGGGTGAAGCGAAGACTTTCGAGGTGAGTTAACTCTGCACAGTGTGTTCGTAACTCGATCAAAATGCATCGTCGGCACTCCGTTGGGAATAGCGTGGGGTTTGCAAGATAAGTGCTCGCGACGGTGGCCGATCAAGCTGATCGGCTTCCCGTTTGGCGTTTGCAAAGCCCGTGTGTTGAAGCCATCAAGACTTTGTCGTTAGCGGACCGAAAAGTCAACAACAAAGTAGCTCGATGTTCCAGAGATTTTTGAATTGGTGACGTTTGAGTGTGAAAATTACGGTATGTTTGTGGGAAGATTTTTTTGTGCAAAACTCGTCAGAAACTGAACCGAGCCCGTGCGAGCGGTCTGCCCACCACGCCATGAATGAAGTCCCCCCTGCAATCCCGAGTCCACCCGCTGATGCGGCGCTGCGAGCGTCCTCGCGAGGCCGCTGGTTCTCCGACGAGTATGTCGACGAAATGCAGCGTTTTCTGGGGTCAAATGCCTGTCGGCGACTGGCCATCTTCGCCTTGCCACCGGGCTTCGTGTTGACCGTAATCGTCCCGGTCTACAACGAATGTTCCACGGTCGGTGAAGTGCTCGAACGCCTCCGCCAAACCGGCCTGCCACTGCAAATCATTCTCGTCGACGATGGCTCCAACGATGGTTCATCCGACGTTCTCGATCGCTGTAGTGCCGAGGGCGATGTGCAGCTGATTCGTCACGAAGTCAACCGCGGCAAAGGCGCAGCGATCCGCAGCGGTATCGCCGCCGCAACGGGGGACGTCATCGTCATTCAAGATGCCGACAGCGAATACGATCCCGATGACATTCGCGGTCTCTTGCAACCGCTCATCGAGGGCTCCGCAGATGTGGTCTATGGGACTCGTTATGGGCACAGCGACCGCCAACTCTCGCCATGGTGGCATCAGTCGGTCAATGGCTTCATCACATTGCTGGCGAGCATGGCCATCGGTCCGCGTCTGAGTGACGTTGAGACGTGTTACAAGCTGTCATCACGAGAAACCTTTCAAGCGATCTTGCCCGACTTGCAAGAAAATCGCTTCGGAATCGAGATCGAGCTGACCGCTCGCTGGGCCCGCCGTGGACTGCGTTTTACCGAACGGCCGATCCGCTATCAGCATCGCTGGTACGATGAGGGCAAAAAGATCACCTGGAAAGATGGTGTGGCGGCTCTCTACTGCATTGCGAAGTACGGGCTGTTTCGCCGTTGAGTCAACCTTCGCTACGGAAACAACTCTAACTGGGTCGGTTCATCGGGCCGCGGCTGGGCAGGTGGCGTGACCAATTTTTGCAACGGCAGCGGCTCGGTTTTCTGCTTCTTCTTGGGAGCCTTGGCCGCAAAGCACTTCAACAGTGAGCTGTTGTATTCGGGGATGTTGTTGACGTACTCAATCGCTCCTGTTGCTTCGAGTTCTTTCAACGCGGACATCCCCGCCTCGGCGGTCCCCGCCCTGGCTTTGGCGACCGAGTGCAACGCCCGGCGGCGTTTGGGCCGCGAGTTCGCTCCCCGCCCGCAGAGCGAACTGGCCAATTGACAGGCCATCAACGAGATGTCCGCTGGCGATGGTGTACCGGGAGTAGCATGGCTCGATGAATCGATGCGGCTTGCTTGAAAGCCACTCCGTTGGAGCAGATGCACCGCATGCTCGAGGTCACGATCCTTCGATGCGATGGCGAACGTCGTATTGCCGGGCATTTCCGCCGCCAAGCGTCCGGCCACAAACGTGATCCCGAAATCGGCCGCGTTCTTGCCCGGCGGCATGGCCCAAATTTCAATTTTTCTTTGGGCGACGAGCTCTCCCAGTACCGTCGCCAGTCCCAGCGGTACCCGGGGCTCGCGACTGCCATGCGCAGCGATGATCAGATCGTAACGCTGAGCCGTCTCAGCGAGATCGAGTATCTCGTGCGGACAGTTGTCCAAATCAATCAGCAGAACGCACGAGCGTTGGCTCGAGTCGGATGCCGTAGGGGAACGCTGCACTTACAATCCGGTAGCGCGAGGTTGATGTTTTCAATGCTGATTCTAGTACCCCGGGCCGGGGTTCGTGCACCGAGTCCCCCGCCCTAACGAGATTTTTTGCGTCCTTGACCTCAGCGCCGCAGCCATCGCGGTTCCAGCGGCGCCGACAAGGTCAACCGAAGGCATGCCGCGTGCAGTACCGATCGCGCAGTATTGCTGCAGATTATGCAAATCGCCATTTTCGGATATAACCTCTGCGACACGCCCACCCGGCTATACGTCAGCGCCGCTTTTCTTGCGAACTTCACCCTGGACCTCCATGTCGCTCCAAGTCGTTTCTCAAACCGTTACGGAATCCGCCACCGGCAGAGTGGATGCCTTTGTGCGGCAGATCTGCGAGACCTCACACAGTCAATCACGTGGGATGATCGATCGCGGTTGCGTGCGAGTCAACGGCCAGGCCTGTGGTGACCCGTCCCAACAGGTGAGCCCCGGTGATGAGGTTTCTGTCTCGTACGACCCCACGCAGCGGTACCGGGAGAAGAAGATCAAGCGGTGGGACGACCGTACCTTCACGATCGCCTACGAAGACGACCATCTGATCGTGGTCGACAAGGCGGCCGGCACGCTCACTGTCCCCACAGATCGTGGAGACCCGAACACGCTCGTCGAGCGGGTTTCGGTCTACCTCAGTCATTCGCGTAGCGAGCGCGAGGCCTGTTTAGTCCACCGGCTCGATCGCGAGGTCAGCGGGTTGCTGATTTTTGGCAAGCACGCGGCGATCGCGCAGTTGTTGATCGAACAGTTCAAGCTTCAAAAGCCGCGCCGTATCTACAACGCGATCGTTGCCGGGAAGCTACCCGATCAAGAGGGCACGTTCCGCGATCACTTGGCAACGGGCAACAACCTCGACCGCTATGTGACCACGCCGTTCAAGGATTCCGAGGAAGCGATTACGCACTACCGTGTCCTTCGAGATCTTGGCGACACGACCTTGGTCGAGGTCATCCTGCAGACCGGGAAACGCAACCAGATTCGGGTGCAGTTTGCTCATGCTCTGCATCCCGTACTCGGCGACACGCACTATCAACCCGAGCGAGCGGCGCACCCACGCTGGATCCGGCGGCGAATCGCCTTGCACGCCAGTTCACTGAGTTTCGTACACCCTGTCACCGGGGAAGAGTTGACAGTGGATTCGCCACTGCCGGCCGCGATAACGAAGTTCATCAAGGGCAGTCCCAAATCGCCCAGTGGCCAAGCCCCCGCAGAACGTCGACCAACCGACTGACACGCGCAGCCGATCAGGCATCCCCGACAGGAAAGTGTCATCGCTGGGGCGCTAAAAGGTTGGTGTTGATGGCTCATCCGACGGAAGCGTGCGCCCGAGGTTTTCAAGGCATGGCTCCCGTATCGAAAGATTTATTTGTGGGATGTGATTATCAATGTTAGACTGTTTGTTCGTCAGGGACGCATTTCTGAACGATCATTGGATACGAGAGCCATGCCTCAAAAAAAACTTCCGCTGTGCTCTGCGCACGCTTCCGTCGGATGAACCGTGTTGATACCATTTTTGTGTCAGTCGCTGTTGTGACGCGTCTTTAGGCCGGAGGCCGACACATCCCCTGCCGTTGGCGTCACGCGCTGTCGAGTTATTGAGCCGAGACGCGTGATCAATAAGTGGCGAATTTAGCGAAAGCTATTTCGTGGTGGACGGGCCGACGAACTATTAAGCCTCGCAAGTCTTCCTGCGCCGGAAGCGTTCAAGAGAATAGCCGTAGGTCAGCGCAGCGCCACCTGTGGTGTCTCGTTGGTCGTGGAACGTCGACCCCGAAGTGGGGCGCAGATCCCGTCATGAACGATCTTCCACCCCATTCGGGGTTGGCTCTTGCGTCTCGCGTCTTATCCGGTGGTGTTCGCTTGCGCTCAAACCACCGGCTATTTTCTATCAGCCCTGACGGGATACTTCTGGATACTGAGCAGCTCGTTGGTTCGTCCAATATGACACTTACTCAGCCCCGGTTCCTAAGCGGCCGGGCAGGCGGCGCTACCCGGGGCCGTTGCGGCCCTCGGCTTATCATTGCGGAGCCAGCATCGAATAAACCGACGGCTCGGTCAGCCGACGTCAAGCCTGCTGGGAGTTTCCAGCAGGTCTCAGACAGGCTTGCGAAGGTCGAGCCATTCGCTGTGGAAGACACCCTCGCGGTCGACACGTTGGTAGGTGTGGGCGCCGAAGTAGTCCCGCTGAGCTTGCAAGAGATTGGCGGGCAAGCGTTCGAGACGATAGCCGTCGTAGAAGTTCAGGGCCGCGCTGAAGGCGGGGGCAGGAATCCCGAGTAGCGAGGCAGCCGAAACGACGGCTCGCCAACCGGCTTGTGCGTTCTCGACAGCCTCTTCAAAGAACGGGTAGAGCAACAGGTTTTCGAGGTCTGGCTGCTCACCGAATGCTTCTTTGATCCGGTCCAAGAACTTGGCCCGGATGATGCATCCGCCGCGCCACAGCAGGGCGCACTGGCCGTAATCGAGTCCCCAGTCATGCTCCTTCGAGGCCGCTTGGAGTTGCACGAAGCCTTGGGCGTAACTGACGATTTTCGACGCGTACAGCGCATCTTCGACGGCGGCAATGAATTTTTCTTTGTCACCGATGAGCTGCTGGGCCAGTGCCGACATCTCGGGGTTGTGGTCCTTCGAGGGACCATTGAGCGTTTTGCTAGCACGGACACGAGCTTCCTTTTGCGCCGATAATCCGCGAGCGAAGACAGCCGTGGTGACCAAGCTGCTGGGCACTCCCAGATCGAGGGCGAGTTGGCTCATCCACTTGCCAGTCCCTTTGGCACCGGCGACATCGAGAATCTGGTCGACGAGGTATCCATCGCCACCGAGATCATCTTTGGCACTGAAAATGTCACGTGTGATTTCGATTAGATAACTCTGCAGTTCCCCTTCATTCCACTTCGCGAACACATCGTAGAGTTCATCGTTGGACAAACCGCCGAGCTCATGCAGCATCTGATAGGCTTCGCAGATCAGCTGCATATCACCGTATTCGATGCCATTGTGCACCATTTTGACGTAGTGCCCGGCACCGCGTGGACCGACCCATTCGCAGCAGGGAATGTCGTCATTGGGGCCGACTTTGGCTGCGATTGCTTGGAACATCTCCTTGATCTCGGGCCAGGCCGCTTTGGTGCCACCGGGCATCAGGCTCGGGCCCTTCAGGGCGCCTTCTTCACCACCCGATACGCCCGCTCCCACGTACAGCATCCCGGCTGCTTCGACCCGCGTGGTGCGTTCTTCGGTGTCGGTATAGTAGGTGTTGCCGCCGTCGATGAGGATATCGCCTTCATCGCAGAGGGGAATGAGTTGGTCGATGATCGCATCGACTGCGGGGCCTGCTTTGACGAGCATCATCAGTTTGCGAGGCCGGGCGACGGCGCCGACAAATTCTTCCAGGGTATGCGCCCCGACAAAGTTCTTGCCCTTGGCTCGATCGGCTAACAAATCGTCGACTTTACTGGTCGTCCGATTGTAGACAGCCACTTTGTAACCGCGGCTTTCCACGTTGAGGGCCAAGTTCTCGCCCATCACGGCCAAACCGATCAGCCCAAAATCACAGTCACCACTCATATCTCTTATCCGCGGGGTGGGTAGGTTGTCAAAATGTGTTTTTTCAAATCAGGCAAGATTCTAAATGGTTCGGTGGCATCCGTGAAGGCGTTTGACACCGGCAGACGCTCACCGGCAGACGCCCACCAGTGACGCCGTCCGCAGCGAGGCGTGCGGGGATCGATCCGTCAGCGGGGCGGCGCCGTCTCGCTACCCTGGCCGGCCGGTGTGGCCGTCGGCGGCGGCACGATGACGTCGGTCGTCAGCAACCCAGCGACAATTGCGACCGAGGTCAGCATCATCGTCGACACGATATGGATGCCGCCGGGAAGATCTTTGTCGAGCAGAATCGCCGAGAGGCCGAAGAAACCCAGGCTGCCGGGGACGAGCAAGATCAATGCTGGCATCAACATGATCGCCGCAGGGGTGTGCCGCCACCGAGAGATCAAGTGACCGCAGACCCCGACCCCGACAGCCGACGCCCAAACAGCAGCAAAAGGGAGTAGCCATAAACCGGCCAATCGCAGCGACCCGTAACCGATCAACGTCGACAGGACCACCCAGACGATGTCTCGGTAGCGGGCTTGGAACAGTACCGCAAGGGACAGGCCCAGGGGGATGACCGAGGCCATTGAGACGATGATCTCGGGAGTGCTGGCCGGTGTCGGAGCTGGCATCTCCACCCATGAATGGATCAACGCGTGTCCCATGTAGACACCGAACACGAGTGTCAAAAGTGACATCATCGCTCCGGCAAAGCGAGCCGATCCCGAGGCGAGGTTCTGCGTGGCCAGTTCGTTGATACTGATCGTCAGTTGCAGGCCGGGCACGAGCACGATCAAGGCCGCCAGCGACGTTAGCTCGACATTGCCGCTGGGAACCCAGAACTGCACAAGGCTAGCAAGGATGCACGCGATCAAGCCCACCACAATGTTGATCAGATGGGTCGGGTAGTTCCACCGTCCGAGCCCTTTGAGCAGTCCGCCGGTCAGCAATCCGATCACGCCCGCGGACGTCACGACGGTGGCGTTTCCGCCCACGAGCACGCCGAAGCATGCTGAGGCGATTCCAAAAGCGATGACCTGAAGCACGGGGCTGTAGGCCGCCAGTGTGGACTCGAGCGTCTCAATCCGACGCCAGGCTTGCGACACCGACATCCCTTCGACTTGAATCGCCCTCTGTGTCTCGTGCAGTTCCGCGTATCGCCCAAGGTTCGTGTCGCTGGGGTAGACGCGTAGTAATCGCGTGTGTCCCTCTTCGTGGGTGAATGTGATGAACAGCGAAGTGGGAGTCGAAAAGAACGTAGCGGGCTCGCCTAGGAACGCGGCAACTTCCTCCATCCCCTGGTCCAGTTCGTAGGCGGGTGCCCCGCTCGCATGCAAACTGCGGGCGAGTTCGACAATGACGGTTTCGGCCGATACGTCTGCTGAACCCCCTCGGTCGAGCTCGGCTGTTGTTTCGGCGCATGCTGCCGGTACCATCTCAATACTCACTTGCAGAGAGCGACTCACGCGTTTTCTCGAGTAGCCCGAGCAGTGTCTTCAATTCCGCCTGAGTGAGGCTTTTCAGCAGAGACTCCTCCATTGCTCTGAGCGAAGGGTCGACCGCATCGGAGAGCTGCCTTCCCTTCTGGGTGATCGATACGTGCACCACGCGGCGATCCTCGAGGCAGCGATGACGCTCGACCAGAGCGTGTTTTTCGAGTCGATCGACAAGCGACGTGATCGCCGGGACGACCTGAATCATCCGCTCGCCGATCTCGCCACAGGTCAACGGGCGGTTCGCCAACGCCAGGCTGCGGAGTACGTTGAAACGCGACAGGGTCAGCCCGTGTTCGCGAAACAATCGCGACAGCCGATTCTCGATCTGGTCGCCGGCACGCAGCAGATTGACTAGCGTCTCCTGTTGGAGCGATGTGTAGGGCGCCGGTCGCTTGAGTTCCTCTTGCAGCTTCATGAGGAATATCATAGCGATCGCTTGTTGACCGACAAGTATTTCATCGATAAAATATCGCCTGCAAATATATTTTCTTGGAACCACACCGATCGATAGAAGCCGCCGATGAGAATTGCTGATATTTTCCAAGTCCCGCCCCGAGTCCCATTGGCAAGCCACCGCGGTGTCGGGATCAGCCTGCTGGGGGCGCTGGCCGTCGTGGGCTGCGCGGGCTTGGCCGGCTGCAGTCCCAAGGGCCCTGGGCCAGCGGCCGCTAAACCTCCCCCACCGCAAGTCACCGTTGCTAAGCCGGTTGTCAAGCAAATCGTCGAGTGGGATTCGTACACCGGACGGCTCGAGCCGATCGAATTTGTGGAGGTTCGCAGCCGCGTCGGTGGGTACCTGCAGTCAATTCACTTTGACGAAGGCGAAATCGTTCAAAAGGATGATGTTCTCTTTCTCATTGACCCGAGGCCCTTCGAGGCCGAGCTCAAGTCGATGCAAGCAGCGGTGAGCCAAGCCGAGTCCCAGCTCCTGCGGGCCGAGGCGGGAGTTGCCGAAGCGAAAGCACAGCAGTTGCAGAGCACTGCTGCTGTCGAACTTGCCCGCACCCGGGTCAATCGGGCCCGGACTCTGATGAGCCGAAATGCGACCAGTCAAGATGAGCTGGACCAGCGTGAGGCTGAGATTCTGCAAGCCAACGCGGATCAGGAAGCCAGCGACGCCCTCGTGGAATCCGCCAACGCCATGATTGAAACCGCCAAGGCGGCTATCGAGGCAGCCAATGCAGGTGTTGAAACGGCCAAGCTCAACCTGGAGTATTCCAAGATCACCGCACCGATCACGGGCCGTATCAGCCGCGAGTTTGTCAACGAAGGGAACCTGATCAGTGGCGGCACGACCGCCACCGCCACGCTATTGACGACCATCACATCGGTCCAACCGATCTACTGCACCTTCGACGCCAACGAACAGGAGGTGTTGAAGTACATTCGGCTCGCAGCCCTAGGCAAACGGGGCAGTTCACGCGAGGTCAAGAATCCTGCGTACCTCGGCTTGGTCGACGAGCCCGATTTCCCACATCACGGGCACATGGATTTTGTCGACAATCGCTTTGACGCGGCCACGGCGACGATGCGCGCCCGGGCTGTCTTCCCCAACAATGGTCAGGTCCTTTTGCCGGGGATGTTTGCGCGGATACGAATTCCTGGGAGCGCTCCCTATGAAGCCGTCTTGATTCCCGATTCCGCCATCGGCACAGACCAGTCGTCGCAGTTCGTGTTTATCGTTCTCGATGGCAAGATCGAACAGAGAACGGTCGAGGTGGGGCCGTTGGTGCACGGCCTGAGAGTCGTTCGCAGTGGGATCGAAGGGAACGAAGACCTGGTCATCGAAGGCCTTTTGAAGGCGAGTGAGGGGTTGGAGGTAACGACAGTGGAAGGGACGATCGACGTGCTCGAGGATGGGTTGCCCGATGTGTATGAGCCCGTTCCCGAGAGCCAATGGATCTCGCCCCAGGTCAATCGTGCGGAGGTGAAGTAAATGAAATTCCCTCACTTCTTTATCGAACGCCCGATCTTCGCCACGGTACTGTCGTTTTTGATCGTGTTGGTGGGCGGGATTACCTACCTGTCTCTGCCGGTCTCCCAGTATCCCAACGTCGCGCCGCCAACGGTCTTGGTCCGCGCTAGCTACCCCGGTGCGACGCCGCAAGTCATCGCCGATACGGTCGCCACGCCGATCGAACAGGAGATGAACGGCGTCGACGACATGCTGTACATGGAATCGTCGTCGAGCGCCGACGGGACGATGCAGTTGACGGTCACCTTCAAACTCGGCACGAACCTCGACGATGCTCAAGTGCTTGTGCAGAACCGGGTTGCCGTGGCCTTGTCCAAACTGCCGGAGCAGGTTCGCCAGATCGGTGTGACCACGACCAAGCAGATCCCTGACATGCTGATGGTGGTCCACCTGAAATCACCCGATGAGAGTCGCGATACTCTCTACATCAGTAACTATGCGTTCTTGCGTGTTCGCGACGCTCTGATGCGGCTCGATGGCGTCGGGGAAATTCGCATCGCCGGTGGTAATGAATACGCGATGCGAATCTGGCTGGACATCGAAAAGATGGCTCACGTGGACCTCACTGCAGGGGACGTGATCGCGGCGATTCGTGGTCAGAACGCGCAGGTTGCTGCCGGGGTGATCGGACAACCTCCGATCGATACCGGCAGTGAGTTTCAGCTCAACGTGACCACGCGCGGCCGGTTGATCGAAACAGATGAGTTCGGCGACATCATTGTCAAACGCGGCGAGAATGGCCGTGTGACCCGCTTGAGCGATGTGGCAAGAGTCGAACTGGGGGCTCAAGACTATTCCCGCTTGAGCTATCTCGATGGCAAACCCGCTATCGCCGTGCTCGTCTACCAGCGTCCTGGTACCAATGCGGTCGAGACTGCGGCCCAGGTCAAGCAGACGATGGAGGAGATGAGCGAGACCTTCCCGCACGGCATCGGATACGAGGTTGCCTACAACCCAACCGATTTTGTTGAAGAGTCGATTGCCGAAGTGTTCTTCACACTGCTGATCACTACTCTGTTCGTGGTGCTGACGGTCTTTTTGTTCCTGCATCACTGGCGTCCGACGATCATTCCGGTCGTAGCCATTCCCATCTCGCTGATTGGAACGTTTGCGATCATGCAGATGCTCGGCGTCACGCTCAACACGCTGTCGCTCTTTGGTTTGGTGTTGGCGATTGGGATTGTGGTCGATGACGCGATTGTCGTCGTCGAGAACGTCGAGCGATTGATCGCAGAGGGGTTAACGCCGCGGGAGGCGGCGCACCAGGCGATGGATGAGGTGGGATCCGCTTTGATTGCCACCACGCTCGTGTTGATCGCGGTGTTCGTCCCGACGGTGTTCATTCCTAGCATTAGCGGGAAGTTCTACCAGCAGTTCGCATTGACCATTTCGATATCGACGGCGATCTCCACATTTGTTTCGCTGACGTTGACACCCGCGTTATGCGCCTTGCTGTTGAAGCCGCGCGATGCCAAGCAGAGCCGTGCTCAACGCATCGTCGATTTTCTGTTCGGTTGGTTCTTTCGGTTGTTCAACCGCACCTTCGACGCCACCAGCAACGTGTATGCTAGCATCGTCTCGCGTTTAGTGCGTGTCTCGGGCTTGGTTCTGGTTGGCTACGTCGGTCTCTTAGTCGCGACCGGCTTTAGTTTCTCTGCGGTGCCGACTGGGTTCATTCCTGAGCAGGATCAAGGGTACGTGATCGTCGCTGTTCGGCTGCCTGACGGTGCCTCGTTAGCCCGTACCAATGAGGTGACCAAGCGGGTCACGAGCATGGGCGGGAAGATCGATGGCGTGGCTCATTCGGTGGGCATTGTCGGCCTGTCCGGTTCGACCTTCACGATCAGCCCCAACGCAGCCGTTTGCTTCCTGCCGCTCGAAGATGCCAAGGAGCGTGCGGCGCGTGACCGAGGTGTCGACAAGATCGTTGCCGATATGCGGCGTGAGGTCGCGTCGATTAACGAAGCTCAAGTGTTCATTATTCCGCCACCGCCGGTGCGTGGTATCGGCCGCGGCGGCGGATTCAAGATGTACGTCCAGGACCGCAGCGGTGCCGGATCGGCGGTGCTCAGCGACGTCGCTGGTCAAATGGTGGGCAAGGGCAATCAGCAAACCGGCGTGACCCAGGTGTTTACGAACTTTCGCATGAGTGTCCCGCAGGTCTTTGCCGACGTCGATCGCACCAAAGCCGAAATGCTCGATGTGCCTGTTAACAGCGTTTTCGAAGCTTTGCAGGTCTACCTCGGTTCGGTCTACGTCAATGACTTCAACCTGCTCGGCCGGACCTACCGGGTGATTGCCCAGGCCGAACCCGAATTCCGCGACGAGCCGAGCGACATTCTCAAGCTGCGTACCCGCAGCGTCGCCGGCGACACGGTCTCACTGGGATCGGTCGTGAAAGTAGACCGGACTGCGGGCCCCGATCGGCTGGTACGGTTCAATCTCTATCCCGCTGCGGATATCAATGGGAGCACAGTGCCGGGGTTCAGTACGGGCCAGTCGCTGTCGACGATGGAAGAGCTCGCCGACCAGACGTTGCCACCTGGTTTCGGGTATGAGTGGACCGAACTGGCCTACCAGGAACGGCAAGCGGGCAATACGATCGCGTTCCTGTTTCCACTGGCCGTGTTGTTCGTATTTCTAGCCCTCGCAGCGCAATATGAGAGCTGGCTACTGCCGCTGGCGATCGTCCTGATCGTGCCTCTGTGCTTGCTGTTCGCGATCGGCGGGATCTGGTTCCGCGGGATGGACAATAACATCCTGACTCAGATTGGATTCATCGTCCTGATCGGATTGGCTTGCAAGAACGCGATTCTGATCGTCGAGTTCGCTAAGGCGGAAGAGGACAAGGGCAAAGATCGCTTTCAAGCGGCTGTCGACGCCTGTCGAATGCGATTGCGGCCGATCCTGATGACGGCGTTCTCATTCATTCTCGGCGTGTTACCCTTGTTGGTCGCCACCGGGGCTGGGTTCGAAATGCGGCGAGTGCTCGGCACGGCCGTGTTCGCCGGCATGCTCGGCGTGACGGTATTCGGGCTCTTCCTGACGCCCGTGTTCTATGTCGTCCTGCGACGTTTCGCCAAGAAACCAGCCGCCGAGAACGGGGATGCCGCCTGACAGAGTCTCCCGGTTCGATCCTCTGAGTAAAAAGTTGTCCATCCGGGTTTGTCGTGGGTAACTCCAGCGTGTTGGATTTTAGAGGCATGGCGGTGGTGTCCGAAATGAGCGATGCCGTCACAGAATAAATGCTGGCGGCGGACGCGTCCGCTGCCAGCCGAAGTGGCTCATCCGACGGAAGCGTGCGCGGAGCACAGGGGGAAGGTTTTTCTAGGCACGGCTCGAGTATCCAATGATTGTTCAAAAATGCGTCCCTGACGAACAAACGCTCGCCAGGGACCGACAACACCATTGGCGTACCGCTTTTGCAGGGAAACGCTGGCGACCGAGATATCCCTTGCCAAGCCCGCACCTCTGCAGAGCTCGGCTCCGTTTCTCCCGGCAGTGCCAGTCTAACATTGATAATCACATCCCACAAATAAATCCTTGAATACGGGAGCCATGCCTTGAAAATCCCGCACACTTGGCTCACCGCAGCGAAACCCACAATAGTTCCTGATGGACCTAAAAAGTGGCGTAGTGGACGAGGCGACGAGTCCATTCTCTCTGCTCGCGTGGTCGGATTCTAAGGACTCGTCGCCTCGTCCACTACAAAAAGCTTCCGCTAATTGGCCACTTATTGACCACGCGGTGCTTATCCGGGGATGAACGAGCAGTCCGCAGTGAGGCTCTGGGCAAACAGCGCCAGCAGCTGGGCAACCGCTTCGATATCCGCCGTTGAGATCGTCTCGACTGCGGAGTGCATGTAGCGATTGGGTACCGCGACCAATCCCGTGGCGACGCCTGCACCGGAGATCTGTAGCACGTTGGAGTCATTCGGCGCGGCGCGGCCCAGGGCGGCGAGTTGGTAAGGGATCTCATGCTCCTCTGCCAACGCGATCAAACGGGCGGCAACCTTCGCATTGACATTGGGGCCGCGGACAATCACGGGGCCGCCGCCGAGCCGAATGTTGCCTTGCTGTTGTTTGCTGATCGTCGGGCAGTCCGAGGCATGGGTCACGTCCACTGCGATCGCCACATCCGGTTCGATGCGGGCGGCTGCTGTCCGGGCACCACGCAGTCCGATCTCCTCTTGGACTGTTGCGACACTGTGCAGTTGGCACTGTAGCGGTTTCGCGTCCAACTCCGTGGCACAGCGACGGACGGCCTCCATCACCGTCCACATCCCCGTCTTGTTGTCCATTCCCGGGCCGCTGACGTAGTCGCCGAGCAGCGGTCGATACTGCAGATCCAGGGTAACGGGGTCGCCGATGCGAACGGTTTGAGCTGCCTGCTCACTGCTGGTGGCACCGATGTCCAACCACATATCCTCCAGTCGCACGACCTCGCCACGCTCTTTGGTGGAGAGCAGGTGGATCGGTTTGCGGCTGATCACGGCGGAGACGGGACCATTGTTCGTCCAGATCGTCATCGCTTGGCCGATCAGCTGTTGAGGGTCCCAGCCACCGATCGTTTGCGCGTACAGGAATCCTTCTTCATCGATATGCGATATCAGCATACCAATCTGGTCACAGTGACCGGCGAGCATCAGGCGCGGTGCATCGGCGGGGCCGACGCAGGCGGTGAGATTGCCATGGACATCGATTGACAGCTCATCGGTATGAGGCTGAAGGTACTGTGAAATCAGTTTCTGGATGGGCTCCTCGTATCCCGAGGGGCTGGGCGTGCGGATGGCTTGTTCGAGAAACTCGAGTGGAGTCATGTCAGTTATCTCTCATCGAAGGGACGTTCATGGATCTGGTAAAACAGTGCTTTTTTCTGGTCCGGCAGTGAAAAGTCGAATCCGCAGGAACGCAAAAAATCCTCGGAGGAACTGATCGCGAGCACTTCCATCACGCCGAGTGAGCGGGCGCGTTCGATACACTGCCCGACCAATTGCCGCCCCACGCCGGTGCGCTGGGCGACCGGGTGGACGGCAAGGCACTGCAGTTCGGCAAGTTTGGGCGAGTAAATCTCCACGGCAGAGAACCCCACGCATCGTTCCGCTTGCATCGCGACGAAGCCATGCCGCGTCAACTCGATGATCTCCGCTTCGCTGCGGGCCAGCAACAAATGCTGCGAAACGAATGGACGCATCAGTGCATGGATCGCTGCCGCATCGGCAGGCAGCGCCTGCCGAATCTCACAAGTAGGCATGTCCGTGGGATCGGGAGCCGCGTTCATGGGCGAAAAAAACAAGGTTGGAGCGAATAGACAGAGGCCCTTCACCTGCGGTCGAGCCGAGGCTCCTGTTTTACCAACCCAACGACGAAATGACGAGCATGGCACGAATCAGTGATCTGGCACGACGGGGTTGGCCCACTGACCACTGACGTTCTCGCCGCGGACGACGATCCCTTTCTGATGCCAGTCGTACCACGTCGTGACATCCGCAGCTGCGTAGCGGATCGTCAGTCCACAGCGTCGCCGGTCGGAGTCGTTCGCTTCGGATCCGTGCAGTAGCAAATCCGAGTGCATCGAAAACTGCCCCGCCGGAAGCGTCACGTCCACCTCGGCGTCGCCGTAGGAATGAGGGTTCTCAACCGCTAAGTTCAACACGGTATTGGCATCCTGGGACTCGTCGTAATCGATCAATCCGTGTCGATGCGACCGGGGAATGAATTTCATATTGGCGTTGTCCGGGTCGGCATCATCGATCGCTAACCACACGGTAACCGTCTTGGTAGGGCTGAGCGGCCAATACGTGCTGTCCTGGTGCCAGGGAACGCTTTTGCCATCATGGGGCAGCTTGCAGAAGAAATGCGATCCCCAGCAAACCACGTTGGGGCCGAGCAGATCAGCAACTGCGGCAACAATGCGAGGATGCTGCACCAATTCGTAGATGCGGGCGAACCGCAGATGAGCGGTATTGATCGAATAGCTTGTCCGCCCTAACTCCATGAACGCGGCCAAGACACCGTCAAAGAACGCGCGAATTTCACGGATCTCATCGGCTGCCAAGCCGTCCAGCGGCATCAGGAACCCCTGCTCATTGTACTGCTCGATCTGGGCGGCACTGAGCGTCTGCGGATGCGCGTTGACCGAGGGAACAAAACCAACTTGTCTGGGCAATTCAGCGAGTTGGGCGGGGGTTGGATTGGGGATCTCATCGACATTCAGTGCCATTACTTTTTATCCTGACGCTGCTGTTGGGATTTTTGCCTTTGTTTCTTCTTCGTGTTTTCCGGAATCCAGTCGGGATTCGCTGTCATGGGTTGGGCGTTGACCTCGTCACGCCAATGGTTCAATTCGGCGAGCAGTTGCTTGGCTTTCTCTGGACGCTTCGACGCCACGTCCTTGGTCTCGAAGGGGTCGGTCTTCAGATTGAACAACTCCAATCGGCCGTCCTCGAAGAACTCGATCAATTTCCAATCGTCGTGCCGAACGGCGCCGTAGGGCTGGGTCCGGTGGTAGTGCGGATAGTGCCAGTACAGCGATTGACGCGGCAGAGTTGTCTCCGCCCCCGTCAACAAGGGTGTGATGCTGACTCCGTCGAGATGTTCGTCCGGCCGCGGTGCCAGCCCTGCGATCTGCAGCATCGTCGGATAGAGGTCCGTGCCGATCACCATCTCATCGCAGGTCGAACCCGGCTCGGCATGCCCAGGCCACTTCACCACGAGCGGCTCACGCACGGCCCCCTCGTGTGAAAACCCTTTGAAGTCGCGCAGGCCGCCGGTCGTCCGATCGTTGTCGCCGCCGTTGTCGCCCGTCAAAATGATGACCGTGTTCTCGGCGATCCCCCGCTCTTCGAGTTTGGCCATGATCCGGCCGACGCTATCGTCGAGCTTTTCAACCATCCCGGCTCGAGCCGGGTTGAGAAACTCGTTCTTCGAATTCTCAAACGTCTTGGCTTTGTTTCGATACTTCTCGACCAATTCCGGGGGCGCCATGATCGGGCCGTGCAGCGTGTAGTAAGAGAAATACAGCAGAAACGGGTTCTGGTCAGCCTCTGTGTCGAGAAAATCGACAGCGGCGTCGGTGAGCTTGTCCGTCAAGAAGTCACCGGATTCTCCATCGTCCAAGTTCGGCATGCCGAACGGGGAGAAGTATCGGCCTGGACCTTTGGGTTGCCCCCATTCGCGACCGCCCACATTGACGTCAAACCCATGGCTGGTCGGGTAATGTTCGTCAAAATCAGGCTCCCCGATGGGCATCAAGTGCCATTTTCCAAAGAAGCCCGTCGCGTAGCCAGCTTCCTTCAGTGCCTCGGGCAAAAGGACCCGGTCGTGCTCGATCCGCATGTTCCAATCCGGAACCGAGAGTTTGGCATGGGGGCGTTTGTGACCGGTAATCCAATCAGTCAGCTGCAACCGGGCAGGGTAACATCCGCTCAAGATCGCCGCTCGGCTCGGGGAACATACCGTGCAGGCGGCGTAGCTGTTGGTGAACAGCATCCCGTCGCTGGCCAGTTTGTCGATGTGTGGCGTCTCGTAAAACTCGGCCCCGTAGCAGCCGAAGTCCCCCCAGCCCAAATCATCCACCAACAGAAAGACAAAGTTTGGCTTGGCCTGTTCGGCTGACAGCGACGGAGTGAGCAGGAGCAAGGCCAGCAGCGACAGGCAAATGGGATGCAGTATTTTCATGATCGATTTTCGCGGGTTCGTGTTTGCAAGTCCATCATGATAACGGGCCCGCCGGTGACCGTGTGGCGTCAGCGGTCCGAGCGAGTGTCGTTTTACCGAACGCAAAACAGGACGAAATTGCCATTGCTATCCCTCACTGCCCAAAAGTCAGTCCTTCAAGTTCACACAGATAGGCGCTGGGCGGTTGCTTGCGTAGTTTGAGGACTCTCCTCCCGAGCTGGAAACATACCTTGGCCGGGACGATCCCATTTGAGACACCCGCCTGGAGGCCCCATGATCCTGCCAACCTTTCGCATCGGCTTCGCTGCAACCTTACTTAGTCTATCGCTCGTGCTGTCACCGCTGACCGCTGGGGAGTGGTCTGTGCCACTGGCGGGCAACACTTTTCATCTCGACCCGTCCTCAGGTGGCCGCCTGCCGCTTGCCGATGGTGCCCTGCGACTCGATCGTGATCGCGAGTACTCTGTTTACTTCCATATCGATCGACCCGGCC
The DNA here is from genome assembly GCF_007859855.1 of Allorhodopirellula solitaria. Lineage (GTDB taxonomy): Bacteria > Planctomycetota > Planctomycetia > Pirellulales > Pirellulaceae > Rhodopirellula > Rhodopirellula solitaria. The sequence continues at coordinate 285,129 of NZ_SJPK01000003.1, forward strand.
CGATCGAGATCGCAGTCGAAGGAAAAACGCGTCGCGGGCAGGCCGAAATCCAAGCCCAGGTCGGTGACGAAAACTTCAGTGCATCGATTGGTGATTCGCCGACCGATCCCTACTCCTTGGGTGAGGTCGTGATCGAGAAACCGGGGTACGTTCGCGTCGACTTACGCAGCAGCTCGTCTGATCGTAGAGCCGCAGTCATGCTCAGCAATTTGATTGTCAGCTCGAACGTCGACGGCCTAAAACTTGATTGTGTCGAGAGCAACAAGGGCAACATGTTCTACTGGGGGCGCCGCGGGCCCTCGGTCCACCTGAAATACCGTCTGCCCCAGGACACCCCGCTGACGTATGCCTACAGCGAAATCATGGTGCCCGAGGGCGAGGACGCGATGGGAACCTACTTCATGGCGAACGGATTCGGCGAAGGATACTTCGGGATGCAGGTCAACAGCGACACCGAACGCCGCGTTCTCTTTTCGGTTTGGAGCCCCTTTCACACCGACAACCCAGCCGACATTCCCCCCGAGGATCGCATCACCACACTGGCCAAAGGCAAGGAGGTTCATGCACAGAAATTTGGCAATGAAGGGTCGGGGGGGCAGAGCTACTTGGTCTATCCTTGGAAAGCAGGAAAGACCTATCGCTTTCTGACCGAGGTGCAGCCCGATGGCGACGGCAATACACGCTACACGTCCTGGTTCAGTGAGCAGGATGCGGATCAATGGCAATTGATTGCCAGTTTCCGTCGCCCCAAAACGGACGTGCATCTGACAAACTTTCACTCCTTTCTGGAGAACTTCTCACCCGCCTACGGCAACGTCACGCGTTCAGCCCACTACGGCAACCAATGGGTCGGTGACACACAAGGCAATTGGCACGAAGTGACCAACGCGGTTCTGACGGGCGACAACACCGCCCGAACCCGGCAACGGCTCGATTATGCTGGCGGCAGTGAAAGCGAACACTTCTTCCTCCGCAATTGCGGGTTCTTCAGCGACCGCGTTGAGCTCGACCAATCCTTCGAGCGAGCACCGAGCGGCAGCCAACCTGAAGTGGATCTCAGCAAACTGCCACGAAGCTAGGGATCGACCAACCGCACTGACTTAGGAGGTTCTTCTCGGATGCGAGTGGCAGTCGTTCAGGACGCGGGATTTTCAAGATATTGGCTGCTTGCACTCGTTCGGATATTTCCGGGCGAGTGCGGACAGCAAATGAACCTGCTCAAAACCTTCGCTAACTCGAGCATTCGTACTCGTCCTCAGGCGTCAGCCGGTACTCGTGCTCCTACTCGAATTCGCGCGGCAGCATTGAAAGAAGCGCGCCGCGGAACACGATATTGATCACAAGTCGACTGTTCGCCCCTGCAGAAACATGATTCAAGCGTATCTCAATTATCTCCCTGAATGGCTGTATTAATCGAGTTGAGGGAAAAAAGGAATATCACTTGACACCCTGCCGGGCTATGTGATACTAGTCAAGTCCCCCCTGCTCACCCAGGTCGTATTCGGGAATTTTCCTAATACGACCCTTCTCACAAGGGGTGAATATATTGTTCTGGCACAAAGTGGCCATCGTGCTCGTGCTCGTGCTCAGTGAAACGGTGCTCGTGCTCGTAATCGAAATGGCGCAACCATGACCGAACCAATCTTCGACCACGATCGACTCGACGTCTACCGTTTGTCAATCGGATACGTCGCTGCTGCATTCGACGTTTCGAAATCGCTGAGCGGTTTGCATCGCCACGCTCGTGATCAATGGCTTCGCGCTGCTCAATCGATTCCGCTGAACATCGCCGAGGGTAACGGCAAGCGCAGCTTGAAAGATCGTGCTCGATTTTTCGACATTGCTCGCGGATCTGCGTTTGAATGTGCTGCGATTCAAGATGTTCTGGTTGCGACGGACGGTTTGGAGGACGTGGCGAGTCGAGAACTGAAACGGATGCTCAAACGAATTGTCTCGATGCTAACTCGAATGGCGATGAAGTTTGACGGCGTTAGGGAGCCGTCGGTAGACTATGAGCTGGGGAACGATTACGAGCACGAGCACCGCGACGCTGAGCACGAGCACGAAAGAAAGCCAGAACCAAGCCGTGCACCTAAGGCCGGCTTGCGCGATTATACCAATGGAAAATCAATCGTCCGTCCTAGGTGACGGCAACCGTTAGGGGCCATCAACATGCGTGAAGTCCTCGTCATAGCTGGGATCATTGGTGCCTGTCTGTGTGGCTGCGATAATGCTGCCACCAAGCTCGATGAGCATGATTATCTTCGGTCCGTGTTGCCGGAGACGCTTCTCGACAAGGCTCAACTTGAAGTTGCGTCGGAGCAGAGCGTCTCGATATTGGGTGATGGGCAATCTCAATATCTGGGACTGCATGTGTTTCGAGGGCAGTCCAAGGTCAACAGAGGCATTCGTGCTGAAGTGAGCGTTGATTATCCATTCCAGCAAGGTGACATCATCCGCTACTCATGGCGGTTCATGCTACCCGTAGATTTCGTGTCCGATGCTCCTCGAAATCGATGGTGGTTGATTGGGCAGTGGCACGATCAGCCCAATTCAACAAACGGCGAGACTTGGGACAACTTTGAATCGCGCAGCCCGCCTGTGCTGCTCGGTCTCGGTGAACTCGACGGCAAACTGGCAATCGGCCTTACCTGCGGCGTGACGGATGGGGATCATCAGCAGCGTTCAGTCGGGCCAGCTTTTCTCGAACGCGGCAAGTGGCATCGAATCGCGACGGAGGTTCTGTGGTCACAAGGATCTGAAGGCGAAGTTCGGGTGTTTATCGATGAGAATTTAGACCCGGTCATGTCCGCCAAAGGACCAAACATGAATAATGACTACCAGCACTACCTGAAGCTGGGCATGTATCGTCACCCGGCGATTGAAACAGACAACCGGATTTATATCGACGACATTGAAATCCTTAAGGTCACGAAGCCCTAACCAAGCGGTCAACCCGAGAGGCGGATCGGGCGGAATTTGAAATCAACGGTTCTTGGCCGCTGCCGGGTTACCTCGGTCGTTCGTATGACGCTGGTGACCGCAAAGACCGACTCCTCAACGTTGGCGGCTTCATTGCGACCTTGCAACTGGGATTAGTGTTCGATTAGCGCGGATTAGTGTTCCCAAAAACCAGGCTGATTCGAACACTAATCTTCGCTAATCGCACACTCATCCAACGTGCGTGATTTCCGGCGCCCAAAAGCCCGACGCCCGAATTTGCTTGCGTGCGCACTGGCGACTCGATACGATTACGCTATCGCTGGTTATGTAGTGTGCCGCTACGCGCGTGATCGAGGGTACGCTACGAACAACGGCGGTGCACCGGAGTATCGCGTCACCTCCACTCCGGCAGTTGGCTTCGCCATTTTACTGCCTCCGCTGCGGCGCCACGCTACCCGGTGACCTCTACGTTATTCGACTGAAGCTCGCTGTTGAACTGCGTGAACGCTTGACGACTACGCCAAATCCATATTGTCCACCCCGCGAAAACTTGGTGCGTCGTCCACGATCCATCCCGTGGGGTGTCGCCGCCTTTCTCGGCTATTTGCTTGCAAGTATTTCGCTTGCTGCGTTCTGCTTTTGCGCGTACGTAGCCGCAAGTTGGCTCTACGATTCCATTGTCATACTTGAATCCCCTGACCTCCCGCTGTATTTCGTTGCTCCAGTTTTAATCTATGGCGTTGCCTCGTTAGCATCGATTGCTTCAATTGTTTACACTCGGAGGCGTAAGTTGCGGCCTTGGATGATGTCCTTCACTTTTGCTGTGGGTGCCTGGCTTTCAGTCGATTCCGCCGTGCGGTTTCTGCTCTAACTCCAACGCCCGTCCCGTGCGGCGGATAACTTTTGCGTGCACGCGGAGCAGGTGTGCTCCGTTATGACGGTTGCCTTCGGCATTGTATCGTCTCCACTCCACACCCCTGCCCGGTGACGCTGGGCGTTAGCCGTCAAATCGAATGAAGGAATCGGAACACACCGAACAGATTGACGGCGTTCAGTACGAACTCGTCGTCAGAGATGAATCAACCGGCTACTTCGGTTCTTGGTTCTGTCGCGAATGTCGAACCGGCGGCGCCAAATACGATCTGGTCTCGACTATTGATGACGCGCTGGCCGAAGCCCGACGCCTTTCGCTGGTTCACCATAGATGCGAACATCAATCATTGCCCGAGTCGCTCGTGATCTCCCTCGACAATCAACACAATGACGCCGTTGTGGAATGGTGGAGAACGCTGACCAATGAAGAGCGTGGCGAGTTTCTGGATATCGCGGCACTCACTCCAAGCAAGATTGCAGATCCAGTTCCCGCCGAATGCAGTGAGGTCGATGATGGGACACCAAACGAATGGTACGAGTACATTATCAATCAAGATGCACGGTTCTACTTCGATCGATCTGACCCGCAGGGCAACTACAATCTCGTGTACCCCATTGTGACTCCCATCAGCAATGCCGCAGATATCGAAGTCGTGAGTCACTTGCTCACAAATCCGCGCCGTAGAAATGACGGATAACAAAAGCGTGAACCGGAGTGGCGATTCACGCTGAATTTGAAATCAACGTCAACCGTCGCCACCCGGCTACGCTAAACGTTCGTAGACGAGGGTAACTCATCTGTGTCTTTATCTCCGTCGCGACTTGGAGATTAGTGTTCGAATAGTGCGGATTAGTGTTTGTGAAAACCAGACTGAGTCGAACACGAATCTTCGCTAATCGCACACTAATCCAACAATCGTGATTTCCGGCGTCCAGAAGCCCGTCACCTGAATTTGCTTGCGTGTGCTTTCCCCGTTCGATACGATTTGGAGTGCCTCCGCTCGCGTCGTGTGTTGCTACGCGTGTGATCGAGGGTGCGTTACGAACTACTGCGGTGCACTGGAGTAACGCGTCGTCTCCACTCCGGCGGAGGCTTCGCCATTTCACCGCCTCGGCTAGGGTGCGACGTTATCCCGCGACCTTCGGCGTTACCCGACTGAAGTCCAATGTTCTTCCTAGCTCAAACTGGATACACCGATGGATACTCAACCTGATCGGACGCCATCCCGTCTTTCCTCGCTTGGTTTGACGATGGTCCACGCCCTGGCGTTGGTCACGCTGTATTTCGTCCCAGTCTTCATCTGTCCAACCGTAGTAGATTTTTACTCTCGGTTTTCGATTCCTGAGACTCCCCTTTTCAGTCGTGCTCATGTAATCTCGGACTATCTGTCCTCGTTCACCTGGGTGTTCATCGGATTGGCGTCGATTTATTTATTCGTCCTTTATCGGCGTAAACGCGCCGGATCGGCTTGGCTTCCAGCTGCATCCAACCTGGTTCTGCTTTCTGTTGCTGTGCTTGGCATGATCTACACCGCCTGGATGATCAATCCAATGCCATTCGCCGCTCCCAGCGACGCCGTGGCAATCGACATTGCTCCCCCGCCCGCGATTGAATCAACTTACGCTCAAACTGGCGGGTAACTAAACGATTCAACCGTGCGGCGAAGTCAGGCTTTTTTGGCTCATCCGACGGAAGCGAGCGCGGAGCACAGGGGGAAGGTTTTTCTAGGCATGGCTCCAGTATCCAACAATCTTACAAAAATGGGTGCCCGACGAACGAATGTCCGCCAGGGACCGGCAACACGATTGGCGTACCATCGACCGAGCTAACATCCACTATCACCTCCGACAAATCAATCATTGGATACTGGAGCCATGCCTCCAAAACCTCCAGCGCACGCTTCCGTCGGATGAGCCGCTTGTTTTGAGTGGCAGATCAACCGCCGCCGCCGGCTGATCCTCGACGGTTTGCGACAATAGATGACTGCTACAGAACAACGCAATCAGGCCATCGAACTCGCGAAGACCGATGCTCGCAAGGCATTGGCGAAGGCGCGTTCGGTGAGCGATCCGTGGTTTCGTGCGCAAGCACTGTCGTGGGTTGCGCGTTTTACTGACGCGGATCCCCAGCCTATAGCCGCCCAAGCTGCAAATGCGGCTGCGGCATGCGACGACAACTACAAGAGATCCGCAGTTCGATCGTGGGAGATTGCGGCATTGGCTGAACGCAAGTGTTTTGGGCAAGCAAAGATCGCACTGCGAGATGCGGTCAGAACAGCTCGACAGGTGCAGCCATCAGCATCTCGAAGCGAGGCATTGCTACTGCTAATGCAAGCGGCCTTTGTGATCAATCGAGACGAGGCCGTCAGCGTCAGTGCTGAACTCACACAGTGTTGTCCGATCGCCGATCACTGGCGATGCAAGCGAGCGATAACGAATGCATCGCAAATGCTAGAAGGAGAGCTCGAGCCACGGAATTTCTTCTGGTAGAGTATCTCACAGAACCAAAGCCATGAACCGAAGTGGCGAAATCAGCATTTACGAGGTGTTCAGGCGTTCGCGGCGACCACGTGTTCCGTGCCGTTCGTAGACGCTTGTTACCGCACGCATCGGTCGGATGAGCCTGATTTTTATCTAGTTCACTGACAACGAATAAATCGATAGCCCGGTTGGCCGCCAGGGCGTAGAGCAAGCTGCCGCCCTTGTTCGCTCCCAGCGTCTCATCGTCGCTGGGCCTACCACTCGATCCGGTGTACCGGTTTTTCACGCGTGGTGGTGAACGAGTTCGGTTCCCCGGCCTGGTTGGGCTGCATCACGAGGAACGTGCTCACCGGCATGGCGTGGAGATGGTCGTGGGCGGTCGCGCTGCGAGATGGATGCCGGGCGTGACCGGGGGCTTTAAACAGGGTGCAGCGCAGGTGCGTGATCTGCTTGGGCGTGCCCGCGTAGGCAAAGTACCACCACACGTGGCCGCCTTCGCTTTCACGCCCCACCCAATGGTACGCTTTTGCGCTTTCCGAAGCAGCCTTCGTGGCGGTCACCTCATCACGGGTCCCAAACCGCAAGCGGGTTCGCAGCACGCCGAGGGCGGCTTTCTCGAGTTCCGCTGGGCTCGCGATCAGATCCTCGATCGGTGACTTCGATGCCGACGTCAAGAATTGTTGCTCATCAGCTAGGCTCAGACGCAGGGCCACCTCGACACGCTGCGTTTCCTCGTTGTACTGCAGCTCGGCAAGCGACTCCTGGGCGGGGTGGAGAAGCATGGCCGATAGCATGGTGAAAGCCAGAGCGATCATTGATCATCCTCCTTGCTAGCAGGTGGCTTGCCGGATTTCTTTGCATCCTTCTTCGAATCCTCCTGCTGGCCTGCTGATTTGCCTTTGCTCTTGGGGGCGTCTTCAGATTTGGGGTCAGCCTTTTTACTCTCTTTGGGAGATTTTTCTTTACCGTCCTGTTGCTCATCAGCATCCGACGATTCCGAGGCTTCTTCATCGGCGTCCTTGTCTGCGTCCTCGTCCGCATCCTTGTCATCCTCTTGGTCAGCGTCCTTTTCGGCCTTCTTGGCAGCCTCGACAGCTTTGCGCATCGGATTGGAGTCACCCTTCTTGCGTTTGTACAAATCAAACCGGGTGGGCTCTAGTTTCGGTGGCCAGTGGTTGTTGCTTTTGTCGGTGTCCGCGATCTCTTTCCTCGGATCGATTTCCAAGCGTACGATTTCCTTTTCAGTCAGGAACAGTTTCTTGACTTCCTTGGAGTTGCGGCGCCAGATCTCGGGTGGGAGGACGACGTGTTCTTGCGTGTTGTCGGCGTAGTGAATTCGCAGTGGAATCGGCATCACCAATCCGCCTTCGTTAACAAATTTGACGACGTAGAATTTTGTCGTCCGCCGCAGCAGGGCACGCTGCTCTTCATCGAGAGACTCGAGATGTTTCTGGTAGGCCTTGCGATCAGATTCTTCGACTTTGTCTTCGTCGTAATCAGGTGCGTTATAGAAGTCCTTGAGACCTGGCTGCCAATCGATTCGGCGGCGGAGTTCACGATTGCGTTCCTCGTCGAGGGTGATTTCTTCGGTTTCCTCCTTGCGGCGTTTTCGCTCGAACTCGTCGTCGGGGTCGCCATTGTCGATCACGAACAGTTCGACTGAATCGATCGCGATGTCGACATGATCGGTGCTGTAGAACCAACCTCGCCAGAACCAATCCAAGTTCGTGCCGGCAGCGTCTTCCATGGACCTGAAAAAGTCCGCGGGGGTCGGCCGTTTGAACTTCCAGCGGCGGGCATACTCCCGAAAGGCGAAGTCGAATCGCTCGCGTCCGAGCACGGTTTCACGCAGGATATTCAACGCCGTGGCTGGTTTGCCGTAGGCATTGTTTCCGAACTGCAGGATCTGGTCGCTGCCTGTCATGATCGGGCGTTGGTTTCCGCCACGCATGTAAGGGACGATCTTTTCCGCTGGCCCACGACCCGACGGATAGTCCTCTTCCCACTCTTGCTCAGCGAGATATTGCAGGAACGTGTTGAGTCCCTCGTCCATCCAGGTCCATTGTCGCTCGTCACTATTGACGATCATTGGAAAGAAGTTGTGACCGACCTCGTGGATAATCACACTGATCAATCCGTACTTCGTCGCCTTGGAGTACGTCCCATCGTCGTCGGGCCGGGGCCCGTTGAAACAGATCATCGGGTATTCCATGCCGTAGACCGGCCCGTTGACACTGATGGCGACATCGTAGGGATAATCGAATGTGTATCGGCCGTAGACTTCCAGCGTGAGGGCGATCGACTCGGTCGAGTATTGGCTCCACAACGGTTCGGCTTCGTTGGGGTAGTAGGACATCGCCATCACTGAGCGATCACCGACCTTCACTGCCATCGCGTCCCAGATGAACTTGCGGCTGGCGGCCCAGGCAAAGTCACGCACGTTCTCGGCGGCAAAACTCCATGTTTTGGTCTCGCCATCGTCGGATTCGTCTGATTCTTTTGACTCGTTCTCCTTGGCTTCCTCAGGCGTGATGATGAAACTCGGTTTCTTTTTCCCTGCGATCTTGCTGAGACGTTCGACCCATTCCTCCTTGAGCACTTCCTGCGGGTTCGAGAGCGTTCCCGTGGCGGCGACAACCATGTCGGCGGGGGCGGTGATGTCGACGTGATAATCACCAAGTTCCAGAGTGAATTCGCCGGAACCGAGGAATTGATTGTGCTGCCAGCCGGTGTAGTCCGTGTATGCAGTCATCCGTGGATACCACTGAGCGATTTCGAAGATGTCGTTGCCATCTTCCTCAAAGTGTTCGTAACCACCCCGGGCTCGGATCAACTTGGCGTCGACAATGTTGTAGTGGTAACCGATCCCGAACGTCGTCGATTCCCCTGGTTCCAACGGCTCGGACAGGTCGATTCGCATCATCGTATCGACAATGAGGTGCGGTGCTGGATCGCCTTGCTCTTGGTCCGGGGCTCCCTGGGTGACTGAATCGAGTTTGTAGCCCCCGTCAAATGTCTGTTCAGTCAGCAGGGTTTGGATCGATGAAAAAGGCGACCGTCCGGTCAGCGAGGGAGCTGTGCGGCTCATGATCGCGGCGGAGTCGGTGCGGAAGCGATTCTGGTCGAGCTGAACCCAGACGTAAGAAAGCGTGTGGGGAGAATGGTTGTGATACGTGATTCGACAGTTCCCTGTGAGGCTCCGCTGCTCGGCGTCGAGTGTCACATCGATGTCATAGTCGGCGCGCTGTTGCCAGTACATCGGACCGGGGGCTCCCGATGCGGTGCGGTACACCCCAGGGGTGGGCAACCAACTTTGGATCGTGTGGAACTTGTCCGCCGAGTCGACATGCTTGGGATTACTCAGCTGCTGGGCCGAGACTGACACGACGGCCATCCAACCGACAACGACAAAAGAGACAAACCGGATCACAAAGCACCTCCAAGGCAAAAGAGTCAAAGCCAACATCATAGTTAGTCTGAGCAAGAGAATATCAAGAAAACAAGGGGTAGTGGGAAGGCTGGGGTAGATGGAAGATTCCCGGACCGTGCCTCGACTCCCTTTCACGCCGCCCTCTACAATAGCAGGGAGCTCAGGCTCGATCTCCATTTTTGAATTCCTCATTGCCCACCGACCCCATCTCATGAGTCCAACGGAAAAATCCGAACCGGAAAGCCCTCACGAACTGCCACGCGGGTTCCGATTCGCCGGTGCTACTGGTGGTATCAAAGCCAGTGGCAAGTCGGACACGTCTTTGATCGTTTCAGACGATCCCTGTGTCGCGGCTGCAGTCACGACCACCAATCAGGTCTTCGCCGCACCCGTCCTGCTCTGCCGCCAGCGAACACCGCGGACAACCTGTCGTGCCGTCATCACCAATAGCGGCAATGCCAACGCGTGTACTGGTCAGGAGGGACTCGAGGATGCTGCAGCCATGTGCGAGCAGACGGCTGCTCGCATCGGCTGCGCCGCTGAGGACGTGTTGGTCATGAGCACCGGTGTCATCGGCCAGCGTCTGCCGATGGAGAAAGTGCGACGCGGCATCGATCGGGCCAGTGAATCGTTGGGCAACAGTGAACGCGATTTTCTGTCCGCGGCCGATGCCATCTGTACCACCGACAACTTCCGGAAAACGGCGTCGGCGACATTTCGAGCCAACGGGCAAACCTATCGGATTGCAGCGATGTGCAAGGGCGCGGGGATGATCGCGCCGAATATGGCAACGATGCTCGGCGTCATCGTCACCGATTTTCCTCTCAGCAGTGAGCTGGCCCAGTCCTCATTGCGGCGAATCGTCGAGCGAACGTTCAACCGCGTCAGCGTCGACGGGCACACCAGTACGAATGATACCGTGGTCTTGCTCAGTAGTGGCCAAGGTGACTGGGTCACCTCGGAATCGGACGCCTCCCTGTTTGTTGAAACCGCCGCTGACGTGTGTTTGAAGCTGGCCAAGCTTTTGGTTGCCGACGGCGAGGGTGCGGCGAGATTTTTTGAGGTCGCTGTCCGAGGGGCGGCAAGCGATGCCGATGCCCTGAGCATCGCTCGATGCGTCGCAGCGAGTCCGCTCGTCAAAACGGCGATCCAAGGCGGCGACCCCAATTGGGGGCGGATCGTCTCGGCGGCTGGCTACGCGGGGCCTCCGATCGATGTTGAGCGGATGTCGTTGCTGATCGAGGAGCATTGTGTCTTTCGCGACGGCCAGCCGCTCGCTTTTGATGCTGCCGACATGAGTGGGCGGATGAAACGAGCTTCCGAAGTCAAGCTTGAGCTGACCGTCGGCGACGGGCCAGGCGATTCCAAATACTGGTCGAGTGATTTAACCGAGGACTACGTGCGTTTCAATTCGCTGTACACGACCTAGCCTCCTGCCCATGAAGAAAGGGAAGCCCGGATGAACCGGACTTCCCTTTGCTGGTGATCGTCATCGCTGCCGCGGTGCGGTGCGAATCAGTCGAGATGGTTACTCTTTCGAGTCTTCCATTTCGGTTTCGGCACCCTTGGGGGTGTTGTCGTCGTACTTGGCTTCTGGGATCGCATCGAGGTCACGGACGGGAACGACCTCGTGGTAGACCGCGAATTCTTCGTCTTCGGATTCCGCTTCTTTGGAGACAGGCTCCTCGGTCACGTTGGCCGCAGCGGAGATGGTTTCGATCACCTTGCGTTCGACGATTTGGTTTCGCAGTGCATCCATTTGTCCCGATTTCTCGAAGCGGGCCCGGATCTTCCGCGGCGACGAGTCGCTTTGCTCGGCGATCAATTGGATCTCGGCCTCAAACTCTTCGGGCAAGGCGTCGATGTTCTCATTCTCGGCGATTTGTTCGAGGATGAAGTGTTCACGCAGTGAAGCTTCGGTTCCCGCTTGCAGGTTCTGGCTGCTGGCGTTGACGAAGCGACGGATCATGTCTTCATCGAAACCGCTGCGACGGAACTCGAGGACTTTGCGGTCGAGTTCACGTTTGGTTTGCCGGCGAACGAGTGTTGGTGGCAGTTCGAATTCGGCCGTCGAAAGCAGTTGCTCGACGATCGAGGTTCGCATTGCCTGCTCGGTGCGATAGTTGGCTTGTCGTTCGAGCGAATTGCGAACGAAGTCTCGCAGTTCGGCTTCGGACTCGAATTCACCCAGTTCGTCCAAGAAATCGGCAGTCAGTTGGGGAAGTTCCAACTTGAGGACTTCGACGACGGTGAATTCGACGTCGATTTCCTTGTTCTGAACCGACTCGTCGCTGTGCCCTTCGCTCAGTTTAGCCTTGCCGGTGATGACGTCGCCTTCTTTCGCGTCGGTCATCATTTCGCCGAAGTTCTCACAGACGGCATCGGAGAGGCTCAATCGATTGGCGAGGGTAACCCGCTCTTCGTCCATTTCGGAGAGCACTGCATCACCGTCTCGGAAGACGGCAGTGATCAACAGCTTGTCGCCGATTTGAGCGGGCTCTTCGCTGGCTTCGAGGGAAGCGTAGCGAGAGAGAACACGCTCGAGAGCTTTGTCGATGTCCTCTTCGGAAACCTCTTCGACCGGTTTGGTGAGCGAGATGCCCTTCCAGTCTGGGGTGTCGAATTCTGGGCGAACTTCGATGCTGAACTGGTACTTGAACGGTCCCTCATCGAGCAGTTGGATCGACTCGTATTCAAAATCGGGTTCACCGATTGCTGAAAAGTCTTCTTGCTCGGTGACTTGGCTGAGACTGTCCATCAATAGCGAGCCTTTGACCCGCTCCTGGATGCGGTCTTTGAACTGCTTCTCGACCAGTTTCCGCGGGGCGCGACCGGCGCGGAACCCAGGCACCTGGGCATCGGGGACGAGTTCGTCGTAGGCTTCTTTGAGATAGCGTTCAACTTCGCCGCGTGGGATGGAAACCACGACTTCGCGGAGACACGCCTGTGGTTTTTCCACGGTGACTTCCAGCTGCAGCGGAGCCTTCTCAGGCGACTCATCGGTCGCGGTGGGATCAATGTCGACGGACGTGGACATCCTGTATTCTTACTTATGCCAGAGGAGGGCGTCCCGAAAGGGAGGGGCCGCCGCGGGACGGGGATGGTTTGAGTTTTCGGTCGGTGCCTCTTTGCAGGCACACTGACCGTGAGAATCCTGCAAGTGTAATGCCCAATGAGGCAAAAGGGCAAGCCGATAGTCGAAAAGATGACCGCAGATTCCGGCCGCCTTCTGAAAAAATGCCTGGGAGTGAAAAAAGATTGCCAGACGCCCTTGTCACCTGGCCCGACGCTCTTATACTCTAGCCCACACGACAGGAGGTGAGTCGCAGCAAAGTAGCCACTCACGCCAGAAACGTGGTTGCACGCTTTCTGGGTGTCCCCGACTCCTGTCCTGCCACGCGGCTGTAGCTCAGTTGGCAGAGCATCACGTTGCCAACGTGATTGTCGTCGGTTCGAATCCGATCAGCCGCTCTTTTCAAAGCCACCGGTTTTCCAATCGGTGGCTTTTTTTGTGCGCCGCCAGTAGGAGGTCCGCCTGTCGGCCAGGCAGCGGGAGGACTCGTTGCCTCCTGTTGATTACTCACAAGTGCAGCATTCTATCGATTGCTGAAGATAGCTCATGACAACGCCCCAACGGGGCAGTTCTATGAAAGCCCCAGGCAACGCCTGGGGTTTCAGACGCCACCACCTCGCGTTAGCCCCAACGGGGGCGGCTCTATTTGCACATGCCATCCGAACGGCAGGATTGCGGCGAACATGAGGGCCGCCCCGTTGGGGCTACCGAAACATTTCGCTATCCGATTATCCGACCCCAGGGCGATGCCCTGGGCTTTCATACAGCCGCCCCGTTGGGGCTCAAGAACGCTTCCTTCGGGATACATGCGGGTAATCACAAAACCGGGATTCCTGTCAGACAAGCTGACAGGGGATCCGGTTTTGTGGGTAACTGACAGCTCGTCGCCTCGCCCACTACTAAAACCGACACTTGCTTCATCGTGTGTTGCTTAGTTGCCGGGTGGGCGGTGTTACCCGGGGCCTCACGACACTCGGCTCATTGCGGCGGCGGCGATCGAATCGACAGCCCGCTGTCTGATTTGCGACCAGCGGTCGCCGCCGCTACGACTTCAGGAATCGGGTCAGCAGCTCGATCCCGGGAGCGGTCAGGAAGCTCTCGGGATGGAACTGCCATCCCTCGATGGCATGCTCGCGGTGCCGGACGCCCATGATCTGACGCTCGCCGCCCGTGTCGGTCCAGGCGGTGACGATGAGTTCGTCTGGCAAAGTCGGCGGGTCGATGACCAACGAATGGTAGCGTGTCGCCACGAAGGGATTGCTTAGCCCAGCGAAGAAGCCCTGTTCGTCATGGACAATTTCGTCGGTCTTGCCGTGCATTAGCTGGGGGGCGCGGACGATGGTGGCTCCCATCGCCTGGCCGATGGATTGATGTCCCAGGCAAACGCCGAGAATGGGAATCTTCCCGGCAAAGTGGCGGACACACTCGACGCTCACGCCGGCTTCACTCGGGGTGCAGGGGCCCGGTGAGATCAGCAATCGGGTCGGGGACATTTCCTCGATCTGTGCGACGGTGCAGTCGTCGTTGCGAATCACTCGCACATCGATGGCGGGATCGATTTCGCCGAAACGCTGCACGAGGTTGTAGGTGAAGGAATCGTAGTTATCGATGACCAACAACATGAAAATTTTCCGGCAAACAGAATTGGAAATGTCAAGAGAGATTCGGATCAGAATAACGGAAAGGATATTCTTAGCGAGTCAAGACGTAAACGCTCTTTAGAATTGGAGTCGCGTCGGCGTATAATTGGGGCCAGCGAGAGATTCCCGTGACCTTTTCATTCGAGAAGAGAGTTGTCGCTTTCGCCGCGTTTGCTCATTCGCTTGTCTTGCCTCCTTCTTGGACTCATCGACGTGATTTCGGTTCGCCCTAAAGTCGCTGAACTCGCCTTCCACCTGTTCAGTCGACCGATTCACCCTGAGTTGATCGTCGTGCAACAGTCGCGAATGATCCAGCGTGGACACTATAACGCCAAAGTCGACATCACCAATTGTGGGCATGTCATCACGTTCAATGGCGGCAAGTCCACTCTTTGTGAGGTGGCCACCAGCGCTCAGCAGCCGCTGCCCACCCGGCGTTGTCTCGTTCATCAATCGCTTAAGGGCAGCCGCACGGAAGAGGCGACCTGCCAGGGCGGGTTGGAGTATCGCACCCACTTTCAGCTCGAAACCGTCGGTGCGGACATGTTCTGGATGGTCGGGAAACAACTCGGCAAGGGCCAAACCGAAGGGTTACTGCATCGCTTTGGCTCGAGCGGGCGGATGGCATTGGGCGCGATCAGTTACGTCAATATCGAGACGCGTCTGAACTCCATGCTCGTTCAGGCGATCCACACGTTTCCCGACGACTACGCGATCGTCAAAGTCGAGTCGCTGTTCAGTTTGCCGGAGTAGTCCGAAGTGCGCGATCGCTCAGACTGGGCGAGCGTGGTCGATCACCTCGTCGGCGTGATTGATCTCCAGGACGGCGTCGCTGTGCACGGAATCGCAGGCAATCGCCAGCACTACGCGGCCGTCAAGCCACTGCGCCGATTGGGACGGGCCGCCGATGGAGATCCGCTGGCGTTGGTGGATTGGTACCGCAGCCGGCTCCCAATTCGCCAGTTCTATATTGCGGACTTGGATGCCTTGCAGGGGAAAGCGGCCCAGCACACTGCGATCGAATCGCTCATCTCTTGCGGCGATCCCACCGACCGCTGGCTCGTCGATGTCGGTATGAGCCAACAGAACGCCGCCTCCCAGATCGGCTGGATCGAGCGAATCAGCGCCCGATACGCCAACGTGAATTGGATCATCGCGAGTGAATCGGCAACCTCATCGCAGTGGCTGGGGCAAATCGCCGAGTCGCTCTCATCTCGATCGCTCATCCTTGGTTTGGATTTCCGTGATGGAGTGTTCGTCGGTCCGCCAGCCGGACTGGATGACTGGCTCATCGCCGCCCAACGAGCGGGCCTGCGCAGCGGCATGGTGCTCGATGTCGCCACCGTTGGGACAGGGGCTGGCCCGCGCACGGCCGATCTCTGCGGCGATTTCCACGAGCGACTGCCGGCCTGGCAATGGATCTCCGGGGGCGGGTGTCGCCATGCCGAGGATGTGAAGACCTTTCTGAACGCGGGCTGCCAGAATTGTTTAGTCGCTTCGGCACTCTTGCCGGCTTGAGTCTTCGGGTCGATCCGGGCGTTGCCGGTCTCGTCGGCGTTTGCGATTCAGCGCAGGTCGCTCGTTAACGCCGTTTTGGAGTGGATGACAACCAATGTTTCTGAGACGCTAAGGCGACTAAAATGACTCAGCGTCCCACTCTCTCTCGTCCCACTCGCCACGCCGCCATGACCACCGATTCCGATTCTGACTTGCCGACGCTCGATCCCCCCGGTTCCATCGTGGTGCTGGGCACGACACCCGTCGGCGTGGAAGCAGCCCTGTATGGCCGATTCCTTGGTTACAACGTGACGTTGATCGCAGCGGTCGATGCTTGGACATCCGAGCGTCCTGACGCGGGGCGGATCGGCCCGACCTTCCAAGATGACTGGTTCGCCCGTCACTGGCTGGGAGAGCAATCGATCGCATCTCGCTGGGACGATGCCATGCCGATGATGCCCGATCAATGCCTCTCCCCGCTGGCGACCGAAGCGATCGCGGCGCAGCGTGACGAGGAGGCGAGTGCGCTGCCCATCAGTATGCGGCAATGGATCCAAGACGGCCTGCAAGCGATCCTCGAGACCGACCTCCTGCGTGGGCGTTGCTTTGCCGATACCTTCGTTGAGTCGATGGCATTGGCTGACGTGAGTGTCGACGAGGAAGGGGCCTCCGAGGCAGACTCCAATGGAGGTGCCGATGAGAGTGATGATGAGATCCCACCTGACTTCGTGCTCACGCTCCGCGGCGAGCCTATCGGAAAAGACGGTAACGGTTCCCTGCAGTGCGAGTGCATCATCGTCGCGGACGTGCCACTCGATTCCACTGAGCGAGAGTTCGATTTGCCCGCTGACTACTTCTTTGAAATCGCTTCAGCGGACCACTCTCGAGCCGACGACGAAATTCGAGCTGGATGGCGACGGATCACCGAGATCTACGCGCAGTTAGCAGGGCGGGCGGAATTGGATCTGTACCGCCCGCGTCGACTCTAGCAGTCTGGCGGAGCAAGAGGCCAGTGCGGGTCGCTTGTTATTGCTTAGCAACGCACGATCAATTTCTGTCGTAGTGGACGAGACGACGAGCTGTCCTTTACCCACAAGTTTGCTCCCCTGTGTGCTTGCCACACGGGAAGCGACGTTTTGGAATTAGAAATCCGTGGCACCGATGGTCGTTCCCCTGTCGGCTTGCCCGACAGGAAACCAAGCCGAAAGACTTTGCTGTCATGCGGGGCAAGCCCGCATGGGAGCGAGGTGCACGCTTGAGCCTTCCTAACTACAAAACATGGATTCCTGTCGGACAAGCCGACAGGGGATCCGATTTTGTGGGTAATCAACAGGAGACGACGAGTCCAAAGCCGCAGGACTCGTCGCCTCCTGTCAGTTACCCACAAGTCGTATCCGGTGGTGTTCGCTTGCGCTCAAACCACCGGCTATTCTCTTCAACGCCTTCGGCGTAGGAAGGCTTGCGGGTCTCAACAGTTCGTCGCCTCGTCCACCACCGAAAAGCTTTCGCTCAATTCGCCAATTATTGACCACGCGTTGCTTAGCCGATCGTCAAGCGTTTGCGGCGCGACATCCCGGTGTGGGTGAGGACGAGTAATGCGATCAGCGCCGTGCCGATGTAAAAACCCGCCCCTAGATGTTGGTAATCACCGAGGATAATTCCTCCCAGGATGATTCCATAAACAGGCTCGAGGTTGTTGGCAAAGTTGATTGTGAATACGGAAAGTCGCTTTAGCAGAGAGACATATTCACTATACGCATACACCGTACACAGCTCAGCCAATATAACGATCCAGAACCAATCCATGGCCGATGGCATGAGATCGAGGCCGCGCCCCTCGCTCAGCCAGTGAGCGGAGATGGGCAGACATAGGGCGCAGAATAGACAGGCTCCGGTTAACTCGTACCACGTGATCACACGGTGTGGCGTGTGCTTAGCGAAGAATCCGTTGATGATGGAAAACACAGCCGCCGCGATCGCCGCAGCGATGGCGATAGCGAAACCCACTGCGTACTGCGTTTCACTCTGGAAGATTATCGCGACGGCACCGATCACGAGCACCCCGAACACAAGGTCCATGCGTTTGAGAACGCGGCCTCGGACCATGAGCGGTTCGAGCAGCGCGGTCCACAGTGAAATCGTTGCGGCCCCGACCATGCACACCGAAACGTTCGCGACTTTGACCGCGAGGAAGAACAGCACCCAGTGCAACCCGATGACACCACCGGTTGCGAACATGGCAATCGCGCGGCGGGCGGGCACGCGCAGCTTCTTTCTCAAAATCACGCCCAGCGTGATCGAGGCCAAGAGACAGCGATAGAAAACAAGTTCGATCGACGGCAAGTCGATCAGTTCGCCGAGCACACCCGTGAATCCCCACAGGAACACGATGAAATGCAGTTTCCAATAGTCGCGTGGCTCGCCGTGATCTTCCAAATTCGAGTCTACAGTCCCAGGTCACCAAACAATGGAGTGCTGAGATAGCGTTCGCCGAGGCTGCACATGACCGTCACAATCCGCTTGCCCTTCATCTCCGGCCGGGCAGCGACTTGGGCAGCGGCGTACATGTTGGCACCGCTACTGATCCCGGCGACAATGCCTTCTTCCTTGGCCAGTCGACGCCCCCAGGCAAACGCATCCTCGTCATCGATCAAGACGACATCATCGATGATCGATGTGTCGAGGTTTTTCGGGATGAATCCGGCCCCGATCCCCTGGATGCGGTGTTTGCCCGGCGAGCCGCCGCTGATGACAGCGGAATGGGTGGGTTCGACGGCAAACGCCTTGAAATCAGGGTTCATTTTCTTGAGGTAGCGAGCCACCCCGGTGATCGTGCCGCCCGTACCCACGCCAGCAACGATCGCATCGATTTGATGGCCACTGTCTTCCCAGATCTCCGGTCCCGTTGTCGCTTCATGAATGGCTGGATTGGCTGGGTTCTCAAACTGCTGCGGCATGAATGAGTTGTCGGTTTTGTCGACGAGATTCTTTGCTGTCTCGATCGCCCCGTTCATGCCGTCGCCGGCCGGCGTGAGAACCAGGTTTGCGCCCATGGCACGCAGCAAGGCGCGCCGTTCGACTGACATCGATTCGGGCATCGTCAAGGTGAGTTTGTAACCTTTGGCTGCGCATACGAAGGCGAGTGCGATTCCAGTATTGCCGCTGGTCGGCTCGACGATGTGCGTTTCCGAATTGATCTTGCCGTCGCGTTCCCCGGCCTCGATCATCGAAACGCCGATGCGATCCTTGACGCTGTTGAGCGGCTGAAAAAACTCACACTTGGCAAAGACCGTCGCCCCGCCTGCGGGCACCAAACGGTTGATTTGCACCATTGGTGTGTCACCGATACTACGGGTGACACTGTCATACGATTTTCCACGAGCCATGATCTAATCCTTTAAGTCAAGTTTCCAGTCTTGGAACTGATTGCATAACCAATCGATCCGAACGGGCCATTGCCTCTCAATGATCCCTGAGCGTCAACACTCAATGTTGACACCGATGAACCACTAAGGGGTGTGAGCAACTGTTCGGTACAGGAGTCGGTGAACGCTAGCACCGGTTCTCAAAACGCTACGTGTTTGGCGTGAAAAAACCGGGGCTAGCGCCCACCGGCTCGTTGGGTGACACCGAAGGACTCCCGAGCACCTGCTTAGGCGACTTGCCAGGTATCCCCGGAGTGAAACAGAGCGTTCAGGTCGCCATCGCCCTGTTTGGCTTTGGCGGCGGTGACCTGCTCGTTAATCTGATCGTCGTAGGTCGTGACGCCCTTGACCGACCGCAGCACCCCAATGGGCTCGGGCATCTCCGGATATCGCATCCGGGCGAGCATCATTTGGATGGCGGGGTTGGGTGCCTGAGCGTCGTGAATCAGCAGGTCATCCGCGGGCACATCGGCTGTGTTGACGACTTCCAACTGGTTGCCTGTCAGGCGGATGCCTTTGTCGCTCTGGGCACCAAAAATCAAGGGTTTGCCGTGCTCCAGTTCGACGACGTTCTCTGCCCGCTGTTTCTTTTCTTGAGCGTACGCCATCGCGCCGTCGTTGAACACGTTGCAGTTCTGGTAGACTTCGACCAAGGAGGTACCCTTGTGCTCGGCAGCGGCCTTGAGCGTTTGACCGAGGTGCTTGACGTGCGCGTCGATACTGCGAGCGACGAACGTGGCTTCGGCCGCGAGAGCCACCGACAGTGGGCTGAGCGGATGGTCGATCGCACCCATGGGCGTGCTCTTGGTGACTTGGCCCTCGACGCTCGTGGGACTGTACTGGCCCTTGGTCAATCCATAGATGCGGTTATTGAACAGCACAATGTTGATGTCCAGGTTGCGTCGCAGGCAGTGAATGAAGTGATTCCCGCCGATGGACAGGGCGTCGCCGTCACCGGTGATTACCCAGACCATGAGTTCGGGACGCGTGGACTTCAAACCGGTTGCAAACGTCGGAGCACGGCCGTGGATGCTGTGCATTCCATAGGTGTTCATGTAGTACGGAAACCGGCTGCTGCAGCCGATACCGCTGATGAAGACAGTTTTCTCGCGTGGGTACCCGAGTTCGGGCAAGACCTTCTTCATCTGCGCGAGGATCGAGTAGTCGCCACAGCCGGGGCACCAGCGGACATCTTGGTCGGAGGCGAAATCGGCAGCTTTGAGGACTGGAAGATTCATGGGAAAGATTCAGGTTGGACAGAGAGTGGTTTGGCGGATGGGGAGCGAACGTCTGGGCAACGTTTCGCTAGCCCACTTTGGCCGTGCGGCGTGCGGATGCGTCCTGCCGCCGCGTGGTGGCATGGTGAGTGATTTCGTCGACAAGTTCGGAGACCGCAAAGGGCTTGCCCTGGATCTTGTTGATCCCGATGCAGTCGACGAGGTATTCCGCCCGCAGCAGCATCCGGAGTTGCCCGGAATTCAGTTCCGGCACGAGAATCGTCCGAAACGAACCGAGCAGCTCGCCGATGTTCGCTGGCATCGGGTTCATGTAGCGAATGTGGGCGTGACTGACGTCGTGCCCCGCATCCCGGCATCGGGCGACGGCGGTCAAACATGCCCCGTACGTGCCGCCCCATGAAATCACCAAGATGTCACCGGACGTGTTACCAAAGACATCTTGGTCGGGGATCCGCTCAGCGATCTTGGCCACTTTGGCCGCCCGGGTGTCGACCATGTGTTGGTGGTTGTCGGGGTCGTAGGAAACGTTGCCCGTGCCATCTTCCTTTTCCAAACCGCCGAGGCGGTGCATCAAATCGGGTGTGCCGGGAACGGCCCAGGGTCGCGCTAGATTCTCGTTGCGAGAGTACGGCAGGAAGGGTTCCTCGGACTCACCTCCGGCCGGATGGGTGCACGAAATTTCGGGCAGGTCGGCGACGTCAGGGATCTTCCACGGTTCACTGCCGTTGGCGATGTAGCCATCCGAGAGCACCATCACCGGGACCATGCACTCGACGGCGATCCGCCAGGCTTCGACGGCCATGTCGAAACAATCACCGGGTGATCGCGGTGCCAGGATCGGCATGGGGGCCTCCCCATTGCGGCCGTACATGGCCTGCAATAGATCGCTCTGCTCGGTCTTCGTCGGCAACCCCGTGCTGGGGCCGCCGCGTTGAACGTTGATGATGATCATCGGCAGTTCGAGCATGATGCCAAGGCCCATCGCTTCGCCCTTGAGCGCGATCCCTGGACCACTGCTCGCCGTGACGGCCATGGAACCACCAAACGCCGCTCCGATAGTGGCGCCAATCGCGGCGATCTCATCTTCGGCTTGAAAGGTTCGCACGCCGAAATTCTTGAACCGGGTCAGCTCATGCAAAATGTCCGATGCTGGCGTGATCGGATAGGTGCCGTAGAACATCTCCTTCTTGCTGACGCTCGAAGCTGCGATCAAGCCCCACGCGAGGGCTTGGTTGCCCATGATGTTGCGGTAGGTACCGGGGGCCAATTTCGCCGCTTCGACCTGGTAGCTTTCCCCAAACACTTCGGTCGTCTCGCCGAATGCCCAACCGGCCCGCAGGGCGGCGATGTTGGCATTCATGATGTCGGGTTTCTTGGAGAACTTTTCTTCGATAAATCGCAGTGTCGGGTCGAGCGAGCGGCCGAAGAGCCAGTACACGAGGCCCATCGCGAAGAAGTTCTTGCAGCGGTCGGCGAACTTTGTGCTCAGCCCAAATTCGCTCACTGCCTCGCGGGTTAACTTAGTCATCGCGACCCGCACGACACGGTAGGACTGCTCGATCACGTCAGCATCGAGCGGATTGCTCTCGACCTTTGCGAGCTTGTATTCCTTGTCGTTGAAACCATCCTCATTGGCGATCAGAATGCCGCCTTTGCGAAGGTCGCTCAAATTGGTGACCATGGCGGCGGGGTTCATCACCACGAGTGCATCGAGCGTGTCACCGGGGGTGAAGATCTCACGGCTAGCAAATTGGACCTGAAACCCTGAGACGCCCGCGCGGGTACCGCGTGGCGCCCGGATCTCGGCCGGAAAGTCCGGGAATGTCGCCACATCGTTGCCCGCCAACGCTGACGTATTGGTCAGCTGGGTGCCGAGCAACTGCATTCCATCACCCGAGTCGCCGCACAATCGGACGGTGATGCCCGAGACGGTTTCGATCGTCTTGGAGGTGGACGAAGAATTGCTGGTGTCGATCATGAGAGAGCGAGAGAGGGGAGGCTGATCGGAACACGACAAGGCCGCATTCCGCTCATAAGGCGTGATCAATTGAGGGCACGATGGCGGGGACTTTAGCGATTCTATCGAGCATGAGGGCGCGTCAAAATCACCCTAATCGTATCTTTTCTACCGAATTATGGGAATGGTCGCGATTTATTCGCGCACCATTTCCCGCGTGTAGACCGCTAAAACCGTCTCAAACGTGGACTTTTCGATTTTGAATTGCGGGTCCGAGTCCGTAAATCGGTTGCAGTGGTCGGCAACAACTCGGTAGAGAAATCGGAATAAATGCCGTGGGACTCGCAGCGATTCAAACGACACCAGCATCTTTTCGTACGAGAGTGAGTCTTCGAAAAGGTCGCGTGGCTCGGGGCTCTGCCCCTCGGCGGCACAGGCTCGCATCCGGGCCCGGGCCAGGTCGTAGAGCGATTCACCAGTCCATTGGAAGGCCGGGATGACGTTCTGTTTGTCCAGTCGAGCTCGTTCGTGAAACTCTCGCGTCTCCCGCTCGGTGTCTCGGTACAACTCCTCGGGCAGCATCATCTTGAATCCCAGCCCGGGGTGTTTGAGCAGTTTGTTGTCGAGCAAGGGCCAGACGAATCGCCGCATCAATTCAGGCTTGCCGCCCGTCATGTGCGGCTCGTCGACACGGTCCATCAACACGATCATGCCGTCAAAGCCCAGCCGCGCGAGCAGGCCTTGGAATTTCCGCAGCAGTTCATAGCGATCGTCGGTGCGATCGTAGCGGGGGGCCGGCTGGCTCTCGAGTTCACCGGAGGGGAACTGCATCAGGACCTTGCGCACCGACCCGGTTTCCCGCTTGCCCACACGCATGTGCCGGTGGATGCCGGCGGCAGCAAAATGGTTCTTGGTCAGTCGAATCAAATAGGGCAGTTTGCCCAGGAAGACGAGAATCGGGATCAGCCATAGCAGGTTCCAAGTCCGCACGCCCTGTTCATCGGCCGAGTTCCAGAACATCCAGCCGACGACGAGCGTGACGAGGATGGACCAGAAAACCGCGAAGTAAAAATCGATCGAGGCCCACCAATTGGTAAACCCCAGCCGCTGGCGGAGCTGGGCAAACCGACCGGTGAAGGTCGATGTGGTGGATTGGTCGTAACACGCTGCGAGCAGCAACAGGTCGCGCGCATCGTTTCGATCGAGCTTCGCAACTCGCCCGGCGTCGATGCGATTGCCATCATCGCCGCGACGACGGTCTTCGTCGGACAGTACCTGATCAATCAGATCAGTGACGCCAATACAGAGGATCGCGTCCATGTGATCCCACAAACGCCAGGCATCGAGTGCCTTTTCTGGCTTGCGGGCCGCCCGTTTGCCCAATCGCTCACAGAAGTGATCCAGGAACGGATTGAAGTCGTCGTAGCGAATGATATAGACGCGGTCGTCGGGATGTTCGGCGTTGAACTGCACCAAGTGCTGATCGATCTGCAAACGCATCGCCGTTTTTCCGGACCCTTTGGGGCCGAAAATGATCGCGGTCGCCGGTTCGGTCGGGTCGCCATATACCTTGTCCCAGGCGGGATGGTAGGCGTTGCGGATGCAGTGCTGTTTGAACACCGGGTCGGTCTGCGCGTCCTCCTCGGCGAAGGGGTTGCGGACAATACCGTGGTGTTCGAGAAAGGATTGAGTATTCACAAGCGTGCTGGTTTATTTACCGACGGAATGGACCATTTTCTTGAACGCTTTGCCGTGGGCAGCGATCACCGGCGCGGGGCCGATCATTTTGACGAAGTACTGCCGGTGGTGGGCGAACTCGGGCTGGCCAGGCGAATCCTGGTCCGGCTCGACGAGAATGGCGCCTATCATGGCGTAATCGGAACGTTTGACAAATCGCCCTCCTGCGAACGGGCCGCCCCCCATCCGCTCGGCAAAATCACCGGAGATCTCCACGACATACACATTCCACTTGCCGCTCTCCGTTTCCTGGGTCGGCTTGACTTTCTTGCTCGTCCCACTGAACTGGCCAATCCAGCGGTCGATATTCGCATCGACTCCGCCGCTGGCGGGCATCATCGTCAGACGAGCGGTTTTCACGTCTTCGCCCTCGCCGGCGCTGGCGGAAAATTCATGATCGATAATGTTGTTGGCTTTCTTAGCCTTCTTGAAATCAGCTGGTACGACCAGCGTGCCCGCGTCGCCAAAGATCTGGATCGTTGCCGTAGGCTCGGTTGACTGCTCAGCTGCGGTCGCTTCGTCGCCCGAAACCGCCGCCGGCGGTGCTCCTTGCACAGCTAGGGGAGTCAGGATCGCGCCACCGGCGAGGATCCAGCAACACGAAGTCGAGAGCATCTGGGTGGTACGAGAAAGAAGCGTGGCAGGGCTGAACAAAGCAGTTTTCATGTTTTCTACCTCCGGGATGGGATCGGGACGGATCATCTCTACTCCACGATCCTACCACAATGCCCGCGAAGTGCGGGAGGCTACCGACATCCCTGACCAAACGTGTCCGCCCCACCTCCGATACTTCTTGTGAGGCGGCAATTGCCCGCTGTCAACATCTCAACGAACCGATTTCAATCGCAAGGAACGACCCATGGCAAAATATTATGTTCAATCCGGTACCTTTCGTCGTGTTGTCGCTGCTCAATCATGCCACAAGGCTGCGTTGTGGGCAGTGAACGAGGTCATGCAGCAGATCCTGCCGACCGAGGAACAGCCGAGTGCCTCGCAGGCCGAAACGGCCACCGTTCTGTCCGCTCGCGTGCGAGTCGGCGAGCGTGGATTCGACCGCGATGACGCGCAGCAATTGTCGACGATGGAGGTGATGGGCCAGTGGACCGAGATGGTGATGACGCTCGACCGCTTGCAGCAGATGCTCGACGGGGCTCCCCCGGCCCAGCCGGCGGCGCGCGGTCGATTGAGTTCCACTGATTTCCCCGGAAGCGATCTCACCGACGATTTGGCTGCCTGATCGTGTCAGTGAGCTCCCAAGAAATAGAGGCTTCGTTCACCCAACGACACCCCCGCCGATTTATTGAGCCGAGACGCGTGGGCGGCCGGGTGATCAAGAAGCGGCGAATTTTGCGAAAGCTTTTCCTGTGGTGGACAAGGCGACGAACTGTTGTGCCCCGCACGTTTTCCTACGCCGAAGGCGTTGAAGAAAATAGGGTTCATCCGACGGAAGCGTGCGCCCGAGGTTTTCAAGGCATGGCTCCCGTATCGAAGGATTTATTTTTGGGATGTGATTATCAATGTTAGACTGGCACTGCCGGGAGAAACGGAGCCGAGCTCTGCAGAGGTGCTGGCTTGGCAAGTGATATCTCGGTCGCCAGCGTTTCCCTGAAAAAGCGGTACGCCAATGGTGTTGTCGGTCCCTGGCGAGCGTTTGTTCGTCAGGGACGCATTTTTGTAAGGTTATTGGATACGAGAGCCATGCCTAGAAAAACCTTCCCCTGTGCTCCGCGCACGCTTCCGTCGGATGAGCCGAAAATAGCCGGTGGTTTGCACGCAAGCGAACACCACCGGATACGTCGTGAGACGCAATCGCCAACCCCGAATGGGGTTGAAGATCATTCACGACGGGATCTGCGACCCACTTATTGCTCCTGCGTTCCTAAGCGGCACTACCCGGTGCCTCAAGACACTCGGCTCAACATTGCGGCGCCAACGTCGATTCAATCAACAGGCCGTTGAAGAGCGAATCGCCACGGTGTAGCCGGTAGCGGCTAAGATAGATCGCGAACTTCATCCCGCCTCTCTAGCCCACCTCGATCATGTTTCACTACCGGACCGCTGTCCCGATTGCCGCGTTGCTCGTTCTTTCACACTGCTGCCACGCGGAAGATTCCAACTCGCCGACCGAGCACGGCGACCGGCTCGCCGCAGAGTATTTTGCACTCGAAACCGCGAAGCTGAGCGAGGCGACGTTCGCTGAAATCGAGACGCTCGAGGATTGGGAGCGTCTCCGCGATGGATACCGCGACGAGCTGCATGAGATGCTCGGTTTGGATCCCATGCCCGAACGAACCGACTTGCATCCTGTCGTCACAGGCACGCTCGAGACCGACGAATTTGTGGTCGAGAAACTGCAGTTTCAATCGATGCCAGGGCTCTACGTCACAGGGAATCTGTATCGCCCGCGACAGGTCGATGGGGCCTTGCCCGCCGTGCTGTACGTCTGCGGTCATGGGCGTCAAGAAGTCGACGGTGTCAGCGTCGGAAATAAAACGCATTACCAACATCACGGCGAATGGTTCGCCCGCAATGGTTACGTTTGCTTGACTATCGACACAATTCAATTGGGCGAAATCGAAGGCATGCACCACGGCACTTATCGACACGATAAGTGGTGGTGGAACAATCGCGGCTACACGCCAGCGGGAGTGGAGGCTTGGAACTCGATTCGTGCGGTCGATTACCTGCAGTCGCGCGGCGAAGTGGATCCGGGTCGAATCGGTGTGACTGGACGTAGTGGCGGTGGTGCCTATTCGTGGTGGCTCGCGGCATTGGACGAACGCATCCAAGCCGCGGTTCCCGTTGCTGGGATCACTACACTGCAAAATCATGTCGTCGATGGATGCGTCGAGGGGCACTGTGACTGTATGTTCATGGTCAACACGTACCGCTGGGATTACCCCATGGTCGCAGCCTTGGTCGCGCCCCGGCCACTGCTGATCTCAAACTCGGACAAAGATCCGATCTTTCCACTCGATGGTGTTGTCGAACTGCATCGCAAGGTCCGACGCATCTACGAACTCTATGATGCCGAATCGAAGCTGGGGCTGCAGATCACCGAAGGCCCTCACCAGGACACTCAGGAGCTGCGGGTACACGCATTCCGATGGTTCAATCGATTTCTCAAGAACGATCGTTCGCTGATCGAGACCGTGGCCACCCCCTATTTTGAAACTGGCGAACTGAAGGTCTTCGATGAGCTGCCGGTGGACGAGCGTGTCACCGAAATCCACGAATCGTTTGTCCCGAAGGTGACTGCCGAGGAACTGCCGCAATCGCACTCGGACCTCAAAAAACAGAGCAAACATTGGAAAGAAGCGTTACTGCAGAAGTCGTTTCGGGGATGGCCCTCGTCGACCTCGGAAGCTCTCGATTCGAAGGTTGTCGCTCAGTCGCAGCAGGACGGTTGTTTGGTCCGCGCCATCGAATACACGTCCCAGTCGCCGTATCGGTTGACGATGTTTGTTGTGGAACCCTCACCGTCAGAATCCGGCGACGATGAATCGACCTCCGCGGCGGAGGCTGTCGACGTCCGCATTCTTGATCAACAGGGCTGGGACGACATGGCTCCCGCCTGGAGCTACCTGTTTCCCGAGATTGTTGTCGGCGTGAAATCTGATGCCGAACTCTGGCAATCGACTAGCGAGTCGTTGTCGGGTTCAGCGACCGTTTTCGTGGCTCCTCGTGGAGTCGGTCTTACGCAGTGGTCGACGGATAAAAAAACGCGCACTCATCTTCGTCGGCGATTCATGTTGCTCGGTCAGACCGCGGCATCGATGCAGATCTATGACGTGCGTCGCGGCCTGCAAGCGATCGACGCGATCGACGGAGTCGGTGGCACACGCAATCTAATCGGTCGCGGAGACGCCGCCGTTTGGGCCTTGTATGCCTCGCTCTTCGAAGACCGTATCGCTGAACTCGAGCTGACCGATTTGCCAGCTCGCAATCGAGACGCACCGGACCTGCTGAATGTCAGCCGCAGCGTTGAGTTGCCCCACGTCGTGTCGATGGCGGCTGATCGAGCCTCCGGGGTGATCCTCCGAGCAGCGGATGACGATATCGCCCAGTGGCAATCAGTGGATTTTCCCGATCTCGGTGGAAAGATCCGTTTGATCAAGAAGTGAGCACCCGCAGGTCGCTTGCTCAGGACCGACTGGACGTCGCTGTCTGATCGAGTATCCAGCCGATCAGAGTCTGCGCCGCTTCGACTTGGCGTTCCACGCGAGCGGTGGCCTTCAGCACAAAGTCATGCCGGCAGACGATGGGATCGTCGCTCTGCCGAACCGGGCGGCAGGCCAATGAAACATAGACGCGTCCATCGATTGGCCTCGGGGCGTTGGGGCCGAGGTGCCCTGTGATGGCCGCGCACCAATCCGCTTCACGCGTGCGGTCGAGCAGGCAGCGGGCCATCTCATCGGTGGTCTGTTGGCTCTCGGCGGTGAACTCACGCAGGGTGCTTGTCTCAACACCGAGCCAATCGGATTTCACCGATTCCCGGTAGGTAACCGCGCTGCCACAAAAAACCTCACTCGCACCCGGCACGCCGCCGAGAAGCGCCGCGGTCATCCCACACGTGCAACTCTCAGCCAGGGCGATCCGAGAAGTGGAGCGGCGGAGTTGGTCGACGAGTTGAGCCGCCGCGGTGAAATTCGATGGGGTCATGCAACGCCGGGGTGTCGGTGGAGGAGGCGATCACACACGGTGCAGCCACAAAAATTGATACGGTTCCAAATGCACGTCCTCAGCGGTCGTGATTGTCTGCCCAGTGTACAGATCCTCGAAAAAACGCCCCATGCCGGCTGTCCGCAGCCGGTTGCTATCGATCGTTTGCGGGTGCTCGCTAAAATTGGAGACCACGATGACGCGGTTGCCGGCGTTGGACCGCACGTAGGCGAGCAGTTGCGGCGACTGTGTTGCGATGAGCTCCATCTCCAGTCCAGAAAACGCAGGTGTTTGCTTGCGGATCTCGATCAGCTTCTGCAGCGACTTGAAAATTCGGCCACGGATGGACCCGTCATCGCCGAGTTCATCGAGGTAGTTCCACTGCATCTTCGGCCGGTGGACCCAGCGTGTATCACCTGCTTTGGCGGGATCCTTAACGAAGTCGTAGTCGTTCAACGTGCCCCACTCTTCGCCTAAGTACATCAATGGGATACCACCGGCGCTCAGCATCGAGGCATTGAGCAACAGGATGCGCCGGATGGCTAGTTCCTTGAGGTCGACACGATCGAGCTCGATCGCCTGTTCCAGTCCCGCGAGCGACGCCAATGTGCCGCTGATTCGCATGTCACCCGTATCCACATTGTGCTGGAACGGGACCCCGCGAGCGAAGGACCCTTCGAACTGGCCTGTGTAAAAGGCGTTGAGGAAATGCCGGTGATGATAGGCGTTGATTCCCACGGCAGCGGCGTCGTCATCGTCAAAGGTCCACCCGATGTCATCGTGGCAACGCAGGTAATTGACCCATGTCGTTTGGCTGGGTAGTTGATGCCGGCGGGCGAGCGATCGTTGCAGCAACTTCGTGTCGCGTGTGGCCAGCGATTCCCATAGCAATGCCATCAGTGTCGGGTTGTAGGACGTTTGGCATTCCTCCTCGCTGATGTATCGCACGACCTCATCGGGATGCACGATCGCTTCGCTCTTGAAGATCAGGCCCGGCGCGGCAATCCTCGCACAAGCGTTGAAAGCTTGGATGATCTCGTGCGCCTCGGGCAGGTTTTCGCACATCGTACCCATCTGTTTCCAGATGAACGCAACCGCATCGAGCCGTAGCAGATCGACGCCGGTATTGGCGATGAACAGCATCTCGGCGAGCATCGCACGGAAGACCTCCGGGTTGTGATAATTGAGGTCCCACTGAAAGCTATTGAAGGTCGTCCAAACCCATCGCTGCATCCCATCGTGCCACGTAAAACTGCCGCGGCGAACGGTGGGGAAAATTTCTCGCAAGGTTTGTTCGTATTGATCGGGAACCGTGCGATTGTCGAACAGGAAGTAGTAGTCTTCGAATTCCTCATTTCCCGACTGAGCTTGTTGAGCCCAGTAGTGGTCGTCGGCGGTGTGATTGAAGACAAAATCGAGCACCAACAGGATGCCAGCTTCGCGGAGCGCAGCGGCGAGTTGTTTGAGGTCGTCGAGCGTGCCCACGCGTGGATCGATACTGCGATAGTTGCTGATCGCATAGCCGCCGTCGTTGTTCCCCGGGCGGACGGCGAACAGGGGCATCAGGTGCAGGTAGGTCAGTCCGAGTTTCTGAAAGTACGGGATTTGGTCACGGAGCTTGCCCAGGTTTTCGCTGAACAAATCGACGTAGAGTGCCCCGCCGACCAGCTTTTCCGATGTGTACCAGCCCGGGTTGTTGATCCGCTGGCGATCGGATTGCCGCAGCGACTCATCCCGCATCCGCCAACCGCGAATCATCGTCATCACGATCTGCTCGAGATGATAGAAGAAATCCCACTGTTCCCCGTACAGACCCACCAGAAGCCCGAACAAGCGGGGCCAGTGGCGCTGCAGTCGCTCCATCACTTCATCGATTTCGACCTGCTCGACATCCTCCGCTTCCCAAAACGCTTCGAGCGTGGGCAGCATCCGCTCCAACGCTATTCGGGCGCGTTTCTCGTTGCGGGTCTCGGCAACGCCGTGTCCGTCGCGAGGTCGTGAATTCAGTTTCAGGGCAATCATATTTTCGCAAAAAGAGCGAGAGGTCTCAAAGTGATGTGATTCAATGTCGTGCGCGTGAAAACCATGGCGGGTAGCAGGGGCGTGCCACATATTCCCATCCGCCGCGTAAATTTCCGAAAGTTTTGACGACTTCTGCGGTGAACGAAACCCCAACGTAGCCCGCCGCGACACTATGAGGTGATATACGTCACAGATGCGTGTCTGTCACGTATTATTGCGGTTTGGTGAGGGAATCCACGCTGAGGATCGCGGGACCGTGATGTGACACAACTTCATGAACCCACCCCAAAGGGTGGGCAAGGTTCTCAGCCGTTACGAGGCCTGCATTCTCGATTGGCTGTCGGCCATGCTCTGCGAGGGCGACGTGAGGACGCCCTCCGGCGATGGTCTGGTCACGGTCCCGATGTGTCGTGACCACAGCGGAAACGGGTCCGCGTCGAAGGGGTGCTAACTCGTCGATCGAGAAGTCGAGGCCGCCTCGGAGTTGGATGCTTGGGATTCGTTGGTATCCTCTTTGGACGAATCCGCCTCGGTACGGTCGTTGGGGATGCGAATATGATTAAGAAAATCATAGTAGTCGATTCCCTCCATCACACCGCGTGCATGATGACCCTCGGCGAAATAGATCCGGGGCCGCCCACGGAGTTGTTCCAACTCAGGGCTGTAGTTCCCCACAATCACCCCCAGGGTGCCTCCCTTGAGCATGCCTTCATCGTTGCCGCAATCACCGGCAACGAGCATGTGCTCGGGTTCAAAACCCCAGCGATAAGCGAGGTGCCGCAACGAGAGTTCACTGCCGCCACGGATGGGGATAATGTCCAAGAACGAACCGAGCGACAGGATTGCCTTCACACGCAGACCGGCTTCTCGTAGTTCCCGCCGCACATCGTCGACCGACGAAATCACTTCGGGATCGATGCGGTAGCTGATTTTGAACTCGGTTTGATCCTTGTCTTTCTGCAGATACAAGCCCGGGTATTCGTCGAGGACTTCGTGAACGCGAGCACCATCCCACTGGTGAGAAATCTGCTGGTGCCAGGATTTGTCCTGCGCCAGACGGCTGCCGTAGTAGAGTTCGGTTCCGACAGCGGTCGAGAGCACGTCGGGCCGGGGCAAGCCGAGTTCGTTGATTAGCGACATCGCCTCGGCGAGCGAGCGTCCTGTGTCGATTCCAAAACCGACGTCTTGGCCCGCGTTCTTCATCAACTCGACGAAGTCGTTGAGCGCATCGTTGTCACCCGTCAGCGTGTTGTCGAGATCGGTCATGATGATCCGATCAAACTCCGGCAATCTCTTGGACGTCCGCGTGACCGCCTGCGAGAGGACTGGCGGCGGCGCCGTGTCGATGATCTCTGAAACGTCTCGCAGGTAGCGATCAACGTGGGTGCTCCAGCTGTAATGTTCCCGCGTGCCGCTGATTCCTGCTTGCGACCATTCCTCCCACTGTTCGGGTTCGCTGAGGCAACGCATGATCGCATGATCAATCGATTCCCGGTCGAAGGGATCGATTAGCAATCCGTTTTGGCAGTTAGCAATAATATCGCGGGGGCCACCGTCGTTGGTGGCCACGATCGGCACGCCGCTGGCCGCAGCCTCGAGCAGCGTCAAGCCGAAGGGCTCAGTCATGGCCGGATTCACGAACACCCCCTTGCGGCGGGCGGTGAGCCGGTAGAGGTCGGGGACATCGGAGGGCCGATGCGACTTCGGATAAGCGACTTTCCCATACAGGTTGTGGACGTCAATCAGTTGCAAGACGTTCGTGATCACCTTGCGCTGCGAGGGCGGCAGATCACGCAAGTCATCGCGGCCTCCCATCACCAACACGAGGTTGGCAGCTTCCTGCATCTTAGGGTTTTCACCGTAGACACGGACGAGTTGCTCGAGGTTCTTGCGTTCATCGGGACGGGCCATGGCGACGACCATGGGTTTGTCGGGATCCCGCAGAAATGGCAATAGCTGGTCGTAGATCGGCGGCAGAGGTTCAGCAGGATCATCTGGATAGAAGTTTGTGAGGTCCACGCCGGGCGGAATCACCTCCATCCGATCGGGTTGGTAATGGTGGTAGATCGAGTACTGTTGCTCGACCTCCTGGCCGGTGCTCGTGATAACCATTGCGGCGGTTTCCAAAGCCGTCTCCTCGGCTTCCTCACGCGCCTTGAACTTGAACTTCTTCTCCAAGTCCTCAGGCTTTTTCTTGCTCTTAGATTTCGCCATCGAGGCGATCATACGTTCTCGCTTGACGCGGCCGAGGGAGTGTCCTGTGAACACGTAGGGAACATGCAGTAGGCGGGCGAGCTGAGCGCCGGCGTACCCCGCGTCGGCATAGTGCCCGTGGATCAAATCAGGCAACCCTGTGCGGCGATAGTGGCCGAGCATCTGGTCAATGAACGTCTCGAGATACGGCCACAAGGCCTCTTTGCGCAAATACCGCCGGGGGCCGAAGGGGATGCGGACGATCTTCGCTTTGTCGCTGAGATGCTCCTCGACCTGCGCATAGTCCGGGCCCACTCGATCATCAAACAATTGACGGGTGACGAGTTCCACGGAGGCAACTTCGTCACGTGTCGCCAATTCTTGAGCGAGCTCGAGCACGTACTTGATCTGACCACCCGTATCGGCATCGCGACCGAGTTCACAATCGTGACCGCGGATCAACCCATGAAGGCTGAGCAGCGTGATTCGAAGCCCGTCATTGTCCGGCGATTTCATAGCAATAATTATTACTTATCTGGAGGGTAGCTGATAGAATTCAGGAGTGTCACAGGTTGCACCGGCTAGCCCGCAGACCTTCGATGCAAATGCCACTGCGTCGTGCAAGGAGTTGGTGAACGGCCGGCCGGTGACGATTCCGTGCATCACGACAGCGGCAAACGCGTCGCCCGCTCCGACCGTGTCCACCATTTTCTCAGGCTCGGGTGTATGCACATGCAGTGGCTCGCTGCACCCAGGCGTATAGCATAGAGCACCTTCGGATCCGCGTGTAACCAGCAACCCCGACAGAGGCACCTCGCCGGGGTCCTCTTCAAACTTCTTACCCGCCGCCAGGGTTTTCTCAACGGCATCGCCATGGATTCCGTCGGTGAGTTCCGACAACTCGTCCAGGTTCATCTTGAGGTAGGCGGCCGATTGGCGGAGTTGATCGAGTACCGACCGTTCGTAGTGCGGTGCTCGCAGGTTGACGTCGAAAAAGATGTGCGCGTCGATGGGGTCGTTCAAGATCGCGTCACACAATCCCACGATCGTGTTGCGTGAACGCTCATCACGGCAGGCCAGCGAACCATGATAAAACAACGCCGGCCGGCCAGATCGATGGCAGTCCGCCAAGCGGTCGCTGATCGCCTCTGAAAGCAACGCGTCCGGAGCCGGGATCTGGTCCCAGGCGACGTCCTTGACAATGTCGTAGTGAGGCTCACCATCAACGATGGAGACGTTCACCCTACCCGTCGGCACGCCGGGCAATATGGCGACACCCTCGGTTGACATTCCGAAGCCCGTCATGCGAGATAGGACTTCCTGACCGAGTTCATCGTCGCCGACAGCACTGATAAAGAGAGGGTTCAGGCCGAGGCCTGCCAGGTTCCATGCCACGTTCAGCGGTGCTCCGCCGAGCACTCGTTGCCCGCCGTCCTCCGGCGAAAAACAATCCCACAAAACTTCCCCTACGATGATGGCGGTCGGTTTATTAGACATGTCGCGGGGATATCCTTTCAGAAACAATCAGTGGAAGCGGGGGGCCGAATCCCCTCGCAGCGTAGGCCGTCACAGATACGAAACAAACTGTTTGGCACCCATCACTTATTCTTGCATTATACATTAGTTCGCATGACAACACCTCATCGCCCTCACGCATTGGCCACGGATCTCGATGGCACCTTTATCCCGCTGAACAATGATTCGGCGGCTGAGCAGGCCTTGGAGCAAATAAGAGACCAATTTGCGTCAGGCCGCTTGCCGTTAGCGTTTGTGACCGGCCGGCATTTCGACTTTGTCTTGGAAGCCATCGTCCAGGAGCAACTTCCGCAGCCCGACTGGATCCTCTGCGATGTGGGTACGAGTGTGTACGAGCGGGTCTCCCGTTGCGATGGCGAGCGGGGGGCCGGCGCGGGCGGCGGGGATGCTGCGATGCCCGCGTCAGGTGAGGCTACCGCAGAGGCGATCACATCGCTCGCTGCGGAGTATCGACCGAGCCAGGGGTTTGCTGATCGACTCGACGAGATCGTCGGCGAGATCGACATCGAACACGTCCGCCGCGAAATCGCCGGGCTGCCTGGATTTCGGCTTCAAGAACCGGTCAAGCAAAAGCGTCACAAACTGAGCTATTACGTTGCCGAAGAATCGCTCGAAGACTGTCACGTCATGGTGGAGGCCTATCTTGCCCAGCATGCACTTCCCTATGGCGTGATCAGCAGCGTCGATCCGTTCAACGGAGATGGGCTCGTCGACGTGCTGCCGGCGAATGTTTCCAAAGCCTTTGCGCTGGATTGGTGGTGTCATGATCAGGGTTACCGAAACGATGAGGTTGTGTTTTGCGGCGATTCGGGCAACGACTACGCCGCTCTCGTTGCGGGCTACCGTGCCGTTGTCGTTGCCAACGCCGACCGCCGGCACGCCGCCCGCGTCCACGACGCCCACATGAAAAAAGGGTGGAGTGACCGGCTGTTGCTCGCCTCGCAATCGAGCACGGCTGGCGTGCTCGAAGGATTGCGTTGGTTTGGCTGGAAACCGGAGGATTCGCTGGCGGGTGAGACGTCCGTCGTGACAGACCAAGAGCCCGCCTTTCCGCTCGCCTGGGGCGCCGTCCCGGTGGGCCACCGCCGCACGCAGTTCACCGTCTTCGCCCCCGCTCACGAATCGTTGACGCTGGAGATCCAGCCGAATGATGCGTCGGCGGGTGAACCCAGATCGGTCGAGTTGACTCGAAACCAGTCGGGTTTCTTCACTGCCTGCGTGGATGAGTGCCCGGTCGGAACCGATTATCGCTTGCGAATTGGCTCTCAAGCAGCCAGTGTGGAGGATCGCCAACCATCGATACCCGACCCCGCGTCACGGTATCAGCCCGCGGGAGTCCACGGCCCCTCCCGGGTCGTCTCTCAACAGTTTCCTTGGCAACACGACGACCGCACGCGTTGCGAGCGTCGAGAAGAGTTGGTCATCTACGAGCTGCATATTGGCGCGTTCACGAAGGAAGGGACGTTCACCGGCGCGATCGAGCGGCTCGATGAACTCGTTGAGCTGGGGATCACCGCGATCGAATTGATGCCGATTGCCCAGTGCCCGGGACGATGGAACTGGGGGTATGACGCGACGCACTGGTTCGCGCCCATGAACGCGATGGGCACCCCCGACGATCTCCGCGGTTTGGTCGACGCCGCTCACGCGCGCGGCCTGCACGTTTTCGCTGACGTGGTGTACAACCACTTCGGTCCCGAGGGCAACTATTGGTCGCAACTGGGCGATTATTTCTCGACCCGTCATGACACGCCCTGGGGCGCGTCCCCCAATTTTGACGCTGGCGATTCGGCTACCGCGATTCGCCGTCTGGTGATCGACAACGCGATTTACTGGCTCGACGAGTTTCACCTCGATGGTCTGCGGGTTGACGCGATCCATTGCATGCGTGACCACAGTGAGGAACACATCACGCGTCAATTTGGCCGAGAGGTTCGCCAGTGGTCCGAGCGTGCCCAGCGGCGGGTTTGGCTGATCGCGGAAACGAATGTGTACGATGGGTCGATGACAGCGCCGTTGGATGAGAATGGCTGTGGGTTTGACGCCCAATGGGGGGATGACTTCGCTCATGCGCTGTTGGCATGCGTGCGGTCCCACGACCGTTTGACCGTCCGGACCTATCAACCCCACGAAGACTTGGCGCGAGCACTGCAGCGTGGATACGTGTTTCGCGGCGACGTGGGTGGCGATCGCGGTCGGGAGGAGTTGGGAGATGCCACCGCCCAGCGAGTCGACACGTCGAGCGTGGTGTACTGCATCCAGAATCACGACTTCATCGGCAACCACCCCTTGGGCCAGAGATTTCATCAGATCACAGCGCCCGAGACGCAGGCCGCCGCGGCGACCCTGCTGTTGCTCTCGCCAGCGATACCGATGCTGTTCATGGGCGAAGAATTTGCCTGCGAGAACCCGTTCGCTTTCTTCGTCGATTTCGGTGACGAGTCGCTGCGTCAGGCGGTGGTGGAAGGCCGTCGTCACGAGTACCCCCAGCACGATTGGTCCGGGGGTGTGCTGCCCACCGATGAGCACGCTTTCGAGTCAGCCCGCATCGGCGCCGTCGCAGCGGGCAATCTCGCCATGCATCACTGGTATCGTGAGCTGATTGCGGTCCGGCGCGAGTTCACCCAATCGGGATTGCTGGCCGGCGAGCATCTGATCGTGCGAACCGATACCGAGCGTGGTTGCTATGCGTTGCAGTTCCGCCGCGGCGAGGAGCAATTGATTGTCGTTTGCCGCCTAGCCGATCCCTCTCAGAGCTTGCATCCCAACGACGGTACCATGTCTGGGCCCGACATCGCGGAGTTCCTTCAAATCAACGGTGAACTGCCACCGTTGCTGCTCGATAGCCGGGCTGCTCTGAGCGGCGATCCCAATGGTTCGCTCGAGCTGCATTTCAACCACGCCGTGGTGCTGCATACGTCGTGATGATTGCCTGCTAAATCGAATCACCTGTCCGCGTGCCGGACGGGAATTCATGCTTTGTGACTGGTGAATTGATCTTGCCGTCGATTCCGAGGCGACGGCACAATCGGCGGCATGTCCCAACGCTCTCCATCGATCGATTCCCGTCCCCCGTCAACCGCAGCGATACCGCGCCGTGATGCGGTCGCGAGCGAGTCGACGCACGAAAATCAACGCGGCCAGCTTGGTCCAGACGAGCGGTCTGGCTACGAAGCGGGCAATGAGGCTCAATGGGGCGATACGCCGAACCCTTTCGCCCGCGTACTCGCCGCCAGTGAACCGACGGCGAAATCTCGCTTTTTACGTGCCGCCAAGACGCTCGTGGCTACTCTTGCGTTGGCCGCCCTGCTGCTCACAGGATTGTTTTTCGGCAAGCAGTTTTTGCTCTCTCAATTGGTGGCGAGTTTGGATGGACTCGGCTCGGCGGGCAAACAGAATCGCCTGACGCAGATCGCGGGTTTTGGAACCGACGCGATCGCTCCCCTGGTCGGCCAGTTGGTGGCTGACGAGGAGGCGGTGTCGGCGACCGCCTTCGAGCTGCTGCGGAAAATGCAGAACGACTGGATCACCCTTCCACCGGCCGCCGGCCGGGCTGCTCATGACCGGTTGGTCGATGCGATCGCGAATACCTTTGCGGTTTCGCTCGGACCCCCGGCGAATGTCGAGCCGAACGATGCCGCGGGCAGGCGAGCGGGCTGCAGTCCGGCCTCGCGAGCTCGAGCCCAGGAGCTGGTGCAGCAATCCGTGCTCGAATTTTCAGCCACGCCTTCCCTCAATTCTGAGCTGCTCGTCGCTGCCAATCGCTTGCTCGGCGAACTCGAGGTGGCTGGAGCCTCCGCGGTTCAATCGCCTGCTCTTCAACCTGCTGCTCCCCAATCCGCTGCTCCCCGCGCGAGGCTGGTTCGCTCGGCGGCAAGGCTGCGTGGAGCGGCAGATTCGACGCCCGTACAATCTGGCGGCCGCCCGTCGACGCCTGTCCAACGATCGGGCTGGACCGATTGGCCACCGCCAGCGAGCATGCAGACCGCTCGCATCGTTCGCTCGACCGCCGGTCAGACACGGCTTGGCGTCGCGGCGTCTTCGCCGGGAAACGAAGGTCGATTGCAGGAGGTTCCCCGTGGCGTCACCGTGCCGCTGGGACGAGTCTCCTCCCAGGAATCAGTCGCTGTAGGTCCTGTGCCCGAAACCCTGCAGGCTCCGGCTGCTGTTGTCGCGGCCCGTCGCCCCGTTGACGGCGTCATCCAAGTGGCCGCTCACCAGGAAGACGCGTCGCTGGACACGCTCGGCTCGGAGGAGTTGCTCGAGCTGCTCGGTGATGCCGACCGCAGGGTGCGATTGCAGGCCGCCTCGGCACTAGCTCAGACCCAGGATGCGGCTGTGTTGGCCGCACTCCGCCAACGGGTTGTCGACGAGCCCGATCCGCACGTCGCAGCGCGGATACGGCGAATTCTTGATCTCTTCTGAAATTGGTCTCTGGAGTACCGGACAGAGCGTTTCTATAATAAATATCTCAGCGATTTATTCCATTCCCGCTGAATGACCTTATTGAAACGAGTTTTTCCGTGGACCTGTCATGAGCGAAGAAAAAGAAGATGAACTAGCGGGTGCCTTTGGCCAATTGACGCCGACCGGTGGTGGTGACCCGATCCCCCTGATCAAGAACAACCTGTTGATCGGTCGCCGCAAGCAATGTGACATTTGCTTGGACTTTCCCAACGTGTCCAGCCAGCACTGCCGGATGACCTTGGAAAATGGATATTGGTTTATCCGTGATTTAAACAGCCGAAACGGGACCAAGGTCGACGGTCGTCCTGTGATCCGCAAGCGTGCTGACCCCAACTGCAAAGTCACGATCGCCCGGCACAACTACGTCCTCGAGTACGATCCCCAGGTGCTTGGCGCCTACGGGCCGCCCCCGCCGGACGACAATTACATCGAGGAAGTGATGAAGAGCTCCCTGATGGACCGGGCTGGGGTCTCCAAACGCGATCCCAAGAAGGGTTTTTTCAACCGCAAGTCGGATTGAGCGGATCGATAATCGGTTCATTTTCGCTAATCCGCATTTCTTATCTCGCCGATACAATCCAACGTGAGCACTCTCGCTGCGCCCTGGCTCCTGTGGAGTGAGGGGGGGCCGCATGGGTGCAATTTCCCTGGGTTGTTTCATCGCGAGGTTTCTTTCATGTCGAGCGATACGAGTTCTCTCGACCGATATCGTCGGATCGACGCGTTACAATCGCGTCTGCCGCCAACGCTGAACGCCTGGATCATGCAGTGGGGGACCGCGATCGTCGAAGGGATCTCGGCCATCGGCGACCTGGCATGTTTCACCTGGCAGATGCTGGGGTGGATGTTCACGAGGTTGCCTCGCCGGGGCACCTTGTTGACGAACTTCTATCAAGTCGGTGTACTCAGCCTGCCCGTGGTCGCCCTGACGGGGACGTTCATCGGCATGGTTCTGGCCGTCCAGAGCTATTATCAATTTGAAGCGATCGGGTTGGCCAGCCGTCTGGGTGTGGTCATCAATACATCCCTCGTCCGCGAGCTCGGACCGGTGCTGGCGGCGACTATGCTCGCCGGTCGGGTCGGCGGTGCCATGGCCGCGGTGCTTGGCACGATGCGGGTTACCGAGCAGATCGATGCGTTGACGACGATGGGTGCCGATCCGATTCATTATCTTGTCGTCCCCCGTTTTCTCGCCTGTTTATTGCTGATCCCGGCGTTGACCATCATGGCCGACTTCATGGGGATCGTCGGCGGTTACTTTTACAGCGTGGTCATTCTCGGGATTGATCGAGCTGCGTATCTGCACCATTCGCGTGAGGGCGTTGTCGGCTTCGACTTGTTCATGGGGATTTTCAAGAGTTTCTTTTTTGGGGCCATTATCGCGATCGTCAGTTGCTACCGAGGCTTCCATTGCCAACCGGGAGCCGAGGGTGTTGGCAAAGCTGCCACGGCCGCGTTCGTTTATTCCTTTGTCCTGATCCTCGCCGTTGATTTGTTTTTGAACATCGCTTTGGATTCGATCTACTTCATGATCTATCCGCAGGGACCGGTGCTGTTTTGAATCTAGCTGAAACCTCCATGCCGTCGCATGAAGTCTCCTCAGAGGAACTTGATGCGACTCCGCTGATCGAAGTCAAGGACTTGCACGTCGAGTTTGATGGGCACGTGATCCTGTCGGGGATCACCCGCAGTATCAAACGGGGACAGACGGTTGCTGTGATTGGCGAAAGCGGTTGTGGAAAAACCGTCTTCATGAAAACACTCGTCGCGCTGATCAAGCCAACGACGGGACATGTGATGTTCGACGGGCGTGATTTGAACCGTCAATCGCCAGCACAGCTTGCCCAAATTCGGCGTCGTTTTGGCTTCGTGTTTCAGCACGCGGCGCTGTTTGACAGCATGAATATCTTCGACAACGTGGCCTTTCCCATTCGCCAGAACGAACCGCAGACGGACGAGGATGAAGTCCGCCGCCGCGTCCGGCAGCACCTCCTCGAAGTGGGTTTGCCCGAGGAGGTTGCCGCCAAGTATCCGGCCGAGATTTCCGGCGGCATGCAGAAGCGAGTCGGCTTGGCACGCGCCCTCGTGCTGAAACCGGAGTTGGTTGTGTATGACGAACCGACCACGGGACTCGACCCGATCATGAGCGACGTGATCAATGAACTGATTTTGAATACCCGGCGGACCTATCCCGTCACCAGCGTGGTGGTCACGCACGACATGCGAACGGCGCGGAAAGTGGCCGACCGTGTGATCATGTTTTTCCCCCGTCGAATGCTCGACGCGGGACAATCTCAAATTTTATTCGACGGACCGCCCAGCGGACTCGAGCACGCCGAGGATCGGCGGGTTCGTCAGTTCGTCCGTGGGGAAGCGGGCGATCGAATTCGTGAAATGTCTCGAGCAACGGCGTAATCATCATGGACGACAGCAGACTCCGGTTCGGTGTGGGCGTGCTGGTGATCGCAGCGATTGGTATCGGTGTGATCCTCATGTTCCTCTTTGGAGCCTTTCCGGCCATCCTCAGTCGTGAATACACGCTGACCGTTAATTTTCCCTCCGCGCAAGGCATCAATACCAACACGCCGGTGTTGCGCGACGGTGTGAAAATTGGCAGGGTTTCCGATATCCAGCTGCGCGACGAGGGTGTTACCCTGACGCTCGCGATGGACGAAGCGTACCCGATGTTGCACCAATACATTCCTCAGATCGGCATTGGCTCGCTGATCACGGGCGATTCGAAACTCGAGTTTCGCAAAGCTGAACCGGCCGAACTCGATGCTCTTTTCCGCGATGACCTGGCGATGGTCGATCGCACCTACAGCGACGGGGAGCATCTCGATTACGGTCAAAAACTCGCCGACCCATTCACTCTGTTGTTTGGTATGGAGGACGAGTTGCGGTCCACGTTCACGA
Organism: Allorhodopirellula solitaria; assembly: GCF_007859855.1. Lineage (GTDB taxonomy): Bacteria > Planctomycetota > Planctomycetia > Pirellulales > Pirellulaceae > Rhodopirellula > Rhodopirellula solitaria. The sequence continues at coordinate 327,219 of NZ_SJPK01000003.1, forward strand.
GTATTCGGCATGCTGGCGATGCCGTGCAAGGCACGGGGGATAGCATCCGCTCGCTCGTTCACGATGTGCGTGGATTGATTGGGATCGAACCACGCTCCAACGCCCGCACGCCCGGGTACCCGCCTCAGTCCTCGCTCGTCCCAGCGCACTCCACGCAAGGGGCCGCGCCGGATCGATTGCGGTCGGCGCAGTCAGGAACCTCTGGGGCGATGCCGCCGGCGCCGTCTTGGGCGCATCCGGTACGTTTGGTTTCGGCAGTTTCGACTGGCGATGCTCCAGCGACTGCGATCCAAACGATGGCTTATGCCAATCAAGATCCGTCGACTCTCCCGCCAGCGGTGCCGGGTGAAGCACCGGCCGTGCCTCTGCCGCCGGGACAGACGCTGCCGCTCGGTGGACCGAACAGTTCCGTCGGCAAAGCTACCTTCGTCGAACTGCAAAACGAAGCGATCGAGACTCTTGAGGAACTGCAGGGTGCGATCCGCGATGCACGGTCGATTCTCGGCAATGAAGAGATTCGCCGGGGACTGCGTGATTCCGTCGAACGATTCCCAGGCGTGCTTGACCAAGCCACCGTGACGCTTCAGACCGCGCAACAAACCTTCGACGATTTTGCTGAGGTCGGAGACCAGTTCGAGCAGGTAGGATCGGTCGCTGAGCAAGCCATCACGGAGCTGAAGACAACCGCGGGCGGCACGCTCGAGAGTTTTCGGGCAACGGCCCAGAATGTCGAGGCGTTCACCGACCCATTCGGGCGGCGGAGCGAGGAGTTTGCTGAGCAGATCCTGCGGAGCCTTACCAACGTTGACAATGCGTTGATCCAAATCGACACGTTTGGCAAAACGCTCAACGGTTCCGATGGTACCGTCAAGCGGTTGCTCCAAGACGATGAGCTGTATTTCGAGATCCGCCGCACCGTGCAGAACATCGAAGCAGCGACGGCGCGGGTTCGCCCCATTCTCGATGATGTGCGCGTCTTCACCGACAAGATTGCCCGCGACCCTCGCCAACTCGGTGTGCGTGGTGCACTCGGCAAACGACCTACCGGTGCGGGCCTGCGATAGGCTCCCGGCTGGGGGCGGTTCAGGGAAATGGTGACGTTTACTACGGTTGCAGAGACTGCCGAGGGTACGCTTGACGAGGGAATCGCTGCGGGCACGGCTTGGGAATTTCGGGCTGAATCCTGAGTTTTGCTAGTGTGTTGAATTGGATTTCCCTTACGATCATGGGCATCTTAACGCCCCATCGATCACGGATACTAATCTCAGCATGGATGTCACCCTCCCCGAACCGGCGGCTGCGCCCACGCAACCGACCGCTCAAGATCCCTCGGCCTCGATGCATTCGGCACCAACCGAATCGACACCGGCGCGAGCATCCCAAAGCAAACAACGGGGAGCGATTCGCTGGGACTACACCATTTTCTTCGTCTCGCTGCATGTGTTGACGATCCTCTGCCTGTTGCCGTGGTTTTTCAGCTGGGCGGGCGTCGCTGCGTTCCTTGCAGGCGTGGTCCTGTTCGGCCAGATGGCGATCCCGATCGGCTACCACCGACTGCTCACCCACCATAGCTTTCGAACCCCGAAATGGTTTGAACGCACGCTGGTGACGCTGGCGATGTGTGCTGCCCAAGAGACTCCCGCCCACTGGGTGGCCTGGCATCGAATGCATCACTCTCACTCCGATCACGAGAACGATCCTCATTCACCCCGCGAGGGGTTCCTGTGGTCACACGTGCGTTGGCTCGTCCATGAGACGCGTACTCGGTTGGCGACCTTTTCGATGTACGAGAAATACGCCCGCGATGTGTTGGCCGATCCCTATTACCGTTGGATCGAGAAACTGCCGTCCGCCGCGGGCCTGTTTTGGCTCGGCCACGCTCTGATCTACACGCTGATTACCACTGCGGTTTGCTTGGCAGTGTACGGAAATGAACCCACCGCGTACCGCATGATCGCCAGCATCGTTGTGTGGGGCGTCGTCGCTCGGACGGTTTGGGTTTGGCACATCACGTGGGCGGTCAATTCGCTCAGCCACATGTTCGGGTACCGCAATTACGAGACCAGCGACGACAGTCGCAACAATTGGTTGGTGACGTTGCTGACCGCTGGCGAAGGCTGGCACAATAACCATCATGCCGACCCCGCGAGCGCCTCGGTGCAGCACCGGTGGTGGGAAATCGACGTGAACTACTACGTCATCCGCTGCTTCGGCATGATCGGTTTGGCCAGCCACATCATCCGCCCACGGATTCACCGGCAAGCCCAGGCCGCTCAGGGAACGTCGAATTCTTAAACGGCGCGAAACACGCGTGCCAACCCCGAATGAGGTTGAAGATCATTCACGACGAGGTCTGCGACCCACTTCGGGGGCGACGCTCCATCTTCAACGAACAACCGTAAGTGGCGCTGCGTTGACCGACGGCTATTTTCTATCATCCCTTCCGGGATACTTGTGGATAATCGACAGCCCGTTCACTAGGGGAACAGCGGGGGAGGCTCGCGACGGGCGGAGCCGTCGGTCGACTATGTCGTCGGTAACTTGTGGTCACCGTCGCGGGGGTGAACCGCGGTCAGACATTCGCGGGCTAGCCAGATGAACTGGTACAACTGACCGAGTGAGTGGGTGTCGATACGGGGCAGGGTCAGACGCGTGGATGCTTGTCCTGCGCCGCTCTCTTCGAGTTCCTTCGCCGCGATCGCGTCCTTCATGAGATCCGGCAACGTCGGTGCCTCCCCGGCTTCGTCTAGCGGCGACGTCGCAGAGGTTGTACCAGTGAGTGGGCGGCCCGAAAGAAAGTTCGGAGCAGGCAGAGGGTCCGTCCGCGGCGCGTCCACACAGAGATGGTGGATGACGCCTCGACCTGGTGGTGATTCCAAGCCAACAGGCTGCATTGGGAGAACTCGCCCGCACCACGATGCCATCCCACCCAGCGCCGGGTTCCAAACCCGCAGGCCGTTGCAGTAATGCGCTTCCGCGAGCACGCTCGCCCAATGGACAGCCGCAAACTGCAGCACCGCGTTGTCGGCAAAGCTGCTTTTTTGGAAATGCTCGTTCATCGCGGCGGCGCCGACGAGCAACTGGATGCAGTCCAGGCCCAACAGGGCGGCCGGCAGCAGATGGGCAGCTGAATACAGGCCCAGCGGGCCGCCTCGCTCTCGGTCGAATTGAAAGTCGCGGGCGCAGTGGTAGTGGTCCGCCATGGCTCGCACGGGACCCTTTGCCGGCGAGACCGGGATCATCAATTTGGGGATCCATTTCGCTGCCGCGTCACCGTGCGCCGCGGTGAGTTGCTCCCCGATCAATCCCATCGAAACAGCAGTTGCCTGAGACGCCAGAGCGTGGTTGTCAGGCGAGTCGATGGCGACGAGGCCATACCGCTGCTCGGCGGCGTGTGTAGAGTCGCCGCCGGTGGCCAATCGCCTCAGCAGCCCTTCGACGGCATCGTTGTCCAAGCTAGCAGCAGAAAAGTACAGCCGAGGCTTGCTCCCCCGCGCCGCGCGGGACAGTTCGTTGTGAAACGGCTCGCAGCATGCTTGCATGAGCGCCGAAGGCGCCAATAGAGTCGCCTGTTCACCGACCACGGCGACTGCATCGAGATGGTCATGCAGGCGGTTGGCGACGCGGAAAACACGCCCCAGTTCGGAGTTCTCTCGCTTCGCTTCATAATCGGTGAGAAGTTTCTCAGGGTAGCGCAGCGTGTTGTGAAACGCATCGCCGTCAGATTCGCTGAGTTGGTCTCGCGCCGCGGCAAGCCTGGTGCCGAGCGAATCCAAGCGTTCGGCGCTGAGACCATTGGCACAGTCGAGGGCGCCGGCTGGGTTGAAACGCAGCAGCGTCATCGGCGATGTCTCTTGCGGTCGGGAGAAGGATGGTCGAGAATCGAGTGGAGCACCGTGGCGCATGAATTGCTCGAAACCATAGCGAAACTGCCCCGATCATGTAATAACTGCCTGTCTGAAAAGGGGGCTGACCCTCGCCTTCAACGGGTCAGACGCCATGCCGGATGGGCGCCCAGTGAACTCGACTGAGTGATTATGTTGGAACTGATCTCTTCTTATTCAACGTTTGCAATCCTCGCGGCTGCCGCGGCGCACGTGATCGCTTTCGGCGTTCTCATCCTGTGGGCACGAGCGGATCGCAAACGCATCGCTCAAACGCTCGAACGCTTCACCGCGGGCCTGCCGCATCGCAGCCGGATGGATTTCCATGTGCATCTCTCCGACCAGATCGAGGCGTTCGTTGCTGACATCAACGATGTCTTGGCCGAGCCCCCGCACAGCCCCGATCGCGCGAAGCTCGTCGACCGCATTCGGATCCTCGACGAGCGGCGAGATTATCTCCAATCGCTGCGATTCGAAACCGCTTGGAACGTTGCCCGCACGATGATCGAAGCTTATCCGCTCGCCGGGGTGCTCGGTACGATCCTCGCAATCGGCTCGGCATTGGCCGCCGACGAACAGGCATCGGTGAACATCATCGTCAGCCGTTTCGGCGATGCGATCTGGAGCACCTTCGCGGGTTTGGCTGCCGCGATCGTGTTGATGTTGATCAGTAGTATTGTCGAACCCGGGTTTGCGCGACTTTCGGAAAACCGCCTGCACGTTCGCGAGATGGCGGGCCGGGTCAAACGAGAGCTCTCGGTGTACGAGGCGACTCACCCGCCGCAGGAGACACAGGCCTCTGCAACGCAGGCCCCGACAACGCAGGCGGAATCGACCGCGTGAACCAAGAGAATCACAGCCCCGTGAGCCCCCGTTCGACGTCTCGCCCCAGCCCGACGTCTCACCCCGGCGATGTGCGTTTGTCTACATCCTGGTGGTCGCGGCGGACCCGTTTTCAGCTGACTCCGTTGATGGATCTGCTGCTGATTATTGTCTTCGCGCAGTTCCTCGACGTCCGCGAGACATCTCAACAGGAGGCGATTTCGTTGCAATCCCAACGCGAACGATTGACAATGGAGATCGCCCGCGAACGCAGTGAACTCGAGGGGATTCGTCAAGCCATGCAGAGGCAGCAGCGGGAACTCGAGCGGCAGCGGGACCAAGCCCGCGCGGCCCGGGACCAGGCATACGCGCAGACCGATGCGCAGGCTGCTCAAATGCAAGTCGCCATGGACTTGATCGGTGACTGGTTCACGCTCGACGAAAACGCTATCACCGAGACCTCTTCCAACAAGAAACCGGCATCACTCGACGATCCTATCGAGCAGGCGGTGGCGGAGGCCAAACGCCTCGGCCGCGCTGCTCCCGACGCGGTGATCCGATTCCTAATCGGCCACGACGAGTTGCTCAAGCGAGCCGAGATTTGGACCGTGCATGCCGATGGCAACGGAAACGTTGCGATCGAAGCCGGGCAACAGCGAGATTCGTTTCGCTTGGAGGGAAAGACGCAAGCCGCGCGGACTTCGGAAGTCACCGATCGACTTTTTGCTGCCTACAAGCAGTTCCCACAACCGAAGGGGTTGGTGATCCTGTTGGTCTCTTTCGCGCCCCAGAGTGTAGCGGGCGTGTACCAACCGCTCGTCGATGCCATCCCCAAAACGCTTGAACGACTGCGTGCGGATACCCCCGAATCTCGGTTCGAATACACCGTGCTCGGCGCTACCCCCGATCCGCTCTGAAGCTCTCGAGGTGGTGCGAACACCACGCCGCTGATGGTTATCGTGACACCGTTGGAGGCATGCAGTACACTCTGGAAACTTGTTCACGAATATTTTACCCCAACGGCGCGGGTAAGGGTTTGGATCCGTCATCATCAGCACCAACGCCATGTCAGCATCACGTGATTCGATATTGAAGATTTCTGAGGCGATGAACGCCGCGATCATCGGACAAGAGACCGTTGTGGAGCGTTTATTGATCGCGCTGCTGACCGGTGGCAACGTGTTGATGGAAGGGTTGCCAGGCACGGCCAAGACGCGGTCGATCAAAACCCTCTCGCGGCTGATCGAAGGTGATTTCTCGCGGGTGCAGTTTACCCCGGATTTGTTGCCTTCGGATGTGACGGGATCGGAGATCTACCGGGAGCAAACGGCGACCTTCGAATTCCAACCCGGGCCCATCTTTGGGAACCTCGTGCTCGCCGACGAGATCAATCGCGCGCCAGCGAAGGTCCAGGCTGCGTTGCTCGAAGCGATGGAAGAACATCAGGTCACCGTTGCGGGCAAGACCCACAAACTGCCGGAATTGTTTTTGGTTCTGGCTACGCAAAACCCCATCGAGCAAGAGGGCACGTACCCGCTGCCTGAAGCCCAGATGGATCGTTTCCTGCTCTACGTGCAGGTCCCCTATCCACCGGCAGAGAACGAACTGTCTATTCTCCGTTTGGTTCGCAGCGAGAACGCGGGTGCCGAACAACCGAGCTTCGCCCCGGTTTCCCAGAAAGCGATTTTTGAGATCCGCCAAGAAATCGATGCGATGCACGTCGCCCCGACCGCCGAGCAATACATTGTCGACCTCGTCGTCGCCACGCGTGATCCAGCAAAATACGATGCTGACCTGGCCAGCATGATCCAGTTGGGAGCCTCCCCACGGGGGACGATCGCCCTGGACAAGGCATCGCGGGCTCGGGCGTGGTTGCAGGGCAATGATTTCGTTTCGCCAGCGGACATTCAGGCTGTCGCGCCTGCCTGTTTAGCTCACCGTGTGCACCTGTCTTACGAGGCCGAAGCCGCCGGCAAGTCTCGTGAAGACGTGATCGGTGAAGTGATCCAACGTGTCGCTGTGACCGCTTAAGAGAATCGCTCGAAATGGCTAGTCATGCGCACACACGACTGGAGGACCTCGTTCGGCTGCGACATGCGGCAGCCGGATTCTCGCTACTGCCCAAGCAACCTATTAACAGTTTGCTCAGCGGGCAGCATGCGTCCCGGCTTCGCGGCCGTGGATTAATGTTCGAGGAATTGCGAGACTACCGTCCGGGCGACGATATCCGGCAGATGGATTGGAAGGCGACAGCCCGACTTCGCAAACCTTACATCCGTGTCTATTCCGAAGAGCGCGAGCGACCGGTCCTGTTGCTCGTGGACCAGCGAAGCTCGATGTTTTTCGGCAGCGCACGGACCACCAAAGCGACCACCGCAGCCGAGGTGGCGGCCCTCGCGGCATGGCGGGCGATGGATGGCGGTGATCGTGTCGGAGCTATTCTGTTTGATGACCACGATACCATCGAACTGCGGCCGCGGCGAAGTCGCGAGAGCGTGCTGCATATCTGCCATGAGATTACCCGGATGAACCAAGGTTTGTCGGCTGGATCTCCCCCGGTCGATTCATCGGGACGGCTCAACGATGCCCTGCAACTCTGTGTTAATGTGGCCAAGCACGATTGTCTTGTCATCCTGATTACTGACTACAATGGCGACAACGAAGCGACGCAGCGACTGACAACGCGGATGGCCTCGCACAACGATTTGCTGGCCTGTCTCATCTATGACCCCTTAGGGATTCGCTTGCCCGCACAAGGCCATTTGCCAGCGACCGATGGCGAGATCCAGTACTCGATACCGGGAGGTGAGCAGTTTGATCGATCGTATCAGGATGCCTTCCGAGCACGCTGTGGTCGGTTGCGCGAGCGACTCGGTGCGATCCGAGTCCCAATCCTGCCGATTTCCACCCACGAACCGGTGACCGACCAAGTCATGGCGGCAATGGGAGAACGCTCGTGAGCACTGAGGCAAAAGACGCAGGTAGCTTGGACAATCTCCGCGATATCGCGGAGCTGCCGCCGGTGCCGTGGTGGCCACCCGCACCGGGGTGGTGGATCGTCATGGCCGTCCTGACGCTCGCTCTGTGTTACGCGATATGGAAATGTTGGTTGCATTGGCGTGCGAACGCCTACCGCCGCGCCGCCATGGCAGAACTCGAGTCCGCCGCGACCACCGTGCATATCGCTGCGATTCTGAAACGCGCCGCGCTGGTCGCCTATCCCCGGCTCGATGTCGCTTCGATGACCGGCGCCCAGTGGTGTGATCACCTGGCGAAGTCCGTCGATGGGCCGCTCTCGGCAGAGCTGAAGCAAGAATTGACGAGCGGGGTTTACTGCCACGAAGCGACCGCGAGTACGGCTGAGCTGAAGTCCTTTGCAGCGGCTTGGATCAAGAACCATCCCGACGGCCGCAACCTGTCGAGTGCCGGTCGTCGGACGCCGCAGACGGAGTCCGCAGCATGTTGACTTTTGCCTACCCGTGGCTGTTTTTGCTCGCCCCACTGCCCTTTCTGGTCTATCGGTTCGTGCCGCCTCGAACCAATAGCAACATCGCCGTCCGCACGCCCTTTCTCGACCGGGTGCGTCAGGCCACATCGGGAGAACTCAATACCGATGCGAGCGACTCCATGCATAGTTCACTCGCGATCCTCGCGGTCGTGTGGCTATTGGTCCTGCTCGCTCTCACACGCCCCCAATGGTTGGAACCACCGATAGAGAAGAATGTTCCAACTCGCGATCTGTTGTTGCTCGTGGATCTATCCGGTTCCATGGATCAAAAAGATTTCACCAGTGCCGGTGGCAAACCGATCACACGATTGGAAGCCGTCAAAGAGGTGTTGGGCGATTTCCTGACCCGCCGCGAGGGTGACCGCGTGGGTTTGGTTGTCTTCGGCAATGCACCCTTTCTGCAGGTCCCGTTCACGACAGACTTGGAACTCTGCCGGCAGTTGCTCGACGAGACCGCCGTTCGCATGGCTGGACCGCGGACGGCTCTCGGTGATGCGATCGGATTGGGGATCCATCTCTTTGACAATAGCGAGGCGCCGATGAAAACCATCATCGCGTTGACCGATGGGAACGACACGGCGAGCTCGGTACCGCCGGTGGAAGCAGCGCGGGTGGCAAAGGATCGCGACATCACGATCTACACCATTGCGATGGGGAATCCAAAGACAGTCGGCGAAGAGAAACTGGATCAAGTTTCCCTGCGATCGGTCGCCGACGAAACCGGCGGCAGCTATTTCCTCGCTCTCGATCGCAAACAGCTCGTCGAGGTCTATGCGGAATTGGACAAAGTGCAAACGCGGAAGGTGAAGACGGTGAGTTATCGCCCTCACCGCGATCTCTTCTTTTGGCCCCTCGGGGTGGCCCTGCTGATCTCACTGCTGAGCCATCTTTGGATGCTGCTGGTCAATCGTCGCTCCCTGGCCCCGGAGAAATCATCGATGCGGCTGCAGGTCAATCCACGCACCTTTGAGCTGGAGACGGTTGCCGTGTCCGGCGGGAAGAAGGGAGCGGTCGATGTTCGATAATTTCCACTTCATCCGACCTGGTTGGTTATGGCTGATCCCGGTGATTATCTTGATTTGGTGGCTGGCGCGGCGTGCCCATGATCCCCTGCGCGGCTGGCGGCGGTCCATCGACGGTGAACTTTTGAAGGCGCTTACAGTGGGCGACACGACCCGCGATCTATGGCAGAGTGTCGGGGTCCTGGCCGCCTGGTTATTGGCAACGATTGCGTTGGCCGGCCCCACCTGGCATCTCGAGCCGACGCCATTCTCAGACGATCCCGTGCCACTGATGCTACTCCTGTCGGCCGATGAGTCGATGGATCTCGACGACCTCGCCCCCAGCCGGATGGAGCGAGCCAGTCTCAAGGTGGCCGATATCGCTGAGGATCGCAAAGGCGAACCACTCGGATTGATCGCCTATGCCGGGACGGCGCACCTCGTCCTGCCGCCGACACGCGATACATCCGTGGTCGCGACAATGGCCGCTGAAATCAGTTCCAAGATTATGCCCAAGCCGGGCAACGCTTTGGTCGATGCCCTGCAACTCGCCGCCCGAACTCTCAAAGAGAGTGGTGGATCGATTATTGTGATCGCCGATTCTCTGCCCGCGGGCGATGCCGCGGCGCTGAGCAGGTTCCGACAATCGAACGATCTGCTCGTCCAGGTACTGAGTGTCGTCCCACCGGAATCCATCGATGCATCGAGTATGGAGACGGCGGCCTCGGCATTGAATGCCCGGGTGACCGCGATCACTCCCGACGACGCGGACGTTCGAGCCCTCGTTCGCCGAGCCGCTCGGGCGCCGCAGAGTGTGGCTGCGGCGGACAAGGGAACCCGCTGGGCCGAATCGGGTTGGTGGCTGATTCCGATTCTCGCGATTCTTACCTTGATCCGCTTTCGGCGGACCATCTCCACGCTTCCCAAGGAGCGACTGGCATGAAAGGGTCCGCAACATTCCTGATCATCGGCGCTTTGGCTTGGTCCAATCTGTGGTTCTCCCCAGACCAACAGGGGCAACGTTTGACCGACCGCGGCGAGTTTTCCCAAGCCGCTGCCGCATTCCAAGATCCCATGCGCCAAGGGATCGCCTGGTTCCGAGCTGGGGAATTCAAGAAAGCAGAAAAATCCTTCGCTCGGATTTCAACACCCGATGCGATCTACAACCGCGCCAATTCTCAAGTGATGCTCGGCAAGTACGAAGCGGCCATCAAGACGTACGACCGCGCGATCCAAAAACAACCGGACTTCCCCGATGCGGTGACCAATCGTGAGATCGCGGTCATCCGAGCCAAACGTGTCGTTCAAGAAGGCGGCGACTTAGGCGATCAGCAAGAGGGTGCCGACGAGATCAAATTCGACAAAAAGAAGCCCGGAGGGCAGGAGACCGTCGTGCAGGCTCAGCAGCCGATCTCGAATGCTGCCATGCAAGCGATGTGGCTGCGGCGTGTGCAGACAAAGCCTGCCGAGTTCCTCAAAGCCAAATTCGCTTATCAAGATGCAGTCGGTTCTGTCCAGGAGGATTCGAAATGAATCGGTTGTCCCTCGGAATCCTACTTCTGGTGATGGCGTGGACCTCCACGTGCCTGGCCCAGCAGAAAACGGTGGAAGCATCGCTCAAGAAGAAAACGGCATGGACGGGTGAAGCGGTGCCGATGCAGGTCAAGCTCTTTTCTCCGGGGCCGTTTGATGGCACGCCTGCCTTTGATCTGCCGCAGCTACCGTTGACCACGATTATCAAGACGCCCGGCAGTCCCGTCGTTCAAAACGAAGAAGTCGATGGTGAATCCTGGTTCACTCAGCTGTACGAGTTCGTGATCTATACCCAGCGTGAAGGTGAAATCGTCATTCCCACCTTCCAAGTCCGTTTTGAAGGAAAGAGAACGTTCACGGGCGATCCTGAGCCCATGAGCGGCAAGACGAAGGAGCTGGATTTCCAGTCCAAGCGACCGCCTGGTACTCGACAGATGGGAGTCGTCGTGGCCGCGTCCGGGATGGAAAATTCGCAGGCTTGGGATCCCGATACCACCGACCCGATTAAGGCGGGTGACGTAATCGAACGCAAAATCACGCGTCAGGCCGATGACACGACCGCCATGATGTTCAGCCCCATCGATACCGCCGCTCCCGCCGGCGTGCAACTCTATTCGCGCGATCCCGTTGTCCAAGATGACAACGAGCGGGGGGCGTTTCATGCCCAACGCATCGACACGATTAAGTATCAGTTCCCTCGCGGCGGCGCATTCGATCTTCCCGACATTGCGTTGGTATGGTGGGACACGAAATCCAATTCACTCCAAAAACAAACACTCGAGGGCAAGTCGATCACTGTCCTGCCCGCTGCCCAGCATGCGGCCGAGCCGCCAGCTTCGCCACTGCGTAGAGCGATGAGCGTCATCATCCCGATCGCATTGATAGCACTTGGCGTCTGGGTATTGCGGCGGCCGATCAGCAAGGCCGTTGCCCGTTGGCAGGCCGAGCGGAACAGCCCGGTGAATCGGGCGGCGAAGCAACTCCACTCCGCTTGCCGGTCCAATGATACCGAGGCCGCCTACGTAGCGCTGATCGATTGGCAGCACGCCATGGGCGCCTCCGATCCCAGCTGGCGGTCTCGGCTATCGGCCGCGCTCGTCAGCGAGCTCGACCAACAATCCGCGGCGCTAGCCAAGTTGCTCTACGCCGGCGCCGCACGCGAAACCCACTGGCAGGGAAATCAGCTGGCGGGCACCTTCGCCCAAATTCGCCGCGAACTCGCACACCCTCGGGTCAAGCGTCGCGCTGAGGATGCACTCCCAGATCTGAATCCGACCTAGCGAGCCCCAGGCAACGCGCCGTCCTCTAACCAACAGGTTTTCCTACGCCGACGGCGTTGGAGAAAATAGCCGGTGGTCGAGCTCAGCGAGCACCACCGGACACGCCTAAATCGACGCCCCAACGGGGCATTCCTATGATAGCCCCAGGCAACGCCTGGGTTTTCTGATGCCGACACCTCGCGGCAGCCCCGACGGGGCGGCCCTATCTACTCCGGCATGCGGTTTGCAACCATCCGGCGAAATGATCCTGCGTTCGGCTAAGGAGCGTGGGGATAGTAAGTGGCGAGTTTAAGAGTGGCGTAAGCTTCCAGCTTGCGATCTTTGCCGACCGCAAGCTGGAAGCTCACGCCGCTCTCAGGAGCGGAAAGGGTTTCGCTAGCCACGATGTTCGTCCCGAGTCCCTCACGGAGAAAACTCGATGCAAATCGATTTAACAGACCGAGTCATTATCGTTACCGGTGGCAGTGGGGGGATCGGTAAAGGGATTGCCATGGTCGCTGCCCAGTGCGGTGCCAAGGTTGCGATCGTCAGCCGAGATGTCGAGGAGATGCAGTCTGTTGTTGACGAGATCGAGGCGGCGGGAGGCGCGGCGATGTTCGCCCAGGCTGATGTCACTCAAAGCGATCAGGTCGCCGCAGCGATGGATAAGATTGCCTCGCATTATGGCTGCATCGATGGGCTCGTCGCCAACGCGGGAACCAACGGTACCTGGGCCCCCATCGATGAACTCACTCCCGAAGAGTGGCGGAAGACGATCGATGTCAATCTCACTGGAACTTATCTCTGCATTCATCACTGTGTTCCGCTGATGCGCAAACAAGGGCGAGGCAGTATCGTGATCATGTCGTCCATCAATGGAACACGCACGTTCAGCAATGAGGGTGCTTCGGCGTATGCAGCGAGCAAAGCGGGGCAATTCGCCTTGGCTCAAATGTTGGCCCTCGAATTGGCCCAGGTCAAAATTCGTGTCAATGTCATCTGTCCTGGCGCGATCGAGTCAGAGATTCATGAGAAGACGGAACGCGAGCATCTTGAAAGGATCGAAACGCCGATTGAGTATCCCGAGGGCGACATCCCGCTGACCAAAGGTGAGTTCGGCGAACCTAAACAGGTCGCTGACTTGACAGCCTTCCTGATGAGCGATCTCGCCGCTCACATCACCGGCACCCCCGTTTGGATCGACGGCGGTCAGTCGCTCATTGTTTAGGAACCCGTCTCGGAATTTGACCAGGCCGGATCGGGCGACGGCAAGTCGCCGAGAGGCCGTTAAGGACGTTGACGCCCCTATCGAGCAACCAGATAATGAACCCTCTGCTCGACGAGTTCGCCTATTGAATCCGCTGGGAGCGAGTGGCCAGCGACCAACCGAAAAAATTGCGGAATGAGTTCATTGCCCACTGCATCCATCTGCGCAGGAATTCCTGCCATCAACAACACGCTCTATCGACGCATCCAGTTCAGCGTCGGCGATCCGACCGTATTGATTGAGGTGCCAGCGGAGAAGGGCACCCACTCGTTGCTGCTGTTGCGAGATGTCGAGATCGAACGGGCGAAGAAGTTCGCCAAGGTCGATCAAGTGGGCTGTCCCGCAGACTTCACGCCCGAGGGCGGTCTCTCAGGTGATCGCGAGACAGCCACGGCGCAGGCATCCGCCGAGTATTTGCGCCGCCAAGGAGTCAAGTCCGTCGTCGCCGACCGCAGCCTACCGCTGATCTACGCCAAGTTCCTCGGTCTCGCCGGCATTGAGGTTTCTTGTGACGAAAATCTGTGGGTGGTCGAGCGTCGACAGAAGAGCGAAGTCGAAATCGAGCATCTGCGGGAAGCACAGCGCGTCACGGAACAAGCAATTCAGTACGCCTGTGAAATGATCGCCAAGGCGGAAGCGAGGAGCGGGGGCGTGCTCTATCACGACGGAGCACCGCTGACGTCCGAGCGCGTGCGGACCTCGGTTGATGTGTTTTTGTTGAAGAGAGGTTTTACCACCCCAACAGCGATCATCGCAGGCGGCCCGGCGGGCGCCGATTGTCATAACCATGGTGCTGGCGAGCTGCTGACCGAAAGCCCCGTCATTGTTGACATCTTTCCTCGCAGCCAAGAGACCCGCTACAACGGCGACTGCACACGAACCGTTGTCCACGGCAGTGTGAGCGACGATATCAAGGCGATGCACGCGGCGGTGCGTGAAGCCATCGTGGCAGGCAAGCAGGCGACGAAGGCAGGTGTGACAGGCGAAGACGTTCACGTGGCCACGATCGGGATGCTGCAAGCGAATGGATTCGACATCGGCTTGCCCGGTGAAGACGACCCCGATTTCTATTGCGCGATGACATGTGGGACAGGCCACGGAATTGGATTGGAAGTTCACGAGCCACCCTTGCTCGATTTCAAGGGACCCACGCTACTCGCTGGGGAAGCGCTGACGATTGAACCGGGCCTGTATCGTCGTGACCTTGGCGGCGTCCGCATCGAAGATATGGTGGTCGTCACGCCAGACGGTTGCCTCGACCTGAACGAACTCCACGACGGACTGGATTGGACCTAGATCCAAATGGTTACGCCGTCCATGGGATCGATAGGCCGTGAGGCTGGCTTCCCGGAAACGTTACCGTGAACCTGAGCTCACGGAATCTGCTATCGTGTGCAGCGAGTCGGGAGTTTCCTAATCACGCGGTCACTAGTCGGGATCAAACCAATGAAGATGACAATTCTTGCGACAGCCTTGATGGGCGGGTTCGCCCTGGTGGCGGGGTGCATGCCTTCAACACCGACGGCGGAGAACGGCGAATCCACCACGCCGGGAGTGACGGCGGAGGAAGCCACCCCGCGTGAAACGGTCGGCAAGACCACTCAGAACGTGCTCGACCTCGAGTCCGCCCTCGGCGACGGCGGTGTCCTTGCTAGTACGAAGGTGGAAGCGAGCAATCCCCTAATGGCTAGCGCAGATGCCTACCGCACCACGGTTGGCAAGTTGGGTGGGATGTCGGTGGACAAAGCGATTCAGCTTCGCAATGCCCAGAGTATTCAGGATCCCCGGCCACTCGATCACGAAACCTTCATGGCGGAGATTATCAAGGCGGACAAGCCCAACGGCATCCGTTTGCCGATGCTGCCCTACTACCAAGAATACGCCTGGGACGAGCCGAATCAAAAACTCGTCGTCGTCGATTTCCCCGCCCGGCAAGCCGAGCGAGAAAAGCAACGCTGAGAAGGTGAGCCGAGCGTCGTGACGGGCTTGTATTTCTGCAGTCTCCGAAGTTTGGGGAGAATCGACGGGCGCAGCCTCTTCGACGAGGGGCCGATCGCTGGGAAAACGCATCCATTGCCGTGAAGCCGTGACTGAGCCCTCCCCGAGAAACTCGCTGAAGGCTCGTTTCTCGACCCTCCCCAGCTGCGCTCGGGAGGGTGAAATTCAGACAGAAACGCCAGACCGATGGCTGGCGCCATCGGCAGTTCCTGTGTCGGCCTCCGGCCTAAAAGAATTGCATTTACTTGAGTCGCTTCCCCGGGGCAGCGTCTTTGGGGCGTCGCGATCAGCGTGACTCCGCTTAGGAACGCCGCTCAGAGGATCGCTCGCAGGCCTTCGACGAAGGTGGGATACTCCCACTGGGCGACCAGGTCTCGTTTGCAGCGATGGTTCCAGATTTGCTTGTCCGTCTCGCTGCGGTACCGCGAGGGGCCATCCCCGGCGGCTGGTAGGAAAGTGGGGGCGGCGGAGCGGGTTTGCCGGGCGATCTCCTCGTAGAACTGCCGGCGCATGATCGGTCGATCGTCGCTGGCGACGTACAGCCGCTCGCGACGAGCGGCATCGTCGCGATCGCCCCAGGAGAGAGCAGCGATCACGGCGCTGGCGGCATCGTCGACGTGGATCAGATTGAGGTGTCCCTGTGGCGGCGAAGCGATCGGCCGGCCGGCCCGGACATCGGCGGCTCGGGGCACACGCCCGGGACCGTAGATCCCCGACAGACGCAGGATGGTCCAGGGCCGCTCACCGAGGCAGCTGCGCAGTTTGGCTTCGGCGATCAGGTGCGCCCGCCCACCATCGCGTTGCGGGCGGGTGGTGGAATACTCGTCGACCCACTCGCCGCCGGTTTGGTGATAAACGCCGGTGGTGCTGATATAGCAGATATCTGGGGTCGCCCGGCCGGTCTGCTCCGACGTCACGCGAATCTGCTGCAAGAGCCTCGCGAGTCCTCCCACCTGGGAATCAAATCGACCCACACGGCTGTTTCGATCGTAGCTAACTGAGATCAGGACGCGATCAATGTCGTGTTCCCGAATCGCTCGGTCGATCGTTCCCAAGTCCCGGGTGTCGTTCCAATCGAAGGACAGAGGAAAAAAATCTTGTTGGGCGAGCGTTTGGAGGCGATTGCGCGTGGTTGCCGAGACGGTCCAGCCGCGTGCTCGTGCCTGCTCGCCCACCCGGACACCGAGATAACCGCAGCCCACAACCAGTAGGCTGGGGCGGCGGTAAGGTACAGCGATTGTGTTTTTTGTCATGGCGAATGGATCCGGTTTCTAGGTGCGTCTTCCCCAAAAAGGTGGGCGAATCGGGGTGTAGAGGTTACAATATCGGAGCAAGGGGGCGAGGCTCCAACCCCAGCAATGGGTGCAGTCAGATCGACGGACCGCCATCGCGGTAGGCAATCAATGATTTTTTCTAGCAACGGAGCAGGCAGTTTGAAATTGAAGACTTCCGCATCCGCGGCGAAGATTCCTCGTCACCCGGCGTTTCGCACGCTCGCGGCCGCCCTCCTCGTCGCCTTGGCGTCACCCCTGGTCGCTCAGGGGCCGATCTCGTCTCAAAGCGAAGCCCTTTCCGATCGCGGCGTAGGCAATGCCGCTAACCAGGGAGGATCTGTCAAAGGGGACACATGGGTCGCTCCACCGGCGAGTTTGCAAAAGCTGCTTGACGAGGGCGGCGTGCCCGAGACGCTCGATATCCTGCGGGTTCTGCAGCGGCAATCACAGCGGGTCGCGGCGCGGGCCGAGCAGTCGACCGTGAGCGTGCAGATCGGTCCCGCCCAGGGATGTGGGGTGATCGTGACGGGTAGCGGATTCGTTTTGACGGCTGCCCACGTGGCCATGCGACCGGGCAAACCCGCTGTCTTGACGCTGGCTGATGGCCGTACGGTGACCGCAGTCACCCGCGGCATGAATCGCCACGTCGACGCGGGCCTGATGAAAATCGACGCTGGCCAGAACAATGGCAAGCCCTGGCCACACGCCACACTCGGCAAAAGCGAGGATCTCCGCAGCGGGATGTGGTGTATCGCGACCGGCCACCCGGGAGGATACGATAGCGAGCGTGGCATGGTGACTCGAGTCGGCCGGATTCTGGACGTACGCGAGGATTCCTTGGACACCGATTGCGCCCTGATCGGCGGTGATTCCGGCGGTCCCCTGTTCGATCTGGCGGGACGTTTGATCGCCGTGCATAGCCGGATCGGCAACGATGTGGCAGACAATTTGCATGTGCCCATCGATCACTTTGGTGAATCCTGGGACCGGATGAGCCGAGGCGAGTCCTGGGGATATCTGCCTGGATTCAAACCGGTTCTCGGCGTCAAAGGCAACGGGACGACCCAAGCCAACGTCAAAGTGGTCTATCCGGGGTCGCCCGCAGCCGAGGCGGGTGTGGAAGAAGGCGATGTGGTGGAGCGATTCGGTGATGTGCCGATCTCCGATTTCGAATCTCTCAAAAACGCCGTTGCCGACACGATGCCGGGTGAACGCGTGAAAGTGTGGTTGCGACGTGAAGGCAGTCTCGTACAAGTGGTTATCGAAATCGGAAGAGCCAATGAATAGTCCGAACCAATCCCTTGCTAGCACCGATCGGGGCTCGCGACTCACCCTCCTTACGCTCCTGGCAGCGGCCATTACCGTCTTCACCGCATCGTCGGTGGAGGCTCAGGACACGTCGCCGATCCCCGAGTGGTTGCAGCAGCGTCTGGTCGACCGTGTCGTCCATCGCCGTGACAGCAATGCGATGATGCAGCTCGTCCACCCGATCGCGGGTGAATTCAAAGGCAGTGTGGTCGAGGTCATCAGTAGCGGCCGGCCGGTGGCGTTGGGAACCGTCGTCAGTCGTCCTCCAAACGCTCCCATCCCGCCCACGGCAACTGCCACTGGCGATTCGAAGCTGCAGAATGCCTACATTTTGACGAAGCGGAGCGAATTGTCGGGTGACCCGATCCGCATCCGCTTGACCGACGGCCAACTGCTGCCCGCCCGGGTGGCGGCGGTGCGTCGGGCCAGCGACCTGGCGTTGCTGGTCGTCCAAGCCGATGCCAC
The DNA here is from genome assembly GCF_007859855.1 of Allorhodopirellula solitaria. GTDB lineage: Bacteria > Planctomycetota > Planctomycetia > Pirellulales > Pirellulaceae > Rhodopirellula > Rhodopirellula solitaria. The sequence continues at coordinate 345,538 of NZ_SJPK01000003.1, forward strand.
CACCATCGCCGAGTCGCTTAACGCGATCCAGTTCAGTCCTGTCGTTCCCCAGATCGGTAGTTTCTTGGTGAGCCCGGATCGATCGGGGCGGGTGATCGGAATCGGTGTCGTTGGCGCCGAGCCGCGAAAGATCGGTCATCAGGGGCGCCTCGGCATTGCCCTGCAGCGAACCGAAGAAGCGGGCGCACGGGTAGGCAGCATCTTTCCGCACAGCGGCGCCGCTGAGGCCGGGCTCGAGGCGGGCGATCGGATCATCGCCATCGACGGACAGGCTCAGAACAATGTCGATATCGTCGTCTCCACGCTCAAGAGCATGTTTCCTGGCGAGGTCGTGCGGCTGACCATCGAACGCGATGGCAGCACGGTCGATATTCCGGCGCAGCTGAGCGAATACGCGGTCATGCAAGAATCCGAGAATGACGCGCGGGTCAACGGCGCCCGCAACGTGCGTTTGTCTGGGTTTGAACGGGCGCTCCAGCACGACACGGTGCTCAACCCCGAGCAATGCGGCGGCCCTGTGCTCGATACCGAAGGCCGCGTGATCGGAATCAACATCGCCCGGGCTGGCCGCGTGGTCAGCTACGCGTTGCCGGCTTCTCTCGTCAGCGCCGAAGTCTCCAGTATGATCACCGAAGCGGACCGTCGATAACCCTTGTCTGTTCCCTTTGCCGTTCAGTGCGTCAGTTGCCACGGTCGCTTGCGAGTGACCGACGAGGCGTTAGTCGGCACCATCGTGGCCTGCCCACGCTGCGGATCGATGGTGCAAATCGATGCACCCAAATCGGGTTCCCCCGAGGCTGCGACACCGATTGCCCCCGCCCCAACGCAGTCGGCTGCGGAGTCTCCCCACCCGCCCATGGTCGTCGGCAGCGACGCTGTCGATAGCCAGGAGATCACACAGGGAGATCTATTCAGCGAAGAGGAAATCGATCCGGGGCATGGATCGAGACAAGCCAATGGGGGCTTCGCCACGCCTGAGCCTCCCGTTGCACCGGGGGCGTCTCGGCCCGAGTTCACTGTGGATTCGCCGCCCGCCCATGACTCCGGAGTATCGGAGGACTGGCAGGGCACTGCCAACTGGACGAGCGAGCCGACACGCAAGTTTCGCCAACGGCTGCTAATCGCGATCGCGACCGCGGGGACGCTGCTGATCGTGGCAGTGTTCGTGATGTGGCTGATTAGCGATTCGCCCCCGGATCAAACTCTGGCACCGACGGTTGCTGAGAACACGCCTGCGGCCCAAAACCCCAATCCAGAGGCACTCGCGACAGAACCGGATCGAGTGGCGGAGTCAGAGCCCGTCCCCGACATGTCTGAGTCAGACTCGAATGATTCGGGAAACGTATCGTCGCCTCAGTCCGAGCCCGCTGAGCCAATCGATTCCGAGGTGGAGGACGAAACTGCGCCGGCGTCCGAGCAGGTTCCCGCCGGTGGCAGTCCGGAGATCCCATCGGATTTGCTGCCGGTCGATGTGCTCGGTGGAGACCGCAGCGACCCCGCCGATCGTCCCGCCCGCAACGGCGACAGCGTTGTCTCGGGGCAGACCGACGAACCCGCGGCGGATCCTTTGACCGACCTGCCCCCCGAACTCGCCTCTTTTGTCGATCTGCTCAATTTGCCAGGCGATGCCCCGGATGCTCCACCAGTGCGCACGCCCGAGGTCCCGGTTGCTGATCTGATTATCGATCAGGCCGCCGATGCGATGCTCGACCCCATGTTGCTGGCGACTCCGCCACCGGAAGTGAATATTGACAACGCGCTCAAGCTCCGGGTCGCCGTCCAGTCTGATGGGTACCCACTGGCGGGAATGGTGTTGGTCTTCAGTGAATTGACTCAGGTCCCCATCCAGTTGGATTGGTTCACGTTCGATCTGATGGGGATTTCGATGTCGCAGAAGGTTCGCGACGCGACCCCGGGTTGGAAACCGGTCGGGACCTTGATGGATGCGATTGCAAGTGATTCCGGCGTGGTATTCGAGCAGGAGGAAGCGCGGTTGTTTCTTACTGCCAGCCCGGAGGATGCCCGTGAGAGCCTGCGAGCCGTTTTGGCCACGGACGATTTCGGATCCGAGCAAGAGTCGGCCGAGTCGCTCGCCGAGCGGTTTGCCAGCAATCCACTTTGGAATGAACGAGAACAGCTCAATCTAAAAGCGCTGGCGACAGACTGCCTGCGGTTGGCCCGTGGCCTGCCGTCGAAGCTACCCGAGCCGGCGCTGGCGCATTGGACGGTTCGTGCCGAAGGTTTGTTACTGAAAAAAGACAGCGATTCCGATCAACCCGAACGGCTGGCCGAACAATGGCCGCTGCTCGAGGGCGGCAAGTCCGGTTCGCAGCTCGATACCGCGATCACCTTGGCGGGGCTGCTGCGGCGGACCTCTCGGCTCAATGGGGCAACCTGCGTCGTGAACTGGGACGATGCCCGCCAGCGGCGACTGACCCCCGGACAGCTCGTCCTGCCCTATGCCGATCAGCCAGCCGGCGAAATGCTCGCCGAGACACTCGCACCGCTGGGGCTGCAAACGCGGATGGCGGACCCGAGTCACTGGTGGGTCGGCACGGCAGCGACCTATGACCGCATGCCGCTGCTGGTGATTGGCGACGAACTCGGTCCCCAACGCGATCAAATACTGCAGCGGATCCGTGACGCCGCGGAGCACGCCGACACGCTCATTTTTATCGAGCATGACCCGGTCTCAGATCGCTATTTGGCGATGCTGCCACGGTTCCTTTATCGCCAATTACCCGCGATCTTGCACCCCTTTTCGCAGTAGCCACCGGTCGAACAGTTCGCAGGCGTTTGATATGGTTTGAGGGCAGCATCCACACCGCCAACGGCGGTTGCCTTCACCGATTTCTTCTTTGAGCCTATCCGAAAAGGGGTCTGACCCTCTCGGGCGAGGCTGTTAAAAAACATGTCCATTGCTCGCCTCCAAAGGGTCAGACCCCTTTTCGGATAGGCTCTTAGGAAACCGATACCGATGGCGTTTTGGCGATCGAAAACAGCACCGAGCCAACCGGAAAGTGGCGAGACGCCACCCGCCGAGGATCAGGCGGGCCAGGGAGGCATGTTTACCAAGTTCAGCAGCGGATTGCAGAAGACACGGCGGGTGCTCGGCACCGACATCCGTGACTTGTTCAAAAGTGAAGGCCGGCTGGTCGACGAGGAGTTTCTTGACGAGCTATTCGCCCGTTTGATCCGAACCGACATGGGGACAGGCCCCGCCAACAAAATTCGCGACGAGGTGGCCAAGCAATATCGTGGCCGCGTCGTGCAGTTGGAGGAAGTCGTCGCGACCATTACCACCGAGATCCGCGAGCAGCTGCGGCAGGATCACGGCGGCCTCGCCAAGGCGGATTCTGGCCCCACGGTGATTCTCGTCGTGGGCGTCAACGGTAGCGGCAAGACGACGTCGATCGGCAAACTCGCTAACCATCTGCGCAGCGGCGGTCACTCGCTCGTCCTCGGGGCGGGCGATACTTTCCGCGCCGCCGCCGTCGAACAGCTGACCATTTGGGCGGGCCGGATCGGTTGTGAGATCGTGACGGGGAAAAGCGGTGCTGACCCCGCCAGCGTCGCGTTCCAGTGCGTCGACAAGGCGATGGAAACCGGTGCTGACTATGCCATCATCGACACCGCCGGCCGGCTGCAGACCCAGAGTAACCTGATGCAGGAGCTGCAGAAGATCCGCAAGGTGATCGACAAGCGTCTGCCGGGTGCCCCTCATGAAGTGCTGTTGGTGCTCGACGCCACGGCCGGTCAGAACGCGATCAGCCAAGCGAAAGGGTTCAGCGCCGCTGCCGCGTGTACGGGAATCGTGTTGGCCAAGCTCGACGGGTCAGCCAAGGGCGGCGTGGTGCTGCCCATTCACGAGCAATTTCAGCTGCCGGTTAAGTTTGTTGGTCTCGGCGAAGGGCTCGACGACATGGCCGCCTTTGACCCCGATTCCTTCGCCGAAGCGTTATTTCAAAACTGATCGCGTGGACTGTTTCCGAACAAAGTGATGGCGCCGTGCGTCCACTGAAAAATTGGCAGCCGCGACCAAAATTCCCTTCGGAGGCTGCTCGGGACATGGCGGATTGCGTCCGGGATGTCGACTCCCCCCTTCCCCATTCGCCCAATCGCATGATAATCCTGCAGCAATAGGCGAAGCGGTTGATGCTTACGCCGAATTTTACTCCCAAAACTGATCGATAAAGACCATGCCTGGAACCGAACGTCGTCGTGAAATCGCCCGCCTGCGTGCCCGTCGCAAAAAAACTTCGCAACTTCTCAACCGCGTCAAAGCGGGCACGATCGACAAGGCTGAGGCGGCGCGGAAGCTCCGCCGCATGACGCCGGGCGCCGACGAGATCATCAAACGCGAAGGCCTGGCGTAACCCCGCCGGCTCCCTCCTTTTTTCTCTGACCTCTTTCCCCTTCGGACATCGACTCGATGGCAGAACCTGCACGCCAATCCGATTCGGCCGCAATCGAGCTTTCTAATCAATCCTCTCCCACCGCGGCATCCTCAGCGTCGTCACCGACGACGATGATCGAGGCCGTGGGTTTGAGCAAGTTCTACGGGCCTTTCGCGGCCGCGCGGGACGTCTCGTTCAGCGTCAAAAAGGGTGAGCTGGTTGCCTTTCTCGGCCCCAACGGTGCTGGCAAGAGTACCACGATGAAGATGTTGACGGGCTACATCGCCCCGAGCGAAGGTTATGCGAGGATTGCCGGTCACAACATGATGGACGACCGCATCGCCGGCAGTCGTCGACTGGGGTATCTGCCTGAGAATGGGCCGCTGTATCCCGAGATGACACCGATGGGGATGTTGGAGTTCTTCGCTGATGCACGCGGGCTCCCGCTGGGGACGAAAAAGGATCAGATCGACAAGGTCATTGAAATTTGCGACCTCAGTTCGGTGATCTACAAACCGATCAGCAAGCTGTCGAAAGGTTTCAAACAGCGTGTTGGCATGAGTCAGGCATTGTTGCACGAGCCCGATGTGCTGATCCTCGATGAGCCCACGGCCGGTTTGGATCCGAACCAAATTCGTGGAGTGCGCCGTACGATGCGGAAGCTCAGTGAGACCAAAACGATTTTACTTTCGACGCATATTCTGCAGGAAGTCGAAGCGATGGCGGACCGGGTCATTCTGATCAATGAAGGCCGCAAGGTTTACGACGGCGATGTCGACGGGCTTCGTGAGACCGGGCACGGTGATGTCAACGAAGCCTTCCATGAACTGACCGGCCACAGCGAGATCTAACTCTCTCTCTCGATCACGCAGTGCGAGCCGCCGCTCGCTGTTCGCCAATCGTCGCTTCCTATTCGATCCACCTCTCCAAATTTCAATCGTCCCCATGGCGCTCAATCACGTTTCGATGTCCCTGCTCAGTGTACTGCTCTACGATGCGGTATTTCTGTTGTTGTTGCTCGCGATCGTCCTGCTGCTCGCGTACACGAAACGGGCCGCCTTCGCGGTCATGAAACGCAACTTTGTCGGCTATTTCAGCAACCCGACCGGTTACGTTTTCCTGTGTATTTTCGTCTTCTTGACCTCGGTGGCGGCGTTTTGGCCGTATGAGTTCTTTAACTCCAACCTGGCAACGCTGGACCAGCTCAATTACTGGTTCCCGATGATCATGCTGGTCTTCATCCCAGCGATCACGATGAGTATCTGGGCAGAAGAAAAACGCCAGGGAACCGACGAGTTGCTGCTCACGCTGCCGGCGAGTGATTTTGACATCGTGATTGGAAAGTACATGGCAGCGGCGGCCATTTTCACCGCTTCGCTGCTATTTAGCCAGCTCAGCACGTTCACGACCCTGTCCATCTTGACCGAGGGATCGCTGGACATCGGTCTGATTTTCACGACCTACCTGGGTTATTGGTTCGTGGGTTTGACGATGATTGCGATCGGCATGATCGCGTCGTTTTTGACCGGCAACCTGACCGTCGGTTTCATTCTTGGTGCGTTGTTCAATGCTCCCCTGGCATTCGCATCGCTGGCCGATGCGGTCAGCCCGAGTCGCCGTTTTGCCGAGTGGGTTCAAAACAGCGGTATCGCACGCCCTTTCGACGATTTTGGCCGCGGAGTGATCTCTTCCTCGTCGGTCATCTACTTTTTGTTGGTCGCTGCGGTGGCCCTGTACGTCTGCATGATCTTGATCGGGCGGCGGCACTGGAGGGGCGGGAAAGACGGTAACCAGATGGCGTGGCACTATGTGCTTCGCGCGTTGTCGCTGGTCGTCTTCACGGTCGGCGCGGTGATGTTTTTCCGGACCCATGAGCTCGGCCGCACGGACATGACCGAGGGACGCGTCAGTTCGCTCGCACCAGCGACCAAGGACCTGATCCAGAACTTGAACGACGATCGCCCGATCGTGATCGATGCGTTCATTAGCAATGAGGTACCTGAGCTCTACGCTCAAACCCGCTACGAATTGATCAACCTGCTCAAAGAATTCCGAGCCGAAGCGGCCAAGAAGAATCGGACGATCGAGGTCAATTTGCATGACGGCATCGATCTGTTCAGTGACGAAGCCACCCTCGCGGCCAAGCGGTTTGGCATCGAGCCGGTTACGCGCACCTTTCGCGAGAAAGGCGCCTACACGCAGAAACAGTTGATCCTGGGAGCCGCCTTCCGATCGGGGCTCGAGAAAGTCACTGTGCCGATTTTCGAATACGGAATCCCTGTCGAGTATGAGCTCGTTCGCTCGATCGATACCGTCGCCAGCGGTACCCGCAAACGGCTCGGGATCGTCAAGTCGGACGCCAATTTAATGGGCGGCGTGACGATGGCGGGCATGCAGATGCAGCGGATCGACAAACACCGCCTGATCGATGAGTTGGCGAAACAGTACGAGGTCGAAGAAGTCGATTTGAGTGCCCCGGTTTCACCCGACATGTACGATGCCCTGTTCGTGGTCCAGCCCTCATCGCTGGGACCGGCAGAATTTGATCGGCTCGTCACCGCGATTCAAGCAGGCGTGCCGACGGCAATTTTTGAAGATCCACGGCCGGTCGGAGCTTCGTACATCACCGCGACGGGCGACCCGAAACAAGCCGGCGGCGGGTTCATGGGCATGGGCGGCGGTGGGCCGCAGCCCAAGGGCGATATTCGGCGATTGTGGGACCTTTTGGAGATCGAGGTTCCTGGAACCGCGGCAGCCCAGGGTCTGTACACTCCGGATCTTGCCTGGCAGCAACACAATCCCTATCCGGCTCTCGAAGCCGCCAATGAACTATGGTTGTTCATCGACGAAGCGATCGCGAAACAGTCGGGCGAATCGCTCAGTGACGAGAGCCCGATCACGGCAGGCCTGAAACAGGTCTTGGCGATTTTCGCTGGCGGCGTTCGCGCTAAAGCCAACAGCACGCTCAAACACACGCCCCTATTGAATACGGGAGCCGTGTCGGGCACGCTCGATGCGAATTCGACAGCACAGATCATGAACGGAGCCGCCACGTTGGCTCAAGAAATCCAAGGCCTTAACCCGAACATGCCGATCGCCATGGCCATCGAGGGCGGCGACGGTGCAGCGGCCGAAGAAGGTTCGGACAACGAAACGCAATCCAATGCCAACAGGGGTATCAAAGTCGTCTACATCGCCGACTCCGATATCATCTTGCCTGAGTTCCTCGTCATTCGAGCCGACCCGAAGCAGATGGAATTGCGATTGCAGTTACAGAACGTCACCTTCGCGCTCAACGCGGTGGATTGGTTGACGGGCCAGACTGATTTCATCGATGTGCGAAGTCACCAGATGAATTTTGCTAGCTTGAAAATGATCGATGCACGTCAAGAACAGGCTAATCAACAGGTCCGCAAACGCAGTCGTGAATTCCAGAAAGAGTTCGACGAAGAGATCCGAGTTGCTCAAGAGAAAATCGATACGGAACTGCAGGCACTTCGTGAGGACGTCGAGAAGCTCGAAGAGGAACGCGAAGACGGCACCGTGCCGCAGAGCGTTCTGCAAGAGAAGCTGATCGCGTTCCAGATCAAGCAGGACAATCAACAACGCGTTCTCAACGTGCGTCGCAAGAGCATGGAGAACGAACGTGACCAAAAGATTGCTACCGTCCGCCGCGAAGCCGATCGGGATGTGACGGAAATTCAAAACCAAGTCAAGACGTTGGCGGTTGTGTTGCCGTGCATCCCCCCGTTGATCGTCGGCATCATGGTCTTTGCGTCTCGCCGATTGCGTGAACGTGAACACATCAGCAAGAGCCGCCTCAAGTAAGCATGCCGTGAGCGGTCGCCTCTAATGATGAATTTCATTAAACGACAGCCACCTGTTTTCTCCACTCCCCCAAACGCTTCCCTCTTAAAGACGATTTCAAAGTGAACGAAGGACAAAAAACCGGACTTTTCTGTGTGATCGGCGCGGTCATGCTGGCCGTCGGTCTGTTCGTCTCGTGGCCCGCCTCGCAGCGTGACGAGACCTCCGTGGCCGCCGGCAAACCGCTGTTCCCCAACTTCAAAGATCCGTTGGCTGCCGCCAGTGTGAAGATCGTGTCGTTCGATGAGGCCCAGGGCCAAGTCGATACGTTCGAAGTGCGCAAAGACCGTGAGTCGGGAATGTGGACGATTCCGTCACGCAAAGGTTATCCCGCCGACGCCGTTGAGCAGATGAAGAACGCCGCCAATGCCTTGGTCGGCCTGGAAATCCTCGACGTCCAAACCAGTAACCCCGAAGATCATGTCGCCCTCGGTGTCGTCGAACCCAAACTCGAAATCCTCGAGGCCGGTGATATCGGGGTCGGTCGGCTGGTTACGTTCCGCGACGAATCTCAGAAAGACCTGGCTTCGCTGATTATCGGTGAACCGGTCAAGGACGAAGCGAGCCGCCGGTATGTGCGTAAACCCGGCCAAGATCCCGTCTACGTGGTCGAGCTCGAAGAGGGAGCCGTGTCGACCAAGTTTCAAACGTGGATCGAAAAAGATCTCCTGCAACTCAGTAGCATCGATATCAAATCCATGCAGATTGAGGACTACGCCGCTTCGATGAGCCCGCGTGGAGGCGTCGCGCTCGATCGTAACTACTCCGCCGAGTTGGCTGCCGACGGTACTCAGTGGCGTTTGGAGCAGTTGCTTGAGTATCCCTCCGATGAAGCGCTCGCCGAACCCGTCGAAGTCGCCGTGGGGCCTGACCAGGTCGTCAATCAAGAGAAAATCGACGACCTCAAGAATGCTCTCGATGAACTCGAAATCGTCGATGTGGTTCGCAAACCAGACGGCATGAGTGCTAATCTTCGCGCTGATAAATCTCTGATCTCTGATAACGAAGCGGTCAATTCATTGGCGACTCGCGGCTTCTTTCCCGTTCAAGCCGGGGCCAACGCCGAAGTCGAAGTCTTGTCCGCTAACGGTGAACTCGACGTCACGCTCACCGATGGTGTGCAGTACGTCCTCCGCTTCGGCAACGTGTTTGGCCTGGCCGATGAGGATTCCGGTGGCGAAGACGAAGAGTCGTCTGAGACAGCTGTGAATCGTTATATGCTCGTCACCGCTCGCGTTGATGAGTCACAGTTCCCTGCACCCGATCTGCTCGTTGTCCCCCAGTCGATTGAAGAGCTCGCTGCCATGCTCGGTGAATCAGCTGAAAAAGAGGAGGCCCCGCCAGCCGAGGAGCCTCAGAGCGAGACGATGCCAGCGGACGGGGAATCGACGCCAGCCGAAGAATCAACTCCGGCCGACTCCGACAGCGAAGAATCGACTGCGGCTGACGATGCTGAAATGACGCAAGACGCAGCAGACGAATCCACTCCCCCCGCTGAGCAATCGAGCGAGGAAACGTCCGAAGAGCCGACCGAGGAGGCACCTGCGGAGGAGGAGGAAAGCCCTGCGGACTCAGAAGCTGCCGAGATGGAAGAACAGCCCGCTGAAACGGAAGAAACTGACTCGGGAGACGAGCCAGCACCGGCCGACGAGGAGCCAGCGGAAGCGGCCGGCGAGGAAGAACCAGCCATGCAGGACCAGCCCGCCTCCGAAGCAGACGCTGAGGAAGACGCCGCCTCCGACGAGCAACCCGCCGAAGATCAACCTGCCAAAGAAGAAACTCCGGTGACCGAGGAAATCGAGGTCGACGGTAGTGGCGAGGCCACGGGCGAAGGGCAAGGCCAAGCCCAAGACGATGCTTCGCCGGAGCCTGCTGATGAATCCGGTGACTCAGCGGCTTCGAGCCCTGCCACGGAAACTCCCGCCGATGCGGAAGCTCCCGCCAATACGGAAGCTCCTGCGGATGCGGAAGCTGAATCCGGTGAGATCACTTTTGCTGACTTGACGGAGGAAGAGCAGTTCGAGCGACTCGAGGCCGAACAGGAGAAGATTCTCAAAGCGAATACGCGTCTGCTCGACGCCCGCAAGGATCGGCTCAACGCCGCCGCGCGCCGGGTGAGTGACCTGAACGCCCGCTTTGCGGATTGGTATTACGTGATTCCTGAGCAAACCTACCGGAAACTGCGAATCAATCGCGACGAGTTGTTGACCAGCCCAGAAGCGGCTGCAGCAGCGGCCCAGCCTGCAGCTCCCGGCGGCCCCAGCATGCCATTCCAAATCCCCGGCGGTCTCACAGCACCTCGCTGAGCCGGGGGGGATAGCGCTGGCAAGGCGTTCTCAGGTCAGAACTTTCGTGTGACGGCGATGCGTTTGCGGTCCAGGTCGACTTCGAGCACTTTCACTTTAACGACGTCACCGACCGAAACGATGTCGTTGGGGTCTTTGACAAAGGTGTTGGCGAGCTGCGAGATGTGGATCAGCCCATCCTGGTGAACACCGAGGTCGATGAAGGCACCGAAGTGGGTGACGTTGGTGATCACGCCTTCGAGCACCATTCCGACAGCAAGGTCCTCCATCGAGTTAACCGACTCGTCAAAGTGGGCGACCTTGAACTCGCTCCGCGGATCGCGTCCGGGTTTGCCCAGTTCGGCGATTATGTCGCGGACGGTGGGCAGACCAAATTGCTCATCGACGAACTGTTCCGGCTTGAGTTTTTGGCTGAGTGTCGCGTTGCCGACGAGTGCATTGGGATCTGCGGTCAGCGTGGCTGCCATACGGCTGACGACGGGGTAGCTTTCTGGGTGGACGGCAGAATTGTCCAGCGGCTCGTCTCCGCCGCGGATCCGCAAGAATCCAGCGGCCTGCTCAAACGCTTTCTTGCCCAGCTTGGGTACCTTGGTCAATTGCCGGCGGCTGTTAAAACGGCCATTGGTGTCTCGAAACGCCACGATATTCTCGGCGAGCTTGGGGCCGATGCCTGCGACATGCGACAGCAGCGGGACGCTGGCCATGTTCAGATCCACGCCGACGCGATTGACGCAGGTCTCGACCGTGCGATCGAGACATTTGCGCAGTTGCGTTTGATTGACATCGTGTTGGTACTGACCAACGCCGATCGATTTCGGGTCCGTTTTGACGAGCTCGGCGAGCGGATCTTGCAGTCGGCGAGCGATACTGATCGCTCCCCGCACGGTGATATCAAGGTCGGGAAACTCCTTGCCCGCCAATTCGCTGGCCGAATAGATCGATGCCCCCGATTCGCTGACCATCACTTTGGTCACGTCGAGTTTGTGTTCGCTGATGAGGTTACCGACGAAGGCGTCCGTCTCGCGTGAGGCGGTACCGTTGCCAATCGCGATCAATTCGACGCCGTGTTTTTCGATCAGTCCGAGCAGCGTTTTGCCTGCTCGTTCCAAATCGCTTTTCGGCGGTGTGGGATAGATCGTGGTGTTGGCCAGGAATTTCCCTGTTCCGTCGACTACGGCGATCTTGCAGCCGGTGCGAAAGCCCGGATCGATACCGATCGTCACCCGCGGTCCGGCTGGGGCGGCCATCAGCAATTCGTGGAGGTTCTTGCCGAAGACTTGGATGGCTTCCTGATCGGCTCGCTCCTTGAGGATCTGCAGCACAGACGATTGGGTTGCCGGTTGCAGGTGCCGCTGGAAACATTCTTCGGCTGCGGTGTTCAGTTCTCGATGGAACGCAAAGGAAGGGTTCTTGATGAAGGTTGACTTCAGGTGCGAGATCGCGCGGTCATCCTCCATCGCCAGCCCCACGCGCAGCACGCCTTCGGATTCACCACGCAGCATAGCGAGTAAGCGATGGCCGGGAATCCGAGCGGCCGATTCATGGCGATCGAGATACTGCTCGAACTTCGCGGCTTCCTCTTTCTTACCACGTTTGACATGGGAGGTGATCTGGCCAAACTTCATGCCCTTTTCCAACATCCACTCTCGCATCGGGGCGTCCTCGCTCCACTGCTCAGCGATGATATCGATTGCTCCCCCGATAGCCGATTCCTCATCAGGTACGTCTGCATCGGTGTTGACGAAGGATGCAAGGACGTCAGATTTCGAGCGGTCGAGTCGGTTTTGTTGAATCAACAGGTCAGCGAGCGGCTGCAGGCCTCGTTCACGGGCGATCGTTGCGCGAGTCCGCCGCTTGGGTTTGAAGGGCAAGTAGATCGCTTCGAGCGTCCGCAGGTCCTGGCAGGCTTCGATTTTCGCGCGTAAGGCGTCCGTCAATTGCCCTTGGCCATCAATTGTTTTCAGTACCGTTTGCTTGCGAGCGGCCAATGCATTGGCCTTTTCCAGGGCGTCTTCGATCGTGCGGAGGGCGACTTCATCGAGACCGCCGGTGACCTCTTTACGATACCGGGCGATGAACGGGATCGTGTTCCCGGCGGCGAGCAGTTCGACGACGGAGGTGACCTGGTCGAGCGGCAAGGCGAGTTCGCGGGCGATGGATTCGGTGATGATCGGATCGGTGACGGAAGAGTTGGCCATGGATGGATCGTTAGGAATGTTGTTGTTGGGCTTGATGAAAATGATGGCGAACGGCACGCCCGCTGATCGTGGTTTTTTCCAGGAGCTCGTCGGCAATGATGGTCATGGCGGCAACGTGAGCGTCGTCGCTGAGGATGTGCTCTGTTTTCGCGAGCATCCGTCGCCGCAGCGTGACGTGTTGGCGCGACGAAGCCGCCCGGGTACATAGCAAATTCGCGACATCCTTTAAATCGCGATCCGCACCTCGATGGCAGTACTGGCCCGTGAACCTGGCCTCGGCGACCATTCCCGCTAACAGGATCAGGACGTCGTCTTCGAGTTGGTCGTTGGCGCCCTTGGTGCGGCCTTTTTTGATCTCGCAATGCCCCAACCGTGTGCCACCAAAGGCCTGTTTTCCCGGCGCGATCGTGACCTTGTGGATTTGCCGGCCCAAGGAAACGGCCATCACCGCGTGCCCTGCCTCGTGATAGGCGGTAGCCGTCCGTGAGGGGGTGTCCCCCTCGTCAGGCTTGGCAGGCGAACTATTTGAATCAGGAGTGTTCATTATCTTGGTATAACCGAATCGCCGCCGAATACCCATATCACCATTGCCGAGCCAACATCGAATAAATCGACACCTCGTCGCGCCAGCGGCACCACCGCTTGCCAAGCGACATCCTAAGAACGGCCCGCCGTCGTCGAACGAGATGGAAAGAACCATCGCTCGCAGCGCCCGATTTCCCCCGCGATTCCGCCTGAAAGCCTATACTCAAAAATTTGGCATCATTGGGCGTGGATGCCACATCATCGCATCGCCTGATCAACACTTTTTTCCCGAGGTTCGCCCGTGACCATTTTGCTGCTCGCCGACGGCGTCTCCTGGTTGGAATCATTGCTCGAACATCTGTTCGTCGGCCCGGTGTGGCCCGCCAGCATCCTCGCGGCGGTCGTGCTGGCGCTCGTCCTCATTTCGCTGCTCGGAGCGTTTTCACCAGACTTTGGTTTGGGGGGACCGGATCTCGACGCGGGTGTGGATCTGGATGCCGGCGTGGACATCGATCCAGGAGTGGACGTTGACGCAGGCGTCCCCGTGGACGCTGGCGGCGAGATGGGGACCGGGGTCGATGGGCATGGACACCACGTCTCCGGCGACCTGTTGGGCGGGTTGACTGCGGCGACGATGCGGGCCGTTCATCTCGACAGAGTCCCACTGATGGTGTGGCTGGCTGTGTTCGCGTTGTTCTTCTGGGTGCTCAGTTTCGTGTTGTGGTTCGAGTTTGACGTGCGGCATTATCGGCCCACGCTTTGGACCAGTCTCTTATTGACGATTCGCAACGGTGTCATTGCGGTGGTGTTAACCCGCTTCACGACGGCGCCGCTCCACCGGCTGCTGATCCCACCAACCCATCTGCACCGCACCGCGTTGGTGGGCGGCACAGCGGTGGTCGAAACCAGCACCGTCGACGATACCTTTGGCCGCGCTCGCTACGCCACCAATGCAGCCCCGTTGCTGATCGATATCCGCACCTCTGGCCAGCCGATCGCAAAAGGATCACGTATCCGTATCCTCCGCTACGACGCCGCTGAAAATGTGTACTACGTCGAGGCGGATGAAGCAGCAAGTCCGTGAACGCCGATCAAGAGGCTCACTGCCATTTTGTTTTGCTCGCGTTTGCTCGCTCGTGTGCGTGGCATACGCCGAAGTGACGTTTGAAGTGAGAATGCCTCGCCGCTCACTAAATCAACACGCCGGTCAGCGAGGAAAAAGCAGTGTTTTGCGTGGCGAACAAGTAATCCTCGCTGACGCGTCGGGTTACCAAGACCGCTTCACGGTCGAAAGTAGATGGCGTTGGCCTGACGGCACTCGGCTCATTAGTGCGGGGGCCGGTAGCGATTGTTTTGGCTGGCTGCTTGAATAAACATGCGATGCTACGTGTTCGCTTGGCCCTTGATCGTGCGCTGAGCGACCTTCCAGGCTTCGACGAGGTGATCGGCGTACTGATCGGGTGACAGCAGAACGGCTGCGGCATCGAGATCCGCTTCGATCTCGATCAGCCAGGCGGCGTCGTATGGATCGGCGTTGATCAGCGATGGGTCACTGAGTACGTCGTCATTGATCGCCGTGAGCGTTCCGGCCAGGGGTGTGAAGAGGTCGCTCTCGGCCTTCTTGCTCTCGATCGATCCGATCAACATCCGCGGAGTGAGCGTGGCGGGCGGGTCGATGGTCCAATCGAGGAAATAGACGTCTTGCAGCAGACGCACGGCGTAGGCGGTCAAGCCGAATCGGTAACGCGTCAGGCCTGCGTTCTCCGGCGCGGGCATTGGTAACGCCCACATGTGGTTCTTTGCGTATCGATAACTCGCGGGGAACTCGGCCTCGAAGTCACCCATGGCGAAGGTAAACGAATCAGCCATCGGTTTCGCCGTGTACGTAGCCTTGCGGGAAGACACGCTCAAGTTTGCTGCCGGTGATGCGTTTCCACAAACCGGTGCGTCCGACAACGCTGCCCACGCGGGTGATTTTGACGGATAAATCGTCTGCAGAGAGCGCTTCGATCTTCGCCGCGTCGGATTCATTTGTCGTGAAAATCAGCTCAAAGTCTTCGCCATCGCTCCACGCATGTTCCAGCGGCGTGCGACCACTGTTGGCGGACATCGCCTCGGCGGCTTCGGAAAGAGGGATCCGGTCCATATCGAGTTCGGCTCCCACGCGACTGGCGGCGAGCATCCGATCGAGGTCCAAGCTGAACCCGTCGCTGATGTCGATAGCGGCATGCACATCGGCATGTTGTCGCAATCGTCTCGCGAACTCGATTCGCGGGGTGGGACGCAGGTGGTGACCGAGTCGGCTGCCGCCGAGCGCACCGGTGACGAAAATGGCATCGCCCTCTTGGGCGCAACTGCGCAGCCACGGATCGGTGACGATACCGAGTAAACAGACGCTAATCGCCAGTGGCCCGTCGTAGGTGGAGATATCGCCACCGGCGATCGCGACGTTGAACTGGCCACAGGCTTCCAGGATGCCCTCGTAGACCTCGCCTGCGATCTCTGTCGCATTGTCGGCGGGTAACGCCAGCGTCACGAGCGCCGCCGTTGGTGTCGCTCCCATCGCGGCGATATCGCTCAGGTTGATCGCAATGGATTTGAACCCGACCGACGCCAGAGGCTGAGATTGACTATCAAAGTCGACACCATCGATGATTTGGTCGGTGCATGCGACCTGCTGGGCACCCAAACCGCTGGCCGGCGGATCGATGACGGCAGCGTCGTCGCCAATGCCGACGGCAACGCTAGGCAGGCTTCGGGTGCGGCCGCGGAGGTAGGCGAGAAAAGATTGTTCCATGTTGGTTCAGTCGTGAAGTTAGCTCAGTCGCGGTCGATCAGCGGAGTTTCGGTGCGAGACGCAGTAGTTCGAGGACGGCGTCGGCTGCCTCGTGGCCTTTGTTTCCAACGTTGCCGCCGCTCCGCTGGATCGCCTGCTCAAGCGTATTGCATGTTAGTAAACCGAAACCGATTGGCCGACCGCTGCTGAGACTTTGGTCCATCAATGAGGCACTGACGGTACGGTTGATATGCTCGTCGTGAGTGGTTTCGCCACGGATGACGCAACCCAGTGCGATGGCGGCGGTGACATCGGAGTGCTGGAGAGCTTGTTCGACGGCCCAGCACAACTCCCAGGCGCCGGGGACACGGATGACCCAGTGACGTTCCTCGCTGACTCCGGCCTGGGTAAGTGTTTCGATAGCAGCCTGGCACATCGAGTCACAGATGCCGGGGTTGTAGCGACTGACGACAATCGCGATCCGGCCAGACGGCAAGGCACCGGTCGTTCCATCAATAGGTTGGGGCACGGCTGAGAATCTCTGCGAGGGGTCGGTGTGGGAGGGAAGGGGAAACGCGATGGTTATCAAGCGTCAGGTGGGATGCTCATCAGGAACTCCGCGTTGTTCTGCGTCGCGCCGAGTTTCTTCGTCAGGGTCATCATCGCGTCGCTCGGCGACAGGTCGGCGAGGGAACGGCGGAGCGTTTGGATCCGCTGATATTCCTCATTGTCGAAGAGAATCTCTTCGCGCCGCGTGCCACTGCGGAATAGATCGATGGCGGGCCAAACCCGTCGGTGAACGAGTTCTTGGTCCAGGACGATTTCCAGATTGCCGGTGCCTTTGAATTCTTCAAAGATAACATCATCCATGCGGCTGCCGGTATCGACCAAAGCGGTGGCGAGGATGGTCAGAGAACCGCCCTCTTCGACTTTGCGCGCCGAGCCGAAAATCGACTTGGGTTTCTGCATCGCTCCAGCGTCCAAACCGCCACTGAGGATCTTGCCGGTCGCCGATTCAGCGTCGCTGTTGAAGGCTCTCGCCAGACGCGTGATCGAGTCCAGGAAAATGACGACGTCGGTCCCCGACTCGACCATTCGTTTGGCTTTCTCAACGACCATCTGAGCGACTTGGATATGCCGTGAGGCTGGCTCGTCAAACGTGCTGCTGATCACTTCGCATTGGTGGGAGCGGATTTCTCGCTCCATGTCCGTGACCTCTTCGGGCCGCTCGTCGATCAGCAGAACAAAGACGTACGCGGACGGGTAATTTGCCAACACACCGTGGGCGAGTTGTTGCATCAGGATGGTCTTGCCAGCCCGTGGCGGGCTGACGATGAGCCCGCGTTGGCCGAAGCCGATGGGGGTGACGAGATCGACGACACGCGTGCTCATTTCGTTGGCTGCGTGCTCCATCACGATCCGGGTGCGGGGGTGCAGCGGCGTGAGTTCGTCGAAGGGGACCTGGCGCCCGCGACGCGACGGTTCGTTGTGATTGATCGCTTCGATTCGCAGCAACGCGAAATAGCGTTCGTTCTCTTTCGGTGGGCGGATTTGTCCGGCGACGTGACTGCCGGTGTGCAGTCCGAAGCGGCGAATTTGACTCGGCGAGACGTAGATGTCGTCGGGGCATGACAGGTAGTGATACTGCGCGCTGCGTAGAAAACCGAATCCGTCGGGTAGGATTTCGAGCGTGCCTTCACCGTACATCAAACCATTGGCGCTCATCTTCGCTTTCAGCAAGCGGAAGACGAGTTCTTGGCGGACGATGCTGCCGGCGTCAGGAATCCCGGCTTGCTCAGCCATCGCGATCAAGTCGGGATGCGACATCTTCTGCAGCTCGACGAGATTCACCGGAGCGCCGTTGGTGTCGGGCTGCGGGATTCCTACGCGTCCGCCCGCCTTGGTGACTTCGCTAACAATTTCTTCGGGCAGGGAAAGCGGATCGCGTTCGGCGTCGAGTTCGCGCACCCGCTGATCGACAGCTTGATCGGGATGGCGCATGCGGGGTGGTCTGCGGCGCGGATCGCGCGCCGACCGAGGCGGGGTGGAGGGTTCCATGAGGAGGAGAACCGGTCGGAGGTAGGAGAGAAGAGAGGAGTGATTCGGATACCTGTTTGATTGACAAGACAGGCGGTATCCGGGAGGGGTTCGGGGCGGACCGTTGGCGGCCCCCCGAATCGTCAATTGATAGTTTAACTCAAACGAGGCCGCACGTCAGCCTCCTTTTTCGCGTTCCTAATGACTCGGTGGAAGCATACCCCCTTGCGCAGTCCGGTCTGGGCGATTCTCTGTAGTAGAGGCGTCGGCGAGCGAGAACGCCAGCGATTGGTGACGGGTCCTACCGGCTGAGCAAGATAGCGAAGCTGGCAGCGTCCGTTCGGCTTCTGACTATTTTGGCGGATTTACGGTTTCCAACTGTAATCCGGCTAAGGCACCGAGGGTGTCTCGGCCGATACTACCTGCACAACCCGATATGAAAGGCACACAACAGCGTGCCGGATTGTGGTTTGATTTAAGCGACCCGCAGCCACGCGGGGCAGGATTGGTGATCGTAGTGGCGTCAACGGCTTTCGTTGGCATCGCTGGATGATCGGTCCTCAAGGCGCGGGCGGCAACTCCTAGCATGACGGTGGAATTACGATGTCGGTACGGAAGCTGACGACGAAACTGACGATGTTACTGGTCTTGGTGACCGGAGGCGTCTCCGCATCGGCACAAGATCATAACCATCAACTTGCGGATCCGTTCGCATTTGATCCGGACTTTCAATGGTTCGAGCCGGTCTATGACGCAGACATCTTGGATATGAAGCCCAAAAAACGGGCTCACACAGGCTGGTTTGCAACCTATGACCGGCTTCATCTGTACGGTTCACGCCCAGACAATCCTGAGGATACCGGTGACGGCAATCGTCTCGATTACGGCGGCGGCCACCGTTACGATGTCGGCTACATGCGGCCCGACGCTGATTCCGGGATGCTCTTCACCTATCTCGAGAACGACGTTACTGAGATCGATTCACTCTACGTCGATCGGCTCAATCGAATCAACGTCAATGATTTCCAAGGCGACCCGAACTATCCCGACCCGAACCGGTTTGGGCTCGACGTCTTCCGCGACACGGACGGGAACGTCATTGGGTACTCCAGACGCTTCTATTCCGTCGGGCTGACGCTCAATTCGATGCAAATGCGGAGCTACGAACTGAGCAAGACATGGCGGATGGAGCCCTACCATTACGGTGGGATCCTCGAGCCTATGCTCGGTGCTCGGTTCATTCAAGCAGAGGATCAAGCATCCTTGCGGACCTATGGTTACACGTTCGACGACCCCAACCTCGCCCTGATCGGTATTGGGACCTCGCCGTACGTCAGCATCATTCCCAATCCTCCGGGTACCGATGCCACACCGCTGGATCGCCTGAACACATACAGTGTGCAGATTCGAAACGATATCTATGCTCTGCAGGCCGGTTTCCGGTACTTCAAGTTCCAGAATCGCTGGCGATACTCAGCTGAGTTTCGTGGCTTCACCGGTGTGAGTTCCCAGGCGTACTCGAGCCGACGTACCGAAGCGACCACGGTTTATGATAGTTTCGACGAAGGTGCCGAAGTCGTGCTGGATACCACCACGACGAGCACGACTCAGTTCGATAGCAACAGTGAGTTCGTCATCGGTTTCGATGCTCGTGCCGAACTGGGGTATCAGTTGACCAAGATGATCAATGTGCGATGCGGCCTGCAGGTCGTCGATATTGCCAGCGGCGTGTGGCGGTCGAGTCACAACCTAGCCGAGCAAACCGGCGGGCTAGTGACCCCATCGGTCGAAACCGGACGGCAAGATCAAAGCTATCTCGCATTCGGTTACACTTTCGGCATCGAACTGAACCGCTAAGACGGTCATTCTGGGCGGGGCATCGCCAGGGCGTGCAAGCTCACGACGCTGCCCACCGCAATCATGGCTAGCCCCAGCCAACGGGGTGGATGAACCTGCTTGGTCGGGTTTGGATGAACCTGCATCATCATGTTGTCCATCGAGTTCTCCTGGGCCGCACCGGCCTTCTGACTCACTTTAACCAAGGTCCGGGTGGTTCGCTCATTGAGTACGAAGGAATCCACCATCCGAAACTGTACTCCCATCAGAACGAGCAGCGTCCCGAGTAGGAAGAAGCGATTGCGGTTCAGTTTCATGGCAGCGGTCCATCCGGGAAGGGCGAGAAGGCGAGTAGCGATTGCATAGACACCTTTTAGATCGTCGGCGGTAGAGCACGGGCAACAACCGGGCTGATCGATTTCGCGTTGTCACGGTCTTTGCGTTTGCTGCTATCATGGCGGATGAATCGCTTGTTCAGGTCCTAACGACGCCCATCTTTCCCCGCCCCCTATCGGAGGCTGCCCCCCGTGTCGATCGTGCTACTGATCGACGGATACAACGTGATCGGCCCCGTCGCACCGCCGGGCCGTCAACCGCGTGCCGGCCGCAGCAATCCGCTGGGGCACGATGAACCGCCGCGTTGGTTGGCGATCGAACGCCAGCGTCTTCTCGACCGACTCGCTGAGCATCTCGATGAAAACGTGCGACTGCGGACGTGTGTGGTTTTCGACGCCAAGGACGCGCCGCCCAATCTTCCCTCGCGATTCGAACACCAGGGCATCGACGTTCGGTTCGCCGTGGATTATTGCGAAGCGGATGATTTGCTCGAGGAACTCATCGCAGCTCATCCGGCGCCGAAGACCCTCAGTGTGGTCTCATCGGATCACCGCATCGGCACCGCGGCACGGCGGCGGCGGGCGGGATGTTTCGATGCCGCCGATTGGCTCGATCGTCTACTCGACGGCCATGTTCAGCTCATCAAGGTCCCGAAAGCACGAAAGCCGAAACCGTCCCCGTCGCACACGACCGGGAAACCTCGTCCGCCCGAACGGCGCCGCAGCCCGGACCCGAGCGACGCACAAGCCGACACGATGATCAGCGACGAAACACTCGACGAATGGATCCGCAAATACCAATAGCGTGGCATCGCCAGAAAAAAATCTGTTAAAGCTCACCCCGCCTCGATGATCCACAGATTCACTTCGCCCACCAAACGCGGCGGCCCCGCAGGATCGGATGCTGCGACGAGGTGGATCTCGAGTTCATTGTGATCGACGAGTTGGTCGGTGAGGTCGACCCGCAAACCCGCCTGCCCTTCGCTGGGGAGTCCCTGATCATCCACCGCCTGATCGTTGAAGCCGGAGATCTTCAGGTTGTTGATGCTGAGCCGAGAGATCCTGCCTGCCACCGCACCAATCTCAAGGATCACGCGGTCGTGCCGCTCCAGACCACTGGGTCGGTGAAACTGTCGGACGTAGCTGACGCGGTCCACTCGGGCTCGATCGGTCGGCTGCCCTCCCGATTCCTCTGGCTGTGGATCCGGGACATCGACTCGATCGGCTGCGACAGTGTTCGCTCCCTCACTGCCAAGGTGATCAGGATCGCACTCGCCCCCGACGAGATGATCCCGCCGCTGCCACGGTTTGCGGAGTCGAATGCGGTGAGCCATGGGATGAGATGCTGTCTCAGGAAAGTCGGAAATAGTGAGCGATGCGGGGAATGGCGTGGACCGAAGCGGTTCTAGATTTTGAGCCGACGGCGCTAGCCGCGGATTTTGCACGGAAATAGCGGTATGAAGAACCCGCCGCTAGCGCCGTCGGCTCACGAAGTCCACGCCACTCGACGCAGCGGGTGGTTCTCGCTGTCGTTATGCGGGGTCGTAGGCATTGTTGCCCATCCCGCGTCCACGCGGCATGTACTTGCACAAACAAATCCCGAGGAAGTACAGGAACATCAGTGGGACTGCCAGGGCGACCATGCTGGTGACGTCGGCGGGGGTGACCACCATTGAAATCATGAAAATCACCAACGTGGCAATTCGCCAACTGCTGATATAGTCCTTGGTCTGGATCAGATCGATCCGCTGTAAAAACAGCATCACCAGCGGCAATTGAAAGGCGATGCCAAATCCAAGTGGCAGCATCAGCACGAAGTTGACGTAATACGACAATCGCGGCTCAATCTCGACGTCCATGCTGCTGTTGAAATCGAGGAGGAATTTCAGCACATACTGCAGCACGAGGAAGAACGCGAGAGAAACTCCGGCGACGAACAGTGTCACGCTGAAGGGCAAATAGATGCGAACGTACTTTCGCTCGTGCGAGTGTAGCCCAGCGGCGACGAAGCTCCATAGATGATAGAAGATCATCGGTGACGCCACGACGGCGCCGACGATCAACCCGGCTTTGAACCAGATCATGAAGGTCTCCTCGACCTTCAACGAGCTGACCCCCTGTTCGCTCCGCCGAAACTGGATCGTGGGCACCATGTCATCGGGATTGGGGACCTGGCCGATCGCTGCGATCAGATCGGCGGTATGAATGCGGCGTGTCGAGTCGACGGGTTTGGCGGTTTCGCCCGCATCGGCTTGGGCCGCGTTGTCGGCCGCCACCGCATCCTCGTTCTTTGCTGCCGCCAAAGAGGTTGCTTCGGCTTCGCTCAGCGCCCCCGGCAGCGCGTAGACCAATTCGGCCACCAACGAGTTCTGGGCCAAAAATCGGTGCAAATGACTGACCGCCGGGTCATCGCGATCGGGCAGCCCCAGCAGGACCAAGTCGCGGTCAGCGTTGTAGTTCACAATCGCCTCTTTCAACGGTTCTTGCACATAGCGAACCACCCGACTGGCGAAGATGAGTCCAATGGCGAGCCCGATCGCCAACCAAATGATGGCTTTGACCAACGCACCCCGAAGCTCTTCGAGGTGCTCGCGCACGGTCATGGTCGAGTTGTCAAATAGATCGTCTTTGGGGCGAGCCAGGGCGTCCACGGCGGTCTTTATCGAAAAAAGGAAGGGGCGGCTTGTTTCTCACGAATCTACTAGTTTAACTGTTTCCGGCAAAGTCGCACGATCACTTTGCCAATCCGTTGCCTTCTATTGGAAAAAACACACGATGGATGCCCTCCCCCCCACCGAACACGTCTCGCCGATCTCGTTGTCCGGTGTGCGAGTTCTCGCCTTTGTGGGCGAAATCTACGAGGATCTGGAACTCTGGTATCCGAAACTGAGGCTGATCGAGGCGGGAGCAGAGGTGCTTGTCGCCGGACCCGAGGCGGGCCAATCCTACCAAGGCAAACTGGGGTATCCCTGTGTCAGCGATGCAGCGATCTCGGACGTTTCGAGCGGTGATTTCCACGGGCTGCTCGTCCCGGGCGGCTTCATGCCTGATAAGCTCCGACGCGATCGAGACGTTTTGAGGCTGGTCGGGGAATTTGACGCCGCGGGCAAACCGATCGCCGCAATCTGCCACGGTGGGTGGATCCCCATTTCCGCGGGGGTCTATCAGGGCGTGAGGGTCACTGGTTCACCGGGGATCCGCGATGATCTGACCAACGCCGGTGCCGTTTTCGAAGATGCTGCCGTGGTGGTCGATCGGCACCATGTATCGAGTCGCCGACCGGACGATCTGCCCGACTTTTGTCGGCAATTCCTGGCATTGCTGGCCGCTGGACGTTGACACACAGGGAGCTGGATTCGTATAGACGCATGCTCGGGTGGGTGCTCACCACGTTGCGGACAACGTGTCGACGCTGGCCAACCCTGTCGTTTACCCAGCACGCTACTTTTCGACCGACGAAGCCTTCACGATGAAATCTGCGAAGATCGAAATGCAGTTCCTCGGGTTTTTCATCGCGTGGATTGCAGTTTCAACGGGCGTTGGGTGCACGCTCTGGAACTCGGGGGTGTGGTCCGACACGGAGCTTTTGGCCGGCATCAACGAGTCGTCCGACGAGGCCAAGGCAACAACCCACACCACCCATCACAACGTTTCCTCGCTGACGCATCAATCTCGCGACACGATTTCGCTCGCGGTGGAGTTTCGCCATGTCCCCTCTTCGGTGCTCGGCGAAACGATGTGGCGCAGCATTGACGAAACCGTGTTCGAGACGGGCGTCCGCCAGGCTTGGCTAGCCAATGGACTGCGCGTTGGGGTGCTCCATGACGTGAACCCCCCTTCGGATAATGGGTCCCAGGGCAAGGGCAAACCGCTATCAGATCCGATCAATGAATTGTTTGCAGGTGCGAAGGTGCTCGGTGGCCAAGCCGATGGCCGAGAAATCATTCCCCTGCGACCAACCCGGCGGCACGAATTGCCCTTAGCGCCCGCGTTGAGCGGTAACACGACGGTGTTGCTGCAGGACACCGGTGGCCTGATCGGCAAGGCCGTCGAATCCCCGCAATTCTTGCTCGCCATCACCGCTCAAAAAGGGACCCGCCAGGGGCAGGCTCTGTTGCACCTGCGACCCGAGATCCAGCACGGAGCCGTTCGGCAAAAATTCATCAGCAGCGACGCAGCTGTCCGGATTCAGGCCGGTCGAGAACGCTGGGAACTCAGCGATCTTAATCTCGCCTGGACCGCCCAGCCCGGTGCCACCCTGGTCATCGCTCCGGTGGCCCAGCCATCCGAGAGCGAACCAACCTTTGGTCTCGGACGGCAGATGTTGCGAGATTCCGATCATCTGGTCGACGACCAGCACATCGTCGCATTCCTGCAGGTTGAAAAGCCCTAAGCAACACACGATGAACCATAAGTGTTGGTTTTCGTAGTGGACGAGGCGACGAGTCCTGCGGCTTGGGACTCGTCGTCTCGTCCACTACGACAGAAATTGATCGTGCGTTGCTAAGTCACTTCGACGACGGCGTCTCCGAGGACATCAAAACGCGGCGTGATCCCCAGTCCAGGAGTGTCACTGGCTTTCATGAATCCGTGTTCGCGGCGTGGCGCTCCCTCGGCATTGCTGACGCTCACGTAACTATTGAAGTCAGTACTTGTGAACCGCAGTTCCTCGGGTGTGCTGTGGGCGAGATGCGCGATCGCCGCGGTGGTGATGTCACCTCCCCAACTGTCTTCGAGGGTCATGGCGATGCCTGTTGCCACGCAGAGATCGCGGATCTGTTTCGTCTTGCTCAAACCGCCGAGTTTGCTGATCTTGAGGTTCACTGCGTCCATGGCGAGATCCGCTTTGGCACGCAAGAACATCTCGAGTCCGTCGATATTCTCGTCGAGGATGAAAGGATGGCCTGTGTTGCGGCGAACGGCGAGGCACTCCTCGTAGCTCAGGCAAGGTTGTTCGATGTAGACATCGAGGTCTCGCACACTGCGGACGACCCGCACGGCTTCGTGCTGCGTCCATCCAGTATTGGCATCGGCGACGAGTCGATCGCTCGACCGCAGAACGCTCCGGGCGGCGTGGATGCGTTCCATGTCGATGTCCGGGTCGCCGCCGACCTTCAACTGAAATCGCGTGTACCCCTGATCTCGATACTCGGCCACGTTCGCTGCCATCGCATCGGGTTCAATTTGTGAGATGGCTCGGTACAGCCGCACCGAATCACCGAAACGTCCACCCATCAACTCGCAAACCGGCATCCCGGTGGCTTTGCCCAACAGGTCCCAGCAGGCGATGTCGATCCCCGACTTGACGTAGGGGTGCCCTTTGAGGGCCGCGTCCATATGGCGATTGACGACACTCAGCTCACGGGGGTCCAGGCCGATCAAGTGCGGTCCCAGTTCACGCACTCCGGCGCGGACGCCCTCGGCGTAGGCGGGGAGATAGAACGGACCGAGCGGGCAGACTTCCCCGTAGCCGACAAGACCCTCGTCCGTCTCGACCGCAACGACAGTGCTGTCAAATACGGTGACGGACTTGCCGCCTGACCATTTGTAAGAGCCTTCGATCAGTGGCAGTTCGACACGGTATGCAGAAATTCGAGAGATTTTCATCAGACAGGTGTTTTTCCGGTTTGAACGAGCGCGTCGACGTACGCACCGATTACGGATGCTTGGTCGCCACAATGTGAAAATGTAATTGAGTCAAAACTACGGAACCCGTCGAGGGCGCGTTGGTAAAACGCTTCCTGGACCGTCTTCAAGTAACGCTCGCGAATCGCTGGGGTGAGATCACACACGCCGCCGCCGATGACGAGTTCGTCGTAGTCTCCGATGTACTGAATCATCAACAACGCGATCCCCAACGCGGTGGCTTGATCATCGAACAGTTCCAGGGCCAGGGCATCTCCCTCGGCCGCCAGTTCACGGAGTTTCTTGGCGCGGTCTTTGGTGGTTCCTTTCACAGCGTGCAGCGAATGGTCCTTCCATTGGTCGAGTTCCAATCGATAGGCCAATTGGTGAGTCAGGGCGGTCAAGGAGACTGCGGACTCGACTGTGCAGTAGGCATTGCCAACACGCAGTTCTTGGTCATGCGGGTAACGGAACGCGTCGGCGGGCAGCATCAGGTGCCCGGCGTGCCCGGCGCGGCCTTCACTGCCACAGACCACGGCCCGGTTGCGAACCTCGCCTCCGCCCAAACCGGTGCCCACAGCAACCATGAAGAGCGAGTTCAAATCGGGCTCGGCATCCTGCATCTGGATGTTCAGCTGAGCCGCCATCTCCGGGCACACTTCAAGGTCACCGCGGCGGACAGCAAACTCACCCAATGCGGCAGCTTGACCGTCGCCGAGATACCGCACCGCAAGCTCTTGGATCGCAGCATCCACTCGCGGATGGTTTTTCGCCTCAGCACGCAGTTTTGACTCGAGCAATTCACGGACGGGACAGTTCTTCCACTCGCTGTGCTTGAGATTCGGCGTCGACAGCAGCACCCCCTCGCTCGTAGCCGGGCCCGGTGTCGCGATGGTCACCATGGCGACGTCATGGAGGTCTTTACCGTGTGTTCCCAAAACACGAACGATTTCCGACGCGATGTCCGCAATGGTGGCCGCCGGTCCCTCGTCGCTGCGGGTCGCAAACTGAGGCGTGATCTCAATCAAACGGCCCTCTGCATCCCCCAAACAAACGGTGCAGGTCGTGCCGCCTACGTCCACTCCAATAAATATCCCCACGCGTCCTGATCTCCTAAGCTAAGCCATCGTCGCCAAAAAACGGAACAATGCATGAGATTAGCGAGTCGGCAGTGAATTTCTAGGCCTGCGGGTGGTAAGATACCCCGGGAAATCGGTGAGCGACGGTCCCATGCCGCCTGAATTACCGCCCCCAATCCGACCGCGAAGGACAGGTGGAAGGACGGGGGATCGGTGGCCCCGCCTGCTCGACGCTCTCTCGATTCTCGCTACCCTGTCCGTTGTCAATCATTCGTTAACTCCCACCACGTTTCGATTCCGGTATCCCCCCTATGTCTGCTGCACAACCTGAATCCCATCCGGCTTCCCAACCGCTCCCGGGTACCCGCCCGCTCCAGGGCCAGCGTGCGATCGTCTCGGGCAGTTCGCGAGGAATCGGTCGCGGGATCGCCGTTGCGTTGGCCCAGGCCGGAGCCGAGGTGACAATTAACTACCACTCTCACGCCGGAGAGGCCGATGAGGTGGCGGCAGAATGTCGATCCCATGGCGCCGTTGCTCACACCCTGCCCGCCGACATGGGCGATCGGGAATCCGTTGAGAAACTCATTGATGCCGCTGCCGAAAAAATGGGCGGGCTCGACATCGTCGTCAGCAATGCGGCCTACAGCGACCGCCATCTGATGTTGGAGTCGGATCTCAGTGAGTTCGAAAAGACAATCGACGTCAGCATGTGGGGTGCTTTTCATCTCGTCCGCTGTGGCGCCCAAAAGATGGTCGACGCGGGAGCGGGCGGCAACATCGTCGTCATCAGTAGCCCCCACGCCAAGATCGCGATGCCCGGCGCGATGGCGTATAACATGGCCAAGTCCGCCAATGATCAAATGGCCCGTACCGCGGCCGTGGAGTTGGCGCAGCACCGAATCCGCGTGAACCTGATTCATCCAGGCTGGATCGATACCCCCGGCGAACGCAAATTCTTTACCGAGGAGACGCTGCAGAGCCGTGCGGCGAAATTGCCTTGGGGGAGACTCGGACGCCCTGACGAAATCGGCCGCGGTGTCGTGTTCCTCTGTGATCCCGGCAGCCAGTACGTGACCGGCAGCACCCTGACGATCGATGGCGGTATCCAATTGCCGTGGCAGGAGATGTACCGCGTGGATGAAGCCCGGCGAGAGGCTGCAGAGAACTGAGTCGCCCGCCCGAGCTGAGATGCGGAGAACTGCTAGGGTCGTCTTTGACGCCCGTCGATGACTTCCTCTTGGAGCGATATTGACTCGCGCCAGAGGCGTGTCGTAGCGTCCGATCGCACGTCTCTTCTCGCTCTTCAGGTGGCTCATTTTGTTTTCGTCGCGACAGTTCCGATTAACCGCACTGGTGCTCATAAGTGCACTGTTTCTCCCGCAGGGGCGACTGATTCCCCTGTGCGGCCAGGAACTCAATAGCCCCGTAACGAACCATTTCGAGACGAGCCGGCCAGGGACCTTCCCCCCTGAGCAAAGCGCTGCCGATACGAAAACGCCGGACGTCCATCAGCCGCCCGGTCCCGCTCCCGCTCCCGTTCCAGAAGCGGCGGCGACCGAGGCCGCAATTTCGATCGAGTCCGTCGAGGGGGTGATCGCGGAGTTGAACAGCCGCACGGACATCGATCCCGAAAAACGCGTTCAGGCTCTCGAGAACTATCAATCGGCGCTGAACAATCTCCGCACAGCAGCTGAGAACGAAGCACGCCACCTCGCTCTCGTACATGAAACCGAATCGGTGCCCGCTCGGGTCGAAGAACTCAAGCAACAGCGTGTGGCGCTGAAGTCACTCGAGCCCACCGTCGAAGAGGGGCTGAAGCTACAGGAGATGGAGCAACTGCTGACGCAGTGGGAGCTGCTGTTGGCGACGCACAAAAAAGCGCGGCAATCGGCTGAATCGGAGATTCACACACGCTCGCAACGGCGTAAAGAGATTCGAGCATTGATGGTGAGCAAGGAGCAGCGGCTTGCCGACGCGACAGCCCAACTGCAGACGCTCGCCTCGGCCGAGG
The DNA here is from genome assembly GCF_007859855.1 of Allorhodopirellula solitaria. Lineage (GTDB taxonomy): Bacteria > Planctomycetota > Planctomycetia > Pirellulales > Pirellulaceae > Rhodopirellula > Rhodopirellula solitaria. Next base: position 374,530 of record NZ_SJPK01000003.1, read on the forward strand.
GCTCGCAGCATTCCAAATCGTTAACGGCCCGGCTGCTGACCCGCCGTTTGACGTTGACCAAGGAATTGCCAGCCTTGCAAGCGGAACTCTCCAAATACGATGCCGAAGACACCTGCGATCTGCAGCGGGTGCGTTTCGACGTGGCGACGGCGGAGGCCTCGCACCGGGAAAAGTGCATCGAGCTGCTACAGCAACATATTAACTCGGCGCGAGATGCCGCTGCGGAGCAATCGATCCGTCAGGCTAGGTACGAAGCGATCGCGGCAGCCCCCGTGCTGAAAAACTATGCTGAGAAGAACCAGGAGCTCGCTGAGAAAACGAAGTCCATCTCCGATGCACTCGTGAAAGCTCAGCGAGATCAAAAACACGCTGCTGAGGTCTACGAGTCACTCATCAGCCAATTCCACCGAACGCGCACGAAAGTCCAATTGATTGGCATGACCGGTTCCGTGGGTGCCTTGTTGCGGAAGGAAAAGAAAAGCCTGCCCGATCTGTCGGCGCGGCGTGACGCGATCGCCGAGCGACAACCTCTGATCAGTAAAACGCAGTACTCGATGTTCGAGTACGAGGACCAACGCCAAGAGGTCGGTGGTGCCAAAGAACTGCTCGCCGAACTCACCAAGGACACGGGCGACGCCGGTGCAACCTCCCCCACCTCGGCCCTCGACGCCGCATTGATCGAATCGGCGGCAGAGGACTTGATCGCCCGCCGTTCGGAAACACTCGACACGCTTATCCGCAGCAACGAACAGTACTTCAATGAACTGATCGAACTCGACACCACCGACCGACAGTTGAGCAAACTCGCTGTCGAATACGAAACGTACATTGACGAACGGGTGCTATGGATTCGCAGTAGCCGTCCCATGACCTCCGATTTTGATCTCGGCTTGTCGGAGACTTGGTGGACGAGCCCATCGAAGTGGATGGGAGTGGCATCGCTGGTGGCGTCGGATGTTCGATCACGGTGCTATTGGTATCTACTCGCAGTGATCCCGTGGTGTTTGCTGCTCACCCGGGGCAGCTTTCTGCGGCGACGGATCACCAAGCTCGGCGAAGAGGCCAATCGAGTGAACTGTCGCTCGATCGTACCGACCCTACGGACCATTCTCCTGACCGTGGTCATCTCGCTGGTGTGGCCATCGGCGTGCGCCTTCATTGCCTGGAGATTGAGCGGAATTGGGGGCGATTCACAGTATTTGGCCGCTCTGAGCAACGGGTTCTATTCCCTCACTCTTGTCTGGTTTGCCACTGAACTCGTTCGGCAAGCCTGCCGCCCGATGGGCTTGGGCGAGGCACACTTTCGTTGGTCGGCGCACGCGACATCTTCTCTGCGCAGCGGGTTGCGATCGGCGGCCCTGATCGCCTTTCCGCTCACTTTGGCCACCGGAACGCTGTGTGTCAGCGAGCACTCCCACGGTCGCGATTCACCGGAGCGATTGTTCTTCGTGGCGGCAATGTGCTTGGCCGCGTTCGTCGTGTATCGCATCTTGACCCCCAGCGGCGTGCTCCGAGATTACTTCAATTTGGGCGAGTCCACTTGGAGCGATCGAGGTAAGTACCTCTGGTCGTTCGTGGGCATTTGCCTTCCCCTGTCCCTGGCAGGACTTGCGATCGCAGGCTTCTTCTATACCGCCGAAGTGTTGTCGTGGAGACTCTTTGAGACCATCGGATTTTTGATGGGTTTGGTTGTGGTCCGTTCACTCTTGTTCCGCATGCTCCTGTTGCGTAGGCGGTACCTGAGCATTGAACAGTCGCGGCAGCGGGCGGCAGCACTCGCGTCCAGCGACGAGCCCGAGTCACCCATGGTCGCTGGGATCGTCGCCGAAGACGCCAAGGCAGACATTTCGGCTCACAGTGAGCAGTCACGACGCTTGATCAACACTGGCATGATCGCGTGCTCGATCGTCGGTTTGTGGATGATATGGGTGCAGGTGTTGCCCGCTCTAAGCATGCTTGATAAGTATCCGCTGTGGTCCGCGACGCCGGTCGCCTCGACGAGCGGGGCAGTGCCTGCCGCGTCGCCTGTGGCGGCGATGATGCCGTCCTCGGGCAGTGAGAGTGACGCCGACCGCGACGTCATCTTGACCCCGGGTCTGCAGGAGGCGGATGTGATCACTCTGTCGGACTTGGTGCTGGCGATTTTGATCGTCGTCGTCATGATCGTGCTGTTTCGAAACGGTCCCGGCTTGCTCGAGATCACCGTCCTACAGCAGCTGCCTGTCGATGCGTCGGTGCGATACGCGATCACCACACTGGTCAGCTATGCGATTGTCTTGGTTGGCACCATCGCTGCTTGTTCCACAATCGGTTTGAAATGGTCCCAGATCCAGTGGTTGGCTACCGCACTGACGTTTGGTCTGGCCTTCGGTCTGCAAGAGATGTTCGCCAACTTTGTCGCTGGGTTGATCATTCTGCTCGAACGCCCCATTCGGGTCGGTGATATCGTGACGGTCGATGACGTCAGCGGAGTGGTCTCCCGGATCCGTATCCGAGCCACGTCGATCACGAACTGGGATCGCAAGGAGTATGTGGTTCCCAACAAAGAATTCATCACGGGACGCTTGCTGAACTGGACTCTCTCGGACAAGGTCAACCGCATCGTCGTCAACGTTGGGGTTAGCCACGAGTCGGACACCGAACGCGCCCGCGAACTGTTGCTGGCGGCCGCTAACGATCATCCGCTCGTCCTCGAAGATCCTCCTCCGATCGCCTGTTTCGAAGGATTTGGGGATAGCGCACTCAATATGGTTCTGCGCGTCTATCTACCTACTCTGGACAATCGGCTCGAGGTGATCCATCAGTTGCACACGTCGATCAACCAGGCCTTCCGCGCCGAGGGGATTCAGATTCCGTTCCCACAGCGTGATCTGCATGTCCGCACCACGCCCGCAGCCCTGGGACTGAGCGTGGGCCCGGAACCGAATTCCCATTTGGCAGCGGATGGCCGTGATGAACTCGCCAGCGAAGCGGCATGAGCGAGTGGGAGGGATCGATGATGCTGTCAGTTAGGAACGGGAGAGTAATGAGTGTCGTATTGGAGGAACCAATGAGCTGCTCAGTATCCAGAAGTATCCCGTCAGGGATGATAGAAGATAGCCGGTGGTTTGCGCGTAAGCGAACACTACCGGTTAAGACATGGCGGGAACGCCGGAATGCCCCTGGAAAACTCAACCGCAGGCTCCCCGCCAGTCGAAGCTCGTTTATAATGGATCATCCGACGGAAGCGTGCGCCCGAGGTTTTCAAGGCATGGCTCCAGTATCCAAGGATTTAATTGTGGGATGTGATTATCAATGTTAGCCTGGCGCTGCCGGGAGAAACGGAGCCGAGCTCTGCAGGGGTGCTGGCTTGGCAAGGGATATCTCGGTCGCCAGCGTTTCCCTGCAAAAGCGGTACGCCAATGGTGTTGTCGGTCTCTAGCGAGCGTTTGTTCGTCAGGGACGCATTTTTGAACGATCATTGGATACTAAGCCATGCCTCAAAAAACCTTCCGCTGTGCTCTGCGCACGCTTCCGTCGGATGAACCTTTATAATGGCAGAACTGGCTGATGACCGAGCGCAACGGCGGGTCTCCCGATGAGAGGTGTCGCGGCCATTTCGCGACACGTCATCCCGTATTTCTGTACCCGCTTTCGATCCGCTCATGCCTGACGGCACACCGCGTCACACTGCCGACGATTCATCGGTACGGTTAGCCTTTGATCAAGGAACCCTGCTGCTCAGCGGAGTGGCGCGGAACTTTGTCGAGCGGGTTTGGCCCGTCGACCTCTGGACCTATGATCCTCGCGGCGACAATCGCACCTGTGGTATGGAATCATCCAATCGTGATTCCTCGGTTCGGCATTGGCGTACCGACGCGCTGCACTACGACCGCGTCCGCGATGATCTCAAGCGTGCCCTCTCCTCCACACAAGTCGAAGATGACGTCCCCGCCTGGCACCAGATTCATTTTCCACGCTGTGACCTGCACGCTCCCCGGCCCGACCAACGCGAAGCGATTGATTCCTGGATGGAGCGTCGCCGCGGCGTGATCGTGATGCCCACGGGCACTGGCAAAACCGAGGTCGCTCTGCACGCGATGGTTCGATGTCAGTGTGCGACTCTCGTGGTCTCACCGGTACGCGACCTCATGTATCAGTGGCATTCCCGCATCCTCGCCGCAACAGGAATCGATGCGGGTATCATCGGCGATGGGGTGCATCGGGTCAGCCCGATCAGTGTGACGACCTACGACAGTGCGGCGATGCATATGCCGCGACTCGGTAATCAGTTTCAATTGATACTCTTCGACGAGTGTCACCACTTGCCCGGGGCAATGCGTCAAGACGCTGCCCGGATGAGTGCCGCGCCGTTTCGGATGGGATTGACCGCGACCCCTGATCGACGCGATGGGAATCACGCGTTGCTCGATGAACTGATCGGCCCCCGAGTGTACACGCAAGCTATCGCGTCGGCTCGTGGTAAGACGTTGGCTAAATATGATGTGCATCGCATCTCAGTACATCTATCGGATGAAGAACGGAGTCGGTATGAAGCTCTCGGTCGCCGCGTCCGTGACTACATTGCCGAGCGACGCAAGGATGAGCCCGACTATGATTGGCAGACATTGTGCAGCGAAAGCGGTCGCGATCCTGGGGCGCGGTCGGCGATGCAGGCGTTCCATGCCAAGCGTTCGATCGAAGATCGTGCCGCCGAGAAGCTCCGGATCGTCGAAGACCTGTTCCGTCTGCACGCCGGCGAACCAGTGATTGTATTTTGTGGTTCCAACGCAATGGCTCGCGACGTCTCGACTCGCTTCCTGATTCCCTGCTTGCTAAGTCATTGCCGCAAACGCGAACGGCAAGAAATTCTCATGGGCCTCCGCGAGGGGCGATATCCTGCGCTCGTAGCCAACCGCGTGCTCGATGAAGGTGTCGATCTGCCGGAGGTCAATGTGGCGATCGTGATCGGTGGCGGCAGCGGCACGCGGCAGGCGATCCAGCGACTCGGTCGTGTGCTACGCAAAAACGCTTTCGGACGAGCCTGTTTCTATGAAATTGTCACGGCCGGGACGCGCGATGAACAGCGTTCGCGAGACCGGCGCCGCGATGAGGCATTCAAGAAATAAGGATCCTCATGCTGACCAAACAAGAATCCATTCTCGAGTTCGATTTCTCGCGTCAAGCTGTCCTGCCTGATCGACTGACCCGGAAAACACACTCCCCCTACCTCCCTGCCGTGGAACAGATCCTCGGCATTTACCGGGATCAAGTGGGGCGGACCCGGCGGGAGCTGCACACGCTTGTGCAGCGAACGATGCAAGAACTGGAGGACTGTTCGAGCGTCCGCATGTCAGCGTTTTGCAAGCTCCTCGACGACGCCAGTGAGTTTGACCAGGATCGTAGCGGCGCGGCCGCAACGCTTCGTCGACGCGTCTTCACACTCGCTGCCGCGTACCATCCCCTCGTCCATGCGCCGGACCATCTCTTTGCGTCGAGCGAAGCGGAGGTCAAGCAGAAGATCGCCGACCAGCTCGGGCGTTCCTGGCCGGATATCGAAGCGGAACTGTTCGCCGATGTGATCGAGTTTCATCGTCTCAAAACACCGCCCGATGCTAGCATCGATGCCGCCGCGCTGTTGAGTCGATACAACGTTGCGCAAACCCAAACGGCGCTGTACTCGGCGGTGGAGTTGACCGTCCTGGCGGGCCGCGATTTCAAGACCATTCTCCGCTATGCCAAACTTGCCCGGCTGATGCATACTATCTCCCGGCAAGGCAATGGGTACACCCTCCGCTTCAACGGTCCCGCCTCAATCGTTCGCGAGACTCGCCGCTACGGGGTCGCCATGGCTCGGTTCTTGCCAGGACTCCTCGCCGCGGATGATTGGCGGATGCGTGCAATCGTGATTGGCCCGCTGCGACGCCGGTTTGCCCTCCAGCTATCCAGCCGTGATGGACTTCGCAGCGAAGTGGCCCCCAGCGATTTCGATAGCGAGCTGGAGGAGACCTTTCACCGCCGTTGGCTCGAATCGGACACCGGCGATTGGCAGATCGCACGCGAGTCCACTGTTTTGCACTCGGGTCAGAACGTTTTCATGCCCGACTTCACGTTTCGCCACCCCGATCATGGCGAGATGTTGCTCGAGATCATCGGCTTCTGGACACCGGAATACCTGCGCGAGAAGGCTCAGCGACTGGCCCAGTTCTCTGACCATGGGCGGATCCTGCTCGCCGTTGCAGAGCATGCTGACGAAGCGATCCCCGACCTCGGTTTGCCCCGTGCGGTCTACAAGACAAAGCTCCTGCCGAAAGCAGTCATGGGGCTCCTGGCGGCTGCCCACGAGGCATCGCCCAATCCCTCTCAGACCGAAAACTCTAACGAACCCGGATAATCGTTAAACCTTAACGCCTGTTTTGTCGATGGATTGCTTAGGACCTCTCTGAAAGCCGGGCGTTTGCTCGAACGAGCGTGTGCGTCGCCCTTGGGTGATAGCCGCGTACTTTCAGGGGCTCAGGTCGGGTTACAAGATAGGCCGCTGCCCGCTAGGTCGGGGATGAAGTACTGCCGGCGACCCTACGTACTGGGATTAGAAGTGTACGGGCGAAAACGTTGCAAACTCGCATTCATGGCAATAAGCATCCTGATGCTTACCAAGGCGACTGCGCAGTCGCCGACCCGACTGCCTCCCATCGAGGTGGGATCGAATGCCGAAGCTGAACGGCCGACGCTGCAAACTCTGCTCCATCACGTCAACTGGCAATCGACTCCAGAGGCCCCGATCGACCTCATCGATGACGCGCAATCGAGCGCCGACGACAGTTCGGCCGCTCTCGACGCGCTCGAGCCACCGGTGGTGTCCGAACCCGCCGCCACCTCTCTGCCCGATAGCGATGATGTTGTCTTCGCGACGGATGCCGCCGAACTCTCGCAAGAGTTCCAGACGACGGCCTACGAGCGAGAGTCACGCGGGGAATTGCAGAACAACTTCGTTGCCCAGCCCGATTTTGCGGGAGGAATCTCGATCATTTCTGGCGATGTGGCCATGAAGATCGGTGGCTACGTCAAGGCGGACTTGATTCAAGATTACAATCCAATTGATTCCCCTGATTCGTTCGTGACGACCGCGATTCCGACCGATGGAGAGTCGGGCAAGAGAGCACGTTTTCATGCCCGTCAATCGCGACTGAGCTTCGATACCCGTTGGCGTATCGAAGATCGAATTGCGCGGGCCTATATCGAAGGCGATTTCTTCGGCGGGACGACCGACAGCACGGTGAGTCTGTACCGCCTGCGCCATGCCTACGGTAATATCGGCCGCTTCACGGCCGGGCAAACCTGGACCACATTCACTGACCCTTCCGCTGTTCCGCAAACGCTCGATTTTGAAGGCGGCGTTTCCAACGTGAACCGGAGGCAGGGGCTCGTGCGATGGGACCAACCCATTAATAATCGCTGGAGCGTTGCCGTGTCGGTAGAGAATCCTCGAGTCGATTTCATTACACCGGTCCTGGTGACAGGCGAAGCCCGGACGGAGACTCCCGATTTCATATCGCGCATTCGCTACGAACGAGACAGAACGGAGTTTCAGGTCGCCTACCTGATGCGAGAAATCGGCTTCCAGCCGGAGGACGCTCCCCTGATCAAGAGTTTTGCCTCCGGATTCAACTTTTCCGGATCCGCCGTGTTCCACGAGGACACGAAAGTCTATTCGCAGATCATGTTTGGTGACGGCATCGGAAGCTACCGCGGTTCGCCAGACGTCGTTGCAACGGGGCCGAGCACCGCGTCACTGCTACCCGTTTTCGGTTGGATGATTGGTGCTCACCATCGCTTGACGGAGCGCTGGACGACGAACTTTACGTACAGTGCGCTCTACCTGGATGATATTGCAGGACAAGCTTCCACGAACCTCCGAAACACGACCTACTTCGCCGTCAACTTGATCGCGAATCCTTATGAACGCGTGTTCTGTGGCATCGAGTATCTCTACGGCCAGCGGACCGACGTCAGCGGCGCAGCCGGCCACGCCAACCGCGTTCAAATGTCATTCGGATTCTTTTTGCCTTGATCACTGCCCGCGTGCCACGTCCACGCGAGGCTGCAAGTTCAAGGGTTGGAATGCAGGGCTCAGAGCTCTCGATCTCCATCCCCGCATCCGATCGCGTCTGGCAACATCACGGCGGCCCGCTCGACGCCGCCCGCGTAAAGTCGTGCCCCACGATTGAGATGGCACTGCTCCGACCGATTCGCCTCTGCGATGCAGACGCACCCGTCGGCTTTTCAGGACTGGGCAGTCAACTGGGCAATCACACGCTGCGCCCCAATTCGCGGACTCGCTTCGCTGGCTGTCATCACGTCAGTGGCGCCGCCACTGAGGAGAACAAGCAATTCGAGCTCCAGTTTCTGCGCAATATCTACCTTTAACCGCCCCGTGCAGCCCCTTGAAAGCCTGTAGCCGGTGAACTGGCGTGACTCGGTGGCTGTGAGATTTTAGGCGTGCGCCCGGGCCTGCATGTGTTATCATGGTGTCATCCAGACTTGGTAGAGGCCAGCCGTTATCGGTTGCCGCTTTGGCAGCGTTGTACCGCCACAGCCGAGTCGGGACCCCGCCTGCATCCTCCGACCTGAACGACAAGGTCTGCCCGCCTCATGCCAATATCCATTGTGAAAATATGCTGCCCTGCGCTCGTGGTTTGTGCCGTTGCCTCGCTGGCGGCGGTGCTCGACGCCAGCGAACCCGATAAGGTCGGACAGCCGCCAACACAGTCCAACCTTTCCGTTTCGGAAGCGGCCGACGCGGCCCCAGACCTCGAGCAGTTGAAACGGGGTGGCTTCGAGCGTTCGCGTTTCAAGAGTTTTGTCGCCCCGCAACACCCGCAGTCGGTAGGTGACCAGAGCGTGCCGGCTCCCCAGGCGAACTTGGCCGAATTCGAGTCGACGATCGGGCCGCTGTTGGAGCTCAACTGTACTGATTGTCACGGCCCCTACGCGACCGAAGGAAACTTCAGAATCGACACGATGGATCCTGATCTGGTCTCGGGCAGTGACACGGATTGGTGGGCAGAGGTCTTTGCGGTGTTAACCAAAGGTGAGATGCCACCGCCTGATGCGAGTGAGTTGGAGGAGGCGGATCGGTTACGGATCGTCGACTGGTTGGCCACCGAACTGCAGACGGCGTCGCGTGTGCGTCGCAGCTCCGGCGGGCATTCCGCATTCCGACGCATGACGCGTTACGAGTACAACTACGCGCTGCAAGACCTGCTCGGGTTGCCCTGGGATTTTGCCAAAGATCTGCCGCCCGAATCGCACTCCGAGGACGGTTTTCAGAACAGTTCCGAGCTTCTGCATGTGACGGTTTCCCAGTTTGAGACGTATCGCCGGATTGCCCGCAGCGCGTTGGAACGTGCGACGGTCTCCGGTGCACGCCCGCCCACACGCTACTGGGGGATCTCGATGAAAGATGCTGCCGATCGAGAATTGCCCAATCAAGCCGTGCAGATTGAGAATGCCAAGCAGGAGCTCAAGGAGGATCCCGAGAAGCTGAAGGCCGAACTCGATCGATTGGAGAAGAGTTTTCGGAAACCGCACCGCACCGCTTATTTCAAAGAGCGATCGAGCGGTCGAACGGCAGTGGCGAAGTGGCAGTACCGTGGTGCCAAATACGCGTACGCCCCAACGGATGAGCCACCAAGCATCCCCGACGCTCTCGATCGTGTCGCCATCCTGCCTGCGGGCCGCCAGCAGAAGCTGATTCTCGAATTGGGGAACCAATTGCCCGATGAGGGCAACATGCGAGTGAGAGTGCGAGCATCGCGCGTGCAGGTCGATGGCGAGCACTTTCCCAGTATGCAGCTGATGTTCGGTTGGCAGGCGAGCAACGAAGGGCGTGCGTTGCTGCGTGTCAGTCAAGCCGACACGGAAATAACCGCTGGGCCCGATGACTCTCAGTGGGTGCAGTGGGATGTGCCGCTCGGCGAGATCTATCCTCGCAACTCGGTCCGCAAGACCTCACCGATGGGGGCGATGCCCAGTCCCTCGGAGTACATTCGCATTGCCAATAGCTCCGCCTCGGCCAACGATATCCAGGTGGACTATGTGAGCGTTGCGGCGCCTGTCTACGATCAGTGGCCCCCAGCATCACACGAGCGAATTTTCTTCGCGAGCGAGCATGCCGACAATGAGTTGGCCTACGCGGAAGAGATTGTCACCGCGTTCCTGACACGTGCCTGGCGTCGGCCCGTTAGCGACGCGGAGATCGATCGCAAGCTCGAACTCTTTTCCGATCTGCGCCCCCAGTGCGAGAGTTTCGAAGAAGCGATCGTTGAAGTTTTAGCGACCGTGTTGGCCTCTCCACAATTTCTGTACGTTTCCAACGACACCGCGTCGATGCCATCGGCGGAGACACCTCAACGATCCACGCTGACGGACTACGCGTTAGCAACACGCTTAGCGATGTTTCTGTGGTGCAGCGTCCCCGACGATCAGCTGTTGGAGCTAGCCGAAGAAGGCCAGCTTGCTCAGCCCGCTGTCCTGGCGTCACAGGTCGATCGGATGTTGGCGGACCCTCGTAGCGAGCGGTTCACGCGTCACTTTGTGCATCAGTGGCTCGACATGCAGTTGCTGGATTTCATGAATTTCAAGCAGCACATTCGAAATTTTGACCCCCAGTTGAAAGAAGCGATGCAGCACGAGCCGATCGCTTTTTTCGAGGAGATGCTGCGTGAGGACGCCAGTGTCTTGGATTTCATTCACTGCGATTACACGATGGCCAACGAGCGACTCGCCGAACACTATGGGATCCGTGGTGTCTTCGGTAATGATTTTCAGCGTGTGGACCTGGGGGGAGACTATCAGCGTGGCGGTCTGTTGACTCAAGCGGGTTTACTGGCGATGAATTCCGATTGGCCGGACTCCCACCCGCTCAAACGCGCGATTTGGGTATTGGAGAGCCTCTTGAACGATCCCCCACCGCCACCACCACCCGCCGTGCCACAGATCGATCTGGCGGATCCAGAGATCGCCAAGATGACACTGAAGGAGCGAATCGAGGATCATCGCAACCATGCCGCTTGCATGTCCTGTCACGTGAAGATCGATCCGTGGGGAATCGCCTTCGAGAACTACGATGCTCTCGGGCAATGGCGCGACGAGATTCGAGGCAAGCCGGTCGACGCATCGAGCGAGTTGTTCAACCATCAGACGCTCGACGGCATGGACGGTTTGAAGCGATTTCTGCTGCAGAATCGACAGGACCAATTCGTGCAGGCGATGGTCCACAAGCTTTCAACCTACGCCCTGGGGCGACCGCTCACTTTCGCCGACCGCGCCGACGTGGATGCGATCACCGCTGAGGTTCGTGCTCAAGGTGACGGGCTTGGGACCATGATTCACGAGATCGTGAGCAGTGAACTGTTTCAATCCAGATAGTTCTGCACGCTGTTTGATCATTTTCAATGAGACCCTTAACGAAGGACAGAAACATGGCATGGAATATGAACAACATCGATCGACGACGGTTCCTGCGGGGCAGTGGTGTCGCTTTGGCGTTGCCTCTGTTCGGGTCGACTGCCTCCTCGTCGACTGCTTCCTCGTCGACGGGCGGGGACGAGGTCGTCAAAAATCCAAAGCGGCTCGGCTGCTTCTATTTCCCTGATGGCGTGCCGATGCCGCTGCCCCAAGACCCCGCTTATCAGGATTGGTCCTGGTTTCCCCACGGCAATGGAAACGAATTCACGTTCTCTAAGTGCATGCAGCCACTGCAACCGCTGCAGGGTGACTTGACGGTTCTGTCAGGTTTTTCGCATCCCAAATCGCGGGATGTGCACGGGCACAACAATGCTGACCAATTCCTGACCGCGGCGGCAACGGGAGGCGGCGACCGCGAGTATGAGAATACGATTTCACTCGACCAAGCGTACGCCAGGCATGTCGGTGACCGCACGCGTTTTTCGTCTTTGGTGATGTCGACCGATGGGGGAATTGGCACCGCGCGAGGCACGCACACGCTCTCGTTCGATCGCAATGGTCGCCCAATTCCAGCGGAGCATCGGCCCAAGCAGATCTTCGACCAGCTATTTGTCAAAAGCGATGGCGACTCGGCCCGCCGATTGGGCCTCAGTCGCAGCGCCCTCGATGACATGCTCGCCGATGCGCATTCGCTACGACAGACCCTTTCAACCAATGATCGCAAGAGTCTGGACGAATACCTCGAGTCGGTGCGGCAGGCGGAAGTGAAAGTGGAAAAGGCCAAGCGATGGCTCGATGCTCCGATGCCCCAGTTGGACGGCGATCTGCCCAATCTGGAGTTGACGACTGAAGAGCCTCGTGAGTACTTGCGGACGATGTTCGATCTCATCTACCTCGCGTTCAAAACGGATTCGACACGGGTGGCCACCTACCAGATCGGTCGTGAGAACGGTGTTGGTCGCAGCGACCATCTCGCCCGTGCGGTCGGATTCAATCTCGCACACCAACTTTCGCACGAGACCAAAAACCCCGACGGCTGGAAGCGGTTTGGCATCTATTGTCAGTTTCTAAACGAGGAGTTTGGACGACTGGTTAGCAAGCTCAAGGAGACCCCCGAGCCGGCGGGGACCGGGAACATGCTCGACAACACACTGCTGTTGTTTGGATCGGCATCGAGCGCCTTCCATCTCTCTCGCAATTACCCCCTGATCCTTGCTGGGGGCAAGCAAATGGGATTCAAGCACGGGCAGTACATCAACCATGCCGGGATGAATTTCCAAGGCGGCCCGTGGTTGGGCAAGGGCGAACCGTGGCAGGATGAAGCAAAGGGAGTCGACGTGCCGTTGTCGAACTTGTACGTCACCATGCTGCAGCGACTCGGGGTCGCCACAGACCGGTTCGGCGACAGTACCGGTATCGTTGAGAATATCTAGATATGCATCGGCGAATCTCTTGGGGTCGGCGCGGGGCCGTTTAGCGTTCCGACGGCAAGCGATAGACCGCATAGGTGGCATTGCGTTCGTCGTCCAAAGGATAGACCTGAACCAAGGGAAGTTGAGGGCCGACGACTCGGCGGTCGACGATGATCCAGTTAACGTTGTACTTCCTGCGGAATTCGCGCAGTCGATCGTAACGAATCGTCACGCGCATGGTTGACAGTTCAAAGGGGAAAATTTCGACAAACCGCCGCGCCCATTCCCGCAGAGTGGCCACATCCTGCGGGATGTCTTTCCAGTTGACCACCTCGGCGCGCTCGGCGTACCACTTGAATGATTGTTGGTGCCGGGGCGTTAGCAACACCTCCTGTTCGGGCGTGTTGGCACGGACAAAACGACAGACATTGATCCAGTCCTGCATCGTCTGCCGTTGCTCCGCGTAGTTCGCTCCCCGCCGCAGGCCGAGCAGGTTATTACTGTGAGAAATCGGCACCCCAGCGCGGACTCGTTGCCAGGTGGATAGACCCACCAAGCCGCCCGCCATCAGCACGGTCATCAGACACGCCAAGAAAGCGGCACCGCGAGCGTCCACTCGGAGCGAAGCCCATGGTTGCTCCCAGATTGATCGCCGCGATGCGAGATAGTGCGCGTGCGTGAACGACAAGATGACAGCGATGCTACAACCGAGAGCCAACGGTGTGGTCACGTCTGCGAGCCGGAACCAATAGAATCGCAGCAACTTCGCAGCCAAGTCCGGTGCAACCGCTGGAAGAATTCCCACGAACAGACCGCAGATACTGATACACATCGCTCCAACGGTGAACGCCGCCAACGACCGCAACGCGTGTATCTGAGCGGGAGACGAAGGATCGTGTCGCTTAGCAAGCCTCCGCTGTATTTCGAGACACACCAGGGTGATCAGTGAGAGCACAGCATGCCGCACGTACCAGTCGCGGTGAAACGCCGAGGGCAACAGGTGATGGGAGATCCGGAAATAGGTATACACACGCGCCGCTGAAGTGGACTCCGCAGGCGAAGCGTTCCATGACATAGCCATGGCGGGTACCAGTCCTATCAGCGAAATAGCACCGCCTGCAAATAACGCTGGAGTGAAGAACCGTGCTTTCTCTTGGGTAGGATCGCGGCGCACCCGTTCGGTCCAGGCAAAGGCGAGTGCGGCGGCCACAACAGCCCATCCGCCGGTGAGCACATGAAAGGCAGCGGCGGCGCCGAAGAGCAACCAAACCCGATTCCAATTCCGCTGCAGCAACTCGGCGATCCCCAGCAAAACCAATCCGTAGGCGGGTACTTTTGCTTCGATGCCACCCACCACCCATTCACCGGCGAGATTGCCCTGTTCTATTCCCGCGATCCAGACAATTGCCACGATGACCGCGAACGCCGCGGGGACGCGCAGTGCGGAGCACAGCCGAACCAGCCCTGCGGCGAGCATGCCCCAGCCGATCAATCGTCCGATCCAGGCGGTGGTGGAGAGCGAACACCACTGTGTCGGCCAACCGAAGACCCAGTAGAACAAAGCATGCGCTTTTCCGGACGCGACAAAGAGGTCCTCACTGCACCAAGCCGGGTTCCAAAAGTTTTTTGCTTTGGCGAGATAATGAGCTTCGTTGACACCCGGCGGTGCGTCCCCGGCATAGACGAAGCACAGACCGACCACGGTCAACCACGCCAATAGCCAGTTCGAACGCTGCCATGGCGTTGATGGTGGTCGATCGGCGTGCGGCGGATTCAGTGACGGTGTCGTCGATCGCGACGAGGGATTTGAACTCACGGCACGGACTCAACCAATTCGGCGGCCATTCGAATCGCAGCAATCATGCTCTCGATCGACGCCCTTCCCTGCCAGGCGAGGTCCATCGCCGTGCCATGATCGACACTGGTGCGGACGATCGGCAGCCCCAGGGTGACATTGACGGCATCGTCAAAGGAGAGTGCTTTGAGCGGAATCAAACCTTGGTCGTGGTACAAACACACGTACACATCAATGCGTTCTCGCATAGCGGGTGTGAAGGCGGTGTCCGGCGGCAGGGGGCCCACGACCTCCCAACCTTGGCCGCGGGCCGCTTCGATCGCGGGGATCACAATCCGATCTTCCTCCCCGTGGCTGAACATACCGTGTTCCCCGGCGTGTGGATTCAAGCCGCAGACACCGATCCGGGGCGGCAGCAAGCTGCCGCGATGCGCGTTGCGTCTGCCGATTGCCTCGCCGGCCATGCCGATCGTCCGCGCCAACGATACCGGATTGAGCAGGCCGGGCACGTCAGCCAAGGGAATATGAATCGTTTCGAGCACGCAGGCAATCGTGTCGCTGGCGAGCATCATGCGAACGTCCGCTGGGGCGATCTGAGAGGTGCCGCCGGCACCGAGAGCAGTGCCGACGCGATGGGCGAGCAATTCAGTATGCCCGGGGAACTCGATGCCCGCCTGCATCCACGCTTCCTTTTGAATCGGTCCGGTGATCATGGCGCTGACGTCACCACGAGCGGTCGCATCGATTGCCTCGCAGACGGTTTGATAGGAGGCCCGGCCTGTCTCAGCACCATACCGGCCGGGCACGACATCGTCCGCGTTGAGATGTCCGCAATCGACAATGAATCCCGCGGCATCGGGAGGAATCGTCCCGATTTGATCGAGAGCGATTGCGGGCGGCAGCGGAAGATTCAGGGCATGGGCGACCCGTTCGAATAGACGGGCATCGCCCATCAGCAGGGGCATCCCTTGGCTGCGAACCTCGGGACGCTGCCAGACGCGGAGTGCGATCTCAGGCCCCACGCCGCTGGCCTCGCCCATCGTGATTGCGAGTTTTGTCGACGAGTCACTCATGCTCTTGCTTGATCTCCGCAATGATCTCTTTGGCACGCGCGGCATCACGTTCGAGCACTTTGACCTGGACCCAGCCCGGTGCCTCGGCACGAAACCCAGCCGTGAACCCGCCCACGGCAGTGGCGCGAATTCCCTCATCGGCCAAGACATTGACGATCACGCTGGCGGCGATCTCGCTGCTCCGCTCGGCCACTGAAACGAGATTAGCGTCGTTGAGTTGGTCGTCATTGTCATGGGTGGGCATCATGTTACTTTCAGCTAGTGGTGAAGTCGGCGGGGCCAACCGCCGCGGATGCTCGTCTTGGACTGACGACTCCTCGCATGGGCTGGCTCGAAAAGAGTACAATCAGGATATCATGAACGAACCTACCATTATTCTATCTGGCACCGATCCAGACCTGCCCAGTCCGGTACCCGCTGGGTTGAAACGATACACTGGATTGCGAGAGATGGCGCGGGGGGCGACCGCGGTATTGCAGTCCGCCTTCGATCCCGTCGCCGGTCGTACCGTCGCGATCAAGAAACTGCTGCCAGAAAAGAAGTTCGACCGACTCGAGCGGCGGCGGATGCTGCGTGAGGCTCGCGTGACGGCCCAGCTGCAGCACCCCAACACCGTGCCCGTCTACGACATTGGCGACGATGATGTCGACGGCATTTTTTTCACCATGAAACGAATTTCAGGTGAGAATCTCTTTGAAATCCTCAAGCGGATCGCGCGAGGGGACGCCGAGGCAATCGAGGCCTACCCAATTTCGTGGCGTTTGGAGATCGTTGCGGGAGCCTGCCAAGCGTTGGCTTACGCCCATGCGCGGGGCGTGATCCACCGGGACGTCAAACCCGAGAATATTTGGGTCGGAAACTTCGGCGAAGTCATTCTCCTCGATTGGGGCGTTGCCAAGGTGTGGGGGCATGCCGACGACAATGTACCCGTCCTGCAGAGTTCCCAGGCGATCCGCCCGGAAGCCGTGCGGGAGGAAATTGAGAAGCCCCAACTGCAAACGCTGACCGGTGGCGGCCAGCGGCCTGGCACCCCGCTTTATATGTCGCCCGAGCAAATCGTTGGGAATCGAACGATCGACGAACGCAGCGACGTGTTCAGCGCCGGAGTCGTGTTGTACGAAGTCATGGCGATCCGCGAACCGTTCCGTGGAAAAACCATCGACGAGACTTTCGACAATATTCGCCACCGCGAGATCGAACCTCCAAGCGAGCGTTCCCCTCAATACGATATCCCCAAAGCAGTCGACGATATTGTTGGCAAGGCGCTGCAGAAGCGGCCTGAGAATCGGTATCAGTCGATGCGAGATTTTATTTCCGACTTGAAAGACCTTGTTTGATCACATACGGGAAACAGCCGGTTCACTATGCCTGTGAACTGGTGGGGCCCGTGCGGCCGAGTGCGGCGGCGATGAGCAAACGCTCTCTGCCGCCGAGTTCCCACACCGAATGCTTGATCGTCGAAGGCGATAGTGCCGCGAAATCCGTCGACCAGGTTCGGGATGCCCGCCAGCAAGCGATCTTGGCGTTGCAGGGCAAACCACTCAACGCTGTCAAAGCCTCGCGTCAAACCGCGATGAGAAACGCGATTTTCCAGCGGATTTTGGAGACACTGTTGGGATATCGAGCCAGCAGCACGTGCGGCGCGAGTGTCCTGTGTGAGCGTTTGGCCGATCCAGCGGCCTGTGTCTACGACAGGCTCATACTGCTGATGGATCCAGACGCCGACGGAATTCACTGCGGCGTCCTCATGATGGCTTTCTTCCGGCGGTTCGCTCCCGAGTTGATTCGAACCGGGCGGTTGAGCGTCGTGCGGCCGCCAATGTTCGTGTTTCGGCTGCCCGATTCCGCTGACCTCGACGTCGGTCAGTGGCCCGTTGCCTCTAGCCCCGAACATGCGGCGGCGATTGAGCAAACGCTGCGGGAGCATGGAGTCGAACGATTTGAGAAGACACGCCACCGGGGTCTCGGCAGCCTCGACAGTTCTCTGCTCGGTTACTCCAGCGTCACGCCGGCGACCCGCCGCGAATCTTCGTTGACGCTTGCGGAAATCGACGCCGCCATCGCAATGTTTGGGGGCTGAGAATTGGATTGAGCTCAAGGGCGAACGACTTGCTGTCGCAGGCGGGACGCATTGCTATCTTTGGTTGGGAAGTGAGTTATTATGGTGGCATTGGGCGATGCCCAGGCTCCGCTTTATGAGTATCTCACCTTAACGATCCACATCCATGCGTATTCCCAACAATATTCGCTTCCTTGTCACCGCTCTTGCAGTCGCCGGAATCGGCGCGGCCGGTTCGCCGGCCGTGTTGGGCGAGGAAGGAAACGATCAAGAGGCTGCCCAGCCGAAGTTCAAAGATGGGCAGGCCGTGAAGGTTCCTGCCTTTTCTGATTCCGATTACTGGATCCGCCACGATCTGTGGGTGCAAACGGACTTCGACTCCGACGAAGACGGCAAACCAGATCGCATGCATGTGGATGTCACGCGGCCACGCCAGACGGAATCGGAAGGCTTGAAGTTGCCCGTGATCTATGCGACCAGCCCCTATTTTGCTGGCACGGCCCCCGATTCGGACGACTCGATGTGGTCGCCTCGCCAGGAGCTCGGGGAAACGCCGGAACCGCGACCGACGATTGGTCCGTTTGAACGCAGCGGTGTGCGACCGATCATCTCCAAGGATTTTGTCGATGAGTGGGTGCCGCGAGGGTTCATTGTCGTCCATTCCTCTTCACCGGGGACCGGGCTTTCCGAAGGCTGTCCCACGGTGGGCGGCGCCAATGAAGCATTGGCGCCCAAGGCAGTGATCGAATGGCTGTCGGGCCGCGACAACGGATTCACCACGCCTGACGGTGACGAACCCGTCTCCGCGTATTGGTCGACCGGCAAAGTCGGGATGACGGGGACGTCGTACAACGGCACCCTACCGCTCGCCGCGGCCACCACCGGCGTCGAGGGGCTCAAGGCAATCATCCCGGTCGCTCCCAATACTTCGTACTATCACTATTACCGCTCCAACGGCTTGGTTCGTCACCCGGGCGGGTACATGGGTGAAGACATCGACGTGCTATACGACTTCATCCATAGCGGAAACCCACAGCGCCGTGAACACTGCAACTGCATCATCCGAGAGAAGACGATGTTGGCGAACATGGATCGCGAGTCGGGTGACTACAACGACTTTTGGGCGGGCCGTGATTATTTGAATCAACTCGATCACGTCCACGCAGCAACACTGATGTCGCATGGTTTCAATGACTGGAACGTGGTGCCGTCGCACAGTGCGCGGATCTCGGCAGCACTGAAGGAACGCGGCGTGCCCGTTCAGATCTATTACCATCAGGACGGACACGGCGGCCCACCGCCCATGAAGTTGGTGAACCGCTGGTTCTCACACTTTCTTTGCGGCATTGAAA
Source organism: Allorhodopirellula solitaria (assembly GCF_007859855.1). Lineage (GTDB taxonomy): Bacteria > Planctomycetota > Planctomycetia > Pirellulales > Pirellulaceae > Rhodopirellula > Rhodopirellula solitaria. The sequence goes on from NZ_SJPK01000003.1 coordinate 393,669, forward strand.
ATGGTGTCGAGGAAGATCCTAAATCCTGGATCGTCCGCGAGGGCAAGAAGCATGACGAACCCACCTCCTACGCGGACTATCCCCATCCCGATGCTGCTGGGGTCGAGTTGCACCTCGGCGGCGGCGCCCCCGAGCAGGGCACGCTGTCGCTCTCGGACGATCAATCTACGGGCCAGGAAACACTGATCGATAATTTCTCCTTCGATGGCGAATCACTGGCCAAAGCCGAGTGGACCGAGCATCGTTTGATCTATGTCTCGCCGGAATTGTCCGAGCCCGTGCATCTGTCGGGGACCGCGTCGATCCAGATCCGACTGGCGAGCGACCGTCCCGCCACGAATTTGTCAGTCTGGGTGGTGTCGCTGCCCTGGACCAATCCGAAACGTGGCGGGCACATCAACGACAACCTGATCACGCGTGGCTGGGCCGATCCACAGAACGCTGAATCGATTCGCGAAAGCAAACCACTCGTCCCCGGCGAGTTTATCGACATGACGTTTAACCTCCAGCCCGATGATCAGATCATCCCTGCCGGACAAAAGATCGGCTTGTTGATCATGGCGAGCGATCGCGAATTCACGCTCTGGCCCGATCCCGGCACCGAGTTGACCGTTGACCTCGCTGGAACCAAGTTGACGCTCCCCGTCGTCGGCGGCGAATCCAAGCTCGAAGCCGCATTCACTCCCATGCCAACGCCGGAACCCGAAGCGGATTCGAAGGAGTAGTTTGCCGTCACTCACTGAGCGGCTGACCGGCCGTGCAGCGTTTTCGCGGTACCTTGAGAGTTGGTCATCACCCACAAGTATCGCGAAGGGGTGATCGAAAATAGCCGTAGGTCGGCCCACCGCCACCTACGATGTTTCTAACCAGCCGGTTTCACTCCAGACCATTACCGCTCTGGAAAATCGCGTATCCTCCCAGGCCGCCCAGCAGAATGATTCCTAGGTAGAGCGTGAGAATCGCTAGCGTGACGATCAGGTTTGGTGGCGGTACCGTCAGGGACTCGTAGATTTTTACGATCCAGGCGGCCCTGACCGGGGTGGGCAATTCGGACATCGGGGTTGCTTGCAGTTTGCCATCGAGGAGTTCGATCGCCGGCCCGGGAATCTCGTCGTGGACAGGCGGGGGAATCGGTTGGCCACGCTGTCGATGGATCAGCGAGGCGACGCGAAAGGTTGTCGGTAGCCACAGCATCATGGGAATCGCAATGAGCAGGATCATGGGGCTGTGGAAGAAGACGGCGAAGACGAACATCAAGCCGATGCCCGCGATCCTCGCGACCAGATCGAGAACGGGCGAGCGGCAGAGGATCGCTCGGTACACGATCCAGCCGCCGTCGAGTGGGATGATGGGGAGTAGGTTGAGCAGGTTCAAAACCAACCCAACGGCGCCCAGTTCGAACATCCATTGCCACTGCGCCGCCTGGCCCACTGCGAGCAGCGGCAACGCGAGCAGAATCCCAGGGACCGGTCCAGCGAAATAGACGAGCGATTGCTTCCAAGGTGAAATGTGGAAGTGCCGACCACTGACGGCAGCACCGAGAAAGGGCACGAAGAACATTTTGACATTGCGGTATCCGAATGCTCGCATCGCGACGTAGTGCCCGGCTTCGTGGAATAGCAGCACGGTCACGACAATCAATACCATTCTCACATTCCACCAGAGCACGCCGGCACCCACGAAGAGCGCGAGCGAAATCAGTAGTAAGAGGAGTTTGGCCGTGCCCCCGGTCGACGCCGTTTCGATCTTCCGCACTTCCGCGATGATTCTCGGTGGGCGAGAGGCTCGAACATCGCCATCGGCCTGCGGCTCAGCAGCGGACGTCTCGATAGCGGACGTCTCGAGATCGCCCTGGTTGGCGCAGGCCTCCGTTGGGGTGTATCGCATCGACTGGATATCATCCGGAACATTCATGCTTGCTAGGCTACCAAGCGCCTCTCCCGTCCGCCAGCAATTGGGGCGTGGGCCGCCCAAGCGAGTATGCCGGGATGAATCGTTTCTTGTTAGGCGGTCACGGGGCAACCGCCCGGCTGGACTCGATGTCCTCGACAAACAAAGCCCTTCGCGTCACGATATCGCGGATGAATTATCCTGGGGGCGTCCTGAGTTGGGGAGTCCACGATCACGTCCATCGGAACCACGACGCTTGTCTCGCCGCCGCCATCCTTATCGCGACCTCGCCGCACTCATTCTAGCGACCTATTTCGCCGTTACGGCCCTGTATGTGGTCGCGACTGCGTGGGCGGTGTCGACCGGGCGATTGCCAGCAACGGGACGCTGGCAAGGAGCCTTTCAGGATGCACTTCTGCCACGGATTAACGAAGTGGTGGTATTCACGTTCTTTGCCGCTTGCGGTGCGAGCGTGGGTAGTTTTCTGAACGTGGTCGTGTGGCGACTGCCTCAAGGGCTCGGGGTGGGCGGACACTCGTTTTGTCCGCGCTGTCGCAATACTCTACGCGTCCGCGACAATGTTCCGGTCTTTGGATGGTTGTGGTTGGGAGGGCGTTGTCGGGATTGTCGACTGCCGATCTCCCCACGCTATCCCATCGTCGAGGCCTGTCTGGCGGTGACCTTTGCCCTGGTCGGCACGGTTGAGCTGTATGGGTGGAACCTGCCGTTTCAATCGACCCCGTTTCGCTGGTCGATGGACTCACCACGGGTCAGCGGCACCCAGCTCTTGACTGCGATTTATCATCTGGTGGGGCTTTCGGTTGCCTGGGCGATGGGATTGATTCGCTACGACGGCAATCGCATTCCCAGCCCGCTGGTGATCTTTGCTGCGGTTTGGTTGATGGGCGGGCAGTTGTTGTGTCCATCCTTGGGGATTGTGCCTTGGCAGATGACGGTGCCGACGGATTGGCCGCCAGCGGATTGGCTGCAGTCGGGGCAATGGACGTTCGATTCGGCGATGGTGACCAACGCGCTGATGCGGCTGTTGACGGCGTTGGCTGCGGCCGCATTTTTTGCCCGGGTGTTGGCTAGGGCATGCTGTCCGCACGCTGACCTGAAGCTCGACCCGATGGGGGAACAAACCGGTCGGCTGATCGATCTGACGCTGCTCATCGCGGTGGTTTCGCTGATGGTGGGTTGGCAGGCGACCAGCGGCGTGCTGGTCGCCGCATCCGGGCTGGCGTGGCTGTGGGGCCGGATCATTGAGCAGGACGTCGCGGTGGCCGATCGACACAACGCGTTGGCGAGATTGGCTGTGTGTTTACCGGTTGTACTGACTTGCCAGATTGTGCTGTGGCGGTCGCTGTCACAATCGGGGTGGTGGCCGGGAGAACACTCATCGCCGGGCCTGATCATGGCGTATGGTTTAGGGACGCTTCTGATTCCACTTTGGTTGCGTGACCCGCTAAAATGGGACCACGCCCCTCCACCCCATGACCCATCACCAGGTATCGAGCAGCGAATTGACCGAGAGTGAGGAAATCGACTTGATTCGCCGAGCGTTGGCGGGCGAGGAACAGGCGTTTGAATCGCTTGTTCTTCAGCACCAAGATCGGCTGTTCCATGCGATGACGCACGTCACCGGTTCGGTTCACGACGCAGAGGAAGTGACTCAGGAGGCATTCATCCGGGCATTTCTGAAATTGGACACGTTCCAACAAAATAGCCAGTTCTTCACCTGGCTGTACCGCGTGGCGTTCAACATCGCATTATCGAGAAAACGACGCAAACGCGTCAAAATCTCACTCGATACTCAGCGTGAGGAACTCGGCAATGACGTCGTCGATCGCGGTGAGGCGGTCGATGCCAACATGATCCGCCAAGATGAAGTGAGTTTGGTGCAGGCGGCCCTCAGCGGTCTCAGTGAGCAGCATCGTGGGATCCTCGTGCTGCGGGAAATGAACGACGCCTCTTATGACGAGATCGCAGAGATACTTGATCTCTCGATCGGGACCGTGCGCAGTCGCCTCAATCGGGCCCGCAAGCAGCTGCGAATCTCGCTCGAGGAGTTGCGGTCGGCCGTGGAAGAGGATGGTGGCGGGGCCGGCGAGAACTAAGCGGCACCTGTCGAGGAGTTGTTTCGCGGTGAAAAATCTCCTGCCGAACACGTCCAAAGAAAACGCTTCGCGGTACGTCAAGCTGGATTTACCGACAAAATCCGAAAAAACCTGCCGATGCCACCCCCGCACAACCGAAACAGTCAGTAGCACCGTTTGGACCGGTTGGCGATCCTCGCAATCTCCGCATCATGATCGGACGTCTTTCGTCGAAAATGATGGGTCCAAGACCGTGCGGACAATACTAAATAGGGCCGTAGGGAGGCATTTCAATGCGACGCAAATATTTTGGACTGGCGATGGCTGCCGTTGCCACCCTGGGCCCTGCTCAGGTTTATGGTGGTGACCAAGAGATCGCGCAGTCGATCATGGAACGACTCAAGCAAAGCCGCGACGCCGGTGAACTGAAAGACTTTTCGCTGGATATGAAGGTCGACGAGGGCGTCGTGCTCTTCCGCGGAAAGGTCGTGGGCGATCAACAGCGGAAACTCGTCTTGGATGCCTCCGAGGGCATTGAAGGGATCCGCGACGTGGTCGATGAACTCGAAGTCGCGGCTGCCCAGGTCGCCGCTTCCAAACCGGCGAAGATCTATCGCTCGAAATCGGCTGCCAAACCAGTCGAAACTGCTGCTGAGGAAGCTCCCCAGGCCGCCCTCGCGAAGCAGGATAAGAGCGGTTTCGACTTCGCCCATGCACTCGCCAGCCCCGCGGAATCGGGTGAGCTCGTGCCGAAGAAAGGCCAGGAAGTTGTGCCGGGCACGGTTCAGCCGACTGCCGCTTACGAAGGGGCGGAACTGAATCTGCCAATGCCCGCACCGGCTGGCGATTCGCAGCAATCCTCGATGGTAGACGAGCAGCTCACTCAAGCTGTCGTGCGTGCGATCGGACGCGCTCAAACCGAAGGTTATATCAAGAACTTTGGCGTGGACGTCAACGTTTCCAACGGCATGATCGAACTCAAAGGGCATGCGGCATCGCAGGAGCAAAGTCAGTTCATCGCCAAGGTGGCGGAGCACGCTCCGGGGGCACGCGGCGTTCGCAATCACATCGAGATTCAGGGTAACGGTGCTGTCGATTCGACACGCGTGCAACCGGCCACACACCGCACCAACACGCAGCAAATGGCTTCGTCGGGTGGATTGCAACCGCTGCCGCCAAGCTCAGCGATGCAACGTCCGATGCCAGGGCAAATGCCGGGTCAGATGACTCCGCAGCAGCAAATGCAGCGGCAACAGCAAATGCAAGCCATGCAGGCTCAAATGCGTATGCGAGGCGGCGTGCCTGCCCAGGCGGCATCCTACGGGAACCCACAGGTGATCAACGGTGAGCGGGTCGTGCCCGGCAGCATCGTCAATCACGGACCGACCGGCAACACCTACGGCGGTCCCGCCAATGGCCAGTACTCCGGCGGTGCCCCGATGATGGGGCAACCCGTGCCGATGGCTGCTGCCGCTCCAGCGGGTGCTCCCCGCTACGATTCGCCGAACCTGCCCAACTACGCTTGGCCTGGTTACGCCGCCAACAGCAACTATGCGGCTGTTTCCTATCCGCAACAGTACAGCCCTTCGGCGTTCCCATTCATCGGACCGTTCTATCCCTACCCACAAGTCCCATTGGGATGGCGTAAGGTGAGCCTCGAATGGGACGACGGCTGGTGGTTCCTGGACTTCACGGACAAATAATCGTCCGCGGAGAAAATCGCGAAAAACCAACGCAACTTAGGCTCGATGCTTCTTTCTTAGAGGCATCGAGCCTTTTTTTTGTTATTCTACGAAATGCTCCTTCTTTTCTGAATCTTCTGCAACGATCCCCCATGTCCAGCGCCGAATCTCTCGAACGCCTCGATGTCGCCCTCACTCCCCAGCAGCGATTTGAGGAGTATTTGCAGAGCCGGGGCCAGCGCCAAACCAAGCCTCGAAAGTTTCTCGTTGAGAATATCTTTTCGCAACATTCCCACTTCGATGCGGATGAGTTGATCGAGAAACTGCCACGCAAAGGTCAGCCCGACTACGTCAGCCCCGCGACCGTCTACCGATCGCTGCGTGAATTCGTCGACGCGGGGCTGCTCAACAGCTTCCAGCTCGATGGTCGAACCGTCTACGAGCTCGATTACGGGTATCCCGAACACGACCACCTGTACTGCACCCGGTGCCGAAAACTGATCGAATTCCGCAGTGAACCGCTGATGGAAATCCGCAACAATGTCGCCGCAGAGCACGGATTTCGCGTTACCGGCCACCGCTTGATCGTGCACGGAACCTGCCGCGACTGCACCGGTAGCCGACGCACCAAACGCAAACAGGATTTGGTCTGATCCGTAGGTACGCACGATCCTCCCCCGGGGAGGGTTCGCTTCATTCCAATCTGCGAAACATCAGTAGACGCATCTCAGCCACCTGCGCGCCCACCACTTTCTTTGCCCGCAAGCGAAGTTTCGCTCGTCCGGGTGTCAATTCGATCACGCCGAGTGTCATCGGTTCCCAGCGGCGGACGTAGGATTCCTGACGTGGCACGCGATCTTCTTCCGCCCCGATAAGTGGACTTTCCACGGCACGCTCGATCTTTGCAAGGATCGATTGTTCCCCGAGTGATAGTTCGACAGTCGACCCAAGTTCTTGGCTGGGGCACGCGTAGTACATCTGCACCTCGTAGCTGCCCGAACCGAGCACGTCGACGTCCCAAGTGATCTCACTGTCGGTGTCTGTCCAGTTCTTCAGGTAGGTGCAGTTGGGAAAGCGATTGCTACGCTCGATCGTGCCACGAAATTCGGCATCTCGGGCGGGCAGCTGGGTCCAGGTCGCCTCGGGATGCCCGATTGGGAAAGGTCGATTGATTTCGTCACCTGTTTCCGGCCAACTCGCCTTCCACGCGGTCAACTGTTTGTCCAACCGCTTGGCGATCGAGGGGTGGCTATCGCGCAGATCGGTTGTCTCGCCCCGCTCTTCGGCAATGTCGAACAGCCTGCCATCACTGTGATAGCGGAAACGTTCGGATCGGACGGTTAACCGATTGCGCCAGTAGCTAAACAGCAACCGGGATGAAGCGGAGGCTTCGACCGCGGCTCCCGTTAATCGATCCACCAGCGAAACGCCATCGACTGGTTTGCCCGGCAACTGCTCAGCCCGCCAGTTGATTCCCGCGAATTCACTGAGGGTTGGTAGCAGGTCAATGGCCGCACAGATCGGCTGGACCTTCGTCCCAGTTGCGATGCCGTTCGGATAGCGAATCAAACAGGGCGACCGCAAACCACCTTCGGTTGTCGCGCCCTTGCGACCTCGCATACCGCCGTTGTACCGCCAGCCGTTGGGGCCGTTGTCGCTGAAATAGACGATGATGGTATCCTCGGCCTGTCCCGTCTCGTCGAGATGGTCCAGCAGCCGACCCACGTTGTCGTCGATGTTCTCACACATCGCCAAGGCCGCACGGGTGTGCGCGTCGTCTTGACGTTCGGCGTTGGCGGCCACAGGATCGGGGACGATTTCCCGGTCGGCGAACCGGTCCCAATAGGCCTGCGGAACCTGCATCGGTGAATGCGGTGTATTTAACGCCAAGTACACGAAAAAGGGGCGGTCACGATGGTTGCCGATGAAGTCGATCGTACGTTGAGTCAAGTCATCAGGAAGGAACCCATTCCCCTGAACAATGCGGCCATTGTGTTCGAGCATCGGATCAAAGTAGTTGCCCCAGTGACCGCTACAGAACCCGTAGTAGTCTTCGAACCCGCGAGCGTTGGGGTGATAGGGCCACTGCATCCCGCTATGCCATTTGCCATAGGCGGCCGTGGCATATCCCGCCTCGTCGAAGAGGTCGGCAATCGTTCGCTCATCGGCGTCGAACCGCTCCCCGCCCGACGACGTGCTGTAGACGCCCATCCGCGTGTGGTAGCGCCCCGTCAAGAACTCCGCTCGTGTGGGTGAGCACACCGCACACACATAAAAGTTTTCGAGCTGGGCTCCATCACGAGCTAAAGAGTCAATCCTCGGAGTCGACAGATTCGGGTTCCCGTGCAAACTCAAATCGCCCCAACCTTGGTCATCGGCAAGGATCACAATGACATTGGGAGATGCGCTCGATTCAGCGTGAAGGGATGTGGACTCAATCGTTGGCGGCAACAGGATTGCGAAGCTCGCCAGTACGAGAGTTGTCAATCGATGTCGTACTGGACGCGGGCCGCGACGGCGGCAGTCGGTCCACCCCGTCGCACGGTTCGGTTGGGCAGATAGCGGAATCATGCGGGGACTCTATTCCAGGTTGGGCGAGTGCAATCGGTTAGCTAGGGTACTCAATAACCGCAGGCTATTGTCCACGACCGCTTCACAGTCTCACGTGAACACCTTCAGGCGATTGCCCTGCCACATCAGCACGTCGCCCGGGATGCGTTGAAGTTCTTGCGGACGTCGCAGTATAGCGTTGGCGATCCTCTGCTACAAACAAAGTTCAGAACACGCGATGTGTCCCTCGCCAAGCTCAGAACGGAGGCGTCAAGCAGCGAGAATCTTCAAGAATCAGCGGACTCGGCGCAGCTAGCGTCTCGCTGCTCATCACCCTGTGAGGATGGTTTCGAGGGATCGCGAAAGTTGTACCCCACACCGCGAACCGTTTCGATGAGATGGGCGCTATCGCCCATTTTCTTGCGCAGAGACCGCACGTGGACATCGATCGTCCGTTCGAGCACGAGGGTATCGTCACCAAGGGCCGCATCGATCAATTCAAAGCGACTGAATACACGCCCCGGTTGCCGGATCAACGACTCCAGCAAACGAAACTCACTGCGCGTCAGACGAACGGGTGTGCCATTGATCGTGACGATATACCGGATGGGGTCGATACAGATCCCTTGGCTCTCGATCATTGCCTCGCCGGGAGGCTGGGATTCTCGTCGGCATAACGCTTTGACACGCTCCATCAGCACTTTCACGCTGAACGGTTTCGTCACATAGTCATCGGCGCCCAGGGAAAACCCAATCAACTGATCCGTTTCCTCAGCCTTGGCTGTCAACATCAGCACTCGGATGTTGGTAGTTGCTGAATCGGCGCGAAGTCGCCGGCAGACTTCCAATCCGTCGAGAACGGGCAACATCAAATCGAGAATGATGACCCCGGGGAGTTTCAGCTTTGCTTGTCGGAGCCCCTCTTCTCCATCGGTAGCAAGAACAACTTCATATCCCTCACGCTGTAGGTTGTACGTGACAATTTCAGCCAAGGAGAAATCGTCTTCGATCAATAAAACGGTTGGTTTCGGCATGGGATTGGATTGGGCTGTGGCAGATGGATGAGTCGCATTCTTAATTCTATCGGAATCGCTGGAGAGCGAAAATCAGCGATGGCGGACGATCTCGCCGTCGACCAAGTAAATCGCATCTTCGGCGATATTGGTCGCCAGATCACCGATTCTCGCAAGGTGTCGGATGGCGGAAAAGCAATGCAGGCCGGGCACCACCCATTGGCTCCGCGTCTGCATCGAGTTTTGCAACAGTTCGATCAGGTGTTCATTGAGTTCGTCGACGATATTGTCTCGTTGAATGACCTCACGGGCGGCAGCGGTGTCGAGGTGCACGAAAGCGTCTAGCGCGCCCCGTACCATACTGCGCACATGGGCGACCATGGGATCGACCGCCTTGGGAATCTTGAACTCTGGATACTCGCGTACACCCCGAGCTCGATCGGCGATATTGACCGCTAAGTCGGCGATCCTCTCCAGGTCATTATTCACTTTCACGACAGTTGCAATGCGGCGGAGATCGACAGCAACCGGATGGTGCAGTGCCAGCATCTTTAAACATTCTTCTTCGATCGCTACCTCAAAGCGGTCGACGGTTTCATCCTCCGCCGTCACCTCGTCGCAGAGTTCGAGCCTACCGTCGCGCAAGGCCATGGCAGCTTTGCCAATCATGTCTTCGACAATCGTGCATAGCGACAAAATATCACGGTGCAGTCGATCCATGTCCCGATCGAGATGTTTGGTCATCCTAAATTATCCAAACTTACCGGTGACGTAGTCTTCGGTTTGCTTTTCCGTGGGGCAGGTAAAGACTTGGTCGGTCGTGCCGAATTCAACAACCTTCCCCTGATAAAAGAATGCTGTCATGTCGGAGACTCGCGACGCTTGCTGCATGTTGTGCGTCACGATCACGATCGTGAACTGTTGACGCAATTCGAAGATGAGGTCTTCGATCGCGCTCGTCGAGATGGGGTCGAGAGCTGAGCAGGGCTCATCCATTAACAGCACCTCAGGGCCTGTCGCGATCGTGCGGGCAATGCAGACTCGTTGTTGCTGCCCTCCGCTGAGACCCAGGGCTGGTTTATGAAGCCGATCTTTGACCTCGCTCCACACCGCTGCCTTGCGTAGGGACCACTCCACCAAAGCATCCAGCTCTGTTCGTGTTAGCTTCAGATGCAGCCGCGCGCCGTAGGCAACGTTGTCGTAGATGGACTTGGGAAATGGGTTCGGTTTCTGAAAGACAATTCCGACGCGGCGGCGAAGTTCCACGACATCCGTGCTCGACGCCAATACGTCGAGGTCGTGCAGGTGCAATTGTCCCGTCGACCGAGCAGTCGGGACAATGTCGTTCATGCGATTGATCCACCGCAACAACGTCGTCTTGCCGCAGCCACTCGGGCCGATAAACCCAGTTACCTGTTTCGACGGGATTTGCAGGTTGATTTGATCGATCGCCTGATAGTCGCCATAGAACGCATTGAAACTGTCGAAGGAGATAGCGATGGGGGGAGATGACTCCGGCCGGGATGGTTCTGACAACGGATTCCGAGCCCCTGTCGGCTGCAGCGCCGCTGGTGGATCTGCGGCTGGGATGCGTTCAGGTTTCAATGTTTCTGCCGGAGCCTGTTTTGTCTTGGTGAAGGTCATGACAGTGACTTCTGTGTGGTTTGGCGAATGAACACGGCGATGGCGTTGAACGAGAGTAGGATTCCTAACAGCACGATGATTCCCTGGGCAGCGACTGCATGGAATTCCTGCTGAGGTTGGGAAGCCCAATTGAAAATCTGCAACGGCATGACCGAAAAATCATCCATCAAATTTGCAGGGCTCGATCCGACATAGATAATCCCGCAGATAATGAGAATGGGAGCTGCCTCCCCGATCGCGCGGCTCATCGCGAGAATCGATCCTGTCATGATCCCTGGGATGGCGCAGGGAAGCGTGACGTTTTGAACGGTCTGCCAACGTGTGGCACCGATTCCCAACGACGCTTCTCGCAGTGATTCTGGGACGCCGCGGAGCGCTTCTTGCGCGGCAATGATCACAACAGGCAAGACAACAAGCATTAAAGTCAGCCCGCCGGTCAACACTCCGCGACCGAACGGAAAGCGGAAGTAGTACCAGGCTTTGTCGCTGATGATCCCGGACTCCGCATCCGTTCGCAGCGTGACAGCGCGCAGTTCCGGAGACTTCGGTAGCAACTCTCGTGGTCCGATCACGTTGACCTCGACGGAGGCACCGGCGCTCGTCAATGCGGTCATCGGAGATTTCACGACAGTCGCGGCAGCTTGCCGGTCGGGCACGGGAACACGCAGGATGCGGTCTCCCTCGCTGAGGAATTGGTGGTAGTGGTCGGCACCGACTTCAAAAATGGGTTGATGGGCACTCCCGGTGAGGCCGAACATTCCCGCAAAGACCGTCAGGCCGAGCATCCCGTACACAACGGAGGGAACACTCGCCAGGTTGCTGATGTTCAATTGCACGAAGCTCTGAAACATCCTGGCGAACTTACCCCGGGCAGGAAACTCTTCCAAGAAGACCGCCGTCGCTACGCCGATGGGGAGAGCGAAGAGTCCGCAGACGCCGCACACCCAGATGGAACCAAACATGGCTGGCTGGATCCCTGCCTCCGAAGCCACCGAACTCGGTGCCGATCGGAGAAACTGCCAATTCATGCCAGGCAACCCTGCGTACAGGATCGACCCCAGCAGCACGGCTAGGATCACGATCGAAGCGAATGCCGTGAACATGCAGAAGTACACGAATAGCCGATCGATACGGTGACGCCGGGAGAGTGAGCGATGCTGTGACTCGCTCGCTCGGGGCGGTTCGGCAGATGGCCCTGGGATCATTGCCGATGGCATGGGATCCTCGCGAAGAAAGCTCATTGGTACTCCTCCCGAAATCGGTTTCGCACCAGCGACCCGATGACGGTCAAGGTAAACGTCATTAAGAAGAGCACCGCGGCGACCGCATACATGGAAAAGTACCCCATGCCTTGATGGCTAGCGTCGCCCAAACACATCTGCACGATCCATCCGGTCATGGTTTGTACTTCTTGACGTGGGTCGAGCGTCATGCGAGCGGTGGCTCCCGCTGCCAAGGCGACGATCATGGTTTCACCGATCGCTCGGGAAATAGATAACAAGCAAGCAGAAACAATGCCCGAGAGAGCGGCGGGAACCACCACGGTTGTCGAAACATCGAAGCGAGTTGCGCCTAAACCGTAGGCGGCGTCTCGAAGGCTACGCGGCACCGCTCGCAGTGCATCCTCGGCAAGTGAGCAGACCGTCGGCAAGCAGAGAATCCCCACCGCGATCCCGGCGCTCAACGCGTTGTAAATATTGAAACCTTCATGAAAGAACTTCAGTCCGGGAGTGATCACCATCAGGGCAAAGTAGCCATAGACCACCGTGGGAACGCCCGCCAATACCTCCAGGGTTGGTTTTAGAATCGATCGCAAACGACTCGATGCGTACTCGCTCAGGTAAATCGCTGTGACCATCCCGAGCGGCAGAGCGACCAGCATCGCAATCCCCGTTACGAGCAGCGTTCCGCAGATAAGCGGCCAGACCCCGATCTCGCCTCCAATCAAAGGCGACCATTTCGTGCCGCTGATGAAATTAGAGAAGTCGACGCCATCGAGCCCGAAGAATCGAATCGATTCCCGCAGCAGCACAACGATAATCGTGAAAGTAATGAATACCGATAACGCGGAACAGGCGAACAAAATGCCTCGAACGCAGCGGTCACGGAACCGGGCTGCGGCACGCGACCGACGCCGCGATGGCTGATGAACGAGATGCGAGATGTCGTTTGCAGAGATGCCGATGGACAAGAGGGTTACTCCGCGCCAACGAGGTTGTCGGTACGATAGAGCTCAGAAAGAGTGCCTGTCTGTTTTTCCATTGTCTCGTTGAGGAAATGGACTCCCGCGAGCCGATTCTCAACATGCTCGGTTCCTCGCTCATAGATCTCATCAGTCAGGGCCACGTAGTTGACCTGCTCGGCGAGATTACCGGCGTTCGCTAGATAGAACTTGAGGAACTGCTTCACTTCCGGCCGCTTCAGCGAGGCGACATTGATGTACAGGAACAATGGACGACCAAATGGAGCGTAGCTGCCATCTTCGATCGTTTCGGATGTCGGCGCGACGGCCTCACCGGTTTCTGGATTGACAATCTTGACTGCTTTGATTTTGTCTTGGTTGGTGAAGTAATACGAGGCGCCGAAGAACCCAATTGCGCCTTTCTCACCGGCGACACCATTGACGAGATTATTGTCATCTTCACTCACGGACATGTCGTCTCGGGGATGCTCCATCTCTTCATTTTTGGCGACCACGTCGCCAAAGAAATAGTCAAACGTTCCTGAATCTGTCCCGGGGGCATAGATCTTGATTTCAGTGTCAGGCCAGTCTGGATTGACGTCTTGCCATGTTTTCGCCCCGCCCTCTTCCAGAAAGATCATTTTAAGTTGGTCAATGGTCAGGGAGTCGACAAAGTTGTTTTCTTTGTTGACGACGATGGAGAGTCCATCGTAAGCGATCGGCAACTCCACAAAGCGGACACCGTTCTCGCGACAGACAGCCAGCTCATCGGGTTTGATCGGACGCGATGCATCGGAAATATCGGTCTCGCCGAGGGCAAAGCGACCGAAGCCACCACCGGTGCCTGAAATCGCGACAGTCACCCGGACGTTGCGAAACTCCTTTTCAAACGCTTCGGCCGCTGCCGTACTGATTGGGGCGACCGTGCTCGAACCATCGATGCTGATCGACCCCTCGATATCCTTCACTTCACTGGCCAACGCGTCCGTTGCCAGCGCATCATCCAGAGGGGCTCGTTCAGAGCGATCGCGGCAACCACCGAGAAACATCAGGATGGCGAGAGAACTCGTCAGGGCGAGAGCCGGTAGGGGGTAAACCCTCAACGGGCCGGTGCGTCTGAGCGTCATGGTTCGTTCTCCGGTCCGTATTGCTTTGCTGTGCTGTGCCTTGAAGTTACGGCGAGATCGTAAAGCAATAGGATGAAGAACGCGTTAAGAAACGGTGATCGCTGAGTGAAACTAATCGCCGGGGCGCCCGCCTAATCCGCCGCCACCGGCAAACTGACACGGAAGGTAGTGCCCTCTCCCCAGACGCTCTGCAGTTCGACGGACCCGTTAAAGGAAAGGCAAAGATGCTTGACAATTGACAGCCCCAATCCAGTCCCCCCCAGATCGCGAGAGCGGGCTTCGTCTACCCGGTAAAACCGCTCGAAGATCCGCTTCTGATGCTCCGGCGCGATCCCGATCCCAGTGTCCTGAACCTCGAGGATGCATTGCTGATCTTCTACCGACCAGCGAACGGTGACCTTCCCATCTTCCGGAGTGTATTTAACGGCATTGCTGAGCAGGTTATCGAGTACCGTCCGCAAACCGTTCTCATCCGCGACGACAACAACGCGTTCGGGAGGTGGTTCGACGAGCAGGCGGATGTTTTTTTGCTTCGCTGACTGGGCGCTCATCCGCACGCTGGCATCGACAACGTTCTGCACAGCCACCTGTGTAATATCAAACGCTTCTTCACCTGCTTCGACCCGAGCGATATGCAGCATGTCGACAATCAGCTGGTGCAAGCGTTCGGCTTGCTCTTCGATTCGGTTGACGAAGATGAGGTTGTTCTCTTCATCGCGAATGGCGCCGTTGCGGAGTGTTTCGGCGTAGGCTTTGATGGATGCCAATGGGGTTTTCAGTTCGTGAGAGACGTTGGCCACGAACTGGTGACGGAGACTCTCGAGTCGCCGCAATTCGGAGATGTCGTGCAGCACGACGAGCACGCCTGGGGATGGGTAGCCCGGCAAACGAGTCGCTCGCAAGGCGAGATCCCGCCGGACGGCACCCTCGGAAACAAACTCAGTCTTGACCGTCGCTCCCGTACTCAGGCACTTCCTCACGGCATCGTGGAGCGGGCGGCAGCGCGTCAATTCCAGTAGGGGCCGGCCGACCGCTTCGGGCATACTGAGCATCCGCCGGCTGGCGTCATTGGCCATTACCACGTTCTCGTTGGCATCGACGGCGATGATGCCTTCGAGCAGATTGCCCAGTACCGTCGATAGCTGCTCGTTGCGCTCCCGGAGTTGGCCGAAACGGGTGGCGAGCTCCGATTGCATCTGGTTGAAGGCTGCCGACAGCGTCCCAACTTCATCGCTGCTATGGACACGAGCGAGTTCTTGAGATTTGCCGTCCGAGATCGCTTGAACATTCCGGGTGAGAAGGGCCAGCGGATGAATGATTCGGCCGATCAGCAGGTAGGTGATGACCGTCGTGAGCAAGCCAAACAGAAGCGTAAAGGTTAACAGATATCGCCGCGTGTTCGCCATTCGCTCGCTGATCGCATCCATCCGCGCGGCGACCCGGACGAATGCATGCGAGCCGTCGTCGAGTTCCGTTTTCAGAGCCACGTAGAGCATCTCCACTCGCAGCGTTGGGCTCAGCCGAGTCGCGGTGCCCATGGTCTCGTCAGCGGCTTCGATGAGTTCCGGACGATTGCCGTGATCGAGCATCAATCGGGGACTGCGCTCCGAGTCCGCCTGGACCACGCCGGAGGAGTCCACAATCGTGATCCGCAATTGGGTTTGATCCGCCAGACGCTGGACCAAGGATTGCAGCTGCGCTTGCTGGTCGCTCAGATCCCCCGCCGGGGCATCACCGATGAGACAGTCGCGAATATGGCTGCGCAGGATAATGGCAGTCTCATAGAGCCGTTGCTCGGTTTGATGTTTGAGTTCGTAACGCTGCGATGCATTGACCACATAGAGTACTCCCGTGGCTAATGCCAAACTGAGTCCGATGTAGACCGCAAATATTTTCCAGAACAGCCGTGAAGACCACATGGCTCAGTTGTCTGCGCAGTGGGAGTGGTGGCTGCCAAGACTCGCAGTGAAAAAAACAGCTCGAGGGGCACGAGGTATCACGGCAACCATAGCTTTAAGCGGTTATTGAGCATGCCCGGAAGCGCTTTTTTAACGAAGCGTTTGATCTGCGCGTCGCTGCAGCGAGTCGAAAGGTGGGATCCGATCACCAGTTCATTCTTGAATTTGTCTTGACGATCGCGGTAATCGTCCACGTGCATGTGACCGTGTTTGTGAATCTTGGCGCGGCGGTGTTCGGGAGCTGCGAAGGTCAGTTCACTAACGAGGATTTTGGCATCATAGAATTCCGGATTGTCATCGAGTCCTTGCGGGGCCGTGTCGCCGGTGTAAGCAAACAGCGGCACACGAATTTCCGTCGTGATCTCAGTACCGGCCTGCCGCAGGTCTCGGATCTCCTCGCCCGATAGGGTGAGATACTCCGCTTTGAGCTTGTGCCGCCGCTGGTAGACAATGAAACCAAGGGCTTCGATGGTATGCTTGACCGCGACGCTCTTGACGATGATCTCGCGGCCGATTGGGGTTTCGTCTCCACCGAGCAAGCCGATCAATTCGCAGGGCATGGCGCCGCGGTCGAGCGAGCGAAAGTGCTGGAGCATTTTCCAGGCTGGATCGACGGCGCAATCAGGAAGATAGATCACCGGCGGGTCCATCTTCATCATCCGCCGGCGGGAGACGTAGGCGGGCAACGCAGCAATATGATCCAAATGCGCGTGCGAGATGAACATCGTCGGGGTGCCCATGAAATCCCATGGCTGGGCACCGGCATCGAACAGCAGCTTCAATTCGTTCACACGCCAACACGTTTGCACTGCGGCGCGAGAGTATCCCTCGATGGTCAAACCATCATGGACGTGTGAAGAGAGGGGGACGTTGTCGGTCATGCTTTGAGGGGAAGGTCGGCTGGTTGTCGATTCCGGGACGGCAGCTCGGGCCACGCTCGGAGTAATTTAACCGGTCCGTCGCGATGGCGTAATGCGTCGCCGGCGGCCGAGACGCCCTGATCCGGTCCGTCGCAACCCGGGCCATTTGCAAAACCCGGATTGGGGGATTTTGTGAAAAAAGAGGAAGAATCGGAAAAGGTGGTCAAGCATTCCGCGAGCGGTTGCCGATGAGGAGGGTGATAGAGCGATTCAACCGATCGAAAATAACTCGTTTTCAACGAAGTGTGAAACATGGATGACGCACACATCTCTCAACACGGTCCGCGGTCACACCGCGATCCCGTTCAGCGTTCCTGCCGCCAATATCGCCGGCAACTGCTAGCGACCTTCCTGATTGGCGGGACGCTCAGTCTGTCTTCCGTCGGGTGCGCCGGACGTTCCATGTCGCTGGCGTCGATGAACCCATTCAAGGCCGAGCCCAGCGAGACCACCGCCGCCGAAACGCCCAACCAGTTGGTTTCCTCGACCACCGAGATGGCGTCGGGCACGGTGACGGCTTCGAAAAATCTCGTCGCCAAGACGTCCAGCAAGATCGGCAGTTGGTTCGGTCGCGATAGCGAGCCAGCCGGCGAGAACGATTCCGTGGCATCGGACAGTGATCCCGAGCAGTTGCAGCCGGATGTTTTCGTAGCCAACGGCCAGCTTTGGGAATCGACCGGAAATCTTTCCAAGGCGATGGAAAGCTACGCGAAAGCTCTCGAGAGTGACCCGGAAAACGGTCCCGCTCTGACGAGTATCGCTCGCCTGCACTTTCGCGAATCCCGCTACCCCGAGTCGGCGGAATACTTCCAGAAAGCCATTTCGCAGAATCCGCAGGACGCAGCCCTCTACAACGACCTCGGCCTGACACTGAGCAAGTTGGAGCAGCATGAGCTGGCCGCGCAGACACTGCAGCGGGCTCTTGAACTCGCCCCAGGGACGTCACGCTACGCCAATAATCTCGCTAGCGTGCATTTTGAGTCGGGGAAAACCGATCAGGCCCTCGAGGTCTTGAAAGCAAATAATAAAGCCGCTGTCGCTCACTTCAATATGGCGTTCCTGTTCTACAAGAAGGGGCAAATCGCCAACGCGAAGTCGCAGTTGACGCAGTCGCTTGCCCACGAAAACGAGGCCTCGGCCGATCCCGCGACCAAACGGGCGATCGATCGATCGCGTGAAATGCTCGCTCAGATGGACGCCAGTGGCCAATCGCCTGCAAGCGTGCCGAGCCAACCAACAGATCTGCCTGGCGAAGTCGGTCCCGCTGCTGGACCTGCCGCCATCGTTGCTGCCGCGCCAGCACATCGGTCCAATCAAGCACCCCAAGTGCTCGGGCAAATGAAGCCGCAGCAAAAATCGGGCACTCCGATGACACCCGTTAGCTACCAGGATCCGCGCAGCTACATGGCTCCCCAGTTGCCGAGCGACGGCGGAGCATCGCCAGCGAGCACGCCTGCTGCAGGTGGCGCGGCAACCACGCCCGTGCCAACTCAGATGCCTGCCGCCACACCGGCAACACCGGGGGACAAAGCGACTGGCGAGGCCGAAACAAGCCCCGCAGCCGCTCCACCGAGCACGCCACCATCGGCTACCGGGTTCGGATTGCCAGGCGGCTTCCAGTTCCCCGGAACCTAGCCCCATAGTCGTCCGACCGCTCTGCCGGTCGGTCGCAGTCGATGTGCGCTTCGCACGAGACGTATGCGGCAACCCAGAGCGCGTTAGATTAGCATTTCGGGATGGCTGATTTGTTGGTTTGCCTGCCGTGTGAAGTCGAGTGGATGCTCTATTTGTTCGTCGAGCAGGTCGCAGGCGTTGGATGCTATTGAGGGAGCCCGGCTGGTGATGAGAGAGGGACGCCTCGTGCGAAGCGCACCTCGGCTGAGCTCTCGCGACGGGCACAGCCGTCGGTCGACAATCGGCTTGCGTTTGGTGGGTCCCATAGTCGTCCGACCGCTCTGCCGGTCGGTCACAGTCGATGTGCGCTTCGCACGAGACGTATGCGGCAACCCAGACCGCGTTAGGTCGACAGTCCGGGATGGCTGATTTGTCGGTTCGCTTGCCGGGTGAAGTCGAGTGGATGCTCTATTTGTTCTTCGGGCGGGTCGCAGGTGTTGGATGCTTTTGAGGGGGCCTGGCTGGTGATGAGAGAGGTGCGCCTCGTGCGAAGCGCACCTCGGCTGAGCGCTCGCGACGGGCAGAGCCGTCGGTCGACAATGGACTTGCGATTGGTAGGTACCATAGTCGTCCGACCGCTCTGCCGGTCGGTCATAGTCGATGTGCGCTTCGCACGAGACGTATGCGGCAACCCAGAGCGTGTTAGGTCAGCAGTTCGGGATGGCTGATTTGTTGGTTCGCTTGCCGGGTGAAGTCGAGTGGATACTCCTCCATTTTTCGGACAGGTTGCAGGCGTTGGACGGCCGGCGGAACGGCTCTGCTGCAGGCGTTGGATGCTTTTGAGGGGGCCTGGCTGGTGATGAGAGAGGTGCGCCTCGTGCGAAGCGCACCTCGGCTGAACGCTCGCGACGGGCAGAGCCGTCGGTCGACAATGGACTTGTGTTTGGTGGGTTCCATAGTCGTCCGACCGCTCTGCCGGTCGGTCACAGTCGATGTGCGCTTCGCACGAGACGTTTGCGGTAGCCCAGACCGCGTTAGATCGGCAGTTCGGGATGGCTGATTTGTCGGTTCGCTTGCCGGGTGAAGTCGAGTGGATGCTCTATTTGTTTCTCGGGCAGGTCGCAGGCGTTGGATGCTTTTGAGGGGGCCTGGCTGGTGATGAGAGAGGTGCGCCTCGTGCGAAGCGCACCTCGGCTGAACGCTCGCGACGGGCAGAGCCGTCGGTCGACAATGGACTTGTGTTTGGTGGGTTCTATAGTCGTCCGACCGCTCTGCCGGTCGGTCATAGTCGATGTGCGCTTCGCACGAGACGTATGCGGCAACCCAGACCGTGTTAGGTCAGCAGTTCGGGATGGCTGATTTGTTGGTTCGCTTGCCGGGTGAAATCGAGTGGATGCGCCATTTGTTTCTCGGGCAGCTCGCAGGCGTTGGATGCTTTTGAGGGCGCCTGGCTGGTGATGAGAGAGGTGCGCCTCGTGCGAAGCGCACATCGGCTGAACGCTCGCGACGGGCGGAGCCGTCGGTCGACGATCGGCGATGGAGGCCATGAGAAAAGGCCCGATCGAAAAGTTCGATCGGGCCTTTTGGAGTTATCCGTAAGCGAGGGCGGGCTTAGGAATCGTCGCCGGTTGGGAAGAGCGGGCCAGCACTACCCAGACCACCCTTGAGGCTGCCTTCGTCGAGTGTTGCCGGAACACCGGACTCGGCGGCTTCGGCGGCGGCAGCCGACTTCTCTTGCTCTTCGCTCCAGCCGACTCGTTTGAGCGACAGGCCGATTTTGCGTTCGTCGGTGTCCACGCGGAGCACTTTGACTTCGATGGAGTCGCCGACTTTGACGACTTCTTCAGGGTCTTCGACCTTGTGGTCCGCCAATTCGCTGACGTGGAGGAGGCCTTCGAGGCCATCTTCGAGGCCGATGAAGACGCCGAAGTTGGTGATCTTGGTGACTTCACCCTTGACCAACTGGCCGGGTTGATACTTGTCTGGAATATCGCCATCCCAAGGATCGTTGTCGAGTTGCTTCAGACCCAGTGCGATACGGCGACGTTGCTCGTCGACACTGAGGATGCGGCATTCGATTTCCTGTCCCTTCTCCAGCACTTCGCTGGGGTGAGCGATCTTGCGGGTCCACGACATGTCGCTGACGTGCAGCAATCCATCGATCCCTTCTTCGAGTTCGATAAACGCCCCGTAGTTGGTGAGGTTGCGCACCTTGCCGGTGACGTCCTTGCTCTCGGGGTACTTCTCGAGGACATCGTCCCATGGGTTCTTCAGGGTCTGTTTCATGCCGAGGGACAGTTGCTGTCCTTCGGGATCGACGCCGAGAATCATGACTTCGATGTTGTCACCGATGTTCACCAATTCGCTGGGGTGATTGACGCGTTTGGTCCAGCTCATTTCGCTGATGTGGACCAAACCTTCGATGCCGGGCTCGAGTTTGACGAAGGCACCGTAGCTCATCACGTTGACAACTTCGCCAGGATGCCGTGATTCGACAGGGTACTTGCCCTCGATGTTTTCCCACGGGTTGCGGTCTTTCTGCTTCAGGCCGAGAGCAATTTTTTGCTTTTCGCGGTCGATGTGCAGGACCTTGACTTCGATTTCTTGATCGATCGAAACCATTTCGGTGGGGTGGCCGATGCGTTCCCAGGCCATGTCGGTGATGTGCAGCAGTCCATCGATGCCGCCGAGGTCGACGAAGGCACCGAAGTCGGCGATGTTTTTGACGATCCCGGTGCGGATCTGGCCGACTTCGAGTTCCTGCATCAGGTAGGTGCGGTCTTCTTCACGCTGCCGTTCGATCAGGCTGCGGCGGCTGATGACGATATTGCGGCGGGTGTCGTCGATTTTGAGCACTTCGGCTTGGACGACCCGGCCAATGAAATCGCCGATGTCGCCGGGGCGGCGAATGTCCACTTGGCTGCCCGGGAGGAATACGTTGACGCCGATATCGACGAGCAAACCGCCCTTGATCTTCCGAATCACGGTACCGGTGACCACTTGGCCCTCGGCAACCGTTTCCATCATCTCTTCCCACTCGATGATCTTTTCGGCTTTTCGCTTGCTCAGCGAGATCATGCCGTAAGGATCGTCGGCGGCGCCGAGTTCGTCCTCCATCTCTTCGATGAGGACCTTGACCACGTCACCGACCTTCGGTGTTTCTTCTTCTGGGCCCCATTCGTCGAGGCCCACGGTGCCTTCGCTCTTGAACCCGACGTCGACAAGTGCCCATTCATCGTTGATTTCAACGATCCGGCCTTCGACGATATTTCCGGAATTATAATCTTGCTGCTCGGCAGCAAAATTCTCGATCATCCATTCTTCGACCTCGTCCTCCGGAGCCATCAGGGCCAAATCTGCGAGGATATCGTCGTCTTCAAGTGAACGGATGAGGTTGCGGTTGACCATGAATCAATACCAGGGGTGAAGCGGCAAGCGAGCACCGGTCCGATTCGCTCGCGGCGGTTCACCCCGATTGGGGTTGAGGGGAGTTGTTAAAAGAGGGACCAGTTTCGGGAGGCAGCGTCTAGAGGCCGCGCCTAGCGGGGTAGGCTACCAAACAACTATTAGCGTCACAACGGCGTTGTCAGGGAAACTCTCGAGAGATTCGTGGTTTTGCGCTCGAGACCGGTCTTGCGCTCTAGACATCGTTCCTTCCGCTTTCCTAAAAGCGAGATGCCCGTGATGTCGGATCCCATCCGAGTACGGCACTGACCCTCCCCGGACCGCTGGGGAGAATGATGTCAAAATACCCTGATTTCGAGCGGATCGGTCCCTCTGGGGAGCGGTTCCCACGCTTCTGTTTTGCAGAGAAAAACCATGAACTTCAACTTTTTTGACTGGCTCCGTGACGGCGTCCGCCAATCCGTATTGCTCGGCGTGAGCGATGCTGTCGAGCAGATCGGTACGCCCGACAATGCAGCCGAAATCAACCCGGAGGTCGCTGCCCTGTTCGGGGACGCTAATTCCGGCAGCAGCACGACGACCAAGCGAAAACGGGTTTCTCGCAAGGGAACCTCCCAAAAGCGATTGGGGAAATCTCTCCAAGAGCTCAATCCACCTGCGAAGTAAAATGGGTGACTCTGCTCCCCGGGAATGGGGGTGTCTGTCAGGTCGCAGTGGTATCGAAAGTCAAAATCCCCTACGCTGTGGGTCCTGCAGCCACAACCTAACGCGGCGACGTTAAGTATGATGGGTTGAGGAATGACCGTTACCGGAATCTTCGTTGCTCGCGAAGGGGAAACATGAAAATCAGACTCCGTGTTGAATCAGGCAGCCATGCAGGCAAGGAAATTGAAGTAGGCCAGGAGAAATTTCTGATCGGCCGCAGCAATTCCTGCCAGCTACGTCCGAAAAGTGAGTCCGTCAGCCGCAAGCACTGTATTATTGCGGTCCAGGATGGCCGCGTATTGGTGCAGGATCTCAAAAGCCGCAACGGTTCATTCGTCAACGAAAAACGCTTGCCACCGGATAAAGCCAAAGTGCTCAAGGACGGTGATGTCCTGCGGGTGGGCAAGCTCAGTTTCGGTGTGGTGATCGAGCATGGTTTGCACGCGGCCAAGAAACCTGAGGTCAAGAGTGTGGCCGACGCCGCCGCTCGTGCCCACGCCGAGGGATCGTCGGATTCTCGCTTCGAAGAAGTGGACGTCAGTTCTTGGCTCGACGAGGCCGATGCGATCGATCGCGTTCGCAAAATGAACGATCCTGAGACGCGTCATCTGACTCTGCAGGAACAGCAGGAAGACGCCGATAGCGGCGACCTATCGATCAACTCGACAACTGTGGCGAACCCTACCTCGGACACCAAAAAAGTGGACGACAAGGAGGGAGAAGCAGCAGGGGAAGAGGGCGAGAAGGCCAAGAAGTTCAAGCGTCCTGAAAAACAAAAACCGGGAAAACTCCCCCAGGGCGTGAAGAAAGACCTGCTGGATACTTCGCGAGACGCGGCCGATGATGCGCTCAAGCGTTTCTTCAGCGGACGCTAGATACTCTCTGCCTCGTTGCACCTTCCGGCAAACGCCCTCATGAGCCTGTCCACCGATTCTTTTGCCATACTATCGAGTTCGGCTGCGACCAACGCGGCTTTGGTGGATCGTTGCCAGCACCGTGATGAACCCGCCTTCGCTGAAATTTTCAAGCGGCACCGGGATCTGATCTATCGTGTTTGCCTGCGTTACGTCGGCCATCATCACGACGCTGAAGACATGACACAGGAGACGTTCCGCCGGGCGGCTGCGGCGATCTCGCGAGTCGATTCGCAGCGTCCCATTGAACCGTGGTTGGTCACGATCGCGGCCAATCGTTGCCGGAGTTTTTTGTCGCGCCGGCAGGGTGACCGTTCCATCGGTTCGCTGGAGGAGACGAAGGTCACCAGCGATCGTAAGCATGATCATGCTGACCGACTCTCTCTCGGCGAGCAACTCGATCTTGCTCTGCAGCGATTGCCCGCCAATCAACGCCACGCCTTTGAGCTTATCCATCAACGTGAACTCACCTATCCCGAGGCGGCCCGGGTGATGGGCCGTCCCATGGGAACGGTCAAGACATGGGTCCGACGGGCCAAACGCGGCCTGCAGGACACGCTCCGGGCAGCCGAGTCCGAGGTGGGATCAATGCCCCCAGCGAGCGCCGTGGCCCCAGCGAGCGCCGTGATTTCTGCAGACGATTCCCAGCTCTCGGCGGCGGAATTCCGCCCCGGGCGGCGTACGGCCGTGGGCGTCGTGGCCACTGCGTTATTGCTCGGTTGTTTGATCGTTGCAAACCGCAGTCCCTCGCAGGTTTCGCCGCTGGCATCGGTACCCGGCAGCCATCTGCTCTCGCCGGCTCCCGCGGTCGTTGAGCCTCTACCCGCGGGCGGAGATGTCCAGCGGCACAGTGGGGCTCCGGCCCACGATTGGCAATGGGCATCGCTCAATGCGTTCCTCCACACACGATTGAGTGTCGAGGGAGTTCGCGCCCTGCCGCTGAATCGTTGGATGCAACAGACCTCACCGGCACTGGGGCACCTTCACTCGGGTATCAAACCCTTGAGTTCGACCCTTCACCGGGTTGCCGAACTTTTTCAGTGTGAGGTGGCACAGACCAGCCTGATTCCGGGGGCGGAGCCCGGGGAGTTGGGAAGAGATGGGGCGGGCGAGTATCGGTCATCCATCGATGCAGGAACCTCCGGTCAACTGGATCAAACCACCACGCTCACGCAGCGTCAGCATCGTTCAATCGCATGATGAGCTGTTCTGTTCGGCGCCGAATCTACCGAGCCATTGGCCTGGCGGTCGCAGGGATGGTCGTCGTGCTGGGGCAACCCCAGCGATGTCCTGCCGAGCAATTGATCACGCTTCGCAATGGTGTCACCCTGCAGGGCATCTACATCGAGCTGCCTACACTCAATCACAATTCAGCGTCGCTTGGCGCCGATGGCGGGATTCAGACGCGTCCGATTTGGATGATCGACGATGGGCTTCGTCGCACCTATGTCCATCGGCGCGGGATGGTCAACAATGAACCGGTCGAGGTTCCCGATCTGGGGTTGAGGATGGAGTTTCCGCAACCGATCCCCCAGGGCGCCAACGAGGTCGGGGCGCTCGGCCAGATCTTGGGCGTGACGCCGCTCAACGAGTTCGGGCGGCGGCAGATGAGCGTCCGCGGCACCGATGGTTCGCCCACGATTATCTATCAGGGCCTAACCGAGCTGACGTCTCGCTATGCGAAGCTCGAGGCCCTCAAATCGGACTCCCCGATGCAGTTGGACATGCGCGTGGCCACGGAGTCGATTGACACGCCTGCATTGCAGCGAATCTTCGGCAGACTGCTCGATCAAGATGATCCCGATGCGCGGCTCGAAGAGGTGCGGTTTTTTATCGAAGCGGAACGCTATGGAGATGCCAGGCGAGAGTTGCAGGCGATCCTCCAGCAGTTCCCTGAGCAGCAGGAGCTGAAACCGCAATTAACAGCCCTCGTCGAGAGGCAGGCGATGCAGTTGTTCGAGCAAGCGCAGCTGCGGCGGGAGTCGGGCCAGCCCGCGCTCGCCAGTGCAATCCTCAACAACTTCCCGCTCGGCCGTGTCGGTCGCGTAACCCGGCTGCGGGTGGAAGACGAGCTCGGCGAGATCAGGAAACTGCAAACGCAGCGGGACGACGCTGTTGCCAACCTGCGGAAGCTAGTCGACGAACTCGCGCCCGCGGACCAGAACGCGTTGGCCGGCGTCGTCGACGAGATCGATCAGCACCTTTCACCCAATACGCTCAGCCGGCTCAGTGACTTCATTCGGCTCGGTGAAAACGAAACGATCCCAGTGCAGAGGCGGGTCGCACTGGCGGTTGCCGGTTGGATCTTGGGGAGCGGTTCGGGGGAACAAAACCTGGTGATCGTAATCTCTTGGGTGGAGGTCCGAGATCTGGTGGCAAAATACCTCGCACACCCCGACCCCGAGGTTCGCGCCGTTTTGATGGAAAATTTGAGAGTTCTCGAAGGCGCCAGTGCCGAGGCGATTGCGAAAATGCTGCCGCTGATGCCACCGCCGCTGGCGAGTGACCAAGCGATCGCGATTCATCGCGGTGCCGAAGCCGCTGAGGCTGAATCGGAAGCGTCATCGTTCCATGTGCCAGTCGGCGCCGTTGCCGACGAACTCGTCCATGGGATGTATCACATCGGCCCGGACGAGGAAGCGTTTGAGGCCGCTCAAGCAGCCGATCCCATGGCCGTCCCGGACGCTGCCTATCTGGTGCAGCTACCGCCTGAGTACGATCCGCTCCGCGAGTATCCCTGTATCGTTGCCCTGCACGCCGCGGGTGCTCCCGCCGAGACGCAACTGAATTGGTGGGCAGGCGTGGCCACCGAACGGTTCCTCAGTCCCGTCCAGGATGACCGAGCCGATCCCGCCTCGGCGGCGGTAGGCGCAGGAGATGAGTCCGAGCCGGGCGATCGGGAGGCTCAGGGCGAGATGGCGTCGCCACAGTCCAAGGCGATGCGTTTGGGGCACGCTGCCCGGAACGGGTTCATCGTGGTGACGCCACGCTGGACTCGCGGTGGCCAACAGAGTTACGAGTACACGATGCGGGAACACGATGCGGTTCTCCGCAGCGTCCGCGGAGCGATGCGGCGGTTTTCGATCGACGCGGATCGGATTTTTATCGGCGGCCACGGGGCTGGCGGTACTGCGGCATGGGACATTGCTCTGTCTCATCCTGACATTTGGGCTGGGATGATCGCCATCGGCGCCGAACCCCGCAAGACGCTGTTGCACTATGACGTCAATGCGGTCTACGTACCCACCTATCTCGTGATGGGTGAAAAAGACGGCCGGCCGCTCAAACGCAATGGCGCCGTCTACGATGACTACATGACCTACCAGCACGATGCCATGGTGGTGATGTATCGCGGGCGGGGGAAAGAGTTTTTCTACGAAGAGAGCGAACGCATCTATGACTGGATGAAGACGCCCGAGCACCGCCGGGCGGATTTTCCGCAGGAGATTGACGTTGTTACCATGCGGCAGGGCGACCGCTTTTTCTGGTGGTTGGAGTGGGATGAATCCCTGCCCGAGACGGTGATCAACCCGATCCTGTGGGAAGAGGCGAAACGGATCAAGGCGGCCAAGGTCGACGCGCGGATCGGTGCCAATAATGAGATCCAAATTTCCCAGGCCCCCGCGATCGCCTTCACGATCTGGTTGTCGCCTCAGATGCCGTTGGACTTCCGATCCCAGATCGCCGTCCGGTACCGTGGTCAACGCGGTAATTTCCGCTTTACCGGCGAGTTCGAAACGATGCTCGAGGACGTCCGTAGCCGCGCCGATCGCAAACGCCCGTTTTGGGGACGCGTTAAGATCCCGTAGTCGATGGCGCTGCGAAGGGAAGGTATCTGGGCGGTTCTGCACGTGGCAAAGATGCGGCCTGGCATCGTCACGCCCCAGACAGGTGAGTGGACTGTTATCCTAGTGCATTGATTTCAACGTGGCGTTGTTTCATTCGCTGCGGATTGCATTGTTCCATCTTCGTGAAAGTACCTTCATGACACACCGTGATGCTCGATCGCTACATCCTCGACTAAGCCGCCGTCAGGCTCTCGGTGGGCTGTCCGCCGCCGCTTCGTTGGCCGCATTGGGGCCGGTCGCGTGCGCCGAATCAGACGCGAAGCTTCCGCCGGTACGGCAATTGACCCACGGCCCGCTGAACCATTGGTTCGGCTACTACGACAAACGCGAATTCGATCCGAGCAATCGATTGGTACT
Organism: Allorhodopirellula solitaria; assembly: GCF_007859855.1. GTDB lineage: Bacteria > Planctomycetota > Planctomycetia > Pirellulales > Pirellulaceae > Rhodopirellula > Rhodopirellula solitaria. Next base: position 421,574 of record NZ_SJPK01000003.1, read on the forward strand.
GTCCAACCAACTCCGTTTTGAAGGTCGCACGCCCGCACCGGAGGACACGATCGGAGTGGGCATGGTCGACACTCAAGACAACGACAAATGGATCCCGCTGGGGCGGAGCAACGCCTGGGGATGGCAGCAGGGTTGCATGTTGCAGTGGCGCCCGGGGTCGGAGTCGGAGGTGATTTGGAATGATCGCGAGGGCGACCAACACGTCAGCCGGCTATTGGATGTGAAGACGAAAAAGCAGCGCACGTTGCCCCGCCCGATCTACGCCCTCAGCCCCGGCGGCAAGTACGCGATCACGGCTGATTTTGCCCGTATCCAACGCATGCGTCGCGGCTACGGTTACGTCGGCTTGCCCGATCCCTGCGCCGACGAACGCGCTCCCGAGGAATCGGGGGTGTGGAGAATGGATCTCGAAACCGGCGAGACGAAACTGATCTTTTCGCTCGCCGATGCGGCGCAGATCGACTATCAGGGCAAGTCGCTCGCCGATAAATGGAACTACTTCAATCACCTTCTCGTCAGTCCCGACGGGTCGCGTTTCATCGTCCTGCATCGCTGGCGAGACAATCGCGGTTCGGGCCGGGAGGCTCAGCCTGTGGGCGGGTTCTCGACTCGCATGTTCACCGTGAACATGGATGGCTCGGAGCGTTACATCCTCGACCCCGCCGGGCATACGTCGCACTTCATTTGGCGTGACCCCAATCATGTCTGTGCATGGACCCGCCCCGCAGGCAAACCGTGGGCGTTTTATCTCATGAAGGATCGCAGTCGCGACATCCACGTCGTCGGCGAGGGCGTGATGTCCACCAACGGTCACAATACCTATGTACCTCAAACGGATAACGAATGGATCCTCAACGACACGTACCCCCAGGGCCAGAACCGCGAGCAAAACCCGTATCTGTATCATGTTCCGAGTAACCGCCGAGTGTCGTTGGGCAAGTTCCCCTCACCACCCGCCTACACCGGAGAATGGCGATGCGATACCCATCCACGCAGCAGCAATGATGGGCAGTCGGTCGTGATCGATTCACCTCACAACAACGGTCGCCAGATGTACCACATCGACATCAGCAGCATCATCAATGGCTGAGCAAGGAATGCCTCCAAACACCGTTCCCAAATCGGTTCTATTTGTTTGCTTGGGCAACATCTGTCGTTCACCGACGGGGGAAGGCATGCTAACGCATGCGCTCGCTGAGAGTGGATTGAGCGATGCCATCACGGTCGATTCGGCCGGCACGGCAGGCTATCACATTGGAAAACCGGCCGACGCGCGAATGCAGAGGGCAGCCGAGCGACGCGGGGTTGCTCTGCACAGTCGGGCTCGTCAATTGTCTGCCCGTGATCTCCAGGCTTTCGATCTGGTCATTGCCATGGATCGCGAGAATCAGGCGGGGATCGAGGGGCTTCGTTCGCCGGCGGGTGGTGAGGAGCGAGCGGAGATTCGCTTGCTCAGTACCTTCCTCGATGACTCCTGGCCCGTCGATGTTCCCGACCCCTATCACGGGGACGCCGCGGGGTTCGAGTACGTCGTCGACATGATCGCCGCTGCTTGTCCGGAGGTCATCGCCTACCTGCAAAGCGGGCAGTCGAGCTGATCGACGTGGTCGCGACGATAGTGAGCCGAGGGCCCTACGTCGAAGGCGTTTTAGAAAATAGCCGGTGGTCGAGCACAGCGAACACCACCGGAAAAGGTGCGAAACGCAAGAGCCAACCCCGAATGGGGTTGAAGATCATCCCTGACGGGATACTTTTGGGTAACCGACAGCCGCGTCGTTTCGAAAACCGCCGCTGCCTCAGACTCCCGTTGCCAGCGACCCGCTCGCCGAGGCTCGCTTGGCGGCGACCATGTCGCGGAATTGCACTCGCAGGTTCTTCAGCCAGAACAGCAGGTATACGTTCGCCACGACTGATAGCAATAACAGAGCGTTGAAGATGGGTTGTGCGGCGACTTGCTCGGCAGGTCGTTCGATTTTGCTTGCACCACCTCTGCCTGAGGCCTGATTGTCATCGTCTCGGTCACGCGCGAAACGATCCGCGGCGGAAGCACGCGAGCTGTCGTCAGTCAGATCCGATAGGCGATCGTTTCTGCCTGCGTTGGCGGGGAGAAGGTTATCGCCGCCGTTACGGCCGTCGAGGCCGGCCAAGCGGGAATCCGAATCCGATGCAAACCCGTCCCGGCCACGGCCTCCGGCCGCGGGGAGGTCCAGCGGCGGTCGCACCAAGGACGAGCCCGATGAGGAATTGCGATCCGCCGGATGATTGACAATCCCCTTGCCGCCTGCCTGTCCCAGGTTTCCGCCCAGGTTTCCGCCCATGTTTCCAATGTTCCGGCCTGCCTTTCCCGTGTTCCGGCCTGCCTGTCCTATGCTCGATCCCAAGTTTGGTCCCATGCTTGAGCCCAGGTTTGGCCGACCCATGCTTGACCCCAGGTTCGCCATACTCTGGCGCGAGGCTTGAGGAGGGCTACCAATCGGTGATGGGGGGGCGCCGATGGAATCCTCTGCGGTGATCAATTGCCCCTGTCGGTCGATCCGTCGGCCATAATGGTCCACGCGATAGCCTTCGCGGTCCACAGGATACCCCTCGGCGTCGTAGCTATACCCATTCTTGGGAAGCTGGGCCGCCTGGGCAGGACTCAAATTGGGGTCGTAGTCCAGCCCATTGCCCGACGATGCGGTTTGTGTGGTGTCGCTCGCGTAGGGCGAGGGCGATTGCCCTCCACTTGGATTCGACGAAGTTGCAACGGAGGTCGGGGGGGCCTGCAGTCCAGCGGGCAGGCGTGCGAAGTTGCCTCCTGCGAAGGCACCTCCGGCGCCTCCGACGGGTGATGTCGAAGGTCGGCTACCCGAGTTATTTTGCAACGCATACCAATCTGGATCTTGTGCTGGCGACGTGGAGGGAGGCCCCGACGCGCTGTATGGATTGGCATTCGTCGACGAAGTCGAAGGTTGCGATGATGTCAGACTCGGGGGCGTCCCGTACCCTGGGGGTGATCCAGAGCCCGTTGTGCTGCTGTAGGTATTGGTCGGATTCGGGTTGCTCCCGTAGGATGATGGTGGGGGCCCGTTGGCTGACGAGCCGCCAGTGTTCGGTGGCAGGGCCGGGCCGTAGATCGCCCGGTTGGCTGCATCCTGGACACCGTTGGCAGCCGCTTGGACTTGCGCGTTGGTCGAGTTCTCCATTCGCTTGGCGGCGTTCTGGATGTTCTGTTGAATCTGCTGGCGGCTGGCGTCGGTGGCCGAATTGAATTGATTGGCGGCATCTCGCGCCGCCTGCTCCAGGCTGGCGCTGTTGTATCCGGTACCGCTCGGATTGGTGTTTCCATAGCCGGTCCCGCTGTAGGTGGTGCTCGGTGGCGACGTGCTCGGCGGCAATGTACTTGGCTGGGAGGCGTTCCCACCGCTTGATGCGGGGGTCATGCCATATCCGCCGGGCATGTTCATGCCACCGCTCTGCGGCGCCGGTTTCATCATCGCCGTGGTGGTGGATCCGGTTGCTCCGATGGGGCGCAGTTCCGTGGGATTGCCCATCGAAGGGATCGGAACGGGGATCTGATCAGGATCCGACGCAGCGAACGAGGAGGGGGCGGACGCACTGCGGCTGGAGAGATATTCCGGGGTGATCCGGGGGACACTGCCCTCGCCCACGCGGATCACGACTTCGCTGACGTGCGAGCGGATCTCCGCAGGGATTTGACTGGAAATCTCGCCCGTGCGGGCGACTTGTTCCATTTTATCCGGCGGAATTTGAATGATGTACTTCACGCCGTCCCGGTCATCGGGGGTCCACCCATAGGTGATCCCGACAGTCGCAGCCATCAAAAGCATCACAGCGCCACTCATGGCACAATCCTTTGCTGTGTTGAATGATTGGGACGGGCAAAGACAGTCTTTGCGGTCCCGATCGACACAGCCCAACTCCTCGTCAGGCGATTCCAATGTCGATCACCCGCCGAAACGGGTTTCACAGCACAATTTATCGCCCCAGGTGAATCCAGGTAAAGCCCGATCGTGGGGGAAAATGGGAATTCCCGATGAGTTCCGGGTTCAGCGGCCGTAGTAGTAAGGCCGGCCGCGGTATACCGGACCCCGGTAGCGGCGATGGACGTGAATCGTTTGGGGGGGCGGGGTCACGTACACGGGAGTCTCGACGACCGTGGTCGTTGAGGTGGTGTTTCCGCCAGTGATTTGGCTGGCCAGCGGAGCTTGCTGCATGGCAGAAATGATCGTTTCGTTCACACCCTGTTCGTGCAGAGAGATAATATCTGAGACGGCGGGTCGGCGCTGCAGACCCCGGGTTGAGATCTGGTTCATGATCACCGTTTGGCTGACGCCGCTGCGGCACATCGCGATCACGTCGCTGTAGCTCACCGCACCGGTGGGCACCGTCTGCGGCGTGTAGGTCGTCGTCGCCATTTGCTGCTGTTGGATTTGACGCTGCTGGGCGTATTGCTGGCTCTGATAGGCGGCGTCTTTGTCATTGGCGTTGCCGAGCAGTCCACCGGCAACCACTCCGATGGCGCCGCCAATCGCCGCACCAGCGCCCGCTTCGTCGTTGTTTTCCCCGATGATCGCACCCGCGATGGCGCCCGTCAGGCCGCCCAGTGTTGCTCCCCGCTGCGTGTTGTTTTGCGCCTGAGCGGACGGGGCCGAGCCAACTGCCAGGCAGACGCCAGCGACAGCGATGCAGCCCAAACGACGTGTGCGACTGGGGATGAACCAATTCAATGTGCAGGAAGTCATTCTGGGTCTACCACGGGAAACGAAAGGAGCGACTACGGAAGTGTTCCTTGTAGAATCGTCGCGTGGCGGGAATCAACTGCAATTATGTGCTGATTTTTCCGCTGGGACGGGTGGCGCAGAAAGATTGAGGTAGGCAAGCGTTTGCAAGACTTCACCCGCCCTCGACGAAGGAGAATGCTGAAATAGTCGGGGTTCGGTTTTTCTGCCGCCATACAAGCCCGAAGCGCTAGCGAGTGGAGACGGGGAAACCCTTGCTTGCGCGTCAGGCTTGTTCTTTTAGCAGTCTCCGAAGTTGGGGGCGGGGGCGCACGCTGGTTGGGGACGGTCCGTGGCGCTGTCAGCCCTCCCCGGATGACTCGCTAACGGCTCGTCATCCGACCCTCCCAGCTTCGCCGGGCGGGTGAAGGCAATCATTGATTCCAATCACATAAAAACTGCCCGACCACTCTGGTTGGAAAGCGTCGGTCATGGACCGGCGTCGGCGTATTCACCCCAGCCGGGGTGGGACTGGGAACTGCAGGGAGAATTTCGTTCCCCGGTTGAGTTCGCTCTGCACACTGATGCGGCCACCGTGAGCTTCGATGATTTTTCTCGCCGTGGGCAGGCCCAGCCCCGAGCCGCCATCCTTGGTGCTGTAGAAGGGCTCGAACATGTGCAGCACCGTGTTGTCGTCGACACCGCTGCCCGTATCGATCAGGTCCATGCAGACACCGTTGCGATTGCTATAGGTGCGGGCCCACAATTGGCCGCCGTCGGGCATCGCTTCGAGGGCATTTTTGACGAGATTCATCAATGCCGACTGCAGCGAGTCGCTGTGTAGGCGGATCGAGGGGAGGTCCGGGTCGAGGTATTGCTGTAAATCGACCTTCTGGAGATCCGCTTGGGCTTGGTAGACGCTGAGCACTTGTTGCACTTGGTCGTTCAAACTGCCGGACACCAGATCGATGTGTCGCAGCCGTGCGTATCGCAGAAAATCGCGTAGCAACGACTCCATTCGCTCGCACTGGTCACGGACCATGTCGACGCGCGGCAAGCAGCGACGGCTGGCCGATGTATCCATCTCCACCAAATCCTCGCTCAATAGCTCGATATTCATATGAATGATCGACAGCGGGTTCTTGATTTCATGGGCGAGTGACCCGGCGAGTTCAGCGAGTTCCTCGTATTGCCCCTGCACCTCATCCATCGCCGCTTGATGGCGAGCGGCATCCCGGGCGCGGTCGTCGGTGCGAGAATGCGAATCGGAGGAGGGGGGCGTCATCGGATCAATGGGGGAACTCGCGGAAAATCGCCCGTCGTTTTCAGGCGTGGGACTGCTGCGGCGAATTGTAGCGTCTCGCCACTGAAATAGCGTCACCCTCGACGAATTTCCCGTTGCCGATTACAACTATTGGCCCAGCTACCCGTCCGACTGTTCTCTGTCCCTTTCTTCTACATCATGTCGACCGCAGCCGCATCCCAGCCCGAAACGAACGACCCGTACATTCAATCTCTGTTCGCCGAGCGGATCGGCGGGGCCCAGTACGGCAAAGGCACCGAGATCTACAAATTCGAGAAGATCAAACGGGCCAAGCGGAAAGCACTCGCCGATCACCCCGACCGTCAACTGCTTGATTTCGGCATCGGCGAGAACGATTCGATGGCCCCCGCCAGCGTCCGCCAAACGATGCAGCAGGAGGTCGACCGCCTCGAAAACCGAGGCTATGCCGACAATGGCGTCGCCGAGTACAAGGATGCCGCAGCGCGGTTCATGCAGCGGAACTTCGGCGTCCAGCTCGATGCCGCGACGCAAATCAACCACTGCATCGGCAGCAAACCCGCATATGCAATGTTACCGGCTTGTTTCATCAACCCCGGCGACATCACGATGATGACCGTCCCTGGTTACCCCGTCGCGGGCACTCACACACGGTACTACGGGGGTGACGTCTACAAGTTGCCACTGCTCGCCGAGAATAACTTCTTGCCCGATCTCGATGTCATTCCCGATGACATCTTTCGCCGCACCAAGCTGATGATTTTGAACTACCCCAACTCGCCGACCGGTGGTACCGCACCGGCGGAGTTCTTCGAGAAAGTGGTCCAGCTGGCCAAGGAGAAGGAGTTCGTCGTCGTCAACGACGCCGCGCACATCATGCTGACTTTCGATGGCAAGCCCCGCAGTTTTCTGGAGACGCCCGGCGCTCTCGACGTGGGGGTCGAAGTCCACTCGATGAGCAAGGGCTATGACATGATCGGCTGGCGAATGGGATTTGTGGCTGGGCATCCATTGGTCGTGCAGGCCTTTGCGGACGTCAAAGATAATAGCGACAGCGGTCAGTTCATCGCCACGCAAAAAGCAGCCGCGGCCGCGCTCGATGATGATTCGATCCCCGAGAAAATCCGTGCCAAGTACCGCCGCCGAATGGAGAAACTCGTCGCGGTCTTGAACGACGCGGGTTTCGAAGCTTCGGTGCCTGGCGGAACCTATTTCCTCTACACCAAAACACCGACTTCGGCCGCCTCCGGTGAAACCTTCGCCGCGGCCGAGGACGCAACGCGATTCCTCATCGAAGAGCTCGGTATCGTCACCGTGCCATGGGACGACGCGGGATCCTTCCTCCGGTTCAGTGTCACGTACATGGCCGAAGACGAAGCGGCGGAGGACGCCCTAATGGCCGAGACTGCCAAACGTCTGGCTGGAGCCGGGCTGCAATGGAAGTTCTAGGCGGCCCACACTACGCCGTCGCCGGGGCCGGCGAGTCGCACGGACCCGCCGTCACGACAATCATCCACGGCTGCCCGCCCGGTCACCGCATCGTCCGCGCCGACGTTCAGCCGTATCTCGATCGTCGCCGGCCCGGCGGCAACAAACACGGCACGCCACGTAACGAAAAGGACAAAGTTGTCTTTCTATCGGGCTTGTACCGTGATGATGTCGACGTGCTGCTAGGCGGTGCCAAGCTATCGGTCGATGTCGACGGTGCGGCATTCGAAACAGAGGGATACGAAGACGGATTCACCACGGGTGAACCGATCGCTGCGATCGTGCTTTCGACCAGCAAAAAGTCCGGTGACTATACGCAGTTCAGCGGCCCAGATGGGGAGGTCCGGCCCGGCCACACCGACCTCGTCAAGTTTCACCAGTCCCAAGGGTACGTCGACGTCCGTGGCGGTGGCCGCTCGAGCTACCGCAGCACGATCAGCGATGTGATCGGCGGCAGTGTCGCGAGAATCGTCCTGCAGCAGCTCTTCGGCGTCCGCATCCTCTCTTCGATCTGCCAGGTCGGTACGCTCCAGGCGTCGCAGCGATTGGCTGACTCGCTCACGATTGAAAACGCCGACACCACGGCGAAGCAGCTCGATGCCGCTGAGATCCCATCGATCGACTCGGACTTCGCCAACGCCGCGGGCGAGTTGATCAAGCAGACCCGGAAAGGCGGTGATTCCCTCGGGGCCGCTGTGGAGGTCGTCGCTGTCGGCGTGCCGCCGCTGCTGGGCAACCCGCTGTACCAGAGTTTGAAGGTCCGATTGATGGGCGCACTCGGAGGACTCAATGCTGTCCAGTCCTGCGAGATTGGCGCTGGCGCCGACGTGATCGAGCGAAGAGGCAGCGTCAACAATGATCCGATTCGCCACGCCGGGTACCAGTCCAACACGCACGGCGGTTTGATCGGGGGCATCACGACCGGTAGCCCGCTCGTCGCCCGGGTCGGTTTCAAGCCCACTTCCACGATCAACCTGCCCCAACAATCTGTGACAAAAGACCTCCGCGACATCGACTTTGAACTCGCCAAAGGACGTCACGATCCCTGCGTTGGCGTCCGCGCCGGCGTCACGCTCGAATCCCGCGTCGCGATCGAGCTACTCAACGCGTTGCTCGCCTACCAAGCCCACGCCCACGCGGCTGACCCGATCACACTTTTCTAGCGATTGCGCAGAAACGTTGAATCGCAGTGGACGAGCTGTCGATTCCCCACAAGCATCCCGAAAGGTTCTTCTCGGAATTGAGAGGCAGGCATCTAGGATGTTGGATTTTGAGGCATGGGCTCCTGCGTCCAGTGAGCGAAAAACGGATGCCCGACAAACGTGAACTTGCCGAGCATCAACCGCACTATCCCTTTCCAGGCCTGCGTCCCCGCATTGCCTGAGTCCGTTTTTTCGGGCATCTACAAATGTAGGTTCATCCGACGGAAGCGTGCGCGGAGCACAGGGGGAAAGTTTTTCTAGGCATGGCTCTAGTGGTCTGTCACAGTTAAAAGTTAGGGTTGATCGTAGTGGACGAGGCGACGAGCTGGTCATTACCCACAAAACCAGATCCCCTGTCAGCTTGTCTGACAGGAATCACCGTTTTGTGATTAGATCAAGATGGAGCATTCACCCCGCTCCCATGCGGGCTTGCCCCGCATGACAGCAAAGTTTATCGACTTGGTTTCCTGTCAGACAAGCTGACAGGGGAACGTGTGTCGATACCGCGGTTTTCTAATTTCAAAACGTCGCTTCCCGTGTGACAAGCACACGGGGGAGCAAACTTGTGGGTAATCAACAGGAGGCGACGAGTCCTTGGATTTGACGCCAGTTCAGGACTCGTCGCCTCGTCCACTACCCTAAGAATAAGTCGTGACAGACCACTAGTATCCATTAATCTTACAAAAATGCGTCCCTGACGAACGAATGTCCGCCAGGGACCGGCAACACCATTGGCGTACCGCTTTTGCAGGGAAACGCTGGCGACCGAGATATCCCTTGCCAAGCCAGCACCTCTGCAGAGCTCGGCTCCGTTTCTCCCGGCAGTGCCAGTCTAACATTGATAATCACATCCCACAAATAAATCCTTGGATACGGGAGCCATGCCTTGAAAACCTCGGGCCCACGCTTCCGTCGGATGAGCCGATTTTTCAGGCTTTGCTTACTCGGCCAGCACGGTTTCCCAGTCCTTCTTCATGTCGACGACCGTCCAACCATGAGTGGGCGCGGCCTCGAGCGCGGTAATCAGCTTGCCGCTGCTTTTAGGTTTGGCATCGTAAGCGTATTCACGCTCGGCATCGGTGTGATGAATGATCATCCCGAAGCTGGGGCGGGGATTGTCGATGGTCGTGTATTCGAGCATCGCTTGGTCACCGTCTGAGTTTCCAAACGCGGCGATTGGGCGGCGTCCAATGAATTGATAGATGCCCGCGGGTTTACCGGCTTTATCGTCGACAAAGACCGTTTCGAGTGTTTTGGTCAGTGTGGGGACGCCATCTTTCATCTCGAAGGTCGCCTGGCCGTGCGAGCCGATGACCTGCTGCGGTGGAATCCCGTAGGTCTGTTCGGAGAGAACCCGCATGAAGCTGAGCCCACCACCGGAGACGATCCAGGTTTGGAAATCGTTGGCACGCAGGTATTCGAGCAGTTCGATCATGGGTTGGTAGACGCACTGGGAATAGGGTTTTTTCCAGCGTGGATGCTCGGCTGTAGCGAGCCAGTCCTTCACACGTTGGTCGTAGGCGTCGGTGGACATTCCCGCGTGAGTCAGTGCGAGCACTTCGAGTAAGCCTTTGTTGTGGTTTGCGGTGAGCGCTGCGACATCAGACTTGATGAACGCTTGCACGGCGGCGTTATCGTTCCACTCGGGGTGCTCGGGCAGGAGACGCTTGATCTCAGCGGCAGCGAAGATCACTTGAAACGGCAGTGGGTTTTCGCTCCACAGCGTGCCGTCGTTGTCGAAGACAGCGATCCGTTCAGCGACCGGTACGAAGTCGCCCGAGCCTTCCTCGGTGACTTTGTTGACGAAGTCAACGATGGATTGCTTGGTGGTGCCGTCGTTCCAGGAAGGCAGCGGATCGGCTGCCTGCAGCGGTGCCACTAGAAACGCGGCAACGGTCGTCAAGGAAAAAAGCTGCAGCTTTTGAAAAGTACTCATCGTCTCTCTCGTGATCCAGGATGGGTTCGACATATGATTCAAAATTCAAGCAAGGACGCGTCTTCAAGCGACCGGGCTCAGTCCGATCCAATCTGAAACAGGGGCCCAGCGCGATTGCGTGCCTGCGAGACAAGGATCGTATAGTATACACTGGCAGCAATGAATAACCGTTGTCGCGATCAGCACTCCCTCAGCGGGATTGACGTGGCCGCCAGGCACGGCGTTCAGATTACCAACTCTCAGTTTCGTTTGTGGAGTCCCCACGTGATTACTATGCGATCGAGTCGACTTTGGCCAGCGTTTGCTTGTGCACTCGTCATTGGCGCCGCCCCACTCTTTGCCGCTGATTGGCCTACCTTCCGTGGCCCAGAACGCACTGGCATCTCCGCGGAGAACAACCTGTTGCAGGAATGGCCCGAGTCAGGACCAACGCTGCTGTGGCAGGCCAAGGGGGCAGGCCGTGGATACGCCAGCGCCGCGATTGCCGACGGACGCGTTTATACGCTCGGTGACGGATCATCCTTGGCCGATGACAAGGACGAGTACCTGAGCTGTTTCAGTGATGCAGATGGTAGTTTGGTGTGGGCCACCAAAACCGGTTCGGCTTGGAACAAGGGCCAGCCCACCTGGCAGGGATCGCGAGCCACACCCACCGTGGACGGCGATCGGGTGTTCGTCCTGACGCCTGCAGGCACGATCTACTGCTGTGCCACCTCCGATGGCGAGATTCTATGGCAGCACGACGTCAAAGCGGACTTCGGCGGTAAGAAAGCAGATAGTTGGGGATATAGCGAGTCTCCACTTGTCGACGGTGATCAAGTTGTCTGCACGCCTGGCGGCGAAGAAGCCACGGTGATTGCCCTGAACAAGAACGACGGCAGCACGATCTGGAAAGCAGTCCATCCAGGTGACAAAGGCGCCGGGCACTCCTCGATCGTCACCGCCCAAGTAGGCGGCAAGAAGATCTATGTGCAGAACACCGGCGGCGGCCCGATCGGCGTCGATGCCCAATCCGGTGAGTTGCTGTGGTCCTACGAGATGGAACCGCCGACAGCTTTCATTCCATCGCCCGTCATCAAAGATGATTTGGTTTTCTCAACGGCTGGCTATGGACTCGGTGGTGCCTTGGTTCGCCAAGTCCCCCGAGGTGAAGGTAAATTCGAAGTCGAGGAGATCTACCCTGCCAAACCCGACTTGGCTAATAAGCAAGGCGGCGTGGTGCTCCTCGGTGACTACGTCTACGGCGGGGCCGATGGCAGCAACCGAGTTCTGTGCATCGAATTGATCACCGGCGACGTCAAGTGGGAGGCCCGCGGCGCAGGACGCAACTCCATCTCCGCAGCCGCTGCCGAAGGACGCATCTATCTGCACTTCTCCGACGGCACCATGGTACTGGCTGAAGCCAACCCCGAGGAATACGTCGAGGTCAGTGAATTCGAAACGCCCTCGACCAGCGACCGCCCCGCCTGGGCGCTGCCGTCGATCGCTAACGGGCGACTCTACCTCCGCGAAGACGATAGCATCTTCTGCTACGACATTAGCGCCGAGTAAGCATCGCCGAGTCGTCAGCGAGAGAGAAACGCGGCGATCAGTATCGTCGAGGGCGAGGGGGCGAGCTGTGGATTCCCCGCAAGTTTTCCGGTTCATCCGACGGAAGCGAGCGCCCGAGGTTTTCAAGGCATGGCTCCAGTATCCAAGGATTTATTTGTGGGATGTGATTATCAATGTTAGACTGGCACTGCCGGGAGAAACGGAACCGAGCTCTGCAGAGGTGCTGGCTTGGCAAGTGATATCTCGGTCGCCAGCGTTTCCCTGCAAAAGCGGTACGCCCATGGTGTTGTCGGTCCCTGGCGAGCGTTTGTTCATCAGGGACGCATTTTTGAACGATCATTGAATACTAAGCCATGCCTCAAAAAAACTTCCGCGGTGCTCTGCGCACGCTTCCGTCGGATGAACCAGTTTTCCTACGCCGACGGCGTTGAAGAAAATAGCCGGTGGCTTGAGCTTAAGCGAGCACGACTGAAATACGAGCCCGACGCGCGAGCGAGGGTTTACCTGACTCCACTCGCTAGCGTTTCGGGCTTGTCTTGTGGCAGAAAAACCTGGAATACCGACTATTTCAGCAGTCTCCGAAGTTCCGGCAGGGGCCGAGCACTGGGGAAACGCATGCATGGCCGTGAAACCGTGACTGAGCCCTCCCCGAGAAACTCGCTGAAGGCTCGTATCTCGACCCTCCCCCGCTGCGCCCGGGAGGGTGAAGTTCAGGGCAGAAACGACCTCCATTCAAATCAACTGAAACCGGCAGCAAGCCCAGATTTGGAGCAGCCCAGGTCTACGGTGGGTGGTACCGTTCCCGGTGCCTTCAGGCCGCCGATCAGGACGTGGGGCGGGCGGCGGCTTTGTTGTCACTGCTCACTTCCGGAATGGTCAGTTCAGACGTGCAGTGCGGGCACCGCGTTGCCCGAAACGGGATGGTAGAACGACAGAAATCGCATTTCTTGTCCGCCGGTTCCGACTGCGGAGGCGGTTCGCCAAAAGCTTCATCGAGTTGCTCGTCGACCCGATTGATCATCCGGATGACGAGGAACATCGCCAGGGCCACGATCAGCAGCGCAAAGCATGAGTTGAGGAAGACGCCATAATTCATCGTTACCGCGCCAGCTTCTTGGGCCGCCTGCAGGGTGAGGTAGCCTCCGGCCGGTTTCTCGACTCCTTCAGGGACGTGCAACACCCAAAACAGATCAGTCAGGTCGGCGTTGCCCGTTAGCAACCCGATGGGTGGCATGATGATATCGCTGACTAAAGACTTCACGACAGTTGTGAATGCAGCTCCGACGGTGAATCCGATCGCCAGGTCCAGCATGTTTCCACGCAGCGCGAACTTTTTGAGGTCGTCCAAGAATTTCATCATCTAGTACCGAACTTGAGGGCGTACTGACCAGAGCCCAATCGAGATAGCTGTTGAGCATCCAAATCGATTATCTGCTGCCTAGATCCCGTAGCCGAGACCCTCGAGAGGTAGCATTTTGGGAAGACTCAAATTAGCTATCGGAGTGCAGCAGTGTCAACTCGCCAGCACAGTTGCCGTAATGTCCGGAGTTACCGTGCCAGGTTCATTGCGATGCACTAAGATAGCGAGGATTCCCCGCACCCCTTCCAATCCAATGTCCTGGAGCGACCCCCGCACTGGAGTCCTTCTGCGGCCATACTGCGAGCAAGCCATGATGTACCGGTCCATGATTCTGCGTAGCCGATTGTTTGGAATGGTTTTCGCCGTCGTCCTGGCCATCGCTGCTATTGGGGCCGGTGATGTCGAAGCCGGTGACTGGCCACAGATTCTGGGACCCAACCGCGACGGACAGGCTGCGGATGAATCGATTGCAGCCTGGCAGGACGAGCCGGCCGTGCGTTGGCGAGTGAAGTGTGGGGCTGGCTATTCCGGCGTGGTGGTCGCCCATGGCCGTGTGTTCTTGTGGCACCGCGAAGGTGATTCGGAGTGCTTGGATTGTCTCTCAGCAGCGGACGGCAGTCGCCAATGGAGAGCCGAATTCCCCGCGATTTATCGCGGCGGTGTCAACGCCGATCGAGGCCCCCGCTCGGTTCCGTTGGTTAGTGGCGACCAAGTATTCGTCTATGGGGCGGCCGGAGATCTGCATGCCGTCAACGTCAGTGATGGCAGCACGCAGTGGTCGCGTGAACTGCGCAGCGACTACGACGCCGAGGATGGTTACTTCGGAGCGGGTGGGTCGCCCCTGTTGTCCGGGCAGGTGCTGATCGTGCCAGTGGGCGGAGAGAATCACGCGGGGCTCGTTGCCGTGGATCGCCAAACCGGCAAGACCCGTTGGACGGCCGTCGATCAGGAAGCCGCCTATGCTTCTCCGGTCACGATTGAAATCGAGGGGCAAGCTCGCGTCGTCGCCGTGCTGCGGCTGAAAACTGTGATGCTTGATCCGGTGACAGGGGAGGTCTTGTCGGAAGTCGATTTTGGAAAGCGCGGACCCACTGTCAACGCCGCCACCCCGCTCGTCGATCATGAAAAAATCTTCTTGACGGCCGCCTACGGCGTGGGGTGCCGGATGCTCGACATGTCCGCCACCCCACCGCAGGATCTCTGGCGTTCACGCGACGTGATCAGCAGCCATTACGTAACGCCTGTACGCATCGACGACTACCTGTACGCGATCACCGGACGCGAGGACTACGGCACCGGCGAACTGATGTGCGTGCGCTGGTCCGATGGAAAAGTCGCTTGGAATCAACCCGATTTGGGGACGGCTCATTTGATCGCAGCGGGCGAGCGAGTGCTGGCCCAGTGCGTCAGCGGGAGATTGGTGTTGTTCGCGGCGGATCCCAAAAAGTTTCGTTCTCTCGCCGAAGTCGAGTTGCCTGCGGGTATCTATCGATCGCTGCCTGCCCTGGTCGACGGGACTCTGTATTGTCGCCGGACCATTTCCGCGACCGAAGGTGAACTGCTCGCGATCGAACTGAAATAGCTGAGGAGACTAGGCAAATCCAACTTCGCGGATTTGCCGGCGACTGCCTGGGCGTCGCCAGGACCGGCGTATGTGGCCGGTGGGAACCGGCCCTGCTATTGGGACATCCCGCACACCTGGCGCACCGCTGCGAGGCTCACGACAAAGTCGGATTGACGCACTTTTTTCCCCGACGGCCGGTGCGATGGCGGGTGAATCGGTGGGTTTCGCATCTGTTCAGATACGGCCTCGGGGTGCAAAATGAGATCGAGCCATGGTGGAGCGAACGATTCCACTGAGTCGCTGGCTTTCATGGTCCCGAAGTCTGGAAATTTACTTGCCGAATTCCGCTGCCCGTCTGCCGCCCGATCTCCGCTACCAGCAAGGTGGCTGGTTATTTCTTTGCACTCTGCTGGTTTTTTTCCTAACCAGCCTGTTGCTTTATGGGATCTATGCGGAATCGCGGCAGGATGACCCGCAGACGGCGGTGGAGCTGCCAGCGAGTTTTCTGACGAGCACCGTGTGTCTCATTGGGATCAGCGTGGTGCTGCATCTAGCGACACGCACCGTGCGGCGGAGCAAGCGGGGAGTGACGGTGGTTCTGCTGAGCATTGCTGCGCTGGCAGCGGTCGTGTTCATCATGATCCAGTACCGCTCGATGCTGGAGCTGCTCGCTGGCCCAGCCCTCGGCGGTGGGACTGGCAAGGGGGTTGCGGGGATGGTGGTGGTCTTGGCGTTCCTGCATGCCCTGCACGTTGCTGGCGGGATCTTGGCCCTCGGCATCGTGGGCGTGCGGACGGCACTGGGGCGTTACGACCACGAACGGCACTGGCCCGTCGATTTCACTGCCCTGTACTGGCACTTTCTCGATTTGGTGTGGGTCTGCATGCTGATCACGTTTTACCTGACCACCGGTGGAATCGCGATTTAGCGTCAAGCGGCCTAAGTCGGGCTGGCTGTCTGTGAGCTCTGCGAAACTTCGCCGGGAAAGTGGTGTTCCAAATAGTGAGCTACAGTTTTTCTGATGGGTATAACCTGTCCACTGATTAAACTATTCGCTCGCACCCCGGCCGCAATAGTCCGTATAGCTTCACTCTTCTCTAAAATCGCCCTGCGAAATGCTCTTCACGCCTTCATCTCGTAACCGCTGTGCCCAGCTGATTTTCACTGGGATTTTCCTGGCAATAATGGCTTTTGGGAGCCACATGTCTGCATCGGCGCAACCGCCGAATTCGGATACTCCCGCTGCCGCGTCACCGGATGCTGACGCAGAATCCGCCGCTGCCGAGCCCGCTGAGGCAGGACCGGACGCCGCCGATGAGCCCGCCAGTGAGCCTGTCAGTGAGCCTGCTGCGGAGCCCGCTCCCGAAGCCGCGCCCGCTCAAACGCCTGCTGGGGACGCCCTGCGATTCAACTTCGCCGGGGCCCCTTGGAGTGATGTTTTGCAGTGGTTTGCGGAACAAGCGGATTTATCGTTACAAATGGACACGATGCCAGCGGGGACGGTCAATTTTTCTGATCCAAACAAGCTCTATTCGGTCCCCGAGGGATTGGACCTGATCAACCGTTTACTGTTGGATCGCGGCTGGGCCGTGGTTCGTCGTGGCCGCATGTTGTTGTTGGTTGATTTGGAAGCGGACAACGCAGAAAAGCTAATCAGCGAAATGGCGGAACTGGTCACGCCGGAATCCTTTGACAAACGTGGCAACAGCGACATCGTGCGATGTGTCTTCCCGCTCGGTGCGATCACGCCGGAGGAGGCTCGTGAGGAGTTGTCGCAGGTCATTGGCCCCTGGGGCCGCATCAACGTGCTCGCCGGAGCACGGCAGGTCATCGTTACCGAAACGGTGGGTAAACTGCGAGTCATCGATGAAGTCTTGCAGGCGGCCACCAAGGCTCAGTCGAGTGTTGTCGAAATCAACTTGGAGCATCGGTCGGCAGATGAGGTGCTCGAAATAGCTCGCCCTTTATTGGGTTTAGAAGCTGGCACGAATGCCAATGACGAAATTCGAGTTTCGGTTTCTATCTATGGTGACCGTATCTTTGCCACCGGCAGCCAATCGAAGTTGGAGTTGCTCAACAGCGTGGTCGAAAAGGCAGACCGTGCGATGCCCAATGCAGGCGAGGCGAGCGACGAAGCGGTCGCTGCCCCAGAGCTTCGTACGCACTCCGTCGCCGCGGCCAACCTGCAGACAGTTTACGATGTCTTGCAAACGATGATTGCTGGCACGCCGGAGGCGCGATTGGCGATGGACGCCAATCGCGGCGCTATCATTGCCTTCGGGCGTCCTGAGATGCAGGACAAGATTCGCAGTACGATTGCCGAGCTCGAGGGCAATGGCCGTGATTTCACGATCATCGACTTGAAGCGACTCGAGCCAGCCCAAGCGTTGTTGACGATCAACAAATTCTTCGGTGTCACCGAAGCGGGGACCGGCAATGGACCGATCGTCGATGGCGACCCGGCCACGGGCCGTTTGTGGATTCGCGGCACGACAGACCAGGTCGAGTCGGTGAAGCGATTGATCGCTGAGCTGGAAGACGATCCCATGTCGGGAGGCTTCGGCGAGAATGTCCGGATCCTGCCGCTGACGGGGACCGCGGCGAACGATACTCTGAAGCAGATCGAGTCCTTGTGGCCGCTGACGGGACGCAATAACAAGATCCGCGTGATCACTCCATCGGCATCTCAGGATCGCACTGACTCGGCCGCTCCAGTCGACCGCTCCAACCAACGAGACGGTTCGGGGTCGGACGGTCGTTCCGATTTGCTCGATACCAATACGGCTGCCGGTGGTGCGTTCCAAACACTCGTGTGGCAGAACGCATCGTCCTCGGGACCCGAGTCTTCAGGTGCGTCGTCGCCATCAGTTGAAAACGACTACGCCGGAGATGATATCATTATCCAGATGACCCCTGCGGGGCTCGTGATTGCCTCCCGCGACCAGCGGGCGTTGGACATGTTCGAGCAATTACTCACATCGATGGGTACTGAATCGGCAGAAACCTCCGCACTACCAACGATCTTTTGGCTGCGATATCTGAAAGCTGACATCGCTGCGGAACTGGTCGCTGGCGTGCTCGGCGGTGCCGACGCGAGTGGATCAGCGGGTTCGCTGACTGAATCCGTGATGGGCGGCATGGGCGGCGGGATGCTCGGCGGTCTCTTAGGAATGGGAGGCGGTGGCGGTGGCAACGAATCGGAAACGCGAACGATTCTGACCAGCCGCGGCAGCGTGAACATTGTTCCCGACAACCGGCTCAACGCATTGATCGTTCAAGCTCCGCCTTCGGATCTGGACTTTATCCGCACCGTGCTCCAAGAAATCGACCGGGAGGAAAGCCCCGAGACCATCCAGACGATCGCTCGGCCGTCGTTGATCCCGGTGGTCTATCAGGATGCGGCGGAGGTTGCCAAGATCGTCACAGCGGTCTTCGCTGAGAAAATCGGCGATGATAGCGGGGGTG
Organism: Allorhodopirellula solitaria; assembly: GCF_007859855.1. Classification (GTDB taxonomy): domain Bacteria; phylum Planctomycetota; class Planctomycetia; order Pirellulales; family Pirellulaceae; genus Rhodopirellula; species Rhodopirellula solitaria. The sequence continues at coordinate 440,143 of NZ_SJPK01000003.1, forward strand.
GCGGCGAAGGGGGCCGCGGTGGCCAGCCGAGCCCTCAGGATATTATCAAGGCAATTCGTGGCGGCGGAGGCGGCGGTCAAGCCAAGCCCAAAAGCGAGGCTACTAAAATCATTGTCGCTGTCGACGCACGCAGCAACTCGCTGGTCGTGACGGCGATCCCACAAGATCTCGACGCGGTTCGTCAGCTCGTCGAGGCGCTCGACCAACAGGGCCTCGAGTCTGAGGACGAGGTGGAAGTCGTCGCGATGGGCGGATCCGTGCGACCAGAAATTATGTTGCAAGCCTTGCAGTCGGTTACCGGCAAAGCCACGACGACGACTTCCAGTACGAGTTCGAGCGGCACTTCCGCATCGAATGCATCAGGTAGCAGCGCCGCTTCATCGAGCTCTCAAGAAGATATCCAACGACGGATCGAGTACTTCCGCTCCCGATTCGGCGGGGGTGGGGGTGGGGGTGAGCGAGGTGGCCGTGGTGGCGGCGGTGAACGCGGCGGCGGTGGTGGTGAACGTGGTGGCGGTGGCGGTGGACGAGGAGGACGTGGACGATGATTATGCACGCAGCTGAAATTTTGCGTCGGCGTGGTTTGCTGACGCCCCAACAGCTTGAACAGAGCCGCAATGGCGATCCCTCGGCGATCGTTGACACGGCGGTCTCGCTCGGATACGTGACCGCCCGCGAGGCGCTGACGGCTATCGCCGACGAGGTCGGTCTCGACTTCATCGATCTGCGGACGTCCGAGGTGGACCTCTCGGCGCTCGAAGGGTTCCCACAGAAACTGATCTATCGCCATGCACTCTTTCCCATCGGTTGGGACGATGGCGGACTGCGGGTGGCGACAGCAGATCCCTTTGATCTTTATCCGCTCGACGAAGCCTGTGCCGCGACTGGCAAAACGGTCACTCCGGTTGTTGCCGAACGAGCCGAGATCAACCGCTTGGTGAAGAAGCACCTCGGTGTGGGTAGTGAAACGATCGAGGGACTCGTCGCCGCAGCGGGCGATGAGGAAATCGAACTGCTCGAAAGCATCGAGACCGACGGTAGCGAAATGAGCGAAATGGCTCAGGAAGCTTCGGTGGTTCGGCTGGTGAACGAGATCCTGACCGAGGCGGTCGACTCGCGGGCCAGTGATATTCACATTGAATCGCAATCCGATGGCCTCGTGGTACGCTACCGCATCGACGGGATCCTGCACCCACAACCGGTCCCGCCTGAGATCAATCGCTTTCAAGCCGCGATCATCAGCCGCTTGAAGATCATGGCCCGGCTGAACATTGCCGAAAAACGGCTACCTCAAGACGGCCGGATTCGCTTGCGAGTCCACGGCCGCGAGGTAGACATCCGGCTCAGCGTGATTCCCATGATCCACGGCGAAGGGCTCGTCATGCGGGTGCTCGATAAGTCGTCGATGGTCTTTGACCTCAAGGGCCTCGGGATGTCGGAAGCGATCTACGATCGGTTCAGTGAAATCATTCGCATGCCGCACGGGATCGTCCTGGTTACTGGGCCGACCGGTAGTGGTAAAACGACGACGCTCTACAGCAGTCTCCTGGAGATTCGCAGCCCGGAAAACAAGATCATCACAACCGAAGATCCTGTCGAGTATCAACTCGATGGCATCAACCAAATTCAGGTCCATTCCAAGATCGGTTTGACGTTTGCCGCTTCGCTGCGGAGTATTCTGCGGCATGACCCGGACGTTGTCCTGGTTGGGGAAATTCGAGACTTGGAAACCGCCGAGAATGCGACCCAGGCGTCGCTGACGGGGCACCTTGTTTTCAGCACGCTGCACACCAATGATGCAGCCGGTGCGTTCACGCGGATGGGCGACATGGGGGTCGAGCCGTTTCTCGTTGCCGGGACGGTCGAAGCGGTCATGGCCCAGCGGCTGTTGCGCCGGTTGTGCCCGCATTGCAAAGAGGCCTACCATCCCGATGAAGAGGAACTCCCCAAGGATTTCCCATTTGCCGAACTCGAAGGCCGCCCGCTGTATCGCAGCATCGGTTGTCGCGAATGCCGGAACGTGGGCTATTCAGGACGACTCGGTATCTACGAACTGCTCGTCTCGAGCGAAGCGATCCGCGAACTCGCTCAAGACCGAGCCAGCAGTTGGGACATTCGCCGCGCCGCGGTCGCTGAGGGAATGCGGACCCTGCGAATGGACGCCTGGGACAAAACTCTCGTGGGGGTGACGAGCATTGACGAAGTCCTCCGTGTCACCAAGGGTGAAGCACTCTAAAAAGTGTTGATGAAATGCCATTTCGAGAAGGGAGTGTCCCTTTTTCGAATTGGTTCTCAGCACCGACGTCTCGGGGTTCAGGGGCATGCTCTGAACCCGTTGTCATCTCTCAACGCCAACCGCTGCCGTTCGAACGCTCCGCTTTCCCGAACTCATTCTTCCTGAACTCTCTGCCTTCATGCCTTCCTTCCAATACATCGCACGCGACCTCACCGGCAAGAACATCACAGGCACGATCGAAGCCGGCACGTCGCGTGAAGCGTCGATGCTGTTGTCGGGGAAAGACCTCTTCCCGACCAAGATCACCGAACAGGCAGGAGCGGGGCGATCGCTCTTCTCCGGCGGTAAGAAGAAGGTCAAGGGCCAGGTGATGGTGACCTTCTATGGTCAGCTCGCATCGCTGTTGCGAAGCGGAGTGCCGATGATTCGATCACTGACCTTGCTCGGCAATCAATCCGCAGCGCCCGTTCTGGGCGAGGTGATGGGCGAGATCAAAGGACGTGTCGAGGAAGGTGAGACGCTCGGCGATGCCATGGCACGCTTTCCAGGCGTGTTCAGCGACATGGCCGTCAATATGGTTCGGGCTGGCACCGAGGGCGGTTTTCTCGAGGACGCACTCGACCGCGTTGCGGTGTTCACCGAATTGCAGGAAGACCTCAAGGGACGGACCGTCAGCGCGATGGCGTACCCGGCCTTTCTGTTCGTCGTCGGCACGGTGGTTCTGAGTGGGTTGCTCGTGTTCATGGTGCCCAAATTCGACATGCTTTTTGATCGACTGCGAAAGAAGGGTGAGATGCCTGCTGCCACCGAATGGTTGCTCGTTTTCAGCCATACTCTGCAGAGCTATGGCATCTGGATCATTGTGGCATTGATCGCTGTATTCTTTGCGATACGCATGCACTTGCAGACCGAGGCGGGCAAGGATCGGCTGGACCGCTGGAAACTGAAAATCCCGGTTCTCGGCGATATCTTGATGAACCTCTCGGTGGCTCGGTTCTGCCGCGTGCTCGGCACCCTGCTGGGCAATGGTGTCCCCATTCTAAAGTCGCTTGATATCAGCCGAAGTGCCACCGGCAATCGCTTGCTCAGTCAATCCATTGGCGACGCCACTGAAAACATTCGTTCGGGCGAGAGCCTCGCCAAGCCGTTTAGCGATTCGGGCTATTTTCCGATGGCGGTCGTCGAGATGATCCGCGTCGGTGAAGAGAGCAATTCGCTCGACCGAGTTCTGCCCGAGATTGCTGACTCATTGGAGAAACGCACCTTCCGGCGACTCGATCTATTTGTACGCCTACTCGAGCCAATCATGCTATTGATTATGGCGATCATGGTGCTCGCCGTCGTCATGGCACTGTTGATACCCGTGCTCAAGAGCAGCACAACCTTGGGGTAACCAACGAGGACTCAAAAAGTGTCGAGTACGTCACTCTCCCTTGGGACAGCGAACCGTCGTGCGTCACTTATGATTCCCGTGTTCCTTCGGATTCTTCGCGGCGCAGGCGGGCGAAGGTAAACAATCCCGAGTGATGACCGTCACTGAAGGAGATATTGTAGGCGTAGGTGCCCACGGGCTGCATGCCTTCAATCCGCATCGGTTGTGCTTCGGCGGCGCTGAGCACGGGCAGGCCGATGGGTTTGCTCTTTGGTGTTTCCTCCTCCTCCTCTTCTTCGCCAAGCAGCTTGCCGCGTTTCTCTCGGCAGGTCGCACAGGGGCAGGCATCGCGGAGCTGCTGGGCGGTCCACTGCGTCGATTGGCCGTCGCTCCAGACGATGCGAATACCGCTGTTGCCGCTGCGTTCGATGGAGGTGGGCGTGTAGGCGACCGGGTCGTCAATATTCATAGTCGATTAGAGGGGGATTGGGTGACGCTATGTGGAGCATTTTCATCGTGATTCATACATGCGGGCGGGACGCCCGCGTACCGGTGCGTGGGCGTCCCGCCCGTAGTGGTAGCAAGTACGTTTTATGCAAGAGAAAAATGCTTCACGGCGTGAGGGACGGGGGACGCCGGCAAGCGGTCGGAATTCACGATTGGTCTTTTCCGCCGAGTGCCCGTTTGCCCGCTTCGAGAGTGGCGAGGATCGCATCGACGTCGTACACGCAGCCACCCCAAGTGCCGCCGCCGATTTGCTGCAGTGCGGCCCATAGCCGGGTGTCGTCCGGGATGGCCGCATCGACTTGCAAGTCGGGATGCGGGCCTCGCGTCGCCAGTGTCTCCATGGGGTCGCCACCGTCATGCGGTGCGATCAGATTAACGTGCCCTTCGAGCGTGTCACGATGGACTTCGATTTCAATCAGATCGCCATCGCGAACGCGTCCAATGGGGCCGCCGGCGAGTGCTTCCGGGCCGACGTGGCCGATGCAGGCTCCGGTGCTGACTCCCGAGAAGCGGGCATCGGTGATCAATGCCACTTCCTTGCCGAAGGAGAGGTACTTCAGCGCCGATGTGATCTGATAGGTTTCCTCCATGCCGCATCCAATCGGCCCACGTCCGATCAGGACGATCACTTCACCGGACTGAATCGGTTGGTCGGATTGCCCTTTGACGGCCGCAATCGCATCGCGTTCGCTGGTAAAGACCCGGGCCCGGCCGCTTTTGCGATAGACACCATCGCTATCGATCACGGTGGGATCGATCGAGGTCGCTTTGATCACCGAGCCTTCTGGGCAGAGGTTGCCCTTGGGGAAACAGACGGTGCTGGTTAGGCCCGCGGCTTTCGCGCGAGCCATCGGCATGATCACATCATCTGGGTCGACGCCGTCGGCGAGCTGCAGACGCTCTCGGCAAACAGCGCGGCGTGGCGAAGCCTCCCACTGGTCGAGAAGCTCGTCCCAGGTCATCCCACTGACAGTTTTGGCGTCGCTGTTCCACAACCCTGCGCGACGCAGATGCAATGCGACCTCGGGCACGCCCCCGGCCAGGAAAAGACGCACTGTCGGATGGCCGACGGGGCCGTTGGGCAGGCAGTCTACGAAGCGGGGCACCTGCTGATTGACGCGAGAGAAATCATCGGCCGTCGGTCGGGCGACACCGGCTGCCGCAGCGATCGCAGGGATGTGCAACAGCAGGTTGGTGCTGCCGCCGACGGCGGCATGCATTCGCATCGCGTTCTCGAACGCCGCCGGTGTCAGCACATCACGCATCGACATCCCTTGGGCATGCATGGAGGCCGCTGCGGACGCGGAATCTCGCGCCATGCGGGTCCAGATGGGCTGACCGCTCGGTGACAGTGCCGCGTGGGGAACCGTCATCCCCAACGCCTCGGCAACCACTTGGCTGGTCGCCGCCGTGCCGAGGAACTGGCAGCCACCGCCGGGGGTACCACAGGCACGGCAACCCGCCACCGACGCTTCTTCCAAAGACATCTCCCCGCGCGAGTAGCGAGCGCCAATCGTCTGGACTTTGCCAGCATCCTCTCCCGAGGTCGGCGGCAGCGTCACGCCGCCCGGTACGAGCACATTGGCAAGCTGCCCGGTGCCCGCCAAGGCCATCATCATGGCTGGCAATCCCTTATCACAAGTCGCGATTCCGATCACGCCTTTTCGTTGGGGAAGAGACCGGATCAACCGCCGCATCACGATTGCCGCGTCGTTGCGGTAAGGCAGCGAATCGAACATGCCGTGCGTGCCTTGCGTGCGGCCATCGCAAGGATCGCTCACGAAAGCTGCGAAGGGCACGCCACCATGCGTCTCGATCTGCTCCGCCGCGGCGCGGACGAGAATGCCGACTTCCCAGTGCCCGGTGTGGTAGCCGAGGGCCGCCGGGGTGCCATCAGGGTTGCGCACACCGCCCTGGGTACTCATCACGAGATACTGATCACCGAGGACACGGCGCGGGTCGAAACCCATGCCGACACTCTGCGTCAACCCAAACAGATCACCGCTGGTCCATTGCCGCAGGATTTCATCGCTCAACGGTAGCTTCCCCGAGGGGCCGTCCGCCTTTGTCTGTAAAGACTCGGGTGGATCAAGCGCGGAGAAGTAGTCGACTGGGGAAGCGGGCGAGACCGAATCAGGTTCAGTCACGACGACCCAGTAGGATAAAGAGGTAGTAGGCGAGCGTCATGATCGACTGCAACGTCGCAGCGACATACGTCAACGCGGCCGCGTTGAGTACCTTGGCGACATACTGTTCCTCTTGAGCGGTAATCAAACCAGCGCTGACCAAGTGTTCGCGGGCTCGACTCGAGGCGTCAAATTCAACGGGCAAGTTGACCAGCTGGAAAAACACGACGGCAGAGAATCCGATCACGCCGATCCACATCAACGGCGGGTAGGAGAAGATAGCACCAGCGAACAGCATCGCCGCACCGATTCCACTGCCAAAATTGGCCGCGGGTACGGCCATGTTGCGGACCACCAAGGGGGCGTAGCCTTGCGCGTCTTGGAACGCATGGCCGGCTTCGTGACAGGCCACTCCAAGCGAGGCCATCGAATGACCATTGTAAACGTCGGGGCTGAGACGCAGGACTTTCGCACGCGGGTCGTAGTGGTCCGATAGCTCGCCGGGAACCTGTTCGATCGCCACCGATTGCAATCCCGATGCATCGAGCATCTTGCGGGCCGCCGTGGCTCCTGACATGCGGGCGGGAACCTCGCTCATCGCAGCAAACGACGATTTCACCTTCCACTGGGCATAGAGCCCTAGCAAAAACGGTGGAATGACAAACAACAGGTACATCAACATGGTAGCGCTCGAACGAGGAGAAAGATCGGGGCGAGCAAGACCCGGCGGTGCCAATTCGGCAGCTTTCGGACTTGCTCACACCATCATACGCAAAACCTGGACCAACAGGGGTGAAGACAGGCTGGGAGCGGCACACGCCCGATCGCTGAGCGGTTGGTCAAGGCGGTTTTCTCAGCCAACCCTGCGGGCACGTCCGCCTTGCTCTCAAGAGCGGAAAGAAGTAACCCGGAGTTGCTGATTGCGGCTGGATGGGGCGCGAGGAACGCTGAAATACGCAGCCGTTACATGCTAATCCCATTACCCCACGCACCCCATCCAGACGCAAATTCAGGCAAGCTCAACGGGCTATGCCAACAGTGTAACTGCGCCGCAGCAAGGTGGAACCATCAATCGCCATGAATTTACGCAAACCGCGTAGGTTTTCTCTTTTTACAGCAGCGTGTGGACGTAGTCTGCGAAGCCGGTCATGCAGGCAGGCGGTTCACCGGGGCCAATCACGAGGGGACCGCTCCCTGGGTCGCTCGCGAGCAACCCATGGCTACCACGAACGAGGGTCGCGTCGAGCGGGATGACATCCATTTTGTAGCGCATGCCGAGCTTCTTTTGCAGTAATCTTGCTGCGGCTCGAGCGCGACTGGTGATGAACAACTCGCAGGGGTCGTAGCCGGGTTTGCGATGGATGTCGACCGTGTGGGCGAAGTCGGGGGCAGCCTGGTCATCGTCCCAGTAGTAGTAGGTAAACCAGGCATCGGGATCGGCCAATGCAATCAGTTCCCCACTGCGGGCGTGGTCGAGATCGAGTTCCGCCGGGTGCACGACCTCGGCGATGCCGGGCGTGTTACGCAATAACCCCGCGACCTCGTCAAGGAGTTCGGGGCGGTGGACATAGACGTGGGCGACCTGGTGATCGGCGACCGCCACGGCGTCACAATCGCCGACCAGCAAGGCTTCGCCGAAGGGTCCCATTCTCGTGCGGAGATAGCCGTTGGCACGCAGGATTCGGTTCACGTGCACCGGCCGCTGCACGCTCGTCAGTCCATATTCGCTGACCACGACGACCTGGGTTTGGGTGGCCTCGGCGGCATCGATCACGCGGCCGGCGGCAGCATCGACTTCGGCAACCCGGGCGGGGTCCTGGTGATCGAGACGTTGGAAATCGTAGTCCAGGTGCGGTAGATAACAAAGCGTCAGCTGAGGCTGTTTCTCGCGGAGAACAACAGCGGTAGCGTCGGCGATCCAGTCGCTCGCGGCGATCCCCGCACCTGGCCCCCAGAAGGCGAAAAACGGAAACGCACCAAGCCGCTCGGTCAATTGGCAGCCGGTCCAGTCCAAAACGTCGAATACCTTGCTACCGTCACATCCGTAGTGCGGCTTGGGCGTGGCGCCGTGCTTCGCCGTTGTCGCCTGATTGAACCACCAAAACATCTTGGCTGTTTCATAGCGTTCGTAAAAGAGTTCGCCTTGAATCAACGTGCGTGATTGTTGCCAGAAGCGAATCTCCTGGGTGTCGCGATACAGCCAACCGTTGCCGACGATGCCGTGATCCCGTGGAGGGAGTCCCGTTAGCATCGTCGCCTGGCTCGTCGCGGTCACCGCGGGCACGGGGCTGGTCCACGGCCGCGCGGTGCCAGCTTGTGAAAGGCGCGGTGCGTGCCGCAGGAGGTCGGGGGTCAGCCCCACGACGTTGAGAATGCACAATCGCTGCGTCATCACTCGTTCTCGGTGTTGGCTGGCGGGCGGGTGAGTTGCTCATCGGTGTCCGCTTGAGGAGGCGGCAGAGAGAGGGTGGTGTACAAGCAGTAGGTCAACAGGGAGAGCACCGCCGTGATCGAGATCGTCATCACGCACCAGCCAGCCGTCGTCATCTGATTTTCAGCCATTTCTTCAGGCGTTAGTCCAAGTGCCAGTAGGCACTCTAGGGCACTCATCATCACGGGGTCTCTCCTGAATCAGTGGGGCGGTCGGTTTGGGCTGGGTGCGGGGCATGGAGGTAATCGAACCTTCCTTGGCGGATCCAGTTCTTGCCAGCGAAGTGAATCAGTACCAGCAGCAAGCCCATCATGGCGAAAATAAACAGGATCGACATGCGGACGACGGAATCGTCCATGATGAGATCCCAGTAGCCGGGGATGTATTCGCCCGTCTCCGGGTCGGTCGATCCCGGGACCTTGAGGTAACAGAACGCGATGAAAATAGCGCCGAGGTAGACAGGGACGACGTACTTCAAGAGCAACTGCACGATGTGCGGGATGCGGATGTGTGCGCCCACATGAGCTTCACGTTCACCCCGTTCAATCCCGAAAACCCACCCATAGATCACCGCTTGAATCATCGCGAGCACAAAAATCAGCAGCGTCCCGACCCAGAAATCCAGCGTGTCGAGAGCCTTCAAGCCGGCCGAGTAATAGATCACATAAAGGGCCCCGGCGAGCACCATGATCCCGAGCACGGCGGTGGAGACGTGACGCTTGAGGTTGAAACCATCCTCGAGGAAAGCCAGCACCGGTTGCAGCATCGATAGACTGCTGGTGATCGCGGCGAGGAACAGCATGAAGAACCACAGAAATCCGAAGAACTGCCCTGCTGGCATTTGAGCGAACACGTTCGGCAGCGCGTTGAAGCCCAGCCCGAAGGTGCTGAACGTCGCGACACTGGCACCGAGGAACATGAAGGCAGCGGGCAGCGTGATCAAACCACCCAAGCAGACCTCGAAGAATTCGTTCATGCTACACGCGGTCAATCCACTGAGTACGACGTCGTCTTTCTTGGTCAGGTAGCTGGAGTAGTTGATGATGACGCCGAATCCGACGGCCAAGCTAAAGAAAATCTGGCCAGATGCCGCCAACCAGGTTTTCGGATTCAGCAGCGCCTCCGGTTGTGGGTTCCACATGAACCCAAGTCCCGCGACGACTTTTTCGCTAGGCAGCGTTAGCACGCGGACCAGCACGCACAGCGCACAGACGACGATCAAGGGAATGGCGATCTTACAGAAAGTCTCGATGCCGCCAGCAATCCCCCGGTAGATCAAGATCAGGTTCAGCGCGAAAGTGATGCCGACAAAAATTAGCAACGAGGAACTCTGGCCGAAGACGGACCCGTCCTCGCTCTTTCCGACGGTCGAATCGAAGAACCCGCTGTAGGCATCGGGATCGGCGCCGAGCATCAAGTCGCCGGTCAGATAGCTCCACGCATAGCTCAAGCACCAGGCCTCGATCACGAGGTAGTACATGTAGATGACCAGCGGGATTAGCAGTGCAAAAACGCTTAGGTAGCGAGCTTTGGGCGTGCGGCAGACGACGCTGAAGATCCCGGGGGCGGAGTGAAACCCGCGTGTCCCGGCATAGCGTCCCATCGTCCACTCCGCCCAACACAGTGGGACGCCAATGACGAGCATCGAGATAAAGTACGGCAGTAGGAAGGCACCGCCGCCATTCTGGGCGGCTTGGCCGGGGAATCTCAGGAAGTTTCCTAGTCCCACGGCGCTCCCGGCGACGGCCAGGATCACCCCGATTCGACTGCCCCACTGCTCGCCTGAGCTACTCGATTCGCGCGGGTCGCTGGGATCCTGCGATGATGGATCGCTCGGCTGGCCCGGGTCTGCTACATCGAGCGTGGGAGGGGGGCTCGCGTCGGTGGATGGCTGATCGGGGTCCTGGGCGTCGGCTGACTCGTTCATTTCCGTGATGGGGTCGGCGGTCGTGGCTGCGAAATGCCCTTACCGTTGTAGGGCTTGCCGGTCGATGCATCGACCGTGGAAACCGCCCCTGCGAAAAAAACATTCAGAAAAACGCTAGAAAAATCAGATCCTTACTCCCCTCGCTCTGCCGCGCGTTGGCATGATGGGATTGGGCGATGGAGTCATCCCAGGAAGGCGTTCAAGAGGAACGTGACCCGAGTTTATGTTATCCTTCCGCCCAGTCAGCGGTCCCGACCCCCATACAGGCCGATCCGAATTGCACTTACCACCTTTCTCACGTTCTCACTTTTATGACATCTCCCGTAATTGTTAGCCGTCGTCCCGTGCTCCTGTTCCTGCTGATGGGGATCCTGCTCAGTGTTGGGTCCCCAGTGAGTTGGGGGCAATCCCCAGAGGACCCGCCGCCTCCAGCCGCAACCGGCGAAATCGAAATTGCCGTCACCGATCCCGCTGCAGCCGACCCCGCTGCAGCCGACCCCGCGGTCGGCAGCGAAGAGCCCGCTGCAAGCGGATTGGATCAGACCATTGATGAGTGGTTCAAACCGGTGGCCGACACGTGGGGCGGGATCGTCTTTTTCCAAGTGCCCCTTCCGGTCGTCGGGCCGATACCCTTCGTGCTGCTGCTGCTTGTCGGCGGGGCCGCGTTTTTCACGATCGCGTTCGTGTTCCCCAACATCCGTTTCTTTCCGCTCGCGTTCCAGGTCGTCGCGGGCAAGTTCGATGACGTCGAGCAAGCCGTTCCGGAGAAGGCGGAAGGTGCCGACCCAGAGGAGGAAGACGAATGCATTGGCGAGGTGACGCACTTTCAGGCGCTCGCGACGGCGGTCTCGGGGACCGTTGGGCTCGGCAACATCGCTGGCGTTGCCGTCGCGGTAGCGACCGGTGGCCCGGGAGCGACGTTTTGGATGATTGTCTGTGGTCTGCTCGGGATGTCTACCAAGTTTGTGGAATGCACGCTGGGGGTGAAGTACCGGGATGTCGACGAGGATGGCGTCGTCTACGGCGGTCCGATGTACTACCTGCAACGCGGGCTGTCCGAAATGGGTGCCGGTCGGACCGGAAAGGTGCTCGCATCGTTATTCGCGCTGTTCTGCATCGGGGGATCCTTTGGCGGTGGCAATGCGTTTCAGTCCAACCAAGCCACTCAGCAGATCCAATCGCTGATGGGGCTCTCGCCCAACGGTTCGTCCGGGGTGCTGATCGGGCTGGTGATCGCGGTCCTGGTGGGATTTGTCATCATTGGCGGGATCAAACGCATCGCTCAAGTGACGGAAAAGATCGTGCCATTGATGGGGATCATCTATTTTCTTGCGTCGGTCGTCATCATCGCCATGAATTGGGACAAGGTCCCCTGGGCGTTCTCGCAAATGTTCAGTGGGGCGTTCACTCCCAACGCTGCTCTGGGTGGTTTGGTCGGCGTGATGGTGCAGGGGTTTCAGCGTGCGGCCTTCTCCAACGAAGCCGGTGCGGGATCGGCCCCGATCGCTCACTCCGCGGTCAAGACACGCTACCCGGCCTCGGAAGGAATCGTCGCACTGCTCGAACCGTTCATCGATACTGTGGTGATCTGCACGATGACGGCGATCGTGATCGTGTTCTTCAACGCCGACGACTCGTTCGTATGGGGGGCCGTTGAATCTAAAAATGTGATTGTCGACGGCGTTCGACTCGGTGGCGTCGATTTGACGTCGGCCGCATTCGACGCCAAGTTGCCTGGATTCCGCTATGTCTTGACGATCGCGATCATCTTGTTCGCGTTCTCGACAATGATCTCTTGGTCCTACTACGGATTGCAATCCTGGAAGTATCTGTTCGGCCGCGGCATCGTGGCCGACCTGACGTACAAGCTTTTGTTTTGCTTGGTGATTGTGATCGGCGCCGCTATTTCACTCGGGTCGGTGATCGACTTTTCCGATGCGGCGATCTTCGCGATGGTGTTCCCCAACATGATCGGGCTCGTGCTGCTCTACCCGAAGGTTCGTGACGAGCTTCGCCGCTACTTGACGGCGATCGGAAAACGCTAAGAGCGTGACTGCCGCTGAGGCTGCGGTTCGACGGCGAAAGCCGGAGCCGCAGCAGGCAGGGAGAAGAAAGAAGTGGTTAGACGCGGGCTCGAACCGCGGACACCGGCCTTTTCAGGGCCGTGCTCTACCAACTGAGCTATCTAACCATCACAATGGGCCGCCCGGGTAGGTTCCAAGCTGTTTGGAAACTGCCTTCGGTTGGCTTTCTTGTTCAACTAAGTAGGAAACTACGCTATCATGTGGGTTCACGTCAATCGGCCCCACACTCTTTTTTTTAAAGCGACTTCTCATGGGCACGGCCGCACCCCCAGATTCCAACTCGGACAGCGTCGAATTCGTTGAACCCGAGGATGCTAAGCGCCGCGAAAAAGGCGGCGGTTCCGGCTCTTCGGATAACGGCTCGGCGGCGCAGCTCAACCCGGTCCAAGCGAAACGTTTGGCTGAGCGAGAGGCGCTGCGTACCAGCAAATTTGATTCGGTCTCCTCGTTCTTCATGGCGGTGATGCTGTTTCTCGGCGTGTTCGTGTTCATGCTGTTTGTCGTTTGGCTGACGATGCGGATGCCGGTCCGCGTCAAACCGATCGCGCCGATTATCGAGGAAGCTGCGGGTCGGGCTGACAACGCGGAAGGTTTTGAGCGTGATTTCGAGCCGCCGGGAGCCGAGGAGGTCGAGGAGTTGACCGAGCCGACGCTGCAGGACACGATCGAAGCGGTCACCGATGCGGTCAGCAGCGTGGCGGCCTCGCTCGATACGATGAATACCAACGCCTCGGCGAGCACGTCGGGGTCGGGCAAGGGCGACAGTCGACCGCCGGGGCCCGAAGGCGAGGGCGAAGACATCGTGCCGCGATTTGAACGCTGGCAACTGAATTTTTCAGCTAAAAACATCAAGGCCTATTCGCAGCAACTCGATTTCTACAAAATCGAACTCGGCTCCATCGGCGGAGGGACCCAGGGTGTCGATTACGCCACGAATCTCTCCACCCGCCCGCAGTCACGCCACAGCGACGACAGTGAGTCCGAGAAAAGACTGTATTTCATGTGGACGACAGCCAGTCCTCTGAAGAGCTATGATATCCAGCTTCTCGGTCAGGCCGGGATCCAGACCGGCGGGCGGCAAATTCTCAAGTTCATTCCGCCGGATTTGGAAAACCTACTGGCCCACACTGAACTAGAGTATGCCCGTAGCAAAGGGCATCAAAGCGTTACCGAGATCGCCAAGACCGTCTTTCAGAGCAAACCCGCCGGGAGTGGGTTTGCCTTTGAAGTGACCGAGCAACGTTACCGAACCAACCGCTAGGCATCCAGAGCCGAATCACGTTCTGGACCCTGACCCCTCTTCTTAGAACCCTCCGTAGGACTTGACCTTGTTACTTCTCGCTGCCGCTGACCTCTACACAATGATCTCCAACTCCACCTACGGTGCGTTGGCGATCGTGGCGTTGTGGGGGCTGTATCAAATTGTCATCGTTTGGACCCGTGTCGCTCAGAAACGATTCAAGACCGAAGAGCAACAGGACGCCTTCATGGACGATTGTGAGCAGATGCTCAAAGTCGGTGATTTTGAAGGCGTTGAGGAATACTGCGAGGGCGACGTCCGGGCGATTCCACAGATGATGCACATGGCCATCGACAATCGAGGCGAAGGCTATCGCCGGGCCCGCCAGATCATGATGGACCGTTTTCAACGGGACGTGATGAGCGATCTGGAATATCGTTTGAGTTGGGTCAGCACGGTCATCAAGAGTGCACCGATGATCGGTCTTTTCGGGACGGTTTTTGGGATGATGGGGGCGTTTAAGACGCTCGCCACCGCCGAGAGCGTCGAACCATCGGCGCTGGCAGGCGATATTCAAGTCGCCCTGGTGACCACGGCCAGCGGTCTGGCGATCGCCATCCCGCTGATGATTCTGGTTGCTTCGGTTAATATTCGCATCGCGAAGATGGAAGACCTCGTCGGCTCGGGGTTGACCCGGTTCTTCGAAGCCTTCAAAGAGGGTTTGGCGGTCGCCGCTAAGCGTCCTGCCGCGGCGGCAACCGACGGCGGCACCGAACAAGCCACCGTCACGGAAACCATGTAGAGCCAGCCCAACATGAGCAATGCATTGATCGAAGACGATGACGACGAAATGGATGCCGTCCCGCCGCGTAAAAAACGCGACGAAGAGGAGATGGACATCACACCGATGATCGACATCACCTTCCTGTTGCTGATCTTTTTTGTGGTCGCGTCGAAGATGGACCCCTCCCAGACCGGCAACATTCCCGAAGCCCAAAACGGCCTGGCCGTCTCGGCCAAGGATTCTGCCATCATTTTCATCGAACCCGGTGGCGGTGACTCGCCCGCGATTTTGAAGCGACGCGACCAGAGCGAGTTCAGCAAGGACGAAGAGGCACAGGCAACCGAGATCGTGGAGTACGTCACCGACGAACTCGAAAAATCAATCAGCAAGAATAAAGATCAAGTGATGTTGCTGGGGGACGGTGAGGTGAAAGTCTCTGAAGTCACCCGGGTCCAAAAGATCATCGGTGACGAATTCACCGACATGCAGTTCACCTACATCGCCGTCAAAGAAAAGTAACAGAGGGAATCCATTCGAATGTCGATCAGTGTCCAGTGCCCATCGTGCGACATGCGCCGCAAGGTCAACGAGAGGTTGGCTGGCCGGACGATCCGTTGTCCCGGATGCGACCAGCCGCTGACGATCCCAGCGGCCGTGGAGGCGGAGCTGCATGAGCCCGCCGATCAAGAGGCAGACGAGGGCGAGGTGGTGGCCGAGGCGATCCCCGTCGCTAGCGAGGCATCTGCATCGGTCGCCGACACACCTTCGATACCGCGACCCAGCGGCGTGCCAGCCCAGAATCTGTCGGGCAGCCAGGGGCCGAACCAGCAGCCAGCCAATGCGGTCACTTCGCATCATGCTGAGCACCCGCCCTCGGCCCTCCTGCATGACGACGAAGACGATGCTCTCCCGCCGCGTCAGAAACGCGATGACGGCGAACTCGACATGACGCCGATGGTCGATGTGACGTTCCTGTTGCTGATTTTCTTCATGGTGACGGCTAGCTTCAGCCTGCAGAAATCGATCAAGATGCCGAAGCAAAACTCGGATTTACCGAGTATGTCCAATGTCGAAGAACCCACTGAGGAACTCGACCCGATCGAACTGGAGATCGAGGAAAACGGCAGTTTTCTGGTCCTCGCAGCGGATTGGGAGCGGGAGACGCCCGGCAAACAAAACCTCGTCAGCGCCCTCAAGCAGGCGATCGGGGCGAACAAGGACGGCATGCGGCTCGATATTAAGGTGCACGAGAACGCCAAATTGCAAATGCTCGTCGATGGCATGGACGCAGGCACCATCGCTGGTTTCCAAGAAATCCAGGTCGCTGAGGTCGATGGCTTTGATTAGTCCACGTCTGCTAGCTTCCGACAACTGACAACCGACAACTCCCTCTTTTCATCCTCTTCGCCTGTGGAGCTAGTCGCTATTAGCTAGGCGCTAGTAGCTGGCAGCAAACAGCTAATAATTTTCTTATATGCTTGCTAACGAACTGATTGACCTCTTGGAACGACGCGGGTTGCTCGACCAAGAAATTATCGAAGCCCTCCGCGAACAACTGACCGAGGGTGGGGCTCGGGTGACACCCGAAGCGGTCGCCAAGCTGCTCGTTGATAATGGGCAACTGACCCGTTTCCAAGCGTCTAAGCTGATTGGAGAAATCCGCAGTGCCGACTATGAGGATGCTGCCGAAGCGGTCGAGAGCGACGACGACTTGACCTCGATCGGCGGCGACGACGACGTGATGATGGTCGATGAAGTCTTCGACGCCGAGCCGATTGACGCTGAGCCAGTGGAGGCAATGGCGGTCGAAGCGGAACCGGTCGAGGCGGCTCCCGTCGAAGCGGATGCCGCTCGCGAACGCCCGCGTCCCAAGCGGCCCAACGCCCGGGTTGCGCCGCCGGAGCACAAGTCGGTCTGGGATTCGTTCAAAATCTACGGCTACCTCGGCATCATTGGCTTTTTAGCCATCGCGGGATACGGATTCTATTTTATCCTGAGTAAAGCGAGTGCCGACGATGTGATCGATGCGGCTAACAAGCAGTACGACAGCCAAAGCTATCAACCGGCTCAAGACGCATACATCTCTTTCTTGGCTCAATACGGGGAAGACAACCAGTACTCTTCGTTGGCGCGGACCCGGATCGGAATGACCGAGATCTACCGCAGTGCGGAGATGACCGACCCCACCGAAGGTCTGCGGAAAGCGAAGGAGGTTTTGCCCCGGATCATCGATGAGCCCGCGATGAATGACGAACGCGGGAACCTGGGGGGGCTGTTGGTCGACATCGCGGAGAACATTGCCGTGGAAGCCGGCAAGGCGACCGAAACGACCGAGAAACAGCGTCTGCTCGATCAACTCGATGAACAATGGAAGCTGATCGACAATCCCAATTACATGTTGACGTCGATGAAGACGACGATGGAAGGACGTCTCCTGCAGGTTACCGAAGCGCGCAACCGAGTTAAACGCGATATCGTTCGCAATATTCGGTTGGACGAGACCGAAGCGGCCATGAAGGAGGCTCTGGCGTCGCAGAACACCAAAGAAGCCTACGACCTCCGCAAGTTGCTGCTGCGAGATTTCCCCGAGCTTGCCGTCGACCCGCGTTTGACCGTCCTCGTCGAAGAGGCCAGTACGATCCAGGAAACACTGGTATCGCTCTCCCAGGATGAGCCCGAGCCCATTACCACGCCTATCGACGAAGGCTCCTTGAAGTCGATCGTGCTGACTAACCGGGTCGAAGTGAAACCGTCGATCCCAGGGCTGCAGGATGAGGTCTACTATCTGCGAGCGGGCGGCAGTGTGCTCGCATTCTCTGTCTACGATGGCCAGTTGTTGTGGCGCAAGTTCACCGGTTACGGCGAAGACCATACCCCGATTCGGCTCGACAACGGCAGGTCGGTGTTGCTGTCAGACCTGAACAAGAACGAGGTGCAGAGCTATCGTGGCAAAGACGGTGAGCTGCAATGGCGAGCGGAAATCGGAGAAACCTTCGTCGAACCGGTCGCGGGGGAGGATTCGATTCTGATTTCTGTTCACTCAGGGCGATTGATCTCACTCGATGCAGAAACCGGAGATACGAATTGGGTCACGCAATTGCCGCAGACCATCAGTGCGCCGGCGGGAATCGATGCCAAGCTCAACCGCATCTACTTGCCGGGTGATCACAGCAATCTGTACGTGCTGGATTCGAAGACCGGCAAGAGTATTGAGAGTTTTTACACCGGTCACGAAGAGGGGACGATTGCCGTCGCCCCGGTCGCTCTGCTCGGGCACCTGTTTGTGATCGAGAATGCGGGGGCTGATTATGCGAACCTGCACGTCCTCCGCATGAACGAACAGGGCGGCGATTTGAAGGTTGCTCAGCAACCATTCCGCTTGACCGGAAACGTGCTCGTGCCGCCCGTCATCCAGCAGCGGCGGATGATTGTCCTGACCGATCGTGGTCAGGTCGCCGTGTTTGACATTGAACCCACCGCTGAAGGGGAACAGGTTTCTAAAATTGCCGAGCAGGTCGCCTCCTACAATGAACCCACACTGACTGACATGGCCGTCGGCCGCAGCCAGATGTGGATCACCGGCACGCGTGTCGGTCGCTATGAGTTGCAGATTAATACTGGTCGTGTCGTCTTCGATTGGGGCAAGGAGGAAGGCGATCGCTTCATCGGCCAACCGCTGGCGATGGAAGATATTTTGATCCACGCGAGAATCCTGCGGGGCACCTCTGCAATTCGAGTGACCGGCGCAGTCCCGAAAACGGGTGAAGAAATCTGGCGAACCGATGTCGGTACCCCGATCTCGATGTTGGTCAAAGCCGACGAAGGGTTCCATGCCGTGACCAGCCAGGGGGCCCTCTTCCAGCTCGACCTGGAATCGTTCAAGAGCGGTTCGACTCAAGGGCCAATCGAGAATCCAGGTGCGAATTCGATCTCGATGAACTTCACGAAACCGATTGCGATCGATGAGAAGCGTTGGGTGCTGCTCAACGAGTCACAGCCGAATGAATCCATGGTCTACGACCCCACCCGCCGCCGCGAGTTATTGCGGAAGGTCACCTACCATCTCTCTGACCCGAAACCAGTTGGTGTGGGGATTTTCAGCGGCGATGGTATGTTGATGCCCTTGGACTCAGGCCGCGTCGTGCTGATGAACTGGGAAACCGGTGCCTCCAAGGGGGCTCCCTTCCAACCGGCGAGCGATCCCGATCCCGAGAACAAGGTTTCTTGGTCGACACCGGTTCGCGCCAGCAGCGATGCCGATCAGGTGTTGCTGACCGATAGCCGGAACCAGCTCTATCGCATTCGCGTGGGCGATCAGATCCGGAAGCTTTCGAGTATCGACCTGCCCTCTCCTTTCTTGGGCGATACGATCGGCGTTGGGAATGTCTTTGTCGGCGGCGTCAGCGGCCCGGCGGCGGATTTCCTGGTCGGATACGAGGAGGAGGAGCTGGGCCAGAAATTCCAGAAACTGCTCGACGGCCGCATCCAATGGGGGCCGACGCTCGCGACGACCGACGATGGTGAGGAGCTCGCTCTGCTGATCACCAACGATGCTGTCCTGCGAGCATTCACAGCCGATGGAGAGCAGGCGTTTCAAACTCCGATGCCTGTCGAGGGGTTGCCTGTCGACGATGTGGTGTCGATCCAAGGTCGTTGGATTTTGACGGGAGCCGACGGTTGGCTCGCCGCGATCAGCCCGGCCTCAGGCGAGGTCCTCGGCACGATCGAGCTCGGCCAACCCCTGTCGGCCAGCCCATTGCCGGCGGGGAACCAATTGTTCGTCCCCGGTGCTGAGGGCGTGGTCTACATCACCAATATCCCAGGCGAAAACTGATCATGATCTGCAACGCCTCCCCCACAAAATCGGCCACGGGATACAGTTCCCGTCCCGCTCGCTCGAGATTTTCAGTGACGTTTCGGAGATCCCTGCGCTGGATCGGTCTCGCCTGCGTTGTCGCGGCAATGTCTGCGCCAGCCCACGCGGAGATCATCAATTACGCCGAAGTCGGACGCCCCGAAGATCCCGGTCTGGAATTGCTCCAGGAAGATCCGCATGACCTCATCTTCTTCACAGAGGCCGCCGGGGGCGGTTGGGTGAAGGCGCGGTTGCTTGATCTGCCGGGTCGAACCATGCCAGCCAACCCCAAGGGACAACTCAAATTTCGCATCAACGGAATCGAATCGAAGGACTTCGTTGCCAAGTGGGATGAGATTGAATCGATCGACTTTTGGGAGAAACGCCTCGAACGGGAGACCGCTGATCGGATCAAGGCAGGCGACTTCACTGGTGCTTATCCTTTTCTATCGGTGTTGATCCGTGACTATCCCAATCGCCCGAATCTGCGAACGCTGCGCTCGGAGTTCCTGCTCCGCGATGCGGGCAGTCGCTTCAAGGACGGCGAGGTGGGGCCCTCGTTGGCGATGCTCGAAGAACTACACCGTTATGCACCGGAGTACAAAAGTGATGCTGTGATGACGGGGATCGGCATGATGACCGATCGTCTGATGCAGAAGTTGATGGATGAGAATAAACTCGAACTGGCGCAGCAGCTTTTGGCGCGGTTGGAGAGTGATTATCGCGGCAAGAGCTTGGCATCGATCACGAAGTGGAATCAAACGTTTCTCGAGATGGCTCAGGAGCGACAGGATGCTGCGATCGCTGCTCTGGAAAAGGAAGACTTCCGAACCGCTCGCCGCCTCTCCCGTGAGAGCATTCACCTCAAACCGTCGATTCCCAACGGCCAGGAACTCGTTCGCAAGATCGATCAAATCTATCCGCTGGTGAACGTCGGCGTGTTGCAAACGGCCAAGGACCCCGATCCAACCCGATTGGACAATTGGGCGGCCCGGCGGGCCGGCCGGCTGCTCTATCGCGTGCTCTTTGAAATGCAGGGGGCGGGTCCCGAAGGCGGTGAGTACGAGTTCCTCTTTGGGGAGACCGAACAGAGCGCCGATCGCCAGGATTTCACCATGCTGCTGCAACCGGAAAAGCTCGAGCCACCGCTCAATGATATCAATGGATTCCTGATCGCCGATCGTTTGGCCGAGCGAGTGGATCCCAGTTCGGCGATGTATTTCTCACCATGGGCAGCGGCGATTCAGGCGATCGGACTCGACGGTCCCAAACAGATCGATTGTCTCCTCCGCCGTCCCAATGTGCTGCCGTCTGCACTGATTCAAATGACGGTCGACGGCAGTTGGTTCGGTGGCGAGCCTGGATCGCCGACGGGCGACTATCGCCGCGACGTGATCGAAGGGGACGTGGTGCGGTACACCTTGGTGGGTGAGCAGCGGACCGCGACCCAGCCACGAGAAATCGTCGAGATCCGTACCGAGAGCGCTGCCGACGGCGTCGCCAAACTGCTCAAAGGGGAGGTCGATGTGCTCGATCAATTGTTCCCCGCCGATGCGGTTCGTCTCGAAGGCAATCGTAACATTCGAGTAGCGAAGTATCCCCTGCCGAGCGTACACATGCTCGTCCCTTGTAGCGACCACGTCTACTTGGCCGAACGCGCCTTCCGCCGCGCCCTCGTCTACGGCACCAATCGCAACGACATTCTCGGCGGTGAGTTGCTCGAAGGTCTCGAGGTTCCCGGCTGCCGCGTGCTCTCGGGGCCCTTTCCCGCTGGGATCGAACAGAACGATCCGCTCGGTTACGCGTACGACCAATCGATCGCGCCGCGTCGCTATGAACCGCGGTTGGCCAAGCTCCTCATGACGATGAACGCCAATACGCTCGAAGGGCAAGCAAACCGTAAAGAAGAACCGGTGCCCGAGCTCAAGCCGATCCGTCTCGCTCACCCACCGGAGAACCTTTCGCGGTCCGCTTGTGAAGCAATCAAGAGCCAATGGGAGTTGTTGGATCTCGAGATAGAGTTGGTCGAGTTGCCTGTCGGTATGGCGTTCCCCGAGCCGGGCACGGCAGACCTCGCCTATGTTGCCGCTGCCGTTTGGGAACCGATCATTGATGCCCGACGCGTCCTCGGGCCCGAGGGCATGGCGGGAAGCACCGACCAACTCGTTGGACTGGGACTGCGACGGTTGGAAGAATCGAAAAACTGGAAGGATGCTCGCGACCGCCTGCTCGATTTGCACTACATCGTGCACCACGAACTGCCCATTATCCCGCTCTGGCAGCTGGTGGATTCCTACGCCTACAATCGCAATCTACTCGGCGTCGGATCGGATGTGGTTTCGTTATATCAGAACGCTGAGAAATGGAGGTTGAGCCAATGAATCGCCAAGCACCTTTGGCCTTGTTGGCCGTTCTTCTGACCCTCACGCTCTTTGGATCCACCCGATCCCGGGCGCTCGATCCTGCCGCCGATACGGAGTCCACGGAGACCCCGGCGACTGGCGGTCCCTCGGCTCCGGGCGATGGTGCCGAGCAGACCGATTTACTTGCAGAAATCGAAGAGCGTCCCGAGGAGCCACCTCCTTTTGACTTCTCTCCTTATCGCGTGCTGATTTGGGTCGCGTCAGATGATCCCCGCATCGATGCTCAATCGATCGAGGTGGACTTGATGAAGTACCTCGATCGCGATTTTCGTTCGGTGTGGCGGACCGTGGTCGCCGACGCCCCGCCTGGAGTGGCGTCGATTGCCCGCCGTGATCTCGCCTCGATCACCTTCGATTCCATTGCCGCAGCCGACCCGGTGATCGCGCTCAAACGAGACCACCCCGATTCGGTCCGTGTCCATTTCGCTTCCGACGCCGGACGGTTCCTCCAAGGGATTCCCGGGACACAGGGGCGGGTTCAGGACGTGCTCCGCCGCATCGAAGAAGACCCAGAGTCCAAATCCACGCCAGCAAAGTTTGCGTGGAAGGATAAACTGAGACCCATCCAGGGTGACGCTGTTGCTTTGCGAGATCTATGGAAAAATGAATCAACCGAGGCGCTCTTGGTGTCGCGAGGGATGGCCGATTCGCTGAGCGAACCCGAAGCCAAACTCATCGTCCCACCGCTCCAAGGACAGGTCATCGAGGCGATCAAACACTTTGACAAAATCTATGTCGTGCGGCTGCAAACCAAGGTCGCCCCGGGCACTGTCGATGTTATGGAACTCGATACACTGATGCAGCATTTCGGTGACGTGGTGCACCACGAGATGGTGTCGCGGAGCGAAGTGGCGATGTCCGTCGGTGTCGCGGTCCGGGATGCCTTCTCTCCCGTTGTCCGTATCGACAACGCGGGAAAGAATAACGCCACGGGTTTGGTTCGCGCTGCTGGGTTGGCGCTCGACCCAGACTCCCCCATTCACGTTCGCGTCGGCGAAGTGCTGGTGCCCTTGGTCCGGAAAGACAACCGCAAGGGACGACCTCTGACCATCGGGCCGCTCGATTTTGCCTATCTGTATGTCACCGAAGAGGACAAACATTCCGTCAAGATGGATTTTTATTCGGGCCGGATGACGACGCTGCAGGGACGCAAGAATAATCGCACCCACCGCATGGCTCTGCGTTTGCGGCCGCGTCGAGACACCACGACGCTGCGTTTGCATGCTAAAGGTGAGCCTGACCAACCGTTGATCGGTTACGAGTTACACGGTAAAGAACTCGATAGCACCAGCATGACCTTTGTCGGACGCACGGATTGGAACGGGCGATTGAATGTAGAAAAGATCGACCGACCATTGCGACTGCTCTATGTCAAGAACGGCGGTGCCATTCTCGCGAGACTGCCAATCGTCCCTGGTCACCACGAACAGGTCGTCGCAGACCTCGCCGGTGATGACATGCGGCTGCAAGCCGAATCCTATATTCGCGGTGTGCAAAACGCGATTATCGATCTCGTCGCCGTTCGCGAACTGTTCAAAGCCCGGATCAACATGCGGATCAAGGAAGGCAATCTGAAGGCGGCTGACGAACTGCTCGAAACGCTGCGAAACGAACCGTCGAACGAGAAAATCGCTAACGACATGGGCGTTAAGCAAACCATGTTCCTCAAAGCGATCGGTCGTAACGCCAACCAAACGCGTAAAGTCGATGAGATGTTCAGCGAGACCCGCGAGCTGCTGGCCAAACACATCAACCCGAGAATCATCAACGATCTGGAAGTTGCCCTGATCGAGGCTGAGAAAGGTGGCCAGACGCCGGCCGCCGAAGAGCAGGCCGAGGGTTCCGACGAATCGCCACCGGCCACCGATGGAGACGCGGAGGGGACAGCCGATGCTGAGCCCGTACCAACCGCCGAGTCCGCCCCGGAGGCTGAGTCCGCGCCGGAGGCCGAGGCTGCACCGGAGGCCGAGAGCGGCCTCGAACCGGTCGCTCAGCCGGAACCTTCGTGACCGATCTGAGGAACTGATTGGCCGCCGCCGTGAATACTGAACGAGTACGTTCACGGTAGGGAGGTAATGCCCGGGGCGGCCGTTGGGCTCGCGAGCGTGAGCTCAGGTTAGGATGTCGTTGACGACCGTTCCGTGTACATCGGTTAGGCGGAAGTCGCGGCCTTGGAAACGGTAGGTTAATCGCTCGTGGTCGATACCGAGCAAGTGCAGCATGGTGGCGTGCAGATCATGCACATGGACGGGGTTTTCCGTGATGTTGTAGCAGAGTTCGTCGGTTGCCCCGTAGGTCAGTCCGCGTTTGATCCCGGCCCCTGTCATCCACAGTGAGAAACAACGTGGGTGGTGGTCACGACCGTAGGTTTGTGCATTCAATGTCCCCTGGCAATAAGAAGTTCGCCCGAACTCTCCGCCCCAAACAACAAGCGTGTCGTCGAGCATGCCGCGTTGTTTCAGGTCATTGACGAGCGCCCGGGTCGGTTGGTCGGTATCGCGGCACTGGCCGGGCAACTGCTTGGGCAACGTGAAGTGCTGGTCCCATCCCATATGAAACAACTGCACGAATCGCACATCACGCTCGGCCAATCGCCGTGCCAGTAGGCAGTTGTAAGCATAGGTCCCCCGTTTCATCACGTCGGGCCCATAGCTGTCGAGCACATGCTGCGGTTCATCGGAAAATTCTGTCAGCTCGGGGACCGAGGTTTGCATTCGGTAGGCCAGTTCGTACTGCTTGATTCTCGTGCTGATTTCGGGGTCTGCGAACTCATCGAGCTTCGTTTGGTTGAGTTTCGCCAGGTCGTCGAGCATCCGGCGGCGAGCGGTTGCATCGAAGCCGTCTGGATTGCTCAAGTAGAGGACTGGATCTCCCACGCTCATCAGTTTGACACCCGCGTAGTTGGATGGCAGGAAACCACTCCCCCACAGTCGGTCGTAGAGCGGTTGGCAGTTCGGTCGTCCCGTTCCCCGCGAGACCATGGTGATGAATGTGGGGAGGTTGTTATTGAGCGTGCCGAGTCCGTAGTGCAACCAAGACCCCAAGCTCGGTCGACCGGGCAGCTGGTTGCCCGATTGAAAGAATGTCATGGCGGGATCGTGATTGATCGCCTCGGTGTGCATCGATCGAATCAGGCACATGTCGTCAGCAAGCGTCACGATGTGCGGCAACAACTCACTCCCCAGTTCCATACCGCACTGGCCATGCTTGGCGAACTGGTAGCGAGACCCAGCCATTGGAAACGACTTCTGCCCCGCCGTCATCCCAGTGATGCGTTGGTTCATATCGATATAGTCGCGAAGGTCTTTTCCCTCATGCTGCTGCAAGGCCGGTTTGTTATCAAATAGCTCTTGCTGCGAGGGTGCGCCGCTCTGAAACAGGTAGATCACCCGTTTTGCTTTCGGCGGCGTATCGAACTCTCGCATCGTTCCGCTCGGTGGCGGTATTTGCGAGGCTGGAGAGGATTCCGGTCCAGTCGCAGCATTTGCATTCTCGCCCAGCATCGAAGCCAAGGCGGCCATGCCGACACCTGAGGCGGATCGACCGAAGAAACGGCGCCGGGTGAGGTGCAATCGATGGTCATGCAAAAGTGCGTTCATGGGATTGGTTACCGGGAAAATAAGAAATCAGTGTGGATCGGGACGTGCGCAGTGCCAATAACTACTCAATGCAAATGAACTCATCCAAGTTCATGATCAGATGTGCGGTTGCTGTCATTGCAGCGTGCTCGTTGACGTCGATGGACTCATCGCGAGCCGACTCGCCGACGGCCAACAGCTTCGCAGCCTGATCGGGCCGAGATGCGTAGTGCTCGCGGAAGTATCCCAAGTTATCTTCGAGCACATCGAGCGTCTCACTGCTCGCCCGATGAGCCATCGCCCGCCGATACATGCTCGCCAATTGAACGCGAGGTTCATCGGTGGGCTCTTGCAGGATGTTTTGGGCCAGATTTCTCGCGGCCTCGATGAAAGTCGGGTCGTTCATCAGCACGAGCGACTGCAGTGGCGTATTGGTGCGGCGGACACGCACGTTGCACACTTCGCGTCCCCCCGCGTCAAAGATCGTTTGCCGTGGTGGGTTCACCGCTCGCTTCCAATACGTGTACATGCTCTTGCGGTACAGGTCGTCGCCGGAATCGGTGTTGTACTTCGTGCCCACACTCGCTGCGACGACCGCCCACAATCCTTTGGGTTGGTAGGGTTTGACCGAGGGGCCTCCTCGCTTTTTCGACAATAGACCGCTGGCTTGGAGTGCGACGTCACGGATCATGAATCCATCGGCTCGGTATCGTGGACCACGGGCGAAAAGTCGATTTTGAGGATCGACCGCGTTGAGTTTTTCGTTGGTGTGGGAGGATTGCCGGTATGCCTGGCTCGTCACAATCAGGCGATGCATCGCCCGTACATCCCAGCCTGATCGGATGAACTCCAGTGCCAACCAATCCAGTAGTTCGGGATGGCTTGGCGGTTCGCTCTGCAGACCAAAATCTTCAGCCGTTTTGACGAGTCCCATGCCAAAGTGGTCCTGCCACATGCGATTGACAGTGACGCGTGCAGTTAAGGGATTCTCAGGGGAAACCAACCACTGGGCGAACTCCAGTCGATCTTTGGGTTGCGGCGAATCATCACTTTGGAGCAGAGCCGCCGGGACCTCGCGTGGCAGAGCTTCCGAGGTGTCCGGTGCGTCGTACGCACCTCGTTCCAATAGATAGGCGGGAGCCGGTTGGCCGTCCTGTTCATCCATCACCATCACGGTGGCGCGGGTGATACCGCGTTGCATGAATTCTTTGTCCACTGCTTCGTTCTCGGCGACCGCCGCACGCAGTCGTGGGTCGATCTTTTCATAGTGAGATCGAATCAGCTTGCGATCCTGGGAAGACCGTTTGTCGGCCGGTTTGCCGATCGCGGCCAAGGTTTTGGCATCCAACCCAAAACCTTGCGGGATTTCGCTGTCGGGAGACTGCGTGAGGCTCAGCTGTAGCTTGCCGATGGAATGTCCGGCGTAGACGCTGCCAAAGTAGAGTTCGACAGTGAGCGTGTCGGACGCCTGCACCGTCAGTGGTTCGGCGAAATACGCGATCGCTTGCACAGGTTCTGACGTGACTCCCGGCCCAGACACGGCCCATCCTGACTTGCGATCATCGTCAATGGCATCGGCGATTGGGAAACCGTCTTGCTCGAAACTTGCGGCAACGGACGCGATCTCGATAGGTTTTTCATTGAGGAGGACGTTCCAGTCCGTTAGGACAAAGTTGCCATTGACGCTCGGTGCGAGTTGTCGTGGTTTGCCAAAACGCTTCTCAGGCAAGGCTTCGACCATGATTGCGGAAACTTGTTTGTCGGCAGCGTCGATGTCGATCTGGTAGGTCACGTTTCGTGAGTCGCTGCCCTTGTACGACAACGTCTGGTCATCGTTGACCTTGAGTTGCCCCTTACCAATCAGCTTCTGAGAGGCAATTTCTCCGGTAGCCCATTGGTCCGACCGCACCCCCATTTCAGCGACCGCCGACTGAGTCCATTCGTCCATGCGCTCGTCGAGCGACCCGCGTGCATCGGCGATTGCTTGCTCAGCGGCTCGGCGCCGGGCGAGCAAGTCGTCGGGGATGTCCGCCAAGGGCGAGTAAGACTGCATCGTCGGGTTGGCTTTGGTCCCAGGGCCGATGCCGCGTTCGCCAATATTGTTGAAGTAAGCGTAGAGCGAGAAAAACTCGCGTTGGCTAATCGGGTCAAATTTATGATCGTGGCATCGAGAGCAGCCAGCAGTCAGGCCCAGCCAAACAGTGGCCGTCGTCTCAACACGATCGATCACGTTCTCAACAAAGAACTCTTCGGCGAGAGCGCCACCTTCTGCATTTTGGCGATGATTGCGGTTGAATGCCGTCGCGAGTCGATCGGAATCCGTCGCATCAGGGAGCATGTCCCCTGCAATCTGCAGGATCGTGAATTCGTCAAACGGCATGTTTTCATGGAAGGCTTGGGTGACCCAATCTCGATATGGCCAATTCGTCCTCCCGTTGTCGTTCTGGTAGCCGTCGGTATCGGCATACCGAGCCGCATCGAGCCAACGCAAACTCTGTCGCTCAGCAAATGCCATCGAGCCTAGCAATTTGTCGACAGCCGCCTCGTAGGCAGCATCCGTTGGATCGGCTAAGTACGACTCCTGCAAGGATTCAGAGGGCAACATACCCGTCAGAGTCAAGGCAGCCCGTCTGAGTAGCGTCGCTGGAGAGGCTTGAGCGGAAGGCGGCAGATCGGCCTCGTCGAGTTTCCTAGCGATGAACGCATCGATCGGGTTCACGGTCCACTGTGACCGTGTTTCATCGTCCCACCGCGGATTCTTTTTCAGATCATCAAAAACCTCGGCGGGAGGTTCCGCAGACGTCGGCGGCGTGAATGCCCAGTGTTCGGCGTAGGGCGCCCCTTGCTCGATCCACGCATCCAGAATGCGTTTGTCTTCTTCGCTGAGCACCCGGTTGCTGTCCGGCGGCGGCATCCGACCATCGAATTCGTCAGCGTGAATGCGAGCATGCAATTCGCTCGCCGCCAGATCGCCGGGCACCACGGCAGCGTAGCCGCCAAGATCCGCGAACAAATTCTCCTGGCTGTCCGCTCGAAAATCAGAGTCCTGATTGTCCACGTCCGGTCCATGGCAGGGAAAACAACGGTCCGAGAGAATCGGTTGGACTTGGAGATTGAAGTCGACCGTTGGCGTAGCTGGTTCGGCAGCGCCGAGGTGTACGAACATCAGTGTCCATGTGATAACGGACAGGAACGCAGCGGCGGGCTCACGAAGCATTAGAAAAAATCGGGGCAGGAGCAGCGAGGGATGGATAGACATCATTCTACACGAATACCGCCAAGAACTACAGAACGCGGTACGACCCTCTGACGCTGGCTAGAATCTCTTGACCACAGCTTTCTAGTTTTAAAACGTTGAATCCCATGAGGTTAAGTGCACGGGGGCCCACTTGCGGACGAGCGTCAGGTCTGGCACGCCTCCCCCAGAAACGCCTCCCCCGACGATCGCGAGTTGCTTCAGGTATGGCACCGGGGCTCATCTGATCTGGTACAAATACGTCAGAGTCCCCGTACCCAATCCGGAGTAAAAGCATGAGTGTTACGATGCGAGCTTTCGCATTTCTCGCGATCCTTTGCCTTTCAACAAACCTGCAATCGTCTGCTGCCGAGCAGACACAGTCGGCGCTCCCCAATATCGTTCTTTGCATGGCGGACGACCAAGGCTGGGGCGATGTGGGTTATTACGGAAAGTCGGTTGCGAAGACGCCCGTCCTCGATGAGATGGCTTCGGAAGGGTTGCGATTGGATCGTTTCTATTCCGCCGCTCCGGTCTGCTCTCCAACCCGCGGCAGCGTGATGACGGGGCGCAACCCGAACCGTTTCGGGTGTTTCGAGTGGGGCAACTCACTGAGGCCGCAGGAGGTGACGATCGCAGAAGCGTTGAAACAAGCCGGTTACACGACCGGGCATTTCGGGAAATGGCACCTCGGGTCTGTCAACGCCGACAGCGACGTCAGTCCGGGGGCCTCCGGGTTCGACGAGTGGTTCTCCAGTCCGAACTTTTATGACCTGGATCCACTGATGAGCCACAATGGTCGCGTCGTCAGCACCAGCGGCGAAGGGTCGGAGGTGACAGCGAGGGCGGCGATTGACTTCATACGCTCCTGCACCCAAGAGGAACAGCCCTTTTTGGCGGTGATTTGGTTCGGCTCTCCTCATTCTCCTCACGTTGCACTCGAGAAGGATCGCCAGTTGTACGCCGACCTACCCAAGGCGGCGCAGCACTACTACGGTGAAATCACTGCGATGGACCGGAGTGTTGGGATGCTTCGCCACGAGCTCCGGGAACTCAATGTCGATGACAATACCTTGTTCTGGTACACGAGCGACAATGGACCGCAAGGTCCAAAGAATCGCAGTCGTCCTGGCTCGTCAGGCGGGCTGCGTGACCGCAAAAGCACGCTTTACGAAGGCGGAATACGCGTGCCGGCAATCATTCAGTGGCCTGCGAGAATTCCCCAGCATCGGGTTAGCTCGGTTCCCGCCAATACCTCCGATATCTATCCGACGCTCATCGATATCGCGGGCGTCGAAATAGCTGCCCAGCCCGAACCGCTCGATGGGATTAGCCTGCTGCCATGGATCGACGGCCAGACATCTTCGGTGCGTCCGAAGCCGATGGGGTTTTGGGCGAACTTTGCCTCGGGGCAGAGCATGAAGAGTACCCGTCTGCTCGAAGTGCTCGGGGAACAGCAATCTTCAGGAGCGAAAGCACAGAAGCTGATTAACGATGAGGCGGACCGCCACAGTCGGATCAATGATCAGTTGGACGAGTTCGCTCAGCGCGGACTGATCGGTAACGCCGCTTGGATTGACAACCGTTACAAGCTGCACCGTCGCTGGAACAAGAAGAAGGACGACTTTCGCTACGAGTTGTATGATCTCGAGGCAGATGTGGCTGAGGCACACGACCTCGCTAGCGACATGCCCGACCGCGTCGCCGCCATGAAGGAGCAACTCGAAGGCTGGCAAGAGTCAGTCGTGCGTAGCCTCAAGGGGGAAGACTATCACGAAACGAGTGCTCCCTGATTTTCTGGCGACTTAGCAACGCACGATCAATTTCTGTCGTAGTGGACGAGGCGACGAGTCCAAAGCCGCAGGACTCGTCGCCTCGTCCACTTCTAAAACCGACACTTATTCATCGTGTGTTGCTAACCTTCCCCTGCGACCGCCCTCGTTGAGCCTTCGTCAATCGACTTTACCCCCCAGTTCCAATCCTTCCACGTGATTTCCTGAAATGCGACTACTTGTTCCTTTGATCTTGGCGGCGGTCTCGTTGTCGGTCGGCCTTCCGCACGCTGTCGCCGAGCGTCCCAATGTCGTCTTTATTCTCAGCGACGACCATCGCTTCGACTTCATGAGCTGTGTGGAATCCTGTCCGGAATTTTTGCAGACACCGAATCTGGACCGGATGGCCAAGGAGGGGGCCCGTTTTCGCAACGCGTTCGTCAGCACATCGCTGTGCTCGCCGAGTCGGGCATCGATTTTGACTGGGCGCTATATGCACCATCATGGGGTGGTCGACAATCAACGGCCGATCCCGGAGGGCACGCAGTTCTTTCCGCAGC
Organism: Allorhodopirellula solitaria; assembly: GCF_007859855.1. Taxonomy (GTDB): domain Bacteria; phylum Planctomycetota; class Planctomycetia; order Pirellulales; family Pirellulaceae; genus Rhodopirellula; species Rhodopirellula solitaria. The sequence goes on from NZ_SJPK01000003.1 coordinate 471,273, forward strand.
ACCTCCAGGACGCGGGATATACGACGGCGTTTATCGGGAAATGGCACATGGGGCACGATGATGATGGGCCGCGACCCGGGTTCGATTTTTGGGCCAGTTTCCAGGGGCAAGGCCAGTACTTTGATCCCACTCTGAATATCAACGGAACTCGGCAGAACTTTAACGGCTACACCACGGATGTACTGACTGATGTGGCTTTGGATTGGTTGCAGCAAGATCGCTCTGAGGAAGACCCATTTTTGATGTACCTATCCTACAAAGCGGTCCACTACCCGTTCCAGCCGAGTCCGCGTAACTCGCAACTCTACCAGGACGAAACGATCGATTATCCCGAGACGATGGCAAACACTCATCGTAACTATCGCACTCAACCGCAGTGGGTGCTCGATCGTCGATACAGTATCCACGGCATCGATCACATGGAAACCGGAGCCTTTGACAAAGACCCTGTCCCAGACTTCGATGAACTGTTTCATAACTACTGCGAAACCGTGCATGGTTTGGACGAGAACATCGGTCGTGTCCTCCAGGCATTGGACGAGGCTGGAGAAATGAAAAACACGATCGTCATCTACATGGGCGATAACGGCTTCCATTTAGGGGAGCACGGGTTCTACGACAAACGAGATGCCTTTGAAACGTCGATCCGTGTCCCCATGCTCGCGCTCGCTCCCGGTCGCATCGCTGCCGGCACGCAGATCGATCAATTGGTTCAGAACATCGATATCGCGCCGACGGTGTTGGACCTGTGCGGCCTCGAGGCGACCGAGGAAATGAAGTTCGACGGTCGCTCGATGCAGCCACTGTGGCGGGACGCGGCGAGCGATCCCCCGGAGTGGCGCGACCATATTCTGTACGAGTACCACTGGGAGTGGAATTTCCCAGCGACGCCGACCACGCTGGCGATTCGAACCGACCGCTACAAATACGTTTACTACCATGGCGATTGGGATCGCGACAGCTTCTACGATTTGCAAACCGACCCGATCGAACGTCACAACCTGATTGATGTGCCGGCATACCAGGATCAGATCGAATCCTTGCGGAATCAGATGTTCGAGGAACTGGCGGCGAGTGGAGGTTTGAATTTGCCTATACGCATTCCCGCCGGTGAGCGATTGGATCAACGCAAACGCCGTTGAGGTGGCCTGAGTAGGCTGACGCCGAAGACGCCCCGCTCGGCAAGAACTGTTTGGAACTGTTTGGGGACACACCAATTTTTGAAGGCCAGTAGTGGAAGATTGCATGAGTCAGAAATATCGCACGCGGCGTCAGTTTTGTTCCACGATTGCTGGAGGCGCGATCGCAAGCTTTTGCTCGCCGGCAACGTCCGCGTATCAGCGGGAGTACTCGGCGGATTTGGTGATCATCGGTGGTGGTTTGGGTGGCTGCGCCGCAGCGATCGCGGCGTTACGCAATGGTCTGAAGGTCGTCATGAGCGAGGCGACCGATTGGATTGGCGGGCAACTCACGAGCCAGGGTGTACCGCCTGATGAGCACTCTCGCATTGAAACCGCTGGGGCGAACCAGTCCTACCGCGATCTGCGATCTCGTCTACGGAAACACTACCGCGAAAACTATCCGCTGACCGAGGCGGCGCGGCGAGATCCTCTGCTGAATCCCGGCAATGGAAATGTGTCTCGGTTGTGTGCTGAGCCGCGTGTTTCATTAGCCGTTCTGGAGCAGTGGCTAGCTCCCTACGAAGAGTCGGGGCAGCTGATGTTACTGCGAGAGCACAGTGCGGTGGCGGCGGATGTGGACGGTGATCACGTTTCTGCAATTAGCGTTCGTTCGGCACTGACAGGAGACACTCGTGTGCTCCGTGGGAAGTTCTTCGTCGACGCAACCGAGTTGGGGGATCTGTTGCCGTTGACGCAAACTGAGTTCGTGACCGGTTCGGAAGCTCGGAGCGTAACCAACGAATTGCATGCCAGCGAAATCGCGAAGCCGGACAACCACCAGGCCTTTACTGTCTGTTTCGCGGTTGATCATCTCGACGGTGAGACCCATACGATTGATCGTCCCGAGGAGTATCCGTTCTGGCGAGATTTCGTTCCTCAGCTCACACCACCGTGGCCCGGCCGACTGTTGGACTTTACTTACACGCATCCGAGATCCAAGCAGCCCAAACGGCTCGGCTTTGATCCCGCCGGAGGTAGGTCCGTTGACGGAGCGCTAAACCTTTGGACGTACCGGCGGATTATTGACCGATCGCTGTTCGAGCCAAGCCGGTTTGCCGGCGATGTCAGTTTGATCAATTGGCCTCAGAACGATTACCTGCTCGGCAATCTAGTGGGTGTGTCGGACGAGGAGGCGGCGCAGCATGTCAGTCGAGCGAAGCAGTTGAGTCTCTCGCTGCTGTATTGGCTGCAGACCGATGCACCACGGCCCGATGGTGGGACTGGATTTCCCGGTTTACGGCTACGGCCTGACCTGATGGGCACGACAGACGGTCTGGCGAAAACTCCCTACGTCCGTGAGTCCCGTCGTATCCAAGCCCAGTTCACCGTGCTCGAAGAACATGTCGGTCGCGAGAATCGCAGCCTGGTAACGGGCCAGCCAGCATCGGAAATTCAGGCTGCAAACTTCGCCGATTCGGTCGGTGTGGGCAGTTATGCGATCGATCTGCATCCGTCCTCAGGTGGCGACAACTATATCGATTTCCCAACGTTTCCCTTTCAAGTGCCACTGGGATCCCTCTTGCCGGTTCGGGTGCAGAACCTGCTCCCAGCGTGCAAAAACATCGGTACGACGCACCTGACGAGCGGTTGCTACCGACTGCACCCAGTCGAATGGGCGATCGGGGAAGCGGCCGGATGTCTGGCGAGCTTTGCCGTCAAGCAACGTCTCTCACCGCACGCCGTGCGCGCAAGCGAGCGATCGCTCCGTGATTTCCAGAAATTCATTGGCGAGCAAGGTGTCGAAACCAAGTGGGCCTGAGAACGCGCGGCCCGCAGCTCCTTTTCGCTATAGTGGATCGATTGTTTTCGTGAACGAAATAAGTTGTCAGTGTGTTTCCACCAGGAACCAGATATGAAATCGGTATCGATCGTCGTTTTACTGTGTATTTTGCAAATCCATTTTGCGACCCGCACTTCGGCTGAGTTCCGAGCGGGGGCAGCTGTCGTGGACGCTTCGCCCGACCGCTATCCGGTCCTCGTCAACGGCGGTATGACCAGTCGCAGCGCCGATCGCGTTGTGACTCCCATCTCGGCGCGGGCAATTGTGTTCGATGACGGCGAGCAACGCATCGGTATCGTGGTCGTCGATAGCTGCATGATGCCGCGTCCGCTGTTGGATGAAGCCAAAGCTTTCGCTGCCGAGCAGACCGAGCTTCGTCCTGACCGCATCCTTATCTCGGCGACGCACACGCACACGGCGCCAGCTTCGATGGGCTGTTTGGGAACCGACGCCGACGCCAATTACCTGCCGGTCCTTCGCGAGCAGATCGTGGCTGCGCTCGTGGCCGCCGAAAACAATCTCGAACCGGCTCGAGTGGGCTGGGGGGTCGGCGATGCCGCGGCTTACACGGCCCTGCGTCGTTGGATTCGACGTCCTGATCGCGTCGTCGAGGATCCCTTCGGCAACCCGACCGTGCGCGCGAGTATGCATGCGGGTGCCAACTGGGATGACGTGACGGGTGAATCCGGACCGGAAGACCCCGATCTGTCACTGATTTCCGTGCAAGCAAAGGATGGGCGGCCGATCGCGGTGCTAGCTAATTTCTCGATGCACTACTTCGGTGCTGCCGACGCATTGAACGCTGATTACTTCGGCTTGTTTTGCAATGGGTTGCAGTCGCGCATCGAGACGGCGCCCGACGAGGATCGTCCTCCCTTCGTCGCGATCATGTCCCATGGATGCAGTGGAGATATTTGGCGGCGCGACTACACCGAACCCGCCGACTCCCGGCCCGAGCCCACGATCGAGAGCTATGCGGCCGACTTGACTGATATCGCGATGGCGACCTATGAGGCGATCGACTATCAGGAACCGGAGGATCTAGCGATGGCTGAGACACGGTTCGAATTGAAATACCGTGTCCCGACCAAACAGCGACTGGAATGGGCCCAGCGTATCGTTGATGAAATGGGCGACCGATTGCCGAAGACCCGCCCTGAAATCTACGCTCGCGAACAGGTCTTTTTACACCAGTGGCAGTCCACCGAGGTGGTCGTCCAAGCCCTTCGGATTGGCGACATCGGGATCGCCAGTACGCCCACCGAGACCTATGCTTTGACGGGTTTGAAGTTAAAGCTGCAGAGTCCCCTGTCCAAGACAATGGTGATTGAGTTAGCCAATGGCGGCGACGGATACATCCCACCACCCGAGCAACACCTGCTCGGAGGGTACAACACCTGGGCTGCTCGCTCAGCGGGCCTGGAGGTCGAGGCGGAACCGAAGATCGCCGCAGCGGCACTCGGGCTGTTGGAGGACGTGGCCGGTCGATCTCGACGAGTATTCCAACAGAGTCGTGGACCGGCTAGCCAAGAGCTCCTCAATGCCCGCCCCGCTGCCTATTGGCGGATGGATGAGATGGCTGGCCCGCGGGCAGTCGACTCCAGTGGCCAACATCGTGACGCAATCTATGAACGCGGTGTCGTCTATTTCTTAGCCGGTCCTCGCTCGGATGCGTTTTCGAAAGCTGAGGGCGAGGCCAACCGAGCCGCCCACTTTGCTGGCGAACGACTTCGCGCCCGCGTCGCTGGCCTCAGCGACGAGTACACGATCTCGCTCTGGTGTTGGAACGGAATGCCTGTCGATGGCCGTCGGGTCGCCGGTTGGATGTTCTCACGCGGACACGATCACGATCTCGGGCCGGGCGGGGATCATCTTGGCCTCGGTGGTGCTGAGCATCATCCGGGTCGCTTGATCTTCCTGCACGGCGACGAAGGCCAAGGGGCAAAGGTGGCCGCGGGGAGCACACCGCTTCGACGTTGGAATTGGAACCACGTGGTATTGGTTCGAGATCGCGAGCACGTGCGGGTTCACTTGAACGGGAACCCGCAGCCGGAGATCGAAGTCCAGTCGCCGGGAGGCTTTCCCGCTGGCTTGGACCGCTTGTTCTTCGGCGGACGCTGCGATAACGAGTCGAACTGGGAAGGCCGTTTGGACGAGATCGCTGTATTCGACCGGGCGCTCACGCCCGATGAAATCACAGCCCTGTATCCCGCTGAAGATTGATACCGGAGCTAGGCAGCGGCAGTCTCAGGGCTTTTTTGAAGCATCAGCATCACGCGGTCCAAGATCAGGATCAGCACTACTGACAATCCGAACAACGGCAATAGCAGACAGAGCGCCACGATCGAAACGATGACGGTTTTTGACACGTAACCCGAAGGCGGTTTCCGTGGCAAACCGCTGCGTCCGGCAGGCCGACGCTTCCACCACATCCAAATGCCAGTGACGGGCAATGCGACGAAGAGGATGCAGGCGGCGAACCAGATGACTTTCGAAAGCGGACCAACGACACTACCAACGTGAAGTGGGTAGGCCCAGCGATGCCACCAGTACCGTGGGTTATCCGCCAGATCGTCGATCTTCATCACTTCACCGGTTTTTCGGTGAATCTGAAAGCCTGTTGAATTCATGGCACCGTAGGTGCCGCGGGCATAGTCATTGATCGCGGAAACCGAATAGTGGTCAGATGATCCTTTGGGCAGGTCGACTGTGATATCGCGTTCGGGATAGCGATGGACTGCGACATCGAATGCTGCCTGCAATCCAAAAGCTGGCTCCACGTAGGGTTCGGGTTCTTTGTCTTTGCCCTTACCACTACCTCTGGAACCGTCTTCGGCTGCTTCGGCAGGCGTCTCAAAGAACTGCTTGCTCGCGAGGTGAAAGGATTCTCCCCAGATCAATGTGTAGAACAGACCCGTTACGATCAACAAGATACAAACGGGTAGCAAGTACACACCGAGAACGGAGTGCAGATCTCGTAGAACGACGTAAGGTTTGCCTCGGAGTCGCGGCAGCCAGACGCCACGGACTTTCTCCTTGCGGCGTGGCCACCAAAGATAGACCCCGGTGAGGAACAGCACCAAAGCCCAGCACGTCGTCAGTTCCACGATAATTCGGCCTGGCGTGCCGGCGAATAGTTCGCGGTGAATCTTCAAGACGGTTCTGAAAAATGACTCGAGGCTCGTCGTGCCGGTCATTTGGTGACGGACATCTCCCGACGCTGGATCGACGTAGACCGCGATCGACTTGTCCCGCCGCCGCTTCCGTTTTTCAGACTTTTTTTCTTCACCCTCTTTCTGGGGCGGTTCGACCCAGACAACTGTATTGCGGCTATCATCGGCATGACGGCGGATGCGAACCGCCTCAGCGCCGGGCACAGCGGCCTCCGCGTTGGCAACCAGGACGCTGCTATCACGCCCGCTGTGAAGATTGGGATCGATACCGCCGGTGCTTGCTGTCAAGGTTTCGCCAGCCGACGGGTTGCGAAATAGATATTCGGAATGAGCGGAGTCAGTGATCTCCGCTGCGAACAAATAGATGCCCCCCGTGATTGCGATCACAGCGAGTACAGGCGTCACGAAGACTCCGGCGTAAAAGTGCCATCGCCACATCACGCGATAAAGCGATGACGTTCGGTTCGCTGCTGGCTTGGGCTGCTTTTTCTTAATCGGGGCCGGCGGAATGTCTGTCGCCGGTGACGACTCCGCCGCGGGAAGGGTATCGAGGCTCATGAGAGAGATCCGGTGGAAGCTTTGTTTGGGAGGTGAGCCTCAGAGGACACACATTCAATCGACGCAGAGCAAACTGGAAGTCGCCTTGACTGGCACAATCCGGCTCACATGTCGTCTAGATCGTCGAAGGGCGTCGGGGCGCGATTGCGCGAACGGGCCTTCGCTTTCGTAATCTTTGCGTCTTCAATTTCGATCGGTGGCAACTCGGTGACGTCTTCGTCGATGGTGAACATCCACTCGGAATCAGCTGGGTTTTCGAATGCACCGCCGAGTTGATCGGGTGATCCCAATACCGATGGGTCGACTCGCCAAATGACCGTTGCCTGAAATTCGCCGGTCGGGGAGCCGTCGCCTTTCTCGTAGGTGCGTAGTACATAGACGCCGTTTTCGTCGACGATGCCCCAAGGTTTGGACTCGCGGACGTCGACCGCGCCACCCGTTGGGTGCAGGGTGACCTGGGCCCCTTTCGGGATTTGCCCATTGATGCGCACGGTACCCTGCACCGGGGAGGTCTCAGTATGCCAACGCTCACCGCCGCCACATCCGGCTGACAGGACGCACAAGCCGGCCACCGCGACGAGTACTCCGGTTCGCACAGTTCGTTGCTGATAGGCAATCACGATTAAAATTCTCCTACCACTTCACCACCGTTGATCGATGTCATCGCCTTAAGCGTGTCGAATGCAATGCTCTCGGTAATGAAGCGAACCGATCCGTCGGCCATCCCCATCTGGACGCCCCCGGTATGGAACGAATACGGGCCACCGAACCAATTGCTGACATTGACCACTTGATTCCCGGCGGACCAGTAGACAGCTGACATTTCACCACCGCTCGGCGACATATCCACCGCACATGCGAACATCCAGCCCGCATTGCCGCTGGAAGTCCATGGTGGCTTCTCGGTTCCCCATGTATGGCTGTAACTGGGCGACAGCGGATTCCGGCGGCCTTTCACCCACCAGTCACTTCGCCCCGCCGATTCGTAGATCATGCAGGTCGATGAGGTGCCGTCGATGATGTCCCGCATGGATCGAAACTTGTTCCGTTCGAACAGCGATTCATACTTGTCCCAGTCGCTGGCGTTTCGAAGCACCGAATAATCGGTCGTTTGGAATCCGTTTGCACTCAAGGTGTCATCGGCTGATGGGTTGGATGCACATTGGTAAACCGTCGGCATTTGAGTAGCCAGTTCGAGGTTCTCGCCTTCGTCCCAGTCCAGTGCGTAGTCGTACAGATCGGCGACATTGCCAGCCTCGAGTTGCGGCAGAATCGATACAGACCAAACCGCCACATCGTTGGTCTGGGAGGAGGGAAACTTCTTGTAGACATCGTGGTAGTTGTGCATCGCCAGACTGACCTGCCTCATGCTGTTACTGCACTGCATGCGGCGGGCTGCTTCGCGAGCGCTTTGGACCGCGGGCAATAACAGGCCAACCAATACGCCAATAATCGCAATCACGACGAGCAACTCGACAAGCGTGAACGCTAATCGGCGAGGGGCTGCCGGAAGAACAGATGGATGCGAGCGGAAGCTCGTTACTGTGGGGGTGCATGAAGACATGCATGGACTCCTTAATCTGGATAGAACGCTAATTGGGAAGGAACGCACATTCGGTTCAAGTGAAAACCGATGCGGGTTGAAGCGTTGCTGGCTAGATAGGTGCCTCGACTCGAGTTGAGGAGGGCACGCTAGTGGCTGGCTGGCTGAGGTCGGGCAGGCTACTGCTGCTGCGAATCATTCTCAATGAGGCTAGATGCGAGCCTAGGTGCGGTCAACCATCGATTTCCGAGTTCTAGCTAAAGGGGATTGGTTTTACGTAGCAAGTTGTTTGTGGTTTTTAAGTCATCGCAATGGTGTGTTGCGCCCGCCGGGCGTGTCGGGGCTGGTGTCAGGTCACGCCGCGGGTGGGTTTGAGCGGGGTTGTTCTCGCTGATGTGCTTTATTGCAAGATGGTTGGGGGGTGTCGGGGAGTGGACCCTAGCCGAGACGGGCGGAGCCGTCTGGCTACACTGTTGCGATATTCCGATTGAGGCTCTAGTTGGTGGCATTGAGTGGTCTTCAGCCGAGACGGGCGGAGCCGTCTGGCTACTCTGTTGCGATGTTCTGAATGAGGCTCTAGTTGATGGCATTGAGTGGTCTTCAGCCGAGACGGGCGGAGCCGTCTGGCTACTCTGTATTCATGGGGGGAACTGGAATGCCGGGAAATGAGTGTAGAATCAGTTTGAAACGCGAAGTTTCTTCGAGATGTGGGCTCTTATCAACAAATGCTCGGAGCGTCATTCCTTCTGCTTAATACCCACCACCCACCCACATCGATTTTAGGCGACATCATGAAAACGAAGAAACATCACGGCTCGTTTATGCTGCGATTCATGATTCTAGGTTTCAGTATCGCGGTGGGCGTGCTCACGTTCTGGTTGTTGGGCTACGTCCTCCGCGATATCGATCGGGTGAAAGGTCCCGATTACAACCAAATGATCGAAGCGGGAGTGCCGCAAGAGCTCCAAGACGCACGGCAGGCACTTGCCGCGGAAGCGGTGGAACTGAAGCAGCAGATCGCTTCGGCGGAAGAACGCCGCCGCTTGACCGTCCAGACGACGAACGATTCGCAGCAAACCATCAATCAGCTGTTGGAGCTGAAACGCAACGCCGACGAGAACGAAACGAAGCTGAGCGAGGACCAGCAGCAGGCGCTGACCGATAGTCTCCAACTTTTCCTTTCCAATCAGAGCCAGATGCAGGTTCTCAACGCAGAGTTGGCGACGCTCAATGAGCAGAAGACGGACGTCTCGCAAAAACAGCAAGACAATGCACGAGCGATCACAGCGGCGAGTCGTCCTATCGAGAACGAATACGAGCGACTTCAAGCGAGACACCAGTGGCGGCTTGCGGCCTACAAGCTTGGATTACTCATCCCTGTTCTCTTGATCTGCGGATGGATGTTTGTACGACAGACCGGTGGCACTTACTCGATGCTCGTCTATGCACTCAGTGGTGCGGTCGCGGCGCGGGTGATTTTGGTGATGCACGAACATTTCCCTGCGATCTATTTTCGCTACATCCTCATCCTGCTCTCGCTGGCCATTGCGATCGGTGTCCTGCTGCGTTTGCTGAGGTTGTTGGCGAATCCGAGCCGCGATTGGTTAATTCGTCAGTACCGAGAGGCTTACGCGAGCTTCTTCTGTCCGATCTGTGACTATCCGATCCATCGTGGCCCGCTGAAGTTCGCAGTCTGGACACGGCGTAGCTTGAAGAAGCGTTCCCTGGCCGCGGCGAATGCCGGTGACGCCACCGCCGACCAGCCGTACACATGCCCTTGTTGCGAAACGACACTGTTTGAAGCCTGCGAGAAGTGCGGCGGAATCCGGCATTCACTTCTGCCCGCCTGCGAGAAGTGTGGCGACGCCGCTGGCCGGGCAATCGGATCAGCAGCGTCGGAGTGAGCCGGCACAGGAACCAGGCTCGTTTCAAGGCAACGAAAGCGACGCAACGTGATTGGGCTAAAGCGTCTTGAGGTATTCCAACACAGCTCGCTTCTCCGGTTCACTGAGTCGATTGGGATAATCGTGGCCGTCGGACGACTTGCCGAATCGCCGGGTGTCGAAGTAGCTGCGCCGGATTGCCACGTCGGGGGTCTCCAGCGGAACGCGGTCTGTCGTTTCAATCGACAATCCGACCTTGGATTGATCCATCTCCGCCGCGGTCCGCCGCCAAATGACCGGGCGCTGGTCGGGGTGCAGAACATGCCAAAGTGTCGGCACGCTCCCGTTGTGAAAGTAAGGCGCACTGGCCCAGACACCGTCGAGCGGCGGCGCTACATAGCCCGCGGGATCGGTGATCGTTTCGCGGTGCTCGGCATCGTCGGTCGCCGCGAACCAGCTACGTGAATAGTGCTCGCGGCCCGCAACCGTTAGCGCGTCGTGCCGAACGGGATCGGTGCCGATCTCCTCGATCGGTACCATGCGGTTTGGATAGCCAGCGATGGATTCGGAATCGGTGCGGTTGTCGTAGGTTCCGTGGCATTCGGCACAGTTGGATGCGAACAGTTTCGCACCGCGTGAGGCGAGCACTTCATCGACTGGCCCGGCATATCGAGGTGCCCGCAGTGAGGACAGGTAGGCTTCCACATCTCGAAACTCATCTTCATGCTCACGGAAAAAGTCAGCGTCATTTTCTGGCACGAGCATGAACTGCATCAAGCCACGGTGTCCTTTGGGAGCAAATCCGTCGATGTAGATGTACGGCCGCCGGTAGAAATGCCACCATGGTGGTGCGTCCATATCGTGATGCGTGAAGGAAGTGGGCGGACGGTCGATGAGGTTGAGCTGATCGTCACGGAAGTGCATCAATCCCATCCCGAATACGACCGCATTGGTGGTGCCGTGGGTCGTTCCCAGCGGGATCACGAGTGATCCAAGTTCCATCCGTCCCAAGGGCTTGCCGAGTCGAAACTTGGTGCTGCGAACTTCTTCGGTTAACGTTTGCAGGGCGTATTGGTTGTTGGGGGCGCCGGGAGTCGGCGAGCCATAGATCGAACCGCCGTGGCAAGCAAAGCAGTTCATCGTCCAGTTGCCATCCTTGTCAACGACGTATTGCAAGGGTTTACCTGGATCAGCGACTTGCCTTTCCTGGCCGCCGTCCCCTTTTTCATGCCCGTCCCCTATTTCGCTGCCTCCTGTTTCGCTGACCCCTGTCTCGCTGACCCCCGTCTCGTTTCCACGGTTACCGAGATCGACATGAGGGCGCTGCGTTAGCCCGTAGCGATCGAACGCCATCGCTCGTCGTTCGCCGACCGAGGCGTCTGCGGCTTTCTGCCGGAGTGGTTCCGGCCAACTCTTCCAGAGATTGTCAAACACTTCCTGGTCGAAATCGCTGGGCAAATACGCTGTATTGACTAATCGTTCAAACCCGCGCGAAGCAGCTTCCGCTTGATCGGATGCCGTCGCGTTGCCAGCAGGTGAGGTGCGGGGAGACGGATCATTGGCGGTCAACCGAGCATGGCTCCATCCGACCGCAGTGATGAAAACGAGAGCGTAGGAACAGAGGTGTCGCATGGGTTGCCTTTTTTCGAAATCAAGCACGGGCATGGTCATGCAGAATACCATTCTACCACGCTCTCCCGCCTCTTCCCGTTAAAACTGGCTCATCCGACGGAAGCGTGCGCGGAGCACAGGGGGAAGGTTTTTCTAGGCATGGCTCTCGTATCCAATAATCTTACAAAAATGCGTTCCTGACGAACGAATGTCCGCCAGGGACCGGCAACACCATTGGCGTACCATCGACCGAGATATCCCTTGCCAAGCCAGCACCTCTTCAGAGCTCGGCTCCGTTTCTCCCGGCAGCTCCAGTCTAACATCCACTATCACCTCCGACAAATCAATCATTGGATACTGGAGCCATGCCTCCCAAACCTCCAACGCACGCTTCCGTCGGATGAGCCTTAAAACTCACGCGAGTTAACCGGTAGAGCCAGGCCAATGCTGGCTCATTTTTCTCTTTAAGAAGTCGACACTTCGTTGCAATTGATCGATTCCATCGACACCGTCTTCAATACTGATCCAGCTATCGAAACCCTTCCCTGCTAGCTCCTGGAAAATGGCGTCGTAATCGTTGAGTCCTTGACCAATCTCACCATGACGGAGGCGTTTGGCATAGCCGACCGAACCACCTTCCTCCGCACGAAGGTCCTCGATCGTACCCTCGATCAGGTACCGGTCGCTGGCGTGCATCGTGACCACTCGGTCGGAGACCCGCTTGAGTAATTCAAGCGGGTCTTCGCCCGCAAGAAATGCGTTGCTGGGGTCGTAATTCACGCCAAAATTGGGGTCGTCGATGGCATCAACCAGATCACAGAACACGTCCGTCGCCTGCGCAAACTCGGGGTATTCCCAGAAGTCATCCTTGTAATGATTCTCGAGGATCAGGGTCACACCTTGCTGCTTTGCCAAAGGCAGGCAGGCCTGGATGCTGTCGGCGGCGAGTTGCACGCCTTCGTCCATGGTGAGTTCGGGGCGACGTTGGCCGCTGAGGACTCGGCAATAGCTGCCGCCAAGTGCCGCGGTCATCTCGATCCAGCGTTTCTGCTTGACAATTTCCGCGTCTCGGAAGGCTGGATCGGGATGCGTGAAGTCGGGCGAGCAGCAGAGCATGGGGATGACCATGCCAGCATCCTCGGTTTGCTGGCGAGCCCGAGCCCAATTCCCCTCGTCGGCGAGTTCGAGAAAACCGGAATAGAATTCCAGTCCGTCGACCCCCAGCGTGGAGGCGAGGTCAATCCACTGGGCAATCGTCATCGAGCCGTCTTTGCAGAGAGCTTGCATGTAGGCTTTGGGAAAAGCTGCGAGTTGAGGCATGGATCAAACGGGTTTAAGAACAGACTTGACGACGTCGCCGCGGTGCATCTTTTCGAACGCATCGTGCCATTGGTCGATCGGCCAGACACCGCCGATGATGGGAGCGACATTGAGTTGACCGCTGGTGAGTAGGGCGAGCACACGCTCCCAGATCGCCCAGTGATGGCTAAAGCTTCCCTGCAGCGTCACGTTTTTCTGGACGAGTGGATCGAGGCTGAAATTGAGCGGCTGGCGTCCCCAACCCACTTTGCTGATCCAACCTGCAGGCCGCACGACATCGATAGCAACTTCGAGCGTGGCACTGACCCCGGCGGCATCGATGACGCCGTCGCAGCCGAGACCGTCTCGTTGCCGCGCCCAATCTCGCGGGTCGCCGACAATCACATCACATCCATAGTTCAGGTGGGCAATCTCGAGACGCTGCCGGTCCGATTCCAATCCCACCAATGCGACTTCGGCGCCACAAAGACGTGCCATCGCCGCGCAGAGAATCCCGATCGTGCCGGGCCCCATCACGACGACGCGGTCCCCCGGTTCGATCCTGGCATTGCGAACGACCGCATTGAACGCCACGCAGCACGGTTCAGTCAGGCAGGCGTGTTCCAAGGGCAGCGCATCATCCACGGCGTGCAAGATCCGTGAGGGCACTCGGACATATTTCGTCATCGCACCGTCGACGCCGTAACCGAACCCTTTGCGTGTCGGGTCAAGGTTATAGAACCCCCGGCGAGACATCGGGTTGGACGAATCGATGATCGCTGCCGTTTCGCTGACAACACGGTCACCCTCCTTCCAGCCCCCAACAGCCGAGCCCAGTTCCACGATGTGGCCGCCAAATTCATGCCCCAGGATGACTGGGTAGTTGACTGGCCAGGAATGATCGGCTGTCCATTGATGCAGATCACTGCCACAGACGCCGACGTTGGCAACCTCGAGCAAGACGTCTTCTTCGCCAAGTGTCGGCCGGTCAACTTCTCGGATTTCGACGCTGCCTTTTTCGGGCGCAAAGTTCACGACAGCTGCTGATTTCATGGTTCGCTTAGGGGGCACAATCTTGGGCATGAACCGCCTCGCAAATCATTCTCAGCGAACCTTCGAGGTCGCCGGAGGCGGTTCGGAAAGCATCGGCATCAATGGTCAGGGGGGCTCCCAAGACAACCAGGGGAGCACCGTGTTGAGGGCATTGAATCGCCTGCTCGATCGAGAGTCCACCGACCGCCTGAACAGGAATTTTCACGGCATTGACGACGTCTCGCAACTGATCCATCGGGCTGGGCATGCGCTCTCCGCGTGCCGCGATCCCACGCCGCTCGTCATAACCGATGTGGTGGATAACAAAATCACATCCGAGGTCTTCGAGCCGCTTGGCACCCTCGATCATGTCTTCCGAAACCATATTGTCGCCCATGACTTGGCAGCCAAAGTCGGCACCGGCTTTGACAACACAGCGAATCGTCTCTTCGTGAGCCCGGGCCATGACCACCACGTGAGTGGCTCCCGCTTTGGCCATCATTTCGGCTTCGAGGTATCCGCCGTCCATTGTCTTCAGGTCGGCCACGATCGGTGTGTCGGGGAACGCGGATCGCAGGGCGCGAACGCCGTGCAGACCTTCGGCAAGGATCAAGGGGGTTCCCGCCTCGAGCCAATCCACGCCGGCTCGCATCGCAAGCTGCGCGGTTTCTATCGCTTCGTCGATGTTTGTCAGGTCGAGCGAGATTTGAACAATGGGACGCATGAGCTATTGAGGACTCCCGGCAATTGAGGACTGTACCAATTCATTGAGCTGGAAAGGGGCTGCGTCCGGATCGACCGTGCGGGTTCGCAGCGTTTCGACGCTGCGTCGAGCGTCGCAGTAGTCCAGCACCAACACACGCAGTTCAGCAGGCAGTTTCTTGATGACGGGGTCGTTGTAAGGGTCGGCATTGTGGAAGACCAACCGATCCGGCCAGTCGCTGTGAAGGTCAACGGAATCCACATCGAGTTTCGCAGCCACGTGGCGGATCATGGTGGACAGCGACCGCGATGGCGATTGAGCTCGGACGCGGGCGGCTTCACGCCGCAGTGCGGACTCCGTATCTGTCATCTCCCGGGCCGCTTGCCAAGCGAC
This sequence comes from Allorhodopirellula solitaria, assembly GCF_007859855.1. Taxonomy (GTDB): domain Bacteria; phylum Planctomycetota; class Planctomycetia; order Pirellulales; family Pirellulaceae; genus Rhodopirellula; species Rhodopirellula solitaria. Next base: position 486,429 of record NZ_SJPK01000003.1, read on the forward strand.
CGGGTCCCCTTCGGCATGGACGGCAACGACGAAGCGTGCTTGGCCGAGAGCGCGAATACCGCCGACGTCTTCGCCGAGCACCGGGATCCGCGAAATCATGTCGGTCATGGAGCCCTGTTTTGCCGGACGCCCCATCGCAACGACAGACACGTCGACGAGACCGCTGCGAAATTCGGCGGGGACATCGAAGGTGACTTTGAATTCCTTCTCACCCTCGAGCACCTGCGTCGAGGTCCAACGCAGTTTGTAGTAGACGCCACAGCCTCGCTCGATCGTTCCCGCTGCGGTCACGGCATGCAGCGGGGCAACCCGATCATACTGCATGGCTTCGGATTGTTTGGTGCCCGCGTCCATCCCCGCATGACCTCGAGCCAAGTTCCCCTGCGTCACATCGGCTGCGACCCCGAAAGACTGGGTCTGTTCATCGGATGTCTTGACTTGAATGGGGCTAGCATATTCGCTCGCCGTTTCGGTGCGTGGCGAGTAGTTGATCACACCCCAGGATCGATCGCGGGGAACGCAGCGAACCATCCAACGGTCAATTCGCGGCATCTCCGCACCACTGACCAGGGACGAGAGTCGCAACGTGATCTCAACTGGTTCCCCCTGATGGCTCGTCCGCAGGTCACCTGGTCGCGGCCGTGAAATGGGGACCGCGACAGCGGTCGGCGGCAAGTCAAACGAAATCACCGGGTTTTGAGCCGCAGCGATCGAGCTACCGAAGATGCTGAGCGTCGAAGCCATGACCAGCGTCAATAGGCCGCTCGATGGTGCCAGAGCGAAAGGGGCGAAACGAACTCGGTTGCAGGTCGTTTGAGTCATGGGTTGGTTCTCCGTTCCAGTGCGACGTTTCCTGGTAGCTGGGTCGCGTTGAGATCAAAGGGCTCTTGCGAATCACACGCCAGTTCTTCTGGCCAGCAACCGATCCGTCGTGGATGCGGGCTGCAGCACTCACGACCGTGGTCGGGTCGGGTGCGTTGGAGCAGCGAGTTCATCATCCGTTGGGCACCACATTTGGCAAGTCAATTTGAAAATCGCAACGATGCGAGAACCACATCGGTCGGCGGCCTGATTGGCTGCGTGAAACATCATAACCGACTCGCTACGGGGCGTGTGGTTCCCACTGTGAAACTCACGCTCTTTTCTCGATCGCCGGAATCAGCGTCATGGCAAGCCGAACGACTCTCTCGATTTTGGACAGTTAGTAACGCGTGATCAGTGAGTGGCAATTTTGCGAAAGCTTTTCTGTGCTGGACGAGGCGACGAGCTGTTGAGACCCGCAAGTTTGCTCCCCCGTGTGCTTGTCACACGGGAAGCGACGTTTTGAAATTAGAAAACCGCGCCATCGACACGCGTTCCCCTGTCAGCTTGACTGACAGAAAACCAAGCCTCGCCCTACGCCAATGGCGTTTAAAAAACAGCCGGTGGTTTGAGGGCAAGCGAACACCACCGGATACGACTCCCGTGTTCCTAAAAAACATCGCCCCGCGTCCCTCACTCCACCTCATTCTCAAAGGCGGACATCGGATCGTCGCTGGCGAGCTTCTCAAAGAAAGCGGCGTCGCAGAGGGTCGCCCGATCGGTGTCGGCATGAATAGCCACGGTCGCCGCGTCGCCGGCGAGGTACTCGGCAAATCGGGCAAGACGCTTCGATGCGGACTGCGGGATCGCCTGGGCTCCTTCCTGATCGATGCGCTGTGGCCACTGGAAGATATCGATCGCCAGCCATGCGGAATGCTTGCCAATCCGATCGCTGAGATCGTCCTGGAAACCAATCTCAGCTGCTAACTGATCAGCGTCATGAAGATAGGGCCCGTCGCTGGAGTGGAGAAAGTAACGACAGTTTTCGGTAGCCATGATCACGCAGTTGCCATTCGCCTGGAACACATAGTCGTCTTCTTCCGCCGTCATTTGTCGCCGCTCAATTGCGTAGAGGGGTTCTCCCAACGCTTGGGCGGTCTCGATCACGCGTCCTGCATTGACGCGGCGTGGCTCGTCGAGCAACAGCACCACCCGGCGGACTTGACTGTAGGACGAGAACCGTCCGTTATCATCCGTCCTGTTCTGTTGGGCAGGATCGGGTAACCAGCTGGCAGGGACCTCGTCAGCCTCGGCGAACGATTCCGCATTGTACATGCCTTCCAACGCCAAGCATTTGTCGTAAGCGGCGATGAATTTCCGTCGATCGCCCTTGGCCGCATAGATGAGTGCGCGAAGGAAGTCACGTGAGTGTTCGCCAGCTTCATAGGCTGCGAGAATCGCGTCATCATATCGTTTCAACCCGATTAGGAACCGCGTCCGATAGACCTGCAATGATTCTCTTTGGTACGTCTCGTCGACGGGCAGTTCGCTGTGTTCGAGAACCTCGGTGACTCGATTGAGCCCGTTTTCGTGGTCACCGTTTTCGAGCATTTCCTGCAGCGTGGTCCACTGAAACCGAAGCGAATGCGGGGCATCTTCTCGCAATTGATCGATGACTTCCTCGAATAGCTTCTCATCGTCCAACGCATACTCGAGCATGTCGACGACCTCGGCCTTGGGCTCGAGATCGTTGTACGCGTCGAGCGGCCGGTCCATATCAACGTAGCAATAGACACATTGTTCGAGGGCCTCGTCCCGCTGGTCCGAATCGTCCGCTAACTCCATGGCTGTGACGAAGAATTCCCGGGCGCGATCATACTGTTCTCGTCCCACCATCGATCTGCCAACGAGCATCAACGCGTCGAAGTCGTTTTCATGGTCGCTCAGAAACTCATCCACGAGTTCGTCAACGTCCGCCGGGGGCACCGCGTCGGGCAGCAGTTCTCCATCGTTGTCCGTGCGATCGGCTAGCACATCCATCGCCTGGGACTTGTCCACGCAGATGGCATAGGCCTCGTTCAGCCGGTCGCATCGACGGGCGACGTCGCACAACGCGAACTCGTACCAGGTCCGCGACTCCGAATCAGTCTCCATGCCTTCGAGACTCGCGGCGAGAGCATCGAATGCGGCGAGGTGGTTGCCATGGAGGTGATCCAACATCGCGCGGTAGTAGTCGAGGTACGGAGCATCGGGATCGATCGCTACGGTGGCATCGATCAGGGTTTCAAGCCCTGCAGCGTCGGAATCGTAGACCAGCGTATCGCCCAGTGTCTCGAACGCGCCGATGGGGTCGGGCAGGTTCTCGTAAAAGGCGGCCAACTCGCTCTTGCGATCCTCGGGTAGGGCGCGAGCGAGTGCACTGACATTCGCAATCGATTCGGGTGTGTCCTCGAGAGCGGCTCTGTAGGCTTCGATCGCCTCGTCGGTGCGGTCGAGGTTCTCGAGGGCATAACCGAGAGAGTGGTAGGCGTCCGCATCGGCACCGAATTGCCCGAGATACGCGCGGAAGTATTGGACGGCCACGTCGAATCGGCCCAGCTCCGAGTAAGCTTCCCCACGCAGGTAATCTGCCAGCAGGGTGGATTCACCGAAGGCATCGGCTTTCTCGAGCGACTCGATCGTTCTCGCCGGATCGATGGCGCCGTGGGTGACCGCCGAGATGATCCACCGCAACGTCTGCATGCTCTCGGCGATGGGGTGGCCCACGACCGCCTCGATGTGATCCATGGCGGCGTAGATGTTTCCCTGGGTACACTCGATGATGCTCTGCAGGAGTTGGTTCATGCCGTAGGCTAGTTCGTTGACGATGTTGCTTTGCATGGTGTCGCGCAGACCCATCGCGGCGAGTGCTACCGTGGAGACACCGAGAGACAACTGGCTGACGTCGCAGATCCGCCACTTCCCATCGATCTGCTTGAGCACGTAGAGCTCGCGCGCCGTCCCGAGTTCCTCCGACCAACATCTTACGAACACATCTGCGACGGCCCCGTCTCGGGAAAAATCAATCTGGGCGATTTGGTGCCGTGTCCACGGGGCATCGAGCATCTCGAACTGCCGCTCGACCTGAGCACGCATCGCCGCCGCCAATTGCGTCTGTAGGCCCGGTTCGATGGCGACTCCCGACCGCTCAACGACGTCTCGCGCGAGTTCCTCAAAATCAAAAAAATCGGTCTGCTCTGCCACCGAGTCGGCTTGGGTCGCGTTTTGGTAGTCATCGAAGAATTGATGGATCTGTTGCTCCTCCGCTGTCAATTTCACGTCGGGACTGCCCGACGGAACCGTCTCTTGGGCAGCGATCGTGGTGGCGGTGAAGAACAGGAAGAGGAGTAGGAGACGAGTCATGCAGCACTGCAGATTGAAAAGCGGGAAAACAGACGCGGATTGGATTGGGGGAGGCGCGGGCTGTCGCCCTGGAAAACGAATCGCTCCACGCTAGCGGCGAGGCGGCGACAAGCCAGTTGCTAGCGGGGCACCACCTCTCGATTGTACCCGCAAACGAACTGAAGAGTTTGCGGCCCAACGCCGTCCGTCGAGGCTCCTTGTATCGGCACGCGTACCCTTTGCAGATTGCCTAATCCAACAGCCGCTGCGGGGAGTGGCTACGGATGATCGACGCGACCGATCAAAGAGTTAAATCCACTGTCCGTTCGCACCGGAGGCAACTGTGGCCACTGAGCATGCTATCCATCGTCAAACTTCCCCCAGCCAAAGCTTCTTAGTCTGGCAAAGATGGTTGTTCCTCTTGGCGTTCGCCATCATGACAACGGGATGCACGCCCAAGGTGATGGTTCGCAAGAATCCCGATGATCAAGATTGTGGGATTCGTTACTACCGCCCCAAACCCTATTTGAAGATCGAACCGGCAGAGATCGCGGTCAGCAAGACCGAGTCACAAATCACCCCGGGGTTGGTTCGGATCTCGTTGGTCTATCTGCCGGACTTCAGCGAAGAGTATTCGATCAGCGTTCGCAGCGGGTGCGGGATCGCGGACGTTGGCATCAAGCTTGAGGACGGTTGGAATCTTACCGAGATCAGCCAGGAACTCGACAGTCAAACCGATGAGAATGTGGAGGCGATCGGGAGCTTGCTCAGTGCTGCCGGCGGATTGTTGCCGACATCTGCGAGCGATCGTGCTGCTGAGAGCGTTTCCTTTACCGTGCCGGCCCGCAACGTTCCGATTGGATTCTACGAATCAGTGGTCGGGCGTGATGCATGCAACGTTAAGCGGCTGTACGGGTTTCGCTACCTCGGTTTCATGCCCTTTGCCGGATGTCCGATCGAAATGGCTGGCCACTCGCATGCATCCTGCCAAGACCCCGGCGCTTGTGGCCAGCATCCCGCTGGATCGATGTACGGTTTGACCTTCGCGGGGGGAGAGATGGTCTTTCAACCTCTCGATGGGGTGCGATCCGCGTAGTGCGCCTGTGATCTGGCGAGATTGGTATTCACGAAAAGAGGCTTCCTCCTGCAAAATGTTGGTGCTCAAACTAACACCGCAGGAAAGGAAGCCTCATGGATGTCAAAGGTATCGTCGGAAGCCTCACTCAAGCAATCGCAGATTCTGAAATTCAATCCCGAGAAACGGAGCCGAGCTCTGCAGAGGTGCTGGCTTGGCAAGGGATATCTCGGTCGCCAGCGTTTCCCTGCAAAAGCGGTACGCCAATGGTGTTGTCGGTCCCTGGCGAGCGTTTGTTCGTCAGGGACGCATTTTTGAACGATCATTGGATACGAGAGCCATGCCTCAAAAAACCTTCCGCTGTGCTCTGCGCACGCTTCCGTCGGATGAACCAGAATTAGCAACACACGATGAATCAGTGTCGGTTTTCGCAGTGGACGAGGCGACGAGTCCTGCGGCTTTGGACTCGTCCCCCACGACAGAACATTGATCGTGCGTTGCTTAGCAACCCGGTGCCGTTCCTACCCGCCATCGGCCGAGACGATCGGTATTAAAGGATGCGCATCGAGAACCGATCGTCGCTGAGTGTGGTGGCGAGCGGGTCTGTCCAGTCGACTGGCTCGGTTAGCACGTCGTCGATACCGACGGGGGCGGGCAGCGGCGGCGTCTCGGCGGTCCGGTCGTCTCGGTGGTCTGTGGTGACCATCATCGGCGCGATGGGTTCGGCTGATCTCGCCGATGAATTCTCACGTTGATTGAGATAATTGATTACCCGCAGGGCATCGAGGGCTGTGATGGTGCCGTCGTTGGTCACGTCGATCTTGCTGGCGAACGCATCGGCGTTGGCGAGCCCACCGGCCCCAAACGTATTGAGATAATTGATGACCTGCAGAGCGTCGATCGCCGTCACGATCTGGTCCTGGTTGACGTCGACGGCCAATGCGGAGTTGTGCCAGGGGTTAACGACTTGCTCGGCGACCAGCTCGATCGGGGTGGGGGCGTTGGTGGTGATGACGATCGGATCGAATTCGTAGATGATGTTCTGCGCCGTCGGTGTGAGGCGATAGCTGCCGCTCGGCAATTCGCCTAGCACGAACGCTCCATAGGCATCCGTCGTTACATAACGGGGAACTCCCGTGCGGATCGCCGTGGCCCCGATTTCGGTACCAGCGTGCCCCATGATTCGAATCGACGCGATCTCGCCGTCGGGGTCGTGGAGGGTCAAGGTTTGTTCTTCGCCGTAATCCAGGCCGCCATCGGAGTCATTGCGAAGATCAGTGGTCGACCGGTCGATAAGATTCCCGTCGGCATCGTAGGCCTCGACACGGGCATAGGCGGCTTCGTCGTTCTGCAGCCCCACCACGTCGACCTCCACATACCCAGTGGCTTGGTCCAGCGTCGCCAGTGCCGTGACTCGGGCACCTAGATTGGGCGTCCAGTACTGCAACTGAACGTCATGAACATGAATCAGTGGTTGGTCAGCGAGCGCGGCGACCTCTTGGACGCGCGTGTCCGTGTTCAAGGCGCCGAGCTTACCACTCAGAGAGATGCCTGTGACGGTGGCTAACTCCGTATCGAGCGGCAGCGAGGCTGCGTCCAGGTTCCCATGGGGCAGTTCACGCCCATCGGCTGCCGTCACATGAATCGAAACATTGCTCAGCAGAACATCGTCCGCGGAAGGAGCGGAAGCTGAGCCAGAGTCGACGAAAGCGTACCCTGCGAGCGCGGAGGACTCCGGCAGCAGCGGTGTCGTCGGCGTCGCCGACCAGATGTCGCTAGTGATGCCCGTCACCGCGTCGCGAACTCGGAAGGAAATCGTGCTGAACTCTGCCGGCATGTTGATCGCGAGATCGAACGTTGCCGTATAGGAATCCGGCGCCGCGATACTGGCCCAGTCACCGCCGTCGATCGAAACATCCAGGCTGCTGACGCGGTTGATCGAGATATCGCTTTGGTTGCCTGACGAATTTTGATTCGCCAAGGTGCCGGCAGATGCTTCCCCATGGAACTCGAAAAAGCCTGTTTCCGCATCGAAACCGCCCGAGCCTGAGAAATTCAGTGGGACATCGAGCACATCGAAGACGCCGTCCCCATCGGAATCTTGCCAGCCGACCATCGCGAGCGTGGAAGCGGGTGACGTGTGGGTTGCGAAAGCACTGACGAGACGGTTGTAGTCAGCCATGATGCTGACCTGTTGCTCGAAGCCGGAGGTGGGGTTGTCCCAGGCGTTGGTGTTTTGGGTGTTGTAATAACCGCGGGACGCATTGTAACCCGCCCCTCCAGGGTATTCATCGAACGCCCAGAAAATATGTCCCATCTCATGCGTGAAAGTGCTCGTCGGCCGCGTCGATGGGGAGACGAAATACATGCCTCCTGGAAAGGCAAACGCACCGCGAAAGGAACCGCCCTCGGCAAAATAGCCGTCGTGATCATCCGACGAATCTGCGATGAACACCGAGAACGCCCAATCGGTGCCGAACTTCTCCCGTTGCGAATGGTTGAACGCCAGCATCCCATCGTCCAGCTGCAGCGACGGATCGACACCTACGGTATCGAGAAACTCGCCGACGTATTGGTTGTAGCTGTTGCTCGGTTGATCGATCGGCTCGTAGCCGGTCTCGACTGGGTTGCGGGCATAGGTGTCATCGATCGTGAACTCGAGCGTGTGAACGCTGTCGAGCGTGTCCAGCAGATCGCTCCACCAATTCGCGCCGTCGGTGATGTTCTCGAGTACCGAATCGATCTCGTCCGGGGTCCAGCTCTGTGACGAGTTGTCGATCGACCCGTCCGATTGGAGAAAAATCGGTGTCACGGTGACCGTCCCGAGCATGAACTCAGCGGTATCGTGAGGGGTCGCCCCGAGTGGCAGGCCAGCCGCCATCACACGGCGATGCTCGAGGGATTCGAGTCGAAGTGGCCGGCGGATTAAGCGTTTTTGACACGACACGGGCAATGTTGCCAATAGAGGATTATCTTGATGGGCACCTGATCATACCCCGCGGCAAGCTGAGCAGTCGATTTATTGAGCCGACACGCGTGGGCGGCCGAGTATGGGCCGCTACCCGGTGCCTTACGGAACTCGGCTAACCGTTGCGGCGCCAGTATCGAATAAATCAACAGCCCGAAACGCTAGCGATTCAAGGCTTTACAGGTTAGCAACGCACGATCAATTTCTGTCGTAGTGGGCGAGGCGACGAGTCCAAAGCCGCAGGACTCGTCGCCTCGTCCACTACAAAAACCGAAACTTATTCATCGTGTGTTGCTTATTAGACGTCCGGAAGACTTAAAAAGTTTCCCGGACGTCTGTCAATCACAATCTCTATTGTCGATCCAACCGGACCGAAATCATCTCAAATCAGCGAAAAACTCGTCGACGGCGGACATTTCATTGTCCGATTGTGACGATTGGGCTTCTTCTCGGTCCTGGGCAAGCGAGTCCACGATACTGTCGAGCTGCATCGTCGCGGGCGAGTCGAACACGCTCGTATCGGACGATTTCGTCTCCGCGTTGACAAGGACGGGACCTTGCTCAGGCAGAGGTTCACCGGTTGGTTCGTCCTCACTCAGCGTCGACATCGGTACCACGGTGGGATCGAAGGCAACCGTAGCATTGGTTGCCATCACCCCGTCAGCAACGGGTGTGTAGGACACCGAGCGGGAGGCAGCCGCATCGATCGGTTCGCCACCTGGGATGTGGTTCGGGTTTTCGCTGTTGAGGCGATTGATGACCCGCAACGCATCGAGCGAGGTGATCCTGCCGTCCCCGTTGACATCGGGGTAGGCGGGCAACTCCAATCCAGCAGGAACGTTGGCAAGATCGACAGGACCATCGTTGGCGTTGAGCACATTGATGATCAACAAGGCGTCGAGCGGAGTGACCGTGCCACTGGCGTTGACGTCTTCGGAATCGGTGGGGCCCGTGAACGGATTGTCGACAACCGTGAACACGTAGTCTTCCACTTCACCGGCGTCGGCGGCCCCCAACGCTCCCAGATCCTGGGTGTAGCTGAGGCGGAAGCGAGCCTGCACGTCACCCAGCTCAGCCTGAGCGGGGACGTTCACCGAGAGAGTGTTGATCAAGAACGGGTTGTTGGCCGGGAAACTGACCCGCGACACTTCCCCGGGACTGTTGCCGAAGACACCGTCACCGTTCCAGTCAAACCACGCATCGAGGTAGCTCGCTTGAGCTGGCAACGGCGCGTCTTGGCCCTGGTTGATCGAGACTTGGAAATCGGTCGTGAAACCAGGCTGGAGCGTGCCCAGCAAGGTCACACCGTCATCGATATCCGCATCATCGTTGGCACCGTTGACGTCGGCTGTCACCGAGGCACCGAGATACAGGGCATCGTTTTCGCCATCGACAATCTTGTGACGCGGGCCATTGGTTTGGATGGTGACCGGGTACTGTTGAGCGTCGCCGAAGGTGAGCGAGGCGTCACCATAGTCGTAGAGGTCACCGACGAGGATTTCGACCTGCGACGGGGAGCGTTCGGACGCTGGTTGCAAGCGGTTGCCAGCCTTGTCAGCGATGAACTCGGTAACAATCGAATCGCCCAGCGGAGTGCTGGTGGTTTGCAGCAGGACACGATTATCGACCAACTTCACATCCGTCCCGTCGGGACCGCCGAGTCCCGCCGCGATGGCTGCGTCGGCAAATGTCGCTGCGACCGTGGAGGCGTCATCGTTGTAGCGAATGACGACGGGTTCCGATGCCGGGTCGCCAGCTGAACCGATCTGTTCGAGCACGGTGCTGGCGGTATTCAACCGGGTATCCTCTTCGCCGCCGAGCGTCACACTTCCGCCGCCGCGATTGACGGGCGTCAGCGATGGGAACGCAGTCGAAACCGCAGCGACAATCGCATTAGCGAGCAGGTCGGGCGAACCACCTTGGCCACCCCCAATCACGCTCACCGGGGTGGCACCGGGGTCGAGCAGGTCACCGTCGAAGTCAATTTCGAAGGTCACAGGATCACTCAGGCCGAGCGCGATCGTGAACGTCTGACCGTCTTGCACGGCCAGCGATGTTTCTCCATCGGTCGTCGGAATTTGCAATCCGAACCCAGGCGAAACGCCAATTTCACTGTTACCCGTCACCAGGGCTGCGCCGTCGAGAGACGTCACCGAAATCGGTCCGTCGGTACCGCGGACGCGGAACACGCCCGAGGCCCCCGATGCTTGCACGTCGAGACCCACGTCCCGGAACCCTTGCAGGAGGGACTGGACGAGTTCCCGTGGCGACGCATCCGGATCGACTGGCAAGACGACACGATTGACGTCCGGTCCGACCACATTGAGGATGCCGTCGGAATCGAATTCGAAGGCAATCTCACGGGAGCCATCGAACACGTTGATGGTCTCGTTGTAGTTCGTCAGGCGAGTGCCGTCTGCGTCAACGGTCGCATCAGGCAACAGCTGCACGTCGAGCTCTTGATTGACGTGCCGGAAGATCGAGTCTTCTTCGAGAGACACGTAGCTCTGGTCGCTGTTGGCATTTGTCGCCGTGCCGAGCAGTTGCAGCCGTCCGCTGTCACTCGCCGTTGAGCTGGAGTCGTCCAGGTAAACCGCTTCGATGTCGAGTACGTTGGGCTGGCTCGCGACGAGTTGATTGATCGCTTGGGAGAGCAACTGCACGATCCGAGTCGGAGATGCCGTATCGGGCAAGCTGATCGCATAGTTGCCGGTTGATGGCAAACGACCATCGGCATCGATCGGTTCGGTAACGTCGGTCACGAATTCAAACGTCACGGCAGGATGCGTGCCGTCGGAGATCGTCAGTGTTTGGCCACTGATCGCTGGCTGTGAGATTCCCGTCAGCGGATCGGTTGTGATCAAAGCTTCGGAGGGAACGGTGAGCTGAATGCCCACTTCCGTCTCGAGGATTTGGCCATCGATGAAAGTTTGATCGCCATCGCTATATTCGACGCCTGCTTGAGCTTGGAGCACGGCGTTGAAGCCGTCCACGCTGCCGTCTTGGGCACCGAGGAATTCCACGGTGTAGACCGCGTTATCATCCCAGATTCCGGCGATAGGCGTGATCCGAATCGTGTTGTCGGCGGGTTCGTAAGCGAAGCGGTAATCGATCCCTTCCTGCAGTACTTCGGTTTCGGTATTACCGAGAACCAATCGCGTGACCAGCAGGTTTTCGCTCGTGACGGTGTTGTCATTGACGCCCACTCCGTAACCGGTGTCGGCGGGGCGAATGCCGTCGATCAATTGAATTTCAAAGGCGTCGTAGATGGTGCCCTGAGTCACCGAGCGGCCGAACAGGTCCGACTCGTCGTCGAAGATCAAGTCTTGGCCGCGTGGCGACGTGAGGACGAATCGCGGGCCCTCGTTATCGGTGCGTTCCTGTGCACCGCGATCGATGAACCCGCTCAACCCAACGCCCTGAGGGGTGGCGAAGGTGGGATCGTCCACACGGAGTTGGCCGTTGGCGTCATAGAGCGGCGCCACGATCGGACTGACGGGCAGGCCGAGCGAATTGCGGAGCGTGGCCAGCGACGCACGATCTTCCAGCGACGCGATGCCGCTGTCGATGACAGGAGTTCGCGACTGTGGCGTGAAGATCAGGTTGTACGGATCGACGAACACCTGGTCGCTCGGATTGATGAACTGAGCCGATTGGCCGTAGCCATCCACACCGGAGATGCGAGCGGGTTGGTTGTTGCGATAGTAGGTCGTTCCCCCGATCACGGTCAGGTCAGCCGACACATCGACTTGGCCGGATGAAAGCAATGGTGTGGGAGGAATCGCCACGCCAGTCTGGAAATTGCTGACGATGTTATTGAGCAACGTGGGGGCCGAGTTGTCGGCGACCCGAATCCCGGTTTGACCTGGGCTGAAACTCTCGCGAGGCACGGTCGAGATCGCGCCGATGGCATCGATATCTGCTCCGGCAGCCCCAAAGTTGTTCGTTCCCGCAGGCGAAAGGTCGGTCAGACGCACGTAGGAGAAGCGGTCGTTCAAACCGAAACCGAAGGCGTCCAAGTCGATCGTATTATCGAGTCCAAAGATCTCGCCAACGTTGAAATACGTGACGTTATCGCGACTGATTTCGACTCGAACCCGCTCGGGGATACCGGCTTCGAAAATCTGCAGATCGGCAACACCATCACCGATACCGATGAAGTCGTTGGGGCTGCTCGAGCTACCTGTGAGCAGGTTGTCCTCGAACACGAATGTCGCGTGGCCACCCGATCCAAGTGAGAAGGTGAACAATCCATTCTCCGGATCCGTGGCTGAAACGCCATAGCAATCCGGTGAGCCCAAGGCCGCTTCGCTGTCGGTGAAGGACTGCTCCACGTCGGGCCCGAGCATCGTTTCACTGTCGAGAACACTGTCGGCGAACGAGACTCCACCTTCGGGATAGAAGGTGCCCGCGAATACTTGAGGGCCGAGACTCACCGCAGGAGTGATCGTGCCACCGACAAGGGTGTTGTTGATAATGCGGTCGAAGCCGACGGGGTTTTGGGCAGCGAGTCCGCCGTTTTCCAATCCCGTGATATCGATGCCGACGTTCTGGTTGTAGGCAAACTCGTTGTTGCGAGCGACCACACCCGGAATCAGGTTCTCCGAATTGAGCTCATTGAAACTGCGGGCGTAGGTGAGCACCGAAGGAGTTGCGTCGAGCGGGCTCTGCGAGATCACGCTCTCAGCGGCCGCACGCGAGATCTGCAGTCCCGCATCCTCGTTGTAGCTAAACCGACTGTTTTCAATGATGATCTGGCCTTGTTCGACGCGATCGCGGTTGGAGTCACCACGCAGGTCATCGGAAATTGTCGATACGAACGCGGTGGCGCCGATGTCGTTGGTGAGTACGGAAGTCGCACCGACCAAATTGACGCGTTTGTCCGGAACGCTGTCGGATGAGTTGACCTGCGTCAGGTTGCCACGATTGGCTGAGACGCCAAGGATCGAACTGACCTGTTGCGAATTGATACGCTCGATGATCGTGTCGGCAACTTCTTCCGCTGTCGCGTCAGAGGCCACTTGGACGACAACTCGATTGGCGTTCTGAGCAAACCCGTTGCTTGGGCCGCTCGCGGGCAACACGTCAAATTCGAATGTCACACGTTGGCTGGCTCCGGCGATGGTGAACGTCGAGCCGTCAACGATCTCTGCCGCTGGTTTGGTAACCAGCGAAGCGGCTCCCGAGACCAAACGATCGTTGGTATCGAAGGCACGGAATCGGCCATCGACGAGGTTGGGCAGAGAGCTGTCGATCACGCCCGAGGCAATGTATTCGGAGGCATCGCGAATCTCGAGTTGATAAGGACCCGATTGGGTCGGCCGTGGTGATTCTGGCGGTGACGTCAGCGACAATTCACCCGAGTCCACGAACGCCTCGTCCTGTGGCGTCTCGGTCGCTGCGGTGACGAGTTCGCCACGTTCGGCGAACCCGATGATGATGTCATCGATGTAGACGCCTTCATGGGCGTTGTCAGAAGCCCCTGCTTGATAGTCCCCGCCAAAGCGATCGCCGTATCGCTGCGCCGTGGACGTGAACGGTCCGAGTTGATCTTCGTCAAACGTCAATTCGGGCAGGCGAACGGCCGAACCAAGACGCGGGATCAACGAGATATCGCCTCCGGCAAAGCGGTTTGCGACCGCCAACTGCAAGGCCTCGGCAACCTCTTCAGGAGAGTCCGTGCTATTGACGACGATGGGCGTGCCGGTGAGCGGGTTCTGGTTGGTGACGGACAATCCGCTGTCCGCAGGCGTCGTCACATCGCCCGCTCCACTGAACTCGACGCTCGCGTCGATGGCCGTGATCGTCAGCTCCGGTTGAACCGTAATCTTCGCGGCGTATCCGCCGGTTTGGGCGGCGTCGGTGCTGCCAGCGATCCGCGGATCGTAGCTCGCGTTCTCCGGGCCACTGATGCCGATGTAGTAGGTGCTGTCGGACGGGGCGATGAACGAAACGGTGCCGGCGGCAACATTGTTCAGTGCCAGTAAATTTCCATTGTCCGACCGCAGTTCCACTCCGGCCTCGTCAAAGAACCGGATGTTGTTTTCCACACCGGGTTGATCCGCAGTGACCTCGACCGTGACGGTTGTTCCCGCCACCACGTCGATGCTCGAAAGATCCACGTCACCACGGTTGGTAATCAACGTTGGCGTGATCGTACCGAGCGTACCGCGTCCGTCGATCACCATGTTTCCGCTTGTGTAGGGCAGCGGCGTGGCTTGATAGGTCAAGTCGTTGCGCCCGGTATCACCAGCGGAGTTGGGGTTTCCAAACGGGTCGACCGGATCGGAAGAATCGCTGAAATCAAACGAGGAGACCGTTTCGAAGACAGGTGCCTGAACGCCCGTGTTCGCTTCGACCGCTGCCTGCAGTTCTCCCGGGATGTCGACTTGGGTCACGTCCGAACCCAACGGGACGCTGATTTGTCCCGATTGCAGCGTACGCAGTCCATCGTCGAGGACGTACTCCACATCATCAATCGTGACAATGAAGGTCGCATCGCGATTGATATAGTAGTTGTCCAGTGCGTTGCCTGAGGGCACGAGCTGGTCGTAATCGACAGCTTGGTCGGTTTCGCCGATACGCAGTCCGACGACCTCGGCGACATCATCGACACTCAAATCATCGAGTGTGATCGTCGTAGGTGCCGTGGGATTGAACAGTTTGTAAAGCTCCAACACGTCGACAGTGGGGCGTGCGGCGAACAGTTCATCGTCAAAGGGCAGGTCCAAGTCCGCCCGCTCACTGTCGGTATCGATCAGCACATATTCGGTGCCGTTGAGGTAAATCGAATACAGTTCGTCGGGGTTCGCGGCGTAGTAGGAATTCGGGTCGACGCCGGTGGGCAGTGGATGGGTAGCGTAGAACTGCTCGATTTCGGTTCCCGACGGCAGCATCCGGTCCAGATCGATTTGGCTATCGAACGGTGCCGCGACGGCGCGAGCGATGTCGCCTGCGGTAAGATTCGACAGCTCCGTGCCGGCAGGGAAGTCCTGCAGCACGTTGATCGAAATCGCTCCAGCGGGAATCACGCGGGTGCCGTCGTTGAGCACATACTGTTGACCGTCGACGGTGAACGAAGAGATCGCCGCAGGATCGGTGTAAAGTTCTGCCAGGGACGTTCCCGAGGAGAACGTGACGGTCGGCGCCAAATCGATGGAGAAGGTTTCTCCGTTGATAACGAGTGTCTCGCCGTCGACCAACTGCGAACCACCGACGGCGCGAATCTCACCGGTCAATGTCGACGTGGTGCCCGCCGTCGCAAATTCAATCCGCAGTGATAGTCCGGACTGGCCGGCGAACTGGTCCAACGGGACACGTGCTTGACGCCACGTTCCGGTGTTGTCGTAGAGCTGTTGCACGTCGACGTCGATGTCGTCGTCGTAGATCCCGAATTCAGCGGGATCGTCGAACTCATCGTCAAGGGTTCCGTCGCGACGCGCCTCATTGTTAGTGGCGACGAGGTGCTCGACACCCGATTGATCGACCACGTAAACGCGGAGCGAATCTTGATCGTTGCCAAACAACGAATTGATTGGATTGCCATTGGCGTCGAGATCTTGGTCAACGCCATCGGTTTCCAAGAAGTAGTTGAAGTACATCATCGGCACGTCGGCCGCCGCGTAGCCCTCGAGCGAGAACGCGTTGGATTGGACTTCACCGCGAGCACCGCCCGGGAAGTTGTACGTGTTGTGGACAGCTTGACCGTCCTGACGGACGTTCTCCGCGTCCGTGGTCCGGTTCTCTACCGGAGCTTCACCGGGTGCGTAGAGACCGTTGAAGGCATCGTCGGTGTAGTTGAATACGAGCGAGTTGTTGCCGTTCTGATCTGGCCGGGCACCGCTGAACGATTCGTTGATGCCATGCCCCTCGTCGTCGCCGCGAGCGTCGCTGACGTGCCACAGGTTGTAGTTCAGGGTCGAGAAATCGAGTCCCTGAGCGTTGTTGATACCCGTCTCAATGGACGTGCGCCCACCGGCAAAGACGCCCTGCAGTTCACCCTCGAGATTGAACGCGTGGATCGTCCCGCTACCCGTGATGCCAAAGAGAATCTGGCGGCCTTGCGCGTCGAGAAGATTGTTCGGACCCGCTCGCAAGCCAGTGAAGTTGATCCCGATCAAATCGGTCGCGGACTGAACGTATTGGCCGACGTTGTTGTTGCTACCAAAGTTGACGCCCAGGGGGCCCGGTGGAACATAGTACAGCCCACCATTATCCGAGACTGCATACAGGCCACTGCCGATCATCTCCACGCCCGTGATGCGGCCACCATTGGCGTATCCGCCGAGCTTCAGATTGTCGTTGACCGAGTCAGCACTGACGACCACGCCAGTGACTCGCACAGCGTTTCCGAGAGAGGTGCCGATCACGGTTGGCAAACTTCCGTTGGCGTTGGCCACCGAGATCGCTTGCACGATTCGATTGGACAGCGTTTCGGCCGTATCGGTTGGCAGCAGCGTGACGGGAACGTTGCCCGGTTGCACCAGGTTGCTGCCACTGAGTGCCAGGCCGGTGACTGCGTTTCCGCTCGGCGGGGTCAGTGTCGCGGCTGTCGCTGTCGGCAATGCCAGTTGGGTTCCCGCATAGGAAACTGGGATTCCTTCGGCTTGAATTGCTTTGGCAAGGGACTCAATGAAAACCGTGTCGCTGGCACTGCGATCGATCGGGACAACGATATTGCCCGGTGTCGTCGCGTTGCCTGCATTGGTCAATTCGAATGTTACCGGAGCTTGTCCGGGCAACGTCACGTTCAGAATCGTTCCGTTGGGGATGCTCGCCGGATTCGACGAGATCAAGGTGAAGCCCTGATTCAATTCAAAGGTGACGAAGTCCGTACCATTGGTCAGTGTGAAGGTGTCACCGTCATAGAGTTGCGGCACTGCCACACCCTGGGAATTGACGGCTGTCGCCGCCGAGACACCGATCACGTTGGCGTCTTCCGGCAATCCATCATCGGGGTCGTCGTGCGTATCGATCTGACCGATTTCACGAATGTTCGTACCGGCACCTGCATTGGAGAGCGTCAGATCAAAGTCCGGACCGGTAGCCTCACCGGTCTCTTCATCGAACGCATACAGAATGTTTTCCGTGTAGCCTTGGCGAGTGAGCCCTGGCCCCGGCTCGAGTCCTTGCTGCCCGACCGGCCGATCGGCGACGAAGTATCCCGTTTCGTTACCAAATCGAGCCCGGATGGTGATCCCTTCAATGACCAAACCATCGTCGCTGTCCTCGTCGAGAACTTGTACCGCGTCTTCTTCGACTTCCAGGTCATGGAACGTGCCAATTCCTGTACCGCCCAAATTGGTCAGGCCCGCTGTGACGGTATCGATGCGGGTGTACTGGTAACTGCCGTCGTTGAGGTCCTGCGGCACGGTGTAGCCAAACAGTTCCCCGTTGGCGGTAAAGGCAACGTCCCGAATCTCGGTTCCGAATCCTCCGAGGTCTGCATACCGTTCACCGGTGAACGGGTTGACGAGGAACAATCCCGAGCCGCTGTTGACGTACAGGAACACGTCATCGAGTGTCTGTTCAACAATCGAATCGTCATCGAATAGGACAGGGACGATCGGCCCCTCCGCCACTTGGCTGTAATTGGAGAACCCGTTGAGCGAATTGAATCCCTCTTCAGCAATTCGGCGGGTGCTATCGATCGGTTCCAAGCGAACGAGTGGGTTCGTGGCATCGCGGCTGGTGAATTGATCCAACTGCGAGGGAGCTTGGAACTTGTTCGACACTGCGACGTAGTAGGTGCCCTCGGGGAGTTCGGCTGAACCGATGTAAGGATCGGCCGTGCCGAAGGAACCGCGAGACAGATCGGAGGTGCCTCCCGATGACAGGCTGATATCGTCAGCAATATTCGAATCGCCACCAATGAGAACGAGGTTTCCATCTCCGTCAAAGACGTACAGCGAAAGGTCGGCTCGCGATGCGCCATCGGCGTAATCGATGTCAAACACCGTGGCGAGATACATCGCCGCGTCGTCACGGGTGAGCTTCTGATAGTCGATTTCGAACTCATACCAATCGACGTCATCGATCCCATCGATGGTTCCCGAGATATTCTTCGCCAAACGATCCGACGACAGTGGTCCGGCACCGTTATTCAGTTCCACGTCAACGCGGTTGGACTGGGCATCGTCACGCGAGATCAGGATCGAGCCGTCGGGTTGGACGACTACGTTGGCGGGCAGGTCGGGGTCACCGGTGAACTGCGTATCGTAGAGCCCCAATCGCTGAGCATTGGCGAGCGTGCCGTTGTCACCAGCGGTTTCAAAATCTTCGCCCGACAATGGGCTGTGCATCGGGCCACCGATGACCTGCACGCCATTGTCGGCATACAGCACGTCGCTATATCGAATTTGGGTGCCCGCGAAAACATCGGGTTCTTCGATACGGACCTGCAGTTGATAGGAACCACTGGTCAGCCCGGCTCGCAAACTGCCCGACTGGTTGAGGAGATCCTCTTCGTCAACGGCAACGTCACTGGTATCGCCGACCACCATCTTGTTCTTCTCGTCAGGCGTCAGGGTCGCCTTGGACTGCGGTGAGATGGCGCTACGGATGCGGACGTGATAAAGCGTCTTTTGGCCGATCACACCGGGCAGGATGACTCGCATCCCGGCATCGCGTGAATTGATGGAATAATTGTCTTGGAACGCCGCCAAACCGCCGCTGGCGTCGATCTGGCCAGTCGCCAATCCGAAGACCGAATCAATGCTCAAACCGTCGGCACCCCGTCCGGTACGTGACTCGATTATCCGCGTCAGTTCCGCGCGGCGGGCCGCCGTGGATGGGTCGGCGGCGTCGAGGGAGAGCAACTCTTCAATCGCGGCCGCTTCGGCCATGGCGTCGTCGGACAGCACAATGGTTTGACCATTGGCGTTGACGAGTTCGACGACCGTATCGAGGCTCAGGTCGGTGCGATCAATGTCGATCCACACCTGCGTCCCGGCTTCGGCAACAAACGAATAGACATCGATATCACTGCTGCTAGAAAGCTCACCGTCGACGATCAGTCCGAGTCGCCGGTTTTCATCACCGGATGCGCGATCCGGTGCGACTTCGCCGAGGTACTGCGATCGGCTCGCCAACGCGTTGGTATCGCTGTCTCCCACATTGGCGGGTTCATTCTCCGCCGTTAGCGAGGCATTGGAATCCGATGCCGCTTCGCGAATCACGATGCCGTCCCACGTGCCCACGCCCGCTAGGTTGCTCGATGTGTCGAAGGGGAACGGGTCAGCCGATGGGTCCGAGGGAATGAACTCGAGGAACGAGGTTACCTTGGCGTCGGTGGCGTCGTTATCGAGACGCCACGCATGTGCTGTGTCGAAATTACCAGCCGGACCGATAGCTGACGTCCCAGGTGTCACCCCTTCAAACGTCGGAGCAGCCGGCGGTGCCAAAAACTGTAGCCCGGGTTGGAAGTGTGCGCCATCGAGCGATGTGCCCAAACCAGACACCAGTTGATCATTGTTGATCTGGCCGAGTACATATCCGGCTCCGGCAGAGAACCCAGTGTACGTGGCGTTGTCTTGATTGAGTGAATCGTTCACATAGACGCCACCGTGACTGAACGCCAATCCGTTGTCTTGGTTGACCGTGGTCAGCCGGAAATCGGCTTGGCCAGGCGTGCCAACTTCATAAAGGAGATTATTGCCATCGTCCAAGCCGGGGCTGCCGGAATTGTCGTAGCTGATCACGTCGATCGAGTTGATCCGACCCGCGTCGAAAGGCAATCCATCGGCGGTTTCGAAGGTCAGCTGGGTGTAGATCGTACCCCGGTTGTCGAGGATGAACGTCTCAGCCTGCCAGCGAATCTGCCTCCCGAATACGGTGGGATACTGCGTTCCCGCAGCCGGGTTTCCAGCGAGTTCGTAGTCAATATCGTAGGTACCACTGCTGACGACACGGTCGTCGCTGGTCAGATCGATCGCGATCGGCTGTGTCGGCAGGAAGGCATCGGACAGCTCGATAGGCGCCGGGTTGGGGATCCCTGGGAGCGTGTCTTGGGTGACGTTGATGAACGTCGTGTAGAGGAACGCCAGGTTCGCGGTCGCGAGCTGCTGTTGCTGGGCAGCGTCGAATCCGGTGACTTCGATGGTGTCGATCCGCCCACCGTTGCCGACTGCGGTCTGCAGGTGGCCGACGGCGTCGGCGGGGACGTCATCATCGATCAAGTACGGTGCATCGGGTGCGACACCACCGCCCTGGCGTCCCAGGTCCACTTCCGAATCGTTGTTGCCGAAGGAGGGGCTCAGCGGCAACAGCGGCGGCAAACGGTCGCTGCTATCCGTCGACGTCCGTTGGTCGAGAACGATACCGTTGTTGTCCGTGTCCACGTTGGCGCGGCCGTCCGGTGTGAAACCGGCGCCGACGGCGTCGTCGCTGAGCGAAGTCAGGATGACAGGGAAATCGGGCATGCCAACGATCTGCAGGCTACCACCGACTCGGTCGGCAATGTCGATGAGTTGGTCTTCGGCGGTATAGCTGTTCCCACCGACGATGATCCCAGCCCGACGTTGCAGCAGGGCGTCGTCGACGCCTTCGTCTTGGTTGGCCAGTTTGACCACCAGAGACGCTCGCGCGTCGCTTTCTATACGCAGGCCGCCGTAGATGTGTTGATTGGGGACTTCGATCGTATCACGGACGATGTGCACGATATCGGTGTCGTCCCAAACGACTTCCGTTGCCACCTTGCCGCCGCGAACTTCGAGTCCGGCGAGGCCGCCATTGTCGCTGCCGTCGGTATCGATCGAGTTACCCTTGATCAACGGCCCATTGTTTCCACGCAGGTCCATGGCATCGAGATTATCCGCCAGGCTGACCGCATCGGGGTTTGCTGTCGAACGACCATAATCAGTGACTTCTTGCCAGGTAAAACTGTTGACGTCAAAGGTCATGGCCGGACCATTGCCATCGACGAAAGTGTTCCCGGTGATCACGGGCTGAGCGGCCCGTACGAAGATCGTGCCACTGGCGTTGTTGACCCGGCCCACACGCTCTTCGCGTGGGTCGTCGGGATTATTGTTGCTATTGTCCTCATCGTTGACGAATCCACGCCCATCGTCGTTGTTCTCAAACCGCGTGTTGGCGACTCGAAGGTCGCTCTGGTGAGCTTCGATGACATTGAAGCTGGCGAAGCCACCCTCCACCCGCGTCGTTCCGCCACCGCCGGCCAAGACTGCGTGATCGAAGGAAGCTTCGGCGCCGAAGGCAGCGAATACACCGCCCCAATCGCCCGCTTCCACGGCGGTGGTAGCGCCTGGGGTCGAGTCTTGAAACAATCCGTTGGTATTGAATGTGCCGCCCGCACCGTAGCGGCGGTCGTTGAGGCTGGTCATCACGATCGGAGCGGTCGCGGTTCCTTCAGCATACAATCGCGCGCCAAACGTCACGTCGATGCGAGACTGATTGAGCTTCACGATCGTACCAGGATCGATCGTCAAACCCGGATCCAGTCGTCCGGCCAGGGCGAGGCCCGTGTCGCTCACTCGCTCAGGGTCGAGCGGGGTCAGTCCCTCGGCGACTTTGTCTTCAAACGCCGTCGAGCTGGTGTTCAGCCGTGCCACACGCACGAACTCGCCATAGATCGGCTGCCCATCTGCATCGGTTCCGGTGATGGGAGCCCGATACAATCTCCGCCCTGCGTAATCTGTGTTCGTCGGCACGGTGGGCAGGTTGTTGAGCTGGACCTTGCCGGTGTCACTGAGGGTCACCGCGATGCTCGGATCACTCGCAGCACTTTCAAACCCATCTTTGGTAACGAACGTCATCCGGTAGGCATACTCGCCCGCGGGAACCTCTCCAGCAACCTGACTGGGGGTGGTGGGAGCGTTAACGACCCCATTGGCTTGAGCCAACAACAGACTCGGTGGCTCATGCAAGCTAACCGGACCGCCGGCACTGCCCTCTATAATGAGGTTGTCGATGAGGATATGAACGATGTCCGTGTCGTCAAACCTAGCGTTGACTTCGAGCGTTTCCAAACTGCCACCGGTCGGGGTGTCGATCCGGATCAGCAAGCCATTGTAGGTGTTGTCGAGAATCGTGTTGCCACGAATATGGGGACCGGTGCGTACGAAATCGCTCGTGAAGTAGTACGACAAGCCCGCTCCGGCAGCGACTTCATCTTGGTAGCGCGATTCATCAAAGCGGGTTTCAGCAAAGGTATTGGGCGTGGCAGCGATCGCGGCATCGGCCGATTGGGAGATCATGCTGTTGATGATCGTCGCCCGTGTTTCAGCCAACTCGATCGGAGCCACCGTTTGCGGCACGCCGTCGATACTGACAACACCACCGGCATGCTGGATGTCAGCGTACTGGATGTGGTTGAGGAAAACGCCATTGGTTTCCATGTTCACGCGGCTGTCATCGGCGAAGTCAATGTCGCCGCGGAGATCGATTCCGCCCCACGTTCCCTTCTGCGGGTTGGTGCCGAATCCGACCAACTGGACAGGTTGATCGGGCGTTCCGAGTACCTGTACCGACGCGTTGCTACCGTCCTGGGATGCCGACGTGCTGCCCACACCAATGTGGCTGCCGCGCATCTCGAACTTCACTCCCGCATCGAGAATCAAGTTGACGTCTTTCGGGACCTGAATATCGGTGAGCTCGCCACTGGTCAGGGCGGAACCGTTTTGGTTCCGGCCAATTTGATAGGTTCCACCACTGACCACACGCACAACTTCCACTGCATTGGTGGTCAGCCGGCGTGACTCCACACTCTGGAAGGCGTCGTTAAGTGTTTGGAATGGATTGGTGATCGATCCTGGCGTGCCGGTTCCCGCTGCGGTGGCCGTGTTGTCGACGAAGACCGTCGTATTGGCGTCGTTGGGTTCAAACCAATACTGGAAGAGGCCGCCTGCCTTGCCATCGGCGTCGCCGTCGAGCACCTGGCTGCCGTCGGAGATCGCGTCCGCTGCCGAGGTGGTCGGCGTGAAGGTCATCGCGACCTCGTACTCACCCTGAGTCACACCGCCGATGCCGGTGCCGGGGATGATCGGATCATAGTTGTCGTTACCCGAGGCGCTGACACCGACGACATACTCGCCAGCCTGCACCTTGATTTCGATCATCGAATCGTTGCTGAAGTAATCGTCATTGGCGGCGATTTCGATCGGGACGCCGCCTTCGATCTTGTACAGCCGCAGCATCGTGTCGAGCGTGCTCGACGACGCCAGTCGCTCGGCGATCGTCGACACGTTGATGGTGCCGGCGTTAGCCAGAGTGAACTTGTACAAGTCGATATCGTTGCTCTCAGGCTTGTACAGGAACTGTCCGTTGACGATATCTGCAGGAGCCGGATAGGACGATTCATTGGGCTCGAAGAGGGAGTCCGTTGTCGCCGGGATCTCGTTCTGGGTCGGCATGAGCGGGTCGAGCACGCTCTCGGTCGACTGCGTGATCGGTTGAGGCAGATGATCGGCATAACCAAAACCGAGCAATTGACCAACGCCGAGGAACACGCCCCGGAAGAACTCTCCCCCGGTGAAGTCGTCGGTGCTCTGGTCAAAGTCTTGACCGTCGAGCACGATCAACTCGTTCCCGTTGGCAGTCGAAGCATCTGGATCGAGGGCCAGGAATGTGTTGCCCAAGTCATCGAGTTCGCGCGTCGCCACGGTGACACCGCCGGCCGCACTGCTGACGAGTACGCCGCTGCCGTCGAAGGTGCCCGCGAGCTCACCCACGGTGATGCTGTAGATCGGTCCCGAGGGGCCTGTGAAATTGGGGCTAGTGATTGCCTCAGCGGCGTCTTGCCCGACCTCGATGAACTGCACGCCGAGGTATTCGCTAAACAACGACGCTACTTCGCGGACCCGGGTCTTCTGTTGCTCGGTGATCAGGTTGAGGTAGGTCTGGTTGAGATCGGTCGTCTGGGTACCGAAATCCTCGCCCTGAAATTGATCGGGGAAGTTGTAGTAGATCGTGCTGATACCCGGCGTCATATCACCGTCTTCTCGCCAAATACCGAGCGGTACCACGCGGTCATCACGCGTTGGATCGTCGGGGCGAATATCACGCACACCCTCGTAGCCAGTTCCGCCGGGGTATTGCAGGTCATAATCCGACGGGTTTTCCACGACGCCGCCGGTCAACCGAACGCTGGTGGTTTGGTCTGTGTTGCTGCCATTGAATGCGCCGATGACCATCGGTCCCGGTTCGGTCACTGGCGAGAGTGGGTTGCGTGTGATGCTGTCGCCCGCTTCGATCACCGGAATCACCGAGGGATCCGAGGGCAGCAAGGTCTCATCGCCGATACGGAAACGCACGGCGCCATCGATGAACGACCCGGCGTTGTCCGGGTCTGGCGTGCGAGAGAACGGAGCTTCGAAGATCACGCGTACCGCGTCGGTACGGCCATCGATCGACTCCACACTAATGGGTTTGATCGGCTCGTCGTCACCACCGGTCACTGTGTCACGGGTAAAGACAGCGGTGTAGTAGTCCTTATTGAGGACCGAAGCATTGACGTCGTTGGTGAAGTACACCTCTGCCACGTTTGGTTCCGAGATCAGCCGACCATCGGTTT
Source organism: Allorhodopirellula solitaria (assembly GCF_007859855.1). Classification (GTDB taxonomy): domain Bacteria; phylum Planctomycetota; class Planctomycetia; order Pirellulales; family Pirellulaceae; genus Rhodopirellula; species Rhodopirellula solitaria. Next base: position 511,182 of record NZ_SJPK01000003.1, read on the forward strand.
TCGAGACCGGCTCGGGGACGACCGCGAGGACACGTGGCGGCGCATTGATCGAGAACTGGACGGCAAAGTCTTCGCCGTCATTGAAGGCTTCGTCGTTGGTGTTTAGAAGTGCGCGATCACCCGTGCCATACACCTCAATTTGATAGGAGTCGTCGGGCAACGCTTCGGCGAACCGGAAAACAACTTCATTGGGGCGATCACCGATCCCGACGTAGCCAGGGGTGACCACGGTGTCAGTGGCACCACCGAGTTGCAGCCCATTGGGCGTCGAAGTTGTGACGGTGGTGAATCCAGCGGCAATGGCGTCGGCACTCTCGCCCCGCTGCAGAGACGCTTCGACCAACTGCGCCGCCGTGGGGCTGTTGTTAACGGCAGCGATCAGTTCGCCGACGGTGGATCGGGCTGCCGAGTTGTTGTTGATGCGGACCGTGATGATGTCATTGGCAACACTCACCAGCGGCGTCGAGGACGAGCCCAGGTTCGTGCCCACGATTTTGACACTCACCGCGCGGCCGCTCTCACCGGACTGGCTGGCCAAGAACCGAACCTGTGTGGTCGGGCCGAGCCCCAAATCAGTGACTGCGCGGGCGGTGTTGGCGCCGTCGAGAGTCAGCGTCTCGCCGCCCGAGGGCAGCTTATTGCCAATCGGGGTCTGGGTCGAACCGTGAACCGAGAACGCCGTCACGACGCCGTTGGCTGGGGATGACTCGAGCGCCTTGAGCAGGTCAGCGACGGTCGCCGGTCGTGTCGGGTTGCTGTTCAGACGGATGTCGATTGTCTTCAGATCTGGATCTGCCGCGGTAATCAAGACCGGCGCTGCACTGAGTGGCAGATTGGCGCTCGTCAGCCGCACGACGGTGCCATTGCCCTCGACACCGGGATTCTCCTTGGCGGCCCGGAATTCCACTTCGACCTGGTTGACGACGTTAGCATTGCTGCTCGTCCCAAAATCAGTGATCGCGCTGGCGGTTTCGAACCCGCCGTCGGCACCCGCTCGGGTGATGCTGAGCCCCTTGGGAGAAACCGAATCGTCGTTGGCAGCTACCGGGTTGAGGAGCGTCGAGACATCGATCGACGAATTATCGTCAAACTGAAACAACAGCTCGTTCGGCGAGGTCTGCAACACCGTGGGATTGACCAACGGAGCGTTACCGAGCGACGAGCCACCCTGGATCAATTGACCGCTATTGGGCTGGATGCCGACCAGCTCGGGGCCGGCGAGCAATTGGCGTTGCTCGAGCATTTGCGATTGCAATCGCCGCTCGATTGCGGCCCGTCGGTCGCGGGTGCTCGAGCTGCGGTTGCCTCGTTTCCGACTGCCGCCTTCAAGGCCGCCCAGCCCCAGCCGATTGGCCAAAGCTCCACGAAAACTGCGATTGGAAGAACGTTTGCCCGGTTTACCGATTGTCATCAGTGGCCTCGTGTGGCTGCCCCAAATATTCGTGACGGACGGTGTCGCGAAAATCGGAGGTCAGGAAGCTGGAATTCATGTTGCAAAAACAATCTCGAAAGCCGCTGCTGCCCAGAAACCTGGAAAACGCACCAGAAAGCGACGACGTCGAGAATGCAGATCTAGATAAGCTGCAAGACTTGCGCAATTTTAGCTCAGTCTCACGGTGCGAGTGTAATTGGCAAGCCCTATTTCGCAACGAAAAACACGTTCCATGCAGGGTTTACACCGTTGACGACCGGAGAAGACGATTGCACCAGTCGCAACACACGCACGCCATCTGACGACGCCAAAGTGGAAAAAGTTCCCTGCGTGTCTGACGTCGGATCCGCCGTCATCGCTGCCGCCTCGCCGCCCGCTGACTTTCACTCTAGGGGTTATCGGGATTATTCCGGTGATTCCGTAGCCCGATAAGCCAGGTAGGGACAGAACGCTTGCAAACAATCCGCGCAGGCCATCTGCGCAGCAGGCTAGATCGCGTGCACTAAGGTCGCGCTGGCTTATTGCTAATCTGCGCAATATCGCTAAAGTACGATTTTGGTGCTGAGCGACTCGTAGGGCTTTCAGAGCGCCCCGGAGACCCCCAGATCGCCCGCCAATGAGCCATTACTGTTGCTCCCATTGCTGCTCGCTGCGAGTGTTTTTCCCAGATTCGGTGCTTGGGAGCGTGGCAGGTTTCGGTTTCATTGCCACAGTCGCAGCAGAGATTAGCCCCCACCCGTTCACTGCCCACGAAAGCCCCGAATGGATCTCGCGATCACCCTCATTTCCTTTTTCTTCTTCACAGGTCTTGTTGGCGCGCTGACATGGTGGATCACTCGCAAGGACGATCACGCTAGCACCCAAGGGTATTTTCTAGGAGGTCGCTCGCTCACCTTCCCACTGATTGCGGGCTCGCTCCTGCTGACGAACCTTTCAACCGAGCAGATGGTGGGGCTCAATGGGGCGGCCTTTACCGATGGGTTGTCCGTGATGGTATGGGAGGTGGTCTGTGTGATCGCACTCGTGTTCATGGCGTGGTTCTTTCTACCGAGGTTCCTCCGCAGCGGTGTGGCGACGGTGCCGGAATACCTGGAGATTCGATTTGACCATCAAACGCAGGTCATCACGAACCTGATTTTCCTGGTGGCGTATGTAGGCATTCTGCTGCCTATTATTTTGTATACCGGTGCCCTGGGCATGATTGGGATTCTCGACGTTCCCTCCTTGCTAGGTGATCTGCCGTCACGACTTCAGATGGACGCCGATACGTTGGCCTTGTGGCTGATCGTGTGGTCGGTGGGGATCGTCGGTTCGATCTACGCATTGTTCGGCGGTTTGCGAACGGTGGCGGTGTCGGACACCCTCAATGGGGTAGGTTTGCTCGTGGGCGGGCTATTGATCACCGGTTTCGCTTTGTCTGTGCTCGGCGGAGAGGCAGGGCTGATGGCGGGTGCGGAGTCGCTGTGGACGGAGCAACGCGAGCGATTCAATTCGATTGGCGGCGCGGAGAGTTCGGCGCCCTTCGGCACCATTTTCTCCGGTATTTTCTTGATCCAGCTTTTTTACTGGACCACGAACCAACAGATCATCCAGCGTACCTTTGGAGCGAGCAGCCTGGCCGAGGGACAAAAAGGGGTGCTCTTGACGGGCGCGCTCAAACTGCTCGGGCCGCTATTCTTGGTAGTCCCCGGTATGATTGCCTATTCCATGTTCGCGGGCCAATCGATCAAGCCAGATGAGGCGTATGGAAAATTGGTCAATCACGTGCTGCCCGCGCCGCTGACTGGATTCTTTGCAGCAGCCATGATCGGTGCCATCCTGTCGAGTTTTAACTCGGCCCTCAATAGCTCCTGCACTCTCTTCAGTCTCGGGCTTTACAAGGGCGTCTTTTGCAAGGACGCCGACCAGGCAAGTGTCGTTCGCTCGGGCAAGGTTTTCGGGTGGATCGTGGCAATCATCGCGATGAGCGTGGCCCCGCTGTTGGCGCAAACGACGAGTATTTTTGAATACCTTCAAAAGATGAACGGGATGTACTTCATCCCGATCTTCGCCGTGGTGCTGGTCGGCATGTTGACTCGTCGCGTCCCAGCATTTGCGGCCAAGATAGCGTTGCTATTGGGATTCGTGGGAATTGCAATCGGCTACTTCGTCTCTCCGTTCGACCTCATTGTTGCCTCCCTCCACGATTTTCACTTTCTCGGTCTGGTGTTCTCTTGGCTCGTTATTCTGATGCTCGTCATCGGTGAGATTTGGCCATGTGAAACGGAGTTTGAACAACAGGACGTTGGTGCCGTCGACATGACACCATGGCGATTTGCCGTACCAGTCGGATTTGTGCTGATCGCGATCGTGTTCACAATCTACATCAGCTTGGCTGACTTTTCGGTCCTCTCCCCTGAACCCACCCCTCCGAACCCTTCCGCCTTGGAATCCATATGAGAACGTTTACTCTAACCTGTTTGGCACTATTCATGACGCTCACCGGTTCGCCATCCCAAGCGGCTTCGGACGCAGCGGTCGAGGACTTTGACTCGATCAAGCTTTACACGCTCAAGAACGACCAGGGGATGACAGTGAAGGTGACCAACTACGGCGCTATCATCACGTCGATCACGGTGCCCGATCGCGATGGCAACCCAGGCGATGTGGTGTTGGGTTACAACAACGTCGAAGGCTATATCAATGCGGTCGATAAGCCCTATTTCGGTGCAGTGGTTGGTCGCTACGGAAACCGTATCGCCGAAGGCTCCTTCACGCTCGATGGAGAGACTTATTCGCTGGCTGTTAATAATGGTGAGAACTCACTCCACGGCGGTATCATCGGGTTTGACAAGGTCGTCTGGACGGTGAAGTCGGCCGATGATCGCTCCATTGAATTGACCTACGTGGCCAAGGACATGGAGGAGGGTTATCCCGGTAACCTGGATGTCTCGGTGACCTACACGGTTACCGATGAGAATCAACTCGTGATCGACTACCACGCTACCACGGATAAAGCGACGCCGGTCAACCTCACCCAACACACCTATTTCAACCTGCAAGGTGAGGGGGAGGGCTCGATTCTCGATCACGAATTGATGCTCAACGCGAATGAATTCACACCGGTCGACCAAGGTTTGATCCCTACTGGAAAAACCCCGAACGTCGAGGGCACTCCATTTGACTTCACCTCGGCCAAACCGATCGGCCGTGACATCGACGACGATCACGAGCAACTGACATTTGGCGGTGGCTACGATCACAACTGGGTACTCAACAAAAGTGGTGAGGCCGATGCACCCACGCTCGCCGCGCGAGTCCATGACCCCGCGAGCGGTCGCGTTTTAACCGTCAGCACCACCGAACCGGGGATCCAGTTCTACTGCGGCAATTTCCTCGATGGTCGTTTGCAGGGAAAGTCAGGAAAAACCTACGGGCATCGCAGTGGATTCTGTTTGGAAACCCAGCACTATCCTGACAGCCCGAACCAACCTAATTTCCCGTCAACCATTCTGCGCCCCGGTGATACCTACCAAACGCAAACCGTGTTTGGCTTTTCTACCAAGTAGACAACGCGCCGACTCGGCACTCGACTAAGCAACGCACGATCAATTTCTGTCGCAGTGGACGAGGCGACGAGTCCAAAGCCGCAGGACTCGTCGCCTCGTTCACTACGAAAACCGACGCTTATTCACCGTGTGTTGCTAACACGCCCGTCGACTGCCCCACCTTCCTGTTTCCTGTGTCGCCCGCCCAAGATTCGTCCCACCATGAACCTCCCAATGAGATCCCCATTTCCATCGCACTTACTACTCGTCGGTTTGGGGGCGTTGATTGCTTTCTCACCAGCCAACAACGCTCACGCCAATCGGCTTGAAAATACGCCCTGGCAATACACGCTCGAAAAGCCTGCAGATGGTTGGCAGCAAGCCGATTTTGACGACAGCGGCTGGAAGTCGGGCCAAGGCGGGTTCGGTACGCGCGGGACCCCCAATGCGCGTGTTGGGACCGTCTGGAAAACCAAAAATATCTGGATCCGCAAGACTGTCTCGCTCGACGAAGTGCCTGCCCATCCGGCGATCCTGATGCATTACGACGAGGATACCGAGGTCTACATCAACGGCAAACTTGTCCTTACTAAGAAGGGTTGGGCCGACGATTACGATGCATTCTCGATCGACGCAGCCGACCGGGATGTCCTGAAGGCCGGAGAGAACGTCTTGGCCGTGCATTGCCGCCAAAATTCGGGAGGTCAGTTCATCGACGCTCATATCGTTGATGGAGACAATCTTCCGCTGCTGCCGAAGATGAAACCGTTCGTCTCGGAACTGATTAGCCCCTGGGGTAGTGAAGTCTCTGCGGACAACGTCTGGCAAGAGTACCCACGTCCACAGATGGTCCGCAACGATTGGAATAACCTCAATGGAAATTGGGATTACGCGGTCACTGAAATCGGACAAGTTGACGCTCCGCAAGAATGGGACGGAGAAATCCTGGTGCCATTCTGCTTGGAGTCAAAACTCGGCGGCGTGCAAGAACTGCTTAGCGAAGACGAAGTCCTATGGTATCATCGCACGTTCTCGGCATCGCGTACCGACACAGAACGGACGCTCCTGCACTTCGAAGCGGTTGACTATGCCAGTGAAGTTTTCGTCAACGGTACATCGGTCGGCAAGCACGTTGGCGGAAACACTCCGTTCTTCTTTGATGTGACCGACGCGCTCCAGGACGGCGAGAACCAGCTCGTCGTGCGTGTCGAAGACGCAACCGAAGCGTGGCAGCTCAATGGGAAGCAACGTCGCAATCCCGGCGGCATCATGTACACGCAAGTCTCCGGAATCTGGCAGACAGTTTGGATCGAACAGGTCCCTGCGAGCTACATCACGGATCTGACGATCCTGACCGATGCCAACGAGGGAACGATTCAGGTGACGCCGGAGTTCGAGAACGGGGATGCGGTCGCCAAGGTACGTGTTAGCGTCAAAGACGGTGATCACGAAGTCGCCAACTACAGCGGCAAGGCCGGAGACATTGTGCTCACGATTGACGATGCGAAACTGTGGTCGCCCGATTCCCCGCATCTCTACAATCTCGAAGTTGCGTTGCTCGATAGTTCGGACAACGTACTCGATCGCGTCGGCTCCTACGCTGGCATTCGCACGGTGGGCAAGACGCGCGATGAGGACGGGCACATGAGAATGACGCTCAATGGTGAGATCATTTTTCACTGGGGACCGCTCGACCAAGGTTGGTGGCCGGATGGACTGCTCACCCCGCCGTCGGATGAAGGCATGTTGTTCGATATCGAATGGCTCAAGGCGGCCGGATTCAATATGATTCGCAAACACATCAAAATCGAACCGCGCCGGTACTACTACTACTGCGACAAGCTCGGCATGATGGTTTGGCAGGACCAGGTCAGTGGTGGCAAGAATCCGCCCTGGACCCGGATGGCGAAGAACCCCACCGACGCCCAGTGGCCTGCCGAACAACACGAGCAGTTCATGCTCGAGTTCGAACGTATGATCGATGAACTCGAAAGCCACCCCAGCATCGTGGTGTGGGGACCGTTCAACGAAGCATGGGGCCAACACCAGACCATGGAAGTGGGCAAGTGGACCGTCGAGCGTGATCCGTCACGATTGGTCAACATCGCCAGTGGCGGGAACTTTTGGCCGGTCGGCGATATTGCCGACCATCACTCCTACCCCCACCCGAACTTCCCATTCGATCCTGCTCGATACAAGAATTTCATCAAGGTCGTCGGCGAGTTTGGTGGGCATGGCTATCCCGTCCAAGGACACCTTTGGGACGTCTCACGCAACAACTGGGGATACGGCGGTCTGCCCAAAACGAAGGCTGAATACCGTGACCGATATGTTAAGTCGCTCGAGATCCTCGATGAACTTCGCGAAAAAGGCATCGCCGCTGGCGTGTACACGCAAACGACCGATGTCGAAGGCGAGATCAATGGTTTGATGAGCTATGACCGCAAGGTCATCAAGATCCCCGCTGAGGAGCTCAAAGAATTGCACCAGCGATTCTTCGAGGAGGAATAGGGGGCTAGCCTAATCCCTTTCCCTCTCTCTGGGCTGTCGATTTGATAGCCCGACGCGTCAGCGATGGATTCGATGTGATCCCTCGGACACGCGTCGGGTTATGTTTTTCATGCTATTTCACTGTCAACGAGTATCTCGACGACCCGTGACGCGTCTCGGCTCACTCAATCGACAGCCCGTCTCGGAGAACGGTGAAGTCTTGTGAACGCTTGCCCACAAACATCTTAAGAACTGCACGACCCCCTTTGCTGATGAAACCTTCCCTCCCACTGCCTGCGCTCGTTCCCGTGTTTCGCTCAATGAATATTTGCCGCCCGATGATGCGGTGCCTCGTTGCACTGCTATCTGTATTCCTACTCTCCTCCGCCACGAGTGCAACATCCGCAGAGGAGCCGGCGTTTCGTCCCCCCGCGGTCCCGTTGGTTGCCCACGATCCCTATTTCAGCGTGTGGTCACAAGCGGATGAACTCTGGGCAACGAAGACAACTCACTGGACCGGAAAGACGCAGCGGATGGCGGCGATCGTGCGGGTGGATGGCCACGCCTATCGATTGATGGGCAGTGGACCGCAGACGATTGCCGCGATGAAACAGGTCTCCGTCGAGGTGCTGCCGACGCGGACGATCTATCATTTCGCCGGCGGTGGCGTCAAAGTCCGGTTGATCTTCACAACGCCTGCCCTGCCGATGAACATCGAGATCCTCAGCCGGCCGACGACGTACGTCAACTGCGAAGTCACTGCCACGGATGAGAAGACTCACGAGGTAGAATTCTACTTCGACGCCGGTGGAGAACTGGCTACCAACGTGGGTGAGCAAGAGGTCACCGGGGAAGCTGTTGCGATGAGCAACGCAGCGGGACTCAAGCTCGGATCGGTCTCTCAGCAGGTGCTCGGCAAATCGGGTGACGATCTCCGGATTGACTGGGGGTATCTCTACGTCACCGCTCCGCGGACTGCCCAAGCGACAGCCGCCTTCGGAACCGCCGCGACACTTCGCGACGGTTTCTCGCAGGCCGGGCCAGCCGCGATCGCCGAGGAGATCCCCGAGTTCCCGATCGCTGCCGATCGGATTGTGGCCGCCGTCGCAATGTCGCTCGGTAGCGTTGCCAATGAGCCGGTGTCCCGTTACGCCTTGATTGCCTACGACGACCTGTACTCGATTGAGTTCATGACCAAGCATCTTCGACCGTACTGGCGGAAGGATGGCTGGGAGGCGAGCGACCTCATCGAAGCCGCCGTGAATGAACATGACGAACTCGAGATTCGCTGCGCCGAACTCGATGCTGAGCTCATGTCGGATTTGAAAGCGGCCGGGGGCCAGGAATACGCTGACATCGGCGCACTCGCTTACCGCCAATGTTTCGCAGCGGGCAAGTTCGTAGCTGATGCCAATGGCCAACCGCTGCAGTTCAGCAAAGAGAACCATTCCAACGGCTGTATCGCCACCTCGGATGTGTTCTATCCGATGATGCCACAGTTTTTCCTGTTCGGTCCATCGCTGACCAAGTCGGTGCTCGTCCCATTCATGGATTATGCGGCATCGGAGCGTTGGCCATTTCCTTTTGCACCCCATGATCTCGGCACCTATCCGAAAGCCAACGGTCAGGTCTACGGAGGGGGGGAAACCAATGAAACCAATCAGATGCAGGTCGAGGAGAGCGGCAATATGCTGATCCTGTTCGGCGCGTTGGCGAAGATGGAGGGGAACACAGACTTTGCTGAGATCTATTGGGACGAACTGACCGAGTGGGCGGTCTACTTGGAGAACAAAGGCTACGATCTCGATAATCAATTGAGCACCGATGACTTTTCGGGGCACTTGGCTCACAACGTCAATCTCAGTGCCAAAGCGATCTGTGGTCTGGGGTCGTACGCGATGATGTGCGACATGCGAGGCGATGCCGACTCCGCGAAAAAGTATTCGGATCTGGCGCAGTCGATGGTTGACGAGTGGATGATGGCGGCGGATGACGGCGATCACTATCGGCTCGCCTTTGACCGCAGTGGCACTTGGAGCCAAAAGTACAACTTGGTTTGGGACCGCGTGCTCGGCTTGGATCTCTTTCCGGCCGAAGTCGCCGAGACGGAGATGAAGTACTACCAGAAGATTCAGAACAAGTACGGTCTTCCGTTGGACAATCGCTCCGACTACACGAAACTCGACTGGATTCTGTGGTCGGCGACACTCACCAATGACCGCGACGATTTCTTGGCGTTGATCGGTCCTGTTCACGATTTTCTCAATGCGACGCCACAGCGTTCACCGATGACGGATTGGTACTTCACGTCGACCGCAAAGAAACGCGGTTTCACAGCCCGTCCCGTCGTGGGCGGTGTCTTTTTGAAACTGCTCTATGATTCCGCGGTGTGGTCAAAATATGCGGCGATGGATGAAACCCAATCGTCGGATTGGGCACCGATGCCCCGCCCCCCGAAGACTCGCACGCTCGTGCCGACGAGTGCCGACGCGAAGGTGCAGTGGAAGTACACTTTCGCACGACCCGAGGGAACCTGGCAGGCTGAGGACTATTCCGCCGACGGCTGGGAAGAAGGGTTGGGAGGATTTGGAACCGATGAAACCCCGGGAGCGACGGTCGCAACGACCTGGAACTCCGCGGATATCTGGATTCGCCGTTCGTTCAAAATTGAAGGCCAGATCCCCGAAAGCATTGGTTTGCGACTGTATCACGACGAGGATGCCGAGGTGTTCATCAATGGCGAACTCGTCGCAGACCTGGGGGGCTACACGGGCGATTACCAGTTCTTTGAACTTCCGTCGTCCGCCGTTCGCAGCGGTGAGAATGTGATGGCAATTCATTGCCACCAAACCACCGGCGGCCAGTACATCGACGCGGGTATCGACGAGATCCTGCCCGAATCGGCTGACCCCGAACCGAGCAGCGATGAGGGAAAGGACTGAAATAGTCCGATCCATCTGTTAGGATAGAGGGATCGAGCGAATGTCGCCGCGAGATTGGAGTTGGCAGCTGCCTTTGCTGACCCACCATGCCTCCTGGCGACATCCGCGACGCTAGCCTCCCGTGATATCACGGCGGCGTCCGCCCCTCCAACTCCTGGTTTCCATGTTCTCGTACGTCCTGAAGACGCTCTGGCGGCATCGCACACGAACGCTGCTCACGGTGACCGGCGCCGCCGTGGCAATGTTTGTGTTTTGCTTTGTCGGTTCGGTCCAGGAGGGGCTGCGCCGCCTGACGACTGGCTCGGATGCCAATCGCAGTCTGATCGTTTTTCAGGAAAACCGATTCTGCCCGACCAGCAGCCGACTGCCTGAGGACTACGCGCGAAAGATCAAGAAGGTGCCGGGGGTTCGCGAGGTCATGCCGATTCAGGTTTGGACGAACAACTGTCGTGCGAGTCTCGACATCGTGGTTTTCAACGGTGCTGATCCAGAGCAGATCCAAAAGACACGGCCGATTTCACTGACGAGCGGTTCGTGGCAGCAGTTCGCGTCGCAGCGTGATGCTGCGATCGTCGGTCGCAACGTGGCGAAACGCCGGGACCTGAGCGTCGGTGACCAATTCTCCATCGGCGATCTCTCTGTTTCGGTCGCCGGCGTCTTTGAATCGAGTGTGCCCTCAGAAGAGAATTTAATCTACACGAGCCTGTTGTTCCTGCAGTACACCCGCGGCCTCGATGCAGCGGGATTGGTAACGCAGCACGAGGTGCTGCTGAGCGATGACGCGGATCCCGATCATGTGGCCAGCGAGATTGATGCGTTGTTGCGGTCGGGCACCGTGGCGACCAAGACGCGGCGCAAAGGTGCCTTTCAAGCCAACACGCTTTCGGACCTCGTCGATATGATCGGCTTTGCTCATTGGCTCGGCTATGCCTGCGTCGGTCTGGTGCTTTCGCTCGTGGCGACGACGACGGTGATGAGCGTCCAGGATCGGATCAAGGAGTATGCCGTGCTGCAGACGATTGGCGTCCGCCCACTGCGTGCGCTGCGCCTGGTTTTGGCCGAGAGTACTGTTCTTTGTTTGGTCGGTGGCGTGATCGGCACCGCGGCTGCCCTCGCGGTCTTAGCGGTCGGAGGATTTGCGATCGGAGCGGAGGGAGCAACCATTGCCTTTCGCCCCTCGCTCGAGTTAGCGGTTACGGGGACGATCGTGTCTTTGATCGCTGGCGTGATTGCAGGTTTAGCCCCCGCTGTCCAAGCGGCGACGGTACCGATTGTGAACGCGTTGCAGCAAGCATAGCCCCAGGCCGGCGGCCCAGAGAACTCCCATTACGCTGGCCGGCATGGCTCCATAGCGAACGTAGAAACTAACCCGGTCATCGATGCGGGGTTTGGCAACGATCTCGCCCGCTTCGCCGGCTGGGAGTTGGCTCACCACCCGCCCCATGCTATCGATCCAGGCCGTCGGTCCACCGTTGGCAGCGGAAAGTATCGGCCGCCGGCATCCGATCGCAACCATCTGGGCACAGCGAAGATGGTGGGCCACGACAGCCGAATGGTCAAACCAAGCATCGTTGGTCAATGTCACGATGGCTTCGGGCAGGAGATCGGCATCACGCTTCCAAAGGGTCCGCATGTGATCGACTGCGATCCGCTCGACCGCGGTCTCAATACATAGGTTGGGCAGGACTCGGAAACCTCCCACGTCAAAGGACGCGGGCCCCACCCCAGCGGCGAGTCCCAGGCCTGCCGGCACCATCTCTTTGAGTACCGGGATGGACTTGATCAACGGGATGTACTCGCCGAACATGACCAAGTGGTTCTTGGCATAGGTATCCTGGACCGTCCCATCTTCTCCGACCAGCACGATGCCACTGAATTGCTCCGCCGACGCGCCGTAGCGAACGATCCCACAGCCACCAATGATCGCCGGTGGCTGATTCGTGGAACCAGCCGACATCGCTGCCTGAATATTGCGATTGCGGCGGACAAAGTCAGCTTGTGATTGCGAGATAATCTGCCGCATTTCGGGCACGGTCAAAGGCGGCCCATCCCGCCCCGTGGCGAGTTCTTCGGGGACCGCGAGATCTTCTTCAGCGATATACCAGGGCTGCCCGCCTGAGAGCATCGACTCGGGCCAAACAACGGCGTCAATCGGTATCGGGCTCTGTGAGACTGCAGCAATCGTTTGCCGGGCGAAGGCGGCGAAAATTTGCTGTTCTCGGCCTAGATCCTGTTGATACTCCGTCTGTTCATCACGGCCAATCAACATCAATGTTGTGTCCGATTCGGCCGTCGGGTGCGTCAGTGCCGCGGCGCCGTAGAAATAGGCTCCGGCGGCGGCAACGCCGGCGATTGGAAGCGACGTTTGCCAGCCCCTGCTGAACCGGCGATCGCGATCGTCGTTGGTCCATCGCGAAGGCGAGCCACGACGGGACATTGCCAGTAAACAGACATCGGCGGCCGCGACACTCGTCAAAACGAGGAGAAAACTGACCCCATAGGTGCCAAACAGATCGACGATCTGGATCATCGTGGGCGCAGCCATGCCCGCGAGGGAGTGACCGAGCATCAACACGGAGATCCCTGTGGCAAAGTGATTGCGAACCCACTCACCGCCAACCCACAACGACGCAGCGACCAGCGCGACAGGCAGATGGGCGCGCCATCGGTCCCATCGAGTTCTCACTGTCGCTGCTTCCTCGCTCGGCTGAACCAGGCACCGGCTCCAGCGGCGCAGCAAGACGACGAACAACAATGGGTACACCGCCAGGTAGCCCGCTAGGGCCAGCAGCGGCAAGATCATCAGGGGGTGGGCATGTCGCAGCCCCTGCAGCGAGACGAAGTAGTATGCAAAAAAACTGGCATACACGGGCAATCGCACGGACTTCTCTGAATGCGAGGCCAGCAGAATCAGGGGCGTCAGCGCAACGAAGGCGAGCGGCCAGAGATCAAATCCGGGGCCAGTCAAATACAACAGTACCCCGCTGGCTATGGCAGCAAGCCACGCATTCGTGCTGATCAGCTTCATCGCAAAACATCCGTGTTCTCATTGAGTCAAGCCGATCAAAAGGTGCTCGCGCAAGTGCGCTTCGACGGCGTGATCGGTAATGTATTCCAAATAGTCATGCTGCATCCCCACAAACCGTGCTGCGTTGAGCTGGTGGACGCGAGCGTCATGATCGGGCAGGCAGTGCAAACCGCTGACGCCTGTATATCCCAACGCAGGTCGTCGATTGTCAAACCGCGTGAAACGATAGAAGCTCAGGTAAGTATCGCGATTGTTATACAATAAATCGAGGTGCTTGATTTGGTCGTAAGCACAGCGATGTGTCGTTACCAGGCAATCATTCCGAATCGCCGGAACCGCCAACGCCAAGTTGACCGGAGGCACCCGATGCGGAGCTGTTGGCACGCCGCACCCATCGATCGCACCGCCGCCGACAAGCTGCAGCGCCCCAAGTGCGACACGCCCCCCGAAGCTAAAGCCGATGATGGAGACGGGGATCGCAGGATCCATTTTCTGCAGGAACCTCGCCAGATGAAAGGAGTGTTCATCGGCTCGCTGGGCTTTCACTCGGACATCGCGAATCGGGCCGACAATGCGATCGGCAGGCCACGCCCAGATCACGAAACGCACCGGTGGAGCATCCGGCCACTGTAAGATCGTTTGATTATAAGTCTGTAAGCCACGCCGGATCGCTTTGTCGAGCGACCAACGATTGCCGTGGATAAAGATCACCACAGGACGCTGAAACCCGTCTGCGTCCGGTGCCATGAAGTCAACGACCGAAGAGGCCTGCCAGCAACTTCCTCCGACCCGTCGACGGATATCGAGTGAATCGAGACTCGCGTTTCGCGACCCCAAGCGGCGGCTGCTGACCAGCCAGATCTGATCGAGGGCCCGGGCGTCAAAGTTTTCTGTTGCCGTCGCCTGCAGTTGACGCTCAGCCGACTCCTCACTCGCTCCCGCGGCGACGGATGCCAGCGGTGAGGCCACTGTCTGACCGTGCACGAGGCCTCCCCCAAGCAGAATCGCTGAAGCGACCATTACACGACGAAACAATTCAGCGGTTAGCATAAGCTCACTCAGGGCAGTAGCGGCAGCGGAGGATACGTCAGTGTAGCTCAAAGTGGCTGTCCGACAATCAAGAATGCAGCCGCGTTCGCTAGAGACTGCGGATTCTCGCTAGTTCGCTCCTACAAACCCATCCCGGGGCCCGACCTATCGCATCGCCAGCCCGCTATCGCTCGCCCGCCGCCCTAGCTCAGCCGGGAGTCGGTGAGATCATCTTCCTGGGCAGCCGGGTCCTGGCGTTCGGAATCGTTGCGATTCAGTCGAGTCGTGACGATCGTGAATACAAACGCAAAGGCAGCGAACCGGTATCGGTTTTCGCTGATCTTCTTAACCAGTGAAGTCTCATCGGTGCCCTCGGATTCTCCCTGACTGGAGAAACAGTCGATGCTCACGATGCTGTCCATCACCGCTGACAACGATGCCGGAGCGGCAGTCAGGAATGATCGTGGCACGTCGAACTCGGTCAGCTCCAGCCCGAGTGTCGATTGTCGGAGCGAACTCAGGTCCACGTCGTCGTTGAGACCATCGACATCGCCTCGGCGGTCCGAGAATGCGGCATGACGGGATCTCGGATCCGATGGCCTCGCGAGGGACTGGCTATCGGGTCGATCGATTGACGGCGAAGAGGGCAGTAACGCCATCGCCATGAACACGTCCGATTGCGCGTGGTTCGCTAGCGATTGATTGGCTAGCGAGGGACTCTCGTTGGAGCGTCGATTCGTCTCGGACCCTAATCGGCGCGATGCGTGGGCGCCGATTGTCTCCGAGCCAGCGGCGGAGGAAGGCTCTCCGATTCCGACGAAGATCTCCGTTTGCATCCCGGTCGAACCCAATGACTGTGAATCTCGGCTGTCGCTTGCCGACCGCGCGCCGGCGCCCCTCTCACGAGATGAGTTCAGACCGCTGAGACTTCGGAGAACCTGCGGCGTCGTCACCGATCGAGCATTCGTTTCGGCGGCGCCATCCGCATCGACCATCATTTCCATGGCCGTGTCTTCCAACGTGACCGCTGGGCAACTCGGGAGGAATTCGGGGCTCAGCCAGGTCTCATTTCCTGCCAGGGCAGCGTCGAGTTCTCCCGGGTCGCTGATCGCGGGTGCGTCGTGCGTTGTCGCGGCGATCGGGGCCGTTTCCAAGGATTGCACCACTGCAGGCACGGACTCTGACATCGACGACTCACCGCCGAGAACATACGAACCGATGTTGAGATCGCCCGCCATCAACTTGCGCGCCTCGAGCCGTTCGAGCGCGCCGCGAATCTTGCGCCTTGGCGTCTGCCTGTGCGTTCGGCTCGTGGATCTAAGTATCGATTTCAAGACCTAATCTCCGTTGGGTCACCTGCTCAGCATGCTCGGCCGAGTGGGGTGACTGGTCTAATTGGCGCAAGAGCTGTTCTAGCAGTTCGCTGTGAAGTTCGAGAAGCTTCCGATAACCCACGTCTCGCGGCGCTTTGCCGACTGCGAGGGTTTGCATTTCGATGGCATCGGTCAGATCGCCGACTGCTGACTGGAGGTCCCCGCGACGCTGGCGAAGAACACTGAGGTTGTGGAGCACCCCACCGAACCGGCTGAGCAATTGGGGATCATCGCCGCCTGCGGCGACTAGTTTCTGAAACAATACCTGAGCCCGACTGAAAGCTGCCTCCGCGTCCGCCGTGTCGCCCTCGGACGCGCCGCTGAACAAGATCTGCCCATGATTGTTGTGGGCGACCGCCAAATGCTGCTGCACGTCGCGGTCAATCGGATGTTCGTCGAGGTAGCTTTCCAACGCCTCGATGGAACCGAGAGTCAGCTCACAGGCTTCGCTCCATTGCTGGCGTTGGGCGAGTAGGTTGGCAAGATTGTTCTGAGCGACAGCTCGCTGACACTGAGGTGACAGGGAATCAAATCCATCACGAGAATTGCCTCCGACTGAAAGACTCCAGCTGCGGCTCAGAACCGAGTCCAGACGCGAGTCAGCGAGGTCCGCGAGGTTGTCGCGAAACAATTCTTCGGCTTCTGTGGGGGCGGAATGACGTATCAATCCTGCGAGCGTGTTCCGGCATTCGATCATGGCGGATCGCAAATTGCTGCCGGCAAGGTTGCTCTGGATGAATTGTTCGAGTTCCGCATTGGTCTGCCTCATCCGCTCGATCGCGGGCGTCGTTTCGCCGCATTCGAACTGCAGCTTGGCGAAGTTCGACTGCGTCAGTGCCCACCGCCGCATCATGGACTGGCTCCTCAAAAACTGAGCCTCTGACGACTGGCTCTCCACAGGCATCGCAATCGCCTGCTGCTGCACGCGCGAGGCCTTGGTGTACAGTTCTCCGGCGTCCTGGTAGCGACCATTCTGTTTGCGCATGTTGGCGAGGCAGTGCAGGCAAACTGCATAGTCGGCCATGAACGTGGAGTTCTCTCGATGGAGCGGCTCGAGGGCGGTGAACTGCGCCAGGGCGAGCTCATATTTCGCCTCGGCGAGTTCGCGGTCTTCCAACCTATCCGCGATCGACCCGAGCACGAACTGAAGTTTCGCAGACTGGACCGCGAACTGGGGTTCGGCTTCGGAGTAGTGGATAAATCGTCTGACGAAATGCTGGGTGTTGGTCAGCATGCTCCGCAGCACCGGTTTACCGCCGGGCAAGTTGGGAAGTTTCTCCACGGCCATGCCATTGAAACCGTCAATCAGATTGAAGGCCTCCGAAAGGTGCGCGCGTGCGATATGTGCTTGCCGCTGTGCTTCGCGGCTCTGTTTCGCAACGAGCATCGTCGAAACGGTCGAACCAATGAAGGCAACTGCGAGCAGGAATAGCGATGTCAGCACGATCTTGCGATGACGAACGACCCAGCGGAATGCCAAGTCGACTCTGCCCGGTCGACGAGCCATCGTCGGCAACCCGTCCAAGTATCGGCGCAGGTCGTCGGCTAGGTCGCCCGCTGTGGCATAGCGATCATCCTTGGATTTCGCGATCGCTTTGAGCACAATTGTCTCGAGATCCGTTTCGATCTTGGAATTGAGACGCCGCGGCGACGTGGGCTGCTGTGTTTCGACGGCCCGCAAGAGCTGATCGCGAGAATCCGCCGAAAATGCGGGCTCGAGCGTCAACATCTCATAGAGAGTGATCCCCAGAGAGTATATATCGGTGCGATGATCGACAGCTTGGGGACGCCCTGCGATCTGTTCGGGACTCATGTAGCGTGCCGTGCCGAGGGCGCTGCCGTCGGCGGTCAAATTGCCCGCGCCGCGACATCGTGCTAGCCCGAAGTCCGCCACCCAGACTTTGCCCTCGGCATCGATGAGCAAATTCGACGGTTTCA
This sequence comes from Allorhodopirellula solitaria, assembly GCF_007859855.1. Classification (GTDB taxonomy): domain Bacteria; phylum Planctomycetota; class Planctomycetia; order Pirellulales; family Pirellulaceae; genus Rhodopirellula; species Rhodopirellula solitaria. The sequence continues at coordinate 528,941 of NZ_SJPK01000003.1, forward strand.
CGTCGCGATGAATAACGCCTTGTTCGTGGGCGTAGTCCAACGCATCAGCAACGTCGATGAACAGCCTGACAATCGTATGGATACCTCGCCGGTCGGACATCGACCGCACCGTGCTGCCATGATCTTTCACCGCCCGTGAGGTGGCCTGATCCTTGACCACCGATGCGAAGGGCTGTTCGGCAAATTCGGGGGCGCCTGTCAAACGAGCGGCGTCGGTATCGTCGAACGGCATCTCGGCAGTGAGTTCAGCGGCCGCCTGTTGGGCCTCCTCACGTCGCAGTTCAGAGAGTTTCTCAGCCCGCTTGCGCTGGGCTTCGTTGGCCTGGAGACTGGCCAGAGTCTGCTCCAAGGTGTCACCGTCGATCAGCTGCATGCTGTAGTAATGCACGCCGCGTTCGCAGCCGACGGCATAGACCGGAACGATATGGGGATGGTGCAGCGACGCGGCGGCTTGGGCTTCGTTGCGAAATCTCGCGACCTGTTGTTGATCGAGCACGCTAGCGAACGGCAGTGTCTTGATCGCCACACTTCGCCGCAGCGAAATCTGGGTAGCCTCATAGACAATTCCCATCCCGCCCCGGCCCACCTCACGATGCAGTTCGTAGTCGCCGAGCGTCGAGGTGCGACGCGGTCCGGGCACCTGTGAAGCACTGGGCGTCACAGCTGCTGCCGGGTAGGTCGCAATTGCGGGCGACTGGATAGCGTCAGCGATCGAAGATTCACTCATATCGGGGCCCTCCTTTGCCTCGCGATGTACGATGGTAATTCACGTACGATGGTGATTTCCGTGTGAGAACTTTGCTCTACACTGGGTCAATCCACGATAAAGTCATGTTTGGAATTGGCAACCGGATTTTTCGAGATTCTCGATTCAGCGCCGTACCGACCCGACTACTCCTGCCCTCGAATCCCTTCCCCCTTCGCTCGCCCCGAATCGAGAAACGCCCCATCATGCCGCCACCGATTTACCAATCCGCTGTCTTCGTCGCCGTGATGTGGGGGGTGTTTCTGCTGGATCTCATTCTGCCGGGTTCCTTCCTGCACTACGGACTGGTACCGCGGACAGCCCGCGGGTTGCCCGGCATTGCCCTGATGCCGTTCCTGCATGCGAATTACGCACACCTGCTCAGCAATACTATCCCGATCGCTATCCTGCTGGCGCTGACCCTATCGACCCGTCCTCAGGCCTGGGCCAGCGTGATCGCAATCATGCTCTGCAGCGGCGCGTTGCTATGGTGTTTCGGTCGCCCAGCCAACCATGTCGGCGCGAGTGGTTTGGTCTTCGGGCTGACCACGTTTCTCATCATCGTGGGGGTGCGTGAGAAACAGTTCCTCTCGCTCGGTGTCGCCGTCGCGGTTGGGCTAATTTTCGGTGGTAGTCTACTGAGCGGCATCATTCCCTCTTTTGGATCTAATGTTTCCTGGGATGGACACTTGTGTGGCGCGATCGCAGGAGTGGTCGTCGGCATCGCGACCACGGAACGGGCAGAGTCGTTTCTCTGACCCAGTTCATTTTCTCGGGTGAGGTTGTTGAACGATCGTAGCAGTGCCGGGGAACCCGCTAGGCGGTTTGCGGGCGCCGTGATCGCCCTCGCGAGACTCTCCCCCTTTGCATCCACGGCGATTCGACGACAATTCATCGCCAAGTTGGCTCAGCTCTCGAATTTGCTCCACGATTTAGGAAATCACTCTCATGTCGGTCAAACGCGTTGGAATTCTCACGGCGGGTGGACTCGCCCCCTGCCTGTCGTCGGCCATTGGTGCCTTGATCCAGACCTACACAGAGACCTCTCCGGAAATTGAGATCATCTGCTATCGATCCGGATACAAAGGCTTGCTGCTCGGCGACAGTCTCGTCGTGACGCCCGAGATCCGCGAGCAGGCCGCCGTACTGCACGAGCATGGTGGTAGCCCGATCGGCAATAGCCGCGTGAAATTGACCAACGTCGATGACTGCGTCAAACGTGGCCTGGTCAAATCGGGGCAAGATCCTCTGCAGGTCGCCGCCGAACGGCTCCGCGACGACCGTGTCGATGTGCTGCATACGATCGGTGGCGACGACACGAACACCACCGCAGCGGACTTGGCCGCGTTCCTGGCCAAGAACGACTATGCTCTCACTGTCGTCGGTCTGCCCAAAACGATCGACAATGACGTGATCCCAATTCAACAGAGTTTGGGTGCGTGGACAGCAGCCGAAATGGGCGGCAGGTTCTTTGAGAATGTTGTTGCCGAGCACAGCGCCAACCCACGGATGCTGATCGTACACGAAGTCATGGGACGCAATTGTGGCTGGCTTACCGCGGCAACGGCTGTCGCGTATCGCAAGCGTCTCGACGCCATGAACTTTTTGCCCTCGATCGGCCTGACTCGGAAGAGCGTGGATGTCCACGGCGTGTTCATTCCCGAGATGCAGTTCGAACTCGAAGCGGAAGCCAAGCGGTTGCGAGCAATCATGGACGAGCACGACTGCGTGAACATCTTCATCTCCGAGGGCGCGGGCGTCGACACGATCGTCCAAGAAATGGAATCTCGCGGCGAGAAAGTCCCCCGCGATGCCTTCGGTCACTACAAACTCGACGCCGTGAATCCCGGCGAGTGGTTCGGCAAACAGTTCGCCGAGATGCTCGGGGCCGAGAAAACCCTGATCCAAAAGAGCGGTTACTACTCCCGTGCAGCAGCCGCCAACGGCGACGACATCGCGCTGATCGGCCAGTGTGCTCGCAAAGCGGTCGAGTGCGCCTTGGCGGGCGACGGCGGTGTGATTGGCCAAGACGAAGACCGTGGAGGCGAATTGCGAGCGATCGAGTTTGATCGAATTCGAGGTGGAAAACCGTTCGATATCGATGCGGCCTGGTTCGGTGAATTGCTCGCCGGGATCGACCAACCCAAACGAGCCGCAGTCCCCACCGAGCACGCTTAGCGCTCGTCCACTACGCCCAGGCGAGCGGGCTGATGAAATCCTCAACCGTCGTGGACAGGAGACGCCGAGTCCCAGGCAGCACGGACTCGTTAGTTCGTCCACCACGGTGAATCCTCTTCCACCACTCGCCTGAAAGTACCACTTCCATGCAAAAACTCGTCTCGCTTACCGTCCTGGTCGCCGGACTTTGGCTTGCGGTGCGCCCGATCCAGGCCGATACGTCTGCCGGTCAACCGTTTGAGATTCAATTGGTTGACCAAGAGAACGGCTGGCCCGTGCCGCTGGTCACTTTGGAAACCACCCACCATCTGACGTTCGTCACCGACAACGCGGGCCTGATCGCGATTGATGCCCCCGAACTCCTTAATCGAGAGGTGTTTTTTCACGTCCGCAGCGATGGCTACGAAGTTCCTGCCGATGGGTTTGGGTATCGGGGTGTTCGATTGCAGCCTACTGCGGGCGGGTCGGCACGGATTGAGGTTTCACGCACCATGCTCGCCAAACGCCTCGGCCGCCTGACGGGAGCGGGCCAGTTCCCCCATAGCCAACGACTTGGCAAAGACCTGGATTGGGAAGAGAGCGGTGTGCTCGGAGCCGACAGTGTGCAGTCGACTGTGCATCGAGGACGCCGCTTCTGGTTGTGGGGCGACACGACACTGGCACACTATCCGCTCGGAATCTTCGACAGCAGCAGTGCGACAACGAAATCGCAACCGCTCGGATCGCTCAAGCCGCCGCTGCGGTTGACGTACGATTATTTTCGAGACACGAACTCGCTGCCGCGCGGTGTCGCCAAGATGCCGGGCAGTGGACCGACCTGGTTGAGCGGCTACGTCAGTCTTCCCGGTCGCGATGGAACGTCCAAACTGGTGGCCTGCTATGCCAAGATCAAGCCGCCTCTCGAGGCGTACGAACGCGGCCTGTGTGTTTGGAACGATGAGGCTGAGAAGTTCGAACGGCTCAAAGTCATCTGGAGGAAATCCGAGGGCGGCCCCAGCCCCACGGTGTTCCCACAAGGCCACCCTACTGTTTGGACCGATGCGAATGATCAGCAATGGGTCCTCATGGGTGATCCCCTGCCCACGATGAAGTTCCCGGCGACTTTCGAGGCTTGGCAGGATCCATCGAGCTGGCAGCAGCTGACCCCGCAGGAAACGATCGCCGCCGCCGAGGACGCAGTGCCGGTGCAACCGCACAGTGGCTCGATCGCCTGGAACGAGTTCCGCCAACGCTGGGTGAGCGTTTTTGTTCAGCTGCATGGCGAGCCCTCCCTGCTCGGCGAGGTCTGGTATGCCGAAGCCGACGCACCGACGGGGCCTTGGGAGGATGCCATCAAGGTGCTCACGCACGAGCACTACACATTCTATAACCCGCGGCTGCATGCCGATCTTGTGGAAACTGGGTCTCCCGTCCTGCTGTTCGAGGGCACCTACACCAAAGAGTTTTCAGGGAACCCGGTCGCCACGCCTCGCTACGACTACAACCAGGTGCTCTACCGAATCGATCTAGACGAGATTGTGGGTACGCCGCCGGCGGAGTAACCGATGGGCGGGAGGCTTGGCAGGCCGATTGGACTGGTGGATCGCTCCGAGGACCTGTCGCTCTAGCTAGTAACCGATGGGCGGGCGCGCCCGGTCCTGCTAGCTACTTCGATTGGGGCGGTCGTAAGCACTGTTTCGGTGTGGTTGTTTTTTGCGTTGGTGGAGCGAACCCATGACGATTAATCCGGTAAGAGACCGTGGACGATGGGTCCACGGGGAATGAGCACCCCCACAGCGCGCCGGAGCGGCACTGATGATCGGCGGAAAAATCGGACAAGTTACCGTACTGACGGCCGCCGTTGGCACCCCTTACATCGCTAACCAAACCGAGTGGGGACGCGACGCGGTTAGCTCGGTTCAGAGTCAAATCAGCAACCCGCCCTGGAGCAGTTCACCCGCCAGTGGCGACTCCAACGGGGCCAGCCCGATCGCCTCGGACGACTATCCAGTGCACTCGCACTATCAAGTCGAAACTTTGCGACCGGTCTCATCGGAAAAGTATCGCTACGAGGATGACCTCGCCCGCAAACTCGGGGCACTGCCCAGCGAAGGTAGTCCTGCTCCGAGTCTGGTGGGCAACAACGTCACGGATATTCGCCAAGCATTGCGTTTCGATTTGACGCCATCGATGATTCTGGGTCGCTTTTCGCGGGTCTCCACGGTTCTTGCTGACCTGCAACTCGAGGGTTTGCGTGTCCCTGTTGTCACCGGGACCCGAGCCGATGACCTGGCGGGCACCCTGACCTACTACTTTGACCACTCCGGAGCGATCCAGCGTATCAATCTGCACGGATTTACAGGCGAGACCGATCGAATCGTGGCCACCCTGACGAACCACTATGGCTTGCAAACCGAGCAGACGCTCGATGCAGGTGTGTACACCAAACGTTGGAATGGCATTCCCGTGCACCTGCTCCGGATCACGCACGCTCCGGTCGTCTTCAGTGACGCCGTGCACCAAAAGTACACAGTGTTCCTGGAGCTCAATCAGCCCAACTTGCGTTACGGCATTAGTGAAGAAGCCCGCCGGATTGTGCACGCCGATCGTTGGACAGGACGCTGGTAGGATGACGCTGCAATCCGACCACCTCCAGTCTGGGAGGATTGCAGGTTTTTCCCTATACTGCCTGCATCTTCGCTAGGGTCCGCGGCATCTCCGGACCGTTGTTTGAACCACCCCACATCGAGAATCGCCATGTCATCGACTTCTGATACTCCCCGCCCCGTCGGCAGCGACGGTCCAGAGAAAACGATCATCATCGGTAGCGGACCGGCGGGTTGGTCGGCAGCAATTTACGCGGCTCGTGCGAACCTGGATCCCGTTCTCTATGAAGGCACGTTTCGCCCCGACATGATTCCCTTGGGGCAACTCGCCTACACAACCGAGGTCGAGAATTTCGCTGGCTTCCCCGCAGGTAACGTTCGCGCGTTTGTGGAGTCGGCTGTCGACAAAGATCGGCACTACAACCTGCCGCCTGTTCCAGCCGAGCACACCCGCGATGACCAGCCTCACTACGCTGTTCAGGGCACCGAACTGATGGAGCTGATGAAACAGCAAGCTCTGAATTTCGGGACGCGAGTGATTAGCGACGATATCGAACGGGTCGATTTTTCCGGGCCACCCCACACGCTCTACCCGGCATCCGGCGATCCCGTCCAGGCGCACACGGTCATCATCGCGACCGGAGCGCGAGCCAATTACCTGGGTCTGGACAGCGAGGAAGAGTACAAAAACAAAGGCGTCAGCGCCTGTGCGGTTTGCGACGGGGCACTGCCCATCTTCCGCAGCAAGCCATTGGCTGTCGTCGGCGGTGGTGACTCCGCCGTCGAAGAAGCCACCTACCTGGCTAACCTCAAAGGCGCCGACACGATTTACTTGATCGTCCGCCGCGACGAAATGCGAGCTAGCAAGGTCATGCAAGAGCGGGCCTTGAACCATCCGAAGATTGAAATGAAGTGGAATACGGTGGTCGATGAAGTGATTGGTGACGGAAAGAATGTCACCAGCCTGCGGCTCAAGAGCACCGTCGATGATTCCACCAGCGAACTCGCCGTCGGCGGGATGTTCGTCGCAATCGGTCACACGCCCAATACCGCGTTTCTCGATGGTGCCGTCGACATGAACTCCGCTGGCTACATCCAGTGGACGCGCCCCTTCCGCACCAATACGGATGTTGCTGGCGTGTTCGCCGCCGGGGACGTCGCCGACGATTACTATCGCCAAGCGATCACGTCAGCGGGAACGGGGTGCATGGCAGCACTGGATTCGGAGCGATTCCTGGTCGAACAAGAATCGGTCGTCAGTGCCTCGGCAGCTGACTGAGCGACTCAGGACGCCCGTTGTCGGCTCCGAAACTGCTGGGCAAGTGACCGCAACGGGGAGCCGAGGCTGAAATAACACAGCATCAGCGGCAGAGCGACCCAGTGCAGCAGAGCTACGCCGACGACAGCAAAGAGCGCCTGACCAATCTGGTTGGGCGTTCGCCGGCCACGCATCAACTGCGCGAACACGTGGGGGTAGCGAAACCTCGAAACCATGAGGAAGGCGAGCAGCAACGCCAATACGGGAATGAAGAAGTGCGACGCGTCGAGCGTCCATGCACTGATGTTGCCGATCCATTCAGGGTACTTCTCGGCAGTGGCGTAGAACTTCAAATCTGGAATCGCGATCGCGAACGCTGCCAAAGTGCCTGCCGCTGCCGGGCTCGGTAACCCTTCGAATCCCTCATGGTCATCGTCCTCGGGTGTTTCGACATTGAACCGGGCGAGTCGCAGGAGCACACAGATCGCGAACAAAACGCCGATCGCCCACGTCAGTCGCTGGGGCAGCGCGTCGCTGATCCGCCACACGATCACCGCTGGGGCGACGCCGAAGGTGACCGCATCGCAAAGCGAATCAAGTTCGGCGCCAAACCGACTGGCTTGACCTGTCAATCGGGCGGCCGATCCATCGAGTGCGTCGAACAACATGCCTCCAAAAATCAGCAGCCCGGAGGCATAGAGTTTCGTTTCGAGATCCCACTCGAGCGTGTCGGTACTGACCGCGATCGCAATCGCAGCCAAACCACACACACCGTTGCCGAGTGTTAACGCCGTAGGCAAGACCGCGAGCGTCAGCCGACGCTTTCGGTGTCGACGTTTTCGGCGTTGACGCGACCGGCCTGCTCGGGAAGTTGCATTGGCCTCATGGTCCCCTTCCTCGGCAAGCTCTGGCCCGTTGAGCCCCTCATTGGCGTCAAGTTCTTCACTGAGTTCGTCGTCGGAATCCGTCCAATCTTCATGGGGATGTCGCGGTCTGAGTTCACTCATGAGAGCCGGGCGTATTGAAACGGGGTAGGAAATCGATCAGGAGGCGGGCCAATCCTAGTCGCGAGCATGAGCACGCAGGGGCCACAGGAGCAGATCGTTGTGCGGGAGCGACGGTGAATACGTGCCCGCGTTCCCATCATGCCGATTGTGGCGAAAATGTGGATGCGGCGGAATCGACCGGGGTGCTCATGGAGAACCAGAGTAGCGGCTACAATAGTGCCTTGTCGAGAACACCTCCCCTCAACCATACGTCACTATCGCCTGCACGGCAGCCGTCATGATCACGCCTCGCTATCTCGTTCCCTTTGATTCGCGTCGTGCCAATCACCGGTTCACTGACGTGTTGGTCATCGGGGGAGGATTGGCGGGGCTCCGCGCCGCCCACGCAATCGAGCCCAATTTGTCGGTGCTCGTCGTCACCAAGGATGTGCTGCGTGAATCCAATAGCAACTATGCCCAAGGCGGTATCGCCGGCGTGCTCGACCCGGACGATTGTTTCGATGATCACGTCCGCGACACTCTGATCGCGGGGAAAAACCTCTGCGAACGCGATGTCGTCGAACGCGTGATTCGCGAAGCTCCGCTGCGGATCGAAGAATTGATCCGATGGGGGACGCAGTTTGACAAACACGCTGGCGAACTCGCCCTGGGCCGAGAGGGGGGACATTCGCACGAACGGATCGTCCATGCGTTGGGCGATGCGACGGGGCGTGAGATCATGCGGGCCATGATCGAGCACACGCGAGAAGCCCCCAATATCGACACCTGGGAGAACACGTTTACTGTCGATCTGCTCACCCTCGAAGGTCGCTGTCGAGGAGCGGTGATCGTCCGCGATGGGGAACAGCCCACCATGGTTTGGGCCAAGGAAACGATTCTATGCACCGGGGGCGTCGGGCAAGTCTTTCGCGAATCCACCAATCCCGCCGTCGCGACCGGGGATGGCACGTCGCTCGCCTACCGCGCCGGAGTCGAACTACGCGACATGGAATTCATCCAATTCCACCCCACCGTGTTGTATATCGCTGGCTCGTCCCGTTCCCTGATCACCGAAGCGGTGCGGGGTGAAGGCGCCCACCTGGTCAATGCGAGCGGTGAACGGTTCATGCCCAATTACGATGATCGCGCTGAGCTGGCACCTCGAGACATTGTCAGCCAGTCGATCGTGAGCGAGATGAACGAGTCCTCACAGCCCTGTGTTTACCTCAGTCTAGCGCATCTGAACCCTGAGCATGTCCGTAGCCGGTTTCCTGGAATCGCCGAAGCGTGCCAACAATTTGGGCTCGATATCACAACCGACCGGATTCCCGTCCGGCCCGGTGCCCACTACATGATCGGCGGCGTGAGCGTGGACAGCCAAGGACGGACTTCGCTACCAGGTCTATGGGCGGCTGGGGAGGCGACCAGTTCCGGGCTGCATGGAGCCAATCGGCTGGCCAGCAACAGTTTGCTCGAAGGACTCGTCTACGGCGCTCACGCCGGGGAGTCCGCCAGTCGCTCGGCGGCCGAAGGCCCTCACAAGATGGTGGCCTATCGAATTCAACAGACCGCGCGGGAACAGACTCGGGCATTCGATATCGCCGACGTCCGCGTGTCCCTCAAAAGCCTGATGGGCAGACTCGTTGGGGTGCAGCGCGATGCCGCCGGGCTCGCCCAGGCCCACGAGCAGATCCGCTCTCTCTCGACCTACGTGATGCCTCACCAGTTCGATAGTGTGGAGGGATGGGAGTTGCAAAACCTGCTGCTTACCGCGTCGGCGATGACGGCGGCGGCTCTGGCCCGCCAGGAGTCGCGGGGCGTGCATTTTCGCAGCGATTTCCCCGAAACCGACAACGAAAACTGGCGCTGTCATCAAACGCAGCAAATCGACGTCGATGGCGGCTACCCGCAGCGAGGGGAACTGATCACGCGTCCCACCGCTGACCACGTTGCCCCCTCGCAGAGAAACGGCTAAGTTTTCCTGTTCGACGACGAGACTCCCCCTCCCCTCGCTGTCTCCTATCTCCTCACTCTCGAACTCCCTCACTGGCAATGTCTGCTCCACGCGTTCTCGTACTTCGTGCTCCCGGCACCAATTGTGATGTGGAAACCGCTCACGCTTTTGAAGTCGCAGGTGCTACCGCCGAGCGAATTCACGTGGGGCGGTTGATGGAGAATCCGACGCTGCACAAACGCTATCAGATCCTCTGCATTCCCGGTGGTTTCAGCTACGGCGACGACATCGCCGCCGGCCGCATTCTCGCCACCCGGATGCACCATCACCTCGATGACATGATTCATCACTTTGTCGATAGCGGAGACAACCTTGTGTTGGGTATCTGCAACGGCATGCAGGTCCTGATGCGGCTGGGCGTCCTGACCGCTGGGGTGGAAACCCCGCAGGTCGCTTCGGCAACGGTCGGCGGTGACGCCGTCTTGAGTGGACAGAGCGACGCAGACGGGCCCGGACACGACGTGCCGCCGGCAACTTTGACCTGGAACAATCACGGGCGTTTCGAAGCCCGCTGGGTGCACCTGTCCGTCGACGAAACCCCCTGCGTCTTTCTCAAAGGGATCGAGCAGATGTATCTGCCGATGGCACACGCCGAAGGCAAGTTCGTCGCCCGCGATGCCGATGCCCTCGAACAGCTTCGCAGCGCCGGGCGGCTGCCGCTGCGGTACTGTGACGGGTCGGGTGAAATTCAATCCGAAACCTTGCAGTTCCCCTGCAATCCCAACGGCGGCGATGCCAATGTCGCTGGCGTCTGCGACGGATCGGGCCGTGTTTTCGGACTGATGCCGCACCCAGAACGACACATCGACGCGACCCAGCATCCGTTTTGGACGCGTAGGAAAACGCAGCCCGCTGAAGGCGACGGACTCGCAATGTTCCGCAACGCGGTCGAGTGGTTCGCTTGAGAGCCGACGAAGCCCGTTTCGCCTTTGGCAAAAACTGGACGTCGTTCCTCAAACAGGTTGACGTTGGAAGAGCCGAGCAAGCGGTCGCGTCGCTGCAGCAACTGTTTCAGCTCGACCCAGGGCAATCCCAGCCCCTCGCCGGCAAGTCGTTTCTAGACATCGGTTCGGGTAGTGGTTTGTTCTCGCTCGCGGCGGTATCCCTTGGCGCTTCGGTGGTCTCGATCGACATCGATGCTGAAAGCGTCGCTTGCACGCAGCAACTCAAGGACCAGTTCGAAGCATCGCTGGCGACTCGGAACGATATCGAGAGCGAGGCTGCTGCTGGCCGGCACGATTGGCGCGTCGAGCATCTCTCCGTGCTCGATGCCGAGGCCATGTCTGCCCTGGGAACCTTCGACATCGTTTACAGCTGGGGCGTGCTGCACCACACGGGAGAAATGGAGATGGCAATCGCGAGTGCCGCGGACAAAGTCGCCGGCGGCGGATGGTTTGCGATCGCCATTTATCATGACCAGGGTGGAGCGAGCCGCCGCTGGCTCGCGATTAAACGAGGCTACCATGCCTTGCCCGCCTTCCTGCGGGGCGGCTACGTGGCTGCCATCGCAGGCGCGTACGAGACCAAGTTTGCCGCCGCTCGCTTGCTGCGCGGTCGCAATCCGCTGCCCTTTGCCGATTGGCGGGCCAAGCGAAACGACCGCGGTATGAGCGTCTGGCACGACTGGGTCGATTGGATCGGTGGGCTGCCTTTCGAAGTCGCCTCGCCCGAAGCGATCATTATGCCACTCCGCCGCCAAGGCTTTGTGCTGGAAAATCTTCGCACGGTCGGTTCGGGATGGGGATGCAACGAGTATGTCTTTCGCAGGACGCCTTTTCCACCTGGGACTGACGGCGGTTCATGATGGCGGGCTCGACCGAGCGATCCGACGTCCTCGGAATCGATATCGGGGGCGTTCATCTGAAGTACGCAACCATCGCTGGTGAGTGTCTCGACCGCCCCTTCCCACTGTGGACACGTTGGCAAGAACTCTCCGACCAACTCGCCTCGGACATTTCCCGGTTCCGCGGCATCCGGAGGCTAGCGATCACGATGACCGGCGAGCTGGCCGACTGTTTCGCTGCTCGCTCGGTCGGCGTTTCGTCGATTGTCGATCACGTCATGCGATGCCTAACCATGACCGCATTGCAGTCTGCTGCGTTCTACGGGACCGACGGCCGGTTTCACGACGCCGGCGGCGCCAAGCACAATTGGGAGTGCGTGGCAGCATCGAACTGGCACGCCCTGGCGACTTGCGTCGGCTCGCGGTTGGCCAAGGATGCACTGTTGATCGATGTTGGCTCGACGACAACGGACGTGATCGCGATCTGCGAGGGCGAAGTGCTGACGCGATCACGCACCGACTTCACCCGGCTGGGTGATCTGTCACTTGTCTATGTTGGCTGCCGGCGCACGCCTGTCTGCGCTCTGGTGTCGGAACTGGAGATAGACGGTCGATTCATTCCAGTCATGAACGAGGTCTTTGCAACGATCGATGACGCCCGCTTGCTCACCGGTACGCAGGCCGAGGATCCGTCCGATATGGCAACGGCCGATTCGCATCCACGCGACCGTGCTCACGCCCGCATTCGACTTGCACGCATGATCGGTCTCGACAGCGATCAGGTCAGCGACCGCGAGCTCGAACACCTGGCGACGCAAATTCAGCGTTCTGCATCGCGTCGCATCGATGTGGCCGTCGACCGATGGTGGCAGATCCTAAGCTCTCAAACGGAGTCACCGCCGACCTGCGTGCTCAGCGGCCATGGCCAAGATCTCGTCGGACCTCCAGGCGACTGTGACGTCATCGATCTCCGCACGCAGTTGCCGCGAGGTGTCTCCCGAGCAGCCCCCGCCTGGGCCGTCGCGGTACTCCTTCCCCGGTGACAGGGCGGCATTGATCGCCGTTCCCTCTGCCTGCTTGTCCAAAGTGATGCGAAGCCGCTGCCGGCTTAGGCTTGTCACGCTGTTTCGCTAGCAACGAAACACCCATCGTCGCCCCAAAGCTTCGAGGTTTGACCCCGCGGAGGTGCATTGCTATAGTAATGCACAATGTCACTTCCCCCTCAGCTATTCCGTGTTGCGACTTCGTCGGGTGTGCCGATCTTTCGGCAGATCATGGACCAGGTCCGTGCGTTGATCGCCTGCGGCGACTTAGCGGCCGGCGAGATGTTGCCGAGCACCCGTGAATTGGCCCGGGAACTGGAGGTGAACATGATGACCGTGTCGAAGGCCTACTCGCGGCTGGAGGCCGATGGTGTGGTCGAGCGTGTTCGTGGGCTGGGGATGCGCGTGGTCGAGATTCGCGATACCCGATCAGCCACTGAGCGCAAACGTGATTTCCAGGAACTGGTCGCCCCGGCGCTGCATCGGGCGCGCCAACTCGGCCTCTCCGACGACCAGATTCTGTCCGTTGTCAAAAAGGCACTCAAGGATTCATCCCATGAACAATGACATTATCCGAACGTCTGGATTGCGGAAGCACTTTGGTAAGAACGAGGTGCTTCGCGGTGTGGATCTAGCGATCCCCCGAGGCGCTGTTGTCGGCCTGCTCGGGAGCAATGGCGCCGGCAAGAGCACTCTGATCAAGTGTCTCCTCGGACTGCTAAAAATCTCCGCGGGCACGGCCACTCTGATGGGCGAAGACCCGTGGAACCTATCGGCCCATACCAAATCTCGCATTGGCTACGTGCCCCAGGTCGTGCATCTCTATCCCTGGATGAAGGTTCGCCAAGTGATCGAGTATACCGGCGCGTTCTATGCGAATTGGGATCACGCCTGGTGCCGCGAACTCCTCGATCAATGGGACCTCGACGGGGCCGCGTGGATCCGCAATCTGTCCACCGGCCAACTGCAGCGACTCGGATTGATCCTCGGGATGGGACACCGCCCCGATCTCTACCTACTCGATGAACCCGCTGCGAGCCTTGATCCGAGCGGCCGTCGTAGCTTGTTGCGATCGCTACTAGAAATTACCGAAGATCGCGAGCACAGCATCCTATTCTCAACCCACATCACCTCTGACCTGGAGCGGATCGCCTCGCATGTGGCGATCATGGGGAATGGCGTGATCGACTACTTCGGTGAACTGGATGAATTGAAGGATAGTGTGAAACGGATTCGCGTGCATTCGCCCGTCGATTTACCGCCGGACTTCAGCGTACCAGGTGCTCTACGGACTGAAATCAATGGCGACTCCGCCATCGTCGCTGTCGCGGCAGTCAACGATGAGGTGATCGATGGTATTCGCGATCGTTGGGATGCGTCCGTCGATGTCGAGGACCTCAATCTCGAGGACATTTTCCTGGAGCTTCACGATGCTCAGTAAATCCGCACTCCGTCAAATTTCGGGGATTTCCAAGACCTACCTGATGCGTCCACTGATGCTCTGCGCGCTACTGATCTTGGGGATCGGATGTGCCATTTTCTGCTTCTCATCTCGCTCACTCCGATTTCGCGATTCATACTCAACACCTTTTGATCAGAATGCGAGCGATACTTTTCACGACGCCCAAGCGTTTGTGCGTTGGTCTGAGGACGGGACCGTCCATCCCGAAATCACTGCGATCGATTTCACGCGTATGGGATCGGCGATCAGAACAAAGCCCAACGATCTGGGGCCGCGACAAGCCGAGGTGCTCCCCTTCGGCGACCTTGAGCAGACGCTCGCTCAGTTCCCCAATTTGGCGAAGGTTCAGTTTGATAGGGACCAGTTGACTCAAGTTGCACCGACGACGCTCGCCGCCCTGACGAGTTTACGAGCGATTTCGGTACTCGATGTAAAGGTAACCGCTGCACACATTGCTGCCTTGTCACAGGTCCCTTCGCTGGAGTGGATCTCGCTGCAAACGATCGATTTACCTGCATCCTTGGAGCCGCTCTCCACGCTCCCAAACTTGAGTTCGGTGTGCATCTCCAATGGACCGTTATCGATGTCCAACGGCCCAATGGCCAGCCCCTACCGCCCCGAAACGCTGGTCGAACTCAACGCCCTGCCATCGCTCAGGGAATTGATCCTGCGGCCACAGTACCTACCGGGACTAGGCTATTTCGCGGGTAGCAAGACGCCCGATCCTGCCTGTGATCCGGTGCTGAAGGAAAACTGCCGTGAAGTGTTCGCAGACAGTCAGACGCTGCAGCGACTCTGGCTAGGATCCAATCAAAGCGACGCCGAACGCAATCAACTCGCAGTGGTCGCCAAAACGCTGCCCCACGTCCGCGTGCGACCGGCAACCTACGATAGCAGGAAGGTGCTTGAGTCGCGGATGGCCGGTGGCATTTTGATGTTTGCGACGATGGTGATCATGCTGCAATTGACGAGTCAGTTCTCTGGGCCGTCGGCGCAGTTGATCCCTCGTTTCGCTCCGGTTCATCTCGGGTTTTTCGCGGCGTTCATCACGATCGCGACGTGTGCCTATGCCCTCGCAATATCCGGCCGGGACCTTTCCTTGTTACCGGCACTGGCAACATTCGCATCTTGCGTTGCGGTCGTTGCGATCTTACATGCCATGTGGAGCGTCGTGGGGATGACGGGGCGCCAGTACGCATATTGGCTTCCTGCGTTGATTGTGGTGTGCGTGATGTATCACCCCATCGCCATGAACTTCGCACCACCCTGGTGGAGCGCGATTCTGGACCAGTTTTTGATGGGGGTGCACCCAGTGGTCGCGATGCTATTGCTGGCGACGGCAGCACTCGTGTTGGCGGGCTGCCTGCTGCTGTTCTCTTGGCAGCACCGGTTCTGGGCCGAGCATGCCATCGCACCGGCCATGACGGTTGGCGATCTCGGTGCGCGGATGTCGAGTTTGGCGTGGAACCGACGCGACGATCGCAAGAGTGCCGCCCAGATAGGACGATGGAATCGAAGACTGCAAGACACACTGGCGCAGCCGCGAGCGACACACCGGTGGATTGCACGGATGTGGCGGCTGGGAAACTCACCTGCCTATATCGGTGCGATCATGATCATCGTTGCGATCACTTTCTCGTTCGGTTCCTTTTTTCGCGTCAATGGCGCGTCCGCGATGGACCACATGATGGTCCATCACAGCGTCTTGATGCTGCTCGCGCTACCCATGTTACTTATCGCAATGCAGTGTAGCGGGCGTCGCGATACGCTCGCTCGAGATATCTTGTATCCCGTCGCACGAGAGCGGTGGATAGGCAGCGTCTTCCTGGCAGTGTGGACACAGCTGGGGTCCCTGTTGGCGTTGGCATTCATCATTGCCAACCTCCAAATCGGATTTCTGATGCAGGTGCCGACACCTTCGCATGTGTTGAGAGGATTAGTGGCTGCGGGCGCACTGAGCGTATTGGGGACGGGAGTCATCCTATCGGTCACCCTCCATCGCGGCATTGCCTGGGCAATCGCTCTCGGTCTGGTGGGGCTGATTTCGACGATTTGCGTCACCATGATCATCGTCGATACTGGATTGGGACCCTCCGGCGCAGCGGCTGAGTCAGTTCGCCAGGCTCTGCATCACCCTGCCGTACTGCCAGGGATCTGGATTGTCGCTGGCGTCATCTTTTCGCTCGCCTACCGACAGTGGCAACGCACCGAGTTCGCATGCGTCTGAGCCATTGACGATGAACATCGCGAGCTGAGGGCATCGCGAACTTAGACGAAGCTAGCGGTTCGTTCCGACCCAAGCGCGCCTCATGGCGGGGTCATCGCCGTTTCTCCCAGGTTTGGGATCCACGGCGGATGAGTGAACCCGGAACAGCATCCGGGGATACTGCACCGATCCTAGAGAAACGCCGGATCATGCTTCACACAGCGAAGCGGCGAGACTAGCCGCGACCGAGTCCGATCCGAACCTTTTGCAACAGATTGCGGACGGGCTGGACGGGTTGGAATCCCATCAAGCGACGTCGCTTCCAGTGACCGTCTTCGGTCTTGCTGAACATGATGATTTGCGGGATCAAATTTTCTCCCTCCATCAACTGAGCGGCCAGTTCAGGCTCGGCATCGCGGTCGACAACCGCGACACTCACGTTATCCAATTCGCCCGACCGCGTCATGTCCGCGATCGTCGTCTTCTTGAGTACCTGACAGGCCGGGCAGTACGGGGCACCGATCACGACCATCAGAGGTTTGTCTTCTTCAACTGACTTCTTATACGCCAGAGTGTAGTTCTGGTCACTCGGGTGAGTGGGAGTCTCCCTCGCAGGTTCAATCATCGACGAACCGGTGGTAACCAACGAGAGGGTAAGACCCAAGAACAGTGACAACATTCCATGCTTCCTAATGCAAGTTAGTTCGTCGGAACAGTTGTGGCACCATGCCAGCGGAATCGAGTCAGGCGAATCATACGCCAACGGTTTTTTAGTTCAGGTGGGTGGGCTTTGAGAAAGCGAAACCACCCGTGAAACCATGCTCGAAAATTGAAAAGATTTAAACTGTCCGGACAAAATGTAACGCTGCGACCCACTGAAGACTCAGGAAAAATCCCTTCCTTTACCTCAACGAGCGTAGCAACATATCGCTTCGCAGTAAGTCGGCTCCCGTCGACGCACTCCACGCTGACTCAGGAAATGACTTTGGCCTGAGGGAATCCTTCGCCCGTGGGGCCGAGTCTCCAACTGGAAACCCGCCTCAACAGGGTGGTCTGTCTTTCCATTCAGGCTGGTCGGGATTGTAGGAACGCTGGGGGGCCCTGCAACCGGCAGAACCGGCATTTTCGAAATCTGTTGCCAAGGGAGCCCTTAGCCCCGCTTGCAGGCCGCGTATGGTCGTGATCAGCCCCGCTGTAGCTTGCCTATTTTAACTGTTTGCTAGCAACTGGCGTCGGGCCGCCCGTTTTGGCGCCGGTCCGAGCATCCATACTTGGCTGGGCGTCGGCTCGGTGGCTCGGTCTGCCGCCGCGACAACCGCCCTTTCGCGAGACTGCGGATTGTCGTCCAATGGCGAGCCACCCACTTCGCTCGTACTGTCAGACGGCCCGAGAAATTCTCCATGACGCAACCGCCGTTCCCCGATCACGCCACGTCTCCGGGTCACCGACGCCAGGCGATCATGCGAATTCTCGATGCGAACGCCAATCGTGCGGCAGAGGGGCTGCGCGCGATGGAAGAGACCGCCCGGTTTGTGCTCGATGCAAGCTCGATGACTCAGCAATTGAAGTCACTGCGGCATGACTTTGCCAGCGCACTTTTGCGGTTGCCTCGCAGTGAATGTCTCGCCGCGCGCGATAGCGGTCAGGACGTCGGAACCACCGTCTCGACCGAGAGTGAACAGCAGCGAACCACGGCCACGCAAATCGTGGCCGCGGCCGCGGGCCGGACCCAGCAAGCGATGCGTTGTCTAGAAGAGTACGGAAAGATCGTCGACGTCACGTTCGCTGGCGAAATCGAACAGCTGCGTTACCGGTGCTATGATGTCTGTGCTCGTCTCGAACAGGTTTGCCTCGGCGGCAGCGATCGTTTTCACCGGCTGCAACAGGCCAGGCTCTACGCACTTGTCGATGCCTGTGCTAGCGAAGCGGCGATGATTCAGCGAATGGTCAGTTTGGCAGATGCCGGCGTCGACATCATTCAGCTGCGCGATTCCAATGTAGACGACCGCACACTCTTTACACGGGCGGTCGCGGGAGCGAATGCCGCGAAAGATCTCGGTGTGTTGTGGATCATCAACGATCGGGCCGATATCGCCGCCGCCTCGGGAGCCGACGGCGTGCATGTCGGTCAAGATGAGTTGCCCGTCGCGCAGGTTCGCCGTATCGTCGGGGCCGATGCGATCATCGGTCTTTCCACTCACGACATCGACCAAGTGCACGATGCGATCGCCTCCACCGCCGACTACATCGGCTGTGGTCCGGTATTTCCCGGCAACACGAAAAAGTTCGATGCCTATCCCGGTTGCGATTTACTGCGTCAAGTAACCGACGTCTCCTGTGATCCATTGACTCCGGTCGCTTTCGCGATCGGAGGGATCATCCCATCGAACGTTTCCGAGGTGGTCGCTGCTGGGTTCGGCCGGGTAGCGGTCACCGGCGCGCTTTGCGTCGGTAGCGAAAGCCAAGCTGCTGGCGAGCTGCTAGCGCAACTTCGTAGCGTTACTCTGTCATCATCCGAGGAACTCGTTTCATGATTCGTAGTGTTCGCGTGCTATTGGTGGTCATGCACCTCAGCGTTCCTGCCCTGCTCACCGCCCAATCGCCCAGCGAAGAGCTGGTCCACGATGTCGTCTCTCTGACCAGCAACACGGAGTTGGCCGAGAGCAGCGGTTTGGCGTTCTCAACTCGGGATCCTCACTGCATCTGGACTCATAATGATTCGGGTCACGCAGCAACCTTGTTTGCTTTTGATAGCCGAACGGGCCTTCAGACTGGCGAGTGTCATCTCGCCGGAGTCAACGCTATCGACTGGGAATCGCTGACGTCGGCAGGCCTGGGACGTCGCGAGCTCATCGTCGCCGACAGTGGTGACAACGACGCTCGTCGCGAATTCATCACGCTGTATCGTTTTGATGAACCCGATCCGCACGAGACAACCCGTCTGAGTCCATCCGACTATGGGCAGCTCCACGTCCGCTACCCCGGCGGCGCGATCGACTGCGAAGCGGTCTGGTATGACGAGGTGGAATCGAGCCTGATTTTGCTTGGCAAGGGGCGGTTGCCGTTCGCGGGTGTCTATCGAATCTCTGATCAGCATTGGCAGCAATCGAAAGCGCAGGCTTCGCCGATGGATCGACGAGAATCCGAAGTTCGGCCCGACGTCGTCACAGCGAAACGGATTGCGACGTTGGCGCTACCAATGGCGACTGGCGCTGATCGAGACCCGGCAACCGGTGATATTTGGATCACGAGTTACTTCCAAGCCTTTTGTTTCCGACGCGGCGACTATACGAGCTTGACCACCCAGCTCGCTAGTATTCCCACCGCGGTCGACATGCCGCGTTGGCGACAGATCGAAGCGTTGGCGGTCGATGCCGATTCCCAGGTATGGATCACCAGCGAAGGGCATCCAGCCAAGTTGGGGCGTTTACCTATGTTTTCAGATTCAGCAGCGAGTGAATAGTACGATCTCATCGACGGCCCCGGCGCCGAGAGATGCAGTGAAGCCGTTGTCCCCTCGACCACTTTCTACAAGACTCACGAGCAATGTTTGAAATCGAGCAGAAGTATCACGTTGATGATCGCGACGCCTTGACCGAGCTTCTCGCTGCGGAGGCGGCGGTGTTAGTATCAAAACGATGCAATGACGATACGTACTACAACCACCCGAGCCGCGATTTTGCTCAAACGGGTGAGGCCCTCCGCGTGCGCCGTGTCGATGGCACGCCGATGGTGACTTATAAAGGTCAGAAGCGAGAGGGGGATGTCAAAGCGCGCCAGGAGCTCGAATGGCGACTCGATCCCGGTGACGCGGACGGTCGATCAATGGAACAGCTTTTTCAGCTGCTCGGCTTTTCCAAAGTGGCCACCGTCAGTAAACAGCGACATACTTATCGCATTGGTGACGACATCGATGGGCTGACGATCACCATCGACGAAGTCCCCGCATTGGCATCGCAAGAGAAGCCGGGATTGTTCGCCGAGATCGAATGTGTGCTACCGAGCGACAAACCGACCGACGAGGAGATCCGCAGTGCGAGACAACGGGTTACCGAGATGGCGGAAAAGCTTGGCCTGAATCTGCCTGAATCACGTAGCTACTTGCGGATGGTATTGGAAAGCTAGTCTCGGCAGCGTGACGCTATGCCATACCGAGTTCGCGTTTGGCTTCACCGAATTTTTCAATAGCGAAACTCAGATCCTCACGCGTGTGGGCGGCTGAAACCTGAGTGCGAATCCGAGCCTTGCCCATCGGCACAACTGGGTAAGAAAACCCGATCACATAGACGCCCTTGGCGAGCATCAGGTCGGCCATGCGAACCGCGAGAGCAGCGTCGCCGAGCATGATCGGCACGATCGGATGTTCCCCGGGCACGATATCAAACCCGGCTCGGGTCAAGCCTTCGCGGAAGAACGCAGTGTTTTCTGCCAAGCGATCACGTAGTTCTGTCGACTCAGTCAACAACTCAATCGCTGCGATCGAGCCAGCAACGATCGGTGGCGCGACGGAGTTCGAAAAGAGATAGGGGCGGGAGCGTTGCCGCAGCAATTCGATGATTTCCTGGCGTCCACTGGTGTATCCGCCACTGGCCCCGCCCAGTGCTTTTCCGAGCGTCCCTGTAATGATGTCGACCCGATCCATGACGCCGTGATGTTCGTGCGTGCCACGGCCGTTCTGGCCGACGAAGCCTACAGAATGCGAGTCATCGACCATCACGAGCGCATCGTAGCGTTCGGCAAGATCACAGATCCCAGACAGGTTTGCGATCGTCCCGTCCATCGAAAAGACACCGTCGGTCGCGATCAGACGAAACCGCGCCGTGGACGCTGCTTGCAGCTTCTCTTCGAGATCAGCGAGATCGTTGTTGCGGTACCGGAATCGCTTGGCCTTGCACAAGCGGATGCCATCGATGATCGATGCATGATTGAGTTCATCGGAGATCACCGCATCTTGATCACTCAGCAGGGTTTCGAACAATCCACCGTTGGCGTCGAAACAAGACGTGTACAGGATCGTATCCTCGGTGCCGAGAAAATCACTCAGTTGCTCTTCGAGCTGCTTATGAATCGATTGGGTCCCGCAAATGAAGCGAACCGAGGAGAGGCCGTAGCCCCATTTTTGCAGTCCTTCGGCCGCCGCTGCAGCGATGTCAGGGTGTTCGGATAAACCGAGGTAGTTGTTCGCACAGAGATTGAGCACCTCGTCGCCATCGCCGACGCGAATGTGCATGTCCTGGGGGGAACGGATGGTTCTTTCCGATTTGTAGAGCCCGGCCTCGCGGATTTGAGCAAGTTCACTTGCAAGATGGGCTTGAAGTTTTCCGTACATCTAGATGTTCCAATTGAGAATTACTTTTCCGGATTGCCCCGACATCATCACGTCGAAACCTTTCTCGAAATCATGAAAGTCAAAGCGGTGCGTGATGATCGGTGAAAGGTCCAAGCCGCTTTGTAGCATCACGGCCATTTTGTACCACGTGTCATACATCTCGCGCCCGTAAATGCCCTTGAGGGTCAACATATTGAACACCACCGTGTTCCAATCGATGGCGATCTCTTCGGAGGGGATGCCGAGCATGGCGATCTTGCCACCATGACACATCTGAGAAATCATGTCGCGAAATGCGCTGGCGTTTCCAGACATCTCCAATCCCACATCGAATCCCTCGTGCATCCCGAGCTCTTTCTGCACATCACTCAGATTTCGATTGCGGACATCGACCGTGTGCGTGGCTCCGAGTTTCGTTGCTAGCTCTAAACGCCATGGGTTGACGTCCGTCACAACCACGTGCCGGGCTCCGGCGTGCCGCACCACCGCTGCCGCCATGCAGCCAATCGGTCCTGCCCCAGTGATCAGGACATCTTCTCCCAGAGTCGAAAACGTTAGCGCCGTGTGGACCGCGTTGCCGTAGGGATCAAAGATGGCAGCGATGTCACGATCGATCGCATGGTCATGATGCCACACGTTGGTCATCGGGAGCGAAATGTATTCCGCGAACGCCCCCGGGCGATTCACACCAATTCCCTTGGTATCGGCGCACAGGTGCCGACGGCCGGCCATGCAGTTTCGACAACGCCCACAAACCACATGCCCCTCACCGCTAACGATGTCGCCCGGTTGGAAATCGACGACGTTTGCACCGACCTCGATGATCTCACCGACGAACTCATGGCCCACCACCATCGGTACGGGAATGGTTTTCTGTGCCCAGCTATCCCACGCATAAATATGAACGTCGGTTCCGCAGATGCCCGTCCGGTCAACTCGAATCAGTACGTCGTTGATACCGTGCTCGGGCATCGGGACATCTTCGAGCCAGAGGCCAGGCTGGCGTTCACGTTTGACGAGTGCTTTCATAGGATTGCCAACTCTGCCATCAGGTATTGTGGGTCATCGCGCCTCGCAGAGACGCAGGATTGATCAACCGAAACGTTTCCAAACCAACAACGCAGCCGAGACGCTCACTCGGGCTCCGCTCGCTGCGTTGCTGCATATTGCAAGTATTGAACAATTTCCGCAATGCCCTCACTTCCAATGGCCTTATGCAAGCCACTGGGCATGAGCGATGTGGAAGATTCACGACGCAGTTCGATTCGGTCGAGAGGGATTTTCTGCGTTTTCCCGTCGACCCCCACGACCAAGACGCGAGACGAGTCCTCGTCTTTGACCAAACCGTTGATGACGCTGCCATCGACGGTCAGAAACGTCGTCGTTCGAAACGCTTTATCCACATTCCGGTCGGGCACCATGATGTCTTCAATTAGACGCTGCGCACTGCGACTGCCAAGGCCATCGAGTTGAGGGCCGACCAGCTCGCCCTGACCACCGAGTTGGTGGCAGAGGGCGCAGTGTTTGACAAATCGACTTCGCCCCGACTCCATGTCTGCTTTCACGTGAGCCGATCTTTGTCCAATTGCTATCATCTCGGCCTCGATTGCCGCATCCATCGGTGGGGCCTGTTCTCGGGTCGCCTTGGCGCGTTCAAGCAAACTCGCGTCGGCAGTGGTCTGCAGGGGTTCCCAGACGGACTTTTCCAGTAGGATCTCTGGAGCGAGTGCACCGTCCTCGCTGAGTTTGACGAGGATGGAAACCGTCTCTGCATCGCTCGCCAGTGAGATCGCCAATTGTGCTTGTTGGGCTGTGGTCAGTTGTTTGGCGAGCGTTGCCGTCGGCTTGAGCTCGTCGATCGTTTCGCCCTCAATCGCTAGCAAGCTCCAGTCATCAACGACCGGTCGGATGATCGATAGTTCAGATGCCCGCGTGAGAAGTCTCGCCACAGCGTGGTTTTGATCCAGTTCGGCAATGGCCGCGACGATGCGAACCCGCTGCAATGGATCCTCGTCTAGCACGGTGTGTAGTTCCACCAGATCGGCGCGGCGATCGCGTATCTGGTACCGAGTCAGTGCGGAGAGGACACGCTCGAGAGTCTGGTCGGTTTCGGACAGCCAGGCGGGGGTCAATGCACCGACTGCGATCCATGCATACGCGGCGCCCGCATCGCCATCGATGCAGCGAAGGAACACGGACGAACCCTGTATCGATCGGCAGTCCCACTGGGTGAGAACAGCCGGATCCTGACGCGGCGGGAGAGCTGTTTGGAGGACTTGCCCCGTCTTCGATGCAACCAGTTCGATACGATTCAATCCACTGTCCACTCGTTCGGGATGGCGATTGTGTCCAGCAAGTCGAAAGGAAATCTGTGGCGGGCAGACAAATGGGCTGCTGACAAGTTTCCCGGTATAGCTTTCCCCCAACGGAAACGAGCTGAACATCTCGACCGGTTGCCCCGTGTCGGCGCTTGGGCGGGCTTGTGCTGGCCAGCGGGCGCCGTGCTCGTCCTGCCACCGGATCGCCAGCGGTCGCCCGCTCGCCAATCTCGATCGGAGTTGCTCGAGGTCACTTTCGATCTGCTCGTCAATCCAATCTCGCAGACGCGGTGGGATCGGCTTGCCCCGTTGCTTGCAGGCATCGGCGAGCGATTGAGCAAGGTCGAAACCGGCATCCGTTCGATCAGCAGCATAGCGTTTCGCCAGACCGATGACCGCATCGAAGCGATCGGAAGACGCGCGGGTGACAATATGCTGTATCATTGCGTCAGCCCGGGAGGGCAATGTTTCCTCGTGATCGAGTAATGAGATCAACGCATCCGCGGCAACCGGGGTCGGAACGGCTGGCATGATTTCGGCAAACTCGCGCCGCTGCGCCCGGGGCATGGTCGCGGTGAGTCCCTCCAGCGAGGAGTCGAAATCGGGCTGCGATTGCACGATATCGCGAATCGCAATGCGCACGGTTTGCCGTCCAATCACGTCTTCGGGACCAACCCTGGCGAGCAGTTCTAGTAGCGGTACGATTGCCTCAGTGCGAGTACTCTGCCCCAACGCTTCTGCGGCGGCGGAGCGGACGTGCGCATTGTTATCTTCGAGTTTCGCAAGGGCGAGATCGAAGCAGGGCGGCGACGGATCAGCAACCGAGCTCTGCTGGTGCAAGATGGCTGCTATTGCTCGGCAGCCGTGAGTGCGAACCTTCGCCGACGCGTCGTTGCTCAATCTCTCGAGCAGTTGGCGATCGAGCTGACCACGCTGCTGCAGGTACCACGCTGCCGTGATGCGGGCGTTCGTCGTCCCCGCCTCAGGGTTCGTGACAAGTTCTCTCGCTCGCTGGTCAAGCATCTCGCTCGGATGCTCAGCCGCGACCTGAAGGGCGAGGCGGCGGTGGGTTGCGTTGGTTGAGCCCCATGACCGCTCGACGGCCTTGGGACCGGTGCTCGATCCCGCTCCCTCTTGCTTGGCATCGAGAGCACGGATCTGCCAGATCCGGCCCCGAAATCGATCGCGTCCCGGATGATTCAAAGGTACTTCGTAGTGCCCGATGATTCGATTGTAAAAGTCAGCTACATAGAGATATCCATCGGGGCCGAGCCGGATGTCGACAGGGCGAAACCACGGATCGTCACTGGTAAGAAAGTCTGGCAGTTCTTCCGCCACGGCAGTTGCTCCTTGGTAGGAAACCGCGTTGCGATTGATTCGCGATGTCATCACGTTTCCGCTCAGCATCTGGTTAGCCAGCGACGGCATCGGTGATTCCTCCGAGAAGAACACCAGCCCCGAAATCGCCGTGCTGCCATGGAGATGATCCATCATCGGTGGGATCATGCCCAGCCCATCGTCCAGCCTTCCGAAACCTGGATACTGTCCACCACGAACCATCTGGCTGATCGGTTTACTGTGGCAATCAGCCGTGAAATCGTTGCCCCAATCGTCACTCGTTCTTCCGAACGGGTTCACTTGGCCCCAGGTGATGTGCTCCACCCGCGAGCCATCGGGACGGAAGCGAAAAGTATTCCCTGAAT
The DNA here is from genome assembly GCF_007859855.1 of Allorhodopirellula solitaria. Lineage (GTDB taxonomy): Bacteria > Planctomycetota > Planctomycetia > Pirellulales > Pirellulaceae > Rhodopirellula > Rhodopirellula solitaria. The sequence goes on from NZ_SJPK01000003.1 coordinate 554,551, forward strand.
GCATAACGATTTCATGTCCGTCGGAGCCCGCCACCGTCGATTGGTTGTTGAACCCATGATTGGCGTATACCCAACCATCGTCCCCCATCCGCATCGAATTGATCATGCCGTGGGTGTCACGCGTGGTGTCAAACGGCCCGAGAATCACTTCTCGTTGATCGCAGACACCATCCTCATCGGTATCGCGGAGGTAGTAGATATTTGGAATGCTATAGCAGAGGCATCCGTCACCGTAGGGCAGCACTCCGATCGGAATGTTCAATCCATCCGCGAATACGACCGACTCATCCGCGTGGCCGTCTCCATCGGTATCCTCGAGAATGCGGACGGAATCGCTCGGTGTGGTTCCGTCTGGCGCCGGAAAAGGATACTCAACACTATTGGTGACCCACACCCGGCCTTGATCGTCAAACGCCATGTTCATGGGCTTGGCGATCTGGGGCTCTGCCGCAAACAGCCGGATTTCGAATCCGGGAGCAAGATGAAAGCCTGCCTGCTCGTCACTGGGCGTGCGGGGTTCGGTCGGCCGCACGCCCGCCCCATACCAGCTCGCAGGGGAACCCGGTTGAGCAGCACCGGGAAGGCGATCCCCGGTCGCTGCCAACGCATCATCTGCCGCTCTAAGCGAGGGCAGCGGTAAGCCAGAAAGAAAAAGCAGCGTCAGGCGGAGGACCGCAGCGGGCGGGATCATGTGCATCGACCCGTGGGATCTGAGAACAGGAAGAAAGCTTCGGATTCTACCTGACTTCTCACGTTCACGTCGCACCGCCCTCGCCTCTTTGCGTTAACGGCATGCCCTCACGGCCAGAGGGAGTTAACGTTCTGGCATCGATGATTGCTTCGAGGCTTTCGGGCTGATCCGACGGAAGCGTGCGGCCGAGGTTTTCAAGGCATGGCTCCCGTATCGAAGGATTTATTTGTGGGATGTGATTATCAATGTTAGCCTGGCACTGGCGGGAGAAACGGAGCCGAGCTCCAATGGCATGGACTTAAGCAGGTTGACTCGAGTTTCACGGGCATCTGCTTTCGCTTCCGTCCGGCTTGTCCGGGCGGAGTGGCAACTGCAAGCTACCTGCAAAACGCCCTCGCCACATCGATCTCCGCTCCGGGCTTGTCCCGGCGGAATCAGCGAATCAAGTCGTGTGACCGCCGGGACAAGCCCGAGACGGAGCACCGTTTCTACTTCGCATTTTTTCGGTAGCTGCCAGTTGGTTCCTCCGCCGAGACAAACTCGACGGAAGAATGTTTCACACGCGGCAATCGCTTAAGTCCACGCCATTCGAGCCGAGCTCTGCAGAGGTGCAGCTTGGCAAGGGATATCTCGGTCGACGGTACGCCAATGGTGTTGTCGGTCCCTGGCGAGCGTTTGTTCGTCAGGGACGCATTTTTGAACGATCATTGGATACGAGAGCCATGCCTCAAAAAACCTTCCGCTGTGCTCTGCGCGCTTCCGTCGGATGAACTAGGCCGAGAGCAAGCCGTCCATGGTCGCGACCAGCGATTTGACAGCATCGACGCTGTTTTGGAACGCTGCGGTTTCCTGGTCGGTCAAGTCGAGCTCGATGATCTTCTCGACTCCGCCACTGCCCATCACGGCGGGCACGCCGACGTAATAGCCGCCGACGCCGTATTGCGATTCGCAGTAAGCTGCGACGGGGATCACGCGTTTCTTGTCCTTCACAACCGCTTCGACCATTTGCGTGCAAGCGGCGGCGGGAGCGTAATAGGCGCTGCCGGTCTTGAGCAATGCGACGATCTCTGCGCCACCCTTGCGAGTCCGGTCGACAATCTCGTCGAGTCGCGCCGATTCGATCAGCTGAGTGACGGGAATGCCGCCGACACTGGTGCAACTGGGGATCGGAACCATCGTGTCGCCGTGGCCACCCATCAACAGGGCGCTGATGTCTTCGACGCTAACGCCGAGTTCCATTGCCAAGAAAGTCCGGTAACGCGCTGTATCGAGTACGCCGGCTTGGCCGATCACGCGGGCGTGGTCGAAGCCGGTCACCTTCCACATCTGCTGCACCATCGCATCGAGCGGATTGCTGACAACGATCACAACCGCATCGGGGCTGGTGGCTTTGATCTGTTCCGCCACGCTGGTGACGATCTTCGCGTTGGTCGCGAGCAAGTCGTCACGACTCATGCCAGGTTTTCGCGGGATACCCGCCGTCACGACGATCACATCACTGCCTGCCGTGTCGGCGTAATCGGTCGTGCCGACAATGTTGGAATCGAATCCAACGATCGGCGAGGCCTGCATCAAATCGAGTGCCTTGCCGCGTGGCATGTCCTCGGTTTGGGGGATATCGAGCAAGAAAATGTCGCCGAGTTCAGCGGCTGCACACCAGTGAGCACACGTGGCACCGACATTTCCAGCACCAATGATCGTGATTTTAGCGCGACGTAGCATGAGATTGAGTCATTTTGCGAGGTGAGAGGGATCAAGATTGGCAATATCCTGGCAGCGCCACCCCATGCGTCAAGAGGGGCTGTTGAGGGCAGATCGAACAAAATATGGCTGATCCGACGGACGCGTGCGCCCGAGGTTTTCAAGGCATGGCTGCCGTATCGAAGGATTTATTTGTGGGATGTGATTATCAATGTTAGACTGGCACTGCCGGGAGAAACGGAGCCGAGCTCTGCAGAGGTGCTGGCTTGGCAAGGGATATCTCGGTCGCCAGCGTTTCCCTGCAAAAGCGGTACGCCAATGGTGTTGTCGGTCCCTGGCGAGCGTTTGTTCGTCAGGGACGCATTTTTGAACGATCATTGGATACGAGAGCCATGCCTCAAAAATCTTTCCGCTGTGCTTTTCGTACGCTTCGGTCGGATGAACCCAAAATATCTACCTGCAGCCGGATTGTGTTGTAGAGTAGAAAGCTCGGTTCCATCGGCGGCCGATCAAGCGGGCGCGGCGCTCTCGGCCACCTGTTGTCCTTTCCTCGATTTTCTCCGGGATCGACGTTCGTGGCGAACTGCAAATGGATCCTTCGCAGCTGAACGCGTTTCGAAATCACGTTATCAATCTGTATTTTGCAATGAATGTACTGCAATTTGCAATCTCACCGCCCCTCTTTTTAGGCGAGGCCCGCATCACTGTGGCCGCTCCGCCACGATCATCTGATGCCTGACCGCAAGCCAGCCTCTGGAACCAACCGATCGACTGTGGATCCGGCCGCTGCGGTGCTTCCCAGTGCTGACCAGCGGTTGGCTCTAACGACGATAGCGCCGCCGCACCCGGCGGTATGGCAGCTCGATGAGCTGCTGGCCAAGTGCGAGTTTCGCACCCAGGCACGAGGTGGTCCCGGCGGTCAGCATCGAAACCGCACCGCCTCGGGAGTCTTCGTGACGTTCCGGCCCATGGAGATCACCGCTGAAGCGACCGAGCAACGCAACCAGCATCGCAACCGAGAGATTGCCATCCGCCGGCTGCGATACGTATTGGCCGTCAGCTTGCGGACGACATCGCCCTTGGCAATCGAATCGGGGGATCCACTGAGTGCTGCTGAGCACGAACTACGCGATCGCTATCGCGGCACACCGCTGAAACTGGCCGATGACAATCGACTCAAGCCTGCTGTCACTGCGCTGTTGCTCAACGACATGCACGTGGCGGGCGGGCAACCGAGTCTGGTGGCGCCCCTTTGGCGGGTTTCAACCAGCCGTGTGGCGAATTTATTGCGAACGCATCCCCCGGCCTGGACGCTCGTCAATCGCATCCGTGCCCATCATGGTCGTGGCCCACTTCGCTAATCAGTCGGGGCTGCGAAAAGTCAGCGACTTTCGTTAAGTTGTGCGTTTTCCGCGCGGACTCGATTTCTGCTCCCTTCCTCTGACGTTCCCCATCGCCGATGCTCGATCGCAAATTCATTCTGCAAAACCCCGATCTCGTCGCTGAAAATTCGGCCCGACGTGGCGTGCAAGTCGACGTGCCCGCGATCTGTGAACTCGAAACACAGCGGCGGGCGGCACTGCAGAAATCTCAGGAATTCAACACCCAGGCCAACGAAACGAGCAAACGCATCGCGTCGGCCAAGGACGCCGATGAACGCAATGCGCTGATCGCTGCCGGACGAGAACTGCGTGACCAAAAAGACGCAGCGGCGGCCAAGCAGTCCGAGCTGGAAGCCCGCATCGTCGAGCTGCAATCGATCTTGCCTAATCTCACCCACCCCGCCGTTCCCGACGGTGGCGAGGAAGACGCTAAAGAGCTTGGCTTCGGCAAAATCACCCAGCCCACCTTCGATTTCAAACCGATCGACCACCTCGCTCTGGGTGAGAAGCACGATCTTTTCGATTTCGAAGGCGGCGCTCGCGTGGCCGGCTCAGGGTTCTACTTCCTACGCAACGCCGCTGTGCGATTGGATCTCGCTCTGCAGCAGTTCGCCATCAGCTTTCTCGCCGATCGCGGATTCACACCCGTGGCCACCCCTGACCTGGCTTTGACGAGTGTTTTGCAGGGTACTGGGTTCAATCCCCGTGGCCCCGAGACGCAGATTTACAGCATCGAGAACACGGAACTCAATCTGATCGCGACCGCCGAGATCCCACTCGGCGGGATGCTCAGTGGCCAGATCATCGAGAGCGAACAGCTGCCGATTAAGTTGTGCGGCCTGAGTCACTGTTTCCGCACCGAAGCGGGAGCGGCGGGGCGAGCCTCGCGAGGACTTTACCGGGTTCACCAGTTTAGCAAGATCGAGATGTTTGCCTTCACAGTGCCGGAACAGAGCGATTCGGTTCACGAGGAGATGCGTGAACTCGAGTGCGAAATGTTCGACGCCTTGGAGGTCCCTTACCGCGTCGTCGATACCGCTGCCGGCGATCTCGGTGGACCGGCTTACCGGAAGTATGATCTGGAGGCGTGGATGCCCGGCCGCGGCGACGGTGGCGAGTGGGGAGAGGTGACCAGCACGAGTAACTGCACCGATTACCAAGCCCGCCGGCTCGACGTGCGGTACAAAACCCCCGGCCAAAAGGGGACCCAATACGTGCACACGCTCAACGGTACCGCTGTGGCGACCGGCCGCGCCATGATCGCCATTCTCGAGAACCATCAACGGGCTGATGGCTCGATCACCATCCCCAAAATTCTCCAGCCTTGGGTTGGCCAGGACGTGCTCGAGCCGATCGCGTAACCGCCCCGCCTTCCCACTTCAACGCATTCTTTTCCCCAAAACAACATCCATGAAGACTGACGAACTCCGCGAGAAATACCTCGAATTCTTTGAGACCAAAGGTTGTGTGCGACAACCCAGCGACGTGCTCGTACCGGCGTGGGATCCATCGGTGTTGTTCACGCCGGCTGGGATGAACCAGTTCAAGGACCACTTCCTTGGCAAAGTCAAACTGGACTACACCCGGGCGACAACCTGCCAAAAATGCCTCCGCACGGGGGACATCGAAAACGTGGGGCGGACGGCGTTTCACCACACGTTCTTTGAAATGCTCGGCAACTTCAGCTTCGGTGACTTTTTCAAAGTCGAAGCGATTCATTGGGCCTGGGAATTTCTCACCGATCAGAAATGGCTGGGGATCGCGCCGGATCGGTTAACAGCAACGATCTACAAGGATGACGACGAAGCGTTTCAAATTTGGAACGAATCGATTGGGCTGCCAAGCTCTCGGATTACACGCATGGACGAGGACGAGAACTTCTGGCCCGCCTCAGCGCCGAGTGAAGGTCCCGACGGCGTCTGCGGTCCCTGCAGCGAGATTTACTACAAGCTCGACGACGGCAGCGAAGTGGAAATTTGGAACTTGGTCTTTACCCAGTTCAACCGCGTGGGAACACCACCGGACAATTTGCATCCCCTGCCCAGCCAGAATATCGACACGGGGATGGGACTGGAGCGCACAGCGAGTGTGTTGCAGGGCGTGCCAACGAACTTTCACATCGATAGCCTGTTCCCGATCGTGCAGGCCGCCTCGGAAGTCTGCGGCGTCAAGTACGAATACGAGAGCGATCACGGGCGTCGTCTCCGCCGCATCACCGACCACGCTCGTGCTGCCGTTTTTGCCATCCACGAGAACGTCTATCCCGGCCCAAAGGACGCCCGGTCAGTGATCCGCCGTCTGATTCGCCGCGCCGTCCTCGATGGCTACCAGATGAATCTTCGCGAACCCTTCCTCTATCAGCTCACCGGGGCCGTCGCAGACGCATCCAAAGCCGCCTATCCGGAGCTCGGCCAAACCGCGCAGCGAGTCAGTGAGGCGATCGAATCCGAGGAGCGAGCGTTCTTCTCCACAATTGATGGTGGTATGAAACGTATCGGCAACCTCTTCGACGACATGCGCTCCGAATCCTCGGTAATGGTCCCGGGCGCCGAAGCAGCCGATCTGCTGACGACCTATGGCGTGCCGCCGGAGCTCGTGCAAACCCTCGCCGCCGAACAAAACTTTACGTTCGATTGGTCGGGATTCGAACAGGCGATGGAGGAACACGCCGGTGTCAGCGATGGCGGTCAACGAGTTCTGTTTCAAACCGGTCCGCTCGAAACCCTGAAGGAGTCGCTGCGGGAAACCCCCTTCGTCGGGTACGAATCGACCGAGTCCAGTGCGGAGATCAAAGGCATCATCACGGGCGATGGGAAAGCCAAAGGGGACGATGGCCAATTGCTCTCGCACCTCGATCGCCCCGGGGACGCGATCCACCGGATCGTACTGAATCACTCTCCCTTCTACGGAGAATCCGGCGGACAAGTCGGTGACACCGGCGTGATCGAGAGCGACGATTTCGCGTTCGAAGTCATCGATACCAAGCGGCATGCTTCCCTGATCGTCCACCTCGGCAAACTGACCCGTGGGAAAATCAGCACAGGTGAGAGCTGTGTGGCGAAAGTGAACGTGGAGAATCGCAATGCCCTCGCTCGCGCTCACACCGCGACTCATGTGTTGCACCATGCCCTGCACAATCACGTCGGCCGGCACGCTGAACAGCAAGGCAGCAAGGTCGAACCGGACCGTCTGCGTTTCGACTTCACCAACCCCAAGCCCATTCCCGATGAAACGCTTGTCGAGATCGAACGCGACGTGCTCAATCATGTTGCCCAAGGGGAGCCTGTCCGCTGGGATACCGTTTCTCTCGATACGGCTCGCAAATCGGGCGCGATGATGCTGTTTGGCGAAAAGTACCCAGACCCCTGCCGAATGGTGTCCATGGGGGAATTCAGCCGGGAGCTCTGCGGTGGTACACACCTCACGAACACCGGAGACATCGGCGGTTTCGAAGTCGTCGTCGAAGAGAGTGTTTCCACCGGTACGCGTCGCATTCATGCTTTCACGGGCGAACGGGCGAAGGAGCATCGTGAGCAAACCCAGCGGCTGCTCGACGAGGTCGCCAGCCGACTCGGCTGCGATGCGAGCCATGCCGCCGCTGCCACCGAGGCGTTGATGGAGGATGTGCGGAGCCTGAAGAAAGAGCTCTCCGCAGGCAAAGCGGCAGACCACCCAGCCGATTTCCACTTCGATGCTCGGGCCGCGAAAGCGTCCGCGACCGACACATCCGATTACAACGATGTGCGTTCTGCCGTTCGGTCGTTGACCCGGCGACTCAATGTCGCCATCGATGACGTCGCTGCGCGACTCGATGCGCTGTTGGCCGACCGCAGTCGCTTGGTGACACAGTTGAAACAGGTTACCGATGGCGGCAAACTGTCTGCTAGTGAACTGATCGAATCCGGCGTGATGGTGGGTGATACACTTCTCGTGGTTGTCGAAACGCCTGGAGCCAATCCGAACGTGATGCGTGGATGGATCGACCAGATCCGCAAGAAATGCAAGGGACCGTCCGCAGTTCTGCTCGGAGCCGCGCAAGGCGATAAGGTCGTTTTGGTGGGTGGGCTCAGTCGGGATCTTGTCGACCGTGGCCTCCAAGCAGGGCGCTGGGTCGGTGATGCTGCCAAAGTGGTCGGTGGCGGTGGCGGTGGCCGAGACGACATGGCTCAAGCCGGCGGCAAGGATCCCAAAAAGCTCCCCGAAGCGATCGAGAAAGCCCGCCAAAGCATGACGGAACAACTTGGATGAGCAGGCCCTCCTCCCCAGGAGCCGCAGGCCGTAAGCAACGCGTGATCAATAAGTGACGAGTTTTGCGAAAGCTTTCCTGTGGTGGACAAGGCGACGAGTCCTTGATTCTCCAAAGGTTTTCCTGCGCCGAAGGCGTTGAAGAAAATAGCCGGTTGTTGAGCGCAGCGAACACCACCGGAAGAGACCCCATTTGCATGACTACGCATCTCCATGGCCGCGAACGGCAACTGACAACTGGGCCCACCAACCATCTCTTGACCAACGCGAACGTTTGGTCAGCCGATGGACAGTGGATCTATTATGACGTGCGAAGCGATGCTGCTGGCTCGGTATTCGACGGAACCCGGATCGAACGGGTGGGCGCGGCATCGGGTGATGTCGAGGTGCTCTACGAATCCGGCGACGGTGCCTGTGTCGGTGTTGTGACGGCGTCACCCACCGCGGATCAGGTCGTTTTTATACATGGCCCCGAGGCTCCCACGCAGGACTGGACATATCAAGCATGGCATCGGCGTGGCGTGATCGTTGATGCTGCCCGTCCGGAGGTCGCCATCAACATGGACGCTCGGGATCTCACGCCCCCGTTCACACCGGGAGCGTTGAGAGGCGGCAGTCATGTGCACACGTTCTCCCCCGACGGCAAATGGATCGCGTTCACGTATGAGGATCACATCCTTGCTGAACTCGGTCATTGCACCGACGAGGCACCGATTTCGCATGAGTCTAACCAGCGTGTGGTCGGTGTTAGCGTTCCAGCGGATTCGTTGCCCGGTGGATTGCTCGTTGTGGGAAAAGAACATCCTCGTAACCACAACGGCCATTACTTTTCGGTCATCGTCACTCGCACCCACGATCATCCCGGTCCAGGGTCCGATGAGATCTGCCGCGCATTGGAAGACGCGTGGATCGGCCGCAACGGCTACCTCCGTCGCGATGGCCAGCGCCAAGCGAAAGCGATCGCCTTTCAAGGCGAAGTCGTCGCACACAATGGGCAGCACCACCGCGAAGTCTACGTTGTGGATTTACCCAACGACCTCACTCAGAGCGACGACGGCGCGATAGCTGGAACCCCGACGACTCGCCCTCGCCCCCCGAAGGGCGTTGTGCAGAGACGGTTGACGACGACAGACGAACGTCGATTCCCGGGTATCCAAGGGCCGCGACATTGGCTGCGAAGTTCCCCGGACGGTGACCGGATCGCATTCCTGATGAAAGACGATGACGGGATTGTGCAACTTTGGACGGTGGCACCCACCACGGGCGACACGCGGCAACTCACCCAGAACGCCTATGACGTCAGCTCCGCTTTCACATGGAGCCCCGACGGGCGGTGGATCGCTCATCTGATGGATACGAGTGTCTGTGTGACAGACACCGATACAGGAGAAACCCAGCGATTGACCGGCGCTTGTCACGAGTCCGTGGCGCCTCGACCGGAAGCTTGCGTGTTCTCACCCGATGGCACTGAACTCGCGTACGTCCGGCCAGTCCAACAGGCCGGTGAGAAAGATCCCCAAAGAGCATTCAATCAGATCTTTTTGTGGACGTTCGCGGCCAGGCCACAGGATGATCCATCCGGGACAGCAAAAAAGCCTGGACCGCGATTGGCGATCCAGGCTTCTTGAAAAATAGAACTTTTACCGCGGGCGGTTGATTAGACCGTGGCGGGGAGTTTCGCTGTCCGCACGGTTGCGATAATCGCACTGGCGACCATGTACGGGTCCGCATTGGAAGCTGGGCGACGATCTTCGAGCCAACCCTTCCAGCCGTGCTCGACGGTGAAGATCGGAATTCGGATCGACGCACCACGATCGGAGATGCCGTAGCTGAACTTGTCGATCGACTGGGTTTCGTGCAGACCGGTCAAACGCTGGTCATTGTCGGCACCGTAGACGTCAATGTGCTCATTGATCCGCGGCTCGAATGCCTGGCAAACTGCTTCATAGACTTCCTTGCTGCCGCAGGTTCGCAGCAAGGTGTTGGAGAAGTTTGCGTGCATGCCGCTGCCGTTCCAGTCACCCTGCATTGGCTTGCAGTGGTAATTGATGACCAAACCGTACTTTTCTGCGGTGCGGTCGAGCAGAAAGCGAGCGACCCAAATCTCGTCACCTGCGAGGCAGGCGCCCTTGGCAAAGATCTGGAATTCCCATTGGCCCATCATCACCTCGGCGTTGACGCCTTCGACGTTCAGGCCAGCTTCGAGGCACAGTTCGAGGTGCTCTTCGACGAGGTCACGGCCGACGGCCTTGCCTGATCCAACGCTGCAGTAGTAAGGGCCTTGCGGGGCGGGAAAGCCTTCGGCGGGGAAGCCGAGGGGGCGATTGGTTTCAGGATCGAAGATCGTGTATTCCTGTTCGAAACCGAACCAGAAATCGTCATCTTTGTCTTTGATCGTAGCCCGGCCGTTGCTGCGGTGGGGCGTGCCGTCGGCGTTGAGGACTTCGCACATGACGAGGAACCCGGTGCCGGAGCGATCGGGGTCGGGGCAGCAAAAGACAGGTTTGAGCAAGCAATCGCTCGCACCGCCGGGAGCTTGCTGCGTCGACGATCCATCGAACGACCACACAGGTGCGTCTTCAAAATTGCCGCTGAAATCGTCGACAACCTTGGTTTTGCTACGCATGCTTTGGGTCGGCTGATAGCCATCGAGCCAAATGTACTCCAACTTGCACTTGGTCATAAAACGAGAGTCTCCTCAGACTGGTTGGGCCTGCGAAACAGATGTTCGCAATGGCCTGGAATCGGAACTTTGGGACAAAAAAACGATCTACCCAACCGCACCTGTCCACACGGCTGAGCAGGGTTACCCACCGCCGTCTGCTAACGCACATAAAGTAGCGGAATTTCAATAACTTTCCAGTGGTCCGGCCGCTGGCCTATTGGCGGGAATCCGCCCCCCGCCGCAGACGAACGAGGGCTAGGGAGAGGTCGCGCCCCCGCGGTGTGATTTCACCGTCCCCTCTCCCGCCCGATGGGGTGAGAAACCGCCCCACCGAATCGAGCCGCTCCAGCGGCGGCGCGCCGTCTGGAGCTACAAAATGATTGTAAAAAAAGAGCTCTTTTAGTAGACGCTGCCACGATTGACGCGGCTTTTGGGTGCGCAGCGAGCCAAGTTTTCCGAGTCCTCAGACGGTAAACCTCCAGCTATCCCAGTTCTTTCGTCCACTGCTTGCCCTGCTCGACGCATTCAAATTTCAATTGCCCGAGCTGTTCGATGAGCTTGCGGTCGTCGCGATCGACCGCCGTCTCGACAGTCAGGATTTGACGGTTGGACAGCGATTGGACGAGTGACGAAATCAAAAACTGACACTCCACCGATAGCTCGTGCGACTCCGGGTCGACAAAACGCTTCGATGGGACGGGAACGGGTTGACCGTTGTAGAGACGACCGCCCATCGGACTGAGCGAGAGGATTGCCCGGGAACTCTCCATCACCTGGACCTCTGGATCTCCCAACCAAAATTCGCAGGTCGCGAGCATCTGCTGCTGTTGATGATCGACGAGCGTGTGACGCTCGAGATCAAAATGGCTCATCGCCGCTGCCACTCGCTGGCTCCCCGGCAGCAGCGGTGTTTGATCGAGCCGCGTGCTCCGCCGCAGCTGCAGAAACGAGCGGTTGACGGGCGGGCGATACGTCGATGTCTGGACAGCCAAGCGATCCACGCTACGGGCGACATGGTACCCATTGCGAGAGAGCAATGAACCGGTGCGTGCGTCGGAAACGGGGACGCCAATGCCGTGTCCGATCGGGGCCAGCCCGGAGTAGCCATTGCTGACGTCTCGGACGGGACCGACATCGATCCGGGTGACTCCCTCGCGGTGCAGCTGCGCCTCGACGGCCCGCAGCAGTTGATCGCAAACCGCGATCCCGGGCTCGTCGGCAAAACACAGGGCGGCGAGCATCGCGGTCGTCTCGCCGCCGTCTCTCGCAGACTCCTGGCCGGCGTCATTCTCGAGGTCATCCTCGGCGCCGCTCTTGGCAACGCTCTCGTGCCGGAATGGGGCGCCGTCGTCTTCGTCGGGCTCGTCACTGAGCTCATGCGAGAGCGAATGGGCCCATGCGATCACTCGTTCGTCCTCCACCGCGACCATCAAATCGGTCGGTCGAAAGAAGCTGCGAGACAGAATCGCACGCTCCAAAATCGAAACACTGACCGGTGGGGATTGGCGGGCCGCCATCCAGTGCCGCATCCAGACCTCAAAGATGCCCGGTAAATCCGAATTCTGGAAAGGTCGAATGGTTGCCATCGGATTAATCTCCTCTCCGACACAGGCAACTCGGATGACATCACCTGCAGTACTTGCTCGTGCGTTACAGCCCAGCCCAAGGTGGCTGGACCTGAAAACTAACCTAGCCCGGCCTCGTACACAATCGGCTTTTAGGAACTTCCGCTGGCTGGTAAGCTCCTGGGCCAGAAAAAATCAGTCCCCTGTCCGTCTCCATCGCGATACGTAGAAACCGCTTTACCATGTCCTTGATCGTCCAGAAGTTTGGTGGCACGTCGGTTGCCGATCCTGAGAAGATTCGCGCCGCGGCCCGCCGCGCGATCCGGGCGCAGAATCAGGGACATCGGGTCGTCATGGTCGTCAGCGCGATGGGCAAACAAACCGACGAGCTACTGCGTTTGGCGACTGCTGTCAGCGAAAAACCGCCGGCGCGCGAAATGGACATGCTGCTCAGCACCGGGGAACAAACCAGCGTCGCGCTGGTCGCGATGGCGATCGATGATCTCGGGGCCAAAGCCGTCAGCCTCACCGGGGGGCAGTTCGGCATGAAGACTGACAACAGCTACAGCAAGGCTCGTATCCGGTCGATCGATACCTCGCGCATCGAGTCGCTACTCGACGAAGGCAACATCGTCGTCGCAGCCGGTTTCCAAGGCATCGATGATGACCTGAACATCACCACGCTCGGCCGCGGCGGTAGCGATACGACCGCCGTTGCCCTCGCCGCGGTTTTGGGCGCGGATGCTTGCGAAATCCATACCGACGTCGATGGGGTGTACACGACCGATCCACGCCTGTTGCCCGAAGCACGCCGCGTGGACGTGATCAGCTACGACGAAATGCTCGAACTGGCGTCCCTCGGCGCCGGCGTGATGCACTCTCGCTCCATCGAGTTCGCCAAGAAGTTTCGTGTTCCCATCCACGTCCGCAGCAGTTTCTCTGACCGCGAGGGCACCATGATCGTGTCCCCAGCCGAATCGGAGAGCTCGCCGGTCAGCGGCGCGGCGTTAACAAAGGACGAAGCCCGTATCACGGTGCTCGGCGTGCCCGATGTTCCCGGGATGAGCCAAGCGATCTTTTCGGCAATCGCCGCCCAGAAGGTCGCCGTGGACATGGTCGTGCAGAATGTCGGTGCCCAAGGCAAAGCCGATGTCTCCTTCACCGTCCCCCGGCAAGAACTCCAGGTGACCCTCGATGCGATCGAGGCGATCATGGAAACGATCGGTGCCTCGGGGGTGACCCACGATGCCGAGGTGGCGAAAGTCAGCGTGGTGGGTTTGGCTATGGCGCGGCAAAAGTCAGTCGCCGCACGCATGTTTCGCGCACTCGCCGATGCGGGCGTCAACATTCACATGATCACGACCAGCGAAATCAAAATCTCAGCTCTGGTACCACGCGACCACGCCGCCGACGCGTTGCGGGCAGTGCACGAGTCCTTCCAGCTCGATCAACGCCCCGCGGACGCAAAAACCTGGGCCGAGATTCAAGCCGGCTCCAGCCCCCATGCTGATATGGACGACGTTGTCACGCGTCTGCAAAACGATGCGCTCGAAGCGCTGACCCTCACCGACATCGCGATCCTCGAAGGCCAAGCCCGTGTGACCCTCGACGGCGTTCCCGACCGTGTGGGGGTGGCAGCAGAGATCTTTGACGAGATCGGTCGCGCCGGAATCTTTGTCGATCTGATCGTCCAGGGCTACGATGGCCAGGACGGCAGTACCAGCGTCAGCTTCACGATCGGACAATCCGATCTCGAGCCCGCGATGAAAGTCGCGCAGTCAATCTGCCAAACGCACGCCATGCGAGATGTCCGCGGCGCCGACGGGATCACCAAACTTAGCGTCAGCGGCATCGGACTGCGCAGCCACACCCAAGTCGGTACGGTGCTCTTCGAGCAACTCGCGTCAGCCAAGATCAACGTGGAAATGATCGCGACGAGCGAACTGCAAGTCAACGTCGTCATCGACTCCGCCCGCGGAGACGACGCGAAAAACTGCCTCCGCGCCGCCTTCGCCGACGCCCTGAGCTAAACCCCGCCGCTCTACCAAATTGAGCCGAGTGCCGTAAGGCACCGGGTAGCACCACCTACCCGGCCGCTTACGCGTCTCGGCTCACCAGCCGATAGCCCGCGGTATTGCAGGGGAAAGCGAAGTCAGGGTGAGAAGTCAGAGGGACACGGCACCATTCGGAGAAGTGTGACTTCGCCTGGTGGACAAAGTGCTCTGTCCCCGTGGTCCCCTGTGCTCATTGGTCAGTCCTTTGGGGCATGTCATCGCATACCGCCGCACCCACTTGGGGAACCAAACCCGATCGCTCTCCCCCACTCCGTCGGCAGACGCCACAGCGATCTCAAATTTCAAAAGTGTCATCAGAATGATCCTTCGAGTTGACGGGGTTGCTTTTGCTGCCCGAGAGAACTATCATCAACTACCACTCTAGCGGCCTGCAGGGTATTTGGTCAAACAACCACACTCACTTAGGTCGTATTGGAAAGATTCCCGAATACGACCCTACTGACAAGGGTTGAAGCTATTGTTATTTGGCAACACTCCAATCCCGTTTTACTGAGAGGATTTCGCAATGCAACTTTCGATCCGCCACCTTCCGACGACTCTCCTGCTTCTGGCATGCACCGCTTGCCACGCCACCACCGCACGTGCTGATGACGCTCCAAAGACGATCGACGAAGCATACCAACGGCTAGCCACACTCTTTGGAAAACCTCAAGATCCCGCGAAGCTAACTCGGTTCGTTATTGATGAAGAGATCGAAACTCAACCCGACAAAGATGGCCCAAAGGTAATCGTCGTTAACAAAGGCCAAGAGGTCTTAACCAATCCAACCATCGATGGCGAGTCGATTGTTTACTCTCAGAATGAAATTCTGGTCCGCGACGTCTTCAACGAATCGAACGATGGAAAAAGAAAACTGAATCGGCACCTTGACCGCACATATGCGATGGAAAATCGGATCACGCGGTTCTCCGGGTTGTGGATCGTCCAACGTCGGCTGGTCAATCATTCTCTTCCGCGATTCAGCCGGATGACTATATCCACTGGCACCGTCAAGTGGCTCGACAACGGTATTGAACTTGCCATGTCGGGATTCGATACTTTTTATGCCCCAGATGGAACCGTCCAGCCCAAAGCATACGTCAGCATCGACCGGTACACGACGGACGGCGACAAACTCGTGTATGAGTCGCTTTTCAAATCTTACAAGGCTGCCGCCGATCCCGATGGTGCGCAATTGCTTGCTCCAGATTTAGATAAACCATCAGGGAAACCTATTTCGCTCAAGCGCGTATCCGAACCTCGCACGAAGTAGGGCGAGAAATGCCAAATAACAATCGGTTCAACCGGAGCCGCGGGCTGCGCGGTTTCTGAATTCAGTATCGGTTGGCCGCGGCCCGGTTAACCGTGACGTTATCCCGCTTGGAGAATTCGTGTCGAACGACGAACAAGAAAGAGCCGAATGGGATGACGCATGGTCGAAAATGCAGCATCGCAATCTGGAATCCTGGAACGCCGCTGCAATTGGCCAGATTCTAACTGCCGACTGGAATCAAAATGAAATCGTGACCATCACTGTCACGGACAACCCAGCGAAATTTGCACCCAAAGTGCTCCGAAAATCAATCTCGTGCCCGTCGTGCGGCTTGGACGTGGGGACTGGTGAAGGACTTCCGGTTTCAATCTATCCGACTTCCCGAATCGCTGAGAGAGAACTAACCATCGGATTCGGCGCTTGGATGCACAATTCGTGTTTCGCGGAATGCACGCAGTCCAACGAACCGACACCTATTCCATGGTAAAATGAGTGCAATCCCGCACGCAATCGCGGGATAACAATGTGATGCACGCGAAGCCGGACTTGCGCGTGCGAGTTGAAATAACGATTTCCGTTCCGGCTCGGTGATCACTGCCGACTATGAAGTCCAAGGTTTGACAAGTGGCGTTGGGTTGTTTTTGTCTTACTTCATTTTTTTCCACTGGTGGAGGTGAGGTGCCGTTCGCCGGAGGCTTTTTTCGGTCGCTCGCCCGTAAGTGGCGACCGAAAAAAGGCGCAGGTGAATGGCACCGGTTTCCATCTCGGTTGATGTCGATCGGTGGCGCATCAACGGCTTCTGACACGAACGGGTAAGGAGCTGGATTAAACGACTATTCGAGGTGTGAACGCTCTTGGTCCTGGTGGGCCAACAGGGAAGAAAAAGGTGACGGGGAAGAAAAAGGTGACGGGGAAGAAAAAGGTGACGGGGGTAGTTTTAGCTGATTGGGAAGAAAAAGGTGACGGGGGTAGTTTTAGCTGATTCAGTCGTTCAAAATGAGCCTTTCTACGCAATTATCCTTGAGGCGAGCCATGCCCCGGCAAAAGCGATCTGACGAAGCGGGGATCATTTGCCATGCCCTGAATCGTGGAAATGATCGGAATGAAAATTTCAAGAAGCCTGAGGACTACGATGCGTTCATTCGCATCGTCGATGAAGGATTGCAGAAGTACCCCGTCGAATTGTTCTCATTCAGTCTGATGCCCAATCATTGGCACCTTGTTCTCAATTATTACCTCCGTCACCTTTTCTTTTCTACGCTACACTGAAAGACTCGTAACAATGCGATGATACGGAGCGGCGTGGTCGCCGTTCTCGCAGGGGTGAGTCGCTCGCCGCCGCCCGCATATCGCCGCCGTTATTTGATTTAGCGGCGTCGTCCAACGCCTGTCGAATCCGCGCTCCCGTTAGCGTTTCGGCCCAACGATCGGCACGGCGACAATTGCCGTGGTAGCCGAACACGATGTCCGCAGCACGACCCTGCGGAAGCCAGTGCCGATCAACTCCAACGCCTGATGAATCCAACGCGTGCCAATCCCAAAGCGTGACAACTTCAACGCCTGGCGAACCCCAGGTCCGAAGTTGTGTCGTGAACCCCACACCGATACAATGGCCGTAAGACTGGTTGCTGCTGGCCGCCTCACGGCGTTTCGCTAAAGCCTAAACCATCCAACGCCCTGCAAATAACAATGCCATGCAATGGGGGACGGCGTTCACGTCTTGGCAGGTGAACGTCGCTCTACCGTCCCCATTGACGGCAACCGTTCTTCCATTCAGATAAACCTTCTACCGTAATTGAGTTTACTCGTTTCCTCGCATGAATCATCCACAGTCCGATTTTGCACAACCACTAATTCGTCCATGGCACATTCGGCGGCCGGGCGTCTATCGGTATTTAGACACGAAGTACGTCGACGATTTCTTTCAAACGGGCCGACTTCGAATTAGTTCCTTCAATCGCTTCGCCGAGCATTCTGATGAACAGCGGGCTGATGTTTCTGAAGGGTTTTGCTTTGTCATGCATCGCAATTCCGAAGGAACAGGACAAACGATTCTCTCGACAATGTCGTTCGGCAAGAATGCGTTTGTTCTTTGCGGCTCTACTGTCTATTCAGATGCTCTGAAAAAGTCATTTGGTACAGAAGACGGATTTAAGATCACTGACCCAACGAAATTCGGAGAAGCGATTGCGTTTCACTTACCAGGTTTTGCCAGAGGACTTGAAGGAATATGCCATTACTTGCCGGTGAGATCGATATCTCGCGACATGGGACCGCAAGATCTGTCTCGGTTCCAGGTAGGTGAGAACGGAGCACTAAACGCTGCTGCCGAACAGTTCCTCGGTCAAGTTGCGAGCAACGACCCATTCTTCATTAAACATCAAAGCTACTTCGCACAATCAGAGTACCGTCTGCTTTGGTTCATGTACGATTCGGTTCCACCACACATCGATATCGTATGCCCTGAGGCTAGGCAGTTTTGCACGCGTTTTCGCGACTTGTTTGACGAACATGCACCAGATTCGCCTACAGTTGCCGAGTTTCATCAGAGAAATCACGAGAAGCTGATGCGTCGAACGTCGAATGAGGCACAGAAGGAAGAACAATGACATGCACCGAAGGACGCGAGCCGAGCGGTTTGGCAATGGTGGCTTTTTCGCGCGTCCTCGGTGATGTCAGCCGTTCTGCCACAAAGTGGCCATCGTGCTCGTGCTCAGTGAAACGGTGCTCGTGCTCGTAATCGAAATGGCGCAACCATGACCGAACCAATCTTCGACCACGATCGACTCGACGTCTACCGTTTGTCAATCGGATACGTCGCTGCTGCATTCGACGTTTCGAAATCGCTGAGCGGATTGCATCGCCACGCTCGTGATCAATGGCTTCGCGCTGCTCAATCGATTCCGCTGAACATCGCCGAGGGTAACGGCAAGCGCAGCTTGAAAGATCGTGCTCGATTTTTCGACATTGCTCGCGGATCTGCGTTTGAACGTGCTGCGATTCAAGATGCTCTGGTTGCGACGGACGGTTTGGAGGACGTGGCGAGTCGAGAACTGAAACGGATGCTCAAACGAATTGTCTCGATGCTAACTCGAATGGCGATGAAGTTTGACGGCGTTAGGGAGCCGTCGGTAGACTATGAGCTGGGGAACGATTACGAGCACGAGCACCGCGATGCTGAGCACGAGCAAGAAAGAAAGCCAGAACCAAGCCGTGCACCTAAGGACGGCTTGCGCGATTATACCAATGGTAAATCAATCGTCCGTCCTAGGTGACGGCAACCGTTCTGGCACGAAGTGACATCGTACTCGTACTCAGGCGTCAGCCGGTACTCGTACTCCTACTCGACTCGGGGCACCAATGAGCGAACCGATTTTCGACCACGATAGACTCGAAGTTTATCGCCTCTCGCTCGAGTATGTCGCTTCCTCATTCGCCGTTGCAAAGGATTTGAACGGCTGCCATCGTGATGCTTGAAGGAGTCAGAGGGACACAGCACCTTTTCGAACGAGTTTGACTTCGCCTGGTGGACAAAGTGCTATGTCCCCGTGGTCCCGCTCTCCCAAACTCAGCGTCAGCGGCATCGGACTGCGCAGCCACACCCAAGTCGGTACGGTGCTCTTCGAGCAACTAGCGTCGGCCAAAATCAACGTGGAAATGATCGCGACGAGCGAACTGCAAGTCAACGTCGTCATCGATTCCGCCCGCGGAGACGACGCGAAAAACTGCCTCCGCGCTGCCTTCGCTGACGCCCTGAGCTAAACCCCGTCGCTTTACCAAGTTGAGCTGAGTGCCGTAACGGCACCGGGTAGCACCGCCCACCCGGTCGCTTAGCAACGCGTGATCAATAAGTAGCGAATTTAGCAAAAGCCTTTCTGCGGTGGACGAGGGGACGAACTGTCGTATCCGGTGGTGTTGGCTTACGCTCAAACCACCGGCTGTTTTCTATCATCCCTGACGGGATACTTCTGGATATTGAGCAACTCGTTGGTTCGTCCCACACGACACTGATTCCTCCCCCGCTTCTTACGCGTCTCGGCACACCAACCGCTTGCCCGACCGCAAACCGCGTTTTCGGGCTTCGCTGTCACGCGGGCGGAGCCCGCACGGGAGGAGACTCTTCGAAACTCCGAACGATAGCTGCCGGTGAGTTCGGTCCCATTTTTGCAGCGACTGGGATCTCAGCTAACTTTGCTTGTCACCCTACGCTCAGGAGAACCCCGTGTCGAATACAGACCTAAGCAACCAAGACGCTGTTGCAAAACTCAAAGAGCTCGCTGAGTCCATCGATTTTGCGATGCTGTGCACCGATATGGCTGCCAAGCCATTTCATGCGATCCCCATGAGCACGAAGAAAGTAGATGCCGATGGACGCATCTGGTTTCTGAGCGGCCGAGATAGCACGCACAACGACAATATACGACGCGATAACCAAGTGGAGGTGCTCTATTCCGACCCCAGTTCCATGCGGTTCCTGAACGTTTACGGCAAAGCGGAAATCCGACGAGATCGGGAGATTTTGAAAGAGTTGTATGGCAGCGCCGATGACTCATGGTTCGACGGCCTCGATGACCCGAATCTCAGCGCGATCGAGATTGCTCCGCTACAAGCTCATTATTGGGACGTGAAAGGAAATAGACTGGTTGCGCTTTTGAAGATGGGTTGGGGCGGGGTGACGGGGTCGGAACCCGATCTCGCCCAACATGGCGATCTCAAGATGTGACTACAGCACTGGATGCAGCAACCAACCGCTCGGCCGCGTCGGCGGCCTCCCGCGGATAGGGGCTGGCCGTGAATCTACGGCAGTGATTCTAGGATGTTAGGCAGATGCGGTGAGGTCAGCCGGCCTGAACCTGCACCGCTGTTCGCAGGTCTTCGGTCAGCTCGTCTCGCATTCGCTCACGCCGAGTCTCGTCGGGCATCCGCAAGATTGCTGCCGGATGCCACGTCGCAAGGGTTCGCTGACACCACTCCGTCGTTAGCAATTTGCCACGTTGACTCGTAAGTCGAAAGTCCCTTCCGAAAATAGCTTGCGAGGGTGTCGCCCCCAGACAGACGATGGTGTCCGGACGGACCGCAGCGATCTCCGCTTCAAGCCACGGGCGGCAAGCGAATATCTCGCGAGAATCTGGCTTCTTATGCAGACGACGTTTGCCGCGTTGGGGGCCGCCCGTCGGTTCGGATTCAATGAACTTAAAGTGCTTTACCACATTGGTGAGGTATACCTCTTTGCGATCGATGCCAACCTTAAGCAGTGCTGCATCGAGCACCTGCCCTGCCGGCCCCACGAAAGGCTCGCCGACGATGTCTTCGCGGTCGCCAGGTTGTTCACCGATAATCATCAATTTGGCATCAGGGTTTCCTTGGCCAAATACGGTCTGGGTTGCGGGACCGTGCAACGGGCAGGCTTGGCAACTGCCGGCAGCCAACCTTAGCTTGTCGAGGCTCAACTCGGTGGGCATGAATCGCATTGCTGTTTGCGAGATACCTTCCGAATTCGCAATCATTTCATCAACGCGGGCCGGTGCCCGCCGGAGAAGATCATCGATCAAGCTGGCTTCCGGAAGCGTTTTCCAATGCCGCACCGGCATCTCGCGTTTCATCGTGGCATCTTTGATACGCGCAGGGTTGAAGATCGACGCATAGTAAGTTCGCCAAAGTCCCTCGAGTGCATCCTCGTGAGGCGCTTCGCTTGCAGGGACCCCAGGACCGTAAGTCAACTTTCCCTGCTCCCAAACCACCGATTCGTCCGGCGTCAGGATGGACCAATTCATGTCATTGAATCGCCGCGCGAAGAAGGGAGCCGCTAGCCGCACGATCTGGTGATCAGGACGGTGCCAAGCGACATAGGTATCTCCTTCCCGATCGTCAGAAACTTTGCGGAAACGTACGAACGCTTTCATCTTGTGCACGTCTCGAGAGACCGCTTTTCGCATCTGCGCCAGCGCATGCACATCATCATCGGTCACCCGTTTGAGCAGTTGGTATTCGCTGTGAAGCAATCGCCACAGCGTGCGGTAGAGCAATTCCCAGCGGACTGTATCCCGATGACACGCCACTTCGCGAGCGAGCGAAACGAACGCGTGGGGCACCGTGAAGGTTGACGAGGGCGGAGGCGGGCTCTCGGCGAGTGCCTCCGCCTGAGCAGATAATCCGGCGTCGAACAGCGATGGCTGCGCTGATGCGGTCGCCCAGTGAATCTCTGGCGGCGCCACCTTCTGCACAATCAATCGACGGGCTTCGGATCGCCACTGATCGAACGAGTTGACTTCGACGAAATGCATTACACTTCGCCCGAAAAAGCGGATGACGCGGCGTCAAAGAGCAGAAGCTGCTGCGTCTGGGGCCGGATTCTTCGGCCGAGATCCAACTTGTCCAGATCGGCGAGCCCAGGATTATGGTCACCTGTCTGTATAAACGACTTGGCTCGCTTCCAAGCAATGCGGAGTTTCTTCAAATCGCTCGTCGCAACCTTTTGAAGGCGCCGCAGCTTGAGTATTCGGTCGACCGATCGCACGCCGATGCCTGGAATTCGCAGCAGTTCTTCACGGCTGGCACGATTGATATCGACGGGAAAGAAATGACGATTGGCGATCGCCCAGGCAAGCTTTGGATCCATCTCCAGCGACAGGTTTTGATCTGCCTCCGTGACGATTTCACTGGCGTCGAAACCGTAGAACCGCATCAGCCAATCGGCCTGGTAGAGGCGATGCTCGCGTACCAAAGGTGGTGACTGGCCCGGCAAGCGAGCATCGGCATGCGGGATCGGACTGTAGGCCGAGTAATAAACGCGTCGGAGCCGCTGTTGGGTGTAGAGCGATGACGCGGTCCGTAGGATTTCGACGTCAGGTGTCTTCGTCGCCCCCACGATCATTTGGGTGCTCTGGCCAGCGGGAGCAAACCGCGGCGGCTGAAATCCAGCTTTGACTTCGTGCTTGTATTCGTCGATCTTGCCTCGGATACCTTGCATCGCTTGTTCGATTTGAGGCTTCTTCTTCTCGGGAGCGAGTTGCACCAAATCCTGTTCCGTGGGCAACTCGATGTTGACGCTCAGGCGATCTGCCCACCGCCCCGCTTCATCGATTAAACCGTCGGCCGCATTCGGGATTGTTTTGAGATGGATGTAACCGCCGTAATGATGCTCTACCCGCAGCTTCTTCGCGACCGCGATCAGTTGTTCCATCGTGTAGTCGGAGGTCTGGATGATTCCGGAACTCAAAAACAGGCCTTCGATGTAGTTCCGGCGGTAGAACTCCAACGTCAGATCGACGACCTCGTCAACGGTGAACCGGGCGCGCCGCGTGTCGCTCGAGATGCGATTGACGCAGTACTGGCAGTCATAGATGCAATAGTTGGTTAGCAGGATTTTCAACAGTGATACACAGCGTCCGTCCGGTGTGTAGCTGTGGCAAATCCCCATCCCCTCGGTGCTGCCGATCAGCGAGTCCGGTCGCGTGCTCTTGGAGCCACTGCTGGCGCATGACGCATCGTATTTGGCAGCGTCAGCGAGTATCGCGAGTTTCTTACGGACGTCCATAGTGCACTGGAATGGTTCGGTATGCGGAAAAGTCTTCGTGGGAAAGCAGGGACGGGCTAACCGCAAATCGCAGACCGGGGTAACACGGAATTTCGAGAATCTCGGTCCGCTCACGTCATCGCCCAGCCTGCAATTTGGCCCGCAATTTGCTCTTTCACTAACCATCCAGATCCTGCAACCTTCAAGGACACCACCGATGACGCAGCAGTTTCGCATTCGCCAGCACGTCAGCTGGAACTACGCAGGCAACACCGCGCGTGGCCAAATCAAGGAAGCTTTCACGGACAAAGTCAGGCGTACCATCGAAGGCACCGAGGTGACTCGGAACGCGACAAAAGAGCAGCCGGCTTACCTGATCGAGCAAGAGAACGGCGGCGAGGTCCTCAAGAGTGAGAGTGAGTTGTCTGAACCATGAATACAATTTCAAAGCTTGCTCTGGGAGCGGTCGGCGGATACGCGGCGATCCAGTTGAGCCGACGCGTAATACGCAGCCGACGTCATTTTAGTTGGCAAGGTAAACGGGTTGTGATCACGGGTGCTTCGCGAGGCCTGGGATTGGTGATGGCCCGTCACCTCGCTGATCAGGGTGCGCGTCTTGCGATTTGCGCACGGTCGCGCGCCGACCTCGAAGTGGCAAAATCAGAGTTAAGGCATCGCGGCGCCGAGGTAATCGCGGCGCCTTGTGACGTTCGCGACGACACTGAAGTAGCTGCGTTTGTTGACGGCGTTCGCGCGCGTTTCGGCGGAGTCGACGTCCTGTTCAACGTAGCCGGTATCATCACGGCTGGACCGCTCGATGCAATGACGATGGATGATTTCGAGGATTCCATGCAAACGAATTGCTGGGGTGCCCTGAGAATGTCGCGGCACGTCCTGCCATCCATGCGTGATCAAGGCTGGGGGCGGATCGTCAATGTCGCTTCAATCGGTGGGAAGCGGGCCGTCCCCCACATGCTTCCCTACGCGGCGAGTAAATTTGCGCTGGTTGGCTTGTCCAACGGCATGCGGGCCGAACTGAAGCAAGAGAATATCTTCGTCACCACAGCTTGCCCGGGACTCATGCGGACGGGCAGCCCCCGTAATGCGAATTTCAAGGGTCAGCATCGTGCTGAGTACGCGTGGTTCAGTATCGGAGATTCGCTGCCAGTCATGTCCATGAGCGCAGAGACCGCCGCTCACCAGATCACGCAGGCCTGTCAGGATGGACGCGGCGAAGTATTCATTCACAGTCCGATGAACGTTACGATTGCGCTGCAAAACCTGTTTCCAGAGGTCACCCAGGAGATCCTTTCGCTAGCAGCGACAGTGCTGCCCACAATGGGCGGCATCGGACGTGACTCAGCCAAAGGGTTCGAGAGCGAATCAGTTTGGTCGCCGTCCGTGTTAACAACCTTGACCCAGCAAGCAGCCATCGCCAATAACGAAGCGTAGACCCCGCTCGCTAACCAACCCTGTTCTTCGAGGTGTCTTGAACGATTTCAGTTCTCAAGCAGGCAAAATGTCGGTGACGACTCAGCCACCTGATTGCCGCGATTCTTACGTCTTTGGAACCCCTCACCCTTGTTCGGATGCAGGAGCCTATGCCTTAAAAATCCAGCATCCTGGATGCCTGAGACTAAATTCCGAGAAGAACCTCGCCGTGCGGATACTCTTCGCAATGGAGTGCTGATGAATAGCGACGTTCTGCACAGTTGGAAAGTTGGAGTTCTGTCGTTGCTGACTCTGCTCACGGTGGCGGCAGCCGGATTTGCGTTGCTGAGATTTTCAGTTATTCAAGTTTCAACGGTTACAGAGCACGAAGTCGTTTTCAGTTGTCAACTTTGGGAGTATCGCGCTCAGACATCTGGCCTCAACGCGGTTTTGGTTCGTTCGTCACAACTGAATTACGCTGGAAACTCGATATCGCAGTCACTCGCTAGCCGCGGATTCTCGATCGCGACTCCGATCGGAAAGTTTTCACCCTTGAACGGTGTCTGGGTTCCGCACTCTACGCAGCCGCCATGGTGGTCGAGTCGCTACAAACCATCCTGCACTCGCGAGGTAGCCGAGGTTGCTCATTTCAAGCAGGTTAGAGAATTGACGGAACGAGGTTTCTATAGAACTCCGGTCGATGGGGTGGTCGTCCGAGAGTCATGGGGCGATGTGAGACTCAAAGGGACACCTTCTAGCTGGGCGCATATCGAGCGAAATGGCAGCGGATTTTGGTTCGACCCCGAACGAATTGAAATCGTCCTCGCGGTGCTGAAAGTCGAACGGGTGTCCAGTAGCCAATAGCCCGACGCCTGTCTCGGGACGGGGCTGTCAAACTTTGCTTTCACGCGGGGCGAGCCCGCATGGGGGAGCCGTCTGGACGCTGGACTAGCCCTCATCGCAAAACGTGGATTCCCGTCGGACCAGCCGACGGGGGATCCGAATGCAGGGACGTTCCCCAGTGGGAGGCGTTTGCCATGAAATGAAAAAAGCCCGCCAGTGGCGGGCTTGAGCAGCGTCGATATCGGTAGATACCAACGCTTTCAGCTACCCCGCTAGGACTCTCACAGCCATCTGATTCCCTGGGAAATACGCACATCGACGAAACGGCGGTCCCGTGGGCGGTCCCATCGCTGCAGGAAGGCGACGAACGAGCCGCCGAACTGCTGCGGGTCTGGCAATGGCTCGATGATACCGCCCGCGATGATCTGCTGAGCGTGGCACGTGGGCTAATGAGCAATCTGGCTAGCCCGTCCGCTACCTCCACCGGGGCAAAACGATCATGAGCGGTAACAGACCAACACTGTCGAAAATGACACCTGAGCAGCGATGCCGATTTATCGGGGGCAGGAACGCACGAGCGGCCCGTAGACGATGCCTAGCCGAGCTGCGCCGGGTCGAAGTCGCTCGACGGCTAAAGAGCGTCAACGTGGGCGTGAGAGGCTGGAAGGCTGAGCTATGCCGAGAACTGGGCATTCACCGCGACACGCTCAACAACGATCTGCGAGAAATCGCGAAGGCGGCCAACGAAGCACGGCAAGCCAAGGTCGATGCACGGCAGGCACTAGCTAGCGAGTATGCCCGCAAGCTGGAATCGTCGATCAACCCGGACCCGCTCTACCAAGCGATGAGACGACGGGGCACGCCACCAACCCAACATTTTGTTCTCTAGCTGATCTACGTCGTGTTTTCACGAACGGCCCGAACATCTTCAGCAATGCAGAACACAACGATACCGGTCTCGAGAACAAGCCGGATAGAAATTAGAAAGATGATCGCAAACGCGATTGAGACGATGTAGTGAATCACACCCCCAACGAGATTCCCTGCTTCGTCAGGCTGCTCCAGCTCACGATTAGAATCACCGTAGATTGAATCGAAATCTCTATTCTGTGGGATGGAAAGCTGCGGTGAGGAATTAGAAAAACGAGGCGATCCATCTCGGAACGGATAGGTAACAACAGATGCCGCACCGAAGATCAACGACAAAACGGTCAAGATGATGGCAAACACCCAGTAGACGCGAATGATCCACGGCGTCACATACGTTTGGAAGCGAAAATCAATCAAGCCCCAGCAGGCGTCCAGGAATGTGGTTGGTATGCTTGGCCTGAAATCTGACTTTCGCATGTGCTGATTGGCTGATGCTTGAACAAAGCCTCCTGGCGACCCGTCCTCGTTGAACTCAAACGCATGCGGTGGACTGTCAACGGAAGGAGGAATGTTCTTGTGGAACTCCTCGATTGCCAAGGCGATTGGTCGAATGAGACCGACCGCGACCCACTGCCCTCGCGTATGCATCTCATGCATCACTTCGGAGTCTTCTGCAACGCTGCCAACTTTAGCAGCGTCCACAAGTGCTGGCATTGTATATGGACCGTGTATTTCGCCGTCATGGTGTTTTAGCATCCACGCGGCGTCGGCTGTCGATGTCATTAATTCACCTATGAAGCTTTCGTTTTCGGCCCTGGTCCAACCGTAAATCGGCCGTCGTCCAGTTGCCGGATGCTACCAACGGCAACAAGTGTCGCCAGCAAGGATTCGACATCTGACTTGTTCGCGCGGGTATAGTAGGCTGCGATGTCCTTCGGATTGGCTGGGCGAGCATGTTGCGTCAACGCGGCGTGAACGGCGACCATTCGTTCGGTCGGCCCCTTTGGCCAAAGTTGCTTTTTGATTTTGGCCGGGCCGGCTCTCTTCGATTCGGCTGTCCGGCCATCGTCTGCGAAACCTGTCTGATTGGCCCCGTTGGGGTTTTGGAAATCAGGCCGCAGCCATCGTATGATGCCGCGACTCTCCTCTTCGGCTCGCTCGTAATTCAGATCGACGAGACGCTGCAAAATCTCTTCGTCGTCCAGATCGTGCGGCCAACCGTAAGCATCGAATACGGCGGCGTCCAGTTCGTCATGCTTCTGACGCAACACCGATACGAGCCCCTGTTCGTAAATTGTCTGCTCTTTCCTTGTTAGTTCCTCTCCCAATCGAAGTTTCTCCAGCACATTGTACATGCCGGTCATCGTTAGCGAGGGGTGTAAATCCTGTTGCCGCTTGCGATGTGCGTCAAGTTGTTCGGCGCGATGGCGGATACGTTGCTTGGTGGCAGCGTTAGTGGTGGGGAAAGGAAAACTGTCAAAGCATGCCGACTTCACGTACGTAGGATCGTTGCCGACGCCGAGATGAGCGCCCGTCTGATTGCTAAAGGAGACGTGAGCTCGCGACGAAAGCACCCCCATATGGAACGCGTCGCTAGACGCTATTACGACCAATTTGCTGTCCGGTAGCGTCCCCCCCTCCAGGAAGGTGAAGTACCGAAACTTCGCCGTCTTAACTGTAACCGCAAATCTCGGAAGCTCCTTCAGCGCAGCTCGCATTTCGGTATTCTTTCGACCGAACAGCCACCAGTTCTCCCTGCGGTACTTCTCATTGTTTTGATCTCGCTCGGGCTTGACGTAGGTGTAAACGTGTTGAAACAGTGAGGGGAATTTCTCACGGACTTCATTCTCCGAAAGCCCATGCAGGTCGATTATCAGTGCGTTACGATCTTTCGCAGCGATATCTCTCCCATTTTTGTATCCTACGATGACGTCATTCATACGGCTGTCGCTGTTTCGACCGAACGCAGTTGCTTGGTCGTGAGTTAAAACAAATCCCATTCCGTGGGGCTTGATTCCCTCGGCCGACAAGCCATTGTTCGCTTTCAAAGATTTCAGCGAACCTATGTCAGCGCCAACAGTTAAATGCGAGGTGACCCTGCCGATCCGTACATTCTCGATAGCTTCGTCTGCGTCGGGTCTCGCTTTGCAGGAGAAGAATGCTCGGCCGAGCTGATTGCCCGCTATGCCAACTGTCATCGCAATTCGAACAGCGGCACACATCGCCGTATCCACCCAAGGGTGATCGGGAACCGCAAAGTGAATCGAGAGCGGATTCTTGGCATCGACGTGGAGAGAGACGACTCGTCGATTGAACGTTTGTCGCAAGCTGTTTGTGGTGATCAACCCAAAACGGTTGGCTTGACCGTCACGAACTTTCTCTGCAGCGTTGTGCCACCAGTACATGACATAGTCGCACGATTCGGGCAGCTCTTTGTATGCTCCACGAATTGTTTTTGTGTAACCATCGCCAAGGGCGTCACGCATTCTCGACGTGCCAATGAACGGCGGATTGCCGACTATATAATCAGTTTCCGGCCACTCCGCTTTTCTGGGGCGCATGTACCGCAATTCTTGAACTCGCGCCCTTTCGTCGGGAATCTCCTCGCCCGTAATGGGATTTGGTTTGGTCGTACTCCCGTCCCAACGGGTAACGGGATTGCCATCATCGTCAATAACTGCGTCGATCGCGTCCCAGGTCAACACTGCGTCCCGGCACTCGATATTCTTGTAGTCTTTTAGAATCGGCTCTGGCGGGGCGACTTCGTCTCGCGTTTTCACATGCCACTGAATGAATCCGATCCACAGCACCAATTCCGCCAACGCTGCAGCGCGTGGGTTGATTTCGATTCCGAGAAACTGATGCGGATCGATTGTGATTCCCGGAAGCACGTCCGCATCGAATGATGTGAGCGCAACAACAACTTCGCCTTCAAGCCGTTTCATCAACTCCATCGCTACGTACAGGAAGTTGCCGCTACCGCAGGCTGGGTCCAGAACTCGTGTTTCGCATAGCTGTCCGTGGAAGTCTTGAATCAATCGAACCGCTTGTTTGCGTTTGCCCTCTTCGTCCAACTGGATGGCGGCCGCGTAGGTGGCGTCCCATTGTTCGCGTAACGGTTCAATGATCGTCGGCATCACGAGACGCTCGACGTAGACTCGCGGTGTGTAGTGAGCGCCGAGCTTATGGCGTTCGACGGGATCGAGAGCACGTTCAAGCAGCGTGCCGAAAATCGCTGGCTCGACTTCGCGCCAGTCGTGCTCGGCGGCTTCGATGAGCAAATCAAGTTGATCTTTCGTGACCGGTAGCGCGGTCTTGTCTTTGAAAAACTTACCGTTGAAGTGTCGCACCTTTTCACGTAGGAACTGGGAGAATTTCCCCTCGTCCATCGCCGACCAAAGCCCCTCGACCATGGGCGCAAAGTTGTCCAGTTCGAATCGCAGGCTCAGCAGCAGTTCGGTGAAGCCGCCCTTTCGGATCAGATCAACATCCTCGGCAAACATCGTGAAAAGACATCGCATCAGGAATCCGGCAACAACTTCGGGTTCATGCTCGCCTTCGAGACTCTTTGCCAACTTAGCCAACCGAGTCGCGATATCACGGGTGACGTCGGCGGCATGTTTACTCGGGTCGAGCCCATGAGGATCGGTCCACAGTAGTTTCAGCTGCTTGCGTATCGACTCGTCCCGCAAGCGGCCAACCGGGATTCGGAATGAACGTGGATCGGGAAACGGAACGTAGTTCTTCCCAGTGCCAGTGAAATCCGCGTAAAGATCGAAGCAATAGCCCACATCCGCGACAACTAAGAACGGCGGCCATTCGTCAGGAATCGCCTCAGCGTAGCCTTTGGCCTGTTCTCGAGCCTTCCGCATCGCCTTTTCCCAGCCCGGTGTACCTCGGGAAGCGGTCCCAGCATGCTTGGCGGCTTGCTTTGTTTTAGTCGCTAATGCCTCGGCCAACTCGGCGGCCTTGCGTTCGCTTCCCTGTTTCGACTCAAGCACAAAGCATCCGGCCCGGTATAGATCGACACGGCCTTGAGAGAACGTGCCGTCGCCATTATTGAACCGGACCGATTTCTCGAACACGTATCGGTTTTCTTCCTTGTCCGTGGTGGTCACATCGGGCTGGTCCACATCGAGCAAGTCGCAAAGCTCTTTGAGAAACGACTGCGAGTTTGCCAGTTCCGCGCCACCGGACTTTTCCCACCGCAATACAAATTCATCTGGAGTCATCATGCCCCCGTGCTCGCTTTTCAGTTGACGCTAAAATCGGTGCGAATTTCGCAACACGCAGAACCCTGTGATTCCGCACTGCACGAAGTCGCCGAAAGCCCCCCAGTCTAGCGGCGATACAACGCCTAAAGAACCAGACGCACCGCAGGGCGAAAGACTGCCTAGGTAAGCGTGGGCAACGGTTTCGCCCTGGTAGTCCCACGTTCACCCGACTGCTGTACGATACCCACATGGACGAAAGACAACTCTGCCGGAACTACATTCAACTCATCGACTCGATGCCGCAGCCGGTCCCGTGGATCGTCATCGCAGTCGGCACCGACATCTTGGTTGTCGATGCCCGCGAAGAAGCCACGACGATGATCATGGAAGCCGTTGCAGAGCGTTTCGGTGAGATCTTAGCCACAGAGTCTATTCCATCGCGGAGGCGTGACGCTGGCTCCCTTCTTGGCTGTCTCATTCGGATTGATAGCGGTGACGTCGACGACATGGCAGGCGAGGTTCGAGCGGCCTTCTGGCTGGCCACTGAACCGGAACAAGGCGGAGACAAGCAACCGTTCTGACGGGATTCAGTTTCGGCAAAAATACTTTCGGGGGATATAGCGTTACGATATTGCCTGGTGGATATCGTGATGATATAGTGGTGATGTTGATTGAGCCATCGCCACCCCCGAGAGAAAATCATGTCAGAAAACTTCGTCACCTTTCATCGCAACGGTCTCGAGCTTCACGTCTGCAAACTGAACGGCTTCCGTTTCGTTTCGTTCGGAATGATTACGGGTTACGTCAACGGCGTTGCTTGTGTCGAATCCGTCATTGTTCAAGAGCCATCGGGCCGTCGACACGTCGTGACCGAAAAGGACACGAGAGGGGCGTCGACGATCAGAGTTCAATCCCCTCGCGGAAAACCGGCGTACTGCGGACTCGCCGACGCCGCGACTGTCTCGCTCGTCAATGCGGAGGTTTGATCGATGGCCAAGAAGAAGGCATCGGCGGGACACTCCAAGCGATTGGACCCCACCCGCCATGGCATTCACTTGTCGGCGATCCTGGAGGAGATCAAGCCTCACCTGGATGGAATGACGCAAGCCGAGATCGGCAAACACGCGGACCTAAAACCGATGGTAATTTCGCACCTTATGACCGGATATCGCGACCCATCGCTCGGAGCCGTCGCCGCGTTGGCCGATGCCGCCGGTGGTCGCCTCGTCGTGAAGTTCGAGCCGCCCGCGAAGCCGAAAGCATCGAAGCCAAAAACCGCCAAAGGGGAAAACATCGTGAACATCGATCCCAACAACACGCCGCGAACCGTGGACGATGCCGCGCGGCAGCTACTCGACAGCCTCACCGATGCCGAGCGGGCCGTATTTCGCGAGTCAGAACCGCATGAACTGCACCTCGGCATCGGTCTGGAGATCCGCAACGCTTGGCGATTGCATGATCACGACACGCCGATCCGCCGGGATGCAATGGCTAGCAAGGGCTTCAGCGACAGCGGCTATGATCCGCTGGATGGCGATGCGGTCAGCAACATGATCATAGCGACCGCTCAGGAGATGGGTTGCAGGGAAGCTGGCGTTGACAACTGATAGAGGGAATATCCCTCTGTGTCACAGATCCCAGAATGGCGCATCTTGCGATCGTCGAAGTCTCCGGCTGCGTCCTGGAAGCAACGGTCTCGCCGAAAGTGAATCACGCAGATTTAACCAGGGAGGTGCCTGACTCCCCGCTGGTGTGCAGTTGTGGTATGCTTTCGATTCAGCCGCTCAAAAGTGCATCGAGCCGCTCTCTTTTAGGAAGTGGTAACGCACAGAAGTCGAGTACTGGGTCAGAAGTACGCGAGGTCAATGATCTCGATTCGTACAAGCAGCCAGTATGTTCTAACGACGCAATCCATCAATGGGAAACAATAGACTTTGAAGGTATGGCGAAAGAAAAAAACGAGAAAGCCGATTCAGTCATGCTTCCTGGCGTGTACCGACAACTGGATCTTCAGTGCAATGCACGTGATATTTCAGATTTGCTAGAGAAAATTCAAGAACGCTCAACTGATGCGAGAAAGGCTCTGAGGCGATCCGGATCCAAGCGCGACGTGATTTTGAATCTAAAACACGCTATTGATTCACGGTATGCTGAGTTCTCTGAAGTGGTCGATCTGTTGCAAAAAGGCGAAGAATCCGGACATCAATCAATCTTTCTGTTTAAAGCTCGGACCGAGGCAGTCAGAACGCGTTTACGCTCAGGTAGCGAGATTGCTGAGCGGTTGTTTGGCGAAGATTGGGGTGACGATTTCTTTCCGCTATTTGAACGCCCGATCAAAGGGATGCAGTGGGTCGATTGTCGGCTCGGTCTTGCCGGAAAGCCCAGGGACTGGTTGCTGAAGGCGTACGGACACGATCAACGGGAGGAAACGACCGACAACAAGTTTGGCGAAAGGCTCGGCGACGGCCTATTTCAAGATCGCCGTTTGTACCGCGTTCGAGACATCAATACAGTGATGGTGGTTCGCTGGCGAGATCCCGAATATCTTGAGATTCGCGTCGACAAGTCACTTGCACGAAATTTCAGCGACACACTTGCTCGTCTGGGAACGGTGGCGGAGCTACTTCGCCCAGCTGTCGACGTGAAATCCGAATTAGTCAAACTTTCGATGCGAGCCCGAGTAACCGCGTTGGCTAGGGATCGCCGCGAGTTTGGAAGCGGAAAAAGCGGGAAAAGTAGAGTTTACCGATTAGGCAGGATGACGGTTCTGGACGGTGTGCTGGAAGGCGCAGTGGAATTTCGCCCCGGTTCCGACGATGATAGTATAGACGAAGACCACGCGATGGCAGCGTCGTTGGACGCGCTTCTCGAACAAGGGGGCATGTCTGACCGAACGCCAATAGAATGGCTTGCCCCTGAAAAGTCAATCGAAAGATACGTACCACTCCGAACGGTCGTCGAAGGTCCGTCCCTTAACGTCGTCACAGTTCAAAGCCGCGTTAGTCCGGAAGCACTAGACTATGTCCTTGAAAAGCTTACTTCCAATTCGTGAACAGCGACCGGAACTGCGCGAAGCAGCCGATCAGCTCGATCACTGGTTGGGAAGCCAACGGCGGCAAGACATATTTACAAGCCGCCGCGTTGTTCGAGATCTATCCGATGTCCTGTCACACCAAGAGATTTTCGACACTTTACAAGCCTTGCGTGAGTTGGGCTTAGTTCGCGTTTATTATCGCGTAATTGATCAGCAAGGCGGTTTGGTTGGCAAATGCTACGGCACTCCAGATGAGATACCGCATGAAGCGAGCGATGCGTACGGCGACGTTTTCGAGGTTGATCGAACAAGGATTGCTCAGGTGTTTGAGTTTATTAAGTGACCGAGGAAGACAATGCAGCCTTGGTTCAGCTTGCGGAAATCAAAAGACTCCAGCCCTCAGAAAGGCCCGTCGCGCGTAAGAAGTGGAAAGAGCGATGGAAACGGAGAATCGACGTACACTCTATTTTTCTGCTTGAGGAAATCGCTGACAGCGATTTTTCAGAAGTCGAATCAGGCTCTGATGCTGTTCTAACGAGTACGACCTCTACTTCTGGCAACTGGTGGCCAATCATGATTGTCAGTGGCATTTTTCTCGCAGCATGCCTAATTGGCTTGTCTGTACCATTTCCTGTTCAGGTTTGCATGGGCTTGACGGGCGGACTCGCCGTCGTATTGACATACTTTGACTATATGAGGTCGCGTTGGCCGCGTTGGCTTGCTTCGACTGTTGCCACATCAATCGTTGCCAATGGATTGTCTCCATGGTTTGCCAAGGCAACGGCGGGGAATGAGCAAATCGCGTATTACGCTGAGCTGTTGGTCAACACTGAACAATCCGAGAGTTTCTCGGCATTCTGTATTGTGTTCGGGTTTGCTGCCCTATGGGTCGCACTGACGAAAATCAAGTGATGTACTTAGCCAAGCAGAGGTTTCGATCTACGGCAGCTGCAGGATCACTATTTGAAACGCGGGCAAACTATCGTTGCCGATTGAGACTAGATCGCGGTCGTATAGCCCCAGCCGGACAATTTACACTCCAATCTCATCAGAAGATTCAGTATTCATTGAGCGTTCGATAGACCGATTGTTTCTGCCCGGCTTGCGTGTCTGGACGCACAATATTTTGCGATAGTCAGAATCGCTGGAACCTTGACATCGCGAGGTACGGCAG
The DNA here is from genome assembly GCF_007859855.1 of Allorhodopirellula solitaria. GTDB lineage: Bacteria > Planctomycetota > Planctomycetia > Pirellulales > Pirellulaceae > Rhodopirellula > Rhodopirellula solitaria. The sequence continues at coordinate 589,209 of NZ_SJPK01000003.1, forward strand.
ACGATAGTGAGAGAGCATCGCCGCGCGTGTCTGAATTCGGGAGAGGCGCCGAGCCAGACCGAAAAAACTCACCTGCCAATGCTTGTGTCGATCCCGCGAGCTTGTGCGCGATTTTAGAAAGGCGAATATGCAAGCCAAGCAACGCACCTAAACGATGTGGGCATCGAAGTCAGGCACAGGAAGGCGGGCCTTGACACAGTCAGGTGTAGCCCAATACAGTTTGAACACGTAATCGCGTGACCGATCAACGGAGCGCATCACCCTATCACATCTGGGGTGACGCTCCGTTTCTACCTCACCGGCAGCGTCATCCCCTATTTGGAGATGATGCCATGTCGGTATCTGCTGAGCGAATCGAGCCATTGTCTGAGGCTCGACATTTCTTTCACGGTAAGCCACCAGCCGCCATAACGATGAGGCGGTATGTTACCGCTGGCATCCGTGGCGTCGTATTAGAGAGCGTTCTGCATTTAGGCAAGCGTCATACGAGCCGTGAGGCTGTCGCCCGATTTGAGCAAGCGATTAGCGTCCCAGTCCGTCACCGGACCACCGCCGAATCTAGCGAGGCCACGTCATGAGTAGCCTATTTTTGCAGGGCATCGCCCCGGACGAACTGATTGACGCAATCGCCGCTGCCGTGCTCGACCAGATACGACCGGCGCTCTCGGAGTCATCCGCTCCGCTACTAGTCGATCGAGACGAGATGGCACGTCTGGCTAGCATCAGCCCGCCGATGGTCGACAAACTCAGAGCCGCTGGCACGATACCAAGTGTGCTGGCTGGCCGTCGTCGACTCTACCGGCCCGACGCGGTCATCGAGGCATTGACCGCCGCGACCAGAAACGAAAAGGGGGGTGCGATCAATGGCTAATCAATCACACCCCCAAAGGTTTCGCGACCTGAATTGTAGCAGGTATCCGGCCGTTACGACAATCGACGGTAAGGTGCATTCAGTAGATGCAAACGGGATAATCTCGCCTTCACGTCGACTCGAATCACCGCCAGCTAAGCGAGAGATTGACGACGCAATTCAATGGCTTGCGACAATGAAGCCCGCGAAATCATGCTGGATATCCTCGTACGGTGCAAAGCACTCCTGCGAGCGATCGGCAGTTGGATACGTGAGTAACGGCGCGATGATCGTAGCCGTAGATCGAGCAGGATATCGACAAGAGCACCGCCCGCATGACGGACCGAATACTGGCATCGGCATTTGCGCCAAGACCTACCGGGCAATCGTGGAGCGAGTTACGGAGGTGGAGCTATGAGCAGTGCAACCACCGATGCACCGGAGCCGGTCTCACTGGCACCGCCCGCCGCTACGAAGCCGGTCGAGTCGCACGACATGGAGCGGTTTCTGTCGCTCCTGCATCCCGATGGATGCTTTGAAATTCGCATTCCCGACTGCCCGGCCAAAAAGGGCAGTACGTTCCGAAAAACGGCAAGCGGGTACTTCGTCAGTCGTCACGATGCGAGAAAACATATTGAGTTTTTCGCAAACCGCGAACCGGCTGGAATCTATTGCACAATGAATCCAGTTGATGGTTCGCTGCTGGGTCGATCGTGCAACGCGATTACGCATGACGCCAAGAGCACTACCACCGATGCCGACATCGTAGAGCGTCGATGGATTCTGGTCGACATTGACCCGAAACGACCGACCGGGACGTCTGCGAGCGCGGACGAAAACAAGGCGGCAATCATGGCAGCCGCAGGCATACGACACTGGCTTGCTGGACGTGGTTGGCCCGAGCCGCTGCGGTGCATGTCTGGCAATGGTGCGTATTTGATTTATCGTGTTTCGCTACCCAACGATAAGCAAGCCAAGGAGCTGGCTGCATCGTTCCTAAAGGTCATTGGCGATAGGTTCAACAGTGAACGAGTCGACATTGATCATAGCGTCTACAACGCTGGCCGAATCCTCAAGGTTTGCGGCACTGTCGCCCGCAAAGGATCGGACCTGCGAGGCGTCGACGGTATTGAGGATCGACCGCACCGGCGATCGTTCTTTATCGACACCGGCAAGCCGATCGAGGTTGGAGATCGTTCGCTAATCGAGTCGCTGGTAGCGGAATTTGCCGAGCGGAAAGACGATGCACCGGAGACGGTAAAGCCAACGGCAAGCCAAGTTGCTTCGACGTCGCCACGTTCTGCCATCGACCGATGCCGCAAATATCTAGCGTCGATGCAACCGGCAATCGAAGGGCAAAACGGATCGGCTAAGACGTTGGAGGCGGGGGCGGTTGTGGAGCGGTTTGGCTTGTCGCTCGATGATGGCCTGCCGCTGATGCACAGATACAACGCCCGATGCGTTCCCCCGTGGGATGAGCGAGATTTGGAGCGGAAATTGACGGAGGGAATGCGGGTAGCAAGGGAGGCCGGCGAGACTGAGCGGATGCTGTGGGATGATCGGCAGCTAGCCAAATCACCACCGCTCGCCGTGACGGCATCGGCACCCGAGTACCGCGCCATTGCACCGGGGGAGCGGGTTCACGCTGGAGACCGGGGCAATGTCGGCACGGTGGAGTCGGATGACGGCGATACCTGTTCTGTTTTGTTCGTGTCCAAAGAAGGAAACGAAAAACGGAAATCACTCCCCAAGTCAGAGCTGCGGGCGATGGACGGTACGCCGCTGGCTTCGACGGACGAGCTAGCCACCGATGCCGACCTGATCGTGTCCGCCGCTGATCTGATTGCCGAGTATCCCGCACTGCGGGAGCCGATCATTCAGGGCGTTTGCCGACGCGGCGAAACGGTCAATATCATTGGAGCGCCGAAGCTAGGTAAGTCGTGGTTTATCCACTCGCTCTTGTTGTCGGTTGCTTCCGGCCGCCCGTGGCTTGGACGGTTCGAGACTAAGCAGGGGCCGGTCCTGCTTATCGACAACGAGCTGCACCGGGAGACGCTATCGGAGCGGCTGTTGATGGTGGCTACCACGATGGGAGTTCCCGATTCAGTGGTGAGAGACAACGTCGACGTGCTTTCATTGCGGGGCAAGCTGACGGACGTGAACGGACTTCGTGACTTGCTATCGAAGCGTAAGGAGCGTGGCTACCACATTGCCGCCCTGGACGCCTTCTACCGGGCTCTGCCTTCTGACGTGAACGAAAACGACAACGCCCAGATGGCGGGAGTTTACAACGCGATTGACGCTATCGCCGATTCGCTGGGTTGCGGTTTCGTCCTGAATCACCATTCGAGCAAGGGCGACCAATCGAGCAAGTCAGTTACCGACGTCGGCAGCGGAGCCGGTTCAATTAGCCGCGCTGCCGATACTCACATCATCCTGCGACCGCACCGCGAGGACGGGCACGCGGTGATGGATGGGGTATGCCGATCGTTTCGACCGTTTGACCCGATGAGCCTGCACTTTGACTTCCCGATGTTTCGGGCAAGCGATCTGGAGCCGGAGGTTCGATTGCCCGAGCCGAAGCAAGCCAGCCACCAGCGATCCCGTGACCGTGAGACCGATTCGCAAGTGCTCGAAATGCTGAGGGGCTGCGACGGCGCGTTTCCGAAGTCGATACGTGCCGATCTAGGTTTCGGAACAGAACGGATTGAACGCGCCCTCAAGCGATTGTACGACGCAAAAAAAATCTATTTCGAGGAAAAGAAATCCCCTGGAAACGGAAAACTTGGAAAATTCTGGTTCGCGACACCGCCGGAATAATCCAAGCACCGATCCAAGGCCCGGCGGTGCTTGGATTCAGGCCCCGTGGGCAATCCAGGGCACGGCCCGGTCCCCTAAAGGGAGACCGGGCCTGCCTTGGATTTGCCCAGCCCTTGGAAGATTAGAGAGAGTGCCGCCGGGCCTTGGATTGACGACGAGGAGACCGGCAGCGGATGCGAAACAAAATTACGCGAAACAAAAAAAACGAAATAGAAAATTCTCGACGAAATAAACTTCCCGACGAGGAATAGATTGTGTGCGTGGCTTGCCGCCTTCCCCGGCATTCCCGCCCGCGCGATTGACCAGGACGACGACATAGACGTACTATCACTTCACCACGGCTAGGGGTTGCTCCCGAACACCGGCCTAACTCACCGGCTGCCGTTGGTTTCTTCTGAGTTGCATAGGAGTTGATGCGGTGGCAAGTTTACGCAAAGAGAACGACCGGGGCCGAGTTGGTTGGCGGTTGCGGTTTTACATCGACCGAAAACGCAAGTCACTTTGGCTGAGCGATCCAAGCAAACGACGGGCGGAGTCTGTCATGCGGCACGTCGATGAGTTGGTGAGGGCGAGAGCAGCGGGCGGTGGCGGTGTCGATCCTGCTACGGTTCGGTGGGTTGCTGATCTAGACGGTAAGCTGTTTGATTCTCTGGCACGCATCGGTTTGGTCGATGCCCGCCGCGATCGTTCCACTGGCGACGAGGGGCGGCTACTGGGGCCGTTCTGCGATGCCTACACCGCTTCACGTACCGACGTGGCACAATCTACGCGAGACAATTACGGGCACGCTCGACGGCTGCTTGTGGAGCGATTTGGAGAGCGTCACCTGATTGCAGCAATCACGGCGGGTGATGCTGAGCGTTGGCGTCGATGGCTGCTTGCACGTCCGGTGGCGTGGGATGAGCAGGGCAACGTGACTAAGACGATGGCGGTTGCGACCGTGAGCAAGCACGTTAAGCGGGCCAAAACGATATTCGACGAGGCTGTGCGGGACCGGTTGCTAGCGGAGAACCCATTCAAGGACTTGAAGACGGGATCGGAGGCAAACCGCGACCGCGACCACTATATTGACCGAACCACGGCAGCATCGGTTCTAAGTGGCTGCCCCGATGTTCAGTGGCGATTGATCTTCGCTCTTGCTCGTTTCGGAGGCTTGCGTCGATGCGAGTTGCTGGTGCTCGCATGGGGTGACGTTCAGTGGGACGGCGGCAAACTGCGCATCGACTCCCCTAAGACGGGCGTTCGGTTCTGTCCGATCTTCCCCGAGGTGATGCCGCTACTTCGCGAAGCGTTCGACGCCGCCCCCGAGGGCACAACCCGAATCATCCATCGGTATCACCGCACCGCGAACTTGGGCACACAGATGAACAGGATCATTGAGCAGGCGGGTTTGCCGATCTGGGAAAAGACTTTTCAGAATCTGCGAGCAACTCGGCGAACCGAATTGCAAGAGAAATTCCAGGATCACGTTGTAAATGCGTGGCTAGGGCATAGTTCAGCGACCGCGGCCAAGCACTACCTTCAAGTGACGGATGAGCACTTCGCGTCTGGATTGAGCACCGAAACGGGCGAGCCAATGAGCACCGCCGATTTTGGCGGTCCCACTGGCGGTCCCATTCCTGCTGATATGGGCCACTACAGAGAAAACCCGAAAACGAAAAAAACCCGTAAAACACTTGGTTCTACGGGGTCTGTGTTAGTGCATAACGGTGGCTCAGCTACCCCGCTAGGACTCGAACCTAGAATGGCTGGACCAAAACCAGCTGTGTTGCCAATTACACCACGGGGTAGTGGTGGCGGGAGATTGCGGTGAATCCCTCGTTGTGTGCGGAGTTTAGCATTCCGAGCCAGGTTGCTAAAGAGGACTCTGGAAGATTCTCAGCCGTTGGCGGGAAAAAATTCCGTTGGTCGTCGATTGCGTGCGATCCTGGGGTGAATTAGCTCATCAAGGCCGTCACGGCTTGGCCTTTAACCAGCTCGCGGGGTTGGTTGAGGTGGTTGTAGACCATCGTTTCGGGGGAGATTCCGAAGCTGTGGTAGATCGTGGCGAGCAGATCGGCGGGGTGGACCGGGTTCTCGATCGGCGCTGACGAGGTCTCATCGCTCTTGCCGTAGACCAATCCACGTTGCATCCCCGCGCCGGCCATGATCGCGGTGTAGCAGTAGGGCCAGTGGTCGCGTCCGTCATCGGAATTGTTGTTGCCGCTCGTGCTGACCCCACGCTGGGGACTGCGGCCGAACTCGCCGACGGCCACGACGAGTGTCTCATCGAGGATCCCACGTTGGTCAAGATCCTCGATCAAGGTCGTCAATCCAGCGTCGAGCATGGGGGCAGACTGCGTTTTCATGCGTTTACTGAGGTCTTTGTGGTGGTCCCAGGAATGATTGTCGCTGTTGGCGACCTTGGGCCAGATGACTTCCACTACCCGCGTGCCGGCTTCGACCAGTCGCCGAGCCAACAGGCAGCTTTGACCGAAGGTATTGCGCCCATAGGCATCCCGCAGTACATCCTCTTCATCGCTGAGTTTGAAAGCGTCTCGGGCGCGACCGGAGATGATCAGCGAGAGGGCGCGATCGTAGTATTGGTCCAGTTGGAAGTTTTCGACAGCGTGATTGATCGCTGGCATCTGCTCGTTGAGCAACTGCCGCAGATTCGCACGCCGCTGCAAACGAATATCAAACACCTCGTCTCGCAGACTCAGATCGTCTGTGCGAATCCGCTCCATTTTATCCATCGACATGTCATCGCCGCTGGGGTAGAGCGTGTAGGGATCAAACGCTTTACCGAGGAATCCCGCTGTGCCTCCTTTTCCGATGACGTTGGATTCCTGCAACGGCCGGGGCAACATCACGAACGGCAGCATTGGTTCATCGATGGGCCGCATCTTGACGATATTGCTGCCGAAGTTGGGGAAGTCCTTGGGCGATGGTGGCTCGAGTTGCCCCGATGGACTGACCTTGTCGGTCGTGTACCCGGTCATCATTTGGTAGATCGCCGCGGTATGGTTGAATAAACCGTTGGGCGTGTAGGACATCGACCGAATGGTCGTGAAGCGATCATTGATCTGGCTGAGTCGGGGCAGATTCTCAGTGAACTTGACACCCGGGATCTTCGTGCTGATGGGCGCGAACTGACTGCGCACGTTATCGGGCACGTTCTCTTTCGGGTCCCAGAGATCGAGTTGGCTGGGACCGCCTTGCAGGTACACCATGATAATCGACTTGGCCTTGTTCCAGCCGGGGCCGCCCCCATGCTCGCCAGCCTTGGATTCGCCTTGAGCCGACTGCAACTGCAGCAACTGGGGCAGCGAAAGTCCGAGCATCCCGGCGCCACCGACGCGCAGAAAACTTCGTCGCGTGGATCCGAGTTGGGAATCACAAAGGTCTTTGGCGGCATGCCCTTTGAATGACAACATGGGAGTTCCTTTTGTTAGCTACTAGCTACTAGCTACTAGCTTTTTGGAAAGTGGGGAGGATACTCGGGAGGGACGTTGATCGAATTGTTGACGACTGTGCTGTCGCGAAAACCCAACGCGGATTCGCTGTCAGCTTGGAAAGCTGAGCGACGTTGGCAGGCGGCTGACGCCGCTCCGCTAAACTGCAAATGCGTCAGTCATAAAATCGATGTCCCAAGCGAGCAAATTTGATATTGCGAGAGCTAGTAGCTAGACGCCAATAGCTAGCAAGCTTCTTCAATGATTGAACAGGAATGCGGAGGAATTGATCAGCGCCCAAACGAGATCCTCGGCTGCAGTCAACCGCACGTGTTCTCGTTGTGTTTCACTCCGTTTGACGTTCGCGCGGAGGGCGACTAGGTCGGGATCATCGGCAGTCTTCGTGGCGAAGCGTTCTTGCCGTGCTTGCAGAGCGAGGAGTTCTTGATCCGGTGGAACCGGCTTGCGAGCGGTAGCGAGTTGAGCTTGGGCTCTCTGGACGGCTGCATCGCGAGCGGTCACGTAATCATGCAACAGCTTGGTTTGGGATTCGCTGCGCTGCTCGGCCGGAGCAGCCGACGCGACCGCCAGGGCTTCGGTCGTGCTCAGCGGAATGGCGCCTTGGTGGGTGGTCAGGCTGATGCGGAAACGGCCTAACAGGTGATTGGCTGCCGCGTGGTTCTGAGCGATGACGAAACGCAGCCGTGTTTTGCTGTCCGAGCTGACAGGTTTCTCGCTGGCAGGCACCTCGCTAGCAAACTGAAAGGTGGCCCAATGGTCTTTGCCCAATCGCGGTGAAACCGCCCACGCACTCTGGTTACCAGGTTTCCCATCGAAAGCCAGGTCGACGGAGAAACCACCCTGCAAGAAGTCCGCCTTGCCGCTGGCGATCTTTGCCACGGGGAGTTTTTGGAACGGCACGGTGGGCTCACTGCCGGCGCGAACGGTGATTTCGGTGACAACGAAGTTCCCGTTCTTGGGCAGTCCAGGGCCGCCACTGGGAAGCGACTCATCGGCGATCGCTTCGACACGGAAACCGGTGATCTGTCTCAGATCGGTTTCGAAGTCGAGTGTGTAGGTGGCTTTGGCAGCCTTGCCGCTCGCCAGAACACTGCGGTCGGGCAGGACGCTCAATTTGACATCGCCGCTGGCGGAGTAGGCTGCCGGAGCGAGCGGGAACCATTCGGGGCTACCCTCGGTCCCGTTCTTCGCGATCCAAGCCTCGATGGCGTCGGGGATCGCTGCGTGGGCGGCAGCGAGAGTTTCCTCGGCTCGCGAGATCGCTGCGTCGCGGTGCTCGTTCGATCGAGTGCGTTCGCCGGCGATCGCTTTTTCTCTCGATGCGATTTGCTGTTCGATTTTCTGCAGTGTTGCCAGCCGGGCGGCTTCTCGGCTCTCCAGTTCACCCTGCCAATCCGATTCAGCAGCCGCGAGCCGCTCGACGAGCCGCTCGTGGTCGGACTGAATCTGCTCCGTCATCGACGCAAACGCCTCGACTTCCGCAGGTTTAGGAAAGCGTCCAAGGGCACGCAAAAAGATTTCCTCGGCAAGAGCCTGGTCGTTGGCATGTTTGGTCACGATGCTCTGTAGGTCGTTCTCGGGGTCGCTGATTGCTGAACCGATCGTCGGACCGCTGATCAACGCCATGACTGGACCGAGTTGCAGATCGTCGCTGCGTTCGCATTCGCAGGCAGTCTCACGAACGGGACGCCCTAGATTAGCGAGGAATCCGTCTGGGAGGGCAACTTCAGCATCTGTGGCAGCGGCGGCACGCGAACCGGCTGGCATCCCGGGAAGCTTGCTCAGCGAGCCGGTGAGCGCATGCACGGCATCGTAGATCACCTCGGCTGGCAAGCGGCGTGGTGTCGCGTGGGAGTAGTTCTGTTGATCGTCAACGTTCCAGCGGTTGGTTTGGACCGATAACCCGTAGGTGCGTGAACGGCAGATCAGCCGGATGAGGGCACGTGAGTCGAATCCAGAACGTATGAACTCGTCGGTGAGATAGTCGAGAAGCTCGGGATTGGTTGCGGGATTGCCAGCGCGGATGTCATCGACCGGTTCGATCAAACCGACCCCGGTGAGGTCCGCCCAAATGCGATTGACGTAGCTACGAGCGAAATAGGGATTATCGGGGTGCGTGATCCAAGTCGCGAGTTGTTCGCGACGACTTGGGACGGCTTCCTCCTTCGCTTTATCAGTTGCCGGATCGATGCTCAGCGCCGTCAGTGTCTCACTGGCGCGAACGGACTGGCCCGATCGAGCCTGCTCCTGTTCAGACGGCCCGTGATCCGATGGACCATCATCAGACGGCCCGTGATCAGTCAGCTCGTACGGGAAGGCTGGCTGCACCGAGTCGCCCGTGCGGGCGTGGGGAACTTCGCTCTGCGCGGAATCGTCGATGATCTCATACAACGCTGTTGCTTTTTCCACTGCGGTACCGCCGACCTTGCGATCCCCCGACGCGGGATCGGGCTTGCGATTGACGTGAGCAAAAAACGCTGCCATCTCGTAGTACTGGTCCTGCGTCCAGCGTTCGAAGGGATGGTCGTGGCACTGGTTGCAATTGAACCGAATTCCCAAGAACAGTTGCGTCGTGTTCTCCATCGTTTCCTTCGGCGTGCGAAGGACTTTGAAGTATGATGCGGGCGGATTGGCCTGGTTGGATCCCGATGCGGTGAGGATTTGACGAGCGAATTGATCGTAGGGGCGATTCTGATCAACAGCTTCGCGGATCCATTGTCGGTATTCCCGGCTGCCGTCAACGCCCAAGAACTTTCGATTGACCTGCAGGAGATCTGCCCATTTGTTCGTCCAAAAAACGGCAAACTCTTCACCACCGATGAGCCCGTCGATCACGTTTTCTCGTTTCTCGCGCGACGATGTCGTGTCTGCCAGAAACTCACGCACGGCGTCACTTGTCGGCGGGAGTCCGGTGAGGTCCAGGTGCACACGTCTGAAAAAGGTAGCGTCGTCGGCTAGGTCACTGGGGACAATCTTCATCCGCTCCCATTTCTGGGCGACCAGTTCGTCGATCCGATTCCAAGCCGGTGCCTCCGTGTTCTGATAGCCGCTGCGATCTCCCATTACGGTCAGTGTGGTTGCCGCGTAAGCGCCTTCGTAACGCGCCAGCACCGGGGCTTCGCCACGGCGAATAGCCAGCAACACGCCGCCTGAGTCCGCTGTCGCCACTTCGGTATCGCCGCTTTCAATCACGGCTTCGCGAGTGACATCTCGAGAGGTACCGTCGCCGTAATGCGCAACCACGCGTACCTGTTGACGCGCCGAGGTCGACTGCACGACTGGATTGGCCGGCGAGAGTTCGAGTGACGTGACAGGTGGTGTGTCGCGGTTCCAGTGGGAACCAGTGGCGATCCATTGACGCAGCACGGCATGGTAGGGGGCCCCCTGTGAAACCAGGGTACCACCCTCATGCGGAGTCAGCCCCAATGGTTTACGGAGCATCAGGGAATGTTCTGGGGCGGCGGGATTGATGCGACGCGCGGCGAGGTCATCCGTCAGTGCTCGGATATCAAAGAGCGGGTCGTACCCCCGCAGTGATAGACGAAAACCGTTTTTTCCTTTCTGCGCGCCGTGGCAGGTCCCCTGGTTGCACCCGAGTCGGCTGAGGACCGGATTGACATCACGGATGAAGTCGACGTCGTCATTCTCGTTTCCGGTGTTGGTAAAGGGAATCGTCTGCTGATGTTGCCCGATGCTGACTACGAGATTTCCTGTCGCGTTGCGAACCGGCCGGACCAAACCATCGGTCTGAACCGCAAATGCCGTGTGTGGTTGAATCTTGATTCGGTCGGTGACGTCGACCCGTTGTCCGTCCTTCGTCGACGCGACCGCGACGAATTGTACGTATTCGTAGGGCGAGTTCAGCTGCACTTTCGCTGGCGAGACGTCCAATGAGGTGATGTTGAATTCGTCGAGCGAAGTGGAGTCGACATCCGCTGAGCTAGGGTTCTCTTCCTGACGTGAATTCACTTTCGCAATCCGCGCGTTCTCGGCCTGCGTCCACTGCTCGGCATCAAACCGCGTGCCTTGCGGCGCTTCATCCGAAATTTCGTGAGCAATCGAAACGGAGGTCAACAGTCTGCCGGCCGGACCGATATGTCGGACCAGCCCGTCGTTGGCGCCAACCCAGACGCTCCCATCGCTCGCGAGATCGAGGCTATATGCCGCTACATCGGGCAAGTCGAACTGCATCGTTCGGTGCACCGCTTGGTCCTTGACTGACTTTTCTGCGTCGACGTCGTATTGCCAGACGCAGATTTGGCTGGTGCCATCGATTGTTGCAACCGCTGCGACAAGGCTGCCATCGGTGCTGACGGCAACCTGATCAATGCGCCCGGTCATCGCGGGAAATCGTTTGAGCAGGTTGGCGTCGTCGCCAATTTTTCGCGCCGAGTTGCGGAACACGCGGTAGATCTTCACGATGCCATCAGCACCGCCGACGACAATCTGGTCATGCGCCGGATGGATCGCGATACTCGATAGTCCGCCCGACAAAGCACCTGGTGTGATCGACGTGACATTGTCAATGAATCGCTGGGTAGCAACCTCGGTGAGCTTGCAGGTCATATCTCTGGCCACCGAAACGAGGTGCTTTCCGTCGTTGGTAAACACCGTATCGCGAACCCAATCGTCGTGAGCGCCTTGATAGAGAACCTGCTCGCCGGTCGCGGATTCGAACGCGCGAACGGTATGATCGTTCGCTCCCAAGGCGATTTGGCTGTCGTCGGGTGACCAAGACAATCCCGTAAGCGTGTCGTAGGTGACACTCTTGGAAAGCTGCAACTCGCCTGTGCGGGCGTCCCAAACCTGCAGTTCACCCATCTCGCCCGGCGTACCGCCCGCTGCTGCAATCCGCGAGCTATCGTGCGAGAATGCCACGGAGTTGATCCGGGGGCTGATACCGATGAGCCGGTGGCAAACGTCCCTCGACTCGGGATCGAGCAGGAGGATTTCATGGTATCCCGCGACGGCGAGGGTCGACTGATCCGCCGATAGATCAATCGCGGGGACCGTGGGCGATCCACGATACTGCGGTGGATTCTCAGGCGTGTACCGCGGCCCGCTGGGAGATTCCGAGTCGTTGATAGCACCTTGATTGATCCAGCGGCCGATTAACTCCACCTCGCTAGGAACGAGCGGTGTCTGTGGTGATTTGGGCATCGCGGCCACGCCACCGTCCGAGATGATTTGTGCATACAGATAGCTGGCTTCCGCGTCACCGGGGACGATGGCCGGTTCGCCTGACTCGCCGCCACCCACCAACGCATCGAACTCTGTCATCCGGTACTCGCCAAGCTGTTTGGCGCCCTGGTGACATCCAAAGCACTTGGAACGAAGCAATGGCAAGATATCTTGCTGGTAACTCACCGCCCGTTCGTTGGTGGATGGCTTGGTCGAATCGGTTAATTCCGACGCGGTCGCGAACAGCCCTATTGAGAGGCTCAGCGCGAGTCCCAAGATGGGTGCCAGGGAGCGCAGGCTAAAGATCTGAATGATATTCATCACGACGATTGTCCTCATCATATTGGAACGATCATCGCCGGTCCTATTCAGGCAGTCCTAAACAGGTAGCCACTCAGGAGGAGGCAGGCGGGGCGAGCCCAGCAGGTTTGGGTGGTGCTGACGCTCGTACCCGCAGCTTAGTGGCGGATTCCTAGCCGGTCAAGGATGAAGTTGGGCGACCAGCCCGTCGCGACATCTCCGGCAGTACACTGCACCGATTTGGTGAGTTAGCTGGAACGTCGCTTTTTTCACTCGAAAATGACGGGGCTAATCGTGCTTGGGCCAACCGTTGAGCAAGATTTTCTTCATCGCTGCGAGCGTCTGTTTGCTGACGTGATGCTCGATCCCCTCACTGTCGATTGTGGCGATCTGCTCGCTCACGCCGAGCTTTTGTAGGAACGATTTGACGATCTCGTGGCGCTGCCGCGACTTCACAGCCAATCGCCGTCCGGCGGCTGTCAGTTCAATCGGCTGGTACGGCTCGGTTTGGACCAAGCCGTCACGCTGCAATCGTGAGATTGTATTGTTGACCGTCGCATGGGTAACCTCGAAATGACGCACCAGGTCCACCGCGCGGCAGACGCCGGCGTGGTCGATCGCATCCGCGATTGCTTCGACATAGTCTTCGGCCACCTCACTGGCGTGATCGAGCCGGGTTCGTTGATGGCGAGGACTGGACATGCGGGCACGCTGCTCTCTGCAAAGTAACGATCGAGTGGCGGAGCATCGTAAACGAAACCAGGCTGTCGCGGAATCTGTTGCACGGTCGACGTCGAGAAATTCCCCGCCTGCCCTTCCAAACAGGCGGGGAAATCGCTTGCCGTGAGGAAGCTCGCGCTGCATCGAACGCTGTGCCTGCCTGCGTGCGGGCTCGTCGTTAGCGTTGGATGCCGCGCAAGCGTTGATAACAAACCGCCATTCGGTCGTGATCATCGAAGCAATCGAAGATGCAGACCAGTCGCCACAAGCAGCACTCGCAGTCCAGCTCAATCGATTGGCCCGAGACTACTTGGCAGACGACCTCGTAGGCTTCGCTGGGCAAGTCCATCTGAATCAACAGCGTCGCGGCGGTCACCCGAAACTCCGCGACTTCGGGCGCCAGCAAGATCGCGTTCTCGACGGACTGCAGGCACACCGCCGGTGACTCTCCAAGCCGTGACTCAATGGCAGAAAGCTCGTGCCATAGCAACGGCTCGCGGCGATTTCGCTGCAGCGCGCTGCGGATCACACTAGCAGATAGCTCGGGATGCCCCAACGTCAGCAGGTCATGGGAGATCAATCGAGTCATCGCTGTTGCTAATGGGGCGGAGACCCCGAGCGTGTACAGCAATCCAACGGCCGTTTTCTCCCGTCCGATCGCCAAGTACTGCATTGCCATGATCCGCGAGGACCACACTTCGAGCGAAACCAGCTCTCGGGCCCGTTCGAAATAGCGAACGGCGAGATTGGGCCGGCCCGATTGGGCCTGCAGTAGTCCACGAAGCTCCCAGGCACCGCCATGATCAGAGTGCACGCGGCAGATCACATCGAGTTGCTCCAGAGCAGCGTCGGTGTCGCCGTCGGACAGTGCGACGGAAAGCTCATCGTATAACTGCTGTACCGTGCGTTGGTTCATTGAAGTTGCCATCGGCTCGATCTCCAGTAGCAGGTTGGTAAACGGGTTCGCCCCGGTAGGTCAGGGATGGAGGAAGTGGTTGCGGAGGTCGCGGAATGCCCTCGCTGAGCGGCCATCGTGAAAGGGGCATCCGAGCAAGTCTCTCTTGGAGACTCTGATCGAGGGTTTGCCATATCGCGGGCCGCCCGGTCGACTGCGCACACTCGCTCACCTCCATAGATGATGAGGGTTGCCACGATCGTGATCGCAACAAACCCCGCAACAAGGAGAGCAGCATGAAAGAGAAGTAACGGAGTCGGATTCATCGTCGGGCTCCCTCAGGATGCTTGGATCCAGATTCGATTTTGGCGGCGCGAAGCTGCGCCGCTTTTTCTTCGCAGTCATCGGCCAAGCCAAAGAACCCGCGGCGGCCGAGCAATTCACCGATGCGGGAGAGACAGCTCGCGCAGGTCACCCTCTCGATGTCGTCTTCGTTGAAGTTGCCGAGTGCGTAGATAGCTTCGTTCTCGCGGTCCAATTGGATGAGCAGCGAAACCAACCCGATTCGAAAGTGCAGGTTTCCCGGATCCAGTTGCAAGGCCCGCTGCGTCAACGCTTCGGTGAGGTATAGCGGCTGGCCCGACCGCGCCGAGTAAAACCCCATGTCGTAGTACGCCTGCGCCACCGTTTCGTCTTTCTCGGTGACCCATTCGCAGACCTGCATGGCGAGTTGAGGGGAGTCGATCGCTTCCAGTCCGGCTGCGACTTGCAGCATCAACTCGGGCGGTAATTGGCGGCGGATCGCCAGTTGCAGGTAGAGGTCGCGGGCCAGATCGATGCGCAGCAGCTCGGCGTAGCAGGATGCGAGAACGATCCGGGTTTCGTCAGCGATGGGCGAAACCAGGCTGGCCTTTTCGATCGCGTCGGCGGCCTGGTGGGGATGGCCGAGGTCATGCCAAGCCCGGCCGAGCAATTCCAGCCACGGGCCTTGGCCGTTCTCGGGCAATCCATCGTCGGCGGGATGTTCCACCGCTCGGGTCGCCATTGCCACGACTTCGTCCAGTCGCCCCGCTTGGTAGCGGGCTCGAGCCAGTTGAAGTTGCTCGAGTGGGGCTGGCTGCTCACCAGCGGCCAGTTGTTGTTGCTGAGATCCTGATTCAGCCATGCGAAAACACCTTTCCGAAAAGGCGGTCCGATCCATCGGAGGTCCAGACCGCGCGTCAAGAAGCCCGGCGCACCGTACGCGATGCGCGGGGGCAACCTGGGCGTGGCTGGCTGGCCGATCACCACGTGCATCGAGCACACACATCGCGATCAAGCTAGCTTGCTGCGTCGCCAGCAATTGCTAATGAGAATGAATTGCAATAGTATCGCCGCGCAGGAGTACTGTCAAGCGGTCTCGGGACACGCTTGCGAAGGAACAGGCGAGTGAACTTGCGGGCAATCAACAGGCGGCAACAAGTCCTTTCGCTTGGCGGGATCGATTGACTTGAGGGACTCGTCGCCTCTTCATGAATCCCCACCAGTCAGCTCCCCCGTGTGCTTGTCACACGGGAAGCCAAGTTTTGAAATTAGAAAACCGCGGCATCGACACGTGTTCCCTTGTCAGCTTGTCTGACAGGAAACTAAGCCGGCAGACTTTGCTGTCATGCGGGGCAAGCCCGCATGGGAGCGGGGTGAACGCTCTCTTGTTCTAATCACAAAACGGCGATTCCTGTCAGGCAAGCTGACAGGGGATCTGGTCTAGCCATGCCCCGAACGGGGCCAAGGTAAGTGCCGACGGCGCTGGCCGCGGGGGTACACGGAAATAGCGGTTTGTAGAGCCCGCGGCGAGCGCCGAATGCCACTTACTTTAGTTTTCGAAGCGGTCTTGGTAACCCGACGCGTGAGCGAGGATGATCTATTAACCACGCGAAACACTGCAGTTTCCTCGCTGACGCATCGGGTTACCAACTTAGCCATGCTCCAAACGGGGCCAAAATAGGTGCCATTCGGCTAGCGCCGTCGACTCACGTCATTGCACTGAGGGCTCGTTTCTCGACCCTCCCCGCTCCTGCTGTGCTTGGGAGGGGGAAGACCCTTCCGGCAGTGTTCACTCATGCACAAACCGCCGATTATTTTTTCTAGCTGGCGCTCGGCGTCGGGAATGGACCAAGAGTCTCAGGCAGTGGTTTTATGTTAAAAATTCCCCACCGCGCAGGTGCTGCCAATCAGGTTGGTCGGACCGTTGGTCGACATCAACCCACGCGGCGGGGAGGAACTCAAACGCTCACTCGCCGAAGGCGGCCATTCGCGCAGGTTGCCCTTCGACGGAGAACGTTTCCTGAACGGTCCAATCCGACAGTGAAATCAACGAGAGTGTGCCGTCGGCTGGATTGCTAACGAGCAGATGGCGTCTCGACGGCAGTTGCAGTGCTTGGTGGTGTCCTCCGTGGCCTTGGATCTGATTGCGCCCGATGTCGACGGTATGCGTGAGCGCCGCGTCTTCCCAGTTGCCGTCCCGGTTGGCATCGACATCGATAACGAGGAGTTCGTCCGTTTCGGGAGCATTTCGGTTTTCGCGGAACAGGAGGATCAAGGACTTGCCACCCCGCGACTTGATCGCGAGCGGTGTCGTCAGCGATTCGTCGCCGGATAATTCGATTGGGAGCGATTCGATCGAGGGCGAGTCGCTGCTGGCGTCGATCCAGCACAATTTGGCGTTTTCGCCCTTGCCGGCGGTGAACACGACACGCTGATCCAGATTTTCGAATGCACCGGTGCGAAGGGGGGCATCGTCGTCGTCTTTGCCGAGGGATAGGTAATGCACGTCTACAGTCTCCGGTGCGTCGTCGCACTCGAGGTCAGCGTCGACCCAGCAGACGCCATCCGACGGTGCCAAGAACACTTTGCCAGAGTTGGCGGTCGCACCGTGCAGACCACCGCTCGGGCATTGAATCGAATACTTTTTCCCCTCGTTGTCCCCGAGTCCAACAACATCAACGCGGCCGCTATCATCGCCATCGCGTGCGATCCAAGTCGAGTAGGCAACTTGATCCTCGATGACCGCGAGCGTGATGTGTCCATTGCCTCCGTCGTAGAACTTCGCTGCATCCGGTGCGGATTCGGACGATCGCAACGCCGAGGCGCTCGTGATCGTGAATCCGTTTTTGGCATCGTTTGCCAAGACAAAAGATTTGCCGTACTGGTACACGTGTGCTGGATTGCCTTGGTCGACACCGATGTTCACATGCAGGACACTCGGTGAGTTGTTCAGACGCCAGTGGGAGTGGTCGCCGTGAGGTTCTTCCTCGGCACCTGATTCGACCGCGACCCAGCCACTGCCGAGTTCACCATTGGCGTCATCTCGCACGCCAATGAGCAACAGGCCGTCGTCGGAGCGCATCTGGACTAGCGATTGCGCGTCGATGTCAAGTTTCGGGAAATCAGTGATCGGAGTCGGTTGGATCGACCAACCTTCCGCAGACCGTTTTAGGTCACCGTAGCGAACAGTGGCATCGGTGTCGTCTTGCCAGAACACGCGAGCGACCGTGCGGCCTTCGGCGAAACATAGCGACGTACTGGCTAGTACGAGACAACATGAGGTTAGGAATCGGAAAGAGGTTCTCATTGGGGATTCTTTTTTGATGGGAGGTGATCAATACGTGTGAGTTGCTACTGAGAGATCGCGAACAGACGTGTGCCTGTGCGAACGACAATGTGTCCGTCGGACGCCGCGACGCCGTAGACGATCGGATCGCGAGACGATGCGGCAGCGTCTTTTCGTCGCTCCGCAAAGCTGGCTGCCATCGCATCGATTTCGGGTGCGCTGAGTCGGCCGTCTCCGTCGGTGTCGATCCGGGCAATCATGCCGCGGAACATCTCGGGGATCTCGTCGCCTTCTAGCACATCGTCGCCATTGCGATCGCCGGCTTTGAGCCGCGCGGCCATACCGCCGCCCGGTCCCTGGGACGATGAGGAATCGGCATTACCGCCCGGATGGCCGCCGGCATCACCGCCGGGATGGCCGCCGCCGTGCTCGGAATGCGAATGTTGGCCGTGGGAGTGATTCGATGCGGCGCTGGACTCGACATAGGTTTCGGGGATGGGTGGGGCATCCCGATCCCAGAGCGAATTGCTGGCCAGTTCTTGGAACTCAGGTCCCACACCGACCACCTTGCACTCGCCGTTTTTACAGAAAAAGTACAAGCGGCCGTCACTCACGATGGGCGTTGCCCAGCAATCCCCGCCGAGGCGTTTGCGGTACAGGACATCGCCTGTTTCGAGATCGAGGCAGTGCAGGACGTTGGCCTTGTTCAGGAAATAAGCGCATCCTGCGGCAACCACTGGGCTGGCGTACTCGCAGATGGCTTTGTCGGCCCGCCAGACGACGCGTGGTTGGCCGTCGCTGACTTCCGATAGATCCAAGCAACAGTTTGCCTGGACGGAGCCCGCGCTGGCGAATTCCGGCAACCTCGCACCGACGACGAGGTATTGACCCGAAACGGTGGGAGAAGGCACAGAGTTACCTTCGATCCCATCAAGCTGCCACAGCTGTTCTCCAGCAGCAGCATCGTAGCTCGTCACGGTTCCGCCGCTGCTGATGATGACTTGCTGTTGACCGTTGACGTCGGCAACAATGGGCGACGACCAGGACTTGGACGAAGGCCGGTCGGCTGTCCAAGTTGATTGACCGGTCGTCTTGTCGATCGCCGTCAGGAAGGAGGGGCCACCGTGTTCCAGGTTGACAAAAACATGTGTCGCATTTTGGGCCAAAGACGATCCGATCCCGTGCGAGTTATCGAGCTCGCCCGTCGCTTTCGTTTCATCCCGGACCCATTTCTGTTGGCCCTGGTGATCCAACGCCAACAGGTCGCCTGTTTCGAAGAACGCATAGACACCGTTTCGGTCGACAACAGGCGTTGGCGCCGCTCGCGCGTTCATGTAGTTCGAAGGATGCTCGTGCGTTGAGTCGTGGCGGTAAGACCAAACGAGTGCGCCCGTTTGCAGGTCACGACACTCGACGGCACATGCCTGACACATCGGGCCGACCACACTGGTTGTGTAGATCTTGCCCTCGTAGATGATCGGTGCGGACTGACCATAACCTTGCAGTTCAGTCTGCCACGCGATGCCTCTCTCGGCAGACCACTGCGTTGACAGGGAATCCTCCACATGGGATGAGCCGCCGTTGCGAAACGCGGTCCAATCTCCTTGGGACGGTGTCGCCACGACAGTTGTCGCGATGGAGCAGGCGACGCCAGCAATCCAATCGCGGGTTCGGTTTCGATTGATTTTCATCGTCATCTTGTTCGTGTGAGTGGACGGACGGCGCCGCGAGGAAGTTCGATGGTTTGTGGGTCGCCGTCACCAAGTGGTGCGAGACGAACCAGACTCTTGGCGGGGTTCGTGTACTTGGGATCAAGGATCCAGCCGCCGTCGCTGAGCGATTGCAGTGAGACGCTGTACTCGCTCGGCTCGGGAGCAGGTATTTCGCGAAACGTTGCCTGCCCATCTGCTGCCGAGACGGCCTGGGCGAGCACGGGACCAGATGCTGATTCGTGCAAGCACACCTGCACGTCCGCTAGCGGTTGGGACTGATAGGTCACCAATACGCTCGGGCCATTCGGATCCGATACGGGCAGGTCGCCCTCGCAGCCAGCGGCCACGAAAACCAGCAGAGCCGGGAGTGAAAGTGATAGGACCCTCATTAGGGCACCTCCACGACTTCGCCGCCGTCGCGGGAGAAGAGTGCGTGATAGACGTTGCCATCGACAGAGTCCGTCAAGAAATGCACGCTGCCATCGAGCATCGCGTGCATGCTGCCGCCGGTATGATAGGATCGCGAAGAATAGAAACCCCGGCCGTGAATACCGATGTCAGGGATGCGATCATTCGGCGTCATGTATCCATTGATGACCGTTGCGTAAGGAACGCCTCGAATCCAAGAACTGCCACGATTGCCACTATAAGACGAGATTTCCGCTGGGAAGACGGTCGTCAGATCGGGGTTTTCAATGAGCGATCCGCCGACAGCAAAACCTGGCTCCGTTGCGCTGACTGAACTAGTGCCACTCCAGTTAGCGATGCGGCGATGCGGCCCACTGGGCGTCGGCTCGGTCAGCCCACTGGTATGGTCGCCGAGCACGGTTTCGGCGAGCAACACGGTCGAGGAGGTGCCATCGAGACAATCCCGGAAACCCGCCCAGGAGTCCGTCCACACCATGCCGTCGGTACGAAAGCGGTCGTCGTAATTTGTTCCCGTGCCGCTGCCGTAGCTAAACATGTAGCTCAAACCGGCGGTGACGCCCGCGGTGCCGTCAGCGAAGTCGGTGGCAAATCGGGGGTCTCCGACGTCACTGGGGCAAAGATAGGTCGGCACAACGGTCTCAATGGATTGGCGGAGTACAGGATTGAAACTCGCCATCCAGGCCGGGCCAGTCAGCAGTGGCTGCTCGAAATCGATCAAGTCGCTCAAGGCAGCTTGTTCGATATAGGGAAGCACCCGGGCTTGCACCGAGTAGCTACTCGAGCCGGTCATCGCGGGAATGACTTTGAATGTGCTCTCATAGTTATGCACGGCCAGTGCGATCTGTTTCATGTTGTTGCTGCACGACATGCGACGAGCAGCTTCCCGGGCTGCTTGAACCGCAGGCAGGAGCAGGCCCACGAGGATGCCGATGATGGCGATCACGACGAGGAGCTCGACGAGAGTGAAGCCGCGAGAGGGCCCGCGGGAGCGTTTGAGTTGAAGATTCATTGGTTGATTGTTGGAAAGGTTGGGTGCGAAAGTCGTTCGTGGTTTGCCGAGGCGCGCAGTTACCGCCTCGAGCCTGTGTTGGTTGTCAACACACTCATTTTCAATGGTTGGATAGTCACGCTGCCGCCGGTCGCGTTTTCGTCACGCCGGTATGCATGGATGCGTCACACCAGTTCGCGTGAACAGCCAAGCCCTGCGGCCCAAGCAGCGCGAAATATCACAAGGTCACGATCACCGACGCCAAATCAGTGGCGAGGTATCAGACGTTTGGCGCAGCAAGCGGGCGCGATGGTGATTCGCGAGCAGCAGGCTCAAGCGAGGATGGGCGGACCGCGCGGTGCAGCGACGAGGTCAAACGCGGAGAGAGATAGCGAGCAGGGCTCTGCGTCGACGTGATCTGGACACGTGCCGCTCGCGCCGATTGCGGGCTGCTGCCAAGTGGCTGCGCAAGGAGCGTCTAGTGAAAGACAGATCGAGCACGAGTCGTGGTCATGGCCAGGATGGGAGTGCTCGTGATCCTCGCCAGCCGCTGCAACCGTATCCGCAGCGGGAGCGTGATGATGATGACAGCCGTGCGAGCAAACTGACGCGGTCGGTGCCGCATTCGATGTCGCGGACGAGACGCTCTCGGATCCATGCTCGCCATCGCATGTTGCCACGTGCAGCCACGCAGGGGCGTGCCCCACAGCGATCAAACTGCAGATCAGCGCAACGGAGAGGGGTCGGATCAGCGAGCGCACGACGCCATTCTTAAGGAGGGTTCCGAAGTGAAAAATAGTGGTCCGACCAAGGACTTCTGATGCCCGGTACGCTAGCTCCTCTCGGTCGGTTCGTCAAGTTAGCGATACTGGTACTTCGCAGCGGGGCGGGCAGAATTACCGCCTTACGGTCGCTTCGAAGGTTAGGCTACCAGTACGGCAATCTCGCTAATCTTGGGACTGGGTGTCGCGGGCGATCGGGCTGATTGGGAGGTCGAGCACGCTGCGGCAGGGAAGCAGTGCGTCGAGGTCGCGAATGCGTAAGGCGCTGCGCGAATGTTCGGGCCCGCCGGACGGCAACCTCATGAGATCTGTTCTCGTTGCAATTGCTCGACCGCATCGGCCAGCGGCCCCGCCCCATCTCGATAGACGTCGCAGGCCGGCAGGCCAGTCTCAGCGGAGATCCGTTCCAGTTCGACGGTGGCTTCCTCGTCGGTGAGTTTTCGTCCATTCATCGAGATTCCAATGAATTGGCAGGGGTGACGCAGCGACGCCGCCATCTCATACGCTTCCATCAATCGCTTCGTCGGCAGCAACGGCACATTCTCGAGTCCTTTGACCTCTTGCCGGGTGGCTTCGTAGCAGTAGATCAGGCCATGCGGTGCCGATCCATGCAGCAATCCTAATGTCACGGCGGAAAAACTAGGGTGTGCGATGCAGCCCTGTCCCTCGATCAAGAGGATCTCGTGATCCTCGTTGCGTCGTACCAACGCTTCGGCTGATCCGTTGACGAAGTCAGCGACCACGCAATCAATCGGGACACCGTCGCCTGAGATCATGATCCCCGTTTGTCCGGTGGCAAGGAATTGGGCATCTCGGCCCCTGCTTTTAAGTTCTCGTTCCACCTCCAGGGTGGCGACCATTTTGCCCACGGTGCAATCATGACCGACAGTGTGGATTCGCAAACAGCCTTCGCGAAATGGAGCGGCTGTGGCGGCTACCTTCTCGGTATTGCGGCGAACATCGATCAGCCTGCTACCGGATGCTGCGGCCAGAGCGACAAAGTTGGAGTTCTCGCCGACAAAGTCGTGCAGTCCGGAAACAACATCGATTCCCCGCTCGATGGCTCGCTCAATGTGCACCCGCCAAGCACCGGGGAGCTTTCCGCCCGGGGGCGCGATTCCGATGAACAACGCATCGGCTTCCGGGGGGATGTGATCGACGACCGGAACCCCGTCACCTGTTCCCAGCACTTCGCTCGCATCCCGACCGGCATGCTCGACATCCAGAACCGCAGCGACGTCACCACGGCGGTACCGCAGCAGACTGATCGCCGTTTTGGCCAGAAACGGGGTGGAGTATCCATCGGTCAGCAAGACGATGTGTCGATAGTTTTTCAGTTGATTGGATTGGGGCATGCGTATTCCGTGGCACCGTGGTGACGTTCCCCCCGCGATGGGGAACGAGCGTTTTAGGCAAACGCGTTTGAACTTTCCTGCGAGACAGAGTTTACCCAATTTCGTCTTCGCGATGGGGCACGCAAGACCCGAATCGAATGCAACTCCCTCATTGACGCGGGTGCGTCGTCTGCCTGACGGCGGGCCCTCGTGGCATTAGCTTCTTTGTTTTTTCACGTTCAGACTCGCAGCGTTTCTTCCTGGCTGCGATCTTTCCTGTGGCGCGTCGGACAGATTGCGTGCGCACCCTCGGTGGCTGTTGATCCTGGCGAACTATTCTTCAAGAACAATTACCATCGGCGGCGTATCGCTTTCGGTGGTCGTGATACGAAGATCGCTGGTGTAGTAGTCAGCGTAACGGCGAGGCACGGTTTGGCCATGAGTA
The DNA here is from genome assembly GCF_007859855.1 of Allorhodopirellula solitaria. Lineage (GTDB taxonomy): Bacteria > Planctomycetota > Planctomycetia > Pirellulales > Pirellulaceae > Rhodopirellula > Rhodopirellula solitaria. Next base: position 612,709 of record NZ_SJPK01000003.1, read on the forward strand.
TGTGCTTCGGCGGCCAAATCTTCAGTTAGAACGATTTGAACAACCACAATCTCATAGGTATCCGGAGGGACAAACGTAGTTCCATCCTGGTCGGCCAATTCAAAACTGCCGTCCTTTGAAATGCGGCTGGCGTAGCGGGTGCCGCGATCAACGGAACGAAATTCGATGCTGCCGGATTGAACCCGCTCACCATCGGAAAATTGAACAACCCCTACCGCGGTTTCGCGTTGGTCTCCGCACCCCACCACGCTGGCGAGGATTATGGTCCAGGAGAGCAAGACTATCGATCGAGTTGCAGGCATTCGCTTCGCACGCATCAATGCGCAAGCTCCACGACTCGCGCGTCTCGCCGATTCGCCAGCGAGCCGAGTAGTTTGGTATCCGTTTCGGAACTAAATAATCGCACGCTGCCGTCGACGAGCGCAAAGTGGACGCCCGCCGGATGCCAACTGCCGAAAGAGAACGAATCTGCCAGCACGTCGCTGGGGCCATTGGCAAGTCGCAGGCCAGGACCCGCTAGCCGACACGAGGCAGGTAAGTGGTCGCCATCGTACGCAGGCGAGTCTTCAGGGAACCGCCCGAGTCCATCGAGAGGTATGAATTTCTCACCAAACAGAAGCGTGCTCGATGTTCCATCGGTCACCGACGACATCCGCACCCGGTCCAGCGGAGCGACGGCCTTTCCCGCACTGCATTGTGGGCGAACACTGATGATTACCCCTGTGCCGTTGCCGCCAAAGTAGAAATCGGTTGGCTCGCCCGTCGCACCAGGCGTTAGATCACCGTGATTACCTGCGTAATCGCTTAAAGCTCCTTCCACATTCAGCGAGACGTCGACCGGGCGTGGCGCAGCCGGGCAACCACACGGCAGTCGTCCGCTTCCGCCTGTGTCGGTTGTTTGCAAGCTGCGAGTCCCAAGCGGGCGTGTCCCCGCGCGACGTGATGGGCAAAGAAAAATGTCCGGGACAACGGTTCTCACGCTCTCTGGATGCTCGTGCCACGGTTTTGATAAATCCCATTGCTCTGCGAGGGATGCCTGTTCAATGTATGGCATTACCCGTGCGAGCCAGGTCGGCGTTTCCAGACCGCAGCTTGCTGCCGCCTCAGCATCCGGTCGCGACTCATATCGCGCCGGAGGAAAATAGCCGAGCGAGTCATGGTGCATGTGTGTCGCCAAAGCCAGTTGACGAACGCGGTTCGTACAGTCCACGCCCCGCGCTGCTTCGCGTGCCGCCTGAACGGCAGGCAGCAACACCGCGATCAGAACGCCGGTGATCGCAATGACAACCAGTAGTTCAATCAGCGTGAAGCCGCGTAGAGAATTTCGTTTAACGACAAGCATGTTTTGAAGCTTCCGCAGGTAGGTGCATCGAGTCCGGTCCGATTATCGCTGATTGTAATCTGAGCAAACTGCGAATGTCAGTCTGCCTGGCAAAAGAAGGTTCATCCGACGGACGCGTGCGCAGAGCACAGCGGAAGGTTTTTTGAGGCATGGCTCTAGTATTCAATGATCGTTCAAAAATGCGTCCCTGACGAAGAAACGCTCGCCAGAGACCGACAATACCATTGGCGTACGGCTATTGCAGGGAAACGCTGGCGACCGAGATATCCCTTGCCAAGCCAGCACCTCTGCAGAGCTCGGCTCCGTTTCTCCCGGCAGTGCCAGTCCAACATTGATAATCACATCCCACAAATAAATCCTTCGATACGGGAGCCATGCCTTGAAAACCTCGGGCGCACGCTTCCGTCGGATGAGCCCAAAAGAATCGAAGTCAGCCAGTTTCTGAGACGGACGTATTTTGCTTGATCGGTCGAAGTTGCCCCGTCCGTCTGGACCTGATCGGCGAGTGAGTGCATCCGTTGGAGTTAGGATCTCCAAAAACTTTCTCAATCATCTTGACGAATGGAACCGTTACGGTCACTCTACTAAACAGCAATCGTCTTTGGTCGGACCATTTTCGCACTCGAATCTCTCTTGCCCGAACGTCGTTGATGACTTCGCTGATCCGGCCCCTCCTTGCGATCATTCTGTGCTGTGTGACTGCCCTCGGGCATGCACCAGCTTGGTTGCACGTGGCCACTTGCGACTGCCATTCTCAGGCTCAGCCCAGCGTATCGGGTTCGACGGCAGCTTCGTCTTGTTCACATTGTTGCCAACACCACCATGTTGATGAACCTGTGGCTGTGGTGCCGGATTGCGCGCCGTTCGACGGGGATGAAGAATCGCACGACGAGCCCCCTGCGGGTTGCTGCTTTATCTGCCAGTCGTTGGCTGGCCCTTGCGGTGTAGCGTCCGAGATCGACCTTCCGTTGGTCGCCGGTCGTGTTTTGCAATCGCCCGTAGCCGCGGTCGAGCCTGTATTCGTATCGGCTGCTCTCACAGTCGCTCACCCTCGCGGTCCACCCACTGTAGCGTGATCGCCGGTTTTCTTTGCATGGCTGGGTTTCGAGTCTGTCTGCCGCGGTTGAAAGCCTGCGCAGCAGATTGACAGTATCTCCACGTCGTTGGAAATACGTGCTTCGCTCGGTTGCGCTGACATGGATCGGCGATTGACTCGCGATCTCACACGTCCCGCCGCGTGCGGTGCGGCCGGTTATCGGTCCGACCAAACCCGATCGGTTGTGCTCACACGGCGGGGCTCCTTCAACATCAATGCTACCGAGGCGATGCCAATCGCACGGTAGGCAATGATCCATTCGTGCGCGGTTCGTTTGTCGCCGCCGCACACGGCCTGCACTGGTCATGCAATTCACTACTCAGGCGGCAAACACATTCGATTTCGTTTTCTCAAAGGAAAATAACTATGCGTAAAATGTTTCGTAACAAGAAGGGCCAAGGCTTGGTCGAGTACGGCTTGATCATCGCCGGCGTGGCATTGATTTGTGCCGCGGCCGTTTCCGTATTCGGTCACAAGACTAGCGATTTGATTAGTGCGGTGGCCGTGATCCTGCCGTGTTCTCACGCCGATGACAACGGTCCGATGGTCAGCGGGAAGTTGATTGAGACCACCAGCGCCGAAGATGGCGGCACGATTTCACTGGACGCAGTTACCATCGCGGCTAACAGCGGGACTTCGCGTCTGGGGAACAACACCGGTGTCATCGGTGAGGACTTCGGGGGCTTGATCCTCGAAGCGGGAGCACCCACGACACCGTAGGTCAATTGAGAATTGCAGGGATGTATCGACCCCCCCCATGGCGAGCGAGTTCGCCATGGGGGCTCTTTCATTGAGCACGCGCGGATGCTGCGGGCTGGTAACGCTCGGATCGCCGACTGACGGAATTGGCTCAACCGACAAATCTGGCTCATCCGACGGAAGCGTGCGCGGAGCACAGGGGGAAGGTTTTTCTAGGCATGGCTCTCGTATCCAATAATCTTACAAAAATGCGTCCCTGACGAACGAATGTCCGCCAGGGACCGGCAACGCCATTGGCGTACCGTCGACCGACATATCCCTTGCCAAGCCAGCACCTCCGACAAATCAATCATTGGATACTGGAGCCATGCCTTGAAAACCTCCAGCGCACGCTTCCGTCGGATGAGCCACAAATCTTCCCTTTGCTCTTGACGAACCCTACCCTCTGACTCATCGTAGATAAGCAGCATTGGTTCCTAGTTGAACCGTTCTGCATCACTTCTCCTGTCTTCACGAACGTTGTTTCATGACGTCGCTGGTCCAATCCATCGTATCGACCATCTTATGCTGTGCGATTGCCTTCGGGCATGCACCGGCGTGGTTGCACGTGGCTGGCTGTGAAGACGGTTGTGGATCGATGCTCGCGCAGGTGCCGCAGAGCACCGGTGCAATCTGCCCGCATTCTTGCTGTCATGACACATCCCAGCCGACGGTTTCTGCGTCGGCTGACGAATCGACCGATTCTCCCGTCAGTTCATCGGTTCCGCATGATTCCGATACCTGCGCGACTTGCCAATCTCTGGCGGGTTCATTTGGTGTGATCCCTCCCGGCATGGTGACGCTCTCACCGGAGCGTGCGAGCGTACCTGTCTCGCTCAGCTCCGCTGAAGCTGCGGTCGCCGGCTCAATCTCCATCGCGAAGCCACGCGGCCCGCCCGCAGCGGTCTAGGTGCTTCGGTTTGCCTAGTGTCGCAATCGGTCTACAGCCGGCCGTGTCAGTCAAAAGCTGACTGGCTGCAAAGGCTTTCCCGCGATCTCTGCACCCGCTGGACTGCCGACTGCTCACGCCGCGCCGCGTGCAGTGTGATCGGTTAACGGGCCGACCAAATAACGGTCCGACCAAACCCGGCCGGTTGTGTTTGCGAGGTGGGGTTTTTGTTATCGACGCGGCGTCATCGCTGCTCAGACATTGCGCGGGAGCGCTATCGAACACACGTGTGCGGACTGCCTGCCGTCGCCGCGCACGCCTGCATGGGGCATCCGTACCCATGGTTCAGGCGGCAAATCATTTCTCGATAAACTCGTTTTCAACGAAGGAAAACAAAATGCTTACGATGTTCCGAAATAAAAAAGGTCAGGGTCTGGTCGAATACGGTTTGATCATTGCCGGTGTGGCATTGATCTGCGCTGCCGCCGTTTCGGTGTTCGGTCACAAGACCAGTGATTTGATCTCCGCTGTCGCCACGATTCTGCCTGGGGCTCATGCCGATGACAACGGTCCGATGGTCAGTGGCAAATTGATTGAGACAACTAGCGCCGAGGATGGCGGAGAGATCTCGCTGGACGCAGTTGCCATTGCGGGAGAATCCGGAACGACGCGTCTCAGCAACAACACCGGTGCGAACTTCAGTGGATTGATCCTCGAAGCGGGCGACCATGATGACTGAACGCCATGAGCCGAATGGCGGACGCATGGATGCATGACCACCCAAGGCGGCTCAGACCGCCATGGGTGTTTTTTTTGCGTGCTGCCTGCTGCTCCTGATGTCCTTTCACCGCAATGTTGATCCTCACCCTCACTGTCACGTTCGTGTTATTGCTGGTCGCAACTGTTTGTGACTATCGCTCGCGGGAGATTCCCGATTGGATCTCCATTGGGATCGCGATCGTAGCGGTCATCGCGTCGAGCGCGGGCTGGCTGGGGATCGGGTTGCCTTGGGTGATCTTCGGTGGAGTCGTCGGTTTGCTGATCGGCTACGGGTTGTTTCGGTTCGCTCAGCTTGGAGGCGGCGATGCCAAATTAATCGCCGCGTTGGGCATGACGTTCGGCCCAGTTGGAATTTTGATCTTGTTGTTTGGTATGGCTATCATAGGTGGCGTGTTATCGCTGATCGCAATGCTTCGAGGTCAGCGTGATTATGCTTATGTGCCTGCCATCACCGGTGGATTCATTTGGTATGTCAGTGTCGTTTCACTGATTTAGTTTTCGCACAAAGAGATAAAACAGATGTCTGAGTTCATGGTGACATCGCGACACGAAGAGCTGCAAGACGTTCTGGCTGAGTTAAAGAGGTTAATGAAGACCGTTTAATGACCCGCTCGCGTCTCCAGTTCCGTTCCGGCCAATCGCTTGTCGAATTCGCCGTCGTCGCACTTGTCCTGTACATGTTGCTGGCCGCGATCTTGACATTCGGTCATGCCCTGTATGTTGCGCAGAGTTTGCAGGGAGCGGCTGACGTGGCGGCGCGGGAGATTTCGCGGACTCCATTACCGGCCGTGACCACCTTCGAAGCACTGATTGAGAATGGATCGCTCGACGATATATACAGCAAGAATCTGCTGGTGTTCGATCTCGATTCGCTCGGCGATCAATCGTTCTTCGAAGACGTTGTGCCGCAATGGCCGGTTGTGAATCAGCAGTTAGCAACCGTGATGATCGTCGATCGTCCCGACTTCGACGGCGACGGAACGCCCGATGCTCGTTTGATTCGGTATCCAGGCGCTTTGCTGAGTGATCCGACAACGGACAGCGGATACACCGTCGGTATTCCATTGGTGACCGGGCGTGATGAATCAGGTACGGAGACCATTCGCTGGGTCGACGTAGTGGAAGAGATTGAGAGCGATGAGAATTTAGACCCGTTCAGCATTGACTCTCCCCAGCAAGGCGTCGTTGCCTTGAGGATTAACTATCCTTTCCAATCGGCGTCGATGAGCAGTTTTCAGCCCAACGTAAACGGCCCCTTCGAACCGAACCTCGGGAACCCCAACGCTGCCAACGACGGCGGAGTGAACGAAACCAACGAGGAAGACCGCCCGGGCGATTTGATCGGCCAACCGCTGGTCGCCGATGGTACGTACTCGGGTACCTATGGCGGGCAGTATGGGCTCGGTGCTCAAGGAGCGTTTGGGCAAACGGTGCGGCCGTTTCGCCGTGTGATTTCAGCCCAAGCGATTTATCGCCGTGAGGTGTTCGAGTGATCAACACGAAGCGTTTTCCAATGATGCAATCCAACACGCCTGTGAAGGGTCAGCCCCCTTTCTGACTAGGCTATTAAGAAGAACTGAAATGCCACCACGAAACTATCGCACGACATCACGACGATCACGAACCCCATTCTTGTTGCTAGGTGGGATTGGCATGTTTGCGCTATTGGCAGCCGGCGTCGTCGGCACGCTATGGCTTGCCGGCGTGCCTCTGAATCCGTTTGCTCAGCGAGTAGCGGTCGAGGACCCGTTCATGATTCGCATTCCCATCAATTCGCGACCCATTCCCGCCTATCGTCGGGTCGACAGGATGGATTTGATGAACCCGACCGATGGCGGGTTGATGTTCCAGAAGGTCCCCCCGCAAGCCGCAGTCGGGATGGCGATCGTGGGTGTCGACCAAAACGGGTCGCACGTGGAGGGTCGTGTGGAGTCGATCAAGAACGACAACGATCAGGTGGTGTTTGTTGTCGACGGCGGAGCAGAGGTCCGCCAAGAACAAACTCTCTCGCTCGGCGGTGCGATGATGAGCCTCAACGCGATCATCGGTCGAGTCGTCAAAGCGGATAAGCGAGCGGGGATGGGTTTTCGCGAAAGCACGTTCTTCCCCAAAGGAACGCCGGAAGGATTGGCCGGAGCGACACCCACGGGCATGCGAGCGATCACGTTGGATGCGACTCGGTTGACGGGGGTTCATTCACTCGGTGCGGGCGACATGATCGACTTGCTAACGAACATCCCGCTGGGCGAGAGTTCGTCCTCGGATTCGGAGAAAAGTAGCAAGGTGCACCTGCTGGCCCAGAACGCGAAAGTTCTGCGCCCGGTCTACGTTCGCAATGAAGTCGCTTCCTCCGCATCGTTAATGAACGGCAAGACGATGCAGAGCGTGCCTAAGTATGAGGTGGCTATCGCGGTCGCCGCCGATGATGTGATGCCGCTGCAAGAAGCACTTCATCATGAACGATCGATCACCTGTATCGCGCATTCGATGAAGCCCGAATCGGCCGCTGATGCGAATTTGGCATCGACGCGTGCCGATGAAGTGCAGGTGCCGGTCACCGTACGACCTGTTTTGGCCTACGCGGTGGTGGTTCGCGACGCGTTTGTCAGTCCCGCGACGAGGACGCTCAATACCGAGTGGATTTCACGCAAAGAAGCGGAACGTCTCGACGTTATCGTGTCGCTGGAGGAGGCTTTGGGGGCGATCACCCGGCAGGACATTCCAGCCGGACATTATCTGCGTCGCGGTGATTTACTCAGCGGCCCTCCCACTGCACCGACCGAGGATTCCGTCGCATTTCCCACGGCCCGCGAAAGCGATCCAGCGGACCGACGAAGCAGTCATCCGACGGGGCCTGAGCAAAGGCGAAATTCCGATTCACCCGCATCGACTCCTCATCCGAAGGAGCAGTTCGTGTCTGTGCTTCAGGAACCGGCCGATGTGACGTCCTCCGCTCCCTCGGCGACAGCTGTGGGGGATCGTCCGGCGATCACACGATTCATTCCGCCCGGGCATACAGCGTTTGCGATCCCGTTGCGTCAAATTTACGGCGCCGAGCACCTGCAAATCGGTGATTCCATCGACTTGATGGCCAGCTACTCGCTCCAACGGCTCCGCGATGAAGAGGAGACCGAGACGAGACCCGACGGAACGGTCATCGTCCGCAAGTCTGAATCGTTAACGCCCCAAACGACTCAACGAACCTGGGAAGAAACCTTCGGCAATCGAGCCGAACCGTGGTTCGTCGCTTCCGATGCGATCGTGGTCGCGCCCGTTGGCTTCCCCGCGCCTGCGTCGGCGCTGCGTGCAATCGAATCGACAGGCGACTCGGCGACGAGGCGAGATAACGCCAGAGGCTTCGACGGCCCGCCGGTTATCATTGCGGTCGATGACCGCGACGTCGAAGCGGTCGCGACGGCGCTGGCGACGCGTGACGCCCTCTTCACTGTCGCTTTTCACGCTTCGGAAAAGGCGACTTCGAACAGCCGCCAAAAGGTGATCGCGGTCGCTCCCGAATCGATTCCGGCGCTGAGTGAATTGTCGGAGTCCGTATGGCACGGTAACCGCCGTGGCGTCGTCTCGCGAGTGGTGTCCGCGTCCGATCCTCAGTTTCACGATGCATTGACGGTATCGCAATTGAAGGCGTTCTACGGGCGTGTTCTGAAAGGGGACAAGCACCGTGGGGACAGATTCACCGTCGACGATTTTCTGCCCCATGGAACCCAGCCCGGGATTGGGGCGATCGCTCGGGTCGGCTACACGTTGTTGCCGATCGCGGATCGGGAGATCGAAGGGTTGGAAGCGTTCAGCGAAGGCGACCATCTCTCGATCCTACTGCGTGGTGTTGTACGATCCCCATTGACACAGCAGGTGTCTGGGGATGCGGGCGTGGCCACGGCTAACGTGTTGGCACCATCGGTACGGGTCGTTCGGGGATCGATCGCTGGCCAGTCGGTTCTCGAGATCCCCAACGAATCACTCACACGAATTCAAGCGGCGATGGCGCGTTCGTTGAACGATCGCGACGATTTAAATGCTCGTTCGCACTTGGTTGCCGTCGGCGTGCCGCCAACCCAAACCGACAATACACCGGCCGTGGATGCGAGCATCCCGGCGTTTGATCCATTGCAGAACGTCAAAACGACTGAGGTTTATATCGGTGGCAAACGGACAGTCAAAGTCTTTGGGGGCAGCGGATCATGAACCGTAGGCGGACCAACCCACCACGCGGTGGTTATGTGATGGTGCTCTTCGCGATGATGCTGTTTGGATTGATGGCCATGGCAGCGCTCGTGATCGACCTGGGCTTTGCCCGACTCGCCCAGCGGCAGATGCAAACGGCAGCGGACGCCGCAGCGCTGGAAGGATTGCGTTATGCCAGTACCGACGGTAGGCAACGGGCGGCGGATGTCGTTGCGTGGACGTTGGAGGGTGATTTTGATCCTTCGAGTGAATCGTCTGGCCCCAATCGGCTCGCATCGAATCCGGGCGATGACAAACGCGGCGACATGCTTGACGGGCTCTACGCCTTCGATCCGCCAGCAAGCTCCACAGCACAAGATTCGCGTCAGTTTCATCGTGAAGCCAATGATTACACCCGTAGCGATTTTCCCAATCCAAACCCGTCGGACGACTCCAGCATGGAAACTCACGAAGCTTTCTTGGTGCGAGTGCGTCGAACGGACGAAGTGTTCGACGACGGTGTTGGGACTGCGGGGCCAGCGTTGCCTTTCCTTTTTGGTCACGGCTCGATGTTGAATCGCGAATCGGTTGGTGACGGCATTGCGGTCAGAGCGACATCCATTGCGGCACTTCAACCGGTGGTTTGCGTTGGAAGCTCAGATGAGACCAACGACGTTCCAGGAAAACTCGATGTCGCAGTCCCTTTAAGTGAATGGGAAGTCGGTTCCGGAGAGACGTTTCGCGAATATGCTGAACATGCTATCGGTGGCGAAGCGACTGACAACGCAGCTCCTGAAGCTGGGACAGGCTACGTCGCGATCTACGACGAAGAGATCAACGACCGCGTCATTGGTTTCGGTGCGGCCTCGATCTCGGACGGTGTTTTTACCGAAGTGGAGCCTTTTGGAATCTCGAATGCATCGGCCACGTTTTGTTATTCGTACGCAGGCACACCGGATGACACTGATATGGTTTTTAAATCGCGCCAGGACAACCGCGAAGTTTTATGCCAACTACCTGTGTCGGCGAGGTAATACATGTCGATCACTGCATCCGTCCTGATCCTCAGCACCGACGACAAGATCGTCGAGGAGGCCAAACTGGCTCTTGATGGAATGGGCGAGACCGCACCTCGGTTTCGTTTGGTCAAAGAATCGAGCTATTTGTTTGAATCGCTGCGGACTCAGCCAATCTCTCTCGTCCTGATTGAGTTCACCGAGGATCCCAAAGAACTGATCCGAGTTGTCAATCAAGTGCGATCCGCTTCGCCGCCAACCCGCATCGCGGCCATTTTGCGACCCGAGGGGTTTCCCGAGAACGTCAACGAGTCAGCGGCCTTGATCGACGCGATGCGAGGGGGCGTTTGTGATTTCTTGCGGCGGCCACTCTCGACGTCGGACCTATCGCGTCTGATCTCGCAGCCCTCGGCAGCTGGCAATGCCGGTTCCTCCTCCACCCAGACGCTTGGTCGTGTTGTTTCATTCATTAGTAACAAGGGCGGCGTGGGGAAATCGACGTTGTCGACGAACGCTGCGGTGGCGATCGCGCGGCGCGGCCAAAAGAGCGTGTTGCTGATCGATGGGTCGATTCAGATGGGCGTCGGGGCCGCGTTGCTCGACCTGCACCCGACAGCGACTCTGACCGATTTGGCCCGAGAGGCGGACCGCCTGGATCCAACCATGATTCGTCAAACTGCAGCGATTCATTCCAGTGGACTGCATCTGTTGGCCGCACCGGCCGATGCCGTTGAAGCGATGGAGATCGACGATTTGTTGATCGCGCGCATCATCACGTTGGCCCGCCAAACCTATGATGTCGTGATCGTCGATACGTTTCCGATGTTCGATCAAGTCGTGATTGCGGCTCTCGACCTAAGTGATCGTGTGTTCGTGGTCCTGGAGAATGTCCTGCCGACGTTGTTGGGCGGTGCGAAGTTGCTGAGTGTTTTGGAGCGGATTGGTTACCCGGCCGAGCGCCAGTCGATCATATTGAATCGACAACAAAGGGTGACCGGTAGTTTGTCGGTCGATGATGTGGCGGAGCGGTTGCAGCGTGAGATCGATCATGTGTTGCCATTCGATAAGCGGGTCATGGCGGCGGCGAATTGCGGTGTTCCAATCGCTACTGCGACAGTCCGTCTGAGCGGATTCAGCCGCGCGTTGGAACGCCTGACCGATGATGTTTTGGGACGTACCGACTCGGCAGCGCCAAGAGTCGAACAAGCCGAGCCACCCTTGGTCGCCCAGCGGGAGGGCCAGGTGCCCGCCGAGTATCCATCCACCCGCGGCACCGCCGATTTGCCATCGAATCCGTTGGAATAACCCCCCGGCAGCGTCTCGCGTCAATCGTCCTCCCTATCCAACGCTATGTCCCATCCTCCCGACAACACCACGACGGCGCGCGAACTGTTCACGCGAACGAGTCTACGATTGCCCAGTGAACGGGTACGCGACGAGTCGACGCGTCAATCGAGCAAGAGCTTTGCCGGTGCGCCTGCCGCCATGCCGGCTGCTGGGAACGCGTCGTTTGCATCTGTCAAAGCGGCGATGCACACGCAACTGTTAGAGGACCTTGATCGGCGTGATCGGATCACGGCCAGCGAAGACGAGTTGGCTGAATTGGTCAAAGAATATGTCGTTGACGCATTGGCGACTCAAGACTGGCCGCTCAACGATTCCGAGCGCCGGCAACTGGTCGATGATTTGATAGAAGAAACGATCGGTGTCGGGCCGCTTGCGCCGCTATTGGCCGATCCGGCCGTGACTGACATTTTGGTCAACGGCCCTCACACGGTGTTTGTCGAACGTTTCGGGCAGCTCGAACCGACCGCAGTTCATTTTCGCGATGACGAACACTTGGTCCGCATCATCGGTCGGATTGCCTCTCGCGTGGGGCGGCGAATCGACGAAAGCTCACCGATGGTCGACGCTCGACTTCCCGATGGTAGCCGCGTCAACGCAACCCTGCCGCCCGTTACCATCGACGGCCCGACGTTGTCGATTCGCCGATTCGGCAGACGCCGGCTTCGCAGTGACGACCTGATGCGACTGGGGATGTTTTCACCCGCCATGTTGCAGTTCTTGCGTTTGGCGATCCGCGGTCGCATCAACATGATCGTCTCGGGCGGCACCGGTTCCGGGAAATCCACATTTTTGGGGGCACTCGCCGAGGCGATCCCAGACACCGAACGTATCATCACGATCGAGGATGCCGCTGAATTGCAGCTCGATCAGCGACATGTCGTTCGCATGGAGACCCGACCGCCAAATATCGAAGGCCAGGGCCGCATTGTAGCCCGTGATCTCGTCGTCAATGCGTTGCGTATGCGCCCCGACCGAATCATCGTTGGCGAAGTCCGCGCCGGTGAAGCACTCGACATGATGCAGGCTATGAATACCGGCCACGACGGATCACTGACGACGATTCATGCCAACTCGCCGCGGGATGCCGTGTCGCGATTGGAAACGATGGTATTGATGGCGGGAATCGATTTGCCAGCTCGTGCGATTCGTGAACAAGCCGTGTCAGCGATCGATATCATTGTTCAGGTCAAACGTTACGAAGACGGCGTGCGGCGTGTGCAATCCATTTCAGAACTGGTGGGCATGGAGGGTGAAACGGCACAGTTGCAGGAGATTTTTCGGTTTCAGTCAACGGGGAAAGCCAATCGTCGCATCCAGGGTAATTTTGTCGCCACAGGGGTCGTGCCGCGAGTCGCTGAGCATTTGCGAGAGAATCACATTGACGTGCCTATGGAGTGGTTCCACCGACCATCAGACACCTCCATGGTGGGTTCCGACGCTTCGGCGAGCGTCGATGAATCTGATCGGCGACGATCATGGTAGTGGTGGGAGTCGTCGCGCTGTGGGCAGTCATTGGCTTGATCTGCGTGGGGGGGTATCAGATTTACGCCCGTCGCCAACGAACGCTCGATCGGTTCGTCGAAGCGACGCAGCAAGAGGGAGAGTATGAGGAGGGAGCGGCCAGTCGCAGCGCCGAGTCGACGCGCCGATCGCCGCCATCGACGCGCCGCTTAGCCCGTCGTTGGATCTGGGTGCCGTGGACGATCGGGGCGATCACTGCCCTGGTCGTGTGGATCGGCTTCGGGTGGCCGTTGCAGTACGTTTTGGCCATTGGTGCCGTGGTTGCGTTGCTGCTCAGCCAAGTCGAGAGTTTTTTGCACACCCGCCACATCGCCAAACTGGAGCGACAACTCGCCGATGCCATCGACATCATGGTCGGGGCGGTCAGTGCGGGCGCGGCGTTGGGACCCGCGATGGAAGCCGCGACTCACGAAACCGATCGTCCACTGAAGCGGTATTTACAAGAAATCTCCGGTCGAATTCGCTTGGGCGATGACCCCGCGTCGGTATTTCGATCGTTGGCCGATCGCGTACCGCTCGAGACGTTTCTACTTTTCTCGTCGTCGTTAGCCGTCCACTTCGAAGTCGGCGGTAGGCTCGCTCCCACACTTGCGATCGTGGGGCGGACCATCCGCGACCGCATTGAAATCACACGGCGGATCCAATCCAACATCGCCCAATCGCAGTTCAGCACATTTGCGATCTTGGGGTTGGTGTACTTGATCGCTGTGATCGTCTGGCGAAACGGTCCCGAACCCATGCGCGAGTTCGTGACCTCGACCGTCGGTAGTTGGTTCATTGCCGGCTCGGTCATCCTGCAAGCCGTCGGGATTGCTTGGATGGGTATTATCTCTAAACCGAAGTTCTAGAAACGCATCTGAAAAGGGGCCGCTCCTCTCCGTCGAGGCCGTGAAAAAACATGCAAAGTGATTCGCCATTAAAGGGGCAGACCCTCATTCAGATCGACTGCAATGCGTCAGGGACGAACTGAATGAGCTCGCTATTCCTCACACTTCCTCTGCTCTTGGCGTTCACTGCGGTGGCGTTCCTGGCGGCGCGATATCTGTTCGCTCGCGAACGGACGCTCGCCCGTTGGCATTCCGACATGGATGTCAACGTCGCTCTGGATTCTTCATCGCCGCGCGGTTGGTTGTCGGGTTGGTTGTTCCTGGCTGGTTATCGCAGCGTTTCGGCACCGTGGGTCTTTGTTGGGGCGATGACTGCGTGCACGTTGTTCGGTTTGGGGGCGGCGACGCTGTTCGTGCTGTCCGGTTTGCAAGGTGCGATGGAACGCACCGTTGTGTTGGTTCCCGGCGGCGTCGGCGATACATTCTTGCCCGTCGTTTGGGTCGCTCCCTGGATTATGGCGATTCTCTTGATCTGTATACCTGTCACCACTGTGCGTTCCGCTCGACGCAAACGAGTCGCGTTGATTGAACAAGACCTACCACTGGCGATGGAATTGATGGCAACACTCAGCGAAGCGGGTTTGAGTTTCGATTCGGCGCTCCTCCGGGTTCTGAGAACCCGCCTTGCCGGTCGACCGCTCGCCAATGAACTGAACCTCTATCACGCCGATCTGCTGGCGGGGCGCCCCAGAATCCAATCGTTGCGTCGGCTGAGCGGTCGAGTGCGGATTGGTTCGATCTCGATTCTGGTCTCGGCGCTCGTACAAGCGGAGCAGATGGGGATGGGGATCGCCAAAGTCCTTCGCACTCAGGCCGACGACATCCGCGCCCGGCGACGCGAGCGCGCGATCGCGTTTGCCAATGCGTTGCCCGTTAAGCGTCTTTTCCCGCTGGTGATCTGTTTCTTGCCCGGCTTGTTCGTCTGGACTCTCGGGCCCGCGTTCGTACAGCTGTTCAAGCTCACCGAAACCTTCACCAGTGGCGGGGGTTTGTGATGACGAAACTGTTCAACACCGAGACCGGCGACCTATTGTTGGATGATCTGCAGATTGCGGACACTTTCTGGAAACGCTTCCGTGGGCTGCAGTTTCGCGGTTCGCTGCCGGAAAGTTCCGGCTTGCTGTTGACGCCGTGTTCGTCCATTCACACCTGCTGGATGCGGTTTTCCATTGACGTGATCATGCTCGACTGCGAGCGTTGTGTGTTGGGCATCCGAACGCGCGTTTCGCCTTGGCGCGCGGTCGTCTGCGAGCGCGGGACCGCTCACGTGATCGAAGTCCGACCTGGCTCAGTCGGTGTTCCGAAAGGGGCAAGATTGGATTGGAATGGACCACCATCTACCGGATAGTAGTAACGACGTATCCCCAAGCGAACGACATGCCTTTTAGAAAGAGAACGGGACTCGATGCATCAACACTCTCATGAACTCACCCTGGGACTCGCGTATTTCTTGGGTGCTTTGCACGCGCTCGAGCCGGGCCACGGGAAGACCGCGATGCTGGTGTACCTCTCCGGCCAGCGGCGTAGCTATTGGCACCCGCTGGTGATGGGGGTATCAAGCGGGATGGCACACTCGGTGTCGTTGATCGCAATCGCCATGGCTGTTCATCTGACTCATCACCTCGTCACCGGTGATCACCACCATGATGATCAACGGGTTACAAATGGTTTGCAGTGGATCAGTGCCTGCTTGGTTTTATGCGTTGGCCTGTGGATGTTGTGGTCGGCATGGCGATCCAAACCGATGAAATGCGTTTGCCAATCGCATCGTCATGAGTGCGATTCGAAGCCGCCTTCAGCAAAATCCAGCTATTCGATGAGCGCATTGCTCGGCGTGGCGTTTGGATTGCTGCCCTGTCCATCCGCGCTGGCGGCATACTTCACCAGCATGTCGACGGGATCCCCGGTTGCCGCGTACGCGGTCATCGGCTTATTCGCCGCAGGAATTGCCACGTCATTGACCTGTGTCGGCATGTTGTTGCAGCGTTTTGGTGGGAGCTTGATCCGCAAAGACAGTCGGCTCGGAGCGTTGCCCTGGTCTTACATCCGAGCGCTCCTGATCCTTGGTGTTGGCATGTTCTATACGGCTCGATTGGCGTTTGCGGCGTAGCGACAATGGATGGAAAACCCGAAGGAATCGTGCTGGCTGTAGGCGGTTTTTGAGAGAATTCCGTCGGATGACCCAAGATTTTCCATATTCAGTTAACTGGAAATCGATCTGCGTCGCGGTGCAGTGCCACGGCATTCGCTACGGGACCGCTCTCGCGCAGCTCCTTGTCGTTGACCATCGGCTCTCGACAGAATCTTGAACCGTCAATCCTGCCAGTGCAAAGTGTTTGCATCTGCGATTGACACGTGGTGGGCTGTTGTTGATAATTGCAGGGCAATTGCAATTGTGACTCTTGGCTCCACAGGTTTTTCCATGGCAACTCGACTGTTTTGCTTTCGCCGTGAATCGTTTTTTGGGGCGTTGCCTGTGTGCGGTATGGCTGCACAGGTCCGGGTGACTTTGTTGGCGGCCGTAGACGAACGATGGACCCGCATTCGCGACGTTGGCACTTTGCGTTTGTGTGCCATCACCGAGAACGATTGATGGCCGAGTCAATCGAGTGCCGCTTGGATCCGAACGTTGGTCATTCATCTTACGATCCTTTTGATGAATCGCTGTGGGGCGAGTACGCGCGGATGCTGCTGGTCGCGACCGCCGCTTGTGCCGGGGTCCATTGGTCGATTCGCCTGGCGAATGAACCCATTGCGGCCGTGATGGTCCTGGCCAACGTACTGGTCGTGGGGGCAGCCGTGAGCGATCGCATGGCGGGGCTGCCTCGGTTGATGTTTTTGTCCTTCTTTGCCAGTGGCCTGTCGGTCGTCCTAGCAACGAGACCAGATGCGACGTTTTGGCAAGACTCGCTGGCGATGTTTTCTCCCTGGTTCACGATCGGGGCGTTCGGCATCTTGATTTTTCGCGATGGTTTGATTGCGACCAATGCCCACACCAGACCGATTTCATTGGGTCAAGCCACCGTCATCATCGCTGTTTTGATCTCAGCGACCTACATGATCGTGATTCCGGGTATGGGTGCCGTCTTGGAGTCACAGCGCGAACGCTCGACGAGCTACACGATCGAGGAACTGACTCCACTGGAGGTGTTGAGGATTCGCAGCGCCAAACTCGCCGTCTTCGCGATCTTTGCGTACATGGGCGCCTGTATCGGCAGCTTTTTAAACGTGGTCGCGGCGAGCACGCCCCGCGGCGAGTCGATTGTGTTGCGATCGTCGGCTTGTCCGAAATGCGAAACACCGATTCGACGCGTCGATAATTTGCCGTTGATCAGTTTTCTACGATTGCGAGGACGTTGTGGTGCCTGTGGAGTCTCCATTCCGATTCGCTATTTCACAGTAGAAGTGGTGGGCCTGGTAATCTTTTCTTCGTTGTTTTTGTACGAACTCGTTACTGGCGCGGCGAACGTCCCCGGGTTCCAACACTACCCGTTCTCCGGCATCCTTTGGATCATCTTGTACACCAAGTGGCCGGTGGTCGGCATCTATTTCTTTCACTGTGCGCTGTTTAGTAGCCTGCTCACGATTGCGTTGATGGAACAGGATAAACTGCGACCGCCGCGCTGGCTGGCTCTTTCGCTGTTGGCAGTCTCAGCAATTCTGGTCGTCGTCTCGCCCAATCTATTGACCGTGTCGCTCCTCGATCAGACACCACTGAGATGGCCTGCGTCATACCCCGATTGGCTTGACCGCGCGGCGTCTAGCCTTGTCGGCGGCAGCATGGGTTGGGCGATCGGTCATTTTGCCGGGTCGCTTCGGCTGCGTCGTCGTCAATCCACCACATCGCTTTCGCTGGCGTACGCACTTGTTGGGATCGCTCTGGGCTGGCAAGCGGTACTAACGATCGCGGCACTTTGGTGGATAGCCACGTGGCTGCTTAAGCGGTTTGGCGGACGCCGAGAGCGCCCCTCATGGTTGACCGCAACAACGATTCTGTTTGCCGTCGCCATGCTCCACCACCCTGCATGGAGATGGTCATCGAACCTGCTGACCTTTTAAGCCGACCGTTGCGTCATCTGTGTGGTTATTTTGCGAATCACCATGTTGAGAAGCCGCTTGGAACTATCGCGACCGAGAACTTCGTCGAATCCCATCGCATTACTTATCCGATCCCGTATCTATCTCCTTTCGTTTAACCTGACCATGCATTCGAGTACTCTGCAAAGCCTTCCCGACGTCCAGTCTTATGATGACACGCGAAACTTGGCGATCGACCAAGTCGGCGTGACCAGTGTCCCTTACCCGATTCAGTTTGTGTCGCGTCAGGACAGCGGCGAAACGCCGCAGAGCACGACGGGAATGTTTGATCTCTTCGTATCGCTGCCACCGACCGAGAAAGGCACGCATATGTCGCGGTTTGTGCAACTTTTGCGTGATTGGCCACAGCCGCTCGATTACGTTGGTGCGATCGAGCTTTGCGATCAGCTTCGCGACCGAATGGACGCGGATCGAGCCGACATCGAGATTCGGTTTCCGTATTTTGTCCAGCGAGCGGCGCCGGTGACCAAAGAGTTGGGGCTGTTGCGGTTGGACGTCAAACTCAACGTCTCGATCGATCGCGGGGCCGCGGCGGATCGTCGCCGAGACTTGAGAGTGACTGTATCCGGACCAGCGACCAGTCTGTGCCCATGTTCCAAAGAGATTTCCGACTACGGTGCCCACAACCAACGATGCCAACTGACAGCGAGCGTTCGGTTCCGCGTAGAAACCGATGGCGTTTCGATCGATGACCTGTTCGAGACCATGGAGAAGGCCGCCTCGTGCAGGGTCTATGCGACGTTGAAACGAAGTGACGAGAAAAAGATCACCGAGAACGCGTATGAGAATCCGAAATTCGTCGAGGACACCGTCCGCGATCTTGCCCTGGGTTTGAAAGCGGATTCACGAATCTCCTGGTTCCGCTGCGAATCGGAAAATTTTGAATCGATTCACCAGCACAATGCGTTTGCAAGAATTGAAATGCAAACGTAAACGCTGGTCCAGCCTGCTCGCACTGCCACTGCAACGACAATAAGATCACACACCGGTGCAGCTGCCGCATTGAACCACCGTAGGTGGCGCTACGCTGATCTACGGCTATTGTCGATAATCCCTGACGGGATACTTCTGGGTATCCAACAGCTCGATGCTTCGTCCCATACGAGACTTTTTACTCCCGCGTTCCTCAGCAGGGATCATCGAGGGAAGCCATGCTTCCGGATTGGCTGAAAGCGAGAGCGACAGTTTCCGCCACGATACGGCCATTTGCTGTGCGGGTGTGACGACTCGCCGGCCGTCGGCCCATCGCATGATCACCTCTTCACGATAGGCCAGCCCCAGGCAATCGACAATATCGAATTCGTAGTTTCGAATCCACTCAAACAACCCTAGCATCAGCATCAGGCAATCCGTGCGTTCATTCGGGGCGGGAGCCTCGAGCGTGGGTAGATCTTGGTTCGACCAAGGCGGACAAACCAAGCGTGAATCCGTCGTGTAAGTCGGCGCGAAGCCATAGCGTTCGAGGAAGATGCCACCGTGTCGGTCGTCACCGTAGTAGATTCCGAACCCACGCAAAACAACGCGTGTGCGGCGATCCAGTTGCAGCGTGTAAACGCTGGGGCAATTCTTGCGTTCCTCAGGCGGCCTGTCACGATTGAATCCAATTTCAATCAGCCAGTTTCCCGCAGTTCGAGTGATATCTTGTCCCCAGCACCAAATCTGCTGGCTCAGCAAGCTCGCTGCCCAGGTTGGTGTGCATTGCGTCGTGACCGGCATGATCACTGAGGCGTTCCTCCGATGAGTTCGTGAAAAGCGGCGACATTGGAAAGCAACCCTGCCGACGCAGCGGCCCGTCGCACCCCGTCACCAACTGAAGCGATGCCGTATAGGAACATGCTGGCTATCCAACCACACCTGGCCAGCGAGCAGGCCGAGCGATGTCGCGATCGCTTTGGCGACCGAAGCGATCGGCGTGTTGGGCAACCGTTCCACTTGATCGACAAAGCAATGCTCTCGCATGCGTGCACGTGAGTCGGGCGATAGCGATCCATGATCAGGAAGTTTTCAATGCCAGCATGCTTCCGTGCGATCGCGACGCCGACGCCCGCCCCCCCTGCACCCACCACGATCACGTCGAGTGTTTCGTCGCCGGCAGGTGTCATGCCATGCTTCCTGACTCTTGTTCGCTCGGGCAGCATCCGCAGCGGCAGGTGAAGTGATGATTTGTCAGGTGTGCCCACACCAGCAGCAGGCCGCCCAGAGGTGTAATCCATGGCAGCAATGGCACGACCAATGATGCCTCGCGCACCGCAGGCGTCTCACTGGCGGTGGTCGAACTCGCCACCTCGCAGCTTGAACAGCAGGCGTCGGTACAGCACTCGAGCGAGGCAACGCTCGACGCGTCTTTGCTTTCACAGGAGGCACAGCACTCGTCTTCCAATGCGAACGCCGCCGTCGCGATCAACACCAATCCCAAAGCCGCGATGCCACTGGGTAGCCAGCGACGGTGCCGTCTCCAGCCGGGAACGAACGCAAAAGCGCCGAGTAGCAAACAGACGACGACCATTACCTTGTGAAAGCTCTCATCGGCCAGGAAGCTCAGTCCGAGCATCGGCAGAAACGCGATGACAAATGGCATCGCCGCACAATGGATCGCACAAGCGATCGAAGCGAGCATGCCTAGTCCATTGGTCATCGCCAACGGTTTACTGGGGCCTGGCTGGGATGCCGTGGCGAGAATCTCGGTTTTCATCAATTGGTCCTTCATTGAATTGAATCAGGGTGTGTGTGTCGAATGTTTGCTGCGGTGCGCTTCTCAATCGGGCTCAAGCCGCAACGCGTTGGGTGACTTACATCACCGTCTCTTCGGCTTCGATCTCGATAGGCGGCAGTGAGTCTTCATATCCGGCCCATGCCTCGGGGCCTTCGGCAAGCTCGGAATCGCTGAGCAGGCAGTCCTCAAGGATGCTACGAATGTTTTGCTCGTTCATCCCGTTGCCAATGAAGACGAGCTCTTGATGTCGATCGCCGTGCTCGCCGGTGAGCTTTGACTGAATCTCATCGAGCAATACTTCGTCCTCTGGCCACGCATCGTCCGGAGCCGAGGCCCACCAGTATCCGGCCGGATCGAGCCGGATGGAGCAACCGGCTTGAGACCAGTCGTAGGCCCAGTCGTGACGGGACGCGATCCAAACGAGACCTTTGCTCCGCAGGACAGCGGTGAAGAGGCTGTCGTCCATATCAGCGTCGAGAGCGTTGACTAGCCGCTGCGGGTGAAAGGGGCGATCGCTGCGGAAAACAAAATTTGAAATGCCGTACTCTTCGGTCTCCGTTTCCTCTTCGCCGCGTGGAACTTCCAACCACCCCGGTTGCTGTTCTGCATCGGAGAGCGAAAACAAGCCCGTTCCCATAATCTCGCCAAGCTCAACACGGCTCTCGGTGGTCGTGAGTATCCTGGCGCTGGCGTTGAGCCGGCTCACGATGCGATAGAGTTGTTCTAGTTCGTATGGGGAAAGCAGGTCTGTTTTGTTAATCAGAATGACGTTCGCGAACTCCACTTGGTCAACCAACAGGTCGACAATATTGCGTTTGTCGTCATCGCTGAGCCCGAGACGTCGATCGGTGAGGTCATCCCACGAACCGAAGTCTTTCATGAAGTTCCCGGCATCGACGACCGTCACCAAGGTGTCCAGTTCAGCGACCAGCGACAGACTATCGCCCGCTTCGTCCTCAAATGTAAACGTCTCAGCTACCGGCATCGGCTCCGAGATCCCTGTCGATTCGATGAGCAGATAGTCGAAACGTCCGTCACGGGCCAATCGCTGAACCTCCACAAGCAGGTCCTCGCGAAGGGTACAGCAGATACAGCCATTGGTCATTTCGACGAGCTGTTCTTCGGTGCGAGACAAATCCGCGCCACCGCTTTCGATCAGCGCCGCGTCGATGTTGACTTCGCTCATGTCATTCACAATCACGGCGACCCGCAGGTCGTCTCGATTGTTCAAGACATGATTCAGCAGCGTTGTCTTTCCCGCTCCGAGGAAACCCGATAGCACGGTAACAGGCAGACGATGGGGTGGCGGACTTTTTAGCATGAGGACTCCTAGCTTGGTAATTTCGTAAACGCGTTGGGGTAGACTGTTCGTGATCAGGGCGTGTGTTTCAGCGTCGCCAATAGTGCTGGCAACCGGATCGGTAGATTGACAGGAGACGACCGTACCCGTCTTCGCGAGAGGGGCGCGATATCGATTGCCACTACGCCCTGCTGCACCAATCGCTCGCGAAACATCGCCTGCAGCAGTTGTTCGTTTGCACCCTCGTAGACGAACACACGTGCATTTCTCATCTTCAGAGCACGCTGATTCAGCAGTGCTGGGTCATCATCGGGGGCGACCATCAGCACCGCGAACGGGATGGCGGGATCGACCTCCGCTACCAGCCGCGATGCGACCTCCGGATCGGCCACCGCGACAAGATCAGGTGGGTCCGCCGAAACCGCGGTGGAAACGGGGAACGTCAGCAGCAATGAAGCGAACCACTGCATTTTTCTGGAAAGCATCGTGAAACTCCCTGAGGCAACAAGAACGGACCGTCATTGGACCTCAGTTGCATACGGATTGCAAGTGCGCCGTGTTCTCTTTTATGGAGTTTTTTTGGTTCCGCGTGCATTGTCATTCAGTGAAGCGTCGAACTCTGCACACATATCACGCTGGTTTTGCCGGCGCAGCCGACTCACTCGACGCGGGACCGACATCGGAGCCGCCGGTGCCATTCGCTGTTGGTCGCGCGGACTCTCGAAAGCTCGGTCGAGGATGCTCGCGCACTTGCGTTGCAGTTGCATTGGCGTAGAATGCAAGTGAAGTTGTGGTCCTGGTCAGATACAGCGAATTTGCATAGAGACGTTCCCATGAGTTTAGAAAGCGGCGCACCGGCTTCCTTGGAAGCCGTGAAACAAGAGCTTCGTGATGTTGGGTTGCGAGCGACCCCTGCTCGAATATCCACTCTCTTGCTGCTGCGGCAGTCTCCCTCGCCGCTGACGCACGCGTTCGTTGCCGAACACTTGGCGAAGAGTGGGATCGACAAAGCCACGGCGTTTCGCAATTTGAACGACATGACCGAATCCGGGCTGATCCGGCGAACGGAGGTCGGCGACCACGTTTGGCGTTTCGAAGCTGTCAAACCGGACGAGCATCACGAGGACGGGCACCCACATTTCTTTTGCGTCGATTGTGGAACGGTTTGCTGCCTCGACGACGTCAAACTGACGGCTGGCAGTCAGCGACAGAGCGAAAAGTACGGCACCGTCACCGAAATCTTGCTCCGCGGCCACTGCAATAATTGCCAATAGGCGGGGGCGACCGGTCGCATCCGCTCGTTGACCGGGAAAGAAAATGCTGGCTCGTCATTCCGGGTTGGATTCAAGTCGGCGTCAGGTTGTACCGATTATAAGGGTTGTCCTGTGGTCGGACCCATCTAGCTACCGCCATCTCGATTTGCGGGAGCGGTACGGCTAGGCGCTATTGAGTCCAACCGAGAAAGGGGTTTTATGTCATTTTGTGCCGCAACCTGGCAGGCGATCGCGTCTCGGCATGCGGCAATCCTGTCGTTGCTGATCGCCTTGGTTTCTACCGACGTGAGGGCACAAGAGCCCGGCGATGGTTTGCTGCCGCCGCAACCCACCGTCGGTCAAAATCCGGGCGTTGGTCCTCAGACGAGTGATGACGCCGTCAATCGCCTCCAAGTGGCCTTGCCGCCGGAGTTGATTTTGCCGCCGCCGAGCGAGACGGCGAAACGTCGGGAACAGCGTTTTGTCGAAGCTGAGATCAATCCAGAGATCCCGCTGTCGCTGATCGTCGGTCGCCCCAAGATTCTTCGGCTTGCCGATACGCCGACACGGATCTACCTGCCTGACGATGACACGATCCGCGCCGACACGATCGATCCTCAATCGGGCCGTGAGCTCGCTGTCACCGGACTGAAACCGGGGACGAGCACCCTGATGTTGTGGTTTGCCGATGCCAGCGACCCGAGCGGTGAGAGTGTCGTCAGCTACCTGGTGCGCGTGTATGAGGACCCCGCATTGAAGCGCCCACTCAATGAAGTCGAACGGGAGCTAAACATCAAGTTCCCGGACAGCCTTGTCGAGCTATCCGATGTCAACGGGCGGTTGATGGTCGCCGGTCAGGCTCGGGACCCCATCGAGATGGCGCAGATCCTGCAGGTTCTGATCAGCGCCCGGGGCGTGTCCGCGGGAGTTCGCCGCGTATCAGCGGTCAAAACCGTAGGCAACACTGTCGACTTCACTTCCGACGAGACGCTCGATTTGCAGGCGCAAGAAGCCGAGAATCGCTCACTCGTCGACCCCGTCGCACTCGCTCAAGCCGGCATCATCAACCTGATGCGGGTGCCCGGTGAACAGCAGGTGATGCTGCGGGTCACCGTGGCGGAGGTCAATCGAACGGCGGCGCGAAGCATCGGACTGAACTTCACTGCGATCCAGAACAGCAATATTTTCAGCAACACGACCGGCACGGTCGCCGGGAACATTAGCGCGATACTCGATGGAGGCGATCTCAGTTTACGCATCGAAGCCCTTCGCCGGCTCAGTTTGTCGAGAACCTTGGCCGAGCCCAACTTGGTCGCTATCAACGGCCAACCCGCCAACTTTCAAGCCGGTGGGCAGTTCCCGATTCCTGTCATCTCCTCCGGTGGGGTCGGTACCAATTTGCAGGGCGTCCAGTTCGTGCCTTTCGGGGTGCAGCTGCGTTTCATTCCTATCATCCAGGATCGCAATGTGATTCGTCTGCAAATCAATGCGGACATCAGCACGCGAGACGAGTCCCTGGGTACGAGTATTGGTGGCGCGGGGGGCGGAACCTCCGTTCCGGGACTGAACAGCCGCAACTTTTCGTCCACCGTGGAGCTGCGCAGCGGCCAAACGCTCGCGGTTGCCGGACTCCTACAAACCAATTTCGGTGCCAGCAGCGAGCGTGTGCCGTGGTTCGGGGATCTGCCCATTGTCGGGCCGCTCACCGGTGCCAATCGTACGAGTGCATCCGAGCAGGAACTGGTCATCCTCGTCACACCTGAATTGGTCGCACCCGTTGACTCCTGTACCACACCAACACTGCCCGGTAGTGATGTGTTTGAGCCGACCGACGTCGAGTTCTTTCTGAGCAACCGATTGGAGAGTCGTCGCTCTCGCGATTTCCGCTCCCCCGTTCGCACCGACTATCACAAACAACGCCGCCCCGATCTCTGTTGCCCCGATCGATTCATCATCGGATCCAGTGGTCCGACCGATCGATGTTGCAACCAGCTCACGCCCAACCCCCATCAACCGATCGCGCCCATCGAGGCTCCGCTGCCTGGCGTATATTCGCCAACGATCGAGTACGCCGACGAGGTGACGCAATGAATGCCCCCTACAAGAAACTACTGTCATGGGCGCTCCCGACGCTGCTGCTGCTCGCGGGCGGTTGTCGGTCCAGCCAGGGGATCTGTGACGTCGATTGCTGTGCAGATATCCCCTCCGGTGCGATCCCGAATGGGCCCGGAGCTCACCTCTGCCAATGGCAGCAGACGCAGGTCGCGTCTGCTGCTACCGACCAAGGTGTCTTCTATCGAGCTGATTTCATCGACCAGAGTGACCAGCTCAGCCCGGCTGCGCTGCGTCAGGTAGCAACCCTTGCTCAACAGGGCGAACTGCCGGTTGCTCCCATCATCATCGAGCCCAGTGGGGATTCGATGCGCGATGCCGATCGAACCGTCTCGTTGGCTGCCGCATTCAGCGCTGCGGGTGCCCCTTTGATGGCAGACGAAATTCAACTCGCCTACCCGCCTGCTTTAGGACTCGATGGATTTCGGGCTCAGCAGGTCGCGCGGAATGCCAGTCGAAATGGATCAGGCGGTGGCGGCCAGAGCGGTGGCGGAGGTTTTGGAGGCGGGATCGGTGGTGGTTTTGGAGGTGGCGGCATGGGCGGTGGCTTTGGCGGTGGTGGGTTTGGTGGCGGAGGGATTTTCTGATGTTGCGTTTCACTTGGATGCTGCCAGCGATCATGCTCGTCGCCGGATGCCACGCGCTGCCACAGATCCCCCGTCCCGATTCCAGGGCCGAGAGACCTGAGCCAACATCGGAAGCCCCCATGTCCCAGCTTGGCGCTCCATTGCCAGCGATGCGGGCAGGCGATGAACGCGAGCTAAAGGTCGTCGCCGCGGACCAGATGACGAAGCAGGGGTATTGGGACGAGGCCGTTGAGTTGTACCTCGAGGCCGAAGCGATGGCTCCCAAGAAGCCCAGGCTCGATGCGCAGCTCGCGCCCGCACTGGCAGGTGCCCGCCAGTACCCGGAGTCGATCCGAAGGTACCGTCGACTAATCGAGGACGATCCCACGAATGCATCGCTGCTCAGCAATCTCGCATACACGCTAGAGGAATCTGGGGATACTGCCGCAGCCGAGGAGGAGTTTCAGCGCGCCTTGGCAATTGATCCTGACCTCGAGAATACGAGAGTGAATCTAGGATTGCTACTCGCGCGACAACGGCGCTACGATGAAGCATTGACGGTACTCACACCAGCCATTGGCGCTCCAGCGGCGCATCACAACCTCGGCGTGATCGCTATTGAACTCGATGACGAAACCGCTGCAAAGCAACACTTTGCTCGGGCGGCGTCCTATCCCACTGCCCCTGCGGCGACTCAGGAGTTCATCGCTGCTCTATCAACCGATCGTCACTCTGCCGACCAAGGCCAGTCTCGCATGGAGTGAAGTCATTCTGCGAAGCTTGAACTTAGTGGTGACTGGAAGGTCTTGCGAGGCATCGCTCAAGTGTCCAATGATTTTGCCGATCGTGCGGACTGCCTTCATTGCCTGCGTGTCCGTTGAGCTTCCTTTGTTACCCGTTGGACGCAGGAGCCAATCTTCTGAAAATTCAACACTCTCCATCCCAGCCGCTATGGATTGCAGCAGACTCATTTTCTAGCGAGCTGTTGACCGGCCAACATTTGCGAGAGACCGGTTCGCTCAGTTCTCACTGAACATGACACGCCGCCCGCGCTCGGACAGCGGGATTCGACCGTCGTAGATGATCAGCAACAGGGTGCTGAGACGGCGAATCGAACGCAGGTTCATGCCAGTCTTTTTTGACTGGCTACGGTAGCGAGGCGTGCAAGGTCGACGCGTCGAACGAGCAAGGTCGATACGAGGAAACGCGGCGGTGGTTCAGCACGCGGTTGAACTATCACCATGTTTATTTTTATCGCCCGGGCAGCAACCGCAGCGGCAGGTGAAGTGGTGATTCGTCAGGTGTGCCCATACCAACAGCAGGCCTCCCAGCGGTGTGATCCATGGCAACAGTGGCACGACCAACGATGCTTCTTGCACCTGCGGCGTTTCACTGGCGGTGTCCGAACTCGCCACCTCGCAGCTTGAGCAGCACGCGTCGGTGCAGGCTTCGACCGGGGCCGACTGCGACGCGATGTCGCTCTCACAGGCGTCGCAGCATTCTCCTTCCAACGCGAATGCCGCCGTCGCGATCAACACCAATCCCAAAGCCGCGATGCCGCTGGGTAGCCAGCGACGGTGCCGTTTCCAACCGGGAACGAACGCAAAAGCGCCGAGTAGCAAGCAGACGACGACCATGACTTTGTGGAAGCTCTCATCGGCCAGGAAGCTCAGTCCGAGCATCGGCAGAAACGCGATGACGAACGGCATCGCCGCGCAATGGATCGCACAGGCGATCGAAGCGAGCATGCCAAGCCCATTGGTCATCGCCAACGGTGTACTCGAGCCTGGCTGGGCGGCGGTGGCGGTTAAAGCATGGATTTTCATCAATGGGTCCTTTGTTGTGTTTTTAGATGTAAATTTGAAAAGCGATCGTGGTAGGTAATTCAATCCGTGCGAAAACTATTCACCCAACGCGTGTTGGTTGCGTAGATGCCATCGAGCGCTGCCTTGATCTCGGCGGGCTCGAGCGGATCGTGCTCTAGCTCGTGTTCGAGCAGTTCGAGCTTTTTGCGTATCAAGTAGCCTTGCATTCGTTGGTAGGGTCGTACTTGCCCGCGGCGCAGGAACGTTGCCACCTCCAAGCGGCGACTCCATTCCTCCCACACTGGGAGCCAAAACAATGCATGCTTGGTATCGCCACTGCTCGCCGCTGACAGGCACTCCGTTCGCGCCATGCGAATCTCCTCCAAACATTCTTGCGGTGGGGGATAGTACGCGAAACACGCCACGACACTGAGTGCTACCAGCCCAACTAACATTGCTGTTCCGATCACGCTACGCGGGACGATCATGTCCCACGTTTTCGGTGTCTCTACCGGTAGAGTGGCGGAAGAGTTTTGCCAGCGACTTTCGTCGATCCCCAGGCCACGTAGCACCAATCCCAGCACGGCTATCAAGCCTAAGCCGATCAATGCGGCCGCTTCGGCGATTCCAATGCTCTCGGCAACGGCGGTTTTGCCTGCGTTCCAGATATTGGCTTGGTTGGCAGGCAGCGGATTCGCGTAGATATCAAATGCATGCGTATGGCCAGCGGGCTCGACGCCTGCTGGTATCAACGGTTGATTGACTGCGTAGGAGATGCCCAGCACGATCAGCAGTAGGCAAAGAAACCAAGTACCCGATGCTTTCCATCCATATTGGCGACTGAACCAATACGGCGTCGCAAGATTGGCACCGGTTCCCAGGATCAGCAACGTGAAGGCGGCGCCCGGCGAGTTCGCGTGTTGGAACATCATGCCGAGTTGGCTCATCGCAAGCATGGGCGTTGCGTAGACTGGGACCGCCACCATCAACATGGTCAGCGGAGCCATGGGGTCGTCCTGCTCGACACTGGTCTGCAGTGCCCCGTAGGGAAACACAGCGGCGAGGATTGCTAAGCCGGACAAAGCCAGCAGAGTGAGTGCGAGGGTCGGGCCGGTTGCCTCGCGTCCGATATGAGTGGCTACGGCTGCGAGTCGCTGCACACCGATCGGCTCGTTGGCAGGCACCGGGTCCGCAGCGAAGGCTGCCGATTCCTTAGCCGCACCAGAACGAGGTTGGATCGCATCCCAGAGCAGCCCCAAAGCAGTGACAATGACCAGCGATCCAATTGCAAAGAGGATAATCACCAGCGGTCGACTGAGAGTTAAGCCGTAAAGGAGTGACAACGGATTGAAAAGCGGGGCTGAGAGTGCGAAGGCGGCCATCGCACCCGGCTTCATTCCTGCCCGCCGCATTTCACGCAGAATAGGCAGGACGCCGATCGAGCAGACCGGCAACAGCATGCCGATCAGCCATGATTGGGGAAGGCTACGAATGGTGTTACCCCCGAAAAGCCGGCAGATACCGTCGCGGCCGAGGTAGTATCTCAGGATCGCCGCAATGACCAATCCAACCAACAGAGTCGGCGCTGCAGCGGCGAATCCCTGGGCGACGCGAACGAGGCCACCAACAATCATTTGCGTGGGATCGTTCATGAACTTTTACTCTCGAGTGTGACGGGATGAGCGGTAGGTTTCGATTCGGATTTCTCAATCAAGTCGCAGAGTTGGTACGCCTGCTCGCGTGCCGATTGAGTCCATTGGTGGCCGCTGGGCTGCAGTTTTTTCGATAAAGACTTGGCTGCCTCATTGATGGGGATCCAGTCGTTTTCAGACAGGCTGGAGTCCGCAGCCACTTCCGGTATCCAGCTGACCAAGTCCGCCATTTCTTCTTGCAGCTCGTCGGATTCAGGATCGTCAGTCGATGTTCGGTCCAATCGGCTGCGAAGTTGCTTTGCGGCATCGGGCAGGTCCGATGGCCAATGCGCTGCGACGCCGTGATCGTGCTCAAAGTGGGATTGCTTGGCCGTGGCGGATTCATCTCGACACCCCAGTACCACGACGAGACTCAAGAGAATGCTAAAGCGGATGCTATCGTTTCGAAATTGCATATAGATATTGTTCATTACTTGTACTCCGGTGCAGCGACAGTGTTCATCATCCGATCAATCACCACATCGACATCCTCACCTCGAGTGAGCAAGCGAACCGAAAGAACTGGTTGAGCGACGATTGCGATGTCTGACGGAGTAACAAAATCGCGTCCTTGCAGCATCGCCCATGCCTGAGCGATCGATTGCCAGTGCAACATGCCCCTCGCGCTGACGCCAAGCTCCACGGCAGCGTCGTTTCGGGTCGCTTCTACCAGGTCGATGAGGTAATCGCTGACTCGCGAATGAACCTGGATCGTCCGGACGTGATCTTGCGTCTGCCGCAGTTGGTCCAGTGATAGAGGAGACATCTCGGGCAAGCTGGCGGATTCTGCTTGGGTCGCTCGCGAGAGAATCTGTTTCTGAGCATCGCGATCGGGGTAGCCAATCCGCAGCTTGATTGCAAAGCGGTCCAGTTGAGCCTCCGGAAGTGGGTAGGCGCCGTGCGAATCAATGGGATTCTGCGTCGCGATGACCATGAAAGTGGGCGAGAGCGGGTGCGTCTTGCCCTCGATCGTGACTTGGCGTTCGCCCATGGCTTCGAGGAGGGCGCTCTGCGTTCTCGGCGTCGTCCTGTTCAGCTCGTCGGCTAGCAAAACGTCAGCGAATACTGGTCCAGGATGGAAATCGAACTCACGGGTCTTCTGATTGAACATGCTGAAGCCGGTGATATCGCTGGGCATCAGGTCCGGAGTGCACTGCACCCGAGCGAGCCGTCCATTGACTGCTTCGGAAATTGCCTTAGCGAGCGTCGTTTTTCCTGTGCCCGGCAGGTCATCGAGTAAGAGGTGGCCCCGAGCCAAGAGGCAACCGATGACCATGTCAATCTGATGTTCCTTCCCGAACAGAACGCTCTGTAGAAACTGCCGTAGTTTGAATGCGACCTGCGCTGATGGATCGGCTGAATTGGAACAGGGTGGTTCCAGAGTCGTGTTCATATTGGGAGTTCCTTAGCGAGTTGGGAAAGTGTTCGAGTATTCAGCAAGCGGACCAAACGCTGCGAGGAGTCGTCGATTGGTCGTTGGCTCGACGAAAAGAATCTTGCATCTGCCGCGTCACAGAACTGACGCGTCACGGCCTGGGCTGTCAGGTCCGGTTGCGTTAGTTCCTCGAGCCAGTCACGTTGAGGCCGACCGGATGATCGCTGGCACCCGGCGAGGCGTGCCCGGGCTTCGATGACCCAGATGGCGACACGCAGATTGCCTTGTGGATAAAACCAGGACGTCAAGCGCCAGATCGAAGTTAGTAGCCACTCGATCCAGATGCGGCGCGAAAGGAACACAGCCAAGCTCGCTGCCACAACGATCGCAGCCAGGGGCCAGTAGGTAGCGGCAAGCTGCTGACTGGCGAGCCATATCGAAGGCCGGTAGTCCGGTCGCTGGTATCCCGGGGACGGTTCAATCTCGAACCAACGTCCATCGGCGAGTCTGACTTCCGCCCAGGCGTGAACGTCGCGGGGAAGCACCGATGCGTGCCCGGCAGTGATGTCAAAGGCGTCGGGGCGGACGTAGAAGCCCGTGACGAAGCGAGACTGCAATCCAAGCTCACGAGCTAGCAAAGCGGCTGTGGTTGCGAATAGATGGTCACCGCCACGACGGGAGTCGAGAAACTGCGAAACCGCCTGATCCGAAGTCGGCGCGAAGCTGCGATCACAGGTGAAGTTGTTCCTCAAGTGCGTCACAATCGCCTGCAGTTGATCGTATGCGTGTTCATGCTCGCGTGTGACGCGGTCGGCCAGCGATCGCAGGTCGGCGTGAATTGGCGGCGTCGTGGCGGTCTGCTCCTGCAAGCCGAGGCGGAGTTCGTCTTCACTCGGCCGCGTGCTGGCAACGTGAATGACGGTCAACGCTGGAATTTTCTCTCGCCCAGGCATCTGGAAACATCCGTCACGCGCGATCCCAAAAAAATCCTGGCGATCGATTTTCTCGATGTGTACCCCGGTGGTCATCATGGGAACGGGCATCCGCGTGGAGTCCAGGCGAATGATTTTCAGTAGCCCGACGGAAATGGACGATGCGTCCTGGTCAATGCGAGCATGTTGTTCAGGCTCGACGAACCAGGAGTCTTCGCCAATCTTGATTCGCTTGAGCGTTTCGCACGTGAGGTCCGTCGACTGCGTCCAATCCGTACCGTCAAACGTGTCATAGCGATGCATGGCTAAGCGGATGCCCGTTGGTCCATCCCACTGGATGACGCTGGAGTCGGTAACATCGTCAGGTAAGCGATGGGAACTTGGTGGCATACGATCGACTGAGAACGAACTGCTTCCGAGATCACTGCGTGCCGTGCGTTCGTGGTTCGGCAAGAAATCTTGGTTGGGCATGGCTTGGGCCTTCTCCCGGCGATTCTTCTTCGCTTTCGGTTCACCGACCATGTCATTGAACATGTCCAAGAGCGACGACTCGGTCGATTCCAGGAAGATGTCCGAGTCCACTGCACCAAACGATTCGGCATGGTCTTTGGCTGCGATTGCCGATTCCCCGGTACCCACACCGCTGCGTGCCGCTGGATCGGACCACCGTGATCCACCGCTTGTTGGCATGAAACCGTGCAGTAAATGCGGCGGTCTGGTGAAGCGGTCTTGGGCTACGTAGCCGGCTCCGGCCAGCGTCACTACGGTCGCGATCATTGTTGCCGGCCGCAACGTCCAATTGCGAGCAACCGATTCTGGCAGGGCCATGTCAAGCTGCTCCCAGTGATTGGCAATGAGGTGCCAGACACAGCTCAGGATCCAGATTATCGGCAGGGCAACGGCGTAGCGACTATCGGAAATCGATGAGCAGAACAGTACTAAGAAACCACTGCTGACCACCGACAATGCGAGCCAGCGAGTTGATCGACCGCCCAGCGCCATCGCCAAGCTGACCGTACCCAGAACGGTCAATGCGGTCATCTCCAACGCGATCGGCGTAGCAAAGAAGCGAGCGATGACAGCGAAAGCGATCGGGATGAGCGGCAGCGCTCCTGTTGCAATTTCCTGGATTCGCGATGGTCTCGCCATCGCTAGCAATCCAAGCACCGCGATGACTGCCATCTCGGAGACGAAGCACAGTTGCGTCTCAACGGGCGTTCGCAACGATACTATGGACCCTAGCGATATCAACGCCAGTAAGATGGTTTCGACTCGTCTACGCGACCAAGTGAGCATCGCGCGCCTCCGTCCAGAACATCCACAGTTGATCCGCCAGGTCGAATTGACGATTGACAACGCGGCGCTGAAGTTCGGTGGCAGCGCGGCGGTGCACAGCAGGGTCGGTCGAGCAAACCAGCGGATTGCCATCGTTGTCCGTTGAGATCGACAATCCCGTCACGCCGTGAGGTTGGACGAGTCGGGGACGGGATTGGTCGCCGTCGAGGGGCACATTGGCCAGGGCATCCATTAGCTGTATAAGGCCTCGCCGCCCAGGCGTCGGGACGAGACGTCGATCGCCGATCTGCACGCGAAGCGAGCAGCTGGACTGATGCAAGTCGGCCAGCACGCTCGCCGCGACGCGGATACGATCTGCGATCTCGTCACGCGTCGATCCCTCGGCCGTGTCGACAACCACGCGTAGGGTTGGGCTTTGCGGACCGCTCCGCTCGGTAACGATCAATGCATCCGATCGTGCCGTCGCGACCCAGTTGACGTGTTTGACGCAATCGCCTCGGCGATAGGGACGCAGACCGATGAAATCGTCCCTGTGTCCGCTGCGATCTCCCGTGCCGTGTTCCGCTCTGCGACGACCGGCCATGGAGTTCTGTCCCGCTATCGGGAACACCTGCGGCCATACCGTCATCGCTTTGGTATCGGCTACCGTTCGTTTGGCGGTCCAGATTCCGAACGGGAACGAACAGGCCAGCGACGCATCGGCTCTCGGATAGGGACCGCGAAGGGTGGGCCGAATCGAAAATCGATAGCTGCATGTGGACAGGCCGCGCACCGAAGCGAGTGCGACCGCGGGCACATTCTCTGCTACGGATCCCTCCTCGGTCGGATGATCTTGGAAGCCGACGATCGCCAGGCCCCAGATCGGAACCGGCAGGCGATTGCAAACAGTGAGCGACCAGTCGCAGAGCTCCCCTTCCTGAACCCGGTTGGTGCTCGGACGCAGCGAACAGGCAACGGCGCGTACGGCTACCCAGGGCCATGCCATCCCAACCAGAATGAGTGCGCCTAGCAAAGCGGCGAGCGTCCAGCCTATCGGAGCAAAGTAGAGCCCGATCAAAACACTCGCGAACATCGCCGCAACGAACCAGCCTACAGGTTCTTTGAGCCAGTAAACAAAACGATTGGCGCCGGGACAAAAGTCGGTGGTCAGCGCGCGCGCCAGCCAACTCGGTTCCTTGGACACCTCATGGGAAACTGCCATGAAAACGCACCTCGGTTGTCAAGAAGATCATGGATCGGCCTCGGAAAGGTTCAGGAGGCGCGTCGCCGACGCAGCTCGCGTGAGCCCGCTGTCGAGACTCCTGTAAGCGCGTGCACCATCTGTGCGCGGTGGACGCATCGCCTAAACATCAACGTCGCGACGTGTGACGCAGCAACGAGTGACGGGCGATTCCCTCGAACCGATCCTTCGGGTTTAGAATGCAACGGATCGATCAACGCCTATCCCAGAAGGAACCTGGCCTTATCCGGTGATGCCGGAAAGAACCACGTCAAATGGCTCGCCTCTACAAAGGGGCAGTGCCCTTTTAAGATAGACTCTCGATTCGCGGCGGTCCCCGTACCGAAATGCTCGTCTGAACCGGATGACGCAACCAAACCCGTTCTGGCTCGCTCGCGATAAACTCGAATTCGACAACTTCAACCAGCGTCACGGCGATGGGTGTAAACGCTACATGTCGCGAAGCATAGAAGCTTTGGCAGATGCTGCAGCGTTCTGGATCATGTTGATCTCGAGAGTCGTCGTCCTGCGGTCCCTGTTGCCCTTCCGCCGGATCGCTCGGACCCGGGGAGGGCTCGTGACTGTGCCCGCAATGGGCGTGGCAACTGTACGAAGCGGCTGGGGCCGGACAACAGCTTGCTTCGTTACGGCAATGCTCATCAACGCGGAGAGCGGCGTTCGCGCTATGACTTTCGCAGCACGACTGTGCCGAGTGAGTGCAGCCGACATGGACCCACGCTGCGAAATTGCCAACCAGCAATGCCGCTATGGCGAGGATAGCTGTCGTGGAACGCAGAGCATGCAAGATTCGGTACCAAACGGCGATGAGTCGCCGAGGAAGAATGCTTCAAACAGTCGTTGAAGTGAGTTCGCGAATGTTGGTCCGACCAAGGATTGTCTATATCTTCGCGATTTTGATACGCAAAGTCAATCCAGCGGGTTCAGATTCCTCAGGATTTCTCTGGCACTTGAGTGGTGGTACTGGACGGGAAATGTAGCTTCGGCTAAGTTATTGCAGCGACGACGCCCGCGTGGATGTCGTGACGAGGAGCAGCCGTATTGCGGTTGTCCACGCCCTTGCGGCATTTTTGGGAGTCCATTGTTTGATGCACCGTCTACCGTTTTTTACCCCATTGATTGCGGCTTGGATGGTTGCGGTCCTGGTGGCTGGTTGTAACAACTCCAGCGACCCGGAGGCAAACTCCGCAACCGGTGCTGCGCAGGTCACCGTTGATCCCGACGAGCCGATTTCGGTCACGGCAACAGTCGGGATGGTGGCTGACTTGGTCCGGGCGGTCGGTGGCGATCGTGTCGACGTCCGGCAGATTTGTGGTCCTGGAGTGGATCCACACCTCTACAAAGCGACGCGCGACGATGTGCAGACGATGATGAATGCCGACATGATTTTTTATTCCGGCTTGATGCTCGAAGGCAAGATGACGGACACGTTGATCAAACTTGCTCGCGGAAAACCTGTTATCGCTGTGACGGCAGCACTCGATGACGCGGCACTGCTCGAGCCCGCTGAAATGTCAGGGCATTTCGACCCCCATGTTTGGATGGATGTGTCGGCATGGTCCCAATGTGTCGATGTGATCGCCGATGAGCTGTCTGGTGTTGATCCACCTTCGGAAGCAGCGTACCGAGACAGGGCCGAGACGTTGCAGGGAGAGCTTTCGAAGCTGCATGCGTACGGCAAGCGAGTGATCGCCTCGATTCCCGAGGATCGCCGGATTCTAGTGACCTCGCACGACGCGTTCAATTATTTCGGCCGCGCCTACGGTCTCCGCGTCTTGGGGGTACAAGGGCTTTCGACCGAATCTGAAGCGGGACTGCAGCGAATCAATGAGTTGGTAGATCTTCTCGTCAATCAGGGCGTGCAGTCCGTGTTTGTCGAGAGCAGTGTGCCGCGAAAAAGCATCGATTCATTGGTCGAGGGGGCCCATTCGCGCGGTCACGACGTGCAGGTGGGGGATCAGGATCTCTTTAGTGACGCGATGGGCAAATCGAGTACCTATGAAGGGACTTATATTGGTATGCTCGACCATAACCTCACTGTCGTCGCGCGGGGCTTGGGTGGCCAGGCTCCGGCGGATGGATTTCAAGGCAAACTCAACAAGTGATTCCATGACGAACGGTTCTGCCGTCGGCCCGGACGATACTGCGATCGCGCTCTCGGTCGACGACCTGACGGTTGCCTACCACCGCAAACCCGTGATTTGGGACGTGGCGATTGATCTGCCGGCGGGTTCGTTGATTGGGATCGTGGGCCCCAACGGTGCTGGAAAAAGCACGTTGCTCAAGGCGATCATGAACCTCGTCCCGCGCGCCTCCGGGCGGGTGGCGGTGTTCGGCAAACCCTATCGGGCCAGTCGCCATCGGGTTGGCTATGTGCCTCAACGCGAGAGCGTCGACTGGGACTTCCCCGTCGATGCGCTCGATGTCGTCACGATGGGGCTCTATAGCAAGATCGGTTGGTGTTTGCCGGTTCGAAAAAAACACCGCGAAGCTGGCATGGAAGCCCTCCGCCGCGTGGGTATCGCCGACCTGGCGAATCGTCAGATCAGTCAATTGTCAGGTGGGCAGCAGCAACGCACCTTCTTGGCTCGCGCGCTCGTCCAAGACGCGGACCTCTATCTCATGGACGAGCCCTTCGCCGCGGTCGATGCTTCGACGGAAAAAGCAATCGTCGAACTGCTGCGAGAGCTGAAGTCTCGGGGCAAGACCGTCGTCGTCATCCACCACGATCTACAGACGGTGCCTGAGTATTTTGACTATGCGGTACTGCTGAACATGCGAGTGGTCGCTCATGGTCCGATCGAGTCGGTCTTCACGTCCGAGAACCTGCAGAAAACCTACGGCGGGCGGTTGACCTTGCTCGATGAAGTCAGCGAAGCGATGCGTCGGCGGGAGCGTTCCTTGTGAGTGGGAAGAGCTCGAAAGTCTCGTCGTGGCGGACAGTGGCTGCGCGGCTGCTACTCGTCTTGCTGCTCATCGGCTGCTCCGAGTCAGTCGCCTTGGCGGCGCCCGCATCTCGCTCAATTGCGGATCGGAGTGTGAGCTGGCCCACGGCGTCGCAGTGGCGGCGGGTTCTTTTCTTAGAGGATTACAACACTCGCGTGGTGTTGCTCGGCGTCGCGGTGTTGGGCGCAGCGGCGGGTTTGGTCGGCAGCTTCACTCTGCTGCGAAAACGCGCGTTGCTAGGTGACGCACTCGCTCACGCGAGCACGCCCGGGATCGCGCTAGCATTCATGTTTGCGACGGCCTTGGGATTGGATGGCAAATCGCTTCCGGTGCTGCTGCTCGGAGCGACCATCACAGGGGTCCTCGGCATTGGCGTTGTCTTGGTCGTGCGGTCTCAGACTCGGCTCAAGGAGGATGCTGCGTTGGGGATTGTGCTCAGCGTTTTCTTTGGCGCCGGTGTCGCGTTGTTGGGGATCGTGCAGCAGATGGAGAGTGGCAGTGCGGCTGGATTGGAAGGTTTTATCTACGGAAAGACGGCGTCGATGAACGCCAGCGATGCTCGGTTGATTTTGGTTGCGTCGGGCATCGCGGTAGTGGGCTGCCTGTTGTTGTTCAAGGAGTTCAAGCTCCTGTGCTTTGACGAGAATTTCGCTGGCTCGCGTGGCATGCCGGTCTTGGTGTTGGATCTATGTCTGATGGCTCTCGTCGTCCTTGTCACGATTGTTGGGCTGCAAGCAGTCGGATTGATTCTGGTCGTCGCATTGTTCGTCACGCCCACGGCAGCGGCCCGGTTCTGGACGGAGAAATTGTGGAGGGTAGCGGGTTTGTCGGCATTGATGGGGGGCGTCGGAGGTGTCTTCGGCGCCGCCGCTAGCGCGTTGATGCCGCGTCTGCCCTCGGGAGCCATGATCGTATTGGCCTCGACTGCGTTGTTTGCATTTAGCATGTTCTTTGGTACTGCGCGGGGCGTTCTGATCCGATGGCTGCGGCGCTTCCGAGTGAACCGCCGGGTCCGTCGACGACATCTCCTGAGGGGCCTTTATGAGCTCTTGGAGCTGGACGAACCGGACTCGGTTTTCCGCCGTGACGCACGCGTACCTGTTGAGACGGTATTGGCGACGCGAAGTTGGTCACGAAACCAGCTCTCCCGCACGATCGCTTCGGCGCAGCATGAGGAACTGATTACGCTACGTGAGGACTCGATTGGCCTGACGCAGTCCGGCTACGTGCAGGCCGCCCGATTGACCCGCGAGCACCGACTGTGGGAGCTGTATCTGATCACGCATGCCGAGGTCGCTCCGAGCCGCGTGGACCGCGATGCCGATGCGATCGAGCATGTTCTCGAACCAGAATTAGTCGACGAACTTGAGCGGCTGCTCGAACAGCAACCGGTTCACATTGCCGTACCGGCGAGCCCCCACGATTCTCTGTCGCCGGGAGCCCTCCAATGATCTGGAATTGGCAGCTCGATGGATGGATTGTGGCGGCGGGGATCTTGTGCGCGGTCGCTTCAGCGCTGCTTGGTAACTTTCTCGTGCTGCGCCGTTTGAGCATGCTCGGAGATGCCATCTCACACGCGATTCTGCCCGGCCTGGCCGTTGCATTCCTGATCAGCAACAGCCGCAGTAGTCTGCCGATGTTTGTCGGAGCGGTCATTGTTGGCGTGTTGACGGCACTTTTTACTGAATGGATTCGTGGTGTCGGCAAAGTCGATGAGGGTGCGTCGATGGGCGTGGTCTTTACCTCGCTATTCGCGTTGGGGTTGATCATGATCGTGCAAGCGGCCGACCGCGTCGATTTGGATGCGGGGTGTGTGCTCTACGGTGCGATCGAATTGACGCCGCTCGATACGATCAAGCTGCTAGGGTTTGATATCCCTCGTGCTGTCGTGGTCCTCGGCAGCGTGACCGTGCTGAATCTCATGTTCGTAGTGCTGTTTTTTAAAGAACTCAAACTCACTTCCTTTGACCCTTCGTTAGCGACATCCATGGGGGTGTCGTCGACGTGGATGCACTACGCTCTGATGGTGCTGGTCGCGGTGACGGCCGTGGCTAGCTTTGAGAGCGTGGGCAATATCTTGGTCGTCGCGATGTTTATTGTGCCGCCTGCGACGGCCTATTTGCTGACCGATCGACTCGGCATCATGATCCTGATCTCGACAGGCGTCGCCGCGCTCTCAGCGGTCAGTGGCCATGTTGCCGCTGTCGTTGTGCCGACCTGGTTCGGTTACCAAAGCACGACGACGGCGGGCATGATGGCTGTTATGGTGGGCGCACTGTTCGGCGTCGCGATGCTGTTTGCGCCTCGCCAAGGAGTGGTGATCAAGTGGCTGCGGAATCGAGCCTTGTCGCTGCGGATTCTCTGCGACGACATCGTCGCGACGCTCTATCGCCGGTCCGAGCATGTCGCTGCGGATCAAGTCAGGATGGACGACGTTTCAATGAACGTCGAGGAGTTGACTGAAACGCTCTACGCGTCTTCGCGTCAACTTCGATCCGCGCTGGCGAGACTCCGTCGTCGCGGCGAGCTTGAGCAGGTCGACGGCCAGTACGAGCTGACCGATCGCGGCATCGAGCACGGCCGTGAACTCGTGCGTTCGCACCGCCTGTGGGAACAATACCTGGTGTCCGAAGCGAGTTTGCATCCGACCAAGATTCACGACAAAGCCGAGAAGCTCGAGCATTTTACCGACCGAAGTTTGCGAGACCAGCTGTCCGATGCGACCGACAGCCCCGTGCTCGATCCGCACGGGCAGTCCATCCCGCCGGAACGTCGTGGCGACGTTTAAACGTTGGAGCGAGAACCTACTGTCGCTGCCGTTCCGACAGCAATCCGGCCGTTTTAGCCGATAGACCACCGCGGATGGCGGGTGAAAGCGGTCCTGTTTTTCTGCCGCCGATTCTCTGAATGACGACTGCCAGCCGGTCGGTCGGTGGCGGAAATTTTGGTCCAGGCGCGGAACATCTGCTAGACTCGAAGAGATGAGTTAGCAACACACGATGAATAAGTGTCGGTTTTTGTAGTGGACGAGGCGACGAGTCCAGCGGCTTTGGACTCGTCGTCTCGTCCACTACGACAGAAATGGATCGTGCGTTGCTTAGCCACTTTTTGGCTCATCCGACGGAAGCGTGCGCGGAGCACAGGGGGAAGGTTTTTTGAGGCATGGCTCTCGTATCCAATGATCGTTCAAAAATGCGTCCCTGACGAACAAACGCTCGCCAGGGACCGACAACACCATTGGCGTACCGTCGACCGAGATATCCCTTGCCAAGCCAGCACCTCTGCAGAGCTCGGCTCCGTTTCTCCCGGCAGCTCCAGTCTAACATCCACTATCACCTCCGACAAATCAATCATTGGATACTGGAGCCATGCCTCCAAAACCTCCAACGCACGCTTCCGTCGGATGAGCCCACTTTTTTCTGTGCAACGAAAGCGATCCCGCGTCCGATGAGCGAGTTAGACGCTCGTTGATGGAACCCAAGAACAGGATACAGCGATGTATAATCAATCGACTCGTGCCCAGTGGTCAGGCAAACGCACCAGTCACCGCGCGGGCGTCGTTGCCAATGGCTATAGGAACCTCATCTCTGGCGTCGAAGCGGAGGCGCGGCAAGAGGTCACTGCCAAGTACGCTGAGCAATGGAAGTCGGCAGGTTGGCTCGGCCGTTGGAGGCTCCAACGCCTCATGGATGCTGAAATCGAGGAACTTGCAATCAAACGGTTCCCCAAGGTATCGCAAGACACGATGTTTTAGCATTGTTAGCGGCAATGGGTAGTGAACCCGCCTCAAACTTAGGCAGCACCTGCGTAGGATCGTCGCAGTCGGCCAGACCCGCTGGGCAAATCTTCGCTGTGAACTGAATCCTCCTCCGGCAAATCATGTGAAAGCGAGTCAACGGCAACGATTCCTGGTGAAGAACCGCTCGAATACGCCTTGACCAACGGTTAAGCCAGAGGACTGGTTCGTTTAGAAGCCTTTCCGAAAAGGCAAATATCGCCTTCCGGCAAGGCTGTAAAAAATGGCTCATCCGACGGAAGCGTGCGGCCGACGTTTTCAAGGCATGGCTCCCGTATCCAAGGATTTATTTTTGGGAGGTGATTATCAATGTTAGACTGGCACTGCCGGGAGAACCGGAGCCAAGCTCGAATGGCGTGGACATAAGCGATTGCCGCATGTGAAACATCCTTCCGTCGAGCCTGTCTCGGCGGAGGAACCAACTGGCAGCTACTGAAAAAATGCGAAGTAGAAACGGTGCTCCGTCTCGGGCTTGCCCCGGCGGTCACACGACTTGATTCGCTGATTCCGCCGGGACAAGCCCGGAGCGAAGATCGATCTGGCGAGGGCGTTTTGCTGGTAGCTTGCAGTTGCCACTCCGCCCGGACAAGCCGGACGGAAGCGAAAACAGATGCCCGTGAAACTCGAGTAAATCTGCTTAAGTCCACGCCATTCGAGCCGAGCTCTGCAGAGGTGCTGGCTTGGCAAGGGGTATCTCGGTCGCCAGCGTTTCCCTGCAAAAGCGGTACGCCAATGGTGTTGTCGGTCCCTGGCGAGCGTTTGTTCGTCAGGGACGCATTTTTGAACGATCATTGGATACGAGAGCCATGCCTGGTATGTCCCCAAGTTAGCCTAAAAAACTACCAGGGGCGCATTCTGAGTGCTTTCATTGAAGGAATTCACTTTCCCTTCAATCAAGGAACTCCGATATGGCAATCGCCACCAAGAAACGTTCGTCAAAATCGTCAAAATCCAATCAGGCCCGTTACATCGGCAAGCCAGCTGGGGTGATTCAGCAGCGAGTCGAGGCGGTCGGTCCCTCTCACTTTGGTGTCGTTTCGGTCGACTGCGCCAAACGCAGATCCAAGT
>NZ_SJPK01000003.1:654794-734568 GCF_007859855.1 Allorhodopirellula solitaria
GCAGCTTCTCGCTGGCAAGAAGCGTCGAGGCCCTCAATCGATCGGCGACTTGCTGATCGGCTTACTAATTCGTCTTGGAGTGAACCAGGAAAACACTGTAGAATCGAAACCGTCCGAAGCTCTGAAGCCTTAGGCTGAATTGTCGTGCTGCCAAGCACACTAACAACGTCGTCGCATGCCGAGGGTATCGGTGGAGCGTAGCTCTGCTGAGCAAGCCCGTGCTTGAGTGAGATGCTCTGTTAGCGGTTCAAACGCCGGATGAGACAGTGTGGGGCTCTCAGAGCTTCGGATATCTACCAGGGTGGCGAGACTGAACCACCAAAGCTAACCGAGCCGTGCTGGCTGGCCGACAAACAGTGGACTTTGAGTGTCGAAAAAGCTACCCTATTGGTGGTGCCGCTGAGCGTACGCGCGCACTGCAAATTTTCGT
This sequence comes from Allorhodopirellula solitaria, assembly GCF_007859855.1. Taxonomy (GTDB): domain Bacteria; phylum Planctomycetota; class Planctomycetia; order Pirellulales; family Pirellulaceae; genus Rhodopirellula; species Rhodopirellula solitaria. The sequence goes on from NZ_SJPK01000003.1 coordinate 655,225, forward strand.
TCTGGATATGACAGTACTCAAAAAACCTTCCGCTGTGCTCTGCGCACGCTTCCGTCGGATGAACCGATTTAAGCGACGTTGGCCCCGCAATGGTGAGCCGAGGGCCGGTAAGGCGCCGGGTGACGCCGCTGAGGCGTCTCGGCTCAATAAAACGACAGCCCGTTGTGCCTCGGGGCTACCACCGGAAACAGCCCCGCCGGAGTCTCGCTGGCCTTGTCTTGCTGGGCTTTCACTTCGGAACGAATCGTTGCTGCAGTTCGGTGACGAGTTCGCACTGCTGAACGCCGGCGAAGTCCGCGATCACAAAGGCTCGCGAGTCATGGACTCGGTTAGCGAACCACAGTCCCGTATCGGTGCCCATTAGCAACATCGCATCGGCACGAGCAATCCGATCCGTCGTCAGCCGGCGTTCTGTGACATCGATCGCTAGATCTTTGGCGAGGGTGCGGACATGGAGTTGAGTGATTCCCGGAAGGACTTGCGCCGCAGGGGCAAACGCAATCTCACGGCCGCTCACCAGAGCGATACTGGCGACGCTCGATTCCGTCCAGCTGCCGTCGCAATCCGCCAGGACGCCTGTTGCATCGGGAACCAATGATCGGGCGTGGGCGTCGGCGAGATAGTAGTGCAGCCGACATCGCACCTTGGCGTGCCGCGGCCAGGTCTGCGTTGGTGGCTGAACCACGTCGCAAAGTACCACGGGCTGGCCGGTGGATTGCCGCTCCTCCACCGCAGCGTGGTCGATGCGGTTGAGATGAACTGCAAAGGTCGCAGCTGCACCAGGCTGAATTCCGGGAGTGGCCCACATCGTGATGCCCACCTCTTTCTCCGCTGCAACGAGCGTGGCATTGCGGGCGAGGGCTTCCTGAATCACCTGGCCGAGCGTCTCGGGAGGCGGCACATCGCCGATGCGGACGACCTGCAGCGTACCTGCCCAGCGGCGGAGATGGTCGTTGAGCCGAAAGGGCACACCGTGATACGTTCGCATCCGCTCGACAGCCGTCACGCCCTGTCGAAAGCCGAGGTCGTCAACGGGGAGACAAACCTGGTCGAAGGGCAGCCAGCCATCGCGTTGGATCGACGGACAGACGAAATACGCCTGATGGCTAGCAAATTGCTGCTGCGAACTCATCAAGTTTGTCATGCATGACTTTCCATCTGCGGGTTTCGAGCCCGCTGCCACAGCTTTCTGATTGCCGCCGTCAGTGACGGTTCGGAGGTTTGGTGGTAGATCGAATCGGTCGGTAACCCCTCGGTTAACCTGCGGTGAGCTTCACCGAGATTGTGATAGGGCAGTCGTGGAAACAGATGGTGCAAGGCGTGGTACCGGGTTCCGATCGGCCCCCATAGCTCGGTAATCCAAGGCCGTGAAGGGAAGTTAACACTGTCGAGCAACTGCTCATCAAATGTCATTTCACCGCCACGGTTGCTCCAGCGATGGGCGCCGAGGGTACGGACTTCGTTGAGCACCAAGATGCCCACTCCGACGCTGTAGGCGACCAACCAGAACGGGTCGATCCAGGTGTCTCGCATGATCCCGCCGCGAACGAGGAACCAGACACACCAAGCGAAGCATAGTACCTCTTGCAGAATCACGATTCGCATCAACTTAGGCGATGCATCGGGACGCTCGTAGGTTGGGTCCACGAGCATCGTCGACATATGCCGGTGCACGAACGGTCGCAGCCGAGGAAATACCCAGCACAGCGGGCTGATGACGGCGAAGCGAAGCAGCGCGAGCAGGGGAATCACCAGGGCTTGAACGACGAATCCGATGATCATCCAGGGACCATGGTGACTTAGCGCGAGATACTCGCCGTCATGCTCGGTGCCGTAATGCTTGCGGCGATGATGATCGACGTGCGGGTAATACAGAAACGATGGCACCAGGAAAAAAATTCCGCAGAGCGCATTCCAAGCAACGCGAAAGGCGGTGAATCCCTTCTCGGGCAGGTGAACGAGTTCGTGGATAAACATCAGTGCACGCATGTAAAGCAGCACGGTGGCGACGTAGCACACCGCAACAGCGGCGGTCACTGCGGGCGTGAAACCATACCAAACCGGCAGCCAAAAAATGGCGTGGAGTGTGAGGTGACCCAAGATGATCGAGCACAGGAAATCGGCCCAGTAGATTGCTTGTCGGGGGCGCTGGAGGTCGCCAATCAACGACCGGGCTTGGGAAAACCGAAACGCATGACAGGTAGCTGTCGGTTTGACAGATGGCGAGGCCGCGGGCGCGTCCCCGGTGGTTTCCGGGACCCCGACGGTTTCTGGGGTCCCGGCGGTTTCCGGAGCTGCAGGGGCGGATGACGCAGCTGGGGCGACGTTGGGTTCAGGGGCGGGATAACCGGTCGAGACACGAAAATCCGACGCGGACGGCATGGCCGACGAAGCGTTTGTGGAAGGGGACATGGTGGCAAGGGTCGTAGCTGGCAAGGGTCGTAGCTGGCGAGGTCTGGGGGAGAAACCGACGGCGCTCAAAGGGGCGATCGCCCGCCGATATCCCGAGTAAGGATAAAAAACGAACGGAAACGATTCCCTCGATCGGAAACTTCAGGTCTCCCGTCCAATCAACTCTACGACATTCCAATTGCTTGCGTGTCGGGGCCTCACAAATATTCAAAAAATTGTGGTTTCTGCGGGCGGTTCCCGGCGGCCCCAGAGTGGGGCAAGAAGAAATAGCGATGAGCGGACTCGAACCGCTGACCTAAGCCTTATGAAGACTCCGCTCTAACCAACTGAGCTACATCGCCGTGTTTTCCGCGGTATGAACTACCGCGACGAACCCAGACCGAGCTTCACAGCCCGTGCCGGGTTTCTCTCAAAAATCGGTGTCGTTTCTGAGAAGGCGGAAACTTACGACAAATCCGCTCGCTTGAAAAGACGTCCTTTCATCATTCCTTGCCGAACATCCGGGCCAACAATTTCGGATGTCGCGTTGGAGGGGCGTTTCGGTATATTGTTCAGCCGGTCTTCACCCGCCATGCTCAGCAGAGCAAACGCCCGCCCCAGAAAAATGGAGGAAAGTTGGTTGCATACCGAACCGGCTCACGAATCGCCTAAATCGTCCATCACGTCACCGCAGCATCAAACCTCCGGAGGCAAGTCCGCTGGCCCTCCCTTGGGCGAGAACACCGCATCGGCAGGTGAAGCGGCGCTCGCGCGAGGGCAAGTGACCGCCAACGGGCGGATGGGGCGCGTCAGTGGAGTTCGTATTGCGGGCACGGGTTCCTTTGTGCCTGAGAACATCGTCACGAACGAGGATCTGGCGGCCCTCGGCTGCGATAGCGAGTGGATTGTGCGACGCACGGGCATCCGCCAACGCCGGCACGCCGCCTCGGACGAAGCCACCAGTGACATGTGCTACGCCGCCTCGATGCGGTGCCTGGAGAACGCAGAGGTGGCAGCCAGCGAGGTGGATCTCGTGCTGGTGGCAACGATCACGCCCGATCACCAAACCCCATCCACGGCGAGCCAACTGCAGGGCCGGCTAGGGATTTCGGCACCTGCGATGGATCTCGGTGTTGCCTGTTCGGGATTTACCTACGCCCTCGTCACCGCAGCTCAGTTCATCGCAGCGGGCAATGCTAAGAACGTGCTCGTCGTCGGTGCTGACCTGATGACTCGTACGATCGACCCAGACGATAAAAAAACCTATCCGCTCTTCGGCGATGCTGCTGGTGCGGTCTTGGTAACGCCGACCGCAGTGGATCGCGGCGGAAACGCGGATCGAGCGGACGACGCGCCGCCCGCAGAGGAAGAAAACGCTGCGGCCGACGGTTTGCTTTCCTATCAACTCGGCAGCGAAGGTATTTGTGGCGAGATGCTGTGCGTGCCTGCCGGTGGAAGCCGCCAATCACTCACGCCGGATGCCTACGCGGCGGGTGATCACTACATGAAAATGGACGGTCGCAACGTGTTCAAATGGGCGGTGCGAGTCGTCGATGAAAGCGCCAAAGACGTCCTCACGCATGCTGGCGTTGCCCCTGATGAACTAGCCCTGCTCATCCTGCACCAAGCCAATCAACGGATCATCGATTCCGCAGTAGCTGGTTTGAAGGTGGATCCGGCCAAGGTTTTCGTGAACCTCGACAAGTATGGAAACACATCCGCGGCGAGCATCCCGTTGGCCCTCGATGAAGCCGTTCGTGGCGGCCGCGTCCAACGCGACGATCTGATCCTCATGAGTGGATTCGGCGCAGGTCTCGCCTGGGGCACTCTCTTGCTGCGTTGGTAAGCAGCTGGGACTTTTTTAATGTCTCGCGATGGTGACGTCGCGGTGATTGCCTTTTTCATTTGCTCGCCGGCCCGCTGTCGCCGTCTAGAATGGGGTGGACTTAACCGGTTTTAGATTTTGAGCCGACCGCGCTAGCCGAATACCGCTTACTTTAGTTTGCGAAGCGGTCTTGGTAACCCGACGCGTGAGCGAGGATGATCTACTGACCACGCAAAGAACGGCATTTTCCTCGCTAACGCATCGGGTTACCTACCTCGTTATGTCCTCTCCAGGGGCTAAAGTAAGTGCCATTCCGCGCTAGCCGCGGGTCTTGCAAGGAAATAGCGGTATGAAGAACCCGCGGCTAGCGCCGTCGGCTCACTGAGTCCACGCCATTCGTCGCCGGCCGCGTTTCGTCCCCATTCTGACCGCTGCTCAGCTGCCTGAAAGCGGTTCAAGTCTGACCGGCGACGGGACAGTTCGCCGCGGTTCTGCTGTGTTGCTCGCTCGACGCGAGAATCCTATCGCAGACGGCCAGCCCAGAGGGCGGACATGACTCCCATGACGATCGCAATCAACCGACCGATGGTAACTCGTGAGGATGCAACGCGTGCCGCCAACAGAGATGAATGACGGCTACGCGATTAAGCATCTCGGGAAAAGGTGATACTCGAGCGGAGAACGCTGGGGCCTAGAAATCGCCTTCGAGAACTTCGTGGCTAGCCCGTGTGCCGAGTGCCCCCCACAATCCGAAGGGACTTGCGCTCCCGGCTGGCAGGCAGGGAGGTGACATCGAGTTATTCACGACTGGCGATTGCTGATTACCTGATTCAATCGAATCGGTGATGAAGCGAACCGCACCGTCGGACATGAGACAATGCACGCCGCCTTGATGATGGCTGCTGGGCGACATCGTGCCACTGGATGAATCACCACCGGCCGTGCACAACTCCGAGTTCGGCGGGCGAATTGTGGTTATCCCTGTGTACAGTAGCCCACCATCGGCCCAGCGATACCCACGCATTTGGTTTCCACCAGCCAAATCAGGCGTCGTGCAGCCAGTACCGCCACCACCGCACCAGAACTGGGGTCGTGTCGGGTCGAGAAAATTGGCTTGCTCACACGCGGAAGGGTTGGTGTGCAATGAGCTCCAGCCTCCGGGCGGATTCCTCGCCAAATTCGTCGTCTTAGCGCGATCACCCAGGCTTGTCTGCATTTCACCCGCCATGATTGTGTTGGAAGTTCCATCGAGAATGTCGCGGAATGCTGTGAACTGACGTGCGACGAAAACGCCACGACATGAGCTCACGCGAGAGCCAGCCGAGTTCCAGGAGCCATTGCCAAACGTGAAAGCACCATTGGTGGTCCAATCAGTCGAATCGCCCAAACATCCACCATAGTTCGTTCGCCCCAGTGCAGGTGCCCCGAAACCAGGGTCGCTCGGGCAGCGGAAGGCTTTGATATCCGTCATCCACGGGCCGTACTGGGTCGTCCAGGGAGCTGGTCCCATCGCGTTCCAAGACTCGTTTCCGCCGAGCAGAGCGCCAGCGGCGTTGTAGCGATTCGGGTTACTGATCTGTTGCCATAGGGCCTGTTGTTCCAAAAAAGGCAAAATTCCCACTAGCCAGCTAAGGCGACGACGATTGTTTGAGCCCACCGGAGCCGTGCCCCCCGAGTTCGCGCCTGCTTCGAATGTCCCTCCCATTGTCATGGGCAGCTTTCCATAGGCGGAGTGATAGTTGTGTACCGCCAACCCAATTTGCTTGACATTGTTGCTGCAGCTCATCCGCCGTGCGGCTTCGCGAGCAGCTTGAACGGCTGGCAATAGCAACCCCACAAGGACACCAATGATGGCGATGACAACTAAAAGTTCGACCAGGGTGAAACCGTGGGCGCGCCGAACAGAATTCTTCATGAAGTTAATATTTTGGTTAAGGTTTGAGAAAAGTCGAAATGCAGCTTTGGCGATCGTTCAATGGCTTGAATTATCGCGGCTGCAGGAAAGTCAAGCTTTCAGATCAATCGTAGTTCTGATTCATGTCGGCTTGCTGCTGGTCATAATCGTCGTACTGAGCCTGTTGTTCTTCCGGGCTGAGCGTCGTGTCACTTTCAACTTGCCGATTACCGTCATCACCGCAGCCAACGGTGAAAGTTGCGGCAAACGCGATAGTCAGAAGAAGGAACCAGTGTTTTTTCATGAGATGAACTCGAGGTGGTTGTTAGGCAGGAAGGCCTGTAGGGCGAACGCTGTACGGTACACGGTCGCTATTGGAAGTTGGGGAACCCTAGTGACGCAGGTAGGCAGCGTCAAGTGCTCCGTCTCGTGGAGTGGCTCAGTCCAGTTGTCATCTGACTCGACTGAACCTTGAAACGTAAGCTTGAGATTGCTCTCGATCGCTGCATGGACGCTGTGCGACTGACTTCGCCCGGTCCTCTACCCTTGTTTTCTCGCACGAATCGATCTCGATTCGGTTCAAATGGGGGGCGGAAGTTTCGAAAGATGGGGGCGATCCACTTCCAAATGTAGAATTTTTTTTTGAGAACCGAGAGAACACGAGACACTTTGTGTTCAGCCTTGAGGAAAGCGGCGCGAGCGGTAGGGAATGACCGCTCGGCGGCTAGCGATCCTCGTCTGCTTCTGCGCGAGAACGCTTGCCCGATTTTCTTGCTCGGCGGGCAAGCCGGTGGCTTTGCTCCTCCACGGTGAGGTGACCCCAACGCAGTGCTTCGTCTTGCTCGTACTGTTTCCCCAATTGGATCGCGAGTTTAGCTTTGGCTAATTCGAAGCCGAGATAGAACGCGTGTGAGGCGTCGACATTCTCGGCCTGAGGTCGCTGCAGCAAATCACCCATGATCGCGAACGGCTCGTCTCCCTGCAGATGGAGTCCGCCGCTGATTAGATGGATGACGCCGTCCTGAGCCAGGATTCGGTAGTTGTTGTCGCGGATCCCCTCTGCAAGAGCATCGATTGCCTGCTCGGAATAGGGACGCAATTTGGCATCGCGGAGCATCACGAGTTGGTCGGATAGCCGCTTGGGCGGCGTGCCAGTGGCAATGCTGTGATGGACCAACCGACGAGCGATGTCGCATTCCCGAATCGAACTCCGCGCCCAATTGATGACTTGGGTGGTCAAGACACTGCCGACCTGCCACTCCTCGCAGAGACCGAGCAAGAGCATATTGACGCCTGCCGAGTCCACGTCGGTGAGCTCGGTCAAGTTGCCGATCCCCATCATCATCGCGTGATCGGGGTAGCGATCACGTGTTTGAGCATACCGCAGGACCGAGTCACCGAATCCTGAGCCGATCGGTTCAAGGATCGGATCGAGGCGTAGCGGAACAGCATGCCGATCCAGGAATTCGATCGTCGTGTCCAACGATGCTAGATCCTCGGGCGTGTCGGGAATAGCAACCACTTCACAGCCCCAGTCCGCTGCGGCTCGGCGATTGGAGGAGTTCACCGACAGCACAAGGGAAGCACCCGAACGGATTGCATCGCGGGTCTCCTGTTCATCGAAAGTATCAATGCTGACGCGGTGTCCTGCATCGACGAGAGCAGCGACGTAGTCGCCGATCACCCGACATGGTCGCCCAGCATCACACCCAACATCAATCCGGTCGGCGCCATCTCGACGCAGTGCCCCGGCCAAAGCGACGATCTCGTCAAGGCTTAGACGTGGAGCGTGGTTGATCTCGGCAATGATCTCGATCGAGTACCTCGACAGGTCAACCTCTCGAGTCTTCCCGCCGAGCCATGCGTCGATGTCGCGACAATCCTTGGGTCCGCAAACAATATTCGCCGGATCGAGATGAGCGATTTCAGCGAGTCGTTGGCGCCAACTGATCTGCGGCGCCTCGGCCGAGATGGGATCGTCGAGGACACTCTCGCAGTACCCCGGCAAGACAACTTGGGTGGTCGTGGACGGGACATTGAGATGTCGGCTCAGCCACTTCGGTGTGATTAGCGCGGCGACTGTGATCGGTGTCACCTGAACACTGTGGGCGAACCCATACCGCTCCGCCGCCTCGGCCGCCGCACCACGCAGGGCGACCTCGGCAAGTCGCCCGGTGACGAAATGCAAATGGGAGTTCGGCTGGAGAGCGAAGGGCGGGGGCAGGGTCGATGATTCGGGGTTCGGGGATGGATCGGAAATCGTGCCGAGTCAGGAAATCTCGTGGCAATGCCGTTGTGGGGCGATCGGAGCGTGCATCGAAAGACGACGCCCGAAAGGTGAAAAATACCATGTGGCGGCTCGGTTGATTGAAATTTCCTGCATTCCGCCGTACTTTTTCCTCAATCCGGAGGTCTTCAAGGGCTGTCGAGCTATTGAGCCGAGACGCGTCAGCGGCGGGGTGGGCGGCGCTACCCGGGGCCTGACGGCGAATGGCACTTCCCTTCGTTTGCGAAGCGGTCTTGGTATCCCGACGCGTGAGCGAAGATCATCGATTGACCACGCAAAGCACTGCATTTTCCTCGCTGACGCATCGGCTTGCCAACCTAGCCATGCCCCAAACGGGGCCAAATTAAGTGCCATTGGCGTTACCGCCCTCGGCTCACCATTGCGGGGCCAGCTTCGATTAAACCGACAAACCGTTGAGCGACCACCAACCGAAGAACATGTCATCTCCGCGGCGCAGTCCACTGGCAGCGGCAAAGTCAGTACGTCGCAGCCCAGTCAGTACGCCGGTCGCGGCTTTGATCCTGTTCCCAATAGCAGGGGGGCGGACGGGATCGGGTTTGCCGCCTAAGATAATCGCTATTCGTTGATGTGATTGGCCTCTTTCCTTCCCTTCTCACTCCGTACTGCCTCATGCTTGCCTCGGTCGGAAAATACCTATGCGGCGATTCCCAGCCGTTGCTTCTCATTGCCGGTCCGTGTGTCCTGCAGACGCGTGAGCTGGCGATGGAGATTGGCGAGACTCTCGCCCGGCTCAACGAACGCACGGATCTGAACGTGGTTTTCAAGGCGTCGTTTGACAAAGCGAACCGGACCAGTCTGTCGGCCAAACGGGGGCCGGGGATTGATGAGGGGTTGCGTCTGCTCGAAGCCGTGGGGGCCGACAGCGGCTTGCCGGTGACGACCGATATTCACCTGCCTGAACAAGCTGCCGTGGCGGCTGAGGTTTGCGACGTATTGCAGATCCCCGCGTTCCTGGCGCGGCAAACCGATCTCTTGGTCGCGGCAGCCCAAACAGGACGCTGTGTGAACGTTAAAAAGGGGCAGTTTATGGCTCCTTCGGACATGCGTTACGTCGTCGACAAACTGCGCGGCAGTGCCCCTTCGTCAGCCAGTAACGATTCGGCAGCGGATCGTCCTGCCGAAACGGCGGTAGAGGGGCATGCTGACGACGCCCGCGACTCCGCGGGAAAAATTCTCGTCTGCGAGCGGGGCACGTTCTTCGGCTACGGGCGGCTCGTCAATGACATGCAGTCGATTCCCATCATGCGTCAGCTCGGTGTTCCTGTTGTATTCGATGCCACCCATAGTGTGCAGCAGCCCGGCGGACTGGGTGGAGCGACAGGTGGAAATCGCGAAATGGTTGAACCTTTGGCCCGTGCCGCCGTAGCGATCGGATGCGATGCCTTGTTTTTTGAGACGCATCCCCAACCGGAAACCTCCCCGAGCGACGGTCCCAACATGATCCCGCTGGATCAATTCACAGGCTTGGTCGATCGTCTCTTACGACTGCGTGAGACCGTCGAAGAGCTTTAGGCCGGCTTTGATCGATTCGGATTCAAATGGGACTGCTATTCTGCACCCAACCACTCCCCTTGACCTAGTTTAACTTGCTGATGCGATCGACCGTTTTCTCCTTGAGCGTGATGTTTGTGGCGGGATGCGTCGCGAGTTGCCTGGTCGGCTGCCAGGATGATTCGGAGAAATTGCAGCGGATCCTGGCAAAGCGTCAGGTCGCGGTGCAGGAACATTCCCAGCAAGATCATTTGGGAGAAACGGTTGCTCTGCTTGACCAGTACGTCGAGCTCAACGAGCAGCGGGCCCGCCAACAGATTGCCTACCACATCAATCAGTGGATGCGGGAGCATGCGGGTTCCTCCTCCTCGCCCGCAGATCCCGCTAGCGAGATGCCGGCGATCGCCCAATCGCTGGCTGGGTTTCTAAGTCCCGAACAACTCGCCGATGCGGTCCAGCGTCCTGAATTTACTGCTGACGACGTGCCCTTGTTGCGAGACGCGAATCTCTACCGCCACGTGGTCGCCTGGATCGACACTCCGCTACGCGACGATCCGATTTTTGCCGATTGGCTGCAAGGACTGCGTGCGAAGGCGAGCGAATCCGATGGTGCGACCACACAAGACGAGTCCGCCGACACTGATTCGCTTGCCCTGACGGTGAAGGATATCGATCAATTGCAAACCGCAATGCGATTGTTTGATTGGACGGTGCGCAACATCGCACTTGAGCCGGATCAATTGGCGGTCCCTGCGCAGCTGCCGGTCCCTGCGATGCCGCCCAGGATGCCTTTCGAAGGACCTGGATTTCGCCAAACCGATTACCAAACGCTCTGGCGAGGGCGTGGCGATTGGTTGCAGCGATGCGGCGTGTTCACTCAGCTGTGCCTCCAAGCCGGGATCCCGACGGCGGTCTTGGCCACCCAGTCCGATGAGACGGGGGAGCGAACACCTTGGTCCGTCGGTGCGTTGATTGGTGAGCACATTTTCTTGTTCGAACCCCGGTTGGGGCTGCCGATTCCTGGCCCCGATCAAACCGGTGTCGCGACGTTGGCCGAAGCGCGCAAAGATCCCACATTGATGCGTCGTCTCAACGTGGCTGGCTACTTCGACTACCCACTCTCGCGAACCGATATCTCTCAAAACGTCGCCTTGCTCAATTTGCGTCCCGAGACATTGTCGTCCCGGATGAGAACGCTCGAATCAGGGATGACGGGGGAACATCGCATGAGGTTTTGGGTCGACGCCGAGGATTGGGCGAAGCGATTCGATGCGATTCCCGGGATCGCAGGTGTACGGATTTGGGAAGTGCCGACGCTCGCGGAACTGTACGCTCACGGGCTCGAGGCAGTGGCCGATCGGGACCCTGGCTTTGCGTTCTGGTACCGGTCACGCTTCGCGGTTTTGGAGCCGTCCGGCACTCAAGACAGCGATCTGGTGAGAGGACGATGGCGGCATCTCACCGGCCAATTTGTCGATGATGAAAGCGATGGCACCGAAGGGGCGCGGACCCACTATCTCAACCAGCGGGCTCCCGAATACGAGATCGATGATCTACGCATCAACGTCCAGCTACAAACCCAGTACGGACTGCGACGCGAGTTGGGAATGGACCCTGCCGAGTACGACGCGAGGTTGCAGCAGATGCAAACTTTCATCCGGCTGGGGAAACGCACCGCGACGTACTGGTTAGCGCTTCTTCAGTACGACGATGGCCGCTACGATACCGCTCACAACTGGTTCACCAAACGTGTGCTCGACGATGAACAGCAGTCCTATTGGGCCGATGCAGCCGTCTACAATGCCGCCCGGGCGAGTGAACAGGAGGGCAACATTGCTGAGGCGATCACGGCGTTGAAAACGGATCAGAACGTGTCCGATTTTGGCAATCGCTTGCGCGCCCGATTGTTGGATAGACTCGAGCCCGGTGAAACCGACTCGACTGACGACTCACCCAGTGAATAACGCGACTCACCGATGACACTTCGCCTCTTCGATACCCACGCCCACTTGAACTCCGACGTGTTCACTGACTCGGTGGACGACGTTGTCTTGCGTGCCCGCGAGGCTGGGGTGACGGGCATAGGTGTGATTGGTATCGATGCAGCAACGAGTCGCCGCGCCTGCGATCTCGCAGCTGCCCACCCCGGATACTTGCACGCCGTGGTAGGGATTCAGCCCAATTCAGCCGCAGAGGCCGACTCAGGTGACTTTGCCATCATCGAAGAGCTCGTCGGTGCGCCCGGTGTCGTTGGCATCGGTGAAACGGGACTGGATTGCTATTGGGATGATACCCCCATCGCTCAGCAGCACGAATATTTTCAACGTCATCTCGATCTCGCCGTCCGCGTGGACCTGCCGGTCGTGATCCACATGCGCGAGAGTGCCGAGTTGATTATCGGCCAGCTTCGCGAGCAGAGCCGCCTGCCGCCTGCAGTGATGCATTCATTCACAGGGAATCTCGCTGAGGCGCGGCAGTGCCTGGACCTCGGGTTGATGATCAGTTTCGCAGGCATGGTGACGTTTAAGAAGAACGATGAGCTGCGAGAAGTCGCGGCATACGTTCCCGAAGATCGATTGCTCGTCGAAACCGACTCGCCTTATCTATCGCCTGAACCGCTGCGAGGTCGCCGCCCCAACGAGCCCGCGCGAGTCGAACACACCCTTCGCTGTGTGGCGAAGACACGGGGTGTCTCCGCCGAGCAACTCGCAGACGCCACGGCTGAAAACGCCGCGAGATTCTTTCAGCTCTCGTGAGTTTTCACCCGCTTGGTCATTCACAGAAACCGAGAACCAGCCCCTCAGGTAATTCGATGCAGCAGGCTCAAGTGCTCCTCGGTGAGCATTTTGGATACGAGTCGTTTCGTGGCCGCCAGGCTGAGATCATTGCCCATGTGACCGATCAGAGGCATGCGATGGTCGTGATGCCGACCGGTGGTGGGAAGTCACTGTGCTATCAAATCCCTGCGCTGCTGGCCACGCCTGGCGACGGTGAGATCACGCTCGTGCTATCACCATTGGTAGCGTTGATGCAGGACCAGGTCGATTCGTTGCGAGCCCGCGGGATCGACGCGACGTTCATCAATTCGTCCTTGGATCGTGACGCACGCTTCGAACGCCAGCGGGAACTCACCGCGGGTAAGTACCGTTTGCTTTACGTGACGCCGGAGCGGTTTCGCAAACCAGCGTTCTTGGAAACGATCGCCTCGCGAAACGTTCGTTTGCTGGCGATTGACGAAGCGCATTGCGTCAGCCAATGGGGACATGACTTCCGTCCCGATTACAGTCGCATCGCACAGATTCGCGAACTGCTCGGTAACCCCACAACGATTGCATTGACGGCGACGGCGACAGCCGATTGTCGCCGTGATATCTACACGCAAATGGGAATCGATGCGGCCGACATTGAACTGTTTCATGAAGGGATCGACCGCCCAAATCTTTCAATGGAAGTCGAGTCGGTGATCGACGACGATGAGAAATTGGAACAACTGATTGCGGCGTTGCGAGATCTATCTCTATGGGGGCCAGATAACAATCGGGCAGGCGGCACGATCGTCTATTTCTCATTGATCAAAACGCTCCAGCGGTTTAGCGATCGATTGCGCGGGATGGGAATCGACCACGTGAACTATCACGGTGATCTTTCACGTCACCAACGTCGTTCGATGCAAGATGCGTTCATGAGTGGCGAGGTCGATACGGTGCTCGCGACACCCGCGTTCGGGATGGGAGTCGACAAGAACGACATCCGTCTGATCGTCCATGCAGAGACACCGGGGTCGATTGAATCGTACTATCAAGAGATCGGACGAGCCGGGCGCGATGGGCGGCCTAGTCGTTGTTTGTGGCTTTACGATCAAGCCGATCTGATGACGCAAATGCAGTTCATCGCCTGGGCGAACCCAGACGCAGGGTTCTATGACCGCGTCCTTCATGCTCTCGTGGAGGATGGGGAACGCTGCCAAGCATACGGGCTGGAATGGCTTAACCAGAAGCTGCAGCGAGTCAGTCCCCACGACCATCGATTGGAAACCGCAATCGCGATGCTCGATCGTCACGGCGTCGTCGCCGGACCGCGGCCACCCCAGTGCTTTGAGCTGATCGGCAGGTTGTCACCTGAGCTCTTCGGCGAAGAAGTTCTGGATTCAAAGACACGCCGAGACCAACAGCGTCTCTACGCGTTGGTCGAGTTCGCCAAAACACCCAAACAGGATCGACAAGCGTTCTTGAACGAGTATTTCATGGGCAGCAACTAGCCGCGTGGTTCGCTGAAAGTCTACCCCGTGAGGCGTCGGCCGAATGGCACTCAGTTTAGTTTGGTTAGACTGGCCCTGCCGGGAGAAACGGAGCCGAAGCTCTGCAGAGGTGCTGGCTTGGCAAGGGATATCTCGGTCGCCAGCGTTTCCCTGCAAAAGCGGTACGCCAATGGTGTTGTCGGTCCCTGGCGAGCGTTTGTTCGTCAGGGACGCATTTTTGAACGATCATTGGATACGAGAGCCATGCCTCAAAAAAACTTCCGCTGTGCTCTGCGCACGCTTCCGTCGGATGAACCCATTTTCCTCGCTGACCGGCGTGTTGATTGAGTGAGCGGCAAGGCGCTAGCCGCTGGTTTGTACGCACTTACCGGCGGCGAGCGCCCAATGCCATCTATTTTCGACCGCGAAGCGGTCTCGGTAACATTTCTGTCGTAGTGGACGAGGCGACGAGTCCAAAGCCGCAGGACTCGTGCCTCGTCCACTATTAAAACCGACTCTTATTCATCGTGTGTTGCTAAGTGGCATTCGGCGTTGGCCGTGAGGTCGCGGGGACGGCGAGGGTGCGAGCGAATTGATGCAAACGCTTGTTAACTGTTCAGCCGCGTGCGATCGAGGTGCGTTTGCAGGAAGGTGCGGAGTTGTCGTCCACGGGTCTCGTCGAGTCGTGTCAGTCGTAGGGTTAACGTGACATCGTCGGAGTCATGCAGGCTGACCGTGCCGTCAGCGTCGCGCGAGTGTAGGAGGTCGAGCGACAGAAGTTGATCGAGATCGATGGCGGATCTGGGGCCGCGGAGACGGAGTTTGACCCCATCGAGTTGTTTTGTTTCTAATTCCGCCCACCAGGGCAACTCACCGTTGAGATCGTCTGATTCGAGATTCACACCCACCCGATCCGGGGCGGGGTATTTGATCGCGTGTTCGCCCGCGATGGCGGTGAGGAGATCCAAGACGCGGTCGACGAGTTCGAGTGGCCAGGCAGGCGCCTGGTTCTCGGGGAATCCCTTGGGCAGGGTGTGCCAACGGCGCCCGAGCACCTTCCACGGGGCCGAGAATCGCTCCGCAGGCCCGTTCGTTTCCCCGATTTCCTCTGCTTGCTCCGGCCCGCTCACTTGGTCGGGCCCGTCTGCGTCATCGGCTGCTCCCGAAATCACGTGACGGCGCGATCCTGCCGGTGTCGCTGCCCCGTTGGGAATAAATTGCTCGACTTGGTCCGGCGATTCACCCGCTGGGGCGGCGCTCAATGCATCAGCGCCTGCCGCGTACTCGACATCGGTTCGAGGCGGTGTGGGCTGGGCTGTTCGTGTGCCGCTGAGGGCGTCGGCGAGGAAGGGAGCCGTGACTGAAACCTCGCCGTCGCTATCCTTGGCTGTTGCCGCGAGAGCTTCGGGGGTGCCTTCAAACACGATGCTGCCGCCGTGGACGCCAGCGCCGGGGCCCATGTCGATGATCCAGTCAGCACACTTGATCACGTCCAGATTGTGTTCGATCACGATCACGGTATTGCCGATATCGACGAGTCGTTGCATCACCTGCAGCAACTTTTCAATATCGCCAAAATGAAGTCCCGTCGTGGGCTCGTCGAGTAGGTAGAGTGTGTGCCCGGTGGCGGGCCGGGCCAGCTCCGCGGCGAGTTTCACCCGTTGCGCTTCACCACCGGACAGGGTGGGAGCCGACTGACCGAGCGTGACGTAATCGAGTCCTACGTCGCAGAGCGTTTGCATGACGTGTTGGATCTTGGGTTGCTCGGCGAACAGTTCGACGGCTTCGGAGCAGGGCATTTCCAGCACATCAGCAATGCTGCGGCCATTCAATTTGACCTGCAGGACGTCTTCGTTGTATCGCCGCGAATGACATTCTTCGCAGGCGATCCAGACGTCGGGCAAGAAGTGCATTTCGATCTTGCGCTGCCCGGTCCCCTCGCAGGTTTCACAGCGTCCGCCAGCGACATTGAAACTGAACGTTCGCGGCGTGAACCGTCGCTCACGGGCGGCCGGCAGACTCGCGAATTCACCACGGATCAGGTCGAACACGCCCGTATAGGTAGCCGGGTTGCTCGACGGAGAATTGCCTAGTGGCGATTGGTCGACTCGGATGACTTTGTTGATGTATCGCAGTCCGGTGATCTCATCGTGCCGGCCTGATTTGACTTTGGCTCGATGGAGGCGGCGAGCGAGTACGGGATAGAGGATCCCGTTGATGAGCGAACTCTTGCCACTGCCACTGGGACCGGTCACTGCGGTCATCGTCCCCAGCGGGATATCGACATCGACATCGTCAAGGTTGTTCTCGCGAGCACCACGAATGCTGATGAAGTCGACCATCGGTTTGCCCGCCGGTGACAGGACCGGGCGCCGCACCGCGGGTAGTTCGATCTGCTGCTCGCCGGACAGGTAGGGAGCCGTTACGGAGGTGGCAGCCGGTTCGATCTGCTCCGGGGGACCTTGGGCGACGATATTGCCGCCGTGTCGACCGGCGAGCGGACCGAAATCACAGAGGTAGTCACTCCCGGCGATCACATCGTGGTCATGCTCGACGACGAGCAACGTGTTGCCTTGATCACGCAACCGGTGCAGCGCCGAAAGCAGGCGTAGGTTGTCGCGAGGGTGCAGTCCAATCGTCGGCTCGTCGAGAACGTAAAGCACGCCACAAAGACCGCTGCCGAGCTGCGCGGCCAGCCGTATCCGCTGGGCCTCGCCCCCGGACAGGGTCGCGGCGCCCCGGTGCAGCGTCAGGTAGTCAAGCCCCACGTCACGCAAGAAATTCACTCGCGATTGGACTTCGCGAATCAGCTCCCCGGCAATCTTCTGTTCTCGCTGGTCGAGCTGCCAGCTGGCGACCTCAGCGTCAAGCCGATCCAGTGGCATGTGGACCAGATCGCCGATGGTGTGGTCGCGGAAACGCACTGCGGCGGCATCGTCCCGCAAGCGAGCACCGTTGCACACACTGCAGTCAATCTCGGCGACGAATGTCTCGAGCTTCGCCCGCAACCCTGGCGTCAGCCGCGAGGCCTCCTCCAGGGCAGGGTAGAATCCCTTGAATTGATAGCGAAACAGAATGTCGTCGGGATGCCCCTTGCCGCCACCTCCCGCTGCGGCGGCCAAGTCGGACGAAGCGCCCACGGCATCGCTGCGGCGGACCTCGACCCAACGGTCGGCCAGCCCGTGAAACAGCATGCGTTTCTGCGACAGCGTTAGCAGCTCGATTGGGCTGTCGATCGGGATTGCGGTCGAGCGAGACAACGCCTGCAGCATCCACTGACTGACGGCTTGATCCGTTTTCGGCCACAGCAGCGCACCGCCATCGGCGAGTGTTTGCTGCGGCGTGCCCATCAAGGCGGCGGGGTTGGTTCCCGTCTGCGTTCCCAATCCCTGGCAACCCGGGCACCATCCGATTGTCGAATTAAACGAGAAGTGGTGTGGGGTGAGGGCTTGGAAGGAGCGTCCGCAACCACCACAAACGAGGTGTTGGCTGTGACGGATCGTCTCCCATTCGGGTTCGGGCCGATCCGCATCCGCGATCGCGATCTCGATCACCCCCACGCCGAGCGAGAGTGCTTGCTCGACACTGTCACTGATCCGCGAGCGTTCTTCGCTGCGAACGGTGATGCGGTCGACGACCACCGCGACACTTTGCACACGGCGCGAATCGAGCGGCTTGGCGGCATCGAGCTCAACGGTCTCGCCATCAATGCGGACCCGCCCATAACCGCTGGCGCGGAGTGTCTGCCAAGTCTCGATGGAGGCCTCACCCGGGGCGACGTCGATCGGCGCCAGCAACAGGGCACGTGTGCCTTCGTCCAGGCTCAGTACCTTCTCGATAATTTGATCGGACGTCTGGGTGCCGATCGGCAGCTCGCAATCAGGGCAATGCATCGTCCCGAGCTTGGCAAAGAGAATCCTCAGGTAGTCGTAGACCTCCGTGACCGTGCCCACGGTACTTCGAGGCGAATGGCCGAGGTTCTTTTGCTCAAGCGCGACGGCGGGCGACAACCCCTCGATCCGTTCCGCTTTGGGCTTTTGCACCTGGCCGATGAACTGACGCGCGTAGCTCGACAAGGACTCCACATAGCGACGCTGCCCTTCGGCGTAGATCGTATCCATCGCGAGGGAACTCTTGCCGCTACCGCTCGGGCCGCAGAACACCGTCATGGCATCGCGGGGGACGGCCACATTGACGTGCCTCAAGTTATGTTCGCAGGCACCTTCGACAACCACGTGGGTGCGGGCCAAGGCGTCGGGTGTCGCGACCTCTCGAATGACCTCCGCGACCGCTTTGCGGTTGGGACGCTTGATGCCGAGCACATTGGCGATCGCTGCGCCGGTGTAGCTATCGGTTACTTTCGCAACTTCGCTCGGATGCCCTTCGGCGATCACCTCGCCGCCGCCTCGGCCACCCTCGACGCCGATGTCGATGACCCAGTCCGCTGTTTTGATTACGTCGAGATTATGCTCGACGATCACGATCGAATTCCCCCGGTCGGCGAGTTGGTTGATCACTCCGAGCAGGAGTTCGATGTCGGCGAAGTGCAGCCCAGTGGTGGGCTCATCGAGCACGTAGAGCGTATTGCCAGTGTCCCGGCGACTGAGTTCTTTGGACAGCTTGATCCGTTGGGCCTCGCCGCCCGAAAGCGTCGGGGAGGGTTGCCCGAGCTTGAGATACTCCAGCCCAACGTCAACGAGCGTCTGCAGCTTCTCAGCGATCCGAGGAACATTCTCGAACAGCTCCAGTGCCTGCGAAATATCCATTTCGAGCACATCGGCAATGGATTTCCCTTTGAACGTCACCGCGAGTGTTTCGCGGTTGTAGCGTTGACCATTGCAGACCGGGCAGGTGACCCAGATATCGGCGAGAAAATCCATCTCAAGCTTGTTCGCGCCGTTGCCGTCGCAGGCGCTGCAGCGGCCACCGTCGACATTGAAGCTAAACCGGCCCGCGGTGTACCCTCGTGTCTTTGCGTCGGTGAGTTTCGCAAAGAGGCTACGGATCTCGTCGAACACCTTCACATAGGTCGCAGGATTACTGCGGGGAGTGCGTCCGATCGGGGATTGGTCGATCGCGATGATCTTGTCGAGATGCTCGATCCCCTCGATGGCGTCATGATCGCCCGGTTCGGATTCAGCGCGATTGAGGTCGCGGCGCAGGGCGGGTTCAAGAATGCCGCTAATCAACGAGCTCTTTCCGCTTCCTGAGACGCCTGTAACACAGACAACCACGCCGAGCGGAATGTCGACATCGACGTTCTTCAAGTTATGAAAACGGGCACCGCGGACGGTCAGTTTCCGGTCTGGATCGATGGCTCGCGGCGTGGCGGGCGGCAGGATCTCACGGCGACCGGACAGGAACGCACCCGTGACGCTTTCGGCGCATTCGCAGACTTCCTCGATCGTGCCCGTCGCGACGACATGACCACCTTTGACGCCGGGCCCCGGCCCGAAGTCGACGATTAAGTCCGACGCCCGCATCGTGTCTTCATCGTGCTCGACAACAATCAGCGTGTTGCCCCCATCACGCAGCCGCTCGAGGGTCGCGATCAGTCGGTCGTTGTCGCGTGGGTGCAAGCCGATCGAGGGTTCGTCGAGGATGTACAGCACGCCGGCGAGTCCCGAGCCGATTTGTCCGGCGAGACGAATCCGTTGGGATTCGCCCCCCGAGAGCGTCGGTGCGGTTCGGCCAAGTGTGAGATAATCCAATCCCACACCGAGCAGGAACCCAATTCGGCCACGAATCTCTTTGAGGGCCTCGGTCGCGATCGTCGCATCGGTCGCCGATAACTCGATGTTTTGAAAGAACTCGTTGAGCTGTTCGATCGAGAGACCACACAGCTGAGGCAGCGTTTTCGAAGGCGCGTCGACAAACGATTGTTCCGACGTGGTGATCCGGACGGCCGAGGCCTGTGGGTTCAGTCGTCGCCCCCGGCAATCGGGACAATCGATGGTGTTCATGTGCTTCTCGAACTGCCGCAATTGCATTTTATTGCGGCTCGTTCGATAGCGATCGAGCAGTTCGGGGATCATTCCATCGAAATCGTGGATGTACTTCTTAGCCTTCTTGCCACTAATGCTGGCAGGATCCACGGTTTCATCGGCGCCCCATAACCACACATGACGCGCTTGCTCGGGAAGCTCGTCCCAGCTCGTGTCGAGCATGGTCCCCGGTTCTAATTCAAAGGCTTCATCGATCGCGTCTGCAAAGCCCATGTAAATATGGCGGCGATAACGGCCCACGTCACCCCATTTACCGAGCAGAGAGATCGCACCTTTGCGGATCGATTTCGATCCATCGGGTATCAATAGCTCCGGCACGAATGTGTACATCCGGCCGATCCCGTCACAGGATTCGCACATCCCCTGAGGGCTGTTGAAACTGAACAGCTGTGGTGTCGGAGCTCGGAAACTCGTGCCGCACTGCGGGCAGGAGTTGCGTGAGGAAAACAGATGATCGTTTTTCGTCGGAGCGATCGATTCTGCGTCCACCCGACTGACCGATGCGATCAGCGTGCTGTCGCCGAGTTTCAAGGCCAACGCCACCGCTTCGCTCAAGCGAGCTCGATCGAACGACGCGTCGATGTCACGCGGCAGCACCATCCGGTCGACGACGACCTCGACATCGTGACGTACGGTTCGGTCAAGTGGCGGCGGCTCTGCGAGCCGGATGGTTTCGCCATCGACGCGGGCGCGGTTGAACCCCTGCTTCCGCAGGTCTTCAAAAAGGTCTTTGAATTCGCCTTTCTGGCCCCGTGCCAAGGGCGCGAGAATCCATAACGCTGCGGATGATTCCTCGTCGTCCCCCGGGCCTGATGGATCATCATCTTCGCGGTCAAGCACGGCATCGGCGACGCAGCCAAGGGTTCGGCTGACGATGGCGTCGCCGGTTTGAGCTTGGATGGGGATTTCACAATGTGGGCAATAGCCCGTACCCACGCGAGCGAAAAGCACACGGAGAAAATCCTGAATTTCGGTGATCGTGCCGACGGTACTTCGCGGGTTATTGCCCGTCGATTTTTGGCTGATCGAGATCGATGGACTCAGGCCCGAGACCAGATCCACGTCTGGCTTGGGCATTTGCCCCATCACTTGGCGAGCCGAATTACTCAGACTCTCCACGTACCGGCGTTGGCCCTCAGCATAAAGCGTATCGAAGGCGAGCGAGCTCTTGCCACTGCCCGACACACCCGAGAAACAGATCAACTTGCCGCGTGGGAGCGACAGATCGATGTCTCGCAGGTTGTGTTCCCGGGCGCCCTTGACCAAGATCTCGCGAGCCGACGTCTGGCGAGGTTCGGTCATCAGTTCACGTCCGCCGGGCCGCCGTTTCGTAGGTGCTGGTGCAGGTAGTTGGCCCGTTCGACGTGTCGGTCGCTGGTCGTCAGCATCCGTCCTCGCAGTTTTTGCAGGTGCGCCGGTTGGGTATGGATGAACAGCTTGTTGATCGTGGCCACTTCCACGTCGTCGATTAGGCCGAGGTTGACGCCCAAGCGAACCTTGGAGAGATAGTGCATCGTCTCCTCGCTGCTGATTTTACGAGCCGTGCTGAGGATCCCCAACGCGCGGCTGACGTCGTCGAGCAAATCTTGCTCGCCTTTTTCCATCAGAAAATCACGCGCCTTCCGTTCGTAATCGATGATCCGAGGCACGACCTCATCACCGACCATCGTCAAAAGCTCTCGTTCGGTGTGGCCCAGGGTGACCTGATTGCTGACCTGGTAGAAGTCACCGGTGTACTGTGACCCTTCCCCGTATAGACCGCGGACCGTCACATTGATCCGCTGCATGCTGCGGAAGACCTTGTCGATCTGTTGAGTGATGACGAGTCCGGGCAGATGCAACATCACGCTGACACGCAGCCCGGTGCCCACGTTGGTGGGGCAGGCGGTGAGATATCCAAACTTAGGATGAAACGCGTACAGCAATTCACCTTCGACAGTATCGTCGATGCGGTCGATTTGGTCCCAGGCACTGTCGAGGTCCAGGCCGCTGTGCATGACCTGGATCCGCAGGTGGTCTTCTTCGTTGACCATCACCGAGTACTGTTCGCCGGGATCGATCGCGACGGCGCGGCTGCCCTCGGCTTCGGCGATCTCGCGGCTGATCAGTTGGCGTTCGACGAGGAATTGCCGGTCGACTTCCGAAAGCGTATCGACGTGAACATATTGGATATCTTTCCAGGCCGACATCGCTTCGAGGCGCGTCCGAACCTGGCGTTCGATTTTTCGTCGATCGTCCTCGCTGCACTTCTTGATGAAGGGAAACCCAGCGAGGTTTCGCGCGAGTCGAATCCGGCTGCTGATTACGATATCCGATTCAGGGCCAGTGCCTTTGAGCCATTCGCCGCTGTTTTTGACGAGAATCGAGAGGTCCGAAGGTTCTTTCACAGTCCGCCTCCGCCTTCGCCAGGTGCGTCTTGGGCGTCACCGGACAGATCGGCGTCGCCCTCATCATCGGTCGCTGGCGCGACGAAGCCTGGGTGTTTGGGATCGCCTTGGATCTCATTGATGCGATCGCGAATTTTCGATGCCTTCTCGTACTGTTCGCTCTGCACGGCGGCCTCCATTTCTTTGCGCAGACTGATCAACTCGGCTTGTGCGTCCACATTCGCTGCGGCGCGGGACGGTCGTTTGCCGGTATGTTGAAGTGAATCGTGAATATTCAGGAGTAGCGGGGTCAAATCGGACTCGAAGTGGGTATAGTCCATTGGGCACCCCAGTCGTCCGGTGTTGCGAAACTCAAAAAAGGTGATCCCGCACGACGGACAGGCTTTCTTGTCGAGTTTGCGAAGCTCTTCCTTGGTTTGGCCCAGTTGCAGTTGTTTCGCGAGAGCCCCTGTGACCGTTTTGATCGGACTGGGTTCTTCTTTTTGCAGAACCGTTCTCGCGTGGTGTTCGCAGAGATGGAGGATCTGAGGGCCGTCCGGTTCGGTTAACTCGGTGATGTGAAACGTAGCGGGTTTATCGCAATACTGACATTTCATGTGAATCTCGCGGGCGGGGGGTGTCGGTATTACGGGCCAAAAGAGGGCGAGGGTTCAAAATCGGAGTCCCACAGGATTCTATCGCTGGGGGTTGGAGTGTCAACGTCGTGCGGTTGGTTGTCGATAGCCCAAAGTCTCGTTTTCCCCGAACACGTGAACCCAAAAATCGCATCGATTGTCCCGGTTGTCGATTGTCCGTCGAGTGTCCAAACTGGCGATATCCGCCGCAGACCTACCCAGAAAGCCAAAATGCATCACCCGTCCGCTGACGAATTCGCTCGACTCGCCCGCGAGTATGACTTCGTTCCCGTATACCGTCGTCTACTGTCCGATGCCTTGACGCCTGTGACCGCGTTCACGCTGCTCGACGATGGTGGACCTGCATTTTTGATCGAGAGCGTCATCGGTGGAGAGAAGGTCGGCCGATACAGTTTCTTGGGTTCGAAGCCTCTGGCACGCTTCGCCGCCAAAGGCAAGACCGTCACCCAGACGGACATGGCCAGCGGCACTGAGGTCAAAACTGATTGTGACAACCCGCTCGATGAATTCCGAACGCGTTTTCGTGATCGGACCGCTACCCTGGAGTCCTTGCCCCCGTTCATCGGCGGCGCGATTGGGTATGCCGGATACGACGTCGTTCGCTACGTCGAGGACTTGCCAGACTCCTGCGAAGACGACCGGAACCTGCCCGATTTAGATTTCGCCTTCTACCACACCCTTTGCGTTTTCGACCACGTCGACAAAACCATCACCGTCGTGTCGCTCGCCGATTGCCGCGGCATCACCTCCGACCCATCGTCGACCGACGGCTCCGCCCGTCGCGAGCAAACAGGCGACCCATTGTCGACCGACGGCTCCGCCCGTCGTGAGCAAACAGGCAACAAATCGTCGACCGACGGCTCCGCCCGTCGCGAGCAAACAAGCGACCCATTGTCGACCGACGGCTCCGCCCGTCGCGAGCAAGAGAACGCCACTAGCTCAGCCCCATCCAACCCCCAGGCAAACCTCTCCAGCGATCCCGCGGTCGTTTTCGCTGCCGCGGCGGCGGAAGTCGATCAGACCATCGAACGGCTCAACCAGCCATTGCCGCATCAATGCGAAGAGATCCGCGAAACCGATCAAAGTCACCGATTGCCTGTGGAGTCCAACTTCACCCGCGAAACGTTCTGCGACGCGGTGCGGAGTTGCGTCGAGTACATCCGTGCAGGCGACGTCTTCCAGGTTGTTCCAAGTCAGCGGCTGACGGTTCATTCGGACGTCGATCCGTTCGCAGTCTATCGCTCGTTGCGAGTGGTCAATCCGTCTCCATTCATGTTCTTTGTGCGCAGCCCTGAGTGCGTGCTCGTCGGCTGCAGCCCCGAGATCATGTGCCGCGTCAAAGAGGGAATCGTCACGGTCCGGCCGCTCGCTGGCACCCGGCCTCGCGGCGCCAACGAAGCTGAGGACATCGCACTCGAGAAGGAGCTACTGGATGATCCCAAGGAACGGGCCGAACACGTCATGCTCGTCGATCTCGGGCGAAATGACATCGGGCGAGTTGCTCAGTTCGGCACTGTGGAACTGACCGAGATCATGGTGATCGAGCGATATTCGCACGTCATGCACATCAGCAGCGAGGTCCGTGGCAAACTGCGTGAAGGACTCGACGCCTTTGATGCGCTCAAGGCCTGCTTGCCCGCCGGCACCGTCTCCGGGGCGCCGAAGGTCCGCGCCATGGAGGTGATCGACGAAATCGAACCCCATCGCCGAGGCCCCTACGCAGGCGCGGTCGGATATATCGACTACCGCGGCAACATGGACACATGCTTGGCGCTGCGCACAATCGTCTTCCAGAACAACACCTATCACGTGCAGGCCGGTTGCGGCGTCGTCGCGGACAGCGATCCTGATAAAGAATACGAAGAGACGCTCAACAAAGCCCGGGCGCTGATTGCGGCGATTGAATGGACGATCGCACGCCAGCGGAATCAGGAATAAGTTTAGAAGTGGCGTAAGCTTCCAGCTTGCGAGTTATTGCCGATCGCAAGCTGGAAGCGTTAGGAACGCGGGAGTATTAAGTGCCGTATTAAATGAAGCAGCGAGCTGTTGGATACCCAAAACTATCCCGTCAGGGATTATCGACAATATCCGTAGGTCAGCGTAGCGCCACCTTCGGTGGTTATGCTGACAAGGGTCGGCAGATCGAATCGCTGATCAAAACTTTTCATTGTCGACTGGCGTGGGAGGCGGTGCGGGATTATCAGAGACCCACTTTTCTACCTCGCTTTGTTCGGCGGATTCAGTAGGTTCGGTCGATCCACCACACCCGACGAGCATGCAGGTAAACAACAAGAGAAGCGATCCAAGAGCGGGGAAATTCATACAATAGCCTGATTTAGTAGAAGAAAACTTAGATTGGGGTCTGGCGTGCCGGCTCAAGCCGGCACAACCCTAGCGACTATATCGCCGCATCGCTTTCTGAAGAAGCTTTTGTTCCCAATGCACCCCACAGGCCAAAGGGGCTTTGCATTCCTGCACTCAGCATTCCTGCAGCGTTTCCGACTTGAGCGCTGTTCTGATTTCCCGACTCGATTGAGTCGGTCACGAACTTCACGGCACCGTCGCCCATCAATACATGACAACCTCCCTGGTGACGGCTCCCCATTGGCAGGATTCCACTATTGAAATTGTTTGTCTCCATGCACAATTTGCTATTCGGTGGGGAGATGGTGTGAACACTACCCCAGATTCCCCGCATGTGGGCCCATTGAAATCCACGCCGTTGCTCTGGCTCGGAAGCCGATCCTTGAATCAAGGCATATGTTGCCGTGGGCGCCCAGAATTGTGGACGTTCTGGATCCACGAAGGTGTCGCATGATTGGACACCATTCGCGATTTTGACATTGTTGCCGACTGATTGACCAGCATGCGTGCGCACGTCATTGTCGCCAATATCGGTCGGCATTTCGCCGGCACAGATCGTATTGGATAGACCGTCTAGGACGTCCTTGAAGGAGGATTCGTACCGCGGCACAAAGAAACCGCGGCAGGAGGCTGCTCTTGCAATCGCGGCAGCAGTTGATTCCACGCCACTGTCGTTACGGCCACCCGCCGTCATTTGTGCTGAATCTCCAATGCATGCCATGTAGTTGGTGCGTCCTTGAGCTGGCAGCCCCTTGCCCGGATCGCTGGGGCAGCGAAAGGTGGGCACGTCAGCCATCCAGGGCGAATACCCGGCAGCCGCTTGGCTACCAAGCGACCGGCGCGGGTCTGGTCCCATGGAAGGGAATCTCGCACCTGATACTGGATCAGTATGAGGGTTGCTTATCTGCTGCCACATTGCCTGCTGCTCGACGAACGGCAAGAGCGGCACGAGGAAAGAGAGAGACATGCGATTGTTCGCCAGCGGAGCAGCCCCGACAGATCCACCGTCTGGGTTGCCGCCCGCTCGGTTCGGTGTCCCCGTCCCATGTTTGGGAATCATGTTGAAGGAAGCGTGGTAGTTATGGATACCCAAGCCAATCTGCTTGAAATTATTGCTGCAGCTCATTCGGCGAGCTGCCTCGCGAGCAGCCTGAACTGCAGGAAGCAGCAGTCCTACCAAGACGCCGATGATGGCGATGACGACAAGCAGCTCGACCAGTGTGAAAGCGTGCCTAGAACTTCGATGGATCAACACAAAATACCTTAGTGAAAGAGTGTAGGCGCAGCAGTTAGCAGCCACCTCAGAGAATTGGTTTTCGGCTTGGCAAGACAATGAATTACTGGATCTGAGCAGATCCGGCAGGACGAACCGAGTCGATTCGCTGTGGTTTGCGTGGGGAAGTAAGGTCTTGCGACGCCTTAGGGGGTTATGAAACTCCGCAGCGTCGGCCAGGTTTCGGGAATTCTCTCGGATTTATTCAGGCTTTGACAGGGGGGCTTCTCGCCTTTTATTGGCGGTCATCCAGGATGCGGTATTTTCGAGGCTTGGACTCCTGCGTCCCGTGAGAAAAAGGGCAAGCTCACTGCGTTTGGGCCGCACCACTATCGCCCAGGTTGTGCAGGAAATGACAGGCGAACGGATTGTTCCTTTCCAAGCCAGCGTCCTCACAGAGCTTCGCTCCGTTATTCCCGGCACCTGAACTACATGCGATTTCAGAATGAATCGCAAATTACTCGGCGCAGGAGTACAGTACTGAAAAAATCGGCTCATCCGACGGAAGCGTGCGCCCGAGGTTTTCAAGGCATGGCTCCCGTATCGAAGGATTTATTTGTGGGATGTGATTATCAATGTTAGACTGGCACTGGCGGGTGAAACGGAGCCGAGCTCGAATGGCGTGGACTTAAGCAGCTTTACTCGAGTTTCACGGGCATCTGTTTTCGCTTCCGTCCGGCTTGTCCGGGCGGAGCGGCAACTGCAAGCTACCTGCAAAACGCCCTCGCCAGATCGATCTCCGCTCCGGGCTTGTCCCGGCGGAATCAGCGAAGCAAGTCGTGTGACCGCCGGGACAAGCCCGAGACGGAGCACCGTTTCTACTTCGCATTTTTTCGGTAGCTGCCAGTTGATTCCTCCGCCGAGACAAGCTCGACGGAAGGATGTCTCACAGGCGGCAATCGCTTAAGTCCACGCCATTCGAGCCGAGCTCTGCAGAGGTGCTGGCTTGGCAAGGGATATCTCGGTCGCCAGCGTTTCCCTGCAAAAGCGGTACGCCAATGGTGTTGTCGGTCCCTGGCGAGCGCTTGTTCGTCAGGGACGCATTTTTGAACGATCATTGGATACTCGAGCCATGCCTCAAAAAACCTTCCGCTGTGCTCTGCGCACGCTTCCGTCGGATGAACCAAAAAATCCACCACACTGGATCATTCAGGACGGGGTCTGCGACCCACTTCGGGGTCGACGCTACTCCTTCAACCCTGCACCGTAGCTGGCGCTGCGCTGACCTACGGCTATTGTCTGAAATCCCGATCGGGATACTTGTAGATAGTCAGCAGGTTTGCTCCCCCGTGTGCTTGTCACACGCCGAAGCGACGTTTTGAAATTAGAAAACGGCGTCATCGACACGCGTTCCCCTGTCGGCTTGTCTGGCAGGAAACCAAGCCGACAAACTTTGCGCTGATGCGGGGCACGCCCACATGGGAGCAGCTTGAACCCTCCATCTTCTAATCACAAAACGGCGATTCCTGTCAGGCAAGTTGACAGTGGATCCTTGATGGGTAACCGACTGCTCGTCGCCTCGCCACTTATCGATCATGCGATGCTACCGTGTGACCAGGTTGCTTCGAGTTTACTTCTTTTCGGCGTGGATGGTTGCGGGGATTTCTTGGCCAGCTGGAATGAAGCGCATTGAAATGCTGTTGACGCAGTGGCGTGTGTTTTTGTCGGTCAATCGTTCCCCCTGAAACACGTGGCCGAGGTGACCGCCACAATTGGCGCACATGATTTCGGTTCGCCTGCCGTCGGCATCGACGTCATGGAGAATAGCACCTTCGATTTCGTCATCGAAACTTGGCCAGCCGCAATGGCTATCGAACTTGTCGTCGCTACGGTACAGCTCCGCATTGCACTGGCGGCAAACATACGTACCGGCATCTTTCGTGTTCGTGTATCCGCCCGGGCCAGGAGCCTCGGTGCCTTTCTGCAAGATCACGCGAGCTTCTTCAGCGTTGAGCGAGTTGTAAGCTTGGTTCATGATTGTTCTTCAGAGGAGGGTCGTGCGGGTGTGTCGGCGGGCCGCGGCGGGGTAGGGTCCGAGGGATGGTCGGCAGCAAACTTCGCGTCCGTCCGTGCTTCGACTGCGCCACTGTATATCTCGTGCGCGACCAGAACAATCATGCCAATGAACAGCGGTACGAAGTAGTAGAGGATGCGGAAGATCAAGACCGACGCGAGCACGGGTTGTCCGACGGTGTCCTTGAGCAGCGTCCAGAGAATGAGCTCGAGGACGCCGAGTCCGCCGGGGACTTGAGAGATCAACGAGATCACGATGGCGACCAGATAAGCGGCCAATACCATTGGGAAGGGGACGACGGCGTTACCGGGCATCACGAGATAAAGAGCTGTCGCGGAGATCAGCAGATCTACCGCCGCCACCGACGCCTGAACCGTGGCGAGTCCTACCGAGGGAGGCCGCAGGTGCAGCCGGCCGATCGGCCAAGGTTTGTGCCAAAACAAGCAAACCATCCCGTACAGGAAGCTGATGCTCAGCAAGATGATGCCGAGCGTTCGCGTGCCAAAGGGCAGGGCGTACTTCGCGGGCAGCTCAATCGGTGCCAGCGTGAGGGCAATGCCGCCGAGCAAGCAGACACCTGACCAGAACGTCAGCCCCAAGACCGAAACCAGCGCCACGATCTGAGTGTGGCTCAGGCCCCAGCGATGGTAGAAGCGATATCGAATCGGGGCCGCTGCGATCAGCGTGCCGAGGTTATTGCCCAGTGAATAGCCGATGAAGGAGACCAGGGCGACCCGCCGCAGTGGCAAGACCCGGCGCACGTACCGCAGGGCGAGCAAGTCGTAGCAGGCTAGCAACCCGTAATTCAACGCAATCAACATCGCTGCGATGACGAGGTAGGCGGGCTGAACGCTGGTTAGCCCATGAACAAAATCTTCACGAGAAACTTTGCTCGCTTCGGTAATGAGCAACCGAATGGCAAACGCGAAGAGCACCAATGCCATCGCGGGTCCGACGAGTTTGCGAGGATCTACCTTGAGCACGGTATGTTAACGCTCGCTGGCGCGGGGGAGGGAAGGAGAGGCGGGGGACTGTATCTTAACAGGCATTGTGCGATTTGCCTGCTCCTCTACTGCCAATCGCCTGCGTTGCCTGCCGCGGGGCGATGGTTGATATCCTCTAGCTCAAATTCGCGGAACCGTTTTTCTCGCTCCCGCTGCTCCGCTTCGCTGTCCTGGGCGGGAGGGGCTTCCCCGTCGGTATCCATGATGTCTCGGTCTTGGGGTGCGCCGGACGCCTCAGCGTTTGGGGCGGCGTCACTGGAATCGCCATCGTCCCCACCGGCGTAGTCCATGCTGGGACCATCGGATTGAGCGCGGGCGGACAGGTCCGACGCTCGGCTGCCACCGGGGTCAAAGATGCTGCCGACACGCCCCGAGTCCCGCAGGGTTCGCTGCCACGCACCGCCGTAGGATGCGTAGGCCTCGTCGTCGCAATCGGCGCATAAGCGGCAGCCACCGAGAACCATCAGGCCGCCTAGCAGGCACCCCAACCAGACAAAACTGACAACGGCTGATGCGGAGAAACGGAATCGGGCGGATTGGGAAGCAGTCATAGCAAATGCCGAGTGGGATCGCTTTCAGTAAAAATCCTCGACGGGCGAGGCGTTCTAAGATTGTTTTCGGCGTCCAGCCCAACGTCAGCTGAGTCAAAATGGGAAGAATTTGCGGGTTAATCGGATGGTAGTGGTTATTTTTGATGAAAATTTCCAAAATTTAGTTAAGTTCGGCCTTCCCCAAGACGGGGGAAATACGAGAGAACCGAATTGTCAGGTTGGCAAGGACGCTAATCAGACGCTCGAGCGGGACGTTCGAGCCTTTTCGGCGACTCACAAGGATGTAAAGTAATGGCCCAATTCGTATTGTTGACCTCGGCGTTGAGTGTTCTCGGGTTGCCTTTGATCGCCCTCGCGGCGTTATTGCTAGCAAAGCTGTCCACGGGCGCGGCGGCGCGGCGGGCCGAACGCCGGTTCTTGGCGGTCTTGGTCGTCATGTCGCTGGTCACCATGCACACCGTCATGACGCAGAACGCCGCCTGGTTGATCCACACCGCGACTCTCGGGCTGATGGTGGTCGGTTCTCTTTGGATTCCGAACCAACAAGCCTACAATGATTCGAAAGATCCGTTCTTCGCGGGCTGATCAATTACTAAAAAGTCGTGGCGACTTTCGCGATTTTCTCCTGTCGAGTTCGCCACGCCGTTTCCTTTCCAACATCCCCCTCTCTCGCTCATGACCGATCCCATCGCAGCAGCTCCGTCGACTCGGGTGTGCGTTGTCCCGGGGGGCCCCGTCGAGGGAAGCGTTCGGCCACCAGGCAGCAAGAGCTTGACGAACCGCGCCTTGGTCTGCGCCGCCTTCGCCAGCGGCACGAGCCGGCTGAGCGGTACCCTGGTCAGCGAAGACACCGAGGTGATGATCGAGTCGCTCGCCAAGATCGGCGTTGCGATCAAGAAGGTCGATGGAGGCCAGGCACTCGTAATCGAGGGAATCGGTGGGGTGATCAGCGAAGACGCCAGACGCATCAGTGCTCAGTCGCCCGTCGAGATGTTCATCGCCAACAGCGGCACGACAATCCGATTCCTAACCGCCGCCCTGTCCGCGTTCGGGGGACGCTACCGCTTGTCGGGGATCCCACGGATGAGTGAACGACCGATCGGTGATTTGGTCGATGCGATCAAGCCGATCTTGGATGGCGAAATTGTCGCGGAGTCCCCCGGCGGTTGCCCGCCGGTGAGTATCGATTCACGCGGCTGGAAAGGATCAGGGCTCGCAGTAAGCGGTGGCGTGAGTAGCCAGTACCTCAGTGGTTTGATGATGGCTGCCCCCATCGCGAGCCAAGCGGTCCGGATGGAAATTGTCGGCGAGATGGTGTCGATGCCCTATGTTCGCATGACGGCCGGATTGATGCAGACGTTCGGTGGCCAGACGCAGTGGGAACAGGACGACGATGGAAAACTGTCTGCTGTTACCGTTGGTGGCGAGTACGTCGGGTGTGAATGGGCGATTGAGCCAGACGCGTCGGCAGCGAGCTATTTCTGGGCGGCAGCAGCAATCAGCGGCGGGCGTGTGCTCGTCCAGGGACTCGGCGAAGACGCCTCCCAAGGTGATGTCGGGTTCGCCCGGGTGCTAGCGCAGATGGGCTGCGACTACACAGCGACCGACGCCGGAATCGAGATCGCGGCGGAGACAGCTGGTTCGGAACCTGCCGCCTTGAGTCCGCCATCGCTGCGTGGGATCGACGTGCAGATGGGCGAGATCAGCGACACAGTGCAGACCCTGTCAGTCGTCGCGCTCTTTGCCGACGGACCGACTCGCATTCGCGGCGTGGGACACAATCGGTTCAAAGAGACCGATCGGATCGGCAACCTCGCTATCGAACTGAGAAAGCTGGGCGGGCGAGTCGACGAGCACGACGATGGACTGACGGTGTATCCATTGACGGCCGAGCGAATCGCCAGCGACGAAACCGTTGTCTTGGAGACTTACAACGACCACCGCATGGCGATGAGCTTTGCATTGTTAGGATTGCGGATCGCGGGTATCGAAATTCTCAATCCAGCATGCACGCGGAAAACCTACCCGGAGTTCTGGGCTGATTTGGAGTCTTTGACCGGTCGGGCACATCACTGGCATTCGTCTGATCGCCCATCGGAGTCGATCGCGTGAGCCTGTTGATTACCTGCGATACCGGAGGCTGGAAAACGCCTTCTCGGTTGCGGTCCCATTTAGAGGGGACGGAGCTCTCCTCAGCGGGAGTGATCGCGGGTCGAATCGGCGGGGATCAACTGCTTCGTCCCGCGGTTGATCGGGAAGCCAACTTCGCGGCACGGCGTTTGGCGCATCGCTGCGGAGGCGTCGTTGTCTGTAACGAGTACCGCGGCGATCTGATCAACGTGGGCCACTCGCTGCACCATCGTCAGCTCTTCCCCGCCGGGGCTCGAGCTTTACCCACGCTGACACGCGAAGTGATCGTCCAAGAGATCTACACGCCGTACCGTAATCGCGTCCAGCGGCAGTTGCTCGACTTATTGCGGAGTTGGTCCTATGTCGTGCATTTGTCGATCCGGACATTTGCGGCCAAGACGCGCGAGGGGCACTGGCGACGCGGCGACGTCGGGCTCCTTTACGATCCCGCTCGGCAAGACGAGACGGATTGGTGTTTGGATTTAATCGACGAACTCTATCTGTCGACTCCCGACCTCAAAGTGCGACGCAATCATCCTGGCCGCGGAACCAACGATTCGTTGACGAAGTCTCTGCGGATGCAGTTCTCTCCCGACGTGTACCTTGGGATTGAAATCGTGCTCAACCGGGCTTGGATGGGCCGTTCGGTTTTGCGCCGCGACCAAACGCTCGATTTGGTCGGTGATGCCGTCGGCGAATTATCAGGCGAGCCGATCGAGCGAGCGGCCTAGCATCGGGAGAACATTGAGTGGCGTGAGCTTCGGGCTTACGGTCGGCAAGAATCGCAAGCTGCAGGTTTCGCCGCTTTTCGACTTGTTACTCATTGGGCCCGTGTTCCCTCGTTGGCTTCGCTCCCGACTATCGCGAATACTCGGGTTTTTCGGCATCACTGAGAATCTCGGGATTTTGGCAGGCGGAAGCGCCGAAAAGGAGAGATAGAAGCACACGCATGAAGCGATCGATGTGCGTTTCAAGGACGAAGCTGGTCTTCTTTTCACCATCCAGCTTGCGAGTCCCCGGCTATGCGAAGTCTCACTATTGGCGCCCTGATTGTTTGCGGCGGAACCATCGCAGCCCTGCCGTTTCGACGCGATCATGTCGAGACGGTTCCCGAGGAAAACAGCTCCAGCTTGATCACGATGCCGGCTTCGGAGTTGGCGATCTCGAGCGATATGGTGCCCGACGCCCCTTGGTTTTCAGAATCGGAGAGTAGCGAGCGATTGGGTACCCTGCGTCAACGCGCTCAATCAGCTATGTCTCTGGCGTCGCAGGCGCGGCGCCCCGATGCCATGCGTGGTATCCCATCGCAGGCCTCGGCACGCCCGCGGCGTGATGTCCGTCTGCCACTGACCTATGACGACCTCGCTGTGCCGCTGACGGCGACCCACTTCCACGATGGTCGATTCAATGCTCTGGCGAGCCAGCAAGCCGCACCGTGGCAGCAGCCGGCTCAACCGAGTCAGGCCCAGCAGATGTCGCCGCAACAATTAACCGCTTCGAACCAAGGTTCGGCGAACAGCAGTTTCGAGACGATGCAGGTCCGAGCGAATTCCCCGCAGCAGTCTGCTGCTCGGCGTCCGCCGTGGGAGATGGCAGGCGATCTGCCGCAGTCGATCTTGCTGGATTCGACTTCGCCTGCGACCGCACCTTCGACGACGCCCTCGACGTCGCCCTTGACCTCGCCCGTAGCGCAGGCAACGACTGCCCCAGCTGCGTCGCAGCCATCCGGGCCAGCGTCCTCGCAGCCGACGGCCGTGGTAGGTCGCTTAGCGAGCGATTCACAAATGCGCCCTCGAGACGTCGCTGAGACGCCGGCGCAGCCCCGCCAGCGGCACTGGATTCGTCAGCCCAACTGAGCAAAACGCCTGTTGGCGAGAAGGTGTTTTCTAGGAGAGCGAGATCGCAGAGCCGCTCAATCCCAGGGCCCACGTTCCATGTGAAACGCCTAGGTGATCTCCGGTGGCGCTGTCAAGGTCGGTTTCTTGTGAAACCGACCTTGTCTCACTTAACGAGTTTCACCTAAAAACGGAGTGGAAATAAAGTCGCCGCGGATGTCGCCACGACTACTGGGGACAACACCCCAACGGCTCACTTCGCCGCCCCTTCGAACCTCCGATAGGTTCGCCGCAGAGGGTTGCGGCGAGGGTGACCAGGGCAATCAATAGGAACTCCACACCGTGGCTCGGATCTTCAGTGTCGTCAATCAGAAAGGGGGCGTTGGCAAGACAACGACGTCCGTGAATCTTTCTGCGGCATTGGCCATGGCAGGCAACCGGACCCTGTTGATTGACATCGACCCGCAATGCAACGCCACCGGAGCCGTCGGCAGCGATCCGGCTGCCCGGCATGCTCTGCTCGGTGAGTCGCCGCTGGGTGAAAGTGTGATCGTGACCGACGTGCCGAATCTCGGCCTGCTGCCCGGTAGTCGGCGGTTTCAAGATGCCGACGTGATGGCGAACTCCGATACGCAGGCCACCACCAAGCTGCGGGCTCATCTCGATAGTGTGATGGATGACTACGAATACATTCTCATCGATTGCCCGCCGAGCGCCGGCGCGATGACGGAGACCGCGTTGACCGCGAGTACCGAGGTGATGATCCCGATTCAGTGCGAGTACTTTGCCATGGTAGGTGTGGCTCAGCTGATTGGTACGATCAAGAAAGTGATGGGAGCCACCGATGGTCGACTGACCTTCGGCGGGATCCTACTAACGATGTACGACGAGTCGCTGGAGCTGACTCGTGAGATCGACGAAGACGTGCGAGACTTCTTCGGCGATATTGTTTTTGAAAATGTCGTGCCTCGAGACGTCGCCTTGTGCGAAGCCCCGAGTCACGGCCAGACCGTTTTTCAATACGCACCACGAAGTCGTGGAGCGTTCGCTTATACTCAACTGTGCATGGAGGTGCTGCAGCGTGACTAGTGCAACTACCCAAGGGTCCTCGTCTGGGAATTCATCGACCTCGGGGCAACGCAGTGGCGGTTCCCCGCGTTCAGGCAGTGGGAAAGACCGGCGACTCGGCAAAGGGCTCGCCGCCCTGCTCGGTTCGCCCGTCGACGAGGATGGCAATCCGATTGAGGAGGAGAGTTCCTTCTCCCCCGAGACCAAGAGTTCAGCGGCCAAGCCCGCCGTGGCCAAGGAATCCGAAAGCGGACCCTCCGTCCAGACGCTCGAACTGCCTATCGACGAGATTGGGGCGAACCCGTTCCAGCCCCGCCGCGAATTCAATCCAGACGAAATCGCTTCACTCGCCGAGAGCCTGAAGAACCACCAGCAACTTCAGCCGGTGCTCGTTCGAATGGTCGACGGCAAGTACCAACTGATCAGTGGCGAACGCCGCTTGCGGGCTACTGTGCACGCAGGTTTGAAAACGATTCGTGCTGAGGTCCGCGATGCGGATGATCGGTTGGTTGCCGAGCTGGCGATCATCGAGAATCTCCAACGCAAAGATCTCAACCCGATCGAAAAGGCGATGTCGTTCAAACGCTACATCGACGAGCATCAGTGCAAACAAGACGATCTCGCAAGGCGATTGAGTATCGACCGAAGCACGATCGCGAACTTGATGCGGCTGCTCGAATTGCCCCCCGCGATCCTCGAAATGATCACCACGAGTGAGCTCACCGTCGGGCACGCGCGGGCGCTTCTGCCGATCGGCGAGGAAGACGTTCAGCTGCAGATGGCGAACAAGATCCTCGCGGAAAATTGGAACGTCCGCGCGACCGAGACCGCTGTCGGTGAGATGTTGCGCAATGAAGAGGATTCCGAGACCGGCGTGAAGGTGACCAACAAGTCGCGCCAGAAACGCAAGCCGATTCCGCCGCACATCGAAGCGATGCAGCAGGAGATGCGGATGGTCTTCGGGACCAAGGTCGAGATCAAAGCGTCGGCGCGAAGCCGCGGCAAGATCACGATCCACTTCAGTGACGCTGACGAGTTCGAACGCCTGCGTGAACTGCTCGGCTCCGCCGCCCGCCCCCAACTCAAAGTGGCTGGTTAAGCCTGGGGTGTTGAAGAGTTGGTGTTGAAGAGTTGGTGTTGACTCGATTATTGCATGCACAGGTTTTCTGGTTCATCCGACGGAAGCGTGCGCAGAGCACAGGGGAAGGTTTTTCTAGGCATGGCTCTCGTATCCAATAACCTTACAAAAATGCGTCCCTGAGGAACGAATGTTCGCCAGGGACCGACAATACCATTGGCGTACCGCTTTTGCAGGGAAACGCTGGCGACCGAGATATCCCTTGCCAAGCCAGCACCTCTGCAGAGCTCGGCTCCGTTTCTCCCGGCAGTGCCAGTCTAACATTGATAATCACATCCCACAAATAAATCCTTGGATACGGGAGCCATGCCTTGAAAACCTCGGGCGCACCCTTCCGTTGGATGAGCCGGTTTTCTTCCGCTCTATTCATGCCCGAAGCGAGCCTCCTTCCATTACCTAGTCTCCCCTCTCCACCGCGCTTCGTGGGGGCGAGGGGAGACGCCGTGGTTTCGCGATGGATGAGCAAAACAATGCTATCCGAAAAGCACCGGCTACTTTCTAAACCGCCTTCGGCCTGGGGGTTACATGTGGGGGAAGGGCAGCTCGTTAGGACGTCCACCCACCGCGCGGGTTCGTCTTGGCCTGGGTTTCACGCTGTTTCACGTGATGGCATAATCACGCCAGCGACTCACCGATTGACCGGCGGTCGTGGCGTGATATTCATTGTTCTCCCCGACCGAGTGCTGCTTTGGCCGATTCAGAATCTCAGATCGTGATCACACCTGTCGATCCTCAGCAAGACGCAGCGGAGATTGCGAGGATCTACCGGTACTACGTGCTCAATACCTTTGCGACATTCGAGGAGATCCCGCCGACCTGTTCGGAGATGCGAACCCGGATCGAGTCTAGTCTCGACGGGGACTATCCGTTCTTGGTCGCAAAGATCGGCCGAAAGTGCGTGGGCTATGCCAGTACGAAGCTGTTCTACGGCCGCACGGCATTTCACCCGAGCGCGGAGGACAGCATTTTCCTCGACCCCGAGTACTGTGGCCGCGGGATCGGCAGACAACTCCTGAGGCAATTGATCGAGGAATGCACACAGAGGGGTTACCTCAACCTGATCGCGTTGATTGGCGGCGGCTCGCAAAACCAAGGGTCGATCAAACTACACGAGAGTTGTGGGTTTGAGCTCGTTGGCAACCTCCGCAATGTCGGTCGCAAGATCGGACGCCTTCATGACATGTCGACCATGCAACTCGTCCTACCACGTGGCCATCGCACTGTCGAGCATGT
The DNA here is from genome assembly GCF_007859855.1 of Allorhodopirellula solitaria. Taxonomy (GTDB): domain Bacteria; phylum Planctomycetota; class Planctomycetia; order Pirellulales; family Pirellulaceae; genus Rhodopirellula; species Rhodopirellula solitaria. Next base: position 693,008 of record NZ_SJPK01000003.1, read on the forward strand.
GACGACGCCCTCAGATTGATTCGTTCGAAGTCTCTTTCCATGCACTGCCGCCCGTCCCGTGTTGTGACGGAGAAGTATCTGTTCCGTTGTGGTGATTGATGGTCAGCCACCGACTTGTTAGGAGCGTATCGCGTGCGGTCCAGTTGCAGCGATTCTATTGATTTCGCGTGCCGTCCGGTCTGTCGCGATGTTGTGGATTCGGATGCTCTTAACCTCTGCATCGCCGCGCCGATGGAACCTGATTTTCCACCGTCCTGATCGACGATAGCTGGTGTGACGACGAGCGAAAGATTGAGGGGCAAGTCGTCAATCGGGTTTAGGCAATCTACGGCACTCCCTCCGTAGTGAATCGTCTGGCCCGATGAAAGTGTGTAGGTGATCTCTGCTGGCAATGAATGCTGGCGGGACACATGAAACACCACTGCCCCTGACACCTCCCCCCCGCACTGCAATGGATGCCTCGACCGGGCATTGGAACAATGGACAAGGACGCTAAACGAGCACTGCTTCTGTGGCCCATCGTCGCTTCAACCGCCTTGGTTGCCGCGACCACGCTACCGTTGTTGTGGAATGCGCAACCTCATTCGATACCAGCTCGCCCCTCCGCTTTGGGGACGTCGACGCTGGCACGTGTCGTGTCAACGGTCCATCGTCTATTGGGCTCTGAAGTGAGCGTCCCCGAGGCATCCATTGCCACCGCGATGATTCGCAGCGACGAACTGATCAACAGTTCCGTGATGCGGTCGCTCCATGCCGCCGATCCGGTGCACCGGCCGGACCGTGGCCTGCGAGGACTGGCCGCTCCGCTGCGACTGGCGAGTGCGGGTACCCAGGGCGACAAGATCGCCGGGTATCGCGGTGGGGAGGGTGGACGCTTGTTCGGCGAAGCGGACCTGGAATCGAGCAACCAGGTGATCGCTCAGACGTTGTTGGCACCGGTATTGGACCCGGTGGCGGAGCTCGCGGGATACTCGGGAAGGGAGACTACGCCCCCTGCCTCCCCTGCCCTTCCCTCTATTCCAGGCCCTGGAATGGTCGATCCCATTGCCGCCACCGGGAACACCCGCGTCCACTTCGTATCGATGCGAAATCACGTCGATGGTTGGATGAAACAGCTCAATCCGATCGCGAGTTGGGCAGCTAGTCTGGCCACGACGACGGAAGCTCGCGCCGCTGTGACGCATCAAGCGGAATCCATACAGCCGCAGGCTGTCGAGCCAATCGTAGAACCTCCCGCTGCACCGGTTTCCGCTGGAAAGAAGTCGGGTGCAGTGCATCGGAAGCTAGTGTCGCTTCCTGAGAATTCACAATCGACGGATGCGTCAAGCAACCCCGCCGCATCAAGCAACCCCGCCGCGTCAGGTAACCCCACCGCGTGGCCGCAGCCCGAGCAGTTGCGTTTGGATTTGGCGAGCATCTCGACCGCTGCCGATCAGTTGCAGGTCCGCATCGGTCGCGGTGGCGAGACCACCCTGACCTCGCTCGCGGGGTTGACCCACCGCGAGGAAACCACGCGGGGCGATGACGATGGTGCAGATGTGCTGCTAAAACTGATCGAGAGTGTTGATCAAGAGCACGGTGAGCGTTCGACTTCACTCGAACGCGACGTGACGACGCTCGCGATGGGACGATGGGCTGAGCAAGTCGAGCGGACTCTCGATCGCCTGCATGGATTGCCGCGAATCGGCGATGAGGGCAGTGAGCAACCCATCGATGAGTTAGTAGCATTGTCTGAGACTGGTCTGCAGTTAGCCGAACGAGTGCCGGCACGCGACCAGCAAATCCGATGGCTCCGAGCGTCGCACGCGCTCTCCCGTCGGGCTGCCGTTTGGGGACCGATTTGGCAATTGGCGCGAGCTTCGAATGAGTCGAGCGATTCGGCTGAGCGTCAAGCTGCAACATCGGTCCCCGATCCTGAGCATGGATCGCATCGACCCACCTACACGCTGGCTAGTTTCCCCCAGAACGACTCTCAGCAGGACAATACGCTTGCACAGGATCGGTTTGCCCGGCTCGCCGATGCGGTACGTCAGGACTTGCGAGACACCGGCGACGAGGCGGGGTGGGCATCGTTCTTGCTACTCGATCAGATCGATGCGGCGGCCGCGGCGGACGATGCCGAAGAACGGGCGCTCTTGGCACAGCGTTTCCTGTCGCGACTGGATCATTTCTCCTTGGCCGATGAGCATCGCCAGTGGCTCAAGCGAGACTCGGTCGATGCCCTCGCCTCAGCGCTGCAGGCCTGGACGGATCAACCGATCGACTACGCGCGGCTGTTGAGTGATCTCGAGCGTGGAGAAACGGACTCGATCGATTTGGCTGCGATCAAGGTCAGTGAAGCGTTTCAGACGTTGCGGTTCTCTGATGATCTCGCGGCGGCGCGGGTCGCCAAGGCCATCGATGTGACCTATCGAAACGCCAATGTTCGCACCGCTGTTTCCGCGGATCTGCTCAATCGGTTCCTGCCCGCCGTTCCCGAGCGGACCGAGCCTGTTCAGGCGACCGTGATGGGGAACAACGTCCGAGGTGTCAGCACAGTGCAATCGGATTTAAACCTGAAACTCCAACCTTCGCCGGATGCCTGGCAGCTTGCCCTTGGCACCAGGGGGGATGTCCAGACGCGAAGCCAGGGCGGGCAATCCGGGGTCACGGTTCTGAGTGACGGGCACAGTCGCTTTGATGCCTACACGCCTCTCATCATTCGGCCGGGGAGCTACCAGATTGGGAAAACCGACGTTAGCGTCCGAGGCGATCAGCGTCTGCGTGGCATCCGCAGTCCATACGACGGTTGGCCGCTGATCGGTTCGCTCGTCCATGGGGTCGCCGAAAGCCGGTTTCAGGAAGCACTGCCGGTTGCCGAGCGGATCAGTAGTGATCGAATTCGCAGCCAAGTCACCACGGAACTGCAAACGCAGCTTGCCGAAAAGACGCACAGCGCCGGAGTCCGATTGGATGAACTGGTCTTGGGGCCGCTCGGCCGGTTGGACCTCGATCCAAAAGTCATTGATTTGGAGACGACGCCCCGCCGACTGATCGCCCGCTATCGCTTGGCCGGTGACTGGCAGCTGGCCTCCCACACGCCCCGCCCTCGTGCGTGGAGCGATAGTCTGATGAGTTTGCAGATCCATCAATCGGCGCTCAACAATACCTTGGAGCGATTACTGCCGACGGGGCAAGCCAAATCGATCCAGCAGTTTTATGACGACACGCTTCAGCTATTCGGAGGCGATCCCAAGGCATTGCCCGAGGACGTGCCCGGCGACGCGATGATCGAGTTTGCTTCGACGCGGCCGATCACTGTTGAGATCGATGAGACGAAGGTTTGGATTACCCTGCGGGTCGTGCGGTTGGCCGAACCCGACGGGGCGGCGTTGACGCGTTTTATTGTTCGGGCGGGCTACCAACCTACGGTTAACGGGCTGCAAGCCCAACTTGTTCGAGATGGACATCTCAGCATCCGCGGTCCTGGGATGACGATGGGCCAGCGGATCGCGATCCGTGCTCTGTTCAACAAAATTCTCTCCGAACAACGCCCTATCCCCATCACGGGACCACGAATCATCGGACACCCGGCGATGCAAGGACTCGCCATCAGTCAGCTCGAACTACGCGACGGCTGGCTGGCTCTGGCGATCAGCCCAGAGAACTCACCGCGCGTCGCCAAGATCGCCGGATCGAAGGTGAGCCGATGATCGCGTTCCTGGTCGTGATGAGTGTGCGGTTCCTGATGATGCAGTTATCCCACACCTCTGAACTGCCTGGCCAGCAATAAAACTTTCCCCAAGTTTCATGGCGAAGACGCCTGCGACAACACGGGCGGTCGATTGCGTGAAGCGAATACCACCGGGCAGGTTGCAGCTTCCAGTATGCCTGCGTTTCAAGCACCTAGACCTGGAGGATCTTAACGTCGAGCTGCCAGCATGTCTGGCAGGAAGCAATCACGGGAAACTGATGTCGGCTCGTCTCGATCTACCAATCCGCGAGCGGGTGTTCGCGGTGCTGGAGAGGAAAGGTGACTTCCCTGCCGCCTTGGCGGTGAGATTGGAACACTCCACAAATCATTTCCACCGTCAACGCAGCTTCGACGGAGTTGCACAATGGCTCGCGGTTGTTTTTTACCGCATCGATCAGATCTTGAGCCTCCGCATCGTGGTGCTGCACCCGCCGGATCTCAGCGAGGTCGGGCTCGGGGACGTCGACGCCGCCACTGGTAATCGGCAACCAGCGTGCGGGTGGATCGTTCTGCGCAAACGGATTGCCCGGTTGCAGATACGCCAGCGGGTTGCGATCGGCGTAGATTGCGATCCTGCCTTCACTGCCGATCAGTTGCAGCCCGAATCCCTGATTCTGTGTTCCGTCGTTGGCGACTGAATCGAAATACGCGACAACTCCGCTATCGAGAACGAACCGGGCGTGCAGTTGATTTCCGGCCATCGGGCCTAAACCTTCGGCGCCCTTGCCGACATCGCTGCTGGTCGCGGGGCGTCCGTCTTGCAGCAGCACCGCCGAACAGGAGCGGGGCGGACCGGCGAGGCTGGTGATTAAATTCAAGACATGGGAACCGAGCACCCACAGATCTTCGCAGCCGCCTCGCCGGTCACCTTTGCCTCGTCCGCGGATCTCGAGCAGTCGGCCAATGCGACCTTCACGCAGTAGGCCCGCAATCACGTTGATCGCCGGGTGGTAACGGTTGCGGTGGGCGACGGCGACGCGTGCACCATGTGTTTGACAAGCGGCGATCACCTCATCGGCTTCAGCGGGCGTACGCACAAACGGTTTCTCAACATAGATACCTTTTGCGCCCGCCTCGATGGCGGCCAGGATCATGTCGCGGTGTTGATCGACGTGTCTTGGACAAACCGCAACGATGTCGGGCCGAGTCTGTTGCAACATTTGACCATAGTCGGCGTATCCGGCGGTCGCAGGCAGTTTCAGTTTCGCCAGTTCTTGGTTTCTACCGTCCGGATCATGGTCGGCCACCGCAACGATCGAAGCATCAGGTAATCGCTGCCAAACCGTGTCCAAGCCATGTCCATAATCACCGCGACCGGTGCTGCCGATAACACCCACTTTCAACGGCGGTTGATCCGTCGGTGGTTGGGCGGCTAGCGCAGTGGCCGTGAATCCCGAGGCATACATGGCAAATCGGCGTCGGTCCATTCCCGCTCTTTCGATATGGAGTGTTGATGGCAAATAGCCGCCCTGGATGAGTTCCCCACGGCGGCCCGCGATATTGTAACCCACGAAGTCGACGATCACCTTGCTCGGACGAACAGCCTGCCGCAGTCCCAGAAAAGTTTTAGGCCCGAGGCCGACAGAACCTCAGCCGGTGGTGTCACGGGCTGTCGATGTATTGAGGTTCATCCGACGTACGCGTGCGTAGAGCACAGCGGAAGGTTTCTTGAGGCCTGGCTCTCGTATCCAATGATGGTTCAAAAATGCGTCCCTGACGAACAAACGCTCGCCAGGGATCGACAACACCATTGGCGTACCGCTTTTGCAGGGAAACGCTGGCGACCGAGATATCCCTTGCCAAGCCAGCGCCTCTGCAGAGCTCGGCTCCGTTTCTCCCGCCAGTGCCAGTCTAACATTGATAATCACATCCCACAAATAAATCCTTGGATACGGGAGCCATGCCTTGAAAACCTCGGGCGCACGCTTCCGTCGGATGAGCCTTAATTGAGCCAAGACGCGTGAGCGGCCGGGTGGGCGGCGCTGCCGGGGACCTGACGGCGAATAGCACTTACTCAGGCCCCATTTGCGGCATGACTAGCCGGGTAACCCGATGCGTCAGCAACACACGATGAATAAGTGTCGGTTTTAGTAGTGGACGAGGCGACGAGTCCTTGCGTTGCTAAGCGAGGAAAGTGCAGTGCCTTGCGGGGACAACGTCGACTCAATCGACAAACCGGTCAGCCACCGCAAGGAAGTGTACCGACCGATGCTACTGCAGCACCACGAGAAAGCCGCCGGCAATCTTTCGTGCGCCTGGTCCGAGCATTTGCGCTCCGTCGAGCGACAGTCTTTCCCACCGCGCCACATGCCAACCCGTCGCCTCAAAATCGGCGAGTAACTCTCGGCGAGAAAATTGGTGTAGGAACATGTCGGGCAGCCCTCGATAGGCATACACCGCGTCGCCGAACTCGCGGTCGCGACGAGTCAGAGAGCTTATCGCCGAGCCGGCGAGTTGTTTCCAACCGGGCAGGCTCGCGATCGCTCCGTAGCGGTGATGAACATGGAGATAGAAGGAACCGGTCGGGCGGACGATGCGGCGGACGTGGGCGAGGAAGCGTCGCCGGTTGTCTCGACCTTGGATCATGCCGAGGGTACTGAACAGGCAAACCGCGCCGTCTGCGATGTTCTCCGCGAAGACGTCGAGCTCGACAAGATTGGCCTGGATCGGGATCACCGCGGGCAGTCCCCGCGCCTCAACTTGACGGAGCATTGGCAGCGACAGATCGATGGCGAAGACATGGTAACCACTCGCGGCCAGCAGTTCTGAGGCGCGCCCCGTGCCGCAGCCCAAATCGAGCACCCATTTCGGGCTGCGATCATTTTTTTTCTCAGCTGGTTTCTCGGCCGTCTGCTGCCGCGGCGGTTCGGTCTTTTCCGACAGAGAATCCTCTGCATCCTGGTGACGAGGACGGTCCGAAAGAACCGGAAATACTTCTGCTAACAAATCCAGATCGAGGCGGCATAGCGGTGTGCCGGCCACAAATTCGTTATAGCGGGAAGCGATCGACCCTTCGTGGGCATATCGCCAGGTTCCCAAGGAGACCCCGGCAGGCCGTCGCCAAGCGGTTTGGTCGGCGGCAGACGTCCGTTTCGCGGGGCCCGTCGCGGGCGACTTCGGCGTGTTGGGATAGGATGGGGGCATGAGAGTAGCCGCGCGGAGTGGTTTGGGTGCGGGTGCGGGGGCTGGTTCAATCGCTGTGGAGGTACCTATAATTCTGGCCACACAGTGGTAACTGAACTTCACCTACAAGGGAATCTGAGCAAAGTGGCTATTCGAGTAGCAATCAACGGCTTCGGCCGCATCGGACGTTTGACCTTCCGCAACCTGATGGAACGCAGCGACGAGTTTGAAGTCGTCGCCATCAACGACTTGACCGACAACAAAACCCTCGCGACGCTGCTGAAGTACGACAGTGTCCACGGTCGTTACCCCGGCGAAGTCAGCTTTGATGACACGTCGTTGACTGTCGAAGGCAAGAAGATCGCCGCGTTGGCTGAGCGAGACCCACGTCAGTTGCCTTGGAAAGATCACAAGGTCGACATCGTGATCGAATCGACCGGTTTCTTCACCGCTCGCGCTTCGGGCGACAAGCCTGGCTATGACAGCCACATCGAAGCGGGTGCCAAGAAAGTTGTGCTGAGTGCTCCTGCCAAAGACGGCGCCGACCTGACCTGCGTGCTCGGCGTCAATGACGACAAGTTGACGGCAGATTTGCAGTGCATCTCCAACGCGTCCTGCACGACGAACTGCTTGGCACCTGTCGCCAAGGTTCTCAATGAAACGTTCGGCATCGAGGAAGGTCTGATGACGACCGTTCATGCCTACACCAACGACCAAAACGTTCAAGACCAACCGCACAGCGACCTGTATCGTGCCCGTGCCGCGGCCCTGAACATCATACCCACGAGCACTGGTGCCGCCAAGGCTGTTGGTCTGGTCATTCCAGAACTGCAAGGCAAGCTGACCGGTATCGCCATGCGAGTGCCGGTTCCCACGGGCAGCGTGGTCGACTTGACCTGCAACCTTTCCAAGGCAGCCACCAAGGAATCGATCAACGAGGCGATCCAGAAGGCCGCCAGCGGACCGCTCAAGGGTATCCTATTCTTCGCGACCGATCCGATCGTCAGCAGCGATATCGTTCACGATTCGCACAGCAGCATCTTCGCTGCGGACTTCACCCAAGTCCTCGGTGACAATGGCAAGTTCGTCAAGGTTGTTTCCTGGTACGACAACGAGTGGGGTTATTCCTGCCGCACCGCCGACCTGTGCAGCCGTTTGGCGAAGTTCCTCTAGGCAGCGATCAGCTAGTAGCTTCTAGCTGTTAGCTCGATCCATTATCATGAAGGCGTGATGCACCGTCATCACGCCTTTTTTTTCCGCTCCACCGCTCACAGTCGCCAGCTAAAACGCTAGCAGCTCGAAGCTCGAAGCTAGTAAGCTTTCTCAGAATGTTCATTGATCGCGTCGAAGTTGAGTTCACCGCAGGCAAAGGCGGCGATGGTTGCACGAGCTTTCGCCGCGAAAAATTCGTCCCGCGTGGCGGCCCCGATGGGGGCGATGGCGGCAAGGGTGGCAGCATCATCTTTGAAGCTCGGGTGGGGGTGAACTCGCTCGCTGCGTTCGCCAACCGTCGCTTTTTCCGCGCCGACAAGGGCCGGCACGGCGAAGGCTCGCTGCGACACGGACGCAAAGGTCGTGACATGCGGCTGTTCGTGCCCTGTGGCACGAGTGTGATCGATATCGCCGACGGGTTTGTGATCAAGGATCTCACAACGCCGGGTGAGCAATTCGTGATTTGCCGTGGCGGCCGTGGTGGTCATGGCAACGCGCGCTTCAAATCATCGACCAACCAGGTCCCCCGGACGCACACCGTCGGTGCGCCCGGTGAGGAACGGCACGTCGTGCTCGAGTTGAAGTCGATTGCCGATGTGGGATTGATCGGGAAACCCAACGCGGGCAAGAGCACGCTGTTGTCGCGAATTTCCAGCGCCCGGCCGGAGATTGCGGAGTATCCCTTCACGACGAAGTTTCCCAACCTCGGAATCGTCGATGTCGATCAAGAGCGTTCGTTTGTTACCGCGGATATCCCCGGTTTGATCGAAGGCGCCAGTGACGGGGTGGGGCTCGGCCACGAATTCCTGCGACATGTCGAGCGAGCCGGCTTGCTCGTTCACCTCGTTGAACCGACACCCGTCGATGGCAGCGACCCGATCGAGAACTATGCTGCGATCCGGGAAGAGCTGCGTCAGTACGATGAAAACATGGCCGATCGGGACGAGTTGGTCGTGCTGACTAAGAGCGAACTCGATCCCGATGCCGAGGTGCTCCAAGAGATGCAGCAGCATTTCAAGGATCATCCCGTCGAACACCAGCGAGACCTGTTTGCGATCAGCGCCGCGGCTGAGATCGGATTGCGAGAACTCGTTGAAGAGATCATGGATCGGGTCACCGAGCGTCGCCAGGAGATGATGGAGGCGGGTGAGGACGTCAACCCAATTCGCGAAGTCGATGTGCCCACCGAGAGCAAAAAGAAACGGCGGGTACCACCGCACAAAGTGGGACCCACCGCCGCCCTCTCCAACGACCATCAAGCTCGAGATGTGCCCGAGATGTGGGGCAAGCAATCGCCGATGGGCCGGACGCTCGCCGAGCCCGAGGAACAACAGGACGCCACAACACATTCCGATTCGGACCCCCAGCCGTGATCATTGGGATCGACGTTGGCAACACGGCGATCAAAATCGCCGTGCAGGGAGAATCAGACGTTGTTGTCCGGCGCGTATCCGATCACGCCACGATGGACACGATTTTAAAAACGTTGTGGAACTATTCACAAGCAGAAACCGCCGAAGTGCGCATCGCCAGCGTCAACCGGGCGACGGCAAACGAATTGATTACCCAGACGCGAGCGGTAGCAGGCGACGCTGTACGTTTCCGGCAGATCACCTGGGATGACCTCCCCATCGCCATCGCGACCGAACACCCTGAACGGGTCGGTATCGATCGACTTGTAGGCGCGCTGGGGGCCTCGTACGACTACCAGCGACCGCTCGTGGTCGTCGATGCGGGGACGACGGTGACCGTCGACCTCGTCGATACCGGTGCTGTTTATCGTGGGGGCGCCATCGTTCCCGGGCTGGAGATGCAAACAGCGGCGCTCGCCGCCGGTACCGATGCCCTCCCGCAAATTAACTGGCAGGGTGCCTGCCAATCCCAGGACCTCCTGTCGCCGCAGAACATTCCCGCTTTGGACACCGTCGCCGCCATTCGCTTGGGGATCCTATCAAGTGTCGTTGGCGGGATCCAACGTCTCGTCGAACTCTATGGCAATCCACAGTGTGTCGTCGTCACCGGGGGCGATGGAGATTGCGTCGCGGCAGGGCTGCGGAGTTCTGCGAACCCAGACTTCGACGTCGAGCTGCATCCGCACCTCGTCTGCCGCACATTGGCAAACCTCGATTCGGCAGCGCTCTCGAAGACCCAAGCATCGAGTACCGGATTGCGGCAACGGTAGTGTTCGTGGCGGCGAACTGCCGGTTACCCAGCCGACAGGGGATCCGAAATGAGACACTCAGCATTCCGCCTGTCCCAGTGGTCTGTCACGACTTATTTCTGGCTCATCCGACGGAAGCGTGCGCCCGAGGTTTTCAAGGCATGGCTCCCGTATCCAAGGATTTATTTGAGGGATGTGATTATCAATGTTAGGCTGGCAATGCCGGGAGAAACGGAGCCGAGCTCTGCAGAGGTGCGGGCGTGGCAAGGGATATCTCGGTCGCCAGCGTTTCCCTGCAAAAGCGGTACGCCAATGGTGTTGTCGGTCCCTGGCGAGCGTTTGTTCGTCAGGGACGCATTTTTGAACGATCATTGGATACGAGAGCCATGCCTCAAAAAAACTTCCGCTGTGCTCTGCGCACGCTTCCGTCAGATGAACCCTTATTCTTAGGGTAGTGGACGATCAACCCTAACTTTTAACTGTGACAGACCACTACGCTGAAATCAAAGCCGCTTCGCCCCACAGCGAAGGATCCTCGGCTACCGGAAACTGTTCACTCAGGGTCAACGATTGATAGCCGAGTTCGCGGTCGGCGACTGCATAGTAGAACCCGATCCGAGGTTGGTCGACGGGATCGAAGCCGGTCATCGCGGCACTTGGAATCAAGCCGGACATCTCGTACCCATCGTGTTTGGGGGCGGCATGAATCTTCAGCGCGCCGTTGCCAATCGACTTGGGATTTCCTCTGGCACGGTTGATCGGTACGAGTTGAGCAACAGGTCGATCGCGTTGGGGACCACCGCCGGCGGGCAGCCACAGGAAACGGTGACAGTGCTGCGTCGCCCGGTGAATATTCGGGCTATTTCGTGTATCGATCCAAAGGTGCAGCCCGTCGCTCTCGTCGAGACGTGTGTCGCGGCACCATGGCATGGCCCGCTTGCCAGACACCTTGACTGAGAACCCCATGCCCTCGGTCGACCAAGCGAGGCGCAGGTCGGCGTAGATCGGGCCTCCCGAAAGGGCGGCGAAAGAGGGCAGCCGGCAAGCTTCGGGCAAAGACAATCCTCGCGATGTCCACTCCAGATCCTGTTTCAGCAATCGCACCTCGAAGCGAAACAAGATGGTCGGGTCAACGAGTTGTTTTGAATCGAGCGGCATGGCGAGTCAATGACCTACTGGGGTGAAGCGCGGCGTTGTGACAGTGTGGTGCGTAACCCAGGGACAATCAAGACGGCCAATAGGCCGACGGCTCCCGTGCAATCCGTACAAACGGCGAGTTTTAGCAAAAATGCACATTTTCTCTCATCGAATCATATCCCCTCACCTTGAGGGTCGTCGATAACCTGCAATGCCGCGAACGATGCCGACCGGACATACAGGTGACTGAACCGGTTTCTCGTCTTCTATCCGGGACATTTTTTCCTCCGCCGCCTCGTGCATCGATCGAATCCCACCTCAACATTCCCACCTCCAGCGGGCGCTATTTATTGCTCGCAGGCCTTCGGAGCCCATCGCACTTCATTCTTGTCAATCGTCTTTACCCGAGACGCATACACCAGCGAAGGACCGCAGGTTTAATTCATATAGGATCTTTCACATGACATCGCAATCATTCCGAAATCTCAAGAAGTTCGCAGTTCGTCTCGCCGCCGCTCGGCGGGCACGTCTTCGGCGACTACTGTTGGCTTCTTTCGTTGCCGGCAGTTCGCTAGTGGCGAGCGTTTCATCCGCCATGGCGGCCGAGGAGTCACGGGTTCCTCTAGGCGGTATTTCCATCTTGGTCCACGAGTTTACTCCGGATACCGAGGTGAACCCGTCGCCGACGAATTCGGCTGTCGAGATGGCAGTGGCGACGCCACTGAGTCGCACGTCGAGCCAGTTCAATCAGTCCATCGCTGCCGCAGTCGGTTCCTCCGCGGAGAGGATCGGTATTCCGGTCGAGCAGTTTCTCGAGCCCTACGCCGTGGTGGGGCGTTCGGCTCTGTCCGCCCCCGAAACCAGTGCCTTCTCGCCGGTCTCAGATCAGTCGGCAGAGCTGGTGACGACATCGGCAGCCGATGCTCAGACAGCCGCGACTCAGACAGCGGATGCCGACATCGAAATGGCAGTAGCAAAAGCGGCCCAACAGCTCGCTGACGAGGTCGTTGAACTGAACTGTTGGTGGGTGGAGTACATCTCTGCCGAAGCCGCGAGTGAATCCGCAGAAGCCACACCTAGCGACGAATTGGTAGTCGCCGTTGAAGCGGACGAGACCGGCTCCGCCCAGACCGATGAAGTGGTTGGCAATGAACTCGCATCCTGCGTCGGTTCGGCACCGGTGATCGCAACGATCCCCGACGCGTACTTCCCCTATGACATCGCTCAGCGAGATCTGGAGATCGAGTATCTGCCCTTGTCGTCGGTGCAGCCGATCCACCCGAAGAACTATGTTTCATTGTCCGAGCCAAGTTCTGAGGAGGCAAGTTCCGTTGCTCCGCCGGCGTTGGCCACCGCGGCACCCGCTATCGAGATCTCGCCAGATTGCCTGCTCGACGAGCTCATTCACGACGCCTCCGAACTCCTGGATCAAAGTCGGGTTCGCGAACTGAGCTTTGCATCTCTCGGCGAATCCGTCGGCAACTGGGTGGCTTCGTCGACCCAACGGTCCGCAGTCGAGGAACTTCCGTCATCCATCCAAACGCCTCGGTTGGATCAAGAGCCGATCAGCGAACAGCTCGCTGTCGACACCGATCGCCGTGAACCTGCTCCCGCTGCGGAACCGGTTGTTGTCGAGGAAGTGGTTGTCGTCGAGGAAGTGGTCGCCGTTGCGGAGATCGTCACCATGGAGATTGACGGCGAGGTAATCCCCGCACCCGTGGCCGATGAACGTCCCGATGCACCGGCATTGCAGCAGATTGCTGTCGCCGATTCTGCCGACCAGGATGAACACGCGCCGGCAAACGATCTGTTTGTCCTTCAAGAAATTGTCTTGATGGAAGTCGCTGATGAGTTGATCCTGTCACCTGTCGAAATCGGGGCTGCCCAGGACGCAGCTGCCACGCAGGTTGCTGAAATCCCAGCCGACGAAGCCAATGCCGACACGAATGAGCAGGTCGTGGTCAATGAGGTGGAGCATCCAGAGCCGGCAATGACCGCCACCGAGGAACTCAGCTTGTCCGCTCCCCTGGAGGAACTCTCGCTCATCCAGGTGATCGACTCGATCAGCCAATGGAATGATGGAGCACCGGCGAAGATTTGGTCAGCGACCAATATCGGCCAATCGCCAGCGGCATCGATTGCCGAGAGCGTGGATTCGGCCGAAGACAACGTGATCCGTTGAATGAGTTAGTTGGGTTTGGCACGCAGCCCGGATACAATCGGAGGAACTGAAATACCTTCGACCGGGAGACGATGCGATGCGATCGACGCGACTTGCCAAAGGCCCACGATTTTCTTACCCCCCGATGCTTTGCGTCGGGGGTGTTGTGTGGGCAACTGCCCTGCTCGCGACCACCGGGCTCGCGGTCGAATTCACCGCCCAGGTCATCGATCCCCAGCCGGGCAAAGTGGTCTACGCGGTGGCCGTTGAAGACATCGACGGCGACGGTGCGGATGACATCATCGCCGTGACGGAGAACCGCGTTTTGTGGTACCAAGCTCCGGATTGGAAACCCCATGTGATCCTCGATGGCGTGACTCAGTCCGACAACGTTTGCGTGGCGCCGCTGGACATTGACCGTGACGGTCAGATCGATCTGGCGCTCGGGGCCGGGTGGCCGCAGAGCGGTGGCACCGTCCAGTGGCTTTCGCGGGGCGAGAACGTCAACGCACCATGGCAACTGCACGCCATTACGGCCGAACCATGGACGCACCGGATGCGCTGGTCCGATGTGCTCGGCAAAGGCGAGCCTCAACTCGTCGTCTCACCGCTCAACGCGACTGTTCGTCCCGACGGAGTCCGCCTGCTGGCATTGGAGATACCCAGCGATCCTCGGACGGATCGCTGGCAACCCACGCTCCTCAATGGCGAACTGAATCGAATGCACAACCACTGGTGTGTCGACCCCGACGCGATTGGCATGTCGACGGAAACGGCCCAGGACCGACCGGTGACACTGACCGCTAGCGAAGAGGGAATCTCGGTGGTTGCTCCCGCTGCCGGCTCGGCGAATCGCTACCGCCGGATCCCATTGCTGGCCGGTGCCCAGGGCGATGAGGCGTCTCAGCGCGGGGCGGGCGAAGTTAAAACGGGACAGCTCGCCGGCGGGACGCGTTTCCTGGCGACGATCGAACCGATGCATGGCACACACGCGGTCGTCTACCCATTGCCCGATAATCTTTTTGCTGATTTGCCCGACGACTTGTCTGAGCTTGTGCCCGACGAGAAGCCCGATCGGATCGTGCTGACTGACGACCTGCGCGGTGGGCATGCATTGTGGTGTGCCGATCTCGATCAGGACGGCAGTGACGAGATTGTCGTCGGCTATCGCGACCCCAATCCTGCGGTTGGCATCCTGGTGTTTGATCATCAGCAGGATGGAACGTGGGCGGAGCAGCGAGTGGGCGATGAGGTCGCATGCGAGGATCTCATCGTCGCCGATGTTAATGGCGACGGTTGGCTCGATATCATCGCGGGTGGCCGGGCGACTCATAACGTCGTCGTGTACCTCAACCAAGGCGACGAATAACGTTCACCCTCTGTCGCAGACATCACCGGTCCCCGCGTCCGATCGTCTACTGCTCGCTCACGGTAAGCGACTCCGCCTTCTCGACCAGCTCGACGAACTCTGCCCGCAGCCCGTGCGGGTCCGGGCCGATCGAGTTTTCAGCGAGCTGACGGACGTCGTCGAATGTCCATGTGCCCACGAAAGAGCTCTCACGCAGTAGCATCCCGAAGGCCGCGACGGAGCTCGCGAACCGAAGGTCCCCATCGGCTTGCTCAAACGGAATGGGCGAACCGTCGAGGACGCGCGTCATTAACTGGCTTTCAGTTCCCTGCGGCTGCTTGTAACGCAGTTTCAAGGTCAACGTCTCTGTGGACAACGACGCCTCTGCATCGCTGTTTGGCGGAGTTTCCGTTCCGGGATCGAGGGCCGATTCGGTGGCACCGGCGGCTTGATACTTCAGCGGATCAACGGGCGGAGCAATCGACTCGACCTCCACTCCAACGGGGACCACTTCGTACAGCGCCGTTACCTGGTGACCGGCACCGATCTCACCTGCGTCTTTCGTGTCGTCATTGAAGTCTTCCTTGGCGAGCAGTCGGTTTTCGTAGCCGATCAATCGGAAGGCTGATACAGCGGCGGGATTGAATTCAATCTGAATCTTGACGTCCTTCGCTACCGTCACTAGGGTGCCCGTCAACTGGTCGGCGAGTACCTTATGTGCCTCGGCAATCGTATCGACAAAGGCATAATTGCCCTCGGCATCGTTGGATATCTTCTCCATCATGGCATCGTTATGGTTGCCCATGCCGAAGCCGAGCACGGTCAGGTCAACTCCGGACTTGGCCTGCGTGCGAGCTTCCCGGACGAGTGCATCGGTGCCGGTCATGCCGACGTTGAAGTCCCCATCGCTGCATAGAATCACGCGGTTGACGCCGTCCTGGATGAAATTTTCTCGAGCGGTTTCGTAGGCGAGTTGCAAGCCAGCACCGCCATTGGTACTGCCTCCCGATTTCAACTGCGTCAGGGAACGTAAGATCTTCTGCCGCTCCTCGACTGGGGTCGAATCGAGCACCAAGCCTGATGAGCCTGCGTAGACCACAATCGCAACACGATCGTCCACTCGCAGTTGATCGAGCAGTACCTTCATCCCCTCGATCACCAACGGAAGCTTGTTCGGTTGGCTCATCGAGCCACTCGTATCGATCAAGAACACCAAGTTGCACTGAGGGCGTTCCTCATCCGTCAGCCGTTGGGCCTGCAAACCCACGCGAACGAGCTGGTGCTGCGGCTTCCAGGGACAGGTCGTCGCGGTCATCGCAGCAGCAAACGGGGCACCGGCGTCCTCTTGGCCTGCTGACGGGGAGGGATAGTCGTAGGGAAAATAGTTGATCATTTCCTCGATTCGAACCGCGTCCGGCCGTGGCAACTGGTTGCTCTGCAAGTAGCTGCGGACCTTGGCGTAGCTGGCCGTATCGACATCGATCGAAAGTGTGCTCAGAGGATGCTCGGCGACGCGGCGGAATTCGTTGTCCGCCAGCGGTGCGAACTTGTCTCCGGGGGAACCGGGGCCGGTCCCTTGATCGTTCATTTCAACGCTCTTGCCCAGCGACAACGTGCGTGGAATGGAACGTGCCATCTGCTGCTTTGCGGGCTCTGGGGCGAGCTCCATGCTGTTGCCTTCAACGATCTCCAAAAGGTCTCCCACTCGTTCCCCGGCCGCTGGGGACTCCTCGAAGCCCTCCACGCCCGCATCCGAACCCGGCATGGCATAGGACTCCATGTCCGAGTCCACGTTCTTCTTCAGCCTGCGCCCGCGAGCACGGGAGGATGCCACAGCCGGCGCGGGAGCCGCAGTCGGCGCGGGAGCCGCAGTGCGGGCAGAAGCAGCCGCGGGTGCAAAGTCAGCAGCTGAGTCTGCAGCGGGCGCAGCCGGTGGCGTCGACATCGGAGCCGAAGCGTCCAGGCGACGTTGTGAGCTCTTCAATCTCGGACGCTGATCCGGAGCCGAGGATTGGCCCCTCTGCGACACCGCTTGCTCATGAAGCTCAGCCGTTGGTTCATCGAACGCGGTCGCCGACTCAGCGAGTTCGTCCGCAGCATTGAATGAGCTCGCGGTACGAATTCTCGGCGACATCCACAGCGGCAGTGCAATCGCGATCATCAAGATGGAGGCTGCGATCGCCCAGACCGCGAGCCGCTTCGACGAGTAGTCTGAGCTGGATCGTGGGGATGCTTTCGCGGCGACAGCAGCATCCGAGATCACCTCGCGGCGCGCGGCGTCGAGCGTGGCTGTCGGTGCTTCCTGATAGAATCCCGCCAACCTTTTGGCAACGGCTTGAGCCTCGGCGACAGCTCTCGCCAATTCAGGCTGCGCCTTCAGCTCAACTTCAAATTGTGCCGCTTCGGTCGGCGACAATTCATTCATCACGTACGCCGTGATACGCGGATCGTCCCATGTGTCTTCGGTGGTGGACATTCTAATTACCTCGATGTGTGATTTGTTTTAATGCGGTAGAGCAGTCATCCGAAGCAAGTTCGGAGACGGCTCAGGCCGTGACGAGTTGCTTGCGAAGTGACGCGACGGCTTGGTGCAAATGGAAGCCGACATTCGACGTTGTCAGTCCCGTCACGTCCGCGATCTCGCGGTAGCTCAGTCCGGCCTGCATTCGCAGTTGCAGGACCTCGCGTTGTTTTGGCGTCAATCCGCTGATCGAGTCCGCGACGAGTCGGTGTTCCTCCGTCGCTTGAGCGGCGTCGGCGGGCGTCGGCCCAGGATCACTCACGATGGCTTCGGGCCCCAACTCAGCGGGCTCGGTCGGGCCTTGCCGCGAGCTAAAACTTTGGGGCGTTTTCTTGCGTTGCATGTCAATCACTCGCGTTCGGCAGACCGTGAACAACCAGGGTGCCAAGCGGGCCGCGAACTCGCCGAGCGTGGGCGGATCGTCACTGCTAGCGACCTGACGCGCCTTGCGACACAACTGCAGAAACGTCTCCTGCACCGCATCTTGGGCCGCGATCGGGTCACGCAGCAGTCCGGCGGCATACGCCAACAAACTCCGCTGGTGTTCGTCGACAGCTCGCGCGATCACATCGCTCGGGTCATCGTCGCTCGCACCAGCGACAGCGCCGGAGTCACCGGAAAGAGATTGGGCCGGCATGGTAGTTCAACTGAAAGATGAGGAAGGATGGGAGCTGATCCGAATACCTCGAGGCAGTCCGCCGCACCAGTGGCCGGGGTTCCTCGGGCGCTCGGCCCCGGGGTGTCGGTTCAAATCCCAAAACGAGGCAAAACCGCTTCGCCTAAAAGTGACAACGTGCTCGCGATCGGATTATTAGTCAAAATTCAAAAAATCGCCGATCGGGCTGCGACCGGCGGCGGTTGCATGCCGGAGTTCATGAGTTGGCAGGGGCTTCGCGACGATTCCGGGCTGCTAACCGTTCTGGATGCGGAAAGCGAGCTGCTGCAGCTCGCTAGCGAGATCCACATTGATGACAGCGACGGCCGATGAAACCCGCAGCGTGGTGGGGGCAAAGTTCAGAATCCCTTGGATCCCGAGTCCGACGATTTTGTCAGCGACTTCCTTGGCCTGCTCACTCGGTACGGTGAGGATAGCCAGTTCGGGTTTCACCTCCCGCAATACCGTTTCGAGCTGATCCATCGGTAGGATCTTTGTACTTCCAACCACCTGATGGATCTTAGCCGGGTCGGTATCAAAGGCGGCCGCGAGTGAGAAGCCGAGCCGCTCGAAGCCCCGGTAGCGGAGCAGGGCGTTGCCGAGATAGCCGACCCCAATCATCACCGCTTTCCAGTGCACACCGCTGCCGAGCACGGCACCGATGTGATTGGCGAGTGATTCGACGTCGTAACCGACACCCCGCCGGCCCACCGATCCGATCGAGCTGAGGTCTCGTCGAACGACGGCCGCAGACACGTTCACCATCGCGGCCAGGTCGCGGCTGTTCGTCGATGTCTGGCCGGAATCGAGCAAACGGTGTAGCTCTCGGTAGTACAGGCTCAGCCGCCCCACGGCAGGCGTAGATAAATCCGTACGAGCAATTTCACCGGAGCCATCTTCGTCGGGCATTCCGAGTGGAGTGGGAGGGATCATGAAGCGTTGCTTTCGCGATGTGGATTGCGCAATCGGTATAGTTCATAGAATCGGAACGGACGGTAAGTTTGCACTGCCCAGTCACCATATTTTACCTGGTCGGCCACGTTTCTTTGTTCCATGATTCATCCGCAGACGATGTAGTTTGTGCATCGGAATCATTTTCGCTATCCCGCACGCCTTATGCATGTGTTAGCGGCGAGTGATTGCAACTCGACCCTCCCGCTCTTGTAAGCGGCCGACCGGCTTTAGTGTGGCCGACGGTCATGACGCGGACAAGAGAGTCATCGGGGACGCAACACGGTAACGACCGTATTCGCTCCGCATGGACTGGGGTGGTGAGAATGACTTGCGATATTGATGGGCGATGCCGGGGGGTTCCGGCTGCCAGTGGAAAGCTAAGTCTTGCGACGCTCCCAAGCGTTGTTACTTGAGAGGAATGAGTTATGAAAAGGTTGTGGTTACTGCCCGCACTTGCGATCATCGCAGTCGTGTCGGGTGCCAATGCTGCTCATGCTGCGTATTGTAGCACGATCAGTTACCAAGGTTGCAGCAGCTGTGGCGGCGGCTCGGTCGTAGCCGACGGCGGTGTTGTCTCCGACGGATCGGTGGTTGCCGACGGCTCCGTAGCCGTGGCGGCTCCTGGTGCCGTCGTCAGCGAAGGCGCCGGCAATGGCGGTTCGTACACCGTGATGCGAACCGTGCGTGAAACAGTGATGGAGCAAGTCGAAGAGACTCGCTATCGCACACGCAACGAAACTTACTACGTTGACAAAGTCGTCAACCGCACCCGGATGGTTCCTGAAACGGTCCAGAAGGAAGTGCAGTACACGGTCATGGTGCCGACGTACGAAACACGTGAAAAGACGATCAACTACACGGTCAACAAGCCTGTGTACGAGAAACGCAGCCGCGTGATCAACTACACCGTCAAAAAGCCTGTGTACGAAACTCGTCAAAAGACGATCAACTACACGGTGATGAAGCCGGTGCGGGAAGAGCACGAACGGGTGATCAACTACACCGTCAAGAAGCCTGTGTACGAGAAACGTCAAAAGACGATCAACTACACCGTCAACAAGCCGGTTTACGAAACTCGTCAAAAGACGATCAACTACACGGTGATGAAGCCCGTTTACGAAACTCGTACTCGGAACATCAACTACACGGTCTACAAGACTGTCCGTGAGAACAAGGTTCGCACTGAGAACTACACGGTTTGCGTCCCACAACAGTACACCAAGACCATCCAGGTCAAGGGTGGCCACTGGGACACTGTCACCGAAACGGTTCCTGGACCGATGATTCGCCGCACCGTGCGTGAGCCCGGAACGTGCGTATACGATCCTGCGACCTGCCGCACGGTATACTGCCCCGGCAAGTGCCGCGTGGAATGTGTCCAAGGTTGCCCCAAGACGATCTGCAAGAAAGTCTGGGTTCCTACCTGTGAAGAACGTGAAATCACTTGCACTCGCTACGTAAAAGAATGCCGCACCCGCGAAATTCCTTACACCGTGTGCCGCCGCGTTCCTGAATGCCGCACCAAGGTTTGCGAATACAAAGTTTGCAAGATGGTTCCTGAGTGCCGGACGAAGACCTGCAACTACACCGTTTGCAAGATGGTCCCTGAAGTCCGCACCAAGACCTGCGAATACACTGTTTGCAAGATGGTTTGCGAAAACCGCCAAAAGGTTTGCAAGTACACGACTTGCAAGATGGTTCCCGAGTGCCGGACGAAGACCTGCAACTACACCGTCTGCAAGATGGTTTGCGAAAATCGTCAGAAGACCTGCCACTACACCGTCTGCAAGATGGTTCCTGAGTGCCGCACCAAGACCTGCACCTACAAGGTTTGCAAAATGGTTCCTGAGTGCCGCACCAAGACCGTCTGCCACACGGTATGCCGCAAAGAATGCTACCAAGAAACGATCCGCGTTGCTAAGTGCCGCAAAGTTTGCGAGCCTTACACCGTGACCAAGTGCGTTCCTCGCGTAGTTTGCCGTCAAGTCCCCGTTACCGTTTGCTGCCCAACTCCTTGCTGCGAAGCAGCGAGCTCGTGCGACAACGGCTGCGACACTTGCGGATCGGCTTCCGGTTGTGGTTGTGCCAACGATTGCTGCGAGCCAGCCCCTTGCTGTGCTCCTCGCCAATCGTGCCTGAAGGGACTGTTGAACAAGCTGTTCCGCGGTCACAACAGCAACTGCGGTTGCCACGCTGCTGAGCCTTGCTGCGACGTTGCACCATCTTGCGGATGCTAGTCATCCTTCCTGATGGAATGAATCGTAAGCGAAGTCAAAACGGACGCTTTCCACGCTGAGTATCGCTTCCCCATAACGAATCCCGCACACCGTGCCTGTTCGGACATCATTTCGAATAACGAACAGCCGGTGGCGGATTCGGGCGGGGGGAATCGAACCCAGAGTGAGTGAGATACCGTGACGCCAAATCGGGGTTGAGTTTCTTCTTAAGAGAAACTCACCCCGTTTTTTCATGCGCCCTCGTTGAGGCGCATCGGGCCCAACTCTTGTGGCCCAATACGTGAGGCCCGACTCTGTTGGCGAAACTCTCGTGGCCCGACTCTTGCGACTCGACTCTTGCGACTCGACTCTTGCGACTCGACTCTTGCGACTCGACGCTTTCATCGACGTCTGGTTCGCCTTCTTTCTTCCGCACTCTCGCGGCCAACCTGATTTTGTCCCGTCGCTTCTGCCGGGGGGCTCTCGTTGTGGTATCTTGCTTGCCAATCTACTACCACACCCAGAGGAATCACATGCATCCTATGCTTTCGGAGTTTATCGGTACCGCTCTGTTGGTCCTGTTCGGCAACGGTGTCGTTGCCAATGTCTGCTTGAAAAAAACGAAGGGCAACGATAGCGGGTGGATCGTGGTCGCTGCGGGCTGGGGGATCGCCGTCTATATCGGCGCGTTCTGTTCGGATGCATTCAGTGGCGCCCATCTCAATCCGGCGGTCAGCATCGCCATGCTCGTCGGCGGGAAGCTTAGCCTGGTCGATACCGCCGTGTATATCGTTGGCCAGATGGGAGGTGCTATGTTCGGGGCGGTCTTGGTCTATCTGTTCTATCGCGAACATTTTCGGGCTACCGACGACGTCGACGCCAAACTGGCTTGCTTCTGTACCGCGCCCGCGATCCGAGATAACAAGCAAGCCTTTTTCTGCGAAGCTCTCGGCACGTTCGCACTCATCCTACCCATCTTCCTGATGGTCACGCCAAGCTTCATTTCGGGCGATGCCCCTGTCGACCCCGCTCCTGTCTTGGGGCTGGGATCAATCGGATTGTTACCCGTGGGTCTGCTAGTTTTCGGTATCGGTTTATCGCTCGGCGGTACGACCGGGTACGCCATTAACCCCGCCCGAGACTTGGGGCCACGAATCATTCATGCCCTGATCCCGATGAGCGGCAAACGTGACAGTGATTGGGGTTACTCCTGGGTGCCGGTGATTGGTCCCATCGTCGGGGCTGTGGTCGCTGCTTTCCTCTACCGCTTGATCGCGTGAGCAGCAATTGGTGTCGGCCCCAGCAGAGCAGCGAGAGTGTCGCGGCGGACTGAACCGCCTCGGCATCGGGCGGACGTACCGATCGAAAGTCTATTTGGGATCCTGTTCGCGTTTCCAATTGACATAGGGTTGAAGCTGTTTCGACAGTTCAGCAACAACACGCTCGTGCGCGGGATCGTCGGCGAGGTTCGTGACCTCCTGCGGGTCGATGTCGTGGTCATAGAGCTCTCGACCCGCCTTCCCGGCCAGCCATTCGGTATACCGGTAACGCTCGTTGCGAATGGAATAGCCCCACGCCTTGGGGTTATGCCAGACCTGGGTGACGGCGGGTTTGGTCCATTCGGCGTGAACAGGATCAATCAATAGTGGCCGCATCGATTGTCCTTCCAGGACGCTTGGCGGTTTTAGGTCGCAGAGGTCGGCGAGGGTCGGATAGAGATCGATTAACTCCACCGTTTTTTGCGTTGCCTGGTCTTTCGCCAGTCCTGGAGCAGCGATGACCAACGGCATGCGGGCGGATCGTTCAAAGGCTTTGCGTTTGTACCAGAGGCCTTTCTCACCGAGAAAGTATCCGTGATCGGACCAGAAAACGATCACGGTTCGATCCATCAGGTCATGCTCTTCGAGCGCGTCGAGTAGCCTGCCGACTTGGGCGTCGACAAATGAGCTGCACGCGTAGTAGGCTCGTTTGCACCTGCGAGCCTCCTCGATAGAGATCCCATCGAAGTAAAAGGGCCAGTTCCTCGCGTCGCGCTGGATCGCCATCGGCGGAACGTCATCAAGGTCCGCTTTCGCCTCCTCCAGATTGGGCATGGTGATTTCGTCGAGCGGATACATGTCAAAGTACTTTTTGGGGGCGACATAGGGACAATGCGGATTGAAGAACCCAGCGGCCAAAAAGAACGGTTCCTCGCGGTGCTCTTCGATCAACTCGACGATCTTCGTTGCTACCATCCCGTCGGTATGCTCTTCGTCACGGCTCTCAGGATCCCACCATGCCATCGAGATTCCCAAGCCTTTGCCTCGGTGGTAGCGAACGATCTTATCTTCCTGCGTCTTGTCGATGCCCGCAGGGTTGTAGCGTTCATCCCAGGTTGCCGGATCGTCGTTTGCGTCGGTACCGATTTGCGACGGATTGCCGTAGTGATAGATCTTTCCAGCTCGCGCCGAGAAGTATCCTTGCTGGCGAAACATTTGGCCAAGGGTCACCACGTCTGGGTTCTTTTTCCGCAGCTCGTGAGCGAGAGTGTGCATGTTGAGCGTGTCGGGTCGCAGCCCCGTCATCAGACTCGCCCGGCTCGGACCGCACAGGGGCTGTTGGCAATAGGCGTTATCAAAGCGGACGCCCATCGCCGCTAAACGCTCGAGATTGGGCGTTTTGACTTGCGAGTTCCCGTATAGACTGAGATCACAATTCATATCGTCGGCGGCTATGAACAGCACGTTCATCTTGGGAGGATCCGCCGCGACGACGACAGTGGGCGCGAGCGTCAAAGCAATCGTGGCGATGGCGATTCGAATTCGGGAGTTCATGGGCAAGCGGTGGGGAGATCGAAAGAGGTGTTGATTTCGTTTGGGAATCGGGAACATACATGTTGAGAACTTTGCTCTTCCGCGGGGAAGGTAAATCCAATGGTTCCCGCATTCCCTACCGGTGTCAGAGTCCTACGCAAGAATCCCTTGGGCGACGTGACCATGCACGTCGGTCAGCCGGAATTGGCGGCCTTGGTAGCGATAGGTTAACCGCTCGTGGTCGACGCCGCAGAGATGCAATAATGTGGCCTGCATATCATGGACGTGGATGGGGTCGGCCGTGATGTTCCAACCAAATTCGTCGGTGGCTCCGTGGACATGGCCCGCCTTCACACCGCCGCCAGCCATCCACCAACTGAACGCTTTGCCGAAGTGATCGCGACCGTTGGGGCTGTCCGGGTTCCCTTGGCCGAAAGGTGTCCGGCCAAACTCGCCGCCCCAGACGACGAGGGTATCGTCGAGCAGCCCTCGTTCTTTGAGATCCATTACGAGTGCCGCAGAGGGACCAATCGTATCCTCGCACTGAATCTCCAGTTGTGTGAAGAGATTGTTATGTTGGTCCCAACCGGAATGCATCAACTGCACGAACCGGACGTCGCGTTCGAGCAGTCGACGGGCAATCAAGCAATTGTTGGCGAAGGTACCTTTCTTGAGCGCATTGGGACCGTAGCGATCGAGCGTGGATTGGCTCTCGTCTGAAAAATCGACGAGTTCGGGCACGCTTGTTTGCATGCGGAACGCCATTTCGTACTGCGAGATACGAGTGTCGATCTCTGGATCGCCGTATTCCTCCAGGTGGGCCTGGTTCATTGCCGCGATGTCATCGAGCAGGTCACGACGCCCCTCGCGACTGACGCCTGGCGGGTTGGTGAGGTAGGGCACGAGATCGCCAGTATTCCGGAATTTCACGCCTTGGAATCGACTCGGAAGAAAACCGCTGCCCCAGTAGTAGTCGAAGAACAGCTGCCCGCATGTTTTGCCAGCATCACTCGATGTCATGACAACAAAAGTCGGGAGGTTGTCTGACTCACTCCCCAAACCATAGGACAACCACGCCCCGAGGCTGGGCCGGCCGGGGACTTGTGAACCTGTCATGAAAAACGTCACGCCGGGGGCATGGTTGACCGACTCGGTGTGCAGGCTTCGCACCAGGCAGATATCGTCAGCGATCTGACCGAGCGGCGAGACCATCTCACTGAGCCGCATCTCGGATTGGCCGAAAGTTCGATACGGCTTAATCGCGGGGACACAGGGCCACTTTCCATAGCCTGATGACATCGTCGACAGCCGCGTATCGCCACGCACCGAGTCGGGGATGTTTTGCCCGGCGAGCTTCTGCAGCATGGGTTTCTCATCGAACAGATCGATGTGCGACGGGCCGCCGCCCTGCCAGAGCATCACAATGCGTTTGGCGGAAGGCTTGTGGTGGGGCAGACCGGGAATCCCTTGAGCGTTCGACGCACCCGCTGCTCCGGCTAGCGAGTCTCGGCCTAGCAGCGATGCGAGCGCGGCCGTCCCCACGCCACTGGCGGTTCGTCCAAAGAGTTGGCGGCGACTGACACGGGCAGCATTCAATTCGATAGGGTGCATGCGTTATTCTCGTGTGAGGGATTCGTCCAGATTAAAAATCGCCAGGCAAACCGCCGTCATCGCAGCGTGCTGCACCGGCGCGAGCGTCGTGTCGCGTGACGTTTTTCCGACGTCTAAAAATTCGATAGCTGCGGCGGGATCTGCTC
The DNA here is from genome assembly GCF_007859855.1 of Allorhodopirellula solitaria. Classification (GTDB taxonomy): domain Bacteria; phylum Planctomycetota; class Planctomycetia; order Pirellulales; family Pirellulaceae; genus Rhodopirellula; species Rhodopirellula solitaria. The sequence continues at coordinate 718,778 of NZ_SJPK01000003.1, forward strand.
GAAAGCCCTCGAATTGCTTTTGATAGGCGTCTTCGAGTCGACGCAGTTCTGAATCAGTTGCCGTTCGGCAAGCGATGCTTTCGAACGCCGATTGCAACTGGGATCGTAATTCGTCCGCCTCAACGAGGCAGTTTCCCGCTAACACGCGAGCGGCTTCGATCCAGGTCGGATCGTTCAGCGTCGTCAGTGCGTGCAGCGGTGTAATTGTTGCTGCGGCGCGGACGCGGCAGGCCTGGCGATCGGAGGCATCGAACATGTTGGTCGGAGCAACCGTGCGCCGCCAAAACGTGTACAGACTGCGGCGATAGAGGTCCCCGCCCGTGGATGCTGGGTAGGTGAAGTCTCGCTCCTTGGTGATGGCCAGAGCCTCCCAGACCGCATCGGGCTGGTAGGGATAGACGGGGTGACCACCAATCCGATCGTCCAGCAGTCCAGCCGACGCGAGCGCCCAATCACGCAACACCATCGACGGCATCCGGATGCGGGTGGCGCGAGCGATGAGGCGATTCTCAATGTCCTCGGTACGGTGCTTCTCCGTCATGCGGGATGATTGCCGATAAGTGGAGCTGGTCACGATCAACCGGTGCACATGTTTTCTGCTCCATCCCGATGCACGGAACTCGACCGCCATCCAGTCCAACAGGTCTTGGTGAACTGGGAACTCCGACTGGACTCCGAAATCTTCCGATGTTTTGACAATCCCCATCCCGAAGGAATGCTGCCACATCCGATTGACTTGAACCCGGGCGGTCAGAGGATGAGTATCCGCCATCAACCAGCGAGCAAACCCCAAGCGGTTCTTCGGCGCATCGTCTGGTAGCGGGGGCAAGAACGCGGGTGTGTCGAAGGTGACTTTCTCGAGCGGACTCAGGTAGGCTCCGCGATCGAGGACATGGGTATCTCGCGGTTTGTCGTCACTCATCACCATCGGACGTGGGATCTGATCGCCGCGGTAGCCCGCCAACTGATTCTCGATCTTGGTAACCCTTCGCCCGGGCTCCGTCTTCTGAGCGAGTTCGTCGCGAGCACTCCTCTGAAAATAGCTTCTCCATTCTTTCTCGATCGCTTGCTTTTCTTCCTCGCTGCGTTTGCCTTTCGGTTTCTCTAGCTTGGTGCGCAGCGATTCGGGAAGGCTCTCGTCCTGGGCGAGGTCCTGGCCGCTGCCGAGGCCGAGACGCCAACCCTCGTAGGCGGCATCCATCAACGGGTCGAGCTCCTTCTTCGCCGCAGCAATGTTGGCCTGGAACTCAGAGATTCGTTCCTTGTTCTCAGCCGTGGGGAGCTCCAGCACCGGATTGCCCACCCGAATCCGACTCGAGAACCGCTGCGGACGCCCATTTTCAGGGACACGATTGAACGCGTCGAGCAATCGGTAGTAGTCCTTTTGTGAGATCGGGTCGTACTTGTGATCGTGGCACTGGGCACAGGCGACCGTCAGGCCGAGCCAATTGGTAGTGGTGGTGTCGATGCGGTCGAAAAGGATGTTGAAACGCTGTTCCTCGGCAATCGCGCCACCCTCGCCGTTGAGCAAGTGGTTGCGATTGAAGCCGCTGGCGATCTTCTGGTCGGTCGTTGCATCAGGCAGTAGGTCGCCTGCCAATTGTTCGATGGTGAATTGATCGAAGGGCATGTCCTCATTGATGGCATCGACGACCCAGTCCCGCCACATCCACTGCCAGGTGTCACCATCCTGTTGGAACCCGTTGCTGTCTGCATAACGCGCAGCGTCTAGCCAGGGCAGAGCCATTCGTTCGCCGTAGTGGGGACTCGCCAACAGACGCTCGACCAATGCGTCGTAGGCGCCTGGATCGTCGTTGTGGACGAACTGGTCGACTTCCTCTGGAGTCGGAGGCAGACCCAACATGTCAGCGTAGAGTCGCTTGATCAGCGTCGCACGCTCAGCGGGTGGTGACGGTTGCCAGCCATTCTCTTCAAGCTTTGATAGCACGAAAAAGTCGATTGCATTTCGGGCCCACTGGGGGTCGGTGACCGATGGGACGGCGGGCCGAACCGGGGCGACGAATGCCCAGTGTTGTTGATACTCGGCTCCTTCGTCGACCCACTGCCGCAGCAACGCTTTTTCTGCATCGGTCAGCGTCCGGTTGGCATCCGGTGGCGGCATCAGCATGTCGGGATCATCACTGAGTACACGCTCGATCAACACGCTGGCCTCAGCATCGCCTGGCTCGAACGCGCCGTAGTCCAGAGCGTCCTGACGAACATCCAACCTCAGGTCCGCCTCACGATGATTCGGGTCTTGCCCATGGCAATAGAAGCAATTCTCCGACAGGATCGGGCGAATCTCGCGGTTGAAGTCGATCTCGCCAGCGAAGGCGGAGACGCTCCATAGCGCCGTGCCTAGAAGCAACGCGAAAGGAATTGTCAGGTTTGGAAGCATGCCAGTGGTCAAGGAGCCAGCGAAACTCGCCTGCCGTCGCGGCTCCTATTCGTATTGGCACACGGTACCAATGCAAAATAGTAGGCGGCGGACTACGAGAAAACCACCCATTCTAACGCATCGTTGAAGCATGAGACAAGCAAAAGTCACCATCGGCATCTCGAAAACTCACCGCGACGACGGGCTCGTCATTTCACCTTGGCAGGCTGCGAACTGACCTCAGAGTTGTCTATTTGATGGAGTGCGAAGGCGTAGGCGCCGATGCCAACGGCTTGACTCGTTCCCAGCACGGTGGTGCCGATCCCGATTCGTTTCATCGGGTCGTAGGAGACTGTGCGGGACGTCCCCGGCACGGGGATCGTTTTGGCTGCTCCGGCTAAGAAACGCTGCGTCTGTTCGGGGCACTGGAGGTTGAAAACCTTCTGCACGATACGGTCCATTCGATCGCCATCGTAACTCGCGATCGAGCCCTGCATTTCCTCGATCAGCGGCTCCATGAAGACCCCATGGGCGGCTGAAATACCGCCACCGATCACGACTAATCCATCGATCAACGTGATCGCGTTGGCGAGCGCGTCGCCTAACGTTTCGCCGAGTTGCGCAAAAGCACTCAGCGCAGCCGCCTGATCGCCCTCAATCGCGCCGCGGGCGATTGATTCAATCTCTTGCGGGCTCGGTGCATCGCTCAGGTCCACACCGGCAGCCTCAGCATAGCTGCGCCGCACAGCACGAATACAAGCGCCTTCTTCAGCGAAACAATCCGGTCTGAGCTTGTTTCGCAACAACCAAATCTCGGCCGCGTTGGAATTGTCTCCTATAAAAAGCTCGCCCTTGTGCACGATTCCGCCGCCCAGTCCCGTGCCAAGCGTGACCGCGAACAGCGTTTGGTAGCGTTTGGGGCTGCCCGCTTCAGCGAGGAGTGAATTGACATGCGGCAACAAGCCCGCAATCGCTTCTCCGTACGCAAACAGATCGCCATCATTGTTAATGAACGTCGGCAAGCCAAAACGCTCTTCAAGAAACGGTCCCAAAGCAACGCCACCGGCAAATGCGGGTAGGTTGCCGACATTGTCGATGATCCCATTGGGATAGTCCGCCGGTCCGGGGAAGGCGAAACTAATCGCGACGGCCGGCCGGTCGAGCCGATCGATAACCTGCTGGAACCCCGACTTAATCGCTTCCAAGCTGCGGGAGAGCTCTTGGGTTTCAGCGGCTAAACAAACCGGTGGGATGACTTCGCGGTTCGAAGCAATCGCAGAGAAGACAAAGTTCGTGCCGCCCGCATCGAGCGTCAAGACGATTCGTTCGTCGGTCTGATAGTTCATGCGACAGCCTCCTCCGGTTGCACCCAGTGCCCTACAAACCCAAAGAACGCGATATAAGCATAGTTGACGATGGGGACCAAGAAAGCGAGTTGAATGCCAACCTGATCCGCTGCGGCACCCATGATGAGCGGCACAATCGCGCCCCCGACAATCATCATGACCAGCAGCGAAGAGCCTTGCGACGTGTACTGTTTGAGACCCTTGATCGAGAGCGTGAAAATATTCGACCACATGATCGAGTTGAACAATCCGGTTCCAAGCGCCGCCCAGAAGGCAACGGATCCGCCTGTCAATGAAGCTACAAACAGAAGTGCGATCATTCCGAGAGAAAACACTCCCAAGACGCGTGAGGCGCTACCGCGTCCGATGACAAAGGCGATGAAGTTCAGAGCAATGAGTAAGAAGTACGGCGCGATCTGTGGCAGCGTCATGTACTTCATCGAAAAGACGCCGTCGTCGATTCGAATAGCGGTCACCAAATAAACGAGGAAGAAGACAACGATCCCCGTGATCGCCATGTACAAATACTTGGTGCCTTGATTGGCGATCTCACTGAGCGAGATGGCGCCACACAATCGACCGATCATCGCGCCTCCCCAGTAGTATGCGAGATAGATGCTAGCGTCGGTTTCAGACAATCCCATGATCCCTTCGTCCATCATGAAGTTGATCAGATAGCTGCCGATGGCAACTTCGCCGCCGACGTACATGAAGATCGCAACCATTCCAAACCGCAAGTGCGGGAAACGCAGTGCGCCGAGGCCCCGTTCCAGTTTTTCATCGTTGGCGACGCGCGGCAGGTGGCTGAACCTCACGATCACGGCGAGGATCACGAACAGCGACCCATAGATCAGGTAGGGGATTTTGATCGAATCGATCGTCACCTCACCGTCAACGGCAAAGACTTTGTAGAGCAGCAAGCCGCCTGCAATCGGGGCCAGTGTTGTGCCGAGAGAATTGACGCCTTGAGCGAGGTTCAACCGACTCGATGCCGTTTCGGGCTTGCCCAAAATCGCCGCGTACGGGTTCGCTGCGATCTGCAGCAACGTCACGCCCGTCGCCAGCATGAACAGAGCCGCGAGAAAAAGCGGGTACTGCCGAAACTCGGCGGCTGGATAAAACATCGCACATCCAGCACCACAAATCAGCAGCGCGATGATAATGCTCTTCTTGTATCCGATCCGATTGATCGGGTCGCCCTGGGAAAGGGAGACAAAGTAATACGTCAACGAAACGAAAAAGAACGCGCCGAAGAATGCAAACTGAACCAAACCCGCCTGAAAATAGGTGAGGTCAAAACTGTTTTTGAGATAGGGAATCAACACGTCGTTCATGACGGTGATGAAGCCCCACAGGAAGAACAGCATCGTGATCGTGATGAACGGACGCCGATAATTGGGCGTCGTGCTTTCGGATTCCATCGAATCGTTCCGTGAGAAGAGAGCGGCCAGGAGGGAGGCAGCCTTAGCCGCGACCCCCAGAATGAGTGCCAAATGTAGCGACAAAACGCTGACGAAGCGACGCTAATGGTCTGTCACAGTTAAAAGTTAGGGTTGATCGTAGTGGACGAGGCGACGAGTCCTTGGATTTGACGCCAGTTCAGGACTCGTCGCCTCGTCCACTACCGAAAAGATCTCGCAAAATTTGCCACAGATTGCTCACGCGCCTCGGCTCAATAGATCGCTAGCCGCTATCGGTCCCAGGCATTCACGTCACCCGCGACCGAATGCGTGTGAGCAGGGAGATTGAGCAAACCAGTGAGAGCTAGTCATCGAAGCGGTGCGATAACACGTCGGGGTACTGGTCGTGGACCTTGACGATCAATTCACCGAAAAGTGTGTTGGCCCACGCGAACCAGTCGCGGCTGTAGTCGGCGGGGTTGTCCTTGTTGAATGACTCGTGCATAAATCCGGTACCGGCATGGGTGTTCCGCAGCATCGTCACACATTCGAACACCTCCTCTTGGGAAGTGCTCGAGAGTGCTCGCAGGATAATTCCCATCGGCCAGATGTTCTCTTTGCCCGTATGCGGACTCGCCTGCCCCGCCGCCGCCGATCCTTTCAGGTAATACGGATTGTGCTGGCTGAGTAAGAACGCGCGGGTGCGTTGGTAAATGGGATCGGTCGGTTGGTGAATCCCCAGATACGCCAACGACATCAGACTGGGGACGTTGGCATCATCCCAGAACGCTGCGTTGCCAAAACCGTCGACTTCATAGGCATAGATCTTGCCATAGTCGAGATGGTCTCGAACAGCATATTGATCGATCGCAGCTTGGACTTCGTCGGCAAGGGCCGTGCATTGATTGGCAAAGTCCTGGTCCTCGAGCTCCTCTTTAAAAATCACCGCGAGTTGCCGCAAGGACTGTATCGCGAACAGATTCGATGGGATCAGGAACGGGTACAGCGTGCTATCGTCGCTCGGCCGGAACCCGGAAACGATCAGGCCCACCGGTTGGATCGGGCGACCCGTGCCATCAAACGGTGGTGCGTCGAGCATCCGCGATGTCTCCCGGAGGAACCGATACGGTGTCGTGCCATCCTTACGCTGCTCGGTGCGGAAGGTCTTGACGACCAAACGCATCGCGTTCTGCCACTCATCGGTGAAGATCGACGCGTCGCCTGTTCGTTGGAAGTAGGCATTGGCTAAGCGGATGGGATAGCAGAGCGAGTCGATTTCCCATTTGCGTTCATGCACGCCTGGAATGGGCGCTGGCCGATCACTCGCCCAGTGCGATGGCTGAGTCGGATCTTTGTAGAACGCGTTGGCATAGGGATCGAGCAGAATGCATCGGTTCTGACGATGGATGAGACCTTTGACCAATCGCGTCAGCTTTTCGTCGGACCGCATGTACGGTAGGTAGGGCCAGACCTGGGCGGTGGAATCCCGCAGCCACATCGCGTCAATATCACCCGTGATGATGAACGTATCGGGCTGGCCGTCTGACTCCTCGAAGTCCACTGTCGTGTCGAGCGTATTGGGATAGCAGTTTTCAAAGAGCCACGCCAGTTGCGGGTCAGCGATGTCCGCCTTCACACGGTCAATGGTTTTCTCAACCGACGGGCAAGTGAAGCGTCGTTGATCGACAGGTGGCCGTTTGCTCGTAAATTCTAGGCTACCCGTTGAGTCGTCGCCGACCGAAATGCGGCTGCTGGCGACCGCCAATGTCACACCCGCAGCGGCCTGGAAAACCTCTCGCCGCGAAAACAGCAAACTCGAATTCGATGGTCTGTGGGCGTTCGTCATGTTGGCATTCTCGAGCGAGAGGTGTTGAAAAGAAGGATACCGATATCCTAACTCACCCACGCTGAATTTGCCGCCAATCCCAAATCGCTTCGTTGTCAAAGCGAGCGGGGCTGTCTGCGGTGTTCCGCTTCAAAGCTGCAGAAACGTCTTCCACGATTCGTAGCGAGGATCGTCACAGGATAGGGTCATCAACGGGTTGAACCGCGGTTTCGCAGGATGCGATAGCAGTTTCATGCGAGCCTGCTGTGGCGTCCGGCCGCCTTTGCGGCTGTTGCATCGTACGCAACTGCAAACGATGTTCTCCCACGTGGTCGCACCACCATGCGATCGGGGCACGACGTGGTCGAGGCTGAGTTTCGCCATCGGTTCGGTCTTGCCACAGTACTGACAGCGGTATTCATCACGAGCGAACAAGTTCCGCCGATTGAATCGAACCGTTTGCGTTGGCATCCGGTCGAATCGCGTCAGGCGGGCAATGCGGGGGACCTTGATCTCAAAGTCCACCGCTTGCAAAAACTCTTCATCAGGTCGCTTGTCCAAGGCTGCCAATTGGCTGATTTCGCACCAAGAATCAAAATCGTAGCTGACATATTGGCCGTCATCACAATCGATTACCTCGGCGCAGTCTCGATACAACAGGGTCATCGCGCGGCGCACGTTGACCACTCGAATCGCCATGTAGAAACGATTCAAAACCAAAACGTTGGTATCTAAAACCCTCGCGTTCATGGATACTGCTGTCCTTTCGCTCGGCGAAATGGGGATCACGTATTCGGTAGGTCCATATTAGCGAGTGAGACAGCGTCGATCCACGTTTCGAGGCCGAATTGCTCGAATCCGACCTTAAAAATGAGCTTCCCCGAGAAACGTCGGCACCATCGTGCAACGAGTGCAGGTGGTGCGACCATCGAATCGATGTTCCATTGACTCGCATTTTAACAGTGTCCCGTTGAGACGGCCTTGAGCGTTTCTGGGTTCACCTGATTGCCTCGACTTCATCAAACCATGACTGAATCAACCGAATATCTTCATGCCCTGCTCACTTCGGGGGGGACGTTTCTAATTGCGACCCTGCTCATCTTCATGTGCGTGGGGGCATGGCTGCTGAATCTGGTCGCCCTGCCCGGCAATTGGTTGGCGGTTTTGGTGTTGGCTGTCTATGCGTGGTTGGGACCGGAATCGGGACGCACGGAGATCGGTCTGGTCCCACTGGGATTGGCGTTTTCGGTGGCGGTGATCGGTGAATTGGTGGAATTCGCCGCAGGAGCGGTCGGAGCAAGTCGGGCTGGCGCGAGTCGCCGCAGCACGCTGATGGCGATCGCCGGGTCGATGGTCGGGGCGGTTATCGGCGGCATCATCGGGTTGCCGGTTCCGGTCCTCGGACCGGTCTTGGCCGCACTCCTGTTCGGCGGGCTAGGGGCGACCGCAGGGGCGATGCTAGCGGAATGGTACGACGGCAAACCATGGCGTGAGAACTGGCGGATCGGCCACGCCGCGTTCTGGGGCCGCACCACCGGGACGGCTGGCAAGATGGTCGCGGGGCTGCTGATCCTGCTGATTTGCCTGATCGCGGTATTGTTTTAAGGCCAATCGCCGCGTCGAGGACCAGCCCGCAAGGGCCGCATCCGCATATCGAACTAGGATTTTTCAGCGAAATTGTCTAGTCTAATGGTGTATTCGGTGTCCCTCTGTTTCTCCTCACTCGGCCTGCTGCCTCTTTTCTATGCTCAAAGCGCTCGAGCTGGCCGGATTTAAGAGCTTTGCGGATCGCACCCGCTTTGATTTCCCCGATGGAATCACCGTCGTCGTTGGCCCCAACGGTTCCGGCAAATCCAATATCGTCGATGCGATGAAGTGGGTCTTGGGCAGCCAGAGCGCCAAGAGCCTTCGCGGCAAGGACATGTCCGACGTGATCTTCAAGGGGTCGCAGACGCGAGGCCCCTCTGCCGCGGCCGAAGCCACGATTGTTTTTGATAATTCTGGCGGCGAGCTGCCCGTCGATGCCCCGGAAGTTCACGTCACACGCCGCGTCTACCGCAGCGGGGAGGGCGAATACCTGATCAACAATCAGGCCGTCCGCTTGAAAGACATCCGTGCGCTGATCCGGGGCACCGGGATCGGTATCGATGCCTACAGCCTGATCGAACAGGGCAAAGTCGATCGGATGCTGCAGGCCAACGCCAAGGACCGCCGGGCGATCTTCGAAGAAGCCGCCGGGATCAGCCGCTTCAAAGCCAAGAAGGTCGAGGCCGAACGACGGCTCGCTCGCGTCCAGCAGAACCTGACCCGGCTCGGCGATATCGTTGACGAGGTCGCCACGCGACTGAAAACACTCAAAAGCCAAGCGGGGAAGGCCGAGCGGTACCGGCAATCGACCGAGCGGCTCAAAGAACTTCGCACCGTCGTGGCGTGGACGGATTGGCTATCGCTGTGCAGCGAGCTCGAATCGGCGCAGCAGCGACTCACGGATGCGACCTCCGAACACGCCCAGCACGAACAGGACCGAGAGGCCTTCGAGGAACAGCGCCAAACCGCTGAAATGGCGCTACAGGCGATCGCCGACGAAGCCCGCGAGGCAGAGCGAGATCGTGGAGAACGCTCCGGCGAAGTCGCCCGCCTGCAGGGCCGCCGTGAATCGGACCAAACCACGCTCAGCGAGCAACGCCGAGCACTCGCCGGCCACTACCGCCGCCTCCGCGTCATGCGGACGGCATCGGGCAGCGCCACAGCGGATCTGCAGAAGGCGGTTGCCGATCTGGAAATCGCGCAGGATCACGCCGCCGAGGTCTTGGAGAAGAAGCAGCACATCACTGTCGAGCGGGATCGGCTGCAGAAGGCGGTTCACGGCATCGCCGATCGTCGCGACGAACTGCAGCGGGAACACCTCGCAGGGGTGCGGCGTGTGGCCGACCATGAAGCCAATCGGCAACGGGTCGCTCAACAGATCGAGGAAGCCGCTCGCGCCATCGCTGAAACGAAGCGGGGGTTGGCGGCTGCTGAGGAGAGTTTGCAGTCTGCCCAGGAGGATCACGAAGCCGCCACAGCCCAAGTGTCCCAGCTCGTTTCGGAGATTGCAGCCTCGCAAAAGTTGGTCGAAATCGCCGACGCTAAACTCGCGGAAACTCGCCGCTTGTTCGAACGTCGCCGCGACGAGGTCGGTTCACTCAAAATCCGCTTGCAGGGAATTTCAGAGCGCGCCAAGGTCCTCGGTGAACTCGAAGAACGCCACGAAGGGGTCAGCGGCGGAGTGCGAGAGCTACTCCGTCTGCCAGAGGGATCTCTCCGGGAACAACTCGTCGGGATCGTCGCAGAGTGTTTCGACGTCGATCGTCAGGTCGCACCCCTCATCGATGCCGCCCTCGGACCACGCAGCCAATATGTGATCGTTCGCGGCAGTGAGATCGGTGACGCGATCGCCGCTGGCCAGATCAAAATCCCCAGCCGTGTGGGCATTATTCGCTTGGACGAATTGCCCAACCGACGCCCCGGTGACCAAATTCGCCTCGACGGGCTCGCTGGCGTGATCGGACGGGCCGACCGGATGGTGGACTGCCCGGAAGATCTCCAGCCGCTCACGCGGCACTTGCTGGGCAACACCTGGCTGGTCGATTCGGTAGCCACCGCGTTGGGATTGCGTCGGCTCTCCGGTGCAGGATTGCGTTTTGTCACGGCAGCGGGCGATCTGCTCGACAACGATGGCTCCTCCGTGCTCGGACCACCCGGCGGTGAGAGTGGGCTGATCAGCCGGCGCAGCGAGCTGCGATCGGCGCGGGCGGAGATGCAGCACTACGGATTCCAGATTCAAGAGGGGGAAAAGGAACTCGCCCGACTGGCCGGTGAGATCGACGAGCAGGCGGCTGAGTTCGGACGTCAAGAGCAAGCCCAACGCAATTGGATCACCGCCCACGCGGCGGCCGAAGCACGCAGCCATCACGTCGCCGAGCGACTTGCCGCACGCCAGTACACTGTCGATCAATTGCAGGCTGCCGCCCATGATCACGAACAAGCCCACGGTCGTGCTCAAGACGAAGACGCGGAACTGAACGCTGCTATTGGCGATGGCAAATCGGCGATTGGCAGGCTCGAAGAACAACGCGCCGCGATCGAAACAGAACTCAGTACGGCGACAGCAGAGCTGCAGACGGTTCAAAGTGACGCGATGAGCATCTCGGTTGAATCGGCGAGGCTCGAACAACAAGTCGAATCGCTCGCGACAGCCGCCGAGGTCGCCCGGCGAGACCAATCCCAACGCGAAGCGGCTAAGCAAGAAATACAAGACGCGATCACCCACACGCGTTCACGGCTCGAGCAAGTCGAAGGCCGAATTCTCGAGGCGGATAACCGCCTGGCCGGCCTGCTGATCGAGATCGAAGCGGCTGACGACGAACTTCGCGAGTTCGCCAAGCGAGCGGAAACGCAGCGGACGGCTGCCAAAACGATCCAGGTTCAATCTCAAGCCGCAGCCAAAGCCGTTTCTGCGGCGAGCGAAGCGATCTCGTCGATCTCGTCCGCCCGCGATGCCGCGGAGCTGAAACGCAACACACTCGCTGATCGGATTGCCGAAGACTACGAGATCGATCTGCGCAATGACGAACCGCCTGAGGAACTCGCTGAGATCGAGAACCGAGACGAAGTCGACGCCGAGATTAGCAAGCTGCGTAGCGCCGTGCAGAATGTTGGCTCTGTCAATATGGAAGCCCTCGATGAACTCAACGAGTTGCAAGTCCGCTACGACGAATTGCACGGACAATACCAAGACCTCACCGCAGCCAAGGACTCCCTGCAGCGAGTGATCGCCCGCATCAACTCAGATTCGAGGCGATTGTTTCTCGATACACTTGAAGCGATCCGGCAGAATTTCCAGAAGCTCTACCGGAAGTCATTTGGTGGCGGACATGCCGACTTGGTTTTGGAGGAAACCGACGACCCGCTCGAAGCCGGTGTCGAAATCGTCGCCACGCCGCCTGGCAAACCCAGCTTCAGCAACTCATTGCTTTCGGGGGGCGAAAAGGCACTGACGGCCGTTGCGCTGTTGATGTCGATCTTCCAGTACCGGCCCAGCCCGTTCTGTGTTCTCGATGAGGTCGACGCGCCCTTCGACGAAGCCAACATCGGCCGCTTCGTCACTGTGCTCAACGAGTTTCTCGACCAATCCAAGTTCGTCGTCGTCACGCATAGCAAGAAAACGATGACCGCAGCGACGACACTTTACGGAGTCACGATGCAGGAATCCGGCGTCAGCAAGCAGGTCTCGATCCGCTTTGAAGACGTCAGCGAGGACGGCCAGATCAGCGCTGCCTAGTAGCGGCGAGACACCCTGAAGATGCGGACGGAGCGTCGGCGTACCGGTCGAGAGTATCCAACGTATGCGTTGGCTAATCAGCTAGAAGGGCAATCGGAAGGGCCAACAGGAAGGGCAAACTCGATCCAAGCCACCACGCGGCAGCGATACGATCCTCGTCTCCCGGCAAGTCTACGATAGCGCGGGTCGACTGCGCGACAGTATCGACCCTGCCGGCAAGATTTCGCGGACCATTTACGATGCCGCCAGTCGCCAGAGCGAAACGATCGATAACGTCGTCGATCCACCCGCCAGTTCGAGCACAGGCACTGCCTGCACAGCATCGGATGATCAAAACCAAACCGTGCAGTTCACTTACACACCCGATGGAGACCTCGACACGCTCACCGCAGTCAATGCCGCTACCGGTAACCAGGTGACGCAGTACATCTACGGGACCACACTGTCAGACAGCGCGATCGCGTCGAGCAGCCTGCTGCGTCGCGAGATCTACCCGGATTCAACCGGCACGTCCGATAGCGTCAGCTACACGTATAACCGCCAGTCGCAGCGGACCAGCCTCACGGATCAAAACGGTACGACCCGCCAGTACGACTTCGATGCCCTCGGTCGTCAGACGCAAGACCGGGTGACGACCTTAGGTGCAGGCGTCGACGGAGCGATCCGCCGCGTAGAGCAAACCTACAATGTTCGCGGCAACGTCTCGGCGGTGACCTGTTATAATAACCCGTCGGTCGGCAGCGGATCGATCGTCAATCAAATCACCCGACAGTTCGATGGGTTCGGACAAGTGACCAACACGTTCCAATCGCACAGCGGCGCGGTCAACCCCGCCTCGACACCCAGCGTGGGACGGTCGTACACCGACGGCAGCGGGAACGTGCTGCGTCCCACCGCCACGCTCTATCCCAACGGGCGAGAAGTCACGCTCGACTACGGTAGCAGTGGCTCGATCACCGATAAACTGAACCAGGTGTCCAGTCTAGTCGATGATGATTCCACCGTCTTAGCCGCCTACGAATACCTGGGTCTCGGCACCTTCGTCCAACAGGACAGCACACAGGCCGATCTCCGCTACACGCTAATCTCGCCAACCCTCTCGACCGACCCCGACACTGGCGACATCTACAGCGGTCTAGATCGCTTCGGTCGGGTAAAAGACGTTCGCTGGCGAGATGTCTCGGCAGACACCGATCTGTCCCGGATCGAGTACGGCTATGATCGGGCCAGCAACCGCACGTGGCGAGAGAACCCGTCGGATCCCAATCGGGAACACGACTGGCTGTATCAGTATGACGGGCTCAATCGCCTGCAGTCTGCCCAGCGTGGCCAGCTCAATGGCACGCACACCGCGATCACTTCGCTCGACGCCGCTCAGTGCTGGACGCTCGACTCGACAGGTAACTGGAAAGAGTTCCGGCAGGACGAGAACGGCGACGGAACTTGGGATTTTAATCAGACGCGGACTGCGAACGAAGTCAACGAGATCACCGACATCAGCAACACGCCGAGCGACATCTGGGCGACCCCCGTTTACGACAGGAACGGTAACACGACGACCAACCCCCGCCCTGATCTTGGCACCGATGCGACAATGACGGCGACGTTCGACGCCTGGAACCGGATGACGAAGCTGGTCGATGACGCGACTTCGAACGTGCTGCTCGAAAATCAGTTCGACGGCCGCAACTTCCGCGTCGTTGCCAAGGAGTACACCTCGGGAACACTCGCGCGGACGCGTCAGTACTACTTCACGGACGCCTGGCAGTGTGTCGAGGAACACGTGGACACGTCCAACACGCCACGTCGCCAATACGTATGGGGAATGCGGTATATCGACGATCTCGTGCTGCGAGACCGCGACATCTCACCGTCGGGAGGACTCTTGACCGAGCGACTGTATTACCTGGCCGATGCGAACTGGAATACGACGGCGGTGGTGAGTGATTCGGGGAGTGTTCAAGAACGCTACGAGTATGACCCGTACGGCAACCTAAGCATCTTCGCGGCCAACTTCACGCCGCGAGCGGTCAGCAGTTACGGCGTCCACTACACCTACACTACTCGCGAGTGGACACCGGATGCCGGGCTGTACTACTTCCGTAACCGCTGGTACGACGCTCAGCTGGGCAGGTTTAGCTCCAGAGACCCGATCGGATATTTGGATGGGGCAAGTCTGTATCAGTATGTTCAAGGATCTCCTTTGACCAGCGTAGACCCTTTTGGCTTATACGAGCGGGCTCCAGGCATCAAAGACTGTTTGGATGACTTCTGGCAAGACCCATCTTATATGCGGCATTTGCAGGAGGATTATAAGCACGAGACCAAGCACCGCCGAGAAGCGATGAAAAGGTGCAAAAATCCCCTGGAACCTAGACGTGACTTTTGGTGCAAGCGTGCCATGAGCCGCGAGGACGACAGACAAAAAGCTTGCAGAAAGATTGCTTCGCTACTTGATTGCTTCGAAAAAGTATGTGGGCCATGGTCCGAATCTGTAGAAGATCTCAAGAATGCACTGAAAAACCTATTGGATGGTCCATGCCGCGATACTTTTTCGGTTCCGGTTCCGGAAACTTTACCGAATCCAGTGCCCGTACCTTCTAATCCGAATATAGTGCCGATTGAGAGATATATACCGGCGACCCGGCCCACTGTGAGGCCGGGATGGGGAATACCTTCTCTTCCGATCTTTATTATGCCTATTTTCCCGACTGTTCCTAATATGGCGTAACATGCCGCGCGACGTTCTGCGTAGCTACGAAATTTCTGATCTCTACGTTTCAGCACCGCACAACACTAACTCGTACACAATTGCTTGAGATGAATAACCCCCTGTTTCTTCAAAGCATAGTTGAGCAGACACGACCTGGCGAATGTGGGATAGTGACGCAGCATATTGGAGTCCTACTGTGCGTTTCTTCTTTAACAGATACTAAGACGCCAGACCTGATGACAGCGATTTGGGACGTTCGTTCTGAACTGGGCAGACAACTTCAGCATCTCTTAACTGACGACGCGACTGCAGCGTATGCCAAGAAGGGAATTCGAAGACTACTTAGTTTTGTGACCTATGATCATGAATTAGCAGATTTCATTGTTCACGAAATTTTCGAAAGAGCGATTTATTTCTCTCACCATCACGACTCGCATCCAGCGAAGCGGATTGTTGAATGGCTATGGGAAATTGAAGCGGATATCCCTTGGCTTCTCGATCTATCTTATGCATTAAACCAAGAATATTTCGAAGCGGACAAATTGCGTTTTGGGTAACTATTCAGTCTGCTGATGCCTTGAAAGCGGCCCAAATGGGTCAGCGGGAAGAAAAAGGTGACGGGGGTAGTTTTAGCTGATTCAGTCGTTCAAAATGAGCCTTTCTACGCGATCATCCTTGAGGCGAGCCATGCCCCGGCAAAAGCGATCTGACGAAGCGGGGATCATTTACCATGCCCTGAATCGTGGAAATGATCGGAATGAAATTTTCAAGAAGCCTGAGGACTACGATGCGTTCATTCGCATCGTC
>NZ_SJPK01000004.1:0-313545 GCF_007859855.1 Allorhodopirellula solitaria
CGAGTTCATGCTGGTGTTGGCGCAGTTGGGCGGCTACTTGAACAAAACAGGGCAAGGACCGCCCGGTTCCACCGTAATCTGGCGTGGACTGCGGCGACTGCAGGCGTACCGCGAAGCCTATATTGCATTCGGAACGGGCTAAAAAAAGATGTGTAGGATAAAGAGGGCGTCAGTCCCTGGCGTTTTGCGAGGGGGCAGGTCCTTGGGAGCCGTTTTCTTCGCTTGCGTTTTGACTCGCGTTTTTCCTTTCACCCGGCGGTGACGCCGCCACATCGTGCAAATCGCCCCCAAGATAAAGCTGACTCCCGAAGTCCCCAATAACAACAGCGTCAGCGGATAGCGGCCATTGAAAAATAGGATTTTGACGTCCACCTGGTCTTGGTTTTGGAACGCCACCACGATCACGGCGAGGACCGCGACCAAAAACAGGAAATAGCGGATTTTTTGCATCATGACAGAATAGAATCGGATTCAAAAAAAGATTTGCTAGCAAATGACTTTGCCAGCATAATGACAGGGAATCATCCGGCACACCGGACCCTCCACTCCAAGGTAGCTGGGACGCACACGCCATGGCCGTATCGAAAACGCTTTCACCCCCCGCACGAAAATCGTTCGCCCAGCAAACGTTCGCGTTTTGGCAGCCGGCTGAGGATACGCCTGTGGCAAAGGGTGCGTCCGTTGCAGAGGGTGCACCCGCTGCGAAGGTACGCGGTGCTAAGGTAACAAGCCCACGACACAGGGCCACACCCCCCCAGGAAGCAAAGCCGCTCCAGCGAGAGACGGCTTCGACCCGCCGCGTCTCGTCGCCGGTCGCCCCGTCAGTGATTCCCGCTGAACCGCCGCCGACGGAAACTCCGCCGACGGAAACTTTGCCGACTCAGTCCCTGCCTGTGCAGCGCAGTGCCTTGATGGCCGAACTGCGAGGCCGAGCTGCGGCGATTGCGTCCAACCCGGCGTTGGATTCCGCCGCCCGGTTTTCCACGGGGGCACAGGCTTTGGACGCTTGTTTGCCCGGCGGCGGTTTGAAACGCGGGGGGCTCTGCGAATGGGTCGCCGGGCACGACGCCAGCGGAGCGTCGACGCTCGCCATGCTAGCGGCTGCCGAGACGATGATCGACCGACACTCCCCGGCTGCTGGCGAGGCTACCGGCGGCGGCTCGAAGCAGACCGGGGTTCCGCACCGCGGTCCAATCATTGTTGTCGATCCCAACGGAACGTTTCATGCCGCCACTGCGATTGCCTGTGGGATCTCGCCCCAGCGGATGGTGGTTTGCCGTCCGAGTAGCCGGCGGGAGAGTGTGTGGGCGATCGATCAAGCCTTGAGGTGTTCCTCGGTAGCGGCGGTATGGTCCGCGTTGCCTTGGAGTTTGGATGACCGCGATGCTCGGCGGTTGCAATTAGCGGCCGAGCAAGGACGCACGCCAGGGCTGTTTGTATTGCCATCCTCAGCCCGCGCCCGTCCCTCTTTCGCCGCCGTCCGCTGGCACGTGCGAGCAGTTCCTGTCGACGCCTCGCGGCTATCGGCTGATCAACGTGTTGCCGCCGGCTTACCGCTGCGTCCGCCGCTGGACCTGCGGATTCTCTGCGTTCAGCTCGATCGTGCCCGCAATCTGGATCACGCCGAAGGTCCGCTGCAACCACAGGCTGCCATTTCAGGATCCATGCAGCGAAAAATATTCTTAGCTGTCGCCCCGGATGCCCGTCTGCACTCACTCACGCCAGCTGCGGTGGCAGATCTGCAGCGGCGATCACTTCCCACAATCCACACTTCTGCGGAGCATCGCCATGAAGCGGTTGCTGTGCCTTTGGCTGCCCGATTGGCCAATCCAGCGTCGACGCATGCCCGTGCCCCCCTCGAAGCAGCAACGCGACGCTCGGGAACCAGCCGAGCCGGTTGAACTCGAGCGTCCCGTTATCCTCTGGCATACCGATCCACGGCGTGGACGCGTCGTCGCTGCGCTCTGTCCGCTGGCGTCTCGGGCAGGCGTTCGCCCTGGGATGTCGATTGCCCAGGCAACCGATCTGGCAACGATGGCCCGAGCCTTCATCGAACCCTATGACCGCGATGCGGACTGCCGGGCTCTCCAGTCGCTTGCTTTGGAACTACAAACCCATCTCAGCCCCCAAACGGCAGTGGAAACGCTCCAGCGGTACAAGTGGGCGGGCCGATTTCGACACGACCCAGAATCCATTTTGTCCGAGATCCAAGGGGTCACCCATCTCTTTGAAGATTCCCACGAATCGACTCAGGCAGATCACCGGCGCGCCGCTGGTACCGATCGGACGGGGGAATTGGGGTTACTCGCTGCCGCTGCTAAAATTCTCAATCGGCATCAACTGCGCGGACGCTTAGCGATCGCCGACACGATCGGTGCAGCCTGGGCGTTGGCAAACCATGCGGTTTCCGAAACCGGCCCGTCGCATCGGCCACGGAAAAATCCCCATCAATTCTTCCTCGCACCACCCGGCGGCACCGAGGCGGCCCTGGAGACGCTGCCCTGTGCGGCGCTGCGTTTGCCCCCTCTTACCGTCGCCACACTCGATCGACTGGGGATCACCACGATTGGCAATTTGATGCGACTGCCCCGCGAGGGAATCGCTACCCGTCTCGGTTCCGATCTGTGCGCTCGGATCGCCGAGGCCATCGGGGAGATCGAAGAACCCCTGATTGCCATTACCCCGCAGTGCGAGCACGCTGCGACGCTCGAGCTTGAATACCCTACCGACGCCATCGACTTGCTCGCCGATCGACTCTCACGGCTGATCGGTCAAGCCACTGAGGGGCTCCATCAGTTGCACCGGGGTGTCTTGCGGATGACCTGTCGATTGGAATTGCAAGAACATCCACCGATGGTTTTTCAAGCGGGGTTGTTTGCACCGACTCTCGATCAATCGCATCTGACAACATTGATGCTCGGGGCGATGCCGTCGGATCGTCTGGGGTCGCTGGTCACCCGGATCAGTGTCGGTGTGACTCAGCACGCGGCTTTGTCGAGTCACCAGCCATCGATATTTGGTCCGGACTTTGCCGCGACTTCACGCGACGACTGGACTGGGCAAACCGAGGCGGCTCGGTTGATCGATGCACTCGCGGGACGGCTCGGCGAAGACTCGGTGCGGGGCGTTCGTGTCAGTGACGATCCTTTGCCTGAGAATGCTATCGTGGAGTTCCCGATGACGGCGCATCGCATGAATCGGGAGATTCGAAAAGCGGAGCGAGCTGCCCGCGGCCCCACGCCGCGGCAGCGGACGACGGCGCGGCAGCGAGCGGCGAAAGCGGCCGAGCAGGTTGACGCCTCGCCGCACTCCACTCGCCAACGCCGCGGTGGCTTCGGGGACGCCCCGCAGAGGACCGATCTGGGCCGACGCCCCATCGAACTGCTGGCCGAACCGCTTCCCATCACTCCAATTGCCGATCTCCCATCGGGTCCGGGCGGCGGGTTTCCAGACCGGTTTCGTATCCAGGGCCGTGTGCGGTGTGTTGAACAACACTGGGGGCCCGAACGCATCGAAACCCGCTGGTGGAGCGGGCCTCTGATCCGCCGCGATTACTTCCGCATCGAACTCGAGGATGGCACCCGGCTATGGATTTACTACCGCCTCGGCGATGACACAGCCACAGAACCGGAGGGTGAAAAATGTTGGTTCTTGCACGGGCGGTTTGCCTGACACCGTGCTAGGCAGCGTCGGCGAGATCGCTTCCGTAAAGATTGCGATAGAACCCGTTGCTCGCCATCAATTGGTCGTGTGTGCCCACGTCGGCAACGAGGCCCTGGTCCAGAACCGCGACACGGTCAGCCATCGCCAGGGTGCTGGCGCGGTGCGTGACCATGATCCCCGTCCGCCCCTGCAAGAAATTCTCGAGGGCACGATGGATCAGCATTTCGCTCTCGATATCGATTTGGCTGGTGGCCTCATCGAGGATCAAAATGTCGGGGTTTCGCAGGAACGCGCGGGCCAAGGCAATCCGCTGCATCTGACCGCCGGACAACCGCACGCCGGAGCTGCCGAGTTGGGTTTCGTAGCCGTGGGGGGTCTTTCGGAGAATAAAGTCATCGGCAAAGGCGAGTTTGGCAGCGCGGACGACCGCATGCCGATCCGCACTCGGGCTGCCATAGCGGATATTGTTCTCGATCGTATCGTCGAACAGCACGGTGCGCTGGGTGACCAAGGCGATCCGCCGCCGCAGGTCTCGTGTCGCCATTTGATCAATCGAGCAATCATCCAGGCAGAGGCGTCCCTCGAGCGGGTCGTCGAAACGGCACAGCAGACTGATCAGGGTGCTCTTGCCGCATCCGTTGGGGCCGACGAGGGCGATTGTTTCGCCGTGCGGGATCGTCAGATCGATGCCCCGTAGCACCTGCGGACCGGAGGGGTACTGGAAGTGCACGTTCTCCATCCGGATTTCGCGATGTGGTCGTGGTGTTTTGATGGCGACGGCGGGCTCGGTGACACGGACGGGAGCATCGATGATTTCGTAGATGCGAGAGGACGCCACGATCCCGCGCTGCAACGCACTCCATACATCGGTGAGTTTCCTCGCCGGGTCCGATGCCCCGATCAAGAACGCGAAGAACAGTAGCATTTTGGAACTGTCCAATGGTCGCTCGGTCATCCGCATACCGAGTAGGTGTGTTTCTTGGTTGATCGTCAGATAGCCGCCGGCAATGATCGCCATGCCGACCATGATCAACCCCAGCAACTCGCTCGTGCTCCGGGCCATGGAGTTGTAGAATGCGACTTTCATTGACCGGCGGAAATATCCATCGACGTGAGAGCGAAATCGGGCTCGTTCGTGGGCTTGTGTGTTGAAGGATCGTACAACACGAATGCCATTGAAGGCATCGTTGAGCATCCCGTAGAGCCCACTCATTTCCTCCATCACCCGGCGGCTGGCACGCCGAATCGCGCGGCTGAGTCGCTGCATCACGATCGCGACAAGTGGAGAGATCACCAGCACTAACAACAGCAACCGGGGGCAGACCGCACAGGCGCCGAACAAGCACACGGCCATCTTCAGCGGCTCGCGGATGACGCGGCCAATCAGCGTGCTCAATCCAATTCCGACATGGGATACGTCATTGGTCAGCCGGCTGGTGAGATTGGCTGAGCCGTTCTCGCCGAAGTGATCCAAGTCCAAATGGAGCGATTTGCGGAAGAATTTCTCGCGGAGTTCCATCACCGTGCCCTCGGCGA
Source organism: Allorhodopirellula solitaria (assembly GCF_007859855.1). Lineage (GTDB taxonomy): Bacteria > Planctomycetota > Planctomycetia > Pirellulales > Pirellulaceae > Rhodopirellula > Rhodopirellula solitaria. The sequence goes on from NZ_SJPK01000004.1 coordinate 5,200, forward strand.
TGTACTGTACCAGGATCAAGTTGATCGTCAGGGCGACCAGTTTGATCGCGGTGCAAGCGATCAGAAACGCGACGACGAGTAGCAATGTGTTGAATGGTCCCGGCGGCGCCCAGCGGACGACCAGCGGTTCGGCCCAGTGCAACCAGTCCGACGAGTGGGCGGCCGCTTTTCGGCGAAAACTCAACTTCGCTTTCTCCGCTTGCTGGTCCTCCCGGACCGCTCCGGAGGCCGCGGTGGCATCAATCTGGGCGATCCTGTCGTCGATTTCACGCAGTTCTTCGTCCGTCGCTTCGACTTGCTGGTGGACGTAGGATGCCAGATCCTCGCCTGCAAAGACGACTTCGGTGATCGGATAGAGCACGCCGATATTGCCCCCCCACATTGCCGCAATGATCAACGATGTCGCAACGACCCCGAGAAACGAGAGGCGTCGGCGGCTAGCGAGCTTCAAAACTCGGCGGAAGGACTTCATGGCGCGCGGGAACGAGACAATGGGGAGGTGCAGGGAGCAGACATCATCATCCTTTCATATCAGGTGCCGCCGGGAGGACGCCAGTCTGATCGGGATGGACTTTGAGCTATGAGCAGTCCATCGTCACCTCGACGAGAGCGAATCAAATGGAATTGTCCCGATTCTCGTCCCGTCGCGACGCCAGCCCCGCCGTCAGCCACGGCAGAACGCTGGGATCCGGCCCGGAGAGCGGCGATTGGGGCACAAACGCGAGCGGCTCTCGCCAGCATGGGAGGCTGGTTCGATTGTCCGGGTGGTAGCGGGTGGGCTGCCCCTACAGGAAATCCCAGACATTCTGCTCGTACAACCTTAATAAACGTTGAAATCACGATTCTGAGACCCTTGCGCGCCCCGCTGGGGTCGATCGTTGTGGAGGGGGAAGAACTCCTGCCGAACGTTCCTTCACATGAACTACACGAGCATTGCGACCACCACAGCATCCAAGGATGGATGCGTTGTAGTCCTCGTTGAACTATTCACGGACGATCTTGATTCCATGTTGAGCTTATCTCTTGGGTGTTCCCGACACGCCAGACTGGCGATGGCATTGCTGGCATGCTTGGGTGGCAATCGAGCGTTCGCCGATGAGAATGGCTTGCCCGAACCCGTGCCGGGGCTATTCGGACCTCGTTTTCACGCGGCGATGCTCGAGACCCGACCTTCGACCTCGGTGGTCCTCAACGAGCCGATCGAAGCCGAGGATCCGGACGCCGATTCTGCCGAGTCCGGGTTGGTCGAGTCGGACGCGCATTCTCAGTCAAGTGACGTGATGCTCTCGCAGGATGACATGGTGCCCTCGGAGGAATATGAAAAACTGCTCGAGCGAGTGGGGGACCTCGAGTCATCCTGGCAGAAACATCAGGAGAAGCTCGAGGAGGAATCCGTTGCCAAGAAAAAAAAGCCGACGATGAAAATCAACGGCCGGGTCCACCTAGACAACTGGAACTTCTTAGACAGTGATCCGGGGGTCAACTATCTCGAATCGGGCAACCCAGCGGTCAACCCTCAGGACCGTTGGGATTTCCGCAGACTCCGCCTGTCCTTCAGCGGCGAAGTGCCGCACAACATGTTGTATCGCATTCAGGTTGACTTCAATAATCCCAATTCGCCGGAGTTAAAGGATGCCTACCTGGGGTGGAACAATTTGCCTAACAACCAAACGCTGCTGTTGGGAAATCAAAAGCGGCCGATCGGGTTGGACCACCTCAACAGCAGCCGTCACAACCTGTTCATCGAGCGACCGCTGGCGGTCGAAGCATTCAACGAGGACGCTCGTCGTCTCGGCCTCTGCATGTACGGTTTTACCGATGATGAGATGATCAATTGGCGTTACGGGGCGTTCTTGCTGGAGAACATCAGCAATGACGGGCGGTATCGCGGTGACTCCACTGAGGCCGGATTGTACGGCCGCTTAGCGGCCAGCCCCTGGTATGACGAGACGAGTGGTGGTCGAGGCTATTGGCACTGTGCCGTTGCCGGGTCGGCCAACCACACTGATGGTGATGGAACGATCGATACCGACAGTAATCACAACGAAGCCCGTTTCCGGACCCGCCCAGAGGCTCGTAGTAGCTCGCGTTGGTGGGACACGGGACGCATCCTCGGGGCGGAGGGATATCAGCAGCTCGCCTTTGAGTCGATGTTGAACATCGGCGCGTTTCAGTTGACCGGGGAATACATCAACACGTGGATGCAACGCGATCCGCTGGGCGGTTTCAATGGCAGCGGGCTGCACTTTCACGGCGGGTATCTTTTCGCCAACTATTTTCTGACCGGAGAACATGTGCCGCTGGATCGTGTCTCGGGAACGATTGATCGGGTGAAGCCCTTTGAGAACTTCTTCTTGGTCGAACGGTTGAGTGGTGGCCGGGGGAACGGTTGGGGGGCGCTCTCGATGGGGCTTCGCGGCGACTACCTCGATCTCTCGGATTCAGATATCCGCGGTGGCCAAGGTTATACCGTTACGGCGGGCATGAATTGGTACTGGACGGCCTATTCCAAAGTGCAGATGAATTACATCGCAGGGTCCATCGAGGATGCCGGCCAAGGCCAAGCCGCTGGCCCATTGCCAGCGGGTGTCGGCGGTGACTTCACCATCCTCGGTTTCCGATACATGATCGACTTCTAGGCTCGATCATTCCTTCATTGCGACCCAACATTTCCATCAAGATAGGTTAACGATGTTCATTCCAATAACGCTCCAACGTGTCCTGGTGATCGCCGCCGCAGTCCTGCTGGCGACTCCTGGTCCGGCCGTCGCCGGGTCCGGGAAATTGCTCGATCAGACCGGCTGCGTCTGTTGTCCTGTATGTGACCATGTCTGCAAGCTCGATGCCAAGCAGGTGGACGAAGAGCGGTCGGGGTTCGAGGTGGAGTCCAAGGTGATCTGCATCCCCCGCGTCGTATTCCCCTGGCAAGTCGGTCATAAGCCGGCCTGGTCATCCTGTGAAGACTGTGATGGCCAAGGCTGCACCACCTGCTCGCACAACGGGGCAAGGCTGCGACGAGTCTGTGTTCTGAAATCGGAGAAGTACAAGTGCCCTGTCTGCCAATACAGTTGGTCGGCTGAGAAGAACGTTCCCCGCGGTTGTGGTGCCGATTGCTGTGACCAAAACGGCTGCTGTGAGTTCGACGCCACCCCTGACAGCCCTGCGGGCACAACGCTGCCGGCGCCCGCTCCTTGGAATTCGGCCAATACGATACGAACCGCGAAACGATCGCTCGGTTTTTCTGACTACTATCAGCAGCCAGACAGCAGCTCGAAACGCTGAAGAATCACCGATCCAACGGAACCCGTATGCCCCGCAAGCGACCCGCCCACGACACCGACCCTCCCGTCTCGCTGGAGCCGCGCTGGTGGACGCGTTGGAGTTTGTCGGCACAGATCCTGCTAGGGCTGCTGTTAGGTGTCTCGGCGGGCTTGTTTTTTGGCGAGATGTGTGGGCCGCTATCGATTGTGGGCGACGCGTTCGTCGGGCTGTTGCAGATGACCGTGCTGCCCTACATCGTCGTGTCACTCGTGGCCAGCCTCGGGCGATTGTCTTTAGGGAACAGCCAGCGTTTGGTGAAAATCGGTGGCGCGGTCCTGGTGGTGCTCTGGGCAATCACGCTGGGCGTGGTCGCGATCCTGCCCAGTGTGTTTCCTGACTGGCGATCGGGATCCTTCTTCAGTACCGCGATGATCGAGACGCCAGCAGAGGTCGGTCTGGTATCGTACTTCATACCTGCGAACATTTTCTCTGCCCTGGCTGCCAATCATGTCCCAGCGATCGTGCTCTTTAGCCTCTGCGTGGGGCTAACTCTCTCGAAGGTCCCCCAGCGAGAAAAACTTCTCGATTTGCTCGATATTTGCGCAGCGGCGTTGATTCGCATCAGCAGTTTGGTGACACGTTTAGCCCCCATCGGCATTTTCGCCATTGCCGCGAGTACGGCGGGGACGTTGTCGCTCAACGAGGTCAGCCGATTGCAGGTTTATCTGGTGGCCTACACGGGAGGTGCGGTGTTCATGACCTTCCTCGTCATGCCACTGTTGGTCTCCACGCTGACGCCGTTTTCCTATCGGGATGTCATGCATGTGGTGAAGGAACCTATGCTGACGGCGTTCGCGACGGGCAAGCTGATGATTGTTTTGCCCATGTTGATCGACAACACAGAACGATTGCTCCGTCACCACCCAATCGACAATGGTTCTGGGCAGTCGCCGCCCTCGAGTGCTCTGTATGGCGTCGCCTATGCGTTTCCTCACGTCGGGAAGCTGCTGAGCCTCCTGTTCATCTTCTTCGCTGCGTGGTTTGTGGGAACGCCTATTAAAGCGAGCGCGTATCCCAGCCTTTTAAGCAGCGGACTGTTCGCATATTTCGGCGGTCCCATCGTGGCGATCCCCTACCTGTTGGACCGCATGCATTTGCCGCATGACATGTTCCAGCTCTTCTTGGTCTCCGGGGTCTACGGTGAGCGAGTGGGTGACGCTGTCGGTGCGATGCATCTGTGTACGCTAAGCCTGCTATCGATCGCGGGTCTGAATCACGCGATCCAGTTCCAGCCACTGCGTTTGGGTAAGGGTGCCTTGGCGGTGGCGGTCTCGGGAATCTTGATCCTGTTCGCCACGGGCGCAGCGCTGAAGCATTTCGTTGCAGCTGCCGAAGATCGCGCGGACATGCTTGGTCGCATTCAATTGCTTGAGAGACCTGTCGAGAATGTTGTCATTGGAGATCCTGGGCCCAATCCAGAGCCACTTTTGCCCAATGAATCTCTGTTGGAGCGTATCCAACGGCGTGGGGTCCTGCGCGTTGGATACAACGAAGATAAAGTACCGTTTGCCTTTTTCAACATGCGTCATCAACTCGTTGGGTACGACATCAACATGGCGCATTCGCTTGCACGGGATCTAGGTGTGACCCTGGAGTTCGTTCGCTTTCACCGGCCCACCCTTCCGGATCAACTCGCCGCGGATCATTTCGATATCGTGATGTCCGGTCTGGTGGGAACCTTTCAGCGTGCCCAGACCATGCAGCATTCCAAGAGCTATTTGGATGTCAATCTGGCGTTCGCCGTCGCGGACTATCGATCCCAAGAAATAAGCAGTTTGAAGGCAGTCCGAGCCCTCCGCGGTTTTCGGATCGGTGTGGTTGATCTGAGCCGCGATTTTGCTGATCGCGTCCAGGCGACAATCCCCAACGCAACGTTGGTCGAAGTGAAACGCTATCGAGATTTCTTCACCGCCAAGGATGAATCCATCGACGCGTTGCTGATTAGCGCCGAGAGTGGCTCCGCATTCACGCTGATGTATCCCCACTATGAAGTCGTGATCCCCGAGGGGCTGAAGGTTCAGCTGCCACTGTTTTATGGCATCGCCCATCAGGACACCGAGATGCGGGAGTTACTCGATCACTGGATCACACTGCGGCAACGCGATGGGACGGCCAAGGAGTACTACGACCACTGGGTGCTCGGTAAAACGCCCACAGAGCACCAGCCCCGGTGGTCGATTATCCGTGACGTGCTGCACTGGATCGACTGAGCGATATCGAATTCGTTGGGTTTCGTGGGTTCGTGCTTTTTGAAATCCCACGTTTGACAATCGCCCGTGACCTGCTACGATAATCCGGTATCGGTATAATGCAGCGATCGTACGGGTCGCAAGGAGATGCCGGCCCCACCCCCCATTTCCGGTTCAGGTTCGCTGTTGTGCGAGTCTGGCCCGCCCCACCTCCCAATCATTTGTTTCTCGCCTACGCAAAGAGCTGCTCGCCAGCGACAGGCGGGCGTCCCGACAAATCCCACCTCGCGTTTCAGTCGAAAATTCATAGCAGCGGTCCTTGGTGTTCGCTGGGCAGTTTTCGCTGGAAACTTCACTTCACGCTCTTTCTGAGGAGCCGACAGCCATGTTGTGTCAAGGAAACCCATTGACCCAGTCAGGTCAATTTGGACGCCGCGGTTTTTTAATGGCCGGTGCGGCCGGAGGCCTGGGATTGTCGCTGCCTGATTTGCTGATGAGGCAAGCTGCAGCGGAGATGAAGCAGTATGACTTCATCAAGGCCCGCGCCAAAAGCGTGATTCACATTTTCCTGCCGGGCGGTTTGGCTCAGCAGGAGTCGTTTGACCCGAAGCCCTATAGCCCGCTGGAATACCGGGGGGAGTTGGGGACAACGAAAACGAATACGGGCGAAGTGTTCTGTAATTCGATACCCAAGTTGGCTCAGCACGCAGATAAGTATTGCGTGATTCGCAGTATGACGCACGGCGAGGCGGCCCATGAGCGGGGTACGCACAATATGTTCACTGGCTACAAGCCGAGCCCGGCGTTGCAGTATCCCTGTTTCGGGTCGGTGGTCAGCCATGAGTATGGCCCGCGAAACAACATGCCCGCTTATATCTGCATCCCTAACGTGCCCAACGAATTTGCTGGGACTGGATATTTGCCCAGTAGCTACGGTGGTTTTGCGCTCGGCGCCGATCCGGCCCGTGACAATTTCCAAGTGCGTGATTTGAATCTCGCTGGCGGCGTCGATGCGGAGCGTTTTGCTCGCCGCAAGGAGGCTCTCGAGCGGATTAATCAGCGGTTTGTCTCGTCGACGACGGCCGACAACGTCGGTGCCATGAATACGTTCTACGAGCGGGCCTATGATCTGCTCGATACGCCGTCCGCCAAAGAAGCCTTCGATCTCTCGAAGGAAGATGACAAGATGCGTGACCGCTACGGTCGCAATCAAGCCGGGGCGCGGATGCTGATGGCTCGGCGATTGGTGGAAGCTGGGTCGCGCTTGGTCACGCTGACCTATGGCGGCTGGGATATGCATACCAATATCACTAGCGGCATCAAGAACTCGATGCCGGCGCTCGATCAAGGTCTCTCGGTGCTGCTCGAGGATCTCACGGAGCGAGGCATGCTCGACGAGACCCTCGTGATGGTCACCAGTGAGTTCGGGCGTACGCCGAAGATCAACAACGACGCCGGTCGCGATCACTGGCCGAAGGTGTTCAGTGTGATGCTGGCCGGGGGCGGAATCAAAGGCGGCATGATTCATGGTGCCTCCGATGCCACTGCAACGGAACCGGAGATTGATCCGGTGTCTCCCGCTGATTTGGCATCGACGATGTACCACCTGCTGGGCATCGTCTCGGATAAAGAGCTGATGGCTCCCGGTGGCCGGCCTATCGAAATCGTTGATGGCGGCAAGCTGATCAAGGACATCATTAGCTAGCTTCTTTCCGCCGGACACCCCGCCACACTTTCCACACAGGCCATTTGTCATGCGTCGATCTTCTGTTCTGCACCGCTGCTCGGACCGCTGGGCGCGGCGAGTCACTGCGATTGCTTTCATTGCTTTGTGGGCTGTCGCGGTTCCCGCTGACGCAGCGTTTCCCGTCGTGACCTACCATCAGCCGCTCGGTGTGACCCGCGGTGGCGAGGCCACGGTGGTGCTCAAGGGCGCGCGTCTCACCGATGCGAGTGGCGTGTTGTTCGATCAGCCCGGGGTAGAGGTTGTCGAGGTGAAGCCCGTCGACGACAAGTCCGTTGAGCTCACCGTCAAAACCGAAGCCGGTTTGGCGCCCGGTCGATATTCCTTTCGCTTGGTCACCAGCAGCGGTGTGAGCAATCTTCGTTTCCTCAGTGTCGGTGCGATGCCGATCGTCGAAGAGGTCGAGCCAAATAACGACTTTAGTGATCCTCAAGACATTGAAATGGACCGTACGGTCGAAGGTAACGTTGACCGCGAAGACGTGGATTGTTTTCGGGTCTCCTTGAAGGCGGGCCAGAAGCTGACGGTCGAGATTGAGGGTATTCGCCAGCGATCGGACCTTCGCAACCGCGACATCCTCGATCCCTACATCGCGATCCTCAATGACCAGCGTTTCGAAGTTGCCGTCAGCGACGATTCGATGCTGTTGCAGCAAGACGGCGTCTGTTCGTTCACCCCAGAAGAAGATGGTCAGTACACGGTGCTGGTGCGGGATAGCTCGTTCTTAGGGCAACGCGACGTCTGCCGATATCGCTTGCATGTGGGATCATTCCCCCGGCCCACCACGGTGATTCCATCGGGCGGTGTTCAAGGCGACGTTCTGCAGGCGAAGTTGATCGACATCGACGGGACGGTTACCGACGCGTCGCTGCAGTTGCCTACCGACCTCATCGATCCGGCAAACAAGTCCGCGACACCGACGCAGCCCTACTCGGTGGTCACGGAGGATGAGTCCGGCGTTTCGCCGTCGCCGAACTGGATCCGTGTGGGCAATCTGCCCATTGTGAACGAGACCGAGCCCAATAATGACCATCGCAAAGCGCCTGTCTGTTCTGTGCCCGCGTTGCTGTGCGGTGTTATTGACGAGCCCGGTGATTTCGATTGCTTTGCATTTGATTGCAAAAAGGGTGAGCAGTTTCGTGTCCGACTGTATGCCCGCGAGACTCTGCGTTCACCGCTCGACGGTGTGATGAATGTGTTCGATGCCAATGGGAAGTCACTTAAAAGCAGTGACGATAGTGGCGGTAAGCCCGATGGGGTCTTTGACTTCACCGCCGCAAGCGACTCCCAGCACACGATCCGAATCTACGATCACCTTCGGGGCGGCAGTCCTCTGCATAACTATCTAATCGAAGTCAGCCACCTCGAACCCAGTTTTCAGCTCGGCCTGAAGGAGCTTCGTCGCGACGAAGCGATGGTGGTGCCCGTCCCTGTTGGCGGTCATGGTGCGATGGTCATCCAGGCTAAGCGAAACCGATTCAATGAGGAGTTTGAGTTGGCACTCGACGGCTTGCCTGCAGGGGTGACCGCTCAAACATATCCGATGCCAGCCGGCCGGGTGGAGATTCCTGTCGTGCTCAGCGCCGCTACCGATGCGAAGTTGATCGGTTCGTTCTTCGACGTCCGCGGCAAGGGAAAGCTGGGCGACGGTGAGCTCACTTCCAACCTCGAGCAGTACCACAAGATTGTACTCGGTCAAAATCGACGTCCGATGTTGGATCATACGACTTCTCAAGCCGCGATGGCTGTCTGTGAAGCGATGCCGTTCTCGGTCGAGTTGGTTCAACCCAAGACCCCTATCCTTCGTCGCGGTTCGAAGGAACTCGTGGTTCGGATCAAGCGAGATGAAGGATTTGAAGGTGCGGTCTCTTTCAAAACTCTTTACAACCCGCCGGGCGTGGGCGTCAATAATAGTCGCAAGATCGATAAGGGAGCGAACGAGACGAGTATCCCGATCACTGCCAATAGCAACGCCGCCTTGGGGTCCTGGCCGATGATCATGCAGGTCAGTTACGGCACGAAATTGGGTACGCAAACAGTCGCGACCGCACCCATCATGTTAGATGTCGAGGATGCTGTGTTTGATTATTCCTTTCCGCGGGCTGCCGCTGAGACGGGCCAGGAAATGGACCTCGCTGTCACGTTGGAAAAGACCCGAGATATTGCCGGGGAAATCGAAGTTCAGCTGGTAGGGCTTCCCAACGGAGTCACCTGTGATGCCCCGGTGCAGAAAGCGAGCTTGGAAAGCACGTCAGTCATATTCCCGTTGACCATCGCTGCGGACGCCAAGACCGGCAAGCACAAAACGCTCAATGTGCAGACCCGCATCCGCCGTGACGGGGAGACCATGATCCAGACCGATGGGACGGGGGAAATTCGGATTGACAAACCGATTGTCAAGAAAGAACCCACTGCTCAGCCAGAGAAGAAGGCGGAGCCCGCTGCCCCGCCAGCCAAGAAACCGGAAAAGCCGCTTAGCCGACTCGAACAGCTTCGCCTTGAAAAGGAATCCTCATGATCCGATCTCATCATCTCCTTGCCGAGCCAGTCCCCGGTCGCCTCTCGCGAACGCCAGTCGTGACCGCTGCTCATCGGGCAGGTTCGCTGGCAACGTGGGGCATGCTGTATGTGGTCGCCATCGGTGCCTGCATCCTTGCTTCGCACGCGGCGGACGCCGCATCTCCGGACGCGCCCGTTGCCCATCCAGACCCACTCAAGTCGGTGGCGTTGGATGTCTACCCCGAGGCGATTTCACTGAATTCCGGCGATGATTTCCAGACGATTGTGGCCGTTCTAAGGCGTGATGATGGGGTGACGCTCGACGTCACTGATCAAGTCCGCTGGTCGCTCAAAGACGCGTCGCTGGCAGAGATTGACGGGCACACTCTGCGTCCTCTCGCCGATGGCAAAACCGTCTTGGCGGGGCACTACGAGGACGCACTCGTAGAAGTCGAAGTCAGTGTAGAGAATGCTGCGACCCATCCACCGGTGAGTTTCGCTAAAGACGTGATGCCAGTCCTGACGCGGTCGGGATGCAATACCGGGTCCTGCCATGGAGCGGCTCGGGGCAAGGATGGTTTTGGCTTGAGTCTGTTCGGATTCGATCCGCAGGGCGACTATCAACGCATCACCCGTGAGATCGGGGTGCGGCGAATCAATCTAGCGGTTCCCTCCGAGAGCTTGCTGCTCAAGAAAGCCACCGGTGCGGTACCGCACACCGGAGGCAAGTTGTTCGATACGCAGAGCGACTACTACGCGACACTGCTGAAGTGGTTGCAGGCAGGGGCTGTCAATGACAAGAAGGATTCACCGCCACCAGCTGTTAGTTCGGTCGCGATCTTTCCACCGCAAGCCGTGCTCGAGGGTGACGCAGCGACGCAGCGGATGGTAGCCGTCGCGACTTACGCCGACGGGACCACACGTGACCTCAGCCGACTCGCAGCTTTTTCGACAAACAACGCTCCCGTTGCCTCGATCGAGCAGGACGGCGTCGTCACCGCCGGGGCTCGCGGCGAGGCGTTCGTGATGGCGCGTTTTGATACGCACACCGTCGGTAGCCAAATTCTCACCCTGCCGGCCGATCTGAAGTACACGCCGCCTGAACCCCAGCCAGGAAACTACGTCGATGAACTCGTCGACAAGAAACTGCAGCAACTTCGGCTCGTTCCCAGTGGACCATGCACCGACGATGAGTTTATTCGGCGGGTGACCATCGACATCACAGGGTTGCTGCCCACCGAGGAGGAAACTCTGCGTTTTACTAGTGATCCAGCGCCGGACAAACGCGAGGCACTTGTTGATCAACTGCTCGAGAAGAAAGAGTTCAGTGAGATCTGGGCATTGAAGTTTGCGCAGCTGCTGATGATCAAGAGCAGCAACGTCGTCAGTAAAAAGTCAGCTCTGCTGTATGCCAGTTGGTTGACGGATCAGTTCGCCCGCAACGTACCCATCAATGAGATGGTGCACGATATTCTCACGAGCACCGGGGGGACTTTCGGCGAACCCGCAACGAATTTTTACGAAATCGAACGCGACACGCTGAAGACCTCGGAGAACGTGGCGCAGGTTTTCATGGGCATTCGAACGCAGTGTACTCAATGCCACAATCATCCGTTCGATCGCTGGACGATGGACGACTACTACGGCTTCGCCGCGTTCTTCGCACAGGTTGGTCGCAAACAGGCGGAGGACTATCGCGAAAAGATCGTCTACAACCGCTTTAGCGGCGAAACCAAACATCCTGTTACCAACCAAACGGTGGCGCCGAAGTTCCTCGGTGGTTCCACGCCCGAAACCAAAGGCAAGGATCGACGCGAGGTGCTGGCCGATTGGTTAGTTTCCACGGAGAACCCGTACTTTGCCTCCAGCATCGCCAACCGGGTGTGGGCCCATTACATGGGTGTCGGCATCATCGCTCCTGTTGACGATATTCGCGTCAGCAATCCAGCGACGAACCCGGAGTTGCTCGACCGACTCGGCGAGAAGTTGGTTGAGTACAACTATGACTTCCGGAAGCTGGTGCGTGATATTTGTCTCAGTCGTGCGTACTCGCGCAGTAGTCACGCTAATGAATCCAATGCTCACGACACCCGCAACTACGCTCACGCGGTGATCCGCCGCGTCCCTGCCGAGAGTCTTCTCGATTGTCTCTGCCAAGTCACGCAGTCGCCCGAGAAGTTCAGCGGTCTGCCACTGGGCAGTCGAGCTGTTCAAATTGCCGATGGAGCCGTCTCGAATTACTTCTTGACGACCTTTGGGCGTTCACCGCGTACGACGGTCTGTGACGCCGAAGCGAGCACATCGCCCTCGTTGTCGCAGGCACTGCATCTGCTCAACGGACAATCCGTCCACAGCAAGATCGTCCGCAGCAAGGTGATCCAGAAGTGGCTCGAGGAAGAGAAGCTCAGTCACGACGAAGTTCTCGACCGGATCTATCTGCGATCACTCAGTCGACTGCCCGACGATTCCGAGCGGGAAGCCACTCAAGAGATGCTCGCCGCTGAAGGCGCCAATGCCACGCAAGTGTTGGAGGACGTTTTCTGGGCGGTGCTCAACGGCCGTGAGTTTGTTTTCAATCACTAAGATTATCCACCATGAAATTCTCTCGATTTTTGACATCTGGCGCGCTAGGTCTCACGTTTCTCGCGGCTCCGGTCGCGTTGGCTGCACCGGCTGACGAGGCGGCGAAGAAGGTCACCTTCGACGACGACGTGAAGCCGATTTTTCGGCAGCATTGTTTGACCTGTCATAACCAGAGCGATAAACGCGGCGGCTTGGCGATCGACTCCTATGGGGCGCTGCTCGAAGGCGGCGGCAGTGGCGAAGTCGTCTGGGACGATGGTGACATCGATGCCAGCCGATTGTGGCAGCTCGTCAATCACGATGACACGCCGGCCATGCCGCCCGATCAACCGAAGATCCCTGCCAAACAGCTCGCGACGTTGAAGGCTTGGATCGCAGGTGGCATCCTGGAGAATTCTGGTAGCAAGGCGAAAAAGAAAAAGAAGAACTCGCTCGCCTTTGTCGCTCCATCGAGCGGGAAACCAGAGGGCCCGCCCCCCATGCCAACGACGTTGCCGCAGAAAGTGCCGGTCGTGAGTGACCGCGCGGCAGCCGTGACCGCTATCGGTGTCAGTCCGTGGGCGCCTCTGATCGCTGTCGCCGGCCAAAAACAAATCTCGCTATACCATGGCGAAACTGCGGAACTGCTTGGCGTCTTACCCTTCGAAGAGGGGATTGCTCAGTCACTGCGATTCAGTCGCGATGGTCGTTTTTTGATCGCTGGCGGTGGTGAGCACAGTGTGCTCGGGATCGCGGCTGTCTACGACATCGAAAATGGTTCGCGCGTCGCCACCGTGGGCGATGAGCTCGATGTCGTGTTTGATGCGGATTGCAACGACAATATGTCGAAGATCGCCCTGGGCGGACCGCAGAAGATGCTGCGAATCTTTGATGCGACTGACGGCACCTTGCTGTTCGATTTGAAGAAGCACACCGACTGGATCTATGCGGTCGCTTTCAGCCCGGATGGGGTGCTTGTCGCCTCGGCGGATCGCGCAGGTGGATTGGTCGTTTGGGAGGCTGCGACCGGACGGCAGTTCCTCGACCTGACCGACCACAAAGGTGCGGTCAACTCGATCTCGTGGCGAGACGATTCCAATGTGCTCGCCAGTGCGAGCGATGATGGCACGGTGAAGCTATGGGACATGATCCAGGGCAAGGCGGTGAAGTCGATCAATGTGGGCGGTGGACCCGTCAACGCCGTTCGCTTCGACCACAAGGGACAGTTGGTGACGGCATCACGAGATCATCGCGTTCGCCTGTTCGATGCGTCGGGTAACAAGATCAAAGAGTTCCCCGCCATGAGCGAAGCGGTCTTGGAAGCGGCAATCACCCACGACTCTAGCCGTGTGGTATATGGCGATTGGACCGGCAAGGTGCAACTGACCACGATCGCCGATCCGCCGGTCCCCACTCCGTTGGCCGCAAATCCCCCGCCGGCGGCTGAGCGTCTCAAGGCCGTTGAGGCTACGCTCGCGTCGATTCAGACTAAGCTCAAACCACTTGCGGCGGCCCAGCAGGCCGCGAAGGCCAAGTTCGACGCCGCCGAGAAACAGTTCAAAGACGCTCAGGCTGCTCAAGCCGCTGCCATTGCGGCGGTTATGCAAAGCGAAGAAAAAGAGGCTTCCCTTCGCCAGCAGTCCAAACAGACTCGTGAAAAGCTTCCCGCTATGGTCACGAAATCACGGGATCAACACGATGCCGTTATCGCCGCTCGCCTCGGGCTCGGTGAATCCTCCGACGCGGCTCAGATGGAAGCCGTTGCTAACGTGGAAGCCCAGCTCGCAGCGCAGTTGTCGGAAGTCGCAGAAACTCGCCGTGCAGTGATCGAGTTGACTAAGCAAGCCGATGCGGAGAAGGTGGCCAGCGGCGATCTTATCGCCAAAATCAAGCCTGCCGAAGAAATGGCTTTGCAGAAACGCGACGCGCTCCTCGACGCGCAGAACGAGCATCGCCAAGCCAAACTGGCTCACGACGCCGTTGCTGCCCAGATGAGTGAGCAGGATCGGAAGAAAGAAGCACTCGCGGAGGCCGTGCAATAGTTGTGGGTCGCTCTGCCGATTCAAAGCGAGTACACGACTCAACCAGCTGAAACGAGTGAGGCGTAGATTGCGGACGCTGGTCAGTGGATCGGCGGAGCGATCCACGTCGCTTCTAACGCAGTGCGTCACGCAGGATCACGGCGGGGTGAAGTGCACGGCGTGCGGTGCCGTCTGCGATCTGATGGCGGCAGGAGGTACCCGCTGCCGCAATGATAGTGTCACTACTTGCTCGCCGTACCGCAGGTAACAGCACGAGTTCACCGATCTTCATCGACACCTCGTAGTGTTCCTGTTCATAGCCAAACGAACCCGCCATGCCACAGCATCCACTGGGGATCAACGTGACGTGGAAGTTCTTGGGGAACTGCAGTATCTGCATGGTGGCCTGCATGGTACTGAGCGCTTTCTGATGACAATGGCCATGGACGATCACGCGGCGTTCATCGTTTCCAAAGGCGTCTCGGCGGATGTGGCCCGCCTCGATCTCTCTTGCGAACCATTCGTCGAACAGGAGGCAATGCTGCGACATCTGGACCGCGTCCGCTTTCATCTCCTCACCGACCAACTCAGGATATTCGTCTCGGAAGGATAGGATGGCCGAGGGTTCGATGCCGAGAAGCGGCGTGTCGCGATCGACCACCCCACGGAGCAGATTGACATTGTCGCGAGCGATCTGGCGAGATTGCCGCAGTAACCCTTTCGAGAGTGAACTACGCCCGCTCTCGATATGCTCGGGGATCTCCACTTCATAGCCCAGTCGTTCGAGTAGTTCGACGGTAGCGATTCCGACCTCGGGCTCGTTGTAGTTCGTGAACTCATCGGCAAACAGGAGCACCTTTCGGCCGTTCGCTGGCAATCCTTCGAAACGCCCCGATCGCTTCCGAAACCACCGCAGGAAGGTTGTTGAGGCGCTAGTCGGAATCGACCGCTGTGGGTGAAAACCGATCATGCGGTTGATGCAGCGGCGGATCAGCGGTGTGCGGGCGTAGAGATTGAAAAGGAATGGCGCATAGCTGATGATTCGCTGCGCCCGGGCGAAGCCTGCGATCATGCGACTTCGTAGCGGTACCCCGTTGGCATCGTAATAGTGCTGCAGGAACTCCGCCTTCAGTTTGCCCACGTCGACCGTAGAGGGGCATTCCGACTTGCAACCCTTGCAGGAGAGGCATAGATCCATGACCTCAGCGATCTCTTCACTGTCGAACGGATTTGCTTTGGTGGACGAGGTCAGGATTTGGCGCAGCGTGTTGGCGCGGGCCCGGGTGGTATCCTGTTCGTTCCGCGTCGCCATGTAGCTCGGACACATCACACCTCCGGCCAACTGCGTTTTCCGGCAGTCGCCCGAACCGTTGCACATCTCGGCTGCACGCAGGATGCCCTGATCAGCGGAGAAATCAAAGATGGTGGCAATGTTCTCACCTGAGTTTTGGCCGGGCCGGTACCGCAGTGACTCGTTCATCTGCGGTGTATTGACGATTTTGTTGGGGTTGAACACACCGGCGGGATCCCACACGCGTTTGAACTCCCGCACCAGTTCATAGTTTGCCTGGCCAATCATTTGCTGCAGGAATTCGCCACGCAGTCGTCCGTCGCCGTGTTCGCCCGAAAGAGAGCCTCGGTATCGCTTGACGATCCTGGCCACCGTGGAAGCGACTTCACGGAAGAGTCGCTTGCCATCCTCCGTTTTCAAATTGATGATGGGCCGCAAATGGATTTCGCCCGACCCAGCGTGCGCGTAGTGGACGCAGCGCAGGCCAAACTCCGCATCCAGCACTTCGCCGATCTCGGTGATGTAAGCGGGGAGATCCTGCACATCGACCGCCGTGTCTTCGATGACAGGGACAGTTTTGTCATCGCCGGGAATGTTCCCGAGCAAGCCGAGTCCCGCCTTGCGCAGATTCCAAACCCGCTCGCAGTCGTCGCCCAGTAGCACTGGGAAATGGTAACCCAGACCAGCGGCAGCCATGGCTGCCGCGATCTGCTCGGCGGACTGACGCACTTCCTCGTCGCTGCCTCCACGTACTTCCGTCACGAGGATCGCGGCGGGTTCACCTTCGATGAAAAATCGATTTTGGCGATGCTCGGTACTGCGCTGAGTGCAGCCAAGGATCACATCGTCGATGAGCTCGCAGGCATTGATGTCGAATTGCACCGCAATCAGCGTCGCGTGAAGCGCGTCGGCGACGCTGCCAAAGTGCGCGCACAGCAATCCACTGTGGGGTGGTGGCAGGGGAAGAATCCGTAGCTTGATTTCCGTCGTGAGCAGCAGCGTGCCCTCACTACCAGCGATAAGCCGGCAGAAGTTGAAGGGCTGGTTCGTGTCCATCAAGCAGTCGATCGCATAGCCGGTATTGCGACGGTGGATGGAGGATTTGGGGAACTCTCGCGTAATCTCTTCTCGAACGGTGGGATCACTCAGTCGGTCGCGAGCATGTTGATAGATCTGCGTCTCGAGCGAGTCACCAGCGGAGCACTTCTCAGCGACCTGGTCCGCCGTCAGCTCTGTGAACGTCACCTCGCTGCCGTCGGACAAAAACCCTCGGGTTTCGAGCAGATGGTCGCGTGTACTACCGAATTTGACGCTGTTGCTGCCGCACGAGTTGTTGCCGACCATCCCGCCCACCATGGCTCGGTTTTGGGTCGAGGTTTCCGGCGCGAACCAATATCCCAGCGGTGCGAGGTGCTGATTCAATTCATTGCGAATCACTCCTGGCTGCACGCGGACCCAACCCTCATCCGTGTTCACCTCGAGGATCTTGGTGAAGTGCCGCGAAACATCCACAACGATACCGCTGCCGACGACCTGACCGGCTAGGGACGTGCCCGCAGTGCGTGGGATCAAGCCGATGTGGTGCTCTCGAGCGAAACGGATCAATACCGAAAGATCATGCTCAGATTCGGGGATGGCGACCCCAGCAGGCATCTCCTGATAAGCCGATGCATCGGTCGAGTAGATCCGCCGCATCAGATCACCGGTATGAAGCTCTCCGTCCAGGGACTGAGCGAGTTGATCCCAATCAGCTGCATCGATCGAAACGCGGGCAGTCGTGCTCATGAACTGTCAAAATATTGGTGGGCAAGGGGCGGGCGTCTCTGGAGCGACATTGTAGCGCACGACTGCTGCCACGACATCACGCCTTCCGATTCATAGTCGACCGACGGCTGTGCTCGTCGTGAGCTGTTACACTTGGCAACCTAACAAAAACGCTCGGCAGCGGTGCAAACACTTCCCACGGCAGAGTTTAACCAGCCCGCTGCTGAGCAATCCCCGGTCTCGCATCTTTGGCACGCGAGTTGCTTCTGGTTTCCCAGGCGGCGACTTTGCCGCTCGAAAGCAAAAACAATTTCCCTGTTGTCCGCTTGCCACGAGTGCAGACGGGCAACCCCACCGAAAGAGAGTTTCGTAATGGTCAAGCAATTTTTATCGATCTTGTTCGCGGGTGGCCTCTTTGTCATGACGACCGGCTGCGATGTTGAAAAGACTTCCGAAGGCCGCTTGCCCGACGTTGATGTGGATGTCAGTGGCGATCCCGGTGCCGTGCCGAGCTACGATGTCGACGCGCCCGATGTGGACGTCTCCACCGAAGAGGAGCAGGTCACCGTCCCCGACGTTGATATCAGCACCGAGGAAAAGACCATGGAAGTCCCTAACGTGGACATTGACCTGCCTGCTGACGAATAGGCCTTCTTGGCAGGTTCCTGTTCCGGCATGGCCCTGGGCTTCAGCAGTATCTCGCGGAGTCGAGGGCTGGTGACCGAGAGCGTTCATTTACAGAGGAGGGCCCTTGGTAGATTGCCGGGGTGTTGCTCGAGCAGTACGGTGGTCGCTCCAGCTAGTCGATTAGCGACCCGCTCTGGAGGGAGAACTGCAGTTTCGACAACCCGTTCTCAGCTGAAGCCGGATGCGTCGCGCCGGCACCCGATGTCTCGCGTGAACTTCTCGTTAGGGCCGATCCAGCGGATCGGCTCCGATGAAAACCGCATCGGGCTGCCGTATTGGGCGTGCGTGTTGGGCTGGCCGCGACACGGGGGCAACACTGATGCCTTCATCACCCGATGGCTATGGCGAACCGCTGTCGACTGTCGGCCAGTTCTCGCGTGGCCAAGGCGTCTTTGAAATGCGCGTCATTTGATCGCTAGCGGACACCACGGGACACGACGCGAGACGCAACAGGCAGCCCAGTGCAATCCCGAGCGGGGTCGAAGACCGTTTGCAACGAAGCCTGCGACCCGCTTCCGAGTCAACGTCCCGTAACCAACGAACCCGCCTAGGTGATCCTGGGCCAGGGACGCTCTCTAAAATCCCGGATGAGATATTTGAAGGGATTAACAGACGGCGAAGCGACGATGCATAAGTCAGCCGAGACACCCCGTCGAAACCGACGAGGAGGTGTTGTCAGATGTTCGAGTCTTCGTGAACTACGCGGCGCGATAGAGATGCTCGCGGGTCGGTGGCATTCCTGACAGACCTTTGCCTGCCCGCTTAGTTGCCACGACCTGGTAGAGTTTGATCGAGCCTGCGGTGAATCCGGCCGAGGCGCCCGCGAGATAGGCGACCCACAAGTTGTATTTTTCGCGGCCGACCAATTCGATGGCTCGCTCGCGGTTGCTCGACAAGTTCTGGCACCAGAACCGCGTCGTGTGTGCGTAGTGCTCGCGCCACGACTCGACGTCATGCACCTCAAAGCCGCTCAGTTCGAGACTTTCAGTTGTTTCTCCGACCGGCGTCAGTTCGGAACCGGGGAAGATATACTTCAGGATGAACTGGCGTTCGGGGCGGATTCGCTGGGCCGCCTTCTTGCTCGTCTTTGCTCGTCGGGCGATCGCGTGGTTGAGCACCACACCGCGATCACGGAGCATCGAGTTGATTTTGCCGAAGTAGCGAGCGTAATTGGCTGCGCCGATATGCTCGGACATTCCGATGCTGCTGATCTTATCGTAGGTGCCTTGGTGGTCGGCGTAATCGCAAATTTCCACAGAGACTTGGTCTTGCAGTCCGAGTCGCTCGATCTTCGCTTTGGCGAAGTCATGCTGCTCTTGCGACAACGTCACACCGTGAGCCTTCACGCCGAAATGCTGGGCAGCGTGACAGATCAACCCACCCCAACCGCAACCGATATCGAGCATTTGCTCGCCCGGTTCGAGTCGGAGTTTGCGGCAGATCATGTTGAGTTTGTCATGCTGGGCTTGGTCGAGCGAGTTTGACCAATCGGTGAAGTATCCGCAGGTGTACTGCATCTCTTCCCCCAGAAACAGTTTGTAGAACTCGTTGCCCACGTCATAGTGGAACTGGATGTAGTCGGTGTTGTTCCGCGCCGACTCCTTGCGGCCGACCATGTCGTCGCTGTAACCGTGATCGAGGTCGCCTGCATTGGTTTTGGCGAACAGGAACGGAAGCGTCTTGCGGGCTACCATCGCCTTGCTAATTTTCTTCAATTCCGCCCGGTTGGATCGCTCGGTGCGGAGGGCCTTGGTGAATTCGATCAGGTCGCCACCTTCGAACTCGATATGTCCGGTCGCATAGAGTCGAACGAGTGTCTCGAGCGTTGGCCGACGCAGCAGTGACCCGATCACGCCCGGCCCTGAAATCGCGATCACGAGTGGCCCGTCGACATGGGGACCCAAAGGAACGACGTTGCCGTCCCATAAGCGGACAGAGACATTGAGATCGAGCGGTCCCGCGACCGCCTGCAGGACATCTGTGATCGAGGCCAGTTGCGTTTTGGCGGAGAAGGGTGCACCCATCGGTTTTTCTCTAGGAGGAGCTGGACGGCGAATCGGCGGACGAGCGATGCCACTTGGATCACTCGATAGCACATTGGTCCCATCGGCCGTTAGGTCAAAATGCAACGAAAGAGCGACCGGTGCTTCGAATACCACTGATTTTTCGAAGACTCGCTCGCTTGCCTGAGAGGCTGAATCCTGCCGTTTACTTGAAACTAGCAGCGGGATAGGATTGACGCCATTCCAGCATCTTGCATGAGGGCATTGCCCAGGAGGGACGGCTTATGATTGATTTCGCCACTGTTTTCGCGTGGTTTGTGATCGCGGTATTGTTTTTTGTCGCGGTGATTATCATTATTGCGCTTGGGTCGTTGCCCAAGAAAATCGCCATGAAACGGAACCACCCCCAGGTTGATGCGATCAATGCTGCGAGCTGGATCGGCTTGGCATGCGGCGGAATCGGCTGGCCGATCGCATTCGTGTGGGCGTTTCTGCATGCTGGAAATGTTGGGCATCCGCCGAAGGAGAATGATCAGTGATAGCGATATTCACGATTGTATATGTTCTTGGCATCTGGCTCTTCTACATCAAGATGAAGATCAAGCCAACGCCGACCAATGTGGCCGTTTCTGCCACGATCGGATTCCTAGCAATTGGTTTGATCACCATCTGCTGGCAGTTTTCAGCCCCCATTTCGAGAGCATTGGTAGTCAGTCGTTATACGGTTCAGATCGTTCCGCAGGTCCGCGGCCCCATCGAGAAAATCTATGCCGAGCCCAATGCTCCGCTCGAGAAAGGGAAGAGCAAGCTTTTCGAGATACAAAAGACAACCTTTCAATACACCGTCAACCAGCTCACCGCGTCCCTCGAGGCGGCCAAGCAGACCGTCGAGCAATTGACCTCCAATATTGCCGTGGCCGATGCCGCGATCAACGTAGCGATCGCGAAGGAAGCCGCTTCGGAGGCGCAGTACCGGTCTGCCAAGGAAGCGGAGGATTCGCTTGCGGGGAGTATCGGTGTGGTTCAGCTCGAGAAGTACAAACAAGAGCTGCTCGGAGCAGAATCGGGTATCGAGCAGGCCAAGGCGTCCAAGCAGTCCGCGATTGCAGCTCTTGCGGCAGCAAAGAGTACCGTCGAAGCTACCAAAGCGAGTCTCGATACGGCGCTGTTCAACCTCGATCGATGCACGGTCTACGCGCCCGCAGACGGTTTTGTCACGAATTGGCAGGTTCGCGAGGGTTCCATGGCCGTTCCGCTGCCGTTTGCGCCGATGGGAACTTTCATTGACACCTCGTCGGCCAATATCGTGGCAACGTACGGTCAGAACGTCGTCAAGAACGTAAAGCCGGGCGACCGTGCTGAAATCGCCTTCAAGTCCCACCCGGGTCAAATATTTTCTGCTTCAGTGATTACCGTGATCCCTGCTACCGGTGATGGTCAATTCACCACTTCGGGGCAACTGATCACCACATCATCGGTCCGATCGACAGGGCAATTCGCCGTGAGTTTCAAACTCGACGATGATTCGCTCGGACCGGAGATGGCGATGGGAACGACGGGCATGGCAACTATCTACACCGATTCGGGGAAACCGTTCCAAATCATCAGCACAGTCACCGTTCGCATCAAAGCGTGGATGTACTACCTCTTGCCGATGTAGAGAATGGAACCGCGAATATCCCGTCGGGCTATTCGCGGGCGTTCTCGTACCGCGACGTGGTTGTAGACAATAGCCGGTGGTTTAAGCAGGGCGAACACCACCGGAAACCTTAGTTGCGTCCGTTGAAGAGGCTGAGTTCGAGTTCTTCAGCGATGTACTTGATCGCATTTTGAGCTCGAACGCTGTTGCCGTGCTCGTCGAGTGGTGGCGAGAAACCGACGATAGCAAAACGACCTGGCACGACCGAGACGATCCCACCACCGACTCCGGTCTTCGAAGGCAATCCCGCTTCGCAGGCCCATTGGCCGGATCCGTCATAGAAACCGCATGACAGCATGATTGCCAACAGCTTTGGCACCTGGTCGGTGGGCAGCAGTCGTTTGCCCGACTTCGGGTTCTGGCCGCCGTTGGCCAAAGTGGCTCCCATCGTCGCGAGTTGCCGTGCGGTCACTCCGATCGAGCATTGTTTGGTGTACACGTCGCAAACTTCGTCGGGGTCGGCGTACAGCTTGCCGTACGAGTCGAGCAACCAGGCGATGCCCTTGTTGTGCCAGTTCGTTGCCGCTTCGGATTCGTAGATCGAATCGATCACCGTCAGGTCATCATCAGCAAACTCTTCAAAGTAGGAGAGGATTTTTTCGAAGCGTGCTTTGGGCGAGTCCGCATCGACCATGCTGACCGAGGCCATCGCCCCGGCGTTGACCAACGGATTGACAGCGCTCTTGTGCAGTTCCACGGCAGCGACGGAGTTGAACGGCAGTCCCGTCGGTTCGACCCCGATTTTCTCTAGGACCGCTTCGTAGCCATCGTCTCGAAGCAGCATGCTCAGCGTGAAGGGTTTGGAAACCGATTCGATGGCAAAACTGTAGTCAACGTCGCCCACGGTGATGACGTCACCGTTGACGGTCATGATGCACACACCGAACAGTTCCGACGGGATCTTGGCGAGCTCAGGAATGTAATCCGCATTCTTGCCATCGGTGTCATCTTTGAATTTTTGATGAGCGGCATCGGCGAGGCTTTGTAGCTTTTCCAGACTGACGCCAATATCGACTGTCTTATCGGCGGCTTGTTCTTGAGTGGTCGTTGCCTGTGTGGGAGTGGACGAGTCGGCAGTCGCTGGCGGTTGTGCGACGGCGCAATTGGCCGCTGTCCACGATAGCGACGTGGCAAGCGATGCTACCAAAAGACGACTTCTTAGTTTGCTCAACATGACAAAGAGATTCCTGGTGATGAGGGGACAACAAGGGACGAGGATTGAGAAGTAACGAGCGGCATGGAAAGGTTGAACGCGAAGGGTCACCCATCAGGTGGGGCCCCGCTCGGACGAGCAGGGCGATAGCAGAAAAGGGCGTTTGCCGTTCGCTTCCGTTCACGTTCTGACTGTTCCCCGATCGAAAACAGTTTTACGCGTCTTTCCAGCGTCCGCGTCAGGCTTTAGACTAGTCACTTGTGCACCTGTTTTCCACACTGCCAGCGTTAAGTTCTGATCAAACAGCCTGGAAACTAGATAGCGACGCAGCGGCGATCCAGCGATAGTACACTGGTATCGTGCGGTGGCACGAAATCCAGCCGTCTTCCAGCAGATTGCCGTCACGCGCCAGCGCGGCAACAGGGGCGCGTGCATCACTCTTCGACCTCACTTTATCTACTACGTACACGAGACCAACGATGGCGACAGAACAAGAGAAGCTCGATGATCTGGTCACGGGACTGAAGCAGCAACGAGATCATCTACGGGTTCGTATGCATTTGGTGGAGATGGAGGCCAAGCAGGAGTACAATCGTCTATCGGAGCAGTTGGACAAGCTGAATAGTCAGTACGAACCGGTCCGCGATGCTGCGACGGAGTCGGCGGGCGAGGTGGTGGCGGCGTTGATGTTGGCTGCTGAAGAGATGGGCAATGGTTTGCAGCGAGTTGTGACCAAGATCCAAGAATCGAAATCCTAGGCCATCGCCATTTTGCGTTTTAACCCAGACGACCGCAGATGGACGTAGCGAACCTTCCACAGTTGGTGCGCAACGCCGAGCGTCTCAACGAAGTTGTCTCGGTCCTGCTCCGCTATGGTCTCGCGCCATGGCTCCGCGATGTGCCGGCTCAATGGGTGCAGAAACTGCTTCGCACCAGCGGCGGTGAATCGATCAGTGAGCTCGAAGAGCCGGTGAGGATTCGCATGGCGTTGGTCGAGCTCGGCACGACTTTTGTCAAGCTCGGTCAGATGCTCAGCACGCGCGCCGACCTCATCGGTCCGGACCTGGCCGCTGAGCTAGCCAAGCTGCAATCCGAAACGCCGCCGGATCCTCCGGAGGTGGTCGTCGGCATGATCGCACAGGAACTCGGTGGGTCACCCGCTGAGATCTTCCAAAGTTTCGACGAACATGCGATCGCCTCGGCGTCGATCGGTCAGGTCCATGAAGCCCGTCTGCGCAGTGGTCAGAGCGTGGTTGTGAAGGTCCAGCACGCGGGGATCGAGACCAAGATTCGCAATGATCTCGAGATCTTGGTGGAGCTGGCAAAAATTGCAGAATCGAACTCGTCGTACCTGGCTCAGTACCAACCTGTTGCTACCACCAAGGAGTTCCGTCAGACGCTCGAGAATGAACTGGACTTTCGTATCGAGCAACGAAGCCTCGAGCGTTTCCGCAGCAACTTCGCCGACGATGCGACCGCTCATTTTCCAATGCCCTACGCGAGCGAATCGTCGCAACGCGTGCTGACCATGGAGAAACTCGAAGGGATCAGTGTTTCTTGTCGAGCAGATCTGGTGGCATCGGGTTACGATCTCGCGGAAGTAGCACGGCGTGGCGCTGAACTGTTTCTGAAGATGGTATTCCGCCACCGCTTTTATCATGCCGATCCCCATCCGGGCAATTTGATGGTGCTCGATGGCGGTGTGATCGGCGTGCTCGATGGTGGCATGGTCGGCCATCTCAGTGACACGATGGTCGAGCAGATCGAAGATCTCCTGATCGCTGCCTTCGACCGTGATTCGAAACGGATGGTCGATGCCGTGATCGCCATCGGTCAACCGCCTGCTGATCTCGACAAACGCGCATTGCTGCGAGACCTAGAACGGTTCCTCGATGACTATGGTTCTCGTTCGGTCGATGAGATCGACACCACTGCTGTCATCAATGATTTCACCGACATCATCCGCAGCTATCAGATCATCCTGCCATCGGAAGTCACGCTGCTGCTCAAGATGGTGGCGATGCTCAAAGGAACCGCCACCCAGCTCAGCCCACAGTTCAGCTTGGAAGAATTGTTGGAACCGTACCGCATCGAAGCGATCCGGAATCGGTTGTCGCCGCAGCGGTTGTGGAAGCAGCTTGTCGCGACGCATCGAGATTGGACGCATCTGATTCAATCCCTGCCCGACGATGCTGCGGACATTATCGGTCGCATGCGCGTTGGTAGTTTCGATGTTCATTTAGACCACCGAAACCTAGGCACGATTGTCAATCGACTCGTCATGGGTATCTTGGCCGCGGCGTTGTTCGTGGGATCGACTCAACTTTGGAGCAGCAATGTCGCGCCCCGGTTCCATGGCGTATCGGTGCCAGGGATCCTGGGCACAGCGATCGCCATTTATTTGGGAAGCCAAGTGATCCGCGCGATCAAGAGGTCCGGGGACCTCCGAGATCGCCATTAGCTTCGGCGCGCTGCGGTCGTCCGCCTGAGGTTAGAACGCGTACTGGATACCGAGTTGAATGCGGCGAGCGCGAGCCGATTGACCATCGATGTTCTCGCGTTCACCCCAGAGGTATTCCATGCCCACGTACGTGTTTGCGATCGGGACCCACATGACGTTCGCGGCGAGATACTTTGATCCCGCATACGTCGAATCCGGCTGCGTGCTTGTCGAGTCGTTCGAGTTCTCGCCGTAAATGAAGTTGGAACTCCACTTGGGCGACCACCAATGTTCATACCCAGCGAACCAGCCATTGGCATAGAGGGCCTCGAGGTCGCCATTGGCGTCGACCGCCGCATCGAGCCCCAACCCGTTGGCATCCTCGACGTAACGCGCAATCCCATAGCCGGCTGCGTACTGGCCGATGATCCGAGACTTGGTCAATGCCACCTCCCAGGGAGAGCATTTGTTCGCATCCGCAGGAGCGACTCCCATCAGGCATGCCCAGGGGTGCACATCAGCAGTGAAGTTAATGCCATAGCCGGTCGCATCCAATTTCTCGCCGACGAGCGGTTGGTAGGTGAGCTTGCGAACAATCCCGGCGAGCTGAGTGTGACCATAGTGGTTGTCATACCGTAGGTGGCCCGTGAAGTCGGGCATGTCTTGGATGTTGGTACCGTCGAGAGAGTTGCCCGCGTTGTCGACTAACGTCATGTCGGTGAACGGTTGCTCGGCAGCGACCGCGATCTTGAATCGCTGCGTTACCGGGAGTGTGTACCGGATCAGTGATTGACGAACCAACATGATCCCACCGGGACCTTCGTAGTCAATCACATTGGGAAAGACGTCGTAATCCATGAACACCGAAGCGTCCTGGCCAAAACGCCAGTTCTCGATATCGACATAGGCAAAGCGAAGCCGTAAGGGGTAGGACCCGAAGGCACCTTGGGTATTGCCGTTAAAAAAGTCGACCTGCAGGTACGATTTCACGTCGCCGAAATGCGTATCGGCATGCGTTTCGAAATCCAGCCGTGACCAACGTGGTGTGAAGTTGGCGTTTTGCCCGCGTTCGGCGGGGACGGGAATGGAGCTGGTGACGAAGTCGTCCGTGGAATCCATCGGATCGAACGTGAACATGCCGTCCAAGTGAATCAATCCGCCCCAGCGATAGGAGATGTTGGAGCCTGGGACTTTGGTGGAGTTTGGAAAGCTACCCGCCGTCACATATTTCTTGTCACCATCGACCTGGCCTCCGGTGTCCGCATGAACTGGATTGGTGCTGGGAACGAGAATCGGAGAGGCTGGGCCACCCCCTTGGCGCCGTCGGACGTATCCGGGGGGGCCGTACTCAGCAGCCGTCCGTGGAAACGCCCCACCGTACTGGCCACGATTGTCCTGGACAGGCAGCGGCAGACTGCTGGTCGTCGTCGAGGGACTGTTGGTGGCAGATGGAGCGGTGGCAGTTGGACTCGTCGTCCCGGGGCTGTCGATGATGAGCAGCCCGTCGTCGTCATACATGTAGTCGTGAGCGTTCAGCGAACCGGTGACCGCCGGGTCCGAAAGCGGGCTGGGCACGTAGACGGGCTGGTTAACGTCCTGGCTCATCGCCGGCTGGCATATTGCCGAAGCGCCTCCTGCTAGCGCTGCGACGGCTAGCAATTTCAATTTCAAGCCGTTCCGGCTGACAATGTCGCGGTCCATGTTTAAGATCCATCTTAAAAAAATACATAAATCCTGACTGGCCCGCGTCCATGCGGTGACCAGGGAGGACACCGCAAATCGCCCCCCATGGCGATCACCTGTCCACCCCTTTTACTCGGATACAATATCTATACCAGTTCACCATTTATTCGCGATGGCCGGGTGGATCGCCCGGTTTTTACGGCGATTTGGCGCCAATGTGAGCGTCCGTTCGGGTTGTGCCGATTCTGCAGCCTTGTCGCCGCCTGGTCCCAAAGGTCGACCGCTAGAACCGCAGTCCGGTACCGATGTTGCTGAAGAATCCGGGAGCCTGCTGATTCAGTCCCCAACCGACCCGGATCCCAACTTCCAAATTCGGGTTGATCAGATAGTGCGTCCCCGGACTGATGAAGTGTTGTGAGCTTTCCGAGACGCGGCCATCTGTGTTCACGCTGAAATATTCGACGTGCCCTTCCCAGTTTTCGCCCAATGGAAATTTGACGACCGTCGAGGGGGACCAGATATTGAACGAGTCGTCTTCGAACGCCCCCGTGCCGAAGCGAATGGCCGAGTCCCATTTCCAGTCAGTTCGATTGGCCCAACCAAAGACGTAGGTCGTCGACAGTTGCGTCGCCGTATCGATCCCGGTGAGGGGCGTGTACGCGTCGATCGCAACAGAGCTCTCGGGCTTCCAACCGCGTTGGTGACTGACCTGCCACTTCGCGCCATAGATCACGCGGGATCCTCGCTCGAGATCCGTTGTTTCTTCGAATTCATCGGGCACGTTTCCTGATATGGGGTTGCCTGCACCACCGACCTCGTAGTTGTAGCCGAATCGCAGTTCGAAGCGATCGCCGATTCCATATCTGGCAATCAGTTCGGGCAGACTATGGGTCTCAGGCACTCTGCGATTGTCGACGAAGGAATACGCGGCTTCCAATACGAGATGCCGGTCTCCGACAACACCGGTCGCGAGCGTGAACGAATCACGATCGGTTTCGATTTCGTCCTCCTCTTCGCCACCTTCCGGGCTCTCCGGTGCGGCGAAACGGCACTCGGGAAAGAGGCCGAAGACGTCCTCCGCCGCTGTGGGCGAGCAAGCCAGGAGCATCAAAACGGCAAGTGCTATCGTGGTTCGCTCAACAGTAGGCATGGTCGTCCCTGACACGGCATTTTGATTTCTATCGCAGCGTCGCCATCGACACGACGCAATCATGGCTATTACGCGAAGCTGGTGCATTTTCCTCGCTGACGCATCGGGTTACCAACCTCGTCGTGCCCCAAACGGAGCCAAAGTAAGCGGTAGTTCGGCTAACGCCCACCGGCGCACCGGGTAACACGCAATGGTTTCCCGCAGCTGCTTATCGGGCTTGATCGGTTGCTAGGCAGGTCGATCATCGGCGAGACCTTGCCCTTTCCAGGTACAAGGATTGTAGGGGAAGCGCCGCGAAACAGAACCGCGAAAAGCAGGCAAGCCGTTCAAGGCAGCTCAGCCGGTCATTCGGCAGTGGTCGAGGATTTCTCGGCCGTCGGCTCGATAACCGACATAGAAGGGCCCGAATTCGCCATACTTGGCACTGGCTTCGTCAAACCGCATCTTGTACACGATCTCTTTCAGGTATTCAGGATTGCGTCCCCAAAGCGTGACCATCCATTCCCAATCGTCCAGACCCACGCCGACTGAGATCAATTGGCTGACTTTACCAGCGAAAGCCATCCCGCTCTGAGCATGTTCGGCCATCATTTGGTTGCGCAAGCTGAACGGTTCCGTGAACCAGTTCGCTCCGGGCACCCGGCTCTTGTTCATCGGATAGAAGCACGCCGCAGGCCAGTCGGGAATGTCGGGCTGAAGGCGATTGCGATTCATCATCGGTAGGCGACGCTCGTAGGCGCTGACCTTGGCAGCGAGTTCAGGAGAATCGGGGGCGTCGCCCTGGCGAATGAGCCGCTCTCGGTAGGATTCGACCGAAGGTACATATTCGCTGACCTCGCTGACGGAGGTGAACGACCACGCCGGTTCGATCCAACGGCCGATCCCTGGGGCGAGTAGAGCCTGATGGATGGCGTTGACTTTTCCGGGGTGGGGGTCCATCACGATCACGCCGAAGTCGGCCTCATGGCCGCTCGTCCAGTACGAGGCGAGTCGTTCGGGCATGAGCTCATCGCTCGGTGCGAGGGCTGCGCAGAATTGCTGGCACACCTCGGCTGACAGCGGTGCATCGAGTTGATCTCGGCGGAAGCGATAGAAGAAGTGTCCCACGTGCCACCCCTGCTCTGGAATCACCGATGGCTCAGGCAGCGATGCCTGCGGTCGGACGCCCGGGGGTGGGCCGCCTGTGCTGGGGCTGCCTGTGCTGGGGCCGTGGGAAGAGGCGGGGCGTCCCGAGGGAGCTGAGGGCGTGGGGCGATCGGTCATCGTGCTGGCTCCGCAGGTAGCGTTTGAGGGCGGGGTGAAGTCGGTATGAGGGGTAGTTTTTCGGTGTCGTTCAATGAGCCGCTAGCTCCACATCCTTCGCCAAGACGCGAAGCGTTTTCAGAACCGGGGCAGATGCCCACCGGTTCGTCTGAGCGAACCATTGCTCGAACCTACTTCCACTGGGTTGTTTGTACCCTCTCAGACGCTGCAGCGCAAGCCGTCCGAGTCGCCCGGGGGCCTCTTGGCCACGTCGTGGGAACTTGGCGAAGTCGCGGAAATTCTCGGAAAAACATCCGAGCGGCTCTGTTATCTGGCACACAGCCCCTCTGTTGCCCGGGCGGTGCCCTCAGGCACGCTGGTGCGTGATAGCGGTGGAGCTTGTCACGCTAGGATGGTCTCATTCAGACGCCGCTGATTTTTGACCCATGTTTTGAAGCCCCCGCGACGTTGACCGATCGTCAAGGGCGGCTAATATCCGCCTCGAGACTCACTCTTTTCATGATTTCACGCTGAATCCTTATGCTGAATTTTTTCCGCCATCAATCCAACTCTTTTAAGAACGACATCCTTTCCGGTCTGACGGTTGCTTTGGCTCTCGTCCCTGAAGCGATCGCATTTGCGTTTGTGGCAGGAGTGTCTCCTCTGATTGGTCTCTATTCCGCATTTTTCCTTGGCCTGATCACCGCAGTGGTGGGAGGGCGGCCAGGCATGATCTCCGGTGCCACGGGCGCGATGGCTGTTGTTGTCGTAGCCCTGGTTCATGAGAACGGACTGCAGTACTTGTTCCCCGCTGTGATGCTGTGCGGTCTGCTACAGATCGCGGTTGGCGTGGGGAGACTTGGGAAGCTGATCCGGATGGTGCCGCACAGCGTGATGTTGGGTTTCGTCAATGGCCTCGCGATCGTGATCGGCATGGCGCAACTGGGGAGTTTCAAAACGCTTTCGCCCGGCGGCGACCTGGTTTACTTAAGCGGTTTCCCGCTGCTGATTATGTTGGCATTGGTGGGTCTGACGATGGCGATTATTTATCTGCTGCCCAAACTGACCACGGCTGTCCCGGCGTCTTTGGCAGCGATTTTGACGGTGACCTTCCTCGCCGTTGCCATCAACGGGTCAATGGCAACAGACGACGGGAAGAACGTGCTGGCGACGGTGGGCGACATGCTCAAGACCAACACGCAAGCAGCCATCATCGAAGAAGCGCGTGAATCAACCGCCACCGCCACCGCCACTGCCGCAGTCGGCGATACGGCTTCCCGCGAGACCATGACGCTCGTGAGTGCCCAAGCAGCCGACATCGATGACGCCATGCGTGCTGGGGTGGATCGACTCACGCCGCCCGCAGAGGTTCTCCCCGAGGGCAAGCTCCCCGAAGTCGAATCGGGGATCAGTGGCGGATTGCCAGTGCCCTTCTTCATGGGTGAGAACGTCTTGGCGCCCCTGAATTTGGAAACCCTGAAAATCATTTTTCCCTACGCCATCATTCTCTGCGGCGTTGGTTTGATCGAATCCTTGATGACACTGACCCTGATCGACGAGATCACGGAAACCCGTGGTCAAGGCAACCGCGAGTGTATCGGGCAAGGGGTGGCCAATTTGGTTTGCGGATTCTTCGGAGGCATGGGCGGGTGTGCGATGATTGGTCAGTCTCTGATCAACGTCAATTCCGGAGGCCGGGGGCGGCTCTCGGGAATCACCGCAGCAGTTTGCTTGCTCGCCTTCGTTCTCTTCTTCGCACGTTGGATCGAGCAGATCCCCATGGCGGCGCTGGTCGGTGTGATGTTTATGGTCGTGATCGGTACGTTCGAATGGGCCTCACTAAAAATGTTCCGCCGGATGCCCCGGAGCGACATGTTTGTGATGGTGTTGGTCGCAGGCTATACCGTGTTCATGCACGATCTCGCCTCGGCAGTGATCATTGGAGTGATCGTGTCGGCCTTGGTCTTCGCATGGCAACACGCCACCCACATCGCTGCCGACGTGAAGCTCAATGAGTTCGGCAGTAAAATCTACCAACTTCATGGACCGCTCTTCTTCGCCTCGGTATCGTCTTTCAAAGACATGTTCAATGTGGCTGATGATCCCGAGGATATCGTCATCGATTTCTACTACACGCGGGTTTACGATCAGTCGGCAATCGAAGCCATCAACACCGTCACCGAGAAGTATTTGGCGGCTGGCAAGCGGGTGCACTTGACTCACTTGAGCAAAGAGTGCCGCGAACTGCTCGACAAGGCCGGTGACCTTGTCGAGGTCAATGTGAGTGAAGACCCGCACTACCACATTGCCACGGATCGGTTGGGGTGATGTTGGCCTGTCGAGCTGCTGCAGGATGGCCGGTCGGGGCCGGCTGACATCGAGTGGATGTAGCGGGTATGTTCCCTGGCATGACCCATCTTTTGCTACCGCTGCTCGCCAGCCTACTGTTTGTGGGTGGCATGATCTTTGCCAAGCGAGCGAGTCTGGCTGGGATCGGCCCGCTGACGTTTTTATTTGTGTCCAACCTCTGTGCGTGCGGGGCTTTCTCCTTCCTATGGATGCTCGGTGGTGAGCTGCCCAGCGCCGATATGTGGTGGCAGCCTGTCGTGATTGCTGGTCTCTACCTGATCGGACTGACGTTCACGTTTCTGGCGATCCAGATGGGCGACGTGTCGGTTGCCACACCCGTTTTCGGCATCAAGGTCATTTTGGTCGCCTTGCTACTGACCGCCGTGGAGGTCAACCCGCCCGGGGTTTCGATCTGGCTGGCAGCCTTGCTCGCGACGCTCGGTATCGCGTTGATCCAGTGGACTGGGGAGGGCGAACGCCATCACCTTGTGCTGACGATTGTCTTTGCGGTCTTGTCAGCGACATCCTTTGCGACTTTCGATATTTCGGTACAGCGTTGTGCGCCGGTGTGGGGCGCTGGTCGATTGTTGCCCGCGATCTATTGGACCGTTGGCGTGGCGTCGCTCGTGCTGGTGCCTTGGGTGCAGTGGTCGGATCTGAGACGCGTTGAGATTCAAAAGCTGGTCTTCCCGGGGGCGATGTTGGTGGCATTGCAAGCCGTTTGCATCGTTCTCGCTGTGGGGATGTTCGGCGACGCTGCTCGCGTCAACGTAGTCTATGCCCTGCGCGGTTTGTGGGGCGTGGGCCTGGCGTGGCTGGCGGCTCGAATCTGGGGCGGGAGGGAAGCGAACCTGAGCCGCTCAACCCTGTTAACACGATTCCTGGGGGCCGCCGTCCTCACCGCCGCCGTCGTGGTGGTGATCGTCGCGGGCGACTGAAGCCCGAACCGCATGTCGACAGTGGCAGCTCGCGAGAGCTGAGCAGCGTCAATCTGAGAGCGTAACCGTCGGCCCGATCTTTGCGAAAGTGATTTGTGAAGGATCCGTCTCTCAGTCGTGAGCGATGGAACGTGCCCATGTGAGTCGCAGCGGGCTCCACGCGTTGCTGGTGAACGCGAGTGCATGTATGCGGGAAATTTGTTCACTAAATTTCACGAATCCTTAGCTGCTTTTTCATAAGATTAAGAATTTGGATTGAGTTTTCCTCGGCAAAGGGGGCGTGTTGTACCGATTGGAGGGGTGTCGCGATGAGATGACTGTCGTTTTCCGAGATTTACAGGGATTCTATATCCATGCCAATTTTGCTTCCGCTACTCCACAGCCCAGTATCTGATGTTAGGGAACGACGGTTTCGATGGCGAACGCCGACCACGTTTGCAAACGATGGAAGTTTGCGGGATTCTCATTTCCAAAGCAACTTGCAAGCCAACGTCGAATCGGTCCTTGCTCAAGGCACCACCCTGCAACGCAGTGAGTGGCGCTGGATCAGCAAGGTTGAGACGGCCGACGGGCCGATGGTCGTTAAGATGTTCGTCGAGCGGTGTTGGCGTCACTCGATCAAACGCAAGTTTCTGTGTTCTCGGGCAACGATCTATACCAAACGTGCGCGGCAGTTGGCTGCCGCCGGTATTCCCACGCCTGTCCCTGTCGCGACCGTTGCTGAAAATTTTGCTGGGTTGATCGGCAACTCCTGCGTGGTGTATCGCTATGCCTCCGGGCAGACTCTGCGCATGTACCTGCAATCGATCGCTGATGATGAGAATGTACTTCCCGAGCAACGGTATCACAAAATGGCTGAGATTCGGGAGCAACTCGCATCTCTTGGAGAGAGGCTCGCTCGCATCGGACTCGCTCACACCGACGTCCACCAAGGAAACTTCCTAGTGGATCAGAATCAATCGATCAGTTTGCTC
The DNA here is from genome assembly GCF_007859855.1 of Allorhodopirellula solitaria. Taxonomy (GTDB): domain Bacteria; phylum Planctomycetota; class Planctomycetia; order Pirellulales; family Pirellulaceae; genus Rhodopirellula; species Rhodopirellula solitaria. Next base: position 38,909 of record NZ_SJPK01000004.1, read on the forward strand.
GATCTCGATTCGCTCCGTCCGACGCGAAAGCGTTACCGGTTGTTCCGATCCCGCCTGCAGTTTCAACAGTTGGTGCCCTGACGCGATTGGAAGGCGGCGTTCGCGGGCCGGGTAGTCAAGTTGCGAATCGCTGATTATTGCTATCTTCACCTTGTGATAGGGTGGAGCAGCAGATGTCTGGCGGGAGGTGTGTTTTGGCTTGGGGCTCACGACGGGCGGAGCCGTCGGTCGACTATGACTCCCGATGGGCGGAGCCGTCGGGTGACTATGGCTCACGACGGGCGGAGCCGTCGGTCGACTATGGCTAGCGGTGTGCGGCTTGGCGGATTTGCTGCACGAGGTGTGCGTCTGGCTCGTGGAGCGTCAGGACTTGTTCATGGCTGTTGCCGTTGCGGTCCCGGATGATCACGATCATTTCAGTGTCGGCAGTCGCGGCTGCCAAATCGCTGGTGCCCTGGGGCGCGGCCGCTGCTGAACCGGTCGCTTCGACGCCCGCGAACTGGTTCATGTTTGTTGGTAAGGAACCCGATGACGACGTAGCAGCAGCAGGGCTGAGGGGTTCCGTTTCGTTGCTTGCCAGTGATTCGGCTGGGGCGTCTTGGTAGAGTCTTTCGAGTTGCACGCGATCGAGCTGCCAGTGGATGGCTCCCGGGCCGGTGTAGATGCCGATATCGGATTTGTAGTCAGCCGCGTTGCAGACGCCGACCAGTCGCCCGCGTTCATCGAACAGTCCACCACCGCTGCGACCGTCGATTGGTGCGCCGGAGATTTCAAGGTTGGAACCGCCAATGTTCTGGTTGTATTTGTTGACTCCCGTGATGCGAGTATCGCGTCGGGAAGGGGGATCCCCGCGGTCGCAACCGAAACTGAATGCGGGTTGGCCGACCTTCAGGACATCGCTCGCCTGAACGACTTCCACGGGTTGGACCGGCATGTCCGGACGGATCGCTACCAGACCGATATCACGGTCGCCAGCATCGTAGTCGATCAACTGCCCGATCACCGTTCGCGGCTGTCCGGCGACGAACAGGTCGACCTCGATCTTTCCTTTGCCATCGCCATCTCGAAACAGGTGACCGCAGGTGAGCACGAGCGCTTCTTCTCCGTGAACATCGATGATTGTACCGGTGCCAGCCCCGTAGCCGCGACCATCATGGACTCGCAACCGAACCGTGGCTGCTTGGGCCCGTTCGACCGCATTGGCCAAAGTGGCGTTGGGCATGGCTTCGGATCGAACACTCGCTGTGCGTGCAGGGGGGGCTGCATCGGTCGACGGCAGTGACGCCAAGGATTGCCACTGATCGCCGCTGGCAGCGTTGCTGCTGCCGGGCTGACTCGAGGGGCCGAGCTCGCTTCGGATCGACCGGTCCGATGATTGTGCCAGGGACCGCGAGGGCGAGGTCATCGGAGCCAACCGCGTTTGCGGGTCCTGGATCGTTGGCGTGGGGCCAGCCAATTCGCTGCGGGTGGGAACGAGTTCACCGCCGGGGTTCTGTTTCAGGGCAGTGTAGAGTTGAGCGGCGGTTTGTGCACCGACCAGTCGAGTGACTTCACGTCCATCCTGGACGACGACGTAAGTCGGCGTGCTGCGGATTTGATACCGCTGAACGAGCTGAGGCTCTGCTTGGACGTCGACCTGACGGACGGGGACGCCGCGGGCGATGAGCTCGGACACGATCGGCTGCATGGCCCGGCAGGGTGGGCAGTTGCTGGAACTGAATTCGAGCAGGATGGAATCCGCAGCAACCGGTCCAGCAAAGCTGCAGATCGTGAGCAGAAAAACGCACACACCCGCGATGCAGCGTGTTGGCAATAGGCGTTGAATCAATGAGCGAATCAGCACAGTTCGTCCCTCCTTGGACGCTGAGAAAAGGCGTGTCGCCGGCAGGCGAGATTCCGTGGTGGAAGCGCGAGTGTGATCCTTCACATTCGAGCAACCGGGCCTCCGCCGTGGCGAGTCGGGATCGTCGGCAATGCGTCGGGTCGATCACAACCCCAAAGAAAGCAAGGGATCGTAAACTTGAGACATTTTTGTGTTTCACGCCAAAAAAGCACAAAAAACCGGTTCACCCGACGGAAGCGTGCGCAGAGCACAGCGGAAGGTTTTTTGAGGCATGGCTCTCGTATCCAATGATCGTTCAAAAATGCGTCCCTGACGAACAAACGCTCGCCAGGGACCGACAACACCATTGGCGTACCGCTTTTGCAGGGAAACGCTGTCAACCGAGATATCCCTTGCCAAGCCAGCACCTCTGCAGAGCTCGGCTCCGTTTCTCCCGGCAGTGCCAGTCTAACATTGATAATCACATCCCACAAATAAATCCTTCGATACGGGAGCCATGCCTTGAAAACCTCGGACGCACGCTCCCGTCGGATGAGCCGAAAAACCTGGGGGCTCAGCGCCAGTTCGGGCGAACCTCGCCCGCGCCAGCCTCTTCGGCCTTCCAGCGAGCCTCGGGGATGATCCGGCGAAATTCACTGGGCTTGCCCCGGATCGAGGCGCTCATCAAGAGCAGCCCCAACCGCACCTCTTCGCGTTTGCGAATGGGGACGTCGATCACGCCGGGGGCGAGCGATGCGGCCTGTCCACGCAGAAACACGGTGACATTATTGAGCCCATCGCCCAGGTTCACGCCCGCATCACCGCCGACGACGATCGTGCCCGCCAATGCCCCGGCACCGGTATCATCGCCCACATCACCGCGCACGAAGATACTGCCGCCCCGCATCGCCGCGCCGACCCTGGCCCCAGCCGAACCGTAGACCGCCAGCGTCCCACCGATCATGGCAGCACCGAATCCGCACCCCGCGTTGCCCGTGATTCGCACCACTCCTCGACGCATCCCCTCGCAGGCTCCATCGCCCACATCACCATCGATCTGGGCATCCATGCCGGCAAAGCCAGCGAAGGCAAAGTCACCGAGGTTGCCAACCCCATGCACGCGGACCCAATTGGCCCAACGCATGCACGCCGCGTTTTGGCCGTCCAGTCCAGTCAAGCGGACCAAGGGAAAGAGTTCCTCTTCGGCCGAGGAGTCCGATTTCGCTGTGGGAGGATCCACGTTGATCGCCGAGATCGCCTGCCGCATCTCGATCGGGGACATCTTGCTGAAATCAAATGTGTAATCCGGTTTTTCGTCTACGTTCATGCCAATCCTTTCCTGGGGTGATGTGTGTCGGCACTGTGCGATTGGCGAGTGTCTTGGCGATTGGCTTGTTGGGGGGGCAGTGACTCAGCGATCGCAGCGACGATTTCTTGGAGTCGTGTCCCGGCGTCGGAGGAAACCGTCAGCACGTCATCGTGGCTGGCGGCAATCGGAGCATCGGGGACGGCCATGTTGGTGACGACAGCAATCGCGATTGTCCGCAATCCCATGCGACTGGACAACACGACTTCCGGAACGGTGCTCATGCCGACCAGGTCGGCGCCCCAATTTCTCATCATCCGGCACTCCGCGCGAGTTTCGTAGTTGGGACCGCTGACGGCGAGATACGTGCCACGGTGCACGCGAGCGGTATCCGTCCGGCCGATCCGCTCTGCAATATCTGCAAAAGTCGCGTCGCAGGTCCAGCGACCGCAACGCAGGCCCGAGTCGTCTCCGGGTGTCAACGCGGCGATTCCCATCTGTCCGTGGATGAGATGGATGTGGTCGTCGACAATCACCAGATCACCGGTCTGGTAACGTGGGTTCAGCCCACCGGCGGCGCAGCTCAGAATTACTGCGTCCGGGGCCAGGCCAGCCATCAGGGCCATTCCTCGACCAAGTGTTGCGGCGTCGTGTCCTTCGTAGGCATGCAGCCGGCCCGCCATCGCGACAATGCGTGCGCCAGCGAAACGGCCCAGCAGAAATTCGCCTCGATGTCCCGAGGCGGTGGCTGCAGGCAGACCAGGAACTTCGTCAAAGGGGATCGCTGTCGCCGCTTCGATCGAGTCCGCCAGGCCGCCCAGGCCACTACCCAAGACGACCGCCATCAGCGGTGCATCGGAGCTGGCAAACCAATCCGGCGCCATTCTTTGAACTGGGTTGATAAACTCACCTCGGGTCAGGGGGGCAGTATGCGGACAAGAAACGGACTGCTGACTAAAATTTTTCGGCAACTTTCGCGCGGCGAATCTTTTGCGTGCTGGGGGGACGGGGGATACCACGCAAAAGTTCGCCAAGGGCCCCGATTCAGTCTTGCGGGTGCGTCTGTGTCGTAGAATCTACCGCAGTCGCCTCGTTGCCGGCACCGCCGTGGTTGCGAACCGAACGAAACCAACCCTGATGAAGACATTCCTAGCGGATAAGAATCAACCGGTGGCCCGCCAATTGCTGACAATCTGCAACCGATTTGTTGGTTTTGGGCTTTTCGATCCGCCCCACCTTTGCGATATTTCTGCTTCGCGCGCACCTAAAACGGTGAATCGAATTTTAACCTTCCACACCACGACGATCGAGGCGTTCAGCCTCGCAAGCCGCCGGTTTTTTTCTTGATGCAGCCGTTTGTTGCATCCCGGGGTTTCAGCGATCGAGTGTGTGCGTCAGCCTAGGTGAATGTAGCATGAAGTTGGAGAAAGTCAGAAATCTTGGTATCAGTGCCCACATCGATTCGGGCAAGACGACCCTGAGCGAACGGATCCTGTTCTACACCGGCCGGATTCACAAAATCGAAGACGTTCGCGGTGGCGGCGACGGCGCGACGATGGATCATATGGAACTGGAAAAAGAGCGTGGGATCACGATCACCAGTGCTGCCACGACGGTCCAGTACCAAGGCTTCCATATCAACCTGATCGACACGCCCGGTCACGTCGACTTTACCGTCGAAGTCGAGCGTAGCCTGCGCGTTCTCGACGGAGCCATTCTCGTGCTCTGCAGTGTCGGTGGCGTGCAAAGCCAATCGATCACCGTCGACCGGCAAATGAAACGCTACCAAATCCCCCGCTTGGCATTCATCAATAAGATGGACCGCACCGGTGCGAACCCGCGCCGCGTCGTTGAGCAGCTCCGTGAAAAACTCGGCGCCGATGCGTTCTTGGCTCAACTCCCCATCGGGGCGGAAGAAAACTTCCGCGGCGTTGTCGATTTGATCGAAATGAAAGCGTACACCTTCGATGGCGAGCAGGGCGAGAAAGTCATCACCTCGGACATCCCCGATGATCTGCAGGACGAAGCCGCCGACGCTCGCATCAACATGCTCGATTCGCTGTCGAACTACAGCGACGAAGTCATGGAGTTGCTGCTCAGCGAAGAAGAAGTCTCCAAAGACATGATCTACAAGACCATGCGGCAGGCTGTGCTCAACGGTGCCACCCCCGTGTACATGGGTAGTGCTTACAAGAACAAGGGTGTCCAACCCCTGCTCGACGCTATCACGCAGTACCTGCCCAGCCCACTGGATCGTGAGATTCACGGCCGCGATCCCGCTGATGAGGCCAAGCGGATTGAACTGCTTCCTGATCCAGAGAAACCCTTCGTGGGCATGGCGTTCAAGATTGTCGAAGATCCCTTCGGTCAGTTGACGTTCATGCGTGTCTATCAGGGCACGATCAAGAAGGGCGAAGCTTACACCAACCAACGGACCGGCAAGAAGGAACGCTTCAGCCGGATCGTGCGGATGCATAGTGAGAAACGCGAGGAAATCGATTCCGCCTCGGCCGGTGACATCGTCGCCGTCATGGGTATCGATTGTGCCTCGGGTGATACCTACTGCACCGAACGTGACTACTGCACGCTCGAGTCCATGTTCGTTCCCGAGCCCGTCATCAAGATCGCTGTCAATCCGCTCAACCGCGGCGATGGCGACAAGATGGGCAAAGCACTGCAGCGTTTCCGCAAGGAAGACCCTACCTTCAGCGTCTACACGGACGACGAAACCAACGAGATCCTGATCTCGGGCATGGGCGAGTTGCACCTGGATATCTACATCGAACGCATTCGCCGTGAATACGGCGTCGAAATCGAAGTGGGGGCACCGAAGGTGTCCTACCGCGAGAGCCCGACCAAGGCCGTCACTTTCGATTACAAGCACAAGAAGCAAACCGGTGGTTCGGGCCAGTTCGCTCATATCAAGGGTTCCTTGACCCCGATCGAGTCCGACAGCGAAGACAGCTTCGAGTTTGAAGAGAAAATTGTCGGTGGCCGGATTCCTAAGCAGTACATCCCTGCTGTGGAAAAAGGCTTCCGAGATAGCCTCGGCAAAGGTCCTGTGGCCGAGTTCCCCGTGGTGGGAACACGGATCGAGCTAACCGACGGTAGCTACCACGAAGTTGACTCGAGCGAAAAGGCGTTCTATACCGCCGCTCAAGGTTGCTTCCGGGAGTACTTTAAGCAAGCCGCTCCGAAACTGCTCGAGCCGATCATGAAGGTCGAAATCGAAGTCCCCGAGGACTTCCAAGGTACCGTCACCGGTGACGTTATTCGTCGACGAGGAATCATGATCAGCAACGACACCAACGAAGGCATGACGGTGATCATCGCTGAAGTCCCCTTGGCGGAAACCTTCGGTTACGCGACCGACCTTCGCAGCATGACGCAAGGTCAAGGGACGTTCACGATGGAACTCGCCAAGTACGCTCAAACACCGAGCAACATCCAAGAGGACATCATCGCCGAACGGAAGAAAGAAGAGCTCGCCGGAGCCCGTTAATCACGAGCTTCTAGCAAGCGAAACAGCGAAAGCCGGAAACGCAAGTTTCCGGCTTTTTTTGGGTTCATCCGACGGGATCTGCGACCCACTTCGGGTCGACGTTCCACGACCAACGAGACACCGTAGATGGCGCTGCGCTGTCCTACGGCTATTCTCTATCATCCCTGACGGGATGCTTCTGGGGATTCAACAGCTCGTTGCTTCGTCCAATACGACACCTATTACTCCGGCGTTCCTGACGCGTCTCGGCTCACTCAATCGACGGCCCGTGTGGCGGACACGACACCATGACGGCACGCTCTGCCGTCAGCGGCTGTGAGCGAGGTAGTACGCATGTCCTGTCTCGGTGTCGTAGGCCGCGTGCTCACCGCGATCATCTTCCGACCAGGAAAAGTAGATGTAGTTTCCCGGCGGGATCGGCTCAAACTGAATCTCGCCGGAAGGTCCCAGCACGGGCGCGACGATCTGATGGCCAGATCGCCCTGCGGGCACCATGCTCGAGTCGGACGCCCACTGCAAGAACGCAGCCTCGGAGGTCTGGAAGTCGTAGCAGCGAAGTGGCCACGCGTTTCCCAGGTAATACGTGATGTCGGTCGCGTCGGCGGGAAGGTCCATCGGAGCCTCAGCCGCCGTTTTTGCGGTACCTGACTGAGGCTTTCCGGCGATCACCAAGATTGCGATCAGTGCGAGCGGCCCAATCAAGAACAGCCAGAAGCAGCCAGACCGTTTGCCGCTGGGCACCGTACCGTTCACTCGGCCGTTCTGATCGCCCCCGGTTGTTGGCAAACCAGGGGGATCGAATGCCCGGGCGTCGCTCACGCGAACTGGTAGCCTTCCTCGCCATGGTCGGTGATGTCGAGGCCCCGTTGTTCGCTCTCTGCGGGTACTCGCAAACCGACAACGATGTCGATCCCCTTGAGCAAGATCAGGCTGCCGATGGCGGCAAAAATGAAAGTGATCACAACGGCCACGATCTGTCCGATCAAGAGGGCGGGATTGCCGCCCGATTCGATCAGTCCAATCGGTGTGCCGCCGCTGACGTCAACGGCCGCGCGAGAAGCGAAGACCCCGGTCAGCACGGCCCCGAGCGTGCCTCCGACACCGTGCACGCCAAAGGCATCGAGCGCGTCGTCATAACCGAACATGTGCTTGAGCCGTGAACACGAGTAGAAGCACGTCAAACCGGCTGCGGCGCCCATGATGAGAGCTGGCATCGCTAGCACGAATCCAGCGGCGGGAGTGATGCAGACCAAGCCTGCCACAGCACCGCTGCTGGCGCCGAGAACGGTGGGTTTTCCGAGTGAGATCCATTCGGCGACCGCCCAGGCAACCGCTCCTGCGGCAGCTGAAAAGTGAGTCACCATGAACGCGCTGCTGGACATCTCATCGGACAGCAGACCGCTGCCCGCATTGAAACCGAACCATCCCACCCACAACATCGCCGCCCCGAGAACCGTGTAGGTCAAATTGTGCGGCTGCAGCGGTTCGCTGGGGTATCCCATCCGGGGGCCGATCAGCAGTGCAGCGACGAGAGCCGAGATCCCACTGCTGATGTGAACGACCGTGCCGCCGGCGAAATCTAACGCACCACCGGCGATGCCGCCGGCGCCATAGGCCAGTGGCCCTTCGTCCCAGACCCAGTGACAGAGGGGGCAATAGATGAATGTGCCCCAGAGAATGGAGAAAATCACCATCGCACTGAATTTCATTCGCTCGGCAAAGGCGCCGCAGATCAGAGCAGGTGTGATGATGAAAAACATCCCTTGGAAAAGCATGTGAGTGATGCGGGGAATCGCACCTTCCATCGGTGTGAAGGCCGCTCCGGCTGCTTCGTCCCAACTCCGCTGGACCCCATTCATGAACAAATAGTCCGTATTGCCGATCCAGCCACCTGAGCCGCCGAAGGCGAGTGAGTATCCATAGAGTGCCCATAGTACGGTCATCATGCCCATCAGGAAGATGCACTGCATCATGACGCTGAGCACGTTTTTTCGCCTTACCAAACCACCATAAAACATCGCCAGGCCGGGGGCGGTCATGAACAAGACGAGAGCACAGGAGACCAGCATCCAGGCGTTGTGTCCCGCCAGAGCAGCAGCGTCAATCTCGCGTTTGAGGGTCTCCGGCGTTAGCTCGTCCTGGGCCACCGCGATGTCGGATCCCAGCCCAATGGTGGTCTCGGCCGTCTGATTGTCCGTTGAAGAAACTTCTGCTGAGCCCGAAGGTATGTCCTGTGCCGTAACCGATGTCATGGCGAGAAGGCTGGCTCCCGCGAGCAGCGCGATAATCATACCGAGCGAGAGGTTTTGGCGAAGGATCGAATTCATGGACCTAGCGACGCGTGAGAGGTGATGTTGGTCAGACCTGAGTATGCGTTAGAATAGTATGGCGGTGCCGTTGCTGATACCCGAGGAATCGATTAGCACGGCGCGAACGCACTCCCCTTCCTCCCGTGTCCGCCCGCCTGCCTCCACTCCAGCGAAAATCTTGTGATAGCCGTTCTTAACCCCTCGCCGCGAGTCATTTTTACCGTGGCGTGCTGGAGCATCTTGGGCCTGTGCAGCGGAAACGCATGGCTGGCGCCTGCCTGTGGCGAAGACGCTCCGGCCTCGTCTGCAGCGACCTCATCCGAGAGCGAATCGGATCCCGAGGGCGTGTCGGCCGCTCCCCCTGCCGCCGAAATCGCGAGATGGGTCGACGATCTCTCCAGCGATTCCTACCTGCGACGCAAACGAGCCACGACGCGGCTGACCAAAGTGGGCGAGCCCGCCGTGAAACAACTTGCTTCCGAACTGGATTCAGGGGATCTCGAGTCCACCGAGCGGGTACTCGGTATCCTCCAGGAGATTGCCGCGCGGGCACCGATCCTCGCGGCGACCCAATCACAACAGCAGGATGGAGCTCCCCCCTCGGCGGGTGGCGACGCCTGGGAGGAATTGCTGCAGATCTCCGACGATGGGGGGAGTCGCGGAACGCGCGCTAAAGTGGCCATCAACGAAGTCCGCGATGTTCGTCGCGCTCAGGCGGTCGAGTTACTCGGCGCCGAAGGAGTGTTCATTGGCATTGCCGACACAACCATCGGCTCGATCAGTCAACAGCGGCGAATCGTCGAAGTCGACGATGGGTTTCAAGGCGACCCGGCGGTATTGGGCCTGCTGCAGTGGGTCGACAATATCGACTACGTGCGTGTCAAAGGGACGTCGATCCAGAAGAACGTATTGTCGGGGGTCGTGCAGATGCCCGATCTCAGAACGCTCCTGTTGCTCGAGGGCGAGCTCGACGCTAGCGAACTCGCCCAGCTCGGCGACATCGCCGAACTTCGCCACCTCGAACTGCGCTACGTGCCGATGAATGGTGAGCTGATCGATCAGCTCGCGACCTTGCCGATCCGTGTTTCGCTCACTCTCAACGGTACCTCGGCTCCCGTCGAGCGCGTGACGGCGTTGCAGCAAGCGGTTCCAGGGCTTGAGATCGTATTCAAACAAGGTGGATTCCTCGGTGTTAAATGCGACAATAATCTAAGCGAATGTTTGATCCTGGAGGTCGTCCCGGGCCAAGCGGCGGAGAGAGCTGGCTTGATGCCCGGCGATGTCGTCGTTGAGATCGATGGCACGACGGTGAAGAAGTTCAAGGATCTACAAAAGGCCATCGACGCTCACCTGCCGGGCACGGAAATCAACATTCGTTACCAACGCCGTGGTGTCGCGCATGAGACCACTGCCGAGCTCGGGAAGCTCGACCTGTCGTGAGCCGAGCGGCTGGAGCGTCCGAGCAAGATCGAAGCCCGCCGCTGATAACGGATCTGATCCCAGATGCCCGCCGGCGGTCGCGGATGCGTGCGCGATTGGTTGACTGGTTCGCCTCCGCTGCCCGCGACCTGCCGTGGCGAGAACAGCCCACTCCCTATCGAGTGTGGGTTAGCGAAATCATGTGCCAGCAGACACAAATTGCCACGGTCCTGCCCTACTTTCAGCGTTTCATCGAAAAGTACCCCGACGCCACTGCTCTCGCTGAGGCCAATGAAAATGAGCTAATGCGGATGTGGGAAGGGCTCGGCTACTACCGCCGTGCCCGCAGCATGCAGGCGGCCGCCAAGCACATCGTTGCCGAGCATGGTGGAGAGTTCCCGCTGCAGTATGAGGACGCCCTGAGCCTGCCGGGAATTGGACGCTATACCGCTGGCGCGATCCTTTCGATCTCGTCGAATCAGCGGTTGCCGATCCTCGAGGGCAACACGCTACGCGTCTTCAGCCGACTGATCGGTTTGAAAGCTCCCGTCGATGAAAAACAGTCACAAGCTCTGCTGTGGTCGTTCGCAGAAAAACTCTTGCCGCGGAAAACGGCAGTCAGCGATCGCCAAACCGGACCGGCCGCCGTCAATCAGGCCGCCATGGAACTCGGCGCTCTCATCTGCACCCCGCGCGACCCCAAATGCTTGATCTGTCCGCTGGCGAAGTCTTGTGTGGCCTACGCTCGGGGATGGCAATCGGAGATCCCTGTTAAATCCGCCAAGATCATTTACGAGTCACGCACCGAGTACGCGGCTGTGATTCGCGATTCAGCAGGCCGCTGGTTGGTCCGTCAGATTCCCCCGGGAGCACGATTCGCGGGGATGTGGGATTTTCCCAAAGCCGGTCCTCCCGAAGCTCAGGACCTTACCGAGTTCACAGGATGGTTATCCGATCAAGTCGGTGGCAGTTTAAAAATCGGTCAACACTTGTTGAGCATGAAGCATGCGGTTACCAAGTACCGCATCACGCTTCAGGTTCATCAGGCGGTGCGCCACGGTCCCAAGCCGCCTGCGCCATGGTCATTCCACACTGCCGATGAACTGACGCATCTGCCGATGAGCACCACCGGCCGTCGCCTGCTCAACCGCCTGCGAAATCAAGGTACTGTACGTACTGGAAAAGGGGGCGTCGCACCGGAAGAATGAACACGCTGGCCAACATCGAGCGGGGAAATCGACTCACCCTCGCAGGCGTAGGGCTTCGCTCCAATAGGCTCTCAACTTTCCGCTGGAATTATGCTTGATTTGCCGGCAGACCGAAAACGCCCGGGCGATCACTTTTCGCCCAACGCGTCCGCCATGTCAAAACTCGGGTGCGGTGGCTTGTTGTAAACAACGTTCTGCCAGGTGATGCCGAGTCGGTACTGCGGATTCTGCATAAGTGTCGGTATGCGGTGGGAGGTTGGGATGTTGGTTGAGAAGAGTCGCAAGGCGCGGCCATTGGGACTCGGCAAGAGAACCTCTTCTCGCCAATCACCGAGGATGTCGCCCATCAAGCAAGGGTAGCGTCCGCCTCGGGCTGGAAACTCAGCGATCGTGAACTCCCGTTCCGCTTGCCAGTCCCAGCGACGGACGCGTGAGCCTTCGAGCAGTTCACGCAGTGGATCGCCGTCCCACCAGATCGCGAAACGCGACGCTCTCGGGGCGCGGCCGATCACTTCGCCGCGACAGGTTCTCAATCCGCCCGGGCCGCCCCAAGCTTCACTTCCTCGGTAACGTGGATCGATATCGGCAACCAGTCCCGAGCCGACGTCGATGGCGGGGCTGTGGCTCCATAAAATCTCCCCTGTCCGTGCGTCACGCATCGCCGCGCCGGGCGTCTGGAACCGAACCGTCGATTCTTCATTCTCTTGAACGGTAAATACTTCCAACCCAGGACGGTCGGGGATCCAATCGCCCACATGAGCCGCGTCCCCGTGCCGCAAACCGGTCGAATACAGACCCTGGCCATCATCGTCGATCACCATGGCTTGATAAACAATTTCATCGCATCCGTCATCGTCCACATCCGCCACCGACAGCGAATGGCCACCCATCCCGGAATACGGCGACGCGTCGGTATATGGTGGATAGCTGATCCCGGAATCGAATACCCAACGCTGTGTCAATTCTCCGTCTCGCCAATCCCACGCGGCTAGAACCGTGCGCCCGTACACACCGCGACACATCACGAGACTGGGCCGGACGCCATCCAGATAGGCGACACAAGCCAGAAACCGGTCGCAGCGGTTTCCGTAATCATCGTTCCCGCCATTGCCGCCGATGCCTCCCCAACCATCGATGGGATCACGAGTCGGAAAATAGTCTACTGTTTGCATCGCCTTGCCAGTCTGCCCGTCGAAGACGGTCAAGAATTCCGGACTTTGGAGGATCCGACCGTAGGAGCGCGACTGGGGATCGACCGTCCGCCAATCGGCATCTGCATCGCCGATGACCTTTCCGGTCCCATCGCGGGTTGCGTCGGCGGTATTGCACGCGACTTCGGCGCGACCGTCACCATCGAGGTCATAGACCATGAACTGGGTGTAGTGTTCGCCGTCTCGGATGTTGCGGCCGAGATCGATCCGCCACAAACGGGTTCCATCCAGTTCGTAGGCCTCCAGGATTGCTGGGTCGGTGATCCCCGAGTGTGAATTGTCGTGAGTCCGTCCCTGGCGATGGACAACGATCTCGTATTGACCATCGCCATCGAGGTCACCCACCGATGCGTCGCCCGGGCGGTAGCCCGCGAGCGGCTGCAGCGGAATCTCAAGAAAGCCGTCCTGCCACACCGCGGCCGCCTGCGATGACTCGCCCTCGACGCCCTCGACAACGGGGCGGACAAAGTAACGTGAGTCCGATAAAACCTCGTCCGGAGGGATCATCAGGCAGGTGGCCTCCGTGATCGGTACGTCGTTGATTCGCTCGGGCTCACCATCGCTCTGTCGGTAGACGTCAAATGCAATGTCTTCTGGGTCGTCAATTCGCAGTCGCCAACTGATCAAGACCCCACCCGTTTCGTCAGGAACCGCAACCACGCCTCGCGTGAGAACCTCAACTTGACGAGTGGTCGTCTGGGCGACCGCCGAGTCCGGCAGGGGTGGGGCCATTGCGAGCGATAAGAACGTCACTACCCCGATGAGGTTTAGTCTCGTGCGTGTTCCCATCATTGCTTTCATCCGTTGTGCCGGGTTTGGAACTGAATCAAATGGAGTCATGAATCCCATTTCGCATCATGGTTCTCGATCCACTCCTTCAGAGCTACCGCTTGATTGTGGTCCTCATCCTTGGCCCCGTAGAGCAGCAAAATTGTCCGCTTGCCTGCATCCTCGATCATTTGGGAAACATGGTCTTGAGCGTCTTTGAGTTCATCGAAATAACGCTGGCGAAATTCATCCCAGCGTTCGGGATCGTGATCGAACCACTTGCGCAGCTCTGTGCTCGGCGCGAGAACTTTTAACCACTCGTCCAGTTCAAGAGCCTCTTTACTGACGCCGCGAGGCCATATTCGATCCACTAACACTCGGTAGTGACCGTTGTCATGAGGGATAGTGTCATAGGCCCTCATCGGACGAATCTTCCGCGGCATCTTATTCCTCAATCAAATGAGTGAGCGTCGTCACGGCACCCGCGTCCGAGTGCTGTGGCGATCATATCAGACATGGGTATTCGTTCAGCCGATCGATCCTCAGACCGCCCGAGCATATTGGATGGGTAGGAGATCCTGGGCAACGTCCACTCCCAGTTCTTCAGCGGCGTGGTAGGGCCAGTAGGGGTCGCGCAACATCTCACGTGCCAAGGTTACCACGTCCAATTGCTCGCGTTGGATCGCGGCTTCGGCCTGTTCTGCTTGTGTGATCAACCAGCTCGCCGTTGTCGGGATATCGACCTCTCGGCGGATTCTTCCTGCGTACGGGATCATGAACCCAGGTTCGCTGGGGATGTTGGCAATATCAGGGGTGTTCATCCCGTGACTGACGTCAATCATATCCAGCCCAGCGGATTTCAAGCGGCCGATCAGGTCGATTGACTCCTCCAGCGTAACGCCTCCGTCCACCCAGTCCGTGACGGATAGGCGAACGGTGATGGGCAATCGCTCAGGCCACACCTCGCGAACCGCTGCAAAGGTTTCCATGAGGAAGCGAATGCGGTTGTCGAAGCTGCCACCATATTGATCGGTGCGTTGATTTGATAGCGGCGAATAGAATTCGTGTGCCAGATAGCCGTGAGCAAAGTGCACTTGCAGCCATTGAAAACCTGCTGCCAGAGAACGCTGGGCTGCCGCGACGAAGTCCGCCTTCACCCGCGCGATGTCGTCGAGTGTCATAGCGGCAGGAACCTTGTCCAGCTTGTCGCCGAAGCAAATCGCTGAAGGTGCGATGGTCTCCCAACCGCCCTCGCTTGCCCCGATGTGTGCACCACCTTCCCAAGATTTCTGCGCACTTGCTTTGCGGCCAGCATGTGCGATTTGGATCCCGGGCACTGCTCCTTGCTGTTTCATGAAATCTGCGATCCGCGCAAACGGCTCGACATGAGCGTCGGTGTAGATGCCGCTGTCGCCGGGGCTGATGCGACCATCTGGCGATACCGCGGTCGCTTCCATGATTACCAGTCCCGCACCGCCGACAGCGCGAGACCCCAAGTGAACCAAGTGCCAATCTGTGGGGAAACCGTCCTCCGATGAATACATGCACATCGGCGACACCGCGATTCGATTTCGCAGCGTCACGTCCTTGAGTGGATAATTGTCAAACATCGAGTGCGACATGGATGAATCCTGTGTGGTTGTCGAGAAGTAGAGAGGATCAGAGTGGACGAAGAAGCGACCGAGCACGTTCTTATTTAAGCGACTCGATGATCCGTCGCGCACGTGCTTGGGCTGCCGCGATCACTGGCGCGATTCCCACGCCTCCGTAGGCGTTAGTCGCTAGGTCCACGTTGGTGATTTGGCTGATGGCGGACTCAATCTCAGTAGCTTTTTTGAGATGCCCCACTTCGTATTGCGGCATCGCATGATTCCAACGGATGACTTTCACCAAGGCGGCAACCTCGTGCACGCCTCTCGATTGATCCAAGCCGATGATCTCGCCGAGTTCTTGGGCGACGATCTCGACGATCTCGTCGTCCTGTTTTTGCAGGATTTCCGGATGCAAAGCACCGCCGACGAAGGCCCGTACGATCACATGATCGCGAGGCGCTCGGCCACTGAATTTTTCACTGGCGAAACTGCCTGCCAGAATCTCTCGCTGTTCACTCGGCGGCACGACGAAGCCGAACGTCTGCGGCATTCTAGCGATGGCTTCGCGGGGCACCGCCAAGACGACGATGGCGGTCGATGCGTAGCGGATCGACCGGAGCTGTGTCGCCGCCGTATCCAACGCGTTGGACTGGAGTGGATCGGCTGTCGACGCCATCAGCGAGCTGAGCAGGTTGGCCGATACCGGTGCGGGCGACGCCAAAATGAGATGATCGAAAAGCTCGCCCGTCGGACCGACTTGAATTCCGTTGGCGGTGTTTTCTAGTGAGTCCACGGGACTGTTCAGGCGGATGTTTTCGTGCCCGAGGCGTGCTGCTAGTGCATGGGTTAGCTCGATCATGCCGCCGGGAAAAGCGCGGAATCGCTCGTATCGGGCCCCGCTGCTATTTCGCTCTGTCGCATCGTCGCCGGAGCGTTTGCGGCGCAGCGTTGCTCGAGCGAGTGAGCCGTCGCGCGTCTCCATGTCCCACAGCGGTTTCATTGTTGCCGCCATGCTCAGCCGATCCACGTCAGCGGTGTAGATACCCGCGACGAGCGGAGCGACGATATTGTCGAGGCATTCGCGGCCCAGTCGCCGGGCGACGAACGAACCGACGCTCTCATCTTCGAGCGATGGATCTCGCGGGGCCACAAATCGCTCGGCGAGCAGACGCAGTTTGCCACCGGGCGAGAGCAGCGGCGTGGTCAGCATCGACATCAACTTAGTCGCCCGCATCAACACAAACCCATCGGGGATAGGCACTAAGCGGCGCCCACAGGCGATCATCGCGCCACGGCCCTCGAGTTGAGGCCGAATGAGTTGGGCGGCTACATCGAGTCGTTGGCAGAGATCGATGGCCGCAGGGGGCTCCGTGGCGAACATGTCGGCGCCATGGTCGATGACAAATTCAGTGCCGCCGCGGCCGACCAGGTGCTCGCTCTGGATCACACCACCCGTTCTACCGGACGACTCGAACAAGGTGATTTCGAGCGGGACGCCCTCCGAATCGGCCAGCAATCGCAGATGCACGCCCGTTGCTAAGCCGGACAGGCCTCCGCCTACAATCGCAATACGCGTGGGAATCACACCAGATCCTTGGGCAGACGAGGCCGCAGACACGAACGTTGCTTTACCGATAGAAGCAGAGGTACGCCGTCGGCTCGCTCACACGCACCTGAAACTTCATGTCGGCAGCAATCTTGAATTCTTGGCCGCTGGTGAAGTCCTCGTAGTCATCCTTGCCTGGCAGCTTGGCCGACATCGTGCCCGAGACAACTTTCATCAGCTCATGTTCGCTCGTGGCAAACTCATACTCGCCGGCCGACATCACACCGGAGGTGACGCGTCCTTCGCTGTTCTCAAAGCCGATTGACTTGACTTTTCCGTCGAAATATTCGTTGACGTTCATGCTGATTTTCCTAACAGAGTTCGATTAACGGGAACCATGAAACAACGTAACAGGCGACAGGTCAATCCGCGAGCACCAGCCACTCCCTCGGAGGGGGGCGTCGAAGGGATCGGCCGATTCGATCTTGACCGCGACGCCAACCATGCCGTAAACGACTGGTGAGATCGATGGGATCGATCGCAAAATTCCCCCGACCCACCACTGGATTCTCGACGGTAGCCAATCAAATGAAGCGTCAATTCTTCCATTGCGGATGTTTGTTCGTGATCGCCATTGCCGCTGGGCAAGCAGGTTGCAGCAAACAGGAAACCGCCAGCACGCCAGCTCCGACTGCAACCGTCGCGGTCGAACAGTCCCCCGAGCAGGCATCCGAGGCCGAAGCCGTGGTGAGCCATTTTCTCGACCGAATCCGCCGCGGCGGTGAAAATCACAATGCCATGTCTCTGCTAACCGACCGGGCTCAGTCGGAACTTCAGCGAATCGGCCAGGTTGTCCAACCGATCGGATCTCCCGATGCTCAGTTTGAGGTCACGCGGAGCACACCGATGCCGATCGACACGAATGACGCGGGAGAACCTGTCACCGGTCGATTGGTACACTGTATCTGGACCGAACCGGCAGCGGCTGAGGAGACAGACGAAACCGCCAGCGGACCGCAGACCTACCAGGTCGTGTGGTCGGTAATGAAGCAATCTGATGGTTGGAAAATCTCCGGGCTCGTACTGGAAATGAGCCCTGAAGAACCACCGATGGTCCTCGATTTCGAGAATGGTGAGCAAATGGCGAAAATTCTGGGCGGGGAACCTGCCGAGCAGACTGCCGCCACGCCCGAAGAAGAGACCCCAGCTCCGGTTCGCTAAGTAGCGCCGGAGCAGATAGGTGCTGAGATCTTCATCCTTCTCTCTGGCAGCATCGGCCTCGGACCTAGACGATCTATTGTGCTAGACAACCTGCGGGGCCTTTCTCCCCAGAAAAAAATGCTTCACAGCGTTGCCCGTTGAGGCGCGGGTGTCTGGAAATCGGTGTCTGGAAATCGGTGTCTGGAAATCGGTGTCTGGGGATGGCGTTTCGGTTGCCTGCAGCTATTCTTTGCTGATCCCCGTCGGGATCCTCGCAGTGGTTCTCCTACCGCGTAGCGGTTTCAGAGAATAGCCCGTGGATTGAGTGGGCCGCGTACCACTGGGAACGTTTTCCTGAAGCGATTGAGACACACTGGATTTTTGCGGGCGAAAAGGATAGATGGCGAGATTGACTCAGCCTTTAAAGTGGCACGGCGGGAAGTACTACCTGCGGAAATGGATCGTGGGATTGATGCCGCCGCATCTGCACTATGTCGAGCCTTTCTTCGGCGGTGGCGGAATTTTCTTGGCCCGCGATCCGAGCCGCGACTGGATGGCCACTGGCGATGAGAAATTGCCCTCCGCCCTCAAGGGCAGCAGCGAGGTTGTTAACGATCTGCATGGCGAGCTGATCAATTTCTGGCGAGTGCTCCAAGACCCTGCGGACTTCGATGCGTTCCGGCAGCGGATGGAGATGACGCCGTTTAGTGAAGCCGAGTTTGAACGGGCTCTGGAACTCTCGAAAACTGACAGTAGCGATGCCACGGCACTGGATCGCGCGATCCAGTTCTTCATTCTCGCCCGTCAATCCCGCCAGGGGCTGATGAAGGATTTTGCGACCCTGTCGAGAAATCGCACCCGGAGCCGGATCAACGAGCAGGCCTCCGCGTGGCTCAATGTCGTCAGCGGATTGGCCGACGTGCATGATCGATTGCAAGGCGTCGTCATCCTGAATCAGAAAGCCACCGACGTGATTCGCAAACAAGATGGCGCCAACACTCTCTTCTATTGCGACCCTCCCTACGTACACGAATCGCGGGCGACCACCGGCGAATACGCTTTTGAGATGAGCGAAGTCGAGCACGAGCAGTTGCTCGAGACGCTCGCTGCAGTCCAGGGCAAGTTCATGCTGAGCGGCTACCCGAGCGATCTCTATACCAAGTGGGAGCAGAAACACAACTGGACCCGGCACGAGATGATGATCGACAACAAAGCGGCAGCCGGTGCGGCCAAAGAAAAGAAAACAGAGTGCCTGTGGTGTAACTTCTAATCGCGGCCGCCAGCCCGTTTTGGCTGGAAAACTGTCTTTCCATGGCAAGCCCAATTCTGTATCAACAGGCTACTTAACGAAAGATTGGACGCGCTGCTCAGCGGATGAAGTCGCGCGGTCGGATAGGCTCATGGTTGCTTGCGCGGTCATGGCATCCACCATGACATCGCTCCGATGAATGGGACGCATGAAGATGGAAAAAGTAGTCGTTCACGTCGGTTATCCGTTGTGGCGGAAGAATATGTTGGTGGCCCTGGCACGCGCCAAAGAACTGCAGGATGAGGGAAATGAGGTCACGGTGACCTACTGCGCAGCCGAGGGTGGTTCCTGTGTTTGCAATCAGTCCGGCAGCTCCATTGTCTGTCGCCTGTGTCGTTCTTGGGTCGAGGAGACTGCCTCGGGCATGCAGTTGCATACGATCGGATTGGCCGGTGCAGCTAGCAAAAACCCGTCCGCCGACGCTCCGCTCTCGACAGCTGACGTGCCGTTGTCGCAGCGCAAGGAACTCGTGGAAGGTGTGCTCAGTGGTCTGATTTCGACATTTCGCATCCTGCCGCGAGACATTAAGAAAATCGCATCCTTGCAACGCATCAAACGCCAAATCTACGGCACCGCGCTGCGGCTGCATGCAGACATGTTTCGGCTCATGTCGTCGATTTCACCGGACCGTTTTGAAGTGTTCAACGGCCGGCATGCGTGCAGCAAATCCGGGCTATTGGTCGCCAAGCGTCTGGGGATTCCGTTCACGACGCTCGAGGTGAACGCCAACAAACGCCCGCTCGTTTTTCCCGGGCACACACCGCACGACCGACACGGGGTGCAGGCCCGAATCCGCACCCTGCCCGTCGATCTCGACCTGGCGACCCAGTTTTACGACGGTCGGCGACGGCCGCGGTTGAATCGATTCGCGAGTTCGCAGAGCGATTCATTTGAAATGCCCTCTCGAGAGGGCTATACCCGATTGGTCAGCGTCTTCTTGAGTAGCCAGGACGAGTTCGAATCGCTCGGGAAGAGTTGGAAGTCGCCCTTCCCACCCGACTACCAGGTGATGCGAGAAACGTGCGAGCGATTTCCCGAAACCTTATTCCTGATTCGCTTCCACCCCAATCAGGCCGGTATCAAGAGTGACATCCGCAGCGGGTTTGATCCCGTCGAGCAACTGCCCAACGTGCGGGTTTTCGGGCCCACGGACGTCGCGAATACCTATGAGATGATCGATCAGTCCGACGTCATCGTCGCGTTCAACTCGACGGTCGGTGTCGAAGCATGCTGGGCCGGCAAGCCTTCGATTATGTTGGGGCCGTCGTTCTACGATGCCCTCGGCGTCGCCTACACGCCGCCTAACGTCGACGAGTTTTGGCGTCTGCTCGAGCAAGATCAACTCGAACCCAAAGATCGTTCCGGGGCTGCCCAGCTCGCCTATTACGTTTTGCGAGACGGCGACGAAATGAAGTACATTCACATCGAAGCGGGCAAACTGACCCCGCGTGGGATCACTCGCCGGCATCTCTGGAAAGCCGTCACGGCTCGCAATATCGACACTGTCTGCAAGGAAGTCTTGAAGAAGTTTGTCCGCGCCGCGTGACGCCCGGGCCGCGTGACGCCCCCGTAGCGTGATGACTAAGCAACTGTGATGACGAAGCAACGCACGATCAATTTCTGTCGTAGTGGACGAGGCGACGAGTCCAAAGTCGATGAAACCGACACTTATTCATCGTGTGTTGCTAAGCAACCGTGACGACTCAGTACCGCGTGATGGTTTCATGCAGGTTCAAAATCACTCGGCAGACCTGCGACCAGGCGGCCAGTTTAGCGGGAGCGGTATAGCTGCTCTCTGTGTTGCCCACCGCCAGGAATTCGGTGGTGTCATCGGGGTGGTCAGCAAAGTACTGCAATTGGCGTTGGTAGAGTGCCTGCAACGCCTGCAGTTCCTCGCTTCGGGCGTCGCGGGCCAAGGCTCGCGTGAAGGCGGCACCGAGTATCTCTGAGAAGGACTCTTCGCCGTGCTCGGTCAACAACGACGTTGCCATGGCATGAGAGGCTTCGACAAAGGTGGGATCGTTGAGCAACGTGAGCGCTTGCTGCGGGCTATTCGATAGCGAGCGGTCGGCCGTGCATTCGTCCCGTGAGGGAGCGTCAAAATTGACCAACATGGGGTGCAAGAACGTTCTCTGCCAGTGCATGTAGACGCCCCGACGGTACTGGCGGGAATCGTCGGAGGCTGTGTACCGCCGATTAGGGAACTGCAGGTTGCTGTAGTGTCCCGCGGGCTGATAGGGGTAGATACTCGGGCCGCCGATGTAGTCCGTGTTGAGCAGTCCCGCGATCGCCAACGCATTGTCGCGGATCGTTTCGGCTTCCAAGCGACGCGGTGAGGCTTGGGCCAACAAGCGATTGTACGGGTCCACTTCGGCAAGTTCTGTTCGATCAGTGACAGCTTGTTGGTAGGTGTGGCTCAACACGATCAGCCGGATGAGATGTTTTACGTCCCAACCGCTGCGCACCAGTTCGCTGGCCAGCCAGTCGAGCAGGAGCGGATGACTCGGCCATTCGCCCTGGTTACCGAGGTCGTCGAGTTTCGCCGAGAGGCCGGTCCCCAAAAAATGTTTCCAGGTTCGGTTGGCGAGATGTCGTGGTACGAGCGGATTGTCGTCCGACGTGAGCCAGTTGGCCAGGTCTGTGCGGTTCAATCGACGGTCGCTGTCGACATCGGGCGGAGGCAAGAAATGGGGGACCGCTGGCGGAGCCAATGCACCGGAGTCATCCTGCCAATCTCCGCGAGGTCGAACACGGCTAATCGGAATCTGGTCGGCGGGCACGGGCTGAGTCACCAGCGTGATTGCCATTCCGGAGTGCCGGTCCAGGATCGCGTTACGGAAATGCGTGACACGGTTGCTCTGCTTGGCCGCGGGGGTCGTGGAAAGATAGAAGGCACCGGCGTGTGCGGCGTGATCCCGTTGGTCGCGTTTGGCCGCCGGTTTATTCCACGCCGTGGTCAGCGAGGGCGATGCAGCGGGCCAGCCCGCAATGGCGCTGCCCAGTGGCGTGACGGATAAACGCACCCGTCCGACGCTGCCACTTTTGAGTCGCACGACGAGCTGTTGGTCGGAGTCCAATTGCAACGGTTGGTCGAGGTGGTAGACGGCGGTATGGACGAGTTGCTGCTCATTTGCCGGCAGTTGCCAGCGAGTGGGACCGCTCCGCCAGACCTCGCCGAGTGTTCGCGGTGGCGCCCCGCCGCTGTACCGCAGCGGATCCCGCCGATCCGCTTCGCCCCAAGCGATCGGCAGCGAAATCTCGGGTTCTTCGAGCACCTCGTCTGCAATAGCAACCTCGGTCGATGGCTTCGGCAGCCCAGGGGTTTCTCGCTGCAGCACATGACGGTCTTTGTCGAGAAGGATCAGGCGAAAACCCTTCAGGCGGCTCGCGTAGCTTTGATCGGTGCGGTTCCATACGACGATAGAGTCGACAGACTGTTCACTGCCCAAGTCAATCTCCCACCAGGGGTTGGACTCATCGAGCGCCGTGTGCGTCACGGAATTGGCTTTGTAATAGTTGCCCTCCGTATTTCCATCAATCGCGAGGTTCGCATCAGCAGTTTTGTAGCGGGACGACTGAGTCGCCTTGCCGCGGGGCGCGATGTTGATTGGATTCCCATCATCGCTGTCAGCGGACGAGAAAATTTCAACCTCAGCGAGCGACAGAATCTGTTTGCCTGGCAGTTCGATCCGCACATAGCGAGGTCGGTTGGGCCGCATCTTCGGTTCGTCGGATTCCGATCGAATCACGCTGGCGGAGAATTCGAGTTCGAACCGGCCATCATCATTGCGGCCGACGTTGCCGCCGTTCCGCTCGTCGGGCAAGACCTGCAAACGAATGGAGTTGATCACGGTGGGGTGCTCCGGCTTGCCCGAGATCTCGACGGTTTCTCCTCGAGTCGGTTTTCCTGTCAACAGCACACTACCGTCGTCGAGGTTGCGGTGTTGAGTTCCCGCTGAGGTCTCGACATGCTTTACCGACAGCGGGACCCAGCCGTCGCTGTAATTGTCCAGCACTTCGGAGGTAGCGGTTTTCCAAGCAACCATTTCGTTTAAATCAATCGCTTCGGCGCCAAGTTGTTTCAAAATTTCGGCGTCACGTTCCCGGCTCAGAGCATTGATCTCATCGCGCAGCGAGGGTGACGAGATCCGCATCTCGGGCGGGAAGGGGTAGTTGTTGTTGAATCCCTTGAGATCCTCGTTGGGCGTGTAGGCATAGCTCGTGTAGACGCCCCATTGGCGGATGTCATCAAAGAATGCCCCCATGGAATAGAAGTCTTTGGCTGAGAATGGATCAAACTTGTGGTCATGACATTCGCAGCAGGCCATCGTGGACCCGAGCCAAGCCGTTCCGATCATTCGCACCCGGTCGGCCTTGTATTTGGCGAGGTACTCGCCGGGCTGGGCACCGCCCTCGCGCGTCACCATGTTTAGGCGGAGCAACCCCGTTGCGACGAGGTCTTCGGTCGTGGGGTTGGGTTTCAAATCGCCAGCGATTTGTTGACGCGTGAATTCATCAAAAGGCTTGTTCTCGTTGAAGGCCTTGATGACGTAGTCGCGGTAGGCAAAGTCTCGCATGTTCTGATCGCCATGGAAGCCGACTGTATCGGCAAAGCGAACGATGTCGAGCCACGAGGATGCCATCCTTTCACCAAAGTGCGGCGACGCCAGCAACCGTTCGACTTGAGTTTCGTAAGCATCTTCCGAGGTGTCGGCTCGAAAAGCCTCGACTTCCGTTGGCGTGGGAGGCAGTCCGGTCAAATCGAGACTGAGTCGACGTAGCAAAGTGGCTTTGTCTGCGGTCGCTGAAGGCTCGATTCCCTGGCGTTCTAAGCGAGATTGGATGAACGCATCGATTTCGTTGAAGGCCTGGCCTGCGTGTGTTGTCGTGGAGGGGACTGGGGGTGCCGAAACGGCCGCGTAGGCCCAGTGTCGTTCGTACTCGGCGCCTTGCTCGATCCATTTTCCAATCAGGGATGTTTCGTATTCGCTAAGCTGGTGGCGAAACTCGTGTGGAGGCATCTGCTCGCCGTAACCGGTTCCCATGATCCGTTGATAGACCTCTGAATTCTCGAGGTCTCCGGGCACGATTCCATGCATTTCGTCGTCCGATGGCAACGGAGCGGTCGCCGACGCAAAAGAATCGATCCGAAATTCGCTCGGGTTATTCTCGACATCGGGACCGTGACAGACAAAGCATGTATTCGACATGATCGGTCGAATGTGAGCGTTGAATGTGACCTGCTCAGGAAGCTCTGCTGACTGGGCGTCCGAGGTGGGTTGCTCGGAACTCGGTTGCGGGGCCGGTTCATCGGCCATCAGAAGGTATGAGCCGGAGAGCATCCAGATCAGCATGGACAAGCAGTGAAGACGTTGCATGGGAATAGAAAGAGAGGGATGGAGGCGGGAGTGGTGGGCAGGCGAGAGTAGTTGGCGAGATCAGCCGAGAACCCTGCCACATCAACAGGCCGTCACAGCAACGTCTTGCTGGACGTGCCGTCATGCGGTGTGCGTTACGCGATAATTTCTTTGACGACTCGTGAGGGTTCGACGCCAGTGAGTTTGAGATCGAGCCCCTGAAAGCGTGCTGTCAGTCGCTCGTGGTCGACGCCAAATAGATGCAGCATCGTGGCGTGCAGATCGCGTACGGGAACTTCATTTTCGGCCACGCCGTAGCCGAGTTCATCGCTCGATCCATAAGTCATGCCGCCTTGGACTCCGCCACCTGCCATCCAAACGCTGAACGCATTGATGTGGTGGTCACGACCCGAGCCTTGCGCCATCGGCGTGCGTCCGAACTCGCCGCCCCAAAGAACGAGCGTGTCTTCGAGCAATCCTCGCTCTTTAAGATCTTGCAGCAGCGCTGCCGTTGGCCGGTCGGTGTCGTTGGCTGATTGCGTGAACCCCGACACGAGATTGCTGTGATGGTCCCAGCCCCGATGGTAGAGTTGGACGAAGCGAACGCCGCGCTCGAGAAGGCGCCGAGCCAGCAAGCAGTTCGACGCATAGGTGCCATCGCCCGGACGCTTCACCCCGTAGTTTTCCAGAGTCTCTTTCGACTCCGTGCCCATATCGGCCAACTCCGGGACAGCTGCTTGCATCTTGAACGCCATTTCATATTGAGCGATGCGCGTGTCGATCTCTGGATCGATGACGTCTCGAGCGAGCATCCCATTGAGTCGCTGGACTTCGTCGATCACCTGGCGTTGTGTTGATTGACAGACACCACTTGGATTACCAATGTAGTGCACCGGGGCTCCTGAGGATTGAAAGGCGACGCCTTGATACTTGCTCGGCAAAACACCCGCACTCCACTGCCTCGCCGAGACGGGCTGTGCTCCGGGGCCCGACGAAGTCATGACAACGTAACCGGGCAGGTTCTCCGTTTCAGCCCCGAGGCCGTAGAGCCACCAGGATCCCATGCAGGGTCTGCCTTTAATGATGGAGCCCGTATTCATGAAGGCATGGGCCGTGTCGTGATTGATCTGCTCTGTCGTCATGCTGCGGATCAGACACAGGTCATCGGCATGGGCTCCGGTGTGTGGGAACAGTTCGGACATCTCGAGGCCCGATTCTCCCCACCGACGAAACTTCGTAAACGACTTCCGCGCGATCAGCTTCGCCCCCTGCAACTGCGCGAGTTGCTGCCCGGCAGTGAACGATTCAGGGAAGGCCTTGCCATCGAGTCGATCGAGTTCAGGCTTGGGATCGAGCGATTCTACATGCGAGGGGCCACCGGCCATGCAGAGGTGGACAATCCGCTTTGCTTTGGGGGCGAAGTGAGGCAAGCCCGGCAGCGACGGCCACGGGTGCTCGCCGGTGGATTCGCTCGCCGAGGGGGCCGGCATGGCCTGGGACGACCTTCCGAGTAACGACGCCAGTGCAAATGTACCAATGCCAGCGAAGGAATTGGAGAGGAAGGTGCGGCGGGCCCAATCCGTCCGGGCCCGGTCTATCTGAGCATTGTCCATGTGAGAGTTGTCCAGCGTTGAAGTGCGCGTGGTCGTATTTCAGTTTTGCAGTAAGGAAAAGTAGGATGCCATCTCATTGTAACGGGTATAATCGCGGCATGAGTGATCTTTCTCGATCGCTTTCATTGTCAATCCATTGCCCCGTGTGACGTTTCGTCGAATGCCCCCATCCTCGCAGCGATCGCAACGTCTCCGGCGTTCAGCGTTGGTTTATGAATCGCCCCCGCGATCGCGCTGGCCGGCGATGACCGCATCGCTGGTGATCCATACAGGTGTGATCATCGGTCTACTGTGGCTGGCTAGCACACAGCTCAACAAGGGGACGCCGGCATCGCCCACGGTGCGAAGTGTGGGTATGGCGATTGCCCACCGGATGCCCGATCACACTCGTTATGTCACCGAGCCTGCCCCGCAAAGCTCGCCTGCGGCAGCCACAGTTTCCACCAGCGAGGCCGCATCGGCATCGCAGCGAGAATCTGATAGCAGCGCCTCGGACCAGACGATCGGGGTTGAACCGCCGATTGATCTATCGGCAGTTTTGGCCGAGATAAGTGGTGCAGGAAATTCACGTGGTCGGCAAGGCGAATCGGAGGCGGGGACAGGGGCCGTCAGTTCCGATTCGCTCGTTCAGGGCCGTATTCAATTGTCAGATGGACGCTCCCCTAATCAGCTGGGCCAGAACGAGTTGGTCCCCGGTATGGCACGCACCGGGCAAGGGGCTGGGCAGACGACCACTCAGGTATTCGGGGTCTCCGGCAGTGGCAGCACGTTCGTGTATGTGTTTGACCGCAGTGAAAGCATGCGTGCGGCCGGTTCGGCACCTCTGCGGGCGGCGAAGACCGAGCTGATTCGCAGCCTCGAATCGCTCACCGAGCGTCAACAGTTTCAGATCATTTTTTATAACGACGCACCCGACTCGTTCGGAAGCGACGGGGACGCCGCGGGGTTGGTCACAGGCGAACCGGCGACGATTGAACGGGCGTGCGACTACGTGCGCCGCACGGTTGCCGTGGGCGGTACCGAACATGAACCTGCATTGCGGATGGCTCTGCGTCTCGCCCCCGATGTCATTTTCTTTCTGACCGATGCCAAGATCCAAACCATGTCACCAACCCAGTTGGATGACATTGCCCGCAAAGCTCAGAACGCGGGCACGACCATCCACGCGATACAGTTCGGTACCGGCGCAGCTCCACCGGACACGTTTCTCAAAAAACTCATTCGCCGTGGTGGCGGAGGCTACCGGTACGTGGACGTGACTGATCTGAAATAGGTCGCCGGCGCGAACAGTTTGGATCGAGCTGGGACTTTTCCCCGGGGGGGATGCCAATGGATTGGCGTGCGGGCGGCATTTTCCAAGGAGGAATTGAAAACATGTCCAAGACGGGAGGTTTTAGTTACAGTAGGTGCGTTCTGATTTCCTCCCCACAGCGTGCTTTTTGTTCGATGATCCAACATTCCGTGACACACCGTCACCCCCCCACGTCCAACGCTACAGCGCGATTGCATCTCGGTATCGATGTGGGTGGCACGAATGTCAAGTTGGGATTGGTCGACGATGCGGGGCAGATCCTCGCTCAAACCTCCACGCCCACCCGGCCACTGGGTACTCCCGAGGCGGTATTCGCATGTGCGATGCAGTTTGCCGGCGAGCAATTGCGGTTGCGGGGAGGCAGCGACGAACTGGCCGGCGTCGGCTTGGCGGTCCCGGGCGTGCTCGACACCACAGCAATGGCGTTGCGGGAAGTCGTGAACCTACCTGGATGGTTGGATCAGCCGTTGTTAGAGCTGCTCTCTGAGGCAGCGGGCGTGCCAGCAATGGTGGTCAACGATGCCAATGCGGCTGCGCTGGCCGAGCATGCTCGGCGAGGTTTAGGCCCCCATTCGTTAGCGTTGGTGACTCTCGGTACGGGGATTGGTTGTGGCCTCGTTGTGGGGGGGTACCCGCACGGCGGTGACCATGGCTGCGCAGGCGAGCTGGGACATATCGCCGTTCGCTTTGACGATCAGGCCTTGCCATGCACCTGTGGCAGTCGCGGTCATCTGGAAGCGTATGCGGGTTCGGGAGGTGTGGTTGCGAGACTGCGTTCAGCTTTCGAGTCCACAGCGGACGCTGAAATACCTCAGGGACTGGCAGCGGACAGCGTAACGCCGCGTGAGATCGCTGCGCACGCCGCCGATGGCGACGCGATTTGCCTGGGAGTGATTGACGAAACGGCTCACTTCGTGGGCGCGGCGATCGGTATGTTGGCGCAGGTCGTCGACCCAGCAGTCGTTTTGCTCGGCGGGGCGATGACCTTTGGCGGCCCGGACAGTGTGACGGGAATCCGGTTTATCGAACACATCCGCAAGACCGTGCGCGATACAACATTGGAACAGGTCGGCCAGAACCTCATTGTGGATTTCGCGTCTCTGGGCAACGATGCCGGAATCCTTGGTGCGGCGCTCGTTGCTCGACAGGCCGCTGCCGATGCCTCCATCCATATCGCGACTCATTCAGACTGACATGATTTCCAACCCGAACGAACGAATCTCGTGCCGAATTTATGACCGCGCGTCGGACGCCAGCATCGCGGCTGCGAAGGAAATTGCGACGCTGATTCGTCACTGCCGCGAGCAGAGCCGCCCCTGTGTCCTCGGGCTCGTCGCGGGCTCCTCACCGGTCAGTGTTTATCAAGAACTCGTGCGCATGCACCGGGAGGAATCCCTGTCCTTTGCCAATGTGTTCGCCTTCAATCTCGATGAATATTATCCTATGCAGCCGATGGAGCTGCAGAGTATCGCCAGGTTCATGCACGAGCACTTGCTCGACCATGTCGATATTCCCTCATCCCAGATCCACTTGCTCGACGGTTCGCTGCCTCGTGATGAGGTTGCGGCTCATTGCCACGAGATCGAACGGGCAATCCAGAATCTCGGCGGCATCGATCTACAGCTGCTCGGGATCAACCGTGCCGGGCACATTGGTTTGAACGAGCCGGGCTCGGATCGTGGCTGCCGGACCCGGATGATCACACTCGACCAGATCACCCGCACCGATGCCGCGAGTGATTTTTTTGGTTCCGAGAATGTGCCTCGGCACGCTCTGACGATGGGCGTCGGCACCATTCTTGAAGCCAAACGCATCCTTCTGCTCGCCTACGGCGAAGGCAAAGCTGGCATTGTCAAACGGACCGTTGAAGGGTTCGCCGGAGCGAGCGTTCCGTCCACCTTCCTGCAGAATCACCCGGCGGCGTTGTTGATTCTCGACGCTGCGGCAGCCTCTAACCTGACGCGGGTGCAAAGCCCGTGGTTGCTCGGCGAGGTCACGTGGGACGATAAAACCATCCACCGAGCGGTGATCGATCTCTCCGAAGCGACGGGTAAAGCCATCCTGAAGCTGACCGATGCGGACTACAATGAACAAGGACTGCAAGACCTGCTCGCCGCTCACGGGAGCGCCTACGACATCAACTTGCGAGTTTTCCGGCACCTGCATTCCACCATTTCGGGATGGCCCGGCGGCAAACCGGCTCACGCGAAACAGGTGGGCGACCGTCCCGGCAATCGAGACGACATTTTCCCCAAACGGATCGTCCTGTTCTCACCCCACCCCGACGACGATGTGATTTCGATGGGCGGCACATTGATCCGCTTGGTCGATCAAGGACATGAGGTGCACGTGGCCTACCAAACGTCGGGCAACATCGCGGTCTTTGATGAAGACGCGTTGCGGTACGCCGAATTTGTGGAGGATTTCTGTCGGCAGTTCGGTTTGTCGGCGAACGGGCTCGACGAACTCGCCGAGCATGTCGATGCGTTTTTGCGAAATAAGAAGGCGGGCCAAATCGACAGTGAACAGGTCCAGGATATCAAGGGCCTGATCCGGCGGAGCGAAGCTCGCGAAGGTGCTCGGTGCTGCGGTGTCGCCGACGACCATCTGCATTTCCTCGATCTGCCGTTTTATCAGACCGGACGGGTCAAGAAATCACCGATCACCGAGGCTGACCTCGACATCACGATCGACCTATTGCGAAAGATTCAACCGCATCAGATCTACGCCGCCGGAGATCTATCGGACCCGCACGGTACTCACCGCACGTGCCTGTCGGTCATCCTGCAGTCCTGCCTTCGTTGCCAAGACGATCCTTGGTACGAGTCGACAGCGGTTTGGTTTTACCGCGGTGCGTGGCAGGAATGGGCACCTCATCAGATCGAGATGGCCGTCCCGCTCAGTCCTGAGGAAGTGCAACGAAAACGCATGGCTATTTTCAAGCATCAATCCCAAAAAGATCGGGCGCTGTTCCCCGGCAGCGACGCCCGCGAGTTTTGGCAACGCGCCGAAGCCCGCAACGCTGAAACCGCCCGACGCTATGATACCCTCGGCCTCGCGGAATATGCCGCGATCGAAGGCTTTGTGCGATGGGACGGTGAATCAGGGATCGAACTCTAGAGTGCCGGGATTGCCCGCCAGCCCATTGGTGCCGTTAAAAGAGTGTTAGCTACCGATATGACGAACTCTCTCCCCCTTCCCGTTCGCGCCCGCTTATTCTGTTGTCTCGTTGCGGCGGTTTGGGCACCGTTGTTGGTCCATCCCATCCACGCCGATGAGAGCACGCAATCGTCTGCCAGTGACAGTCCCCTGACAGCTCCCGACGTGAATCTCGCGCAGGAGGTTCCGATCTGGGTAGCTGAGCTGGACGCGTCGACGGCGCAGGTACGCCGTGAGGCAGAACAGCGGCTGATCGCCGCCGGTCCGGAAGCGGGGGAGTACGTCCCTGTCAGTCGAGATTATCTCTCGCTCGACGCCCGCGAGCGGTTGGAGCGAATCGAACAGCAGTGGCAGCAGGCCAAGATTCACGTTGAAGCAGACACCACGAGCGTGGCACTGCAAGACGCCCGGACGCTCGGAGACGCCCTCGATGCCATCGAGATCGCCAGTGGTGTGGAGTTTGATCTCGAATCAGCGGGCCCTGAGATCGATCGCAGCCGAGTCATCCGTCCGCCTGCGGCCCCTCAGGGGTTCTGGCAAGCACTCGATCTCGTGCTCGATCAATCGGAGCTGGACATCAACTTTTATGCGGGTGACCGTGGGCAGTTGGCTCTCGTGCGGCGCCAACCCGAACGGGTTTCTCGCGTCGATTCGGCCGCATACGCGGGCATCTATCGTCTCGAGCCGACGATCGTCACGGCGCGGCGGGTTTTGGGGAATCCCGCCCAGAGTGGACTCAACCTGACGATGTCGATCTCGTGGCAGCCCAATCGCACACCGATCGGATTGAGCGTGCCGGTATCCGAACTGACCGGTAAGCTCGACAACGGCGACACATTGCGGCCTCAGACCACGGGAGAAAGCATTGATATCTCCACATCGGGTGAGATCGCCGAGAGCCAGTTCTATCTGCCGATGCAACTGCCGTCACGCCATTTCGGCCCGCGACCAGGCGCTGGGGTAGCCCCAGGAGTCGACGCCCAAGAAATCACTCAGATCTCTGGTCAGATCACGGCTCTGATACCGGGCCAGCGAAAGACCTTTGAGCTAGCACTTAATGAAGTCGCCGCGTCACAGACTCACGATGCAATGACGGTCTCGATCGAAGAGACGCGTGATTCCTCGCCGCTGCGTGAAGTCCGGGTCGGCGTGGAG
The DNA here is from genome assembly GCF_007859855.1 of Allorhodopirellula solitaria. Classification (GTDB taxonomy): domain Bacteria; phylum Planctomycetota; class Planctomycetia; order Pirellulales; family Pirellulaceae; genus Rhodopirellula; species Rhodopirellula solitaria. Next base: position 70,697 of record NZ_SJPK01000004.1, read on the forward strand.
CTCTTCGGCGCCGGCCGGGCGCTCGAGAGTCATCGGCAATGGATCTTTGAGAATGAAGTCTTCGTGCGCATGCCCGACGGCAGTCGAAAGGAGCACCTCGGATACGAAGTCTATCGGCAAACCGAGTCCGGAGTCGGGATCGGCTATCTCTTCGACCTCGGCGCAGGGCCTCCGCCGGCAGCCGCCAAGTTGATCTACGAATCGCCCACGTCCGTTCGCAGGGATGAAGTCCCCTTTACGATCCACGCCATTCCGCTTCCCTAGCGTTGGGCTAGCAAGGCGGCGATACCGAGCACGAGGATGAGCAGCCCAGCGACCAGCGCGAGTTTCCAAGCTGGGACTGTGGGGTTGATGTCTCCCTGCTGACGAATGCGAATTTGTTCGGCGAGCTGCTCTCTGCCGATACCCGTGACGCTCTCAGCTGCGACATCGTGGGGTTCGGGGGCCAGTTCCTCGCGATCTTTTGCGGCGACTGCATGGGGGGAGCTCGCCACAGGGGGCTGGCTCAGTCCGTATTTCTCACCGATCGTCAGCATCACACCTTGGATCGCACGGGCGTTGAAGGGACGATCCTCCGGCCGTTTCTCCAGGCATCGGTTGATGATCTCGTCCAGTTCCCGGGGCACATCAGGAACGAGCGAGGAGATCCGTCGCGGCGGTGTCCGCAGGTGCTGCTCGAACAACTGCGCGAAGTTCTCTCCGAGAAAAACCTTTTGGCCGCTGAGCATCTCAAACATGCAGCAACCGAGCGCATACAGATCGATCTTCCCCGAGATCACTTCATCGCCGGTGATTTGTTCCGGCGCCATGTAGGCGTGGGTGCCGACGGTGAGTCCCTGGTGCGTCAGGTCTGCTGAGTGCTGGTCACGTGCGATGCCAAAGTCTCCGAGTTTGACCTCGGCATCGCGTGTCAGGAACAGGTTGCCCGGTTTGAGGTCACGGTGAATGACCCCGTGATTGTGGGCGCACTGCAGAGCAGAGCAAACCTGGCGGGCGACATCGACGACTGCTGGCCAGGACAAACTGCCGGACTGGACGATAAGATCTTTAATCGTCCCGCCATCGACTCGCTGCATCACGTAGAAAAGCTGATTGTCCTCGCTGCCGCCTCCGAAGTACCCAATGATATTGGGATGTTCGAGCCGTTCGAGAATCAGCATTTCCCGGCGGAAGCGAGCCTGAATCAGCTCGTCGCTACTGACGTTCGGGTGCAGGATTTTGATCGCGAGATCTTGGCCTGCGAGTCCCGTGGCGGACGGGGACACCTCGGTGTCCGTTCGCACATGACCGTCAAAGATGGTGCCGACCGTACCGACCCCGAGCACGGAGCCTAGCTTAAAATCGGCAAGATAGAGGCGTGGCATCGCGAAGCCCACGCATGGCTAGACGCCTGCGATCTCTTCGATACGCACTCGGGTATTCGGCTGGCGGTGCCCGGTTCGTCTTTTGCTGTGCTTCCGACGACGGAATTTTTGCACGTAGATTTTCTTGTCCATGGACTTGCCGAGGACCGAAGCGGTGACGCTGACGCCTTCAAGAGTGGGCGTGCCTAGCTTCAGGCCTTCGTCGCCGCCGACGGCCAAAACAGTGCCGAATTGCAGGTTTTCGCCTTCGGGCGTTTCGCGGAAATCGACATCGATTTCCATTCCAGGCTCAACGCGGTATTGGCGTCCACCGTCAACAAAGATGGCATACATATTGAAAAAACAGGGTTTCTGGGGTGAGTGATGGAGCATGAGATGCTCGCACAAGCGGAGGGGAGATCATACCGAGATCGTGGTCTGAAGACTAGACCTGTCCGGCATGAATCAGCGCATAAAAAACCGGGGCGTCTTGACGGGAAGACGCCCCGGTTTCGCTGTCGACCATGACTTAATGCGTTTGCGATAAAAAACAAAATTCTCGACGTCGATCCCGACGCCTACTCGGACGCCCCCTCCCTGGGCCGCCTCGATCTGTGGTTGCTGAAGTACCACCGCCGAACGTGTCCGGCAGCTAGCTTCCGTGCGCCTGGCCCGTGCGTCGATCCGTCGACGCGGCCCGGGTATTCAGCTCGTCAAAATTCCAGCTTGCGACTGGATTTCAACACCGCCGATCCGATGAGTGGATTGTTATTTTTTGATCGCGAACGTTCTCTCCCTAGCATCTGTCGGGGGGCTTTGCAGGAGCCCCGGTTTGGTCTTAAGCGACGAGGTGAAAATTGTCCGTATCGGCCGTCTCGCTGGACCGCTCGCTGGAGTCACGCACGGCGTCAACGAATTCTTCGAAAATGCGGATGTCGAGAGCCGAAGCGGCGTCGGATTCCGGGTGGAACTGGGTGCCGATCGCGAACCAGTCGATCATCTCGCTCTCGATGGCTTCGATCACGCCATCGGGGCAGCGGGCAGTCACGCGGAAGCCCGGGGCGACTTCATCGATTGCCATGTGATGGCGACTGGTCACGCGGATCTCGCCGTCACCATAAACGCGGCCGATCAGCGAATCGCCGACGACATCGAGCGTGTGGCGATGGTTCGTGTCTTGCAAGTCAAGGTGCGGCACTGCCGAGGGTAGGTCTTCCTTGAGATGCAAGAACAGATTGCCGCCCTGTTGTACGTTAAGCAATTGATGGCCCACGCCGATCCCGAAAACCGGCATCCGACGTTCAGCAATCTCTGCCATCAACATGCGGTCACTCGCTTCCCGACCGGGATTGAGCGGGCGGACGCTCGGGTGCAGCATGAAGCCGTCGTTGCGGGGGTCCAAATCGGCACCACCGATGAACATGAACCCGTCCACCGCATCGAGCACGCGGTGAGCGGACTCCTCGTCAACCTGCGGTGGGACGATTACCGGAACTCCACCTGCCTTGATGATGTTCTGATAGTAGCCTTCGCCGATATAGGCGAACGCAGGGGTCGTCCGAGCAGCGGCACGGAAGTCAGCATTGATCCCGATCAGGGGTTTGCGTGGCATCTGAAGGTCCTCTTCGATTCGGCAAATTTTGGGAAAAGCCCTTAGCGAAACAACTCCGATCGAGCGTGCTCTCTCACCCCGTGTCTGCGCCGCAGCACGGCGTTTACTGGAAGAGAGACCTGATCGGAGTGAGATGAGCCGATTCGTGAGTCAAGTTTGATTTCGCTCTGGGAACGGCCGTCTTGGCCACAGCGTCCCGGTGCTGAATCTGCCACCTGAATCTAACCACAGAGTTACGTCAGCGATTTTCGCGAACCTCTCTCCCCCGATATGCATCCATGGGGAGCGAGCGGTGCTAAATCGTCGAACGTTGACGTAGCTCGTCGTGAGCCACGGTGGTTCGAGTCGAATCATCCTTTCGCATACGGGAATAGGGTGGCGCGGCGGTGTGTCGCGTCCGACGTGCAGGGAAATTAGGAACCCCGGCATCCCGATGCCAGCGAATTCGATATCTTGCGAAAATAGATCGAAAAAACGCTACAGGTAGTGCTAGCAAATGCATTTTTTGCTAGCAAAGCAACCTGATCTGGCTTGAAATGAGGGGCGAGGAGGTGTTTTTACCCCCCGGCCGTTCGGCCAAGACGAATTCAACTCCGGGCGTTAAACTGGCCAGCCACCCCGTTTGATTCCTCTCGTCTATCTTGTCCGAAATGGCCCTATGCTGATCTATTGTTTTGAAGACGAACGCGTCGAGAAACTCGCTCCTATCGTCCACGCGCGACCTGCCTACGCGATCACTTGTGCCGGCTACCGATTGGTGGATTGGCTCGGCGAACTGCAGCGTGAACACCGTGATGCCAAAGGCGTGGGAGAGGTCCGTAGCTACTTGAATGCGATTCAGGACGCTGATTTTGATTTAGAGCCCGTGCCGGCATCTCTGGCGGCGCTCGATGGCTCGGCCGCCGATCTCTGCGACATCCTGCTGGTCAATGCGCGTTTGGTGCCGTCAGTGGACAACCTGCAAAACCTCCGCAAGCTCATGCAGAGCGAGCGGTTTTCGGTAGTGATGTCGGGTGGCGGCAATGGCGAATCGGAGATGGAACCCGACGGCGACACCGAGGCGGGAGCCACCGGAGCGGTGTTGGCCGCGTGGCTGCCCGCGGCGGAGGTGGCTCAAGCCCTCGACCGGGGCGCGGCCGCCCGTGCGGAGGCTGCGGCGAAACCGACGAAAGGCTCGGCCTCCCGAACGAACGCATCAGCGGACGCGTTCGAAGAGCCCCTTGCCGTATTCCCGCTGCTGTGTCGTCATGCAGCCACCACGGCAACGCGTTCGCCGCTGACGCTGCACGAGTTTCGCTGGCCCCATGACGTCGTCTCGGCGCACATGAAATGCATCAATGGATCGATCGAACATCGCATTGCCGCCGGTAACTACACCCAACTGCAAGACGGAGTCTTCGTCGGCGCGGGTGTCTCCATTGGGGAATACGAGTCGATTCATACCGGCGGCGGTGCGATCGTGCTCGACGACAATGTCCAGGTCGGCCCGTTTTGCTTTCTAGAAGGACCGCTCTATGCCGGCAAACACACGCGGGTGATCGAGCACTCCTCGATCAAGGACGGTGTCTCGCTAGGCCACACGACCAAGATCGGTGGCGAGGTCGAAGCGTCGGTGATCGAACCTTATACCAACAAACAGCACCACGGATTTCTGGGGCATAGTTATCTCGGCAGCTGGATCAATCTCGGGGCGGGCACCTGCAATAGCGACCTGAAAAACACCTACGGGAAAATCAATATTCAGTACGGGGAGACGAAAATCGCCAGCGGGATGCAGTTCCTGGGGTGCATCATGGGCGACTATTCCAAAAGTGCCATCAATACCGGCATCTTCACCGGCAAAGTCATCGGAGTGTGCAGCATGATGTACGGATTTGTTACCGGAAATGTGCCGAGTTATGTCAATTACGCCCGCCTCTTTGGCCAAACCTCACTGCTTCCTCCCGAAGTCATGGTGAACACTCAAGGACGCATGTTCGCCCGCCGAAAGGTAAAGCAGCGGGATGCTGACATCGATTTGATCCACGCCATGTACCACCGCACCGAGATCGAGCGGCAGATCTCCGATCAGCTGGGTTTCTAAGGCCTTGGGGTTGTGGAACATCGATCGGTTTCATAGCATTTCGCGTTCGTCTGAGCCGGGACCCCGTGCGTCCCCGCCAAATCCCCTTTTTCTTTCGTATCCACTTTGATGGGGCGAAGGGCCAAAGCGGCCCTGGAATCTCGTGTGCGGTTGACTCCGCCCGCGTCCATTCTCGAACCCGATGTGAAAGAACCAACCTAGAGAGTGCTCCGCGTCAACGCGGGCAAATGAAAAGCTGATGGCAAACGAAATTGTAAAAGAGATGATCGAATCGGGCGTCCACTTCGGGCACCGCACCAGTCTCTGGAATCCGAAGATGGCACCGTACATCTTCGGCAAAAAAAACCAAATTCACATTCTTGATATCCGCGAAACGCTTCGCGGACTTCTGCGGGCCAAGAAGTACCTTTCGCAGGTCGCCGCTGGCGGTAGCTTGATCCTGTTTGTCGGCACGAAACGACAAGCTGGCGAAGCCGTCGAAGAACAGGCACTGCGATGTGGGATGCCGTTCGTCAGCGAACGCTGGCTCGGTGGAACACTCACGAACTTCCGTACCATTCGCAGCCGCCTGGGACGTCTCGAGGAACTCGAAGAACTGCGTACCAGCGACAAGATCAACGACTACAGCAAGAAGATGCAATCGTCGCTCAACCGGGAATACCGCAAAATGTACCGCAACCTCAATGGTCTGCGGACGATGAACCGGTTGCCCGAAGTCATGTTCATCGTCGACCCCGGGAAAGAGCGTAACGCCGTTCGCGAAGCCAAACGACTCGGTATCACGACGGTCGCCCTGATCGACACCGACAGCGATCCGAGCAAGATCGATCTGCCGATTCCGGGCAACGACGATGGTATCCGCAGCGTCGAAATGATCATGCGAGAGCTCGCTGATGCGGTGATCGCTGGCAAGGGAACTGTGCAAACGCAAGCATCCGACGCCGGAGCCCCCGCCACGCCGAGCGAAGCTCCCGCGGCACCAAGCCAAGCTCCTGCTGCCACCGGAACGCCTGAGCCCGCTGCCGAAGCTGCTGCAAGCGAACCTGCTGGCGAGTGAGCCTGTCCTAACGGTTCCATCGCTCGCCGACCGCGCCCCAGTGACTGGTGGCGCGGCCCGGAAGCCACTGACCACGTCAGGTTTGGCTTTCGCAGCCCCGCGATCGAACTGACTTAGCAGCCGCAGTGCTGGGCCGGATGTCCTCGGGCACCCGATCGCATCGCGCCCCCAGCTGCCATCGCGACTGTTGCGACTCGGCCCACTGACTACTGCCCCGCGCTCAGCGGGGCGTGGCCGAGCAACCAAATCCAGCAGATCACGAACTGGCCGAGATGCAATGCGGTACAGGCAACTCTTCCCCGTTCAGCGGCGTATCGTCACAAATCGTGGCGATTTCGCGAACCGCGTCGCCCCAGCCAACTGGACTGACCCGGGTCGCCGAACCGTTTTCGCTGAGTCAAATCCCCGACCACCCCACCATCAAAACATCTGACTCTTGTTATTTAGGAAGCAAAAATGAGCATTTCTGCCAAAGACGTTAGCGAGTTGAGAAAATCAACAGGCGCTGGCATGATGGATTGCAAAAAGGCACTGGAGGAATCCGGTGGCGACATGGAAGGTGCCCTCGACTACCTTCGCAAGAAGGGCCAAAAGGTCGCTGAAAAACGAGCCGACCGTGACGCCAACGAAGGCGTTGTCGTCGCGATCACTGAAGGCAAAAAAGGCTTGCTGCTCGCCCTGAGCTGCGAAACCGACTTCGTCGCCAAGAACGAAAACTTCATCGCCCTGACCGAACGCATCGCCCGCCTGGCGATGGACCAAGGTGCCAAGAGCGTCGATGAAGTCAACGCTTTGGAAATCGAAGGCACGACCGTCAAGGAACATCTCGTCACCGAAACCGGCCGCACCGGTGAGAAGATCGAAGTCTCCGACGTCCAAGTCGTCGAAGGCGATAACATCGCTTCGTACATCCACGCCGGCAGCAAGATCGGCGTCTTGGTACTGTACAAAGACGGTGGCAAGGACGAAGCGACTCAGTTCTTCCGCGGCGTCGCCATGCACATCGCGGCGATGAAACCGTCGATCCTGCACCCCGATGAATTCGACCCGGAATTCGTGGAGAAGGAAACCGAATCCCTGCGGGCACAGATCATCGCTGAGAACGAACTCAACGAAAAGGAAAATCTCGGCAAGCCGGTTAAGAACGTGCCTCAGTACGCCAGCCGCCGGCAGTTGACACCCGAGGTTCTCGCAGCGACCGAGGACGCGATCAAGGCGGAACTGAAAGCCGAAGGCAAGCCCGAAAAAATTTGGGACAAGATCGTCCCCGGGAAGATCGAGCGATTCATTGCCGACAACACCGCCCTCGATCAAGAACGCTGCCTGCTCAGCCAGTTCTACGCTCTCGATGATTCCAAAACCGTCGAAGCGGCCGTCAAGACGCTCAGCCCCGAGGCTGAGATCGTCGAGTTCAAACGCGTCGCAGTGAACTGATTACTCTCACGTTCGAGCGGCGCAGCTACTCGAGATTGTGAATATCATGCAACGGCTCCAGTCTCCGCTGGAGCCGTTTTTTTATGGTCGCACGGCACTCACCCCATGCGATCTTACTGAACCTCCTGCTTTGGACAGATGGATCCTCATGCACTCTGAACAAGAATTTGATCTGATCGCCGCCTGCGCCTTTGGGCTCGAGGCGATCGTCCGCCGTGAACTTTCCGCTCTCGGTATCGACGCGACGATCGGGGAGTCGGGGCGAGTCCACTTTCGCGGCAGTCTGGAAACCGTTGCCAAGACCAACCTGTGGTTGCGCTGCGCCGACCGTGTGCTGATCCGCGTTGCTGAGTTCCCCGCCGCGGACTTCGACGCCCTCTTCGAAACCACCAAAGCGATCGACTGGGGGCAATGGATTCCCGCCGACGGGGAGTTCGCCGTGACCGGCCGGAGTGTGAAGTCCACTTTGACAAGCGTGCCCGCGTGCCAACGGGCCGTTAAACGCGCGATCGTTGACGCCTTGCAACGCGATCATCAAACGCAGACGCTGCCCGAAACAGGGGCGTCCTACCCGGTCGATGTGGCGCTGCTCAAGGACACTGCAACAATCACGCTCGACACGACCGGCCGCAGCCTACATCGCCGCGGCTACCGCTCGGCCGTCACGGCGGCGCCCCTGAAAGAAACGCTCGCCGCCGCCATGGTGCTGCTGAGCTATTGGAAGCGTGACCGCCCGCTGATCGACCCGTTCTGCGGCAGCGGCACGATTCTGATCGAGGCCGCCATGATCGGCCGCAACATGGCTCCCGGGCAATCTCGTGAGTTTCGCTTTCAACAATGGCAGGGGGCACCGCGTGACTCCCTGCTGCAGCTTCGCAGCGAAGCCTTGCAGGGAGTCCTCGATCCGCTACCGCAGCGACTACTCGGCAGTGACACGGACTTCCGCGTGTTACGCTTTGCGCGAGAGAACGCCGAAGCGGCTGGCGTGACGGCCGATGTGCATTTTGAAACCGGTGATGTTCGGGAACTGCGAAACAGCCGTCGGTTCGGTTGCCTGATCACCAACCCGCCCTACGGCATGCGTCTGGGCCGCGACTGGGAGATCGAGGAACTCTACGCATCGCTGCCCAACGTGCTGCGTCATCTACCGACCTGGTCCTTCTATTTCCTCACCGCGTATTCGGGCTTTGAAAAGATCCTCGGTCGCCGTGCCGATCGGCGGCGCAAACTTTACAACGCCCGGATCGAGTGCACCTACTACCAATTCCAAGGCCCCAAGCCCGTCGCCGATGCGCCGGCTGAGGTTGCCCCGAAAACGGCAGGCGACAAGACGACCGACGCCACTGCGACGACCGACGCCACTGCGACGCCGGAAGCTACTGCGATGCCGGAGGTGGCTGACACGCCGCGTCCAGCCCCCGCCCCACCAGCAACCAATCGCCCTTACGTCCATGCTGTCGGAGAGGCAGCCTTCGGTGCCTTGCCAGAGAAAGCGGAACACCAAGCGGAACTGTTTGCGACCCGGCTGCGCAAACGCGCCAAGCACTTTCGCAAGATGATGGCGAAGCGAAAGATCACCTGCTTTCGACTCTACGAGCGTGACGTCCCGGAGATCCCGCTCGTCGTCGATCGCTATGAAAACTATCTGCACCTGAGCGAGTTTGAGCGTCCGCATGATCGCGACGTCGCCCAACACGCCGCGTGGTTGGACCTGATGGCCGCCACGGCCGGCGAAGCACTCGACGTTCCCAAAGAGAACGTGTTTCTCAAACGACGCTCCCGCCAACGGGGAAAGACGCAGCATGAAAAGGTTTCGCAAACCGATCAAAAAATCCCGGTTCAAGAAGGTGGATTGACGTTTCTCGTCAACCTCGCCGACTACATCGACACCGGATTGTTCTTGGACCACCGCATCACCCGGCAGATGGTGCGCGAGCAGGCGGCCGGGAAGCATTTCCTGAATCTGTTCGCTTATACCGGATCCTTTACCACCTACGCCGCCGCAGGTGGCGCGGCATCGACGACGAGCGTCGATCTCTCGCAAACCTATCTTGACTGGGCCCAAGAGAACTTGGAAGCCAATGGCCTGAGCGGCCCCCAACACCAGTATGCCGCCATGGATATCGGCGAGTTTGTTCGACGCCATCGGCCCGGCGAGGTCTACGATCTGGTCGTCTGTGATCCACCCACGTTCTCCAATAGCAAACGCACCGACGAAGATTGGAACGTGCAGACCGACGCAGTCCCGCTGCTCAACGACATCCTGAAACTCGTTCGCCCGGGAGGCGTGATCTTCTTCTCAACCAACTTCCGGCGGTTCAAATTCGACACCGAATCGCTAGGCGCATCTCAGGTTCACGAGATCTCGAAACAAACCGTCCCCGACGAATTCCGCAACCGCCGAATCCATCGATGCTGGCGGATTGAAAAGGGCGTTCTCAACGCAGAGGCGCAGAGCACGCAGAGGTGAAAACAAGAACGTGCCAGCACTGGACTCTGCGTTCTCGGCGCCTCTGCGATTGAAAACCTTCCTCACCCCAGAATTGAGATGAAAAAGAGTCCACTCACCCAGTCAATCATCGGTGCCGCAAGAACCCAGGAACCCACGGCCTGAGAAAATTCGTCAAGCTCCACGAAGCCGAAACGAGGACAGAAGGAATCGCAGCAAAATTTTGGCTGCTTCACTCTGTGTTGAATTCTTTCAGATTCGTTTCTTAACGCAGAGACGCAGAGCACGCAGAGGTGAAGGCAAGAACGCGACAGCACTGGACTCTGCGTTCTCGGCGCCTCTGCGTTGAAAACCTTCCTCACCCCAGAATTGAGATGAAAAAGAATCCACTCACCCAGTCAATCATCGGTGCCGCAAGAACCCAGGAACCCACGGCCTGAGAAAATTCGTCAAGCTCGACGAAGCCGAAACGAGAACAGAAGGAATCGCAGCAAAATTTTGGCTGCTTCACTCTGCGTTGAACTCTTTCAGATTCGGTTCTCAACGCAGAGGCGCAGAGCACGCTGAGGTGAAGACAAGAACGTGCCAGCACTGGACTCTGCGTTCTCGGCGCCTCTGCGATTGAAAACCTTTCTCACCGGAGCATTCCGATGGAAAGGAGGTGATTTTGGAGACACGGAGGTGATCTTGGGACACTGATCCTGGGTGATCCTGGGAGTGATCCTGGGGACTCAGCTCTTTTTCAGGTGTTGACTTGCCGCACTTTAGGGAAGTGATGATCTGATTGAGTTTTCCGTGCGTGAAGCCAAGTGAACTTAGTGATGGCCCGGATGTGTCGAGCGGAAGTCTTTGATCCGAACGACGTTGCTGTGGCACATGTCTTCAGCCGGACGGTCCGACGCTGTTTTCTGATGGAAGACGATCTAATCTCTGGCAAGAGCTTCGCCCATCGCAAGCGTTGGATTGAAGAGTATTGGCAACCATTTGCAGCCAAAATCGCTTCCATTTAATCCTTCGATCGCGTCGGGACGTGGTGTGAACTGGTCCGCGATTTTGGCAAGCTGTTTTGTGCGGTTGGGGGAAGCCCCGATTGTGTCGACGCGATGCGAAGTCACCGCACGCACCGCCGCGACCACCTGCGTCTCCCAGCAAGAGATCTAGTGGCTATCCGAAAAGGGGGCTGATCCTTTGGAGGCGAATCATTTGAATTGGCTTGGAACGGTCTCGACGGAGAGGGTCAGCCCCCTTTTCGGATAGGCTCTTAGATTCAGCGTACAGCATTTGGCTTCTTTCTTGGAGCACTTTGGTCGGTGCTCCGGGAGGCTGCCGAATGTGTTCCGGTTTAGATAGATCAGTTTGTGAAACAGTAAATACGCTGAGCAACGTCGCCTTCGATGACATTAACATCGCGACGATGGTTGTTCACTTACCCGCAGGGGATTATTTTGTAGGCTTGCGACGCATTCGTCGTCCTCTTTCCAGCCCACCCTTGATGAGCCTCCTATCATGTTGCGTTATTTTTTCAGCCCATTCTCGCTCGTCGCCATGCTGCTCATGTCGTCGCTCTGCATCGCTCAAGAGGCTGTCCTCGAAAAACCGGCTACGGCCAAAACCAATACCGCGATCGATCCCGTTCCCCGCGATGGGAATTGGATGAAGCGGCATGAGAGCTTCAACGAGCGTGTTGCCAAGGGGGATGTGGACCTACTGATGATCGGTGATTCGATCACGCATGGCTGGGAAGGTGCTGGCCGCGAGGTGTGGCAGAAGTACTACGGCGATCGCAACGCGGTGAATTTGGGAATCGGTGGCGATCGAACGCAACACGTTCTCTGGCGTCTGGAGAACGGCAACATCGAGGACATCTCGCCCAAGTTGGCAGTGCTCATGATCGGCACAAATAATTGCCGCAGCAACACATCGGAGGAGATTGCCGAGGGCGTCGATGCGATCGTTCAAAAGCTGCGAACCGAACTGCCCGAAATGAAGGTGCTCGTGCTGGCCATCTTCCCACGTGGTGAAGACGACAGCCATGCTGGGCGGCAGGTGAACATGAAGGCGAACGAGTTGATTGAACAAGAAATCGAGGGCGAGGAAATGGTTTCCTTTCTCGATATTAACTCAGCGTTTCTGACCGATGACCGCGTTCTCTCACGCGAAGTCATGCCCGATCTGTTGCACCCTAAGCAGAAAGGCTACGCGATCTGGGCCGAGGCGATGGAGCCCACGATTGCGAAACTGATGGACGAATCCTGAACTGACGGATCTCACTCGTCGACGTCTTCGTAATCCTCGTCGTCGTCGTAGGTTTCATACTCCTGCGGCGACTCTTCTGGCACGACGGCGGACACACGTTTGGACATCGCGTCGACGGCTGCATCGGGCTCGTCCTCATCGATTGGGAGCCCTTGCATCTGTTGCCACTGCGCCATCGTCAGCAACACCTCACGAGACTTCGCCCCGTTGTACTGGCCGACGATACCGTCTTCGGCCATGTAATCGACCAACCGAGCGGCGCGGCCATAGCCAATCCCGAGGCAGCGTTGGATCAAGGATAGCGAACCGCGTCCTTCACGGACTACGACCTCGATGGCGCTCTCATAGAGTTCGTCTTTCTTGCGGAGGTTTTCGACGTTCAAATCGCCTGCATCCCCTTCACCATCGGCATCGACTTTGAGGTTCATCAATTCACCGATGAACCGTTGCTCGCCGCCGCTGCTGCAGTGATCGCAGACCCGGTCGATTTCAGCGTCGGAGAGGTACGTGCCCTGGCCACGAATCAACGTGCTCGTTCCCGGCCAGAGGAACAGCATGTCTCCGTTGCCGAGCAGCTTGTCGGCACCGTTTTCATCGAGAACGACGCGGCTATCGGTCTTGCTAGCGACTTGAAAACTCAGTCGGGCGGGCAGGTTGCTCTTGATCAACCCGGTGATCACGTCGACGGTTGGTTTCTGCGTGGCGAGGATCAAGTGGATCCCCACCGCACGGCTCTTTTGGGCTAGGCGAATGATGTGCTGTTCGACATCCTTGCCCGCCGTCATCATCAGGTCCGCCATCTCGTCAGCGATGATGACGATGAAAGGCAGTTTGTCGGGGACGTCCGTGCCGCCGTCTTCCTCGTCGACCTCGAGTCGCCGCAAGACCTCTTCTCGGCCGAGATCATTGTAACTATTGATGTGCCGCACCCCAGCTTTGGCGAGCAAGGAGTACCGCTCTTCCATCTTATCAACTGCCCACCCGAGGATCGCTTCGGCCTTCTTCATGTCTGTGATCACGGGGTGCATCAAGTGCGGCAGGCGACCGTATCCGCTCAGTTCGACCATTTTAGGGTCGATCATCAACATCCGCACCTCGTCGGGTTTGCAGCACATCAGAATGCTGACGATGATCGCATTGAGACAGACCGATTTCCCGGTCCCCGTTCGCCCTGCAATCAACAGGTGGGGCATCTTGGCTAGGTCGACCGGCATCGGCGACCCGGAAACGTCTTGGCCGAGGAACACGGGGATGTTCATTTTGTGGACGCGAGAGTCCGACTGTTCGATCACGTCGCGGAGCCGCACGACTTGCCGAATCTCGTTGGGGACTTCGATGCCCACCGTGTTCTTGCCCGGGATGGGTGCGACCACACGCACGCTCGGCACCCGCAAAGCAATAGCGAGATCGTCCGCGAGGGCACTGATTTTATTGAGCCGCAAGCCGGCTTCGAGCTCGATCTCGTATTGGGCGATGACCGGGCCGAGCTGGATGTCGGTAACGCGCACCTTGCAGCCAAAGTTGCAGATCGTTTCCTGGAGCAGGATCGCTTTGCGACGGGCTTCGGCTTCCTGCTCGTCGTAGTCGAACCCGTCACTGCTTTCGAGCAACTCCAGGCTGGGCAGGTAGTAATCCGACAGATCATCGCTGGTGTCCTGCACCGCGTCGTCGAGCTGCTCCCGCATGTTCTTCTTGCGCGGAACTTGGATATTGGGCTCCGGCGGTGGATCGTGAGCCTCATCGTTACGGAGCGCGTGGACCTCGTCGTCGTATTGGACCTCTCGGGTTTCGCTCCCCTCCTCGTCCTCGTATTCGTACTCCTCCTCGTCCGGTTCGGGCGGTTTCGCGGCAGCGACGGGGCTGGCTTTTGCGCCGCGTTTGGGCTTCGCCGCCACCTCCGGCTCCACCGCATCCTCACTGGGACGCCGCGGTTGGCGGATCTGGATTTTGGGTTCCGATTCAGATCCGTCGTCGACTGCTGCTGCCGTTTCGGACTGTTCGCCATCGAGCAAGATCGGTGAGTCGATGTCCGTGAAGGGCTGGCGCCGACGTTTCAGCGTCACGGGCATCGCGCCGGCAGCCCGTGAGATACCGCGGCGTGAAACCGTTGCCCCTCCGAGCACAACGCGGCGGCCGGCGTAGATCAGCATATAATCGGTCGTCAACAACAATCCGATCGCCAAAGCCGTCAGCGTCAAGATCCACGAACCGACGGGATGGAAATGCTGCAATAGGAAAGCCGCCCCCATTGCGCCGAGGTAGCCCCCGTTGCCGACAACCGGCATTCCAGAAAGCTCGACGGTCGTCATCGCAGCCCCCGTGCAGACCGCCAACAGCGTGATGCATCCGCCGAGCGATCGCAGTACGGGCGCGTTCATTTGGCCGCGGATCAGTAGCGCCGTCGCGATCCCGCCGCCCGCTCCGATCAACAGAGCGACGCCGATGCCGACGATGTCGAGCAGAAACGAGGAGATCAATGCCCCGAGCGAGCCGCAGGCATTGTGAATGCCCTCGTTGACAGGATAGACCGAAATGTCAGGCGAATAGACTGCCGAGATCGGCCAAATCGAATTGTTGACCGGATCGGCGGGATCATGGGTCAACACGGATACGAACGTCAACAGCGTCCCCGCCACAATCGCCAGCGCAGGGATATCCCGCCGCAGTGAAACACTCCGGGTCGGCTCAGCGGTAGTGGCGTTGGCTTGGGACATGGGGATGGAGCTGCTAGCTACTAGCGATTAGCTGCTAGCTTTTAGGGGATGGGGTTGCTCGAGGCACGGGTAAGGTAAGTGCCGGAGGCACGACAGCGTTTACTCTGGAGGCGTCAATGGCTCAAAACGCTAGTAGCTAGTAGCCGGCTAGCTAGCTCCCCGCTTGGGGCATCGATTGATCCATTGGCTCTTCGCTAGCAGCTAATCGCTGGTAGCTAGTAGCCTCCTTATCGTCATCTTCGGCCCCCGCCCTACAACAGACTTCGATTTCGCGTCATAATCGCTCGCCTTCCCGACCCATTCCTCGGCAATGGCACCCCCCAGCGATGTTTCACGATAAAATTGGCGATCTCGGCATTACCTTCGATGACGTTCTCCTATTGCCCGCCTACAGCGAGGTGGTGCCCAGCGAAGTGGACGTCAGCAGCCAATTGACACAGCGGATCCGTCTGCAAATTCCGCTGATCTCATCCCCGATGGACACCGTTACCGAAGCGGAGATGGCCATTGCCCTCGCCAAAGAGGGGGGGCTCGGAATCGTCCACAAGAACCTCTCGGTGCGTCAGCAGACCGAGGAGGTGCTCAAAGTGAAGCGGTCGGCTAACGGGATCATCGTCGACCCCGTCACGCTCGGCCCCGATGAGCAGGTCGGTAAAGCTGCGGAGATGATGGATCGGGCCAATGTTTCGGGGATCCCCATTGTGACTGGCGACCGCACCCTCGCTGGAATCCTGACCCGGCGGGATCTACGCTTCCTCGAGGACCCCAATCTGCCTGTTTCGGAGGTCATGACCAAAAATAACTTGGTAACGGCTGTAGGGAATGTGAGTCTTGCGCAAGCTGAGAAGATTTTAACGGAAAAAAGGGTGGAGAAGCTTCTCCTGATTGACGAAGAAAGGAAACTGACGGGGTTAATTACGATTCGCGACATCGACATGATGAAGCGGTTCCCGCGGGCCTGTAAGGACTCGCAGGGCCGCCTGCGTGTGGGGGCCGCGATCGGCGTCGGAGATTACGATCGAGCTGAAAAGCTGATCAATCAAGGCGTGGACCTGCTCGTGGTCGACTCGGCTCACGGGCACAGCAAGAACGTGATGGACACCGTCCGAGAAATTAAAACGAACAGAGCATGGGACATCGATGTCGTGGCCGGAAACGTCGCGACGGCTCAAGGTGCGGCGGATTTGATCGCAGCGGGAGCCGACGCCGTCAAGGTGGGCATCGGGCCCGGATCGATTTGCACCACGCGGGTGATCAGCGGCATCGGAGTGCCGCAGGTGACTGCGATTTTGAGCGCGGTGCAAGTCGCACACGAAAAGAACATTCCTGTCATCGCTGACGGCGGCATTCGCTTCAGCGGCGACGTTACCAAAGCACTCGCCGCCGGGGCGAGCACGGTCATGATCGGCAGCCTATTTGCCGGTCTCGCCGAAAGCCCTGGCAAAATGATTCTCTACCAAGGTCGTACCTTCAAGGCGTACCGCGGCATGGGATCGATGGGTGCGATGGTCAAAGGCAGCAGTGACCGGTATCGCCAAAAAGGCACCGAAGCGGGCAAACTCGTCCCCGAAGGTGTCGAAGGACGCGTGCCGTTCAAAGGGCCGTTGTCGGATTACGCTTACCAATTGGTCGGCGGACTCCGCGCCGGAATGGGATACATTGGTACACGGACGATCGACGAACTACGCCAGAACGCGAAATTCCTTCGCGTTTCAGCAGCCACGGTGAGGGAGAACCACCCACATGACATTGCGATCACCCAAGAAGCACCGAACTATAGCCCGGACGTTGCTTCGGGCGATTCGATGTAAATCGCACGCGACGGACCAAACCGTCGATCCCGCGCCCCAGCGAGGTCCGTGGCCGCTCGCCGCGGCCGCAGCAGGCCTGCTCATCGGTGGTGCCACCTTCTCTCCGCTGGCCGCCCAATCCACCGGCTGGCACGGCAACCCCGAGCTCCGGCCCGTTCCCAAGGTCCGCTCCTCGTCGCTGGCCTCGGGCAACCACCAGGCGGCACAAGGCAACACGCCCACTCAGCGCCCCGGATGGAATCTGCGGTGGCGGACCAGCCCTCAGATGGCAGCGGAGAAAGCCCGCCAAATCAGCGACGCCGCCTTCGCACAGGAACCGGCGCAGCAACCCGTCGCCCATGCGGTGACGCCGCACCGGGATACGCCAGCGAACCGGGACACAGCGAACCGGGGCACGCCGGCAATCGTTGCGACCGCGACCACGTTGCCTCATCGCGCCACAGCAGCAACCGCGCAGCCCAATCAGCTGCGCCAGGAAGCGTCTTCCAACGTACAGCAGGTCGCGTGGGCGACGCCGCAGTCCGGTCAGTCCAATGGCGGCATGGCCTTGCCCGAGAATCTCTACCGCGGTCAATCCGCTGCCCCTTCCAACGCCGATCCAACCAATGCTGCCCCGCTGAGTGCTGCCCCGCCTCAACCTACCGGGCCCGCGCTGCAGGCTCCTAATCGAGCAATCGCAGAGGAACTCCCGGTCCCCGAGTCGGCCCCCAAGTCGGCGCCGGGGCCCGCCCAGTCGCCCTCACAGGCTCCGCCGAACGCGGCTCCCGGCAGCGTTCCTAATGACAACTTGGAAGAACTCTTCGGGTTTGACCCCGCAACGAATCCGCGCTCGGCAGGTCCGAACTCCAATCCACCGCAACCCAGTGCAGACGGCTCGTCGATCCGCGATATGCTGCAGGGCGACGCGGCCGAACCATCCACCCTCGGTCCCGCCTCTGGGCAACCGCGGAACCTGCAGGAGCTGCCACCGGGAATTCCGAGCGAAGAGCTCGAGGACTCCCCGTCGGATTTGGAGACGTTCGCGCCCAACCCCTTCGACAATCGCGAGGCGGGTAACGCTAGCGATTCCGCTCGAGACAGCCGTGACCGTGAGCGTTTGGAAGGCGGCACGCCAGAGATCTTTGGGGCCGAGGATGAAGGGCCGACCAATAGCGGCACCGGCTTATCGTGCGACGATTTCCGAGAACGAATTCGCGCCGCCACGATCGACCAAGTCTCGTTGGATCCGAGCCCACCGTTTCGTCCCGACGTGATCAACATGCAGGAATTTGACAAGCTCAAAGACAAATTCAATTCCAACCAGCAGGTTCGGACGTGGCGAAGCATCGACGGCCGACCGCTGGGCTCGGGCCGTCTCAATGACCTCGCCTATGAAAAAGCAGTCATCGAAACCGAGTTTGGCACGAAGGAAGATCTGCCTTTGAATCAACTCAGCGAAGCGGATCTGGCTTACATCTCCCAGAACTGGGGACTGCCAACAGAATGCTTGATCGAACAAGTCGCCTACACACCGCGACAATGGACACCGACCACGATGACGTACACGGCATCGAATCTATGTCACAAACCACTGTACTTCGAAGAGGTCAACCTCGAACGATACGGGCACACCGCCGGTCCGCTGGCTCAACCCGTCATCTCGTCGGCACACTTCTTCTTGAACATCGCCGTCCTGCCTTACAAGATGGGTGTTCACTCGCCCCATGAATGCCAATACGCTCTGGGCTATTACCGCCCCGGCAACTGTGCTCCATGGATCATCCCACCCGTCCCGTTGAGCGTCAAAGGTGCCTGGTACCAAGCCGCTGCAGTCACCGGTACCGCACTGCTCGTTCCTTGAGGCTATCGTAGGGGACGAGGCGACGAACTGTTGATTACCCACAAGTTGTCACACGCCGAAGGCGTTTTAGGCAATAGCCGGCGGTCGAGCGTAGCGACCACCGCCGGATACGTCTTGTGGGTAACTGCCAAGCTGACAGGGGCGTTGCCTCGACAGCGCTTGCCATTGCACGGCCAGTTTGCTTGCTCGGTCCGGCCCTCGCAGTCCCGGTGGGACATCCGTTATGATGTCCAGCATGGCCAGGAATAAATCGCAGAACAAGCAAAAGAAAAAAAAGCAAAGCAAGACGCCAAAGCCGCGGCGGAAGCGCCCGACCCGGGCAGCTGCGGTCACGGTGGACCAGAAGCTGTCGCGTGTGCGTCCCAATGCCTATCCCGATGAGACAGCCGAGGATCGAGCGGTCTTCGACGCTCACGCACTGGCCAAGCTGCCGCCGGAGACTGCCGATCAGGTAAAACTCGTCCGCGAGGCGTTGGAATTGGTCGCGATGGGGCAGGACGTTGATGCGGAGCAAAAACTCTCCGGAATTCCTCGACGCAGTCCGCTGAGCGATTGGCGGCTCTTTGTTCGAGGCCTGACGCAGTGGTATCGCGGTGAAACCGACGCGGCCGCAGCGACCTTTGCACGACTCGATCCCGATCGACGTCCTGGACGGATCGCTGAAACGCTACGCCACGCCGATACCCTGCCAGCGGATTCGCCACCCTCGGAGGCTCCACCGACCGCGGAATCGGAATGCGATCCCGTCCTTGTGTCAGGAGCCAAGCTTGTCCATCGCATCCGCTGCGAGCGCGCTGATCTCGAGGCTGCGAAAAAGGAATTGACAAGACCTGAACAATTGCCTGATGCGGAGGACATCGATATCCCCGAGGGCTTCCCGGGACCGCGGCAACTGCAGTGGCTGTTGGAGTTTAGCCAATCCAGCCTACGGCATGAGCCCGAGTTGGTTTTCACGCTCTTTAACAACCTGGTCCGGTTCGTTGCCAGCACCCCCCTGGCATCGCTGCTCGATTCGGTCACAGAGCGAGTCAATGGCCCGTCCTACGATCCGTCGCACGACTTGCTGCGATCCCTCTATTATCGCAAGTTCGAGGATGCTGAAGCTGAGATTGAGTCGTTTCGTAAAAAGTACATTGCTTCCCTGAAGAACAACCGTAGCGTGCCACCACCGGTTGCCCGGGCGCTCGAAGCTGAGCTGTTTCTAATGGCCGCACGCGACGAGCAGGAATTCGACAGCCCGATGCAGATGTTCCCATTTGGGATGCAAGAGGCAGCGGACGGTCAACTGATCAATCAGTATTTCACAGCCGCCACGAAAGCCTACCCCGCTCACGCCGAGGCCCACTCCGAGTATGTTGGCTGGCTGCGGTCGCAAGCCGACGTTCGCAATCAGACCAAAGCAAAACAAAAAGCAATCGCGACTGATCTGGCCGTTGCCATGCAGCACTGGGCTGCCGGTTGCCCGGATGCGATCGAACCCCGCTTGTGGCTGGTCGATTACTTTCTCGAAAACGAGGAGCTCGAACGAGCCGAACCGCACGTTCGTTTTCTCGCCGACTCACGCAACGTGGACCTGCGTGTCCAGGCGACGCAGTGGAAATGGCATCTTCTCGAAGCGATGCGATTGTGCCGCCGCAAGGCTTGGATGCATGGGGCGGAAGAGCAACTCGATGCGGCGGAGAAGATCTGGCCGCTTTGGCTCTCCCGAGACTGGCTGCCCTACCTCCATGCCGCTCTGGCGATCCGTCGCGGCGACACCGATCGTTACGAAACGCTGCGTCAACAGATCCGGGACTCATGGAAGACCGACTGCGTCGACGACTATCGTTTGGCCGATGCCGTCATGATGCTCGGTGCGGCTCAGCGAATGCGGGTTCCCGCCGCTGAATTGAAACCGCTGCGGCAACCTGTCGAAGAGGCCTTGAAAGGTCGCGAAAACCTGTCCAATACCGCGTTACTGCGCGCCGGTCACTTCTTCGTCGAGCTTTTTCGCGCAGGGCTGGTTTATCCCGCCTACCGCATGCACGGCAGCAAGTTTGCGGACGAGTTGGTAGCAAGATTGAGGGGCGGCCAATTGCGCAAAGGAGCGGACACAGAGGGCCCTGATTTCTGGCCCGCGATCTTCTGGCTCGCCCAGTCACGGGTATTTTACGAGAATTCTAAGGTTCGGTTGCCCCAAGTTCTCATGCAGCTTGATGCACCGGAGAAAATCGCCGCCATCATCGTGCACACGGATGTTGAGCGGTCTTCGCGTTGGCTGAGTGACGCCAGTGGCGAACTTCTCGACGAACTCGAGGCTGCCATCCCCGAAGAGACCGATACCTACCTCAAGTACTGGTACAAACAGGTGCTGACCAAAGCCAAAGAGAAACAAGCGGCCTCTGAGTCGTCTCTGTTCGGCGGCGGTATTTTGGATCGAATAGCCGCCATGATGTCTGATCATGAATTGGACAACGAAGACGAAGACGAAGACTATTAACCGTCGCTGCATTGAAAGATGAGAGTGCTGCCCGCAACAGCTCGGGCGGGCGACAACGGACACGAACACGAAACCCCACCAACTCAAATCATGACTGCTGAGCCCACCTCCAGCGAAGCCGCTGGCAACGCCTTGACCCACCCCTTTGAGATACTCGGTGTAGGTACCGATGCCGACGAGGCAACCGTTCGTGCTCGTTACCTCGAACTCGTCCGCCAGTATCCGCCGGATCGAGATCCAGACATGTTTTCTAAAATCCGAGCTGCCTACGAGGCTGCCACGAATCCCATCATCATGGCTCGCCGGATCCTCGAGGTCGTGCAAGCCGGCCCCAGACCATGGGCTGAGTTGCTCGACGAGCAATCCCAGCGACCACCGAGGCTGCCCCATGAGTTGCTCTTGAGCCTAGGGAATCGATCCCAACCGGACAAGCCAAAACCCACTGATGAATCAGCCTCCGACTCATCCGCCAACATGACATCCGATTCATGAATGCTCCCCCAGGCAACGCGTCCGGCGATTCCACGACCGAGGACATCCCACCGACCTTCGGCTTGCTCGATGTCGTCGAAGCGTTCACAGCGATGCGGCACGAGTATCGCAATCAAACCAAGGAAACCCGGGCCGTTGCCGAGCGACTCGGTAGCACCTCAGAGAAGCTGGACGCGGTGGGCGAACGGATCGAGGCCGTCGTCGCTGCCACCCAAAACAAGGCTTCCACCAGTCGATCGGGCGACGATCCATCCACGACCGATGAAAACCTCGGCTCGGTATTCGCCCTCCGCTTGGCCGAGATCGACCACGCCGTCAGCCGCTCGATCGACGCGGCGCGGCGTTCGCTCTGCACCAATCCGGATACCGCTCCGGCCCGTGCCCCGGTATCGGCCACGGACTATCTCGGGTCACTCGGCCCCATCACGCGATTCTTTTGCCGCCGATTTGCACACCAACTCGACCAGCAGCGGCAACACGAAGCCCAGCCCAAGCTCGGAACAGAACAAGCGACGATCGAGAACGTTGTTGCGGGGCTCGCGATGACGACCGACCACGTGCGACGGGAACTCAAGAAACACGGTGTCGAACGAATCGATGTGTTGGGCCAGCCCTTCGATGGCGAGGCCATGCACGCCGTCGAAGTCGTCGACTCCGATGCCATTCCGCCGGGCCACGTTGCCGAACAGCTCTCCCCCGCGTACCGCTTCGGAGAGCGAATCATTCGGTACGCCGACGTGCGGATCGCTCGGGGGTAGTTCGTAGCTACGAGCCACTAGCTTTTTTCCATCAACTCAAACCACACTCAGTTTATGACTTCATCCACCATCGTTGGCATTGATCTTGGCACGACCAATAGTGTCGTGGCTGCCGTTGTCGACGGACACGCCACCGTTTTGACCGAAAGTGGCGAATCTGTTCTTCCGTCGGTGGTCGGTGTGGATCCGACGGGCAAGCTGATCACGGGCGTGGTTGCGCGGAACCAGCAGGTAGCGTTTCCCGAGCGGACGGTGGCGTCAGTCAAGCGTCACATGGGCTCGATGAAGTCGCTCGAAATGGGCGAGCAGAATTACACGCCACCTGAGATCAGTGCGATGATTCTCCGTCGATTGCAGTCGCGGGCCTCGGCAGCCCTCGGTCACGAAGTCACGCGAGCGGTCATCACCGTGCCTGCGTTTTTTGACGAAAACCAACGCCAGGCGACGCGGGAAGCGGGCCAGCTCGCGGGGTGGACTGTGGAACGAATCATTAATGAACCCACCGCCGCCACGCTCGTTTATCACGCCGGCAGCGACGACCGAATGCACCTGGTCGTCTACGACTTTGGCGGCGGTACCTTCGACGTCTCCGTCGTGAGGATGGAATCCGGGATTATCGAGGTTCTCAGTAGCAAGGGCGATACGAAGCTCGGCGGCGACGACCTGGATTCCGTCATCATGCGGCGCGTCGCCGATTCCTTCTACGATGAACACGAGATCGACCTGCGATCAATCGCCTCGGCACGCTGGCGGTTGCTGCAGGCCTGCGAAGCTGCCAAATGTCAGCTCTCGGTGGAAGAACACGCCACGATTGCCGAGGAGTTTATTGCTGAGAAGGACGGACAGCCACTCAACCTGGAGTTCACGATCACTCGTTCCGACTACGAGCAATGGATTCACGACTTTGTCGATCGCACCATCCAATGTGTCGACGAAGCGATCGTTGACGCGGGATTGACCGTCAAGCAGATCGACGAACTGGTGCTCGTCGGAGGGACGACGCGGACGCCTCTGATCGAGCAGCGTCTTCGCTCCGAGTTCAACCTCGAACCCAGCCGCGCGGTCGATCCGGACCTCGCCGTCGCCCTCGGTGCGGCCACCCAGGCAGCGATGATTGCAGGGGAAACGGTCGGTCCGATTCTGGTCGACGTCACCTCCCATACCCTCGGCGTCGAAGCACTCGATGGTGATGGCTTGTTCCAGACTCGCACCAGCTTCTCACCCATTATCCACCGTGGGTCGCCGCTCCCAGCCAGCTACGAGGAGGCCTACTCCGCCATCCATGAATCCCAGGAATCGGCCCGCATTCATGTGCTCCAGGGAGAGCACAGTGAGATCGACAGCAACACCTCCATCGGCGAGTTCGACTTGCCCCTTGTCGATCCCAGCGGCGACCGTGCCAAGGTGCTCGTCCGCTTTCAACTCTCCCTCGACGGTACTCTCAAAGTGACCGCCCGTCAGTTTGGCAATGACCAACCCAGCGAGTTGGTCATCAACAACGCCCTCGCGCAGTTCCAAGAAGAAGAACGTGGAAAGGCATCCGATCGCCTCGCTGAGATGTTCCTGCAGAGCGATGAGATTCAATCGAGTCCAGAGGGGCATCTTCACGATCCCTCGGGTTCCACCGTCATTGATGCCGTCGGGACTGCGGCACCGGCCGCTGAGGCAGAGGTGCCAGAGGATGATGGACTCGCCTCGCACCGGGCAACGCTCCGCCGCGCACAAGCTGCGCTAGGCAAAGTCCAAGGCGAAGACGCAAGCGAGATTGCTGAGCTCGCCGAGCGACTCGAAGCCGCTATCGATGCCCAGGATGCTGACACCGCTAGTGAGACCAGTAATGAACTCGATGACGTGCTGTTCTACGTTGGGCAGTAAGAGTATGCCGGGCGCCGAATTCAAATCGTCATCGCTCGCTCGTGCCGCTACCGCAGGCGATAGCTTCCGCTGTCCAGCCTGTCGGGCACGGCAGCCGGTGCAGGATACCTGCCGTCGCTGCCGAGCCGACCTTGCGCTGCTAGCTAAAATCCACCACCGCATTGACTATCTAATGCGCAACCCCAGCCCTGCTGGCCGATCCGAGTTAGCCATGCTCCTTGCGTCCCATCAAGAGAGCGGAGGCTGAGGTCGATTGCCGCCAGCGGCACGGTGAAATTGCTCGAGAATCCTGAGACCGATCGCACTCGGTATCCATGCCCCCATCCGTAGCCCATCCCAGGCGTTCCACTGAGAATCTGTCGCCTTCGCAGTCAATACGGATGGCTGACATTGGTGTACACTCATTGCCATGACAACCGTGGAAGTCTGTTTCTGGCTCCACGATGAAATGAGTCCGCGCACCCTATCTTGAGACCTCGTGATGGAAATGAATTCGACATCGCCATTTCACCTGAGCACAGTCTGCTGTGGTTTGGTTTTCGTCTTGGCAGTCCTCTCTCAATCCGTCATGGCATGCACGCGGGCCGTGTATCTCGGCCCCGAGCAAACCGTCATCACGGTGCGGAGCATGGACTGGGCGTCGGATATCGGATCAAATCTGTGGTTCTTTCCACGAGACATGCAGCGTGACGGGGCCTGTGGTCCTGATTCGATAAAGTGGACGTCAAAGTATGGCAGCGTCGTTTCGACTGCTTTTGACGCCGCCACGGCTGACGGCATGAATGAAAAAGGGCTCGTGACCAGCCTGCTCTACCTCGCCGAATCGCAGTACCCGCAACCTTCAGAGAACGAGACGCGAAAGCCAATATGTATTTCAGTCTGGGCACAATATGTTCTTGACCAATATGCGACCGTTGCCGAAGCCGTCGAGGCGATACGCAAAGAGCCCTTCTACGTCGTGCCTGTGATGTCGCCCGATGGTCACGCGGGAACAGTCCATCTGGCCATTTCGGATCCAACTGGTGATTCAGCTATCTTTGAATACGTCGACGGAAAGTTAGTGATTCATCACGGACGCGAATTTCAGGTGATGACGAATTCGCCGGTCTACGACCAGCAGCTCGCTTTGAACGCGTACTGGGAACAGATCGGCGGAACCGTCATGCTGCCAGGCACCAATCGGGCTGCCGATCGTTTCGCACGGGCGTCCTTTTACATCAAAGCGATTCCGCAGACCGCGAACATGGAAAAAGCGATCGCCAGCTGTTTCGGTGTGATCCGAAACGCCTCCGTGCCGCTCGGTATCACGACTCCGGGTCAGCCCAATATCTCGTCAACGCGTTGGCGAACGGTCTCGGACCATAAAAACCTGCGCTACTTCTTCGAATCCACACTCAGTCCCAGCGTGTTTTGGATCAACGTGGGCGAACTGGATTTTGATTCCGAGGCGACCGTCAAGAAGCTCACTGTTAGCGATGGCACGATCTACTCCGGCAACGCCGCAAAGAATTTCGTAGCGACCCCCGCCTTCGAGTTTCTGCCCGCAGAAGCAACAGGGCCGACGGACTGACGCCCAATCATTGGCCTCGCAACTGGCGATCGAAGCAAGCCGGTCGAATGACCCTGCGGCGGCGAGCCCTGACCAAACGAAGTTGCCAACCGCCACCGACCTGTAGTGAACGATGCGACGAGCTGTCGGTTACCCACAAAACCGGATCCCCTGTCAGCTTGTCTGTCAGGAATCTCCGTTTTGTGATTAGATCAAGATGGAGCATTCACCCCGCTCCCATGCGGGCTTGCCCCGCATGACAGCAAAGTTGATCGACTTGGTTTCCTGTCAGACAAGCTGACAGGGGAACGCGTGTCGATACCGCGGTTTTCTAATTTCAAAACGTCGCTTCGGCGTGTGACAAGCACACGGGGAAGCAAACTTGTGGGTAAAGGACAGGAGGCGACGAGTCCAATCGATCACGCAAAGCGAAAGAGCTCGTCGCCTCGTCCAATACGACATTGATGACTCCCACGTTCCTAACACGGATCGACGCGAATGAAATCCACTTCCTGATCCGTGTCGATTCGTGAGATCCGTGGCGAAGGACGTCAACGATGGGGCGAAGATAGGCGGTTTGCCGCGCAGACGCTTTCAATCGGTCGAGCGATCAATCTTGACCCAGTTTGCCAAAGCGATAGAATGAGGCGACTTTGGCAATCCAGCTAGCTCGGGCCGCTTGCGGCCTCTGCACGCTGGACGGGGGATGCGCCCGTTGTCGCGTTTTGTGCCCATGACAAGAAAATGGGGGCATTTGCTCGACTGCATGGCATAAGTGCTAGTGCATCGTTCCCGAGGTTTTGCTAAATGAAGTGACTCAGCGAAGGTGGGAGACCTAAAGCCTTCGCTATACATTAGGTAATGGTACTACCCCAGGGAGGATGGTTCCGGCCATGACCAAGAAAACCGTATTTACGACTGGCGAAGCTGCAAAAATTTGCAAAGTAAGCCAGCAAACGATTATCCGCTGCTTCGACAACGGTTCGCTCAAGGGCTTTCGAGTCCCCGGTAGCAAGTTTCGCCGCATCCCTCGTGAACAACTGTATATGTTCATGAAGGATAACGGGATCCCTACCGATGCACTCGAGAGCGGTAAAAAGAAGCTCTTGATCGTCGACGACGACCAAGACTTGGTTGATTTGATGCAGGACGGTTTCCAACGCGATGGACGCTTTGAAATCCGTACAGCAAACAACGGCTTTGACGCCGGGATGGGCGTGAAGGAGTTTCGCCCCGATCTCGTCGTGCTCGATGTGATGCTGCCAGACATTAACGGCAAAGAGGTCTGTCAGCGGGTGCGCAGCGATCCATCGATGGATACAGTGAAGATTCTGTGTATCTCGGGGATGGTTGAGCACAGCAAAGTCGACGGCTTGAAAGCCGCCGGTGCCAACGATTTTATGCAGAAGCCGTTTTCGATCGATGATCTCGTTGCCCGGTCGTGCGAATTGCTTGACATGGATCGTGGCGTGGTCGGCTAATGCCTGCCGCGACGCGATACGCTGGTTGGTTGCCGCCGATTGTTGATCGCGGCCGCGCCGGTTGGCTGCCCTTTCAATCGACCTCGGTGGCCGCAATCAGTGGCGTGCTGGCGAGGGAGCGATCGTCCTCGACGCGAATCCGCGACTCGCTCCGCCGTGCGCTGCTGGGCGATCCTGCGCTGCTGTTGCACAGCATTGCCGTGATGAGCTCATCGAAATCCACCTTGGATGAGTACACTCCACTGAGCTGTTTGATCGATTGGTGGTGCCAGTATGGTCGGTCGGCATGGCGTGAAACCGATTGGTTGGCGGCACCGTCAGGATCGGACGCGGCGGCACTGTTGGCGAGATACACGAAACTCGATGATTATTTTCACCTGCTACCTCGACGCAGATGGCTAGAGGAGGCCGACGTTTGGTTTTCCGCCGCCGGGATCGGCAATCCGATTGGCCAATCATGGGAACTGGATTGGCCGGAACAGGATGCGGCGTTGTCGGCAACCGAACCGTTCGCGGACGCTCACCTGACGATCGCCGCGTCGCTACGAGATCAGGGCGATCGCGATCTCACGAGCGAAGCTTTTGATGAAGCGGTCCAAGCGAGCAAACGCGAACTGGCACACACCTTGGCCTATGGGCTGAGCCATGAGATCAACAACCCATTGGCGAATATCTCGACTCGGGCCCAAGCTCTGCAGTCACGCGTGCCGACAGAGCTCACCGGCTCGGTGCAGCGGATTGTTGACCAAACCTCGCGCGCTCATGCGATGATCGCTGACCTCATGTTCTACGCCAACCCTCCTGGAATCGTACCGAGCGAGTTCGATCTGCAGGCGAGGATTCAATTGGCCGTCGATTCGCTTACCGAAACAGCCGAGCGGTTGGGGATTGAGATCGGCATGAGCGACGCTTTCCTCGAGCAGCCCTTGAAGGTGAGCGCGGATGCGGAAATGGTGGGCGAAGCGGTCGCCGCATTGATTCGCAATTCGATCGAAGCGATCGGAACGGACGGGCACATTCGAATCGACGTCACGACAGAGCAGTCTACTGTGCTGATTTCGATCGCCGACAGTGGCCCCGGCATTTCTGCCGAGGCTGCGAAAATGGCTGCGTCGCCCTACTACTCCGGCCGTGAAGCGGGGCGTGGCCTTGGGCTTGGATTGTGCCGGGTCGACCGGATCGCGGCACTGCATGGTGGCTCGCTAAAACTAGCACCTGCCCTGGCAGGCTGCGTCGCCACGATCGAACTCCCGATCGCGTGCGTCTGAGTGTCCCTGTTCCGTCGCCCTGTCCTGATTCAGTGTGCCCCGTCGTTGGGATCGATCAGGCTACGAAACAGCTCGCCATCCACGCTCGACGTGAGGAACTCCGTCGACCCGTCCAGTCGAGAAAACAGGGCGCCACCCGGATGGGCCGATCCCCAGTTGTTTTGATAGCGTGCCCCGGGGCCATCGCGTTCGATCAACAAACCGCTGCGAACGGTCCCGTTGCTGCCGCCACTGAAGATCGGTTCGTCGTAGTACCAACTTGTTTCTGTTTGAATGATCGGGTCAAACGCCTTCTCGCCTGTCCCCAAGGTATTGCTGAGTCCGTCTGCGATCGCGCTGAGACGTTGAGCGTCTGGGAGGTTCAGCATGACTCGGCGGTTGCCCGCGTAGTCCGTCTTGGCCCATGCTCGATCGCCCGCAGAGTACTTGCCGTAGGAATCATCCCGTGGAACCATCGGATTTGCTCGCGTACGGCTGGGGCAACGAAAGAGCGGCCCGGCGGATTCGACCTGGATGGACTGATACGCTTCGGTTTGTTCCAGCGATGGCAAAATTGCGTAAGCCCAACTGCCCGTTTGTTGCGGCGGCGCGGCTCCGGGTAGGCCGACTCCCCACCAAAATTGTCGATCAGCCGCCAACGTATAAGTTCCGATTCGGACTTGATCGCCAGACGCCGACCTCACCGTGGACGTGCCATCGTTGCCGCCATTGCTGGGTAGGTAGTTATGCTTGCCAGCGTGCATTTGAATGCCCAACGCCAATTGTCGTTGTTGATTCATGCATTGGGTGCGTCGAGCTGACTCACGTGCATTCTGGACGGCACCGGTGAGCAACGACGCCAGCAGCGCCATGATGGCAAATACGATCAGCAGTTCAATCAAGGTCATGCCGCAGCGAAGCGGCCTGATACTTCCCGATTTCGAATGAGATTGGTTCATGGGAGTCCTATCGGATGGGTGGCACTGCTGCGTTGTCGACTCGGAAAAGAAGGTGGCTTGCGCCGATCGGTTCGGTGGGCTCGGTTGGAAGTGAGTGCAGAAGGCTGGGATTGCGCGAGAGGTCTGACTTGCTGACGATCAACCACTTTTGGTTGGGATCATTGTACCGGCCCAGCGTTGCAAATTCTGGATAGGCCTCTCGGATCCCCATGCCGAGCCCTGTACTGGAGATCAATTTGAGTGGACGATGTTGCGGATGGGTCGCGATCCAATGCGCGACCAAATCATTGTCTTGGCCCCAGTCGGTGGCATCGTTGAAAAGATGAAAATGGCCATTTTCAGTACCACCTGAAACGGTATTGAAAGCGCCTAGCCAATGGGGTGCGATGCCAATGGATGCGATCAACGTGGCCAGGAGTCCCACGAGGATGCCAGCGTTGACGATCTGGCCTGGCTTTGACTCGTGATGACGTGCCAGCGGCGCGACGATCAACAGGAAGAGGAAAGGATACAATGGAAAAATGTATCGGTGTTGCTGTGCAAATCCACTCTTGTAGGCGGTGATCTCAATCATCGCGGCGGCGATACAGCCGATAAGTACTTGATCCAAGGAAATGGACCAACGATGGTCACGATCGAAGATGCGACCGATCAGGTAGAGCAGGCTGGCGGCTATCGCAAAGAGCGTTCCCGTTGGCAATTTTACTAACATGGAATACAGATAGAACCACCACCATCCGTGTGTCGTGTTCATCCCTGCGGCGTAGCTGATGATCCCTTCACGAAAGTCACTCTGTTGACGGTCCATGCCGTTGAGATACTGTTCGGGAACCGGGCAGGGGATCCCCCCGAACCAAGCGTTCTCGAATCGGGACGCGATTTCATCATTCGTTTGGCCAAACAGGGCATCTTCGGAGAATTTCAATTCTCCAAGCGGCTTTCCCACACCATCGAAGCCATAGGGCAATGCGATCGTCAGCAAGGTGATCGCCAACGCCAGTGACGCTTGGCCGACGATGCGAGGCTGCCTGGTGCTGCAATATTTCCAAATCACGAACGCGAGATAGATCGGACACAATAGCAGCGCTGTGAATTTACAAGACAGTGCCAGCCCAAGTGTTGCACCGCCCAAAGCTGCATCTTGCCAGTGGAGCGATCGGATCCAACGGCAAAAGCAGAGGCTGCTAACCAGTATCGCTGCCGTCACCGCAATGTCATTGGTGATCAGCGATCCATGCGCCAAGACTTGTGGCTGGAATGCCCAGAAGCCGGCCGCAACCAGTCCGATCGCCGACCCGTACGAACTCAGCTTGCGCGCACTCGGATTGTGCGGTGTTACCCCGTACAACGTTTGGCTCCAACGAAAAATCGCCACCGTTGCGGCGACGGCGAACAGGCTGACAAGCAGTCGTCCCCAAAATAGCTGCTGTTGAAACTGCTTGGGAGAACTGGCATAGAGCTCACGGCCATACGGAAACTCACTCCGCACTGAAACCCGGCTCAAAGCGCCCGACCTCAGGGTGTCGGTGATGTCAAAAGAGGGCGAGAAGTGTGTCAGTTCGTCCCAGTTCAAATAGGCAGGGAGAGTTCCAAGAGCACGAACCAGGGGAGGGTTGACGTTGAACGAGTGCAAGTCTCCGTGATGCCAGTATTGGACTCCCGCGTAAAAATGTCCGTATTCGTCACTGACGGGCGAAGACCGATAGGCATGCCATCCCAGCAAGGCAAACTGGATCGCTATCATGATCATCAAGATGACCAAGTGGTTACGGTTGGCGAACTCGATCGTGGTGAACCAAGACGTCCTCCCGAGCAGAGCCCTATTCCACAAAATCCGCCCCTACCTTCAAGGATGCGGTAACCGTTTCTGCTCCCAACGCAATACGCCACGCTGCCTGCAATTTCTCCGCACATCGCTGGGCAGTTTCCAAGCCGCAGAAGCCGTCCTCCTCAGACGCGTTGTTGCGGGATGGCTCTTCGTTCACACTTGAGTTGTGGTTTTGATCTCGCTCGCGTTGCCGGTTATCGTTCTGTGCGTTGTCGTTCGAGGCCCACGCCGTCGTGCAGGCCAGCCACAGTCCGAGAAGCAAGGTGAAGACGGCTTTTCCGAAAACGGTCATTAGACTGGCTCCGATCGTGGCCAAAAGCGGTACACCACCATTGCAATAATGAGACCTATCAAGCCAAGGTTGAGATAGAAGAACCAAGACGACTTCGGCTGCGGCGCATCGGCACGAGCATTGGCCAAAGCGCGTTGCTGAATCGATGCCAGTTGCGCATCCGAGTAAGGAACATGAAATCGTTTCCTGTCCTTTTCACGCATCCACTCCGTGCCAGCAGGCCAGGGTGGGATCCATTCAAAATCGTGGACGTCGATCTCGCGGATGTCGAGCAGTTCGATTGAGCAGATGTATCCGAATGTTCCATCCGGTGTGACGGCTCGATACGTTGCCTTCTTGGGGTATCGAAAGCCGTCGAAGATCATCAGTTCTGAGATATCAATTTGCAATGGACCATCGGGATAACGTAAACGCCGCTCCAGAAGCATGCATTCCGGTTGTGAGGTATAAACGGCGTAGAACGGATCATCGGGGTCGGTTGTCGACATGCGGATCGCATTCGGATCCGCTTTGTGTGCGATCCATTCGGTTTGAAGCTTGTCGCCCATTGCGACAAACTCAATGCCATCCATTTGATTGACCCCATTAATTATGGAAACATCGTCAACAAGCAGACTGACCAGTGGGTCTTGATGAAAAGCCGGCAGGACGTGCCCTACTGAGACGGTGCCAGATGAATTCACGGTCCTTCTGCCTTCGAAGTCATATAGCAGCTTGCGCAGAAAATCATGACTAACACGTCCGTCGGTTCCCTCGAAATAGGTCAGTAACAGATCGTCATCAATGTGAGGTTCTCCCGGGTTCTCCTGGTAGTGCATCAACCGAGCTGGAATGTAAGAGCGATGCGGACTCGGTTTACCAATGGCGAGTGTGCGCACTCCATTGGCGGCGATGTCCAAGTGTCCTGAGAAAAAGGTTGCGCCATCGACTCCAGTACGGCTTTCGGTTTCGATCTTGTACCGAAACTCTTTGCCGTAAAAATAAGTGCGTGGCACCATCTGGGCGCGCCGAAGCTCGTCGGCGCTCAACAACTGGTTTTCGCCGCTGCTGGGTGACTGAGCCAGCAAGCCGGTGGGGTGGAGGCACCACAACCCGAGCAGCATCAGGGTGATACTGAATCGCATATCGCCCAAGTCGATCACTGGGCGATCCGCTCTGAAAACTGCGCTAAAGACCATCATATAATTAACGTGATAGAGTCGTTGTGGTGAGACTCGCTTTCTGGGGTAGAATCAATCCACCGAGTTTTTAGCTGCAATCAGAGCGAGCTCCGCACCCACCTGCATGATCGAGTTGCCAGCTTGCCCCTGTTGGACTAGCCAAATCGCCCTTGCATTCATAAACGCTTCCCGGGCAGATGTCAGGCATGTGCCACTGACAGTGTTGCTCGACAGCCGGGTAGCAGTTCTCATTCCATAGTGTGTTGAGAATACACTTCGCCTTTACATTGCCAACTTTGGTGCAAGGGTCCCCTTGTGCTAGGGCTTGGTTTTGGACTGGACATGCGTCCTCGGTGTCGTTGAAACACCTTTTATCGTTCCACCCTCCGATCTTTTCTAAAAACTCGAGTTGGATGCCTGAATTCCTGGAGGTGGAAACGGCACTCTCCAACAGAGAAGGGGTGAAGAGTGCTGCCGTCACGATGGCCGTGAACAAAAAACGTACTTTCGGCATCTTGCTTTCCTTTACAGTGGTGCTTAGGGAAAACGTCTGCTTGTTGCAATCCTAACAGGGCGAGGGCGAGGGGGGGCAAGTCTTTTTTGCAAATTTTGTGCGAAAAATTCTCATTGTCATTCAATCGATGTTGCATTTGACTCGCTCCCGGGCGATGGGGCTGTCGTGAGAATTCAAAGGTGGCGGGGCAATTGTTGAAATCAACCGCCTAATTGGATCGTGGCCAAAAGCGGTACACCGCCATTGCAATAATGAGACTTATCAAGCCAAGGTTGAGATAGAAGAACCAAGACGGCTTCGGCTGCGGTGCATCCGCGCGAGCATTGGCCAATGCGTGTTGCTGAATCGATGCCAGTTGCGCATCGGAGTAAGGAACATGAGTTCGTTTCCTGTCTCTCTCTCGCATCCACTCCGTGCCAGCAGGCCAGGGTGGGATCCATTCAAAATTGTGGACGTCGATCTCGCGAATGTCGAGCATTTCGATCGAGCAGATGTATCCGAATGTTCCATCCGGTGTGAGGGCTTGATAGGTTGCCTTCTTGGGGTACCGAAGGCCGTCGAAGATCATCAGTTCTGAGATATCAATTTGCAACGGACCATCGGGTGGCCGTGGTTGCTCAAGGAGCAGGTATTCAGGTCCTGAGGTGTATACCGCATAGAATGGATCATCGGGGTCGGTTGTCGACATGCGAATCGCCTTAGGATCTGCTTCGTGTTCGAACCATTCGGTTTGAAGCTTGTCGCCCATTGCGACAAATTCGATGTCATCAGGTGGTTCGCAGCCAATGATTGCGCAGAGATCGTCAACAAGTAGGAAGACAAGTGGGTCGAGTGGAAAAGCAGACAAGCCATAGCCAACCGACTCATTGCCAAATGAAGTCACTCTCTTCCTGCCTTCGAAGTTGTAGAGTAGTTTGCGGTCGAAACTATGACTGATACGTCCATTGGTTCCCTCGAAATAGGTGAGCAACGGATCATCATCAATGTGAGGTTCCCCTGGATTTTCCTGGTAATGCATCAGCCGAACGGGAATGTAAGAGCGATGCGGACTCGGTTTACCAATGGCGAGCGTGCGCACACCGTTGGCACCCGTATCCAAGTGCCCCGAGTAAAAGGTTGCGCCACCGTCTCCAGTACGGCTTTCGGTTTCGATCTTGTATCGAAACTCTTTGCCGTAAAAGTATGTGCGCGGCACCATCTGGGTTCGACGAAGATCGTCTGCACTCAACAACTCGTTTTCGGCGTTACTGTGCGACTGAGCCAGCGAGCCGGTGGGGTGGAGGCACCACGACACGAGCAGCATGAGGCTGATGCTGGATCGCACAACGCGCATCGTGGATCTGCTCAGGAACGACGGTGGCATCCCAGTTTACTCGCTTTGATTCAATACAGGTCAGACGAGAAGCACACTAGGCGTAAGAGCGGTCGTGAGCCTCTCCCGGCATCGTCAGAGTAACGGCTCACTCAGCACGACGCAAATATCTGGATGCCTGCTAGTAAATTCCAGCTCATCCGACGGAAGCGTGCGTGGAGCACAGGGGGAAGGTTTTTCTAGGCATGGCTCTCGTATCCAATAATCTTACAAAAATGCATCCCTGACGAACAAACGCTCGCCAGGGACCGGCAACACCATTGGCGTACCGCTTTTGCAGGGAAACGCTGGCGACCGAGATATCCCTTGCCAAGCCAGCACCTCTACAGAGCTCGGCTCCGTTTCTCCCGGCAGTGCCAGTCTAACATTGATAATCACATCCCACAAATAAATCCTTCGATACTGGAGCCATGCCTTGAAAACCTCGGGCGCACGCTTCCGTCGGATGAGCCTATTTTCTACAACGCCTTCGGCGTAGGGCAAGGCTTGGTTTCCTGTCAGACAAGCTGACAGGTGAACGCGTGTCGATGGCGAGGTTTTCTAATTTCAAAACGTCGCTTCCCGTGTGACAAGCACACGGGGGAGCAAACTTTTGGGTAATCAAGGACTCGTCGCCTCGTCCACTACCGAACGGCTTTCGCGAAATTCGACATTTATTATTCTCGCATTCCATCGCGACTTCGCCCGACCTCCGATTCGTCAGGGGGTTCCCAGCGGTTCGAACTCGAGCTCGCCATCGACATCGCTCGCCGCTCCGCTTGCTGGCAACGCCTCCGTCGGACTGAGAAAGTCGCCCAGGGTCCCTTGGTCCTGTGAGGACGGCGCAAGTGAATCAGAATTCGACGGCGTCTCCGGCGAGTCTCTTTCTAGCATCGCGTCAGGACTTGCCGGCGAGTCAGAGAGCTTCAACCATCCGGTACTGCCCGGCGAGATCATTGTGTCGGCGACCGGTGCCATGCCGATCGCTGGCATCATCTCCGGATGCGGGCAGGCCCGGTTGCAAGCTTGGCAACGCGAGCAGCCCTGCCGGGCGCGCCAAAACATCAGCTCGTCGACGCAGGAACGTGAGGCGACGAAGATGCGGTCACCGGGACGCAACTGATAGTTCGATGCCGTGTTGCCCATCTGCACGATCTCTCGATAGCAAACCGGCAGTGTCACGCGGCAGTCACACGGTTCGGAGGGCCGCGACAACAAGATCTGGCAAGGGTTGGCACTGCTCGTCAGGCCGCCGGAGGCGACAATCGCGTCGAGAACGGTTTCGTAGCCCGACAGAGGGTACGCCCCAGGCGCGTTGACCTCGCCGAGCACGTAAAAGCGATGAACCGGTTCGAGCAAACGCACGTTGATCGCGATCGAGTCGCAGGCGTCGGACTGATGGGGATCGCTTCGACCGGAGATCTGCTCAGGATCGCGACCGGCGCGTCGGCAACTCTCCGCTTGCGATTGGGCCTGAAAGTCAATCTGGTTTTCGATCAGCGCCTCGGCTTGCTCGAGCTGATGCCCGGCGACGACGACGCGGCCGTAAGGCCCCAGGTCGATCGTGCCGTCGGCCAGCACGGTTTGATCGGCGGGCAATCGCAGGTCCCGATCCAGGCTGACCGGTTCAATCAACACGGCATCGCCCGGTTGCAGACGGTGTGGCGGCAACACGGTTTTGGCGTTCTCACGGGCGATGCCGTTAGGAATCCGTGATTGCTCGAGAACCGCTTGGGCCTCCTTGGTCAGAGGGTTGCCGGTTGTACAGGAGAGCCCCAGGGCACTGCATCCGCCCATACAAGTCGTCAGGACCAAACAGAGTCCGAGCCACCCGGTCGTCGACCATATTTCATTTTTCGCCATCAAATCATCCTTGTCGGTGGAATCCATTCCACAATCATCATCGGATCGATCCGGGGCAGCTGCCCTGAGAACGCTGGCACGCCATCGCAACCGGTAATATCGGCCGGACCCCACCCTGCAAACGGCAGCGAGTCCTTGGCCACAGGAAACAGGGGGCTGAACCCGCTCACAGCAATCCACCTGGCTGCTGACCAGTGTCGCCAAGGGCGTTGGCGAGGCAGGGGAGCAATTGGCCCCGCAAACCGCCGCTGGGGTGGTGATTGCGGTGCCACCCGCCCCCCGCCCCGCGCCCCTTGCGAATCTGGTGACGAACGCGATAATTGCGCAGAGAATTCGCGGCTATTTGTTCCATCGGGGCACTCGCGCGGCGGATCGTTTCAACCCACCGTCTCCCCCACTTGCTAGAGGAACTTTCCACCATGGCACTCGTCCCCCTTCGCGTCGTGCTCGACCATGCCGCAGAAAACAACTACGGCGTCGCCGCATTCAACGTCAACAACATGGAGCAGATCCAGTCGATCATGGAAGCTGCTGAAGAGACCGATTCCCCGGTCATCATCCAAGCTTCCCGTGGCGCCCGCGCGTACACTCAGGACAACTATCTGCGTCACCTGATGGTCGCCGCCACGGAACTGTATCCACACATTCCAATCGTCATGCACCAGGATCACGGCAACAGCCCAGAGACCTGCCTCTCGGCGATCGACAACGGCTTCACCAGCGTGATGATGGACGGCTCACTCGAAGCCGATGGTAAGACACCTGCCGATTACGACTACAACGTCAGCGTCACCGCAGAAGTCGTCCGCGCTGCCCACGCTCGCGGCGTCAGCGTCGAAGGTGAACTCGGTTGCCTGGGATCGCTCGAAAGCGGCGAAGGCGAACAAGAAGACGGCCACGGTGCGGTCGGTGAATTGACCCACGATCAATTGCTGACCGATCCCGAGGAAGCCAAACAGTTCGTCGAAGAAACCGGCGTTGACGCTCTCGCCGTTGCCATCGGCACCAGCCACGGTGCGTACAAATTCACCAAGAAACCCACCGGTGAAGTGCTCGCCATGAGCCGGATCGAAGAGATCCACGCCAAACTGCCCAACACGCACCTCGTCATGCACGGCAGCAGCAGCGTGCCGCAAGAGTTGCAGGACATCATCAATCAGTATGGTGGCAAAATGAAGCAAACCTACGGCGTGCCTGTCGAAGAGATTCAACGCGGTATCAAGAGCGGTGTGCGTAAGATCAACGTCGACACCGATTGCCGCATGGCGATCACCGGTGCCATCCGCAAGGTTCTCTCCGAAGAGCCAGGTGCATTCGACCCACGCGCCTATCTCAAACCCGCCCGCGCCGCGATGAAGGACGTCTGCGTCGCTCGCATGACCGCCTTCGGCCAAGCCGGCAACGCTGAGAAGCTCCGCAAGTCCCTCGGCGCCACCGCCTGATCGATCGCGTCGCCTGAGCGAGGGGCGATTCCCCATCCGCATACCCCGCCCGTCCACCGGGCGGGGTAAGTGAACATGACGTAGCATAGGCTTCTAGCCTGTGTTCAGAATTCACCACAGCCTGAAAGCCAACACCACGCGCTTTCTACGCACAGAGCTTGCCTGCTTATCTGCCTGTCAGCGGGATATAACCACCGCAGCCGACCACTCATCCCACGAGTCAGCGACTTTCTCAAAGTCAACGCGCATCCAGCGCACCGCTCGATCAGGCAAAACCGCAGATGGAAACTTGCTTTCTTTGCTGATCGGAATTTGACTGGTCGGCCCCATCGCCAATCGATCCTCCATCGTTGGAGTCAGTAGAAAATCGACGAATTGGCTCGCGGCGACCGGGTCGGGCGCGTTCTTCACAATCGCAAGCGTGTTGGGAATGCGAAGCGTCCCCGGTTGACTGGACTTCTGGTCGGGGAACACGACGGCGATCGGATAGTCCAGCTCCTGCTCGATCAACGCGTCGCTCGAATCGGTCAGCCCCCAAGCCACACGGCCCACCGAAACAGCCCGGGCGACATCCTTGTTGCTGGGTAAAATCAATGCATTGCCGGCGATCGCACTGAGCTGGTCGAGGGTGGCTTCGCGGCCGAGCTGTTCACGCAGCACCGCCCAATGCGTTGCCGTCGATCCGTACTGAGGCTGCGACATCGCACATCGATCTTTCCACGTCGGATCCGCGAGATCTTGAACGCTACTGGGGTACTGGACCGAATCGGGAATCAGATCCGTGTTGACGATCAGCACGCGTGCGGTGGCAGCAAAACCGCACCACGTCCCATCGGAGGCGACCAGATCGGCGGGCCAGTCCGCGGGAACCTGCCAATCATGGGGCTGCAGCAAGCCAAGCTTCTGCAACCGCACAGTCTGCAAGATCCCATTGTCCCAGAACACATCGCACTGGGGTGCGGCTTGCTCGGCCCGAATCAGCTGAAACAAACCGTCCGTGGGTACACCCACGCTGGGACTGTCGACATCGGAGCTACCAACAGCGCCACCCGATGCACTCGATTCGGAAGCGTAGTCAAAATCAGCAACGACGCTGGTTTCGTAGTCCACCGAGCGTTCAAAGGCGTCCACGATCGGATAGGCGTACTCTTCGTCGAGCCGGCAATAGACCGCGACTTCGCCCTCGCTAGTCGGTGTACAGCCACTGATCATACCGAGGCCAAGCAAACACGCACCGAGCAGACCAGCGATGGATAGCAATGGGCGGCAGATCCGGTGGCGATGCATGTTCAGTTCTTCGGGTTCTTCGTGAGAAAGGTCTCGATACCTTCACCCGCCGATTCAGTCGTGCAGGCTGTGGCGCAATCCGCAGCCGCCGCAGCGAGCTGGGTGAGCATCGTTTCACCGATACTCTCATTGATCAAACGCTTGGTCGCCTGAGTTGCTTGCGGGTATCCATTGGCTGCCTCGTTGGCCCAAAAAGCAGCGACTTCATTGATCTGGCCCGGGCGGACAGGCGGCTGGCACAACAGTCCCGCCCGATCTGCCTCGGGCGCTGAAAGCGGGCTGCCGGTCAAGCTCATCCGGGCGGCGAGCGATGTGCCGACACGAAACGAAAGCAGCGCCGCGGTCATCCCACCGACGAGCCCACGCCGCACCGCACCAGCAGAAAAACTAGCGTGCTCCGATGCCACGATCAGGTCACAGGCGAGCGTCAACGCGAACCCGGCGCCGATGGCGGATCCATCGACCGCAGCGATAATCGGCTTGGGGAACCGCAGTAGCGCCTCGTAGACCTCTGCGAGTTGTCGCCAGTACTCAAACCACTGCTGCAACTGTTCTTGCTCGTCCAGAGAGCGAATCTGCTGCAAGACAGATAGATCGACGCCGCTGCAAAAACTAGCCCCCTCAGAACAGAGCACGACGGCGCGCAGCTGCGTGTCCTGGTGGACTTCGCTAAGGCCTTCGCGGATGTCCTGCAGTAACCGTGGATTCAACGCCGCGTGTTTGTCCGGTCGGCCAAGGACCAGCCACGCGACCGTTCCGTCCGTTTTGAGTTCGAGATGTTGCATGAGCTCTATTAGAACCGATCACTCGCCTTGATTGGCATCGGCAATCGCCTGCAAATCCTCGAGAACGAGATAATGGCCGTGATCGCTCGTGACAAAGACGACTGTGTCATCCCAGGCATCATGCTCTTCGGCCCACTGCGTGATTTGGCTGAAAGCGTCTGCGCCGCTGAGCACGGCGCCGATACTGTTGTCGAGATTATTGGCATGGTTTGCCCAATCCACGTCCCCAGCCTCGACGAGTAGCCAGAACGGTGGGATTTCCTGACCGGCCTGATTTTCGTCTCCTTCCGGTTGCGGCACCGGTGTCGAGAGAACATCGAGTGCGGTCGCGGTCATCTCAGCGAGCGTGGGGTTCTCCGAAATGTCTTCGTCGGTGTAACGCTCGGTACCCTTGACGTCAAAGGTAGGATTGAACTTGCCATCGGCGGTTTGAAAGGGCAGGTGTCCCCCCCGGGTGCCAAAAAACCCCAACAGTCGGTCGCCACTCGCCTTGGCTCGCTCGGCGGCCTCGGTGAGCACGCGACTGCCGTCTTTCCCGGCTGTTCGCTGAGCCACCACGTATTTGCGTCGATTCGGGTCCGTCTCGCCAGGCTGGAGTTCGACGGCGCGGAGATCCGATTCGTGCAGGTATTTGTTGCCCTCCAAGAAGTCCTCGCCTTGATTGCCATCTTTGCCAACGCCCTCGCCCCAGCCGCCACCCATCAACACGTCGACACCCGGCAAGGGTTCACGGCGGTGGGCGATCGAGGGCCGGCCGACGAGATCCCGCGAAATGTCCTGGTAGTCGCCGCGATGAACATTGTTCGCGTAAGCCGCCGCTGGCGTGGCATGGCTGACAGGAACGTTCGTCACGACGCCAACCCGGTAGCCTTCGCTTTGCAATTGCCTCCCGATCGGAACGCTCTGCGACCCATCGACACGTACGTTCACCGACGCGTTGTAGGTTTTGATCCCCGACATCAGACTGGTTGCCGACGACGCCGAATCGGTGACACCGTGGGGCTGCCTGCGATCCCGGCCCATCAGATAGCCGCTCCGCGGGCGTTCCTGCCAGGGCATCGGGCCGGCGAAGATCGGATCGAAACCACCAGCGACCGGGTTCTCGCCACCGCGGATCGTTTGGGCATTCACGTCGACCTTGCCCCCCGTGAGCCGTGGGGTGGTGCCGATGAGCGCAAAGTCCGTCTCGATACCGCGATAATCCTGAAAGGACAAACCGCGTCCCCGACCACTGTCGTAGCGGTCGGCTCGATTGTGGTATGTCGCCGCCGCCCGGGTGGTTTGCCAGTCCGTGCCGTCAAAGACCATCAAAATGATGTGACGCTTGCCCTGATCAGCAGCAATTCGCTGCATCTCATAAACGTCGATCTGGTCATGATAGGTTGCGTTCGGATTGAGTGTCCCCGCCGGGATAGCGCCGAAGGCCTGTTCCATTCTCGCCGGATCTGAATAAAAACTGCCTCGCTGGCGCAGCGGCGACAACGTCATCCCGAACGTGTAGAGCGGTACCAGGCGATTGCTATGGTTGGTCCACGTGCTGAACTTCTTCGGTTGATTTCCCCAGTGCCCCCAGGTGGCCTGCTGCTCTTTGATCGCATTGGACTGCAGCAACTGCATTGGATCGTGATGGGGCGGCGACGACTCGGTGGCAGCGGGCTCGATCGCGCTTTGGATCACGTCGAGGACGCGGTCCGCAGTACTGGGTTGATCCGCTGCCGCCGGCGGCAGTCGCAGCGGTGCGACGCACAATGCGACCAGCACGAGAGCGGCCGGAAGAGGGGACGAAATGTCGAAACGAAGGCGGGATGTGAGGTGGGAGAGCATAAACATCGGAGCAGGGGGGGAGTGGGGCGGGATCCAGCAATCGCCATTGTCTTCGCCTGCACGTGGGCATGGAAGGGCGAGCAAGTGAGAAATTGGTTAAAATCTAATGAGCAAAGTGGGTCGAAAACAGTGAGTCTAACGCCTGCGTGAGCTGGATTCATCACCCTAGCCACCCACCCCCCGAATTAGCCGTTTCCGCGGTGTTTTCAATAGCCACTCACGAATTTTGCTTGACGGGCGTCACGCCCCGCTTTAGTTTCAAGGACTCTTCTCATTCACGGATTCATGGCAAAGGAGGTCTGTCGCTATGGCTACCGT
Source organism: Allorhodopirellula solitaria (assembly GCF_007859855.1). Taxonomy (GTDB): domain Bacteria; phylum Planctomycetota; class Planctomycetia; order Pirellulales; family Pirellulaceae; genus Rhodopirellula; species Rhodopirellula solitaria. The sequence continues at coordinate 112,800 of NZ_SJPK01000004.1, forward strand.
CTTCACTGGTTCCTCGCCGTCTCGATCGGCGACGGGCCACGCTCCGCAAATGAACTCCACTGGCGACCCAACCATTCACTGGTTCGTCAACGCGGCGTTTTTGCAAGAAATCAAAGACAGCAATCCGCACTTGTGGCATGAAGTCCATCGGCTTCGCACGCTTTGCGACCCTGAGTCGATTGACTTTGACAAGCCTCAGATGTCGCTTCGTGAGTTCATCGGGTGCCTGGACGGACTACGCGACTTGCTCGCGTTGCAGTTTGCGTTAGAAGAAACCTATGGCTTGATCTCTGCGGACACCGCAACCGCCCACCGCGCAGCGGCCCTGCAGTCGATTGCCGAGCAGAACGAGGCCGAACAGGAACGGCAGGAGATGGTCCGGAGCGTCACCGGCCAACACCGCTGCCTCTATTTGGAACTGGTCGACTTGGTCGAACTTGCCGAAGAGCTACAATATCGTGGGTGCGATGCCGATGGATTGCGGTCGCTCGTCGAATCGATAGAGCGGTTCTCAGGCGACCTGACGGCTCATGAACGCTTGGAAGCGGAGTTGATCCGGCTGCATGATTCCCATGCCCGCACGGGCTGCACACACGACTGATTGAACAATCGCGCAAACCAGAAAAAGGTTTTAACATGTTGGGTGACTCACGCACCAAACCAATGGAAATCCTATTGGTCGAAGATGGGCTCGTTGACGCTCGCATCACCATTCATGCGCTGCGACGCAGCGGCGTGCATCACCGTGTGACTTTGGTGCGAACGGTCCATGAAGCGATTCTGTTCATGAAACGCACAGGAATCTTCGCCCGCGCTCCGCGATTGGATTTACTCCTGCTCGACATGATCCTTCCCGATGGCTCGGGCATCGATGTGCTCGAGGAGATGCTGGAAATCCACCCTGATTCGGCGCGGATCGCAACCGTGGTGCTGACGGCCTTGGAAGACGATACCTATCGCCAACGCTGCGACGATCTCGGCGTCTGCGGCTACATCCAAAAACCGGTTAGCGAAGATGAATTTCTACGAGTTGTCCGCGATCACAAGAAATTAATGATCCATCTCCAACAGGTCGCCGTAGCCGCAGCGGGCCAGGAAACCCCGTCGCCGAATGTCTCCACGTCCTAGGGCGGGTAGAATCAGGCGAACGAAACCCACACTCGGGATGTAGTACTCGAAAAGCTTGCCCCTTTCCGGAGATTTTTCCATGCGCCCGCGCTCCCTGACCCGTTCGAACTCACTTCGGTGGACCGCAGCGGGCAGCCTCGGCTTGATTGCCGCCACGCTGCTGACCACCGCCACCATCCGCCCCCTGACCGCTGACGACCGCGAGACAGCGGCAACGAGCGACACGGCCGCCGACCAGAGCAGCGCCGAAAAGAGCACCGCCGATAGCGATGCTGCTGTCCCAGAGACTGCGGAAGGGGCGAAAACGGTCGATTCTGCCGAGTCCGAGCAAGCTGTTCGTTACGGGCGATACAACTCTCTGAACCAATTCGAGAGCTGGGTGCTCCTCAATAAAGGCACCCAACCGGCTGGCCCAGGTGGCTACACCCACACCAAGAAAGAAGGCACCTACATCTGCCGACGCTGTAACGCCAAGCTCTACAATAGCGATGACAAGTTCGAGAGCCATTGTGGCTGGCCCAGCTTCGACGATGAGATCGAAGGGGCGGTTGTGCGACAACGTGATGCCGATGGCGTGCGGATCGAAATTCTCTGCAAGAACTGCGGCGGTCATCTCGGCCATGTGTTCCTGGGCGAACAGTTGACCGATAAAAACACGCGTCACTGCGTCAACTCGGTCTCGATGAAGCTGATTCCCAAGGGCAAGAAAATCCCGCCCAAGATCAAACCGGCTGCTCTTCGCGGCAAGGAAAAATAATAGCCCCACCACGCGGTCCTCAGTACTGAAACTCCGTCACGCCGCGGGCTCCGGAAGGAAGTTTCCCCATCACGGTGATCTCGTCGATCGTGTAGTTGCCCGGCACCCAACGCTGGCCCGTCCGGTTGACGAAGTCAGCCTGGGGAAGCACGAGCTTCTCACCAGCGGCCAACGGCTGATTGACATACATGAAGTACCGCCCATTGAGATCGGCATAGAGCTTTGAGATCGCAAAATCGGCTTCGTTCGTGATCACGATCACGTCTTCGAGCTCGGGCTGCTGTGGATCCCGCGTCTGCAAGGCACGCTGCTGGGCCTGCCACGGGCGGTGATCGATGCTCACACTGACCGGTAGTTCCTTTTCGATCGCTCGGCCAAAGAGTACAGCGTAAGTGCTGAGAATCGTCAGCGGAATCAAACACACCAGCGCCAAAGCGATGAAGAAACCGCGCGACGATAGTCGCGGGCCCGGTGCAATCGATCGCGGCGGATCAAAGGCATCCTCGTCAGAGACGTCAGCCGCGACAGCGTTCTCGGAAGGGGAGGGGGAGGTTTCACTCATGCCCGCATGATACTCCCACGCCATCGTCCTTGAGTACCCAGGGTGCTGCCCGCTGACTCACCGACTCGCTGCACCGGTAACCGCTTCGCAAGCGTCCTTGCTGATTGGGCGCAAGACAGGCTGCCACCGATGCAAGCGGGCCCATGTCGGACAGACTTCGCGACGAGCGGCCGGCTCGCTCGCAACCCTCCACGCCTCCGCTTCCGCCACCGACTTGCAAGCGGTTAGGCGATTCCCGCTCCCAGTTTTCCCTTCGCTCCCCCGCCTATCGCTTTGCCTCGGTTCCTCGCTCCCGCGAGGGCGGCCCACTCGCTCTCGGTAGTTTCGTGCCGCCCCCGCTGCGCTCGTCACGACGCCCAGTCGCTTTCGATCGCCTGCCCTGGCCCCGGCGTGTGCGAACGTCGTTCGCACCCACCGGGCGACATCGTGTCGCCGGTCTTCAATCAAGCAGCCGCATCCGTGCGGCTGCATTGGGTTCATGCTCGTAACCAGCGCCCGGCGGCCTCCCGCCGAAACAGCCGCGACGCACTTCGTGTGCGTCGCCCGTCCGCTTCGCTACCGGAAGCGTCCAACGCCTGGGCGGCTTCGTGCCGCAGGTGTGACGGACTTCCTGTCCGTCATTTAGGTTGTTAGGTGCATCGGCTGGTTTATTGGTACCGGACACCTTTTCTTCGTCTATTGGTACCGGACACCTTTTCTTCGTCCAGACTAGAAAGCAAGTCGAGAGCGTCGGCGGACGCTGTGAGAACCGAAAGAAGAGAAGTCGAGGGAGGGACATCGGGTGAGTGCAATAGTGAGGCAACAGAGAGGTTGAGGCCACTGGCCCGCCCCAAAAATGTTTCGATATTTTACGCTTATGATCCTGACAAGCAAAACGGTGCTCCTATGCTCGTTGCGAGCCGTTAAAGGTCTCTTCTTTTCAATTAGCTTTCGCTCTAGGCACATTCAGGTGGGAAAAATGGCCAGATCCGGTTGCTGCAATGCTATTTTGCTCGTTTTGACGAGCATTGTCCTCTCGTTGACACCCCTACCCGGGGCATCTCCTCAGGGAATAGACAAGCCGGTCATTCTGCGGGTCAAACTTCCATCCAAAGAGCAATTTCTAGAACCGGTCGGGGCTTATCCGGTGGTTGCTCATTTGGGAAAGCTGCCATCTGCATCAAATGTCAAGGCAATTATCCGAATCGAAAATCCAGAATCGTTTGACTTGCCTATCAGAGAAATTACCGCCACTTGCGGATGCACCAAAGCAAAGCTTCAAGGCGACACTCTGGTTTCAGCTAAAGAAACCGACCTGGTCGTGGATATCACCACGCCGCCCAACAGTCGTCAAAGCGAATTTGTCGGTGGCCTGTCACTCAACATTGACGCCGAGAAAACAGACTTTCCAGGATTGCAACGAGTTCAGGTCTCGATCCGCTATGAGATCGGAGGTCTACTCAATTTTCGTGATTTGATGATTCCTGTGGATGTCGGTGCGCAGCCCTTCACAGACATCGAAGTCCCCTTTATCTACACATTCGCTACTCCAGCAAAAGAGTTAAAAATACAAGCCGATGGGGTTTTAGCTGGAGTCAAGGGGTCAATTCTACCCGGTGATCGAACACAAAACTTGCCACATCGGGTCAAGCTCAGTATCGATTCCACATTCGCGAGCGCCCAGGGTGAAGTTGGGCGGTTGACACTCACGGAGCCTGAATCCGGAAGAACAAGTTCCGTTGATTTAGTGCTATACAGCAAGACGGCTGTCAAACTGAGTCCCCGCACGCTTCGCTTCATTACAGCCGAGACGGACGAAGACTCACTCACCGCTGGTGGAATTCTCCGCTTAAACGTAGAGAAAGAAGTCGCACCCGATTCGATACGGGCGGAGGCCACGTTAAATGATCGTCCGCTCCAGGTAAACCTGAAGCGGATGGGAGGTAATATCTACCGGTTCCACGTCTCCGGCAATGGGGCGATGTTTCAGGATTTGCCCGATGATAGTCAGGTCGCATGGAGAATCATGTATGCCGATCGGCAGGTGTTTAGTAAATGCGATTTCGTCACCACTAATTAACTGTTTTTGATTTCTAAGAGAAAAGGCATGCACCATGTCGTTTGAAAGGGTTCATCCGACGGAAGCGTGCGCAGAGCACAGCGGAAGGTTTTTTGAGGCATGGCTCTAGCATCCAATGATCGTTCAAAAATGCGTCCCTGACGAACAAACGCTCGCCAGGGACCGACAACACCATTGGCATACCGTCGACCGAGATATCCCTTGCCAAGCCAGCACCTCTGCAGAGCACGGCTCCGTTTCTCCCGGCACTGCCAGCCGAACATTGATAATCACATCCCACAAATAAACCCTTGGATACTGGAGCCATGCCTTGAAAACCTCGGGCGCTCGCTTCCGTCGGATGAGCCTTCTTTTGCGGCAAGCTTGGACTCAATCCATTCATTCCTAGCCACTAAAATCCCTGAAGAACCCTTGGTTATTTGGGACGCCGGCAAACCGGGATTTATGGACTGGGCAAATGGCTCCATTGATTGTTATCGAACCAGAGAATGCTTAATGGGTGCTGACTGTGGAATGGACGCAGACGGCATCTACGTGTGCAGCCCGGACAGTTCTGCGACCTGGGTGGGCAGTAACGACTTGTTGTACACCGGCGTGCTCGGAACCACTTGTGCCTACGTCGGCAATGATTCTCAAGAATAGAATAGGGATCTACACATGAATTGCATCAAAATCGCTCTAACGAGCTCGCAGGTTGTGGCTGCTTTCGCCCTTGCTTGGTTTTCTTTCCCGGCGCGCGCCGACGACGTACGTGATGCTTCAGCCGATGTCAGGTCAATTCCTGAGGCGTTTGTGGCTAATTGGGAGTCCGTGCAGTCTTATGATGTTTTGGTGACCAAGGAATCGTTGAGTATTGGGCGAGGACGGTCATCTGAAGCAACACATTCTTATCGCTTGATCTTGGATGCGGTCGCTGAAAAATTTTTCATGGTCCATCAAGGGACTCGATCCGAAAGTATCTCGTTGGATGATCCGCCATCTGAGTCGCGGGTCTTCGAGGCCTATGCCCGAGACCCACTGACCAAAGAAACTTGGCTTTGGCAATTTCCCGATCGACCGCAAAAGTACACGACCGAGGGCTTTCGCGAATCACTTGCGAAAGTGCGTTTGCCCGATGTCCAGTTAGTGGGCTCGCTATCTAATTTGTATTCCTTTCAAAAAAACGAAGTGGCGCATACACTGAAGCGAAATTTTGGTCCCCATAAAAAGATCTACGAGCAGAACCGCCAGAGTAGGCAAACAGACATTGTCATTGACGTCGAGTTACCTTTCCCGCATGTCGAAAGGATCACCCGCCGCGTCTATCGCTTTGACACACAGGATTTTGTGCCACTGCGAATTACCACAGGAGTAGTGATCAACGGAGAATACAAAATTCACGTAGTCGAGGACATCGAGTGGAAACAAATCGACGGGGTTTTTCTGCCCGTTAGTCTCCTTGGGCAAAGCTCGCAAAGCGTGGGTGAAGGTAGCCACCAGGAGGTGATTCCTGTCCATTATGACGTCCAGTTTGATTGGCGGTCGGTCAATAAACGCTCTGCCATCGATGGTTCATTGAATCCGAGCGTACTTCTGGACATGGATCGTCTTTTGTCGATGTTAATGCGTCCGTAGCTCGATTTTAGACAGTGGAAGAAAAGCACTGTCATGGTCAAACTAGAAATTGGCGGTGCGCGCAGATCGGCAGCGGCACCACCGGCAGGGGGAAGAAAAGGTGTCCGGTACCTTTTCTGGGGTTCACACCTTAAAACTCAGTCGCTCCCCGGACTCGCTTCCGGGGCTTTTTCCTGCCGTGGCTCCGCCGCTCTGAGAAACCGTCATTGCGCAATCCAGTTTCCCCGCCCGCGCGACCGACCGAACCGAGTAGCCAGCGCCCGTGGCCGGTAGGAACCGGCCCTACTTGCTCGGAGTTGAGTGGCGGTCATCCAGGATATCGGTTCCCCGAGATAACGCGAAACTCAGAGACGCTTGGCGACTATGTCATCTCTCGGGACAAAGAAAAGGTGGACAAAGAAAAGGTGTCCGGTACCTTTTTGGACAAAGAAAAGGTGTCCGGTACCTTTTTGGGGTCATCCCGAGCTATTTTGCGACCGATATCTTCTTTGGTCGTCCACGGGGTCGCATCGTTGACTCCAGGTCGAAGGTTCTGGCAATGTGCTCCACCCATGTCTCGTTTCCAAAGGGAACTCCTCGCTTGACGCTCCAGTCCAGCTGTTCTCGCTCCATTGTACTGAACTCCGTTGCGACATGCTGAACCCAGTTCGCTGTTCGACGGATCGGCCAACCCGATATCCGTTTCGAACAAGACTTGCTCTTCGTCTGCCAGTGGTGCAAACTTCCAAATCTCCAGTCTTCGGGTCGTTTGCACAGCTTGGCAGCGAAAGCGTTTCGTTCCACATAACGCGCCACGGTTAGGAAGTGCTCGTCTGTTTGAACGGGGAATGATTTAAACCTGCCTTGATACAGGTGCCCCAGTCCGGTCGTCTTGTAGTGCGCGTGATATCGCTGGGTGTGCGTCAACCCGATGTAATGACCAAACCGACCCATCTCTCCATCCTTTCCAGGGCGAACCAGCAAGTGATAGTGGTTTGGCATCACGCAGTACGCGAAGAGGTCAATCTCAAATCGTTCGATGCCTTCGTCGATAATCTTTTCAAATGCTTCGTAGTCAGCCTCCTTCTCAAAGATGGTTGCCCGAAGGTTCGCTCGGTTAAGCATGTGATAACAATGCCCGGAGGCGTCAGCTCGTTTGGGACGACCCATGGAAAGCACCCTGGCGGGAAACGGATTTGGTTCATCAACTCAAGATTAAGGGGAACCGAAGGGCGAGTCAATTGAAACGGTACCGGACACCTTAAAACTCTCCCAATTGAAACGGTACCGGACACCTTAAAACTCTCGCTTCCCGGACTCGCTTCCGGGGCTTCTTCCTGCCGTGGCTCCGCCGCTCTGAGAAACCGTCATTACGCAATCCAGTTTCCCCGCCCGCGCGACCGACCGAACCGAGTAACCAGCGCCCGTGGCCGGTAGGAACCGGCCCTACTTGCTCGGAGTTGAGTGGCGGTCATCCAGGATATCGGTTCCCCGAGATAACGCGAAACTCAGAGACGCTTGGCGACTATGTCATCTCTCGCGTTGAGCCTCCGCTGGCTCCCAAGGGCGGGTCGACCCAATCCCAATGGCCGACCGTCTCCACATCCACCGCGTCTTGCCGCTCGCCCGGTACGACCAGCAGCACCGGCATCGAACCGTTGGCTTCGGCATAGGCGGTGGCCTGTTCGCGTCCGTTAACGAACAGCCCCGTCGCGAGCGCGTCGGCGTCGATCGCACGGGGGGTGATCACACTGAGCGAGAGCATATCACCGGCGGGCTCGCCGCTGCGAGGATCGATCACATGCCCATAGCGTTTGCCGCGATGATGAAAGAATTGCTTGCCACTGCCGCTCGTCGCCAACGCGGCATCGCAAAGCCAGAATCCGGCGATCCGGCGGTTCGGTTTGGTGGGGTGAGCGATGCCAACCTTCCAACCCCGCGGCGATTGGTCCGGTTCGGACTCCTTTGCCTCCACGGTCTCGAACTGATCACCGCAGGCCAGAACGCTGCTCTGCCCGGCATGAATGAGGAAGTCGTTGATACCAGCGGACTTCAACCGGCTGGCCACGTGATCGATCGCGTCCCCTTTGCCGATCGCACCGAGATTGATCCGCATGCCAGGTTGCCGCAGTTCCACCGTCCGCTCGTCGGCGTCGAGTCCTATTTGATCCATGCCGACCAAGGATCGGGCGTTGGTGATCTCTTCGGCAGTCGGCTTGCGACCCTGCCGGGTTGTGAATCCCCAGGCATCGATCAAGGGACCGGCTGTGATATCAAAGGCCCCGCCGGTCGCCTCACTCAATCGAGCGGCATGCTGCAGGACCGCAAAGGTCTCGGCTGAAACGCGGACGGGACCGTCGCCCGCGGCTTGATTGATCGCCGACACTTCACTGGTAGCATCGTAAACCGTCAGCCGCTGCTCGATCGCATCGACCGACTCCAGCGCATCGAGAACCACATCGGCAACGCTGCGATGTCCGATCTTTTGGTGGGCATCGCGGACGAGGACGACAAAGTCACACGCCATCGCCCGGTGTGAAAATTCAAGCAATTCAAAATCCTCCGCTGGCCCGCCAGACTAGACGCTCCGCCGGATAGGAACAATCAGCATCGAAGTAGAAAACGAGGGAGACCATCTCGGAGGCCCATGGCACAAAAAAACCGTGCTCGAGAAAGACTCGAGCACGGCCTGGGTCACTGTCGCGTTTTGGAAAAAGATCCTAACGCATCGCGAGTGTGCCAGCGGCGACGTCGAACTCGAGTTCGACGGTGCTGCCTGCGGCGACATTGATCGTTCGCTCTTGGCGAATGCTGTGTCCGTTGACGATCGCACTGACCGAAACGGTGTAGTCGGTCCAGCTTTCGCCCTGGGCGAGCTGGGTGGTACGGAAAGTCCGCACGCGGCCGGAGCCCTTGGTTTCATTACCAGCGAGGGTCACGACGGCATCGGCAGGAACGTGCAACTGCACGACCGTTTCGGTGGCGCCAGCGTTCTCGCTCGCATTGAGGTCGATATCGGCCGCTTCCGGATCGATCGTTTCGGACGCCGGTGCGACTTCTTCGGCGCCAGCAGCGGCGTCTTGCTTGAATACCAATCGTTCGGCATCGCCAGGACGCAACTTGATCGACTTCGTTTCGCTTTGCTCTTGGCCGTTGACATCGTAGGTCACAACGACTTCGTAACCGTAGACGTATCCGGCCTTGAGACCCCGCGACATGAACTGGCGAACCGATCCGTCGCTGGTCGTCTCGCGGCCATTGACGGTGACGCGAGCGCTGCTGACGGGAACCGAAACGGTTAACAACGCGGTGTCGTCGTCGAGGGTGGGCTTGCGAGCTTCATAGCTTGTGGTGCTATCGATGACGGAGTCACCGAGTGCATCCGCATCGCCTTCGGATTCCGAACCGGATCCTTCTCCCGTGCTGCGACCGGAGTTTGATCCACCGTCTGCTGGGTAGCCACCGGCAGGTCCCTCGCTGTCCGACGGCACGAAGTTGTCCGAGGGATACGGTTCCGCCGAGTAACTTTCGATGGGATAGCCCTCGACCGAGTAACCCTCAACGGGGTAGTTGGACTGGATCATGGGCGATTGATAAGTCGCCGGTGAGGCATAGCCACCGCTGCTGCCATAGGACGAGACCGAGACTCCCGAGGAGTAGTAGCCACCGCTGCTGCCGCCACTGCTCGCTCCGACACGGGAGTAGCCTGCGGTGTAACCACCGCTGGAGTATCCGCCTGTCGAATATCCACCGTTGGAATAACCGCTAGCGTAATATCCTCTTCGCGCATCGCGTCGGGCAGCGTGCCGCGCCCGCTTGGCTTGCATGTGGGCACGCAAACGGCTGAATAGACCGCCACCGTAGTAGCCGCCTGAAGACCCTGTCGGCGCGTAGCTTGCCGCATACGTGCCACCGGAGGAGCCGCCACTGCTGCCGCCCGAGGAAGCGCCGTAGCTGCCACCGGTCGATCCGCTGTGCTTCGCAGCAAACCGAGCGTGCATGCGAGAAAACAAACCGCCGCCGCTGCCGTAGCCGCCGCCGCTACCGTAGGAGGCGCCACCTGAGCTGCCGCCGTAACTGCCATAGCTCCCGTAGGAACCTCCCGCCTCCGCAGTAGCACTGAGGGTCAGTGCCAAGGCGAAACAAACCAATAGGTGAAAACACCTCATGTCCTTCCTCCATCCTCGATGTATTGATTGTGAAAATCATTTCGCCGCAGACCAACATCGTTCAGAAGAACTCGAGATCCAGTATCAGCGTTATTCCGTTGATGGCGACTCTCGCGATGATTCGCGAAATTCATCCTTGGCGGCGCAGGGCGATAATGACGACTGTGTCAATTAGATAGGATAGCTAGGACAGGCGGGCATTCAAGCAGCCTGGGTAAATTTTAACGGCCGATTTTCTCGACGCGAACGTCGTCAAAGTCCGCTCGACCGGTGGCTCCGAAGAGTCCGATGCGTACGATCGCCTCCTTCGCAGTGGGCGGAACACGCAAGATACGACTTTCGGCACGCCAGTCCCGCGTGCCCCGGAACGGGCCGATGGTGATCATGCCGAGATCTCGGCGGCTACTGTCGTAGAAGCTGATTGCGAGCATGGGCCAGGCGTCCGAGTCGGGACCTTTGACAACATCTCGCGTACGAATTCGGGCGGAGAGCCGAATGGTGGACACATGACTGCCGTCGATCGCGATTCCCTGCAGCAGGTGCGAACCGAGACCGGGGGTCTCGTTTTCGAACCTGGCCATGGCGTTGCCATCCTCGACAACTCGTTGGACCTGGCGGCCGTAATACCATCCCGTGACGAATTCGGCGTCGTCTTCTTCGGCGTCTCCTTCCGCGTCGTCGTCGAGCGGGTCCGCCTCGTTGCCCGAACCGGGGGTTGTGGGGACAGCAGGAGAAACCGGGGCAGATTCGAAATCGCCGTTTACCAGCGTGGGTTGGCGGGGGTCGGGCAGCGCGTTGCGGTTGTCTTCGGCCGTGCCCGTCATGGGCACGAAGAGGGTCGGGCGCAGCGGTTGACGGACCAGTTTCCCGTCCTGCTTGATCATCTTGTAGAGCGTTTGTTGGTATCGCTCGCCAACGGGGATGATCATCGAGCCACCTTCTCGCAGCTGCTCAACCAACGGGACAGGAACCGATTCCGGGCTGCAGGTGACAATAATTTTGTCGAAGGGCGCCTGCTCGGGCCAACCTAAAAAACCATCTCCGATCCGGGTATAGACATTGTCATAGCCGAGCCGGTCGAGCACCTTGCGAGCGGTGACACCAAGCGATTGGACGATCTCGATGGAGTACACCTCGTCGACCAAGGGGCTCAGCACGGCGGCTTGATAACCGCTGCCGGTACCGATCTCGAGCACCCGATCGTCGACTTGCGGATCGAGCGTTTCGGTCATCGACGCGACGATGAACGGGCTGCTAATCGTCTGCGCCGAACCGATCGGCAACGCCATGTCGAAATAGGCCTTGTTGCGAACCGCAGCGGGAACAAACTCGTGCCGCGGCGTCTGTTGGATCGCATCGAGGACGCGAGAATTGGACACACCAGCGGTGCGAATCCGCGACTCCACCAGCCGCCGACGAGCCTCGGCGTAGGGATCATTTGGATCGCTCAACGGCGACTGGGCGGGCGTGGTTTGAGCTAGAATAATTCGCGAAGGTTCGGGCACGATGGTCGGCAACGGGTGGGACGAAGGGCGAGGGTGGACGTGCTGCGCCGCGGCGGTTGCAGCCGGGATCGCAGCGAGAACCATCAGACTGATTCCAAGGCGTATCATCATCTTCATTCTCCAGCTCGGAGCAGCACGGGGACGCCGAAAATATCGCGAAAGAGCGAACTGTTATTACGCATGGCGAGCTGCTCGAGTGACACGTCATCGACCTCGGGAGCTACGATCACCAATTGCTTGTCCTCGACAAGACAGCGAATTTCGTGAATTCGTCCACTGCGGGTGTCGTTGAGGGCGATGGCCAAACGCAGCAGGGCAGCCATTTTAGTGACGGCGACGCGGTCCTTGCGATCCAACGCGTCGTAGCCTTCATGGGACGCTTGCGGTGACGCCCGCCGGTGATAGCGAGCCACCAGTGCGACCAGATGCAGTTCATGCTGACTCAGCCCGAACAGTTCGCTGCTGCGGATCAAGTAGTATGCATGTTTGTGATTGCTATGCAGATTCACGTACAGTCCGATCTCATGCAAAAGCGCCGCGACGTACAGCAGGACTTCGTGTCTCGCATCGAGCCGGTGCTCGCCGAAAAGTTGCTCGAAGAGACTGCGGGCAAGCTCAGCGACGGTACGTGCATGTGTCGCGTCGACAGCGTAGCGTCCGCCAAGGGAGACGGCGGAGCGAATGATTTGCTGGCGAAATTCACTCGTCCAATTGCCGCCTTGCTCGATGTCGGCGAGCAGCCCATCGCGCAGGTTGACGCCACTGACAAAGAGGTGGGACAACCCAAAGTGCTTGGCGAACAAAGTGTAGGCGAGCAGCGAAACCTTGAGTGTCTCAGCTTCGACGAAGGTCGCACCAAAGCGTTTGACAATCGTGTCCTCACTCATCGACAGAATCTGGCCGGAGAGTTTTTCTAACTTCGCGGTTGCGAGTTTCGCTAAAGACTCCTCATCCCAATCTTCGATCAACCGGTGAGCGGCAAAGCGAATGTCGCCGCCCATGACAACGAGCTGCAAGGGCGAATCCGCCTTGAGTTCATCGGCGATGCGGTGCACGAACCGACGAACGTGAGTTTCGAGCAGGTGCCGAAGCTTGCCGCCGCGCAGCCCCGAGGCGTCGAGTTCTTGGATGAGCCGCAGGGACCCCAAACGAAACGAGTCCGAATGCAAAACATTGCCGCTGCGAATAAGCAGCAACTCGGTACTGCCGCTGCCGATCTCAACAACGACCGACTTCGTCCGAGCGGTTTCCTTGCGAGCCATCAACATCGGCGTGATGCCCATGTAAGTGATCCGGTTCACCTCCGCCTCGTCGATCGGCTCGACATCGAGCCCGGTGGCAACGTAGACACGGTCGACAAACGCGATGCGGTTGGTCGCTTCTCGCACCGCGCTGGTGGCGACGACGCGAATATCCTTGGTATCGGTGACCCCGTATTCGCTGAGCACGCGGCGAAAGCGGCGGAGCACCGTCGCGGCCCGCTCGATTCCCCGGCGACTGAGCCGCCGGGTCTCGAAGGCCTCCCGGCCCAGATCCACGGGCTGCAACAGCGATTCGAGTGTCCGCACTTGACCGTCGGCGTGAATTTCCGCGATCGCCATACGGATGCTGATCGCCCCGATGTCGATCACCGCGACGGTTCGAGGTGGCGGCGCCGAAGTGGCCGCCGCTGACACCCGACTCCCCGATGTCGCTTCGGGATGCGAGCCAGTCGGTGGAGGTGTGGATGACGTCATGGGTCACGAGGGTGAGGACAGTGAGAAACGGAAAGGCACTACCATCATAGACACCTCGCCGAGACCGCGTGCAAGAAGAGCCCATTCTAGCCAACACCCCCTGCCCGATTCGAACGAGCGTTTCCGACTGGATCAGCCGGCGTCCTGAGCCACTAGACGAAGGGGGACTGAAAACGCCCCGTCAGCCGGTTGGGCAATCCAACCGACGTGGGGCAAATCGAAAGGCAGCCTCGCAGTTCATTATGCTTGCTCCAAGGAGGGAATCCAGCAGGGGCGAGCGCAAAACAATGCCTTTACTTGGGCGGCGTTACTCCGCGGCTGCTTCGTCCACTCGACTGACGACTCGGTCGATCAGCCCATACTCGCGAGCTTCCTCGGCTGACATGAAGCGGTCACGATCGGTGTCCTCCTCAATTTTCTCCAGCGAATGGCCGGTGTGCTCGATCATGATTTCATTCATTTTTTTCTTGATCCGGCGGAGTTCCCCAACGTGGATCTCGACTTCACGTGCAGTGCCTTGCATGCCGGCGAGCGGTTGGTGGATCATGATCCGGGCGTTGGGCAGTGAGAATCGCTTGCCCTTGGCGCCGGCTGTCAACAGCACCGCACCCATCGAAGCGGCCTGCCCCATGCAGTAAGTCGCGACGTCGCAACTGACGAACTGCATCGTGTCGTAAATCGCCATCCCCGCCGTGATGCTACCGCCGGGCGAGTTGATGTACATGTGAATGTCGGCCTTGGGATCGTCCGATTGCAAAAACAGCATCTGCGCGACCAACGCGTTGCTGATTTGGTCATCGACCTGTTGGCCTAAAAAAATGATCCGGTCTTTGAGCAACCGGCTATAAATGTCGTAGGTGCGTTCTTCGCGGCCGTTGCTTTCGACCACGTAAGGGATGACTGGCATATCTGGGTTCTTTGACTTAGGAAGTGGAATGGTGGGAGAGAGCCTCAGTGATCACTCATCGTCGTCGGCCGGGAGCTCTTCTTTTTTGAGTAAATCGTCGACCAATCCATATTCCTTGGCCTGTTCGGCCGAGAGAAAGAAGTCGCGGTCGGTGTCTTTGGCGATCTGGTCGATCGACTTGCCACTGTGTTCGCTGATGATTTGATTGAGCTTGTCGCGGTAGCGAAACATCTCCGAAGCTTGGATTTCAATGTCGCTGACCTGGCCCGAGACACCGCCCATCGGCTGGTGCATCATGACGCGGCTGTTGGGTAGACAGAACCGTTTCCCCTTGGCACCGCCGACCAGCAGAACCGCTGCGCCGCTGCAGGCCTCGCCCACGCAGTAGGTCGCCACCGGGCACGAGACCATCTGCATCGTGTCATAGATCGCCAGCGTCGCGGTGACACTGCCGCCCGGGGAATTGATGTAGAAATGGATGTCCTTGCGGCGGTTCTCGCTCTGCAAGTACAACAGTTTCATGACAATTTCGTTCGCGTTGGCGTAGTGAATCTCGCCCTGCATGAACACGATGCGATTTTCCAAGAGCAAATCGCCGAGCGTCATCTGACGCTGACGCTGGTAGCCCTGACTGGCATGGCTGCCCGCCAAGCGATGATCGGAGATCGAGTCGGCACCACCGGCGAACAGTGGTGATAAGGAACCAAACGGATCGGACATTCGATATTTACCTTCAGGGGTACTTATGGTGAGTTTCTCTGTCGCCAGTGTTCGCGATTCGCTTTCAGGTGACAAGACCGGTATTGTCAACTTTTCGGATAGGTATTTCTTCCCTACGGCATCTCAGAACTGCTCGATCGTGTCCGCACCCATCTCTATTTTTGATGCTCCCGCGCTCGAAAAGCTGCGACGCCAGCGTCGCCTGGATCCCCAGTACGTGCGCGTGCTCCGCAACCGGCTGTTCAAACAGTTCCAGCCCGATGAGGTATCACTGGCAGGCTTTCCCGCTCGCGAACAGGTTCGTTGTCATACGCTCGAACTGTACCGGCGGGTCGATTCCGCCGTCGACGGCGCCACCAAATTGCTCTTTCGAACCGCTGCGGGATTGCTGATCGAGTCGGTCGTGCTGCGGATCGCGAGCGGGAGGACGACGCTGTGCGTCTCCAGCCAAGTGGGCTGCGCGGCGGCCTGTGAATTCTGCGCCACCGGCAAGATGGGCATCGCGAGAAATCTTCTCCCCGCTGAGATCCTTGATCAGGTGCTGCAGGCGGGACAATTACTCGCCGCCGAACAAAGTCGTTTGGATAATATTGTGTTCATGGGCATGGGTGAACCGTTTCACAATGAGACGAACCTTTGGGAAACGCTCGATGCTTTGACCGCCGGGGACCACTTCCACCGCTCTCCGGCCAACATTCTCGTCTCGACGGTCGGGGTGAGCGACGCGATGCTGCGACTGGCCAAACGATTCCCCAAAGTCAATCTAGCCCTCAGTCTTCACAGTGTCGATCAGAAAACACGAGAACAAATCATGCCGTTGGCACGACGATATCCGCTCACCGAATTGAGGCGTGTCCTCGGCCAGTGCCAGCAGACCCAGGGCCGCGAGGTGATGATCGAATACCTGATGCTGCACAAACTCAATGATGCTCGCGAACAAGCCAATCACTTAGTCGCTTGGCTGGGAGATCTTCGCGCCCACGTTAACCTGATCCCGTACAACTCCATCGAGGACGCTCCCCACTTGCAGGCCTCCTCACCGGAAAAAATCGCGGAATTTGCGGGCCGACTCAAGGCCGCTGGCGTTAAAACGACCGTGCGCTATTCGCTCGGCCAAGACATCGCCGCTGCCTGCGGGCAATTGGTGCGGAAAGAGAATCGACTCCGCGAACCCTCCCATAGACTGTAATTTGGTACACTTGCTGCCACCCGACGACAAACACCTCCCAGGCAGTAACCTCGCACCCCTTATCCGTACTAAGTCCGGTCAATGAGCCCTTCTTCTTCCGAGCCGAGTCGCCAGCATGCCTGCGGCCTAACCGACGTGGGGCGTCACCGCGAAGAGAACCAAGATCAGTTCCTGGTCGCTGAGCTGCGAAATTCGATGATCGTCAAAGCGACGAGCCTGCCGATCGAGCAGAACTCGTCGCTGCTCGGGCGGATCAGCGGCCAACTGTTGATGGTCGCCGATGGGATGGGCGGGCAGAACGCCGGCCAACGTGCCAGCAGCGTCGCGGTGGATCATTTGATCGCGCAGTTGCTCAATCGCATGCACTGTTTTTTCCAACTGGGCGGCGGGGGCGATGACGCGTTTGTGGAGGCTTTGAAGGATCTCATGCAGCAAACCCACGCAAAGATTCTCGCCGAATCTGCGGGCAACGATGCTGAGCGCGGGATGGGCACGACCCTGACCATGGCATACACCGTGTGGCCACGAATGTATGTGGTGCATGTCGGCGACAGTCGGTGCTATCTGATTCGCCAAGGTCGCTGCGAACAATTGACCACCGACCATACGCTGGCCCGCCAACTCATCGATTCAGGGGGAATGAAGCCCGAGGACGAGGCGCTGAGCCGCTGGAGTAACGTGCTGTGGAATGTGCTCGGTGGTGCGGGGGCGCACAAGCTGTTCGTGGAAGTTCACCTTGTCGACTTGGTCGAGGGGGACAAGGTTCTACTGTGCAGCGATGGCCTGAGTCGGTACCTGTCTGCCGAAACGCTCGCGGAAGTCGTCACCGAGGGTGCAAGGGACATCCAGAGCGTCTGCCATCGCCTCGTGGGGCTGGCCAACGCCGCCGGTGGCGAAGACAATATCACCGTTGTCATCGGTGAGCCCGAGCAGACCGCGCGCGGCCACCGCCCCCCACCCGGCGAAACGAAGGCCGACGCTCTCACCGATGTGGATATTTCCAGTCATACGGGCGGGCGAAAGCGGGCCGCTGGCGGCGAGTTCACCGACGAGGACACCCGGCCGGGTTAGGCGTCGCCGAGCACTCGAAAAACCATTCCGTCGATTAACTCATCGAGCATGATTTGGCACGCCAACCGGCTCGCAGGATCCGTGTTTTCGAGTTTTTCCAGTGTCATCGTCTCGTCGCGGGTCATCGATTCGATAAGCTTGCCCGACACGATCTCGACATGACAGGTTCCGCACCACGCGTGCCCCTTGCAGTCGCCAATGTCCTCGTACAACTCATTGACCGCCAATTCCATGAGGTTGTTGTACGCATGGCGCCGAAACTCGATGCTGTGCGACTGGCCATCGAGCGTGATGATAGTGACGCGGTAGGACGAGTTCACGAGCAGCGGGGTGGGCAAGAGGTGCGGGGTGGGCAAGAGGTGTTGATCGGCTGGACGGCCTGCCGCGAATCACTCGCTGCCGCTGGGTAGCTCCCGTTATCGCCGATTCTCCGTTAGTTTAGCGAGAGGTCCATTTTCTATACTCTCGACCCCCGCCCGCACATCATGACATTTTCGACTCGGATCAACAAAGCCATCGCCCGCACGGGATCGGTGACCTGCGTGGGGTTGGACCCTCGCAAAGCCCAGCTGCCTGCACCGCTGCGGGACAGCCTCGCCGACCAGTCACCCCAGGCGTGGGCCCAGGCGTATGCCCAGTTTTGCTGTGAGATCATCGATGTGGTCCAGGACATCGTGCCCTGCGTAAAGCCTCAAGCGGCGTTTTTTGAACAGCTCGGCCCGGCGGGAATGGTAGCGCTCGGCGACGTAATCGCCCATGCCGCTAACGCCGGATTGATCGTGATTACCGATGGCAAACGCAACGACATCGGCAGCACCGCGACGGCCTATGCCGACGCCTACCTGGGCAGTGCGGCCGGGATCGCTGCTGCCGGCGGCGACCCCGCCACGGCCAGCCCCTGGGGCGGCGACGCCCTCACGGTCAGTCCGTACTTGGGACGCGACAGCATCGAGCCATTCGTCGACGTCTGCGATCGGCGCGCCGCGGGCGTGTTCGTCTTGGTCAAAACATCCAACCCCGGCGGCGGGTTCTTGCAGGATCTACGCTGCGGTGAACAAACCGTCTACCAAACGGTCGCGGATTTGGTCACATCGCTCAATCAAGAGCGGCTCGATGCAGACGGATACGGCCCCATCGGGGCTGTCGTCGGGGCCACCTATCCCGAGCAGCTCGTCGAATTGCGGGCCGCGATGCCGCACAGCATCTTGCTCGTCCCCGGCTTCGGAGCGCAGGGAGGTGCGGCTGACGACGTGCGGGCGGCGCTCGACGAGTCCGGCCGCGGGGCCGTCATCAATAGCTCGCGAGGGATTATTTTCGCTCACGCGCGAGCCGAATTTTCCCAGCAATACGGCGACGCCAAGTGGCAGGATGCTGTCCGAGCGGCAACCGAAGAGATGAACGCTCAGCTGAAGAAATGAATGCAGCGGTCCCGCGAGCAGCGATCTCTCGAGTGGCGGTCGCTTGAGCAGTGGCCGCTTGAGTAGTGGTGACCTGACGCCCCAGGAACGCTCTGCGATGCCGCGGAGGTTTGTTCGCCTACCGCAGCTCAGCCTATTGAGATCCCAACCACTGGCCTCCCAACCCACCGGCGCCGAGCGGGCTGGCCGGCCGGCACCGCGCCCACGTTGGGTTGTGCTACGGGGGCCTCGTGCTTACCGTGTGGCGACCTTTTTCTTGCGTCACCGCCTATCCGACCGCTGCATTGTGCTATCTTCTATGCGACACAATGTCGCGGTCCCGGGGCTGGCCTTGTCACCGGGGCCTGTTGCGACCGATAATCCTCGCCCGCCACCGGTCGAGATGACCTGGTATGCGGTTGAAAACCCCCGACGCGACGCTGTTTAGCCACCGAGTTCATTAGGTCGATCATGAAGCGATTTCTGTTCCCACGATGGGTCAATCCGTTCCTGGGCGTACTCGGCTTAGCTGTACTGGGCGGTCTCGTGTACGCCACCGCTATGGGCGGCTTAGTTACGGACCCGCAAACGCTCAACGTGGGCTACATGCCCACACAACCGGTGCCCTTCAGTCACGCGTTGCACGCGGGCCAGTTGAAGATGGATTGTCGCTACTGCCACAACACCGTCTTCGATGCTGCTCACGCGGCCGTTCCACCGACGGCGACCTGTGTCAATTGCCACGCCCCAGCCGGCGACAATGGCCAACCAGCGACCGCTGCGGTGCACACCGAAAGTGAGCGATTGCAGCCAATTCATGAGAGCTGGAAATCGGGCCGATCGATGGCTTGGAAACGCGTTCACAACCTTCCTGAATTCGTGTATTTCAACCACGCCGCCCACGTCAATTCGGGCGTCAGTTGCAAATCGTGCCACGGCCGGATCGACCAGATGGAAACGGTCTACCAGGCGGAGGAACTGTCGATGGCCTGGTGTATTCAATGTCACCGCAACCCGGACGAACACCTTCGCCCAGTCGAGTTCGTGACCAAGTTGGACTGGGTTCCGCCAGAGGATTGGGATCAAGCGGCATTCGCCAAGGCGCACCGCGAGAAACTCAACATCAATCCTCAAACCCACTGTGCGGTCTGTCACCGCTGAGAAAGCGTTCCGTTTTAGATTCGTCGTCAGCACATCGTTTTTAGCTACCCGCCAGCCATCCTGTAGAATATGACCACCACTTCGCACTCCGATGCTTCCTCCGGCAAAGACGTTTCTGACGCTACTGCAGCGGCCACAACGCCTCGCTATTGGCGCAGTCTGTCTGAGCTCAACGGTGATGAATCGTTCGTGAACGAATTTCTGCATCGTGAGTTCCCCGTAGCTGCCTCGGAGTTCCCTGAGGGAATCTCGCGGCGGCGATGGATGCAATTGATGAGCGCTTCACTCGCGATGGCCGGCGTGGCTGGCTGCCGCTATCCCGAAGAACTGATTGCACCTTTCGTGGTCCGGCCTGCGGGGCGGGTTCCGGGAGAGTCGTATTTTTCGGCAACGAATGTGGAGATCGCTGGCGAAGTTCGCCATCTGTTGGTCCGCTGTGTCGACGGGCGGCCAACCAAGGTGGAGCCGAACACGGAGCACCCCGCCGGCGGTGTGACCGGAACGTACGCTCAGGCCGCGATCCTTGAACTCTATGATCCCGACCGCGCTCGCGGCGAGACCGGTGTCCCGATCCTGCGGACGGGCAAGAAGCGAGTCCCGTCGGACTGGAAGTCGTTCATTAACTATGGAACCGCCCTGGTTCGCTCAGCCGAGCAAGGTGGCCGCTTCGCCGTCGTGATGCCGCCTACGACATCGCCCACCACGCTGCGGATGGTGGCAAAGCTGCAGTCCAAGCTGCCCGAGGCCTCTGTCTGTATCCATGATTCCATCAGCGGTGGCATGATGGGACAAGCCACCAAGGAGGTGTTTGGAAGCGAGGCTCGTCAAAGCTTCGATTTCAGTGATGCCAAGGTGATTGTCTCTATCCAGTCTGACCTGCTCGGCAGCGACGCGGGCGCCGGCGATAACGCGAAGACGTTTGCCAAGACGCGCGATCCGATGACCGGCGAAGCGGATCCCGTCGTTGGTAAGATGAGCCGGCTCTACGTGGCCGAGGGCGGCTACAGCACGACCGGCGCTGCAGCGGACGCGCGGATCGCGATTCGCCCTAGCCAGATGAAGGCTCTCGTCGCCGAACTGGGCCGCCGAATCGAAAAGGCCAAATCAGGAACATTGCCTAAGGCTGCCCTGGCAGTGGAAAATGTTTCCGAGCAAGAGCAAGCGTACAACGAAATCGATCCCCAGGAACGGCTCGAACGATTCCTGGATTCCGCAGCCACTGACCTCGCCGCCGCAGGTGAGAACGGCGTCGTGGTCGTGGGCGAGACGCTCGGGGCGGACCTGATCGCCGCCGGCATCGAGCTCAATTCCCAACTCGGCTCGTTTGGCTCGATCCAGAAATTCACTCCCGTCGCCTCAGCAGCTCTGCAGAATCAAGTCACGCTGGCTGGCCTCGTTGACAAAATCCATTCCGGGGACATCGATCAAGTCCTGATTTTTGACACGAACGTGGTCTACAACTCGCCCGGCGACATCGATTTCACCGAAGCCCTGACACACGTTGACCACTCGATCTATCTCGGCATCTATGACGACGAGACGGGCGAGCAGTGTACCTGGTCGTTGCCCATGGCGCATTCCTTCGAGAGCTGGGGCGATTGCGTCGGGCCGCAAGGACATTACGGCGTCAGCCAACCCCAGATCCTGCCCTTGCTCGGTGGCCAAACACCCGCCGAAGTGCTGGCGGTGATGCTGGACGAAGAGGAGTTCGAAATCGAAAAGCTCGTTCGCCGTACCGCAGACAGCATAACGGGGTCAGCGATCAGCGATCGTCAGTGGCGGAAACTGCTGCACGATGGTTACTCCGATGACGTAATGGTGGATTCCGAAACGCTGCAGCCTCAAGAGACTGCTGTAGAACTGCCCGCCGAGCCGCCTGTCGCCCAATGGGACTACGACGACGAGTCGTTCCACAATCAATTCGACGTGATCTTCACGCCCGCCGAAGGACTCTATGACGGCCGCTTTGCCAACAATGGCTGGCTGCAAGAGATGCCCCAGTCAATCTCGAAGCTGACCTGGGACAACGCGGCGATCATGAGTCCGCGTTCAGCCCAAGCACTCGGCACCAAGCATGGGCTGATGGTGGCGCTGCGTCGCGGCGAAGACACGGTGGAATTGCCTGTCTTTGAAGTTCCTGGCTGTGCACCGGGGGTCGTCTCAGTCGCGATTGGCTACGGCCGTACCCGCGTCGGTATGGTCGGCGGAATGCCCGACGAAGATGTGCCAATGGTTGGCGTGGATGTGTCACCGATCCGCACGAGCGACTCGATGATGTTGGCAGAATCGCTCCAAGCACGGCCCCGGCTCAACGAGTATGAACTCTGTGCTACCCAAGACCACTGGGCGATCGATGAACTCGGACGTGACGAGACCGAGCGACGCAGCTTCACGCTGATTCGCGAAGGCACCACAACGCTGCTGGACAAGTTGCCGGAATTCACATCGGCCAAGGGACCTCACGTTCCGAAGGTGGGCTACGATGGATCGCTGTGGAAGGAGCCGATCAATGAGATCGAGGCAACCCAGAAAAACGTGCCGCAGTGGGGCATGTCGATCGATTTGAGCAAATGCCTTGGCTGCAACGGCTGCGTGATCGCTTGCCAAAGCGAAAACAACGTGCCAATCGTAGGCAAAGAGCAAGTTGGCAATAGCCGTGAGATGCACTGGCTGCGAATCGATCGCTATTTCCAGGGCGACGAGGACAACGCCGATATCGTGCAAGAACCAGTGGCCTGCATGCACTGCGAAACGGCACCCTGTGAACAGGTTTGCCCCGTCGCGGCCACGGTGCACACCGATGAAGGGCTCAACGCGATGGCCTACAACCGCTGCATCGGAACGCGGTACTGCGGCAACAACTGCCCCTTCAAGGTCCGCCGGTTTAACTACTTTAATTACAACGAACAGGTCGGTGTCGGCTATGGAATCGATGCCTACCCCGGCAGCATCGAAGACGCCAGCCGCAAGTTGCAGGCACTCGTGCTCAACCCGGACGTGACTGTCCGCGGCCGGGGCGTGATGGAGAAGTGCACCTACTGTGTCCAGCGCATCGAAGCGGCCAAGATCGATGCTCGCAAAGAGAGTCGCACCTCGGTCGCCGATGGTGCCATCGTCACTGCCTGCCAAGCTGCCTGCCCGACCGGCGCGATCGAGTTCGGTAATATCGCCGATCCAGAATCGCGTGTTTCCAAGGCCAAGGCGGACATTCGTAGCTATGGGATGCTAGGCCAGCTCAACATCAAGCCACGGACGAGTTACCTGTCGCGGATCCGCAACACGCCGGCCGCTTTGATGACGCGAGCTCAGCTCAATGATCTGGCCGAACTCGAAGCCCCCCACCATGGGCACGATGAACATGGCGAAGACGGGCACTCCGATGGCCACGGTCAGGAAGGTTCCGATCACCACGACTCGGAGCACGATGACGCTGGCCATCAAGCTCGCCGCAAGCAAGTTCGGTACATGTTGCCAATTGTTTAGTCGCTCTTGGAGAAGCGGCCAGGCCGCGCTCTGACAACGATCTTTCGCAGCACTGATTTTTAATACTTCGCACTTTTAACTTCCCACTTCGTCTCATGTCGCTCGCAGTCTCCAACGGTTTGGACAATACCGTCGAACGCCCCGGCCAGCGTGCTCCGCTCGTGCTGGGTAATTCGACGTTCCATTCGATTACCGAATCGGTTTGCCGAATCTCCGAGAACCCGCCATCGAAGTTGTGGGTGTTCAGCTTCCTCGTGTCGGTTCACCTGGCCACGATGTTGGGTCTCTGCATCTTGTACCTGTTTTATACGGGTGTCGGTGTGTGGGGAAACCGCAGCCCCGTGTTCTGGGGTTGGCCGATTGTGAACTTCGTGTTCTGGGTCGGTATCGGCCACGCCGGGACGCTGATTAGCGCGATTTTGTACCTATTCCGCCAGGAATGGCGAACGAGTATCAACCGGACCGCCGAGGCGATGACGATCTTCGCTGTCGTTTGCGCGGGAACCTTCCCTGGTATTCACGTGGGACGTGCTTGGCTCGCATTTTGGTTGGCTCCCTACCCCAGCTTGAATTTGTGGATGTGGCCTCAATTCCGCAGCCCGCTGCTGTGGGACGTTTTCGCGGTCAGCACCTATGCAACGGTGTCCTTGCTCTTTTGGTACATGGGGATGGTGCCCGACTTGGCAACTTTCCGCGATCGATCCAAGAATCCATTTCGCCGCGCCGTCTACGGCGTCCTGGCGCTGGGTTGGAGCGGTTCGTCGCGGCACTGGATGCGATACGAAAAGGCCTACGCGTTGCTGGCGGCATTCGCCGCGCCGCTCGTCCTTTCGGTGCACACGATCGTGTCCTTTGACTTCGCGGTTTCCCAGGTCCCGGGTTGGCACACAACGATCTTCCCGCCCTACTTCGTAGCGGGTGCTATTTTCTCCGGTTTTGCCATGGTGATCACACTGATGGTGCCAGCGAGAAAGATCTTCTCGATTGAGAAGCTAATCACGATTCGCCACCTAGAGAACATGTGCAAGATCATCCTGACGACAGGATTGATGGTGGGGCTCGCCTACGGCACTGAGTTCTTCGTGGCCTGGTATAGCCAGGTGGGTGAAGAAGCATTCGCGTTTGTGAACCGGGCGATGGGACCGTATTGGTGGGCGTACTGGATCATGATTTCCTGCAACGTGATTTCACCCAATGTGTTTTGGTTTAAGAAGGCCCGCACGACCCCGTGGATCATGTTCGTCGTTTCCATCTTTGTGAATATTGGGATGTGGTTCGAACGGTTTGTGATTACCTGCACGAGTTTGTCACGCGACTATCTGCCGAGTGCCTGGGCGTACTTCTCGCCGACTTGGGTGGACTGGGCGATGCTGATCGGGTCGTTCGGTCTGTTTTTCACGCTGTTCCTACTGTTCTGCCGATTGATGCCGATCGTCAACATGGCTGAGACCAAGGCGACCCTGGCCAAGGAGATGCACATGGCTCATCAAGACGATACAGCGACGCCTATTTAGAACCGCATCGATAGCGAGAGTTCGCCCCTTGGTTGAATTGACTTTCGCAACACTTTTTCATCCATTCACTTTTATCCAGTTTGCTCCCGACGGCTCATCCCATGTCAACACCTAAAACTCCACCGAAAGCGGTCGATGACGATAACGTCGTGCATGGCGTGGTTGCGGAGTTCACCGACGTCAGTTCGCTGTTGGCGGCCTGCGAGCGGGTCCGTGACGCAGGCTACACCAAGGCCGATGCGTTCGCACCTTTCCCTGTCCACGGGATCGACAAGGCGTTGGGCATCAAACCCACGGTGCTGCCTTGGATTGCTCTCGCCGCTGGCGGTATCGGGACCTGCACGGCCCTAGCAATGCAGATCTGGATGAACGGCATTGACTATCAATACATCATCTCGGGCAAGCCCTTCATTTCGCTTCCGGCGTCCATTCCGGTTGCCTTTGAGCTGACGATTCTGTTCGCTTCCTTTGCGACGTTTTTTGGCATGTGGGCGCTCAACGGTTTGCCGCGATTCAGCAATCCGATATTCACGAGCCCTCGTTTTGACCGGGCCACCGACGACACGTTCTTCTTGTTCTTGGACGCCAAGGACAACCGCTTCGACGAAGCCGGTGCCAAGTCCTTCTTGGCGGACCTCGGTGGCGACTTCATTGAGGTCGTCAAAGAAGACGACTCACCGAAATCGATTCCGAAGTTCCTGTTGATCGGGCTCGCCCTGTTGATCAGCTTTTCACTGATTCCCGCCTTGCTCGTCGCCCGCATGCGAGTGACCAAGAGCACGTCGCCGCGAATCCATATCTTCCCCGATATGGACTTCTCGCCTGCGAAGGATATGCAGCAAACGTCGACTCTGTTTGCGGACGGACGGGCGATGCGTCCAGACGTCCCCGGGACCGTCCACCGCGGCGAAATGATCTGGGACTTGGATTTTCAAACCGGCATCGAGCTGGAGAAACTTGCCCAGACCGATGCTCCGCGAGTACGCCGACTCGTCGCGATGGTGCAGTCGGATGTGGAAGTCGGTGGAGACGAGCAAGCCGCTGACGCAGCGGACGCCGGCGAGGAGACGAGCAGCGAACCGGCTGAGGAAGCATCCAGCGACGGTGAGTCCGACGAAGACGCCAACCCGACTGCGCTAACGCCTGCTGCAGGTCCAGAGGTCGATACGACGCCATGGCTCAGCGAGAACCCGCTGCCACTGACCGACGCGGTCCTACGTCGTGGCCAGACGATGTTTGGAGTTTACTGCTCGACCTGCCACGGGATGAACGGCAATGGCGACGGACTGGTCAATCGACGTGCTCAGCGGATTCTAGCAACGACCTGGACACCCCCATCGAACCTGCACGATGAGACACTTTTCGAAGACGCCTATCCCGATGGGAAACTGTTCAGCACGATCAGCAACGGCATCCGCAAAATGCCAGGCTATCGGGCTCAAATTGGTGCCGAGGATCGGTGGGCGATCGTCGCCTACGTGCGGGCCCTGCAGGCCAGCCAAGACGCGACTCTCGAGGACGTGCCCGAAGCCCAACGAGCGACCATTGAGAAGGAACAAACTGATGTCAAAGCTGCCCTTGAGAAAGCGGCAGCTGAGGCTGAGGCCAAAGCCAAAGAGTCTTCGACCTAGAAGACGACCGATACGGCCTGGTGACCACGCCGCAGCAAAGTGCTGAAGTAGTTGCCACCGGCTGCCCACCCCCGTTTTTCGATAACGATTCCCAACCTTCACTCGATTCCCATGTCTCATCACCACGCAGTCGCTCCCAAGCCCGCTGATGACCCGGCATTCACGATGCCGGCGATGCTTTCAGGGCTGTCACTTCCACTTTGCGTTGTCGGTTTGATCGCTCTGGTCGGTGGCACGTTTTTGGGCTCGAGTGCAGTCGGCGGCCGATTCGGCATGTCCGCCTACCTGACGGCGTACATGTACGCGATGACGATCGCGATCGGTGCGATGTTTTTCGTGCTGATCCAGCACCTCGTTCGAGCGGGCTGGAGCGTGGTCGTTCGCCGTGTTGCGGAACTGATCATGATTATGGTCGTTCCACTGGCGGTGCTCTTCATTCCGATCGGCTGGGCCGTTTGGACTGGGTCGCTCTACGTCTGGACTGATGCTGCGGGATACCAAGCCGAACATCACATCCCCGCTGACGCGTGGGCCGAGAAGATTCGCTGGCTCAACCCGCAGTGGTTCACGCTCCGCGCCTGCGTTTACCTCGGAGTTTACTGCCTGATTGGTTGTTGGTATTACTCCAAGAGCCAGCGTCAGGATCAGACCGGCGAAGTCACTTTGACCGAATCAATGCAGGCTCGCGGTGGTCCGGCGATTATCCTGTTCGCCCTCTGCACGTCCTTGCTCGCTGCGGACTGGGTGATGAGCCTGGCGCCGATGTGGTTCTCGACCATGTTCGGTGTCTATATTTTTGCTGGCAGTATTTTGTCGGCTCACTGTGCGATCGCCCTGCTCAGCTTCGTCCTGCAGAAACAAGGTGCGATGCGGGATGAAGTCACAATCGAACACTACCACGATTTGGGGAAACTCATCCACGGCTTCGTTTGCTTCTGGGCCTATATCGCCTTCAGCCAATACATGCTGATCTGGTACGCGAACATTCCAGAGGAAACCGTCTGGTTCTTCACACGGTATCCTGGCTTCTCAGAAGATTTTGGACCGATCTCGATTGCCTTGATGGTCCTGCACTTCGGCGTTCCCTTCCTCGGCATCATGAGCCGCCATGTGCGGCGAACGCCGTGGGCCGTTGCGGCTTGGGCAACCTACATCCTCGTGCTGCACTTTGTCGATCTGTACTGGGCCATCATGCCCGAGGCAACTGTCGGATCGGGTGGCGCAATGGGCGTGCTGGCGAGCGTGTTGACCGTCCTTGGCATGGTGTGTCTGATGCTGGGACTGATCGTCATAGTGGGTGCTCGCACTCGCCTGATCCCCGTCCGCGACCCGCGTTTGGCCGAGTCGCTGGCTTTTGAAAACATCTAATTCGCCTCGTTTTAACCTCACCTTTCACTTTTCACTTTTCACCTCTCGACTCATAATTTCCTATGGCTGCCTACGACGATATCAATGGCAAACGTCTCGCACTGGTCAGTGTGATCTCGATCGTGGTGACTGCGGTTACCGTGTTAGCGGTACAGGTGATCTATTTCGCCATGGCTGACTTGGTCGATTCGGAAAAGATCCGTAATTCTGCCTACACCCGCTCCAACCTTGTGTTGGAAGCACAATCTGAGCAACTGACCAGTTACGGAGTCAATCCTGAGAACGGCAACATCACGGTGCCGATCAGCGAATCGATGAAAAAATTGGTTCGTGAATCCGAAAACGCGCATAATGAATCTACCTAGCTGATCGAAGGAACCCATTGATCTGGCGACTGCCGCTTGCCACTCGCTTCGGCTGACCAACTCACTGCCCATTTGAGA
Organism: Allorhodopirellula solitaria; assembly: GCF_007859855.1. Taxonomy (GTDB): domain Bacteria; phylum Planctomycetota; class Planctomycetia; order Pirellulales; family Pirellulaceae; genus Rhodopirellula; species Rhodopirellula solitaria. The sequence continues at coordinate 141,193 of NZ_SJPK01000004.1, forward strand.
CACCGTCCCCCACTGCACCCATGTCCACATCCCATCCCTCTCGTTTACCGCTGCTCGCAGGCTTTGGCTTGGCGTTGTTGGCGCTGCTCGCTGCCCAGGTGGCTGGTGGCTCACGAGTGTGGGCTCAACCGGCTCCGGGAATCATGGAGGATGGCGCTGCAGACGTGGTTCTCAACGATCGGGTGCCCCGCGATGCTCGCGATGTGACGGTCAAGCAGAATTTGGGCGACACGGTGAGCAAGGACTTGCCTCTGATCGACTCGCAAGGTGAGCGTGTCACGCTCGGCGACTATCTCGATGGGGAACTGCCGCTGATTCTGACGCTGAATTACAGCAATTGCCCAATGCTATGCAATGTCCAGCTCAATCAGCTCGCTCAATCGCTCGAGAAGGGTGGGTTGAAGATTGGAGAAGATTTCCGCTGCATCAGCATCAGCATCGATCCGAGCGAAACCGAGGAGCGGCTGCAAGAGACCAAAGCTCGCTATGTCGAACAGCTCCCCTCGCACGAGGCAGCCGAAGCGGGCTGGGCATTTTGTCGCACAAGCCAAAAAGTGATCGATCAATTAGCCACAGAAGTTGGATTTTCGTATAATTACAACGAAGCGACCAAAGAGTATGCTCACCCCGCTTTTCTCGCATTCCTGACGCCCGAGGGTGTCATCACGCGGTATTCGCTGGGGGTCGCGTTTCCTCCCGACCAGATGGAGTTGGCGCTCGTCGAGGCTGGCCAAGGAAAGATCGGTAGTTTTATCGATCAATTCGTGCTGCTGTGCTACTCCTACGATCCCGAGGCGAACAGTTACGTGCCCCAGGCATGGAAGATTATGCGGTTGGGCGGTGCGGCGACCTTGCTGCTGCTGGCAATTGCTCTGGTGCCGTATTGGTTAGGCCGCAAAGGAAATGCGGCGCGTAAAAAATTCAACAACGAACATGCCGGCGAACCGGCTCCGGCAGCCGACGGCACCACGCCGCTCAAACCGACCCAATGGTTTGGCGGCTGACGCTGAGACGACCCAGGTGAAATAGCCTGACACACTGACATTCCCTTCATTGATACCTTTGACAACCACTTTGGTTGGATGACTATGATCCCGGCACTTACCACCATGACGCTTGCCCTGCCGTTGCTCGCGGACCACCACGATAGCTTCTGGTTTCCTGATCAAGCCTCTACGTTTGCGGCCGGAGTTGACTGGGTCTACGACATGATCCTGTACATCTCGCTCGCTTTCTTCATTCCGATGATGGCGTTCACAGCGTACTCGATCGTCAAATACAAAAAGAAACGGGGAGAACGCGCCGAGAGCCAGGTCACTCACAACACGCCACTGGAACTCGCTTGGTCCATCGGCCCTTCGTTCGTACTGGTGTGGATGTTCATCCAGGGCTCCATTTCTTACCTTGACATGCGAACACCTCCGGAGGGTTCTTACGACATCGGCGTGCAGTCCCAGAAATGGAAGTTCATCATGGATTACGGTGGGGGCACCTTCCATGACGAATTGCATGTCGTCAAAGATGAGCCGACAAAGCTTTCCATGCGTAGCACGGACGTGATTCACGCGCTGTTCATTCCAGCCTTTCGAGTGAAGAAAGACATCGTCCCCGGTCGCTACAACTATCTATGGTTCCAAGCCACCATCGCTAGCGAAAAGGTCTCTGACGAGGAACTCGCTAAAGCGAAGAAGCAAAGCGAGGGCGGCGGAACTTGGGACTACGACAAATACCAATTCACTCCCGATGGCTATCGCTTCTACGACCTGTACTGCGCGGAATATTGTGGCACCGACCACTCTGAAATGCAGACAGCTGTTGTCGTGCACGAAACGCAAGCCGAACTGGATGAGTGGATCAAAGCGAACAGCTCGCGCGGCGACGTCTCGATGGTGCAGTGGGGCGAGACGCTCTTCAACCGTCGCGGATGTGCCGGATGCCACTCCATCGACGGAACCAAGGATGGATTCACCGGCCCCTCGTTCAAAGACGTATACGGGTCCAGCCACGCGATGGTGTCTGGCGAAGAATTGTTGGCCGACGATAATTACATTCGCGAATCGATCCTGGACCCGAAGGCGCAGGTCGTTGCTGGTTACTCACCCGTGATGCCGACGTTCAAGGGTCAACTCAGTGATGATGATATCGCCTCGATTATCGAGTTCCTCAAGACACTCAGTGTCAACGGTGAGGCAGCCGATGATGCCGAGGCCGCAGACGCCGAAACCAGTAGCACCGAGACGACACCCGCTTCGTAATTTTGCGAAGCTACCCAGCAAGCCTAACCGAGAACGGATCTAACCCTCTCCGGCTAGGCTCAAAGACACACTAACCACACGGCCGCTTTCAATTCCGCGAGCACTCTTCTTTACCGGAGTGAAGCCCAGCGAGTTTGAACGTCAGCCGATACCAATTCAAATCGATCGCCCTTACTTAGGACACCCCTCCCATGTCCACCGCCGTGACCATCCGTGACCCTGGTTACCCAACCGATCGCGAAAACTATCTGACGAACTCCTCTGGAATCCTGAGCTGGATTTTCACGCTCGATCACAAACGGATCGGGATGATGTACCTGGCCGGTGTGGTGGCCTCGTTCATCGTCGGTGGCTTGCTCGCGTTGGGAATTCGCGTGCACCTGCTACGCCCCGATGGCGTGCTGTTCACCGGACCGGAAGGCAACAATATCTACAACCAGGTCTTCACCCTGCACGGTGCGATCATGGTGTTCCTGTTCATCATCCCGAGCATCCCGGCGGCGTTGGGGAACTTCCTCGTCCCGATCATGCTGGGGGCAAAGGACGTGGCCTTTCCCCGGCTGAACTTGAGCAGTTTCTATCTGTGGTGCGCCGGAGCGGTATTCTTCGTATCGGCCCTCCTGAGCAGTGGACTCGATACTGGCTGGACCTTCTACACGCCCTACAGCACGACGACCGATACGTCGGTGATTCTCGCGACCCTGGGAGCCTTTATCTTGGGCTTCAGTTCGATCTTTACCGGTTTGAACTTCATCGTCACGATCAACACAATGCGGCCACCAGGCATGACCTGGTTCAAAATGCCACTGTTTCTGTGGGCGACCTATGCAACGAGCATCATCCAAGTCCTGGCGACGCCCGTGCTCGGCATCACGCTGTTGTTGCTGATCGCTGAACGAACCATGCACGTGGGGATTTTTGACCCGGAATACAACGGCGACCCGGTCACCTACCAACACTTCTTCTGGTTCTACAGCCACCCGGCCGTTTATATCATGATTTTGCCAGCATTCGGCGTCATCAGTGAATTGATCAGTGTCAACAGTCACAAACATATCTTCGGCTATCGTTTCATCGCGTATTCGTCGATCGCGATTGCCCTGCTCGGCTTCCTTGTCTGGGGACACCACCTGTTCACCTCGGGGATGAGCTCACTGACCACGATCGTCTTTTCTGCGTTGACTTTCACGGTTTCCATCCCATCGGCGATCAAGGTATTCAACTGGATCGCAACGATGTACAAGGGATCGATCAGTCTGACGACGCCGATGTGTTATGCGATCTCGTTTGTGTTCCTGTTCACGATCGGTGGATTGACCGGTCTGTTCCTGGGCACGTTGGCGACGGACCTGCACCTTCACGACACCTATTTCGTCGTCGCACACTTTCACTACGTGATGGTCGGGGGCACGCTGATCGCATTCTTGGGCGGGGTGTTCCATTGGTGGCCGAAGATGGTCGGCAAAATGTACAACGACATGCATGGCCGCATCGCTGCACTCTTGGTCTTCCTGGGCTTCAACCTTACCTTCCTGCCTCAATTTTTACTGGGTAGCCGCGGCATGCCACGCCGGTATGCGACCTACGATCCGGAGTTTGCGTTCCTGCATCAAATGAGCACCTATGGTGCCTTGTTGCTCGGATGTGGTCTGCTCTACGCCTTGGTCGTGCTGATGATTTCATTGGCCAAGGGAAAACGAGCTCCTGCGAACCCTTGGGGCGGTATCACGCTCGAGTGGACCTGCACCAGCCCACCGCCGTATTACAACTTTGAGCGTCCGCCAATCGTGGGAGATCCATACGATTTCCACAACGTTGAGTGGGACGCTGAAGGCGAGCGATACGTTCTGACGGAACCCGAGCGCAAGCTGGCTCCCGAAGAGACGCCGAGCGAACAACCCGCTCACCACTAAAGCGATTCTTTCCTACTCAGCGGCGATCCACTTGGGCATCGCCTCCTCATTTCCTCGATATATCAACTGCGTTCGCCCATGATTTGGGCGGTTACCTCGCGAACGGTTTCGGCACATGGCAACCATCGACACACTTTCTCCTGAACCTGAAGCTCATGACGACCATGGTCATGACCATGATCATCCCCCATGGCTTGCCCACCACTTCGACACGCCCGAACAGCAGTTCGATAGTGGGAAATTGGGGATTTGGTTGTTTCTGGTGACGGAAATCCTGTTCTTCAGTGGCATGTTCTGCGCTTACGCGATGTTTCGCATGCTTCGCCCCGAAATTTTCGAAGGATCGAGCCAGTTCCTCGATACGAAACTCGGCGCGATCAATACGGGCGTGCTGCTGTTCAGTTCGTTGACGATGGCGTGGGCAGTCCGCTGTTCTCAGACTGGAGAGCACAAAAAGCTCGTCGTGATGATCGCCAGCACGCTGTCCTGTGCGATGGTTTTCCTCGGCGTCAAAACGATCGAGTACTCCCACAAATGGGGCATGGGGCTGCTATTCCCCGGGGCCTATTTTTACGACGAGAACAACCCACACCCGACCACGGAGCAACTCGTTTCCCAGCACGGGTTCTCTGAGAATACGGCGTACTTCCTCACCCACAGCATCTACTTTCTCTGCGCACCCTTCCTGCTACTCTTGGTTGGTGTCGTCATCTGGGCGATCATTGCCAAGGTCAAGAAGAACGACTTTCAATTTGCCGTCGCCAAGCCCCTGGTGGTTGTCTGTTTGAGTTTCTTCGGCGGTGTTGGGCTGGGCATGATCCTCACCGGTAGCGAGGAACACGCTGAAGGATCGCACGTCGCTGCCGCTCACCACGACGCTGGCGAGCATGACCATGCTGGCGCAGGAGAGGCGACCGAGAGTATCGCTGCGACCTATACCGAACCAACGACTTTCAATCCCGCAAGCGATGACGCCGCAGTGGAACTGCTCGCCGAGAGCGACCTCAATACCGGTGCGAAGGCGATGCTGCTGGCACAAGAGAAGCAAGCCGAGCTCGCTTCAGGCAGAGTGGTTGCTCCGGGTGAAGACGTGGACATGGGCATCGAGCGCATCGAGCGCGGGGTCGAGACGAAACGCCAAGCCGGCGTGTTCTTCGGGATCTACTACTGCATGACCGGTGTCCACGCGATTCACATCCTGGGCGGGATCGGTGTGCTGGTCTGGCTATTGGTGCGAGCGATCCGGCACGATTTCAATCGGCAATACTTTGGCCCCGTGGATTACGTTGGCCTGTACTGGCACTTGGTCGACTTGATCTGGATCTACCTGTTCCCACTGCTCTACCTGATTCGCTGAGCCAGACGTGGACGACGTCTCGCTGGCACTGGCCTGCCCGCGAGAGCCACCTGAGCTTACTCTCCCTATCCACCTATTTCCGATTCGATAACAAACCCATGGCTACTCACGGACACTCCGACGACGGCACCGACTTCGCCCACCCGCTGCCCGTTTGGCTGCTGCTGACGGTGTTTTTCGCGTTGGTATTCCTGACCATCATTACCGTTGCCCAGTCCAACCTTAATCTTGGTAGCTACGACATTGCTGTCGTGATGTTGATCGCTACGATGAAGGCCGCTTTGGTAGGCGCGTTCTTCATGCACCTGGCCTACGACAAGCCCTTCAACGTGATCGTATTCTTGTCGTCGTTCGTCTTCGTGGCGTTGTTCGTGATCATCACGCTCAGCGATAGCAAGCTGACGTCACCCTCGTTTGAACCCAAGTTCGACGAACCGGCCACTGGGGAACTCGAACGCTAGGGACGTCGGACAAAATTTTTTCGGGTCAATAAGTCGACGGCACGAGCCTGGGCTGTTCAATCATTGGGGTTGACGCTCGATTGGGCCTGGGCAAGTTCTTGACTTTCTCCCTCTCCGATTGAAGTAAGTAGGGCCGGTTCCCACCGGCCATCCCCTGGGCGTTCATTGGCAGAAGAGCGAACGGGCGGCTCGTCGGTAATGGCCCCGCCAAGTGAGTCGACGAACCGGCGCATATGGCCGGTAGAACCGGCCCTACATCGTGTCGAGCGTCTGCATCCTCCTTTCATGTTTTTTGGCTGATGACGTGCTCGGAGTGTTTGTCATTCGCCGTTTTGCAGAAACCAACGGCGAATGACAAACGCGCAGAGCACGCAGGTCAATCGCCTCGCTCGCTCGTAAGGCCGCTTTGGGCAGTAAGTAGGGCCGGTTCCCACCGGCCATCCGCTGGGCGTTCATTGGCAGAAGAGCGACCCTGCGGCTCGTCGGTAATGGCCCCGCCAAGTGAGTCGACGAACCGGCGCATATGGCCGGTAGAACCGGCCCTACGTCGTGTCGAGCGTCTACACCCAGCTTCGCAGAAGACGCTCGCGGTGAACATGCCGAAGAATGAGGGCTGGCTCGCGTAGCGGCCAACGGGAGCGGCTTTGGCCGGGGCAGTCTCTACCTCTCAGCCAGAAGCGGCTCAATGTGTCAGGGAGTGCCGGGATAAAGCCGGTTTTGGATAGAGAATGAGAGTTTCTTACGAAGAACGACTAGCCACCGACTTCGGCCTCTGGCGGAGGCGCGACTGCGGTAACAATGTTGTGCTGAGCGTCCGTACCAGGGAAATCGCAGGCAAGCTATTGAGCTCCGAAATCAGCCTTTTCGCTCGCCGAGGGTGAAAACAGGTCAGAGATCAACTCGATGAAAATCAACCGAGATGGGTCGCAAGCCGACAGCTTGAACAGCCCAGCGTAGCGTCAGCTACGGTGTGTCACTCTGGACGCAGGATTGGGAACAGAATCACGTCCCGGATCGACTTGCTGTTGGTCAACACCATCACCAGGCGATCGATACCGATCCCCAAACCGCCTGCAGGCGGCATCGCATAACGCAGAGCGCGGACGAAGTCGTGGTCCATCTTGGCCATCGAATCCTCGTCATCCAAACCCGCGAGCTGGGTTTGAAACAGCTCTTCCTGCAGATCGGGGTCGTTCAGTTCCGTGTAGGCATTGGCGAGTTCCATGCCGCAGATAAACAGCTCGAACCGTTCAGCGATCTCAGGATTGTCGCGTTTTCGCTTCGTCAGCGGGCAGATGCTCGCGGGATAGTCGATGACGAAGATGGGGCCATCGAGCGAGTCCTCGACCTTTTCCTCGAAGATCTCGTTACGCACAACATCGGGATGCTTGCCAGTCGTTTCGATCTTCAGACGTCCCGCGAGCTCCATCACCGCGTCCTGGTCGGCTGGATCGATGCCGGTGGCCTTCTCGAACAACTCCGCGTAAGTCGCTCGTTTGAACGGCGGGGTGAAGTCGACCTCTTGCCCATTGTACTGGCGTTTGTACCCGCCACCGATCTTGTCGATCGCCTCGCAGATCAGGCGTTCGGTCAACTCCATCATCGACTCGTAGTCACCGTAGGCCTGGTAGATTTCGATCATCGTGAATTCTGGGTTGTGCCGGGGCGACAAACCCTCGTTGCGATAGACGCGTCCCATTTCATAGACCCGCTCCATCCCGCCGACCATCAATCGCTTGAGGTGCAGTTCAAGTGCGATTCTCATCGTCAGCCCCATGTCGAGGGCATTGTGATGCGTTTCAAAAGGCCGCGCCGCAGCACCACCTGGGATCGTATGCAGAGTCGGCCCCTCGACTTCGCAGAAACCGCGTTCATCGAGTGTCGATCGCACACTTTTGACGATTTTGGTGCGGTCGAGGAACGTCTGCATCACACCATCGTTGAACGCGAGATCCGCATACCGCATCCGCTGCCGCAGATCGGCATTGGTCATGCCCGCGTGCTTTTCGGGCGGCACCTCGAGCATCTTGGAAAGTAGAAAGAGTTTCTCGGCGAAGACGGTCAATTCACCGGTATTGGTCCGCCCCAAACGGCCTTCGATACCAATCAAATCTCCCAGATCGAATAGCTTCGCCAGTTCAAAGCTTTCCTCGCCGACTTGTTTCTTGCCGACAAAGATCTGAATGTCGCCCGTCCAGTCTCTTAGATTCATGAAGATCAGCTTGCCCGTGGGTCGGGCCAGCATAATCCGCCCCGCTACCCGCACCGTTGGACCGACTTCTTCGCCGGGGCCATGATCAGTCTTCCACTGGCGATAATCCAGTTCAGGGCTCTCCATGTCCGGCAACTCGAGCGACTCACCCGCTTGCGTGACGAAGCGAACCTCGCTGCCCCGTTGGCGGCATTCCTTGACGAGTTGCCGATCATCAAACCGCTGCCCGTAAGGATCGATTCCCCGTTTGACAATCTCCTCGAGTTTATGTCGCCGCGCCGCATGCGGGTCGGTCAAATCGGGATGGGAGCTACCAGAGGACTGAGAGGGTGAGTTAGCCACAGCGGATCGGATGGTTCGGAAAAGGGAGCGGAAACGAGTCGAGTCAATCGGCCCTGATTGTGGATTTCGGCGCCGGTCAACGCAAGCCGAGGCAAAATGCGCCCTAGCGGAACCGGCGTCTTTGCGTCAAACTAGCCACTCTCACCCCAGCCGCGCCCGTGGCACAATTGGATAGCGCGTCGGCCTCCGAAGCCGAAGGTTACAGGTTCGAATCCTGTCGGGCGTACTGAGTTCATTTCTAGCTGAATCACTGGGTTGATCCCAATTTGATACCCAGCATCGAGCTCGTGCGGCGTTTTCCCAAACCCGATCAATCCGGTAGTGGCTGCTGAGATTGCCAGGCTGGGCCCAGAGTGTCAACGAACTTCTCAGCCGGCGTGAACTCGATGATGCTCAGCGAGGACGACCAGGCGGCGCCCCCTGACGGGTCGAAGCGATCCCCAGAAGACTTAACTTGAAATCAACCATGCGTCCGCGCAGGCGGCCAAAGGATCGTGCCTAGCCACCAGATGCCAGCAAAGAGGCTTGACGCGTTTCTCATTTCCAAGACGCAACGTGCCTGAACGAGCATCCTATCGGATCGCTGGCGAATCAGCGGGTGAGACGCGTTTAGGTCGCGGGGAATCCGGATTGATACGCCAGACCAGCCAGCACGATAGGGCCGTTTCCCGCCGGCCGAATGCGCCGGGGGCTGCACCCGACCTCTTCGGACAAGCCAAGGGGATGGCCTGTTCCTACGTGTTCATTGCAGCCGCACCCTCGTCCGATCGCGATTGCCAGATCAACGAGGCCTGTCCGTTCAGGTCATCGTCGCCGTCGACAACACCGAATACAACTCGTGTCGCCTATCCTTTTTCGCGCAGTCTCCGCTCAGACGCTAGCTAAAATTCAGATGCCTTGTTCCCCATTCACCGTCTCGGCCATGATCCGAAAGGCGATGCTCTCGGTCTTTCGGAGTCTCCAGTTAGGACACATGGCGTGCCTCCACCCTCACCGTCATGGCCGTCAGCACAATCGACAGCACGCAAGCCGCCACGATCAAGATGAATCCGGCGTCCCAGCCGCCACGATCGACCACGTATCCAATTAAGATATTGGCAGAAAGCGATCCACCTAGGTAGCCGAACAACCCAGTGAATCCGGCGGCCGTCCCCGCTGCTTTTTTCGGAACCAGGTCGAGGGCAAAGACACCGATCAACATCACCGGCCCATAAATCAAGAAGCCGATAGCGATCAGCATCGCAATATCGAGCCAAGTATTGCCCGGTGGATTCAACCAATAGGTAATCACGCAGGCCGTCGTCGCCACCATGTAAATGATCACTGCGGGAGCCCGGCGGCCCTTGAATACCTTGTCCGACAGGTAGCCGCAGGCGATCGTTCCTGGAATGCCCGCCCATTCGTAGGCGGCGTATGCCCAGCCCGACTCGCTGAACGAAAACCCCTTCTCTTCGCTCAGATACGTCGGTGCCCAGTCGAGTACTCCGTATCGCACCAAGTAGACAAACGCATTGGTCACCGCGATCACCCACAGCAAGCGGTTGTTTAGAACGTGTTCAAAAAAGATCTGGCGTGTCGTGAACTCCTGCTCGTGGCTCTCATCGTACTGGTACGAGGTCGGATAATCGTCTTTGTATGCCTCGATCGATGGCAGACCTTGAGACTGGGGTGTATCGCGTACCGTCAACATCACCCACAGAGCAATTGCCAGGGCAATGAAACCGGGGAAATAAAGTTTCGCATGCCAGTCCCCAAAAATCGCCATTGCGAGAATCGCAATCGGACCGACGAGACCGCCCCCAATGTTGTGCGCAACATTCCAAAATGACATCCAGATTCCACGCTCGCGGTGCGAGAACCAATGCACCATGACGCGACCGCAGGGTGGCCATCCCATGCCTTGAAACCAACCGTTGAGCAGCAGCAGCAGAAACATCACCGCGACCGACGTCGTGGCCGCTGGAACGAGCCCCATCACGATCATCGTCATAGCGCTGCAAGCCAGACCAAGGGACATGAAAACCCGGGCATTGCTGCGATCCGAGACAGCTCCCATCAAAAACTTCGACAGCCCGTAGGCGATCGATACCCCGGACAAAGCGAATCCCAATTGCGTCTTGGAGAACCCCGCATCAATCAAGTCTGGCATCGCCAAAGCAAAGTTCTTGCGAACTAAGTAGTAGCCAGCGTAACCGACAAAAATGCCAACGAAGACCTGAATGCGAAGTCGACGGTATTCAGAATCCACCGCGTCGACCGGACACTCAGGCCGATGCGATGGTGGTCGGAGGAGAGAGATCATGCAAGGTCTTCAGAGAACAAATGAACGAGGAAGCCACATCGTAAACGAATACGACCCGAGGAGGGAGCGTGAATCGATCGACCGCGACGGAACTGCCATCACTGACGAGGATGGCCAAAATCCTGTCGCGAACTAAGGACGGAATCCTGAGCTACTTCAATCACCTGATTTCTTCCCAGGAGATGGAGGACGCCAACGAGAAAATCAAGATGCTCCAACGACATTCGTGATCGCACATATGTCGAACTACTCCTCTATTCGTTCCAGCAGAAAATGCACGCATTCGTCGCATGAGCCTTCGTGACAGGCGAACCTGCCTAATCAACTGCGGCAGTGCCTATACGATTTGCAAATCGTAGTAGAGCATGATAACCGTCATCTTGTCGCAGTGACATTGACTGCCACGCAAGCGAATTTCGGCCCGGAGGTCTATCATGCGTTTCTCAAGGCAATCGAACCGCACTGCGTCAACGAACGGCATCGATCCTGCTCGCCTAATTCTTCTTATTCTTCGCGGCCTTCTTGGCTTTCTTCTTTTTCTGCTGGGCTTCCTCGTGGTCGGCAGATTGCCCGGTGTACTTGCCATCATCCTTCTGACTACGAGGCTCCATGTAGGCCGCGTCTCCATAGGCTTGTAGACGCTTGGAAATTTCAGGGTGTTGTTGCGACAAGTCCTTTTGCTCTCCGATGTCTTGACTGAGATCATAGAGAGTGAACGAGTCGCCTTGGGTCAGCCCCTTCCAATTGCCGCTGCGCACGGCGCGTTCATTCCCAAATTGCCAAAACATATACTCATGCTGCTGCTGTTTCCCTGTGCCGAGCAGCGTTGGGACCACGGAAATCCCGTCGACATGATCTGGCACTTCATCCGCCACGCCAGCCAGTTCAGCGAGAGTGGGCATCACGTCGGGGAAATACCAGGGCTGCTCACTCACTGTGCCGGCACTGATTTTCCCTGGCCAACGAGCGATCATGGGGACGCGAATGCCGCCTTCGTGCAAGGAGCGTTTGTGTCCTTGCATCTCACCACATGAGTTATGAATGCCGCCAAAACGTTTCGCGGCCCCGTTGTCCGACGTGAAAAAAAAGATCGTCTCGTCGTCAATGTTTTGCTCTTTGAGAACGGCCATCATCTCTCCCACTTGCCGGTCCATCATCGAGTCCATCGCAGCGACGACCTTGGCGGCGTGATCCCATGGTTTGTCCTTGTACATCGCCCACGCCGGTTCGTCTGCAGGAATTTCATACGCCGCATGTGGCGGGGTCCAAGGGCAATACAGGAAAAACGGCTCGTCATGCGATTCTTTTAGGAACCGCATCGTTTCGTCGAAGATCGCGTGGTGGGTGTAACGACCGTTCAGGTCCACTCTCTCGCTATTGCGGAACAAATGCGTGTAATACGTGTGGGCATGCCATTGGTTGTAGTAGCCAAAGAACTGATCGAATCCCTGTCGTTCGGCGGCGCCATCATGGCCCTGGTTTCCCAGCCCCCATTTTCCAAATCCACCTATTCTGTAGGAGGCCTGCTTCAAGACCTCGGCCACCGTCACGTCTGCTGGATACAATGGAATGCCACCACTGTTGCCGCGCACGGGGGTATGCCCCTTATGAGTGCCCGTCATCAAGGTGCTACGGGCCGAGGCACAGACGGTGTCGCCCGAATAGCAATCGGTAAAGCGGATGCCTTCTGCCGCGAGACGATCGATGTTAGGAGTTTGAATCGTTTGGCTGCCGTAACAACCCAGGTCGTGATAACCCATGTCATCGACCATGATGAAGATGATATTGGGAGGTTTCGCTTCGGCGGCAACGATCGATGTCGTGGCGGCCAGGGTAGCGGTGAAAGCGAGGAACGCGACAAATAAGGTGCAGCGAAAGCGTGGGTGTAGCATGGGAATGCCAGGTACAGAATGGAAGGTTTAGGAAACGGCATGGCCATCGGGGAACTTTTGCAGGCGACCGCGTGGACGCGTGGTCATCTCTTGAAAAGAACTTTGAGCGATGGATTCTAACTAGTTTTGCTCTCCAAATGGACAACCGCGAGACGTTGACCAATGCAGCGGTTTGAAAAACCATAGGTGGCGCTGCGCTGACCTACGGCTATTTTCTATCATCCCTTCTCTTCGGTCCATCGCTGCAGTTCGCTCCCATTCCCTACTTCGCTGTCAGTGTCACGGCAGTTTCGGAGTACCCGATAGTGAAACGAGAACCGTCGTCGGTGATGACTTCGTCATTTGGGTTGGCGAAACAACCGTTGACATGGTTGGCAGTAAGGACCGTGCAGAACGTTCCAGGAGTCAGTTCAGTATCCTGGGCGATCGCGATTCTGAGTTTACCGTTGAGGCTTGCTGTTCCCGTGACATGCGCCGCTGGCTTCTTGCCTGCGATCAACAAGCTCAACTCAGCCCCGGCAGATTGATGGTAGTCGCCTTGAATGTTGAATACAGTCCCCTTTTGTCCGACCGCAATCATCGATCCACTATTGTAAATGGTGGCATCAATCGATCCATGGCCGTCAAGCGTGGCACCTTCGTGAATGTCGATCCAACGCAGCGACGACACGACTCCCCCGTCGACGGTCAGTGTCGCGTGAGACGCGACGCGAATTACGTTTCGTCCGGTGAGGTTGATCTCCGGCCCCAGAACGAGAGTCTGTTTCGCGTTGGTTGCGGCGTTGCCACTGATTTGGAGACCGAGAACTTCGAGGTCGGCGTCGGCGTGAGCGGTCCGGGACTGATCGCTGGAGTTGGCAATTCGTGCTATCCACGACAGTTGGGGAGCACCATTGTCAGTCAAGTAACTGATCCCGTTGTTGGCGTATTCGTAGTCGGACCAATTGTCTGCAGCAGAGGTTTTCGCGCCGTCTCGACCAGTCCAGTCATGGTAAGTGTTCGCGAAGCCTTTGGGTTCCGTGACGCGTTCACCAAGCAGTAATGATTCAAGTTCTTGCACAAGCTGCGGATGTTCGGCAGCGATATTACGTGCTTCGGCGCGGTCCGCCTCGAGGTCGTGCAGCACTAGCGGTGAATTCTTTGAACGCACGAGCTTGAGGTCGTTGCGAATAATGGACTGGCCGTTGCCCGCTTCGTGAATGATGAAGTCACGCCGACGTTGATGGCCCCTCCCCAGGAGTGTTGGAGCAATGGATACGCCGTCGATACCCAATGGAGCAGGAACGCCCGCCAGTTCGCAGAAGGTCGGCAGCATATCGGTTATATCCACAACCATGTCGCAATCACTTCCTGCCTTGAGTGCTGTGTCTTCGGTGATTTTCCCGGGCCAGCGCATGACCAGTGGGACTCGAATGCCACCTTCTTGAATCTTCCCTTTCGTTCCGCTGAGCCCGCCGTTCGCCTCAAACTCAACATTGCTCCTCCCACCTGGCCCGCCATTGTCCGACTGGAAGATGACGAGCGTATTCTCGGCAACGGAGTCAGATGTATCGCCGTCGTTATTAGGGTCTTCGAGAGCGGCCAGGAGATTGCCAAAGTGTGCGTCGATGCGCGTGACCATCGCCGCCCATTGCCTCGATTGATCAGCGAGCGTTCGGTAACTCGGGTCATCCGCGTAAGCTCTGTCCCAATCCGGCAGAGTCGCGATTTCGCCAAAAGGTGCGTGAGGGATCTGCACGGCTAGAAGACCGTGAAATGGCTGTCCCGTCTCGTTGTAGTTCTGTCCTTGTTCGCGGACGAAGTCGAGCGCGGCGAACGCATATGCATCGTCGCAATAGGCTGTCGTTGGGTAATCGGTGCTGTTCTGCAGTGCCGGGGTCTGGGGGTAGCTCTTGTTTTGGTAGTCAGCGATCGAGTTGGGAACAAGCTCGAGACCTCCGATCGACTGCGAGTCGGCCGGCGCCTTCCAAAGCGTTGGCTGAAAGAACGTATGGGCGCGGATGTGGTGCAATTCTGCGAGCACGTATTGGTAGCCGTGAGACGTGGGAAGCGTTTGCACATTATCAATGACAGGATTGGCTCTATCTTTCGATCCACCATACCCCCATTTGCCCCAATACCCAGTGACGTAACCTGCGTCAGAGAGCACGTCACCTATCGATACATCGTCCGCCCGAATGGCTTTTCTGGCATTGTTGGGGTCGTTTCGATCGGCAAAGGTATGCCCCTGATGGAAACCGGATTGCAGCGACGAACGAGAGGGGGAACACACATGACAGGCGTAGCCACGCGTGAAATTGATCCCTTCGGCAGCAAGCCGATCAAGATTCGGCGTACGCACGTAAGGCAGGCCTTTGGCTTTCCGAGAAGCTTGGCCATTGGGGCCAATCGAACCCCATCCCATGTCGTCGACATAGAAGTACAGAATATTCGGTGGCCGCTGCGTTGTATTGGAAAATGAATCATCAGCATTCAGCGGACTCAAAGCGGTGAGCATGCCGAAAGCAAAGCTCAGAAGGAAAACGGTGTTATTGGTCACTTCACTATGGCTCTTGGTTGATGAAACATTGGCTCTTCCGTCGAATGAGCCGAAGAAATGGCCATTACGTTGGTTCGGGAAGCTCTTGTACCGCTGCTGGTAGACGTGCCCAAGCCCACTGGTGTGGTATGGAGCATGGTAACGCATTCTGTTCCTCAGCCGAAACAGCAGCGACGCACTTCGTGTGTGTCGCTCGAATCGCGTCGCTCGCCGGAAGAACCAACCCAGGTTGGCGTCGTGCCGCAGATGGGGCGGACTTCCTGCCCACCTTCGATGATACACCGTAGGTGGCGCTGCGCTGAGCTACGGCTATTCTCTATCATCCCTGGCGGGATACTTGTGGGTATCCGGCAGGTGGCGAAGTTGCAGCCGATCGAGTTAGCTGGGTCGCTCGCGGGGACAGTATGGTCCACAAAAAGTAGTTTCCCGAACCCTCTTCGTTGAGAACCAACGTGCCCCATCTCGACCAACGACTCCAAGCAGTTGCTCGCCTGATCCAATGGCACACGCATGCGGACATCGGTTCGGACCACGGCCATCTGCTCAAAGCATTGCTAAAAACGGGCCGGATTCGACACGGGATTGCCATCGAGAATAAAGCAAGCCCGTGGGAGAACTCCTCGCGAACGCTTTCCGGTTTATCCGCTGAAGTCCGATTGGCCGATGGGCTTGCGGGTCTCCAAGAGGGCGAAGCGGACGGCTTGAGCGTCTGCGGAATGGGCGGCGCCGCGATCGCTGGGATTCTATCGGCGTTTCCCAATCGTATCCCGAGTCGGTTGATCGTGCAGCCCAATAGCAAGTCCGAACTGGTGCGGCGTTGGGCGCTGCAAGCGGGCTATGACCTCATCGATGAGATCTTGGTCCAAGGGACACCGGTGCGAACTGGGGGCACTCAGCCAGGCTCGCGGCGACGGTTCATTGTGCTGCAGTTTGAAAGTGCAACAACGCCGCCGGGACGCCTCTCAACCCACCTCGACACAGCCTACGCCGGAATCGATCGCGTGGCAGCCGAGCTCTTTGGTCCTCGATTGATCCGGGCTTGGCAGCCCGACTTGGTCGCGTCATTGCACGAGGAGCAAGCCTATTTCAGAGGCTTGGTGCGGCTCACCCCTGAAAGTGCTCAGCGATTGGCAGCGATCGAGCGGCTGCTGTCGGCTGGCCCATCACCGGAAGATAGAAAGCCTCGGGCACGTTGATACCCGCCCGGTGCCGCTGGAATTAGCCGCCGAGCATCGCCCGGTCCATCAGTCAGCTTGGTTTCCTGTCAGACAAGCTGACAGGGGAACGCGTGTCGATGCCGCGGTTCTCTCAGTTGAAATCGTCGCTTCGGCGTGTGACAAGGACACGGGGGAGCAAACTTGTGGCCAGCGTGCGAGCGCACAGCTGAGCTGGCTCCGCAGGCGAACTCACGCAGCAGCTTTCGACGGCATCGCGTCGCCGGAGGATGATTCCCGTCGTTTGGCTTCGAAGCTGGCGACTTCCGCTCGCAGTGCCAGTGCTTCTTTGGCACAAATCGCAGCAACGAGTACTGCGGCGACCGCCGCGACGAGCTTGAGCATGGGGAGATTCACAAGCACTACCGCAGCGATACCACACACCAGAGCAACGCCCATTTGAGTGAACTTCATGATCGATTGCGTTCGATTCGACGAACCACTCGGTTTGCCGCGACGACTCGCTGCGTTTCGAACGGGCGGCGAAGAGACAGTCAGCTTGGTCCGCTGATCATCGCTCAACTTGACCGAGGGCGGCAGCGGGAGAGATGGTTCGTGGTGGGCATCTTGCGTTTCGTCCGGGACAGCATCGAGCGTGCTACCGATGCTCGGCTGCTCCTCGCTCTCCTCCGTTTCTTCCTCTGCAGCGGTCCCCGGTGCAGCGTCGGTGATCCGTCCCTGGACACGCAGCAGTAGACGGTTCATGTACGCTTCAATAGAGTCATCCTCTGGGAGGATTGTTTTCTTGACGGTCTCTACCGTGGCAGCATCGGCTTGGGGAAGCTCCTCACTCGCTGGCGATTCGATGGCAAGCTCTTCCTCGGTCGAGTCGGGGATACCCGCATCTGCGTTTATCTTGAGCGACGCGATTTCATCGCGACATTCGGCGTTCACGCTCTCTTCTTCATCCGGCATCACGATCGACACGATTGGCAGCGAATGCCTGGCTTGCTCACTGTCGGTTGGAGCGATGTCGTTGGCTGCGGATTCATCAACCGACGGCTCCGCGACTGAAACTGATGGCTGTGGAACCTTGGGTGATGGTTCTGCCTCGAGTTCTTTGCTGGAATACATGGGCCACACGTCGTCGGCATCGAATGACTCGGCGAGCTCGGCTCCCGTCTGGGCCACCGCATCCATAGAAGCGCTGTCATCGGAGAGGGTTGCAGTGGACGGCTGGGGATCGACTGCGGCGTCGTATTCTTGGTCGAGCAGACTGAGCCGAGGCGGTTTGGAACCCGTCGGCTCGGTCTCGAACGTATCCATCACTTCGCGTGTTTTCTGTTCGAGACGTTCGATCAGATCGAGAGTATCGTCATGATCGCGATTGCTGCGGTCGAACAGATCGCGTGTGTCCTTGGCGTCTTGGATGGCAAGATCACGTTGTCGCCGCAGTTCATCCTGGTCGGCGATCGCATCGTCTCGTTCGGCTTGCATGTTTTGGAGATCGGCCAGCGTGACGGCGAGCTCTTCTTCTGCGCTGAGCCGGGCAGCCTCCGCTTCATCGCGTGCCCGCACAGCCCGCTCGCATTTCTCTCGCGCATCGGCAAGGTGAGACCGCGCCTCTTGGTAGCGCTGCTCGGCTTGCGATTTCTGCTCCGACCAAACTGATCGTTCCGCTGAGACCTCATCTTGCAGCGCGAGAACCTCATCGCGATGAGCAACGGCCTCGTCGCGTTCCTGACGAGCCTGTTCGACATCGAGTCGGGCGGCATCGAGATCGCGTCGCGCCGATTCGCAATCCATGGTCGCGGTGTCACACACCAACTGGGCGGCTTGGCATTGCTCGATTGCCACCTCGCGTTGAGCGCGTGCCTCATCCCGCTCGGCGGTTGTCCCCGTCAATTGCTCCGACAATTGAGCGTTGTCCTCACGCAGTTTCGAGAGCTGGCCCTGCGCATTGGCGAGATCGCTAGACAGTTCGTCAATGTTCTGCCGCAACGCGTCGACCACCTCCGTCCATGATTGACGCTCGGCATCGAATTGGTCTGCACTAGCACGAGCAGTTTCCTCGAGTTCGGAGACCTGGTGACGAGCGACGCGGCAACTTTCGTTGAGAGTTTCCGCGTCCTCTCTCGTGCGGGCGATCTCGCCTTGCAGCAGCTCAACTTCCGAGCGGAGCTGCTTCTCGATCAGCTCAAGCTCTTGGCAACATGCGGCGAACTCATCCCGCTCGGCCTGCACGCCGTCGCGAGCGGTCGCCAGCTCATCCCGCTCAACAGCCAGCTCATCCCGCTGAGTCGCGATCTCGTCTCGCTGATTCGCGATCGCATCCCGGTCAGCGGCAAGCTCATCTCGCTGAGCGGCAAGCTGGCCCCGCTGAAGCGCCATCTCGTCCCGCTGCGTTGTGGCGTGATCGCGCTGCGCAGACGCATAGTCCCGCTCGGCGATCGCTTCATCGCGAGCGAGCTCGAGTTCTTCGGATTGCTGCCGATACTCGTGTTCCCGCTGCGTTTCGAGCTGCTTGAGCGATTCCTGGTGTCGGGTCAGCTGCTCGAGTTGGTCGCTCAGGAGTACGAACTTCTCGCGCATTTGGGCAACCGCTGAGGTTGCTGTCTCGGCCTGCCGACGCGAAGCCTGAAGTTGATCTTCGCTATCGGCGAGTTTCTGTTGCGAGTCCGCTTCGACGCGTTTGAATTGCTCCTGCTCACTGATCAATTTATCGATCTGTTGGCGATGCAACCGATCGCGACCATCGAGTCGCTCCTGCTGCAATCGCAGATGCTCTCGTCCCGCGTTGAGTTCATCCTGCTGCAGTTTGAGTTCTTCGCGATGCTGCGATAGCTCATTGAAATGGTGTTGGAATTCTTCATGGACCTCAGCGGCTGCAGACTCTTGTGTTTGCAGATCGGCCTCCCGCTCTCGCATGATCTCGAGTTGTTGGGCGAGGGCGTCTTGTTGCTCTTGCAGTTCGCGCTCGCGATTTTGGCACCATGCCTCCCGCCGCTGCGTGTCCTGTTTGAGTGCGCGCCATTGCTTGGCTTCTTCGTGCAACGATCGGGACCACTGTTCGTCGCAGCTATCGGCGGGGCTCATGCCGTGGTCATCGCACCCCACCACTCCGTGCGATATCGCTCGGGCGATGGCGTCAACTGAATCGGGAACAGATTCCAACAGCTCAAACTCATAGGCACCCAAACGCAGACGATCTCCAATCGCCAGCAAGCCTTCGTTCACGTGGCCGTCGTTGATTTGAAAGGGAGCGGAGTAGGCGCGCACTAGAATGCGGTCGCCATCGCGAATCAGAACGGCGTGGAGCGGTCGGAGGGATGTATCGTCCAGCGGTATCGAACACCCCACCCCGCTGCCGAGCGTGTAGCGGGCGCCCGGCAGACGCAATCGCCGGGTAGGCCGTCCCTGGCATCTCACACGAAACTCCATGGCCGTCTTCTGCTGCCACGCCGAAGGTGTCGTTGCCCAGGCGTCGAGATCGTGATCCCGATCACTCCGTCTCATCGCTTCGACATCGTTGGCGCCTCGATCGCCCCCCGTATGCGAAGGTGGCGCCGTCTGCCACGAGGCGACATCGAAACGAACCGCAGCTTCATCCAGGGTGTTCGATGCGTGTGAGCGGTTTTGCGAGTCGTCGTTAGCCACCACGGATGTCCTTCTCACGGGGGTACAGTTCAATCGGGACTGGGAGAGTCCTTTGAGGCGCCGCCTCCAACAGCAGGAGCCATTCATGGAGGCAGCTTACTTCACAATGAATCGGTTATACCGGTCGCACGCATGAGTGAAACTACGAACTTCGCGGCGATTGTAATCCGTCATGCCGCGTCAGAGCGTCTTAGAAGATCCACCGCAGCAGCGCATTCACAGCAAACGCCATCAATACGAACAAGGCGGCGAGGACGGCAAGCACAACGATGCCGATAGCGAGTAGAATTGGCCATGCATGAGCCCGATGCTTGCCCTGTTCATAGTGTTCGCGCATCAAGCGAGCGTTGCGAAGATTGGCGCGGAAGACGAGATCGAAAAGGTTGCCCACCACCGGCACGGCGCCAACCACCGCGTCCAAAATCACGTTACCAAGCATCAACATGACCAGCCGTATGCTGGCGCCATTTCTGGCCATCGTGGCGATGAGCAGGCCGGAGAATCCCAAGCTAAGCGCGTCGCCCGCACCTGGAACCAGGCCGAGTAGAAAATCAAGTCCAAAGCGGACACGAGTGCCGGGAACTCGATATTTGGCGTCGAGCATGTTGCTCACACCATCGACCCAACGCATCGCGTCCGGGTTGACCTCGCTCGTGATAGATTTTGAATCGGCGTCGGGTGATTTGGTCATGGATGGGGTCGCAGGCAAATGCGGGAGTTATGCCGCGCGGGCGACCGGGACATGGTGCATGTCATCAATCACAGCGCAAACGTGTTCGACGCCAATCGCCCGCATCGCTCGGTTGCTGGCTTGGCGGCGATGTCGACGGCTGCCCGCTTCGTACTGCAACTGCAGTGCCGCTTGCTCGTAAGGGCCTGAATCGCCCGGCCGGGTTGCTCCATAGAGCCCGATGGTTGGTGTGCCGACGGCGACGGACATGTGCAGCGGTCCGGTATCGCCACTGACGAACAGATCGGCGGTCTCAATCAGGGCCGCGAGCGTTTGCAGGGTCGTGTTGGGAGCTAGCGTTGCGGTGCCTTGCGATAACTCCACGATCTCCTCGGCCATCAACCGCTCTTCAAAGGATCCCCAGACCACGAGGCTGTGATAGCCATAGCGATCGGCCAGGTAGCGAGCTGTGGAGGCAAATCGATCAGATTCCCATAGCTTCGATGGCCACGTCCCGCCCGGGTTCAAAATCGCCACACTCGGTGTCCGGATGGTATTGCGATAACCTTTGGCCCAATCGCGGTCCTCGTCGTCCAGAGGAAGATCCCAGCTGACACGAGGATGATGGATCCCAAACGACGTCAGCAACTCGAGAGAGCGGTCAGTAATGTGATGAAAAACCGGTGTGATTCGCTCGTTATTGAAGAAGCGACTGAGCTCGCCACCGTGTTTTCCCGAGAACCCGATCCGGCGACTCGCCCCCGATAGCTTGCCCGCCAACGCCGACTTGGTATTGCCTTGGCAATCGATCGCGATTTCGAATCGGTGCTCCTGCAGTTTCGCACGAGCCTCCTTCACACCTCGCGGTGACGTGAACCACCCTCGTTGGAACTCGATGACAGCATCGAGGGCCTGGTGGCCGCGAACCATCGGCGCCGCTTTGGACTCGACCACCCACGCGATGTATGCGTCCGGGAAGTGTTCTCTCAAGCAGCAGGCGACCGGCAATGTCAAAATAGCATCGCCAATCGCGCTCATGCGAGAGATCAAAATTCGCGGGGCTACCAAATCAGAAATCGGATGAGGCATGGCGTCGTCGTTCCAGTCGCGGGGGTAGCGTCAGGTGCCGCCTCAGGGAACCTTGCCGGGCGAGCACGGGATTGCGACTCACCCTAGCAACCGGCGTAAATCGATCACCAGATCAATTCACGCCCATCTCCGCCAAGGGATACCAACCCGCACTGCCCAGATCGCCCCTGCCAGAGCACAGACAATTTGCCATCAACACGGCCTCGTCCTCGACGCCCCGGCGAGCGTCGAGCGATCCGGCTGGAACCATCAGGGCTGGCAGAAAGAGCCCGGTTCAATCCTGGGCAGTGACGCCGAAACGATGATTGCCCTTCTGAGCGGCCCGCAGGGATGCCCACGTGTCTTGCTCGACACCGGGGTCGCCCTGCGACTGGAGCCAACGATCGAGTTCCTCGCTGAGTTCCTGTTGAATCTCAGCAGTGGAATCAGAACCGGCCAGGTTCTGCATCTCAAAAGGATCCGAGGCGGTGTGATAAAGCTCCTCGGCGGGGCGGCGCTGGTAGCGTTCGACCAGGTTGTAGACTTTCGGTTTGGACGTGGAGTCCCAGACCCAGGTGCGCCAGTAGTTGCGGGCGACGTGCGAACTGGGTTTCGAACCCATCACGTGTTTTTCAATATACAGATTGTCGGGGCTCAAATTGCGGATATAGCGATACTCCCCGTTGCTGATCGAGCGGATCGGATAGGGAGGCCCCTCAGGGACGTTGTTGTGAACGCCATACACATAGTCGCGGTGCTGATCCGTCTCGCCCCGCAGGACAGACAGGAAGCTGCTGCCATCGAATTTCGCGTCGTTGACCTCACCACCCGCTGCGTCGATCAGCGTCGGGAGCACGTCGGCGTATTGCACCAACGCGTCGGTTCGCTGGCCGGCGGCAACCACGCCGGGCCAGCGTGCGATCAGGGCGGTATGCACCCCTGTGTTCCAGTTCGTCCACTTGTTGCCCGGGAACTGCGACCCTTGCTCGGAAGAAAACATCACCAACGTGTCTTCGTCGTGGCCCGTCGACTTCAAAAGATCCAGTAGCTCGCCCACCTGGCCGTCCATGTAGGTGATCTCAGCGAGGTATCGCGAGAACCCGTCCCGGGTCAGTTTCGTATTGGCAATGTTCGGAGGCAATTTGATGTCCGCCGGTGGGTAGGCTGAAGCATCGCCCATCACCCACGGCACGTGCGGTTCAACGAGCGCGACGACGAGACAGAATGGTTCGTCGTCCTTGCGGGTAACAAACTCCTTGGCTTCCGAAATATCGTGAGCCTGGGTTGGGTCGCGGACACAGTTGCCGTCGTAACCACCCACCGTTTCAAACGGGAACGCTGATTCTGGTTTAACGTGAACCTTGCCAGCGATCCCGACGCGATAGCCGAGTTCTCCTAAATAGTCTGGCATGCTCTGGATGTCATTGAGACTCGCTGAATGGTTCCAGGCACAACCGTTCCGCATTGGATACAAACCCGAATAGAGTTCAGCCCGGCAGGGCTGACACATCGCCTCGGCGAGATAGGCCTGATCAAAGACGAGGCTCTCTTTGGCAAGCTGATCGATATGGGGAGTATGGGCGTTGCTGCCACCGTAGACCGGCAGATCATTGTAGGTGCAGTCATCAGCAAGAATGACCAAAATATTGGATGGTTCGTCCGCAGATAATGACCCGGCGGTCAGTATCAAGCAGCAAAGGGCGGTAAGCAGGCGGGGCATAAACTATTCGCTTAGGGGGGAGAGGGAGCTGGAGGTGTGACAGGCGTCCATTCTAGCCGATGTATGGCCCCTTCCCTACCGTCAATCTCGCTTTGGAACGGCATTCGCTTTCTATCCCCTATCGACTCGTTTTTGACGAATCAAGGTGCCAAGCTGGCAGTCTGGCGACGGCAACTGCAACAGTGCGTCAAGCGATGTCGATCCCTCTCGCAAGGTTCTCCATATGTTGATTCGCCTGTTTGCCCTTTTCATCTGCATCCCTTTCATCGAACTCGTCTTGCTGTTGCGGGTAGCCGATGCGACTAGCTGGATGACCACCCTGCTGATCGTGGTTGTCACCGGTGTGATCGGATCGCTACTCGCCCGTCGAGAAGGGCTGGCCGCGATGTCCCGATTTCGCGAATCCCTTGCTTCGGGACGGATGCCGGGACGCGAAATCCAAGATGGGATGATGATCGCCTTCGCCGCGGCACTCCTGCTGACACCTGGCCTGCTAACCGATGGACTGGGGTTCTTTCTACTGACGCCAATTGGCCGAAAAACGGTAGGCGGATTCTTACGCCAGCGTCTTGCCGGTAGCTTTCAAGTCTACACATCGGGCTTTCCCCAAAACCCGCAACCGACGGACGAGCAGGACCCGCGAACGACAACTTCGTCTCGGCCTCAGCCCAACGGCGACCGTTTTACGATCGACTCGCCGAGCTTCGGCCCGAAAGAACACTCCTCCTAAGGATCGTTAGCTAGTGCCACCCTGCGGCGGACCAGGAACTTGCGATTGCCCGTGACACCATGAATCTTTGATGAAGTGAAATCTCGCCTGCTGGGCGAATTGATAGACTCACGCGTTCACTGCTCAACAGAGCGATCAGCGTGAGCGGCAGCTCTCGCCGGGTCGTCTGTTGACGCTGACCGTGTCTCCAGCACTTCCATCAAAAGAGCAAAACGAAATGGTATCACGCAACGAAATCGAGAATTCCTTGCGCTACGAAGGCGGACGTTCGCGGCGTTGGCTCCTCGCCTACGCGGCTTCTCTCAGCTCGATCCCGCTACTCGGACGCACGTCCTGGGCAGACTCCTCGCCAACCTTTTCGAACGACCCATTCACGCTGGGCGTGGCATCGGGAGATCCCGATTCGAGCAGCGTCGTTTTGTGGACGCGACTGGCACCCGAACCGCTCACCCCCGACGGTGGCATGCCCAACCAAGCCGTGCAAGTTACGTGGGAGCTAGCAACCGACGAGTCCTTCCAATCCATCGTGGCCTCAGGAGTCACCTCGGCGACACCACAGCTCGGTCATTCTGTGCATGTGGAAGTCGAAGGACTGCTGCCGGATCGATGGTACTGGTATCGCTTCCATGCCGGCGAGGCAACGAGCCCGGTCGGCCGCACCCGCACTTTCCCCGACGCACACGTCCTGCCTGATCAACTCAACTTTGCGGTCACTTCCTGCCAGAACTACGAACAGGGCTTGTATACCGGCTACGAGCAGATGGCACGTGACGGGGTCGACGTTGTCTATCACCTCGGTGATTATATCTACGAGTATGAAGCCGGGCGTAATGGGAAGGTCCGGACGCACCATGGCAAAGAGATCCAAACTCTCGCCGACTACCGTATCCGCCACGCGCAATACCGCTCGGATCCATTGTTGCACGGAATGCACGCGCAGTGCCCGTGGATTGTCACATGGGATGACCACGAAACAGACAACAACTATGCCAGCGATATTAGCGAGCAAGAATACGTTGAATCCGCCGATTTCTTGGTGCGACGCGCCAACGCCTATCAGGCCTACTACGAGATGATGCCACTGCGAAGCAGTTGTCTGCCGCGTGGCCCCGAAATGCAACTCTATCGCAAATCCAAGTTTGGTAAGCTCGCCGATTTCTTGGTACTCGATACACGGCAATATCGCAGCGATCAGCCCAATGGGGATCGCAAATCAGCGATCAACGCGGAGGCACTCGCCAATACGCAATCCATGCTGGGGCAGACTCAGCGCAACTGGATGTACCAACAACTCATTCGTTCAGAATCGAAATGGAACGTCCTGGCGCAACAGGTGATGATGGGAATGGTCGATCGCAATTCGGGCAGTAAAGCAGGCGCCGACACACCGAACTATTCCATGGACCAATGGCCAGGGTACAGCTATGAGCGAATGCAACTCATGCATTTCTTGGCTGAACGCAAGATAAGCAACCCCGTGGTTCTCACCGGAGACATCCACTCAGCTTGGGTGAATGAACTGCGCGTCGATGACCGCCGTGATTCCGACCCGATCGTAGCAACGGAGTTCGTCGCCACCTCACTGAGCAGCGGCGGCAATGGGCACGAGGTCCCCAAGCACCTCGATCGACTCGTCGCGAACAATCAGTGTGTGAAATACCACAATACCGCGCGAGGCTATATCCGCTGCCGAGTCACCCCCGAGACCTGGCACGCGGACTACATGATCACCGATGAAGTGCTCAAACCGGGTGGGAAAACGGTTGCCGGCGCATCCTATGTCGTCGAGAGCGGCAACCCTGCGGTGCATTCGGCTTAGTAACCGCCCCTTGGGGCCAGTTCCATGGCGTACAATGTGAGGCCGCCGCGAAACCCGTTCGCGCGGCTGTCTCCAATCGTTGTTCCGCCGTTGCTCATGGAAAGCCAATGCGTCCCTCCCCCCAACGTCCCGTCTACCTACGCGCCACGATTGCTGCCCTGACGTTCATGGCATCGCTGTTTTCAATGCAGGCAGATGCCGAAACCTACGATGTTGTGATCTACGGAGGAACCTCCGCTGCAGTAACGGCAGCGGTTCAAGCCAAACGCATGAATCAATCGGTCATCGTGGTCTCCCCTGACCGGCACTTGGGTGGTCTTACCAGCGGTGGATTGGGGTGGACCGATACCGGAAACAAGTACGTCATCGGTGGCTTGGCCAAAGAGTTCTACCAAGCCGTATACCGCCACTATCAGAACGCCGACTCCTGGAATTTCCAGCAGCGTGCTGAGTACGGCGATCGCGCCCAAGGGCACCGCGCCAGCGACGATGACGATGCCACGATGTGGGTTTTCGAGCCGCACGTCGCGGAGGATATTTTTAATGCCCTAATTGCCGAACATCAGATCCCCGTGATCCGCGATGCCTGGCTCGACCGCGAAAACGGTGTGGTCAAGAAAGACAAGAAGATCGTTTCCATCACAACCCTCGATGGCGAAACCTACTCAGGTCGGCAGTTCATTGATGCTACCTACGAAGGTGACCTGGTCGCCGCCGCCGGGGTCGAAACGACGACCGGACGTGAGTCTGTGGCCGCATTCGACGAGCCCCATGCAGGGGTGCAAACAGGTATTCGGCATCACCAGCACCACTTTGGAGTACTCGACCATCCCGTCGATCCCTATGTCGTTCCAGGAGACCCCTCGAGCGGCGTGATCCCGCGTGTGAGCAGCGATCCGCCTGGAGCCGACGGAAGTGGCGATGATCGCATCCAAGCCTACTGCTTTCGTACCTGCTTCACTAACCATGCGCCCAACCGAGTACCGTTCCCTAAGCCCGAAGGTTACGACCCGTCGCAATACGAAGTCCTCGTAAGATGCTTTGAAGCGGGCTGGAAAGACGTCTTTAAAAAGTTTGACCCACTGCCCAATTTCAAAACCGACACCAACAACCACGGCCCCGTCAGCTTCGACAACATTGGCTACAACTACGACTACCCCGACGCCAGCTACGAGCGACGCGCCGAGATCATCCGAGAACACGAAACCTACCAAAAAGGGATTCTGTATTTCATCGCCCATGACCCGCGTGTTCCCCAGGCGATCCAGGAGGAGATGCAGCGGTGGGGTTTGGCGAAAGATGAATTCACGGACAATGGGAATTGGCCGCACCAGATCTACGTCCGCGAAGCCCGGCGGATGGTCGGAAAATTCATCATCACTGAGAATCATCTACGCAAAAAAATCGATACTCCCGAGTCCGTTGGGATGGGATCCTACAGCATCGACTCACACAACACACAACGATACATCTCGCCTGAGGGCACCGTCCAAAACGAAGGTGATATTGGAGTCAGCACTCGAGGTCCCTACGAAATCGCAATGGGCTGCCTACTGCCTCGATCAGAACAGTGTGTCAACTTAACAGTGCCCATTTGCGTCTCTTCGACCCACATGGCGTTCGGATCGATTCGGATGGAACCTGTGTTCATGATCCTCGGGCAATCAGCCGCAACGCTCTCAGCGATGGCGAATGAGCTCGAAACCGACGTGCAAAAGATCCGCTACGATCGACTGAAGAAACGCTTGCTCGACGATGGGCAGATCCTACACACCCCACCACGTTCGTAGCCGGCGCGTTCCCAGTCGACGGAAGAGTCAATGCCTGTCGTGGAGCCGAGCGGAAATCACTCGGCCGAGAGATCGATCGTCAATCGCAGGCCGTCGTACGCCAAATGGACGCCCTCGGGTAGATTCGACTCCACCGTCTCATGATCGATCTCATGACAGAGGTGAGTCAGGTAGGCTCGGCGCGGCCTGATCTCGTCGATCACCTCGATGGCTTCCTCCACACAGAAGTGTGTGGGGTGGGGCCGGAATCGAAGCGCGTCGATAACAAGCGTGTCCACCCCTCGCAACCGCTTCATTGACTCGGAGGGAATCCCATTCGTATCCGTGCAATAGGCGAAGTCCCCGAAGCGAAAGCCAAGGACGTTGAAATGAGGACCATGCCGCATCGGTATCGGCAGCACATCGGCACCCAATACTTGGAACCGGTCGTGAGTAATCGGCACAAAGTCTAACTGGGGGGTGGAACCGGGATGCGTGGGTTCACGGTCACTGAAAGCGTAGTCATATACACGTCGGATGCGTTCTTCGATGTGACGCTCACAATACAGCGGCATGGGGTGGCCAAGCCGAAACGGAAACAACCGCACGTCATCCAATCCATACAGATGATCGACGTGTTCGTGCGTGAACAACACCGCGTGGACCAATGGGATCTTTTCTCGCAGCAACTGGGTGCGTAGATCCGGAGGGGTGTCGACCAGCAAGTTGCCATTCTGCATTCGGACGACGATCGCGCATCGTGTCCGTTGGTTGCGAGGATCCGAACTCGTGCACACGTCGCACTCGCAGCCGATCGCCGGAACACCCACGCTCGTCCCGGTGCCCAAGAAGACAACTTCGGCCGAAGCAGCAGCGTTCTTATCGCCGGTGGGTTCGTTCAGGAGCGGGTCGGTACTCATAGTTCACCATCGTATCGCTCGGCCCCGACATCGCAACCAGAGTGTTTACCAAAGCAGCAACGCAAACCCGGCCAGCGCCGCCGATTGACTCAGCAACCCACGGCTCGTGCTGGCGCATCCATCCTTCACACACAGAGGTTCCACCGGGCAGTCGTATTGGTGGCAGGTCGGACAATCACCGTAGCTCGGCACACATTGGCAGTGCGGTTGGGACGCGGCCCGATACGGCAGCATCAAGGTATTGCCGACAAACCAAATGCTCGACGAGAGGTTTTGTAGACATCCACAGCACTCGCAATCCAGACGCCCGCAGCGTTCCAGATTGAGTTCTTGATAGTAGGTGGGCTGATGATAGAAAGTGATATGAACGCGCTGCGGCGGCGGTGGCGAGCTCACACCGCCATGAACCCAAAAGGGCCGTCGGTTGAAAACCTGTGCGGCTTGATTGACAGGAGCGTCGCCGGGCTGGGCAGCAGGAACCTCAATCGACAGCAGGCGGGCAGGCTTGTTCAGCTCAGCGAGACGCTGCGTTAACCGCTCGGTATCGTCCAATTGCCCTGACGCCGATGCCTCCGAAGCCCCTGCCTCGGCTACGGTTTCGACAGTTGTCTGAATGGGTGCCTGAAGTGTGGCATCTTGAACCCGGATCGGCAGCAGACTCCAACTCTCTTCCACGTCGATGCTACGATCATCCGGCTCGTCCCACATGGGCGAATCCGCCGCTTGAAGATAAGCCACGAACCGAAAGGGAAAATCCGATTCTTGCTCGAACGAGGTCAGCGCCGAAGAGAGCAAACCCGGTGCGCCGGCGACTGCTGAGCATGGAGTCTCTGCCAACGCCGCGGGGAGGGGGAGCACGGCGAGGCAGAGAAAGAGTGGTAGGGAATGTCGCATGAGGCAAACTCGCTCAGATAGTTTCGGTGCCCACACATACGACATCTGGAAAAGGGTTCAGCCCTCTTTCGCAACCGGCGAGACGATGCAACACATGTAGACTCGAACGGGCGATGGCCCAGATCGGATTCTCTTGTCATATCGTTTGCCAATGCTATCAGACGCGAGCCCGATAGATTTCGTCCACAGAGGTAGATCGAGACGAGCGATCGATGTCAGCCGAACAACGCGGATGTCCGTCAAACCTTCTCTTTCTGCTGCTCCGCTAGTACCGCTTCGGGCGTGGCCGTGCGCATGGCCAGCGCCCGGCGTCCCACCGTCGCAATCGCAATCAGAATGCTGATCAGTATGAACAAAACCGATACTTCGAGCGTGAAGGCAGGCGTCTGGCCGTCGACGATCTGACTCAATGTCCAAACCCAATTCGTCGTCTGCCAACCTGAGTACGAAAAGGGGCGATAATCATTGGCATGTAGCGCAATCGAATAGGGGACCAATGCGGCCAGCACCGCGACGGCGATCAAAGCCGCCAAGCCAATCTCCACACGGGGATGATTGCGAATACGCACAATCGCCACAATCGCGCGAACGAACAGCAACGATACAATCAAATAGGCGGAATAGGTCAGCGCCAATAATCGCAGCGTTCTGAATTCACGTGGCCGCAATGGGCTGCCAAGATCCTGGATCCGCTCCAGCCCCAGCAGCGCAGCTGTCATCACGAGCAGTATCCCCAAACAGGCAAACACCAAACCCGTTGCGGGCCCCGGCGTGAAGAACAGCAGCAACATTCGGCTGAGAAAATTGCCTGGCAATTCACGCTGGATTCGCGGCGTCACGCTCGCCGATTCCGACGCCATCAGGGCACCGCCGAACGTCCACAAGCTCGCGAGCAAAACGAGCGAGGGAAAGAAAATGTACAAGACTTGTCCGCGCTCCTCCAGAATCCATTCGATCGCAAAGGCGTTGCACCCCACAATCAAAATCGTCAATGCGAGCAGTGACCAGCGAACACCGCTACTGCGATTCTCGCTCTCGGGTGTTAACTGCGCCGCCGTTGCCGTTAATAGCAAATGGCTAAGAGAGATCGTCAACAGGATCATCGTGACCAATAGGAACACGGTCCAGCCCACGGTGAGCGGGTTGCCGTAGACGATGGTGTAGACTACTCCGATGCCAATCAGATATTCGCCCATCATCAAGACCATCAGTACAACCAGCAAGGTGGTGATCCGGCCTGATCGCCCTCTCGCCAGTGGAGCGAACGCTAACGCCACAACGGTTAACCCCAGTCCTGCCGTGATCAAGACAGCCATCATCAGACTGATCGTTGGCAGATCGACGCCCCGCAGGGTGTAGGCATATGCCACACAGGGAAACAAGGCGACGAGGTACAGCATCATCTGCAGCGATGCGCTAGCGAGTTTCCCCAGGACGATCTGCCACGGACTCAGCGCCGTGATCGAGAGCAGTTCCAGCGTCCCATCATCGATCTCCGATTCGAGCGATCGGTAGGCTGCCAAGGGCACGACCAACAGCATGGGAATCGCGAGCACAATGTAGTACCCGATCAGCATCCGGGGTGCCGAGGGCGTCGTGTAGATCAGCGGCATCAATGAAAGACTGCCGCCGATCGTCCAGACCAGCGCCGCGACCAACAGCACTGAGAATGTCAGCACAAACTGCCGGCTCTTGAGCGCTTGACGGGTCTCCTTGACCAAGATCGGATTGAGTTTGTCGCCAAACCGTTCGGACCAATCATCGATTCGCTCCATCCAACGCGTCATCGCCGTCTGGCGATCGGGTGAATCGCCCGATGAAACCGCATCGGAAACAGCGTTGACCGTACTCATGGGCGACGTTGGCAAGGAGAAAAGTGACGACGAGAGAGATCGATGTTATACCGTGCGATCCATGCCAACGCAAAAAAGACGCGTCGGCCGATCGCGGTGCACACCTTTCTCAGTTGCCCCTAAATCAGCCTGCCGCGACACCATCGATGATACCGTTGAGCGTTTCGCTCGGTCGCATCGCCCGCGTCGCTGCTGCCGGGTCGGGGAAGTAGTATCCGCCCACGTTCATCGCGACTCCTTGAGCGTCGTTGAGCTCACCGACGATTTTGTCTTCATTCTCCGACATCTGCTTCGCAATCGGCGTGAAGCGTTCTTTGAGTTTGGCATCGTCGTCTTGAGCGGCCAGCGCCTCCGCCCAGTACAGTGCGAGATAAAAGTGGCTTCCCCGGTTATCGAGTTCGTTCACTTTTCGCGAAGGTGATTTGTCTTCTTCCAAAAAGCGATCCGTTGCTGAGTCGAGTGTTTTGGCTAGGACAGCGAGTTCGCCTCCGCCGCTTTTCTCAGCGAGGTCTTCGATCGAAACGGCAATCGCGAGGAACTCGCCGAGTGAATCCCAACGCAAGTGATTCTCAGCCTGGAACTGCTGGACGTGCTTCGGAGCCGATCCACCTGCTCCGGTTTCGAACATCCCGCCGCCCGCCAACAGTGGCACGATCGAGAGCATCTTGGCACTCGTGCCGAGTTCCAGGATGGGAAACAGGTCGGTCAGGTAGTCCCGCAGCACGTTGCCGGTGACGGAGATGGAATCGAGCCCCTGCCGGCAGCGTGCACAAGCGTGCCTGGTGGCGTCGACCGGCGCCAGGATCTGGATATCGAGCCCGTCGGTGTCATGCTGCTTCAGATAGGTTTCCACCTTAGTGATCAAGTTGCGATCATGGGCGCGGTTAGCATCGAGCCAGAACACGACAGCGGCGCCGGTCGCCCGGCCGCGCGCGACGGCCAGACGCACCCAATCGACGATGGCGACGTCCTTGGTTTGGCAGGCTCGCCACAGGTCACCCTCGGCCACTGTGTGACTGAGCAGGGTCTTGCCATCACCGTTGACGACCCGGACCTCTCCGGGCGCGGCCATTTCAAACGTTTTGTCATGGGACCCGTACTCTTCCGCCTTCTTGGCCATCAAGCCAACGTTGGCGACGCTGCCCATGGTGGCGACGTCGAAGGCGCCGTTGGCTTTGCAGTCCTCGATCACGGCCTGGTAGACACCCGCATAGCTGCGATCGGGAATCATCGCGATCGTATCGTGCAGCTCGCCGTCTTTGCCCCACATCTTGCCGCCCGCCCGGATCGCTGCAGGCATGGACGCATCGATAATCACGTCGCTCGGGACATGCAGATTCGTGATCCCACGATCCGAATCAACCATCGCGAGACAGGGCAACTCCGATTCGATTCGAGCCATCGCCGCTTCCACGGGCGCTCGTTTGCCAGCGTCCAAGGATTCGATTGTGCCAAGGACTTGGCCGAGTCCTTGATTCGGATCCGCCCCGGCTTGTTGGAGCGTTTCGCCGAACTCGTCGAACAGGTCCGAATACAGAACACGGACGACGTGCCCAAAGAGAATCGGATCGGATACTTTCATCATCGTCGCCTTCAGGTGCAGCGACAGCAGTACGTCATCCGCCTGCGCTGCTGCGGCAGTCTCCGCCACGAAGGCCTGCAACTGCTTGCGGCTGAGTACGGCAGCGTCGACGACTTCGTCCTTCTCAACCGCGATGGCGTCCTTCAACACGGTCACATCCCCCGATGCCGCCACGTGCTCGACACGCAGCGTATCAGCTGCAGGCATGACGACCGATTTTTCGCTGCCGTAAAAATCGCCTTCTTGGAGGTGTGCCACGCGTGTTTTCGAGTCGGCCGACCACGCGCCCATCGAGTGGGGATTCTTTTGTGCGTACTTCTTGACTGGGGCCGCCACGCGGCGATCCGAGTTGCCCTCACGCAGGACTGGATTGACGGCGCTACCGAGAACCTTCGCGTACTTCGCCCGAATGTCTTTCTCTTGATCGGTCTGAGGATCCGACGGGAAATCGGGGACATCATACCCTTGAGCCTGCAATTCCTTGATCGTGGCGGAGAGTTGGGGGATCGACGCGCTAATGTTCGGCAGCTTGATGATGTTAGCGGCGGGCTCCTTGACGAGCTCACCGAGCTGGGCGAGTGCATCAGGCACGCGTTGCTCGGCCGTCAATCGCTCGGGGAAACTCGCCAGCACTCGAGCGGCCAGCGAAATATCGGCGGCTTCGAACTCAAGTCCCGATGCGGCTGTGAAGGCACGCAATATCGGCAACAGCGAATGGGTCGCCAGGGCGGGGGCTTCATCGGTAATCGTGTATACAATCTTTGCCATGGAATTATTCGACTCTTAGGTGATGCAGCGAAACGCACTGGTGAATGTCAAAGGATAATGAAAAGCCTGGAGATCCCAGGAAAATCTGTCAATGCCCTACCGGCTCTCCGCGTCGACTAACTCGAGCTTGGCGAAGGCAAGCCGAAAGGTCTGCTCGCTCTGGTCGTCGGAGAAACGTATCTTAGCGGTCCGTTTAGGCCCCCGGCCCGTCAACTCGGTGATGGTGCCGTCTCCATATTCAGGATGCCGGACCAAACTGCCCTCGCGGTAGGCCCCGAGTGGCACACGGTCGGACGACATCAGGTCACTCGCCGTTTGGAGCGACGCAGCGATGGTCGGCGTGGTCCGCTTGGCTTTGACCTTCGCTGGGCTCGCCGACGGGTCGCGATAGACGTCGGGGATGACCGAACCCGCGTCGCCCGTGTATTCCTTCTCAGCGTCGTCCTGAGGCGCCGGTTCCTGTACGAGATCCCATGAGTCGGGGTACGATTCATCAGCCCCGTCGTCAAAGAAATCTCGATCCGTACGGGCCTCGATCACATTCATATCTGCTCGCGGTAACTCGCTCAAAAACATGCTCGGGATCACGACGCGGATGTCGCCGCGGACACTGCGACGTTTCGCGTAACTGAGCTGCAACCATTGCTGTGCCCGCGTGATCCCAACGAACAGCAGACGGCGTTCTTCCTCGAGTTGCTGGTCGTCCTGTTTGCTGCGGTAATGAGGCAATAGGTCATCCTCGACCGCGATCACAAACACGCGAGGGAACTCGAGCCCCTTGGCCGCGTGCAGCGTCATCAGCGTGACCCGGTTCCCCGCATCTTCGAACTTGTCCGTGTCGGAGACCAAAGCGACCTGTTCCAAGAACGCTTCGAGTGACCCGTCATCGGGGTGCATGCGATCGAACTCCACGGCCGCCGAGACGAGTTCATCGACATTGGCGATCGGATTGGAATCTTCTTTTTCGACGGCGGTGCGTTCAAGATACGAAATGTATTTGGTTTCTTCGATGAGGAACCGCAGCAACTCTTCGAGCGGAGCGGTTGCCATCCGGCGCAAACGATCGTAGAGCGTGACGAAATTCCAAAGCATCGTTTGCGCCCGCTTGGACATGGAGTCGATCTCCGACGCCCGGCGGGCAGCCTCGAGCATCGGAATTCGCTGGGCATCGGCAAACGCTTGCAAGCGACCGAGTGTCGTCGCCCCAATGCTCCGCGTCGGCGTGTTGATGATCCGCTGCAACGCGACGTCGTGATTGGGGTTGTTGACCAAGTGCAAATACGCCAACAGGTCCTTGACCTCCTTGCGTTGGTAGAACTCGACGCCGTTGATGATTTGATAGGGCAAGCCGCGGCTGCGAAGGGCATGCTCGAGCGACCGGGTCAACGCGTTCATGCGACAGAAAATCGCAAAGTCACGTGGCTCGGCCGTGCCGGCCATCATTTGCTCGGCAATCTCGTCGGCGATTGCGTCGGCCTCTTGGTAGCCATCGTCATATTGACGCAGGATCACGTTGTCGCCGTCGGCGTTCTCCGTATAGAGTTCTTTTGCTTTACGGCGGCGATTGTGCCGGATCAATTGGTCGGCGACGGCCAAAATGTTCGGGGTGCTGCGGTAGTTCTGCTCCAAACGAACCGTTTTGACGCTCGGGTAGTCTTTCTCGAAGTCGAGAATGTTGTTCAGATCAGCGCCTCGCCAACCATAAATCGATTGGTCTGGATCGCCGGTCACGGCCAGGTTGGGGTGATCGACGGACATCGCCCGCACGATCGCGTACTGGGCCAGGTTCGTGTCCTGGTATTCATCGACCATGATGTACTTCAGCTTCGCGTCGAGTTCGCCCCGGATCTCAGGGTTCTCACGCAACAGGCGTGCGAAGTGGTAGAGCAGGTCATCGAAATCGACCGCATTGGCGAGCAGCAATTGCTGCTGATACACCGGGTAAACCCGAGCGGCGACGCTATCGCCGGCCCGTCCAGTTTGCTGCTGCATGATCTCAGGTGTGATCAGCCGATTTTTGGCTTTCGAGATCGCTGAGGCAATCTGCTCGGGTGTCGCGTGGCTAGTCGAGACACCGGCGGCCTGAATCGCACGTTTCATCGCCGATTTAGAATCGGACATGTCGTAGATCGAGTAGTTCTCGGACAGTCCCACGTAGGGGGCGTAGCGGCGCAGTTGTTGGGCGCAAAACCGGTGAAAAGTTCCCATCCATACAGCTTGCCCGGGCGCGAGCCGCTCCAAACGCGTCCGCATTTCATCGGCGGCCTTGTTGGTGAACGTCAACGCTGCAATTTGCCAGGGCTGCACCCCCTGACTGAGCATGTGGGCCACCCGGTGCGTGACCACCCGGGTTTTCCCGCTGCCCGGGCCAGCGATGATGAGCAGCGGTCCGTCGATATGCGTGACCGCATCGGCCTGGGCCGGGGTCAAATTGTTTGTGATGGCATCCATCCCGCTTAGGATACCCGACCCAGCCGACTCTCGACAACTTGCCAGAGAAATCCCCCGCGCAGGTCTGCAATTCGGTCTATTCCGATCTCAGGCAGCGAAGAAATTTGCAGATTTTTGATTGCAACCGTTACTGTTCTCACTAGGATGACGATGAGATGGCTGCCGTCGATTCCGACGGGGCAGAAAAAAACGAAAGGATCTGATGATGTGGAAGCCCGTTGTACTGCCAGTTTTAATGGCGTTTGCTTTTCTCTCGAGCCATGCCCAGGCTGACCTGGTCATCGACTTTGATACTGACCCAACGGGCGCCGCTTCGACCGACAATGCGCCGTTGACGTCACCCTACATCGACCCCAGCGGCGTGACCGTGATGTTTGGAATCGATAGCAGCGACGATGGAGTTGCCAATATCGACGCCGACCCCAAGGTCTACTTCGAAGAATCGGGAGACGACGATCCAGACAACGGGTTTCGATTCGATGGGGGGGGTGATCCAGCGGTGTACGACACGGGTGCCAGCGCGGTCGCTACCGCTCGGTTGGGAGATTTTTTCCTGCGTGCCGACACGCTTGACGGAAGCGTCGGGGGCGCCACTTCCTCGTTCTTGGTTCAGTTTGGTGGGTTCTCGCAAAACGTTGTCACAGGAACCTTCGGTGATATCTGGGACATTGACGGGACCGCGAGTACGAATACCGAGCAGTACCTGGTGGAGGCTTATGGGCTCAACGGCTCCCTGCTGGCGTCGCAGCTCTCACCGGAAGGCATCAGCAACGATGCATCTTCGCTCGATGGGCGACCCTGGAGATATGATTTCAGTGGCTTCAATCAAGGCATCGACCATATCAAAATCAGCTTCGTCGGCAGCAAGACCACCGGAATCGGACTCGCTTTCGACGCTGGCGAAATCACCTCCGCTGCCATCCCTGAACCGTCATCGGTGATCCTGACCGGGATGGTCACTTGCCTCTTCTGCGGCCACGGCGTCATCCGTCGCCGCCGACGCCGGGCGGCCTCACCACAGTCCTGAGGCTTCGTCGGCCGTCAGAGAGGCCGTGCCGTTTTTAAGTGATTGTGTGAATCAACGATGGACTTCACCCGCCCGGCGAAGCTGGGAGGGTCGGAAGGCGCGCGTTTGGCAACGCGTGATCAATCAGTGGCGAATTTTGCGAAAGCTTTTCTGTGGTGAACGGGACGTCGAGCTGTTGATCCCCCCTTAAGTTTTCCTACGCCGGAGGCGTTGAAGAAAATAGCCGGTGGTTTGAGC
The DNA here is from genome assembly GCF_007859855.1 of Allorhodopirellula solitaria. Taxonomy (GTDB): domain Bacteria; phylum Planctomycetota; class Planctomycetia; order Pirellulales; family Pirellulaceae; genus Rhodopirellula; species Rhodopirellula solitaria. The sequence goes on from NZ_SJPK01000004.1 coordinate 178,785, forward strand.
GCAAGCGAACACCACCGGAAAAAACGCGAGACGCAATTGCCAACCCCGAATGGGGTTGAAGATCATTCACGACGGGATCTGCGACCCACTTCGGGGTCGACGTTCCACGACCAACGAACCACTGGCTTCTATTTACCTGCAGCAGGCGATTACTCGTCCGAATCCAGCTCTTTCACGCGGACGTTCTTCCACAATACTTTGCCTGCAGTCCCTTTGTGGATCTGTAGGCTGAAGAAGCCTTTGGAGTAGGTGCCGTCGTCGTTCCAGTTTGCTGCCGGGACGCCGTTGACCCAGGTCTTGACGTTGTTCCCTTTGGCCTGGATCGTGAGTCGATTCCATCCCGATCGATCCAGGGCCGCGCGAGCCTCTTGGTGGTCGGTCAGCCAGAGTGGATAGAAGTATCCACCACAGCTCTGGCCATAGATGCCGCCATTCCAATAGCGGTCGCCCGAAATCCCTTCCATCTCCGCCTGCGGCCCGAACACGGTTTCCTTGTCCGTTTTCTCATTGTCTTTAGCCTGAGCCCGGAACATGACTCCCGAGTTCCCATCGACTTCCCATTTCATATCGCATGAAAATACGAAGTCGGTGTAGTCGTCCTTGTCGGTCGACAGATAGGTGCTGTCAGAGCCCGGCACGCATTGGCCAACGACGAGATCGTCTTTGGCTTCGAACGTGCAGGTGCCCCCCTTGGGTGCCCATCCGGTCAAGTCCTTACCGTTGAAGAGCGGTGTGAACCCATCGGTCACATTCGGTTCCGGGTCCGTGTTGAGCAACATCTCATCGGGCTGGGGCGCGTTCTGTTGATTCCGGTACTTTTCGTACCAAGCGGTCTGGGACGGATCAATCTCCGCGGCACTGGCGTGGTCACCGGCCACGGTCGAGAAGACGGCGGCGCACACGAGGATTACGGGACCGATCGAAGACAAGAAGGTTCGCAACATGGAATGATTCTGAAACGTGGTAGAGGGACAAGAGGCACAAATCGGGATGTCGGTGCACGTCAATCTGTGAACGCCAAAGCGTGGCATCGGCATCACCGACAATCTGACGATAACCTAGATTCGGACCGAGGTGGTTGTCCGGTGCAATGGGATCTACCACTTTACCCGGCTTTTGCGGCTCAATCGACCGACAATCCGCGTGCTAGCCCTTGAACAGGAAGGCCGCTCTCGCGTACTATCTGTGGTTCGAATCGCACACATCCCGCGTCCCGCTTACAGCGACGCGTCCCAATCAGCCCATTTTTTTGTGTAAACAGCCATGAAAGACGGCATCCACCCGAATTATCAAGAGACCACCGTCACCTGTGGTTGCGGAAACACCTTCCAAACCCGAAGCGTGCGTCCTGAGTTGAAGATCGACATTTGCAGCGATTGCCACCCATTTTATACTGGCAAGCTGAAATACGTCGACACGGCAGGCCGGATCGATAAGTTCCAGAAGAAGTTTGCTGCCGGTACCTACGGTAGCCTTCAAAAGCCTAAGAAGGCGAAGAAAGCGAGCAAGTGAGCGGGACTATCCGCGACAATCTCGAAGACAAGCTCGCGCGATTCCTGAAACTCGAAGCTGACATGGCCGATCCGGACGTGCTCAGCGACGGTGCGCGAATGAGCGCGGCGGCACGCGAACACGGGGGCTTGGCCCGCGTTGTCGGCAAGTACCGGGAATTCAAGCGACTCAGCGAAGAGATCCAGGGCTGCCAAGAAATCGCCGAGGAAACCGACGATTTCGAAGAACGCGAGATGGCCGAAACGGAGATGAAATCGCTCCGGTCGCAACGGGAAATCCTCTGGGAAGACCTACTCAGCCTCACCGTTGGCGGTGATGACTCGCACCGGACTCGCTGCGTGATGGAAATTCGCGCCGGCACCGGCGGCGACGAAGCCGCATTGTTCGCTCGCGACCTCTACGAAATGTACCGTCGGCACGCCGAGCAAATCGGTTGGAAGACCGAGGTCATGGACGCCAGCCCCACGGAGATGGGCGGTTTCAAAGAGATCATGCTGACCATTGAGGGCGAGAACGTCTTCCGCGACTTGCAGTACGAATCCGGTGGCCACCGCGTCCAACGCGTGCCCGAAACTGAAACCCAAGGCCGGGTGCATACCTCCGCGGCAACCGTTGCCGTGATGGCCGAACCGGAAGACGTGGAAGTCAATCTCAAGTCGGATGACTATCGCGTCGATAAGTTTTGCGCCAGCGGCCCGGGGGGCCAGCACGTCAACAAGACCGAATCCGCGATCCGATTGACGCACTACGAAACCGGTGTGGTCGTGCAGTGCCAAGACGAAAAGAGCCAACATAAAAACTTGGCCAAAGCCCTGCGGGTCCTCAAGGCTCGCATTTACGAGAAGAAACGTGAAGAGGAAGCCGCCAAGCAAGCCGAAACCCGCAAGGGACTGATCGGCTCAGGTGACCGTAGCCAACGCATTCGCACCTACAACTTCCCGCAAAATCGCTTGACCGATCATCGCATCAACCTCACTCTCTACAAACTCGATCAGATCATTACCGGCGACCTCAACCCGGTCACCGATGCACTGATTGAGTACGACCGCGATCAGCTTCGCGGCGACATGATCGATTGAGACCGCAAGAGATGTCGCCAATGCAAGGGCACGTTCGATCTGGGTAGACGCCCCGTGTCGCGCCCGCCGGCAGATCCGCCGACCTTGGCGCTGTTCACCTTTTCAACCACGGATTCTCGAGCCTTTCCGAACAGGGGTCTGACCCTCGCCGGCAAGGCCGTTCCAAACCAATCAATTGACTCACCTCCAAAGGGTCAGACCCCTTTTCGGAGAGGCTGTTAGGCAACGGACGCTCCCACAATATGACCACCCCGAGCACCGAACCATGGACCGTGCTGCGGCTGCTGCAGTGGACGTCGGATTTCTTCAAGTCACGAGGCAGCGAATCGCCCCGGCTCGACGCCGAAATCCTACTCGCCCATGCCCGTGACTGCGAACGGATCGAACTGTACACAGCCTTTGCTGAAGTCCCCAGCGACGAGCAGCGGATCGCCTTCCGTGAACTCGTCCGGCGCCGGGGCGAAGGCGCCCCCGTCGCCCAACTCGTCGGTTTTCGCGAATTCTATTCGATTCCGATTCGTGTCGATGACAACGTGCTCGTCCCCCGCCCCGAGACCGAACACCTCGTCGTCGAGGCAATCGATCAAGCCAAACGGATCGCTGCGAACCTCACCGATCGACCGCTACGAATCCTCGATATCGGTACCGGCAGCGGTGCGATCGCCATCGCAGTCGCCAAAAGCATGCAAGACGCCGAAGTCGTCGCAGTCGATGTTTCCTTGCCCGCTCTCGATATCGCCCGTTGGAACGTCGACAAGCAGAAACTCAGCGACCGGATCACGCTCCTGCAAAGCGACCTGTTCGACGCGCTCCAACCCGATGCTCGCTTTGACGTGATCTGCAGCAACCCGCCCTACATCAGCCAGAGCGAATACGACGAACTGCCCGAGACCGTTCGCAACCATGAACCTCGTGGCGCCCTCCTCTCCGGTGCCGACGGTACCGAGATCATCGCACGGATTCTAGCCGACGCTCCCGCTCACCTTTTCCCCGACGGGCAGCTTATCCTCGAATACAGCCCCATGATCGCTGATGCCTGCAAAGCGATCGCGGACGCGAGCGGCCAGTGGACCGAGATCAAACGCATCCGCGACCTCGCCGGACATCAACGCGTCCTATCGCTACAACTGCAGTAGACGATCGCTCCAGCGCGTTGTCTCAATTTCCAGACCGGCAATCGAGACAATGCAGTTTCGCACCGACGCGGAGTAGCAAGCGGCCTGCAGCGAATGCTGGCGTCGCACCGACGCGGCCACCAAGCTCAAATTCACTGACGTCGCGTTTTGCTTCCGCAGCTTCCGTGATGTATGCCGTGCCGCCGAGCGAGATCAGCAAGAGCTGATCGCCGATAAGGATCGGCGAGGCCCCAAAGTTGCCACCCATCCGTTGACTCCATCTTGGGCGGCCTCCCTCCGCCGTATCGAAACAACTGGCGATGCCGTTGTCCGAGACGGTAAACAACAACTCATCTTTGGCCACGGGCGTGGGGACATAGGACGCCGCGCGAGTCAGCCGGAAAGCCTCTTCTGGCAACTCGCCTGGACGTTGGGGGATTCGAACCGCTGCGATGTAGTTGCCACCGCCTCCGCTACCACAGCTGGCGATCGCGAGGTCACCGACGATCAACGGCGACGAACAGCAGCGTTTGTTGAAAACGGATAGCGACCACAGGATCTCACCCGTGGTCGGGTCCATGCCGAACACCCCATTTCCCTTGTTGGCAGCAATCAATTGAGGCGTCGCTGCCGCGTGACCGTTCCCTTCACCAGAAGCGGGGTGGTAGACCGTGGGGACACCGTAACAGGGCCGGGTTGACTTCAGCGGTGTGCTCCATCGTTCCGCTCCCGTCGCAGCATCGAACGATAGCATCCGGCTCTGCCCCGCCCTCTGCCATGACTCGAGGCGATCGACCTGCTGCGAATTAAAAAAGATCACCTGATCGCCCATCACCATCGGGCTGGCACCGAACCCATGCACTCCGGACCAGGGACCGAGGTTGCGATTCCACAGCGGTTTCCCATCGAGAGTGTATGCATGGAGAGAAGCCCCCTCGGCATCCGCATACGCAAAGAAGACGCGCCCGTCAGCGATCGCAGGAGTGGACGAGGCGGGTGTGTTGCGGGTGTGACGCGCGATGTCAACGAAGGGGTGGCTGTGACGCCACAGCTCTTCCCCCGAGGCGAGATCCACCGCGACAAAATCAATCGTGCCCGTCGGTTCCCCCGGCTGAGCATTCGGCTGGCCCGATTTCGCGTCGAGCAAGTAGACAGTCGTCTCGGTCGCCACGGGCGACCCCACATCCGTGCCACCGAGGTCAAACGACCATGCGTAATCGTCGGTCGTCCACTCCTTCGGCAGCTGACCCTGAGGAGCCTTGCCAGCCCCCTGCGGCCCATGAAACTGCGGCCATGTCGCTGCGTCGGCCGCTGCCTCGTGCGAGCCGGTTGCAGGCTCCCGCGACTCGGCTGGCGTCGTCGCCAACCCGCTGGCGGCAATGCCGAGCAATAGACAGGCCCACTCGATTCTCAGCGGTTTGGGAATGATCCAGCGACGCATGTGTGGTCTCAATGGGAAGGGGAGCAACGGGCGGTGACGACGCCTCGATTATAGGTGAAATGACCATCCCTTTGGAGCCAAATCGGTGATTTGTCCAAGCATCACGCCCCCCCAAGAAGTCCCCCTCCGGCCCAGACATGTAGGGCCGGTTCCCACTGGTGAAATGCGCCGGTTAAACCACGCGTGTGAGCGGGGCGATGGCGCAGAAGTGCGAGATCGTTGTTCGGCGGGATCAGGGGTGCTCGGGGGATTGCTTGGCAAGCTGCTCCCCAGGCGTTTGACCCGATCGGTTCAACAGATAGGTTGCGAAGATCACGAAGCTGAAGCCGATACAGAGACTCGCCAAGAGCTGGCTCGTCCAATGTCCGCCAAGGACAATACGTGAAATCGAACCCACGGTAATCATGAAAATAGAGATCACGATGGCGACGTTTGACTGCCAGTTCCTAGCGCTGCTGACAGCGAAAATCACGCTGCCGAAGAGAGCGGCGTAGACGAGTCCAAATGAGGACGGAAACCCCGACGACTCGCTGGCCGAAGCGACCGCGACGAACTCCTCGATTGGCTTGGGTGTGTAGATCGTCGCACGCAGCGCGAAATCGAGAACCTTCACTGCGGCGAACACGCCGATCACGGCCGTCGGACCTCGCCATCCCGCTCTTATCCAAGCCAAGAGGCATCCCACCGCGAGCATCCCCCAAACATAGGGATGTTTGGCAGATTGTGTGATCGGTCCCGCCCAAGCCGGTTCCGGCCCCAAAACCGATTGAAGAAACCTCGTCGCGGCGACATCACCTGGCAATGGCCCCTGCACCGCGATACTGGCGGCACCAAGCAGGATGCCGAGCATCAACAAGACACCGGCAGAAACAAGACGCTGGGATGGGGAAAGCAAAAAACGCCTCTCGATTGACGGTTGATGATTCATGACAGCCTATCACATCTCCGTGATCATGGCGGTAGTCGGTGGGGCGTGGACGGGCCATCCAAGTGCCCATTGCAATTGAAACTGAGCTCGGTTGTAAGCGATCACGGCGCTGAGGTAAGCGCGTCTGGCCGACTCCAATGCCTGGACGGCTTGCAAGACCTCGATCGGCAATCCCTCTCCGTCGCGGATGCGTTCGGAGTTCGCAGCGTAGGAGTCCTGGGCGGTTTGAATCGCTTGTTGCGTGATCGCGATCTGTTGCCGGCGGAAATCAATCTGGCTGCAGGCTTCGGAAACTTCCCGGGCGACCTGATCCATGGCCCGCAGCTTTTCAAACTTAGCCTGCTCGACGCGAGCACTCGATTCACGGCGAGCGGCCTTTTCACCGAAGCCAAGGTTGCGCACCTCCCAGGTCATCGCGGCTTGGAAATCGTAGCGGCCAGCCACGTCTGCAAGATCATTGCCGAGTCCACCGCCAAACCCGCCTGCGCTATATCCGAGCAGGACACTGGGCACGAAGGGAGCATACTTTTCGCGTTGGTAGGCGTCGCAGGCAGCGGCGACGAGTGCTTGCGATTCCTTTAGCTCTGGGCGAGTGGAGAGACCGGTGCGGATCAACGACGACTTGTCGGTCTGGGCGGCGACTAGGTCGAGCGGTACCGCATTGACGTCCATCGGTAGAATCTGGTTGCTCGCATCGATACTGATCGCTTGAGCGAGACGGGCCGACGCCACCGAGACCCGTTCACGCGAGGCGATCAAGCGATTGTCGATCAGGCTCAGTTCCGTTTGCATGCGATCGGCGTCAGCCTGCAAGCCTTCGCCCGCGGCAGCGAAGTCGGCAGTGATTTTGGCAACCTCGGCAGCCCGCTGGCGAGATTCCTCGAGGATCCGAGCGTCCTGATGGGCATCGAGTAGCTCGGTGTAGGCGAGAGCAGCCCGCAACAGCTGTTCATTGAACGTGGCGCTGGCCGCGTGCCCTCGCGCCCAGGCGGTTTTCTCTGCAATTTCGGGCTGGAAGATCGCGTCAGCCAAGTGGAACTGCGCCACCAGACCGGGGCGTGGGTACGTACCCGCCCCGACCGCTTCGGTACCCAGGCCATATTGGAATGAGTTGCGGTTGACGTCCACGATCTCCCCATCGACCGCTTGGAAGTTGCCGTCGTGACGGTAGAAACTGAACCCGCTTTGGATCGACGGCAACCACAGGACGTTGGCGCGATCGAGTCTCGCATAGGCTTCCCGGACACGCGATTGAGCCAGCCCCACGACGGGATGCTGGCCACCGACCATGGCCAAGACCGATGGTAGATTCAGATCGATGGTATCGGTGGAGAGGGCATCGATCGACGGGGCATCGACTTCGATTTCCGGCCCCATCATCTCATCGACGATCAGACCTGGCTCCTGAACCAACTGGGCGGGAACGATCTCCTGAACCGGCTCGCCAACGACGCCGCTCCCCGGATGCTGGATCGCCACCTGCTCGAACGTCGCAACCTCCGCCACGCCCTCGGACGCAGCAGCGATCGCTGCGCGATTTTGTTCATCATGGCTCGAGTGCGTGCCGGCGACCGCGTTGGTGCTTTCACCGAGTGCACTCAGGTTCGACGTCAGGGGAACCTCATCGACGTGCGAGACCGGGGCGACGGAGCGACCGGCGGTTGCAGGCCCGCTCGATTCCTCCGCCTCCGGAGTTGCCACGGCGGGCTCGGCCTCCGGAGCTGTCGTCACCGCGGCGGGCTCGGGGGACGCCGCCGGAAATGAGAATGGATCCGGGAGGGCTGGATTGCTGGCGCATCCGACCATGCCCATGAGGGCGATCGTGAGGAGTGAACGGGGCATTCTGCCTTCCCTGGTTGCTGTCGTATCCATCCGGTTGCATGCGTCGCTCCGATCGCGACGGTTCCACCGAAGATGCTTCGGCAAGGGGCGGGCGCGGTCGTGACGGTAGAGCGTTTGAAAACGATCGGATTGCTCAGATTGCTTGTCGAAAAATCTCGTTGTCCGAACTAGACTGCTCACTCTGCCTGGCAAGACCCTGCCGCCCGTTACGGCTGTGACGATCCTGCCGGTCGTAGGGGGCGAGCGAGGAGCGGACTGAACCCCAGCGACCCCAAGAATTCTGATGAAACACCCCTCTTTTTCAATGCAAACGCGCGCCCTCAGAACCGGCGGATTCGATTTGCTGGTTTCTGGCTTGCTGGCCGCTTGTTTGCTCACTCTCTGCGGCTGCACTTCGGATCGAGCCATTGCAAAAAAAGAGAAGGCAACGCATGTGGTTCCTGTCAAAACGGTCGCAGTCGAAACGACGCAGGTGCAGCGGTCGACGCTGCAACCGGCAACCGTTCACGCGTTCTACCGGGCCGAGATCCGAGCCAAAGCGTCCGGGTTCGTCAAGAATCTGCAGGCGGACATCGGCGACTACGTCGAGGCCGGCGCGAAGCTTGCCGAAATCGATGTCCCCGAAATGCTGATGCAGCGGCAAGTGATCGACAAGCGAATTGAACGCTTGATCGCCGAAGAGCAGCGTGGCCAGGCGGGCGTCCGCTTGGCGGAGGCCCGCGTTCGTTCTGCCCAGGCATTGCTCGCCGAGGCAAGCTCCCAGATGGCGGGCGCCGAAGCATCGCTGGCTGCTTCCCAAGCCGAGTTTGATCGTACCGAAGATTTGGTCGAACGAGGCTCCTTGCAAAACAGAATGCTGGACGAATCACGCATGAAGCGTGATTCCGAAGCGGCGCGGCGCGATGCCATGGCATCATCGATCGAATCGGCCAAGGCGGAAGTCGCGGTGGCGGAGGCGCAAGTCGTCGCCGCCCAAGCAGCCTCGGATGCCGCCCAGGCCGAGACGGAAATCGAGAGATCGCAGCGACAGGAAATGGATGCCCTGCTCGACTACGCCACCCTCCGAGCTCCGTTCGCGGGAGTCGTGACTCAGCGTAACCTCGAACCCGGCGACCTGGTCCGCCAATCCAACGAAGTTGGCCGTGGTCAACCGCTCTTCGTGATCAGCCAAGTGGACCGCGTGCGAGTTCGCATCGCGGTGCCCGAAGCCGAAGCGGCTTTGGTCAACCCTGGTGATGAAGTCACACTGACATTTCCATCCTTCTCGGCTGCCCAGCCCATCGTTGCTGCGGTGACACGAACCAGCGGCAGCCTCGACCCCAGCACGCGAACGATGCTGGTCGAGGTCGAGCTCGATAACCAAGACGGCAAACTCCTGCCCGGGATGTTTGGACAAGCTTCGATCCATTTGGATTCGAAAGTGGCCGCTCAAACTCTGCCCTCACGTGCGATTCGATTTGATGAAGAGGGCAACGGCTACGTATACGTCGTCGGCGAGGATGAGACCATCGCGCGAGCCGACATCACGACGGGCTTGGACGACGGCAACTCGATCGAAGTGCTTTCTGGGATCGAGCCAGGCCAACGCGTCGTCGGGCCTCACCTGAAGCGATTCAGCGATGGCCAAAAAGTCGCCGTCCTCCCCAACTGACCCCTCACTCATGCGTGGAGAGGCGTTGGTGGTTCGGGCGGTTCGCTGACTGCACAACGACCGTCACTCCGGGCGTCTTTCGCTATTAGATATTCCGATGTCCTTGATTCAACTCTCGCTCAAAAACCGGTTTGCTGTTCTGGCGGTCGTGCTCGCCCTCTGCACACTCGGTGCTGCGGTCATCCCGGGCATCACGATCGACATCCTGCCGGATTTCAAGAAGCCTGTCGTGGTCAGCTTCTTCTCCTATCCGGGCCTCCCGACCCTGGACATGGAAAAATCGGTGGCCTCCCGGGTGGAACGCGCCCTGACCCTGGCGGGAAAAATCGAGCACCAAGAATCACGGACCGTCCCCGGGGCTACCGTGATCAAGGTTTTCTTCCAACCCGGTGCCGACGCCAGTTCAGCGATGAATGATATCGTCAACCTCGAGGCGAGCGATATGTTTCACCTGCCCCCGGGAATCGAATGGCCGTTTACCCTGCGCAGCGAACCAGCGAACCTCCCCGTGGTGTTGGCGGCAATCTCCGGTGAAGGGTTGAGTGAATCCGAACTCTATTCGATTGGATACTACGCCGTCCGAAACAAGATGGGCGGATTGAAAGGGGTCCAGATCCCACACCCCTTCGGTGGCAAATTTCGCCAGATGATGATCTATGTCGATCCAGCCAAACTGCAGGCACATCACCTCAGCGCTACCGATGTCGTCGATGCCATGCAAAAGTCAAACTTGGTACTCGCCGGGGGAACCGCGACGATGGGTGGCACGGACTACCAAATCCACCCACGCAACACACTTCCCGATGTGGAGGAGATTGAAGCGATTCCAATCGCGGTGCGCGATGACCGCCCGATTTTCATCCGCGACGTCGGTCGCGTCGTCGATGATGCCGCCTTGCAATACAACATCGTACGCGTCAATGGGAATCGCAGCGTCTATTGCCCACTGCTGCGCGAACCCGGTGAGAACACGATCGCTGTGGTCGACCGGATCTACGAAGGGATTGAACGCGAGATCCCCAAGATGAAGGAGCGTGGGGACATTCCCGAAGCGACCGAGGTCACGCTCGTCTCCGATCAGTCCAACTACATCCGCAAAGCGATGTCGAATCTGCTCACCCAGGTCGGCTTGGGTGCGCTGCTGGTGACGATTGTCGTATTCCTATTCCTGCGCAGCTTTGTGCCCACGATCATCATCGTCTCCACGATTCTGTTGGCGATCCTGATCGGCGCGCTCGGATTCGCCTTCTCCGGCCAAACGATCAATGTAATGACCCTTGGCGGGATCGCGTTGGCGATTGGAACAGTCGTCGATGCTGGCATCGTCGTCGTCGAGAACATCATCCGTCACTCGCGACTGGGGAAATCGCCGATGGACGCCGCCCGAGAGGGGCCCCAAGAGGTATCCGGCGCGATCCTGGCGGGTACCGCCACGACCCTGGCTGTGTTTCTGCCCGCCGTGTTCCTGACCGGGATGATCAAGTACCTCTTCCTGCCACTGTCCTTGGCGGCAACGCTGACCATCGGCGCCTCCTACTTTCTCGCCCTGACGGTCGTGCCAGCCTACTGCGCCACGTTTGTCCGCGAGCGAATTCGCAAGAAGCAATCGGCCGAGCAGCCCGTGGCGAAGACGGTCGAGCCAGCGGCACAGCCGAAGGGACTCTATGGCCGGCTGCTCCATCTCGCCATGGCGGCTCCCGCGATCAGCGTGCTGGTTATCGTCGTGGCCGTCGGGGCTTCGTTTGCGCTGCTACCCAAGATCGGCACCGAGTTGTTCCCCACCGTCGATGCGGGGTCCTTTGAACTGCGGTTGAAAACGTTGCCCGGGACGTCACTTCTCGATACCGAAAAACTGGTTGCTCGCGTGGAGGAATCCATCAAACAGGTGATCCCCGAAGAAGAGATCGAAACCATTATCTCCAACATCGGATTGCCGGTGGGCAAGGGAGCCGGTTTCTCCACGGTCCTGAGTTCCAATTCGGGGCCTGATACCGCGTATGTGATTGTGAACTTGAAGCAGGAGCAGCGGAGCGTCACGACCGCGTCCTACATCGAGAATCTGCGGGGCGTATTGGCGGCGGAGTATCCCCTGGAGGAGTTCATGTTCGTTTCGGGTGGAATCGTCAACATGGCGCTCAACGAAGGCGTGCCGACACCAATCAGCGTGCAGGTATCGGCCGGTACGCTCGGGCAATGTCGCGACGCCGCGGAACGGATTGTCGAGGCAGTCCGCCCGATTGCCGGCACGCGTGATGTGCAGATCGCCCAGTCGCTGGAATATCCACAGTTTGACGTGCAAGTAGATCGGACACGGGCAAAGTATTTGGGTGTCGACCAGGAAGAAGTCGCCAAGACCGTGCTGACCGCACTCGGGTCAAGCGTCGGCTACGATCCGACGATCTGGATCGACCCCAAGACCGGTGTCGACTTCTTCATGGGTGTGCAGTACGAATCCAACGAGTTTGAATCATTGGACGAGGTTCGCAATATTCCCTTGTCGTTGAACACGCCCGATGGCCCCGTCACGATTCCGCTATCGAACATTGCCACTGTCAAACGTGTGACGATTCCGGGCGAGATTGCGCACTACAACATCTCCCGCGTCAACGATGTGCATGTCAACATTTCCGGCCGCGATCTCGGCAGCGTCGCAGCCGACATCGACACCCAATTGGCTGGCATGGAATTCGAAAACGGCGTGGCCGTCACGCTCCGCGGTCCCGTTGAAAAGATGAGATCGGGGATGAGCATGCTCGGCGTCGGTCTCGCCGTTGCGACGCTGTTGGTGTATCTCGTCCTGATGGCCCAGTTCCGCTCCTTCGTCGATCCGCTCATCATCATGCTGGCAGTCCCCTTGGGTGTCGGCGGTGTGCTCGTGGTTCTGTATCTGACCGATACGTACATCAACATTCAGTCACTGATGGGGACACTGATGATGATTGGCGTCGTGGTCAACAACTCCATTCTGCTGGTCGAGTTTGCTAACCAGCGGCGGGCGGAAGGACTCGCTCCGCGCGACGCAGCGATGTCGGCTGCCCAGGTCCGGCTCCGTCCGATCTTGATGACTTCGCTGACGCTGGTCGCCTCGATGTTGCCACTGTCGATCCAATGGGCACCGGGTAACGAAGCGATGATTCCGCTCGCCCGAGCCTTGATGGGCGGGATGATCGTTTCCACCGTCTTGACGCTGGTACTGGTCCCTTGTGTCTATGCCCTCGTCCACACCAAGAGGCACCAACCCGCGTAGGGTCTTCCCCCTCAGCGTGTCGGATGACTGGCCCCAGGCTCCGCTTGAATTACCCCGTGGCGATAGCACTGGTTGCCACGGTCGTCCTAGCGCGGATTCGCGATGAGGCCAAGTTGGTCACGATTCACAATCCGATCGCCAGCCAAGTAGGCAATTTGGAGTCTGGTCCTCTCTGGCTATTTCCTGCCAGTCCCCGCGAGATGACGCGACACAGCGACCTACCGCAAGGCGAATGGCGGAGAACCGTCGCCGGAATGGGTCGCGTCCGACCGCGTTGTTATGGCTCTCGGCGATGCAGCCGAACACTCACGCTGCGGTGATCGGAGCCGCAGTAGTGGCCGATATGGTAGTCGGTACCGACAAGGTCATCGCTGATCAGAACATGATCGATTTGCAAACCCAGCAACGTGCGGAGACCCGGCGGAGGATCGAGGCGGGCGTACCACGTGGGGCGGAGATCCCAACGCGGGCCTACTCGTCGCAAACCCGATTCGTAAAGAAAATGAGTGAAGTTTGCATTCCAAGGGGTGAGGTTGAAGTCGCCGACCATGATCGTTTGTGTCGGCCGGGCCAATTCAGGCCGGACCTGCTCAGCAATCATCGCAAGCTGGCGGTTCCGATGGATGAAGCCATGCTGACCAATCGGCGGCAGGGGATGGGTCGCAATGATTCGATAATCGTCCAAGACCACTTCGAGCGTCAACGGGCAACCGTCAAGCCGCAGTGCTCGATCGGATCGCAGCGGCAATCGTGACATCAACCCGATGCCGAAATCGCCCGTCTCGCGTTCATGGAACACCTGATAGGGATGCGAGTCGCGAAAAAACTCTCCCGCCCGGGCGGCCAGCTTCGCGCCGAGTTCCACCACCACAATCACGTCGGCATCGATCGACTCCAGCTCGTCAATGATCTCATCGTGCCGAGGGTTCGATGCCAACACATTCGTCGTGACGATCCGCAGCCCCGAATGACTGCCGAAATCTCCTGCATCGGCGAGCGTTCCGAAATTCATCATCGATAGATTGATCAATAGCAACATCGCCGCCACAACCAGAATCCACCAACTCCGCAGCAACAGCGCCCCCCCTGACAAGACGGCGATCGCGATCAGCCCCTGGACTCGCAGGTTCGCCACCGTATCGAACACCCAGTGGAACGGTGCCAGCATCGAAGCGACCGTTGCGATCACCAGTACGAACGAGAGTGCCCGTAACAATCGAGATGCGTTGGTCTGGAGCAACTGAAAACCGGCGTAGAGTGTTCTCGGGAAATGGATCGAAGCAACGACATGTGACGCGTTGCGGGAACCTCTTAGCAGCGGTCGGTACGTTCGCGTGCAGGCTCCGTCATCGGCAAACATTCGCTCAAAGGCTGATTGATTCGGGAACCGATGGGAAGGTGATCAGGTATCCTGTCGTTGTTCTCGTTGAGTATAGCTGACGTGCATGCACATGCAGCCATGGAGTTCACTTGATATCATCTCACTGCCCGTTTTCGTAGCACCTATTTCTCTGTTTTGCCGCTACCGCCTTCATGAGCTCTTCAAAAGAAATTTCGGATGATCGTCCCGCCGATGTTTCGGCTCGCCAACGACTGCTCAAGCAGCATCCGTGGGTAGCGTTTGTCCTGCCGCTGATGGTGTTCCTATTGGTCGGATCGCTCGAAGCGACCCCACAGGGAGGACCGAGCTTTTTTGGTTTGATTCACCCCGAGTACTATCCGGCGGTCTACACAGCCAAGATTCTGCTGACAACACTCGCCCTGATCCTCGTCTGGCCAGCCTACCGCGTCTTCCCGATGCGAATCCATCCGATCGCGATCGGCGTCGGCGTGATCGGTGTGTTTCTCTGGGTAGGATTCGTCAACCTCGATATCGAAGGGATGCTGGGGCTCGGGTGGCTCACCGAGCGAGGGCAGCGTGTCGCTTACAACCCGCTCGAAGCACTTAGTCATCGACCATTGCTGGCCTACGGTTTTCTCGCCGTTCGTTTCTTCGGTTTGGCCGTGGTGATCGCAGTGGCCGAGGAAATGTTTCTACGTGGGTTCTTGATCCGCTATGTCGAGGATCCCGATCGATGGGACAGCGTGTCGTTAAGCCAGGTCGGGTGGCAGGCGCTCATCGCCGGCACCGCAGTTCCGATGCTGATGCACCCCGGAGAACTATTCGCCGCCATGGTCTGGTTCTCACTCGTCAGTTGGTTGATGCTGCGAACAGGGAACATCTGGGATTGCATCACCGCCCACATGGTCACCAATTTGCTACTAGGCTTTTACGTCATGTACTCGGGCAATTGGCAATTGTGGTAGGGCGTTGCTAACTGACAGCGTTCATTTCATCTGAAGCCGGTCTTGCTGCTCGAGCACCTCTCGCGCGTTCGGCCCCGTGAGCCAGGTTCTCGCGGACGAATCTTCACGCAGGTAGGCATCCCAGAACGCGGTGCTGAAGGCTAGAATGGCGCGATGATGATTGGGATTTCGCGGCTCGGTGTCGCCGAGAAGGGCACGGTCGCTGAACGCGGAGTGTTCCGCATTGTGAAGCAGCAACTCATACTTGTCGCCTGGCGGCAGAGCGGGGAAGACAGTCAGCCGAGATTCCGCTGATTGATTTCTGAAGCGTGAGACATCTTTGCTTCCGGTCATCAGTAACCAGGGAATCTTCACGCTTCCAAAAGCGTTCTTGGCATCACCTCGTTGCGGTGGGCTCGGGCTCATCGCGATCGCTGCGTTGATGCGGGTGTCCGTCCATGATTGACTCAACCAGCCCGCCGATTGGCCAGAGACTGCCTGCGTGGTCAATGCCCCAAACGAGTGCCCAGACATTCCGAGATGGTTCAGATCGAGCCGGCCGGCGAGCACATGAGCGTTGTCACGGTTCCATTCGCTGAGTCGGTCAATGACCACTTTCACGTCATCGATACGCTGGATGAAACTTTGAGGCGACGCGGCCCCTCGCAGCCCAGCGAGACGCTGGCCGAACGGCTTGTCCTTCCAGATCAACGAGTCGCTGCCGGGATGCTGGATCGTGATCGCGACATAACCCCGTGCCGACCAGTGTTCGCCGAGATAGGAACTACCCTCGCGATCACCGCCAAGTCCGTGGCTGAACAACACGACCGGCTCGGCAGACTCCGATGCGGGCAAGTACACTTTCAACGGGATCACCCGGTCGCGGCCCGCATCCGTAAGGTCGAGATATAACGTTTTCACTTCGCTTCGATCGAGCTTCGCCAGCGGATCATAGTCGGCAGCGTTTCCCGAGCCGGCACACAATAGGAAGAACGGAACAAGCAATGTCAAAGAGGCGAGCGTTGGCATAGCGGTCTCAACTGGAATGGGTGTTCGGAGATCCGGATCGATCCGACCAACACGATTGGTCGGCAACCGCAGAGTAAGCTGCCAGCCAATCGAGCACGAGCGTCTGGTACAAAATTGATACAGCGAGTGCCTATTGGAAAGCGAATCTTTGGAATCCAAACAGTCTCATTCCCAGCCTGCTTCACGATCGTTGGTCGCTCTGGACGCGATCGACGTCAGCCAATCGCTGCTTCGAGGAGCTGGTGTTCGCTCCAGTCTGCTGTGGCACGAATGTCAACCAATCGGCCGCGCGAGAAGACACCAATGCGGTCGCAGACACCGAGGAGCTCGGGAAGGTAGCTGCTGACCAGGACGATAGCTTTTCCGTCGCGGGCGAGCCGACCGATCTGGTCGTAGATCGTGCTCTTGCTGCCGATATCGATTCCGCGTGTGGGTTCATCGAGTAGTAGGATGTTGCAGTCGTGCAGTAGCAATCGAGCGAGGGCGATCTTTTGTTGATTGCCGCCCGAGAGTTCGCCGATGAGTTGGTCCGGGGAAGCAGCCTTCACGTCGAGATTTTGCATCCACCGCCGAGTGTCCTCGACCATCGCAGAGTCATCGAGCAATCCGAAACGCCGATAGGATCGTGCCCGGGTGATCGTCAGGTTGTCGCTGAGACTGCGAGATAAAAACAATCCTTCATTTTTGCGATCCTCGCAAACCATTCCCATGCGATCGCGCGCCCAACTTCGGTCGGGGCGCCGACGATTGGCCGCTCGGCCCTCGACGGTAATCTTCCCGCCGGCGAGGCGGTCGAGCCCAAAGAGGGCGCGGAGAGTCTCGGTCCGTCCGGCACCGATCAGTCCAGCCATTCCGAATATCTCTCCATGATGGACCTCGAAATCGACAGCCTCGGGGCCGGCATCGCTCGAGAGTTGCCTGACCTGCAAAGCCACCTCGCCGCGGGTATGTGCGAATTGCGGGTACAGATTGGAGAGTTCGCGACCGACCATGCTATGGATAATCTCGTCCATGGATGCCGGTGGCTCCGCGCCGGGTGCTTCTGCGTCGGGCACTTGTGGGCCGGGTAACTGCCTGTCGTGTGCTTCTGCGTTGGGGGCTCCGGCTGTTGCTCCCGCCTGGGGCGGGACGCGGCTGAGCGCATCATTGGGTTGCGTTTCGCCCTTGGGCATCGGTCCGCTCCGTACGCTACACCCGTCGCGAAGAACGGTAAAGCGATCCGCGATGCGTTGGCACTCTTCGAGAAAGTGGCTGATATAGAGAACGCTGACCCCGGTGGCCGCCAGCTGTTCGATGACGGCAAAGAGCCGCTGCGTATCGACCTGCGTCAAACTGCTGGTGGGCTCGTCGAGGATCAGCAGTTGGAGCGATTGAGACGTGTCGTGCTGGGAAGTGACGATCGCCCGAGCGATCTCGACCATCTGTTGTTCGGCGATCGGTAGTTCGCCTGCGGGACGATCGAGCGCGAGATGCCCGCAATTGAGCTTCTCCAGTGCTTCGCTCGCCCATCGCCGCTCAGCTTTGCCATCAATCCAACCGATCCGACGGGCGATCGATCTCAGGGCGGTGCCGGTGGGACGGATTTCGTGGCCGAGCAAGATGTTCTGACAAACGGAGAGCTCCGGCGCCAGATTGAGTTCTTGATAAATCATCGCCACCCCAGCGGCTTGGGATTGGCGTGGGTCGGCGAATTCGACGAGTTGCCCGTCAAGCCGGACCTCTCCTTGGTCGGGCCGATGCGCGCCGCTGAGAATCTTCATCAACGTACTTTTGCCCGCACCATTTTCACCAATGATCGCGTGGACCTCGCCCGCAGCGACATGGAGGTCGACGGAGTCGAGTGCCCGCGTGGCACCAAAGGATTTACCGATGCGAGTGAGTTGTAACCGGTCTGTCATGATGAATGTCGATGAATTGATAGGAGCTGTATCCTACGCCCCCAACAACCGCCGTGTCGCGGCGACGATGTCGTCCTGACGCATCAAGGATTCTCCCACCAAGATACCCTTGACGCCCCCCGATTTCAGGAGCTGCACGTCCTCATGGCTGGCAATTCCGCTTTCGCCGACGATCAAACGATCCGCTGGAATCTGCTCTGCCACTCGCAGGGTGTGGTGTAGATCGGTGTGAAAGGACCGCAGATCGCGATTATTGACACCCACTAAGCGGGTCTTCGTCGCCAGTACCGCGGGGAGATTCTCTGGCTCGAAGAGCTCGATCAGTGTTTGCATCCCGAGCGCACTCGCCCGCTCGTCGAGCTCGATCAGCTGTTCGGGAGTGAGGCATTCGGCAATCAGCAAGACCGCGTCGGCACCGTTTGCGCGGGCCTGCAAAAGCTGGTACTCATCGATAATGAAATCCTTACGCAGCATCGGTAGGTCGACCGTTTGGCGTACCGCCCGCAGGTAGTCGAGCGAACCTTGAAAGAACGGTTCGTCCGTCAGCACGCTGAGACAGGCTGCGCCACCCTCGGCGTAGGCCGCCGCAATGGTGGCGGGATCAAAGTCGTCGCGGATCAGTCCCGCCGATGGGCTGGCCCGTTTGACCTCCGCGATCAGCTGCACTGCTTCTCCGGCCGCCAAGGCGGCGTGGAAATCGCGACAGGGCGGCATTGCCGCCGCGATCACTGCGAGTTGATCGGCAGAAACGAGCTCTCGGTCCCGCTCGATGGTGGCGCGTGTTTTGACAAGGATGTCGTCGAGAATCGTCAAGGGAGATCCCTCGGATGTCAGGATGGTGCATGCTGGGTTGGGAAGACTCAACATGTTATCAAGACGCAGCGGTCCAGGGGAGCGTGCTGTCATCCAGAGTTGTTTCGCATCGCGTGATCCATGAGGGCAAAACTTTGCGGAAGCTTTTCTGAAATGGAGAAAGCGACGAACTGTCCTTTACTCGCATGGTTTCCTACGCCGAACTGCGTTATCGAAAATAGCCGGTGGTTTGAGCGGAGCGAACACCACCGGGAACGACTTCGGGGTCGATGCTACTCCTTCAACCCCGCACCGTAGGTGGCGCTGCGCTGACCTACCGCTATTCTCTAGAATCCCTATCGGGATGCTGATAGGTAACCGACTACTCGTCGCCTCGCCACTTTTTGATCAGGCGACATTTACCGCTGCGCCACTGCGATTCGCTGGAACTCGGGATGCGTCTCACGGAGAATCGCGAGGATCTCAGCTCGCGTATCTTCGCTGAGATGCGCGTACCTTTCGGATTCGTCGCGGTTTTCGAGGATATCAAACAACCGCGTTAAAATCTTCGAACGGACTTCATCGGGCAGCCCTGCAAAGGCGTCGCTGTAGATGAGGTAGCTGCAAGGATAGGTGAACAACCGTGTCTGCAAGTCCAGCTCTCGCAGCGACCGACCGGTGGGATCTTGCTTGCCATGCGATTCAAAATCCCGGGCAAATGACGTCGTGCCCGACACGCTATCGGTGAGCTGGAATTCGTCGCAGAACAGTAGGTATTCGAGCACCTGATCAGCAGCCGACGAGATTCTTCGCTGAGCACTATCGCTCAAAAAGTCTTTAGGGCGTTCGAGCAGCTCGTTCATTTGATAGGACTGGTGCAGGGCCTGACGGGTTTCGTAGTTGGCGGCCGTGATCGCATTGTGCATCTGGGTCTGATGCTCCAACACCATCAACGCCACAATATCACTGTGCGGCGTCAGATAGGCTGCGGTGTGGAACCGGTCACTCAAGTCGTCCTCGTTGGCACCGGGATCACGATCGAACGTGTCCTCATCACCGTCCGAAATCGTATTGCCCATGTGTCGCATCGATCCGTGCTGGCCGGTGACATACCAGCCTCCCCAGCGATCACGAAAATCACTCGTTTGATCTGTTGTGAAGGTACCACTTCCCAATTGCGGACGCCCCGCTGCATTGGCGAATACGCTGCGAACGAGGAAACCAGGGACTCGCTGAGTGCGCGTCGAAACGTGGCAGGACAGGCATTGACCTCGATCGCGAACAATCGCCGGAGCGCCCCCATCGTCGGACTGATCGATCGTGTAAAAGATCGCACCTTGCTGCGCGTCCGTTGCTGCCAGTTCGAGCGTTTTGCCCTGTTGGCAGTAGCCGACATAGACGTCGTCATTGAAGTACAACGCACGCGGTCGGCGCGGCGAAATACGGCTGATCTGGAGACTGGTTTTCGAGAACACCAACGTCTGCGAACTAACAGGAATATCAAGCTTCTGCAGAACAGACTGAAGATAACCGAACTCGGAATCATAGGCCAATTCCTCGGCGCCCGACTTCAATTCGCCCGCCAACTCGGCTACCGGATCATGGACCTCGGCGTGAAGATAGTTGATCGGGGCCCGTTCGTAGGAGTTCATCTGAGCGGGCACCTGCGGGACCAACGACACACTCAGTAGACCCACCACAGAGAACGCAAGCAGATGGAATGGGGCATGGCGTCGCGGCATGGCGGGCTCCAGTGGAATGGGCGGGGCTGGATTCGGCAGGCGGGATGACAGGATTTCGCGATTGCTCTGAAACACAGTTCACGATATCATCATAACTACATGGCATGGTATAGGATCGCTACCTGCACGTCAAGGTGCAGATTAGGCAGAAAGGGAGCAGAGCTTTTTTGGTTTTGGGGGGCTGCCCCTTTTCTGAGCGGTTGTAGAGAATCATGCCAAATAACACGCGTCGACAGGGTCAGGTCCTGCTCAGGTCGACCCTCCTTCTCATTGGTTTGATATGCTTTCAAAGACAGCGGAATATGCGTTGCGAGCCGTCGCGTGCCTGGGCAGTAGTGTGGGCAACTCGGTTTCAGCGGACCAACTCGCCATCCAAACCAAGGTGCCGCGCCGCTATTTGACCCGTGTTTTACAGGACCTCGCCGCTGCGGGGCTGGTAACATCCCGGCCTGGCCCGGGCGGTGGATACGAGTTATGCAGTGATATCAACACCCTCACCATCCTTGACGTGGTCAACACGGTGGCTCCGATCGAGCGGATTCGCGATTGCCCGCTCGGCCTGAAATCTCACACGGCACTTTGTCCGCTGCACGCGGAATTAGACAAAGCTTACGCAGCAACCGAAAAGGCATTTGCTAGTGTAACGATTCGGGAGCTGGTGGAATCGGCCAGTCCGATCAAGCCGCTCTGCGAGAGCCTCTGAGCCGGACGCGGCTTCTGTCTCGGGAGGGCGGGCGACGGCGTTCTAGGATTTACCACGCATATGAGGTAAACGGCGTCCCTGCGAGGCAGCGATCGTCAACTGGGAACGCAGCTCGTCGAGACTCAATGGGCTGACGGGGATCGTAATCAGATCCTGCAGGTCAATTTCGCTGACGAGATTGCGTTTGCCGATCTTTTCCACTTCCTGATCGAGCGCACTCAACCACGGCGGCAGATCCAGGCCGACTCCCACGGGGGTCCGTGAGAGCAGGTTGGCTTCGGACTCGAGCTGTTCGAAGGCGGGGCTGTGCTCTTGATTGGCCTCTGCATCAGCCATCGCCGGCGCGATCAAGGCGCGCATGCGGTCGATTGTCATCGGTTGCACAAAGCGTTCTTCCAAGCGATCAGCGACGGTCGGCATCCGCATCGAATAACGCTGCTGCAGTTCTCGCAATCGTTTGACATAGAGTTCCGCTTCGGCCGCGATCCGCTCATTCAGGCTATGCCGCCATGCCGTCGCGGCCTCTCCCAGATTCATACGAACGAGCACTTGGTGCGTCCACATGATCGGCTTGAGATTCCACGCAACACGTTCGTACCGTGCCCGCAGTCTCAGGAAATCGAGGAATGTGTAGACCATCTCACCACGATCGCTCTGCGTGGTCGTGCTGTTGTAGTCTTGGTACTCAGCATGATGGTCCATCAGTGATTCAAACACCAAGGTGATGCATCGCGATGCCTCGCCGAGCCCGATCCGATCGGCGGCAATCGCCTGCATCAGCTCGGTATCATCGAGAAGCTCATCACCATCTTGCAGCGCCCGTTTGAGCCAATCTTCCACCCCTTGGTGCAGCACCGCGCGGATATTGCTGAGCTGCAAGAACCCCTGGGTGAACAGGGGGTCGCCGAAGGCTTGGATAAATTCGACAAGCCGTTTCCATTTTGGCCCATCGCTCACTGACTCCAGTGGCGAGAGCCGCAGCGTTTGGCTGTGCGCCAGCCAGCTGCCGAGCATCACCTCGGTCAGCTTCTCGAGTAGCGGAATCAGCGTTTGCGAGATCGCCTGTTGATCCGTGGCTGTGAGATCGCGACTATCGATCCGCTCGGGGCAATCGTTGGATCGTTCATCGTCAGCGGTCGTGGGGGCGGCCGTGCTGGCGAGTACCGATTCCGAGAACGAGCCGACGAGAGAACGGTAACCCGCTCGATACAGCCCATCGAATTCGGTGACCGCACCGGCGCCAATGGGATTGCGTTGTTCCATCTGCCGGGCGGTTTCGATCAGACGGCACGTTTCCACGATCAGCCCTCGCCGCGGCATCCAGTGCAACAGGTGCCGCAGCACGCGTTCGCGGAGCCGAGCGACGTAAATTTTGACGGGATCGCCGCCGCGTGAAAGCGGGATATAGAGCAGGTTGCGTTGGATGATTGATTCGACGAAGGCGGGAAACGACGAGCGTGCTAAGTCCGAATCGCCGGCGATCAACGCGGCGAACAACTCGATCGCACCGGCGTCATCCTCAGCAAACTCTTCGCCGAGATCCGATGAAAGCTCTCCATTGAGAGCACACAGAGCACTGCTGATCAATCTTCTCGCATCGGACATCTCGACAGCGGTTTCAATGATCCGCTCCATCAATCCATCGCGGAGGACGCGACGACGATCGTAAGACCGCATCGATTCTTTGTCGGTGCCGACAGGTTTAATCTTGTAAGCTCGCACGTCGCTGAGCAGCTGCAGCAGTCCAATGCGATTCTTCACGGCCCGACGAGCCCAGGCCTGCAAAGACTCGATCTGCTCTTCTTGCTGCTCGCGATCGATTCGTGCGGCCTCGGATTCGTCTGCCGAATCGTCAGCGGGACCGGGCGTGCTACGGCACAAATGATGGGTAATGGCCACGTCGGCTCCGACGGCCCACATCCGAGCGAGAGCTTGCAGGAAGTCGAGACGACTGCCCAGTCGTTTCACTTCCGATTCGATTTCATCGACGCTCTCGGAGTCCCCCCCGGTGTCGAAGATCGACCCTTCGTTGCCGTCGTCGGTGGTATCCTGGTAACTCATCCCCTCATAGGCCGCGGCGAAGATGTCGTCTTCGTCGTCGTTGAGATCGTCTTCGGGATCGAGCAGATCGTCCGTCGCCGTGGCGAGTTCTTGTTTCCAATCGTCGGCGGAATGGTTACCCAGGGCTGCATCGCCAACCTCAAAGTGCGGCGCCGACCAATACGATTCCGCATTCGCTTCGAGATAATCGAAGAACTTGTTGACGCGTGGCCAAAGCTCGACGAGTTCATCACGCATGTGCTCGCGGAGCTGCAGCAACCATCGCTCGGCGAGCCGCGGCAATGAGCTCACCCCGGTCCGCAAACCCACCCGGTCCGCTTGTCCGAGCCAGTGGATCAGTAGTGCCTGCGCGGGAATGAAGTCCTTGCGTTCGAGCAGCGCTGAGATCACGAGCATGTACGCGCGAGGTGAATCAAACAGCTCAGCGTGCGGTGCCCAAAATGCGATATCGCCGTGCCGGGCGCCCCCGCGGTGCCACAGCCGAAGTGCCTGGGCGACGAGTCTTGCCGACTCATAGGATTCCCACGGATCGGCCGCGTCGACCGATTCCACCGTGTGTGCGGCAAACGTACGCCACCACTGAGCGATTTCGCGGTACTGGGCATCCATTTGATCGTAGGCGGCTTCGTCGTCTCGCGCGGCAGCTTCGCTCCAAACCCGGGCGATGTACCCGAAGAGGCCCTCGATGATGGACAGCAACTCGTCGAGCCGCGAATCGTGAATCGTATTTTCAATTCCCGGATAGAGGCTGAAGTTACCGGTGAAGCCGAGGATGTCCCATGGATCCATCAATCCACCGCATTCGATCGCACGGCGAATCAGATCGAAGCTGGCCGCAGGCACCTCGGTGGCTTGCTGTAGCTCTCCGGCGCGGAGGGCTCGCAAACCGAGTGTCATCCCACAATCGATCCGGCACATCAATCTTGCCGATGCCGCCGGCACCACGTCGGCTTGCTTGGCCGCCGCGTCGGCGTAGCCCATGCGGGCGTAGATACGGGCCAACTGCACGTGCTGCAACTGCACGGCCCGGCTACGAGCGAGTGATGCGTTGAGATGTTGCCGGGCAGCGCCGAAGGGTTGATGTCGCTTTTCAGCTTCGGCCAATAACCGCTCGCCATGCGGGCCACCGATCTCTGAAATCCGCCAGCGATAGAATTCATCGCGATAATTCGCGATCGGCACCATCAGTGATCGCAACGTCACGTCGCTCGAATAGGCGCCTGGCCCCCACCCGGAAACACCTGAGGCCATCAACATCGTCCCCGCCAAGACGGACGCAGCCTCATCGAGCAATTCATCCGCAGGGGCATCGGGCGTTTCGCTGAGCCGGCGGAGCAGCGCGTCGAGCGTGACGCTCCGCAGAATGAAACGGTCATAGCGTCCATCGCCATCGATGGAACGTTCATCCCAACCGCCGAAATGATAATTCGGGCGGCGGTTGACGGGATGATCGAAATCGTAAGCGCGCGGGTCCAGGCACAGCTCTCGAATTTGGTTCGGGTCCATCGCCGCGGCGCGGAGGATGTCCTCCGGGGCTTCCGTAATGGCCTTGAGCGCCCGGCGAATCAACTCTCGATACGGCCCGGCCGTGATCCCGACGCCATGAACCATCATGGGAATCGGACGCACGAATTCGTGAGCATACGGCTGGCAAGCACGATTTTCGAGAACCGCGACAGGGCGGTAGCCCACGTAATCATTGAGCTGCGAGATCACCCGCTGGACGAGATCACTCTCATCTTCGATCGTGGCGGTCTCACCCACGTGAGCGAGCATTGCCTCGGCACAACGAGCCAGAAAGAACCCATTGAAGATCACCTCCGGCTCCAGATGAAAGAGCAGGTCGCGGTGAAAATCGAGGTAGGCGGGCAGCAGCTTGGACCACAACACGCGGATCACCGTCCGCGCCCGGCTGATATCTCCAAAGGGAGACGGGTCAGCCGACTGGAGTTCCTCAGTGGTCTCTTCGAGCCAATGCCGGATGATCAGAAATGGCGGTGGCCCAGACAGGACATCCCCGCCTGCGGCTTCGTCATGCACACGGTTCCACGCCTTGAGAATCGCTGGCGCGGCGCACCCGGAAGAGAACGTGAGATACCCCACGAGACTGTGCAGGGCATCGCGTCCGGCGGGCGACGGCCCGTCGAGAGCGGCCCGCCAGGTCGCCTCAAAATCATCGTCCGATAGGATCGAATTGAGCGGCGAGGCATTCGGATTCTGCGTCCCCGAATCCTCACCGCGAGGCGAGTCCTGCGGACGTTCGCTGGGAGGATTCGCTGACATGGCTCAGGCTTTCTTGACGCTCTTCTTCGAGCTCTTTTTGGAAGTTTTCTTCGACGTCTTCTTCGACGTCTTCTTCGACGTCTTCTTCAACGGTTTCTTGACGGACTTCTTAGCGGACCGTTTGACGCTCTTTTTGGCTGCCTTGGCGGTCGATCGTTTGACCGACTTCTTGGCAGTTTTCTTCACGGCAGCCGGCTTGGCCGCTGGCTTCTTCGCGGACTTGCTCGCAGCAGCCTTGGCGGTGCGTTTCTTGACCGATTTCTTAGCAGACTTCTTGGCGGCTTTCTTTTTGCTCGCGGTCGAACCGCCGCCGAAAGCGGCTGCCCAGCCATCGGTGTACTTCTCGTTGGGGCCGACTCGTAGGATCGTCATCGTGTCGATTGCCTAGTGTGTGATGTGATAAATGTGTGGGGGAATGTGCGATGCTTCAAACAACGACGCATCGCAATCGTGACCCATGTTTTATCGCATCTGAGATATTTAACGAGGGGCTTAACCGAGCGGTATCAGCGAGGGTGACTTATCCAGCATGAATGCTCTTGTAACGAGCCTTCTTGGAATCGTCTTCGAGGTCCTCGCCCATCCGCTCACGGCGGTTGCGTTCGTAGGTGTCGAAGTTGCCTTCGCACCACACGACTTGGCCATTGCCTTCGAACGCCAAAATGTGCGTTGCCAAGCGGTCGAGGAACCAGCGATCGTGTGATGTCACCACCACACAGCCTGCGAAATTCTCGATCGCTTCCTCGAGTGCCCGCAGCGTATCGACGTCCAAATCGTTTGTCGGCTCGTCCAAGAGCAGCACGTTGCAGCCCTTACGGAGCAGCGATGCCAGGTGAACCCGGTTGCGTTCCCCACCGGACAGGATCCCAACCTTCTTCTCTTGATCAGGGCCTTTGAAGTTGAACCGGGACACGTACGAACGTGCATGCATGGGACGGCCGCCCATGTCCAACGAATCATGGCCGCCGCTGATCTCTTGGAAAATCGTCTTGTTCGGGTCCAGGGCATCACGGGACTGGTCGACGTAGCCAAGGTCCACGGTCTCACCGATCTTGATATTGCCCGAATCGACGGGCTCGTGCCCGGTCAGCATTTTGAACAGGGTTGTCTTGCCAGCACCGTTGGGACCAATGATCCCGACGATCCCGCCTGGCGGCAATCGAAAAGACATGTCCTTCATCAACACCTTGTCACCGAACGCCTTGTTGACCTTGTCCGCCTCGATCACGAGCGACCCCAGGTGCTTGCCCGAAGGAATCTGAATTTCCAGCTCGTCGGGCCGATCTTCGAAGACCTCCTGAGACATCTGCTCGTACGATTTGATCCGAGCCTTGGACTTCGCCTGCCGCGCCTTGGGGCTCATGCGAATCCACTCGAGTTCGCGAGCGAGATTCTTTTCTCTCGCTTTCTGCTGACGCTCTTCCAGCGCCATCCGCTTGGCCCGGTTCTCCAGCCATGCCGAATAGTTGCCTTCGAACGGCATGCCCTTACCGCGGTCGACCTCAAGAATCCACTGAGCCACGTTGTCGAGGAAGTAGCGATCGTGAGTCACCGCGACGACAGTTCCCGGGTACTTGGCGAGGTGTTGCTCCAACCACGACACGCTCTCGGCGTCGAGGTGGTTGGTCGGTTCGTCGAGCAGCAACAGGTCGGGTTGGCGGATCAACAATTGGCAGAGTGCGACCCGGCGTTTCTCGCCACCCGAAAGGTTCGTGATCTCAGCATCGCCCGGCGGCAGGTTCATCACCGCCATCGACATTTCGACAAATCGATCGAGCTCCCACAGATTGTTGGCATCGATGACGTCTTGCAGTTCGGCCATCTCATCGCAGAGCTTCGTCATCTCGTCGTCGTCGGTGACGTCACCGAGCAACCCCGAGATCTCGTTGAAGCGGTCGATGATCGCCTGCCGCTCTGCCACTGCGACTTGCACGTTCTCGAAAACGGTTTTGGTCGGGTCGAGCGGTGGTTCCTGCTCGAGGTAGCCCACCGTGAACCCTTTGCCCAACCGCGCCGTGCCCTCGAACTCGGTGTCGTAGCCAGCCATGATTTTCAGCAGTGTCGATTTACCGGCCCCGTTGGGCCCGAGCACACCGATCTTGGCACCGGGATAGAAGGCGAGGTTGACGTTTTCGAGCACCTTACGCTGACCGTGTTTCTTGGTCAGGTCGATGATTTGATAAATGAATTGTCCAGCCATGAAAAATCAGTGCGGGGAGAGGGGAGTTGGGAAGGTTGTAGCTAAAAGCTTAGGAGCTAAAAATGTCGCTTACCTTGGCTTCCAAGGTGGGTTGGATTTCGGGGATTTCGAGCGTGTCGTTTTCGCTCAGGGTGATGTCGGTACCATCGGGCCGAAACATCCGTGCGGTACGCTGCCCGGGATCGACAACGCACACCACGAGCACGTCGGCCTGCAAGTAGTCGGCGACCTTGGCGAGCACGGCGGGCCAGCGATCGGTCTTCGACAAGACTTCGAACACGACTTCGGGAGCAGGGCCTCCGTAGCCCTCGGGTAGCTGCCCTTTGGCAACTCGCTGATAGGAACAATAGCCGACATCCATCCCGCGAACCGTATCAGGTGACCGCTGGACCAGGATGCCCGAATCATTCGTGAAGACGGCGCCGCAATCGTGCTTTTTAGAATGGGCGGTCAGCAGAAAGGCAATCTCGGCACAAACCAGGCCGTGGAGTCGCGATGGGGCGTTCAACTCAACCACCTTTCCGTGAATCAGTTCGGTATACGGAGCGAGACCCTCGGCGACCTGGTACTCGCGATGAGTCATCGGTTTCGTTGATTGGACAACTTCGCTCACTGTCTCACTCCCATTCGATCGTGGCCGGCGGCTTGCTGCTGATGTCGTAGCACACGCGATTGACGCCTTTGACTTCGTTAATGATCCGCGTGCTGATCCGGGCGAGCAAGTCGTAAGGGAGGTGACTCCAGTCTGCGGTCATGAAATCATCCGTATTGACGCAACGAACGGCGACTGCGTTGTCATAAGTCCGGGCATCGCCCATGACCCCGACACTTTGAACGGGCAGCAAGACCGCGAAGGCCTGCGAGGTCTCGCGGTACAGCCCGGCGTTCTCAATTTCTTCGACAACGATCGCATCGGCTTCCCGCAGCACCGCGAGTTTCTCACGGGTGACTTCGCCGAGGCAGCGCACGGCCAGTCCCGGACCGGGAAAGGGGTGCCGCCACACGAGCTGCTCGGGCAAGCCGAGTTCCAAGCCGAGCCGGCGGACTTCGTCTTTGAACAGATCCCGCAACGGCTCGATCAGCTCAAAGCCAAGCTCCTCGGGTAGACCGCCGACGTTGTGATGCAGCTTGATCGTCGCCGCGGGGCCGTCCTTGTCCGCACCGCTCTCGATCACATCGGGATACAGTGTCCCCTGCGCGAGAAAGTGAGCGTCTTCGATCTTCTTCGCTTCGGCCTTAAAACACTCGATGAACGCGTAGCCAATCCGCCGGCGTTTCTCCTGGGGTTCTTCCACCCCCGCGAGATCATCGAGGAATTGGTCTTCAGCATCGACAACGTGCAGGTCAGCTTTGAAATGATTGGAGAACTCGTCGATCACGATTCGCTGTTCGTTCTTCCGCAGCATCCCATTGTCGACCAAGATGCAGGAGAGCTGCGGCCCGATCGCTTTGTAAAGCAGCGCGGCGACGACGGAGGAATCCACGCCTCCGGACAGACCACAGATCACACGTTTCTTACCGACCGCAGCGCGGATCTGCGTGATCGCGGCATCGGCGAAATCCCCTAAGCGCCAACTGCCGTCGCAGCCACAGATGTCACGCACAAAGTTATGCAGGATCTGGCCACCGTGCGGCGTGTGGGTGACCTCGGGGTGAAACTGCATCGCGAACACTGGCCGCGTGTTGTGCCGGATCGCTGCGTAGGGACACGTCGACGTCCGCGCCATCACTGTGAAGTCGTCGGCGATGTGGGAGACTTGATCGCCGTGGCTCATCCAGACCTGCTCGGACGCCTGCATGCCGCGGAAGA
The DNA here is from genome assembly GCF_007859855.1 of Allorhodopirellula solitaria. GTDB lineage: Bacteria > Planctomycetota > Planctomycetia > Pirellulales > Pirellulaceae > Rhodopirellula > Rhodopirellula solitaria. The sequence continues at coordinate 208,404 of NZ_SJPK01000004.1, forward strand.
TCGATTCGTGATCGACGAATTCGCACATCGCCCGCCCATACTCGCGGCTGGGTGTGTTATCGACCTTGCCACCGAGTGCTTGGCAAGCGACCTGCATGCCATAGCAAATTCCGAGGATAGGGATCCCGAGATCAAAGATCGCCGGATCGATCTGCGGTGCGTTTTCCTCGTAGACACTCGATGGACCACCGGACAGAATAATTCCGCGGGGGGCGAGCTCAGCCATTCGCTCGGCCGTGATATCGTGGCGAACGATCTGGCAATAAACGTGCTGGTCACGCACCCGCCGGGCGATCAGTTGAGCGTACTGCGATCCGAAATCGAGCACCACGATCCGTTGTTCGGTCAGCATCACTGCCGATTCGGTCGCGGGCATTGTCCCAGGGCCACTCCGTCCGTCAGGCGTGTTCCCACGAACAGGAGACTGAGAATCAGGGTTGGTATCTTGGGTCGTCATCGGTTCTGCCGAAAAATCTGCGGTGCGGGCCAATTCAATAGTTTAGAAGCAGTCTCGGAAATTCCCAAGGGGCGGCATCTCCGCGGAGATCGACGGCGGACGGGTTCATTTGGAATTCCCGAGCGTTTGCGGTTTATAATGAGAATGAATCCCCCGTGCCCGCCCACTTTGGCATTTGGATAGCCCTAATCCCATGATCGTTGCTCCGCATCCCGCTCCAGGCCCGCTGTTTCCTGCTCAAGACGAGCGTTCTTCGGCTTCAGGCAAGGCATTTCCGGCGTTCGCCAGAAGCTCACGCCAGCTGACAGTCGTGCTGGTCTGCTTGTTCCTCAGCGTATCGGGCGGGTTGTTTACGGGGCTGACCACTCATCAAGCGACCGCCGCGGACCCACCGACCGGACTGGACACACGCTCACGCCGGGCCATCGCCGCGGTCGGCAACAGCATCAAAAAGGCAGGGACGGAATACACGGCGAAACGATTTGATGCTTCGGCGCGTGCCTTGGAGAACGCGATGAAGCAAGTCGATGTAGCGGTCCGGGCGGGCACCCCACAACTCTACGACGCCTTGCTGCCCAAGATCCAACGGATTACCGACGCCCGGGTGATGATCGAGCTCGAAGGCGTGGCCATTGCCCCCTTCCTCCCTCCACCACGGCCGGGAACTGAGCCCAGTGCGCAGACAACTACGATGGAACCGGAGCCCGAGGAAATGGCGGGCGGCGAGCCCGCCTCGACGCCCGATCCGTTCAGTCGCGACAACAACGGCACCAGCTTCACCTCGCAAGTCGCACCGATCCTCGCCAGCAAATGTGGGGGATGCCACATCCGCGGCCAAAAAGGTGGGTTCTCTCTGTCGAGCTACGAGGTGTTGATGAAAGGACCACGCGAAGGTGTGGTTGTCTTCCCGGGAGACACCATCGGCAGTCGCTTGATCGAGACGATCGAGACCGGTGACATGCCTCGCGGCGGTGGCAAAGTCAGCGAGCAGGAACTTGCCACTCTCAAACGCTGGATCATGGAAGGCGCCGAGTTCGACGGCAGCAACCCAGCGATGAACCTGACCAGCCTAAGCCCTGCGGGGGCCGCCGCCGCGGAGATGGACGCCCCCGCTGAGCCGCCCGAAATGACAGCGCCGACTGGGAACGAAACCGTCGATTTCGCTAGCCAGATCGCGCCGCTGCTGGTCGACAACTGCTCGGGGTGCCACATCGATGCCATGCAAACCCGAGGCGGATTGCAATTGGATTCGCTCGCGAGAATGTTCCGCGGAGGCGACAGCGGACCGGTTCTCAACCCCGGAAACGGCGAGGCGAGCTTGCTCGTGAAGAAGCTGCGGGGTAGCGAGGGCGCGCGGATGCCAGCGGGTGGGCGTCCACCACTCGATGATGCCGAGATCGCATTGATTTCAACCTGGATCGATGAGGGCGCCACCGTCCCGGAGAACGCCCGCAATGAATCGCTCAAGGTGATGACCCAGCGTGCTTGGCTCGCCGCAGCCACCCCAGCCGAAGTGACCGCTCGCCGCGAGGAAATCGCGAGCGAGCATTTCGCGTTAGCCGGTGGCGTTTCAGCGGACATGAACACAGCCCAAACCGCACACTTTTCAATCCGAGGAAACGCCACCCCAGAGACGCTGCAGCTCGTCGGCGAGCAAGCCGAAGCGGGGCTGCAAGCAACCTCTCGAATCCTGCCCGCGAAATCTCTATCGAGCAGCGGGGCGGCAGGCGAAGCTTTCTTCAACGGGCGAGCATCGATCTATGTTTTGCCTCGCCGCTATGACTACAGCGAATTCGCTCAGATGGTCGAACGCCGTAGCCTCCCAGCCGACTGGAATGCCCACTGGTTCTACGATGGCATCCAAGCCTATGTCGCCGTCGTGGCCTCCGACAGTGACGGGCCCGAACAGGTTGCCGAGCGGCTCGCCGCCCCCGTGGCGAGCCTCGCCGTCGCCAGCCGAGCCGATTCGGTACCCCGCTGGTTCTCCGATGGACTGGGCCAGGTCGTCGCCGCTTCGGAAACAAAACTCGATCGATCCGAACTGGCCCAGCGGCAGTCGGAGCTTGTCACTGCGGTGGGCACCATGGATTCGGGGAAAGAATTCTTGACGGGAAAGCTGGCCCCGGAACGCGCCGATCTCATCGCTGCCGCCGTCTGCCAGTCCTTTCTCACTCGCGAGAGGAAACGCGGCTTCGATGCCGTCATCCGAAATCTCGGCCAAGGCATGCCCTTCGACGCAGCTTTTCAGGCAGGGATGGGTGTGACCCCCACCCTGTATTTCGACGCTTGGCTGAAATGGGTCAAATAGGACCGCATTGACGGGGAAAATTGAATCCCACGCGAGAAATTCGACGGCGAACGGGCACTGGAGGACGCCCCGTTTGGCTATGCTTTATGCAATGCCACTGTTCTAAAACTCGCGGAATACTTGAGAAAAACCCCCACAATGAACTCTTCCGACGAACTTCACACCGTTGCCGAGACCCTGCCGCAGCTTGTGACTCGCGTCCGCCAAAGCCACGAAGAAATCTACGGCAAACCACCCGAATTTGTGGTCGCTGCCCCAGGCCGTGTGAACCTGATCGGAGAGCATATCGACTACAACGATGGTTTCGTGCTGCCGATGGCCATCGAGCGGTACGTCGTCATGGCGGGCTCGCGAGCCGATGCCAAGCATGTGCAATCCCGATTCCACAGCATCAGCATGGATTCGGATGCCTTCCTCGCGACCGACGGCAGCCCTCTCGACCTGCCAGACACTCCCGGCTGGGCCTGTTACGTCCAAGGTGTGCTGGCAGGCTTCGCGGCAACCGGCCACCCATTGCCGGCCCTCGACGTTTGTTTTGATTCCACCGTGCCTCTCGGGGGCGGATTGTCCAGCAGCGCGGCGCTCGAGGTGGCCACCGCCACCTTGCTCGAAGCCGCCACCGGCACGACGCTCGACCTGCGCCAGAAAGCGCTCCTCTGCCAGAAAGCCGAACATGATTTTGCTGGCGTCCCCTGTGGGATCATGGATCAATTCAGCAGCGTGTTCGGGAATGCAGGCGAGCTGATGCTGCTGGACTGCCGCTCGCAAGATATCACGGCAGTGCCGTTTACTGACGACGGCGTCACCCTGCTGATCACCAACAGCAACGTCAAGCACGAACTCAATGGTGGCGAGTACGCCGAGCGACGTTCGCAGTGCGACTCGGCGCTGAAGAAGATTGGCAAGTCATCGTGGCGTGATGTTTGCCAGGACGATGTTGAGTCACACCGCGACCATCTCACCGGCCCGGAATATCAACGCGCCACTCACGTCGTCGGCGAGATCGACCGGACCACCCGCGCCGCCGAAGCGATTTCGGCGGGCCGAATGGACGAAGTCGGAGAACTGATGTACGCGAGCCACGATTCGCTCAGCAATGATTTCGAAGTCAGTTGCAGCGAACTGGATCTGTTGGTCGATCTCGCCCGCAACGTCGGTGACGCCGGTGGTGTGATCGGATCGCGGATGACCGGGGGCGGCTTCGGGGGCTGCACCGTCACCCTCGTCAAAACCGACACAGCCGCCGCCTTGATCGATACACTGGTCAAAAACTACGAGTCCGAAACCGGAGTGAAGCCGTCGTGCTTTACGAGTTGCCCCGCTCCCGGTGCTCATATCGTGAAGTGAGCCGAGTCCGGTTTGCGACACGTCGACAATGACGGTTTCGGCGAGAGTCCTCACCCTCCTGAGCCAAGATAGCGATATGCAAACGACAATTGGCGCACTGCTGATCACGCTGGCGGTCACCCACTCCAGCTATGCCCAGCAGCGGCCCGCTCCCCAGCATCAACCCAGCCGGCAAGTCGACCAGGATCGCGCGGAGGAAGATCCTTGGAAGACGATCTCACCCTACTTTTCACCGCCCGAACAGTGGCGGGGTGAACTGGGAACCTATCGATCGCCCCTCGAATTTGACGACGGCACGCGAGTGCAAACCGCCACCGACTGGAACCGCCGGCGCGATGAGATCCTGCAGCAATGGGAGTCGCAACTGGGTACGTGGCCTGACCTGATCAGCGATCCCCAAGTCGAGATCCTCGATACGATCCGGCGCGAAAATTTCACGCAGCATCGCATTCGATTCCGCTGGACGCCGAACGAATTCACGACCGGGTACCTGATGATCCCAGATAGCGACAAGCCGATGCCAGCGGTTGTGACTGTCTTCTACGAACCGGAAACTGCGATCGGACAGGGCACTCCTGATCGCGATTTCGCCTTGCAACTTGCCCGTCGCGGGTTCGTGACCCTCTCCATCGGCACGACCAAAGCCAGCCAAGCACGCACCTACTCGCTGTACTATCCCAGCATCGAGGATACCCGGGTCGCCCCCCTGTCCATGCTCGGCTACGCCGCCGCGAACGCGTGGCACGTTCTCGCCAATCGCCCGGAAGTGGATGCGGAGCGAATCGGAATTGTGGGTCATTCCTTTGGTGGTAAATGGGCGATGTTCGCAGCTTGTTTGTTTGACAAATTCGCCTGCGCTGCCTGGTCCGACCCAGGAATCGTGTTCGACGAGTCGCGCGAAAGCATCAACTATTGGGAGCCATGGTATCTTGGCTACCACCCCCAACCGTGGCGCAAACGCGGTCTGATCACAGCGGAGAATCCGGCCTACGGACTCTATCCCAAACTCAGGGCAGCCGGCCGTGATCTGCACGAACTCCATGCCTTGATGGCCCCCCGTCCGCTACTGGTTTCGGGCGGGGCTGAAGATCCGCCTCAACGGTGGGAAGCCCTCAATCACCTCATCAAAATCAACAACGTTCTGGGCTATGAGAATCGCGTGGGGATGACGAACCGCCCCGAACACTCACCCAACGACGCGTCCAATGCTATCATCTATGCGTTCTTCGAACACTTTCTAGAGCTGTGATCGCGAATTGACACGCGATGACAGACCACCACGACGAGCACCCCGTTATCCAGGAACAGACAATGACCAAGCAATACAACCGACGCTCATTCTTGCGAACGACCTCGATTGCCGGGGCCGCAGTCGGCCTCAATGCCGCGTCGTATAGTCGGGTCGTCGGAGCCAACAGCCGGTTGAGAATCGCCAGCGTCGGCACAGGGGGAAAAGGTTGGAGTGATTTGAACGGCGTCGCCGCCAGCCCCGACGTGCAGGTCGTGGCACTCTGCGATATCGATAGCTCAGCAGAGCACCTCGGTCGGGCTGCCGAGAAGTATCAGTCTGCGAGCCGCTATGCAGATTGGCGAAAACTGCTTGACGAATCTCGCAACGTCGACGGTGTGTTGGTCTCCACCCCCGACTTCATGCACGCCCCCATTTCTCTCGCCGCGATGCATTTGGGCAAACATGTGTTCTGTCAAAAGCCACTCGCCCATTCAGTCCACGAAGTGCGGCAGATGCAGCGAGCCGCGGCGAAATACAAACTGGTGACGCAGATGTGCAATCAGATCCAATCGCATACCGCCTATCGCACTGCCGTACACTGGGTTCACGAAGGTAAAATTGGAAAGGTGAAAGAGGTTCACTCCTGGCAGGGCGGCTCACCTTCCTGGCCCCGAAATATCCAGCGTCCCTCCGGCAGCGATCCGGTTCCCGAATCCGTGCGGTGGGATCTTTGGCAAGGCGTGGCGGAAGAACGCCCCTATAAAGCCAACCTGTATCATCCCTTCCAGTGGCGTGGGTGGCAGGCCTATGGCACGGGACAGCTCGGCGATTTCGGATGCCATATCATGGACCCCGTCTTCAAATCCCTGGGTTTGACCTCACCCACTCGATTGACTGCCGAGGCGCCCCCGCTCCTGCCCGAAACGTGGACGAATCGGGCGATGGTGGAATATGAATTCCCCGGCACCGACCTGACCGCGGGCTCGACCCTGAAGTTGACTTGGTACGACGCTGTGGGTGCCCGACCTCCACGCGAGAAACTTGCCCAGGTGCCCGACGACTACCAACTACCCGGTGCCGGATCGGTGCTCGTTGGCGAGCAGGGATCCTTGGTCATTCCGCACGTTGCGATGCCAAGGCTGTTCCCCGAAGACCGGTTCCCGGCAGCCGAACAGGAGACGATCGACGGCGTCAACCACTACACGCAGTGGGCGGATGCATGTCGAGGCAATGGCGAAACGACCTCTCATTTTGACTATGCTGGACCGCTCACCGAGACCGTGCTGCTAGGCACGATTGGGATTCGTTTCCCCGATCAAGAACTGCACTGGGACGCCAAGACCCTGAAGGTAACCAACCATCCCGATGCTCAGAAGTGGATCACGAAGAAATACCGCAAGGGCTGGGAACCGGCCTGGGTGTGAACGCTCCCTTCCCTGGCCCACGATCCTCCCTTGCGGATTGAAACGCGATGCGAGCCGTTATCGCCGCGCCCCGTCACCGCCGCAAGCTCTCGCGACGAAGCTGCCACTTGGGAGAACGCGCAGAGCCTTAGCACGGGTTCGGGAGAGTCAGCCTCGATGAAAGCGACAGTGCTCATCCTTATCGGCGACACCTACTCTTTGCGTACCGCAAGTCGCGCGTTCATCTGATCGAGCGTCGCCCGGAGCAGTCTGGCTAACTCCTCCGCCAACTGGGGCTGAGTGCCGCTGAGGTCGTGCTGCTCGGAGACGTCGGAACTCAAATCGTACAGTTCAATCCGCTGATCCTCGTAGAACTGCAACAATTTGTATTGTCCGCGGCGGACCGCTGACTGGGGTCGTGTTTTACTAACCGCAAAATCATTGACGCCCACCTCGTCCAACGCTGCGACGTAACCGGTTTCGGGATGATAGTAGGGAAACGACCAAACGAGCTCCCGATCGAAATCGGTTTCAGGATCCGACAGCAGAGGTACCAAGCTGGTCCCATCGCCACCGTCGGCCTGTGCGCCAGCAACATCCGTCAAGGTTGGCAACAGGTCGTATCCGATCACGGGTGTATCACACTGAGATCCAGCCTCGATCTTGGCAGGCCAGCGGGCAATCAATGGCACACGGATCCCACCTTCGTAGAGGTTCCATTTGGAGCCTCGCAGCGGAGCGTTCGCGCAGAACTCGGGATGCCCACCGTTATCGGACATGAATAGCACCAAGGTGTTGTCAGCCTCTCCCGAGGACTCAATAGCATCGAGCAGGGTCCCCACATGGTGGTCGAGAGTTTCCACGAAGGCGGCATACTCGAGTCGCTTCTTTCGATTCGTGGCGTCGCTCGGGATGCGGTCTCTGTGCTGATCGACTAGCCAGCGACAACGGTTCTTCACAGGTGTATGAACATGGTAGAGCGAAACCATGGCGAAGAAGGGCTGCTCATGGGGCTGCCGCAAAAAGTCAGCTGTCGAATCAATGAGAGAATCCGTTGGAAAAACTCCGGCGGGTAAGCTCGCTGGTTTCTCCTTCTTCCTCCACGCGTAAGGGTGGTCGCCAAAGTCTTCGACAGCAACCTGAAAACCCTGTTTCCGCGGCCCATACTCGGGATCCCATGCGAGATACCGCCCGCCAAAATGCTGACTGACATGCCACTTGCCAAAAAACGCCGTCAGATAGTTCTGGTCTTTTAAATGCTCGGCAATGGTACGCTCCTCCAACGGCAGATTGACCGTCAGCGGCGGGGCCTGCAATGGCACTACCGCGTCGATGCGCTGTTCGCCCGGTTTGGACTTGGTGACAAACTCGAAATGGTTGCGCGGTACGGTTTTGCCCGTCAGGATGCTCGCCCGAGCGGCTGAACAGATCGGTGCCGGCGAATACGCATCTGTGAACTTCATCCCTTGAGATGCAAGAGCGTCGATATGGGGGGTGCGGTGGTAAGGATGACCATAGCAACCCAGATCCGACCAACCTAAATCATCCACCAAGATCAGAACGACCGCCGGAGGAGCTGCGATCGACTGCTGCGACCACGTTGCCAAGAGCAGCAAGACCAAGGCAAAAGGATATCTCATTTTCTATCTTTCGATTCTCTACGCGTGGACCCAAGGAACGATTACTCCCAACAGTCTACGGTATTTCACGAAGAAAAATGGCTCATCCGACAGAAAGATTGCCTGCGGCGCTGCGATACTGAATCCCGTGTTGCGGTTTGCAATCAGTGCGAGCTGACGACGACTTCCGTATGAATGACTTGCCTTCAAAAGCGTTGGTCTCCTTTCGGATCGACTCTAAGCCATCCAGTCAGCTTCTTCGGCGTTATCATCGGCTGCTGGCAGGGACAGTTCGTCGTCGAGACCGAGCTGAGAGAACTGTTGATCGCTGAGTTGAACGTAGCCGAGACCACGGAGGACCTCGAGCACTTCGCTGCAGGTGGGGAACATTCGCCCCGAGTCTTGCTTGTACTCGTCCATCGCCTTCATGAATTCGACTTCCTGACCGGAATAGTCACGCTCGCAGGTCGTGGGATCGATGTGCCGGCGGCGTTGCGGTTTGCGACGACGATCGATTGTGCCATTGCTGGCGACAGGCGAAGAGGCAGCGAAAGGGGCGTCGATGGTAGAAACAGACATGCGGGGTCCTCGTGCGATAGGATGGAATAGAGAAGTAGGATCCGACGGATCGAAACTCCTGGGTCATCAATAATTAGCATGTCGATGGTGTGCATGAGGTAAGGCTGGTGGACTTTGACGGCGAATCAACCGAGAGGGAGCGGCGACCTTGCGGCTTGTAGCGATTCTCGCGATCATCGTTCCAGCATTGCGTCGATTTCTCAGAATCGGTGTGATGAAGAAGTTGCACGCGTTGACCTGGCAACAACCGCTCACACTGCTCGCAGCGTTCGCCTGGGCCGGCGTGGGGATCGATCGGACCATGGACCTGGACTCCTCCGTGTGGCTGACGCTATTGGTCGGATCGGCAGCCGGATTGTTGGTATGCGCGCGATTGCCACAGCGCGGAGAGGGACACTGGCGCGTCGCGCTGGCTGGCATATTGGTGCTGAGTCTCTTTGGGCTGCGAAATCACCGCGTCACCGAGGCCTACATGGAGGCCAGCGTCCTCCATGTGCTGAGCGATCACGCCGAACCGATGATCCTGACCGGAACGGTCGATCGCCCGTCGCGTTTGCAGCGTGACCCGCTCGATGCGATGGAGGGCTGGAACGGTGGCGGGGGAAATCGTGCCGTCGCCGAGGGGTCCTTCCAAACGATTCTTCAAGTGGCCATTGAGACGCTGCGAATCGGTTTCGAGCCCCAGCCATTCAGCGGCCGCGTCTTGGTGCGGGTCGATGGGGACTGTGCCGATCTGCGCCCCGGTGACGCGGTTAAACTGCTAGGTCAGATCTCGCTTTTTGCTCCGCCGACGAACCCCGGTCAACGCGATCTGAGGGAGTGGGCCGCACGCAACGATCTGCACTGCACGTTGCTCGTTGATGATCTCGAGAATGTCTCGCAGCTCGAGGTCCCCGATGCAGCGTTGGAGTACTCGTGGTGGCAGCGCGGCGGCCGAGTAGTCGCGGGACTGGCGGCGTCGGCGCGAGAGTCGGTTTTGCAACAAATTGCCCCAGAGCAGCAGGGGCTCGCTCTCGCCCTCGTACTCGGCCAACGCGACTTGCTCGATCGCGAAACGTCCGAGTCACTGCTCGTCACGGGCACGGCGCACCTGCTCTCGGTCAGTGGTCTGCACCTCGGCATCCTCCTCGTGCTGGCGCGCATCATCGCGGGGTTGTTGCGGCTACCGCTTTCGCTGCAGTGGATTTTTCTGGCGGCAGTGACGGTGTTCTATGTTGCGATCACCGGCGGTCGCCCGCCGGTTCTGCGGGCCGCCATTTTATTGGCGACGGTGATTCTATCGACGGCGACCGCCCGACCTCACCATCCGATCAACTCGCTCTCGCTCGCGGCGTTGCTGCTGGCGTGGTGGATGCCCGCAGCGGTTTTTAGCGTGGGGATGCAGCTGTCTTTTCTCGCGGTTGCGACCTTACTGACCTGCGGCCGTCCGCGCAGTCGCGGTCAGACCTTGGCCAGCCAGAGCGTCAACCTTGAGAACCAATTCGATCAGCTCGCACTCGCGTCGATGGGGCGGATGCAGCGGTGGTTGCGATGGTGCGGTGGGGCCGCCATGGCAGCCTTGTGGTACAGCGGTTGTGTCTCCGCGATCACACTGCCGATTGTCTGGGACCAATTCCATGTGGTCTCACCCATCAGCGTACTCGTCAACGTGGTGCTGTCGCCGCTGATGGTGGTCGCTCTATCGGCAGGCGTATCCACGGTGCTAGCCGGATGGATCTTTGCCCCCTTGGCCGCTCTGCCCGGCTGGATCTGTTCGCAGTTTCTAAATGTCATGCGATGGGTCATCGATATTGCTGCGGGAACACCCGGCGGACACTGGTGGTTGCCGAGTCCCACGGCGGCTTGGGTGGCCGCGTTCTATCTCGGGCTGTTGTTGATCGTGGCAGTGCTTGCGAGGGGACGTCGCCGCACTCCTCTGGTGATCTGGTTCACGGTTTGGTTCACCTCGGCATGGTGGACCGCGACGACGCCGAGCCCGCTACCTGCCAACACTTACGAGGCAACGTTCGTGGATGTCGGACACGGTACTGCAGCGATCCTACGTCCGAGCCAAGACGAGATTTGGATGTACGATTGTGGTTGGATGGGCAATTTTCATCAGAGCAGCCGCAAGGTCGACGACGTACTGTGGTCGATGGGGGTCACCCGGCTGCGGGGGATCATCCTCTCGCACGCTGACGCCGATCACTTCAACGCACTCCCGGGGCTCGTCGAACGATTCTCGATCGGCTGCATCATCACGCCGCCAGACATGTTGGCCGGAGAAGGCGCGATGCTGCGACGCACCCGCCACGTCATCGCTGAGCATGGTATTCCGGTCATCGAGGTTGACCGCGATTCAGGGTGGGGCAGCAATCGGGAATCCGATCACGCAGCACCTTGGCTTCGAGAGGGGCGTGTGTTGCATCCGCCTGCGGAACTGCTCGACGCCTCGGACAACGCCAACTCGCTCGTACTGGCGATCGAACATGGTGATCGCTCGCTCCTATTGCCAGGCGATCTTGAACCGCCTGGAACCGCCGTCTTGATCTCCACGCCCCGACCGCGACCGGGCGGCGTGATGATGGCGCCGCATCACGGCAGCTTGCGGATGGACGCCGATGCCGTGTTGCAATGGGCTCGACCGCGTCAGAGCATTGTCAGTGGGGGTAAACGGGCTGGCAAACCCGAGGTAACTGAAATGCTCTCCGCTGCCGGTGGGACCGTCCACGTCACGGCGATCGAGGGTGCTATTCGCGTCCGGATCGATGCCAATGGGCAGGTAGAGATTTGCTCGTGGTTGGTGGATCCGTGGTGAGCGGCGGCCGACCGCAGCGACGCGGTGGATCGGCTATACTCGCCGGTATCTCGCTCGCAAACGGGAACCCGAGCTTCACACTCCAGCCCAGCACGCTCCGGCTGCACTGCAGTGCTACCGCCCCCACGGCCCGTACTCCGTTGACCCCGGCTTATCTCAATGGGCGTGAGAGCTCCTTCGCATTCACTGTGCTTCAACCTTAGGAATAACATGCTATTCACATCTCCCTTTCGAGTTCCGCTGCACCGGATTTTGTCGGCTGCACTACTGACGACAACGTGCTTGGTTCTCCACGCTTCAGCCGACGGCGTCCTCAAACCCGGCTCCAAAGCACCCGACATTGATATCAGTAACTGGTGGAGTGATGGGGATGGCAATCTCGAACACACGACCAAGTTCCAACCCGGATCAGTCTACGTCATCGAATTCTGGGCGACATGGTGCGGCCCGTGTCTCGTAGCGATGCCACACCTGAGTGAAATCCAGGACGAATATGCTGACAGAAATGTGCAGATCATCAGTGTCAGCGATGAGCCATCAGAAACTGTACAGGAATTCCTTCAGAAAACCGTCCTCGGCAGAGACGACCAGACCTATGAGGAATTGACGAGCAACTATTGCCTGACGAGTGACCCCGACGGTTCAGTTAGCAAGGACTACCTGATGGCAGCACGGCAGTCGAGCATCCCGTGTGCGTTCATCGTCGGCAAAACGGGCAACGTCGAATGGATCGGAAACCCGATGAAGCTGGCAAAACCGTTGAAAGCAATCGTTGATGGAAACTGGGATCGCCCCGCCTATTTGAAAGAGTACGAATTCCAAATGGCGGCCAGGAGGCGGAACAACGCGTTGCGGAGTCTGCGAACTGCTGACACCGATACTGAGGATCAAAGCAGCGAGATCCTTCGCAAGCTGGAAGCAGAAAATCGACGCCACGCCGAGGCGGTGCGAGCGATTATCGCCCAGGCGCTCGGGCAACCCAGTGCATCAGACAGCACCGGAGAAACCGATTCAGCTGACGAACCTGACGGTGGAGGGCATCGCGGCAAAACGCAGCGAACAGCGATTCCCCCATTCGCGAGGGCAAGCGACGTGAAGATCTTTACCGAGCAACACCCGCCCAAGGACCTGATGCAGCGGATTGAATCGGGCCGCGATCGTGGCGAGGAGAAAAAGTAGTGCTGTGTCGATTGGATTGACGAAGGATCTCCGCAATCCAATCGACGTCACAGGGCGGGGTTGGACCGCTATGGAGAGTTCACCTGGTGATGAGCGTCTCGGGCTGGGACACCTTGCGATTGGCGATTCCACTGGACTGGCTCGGGCCGGCTTGGCGGAGGGCGGTAAGCACGTTTTGCTGCGTAACAAGGTCCCGGAGCAAGATGGGCTGCGTTGGATTATCCCCCGGATAAATCGCCAACAAGGGAATCGATTTGCTCTGCAGCTCGTCGAGCTTTGCTTTGATTTCAGGGCTACGGTCGGTCCAGTCCGCGTACATCGCCACGGCATCGAGTTCTTCAACGAGGTCCGCCGTCGGTTGGGTATCGATGGCAACGCCTAGATTGATGATGCAGTTGACGCACCACTTAGCCGTGAAGTCGAGCAGGACCGTCTTGCCTTCGGCTTGCAGTTCCTGCAAGCGGGCTTCATCGTACGGTTCCCACGCGAGCAACTCCTCCTGGGCTTGCTGATCGGCGGGCACGGGGCCCAGATAATTGAAGGCAAGCACCGAGATCGCAACCGCGACACCGATTCCAGATACCCAAGCGATCAGCCGGCGTTGGACCGATTGCCACGACGGGGTTTTGCCGATGATCCAGCAACCGAACCAGACACCCATCAGAGCCACAAAGACCCACATCTTGTCGGCGTCATTGAAAGTGTAGAAAAAGAAGGCGACCGTGGCGAGGAATAGAAACGCCAGGAACTCTTTGAACGTCTCCATCCAGGGACCGGGCTTGGGCAACCACGCCATCAACCGGGGCCAAATCCCCATGATCACGTAGGGGACCGACATCCCGATGCCGACGACCAAAATCACGATCGTCGATTGCAGTGGGGGCAGTTTACCGCCGATCAAAGCAAAGATCCCGCCGAGAAATGGACCGCTACAGGGCGTTGACAGCACCGTGGCGAACATGCCCTTGAAAAAGGCTCCGGTATAGCCCTCACGTTGCTGGAGATCTTGAGCCCCTTTGCTCGACGCCATGCCGGGGGCGGGTAACTCCCACACGCCAAAGTAGCTCAACGCCATCGCGAACATCAGCACGATCATGGCGATGCGGACCTCCGGGTGCGTGAACATCTCACCCCACGCCATCGAGAACATCACCATCAACACGGCGAGCAAGACGAAGATCGCCATGATGCCCGAGGCGTAGGAGAAATTCAGAAGGAATGCCCTCCGCCGATCCGAGCCCGCTTGTTGGACAAAACTCATCACCTTCAGACCGACAACCGGCAGGACGCAAGGCATGAAATTCAAGATGAATCCACCGAGCAACGCGAAAGCCAGGATCACGGGAAATGTCATCGACGTACCCGAGGATGTTTCCACCACGATCGGCGACACGCCGGCCTCGCTATCGCTCTGGCCCACCGTTGCGGGACCGGTAGCCTCGACTCCAGTATCAGCGTTGCTATCGGCACCGCTGTCGGGAGCGGGTGGGGCGACAGGCTCGATCGTGTCGACCCAATTCGTGTTGCCTGCGAGCGATTTGACTTCACCGAACTTCGCCGAGACAAGCTTCATCTCCGTCGCGTTGGCACCATCGCTGCTATCCGGCGCACCAGCGGGCTGCACGTTGACGATGGCTTCGAACCGCAAACCTTTCGGTACCAGGCAACTCGCCGATGTGCAGGCCTGGTAGCCGATGGCTCCCCGGATAGTCTGTTCGCCCGACTGCGCGTCTGCCGGCACCTCGATCGGCATCGTCCAGGTGACTTCCCCGTGGTGGAATTGATTGACGAGCCCTGGAATGGGTTCCTCTTTGATAATTTCCGCATCGGTAGTTGGCGCAGCGATGCGGAGCCCCGCTTTGTCTTCGATGGCGAAATTGGTTGAGAGCGGATCATCGCCCGCCACACCGGGGTATGTGTGATACTCGCCCACCGGGATCGCCGTGAAAACGAGTTTCCCCTGCTGACCAGGGCTCAGCGTGGGCGGGGTCACGTAGGCGCGCCACTCAATGGCATAGTCGTCCTCTTGGAACAACTTCATTTCCGACGTGTCGACCTTCTCAACCTCGGCCGCCGTCACCTGGTTCGCAGTTGCCTGAGCACTTGTTTTGGCCAGCGCGGCTGCTTGTAATTCAGGAGCGGCTTGCCCGGTGAACGTGGCCGTCAAGGTTTCATCAAAGGGTTGGCAAGCCCCTCCGGTTAAGCAAGTCAGGGCGTTGATCTCGACTTGGATTTCGGGAAGTGATTCGGCCGTGAGATCGGCGTCTTGGATCTTCGCCAACGCAAAGAACTGGACGTTTCCATCGTGCTCCTCAATCGTGATGCCACCGAACTCTTGCGAGACGCTTCGCTTCGGCACCGAGTCGCTACGCCAATCGCCGACAATCTCCAGCGACTCCGCGTCGACAAGGCTCAACTTCGTCGGCAGCGGCCCGCCGGTTGGCTGCGTCAGCGAATAGATGTGCCAAGGCGACTGTAAAGTCACGTCGACGGCAATCACAACCGAGTCCGGATGATCGGCGATCGAATGCAACGAAGCCTTTGCCGTGGCGGGATCTTGTTGACCGAAACTGCCCGGATCGGACTCCCCATAACGCCCCAAAGACAGAGACGGGAACAACCCCGCATCACCTTCATCAGCGTTTGTGGGTGTTACCAGCGGT
This sequence comes from Allorhodopirellula solitaria, assembly GCF_007859855.1. Lineage (GTDB taxonomy): Bacteria > Planctomycetota > Planctomycetia > Pirellulales > Pirellulaceae > Rhodopirellula > Rhodopirellula solitaria. The sequence goes on from NZ_SJPK01000004.1 coordinate 223,987, forward strand.
CCGGCTGACATGCCCAGCAACAACACCACCCCCATCGTTGCAGCCAACCATGCTGTGCCGAGCGCACGCAATGGAGAACTGACGCGCGGTGCAACTGCGCTGCCTCGCGGCGAGGATTGAGGGCGTTGAAATCGTTTCAAGTTCGTCCGTTTCATCGGCGGAATCGTCATCTACAAGGGCTTAGAGAAGGGCAGATTGGATGGAGTCGTTGAAATGGGGTCCAAAGGGATGCCTTCGAGGGGACCAGCGATTTTAACAGATTCGGCAATCCGAAGCGATTAAATGAGCAATCCGGCCTTCGATTTGCTGGGCTGCTACAGGGAAGCGTCGGCCTTCCAAAACCAACCAAACGACCCAGTTCGCCAGCCCTCCCAATCGATTGACCTCGATCAGGGTTTGGGCAAGCTCCCATTCGCTCTGAGAAAATGGTCGAATCCGGCGATACCCCGCCACGGCAGCACGCAGTGGTGAGTGATCCGGGGACGCAGCGACGCCGACTGACGATTGCGGCGTAGTGGCAAAGTCCCCGGCCCAGCGTGCCAGGTCGGCTGCGGGAGAATCGCAATCGACGGCATCGTAATCCAGGATTCCCTGAACACGCCCCCCCACATCGAACAGCACATGAGCTCGATGGACGTCCCGGAGCACCCATGCCGACGCCAATCTCTCAGCAGCGTGCTGGCGGAGACGCTCGACCAGCAGCGGGGCGGTTGCCGGCCACTGTCGAGCCAGCCACTGGGACGCGTGAACTAGCAGTTTGGCGAGCTCGTTGCAGTGGTCGGCAGAGACGGCCGCGTCGCCAGTCTGTTCAGCAGAAAGCTGCCCGGCCAATCGTTCGGCCAGTTCGCTCACCGGTGGCATGCACTGAGCGGCTTGATTGACCAGCGGGCTGAGCCGCTCGATCCGCTCGATTCGATCAGCCAGGCAGCGTGGCGTTGTCGACGGGGGCGCTATCGACGGGGGCACTGTCGACATTGCCGTTGGCGAGAACGAGATTGGCGAGCAGGCCGCAGCCGAGGAGGAGACCGGAATCCCGGGCATGGGGTCGACGAAATCGGTCGGATTCATCGCCTGGTGAACGAGCGCGATCGCCTCGGCCCCGTTCGCGATCGCGGATTCGGGAGCGTCGACGGACAACGCCTCGCCGGGAATCCAGCGAGCCAGTTCCCAGTGACGACCGTGGACGCTGACCAGGGTGGAATCGAAATCTGCGCGGGCTAGCGGCGGTGCCAGGAGGTCGCAGTCAGATGCGGCGGCCCGGATCCTCGCCGCCACACCCAATATTCTCGGAGCCGTCACGGACGCTGGCCAGGCTTTCAATGCCCAACGGCCCTGGGAACACGCTGCCCGCTGCCCGGACAGGTCCTCGGCTGCGTCGTTAACGGCTGAGTCGACGCGAAAAATATTCCCGCCACTGAAACCTGATGCGACGGGCGTCGTGCGAAGCCGCGATTCGGCTCGGCCGATTTGCACGCCTGAGCATCCACTCGTCGCTCGGTCTGGGCCAACAATCTCACCCGCCATCGCCCAATGCGCCAGCACTGCGGATCGTTGTTTGGGGGTGAAGGGAATATCGATGGGACCACTCGAAAACTATCGAAATAACGGAATCGACCTCGATTGAGCGGCAAGATACACAATGTCGACCGTGAAAAGCAAGATTTTGTCAAACTTCTTGAGGCCCCGTTTTGGCCATGAATTGCGGGGTGAACCGGCGTTTGCCGGGCACCAGAATGGTCTCCCGACGCCGCCAAGCATCGCCAATGGGCTCGTTCGGCGATATACTCTCTCGCAGTAGTCGAGTACTGAGGGCGCACTGTCCTTGGGCTCGCCTACAAGACACCTTTTAGGAATGAACAGATGGCAGAGGGTACGATCAAACGAGTCACCGATAAGGGATTTGGATTCATCGACACTGGAAGTAGCAAAGACTTGTTTTTTCACTCGTCCAGTCTTCAAGGAGTTAATTTCGATGACCTCCGCGAAGGACAACGAGTGACCTACACCGAAGGCCGGGGCCCCAAGGGTCCTTGCGCTGAGAACGTCTCACTCGCTGAGTAGTCGACTCGATTATTCGATTCGAGTGGTGGATTCTCAGCGGCCGTGAATCGGAACAGTCGCCTCTGTGTGATTGATATGATGAAACGTACTGCCGTTGAAGAAGATACCGAAGTGACGAAAGAACAACGCGGCGCCCTCGGCGTCTATTCGTAGAACGCCTTCTGAGTTCGCCGCGTGTGGTTGCGGAGCGAGTCGCCTCCTGTGGATTCACCAGAATCCGCGACCGGCGAACCGCTCCTTCCCACTAACCCGATCCATTCTCTCTTGGATCGAGACCGCCGTTGGAGCGCGGAAACATCAAAACTGCATTGTGCGTGTCGCTGCGATGTTAAAAGCTGGGTGTTGATGCCAATTTTGTGGCAGTCGCCTACCCGGCCGCTTACGCGTCTCACCTCAATGAATCGACAGCCCGGTCAGCCAACGCCAAGCCGCACGAACTCTGGGGGCGAGGAGAGACTCCATGGTTTCCCAATAGGGGAATAAAAAGGCTCATCCGACGGAAGCGTGCGCAGAGCACAGCGGAAGGTTTTTTGAGGCCTGGCTCTCGTATCCGATGATCGTTCAAAAATGCGTCCCTGACGCACAAACGCTCGCCAGGGACCGACAACACCATTGGCGTACGGCTTTTGCAGGGAAACGCTGGCGACCGAGATATCCCTTGCCAAGCCAGCACCTCTGCAGAAGCTCGGCTCCGTTTCTCCCGGCAGTGCCAGTCTAACATTGATAATCACATCCCACAAATAAATCCTTCGATACGGGAGCCATGCCTTGAAAACCTCGCGCGCACGCTTCCGTCGGATGAGCCAATAAAAATGCCGTTTGAAAACAAGCTGTCAACACCAACTTCTTAACAGCCCGTGCTAGGTCCGGTGCATCAACATGGTCGCGAAAGTCCACCCAAGGGCATCGACAAGTATCTATACTGAGCGGTCTGCGCCGAGCCCCAGAAGTCTCGGTCGCGACCCCGCCCCGCTTCCGTTCACAAGTACGCATGTCACGCCAACTTATCTCACCCCGCCTGTTTGCCGCCCTGACAATCACCATACCGGTCCTATGGGGCGGCCCCGACCTGCCTGCCGCCGATGGGAAAACGGGGGCTCCATCCTCTGCCGTCAAACATCCCACGCTGCAGTACGATCGCTGGAGCGGTGAGATCAATGTGCCCGATCCCGTGGCGATCAGTGTGGACCACCGCGGGCGCGTATTCGTTACGCAAACCCGTCGCCGTAAGATCCAAGATCTCGATATTCGCGCCAATCGCGATTGGGTTGCCGACGACATCGGACTGCAGAGCATTGAAGACAAGCTGGCGTTCTATCACGACAGGCTGAGGATCGGAGGCGATCAAGCCGAGCAAGCAAAGCACGTGACGGATGTCAACAAGGATGGCCAGTTTGATTGGCGTGACCTGACTGTGATCGGGGAAGTGATCTACCGACTCAGTGACGAGGACGGCGATGGCAAAGCCGACGAAATCGTCGTCTTCGATGACGATTTCAAAACGGAGGTCACCGGCATCGCTGCGGGCGTGATGGCTTGGGGTGACGATGTCTATGCTACCGTCGCACCGGACCTGTGGCGGTTGACCGATACCGATGACGACGGTGTTGTCGATGAGCGAAATATCATCGCGACCGGTTTTGGACTGCACATCGCCTATGCCGGACATGACATGCATGGGCTGACCGTCGGCCCCGATGGCAAGATCTATTGGTCAATCGGCGACAAAGGCATCAACGCCACCAGCAGTGAGGGGCGCCATTATTTCTATCCCAACCAAGGCGGCGTGATGCGCTGCAATCCCGATGGCAGCGATTTCGAAGTCTTCGCGCACGGATTGCGAAACGTGCAGGAGATCGCGTTCGATTCCTACGGCAATCTCTTCGGCGTCGATAACGACGCCGACCAAAAAGGCGAACATGAACGATTCGTCGCCATCGTCGAGGGCATGGATGCGGGCTGGCGGTCGCACTACCAATTCCGCGGCGGAGAATACAATCCGTGGACCGACGAGAACCTTTGGAACCTGCCGCGAAAACACCATCCGGCGTACATCATTCCACCTATCAGTCATTACGTCGACGGTCCCGCTGGTTTCAAATTCAACCCCGGCACAGCACTGGGTCCCGCCTACGCGGACTACTTCTTTTTGACGTCGGCGCCCAACGGGAACCAGTATGCGTTCCAGGTCCGCTCCGCAGGCGATTCCTTTGAGATGTTCAACGACCATCTCATCGGCAAGGGGCCGGCGATTGTCGGCCTTGCCTTTGGTCCCGATGGAGCCCTGTATGGTGCGGACTGGGACGGCGGCTATCCACTCGATCAAAAAGGGGCCGTGATCCGAATCGATGTTGAGAAGTCGCTGCGGCATCCACTGCGGCAAGAGGTGGCTGCACTCTTAGCCCGAGGCATGGGCGATCGCTCGATCGCTGAGCTGAGTGAACAGTTGACGCATCCCGATATGCGGATTCGCCAAGCCGCTCAGTTTGAATTAGTCAAGCGAGAGGACACTGATGTCTTCCAGGCCGTACTCGAATCACCGGACTCCGACGTGTTTGCCAAACTGCATGCGGTCTGGGGAATGGGGCAACTTGCTCGTGCGGACCATCAGGTAGCGTTCGCCAGTATCGTGGCGGCCCTCAAGGACATCTCTCCCGTTGTACGAGGCCAGGCCGCGAAAACTTTTGGCGAAACCAATGAGACCGGCGGGGAACCATTGATTCCACTACTCGGCGATGATGATCTGCATGTACGTGTTCATGCGGCACTCGCTCTGGCGAGATGCCCCGTCGAGGCAGCGACCGAAGAGCTGCTCTCCGCAGCCAGCCGTTTGCAGGCGGATCAGCACTACTTGCGGCATGCGATTGTCTCGGCGTTGGCTGCCTGTGCGTCCAGTCCCACATTGGCCGACCGACACGACAGTGATCACGAGATGGAGCGGCTATGCGCTGTGCTGGCACTGCGCCGTCAATCGAGTCCGCTGGTCAGTGTCTATCTCGCAGATCCCTCGGACTGGATCGCCACGTCGGCGGCTCGCGCCATTCATGATGACCTTTCGATCATGGACGCGCTGCCCGCACTCGCCGAGGCACTGTCAACGAACGCGAAACGCAGCGAAGCGTTCTGGCGACGCAGCATTAACGCGAATTATCGAATCGGGACCGCAGAGTGCTTCCGCCGTGTCCTCGAGTTCGCATCACGCGGCGACGTCAACGCCGAGATGCGGGTAGCGGCCTGTGACGCGGCTGCCAATTGGATGCTTCCGCCCGCGCTCGACCGAGTCGAAGGCCGCCGGCGAGAGCTCCCTGTGACGCAGCGCGCGATCGATAGCGAGACTGCGGAAGCGCTACTTGCCGAGCTCGCCAGCGGCGGCAATGACCGCGTGCAGTCGGCCAGCATCGCTGCGGCGAGCAAGCTCCGCATCACGCTGTCACCGGTTGCGCTGCAGAGTATTTTTCACACGGAGTCACTCGCCACGCCGTTGCGCATCGAAGCGCTGCGATCGCTCGTCCGTTCAGCTAGTGATGATGCTGAAACGCTGTGCTTGGAAGCGATCGGGTCGTCGCAACAGCAGCTGCAGTTGGCAGGTGTGAAGTTGTTGACAGAGGAGTTTCCTCAGCAGGCGACTGCCGCGATCAAGAAGGCGTTCGAGCAGACGAAGTTCCTCCGAGTTCGCCAGGCCAGCATCCAGGCACTTGGCGTGCTCGAACAGCCCAGTAGTCGGCAATGGCTGACTAGCTTGGCCGACGAGGTGCTCGGTGGCAGTCTCGATCCCCAACTGCATCTAGACGTCGTCGACGCACTACAGAGGGCCATCGCCAGCGGCGTCGGTGAGAGCAACGATGGGCTCGCCCTACGGCAGCGAGCCGATCAACTGCGAGACGCCGCAGCCGCTCGATCCCAGGACAACCCGGCCAATGCGAAATACGTGTACTCACGCGATGGCGGCGATGCTGCGAGCGGCAAGCGGATTTTCAATACGAACGTTGCCGCCCAGTGCGTGCGTTGCCACCGGATTGGAAAAGAGGGCAGCGATATCGGCCCCGAGCTGACGCATGTTGCTTCGCAGCGTGATGCCGACTACCTGCTGCGTGCCATCGTCTCGCCAAGTGCTGATATTGATCCCAAGTACAAGTCCTCTGCTTTTGTGCTCGATTCCGGCACCGTGTTGAGCGGTGTGGTGCAGTCGGAAGCAGATGATAAGATCGTCATCGCCGATGCGGCGGGCAAGCTGATCACGATCGATCCCGAGGAGATCGAAGTTCAAGTCGAGCAGAAAGTATCCCTGATGCCCGCCATGGACGAGGTGCTCTCGGCGAGCCAGGTACGTGACGTGGTCGCCTACCTACGATCACTTCGCTAGCTGTTCTCATTCGTGGCAGGCCCCCAGTGGCATAGGCTTCTAGCCTGTGCCACAAAGAATAAAGAAAGCTTTATCGAAGACTCAGCGGTTCTTTAGGGTCCCGTGCGATAGTGGTATCAGACATTTGATTTCCACTTTCGGGAGAAAAACCATGGCCAGCTTCGTGAGCTTCATTCTGTACGCTGCCGTGAGCACCGCCGCTGTTCTCATCTTGACGTACTTCGCGGGAACAACAACTACCTCTACTAAACAAACGGGCCAATTCCACGCCCCTTTCCCCGCCCGGCGAATTCGCCGTTCGATGTAGAGGGACGGCTAAGCTACGCCAGTAAATCCTTCACGACTTCGCCATGAACGTCGGTCAAGCGAAAGTCTCGGCCTTGGAAACGGTAGGTCAAACGTTCATGGTCCAGTCCGAGTTGGTGCAAGATGGTTGCTTGCAGGTCGTGAACATGCATCGGTTTTTCAGCAACGGAGAACCCGAGTTCGTCCGACGCACCGTACTCATACCCTGCCTTGACGCCTCCGCCGGCCATCCAGATCGTAAAAGCATCCGGATAGTGGTCGCGGCCGAGCACGTTGCTGCCCGAGGTGCGGCCTTCCCGGAACGGTGTGCGACCGAATTCACCTGCCCACACGATCAACGTCTCCTCGAGTAACCCTCGCTGCTTCAAATCACGGATCAATGCAGCGACCGGTTTGTCCATCGTCGCGCACTTGCGGGTCAACCCATCGGTAATCCCCTCATTCGGGTTGGTGCCGTGGAAGTCCCAGCCCCAATCGAACAACTGCACGAACCGCACCCCAGATTCCACCAAGCGGCGGGCGAGCAAGCAGTTATTGGCTAGACTCGATCCGCCGGGCGTGGCCCCGTAGTCGTCGAGTGTCCGCTGCGACTCCTGCGAGATATCCATCACCTCGGGAACGGCCGCCTGCATCCGAAAAGCCAGTTCGTACTGGGCGATGCGGGTCATCGTCTCGGGATGCCCCATCGCAGCAGCCTGCATCTCATTGAGATCCCGCAGCGCGTCGAGACTTTTGCGGCGAAGGTCACGATGGATGCCTGGCGGGTCCGAGGAATACAGCACCGGGTCGCCCTGGGAGCGACACTGCACGCCCTGGTATACCGAGGGCAGGAAGCCACTGCCGAATGAGTTGCTGCCTCCGTTAGGCTGCACACCGCTGGAGATCAAAGCCACAAAACCCGGCAGATTCTCGTTCTCGCTGCCGAGCCCATACGTCACCCAGGAACCAATCGAAGGACGGCCCGAGCGAGGAGATCCCGTCAGCACAAACAACTCGGCGGGCGCATGATTGAACTGGTCGGTATACATCGAGTGGACCACACACATCTCGTCGGCCACATCGTGAAAATGTGGAATGGCATCGGACATCCACATGCCCGACTCGCCCGCCCGTGACCATTTTCGCGGCGAGCCCATCAATTTCGGGACACCGGAGGTGAAGGCGAACTCGCGGCCGGCAAGAAACGCATCGGGTACATCCTGTCCATCGCGGGCGACCAATTCGGGCTTGCGGTCGAACAGGTCCAGGTTCGGCGGAGAACCAGTCATGTGGAGGTAGATCACCCGCTTCGCCTTCGGTGGGAAATGCGTTGGTGCGACCGCAAGTGGATTGTCAGCGGGGCGACTTGCGGAGGTCTCGCCGGAGAGCAAGCTCGTCAGCGCGATGCCACCCAACCCCGCCGTGGATTGTTGTAGGAAATGGCGACGGGTGCGCAAGTGAAGTTGTTCGAGTCGTGGGTCCATGATCGCATTCCTAATAGAGGTCGATTCGTGTGGCCGTTGCTTCTGGCCCAGCATTCTGTCGGTCGATCGGCTTCATGGTTTCATCAGCGTTTCGTCCAGATTCAAGATCACGTTACTCAGCACGGTCCAGGCGGCGAGTTCAGCAGGCGAGGATTTCTGAGCCAAGCCGTCGCTGAGCGGCCCCAGCGGCTCGGTCGCCATCGCCACAGCGTCCTCAGCGTGATCTTGATAATACGCAATCGTTTCGTCGACGAACTCGCTCAGCCGGTCGATCTCGGCGTCACTCGGGGACCGCAACAAAACGCGTTGAAAGCTGAAGATGATCCGCGACCGAGGATCCTCTGCCGCCTCGACGGCGCGCCTCGCCAGTGCTTGAGCGGCTTCGATGTAGACCGGATCGTTGAGCGTCACGAGTGCCTGCAGGGGCGTATTGGTGCGGGTGCGGCGAACCGTACAGACCTCGCGATTGGGCGAATCAAATTGTGCCATGGAGGGATAGGGACTCGACCGGCGCCACAGCGTATATAGACCGCGACGGTAGCGATCCTCTCCGCTGCTCGTCTTCCAGTCCGTGCCGGAACCGAAAGCGGCCCGCAGCCCCAAGTCAGGCTGCGCGGGTTGCACCGGAGGTCCGTACATCTTCCCACTGAGCAGCCCGCTGACGAACAATGCTTGGTCACGCACGACTTCCGCCGAGGCGCGGAACCGTGGCCCGCGGGCGAGCAGCCGATTATCCGGATCGAGTTCGACGAGCTCCGGAGTCGTCTGTGAACTTTGACGATAGGTTGCCGATGTCACCAGCAGGCGCAGCAGCTGTTTCAGATCCCAACCTCCCTCGCGAAGTTCGACGGCGAGATAGTCGAGCAGTTTGGGATGGGAAGGTAGCTCTCCCTGCGAACCAAAGTCCTCGCTCGTCTCCACCAACCCCTTGCCAAAGATCTGCTCCCAGTGCCGGTTAGCGATCACACGAGGGGTCAGCGGATTGTCATCGTCGACGAGCCAACGGGCGAGCGTCATGCGGTCCGGTTGCGAGCCGTCGGCGATCTCCAAGTCATGCAGCGCAGCGGGCACACCAGCACTGACTTCATCGCCGGTGCTGAGATAGCTGCCCCGCAGCTGCACATGGGTCACCCGGTGCTTCGCCGCAGGCAATTCGCGCATCACCGGCACACTGGTGTTCGGCTGGATTGCGTCGAGGTCGGACTGGCATTCGGCCAGCTCCGATCGAGCATCCGCGAGCAACGGCGTGATGCTGCGGTAGTACTCGGCGATCTCCGCCTGTTCACTCTGGGTCCGGTCGTGGGCTGGTTTTCGGATCACCCGCTCGATGTCGGCCGGGATGCCAGCCCACTGCGCCACCTGGGCATCCGGCGTCATCGACCATCGCAGCCGCGGCGGCTTCGCATCGGGCCACGTCATCTGAATCGTCAGGACACCTTCTGAACGCTCTTCCATAGCATCTGGAACGAACATCCTCCCTCGGTCGTGGCCGGTGAGTTGGAGCGATATCGCGCCGGCAAGGTCGTACTGTGCATGAGGCGAAGGCACTGCCGGCGGGGTCTGCCGCCAGACGACATCGCGGTTCTCATCGAGTAATGAGATCTCAAATCCAGCGAGTCGCTGTAGGAAGGGTTCGCCGCCGTCGGTCCGGTTCCAAAGCGCCAGCGACTCGATTGGCTGCACAGAGCCGAGGTCGAGCTCCAACCACGGATCGTTCTCGACGGTGGTATGCGTGACGGATTTCGATGAGAACTGACCATCGGTATTCCCATCGATCGCATACTGAGCCTTGCCTCCAAATCCTGTCGAACTTTGCGTCGCGGTCGCTTTCTCAGCGATGTTGAGGCCATCGGAAAAGACCTGCACCTCGGCGAGATGGATCATCTTCCGCTCACCCGGCAGGTCAATTCGCACGTAGCGAGCGTCCACGCTCGATGGCTGCGCAGGCGTCCAGATGACCTGTAGATCGCTCGCCGATCGATCCGGTCGGCCTGCTGGCGTCTCCAGTTTCAGGCCTACCAAGGTCGTCTCGATTTCGTAAGCGACGGTTACTTGCTCATACGAGGGCGCGTCGGCGGGAGCGAGGTCCGACGCGATCGTGATCCACCCCTCGTCGTCAACTGCCAGCGAAACATCGGTCTCATTCTCCGCTGCTTTTTCAGTCGCCGATACGTTGCCAGTCGCCGATGTCGGCTGCAGGGGCTGCCAGGTTGCCGGCTTATTGAGTCTGCCCAGCCACTTGGCTTGCGCCGCTTTGACATCGGGAGTGGAGTGGCTGAGTGTCTTTTGCAAGCTCGTGATCTGCCCTCGCAACTCCTCGCGTCGCTGGCGCTGCTCGTCGGTCCAGATCGATAGCACAGGACGTTCGTCGCGTTTGTCCGAATCCTGGGTCTGGTTAAAGAAATCGAAGAGCTGAAAATACTCTGCCTGCGTGATCGGGTCATATTTATGAGTGTGGCACTGGGCGCAGGCCATCGTCGTCCCCATCCACACCGCGATCGTCGTATTGACTCGGTCGACGACGGCGACGTTGCGGAACTCTTCGTCGTTGGTGCCGCCCTCATTATTGGTCATCGTGTTGCGATGAAACGCCGTGGCGATCTGTTGCGAGTCGCTGGGGTGGTCGACCAAGTCGCCGGCGATCTGTTCGATGGTGAACTGATCGAAGGGCTTGTTCTTATTGAGCGAGCGGATCACGTAGTCGCGATAGGCCCAGATCGTCCGCATCGGATCGTCGGCATAGCCCGCCGAATCGGCATAACGAGCGAGGTCCAACCAAACACTTGCCCAGCGTTCGCCAAAGGCCGGCTTGGCCAGCATCCGGTCCACATAAATTTCGTACGCATCGCTACGTTGGTCGTTGGCAAAATCCGATGCCTCCTGCCAGGTTGGTGGCAATCCGGTCACGTCCAGGGCCAGGCGTCGGGCCAACGTCAAACGATCGGCCTCGGCAGACGGCCGCAAGCCTTCGGCTTCTAGCTTGGCAAGGATAAACCGGTCCACAGCGTTGATCGGCCAGGCCGTATCGGTCACCTGCGGAAGCGACGGTCGTTCCGGTTTGACGTAGGACCAATGCCTCGCGTAGTCAGCCCCTTGGTCGATCCAGCGACGGACTAGCTCGACGTCATCGGGTGTGAAAACGCGGCCTTTGCCCTCCGGTGGCATCCGCATATCGACATCATCGGTCGTCAAACGCTCCATGATTTCGCTGGCGTCTGCGTCGCCTGGCACGATCGCGGCATAGCCACCCAGGTCAGCTCGCGATCCCGCCTCGGTATCGAACCGCAGCGCCGCCGCACGGCTCTCTTCATCGGGGCCGTGACAGACGAGACAATTGCCCGATAGAAGCGGGCGAATGTCCCGGTTGAAATCGACGGCGTCGTTGGCACGGAGCTGGCTCGGCAACGCGATCACAAGAGTGATCGTCGCGGCCAGCCGCAGGGATCGAATGGGGTGGGGCAACATCGACTCAGGAGGGAGAGAGGCGTCGATTGGGGGGTGGGAGCGAAAGCTGGTTGGAGCGCGTTGTTTGAACGCGTCCCAACCGCTCACCATGTTACCCGCACCGCGATGCTCCGTCGAGCAAATCGACTAGGCTTCGTCGAGCAGGTCGACTGCGGCGAACGCTTTGCCTTCGAGCATCGCCAGCGATGCGCCACCACCGGTGCTGACGTGGCTGACGCGGTCAGCAAATCCGAGTTGCTCGACAGCCGCGGCGCTGTCACCACCGCCGATGATGCTGACCGCGTCGCTGTCGGCGACAGCTTCGGCGACGGCCCGGGTACCCGCGTCCATCGGTGGTTTCTCGAACACGCCCATCGGACCATTCCAAACGACTGTCTTGGCACCCTTGATGATCTCCGCATACTGCTTGGCGGTTTCCGGACCGATGTCCAGTCCTTCCATGCCTTCTGGGATCTCGCCTGCAGCGACAACTTTCTTGTTGCAGCCCGCGATGTTTCCGAAATCGTCGCCGCAGTGGGTGTCGACGGGCAGGTGCAACTTGCCGTTGCTCTTGGCCAGCAGCTCCTTGGCCAAATCGACTTTGTCCTTCTCGACCAGGCTACCACCGACCTGTCCGCCCTGGGCCAACGAGAACGTGTATGCCATGGCACCGCCGATAAGAATGGCGTCGCAGATGCCCAACAGATTGTTGATCACGTTGATCTTGTCGCTGACCTTGGCACCGCCGAGGATGGCAACGAAGGGGCGTTTGGGGTTACTGATCGCGTCGGAGAGGTATTGGATTTCCTTGGCGACGAGGTGGCCGACGACGCGAGGTTTGCCGTCCATCGCTTGGGGGACTGCCACCATCGAAGCGTCTTCGCGGTGACAGGTACCGAAGGCATCGTTGCAGTACACGTCGGCCAGTGCGGCGAGTTTCCCAGCGAATTCGGCATCGCCTTTTTTCTCGCCGGCGTTGAAGCGAAGGTTTTCCAGGACGAGGACTTCGCCTGCCTTCAGCCCAGCCGCTTTGGCTTGAGCGTCCTCGCCCACCGTGTCTTTGGCGAAATGCACGGGGCTGTCGAGCAGTTCGCCGAGTCGGGTTGCGGCGGGTGCGAGTGAGAATTTCTCATCGCCAGCGCCGCCGGTGGGGCGACCGAGGTGGCTCATCAGGATCACGACGCCGCCCCGATCGATCACGCTACGAATGCTCGGCAGGGCCATCCGAATGCGGCGATCGTCGGTGATTTCATTCTGCTCGTTCAAAGGGACGTTGAAGTCGACCCGCATGAGGACGGTCTTGTCTTGGACTTCGGTTTGATCGATCGTCTTTTTGGCCATCGAGAATCTGCTCCGGTTTCTAGAAAAAAAGCTGAAAAGTGCAACTTTGGATTGAGGTTTGTTTCAGTCGGTCAACCAGTATCGGCCAGAATCCGGCACTCGCGAAGGGGCCGATTGTTTTTCGGCACTCCTCTCCCGGTTTCCTCACGTCCTACCACCGTCATAACCGAAACCACAGTAGGCACGGCTGCGGCTCGATTTTTTGAGCTGCAGGCGGAGCCGGTCTGTCGCGACGATGGTGGAACTTGTCGCGGCGACGTTCGTTATTTACGAGCGAAATCAACGCAATACGGGGGCGGTGCTGGTGATTTCCAGAACCACGATGGACATTTTTTGCGCGCATTGGACCAAGCGGTCACTCCGGTTGGTGATCGGGTGCTCGATGGCGTTCGCGATGCTGGAGGTGCAGTATGCCCCTGCGGCGCGAGCCCAATCGCCACCGCCGTCGCTGCAGCGAAGCCAGGCGGCTCGACAAGCCTCACCTGCGCCGAACTCCAACACACGGAGCTTCCCCAACCTCTTCGGCTGGGGGCAGTCCGGCGATGAATCTCAACGGATCGGCTCCCCCGCTCATCGCGCATCGATCATCAACGCCTTGCCGCTGGATCGATTGACTCCCGAGGCACGCGCCGAGATTCTCGAAATCGCTGAGAACCCAACGCTCTATCGGCAGCTGCCCAGCCAAGCGGTGCGGTGCGACCAAGACATGTTTCTGTTCCTGACCCGCAATCCCGATGTGCTCGTCGGCCTATGGGATTTGATGGACATCACCAAGGTCGAGTGCGAACGCATCGGCCCCTATCAAATCCAAGCGAGCGATCGGGCGGGGACCACCTGTCACGTGGACTTGGTTTACGGTGACGCCAAACAACATATCTTTGTGGTCGAAGGCTCCTACGATGGCAAAATGGTGCCCACACCGATTCGCGGGAAGGGCGTCTTTGTACTGCATTCGGCCTACGCTCAGAATGCCGACGGGGACACCACGATCTCCGGGACGCTCGATTGCTTTGTGCAGTTGGAGAGTCTCGGTGTGGATCTGATCGCACGGACCTTCAGCCCGATCATTGGCCGTTCGGCCGATACCAATTTCGTGCAAACGGCGAGATTCATCTCCCAGGTCAGCCAAGCGAGCAGCCAGAACCCGGCCGCGATGCTCGATGTCGCCAACCGGTTGCCGCAAGTCGACCCGCCCGTGCGGAAAGCATTCGCCGAGACGATCGTGACCGTCGCCCGTCGCGGCCGCATGGTGGTCGACGATAGCGAGCAACCCAAGACAGCCGAACGAACGCCATCGAGCCCGCCGGACGGATTGACTCGCTAATCTCGTGGCACGACGATTTTGATGCCACGCCGTCCCGCTTCGATTGGGATCGGCGCGGCGAAGGGCTTGCCATGGATCACGACGAGAGGCTCGAAGCCGCCAGGCCCGATGCCGGTCCAGCGGAACTCACCCCACTCGTCCGTCGTGGCATAACCCTGCAGCGTGGGATCGCCCAGCAGCGTTGAGTCGGGATTGATGCGGACAACGGCACCCGCAATCGGCTCGCCCGATTCATCAACAACGCGGCCGGAGGCTTCTCCGTTGGCAATCGCCACGTCAAAGTCTTTCAGCAGCAGGGCATCTCCCTCCAGGTTCCGCTCACGCGTTCTCGAAACGCTTCGAATGGTTTTCCGGCACTGCGTGAATTCCGGCAAATCCACCAATCGGACGGAGTAACGGCCGGTTCGAAATGGCTGATTTCTCTCATCCATTAGCGGTGCAACCAGCTCGTACTCGCCGAGGTCATTGGTCGCTGCCGATGAAATCCATCGCTCGGGATCGTCGTCGATCCAAGATCGGTCGTCGGTCAAGGCAACCCGAGCATTCGCCACCGGCACCTTGTCGATCATGACGCGGCCCTGGATCGGCACACCAGGAACGAGCGTTAAGTCTACTTTTCTCCATCGGTTGGAACGCAGCGTTTTAACAGCAAACTGACGCGGTGATTCCGCGGGATACTCCGCCGTCACCGTCCAATCGCCATCCAAGAGCGTGGGCAGGTGGAACGAGCACCTTCCCTCATCGTCGGTCGTGCCATCCTCGACGTCCGGCAGGGCATCGGGGCGGCGGGTGAATCGGAGTGGCTGCCGGTCGGGAGCCCGAGTGATACAGATGCGGGCTCCGGCGACGTCTTGCCCGTCGGCATCGACGACATGGACAGAGACGGCGGGCAGGCGATCGAGGATGATTCCTAACTGCACCGGCTGGCCCGGATCGATCAGATCAACGATCCGCTGCGACTGTGGATCGAAACCTTTGCCGCCACTTGGATTGGCATGGGCGGTGAGCAAATCGAACCCGGCTTTCGGCCCGCAGGTCACCAGCCACCGTCCGGCTTGCGCTTTGACACGAAAACGCCCCTCGGCATCGGTGCGCACCGCGGGCGGTGACGAATCATTTCTCGGCCATGACCGGACCGTCACTGGCAAGTCAGCGACGAGTTGCTGATCGTCCGAGGCGATCACCTGGCCATGAATCTCGATTGCGTCCTCAGCAACGAGAGTCAGCCGCTGCTGGTCGAGAATGTCCTGTCGCGAGATAGCCGGAGCGCTGCTCGCATAGGACGCATCAGCAGGCCACTCCAACGTGAGCGGCGAAACATTCACTCCCGCGTTCTCGTCGCTCACACGCTTGGCAGCGATGGCGACCGAAAAATTTCCCTCAGCATCGCTCTGAGTTGGCTCCCCACGCGAAAAACGCTGCTTGATGACGGCACCCGGAACCGGTTCTCCCTTCCGATTGACGACTTTACCCCGCAGCGTGATCGCTTCATCCAAGTGCAGCCGAGCGGGACTCGAATGAACTGGGCCACCGCGGGCAAACCGAGAAGCCAACTCCGTC
Source organism: Allorhodopirellula solitaria (assembly GCF_007859855.1). GTDB lineage: Bacteria > Planctomycetota > Planctomycetia > Pirellulales > Pirellulaceae > Rhodopirellula > Rhodopirellula solitaria. The sequence goes on from NZ_SJPK01000004.1 coordinate 239,849, forward strand.
ACAGCGGGAGTCGTGGCCATCACGGCCATGGTGCCATAATAATCGGGGTGCCTGAGCATCAACACGGCGATCATCCCTTCAGGCACATGGGGAAACCGAAAGCGGCCGTCGGCGTCTGTCGTCGATCGTAACTGGCCCACCGTGGGAGCGTGGCGATCGGTATCGACGGACTCGCCGCTGGTTGGATAGAGGGCGATCAGCTCCACTTCCACACTCGGCAGCGGGCGATCGTCCCGATCCAGAATCACGCCCTCGAGCGCCAGGGGTGGACCGAGAACAACGTCCTGTCGCATTTGGATCGATCGAGGCAGCGGCTCATCACGGAGAAACTCATACCGATCGAGGCTCCCTCGGGGTGGCTGGTAGCCGTATTGGATCGGTGTCCAGTTCGCGCCGCCTTGCTGGCCAGCTGCCATCAGGATGGCAAGCGTCGTCACCCCGTCGCGGTAATCAGTGGCCGGAACGGGCCGCTCACGCGAAATGTTCTCGAATTCGTACTCGCCAAAATCGTCGCTGTGGGTGCGGGCGAGCGGTTCTGACTGTCCCAGCAGCACCACGACAGCACCCGCGATCGGCTGGCCGCTGTCATCGAGAATCCGCCCACGTACACTCAGACGGATGTTGTCAGCCCGGCCGGCGTCCTCGGCCCGTTCCGCCACCGACGCCCGCTCGAGCAGGTCAGCGTACTCGGCCGAATGCGGTGGTTCTTGCGAGAACAGCGGTGCTGCGAACAAGACAACGCTCAACACGCTGATGACCAACGAGTTGAAGTATGGCGCCGCCGCCGGGCACTCCCACTCACGCTGGTGACGATCGGATTGTCGGCACATCTACCTGACCTGCGGAAAAGGGGACGCTGGAGAAATGCTCCCATGCGAGCAGCTCTATCCTAGTCCAGCCGAGGACCACCGTGGGCGGCAGCGGAGGTCGTAGGTCCGGTGGTTTGCCGGCGTGTTGATTGAGTCGGCGTTCTACCGCTCACTCAGTTAACACGCCGTTGCACCACCGGCAGTGGGCTGTCGTCCCTATCGGGACTGGGGGGACATGAGTGAGTCCCAAAGGGACGTCGATTTAATTACTGACGCTTTTCTACCGGACGTGTCCATTGCATGTCGGCATGGGCTTGCCAGCCATTGTGTATAGTCCCGATAGGGACGGCAGCACTCTGCCGGGGACGTCAGTCCCCGGTCCAGCCTGCAGTTTCCGACTCAGCCCCGGTAGGGGCGACAGCAGCGGCAAGATAGCACGCCCATTTCGGTTTGGCTGTCGTCCCTTCGGGACTTTGGCTCGTTGTTCTCCTGTATTCCGGGGACTTGCGTCCCCGGCAGAGTGCTTCCGTCCCTATCGGGACTTGGGGGGGGCGTGAGTGAGTCCCAAAGGGACGGTAGCCCTTTGACGATGGCGCGAGCCACCGGTGGGTCGGGTGGCGCGAGAGAGCCCCCGTGAGTCGTGTCGGCAGTGGACACGATCAATCCGAACGGATGAAAAAACGGCGATGGACCCGTCCCGGCTGGGTCGACGAATGCTCTGGCTCTCGATGCACATGCGGGTGTGCGTGTGAGTCAGAACATCCGTCCCAGGAGGGGGCCATCACCGATGGAAGAAGAACGCAGGCGGCCAGATAGCTAGCGGCGCGTCGTCGTTGGTTGGGCGGCCAACTGCATATGTCCAAAGAGCGTCTGGTCTCGGCGAACGATGTAGAATTTCGCGTTGGGGCCTTGGCGGATCTCAGGGTGCTGCAAGATCTCGGCGAGATCCCCGAGACTGGACGTTTGCCATGAGTGGATGCCCAACAGCACGTCTCCGCTACGGAGACTCTGTTGGTCGGCAGCCGAACCCGGCCGCACGTCGGTGATCAACAGACCACCACGGTAACTGGTCTTCAACTGGCTATTCATCCGCCGGGTGAATGCATCCCCGGCGGGTCGCACCGCGACGCCGATGACCTGCCACGCTAAGCTGGCGATGGGATCCGCGGAGGCCGCTGTTGCCGGCAACGTGGCGACGAAGGTCTCGTACGTTTCCTCATCTCGCTGGAACTCCATCCGAAGTTTCTGGCCCGGTTCGGCGTCCAGGACTGCGAGGGCGTACTGCAGCTCGGTGTCGATATTGTCTTCATTGATCTTCATGATCCGGTCGCCTGTTTGGAGACCACCGAGCTGAGCCGAGCCGCCCTTGCTCAGCCCCACGATCCGTAATCCACCATCCTGTTCGCTCGTCCCGTTCATGCCGATGACGAAGCGGCGGTCGTTGTGACGGCTGACCATCTCGGTGACCGTATCGAGGACTTGATCGATGGGAATGGCAAACGCTATCTGCTGGGCACCCACCCGCACCGCCACATTCAAGCCGATCATTTCGCCATCAATGTTCAACAGCGGTCCGCCCGAGTTGCCCGGGTTGATCCCGGCACTGGTTTGAATCAAGTCGCGATAACTCTGGGTCTCATTGACCGGGATATCACGGTGCAAAGCGCTGACAATTCCCACGGTACTCGTATGCACATAGCCGAACGCATTGCCGATCGCGATGACTGGCTCGCCAACCATCAGGTCGTTGCTATGCCCCCGCGGGATCGTTGGAAACGGCCCCGATCCGCGCAGTTTCACGAGCGCCAAGTCGCTGGCGGGATCCGAGACAACGAGGTCCGCCGTCGTCGTCGATCCGTCCTGCAGGGTCACGTTGATTTCGAAAACGTCTTCGACGACGTGATAGTTCGTGACAACGTATCCGCGGGGATCGATCACGACCCCCGTGCCCATCCCGTTGACTTGGCGGGCGACATCCGGTGCCGCTCCCCCGATCGACGAAACCGCTTGGCGGACGGTTTTATGACCGTGCAGATTCACTACCGAGGGCGAGGCCCGGCGGATCGCGGCCACCGTCGGCGTTTCACGATTGGAGCGACGGCTGCTCGCAGCCGAGCTGCTCGCGACGGTGTCTTGGTACCGGGCCGAGGCCGACCGCACATCCGCTGCCGCGACCGATCCGGTACTGAGAGCGGCCCCCAGGGCGATGCCGATGGCCGCCAAACCGACCGTAGCGGCGGCCCGCGGGGAACGCGTTGGCGATCCCATGCGAAAAACGCCAGCGGCCGAGACAGCCCGGCGGGAAAGGGTATTGAGTCGATAGAAATTCATGCAATCCCCGCGTCCAAACCGAGCCGACCGTAACCACCCGAAGCCGTGTACTAGCCGGAGTGACCGGCACAAGGGTTAGCATCGGACAAACGGCTCAGATCGCTTGATCACGCATCATCCACCCCGCAAGGTTTACCACGCCCCACGCGGTGGCCAGCCTGGGGGCAATGGGACGCGGAGGCAAACAATGCCGGTTGCGTCGACCGGATTGCCCGGACGCTGGCCCGCCCCACAGACTCTGCCCTACAGGAAACGCCTCTGAGCGGTTACAACATGCGATTCCTCACCGGGAGCATGGGCGGACTCACTTCGCACAATGCCCCGCAATTAGCAATCGTTCTGAGTACCCCAGTTCAACGTGATGGCGAGAATCGGAATCGTTTTCGGGCTGGTGCTATTTGGGTTGACCATCGTCGGCCTTAGCGTGACCACCCAAAAGAGCTACACGCAGTTTGTACCGATGATGTTCGGTATCCCACTGCTATTTTGCGGGGTGGTGTCGTTGAATCCCCACCGGCGGGGAGACGCCGTGTTCGCTGCCATGATCCTGGCGGGTGTGGGCATGGCAATCGGTTTGGTGCGTACGATCGTACTCGCAGTGCCCTGGCTAACGGGCGGCGAGGTCAACGAGCTGTCACTGGAACTGGTCGCAGGGATGACGGCTGTCTGTTGTCTTTTCGTGATCATTGCCGAGCGTTGGCGGCGCCGCCGAAAAGCTGAGAAAGTGCGTGTCGAGAAGGCACGGCGGCAAGCCGCGGCGCAGCCCAGCAGCCCCTTGGCGGTGAACCCAGCGATCGTCGATCCCGTCACTCCTGCACCGAGTGACAGCGAAAACCCGTATCAGACGCCCGCAATGTTGAACGAGACCTCCCGAACGCCCACTCCCACGATCGACGATCCTACGAAATGACCTCCTCTGCCTCTCCCAACGTGCCGGCGCCTACTTCCTCGGACGCCTCTCGTACGCCGATTGCCATCTATGACACGACGCTGCGGGACGGTTCCCAAGGCGAAGGTGTGAGCTTTTCCCTGCAGGACAAACTGAACATTGCCGAGCGTTTGGCTGAGATCGGCATCGATTTTGTCGAGGGCGGGTACCCCCTGTCCAACGAAAAGGACGTGGCGTTTTTCCAGCAGGCGCGAAACCTCGATCTGGGCAATACCCAGCTCTGCGCCTTCGGCATGACGCGGCGGCGGCGTATGAAAGCCGAAGACGACCCCGGCATGCAGGCACTCGTTGCCGCCGAGACCCCCTGCTGCACGATGGTCGGCAAAACGTGGGACTATCACGCCACCGAAGTGCTCGGCGCAACCCTCGATGAAAACCTCGCGATGATCGGCGAGAGCGTCGAATACTTGGCCCGGCACCGGCAAGTGCTCTACGACGCCGAACACTTCTTTGACGGATACAAAGCCAACCCGGCGTATGCGATCGAGACCCTGCGTGCGGCCGCTGCCGCCGGGGCGCAGTGGTTGGTGATGTGCGATACCAACGGGGGCACCCTGCCCGAAGAGATCACGGCGATCTCAGCCGCCGCTCGTGAAGGGCTCGCTGATTTCAACGTCGAGTTCGGAATTCATTGCCACAACGACTGCGAACTCGCCGTCGCCAATTCGCTGGCGGCCGTCGACGCCGGCGCCTTGCAGGTGCAGGGCACGATCAACGGCATCGGAGAACGCTGCGGGAACGTTGACCTGATCGCGGTGATCGCCAACCTCGGTCTCAAAAAGAAGAACTATGAGGTGCTCGGCGACCGGCCACTGACCTCGCTCACCGAACTGAGCCGGTTTGTCTACGAGACGGCAAACCTGCAGTGGCGGGGTGGGCAACCTTTCGTCGGTCAAAGCGCCTTTGCTCATAAGGGCGGCATGCATGTTCACGCCATCAATAAAGCGGCCAAGACCTACGAACACATCGACCCCGTGCTCGTCGGCAACGAACGTCGGATTCTCGTCAGCGAACTATCCGGCCGTAGCAACATCGAAGCGATCGCGGGCAAGCACAACCTTGGTGACGACAAGGAACTGATGAACCAGATCTTGGCCGAGGTCGTGCGGCTTGAGAATCAAGGATTCCAGTTTGAATCGGCAACCGCTTCCTTCGATCTGCTCATCAAACGCGTCAGCGGCAAGTTTGAGCCCCATTTTGAAACCATCAAGTATCGCGTCGTCGCCGGTAACCGAGACGTCACTCACGATGGTTCCTTCGCCGAAGCCATCATCAAACTGAAAGTGGGCGACACGCTGTGGTTCGACGCCGCCGAAGGGCACGGCCCCGTCAACGCGCTCGACGCGGGACTTCGCAAAGCTCTCACCGGTGCCTACCCACAACTCAGCGAGATCAGCCTGATCGATTACAAAGTCCGCGTGGTTGATTCCGCAGCCGGGACTGCGGCATCGATTCGAGTGAACATCGAAAGTACCGATGGAAAAGAAACGTGGGGCACCATCGGCGTCAGCGACAATATCATTGAAGCGAGCTGGCAGGCGCTCGTCGATAGCGTCGAATACAAACTGCACCAAGAATAGATGACAATCCAAGAACCCATCCCTCTGAACCCTTCCTTTGACCTATGATTCCGATTCGATTCGATCACGCTGATGCCGCCGCTGGGATCCTGCAGCAGTGGGAGGCGGCGGGGTGCTCCCACGCCGACGCGAGCAGCGACAAACCACCGTTTTCCATCGTGATCCCGCCGCCCAACGTGACCGGTGCGCTGCACCTCGGCCACGGACTCAACAATACCCTCCAAGACATCGTCGTCCGCCGTAAACGGATGCAAGGGTATGAGACGCTGTGGATGCCCGGTACCGATCATGCCGGGATTGCAACCCAAGCGGTCGTCGAACGTCGGCTCAAGGAAAACGAGAACCAAACTCGCCACGACCTCGGGCGCGAAGCCTTGGTCGATCGAATCTGGCAGTGGAAGGACCAATACGAAACCCGGATCCTCAACCAGCTCAAGCGGATGGGATGCAGCTGCGATTGGGAGCGGCTGCGATTCACGCTCGATCCGGTCTGCGCCGCCGCTGTGCGGGCGACGTTCTTTGACCTCTTTCAGAAACAGCGGATCTACCGTGGCAAACGGCTCGTCAACTGGGATACCTTCCTGCAGACGGCGGTCTCCGACGACGAGGTCTTCAACGAGACCAAGAAAGGCCATTTCTATCACCTGCGATATCCGGTGATCGATCCACAATCCGGTGAGCCGGAATCGCTTGAAATCGCCACGACACGCCCCGAAACGATGCTCGGTGACACGGCCGTGGCTGTCCATCCCGACCCGGCGTCGGCATTCGATCAAGTCGCAGCGGGACTTCAAGAAAAACTCGCCGAAGCGAGCGAGAAGGAAAAACCCGCTGTTGAGCAACAGATCACTGCACTGGAGAAACGCCGCGACGAGATGTTGCCGCAGCTCCTGCTGCTTCGTGACATGGCGGCCGACGGGCGAAAACTCCGCTTGCCGCTGCTCGACCGCGAGATCCCCATCGTCGCTGACGAATGGGCCAAACCCGAACTCGGCACGGGCTGCGTGAAGATCACCCCCGCTCACGATCCCAATGACTACGAAGTCGGCCTGCGTTGTCAGTTGCCCATGCTCAACGTGCTCCAACCCGATGGCACGATCAATGCCGAGGGGGGCAAGTACGAAGGGTTGACCATCCCTGCGGCCCGGAAGGCGGTCGTGGCCGATCTCGATGCACTGGGATTGCTCGGTGACGTCGAAGATCGCGAGATCGAGCTGCCGATCAGCGACCGCAGCAAAACACCGATTGAACCCTACCTGGCCGATCAATGGTTCGTCGCCATGAACGAACTCGCTCAAACGGCCATGGATGCGGTAGCGGACGAACGTGTGCAGATTTTTCCCGAACGCTATCGCCGTGGCTACCTCGACTGGCTCAGCGAGAAACGCGACTGGCCGGTCAGCCGCCAATTGTGGTGGGGGCACCGGATCCCAATCTGGTCGACCGGTGGGCTGTCTCAGTCGGAGGCGAACGAACTCAGTGATCAGCTCGAGAAGGTAGCGCAACAACATCCCGGTCAAATCTCACACCGGATCGATGCCGACAGCGACGACACCGTGGCAGTATTCGTCTGTGTGCGCGACGAAGACGAGACCGTCGAGGCCGATGTGCAGTCGCTCGGTTTGGCCCAGGACCCCGATGTACTCGATACCTGGTTCTCCTCCGCACTGTGGCCGCACAGTACGCTGGGTTGGCCTGCCGAGACGGCCGAACTGGCCAAGTTCTATCCGACATCCACCCTGATTACTTCACGCGACATCATCACTCTGTGGGTGGCGCGGATGGTGTTGATGGGGCTGAACAATCTCGGCGAAGTCCCCTTCAGCGAAGTCTTCATTCACCCCAAAATCCTCGACAGTTTTGGGAAGACGATGTCCAAGACCGCGGGCAACGGGATCGACCCCAATGATGTCACCGACAAATTTGGGCCGGACGCGTTGCGGTTCGGGTTGGCCAGGATCGCGGGGGATACCCAAGACGTTCGCATGCCCGTGCAGTTCGAGTGCCCGTCCTGTGAAAAACTGATCGACCAGACTCGCAAGACGCAGAAACTACCGCGGCTCGATTGCCCTGCCTGCGGCAAGCCGTTCTCCACCCAGTGGGCGGAAACGGAAGAGGACAAGGCCCTGCCCAAGGGAGCCGTCGTCAGTGAGCGATTTGAAACAGCAAGAAATTTTGTCAACAAATTGTGGAACGCTTCCCGTTTCACACTGATGAACCTCGAAGGCTTCCAGCCGCAGAGCATCGATGTCGCATCCCTGCCGATCGAAGACCGCTGGCTGCTCAGTCGACTTTCCAGTGTGACGGAGCAGGTGAGCGAGGGCATCGATCGCTATCAATACAGCGAAGTCGCTCGGATTCTGTACGATTTTGCCTGGGATGAATTCTGCAGCTTCTACGTCGAGATCGCCAAACCACGACTGAGCGATCCCGAGCAGAAAGCGATGACGCAGAACGTGATCGCTCACGGTCTCGACCAACTCCTGCGGCTCCTGCACCCGATCATGCCGTTCGTCACGGAATCGGTGTGGAGCTACCTCGGTGGATTGGCGCCGCGCCGCGGGGTCCCCGAGCCTGTCAACGCTGGGGCATTCGTGATGACGAGCGAGTGGCCTACCGCCCATGCCGATCATCACGACGTGAAGATCGAACGCCAATTCAGTGAGTTCCAAAAGATCATTGGAGCGATCCGTCAAATCCGAGCGTCGCAGAACATCAAGCCGAGTGAAACCGTGCCGGTGGCGATCCGCTGCGATGAGTCATCGCGTGAATTGCTCGAACCGATGAAAGCGTACTTCGCGAGCCTGGCATCGGCCGACATCGTCGCCATCGGCAGCGATGCCAAACCGTTTGAAACCGACGCACACCTGGGCTTGCCCGAAGTGGATGTCGATGTGCATGTGGACTTGGAAAAGTTCATCGATGTCGACGCGGAACTCGGCCGCTTGGAGAAACTACTCAGCCAGATCACGGGGCAAATTTCCGGCAAGGAGAACAAGCTCAACAATGAGAGTTTCGTCAGCCGCGCCCCAGCACCGATTGTCGCCAAAGAGCGAGAATCGCTGACCGGCCTCCGCGAACAATACGCCAGTGTCCAGAACGACATCAGCCGTTTGAAGGCCAAGAAACGCTAAGCACCAGCGAAACAACAGAACGCGCAGTGGATGAGGCGACGAGCTGCCAGTTACCCACAATTTTGCTCCCCCGTGTGCTTGTCACACGGGAAGCGACGTTTTGAAATTAGAAAACCGCGGCATCAACACGCGTTCCCCTGTCAGCTTGTCTGACAGGACACCAAGCCGACAAACTTTGCTCTCATGCGGGGCAAGCCCGCACGGGATCGGGGTGAATGCTCCATCTTTATCTAATCACAAAACGGAGATTCCTGTCAGACAAGCTGACAGGGGATCTGGTTTAATGGGTAATCAACAGCAGGCGACGAGTTCTGTCTTTCGGGACTCGTCGCCTCGTCCACTACATTCAGCGCGGATTATTGATTCGCGGTTGTAAAGCGTCGCGTGGTCATTCAGTAGCGCCCATTATCGCTCGGATCCATTGTTGAAAACCATGTCTCGCACTCCTCTTCTCGGCACCGTGCTCGCGGGCGGACGCTCAACGCGGATGGGACGATGCAAAGCTGACTTGCCGCACGCTTCGGGCGGCAGTTTTCTCGACCATGCGATTGCTCAACTCTCCGCTTGCTGTGATCACGTTGCTTGCTCGCTCGCCGCTGATCCAGCGGCGGCACCTTTACCAAATGGCGTTCACACCATTGTCGATGCCGCAGCCGACCGTGGGCCTGCCCAGGGCGTCTGCCAAGCGGTCGGCTTGGCGAAGTCACTTCGCTGCACCGGGGTGCTAATCACTCCGGTTGACTTGCCCGCCCTCACCTCCGAGCATCTACAACGGTTGATCATCGCTGCGGAGCGTTCGCACGATCAAGTCATCGCAGCGATTTCCGACGACGCGGCGGCTACTAAGCGTTTACAACCGCTCGTGGCGATCTACCCCGTGTCGCTACAGGGTGAGCTAAACTCACTCGCCCACTCGACGCACCGCAGCCTGTATCGATTCCTCTCGGGGGTGGACTGCCTCACAGTCGAACTCCCAACCGCTGTACTGCACAACGTCAATTCTCCGCACGATTTGCTCCCATGACTGAACATGCATTCGATCGGCTCGACGACGCCATCGCCGCGCTCGCCCGTCCACTCACCGCCGTCGAGATCGAGCCCGACTGCCGCGATTACCTTGGTCGCGTACTGGCAGAACCGATTCGTTCGGATCGTGACCATCCTGCCGCAGACGTCTCCGCCATGGACGGCTACGCGGTGGCGTTGCCGGACCGAGACCGTACCAGTGAGCTCGATCGGGAAGAGGAAGTCACTGTCACGGCGGAGAGCATCCCGGGATCGCCGCCACCCGCCTTTTCGGCGACTGGGGTCATCCGCATCTTCACCGGTGGTATCGTTCCGGCAGGTTGTGACCGAGTGATCCAGCGTGAGCATTCGATCGAAAACGCAGCCTCAACCGCGCATCCGCTCGGCACCATTCGCTGGCGCGCCGCCGCATCGGGCAACCCAGCGGGCGCCAACATCCGCCGCCAGGGCGAGAACTTGGCGGCCGGTGCGGAAGCCTTGCCGGCAGGGGTCGTGATCGGGGCACCTCAAATAGCTGCGATGGCGAGCTTCGGCGTCGCATCGACTTCGGTGCATCGACAGGTGCGCGTGGCCATCATCACCACGGGAGACGAACTCAGTGGCGATGTCACTGCACCGGGGCAAGCCTTGCCGGCCTGGAAGATCCGCAACAGCAACGCCCCTGCCATTGGTGGCCTACTGACTAGCCGCCGCTTTGTCGATGCGCCCACGCTGCTGCACGCCGATGACGATCCCGAGCGTCTACAACAAACGCTTACCGCGGCAATCGACGCGCACGACATCGTGTTGTTGACCGGCGGCGTCTCGATGGGCGATCACGACTACGTGCCGCAGGTCGTCGATCAGATCGGGGCAGAAACCGTCTTTCATAAGCTGCCTCTGCGACCTGGCAAGCCGATTCTTGGTGCCGTTCACACCGATCGAGCCACTTCCAAATCAACACCGATCATCGGTCTGCCGGGCAATCCGGTCAGCGCCACGATGGGCGCCGTGCGATTCGGCTTGCCTCTGATCGATAAGCTCGCCGGGCTATCGCGTTGGCAGTACCACCCCACCCACGTTGTGCTGGACCAGGTCGGCCCAAAGACGCTCCCGCTCGTCTGGCTCCGCGCGGTCCGCTTGACGCAGTCCGGTCAGGCTGAGTTGGTGATCGGCAAGGGCTCGGGCGACCTGGTGTCGCTGGCCGCCAGCGACGGGTTTATCGAAATGCCGCCGGGAGCGAACCACCCCGGTCCCTGGCCCTTCTTCGCTTGGTAAGTCGAGCGGCAGACAAAACCTTCCCCGCCTCGTCCATGACGGTGAATTCGATTCTGCCGCTCGCCAATAGCCTCTCAAATGAAATAGAAGACGCTGATCGAAGCGACGAACTGGCACCGCTCGGTCCCGTTTTCGAACGGACCGGAGCCGACACCATCATCGGCATCAAACCAGTCATAGGAGTAGCGCTGGCCTCTCTCAGGTCTAAAAAACGGGGCAACGGTGACAACTCGTCAATAGATTGGGCAAAAGTTCGTAGAAAATGCGCTCATTTGGGGCCGATTGGCGGCCTGATTGGGGGCATTCTGGCGTTCTTGGCGTGGTTTGGCTTTTCAAAAATCGCCGTAGCGGCAAGAATGCCGGTTTCGCCAGCGGCCGATCTGGGTCGCTGAACGCTTGCTCCCGCCTATCTCGATCGGCTAATAATTTCGTGGATCGCCGCTTTTCATCCTTCCTACTCGCCTCGACCGCCTTTTTCCTCGTCTACATGTCGCTGCGGACGATATTCGTCCCGCCTCCGGTCGATCCCGTTGCCCAGGACGACACGACCGCTGAGGTCGCCGAAGAGGAACGAGTCGCCGACCTCGAACCAACCGCTCCGGATGCGTCCACCCCCACCGCGGATGCGGATAATCCCGACGCAGAGGTTGAGACGATCGAGCGTCCTGAAACGGCACAGTGGCGGACGCTCGGATCGATGGATCCTGCCAGCGGGCATGTCATGCTCGTCACCCTCAATAGCCACGGCGGCGGGATCGAGCGAATCGAGCTCACCCAGCGCAAAGAGAATGGGCGTCTGAAATACCGCCGTGTCGATGTTCGCAGCGGGTACCTCGGCTACTTCGCCGCCGACCCGATCGCGACGATCGACGGTGTCGCCGTCAACGTCGTCGGCCCTGGTACCCCGGCGGCGATGGCAACGGCCACCACCGCAGGTGTCCCCAACGGGCTGCAGGTTGGTGACCGGATCGTGGCCATCAATGGTGACGCAATCAGCAATGCAGACATGCTCGGTGACTGGCTCAACGGCACCGAGCCAGGCGATGAGGTGGTGCTCGATGTGATTCGCGCCACCGATCGAACGATCCAATTCCAAGCCAAACTAACCGAACATCCACTCGACCTCGTGCGTTTGGCCGATACCGCCGGTGAGGACCAAGTCCGCGGCAACCTCACCCGCCTGTCCTCGCTGCTGACGGTGAGTAAGGTCGGTCGCCGTGAGATTGAACCCGGCAAACGAACTCTCGCCTCGCTTCCAGATCCGAGCGCTTTGATTTGGAACATCACCGGCGACGCGGATCCCGCGGACGACGCTGGGCAGCCCGATTCCGACGTGCAAACCGTGTCGTTTGCACTGCAATTCAGCGAACAGGAAATGCAAGCAGCAGGCGGTCACGCGGTCGGTCTGCAGCGTTCCTATACGCTGCGACCGGGCAGCTTCGTGCTCGACATGGACGTTCAAATCGACAACCGATCGGACGCGTCACAGGAACTCGCCTATCGACTCGAAGGCGTCAATGGCGTGACACTCGAGGGTTGGTGGTACAGTAACAAGATCAGCCCGAACTGGGGTGGCTCGGCGGCCCGGGATCTCGTCTACAAAACCACTGCCGAAGGACACGAACTTGTCTCCGGTTATGGCTTGCTCAAACGAGCTCGAAAGGATGCCGTCCCCGATGACCAGACACTGTTCTCGCCCAATTCCGAAGCGGCCACGCGTCAGATGAGTTATATCGGCGTCGATGCCCAGTACTTCACCGTCGCCTACCTGCCTCCCGAAGGCGATGAAAATCTGACCACCTTCCGGCGCGCCACGGGAACCCTCGCAGCCGACCCCGCGGAAATCCCCGATAATCAAGAGCGCGCGGTCAACACGACCTTCTATCTCGATAGCGTGGTGGCGGACGTGCCAGCGGGTTCGAGTTTGAAACAAAGCCTGCGTCTTTTCGCTGGCCCGAAACAACCGGAGCTCTTCGAGCAGTACGGTCTGCAGGACTGCATCTACTACGGCTGGTTCTCTTGGCCAGCCAAGATCCTCGGCAATCTGTTGCACGTCCTCTCGGGTGTCGGAAACTATGCCTTGGCCATTTTCCTGCTGACGATCATTGTTCGGGGAGCCATGTTCCCGCTGTCGCGCAAGGCGGCCGTCAACGCGCAGCGGATGCAGGAGCTCGCTCCCGAATTGAAGAAAATCACTGAGCAGTACAAAGACGACATGGAGGGCCGCGTCAGAGCCCAGCGTGAATTGCAGCAACGCGTGGGATTCAATCCACTCTCAGGCTGTTTGCCGATGTTCCTACAGCTGCCCATTTTCATGGGGCTCTATCGCTCGCTGTCGGTCGATATCGAGCTGCGACAAGCCGCCTTTGCCTCCTGGACCACGTGGTCGTCCAACCTCGCCGCTCCCGACATGCTGTACTACTGGGGTGACTGGATGTGGGACTACATGTCAGGTCGCGGTACGGGCTGGCTTGGGCCCTACTTCAACATCCTACCCGTGATCGTGATGGTGCTTTTCCTGGCCCAACAAAAGATGTTCATGCCGCCGGCCACCGACGAACAAACTGCGATGACTCAAAAGATGATGAGCTACATGACACTGATCATGGGCCTGTTCTTCTTCCGCGTGCCCGCCGGATTGTGCATCTATTTCATCACCAGCAGTCTCTGGGGGATCGGAGAGCGAATTCTCGTGAAGAAAACGCTGCCGACATCACCGCACTTCGATAAAGCCGTACTCGAAGGCAAAGTCAATCATCGAGGCGATGGTGGTCCCCAGGGCAATCGCTTGGCCAGTCCCAAGCCTGCGGGCGGACCGTCCGGCGGAGCGTCTGCTGAACCGAGCTGGGCGGAGAAGCTGCGGCAACGAATGAACCCCGAAGAACCCGCCGCGCCCTTGCCGCGTGACCGCAAACGCCCCAAAACGAATAAGAAACGCTGAGGCCAATCGGCGGTTGCGGATGATTCTTCACTCCATCCGAAGTTGCCTTTGCCGATGTTCCGCGTTTCAGCCCGGTGTGTTCTGCCAACACACGTAGGGCCGGTTCCCACCGGCCATCCACTGCCAGGGCGATCCCGCCGAAGAACGTTCAGCTCGCTCGGTGCGACGCTCGCCCAAGTCGCCGCGTAACCGACGCACGTGGCCGGTAGGAACCGGCCCTACTTACTTCACGAACGTTCCGCGTTTCAGCCCGGTGTGTTCTGCCAATGCACGTAGGGCCGGTTCCCACCGGCCATCCGCTGCCGGAGCGATCCCGCCGAAGAACGTTCAAGCACCTCGGTGCGACGCTCGCCCAAGTCACCGGGTAACCGGCGCACGTGGCCGGTAGGAACCGGCCCTACTTACTTCACGAACGTTCCGCGTTTCAGCCCGGTGTGTTCTGCCAACACACGTAGGGCCGGTTCCCACCGGCCATCCGCTGCCAGGGCGATCCCGCCGAAGAACGTTCAAGCACCTCGGTGCGACGCCCACCCAAGTCACCGGGTAACCGGCGCACGTGGCCGGTAGGAACCGGCCCTACTTACTTCACGAACGTTCCGCGTTTCAGCCCGGTGTGTTCTGCCAATGCACGTAGGGCCGGTTCCCACCGGCCATCCGCTACGGGGGCGATCCCGACGAAGAACGTTCAAGCACCTCGGTGCGACGCCCACCCAAGTCGCCGCGTAACCGACGCACGTGGCCGGTAGGAACCGGTGGTGATCCCATGCCCAAAGCCAATCGAAAACTCTAACTATCCACCACGATGGTAAAGCTTGCAAAACCAAGACAGACGATTGAGCGGAACAGCGATCTTTCGTTTGACAACCATCCAGTACACCGGTAGCGAAAACTCTGGTCTCGTCTGGCAGCAGCCATGACACTTGGGCGATTTGGATTCATTTACCTGTTCGGCGCCCTGACCATTGTCGGTACGTCCATCCAAAATTATCGTGGATTCGGTAGGATCCTCCACAAAGGAGAACCACCATACAAAACAAAGAGCTGTATCTCCAAGTTCCATGGCTTAGCTCACCGCTTGATTACATTCCAGAGTCGGACAAAGACAAGCACGTCTGCAACGGGTTAGCCATGATGGGTGTCGGACGCAGGAAAACCTTCGACATGAACAGTTTTTCGCTGGAGCAACGGCAAGCGATTGCCGAGGGGATGAGAGCCGGCGATGCCAAGAGCCAGACTCTCGATGGTAGCAAGCACAACCGCACACTCATCTTCCCCGCTGGTTCGCTGACCGTCTACTTGCAGTCGCTAATTGCCGTTGGCCTTGGCATCTGAACGGGATCGCTTCGGGGCTTTGATTCTGAACACGCAGGAGTGACTGCCATTTCCACCGGTTAGATTCGCTCCGGATGCGACATAGAGGTAAGTCGGTTTGCCGTCTTGCACCAGCACCTGCGGGCGTTCAAACTTCCTACCACGCATCACCTTGGCGTTGGCAACGACCTGTTGATCAAGGTAGCGGTGCATCTTGTCGTAACCCATCACTGGATCGGAGAAATCAATCCCGTTATCCGACTCCCAAAGGTATCCCGTTCCTTGGTTGTTGTGCGTGGTCAACAGGTAGACCTTGCCGTTTTCGACGAATGCATAGCCATCTTCGATCGTCGTCGAGTTGCTCGTCAACGGATCGGCGACGAATGCATAAGGTCCCTCGACCCGATCTGCAATCGCTACTCCCATACGACGGATGCCTCCCTTTTTCATCGCCTTGTAGTAAAGAAAGAACCGACCGTCGGGATGTTCCAAGAGTGCAGGGTTGTTGACTCCCACGGTCGATCGATAGCTCCAAATCGAAGGGTCTGCCGGAGGCGCCAGGACAAGCCCATCGTCGCCAACCGTCTTCCAGGGGCCTTCGGGACGATCGGCAATCATCATCCCGATCCGCTGCGAAGCGACTTGTTCATTCTTCACCCCGCCTGCATTGGCGATGTAGGTGAGCACGTACCGGTCGCCTACCTTCTGGATGTTGGGATTGTGCGGCGCCTGAAAATCCCACGTTCCTTCTTTGCCGCTTCCCCGCACCACCACTTCTTGAAACGTAAAAGGGCCTGCTGGATTGTCACTCACGTAACGGGCAATCTCAGAATGGGTTAACCAAGCCTTGAATTCGTGCTCCAGTGGCCAGCGTGCTACGAAGAGGTGCGTTTTCCCGGCCGGTCCCACCACTGGACTCGATCCCCAGACATGATAGCCGGGCTCCTCCACCGCCACGCCCACGTAGTCCAAGCGATCGGCCCATGAACGATCCTTGCGATCTTGCCCAGACACCGGGGTGGCCTCGACCGCGACGAGCAGCGCGGCGATGAGGATGCAATTCGTCAGAACAGTTGTTGTTTTTTTCATTGCGGCATCTTGTTGTTCAAAGGTTGCTTCCGCGAACCGATCACGGAACGGTGCCCGGTATCGCTCGTCCGATTCGTCCTTGGCTGTCTACGAGCCACAGGGTTGATGCTCATCCTGAGAGGCTGTCAATCTGTTGGCTCCAAGTCTAATAAAATCGATTGCGACATGGGGGGCCAATCGATGCTCCGGCGGATCGGACAGGACGAGACTCCCATTTCACTTCCGCGACGCTTCGGCCGAACGTGTTATTGGCAGAAAAACTGAAAAATTCGCGATTGGGTGCACGAAATCGGTGCTCGGGCGTCACTATTGTACTGACCTGATCACTTCCGACCTGGAAAACTCACGAGAAAATCGCATGCGTCTGACCCTTCGCACTCTGTTAGCCTACCTCGACGACATTCTCGAAGACGACGATGCCAATGCTTTGAAGGCAAAAATCGACGAGAGCGGGATCGCCACGGCGCTGATTTCTCGGATTCAGAATTCGGTAGACAAGCGAGAGATTGGCGCGATTTCTCCGGATGCCATCGGTCCGCTTGAGAACGCCAACGTGATGGGCGAGTATCTCGACAGCACCCTATCGCCGGAACAGATTGCGGAGATCGAGCGACTGTGCTTGGAATCGGATGCTTCGTTGTCCGAAGCAGCCGCCTGTCACCAGATCTTGACGGTGGTGCTCGGCCAACCCGCTCAGGTCAGCGACCGACTGCGTAAGCGGATCTACGCCCTGCCCAACAGTGACGAGTTGAAGGCGATGGAGCAGCAATCTCCGCCGGCCGCCGACACGCACTCGGCCAAGCCCAATTTGCCTGAGCCGGCAACTTACTCCGGCGTCGAGATTCCGCAGAATGCTGCCGATGCGGATCCGCCCCCGCGAAGCAACTATGCACTCGCCAACGCCTCAGCAGCCGATCTCGATCGAGGGGCGGATGATTTTGAACGAGATGCAGCGACGGTGATTCGTCCCGTTGGCCCGAAGGACTCCGGTGTCGCCAACGCTTCGGAGCGGATGCGGAAATCGGCTCGTTCCGGTGACGGTCCCGGACGCAGCGAGGCGGAAATCGTGGCGGGTGCAACCCGCGCGATGATGGGACGAACGGACGGCTATGGCGGTAGCATTCGGCCTTCGCGAATCACACCCTGGTTGGTCGCCTTGGCGTTAGCCGGTGTGCTCTTCTATGCACTTGCTCAAGTCTTCTCGCCGCTGACCGAACAGGACGCCGAAGGTGATGTCTCCGTCGCCCAGCGCGACAGCGACGGTACAGCGATACCGGTTGCCGACCCGGCTACTGAGTCAGGCGCAGCGGATTCCGCCGCCGCGGTTGCCGACGATCTCGACGAAACCAACATACCCGCGACGGATGTTGGTAGTGATGCCAGTCCGGCGGCGCAACCCGATATGAACGACACGGATGCTGCCGACAACACAGCAGGTGACAGCGC
This sequence comes from Allorhodopirellula solitaria, assembly GCF_007859855.1. GTDB lineage: Bacteria > Planctomycetota > Planctomycetia > Pirellulales > Pirellulaceae > Rhodopirellula > Rhodopirellula solitaria. The sequence continues at coordinate 257,722 of NZ_SJPK01000004.1, forward strand.
AGCGGCAGTCGACTCAGCAGCAGCGGACGATGAGCTCGCGGTGGACGAATCCGTGCCAACGGAACCGGTACCCGCCGGCGCAGGCGCGATGCCTACCGCGGGAGGGGATTCGCCCGGAGAACCTGGCGAGGCGGAGGATCCCCAAGGAGTTGTCCCGGAATCAACAAGCGACTCGCCGACCGATCCCGCATCCGAGTCCACGGGAGACTCGCCAGTCGATGAGATGGCCCCGGGCGAGGCGGACGGAGAACCGGCTCCCGCGGCTGACAACGTCGACTCCGACGAGGGCAATCAAGAGCCAGCGACAGAGGACGACGCAATGGATGCCGATGCTCCGGCGCCAGATGACGCGACACCCGCCGATGCCAACTCATCGGGTCCGACTCCGGTCGTTGCCGAAATGACTCAACCGGGGAATTTGGTCATTGTGCGCTCTGGCGATGTCTGGAAGCGGCTGGTGGTTCCCGAGCCGGAACCGGATTCGGACGCCGCCACCGCTGAGCAACCGGCCGACCAACCAACCCCCCCACAGCCACCTGCAACCGCCGAGCCCAACATGACCGTTGCGAGCGTCCATGCAGGCCAGACCATTGTAGCCCCCGCTTTGTTTCGACCGACCCTGGTGAATCCGAGCGGGATCGAATGGACGCTGGCGGGACCAACACGAATGAGGATCGGCCGCAATGACGCGTTCGGTGCGGTCACCCAGGTGGTCGAGGGGCGTCTACTCCTGGCGTCGACACAACCGGACGTGACGACCCTGGTGATGCTCGGCCAGCGTCAACTCAAGATCGCGATGCCTGAATCTCAAACCGTATTGGCGATTGAGATGAATCACTTCCGACCGCTTGGGGCCAATCCGCTGGTGCCCGGGAATCGATTGGCGACCTACCGAGTAATCTCGGTGCAAGGCACTGTCAAGATTCAAGCGGTGGGGTTGCCCGACGATCCCAATCCAGCCGTGAACGAGACGCTGACGCTTGGACCGAACGAACAGTACCAGGGCGAGGGGGTCCAACCTGCCACGATTGCTCCCATTGATCGGCTTCCCGCGTGGATCGATGCGGCCGCCAAGAGGGACGTGCTCGCTGACTCGGCCCGAGATGGATTGATGGAATTCACAACGGGGGACGAACCGATCGAGAAGTCACTACGAGAGGGAATGACGTTTCGCCGGGTGGAGGTCGCCGCGTTGGCAGCGGAAACGCTGCTCCTGCTCGGTCGCGCAGATGTGTACTTTGGCGCCGATGGGATTCTCCACCGGCCTCGCCAACGACTTTACTGGGAAGAGCATGTCGATATGCTGCGGCAACATATCGATTCCGATTCCCAGGCGGCCGAAGCGGTGCGGGTCGCAATCGAACGCGCCGAACTCGCCGACAGCCAGCGGCTCTTCAAGTTGCTCGTGGGATTCACGCCCGATGAATTGGCGGCGGGCGCCGATGCCGAACTCGTCCAACTGCTGGACTCACCCTCGATGGCAGTACGGGTGCTCACGATCGAAAACTTACGCGAAATCGTCGGCGACACCCTCGCGTATCGAGCCGATCAAGAGAATGCCAACGCCCGCAAGAGCGATATCAAGAAGTGGGAAACCCGCCTCCGCCGTGGCGATATTCGCTACGAGCAGTAAGGCCCGCTTCTGGAATAGTAGCCAGACGACTCCGCTCGTCTGAACTGGACTGGGCTCGCCTCGTCTGGACTGGACTCGCCTCGTCTGAACTGGGCTTGCCCTGCCTGGACTGGGTGCGTCTGACTGTAGTGAGAGCGTTGTCCGCTCACAGGTGCCGCCCGCAGCGACGCGAAAGCCACCGCTTCAGCGGATGGGGTGGGATTCGAACCCACGGTAGAGTCACCCCTACGCTAGTTTTCAAGACTAGAGCCTTCGTCCACTCGGCCACCCATCCGTCGCCGTTTTTCCTATAAGGAAAACGGCTGGATTGCTCCGCAATCCTTGCTATCGCAATATGTTCTACCCCTTTTGATACCCTGCAGTAGCAGAGCCGGAGATGCGAGGGATTTCGCAAAACTCTCAACCGCGTTGCTCCGGCGTGATGATTGGCCGGGCAACGCGCTGCTCAGTCTACGTCGAAGACGCAATAGCGCAAAGTCCCTTGCCAGCATGTTCGGCAACATGCTGGTTAACTCTGGTGACCGCTCTCGATTTGGCCTTCTTTGATGACGATACTGATCCCTTCGCGGATCTGCAGGGGTTCCTCTTCGCCTTGGTGGTCCACGCCCGCGGCGTTGCGGATGCGCACGTTAGTCCCAATACGACAATTCTTGTCGAGAATAGCTCCTGAGATGTAGCTGCCGCTGCCGATTCCCAGGGGCAGTTTTCCTTCGCGAGCCTTGTCTTTCATTTCGATGAAATCCGCTCCCATCACCACACTGTCTTTGATGGTGACGTTATCACCGATAACGGTGCGCAGGCCGATGACGCTGTTCTCGATCGTGACGTTCTCGCCAATCCGGCACCCGTCGGCAATCAGACTGCCGCTGATATTGGATTTCCCCATGATCGTTGGCGGCAGGAAACGGGGGCGGCTGTAGATCGGCGCGTGTCGGTTACGAATATCGAAGGGAGGGTTCTGGCCCGCCAAGGACAGGTTGGCTTCGTAGAACGACCGAATCGTACCGATATCTTCCCAGTACCCATCGAAGAGGTGCAGCTGCACTTTGTGGGTCTTGATCGCTTCGGGAAAGACCTCTTTACCAAAATCGCTGTGCAGACTGCTTTCGAGCAGGTCAACCATCAGGTCCTTATCGAAGATATACAAGCCCATGCTGGCGAGCAGATCGCGTCCGTGGCTGGGAATGCCACGTTCATCGATCCAGCTCGGTTCCATCCTGACCTTGGCGATTTCTTCCTCGGTCTGCGGTTTCTCGACGAAGCCACGGACTTGACCGCTCTCATCAACCTGCATGATCCCGAGCGAGGAGGCATCCTTGCGTGTGACGGGGATGCCCGCGATCGTAGCAGCGGCTCCCGATTCGATGTGGGTTTTCATCATCTCGCGAAAATCCATCCGGTAGAGTTGATCGCCCGAGAGAATCAAAACGTGTTTGATCCAACTCTCCCGCAGGTGCACGAGATTTTTGCGTACAGCGTCGGCGGTACCTTGGTACCAATCGGTCTCCGAATCCACCGTCTGCTGGGCGGCGAGGAGTTCGACGAACCCGCCGTTGAAATGGTCAAAGGTGTAGGTTTGCCGCAGGTGACGGTGCAGGCTTTCAGAGAGAAACTGGGTCAACACATAAGCGCGATTCAAACCGCTATTGATGCAGTTGCTGATCGGGATATCGATCAAGCGGTACTTCGCCGCCAATGGCACAGCTGGTTTGGCACGGATCTTCGTCAGAGGAAACAGTCGCGTGCCGCGTCCGCCACCGAGGATCAACGCAATTGTATTACTCAGGTCCATGTTGTTTCGCCTCAATCAAAAGGATGCTCACCAGTACTTTTCAAAGCGGACCGTTCCCGCGTGATGCTCCTGCACATCATCGTGAAAACCAGCAGCTCGTAACAAGGGTAGCATACCAGGATTCTCAGGTGCGTCGGCGCCCGGTGGAACATATCCAATCATCGCTGGATTGCCACACAGGAAAACATGCGTGTTCATCGGTGCCAGCGGATCGCCGGCGAGTTCAGCGAGTCTTCCACTGGTGAACAGTGCCTGCAGGTACTGTTTGCCCACAAAGTTTGGATGATCGGTACGGATGTTCTCTTCCTCACGCGTTGTTAACGCGAGGTACACATAATTATCGTACTGCTGCATCAGTACTTCGTGTTCATTGCGATAGGCACAATCACGTCGATACCGCACACTGGTCGCTATGATGATGCGTCCTCGATGACCGGTAGCCAGTAGCTTCGCAGCCATCGCGTTGTGAGGTGCCTCGCCGGTGCCGGTACCCAGGAACAACATGGTGTCGTCGGGATCGTAGCTACCGAGCAGGTACTTTCCGGTGACCTTTCTTTCCATCACCACTCGATCGCCCGCGTTCTTGCCAAACAATCGAGGCGTGAGTGCCGGCGCTTTGCTGGCGGCGTTCTCTCCGTGACGAACCAGGGTGATGTAGAACTCGAGATAGTCGACACTGTCCTGGGTGGCGAGCGTCCCATCGGCGTGCAGCAGTGGACACGAGATCGAATAGGCGCGGCGGACAATCTTTCTCGCTTTCTTAATCGGAAGTTCTTCTTCCTGCGTGCCGCTGAGACGTTTTTCCCAGTTTCCCAACCCGATGGCGAGATATTGGCCCGGTTCGAAGGGTGGCAGTGGCTCATCGGGCCGGATGCGAAACTTCGCTAAATCCTCCGTCAGGTCGATTCGCTCGACAATGGTCGCATTGTAGTACTGGTCGCGGAGTTGCTGCTGTTCCTCGGCTCCGGGCGGCGATAGCAGCGCGGCCTGGCCTGAGGGCGATTCTGACTGGGGCGACGCAGGGCTTTTCTTGGAAGGGATGGAGGCGCTCACGAAGATCATTCCTTTTGCGATGCTTGCCGCGGACAGAGTCTCGATAGAGTTACTATAATGAACTATGACTCCCCCATGGTGTGTCGCCAGCGACGATTTCCGCTTCCTTAGCGAAACCTGCCGATCGCTCCGACTTCACCGCTGCAATCATTTTTTTCCCAACGGTTTGCCCATGTTTACCCTCTCTTGCCTGCGAGTATGCTGCCATCGAAGCGAACGCTTCGGAGGTTCGATTCCCTCGATCCGTACCATGGCTTGCTTGATCGTGGTGCTCTTGCTCTCGGCCGATACGAAGGAAAGCTGCGCCGAGACGTGGACCAACCTCGGCGGGGATCGATCGATCCAAGCGAAGATGATTGGTATGTGGAACAATCAGGTCGTCCTGCAGCTCGCCGATGGTCGCAGCGTCAATGTGCCGATGGATAAGCTGATCGCGGCCAGTCGAATCCAGGCGGGAAAAATTGCTGAACAACTGAAGGAAGACCGCACCCGGCTGACCGACGAGATCAAAGCGGCCGCGGCACAAGCGGCCGCAGCGGCCCCGGATCCATTGCCCGTCCCGCCTGCAGCACCAGCCTACCAGGCCCCCGCCCCCGGGATGTCGCCTGATCAGGTTCTGGAATCGGTTCGTGAACAGTTCCAGAATGGGCACCTGGTGGTGATCTACGATGCACTGCCACCAAAATACCGTAAACAGCTCGATGATCTCGTCGGACTGACACTCACGAAATTGGACCCGAACACCCTCATCGCGCCTCTCGAACAGCTCCATGGGTTGGCCGATCTGATCGTGACTCGGCAGAACTGGATCCTCTCGCAGCCGCGTCTACACCGAGATGCCGACGCCAACGCTGACCTCAACGCGACCGGCGAGTTGGTCGAGCAATTTTTGCTGCCGGCTGCTGGATTGGTCCGCGCCGCACTGGTTACCGACCAGGCAGGTTTGATCGAAATTCAAGAGATGGGATTTGGCAATTGGCTGCACCAGAATGATGAAATCGTATCGCCCTTTGCCGCCGTGCTCCTGGAGGGATTCAGCTCGCCTGGATCGCAGTGGGCGGTTGTCGAGAGCGACGAAGAGACCGCGTTGCTACAGGAACCCGGGGCCGCAGGAGCATCCACGACGGGTGCAGGTGACCCCTACGGGTCGTCGTATCCCGGCCAAAACAACGCCTCATCCATTCCAACGGTGGCCTTTCAAAAGGTCGACGGCTATTGGCTGCCTGCTGGCGTGGCCGAAGGATTTGAAGGTTGGGTTCAAGAGCAAACTGCTGCACTGGAGAAATACGATGACGCCAGCATGACGCTAACTGATTGGCTGGGCGGCCAGTTCGTCTCGGTGCCGACCGTGACCCGCGCGCCCGCTGCCGAGACTCGCTCAGACTACCCCGGTTCAGACTACCCCGGTTCAGACTACCCCGGTTCAGAAGGGTATGATGATCAATACGGCTCACCGAGTTCCTCCGAATCCTACGAATCGGCAGGATACCCTAGCACGTCGTCCTCCTACGGACCGCCCGATTCCCCTGAAATGTCCTCCTATGGCTCGACGGAATCGTATGGCACTTCGGAACGTTACGGTGGCGCTCCCGCGAAAGAGCTCGAACCGATTGCGATCACGCCGGCAATGGTTGGCAGTATCTTGCAATCGGTCGGTGACTACGGATCCATGTTTCGTCCCCTCGAAGCGGCAGAGGACGAGGCGAGTTTCCATGCTGCTGTTGATCAACTGGTCGGTTCGATCGAAGGACTGGTATCACTGATCCCCTGAACCTTGTTCAGCCTGCGGACTGGCGAGACGGGACTGCATGGTTTGCACCAATCGCTCGGCAACCTCCTGTTGAGTGGCAGCGACGTTATTGGTCTCATCCGGGTTGCTGCGATGATCGTAGAGTTCGAGAAAACCGTTCTTGTGGCGAATCAATCGAAATGAGGAGGTGCGAATGGTATTCGCATCCGATTTGTAACTGATCGCTCCGTGATCTTCGCGGTCGGTGTCGCTGCCTACCGGAACGAGTGCCCCACCATCGAGAAATTCTGGTGTCGGTAGACCGGCCAGACGACAGAGCGTGGGGAAGATATCGATGCTCTCGACGATGGCGTCAGTCGAGGTTCCCGCCTCGTCCATCTCAGGGTATCGGATGACGAGCGGCGACCGGAGCGACTCGTCAAACAAGGCATGCTTGCCCCAAATCGCGTGCTCGCCGAGATGCCAACCGTGATCTCCCCAGAGCACGACGATGGTGTTGTCGGCCTGCCCGGACTGTTCCAATCGGTCGAGAACCTGTCCCACCTGAGCATCTGCATAACTAACACACGCCGCGTAGTGCTTTCGTACGGCCGTGGCAAACTCGCTGTCGGTGTTGGGGTCTTTCCCCCCACGGTTGTACTTCATGAATTCACCCGAACGATGCCAGGTGGTTTTTCCACTTGGTTTCTCGGGATGCTCAATCGGTGGCAGTGTCACGTCGGCATAGGGAGCCATGTACTTCGCCGGCGCGCCGAAGGGCAGGTGCGGACGGATGATGCCAACAGCTAGAAAGAACGGAGATTCCTCGTCCGCCGCCAACGCATCGAGCTGACGCAAGGCTTCCTCGGTCGTCTGCCCATCGGGATAGATGTCGTCGCCACCGGCAGTCGACTGGTAGACGTCCATCGCTTTCGCATCGCCACGAATTTCTCCATTGGCCAAACCATGCATGATGCCCCGGGGATGCTGCCAAGGCCCAGACGGCATTAGGTGTCGGTCCCATGAGTTGGGCATCTCGGGAATGGATTCGTCGTCCCAGTTGCGGCCTCCACGGCCACCGGGATGATGGGAGACTTTGCCCACCGATACCGTCGTGTAGCCACGCTCGCGAAACCAAGCTGGCATGCTCGGCGGCACCGTGGCGGGATCCTTCGCTACCCGCTCAGCCCGCTGAAACAAGGCATGGTTGCCCGCTGGACCGTACGTGCCCGTCAGCATGGCGTAGCGTGACGCGCCGCATGTCGGCGCCTGAACGTAGTGCTGCTCGAACGTGACGCCGCTCTTGGCGAGCCGGTCAATGTTCGGCGACTCGATGTAGGATTTACCAAAACAATTCAGTTCCGGCCGCAAATCGTCCACACAAAGCAGTAGCACGTTGGGGGGCTCAGCGCTCGCGGCGGTCGCCTGGATCAAGAGAAGAAAAACCAGTGAGCAAAGTTTGTGCATGGTGAGGGAATGTCTGGAGAGAAGGTGAGGGGGAGCTGTCGAGAGACAGTGTAGTTCGGTGGCTGGGTTCGTCCGAGTCGACGAGAGTCGACGATTCGGGAGGAACGCTCGGTGAAGGGCCCGTGATGGGTGTGGCTGGTGGGGATGGGGACTGGTAAGGGGGTTGCTGGTGGTGGGGTGGCTAATAGGGGGTGGCTGGTGGTGGGGAGCTCGCGACGGGCGGAGCCGTCGGTCGACTATGGCGGGGCTATGGTTTTTTGGGGAGCAGCTCTTCGATGGCCTTGATGGTGGCCGGGTCGGGCTTGAACGAACCGGGGCGGTGGCCGTGGGCGATGTCTAGCGGTGTCCAACCGTATTTGTTCTCGTGGTTGAAGTGTTCGGCTTTCGCACCGAGTAGGGCGAGCAAGCGGACCGTTTCGGGAAAGCACCGATAGGCGGCCCCGTGCATGGCCGTTTCTTTGCTGTTGGCGACGGCGTTGATATCGAGCCCCCGCTCGACGAGCATTCGCACGGCCTCGTCGACTTCTGCCGGGGTTCCTTCGTGCTCACCGACGAAGTTGTTGCCCACACCGGCAGCTGCCATCAGAGCCGTGCAACCATCGGCATTGGCGATGGCGGGATCAGCGCCGAGCTCCAAGAGCAGTTTCATGTAGGGGAGATCGACCGTTTGGCTGGCCAGTAAGAACGGCGTCGCTCCGCGTGGATTGATCAATCCTTTGCCTGCCCGTCCGCGTCGCAACTCGAGATTCACGTCGGCCCCGGCATCGACGATTTCGACAACAAACTGCAGCGCGGTCATGTCACCGCTTCGTCGCGGTGGCGGATCGCCTGCAGGATTATCGCCCTTGGACGGGCGGCGGACCCAACTCAGCGCGTGCAGCGGCGTGAATCCGCTGGTTTGCTCGTTCGGGTCAGCGCCGCGTCTCACCAGTTCCATCGCGAGCTTGTAGTGCGCACTCTCCACAGCCAGCATCAGCGGGCTCATGCCGGCGCGTGGGTTGCGCCCGGAAGTTCGCTTGGGATCCATGGTTTCGTTGAGCGACGCACCGTGATCGAGCAGTGTAACGACAGCGTCGATATGACCTTGGCGGGCGGCGAAACACAGCGGTGTGAACCCGGAGGCCAGCGATCGATGCAAATCCGCCCCGGCATCCAACAGCGTGTTGATCGCCTCGACGTTTCCTTCGGCGGCAGCAAACATCAGCGCAGTCTGTCCGCTGCGCTGTGCCGCCTCGACGGCGGCATCGTGCTCAAGGAGCAGTCGGCAAAGCTCGGGGTTTCCCACTCGCGCGGCCAGCATCAGGGGCGTGACCTTGCCCGCGAGGCGGCCGTTGGCATCGGCGCCGTGGTCGAGCAACTGCGCCGCACATTCGGGCGATCCCTTTCGGCAAGCAATCGCGAGCGGCGTGACGCCGTAGAGTGTGGTGGCATTGGGATCGGCGCCGCCCTGCAAAAGACGCTCGGTCCAATCCGTGTTCTGGTGAAACACAGCCCAGTGCAACGGTGACATCCCGTCGGGCTGGGTCTGGGTTGCCGGCGGTCTCTCGCTGTCGGCGTGCGAGAACATCTCACTCGCACGATCCCAATCTGCCTTCTCGACCGCGTCGACGAATCGCAGCGGTGTCGCGGCTACGGAAATCGAGCTGGTCGCCGCGGAGACGCTGAACACAGCAATGAAAAAAAGAATCCGATTCATTAAATTGATCGTGCGTTGTTTAAACATCAAACAGAGCGTTCACATGGCCGGTGCTGTCGGCAAACTTCTCCAACGGCACGCCGACTTTGTTGAGCAGCGTCAGGTGCAAATTGGATAGCGGTTCGGGCGTCTCGTAACGGATGTGGCGACCGCCGCGCATGTTACCGGCCGCGCCCCCAGCGACGAGGATCGGCAAGTCTTTATGGTCGTGCGCATCGGAATCACCCATGCCGCTGCCGTAGAGATACAGCGAGTGATCGAGCAGCGTTCCGTTGCCCTCGGAGATCGAGTCCATTTTCTCCAGGAACTCGGCGAATAGTGAGACGTGGAACTGGTTGATCTTGGCGATCTTGGCGAGCTTTTCAGGGTTGCCGCCGTGGTGCGTCACGGGATGGTGAGGCTCGGGGACACCGATCTCAGGATAGGTTCGTGTGCTCGCCTCGCGAGCCAATTGAAAGGTGACGATCCGAGTGATGTCACCTTGGAAAGCGAGTAGCTGCAGGTCAAACATGAGCCGGGCGTGATCGGCGTAGGCTGCCGGGACGCCGACCGGGCGATCGAGGTCGGGCAGCGGATTGTCAGCCGTGGTCTGCACAGCATGTTCGATTCTCCGCTCGACCTCGCGGATGCTTTCGACATATTGATCAATCTTGTTGCGATCGCTACTGCCGAGTCGCTGTTGGAGTCGTTTGATCTCCAAAGTGACACTGTCGAGCAAACTCGAACGCCTGCGGAGGGCTGCGACCCGCTGTGCCGGTGTACCGCCCTCACCAAAGAGCTGTTCAAAGACGATGCGTGGGTGAGCCTCGGACGGCAACGGCGTGGTCGGCGAAGACCACGAGAGATTGTTCTGGTAGACACACGCGTAACCATTGTCACACTGTCCCACGGTAGACAACAAATCCATCGCCAGCTCGAGCGATGGCAACTGCGTTTCGTGCCCGAAATGTTTCGCCGCGATTTGGTCGGCGGTCGTGCCAAGGTAGTAGTCGCTGCTCTCGGTCAACTTGGCCTGCGCGGCGCTCAGAAAGGCAGCGTTGGAGGTCGCGTGAGAACCAGGGTAGGCATTCTGTAGATCCATTCCGGAGAGCACACAGAGTTGATCCTGCATCGATTGCAGCGGCGAGAGGCTCGAGGGCAGGTTGTCGAGTCGATCACCACGCGGCGTCCATTCGGCGGGATTGAATCCCATCGGTGTGTAGATGTATCCGATCCGGCGCAGATTCGCATCGGCCGCAGGCGTCGCCTCAGCCGCAGTCAGAGACGGGATCATCGCATCGAGTAGCGGCAATGAAATGGCAGTGCCGAGACCGCGAAGCATGGTCCGGCGCGGCAAAGATTTCTTGGTAATAAACATAGCCTTTAATGCTCCGTGAGAAGGGCAGACGATTGCGTACTGCGATACTGAAAAGGTTCGCTCGCGACGATCCCCTGGATGATCGATGAGATCCGGTAGTCATCGATCTTGGCTTTCCGGACGATTTCGCGGATCGCGGGTGCGTCGCGGTAGTCCACGAGCCGGCCCAAAGCGAAGGTCATCATTTTTTCGCTTAAGCAACCGACGAACATTTCGGGGTGGGCGAGCAAGCTCGCCTCGAGATCCGAGACGCCACCGACCTCGGTCCCATCAGGCAGCACACCGGAGGCATCGATGGGGTTCTCGCCGTCATACTCGCGATACTGCCCCAGTGCATCATAGTGATCGAGCGCGAAGCCGATGGGGTCGATCAAGTCATGACAGGATGCACAGGATTCATTCTCGCGGTGCATCGCCAAGCGTTCTCGTAGTGAGGTCGCCGTCAATGTCGACTTTTCTTGGAGTGCCGGGATGTCGGGCGGCGGCGGGGGAGGCGCATTGCCGATAATGTTCTCGAGCACCCAGTTCCCGCGGACGGTGGGTGAGGTGCGTGTGGAGTACGAGGTAACGCTCAAAATGCTGCCATGGCGAAGCAAACCGCCCCGATGCCAATCCGGCGACAGCGTCACCTGGCGAAACTCGTCACCGAGCACACCGGGGATGCGGTAGTGTCGTGCCAAACGCTCATTGAGATAGGTGAAGTCACTATCGATCAGCCCCATCACGCTCGCATCGTGTTGGAGCACATGCGTAAAGAGCAGCTCGGTCTCACGACGCATGGCCATCCGCAAGTTCTCGTCGAAATCGGGGAATTGCCGCAGGTTAGGCGTGATTCCATCGAGATTTCGCAGGTAAAGCCACTGGGCGGCGAAGTGATCGACGAGACTCTGCGAGCGTTCATCCGAGAGCATCCGAGTGACCTGGCCGCGCAGGACAGCGGGATCGCTGAGCTGATCAGCCGCCGCCAGGTCGAGGAGCTCATCGTCGGGCAGACTGCTCCATAAGAACGCAGCGAGTCGCGAAGCGAGTTCCCAATCGCTGATGCGGATGACCGGTTCACTGGCATCCGATTGAACAGGCTGTTCGACATGGAACAAGAAATTGGGATTCACCAGGATAGCCGCCAGCCCTCGTTCAATGCCCAGTTCAAAACGCGACTCCCAGCTGTCGGTAGATTCACCACGGAGAACCTCGTCAACGAACGCGAGTGGCGTGGCAAGATCTGCGGGTGTGACGTCGCGGCGGAAGGCAACGCGGGCGATCTCGCCGAGGATCTGTTGAGCCGCAACCTGTTGGTCCGGCAGCGACGAGGATTCCGGCCAGGCGGTAAAGATGCGTTGGCGGCTAGGTGTTTCGATCGTAGGGGTCGAGGTTTCGGTTGCAGCAGGATCGGCATCGGCAAACGGGCCAACTATCGAGACCTCGAGCAATGCCGGTTGCTGTCGCGGATGGCGATGGCGATTGTATGCCGCTAGGAAAGGTTGCCGTTTGATCTCGAGCAACGATTCGCCCTGGCTGACAAAGGTCACGGCGATGTCGTGTGGGCCAGCCGTGATGGGAATTCGCACCTTCAGATTGGCATCGATCAGGGTATCGTCGCGGCCTCGTTTGGGAGGTTCGATCGTCCAGCGATGTTGTTTTTGGCGATCAACAAGAACGTCGAGGTCATGGGGACGCGACAATCCTTCGATCATCTCATCGCGGTCACGGGTCAATCGAACCGCGATCTCATATTCGCCTGTTTCGGCAAAGGTGTGATGGATATTGGTGCCGCCCCGAGTGCCCAGGGGCAGCCCGGCAACATGTTTTTCCTGGGTCAGGTCGGCTGGCAGTCGCACGTTCAGCCCCATTGGGGTGTGGGTGAAGCGGCCCACCGCGATGCGACTGATTTTTTCGGCCGCGCTCAAGTAACGATTCATCAGCGAAGCAGAAAGGTCACCGACCGTAATATTGTCGAATCCTCCGCTCGATTCGTCCTTGGGTAACCAGGTCGTGATATCCAGTTCCAGCCCCAATAGATCGCGGACACTGTTTTGATATTCGGTTCGGGTCAAACGGCGAAGCGAATCGGTTGGTGGGATCACGGGGTTTTGCCTGGCGACGTGATCGAGGGTGTGACCGAGCTGTTGGACCACAGCACGGTACTCCGACTCATCCGGACGCTCGGCGTCCAACGGCGGCATCTGCCGCGAGGCGATCCGCCGCAGGACGGTTTCCCAGGTTGCCCGCGGGTCGGTAGTGGGCGTCTTGGTAGCCTCCGCCCATCGGACTTCCGCGAGCAGCGTCGTCTCCAGGTCGAGATCGGACACCGTATCGGCCGCGTTATGGCAGTCCATGCAGTAGCGATCGACGAAGGCCTCGATGCGTTCCACTGCGCCGTTCCGGTGTTCCGCTGCGCTGTTGTGAATTGGCGGTTCCGCTACGACTGCGGCGGTCATCGCGAGCGTGATCAGGAGCCAAGTCGCTCCGATCGAGCAAGCAGAGAGCGGTCTTGAATGGCACATGGAAGGCCTGGAAGGTGTCTTGAAACGCCGCAAAGGCACTGGGCGAGACCACCCAGCATACCACGATTTGGTGAGCAGATGCGGTGTTTCTTCGCGCTGGGGTGCATTGATTTGCTATAATTTCCTAGGCTGCTGGATTGGCTCACTCACCCGGCGGGTTCGAAACCGCCGATGACTCCTTTTGTTTCTATTCTTTTCGCATTCAGGCGTATCCGGATGACACCGCCCGCGAGTTCCTCGCTCTCCTCCACGTCACCGGTGGCTGCCGATTCGGTGTCATCGACAGCCCGATCGAGGAAGGTACGCCTCCAAACAAACGATCCTGAATCGCTATTGCCGAATTTTGGTCTGCAGTCGTTTCGACCTGGACAACGCGGCGTTGTCGACGCCTTGGCGGCGGGAGAGGATTGCTTGTGCGTGATGCCGACCGGTGGTGGGAAAAGCCTCTGTTATCAACTGCCTGCGCTCGCCCGTGAGGGGACCACGATCGTGGTTTCGCCCCTGATTGCATTGATGAAAGACCAGGTCGATACGTTGGTGAGGCGAGGCATCCACGCGAAACTGATCAACAGTTCACTGTCCCAAGGGCAGCAGGAATCGGTCATGGAGGCCATGGCTCGGGGCGAACTCGACATGATCTACGTGGCGCCCGAGCGTCTGCGTAACGGGCGTTTCCTCGATGCGGTCGCGAAGGCGGACATCACCTTGCTCGCGGTAGACGAGGCACACTGCGTGAGCGAGTGGGGGCACGACTTTCGTCCTGATTACTCGCGTCTGGGCGGTTTCCGCGATCGCTATCTCGGCGGTGTGCAGACGATTGCACTCACCGCGACTGCCACGCCGACGGTGCGTGATGACATCAGCGAGCTGTTGAAGCTGAAGGAGCCACGGGTTTTTGTCACCGGATTCGCTCGAACCAACCTCCGCTTCGCTGTCGAGTCTTGCAATAACGACGCAGCCAAACGGGCGACACTCGAGAAATACCTCCGGGGCCGCGATGGGACGGGAATCATTTATGCCGCGACACGCAAACGCTGCGAAGAGATTGCCGAATGGCTGCCTGAGAAAACAGGTCGCAAGGTCGGTGTCTACCACGCGGGTCTGCACCCCGACGAACGTCGCCGCGTGCAGGAGGCGTTCATGAAAGGCGATCTCTCAGCGATCGTCGCCACCAATGCCTTCGGGATGGGGATCGATAAGTCTGACATTCGCTTTGTCGTGCATTTCAATATGCCCGGGTCGCTCGAAGCCTACTACCAGGAAGCAGGGCGGGCCGGCCGCGACGGCGAGATGAGTGATTGTCTTTTGCTGTTCGCCTATTTCGATCGGCAGATTCAAGAGTTTTTTATCGAGAACCGTTACCCTTCCCGCGCGACGGTCAAGAAAGTTTACGAGTACCTGCTCTCCTGCGATGAAGACCCGATCGAATTGACTCTCGACCAAGTTCGTACGGCGATCGATGTCCGCGATGGGACCGAGGCGGTGAGCACTGCCGAAACACTGCTGGCACGTGCGGGCGTGCTCAAACGACTCGACGCGGGTTCCAACCAAGCCGTGGTGCGAATCGACAGCGATGCCGCGACAATGCTCGATTTCCTACCCCGCGAAGCGAAAATCAAACGCCGTGTGATGACGGCCGTGGAGAAAGTCATCGGGCGGCGGCGGGGAGAAGACGTCTATGTTCGCCCCGATACGCTGGCGAAACTCGCCGACATGGACCGTACGAAACTCGCCACGCAGCTGCGTGAGCTGACAAAACTGAGAGCGTTTGACTACGTCCCCCCCTTTCGTGGTCGCGCCGTGCACATCACTCGTCGCGATCTGCCGTTTGCTGAACTGAACATTGATTTCGACGAACTCGATCGGCGAAAGGCGGCTGAATACGAGAAGCTCGAAGCCGTGATCGGGTTTGCTCGAGCTGCGTCCTGTCGTCAACGCGTGATCCTCGATTACTTCGGTGACCCCAACGCGGCCGATTGCACCCGGTGCGATCGATGCGACCCAGTCGGCGGCAAGCTGATTCGCAGTGGTGATTGGAACGGCAGTCTGACGACAGCCGACGCCATCGCAGCGGGCGGCGCAGTCCCGGCCGCAATCGCTCATCCCGATATCGATGAGCGTTCCCTGCTCACGGGCATCCGAGTCGTCCTGTCGGGTGTCGTGCGGACGCATGGTCGACTCGGCAAGAACTTGATCGCTCAGATGCTGGTGGGGTCTAAAAACAAACGTGTCACGCAGCTGCGGTTGGATCGGTTGAGCACCTACGGAATGCTCCGAGGTTTGACCCAAACCGATGTCGCCGACGTAATGGACTCACTGCTTGGGGCAGGCCTGCTCGAGCAGAAGGAGATTAGCGAACGACGCCCCACCGTTCACATGACCGACATGGGGCGGCGAATCATGAACTGTACCGATCCCTTGCCAGCAGCTTTTCAGTTAAAGCACCGGGTGGCCAAAAAGGTCGCAAAGGTGTCCGCGAAGATCGAGTCCGGAGATGTCGAAGGCGACGAGACACCGAACACAGTCGACCAACGCAGCCACTCGTCAGATGAGAAAACAACCGACCACCGCCCCCGCTCGTCGGATGAAACAAGTGCCGACCAACGCCCCCACTCGTCAGACGAAACAAATGTCGACCGACGACTCCGTTCGTCGGATGAAAAAATAGTCGACCGACGACTCCGCTCGTCGGATGAAAAAATAGTCGACCGACCACTCCGCTCGTCGGATGAAAAAACAGTCGACCGACGACTCCGCTCGTCGGATGAGAAGACAAGCAGCACGGCTCCGAGCGCAGAGGACGATCAAGGTTTGACCCGAGAGCTCACCGACCGGATCAAGCGGTTTCGCCGCAAACGGGCTGCGGCACTGGGCTTGGCACCCCACCAAATCCTCACCGGTTCCACGATCCAACGACTCGCCGAGAGCCATCCCGCCAACGCCACGGAACTGGAACAGGTGCCTGGGATTGGCAACGAGTTTATCGACACGTATGGGCATGATCTGTTGGACCTGATTGCGACGACGCTATCGCAACACGAATCGTCTCGCAGCAGCGATTCGGCCGACCAAGTCGCACCGACGCCCGAACCCGCGGTAGACGACCAGGTTTTGCGTGTCGACGAAGCGATCCCCGCCGATCAAGATTCTTGGCGAACCGACTATTGGACGTGGCGATTGTGTCGCGACGGCTACACGATTGATCAGATCAGCGAGATTCGAGGGGTCAGTGTCGAGGGATTACTAGCCCATCTCGTCGCTGCGGCGCGAGCAGGTCACAGCGTGGACGCGGATTGGGGTGGGTCACCCCAACGCATTGAGAAACTGCGCCGGGCGCTAGGGTAAACAACGAAGGTCTCCATCGTGCGAATTATCTACAAACTACTACTGGCAACTCTCCTGCCAGCGGTATTGATTTGGAGCGTGGGGAACTATGCCGCGAGTGTGGGACAGGAAAGCCTACGGGCGGCCATTGAGAAGACCTCCTTGATCCGCGCCGAAGCGGTGATGGACGAAATCGATCGGATTGTCCAAACCCGCGCCACGCAGTGCGCCGCCTACAATCGAAGCAAGCTGGTCCACCAAACGCTGGCGGAGTCCAATCGAGAATTTGCAGAGATCGACGATGTGCAGTCGACGATCGACGAACGAGATCGTTTGTGGCAACAGACGCCCGCTGACCAATCCAACGATTTGATGGATTCATTAACCAACAATCACTTATCTCGAGACCTGAGATCGCTCGTTGGAAAACTGAACGAAAGCAGTACCTACGAAGTCTTCGGTGAAGTATTTTTCACCAATCGATATGGCGCCAACGCAGCACAGACGGGACGTACATCGGACTACCGGCAAAACGACGAATCGTGGTGGAACGATGCGATGCAACATGGTGTTGCGATCAGTGATGTGATGTTCGATGAGAGTGCTGGCATCTATTCGATCGACATCGCTTTGCGGGTCGATGATAGCGCCGGCGATGTGCTCGGTGTCGTCAAATCGGTCTTGAACATCCGAGAGGTATTCAGCGTGATCGACCGGCGTGCCGATCGGTCGGGGGTGGGCGAGCGATTGTTGTTGCTCGACCAGGAAGGCGGTGTCATCCATGTCAGCAACCATGCGATAACCCCCGAGAGCGGCAACGTGCATTATCTCAACGAGCAACAGCTCCATGCCGCATCACCCTACGCTACGATTTACTTTACCAATCCTGACTCCCAGGAGACCTATCTCGTTGCGATTGCCAAGAGCCAAGGCTACGGGGATTTTGGAGGGCTCGGTTGGCTGCTCGTCAATGAAACTCAGGAGTCACTCGCGTTTGCCGCGGTCACTGAATTGCGATCACGGCTGCGTTGGATTTCCTTGATCGCCACATTGATGGCTGCCGTTACCGGTGGCTTGATCGCGTGGTCTTTCTCGCACCGTATCAGCTCGCTGACCCGGGCGACGGTGGCACTGGCAGACGGGGACCTCGATACACGCGTCGTGGATCGGGGCCACGATGAGATCACCACACTCGCCACGCACTTCAACCTGATGAGTGAACAGCTGCAGCAATCGCAGGCGGAACTCGTTGCCGCACGGGATGAGGCTCGCGAGGCCAACGCTGCCAAGAGCGCCTTCTTGGCGAACATGAGCCATGAGATCCGCACGCCCATGAACGGCATCATCGGCATGAGCGAACTACTCGCCGATACGACATTGGCCCCCGAGCAACGCGAGTACCTGGGCATGGTTCGTGGTTCGGCCGACTCGCTGCTGCGATTGATCAACGACATTCTTGATTTTTCGAAAATCGAGGCTGGCAAGATGGAGCTCGAGATCATTCCCTTCGATTTACGGGAGTGTGTCGAAACCACCGCGAGTTCCCTCCGTGTGCGTGCCGCCGACCAAGGCCTTGAAATGTCCTGCCAGATCGCCCCTGCGGTTCCTTACCGGTTGCTCGGTGATCCCGGACGACTGCGGCAGATCATCATCAACCTATGTGGCAATGCGATGAAGTTCACCGACGAGGGGGAAGTCGTCATTGCGGTCGAGCTGGACGATCAAACCGACGAGGACGTCGGGCTGCATTTCTCCGTCCGCGACACTGGCATTGGGATTCCGGAAGAGAAGTTGGCAAAAGTGTTCGAGTCCTTTTCACAAGTCGATGCGTCCACCACTCGCAAGTACGGGGGGACGGGATTGGGGCTGGCGATCTCGACCCAGCTCGTTGAGTTGATGGACGGCAAAATCTGGGTCGATAGCGAGGTGGGAGTCGGCACGACGTTTCACTTCCGTGTGCGTCTTGGTAAGACCGACGCACCACTTCCGAATCGTCATGGAACGTCGAGCCAATGGGATGGGACGCCTACCTTACCGAGCGATCGAGTCAATCGTCACCAACGACCACTTCAGGTTCTCCTCGTCGAAGACAATCTCATCAATCAACGCGTCGCCTCGGGATTGCTCAAACGGCTGGGGCATCGGGTTCAGATCGCCGAGAATGGGCAGCTCGCCGTCGAAGCCTGGCGCGGTGCCAGTTTTGACGTGATCATGATGGATTGGCAGATGCCTGTGATGGATGGAACCGAGGCAACCCAGTTGATTCGCCGCGAAGAGCAAACCAGCGGCGAGCGGATCCCGATCATCGCCATGACGGCGGCTGCCATGAAGGGAGACCGCGAAAAGTGCATGGAGGCGGGCATGGATGATTACGTCAGCAAACCGATCGACCCCGAGGCGCTGGCCGCCGCTCTCGCCCGACACACCGATGCTAACAGCCTGAACGCTGTTTCGACGAGTGAGGACACAGCTGAGAATGGCGAGTCTGACACTGCAGAATCGTCCACTGGTCATGGCATTGACGCGGCGATTGATATCGAGGCCGCCCGAAAACAGATGGGCGGCTGCGCCGATACAGTGTTAGCCGAACTCGCCACCGTGCTGGCGACGGAATGCGGCACACGGACAGAGGAAATTCGTACTGCGATCGCCAATCAGAATGTGGAGGCGATGGGACGGGCGGCGCACGCGCTCAAGGGGGCAGCAAGCTTATTTGCCGCGACCTCCGTCATCGACCCACTGGCCGTTATCGAAGAGGCTGCCCGGGAGGATGACTTCCCCAGGGCCCGCGAGCAGTTCTCCCAACTGGAGCCCGCCGCCGAGCACGTCGCTGAAGAGCTACGTGCATTCGCAAAGAAAACCTAGCCGGCCGCCGGATCGTGGTGCCGGATCGTGGTGCCGGATCGTCTTGCCGGATCCAACGCCGGGATGCTCGAATTATTCATCCATCGTTTGGTCGAAAGCACTTCGGTCAATCGTTTGCTCTAGATTGACGCTGGCTTTGGCGGGGGCCCCGGTAGCAGTCGGGGGCGGATCGGAGACCTCCGGCTGCGACCCACGTTCGTGCCGACCCCACCAACGGTCACCGTGTGCGATAGACCATTTTCCGGCTGCGGGGCAGGCGGCGAGCAAGAGCGAAAGATCACGAGCAGTTTGTGGCCGCTTTGCCCGCGATTTCTCTAAACAACACATCAGGGCGTCTTCCAATTGGCTCGAGACCTGGGAGCCACCACGCTGGGACGGAGCAACCGGTAGTTCATCAATGTGCTTGTGACAGAGCTGGGCGAGATTATCAGCCTCGAATACGGGGCTCCCGGTCAACAGGAAATAACCGATGGCACCGACCGCATAGATGTCCGAGCGGGCATCGACCGAATTCGGTGCCTGAATCGATTCCGGCGACATATAAAGCGGCGTCCCGGCGAGCGAGCTATCTTTCTTTTGTTGCGGATCGCTCGACGAATCCACTGCTCGGACCAAGCCAAAATCAAGAACCTTAACCACGTCGGGTTCGCAGCCACGACGATTCAGCATCACGTTGGCGGGTTTGATATCGCGATGAACCAGGCCTTGCGAGTGAGCTTCGTAGAGCGAGCCACAAACCTGCAATAGGATATGAATCACCCGCTCTTCAGATTGTGGCCCATAGTCGCTGACGAGATCTTGCAGGTCGATGCCATCGAGATATTCCATCGCGTAGTAGAAAACGCCTTCGGGTGTCCGCCCGTAGTCATAGATGGCAATCGTATTGGCATGATTGAGCTGGCACGTGATCTGAACCTCCTGTTCAAAACGAGCAATCGAGGACTCGTTGACTTTCTCGGCGTGCAGCAACTTGATCGCTGTTGGACGTCGAAGCATCGAATGATGGCCCTTGTAGACGACTCCCATTCCGCCCTCGCCGATCTTATCGTCGAGGGTGTATTGCCCGAGCTGTTGGGCTTCGATAACGGCCTCGCGCGAAAGGCGTTGCAAACGGGCGACGACCAGCGTGAAAACGAAGATCGCGATCGCACTGAGAATCAATAATCCATAGATGAACCAAAATGCCCGTTTCAGAATCACCAGCGGCCGAAAGGCATGGGCCGAATCGATTTCAGTCGCCACGCCGATATGGTATTTCGGCATCCACCGCCATGCCCCGATCACGGAAACACCCCGATAGTTGCGGTAACCATCCACGTTGATATTCGCATTCCCTTCAATCGCATCGGACGCCATCACGGTCAGCGGCAATTGAGCGCGGCGAACCCCCGGACGGTATCCCGTGGTCATGTCGCCCCCTGGATCGCGAACCGTCAGTTGCAGCATCGATCGTGAACCGGGTTGATCGGGCAACAAGCCGAGCAGGATCAATGCCTCGTCAAACCGGCTGTTGCTGATCATCAACCCATCGGCATTGAAGGCATACGTCTCTCCTGAGTTGGCGACTTGGCCTAGCTCCAGGATCTGAGTGAACTCGAGCTCGGGGCGTATCTGCAGACAGAGGGCGGCGACCACTTGAAAGGACTCGTTGCGGACAGGAGCGCAGGCATACATGGTGGGCACGCCCATGCGAGAGCGGCCATCGGAGTCCTTCATCATCACCACGCTGGGAAACGGAGGCGACACGAATGCTTCCCCTTGGATCACCCGTTCTGTCATGGTTTCGTATTCGGGGATTTCCTTTTCTCCCACGATGGCCGTGTGAGACGATGCGATCACACGATGGGACTTATCAATTAATAAGAACCCTGGATAACGGTGGGCCGCCAAGGCAGGCGAGAGTTCATCGGTGAGGTCGCGGCGGGCTTCCACGGGCGTGACGAGAAGCGAATCGTCTGCAGGAGGATCCCGACTCTCATGAGCCAGGATCGTGGCAACTGACTCGCGGACGGTTTCGTCATTGGCGAGCGACTGGGCCGTCGATTCCTGGACCGCGAACCACTTCTGAAGCATCTCCGTTTCCATATTGACGAAGCTCAGCAGTCCAGCGTGCACGTTGCCTTTAATGGTTGACTCGATCGCGCGCTGCACGAAGTACCCGATCGTCGCCAGTAAAACGACTGCCACGATCGGCCAAATCCACAACTGTCGCTTGAGAAACAGCCCCGTGCGGGCAACCGTTTGCGACATGCTCCGGGAAGCCCAGGTCATATGCGCTTGCGGATGTGCTTTGGCTCGCCCGGAGCGGCGAAAAAGATGCAGCGGATTCATAGGTGCCACGGTGGAGGAATCAGAGAACGGCCCAGTCGATGCTCAGCATAATTGCTGGCCTGAGTTCACGCCCCCATTTTGAACCGGTTTTTAGTTCACAGCAGCAAGCTGCCAGCATATGATAGGCATAGAAACCGGATCTGCCTTCCTAAATCAATCTCGCCTAACAGGATGCGATTGGGAGTGCCCGGTTTCCAAACGCCAGCCCATTTTCATTGCACGGAAGCATTCAAGCCGAGACGTAGACAACGATGAGTGTACACCCTATGCGATGTTTGACCCTGCTCAGTTTCCTGCTTTTGATCCCCCCGCCTGCCTGGGGGCAAGATCAAGCGGGTCAGCCCCCAGTAACTGATTCAGAAACAGTAGCTGATGCAGAAACGGCTGAGACAGCGACACAGCAGCCCGCGGCGCTGGCGCCGGAGCTGTCTGCTGTTCAGGCCCAGTCCCAAGCCTTCGTGGCGGCCTTCAATCAACACGACGCCGAGGCGGTCGCGGCGTTGTGGACCGAGAACGCAGAGTACATCAGTCATTTGGGCACTGCCGTTCAGGGCCGCGAAGCTATCGAGCAGGCCTATGCTCAGTTTTTCGCAGATCACCCGGAAACAAAGATTCAGGTTGTGATCGATTCGCTGCGGCAGGTCGGTGAAGGGCTGGTCATTGAAGATGGCCGCGCCTTGGTCTCGCCCCCGCCCGGCGGTGCCGCTGGGATCAGTAAGTACACAGCCGTGCACACGCAGGACGATGGTCAGTGGCGAATGGCTTCGGTCCGTGATGTTTGGGTTGACGCAGCAGCCACGCGAGAAAGTACAGATGACCTGGAATTCCTGATCGGGGATTGGGTTGCCGAAGAACACGGCATTCAGTTGCACTCGGTCTGCCGATGGGTCGCTGGCGGGCATTTCGTTGCCCGCACCTACACAACCACACAGGTCGATGGATCGCAGTCCTCCGGGCTGCAATTGATCGGTTGGAACCCTGTGGATAACCGCATTCAATCGTGGATGTTTAGTCCCGATGGCGGCCATGCCATGGGGGTGTGGTCGATCACAGCAACGGGCTGGATTGCCGAGACCCGAGGTGCCACCGGAGACGGGACACCGACGACATCCCTGAATCGGCTTAGCCGCCTCGATGAGAACGCCTACGTTTGGCAATCGATTCAACGGACCGTTGGTGGCGTCGCGGTGCCGGACACCGATGAAGTGGTGATCAAACGCAAGCCCACCGAAAAATGATTCATTCGCCGCCACGCTACCCACTCTCTTCCAAAAAATCTCACGATCAGAGGCCCAGTCTCATGCCTGTCAAAAAATTTCAAAGCGTTCTCGCGATTACCTTGGTTCTTTTCTTGCCTTTGAGTGATTGCTGGGGCCGCGGCTTCGGCGGTGGTGGCCGGAGTTTTGGCGGCGGAGGCGGACGCAGCTTCGGCGGCGGAGGCCGCAGCATGGGTGGCGGTGGTTTCAGTGGCGGTGGTTTCAGTGGCGGCGGGCATAGCTTTGGCGGCGGCGGTTTTAGCGGCGGTGGATTCAGCGGCGGTGGCAGCCACAACTTTGGTGGCGGCGGATTCAGCGGCGGCAGTCACAGTTTCAGCGGTGGTGGTTTGTCCGGTGGCAACCACAACTTCGGAAGCGGCGGGTTCAGTGGTAGTGGACTCAGCCGTAGCGGACTCAGCGGGGGAAGCCACAACCTCGGCGGCGGGCTGAGCGGAGGAAGCCATAACCTGGGCGGTGGTGGACTCAGCGGCGGCGGTCATAACCTCGGCGGAGGCGGGTTGAGCGGACGCGGAGGCGGCCTGAGTGGCGGAGCGGCACACAACCGCTTTTCCACTCCGAGTCGCAGCCAACTCGATGGTTTCTTGGGGCTTCCCTCCGATGCTGGGATGGGAGGGCTCGGAGGCGGCGGCAGCTCCCGCAATCGAGGTGGGCTCAGTGGTGATCATTTTGACGTCAACCACGGCTCGATCAGTGGCGATAATGGCGGCAAAGCGGCTGGGATTTCTGTCACTGGCCCCCGCGGCAATACCAAGGGAACTGCGGTAGGCGTCGGTGGCGAAGGCGCGGTCGCCCGCGTTCGCGGCAGCGAAGGCTCGCGTGGCGCAGGAACCGCTTCGGGATCCGTCAAAGGTCCCGATGGAGGCATGGCCGCAGGCACTGCGTCTCGCGGACCTGCGGGAGGCGCTTCGGCTCGAGGTGCGGCCGTCGGCCCCGACGGCGGCGCGGCCGCAGGCACCGCTTCCCGCGGACCTGCTGGAGGTGGATCGGCCAGCGGAGCGGCAGTGGGTAGAAATGGTGGCGCTGCGGCGGGCACGATGAATCGCGATCGAGACGGCAGTGGAACCGCCCGCGGAGCCGTCGTTGGTCCCAATGGCGGAGTCGCCGCAGGCGGCGCCGCACGGGGCCCCGGTGGTGGCGAAGCCGCCCGCGGAGCCGTCGTTGGCCCCAATGGCGGAGTCGCTGCAGGCGGCGCCGCACGGGGCCCCGGTGGTGGTGCCGCTGCTCGCGGGGCGGCTGTCGGACCCGGTGGACGTGCAGCTGCCGGCGGGGTCGCTCGTGGACCGGCCGGCGGTGCAGCAGCTCGCGGTATTGCTGTCGGACCCGGTGGTGCCGCCGCAGGATTCGCAAGAGTGACCCCCTCGGGACGTTACACCAGCGCCGTTGCCGTCCGCAACCACTACAACCACTGGGATGTCTACGGCCGCGGTTGGTACACAAACCACCCCGGGGCCTGGTTTGCTGCAGGGTGGACCGCCGGGGCGATCTGGCGGTCGGCGACCTGGTTCTCCGTCGGCGCCTGGCTGCCCTACGCATGGACCACACCGGTCTACTACGACTACGGCAACAACGTCGTCTACAACGAGGGCGATGTCTATGTTGACGGTGACAACGTAGGAACCTGCCAGGAATACTATCAGCAAGCGAGCGATCTCGCGCAGGTTGGTGTGGAAGCCGATGCACCCGATGACGGCGATTGGTTACCCCTGGGTGTTTTCGCCTTAACCAAAGTCGACAGCGAAAATGCGGACGACGCGACCTCCGATGTCACCATCCAACTCGCCGTCAACAAATCCGGAGTCATTCGTGGCAACTATACCGATACGAAAACCGAAAAGACGATGGTGGTGCAAGGTTCCGTCGACAAGGACACTCAGCGAGTAGCGTTCACCGTCGGCGATAAAGATACCAACCTGATCGAAACGGGACTCTACAACCTCACCAAGGACGAAGCCCCCGCGCTGGTACATATCGGTCCCGATAAAACCGAACAGTGGCTTCTGGTGCGTCTGCACAATGAGGACGCCGAGACGGACGAAGAGTCCAATGCGGATGTCAGCTAGAAGCTCGTCTCATCGAAGAGGCCGTGCAGTTGCCAATGAATGACCTCCTTCACCCTCCCGGCGATTTCTTCACCCGCCCGGCGAAGCTGGGAGGGTCCGAAGACGAGCCTTTCGCGAGTCTTCCGGGGGGGCCGAAAACGCAACGGGATCTCCCAAACCAGCGTAATCCCCCCTCCCCGAACTTCGGAGACTGCTGAATCAACCCCCGACGCGCAAGCGAGGGTTTACCTGACTCCGCTCGCTAGCGTTTCGGGCTTGTATGGCGGGAGAGAAACCTGGGGCACCGACTATTTCAGCAGCCTCCTTTGTTGGGGGCGGGTGAAGTCCTGTGGACGCTTGCCAGTAAGCAACTTAACGTTCGCACAATCTTTGGGGCTTTGCCCCGTTGTGAATCACGCCCCTTCCGGGTTGGCTCTGTTTAAACTGGTGCTCCGTTTTAACTGGACTCCGATTGACCCCAACGGTCACGTGACGGAGCAAGCCGTCGGTCGGCGTTGGCCCCTCTTGCCGATCGGGCCGCAAAAGGCCACGATATGCGACCGTTTTGAGCTGGCTTGATCGCTTCGATTTTGCCAGATTTTGCTATTCCGTTCGCGTGTTCCCTGAGGGGCAAAACCGATGAGTGTCGCCACTGCTGCTCCAACTTCATTCTCGCCTGCAGGCACCTTCGACGCGATGGCATCCCAAGTGCTCGAGGGGCGGCCGATCTCGCGTGAACAGGCGCTGTCGATCGTCGAGGCGTCCGATCTCGATCTGCCTGCGATCCTGGCCGCTGGATACCGCATCCGCCACCACTACTTTGCCAACTCGGTCCAGCTCTACTTTCTGATGAACGCCAAGAGCGGATTGTGCCCAGAGGATTGCCATTATTGCAGTCAGTCGAAGGTCTCCGAGGCCCCTGTGCCCAAGTACAACATCCTCAAGCGGGATGACCTGATGGCCGCCGCCGGTGTGGCTGCCGAGCGGGGGGCGAAGACCTATTGTCTCGTCATCAGCGCACGAGGTCCTAACGAGCGTGAGATGGTTGCGGTCGAAACGATCGTGCCGGAGATCAAGCAAAAGTACGACCTGGATATCTGTGCGTGCCTGGGGTTGTTGACTGCTGATCAGGCCCAGCGACTCAAGGCCTGCGGGGTCGACCGAGTCAACCACAACCTAAATTCGAGCGAGATGCATTACGCGAAAATTTGCACCACGCACACCTACGCTGACCGCGTTCAAACGCTTCGCAACGTCCGTGACGCCGGGATGGAGATGTGCAGCGGCGGGATCATCGGTATGGGCGAATCGCGAGCGGATATCGTCTCGATGGCCTTTGACCTCGCTGAGTTGGAAGTGGAATCGATTCCCGTCAATATTCTCAATGCGATCGATGGCACACCGCTCGAAGGCACCGACTCACTGTCACCCCAAGACGCTCTGAAGGCGCTGGCGATGTTCCGCTTCGTCGCGCCCGACAAAGAACTGCGTATCGCCGGCGGGCGGGAACTGCACCTGCGTTCGCTCCAGCCGATGGGATTGTACGTCGCCAATAGCTTGTTCGTTGGCGATTACTTGACGACCCAGGGTCAGGCTCCCCAAGCCGACTATGACATGATCACCGACCTCGGATTTGAAATCACCGGGTCGTGTGAAGAAGTCAGCGGATGATAGTCGACCGACGGCTCCGACCGTCGCGAGATGGGTAGGTTGGTTCGAGCTCAGACGGGCGGAGCAGTCTGGCTACTTTGTCGACCGATGGCACCGACCGTCGCGAGATGGGTAGGTTGGTTTGAGCTCAGACGGGCGGAGCCGTCTGGCTACTTTGTCGACCGACGGCTCCGACCGTCGCGAGATGGGTAGGTTGGTTCGAGCTCAGACGGGCGGAGCCGTCTGGCTACTTTGTCGACCGACGGCTCCGACCGTCGCGAGAAAGGTAGGTTGGCTTGAGCTCAGACGGGCGGAGCCGTCTGGCTACTTTGTCGACCGACGGCTCCGACCGTCGCGAGAAGAGTAGGTTGGTTTGAGCTCTGACGGGCGGAGCCGTCTGGCTACTTTGATCCATGTTGGGAGAGATCATGACGACACCTCTGCAGCTGACGTTCGATTGCGATGCCCCGGTGGCACTTGTCACCGGCAGCGGTGCACCGCGTGTCGGCCGGGCCATCGCCGAAGAGTTGTCGCGATTGGGATGCCATGTCGCGTTGCATGCAAACTCCAGTTCAGCCGAGGCAACCGAGGCGGCTCGCCACTGGCCGAGACAATTCCAAAGGGATGCGATCGTTGTCGCCGGCTCACTCGAGCAGGACGAAACCTGTGACCGCATTGTGGAAGAAACCGCGCAGCACTTCGGCCGCTTAGATATTCTCGTCAATAGCGCTGCGATCTGGGCACCGACT
This sequence comes from Allorhodopirellula solitaria, assembly GCF_007859855.1. GTDB lineage: Bacteria > Planctomycetota > Planctomycetia > Pirellulales > Pirellulaceae > Rhodopirellula > Rhodopirellula solitaria. Next base: position 285,188 of record NZ_SJPK01000004.1, read on the forward strand.
TCGCTCGACGCGATCACCGGTGATGAGATCCGACGATACTTCCAAGTCAACTCAGTCGCCTCGCTGCTGTGCGCTCGTGCTGCTGGGCGGATCATGTTGACGCAGCCACGCGGTGGTTCGATTGTCAATATGGGCGATTGGGCGACGCAGCGTCCCTATGCGGATCACGCGGCGTATTTCCCTAGCAAAGGGGCGATCGAGACGATGACCCGTTCGCTCGCTGTGGAGCTGGGCAGTCGCCATGGCGGTGTGCGGGTGAACTGCGTACAGCCGGGGCCCGTGATGTTAGCGGACGACGTCGATGAGGAAACCCGCCAGCGACTGGTCGCCAGCACCTTGGCGGGGAGAATTGGAGAGCCCGCCGATGTCGCCACGGCAGTCGCGTTTCTCTGTCAGAGCACCTTCATTACCGGCGTCTGCCTCCCCGTCGACGGCGGACGGCAAATTTTCGCTCCCGATGATCTCCAAGTCGGACGCAACACGGGGTGATCGGTTATCATTTTTGCTGCCTGTTGAACTTTCCGCTTGTCTGAGTTGTACCGTTGAGTGATTCGTCCCTGCCGCCCGTCTTGCCGCCCGCACCCGGCGAGGGCCCCGTGGTCGACCCCGAATTCGCTGCCGTTGGAGAACTGTTTGAGCGAATCCAAGCGGAGGTCGCGAAACTCTATGTCGGCCAAGATGAACTCGTGCTCGGGACATTAACGGCCCTCTTCGCGGGCGGGCATGTCTTGATCGAATCGGTACCGGGGCTCGGCAAAACGTTGTTCGTCCGCACGCTCGGGCGAATTTTAGGCTGCGAGTTCGGACGCGTTCAGTTCACGGCTGACTTGATGCCCTCGGATATCACAGGAGCACCTGTCTTTGACATGCAAAAAAGCGAGTTTCGCTTTCGCCCTGGTCCCGTCTTCACGCAGTTGTTGTTGGCCGATGAGATCAACCGTTCGCCAGCGAAGACGCATGCGGCGTTGTTGGAGATCATGCAAGAATACAGCGTCACGATCGATGGTGTGACGCATGCCGTCCCTCGCCCATTCCTGGTCCTGGCCACCCAGAACCCGCTCGAGAGCGAAGGCACCTATAACTTGCCCGAAGCTCAGTTGGATCGGTTCATGTTCAAATTGAACGTCGACTATCCAACCGCGGAGGAGGAGACCGAAATCCTAAAACTGCATTCGCAGCAAGTGGATTTCAACAAGCGGTTGGAAGAAGAGGTCAACCGTGTCACGGATCCGGACATGGTGAATCAAACCATCCAAACATGCGGTCGGGTGCGGATCGAAGATAGCCTGGTGACCTACATCAGCACACTGGTTCGAGCGACCCGCGACTGGCCCGGTTTCCATATCGGTGCCTCGCCGCGAGCGGGCATTTCGCTGATGCAAGCCGCCCGAACGCTGGCGGCATTTTCAGCCCGCGACTTCGCCGTCCCCGACGACGTTACCCGCATCGCCCTGCCAGTCCTCCGTCACCGCGTTCAGTTGACGGCGGAAGCGGAGATCGAAGGCAAGGAAGTCGACGAAGAACTACGGGCCATGATGCGTGGTATCGAAGTCCCTCGCTCCTGAACCGCCGCGACTCTCCAAGACGCTACGACATCGCGTTTGGCATTGGTGTTGAGACTGCTCGGTTGATCTGAGGGCCGATCAACTGCCTGTTAAACCTTGTGGGTATTGATAGCCATTCTGATGCCTTAAGGTTTGCTGGCGCGTCCCCCCCAAACGCGTCGAAAATGAAGTAGCACGGGTCCAACGGTGGATCGTCTACCCAGCCCACATCGTAAGGATGGAATGATGTCTCTTTGCCTTCGTCGCTGGCTCTCTGCCAGCGCTCTATTGATCTTCGGTCCATCCGCCTTTGCCGACGATCCAACGAACGCGTCGTCTAACCAGAGCCTCACTGCGTCTCCTGTTTCATCGGCTTCCAGTCGGGGGCCGGTTACCGATCTTCAGCCTGGATCCACTGTTAGTTCGAACACCGCCGCGCCTCCCCAATTCTCCTTCTTCCCATCGGACAAATCGACTGGCCGGGTTGCGTTGGTGAGTGACCAGTTTCCATCGCAGGATAACGTGACCATAGGAGCGGGCACATCCTGTTCGACACCAGACGCCAATTGTTGCCCTCCGCCGTGGGTGCATCGGTCGGGAGTGTTCGGCGAGGTTCTGCTATGGCGTGCTCGCAATACCGATACCGCCTACGCAGCTCCCGTCAATGGAACGGTACCGGCCGGCAGCGTCGGCACGCTCCATAGCGAATTTGATTTTGGCTACCGTATCGGTTTGACAAAAGCCTTCGATAGTTGTCACAGCATTGTCGCGACTTACACGGGATTCATCAGTGAGAACGATGACCAGGTCTCGGGGACGGCCTTGAGCAAATTATTGATTCACCCCGGCGCGTTCAATGCGGCGTCGGACGCCCTGACAGCATCGGGGAATACGGCACTGGATTTCCATGTCTTCGACCTCGATTACCGCTTCCTACTGCGTGGCGGTGATTGCAGTGCCATCAACATGCTCATTGGAGCCCGCTACGCACACATGGAACAAGAGATTGGTGCGATCTATCAGCCCGTTGGAATCGTTGACGCTGTATCGTCCGATATCGATTTCGACGGGGCTGGCCTTCGCCTGGGACTCGATGCTGAACATCACGTCGGGCATGGTCTGTACGGCTACGGAAAAGCTAACGCCAGCTTCCTCGCCGGTGAGTTTGACGCGAGCTACTTGAATACTCGCGACGGTGCCTATGTGTCGTCCTCGGACTTCAATGCCGCACGCTTAGTAACGATTCTCGATCTGGAGGTTGGGGCTGGCTGGCAGGCGACGGAGAACTGTCGCCTCTCAGCTGGATACTCCGTCAGTGGTTGGTTCAACAGCGTCACGACCGCGGACTGGATCGACGGCGTTCGTGACGACAACAATCACTTCGCCGACATGAGCCAAGCGATCACCTTCGACGGCTTCAATGCCCGTGCTGAAATGCGATTCTAGTCGCCTGACGGAAAACACCCGGTGGATTGATTGCAAGCGAATACCACCGGAAACGTCCTTGGTTAATTCAACGACGAGACTTGGTTACTCTCGGACGATCTCGACCAATTCGATAGCGGGCTGGTCGTTGCAGCGGATCAATGCGGTGCGGCCGTAGATGACTTCGTTGGGGGCGGTACCCAGGAAGGAAGCAAGAGTTTGATTGGGGGTGATCCTCCAGAGTCGGTCGAGCTCGACCGAGCGGAGGACGTTGTGGTTGATCAGCGCGCGGCCCAGTGGGATGCCCTCGCCAGCAATCTCCATCCAGACTTCTTGGCCGATCGTCGATGGGTCGAGCCGCACGAGGCCGTACTGGACGATCTTCCTCGCCGCGTGGGTCACGAGGGTAATCTCGCGAGAGTAGGAAGCAGTCTGCTCGGCAATCAAACGGCGGCCTTCTCCTTGCAGGGCGGGGTCGTCTTGCCAGATCGTCCGACCGTCGCGTAGATGATTGCAACTACGATGCACCACCACATCGACTTTCTCCCCGTGAAACGCTTCGACAGTCACAGTCATGTGGCTGTTGTGATCGAGCAGTTGATCAAAGGGGGGCGGGCACATGGCGACTTCTTCGAATGTCGCGAGGGTATCGGAATCGCTATAGAACTGCGAGATCAGCGATTCGATGTCAATTTGGCGGCGCAGCGGCGGATCGGATGGGGTGAGCATGAGGCGGTCCGGGTGAGGTGGGGCTTGTCAGGCAACCGGCATCGCTGCTGACAAGGTGACCGTGGCAGGGGTGGGCATCTCAGGACGTTCGAGCACCGTGTCGACAAGAAAGTAGAATAGCCGACGAAGCGGTTCGCTCTCCAACTCATCGGCAACCTGCTCAGCACGGGCTTGGTGCTTATCCACCAATTGCAGCGACAAGTCAAACACACCGGCTTTGCGGTACAGCGACTCGGCCGTCCGCAATCGCTCGCGAACGCTCATGTCACATTCATCCGTGGCGAGACCCAACAGTGTTTCCTGGTCCGCTTCATCGAGATGCTGTAGAGCCAACGCCCACAGCAACGTCGGCCGGCCCGCGATCACGTCCGCTCCGGCGGTGAGTTTATTGGAGTCATCTCCGATCCAGTCATTGAGGTCATTGATGATCTGGAAGGCGACACCAAGATTGCGTGAAAACCGGCGGATGGGTTCGACGAGCTCAGAGGCGTCTCCGGCAATCCGCACGCCACTGTAGAGAGCGGCCTCGAACGCAGGCGATGTTTTCAACGCATAGATTTTCAGCGCATCGATTGGTTGCAGTCGTCGGTCTTTGGCATCTCGCCACAACAACTCAGCTCCCTGGCCCTCGGACAAACGGACGTGGGCGGCGGCGAGGGAATCGAGCAAGTCCACCCGTGTCGCGGGGTCCACTTGGTCCCCGACCATGTCGCGGCTGAGCAAGCGATACCCCAGGCCGATCAGGTAATCACCGACGTTGATCGCCGATGCGATCCCGAAGCGATGATGGACGGCGGGTTGGCCGTACCGGTAGGCGTCGTCATCCTCGATGTCATCGTGCACGAGGCTGGCTTTGTGAAACGTCTCAATACTCAGTGCCGCCCGCCGCACAGCATCGGGTACTTCACTTGCTTTAATTTCACCATCACTGCAAGTCGCTTCGCCCCCCGTGGCCGCGTCGTAGGCGGCCAAGGTGATGAACGGACGCGAGTGCTTGCCGCCCCGCGCCAAGAAGTCATAAGCAATGGCCTCGGTCGCGGCGATCGGATCGACACCTGCGAGCTGGCCGGGAGTGATCGCGTCGGCGGCGTGATCCGGCGCCGAACCCTGAAGTCGCTGCACGGCACCATCCACGCCCGCATCCTGTGAGATCGACGCAGGACGGTCGGTGGCGTGATCCTTGGGATCTGCCAACCCCAATCCACGCAGCGGTGGTGCGAGTCGATGCAGCGTATCGCGAGAAAACAACTGGCCAGCCGCTCGCATCAAATGCACGTAACTGCGGGTCTTAGCTTTGGCGGGTACGTAAGGCGTGCGGATCATCTCCTCGACCCAGGGCTCGTCGACCTTCGTATTGCGGCAATCGCTCGATAGCAACGGCACAGCCATGCAGGGTATGCCCGCCAAGAGAACTTTATCGATCGCTTTCTCGAGCACGTTCAAGCAGGCCACGCCGACAACGGCATCGACGTACCCACCCACGATGATCTTCATCACCACCGGCGAGCCTTCGGCGACAAGCACCCGGTAACCCATCTCCTCGGCAATGCTGCGAAAGTCCGCGATGCTGCAGGCACCACACTGTTTGCAGTTCATGCCGAACTGGTCGTAATCGGCGGGGCAGCCCTCGGCGTGCTTCAGGCAGTGCGGCAATAGAAACAGCCGTCGCTCAGGCGGTACTGAGGAAAGTTGGTGTCGCCAGAACGCGCTGCTAATGTTGACCATCGTCCAGCCCAAAAAGCCCTCCGGCAGATCGGCTTCGACGAGCATCTGGCGAGCGACCTGCTCCATCTCATCCTTGGTCAAAGGATGATCACGATCGAGCCGATCGGCGACCTCGCGACAGCGATCGCGCAAGCTCTCCCGCATCGCGAGGGTATCGGGAACGTCCTTCAATTGGCTCGTATTGCGGCGCTGACGACGCGAAGAATTGCTGCGAGACGGATCGTTTCGCTGCGCATCGCTGCGAGTGGTGGGATGTCCAGTCGACAAAATGATTACCCTAGGGAGTGTCGTCGTGGTCGGCACCGCTAACAAATGGCAACGTGGCAACACGGCCGAGCGCAGCGGTGGTGAAAATCAGGGGGTACAGGCGTTCGTGATACCACAATTTGGCAAAATAAAAACCGATCGGCCACGCGATTCGATGCTGCTCAGCGGCAACGGCTCGAACCAGCCATTCGGAGCCTGCCAGTATAGCGTCTCGGGTCGACGCAGTCAGGGAAGGGGATTGAGACGCAAATCCGCTGCTTTCTGAGAATTCGGGCCCGCTGATGGAACCCCACAAACTGGCTAAAGACTCGATCGCCAGAGCAGTTTCCTCGACCGTACTGGTGGTGACACCCCCCCTCTCGCCGCCCCCATTGGGCGGCCCGCCCGAAGAGCGCAGTCCGCCGGCATGGTGCAGCCGGGCGACCGAGTCGCCCCCGCCCCAGCCACCGTCAGCATTCTGGCTACCGAGCAGGTAAGCGATCCCCTGGCTAATGCAATCCACCCCCAGTTCCGCGGGCGCGTCAACGAGCACCTTGGCGGTTCCGTAGACCGGATTGTCCTCGGCCGGCCGATCTTGGTTGCCAAACCAGAGCGGCAACCAAGACCCATCGGGCTGCTGAGCGGCACGCAGAAATCTCAATCCCTTCCGCGTGGCCGTCTCGCTGCGGGGGCAGGTCGGCATGGTCGCCATGGCGCGAAGCGCATGAGCGGTTAGATCTGTGCTGCTGCGATCAAACGGCAGCTTGCCCCACCCGCGACAGAAAGTTGGCCAGCCGCCGTCGCGGTTCTGGAGACCGAGCAACCACTCCTTGGCGTCCGCACAGGCCGCATCAATGCGCGCCAATCGCTGCGCGCCGGCAACATCTCGAAGTTTGCCAAGTGCCACGATCGCACCGGGAGTGTCGTCGGCATCAGGGACCGCTCCCGATAGGTCGGTCCACCCCCAGCCGCCGGGATCCGCGCCCGTGAAGGGATGGCGGCGAGTGTGTTGGCAGGACAGCAGCCAATCGATCATCGCGTCGCTCGACCAATCCCGCTGGTCGGCCGGATCACTGGCGAGTGCGGCCACCGACAGCGAGGTCACCCAGGTGGCGAGGTTGGTGTCGATTGGCCAGCTGCCCTCCTCGTCGACCGATTCTTGCAGAAAACGCAGGCCTTGCTCAATGATTCGGTCGCGGGCCCCGTTGGGCTGTGGTGACGTGCTCAGCGTATCGACGAGAGACATCACCACGAAGGCAGTCAGTGGCGTTGCTTCCAAGTAGCCGCCACTCCCGGGCTGCATCTTCTCGAGTACTTTCAGCGATGGCTCGATCGCCGATCGCCGTACCCAGGACCAAGGGGGAAGGCAGCCGGAACGACAGAACTTGGCTTGCCCAATCGCAACGAGGGCTGGCACCGCGTAACTGACCACGGGCATCCCCAAAAATCGGTACATCGATTGGGGGAACACCGCCGCTTCAAAGGGGAGAGCCGCCACATCGGACCACGGCACCAAACCGGCGACTGCGAGATTGTTCAGGATCGGCACAACAAACGTCTTGTCCGTTCCATATCGCTCGCGGAGGGCTGGAATGCCGCCCGCCGTTTCAAGATAGGCTCGTAGCGACTCCTGCGAGGCCGACAACCGCGGATCCGCCGCCAAGTCTTCCAACAGGTCGGCTGCCAGTGTCCGAGCCGCCAGCACCAAGTAGCTCGTCGCGATGTTGGAATGGCTCAAATCGGTATCACCGAAACCTCCGTCAGCATTCTGTTGGCCGAGCAACCATTCGCAACCACGCCGAACCAGCATCAGATAGCGATCGTTGTCTTGCGGCGCAGTATCGAGCGACGGCGAAATGTCGCCCTCAGGCTCCGCCCGCGGTGCGACACGATCGCTACCGCAAGGTTCCCCCGACGTCGCGGCCCCCCTACTACGGCAGGCAACACTCAATGCACTGATCGCCGTTGCCGTGCTCAAGGCGGATGCGGATAGCCGGCCCGTCCAATGAGGGGCGCCTCCTCGATCAGCGATCAATTCGCGTCGCAGTTGGTCAAGAGTTTGCCGCACACGTGCCTGAAATTCGGTACGGTCCATCACGGTGTTTCACTTTCGCTCGACTCCAAGCGTCCGAGAGCCTCATCGGCCCAGGGGCTTCCGGGGGCGAGTTCGAGGAACCGCCGCCAGTGCGGCTCAGCTTCGCTCGGTCGATCGAGCTGATCGAGCAGCCGCGCTAGGTCGTACTGCACGTCGGCGTAGTCATCGTGCAAGGCCAGGGTTCCCTGATACGCGGCTACGGCGAGGTCGAGTTGGTTTGTCTCGGCCAACACACCGGCGAGGCTCGAACGCGCCTCGACGAAATCCGGGTCAACTTCAATCGCAGCATAGTATCGCTCTCGCGCCGCCGTTATTTCTCCCATGCGGTAGAGCAGTTCACCAATCTGAAAGTGCCACTCGGCGCGGCTACCATCCCGAGCCAGCAACGCGTGATAGCAATCGACAGCGTACTCGAGGTCACCATCGTCTTCGGCCGTGTATGCCGACATCAACAACTCATCGTCACCCTCGTCATGGATTCGCGACGAATCCGCTGGCGGGAAAGCCAGCGAGTCGTCATCGGCAGTTCCTGGAAAACGAATCGAAACCGTCGGATCTGCATCGATGTGGTGCGAATCAGCGTCGTCGGTGGTCTCGCCGAGATGATCAAAATCGAAACGCAACTGCCCTCCCGGCTCGATCAATCCCTCCCCCTGCCGCAGCAGCACATGCTTGCCCTCGACCAAGATTGAGAGTTGATCCAAAGGTCGGCGGAGATCGGGAACGATCTCAATCAACTGCAGCAACCGCCGCTCGATCGCCTCGGGGCTGGCACCCGAGGCCACCCAAGCTGCCAATCGCCTCGCGGTGGCCACCTCTTGAAAATCGAAATAGGGCAACCGGTGTAGCGTGCGGACCGGTTTGATCAAGCCACGCCGGTGCCATCGCCGGATCACTCGCACCGAAACGCCGAGCAGATGAGCCAACATCGCGGGCGTATGAAGTTTGCGGATCGAGTGCTCGCTATCGACCAGACCGAGTCGCTGCCAGAGTTCGGTTTCATGCAAAATCTGCGATTGGCTGGGCAGTCCCCGGCGACGAGTCGCTGCCTCGATCAATTCCGCTTCGGCTAGCGGTGACTCTTCGGCGCCGATCACGATCCAGTCCACGGCAGCGGAATCCGATTCGACCACGACCGCTCCATAAGAACGCAGCAGGTTGGTGGCTTCGCGGCGACTCATGCCGCCGAGCCGCCCCGCGATGGTCACCCGCCGCCCACGAATGGCCGCCTCCCCGGAAAGCTCGTCCGCTGGCAACACATCCTCCTCACCAGCGAGCGTTACATCGCCCGGCTCATCGAGGTCATCGGTATCGATCTCAAAATCATCCATGGTCGGTATGTTAGCAAAAAACCCGTGATGGGGATGCCACACCGATGCAAGCACGGCAGTATCTCACCGATCAGACAACGTCATCCGTCCGCTCCGCCAGTCACTCCTATCCGATCGACGATCCTGGCACGCGAGCAAGACCCGAGTGACGGTGAAAGCAAAAACCCATCATTCAATTAACTCGAACAAAGAAACGAAATTATACAATGGAACCGTCGATTCGTCTCGGTTAGAGTTCTCCAGTCACGTTCAATGGCGGGCCCCCGAGCCCACTGCATTTTTTCCGCTTGATTCATGAGTCGTCCTGGATGCGATTACCTGCACGATCGATCTTGGTTGCGGCAACGTTCCTGTTGTCGGTGTTGCTGTACGTCGATCGTGTCTGCATCTCGGCGGCGAAGCAGGACGTGGCGGATGATCTCCTGCTCAGTGACCAGCAGATGGGCTGGGTCTTTGCTGCGTTTTCACTCGGCTACGCCCTCTTTCAAACGCCTGCTGGTTCGTTCGCCGACCGTTTGGGACCGCGCCGGGTGTTGGCATCAATCGTGGCGATTTGGTCAGTCTTCACAGGATTAACGGCAGCGGCAGGTTCATTCGCGACGATGTTGATTGTCCGCTTTTTGTTTGGGGCGGGCGAGGCGGGAGCGTTCCCCGGGATGGCTCGAGCGATGTATTCTTGGATCCCCATGCAGGAACGGGGATTGGTCCAGGGGATCAACTTCTCCGGTTCACGAATCGGTGCCGCGGTGACCTTGCCATTGGTAGCTGGATTAATCTCCGCCTGGGGTTGGCGGCCCACCTTCGTGATCCTGATGTTTGTGGGGTTCGTATGGGCAATTTTTTGGTTGCTGTGTTTTCGTGACGACCCGGCCGACGCCACCTGGCTGAGTGAGGAAGAACGCAACTACATACTGGCCAATCGGCAGAGTGATTCGTTGGCTCCCGATTCGGTCGTCTCAACGGACCCAGCGGTCCCCGCAGCCTCGCTTGGGAAAACGCTGTTTCGCTCAGGCAATGTCCGGGCACTGTGTGTGCAGTATTTCGCGTCGAACTTCATCTTCTTCTTTGGACTGACATGGTTTTTCCCGCAGCTGATGACACGATACGGCTTGACGGGCATGCAGGCGAGTCTTTTCACGGCCGTACCAATGGTCTGTGGCGCGATTGGGAACTGGACCGCTGGTTGGTGGGTTGATCGTTTGTACTCGCAGGGCAAGTGGCGCTGGTCGCGTCGCTTGCCGGCATGCGTCGGATTTGGATTAGCGGGGATTGGGATTGTCGGCAGCGCCTACGCATCAACGCCCCTGTCGTCATCGATGTGGTTCAGTCTCTGTATTTTTGGAGCGGACATGACGCTCTCTCCTTCGTGGAGCACCTGTGTGGACATCGGCCGATCGAGATCGGGGGTAGTGTCGGGAACAATGAATATGGCAGGCAATATCGGTGCCTTCATGACCTCGCTCGCATTTCCGTACCTCTTGGCCTGGACCGGTTCTCCGCTGCCGTTTTTCTACATCGCTGCGGCACTGAACGTCGCCGCCATCGTGATGTGGTTTCGGATTGACCCCACCACCGCGCTGCAGGAGGCAACCGAATGAGTTCACAGTGTTCAGTCTCACAGTCATCTTCCTCACCGAATCACCGCAACGGGCTTCTCATCGGCGCAGGATATTTCAGTGAATTTCACCTCGATGCTTGGCAACGAACGAATCGAGCGAGCATCGTGGCGGTGTGCGACCGCGATGAAGCGAGAGCCAATGCGGCGGCCGAGAAGTTTGGGATCCAGCGTGTTTTCACCGATGTCAGCGATGCTCTTGCTCAGCACGATATTGACTTTGTCGATATCGCGACGGGCCCAACCGATCGCTTGGAGCTGATCGAGCAGGTGGTCCAACGTCGATTGCCGATCATCTGTCAAAAGCCGCTGGCGAACGATTTTTCGGAAGCCACGCAAATACTGGACCTGGTGTCGGCAACCGATATCACGTTCATGGTCCACGAAAACTTTCGTTTTCAACCCTGGTATCGAGAGATTCATTCGTTGCTCGAGTCTGGTGTCATCGGCCGCAGGGTGCACACGATCACGATGCGAACACGGATGGGTGATGGCTGGGGAGACGACGCGTATCTGGGGCGTCAACCGTACTTCCGCACGATGCCCCGATTGCTGGTGCACGAAACCGGCGTGCACTTCATCGATACCTTCCGCTATCTCGCAGGCGAGGTCACTGATTGTTCGGCAGAACTTCGCCGGCTCAACGAAGTGATCGCGGGCGAAGATGCCTGTCTATTGAGATTGCAGATGGATAGCGGCGTGACAGCAGTCTGGGATGCCAATCGCTACAACGAACCGGATTGTGACGACCCGCGGTACACCTTCGGTCGGCTCAGCGTGGAGGCCGATGGGGGTGCGATCGCCCTGGCTCCCGACGGCGTGATCACGATCGCGCCGCTGGGCAAGACCGCCTATCGTCACGACTACACCCCGCCGCGAACCGGCTTCGCTGGCGATTGCGTGTTCGCCTGCCAAGAACATTTTCTCGAGGTCCTCGATGGACAGGTCGCCTGCGAGACCTCACCGGCGCAGTATCGCAGAACGCTGCAGGTGGTCGAGGCGGCTTACGAGTCGAATCGGCTTCGTCAGCCGGTAAGCGTGGCAGGCCGAGACGTCTCGCTTGCCGAGGCCTCGCGTGATTCGGGCAAGCGCGATTGGAACAAGTCAGGTGCGCGGCGGGTGATCGATCTGAGCTTGAAGGTCACCAACGAGATGCCTGGTGTCGAGATGACGCCGTGTAAAACGATTCCGACCGATGGCTGGAATGCGACAACGCTCTCACTGTATTCCCACGCCGGGACGCACATGGATGCCCCCAGGCACTTTCTGCCGAGCGGGCAGACTCTTGACGCCCAAGACCTATCGGTGTGCTGCGGCGTCGCGAGGTTAGTGAATTTGCCTGACACGGCGCCACGGCACTTGATCACCGTCAGCGACGTGGTGGATTGCATTGGCGAGGTTTTCCCGGGGGATCGATTGATCTTTCGCACCGACTGGCACCGCCGGTTTGGGACCGCCGCCTATCGTGACGAATTGCCACGGATTTCGATCGAGTTGGCCGAGTGGCTCGTTGAGAAGGCAGTTAGCTTGATAGGCGTCGAACCGCCTTCGGTCGCCGACGTCAACAATCCGGTGGAGCTGACCGACGTGCATCAGACGTTGTTTCGAGGCGGCGTCGTGATCGTGGAAGGGTTGGCGAACCTGAACCAAATTAAACAATCCGAGTTCGAATTCATCGCCTTGCCGCTGAACCTGGAAGGCGGAGACGGTTGCCCGCTAAGGGCGATCGCGATAGTTGATCAGGAGGGAGCGTCGTGAAATCCAAACAACTCGGTTGTATTGCCGACGACTACACCGGCGCCACCGACCTCAGCTCGATGTTGGTCCGCACCGGCAGGCGAGTGATTCAGTGTTTCGGAGTTCCTGACTCCGATCAGCGTGTTGGTATCGAGGAAGCGGATGCTGTCGTGGTGGCTTTGAAGTCGCGTTCGATTGATTCCGAACAAGCAGTGAAGTTGTCGCTGGCCGCGTTGGAGTTCCTGCAGTCCTGGGGAGCGGATCGCTTCTTCTTTAAGTACTGTTCCACATTTGATTCGACCGAGCACGGCAACATCGGCCAGGTGGCCGATGGTTTAGCTGATGAACTCGGCGCGGAGTCGTTGTTGTTTTGCCCTGGATTCCCTGAGAATGGCCGCACGGTCCATTGCGGGCATTTGTTCGTGGACGGGGTGCCGTTGAGCGAGAGCGGGATGCGGAATCATCCACTCAATCCGATGCGAGATAGTAACCTCGTTCGGGTGTTGCAAGCCCAGACACCGCACCGAGTGGGCTGGCGGTCACCGCGTGAGCTAACGGGTGACGGGGAACCATCACGCTGGATCGTCGATGCTGTCGACGACGATGACTTGCGTGCGGCGACCGATCTCGCCAGCGAGCACATGCTGTTGACGGGCGGATCCGCCGTGGCGGGTTATTGGGCGGATGCGATCGGGGTGCGTCGCTCGGTCAGCCCGCCGGACCTCGAGCCGCCGGGCTCCGAGCCGCCGGCAGGTTCAACGCGTCCCTGCGTGATTCTGGCAGGCAGCTGCTCGGAGGCGACCCGCGAACAAGCGGCCCTCTTTGAGAAAAAACACCCGGCTCTGCATCTCGTTGTTGCCGATTCCGCAACGCCGGAATCGCTTGCTGAAGACGCTCTCCGTTGGTGCAGCGAACATTGGTCTCGGTCCGAACAGGGATCGCAACCCTTGTTGATCAGCTCGGGATCATGTCCACAAGCCGTGGAAGCGGCGCGCCAACGCTGGGGCGATCGGGAAGCTGCCGCGAGAACCGAGTCCGTCTTCGCGTCCATTGCCACTGGGCTACGTGATCGCGGCGTCCGCAGAATGATCATCGCGGGTGGAGAAACATCCGGGACCGTCGTCGGTGCACTGGGGGTGACTGCGGTGCGGATCGGCAGAGAGATTGCCCCAGGCGTGCCCTGGGTAACGTCGATCGGAGATACCACGATGAGTCTAGCATTGAAGTCGGGCAATTTCGGCGGCCCCAGGTTTTTCTTCGATGCAATGGAGTCCGCACCATGAGCGAGCGAGAACTGCGGCAGCGAATGTCCGAACACGGCCGCTCACTCTACGAGCGCGGATTGACGGCGGGCAGTTCGGGTAACCTGAGTGTGCGGTTACCCGACGGTATCCTGGTGACACCGACGAACTGCTGCTTGGGACGGTTGGATCCAGACGAAATTTCTCGATTGGATTCGGTCGGCAACCTGCTCTCGGGCAAACCGCCCTCCAAGGAATCATTTCTGCATCTTGCCTACTACCGCTCGCGGTCGAACGAGCAAGCGGTTGTGCACCTGCACTCAACATGGTCGGTCGCGGTTAGCTGTCTGGCCGATGTTGACCCCGAAAACGTGATCCCCCCGATCACCGCCTACTTTGTCATGCGGGTCGGCAAACTGCCACTGGTTCCGTACTTTCCGCCCGGCGATGAGCAATTGGCGGATGCCGTCGCCAAATCGGCGCGGTCCTCACGCGGTGCCCTGCTCGCCAATCACGGTCCTGTGATCGGCGCAGCCGACCTGGACCAAGCTGTTTACGCCATCGAAGAGCTCGAAGAAACTGCCAAGCTATTTTTGATGCTTCGCGGTCTCCCCACCCGTTATCTCACTGCCGAACAGGCTGCCAACCTGTGAGCATTTTCTATTCCCCGTTTCCGACCTTTTGAAAATCAACATGAGCCAACCCACCTTCGCGATCTCGGTCGCCTTTCACATCAAGACCGAACACGTCGATTCCTTTCGAACGCGTGTACTGCAGCAGGCAAGCGAATCTCTTGAGAAAGAACCAGGTTGCTATCAGTTCGACGTGCTCAATGACGAGTCCGATGCATCTCTATTCGCTTTGTATGAAACCTACGCCGACGCAGCAGCATTTGCTGATCACAAACAGACACCTCACTTCCTTGACTTCGATGCTACGGTCGCCCCGTGGATCGAATCGAAAGAAGTTCGCCGCTTGGTATTGCTGAGGAACTAGGCAATGAAGACATATCAAATCGCCGCATTGCCCGGAGACGGGATTGGCCCGGAATGCATGGATGCCACCTGCATCGTGCTGGACCGCCTTCAATCTGAAACCCCGGGCCTGCAGTTTGCCATCACGTCTCATCGGGCGGGAGCGGAATTGTATCGCGAATCCGGTGTGACCCTTCCCGATCCCGTTGTGGCCGCCTGCGTCGACGCCGACGCCGTGCTGTTGTCGGCAATTGGTCTACCCGATGTGCGGTTTCCCGACGGCACCGAGGTGCAGCCGACGATGATGGTGGGACTGCGCCGAGCACTTGACGTCCATTCGGCGGTGCGACCGGTCAAGCTCTATCCTGGTGCCCCGGGCGTCCTGAAAGACAATGGTCCGGGGATTGACTTCGTTGTCATCCGAGAAAATCTCGAAGGTTTGTTCGCCTCCTTTGGCGGCGGCGCCAAGGTCGGCCGCGAGGTTGCCACCGATACCATGGTGATCACCCGCGGGGGAACCTCACGCGTCACTGATTTCGCTTTTCGCTTGGCCCAGCGCCGCAGCGGACGTCCGAGCGACGGGAAAAAGATGGTCACGTGCGTGGACAAAGCGAACGTATTTCGCAGCATGGCGTTCTTTCGCGAAGTCTTCATGGACGTGGCCGAGTCGTATCCCGACATTGCTAGCGACGCGGTGTACGTCGACGCCATGAGCCTCTACATGGTGCAGAATCCCTGGGATTTCGATGTACTCGTCATGGAAAATCAATTCGGCGATATCCTCTCCGATCTCGGCGCCGGCCTTGTCGGCGGACTGGGACTCGGGCCGTCCGGAGAGATTGGTGAAGACCACGCCCTGTTCCAACCGTCCCATGGCACCGCGCCGCAGATCGCTGGCAAGAACGTAGCCAATCCGATGGCCACGATTCTCTCAGCGGCCATGATGCTCGATTGGTTGGGAGACCGCCATCAGGACCCTGTCTGCAGCGACGCTGCGGTGCGGCTCGAAGATGCCGTCGCCCGTGTTTTAGCAAATGGTCACATCCGCACGCCTGACATCCGTGGAACCGCGTCGACGACTGACGTTGCCCATGCGATTGCCGACGCGATTGCCGCCCCAGCGACATCACTCGGCGCACCGAAGCACTCAGTGACTTGAAAACTTAAACTGAAAGACTCGTCTCACTATTTCGTCCCCACACCTCCTTCCCTCCCCACCGCTGTGAGATCCATCATGAATCGCATGACCTTTAACTTCATCCTGCTGATGGCGGCGTGTTGCCCGCCGACGTTCGCCCAGAAACCGATAGCCGATGAAAGCCTCGTCTTCGCCGAAAAAGACGGCATGGTTGCTGTCGAAGCGGAACACTTTTTCGACCAAACCAAGACGGATGTCCGCGCCTTCTATCTGACGCACCAAGACGCCGTCGCCGACGTCCAACCCGACGGAGACCCGAGTCATCTCGACGGCGCCAGCGGTGGTGCTTACCTGGAGATCCTGCCGGACTCGCGTCGCACGCACGCGGATAAACTGATCAAAGGCACCAACTTTTCACCCCAGCCCGGTAAGATGGCGGTGCTCTCATACAAGGTCCACTTTGAAACCCCCGGCCGATATTACGTTTGGGCGCGAGCATTCTCCACCGGCAGTGAAGACAACGGACTGCATGTTGGATTGAACGGACAATGGCCTGAGAGTGGCCAGAGATTGCAGTGGTGCCAAGGCAAGAACGGTTGGCGTTGGGAGAGCAAGCAACGCACCGACAAAGTGCATTGTGGAGAACCACACAAAATCTTTCTCGATATCCCCGAGGCCGGTGAGCATACGATTGAGTTCTCGATGCGAGAAGACGGTTTTGAGTTTGACAAATGGCTGATGACCCAGAACCGAGATTTCCAGCGTCCAGAACAGAGCGGGCCAGAAACCGAAATGAAAGCTGGGTCGCTCCCTTCTATCAAAGCTGCCGCAGCCAAATCGTCGCCGCCAGCTAAGCAACAGCGTGGGGCTCCGAGCGCCCTGAATATGCCAGCGACAATGTTCGCCGATGGCAAGGTGAGCGAGTACTACCTGGATCGGGGGAAATGGATGGCGATCAATCCCGACCACGCCGAGAAAGGTTCGGCAGCCCGCACGTTTCCATACCCCACGGGTAGCTACGATGTGACACTCAAAACCGTCGGCGAGAATGACGGGCGATCGATGTACGTCGTCCGCGTCGATGACGACGAGATCGGAGAGTATCACTCGCCACTCGCGACAGGAACGACTCAGGAAGGCAAGAAATTTCACACCACCTGGAAGAACGTGAACATCACCGAAGGGGCGATCGTCACGGTCGCATCGACGATAGGCAGTGTGGGCGGCGACCAGCACAGCCGTGCTCGTTGGAGTGGAGTCATCTTCACTCCAGCTGACGCTGAGACTCGCAAAGCCGCGCAACCCTATCTCGCTGAGCAGAAGGCACGTGCCCAAGCGAAGCCGTCACGTACTGCCCGCACGAGCCCCACGACGCCGGTCAGCTCTAAACCGCTGCATCAACCACGCAAGCCCGATGGCGACGCAAGCGTGCAGATCAGTGGCGAACTGAAAACGTGGCACAAGGTGACGCTGGATCTCAAGGGCCCCTATGCTCACGAGCAAGACAATGCGCCCAATCCTTTTACCGACAATCGCATGACAGTGACGTTTACGCACCCCAGCGGCAAACACGTCACTGTCCCAGGCTACTTTGCCGCCGACGGAAACGCAGCGGAGACCTCCGCCCAAGATGGAACGGTATGGCGGGCGTTGTTCGCTCCGGACCAACCCGGCGAGTGGACCTACGAGGTTTCGTTCGTCCAAGGCGATCAGGCGGCTCTCGATGCCGGTGCACCTGCCAAGCCGCTCGCTAGCTTTAATGGCAAACGGGGCAGTTTTGCCGTGACCGCATCGGATAAACAGGGACGCGACCTCCGCGCCCACGGCCGGCTGAAATATGTCGGCAAACACTACCTCCAGTTCGCTGGATCGAAAGAGTATTTTCTCAAAGCCGGTGCCGACGCGCCGGAAACACTTCTTGCCTATGCTGACTTTGACAACACCATCGCAGGCAACGCCAGAAAGGCCCCCCTGAAAACCTGGTCCGCTCATGTTCAAGACTGGAAGCAAGGAGACCCCACATGGCAGGACGGCAAAGGCAAGGGATTGATCGGTGCCGTGAACTACTTGTCGGGCAAAGGCTGTAACGCGTTTTCGTTCTTGACCTACAACGCCGGTGGCGATGGCGACAATGTTTGGCCATTCATTCATCGCGATGACAAACTGCATTATGACTGCAGCAAGCTCGATCAGTGGGGAACCGTCTTTGATCACGGGACCGCCATGGGAATGTACCTGCACTTCAAGATGCAGGAGACCGAAATCGATGACCACACACGTGGTACCGGCAAGAACGGTGGCCGTGTTCCTGAATCGCTCGATGGCGGTGAACTAGGGGTCCAGCGAAAGCTGTACTGCCGCGAACTGATCGCTCGGTTCGGCCACAACCTGGCACTGAACTGGAACCTGGGCGAAGAGAACACCCAGACGACGGACCAAGTCAATGCGATGATGGACTACATCGTTGAGCTGGATCCGTATGGTCACAACATCGTCATCCACACTTTCCCCAATCAACAGGACAAGGTTTACGAGCCGTTGCTCGGCGACCAGTCCCAGCTAACCGGGGTGTCGCTGCAGAACAGCAGCTTGGAGACAACCCACGCGCAAACCATTCGATGGGTTGAGGCGTCGGCAGCGGCGGGCAAACCTTGGGTGGTGGCGTTCGACGAGTCCGGTACTGCGGCTCATGCCCAGTGTCCTGACCTCGGCTACAACGGCTTCGACGGTCATGACCGCTCGGGCAAGATGGTCTACACCCAGCACAAGGTGCGCAAGCAAACCCTCTGGGGCACGCTCATGGGCGGCGGCGCAGGTTGCGAATATTACTTTGGATACCAGTTCGACCAGAATGACATCGTCTGCGAGGATTGGCGGAGCCGCGACCAGAGCTGGGACTATTGCCGCATCGCGATCGAGTTCTTTCACGACCACGACATCCCGTTCTGGGAGATGCGCAGCGCCGACGAACTCGTCGGCAACGCCAAGCATGCCCCTACCCGATTCTGTTTCGCCAAAGAGGATGAGCTTTATCTCGTTTATCTCGCCAGTGGTGGTGAAGCTGAATTGGATTTGAGTAGCACCCAAGGTGAATTCAGTGTGTCCTGGTTCAACCCACGCACCGGTGGCGAGCTCTCAAGCGGCAGTGTTGAGAAGGTCGAAGGCGGCCAGAATGTGTCGCTGGGAATGCCGCCTGAGGACGCGGCTGAAGATTGGTTGGTCGTGGTGCAGCGGGAGCAGAACTAGGTTCCCGAGCATCCTCTGATGCTGGCGCGACGCGCTCACGACGTCGCGCCAGCCGTACCGATCGCTATGCACGATTATTCGAACCTCCCATTGCAGGTTCAGCTTAGTCCTGCTCACCCGGCCGCGACTCGGGTGAGATGCCTGTACCGACGGCCGGCGGACTCCGGTGCAAACGTTTGCTTGAGTTCGCCGCGATGTTTTCGGAACCAAGATGCGACAATCGAAACTGTGTAGGGGTAGTCAGAAACCGTGCGACTGCTCGGGGCTGTCAGCCGCACCGCCCACTGTTTCAGACGCGGTTTGAGATTTCGGTACGCTGCCGTGTCCGTGGGCGCGGCAGCAACATCGACCACCTCGCCGCGGCGGATCAGGTACCAGATCGCGCGGCCGTCGTAGCCGGTCGCGGCATAGATGAATGAGTAGTGTTCTCGCGCCTCCGCCAGATTCCCAAGTTTTTTCTGGGCATAGTTGAGTGACCGTAGCGTGTCACGGGCTCGCGCGGCGAGTTCGTATTGGCGATTCGCCGCCGCCGCTTCCATGATCTCTTGAGTGGCTGTGATGGGTTCGCTGTGGAACCCATCGAGAAAGCTCTCAGCTTCGTTGACACGCTGGAGATACTCTTGCCGTGAGCAGGCAGCGGCACAGGGGCCGAGGCAGGTTCCGATCTCCAGCCGCAGACAGCCCGCTCGCGGCTGCAGGTCGAACAGTGACATTTGGTCCGCGTAGAGAAACGGGGTCTGATTGCTGCAGTCTCGCAGGCGGAAAGTTTTGTTGAGGGCGTCGACCACCCGGCTCATCCGCCCGACGCCATAGAATGGTCCTTCGACTGCGACGAGGTCCTTCTCGGGGGGTGAGTTGGCGAGAAAGAATGTCTCAGCGGGTTTTCGGCCCAAGCATAAATAGACAGGCCGTTGCCGCTGGGGGACCCCCTGCACATTGAATCGGGGAATGAAGCGGCGGATCAACTCCAGTTCCCGGAGCTGGGCAGCGAAATCGCTGGGCTGCGTCTCCCACTCGATCGCGCGGGCATTCTCGATAATTCGGCCCGCCTTTTCGCCTGCCGCCGATTGGCCGAAGTAGCTCAACAACCGATTCCTCAGCGAGCTGCTCTTGCCGACGTAAATCAGTTCGCCGGTGCGATCGAACATGCCATACACTCCCGGCACCGGCGGGCACAATGCCTGGACTTGTTCGCGTAGCTCCCGGCGGGAATCCCCGCCGATGATCTCATTCGGACGACTCTGGAGGCCGCCGCTGACGGCGTCCTCAGCAGCGTAGGGGTCCAGCGGATTGGTACCGAAACCGCTGCCAGCGACGGGCGACTGATCGCTCGCCGGATCGAAAATGGGTCGCGATTGGGATGTCCGTTTCCGTGCCATCGGCGCAGTTGCCAAATCCGTGGGGGCTTGCCGTGCGAGTGTCCAAAGTGACCTCAGCAACGTCTGATTATGCCGTGTCCGGGCGAGAATGCCAAGTTGAATTGGGGCGGGGGCTTCTCGCGGAGACGTTTTTTGCCTCTAATTAGCTTTCGAATCCCTCGCACCTTCCCCTCGATGAGTGTTTTCAGACGATATGACCACCGAGCCGACCGAAGAAGCTGAAAAGAGCGAAGTCGTTCCCGAAGTCACGCTTCAATACAATAAAGATGACGTCGACGAGCATGGTTTTACCTCCGTGTGGAACGTTGCGTCGGCAACCTGCGATGGGGATCAAGCACGCACCCGCGAGATGGCGGGCCGGATGCTTGGATTTCTGTGCAAAAAGGAATACGAACATGTCGTCGTCAGTTCCACCGATGCCCAATACCTCGACGAATGGTTCGAACGCGAAAAAGCGATCCTCTACAACTGGAAACCCGACGCGGAAACCACTGACGCGATCACGCAGCATGCACAGGTTCCCGCTGCGTCCATGATCAGTTTCCTCAAGCGAGAGAAATTCAAGCCGACCGCGAACTACAGCCCCCGTCGAGCTGACCGGGTGGCGTGGTTCCAAGAGAAATGGGGCGTGGGTTGAGCGTGAGCGCTGAACAATTGCCAGCAGTTGTTCCCCAAGTCCGCGAAACCCTCGCATTCTCCACCCTGGTGGCTCCGCCCGAGCCGCCTGGAGGGCTCCGCCGAGCCCATCCAGATGCCGCACTCGATCGCGCGGGCGAAATCGTACAGTGGCTGTCGCAGCCGCCACGCCGTGACCAAGCGATCGTGCACCCGATCTGCGAGCATCTGCAGCGGTGCCAGCACGTGTACCCGCTTGCAGATCAGAGCGATGTTGACCGGGCAAACTGCGAATCCTGGGCATGGCAAGCCAACGTGATTTGGGTCACCCCAGATCTACGCATCCTCGACCCTGCCGGCCGCGTCCTGTTCGAAGAACCGTCGGCCAGCCCCGATCCACTCGCGGTGATCCCGTTTCCAGTCGATGCACGCCAGCGACAAGGCGAAGCGGCGATGATGCTGCGGAACCGAATGGTCGAGCCGGTCGAGGGTTTTCTGCCCGTGCGGGGCGAGCACGAGATCACACCCGTCGATCCTGCCGAGGTGGCGCGGCGGGCCTTAGCCCTCTTTCTGGTAGCGACCCGAGGCGAGTCCATTCTCAGCGGGCAACCAATCGATGCACTGCGGATGCGAAAACGCTGCCCGTTGGGCTACGACGCCATGTCGCCCCAGGAAAGAGTCTTTTTCGACGATGCACCTGGCTCGCCAACAACCGCTGCCACGCATCAAGCAAACGCGTCCGCTGCAGCGCAATCCATGATCTGGCGGTACGAAGGTTTGGCGACATTGCAATGGGCACTGTCGATGCAATTCGAATTGCCATGGCCCGATGAGCGTGCCGACCTCACCGCGACGACGCGATTGATGATTGATCTCCCCGATGTCGAAATCGTTGAGCAAGCCAGACTTCGGAGCACCTCCGAGCTACTCGACGCCGCCGAACTGCACTATCAGGCGCTGCAGGCGATTGTCGCAATCCAGCAGGGCGGCCAGGAACCATCCCAGATCGCTAATGCACAGGTCTTGGATCCCGGCATCGTCTGTGAAAGGCTGACGGCCCTGGCATGGATCTGTCGATTGGCTCCAGCGACTCCGAACCGCGTTGCGAATCCAGAGTCATCCGACGTGGTCGATCCCTCGCGATCAAACTGGGACGCAACCGTGGACTGGGTCGAGAGCGGCTGCGCCTGAGCCCCGCCAGCGCGCCTGGCCGGTGGGAACCGCATCCTCGCCCGACTGCGATTGTCAGATCAAGGAGGCCTGTCCGTTCAGGCCATCGTCGCCGTCGAAAACGCCGATGTGCACGTAGGGCCGGTTCCCACCGGACATCCGCTGCGGGTGTTCCCATCGAGCAACGAGCACACTCCTTGGCATCGTCACCCCCGAAATGCGTTGAAACACCGGCGCGTGTGGCCGGTAGGAACCGCACCCTTGCCCGACCGCGATTGTCAGATCAACGAGGCCTGTCCGTTCAGGCCATCGTCGCCGTCGAAAACGCCGATGTGCACGTAGGGCCGGTTCCCACCGGCCATCCGCTGCGGGTGTTCCCATCGAGCAACGCTCACACTCCTTGGCATCGTCACCCCCGAAATGCGTTGAAACACCGGCGCGTGTGGCCGGTAGGAACCGCACCCTTGCCCGACCGCGATTGTCAGATCAACGAGGCCTGTCCGTTCAGGCCATCGTCGCCGTCGAAAACGCCGATGTGCACGTAGGGCCGGTTCCCACCGGCCATCCGCTGCGGGTGTTCCCATCGAGCAACGCTCACACTCCTTGGCATCGTCACCCCCGAAATGCGTTGAAACACCGGCGCGCGTGGCCGGTAGGAACCGCACCCTTGCCCGACCGCGATTGTTGGATCAAGGAGGCCTGTCCGTTCAGGCCGTCGACAACGCCGATGTGCACGTAGGGCCGGTTCCCACCGGCCATCCGCTGCAGGTGCTCCCATCGAGCAACGCTCACACTCCTTGGCATCGTCACCCCCGAAATGCGTTGAAACGCCGGCGCGTGTGGCCGGTAGGAACCGGCCCTACTTACTCAACTCACCCGTCCGAGCTTTCCGCGTCGCTTGCTTTAGCAAGCATTTGCCAGCAGGTAAGTTGCATGCGTGGCATGTGAAAGGGGCCTTTCCAGAGGTTGCCTTTGAGTTCTGAGCTGATGCGGCCGTCGCGATGGAGATATCCGTACCATTCGCCATGCTCTCGATCCGGGAAACGCTCATGCGTCCAGTCGTGAATCATTCGGTGCCAGTTGGCATACTTAGTTTCACCGGTGAGCTCATGGGCGAGCAGTGTGGCGATGATCGTCTCGTTTTGTGGCCACCAAAATTTCATGTCGTGCCAGTACTCCTGAACCGGACGACCGTTGACGTCGACAAAGTACAGCATACCGCCGTACTTCTGATCCCAACCTCGGTGCCACATCCAATCGAGCATCTGGCAACCGGTATGGATGAGTGAGGCGTCTCCTCGGAGCTTTCCTTCTTGCATGATGAACCATGCACCCTCGATCGCGTGCCCAGGATTGAGCAGGCGACCGTCGAAGTGGTCGATCATATCACCGGTCGGGCTGACGGTTTCCATGACGCAATGAATGTCTTCCTTTAAATGAAAACGGCGGACATCTTCAATGCTACGGTCGATCCACGCATCGGCATCGGGCAGGCCAATCGATTCTCGAAGCTCTTGCGCGGTTACGAGCGCAATCATCGGAAACCCGATACTGCGAGTAGGCCTTGTCGAAGTGAATTTTGGCTCGACACCCTGAGGATGGAGGTTGTGATCGACAAATCGCTGGAAGGTGCGTCTTGCTTTTTCCGCGTATTGCTCATCGCCGGTCGCCCGGAAGAGCTCACCGTAGGCGATCGATGCGAAACTTTCTGAAAACGCATAGCGGCGTTTGCGAATTGGTTTTCCTTCTCGAGTGACGTGGAACCACATCCGACCGTCTGACGGATCAAAACAACAATCATCGAGAAATCGAGCGCCGTGCTTGGCTAGTTCGAGCCACTGCTCACGCGGCTCAACATTGTTGTACAACTCGCCGAGCAACCAGGTGAAGCGGGCCTGTTGCCAGATCCCCTTGTCGGTATCGATCACGGTTCCGTCTCGATCGAGCGACATCATGAAACCGCCATGTTCGCGATCAACACAATGATTGATCCAAAACGGCAGCGTGTCGTTCAGCAATCCATCACGATAAATGGCAACGAGCTCTTTTCGCCGAGATTCATTCATTCAGGTTCTCTCAATTAGAAACAGTATCGTCGATCAGGTCGCCAACGGGTTTTTGTGAAACGAGACTTGTCATGCAACCGACGACAAATCACGTTGTGATTCCACATGCCGTGTACAGGTACCCGTTGACTGCGGTGAATTTCCAGAGGCCGAACATGACCGCCGCGCCGACCAACGCACCCGTCAAGGCGCCAGTGGAGTTGGCTCGCGTTGTTGTACCACCTAGCACAAACAGTCCACCGAGCACGCCCATGAACAAACTGCATTGAACTCCCACACGTCGCGAAGGAATTCATAGCTGGATTGCTCTTCCGCTGGCCCATTCTGACGCCGCCCACTGATAACGTACACGCAGTCGTTGTACCCATCGCGCTGGCTGACGGTTAGGTTCAACGCTCGCGGTGGCCCAGGCCACGCCGGCAGTCCTTTCCAAACGAACTCGTCTTCCGATCGCTTCTTAGATAGATCGAGCGACCAGAAATTCGTCATGGCTGTTTCCAGCGATTGGCCACTTTGTCCTCCCGCCAGATAAATCACATCGCCGATCCTCGTGGCCGCAGTAAACGCGCACGGTTTGGGTAGCGACGGATACACTGTCGTCCCAATCTGTTCGGTCTCAGGGTCCCAGCTCAACAGAAAGACGTCGTCCAACGTTTCTTCGGCATCATTCCCACCAAAGCAGACTAACCCCTCACTCGTAGAAACGGATGTCCCGTAGGCGATTGCACGATCGAGTGTGCCGCCGTCCTTCCACGTGTAGCCGTCTCCGTCTCGCGCCATCACGAAGATACGATCATGCCAGACCTTGTCGCTCTCCCAAACTGGCTTGGGAAAGTTGGCACCTCCAGCCACGATCATCGCATCGTTTTGAACCCCAACAAACGGACCTGCAAAGCCAAGCTCATCTGGCATCGATGGTAGTTCGCTCCACGACAGCAAATCCTCAGCGGTCGCGAGTGTGGATGTCGTGACCGCTGCGAGCAAGAGCAGGATATGCAGGGATTGCTTCATCGTCTCTTTCATGAATGTGGCAGGCAGGGTGCCTGCATTGAGGGGTTCAATTTTCATTCCTGTTTTCCGTCTAGCCTGTGCCATGGGACGACGCCAATCCATTCGGCCGACGTCTCGTAGCTCGCAACCATCTCCGTCAAGGTCTCAGGTTCTGTGCCGGATAGATCGTGTTTGCAAAAGACCTTCATTTGAACCGCCATTGTCTGAAACGAATACCAAGAGCGTGTTGTCGATCGAACCGGCATCCTCGAGGGCCGACACGACTCGACCAATCGCCATATCCATTTCCGTCACCATCGCCGCAAACACTTCCATGCGAAGGGCCTGCGCACATAACGTTACCGTCCACGCGATGCAAATCACTGCATGAAAAACACTTGGCCGCTTCATCGCGTTTGCTTACTATTCTGGGCTTCGTTCATCGTCACTTGCGATTGTGTCACGACCGCGAAGACAATCGATTCGTAAGGGTTGTCTTTTCCCGCTTCAAACAGAACACCGTATTGATCTGCATCGAGCCGAACCAAGTCACTGTAGGCAGCCGGCCCGGTATGAATCAGCGGACCGTCGTGCCAGGTCTTTGTCTCATCGACTGAATACCGAATCCGCAGATCGCTACGACCTTTGCCACTGGGGCCATTCTCGTCGGGGCCAGCAAACAGGATCAAATCGATCGCGTCACCGCTAAGTGTCGATCCCGCGCGTAGCAACGAACATTGAACGACCGGCGGGTCGAGAACCCGCGACGACGGTTGAAAGTACAGGTATTCAGCATCTGGCGAATGGTCAAACGTCGTGCCCCCGTCACTGCTGAACGCGTCACCGCGTGAGCCCCGAGCCGCTCCGTTGTGATCGCGGGTGTTGAAATACAGTCGCCCATCGTTCAGCTCAACGACCGTCGTCTCGTTGGCATGCAGATCATCTTCGTAGGTATCGTCAACCGCTCCGATCTGCCACGTCTTGCCGTGGTCGTCACTCAAAATTGCATGAACACCGTTGGCACCCCTGTCGGCCCCGTCGTCACCGAGGCGATGGTCGCAGGGAACGACAAGCCGTCCTTTGTGCGTTCCGCGTTGGATTTGAATTGCGTGCACCGGCCCCGGAGCGTACCACCCCCACTCCGGCCTTTTGACTTTCTCGGTCAGCTCGACGTGATCCGCCCAAGTCCTCCCATGGTCATCGCTGTAGGTCACAAAGACGCGATCATTCTCGACCGTGAACGGCAGCCAGACACGGCCTGCGTGTTCGGGGTCCAGATGATCGACTACTGGTGTAGGATTGCCGACACTGATCTCTCGTGACGGATCCTCGTACAAGCTACGAAAACCATCGCTCCGCTGGACGACCTCAATTGCCCCCCATGTCTTACCACGGTCGCTGGAGCGTTTCAGAACAAGATCAATCTCGCTCGCATCGCCTCCTTGCCGAGCTTCGCAGAACGCCAATAAATCACCGTTGGCGGCAGCGACAATGGCCGGAATACGAAATACGTTGTAGCCTTCGTTGCCACTACGGAAAACCGTGACTTGATCGTACGGGGTATTTGCCACCTGACCGGACGCGATGCCACAGCAGAGTGTCAAACACATGGCGACTGTTTTGTGGATGATCATAACGGACTCAAAGGGTTTGTCGAAGGGAAATTGGTGCGTCAGCGATGTCTCGTGTCTGAAGAAACAGCGCGCGTCGAAAGTGAATCGTCTGCTGAGCTATCAGAGCGACCTTCCGCAATGTCGGCAGACACCAGAAGCAGGAGCCGTCTGTCTGGCTTCGATCCGGTCTTCTTCGCAGTTTAGGTCAGCCCGATAGGTTCTTACTACTGACGGCTCGGTGCTGCAGCCAGGCTGCCGGCACTGCGGAACATATCGAGGTGCGGCCATTGGAAGTCAGCCCGCTTGTAGGGTTTGGTCTGGTACTCTTTCTGCTCGTTGATGAATTTTGTGACATTAGCCTTGTCGATAAACGGGTCATGGATCTCTTGCTGGAAGTGCTGCATAGCATTGATGAGTCGCTGTTTAATCGCGCCGTGCGATTCACTCTCGGCCAAATTATTCCATTCATCCGGGTCCTCCCGAAGATCGAACAACTCGTACTCCGGTGGATGCAGGAAACTCTCGACGTACTGATCACTGGACAGCTTGCTGTTGGTGTAGCGAGACTGAGCGAGCAGATTGGGATCTCGATCGGGATTATAGATCAGCTTGTAACGTTCATCGCGAATTCCGAATTGCATGTATAGCAGGCTGGGTGCTGAACCTGTTGTGAAAGTGTGAATATACTTCCGCGGCGGCACTTTGCCCGAATCGATGTCCTGCAACGCAAACCCCGGTAATGAATCGGGAACAGGAATTCCTGCTGCAATCAACATCGTAGGGAGAATGTCGATTGTCGAAACCATCTTATTCTCCACCTTGCCCGCTGGAAAACGCTTCGGACAGTTGACAATCATCGGAATCCGCACTCCATGTTCGTAGACGCTGCCCTTGGCTCGTGGAAAATCTGCTCCATGGTCGCTGATATAGATGATTAGCGTGTTGTCGCGCACCTCGAACTTCGCCAGATCTGCCAACACCATTCCGACTGCTTCGTCCAGTCGGTTCATGCAGTTGAAGTAGTCTTTCAGCTCCTGCCGCAAGTGCAGTGAGTCGGACCCGATCCATGAGAAAGGAGCAATTTCGACGTCGACCATCTTGGCCGGGAACCCCGACCTCGATTTCGCAACAAACTCCCGATGCGCATCGGCGTAGTTAACGATCAAAAGAAAAGGTTTATCCTGATCCGCAGCCTCCTGCATGACAGCACCCGCCTCATTGGCGTAATCCTCAATACTGATGGTCTTGGAAAAATTTGAGGACGCAATGGCGCGATGGTCGACATAGTCTTCCACCAGCCTCTTCGGATTGATGTGTGTCTTGCCGAGGAAGCCCGTGTAATACCCCGCTTCGGGTGCGATCCGCTTGATGCGCTCGACGAGTCCTGCATCACGCTGTTTCCAAATTGATAAGGTCGCCGACGGTCAGTTTTGACTGGAGCCAGTTCTCATAGACAGCATCCCACACTCCACTGAGCAG
>NZ_SJPK01000004.1:313645-546321 GCF_007859855.1 Allorhodopirellula solitaria
TTGATCTTGAAGATCCTTTTGAGTGACTGATCGTCTTTTCGCTCTTCGAATGCGAGCAGGGAAGGATCCTTGAAGACGAACATGGCCAGAGCGCTCATCAGCACATCGACCATGGGGTAGGTGAGATTGGCTTGCTTTCGATCGTCTTGGACGCACTGGAATCGAGTCCGCAGTAGCTTGAAGAGTGCATCGGCTGAAAGGAACCGACGGGTTCTGGGGGAAAGCGTTTGGTCTGTCATGATGAGGGTGCTCAACGCCGAAGGATTCTGGACCCTCTCATGATAGAAAACCAGCAAGATTTTGGCAGTCCACGACTCGCCACAATCATGGCGAAGTGCTAGCAAATGCCGACCCCGCAAAACACGGCGTTTTTAACGCCGCCGGGAATCGCTGAGTTTACACGATTGCCGAAGTTGTTTCCGAACGTGTCCTAAGATTGCGAGAAGTTCGTATCCGCCAAGTGAGAAAGGCATAACATGTATCTCCAAACGAGAAAAGATAGAAACAAGCTACGCCGAACGCATTCCGCCGACCTTGGTCACGGATATGAAGCGTGCGTTGAGTGTAGGCAGTGTGAATGGCTTGTCAATCCAAAATGCAATAGCCCTATCGCGGCCGACGAAGACGCTCGATGAGGGCGCGAAGGACGACACGATCTTCTGGCATGTAGTATTGATAGTGTGCCATAACTTCGTTTCCAGCAGAATCGTGTATGGAGAAAACACCGAGCCACTCGTTGACAAATTCCGGATCTACGTCGTCCAAATCGATGGATACCGCTTGGGAGCTGAAAATCAAGCTTGGCCCAGATAGCATCCGCCCGTCTACAGTCACATCGAATTTCCGAATATCGATGGTGCAAGCCCAGAAGGCTGCACGAATCACGACGAGAAGCACTGCCCATCCGTACGGAATTCCAAGCCATCGAGTGAGGCAGTAGATTGTAATACCGATGGACAAGCTGCTGAGCGTGGTAGCAGTGAAGAAACGCCATCGGCTGGCCGAGAACGTCAGGTGTGGCATGTCAGACGCGTTCACGACATTGGCATGGGATAACGCCCGGCATCACCGGGGCCGGGTGACGCGGAGCGGAGGCGGTAAAATGGCGAAGCCAACCGCCGTAGCGGAGTGGCACACGGACTCCGGTGCATGCCATGGTTATCCGCCGGGGTGTATCTCATGCTTGTAGACTATGTTTTTGGACTCGCTTTGTTGGGCCGCTCGAAATGTGAATTCTCCGCGAGAATCGTTAAACGTCGATTCGCTCAACATTGTCCCATTTAATATTCGATGATTTACATCAAGGGTCGTCACCTGGGTCACCGCCTTAACCATGAACCGGAGGCTAGGCAATGTAACGATCTCGCCGGCCTCGTCCACCAGTGACATTTCTATGCTAGATTCGACCAAGAATGTTTTTGCTGACTTAAGATCTTCAAGCGTTTTGTTAGCTGTGCCGAATTCAGCGTTATAGAGTTCCAGGCACTCTTCGACCAGTCGTTCCCGAAAGTATCTACCGAGGAACTCTCGGAACGAACCGTACTGACAGCGATCGTTGAAAGCCGTCCAGTCCAGGATTTGCCTCAGTGGTGGGAAATCAGGGTCTTCCGTCAGCGGTTCTACACTCAATAGCTCAAACTTTGGCGAGTGCGTCACGACTGCCCCAAGCTTAACAAACCCTGCCCAGTCGGCTTCCTCTGCCTGTGCTAGCGTTAGCGTTTCAATCTGGTGCTTTTTTGCTTTGTCGGTTGCCGACCTGGAAAATCCAGTCGCAGAAACTGCGACGACTTTCTGTACCGGAATTGCAGTATATTTTCCAATTAGTTGGTCAATCCACTCTACCGTGTCCTTCCTTGATCGGTCACGGCACTCAATCGCGATGCTCACCGCGTGCCCTGCAACTGAGCCTCGAATGAGCAGGTCAACTTCGCGTAGCGTAGAACCGTCCGAGTCAGTCAACTCTTCCGACTCCAGCACCACAAACCCTTGTTCAGCGATTGCCTCGTAAATAAACCTAATGGATTGCTGGAAGCTATTGGTGCGTTTGGGCAAGTTTCGGCTCCGCCAGATGGGCTTGGTAGGGGCAACGCAAGGGGCGTAGTGTGATTTCAGTCGGATAACGGTTGCCGTCACCTAGGACGGACGATTGATTTTCCATTGGTATAATCGCGCAAGCCGTCCTTAGGTGCACGGCTTGGTTCTGGCTTTCTTTCGTGCTCGTGCTCAGCATCGCGGTGCTCGTGCTCGTAATCGTTCCCCAGCTCATAGTCTACCGACGGCTCCCTAACGCCGTCAAACTTCATCGCCATTCGAGTTAGCATCGAGACAATTCGTTTGAGCATCCGTTTCAGTTCTCGACTCGCCACGTCCTCCAAACCGTCCGTCGCAACCAGAACATCTTGAATCGCAGCACATTCAAACGCAGATCCGCGAGCAATGTCGAAAAATCGAGCACGATCTTTCAAGCTGCGCTTGCCGTTACCCTCGGCGATGTTCAGCGGAATCGATTGAGCAGCGCGAAGCCATTGATCACGAGCGTGGCGATGCAAACCGCTCAGCGATTTCGAAACGTCGAATGCAGCAGCGACGTATCCGATTGACAAACGGTAGACGTCGAGTCGATCGTGGTCGAAGATTGGTTCGGTCATGGTTGCGCCATTTCGATTACGAGCACGAGCACCGTTTCACTGAGCACGAGCACGATGGCCACTTTGTGGCAGAACGAGGTAATTATCGCCGGTTGTGGGGGTGATAAGCTGATCCTCGGGGGTGTTATCGCCGGTTGGACCTTCGGTTCCCTCGGTGACACGGGAAGTGTTATCGCCGGTTCGAGGGAGTCTTATCGCCGGTTGGCGCCGCTTGAGTATGAGGGGCCTGGATTCGGGGAGCAAGCATAATTTAGTGAGAAATTTGAGACGAACGCATTGACCTGGGCTGCTGACAAGCGAAACATCGACTCGGTAAAGCTGCGCCGATGCCGAGCGGTTTCAGACGTGCGAGCGGGCCTAAGCAGGTCGGGGGAGTTGTTTCGGTTTAGTAGCCGGTGGGCGTTAGCCTCGGTTCCTTGAACGCTTCGCGTTTGCCCGCAGAAAACCGGGGCTAACGCCCACCGGCTAATATCTAAAACGACGTCGGCGTAGGGTTGCTCACGGAATCTAGTGGCTCGCAACCGATTGCTCAGACCGTTCCAACGTGGTGGAATTTCCAAGTGCCAGTCAAACCCGAGAAGAACCAGCGTTCCCGGAACGCTTGGACGCTTAGCAGTTAGCTCGAGCATCGGCCCGCGACTGGCGGGCAGCTGAGTTTACTTTTGCTGCGTGGCCAGTTTTCGGAAATAGGCTTCGATGGCTTCGCGGTAGTGGGTCGGGAGGTCGCGACTGATTTGTTGCAGTGATTCTTGACGCTCGGCGGGGGGCAGGTTGCCCCAGCCGCTCTTGTCGCCGTTGTCCTTGCGATCGGCATCGCCCTGACCACTGGCGCCCGCGATCTGGCTGTCCTGCATCGGTTGAGCTTGCCCACCACTCGGGCTGCCGCCCTGTTGGCCACCCTGTTGTTGTTGCTGTTGCTGTTGCTGTTGTTGCTGCTGTTCTTCCACCTTGTCGATCAGCTTGGTCAGTTTGTCAATGATCTCCTGTTCCCGCTGCTGGGTCGGTTCATCCGCCCGTCCCAAATCGAGTCTGCGTGTCACATCGGTCATCAGCCGCGAAATCTCGTCGAGCGAGTCCTCTTCGAGCGGCTCAATGTCAGCGATCATCATTTCCGCGGTGCGTGAAAACCGAACGGGGATGTCGTCTTCATGCTGGAGCAGCGTTCGCAGATCCGCGAGCGCCTCTTGGGTCTTGAGCAGCGAGTGATAGCAGACGCCCCGATAGAACAGCAACGAGGCGGCATCGGGCGAACTCGCCGGATCGACTTCTGCAAAAATCGGCAAGGCTTCATCGTAGTACCGGGCGCGAACGAGTTCGCGGCCGATCCACGTTCGCAGTGCCGCACGGATCTCCGGTGGCAATGATTCCATGGCTGCGTAGTCGGGACCACTCGGGTCGAGCCGAGACGGCAGTTCGAGCAGCCGGTCCTGACCGCGAGCGAACATCTCGTTGACTGCCGTGATCTGCAAGGCGACTGCCTGCACCCACGCGGTCAGCGGTTCCGTGTCATCCTGGCGAACATCAGTCAGGAACTGTTCATTCGAGCGACCGATCTGCTCGGGAGGTGTGCCGATCGTGTCGAGGGAGCGGCGGAGCAGTTCTGACATGGCGACGGCGTCTCGCGGCTGCCAATCGGCATTGGCGCGCAGAGCGCCGCCAGCTTCCGCATCGGTCGACGGCACCAAACTCTGGTCATCGATCGGTGTCGCTTCGTGCTCAGGAATCAAGGACTCCGGAGGAAATTCGGGTTCGAGCGGCGGCTCATCGTCGCGACCCGATTCGGGAACATTTTGTTTAGGAACCGTTTCGCTGGGCACTTCGTCACTGGGGACCGCTTGATCGGCCACCCAGGTCGCATCGACGAACCCCGCGGGTGTCGGCGCCGCCGTCAGAGTGCTCGACGCCGCGATGGCTGAGAAAGACATCACGCTCAGGGCAGCGGCCCAATGGGGCAGCCACGGTCGGACCGAGTTCTCAAACCGGCTGTGTCGCGCGACCTTGGCCGTGGATGTTATCGTGGTTGGCATGAAATCAAATTCTCGGCAAACGAGTTCATTGGTTGCGTTTGGTGACCAGATCGCGGGTGATCTGGTACAGCCGATCTTGTCTTTGGGCGAGATCCTTTAAGAGCGGCAGGATTTCTTCGCCGGTGGCATTGGCCTCGTCCGCCTGATTCTGTTCCAACAGATCGCCATAGCGATCGGTGGTCCCATGGATTCGGGTCTGCATCGTCCGCAACAGTTTCAGTTCGGCGAGCACCTGCACGAGCGGTTCTTCGCCAGCCCCCTGGCTGCTGGGCTGCCCCTGTTGTTGCTGTTGCTGTTGTTGCTTCTGTTCATTGTCGCGTTGGGCTTGAGCGAGGGCCGCGATCATCTCTTCGAGAGCCGCCAAAATATCGCTCTGGATGCCTTGAGTGACCAAGTCAATTTTGCTCTGTCCGAGTCGCGTGGTGACCCGCTGGGTATCCTCTCGGAGTTGTTGAATGACTTCGGGGAAGGCGACACTCGATCCCTCTTCACGCAGCAAGAGCATGGCCCGGTCGGCTTCGAGGGTGATCTTTTGTTCCTCGAAGGCGAGATCGCCTGCCTTCAAGTCGGTGGTTCGGTCTCGCTGCGTCGGGGGTGTCTTGGCGACCTGTTCGGTTTCGTCGAGGACCGCGGACTGCATCGCAGCCATCTTACGAAGCCGTGCCTCGAGCTTGGCGAGTTCGCGCTGGATCTCTTCTTCGCGTAGCTGCCGCAGGATTTTCTCCAGCCGGTCGATGGCTTTGCGAAGCTCCTCCTCCGCTTGACGCTGTTCCTCGGTTGCCCCACTGCGATCTTTCTGAGCGAGTTTTTCTTGGGCCTGCTGCATTCGCTCAATGGCTTTCTGCAGCTGGTCCTGGGCATCCTGTTCGGGCGATTTGGGCTGCTGGGGAGCCGCCTGTTGCCCGCTCTGGGACGGCTCGCTCTGCCCTGAGGGAGACTGAGATTGCTGCGACTCGGAGGGAGACTGCTGCTCCGACGAGTTCTCGCTCTCGCCGTCTGGCTGTTGTCCGTCGGACTCCTGGGACTCGCCGGATTGACTCTCCTTCGGATCGCCCTCCTGCCCCTCGGATTCGTTCTCGGCAGCTGGATCTTTGTCGTCGGCTTTCTCGGCGTCATCTGGTTCGCTGGAGCTCGGCGAGTCTTTCGGCTGGGCCGGATCCTCAGCCTCGGTCGACTCCTGGGGGTCGCCTCCCTGTTGGGGAGGACTCATCTCGCTCTGGGAGTTTCCCCGGCTCTGGGCAGCTTCCTCGCTCTGGGCAGCTTCCTCGCTCGCCTGCTCCTCTTCCTCGGGATCGTCTTGGCGAAACTCCTCTTGAAGTGCCTCGGCTCGTTTGGAGATTTCCTCCTGCTCCTTCAAAACCTCCTCCATCTCGACGCCATTTTCGGTCCTTGCCCGCACACTGCGTTCGTTTCGCTCGGTCAATCGCAGTTGCTTGATCATTTCAGCAATGCGTTTTTTCTCGTCGCGAATGCGCGAGCTACGATCTTCGGTGAGCAGCAGCTTCAGCAAACCCTCGAGCTCTCCGGTGGCCGTTTCCTGTTCCTCGAGAGCTTTCGACAGCTGGCCGCTGGCGATCAGCGTGCTGGAACCGCGTAGTTTCTCCAGCACAAATCGCTCGCGTGATTGGCGGGCCACCCGCTTGAGCAGTGCAGCTCGCTCCGGATTCTCTCGGGATTCAACGTCCGCCAATCGCAGCAGTAGCTCCTCAAGACGAGCGTACCGGGATGCGACACTCGATTGTCGGGCCACCAACGGGTCGGCCTCGGCCGCCGCATTCGGACCGGTGCTGTCTTGCCCTGTTGCGGGCGATGTCAGCATGCCAAGCGAAACGAGGCACAGGGTGATCACCATCCCGAGCCAGCAGCGGCTGGCAGAGATCGAAATGGGTTGTGCGATGGATTCGATGCCGCGCATATTGAAATCGGTGATCGGGATTGGGATCGAGGCTCGTCTTATCTTAGCAGGATGTGAACGGAAAATTGATGCGAAAACCGGCTGTGTTCCACGTTAGAAAGCCGATTGAGCGTATTTTCGCTGGCCAATGTGGTAATTCAAACCCCTCACGCGAGCTGGTGCAGTGTCTCTGATTTGATGCTGCCCGGGGACGACGGTGATTCGGGAGGATCCGGAGCCTCTTATTGAAACAGATCCAGCACCCGATTCTGCTGTTCTTCCTCCGTTTCTTCCAACAAACTTTTTTGGTCGTCGATTAACCCGCGCATTAGGTCCAATATCTCATTGAAGCTCTCCAGGTCCAGCATTTTTTCGAGGACCGCGGAGAGTTGCAGCAAAATCTCGTCGTTGGTCGCGACGGCTTGCTGCACCGCCTGCTGCATGTCTTGCACCGTCGCTGGCTCGGCATTTTCGTCGTCCTCGGAATCCGCTGTCGACATCAAAATCCGTTCCAACTCCACTATTTGACGTCCCAACAGCGGAAAAGGTTCCTGCACGACAGCGGCCAAGGGTTCCCGGACACCTTGTTGGAGACGTTCTCGGCGGTCGACCGAATCGATGCGATTGTTGACCATTTCGAGCACGAGATCGTCTAAACCCGCGACAATTCCAGCGAGTTCCTCGGTAGATTTCGATGCCTGCAGCCCGGCTTGGCGGATCCGCAATTGCACTCGCTGGCGATCACGCAGCGCGTCTTGATCGATTTCGCTCTGTTGCGACGTGACGCTGGGATTGCCAGCCTCAGCGGGTTCGTCTTGCCCTGCCGCCGGAGGCGAAGACTCGTCACCACCAGCGATTTGCCCCAAGACATCGGTTGCTTCACCTTCGATCGCAGTCAGGCTCTGGCGCAGCCGCCGCGTCTCGTCGATCGCTTGTTCGAGCCGCGAACGAAACTCGAGCTCTCTGCGTTCGAGGGTCGCCAGGAGCACCTCGGGCGTCACAACCTGCAGCCGGATCAACTCGCCCTCGGTCACGTGCTGGCTGTCGAGATCGAAACGGTCTCGCGCTGTGGTGCCGATCGTCACCGTCGCACCGGGCTCGATCGGCTTGAGCATTTCTCGATCGACCAAGTCACGCAGGTCCATCGTCAATTCGGCTTCGCCCTGACGATCGAGATCAGGGGAGAGCGCATGGATCTGCCCAGTTGATGACGGTTCAGGTATCGCCTCCGCACCGCCGTCCAGCGCAGCCTGGTTTCGCACGCGCATCGTGATCGACATTTCGTCGACGCCATAGTCATCTGTGGCCGCTGCCGTGATGGGCAGGATCGCAATCGGCGTGATCGATGATCCGATCCCGGATAGTTTCATGCTCGTCTCGGGGGGCTCGTCACGCACAACGCCAATGAAATACCGATAGGCGGCTTGCGCCGAAATGCCCTCATTATCACGGGGCACGATACGAATCGAGGTGGCGCCGCGGACATCGTCGAGCTGGAGTGAAAAGCTCATCGCGTCGGGGGCAATCTTTGCCGGCATGACTTCCACGCCGCCCGGATCGGCCGCTGGGCTGACCTCCACTCCTGCGGCTCGCTCCTCCGCCCGCAGCCGAGCATCGAAGTCTTCACCAGTGACTACCACATCGACCTCTCCTACAGGCGAACTGGTCTGGCCCACCAGCGTGAGCGAACTACCTTCTCGAATCCGCACACCCGCTTGGTAGTCGAGTTGTTGATCGAAATTCTCGCTGGGGCTCCCCTCGCTATTTTGCCCACCGTTGTCATCGATGGAGAAAACTCGGAGGTAATCGGGATAGCGAACCCGCATCTGCATGCCCGCGATCGCCGGTGGATCGACCGCTTCGATGCGGTAGTCGCTCAAGCGGTCATCGAGCCCACGAATCGTCAATGAAACCGACCCGGCGAGCGACGCCAGGGGAGGCCCGTCGAGCACGAAGGATTGATAGCCATCGACCAATCGACCGACGCGGCGGAGATTGCTCTGCCCGCGATTTCCGTCCTCGTCGACGTAGGAGACCGTGCAGAGCGAAGGGACTTCGTGGCCATGATCTTGGCCCGCGGCGCGAATGCGGAGGGACGCGTTGCTGCCTCGTGCCAGACGCACGACGCCGTTGTCGAACTCAACCATCTGCGTCATCCCCTCCTCATCCTGCGTCGCAGCGATGATCGGAACTTCCACACCAACCATCTCCAGTGCGGCCCGCCGCGGCCACGGTGAGTCCGACCACAACGTCAGCCGGCCGACGGCGCGGGCAAACGTGTTGGGGCTCGCAACCGCCATCACGACTGCGGCGAGCAGCAGCGGGACGACGATCATGAGTTTCCGCCGGATCGGCTCGGTGCGAAAAACCCGGCTCAAGTCCACGTGCGAGACCTGCTGTTCGGCTTCCTCGTAGACCTCTTTCATAAACGTCTCGCTGTGAGCATCGCCCTCCCGCGGCGTCTCGCCGAGCTGGACGGCAGTCACCAATCGCCCACCGAACTGCGGGTGCTGCCGTTCGATCAACAGCGCCAGCGAATCGTCGGGGAGTTCACGCTGCATTCTCGAGATGAAGAAACGCCAGAGCAGCACGGCGGTCATGGCCAGCGTCGCGATCAAAACGACAGTTCTCGCCGATCGCGGCATCTCGCTGCCGCCAATCCGCACGGGCAAGTAGTCGATCAAGAACGCGATCCAGAAGGCCGCCAGGACTGCCGCTGCAATCGCTAGCATGGAGTCCCACACGATGTACCGGCGCACCCGATGTCGCAGTCGCGATAACAGTGTTTGCAGCTTCGGATGCATCGTGAATTCAGACGCTTAGACGAGGAGTGGAAAAAGGGTAAGGCCACCATCGGACCATGATACCAGCTCGCTATGCGAAGTGGCAGCCAAGTAAAAAACGCTTCCCAGAGGCAGTCCTTTACGCGAGTCGATGCAGCCGGCGGGTGATCCATTCAAACGTGAGCACCGAGGCGATCAACCACATCAAGACCGCATTGCGGCGTTCACCGAATAACCGATCCGGAGTGCCTGCGAGCACGGTCACCTGGGGCTGCGGCGCGATCTCGGAGGTGAGTTTGGCGGCGACCATCGAGGGCGTCTCACCTTCATTGACCGGAAAATATTTACCGCGGGTTGCCATGGCCAGCTGCATGAGTTCGTCATCGGCCCTGCGCGGCCTCTCCAATTCGCTCGTCGGCAAACGCACCTGCACACTCTGCCGCAGAACTTCTTGGTCGAGGGCATCGCCCACGGTCAGCTGGATCTCGTAGCTACCACTCTTGGTCGCCACAAAGTTACCCGTGTAGGTACCGCCCCGCGGCGAATCATTCGAAGGTGTCAGACGCAGATCTCGAAACCGCCCGTCGGGAGAGAGCAGCTTCGCGGTCACAAACGGCTCGCTGAGCGGTTGGTACTGCGCATCGACGAGCACAGCGCGGAGTGTGACGGTCTGCCCGACCATCGCGCGGGTGGCATCGACCAGCAACACACCGCGGTTGCTATCGCGGAGCAACCGGCCCTCGCTCACCCAGCGGATCAGTTTCGTGTAGTAGTTGTCGAAATACTGGTCGCCCGCCGCTCGGAGCCGCCACATCTCGCCGCTGCCTTGAAAATAGACACGCCCGGCACCGTAAAACTGGCTCGCTAAAAAGATCGGCAAGCTGCCACTGATTTCGGTCGTGGGGTCGGAGAAATACGCGTACACCTTCGCACCCGGTTTCGCACTTTTGACGCCGACGAAGTCGTAGACGCTGCCCACATCCTGCCATAAATCGAAGCTCTCCTGCGGCGTATCGGCTATCCACAGAAACTCGGCACTGGCCGCTTCGGAAGTGAACTGCAGCGGCCAAGCGCTGCGTCCACCCTGCCGCCCGCCGCCAAGCAACGGCCCGCGCGTGGCGAGATTCACGGGGAAGAAGCCGCGGATCTGGTTCGTGCGAGCATCGCCGCGGTTGGTGGTGATTTTGGGGTGATAGACGGGCCCGCCCACCAATACCAACCCACCGGCTTGCTGGGTGAGAAAACGATCGATGAGATCGAGCGACGCCGTACCGATCGCAGACCAGTCCGGATCGAACATCACAATCGCGTCGTACTCGAAGAGTTCTTCTGCCGTTTCCGGGAACGTCGTCAACAGTCCGTCGGCGTCTTGGCTCATACCGAGTTGCCCGGTCTGCAACCACACGTCGAGCTGGACCGATTCGTCACGAAACAGAAGGTTGCGGACAAAACGATAGTCCCGCGTCGGACCACCAGCGATAGCGAGCACTTTTAACTTCCGCGCCACGACTTCATAGCGAGCCGATTGCATATCGTCGACACGGTTGTGGTCGTCCGCAGGCGCCACGATACGAACAGCGAGTCGTCGCCGGCCGACCGTTTGCGGTTCAATTTCAAAGCGAACATCCGTGAGGCTGGCGTCGGGTTCCAACCGCACGCGTTGACTCTCGAGGACCTGCCCGCCCGGCAGCGTCGTTGACACCTCTTCGCCGTCATTACCAGTGACGGCACTCGGGTTTCCACTGTCTGTGTCTTCACCCCCATCATCCAGGGCGTCAATCAACTCCACGTCGACCTCGACAGGGGACTTGCCCGTCGCTTGCAGAACACTTGCGACAACAAATTTGTCACCGGGATAGACGCGGCGGGGTGCCTCAAGGTCGACCACGCGAACATTCGTCGGCGGTTGGCTACTGCCCAAACCGACTGGATAAAGTGAAACCTCATCCCGCCGGGCCAACGCCCGGGCGGAAGAAAGCGGCGTGGGACCATTGTTTTGACCATCGGTGATCAGGACCACGCCGGCTAAGGTTGTCGCATCGTGGTCGACGAGTATCGATCGCAACGCATCGCCGATGGGGCTCTGCGGGTCGCTGGCGGCGAGCTGAGTCTCCCAGTCAATCGCTGTCGCCTCGGGAGCCTGCAGCGAGGGCTCGTCTGTGTCATCTGCTGGCGAACCTGCACCGGGTTCGGTCGAATCTGTCGAAGGATCTTCAGAACCATCGTCTGATCCGGAGATCCCCGAATCGGAGATCCCTAGCACCGAGAGGAAGGACTGATCCGTGCGGACCGCGTAAACACTGCCTAACGAAATGATGCCAGCGATCATGGTGATCGCAGCCACCCATAGCATCCACCCGATTGTTTCATTCCCCGCTACCGATTGGCTCGCGCGATTCTGATCCTCCGTTTCCAGCTTGGCGGGCCGGAGGGAAGCGGTGGCTCCTGTGATCAAAGCCAACGCACTCGCGATCGCAAAAATAGCCAAGCAAAACAGACCAAACAAGGAAAAGGGACTGGTCGCTGAACTGCCTTCATCCCCCGGGCTGCCATCGGATCGCCCCGCCTGACCATCTGGGGTGTCGCTCGATTCCTCGTCGGCCGAGGGTGGCGTTGTGGTTGAAATCAGTCGCGGCCCACCCGCTCCACCCAACGCATAGACGCTGGTGCGATGATCTTGGTCGAAGGTGTCGAGTAGTTCTGACCTGTCGAGCAGTTCGACTGCGGCCTGGGTCCGCGAGGCTGCATCGGACTGGTCGCCGGCGGGCAGCGACATGGATTGGCTGGTGTCGACCATCACGACCACCTCACTCGGACGCGTAACGCTGCGTTCGGTGCGGCGGACCAAGTCGAAGAACAGAAACACGAGCGAGAGGACGGCGACCAGGCGTAGCCCCATTAACGTCCAACGCACCGGGCGCGGCAACTCAGCAGCATCGCGGCGATAGTAGAACAGGCAGAGCCCAACAATCGCGATAATGCCAGCCACGACGGCGGCCCAGAGCCACCAGCCATCAATCGCCGCAGCGCGGGCAAATTCATAAACGATCATTGTGACGCCTCCCGACTACCTGTTTCTTGAGGCTGCGTAGCGGTGCTCGCTCGGCGACGCCGAGAACGCGACCGCGTCTCGCCCGTGGAATGGGGTTGGGTCAAGGACGTCGAGCGGCGGAGGAAGCTGCGACCACCCTGATCGCCGGCCGACGGCTTGACGTGGTAAGAAGCCCATGCCGCCAACGCTTGCTCAACCGCCAAGAGAATTGCCAAGAGCGCCAATAAGATCAACAAGAACGTGGACATCCCACCCACGTTCGCATCGTTGTTCCAGGTCGACGCCGAAATGAACTCGATACCCATTCCCGGCATGTCACGTAGGATCTCTGCATGGGGCATTCTGGCCAGGTCCGATTCGCCTAGCCGCAGGGCAGCGGCCATCGGCAGCACACTGGTTTGCCCGTCCGTACCGGTGCGCTGCCATTCATCCACACCTGGCATCAAAAAATCATCGAGCCCTGCTTCGTCGGCGATCAACATCTCGGTCGGCGACACTTCGATCTGCGGCGATTGGTCGTCGGCTTCCAACTCGATCGACATGCGGGGTGGCTCCGGGGCGGGTAGCAGGAGTGTTGCAGAGGGGAGATACGTGTCACCGGGAACAGGCAGCACGGCGGGTTGGTCGATCAGTCGCGATGTCGGCGGTGCGGCACCGCTAAATAACATCGCATTGGTTTGCAGGAGGAACACCACGAAACTGGGGTCACCCGGCCAATTATTCCAAGCACCGTCGAGACCGGTCATCACCGTCACGATGCGGCCACGGCCGAGACCATGTCGGACCGCAATCGGCTGGCCAGCGGCTCGCGAGAGCAGTATGCGGGTGTCGATGCCAGCGTCTGTTGTCGACTCGACCGCGTTTTCACTGGACTCGGCCGTCTCGGCGCCATCCAGAATCGGGCTGAATCGGTCCGAGTCGTCATCTATCTCAGGGCTCCAAGCACGCTCGATGTTGACGAGCCCGAACACACCGTTGCCCGCTCGCGAGATCGGGCCGAGTAGATCTCCGTCTTTGCCGAACACCAATTCACCGCGACCGGATTGGCTCGCGGGCACCGGCTCATCGCTCAGCGGATTCTGCTCGTCGCTGGCCTCCACCCGATCGAGCGGAAAGGGCAGTAAACGGCGGTCGTCGCCCGCCAGCACACGGTTGTAACTATCGGCAGAAACATCGGCTCCTAGAAACCATGCGATGCCTCCCCCATCGCGCACATATTGGCGGAGTGTCTGGGCGAGTCGATCGCTGATTTCGGGAATGTCGACCAAGTAGATCGCTCGATATCGCTGTAGCGTTTCCAGCGACGCGTCACGGAGCATCGACGTGGGACGCACTTCGGGAATGGCTCCGATACGGACCTGGCTGCCCGGATCCAACACGGATGAGATATGGTAGGCGCCGAGACCATCGGCATCGCCGTCGACGATCAACACCCGCTGCGCGTCGGCCAGTGGAATCGTGCAAACCCGTGTGTTGTCAATCGCCAAAGCATCGTCGGGCAAGCCCACTCGCACGACGTGCGTGCCGGGGCGATCAATATAAATTTGGAACGATTTGGTCAGCTGCTGGCCTGCTGGAATGGCCTCGACCATGATCGCCGGTAGGCTCTGCGTCGTGCCACTGAGCGCCGATGTGGGATCGGCGATTTTGACGTCCTCCCCGTACGTGATCACCGCAGCAGAGAGGGCAACATTCTTGACCGCGGTATCGGCGTGATTCTTGATCGTCACATTGACCATCACGGGCACGCCCGCCACCCACACGTCTGGCTCGGGCGTCAGGTCGGTAATCGCGAGGTTGCGTGGCGGTGCCGGATCGTTGTTTTCCATGCAGTCGACCAAGCGAATTTCAGCACCGCTCTCATGAGCCTTCTCCAGTGACGCGGCCAATCGACGAGGAGACTGCCAATCGCGACGCGAAAAATCACTGATCACATACAGTCGCCGCTCGTCGGAGGGATTGGCACGGAGCAGATCGCCGGCCAAGTCGATCGCGGGCACCAGGTCGGTTCTCAGCGTGGAGGCCTGCGTGCTCATCAATCGCTCGATCTGGCGCGCGTCGTCGGTGAGCGTTTGAGCGGCGATGTCTGCAGCCGCGTCGGCGGTTCCATTGTTGGAATCATTCAGCACTGCGGCCCGGCTGGCCCGCATCACGGTGAGTTGATGCACGCCCTCATCGGCGCTGAGACGGCGGACCAAGGTCGCCACCGCGCTCAACGCCCGATCATAGGCAATCGTGTCGCGGCCACTATCGCTAACGGCGCCACCCTCAGCCCCACCGCCGGCACGTTGACGCATGGAGTAACTGTCATCGAGCACGATTACATGATGCGTTGTCTGGCCACCGATTGCCCCAATGAACCGCTTGCCCCCGATCAAGCCTGCCAGAACCGCGATCAATAGCGCCGCCACCGCCAAGCGTGTGAGCAACAGCAAGAGTTGACGCAGTACGATCCAGCGCCGTTGCTTGCGGTAGCTCGCCAGCAAGAAATCCATCGCCGCCCACTTTGTACGACGGTGGCGCAACAGGTTGATCAGGTGAACCAATAGCGGAACACCGACAAACAGGAAACCAACGGCGAGGGTGGGGTAAAGGAACAAGGGTGCGAAAGGATTGAAAGAGAGGGTGCGAATGGAAGCTTCGGACTGGGCGAGACGATCGGAGCGACAGAGCCGTAGCTCTCGAGGCTCTCAAGAAGGTTAAGCCTTTTGGCGGGCGGATAGGAATTTGGCCAGGACGGCGTCGAGCGGGTCGGAGGTGCGGACCTGCATGGCGTCGATCTTCAAACGGCCGCACGTGCGACGTACCTGCTCTAAGAATTGATCGAGGGCTTCGAGATACCCCTCTCTCAAAGCGGCTGGGTTGCAGTTGAGAAACGCGGGGTCTTCAAGGCCTTCAAAACGCGTCGCACCGGTGAACTCGAAGTCGATTTCATCATCGTGGAGAACCTGAAACAGGGCGACATCGTGTCCCTGGGCCCGCAGCAGACGGAGGCCTTCGGTGAGCGATTCCACGCCGAGCAAGTCCGAGATCACGCACACCAAGCCACCTCGTGGGATCGCAGCGGCGACCTGCCGGGTGACTTTGGGGAGCTGCGTTTCTCCGTCGGTCGCCGATGACGCCAGCGCCCGCAGCATCCGGTGGAGTTGGTGCTGGTTGCTGCGTGCGGGGACACTGTCGCGAACCTCGGTATCGAACGTGAACAGGCCAGCGGCGTCCTTTTGCCGGAGGGCGAGGTAAGCCAACGAGGCCGCAATCGACGAGGCGTAGTGGAACTTATTGCGATCGCCTTGACCGTAGCCCATGCTGCCACTGCAATCGACGAGCAGGTGCAAGCGGAGGTTGGTTTCCTCTTCGTACTGTTTGATCGTCAAGCGATCTTGGCGCGCATACACCTTCCAATCGATATGCCGCAACTCATCACCGGCCACGTAGGGGCGATGCTGCAGGAACTCGATCGACTGGCCGAAGTACGGACTGCGGTGCATCCCCGACAGAAACCCCTCGACGACCCGGCGGGCCGTCAGTTCCAATCGGCGAACGCGAGCAGTGACCTCAGGTCGCAAATATTTTTTGGAATCGGGCATCGCGTGACAATTCGTCTTCGGTCGTAGGGGTCGCTCCAATGATTCGCTCGATCACGTCATCGCTCGTGATGCCTTCGCTCTCGGCCGTGAAGTTGACGACCATGCGGTGGCGCAGGACGGGGGGGGCGAG
The DNA here is from genome assembly GCF_007859855.1 of Allorhodopirellula solitaria. Taxonomy (GTDB): domain Bacteria; phylum Planctomycetota; class Planctomycetia; order Pirellulales; family Pirellulaceae; genus Rhodopirellula; species Rhodopirellula solitaria. The sequence continues at coordinate 329,767 of NZ_SJPK01000004.1, forward strand.
GGCGGCGATGTCGTCGACCTGCACGTGGTGTCGCCCTTGCAATAACGCTCTGGCCTTGCCACCGAGGATCAAGAATTGAACCGCCCGGGGGCCAGCCCCCCAGCCGACGAGATCATCGACAAAGTCGGGGACTCCGTCGCCGCCCACCCGAGTTTGACGGACGAGCGAAAGGGCGTAGCGGATCACATGATCGCTGACGGGAACCTGGCGAACGAGGTGCTGTAACCTCAGGATCTCCTCCGCGGTGAGGACGGGTTCGGCAACTTCATCCGACGTGCCCGTGGTGCGGCGGGCAACTTCAAACTCCTCGTCGAAACTCGGGTAGTCGACGAAGATTTTGAACATAAATCGGTCCTGCTGCGCTTCCGGCAGGGGGTAGGTACCATCCTGTTCGATTGGGTTTTGCGTCGCCAGGACGAAGAATGGGTCGTCGAGCACGTGCCGTTCTCGGCCGGCGGTGACCTGTCGCTCCTGCATCGCCTCGAGCAGCGAGGCCTGGGTTTTGGGCGGCGTGCGGTTGATCTCATCGGCCAAAACAATATTGGCGAACAGCGGCCCCTGCATGAACCGCAGTTCGCGGTGCCCTGTGGCGCGGTCCTCCTCGATGATCTCGGTCCCGGTCACATCGGCAGGCATCAGGTCGGGGGTGAACTGAATGCGGCTGAACGAGAGATCGAGCGTTTTCGCGAGCGTGCTGATCATCAGCGTTTTCGCGAGCCCGGGAACGCCTTCGAGCAACACGTGTCCGCGGCTGAACAGGCAAATCAAGATCTCGTCGATCACGTGTTCTTGGCCGACGATGATCTTGCCGAGTTGGGCCAATACCCGCTCACGGGCGGCATGTAGCAAGCCCACGTCGGATTCACTGACAGGGGGTTGGTTCATTCAGACGGTCTCGAAAGGGTCGGTTTCAGTCAAAGAGTCCTCGCAGTTTAACCCACCGAGCAGGTTTGTGATGCCGGGGGCTTCAAATTGTGAACCCGAGCGCCCCGAATTCCCAGCTTGATCTTGTGTTGGAGGCCCCCAATGGGCTAGCTCTGCGGTTGAAACACTTGCCCCTCGGTTGCCGATTTGTCGCAAGCGGTCGCTAACGGACAGTTGTTTCATGCAATCGAATCGTTTGTGAGGTAGTCGACCACCCCGTTTCGAACAACGAGTTGGTGATGGCCTGAACCGCTCTGTCGATGCGTGCCTGCCAAACGCTCCGTCCCCCTCGCCACCACAATCCAGCCATGTCCCGTTTGCATCATCGCCTTTTCTGTACAGCTGTCTTAGCTGCCTGGGTCATCGTGCCGATGGGCTGCGCGAGCTGGTTCGGACGAAACTCCAACGACGAAGACAGAGAGCATCTGCAGAAACTGCTTCGTGTGCCCGCGCTTCCTGATCTCATTCGCGAGGCTGCGATTCCCAACGGGATGCAGGAGATTCGCGTCAATGGCGTGGCTGTTGTCAACCAATTGCCGGGCACGGGCGGCCCTGCCCTGCCTTCAGGGTTCCGCGAGCGTTTACTCGAAGAGATGAAACTCAATGAGATTCCCGAGCCCAACGAGTTCCTCGAACGTGACAGCAATGCGCTCGTGCAGGTCCGTGGGCTGATTCGCCCCGGCGCTCGCCGCGGCGACGTCATTGATCTGCAAATCCTCACACCGCCCAAAACCGAGGCGACCGACCTCCACGGCGGATGGTTGCTCGACACTCGATTGCGGCATCAACAATTGCTACAGAACACCGTCCGCAGCAGCGATGTGCTCGCGATCGGGACGGGCCGGATGCTGACACGCGCCGATTACGACGGGACCGAGGACCCCACCCTGCAGGTGACCGGCCGAATTTTGTCTGGTGGTGTCGTGCAATCGGACCGCAAACTTGGGTTAGTGGTACGCCCTCAATTCCAGCACGTCGAGGTGTCCAAAGCGATCGCCAAGGCGATCAACAGCCGCTTCTACTTCTTCGATGGATCGACCCGCCGCGGGATCGCCAAGGCGACCGAGGACGATTTCATCGAGATCGATGTGCACCCTCGCTATCACGAGCGTGAAGAGCGATTGATGACCGTGGTTCGTGCCCTCACGCTCGCGGCAGAATCGAGCAGCACGCAAACCCGATTGGTTGAGCTCGGCAAGAAACTGCGGACGCCGACGACGGCGGCCGATGCGGCTCTGCAACTCGAGGCGATCGGTGAAGGCGCCGTGCCGACGCTGGTCGAAGCGACGAAGCTAGAGAATCCGGAACTGCGATTCTATGCCGCCGAGGCGTTGGCGTATCTGGATCGTGTTGAAGCGATCGAGCCCTTGATTGATAGCATACGGGCAGAACCGGCCTTCCGTGCCCCCGCCTTGATCGCCCTCCAAGGCATCGACCAAACCTCGGCCGTGGCAGCCTTGAAGGGATTGTTGGACGAAGCCAGCCTCGAGGCCCGCTACGGCGCGATGGCCGCGCTGCGTGACCGTGAAGATGGCCGCGTGACACTGCGTGGGGAAAACCTGCAGGGCCAGTTCCGCTTGTATGAAATCGAATCCGCTGGCCCCCCCGCGGTGATCGTTTCACTGATTCGCAAACATGAGATTGTGCTGATGGGCGACCTCACCCCGCTTCCGCACTCGATGTCCATGATCGGCCCGGATGGAATCGTGATTCGACCCCTTGAGGATACGAACACGAACACCGACAGCACGCGGCTCCGAATCAGTCGCTTCCGACCCGGCAAGCCCGACGCGTTTGCCGAGGTCGATGCCAACGTCGCCAGCTTGATTCGCGGGATTACCGAGGTCGGTGGCGTCTACGGCGACGCCATCGCCACCCTGCGGATGGCCAAGGAGCAAGGCATGCTCGTCGACCAGCTCGCCTTCGATCCACTACCGAAATCTCAACGGACCTACTACCGAGACGGTGCCGACAGCGAGAGCGAAGAGGATGACGAATCCGATGAGAATGAAGAGGACGGCGGCGACGAGGACGAGGACGAGGACGAGGACGACGAGTAGACCGGCCTGAGAAGGCTGGTCACAAGACATCTGCGATGGTGTTCGCTTACGCTCCAACGGCCGGCTATTCTCTTCAACGCCGTCGGCGAACAACAACTCGTGGATAGTAGCCAGCTCGTTTTGCGAATGTTCCCGAGTTGTTCGCTATTCGCAACGTGATGCAAAAGGTGGATCGCAGCGGCCATTCGGCATCACTCGAGTCGATGTCGTGGGCAACACGACAGCCACGTGGTGCTCTATCATGGGAACGTCAGGGCCGCAGATACAACGACGGCGCCTCACAAAAACCAATCGCGAGCCTCTGCTACCGAGGGAAAATCTTAGCCATGCACCCGAATCCTCCTGTCTCGTTCCAGTCGCATTCGCCTCGATTCCGCTGGGTCGGGATTTCAGCAGCAGCCGTTTTCGCCTTGGCTTGGTGCATCATCGGGTCGTTTGGCACGCCGCTGCGGGCGGATGATCCGACCGCGGTCGCTAGCCCCGGTGCGGTCGCCAATCAGCACAATGTTTCCCAGTGGCTTGACCAGCAACTCCCGGAAGTTCTCCAGCTCTACGCATGGCTGCACGCTCACCCGGAGGTTTCCTTTGAAGAGAAGGAGACCGCTGCCAAACTCGCCGGGCTGTGGCGTGAAGCGGGATTCGATGTCACCGAGAATGTCGGCGGTTTTGGTATCGTGGGCGTATTGAAAAATGGCGAGGGGCCGACCGTGATGCTCCGGACGGACCTCGACGCGCTACCCGTTACCGAGCAGACGCCGGTCCCCTATGCCTCGAAGCAAACGGTCACGCGCGAAGATGGTAGCAGCACCGGGGTGATGCACGCCTGTGGCCATGACATCCACATGACAAACCTAACGACGGTATTGCAGTGGCTCGCGGAACATCGGGACGCTTGGTCGGGAACGCTTCTCGCCATCGGCCAGCCCGCTGAGGAACACGGCGCGGGAGCCAAAGCGATGCTCGAAGACGGACTGTTCGAGCGTTTCCCACGGCCCGACTATGCCTTGGCAATGCACGTTGGCAGCGACACGCCGACGGGCCAGATCAGTATACGACCGGGTTTCTCGCAAGCGAATGTGGATAGTGTCGATATCACGATGAAGGGTCGCGGGGGGCATGGATCGGCACCTCACACGACGATTGATCCCGTCGTGCAAGCCGCCGAGTTGGTGATCTCGCTGCAGATGATCGTCAGTCGAGAGATCGCGCCGATCGAACCCGCTGTCGTCACGGTCGGGTCCATCCACGGCGGAACGAAACACAACGTGATCGGGAACGACTGCACGCTGCAACTGACCGTGCGAAGCTACAGCCCCGATGTCCGCGATCAATTGCTCAAAGCGATCCGCCGCCGGGCCTTCGGAATCGCCGCGACCCACGCCGCCCCCGAACCCGATGTCGTGCTCAGCGAAGGGACACCCTCGTTGAAAAACGATGCGGAACTCGCCGGCAGAATGAGGACTGTTTTCAGCGAACTACTCGGCGATGACAATGTCGTCGAGAATGAACCCTCGATGGGTGGCGAGGATTTCAGTCGATATGGGATCGAAGGCGTGCCAATTTTGATGTACAAGGTCGGTTCGGTCAGCCAAGCGAGACTCGATCGATTTGAAAAACTTGGCATCCCCCCCGCCTCGTTGCATTCGGCCGTCTACTATCCTGATGCCGAGCAAACGCTGCGCGTCTCCATTGGCGCCATGACGTCAGGGGTCTTGGAATTGATGCCGCCGAACTGAACATGCCGAGCGAAGTATACTGGGTAGAGAAGTTTTTGGACCATCCCGTCTGACGGGGCTGGCATCACCTCGAGGGGAAGGTAGAGAACATGGGAGTTCGTTTTGCTTGTCATGCTTGTGGCAAGCGACTGAACATCAAATCAGAGCTAGCTGGACGCCGCGGAATATGCCCGGCGTGCTCAGTGCGTTTTCGCATACCAGCACACGACACGGAAACCTCCACGCCGATCCACGCCAGCGAAGCTCCGAACGCACCGGGGGCAACCGCGAGTCAAAAATCGCCTGTGGGAGCCTCGTCAGAGTTTGCATCCCAGTCAGAATCAAACGCCCAGTCAGATTCAGGTTCCCAGGCAGCTGCGGGGTCGCCGCCGGACTCGCGAAACAACCAACCTGCGGCCACGGCATCTCCAGCGGCCGCAACGAGTGCCAGCAGTCCGGTGTCCAACTCATCGGCCGCGAATCGTGAGCACGTCGCTTCCAGGCAATCGCTGCTCGATGAGCTATTGGGTGGGGCGTCGGCGACATGGTACGTGCGTCCCTCGAGCGGCGGACAGTTCGGACCGGCCGACGGTCCCACGCTCGGCCAGTGGATTGAAGAGGGCAGGGTCGCTGACTCGGCGATGCTGTGGCGCGATGGGTGGCCGGAGTGGCAGGTGGCGCGGGACGTGTTGCCGCCGAAGCAGGATGCCGCCCCAGCGCCGGCAGAGCCGCTGACCTCGCCATCGCCAGCCCGAGCCCCGGCCCCGGCCCCGGCCCCAGCCCCGGCGTCGCCTGCGAGAGCGCCCGCAGCTGCGTCACCGGCAAGAACGCCGGCAGCAACGTCTGGAAGAGCGTCTGGAAATTTGCCTGGAAGAATCCCCGCTGCTGCGACGTCTCGGAAAGCGCCCGCGGCGGCGGCCCCCGGCTCGCGAGCTGAATCCGAGGCGCCACTGCTGACCGGCGGCAAGGTGCTCGACACCAATAAAAACCGCGTCTCGCGAAAACGGCTAACCCTCAGTGTCATGCTGGGGTTGGTCTTCGTCGTACTGCTGACTGCGCTGATTCTTGTCTTGCTGTGGTCCTAGCTGGACAATCCCTGCGTCCGCGTTCAAGATACGCGGATGAATTCTGAAAATACCGCTTTTGCCCTCGACCGTTTGCACGAACGCAGCCGCGATCTCTTCGCCGAATCGCTGGCTCGACCGGCTGACCTTCGCTGCTCCGCCCATGAGATTGGCGGGGCTCGCGTTCTCGACTGCGGTGTCGACGAACTAGGATCCTTACAACTAGGCCTGGTATTGGCGAAGCTGTGCCTCGGCGATCATGCCGAGGTTGGACTTGCGCCCGCAGAAAACGACATGGTAACGGACATGGCGGTGACGGTTTCGACCGACCGTCCCATCGCCGCGTGTCTGGGGGGCCAGTACGCGGGTTGGCCGCTTTCGGTGGACTCGTTCTTCGCGATGGCGAGCGGTCCGATGCGGATGCTGCGCGGCCGCGAAGAGATGCTTCAGCAACTCGGCTTGAACACTCCCGCCGAAGCACATACTCATGCCGTGGGCGTGCTCGAATCCGATCGCCTGCCCGGGGCCGACGTGATCGCCGAAATCGCGGACGCATGCGGCGTTCCCGCCGAACGCGTTTGTCTCGGAGTCGCCTCGGTAACCTCAATCGCCGGCTGTGTGCAAGTTGTCTCGCGGAGTGTCGAAACAGCGCTGCACAAACTGCACGCCCTCAACTTTGACGTTCATACGGTGGTCTCGGCGACGGGCATCGCACCGCTACCGCCGGGAGCCAAACGGGGTGACAGTGTGGGTGGGATTGGTCGCACCAATGATGCGATGCTCTATGGCGCCAAAGTCACCCTGTGGATCGATGCTCCCGACGCTGCCATCGATGCAGTCGCCGACAAGATCCCCAGCCATTCGTCGTCGGACTATGGGCAACCCTTTGCCACCCTGTTCCAACAGTACGATTACGATTTCTACAAAGTGGATCCGATGCTATTCAGTCCCGCAGTGGTAACGATTCATTCGCTGCAAAGCGGACGGACATGGCGCAGCGGCAAGCTCGCCCCGGACTTGCTCCAGGCGTCGTTCGGAATGGACTCGTGAGCGAGAGACCGCACCGGTGAGTTCACCACGCATGCTCGTCCTCGGTGGCCGGCCGGCTAATCGAGCTACCACGACACCGCTGGGTTGGCATCTCAATGAGCTGCGAGCGGCCGGAACGCGATCGGGCGTGGACGTCTGCTTCGCGGATTATGAATCCATCGTGGCGAGAGTGGATCGGGCCGGGGCGAGCTCGAACGTGATGGGCGAAGCCCCGGATACGGGCCATCGATGCGGATGGCCGCTTGACCAGTTCGATGGGATTTTGACACGTACGATGCCTCCGGGCTCCATGGAACAGATCCTCTTTCGGCTGGCAGTCTTGCACGATGAATACGGGTGTCGGGCCAAGAGCGACAATGCGGCGAGCATCGTCAATCCACCGGCGGCTATCGAGCTCGCGATCGACAAGTACGCCACGCTCGCGAGAGTTGCCCGGATGGGCATTGCGACGCCTGCGACAGGCATTGCCCAGTCCCGCGCCGAAGCGATGGAATTGTTTCACCAATTCGGCGGCGATGTGGTTGTCAAACCGATCTTCGGCGGCGAGGGCCGCGGCGTGATGCGAATCCAAGATCCGGAGCTGGCCTGGACAACCTTCTCGACGCTACAACAACTCGGAGCGGTTCTCTACGTGCAGCAGTTCGTTGCACCGGGGGGGCGTGACTTGCGACTGCTCGTCATCGGCCCTCACGTGCACGCGATCCGGCGGACCTGCCCAGACGGTTTTCGCACGAATGTCCGAGCAGGCGGTACCGCCGAGGCTGTTGAACTGTGCGATCATTGGCGCGACTTGGCCTGCCGGGTCTGCAGCGAATTTGGATTGACCCTGGCCGCAATCGATCTACTCGAGACGACCGCTGGGAACGACTACCGGCTCGTCGAGGTTAATGCGATTCCTGGTTGGAAGAGCGCGCAGCGGACGATCTCCGTCTGCTTGGCCGAACAAATTGTTTCCGTCTTGAAAGACAACATCCTATGAATTTTGCTGCAGACGGCCATGAGCCCGACGACGCCTCGGATCGCCCGACTTCACCTGAGTCCTCGTGTGCGGATCGCATCCCGAGCGGTTTGGCCGGCGGGAATGTCGCCGACCGATTGACGCGCATCTCGCGATTGCTGCCTGGTGCGATCGCGATCGCCGAGCCTGCTGGGCCGCCGGCTAAGCACGGTCACGACCGTGACTACGCGTTGACCACGTTCAAAACGTTGGACCAACGGAGCACCGAGATTGCTCTCGGATTGGCTGCATGGGGTGTCCAACCCGGCATGCGACTGGTCAGCCTCGTCCCGTTCGGCGCCCAATTCATTGAGTTGGTTTTCGCGTTGATGAAGGCCGGCGTGAGTGTGGTATTGATCGACCCCGGCATGGACCGCAAACACCTCGTCAATTGTTTGCAGGAAATCAATCCCGATGGGTTTGTGGGGATCCCAAAAGCCCAGGCGATCCGAACGCTATTGCGGCACCGTTTCCCGTCCGCACGCTGGAATGTCACGGTCGGCAGACGGTATTTTTGGGGTGGCAAAACGCTGGCACAGATCGTGGAAATGGGGCAGCGCGAGAAGACGTCGCTCCCTGAGATCGATCATGAGGACGAAGCCGCAGTGATCTTCACGACAGGTAGTACAGGACCGCCCAAAGGCGTGTCCTACACGCACGGCACCTTTCATGCCCAGATCGACCGGATTGCCGAGCGGTACAACATCCAGCAGGGTTCACGTGACCTCGCTTGTTTTCCCTTGTTTGGCTTGTTTGATGCGGTGATGGGCGTGACCACGATCATCCCTGACATGGACCCCACCCGGCCCGCTGATGTCGACCCGACCAAACTCATTGCCGCGGCTCGGCAGTGGGAAGTGGATCAAGCATTCGGGTCTCCCGCACTTTGGAAAACGGTCACCCGTTGGTGCGAGGAACATGCCGTGGGACGTCCCTTCCCAACACTTTGCCGCGTCCTCTCCGCCGGGGCTCCCGTTCCCGCAGCCACGCTGGCGAGCCTCCGCCGGTTTGTCAACGAGGACGCGAATATCGAAACGCCTTACGGAGCAACCGAAGCCTTGCCGATCGCGTCGATCGAGTCGCGGCAAGTGATCACCGAAACGGGGCCGGCCGCGAACAAGGGAAAAGGCGTCTGCGTCGGCACTCGTTTCACCGGAGTGCAGTGGAGAGTCATCGAGATCGACGATGATGAGATCCGCGAACTGTCAGATTGCACGGAATTGCCACCCGGAAAAATCGGCGAGCTCCTCGTCACGGGGCCGATGGTCACTCGCGAGTACGTGACGCGAAGGGACCAGAATCGCCTGCACAAGGTCCACGACGGCGACACCGTTTGGCACCGAATGGGAGACGTTGGATACCTCGATGCCGACGACCGCTTTTGGTTTTGTGGACGCAAGGGACACCGGGTTCTGACGACGGACCGTACATTCTTTACCGTCCCTTGCGAAGCCGTCTTCAACGTCCACGATGAGGTGGAGAAATGCGCGTTGGTCGGCCGTGGCCGGGCGGGGCAGCAGACACCCGTGATCGTGGTTCAACCGACCGATCTCGCGGTCGCACAGGATCCCGTGCGACGCGATCAGTTGATCGAGCGATTGCAGCAGGTAGCGACGCGGAATCCTCTGACCCAGCGGATCACTGAGTTTGTGATCCGCGGCACACCGCTGCCGGTGGACATCCGGCACAACAGCAAGATTTTCCGCGAGAAACTCACAGCGGAGGTTAATCGCGGCGAATGAACCACGCGGTCGCTATTTCACGTGCACATAGACCCGCAAACGTTTGCTCGAGTACGTATCCGCGTTCCCAGTGAAGGTCCAATCGCGAGTTTCCCCGTCGCTGTTGCCGATGCCGAGATCAGCTTCCGAGCCCGCGTTCCACTTGTTGATCGCGAACAAAGTTTGCTTGGCACCGAAATGGTGAACCTGCATGCTTCCGTATCCGTTGACAGGGTCGCTTGGTGAGTCACCGAAGTCATAGATGCTGTTGTTTGCACCGGGGACCTTGCCTTCGTTGTTGGCACCGTAGTTGTTGGGCCAGAATTCGAGGTTGCCTTTCGCCACACCGGTGCCCGTTTTGATGCCCTCGACGTTCGTGTAGATATCGAGCGATTCAACCCGCTGTTGAAAATGGGCTCCGGACGCTTGCGTGGGAATGCCGATCTTTTGAACGTCATCGGTGAAGGCGTCCATCGAAACGAAGATCACCTGTTTCTCTTCATCACCACGGGCCAGTTCCACGAGATAGCCAATCCGGTCAAACGCTTCGATCTTTTCACTGTTGTCGACATCGTACTGGATTTCGCGGCCGAGTCGGGTGAGATCGAGGTCGTAGACGAGTTGATATCCGTCACTGATAGGCAGTGTGTCCACGAAATCGGGCATCTCGCCGCCGCGGAAGGCGCCCACGGGCAGCCCGGTGCCACCCATCAGATTCGGTTCGGCGGTTTTGTGCCATGCGAACCGGAAGGCCACCGGGTTCTTGACCTTGTCGGAGCTCAGGAGGATCGTGTCGCCGTCGATCTTTGCGGTCGCAGGCTGAAATCCACCTGAACTTGAACCGATGATTTCGAAATCCGTCGGCGATTTGTCGTCACGAGTCTTCAGTCCACCGCCGGTGTGCTGGAACTGAATTTTGAGTTGATCGCCTGCGATCTCGTGGGATTGCATTTCGGGGCTGCGGGCGACGACATCTTCGTGTCCATAGTCATTTTTTAATGCCAAGCGAGCGAGTCGCCGTCCCACCTCTTGCTTGGCAGGCGGATGGATATCGTTGATCGTAGCGAGATCATTGATGACGACCATACCGGTTGCCGGGACTTCTTGTTGCACCCCGGCCTGCGCTTCCCAGAATCGCGGCAGGATCTCAACGTCTTCGTTACCGTATTGATACGGGGCGATCTGAACGTAGTAGAACGGAAAGTCGCCCTGATTCCAAAGTTCTCTCCAGCCGCCGATTAGCGCCTTTTTCTTTTCCAGGTAAAGCATCCCTTCAACATGATTGGATTCGCCTTGGTACCAGATGGCACCGCGGATCGAAAATCCAAGTATCGGGTGGATCATTCCGTTGTAGAGCATCGTCGGGTCTTGATGGCTGCTGAAGGGCAGCAGTTCGGCGGGGTAGCCGGGACTCGGTGAGAGCAGGGCATTGCTCTTCATCGACGCTTTGGCGGTTTCGACCCAGTCGCTTGTCGCTTCGATATGCTCGCCAAGACGCGTTTTGTAGGCGTCGGTTCCCGGTGAGCGAGTGGTGATGGAGTCATAGATATTCTGCAACGCGGGAACTTGCTGGAATCCAACCGGCGGAGTCCAGGGCTCCACGCGAGTCCCGCCCCAGGAGGAATTCACCAAGCCGATGGGAACATCGAGTTCTTGGTGCAGGTGCCGAGCCATGAAATAGCCACAGGCCGTGAAATTCGCGACCGTCTCCGGTGAACAGACCTGCCAATCGGCGGGGACATCATCGACGGGTAGGAAACTTGAGGTTCTCGGGATGGCGATATGCCGGATCAGGGGGTAATCGGCTGCTGCAATCTCTTGCTCTGCATCGCTGGATCGCTGCACAGTCCAGGCCATGTTGGATTGTCCCGAGCAAAGCCATACTTCGCCCACTAACACGTCGCTGACTTCGACTGAGTTCTTGCCTTTGACGAACAGGGACTGCGGTTCTGCATTGGCGTCCATGGCGGGAAGTTTGACCTCCCAACGACCTTTCTCGCCGGCCTGCGTGGTGGCCGTTTGGTCGGCGAAGCGAACCTCCACCGACTCTCCTTGCTCAGCCCATCCCCAAATGCGGATTTCCTGCTTCTGTTGCAGGACCATGTGGTCGCTGAATACGGACGGGAGTCGCACTTCGGCGTGCGTGGCCGCAGCGGAAATAGTTAAACCGATCGCAATCGACAACAGACAGGATGCGAACCGGAAACGGGCAATGGGCATGGCGGTACTCGGTGGGCTAAAGGTGCAGGAGCGAGCGGCATCTCATTGAGAGAGATCCGTCGCTGCGAAATCGCTCCGCTATCATAACCAAAATGGCGGGGCAATTCTCAACCGAACTCACGAATGTCTGTGGCTGTGGCGAATCGACAGCGGTTGCTACCATACGGTGCCGATCCCGCGAACCGGCGCCGAGTGAGAGGACGTTTGAACAGCGGATCCGAAACGAGGACTCACCCTCTCTTCCGAGACGGTGAAAGGTCCCCGCGGAAGGCTCTCCTGCAACGGGCCAGACCGCTCCTCGAGTCGGCTGTTTCCATCCAACGTGACTCCAATTCAGTGCAATCATGACTCATAAAAAAGTTGTCATTTTGGGAGGTGGTTTCGCCGGGATCAACGCCGCAAAAGTGCTCAGTGGTGACCGCAACTGCCAAGTGACGGTGATCGATCGCGGCAATCACCATCTCTTCCAGCCGCTGCTCTACCAAGTCGCGATGGCGGGATTGAATCCGTCGGACATCGCCTCGCCCATCCGCTCGATGCTCCATCGCTACGACAATATGTTCACGTTGTTGGCCGCAGCGAAAGACATCGATGTGGATCGTCGTTTGGTGGTGACCGATTTCGGCGAACGGGAATACGATTACCTAATTGTGGCCTGTGGCGCAAGCCACGATTATTTCGGCAATGACCGGTGGGAGGAGTTCGCTCCGGGGCTGAAAACAATTCCCCAGGCGACGGAAATCCGCCGCCGCGTTCTGATGGCGTTTGAGTCCGCCGAACGCACCTATGATCTCGACGAGCAGACCAAATGCATGACATTTGTCCTGGTCGGTGGCGGTCCGACCGGGGTCGAGCTCGCCGGGGCGATCGCTGAGATGGCGCACAACACGCTCAAGCAAGACTTCAGAACGATCGACGCTACCCACGCCAAAGTGATCCTGGTGCAGGGAGGCGATCGAATTCTCAAACAGTTTCCCGAACCGTTGTCGAAGTACAGCAAAGAGGCTCTCGAATCACTCGGAGTCCAGGTTCGCTTGGGTGACCGGGTGACCGACATCACAGCCGACGGCGTGCAGATCGGCGATGATTTCATTGCCGCGCGAACGGTGATTTGGGCTGCGGGAGTCAAAGCCAATCCGATCGGCAAATCACTCGGCGCCGAAATGGATCGAGCCGGTCAAGTGATCGTCGGCAACGACCTCAGCATTGCTGGACACCCGGAGGTGTTTGTCGTCGGTGACCTGGCCAGTGCCAAGGATCAAGAGGGCAATGCCTTGCCGGGGTTGGCCCCTGTGGCAATCCAGCAGGGCCGTTACGTGGCCAAACTCATCCGCCGGGAATCGGCGGGCAAATCGACCGCACCGAGAGCCCCTTTCCGCTATCGCGACAAAGGGCAGGTGGCGACGATTGGTCGCCGCCGAGCGGTGATGCAGAGCGGACGATTCCGGCTCACAGGCTCGCTGGCCTGGTTAGGTTGGCTGTTCATTCACATTCTTTATTTGAATGGATTTCGCAACCGTTTCTTCGTTTTCCTCTCCTGGGCATGGTCCTATGTGACCTTTGCCCGCGGTGCTCGTTTGATCGTCCCCAAACAGTGGAAGAACCGATCCGAGTAGACGCCTACAGGTTGGGTGTGGTGTAGGGATCGACATCGCCGACCATGTGGAAGTGATTGTGGTCAATGTAGACACACTCAATCGCTTCGCGGTCATGCAGGGTGTGAGGCACGGGATAGCCAACTGTGGTGCGTTCGTCGAAGTAGATCGTGCACTTGTAGTGAGCGTGGTGCAACTGGGCTGGGCCGATCAGCGGATAGAAACGTGGCGGATCGACGTAATCGGCGATCTTCTCTTTGATGATTCTCACATCGTTGCGTTGTTTCTCCCAGATCAGTGGGATGCCGCCCTGCACGGGGCGTGCTTCTTCGAGTGCCACCATGACTTCATCGTCGCTAGGTGGATCCAAGGCAACTGGGGGACCACCCGAGGTGGTCGGGCCCAAGATCGGCACCCGATCATAACGCTCCTTGTTGTGAAACTTCTGTTCCTGCAGAAACTGGTAGTACGGGCTAACCGGAATGGGATACTCCAGAAAACCGAGGCTAATGTTGTTTCCACCGAGACCATAGCAACCGCTGCATGCCAAAGTGAGCAATGCCGCTGACCAGAGACTAAAGCGGGTCAGTGTGGAGTTGATTATGCGGGTCATCCGAGCAACCTTCCGTGGTTTCGTCATGTATAAAAAAGCGTGCGGCTGACAGGAGAGCCCGTTGTGAGGAACAACTCATGTAGTTCGCTTGCGTACTACCTGTATCGTGTCAAACTGTGCCGGTCTTGCGGATAATTCCGGAATTTCGTCTGAATTTCTTCTCCGAAGTCGCTTGATAGCAAGAAAACACCCCCGCCGAACACAGTTCGACGGGGGCGAAGAGTTTGCCACGGAACGCTGGCTGCCCAGCGACGTTGCCAGGTACAGGAGTAGCACCAGGAACAGGAGTAGCCTGACTGCTTAAAAGACTCCCCCTCCTCCCAAACCACCGGCAGCACCAGCAGCACCGCCGGTTGCGCCTCCGGCAGCACCGCCACCTTGGGTATCTGTGCCGGTTTCCCCGTCCACGAAGTTGAACGTGTTGATTTCACCGATCTGGCTGAAGAATGGTGACGGGCTAATTCGCACGTAGCGTCGATCGGCTGAAATGATCGCCAATGCCATCAGCATGGCACCTTCGGGGATCGTCGTGATCTGAGGTTGATACCCCACCGCACCGCGTGGGAAGAAGCCACCCGGCCCCATGCCGAATTCACCCCCGCCGTACGGCCCCGTCCCCAACGGATAGGGCGAATAGGACGAGGAACTGGACGACGAAGCGGCCAGGGCAGGGAAATCCTGCAGGAATTGCTGCATTGCCTCGTTATTACCGCGGCCTGTTGCCGGTCCTGCGAACTGTCCGAGCACGTCCCGTTCAGCCTTGCGACCGAAGTCGGCCAAGTGCGTCAGTTGGGCTTGGGCCAGTTCTTCCTTCCGCTGTCCCGATTTCACCTCGAAGACCACGCGGGCGTTCTTTTCCATCAACGGGATTTGTTGACGGATCACTCGCTGGGTGGGGCGGCCGACATCGGTCAGGATGTCGACAGTCACTTTCCCAGTGGCCACGTTACCCCAAATCCGATTGAGGGTGAGGTGATATTCGCCGCTGAATCCACGCGGGCACAGATAGGTTTCGCAGATTTGGCCGGTGGGATCGTCCTCGGTACCCGGGAAGGCGTCACCCAACAGGGTGCCTCCACCGGCACTGACAGGCGTCTCAAGTGAGCAGACCGTTCCGGCAGGCTCTTCGACAGCCAGGTCCACGTCGGCATCACCGGTCCAGCAGACCCGTACGATCACGTCGTGAGCAGCCGCCCGACGAAGGGCTTCGCTAAACATCGACGCCGCCTCGGTATCGCCCTGCTCGAGGAGCTCCTGATGGGTTGCACGAGCGAGCAGCCGGGCCTCTTCGACGATGGGTTGCATCTGTTCGGCCCAGGCTTGTCCCAGCACCCCTTCGCAGGCCCAGGCCAAGTCGCTGGGGCTGTCGAGGCGTTTGGCCAATCGCAGGCCGGTCACGTAGGGTTCGCGTCGATCCGGATCGATAGCCGACAATTGCCGACACAGCTTCATGGCGACAGCGTCATGGCGGATCGATTCGAGCCGTCCGATCACGTTGAGGATGTCATCGGGCGTCTCGGCGAAATCGACTGCCGACAGCAAAGCACGCTCGACTTCGGCGTCGGGGGCGTCAATCGCCACCAAGGCAATCGCATAGGCCTGGTACATCCAGGGTTGGATCTGACCGGCCGAGATAGCACCGGCGATGACGGCCCGGATCTCATCAAACTTCTTGCGAGCACCGGCGTCGTCCCCGTCTGCCTCGAGCGAGGCGGCCTTGAGGTTGAGTTCACCCACGGTGGCTTTGACACGGCGATCGAGCACTGTCAATTGCTCCACGGAGCTGACGTTCAGGCCCGCGAAGTATTGACGCCACAAGTCGTCGACAGATTGACCGTCTTGGGCGGTCAAGCGAATCGGCTTGTAATCGTTGGGGTCGCGAGAGATCGGCTTGGATTCCTCGCCTTCATCAATGGCCAGTTTCGTCGTCTGCGACGTTCCAGGAACGGTTGCGTTGGCTGCCTGGTTGGCTTTGTTCTGGAGGGTGTGCTCGTCCGGGATGACGAACATGCCGCCGCCCATACCGCCGCCCATGCCTCCTCCCATGCCGCCGCCCATGCCGCCCATGCCGCCGCCCATGCCGCCACCCATGCCGCCGCCCATGCCGCCACCCATGCCGCCACCCATGCCGCCACCCATGCCGCCGCCCATGCCACCGCCCATGTTGATAATGGGAACGACAAGGTCACCAACGGGATAGACCTTCGTCACGAGATTCGTATCGGCATCGTCAAGCGTGGTGATATTGAGCACTTCATCTTGAATCATGTACGTCAATTCGAGATCGCGAAGCATCAGACGCAGGAACGAACGCAAGGATACGTTGTCGAGCGAAATGTTCACCGGCGTGTCCTCGGTCAGTCCAATTCCTTCCAAGGCGGCCCGGTTGATCAAGATCGGGATATCGTGGGATTCCGCCAACACGCGGACAGCTTCGTTGAGCGGCGTGTCGGGGAATCGCTGTGAGGTTTCGTCGTCGAGCGAAGACTCGATGCGACGCTCCGTTTCACTATCACCCACCAATTCAATCGCCCCATAACGCTCGATGCGGCGACGGCTCAGACGCTGCCACACATCGGCGTCGGGGTACACAATCGGTGGATCGTCGACAAATGGAATCGCTGACTTCAAGACAAGCGACATCGCATCGATGAAGTTCCGTTCCCGTAGCTCGCGATAGCGTCGATCCCGAGCGTAGGTCTGCAGAGCCAGCGTCTGGTCGGTCACATGGCGTCCCAACACACTGTCAAACGTGATCGTATCGCCGGCGAGACGAGCGATTTCAAGCGACACACCACCATCGGCCTCGGTGTAACGACCTTCATCGATCAACGCGTTCATTTGAGCGGTGAGCGTCTTCAGACGTGCTTCGCGGCGGAAGGTTTCATCGAGCAATCGAGCCTGCGATGTCGCCGCAGCCGAGCGGGCCTCCAAATTGACTTGCTGCTCGAGGAATTGAGCTTCTCGAGCCGAAGCGATCTGAATCGCCGATCGAACTTCACCAACCAATTCGCGGCGGAGTTGAGGATCGATGTCGGGCGTCGATTGAACGCGGGCGAGCAAGCTCTTGAGCCGCCCGGCAACACCGACGGGATCTTGTCGAATCAGCCGGGTTGCCTCGCGGAGCTGGGCACGGACCTCGGCTCGCAAACGGCCTTCTTCTCGCGAACGCAGGTTCTCGACCTGGTCGAGCAGTGCCCCACCCTGATCGAGGAGCTCATCGTCGCCCGCCGGAAGGCCCATCATGCCGCCACCGAAATTGCCGCCACCGAAATTGCCACCACCGAAATTGCCCGCAGCGGCATTGCCGGCCTGCGGCCTCGCCGCGGGCCCCACGTTACCCCGTGGAGGAGCCGCAACGGGGCCATCTCCGGCGCCGAAGGGATCGTCCGCAGGAGCCGCGGGCTGAGCTTCAGCAGCCGGAGCCGCTGGCTCGGCTGCACCGAAGGGATCATCTGCGGGAGCACCATCGCCAGCGGGTTGCTCGCTGGGAGCCGGTTGTTCGCTGGGGGCAGGATCACTGAACGGATCGTCGCTGGCCATGCCAGGGGCGCTATCGGCCGCTGGTGAATCAGCCGCTGCGGGAGCCGCTGCATCGTCGGCGAAGGGATCGCCCGCGTCGGCGGGACCTTCGGCAGCGTCGCTGAATGGATCGCCACCGCCGTCGCCGAAGGGATTCTCAGCATCACCTCCGAATAGATCGTCCATCGCTCCCTCATCGCCCGGATTTTGGACGATGAGCGTTTGTTGAGAAGGGTCCGACAGTTTCAACAGAGCCTTGGCTTCTGGGTTGTTTGGATCGTCCCGCAACGCTTTCTCTGCGATCGCCCGGGCACCCCGGAGATTGCCTTGCTGCAACGCCATGCTGGCGGCGTCGCTCAGCGACGCGGCGCGATCGGTCAACATCGAAGCGGTCTGACGCAACATCGGCGATCCCGCTGTGGGGAGCATTAGCCCGTCCTCAGCAGCGTGGTCGGCGATCAAGCCTGGCAGGAACGCCATGTCCGGGTTACTCGATTCCACCTCGCCGTCGACTCGCAGCGTGATCGGATGCGCCCCGGTTTGACCGGAGAGCGTGATCGATAGTTCTTTGGAGGATGCGGCGAGGCTGCCGAGCAAGATCGAATCGCGATCGATGCGGAGCGGCGGGAAACGATCGCCGTGCACCCAGCTGACCAGGTCGTCGTTTGCCGACTCGTCTTCCACCGCGACGCTCTCTACCCAGATCGGTGCCATGTGGGCCGATTCGGCCACGCCACGGGCGATCACAGCAGGGGCGCCCTGTTCGGAATCGCTGCCAACGACACCGATGACACCACCGGTCTGGTTAGCGAGAATTCCAACATTGGCGAGATTTTTCGACGGTCCAATCACGATCGAATGAACGCTGACGTGAGCCCCTCGCAGCGTATCGACCAAACGTTCAAAACGCGATGCGTTCTGTGTGGAATCCAGCGACGTGCCGTCGCCGATGTAGATGATTGAGCGAGCCCGATCATCGCTCTCAGGTGAGAACGACGAAGCGGCGCGGTCGAGCAACGCGGCCAGATTCGTGTTGCCCAGTGGCAGCCGGCGATCGAGTTGCTTAACGGCTGCAATGATCTCGGGGGCCAAGGCCGGAGTGAAGTCGTCGGTCAACGCAACCGCCTCCACATCGCCAGCGAACAGCCGCACGCGGGTGTTGTCGCTCTCGAGCCGACGCAACAGCATTTTTACCGCTGTCATCGAATCGGTGCGAAACTCACCCACCTGGCTCGCCGACGTGTCGACGATCACGACCACGTCAGCAGGCACGTCCGAAACGGCTGCCAAAATCGAATCGTCGGCACTGGGTTGGACCGAAACGGCGATCGATGTGGTGTCCGAATCCGCTGAAAAGCTAGCAATCCGCGCCGATGTCTCCGCTTGCAGTTGGGATGCTCCCGATTCGGGACTCGCTGCATACGTCATCGCAGGGGCCGCTGAGAATCCAGTCAGCACCGTGCCCGTGAACAGGACTCCCGTGAACAGTGAACCGGTCAACAGGGCGACCTTAGGCACGCAGCGGATCACGCTACGAGGTGACAGGGGCGACTGAGTCGCCAACCGAATGGGTAGGGGAGGAGAAAAGGCTGATAGCATCTTCATCAGTGGCTCGAGATGGAGAAGAGGACAGAGGTGTAAGACTCGCTACTCTCAGTTTATTTCTTAAAAACGGAGATTCCACGAAAAAACGCTAGTTATCGCCGGGTGAGCACAGAAAAGGTCGGGTTGTGAGGTGTATGATTTTGCAACACCTGTTGCGAAATGCCGCAGCGACCCGCTGCATTCACTCCCGGGGAGCGTTCCAGTGCGTTAGTAACGCGATTTCGGTGCCAAAGCCTCGAATTCGGCGGCGGAGCAGAAGAAGATGAGCAGCAGGTTGCTTCTGCTGGCCGGACCCCGCGGGCGAGCAAATCAGACGCTGGGCGGATCGGCATCCGGGTTCGCCTTACGCCACCGCGCCATCGCGGGGCCGACGGTGCTCATGGGGACCCATCGCTTGCGGGTCTTGTGGCTCTGGACGAGTGTCTCGGGTTGGATCTTCCCCCGGTCGATCCGCTCTAGCAGATCCTGGTCGGTTAGCGGTCCCACACGTTTCGCTTTGTGAAACCACCCGCTGCTCATGTAATACCAATCCGCACTCATCAAACCTAACTCCGGTATCTCCAGCAGATCATCCAGATAATAACGCAAGCTTTACGATTATCGGGGGTTGACAGCCACCCATCGTATACCAGTGGCAGGCAAGATGAAAGGTTTTCAAGGAACGCTGCCCAGATAGCATTGTCGATCGACGGTTCCGCCGGTCCTGAGCCTCAGCGGATGGGCGCTTCGTAGGAGACACCGCCAGTATCGTTTAGGGTGTTCCCGTCCGAGAGTTTCTCGGGGAGCCTGCCGCCTCGCCCGCCCATTTTGCCGTCAAGCAAACCAACCAGGAACTAAGGACGAATCGCTTGTGTGGTTTCACCTCATCTCGTCGACGACCGTCCGTTCCCTTTCTTAGCACGCCGACGGATCGTCCACACCAGAACCACTCCAGTAATCAAGGCGACCGAAGACGGCTCGGGGACCGAACTAACACGGCTCGCTGAGGCAAAGAAATAAACGCTTTCGCCGTTGACTTCGGCGTCTCGATCACGGGTCCCAGCAAACCCTGTGGCGTAAGTCAACGAAAAGGTTGTCGCTTCGGGCACCAGCGATAAAGACCAGTGCCTGGCATTCGCTCGGGAGATACTACTGTAGTCTCTTGTCGCAGCTGGATTTGCGGCGTTGTAGCGATTCGGACCAAGGTCTCGGTTTGCGTTGAGCGTGGCCTCTGATCCGAATATTTGATTATTGGCGTAGTTTGTGAAGTAGTTGACATTGATATCACTGACCGTTCCCAATGTGCCGAAAGGGACGTCGGGCGATGAGACGGTGTACCTCGGGTTGGCAAGCAGCGGAGCCACATCGCTGTTGTCAGCGGGTGGTCCCTGCCGCACACCGAATCCGTCGAATTGCCATCCGGGAGCCAGACTATCGATGCTGAGGTCGTAGGTAACCTGGTTCAGGAGGCGATTCCCCGATCCAAGTTCCTTGACATGCACGCCGGCGCCCGAAGTGGTGAGCATATTGGTGTTTGAAAATCTGAGCGCATCGCGTCGTACGATGGTGGCTGTCCCCACCTGCTCTCCGGCTACCGTCAAATTCGCGGTGATCCCATTTTGCGTGGAACCGTCTGTATCGGTTCGCACCCACGTCACGAGCGCTGCCTGTGCGAGCGAGCAGGTGGCCCCAAGGCCAACGGCCAAGAAAAGACGAAGCACGTTCTCTACTCCACTTGAAGGTCGAAGGAACATCAACTGGCGATCGAGATCCGCCCGGACCAGCTACTGATAGGGAAATCAAACCCCCGTTAACATGGACATGATGTCGGCTACGGCCCCATCATAGCAAGCGAGTGGGGGGGAGAGGCGAGCTTTCTCTCAACTTTTCCTGTTGAGATGGCAAGTGCGTCCGATCCCGGCCCGTATGATCGCAGCGAAAACGCATTTCACATCCAGACGCGGCCGGTGGGGGAGGCCGGTGGGGGACATCCAACTCTCTCAGAGGAAGAGCGTAAGTGGCTCGCGAACACGCGACGTTCCGGACTCGCCCCAAGGCCTCTGATTCAGCGTGAAACACCCCTGCATGTTACAATCTTTGAAGGTGTCCCCCAGCATCGTTCTCTCTTGCCTCCCACTGCCACTTGTCTTTTCCGGCCTCCCCTATGCTCGTACACCACGGCGCCTACGACGGCGTCACCGGCTCCTGCCATCAATTGTTCTGGAACGGCAAAAAATCGAGTTTGCTGGTCGATTGTGGCATCTTTCAAGGCAGTGATGCCAAGAAGCACCCCAATCCTGAGATCGAGTTTTCATTGCGGGGCATTGAATGTCTCTTGCTCACCCACGTGCACATCGACCATGCCGGTCGGCTGCCGTACCTCTTGGCGGCTGATTTTGACAAACCCATTTTCTGCAGTCCCCCGACGGCGAAACTGTTGCCGATGGTAATGGAGGATTCGCTCAAGATTGGCTTCACGCGGTCGAAGCGACTGATCAAAAAGTTCAATCAGAAAATCGGGCGACTCCTCCGCCCGCTGCCCTTTCACCAATGGCATGACCTGCCCGGCGGCGCCCAGGTGCGACTGTTGCCAGCCGGTCACGTACTCGGTTCGACCATTTTCGAAGTCGAGCTTCCCGATGGCCAACGGGTCGTGTTCAGCGGTGATGTGGGGGCGGGTACCAATCCGTTGCTGAACCCTCCCGAGAGTCCCGAGAAAGCCGACCTGTTGGTGCTCGAAAGCACCTACGGGGATCGTTTGCATCCCGAAAAAACGGATCGTCAGGCCGAACTCGAAAAGATCATTCGGCGAACGCTCGCCGACGGAGGAGTGACGATCATCCCAGCCTTCTCGTTGGGGCGGACGCAAGCACTGCTGTATGAGCTCAACGGGATCTTTGAACGCGTGCAGAAAACCGAAAACCAAACGCTGATGCGAGGCGTCGATGTCATCGTCGACTCACCGCTGGCCTCGCGTTTCACCGCCCTCTACAAGGAAATGAAAGGTTACTGGGGCGAGGAGGCGCAAGTCGTGCTCGAAACTGACGATCAACCGCTCGTCTTTGAGAATCTGACTACCGTGGGCAGCCATAGCGAGCACATGAAGACGCTTGATATGGTTGAAGAACACGAACTGCCCGCTGTCGTGATCGCTGGCAGTGGCATGTGCACGGGCGGTCGCGTGATGAACTATCTCAAACGCTTCATCGGCGACCACCGCACCGATATCGTCTTCGCAGGCTATCAAGCGGGCGGGACGCCGGGTAACTATATCTCGCGCGGCAGCGACTGGGTGAGGCTGGACGGCCGCAAGTTTGACATCGCCGCCAAGGTGCATCGGCTGACGGGTTATTCCGCCCACGGAGACCAAGCCGATCTGATTCGGTTCGTCGAAGACATGAAGACCCCACCGGGCGAAATTCGATTGGTCCACGGTGACTACGGCCCCAAGCGAACTCTGACTGCGGAACTGACCCAACGCGGCTACACCGTCATCTAAAAGCCGATCCGAAAAGGAGGCTGCCCGTTTGGATGCATGACGCCACCGGCAAGGGATGTGTCAGCCTCCGGCCTGAAATCGCGGAACAATAGCGACAGCGACGAAATTGGTGCTGACACAGACTTTTTTCGGCTCATCCGACGGAAGCGTGCGCCCGAGGTTTTCAAGGCATGGCTCCCGTATCGAAGGATTTATTTGTGGGATGTGATTATCAATGTTAGACTGGCACTGCCGGGAGAAACGGAGCCGAGCTCTGCAGAGGTGCTGGCTTGGCAAGGGATATCTCGGTCGCCAGCGTTTCCCTGCAAAAGCGGTACGCCAATGGTGTTGTCGGTCCCTGGCGAGCGTTTGTTCGTCAGGGACGCATTTTGGAACGATCATTGGATACGAGAGCCATGCCTCAAAAAACCTTCCGCTGTGCTCTGCGCATGCTTCCGTCGGATGAACCCTTTTTTAGCAGCCCATCCTTACCCGCATCGTCGTGGACGAGGCGACGAGCCCTTTAGGCTTGTCCTGCCAACTGCAGACCGTCGAGTAGTTCGGCGGCGGCGGCCGAGCGGTTGAGGACGTAATAGTGTATGCCGGGGACACCGTGCTCGATCAAGTCGATTGTTTGCTGGCGCGCGTGGTCGACGCCGACCCGAAATTGATGCTCGGGCGAATCATCCGTCGTCATCGCGTCGGCGAGCGAGATCGGGATCGCGGCTTTGCACATTCCCGCAATCCGTTGAGCTTGCTTGAAATTTGTCACGGGCAAGATCCCCGGTACGATCGGGACGGTAATCCCAGCGCGGACACAGTCGTCACGAAATCGATAGAAATCGGCGTTGTCGTAAAACAGTTGCGTGATCACGATGTCCGCACCCGCGTCGACTTTGCGTTTTAGATTGTCGAGGTCCGTTTGAGCATCGCTCGCTTCCTGGTGCACTTCGGGGTATCCCGCGACCGCGATACCCAGATCCTGGAACTGCTCGCGAATCAAACCCACCAATTCATTGGCATATCGCAAACCACCCTCGGTGACGGAGAACTCCGTCGTGCCCTTGGGCGGGTCTCCACGCAGCGCCACAATGTAATCCACGCCAATTTCAGTGGCGCGTCTGAGGTAATCAGAGAGTTGTTCGGTGTTCAACCCCACGCAGGTTAGGTGTGATGCGACGGGCAGCTTGGTGATCTGTTTGACTCGTTGCAACACCTCGAGGGTCGTCCCCTGACTCGATCCCCCAGCACCGTAGGTGCATGTGAAAAAGCGTGGCTGGAACTGCAGTAAACGCTCGACGTTCTCACACAACGATTCGATACCCGCATCGGTTTTCGGTGGGAACAATTCAAACGAAATGGCGCAGCCATCGGAGTTGTATTGGTCGGCCAGGGTCATGGATAGTTCGAATGGTTGTTGGGGAGGGGATCGCTTCATCGTCGCTGGATCAGACCAGTCAAACTGGCAGCCTCAGTATAGAGCGTTCTGGCGCAGTGCCAATCGGGAAGATCATGAAACCGAAAACGCTGACGGGCATGGGGTGGGGCGGGGCTGTTCGTCACCGTACCGGGCAGCGCTGCGATGCATTTTTCAATGTGTAGGCGGGTGTCCCGTCCGCTCTGGTCGAAAACACGTTTTTTCAAGCCAAGAATGCTCCACGGCGTTTCCCGCCTGGGATCGACCATCCCGTTATCGCTGGTAAATCGGGAGGTAATGATATCGGACCCCGAGACTGAGGATCGCGAGTGAGGTGGCGTAGACGATCCCAAAATTCCGCTCTTCGCCATCTTCGCTCACCCAGTGTCCGGCACGGGTCTGGATGCGCAGCAATAATTCTCGGGTCAACCGCGTCGCCGTCTCCGCCGCTTCGCCCCCTGCCTGATGCATCCCTTGTGCGTAGTAATACATCCCATAGAAGAAAAACCGATCGTTGTTTCTCGGTGGATGATCGAGCAACCACTTCGCGGCCCCGGCGACGAGGGGCGAATCGTAGCGGCCGCACGTTTGCATGGCGAGCATGCCGGCGGCCGTCATGGTGAAGGTGGGCGAATAGGTGCCGGGCATGTACGCAAATCCATTGACTGGCTCGCGCGGGATGCCCTCACTGTTGACCGGCGAAGTAAACGAATTCTCCAAGTAGGAGATCGCTTTCTCAATCGCGTCGGCAGGCACACGCAGACCATCGTTCTTGGCCGAACGCAACGCCATGACTTGCCAGATCGATACCGAGAGGTCGGAGTCACGCGCCTCGGGCGTGTACCGCCAACCTCCTTGCATGTTTCTTGGTTTGGCCACCGCTTGAGACTTGAGAATGAGTTCGATCGCACCAGCGAGCGCTGCGTGGATTCGCTCATTCTGATCGATGGACGATCCCATGCCGAGCACTTCAGTCAGCATCAGTGTGGTGATACCGTGACCGTACATCCGCGAACCATCCTGCCGGCCAAAGTATCCACCGGTTCGGTTGCGCGGCAACAGCACGTACTCGAGTGCCCGGTCGAGCGCCCGACCGCGATCCGTCCCGTCACCGGCCACGGCGCCGACGCAAGACAACGCCATGATTGCCAGTGAGGTGATCGCCGTTGCGTTGCTGCGATCGGCGATCGAACCATCATCACTCTGCTGACGCAGGAGCGCCTCGACGCCTCGATCGACGGCATGGTCAACAGCATCGGGGACCAACAGATCGGCCAGCTCCTCGGCGGTGCCAACGGTCGAGCGAAACGGGGCCGCCGCTGCGGCGGCGCTACCGGATGCAATCAGCGAGAGCATCCAGCGTCGCGAAAATTGGTTCTTCATGGCCCACCCTCGGCTGGGTTAGAACGCGATTCGGGGGCGCGACCGCCAGCCCGGGCGGCTTCTCCCGCGATAGTCTGGAAATAGGCGTCGATGGCTCCGCGATAGGACAGAGGCACGCTCGTCTTGCGATCCTGGATCATGTCCTCGCTGGCCCGCTCTCTCAACGCGCCCCATTGGCCATCGCTGCGGGGCTCTCCATCGATGCTCAGCAACCCTCCCGATGGCATCACAAAAGAGTCTCCGGATTGGGAACCGGGGCGTCCGGGCTGGTCGCCGCTGGGTTGGTCACCATCTTGGGCTCCCGGTTTCCCGGACGCAGCGATCTGGCGAAGACGTTGTTGACGCTCCGCAGCGAGTCGACGGGCCGCTTGCTGGGCCGCCTCGGCGAGTGTCGGCGAAGCGGCGGCGGGAGACGATGATGGCTTCCCGGAGCCACCGCTCGAGGACTCGCCGCCAGATCCACCCGAGCTCTGTTCAGCGGAGCCTGATTCACCTGAGCCCTGTTCCTCAGACGCACCCCCATCGGGAGCACTGCCGTCAGAAGCACTGGCCTCAGAAGCAGTGGAACCGAAGACAGCGCGATCGAGTTCATCGAGGACGCGAGCGAGCTTTTCGGACCGATTGGCGTCCGCAGCCGTACCCGTCTTCTCGCTCACCCCACCGGTCGGCGACCGCTCTGGAGCACCGTCCGGATCGGCATTCACCGCAGGGATGGAACTGGACAACCCGGAGAGGCCGGCGGCATGATCCTTTAACTGGTCGGCTGCTACGCCGAGGTTCTGATGCGCTTCTCCGGCGGGTTCGCGTCGGGACTCTGGGGACTCCGCCTGAGCGGCGCGATCGAGTTCCAACTGGGCTTGCTCGACCACCGAATCCACGGTTTCCTGCAGGCTCTCAGCGGCGGCAGCGAGTTGCTCCGCCCCTTCCGCGTTCCCCAATCGTTGCTCGTGCCGAGCGGCTCTCTGGAGGTCTTCGGCGGCCTGGCTGGCGGCGCGGCCGGTGTCCGCTTGAGTCTTGGCCAACCATTGGGCAGACGACTGCCGAGGCTGTGGCCGCTCAGCGGCCTGGGACCGTTCGACGAGTTGCTTCGCTTCCGCCGCCAGCCGCTGCAGTTCCCGCCGCGAGATCTCGCTGGCGCGGGCGAGTAGCTCCGCATTGGGATTCTTGGCTGTGATCTCTTCGACAGACTGTTTCTTGGTGGCATCGGTGAAGCTCGCTGCCTGCTGTTCGGCGCGATCAGCAGCTTCACGCGTTTCTTTCGCAGCCTCAGCGGCGTTGGCAGCTTCGGCGACTCGTTGGCGGGTTTCGTCGACCTTGTCCTGCAACCATTCTTGATCGGGTTTCTGCTTTACTCTCTGTTCGGCTTGCTGCAGTTGTTCTTCAGCCTCGCGTTCCTGTTGCTCGGCTTGATGGACTCGCCGGTCGGCCTCATCGCGCCGCTGGCGCCACCGCGGGGTTTGGCGGTCGAGCGACTTGATCCATTCGTTCTGCGCGCGTCGTTGGGAAGCCTCGAGCTGCTTGGCGCGTCCACGACGTGCCCTCTCGTTGGGATGGCTCTCCTGCGATCTCATGGTCTCGGCTTCCTCGCTCAATTCACGTGACTCTTCGGCGACGTGTTGCAAAGAATCCCGCAACTGCTCCGATGCAGCTTGGATCTCCTTGAGCAGTGCGTCATCATTCTGGACTCGATCGGCTTGGTCAGCCGACTCGCCGAGTTCCCGGCGTAGGTCACTGATGGCTTCGCGAGCTGACTGATGATCGCTCTGAGCACTGGCTCGTTCGGCTGCATCGAGCCAAAACTTGGCGACGCTCCGGGATTGATCAGTGAGCGATCGGAGTTGATCTCGCAGCCGCTTCTTCTGTTCGAGGAGGGCGGGGCCTGCCTTCTCGAGGTCGCGTTGCAACCGTTCCTCCTGCTCCGCAGCGGCGCGGACAGCCTGCTCGACATCCGCCACGGTGCGCCGGGAGATTTCGGACAGATCGGCTTGCATCGGCGGATCGCGTTGGAGCTTTTGCTCGAGTCTTCGCAACAATTCCTCGGGACTGGCCTGCGCCAATTCGCTGGAACTCGACGCTTGCTCACGCGAGTCCTGCAGCGCGTCCGATGGCAGATTCTCTCGCAACTCCTGGCGTGTTTGCGACACGTCCTCCCCCGCATCGGCCGCGGCAAAGTGGGCGGCGGTTGTGTTAAGCGTTTCAGCGAGTTGTTGCAGACTCTCGTTCTTTTGAGCCCGTGCGGGCTGTGTTTCAGGCTGCCCCTGTGGCGCCGCCACTGCTTCCATCTGCTGCTGGATTTTCTGCAGAGCCGCGTCTGCGTCGTGGGCGAGGTCTCGCTCGGCGGTCTCAGCGAGGTTAGCTTGGTCGGCTCGCTCGACCAAATCCTCGGCTAACCGGTCAACCTTTGCCTGCAGATCCTCCAGGCTCGGTGGTGAGGCGTTTTCTTCCCCTTCGGATTCGGCTGACTGCGTGTCGCTCGCCGCTGCGTCCTCCTGAGAACCGCCTTGCTGACGCTCGGCGGCTTCGGCCGCTTCGCTGGCGAGTTCGCTCGTCGTCGGCAGCAGGTCTCTCAGTGTTTGTCGTGCATCGACCATCGCGTCCTCGATGACGGGGATCGCCTCACGCAAACGTGAGACCAGAGACTGCACCGGGGCAGCAGCGGAAACGAATGGGGGCGGGTCATATCGCCGCCTCGTCATCCACTCACGGGCTTGAGAGAACTCCGTTCCCCTCCGCGTGTCTTGCAAGTCCTGGATCAGGGAACGATCGATGCCAGCGTCACCCAACTGCTTCAACGGCAGCTCCGAGAACACTTGGTAGTGTTCCAACCTCACGCCCTGAACAACGGCATGATCGGCCCGATCGTCGCCATATCGTTCGCGGTCGGCAATGTTCTGCAACTGCCCCGTCAAACGCATGATCTGGTTGCCGGATTCCAGCGTCATGGCTGCATCTTCGATCAGAGAAAAGAGATCGCCCAGCGATTCCTTGCTCGCCGTTGCCAAGCCGTCTTTCGTTACCTGTTCGGCGACGCGGCGGACCAATCGAAGATCGGTCGCGGTGGCGACTTGCATATCGGCGCGGATGCGTTCACGCGACTCCGCTCGATCGTACCGCGCGATCAACTCATCGAGCTGTGTCGTGAATACAAAACGCCGCAACTTCTCCTGGGCAGCGATCGGTAGGATCTCATCGCTGTCCGGTTGGTTCTGGGCCCGGTCTATCCGGGATTGCGATACCTGCCACTCGCGGCCATCCCGGCCGAGTTGCTTGACTGCCTCCCGGGCTTGCTGGTCATCACGTCCCAGGTCGCGAACGGCTGCGGCAATCTGGCTAAAGGTGCTACCGTGTGCGAACGAACCGACGTGGTGTTGTCGTATGTCGTGCGAAAGTTTGCCAATGGATTCGCGAAAGTCCTGCTCTACATTTGGGTTTCGATCGAGCTGCAGTTTTTCGACGGCTTGCTCAATGCGAAAGGTCGATTCGGCTAGGAAACTTCGGAAATTGCGCAGGTGCCGGATCGTTTCCTCAGGCAGATCCTTCTCGACTCGCGCGATCATCGCTTCCACTTGCCGGAGACGCTCGGCGAGCAAGTCCGCTTGGCCCGGCAAACGCTCGATCGGGACGGCCGAGTCCGGGTCAGCCAGCATCTCGGCTTGGCGTCCGATGGCATGCCAATCCACCGCCAGGGCTTCCGCCAGATCCACGGCCAGCAATCGGGATGGCAGTTCTCTGACGCGACTGCCTGGACTCTCCGCTTTTCGAATCGCCGCAGCGACCTCACTGACGACGTGTTTCTGGTCATATTCGATCAGCGGATCACCGATGTCGGCAGCCAAACGCCATGCGGCAACCGCGTTTTGCAGGTCGCCGAGGACATTGGTTGCCAGACGGTCCATCAACGACAGTTGGTCGACGGCGACGGAGTCCGTACTGCGGACGATCAGTTCGGCGAGCGTGCGGGGCTCAACCGGCATATCGTCCGGCCCGAGTTGCCTCGCGAATGCTTGCAGGACTGCGGGGTCCATCTCACCGGCAATGTCATGCCATCGCTGTTCCAGACCGGCGAGCTCCTCCATCCATTCTGGGGCGGGCGCATACGCCTCACTTCCCGCATCCTCAACCTCCTTGGCTTCGTCGACGGCGGATTTCATCCGTCGGCTGAATTCCTGGAGATCGGTGAACCATGAAGTGAGTTTCGTCGCGATCCCCTGCCAGACGTACAGTGACGTATGCCGATTGGGATCGAACTGCTCATCAGCGACATAGATAAACCGCCAATCTGACTCACCCCGTTTGCCTGCTCGGTCCAGAGCGACCAGCCTTGCCCGCACCAGCGTCCCAGTCGGGAGTGCTTGGCCGTCGCCTCCGTTGCCGCCTATTTTCATCAGGTCGAGGTCCCATTGCGTTTCCTGCTCGGTGGAGGCGGGGTCGAGGGCAATGACCTGTTCACGGATGGGGCCGCTATCAATGATCGATTCAACCACATAGCGGTCCATCGGCAAGTCATCATCAATTCGGCCGGGCAATACCAGCACGGCGGCAGAAGAAGCGATCTGACGTTTGGGGATCGACGCTGACCAAAGTGCGGTGGGCGATCGATCGGCCACCGGATCGATGGCGCAGCGAGGCAGGAACGGATTGCTCAATTCACTGTGGAGACTCACGGCATCGACACGGAAACTGCCAGGGGTTTGAATGGCAACTTCGAAACGAAAACGTGTGGGGTCGTCTTGGACGCTCTGCATGGCGATCCCGGTGTCTTGCCCGTGTTCTCCGAAGTAAACCTGGGCGTTCCGAACAGGCTGGTCGAATTCGACGATGACTTCAGCGCTCGTGCCGATCAATGCTTCGAGGTCGCCATACTCCTCGGTCGATTCGGCGTCAGGTAACTTCGCATAGGTTGGGAAGCGATAGCGTTTGGTGTAGGAGACGACGCGTGGGCGGGGCATGGGAGTCAGTCGATGCCACCTTGTCTCGGCATCGCCGGCGAGTACCCGATAGTGCACGACGCTCTGATCGACTTGGAGATTGACGGCATAAAACTCGGCCGCCGCAGACTCCTCTCTCTCGGTCTCGGTTTCGGGCGGGGGCGCATGCTCAGTTGACCAATTAGCGCGAGGCGACATCGGCAGCCTCCCACTGCGGCCATCGTCGCTCTGCCATTGCAACTGCACCTCGCCCCGTCCTCGCTTTCTCACCTCCGCCGCGACAGCAATCAGGTCACCTTCGGCAACGGACTTCGACGCGGGACGGGGTGCTGTGATTTCGAGTTGCGTGATCGATGCCCGCTGGATCGGGGCCATTGGCACGAACGCACGGGCGAACCGCCGCGGCAGTTGCAGAGAGGGAATGAGGCTTAACAGAGCGATGGCAGCGATCAATCCAGCAGCCACGGCCAGTGAGGTTCGCACCAAACGCCATGGCAACATCTCGCGAATGTCGAGCGACGAGAGTTGGCCAGCGACGCCCGATTGCAGCGATGAGCGGAAGGCAACCGATCCGTTGGCGTGGCGTGGATCCTCGAGTTCGACGGCCGATAGCAACCGCTCACGCAGCGGCGGTGTGGCGGCCTCCATGCTCCGAGCAATCGCCGCCCAATCTCGCTGGCGTGATTCACGGATCCCGCACCGCCAAGCGATTGCCAATGCGGTGATGTCGACTAACAATGCCCCCATCGTTCGCAGCGGTATCGAGAGCGACCAGAAATAGTCGATGGTCATCAGCAGGAACATGCCAGCTAAAAAGCAAACGATCCCAATCGCGACGCCTCGGCAAAACTGCAGTCTCGCTCGGCGGCTGGCAAAGCGTTCAATTGCCGACCGGGTCGGCGGCAACATCTCACTCGATGCCGGTGGACTCATGGCTGCACCGGCCCTCGCCGAACGATCCTCAGGCGTCAACAACATGCTATTGCCGCTGGACGTCGATGCTCCTGTTGAACTCATAGTAAACCCACTTTCTTGCGAAACCACCACTCTGTTGCGAGCAGGGCGATGATGATGGCGAAGATCCACCAGGTCTGCCACAGCAGCGTGTCGGACTCGATGATGCGGCCTCCCGAGAGCGATTCGAGCGACGTGAGAATCTCGTTGGCGGACGATTCGTGAACGGCCGAGCCGCCCCCGGCTTGGGCAATCCTCTGCAAGGCAGCAGCGTCGATAGAAACGCGATCGAGTTCATTCGAACGTGGCGGTTCCACCCAAATCGGCGTCGAGGCCTTTAGCGCCGCCGAATCAAAACCACTGGCCCGAATCCGCACGCGATACTCACCCGCTGACAAGGCTCCCGTTTCTCCAACGTAGGTCCCTCGCCCAGCATCATCGAGATGCAATGGTACCGTCGCTATCGGCTGACCATCCCGCAGCAGAATCGCGTCCACGGCCGCGGCGGTGGCGGACTCACGGGTGTGTTGATCCCGGTTGAGCAAACGTGCTCGGATCGTTGCAGCCTGGCCCACTCGATAGTCGATTTTGTCTGTTCCGATCGCCACGAACGCGTCCCGAACAGCATAGGGCGGCTGCATCGCAGCAGTCATCAATTGGTTCCAAAAACGTCCTTGTAGCCGACTCTCCACCCGATAACGCCATCGCCAAGTCTGGTCCGAAGCCAGATAGAACACGCGTCCCGCGCCAAACATCCGGGTCACCAACCATGGGCTGGGGTTGGCCCGGTCGTCGATCACTTCCGCCCAAACCTCAGCATCCACCTGCGCCGTAACCGCTTGCGTCGACGTCGGTGCAGCGACGAGGGACCAAACCTCGTTGACTCGGCTCGATGATTGCTCGTCGCCCACGTCGAGCATCATCACGGGGTGGGAGCGTCCCACATCGGTGGGCTCGATCGATTCGATGTTACTGACCATGCTCGCATTGGGATCGAAACGGACCGGAATCAATCCCGCCATGATGCTATCCTCAGCCAGCTCAGCGATCCGTCCGTAGCGTCCGTCGACCACGATCAGACCACCGCCGCTGGCGACGAAGTCTGAGAGCCCCTGGGCGTCCTGATCGGTCCACTGATCCGGAGGAACTTCGCCGAGAATCACGGCATCGTACTTCGCCCAGGCTCGCGACGAGTCGGGCAGTTCACCTGCGGCGTTACCACGTCGCACCCGCCGACTGTCCGTGCCACGGCCGAACAACAGCGTATCGACCGACCAGGCGGGGTCCCGGGTAAATAAATTTCGGAGATATCGCGTCTCCCAACGCGAGGAACCATCGAGGATCAACAGTCGTCGATCACGACTCGCCGCGGCAATGCGAAAATCGAGTGAGTCGTTCGCCGACGACGTATCCATCAGGTCAAAGGCAGCCCGACGGTCGGTCGTATTATCCTCGCGATCACGGTTATCGAGCAGGGTAACATGGGCCGTTAATGGCAACGCCACCGTATCGCGATCGACGCCGCGAATGTCTCTTTGGTTGGCATGCTCGAGCAACGGCTCGACCGGGAAATCAAAATCGACGGGCGTTTGACCGTCCTCAGAAATCAGCACAGTTTCCGACCATACCGATCGCTCGCCGCTTCGGATATCGACTCGAACGGTTCGTCCTTCGTTTCCAAAATGCTTGATCCAAACCTGTCCTGCGGCACGCCCATCATCGGCGACTCGCGCCGGTGCGTCGACGTCGACGACACCGATATCAGCAGGCTCGTCCACGCTGCCCATGGCGATCGTGTGTACTTTCCAGCCCACATCCGCCAACCTCGCAGCGACATCGCTCGCATCGGCTCGCCCGGCCGAGTCCCGTCCATCGGAAAACATCACGACCGCCCGAGAGGGAGCGTCTTCTGCGTCGCCCGAACTGGCGTCGGCCCCCGCATCGTCAGCCAGAATCCGCAGCGGCGCGCTCAAATCCGTCCTCGTCCCACTGGCCTGCTCCATCGACGCAGTCGTCTCCTGATCGGATTGCCGGGACGAATCAGCCCGGTTGTCTCCACCGATCATCTCGGTGGCTGTGTCCGATGATGAACTCCAGGCGAGGTGTGCAAGGTCAGCGAACGTCACCACATCCATCTCGTGCGTCGGGCGCAGTTGTTCGATCCATCCGTCGTGGCCGGACTGGCCGAACAATAAGTCCGTGGCCCGACGCAGCCGGTCGGGGGAGGTTTGAGTCTGAGAATCTCGCTCAGCCATGCTCTGCGAGCGATCGACCGCCCACACGATGCGAGCTGGATTGCCGATGACTTGACGATGATGCCAGACGGGCCCAGCCAAGAGGAGGCAGGCCAGAACGATGGCCGTCCCACGCATCGCGGGCAACAGCCATGACCAGGGGGCGTCAAGCTTCGCCGTTTCCCGCAGATACAGCACCATCACGACGAGTCCTGCCGTGAGCGAACCCAGGCAGATCAGCCAAACCGGCAAGTCGGATGAAAATCGCAAACTAGCTAACAACTCTGGCATCACATCGCTTCCGGACGCGGCCGAGTGAACGGATTCGCCGCGCGCAGCACGCCCCGCTGCTGCCAGAGAACCTCGCCAATCATCACTGCGATCAACAGACACAAGAGTGGACGCCAAAGTTCTCTCCCAAACCGATCACGCTGTGTCGCCTCGACGAGGGAACCAGCCTCCCGGTAGCGATCGGCACCGAGTCGCTCGATGCATTCCTCCATCAGCTCCGGTGCAACGCTGCGTAGCGTCGACTCCGACGCCGGCACGTCTACCACCCGCACCGCCACCGCCTGCGGAACCGAATCACCGTCTGTGGCAAGATCACTCACATTCCCGAATCGGTAGGCGCCCACGATCGAAGTTTCATGGAATACCAGAGGCGATCCAGATGAAACCGGCAGGTTTTGCAACGCTCCGCCGGACGCAGTGACCCGCCAGGCAGCAGCGTCCTGATCGCCGGGCGGAGAGATTGGAGGAATCACCATCGGCGTCCCCGGCAACTGGCTGCTGGGGAAGTCCTTCCCGACCATTTCCAATACCAGTTCCTGCATCATCGGCAGGTATACCGGACGCAGCGGCAAATTGGACCAAGACGTATCACATGCAATCGCGAACTGCATCACGCGTCCCAGTCCCCCCTGATCCCTGTTTCCCTCTTCCGTCTGATCGCCTGGAGCGGTGGCGGCCCGCAGCTGATCCGCCCCGGTGACGACCAAGGGCTCTCCTGATTCTGTGCGGAGCCAGACCGAGGACGAGGATGGTTCGGGTGAGAGCGATCGCAACTGCGAAATCTCCACCGGGTCGAATAGCGACTCATCGGCATCACCGAGCGACTGCCAAACCGATAACCTGGCCCCCGGCGGTACGATCCGAAAGGGAGAATCTTGGCTCTCGATCGTGGATTGAATCTGAGCCGGCAACCACTCGCAATCGGCCCACGCCGCCGGGTCGACTTGATCGCCATCAAAGAACAACACATGACCTCCCGCCGACAGGTACCGCGATAGCGGATCCTGATCCTCAGCCCTCGGAGGACGCTCCACGTTGGCGAGCACGATTAAATCGGGCAGCGGTCCCTCGGCGGCCTCAGAGGATCGCCCCCGGGCCGGATCATCCGCAACGAGCGGGGCGAGTTGTTTGATGAGGCCCCGCTGCGACATTACCTTGGTGGAGACGAGATCGCGAGGCTCCGTGGGATGGGCCCCGTTCGCGGACGTTGCATTGGCCAGCCGACCGGATGCTCGAAACGCATACGGGCTCAGCGCGATCCGGAGAAAATCGGTTTCCCCCTGCAGCGGTTCCTGTGAGGGTTGCCCGTCGACCAACCAAACGCGGATGGGACTGAGAACCTCGACGGCCAACTCGCGACGATTATCGGCGGGAATCGCATCGGCGTGCTCAAGCGTCAACCCCACACTCGCTCCACCGGCGGCGTCGAAAGTCGTCTGCCAACTCAAATGCACTGTGCCACGCGGTTCGAGCGAAATCGTCTCGGTATCGAACACCCGGCCATCGATCATCCAGCCCGCGCGGACGTTCACAACTGGCAAATCGGAATCATTGCGAACCGTGGCCGATATCGACACCGGACGATCGACGAGAATCGCAGTGGCATCGATCTGGACCGATTCGACAACCACATTGGCGAGGGAACTGGCATCCGCGTTGGTATCGGTGACGTCGAGAAAATCCAGTTGCGGTCTCGGTTGGAATCCCGATAAACGATCCTGAATCGGCTCGAGCGATGCGAGGAAGGATGAGCCCGCCGTTTCGTCTGGGTTCGCAAACGCGTTCTCTTGAAAATCCGATACAACGATGATCCGGCGGTAGGGATGAGTGGCGTCGCGACACGCATTGACCCCCGCCTGGAGCGCCGCCGCCATATCGAAGGGCGCTCCGTCAAAGCGAAGTTCACGCAGGGTCTCGCGGGCGTCACGAGGACCACCCCGCGATGG
The DNA here is from genome assembly GCF_007859855.1 of Allorhodopirellula solitaria. GTDB lineage: Bacteria > Planctomycetota > Planctomycetia > Pirellulales > Pirellulaceae > Rhodopirellula > Rhodopirellula solitaria. The sequence continues at coordinate 365,463 of NZ_SJPK01000004.1, forward strand.
CGGTGCCGACAACCGGCTGCTCGAAATCAGGATAACCTCATCGCGTCGAGGCATCGAATCGAGCAGTTCGTTGATGGACTCGATCGCGTGGGCCGAACGTGCCCCCGCAGACATGGAACGACTCTCGTCCACCAACAGAATCAACGAGACCGGGCTCTCGCCCGCGATCGCTTCGCCTCCGAGCGGACCGATCGATGATAGCAAGGGCCGCGCCATCGCGAACGCTAGCAGGATCGGGATCGCACAGCGTAGCAGCAAGAGGATCCACTGGTGCCACTGCATTCGCCGGCGGTTCGCGTTGACAATATCCTGCAACAGGAACATCGCTCCCCAATCGAGTCTGCGAAAGCGACTACGAAACAACAAATGTATCGCTAACGGGACGACAAATGCCGCCGCTCCCAACGCCATCACACCGTTGACTAAACTCATGGGCCGACCTCCACCGACGGCCCGCCTTGAATCGCCTCATGGGCCGCCCCGGAAACCGGTCCCGCTTGCCGCATCCTGACAAACCGAGACAAACAGTCCACCAGGGACAGATCGGTGCGTATCAACAGGTGGTCGACATGGTTCCGCCGGCATGCCGCAGCGATCATGTCGTTGTGTCTCTTGAGCGATTCCAAATAGCGGTCGCGAATCTGGCGGGCGTCAATGATCTCGTGCCGATCGGTCGCCTCGAGATCACGGAAGTCAACGCGTTCTTCAAAGGGGAAGTCCAACTCGTCAGGATCGACGACTTGGAGAAACACCACGTCTTGTCGACCGCCCCGCAACAACGTCAATGAGCGGCCGAGCGATTCCACATCACCAAATCCATCCGATATCAGCACCACCAAACCGCGCCGCGGCAGCTTCACGGATGCTTGACGCAGCACCGTGCCCAGGTCGGTCTCGCCACCGCGATGATCCTGAACGAGCGCGTTCAAAATGACGTTGAGATGAGACGGCAGCATCCGGGGTGGGACCACGTCTCGCACCTTGGCGTCGAATGTCATCACGCCCACCGAGTCTTGATTGGAAAGCATCAAGTAGGACAACGCCGCAGCGAGCCCCATCGCATACTCTTGCTTCGTCCCATTCCACCAGGGGGCGGCCGAATCCGACGCTCCCGCAGCAGAGGTCTGGGCTTCGCGGCTAAGCGATCTCGCTCGCTCGCCTCCATAAGCCATGCTGCCGCTCTGATCGACCAGCAACATGCAGCGCAGGTTGGTCTCCTCTTCGAACTCGCGAACGTATAAACGATCGCTCTTCCCGAACGCTTTCCAGTCGATATTCTTCAGTTCATCACCCGGCACATAGGGCCGGTGCTCTTTAAACTCAACGCTCGACCCCTTGTGCGGCGAGCGATGCCTGCCAACCGCTAGCCCTTCGACGGCCTGGCGGGCGGCCAAACGCAACGACTCGATGCGAGATACATCGCGGGCGCGAAATAAATCGGCAAGTCGCATGGTGGCAGGATCCGAAGCAGGACGGTGGGCAGGCTAGAATCGCCAGTCTATCGCATCGGCGAGGCCAAGTCACGTTGGAGCCTCAGCCGCGCGCCAGAAGCTGGTCCGATGAAGTTTTGCGGTGGAATGAGCCGACGGCGCTGGCCGAATGGCACTTACTCTAGTTTGCGAGGCGGTCTTGGTAACCCGAGGCGTCAGCGAGGATGATCTCTTGACCACGCAGCGCACTGCGTTTTCCTCGCTGACGCGTCGGGTTACCAACCTAGCAACCCGTGATCAATAACTGGCGGATTTAGCGAGAGCTTTTCTGTGGTATCCGGTGGTGTTCGCTTGCGCTCAAACCACCGGCTATTTTCTATCATCCCTGACGGGATACTTCTGGATATTGAGCAGCTCGTTGGTTCGTCCAATACGACTTTCCCGATGCGATTATTCCTGCTCGGGACCGGGGTCGAGTACATCCTCGACGTCCCGGTAGGTCTGCATCATCTGGTCGAGCTGTTTCAGCAGACGATCGATATCGCGGCCATTGTCGATGGATTCGGTCAACAGAGGACGCATCCATTCCTGCATCAAGTGAAATTGCCCCTTGATCAGCTCGGCCATTACCCGCGGCACCTTATGCTGGACAAGCACCTTCTGCTCAATCGGCGTAGCAGCGTTCTGGCGAGCTAAATTTTCGATCTGGCTCCCGGTCGATTCCATTTGATGACTGAGCGAGTCGCCGATCGCGAGCAGTGACTGCCGCAATGTGTCGATGCGGGCATCCATCCGTTCCTCGCCGGAATGGTCCGTCATCGCGATAGCCTTGGCAAGGACCTGGCGAATCGATTCGAGCCCGTCACGCATCGAAGCAAGTTGACGCAGCACCTGGCCAACTTGATCCTCACTGTCCATTCCCGCCATCCGGACGCTCTCGACAAAGGCGTACTTGATCGCGTCCCAACGCTGAGTTTCCTCAGGCGTCATGATCCCCATCAGCTCTTTGAACTTGAGCACGTTGGCTTCGTTGTCCGTTGTCAACGTCTGTGCGTCTTGCTCGTAATTGCTCACGATCAACGTCTGCAACTCGGCATCGTTCATCACCGGAGCAACGCGTTCGGCGATCCGGTTCATGTTCCGATAACTTCCCTGTAACTTGAAGGGCGGTTCGGTTCGATGGGAGTCGGCTTGCGCGGCCGAGCGAATGTAGGCGCGATTGACCTTGAGCACCACGTCGCGGACGCGGAGTAGTTTCCGCATGACTTCGAACATGTCACGGGTTTGGTCAAGTGACAGGTTGCTTTCTAGTTCGATACCTTCCATCGAATCACGCTGGGCCGCCATCGCGATCCGTCGCGCATCGACAGGGGGCGCCGACGCCAGAGCGGCGAGTGTCGTGTTGCTGGACAAACAGTTCTCGATATAGCTCATCTCGAACGCGTCGGCCTTGTCACCGATGATCTCGCCGAGATTGTAAACATCAGCGCGGTTGGAGAGCATGTCGGGGACTTGGAATCGGTCGCCACTCTCGGTGTAAGGGTTACCCGCCATCACCACCGCCACACGCCGGCCACGCAGATCATAGGTGCGTGTCTTGCCATGACGCACACCCTCGATCTTGCGGGTGGCATCACAAAGCGAGATGAACTTCTGCAGGAGCTCGGGATGCGTGTGCTGGATATCATCGAGATACAGCATCACGTTGTCCCCCATCTCGAGGGCCAGGTTCAACCGCTCGACTTCCTCGCGAGCGGCCGCGTTGGGAGCCTCGGCAGGGTCGAGCGAAGTCACGCCGTGGCCAATTGCCGGACCGTTGATCTTCATGAAGACCAACCCGAGACGGTTGGCAACGTACTCCATCAACGTCGTCTTGCCGTATCCGGGAGGCGAGATCAGCAACAGCAATCCCATTCGATCGGTGCGTTTGTCCGCCCCGGCCACGCCCATCTGCTTGGCAAGGTTATCACCGATCAGTGGCAAATAGACCTCGTCGAGCAATTGATTGCGAACGAAGCTACTGAGCACCTTCGGTTTGAACTCATCTAATCGCATCGAGTCCCGAGCTTCCTGGACCAATTCCGCTTTGGCATCGTGCAGGGCCCGATAACGCGGCACAACCGAAGCTCGATAGCCGCCCAGGCGATGCATGAACTCGTGGTAATGAATCGGCATCTCGCCCTGGTGGATCCGCTCATGACTGCCCACGAGAGAATCCACCACGGCAGCAACGGGGACCTCGACAACGCTGATTCGATCTTGCCGAGAGGCGTTATCGTCAGCATCCATCGGTGGCTGCATGGCCATGGATTCGGACTGCGACTCGCCGACGATATCGCGGAGCACGAACCAGGCGAGTTCGTCGCGGTACCCGGCCGCCGGATCGACGTCGCCGTCACTCGGCACCGGGCGTTTGGACAAGAATGCATCGACCCAGTTGCGGGCGAGCACATAGAGGCGCGAAGGATCTTCTGCGTTGTTACGCAGTCCCGCGATCAACCATTTCTTCCGGTCCGACGCGGGCAGTGCATTTCGGAACTCTTCAAAAAGCTCCGCTGCTCGGCCGCTGAGCGTCGTCTTGGATGGCGACACAAGCTGTTCGTCGAAAAGGTATTGAGCGATTCGATCCGCGGCAAGGTGTTCGCCAAAGAGCGGCCTCCAGATCGCGGCGTCCGATGTTGCGAGTTGGCTCAATCGCTCGCGGAATTCAATGGCAGGCTGGGCGTTGGGGAACGCCCGGGCAAGCTTGGCAAATCCCGCGATCCAATCGCTCATCTCGCCACGGCGTCGTTCGTCGAGCAGTAAATGCCACCAGAATTGCGAGCAAGCACGCAGCGTGGGTTCGTAGCAAAGCAGGCTGAGTTGATCGTCGATTTGCAGGATGGTATTCAAGATCGCGGTGGCGTCGACGTCGTGCACGCCCTTGGCATAGCCTTCGTCAAAACGGCCGTTCATCTGCTGGCTGACCCACGCTAGCTCGACGGGCTGTGAGCGTGGGGACTGTTGTACCGTGTGAAACAGATCCATCGCCAGATACTCGGCGCGGTAGATCTCTCGGTTCTCACTAACCAGCGGCTGGTCCCACAATTCACGCGACGCCTCGAGCCGTGGGTCGCTCATCGGCTCAAAGAACTGGGTCCCGGTCAAGTGAAGACAAAGTTCACCGCCGCGGTACACCGTGGTCAGGTCGAGCGGCTGTGTGTTGACGGCGAACTTTCGCTCACCCAATCGGATCACGTCGCCCCCATCCTCGAACAAGTCCTGTCGATCCTTGAGCCCTCTGACGGCATCCTCACGGACGACTTTCAAACGGCCTTGCAGGTCCCCCACACGAACGGCATCGCCGAGCTCATCGAGTTCCTCGATCAAGCTGCGGATTTTGCCGACCATCAAATCGCCGGCGAAGTAGGCAGCGATCGCGTCGCTCGACTCCATCGCGGTGACACGGGCGGAGATGCCTTTTAGAATTCGGTCGGCTGCCGAGGCCAGAGATTCGGCGCGTTGGTTGCGTTTCTCCAACAAAGCGACCTTCCGCGATTCAAACGCGGTGTAAATCTCTTCGCGTCGCTCCGCGAGCGTTTCGATAAACTCGTCGAATTCAGCAAATCGACCTTCCAATTCTTCCAGGCTGACCATCACCTTGGTCATGTATTCGTCGCAGCGTGCCGGCGTATCACAAACATCGAGGTAGCCGGCTGTGGATTGCTGCAGCAGTTTCATCTGGGAAGCGAACTCGGCGCGCCCTTCGATCCCAATCAGCTCACGACGGCGATTCTTCAGGGCGCTGCGAACACGATTTACCGTGGCAAAAACATCGCCGATCGCGTCAATGATCTCCGTTCGCTGGGTCGCGTCATCGATCTGCAGGTTGCTGACCGTTTCGGTGAGCAGTTCGAGCTCCGAGGCCGCTGTATCGATCTCCGTTTCGAGTTCCTTTGCGTTGGCAACACTGTCGACCTCTGGAATCTTGGCCTCGGCCGCCGTGATCGCTGCGTGATAGGGTGCGAGAGAATCGGCAGTTAATAGAAAGTCGACGCAGCGGCGGCTCAGCCGCGTGGTCGCTTCGGTTAGTTGAGTTTCGAGCGATTCAGCGAGCGATAGATCGGCGAACTTGAGATCACGCAGGGTGATCGCATGACCGCGGTGCTCACGCAACTTCGCCAAGGAGGCAACGAAGTCGTTGATCGATTCAAACCGCGAGCGTTCCACCTCTTTGAGGGTCTCTTCGATCGCCGATTCAACGCGCGCTGTTTGCTTCCTCGTTTCGCTGCGGACCCGGGTGACCTTCTCAAACTCTTCGATCGCTGCGGTCGCGGTATTGCGAATTTCACCGAGCGGCTCGTTGAGATGATGAGTTTCGGGTTTATCGATCCAAAAGAAGCTGTCGAGGATATCTCCCGATTTCTTGACGAGATCCTGGTACAAGCCGTCATAGCTGTCGTCCTTCTCGATCAGCTGCAGGACCTCGCTGCATTCCGCCATCCCGCCGACGAGGTCTTTGTTGCCAATCTTGAACAGCAGCGAATCGGTTTGATGGGGCGGTAAGAAGTCTTGACCGACGAACGGTGTTTGCCAGATCTGAATAGGGTGGTGCTTCTGAGGTGCTTGGTTGCCCTTGAAACAAACCATTTCACCGGCTTCGAAAAACGTCTGGCCATGGCAGACCAGCGGTGTGTCGACGCTCTGGCGGATCTGGTTATATCTCAGCTGCACGTAGGTACCCTGCTCGAGATTGCTAAACAGGTACAGATAATCCTCGCCGTTGGGCGAGGCGATTGTGCGTTCGTAACGCATGTCAGCGAGGCCATGATCGAACCGTTTGAACTCGCCCGATTGCAAGTAGTACCCGCCTGGAAAAATCAGGCCCTGGTCACCCGGCAGCATCACGCAGGAATGCTGAATCTCGTCGAGCCGCACGGCTTGATTGACCTTGCCGCTGAAGACAATGTAGCGAAAGGCGTTCTCTTGATAGGGTTTGATCTTCAGCAACACGAGGTTGCCGACAACGGCAAAGTAAGTCTCGGCGTCGTCGAGTTTTTGGTCGGGGTTGTCGACCGGTTCGTCATAGATCCCCTCTCCGCTGCTGGTGTTGTTCTCAACTTTGATCGTGAGGTCGCCACCAACAGTTTCGACGAACACCTTGTCCTCGATCGAAATGTGAGGGTGTTCCCCATAGTGATGCATGTCGCGCGTTGCCCGTTTCCAGGCAAACGCATGCTGGGCCGGACGTTTCACTTCATGATCGCTACGGTTATCGATGTACTCGATCGTCCCATCCGTGATCCGCCATTTAAACGACTTGATATCGCTAGCGGTTCGTCCGATCTGAAACACCATGTGCAGGATCGGCCCGGCAACAAAGAACCGCAGGAAGGTGGTGCCCTTGTAGAACCGATAGAGTTCCTCAAAGTCGTGAACGAAGGACGGATCGCTGATCAGGTCGAGCGACTCGCGATGGAATTCATGATCGACCATTCGGTAGATAGCGAACACATCGGGAAGATGGATCTCGGTCTTCAATCCGAACTGGACGTTGTAGCCGAACACGAAATGGTCGCCGATCGAAACGATATCGCGGGCGATACAGTTGTGCTCGGTCGTGATCCGTTGAGTCGCGATCAATCGCGTTTCAATATTGCCGAAAACCTCACTGCGATCGGCATTGAGTTGGCCCAACCGCTTCCGCAATTCGCCCGCGGATTCGTTCAGGCGGTTGCGGAGGATCTCGTAGGTACCACCGGCGAGTTGTGTGTCACTCATGGGGATGTCCTATCGATCAAGCTTTGGGATTCGGTTTGACCTTCTTGACCTGTTTGGCCGCAACGGTGCTCCCACCTTGGCCGCCTCCGTTTTGGGAAGGGCGAGCCAGCAGGCGTCCCGCCTTCTGGTCAGCGACGTTGGCGGTAGCCGCGACGCTCAACAAACTCGTCAATTGAGTTCGCATGTCGTCGGTCGACGCCATCCCCAGCATCTTGGCGATCAGTGCGGCGATCGACAGGTCCTTCACACCGTCGGTATCAAGTCCGAACTGGCCGATCAAATCCTCCACTTGGCTGCGGAAGTAATCGGCATTCCCATCGAAGAACGTGTCTTTGATATCAGTAGCGACTTTACTGTTGTAGACGAAGCGATCGATCGCCTTGCCTCCCTTGACCGCCGAGGTGATCTGTTCAAAGAACTCGCCGTCGCCACCGACAATGTCGATGCGAGCAGCCTGGAGAGCGTCTCCGATCACACCGGCTTGGCTCTCCGCGATCCCGCGTTGAGCATCGATCGCGGCGATCTCGACGTCCTTCTCTTTGGCCAACGCCAATTTGAATTCTTCGTGTTCCTTGCCCACACCATCGAGCTTCTTCATCGCCTCGGCCTTCTCGGTGATGCCGGTGGCCTCGGAACTGTACTTCTCGCGAGACACCTTGGCTTCGGCGAGGCCTTCCTTCTCGAGTGATATCGCTTTGGCCTCTTGGACCTGAGCTTCGGCCAGACCGGTTGCAGCCGACTGAGCCGTTTCCGCTTCGGCGAGCATTTTCGTCGCTGCCGTCTTCTTCTCGGCAGCGTCGCGGTCCGCTTCGGCTTCGATGCGAATCTTCTCGGCCAGCAACTCGCTCGATTCTTTCTCGGCCTGAGCCAGCTTGGTTTGTCGGATGCGTTCCTCTTCCGCCTTCATTTCGGCAGCCGTGATCTGCACCTGTTTAGCACGATCGGCGGTCGCAAACTCTTCGGTGTCCTTGATTCGTTGCTGTTCTTCAACGACCGATCGTTCGACAGCGACTCGCTCGCGGATCACCTCTTGGATATTTCGCTGCTCGACTTCGATCGCTTTCTCTTTCTCTACCTCAGCCACGCCGACGACACGCAACCGCTCGGTCGCTTCGAGATCGCGGTCACGGGTCACTCGTTCTTGTTCGACCGCGTCCGTTTTTTCCTTGTTGCGTTGAGCAACCAAGACTTGCCGCGCTTTGTTCTCCTCGGCGATACCAATTTCTTCTTCAGTGAGGATGCGAGCTCGCTCGGCTTCGAGCCGCTGTTCCTGTTGCACCTTGGTCGCTGCGGCCTGCTCGCGAGCGGTGATTTCCGCAATCTCGCGATTCTGCTTTTCGACAGCTTCGACACGTTGCCGTTCGAGCGACAGAATCGTTTCCTGAGCCTCAACGTCTTGCTTCTTGAGCGTCTTCTCGCGATCGCGAGTGAATTGGTTCTCTTTGACTTTCTCTGTCGATGTCAACTCGGTGATCTTCTTGATCCCCTCCGCATCGAGAATGTTGCTCGGGCTGAGCATGTCCAGCGGCGTTTGCTCAAGATAGTCGATGGCGGCATCGTCGAGCCGGTATCCATTGAGGTCCGTGCCGATGACCTTGAGGATCTGATCTTTGAACTTGTCACGCTGGTCATACAGATCGATGAAATCAAAGTGCTTGCCGACGGTCTTGAGCGCCTCGCTGAATTTCGCATCGAATAGCTCTCGGAGCGTCTCGATCTGGCTGCAGCGTTTCGCTCCGATCGCTTCGGCGACCTCTTTCATCTCGGCCGGAGAGTTCGCCACACGAATAAAGAATGCGACCTTGATATCGGCGCGAATGTTGTCGCGGCAGATCAACCCGGCACTGCCCTCACGATGGATTTCAAAGCTTTTGAGCGTCAAATCCATGAATTCGTACTGGTGGATCAGCGGGATGATCAACATCCCCTGCCCACAAACGGCCTCGACCCCGCCCCGTCCCGATTTCACGATCGCTTGATCCGGCCCTACCTTGATGTAGTAGTGCTTCATCAGGACGATCAGGAACAGCAACGCCAGCAGGATTCCGACGATCAGGACAATCGCTCCATCGGTCGCGTAGGAATCAGTGAGAATCGCGGAGAGCATGGGGACATCCCTTGAGTTCAAGAAGTCAGACAGTGGGGGGGGGCGGCAAGCATACAGGGCGGATCGCAGCGGCAAGCGAGGCGCAGAATCTTTCAAAATGTCCGCGCAGCGGGCTGCACCTCGGTGCATCTTAATTCATCCTAGGTCGCAAACAGCACTTGAGAGGGGGCTTTTTGCGATTCTCGCCCGACGGGCGCCCTCCCAATGCCGCTAGCGTGGGCCGAGCAGGGTGAAGGCGAGTTCGTGCCGCCGCTCTTGGCCGTCCTCGACGACGAGCGTCGCCGACTTGCTGCCGCTACCGCTGCCCCGGGTCACGATCGGTGCGAACTCCATATTGAGCGGCACGAGCACGTTGCCGCCCGGGTCCAGGCTGAGCAGCTGCTCCTCCAGAACATCGAGCGTCACGCCCTCCGGCTTGGATACCGTCAGAGTGTATTGCTGCGGCTCGCTGCTGCGATTGACCAATCGCAACTTAAACGAGTTGTTGACCTGGCCCGTGGCCGTGATCGAAAATGGTGCCCCATTTCCTCGCAACAATCGGGCGTCAAAACCCACCTTGCTGCCGATTGCCCAGGCGAACCCGCTCAGCACCGCCAACAATAGCAGCGGATAGGCAATTGTCCGGGCGCGGAACAATTGCCTCGGCTTGCGAGCAATTTCGTCTTGCGAGCTGTAACGGATCAAGCCCTTGGGCAGCCCCACACGCTCCATCACGTTGTCACACGCGTCGATACACTGGGTGCAGTTGACGCATTCCATCTGCAGCCCGTCGCGGATGTCGATCCCTGTCGGGCAGACGACGACACATTGGTGGCAGTCGACGCAGTCACCTGCCGGATTGGCTGCAGGTCGTTTGCCCTTGGCACGCGGCTCGCCGCGGACGGGATCGTAGGCAACGATCTTGGACTGTTCGTCCAGCATGACCGACTGAAAACGACCATAGGGGCATGCCAGCGTACACATCTGTTCGCGAAAATACAGAAAGTCAAACATCATCAATGCCGTCACGCCTGCCATGACAAGAAATGCCGATGGGTTCTCCAGCGGTGATGTCCGCACCCACTCCGCCAAGCGGTCGGTACCGACAAAATACGCTAGAAACGTATGGGCCAGAAACATGCAGAGCAAGAGATAGACGATGATCCGCCCGATACTACGCAACCCACCCATGTCTGCCTTCGGCTTACCACCGCGGCCGACCGTGCCCTCAAAAAAACGATCAATCGGCCGGAACAGGAACTCCATGTAGACCGTCTGTGGACACGCCCATCCGCACCATGCCCGGCCCGCGATCGCCGTGACCAGCACAATGGAAATGAAAACCGCCAGCATCCCAAAGGCGAGAATCAAACTATCGGTGGGATAGAAAGTTTTCCCCAAGACCGTCAATTGGCGGGAAACCAGGTCCATCAGTACGACGGGTTTGCCACCGATCCGCAGATGGGGAATCAAGACAAAAACCACCATCAACAGATAAGCGACCACACGACGCTTCTTCCACCACTGGCCCATCGAGAGCCGGGGTCGCAACCAACGGCGGCTGCCATCGGCCTCCATCGTGCTGAGCACATCGTCGGCGGCAGCAGCCCACTCCTCGTGAATCGAATCGGTTTGGTGGTTGCTCATGGGAATCTCGCCAGCTTGCTAAGAATCGTCGGCGGGGGCGTCCTCGTCGCTCACGGTTAGTTCAGGCCATGGTGGGATCGTTTTTCCCTCGGGACCGCGGGGCCCATCTAAATCCATGCCTCGCAGACTCGCGACGTAGGCGGAGACCAACACGACCTCATTGGGATGCAATCGATTGGACCATTTCGGCATCGCTCCCGCTGCAGCACCGTTGTTGATGACGCTGGCGATGTCTTCAATATGCGTGACGTTTTTGTATACATCATCCGTCAGGTTCGGGCCGACTTTGCCCTCGCCGTCGCGGCCATGACAGGAGACACAGTGCGTCTGGAAGACGATACTGCCCACCCGGCGCCAACTGTCCTCGTACATATACTTCACGATGGTTTCCGCGGTCGGTTGCAGTTCACCAATCTCTTCGAACTGCAGTCGCGTGTTGTCAGCCAATGCGACTGAGTAGGTCTCTTCAATCGAACGGCCAGGCGTACCGCCGTGGTAATAAATCCAGTACGGAGGGCAGAATGCGATCGAGGCTACAAAGATCCACTTCCACCAACCGGGCAAGGGATTGTCAAATTCCTCGATGCCGTCGTAGACGTGTCCGGTGGTGTGCTCATCGTCGGCATCATGCGTTGGGTCGGGAGTCGTCGTATTCATGAACGGGGATCCTCCACGTCATCGGAAAGTGGGATCGAGGCAAAACGATCCGAGGCATCCTGGCTCAGCCGGAGGGTGCCGTACGTGATCGTTGCAAACGCCACCACGAACAACGCCAAAGCCCATTCGGCGCAAACCGAATAGTCCAACGCACATACTAAATCTTTGATCATTCGTCTTGATCCTTCCAAGTGAGTCGGTGGCACGCGCCGCCGTTGTCTGTGAGTGAGTCTATCATGGGTTGGCGGCCCCGGCCTGAACGCGATCGCCGTGGCGATCGGCCGGAACCGTCCGCTTCTCGCTACGATTGATCGTCAGCGGTATCGCCCGCCCCCATCGCAGTCTGTTCTTCGGAGTCCGCCTCAGACGCGGTTCCCTCCGCTGCCGTCTCCGGCGTTTCCTCTGCAAACAAATCGATGCCGACCCGCTGCAGATAAGCGATCAACGCCACCGCTTGTTTCTCGTACGTCTTGGCTGGGCCACCCTGCTCGACAATCTCTGCGGCGATCCGCTCCGCCTGACGCATTGCTACGGCGGCGGTGTCGTTGAGATCTTCGTCGGTATACTCAGCTCCAAGATACGCTGCCGCCTGGACATGGGGCGCGATCGCGTCGTATTTCATGTCCTCGGTCAACAGGTGCACGTAACTCGGCATGACCGATCCCGGCGAAACGTTCTCGGGGTTTTCGAAGTGGGTCCAGTGCCAAAAACTACTCTGCTTGCCCCCCTCCCGCGCCAAGTCAGGACCGATCCGCCGACTGCCCCACTGGAACGGTCGGTCGTAGATACCCTCGCCTGGTTTGCTGTATTCACCATAGCGTTTCGTCTCAGAAACCATCGGGCGAATCTGTTGGGAATGACAGTTGTAACAGCCCTCGGAGACATAGATATGCCGTCCCGCGAGTTCCAGCGGTGTGTACGGTTTGACCGTGGCAATCGTGGGCACATTATTGCGGATCAAGAAGGCTGGGATCGCTTCGAAAAGCGTCGCCACGATAACCGCCAACGTGACCAGCACCGTGAACTTCACCGGCAGCCGCTCCCATCGCCGGTGCCAACCCATCCAGGCAAACGATTCAATTTTCTTGCTCATCTCCAGCACTGCCACGCCCTCAAGTGGGCTCTGACGCGGCTTGCCCGGTGCGTGGTACTCGTCGCTCAAACGCGGCGCCGAGATCACGGGCACCTCGTACTCCGAAGGACGATGCAACCAAGTCATCAGCGCGTTGACACCGAGCATCACCACACCGCTGAAATACATCAATCCACCGACAACGCGCAACCACCACAGCGGCACGATCGATTGAGTCGTTTCGATGAAGTCCGGATACATCAGGTGCCCGGTGTCGTCCATCGCACGCCACATCCAGCCCTGCATCAAGCCAGCGGCATAGATGGGGACGATATACAAGAGAATGCCCAGCGTGCCGATCCAGAAATGGAGGCTGACAAGTTTCTCGTTCCAAATCTTCGTCTGGAAAATCCGAGGCATCAGCCAATACAGCATGCCGAACGCCATGAACCCGTTCCATCCCAAGGCACCAGCATGCACGTGAGCGATCGTCCAGTCCGTGTAGTGCGTAAACGCGTTGATCGATTTAACCGACAGAGCCGGGCCTTCAAACGTGGCCATGCCGTAGAACGTGACACCGACAACGTAGAACTTCAGCACCGGGTCGGTAGCCACCTTATGCCACGCCCCCCGAAGTGTCAGCAGACCGTTGAGCATCCCCCCCCAACTCGGCATCCACAGCATCACGCTGAAGAGCATCCCCAGCGTGCTGGCCCATTCGGGCAACGACGTGAAGTGCAGGTGGTGTGGGCCAGCCCAAATGTAGATGAACACCAACGACCAGAAGTGGATGATACTCAACCGGTAACTGAACACCGGTCGCTCAGCAGCCTTCGGTAGGAAGTAATACATCAACCCCAGGAACGGCGTTGTTAAGAAAAACGCCACCGCGTTGTGGCCGTACCACCACTGCATGAACGCGTCTTGCACACCGGCATAGATGGGAATGCTCGCCCAAGTTCCGATCGGCACTACCAGATTATTGAAAATGTGCAGCAGCGCAACCGTCACGATGGTGGCGATGTAAAACCACAGAGCCACGTACATGTGGCGTTCCCGGCGATGAATCAGGGTCATCAAGAAGTTACCGCCGAAGACGAACAACCAGATAACGGCGATCAAAATGTCGATCGGCCACTCGAGTTCCGCGTACTCTTTACTCTGCGTGATCCCCAGCGGCAGCGTGATCGCGGCCAACACGATGATCAGCTGCCAGCCCCAAAAGTGGATACGACTGAGGGCATCGCTCCACATCCGCGCCTTGCATAGACGCTGTGTGCTGTAATAGACAGCGGCGAAAATGGCATTGCCCGCGAATGCAAAAATCGCGGCGTTGGTGTGCAGCGGTCGCAGTCGGGCAAAATTAATCCACTCCAAACCGCTCGAAATACCCGGCAAGACCAAGAGCACGGCAACGGTCAGACCAACGAATGTGGCCACCAACCCCCACACGATCGTGGCGGCAGCAAACATCCGCACAATCGAATCGTCATAGGAGAATTGTTCCATGCGGCCCGCATCAGTCGCAGCATGGCTATCGCCAGATCCGCCCTGCGGGACATCGGTCGACGTCACTGTCGCCATTTTTTTCCTCGGTGTCGAAACGAATAGAAGCGTCCCAGAAGACGCCTTGAAACGGGGCCGCGATTAAGCTCGCTGAACAATTTCCGTATTCTAGCAGAACGTTTTTCGCCGTGGGGGGAGGCGGTCAATTCGCCGCATGCGTTTTATGAGAAATCGAAGCAGAGTTCACGGCCTCAGGTCCACTGCCTGCCGCCGACCTTCAAATCGCGACGCCGCGTACCTTCAAGAACCCTGAGATCGCGACAATGATCGCCGCGAGAATCACAATCACGCTGAGCCATTTCTTCCGGTTCGCTCGCATCCCTTCCGTCGCCGCGCTGCGGCCCACCAGCACCGATGCGAAGAAGAAGATCGCGAAAGCGATGAGCATCTTCGTCCCTAGCAAGCCGTGGTACAGCCCATCGCCCTTGTGATCCGGCATGGCACGGAAGTAGTTGTAGAACCCACTGACCAAAAACAGCAAAATGCCACCGTGAATGAACCGCTTCCAGCGACCATTGATCGCCGCGGCGAACTGCGTCCGAGCATCGTCTGAAAGCGTTTTCAGCGAGGGCAACAGCACGCACAGCGTGAACACACTGCCGCCAACCAACGTGATCGCTGTGGCGATGTGGACGATGCGGGAGATCGTATCGAGTAGTTGCATGATGTTTCCTAGGAGGGGGCTTTAAATCTCTAGCGAATCGGGCAGGTTCAACCCACAGTGGTTGCCGGGCTCGATGAAAGCGAGGCGGGTGATCCCGTACACGCGGACGTCCCAGTCACCGGGAGGCAAGCGGTCAGTGTCGAAGGTATGGTCCGTCTCAGCAACCAAAATGCTGCCCGGTGGCGCGTGACTTTGCACCCGCCGGATGATCGCCGAGAGTTTGGGAAACATCTCAGGGTCCGTCCAGAATCGATACGGCGGGCTGAGGAAGACCACCCACGGGGTGTCGTCTTCGCCACTGCACTGCAGCAACCGATTGGCAACGGCGAACGCATCGCCCTGGACGAGCGTGAATTTGCTTTCCAAATCGAGGTGATCGACGGTCTTGCGGATCTGCTCAGCCGCCTTGCGGACCGGTTCGACGGCAACCGCTCGGACCGCTCCGCGACTGATCGCCTCAAACGCCAACACACCCGTCCCAGCGAACAGGTCAAAGGCGGTGGTCCCTCGGATACCCCGGCCAAGAATATTGAACAGGTTCTCCCGCACGCTATCACGCATCGGCCGCGTGAACTCCTCGCCGTGGTACGTCACCGTCCGGCCGCCCATGTCGCCGCCGATAATCCGCAGCTTCGTGGCCTTGGGCTTCGCCGTCCCTTTGGGTTTGGTTCGAGAATTTGATTTCATGCGATTCAGTGCCAATCCAGAGGTGCTTGCCATGCCGATTTCGCAGCCGCGATCTCAACGTCGAGGACCACGTCATCGCCATCTTCGATCTGCACAGTCGTTCCGGACGTCACTTCGCCGAGTCGCGTCAGCGGCACACCCGCCCCGCTCATTCGCTCGCTCACTGCAGCGACCTGGTCGGGCGCGACCTCGATCAAGAACCGGGTGTTGGATTCACTGAAGAGAATTTCGCTGCTTGTCAGTGGGTCACCCTCGCCGTCGGTACGTGAGACATCGGCGAGCGAAAGCTCCAGACCGAGCCCGCCCGCGAGAGACATCTCGACGGCCGCGACGGCCAAACCGCCCTCGCTCAAATCGTGACAGGAGCGGATTTCACTGTTCATGATTGCCGCGTGGACGGTTGCGAATACTTCCTTGGCATAGACCGCGTCGACTCGCGGCACGTCGCCGCCGCTCACGTTCTCAACGAGACCGAAATGCGATCCTCCGAGTTCCCGCCGCGTCCGTCCAACGAGCATCAGCACATTGCCGGTCTCCTTGAGGTCCATGGTGATCGCCTTGCTGACGTCGGCGATCTGGCCCATCGCGCTGATCAAAAGGCTCGGCGGGATCGCGATCGTCTGCTTTTGACCGTCGTCACCGAAGTAACTGAACTCGTTATTGAGACTGTCCTTGCCGCTGACGAATGGGGTTTGAAGCACCACAGCCATGTCCTGGCATGCGATTGCACTGCGGACGAGTGAGCCGAGGGTTTCCGCCCGATCGGTGTAACCCCAACAGAAATTATCGAGGATCGCAATCTTGGCTGGATCGGCACCCACGGCGACGGCGTTTCGCATCGCCTCATCGATCGCGGACGTCGCCATGTGATAGGTATCAAAATCGCCGTAGTGGGGGTTCATTCCGCACGAGATCACCAACCCGCGTTGGCTGTTGAGCTTAGGACGCACGACGGCGGCATCGCCCGGGCCATCGCACTGCGGGCCGACGAGCGGTTTGACAACGCTGCCCGCTTGCACTTCGTGATCGTACTGCCGGATCACCCAGTGCTTGCTCGCCACGTTGTAACTGCCCAGGATCGATAGCAGTGTTTGCGTGTTAGTGGCGGCATCGCGGCTCTCGATACCTAGCGGGGTTACCTGTGGAGGATGATAGACGGCGTCACGGATGACGGGAGGACGTCCATCGTGCAGAAATTCCATGGCCACGTCACCAACCATCTCGCCCTGATAGGTCAACTGCAGTCGGCCTGTCGGTACGAAGCGACCGATCGCCGCCGCCTCCACGCCTTCGCTCTCGCACAGCTCCCGCAGTTCATCCCACTTCGATTCGGGTACGGCAAAGACCATCCGCTCCTGGGCTTCGGAGATCCAGATTTCCGTGTAGGTCAGGCCATCGTATTTCAGCGGCGCTTTCTCCAGCCACACCTCGGCTCCAAGCTCCTCGCCCATCTCGCCGACGGCGCTACTGAACCCGCCCGCCCCACAATCGGTGACCGCGTTGTAGAGCCCCCGGTCACGGGCTTGCAGCAACACATCGAGGACCATCTTTTCCGTGATCGCGTTGCCGATCTGAACGGCGCCGCCGGACAGCGTTTCCGATTCACTCGTCAATTCGGCGCTACTGAACGTGGCCCCGTGAATTCCATCGCGGCCGGTCCGCCCGCCAACCGCCACGATCAAATCGTTCGGCTTGACCTCTTTGTCCTCCATTCCCACCGGGATGATGCCGACGTTGCCGCAGTACACCAACGGATTGCCGAGATAACGACGATCGAAATAGACGGCGCCGTTGACCGTCGGGATGCCCATTCGGTTGCCATAATCGCGGACTCCCGAGACCACGCCCTGAATCACGCGGCGCGGATGCAAAACTCCCGGCGGCAGCTCATCAGGCGTCACGTCCGGTGGCGCGAAACAGAACACGTCGGTGTTGCAGATCGGCTTGGCACCCATGCCCGTGCCCATCGGATCGCGGATCACGCCGCCGATCCCCGTATTGGCACCGCCATAGGGTTCGAGCGCCGAGGGGTGGTTGTGCGTTTCGACCTTGAAACAAACATGGTCATCTTCATCGAAGGTGACGATGCCGGCGTTGTCCTTGAACACGCTCACGCACCAATCGTCGTCGCCGAGCGTGCGGCGAATCGACTGCGTCGCAGCAAAGATCGTTTCCTTGAGCATGTTGTCGTATTGACGCTCGTCACCGTCAGCGGTGCCATCAGTTGCTGGACCACGATAATGGATGCGACCGGCCAGCGTTTTGTGACTGCAGTGTTCGGACCAAGTCTGCGCGATCGTTTCTAGCTCAATGTCGGTCGGATCCCGGTCGAGCGATGCGAAGTGGTCGCGGATCGTCTGCATTTCGACAAGTGTCAGATACAGTTGCCCTTCTTTGGACAGCTTTTCGAGCCCCGCGTCATCGAGACTGCGGATGGGGACCCGCACCAATTCGAATTGCCCCTGCGACCCCACGCCGAGCTCGTTCATCCGCAACGGGCCGACCACGAAGGTTTCGATCGAGTCATTGGAAAGTGCCCGGCGACAAATCGCATCGAGCCCGCTCTGGTCGACTCCCGAAATCCAGTACTTGCGGAAGGTCTTGACCGCCTCCGCATCGAGGCCGCTGTCGGCGAGAGCGTTCTGGGTGCTCGCGGCGACCGGATCCATCACCCCCGGCTTGCTCATCACATGGACCAGGTGCGGTTGGTCTTCCACACCGCGTTCGGCGAGGTTCTCCATCATCGACTCTGGCGGTTCGGACAACAGATCGCTGTCCCCGGGTTCATTCTCGCTGATTTGTCCCACGACAATCCGCTCGGTCACCGTGTCGGCCAACAGCGTCGCTGCGATCGAACGGGCCTGCTGCTCACTGATCTCGCCCTCGACGAGAAAACCTCGAGCCGCAGCAACGGTCAGGTCGCTGCCCAAACCGAGCTGGTAGATTTCGTCTGCAGTATGCAGTCCCATCCGGTCGAGCTGTTGCGGTGCCGGATGAATGTCGATTTGCCAAAGCGGCATGTCTGGAACTCGATTTTGGGAGAAGAAAGGAGAGTTTTAACGTGGAGGATGGATGTTCGGGGGCGGGACGGTTTTGACGGCCTTTGCTGGAGCGGATGGGTTCCGCGGCGGCCGGGCCGATTCGCGTTGCTGGCGGGCTGCTCGGAGGTACTCGGTCAGGGCCTCGTCGTCGGCGGTTTCGATGATCTCGACTAACCGCGACAAATCTTGTGCCGCCGCCTGCATTGCTGCAAGGATAGCGGCTCGATTTTCAGTCACGATCGAGGTCCACAAGCCTTCGTCGCCCGCGGCAATCCGCGTGGTATCGAGCCAACCGCGGCCAACCAACGCGATCGCCTCGTCAGGAACCTGCCGGGCCACCATGGCTGAAATCAGGTGGGGGGCGTGCGACGTCACTGCCATCATCTCGTCGTGCTGTTGTGGAGACAAACGGCGTGTCCGGCCTCCGGTCGATCTCCAAAACTGATCGACGGCGTCGACCGCGCCTGCGACCTCGTGGCCCGACGGGGTGATCACGATCGATTTTTGATCGAACAGGTCGTCACGAGCAAACTCGATCCCCGTTTTCTCACTGCCGGCGATCGGATGCGCCGCGACAAACCGGGTCGCCGCACGCGGGGCCGCTGCCACCGCGTCGACAATACCACGCTTGGTGCTGCCGACGTCCGTGATCAACACGTTGGGGCACTCCTTGGCGACTTCGATCGCGTACTGAGCAATCCGGTCCACTGGGGTGGCAATGACTACCAGGTCCGCCAGCCTCGAGGCCTCGACGAAATCGTCCGAGACCGCATCGACCAAGTCATGATTGATCGCAAATTCGCGGGTTTCGGGCCGCCGCCCCCAACCGATCACGCGAGGACTGGCTTCGCCGACGGATCTTCGCAGCGATTTCGCGACGCTCCCACCGAGCAACCCCAGCCCGATCACAGCGACTGTGCGGATGGGAGACGACGACGATTCGTTAGCAAAATCTGAGATATTCACGCGCAGCAGAATATCGCATCGGACAGACCAAGCCCAGTCCTCTGGCGAGAGCATCCCCTACAAAACAGCAGACTTCCGGCTCTCAGTTGACGCCTTCGACCAAGCCCAGGTTGAGCCGCTCGGACTCGGGCACGATCCGGCGAAATTGCTGGGCCGCGGCCGGGTTGGCAACTGAGAGCTCCGCAAAGTTGTCGTTGATCTGCGTCTTCAAACGAGACGCTCTACCCTGGTCACCTGTGATCATGGCGATCGTGTGCCGCTCGACCTTGGCCAGCAGCAGATACAGCCGCTTCACCGACGTCGACTGCTGCAGTTCGTCGAGGATCCGGGATGCAGCCGGGTAATCACCTTGCTCGATATACAACCTCGCCAGCTGCAATTTGGCCTTATCGTGATAGTCCGATTGAGGCGAATCCGGTGGGATCGGGAAATCCAGTACCGCTTGCCACGCCGGTGCGTCATTGCGTGTCAGGGCGGTGAGGTACTGCTGCTCAATCGTGTCGGCGACGGCCACGATGGGACCGCGGAGTTCACTTGCGATCGATCGCGGCCGAGAGGCCTGGGCCGCCATCCAGCCGCCGACGCCGCTGACCAGGCTCGCCAGGACAACCGCTACCAAGGTCAGCCGATGGCGGGACTGCTGCCGCGATTGGTTCTGGCGAGCTGAGTCGACGACACGCTGCAGCTCAATGGTCGCTGAGCTCACTGTGCCGCTCGATGCCGTCGTCGCAGCATCCGACTGCGTCGTCACGGCAGCCGTCTGGGACGTGATCGCGGGAGACTGCGTCGTTTCGGCCATCGGCTCGGATGGCCCTCCCTTCCCCTGAGCTTCCCGGGAGCGGGGCCTCGCTGCCGGCATCTCAATGCTCGACGAGCTTTCCGGAGAGTGCGTCTGCACGATTTGCAGTAGTTCGGTCGCCGATTGGACGCGCGCCTCAGGCGCTTTTTGCAGGCAGCGCATCACGAGCGATACCAACCACGCGGGCAGGTCCGCCTTCCCGCGGACGTGATCGATTGGCCGTGGCGTGTCATGCAAGTGCTTCACCGCCAAAGCGAGAGCTTCATCGCCATCAAACGGAGCCGAGCCAGTCAACAGGTGATACATGGTGACACCGAGCGAATACAGGTCGCTGCGGGCGTCCACCTTGCCGCCTTGGATCTGTTCAGGGCTCATGTAGCGGGGCGTGCCAAGAGTCAACCCGGCGCGGGTCAGGTTCGCGGTGCTCGAGTCGGCCTGGGTCAGCATTCGCGCCAGGCCAAAATCAGTGACTTTGATGACATCATGGGCGCCCCGCATGATGTTTTCTGGCTTGATGTCGCGGTGCGTCACGCCGCCGGCATGGGCGACTTGGAGGGCGTTTCCAACACTGCGCAGTACCTTGACAGCTTGGTCGGCTGAGAACGGTCCCTCTCGGTCGACCGCTTGTTTGAGGTTGATGCCATCGACCAGTTCTTGGGCAATGAAATGCACGCCATCGATCTCGCCAAATTCATAAATTTGCACGATGGACGGGTGGTTCAACCTTGCCGCCGCCTGGGCTTCACGCCGGAATCGCTTGAGGTGATCGTCATCATTCTCGGCAACCGATCGGAGTACCTTCAAAGCCACGTCGCGCCCGAGAGCGAGTTGGCGAGCGGCATAGACATCGGCCATCCCACCGCTACCAAGCCGCCGCAGGACTTGAAAATCACCGATTCGACACCCGACCAAATCGCTCATCGGTTCACCTGCATGCTCGATAGGGTCACCAACGCTTCATTCATGCTGCCGCTTCGCAGGCCCCGTAGATCCAGCGTCACGTTGCGGAATCCCATCTCAGTGAATGCCGCCACGAGCGAATCCTGCTGCTGGAGTTCGACGACGTCCATCAATCTCTCGGGCATCACTTCGATGCGTGCGAGTTCCCCGGCATGTAAACGCACTCGCAGATCCCCGACGCCACGTTCTCGCAACCAGGTTTCAGCCGCATCAATCCGTGCCAAACGATCGCTCGTCACCTCCACGTTGTAGGCGATCCGGCTCGCCAAACATGGCGAGGCAGGCAAGTCCGCATTGCTGAGCCCGAACCAGTCCGCGATCCCGCGGACGGTTTGTTTATCGATCCCGAGATCCGCCAAAGGCGTGCGGACATCAGCGAGATTTCCCGCCACTAAACCCGGCCGGTGATCACCGAGGTCGTCAAGATTTGTCCCCGACAGGATCACGGCGTTTCGCTCCACCGCGATCGGTTGCAGGAACTCATAGAGCGTCTGTTTGCAATAAAAACAACGGTCCGCTCCGTTCTGTACGTAGCCGTCGCGTTCGATCTCATCTGTCGCGACGAAATCGTGCGCGATCCCGATCTCGCCAGCCACCCGGCTCGCCAGCTCTGCCTGCCAGCTCGCCAACGAAGGGGAGCGGGCGGTCACCGCCAGACAGCTCCCTCGCCCCGGTCGGTTCATCGCACGGGTCGCTGCCGCGGCCACCACGCTACTGTCGACGCCCCCTGAGAATGCGATCACGACATTGCCCATCGATCCGATCGAATCGATGAGTCGTTCCGCAATGTCATTGTCCTGCGACGAAGAGCAGCCGATGTTCATGGGCGATTACTTTCGCATCTGCATTTCGCAGATTTTGAGTGCGTCGGTAGCGATCTGCGGGTCGAGGACGGGGGGCAATGGTGCGCCGCCGACCACGGAAGCCGCGAGGTCCACTTCGGTAGTAAAGGCATCGATCGGATCCCCACCGCCGAGCTCCGGTCGCTCGATCCGGCCGTCGTTGTGCAAGATCACTGGCGAGATCGAATCGGTGGTGCCATCGGAATAGGCGGCGAACTCGAATCGCACCGTCGCCTGTTCAAACGAAACCTCGTACCCGTGCGTGAACGGGCGGGCGGGCGAATCGATGACGCCACCGCCAATGCTAACCACCGCATCGTCGTAATCCAGTACCGTTTCGTATCGTTTCGGCACGCCGTCGCGGTCGTGCGATGCCGTATGCACTGCCGATGGCATGCCGAAGAGCAGCCGAATCAAGTGCGCGTCGTGAACCTGAAGATCGAGCAGCGGTCCGCCAACGCGACTCAGGTCGTAAAAATCAGGGATCCAGTCCGGGGGGCCGATCGTGCGCTGGAAACGACCGCTGACCACACGTCCCAATCGGCCGTCAGCCTTCAATCGAGCTAGCAAGGCGAACTCAGGCATCAGCGGCAGGATGTGGCCAACCATCAGTTGCCCAGGAGCCGCTTCCGAAGTCAATCGCTCGGCCTCGCTCGCGGTCAACGCCAGCGGTTTCTCGCAGAGCACGTGTTTGCCGGCGGCCAGCGCCGCGAGTACGGCGTCGACGTGCAAATGCGGTGGCAGGCAGATGTCGATGAGGTCGATCGAATCATCAGCGAGCAATCCATCGAGGTCTTCGCGGACGATCATGTCCGAGACATCGAACTGTTCACCCGGCGGGCCGAAGTTACCTTGAATCCCCCGCCAATCACCCGCTCGCTTGGTCGCACTGCGACTGGCGAACCCCGCCATCTCAGCCGCCTCGCTGCGACGATACGCCAGGGCATGAATCCAGCCCATAAAACCAACACCAACGACTGCCGCACGTATCATCTAGCTCTCCTGCTCAGACACATAATTCGAATGGGATGCTCCGCGTCATCCTCGAGTGTGACGGATTCCTGGCGATAATCCCAGGCCGGGGCCTCGCTCCGAAGCCACTCGCGAAACTCGTTACCGATCACGCGATTGGGATCGCTGAGCAATAATTGCCCCCCCGGGCTCAAATGGTCCTCGGCGGTGATCAATAGAGCCGGCCATAGCTCACGCAAATAGGTCACGTCGCTGCCTAAAATGAACGGGAATTTCGTAGTCGCAGACTCCGCGTGATCGCTCTCGATGATCTGATCTTGGCCCAACCGCAGCACTCGCACATCCGCTTTGAGCCCCAGACGCGATAGGCTCAAACGCACCAGGTGCAGAGGATCTTCGACCCCATCAGTCATTGTCACCTGCGCCCCTCTCAGGATTGCCGCGATGCCAGCATGACCGGTGCCACAGCCGACCTCGAGCACGCGTTGACCATGAATGTCGACACGGTCGAGATATCGATCGAGCCCCGAAGCGGCCCGCCAGGTCGTGGCCCAGAACGGATCGATGACACCTTCTTCGCCGTCATCCTGACGGCGGCAGGCGTCGAGCAACATCCCGTCGGGATCCGAAGCCGCCGCGAGTGGCCGAATTCGACCCGCGATCAACGTGTCCTCCCAATGCCACGGGAATCCGAGTGGCCGGTTCGTGGTTTCGGTGGTCATGGCAATCGCTCCGCAGCCGCTTCAGCAAAGTATGTCAAAATCCCGTCGGCGCCGGCGCGTTTGAATGCCAGCAAACTCTCCATCATCACCGCATCGCGGTCTAAGTAACCTGCATCGCCCGCCGCTTGCAACATCGCGTATTCACCGCTGACCTGATACGCGAATGTCGGAACACCAAAGGTCTGCTTCACTCGCGCGACGATGTCGAGATAAGGCATCCCTGGTTTGACCATCACACTGTCGGCGCCCTCGCTCAGATCCAAAGCAACCTCGTGGATCGCCTCATCGGACTGCGACGGGGATTGTTGATAGGTTTTCTTGTCCGCTGCCCCCAGGTTCGATGCCGAGCCGACTGCATCACGGAACGGGCCATAGAATGCGCTGGCATACTTGGCGGCGTAGGACATGATTTGTGTATCACCATGCCCGGCCGCATCGAGTGCGCTACGAATGCGTCCAATCCGTCCGTCCATCATGTCGCTCGGCGCGATCACATCGCATCCGGCGTCTGCCTGCACAACACTTTGCTGGCACAAGACGTCGATGGTTTCATCGTTGATCACTCGGCCATCGCGAACCAGGCCATCCTGCCCATGGCTGCTATAGGGATCCAGTGCCACGTCGAGAATCACGCCCACGGCATCACCCACGGCATCTTTGATTTCACGTGTCACCCGGCAGACGAGATTGTCCGGATTGAATGCCTCCCGAGCATCGTCTGACTTCCGACTCGGATCGGTAGCTGGAAACAGCGCGATCGCCGGAATCCCCAGGTCCACCGCACGCCGGGCCGCTGCCACAGCCTCGCGTATCCCCAACCGAGACACGCCGGGAAGACTAGCGACGGGCTGCGACCCGGAGCCATCAAACACGAACAGGGGCCAGATCAGATCGCTCGCGCTGAGCGAGTTCTCTCTTGTCAAACGGCGGGTCCAATCATGGGCTCGGACGCGTCGCAGTCGAGTGGCGGGGAAGGGGGCACGGGGTGGAAAGGGCACAGCAGGGAGCGTCACAGATGATTGGGGCTGGCGGAAGGGTGCGGAGCGTGGGACCGCTGCGCACCGCTGAGAATCAAGAAACTCGAAAACATGCCTGAGCGGCATGCCTCGGTGTTTTAGTGACCGCGTACGGTCACGTCGTCGAATTCGTTCATGTCGTCGAAGGAACCAATGCCGATCCTGCCGCTCTGAAAACGCTTGTCGGTGGTTTCCATGTGCGGCGTTTCCATGTCGTCAAAATACACCTGGATCTTACCGCTCTCGGCATCGCGAACCACTTTGACCTGGTGCCAATCGCTGTCCCAAGGCGTGGGCTTCTCGTTCTTCGTCAACGCCAAACGCGGGGCTTCTTCGACGACCATAATCTGCCCGCTATGCGGGTCTGGGCGGGCGCCGAGGTGCACGTAATAAAAATGCTGGTCGTCCTGGTAGTCAAAGAAAACACAGCAATCGCGGTGATTGCCGGTATCCTTCGTGCTGCGAACACGGAACGTGATCTCAAAATCGCTCAGTTCCAAATCCTTGATCAACGCGACGTGCAGCGGGCTGCGGACCGGCGGTGCGTATGCGGACTGGCGGGCGGTGATTTCGATCGTGTGATTGCCGTCTCGCTCAGAAAGCTTCCAAGTGGCGGGATCCAATATTTCCCACCGGTCGAGACCCGACTCAAAGTCGTCGTGGAAGACCGCTTCCGAGTCGGCCGAGGCAGCCGCCGCGCCGCTTGGATCGTCGGCGACGACGATGCCGGGCATCGGCAATAACGCGCTGAGGCATCCCAGTAGCATCCATCGATGGCAGAGTGTCGGCATAATGTGGTTCCATTCTCGTGTTGTGCGGCGTGCGGAAAAACGGCTGGTATTGTAACCTAACACGAGTCAGGGGAAATCACCGTTGACGCGCACTCCTTCCAAATCATTTTGCCATGGCCCAAAAGAAACGCATCCCCCACAAATTCCAACCTTGGATCGACGCGAGAAGGAAGTTTCACCTGTCCCACACCCATATTCAAATGGCGCGAGAACTCGGCCTCAGCCCGAAAAAGTTTGGCAGCTACGCGAATCGCGACAAACAGCCGTGGAAACTGCCACTGGTCGAGTTCATCGAGATGCTTTACGAGCGCCAATTCGACAAGAAGGCTCCCGATGAAGTCAAAACAATGGAACAGATCGCCACCGAGCATGTTGCCAAACGCGCCGAGAAAAAAGCAGCGAAGCTAGCCGCTGAGCAAGACGGGCCAGCCTCGGGCGAGTGATCCACTTGGGATCACGTCGAGAAATTTGCCAGGCGACTGACCGGGCTGTCGATTTGATAGCCCGAAGTGTGAGCGAGGAATTCGATGTGATCCCTCGCTGATGATCTCACGCTATTTCGCTGTCGACGAACTAAATCGATCGCGTGATCAGCGACCGGGAAGGCGGAGATACTCGGGCCCCTACCGGTTCGTCGATCAATTGAGCGGAGACGCGTAAGCAACGCACAATCAATTTCTGTCGTAGCGGACGAGGCGACGAGCTGGTTATTACCCACAAGTCTTCGTACGCCGAAGGCGTTTTAGAAAATAGCCGGTGGTTTGAGCGCAAGCGAACACCACCGGAAACTCCGCGAAACGCGCGTGCCAACCCCGAATGGGGTGGAAGATCATTCACGACGAGGTCCGCGACCCACTTCGGGGTCGACGCTCCATCTTCAACGAACAACCGTAGGTGGCGCTGCGCTGACGTACGGATATTTTCTATCATCCCTTTCGGGATACTTGAGGGTAATCGACAGGAGGCGACGAGTCCTTGGGACGCAGGGCTCGTCGCCTCGCTGACGCGTCGGGTTACCAAGGCCGCTTCGCGGTCGAAAGCAAATGGCATTGGCCGTAAGGCCCTCGGCTCAACATTGCGGGGCCAACATCGAATGAATTAACAATTCGGCAGCCACTCGGCTCACTATGGTGGCGACCACGTCGATTGAATCGACAGTCGGGGCCGATCGCCCATCGGCTTAAGCCGATCATTTCTAATCGGGGCCGCGAGAATTCCTGCGCCGGCGGATCCGCTACGCAGTTTGAGAAACTTGGATACGTCAATCCTGAGATTGACGCCGCGCTTATTTTTCTTCGGCCTTCTTGACCTTCTTCTTCTTCTTCAACGAGATCTTCTGGACCCGCGTCTTGGCCATGCCGATGATGCCGGCACTCTCGTCGAAGCGGTCAAGTTCTTTCAGACGTGCGACCCGTTCGGCGCGGGTGAGTACGTTGCGGCTTTTAATGGCCCCGGCTTGCACCTTGAGGCTACGATCCATGGTCATGGCGGCGAATCTGAAAACAGAGTTGGAGGGATATGTTAGGAGACGATGCGACCGTCTGGTGGGCGAGTTTAGCGAACCGCCCGCAGACTGGCAACCTCAGCAAAACGTTGAGGCCAGCGATTATTCTCGTACGGGCATCCGCACGGCTCGGCCTTCGACCGATGGCAATGCAGCGATTCGCTGGGTGGCCTCGCTCGCAGCCCCCTCGCTCGCTTCGTGAGTCATGATCACTAACGGAACAAACGCCTCGCTGCCCGAGCTGCCTGTGGCCTCGGACGCGCCGCGCCGCTCTTCGTGCTGGATCACAGAGGCGATGGACATCTCGTGCTCGGCGAGCACTCCGGCAATCGTGGCCAGGGTTCCGGGGTGATTGGAGACGTGCAGGCGGAGGTAATAGCGGCCACGCAGCTTGCCAACATCCCGCTGGACCGTCCGGGCCGGACGGCCTTCGGCGAAATACTCGAGCGTTTGAAAGGTGAGCTGGGTTCGCCCCACAGCGGTATCGATCAAATCGGCAACCACCGCCGACGCGGTCGGCATCTGGCCCGCCCCGAGCCCATGATAGAAGACGGGGCCGACGGCATCACCAACGACGCGAATCGCATTGTAGGCGTCACGCACCTCGGCCATCGGCGTGCCCTTGCGTACCAGGGTGGGGGCCACCGACAGTTCAAGCTCGCCGTCGATCAGCCGCGCCGAGGCGAGTAGTTTGATTCGATAACCCAGCTGCGCCGCGTACTGCAGGTCGACCGGATCGAGACGATCGATGCCGTCCCGGGGGATGTCTCGCCAATCCACGGTTGCGCCGAAGGCGAGATGCGACAAAATCGCGAGCTTCTGAGCCGCATCGGTGCCGTCGACGTCCATCGCGGGGTCGGCTTCGGCATAACCGAGTTCCTGGGCGAGCTTGACCGTTGGCTCGTACCCAGCATGCTTCTCTTCCATCTGCGAGACGATGAAATTGCTCGTGCCGTTGAGAATCCCCTCCATCGAGAGCACCTGGTTGGCCGACAAACACTGGCTGATGTTCGAGACGATCGGGACACCCCCGGCCACGGCAGCTTCAAACGCGATGCTGCGTCCGAGTTGCTGCGCCCGCGTGAAGAGTTCGCCACCATGCTCGGCCAGCAACGCCTTGTTGGCGGTCACGATGTCCTTGCCCGCTTCCATCGCCCGCAGCATCACCTCTCGGGCCGGGCTGAGACCGCCAATCAATTGGACGATGACGTCGATCTCAGGATCGTCGATGACTTCGTCGATCGAGTCCGTCAGGATCCCCGCAGGCAAATCGATGCCGCGCGGCTTGTTGAGATCGCGAACGACGGCCTTGGACAACCAAATCGTCTTGCCCGCATGTCGTGCGGTGCGGTCCCCATGGTCAATCAACAGCCGGGCGACGCCGGCACCGACTGTTCCCATGCCAATGATGGCGACGTTGGTGCGAGATGGATCACGAGCAGTACGCGGTGATGGCATTTCAGTCCGAAGGGGATCGAGGGAGCGAAAGAATAAAGAAAGCGAGCATGATAAACGAGCTCGTCGATTCGTGGCACCCTAGTGCTGGGCTGCGAAAAGGCCGGGGTTGACGCCCTGTTTCTCTATCGCATTTTTGTTCCTCTAACGCGAAACGCTCGATTCTCCCCTCACAAAGTGACACCGCAGGTGGCGCTGCGCTGACCTCATAGGCATCAAGTTAAGCAGTACTCGAGGAGGTTTGGGTCGGCGAGCAACTCCATTGTTCCTGGTTTTGCCTTGCGTTTGGTTCTTTGGCAACGACGTCGGACGCGGGAGATGAGACGATTGGGGATTGAATTTCAGAATCTGCGATTGCTTGAGTGAGGCTTCCGACGATACCTTTGACATCCATGAGGCTTCCTTTCCTGCGGTGTTAGTTTGAGCACCAACATTTTGCAGGAGGAAGCCTCTTTTCATGAATACCAATCTCGCCGGATCACAGGCGCACTACGCGGATCGCACCCCTTAATCTTGCTCACGAAAAATGGGCTGATAGATATGCTTGGTTTCGTCTCGTTGTCCAAATTGTGACTCGGCTTCTGAAAGCAGTTGTTGTTGCAGCGACCACAGAGTAACCGCATCGTCTTTTGGAAGCGTGGAAGGAAACGCGATAGCCAATCTGTATCTCACAAGGACGAACGGTGGCGATCAGCGGGCCGGGAGAGTTGGTTGTCCATTCGTGAAACCTCGCAAGCCCGGCTCCGTTGCATCGCTTGGTTACCCCATTCTATTTACGAGATTTGAGTGACTTGTCGATAGATTCGAGGGATTTCGCTACCTTCTCTGCTGCATCCGCGTCAAGACGCATTGGTCCAAATGACGCTTCAATGTCCAAGACCGTTTTGTACTGATAGGAATTGCCCATCAAGTCGTGGTAGTTCACGTCGAGTTCCACGTTTTCGCCAAAACGATCCTTCATCATCGTCCAAGTAGAGACATCGAAAAAGAACGGATGCTCACTGTCAATAACCGGTACTCGAAGCGGGAAATACTGCTCTAGCCGAGCGAGCAACTCGCCCAACGGCGCAAGATTGATCTTGATGTCTACAGCTGGCGACGACGTCAAGGCGAGAATCCCAAGTTGCACAGACTGAGAGTTGGTCGGTTTTGTCCGGAACAAATGCGTCAGGCGTGGCTTCGCGTAATGTCGTTTTGCCCAAATGGCTTCAACGATGAAATGTCGTGCAGGAACCGTGTGAGCGCCTGCGCGAATGTAGTACTTGTTGTCTGACGCCATGTGCGGGCCGAGGAAACTCTCTTCGATCGCGATCGCAACTACGCTACATCCGCTATTTAGCGTGCCCCTGCCTTGGGCGTCATCTAACAACTTGATTTCATAGCTCGGCGTGGGCGTAACTTGATGAACGATCTGATCGACCCAATCTCGCAAATCTTGTCGCCCAACCTGCGGCGCAAAACCACCATCAGGGTCGCCGTTCGCGTCAACCCCCGCAATGAAGACGCCGCCGCCTGCATTTGCGAAGCCGGAAACGGCGCAGGCAATCTTCTTACCAAGCTCTTTGTGTGGCGTCGCGCTAGATTTGAACTCAAACTCGTCGTCTTCCGAAAACGGAATCGCGAGCGTATCAATATTGGTGATGTCTATATGTGACATTCAAGCTGAGTCGTCTCAGATTGGGGTAACGCTAGCCGTAACCGGGTCGCGTCGAAAAACTTTTTGCCATTGCCAAAACGCTTGACACGCGACTCCGGTTCACGGCATTGTTATTCGCCGCGATAGGTTCCGAATAGTGCGAGCAACGGAATAGAAATTGTAACAAAGGATGCAATCGCGAAAAACACCGATCCAGCTATTTCAGTTGAATCAAAGGTTGAGATTGTGAGATAGACAAAAAACGCGCCGAGAATCGAACCCCATATGATCGTTGCCCATTTGGCGAATCGAGTGAAGTCAACACACGCCAACCATATTGTGGCCGCACCGAGAGTAAGCATGCAAACGGCTCCGGCCATTACGTGAAGCCCAGCTTGCAAACCCGAGAGAAACGCGAGCGGCGCGAAGGCGACGTAGACGCCACCAATCAAGAGCAGCAATGGCTTTGCAGGGTTGACCAAGCTTGATGGCGAAGGTTCGTCTTGCGCTGACACCGGTTCCGTGTAGGGATTCACACCATCCTCAATCAAATAACGGTTGCCGTCACCTAGGACGGACGATTGATTTTCCATTGGTATAATCTCGCAAGCCGTCCTTAGGTGCACGGCTTGGTTCTGGCTTTCTTTCGTGCTCGTGCTCAGCATCGCGGCGCTCGTGCTCGTGCTCGTAATCGTTCCCCAGCTCATAGTCTACCGACGGCTCCCTAACGCCGTCAAACTTCATCGCCATTCGAGTTAGCATCGAGACAATTCGTTTGAGCATCCGTTTCAGTTCTCGACTCGCCACGTCCTCCAAACCGTCCGTCGCAACCAGAACATCTTGAATCGCAGCACATTCAAACGCAGATCCGCGAGCAATGTCGAAAAATCGAGCACGATCTTTCAAGCTGCGCTTGCCGTTACCCTCGGCGATGTTCAGCGGAATCGATTGAGCAGCGCGAAGCCATTGATCACGAGCGTGGCGATGCAAACCGCTCAGCGATTTCGAAACGTCGAATGCAGCAGCGACGTATCCGATTGACAAACGGTAGACGTCGAGTCGATCGTGGTCGAAGATTGGTTCGGTCATGGTTGCGCCATTTCGATTACGAGCACGAGCACCGTTTCACTGAGCACGAGCACGATGGCCACTTTGTGCCAGAACAATAGCTTCAACCCTTGTCAGTAGGGTCGTATTCGTGAATTTTGCCAATACGACCTGGGTGAGTGGGGGTGTTTGCCCCATACCCCGCAGGCCGCTGTGGTGGTAGTTGATGGTAGTCTTCTCGGGCCGCAAAAGCAACCTCGCTAACTCGAAGGATCATTCTGATGACACTTTGGAAGCTTGAGATCGCGGTGGCGTCTGCCGATGGCGTGGGGGAGAGCGACCGGGTTTTGGTTCCCGAAGTGGCTGCGGCGGTATGCGATGACGTTCCCCCAGGGCCTGGTAAACGAATTGGCTGTCAATCGCGAAACGACCCTGCAATGTTCCCGCATGTTGTTCGAGGCCGAGACAGAACGGGAAGAACGGGCGGACAGGGAAGAACGGCGGGACAGAGCACTTTGTCGGCGGGTTGGCGAATACTGTGGCTGAGGGGGCCTTCTCTTCACGGCGTCCTTCTTACGCGTTGGTTGGGAATTGATCGCGTTTGCCGCTGTTTCTCGCCACAAAGCGCGCCTTCTCCGTTATCGGCGTCGCTGCCGCGTTCGCGTGACGCCGATGAGATACTGACTGAGAAATCGCCGATCCTAATCAGCGATTGCGAAGATCTCTCGGGCTCGACGACGCAAGTGGTAGCGACGATGAGTGCGATGAATTCGCATCGCGTCCACAGCGTCCGGACGCTCACCGGTGTTTTGCCTCGCTTGCCAGGAGCGGATTGCCGGGGCCGTCCAATCCAACAATTCCAAGTAACGTTCCAGTGGCATGGCCAGGAATCCCTTATCACTGCAACGCTGCTCCGATTCACTCGCGCAGGGACCGCTCGGATCGAGTAGCTCGTCAATGGCGACCGGTGACAAGAACGAATCACGACGCTCCTGGCGTGGTTTCGCTACGACGGATGCCTGTGACTGATCGCTGGCAGAGCAACGGCATCCACCAGCGACGAGCCACTTCTTCGTCGTCCCAAGCACCTCTTTTGGTTAGGAACGCAGAAAACTCACTTCAATCACGGCGTCACAAATGCTCTTTCAGAAGGATTCAACAGCAAGATTCAGTCGATCAAATCCGCCGTCCGGCGGTTTCGTTCGTTCAAGAACTACCACCTGAGAATCTTATTTTGGGTTCATCCGGCGGAAGCGTGCGCAGAGCACAGCGGAAGGTTCTTTTTGAGGCATGGCTCTCGTATCCAATGATCGTTCAAAAATGCGTCCCTGACGAACAAACGCTCGCCAGGGACCGACAACACCATTGGCGTACCGCTATTGCAGGGAAACGCTGGCGACCGAGATATCCCTTGCCAAGCCAGCACCGCTGCAGAGCTCGGCTCGAATGGCGTGGACTTAAGCGATTGCCGCCTGTGAGACATCCTTCCGTCGAGCTTGTCTCGGCGGAGGAATCAACTGGCAGCTACCGAAAAAATGCGAAGTAGAAACGGTGCTCCGTTTCGGGCTTGTCCCGGCGGTCACACGACTTGCTTCGCTGATTCCGCCGGGACAAGTCCGGAGCGGAGATCGATCTGGCGAGGGCGTTTTGCAGGTAGCTTGCAGTTGCCGCTCCGCCCGGACAAGCCGGACGGAAGCGAAAACAGATGCCCGTGAAACTCGAGTCAACCTGCTTGAGTCCACGCCATTCTTGCTCCAGTCCGTTTCTCCCGGCAATACGATTGGAACGCAATGTCATGTGAAAACCAAAATTATTGGACGCAGGAGCCCAGGCCTCTCAAAATCCAACGTCCTGGATGGGATTTGCAGAGCGCGGCGTGCCTGCACGGTCAGCGAGTCGATTTCACCCACAGATTCTGCCGATGAACCTGAAATTAGAAGCCCGTGACGTCGACACGCGTTCCCCTGTCAGCTTGTCTGACAGGAAACCAAGCCGACAGTCTTTACTGTCATGCGGGGCAAGCCTACACGCGAGTGCGGTGAACGCTCAATTTTTCTAATCACAAAACGAGGATTCCTGTCAGACAAGCTGACAGGGGATCTGGTTGTGGGTAACCAACAGGAGGCGACGAGCTGTTGAGCCCCGCAAGTCTTCCTGCGCCGGAGGCGTTGAAGAGAATAGTCGTAGGTCAGCTCAGCGCCACCTGCGGTGTCTCGTTGGTCGTGGAGCGGCGACCCCGACGTGGGTCGCAGATCCCGGCATGAATGATCTTCAACGCTATTCGGGGTTGGCTCTTGCGTCTCGCGTCTGATCCGGTGGTGTTCGCTTACGCTCAAACCACCGGCTATTTTCGATCATCCCTGTCGGGATACTTGCTGGTAACCAAGGGGGCTCGCGCCGTTGGCATATTCCATCGACAAATTTTGTCCGAATTGCGAATCGGTGCTAGCTCAGACGGGCGGAGCCGTCTGGCTACTATTGTGTTAGCTCAGACGGTCGGAGCCGGTTGGCTGCTATTGTGTTAGCTTAGACGGGCGGAGCCGTCTGGCTGCTATTGTGTTAGCTTAGACGGTCGGAGCCGTCTGGCTGCTATTGTGTTAGCTCAGACGGTCGGAGCCGTCTGGCTACTATTGTGTTAGCTCAGGCGGGCGGAGCCGGTTGGCTGCTATTGTGTTAGCTTAGACGGGCGGAGCCGTCTGGCTACTATTGCGCCAGGTCAGGCGGGGGCGACGGCTTGTTCGCGCCAGTCGACGAGATGGATTTCGACGCTTTTGTAGCCACGGAACTCGTTGATCACGGGGCGGTAGGCAATTTCGAGGGGGCCGGCGCAGTCGTTGAGTGGGTCGCACCAATCGGCGGCGCCGAAAGCCACGCCGCGGATGACTTTGTCGCCCTGTTTTAGCCTCACGGTGAGGTGCCGCTCGCTCTTGCCCATCTTTTTGGCTGGCTCGGCCAGCTCCACGCCGCGGCCCATCAGGATCGGCCGCGGGTTGCCCGCACCGAACGGGGCCATGGTCTCGATCTGTTTCATGATGTGCAGATTCAGTTGCCCCAGCGGGGCTTCGGCATCGATTTGGATCGTTGGCTCGATCTCCTGCTCGGCCCACTGCCGGGCAACGGCTTCGCAGAAGTCACCTCGGAAGGCTTCGATCTCCGATTCGCTGATCGTCAAACCGCCCGCGGCGGGGTGACCACCGAATCGAACGAGCCGATTCTCGCATTCCTGGAGTGCCTCAAACAGGTTGACCCCCGTTCCACCGACGCGGCCGGAGCCGACCGCATCGGCTTTCCCGGCTTGGTCGAGCGACAGAATGATCACGGGTTTGGCGTATTGTTCGGCTAGCCGCCCGGCGACGACACCGATCACGCCGGCGTGCCAACCGACGCCGCCGAGGACCAGGGCCGCGTCGGACTCAGCATCGAATTGCTCCTTGATCTGTTTCTGCGCCGCCAGCTGGACGCTCCGCTGCAGCGTGTCCCGGGTACCGTTGAGCCCATCGATGTACTCCGCCAGCATCCCGGCCCGTTCGCCGGCCTCGATCGTCATCAGCTCGATTGCCAGCGGGGCTTGGCCGAGCCGACCGGCCGCGTTGAGCCGGGG
The DNA here is from genome assembly GCF_007859855.1 of Allorhodopirellula solitaria. Classification (GTDB taxonomy): domain Bacteria; phylum Planctomycetota; class Planctomycetia; order Pirellulales; family Pirellulaceae; genus Rhodopirellula; species Rhodopirellula solitaria. The sequence goes on from NZ_SJPK01000004.1 coordinate 400,384, forward strand.
GGCGAGCGTGAAGGAGACGCTCTCGGTGGTCAGCTCGGAGACTTGGAACGAAGCCAAATGGGTCAGGCCTCTTTGATTTGCTCTGGCTGGTCGACTCGGACTTTTTGTCTTCCTCGCGGTCGCATGGTGGATTCCAGATTGAGCCTTCTTGCGATCGTCTCCACCCACCCTTCTTCTCCGAACGGACGTCCGCGCTGGGCTGACAACTGCACCGCCGCGAGTTCGTGTTGATCAAGAGGTTCGTTGACTCGCTGAACCCACCGCGGAAGTCTCGGTATGGGCCATGCCGAAAGTAATTGAGGGTTGGGTTCTGGGCTCTGCAACCATCGCCACAGTGATCCCCATCGCCAGTTCTCGGCACGCTTGAAAAAGATTAGGGTGTCCGGTACCGATTAGGGTATGGGCAAACCTCTGCAAAGGAGCGAAGCGACGTTGGAGCGGTAGCCGATAGGCTGCCGTTTGTCGTTGGCGGACACGATCGTCCGCGACACCTGCGGCACGAAGCCGCCCAGGCGTTGGTTCTTCCGGAGAGCGAAGTGGACGAGCGACGCGCACGAGGTGCGCCGCGGCTGTTACTGGCTGGAGGCCGCCAGTCGAAATGGTTGACAAAGTGCTATGTCCCGATGATTGCTCCACGTCCGTACTCGGCCGCCACGTAATTTGCCGCGGTGCGTATCCGGTGGTGTTCGCTTACGCTCAAACCACCGGCTATTTTCTATCATCCCTGTCGGGATACTTGCTGGTAACCAAGGGGGCTCGCGCCGTTGGCCTATTCCACCGACAAATTTTGTCCGAATTGCGAATCGGTGCTAGCTCAGACGGGCGGAGCCGGTTGGCTGCTATTGTGTTAGCTTAGACGGGCGGAGCCGTCTGGCTACTATTTCGCCAGATCAGGCGGGGGCGACGGCTTGTTCGCGCCAGTCGACGAGATGGATTTCGACGCTTTTGTAGCCGCGGAACTCGTTGATCACGGGTCGGTAGGCAATTTCGAGGGGGCCGGCGCAGTCGTTGAGTGGGTCGCACCAATCGGCGGCGCCGAAGGCCACGCCGCGGATGACTTTGTCGCCCTGTTTTAGCCTCACGGTGAGGTGCCGCTCGCTCTTGCCCATCTTTTTGGCTGGCTCGGCCAGCTCCACGCCGCGGCCCATCAGGATCGGCCGCGGGTTGCCCGCACCGAACGGGGCCATGGTCTCGATCTGTTTCATGATGTGCAGATTCAATTGCCCCAGCGGGGCCTCGGCATCGATTTGGATCGTTGGCTCGATCTCCTGTTCGGCCCACTGCCGGGCAACGGCTTCGCAGAAGTCACCGCGGAAGGCTTCGATCTCCGATTCGCTGATCGTCAATCCGCCCGCGGCGGGGTGGCCACCGAATCGAACCAGGCGATTCTCGCATTCCTGCAGCGCCGCAAACAGGTTGACCCCCGTTCCACCGACGCGGCCGGAGCCGACTGCATCGGCTTTCCCGGCTTGGTCGAGCGACAAAATGATCACGGGTTTGGCGTATTGTTCGGCCAGCCTCCCGGCGACGACACCGATCACGCCGGCGTGCCAACCGACGCCGCCGAGGACCAGGGCCGCGTCGGATTCGGCATCGAATTGCTCCTTGAGCTGTTTCTGCGCCGCCAGCTGGACGCTCCGCTGCAGCGTGTCCCGGGTGCCGTTGAGCCCGTCGATGTACTCCGCCAGCATGCCGGCCCGTTCGCCGGCCTCGATCGTCATCAGCTCGATTGCCAGCGGGGCTTGGCCGAGCCGACCGGCCGCATTGAGCCGGGGGGCGAGTGTGAAGGAGACGCTCTCGGTGGTCAGCTCGGAGACTTGATCGAGTTTCGTCCGCTTCATCAATTCCGCCAAACCGGGCAGCGGATCGGTTTGCAGGGTTCGCAAGCCGTGATTGACCAAGACGCGATTTTCGTCGATCAGCGGGACCACATCGGCGATAGTACCGATCGCGGCCAGAGCGAGAGATTGCATCAGCAATCGCTTCATCGGCGGCGTGACTTTTTTCTGGCCCGCTTTGGCTTGGCACAGCGACCACGCCAATTTGAAAGCCACGCCCGCCCCGCAGAGTTCGCCGAAAGGGTAGGTGGTGCCGGGCAAGCGGGGATGGACGATCGCGGCGGCATCGGGCAGTTCGTCGCCCATCTGGTGATGGTCGGTGACGATTAGGGTGAGATCGAGTTCGCGGCACAGGCGTGCGCAAGCGATGCTCGCGATCCCACAATCGACCGAGACGATGATTTTCTTGCCTCGCGATTGCAGCGTGCGGATCGCCTCTTCATTGAGCCCATAGCCTTCCTCGAGCCGGTTGGGCACGTAGTAGCTCACGTCCGCTCCGAGCAGACGCAGGGCGTTGACCATGATGGCCGAGGCGGTCATGCCATCGGCATCGTAATCCCCGTAGATCACGACCGGAGTTTGATTTTCGATCGCGGCGAGCAGCAGCCTGGTCGCCTCTGGGATACCCGGTAGTTCTTGGGGATCGCGGAGGTTGGTGAGCTTCGTCTCGAGAAACGCAGCGGCATCGTCGGACGAGTACACGCCGCGGCTGACCAGCAATTGAGCGACAACAGGAGCGAGTCCCGAGGTGCGAATCAATTGCTCGACCAACGGTGCGTCGTGCGGGGTGATCCGCCATTGCCGCTTCATTCGGGCAGCCTATTTCTTCTTTTCGAGGTGCCAGGTGTGTTTGCGGACGTGCGGGTTGTATTTCTTCAACCGCAGTTTTTCACCGCCCGGTTTGCGTTGGAGGGTGTAGTTGTAGTGGCCGGTTTCTTCACAGACCAGGAATACGGTCTCGGCTTTTTTCTTGCTTTTTGCCATCGAAATGCGGGCGTGCGTGGGAAATGGGAGGAATTGGATTTTACCAGATTGGGTCGGGAGTATGATCTGCGAACCCTGTTTCTGGCAACCCGTGAATTTTCAGGACCTTCTTACGCCGGGCTGTACGGCATTCTTAGCTGGCAACACGTCCGCCCGGCGGCATTGTCGACCGACGGCTCCGCCCGTCGCGAGTCCTCCCACTGCCGCCTGACCAGACGGTTGCCGGTCTCATTGAGTGAGGCACCGGTCAGTCAATCGCAGATCCATGGGCAATCGCAGGTCCAGGGGCAACGATCGCTGCTCGATTCACTCATCCCTCAACGCGAGAGCTTTGTCGTCGTTAGGCATACCGACGTCGCAACTCTCGTTGGTTGGGAGATTCGTTGGTTGGGAGAATCATCCGTTAAGAGAAAGTGGTGGGCAAACCGCAGCCCGAAGCGTGAGCGAGGAACCAGCTGTGGCTCCTCGCGTGCGCGTCGGGCGATCATTTTAGCGGTCTGCTCTGGCTCAGCCTCCATCCACCGCGGCCGAGCGGGGAGGTTCCGCCTTGAACCTGCCCGTTTGCGGGCCAGAGGCCCCCGGGGGCGGGCCATTTTTTGCCGCTTCGATGCCCTTCTCATAGAATTCAGCGTCCGGTGTGACGAGAGAGCTCTCGGGCTCACTACATCCGACGACGACGAGCATCGACGTGAGTAGCACAACGAGGGAGATAGATTTGTTCATTCAAAAACCTTTGGTAGCTGCGTCGAAGAGCAGAGGATAGGCGCGGTTTGGGGAGAGGCGAGGACTTCGTCGCATGCTTCAGAAATCCGATTCGAGTATTTCTCTTCCCGCGCGTGTGCCGAGTGCTCCCCAAACGCCGTACGGGCTGGCTGAACCAGGCGACAGATTCCCCGTCAGAACGTTGTCGTTGTTGTCATAGCCGGGGCTGTTGGAGTCTTGGTTGCCCGATTCAATCGAATCCGTGATGAACTTGATGGCCCCGTCGCCCATGACGACGTGACATCCACCGGGGTGCTGGCTACTTGGCGGCATATTTCCGGGCTGCAGTTTGCTCCACCAAGCGTTGCACGTGGGGCTGTTCGGTGGCGCCTGGGTCAGCATTCCGGTATCCACCGATCCAAAGTGGGCCCATGCACAACCCCGTCCCCAGTTCGCTGCGAACCAAGCGCTGCCACCCATTACGTTTGGCGGTGCACTCCCGCCGTCAGCCCCATTGGACCAAAACCCTGGTCGCTCCGGACTGACGTAGGCGTCGCACCCTCGGGGGCTGTCGTAGGCAGTGGAGATATCGTAGGCGGTTTGGCCCCGTACATCTTGATCAAATAGTGACGAGATGTGTTCGCCAAACGCGATTGTATTGGAAAGGCCATCGGTTACATCGCGGAAGCGGGTCTGCACACGAGGCTTGAAGAAACCGCGGGCGACGGCGTTGATCCTTGTCGAGGCGGTGTTTTCCACTTTGAAACCATCGCCCATGTTGCCGTACAGTGCCAACCACGTACTGGAATCCCCTAGGCATGCTGAGTAGTTACAACGCCCCATCGCTGGCAGCCCTTCACCGGGGTCACTGGGGCAGCGAAGGGTTTTCATCTGTGTCATCCATGGGCGATAGTTATACCCAATCGCAGTCTCTTCCGGCGCCGGCCCCATCGCTGGCCAGGGTGGGTTGCGCAGTGCCGTCGGATTGGAGACCTGGAAAGTCGATGGGTTGCTGATCTCTTGCCATAACGCCTGTTGTTCAAAGAACGGTGTCATGCCGACGAAACAGCTCAACATCATTAGCGAGTTCGTGCTCGACGACCATGTTTGCATCCCTGCACCGGGATCCGAGCAGCCGGTGCCATGTTTAGGAATCGCGTTGTACGCGGAGTGATAGTTGTGCATGGCCAAGCCAAGCTGTTTCATGTTGTTACTGCAGCTCATCCGTCGAGCGGCCTCGCGGGCAGCTTGCACAGCCGGCAGTAACAAGCCAACAAGAACACCGATGATTGCGATCACCACCAGTAGTTCGACGAGCGTGAATCCGGCCTTGCGGGCACCGGACAAATCTTTATGAGCGGACATTCTAACCTTATCGTCATCGTGGACAGGACAAACCAATAGCAACAGGGCGGCCATGTCGATGGTGCCCCACCTTGAAAAAGGCGTCAGCAACAAACGAGCCAACTTGCAACGTGGCTTGAGCTACCCTCGAAACGCGCGTTAGTCATAAAAGGCTTATGGGGAGATGAAGTTCCGTCATCAACGCCAGCAGCCGAACTGGGATCCACAGAGAATTTGTCGTTTTTTGGGTTTTCACGGAGGGCAAACTCACGAGGGAAACTCTCCGGCCTTCCCGCAAGTGAAATTGCTTCGCGGTGCACATAAGAGCTACCAACACTGCCTCGATTGGAAGCACTTGCACTCTCAATGGGGCTACTGAACCTCCCCAGCCTTGGTGTGCTCGAAGCCGGTTCTCCGGTGCAGGTAAAGGGTGTTCGTTTTCGAGCGGTATCTCCGCACTCATGGCGTTACGGGTCGGGTGTCGCCGTTAGCGAGCAGTGGGGGCGGCGTATCCTTGTTTTGGGACGTCTTGCCTGGTATCGCCATCGAACGCGTGCTCGGAGCCATCTGCCTGCGTCAGGTTGGAAACGCCCTGCCCAATTTCTGGGCGCCGAATCGGTCACTGGTCGATCGTGGCGAAGAAATCGGGGGCGGCCATGGGAATCAGCTCGCCGCTGGTCGCTCCCGGCTGCCGGCAAGCGTGACCAAACGTGTCACGCTCGGTGGCGATAGTGCATGGGTGCCTACATTTCCATGTTTCGCGGAGTTCTGACATGCCAACACTTGATTCACTGCCTGTCCTGCTGGATGATTTGGGTATCGAGCCGCTTGATTTGTCTCCGCTGGCTACCCGCCGCAATCCTGGATCGCCCGTGTCGCCGCCCCTGCCACCCTCTGAACCCACCGACGAGCCTGATGAGCACAGTTCGCTCGATGATCTCGGCGAGGTCGATGACCTCGGCGAGCTGCTGCCTGAGCTCGCGGCGTTGGAAAAGTCGAAACGGAGCGAGAGTTCGCGCCAAGAGCCGTCGCAATCGGAGTTGTTTGAGACCGACCCGCCGCCCTGGGAGCTCGCTGTCCAGGACGACGTGATGCTCGCGTCGATCGTCTTCGCCCGTTCGCCGCATGGGCCGTATGACTATCGCATCCCTGATCCGCTGCTCGAGGAACTCAAGCCGGGAATGCGGGTCGCCGTGCCGCTGGGTCACCGCAAGAAACCGACGCCGGGTTGGTGCGTGGCGGTCAAGCAGGGCACGGCACTGCATCGCAAGCTGCGTGACGTTACCGAGTGCCTCGATGATTCGCCGCTGTGCGATTCGGCTCTCGTACGCCTGGTGATGTGGATGAGTCATTACTACCAAGTCCCTGCGGGGCAGGTGTTCGACACGCTGATTCCCGCGAGCGTGCGGGCGGGTGCGGGCACAAAAAAAACGACCTATTTCACGCCTGCGAAAGATATGTCGGACGCGGAGATCGAGAAACTGCCCGCCAAGCAGCAGGCCGCCATGCGGTTATTGATCTCGTCGGCCCGAGCGATGACGGCGGCCGAACTCGCCGTGGGCGCCAAATGCACCGAGGATCCGATTCGGCGGCTGAAGAAAAAGGGCGCCATCGTCCCTGAGGTACGGCGTGAGATGCATTCGGGAATCCGGATTCTCGCCCAACAGAATGATGGTGAGGTCGACCGTAGCCACGAACTCACCGAGCAACAATCCGCTGCGCTCGATCGCATCCAAACGGCGGTCGATAGCGGCCGGGGGCGGACGCTGTTGTTGCATGGGGTCACCGGCAGCGGCAAAACGGAGGTTTACATCAAGGCGATCGAGCATGTCGTCTCGCAGGCGGGATCGGCGATCGTGATGGTGCCCGAGATCAGCTTGACCCCGCAGACCCGTGGCCGCTTTGAGAGTCGATTCGAATCCGTCGCGGTGCTGCATTCCCAGATGTCTCCGTCGGAGCGTCATTTTCATTGGCAGCGGATTCGTCGTGGTGAGGTTCAGGTGGTCATCGGGCCGCGCAGCGCCGTGTTCGCGCCGCTGCCCAACCTCGGTTTGATCGTGCTCGATGAGGAGCACGACACCTCGTTCAAACAGGATACGCAGCCGCGCTACCACGCGCGGAAGGTCGCCCATGCCCGGGCCATGTCCTTGGGCGTACCGCTGCTGCTCGGATCGGCCACGCCGTCGATGGAGGCCTGGCATGCCGCTCAAACCGGTCACGCGGAGCTGATCTCGATGCCCAACCGGGTGGCCAATCGACCGATGCCCGACGTCCAGCTCGTCGATCTGCGGGTGCGAGATGAACGCGGTGGTGGCGGTGCGATCAGTCGGCCGCTCAAGCAAGCCGTCGATGATACGCTGCGTGAGGGCGGGCAAGCGATTCTGCTGCTCAATCGACGCGGGTTTGCCACGACGATCCAGTGCCCGGCGTGCGGGCACGTCGTGGCCTGCCCCGACTGTGACATGCCGCTGACGCATCATCGCGACGGCGGCAAAGCGATGTGCCACTACTGTGACTACACGATCGCTACACCGCCCTGGTGCCCATCCTGTCGGTTTGATGGGATTCGCTACGGGGGGCTCGGGACACAGAAACTCGAAGTCGAAACGAAGGCAAAGTTTCCCAACGCGAACATTGCCCGGATGGACAGCGACACGATGAAGCGGCCCGGCAGCCACCAGCGTGTGCTATCGGAATTTCGCAGCGGTGAGATCGACATTCTGCTGGGAACGCAGATGATTGCCAAAGGACTCGACTTTCCCAATGTGTTGTTGGTCGGGGTGATCAATGCCGATTCAGCACTGCACTTTCCCGATTTTCGGGCCGCCGAGCGGACGTTCCAGCTCGTCACGCAGGTCGCTGGTCGGACAGGCCGCGGAGACCGGGGCGGACGGGTGATCGTGCAGACCTTCACGCCAGAACACCCGGCGATCCAAGCTGCCTCGCGGCACGACTACATGCAGTTCGTCGAGGACGAGATGGTCAACCGGCGGAAATTCAATTACCCGCCATTGGGCAGCGTCGCGAGGATCATTATCCGCGGGCCAGTGGAAGACAAAACGGAAGCGGTAGCCGACGCGATCTTGGCGAGGTTGGAGTCGGCTCGAGACCTGCTCCAGAGCGAAGTCCGGATCCTCGGCCCTGCCCCGCCACCGATCGTCCGTTTGCGGGGCAAGTACCGCTTCCATCTGCTGCTGCAAGCGACCGAGGCGGCCGTGGTCGGCGAGACGATCCGCCGCGCCTTGGCGGATTTTAAGACCGACCCCAAAGACGAAGTCGAATTCCTCATCGATATCGACCCTGTGAATCTATTGTAGCCAGACGGCTCCGCCCGTCTCGGCTGGCGGATCGCCTGTCGATGAGTTGTCTTGGAGAGGGTTTGTCGTCATAACGGGGGCCGCTCGTTTCGAACACGCCCAACAGAACAAGGCTGGCCCGCTGGATATCTCGATGTTGACGCTCATCACCCCTCTGCAATGGGCGTGCTTGGTACTGGGGGCTGCTGGGATTGGGTTTTCGAAAGCGGGGTTTCCCGGGGTCAGCATGCTGCATGTGGTGTTGTTTGCGTTCGTGTTCGGGGCCATGCCTTCGACGGGCGTGCTACTGCCGATGCTGGTGGTGGGGGATTGCTGTGCGATTCATTTTTTTGGTCGCGAAGCGAATTGGCGGCATGTTCGTCGTCTGCTGCCGCCGACGATCGGCGGTATTTTGATCGGTTGGATGATGATGGATCGGTTGGATTCGGACCAATTCAAATGGATCGTCGGCGGCATTATTTTATCGCTGTGTGTGGTCCAGTTCGTGCGGACCTACCGTCCGGATTGGTTTGGTCATGTGCCTCATCAAACGTGGTTTGCTGTGGTGCTGGGGCTCTTGGCGGGGGTGACGACGATGCTCGCCAATGCGGCGGGGCCGGTCGTGGCGCTGTACATGCTCGCGGTGGCGTTGCCGAAATGGGAGCTCATCGGCACGAGTGCATGGCTGTTTTTGGTTCTCAACGTGCTGAAACTCCCGTTGAGTTTCAATCTCGGCTTGATCACCGGTTCGACGCTGCTGATCGGGGCGATCCTGGTTCCCGCCATCCCGCTGGGGATGCTCGCCGGTCGCTGGCTCGTAGGACGGGTGTCGCAGAAATGGTTTAATTTGATTCTACTGGGGTTCACCGCGATCGCCGCCATCCGGCTGATCGGTTGGATTTGAGTGGATCCGAGAGGGGCATGCCTTCTCTTCGTCGTTTCGTTTTAGCAAGGAAGTGATAGATGACTTCACGCCGTTCCCATCCATTTTCACCGCCGCAGATATCCCAACGCGAGATCGAAGCCATGTACAGTGAGATGGAGATCGACGATGCGGATCAGGATCTGTTTGGATTTGCTGATGACGATGTGGTCACGCGCCCCGAGCGGTGGGCCAATCAGTTTTCGCTCGTGTACGAGTCGGCACCCGATGCGTTGGTGGACGCCGAAGCCCCGTTCACCTACGAGGTGACGGAAGTCTATTCGCAGGCCGAGATCCATGGGACCTGCCACGCGGGCAATGATGTTTTCCCCGTCTTTGCCCGGGCGCTCGCTAGTGACCCGCCAGTCGCCTGTGGATGTCCCACGTCGCGGGGCAAGTACCTCTGCATCCACGCGGTTGCTTTTGTCGAGTACTTAGTCGACCAACTCTACGAAGAATCGTCTCCGCTCGCTAAACGCGTTGCAGCGGAACGGTTTTCACGCGGCGAGCCCAACTACAACCGCTTTGAGCCGAATTTCACTGAGATTCTGTTCCAGCAGTTTGATGCAGCGATCCAGAGCATCGGCGACACGAGCGAACAATCTCTAATCCAGGCCGATACGCTCGAGCGGCGAGAGGTGGACCTGGACACCCGCCTGGCCTGGCGGGTGGACGTTGACCCCGAGTGGATCGATGTCTACCCGATCAGCCAACAGCCTAAGAAACGAGGCAAGGGTTATACGAAAGGGCGGCGGATCAAATTCGATTCCGCGCTGCACGACAAACATCTACGGCGCAGTGCTCAGGACCGGCGGGTGCTCGGTCACGTCAGCGTCAACGAGAGCTACTACAGCTACCGCAGCGAATACGAGCTCGATCTGATGAAGGCCCTGGAAACACTCATCGATGCACCGAATGTGTACTTCGACAAAGATTCGGTCACGGTCCGCCGAGATGACTTTGAATTTGAGGTCGCGCTCGTCGATGAAGTTTACATCGTTATCGTCCTGCTAGCGGCGGATGATGCGGAGCGAAAGCAGCAGACGCGCGACGCCGCCGTAGCGGCCTACCGGGCGAGTGGCGGGACAAGTACCGCCGATGGCGCAGTGCAGATGGCGACAGCTGATAACGGTGCCTTTTTGCGTTTCGATGCCGCCCGCTGCTTGATCTCAATCATTTCAGTGGCGGAGTCGGAAGTTCCCTTGGTCAAACAGTTCCTGTTTTTTCCGGGGGTTGCTGCCGAGCATGGCGAGGAGCTCGTCAAACGCCTGCAGAGCCTCCAGTCGCGGTTCACCATTCGTTTGCCCGAGGAGCTGCTCGGACCCATCGTCGATGCCCCCGCTCATCCGGTGGTATTGTTGCGTAGTAACGCCGACGGATCCCTCGACGTTGCTCTGCGGGTTCGCGATAGCGGAGGGCGAATTCTCCGTCCGGGCAGCCCACCGGCGATCAGCGTCGCGCAAGAGGATGGGAAACCGGTTCAAATGCGGCGGGATACGGCTGGCGAGATCGAGCACGCCGAGCGGCTGGCTGAAACACTCGGTTTCCGGTTTTGCGAACCCGATGAATCGTTGCAGGATGAACGCTTTGCGGCTCATATCACCGACTTTAGCGACGCTCTGAACTTGATCGATCGTTTGCAGTCCTGGTCCGGCGACGCCGAGACCGCTGGCGCCGATAGCGTGGACGCTTCGGAGATGCCCGCGCCGGAAGTGCTCTGGGATCGCAATAGCGAAAAACCGGTCTCTGTGCTCGGCAGTATCTCCAGCCAGAACGTGAAGGTTGAGATCAATCGCAAACGGGATTGGTTTGGGATTTCGGGCCAGTGCGAGGTGGGCGAACACAAGCTCGACCTCGGCACGCTCTTAGAGAACCTCGCGGGCGCCGACGCGGATGCGATCCGGGGCGATTTCATTCGGCTCAAGGACGGCCAGTGGGCACGTATCGGCGAAAAGTTACGTCGGCGATTGCGGCAACTGCGCGATGCGACTCATGCGGATCGCAAGACGATGAAGCTCGACGCCACCGCGGCGCCAGCGATCCGAGATTTTCTCGATGATGGAGAGATCGAGTTCAAAGCGGTCAAGGCCTGGCAGAAGTGTGTTGAGCGTTTGGCTCGCGCCGAATCGCTCGACCCAAAATTGCCTGAAGGACTCGATGCCGAGTTGCGTGATTACCAAGTCGAAGGGTACCGATGGCTGCGGCGGCTCGCCGAATGGGGCGTCGGCGGTGTGCTGGCCGATGACATGGGTTTGGGCAAGACCCTGCAAACGCTCGCCGTCATGCTCGACCGCAAGAACGAGGGGCCTGCACTGGTCATCGCGCCGACCAGCGTGGCGTTCAACTGGGTGCGTGAGACCGAGCGGTTCACACCGGGGCTGACCGTACACCTCTACCGCGAAACCGAACGCGCGGAGTTCCTGCCGCAGGTGGGACGGGGCGATGTCGTCGTTTGCAGCTACGGCCTGGCTCTGCGTGATAAGGATGCGCTCGCCGATGTGGAGTGGGGCACGATGGTGCTCGACGAAGCCCAGGCGATCAAGAACAGTCGCAGCAAGACGTCTCGAGCGATTGCCGACATCCCCGCCGCCTGGACGGTGGCGCTGACGGGGACACCGGTTGAGAATCATCTCGGTGAGCTATGGAGCCTTTTCCATATTGTCTCGCCCGGCGTTTTCGGAGGATGGGAACAGTTCCGCAAGCGATTCGCGCTGCCGATCGAAAAGAATAACGACGAAGCCGCCCGGCAGGGACTGGCCGATCGGCTGAAACCCTTCGTGCTCCGCCGTAAGAAGTCTGAAGTTCTCAAGGATCTCCCACCGCGATCGGAGATGAACCTGTACGTGGATCTATCCAAGGAAGAGCGTGCTGAATATGAGCGTGTGCGGCTTGAGGCGATCGGCGAGGTCGACCAGTTGGAAGCCACGGTGACGACACAGGACCAACGCTTCCGGATCTTGGCGTTGTTGACCCGATTGCGTCAGATCAGTTGCCATCCCAAGCTCGTCAATGCTTCCTACACCGGCGATGCCGCCAAGTTGGTGCAGCTCCGTGAAACGCTCAGCAACCTCAAAGAGGAGGGCCATCGCGCGTTGATCTTCAGCCAATTCACTCAGCACCTGGCGTTGATCCGCAGTGAGCTCGAAGAGTCTGGATTCAGCTACGAGTATCTCGATGGGTCGACGCCCGCTCAGGCCCGCCAGGAGCGTGTTGATGCGTTTCAGAACGGCTCCGCTGACGTGTTCCTGATCTCCCTCAAAGCGGGCGGCACGGGTTTGAATTTGACCGCGGCGGATTACGTGATTCACATGGATCCTTGGTGGAACCCCGCCGTCGAGGATCAGGCGACCGACCGGGCTCACCGGATCGGGCAGGACAAGCCGGTGATGGTGTACCGGATCATCGCCCGCGGCACGATCGAAGAAGAGATTTTTGCGCTCCACGAGACCAAACGCGATCTGGTTGCTGGAGTGATGGAAGGCACCGCCGCGGCAGCGAAGCTGGACAACGATGAACTGATCGCGATGCTGCGGAAGGGGTAGCGATCGACGTGCGGAGTCCCTGTGGATTACCCACAAGTTTGGGCTCATCCGACGGAAGCGAGCGCCCGAGGTTTTCAAGGCATGGCTCCCGTATCGAAGGATTTATTTTTGGGATGTGATTATCAATGTTAGACTGGCACTGCCGGGAGAAACGGAGCCGAGCTCTGCAGAGGTGCTGGCTTGGCAAGGGATATCTCGGTCGCCAGCGTTTCCCTGCAAAAGCGGTACGCCAATGGTGTTGTCGGTCCCTGGCGAGCGTTTGTTCGTCAGGGACGCATTTTTGAACGATCATTGGATACTAGTGGTCTGTCACGACTTATTCTTAGGGTAGTGGACGAGGCGACGAGTCCTGAACTGGCGTCAAATCCAAGGACTCGTCGCCTCCTGTTGATTACCCATTAGTTTGCTCCCCCGTGTGCTTGTCACACGGGAAGCGACGTTTTGAAATTAGAAAACCGCGGTATCGACACACGTTCCCCTGTCAGCTTGTCTGACAGGAAACCAAGTCGATAAACTTTGCTGTCATGCGGGGCAAGCCCGCATGGGAGCGGGGTGAATGCTCCATCTTGATCTAATCACAAAACGGTGATTCCTGTCAGACAAGCTGACAGGGGATCTGGTTTTGTGGGTAATGACCAGCTCGTCGCCTCGTCCACTACGATCAATCCTAACTTTTAACTGTGACAGACCACTAGAGCCATGCCTCAAAAAACCTTCCGCTGTGCTCTGCGCACGCTTCCGTCGGAGTAACCCAAGTTCGCCCACGCCGAAGGCGTTTTAGAAAATAGCCGGTGGTTTGAACGCAAGCGAACACCACCGGATACGACTCAGTGATCTCCAATCCTGACGCGAGTTGATGACGACGCCCCGTTGGGCAACGCCGGGGGTTCCGTTTGTTCCGTGTTTTCAGGCCGGAGGCCGACACATCCCCTGCCGTTGGCGTCAGCCAACGTCAAGCCGTGTCGGTCTGCGGCCTAGAAGACCTTACCCGCGTTTTGGGCGGGGGATTTTGGCGAGTGAAGGGTTGATGCCCTTTTGTTTTTTGCCCGCTCGGCGGCCTTTTCCTCGGCCGCCGGAGCTGTCGCTTTTTTCAGGGAGTTCGACTTCTGACAGTGGCTTGCCGATGTGCTCGCGAAGCTGGCCGACCCGATCGCGAAGCCGCGCGGCGCGTTCGAACTCGAGGTCTTCGGCTGCGGACATCATCTCTCGCTCGAGCGCCTCGACATACTCCAGCGTGATGTAAGTGATCTCGCTTTCGGCAGTGGCCTCGCGTTCGGCCGCCCGGTGCTTTGCCGCGTCGGATTCGATGCCAGCTCGCACGGATTTGAAGACCGTCTTGGGCACGATCCCGTGCTTTTCATTGTACGCCTGCTGGATCGCACGCCGTCGCTCGGTTTCATCGATCGCCATCTGCATCGAGTCGGTCATTTTGTCGGCGTACAAAAACACGCGTGAGTTCGCATTCCGAGCGGCCCGGCCGATCGTTTGAATCAAACTCGTCTCGCTCCGCAGGAAACCTTCCTTGTCGGCATCGAGAATGGCGACCAAAGACACCTCGGGCAGATCGAGGCCTTCTCGCAAGAGGTTCACGCCGACGAGGCAATCGTATTGACCGGTGCGCAGTTCTTGCAGCAGGTCGACACGTTCGAAAGCGTTGAGCTCGCTATGCAGCCAGCGACATCGCACAGCTTGCTCTTGGAAATAGTTGGAGAGATCTTCAGCCAACCGCTTCGTCAATGCCGTCACGAGCACGCGTTCATTGCGAGCGGCGCGGAGCCGTACTTCTTCGAGCAGGTGGTTGACCTGTCCGCGCGCCGAGACGACTTCCACCACAGGATCGAGCAGGCCGGTGGGGCGAATGATCTGTTCGATCACCTCTCCACCGGTGCGTTCGAGTTCATAGTTGCTCGGTGTGGCGCTGACGTAGCAAATTTGTCCAGTGCGATCTTCCCATTCATCGAATTTCAAAGGGCGGTTGTCCAGGGCGCTGGGCAAGCGAAACCCGTGTTCGACGAGCGTCGTTTTACGGCTCCGGTCACCCGCATACATGGCCCGGACCTGCGGCACGGTAACGTGGGACTCATCGACGAACGTGACCATGTCTTCGGGAAAGAAGTCATAGAGCGTGTCTGGCGTGGCCCCGGGTTCTTTTCCCGAGAGCGGTCGTGAGTAGTTCTCAATCCCTGGGCAATGGCCAACTTCGGCGAGCATTTCCAAGTCAAACTTCGTTCGTGCCGACAACCGCTGAGCCTCCAGCAACTTGCCGCGGCTCTGGAATACCTCGAGCTGTTCAGCGAGTTCTTCACGCAGTGATTTCAGCGCCGCTTGAATCCGGTCCTCGGGCATCACGAAGTGCTTGGCTGGGTAGATGTAGAGGTCGTCTACTGTACGAATCGTTTCACCGGAGAGAGGTTTGATCAACGAGATCCGCTCGATCTCGTCACCCCACATTTCAATGCGATAGGCGAACTCCTCGTACGTCGGCCAGATCTCGATGGAGTCGCCTCGGACCCGGAACTTGCCGCGTTCAAAGGCAAAGTCGTTGCGGTCGTATTGGACGTCGACAAGTTTGAGCAACAGGTGATCGCGGCGGGTTTGTTCGCCACGGTGAATGTCGATCACGAGTTCTTTGTAGTCCTGGGGCGACCCCAGGCCGTAGATACTGCTCACCGACGCCACGATGACTACATCCCGGCGGCTGACCAGAGAGCTGGTGGTCGCGAGTCGCAAGCGATCGATTTCTTCGTTGATCGAGGAGTCTTTCTCGATGTAGACATCCCGTTGGGGGATGTAGGCTTCGGGTTGGTAGTAGTCGTAATAGCTCACGAAGTAGTGGACGGCGTTGTTGGGAAAGAACTCTTTGAACTCCCCGTAGAGCTGGGCCGCGAGCGTTTTGTTGTGACTGAGGATCAATGCCGGTCGGCCCAGGTTCGCGATGACATTGGCCATCGTGTAGGTCTTGCCTGTCCCCGTTGCACCGAGCAGCGTTTGGGCGGTACGGCCAGCCTGAAAGCCCGCAGTCAGCTTCTCAATCGCAGCGGGCTGGTCTCCCGAGGGTGCGAAGGGCTGGTGCAGATCGAACTGGGCGGCGGGAGGGCTTTGCGTGCTCATAGCGATTGAGTTTACCGATTCCAATGGGCACGCAAAGGACTGGAGGCGAACGGATGCCATCGGCCTGGGTGCGAGGTCTGAACAGTTGAATAGCGTGTCGGCAGAGGTGAAATGGATTTCTCCGAATTTTCCGATTTTTCGCTCAAGTCGTGGCGGACGGCAGTATTCGACGTCCATTGAGACTCCCATACACGCAATCCGACGATTGCTGAACTCTCTTCCGACTCCTCCCAATGGATCAACCCTTGATGTCTTCGAAAACTATCAGCTCACGATTTCTCACGCGGTCACTCGCCATGACAGTTGCCGTCGCCTGCGGCGTTTCGCTTAGCTCGGCCGCACAGGCCCAGATGGCGACGGGTAGCGGCTGCACAAACTGTGGCACCAGTGCGCCTGTGGTGTCGTCGGCTCCTGTCTACGGCTCCGCAGCGACGACTCAGTACAGCCAACCTGTTTCCACTCAGAGCTATCCTGCCACGTCGTGTTGCGGTGGCAGCACGGCCAGTCACGCCTCGGTGGGTAGCTCCTGCTCAGGTTACTCGTCGAAGCGGCATTGCGGTTCGTCAAAGCGTCGCTGCCACTCCTCGCGTCGATCCGTGGTCAGCTACAGCCAGCCCCGCAGTTCGTGTGGTTCGACCTATTCGAGCACTCCCGTCTATTCCGGCGGATGCGGGGGCTCAGGCAGCGCGTCGTACACGACGGTCAGCAGCTACCCCTCCGGTGGCGTCGTCAGCCAGGGAACTCCCGTGATGCAAACCGGTGCCGGTTGTGTTGGCGGAAACTGCCCGTAATCACGCGTTCGTGATAGCAGGATTTACTTCACCCTCCCGGCGAAGCTGGGAGGGTCGGGAAACGAGCCTTTCGCGAGTTTTTCGGGGAGGGCCGAAAGCGCAACGGGAGCTCCCAAACCAGCGTGCGCCCTTCCCTCGAACTTTGAAGACTGCTGAAATACAAGCCGGCGCGCGAGCGTTGATCTGACTCCACTCGCTAGCGTTTCGGGCTTGTGCTGCGGCAGGAACACCTGGAATAGCGACTGTTTCAGCAGTCTCCTTCGGCGGCGGGCGGGTGAAGTCCTGTAATGACCTGCGAGGCCAGAGTTGAGAGGCCTTTCCGCTCCCCCGCGAATCGCTAAGCAGCGTTCGATCAATTTCTGTCGTAGTGGGCGGAGGCGACGAGTCCAAAGCCGCAGGACTCGTCGCCTCGCCCACTGCTAAAACCGACATTTATTCATCGTGTGTCGCTAAGCCGAGGGCTGGGATGGCAGCGTTTGGGGCTGGTGACAGCTCGCGCAGTGCAGTGCCCCGAGTCCCCACGCAATTTTCTCGCAGGGCACGCCTTCGATCGAAACACCCGGGCACAGGTCCGTCAGGATCTTGATCGCTTGATCGTCGTGATCGGGTTGGGCGAAAGTGGGGACTAGGATACGGTTTGGGCCGAGTCTCAGGAAATTGCAGTAGCTCTGCGGGACCGGCTGGCCATCGATGCTCCGCGGCGGCGGAACGGGCAGGCGATGAACCTGCACCGCGGGGCTGGTTTGCTGCCCCCATAGCCTCAGTTGATTGAAATTGGCCTGCAGCGCGGCGGCGAGTGGGGCATCTTCGCTGTCGGCCACGGCGGCGACGATGTTCTCGCGATCGACGAACCGGGCGAGCTGGTCGATATGGCCGTCGGTGTCGTCACCGGGCATCAGGCCGCCGTCGATCCAGGCAATTTCATCGACGCCAAGATACTGGTGCAACCTCTGGGCGATCTCTTGTTGAGTCAGGTTGGGGTTTCGTGCTGGATCGACGACACAGGCCGAATGCACGATCAGTCGGCCTGCTCCGTCGGTTTCTAACGCGCCGCCTTCGAGGGTCAGGTCAGCGTGCAGGCAGCGGAGCCCAGCGGCTCGCGCGATTTCTCGGCCAGCGGCCTGGTCGAGATCGTGAGGAGAGTACTTGCCTCCCCACGCGTTGAAGTGCCAATTCACCGCGAGGAGCCCGTCACCGTCGTGGACAAAGGTGGGGCCAAAGTCGCGGATCCAGCAATCGTTGGTCGGGATCTCGAGGATCTTGATCTCGTTGGCCGTGCTGGTGTCGCCGCCAAGCAGTTCGCTGGCCCGGGCGAGCGAGTTTCGGCAGGAATCGGCCAGTTCCTTGCTGGCCAAAATCCGGACTGGCGTGGTTTCGGCAATCGCGAGGGCGAAGGCTGCGAAAGCTTCGGGGATTCCGTCAAAGTGTCCTGGCCACGTCTCCTGATTATGTGGCCAGGCCAGCCACACGGTTTCGCACGGTTCCCACTGGGCAGGAAAACGTCGACTGAGACTCACTCAGGTTTGATCTCTTCTTTGACTTTCTGGACAAAGTGCGGTGATTTGCCGCCCTTGCTCAGTTCGTCGGCCCGCTTGACGGCTTCGTCACGCTGGTCAAATTCATAAACGGAGACCCGTTTCAGATTCTGGCTAAAAACGCCCCAATAGAGCCGCAGGCGCACATCGGCGGCAGCTTTTTTTGTTTTGCGCTTCGAGGTTTTCTTGCGTTTGACCTCGGCTGCCAGCTTTTCAGCAGCATCTGCTTCGGCTGCTTTTTCCTGCCGATTGACGACCTTCCGAGCCATAAATCTCAGCTGTAGGGGTTAGAGGGGGAGTGATTTTTAGAGAAAACCACGGGGCTGGGACGAAAATTGCTCAGATAAGATTATCGCGTTGGGCGGGATCTGTCATGGGGACGCAGTTTAGAAAAGTGAGACGGGCGTTGGATGGGCGGTTGCGAGCGGTTGGGGAATTGTCTGGCAGTCTCAAAAAATGAGTCAAAGGATCGCTATTCGGCAGCGTCCGATTCGGCTAGGCTGTACATTCCCACTCGCGGTGAAATGGTTTCAAGAATTCCTACCGAGTCGGCATAAGCGGAGCGTACCGACCTAAGCGGAGCGCATCGACTAGGCGGAGCACGTCGGCCAGCGGGAATGTTAGCCCCATGGCTGGCGGGAACTGCGGCTAGCGAGATCTGCTACCGGAAACGGTCAGTAGGAACCTAGCTGGAACCAAGACGAGCGGCTTCTCTACCCAATACGAGTTTGAACATGCAAGTGAATGTTTCAGCCCGCCACGGCACTCTTCAGCCTGGAGACCAGGATCTGATCGAGGAAAAGGCAATCAAACTTCGACGACTCTATGACCGAATCAATGCGATCGAGGTCACTATCGATCTGAAGCAGTTGGACAAGCCCGTCGTCGAACTCAAAGTTTCTGCGGAGCACGCCGAAGACTCCATCGCCCGCGCCGAGGCGAGCAACGTCATCGCGGCTTTGGACAATGCGATCCCCAAAGTGGAGCAGCAGTTGCGTCGGCTCAAAGACCGCAAGACCGGGAACCGCTCGGCGGCCCACAAACACGTCGAAGCCGCTCCAACGAGCGAAGACGAGTGAAGCCGGTTACGATTAGGCTCACTTTTTCACGAAATTTATACCACCCATTCCAGACATACCGTTGCCATGAAGTTTTCTGACTTTGTCAAGAAAGGTGCGATCCGCGCCAACCTGCAGTCCACTACGAAAGAGGCTGTCATCAATGAACTCGTTGACTCATTGTTAGAGTCCGGTGAAATCGCCGCCGATCAACGTGACGACATCATCGCGGCGATCATGAAGCGGGAAGAACTCGGCAGTACCGGAATCGGTCGCGGAGTCGCGGTCCCCCATACGAAGCATCCCAGCGTCTCGGAGCTCGTCGGCACGGTCGGCGTGAGCGAAGCAGGCGTGGACTTCGATTCTCTCGACGGTGAACGCGTTCAGCTTTTCTTTCTCCTGATCAGCCCCCCCGAACGGCCTGGTGATCACCTGCGAGCCCTCGAGAATATCTCTCGGCAGCTCCGCGATGAATCTTTCTGTCGTTTTCTCAAGCAAAGCAAGTCGGCTGACGACATTCAGCAGTTGCTGCAGGAAGCTGACGACAATCAATTTGCCGCCGGTTGAACTTATTGGCGATCTCTGCGTAGCCATTCTCGATGAACCCTTCCATCGGAACCCATGAACCAACCGCCGCTCAATAATCCGCCCCCGCTCGAACGCATCGTGCACGTGATTAATCCGCAGGGCTTGCATGCCCGTCCAGCGGATCTGCTCGTTCGATGCGCTGACGGCTTTGAGTCGACGATCATGATCCAGAAAGGGTCCGAGCAGGTCGATTGCCGCAGTATTTTATCGTTGCTGACTCTCGGCGCGACCGAGGGAACCGAATTGAAGCTAACCGTTCAGGGCCACGATGCCGAAAATGCACTAGCGGCCATCTGCGAACTGTTCGAACAGGGATTTCACGAAAACGGTCAACCGTCTCCATAAATAACCGAGCCGCTTGCCGCCCATTTTAACAAAATACCACTCTCTCCAGACGATCTGAGCCTTTTCGCTGAGTCGTCGATGGCGAGCCCATTCGCTGCGTGGCAGCGTTCCATACCAACTTACATTTCAAGAGATCAGATGATGCTGTTTGTTTCCGCGTGCAACAGGACCGTTCGCAGGGGATGACCCTGGTTGATCGCTGCGTGGGCGTCGATGTGCGTGACAGATCGGTCATGCCATGAGTGCGCATGGTGAGCGAAAAGACGAATGACTCGTTGTGGATGCCACCACCTCCAGTTGCTCATTTTTCAGAGCGGTTGGATCTCGGTATCCAAGTGGAAATAGACAAGCATCCACCGCGATGCTGGAACTACAAGGCATTCCCGTTTCACCGGGCGTGGCCATTGCGTCGGCCTTGGTGCTCGACCCCGATGGCTATCGAATCCCACGGTGCATCGTCCCCGCGTCGGACGTCGAGGGCGAGTTCGCGCGTCTGCAAGACGCGGTTGATGAAGTGGCCCAGAAGCTCGAGCAGAGCAGGCTCGAGACGACCGCGACCGCAGGTAGCAAAACCGGGGATATCTTCGCTGCCCAGTTGCAGATGCTGCACGATCCTCGGCTGCACAGCGAACTGCAAAAACGCATACGCGAAGACCATCAGTCGGCCGCTTTCGCTGTCAGCAGCGTGTTGCACAACTACGCCACCGCTCTGCAGCGACTGGAGAATCCCTTCCTCGCCGATCGGGCTCAGGACGTGCTCGATATCGAGCGGCAACTGCTCATGCAGCTCGGCGCCGTCACTCGCCAGCCGTTGATGGAGTTGAACGAGTCGGTGATTGTGCTTTCACGAATGCTCACGCCGACCGAAACAGCCGGGCTCAATCGTGAGTTCGTCAAAGGGTTCTGCACCGAGGTCGGTGGCCCCGGCGGGCATACCGCGATCGTCGCCAAAGGGCTGGAGATTCCCGCGGTGGTCGGCATCGGTGAGTTTTTGCCGGTAATCGCAGGTGCTGACTGCGTGATCGTCGATGGGGATCGCGGCCGGCTGATCATCGACCCGACGGACGAAGTCCTCGATAGCTATCGGCAGCGAGCGGAGTACCGACGCACGCTCGCGTTGCGGTTGGCTGAGCAGAGTCAATTGCCTGCCGAGACGACCGACAATGTGCGGATCTCGCTCAATGCTAATATTGAGTTCCCGCATGAAACCGGCTCCTGTTTGCAGCGAGGTGCTGATGGGATCGGACTTTATCGAACTGAGTTTTTGTACCTGTCCTCGGAGGAAGAACCCACCGAAGAGGACCATTACGAAGCCTATGCGGAGGTCATTTCCCAGATGGGTGGCCGGCCCGTGGTCATCCGCACGCTCGATTTGGGCGCCGACAAGATGGGGCATGGCAAACGCGCCCAAGCGGAGAACAATCCCTTCCTAGGGCTGCGCAGTATCCGCTTGTCGCTCCGCAATCTCGATCTTTTTCGACCTCAGCTCCGGGCCGTTCTCCGGGCCGCGGCCCTCGGTGACGTGCGCGTCATGTTCCCGCTCGTGACGACGATCGGAGAGCTGCGTCAAGCCCGCATGCTGCTCAATGTCGTCGCCGAAGATTTAAAGGAATCTGGGGTGCCCTACCGCAGCGATCTGCCAGTGGGGATGATGGTCGAGGTGCCCGCTGCGGTCATCACGTTGGAACGGTTTGCTGCGGAAGTCGATTTTTTCAGTATCGGCACCAACGATTTGGCTCAGTACACCCTCGCCGTGGACCGCTCCAATGAGTCGGTGGCGGACCTGTATCAATCCAGCGACCCGGCCGTTCTGCGGCTGATCCAGGCCAGTATCGACGTGGCTGAACTCACCCAAACGCCGCTAAGCGTTTGCGGTGAGATGAGTAGTAACCCGGCTCGTGCTTTGTTGCTGCTCGGCATGGGAGTGCGGAATCTCAGCGTCCCGCCGTCGGCGCTGCCACGCGTCAAGAAAGCGATTCGGAGCGTCTCGATCAAGCAATGTGAAGAGATTGCCGAGCGAATTTGCAAGCTGGAGTCCGCTCGCGATGTGGATCTGTATCTGATGGACCGACTCGCCGATTTGGCGCCTGAATTGGTGATGCAATGAACCGAACGCGGCGGCATCCCAGATCTAACAGCAACACTTCCCCTAACCTGCA
Organism: Allorhodopirellula solitaria; assembly: GCF_007859855.1. Classification (GTDB taxonomy): domain Bacteria; phylum Planctomycetota; class Planctomycetia; order Pirellulales; family Pirellulaceae; genus Rhodopirellula; species Rhodopirellula solitaria. Next base: position 422,599 of record NZ_SJPK01000004.1, read on the forward strand.
ACCGGTGGGGACGCCTCGCTTTCGCTACCGGGTCCGCTTCGCCAAGACCGGGCTGCTGCGTTGGATCAGCCATCGGGACCTAGCAAATCTCTGGGAGCGGATCGGCCGCCGCGCTGAATTGCCCTTTTCGATGACCGAAGGGTTTCATCCCAAACCGCGTATGCAGTTTCCCTCCGCTCTCTCGCTCGGGGTCGAAAGTCTCGATGAAGTGCTCGACCTCGAGCTCAGCGAAGAATGGCCAGCGGATCAATTGCTCGAACGCTTACAGCAGGACGATCAACCTGGGTTGACCATCCAGAGCGTCCGGCAAGTCGATCTAGCCGATGGCAAGGCACAGCTCGCCGCGATGGACTACCGCGTCACCTTGCCCGAGCCATGGGATGACGCCGAGGCCAGCCGCACCGCCGCTGCGATTGAGACTCTCAGCAAACAAGACATCGTTTCGATCGAGCGGAAGGGGAAGACCGTCACCGCCCACGTGGCGACCCATATCCCCGTTCTCGATCTCCAACCCGATCAACTCGTCGCTCGCATCGTGACCGCGGACGGGGCGTCTTTGAAAATCCAAGACATCCTCGATCTGCTCGGTTTGAGCGATTGGCCCGAAAGAGGTGCGACGTTGATTCGCACCGGCATGACCCTCAAGGGCGAACTCGAACATTCGTAACTTCGGCGTCCATGCGGCTTCCCTTGGAGGGTTCGTCCGCATCCAGCCGATTTTTAATATCCCATTTATGGTGAACTATCATGAAACGTGAAATGCTAATCAATGTCCTCCAACCAGAAGAATGCCGCATTGCGGTTGTGGAGGACAATACGCTCGAGGAACTCTACGTCGAACGTAAGAGCGTCGAGGCATTCGCTGGCAATATCTACCGTGGCAAAATCGTTAATCTCGAACCGAGTATCCAAGCGGCTTTTGTCGATTTTGGCGTCGGCCGTAACGGTTTCCTCCACATCAGTGACGTCGAACCCCAGTACTTTCGTCAAGGTGGATACGACCCCGAGGAAATCATGCGGGAGTCCGACGAAATGGCTGCCGCCTCGGCTGCCCGGAACCGCGAGAGCGGCCGTGGTAGCTCGCGCGTCTTCAAGGGTGGACGACCGCGTATCAAACCACCGATCCAGGAAATCTTCAAACGCGGCGATGAAGTCCTCGTCCAGGTCATCAAGGAAGGCATCGGCAACAAGGGCCCCACGCTCTCCACGTACATCTCCATTCCAGGCCGCTATCTCGTGCTCATGCCCGCACTCTCGCGGGTCGGCGTCAGCCGCAAGATCGAAGACGAAGACGATCGCAAACGACTGAAGAAGGCGTTGCACGCTTGCAACCCGCCCAAGGGACTCGGTTTCATCGTCCGCACGGCCGGTGCTGGCCGTAGCGAGGACGAACTGCACCGCGACATGGATTACCTGCTGCGTTTATGGAAGGCGATCGCCCGCCGCATTGAATCCACCACTCAGCCGGGTGAAATCTACGAAGAGAGTGACCTGATCATTCGCACCATCCGGGACATCTACAGCGACGACATCGATCATATCCTGATCGATGAAGAGGAATCCTATAACAAGGCTCGCGACTTTCTCAAAAGCGTGATGCCGCGCGTCGTCGATCGCTTGAAACTTTATGACGGTGAAGTGCCGCTGTTTCACAAATACAATCTCGAAGAAGAGATCGTCAAAATCAACCAGCGTCAGGTCCAGCTCAAAGACGGTGGTTCGATCGTGATCGATCCCACCGAAGCGTTGGTGGCGATCGACGTCAACAGCGGGAATTTTCGGGGCAAGGCATCCGCGGATGAAAATGCATTTCGCTTGAACCTGTCCGCTGCCAAAGAGATCGCCCGGCAACTTCGCCTGCGTGACCTCGGTGGTGTGATCGTCAACGACTTCATCGATATGCGGAAAGAGAGCTATCGACGTAAGGTTGAACGGGTTCTCCGCGATGCGATGGCCAAGGATCGCGCCCGCACCAAGATCCTCCGGACCAGCCCGTTCGGCCTGATCGAAATGACCCGGCAGCGAATTCGGCCGAGTCTGAAGCGGAGCATCTACCAGGATTGCCCATGCTGCAAAGGCCGCGGACTCGTCAAGACACCCGAAAGCATGTCGATCGAAGTCGTTCGTACGCTCGCCCTCGCGGTCAAGAACAAGCACATTGTGCGTGTCACCGTACGCGTCAACGATTCCGTTGCTGCATTCTTGAACAACAAGAAACGTCGCGCCGTCTCGGCGATGGAAGACGCCGGTGGCATGACAGTTCAAATTCTCGGCAGCGAAGGTTTGTTCCCCGAACATCTCGAAGTCGATTGCCGCGACAGCCACGGCGAACGTGTCGAGATCGATTCCTGAGCTGAACCGAGAATTGTAGATGAACCCTGCGGAATGGTGATGCTTCATCTATGGGCTGCGCGCGATCGGACTGCAGTGGTTTTCTCATCGATCCATTGAATGAGCGAGATTTTATGACGAATCATTTCAGCATGCTGGGGGCGATCCTCGGCCTGGCCTGTTCGCTCGTCGTAAGCGACCCCCTCGCTGCCTGCACGGTGATGCGGCTGCAGCGAGGTGAGGACGTGGTCATCGCGCGGAACCATGATTGGGGTACCGACGGTGGATTGCTGATCGTCAATCCGCGTGGAATCGACAAAACCGCGATCTCACCCGTCCAGCCGCATCGATGGGTGTCCCAGTACGGCAGCGTCTCGTTTGCTCAGTTCGGTCGTGAACTCTCCTTCGCCGGCATGAATGAGAGAGGGCTGACTGTGGACTTGCTCCAGCTCCGCGCGGCGGCGTTCCCCGCCGCTGATGCGGGCAAGCCTACGGTCAATGCAGTGCAGTGGGTGCAGTACCAACTCGATACCGCGGCCACGGTCGCCGACGTCGTCGTCAGTCTGGACCAGATCAACCCGATGCCGTTTCTCGCGATGCTCGAGAAAGTGCATTATTTCGTGACCGATACCAGCGGCGATGTCGCGGTCATTGAATACCTCGATGGAAAGCTACACGTCCACCGGGGAGGCGAGGGCGTTTGCGCCCTCGCCAATTCCACCTGGGAAGACTCCAGCCGCGCTATCGCAGCAGACCATGCGAGCAACAGTAGCGAACAGCGGTTCATGCGCTCTTCCTATTTAGTCACCAACGCGGGGAAGCAGCCCGACGATGTCGATCTTGTTGACTACGCATTCGCGGGGCTGAACAAGGTCGCTCAGGATCACACGCAGTGGAGCTTGGTCTATCAACCCGAAGCGATGCGAGTGAATTTTGCCACTCGCGCCGCACCGAAACGACGCTGGATCGAGTTCACCGATTTAGATTTCAATGAGGGAGCCGAACTGCTCTGTCTCGACATCAACGCGGATCTAGCGGGCGACGTCATCGAGCATCTCGAGCCTTTCACCAAAGAGGCCAACCGCCGCATTATCGATGATGCTTTCAATGCGGGTCATGCGGGAATGCTCCGCGACACGGTCAAGGAAATGGTGCTCAACTATGGCGAGAATTTGACTCCGGTTGGAGTTGACTGAGCATGTCGACGATCTGTTCACGCAGATCGTTGACGTCTCCGTTATTTTGGATGACCCAGGAACTGCGCCGGCGTTTTTCTGACCAGGAGAGTTGACGTCGCTCTCGACGGGCTAATTCGGCCGCGTCCCAGCCGCGAGCGGCCAGCAGTTGCTCGTGTCGATCGGCGGAAACCTGCAAGCACCACACCTGGTCGCATTGACTCTCCCAGCCGCTCTCGAGCAACAGGGGAACGTCGAGGATCACGAAGGGCACGCGTTCGGCAGCAGCCTGTTGGATTTGGGACTGGATGACCGCATGGGTGCGAGGATGGATGACGGATTCAAGTTGTTTGAGTCGTCCTTGTGATTCGCCGTCATCACCGAACACCAAATCGGCGAGATCGGGCCGCGAGATCGCGCCCTCGGCGGAAAGGATTCCACTGCCTAAGTGTTCGACAAGCTCGTCGATGACAGCAGGGTCTGTGAGCTGATCTTTGGCGATGGCGTCGGCATCGATCCAGACGCCGCCGTTGGATTCGATGATCCTTGCGACTGTCGACTTGCCGCTGCAGGGCGGGCCGATGACGCCAATGACGATCGTTTTCGGAGATTCTGTCATGACAGCAACTTCTCACATCGTTTGGGGGAAACCTTCACAGCGGTACCGAGCGGTTGTGCGAACTGGCTGACCCGCAGTTCTTCGATCATCCAGCGGAATTCGGAGTCCGCGTTTTCACGCGGTCCCCGCTCCTCTTCATGCTTAGCTGCCAGCCAACGATCCCAAAGAGACTCGATCAATTGTCGTGATTGGGCATCACGCTCTTCGGCGCCAGCTCGGAGCTTATCGAGCCGGTAAGCAATCGCCTGCAGATAGCGAGGTACGTGTTGGAGATGCTGCCACGGCGTCCACGAGATGAACCCGTCACTGAAGAGCCAGGCCAATTGTTCGTCGACATCGGCGGTTGCGGCAGCGAATTTAGCGGAGGACGTTTCCTCGCGGGCGATTCGCATCGCGTGATAGGCGGCGGTGAACTTCGTCAGCCAGGTGGCGACGTCTTGAGTTGCTTCGCCGATCCGGGCCGGGGCTTGCGCTACCCGGGAGGCGAATTCATCGGGCGTGCGAACGATCTCGCGTTTTTCCACGACAGCGAGGCGAATCAGCAATTCCGCCAATGACGATTCGATCACACTTGCCGACAGGATCGGACTGAGCTTCATCTTCGCTTCTGCGATCGCGGGCAGGTGGCGGACTTGGGACCGCAGGTCCTTGCGGCAGGCAATTGCGAATAGCCTCGCCAGTCCCATCCGGCTGCTGGCGTCCGCCGCTGCGGGTTCGGAAAACAACCGTGTCGAAACGAATTCACCCTGATCGACCAAGCCGGGGTACTGCGCCACCTGGACGCCCCCTCGCCGCCGGATGACCTCGGTCGGGAATTGTTCGATGTCCCACTCAGTCATCCGTTGGCGAGACCAATCCTCGGTGTCCGCCGCCGTGTCCTGAGGGGCGTCCTCCTCGGCCGCCGCCGCTCCGAGCGAATGCTTGATCGCATCGACACTGCGGTCGGTGGCCAGCGTATTGCCTTCGTCGTCGACGACGCGGATGAGAAAACGCACGTTTGATTCCAGCTTGTCGTTCTGGAAGTCATCGGCGCGGATTGGCGTTTCGGCGTGCCGCGTTAGCGATTCGCATAGCGTCGGCATGAACGCGGCTTCCCCCCGGCGAGCGGCAATCTCTTGTGTCACGGTTCTCGCCACATCGGCGGCCGGTACAAGCAGTCGTCGCAGTCGCTTGGGAAGCGACTTAATCAATGCTGTCACCTTGGTTTCGAGTTGTCCCGGAACTAACCACTCGAGTGCACCGTCGCTGACCTGAGGAAGTGCCGCGCGGTGGATCGTCAGATGGATCCCATCTTCATCGGTCCCCGGTCGGAAATGGTACTCAAGCGGCAGTCGTGTGGCACCTGCGATCAATTCATCGGGGAACGCCTCTTGTCCGATATCTGCTGCGGAGGTTTCGAGCAGATCTTCTGGTCGCAGGTAGGGAGTGTCGATCTCCTGCTCACGGTTTGGAACTTCAGCTCCGCTGGGCGAACTCGGTGGGTCGGCGAGCCAGGCAGCGAGGTCCACGTCGTCGCGCAGTTGGTTGGCCCAGGGTGGTGTTTCGCAGTTGCGGTCGAACTTCTCCAATCGAGCTCGGTCGCATACCTCATCGGGCAGCCGAGAATGATAGAACGCCTGCAGGGCATAGTCATCGACGACCAGATCTCGCCGCCGAGTTTTTGCTGCTAGTTTTTCGATCGACTCGAGCAGTTGGCGGTTGTGACGTACGAACTTGGCCGTCGTGGGCAGTTCACCGTCGATCAATCCATTGCCGATCATCAGATTGCGAGCTTCGACGGGGTCGATCGGGGCCAGCGGCACGCGTCGTCGAAGGACGACGGGCAGCCCGAAGAGAGAACGCCGCTCATAGCAGAACGCGCCACCCGCTTTGCGGCTCCAGTGCGGATCGCTGAAGGACGACTTGAGCATGTGATCGCCAGCCGCTTCGATCCATCCCGGTTGAATCTTAGCCACGTTTCGCGCGTATTGGCGAGTCGTTTCGACGAGCTCGGCCGCTACAATCCACTTGGGTTTGGATTCGAACACGCCACTGCCGGGCCACAGGAACAGCTTCAGTCCTCCCGCTCCGGTGTACTCGTTCTTGTCGCCTGCCATCGCGACCCCGGACAGCAACCCGGTAAGCAGCGCCTGGTGGATCGACGCGTACCGATCGCTGTCAACGATCGGGGCGATCTTATCGTTTCGTTCCGGCGCCGCATCGCTGTACCGAATCGGTCCGATAGACACTCGTTGTTTCGATCGGCGGGAGCGTTTGGCGGAGCGACGGTGGTTGGCATCGGGATCCGAGTTTCCCAAACTGCTCGCGGCGAGTTCCTTGAGTTGGCGATAGACGTCGGACCACTCTCGCATCCGTGTGGGCGATAGAAAGTTTTGCCGCAGCACGCGGGTCATTTTCCCCCGGCCGTACTTGGAGCTCATCTCGTCGTAGAAACGCCACAACCGCAGCAGGCTCAGGAAGTCGCTTTCCGGGTCGGTGAAAGGCGCGTGGGCTTGGTCCGCTGCGGCACGTTTCTCAGGCGGCCGGTCGCGCGGATCAGGGATCTCCATGGCCGCCGCGATCGGCAGGACTTCGGGCAAGACGCCGTGCTCGGCAGCCCCGATCAGGATACGTCCGACACGCGGGTCGACGGGCATTCGGCCGAGTTGCCAGCCAATCTCGGTTAGGTCTCCATCCTCATCGACGGCGCCGAGTTCTCTCAGTGTTCGGAAGCCTTCGCGAACCGCTTCGATTCGCGGCGGATCGATCAGTGGAAAATCTTCGATCTTGCCTAATCGCAGGATCTTGCTTTGCAGGACGACACTGGCCAGGTTCGTGCGGCGAATTTCTGGGGTGGTGAACGCATCGCGGCTTTCAAAATCCTCCGCATCGTACAATCGCACGGCGATCCCTGGACCGATACGACCGCACCGGCCGCTGCGTTGGTTTGCGCTGGCGCGGCTGACCGGTTCGATCGGCAGTCGCTGCACCTTGCTGCGGACGCTGTAGCGACTGATCCGGGCGGTCCCCGAATCGATTACATAGCGAATGCCGGGGACTGTCAACGAAGATTCTGCGACATTGGTCGCGAAGATGATGCGTTGTTTTCCGCCACTGGGATGGAAAATCGCTTGCTGAGCCGATTGCGGCAACCGCGCATAGAGCGGTAGCAATTCCACACGGTTCTCGATCCCAAGTCGTTTGAAATGGCCGCCGACTTGGTGCGAGACATCACGGATGTCACGTTCGGTCGGCAGGAACACCAGCGTGTCGCCTGTCCCGTCACGGCGCAGCGACTCGATTGCCGAGACCACGTGGGCTGCTAGATCGTAACCACGCGTCGCACCGGTATCGACATCTTCCCACGGCAAGTACCGCAGTTCCACGGGATAACCCCGGCCCTCTACGCGTAGGATGGGTGCTGGGACGAGCTCCCCGGAGTCGGCGTCGGTGTTCCCGAAGTGCTCTGCAAATCGCTCTGCATCGATCGTTGCCGACGTGATGATGATCCGCAGTTCGGGGCGGCGGTCCATCATCCGCCGCAACAGTCCGAGCAGAAAGTCGATGTTGAGGGAGCGTTCGTGCGCCTCATCGATGATGATCACATCGTAGGCATTGAGGTCCGGGTCCGATCCGGTTTCGGCTAACAGGATCCCGTCGGTCATGAGTTTGATCTGCGTGCGTTCGCTCGTCTTATCACCAAAGCGAACCTGGTAGCCGATCTCATTGCCGAGCACGGTGCCGGTTTCCTCCGCCAACCGGGCCGCGATGCTGCGGGCGGCCAGACGCCGGGGCTGGGTATGGCCGATCATCCGATCGCGACCAAATCCCGCCTCCAAGCACATCTTGGGGAGCTGCGTGCTCTTGCCGCTACCGGTTTCGCCGCAGATGACGAGGGCTTGGTGCTCGCGGAGCAGCGATACGATCTGATCGCGATGCTCCGAGATCGGCAGGTCATCGGGAAAATCGAGTGTGACCGGATCGCGATCGCTGCGTTTCGCCCGCGCCGGGGCTTCCGGACCGGGGGGGAGCGGCGATGTGAGTTCGGGACTACGGGGTTTCTGATTCAAAACGTTCTGGGGATTCTCGAAGAGTGCAACTCGTCAATGGCCTGGCATTTTAGGCAGCGAGTCGTTTTTCTGGCTAGGTCGGGCGTGGAATCCTCGCGGGTTGGCTTGCGGCATCCGAAAGTGCTACTTTGGTAGTGCATCGATCTCTTCACGACCGCTTCCGCTGACATCACCCGTCATGGCCCTTTCCTACTCTTCCGGCAAAAAGAAAACGACGGCGGCGGGTGTCGCGATCGCGATCTTGATTGCGTTGTACAGCCTGGTTCGCCCTAGCATCAATGATGCGACCGGGTGGAGTCTGCCAGCGATCGCGCAGTCGCAGAGTTCGTCTGCGCCGAGCCAAAGCGAGTCCAACGGGACGACGGATCCCTCTGCCCAGCATCGCTCTGCTCCGCCAAAGTCGGACTCGCTCCAGTCGGCGTCGGGGACCGATGTTCCCGCAGCAGTCCCGGGGGCGAGAGCACCGTCCTCTCCAGCGAATACGGACGATCCTCGGGTCGATCCCACAGCGAACCCCAGCCCGACGGATGCCGGCTCGGTAGCGGACCCGTCGCTGAAGTATGGCCTGCTCAAAGAGATTGGGACTGAGCGATACGTCTCTCCTGCGGGCCTGCTCTACACGCCCGGCAGTGCCGAAGGTCACCGGCTCGAGCACCTTCGCCGTCATACTGAAGACCAACCCAACCGGCCCGGCAGTCACGGGGTCTTCGATGGCGGGATGGAGGGGGCGTTGAAGACGATTGACCAAGCCTACGAGAATGCGAAGATTGGCAAACGTACCACGAAACGGACCGATCGTGACCGCACGATTTATACCTCCGACATGGGCCGCCGGGTCGGGTACGTCGGTGGGCGAGAAGGGAATCAGAGACACAAACCCATGGCCCGCCGCGTCCAGATCGTGCTCGAAGGCAATCGGGTTATCACCGCTTTCCCACGCTAGAGAATCGGTCCATTGATCTGGTGCTGCTCTCAGGTCACGCTGGCGACGACGCCAGCGACGCGGTTCTCCCCAAAAATCCATCTTTCCAGGATCCCACTGACGTGACACGACTTCGACCCGACTCCGACAGCTCCGTCCCCGAGGCGTCATCTTCCCAGGCCGGCGAGGCCACTCGCCTGTGTGTTGGGAAATGTCCGATCTGCCACGACGGTCTGTGTGCGGTCCGCGTTTACTTGAATGAGCAGGGCCAATTAACTCATGGTTTGGTCGTGTGCGATGAATGCGACGCGATCTGGACTCAACCGGACCTTCGCAGTGCCCATGTCTATCCCGATGCTGAGTCGCCGCAGAGCCCGGTCAGCGGCCAGCCGTTATTTGACCCCGAGCACAGTCGCTGGGCGACTGGCGATGACGTCGCTGCGTTGGGATGGTCGGCCCAAATCGATGCTTCCCTGACTCTGTCCACTCCGCCAGCCGAAACGCTGGCCGCTGCAGCAGCCGAGCAGCAGTCTGACGAGCGGCTCGACGGGATGCTCGTTCCCGATGCGGACGATGTCGAGGCGGGGTTGGCGTTGAAACAGCTTGTTGACGACGCGACGATGACCGGCCCTCGTTTGGTCTCCCTCCTGGCGGCAGCGGCGGATCGGCTGCCCGATGCTGATCCCGCCGTGCTCGGGGGTTTGTTGCGTTTGATTCATACCCGCGTACTGCATGCCCAGGCCGCTGGTGACGACAAGCAACTCTCTGGATTGCCTGTCGATTCCTTGGTCCGAATCCTGACGGCGTTGTCGCCGGAGGTCGCCAACCGGCACCTGTTGTTACAGCTACTGGCGCTGATGAGGACCCCGGAGTCATTGACTGCGCTCGTGCAGACATTATCGGATTCGCCGCCGCGCGGCTGGATGGCGGCCGGACAAATTCTGAGCCCCTTGATGCAGCACGACGATTGGCCAATCGACCGTGTCTTTCCGGGATTGCTCGATTGTCTGGGGGAACCCTCGATGGCCGCCCCCATCCTCGATCTCGCCGGGCATTTGGTCCGCAGTGGGCGAACCCAAGACCGCGATTGTGAACCCCAACATCCCGCGGCCGAACGGATCACCGCGCTCAACGCTTTGCTCAGCCAAGTCTCCGATCGGCTGGCCAAATTTGAAGAGGACCCACGTAGCTTTGGAAGTGATGTCGAACAGGTCCAAGCAATCCTGAGTGAAGCTGTGGCGCTGGCGGTGTCTCTCTGCGATGCGGTGGGTTTGATCGGCGACGAAAGTTCCATTGCCCCACTCAACAAAGCCGGCCATCTGCGACATCGCCGCGTGCAATGTGAAGCGGCCGGCGCGCTGGCGCGTTTTGGCAATCCCGCTGGCGTAGAACAACTCATCGCGCTGGCGCAAGAGCCATCGGCACGATTGCGCGCGATCGCTTACGCCGACGAACTCGGCATTGGTGATCAAATCGATGTCTCCCACCGCAGCCCCGAGGCGACCGCTCAAGCCGAAATGGCCTTGTGGCTATCCCAGCCTCAACAGATGGGGGTGCCGCCCACATCCGTCGAGGTCGTGGACTCCCGCCGGCTACTGTGGCCTAGTTTTCATGATCCTGTTGATGTGTTCCTAGTCCGCTATCAGTACGATTTCGGTGACCGCAGCTATAGCAACATTGGCATTGCCGGCCCCACTGTCTTTTCCCTCAGCGCCGATGTAGCCGATCTGCCGCCCGAAGACATCTATGCGATCTATGCTGGGTGGCACGCGGAACATGAGGACATCTTTACCGTGCCAGCGAGTGAGCTCAACGAAGCCCAGCGACGATTGATCGAACCGCTGCAGTCGTTTCTGCAGCGCCATGATTACGAAGACGTCAAAGCCGCGCTATTGGGGTTCTTCCTCGAAGAAACCGCCGCGGTGTTCACCGCCTCCCGGGCCGGTGTCGCCTGCGTCGCGGTCACCGATGGACTCGAAATCATGGATTTGCCTACGGCGGGCCGGATGCGACCGGCGACGCCTGCAGACCTTTTCCATCTCTACAAAGGCCGAAAGATGTTGCGGACCTTCAACCCGCAAGGCATCTGATCAACGCATGAATCCGTTCCCCCTCGGACCGCTCCTGGAGAGCCAGACAAGAGTTCACCAGGATTTTCTCGAGTTCGCTCAGCAGTGGCAGCAGACACGTGCCAGTTGGCGTGACGAACCCGCACGCAAGTTTGAGCAGGAATCGCTCAATCATTTGGCACCGACGCTCACTCGAGTAGCAGCCGCTATGCAGGATTATGCCGATGCGGTCCGGAGTGCGGATCGGCTGCTGGCGGATCCAGAAGATCTTGATCGGTAAAGGTACAGATTGTCGCTTTAGGAAGTGGTGGGGTGCCCTCTGGGGACGCTGCTGGGAATTATTCGCTATAATCGGACCATGGTCAGGCGGTTTGTGCGAACTACTGGCATCGAAGTTGCGTTGAAATACCAGAAGCGTCGAAATCACTAATGATCAGACACGCTGCTCACAATTAATCGCACTTCCACCACCCAGCGAGATTTTTCGATGTTCGTTCCCGCCGATGTCCCCTCCTTGGTTCAAACTGTTCACGGCCTGGAGTACAGGGTCAGTCGCACGCCGCAGCAAGCGCCAAGCAAAACGACTAAAGGTGTAAGCAAGTCTCGCAGCACCGCTGGCAAGAAGAAGCCCCTCAAGTCGCGAGGCGGATCGCAATGCGGTTAACCGATGGCACGGGATGTTTCCGATCGCGAGGATTTGTTGGCCGAGGGTGTCAATCTTCCCCAGCGAGGACGCGTTTCACGCACGTCGGACGATCATCAATGGGTCGTCGGTTGGCGAAACGATACCGCGATCAGTTTGTTCGACGGGGCGGACCCGGTCTTTCAGTTCAACACGGCCGGGGAGCTGCGCCGTGTTTTTCTCGACGGTCAGAAGTTGGCCGCCGAAGCACGGCGATTGGTGCGTCTGGTCCGTTCGAGTGATCAGGCGGGACCGATGAGCCATACCCAGCAGCCACTCGGCAGCGAGGAGCAGACCCGGGTGATGCAGTGTCTCGCGACAAGCACGGCCGATCTGATGAAAGTCCTCTCGTGCGGCGACGTTCGAGTCGAGACGGTTGGCATCGATCCGCATCACTTCTTAGCGCGGTTGAACGATTGGCTGGCTTCACAGGCAGAAGTCCAGATCGCCCACGGGCCCGGTGTGGTCGGGTAAGATATTCGTCTGCTTTGCAGCGAATTGAATTCCCTCCCCACCTCTCCATCGTTACACATGACATTAGCTCCCCTGGCTCACTCTTGGTTGTTGCTCTCTCTCGCCGTTTGCCTGACGGTGTCACCCGCGTCGGCGGAAGATCCACCGGGATCAGCTAACGCAACGAGAGTCGAGGTAGAGGTTCGTGCCAGTGAAGTCGATCCACGAGTGAAATCTTACCCCGAGATCGGCTATCTGGTAGAGACTCCAGATGGGAAACCTGCCGACGTCGAGCACGCCTGGTTCGACCCCAACGTCCCCGAGCGGGGACGCGTGGTGATTTGGTTGATGGGCCACAACCCAGCCCTGTTCGAGCGTCTGACCAGTTATGGGCTGCATGCCATCCACGTCCAGTACGCACGCCAATGGTTTTCCAAGTGTTGCCAAGAACGGCCCGTTGGTCCGGAATGCCGTGGCAACATGCGGCTCGAAGCGTCGACGGGAATCGACGCCAGCGACGAGGTGGCAATCGCGAAACCCGATGCGATGAACGAGCGCGCCTTTCGGTTGGTCAAGTGGCTTGCTGATCAGAAAACGCCCGGTAATTGGGGGCAGTTCTTGAATTCCGACAGTACCGACTTGGATTGGGACAAAGTGATCGTGGCGGGCGCGTCGCACGGCAGCACGACTGCGGCGCGGTTTGCGAAGCAGCAGAAGGTGGCCCGCGTCGTCGCGTTGTGCGGCCCGCGAGATCAACACCAAACGTGGCAGGCCCTCCCCTCGGCAACGCCCGCTAACCGCTACTTTGCGTTCTCACACGTCCTCGACCAAGGCTGGACCGAGGATCATTATTGCCGCAGCTGGGAGATGCTCGGATTGAATGAGTTCGGCCCCATCGTCAACGTCGACCAAGTCGCACCTCCCTACAAAAACACCCGCCGGCTGATCACAGACGCAGACGTGGGTGGCAATCCCGGGCGTGCCCACGGTAGCGTCCAACCTGGGCGATCGGCCATCAAAGACAAAAAAAGCGGCGAGCTTATTCATGAATCCGTTTGGAAGTACCTTTTCACCCACGACGTCGATCGAGTCGGCGACGCCGTGCCGCTGGACCCGAACTGCGACCACGAACAGGCCCAGCAATAACGTCTAACGTCGCTCAGCTATTAGCATCACCCAGTAAACCAAACCCAGAATATCGGCCGCCGGATCGCGATTGCGACCCACCGCGGCTCCCGGAGACAACCTCATGAAATACATCTTGGCGCTTGATCAAGGCACAACCAGTTCGCGGGCGATCCTATTCGATCGCGAAGGAGAAATTTGTGGCATCCAATCCCAGGAACTGACCCAGCACTACCCGCAATCAGGCTGGGTCGAACACGATGCCACCGAGATTTGGGAGTCGCAACGCGACGTCGCTCGCGAGGTGTTGCGCAGCAATGAGATCGCAGCGACCGACATCGCCGCGATCGGAATCACTAACCAACGCGAAACGGTGGTGCTATGGGATCGCCAGACGGGACAACCGCTGCACAAGGCAATCGTTTGGCAAGATCGACGGACAGCCGATTTCTGCGATGGGTTGCGTCGGGACGGCCATGCGGAAACTATCGCCGAGAAAACAGGTCTCGTGATCGACCCGTATTTCAGCGGCACAAAGCTGCGATGGCTGCTCGATCACGTTCCCGATGCCCGACGCCGAGCCGAACGTGGTGAGCTGGCGTTTGGCACAGTCGACAGTTGGTTGCTGTGGAATCTCAGTGGTGGCCAAACACATGTGACCGACGTCAGCAACGCGGCCCGAACGATGTTGTTGAACTTGGAAACACTCGACTGGGATCCAGCGCTGCTCGACCTCCTCGACATCCCCCGAGCAGTCTTGCCGGAGGTGCGTCCCTCCAGTGAAACGTACACCCAATCGACTTCGGACTTCCTAGGGCAACCGATCCCCATCGCAGGTTGCGCCGGAGACCAGCACGCCGCGTTGTTCGGACAGAATTGCACCGAGAATGCGATGGCGAAGTGTACCTATGGAACGGGCTGCTTCGTTTTGATGAACATCGGGACCGAACCTCTCGCGTCTAAATGCAAATTACTAACCACGATCGCGTGCACCGGAGGCGATCGTCCGGAGTTCGCACTCGAAGGCAGTATCTTCATCGGCGGTGCGGTGGTGCAGTGGCTGAGGGACGAACTTCGCATAGCGGAAACGACCTGTGGAGTCGCTGATCTTGCTTCGACCGTCCCTGACAGTGGAGATTGTTACCTCGTGCCCGCCTTCGCCGGACTCGGTGCGCCTCACTGGGACCCGTACGCTCGAGGAACGATCGTTGGTATCTCTCGTGGCACCACATCGGCGCACCTGGCTCGCGCAGCGATCGAAAGTATCGCATTTCAGGTTGCCGATGTACTCGATGCCATGAATGCGGATACGGGCATCGCTGTGAAAGAGTTGCGGGTCGACGGTGGCGCCAGTGCGAATGATTTTCTGATGCAATTTCAAGCTGATATCTTGCAGGTCCCTGTCGAAAGACCGCGAGTGATTGAAACCACTGCCCTCGGCGCGGCCTTCCTCGCGGGGCTGGCTGTCGGTTTTTGGAAGAACCTTGGCGAAGTGGAATCCATTCGCAAAAGTGAACGCGTTTTCGAACCCTCTATGCCGCTCGCCGAAGTACAGCAACGTCGAGCCCGATGGCAGGAAGCTGTGAAACGAAGCATGGGATGGCAGACATCATGAATCGCGAAAGTTATCTCAATCAGGTTCGCGGCCAACGCGATCCCTTTGATCTTGTCGTTATTGGTGGCGGTGCGACGGGTGTGGGAGTTGCCTTGGACGGCGCGGTCCGCGGGCTGTCCGTCCTTTTGATCGAGCAGAGCGATTTTGGCAAAGGCACATCGAGCCGCAGCACGAAACTGATCCATGGGGGCGTGCGGTACCTACAGCAAGGCAATGTTTCCTTGGTGCGGGAATCGTTGCGCGAGCGGGCACGGTTGCAGGCCAATGCTCCACACCTGGTGCATCCCCTGCCGTTTCTCGTGCCCTGTGAATCACTCTGGCAGCGGTTCATGATGCGAGTTGGATTCGTGCTCTACGATTTGCTCGCAGGCAAAAGCCATTTTCCACGCGCATACGGCGCTTCGCCCGAGCGGGCCAAACAGGCGGCCAGCACGATCCAGTCGCGGCGAGTGCACTGGGGTGGCGTTGTCTATCACGACGGCCAGTTTGACGACGCACGCCTGCTCATTCACATGGCCATGACCGCGGCGGAGCACGGCGCCTGTGTGCTCAATGCTGCTAAGGCGGTGGATTTGCTCCATGGCGAGGACGGCCAGGTTTGTGGAGTGACCGTGGAAGACCAGCTCACGCAAGCACGGCACGATGTCCAGGCACGGTGCGTGATCAATGCGACGGGGCCCTTCTGTGACGAGCTTCGCCGCAACGACGATGCGACCGCTGAACCGATCATCGCTCCGAGCCAGGGCGTTCACGTCGTATTGCCACGGGAATTCTTGCCCGACGAGACAGCGATCATTGTCCCTAAAACATCCGATGGCCGTGTCTTGTTCTTGATCCCGTGGCACGGCCATGTTGTCGTGGGCACGACCGATACGCCGATCGAGCAAGCGACGTTGGAGCCCACCGCCCAACAGGAGGAAATTGACTTCCTGCTCCGCACCGCTGGCGACTACCTGACCCGCACGCCGACGCGCGAGGATTGCCTGAGCGTCTTCGTCGGAATCCGCCCGTTGGTCCGTCCCCCAAGTCGCGGGAGTGGTACCCGAGGAGATACCAAATCTATTTCGAGGGACCATACCATCCTGACGTCCAAGAGTGGCATGATCACGATCACGGGAGGGAAATGGACCACGGTTCGTCAGATGGCGGAAGATTGCATCGACCGCGCCGTCGAGCAGACGGATTTGAAAACCAATGGCAAGTCGACAAAGGAGCTACGGCTGCACGCGGCGACCCAAACGCCGAGCGATTCGGTTTACGGCACGGACGCCGATCTCATCGATCAACTGATCGCCGTCACACCGGAGCTGGGGGAGCCACTCCACCGCGAGCTCTCGATTCGCCCTGCTGACGTCGTCTGGGCCGTCCGCCACGAGATGGCGCTGACAGTCGAAGACGTCCTCGCCCGTCGCACCCGAGCGATGTTCCTCCATATCGAAGCCGCCAAGTCCATTGCCCCGGAAGTTGCTCGTCTGATGGCCGATGAACTCGGCCGTGACCAGGCCTGGCAAGACCAACAGATATCCCAGTTCCAAGCGACCGCCAAGCATTTTGAAATCGTCCCCAACCTTGAGCCGTAGGCCGTCAGGCCTCGGGTATCACGCACTGCAAACCATGCTCAGCGATCCCAACGATTGAACCTTTCCGTTAAACCTGTTCCGCGTCCTATGTCTACGCTTCCCAATCCGCATCACTCATCAGGGATGGACCTCACTCCCAAATCTCTTTGGCGTACCTATGGCGAGTCGTTGATTGTCGACGAGCGGATGGAACGGGTGTACGCGGGGCCGCACGCCGACGATTTGCCCTTTCGAGCTCCGTGCTTTGTGATCACGGCTTGGAATCCCATGTCCGAGCCAACCGGTGAAGCGGACAATCTTGCTCGCAATGAGGAATTGTGGAACCGTCTGCAAGATCAAACCGATCAAATCCGAGCGGTGGTGGGGCAGTCGCCTTGCGGTGATTGGAAGGAGGATAGTTTCCTCGTAGCGGGGCTGGCAGAACAGGAGGTCTTGCAGATGGCGACGGATTATCAGCAGCGAGCGATCTTTCGACTCGATGATGAGTCAAAGTTTGTAATCGACCCCCAGGGCAATGTGCGCGATCACGGCGCACGCTGTCAATGAGCAGCCGATGCGATGCATATCGAACTATTCTTGGTTGGCTTCATCGGCATAGGTGCCAATCAATGCATCGGGTTCGTCGAGATCGACTCGCCATTGAGGCGGTGGGATAAATCCATCTCTGCCAACGGAATAGGGAGGTACCGCGTCGTGGGGTTGCAGTTTGCGATAATCCAACAGCATCTGGCCGAGTTGATTGACCCGGCTGGGGTGCTTGTCGGCGAGGTTAGTTGTTTCATTGGGATCCACGCTCAAGTGGAACAGTTCGATGCGATGGTTGGCGTCGGTGAGCTGCTTTTTCGACATCAGTCGAGGGCCGTTCACTTTCAATTTCCAACCATTGTGCAGGACCGCAAGATGTTCATTGTCGATTCCGGATTGTCCGTGATAGGAAAACCATGGGCGTTGATTCGACCGCGCGGACGATGCAGCCTGATCACTGTCGAGGGATGTTGCCGCGGCGTCGGTTGTCGAGCCGGATGTGGCCGATGTTTCGCTTGCCAGTCCGCTTAGCAGTGAGATACCGTCGATGGGTCGGTCGTTTTCAACGGCAACCACCCCGCCGGCGGCTTCGACAATTGTCGGTAGTACGTCGATGTATCCGCATATCCGTTGGTTCTTCGTTCCTGCGGGCAATCGGTTCGGCCAGCGGACGCACGCAGGTACGCGGATGCCTCCCTCGTACACCGATAGCTTGCTGCCCCGCAGCGGTGAATTCAGCCGCGGTAGCGATCCAATGCCACCGTTGTCGCTGAAAAACCAAACAATGGTATTGTCCGCCTCGCCTGAGTCAGCGATCGACTGGAGAATCTGCCCGATGCCCTGGTCCATTTCCCAGATCATGGCGTGGAGGGTCGCTCGGTTTTTCGCCTTTACTCGCTTTCGCCCTTGTTCGTTCTTGGTCTTGTCGTTCGTGAACCGGGCAACAGTTTCCTCGGGCGCTTGAAAGGGAGAGTGTGGGGCATTGAACGGGACATAGCAAAAATACGGTGCGTCTGAGGCTGCCGAGTCAGTGATCCATTGGGCAGCAGCAGCAGCGATGAGGTGAGTCGAATAGCCTTGCTCGTCCGAGGGCTCGGCATCAACGTGCCAATCTCGGACCTCATCGCGAGTCAATTCAAAATAGTCGATCGCGCCGTTGAAATGCCCATGAAAATGTGTGAACCCGTGGTTCAAGGGATGCCATTTCGAACGTCGGTGTCCGAGATGCCATTTGCCAAAGACACCGCGACGCGAATAACCCAGTTCAGCCAGACGCTCCGGCAGCGTCAGTTCGTTGTTTGGAAGACCGAAATCGCGGTACGGTGGGATGACCGCCCGGGCGGCACCAAAGCGAATGGGATAACGTCCCGTCATCAATCCCGCCCGTGTCGGTGAACACATCGGCGCGACATAGAATCGGTCCAGCTCGACGCCTTCGCGCACCAGTTGATCGATGTGAGGCGTTCGGAATTGCTTGTTGTGGTACCCCACACTATTCCACCCCAAGTCGTCTGCTAGGATCACTACCACGTTTGGACGATCATTGTCCGCTGCATGCACGGAAGCTGCATTGCGGATTGGTAGGATAACTACAGTGCAGATTAGAAGGGTGAATGTCACGAGCCCTCGCATCCGGGAATGTGAAGACATCCAGCAATCATTGGCCCGGCATGGGTTGTGACTTGGCGTTCTAGCAAGGGGCGGGAGCATATGGATTCTTTGATCAGGAATAGATGACGATGTGTCAACTTGAGTTGACGGAAGGCAATCGGTGGTGACGCCATCACATTGAAATGAGGCTGAAAAACCTCAAAACACGTACTCTACACGATTGGCGCGAGCGTTGCATTGATTATTGAGTTGTCCCAACTTACTCAGTCGAGAAGGCAGTCGCTCAGAATACCCGCTTGGGATTCCAGCCTCATTCTCGGCGTTTTCGGTATAATCGGAGATACTCGGCATGCTCTCGTTGAAGACGACACCCACCGCTTTATTTCGCAACGAGACGGTCGAGCTCCGGCAACCGAGAACGCCCTACCGACCGGCCTCGAAGGTATCGAGATCGTCCCAGGGCGATCGATCCCGACGGGGGGGGACGAATGATGTTGATAGTGCCCGGGTTGAGGAGGACAGGTACATAATCAAGCTTGTATTGTTCATGCTGTTCGTCCTTATCTTGCCCGCTTTCTTGATGCTACTCTACGTTGCTTGGAACCCGAGCGCCTTTTAATGGCTCATCCGACGGAAGCGTGCGCGGAGCCCAGGGGGAAGGTTTTTCTAGGCATGGCTCTCGTATCCCATGATCGTTCAAAAATGCGTCCCTGACGAACAAACGCACGCCAGGGACCGACAACACCATTGGCGTACCGCTTTTGCAGGGAAACGCTGGCGACCGAGATATCCCTTGCCAAGCCAGCATCTCTGCAGAGCTCGGCTCCGTTTCTCCCGGCAGTGCCAGTCTAACATTGATAATCACATCCCACAAATAAATCCTTCGATACGGGAGCCATGCCTTGGAAATCCCGCTCACTCGGCTCACCGCAGCGAAACCCACAATAATTCCTGATGGACCAGGATTTCCGGTGCACAGGGTCTTTGAACAAGCTGAGCCAATATCGCAGCGCGCCACCAGCGGCCTGAAGTTTCTGGGGCGACTCATCTATCGGTAGTCATCTGCATGGATGCCATGGCGTTTGAGCAGTTTGTTCATGCCCTGCCTTGAGAGACCTGCTTGGCGCGCGGCACTGGCGATCACTCCTTGGTGTTTTTCGAGCAGCTCGGTGAGGTATGCTCGGTCGGCAGTATCAAGAGCCTCGTCGCGAGAAGCATCTGCCAGTCCCGGTCGCTCCGCATCGGGCTTCATGGTGGGGTCGCAGAGCGGTGCGGGCAGGTCCGCGGGCTCGATCGTGTCTCCACGCGCCAAAGTAAACGCCCGCTCGATCACGTTTCGCATTTCGCGAATATTGCCCGGCCATCGGTACTGCCGAAAACACTCAAGGGCCTCGGGCGAGAAACCGCTGATCGTGGAATTGGTTGGTCGCAAGTGTTTTCGAAAAGCTTCGGCCAAGAGGATCACATCGTCTCCTCGATCGCGCAGCGGCGGCAATTCAATATGGATGACAGCGAGGCGGTAGAACAAGTCTTGACGGAAACGCCCCGCATCGACCTCGGCTTGTAAATCCAGGTTGGTAGCGCAAATGAATCGAGTGTCTACCTTGATGGGTTTGTGGTCACCGACGGGGGTGAAGGTTTGCTCTTGGATAACTCGCAGAAGCTTCGCTTGAGATGCAGCAGGCAGTTCTCCCAATTCATCAAAGAACGCAGTGCCGCCATCGCAGGCCCGGAGCAACCCTATCTGGTCTTTAATTGCTCCGGTGAATGAACCTTTGATATGGCCAAAGAGCACGGATTCAAACAGTGGTTCAGGGATGGAGGTGCAGTCAATTACCTGTATTGCACAATCGCGACGTGGGCTGTGGTGATGGATTGCTCGGGCAATCACCTCTTTGCCTGTTCCGCTCTCGCCCGTGATCAGGACATTGGTATTGCTCGATGCGACCCGCTCGACAATGTCGAGTAGTTCGAGCATTGCTGGGCTCTCACCAATGATCTCGGGAAACGTTTCATGCAAGCGAACGTTGGGAGAAGGCTCCGGGGCGGTCTGAGCTGGAGTCGGTGGATGCTGCAAGGCTCGCTGCACCGACGCCAGTAATTCTTCGAACCTGACCGGTTTGAGCAAATAGTCGGCGATCCCAAGCCGGACACTTTCGATGGCCGATGGAATGGACGGGACGCCCGTAACAACGATCATCGGAACATGCGAATGCTTCGCTCGGCCCTCTCGGAGCAGTTCGAGCTTGAGATTGCCCGGCATATTGAGGTCGGAAAGAATCAGGTCGAAATGATGTTCATTGAGCACACTGATGGCGTCGGCTGCGTCCTCAACGCAGACGCATTCAAAGCCTTCATCTCGCAGTAGTTCAGCGGTCGTGTTGCGATAGAGCGGTTCGTCGTCGGCGATCAGGATGCGTCGTGGTTGATTCATAAGAAGAATTGGGAAGGGCCTGGAAGAAAGGCCTGCCATCAAGGGGCGGGCCCATGGAAGGCGAGTCAATCGATAGGGGTGTTAAGAAATAGCGGTATGAAGAACCCGCGGCTAGCGCCGTCGGCTCACTAAGCAGAATACGATGAATACGTGTCGGTTTTCGTAGTGGACGAGGCGACGAGTCCTGCGGCTTTGGACTCGTCGCCTCGCCCATTGCGACAGAAATTGATCGTGCGTTGCTAAGTCCACGCCATTGGAGGCTCATCCCCCTTTTTCGAGCGACTGTAGGCGTCGGGGGAGTCTCACGGTGAACTTCGTGTCCTCCCCCGGCGTGCTCGTTGCGTTAATCGTTCCTTCCATCGCCTCAACGATGCCATGGGAGACCGATAGCCCCAGTCCCATTCCTTGGCCGATGGCTTCTGTCTTGGTGCTGAAGAATGGATCGAAAACCTTGCTGATCACCGAGGCGGCGATGCCGTGCCCCTGATCGGCGACCGTGATGGTGACGCCGTCGCGGTCGGTGGAAACGATAATCGTGACCTGTTGTCCCGGTTGCGACGCCTGGATCGCATTGCGAACGAGGTTCAGTAACACCTGCTTGACTTCACCCGAACGCAGTATCACCTCGTCGTCGCCGAGAGACCCTGATGGCTGGAGAGCTTGAAACTCAGACACCACCTCTACATTCGTCTTGCGTGATAACGGAAGGGTGAGCGCAATGACCTCGGCGACCGCCTGCCGGACGGAAAACGGAGCCACGTTCTGCTGGCTCGGTCGATAGAGCTGATACATCTGGTGGGTGATACCGCTGATGCGTTCAATCTCGCCATCGATCAACTCCAATTTGTCATAGTGTTTGACATCTTGAGGGAGGTGTCGTTTGAGCAGCGCAAATGCATTGCGGATGCCCGCCAAGGGATTGTTGATCTCATGAGCGACCCCGGCGGCAAGTTCACCCAGTGCGGCAAGTTTCTCGACTTGAAGCCGATGCTTCTCAAGCTTGGCGATCTGAGCGGTGCGTTCCTGGACGAGTTGTTCGAGATGTTCATTGTGCAAACGCAGTTGCTCTCTCAGTTGACGCTTCTCCGAAACGTCACGGACGCTGGCCCGAAACCCTAGCGAGCGGCCCGTCGCATCCATCATCGGTTGCCAGGAAACAGCGCACCAGCATTGCGATTGATCACGGTGTAAAGCGCGAAATTCGACATTGTTTGCTGTGCTTCCGGTGCGTCCTTCTTCGAAACAGCGAGCCATCCTGTCACGGTCTTCTGGTGCGATCAGCTTCAAGGGGTAGTCGGCCATTGCCACGCATTCGCGGGGCGTGTAGCCCGTGAATCGCTCGACGGCTTGATTGACCCAGAGAACCTCGCCGTCGCACGAAAACCAACTCTCCCAGTCGAACGTGAATTCGCCGATCATACGGAAGAAACGCTCGGGGATCGGGTCGCCGCGCTGGGGCGTAGATTTGGAGGCTGATTTCATAGAGTTCATTTTAACCAGAATGGCATTCCCGTCGCGTTAGGGCACCTCCGTGTGAGACTCATAAAACTTTTTCACGTCGGAATGGCACGTCAAACGTTACCGCAAACTCCGGACCGACGAGTGAGGCAATGCGATGCCTGCGAAGGTCGATCGGCCGCTGATGCTGGGCCGAATGCGCGTATCTCACTCAAGAATTGCCAGCGATTTCTATCACGCATCGTCAACTTGAGTTGGCGCGGTGGCATTGACATTGACGCTCTGGGCGTGAGATTGTGGTGTCGTGGCTTCACCAGGCGTGGATTGCCTGATTGGCCCATCCCTTGCGTTGGTTTGCCTGCTCTCGCTCCCCACGGTAAAGCGTTCGCTGCCAACCGATGGGGAGCCTACCGTGGTGCGACAGTGCACGGCGTCGTTTCTCACTTTCTATCGACGAGGGTGAGCGGTCTACCAGAATTCTCGAGGTCCGATGAAACATCCTGAATCCCAAACCCTGCTGCCTGTCCAACCTATCGACCGATGGCTGCGGCCCCTGGCTCGGTTCTTGCATATTGAGGCCACCAGCGGAATCCTGCTGATGTTCTGCGCGGCGATCGCATTGATTGCGGCGAATTCTCCTTGGTCCGCATCCTACCTCTCGTTTTGGCAGACGAATGTCACGCTCGGCTTCGGCGAGTTTGTCTTTAGTCATTCTCTGCACCACGTCATCAACGACGGGCTGATGGCGATCTTCTTCTTTGTGATTGGATTGGAGGTCAAACGCGAATTAGCGCATGGTTCACTGTCTAATTTTAAGCAGGCCTCGCTCCCGATTGCTGCCGCGATTGGTGGGATGATTGTTCCTGCTGGGCTCTATCTCTCCATCCAGTATGGCGAACCTGGAATGCGCGGCTGGGGTATCCCGATGGCGACGGATATTGCGTTCGTCGTCGGCTGTTTGGCAGTCCTTGGCTCACGCGTGCCACATAGTCTGCGAATCTTGCTCCTTTCATTGGCCATTGTCGATGACATCGGTGCCATCTTGGTCATCGCCATCGGGTATACCGATTCTTTGGACGGCCGGTATCTGGCATTGGCGGCGTGTGCGATTGCAGTCGTCCACCTGTTTTCGCGAATCGGCGTTCGTCGCTTTCTTCCCTATATCGCGGTGGGTGCGGTTGCTTGGGTCGCCTTGCATGAATCGGGGATTCACGCCACTTTGATCGGTGTGATCTTAGGTCTGATGACTCCCGCTAAGTCGACTTTGGTCCCCGAGCGGTTTGGAGACTATCTGCTCGAGAAACAGGGTGAGTTCCAAGACCAGCGGTGGACGACGCGAAGCCATCGTGCCGAGGTCATCAAGGAAGTTCAACGGCTCTCGCGTGAAACTGTTTCGCCACTAGAGTACTTGGAAGTGACGCTGCATCCCTGGACGGCCTACGTCATCATGCCGGTCTTCGCGCTTGCGAACGCAGGCGTGTTGATTGAACCAGCCAACCTGATCGACTCAGTCGCTGTCGCGGTCATGCTCGGATTAGTGGTGGGCAAGCCGCTCGGCATTGTGCTGTTCAGTTGGCTGGTGGTTCGAGCCGGCGTCGCTCAGTTGCCCGCCAGAATCAGTTGGCCTGTGCTCTTCTCAGGCAGTTGCTTGGCAGGGATCGGTTTCACGATGGCATTGTTCATTGAGGGATTGGCATTCGGCGCCGACGGGCCCGACACAGCCAAGACGGGTGTGTTAGTGGGGTCAGCCGTCAGCGCCGTTGCCGGGATTAGCTTGCTGTTATGGACGCTGCCGAAGCAAACACCCGAAACGGACGCAGCGCCTCCAGATGCCTGATACGCATTGGCGGAGTCTGCCGGCTCGGCTCCCTGTCGAGCGAGCCGGGCCGAGAAACAGGTTTTCTTCCGCCCCTGCGGACAACGCTGTTAAGCGTTTCTGTCAGCCGTTTCGGCGATCGTGGGCTGCCTTGAATCGACGTCGGCGCCGCAATGGTGAGCCAAGTGTCCGAGGTCACCGGGTATAGCCATTCACCCAGCCGCGTACCGGGCTGTCAATTGGATAACCCGACGAGTTAGCAACACACGATGAATCAGTGTCGGTTTTCGTAGTGGACGAGACGACGAGTCCTGCGGCTTTGGACTCGTCGCCTCGTCCACTGCGACAGAAATTGATCGTGCGTTGCTTAGCGAGGGGTTCGATGTGATCCCTCGTTGAATCGCCGGGTTATGACTTTCACGCTAATTCACTGACAACGAATAAATCGACAACCCGTAACGCGTCTGACAGCGAGTATCCGCAGCAGTTACGGATCACCTGGTGCTAACGCCCAAACCGCTCGTTCTTTTTGAGATCGAACGCGCTATTAGAGATTGAACGCGCCGACTCGCTCGGGCTGGAACGATAGCTTGTCGATTCGTTTGTGCGAATCTCGCTCACCAACTTGAAACTGCAACGTCTCCCCGACCCGGCGGCCAAAGATTTCCGCTCCCAATGGAGAGAAAATCGAAAGTTTGCCTTCGGCGATACATGCTTCATCAGGATAGACGAGCGTGTAGATGTCGGGTTCGCCTCGGTCGAGGTCGTGCAAATAGATCGTTGAGTTCATCGTCACGATGTCCGGTAGCATCTCCGGGGACTCGACAACGGTGGCACGCTGCAGCTTCTCACGGAGCGCCTTCAAGTGGGGGCGTTGGCCGCCCATGACAAGCATCAGTTCGCTATCAAGGAACTGTTCGAGTCGCTGAAGGTCGGTACGAGTAACGGCAATGATACGAGTGGTCATTGGAGAGTTTGGACTCAGGTTGGAAAGGTTCACGAAACGAAAACCTCAGTGACGGAGAAACGGATTTCGAGCACAGGTGTTCGGCGGGACCACCAAGAACAATGGATGCGTTGCTTAGCTACCATGCCAGCGTAACAACACGCCGATCACGAGTAACAACAATACGGCGATTTGACCGAGTAGGACTTCACGCGACGAGTAGACTGAGCTCGCCAGTTGGAGTTCTTGTTCGGTTTCGACATCGGCTGGGTAATCGATATTTCGCATCAACATGACTGGGTTCCTTTCAAGGAGACAAGACAGTGACCTCATCCGTGGATTGCATGTCATCTGAGAAAGCAACCGCTATGCCATGGCGTCCCGGAGGACTCGCTCGCGCGTTTTTACCCCGTGATTTGCGGGGAAATAACTATTTTGGCGTTTTTGGCCTGGGGGGCTGCCACCGCCAACTGGCGGAGACCAGCGTCAACTGACATTGACATTTGGGAGGGCAATCAAGTCAGTATCGATGGGGCAAATCTGGGGATTTGCGTAGCCCAGTCGAGGGGCTAATCCACCGTTGCGGGAGCTCCGGCACCGAGCCCGACGGTGAGTTTGAGGAGTGAAACCGCGAACAGAAATACAAGTGAAACCGTCCAACCTCCCGTTAGATCAAAGAGGCTGCCGAAGACGATCGGGCCCGTCGCCGCGACGAGATACCCGATCGACTGGGCCATGCCTGAGAGTTCGACTGCGGTTTCGGCTTCGCGGGAGCGGACCACGAGAAACAGCAGCGCCAGCCCAAACGAACCGCCCAGGACAAAGCCGATGAGCGACACCCAGAGTGCGATCCAGGACTCTGGCGCGAATAGGAGACCAGCCAATCCGATCAATTCGAGAACTCCAAGGGTCAGCACGACAGCTCGCTGATCTGTTTGCTTTCCCGCTAGGACTGGCACGATCAAGGACCCCGCGATCCCAGTGGCCTGCGACAGCGAGAGCATCCATCCGGAGAACTCTGCATCGTGCGCGCGGTCGATCAAGATCGCAGGCAACCACGCCAGGACCACATAGAAGGTGAGCGACTGCAGCCCCATGAACAGCGCGACCTTCCACGCCAGCGCCGACCTGCCCAAGTCATGGAGCGCCTTCTGGAAACTACGCTTCGGCTCAGATCTTTTTAAGCGACTCAATTGGGGCAGCCAAACGAGGCATGCCAACACGGCTGGGATGGCCCAGAATCCCAGGGCGCCACGCCAGCCAAGTTGGAAATGATCGGCCAAGGGCACACTCAAGCCGGCTGCCAAAGACGCACCCAAACCCATGGCGCCCGAGTAAAGGCTGGTGATCCATCCCGAATGCGCCGCAAAGTTGCGTTTAGCAAGGCTGGGTAACAATACGTTCCCCAATGCAATCGCAATCCCTATCAAGAGCGTACCGAGATAGAGAGCAGGGACCGATGCGATCGCGCGCATCGCTGCGCCCGTTGCCAGCAACGCCATCGCGCCGAGCAGAGTGCCGCCGATTCCAAAGCGACGGGTCAGCAGCGGAGTCAATGTCGAGATAACCCCGAAAGCGATCAACGGCAATGTCGTCAACAGCCCCAGCGTGGAATTGGACAGCCCCGTGGTCAATCGGATGTCGTCGATCAAGGGGCCAACGCTCGCTAATGCGGGCCGGAGGTTGACGGCCACCGCTAGGATCCCGGCAATCAGGAGCAGGTTTTCAGATCGTGACAGTCTCATTCTTGATATGCCAGCAACCGTAGCGCATTGAAGACGACCACCAACGTGCTGCCTTCATGCAGGATAACAGCAGGGCCAATGTTTAGCCCTAGAATGGTAGCGGGAACGAGGAAGACAACCATCCCCAAACTGATCCAGACGTTCTGGCGAATGATCCGGCGGGTGGCGCGACTCAGGCCGATCGCCAGCGGAAGATTCGCCAGCTCATCGGACATCAATGCGACATCGGCGGTCTCCAGTGCCACGGCGCTGCCCGCCGCCCCCATCGCGATCCCCACCGACGCCGCTGCCATCGCGGGTGCATCGTTGACGCCATCGCCGACCATCGCGATGCCTCCCTCGCTGCGGCGTTTCTCAATCTCCCGGACCTTGTCCTCCGGCATTAGTCCACCGCGTGCCACGTCGAGTCCCACTTCGGCCGCGATGGCATCGGCTACCCTTTGGTTGTCACCCGAAATCATGATCATTTCGGTGATACCCAGTTCTCGTAGTTTGGAGATTGTTTTGGCAGACGCGGGGCGGGCCGTATCCATCAGTCCGATCACGCCGAGGTAGCGATCCGCCGCTCGCACGATCATCGTCGTGCGACCATCGCGTTGCAGAGACTCGTCGTCCGCTTGGATTGTCTCGGGCAGCGATGGGCCATCGACTTCGGTGAATAACTTGGCATTGCCGATGTACACGAGATCGCCCTGGACCGTCGCTCGCACGCCCCGACCGGTGATGCTGTTCAAATCTGTCGCCGGGGAACGCACGCTGGCGTCTTCGTCGGCAATCGCGTCCAAGCGTTCCTGGGCATCGCGGGTGACCGCTTGGGCGAGCGGGTGATTGCTGAGGCTTTCCACCGCCACCGCAAATCGCAGCAGCTCGCGTTCATCCACCCCGTCTGCGACCCGAATGTCGGTAACCTTCGGGTGCCCCGTCGTCAGTGTGCCGGTCTTGTCAAAGGCAATCGAGTTCAGGCCGCCGAGGCTTTCCAGTGGCCCGCCGCCCTTGATCAGGATGCCGCCGCGGGCAGCTCGCGCGATGCCACTGAGGACGGCGCTCGGTGTCGCAATCGCGAGGGCACAAGGGCTCGCCGAGACGAGAACCGCCATCGCTCGGTAGAACGAAGCGTGGAAAGGTTCATCGCGAACGAGCGGCGCGAATAGCAGCAGCACCACAGTCGCGACCACGGCCGGGACAAAGTACCGCTCAAACTTCTTCGTGAACTTTTGAGTTGGCGAAATCCGTGTTTCTGCTTCTCGGACCATCGTGACGACTCTCGCCAAAGTATTGTCCGCAGCGATCTTGGTGACCTGGATCTCGATCGCCCCCGATTGATTGAGCGTACCGGCGAAGACGCGGTGGTCCGCGTCGAGCGATTCGGGGGCTGCCGCGGCCGCCTCGACATCTTCAACAGGCCGTTTGTCCACCGGCACGCTCTCGCCCGTGATCGGGGCTTGGTCGATGCTGGTCTCGCCGGCGACCACAAAGCCGTCAGCGGCAACACGCTCATCAGGCGCCACAATCACAATATCGCCGACGACGAGTTCGTCCACGCTTACATGTCGCTCGGTCCCGTCGCGGCGAAGTCGCGCTGTGGTCGGAGTCATTTCCGAGAGCGCTTCGATTGCCCGTTTGGCGCGGCCCATCGCGTACCCTTCGAGCGAATGACCGATGCTAAAGAGGAACAGCAGCAGCGCTCCTTCCGCCCAAGCCCCCAGCGACGCCGCGCCAGCTGCCGCCACGATCATCAAGAAATCAATCTCTAACCTGCCCTCCCGAACCTTCTCAATGGCTTCGCTGATCGTGTAGTAGCCACCAAAGAAATACGCCGCGAGATAGCATCCCAACGAAACCCAATCGGGGCTGTCGGTGAACGTTTTCGTCAGCCAACCCACGATCAAGAAGATGCCGCAGAGGATCGCGAAGATCAACTCACTGCGAGGCCCGAAAACGCCACCATGATGATTGCCGGAACAGCACCCGGAGTCCCACCCGCTGCCTGACCCCTGGTCCGAACTCGCTCGGTGGACCGTGGTCGCCTCACCGGATCGCTCCAGCGACGCGAAACAGGTCGAGCCAAGATCAGGGGTTACCGGCACGGCCGAGTTGAACGCGAGCTGAATCGTTTCCATCAGGGTTGAGCTTCCGTTGAAGTTGGGATTCCGCCGCCACCACCCACTGCGGCTGCACTGTAAATTGCAATGTGTAGTCGATTCGACTGCGCGAGTGTCGTCGATGTGATATCGTAAAGTGTGGTCGCAAGTCGTGAAACACGGAGCTTTTCTGTTTGGCACGGGACATGCATTAAAGTCACTTCGTTCGGCGTTAAACTTTCGCCGATCGTTTCTTTTCCCCCCGCAGGACAAACTGATGAAACGCCTTATTGCAATCGCTGCTGTCGCGGCAACACTGAGTTTCTTGATCCCAGCCTCCTCGGCTTCCGCTTCGGACCATTCTCGCCGTGGCCACGGTCACCAAACTCACCAACGCCATCACGGCAATTCCTACCATGGCAGATACGGTTTCGGAAGCCGCTATCGCCCAGTCGTCATCCGGCCGTACTCGAGCAACTATCGCTACCGCTCTGGGTATAGTTCGCGGCCCTACGGCTACCGTCCGTCGCGTCACCATGGTCACTACCCTTCCTACGGAAACCGAAGCGGAGTGCACTTGGACATCAACGGTGTGCATATTCTCGGTCGTCATCACCACTGAGCGGGTTTCGAGGCCGTCACATGCCGCAGCGGAACCCTGTCCAGGATGAAGCCGGCGTCAGTGCGCGTGATCGTGACCGGCGTGGTCATGATCATGCTCGATCGCACCTTGAAATGACGTGCCTTCGATCGTCACGCTCAGCCTGGGCGCTGCCGACTCGTCATCCAAGTGGCTGACGAGTTCAGCATCCTCGATCGTGAAGCGAGATGATTTTCCTTCTGGCTCGTTCTCTTGCGGGCGGGCGCTGAGAGTGAACTGCTCCGGTGTGCCGTCATGGACCAGGTTGATCGTCAGTTCCGGGGCAGCGATGGGCACTGCTGCTTTCGCGGACGCTCCGAGCATGTAGATCGTGACGGAGTCCGCATCGTGGACGACTTCAGCGTGGTACTCTTCGTCGCCGAGTTCAACGAGTGTGCCGTGATGTGGTCCTTCGCTCGGGTGGTCATGGTCGTGGGGATCACTCGACCCGGGAGCGGATTCGGAGGTCGAGTCGGCGGTCGGTCGAGAGCCGCATCCGGTGAATGAGATGGTGCAAATGGTCAGCAAAGCAGTGATCGTAAACTGGAAAATACGCATGGAATTTGGCTTGGAGGAATAGGTTTCTGAGTGGACAACAGTGCGGAAATGTGGAAGTGAAGTTGCGTCGCTACATGGACTGGCTCCTCGAGGAAATGGAACGGATACAGGCTGGACGAAGCCAAATCAATCGTCGAGTGAGACCGCGTGGGTGGACTCCTTCACGACACCCGCGGCTGACTTCATGCCGTATAGGTAAAACAGTGCTGGGTGGACGAAGAAGTCCAGTGCTGTCGAGCTGATCAGTCCCCCGAGGATCACGGTCGCCACGGGGTACAGGATTTCCTTTCCTGCTTCGCCCGAGGAGAGTACCAGCGGCACCAATCCGATGCCGGATGTCAGCGCCGTCATCAGTACAGGTGCGAGTCGCTCCAATCCTGCTCGGATGATCATGGAGGTCGTGAACTGCTCGCCTTCGTGCTGCACCAAATGCAGGTAGTGCTGCAGCAGGAGGATCCCATTTCGCGAGGCGATTCCCGCGAGCGAGATAAACCCGACCATGGCGGCGATCGTCAGGGTTTGGCCGGTCAGCACGAGGGCCGCGACGGAACCGATGAATGCCATGGGGAGCGCCGCCATGACCTGCAAAGACAGGTTCACGCTACGGAAGAGGGTGAACAGAACCAAAAACACGCCTACCATCGATACGACGAACAGTGCCGAAATCACACGGCTGGCGGATTTCTGGCTTTGGAACTGGCCCCCGTACTCAACAAAATACCCCGCTGGCAATTCGGCAACGATGGGCTGGATCGCCGTTTGGATGTCATTGACGACATCGACCACACCGCGGTCGGCCACATTGCACTGGATCACCACTCGGCGGCGGACGTCCTCGCGTTTGACTGCGTTCGGCCCGCGAGCTTGATAGACTCGGGCGAGTCCCGACAGTGGCTGTGTGCCGCCTTCGGGCAGTTGAATCGATAACCGCTTGAGTTGCTCGATGTCTTCGCGGTAATCCTCGTTCATGCGGACGACCAAGTCGAACGTACGCATTCCATCGAGAACCTGCGAGACGACGCGGCCATTCATCGCCGTTTGGACATACTCATTCAGTTCGGAAGTGCTCAGGCCGTACCGCAGCAATTGATTGCGGTCCCACTCGATACGAAGTTGTGGCACGAGTGCTTGGGGTTCGAGCAATGCATCGGTCACACCGGGCACCTGGCTCATTTTCCTTTTCACCTGATCTGCTTTCTGACGCAGCAGATCGAGATCATCACCGTAGATTTTGATGCCGACTTGCGCTTTGACGCCCGAGAGCATGTGAGAAATCAAGTGCGCGATAGGCTGTTCGACTGCCGTCACGATATCAGGGATCTCACTCATTGAATCGCGTATCTCGGCGAGCTGTTCTTCACGCGACCGAGGCGACGTGGGATCGAGTTCAATGATGATTTCGGACATGTTCACACCTTCGGCGTGTTCGTCGAGTTCAGCGCGTCCGGTTCGCCGCGCGAACCGTTGCACATCCTCGATCCGCATCAGTGATTCTTCGACGGTGGTGGCGATTCGTTCCGACTGAGCCAAGGACGTGCCCGGCGGCAGGACGACGTTGAGTTGGATCGTGCCTTCGTTGAAGGGAGGCAGGAAGTCTCTTTCCAATCGCATCGCGAAAATGGCTGCGATCGCGACCATGCCCAGCGTCACGCCGAGATTGAACCGAGGGAAAGCGAGACTGAAGCGGATGATCTTGTCAGCGACTCGTTTCAAGCCGCCTAGCACACGGCCATCCTGTTCGTGTCCGCCACGCTTGCTCAAGCCGAGCAACCAGTACGACAGCACGGGGGTGACCGTGAGCGATACGAGCAACGACGAGAGAATGGAAACGATGTATGCCACCCCCATCGGTGCGAACAGCTTGCCTTCCATCCCGCCAAGTGCGAACAAGGGCAGAAACGCCAGGATGACGATCATGGTGCCGAACACAATCGAGCGGCGAACCTCGGTACTCGCTCGGTAGACCACCAGCAGTGGATCGAGCGGTTCGGCGGCGGCCCGGTTCTCCTTCAATCGCCGGAAAATATTCTCCACATCGACGATTGCGTCATCGACCAGTTCCCCCATCGCAACGGCGATCCCACCGAGGGTCATGGTGTTAATGGAGAGTCCGAAGGCCGCGAAGACGACTGACGTCATCACCAGAGAGAGTGGGATCGCCGTGAGCGTGATGAACGTGGTGCGGATATTCAATAGGAAGAGGAAAAGCACAATCACCACGAGAATGCCGCCATCACGCAGCGCCTCGATCACGT
Source organism: Allorhodopirellula solitaria (assembly GCF_007859855.1). Classification (GTDB taxonomy): domain Bacteria; phylum Planctomycetota; class Planctomycetia; order Pirellulales; family Pirellulaceae; genus Rhodopirellula; species Rhodopirellula solitaria. Next base: position 455,288 of record NZ_SJPK01000004.1, read on the forward strand.
TCTCGATGGCTCGGTTGATGAACGCGTCTTGCGAATAGACCGTCGACAGCTGCGTTCCTGCGGGGAGTGTGGGGCGCAACTCTTCGATCGCGCGGAGGACTTCGTCGGTGACGGCGCGGGTGTCGGCGCCTGGTTGCTTGTTGACCGTCAGCACCACGGCTGGGCCGCCGGTCCATGACCCGTTGGCAGACGACGTGTCAGCAGGCGGCCCATCGGCAGGCGGCCCATCGGCAGACGAGGAGCCCGGTGCGGGGGGATCGATGCGGACGAACGCGGAGGAGTCGCCGCGTTTGACCTGTGTCCCTTCGACAACGTCGGCCACTTGGGAGAGCAGAACCGGGCGGCCATTGCGGATGATGACCGGTACCTTCTTGAGATCGTCGATGCTTTGGATTCGTCCGAGAGCCCGAACGAGCAGCTCATTGGGGCCTTGGCGGTCGAGATAGCCGCCGGTTCCATTCTCGTTGCTGCCCGCGACGGCGGTCTCGATTTCATCCAACGTAACACCGAATCGCAGCATTGCGTCCGGGTCGACCAAGACTTGAAATTGTTTTCGCTCGCCGCCCATCGTGAACACCTGCGAGACCCCGGGTATCGTCAACAATCGCTGGCGCACGACCCAATCGGCGGCGGTACGGACTTCCATCGGGCTGACCTCAGGATCTTCGCTCCACATACCGAGCATCAAGATTTGTCCCATGATCGACGAGATCGGCGCCAGCTGAGGTGTGATACCCTCGGGGATTCGGTCTTGGACCATTTGCATTCGTTCGGCGACGATCTGCCGGTCGGTATAGACATCGGTGCCGTACTCGAACTCGACGTAAATCACGGAAATGCCGACCCCGGACGAACTCCGCACTGCAGCGACACCGTTGGCCCCGTTCATGGTGGTTTCGATCGGGAACGTGATCAGCGACTCGACTTCCTCGGGAGCCATCCCCGGTGCTTCGGTCATGATCACGACGCGCGGTCGGTTCAGGTCTGGAAAGACATCGATTGGCATCACCATCGCTTGCCAAGTCCCGGCGGCGATGAGGAACAGGGCGAGGGCGATGACGAGTAAACGTTGTCGCAGCGCGAAGCGGATAATTGCATCAAGCATTAGTGATTGTGCCCAGCATGAGGATCGACGGCGCCACCGGATTGATTGGTGATGGCCATTTGCATTCGGTGAGCGGACTTCATCGCCACGACATCGCCGGGGTAGATGGAGCCGTCATTCGCGATGACCACGGAGTTCTGACCGCGGTAGCGCACATGGACGGGCACCCGGGTGAAATTGCGTCCATTCTGCAGGAACACAAACCAATCGGCGCCTGACTCGACGACGGCATCGACCGGTAACACGATCTGTTGTTCCCACTGTTCAACTGGTACACGGAGTTCGAGACGTTGTCCGACTCGATATTTCCACGCCAAAAAACGCTGTCCGTCGCGATTCGTTTCATCCCGGATGACTTCGTTGGGCAGTTCGACAAAAAGAGAGAGTGTCCGTGACTGAGGGTCGATCGAATTGGAAACGAACACGAGTTTCAGGTCACGCACGACCTCCCGGGGCGAGGTGTTGCTCAATACCGCGTCGACTCTCCAGCCCTGTTGGGTGGCGTTGGAGATTGCCGCAGCATCGTTCTCGAACGCCTTGCCCTCAATGAACAATTGGCTGTAGTCCGACAGAGCGCAGAGTGTCTCGCCCGCCGTGATGGCCTGGCCCTTATGAATTCGCAGGTCGTCGATGACGAGCGGATCGTGGTTCACGCCGAGATCGCTAGCAGGTTGCGAAGTGGTGGGGGCGGGCTGGGCGAAAGAAACTTGGCGGGTGGATATTTGGGTGAGCTGGAGCTCATCGTCGTGTTCGTGGGTGTCCACGTCGGGGGCGACGATCTTCAGGTTATGCAGTAGCTTTCCGTTCTCACCAATCTCTTGGACTTGGCGGTCGGAGAGCCCGTGCATCCGCAGGGCCTCCCGCTGCGATTTGGCAAACGCTTCGAGTTTCTCTTTGGCGTAGCGGCGCTCGAGCAACAGCTTCCCGGAAACAGCCCCCGAACGGGTCACCTCCTCGAGCCGTTCGATCTCGCGGTCCTCAACGGCGATCTCACTCATCGTTTTTAAATAAGCTGTCTGCGTTTCGACGAGGTCCTCATACGTCAATCGCACCTCGAAGAGCAGGTCTCCGGGCATCACGGCTTCCCCGGTAACGGCGTGGACGTGCGTGACGACGCCGTTGAGTGGTGACGAGACGATGATCGAGGATCGCCCCGGTTTGGGCACGATGATGGCGGGAACGGTTATCGACCGCCGGTAGTCTGAAAGCTCGATGGGACGCAGAAACTCGTCGCTCAGGCCCAGGTTTCTCTGAGCTTGAGGCGACAGCACGAGAGAGGCGGCGTCGTCGTCATGACCCGCATGCGCATCGGCTTCCGCATGGTCGCTCGTGTCGGCCCCTCGCTGCGAAGCGAGCGTCGCATCGACCCAGCGGGAGAGCGACGGCCACCACATCGAGAACGTCGCCATCGCAGCGACAACTACAATCAGGCCGCTCGCGATCCGGATCGCTGGCCAGGGTAAATTGGATGGGTGAGAATGCATCACTGAAACTCAACTGAAACGAAGGAGCGGCGCGGTGGGGCCGCCGCCCGAGCTCAATCTCGGCGCAGCAACCACCCCGTCGGGGAGTCATGGCAGTGTCGTTGGACGATCTTCTAAGACGCCGTTTCTGAGGAAACGGCGGATCGATTAACCGCAGACACGTTAATTCGCGAAAGAAATGCGAAAGAAGCTCAGATCTGCCACGATTGCAGATGGATGCAGCGCTGCGGCGCAGAATCGACGGGGAGCCCGTCAGTGCGTTCAGGATGGAGCCAGCGGCAACGGTTGCCGGTCCAGGTCAGCAGTCCGCCAGTGTTGGGCACTAAGTCGATGGCGTGTGCAGCGAAGTCCTCGGTCAGCGGGTCGGCTTGGCGAGGCACGTAGTGACAAGATCCCTCGTCGCATCCGTGCGTATGTTCACAGGGAGCGTCACGCCATGTGGAAGCTAACGCAGTTTCGCCACGCTGCGACGACTCGTCGGTCGAGGTCACATCGTGCTGGCAGGAGCGAGTTGCCCCTGAACCGCACTGCGTGTCGTGGTGGTGCGGAGAACTGGGGTGATGCTGGGCCTGCCCGGATTCCACCGAATGAGTGTGTCGGTGACAGGTGTCCTCACCGAGAACATGACCGTGATGCCAGCAGCAACCCAACACCGCATGAGCGGTGAACGCGATCAGCGTCAAGCGTTGGAGAAACTGGACAATCACCGATTCACTATCCTATGAAACATGTCCGACGGGCGTGTGGAACCGGTCTGGAGAGAGGCAGTCCCCTATCGATGACACACGTCCCTATCCTTCCTCCTTCTTACGATCGGGTCAAGAGGAAACCTTTCTGGTTCATCCGACGGAAGCGTGCGCAGAGCACCGCGGAAGGTTTTTTGAGACATGGCTCTCGTATCCAATGATCGTTCAAAAATGCGTCCCTGACGAACAAACGCTCGCCAGGGACCGACAACACCATTGGCGTACCGCTTTTGCAGGGAAACGCTGGCGACCGAGATATCCCTTGCCAAGCCAGCACCTCTGCAGAGCTCGGCTCTAATGGCGTGGACTTAGGGCGAATCTGGTGGTTTCACGGGCTCGACCGTGATCCGCTTGGCTCGACTGGGTCGAGGCTTTTTCAGCTTGGGATATTTTGATTGATTTCGGCGTTTGAGCTCGCGAGGTTCCTGGCGACCGGGGCGATCTCGGACCAGCCGGGAAGTTGCCGACAGCACGATCCACATTAAATCGTTGGACGTTTCAAGCTCGTCACTGAAGTAGATCCAGGCATCTCGCGAGCGTGAAAAACTGATTTCGCGCGGGTGGATTTCCAACACCGCTGCGGCATCATTCATGAGCGAGCGAACCAAGTTGTAGGCCAACACTCCGACAGCGATTTCGCGTTTCAGATTCTCGGGAGTATGACAGCGGAGATCACAAAAACCCATCGTCGTTTTCCAGCAGGCAATGTCCGTTTCAACATCCCATCGCAAGCCGTATAGCTCTGCGATCTCTTCAGCCGAAAATCGTTTCGTGTCGATCAGAGTGGTAACGATCGTGAGCACTTCGGATCGTCCAGTGATTCGATAGCGAATACAGCGATACTGTATCGACTCAGGTAGTTGCTGCCACTGCTCGGGTGTAAATCGGTTTTTGTTGTTCTTGGGTTTCTCCAGTGTGATAATCTTCTCGTCGAGTACTTCGCACACGCCTTCAAATGGCGAATTCCGGCAACCCTTGATCCCGCAAACCAGTTCAACTCCCCGACGATTTAACAGCACTGAATCATAAAAAGATTCAAAGTTGCTATCAGCAACGACAACATCACCCGCGACGAAATCACCGTGCTTTTCGCGGAAAAGACTGACTTCACCGGTCAACTTTCCTTTCATCGCAGCGGTGTTGTAGTTGACGATACAACCGGTAGCCAAGCAAGTCGTTACCACGCAGCGCACCTGAGGAAACCCGAGACCTTCTTTCTGAGTCGAAGGCTGTGGGTAGACTTCTTGATTGGCCTGCGTGTCAGGTGCGCGGAATACCAAGCCATCGACCAAGTAGACGTTCAGTCCATGCCATTTCCATTGTGACTGCGCTTTGGTGCGTAGCAGATCAACAATGCGTTTGCCAAGTCGATCAATCAACTCGATGGAGAGCTTTGCCCTTGCCTTGCAGTAGGCCGAGGCATCCTCACTGCATGGCTGCTGGCCTCGTCGTTTTCGCTCACGATTGAACTTGGTAACGACCGTCGAGCAGGCATCGCCACGACTGAGGCACTGTGAGACGAACAGGCCGAGGGTAATCGCTGGCGTGAAGTCACGCTCGCGAAATTCGATATCGAGTTCATCACATAGTTGATGGACATCATCGTCACTGAAGATTTCGGTAAGCCGCACTTGCTCCCGGTCAATCAGCTTATCAATCCGCTGGACCACCTCCTGCGGATTGAGTGCCTGACGCAATTCGGATCTGCGATTGGTATCGACAGGGGTTCCACGAGGTGGCAGAATCATCGACGGCATCCTTGCTTGTGTTGAGATTTTTGTGAAGAAAAACCACGATGCAACAAGGATGCCGTTCTTCGCTAGCTCAAAATTGTTTCACGCCAGATTCGCCCTAAGTCCACGCCATTCGCAGCTTCTCGCTGTCAAGAAGCGTCGAGGCCCTCAATCGATCGGCGACTTGCTGATCGGCTTACTAATTCGTCTTGGAGTGAACCAGGAAAACACTGTAGAATCGAAACCGTCCGAAGCTCTGAAGCCTTAGGCTGAATTGTCGTGCTGCCAAGCACACTAACAACGTCGTCGCATGCCGAGGGTATCGGTGGAGCGTAGCTCTGCTGAGCAAGCCCGTGCTCGAGTGAGATGCTCTGTTAGCGGTTCAAACGCCGGATGAGACAGTGTGGGGCTCTCAGAGCTTCGGATATCTACCAGGGTGGCGAGACTGAACCACCAAAGCTAACCGAGCCGTGCTGGCTGGCCGACAAACAGTGGACTTTGAGTGTCGAAAAAGCTACCCTATTGGTGGTGCCGCTGAGCGTACGCGCGCACTGCAAATTTTCGTTCTGGATATGACAGTACTCAAAAAACCTTTCGTTGTGCTCTGCGCACGCTTCCCTCGGATGAACCCAAAATATCGGGTAACGATGGAAATCATGGGGAACAGGCGAACGACTTGCAAGCAGACGAGAAGACGGACCATCCGTTCTCCCGTGCAATTCATGGTTGTGTGTTTTCCTCCGTCTCGCCAGTGCGTGCGTTTGCGAGGAGTTCCGGCAACGCAACCACCCACGATACTATAGCAAACCCGATTGTGAATCCCACAAGCCCACCCTGGATGCAGCCCCACTCGTCCGTTGAGCCAGGGTGATAACCTAAGAAGTTAACTGAAAACCAATGCCAAGCGGTGAAACTAAGCGTTGGCACAAGGATCGCCGCCAACCATTGTCGCCATCCATAGAGCCCCGCAAGCGAGGTCAGCACGTGCATCAGCGTTGCAACACCGACAACCAAGGTCAATGCTTGGACAGGCCACCAAGACAACACGTAATGCCATCGGAAGGGCGGAATCTTCGGATCGGCATCGTTTGCATAGACGACGGTTGCCGGTGGGAACGGGATTTGATGTACCGCGATACAGACAGCTAACACTCCAGTTGCAAACAGAAAGTAGCGAACCGTCGGCTTGCGCATGCACTACTCCATGCACAGAATGACCGCGTTCACCGAGGGCCGCGGCGAACGAATTGGAATTCGGAATCCGCGCGGCCCCGCGGCTCCGTGTGCAACGCATTGTTATGCCGAACGCGTTGGGCCGACGACTTCGACCCATTGGTGACGAAGTGTATCAAGCGGTCTAAGTTTACCTGTCTGACTCCGTGGCAACAAAACAACTTTGGACAGAGCGTGCGGCCAACCGCCGAGAATTGTGAACACGACATTCTCAGCGACCGCGTAATATAAGTGGGATTCCGGGCCGACCGGGTCGAAGTGCGAATCCAGCGACAGAACGACTGTCACACCATCGTCCCTGAGTGGCAAGACGGTTGCGTCCAGATCGGCGTATCGAACGTCTAATGCGCCGCCTGAATCATCTGAAACGTGCACGGACTCAAGCGGGTCGTATGAAGGAAGCTGCGTCGCGATGAGCCAGCCCGATATTTCCGGCGCATCCTCGACGAACTTTTCAGCCAAAGTTTCAGCGCCGGGAAGTGAGAGTATCGAGAGGCGTGGTGGATCGCCCCCGATGTTGAGGTTCAGTTCAGGGTGCTCAGCGACAAGTTTGGTTGCGAGTTGATCGACAATGCCAGATAGGGAGTGTGCATCGCCCTCTTCGATCGCCGCCGCCAAGGCCAGTGCTTGATCTGCGAAGAGCGTCCAAAACGTCATCTGAGAACTGCTCTCTTTGGGGCATAAAGAATCCATGTAAGTCCAAGGTTTGACGGGTGGGAGCTATTCGTTAAAAAACTGGCGACTCAAACCCGTGATCACGGCAGCGTGCGGCTGCCGGTCACATTCACTCCACCCACCAAACACGTGGATCAGACGATCGATGAGAATTCTTGCATTTGACCTCGGGAACTTCAACTCCCTCTGCTGCCTTTTCGACTCGAAAACTCGCAAAGCGAAGTTTTTCGGTTCGTCCGACGGAAGCGTGCGCGGAGCACAGGAGAAAGGTTTTTCTAGGCATGGCTCTAGTTTCCAATAATCTTACAAAAATGGGTGCCCGACGAACGAATGTCCGCCAGGGACCGACGACACCATTGGCGTACCGCTTTCGCAGGGAAACGCTGGCGACCGAGATATCCCTTGCCAAGCCAGCACCTCTGCAGAGCTCGGCTCCGTTTCTCCCGGCAGCGCCAGTCTAACATCGATAATCACATCCCACAAATAAATCCTTGGATACTGGAGCCATGCCTTGAAAACCTCGGGCGCACGCTTCCGTCGGATGAGCCACGAAAATCAGCCCTCAGTTACTCACCGGGAATTGAAGATGGAGCGTCGACCCCGGAGTGGGGCGCGGACCTCGCAGTAAATGATCTTCCACTCCATTTGGGGTTGGCAAGCGTGTTTCTCGGCGTTTCCGGTGGTGTTCGCTGCGCTCGACCACCGGCTACTTTCTTCAACGTCGTTGGCGTACAACAGTTCGCGGGTAGAGGACAGGAGGCAGCGAGTCCCTGAACCACTGCTGATCGCGGACCAGTCCGGCATTGTGAACGCGATCTGCTACAATGCATGTCACTCTCATGCTCCACCGATCCCAATCCGAGTGAGGTTGCCCGATGACGCCGACGCCTCCGCTCTCGATCGGACTTTTTCTCGTTGCGGCGATCCTCGGTGCTGTCGGTCAGTTTTTTTATAAATCCGGTGCTGATGCTGCGAACGGTGGGGTTGCGGGGTATCTCTGGAATCCTCGCCTGCTGTTAGGAGTGCTGTGCTACGTCGCGGTGATGGTGCTCTTTGTGGCTGCCTTCAAAGTAGGAGGATCGATGGCCGTATTGTATCCGGTCTATGCCAGCACATTCATTTTTGCAGCCATCATCGCAAAGTTCGCATATGGGCAGCCGATCTTGCCAATCCACGTGCTCGGATGGCTGTTGTTGATTGGTGGGATGTGCTTGATGGGATGGCAGACTGCGAACGCAGCGACCGTCGGTCCGGACGTCGCACCGGCGCATGACGAATCGGGAGTCGAGGAGGCGGTTGGCAAACATGTTGAGTAGCAATACAGAGATACCTGATGCACGGGATGATTCTCTCGCCGAGGACCGTCGTCCGCTGAAGACTCGTTCATGGTCGGTTTTTCAACGCATCGCGGCGTGGTTGGCGCGATCGGGGGTCAGTCCCAACGCGATCTCGGTATCGAGCATTCTCTTCGCTGTGGCGGGAGCGGTTGGCTTCGTATTGACGGCTTGGTTCGAGTCGAGCTGGGCTGTTCGGGCAGCTTGGTTTATGGCGGCTGTCGGCATTCAGCTGCGTCTGATCGCGAATCTGCTCGACGGCATGGTCGCGGTGGAAGGTGGTCGGGCTTCCGCGACGGGGCCGCTTTACAACGAGGTGCCCGACCGGATCAGTGATCCCATTCTGTTGGTGGCCGCCGGGTACGCGATCGCCTCGAATCCGACAGCGGGCTGGGCCGCGGCCTCCGCCGCGTTAATGGTTGCTTACGTCCGTGCCATCGCTGCGAGTGTTGGGGTCGGACAGCTATTCCTCGGACCGATGGCGAAACCGCAACGTATGGCTGTTTTGACTGCAGTGGCGATTGCGGGTGTGTTGCTGCCTTCGGATTGGTTGGTTTGGAATGTTGGGGATTGGCCCGTCGGCTTGGTAGAGATCGCGTTGTGGCTGATCACGCTAGGTTGTGTCGTGACGGTGGCTCGACGTTTGAGTGTTGCGGGGAGCTTCCTCCGGACTCGCCATGAGGCTCCACCGGCAACCCCTGAGAACACGTGATGTCCGCAACCCATTTGTCCCACGAAGTCCGTGTCGTTTTACTGGCCGTGTTCGCCGCTCTGCTGATCGCCAGCGTCGTGTCGATTGCGTTGGCATGGACTAAACCGGATCGAGATTGGCGCGAATTGCGGGCCCGGATTCGGACCTGGTGGGTGATCGCGGGTTTGGTGGCAGGCAGTCTATTGTTGTCACCCTCCGCGGCGGTGTGGTTCTTTGCTCTGGTCAGTTTCCTGGCGCTCAAAGAGTTCTTTTCGCTGATCCCGTCGCGTCGCACCGACCGTCGAGTCATGTTTTGGGCGTATGCGGCAATCCCAGTTCAATACGCGTGGGTGGCCCAACATTGGTATGGAATGTTCATTGTCTTCATCCCGGTCTACCTATTCTTGTTCTTGCCGACACGGTTGATCATGACCGGCGACACAAAAGGATTTTTGCGCGCCGTCGCGACGGTGCAGTGGGGCGTCATGGGGACTCTTTTCTTCCTCTCACATGCTGCCTACTTACTCGTCGTCGAGATTGCGGCGAACCCACGTGTCGAACCGATCTGGAGCAGTGCCGATGCGGAGAGACACCCCGGCCCGGGCTTGCTGTTGCTCTTGCTCGTGCTGACGCAGTGCAATGACGTTGGCCAATACTTCTGGGGCAAATCCTTGGGGCGAAAAAAGCTGATCCCTTCGGTTAGCCCTGGAAAGACGTGGGTCGGTTTCATAGGGGGCCTCGGCACAACGATTGTGTTAGCGCTTATTCTCGGCCCGTGGCTGACGATGTTGGATTTTCCCCGATCGATGATCGCGGGACTGATCGTCGGCGTGACCGGACTGCTCGGCGATTTGAATATCTCGGCGATCAAACGCGATCTTGGCGTGAAGGATGCCGGAGCGACGTTGCCAGGGCATGGAGGCGTGCTCGACCGCATCGATAGTTTGATCTTTACCGCACCCGTTTTTTTTCACTTTGTGTGGTATTGCTACGGTTAAATCCAAAAGGGTTTTCGGCGAGGTTCTAATCGAGCGATCGCTGCGAGACGGTGTTATTGCTGCCCTGATCCGTGACTGGACCCGCGCTGACAACAGTGTTTCCACTCGATGACGGCAACAGTTTGACGGGATACTCCGTTTCATTTCTGATCGTCGAGCCGGAGCCGGCAATCACGATCGGGCGTGGACTGGTGTCGAGTGGACCAGGGGTGCGATGGAGAATGATGTGGTGGTTGTTGCCCAAGACATCAGCGAGATGATGGGGGCCGACAGCGTGCGGCGATGGCATGATCGTTAGCTCGATCTTTTGATTCGATTTCGATAGCCTGAAATCACTCAGTGGGGCGTAGGCAAAATTTCCTTTCGAGCCCGTGATCGTTCCGCCCTTGGGCATATTGAAATTGGTGTGCCCACAATCGATCGCAGTCGAATTGGTCACCGCCGCGTGACTGGCGAGATAGAGCCGGATCCCGCCGCGCATCCGTTTGACGGTACAGTTCTCCACCGTGACACTGCCGCCACCGCTGTACACTCGGATTCCATCTTCGGAAAGCGGCAGCATGGTATCGCGTGGAAGGGGCGCAGGCGGATTTTCGTCCACTTCCCTGTTCACTGTGGCATTTCTGGTTCGGTCCCGGTCCCGCCCTCGCCGTCGATCTCGTCGCTGGCTCCGGCCACGGCTTCGTTTTTGCGGGATCTTGTATTCGGATCGAACAGGTAAATCGCTCGGGTCTGTTTCCAGGTACAGGTCATTGCTAGGACGCATGATCCCTGCGACGAGACAGTTCTTGATAACCGTCTGGTCAGCCGGTTTTTGCATGTAGATTCCATGCCCAAACGCCTTCTGCTGGACTTCGCAGCCGTCGATGATATTCCGTTTGCCCCGGATCAGGATTCCACACCGCTTGTCCAATCCGTAGACATTGTCGGACCCGATGCCATAGAGACTGCCGTAGCCGTAGGGAAACGATCCTCGGATCGTCAACTTGGTGTCGCGAACGACGTTGTCATCTCCCGTGACTGACAAGACGGCATCACCACGCAGCCCCTTGGCCAAAGTGGATCGATTCCGGTTGTAGGTGCTGAAGTCCGCGACTTCCTGCAGTCCGCTTTCATAGACGTCTTCCAAGGTGCCATCATGCAGGACATTGTCGGACCCCGAAATGTTGAAGTAGCCTCTGTTCGCAGATCCCACCGGTGCAACGATATGGACGCCGGATAGATCGATGGTGTTATTGGACCCCGAGCAGGAAAGCTTGCGATCTTCCTCGGGGAGATCGGTGAGCAGATAACGCCCCGGTTTCATCGTGATGTTTTGGTTGCTCTGCTGCATCACGTTTCGTAGATCGGCGAGAGTCGACACCTCGATGCTGCCCTCCGCACTCGCGTTGTCATCATCGCTGTCAGCTTCGTTGTCTTGGACCGGTTCCAGCGCGTAAGCTCGGAAGTTTGTGTAGATATGATGGGTACCGACCATCCGGAATCCAAAAAAACCTTCTCGGTAGACAGGGAAGCGATCGAGGTCGTAGGTCGATTCACGCACGACGGAATCGCCATCGTCGTCGGTGCCCTCGACCCGAATGAGATCCCCCTGGGCGATCTCGTAAACGAGCTTGCCATCGACGATGTACTGCACGACATCATCATAGGCGACGAGCTGGATCTTCATCACTTTGTCGGGTGTGATGAGATAGCCAGGCCGCTCGTCTTTATCTTTGAGCGCCAGATGTGCTTCGGGTTTGCCCTCGACTTCACGCGGATAACGTCGCATACGGGTCGTTCGATTCGCGATCGCTCCTCCACCACCTGTGCTGGCGTAGTAGCCATGGATCTTGTCGTAGGATGAGAACTTTCCCGTATACCGATCGGCGTCAAACAATCCCGTCGCGACGTTACTCGGATCGGTCGCCATCCAGAAGTTGTTGATGTCGCGTGGTTGAACTCCCTTCATCTCCGGCTGGGGCGTCGGGCAGATTACCTCGTAGGTAATCACCACACGCGTATCGAACTTTTGCTTGAACCACGCAGTACAGCCGCGCCCAGGAACCAGGCAGTCGAGTGAATTCTCACGGGTCACGACTTTTGCTGGTGGGTACCCGGACCGCTGTTGAATCTGCACATCCCAACGGTCCAAGTTCTCAAAATCGTCCTCTGCCAGCAGGCTTCCCACACGAAACAGGCCTTCGCCGTGGCCTAGCACCACGGGTCCGTCCTCAGCGTGAACGCCGTTGCTGAACAACGGCAGGATCGCGAAAATCAAAGTTAAAACTTGGGACTTCATGGTATTCGAAATGGCGTTAGGAATAAAACGAGATCTGAGAACCGAGATTTCTGGAAGAAGACTCGTCCACTCTAAGCCAGATCGCGTCGTCCGTCCACGTCCACCCATGCGACTCGAAATACAGGGCGAATGGAAGGTTTGCGTTGGTTACCACGCCTTTTTGCATGAGATGTTTCCCTTCCGGCTTCTCTGTCGCTTAGGATGGTACGCAAACTCGTTTCCCCTCCTCGGCAGCCCAGGCTCCATGACAGCTTCGGTTTTGCCGTGTCGTTTCCTACCTCATTTCATCGATCACAGATGTCTGTTCATTCACTACTCTGCGCGGGAGGCATTTTCGCCTGCTCGTTGCTTAGCATCGCCGGAATTACAGCGCAAGCCGAAACACCGCAGCAGGCTGCGGCGCGAATCAAGAAGATGGAGAAGATCGCTGACCATGCTCTTGTCCCGCCGGTTCTCAACACTTCACCGCTGCCGCAATACGACTACGACCAACTCGACTACGGAATGACGATTGGTATCGAACGCACGCCGAAGGGTCGCCTCTGGGCTTGCTGGGTAGCCGGTGGCGACAGCCCAGAAGCATTCTTCGTGTTGGCGACCAGCGATGATGAGGGGGAATCGTGGTCGCCACCACGCTTGGTCGTTGATTCGCATGACAAAGACCTGCCCCGCCCCCGCAGTATCTTGGTTGGGAATCTCTGGACCGACCCGCTGGGCCGTTTGTGGCTGTTTTTCGATCAGTCGATGGACATGTTTGACGGCCGCGCAGGCGTGTGGGCCACGCGTTGTGATCATCCTGACGCCGACGAACCGACGTGGTCGTCCCCGCAGCGTATCGCCGATGGCGTGATGCTGAACAAGCCAACTGTGCTATCCAGTGGTGAGTGGATGCTGCCCATCTCGCTGGACCAGCGAAGCGGTTTTGGTCCTTTTCGTGGTTGTTTTACCGAACTCGATCCGTTGCGAGGCGCGAGCGTCCACGTGAGCACCGATCAAGGCACTACCTGGCAACGTCGCGGAGCTGCTCGGTTTTCCAGCCCGGACTGGCACGAACACATGATCGTCGAGCGGACCGATGGGTCGCTATGGATGCTCGCCCGTACCCGGAAAGGGATCATGCAGACCACTTCAACGGACGGCGGTCGCTCTTGGGCCACGCCAACACAGCCTGCGAATATCCGTCAACCCAATGCGCGTTTTTTCGTTCGTCGGTTGGCCTCGGGACGTATCCTGCTGATTAAACACGGCGACGAAATCGATTCTCACCACGGCCGCGTGCAGCTGAGTGCCTGGCTGTCCGAAGACGAGGGAGAAACATGGACCGGAGGCTTGGTCTTGGACGACCGCAGGGGAATTAGCTATCCCGACGGCTTCCAGTCAGAGGATGGTACGATCTTTATTTCCTATGACCGCAACCGGGCTACGGATGGTGAGATCTTAATGGCTCGGTTTCGGGAACAGGATGTGTTGGCCAAAAAAATCGTCAGCGAGCCCGCCAAACTCCGCATGTTGATCAGTCGTCCGCTCGCCGATAAGACCGCGAAGATGACTGAAGCTGAAAGTCGCCGAGGCTTCGTCGAACTTTTTGATGGCGACACCTTCGACGGTTGGGAACAGAACGGCAATTGGCGAATTGAGGAGAACGCGTTCTTTCGCTTCGCCGATGGGGGACCGCTCACCTACCAACGAAAAACCATTCCCGATGACTTTGAACTCCGCTTTGAGTGGAAGGTCTCCAAGGGCTGCAACAGCGGCGTGTACTATCGACCGGGGCAGGTCGAATATCAGGTCCTCGACAACGTGAACAGTCCCTATGGCGAGAATCCCCGGCAATCAGCTGCGTCCCTGTTCTTCTGCATGGCACCATCGAAAGACGCAACGCGTCGAGTGGGCCAATGGAACACCGGCAGGGTCGTCTGCAAAGGAACCGTCACCCAACACTGGCTCAATGGCGAGAAGGTACTCGACTTTGACTACACGGATCCCAAGTGGGCTGAGATGGTGAAGCTACTAACAATCCGAGGCGGTGATCTCAGCGGCCGCGGCGGCAGGCTGTGGTTGCAGGATCACGGCCAACCCGTTTGGTATCGAAACCTGCGATGGCGAGAAATTCCAAACGGGGAGTCTCTCCAGCCGTCTGCCGATTTCACTCCCATGGCGATTCCTCCAGCCGCTTTGGCGAAGGAACAGCAGCGTGTGCAAGCGATGTTGAAACAAGCACAAAGCAAGTGAAGGTCGCGGTCGGCAACCACATCTCAGCCGGGGAAAAGGGCGAGCTGCGCAACCGGCACGCCCGAGGGAAGGGTGCGCCGGAGCTAGGGCTAAAAAACTGGCTCATCCGACGGAAGCGTGCGCTGGAGGTTTTGGAGTCATGGCTCCAGTATCCAATGATTGATTTGTCGGAGGTGATAGTGGATGTTAGACTGGAGCTGCCGGGAGAAACGGAGCCGAGCTCTGCAGAGGTGCTGGCTTGGCAAGGGATATCTCGGTCGATGCGTCTAGCGAGACCGGAAAATATCGCTGGCGAGAACCTCCTCGACGATGCTTTGCAGCCCGTAATCGTCCGCTTTGACTCGATCCAAAATGCGATCAATTTCACTTTGATCGAGTGGTTCCATGTGGCGCCCGGTCGCGTACGTGAGCAGCGTCTCGATCAAATTGCGAACAAACGGCTCTCGACGGTTCTCGAACAACACTGCCTTGAAGCCCGAGAAATCTTGGTAGGTTTCTCCTGATGGAAGGCTCCCGGACGGGTCAACCTTGGCCGCCACGTTTTTGAATTTCGATTTGGGATATTTTGTTCGCCAGCGTCCGATGGGGTCAAACGTTTCGAGAGCGAAGCCGAGTGGATCAATGTTTCGATGACAGACAGCACATGTCTTGTCTTCGCGGTGCTTCTCGAGCTTTTCTCGGATCGTTTTCGCCCCGCTTACATTGCTGTCGAGCGCCGGTACTTCATCAGGCGGCGGGGGAGGTGTGATCCCAAGCACGTTTTCGAGGACCCACACACCGCGAGTCACCGGCGAGGTATCCACGCCGTTGGCGCTGACTGTCAACACGCTCGCCATCCCCAGCAAACCACCTCGTTGTTTGTTATCGGTCAAGCTGACGCGCTGGAATCCATCAGCCAAACGCAAGCTATCACGTTCGGGCAGTTGATAGAGTTTGGCTAGCTTCTTGTCGACGAAGGTGTAATCGGAGTCGAGAAAATTCGTTGCCGATCCGTTCTCTCGGAGCAGGTCTCGAAAGAAGAGCCGGGTTTCTTCCTTCATCGACTCGGGCAGATTCTCGGCATAGTATTCGGAAGCCGCTTTGCGAGGAGGAGGCAAGTTACCGATGTCGCGTAGGTTCAGCCAACTGTCGAGAAATCCGTTGACGAACTCACTCGATCGTTCATCGGCGAGGAGCCGCTGAATCTGCGATCTCAATTCAGCGGGATCCGTCAAGCGACCTGACTCAGCGGCTTCGACAAGCCTCTCGTCGGGAGGAGCTGCCCACAGAGCATAGGAAAGGCGTGCGGCAAGATCGTACGGCAACAATTCATGATCGTCCTCGGCGGTGATCTCGCTCAGGTACAGAAACGAGGGAGAGCAAAGCATCATCTTGAGCGTATCCAAGGCGGCCTGACGCGGCGCAGCTTGCTCGGATAGACGCGTTTGATAGATTGCCTCGATCCGCGCACGATCGGCGTCGTTGAGAGGCCGCCGGAAGGCTCGTTGACCAAACGCAAAGAGCTGTTCGAGTGCATTGTCTTCCTGAAACCCATCCTTACCGAAAACGGCAACCTCCTCTTTGCTGCCGCCCGGTTCAGCGAGCGGGCCGCGGACTTTGATCTCGCCGATTTTAATATGGGGCAGTTCGCCTTCACGAAGTAGCGATGTTCGACTCACGCCGACCTTGGGGTTCTCGAATTCATCCTTGTATTTCCGATTGGTCTCGATCACCGAAGCCCGTGATTCGTAGGGACCATTCGGGAAGATGAACCGAGGCGTCTGGCCGGCTTCCAACCACACACGAAAACTCAACCACTCGGGTTGGTCATCGGGCACGATCGCGGTTCCCAGGATCGGTTCAATTGCTTGCGGGTAATGGATGTGCCCCTTGGTCGCGTCGCCTGGCACGACGGCGAGCTGGAAAGGCTCAGAGAAATCGATGCGAAAGATCTCGGCCGCGTAGTGCGTGTCGCGGTGCATTGCCTGCGCGTTGACCTCGATATCGTAGAGACCCGACACAGGCACACCTTCTAGGAAGTCTTCAATGTGTCCGTAGCCCCCTTGCCGGGTGTCCGTATTGGGCTGCTCGTAGAGACAGAGGAACTCGAATTTGAAAACGGTTCGGTGAGCGCCAGTCAGCTCTTCGTACTGTCGGAAGTTATCGGTGAAGTGCCACGACTGCGGCTCCACCGCCGGTTTGCCCAGGCGTGCTTCGACGAGCCGGGATGCGGCTTGAAAGTGCTGGTCCAGGAGGAAGCCGGACGTCACGAGTGACTCACCGATCGTATCCATGTGGTGACTGGTGGTGTCCTTGGGAAAATCGGCGGTCAGACCTAAGGTATCGACACGACGGTCGAAAAGCGTCGCCAAGGTGTTTTCGTATTCCCGATTGGAAAGACGACGCATCACCGTCCTGCCACCCGAACTTTCAAACCTGTCACGAGTGTGCTCGATCTCCTGCCGTAGTTGACTGACAAAATCCACGCGTTCTTCGTCGGTCGGTTGCTCGGCGTCCTCTGGCGGCATGATCTTCAGTGTCACCTGGTCGATCATTTCGTCGGCCGAGATCAGCTGTTGCTCGGTTGTCAGAGGAAGAGAAAAAGAGTCAAACTCACGTTCTCCCTCGGCCGAATCGGAGCCATGACACTCGATGCAGTACGCCTGAACAAACGCAGCCGCTGTCGATGGAGATTGGGGATCGTGTTCCTCAGCAACGACGACCGAAGCTGTTCCTAGAAAGAAGCCAAAAACCCAGGCTGCAGGAAATGCTTTCAACGAAAAATACCTTCTCAGATGCATGGCAGTGGTGACTAGGAGAAAGTGCCCGTGCTCGTTCCAAACGAATCCTTCTCGACTCCCATCCGTTGAGCGATGTCAACGAACAGGTTGCAAAGCGGTACACTGCCGGAACGCTTCGAGTTGACCTTCTTGAACTCACCCCGACCGTACCCGCCGCCCGCTACCAGGATCGGCAGGTCACTGTTGGTGTGTGAACTACCGTTGCCCATCCCGCTACCGAAGAGCACCGACGTCGAATCGAGCAGGGTTTGCTCGCCATCCTGGACTCCCGCGAGCCGCGTGAGGAACTTCCCAAACTGTTCCAGCTGGTAGGACTCGAGCGTGAGCAGGTTCCCGATCGCCTCCTCATCGTTGCCGTGATGCGAGAGGCTGTGATAGGACTTGTCGATCCCGAGGTTCTGCGGCAAGAAGCTACCGCCGATTTCAAGGGTGGCGACCCTTGTCGAGTCTGTTTGCAACGCCAACGCGATAAGCTCGTAGAGCATCGGCAGGTCATCGACTGTATTGGTATCGGCGGGTTTCTCAAACGGGGGTTCTGGTTTGGGTTGATCGGCCCAACGTCGACGGACTTCGAGTCTTTTTTCCACGTCGCGGATCGAAGTGAAGTACTCGTCTAGCTTGTCCCGATCCTCATGGTTGACCCGTGCCGACAGCGACTTCGCTTCTTCCAGCATCGAGTCGAGAACGGAAGCGTGCAGCGAGTTATCTTTGGCTCGCTGGGCCTGTCGCTCTTTTGACTCGGTCACAAAGAGTCTCTCGAACAACTCGGCGGGGCCGGTGATCGGCGGCACGCGGACACCCGACTTGGTCCACGACATCTGGCAGCCCCCGTGAATGCCTCCTTCGGAGCCAACGGTCAGGGATGGGAAACGGGTCTGGGTCCCGACCTCGTCTGCGATGAACTGGTCAATGGTCACATTGCCATTGCGTCGGTTCTTGGATTCGTGGTGGAGGACTCCCGAGAGAAACGTGTGGACGGCGAAGTGTCCGCCTCGCAACCCATGGTCGAGGCCGCGGTAAATCGTCAATTGGTCGCGGTTGGCAGCCAGCGGCTTGAGGAGCGTCGTCTCCTCGAAATCACGGCCAGTCGTCTCCGGGAAAAAATGCTTTTGCTGAAAGCCGAGCAAGTTTCCGACCGCGACGAACCGGCGAGCACCGACGCCGGCCCCACTGGTAGCCTGGACGGCCGATCTGCTACCGACCGAAGCGGCCATGAGCGATGGCAATCCAGGCAGAGCGAGCGAACCACCCACGGACTGTAGAACAAAGCGACGCCGACTGAATTTCATTGAATTGGACATCGTGGCATTGTATCATTCGCGGCGCCGACGTGTCCAACGACAATGTTCAGGAACCCGGTGCGGCACCCAAATCTTCTCTGGGTGGAAAAATTGGGTTCATCCGACGGAAGCGTGCGCAGAGCACAGCGGAAGTTTTTTTGAGGCATGGCTCTCGTATCCAATGATCGTTCAAAAATGCGTCCCTGATGAACAAACGCTCGCCAGGGACCGGCAACACCATTGGCGTACCGCTTTTGCAGGGAAACGCTGGCGACCGAGATATCCCTTGCCAAGCCAGCACCTCTGCAAAGCTCGGCTCCGTTTCTCCCGGCAGTGCCAGTCTAACATTGATAATCACATCCCACAAATAAATCCTTCGATACGGGAGCCATGCCTTGAAAACCTCGGGCACACGCTGCCGTCGGATGAGCCAAAAATTGCAGTTCCGCGTCCAGGATTTCCAGGATGCTTCCACCTGCAGTTCGGGTTGGCGATGGAGGTTTCCGCCGCTCACGCCCCTGCCTTGAGCCATCTTTATTCAGGTTGATAACAGCTGCTGGTTCGGATGAAACTGTTCACGTTTCATGCTCTTCCTTCAACGCACGCGATCTTGCTCGACCTCTTTCGACCAGCGATTGAGGTCTTCGGTGAGCCGGTCGCGGATCGCGGGATGTTCGTCGGCGAGATCCACGCTCTCTAGACGGTCCTTGCTAAGGTCATAGAGACGTGGAGCGGCATTCGATTCTCCTTTGGGGACATTGCGGGTCACGAAGGGGCGAACCAGTTTCCAATCACCATCGCGAACCGCTGCGTTGTGAGTGTAGAGCGGTGTGATTCGATTCCACTGCCAAAACCGCTGCTCAGGCAATTCCGGTGTCGCGAAACGTTGCGAAAGCAAACCCGCAAAGCTCGCACCGTCGAGTGGCTTGTCCGCTTGAGGAGCCTTGAGTTGGCAGAGTTCGATTAGCGTGGGAACGGCATCGGTGAAGTGAATGATTTCCTCTCGGTGGGCCGGTTCCAGCACGCCTTTCCAGCGGATCATGAACGGAACGTGGATGCCGCCCTCGTTGACCATATACTTTGTCCCGCGATTCTCACCGTTGAAACGCGTGCCAACGACGGGGTCGGGCCCATTGTCGCTAGCGAAAATGACGATCGTGTTCTCGGCAATCTCTAACTCGTCGAGTTCGTCCAGTAACGCACCAACGCCAGCATCCATCACTTCGATCATGGCATAAACCTTGGCGGTTTTCGCGTCGAGTCCCGCGGCAGTGTAGCGGGCGACCAATTCCGGTGGGGCTCCCAACGGGCGATGCGGCGCGTAGTGCGCCAAATGCAAGAAAAATGGTTCGCGTTGGTGACGCCGCACAAAATCAATCGCCCGGTCGGTCAACTCATCGGTCAAATAGGTTTCTTCAAAGTCCTGGTACTCGCCTTGGACGTCGAGTTGGTACCGGTAATAGCTGGGCACGTCCTGGCTGTCGAGGAAGCCAGTGAACTCGTCGAAGCCGCGTTTGAGCGGGTGATAGTCAACACCTTTGCCCGAATGCCATTTGCCGACCAGGCCGGTCGCGTAGCCGCTCGCGGAGAACCGATCGGCGATTGTAATTTCGTCCGAATGAAGACGCGTGAGATCGGGGTACTTACGCTGATTGAGCGTCACCGAACCCGTGCGATGTGGATACCGTCCGGTCAGCAGTGCGGCGCGTGAAGGCGCGCAGACGGGCGACCCTGAATACGCATGCTCAAAGTAAATGCTTTCTTGCCGGAGCTGGTCCAGGCGAGGTGTCCGCGAAATCCCACCATTGACACAGGAAAAATCACCGATCGCGAGATCGTCCGCAAGCACCAAGATCACATTGGGGGCTTGGGGTTTCGCCGCGTCCGCGACCAGGCAGGTCGTCGACGTGATCAGCAAGATCAGCAATAGGAACTGAAAAATGGAATTCGATGGCATTGGATTCACAGCTGAAATTGTGCGGTGAGTAACTTGGCGTGTGTCTCGACCACAGTCGGGTGCGCCTCGACAACGTTGCGAGATTCCCGCGGGTCGTTGGCGTGGTCGTAAAGCTCTCGAGCGATGATCTCACCGCCATCGATGGCATGCCACTGGGTGTAGCGCCATTGGGCAGTGCGAACCGAGTAGCCCCAAGCCTCCCAGTTCTTCGGTGCACCGTAGAACGGCTGTTGGTGTTGGGTGAAGGCAGCGTCTTTCACAGAACGAGCAGGGTCGTCGATGACGGATGATAGATCGACGCCTTCGAGTCGCTCGCTAAGATCGCGGTCGATCCCCGCCAGCGACGCGAGCGTGGGATAGAGATCGACTAGCTCAGCGAGGGCGGCTGTGTGTTCGCCATGCCCCGCCTCTCGGGCGGGATCGGCCACGATCAACGGCACGCGGGCGTCGAGTTCGAAGTTCGTTGTTTTGCCCCATAAGGATTGCTCGCCAATGTGAAATCCGTGATCGGATAGGAAGACGACGATCGTGTCGTCAGCATGTCCTGCCTTTTCGAGAGCGTTGAGAATCTCGCCAATTTGCGAATCCATGAAACTGATCGATGCATAGTAGCCATGCCGGAAATGACGGACCTCTTGTTCTGAAAAAGCTCGGTCCTTGGGTGTGCCACCGTAACTACGGATTTCCCGTGAATCATGCATGGCGATCGATGGCGCATCGATCGGTGGTTCCGCAGGGTCTGGTAGCGGGATCTGATCGGGCGCGTACATGTCCCAGTATTTCTTCGGTGCCACAAACGGCAGATGGGGACGCCAGAATCCAACCGCTAGGAAAAAGGGTTGTCCGTCGGCGGGGTGATCATGCAGCATCATCGCCGCGAGATTGGCGATCTGTCCATCGCGATAGGCTGTGTCGGGTACATCGTGAGCTTCGGTAACAGGCGCCTTCTTCACGCTGGTTTGCCGCAGCTTCGGCGGCGTATTGTTGTATACCGTGTCACTGCCATGCGTTCCCTTGTAGAGGACCTCATCGATTGACCAGGACTGGCGATCCTGTGTTTCACCCATGTTGTGAAAGATCTTGCCGATGTCCTGGCAGAAGTACCCGTGATTCTTGAAGTGCTGCGGCAGTGTGACCAATGTCGAACCGCCATCGGTCGTGTCGCGGAAACCTTTGCGCAGGTCGTCTACTCCAACCGTGTCCGGACGCAGCCCGGTTAAGAAGGAGGATCGCGATGGATTGCACACCGCCTGTTGGCAGTAGGCTTTATCGAACACGAGTCCCCGCTGAGCGAGTTGGTCCAGATTGGGTGTGATCGCAGCATCGTCGCCGTAGGGGCCGATCGCGCAGTTGAGATCATCGGCCACGATAAACAGCACATTTGGACGCTCTTGGGCGGCAGCGAGGGCCGCGAAGAGGAGAATACAAACGACAACTTTCATTCGCACGATGGGGGCGAGTCTTGCTCGACTACCGAATGTAGTCCTCCGGTGCATAACGCTCTGTTGTCTGGTTGGTCCAAACCTCTTCGTCCGTGTCATCATAATACTTCCGCGTCTGCCAAAAAAGTTTCTTCATGGATTCGAGCTTCTCTGCGTGAGCGGGATCCCCAGCGAGATTTGTCATCTCTTGAGGGTCATTCTGGAGGTCGTAGAGTTCCCAGATGCTCGCCTTCTCAGCCTCATTTCGTGGCTGATCGAAGTGGAGAAGTTTGTGAGTGTTGGTTCGGATAGCACTGTGCTGCGCGACGCCATGGCCTCCATCGATGTAACGGTAGTAGATCGTTTTCCGCCAGTCGTCGGGCGTGGCGCCACCGTTGCTCAGTAGTGGCATCAGGCTGATCCCATCGACGTCCCAGTCCGTCTTCACGCCGGCGGCATCGAGGAGTGTCGGTGCGTAGTCAATGTTTTGCACCATCGCCTGGGACCGAGTACCGGGTTCGACCTTCCCGGGCCAACGAACGATCAGGGGCATTTTGAGTGATTCTTCATAGGCCCACCGCTTGTCGAACCAGCCATGTTCTCCGAGATAGAAGCCCTGGTCGGCGCAGTAAACCACAATGGTGTTCTCGCTCAGATTCAGTGCGTCTAGCCTGTCGAGGACCTTGCCTACGTTGCGGTCGACACCCGCGACACACCGGAGATAGTTCTGCATGTAACGCTGGTATTTCCAGCGGACGAGATCTTTGCCCGTCGGTGGATCGGCGATGAATGCTGCGTTTTCGCTCTCAAAAGCAGCGAGATAGGCTTTGCGTTGGTCAGGCGTGAGGCGACCTAGAACCCGGTTGATTTGTTTATCTTCGTCGCCTTGGAACAGCATCAGGTCCGACGCCATGGTCATGTGCTCATCGATTCCCATCTTGTGGTTCGATGCGGCAACGCGACTCTCGTAATTGTCAAACAGGGAAGGCGGTTCGGAGAATGTGATGTCCCTGTAAAGCTCCAGTTCCTGGATGCTTGGCTTCCAGTTTCGGTGCGGCGCTTTGTGCTGAATCAATAGAGCGAAGGGCTTGTTCTGGTCTCGGTTGTCGAGCCAATCCAACGCGATATCGGTCACAATATCAGTTGAGTGTCCTTCCACACGCCGCTTGCCCTCAGGACCATAGAGGTCCGGGTTGTAGTAGCTCCCCTGGCCACCGAAAACCTCCCAGTCATCGAAACCGTTTGGTTTGGTTTTCATATGCCATTTTCCAAATACGGCAGTCGCATAGCCGCTCTGGTGGAGCTTCTTAGGCCATGTGGGACGCTGGGGGTCGAGGGCTCCGCGGAGATGGACGATCCCATTCTTGTGGCTGTGCAGCCCCGTCATCACGGTTGCCCGCGACGGCGTGCAGATACTGTTCCCGCAGAAACTGTTCTCGAACAGCATGCCCTCTTTGGCCAAGCGATCGAAGTTGGGGGTCGGAGGCAGATCCAAACCGTATTGGTAAGCCGAGATGGCTTGGGTCGTTAAGTCATCGCTGAAGAGGAAGACAATATTAGGGCGTTGCTCGTCAGCAATGGCGGTTGGGGCTGTCGCGAAGTGAGGCGTGAGGAGCAACAGCAGAGGGAGTATTCGGTTGGCGAGCATAATCATCGGTGCGGGTTTGAAAAGAAGGTTGTCGTGTCAAGCAGAATGGCGTCCGTGCCGGTTCATCAGGGAGCGGGGGTGGGGGCGATTGATTTTGGCTGGGCGATGGTGAGCCCTGTGCTCTCCAGTCGAGCGGAGAGCCCGGCATGCATGCGTTTCAAGGTGGCATTGTACTGTGGATCGTCGGCGAGGTTGGTGATTTGCCCAGGGTCTCGGCGCATGTCATAGAGTTCTGCGGAACCGTCATTGTACCGCATGTAAGCCCAGTTTTTGGTTCGCCAGGAATGTCCGTTGGAGAATGACAGAGCCCCGTCTTTGATCCCCACGCTGGGATCTTCCAAAACAGGTACGAGGCTGAGGCCCTGAACCTGCTCAGGGATCGGCAATCCGGCGAGCTCCGAGACCGTTGGGTACAGATCGACGAGTTCGACGATCGAGTCGGTTCGGCCGGATTCGTATCCGGGAGCCGAAATAATCAGCGGCACACGGGTGACTTCCACGTGGACATTGGATTTTTGCCAAAAGGTGTGGTCGCCTAGATGATAGCCGTGGTCGCTGGTGAAAACCACAGCCGTGCTCTCACGCAGACCGAGTCGATCGAGCTCTTCTAGGATGCGGCCAACCTGGGCATCCATGAACGAGATCGACGCATAGTAGGCTGTCCACATCCGCCGTTGGTTGTCGGGGTACTCGTCGATCCCGTTCTTTGCCGAGCGGCTTGGGGATTGCCCCAGTTTCGGGATGTCTGCGAGATCGTTCTGGACCTGCGGTGGCAATGACATGTCCTGCCACGGGTAGGGCTCAAAATACTCTCGTGGAGCGACCATTGGGTAATGGGGGCGGACGAATCCTGCAGCAATGAAAAAACGCTCGTCTCGGTGCTCTTGTAGCAACTCAATCGTTTTGCTGGCGGTTTTATGGTCTGGTTGATCAGACCCGTCGCCGTCGATACTCACCGAGACGAACATGCGGTGGGGCATCTTCGTGGATTGTCGACCTTCCAAATCGTCGGTGAAGATATTGAGATTCAGGCAGGCGTAGTCCCCGGGGGTGTGCGCTTCGTCACCTTGCGAATTGAATCGTTCCGTCCAGCACTCGGGGACATCTTGACCGTCGGTTCCAGCAATGATGTCGCCGGGGACGCGCATGTGAAATATCTTGCCGACTCGGGCGGAGTATAGCCCATGGTTTTGGAAATGTTCGCCGAGCGTGCGCTTGCCGCGACCTTGATAGCGACTGAACATGAATGAGGTACGCGAGGGAGCGCACCAGGTCCCCTGGCAGTAGCTGTGGGTAAAGAGCAATCCCTGGCCCGCCAGCTTATCGATGTTGGGTGTCTTGCAGATTGGATCTCCATAGCACCCCAGGGCGCTGGCCCGCAGGTCGTCCGAGACGATCAGCAAGACGTTTTGAATCGTCGGTGCGGCGTCCTGTTCAGAACCCGCGTCTGACCCCGAGAGTCGATTGTTTCCGGACAAGAATGCTCCCAGCAGCAAGGCCAAGAGCCGGACAGCCCACCTGCGAGAGCCGTCGGGCCCTGGGTGACACATCTGTCGACGGTTGAAAATCAGTATCATCAGAGGCGGCATCATCGGGGGTGGGATCCGCGTCGGGATGCGGAGGGGCGGCAGTCCATTAGCAGTGGTTCCGAGTGTACCAGGTTCTCACGGCTAAGAGGGTGCCTCGGAAAATAGTTAGCATCGCGTGATCATTAAGTAGCGATTTCTGCGAGATCTTTTCTGTAGTGCACGAGGCGACGAGCCCTTAAGCCAATCGATCACGCTCCCCCGTACCCGAAAAGGAACTGGAGCGAATCCGGTACAATCACAGCAGACATCTCCATCATGGACTCAGGACGGAACACGATCATGAACGCCGCGCAAGCTCCCTTCACAACACTGCAGTTCTATGCATTTCTCTTGCTCAGCGGAGTGTTCTGTTTCCCCGTTTGGGCGGAGGAGACCGATCTGCACCAAGAGCGTCATCGCGCCGCGATCCAAACAGCGCGGGCCTTGGTCGCTGGACAGCCGGCGCCTCCAGCGGGTTCTTTGGTTGGCTTGGCCGATGCGTTGCTGCGGGGCGGTCAATATGACGAAGCCGTCACCAGTTTCGAGCGCGCGATTGAGCGAGATCCTCAGTCCGAACCGTATTTGTGGCAATACGGTATCGCCCTGTTCTTTGCTGGCCGTTACGACGAGGCTCGCTCGCTGTTTGAAAAGCATCGAGTCGTCAATCCGCACGACGTCGAGAACGCGGCGTGGCATTTCGTCTGCGTCGCCAAAGCAGATTCTGTCTCGAAGGCTCGGGAGATTTTGTTGCCGGCACCCGGCGATTCCCGTGCCCCCATGAAAGCGGTTTTGCAGCGACTGCAGGGAGGAGATTTTGAGGCGATCGATGCAGCCGTTGAGAAGAATCGCGGCACACCATCCTACGCGTCGGCGGAGTTCTACGGCAATCTCTACATTGGGCTGATTGCTGATGCGGAAGGAAATGCCGAGGTAGCGAGCGAGCATCTCAGGAAAGCGTCCCAATCCGAGTTGACGCACTACATGGCAGACGTCGCCCGCGTCTACGCGAACTGGATCGACACACAGCACTGATCAAGCGTGCAGTCGTCTGTTTGGTCGGGTTGCCGCGAGTCTCGCTGGTGCTGTTGCTCCTGCGGGCGAACGCGCCGAGAAACGCGTACCGAAGCACCTACCGAAGCAAGCAAGACGCGGCCCCGGGGCAGCCGAAACAGGGTCAGGGCCAGTGTGCAAACGTCTGCCAGGGAGGTATGCTTGCCTAGGTGACATACGAGAGCGTCGCTGCCATTTTGGGCGGTTGCCCGTACAGCCTAGAGGGTCCACTCGCCCGCGATCCATCTCCCCACTGAAACTCTCTCAGTTTGATCAGCCGCAAATCGACACCGAGGTGCTATCGAGCGTATGCCCAAGTCAACAAAGTCCACGCCCTCACCGCCCGCCGCAAACGAACGCGCTGAACTTCTTTGTGTTGCCCTCGCCAGCATCGGCGATGCCGTCATCGCGACAGACCTGCAGGGCAGGGTCACGACACTCAATGAAATCGCGGAGAATCTGACAGGTTGGACCAAGTCAACCGCGATGGGTGAACCGTTTGAAAAAGTATTCCAGGCGGTCAGTGAGCAGAGCGGCGAGCGAGTTGAATGTCCGGCAGCCCAGACGCTCCGAGACGGCGCCATCGTCGAGCCAGCAGGCCACACGATCCTGATTGCCAGCGATGGAACCGAGCGATCAATCGACAGCAGTGCTGCGCCCATCCGTTCGGATAATGGCGAGGTGACCGGGTGCGTTCTGGTATTTCGCGATGTGACCAAACGACGCCAACTTGAACGCGATCACGCCGAGGGTGATCACCATGCGCGGCTCCTGGGCGCAATCGTCACCTCCTCCGACGACGCCATTATCAGCAAGTCGCTCGACGGGACGATCCGGAGTTGGAATGCGGCTGCGGAGCGAATCTTTGGATACACCGAAGAGCAAGCTATCGGGCGTCACATTAGCATGCTCATTCCGGCGGAACGGATCGAGGAAGAGGACCACATTATCGCCCGCATTCGCGCTGGCGAGCGTGTGGAGCATTTTGAAACGGTGCGTCTGCGTAGTGACGGGAGATTGGTCTTCGTTTCGCTGACGATCTCACCGATTAAGAACGCAGAAGGGCAAATCATTGGCGCTTCCAAGATCGCCAGGGACATCAGTGAGCGCAAACGCACGCAGGAGGTTTTGCGTGAGCATGAGCAGCGGTTCCGCACCTTTGTCGAGCAGGTAGAGGACTACGCGATCTTCGTGACCGATACCGCGGGGCGTGCGACCAGTTGGAACGAAGGCGTGTTGCGGGTACTGGGCTTTGAAGAAGCAGAGTTCGTTGGGAAAGACATCGTGCGGTCGATCTTCCGCAGTTCCGACGTGGCGAAAGGAGTGCCCCAGGCGGAATTGGCCGAAGCGGCCGAGTCAGGCAGCGCCAGCAACGACCGATGGATGAAACGCAAAGATGGTACACCGTTTTGGGCGGCTGGTGTGACCACCGGGTTGCAGGACGAATCAGGGAACCTGCTGGGATTCATGAAGGTCATGCGGGATCAAACGAAGCAAAAGCAGATGGAGGACGAGCTTCGCCGAATCGCCACGGAACTTTCGGAAGCGGATCGCCGCAAAGACGAGTTTTTGGCGACTCTGGCTCACGAACTTCGCAATCCGCTGGCGCCGATTCGCACTGGACTTTCGGCCATGAAACTGCTTCAGGACGACCCTGACCAAATGGAGGAGATCCGAGAGACGATGGAGCGACAGGCTCAACAGATGGTGCGACTGATTGATGACCTGTTGGAGATGTCCCGGATCACGCAAGGGAAGTTGGAGCTGCGGAAATGCCGCGTGATGCTCGCTGACGTGGTCCGCAGCGCCGTCGAGGCCACTCGTCCGTTGATGGACGAAGTCGGTCATGAGCTCAGTGTCACGCTCCCCTCTCGCGGGATCGAGCTGGAGGCCGACCCCAATCGGTTGACCCAAGTTTTTTCCAATCTGCTCAACAATGCGGCGAAGTACACGCCCGACGGAGGCCGCATCTCACTTGCAGTAGAGCGGCAAGAGAGCGAGGTGATCGTAAGCGTGAAAGACAATGGGATGGGCATCCCACCTGACAAGATCGAGCGTGTCTTTGAAATGTTTGCTCAGATCAAACATCCCCTCGATGCCGAGTACTCCGGTCTCGGCATCGGCTTGACATTGGTGAAATCGCTGGTCGAACTGCACGCTGGAAGCATCGAAGTGCGTAGCAATCCAACGGGCCAAGGATGTGAGTTTCTGGTGCGGTTGCCTCTTGGTCCTGCTAATCCGGTTTCGCCAGCGCCCGAAACGCCTACGGAGGAAACGGGCTCGTTGGCGAAGTGCCGTGTCTTGATTGTCGATGACAACCAGGCGGCCGCAGACATGCTCCGGATCGTCGTTAAGACCCTCGGCCACGACGTCCGCGTAGCCTGCAATGGACAGGAGGGTGTCGAGATTGCCTCCGTATTCCGCCCCGAGACGGTGCTGATGGATATCGGGATGCCTCAGCTGAATGGGTTCGAGGCGGCGCGGCATATCCGGCAACAACCGTGGGGACAGCAGATGACACTCGTCGCGTTGACCGGATGGGGGCAGGAGGACGATAAACGGAAAACTCAAGAAGCTGGTTTTGATCACCATCTCGTCAAACCGGTTGAACTCGTGGATCTGCGGCGGATCCTCGACTCCTAGCCACCGGGTGTCACACCCGTTCTCGGCATGCCATTGCCGCGACCTCTTTCGCTCTGCCGGTCTGAAGACGTTGGGTCTATCAAGGTTGCACTGGATCAATCAGCGTCATTGACCGCATGGGGCACACTCATGGCAAACTTTGCGCCTCCAAGTGAACTGGTGCTGACAGTAACATCGCCGCCGAGTCTCTGGCAGATCCGGCGAACGAGAGCGAGACCCAGGCCCGTTCCCGGCTGCGCTGCCGCCTCCAAACGCTTGAACGGCTCGAAGATCACGTCTCGGTCTGCCGCGGCGATTCCCAGTCCGTCATCTTCAACGGCAATCACGATCCCGTCTGCGTGCTCGTGAACACCGATGCTGACTCGAGACCGAGCGTACTTGGCGGCATTGCTGACGAGGTTGCCAATCGCTCGCTGCAGGCCTGCTCGGTAGGTATTCAGACGCAGCTGAGGTTCGGCCTGGGTGATATGAAAGTGGATGCGAGGGTGTATCAGAGCCTGGGGCTCGACAGCGTCTTCGATAAGTTCCTGCAGCATCACCGTTTCATAGGGCGCTGTTTCGCATCCGGCATCGTGGCGTGTGTAGTCCAGTAGCTCACCCACCAAATCATCGAGTTGGTTGGTTGCGTCATCGATGGAATCAATGCGTTGGTTGCGTTTCTCCTCGCTACTGGCTGAGCGAACCAATTCGGTTGCGAATTGGATTCGAGATAGCGGTGTGCGAAGCTCGTGCGAGACAGCTTGTAAAAGTTCCTTCTGATTTCGTAGCAATGACTCGACCCGATCGGCCATCGCGTTGAAGGCGTCGGCGATCGGTAGCGATCGCCGGTTTTCGCCGCCAGCAATTCTCGCCGACAGATCTCCGTCGGCGATCGCCAGAGCGGTCTGCTCAACGGTGCGAAACTGCTTCACGATGGGCCGCAGCAAGATGGTGATGGCAGCAGCGGCTAACAGAAAAATACTGCCAAGGCCTAGGAGCACGTTGCGGCGGCTCGGACCCACGAACTGCGGCAACGGCCCGAGTTGGACCAACAGGTCTGTGCCGGTGATCGATGCTACCATCGCACCGCCATGCAGAATCGCTTCACCGCTATCAAGACGCCCGGTTTGCATTGTCGACAGGGAGCGTGCTGATCGTTCCATCGTGCTGACGGGATAGTTGAAACGTTTTTGAAGTGAGCCGAGCGTTTCTCCGAAATGTTCTGTTCCGCCGTCAAGGAGCTCGTCGCGTGCCAAGAGTGTTCCGCCACTCAGTGCATCTTCAATCACCGCGATGTTCTCTGATTCCGTTGCCCTGCGATAAACGTATACCTGGATGCACCAAGCAATGAACATGATCAAGATCACGCCGATATAAAAGCGAAGGAACAGTCGCGTCATTTTGTTTTCGCCATCAGGTAGCCGACACCGCGCACCGATTTGATACGTGTTGGCTGAGCGGGATCGTCGTTGAGTTTTCTGCGCAATCTCGAAACCCGTAGATCGATCGATCGGTCCAGCCCATCGTAGGGTAGCTCCAACAGATCGATGTAGACATCCTTTCTCGGTACCACCGTTCCAGCTCGCTTGGCAAGATAGACGAGTAGCTCGAATTCGGCGGTTGTCAATTCGACCCTGGACCCTGCAATCGAGACGTTGCGGCTGGACTCATCGACCTGCAGGTCACCAATGACGATGGGCGGGCTACTCGAGGCCGGGGTCGCATCGCCGCGTTTGAGATGGACTTTCAGCCTCGCCAGAAGCGCTCGCGGACGGACTGGTTTCGCCATGAAGTCGTCCGCTCCCGCCTCCAGGGCGATGACCTCGTCGACTTCTCCGCCGCGCGCCGTCAAGACAATGATCGGCCCAGGGTAGTTCGGCCGGACCGTGCGGCAGACCTGAAAACCATCCGCTCCGGGCAAACCGATATCGAGGATCACGGCGTCGTACGATCCTTGCGTTATTCGAGTGATCGCCGCGACTCCATTGGACTCGGTCGTGATTTCAAAGTCGTGTTCTATGAGGAAATCACGGACCATCTTCGCCAGAGAGAGGTCGTCCTCGACAAGCAGTAAGTGGTGGGTCACGAAATGTCTCGAAGTGAAATGCTGTCTCTGCTTGAAAAATGATCGATACCGCCTCAATGTAGCTCGATGCTGCGTCGTTGGCGTCGCTTCGCTACAAGCTGGTACATTTGTGTGCGCCGCTACGGGGGCTTACACTGATCGTCGACTGCCCCTCCGCCGGCTGATGTTGGCTGGGAGGACGCGTCCTCTTCTAAAATACCCTGACCAGCGTGGGTCGCGACGCTGAAGAAAGTGAGAGATACATCATGAAGTTCCTGCACTCTTTCGTTTTTATCATCGGCTTGTCGCTGGCGATGGCCTCGGGCGGCCTCCATGGGCAATCACCTGTGGAGTGGGTCAACCCGCTGATCGACACCCATGCGTCGCGGTGGTTTTACTTCAACTCAGCTTCGAGACCCTTTGGACTGGTCAACCTCAGCCCAGATACGAACACCGATGGTACCTGGGATTCAGGGTATCTGTACGACTCCGAGCATATACGCTGTTTCAGCCATATCCACGCCTGGCAGCTCTCAGGCATTCCCGTGATGCCCATTGTCGGTGAGATGACCGGCCATCAGGGGATGGACGCGTATCAGTCCAGGTTCTCCCACGAGGATGAGACCGTTCAGCCAGGCTACCACAAGGTGCGGCTGAAGAAGTACGGCATCACGGCTGAATTGACCTCGACCGTCAGGACCGGTTTTCATCGCTATACCTACCCTGAAACCAAAGATGCGTACATCCTTTTCGATGTGGGGGCGTATCTGGGGCATGGCCCCATGGCCAACGCAATGGTCCACAAGGTAAGCGATACGGAAATCGAGGGCATGAGCCTGCAGGAGAAAACCGGGAGACGTCGAAAACGAACGCCGGTTTACTTTGTGGCCCAGTTCAGCCAGCCCGTGACCGACTTTGGTGGTTGGCGAGATGGGCAGCTCTTGGACTCGTCCACACGGATCGAGGGAGAAGACAGTGGGGCCTATGTTCGTTTGCAGACGACCGCACAAACACCCGTACTGATGAAGGTCGGTGTCAGCTACACCTCGATCGAAGGGGCGCGTCGTAACCTGGAGACCGAATTGCCCGACTGGGATTTCGATCGAGTGGTTCAGGAATCCAAACAGGATTGGAACGATCGCCTCTCCCGTATCGCGGTCGAAGGTGGGAGCGATGCTCAGAAGACGAAGTTCTATACGGATTTGTGGCGGTCGATGCTGGGACGCCGCATCGTCAGTGACGCAGACGGTGCCTATAGCGACATGACGGGAGAGAAACAGGTCATCCGCCACGTACCCCGCGGCGAAAACGGCCAACCGAAATTCGCGGTCCATAACTTCGACAGCTGGTGGGGAAGCCACTGGAGTCTCAATATTCTCTGGCCATTGCTGTGCCCGGAACAATACAGTGACATCTGCAACACGTCGGTTGAAATGTACCAACACGGTGGGCTCATTCCCCGCGGGCCCTCGGGGGGCAACTACACGTTTGTCATGATCGGAGATACCGCAGCTCCGGCGCTCACGGCAGCCTATGCGAAGGGGATCCGAGATTTCGACCTCGAAAAGGCCCTCGAAGGACTTGTCCGAAATACGCAGAGGGACGGGGGACGCTACTACGGTGGATATGCTAAATCAGCGACCCCAGCCGTTTACGATGAATATCATGAGAAAGGATACGTCTCGCAAGGCAATCGACTTTCCGGTGGGCACGGCAAGGCCGTTACTAGCCTAACGCTCTACAACGCCTACCATGACTGGTGCATTGCCCAGATGGCGAAAGGTTTGGGAGACGATGAGATCTACAAGCGGTTCGTCAGTGGCGCTGCAAACTATCAGAACGTCATCTGGCCTGAGAAACAGTCGGCGTGGGTGCGGACGGCCGACGGTGGCTGGATGGACGATTTTCAGCCGAATGAAAAAGCGTTTGAGCAGGAAGGATTTTGCGAAACAAGTGCTTCGGTCTCAACGTTTTTCGTGCCGCATGATCCGATGGGGTTAGCCGAGATGTTGGACGGGCCGGAGGCCGCTGCGGAGAAACTCAATGAGCAGTTTCAAGCCGCCGTGAAAGATAAGTTTCACCTCAAAGGACGCGAACATGGAGCCGCGTGGATCGACTACGCCAACCAGGACGGCACAGGGGCCGCACACTACTTCAACCGAATCGGTTTCCCCTGGCTCAGCCAGAAATGGGTGCGAGCGGTGCAAGACGCTGCGTTCGGTGGCACCGATCCGTATAGCGGATACAACGGGGACGAAGACCAGGGGCAGATGGGATCCGTCAGCGCGCTGATGGCGATGGGACTCTTTCAGTTCGACGGCGGCTCGGGATTGGACTCGAGCTACGACATCACCGCCCCCGTTTTCGACAAGGTGGAGATTCAACTGAGTGAAGAGTACTACGGTGGGAATGTCTTGACGATCATCGCGAAGAACCAAGCTCCCGAGAACGTCTATATCCAGTCGGCGACGTGGGACGGCAAACCACTGCACTCATCTCTCCTCCCGCATAGTGAACTCATCGCTGGCGGCGTGCTCGAACTGAGTCTGGGCCCGCAGCCCAATAAACAGTGGGGAACCGGCCAATGAACTCACGATCGCGCCCCTTGTGATGCGAGCAGAGATCCCTCCGGAAGGGCGGTCCGCAGGAATGTCGTCGCTTGACGACTGACCGCAAGTATGCTCTTGTCATTCCACCTTTTCCAAGTCTTACGGTCGGCTTCCATCGAGAGAAAACCGACCGTGAACGATACCCATTTGCAATGCGGAAGTTACCCAGGCTTTCGAATACTCAGCATGA
Source organism: Allorhodopirellula solitaria (assembly GCF_007859855.1). Classification (GTDB taxonomy): domain Bacteria; phylum Planctomycetota; class Planctomycetia; order Pirellulales; family Pirellulaceae; genus Rhodopirellula; species Rhodopirellula solitaria. The sequence goes on from NZ_SJPK01000004.1 coordinate 488,990, forward strand.
AGAAAATCTTGACCCTTTGCGCAGCCGCCGTGTGTCTTGGCTTGCTCGCAGGCAACCTGGCGACGGCCGGGCAACCAAACATCGTCTTTATCCTCGCTGACGATCTCGGTTACGGCGATCTCGCTTGCTATAACCCTGAATCCGAGATCCCAACACCCAATCTCGATCGGATGGCAGCGGAAGGCATCCGCTTCACCGACGCCCACAGCCCCTGCACCGTTTGCACGCCGACCCGGTTCAGTCTGATGACGGGCCAGATGGCGTTTCGTGTTCCCAATGGCGGACGCGTCTTCAGTGGCGCAGGCGGTCCGTCGCTGATCGCGCCGGACAAATTCACGCTGCCGGGAATGCTCCGTGATCAAGGCTACAAAACGGCGTGCTTCGGCAAGTGGCACATTGGTTTAACGTTCTATGACGCTGATGGCGAACCGATTCACAAGGGCGGCCCGGACGGGGTTTCGCGAATCGACTATTCACGCGATATCGATGGTGGGCCGCTCGATTGTGGTTTCGACGAGTTCTTCGGTACCGCATGTTGCCCGACCACGGATTGGTTGTACGCCTACATGGACGGCAAGCAAATTCCCGTGCCGCCGACCGGAACACTGGACAAGTCGACGTTGCCCAAGCATCCCTATGCCAACGACAACCGGCCCGGCGAAGTCGCCCCCGACTTCGATTTGGAAGAGGTCGATATCAAATTCTTGGAGAAAAGCCAACAGTTCCTGCGGACGCAAGTGAAAGAATCGCCCGATCAGCCATTCTTTCTGTTGCATTCCACCCAAGCGGTCCACCTGCCCTCCTTCCCCGGCCGAAAATTCAAGGGGGCGACGCAGTCGGGGCCGCACGGCGATTTCATCTTTGAATTGGACTATGTCGTCGGCGAACTCTTGAAAACGCTTGAGGAACTCGGCGTTGACGACAACACGATCGTCATGTTCTCAAGCGACAATGGGCCGGAAGTCCCTGCCGTCTACCACATGCGACATGACCACGGGCACGATGGAGCTCGGCCCTGGCGGGGAGTCAAGCGTGACAACTACGAAGGTGGGCACCGAGTTCCGTTGATCGCACGGTGGCCAGGAAAAATCGCTGCCGGTTCCACTTCGGATCAGCTCACGTCGTTGACTGATGTGGTGGCAACGGTCGCCGAGATTACCGGCGCGACGGTCCCGTCAGGCGATGCCGAAGATAGCTACAGCATGTGGCCGGCGATGACGGGCAGCGACGACGACACCCCCATTCGTCCCTATCTACTGATGCAAGGTTTCGCGGGCAAAAAATGGCTCGCCATCCGTCAGGGCAAATGGAAGTACTTGGCCCATCAAGGGTCCGGTGGCAACAACTACGAAACGCACCCCATGCTCAAAGAGTATGCCCTGCCCAATACCGCGCCGAGCGCGCCGGGCCAATTGTTCGATTTAGAATCCGATCCCGGCGAGACGACGAATCTCGCGTTGGAGAAGCCAGAGGTCGCTGATCACATGAGCCAACTGCTTCGCTCGGCCATCGAGTAGCCGCAATCGTTGGGACGGTCTCACCGATCGCTCAAACATCGGGGATCGGAGATCCGTGCCGCCCAGTGGCACATCAATTGCTCTGGGTCGGGAGAGATTTCTCATCACTCCTGAGCCGCACCCATGAAGACACTGCCATCCGTTGCCGACTTTGCATGCCCTGTCGCCGATGGGGTGTTGCAGTCGATTGGTCGCACGCCGCTCATTCGGCTGAGCCGTTTTCTCGATGATGATTCGATCGAGCTACTCGTCAAGCTCGAGTCTGCGAACCCTGGTGGATCTGCGAAGGATCGGCCCGCGAAACAGATGCTCGAGGCTGCCCTGAAACGTGGTGATATCCACGGTGGGTCGACAATCATTGAATCGTCGTCTGGGAATATGGGCATCGGGCTGGCTCAGGTTTGCCGGTATCACGGACTGAAGTTCGTCTGTGTCGTCGATCCCCGCGCCCAGCCACAGAATCTCGCCATCATCGCAGCCCTCGGTGGCCAGATCGAGTTGGTTGATGAGCCGATCCAAGGCGACTTCCTCGCCGCTCGAATTAACAGAGTTCGCCAATTGCTCGCCTGCACACCGGAAAGCTACTGGCCGAATCAATATGCCAATCTTGACAATCCACGCGCTCACTTCCAGGGCACGATCCGTGAAATCGACGACGCGCTCGATGGCGACTTTGATGTCTTGTTCGTCGCGACGAGCAGCACGGGAACCGCGCAAGGATGTCGCGACTACCTTCGCTCACGGGGCCGCGACGTCGAGGTGGTCGCTGTGGATTCGGTGGGTAGCGTGCTGTTCGGCGGGGTCGCTGGCCCACGCATGATCCCGGGCTTGGGTGCCGGCAAAGAACCTGATCTGGCGGCGGGGCAGTCATTCGATTCGGTCGCTCGAGTCACCGATCTGGAATGTGTGGTCGGTTGCCGCCGCGCCGCAGAACGGGAAGCCATTTTGGTCGGTGGGTCGGCCGGCGGTGTGCTGATGACGGTCAGTCAGAGACGAAATGTTCTCTCGGGAAAGCGTTGTGTCGCAGTGCTTCACGACTCGGGGAAGCGGTACCTCGATACCATCTTCAATGACGACTGGGTTGACTCGGTGCTCGGTTGTAGCCAGACCCATTTGGCTGAATTGGTCCAGCGAGGTTTTGAGCAACCGCTCGTGGAGCCGCAAGCATGAAAGTGGTTGACCGAGCGAGATCAGACCATGACGATGCTCTCACTGCCGGTCGATCCGGGCGCCTTCGCCTCGCCGTCGTCGGTTGCGGGCCGCGGGGGATGCAGTGCTTAGAAGCTCTCTCAAGGCGTTTGGACGACGACCAGCTATCCCGGTTGCAGGTCACCGTCTACGAGCCCGCCGAAACGCTCGGCGCGGGGAGCGTTTACGATCCCTGCCAATCGCAATGTTTGCGGATGAACTTTGCCACACAGCATATCGATTTCTGGAAGTCGACACGTGACCAGCAGACTTCCCGCGCGACCTCGCTGCTGGGTTGGCTGGCAACGCGGTACCCGGATCTAGCACAGACAAATCAATACATCCCACGCGCCGTTCTCGGTGAGTATCTTCGTGACTGTTTCGCCGAGGTGCGAGAACGCTTCATCGGCAGCAGTGAATGGGCTGTCCAGCCTGAGCACGTTTTCAGCATCGTTCGCGAACAAACGGAGTTTCGCGTCAACACGCGTTCGAGCTGTCTTGCCTTCGATCGAGTGGTTGTCACTACCGGGCACGAGGGATTGCGGAGTTCCGCCACTGTGCCGGCGAACGATACAATCATCCCCGCGTTGCCGTCCAATGCCAATCTCTCCGTCGCAGCTGTGCCCGCGAAGAGCCGCGTCCTGGTTCATGGGTTTGGATTGACGGCGATCGATACGGTACTGTCTCTTACCGAGAGCCGGGGTGGTAGGTTCGTCAGCGATCGTTTCTTGCCGTGCTATATCCACAGTCTTGAGGAGCCCCGGAGGATTGAGATCCAGTCGCGATCAGGTCGCCCCATGCTGGCAAAACCGACATCCGCGATGGAACCCATTTGCAACTCGTTTTGGGATGCTTTCCGAGAACGAATGCTCGAGAAGCTAAAACGCCATGGCGATCTGCACTTTCGCGAGGACATCTGGCCGTTCATTACCGGCGCAGCCGCTGAAAGGTTGATTCAGAGCGGCTGCCCATCATCGCAGCGAGAGGTCCAGGCGTTTTTCCGCTCTTGGTCTCGCGGCAAGATGGACTCGCAATCCGCAGTGCAAGCGATGTTGCGGTCCTATGCTGTTGCGGTCGGCGAGCGTCCGATCGATATCGCGTTCGCGCTCGGTGATGCTTGGCGAAGTCTGTATCCCGAGCTGGTGCGGCTGATCAGTCATGGGGGATTGGCCGCAGCTTCCTGGAACTCCTTCGCGACGACGGCAAGAGAAATGGAGCGAATTGCCTTTGGCCCGCCAGCGGAAAGTGTGGGGCGAATGCTCACTTTGATGCGTGATGGAGTGTTAACGATCGGCACGCAACACGAAGACCAGTCACAATTCGATGCCGTCATTAACGCTGTCATTGCCGGGCCTCACGAACATTTCGAGCATGGGCCGCTCCGTTCTCTGATTCAATCGGGTGACGTACAGATTGACCCCGACAGTGGTGGGGTGAAAGTAGATGAGAATGGCACTGCGATCGGTGCAGCGAGAGGACTGGCAGTTTTCGGCCGTGCTACCGAGGGGTGGATCGTTGGCAACGACACGTTGACGCGGACTCTGCACAACCATATCGAAAATTGGGCAGAAACCGTCCGAATCGCAATCGCTGATTTAGAGCCCATCCGATCAACTCAAGAGTGATAAGGCAGATCCTTGAACAAGCCTCTTCAAGCAATTCGTTCCCCTTTCGCAACCACGCTGCAGCCCGATCCGGTCGAGCAGCGACAACGATGCGTTGGGGAACCCCCGCTTCGCGCTCGAATCGAGCCATGGATGCAACAGCTTCTGGTCAACGCTGAACTCGACGATTTGATCCGTTTGCACGGATCGCCGCTGAACATCGTCAATCCGTTACCGATGGGCCAGAACATCTCGCAGTTGACCCAGGTCGCGAAGGACCGAGACGTCGATTTTCAAGTGTTCTTTGCTAGGAAATCGAACAGGTGTCTGACCTTTGTCGATCAAGCGGCACAGTGCGGCGCGGGAATTGATACGGCCAGCCAGAACGAAGTTCAGCAGTGCATCGACTGCGGCATGGATCCTCACCGAATCATCTGCACGGCAGCGGTGAAGAGTGAATCGCTCATCCACAATTGTCTGCGTCATGGCGTCTGTATTTGCATCGACAACGAGGATGAATTGTCGTTGGTGGAATATGAAGCGGATCGGTTGGGATGCGTGGCCTCCATCGCACTGCGGATCGGCGGGTTTGAGCATGAGGGGGCAAAGCTCGTAACCCGCTTCGGCTTCGATGTCGATCGTGACCGCGGTATCGTGGATCGTTTTTCGGAATCGTCGCTGAGAATCGACGGGATCCATTTTCACCTCGACGGCTACGACGCGGCGCAGCGTGTGACTGGAATCCGTACCGCATGCGACTGGATCGAACGGTTGAGGCGCAGTGGTCAGTCGCCGACGTTCATCGACATGGGAGGAGGATTCCCAATCAGCTATCTCGAGAGCGAGCAAGAGTGGACGGATTTTTGGCATGAGCATGAACTCGCATTGCGCGGCAAACGCGACCCGATCACCTATCGAAACCATGGTCTGGGACGAATCGTTGTCGACGGTACCGTTCATGGCAGCCCGAAGAGCTATCCCTATTTTCAATCACCCGTTCGCGACGAATGGTTCGCCGCGATCCTGGATGCCGAAGTGGATGGAACGTCGATCGCACAGAAAATTCGTACCGCCGGCTTGCAGCTTCGATGCGAACCGGGCCGGAGTCTGATGGACGGATGCGGCGTCACTGCCGCTCGCGTTGAATTCCGAAAACGATCCGCCAACGGCGATTGGTTGATTGGTCTGTCGATGAACCGCACGCAGTGCCGAACCTCCAGTGACGACTTTTTAGTCGATCCGATCGTCGTGCCCACGAGGGATGCTGGAGGTGAGCCGATGAGCGGCTATCTGGTGGGCGCCTATTGCACGGAATCGGAGCTGTTGTCGCTACGCCGCCTGCATTTTCCCAACGGCATCCAGCGGGGGGACTTGGTCGTCTTCCCCAATACGGCTGGCTATCTAATGCACTTTCTCGAAAGTCGCTCGCACCAGTTCCCCTTGGCCAAAAACGTCATCTATCAAGACGAGCCCGGAGCCGAACTCCCTCTCGACCCGATCGATGCGTTTTGATCGAAGGATCAATAGGCGTGCATACAGCGTCTACGGGCGGGACACCCGCACGCTGGTTCGCGGGCGTCTCGCCCGCACCGAAGTGAATCACAGTCCAGACGACTCAGTTCGGCCAATCGCTCGTTTGCGTCGCCACCAGAACACGCCCGCGATGCCGGCGATCGCACCGCCGCCGGCGGCAGCCACTTGCACCCATGCAGACAACAACACGATCTTGTTAACAAGTCCCATGTGCTGCTCATTGGTCTTGGGAAGCTGCCCGGTATACTTGGCAACATGATGCAACAGATTGATCGCCATGGAATTCTGTGGGATCTCTCGATGGCAGGCGATACAGGTTCCTTCTCGCTGCATGTGGTCGATTTCCTCTTTATTGAATGCTCGCGAGAGCTTCCAGTGATGGCCCACCGTGGCGAGTTGGTTACCGTCGCGATCGACGATTTGGGACCAATCGTGATCCAGGTTTTCGATCGCCGGCTGCTGCGGTTGGGCGCGTTTGGAAAGAATCGTGCCGTCGGTGGTCTCGATGTCGGCAAAGTGAGTCTCGTTCCAGGGCCGCGTGCCTGAGATTCCTAACCCGAGCGCCTTGTCGGAGGAGTGACACGATTCGCAGCTCCGCGCGTTTTTCGTCATCGTGTGCGGCTGTGTCGGGCTCATGTCGATCGCCAATTGACCGCCTTCGCCGCTGCCTTCGATGCCCGCCGGCGTTTTGAAAATGTGGTTCGTCAGGATCGTTTTTCCATCCGCACCGACAATCGTCACCGAGGGCTGGCAACCGGGCGCAAGCGGTGTCACTCGCCCTTCGCCGTTGACGCCCATCATCGGCTCCTCCCAACGCAGATAACTTCGGCTTTCAGTGACTTTACCGGGAATCACCGTGTCGAACTGTTCCTCGCCGTCGGTCGTGCGAAACTCATCTTGCATGTGCTTGCGCCCGGCGGCAATCCAGTCGAAACCGGTCTGTGATTCGTCGCACTGGGGGCACTGATCCTTTTGGCTGTAATCCACTTTGACATGACAGCCGTAGCATTGCGGTGTCCAACTGGAGTGACAGGTATAGCATTCCATGCGATCCAAATGTTTGGAAACGCCTTGCATTGCGACCAAGCCACGCGTGCTGACCTTGTCTTCTTCGATGAGTTTCTTCAGCGGCGTCAGTCGCAGGTCTTTTCCTTCGGCCGTGTAGACAATCACCTCGTCGCCGTCTCGCACGGTGTTCTCGTACGGGTTTCCCCGTGCGGTCAGTAGAAATCCGTCTTTCTTGTCGTGCTGGTAACCGGCCCAGGTGTGCGGAAGTTGTTGGTCGGTAACACCGCGTGGCTCGCCGCTGGCTGGCGTCATCTCAAACTCATCCATAAACCCGATCGGCAGTTCCCACGGATATTTGTCGGGTGTGCCGTGGCAATCGGAGCATTCAATTTGCACGGCGGCCAACGTGGTGGGGTTGAGGAATCCATCGCCATGAACGTCGATCGACGTATGGCAATCCTGGCACTTCATTCCTTTCTGATAGTGAATGTCCTGTTCCATGGCGATGTAGTGTTTCGAGTGCAGGCTGGGTTGCTCACCGCCGGACTCGGTCGAGGGCGATGTGTAGGGACTCTCCATCAAACCCTGAAACGACACGCCCACGCGTTTGCCACGGTTGTGACACGTGGTACAGGTTTCGACGGACAGGCCGTGATAGCTGGTCTCATGAATCGTCACGGTCGCTCCGCGAGTCCCTTGGATTTGGTGCGTCAGCGGGTGCGTCGGTTCATCGGTCGGGATCGACGGGTCGTTGCCTTCGTAGAAGCCTTCGTTGCTGTACGGGATGTGGCATGAGGAACAGCCCATGCCGCGAAAGTCACCCCGCTTGGAACGTCCTTTGACGGCATGGTGGCAGCGATTGCATTCTTGGCGGATGTAGGTGAAGGCGGCCAGTTCAGGATTGTCCTGCAGTTTGTCGAGTTCATCGAAGCCGACCGCTTCGGGCAGTGGCTCGTGTCGGTCGACGAAGACGTTGGGTTCAAGCTCACGCAGTCGCTGCATGTAGGCGAGATACGTGTCGGTTCCCAGTCGCTCCTTCGGATCCTTGGGGTTTTCGACGGCGTAGTTTCCATACTTGTGTTCGTAACCGGTCATCGCTCCAAAGGACCAGCACGTGCCTTGGATTTTGCCGGCTTCGGTCATCATCAAACTCTGCCACTGAATCTTGACCTGTTCCTGGTGGCATTGCCCACAGGTTTCGTCGTTCACCCAAGGACTGCCCGGATCGGGATAAAAGTCGTCGCCGCCGTGAGCGATCGCTTTATCTTCCGTCTCCGTTGCGTCGCCATTGTGGCAAACAATGCAGCCCGCTGGATCGCCCATCGATTCCCCGCGAGCCATGATTTGGTTAAGCATTTCCGAACCAATCTCGCGAATCGGTTCGATCTCTCCGTGACAGGTCATGCACCCCGATTTGGCAGCCTCGGGAAAGTGATCGACCAGTCGCTCTTGCGCCAAACCAGGTGTCGAGATCCATAGACATCCCAGTAGCATCGACAGCACCGAGGCTCGCACTGCCTGTGCGCCGCGAAGCGGAACCGACGGGTGGAATCTCGCTCGGCGGACTGAAGGGCGTGGAGTGGTCGAAGGAATATCGTTTCGCACGAGAGTCATTCCGTTGGTCGATATCGGACGTTGAGTTAGTCAAAATGATTGGGCTCGCTCGCTGCCCAGTCGGTGCGAGCATGAGGTAGTGGCTACTCTGTGAATGTTCCCACTGGCCAGATCTATTACAGCCGTTGAGAGAAAAGTTTCTTTTTCGTATTTGTTCGTTTGCTTGTAATAGAATGCGTCCGTGGGGACATTTACGAGTGTCAGTGGACAACTTCCCCTCATGGAGACTCGCCTTTGGCACGGGACCATTTCCCTTGAGTGACCCGAAACAGCGAAAAGCCGACCGATTCATCGAGCATTTGGTACCGATTCAACAGCAGTTGACGGTGTACTGTCGTCGCCTGCTGCGCCAACCTGACGAGGCGTCCGATGTCCTGCAATCGGCGGTAGCGGTTGCGTTTCGCGACTTCGATAAGTACGCCGAGGGAACCAATTTTCGTGCCTGGATGTATCGCTACGTGACACTCGAAACGCTCAATCGCAACCGAGCCTTTGACCGATCACCGCTGGAACTGCGCGACCACGATCCTCCGCACCAAGTTTCGGTCGAAACGCTGCTGATCGATCAGTTTGACCTGAGCCGATTGTTGGACGCTCCAACCACGGTCTTGGATCATTGCGATTCGTTGGTCATGCAAGGCGTCAATGAATTGCCGCAGCAGCAGCGTGAAATTTTCCTGCTGCGGGCAATCGGTGACTTCAAGTATCGCGAGATCGCTGAGATGCTCAACATTCCCATGGGCACCGTGATGGGATTACTTTCCAGAGCGAGAATCCAATTGCGAGAGCATTTGATGGAATACGCCAGGCAGAACGGACTATTCAACCGAGGTGAGCGAGCATGAATTGCCAAGAAACACGCCGGCATTGGGATCTCTACCATGACTCCGAAGGCGACCCAGAACTGCATCTGCGGTTGAACGAGCACTTGGATCAATGCGCGTCCTGTCGACAATGGTTCGGGCAACAATCTCGTCTTGAGTCGCTCATCCAACAGCGTCTCAAGAGCGCTGATGGCCTAGCGACCATCCCTCCCGATCCGGACAATGGTACAACGCCAGTTGACTGGCCAGCGATCCTATCTCAGGTCGAAGCCGTTCCGAACAAGTCATCGCGCGCGTGGTTGGTGCTCGGCTCGACTGTCGCCGCGTTGGCCGCCAGCGTCCTGTTGCTCATCAGCTTATATCTGCCCAATGCGGATGGTCCGGGTGCGATTCTGCGCGATGTTCCTGATCTAGCCCGTCTTTCAGCCGAAGTACATGGACACGTCGCCAGCGGTGGATTGCGTCCTGATTTTGAAAGCGATTCAGATATCGCGGTCGATCAATACTTGGTCGCTCGCGTCTCGTTTCCTGTACGTTGCCCGCCACGCAAAGATTCGGGCTTCGCCGTCGGTGGAGCGGGCCTATGTCAGTTCGCGGGCCAACCGGCCGCCTACGTTGTCGGTTCGGTCGACGATTCTCCGGTCTCGATATTCGTATTGCCTCGCGAAAGCCTGGCGGTGTTTCCGAAGCAACGTAAAAAGTTGAATCAAGGCCACGTGAGCGAGCAGGTCGAAGGTGGAAGTCGCATGGTCTCTTCGATGATTGATCAAAACGTCGTTGTGGTCGTCGGCGAAATCGAACCCAAGAAATTAACCCGCGTGCTGAAGTCTTATGGAACCTATCCCCACGAAGCGTAGAGCCCAGCAGAACCTGATCGAGATACTCAGTACCGAGTCAAGCGGTTGAGTCGGTCCAGAGATAACGCGGACGGGAGGGTTCGAAAGCATAACTCTCAAAAACCGGATGTTTCTTCTCGGGATTTAGTGGCGCCGAACGCGCTGTTTGATTCCTGAATGACCTCCACAGTGTGGTGGATTTTCGAGGCATTTACTCCTGCGTCCTATGGTGTTTTGGCATCATCTGAGAGTAGACGATACATTGACTTACGCAGAGACAAACGGACTTGGGCAATTGTGGGGACGCGGGCCGGGGAAGGGATATTTCGGTCGATAGCGCGCCAGCGGTGCGGTTGATGCTCGGCAAGTTCACGCTTGCCGGGCATCCGTTTTTCGCTCACTGGACGCAGGAGCCTATGCCTCAAAAATCCAACATCCTGGATGCCTGCCACTAAATTCCGAGAAGAACCAGTTCTCGAAGGGAATACTCTCGTCGAGAAATTCCTTTTTGCTCAATAGACGCCGGAGTAGATGCCTGCAAAACCCAACATCTTGGACTCCAGCGACCAGAATCCGCAAAGAACCTGTAAGGGTGAGGTTTCTATCTGTCGCTGCTCGATTTGATGCTGATCAATTCCTGGGCAGTTTCAATGATAGCATCGCAGACCTCGTCGGCGACGTACACGCTGTAGTTATCCGCCGCGTCAACGCAAACTGAAGACTTTGGATTGCATACTTGCCAGTTTTGACGGATTCCTATTCTTATTCCGGCGCACAGCATGTCGTCAGGAGCGTCTCTCAATAGATCACGCTCGGCCTCTGTCAGTCCGCTCACCAGATAATAGGCGGCATCCTCAATCGTTTCCAGTTGATCGCTGGGCAGAAGTTCGGCACCCTGGTTTACAACTTGCACGTGTTCACGGGTATCTCTGCGTGTTTTCTGTCGGTGTTCCGAGTGGTGGCGCCTGCTCTCAGATCCACGATCGAGCTTGGTTGGCCCAGGACCCTCGACGCTATAGCTTAGCGGATCGTCGAACTCCAAAATGGGGGCGCGTGAGATTAGGAAAACTGCGCCAGCAGTTGTCACTGTGAAAATCAACGCAAAACCTGCAATAGAAATCCATCGCCTCGATGCTCCAAGGAGACCGAACGAGGAAGGATTGGCTAGCGACTCGTCACGAACGAGATTGGAGGATGTGTCACTCGAGCCAGGTCCACTACGAAATCCCAGATCAGAGCTCTCGGCTCGTGACAGATCGAAGTATATGGAATCGCTCGCAAGCATCGATTCATCGACACTATAGTCGACAATATCACGCCGATTGATTCTCCCCGCTTCTCCCTCAGGTGATGCCGACGCGGTTTTCGGCTTGTCTGTCTTGGTCGACTCTCTCATAGGAAGAATCAAAGCATCAGACAGCGAGAACACGGGATTTGCAATCTGTTGTGAATCAAGAAACTCGTCGCCAGTTAGAATGCTGGTGCTGGATTTGAATTCATCGCCGGTAACTAAAATGTGATCTGGATCCATCAGTACATCTGTGTGGGAGAGGTCTAGGCCTTCCATCACTCGATCGCTCCGCTCCAAGCTTATGCCGGCTATTGGTCCCGCCTTAGATGATGCCGGCGAAGAAGCTTCATCGCTCCTTGCGGTGTCGGTCGTAGCAAGTGCTGCGTCGACGCCGACGTTCGCTTGCGACTTCGAAGCTTTCTTCGGTACGAACGCAGTCCGCGATGCCACTCTTGAGTCCACCGTCTGCGATTTAGCTGAACCTTCCATTTCAGCCGACGGCAGCAGGCCAGTTTCTGGCGAGTCAGCCTCGCCCAAATAGGTGGTGACCTCGCCAGTAACCGTCCCTGAAAATGCCAGTGTGAGAAGGGTGTAGCAAGACCAGAATCTAAACATTACTTCCTCGTGAAGTTAAGTTGGTGTGTGTTGAAACGCAAAGAAAACGTAACTGAATATGTCGAATACTATCGGTCCCCGAACATTCTTCGGCGACAATATATACGAGCGAAATAAGTAAATAGGTGGATTCAATATGGCTGGAAGACAGCTGTCAATGAGAACGCAGTGGAACAAAACATGCAGATGATGGCCTGAAGATTGGGTGGCTGGTTATGAAGCAGGCGGATCGAAATTCGGCCCTGCTGGAAACGCTCGCTTGATGCGAATCAGGCAACGATATGTTGGAGCGCACTGTTATGTTTTGTGTTGCATTAGCAGGTCCCCAATCTTTCGCATCCCGATACCCTTCTTTTTGTCGATCTAGCTGAATCAGTTCGTCCTAGTGTGGAGGTTTAGGTTAAGGTGAGCGCAAAGTTTTTCCCGTGTTTGCCAAGTTCGGGATCGAGGATCGCTCGCTGCTGGAGATCAGAAAGATCTGAACGGGAGGAGCTCAGTCGCTTGCTATGTGCTCGGGGTAAACCCATTGTTTCTCGTCTGAGCAGGATTAGGACAGAGCAGCGCGGCATGATGCACAACCATGAACTCTTCGGAGTCGGCTTTAGACTCATCCGAGTAGTACAGCTATGCGTCAGTGATGAGTCTTCTCGGCACAGTGATGATGGCGCGGCGTGCGATGAACATTTTTCCCATTGGTTTCCATCGCTCAAGGCAACATGTCCAGTGGTGAGCTCATGATCTGGCCTAGCAAGTACGCACAGTTCAGACGCGTTGGAGTCAATGTGTCCGGCGGACAAGCTAACTTGATAATGCGAGAGGTGCCCCGCCCCTGCATTGATGGAGTTGGCGAGCCGTTCATTTTTCGTGCCCTGGTGTTGTGCATCGAGGCCGAAAACATCCGCATTAGCGATGCGTGTACAATTGATCATAAGTTTGTCTCGATGAAAGCATGAGTCGTCGTCCCAGTCAGGGGTTGACTTCATTGGGTTTAAGCGTCCCTTTAGGTTCTGGAGAGATGATGCCAATAGGGTATCCAGATACATCAAGTACCGACGGTTCGTGAATGTAGGCGAGAAGCGAACGGCCTCATGCCTAAGGAACCGATTGTCAATGACGATGATCGGTCTCATGGGGATTTACATTGCGATGTCGCTTTTTTCGGTTCTCTCCTGCGTCGTCCGTCGAGTAGTTTCCTATTTCGAGAGACATGGTCGCGATCTGCGTGTCACGCGGAAAACATCGTGGTACCGAAAAGTGAAGGATTCTGCACTCGCGACTGTCTCCACCGACCATGTCTCATCGCAACGAGCCGACTGGGTTGCCGATATGGCTGAGCAAGGAGTCGAGAACAAATCTGCCTAGTGATAGTCTGCTGGGTTCACCAGGTTCCGTTGGGCCGAGCATCAGGGCATAGCAATCGGCCACAGTCCTGTGAGAACAAGGGGTAAGCAGTCTGTGGTGTGCACGAGAGACGCGTCGGCATGCGGAGCGACGAGGATTAGTGTTGAAGTCTGTAGAAGAAGTGAGCATTGCAGCACGCGGCGCACCGTCCTTTTCCGGCGGTATTTGCCGTGTCTACGCTACTGACCGTGAAATGCGTGCGTTTGTTGGTTTTCGATTAGGTGCTGTTCAGAGGGGCTCGCGACAGCAAGGGCTGCCTTTCGGCGGTGGGCGACAGTTGGCAGCGTCGGCCGCCTTCCTGCGTTGGGGATCGTTTGGACAACCGCAACGGCTACCGCAAGCTAGGGCACCGCCAAAATAGGCGTATCTGGAATCCGAGGATACGCCCGCCGGGTACGTGGTGAGTTCCGGTGAGTAGCCTGGATGAGCGAAAACTTGCACAGAGCTAGCAAACTTGCCGCTAGATTTTGCAAAAATCGTAGCGGTTTTGGCCGAGGAACGAGCGCGTTTTCAGTCAGCTCACAAAAAGTTTTAGACTTTTGCGTGGCAGTTTTGGGGTCTCCCCGTCTATATCGCTAGGAGCGGAGCATGAGATCACCCAAGTGCATTGAGCCGATGGCCTAAATGGCCGATGTCGATGCCGTATTGAAGTCATCTCACTGATGAGGGTCGTTTGTCGCGATTCTTTGCATCGCCGTTGAGAGTTTACGTAGTTTTGTCGTTAAAGCTTTGCGTTTTGCCAGGGAGACTGTCTAGGTGAAGAGGAAAGAACTGATCAGCGTCTTGGCGGAACCCTCAGTTCGCGTGCAGGCTTCTCGTAATCTGCGGGTCCGGAAAAAGGTGAAAAAATGACGAGAGGAAGAAGGGTTGGGTTGGGTGTGGAGCGATTGAGTGATCGCGTCTTGCTGGCTGCCGACGGGTGGAGCAGCGAGGTGTTGCGGCCGACAGACGACTCGGTTAGCTTGGAGAGCGCTGAGTACCTTAGATCACTTTCTGAACAGTTTAGCGTCTGGAAAGCAATCCAATCTCCGGAGCGTGGCGCGTCTGGTCACGCGATTTCGATGGAGTACAGCGGGTTCAATGCAAGTCTTGATCTGCGATCCCTTGGTGGTCATTGGTCAAGTGCTGAAATTTTGGGCGGTGAGTCTTCGTTGGGTTCGACATTGCGGCTCCTCACGATTGAGGGCGACGCGAAAAACGAACGTATCTATTACCGAAGTCCTGAGGGCGTATCAGGGACGGATGAGGTTTCAATTGTCGCCCGTGCGACGGATGGGCGGCTGCTTGTCGCGTCGATTCACGTATCAGTGAATGATAAGGTCCTTGGCGATCTGTCGACCGATTCTCGCGAGCTCAATGGCGAAATCACAACAGTGATTGATTTTTCGGCAATCTCAGAGCCGGACACGCCAGATAGTTTCAGTTTGGCTGTCGCATACGATCCTGCGGTCGTTCGTCTTGTTGAGGTAACCATCGGCGATGCATACGAGACGTTGTCCGAACACAGAGAGGTTCCCAGCGTTCCCGGTGCGGAGCTAGCTGCGATCGAACTCAATGGTAGTTCTGTCTACGGTCAAGGGGATGGGAAAATTGGCGAGTTACAGTGGGAGAGGATAGCAGAAGGTGATCCAGCAATTCGACTTGAGCCATCCATCAGTTGGCGACTGCAAAGCGACGCTGGCGAGATTACTCCTCAAGTGGTTGCGACTGCAGCTCGATTCAAGCGTTCTGCCGACGTGGACGGCAATGGGGAAATCACAGCCTTGGACGCTCTCCAGGTTATCAATTCACTCGCCGAAAGCAGTTCGAGTACCACGTCCGGTCTCAAGGTGGTGGCTGATCTGTCAGGGCACCATCTGGCGAACGATGTCAACAGTGACGGTAAGGTTACGGCGTTGGACGCGTTGATGATCATCAACATACTAGGGCAAGACACCACCGCTCATAGAGCGACTTTCCCGGTGCTGCCGTCGGGGTCGGTCGATCGTTTGTTTGCCAACCAGGGCGATCCAGATGATGAGCAAAGGTTGGACCGGCTCTTTTAGGTTCATCCGACGGAAGCGTGCACAGAACACAGCGGAAGGTTTTTTGAGGCATGGCTCTCGTATCCAATGATCGTTCAGAAATGCGTCCCTGACGAACAAACTCTCGCCAGGGACCGACAACACCATTGGCGTACCGCTTTTGCAGGGAAACGCTGGCGACCGAGATATCCCTTGCCAAGCCAGCACCTCTGCAGAGCTCGGCTCCGTTTCTCCCGGCAGTGCCAGTCTAACATTGATAATCACATCCCACAAATAAATCCTTGCATACTGGAGCCATGCCTTGAAAACCTCGGCCGCACGCTTCCGTCGGATGAGCCCTCTTTTAGACAGATCGCACTTGAGAATTACCCCGGCTTTTACCTAGAGCACAATACAATGTTGCATCAGATATTACAGGTTGTCTTTGTCGTCGTATGTTTGTCGCACAGCGTGTCGGCAGGTAGCCCGGACCTAAAGCGGGTGTCCGCAGTAAAGGATGCAGGCGAACGCGAAGTCACCGTTGAGGATGTCAGGAAACTGTTGCTCAGGCAGCAGCTTCGGTGCCAACCTGGAACGATTGGACGCGTGTCGCTGCTAGCATTCGACGAAGTTCGCAACGCTGTTGGTGTCAGCAAGCAAACTCATGAGCATCTCGCAGAGATGGTGAAAATGCTCCAAGAGAAATCACACCAAGAACTAGTCCAGCTGTCAGGAGGTTCGTCAGGCCGCCAGCGAGAGCTCACGGAAGCCGACGTCTTGACGGTCACGAAACTTGTGGAAGGATGGATGAAAGAGATTGACATTCAAGTGGAATCCATCGTTCCAGAAAGACCTCGAAGCGATCTGCTCGCAATCCAATTTGTATTGCTTGGGGCGGAGGTTTTTATCGATCCGGCGTTTCAGTCACATGTCAGTTGTTCCAAAAAAGAGCGTGCGGACATCGAAGAAGAGCGGAACCGCTTTTTGAACGAATATTTCGCGGTTAACGATCCGTTGTTACCCGTACCAGTTCCGGAGCTGGATGGCCAGTCTACAGTCGCTTTAGCGCAAGAATTAACGCGTCGCTTGACATCAACCTGCGATGCAGCGACCAAGCACGAGATCGATAAGTTGGAGACTCGTGGTGACGAACTAGTAAGTTTACTTGAGAGGCTGAGAGGTTCAGCTAGCTCATCGTTTGCAATCCCAGAAAAGGAGTAAAGGTATGAAGGTTTTTAGTTGTGTTTTGACATTGCTGGTCTGCTGCGGTTCAGCGTTTGGGGACGGTATTGATTGCGGCCCAGGCCATGGGTATGACGCCGATGGCGATTACTTTTTCAACGTGCAAGACGACGTCAACGCTGTCTTTGCGAAGATTGGCACCAGTGATCCGCAGGCAGATGTTAACGGTGACGGAACCGTCACAGCGTTGGATGCATTGCTGATCATCAACGCAGCAAATCGCAATTTGTTCCAACGCGATGGCAATCGGTTTGATTGTAACGGTGATGGATACGTATCGGGGTTGGATGCTCTACACGTGTACAACCTTATTTCATTGTACACCAACGGCGGGTATCCACCACCAACGGACTTTCTTGTGTTTGAAAAGTGCAGCGATAGTTATGTTGATGTCGATGGCGATGAAGTACTTACGTATTCTGATTACCTCGCAGTGATCAATGAGCTGAACCGACTTGAATCCCTGAGGAATTAGGCAGCTTTAGGCGTGGTGGTCTAACCGGGCTACCACGCGTTTTCGGTGTCGCTCCGCTATCGATCGGTCGGTGGGAGTCCTGTCCCTGGTGAATTTTCGACTGATTGGTTCATCGCAAAGGGGGTCCGTTGATCGGGAAGTTTCTGGTCGGCTTCCGCTTGCTTTCTTTCGTGATGTGGAGCGGCATTTTCTGTCGAGGGAACAATTGCTCCCCAGTCGATAGCCGGTCTGTGGTGTTCTGGCGATGAGGTTTCCTCGTTGCTAGCAATGGCTTCGTCAACGTTATCCTGCCACGGTTTTGCACTGTGATTGGGCGTCAAGATCTCAGCGATGTCGATGAAACCGTCTCGCTGAGGTGTGGCGTGCTCATTGGCAATAGACTCCGCTGTGCCTCCGTTTGCGTGCCGCTGCGGGGAGATAACTTGAAGATGCAGCCGAAACCTTGATTGGAATGTTTCCACGAGCGCGCCTTCCAAGAACAGTGCGTCATCGTAGAACAATCCAGCGTGCTTTGATTGTCGCTTGCGACGCTCGTTTTCTGTTTCCTCTTTCTCAGACTCGCTGTCATTGGTGGACAGTGAGTCTGCTTGGTTCACTGGATTCGTGTCCTCGTTCGGTCCGTCGAGTTCACTCCAGTGGTCACTATAACTTTCTCCGTCTTCACGCCGTTCCGGCCCCCACCAGTCATCCTCATCTCGCCATTTCGAATGTGAGTCTGGGTAGTCGTCTCGAAACGAAGGGATGTATGAAACTAGCGTAAAGGAATTCTCACCCGAAGCCTCGTGGGAAGCATCTCCCGAATTCGACACTACAGTCGCGGGCGGTGCAGGAGGTGGGGGATCAGTAGCTGAGTCGTTGGATGGATTAATCACGGGAGTGCTTGTGTTATCACTCGGATCGTCATTTGTTGGACTCGGCAGATCGAATGTCGGCGAATGGATGCTTTGAACGGGGACCGCGTCGCCAGAGCCAAATAGCAACACCGGATCATGTTGCAAGGTGGACGGCGCGACCTGGATACGGCTTGGCGCGTCCGTGCTGTCCACGACGAAAGGAGCTTCTAGCAAAAATTGCTCGGCACCTCCGAATGCGGTTCCGCTGCTCGCGACTCCGCCCAGGTTTCGTAGGCATGATCCATCAATCTTCGGGTCGAATTCCCAGCTAGAAAAAGTCTCATTTACTCGAACGCTTCCTGTCGGGTGAAGGTTCTCGCTAAACTCCAGATCCACCCAGGCTTGGTACAACCCGCCTTTCCCGTTGTCGGCTGGATTGACGGCCTTCGGATCACGCAGATCTTGCACGAAAACCTTGGCAAGGTACGTGCCTCCCGCTTCCACGGCATCGACAGGCCGGCCCTGCAGGTCGCGTATGTCAACGCGGAAGCGAACGATGGGCGTATCATTCAACTCCATCGTCGGCGGAACCGTTGGTCGTTTGGCAGGGAAATTGGCTCGAAATGGGGGGATTCGCTCTGGCATCTCCCTATCCCGGTGCGCATCGAGCTCATCGGCGGCGGTGTTCGTTTGGGGATCCGCGAGATACTCGACTCCGGCCTGCACAACCACAGCGTGTTGGCCTTGCACATCGCGAATGTCAATCTGACCACCGGTGTTCTGGCTATCGCCCAAACTATTCAGCGAGGGAACTGGCGGTAGACTGACGAGCGAATCCTCGCGAGACTGGACGATTTGCTCCAATATTTCTTCGGCCTGCCGTGGGTCAAACTTGTTAGCCGCGATGTCGGCTTGCAGTTGCGCAAGCAGTTCGAACGGGTTGGCGGACAGCGCGATACGAGGCTCCATCACCTCGAAACGTAGGATACGTATGTGACTCATTTTGGGAACCTTTCTAGATTCTGCTGCATGCTCGCCAAAGCCTTCAGATAACGAGGCTCACTTGGACGACGTCGAGCAAGCGACTGCATTAGGTTGCGCGCTTGGGTCATGGCGTGACGAGCTTCTTCGTTACCTGCTTGCCGATACAGCAAGCGACCAAAGTTGTTGTAGGTGATGGCAAGTTCCTCGGTGTAGTGAACGTTCATAGGCATGATTTCAATGAGTTCACGAAAATGCGTGATTGATTCCTGGTAGGCGGCGATCGCATCGTCGGGGCGATCCAAACGCGTCAGGAGCGAAGCTTGGTTGCTCAGACTCATCGCCAAGGCGCGCATATTTTCGTGAGGTGTGTTTTCAGTTTGCATGGGTTTCTGGTTTGCGACCTGGACGGTGAGACCGCGGAGGGCCTCGATCGCCTTGTAATTCAACGCGAGAGACTGTTCAAGATCATCGGCTTGGAGAAGATGACTCAGGTTGTTCCAAATCAGTGCCGCGGTCAGTGTTTCCAGGGGGCCACGATCCTTTCCGTTCGAGAGTTCCTCGGTCGCGAGTTCAAATTCGCGACTCGCCTCTTTATCACGGTTCATGGATGTGAGCAGCAAACCGAGGTTGCCACGCACGGTCGCCAAAGTTGCGGGCTGATTTATCGCGGTGAGTCGTTTGATCGCCTCCTGATAAACTGCTTCGGCTTTGGCAGTCTTGCCGTGCTGGGCGTGCAAGATCGCGATGCTGTTTTGGCAGAGTGCGATCTCGTGATCGTTCGACGGGGACGAAGGCAGCTTAGCTAAGATCGTGGCTGCCCGCTCGTAGGCGGCCAGGGCTCGCCGAGTCGCACCAACTTCTTCAATGATCTTTGCTGCTCGAAGATGGGTTTGGGCAAGTTCATTTTGAAGTTCAGCAGCCGATTCGACTTCGTCTGCAAAACGCTCGTAATACGTCAACAGGTCACGCACGAGTTCTTCACGAAGTGATTCTGCGCCTGCTACGCCCCGCAGTCGTTCAGCCGCCATCAAACCGAAGTGGTCGAGTACTTCACGTGTTTGTTGAAAATTGGCATTGGCCTGCTTGAGATTTCGATCCGCAGCAATCAGGTTTTGATCAGATTGCAGTAAGGCAGCCTGCAGGGCCGTCTTCTGCTGTGCGAACTTTGTCATCGCCAGCAGTGACGTCATCAAAGCGATTAGCACCGTGATAGCGGAAATAGCAACGCTACGTCGGTGCCGTAGCGTCCATTTCGTCATGCGGTCAGCGAGCGACGGTCGCCGGGCGAGAATGGGGCGAGCCGCCAGTACACGGCGTAGGTCTTCGGCGAGGTCGCCCGCGGTGAGGTAACGCTCTCCCGGTTCGGCCGCCACTGATTTCATCAGCACCGTTTCGATGTCACGCGAGACAAGTGGATTCACGCGTCGAACATGGACGTGATCGCCCTCGCTGAAGCGTTCTCCCCGCAACATCTCACAGAGCGTGATGCCAATTGAATAGATGTCGCTGCGATGATCAACGAGCGCGGGGTTACCCATCGCCTGTTCTGGGCTCATGTAGCGAAGTGTGCCCACGACCGCACCACTTCCGGTAATCCCTTCTCGATCGCCTCCGCTGGTTCGACGACAGCGAGCCAAACCGAAGTCGGTTACCCAGACTTTGCTGTCGCGGTCAACGATCAAGTTCGAGGGTTTGATATCCCGATGGATCACGCCGCAACGATGTGCATGGTCGATCGCCTCGGCAGCCTGTAGGGTCCAGCGGATCGCACGTGGGATCTCGGGCGGTTCGTCATAAATGAACTCATCGAGCGAGCGGCCGTGAATCAACTGCATGCTGTAGCAGTGAACTCCCTCTTCGATACCCGCCCCGTAAATTGGCACGATGTTCGGATGGTGCAGTCCACCGGCGGCCTGTGCTTCGATTATGAACCGTGCGATCTGTTGCTGATCCAACGTGGCCGAAGTCGGCAGAACTTTCAAGGCAACAATTCGTTCGAGCGAAATCTGTCGTGCTTCGTAAACGATTCCCATTCCGCCACGACCGATCTCACGCTGGATTTCAAAGTCGCCTATTTTCTTAGCGACCAGACTTTCCCAACTCGCATTGGCGGGCGGACACTCGCTTTCGGGTGCAAATCCGTGAAGGGCGTCCAAGCTGGCGAGTAATCCAGGTAAGCGTTCAGCAATCGATCCGTCGGGGTAACGACGCTCACAGTCCGCAAGGAAGTCGCCGTGTGCGATCGAGCCAGTCGAACGACGCTCCACATACTCATCGAGAATGACTAACAGCCTTTCATCCGTCGTGGCTTGGTCCAGGATCATCTTTCGTTCTCTACGTCGAGTATGTCACGCAGTGCTTCAATGGCCCGCAACCACAACATCCGCACTGCACCGTGGGATCGCTCCATCTGCTCCGCGACTTCAGGGAAGCCCAGGCCTTCGATGCTCCGCAGCATCAGTACTTCGCGATGGTCTTCTCTCAACTGCGCCAGCGCATTGGCGACGCGAACGCTACGTTCATGGTTGGCCAATTGCGAGCCGGGTGAGCGGTCAGATGCTATCAGAAAATTCTCGAGACGGACCGAGGACTGGTCTAGCCACTTGCCGACGGTCTCAAGCGAGACTTCTCTTCGAACATCACGAGCCTGAGCATCCACGTGCGTCTGGATCAAGGTTTGGATCCTTCGCGTCAGGATGGCCTTCAGCCAAGTCACAAACTCGCCTCCGGTAGTGCCTCGAAATTCGGAGAAACCGCGAGTTGCATTCAGCAGGGTTTCCTGGACTACGTCGGACTCACTCGCACGCACACGCAGACGTGCCCGGATCTGTGAAGCGGCCAATAAGCGAATGTAGTTTTGGTAGAGCCCGAAAAGCGTACCCAGAGCGGTCGCATCGCCCATTCGGGCGGATTGGAGCAAGTTATCGACTCGAGCATACTCGGAGTTGTTTGGGCTGGTCAATCATACTCCTTATTGGTGGTTTGCTTGGCGGGGATTTATAGAATGCTATGCCGATGGACATAGTTTGCTCTAGATTGTCACGCCAAAATCTGGGAATGGCGACGACATAATCTGGGTAATCAGAGTCATGACGGCGCCGGAAGTCCAGGACGCAGTCCTCGCCGTTTCCCAAATCTTCAGATGTCGAAGCGACGGTAGCACGTCACAGCTGGTCTCAGTCCGCAGCTACGCGTGCAAGTTTCGAACCAAAGTCGGGATAGGGGCAACATCAGGAAGCGTGTTTTGCTGTTGACGCTGATGTGACTCCAACGGCGTAACTTCAGAATTCGCTGCGGCCTATGTCTTGGACTAGCTGCTGGCGTTGTATACGCCCCTTTAGAATATCGCCGCCAACTGCATCGCTTGGGCTGGAGAACTGACGCTTCTCACTGCCGGGGGGGCGATATCAGCCAGGTCGATGCCGGGCCGAACATGGTGGGACCCTCCGACGGAAGGAGGCATCAATGGGTTGGATAAGCTGCGTGAGGCCAAAGAGTCCCCACACGCAAAAAGTACGCTTCGGTCGGATGAGCCAAGGAAACCGGGATTTAGGGCCTGTGCACGCGTCAGGCCGGGGAGGGCAAGCAGAGAAAGTCAGCGTACCCCGCCACTCGCTTCGCTCGGCCCTGTCAGGCGGGGGGGTGAACGGAAATGAGGCACTTCCTACCTCCTGTGTTCCTGATCGGCAGCAGGGTTCTGCAACGTTGTGTATCGGGTGCGAAGAGACCATACTGGTAGGAAGACTCGTTGAACCGCGCGCTCCTCGCTGCGTATTTTCTCGGCGATGGCGACGGGAATTGCCCACACGGTTAACCGATTGACCACCAAAGCCTCAAAAAGGAATCCAACGCATGTCACTTCAGTACCGTCCCTACGTCCTTGCACTGGCAACGGCGACGCTATGCTTGGCCACCTCCGTCGTTTCTGCTCAACGCGGGGGCGGCCCGCGAGGTGATCGTAACTCCGGCGACCTCGAACTCGAAAAGCCGCCGGTCCCACACAATGACTTTGAAGAGAATGCGTTAAAGGTGCTCGACGACATCGCCGCTAACCAGCCCTTTCGCAATGTTCCTGAGAACGACGGTCGACTGTTGCGGATCATGGCACAATCCATGGGAGCCAAAAACGTTGTCGAACTGGGAACGTCAACCGGCATCTCAGGGATCTGGATCGGATTGGCGCTGAAAGAGACCGGCGGCAAGTTGACGACCTACGAGATTGACGCGGATCGTGCCGCGAAGGCTCGCGATAATTTTGAACGAGCCGGATTGAGTGATGTGATCACGATCGTCCAAGGCGATGCTCATGAGAACTTGAAGTCGTACGAAGGAACCGTCGACATGGTGTTTCTGGATGCAGACAAGGAAGGCTACATCGACTACCTCAACACGCTGATGCCCAAACTGCGTCCAGGTGGACTTATCTTGGCCCACAACATCAACCCACGCATGGCTCATCCGCCGTTCATGGAAGCGATCACGACCAATCCGAACCTGGATACCGTCGTTCGCGGCGGCATGTCGATCTCGCTCAAGAAGAAATAGATTCTCCGCGTCAGCCAACGGATTGCGATGTTGTCTGCCAAAGGCGAGGAGCGATCGAACACCCGCGTCATGGGAATCTGATTGCGTCAAACGCAATCGGGGGAAAGGAGCCGAATCGCTGATTCCATCTCACCAGCCCGTTTGGCTTTTCCTGCGTAGTTGAAATCGGCTTGCAAACCCTAGTCGGTGATGGGGGCCGAGGACTCGCGTGCAGCCATGACCCGCGACCGGAGCTGCTCGGCCAGTTCCGCCAGCAATGGGTCGTCGTCCGATAGGGCGGTGGTTTCGCCAGCGTCCTCTGAAAGATTGGTTGCAACCGCTGCGGCCACGGATCCCGCGTCGTTCTTTTCCCACCACTGCGTGTAACGATGATCCGCGGTACGGATCGAATGGCCAATCGTACTGACCTTGTCGACGCGGGCCGGATAGGACGAGTAAGCGCTACTGCGGGCTTCGACAGAAGGATCCCCAAGGGTTTTCGCGAACGATTCTCCTTGGAGATGCGATGGCAGTGGAACGTCGACAAGTTCACAGAGGGTGGGATAGAGATCGATCAACTCGACGAGTGAGGACGTGTGCGTTCCATGGGAGCTTTCCATCCCTGGAGTACGCATGATGAGTGGCACACGGGTATCGACTTCGAAATTCGTATGCTTGCACCACGAGGAATGATCGCCAAGTTTCCAGCCATGGTCGCCCCACAGAATGACGATCGTGTCGTCGGCTAGACCGTTGCTTTCCAAGGCGTCGAGCAAGCGTCCAATGTGGGCGTCGGTGTAGGACACGCAGGCATGGTATCCGTGTAGCAGTCGCTTATTCAGAGGATCGGGCCAAGCCGTTGGAGCCTTGCCGGCCGGGATGCCGCCATAGTAAGTGATTTCACCTGGGTTCAGGTTGGCAGCCCCACGCGGATACCCGGGGGGGATTTCAGAGTTCGGCGGCATGTGAAAATCCTCTCGTTGATACAGATCCCAGTATTTCTGTGGGGCGACAAACGGCAGGTGCGGCTTGGTAAAGCCAACGGCGAGAAAGAATGGTTTCTGCTCATCAAGCATGTTCTCCTCGAGCGGTGTTTTGGCGGAGCTCTCCGGCCGACCACCGAGCTGGTTGATCAACCCGACGGCAAGGTCGGCTCGTCTGCCGTCGACGTAGGCGTCGTCGGCAACGTCGATCGATTCGGTCACCGGACCTCGTTTGGGTCCCTTGCCCGTCTCCTGATGCGCCTTCGCATTGCGATCTTGAATCGCGATGTTTTCTGGGGCGACCCAATGGGTTCTTTGTTTCACATCAAACCATCGATCCCAGTTGTCGCCATCGACCGCATCGTGACCGGAAGCCCCGTGATAGATCTTTCCGAGGCCGAGTGTGAGGTAGCCGTGCTCCCGGAGGTGCGCGTTGAGCGTTGTCACGCCAGCGAGTTTTTTTCGCCATCCATTGACGTGAAAGCTTCGCAAGCCGGTTGATTCGGGATACAGACCGGTCATCAGCGAGATACGTGAGGCACCGCAGACCGCTTGGTTGCAGTACGCGCGGTCGAACCGCATGCCGCTGGCCGCTAGCCGATCAAGATTGGGGGTGATCGCTTCGTGCCCGTAGCAGCCCAGTTCGGGACGCAGATCGTCAACAGCGATGAACAGGATATTGGGCCGATCTGCGGCGAACGATGAGCCCGAAATGGCAATGAGCAACATTGCAGCATACAAGCCAGGAGATAGGCAACATGATTTCAACATTGATTCGTTCCGATTTGCGTTGGCGCAGGGCTGGCGGATACCTGGAACCCCTTTTTTAGCTTGCTGGATTGCTCCCGTGAAGGGCTGCGAACCCCTCGGGCGTCTGGTAGCTGAGGGTTGGGTGGATGCGTGGTGTGTTGCAGAACATTCCGATGTATTCAAACACGCTTGGTACTGTTTCATTGAAATCGGCGAACGCCTCGTTCCTTGACCCACACCTGTTTCAGAGACCTGAAGGAATGCTCCATCACGGAGATGGGATAGGAATCATCGTGCGCTTGAATTCTGCGGTGAACGTTCGCCAGTCGTGGGCTAACGCAGTGGTCAAAGTTCAAGCTCCGAATTCAGGGTGTCTTATGGGAGTGCAATTCGATGCCGGTCATCGGTCATACCGGTGGACGTTGAAGGAGGATTGTTGTTCTCGCGAAGCCGAGATGAGGGGGACTGGAAGGAGTAGAGGACGGGGATGACAATAAGCGTCAGTGCGGTCGCAAACGTAAGACCACAGATGAGCAACCAAGCTAAACCTTGCCACAGCGGGCCGCCGGCAAGGGCGAGGGGAATGAGGCCGCCCACGGTGGTCGCGGTTGTCAGAAAGATCGGCATCAGGCGTTGCCGAGCAGCGTAGACGATGGCAGCATGATATTCGTTGCGTGTCAGAGGCCGCGCTGTCTCGGCTGATGTTTTCTCCACGACGATGTCAGCAAATTCAACGAACAGGATGGCCGAATTCAATACGATTCCGAACAATGCCAACACGCCAAGCTGCGGCATGAAACCAAACGCATTGTCGGTCACCCATAGACCAAACAAAGATCCCACAAGGGCGAGCGGCAAGGTCACCATGATGATTGAAGTGCGGGAGAGACTGTTGAATTGAAAAATCAATAGCAGAACGATTGCAATAAATGACATGCCAAACGAACGAAACATCTTCCCTTGCGCCTTCATCGACTCTTCGAGAGCGCCGCCGATCTCGATGCGAAATCCGGGAGGCAATTCGGCTTTCACCTGCTCCATCGCCTCGCAATGGAAGACTCGATTGGTAATGTCGTTTCCGGACGCGCCGTAGTTAATCTGCGATCGGACTTCGATTGTTCGGTTTCCGTCGCGTCGATCGATCGTCTCCAAACGCCATTGCGGTTCGACGTTTGCAATCGCTGCCAGTGAAACCTTGCCGACTCGGCTTTCGATGTGAGAGTTGTTGACGGCACCAAGCGACTGGCGGCTTTCAGGTTTCAATCGAAAGTAGACCGGGATTTGCCGGTCTCCCTCGCGATACATCGTCAGTAGTTTTCCCGAGTAATAGGCGTCGAGCGTTGAGGCAACCTCCGCGTTGCGAATTCCTGAAAGGCTCGCTCGATCGGAATCGACATCGACGAACAGCTGCTGGCCAGAGACGCCCCACGAATCGTTGACGTCCCAGGTGTCCGGTTCGGCATCCACGATCGACTTGACGCGGTTGGCGATGCGTCGGAGTTCGCGTGCGTCTGCAAGTCCGTTACCAACGACCCGCAACACGACAGGGTCCGCCGGTGGGCCTAGAGCCAACTCGACCGGTACCACTCGGGCGCCAGCGATCGGGGAAAGCCCCAAGGCTTCGTCTCCCCGCCGCGCAACGACACGCAGTTTCTCGGAAAAATCGTGGGTGAACTCTCCCTTGGTCGTGTGGATCAGGATTTCGGCGTAGTTGGGCTTCAGCGCTTCCGGTTCCCATGTCAGGTACCAGCGCGATCCACCTCCGCCGACGATGGTACGCATGTTGAGCAATCGTTGATGCGAATTTCCTTCGGCATCGACATGCGGGCTGAGCGCGCGGATCATCTCTTCCACTTTGCGAGCAACGCGGTTGGTTTGTTCAATCGAAGCCGATTCGGGCAAATAGATCTCAACGGCAAATTGGTCGCGCTGCGTCAGTGGAAAAAACTCGCTCGAAACGGGAAGCTGAATCGCAAGCACCAATGTGCCGAAGGAGGCAAGGATGGTGACAAGCCGATGGCGCAGCGCCCAAGCGACTGCGCTGCCGTAGATCCGATAGAAGCCGCGAGCTGCTCCCGTTTGCACAGGCGAAGCTCCCGCTTTCTTCCTGCGAAGACCGCGCCACGCGGTTCCAAGCCTATCCATCAGCCACGGCAGCGGCGCGGATGGGCGAGACGGGTCACGCGGTGGCCGAATGAACCAGGCGGCAAGAATGACGCAAAAGGTCATGGCCAGTACCCAGCTGACAGCCAGGGTGATGGACAATGTGATTGGCAGACTGTAGATGAATTCGCGGTTGGCACCATCCATCGCAATCAACATTGGGATAAAGGCGGCAACCGTCGTTGCGGTTCCGCTGAGCATCGACGGGCCAAGCATTTTCGCACCGGCGACCGATGCATCGCGAGGACTCATGCCGGCGATTTGGTTCGTGCGACTCTGGTCGCATACCTGAACCGCATTGTCGACCAACAAGCCGAGCGAGATGATCATCGACGCCAATGACATCTGTTCTAGCTGGACATCAAAAAGGGTGATGATCGCCAGCGACGCGATGACAACAAACGGGATGTTGGCCGCCATGACGGCAGCCGTGCGAAAGCCGACAACCAGATACACCAGGACAACCACAACCAGAATCGCCTGGGCGATGTTCTCGCCAACTTCGCGAATACGTTGCTTCACACTGTCCGATTGATCGGAAATGATCGACACCGCCAGATCGGGTGGCAACACCCCGGTGCTTTGCAACTGGGCGACGCTTTCCTTGGAACGGTCGCAGATGTCAATGATGTTGGCGCCTGACTTCATCGATACAGCAAGGATGATCGTGGGCGTCTCCAGATCGGGTGTTCCGTAGCGGCAAATCTGCTGGGGCGGGTCGATGTAGCCACGCCGAACGTTTAACCCCATGTTTCTGAGCTGCACTTGATTGACCGCTGCATCGCCCACTTCGTCTCTGGTCGCCACGACACCAACGACCAACGAGTCAAACGCCTCCACCGCACTGGCATCACCGCTGGGCTTGACAAAAAAACGTCCGTCTTCGCCGTCGATTTTTCCACCTGGTGCCACGATATTTTGCGACTGGGCGAGTCCTTCGATTTGATCTGTCGTCAATTCGAGCGCCGACCAATTCCCTTCGTCTGTCTCGATGTAGATCGCCTCTTCCTGCACTCCGAAGCGACTGACTAGCGAGACACCGGGTAGCAGCCGAAGCGAATCGCGTATGCGTTCAGAAAAAAGATCGAGCTGCCGTGGCGAGTAGGCATATTTCGGAGCGATGACTGAATCCCCGTCGAGCGGTCGCTGGTGGACCGCGTACAGCAAAACGCTGGTATCCGAAAACTCGTCGAACAGATGTGGCGAGATGCTCTCGTGAGGCATCGACACGTTGCGAATCCGGGCGCGGACGCGATCCCAGGCGTCGTCTACCCTGGCACCTGGTACGCTGTCCTCGAGTTCGACGAAGATAACCGACTGTTCGCTGCTGGAGGTCGATCGAATTAACCGGACTTCTTCCAATCCGTCGATTGCATCCTCCAGCGGATCGGTCACCAGTTTTTCGATCTGTTCCGCCGACGCGCCTTGCCAACGCGTGGTCACCACGGCGATCTTGATCGTGAATTCAGGATCTTCGCGACGCGGCATGGTGAAGAAGCTGACGCACCCCCAAACGACGAGCAGTAACACCAGCGTGATCGTAATCGTCGGCCGACGCACAGCAAATTCGGGAAGGTTTCTCATGGCTGCACTCCGACGAGCGGGGAAACCATCACGCGGTCTCCATCGTTCAAGTAGTGAGTCCCTTCGATAACGACCTGCATTCCCTCGTGTAGCTCTTCCTGCGAAGTCGACGCGATCCGAAGGAATACTCTTTCCCCAATGACCGACTCTCCGTCGGCGACATCGACCATGACACGCCGCGCGATCGCTTGGCTCTCGGTGCTGTCGATCAAATGGATAAAGGTCAGCCCCCGTTCTTGGCGAACAGCCTTCATCGGGACGTAGTAGCCACCGGTCGGTTTGTTTGAAGTCAACGAAATTTGTACAACATCTCCCGATCGCAACAGCCAACGCTGTTCGTCGAGCATGACTTGGGAGCCGTTCCAGGTTTCCAGACTTGGACGTTTGTTTGTGGAGCCGCCGGGCGATTGCGAATCTTGGGGTTTGAGGTGCAGTGCACCGGTAATCAAATCGTGCTCGACATCCATCTCCACACTTGGGTCAGTGAACTCGATCGCGACAAACTTCCACCGACCGAGATAGGGGATCACGTCGCTGGTGATGCGGACGGGAACTTTGGTGACTGAAAGCAGACGCTCGCCTGGCGGCGACGGACTTCCCCAACGACGATTGGTCACTTTCCAGACAAACGTCTCGCCGCCGATCGTGTGAACCGCTTCGCGAACCACCAACAGCCGCTGGTCGCCGGTAATGATCGGGCCGACGTTCAGGGGGGTGATCTTATCGGTCCACGCGATCGGATCGTCGGTGGCTAGCGACTCGAACCCCGATTCGTCGATCTCGTTTCGCACATGCATCGTCACCGTAAACGTTCGCGCGGCAGGGTCCGCCACCGTATCGACCCGGTACACCATACCGCTAAGTTGCCGCGACATTCCATTGCCATCGGTCACCTGAACCGACAACATGTCGCCGCGACGGTAGCGGCGCGAGGCGCGGGCGGTGACCTCGAATTCAACGGCCATCGGATCCATCATCTGCACGGTCACCACCGGATCGCCTGCCTTAACGTACGTGCCAGGAACGGCATGAATCTGTGAAATCTGACCGGGAAAGGGGCTGAAGAGAACCGTGTTTCGAAGGTTCCGTTGGGCTTCGGAAAGCTGTTGGCTAGCCTGCAGGACCTGGGCATCGAGTGCGAGCTGGCGGGCTTTCGCCTGAGCCAACTCAGCCTGAGAACTGGCGAGACGCGATTTCGTCGTGGAGGCACTGGTTTGAGCGGCGTCGAGTTCCGAGCGTGAAATCGCATTCTGTTTCGAAAGCTTGAGGGCGCGTTTCCACTCGAGAGCGGCTAGGTCCGCCTCGGCCCTGGCGGTTTCAATCTGAGCGGGCAATTGCCTCTCAATCGTCACAAGGTTGGCATCGCGGTTGAGCTTCGCGACTTCGACGCTGGCGTGAGCCGACTCCGCGGCAATCTTAAATGCCTCGTCATCCAGTCGGGCCAGCGGGGTAGCCCCGGTCGGCAGCTCGTCGGTCGCATCGCCGATTTGAGGCGTCACCGATTCGTTGGGCTCGATGACTTCCGCGACACGTCCGGCGACTTCGAATCCAATCTGCTCGGCTTTCCATGGCACAACCGAACCTGTTATGAATTGGGTGTTTGTCGGTGAGGACTCTCGTAACGTCGTCATCGTGACCGGCAGAGCAGGCTTTTCAGGCGGGACGCTTTCCTCCTGTTTCTGCGCGCAACCGCAAAGGCCGAATCCACAGAAGGAGCCAATTGTCAAGACAATGGCGCCGAAGTCTCGTATTGTAAGTAGCATTGATCGTCGGCCAGAATGGCTTTCGTCGCAGCTTGCAGAAACGCAAACTGAAACTCGCAGAAAAGTAAACTGAAGGGTGTACCTTAGCTCATGGCGAATAAAAGTAAACCCTCGAGTGCAATGTGTGAATCGAGCCCGCGAGAGCGGCTGACTGATCGCAAGCGCGCCTCGATCGTGCAGGCTGCGGTAGAGACTTTTCAGAGATACGGATATTTCGCTGCCAGCATGAACGGCATCGCGGACGCCGCGTCGGTCAGCAAGCGAACGCTGTATAACCATTTCGACAGCAAGGAGGCGCTGTTTGATGCGATCATCGAGGAGTTGGAGTTCCGCATCGAGCAACTTCCCGCGTGCGAGTTCGACGAATCACGCGACCTTGCTGAGCAGTTGGCGGAGCTTGCGCACTCGGAAATTGATTTTTTCACGTCGGAAGAGGTGCAAGCATTTTCTCGTGCCGGCTTGTCGCGCGTGTTGGGCGAGCCGGATGTAGGCCAACAGGTCGACCCGCGACATTTGATGTGGCGAGTGACAACATGGATGAACAAGGCCCAGGCTTCGGGCTGCCTTCTCGAAGCGGATCCCGAGTTCGCAGCGATGCAATTCGTCGGCTTATTGCGCGCGTTTGCGTTCTGGCCCTCGATTTGTCACGGCGAGCCCACCCCCTCGCGTCGCAAACGCAACCTGATCGTCGAGCGGACCGTTGAAATGTTTCTCAGTCGGTACGGCG
This sequence comes from Allorhodopirellula solitaria, assembly GCF_007859855.1. GTDB lineage: Bacteria > Planctomycetota > Planctomycetia > Pirellulales > Pirellulaceae > Rhodopirellula > Rhodopirellula solitaria. Next base: position 520,452 of record NZ_SJPK01000004.1, read on the forward strand.
TCGGCTAAACCCAGTGCACAAATTTCCTTCGCTAGCTAGCAGAGCCCAGGCTCGCTGTGACGCGTTGGGGGCTGTTCGATAAACAGTAGTAGCGTGCCGCTAGCGACGACCGTCCCTTAGCAACGCACGATCAGTTTTTGTCGTAATGGACGAGGCGACGAGTCCAAAGCCGCAGGACTCGTCGCCTCGTCCACTACTAAAACCGACACTTATTCATCTTGTGTTGCTTAGTCAACGCAATCAAGAACTCACCCTGGCGGAGCGGTTGTCGAGGCGGGTAGAGAACAGAATTTTGACGACGCCCGGCTTCGCCCTTCCCAGGATTACTTGTGCATCGCCTGCCAGTGGCGACTCATGATGAAAAAAACACCGCCTAAAACTGGATGTTTCAGGCGGTGTTTTTATGAAATGCGGAGGACACGGGACTCGAACCCGCAACTCCTTACGGAGCAATTGATTTCGAATCAACCTGCTTGCCAATTCGCTTATCCTCCTCGCGGCGACCTTTTCGGCGGTCACCGATTTTCGTCCATTCTGACGATCTGGCGCTGATCGTCAAGCCGGGTGGCTACTCTGAAAACACGGTACTGCGGACTTCCTCCTCGAGCGACTTCTGGCCCGCGATGACTTCGTTGAACGTCGCCGCATCGAGGCTGTAGGTGACGGTGTCGGCGAGTGCATCGACGTGAGCGTTTCGCGTGTCGCCGGTCAGCAATGCCGTTTCGCCAAAGAAATCTCCTTCGCCGAGCCGTGCGACCTCGCGAAACTCGGCGGTAGCCCGATCGGTGTCGCCGTGGGGCTGGCGGACGGCAACCTCTCCCTCTCGGATCAGGTAAAACCGATCGCCGACATCGCCATAGGTGACGATTCGATCGCCCGGGGAGTGTTCTTCCCGCTTCATCTTACGGGCGATCGTGGTCAGCGTGCTGACGGAAACCAGCGAAAAGACGTCGCAGCCTTTGAGCATCCTACCGAGCAGGGCTGCCTCGTCGAGGTTCGTATCTTGCGCGATATTTCCGAAGTCCATCTTCACGATCCGGTCGGCAACATCGAGAATGCGGTTGTCGTGCGTGACGATCACAATAGCGGTACCTCGCTCACGCGCTTCGCGTTGGAACAATTCCACGACTTGCCGCACGGAATCTTTGTCCAGTGCGGCAGTCGGTTCGTCGGCGAGCACGATTTCGGGTTGGTGGACGAGTCCGCGGGCGACGGCTACCCGCTGTTTCTGGCCCCCCGAGAGACTCTTGGGTTTGTAGTGGATCCGCTCACCGAGACCGACGGCGGTGAGCATCTCGCCGCAGCGACGATTTTGTTCTCGGCGCGAAACCCCCGCTGGTTGGAGTTCCAACGCCATCCGGACATTCTGCAGGGCGGTCAGCGATCCAAACAGATTATGGGCTTGGAAGATGAACCCCAGCCGTTTGCGAATCGCATTGATTTCGGTGGTGGCCGCTTGGCGGAGCGGTTGGCCAAGAATGTGAATTTCGCCTTGCTGGATTTGGCGAATGGTTCCGATCAAGGTCAACAGGGTCGTTTTGCCAGACCCACTTTGGCCGGTCATGATCACAATCTCGCCTGGTTGGACTTGCAGATTGTTATCGTAAAGCACTTGTTTTCGGGCGTCGCCGGATCCGAAAAAATGATTGACGCCGCTGACATCGATGAGTGCCGAGCCGTCGAAACTGCGATCGGCCTGGACACTCTTGGAGCGAAAACGCTGGAATAGCTTGCCGGATGCCGCCGCAGAGGCCTCCGTCGAGTTCGCACCATCGTCCGCTGAGGCGTTTTCGTGGCTCACACTTTTTTCGCGCAGTAAGAAGTTGAAAACGGCGGTACACTGGGACCGCTTCGATGGGCAGGTCAACGCCAATTGTCATCGACAGGCTCGTGATTTGACCATTGTACGTCCTCCGCGTGGTTGACTCCAGCGGGAACGGTTTGAGTGGTTGACGCGGAGGGCTTTGACCCGGCAATGCGTTGCGTGTGCTGAGAAGCAAACGTTCCCGATTGGCTCTCGAAGTGACCAAGCTTTTTATCGCAGGCCTGTTTTTGCGTCCTGCTCGATTCCCTCACATTCACGATGATTCGATGCGGTTTCGCTTTCTTCTCACTCCACTGCCAGCTGTCTCTTGGTGGTCAGCCAAGCTGTCCTTCGTGGTATCGGCGAGTTTGCTCTCCGCGATAACGATGGCTGGTTGCGATGGCGGAGTCTCGCGCTTTTTCTCCGGCAAGACGTCCGACGACCGGTCCGCGGTGAATGGGGACGAAGCGAGAATGGCTTTTGTTGGAGCTCAAGGTCAGCTCGCACCTCACGATGGTGTATTGGCGGTGATGGCGCCGCCGGGGGACCGGGTCGCCAAGATCGCTGTCCAGGAGGGGGCCCCGGTAGCGGTGGGCGATTTGTTGGTCGAGCTCGAGAGTTTGCGAGCGAAACGCATTGAGCTCGACGTTGCTGAGACGAAGTTGGAGGAAGGACGGGCGCAGTTGCAAGCCGAGCAAGCCTCAGCGACGGCCCGGTTGCAGGTCGCGCAGGCCAAGTTGCATCAGGCTCAGACGGAGGTCCAGCAGTCGCGGGGGAAGTTGAAGATCGCCGAAGGCACCGGTGGCCGCCTCGATTTGCTGCGTCGGGCCGCCGAGATCGGCCAACGAAAACTCGACCAGCTGCGGTCTGCATCGAACGACCCAGCAACGGCGCGGCTCGTTTCCGAAAATAAGCTCGAAGAGGAATCGCTCAAGATCAGTGAAACGCGTGCGCAGTACGAAGCCGCTCGCATCGACGCTCAGGACGCGATTGAGACGGCCGAGTTGTCCGTCGCGGCCGCCAAGCAGGAGATCGTTGCCGCAGAGAAATCGATGCTTGCCGCAGAAGCATCGGGCGCGCTCGGCTCCCTCGAAAAACAGATCGATCTGCTGCGATTGAAGGTCGAGACGGCACAGTTGGTCAGCCCCACGGCCGGACGGATTCTGTCCATTGAAACCATGCCCGGACAAGCCACCACGTCGATGCCATTGATGCACCTGGCCGATACCAGCACGATGGTCTGTATCGCCGAGATCAATGTTGCCGATCTCGGCCGCGTTCATCCGGGGCAGTCCGCCGAGATCTCCAGCCCGGGGCTGGCGAGGACCCTGCATGGCACGGTGCAGCGGATCGACCCTATGATCAGCACGCCAGCCATGCCGAGCCCCTTTCCGATGGCGCCGGTGGATCGCTACACGGCCAAAGCCATTATCAAAATCGCACCCGAAGATACCGCTGCCGCTGCAGAGCGAATCGAGATGCAGGTGGAGGTGCGAGTTTGGATGGAGGCGGAAAAGGAGCCGCATGATGGTTCCTCATAGCCCAGAGAATAGCCCAGCGACGCCCGCGAAACGCACTCGGCTGGCGTGGCAGAACTTGGCCGACACGCCCGTCCGCACGATGGTGTCGCTCGGCGGAATCGGTTTTGCCATCCTGTTGATGTTCATGCAACTCGGGTTTCTCGGCAGCGTGGGCGATACCGCCACGGTGGTGTACTCGCGCATGCAAGGCGATCTCCTCGTGCGGTCGAAGGAGTACCTGCACGTGTACGATACCGCGTCGCTGCCCGATGAGCTGCCCGGATGGCTGGCAGGGCTCCCTGAGGTGAGTCGCACGATACCTCTGGATATTGGTGTGACCCAGTGGCAGAATCCCAGCGATCATTCCTTCCGCGCGATCGCCCTGATGGGCGTTGACTTAGACAATCCCGCCTTCGATCTGCCCGAGCTGAGTCCGTCGATGCGGGCCGCGCTCCGCTCCACCGGGGCGGTGTTGATCGATGACGCCAGTGCATCGGATTTTGGACCGCGGCAAGGTGATCACTTCACCGAGGCCGATGTTGGCGTGACCACCGATGTGGCCGGTAGCAATGCAACGCTCAAAGGAACATTCGCGATGGGCACGGGGCTCGCCGCCAACGGTGCATTGTTGGCATCGCGAGAGACCTTTGCTGCTCTGACTCCGGGCGGACACAACGACCGTGTTTCGCTCGTACTCATTGAACTGGCCGATTCCCTCTCGGCCGATGCGGGGCTCGATGCCGTCCGCCGTCGTTTGAGATCTCTCGGCGGTCCAGCCGCTCACGCCGATGCGATCACGCTCGATCAAGCCAAAATCGCTGAACAACAGATGTGGTACACACAAACACCGATCGGGATGATCTTTGGTATCGGGGTTGCCCTGGCCGTACTGGTCGGAGGCGTGATCGGCTACATGGTTCTGGCCGCCGACGTGACGGCGCACCTGAGTGAATACGCGACACTCAAGGCAATGGGTTATAGCAACCGCTTCCTCGTCAAGACGTTGCTCAGCCAATCTTCCCTGCTCGCACTGCTCGCATTCCCCGTCGCTCTGTTGGCTTCCCTCATTCTCTACTCGATCAGTTCAGCCGTCTCGGGGATTCTTATTGAGATGACTTGGGCGCGAATCGCTTTGGTATTCGCCTTGTCGTTGGTGATGTGCAACGCGGCTGGCATTTTGGCACTGCGCAAACTTCTCAAGGCTGAACCTGCCAACCTGTTCTGATTCTTCGGTGGCGGGGAGCTCTTCGCGATGGGTCGCTGGGAAGACCGGCGAGGCGATTGAATGTTACCAACGCGTTACGTTCGCCCCTACATTCACTTTCTATAGTGAATCCGCAGGCACATCGTTGCATTGATGTGTCTTGGATCGAAACTCAATAATCAAACAGAGGCGAAACATGTCTGTCTTCTCCCCCAAGCTGCTCTGCGTGTCTGGAATGGCCTGTGCCTTGCTGTGGAGCTTGGTCACCAATCAACCCAGTGAAGCGATCGTTCCGACACTCTCTGGAAACGGTTTGGCAGATGAATCCAGGCCCCTGCGATCGAGCCGATTGACCGACGTTTCCACGGCGGGTGATCCGATACCCAAATGGCCTGACCGTCGCATGGAAACATTCGTTAGCACTGAGGCGTCGGAATCGGACGCTTCGCGCCTCAAGCTAACGACCCAGCGAGTTGTCGTGTTCAAGGACGGATACTGCTTAGTCGTGAAAGAGGGCCTCGCGACCACGGATGCCGCGGGTTGCGTTTATACCGACGAAGTTCCCGACTCTGCGGTGCTGGGCTCGTTTTGGGCGGTCCCTACATCGGGAAAGATCCGCTCTCTCGTCGCAGGCTGGGTCCACTCGGAAACGCAGTCCAAGATCGAAACCGATTGTTCCAACCTCGCGGAAATCATCGCCAGTAATCTTGGTCGCCCCTGCTCGTTCACGATCGGTTCGCAGGCCTATCGCGGCACCATTTCCAAGATGCTGCATCACCGCGACGCGAAAACCAGCCACGAGGAGTTGTTGCGGGCGAATGACGGTCGTCTCCACTCGAGGCCCGGGGTGGCTGTGACGGAGGTGCAAGAGACCATCTCCGTCGCTCCCACCGCCGCGACTTTCTTCATCTTGTCCACCGGCGCCGGGGAGGTGGTTCTTCCCATCTCCTCGGTGCAAAACCTCACGATCGATGGCATGCAGAGCACGATCGAGCAGACCGTGCACCGCAAGTCCACTCACAAACGCATCACGATCGACACAGGCACTCCCGACAAACCGGTGAAGATGAACCTAATGTACTTTCGCCCTGATGTGCGGTGGATCCCCACGTACCGCATCGACCTCACTGACGAACTGGCAGAACGCCAGACGCAGTCAGTCGCTGATAAAACTGAGAAGATCGCCGAGATCTTCATGCAAGGGGAACTGCTCAACGAGGCCGAGGATTTTGTGGATGTGCCGTTCCACCTTGTCGTCGGTGTGCCGAATTTTCGCTTTCGCAACACCCCCAGCCCGATGGTGCTGGAGTCGACGATGCGAAACGCCCTCGCGCAAGCCGCACCTCAAATCATGGGGAACCAAAGTCAGTTATCCAATGCGATGTTTACTCAACGAGCGAGCGAATATGGAGGCGGCAGGCAGCGATCAATCAACGCAGCCACCGCGAATGTGGACATCCCTGAAGAATTGACGAGCTCCGGCGGCAATGACCTGTTCGTATACAAGCTCGGTGCGATGTCGCTCGCCAAGGGCGAACGCGCCACAATGCCAATCCTTCGCACCGAGGTGCCCTACCGGGACGTGTACACCTGGGATGTGGAACTGCCGCACGCCGAGACCTATGCGGCTGGTGGAACGAGCACGACGTCGCCCTTGCTACTCACCGAGAACAAGGTGTGGCGACAGATCGAACTGGTCAACAACACAGAAATGCCCTGGACGACTGGCGCAGCCATGTTCGTTGACGGAATTCAACCTCTCGCTCAAGAGCTCTTGACGTACACTTCACCCGGTAGCGTATGCCGTGTTCCTGTTACGATCGCAATCGACCTCAAGGGACGCGCCGAGGATGCCGAGACAGGGCGTGAGCTGCAAAAACTGGTTTGGCGCGGCAGTCACTATGCTCGTGTCAGCGGCGAGATAAAGCTGGATCTGGAAAATCAGAAACAGACTGATGTCGATGCCGAAATCAATCTACGTTTCGGCGGGGAGGCCGAGGAGAGCTCGGATGACGGCAAGATTGTGCTGCGGCCCTTCCATGCCGAGGATTGGTACAATCAAAAAGGTGACGCGATCAACAACAGCAGCCAAGTGAAATGGCGAACCAAAATCTTACCGGGCGAGTGCTTCCAACCGAACGTCCAGTATGCATTCTGGCTTCGATATTAACTGGCTCATCCGACGGATCCAACCAACAGGCCGAGCGTACATATTGACCCATGAACTCGCTGACCATCCTGACGATTGAAGATGATGCTGCGATCCGTGGTGGGCTCGTCGATGCACTGGAGTTCTCCGGTTACCGTGTGCTTCAGTCCAGTGATGGAACCGACGGATTGAAGAAAGCGACGACCACCCGCTACGACCTCCTCTTGCTGGACCTGGCGCTGCCCGGAACGCCGGGACTGGAGATCCTCCGGGAAGTGCGCAGGGTTCGTCCGAGCCAAGCCGTCATCATCTTGACCGCCAAAGGCCAGGAATCCGATCGGGTGACGGGACTGCGATTGGGGGCTGACGACTATGTGGTCAAGCCCTTCAGTGTGAAGGAACTGGTTGCCCGGGTGCAGGCTGTCTTGCGACGCTCACCGGAACGCACCAGTGTGGGCCACGAGATCGAATTCCCCAGTGGTACGATTTGTCTCGCACGGCGAGAATTGCAGTTCCTCGATGGTCAGATCGTGGACCTTTCTGAGAAGGAAACCGAGCTGATCCGTTACCTGGTCGCCAATGAGGGACGGGCGGTGTCTCGCGACGAACTACTCCGGGGCGTCTGGGGGCTGGCTCCACAAGGTATCACGACACGCACAATCGACATGCACGTCGCCCGATTGCGAGAAAAGCTGCGGGATAGCGGTTCCCAGAGACAGCTCGTGCAGACCGTGCGTGGAAAGGGTTATAAGTGGTCCCGCCCCGCCATGGCAGCAAGCGATTCGTATGACGAGAAGCAGTCGAACCGATGAAGAAGCCGGATCGAACTTGGTTGGTTTTTGGTCTCTGCGTTGCTGCCGCGTCAGCGGCATTGGGATGGCTCAGCCTTCACGCGATCGAACTCGATGCACGCCACCAGCGAGATCGAGCTGAGACCGAATTGGCGCGGCAGGAAGCCGAACTCCAGGAACGGATCAACAGCTCGCTGTACCGAATGGACTTGAAGCTGCTGCCCTTGGTTGCGCAGCAATCTGCACGACTGGATGTTTCGCGGCCACCGAGTCCGCTTGTCAAACTATCCTTTTTCCTCGCTTCCAACAATCAAGTGCTCGCCCCACCGCGGTCGACAACGATGCCCTCCGCTGAACCGAGCGGTGCAGTCGCCGCGGTAGCCGACCAGACATTTGACTTTGCCCATCTACTGGATCGAGTGCCTCCCATCGACACGACTCCGCCGGCCGACACGGGGTCGACTAGCAACAACTATCAAGTCCCGATCGTCGATCAAGCCGTCAGTGATATCGCGGCCGTGCAACACCAACGTGATGATTCCTCGCTACATCCTTCCCGCTCCTCGCCCCCATCGCTGCCCGCCACTGGCAAACTGGCTATCCAGCAATCACGCGGTCTCGATCGTTCTGTCCAAGAGTTTACGCGGCGAAACCAGCTCAATGCAGGCATGAACTATGGGAATTCCATTTCGCTGTCGGCGAGTAAAGGTGCCGACGATCAGCCACCGTCGCATCCCAGCGAGATCGGCATCATGCAGCCTGTTTGGATAGGGCAGGAACTGGTTTTGGCACGACGAGTCCGAGATCAAGATGGCTTGCAGATCCAAATCTCATGGTTGGACTGGCAGGCAATCCAGGTGGCCTTGCGAGACGAGGTTGTCGATCTGTTGCCTGACGTTGTACTGGAGCCGGTGCGTTCAGAATCGGATCTCAATCTCTCTGCGGCGCTAACGACATTGCCTATTCAGTTATCACTCGACAAGGAACGCATGCTCGCTGCATTGGACCTGAATGAGTACTCAGAAGACGTTCATTCGGGTTTGCCTCTCGCCTTGACTTTGGCGTGGTGCGGGTTGGGAGTCGCTGTGCTCGCGATCGCATGGTTGTTGCGAGGTGTCATGCGGTTGAGCGAGCGGAGGGCGACATTTGCATCCGCGGTCACTCATGAACTTCGCACTCCCCTAACCACATTCCGGATGTACACCGAAATGCTGGCTGAGAATATGGTGCCGCCTGAAAAACAATCGCACTACCTCTCAACATTGAAGTCCCAAGCGGATCGATTGTCTGACTTGGTTGAAAACGTCTTGCAGTTCGCTCGACTCGAACGACAGGGCGGCAAATTGGAGACGGAAACCATCGCAATCGCAGATTTGATGGCACGCTTCTCGGATCGATTGAATGATCGGGCAAACTCTGCAGGCCTGCAGTTGGCCGTCGAGTTCCCCGAACAGGTCGGTCTCACTGAAGTCAACACACAAGTGCTAACCGTCGAGCAGATTCTGTTTAATCTCGTCGACAACGCGTGCAAGCATGGCGTTCCATCGACGAGCGAACAAATTGAAATCGTGATCACCGCTCACTCCCGTTGTTGGCGGATTGTAGTCCGCGACCACGGCCCTGGTGTGGCACCGCATGTTCGCGGCCGAATGTTCCAACCGTTCTGCAAATCAGATCAGGAAGCAGCCAACTCGGCACCTGGGGTGGGGCTCGGGCTCGCTCTCTGCCAGCGAATGGCCGCGTCCTTGAGGGGGCGGTTGTATCATGTCGCTGATCGTGATGGCAACGCGTTCGTACTCGAACTGCCCTGGAAGCTTCCGCCCCTCTGAAACGCCTGCGTTGTTGTGCACCCGGTGCCAGGGAACGGGGGACTAAAAAGTGTCGTATTGGACGAACCAACGAGCTGCGCAATATCGAGAAGTATCCCGTTAGGGATGATAGAAAATAGCCGGTGGTTTGAGCGTAAGCAAACACCACCGAATTAGACGCGAGACTCAAGAGCCAACCCCGAACGGGGTGGAAGATCATTCATGCCGGGATCTGCGACCCACTTTGGGGTCGACGTTCCATCTTCAACGAACAACCGTAGGTGGCGCTGTTACCTACGGCTATTTTCTTCAACGCCTCCGGCGTAGGAAGACTTGCGGGGCTGAACAGTTCGTCGCCTCGTCCAGTACAAAAAAACTTCCGCAAAATTTGACACTTATTGACCACGCGGTGCTTGTTGATCACGCGATGCTAAGCAGATAGGGGGAAGTAATTCGGTGTCACCCAGCGCACCGAACTGTTTAGGCACATCTGCTTGCTGTCGTAGGCGGGCGGAGAAGGAATGTGTTGGGCAGTGGGCGGGGGGCGGGGGATTGCGGGATTTGGGTGCCGCTAGCTCAGACGGGCGGAGCCGTCTCGCAACTTTCTATTTAGCTCAGACGGGCGGAGCCGTCTGGCTACTTTTCTCCGAGTTGCAGGAGCACGTTGCCGGAGTTTGGGATGACGTCCACGGAGGCGCCGGATTCGACGAGTTGATTGATCTCCATCACTTCGAGAACGGTGTCGAGTACTTCAGGATCCTTTTTGGCGATCTCGTTGAGCTTCTTTCCGACGATTTCAGGTCGTGCGGCAGCGGCTTCGGCCATCTTTTGGCTGACCTTGAATGCCGTCTCGCTCTTGATCAAACCGACCCGGTTCTCGCCATCCTGCTTCATCGCGCTGGTGACCTGCACCAATCGCTTGACCACCTTCTCGGTGATGTTGTGAACCATTTGCATGTCGGTGAACTCGACCTTGCGAATGTAGACCGATCCCAAGCGATAGCCCCACTTTTCCGACAGCGGCGAGACCGCTTGACGCACAGTGCGGCTGAGGCTGTGCCGATTCTCCAGCATCGTCTCCATTTCCAGATTGCTGAGCGTCGAAATGGTCGAACTCGTCACGTTGGCTTGCAGCGATCCATCGGGGTTGGAATTGATGAATAGGTAAGAGACGGGATCGGCGACCTGCATTTCGTACCAGATACCGACGCCCATCGGAGTGCCTTCTTCGGAGTTGACCATTTGGCTGCGCAGGTAGTGTTGTCGCAGCGCGGTGCTGACGACGTAGCGTTTCCCGAAAAAGGGAATCAGCATGGCGCGCGGACCGAAGGTTGTAATGGGGAAATGCAGGCCAGGCCGGGTGAGTGTGCCGATGACTTTCCCGAAGAGGGTGAAGACCTGTGCCTCACACTCTTGCACACAGGTGTAGATCCCAAACGCACGCGCGAGCAAGAGGAGGATCGGGACGACGACGAGACCGAGTACGAACAGAAAAATATGCATGAGAATGACCGAGTGAGAGATGATAGATCAGGTTGCGACGAGGAGCCTATGCGTTCTGCTGCTTGCTCAGGATCACGCGTGTAGCGAGACCGTGCAGCGGCACCCTGGAGTTCCGCAGGTAGGATTGGAGGCACTGCGACCCACCCTCTTTTTTGATCGAAGCGAGCGTTCCGGCGAGTTCCTGTAGCGGCGCAACCTCGGCGTGCGCGTTGTTCGTCGCGATCTCAACGGCCCGTGCACTCATCGTGATTTGTTGCTCGGAATCGGCGCGTGCCGTACTGATGTCCGCTGCGACTTGGTTTCGTGTGCTATTGATCGCCGACAAAGCCCGATCGACTTCTTGAGGCGGGTCGATCTCGGTAATCAGCGCTGCGTCGAGTTCGATCCCGTAGCGTCCCGTCGTCGAACGACACTGTTCTTCCATGTATTGGTTGAGTAGGGGCAAGTTCTTGCGCAGGTCATTGATCGAAACTCCGTCCGATAAGTCTTCGGAGCTCTTGGGATTGTTCTTGCCATCGTCTTCTCCCTCGACGTCGGTGCTGAGCAGGTTGGCACCTTTGGGGTCGACAAAGTTCGCGATCCGTTCTCGCATTACCGAGACAAAGAAGCCCATCACGTGCTCGAGCGGGCTCATCACACCAAAGAGAAATGGGTAGAGATTGTTTTCGCTGACGCGGTAGCGGATTTGGCCGTTAACGCCGGTGGTGAGATTGTCTTTCGTTACCGCTTCAATCGTTTCCTGGCGTTTGGAGGGGTCCCAGGAAAGATCGACGGCTTGAGTCGCCACGTCGACGCGGTGGACGGTTTCCCAAGGCAGTTTGAAATAGGGGCCGCCCGGTCCGATCACACGTACTTGCGGGTAGGAGTATCGCTGCTGTTCATCCTCGCTCAGGGAGGGATCGAGCGGGGGGGCGATATCGGGCGACTCGGCCACCATCGGCAGCAACTCAGCCGCTCCAAATCGCGTCTTCACCGCCCGCTGGTTAGGCGCCACGGTGTACAGACACCCCGGCAAAATCCGAAAGGCAGCGTACACAGCCAGGCCGAGTAAGAACCAAGAGAAGATCATGTTGTAAGCTCGCTAGGAAGAAGGATCTGCAGACTACTGGCGTGGTGAAGAATCACCGAGTGTAGTCGATCATCCAAAACCACCAAACAATCCTGGCCAGAAAGCTGTCCGGCGGGGGCGCGCCGGAGCGTTTTTTTGGTCGACGTTGGTCGATCCAGGATTGGTTCGTGGTCCTCTTCGGCGATTTCGGTGTCGGCGCCACCCCGCCGATAGGCAGAGTGGCGTGAACCGATGGGCATTTCGGCCCAGAATGGCCGCAGCGTCTAGCGTTGCTCGTCTGTTGCAGCGACGTAGTTCGGATCGCCTGCGTCAGCCGGCATCTTGCTATTCCAACTCAAGACAGCCTTGGTCAGTCGCTCGGTAACCTCGGGGTGCCCGGTGGCGACGTTTGTTGATTCGCCGGGATCTTTTTCAACATTGAATAGTCTTTGCCGTCCACCGTCGTAGTCGCACAACAGTTTCCACTCACCATCCCGGACGGCCAGATCGGGAAGGTTCTTGAACCGGGCAAATGCTTTCCGGTCGGGCGGTCGGCGGAAGAACAGTGCCTGCTCACGTGACTCGGTTGATTTCCCAACGAGAACCGACGCCAAATCTTCGCCATCAAATTCCACCCCTGATGGCGGCGCAACATCCGTCAACGTCAACAGCGAGGGGACCAGATCGATGGCTGAAAAGACCGATGTATCGTTGAGAGTGCCTTGCGCGTCGGCATCCATCAAACTCGGTCCCCAAACGACGAGCGGTGAACGCACACCACCTTCGAACAACGTGGCTTTATTGCCTCGGAGCGGCCCGGCCGATCCCGCACCTGGATCGGGGCCATTGTCCGAGCAGATCAGAACCAAGGTGTTCTCACGCAGTTGCTCGTCATCTTTGATTCGCTCGAAGAGTCGTCCGAACTGAGCGTCCATTTCTTCGAGGACGGATAGGTAGAGTCCTCGCCGGCCGTCTTTCCAGCCCTCGATGGACGGGAAAAACGGAGCGTGAACGTCATCGGGCCAAACATTGATGTAGAACGGTTGGTCGGCAGCCTGAGCTTGATCGATGAACTCAATCGCCTTGTCGGTGAAGCCGCCCGTGATCTTGGACCTGAGCATCCATGTCACTGGTTCACCCAACCGCTCGGCGTCTTCCCAAATTCGCCCTTTCTTGACACCACCATCCTTTGTCGGTGTTTCGGTCAACGGCAGCAACTTCGCTCCCATGCCTTCAAAGTTCGTCAGAGAGGTATCGAATCCGTAGTCGGAAATCGGTGGTGCGTCATCGACGTCGCGTTGGCCACCCATGTGCCATTTCCCGCAGTGCGCCGTCGCGTAGCCAGCATCCTGGAGCGATCGTGCGAGCATCGGAGCTTCCGGTGAGAGCCAATCCGCGACACCACGCTGGCGGTTGCTCCGCCGGTTATTCAAATACGAGGTGATCCGATGCCGTTGCGGGTACTGGCCGGTCGAGATCGCGACACGCGAGGGCGAGCAGATCGGTGAATTGACGTAAAACTGCTCAAATCGGATCCCCTCGGCGGCCATCGCATCGATGTTTGGCGTGGATGCATCGGGGTTACCGAAACAAGAAAAGTCGCCCCAGCCCATGTCGTCAATGAAGACGAGGATCACGTTGGGACGCTCGGCGGCGAAGGTCTGGCCAGAGGTTGCCACCATGCACACTAGCATCGCGGTGACGGTCCATATCTTATTCAGCATATTTCAATAACTCCGTTGAAGTGGGGAATTCACAAAGTGGTCGTGGCAGCAGTATACAGGCCAGCCATCGTCGAGGTCAGGCGATCATTTCTTCGATAATTCGGCCATGGACATCCGTTAACCGGAAGTCGCGCCCGGCATAGGGATACGTCAGCCGTTGGTGGTCGTATCCGAGCAATCGCAAGACGGTAGCATGCAGGTCGTGCACATGCACACGGTTCTCGACAGCCTTGAAGCCGAGCTCATCGGTTGAACCGACCGTGGTACCGGCGGCCACACCGCCACCGGCCATCCACATGGTGAAGCCGTAGTGATTGTGGTCACGCCCGTTCATTTTGCCTTGGTTGGCACCTTCTTTGGGAAGTTCCACGACGGGTGTGCGGCCGAACTCACCGCCCCAGATGACGAGCGTGTCCTCGAGCAAGCCCGTGCGTTTAAGGTCGCTTAACAACGCTGCAATCGCTTGGTCGACCTGGCCAGCCACCCTGCGGTGAGCAATGTGGATATCATCATGCGAATCCCACGGTTGGCCAGCACCGGTATAAAGCTGCACGAACCGGACGTCTCGTTCGACCAATCGCCGCGCGATCAGTGCTCCCCGGGCGAACTCGCCCTCACCGTAGAGGTCCAGCGTCTCTTTCGATTCACGGGATACATCGAATGCCTCCGATGCTTCGCTTTGCATACGGTAGGCCAGTTCAAAGGACTCGATCCGAGATTCCAGTCGTGGAGAGTCTGCTCGCTCGAGCGCATGGGCTTGGTTCCATTTCATCAACAGGTCGAGCTGTTCGCGTTGGTCCGCGGGGGCGACCGATCGACCGCGGATGTTCTCAACCAAACGCTCGACCGAGGCGTGACGTGGGTCGACATGGGTGCCTTGATACTTTCCAGGCAAAAAACCGTTCTGCCAGTTTTGGGATTCTTTAATGGGGTAGCCCCCAGGGCACATTGCTACGAATGCCGGTAGATTCTCATTGGCCGAGCCGAGCCCGTAGGTCACCCACGAACCCAACGCCGGCCGGATCAATCGGGCTTCGCCACAATTCATTAGCAGCAGCGAGGGCTCATGATTGGGGACGTCGGCGTACATCGAGTGAATCACGCACAAATCATCCGCGTGAGCAGCGGTACGTTGAAACAGTTCGCTGACGGGGAGGCCTCGCTCGCCATATTTTTGGAACGCGAACGGAGAACGCATCACGTTGCCAGTCGGCCGCTCGGTCTTGAGTTCGTCCAACCCCGCCGTTTTGCCGTCGAATTGCTCCAGGGCCGGTTTATGATCGAAGGAATCGACCTGGCTTGGCCCGCCATTCATGAAGAGATGGATGACCCGCTTGGCTGTCGGTGGGAAGTGGGTGGGGACATTCCCTGTAAAGCCAGTCGCGGGAGATCCGGCGTTGGCGTCACCTTGAAGTAGGTTCCCCAGAGCGATCGCACCAAGTCCGATGCCGGATTGGCGGAGCGCGTCGCGTCGGTTGATGTGGAAAGGCATGGCAGTTAATCGACGAAGAAGAATTCGTTGCTGAGAAAGAGGACTTGAGCTAGCTGTTCCAAGCGATCTAACGATTCGATGGAGGCGGGTGAATGAGGACCGCTGAAGTCGGCTGAGGAGTCAAACGCGATCGAGCCGGCTGACGTTTCAAGGTTCAGTTTCGTTTGCCACTGGAAGCCGTCGAAGCTCAAACTGGGGCCACTGTGGACGATGAAATCGATCGTGTCGCCGGCACGGACGTCGAGATCGATCGAATCGTAGCTCCGTGGCCCGGTTGGAATCGACTGCTGCCAGAGGATCGTTCCCTGTGCCTGGATCGTGGCAATGATTTTGTCACCCTTGTCACTCGGCCTGGCAACCGTGCCGCTGATTTGTACCTTGCCATCGGCATGGCTGGTCCAACGCCGGACGATGATCCCTGTATCCCCTCGTGCGGGGTGACCGCTATCGCGGGACAGCGAGGCGTACGACATCGGCCCGGGGCTGGGGAAGGTATCCTCAAACTGCCAGCGTTTTTTCTTGAAAACACGCAGTGGCTGGAACTTCGTGACCGCTTCATTCTCCCACGTCGCGGTACCGTATTGCCAGGCATCGCGGGGGTCGACCGCACGGGCATTCTCCGCCGGCGACTGGGAGACAAAGCCGACTGCGTCCTTCCACTCGTCCGGCGTTGGCTCACGGGCCAAAATTTGCTGAAACAACGAACCGATGATCACTTCATCTTCACCGCCTGGCGTCGCCTGGCGAGCCTGTTTCACCGCCAAGCGTGACGCCTCGCTGAGCTGGGGATGATTGAGCAGAAACAGGGGTTGCTGTGGAACCGTAGTGTAGTACCGGCCCGGTGAGTGCATATCGGGACTGGCGAAGTCAAAGGTGCGAAAAAGTCCCGGCAGGTTTTGTCGATCGATGCGCGCATAGAGGGTGCGGCGCGGCGTTAATTCAGAATTGGTGACCTCCACCGAGGGGCCACCGATTTGGTTGTCGAGATAGCCACTGCCCACTAACAGACCGTCACGCATCGATTCGAAATCGAGTCGACTGCGCAGAGCGTGGGTCCACAAGGCATTGTCGGGATCTTGAACCGCTGCCTCCTCACTCGCACGAGCGGACTGACGGTAGATACGCGTGTGCACGATGCGGCGGACGAGCCGTTTGAGACTCCAGTGGCTAGCAAAATCGGTGGCCAGCTCGTCGAGGACGCTCTGCAGGGCGGGGGCATTGGTGCGGTATCCAAAATCGCTTGGCGAATCCACCAAGGGCCGGCCGAGCAGGTGAGCCCAGACGCGATTGACCATCACCCGGGCGGTCAACGGATTGGTGGGATCAGCGATCACCTCAGCGAGTTCGAGTCGTCCGCTGCCATCTGAAAACACCTCAGTCTCGTTGTCGCGAAACGCCGTCAGGTAGCGACGGGGGGCCACGTCGCCTTGTCGCGCGCGATTGCCGCGGACGAAAACACGCGTGTTGCGGACCTTCTCACGATCGACCAGCAGCAGGGGACTCGCGGCTGCCTCGAGATCTTTTGGCGGCACACTGTTGTCGAGCACGTTGTATAGGGAGTAGTAATCGATCGTTGGAATCGGATCGAATTTGTGATCGTGGCAGCGGGCGCAGCTCACGGTTAAACCGAGCAGGCCACGGGTGATGACATCAATCCGATCGTCGATGGTGTCGTCATGACGGAGGAATCGCCGCCCCACGGTGAGGAAACCCATCGCGTCTGCATCGTTGCTGTCGGGATCTGCGGTTTTGTCACCGGCGATCTGATGTCGAATCATCTCATCGTATGGCATGTCGTCAGCGATCGCTGCGAGCAACCAATCGCGGTAGCGGTAGGCCTGTTTGATATTCCGATCCTTACCGCCGAGTGCGTATCCGACGGTATCGGCATAGCGGGCGACGTCGAGCCAATGCCGGGTGAATCTTTCAGAGAATCGTGGGTCAGCCAACATCCGGTCGATTTGACGCGTTTCGGCGTCCGGGCGAGGGTCAGACTCGAGGCTGGTGATGTCTTCGGTGGTGGCTGGTAAACCGTGCAAGTCCTCGCTCCATCTCCGGTGCAGCGTGGGGCGATCTACCGAGGGGGCGGGTGAGAGGTTTTCTGCTGCGGCGCTGAGGCGGGCGATCTCATCGATCGGATCCCGGTCACCGGCGGCATCACGCTCCGACTGAACAAGCGAAGCAAAGTCATTCCCATTGAGCCGCCGCGGTGGCACGAACGCCCAATGGGTACTCGGGTCACGGTCCAGTGGCGTGGGGGCCGCCTCGTGTTCCTCCATCGCGGCATCGCGAGGATCGGGGGCGCCGCCGTCAATCCATGTCTGCAGATGTTCGATCTGTTCGTCGGTGAGTTTTCCCTCCGGTGGCATCTGCAAGTCGAGGTCCGTATAGGACACCGCCTTGATCAACAGGCTCGCACCGGCGTCGCCTGCAACAAGAACCGGGCCGCCGGCCCCACCGCGTTTCATGGCCGGAGCGGTATCGAGGCGCAGTTCGCCCATCGACTCTCCCGCCGATTGTGAGTGACAATCGTAGCAGTGCTCGATCAGCAGGGGCCGGATGTGGGTCTCGAAGTACGCTTCATCCACGTCAGCCGGGTGGGCCCACGTGGGAGTCGCGATCAGGGCGCACAGGAGGAGGCAGGCGCGCCCGAGCAGTGCGGGAGGCATGGGAGGCGGGATGGGGGGGAGGGAAGGAGGCGGGGGGAAAGACGCTGTGGTTAGTAACGCACGATCGATTTCTGTCGTAGTGGACGAGGCGACGAGTCCAAAGCCGCGGGACTCGTCGCCTCGTCCACTACTAAAACCGACACTTATTCATCGTGTGTTGCTTAGTAAATCAACAGCGACCGGCACCATTGTAGCAGTTTCTCTCGATCGACGGACGGCGTCGATTGCACGGGGCAGCCAAGTCGGTCGAGAGTTTCCGACCACGAGGGCAATTTTCCGTTCTCTCCCGTCGACATCAGGACCCGCAAGAGACGCATGGGAGCGTCGCGGCGGAGCCGGATAGGCGGGGGTTGGGTGTTCGTGGGGATGGCCAGACCATGGAAGATATTATCGGTCGAGAGCGAAACCGCTAACGCCATTGCATCGGCAGGGTTCGCCGTTTGAGCGTCATCGGACGCCATCACCCCGAGGCTGCAGATCGAGACGGCGTTCGGGTCAGCTCCAGATTGTTGGATCGCAGGCAGCGTCAATTTGCTGATCGCATCGATTTCGGCGAGCTGCCAGCGTTGATTGTCGGCGCTGGCGATCAATAAAATCGCCACCCGGTAACGCTGTGCGATCTCCTTCCAGCGTTTCATCTGGGCGGGGAGATCACGCTGCGTCGGTGGCATCAAACAGACGGCGAGTGCGGTAGCCGCCTCGGCCGAATCCTGTGGGCTGGCCTGCGGGTCGCTTACCGGATGCCACAGCAAGGCCTCGTTCGCGATATCGGGTAGCCGCACCGGTGTGGTCTGCCAATCCACCGGCGTCGACTTTCCATCGCGAGCGGTCTCTTGGCGGGGTGGTTGGAGCAGCAGGCGATCGAGAGGTCCCGCCCAAGGGACAGGTTGAATCTCTTCTGCCATCGTTTCCGGATTCCCGGATTCGTCGGTGCGCTGGAACTCAATGGCCAGCGGAGTGCCTGGATCGGCCGACCACATCCGCTGTCGCAGCACCTCAGGATCCTCCACCGCCTTGGCATCGAGCGACAGCCATTGGTCACCGACCTGCAAGATCCCTTCTGCTGGTGATCCCGGCAACACCGAGGTGACCCGGAGTCCGGACGAAGTAATGCCGAGGTATTGAGGTTGCAGCGGCTCGATGGAAGCGGCGAGGGTTGCCGTTGTTGATTGCGATTGCCCGTCGCGTTCGTACTCGATCGCAACATCGTCGCCCGCGTCAAAGCGGCCCAAGGCGAGCTGGACCTCTTGTCGACGCCGTACCGTTCGCCCGCCTACGCTCAATAGACGGTCTCCGGACTGGAGGCCGGCTCGGTCCGCTGGCGAGCGTTTCCGGACTGTTGCTAGTTCCGTTCCAGGGCCGTAGGGATCCGAACCGCCGACAACCAAGCCGAGCAATCCCGAACGGATCGTTTCACCGGATCGCAGACGCGGCAATTTATTCGCGATCACACTACCGGGAACCGCGAAGGCGACCCCCGAGTCGTACCATTCGGTAGGGTCGTCCGCACCCGCCTCACCCACTGCCGGGATCAACACGCCCACCAAGTTCCCATGCAGGTCGACCAGTGGTCCGCCGTAAAAGACTGGGGAAACGCGTGCATCGGTCTGGACGGCCGTGCCATCGAGGCGATCGATGGCCGACAGAATGCCCGTGCTGATTCTCGGTACTCCCGCCTCGCCGTACCGCGCGATCGCGATCAGGGTCGAACCGATGGCAGGCATCCCGCGGCCAGAGTCATCGTGGCCAGAGTCATCGCGGGTAGGGGCCTCGCGGCCAGAGTTATCGCTTGGCGGGCTGACCGGTTCCAACTCAATGGGTTGCAGCACGGTTTCTTGGGGGTCGATCTTGAGCAGTGCCAATTCGCGATGCTTGTCCTCGGCGCTGACCCGCGCGGGAAAACGCTCACCGCTGCCCAGCGTGACGATGATGCTCGCCGACGGGACGCGGGTGACCCAAGACGACGCCAGCACGTAGCCGTCGGTATCGATCACGATTCCAGAGGTGGGGGCGTCCTGACGAACTTCGCCGTCGCTTTGCAAAGTACCGATGACTTCGATGCTGACGACCGATGGCAACACCTCATCGGTGACGCGGCGGATCTGCGCCGCAACGGCGGTCTGATAGTCAGTCGCCGAGACGGCAGCCGATCCTCCCCCGGTTTCGTCGGCGACGAGTCCAGGGACGGTTGTCACCAGGATCAAGTTGGCTAGCAGGACGGTGAAGAGTGAGCGTCGCGGCATCATGGGCGAATCGTCAGTTCAAGGATTTCGTTGTCACGCTGGACGGTGAGAATGGCATCGTCACGGCGATCGATTCGGCGGAGCTGATCGCGGAAAGCACGTTGATGCGGCACCCGCCGTCCATTGACCAGCAGGATCAAGTCATCGGGGCGGAGGTCCGCTCGCGAGGCGGGCTCATTCACGCTCACTGTGTCGACGTACACCGGCGTCGTTTCTAAAACATCGGGGATCAGTTGAAACCCGAGAGTGTTCGCGTTGTGGGATTTTTCACGCGCCAGCAGCGGATCCTGCTCCACCGGTGCCACCGTTTTTCGTCCTGCGATGATATCACCGATGGGAGCACGCAACACGTCGGAGGGAATCGCGTAGTTCAACCACACGCCCGTGCGGCGATCGCGTAGTTCTTTGCCGAGCATGCCCACTAACCGGCCCTGCAGATCGACGAGGGCGCCGCCAGCAGCACCTGGATTGTTGGCCACGAGATCCAGTAGCCATACCTCGCCTTGGTACGCCGTCTCGAAGGTGCCGCGTCGGGCGTCGAGTTGGCTGCGGGCGGCAATGCGGCCGAGCATCACGCTCTCAGGCTCATTGCCGGTCGCGATATTGAACAGATTACTGACCGCGAGAACGGGGTCCCCCCAGCGAGCGATGGGGGCCTCGGTGGTTCCTGCGGGAACCTCGAAATAGGGGAGATCGGAGACGTCGAGTTTCAAAACCGCGAGTTCGAGCGAGGGTTCGAAACCAACCACCTTGCTCTCGAACCGCCGCCCATCGTTGAGGACCACGATCGGATCCACGTCCAGCACGCTGCTCCATGCCGTCGCCACATGGCCGATCGATGAGACGATGAATCCACTTTGATAAGCATCCAGTCCGCCGACGCCCCCGGCGCCATAGATCTTGACCACGCGGTCTTGCACCTGGGAACTGGCGCGGGCGAGTGAGGGTTGCCCCTGAACGGGGCTGCCGATCAGTAGAATCATCGACAATGACAGCACGCGGCACAACAATGGAATCGGTCCAGGGACGTTACTTCGCATCGTCATCCTCGCTTTCGGGCAATCCCTGAGTCGTTGCATTCGGGGCATTCGCATCCTGCGTCGCAGCGGTCCACTGTTCGATTCTCAGCGTGACCAGCGGTTCGACCCCGTAACGTAGATGCAGCACCTCGGGCAGGTCGCCGGGGGCGTCCGGTGAGTCGGCGGCTGCGGATTCGGCGGCTGCGGATTCGGCGTCGCTGGAGTTGGCCAGGACACCGGCATCGGCGAGGTTGTCTGCATTGGTGGTCAGTAGCCACTGCGGCGGATCGATCCATAATTCGGCAGGGTCTCCATCGCGATCGGCGAACGCTTCGATCACCTCGAGTCGACCGGATTCAGGATGTTGGTAAAAACGCGATTCCAATCCGCCATGGATGCCGACCGTGCAATCACGCAACGGCCGCTGTCCGAGCAGCGGTGCGGTGCCCCAGGCATAGGTTTCGCCAAATCGATCCAGGCCCGTTTGCATCATCCGTTGCCAGTGCTGCATGGCGGCCAGGATCCCACCTGCGGTTCCACGATCGACTGAGTCGATGTACCTATCGGGGCTCGTCAGCCGTTCGGTTCTCTGGCCGAGAGTCAACTCGCACACTTCGCCGCTCACCACAAGCGTGAACGGCATCGAGTCCTGTTCACCAGCGATCTCAGCGGTACCTTGGATTTCCCAACCATCCTCCTTTGCGGGCAACCCATCAAACTGCTTGCGAAGTCGCTCAATGAACTGGTCCTGGCGTTGTCGATTGTAGAAATAGTTGGCAAACCCTTTGCGTTCCTCAATCCGCGCGACCGCCTCGCTCGGGATCGGCTCGCCGCCAGCATCCTTCATCACGTCTTCTGTTTCAGCCGGGGCGGGCGGCGTCGCAGCATCGGGATCGCCATCGCCGGGGGTTTCGTCATCGGGGGATGGTGACGGCTCTTTCGGGGGCGCGGGAGGTGGGGGTGGCAATGCCGACTTCATCTTTTCGAGCAATTCGTCGCCGCGATGGACGCTCGCCAACCGCACCACCGTATGGATGACTTCGCCGTCCTGGCGATAGGTCAGTGGTATCCGCCACTGGGCGGGGTAGGTAGCCAGCAGGTTTTGGACGTCGTTGGCCGTCTGCACGACTCGGTTCTCAACTTCGAGGATTTCATCGCCGTATCGCAGTCCGCGGCGAAACGCGTCACTGGATTGCAGGATATTGGTCACCCGGACGCTACCGTCCTCATCGGTGCCCACGGTGGCACCGAGCGTGGCATGGTCGAGAATCCGGCCGCTGGCGAGCGATCCGCGAAAGTTCTGGGCCTGGTCGCCCGAAATCGCATAGCCCACGCCGACATTGACACGCCCCCGTTTTTCAAAGGAGCAGCGACCAATGATGCCGATCAGGTCACCGGCGGCATCGTACAACGGGCCCCCCGAATTGCCCGGGTTAATCGAGGCGTCGGTTTGGAAGCAATTGCCATACTCGAGCAACGTTCCCGATGGATACTGATATCGCCGTGTGCCACTGATGATGCCCGCGGTGACGGTGGGCTGCAGATTGGTTGCTAACAGAAAAGGGTTGCCGATGGCGTAACAGGCGTCGCCGATCTGTACCTGGCGGCTGGGGACGAACTCGGCGGTGGGGAAGTCGTCGCGACCGAGTAGTTGGATCAATGCCAGGTCACCTACCGGATCAATGCCGACGATCACGGCATCGTAGATATTGCCATCGCTGAGCCCGCAGCGCATGTAAGTGCCCGCGGGGCTGGTGACGTGAAAATTCGTCAGTGCCAATCCGTCTGGAGAGATCAGGACGGCCGACCCGCCGCCAGCACCCCCTGGCACGAAGACGCAAACTGTCGAGGCGGTTGCTCGCTCGATCGATTCGATCCGTTGCGTCTCTCGATCCCAAAGCGAAGGGGGGGCCTCAGCCGAGGCGGCAGTCATCGACATGGCGAGTGCCAGGCACATCGAGACGATTGACACGTGCCTGGACAGTGATGATATCGCGGGCGAAGCGGGGCGAAGCTGCGCGGGGGGCGGAATCCGTTGATTCATTTAAGCAACCTTCCTGAGAACCATTCGACCCTGCCGCCGAGGGCGGCCGAAACGGGCGAGGATGATTCTGTCGGTGGAGACATGGGTGATGCGCGAAGGGTGATTTGCCGGGCACCCGAAATGGGCAATTCCAATCCGAGTGATTCTCGATCTTGCAACGTGGCCGTCCAACGCGATTCTCCGTCGACGATCACGTCGAGTTGCAACGCCGTGAACTGGCTCACATCACGACTACGCCGGGCCGCGACAATGAGTTTTTGGTAACCGTCGGGAATTCGCAAGGTGATCTCACCGGGGGCATTGGTGTGGAGGTTGCCATCTTTGGACTGTGGGGCGAACCAATTATCCATGCGATCGGAGTGGGGAGTTCTCGTCGCCGGGTTGCCTTGAGCACCGTATGAAGCGGTGGCGACCTCGACATCGGATAAAGCGAGGATCCCGCCTGAGAACTGGATCGAAAGCACTTGGTCGATCGGGATGGCGTGCTTGCTGCCGCCCATCAAAACGGCCTCGACGGAGTCGCTGCCGGCCGGGAACTCAATGGACTCCGCCAGCCACGCCGATCCCGATGTGTCGGTGATTCGAATCGCCGAGGAAGCAGGAAGGGCGTCAGCGCCCGAGAGCAAGATCCCCTCCAATTTTGCCAGCGGGGCGCTAATTGCGTTTCCGCGCATCTCGAAATCCACCGCGTCGCTGCCAATCCCCAGCACCGTGCCGTCGATGGAGTCGAGGGCCTTGTCGTTGCGGCGGACGACCAAGCGATCTGCTCGGCGAGGTTCCTCCAACCAGCCCAACCACGTGGGGTCGGTAGCCGCACTGCCGGGACGAAATCGAACCCAGCGAAGCTGTTCCGCAGGCACGCTCAGCGGCGATTGGCGGGCGACGGCGATTGTCACGGAGTTTTCTTCCCAGGTCAGTCCTGTGATGCTCAGCTGTGATCCGCCTGTCAACTCCGCCCGCATGGGCAGCGGTGGCCGGGCATCCCGAGCGAACGTGATTTGGGAGAGTTCCTCCAGCGGTATGATCGCCGTTTCTGCGTCCGCCTGAACGTGCACCCCATCCGGGCCGATTTGCGTCAACTCGGTCTCGCGGACCTCGCCGTCGGAGGTGGTGATCGAGACGTCGGCGGCAGACAGAGCAGCGGGCGCCCAGACGCCGGTAACCAGCAGTCCCGCAGTCATCAGTCCCGCAGCCAGCAGCATGGTGGCCATCGGGAAGGAAAGGACGTTCGGCGTGAGGGAACGTTTCAGTGGACTGGCCATGGACTTCCTTGGGGTTGTGGGCCTTTCCGTAAGGGGAGCTGACCCAAATGGAGGCCGAATCAGTTGACGCAATTCTCAGAGACCGTAGGGGGGAGTTTATCCAGCATCAAGCATGCTCGGCCCCGAGCATCCCCGCTTCTATCGAGTGCTCCCGATCCCCAGCGCTGATCCACATCATAACCCTCCGCGACCGCAGACTCGACCCAAATGTCCAGGATAACTCAATCCGTCAGCGTGCTCAAACTCCCGCATAACACAAGTAAGCGAGTGGCTTTCACCATAAAGCCAGATAAAGACCTTGATTTTCCCGTTGGGATCGTTAATGATCTATTGTCTCGAGTTACTTTGGGGCCTTGAAGAGAGAGTTTACTTTCCCTTGGCGAACCATGCGGTGGGACAATATCTCTGTGTGAGCGTGGGGTTTTTTGCCTGATGGGCAGCATCGCTGAGTTGGGAGAGCGTGCTTGCGTGAATTTAGTGGCTTGCCAATGACAGGTGCCGGAACTACACTTCTCCGACTGAATCGGACAGCCACTGCGGCTTTTTTCACTGCTTTAACAGTCTATTAGGGTCAAGAATCTTCCTGCGGATAACGGATTGCCACTCAGGTGAGTGGTCGAAAGGAGAGATCTCAACGATGTCGATCAAGTTTACACAATCGTGCCCAACCTGCGGACGGCGAATTGATGTTCGGGCCTCGTTGCTGGGGTGCACTGTCGCCTGCCAGCATTGTGGTGCCGAGTTCATCGCGCAAGCGGGGGGAGGCAGTCCGGTGGGGCGCGACCAGCAAGATGAGCTGTTCGCTCGCGTCGAGCAGGCGCTCCGGCGGGCCGAAGCATCCGCGGCCGTGCCTGCGGAGTAGCGGTCGCTCCTCAGGGCAGTCGCTTGAGCGAGCCCAACCGCGATGTTCAGGTGGCTGCGGCTTAGCAACACACGACAGAAATTGATCGTGCGTTGCTAAGCAAGGTTCTACTCACTCAGGAACGAATGGTGTGGACTTAGTGAGCCGACGGCGCTAGCCGCGGGTTCTTCATACCGCTATTTCTTACTTCGGCTCCATTTGGGGCATGACTAGGTTGGTAGCCCGATGCGTCAGCGAGGAGAATGCAGTGCTTTGCGTGGACAAGCGATCATCCTCGCTCACGCGTCGGGTTACCAAGACCGCTTCGCAAACCAAAGTAAGTGCCATTCGGCTAGCGCCGACGGCTCAAAATCCAAAACCGCTTCAGTCCACGCCATTCCACTGAGGAACGGGTGAGTAAGTAGGTGTCGTATTGGACGAAGCAGCGAGCCGTTCCATACCCTGAAGTATCCCGTCAGGGGTGATGGAAAATAGCCGGTAGCTTGAGTGCAAACGAACACCACCGGATACGACATGTTGATCACGCGTTGCTTGGGTTCCAAGCAGGTGCAGGGGTGCGATCCGCGTAGTGCGCCTGTGATCCGGCGAGATTGGTATTCATGAAAAGAGGCTTCCTCCTGCAAAATGTTGGTGCTCAAACTAACACCGCAGGAAAGGAAGCCTCATGGATGTCAAAGGTATCGTCGGAAGCCTCACTCAAGCAATCGCAGATTCTGAAATTCAATCCC
>NZ_SJPK01000004.1:546421-720255 GCF_007859855.1 Allorhodopirellula solitaria
GCCAGCGCTGTTACTCTGTCCATGCGGAAACTCCGTTCTCCGAGGTGACGAGGTTGTAATTCAAGTCACTTTATGAACGGTTTTCCGCTTTTTTTATAGATCAATCCTTAACTTGATGCCTATGAGGCGGCGCTGCGCTGACCTACGGCTATTCTCTCTAATCCCTAACGGGATACTTGTTGGTAACTGACAGGAGGCGACGAGTTCTCAAGCCAATCAGCCACGCAAAGCGAAAGGGCTCGTTGCCTCTTGTGGAGGTTCTTCTCGAAGGTGCCCGAAAAGGGGAAGGGTGCCCGAAAAGGGGAAGGGGGTCTTTTGGGTTGCTCTTCGCGACTCAATTGCATTGTTTTGTTATCCGCCATTTTGGAGTGCACTGACAAACACGAAATAGTCTGTGTAGGGCACTTGCCCACCAACAGAGCCGATCATTTTAGCAATCTGACCGCGATGATATGAGCCATGTGATCCGACATGGAAAATTATGTCAATTAGGGCGGTGGAGTTTGCGTTGCCTTTGGAATCGCAATAACTCACGACGCGATCAACTTGGTTCGACGCCATCGACTCCAATAATCTTCCATAGCCAACCTCATTTTCGTTTAGCAATGAGATGCAATCGTCCCAAGTAAGCGTCGGCCATACTGCCAAGCGTGGATCATGACCATTGATTCTGGATAGCCAGATATGCTCTGCGGCAAGCAAATGCGAAAAAATCGGGACTGCATTTTTGAGCAGTTCCGGATGCCGACCCATCGCGTCACATATGCGGTGATCCGCCCATGGTATCCATTGAACAAATGTAACGATGTGGTCGCTAGGGGATGTCATGGTATATGAGTCGGATAACGTAGAGGTCACCGGGCAACGTGGCACCGCAGCGGAGGCGGAGAACTGGCGAAGCCAACCGCCGGAGTGGAGGTGACGCGTTAACCGGTGCACTGCAGTTGTTCGTAGCGTACCCGCGATCGCGCGCGTAGCAACACACTACGCGACCGGCGATAACGCAATCGTATCGAGTCGTTCACACGCACGCAAGCAAATTCGAGCGTTGCACTTCCGGGCGGCGGGGACCAGCAGCTGTGGATTAGGGTGCGATTAGCGAAGATTAGTGTTCTCAGCATACTGGTTTTTGGGAACAGTGCCCGAAAAGGGGAAGGGGTTCTTTTGGTATGCAAGGGGAAGGGGTTCTTTTGGTATGCTCAGTCGCTGCGAATAGGCTAGGAAACCGACTTGGCAAGCCGACCAGTCGTCGGGCGTGTCCCGCTCCCAGCTTACCTTCGCTCCCGTTGGTCGCTGCGGACGTGGTCGCTCAGCGCGAGGGGCTTCCAGTAAAGTCTTCCCACGGTGGCAGCCATTCGCGTTGACGTGGATCAAGGATGAGAATCTGATCGTGAGTGATCCGATTTCCTTTTAACCTCGCGACTGACGTTTCTGGTCGGAAACCTGGAACCGCGTCGACTTCAGGTCCCGGAAATAACGTCCTTTGGGGTGGCCCACTGCGACAAAACGCTCGAGGCTGCTAAACTGGGTAGGTAGTCGATCTCTCCAGGCGATCCGTTCGTCTTCCTGCTCTGTTCCTGTTCTCCCGTCAAGTCTGCTGTCATGCCTCGCCAACCCGCTCCTCGCAAGCAGCAACCCCGTCGTGCGAAGTCGGGAGCACGTCCCAAATCGTCGACAAGTGCCAAGCGTCTCAACCAGGTCCTCGCCTCGGCGGGGCTCGGTAGCCGACGGCACTGCGAGGAATTGATCCGGGAAGGACGTGTCGATATCGACGGTGAAACGGTCACCCAGCTCGCGGTGAACGTGGACCCAACGACGCAGAAGGTGCGGGTCGATGGCGTGCCTCTGAAACCTCAAAAGCTCGTCTATTACGCCGTCCACAAGCCGGCCGGGGTGGTTTCCACCAATTCCGATCCTCAGGGCCGGCCTCGGGTGGTCGATCTGGTCCCGCCGACACAGCGGGTCTATCCCGTCGGCCGTCTCGACCGCAGCAGTGATGGGTTGATTCTGCTCACCAACGATGGCGATTTGGCTCAGTCGTTGGCTCACCCCCGTTTCGGTGTGCAGAAGATCTACCGGGTGACGGTGGCTGGTGAGGTCAAGCCGGAGACGATGCGGAAGATGCGGCAGGGGATCTACATCGCCGAGGGGCTCGTTCGCGTCGATGGTGCCAAGATTCTCAAGGCCAAGAAGAAGGCGACGGACATGGAGATCCGGCTGCGTGAGGGAAAGAATCGCGAGATTCGGCGGATTCTGGCGAAGTTCGGACACAAGGTGCAAACGCTGCGGCGGATTGCCATCGGCCCGCTGCGACTGGGGGATATGCCAGCGGGTGCCTATCGCACGCTCACCCGCGCCGAGATCGACAAACTGCACGCGATCGCTGATCAAGCCGCTGCGGCACCTCCGGAGAAGCCGAGCGCCGAACAGGCAGCCGGTCGCGGTGGTGCGGACGGGCGAGGCCCGGGTGTGGGCAAGCCTCGCGACCTACCACCGGCAGGCAAAAAGAGCGGCGGCAAGTCACCCAAACGGTCTGCGAAGAAGAGCGCCGGCGGAGGCGACCAACGCCAGGAAAACCGGCGGCCAGTGAAGGCGACGCGGCGCCCGACCAAGCTGCCCGAGCGGGACAAAAACCGGGTCGGCACGATCATTGTGGGCGACGAAGTCCTCGACGAGAAGCCGCAGGAAAAGACGAAGAGCAAAACAAAACAGCGATCCGCGAAGACGAAAACCTCTGGTCAACGGAGCGGACGCGGTTATGGACGGGCAGGAAAATCCGGCAAGACGGCTGGACGATCCGGCAAGGCAGCTGGAAAACGCAAAGGAAAACGATAGACCACCATGGCGACTCTGCACGCGAAACATTACGCCGACGCGATCTCACATCTCGACGCACCCTTGCTGCTCAATGAGCAGGTTGCTGAGAACACCTACTTGATGCGGGTGCGGGCGCCCGCGATCGCGGCAACCGCGAAGCCGGGGCAGTTCGTGATGATTCGACTGGCGGGGCTCGACGCGCCGCTGATCGGACGCGCTTTTGCGATCTACGACGTGCATCCCGATCCGGAAAGCAATGCCGCCGATTCGGTTGATCTGATCTATCTCCGCAAAGGAGCGTTGACGCGGCCGCTGTCCGAAGCCCCCGTCGGCACGATGGTCTCGCTCTGGGGGCCGCTCGGCAATGCGTTTCGCGATGATCCTTGTGAGCGATTGATCATGGCGGTTGGTGGAATCGGTCAAACACCCATGCTGATGGCCGGACGCGATGCCCTGCAGCGAGGATGGGCCGACCACGTCGAGATGATCTATGGGGCCCGTCGCTCCTCACTACTCGCCGGAGTCAGTGATTTTCGCGACGCAGGTTTTGCCGTGACGACTTGCACCGACGACGGGTCCGAAGGCCGCCAAGCGCTCGTGCCGGATGTACTCGCCGAGAGAATTCAAACGCTGCAGCAGGAATCGCCGGACGCTAAGATCCGAGTTTTGACCTGTGGCCCCGAAATCATGATGGAGAAGGTCGCCGAAGTCGGCGCGGCACAGGGTGTCGATGTGCAGGTTTCGATGGAAACGCCGATGGCGTGCGGCATCGGTATTTGTTTTTCATGCGTGGCCAAGGTGATCCAGGAAGATGGCGAGTGGGATTACAAACGAACCTGTGTCGATGGCCCCATCTTTGATGCAGAGCAGCTGTGTTGGGGTTAAGGTAGTGAGCACGCGAAGTACGCGTCCGATCCATTTTTGAAGTACCCTGATGAATACTCCAACCGATCAATCGTGGGCAGCACAGGCTCCCGTTGCACAGGATCCCGTGGTTCTGGCAAGTCATCCGGTCGAGCCGCAGAGTCAGCCCGCAACGGTGCGTAACCCCGCGCCGACTCCGGACTTGTCCATCGTGATTCCAGCCATGAACGAGGAGGAATCGCTGGGCACTCTGCACGAGCGAATTCTCGACGTCTGCCAACGCGCCGATCAGCGTGTCGAAGTAATCTTTATCGACGACGGCTCGAGCGATGCGACCTGGGCCCGAATGAGCGATTTAGCGACCGCGCATCGCGGCACGCGGGCGATTCGGCTGCGTCGCAACTTCGGCAAAGCGGCCGCCCTTAGTGCCGGATTCTCGGTCGCTCGCGGCAAGATCGTGATCACGATGGATGCCGACCTGCAGGATGATCCGGACGAGATTCCACGGTTCCTCGAGACGCTCGATAAGGAGTCTCTCGACGTTGTCAGCGGCTGGAAACGCGTGCGTCATGACCCCTGGCACAAGGTCCTGCCGAGCCGTGTGTTCAATGCCATGGTCAGCGGGCTGACCGGCGTGCGGCTGCATGATCACAATTGTGGTTTTAAAGCATACCGGCACGATGTGTTGGATGAAGTCGATCTGTATGGCGAGCGCCATCGCTTCATCCCCGTTCTCGCGGCCGCCCGCGGCTGGAAGGTCGGCGAGATCGAGGTACTGCATCACCCACGTGTGCACGGGCAATCCAAGTATGGTCTGTCGCGACTGGGAAAGGGATTTCTCGATTTGATGAGTATCTATTTGTTGACTGGATACGCACGCCGGCCACTGCATTTGATTGGTTCCGCTGGGTTGATGTGCTTTGCCGTTGGATCTCTCGGCATGATCTACCTCAGCGTGATGTGGGTACTGACGCGGTTGGGCAGCGGCGAGCCTCTGCATCTGCACGCAACGGCCGTGTTTTATTACTGCATCCTGGCTGTGCTGTTGGGGGCCCAGTGCGTCTTGGCGGGCCTGATTGCCGAGTTGATAGTTTCTGTTTCAGCGGCCCGCGATCGTTCCCTGCGAACGCTGCAGGGCAATGCGACCGGGGCTCAGCGCGGTGTGGCTGACGAGTCTTTGCCTCGCTCGAGTGTGCTCTATAGCGTCTCCGAGACAGTGGGCCGACGTTGATGCGGAAACATGACGAACCGCGAAACAAGCGGTTGCTGATGCACGGGATTCTGATCGTGATCGCGCTGGCATTGGTTGCCGGTCGAATCGCAACGGTCATCAACCCCGAGGGCGATGCGGCATTCCTGAGTGCGAATGATCGCAGCCGATGGGTGACCGTTGCCGCGTTGGTGGAGCAACAGACATTTGAAATTGATGAGCTGATCTCGATCCAGACCGACCGCGGGCACCGGTTATGGGACACGATTGACAAGGTTCGTCATATCGGCGAGGACGGGCGGTTGCACTACTACAGCAGCAAACCAACCCTGTTAACGACGATGGTTGCCGGGGTGTATTGGGGTGTCCGCCGAATAACCGGGCTGAACTTGAGCGAGCACCCGATTTACGTTCCACGATTGCTGTTGCTATTGATCAATCTGCCTCTGTTGGCGTTGTTTCTGATCACGATGACGCTCAGTATTGAATTGTCGAGCGCCCAGGATCTGGCGAAGCGACTGGCTGTGATCGCGAGTTGCTTTGCGACCATGCTGACGCCGTTCGCCATCGCACTGAACAATCACCTGTTTGCTGCTGCGGCGACATCCTTGACGCTGTATCTGTACCTACGTGCGAGCGAAAAAATTCACGACTCGTTTGCGGGGATCACTTATCGGCCCACGTTCTTGGTTTGGGCGGTCGCTGGCATGTCGGCTGCTTTTGCGGTTGCCTGCGAACTGCCTGCGCTCTCGATGTTTGCTCTTTGGGCGGTGTTATTCGCGCTGCTCATGCGGCGCAGCATGATCGGTTTCTTGGCGGGCGCAGGGCTGGTTGCCGTGGGGATCTTCGGCACTAATTATTGGGCGCACCAAACCTGGAAGACGCCGTATGCCCATCGAGGTGACGGCAGCGTGGTCACCGTTTTTTCCTCGAAGGATCTCGAAGCAGCCGATACCGATAACGAGCTCCGGGCGACGTTGGAGGGGTCACTGCAGCGACTCGATCCACTCAGCGGTGCGGACTCGATCGCCGTTCGCAAACTCAACGGTGACGCTGCGGAATTCGAGGTCGTCGCCGATTTCCACCAGGACGGCAGAATCGAGCAGCAGCAGTGGAAGGTCAGGCGAGGAGAAACGGGCGGAGAGAACGCGAAGTGGGAGCTCGTCGAGTGGGATGACTGGTACGACTACCCCGGCAGCTACTGGAGGACGGGCCGGCGATCGGGCGTGGATCGCGGCGAACCCAGCCGCGTGGTTTACGCGCTCCAGGCGACGGTGGGGTACTATGGGCTGTTTTCTCTAACACCGATTTGGCTATTGGTACCGTCGGGCTTGATCCATCGGATCTCGCACGGGCCGCGAGATCGGCGATATCTCGCGGCGGCAATCGTGACAGCGACCGTTGTCTGTTTTCTTTTCTACGTTGCTCGGCCGGAGATAGACCGCAACTATGGGGGGGTGAGTGTGTGTTTTCGCTGGATGCTCTGGTTCACGCCGCTGTGGGTCTACGCGATTGTGACGGAGTTCGACCGCTTGACGGATAATTGGGCCGGTGGGCTTGTCGTGTTGGGGCTGCTTGCCGCCAGTGTCTTTTCGGTCTCGGCGAGCCTCGAGTCGCCCTGGCAGAGTCCCTGGCTCTATCAGTTTGCCTCATTTTTGGGCTGGATAAGCTAGGAAAAAAGCCGCTAGTATCGGCTCGATGTGCACACATTCATTGGCCGAGTTTTGCTCTCACGGATGAGACGCCTCCGTTGACTTCATCGGAATCCGATTCACGCCCTCACGCGGGCCGCAACCGTTTGAAGACGTTGTTGGTGGTGGTGTTGATATGCCTGGCGACGCTGGTCGTGATCCGAACGATCGGGCCGCAAACGCTCGGCGAGCAAGCGCGGCGGATCTTCGAGAGTCAACTTGCCGAGCATTACGTGGACTGGAACGTGTCGATTGGACGCGGCGTTTTTCGCCCGGGGATAGGGCTGCAGTTTGAAAACATTCGACTCTCGCCGCGCACCTCGTTCAGTGCTGCGACTGATTCGCAGCACAGTCGCGTTGCCATCCTCCGTGACACGATCTTGCAGAGTTGGCAGGCTGAGCCAGCTGTCGCGATCAAACGAATCACGGTTTTCTCCGACATTGATATCCAGGAACTGCTTGACCGTCGCAATCCGTTGAAGACCCGGCGGGTGGTCATCGACGGTGTGACCGCCGACGCGAGTTTGCAGTCCGACGGCGAGTTTTCGTTGGCGGGTTTATGGCCACCACCTAAGCTTGGCCCCACGTGTCCTCTAATCGAACTCCGCGACGTCGGGCTGAACGTCACAATCGAGGCCAAAGATGCTGCCAAGGACGACGCTTCGGCAGACCTCCAAGATGGGGGGGGGCGTCGTGACATCGCCGCGAGCACCAGCACGGCACCGCTACAGTTTCATTGGTCAGAGATCCGAATTGAAAACACACCCGACAGATTTGGGGTAGGGGACGGCAGTCGCAGGGTCACGTTCCGGGGCAGTAGCGATCTCTATCGTCACTGTGACATGCAGTTCTCGCAGATGCTCCGAGACGAAAGCGTCGTCCAGACGCTCGTGCAGTCACGCGTCGCCGATTTGCGACTCAGTGATGAATTGTATGCGCGGATGGAAACCTGGCTACCCATTCGCCTGCCCGCGGACGCTCAGTTCAGCGTGGCCGGTGATTTGGATGTCCAGGTGCAGTTGGGCACACTCTCCAGCGGCGATGTCCCGGCCCAGCCGCACACGCTCGACTATGATATTGACTACGTGATCCGGCAGGGTGGATACGCCGACAAGCGTCTGCCCGACAGGATTGAGCAGCTCCATGGGCGAGTGCATTTGACACCGACAAAGTTGGAGTTGTTTCCCACCGAAGCTAAGTTTGGATCCGCCACCTGCCAGGTGCAGGGTTCGAGCGATATCGAAGTCGCCGTGATCGATCCGGCATCCACAACATCGAGCTACCTGAAGCCACTGCATCAGCGGCCGGAGGTATTTTCGATAGCGATTGGCGAATTTCATTTGACCGCATCGCTGTCCAATTCCCGTTTCCAAATGGGGACGAAGAATCTGCAGCTTAACGAGGGACTCCGCCGCTCGTTACCCGCTCGCTCCGCACTCATCTTCGATCGTTTTCGACCAGCCGGCTATGTCGACATGGCTGCTCAGTGGGCACATCCAGACCCGTTCAATGGCCAGCCTTGGGGGATCCAGGCGGACGTGCAGTGCAAAGGGGTGGAAGTCCGGTTTGACAAGTTTCCCTACCCCGTTGAAAAACTCTATGGGAAGATCCAAATCGCCGATGACCGCGTGATCGCCCAGCATCTGACGGGGGTCGCAGGTGGGCGACCGATCCACTGCCGCTTTGACGTGCCACGCAAGGTAAACCCCGGCGCAGACACTTCGCCCGAGAAGACGATTGTGATCCAATCCGATGGAGCGATCGCAATCAACAATGCACTGCTATCGGCCTTGAGCCCACGTGTGCTACCGGCGAGCGGAGAAATGGCAGCGGATTCCGAGCCGACCGGACTCGAGAGTTTCGTTCGTTCTTTACAGCCGCGTGGGGCGATCGAGTTGGCCTCGGCGACGATCTCGACGAATGCAGCGGGTGTGACGAGTCGACAGATCGATCTACGGGTTATTGGCGGAACGCTGCGCTACGAAAAGTTCGCCTACCCGCTGTACAATGTCGCCGGTCGTATCCAAGTCGAGGATGACCTCGTCCGTTTGATCGGATTCACCGGCAACAATGCCGGAGCGGCCAAGATTGCCTGCGACGGCTTGTATCAGATGCCTCGCGAGCAGGCACCGTCGGAATTGAATCTGCGATTCCGCGTAGCCGATTTAGCGATGGACCATTCGCTTCGCGTCTCGCTGCCAGAATCTTCTCGATCGGCTTGGGATGCGCTCTCGCCGGCGGGCACGTTGGATAAACTCGACGTGCAAATCCGACAATCAGGTACCTCTCCGATCGCACTGTCGCTCGATGCATCGCATCAAACGGAATCACGGGCCAACCCGAACCCGTTGAGCATCCGACCCAAGGCCATTCCCTACCGTGTTGATATTGTCGGAGGCAAAGTAGGATTGCACGACGGTGTCATTCGCATTGAGGACCTTCGCGGGAGACATGACGCGTCGCGTTTGATCGCCGACGGCGTCTGTCAGGCGGAGCCGTCGGGGCAATGGCTGCTCTCCTTGGATTTGCAGAGTGGCAGTCGGCTGATTCCCGATGAAGAGTTTATTGCCGCGATGCCGGACCAGATGAGTTGGGCGATGCGTGGCTTGGACCTGCGTGGACCCTTGGGGCTGCGCGGCGTCACGAATATCCTTTTGCCTCAAGACGAAAACACATCGCCTGTCATCGAGTGGGATCTCGCTCTGCAGCTCGAGGGCAATCGGATCGCCGACGTCGGTCCGGTTCATTCCCTCCGCGGTGAGATCATGATCCGCGGCATCAAGGACGGTGAACTAGTGCGGGCCGGCGGTGAGGTTGCGATAGATTCACTGCATGCCTATGGGCTCCAGGTCACTTCGCTGACAGGACCTTTTTCAATCGTGGGGGAGGAATTACGGCTGGGGACACTCGCTAGTGACGTGGATCCGATTTCCGGTATGCAGCTGAACATCCCTGGTGAGATCAGGGGCGGGGCCGACGGTGAGCCGTCTCGGCCACCGATCTCGGGGACCATGTTCGACGGCCAGCTCGACGTGAGCGGGATCCTCGCCATGTCGAGCGGCGATTTTGATGTCGGAGTGTCGATGGGCAACGCCCAGCTCGCCACCATCCTCGCTGAGATGGGGCAAACACGATCAGGGATTACTGGGCGTTTCGACATGAATTCGAGGCTCGATGGACGCTTGGGCGATTCGGATCTGCTCAAGGGAGCCGGGACGGCGCGCGTCAGTGGTGCCAATATGTACGAGCTGCCGATGTTGGTGCAGTTCTTCAACCTGCTCCGCATCACTCCTACCGAAGACGTTGCGTTTACTGATGCCCAAACTGAATTTGCGATCTTCGGTGAAGACGTGAATTTCAATCGTCTGTCCCTGTGGGGCGACTTGATCGCACTCGATGGCAGCGGAACGCTGACACGATTGGAGCATCTCGATCTCACGTTCAATACCAAGGTCAGCCCCACCAACTTGTTCAGCAAGGTCATCAGCCCTCTGCGTGACAACCGCTACACGTTCTTCACCGTGGAGGTCGATGGGCCGATCTCGGGGCCGACGATTCAGCGACGGACCCTCAGTGGTGTCAGTCAAACGTTGGAATCTTGGTTCCCAAGTATGATCCGCTCCACGACCGCGGAGACTCCCACGCCAACGCGTCGGTAGCGCTCTAGATCATCCGCATGTTCTTCCAGGACCCCTGCGCATACCGCAGCGTCATGGCGGCGGCGAGCAAGACGACAAAGGCAGTGATGATCCACCACCACCACATCAATACGGCGGTCACCGAAGCGGACATCGACCCCTCTTCGCTCGCGGGGGCAGTCGCATCGGCTCCCCAGAGGGCCGGTTGCCAGTCGGGCTCCCAGGCCAAGCCAATGCCTAATGTCACGATGGACACAGCGAGTCCGGCGATCATGACAAACCACGTGTCGCCAGCCCCCCGTAGGGCGCCGGCGAGAATCAGCTGTGTTGCGTCGAGTAGCACGTAGATCGCGACGAACCCTAGCAGTCCTTGCGCGGTCTGCAGGGCCAACCTTGCATCGGCTGGAATCGTCGATGCGGCTGGGTTGACCGAGTAGAGTGAAATCATCGTCTCGGCGCCAAACCAGTAGATCAGCGCCCAGGCGGCTGAATACAACCAGGCGATCGTCAACGCCGCCCAGACGCAGCGGACGGCGCGATCGGGACCGCTGCCGACCAAATGCCGGCCCACCAAGACCGATGCAGCGATCGACAATCCGACCAGCGGAATGAAGGCAATCATATTGAAATTGATCGCCATCGTCGTGGCCTGCAACGGGACATCACCGAGCCGGCCGATCATCAACACGATCACCGTGAATGCGGTCGCTTCGGTAGCATACATCAGCCCCGCGGGAAATCCAAAGTAAATCAATCGCTGCAGCATCCGCCGGTCCAGACGCATCCCCTGGAGGATACCGTAGGTGAAGCGATATTGCGGGCGGAGGAGAATCGCGGCGTAGCAGACGGCTTTGAACCAGAACGCGATCACGCTCGCTAAGGCCGCTCCGGCAATCCCCAGCTCCCACATCCGCGGCCCCGCGGCACCCCACCACGCTGGATCGACTCCAAAGATGAGCAGATAGTCCAGTAGCAGATTGATCACACCGGAAACGACACTGACGACGGCGATCGTGCGAGTTCGATGGGTGCCGCTGAAGAAACCCGAGAGGGCGGTTTGCATCACCTCACCGGCGCCGCCCCACATCAGAATCTGAAAATAGATCGTTTCAGCAGGGATAAGTGAGGGTGCTTGATCGGTCCAACGAAAGAGCGGTTCAGCAAAGTAGGCAGCCAGCAAGAACACCGGCATCGTGGCGAGAGAGAACCAGACCGACTGCCACAGCAATCGCCCAATACGGCGCGGCTGCCCTGCCCCCACATACTGGCTGGCGATCGCACCGGTCATCGAAGCGATCCCGACAAAGACGCAGATAGAGACCCAAAAGAGGTTCCCGGCAGCCATCGCCGCCCCCATCTGCGACGGTTCATGTTGGAATAGCAGGGTCCGATCGACAAACAGCACGAGCGAGAACATGCCCGTGCTGATCATCAGGGGCACCGCGACTCGCAGCACTTCGGCATACGCGGAACGCATGGTGGGCTATTCCGAGGCGACGGTCGTCTTCTCGGCGACGGACTTTTTGAACAATCGATCGAGCACGCCGTTGATAAATCGAGGGCTGTGCTCGCCGCCGTAGCGCCGTGCCAATGTCAACGCTTCCGAAATCGCCACCTGGCCCGGCGTTTGGGAATACAGAATCTCATACGCCCCGAGTCGCAGCACGTTTCGGTCGGTGACCGGCATCCGGCTAAGCGCCCAATTGGTAGACAACCGCTTCAGTTCCTGGTCGATTTCATCGCGGTGGGCGATGGTTCCGTCGAGCAGTTCTCGAGCGAAATTCGTCAGCAGCGTTCGCCCCTGTAAGCGAGAGCGAATGAAACGGCGTGAGGCATCCGCGTCGCGCCAATCGTTCAGATCGGCTTCGTAAAGGAGTTGCAGGACAATTTCGCGGGCGCGTCGGCGTGTAGACATGCCTGATAACATCCCTGAAAAGGGCGTAGGATGTCAACGGGCCGCGCATTAAAATACACCAATTCTGACCGCGCTCTTCCCCATCTTTGGAGTGATTACCCGATGAAAACAGAGCGAAAAATCTTTCGATATCGAGGCGACGTTCAGGGGGTGGGGTTTCGCGCCAATGCGATCTCGCAGGCGCGAGGGCTCCGTGTCGCTGGTTTCGTCAAAAACGAACCCGACGGGGATGTGACGATGGACGTGCAAGGCCCCGTCGAGAGCGTCGAGGAACTCGCGCAGAGAGTCGCTGCTTCGATGGAGTTCAAAATCAACGAAACCCTCGTCGACACCCGAGAACCGCTTGCCGATCGGAAGGGATTCAAAATTCGCTACTGATCGATACTTTGAAATCCCAGGCTCTGGCGTAGTGGACGAGGCGACGAGTCCTACCCAAACAACTTCGCAATCGGAACGCCCCGATCGGTGATGGGAATGGGCCGGTCACCATCGTAGAGGTTTTTCTCTGGGTCGACACCGACGGCGGCGCAGACGGTGGCGAACAGATCCGGAACCGAGACCGGATCCGTTACAACGCGTTTGGACATCTCGTCGGTCTCCCCATAGGCGCCGCAGTGTGACAGACCTCCCCCAGCAAGCACGCAGCTAAACGCGGTGCCCTGGTGACCACGGCCTCCACCGCTATCGAAGTCCGATGGACGCCCGAATTCAGTGGTAACAAGAATCAGGGTCTTATCCAATATTTGTTTTTCGCGCAGGTCCTCGATCATCGTCGCCAAAGCTTGATCGAGTTCAGAAATCAGTTTGTGTTGGTTGACGATGCCGTTGTTGTGAACATCCCAACCCGAACCATTGAGGAAGTTCAAATTATGGCTGACTTCGACGAACCGCACTCCCCGTTCGACCAACCGCCGGCTGAGTAAGCAGCGTTGGCCGAATTCCCCTCCGTAGCGATTTCGCAGGTCATCAGGTTCTTCGTCGAGCTGGAATACCGATCCGAAATGCGGGCCGCTGAGCTTCCAACTCTCTTGGATCACTTCGTCATACTCTGCGATCTGTTTAATGTCGGCTGCCGACGCGGTCTTGCGCAGCTCAGTCAGGTAGGCTTGCCGGCGTTCCCGACGCGAATCGCTGATCCCGGGCGGTGGCGACAATCCTGCTGGACCCTGGCTGGTATCGGTCAAGTAGAGGTAACCGTGTTTGGCACCGAGGAACCCAGGTCCCCGTGTGACATTGGGATAGCCGATCAGCACATAGGGTGGTGCACCATCACCCGCGCTACCTCGCTCGTGCGAGATAATCGATCCAAGCGATGGATAGGTGACCGTGCCGCTGATCTGACGACCGGTGTGCATGCGATTGGTTGCCGCAGCGTGTTCATCAATGACGTCGTGATGGACTGATCGGACGGCCGTGACGTGATCCATCTGTTGGGCGACGCCGGACAGGTGTTCGCAAACCTGCACGCCGGGAACGGATGTATCGATCGCGTCGTAATAGGAGCCTGCCACCTTGGCTTTCGGATCGCCACGGCGTTTCGGATCGAAGGTGTCCATCTGCCCCATCCCGCCTCCGAGCCAGATCGAGATGACGTGTTCGGCTTTTCCTTTCAAGTGCGTGTCGGCGGTTTCACCGAAGGCTGCTGTGGGCAACGATAGAGCTCCCACTCCCGCTGCACTGGTTTGTAAAAATCGGCGTCGTGTGGATTGTGACATCTTTGACCTAGGGGGTAGTGCGGACGGGGGTTCAGGGTACCCAAACGAACTCGGGCGCATTGACGAGGCTCCAAATGACATCCTCGTAGCGCAATCGCCACGTCGACTCCAGACGTGGGTCAGCGGCGGGGCCTTGTCGTACCCTCGCCTGCCATTGAAGTTGCACGCGATTGGCCTCGGGGACGAGGTGATTTGTCCATGTGGACTGCGGCAATGGCGGGGGATCTTCAACGGGCACGATCTCTTCGCGTGGTAGCACTCGATCGTCGAAATCCTCAGCGAGTGCACCGACGAACATGTCGTGTTCGGAGGGACTGGGATATCGGGCCAAGAAGCGCAGGAATAGCTCGTCGAGCAATTCGCTAGGCGTATCGCTGTCCACGGCGATTTGTGCCAATTCGCTGCGATTGCTGGCGCGTGTGAGCGACATCGTCAGATTGCCGTTGGCCAAGATCCCAGGCTGCAGCACGTTGGCGGCGGTGTTCCGTTGGGCAAGTGGTTGTTGCCGCTCGGCAATCCATCCGAATGCCTGCAAGACGTCGGTGATGGCTTGGGCACGCGGCATCGAAAGACTCGGGCGGTCGCGTTCATTATTCAACCCAGCGAGCATCCAGCCGCGACGGGGCTTGCCGAGTGTCATGCGACTTTTCGTGGTGGTGTACCCATCATGCACGAACGTTAATTCTTCGCTATCCATCTGTTTGCCGCTCGACTCGTAGAGAGAGTCGACGATCTCCTCGGCGGTCAATCGCCGGGGGTCAGGTGCGCCGAAGAACCTTTGTTCGGCGGTAGCTGTCCGGTTTTCACCCACTGCCTGACGCCCATAAAGTTGCGACGTCATGATCAATTGTTGGATGTGGCCGAGGTCATAGTCATGGGTCACCAATTCGTAGGCTAGCCAGTCGAGAAGCTCGGGGTGGCTAGCGACGCTACCCTCCCAATCGTTCAGAGGTTGGACGATCCCGGCGCCGATCAATCGGTTCCAAAGATGGTTGACGGCGACCTTCGCAAATCGCTGGTTCTGCGGCCCAGTGATCAACGCGGCGAGTCGCTCGCGACTGTCGTCGGGCTGATGCACCCACTCATCCAAGATGTCGGAGTTCTCGATCCCCGTCAAGTCCGCGAATGGCCATTTTGGTTTGACCTGGGCGCCGGGTGCCAAGGTCACTTTGATCAGCGATTCACGACCGATGCCCTCAAAAAACGCTGCTGGAACGCGACTCGTTTTGGGCGGTGAGAGCTGCTTGCGATTCAACATCGCGGCTATCGAAAAGAGGTCTTCTTGGGTGGTGCTGTGGAAGGGGGAATCATGACACCGAGCGCACTGCAGCTCCACGCCCAAAAACGCTGACGCGAGGATATGTGCCTTGGCTGCCATCGGTGAATCATTTTCACCCGCGATTGCAAACCCTGCACTCCCTCCGTCAGATACACTTCCTCGCATCATGATCAATTCGGTGACCATGCGATCGAGCGGCTTGCGATCACGCAGCGAATCGTACAGGAACCAACGAAAGGGGCCTGTGCTATTGAGCGACGCATTGAGGAGCCCCGGGTTCTCGGCCAACAGATCCATCCAGAAACTGACCCAATGATCTGCGTAGCGATCATCTTGGAGCAGAGTCTGGACGAGCTCGCTTCGCTTGTCAGAAGCATCGTCGGCCAGGAATCTGCGGACGTCATCGGATGTTGGGCCGACACCCACTGTGTCGAGATAGACGCGGCGGAGGAACGCAGCATCATCCACCAAGGGAACCTCGGCAAGGGTTGCCAGCTCAGCGGTCGCTGCTGGCCACTTCGCCCCGTCAAGGACCCACTGTTCCAAGACAGCGATCTGTTCGTCGCTCAATCCATCATCGGTCGGCGGCATGTCTCCGTCACGGACACGTAGAATCAATTCACTCGCGTCCGGATCGCCTGGCACGATGGCGGGTTCACCGGATTCACCACCGGCGAGGGCGTGCTCGAGCGAATCCAAGCGAAGCTCTCCTTGGATCTTCTTCCCATGGCAGCGGAAGCACTGGTCTTGCAAGATGGGCAGCACCGCTTGGTGAAAATTCAGCGTCGACGCCGGTTCCGATTTTGATTGATCGGAATGCCGTATCGACCGCTTCTGGTCTAACAGCAAATCAATCATCTGACCGCCGTTGGCCCCATCTGCACTCGGGGGAAGCGACTCTGCGAAGTGCTGATCAAAACGCTGATGCGACCAATCCCGCGCCAGTGCATGACGGTTCTGCCAAAACGCGTCTTGAGAACGTGCGGCCTGCCTACGCGTCGCGTCGTCGGTAGCCTGCACCCTCCGCTCGAGAACCTGCAATTGAGGTTCGATGGATTCGTCCGTCAGGGGCAAAGGTGAAACCGAATCGGGGGTCAGTACGAAGAGCGGACCACGCCGGTTGGGTTGGATCGCTACACAGACTTCTCCGGATTCAATTCGCTGGCCACCGCCACCAACAATCAACTCCAAAACGACGCGGACTCGGCGACTGCCATGCTCGCTGCGAGAGGGCTC
Organism: Allorhodopirellula solitaria; assembly: GCF_007859855.1. GTDB lineage: Bacteria > Planctomycetota > Planctomycetia > Pirellulales > Pirellulaceae > Rhodopirellula > Rhodopirellula solitaria. Next base: position 562,787 of record NZ_SJPK01000004.1, read on the forward strand.
AGCTGAGTCTACCGAGGCTAGTGAGGTATCGGCCGAGTTCTCGGGCGTGTCACCCTTCGGCGGCGAGACGACATGATCGAACATCACCTCTTGCTGCGGGAACGGTAGCAATCGGGCACCGGGCACTACGGGATCAGGGATCGGTACGATTGGCTGGAGATTCCCGCCCCGACGTTTCACCGATCCTGTTCGCGCCGCAAGTTCACCATCGATCCACAATCGACTCAGCGAGCGGGTTCTGACCAAAAACGAATGTTCGCCGAGCGGCAAGTCGACATCGCCCGCGATTCTGACAAGCAATGGGCCTTCCCAGCGACTTCGAATCCCCCAATCGTCGTATCGAAGCGGGATGCGTGACATCAAGAATGCATCCGTGAAATAACGCGTGTTCTCCTCCGGCCAATCCTCGTTCTCGTGCAGCCAACGTGTATTGCTGGCGAAGCCTTCGGCAACACTCACGAGGACCTGACCGGCGGGAATGGTCCCGAGCCGCGGGGCTGTTTCAGGCTGGGGCTCGATCACGCGTGCGCCACCCAGGCGATGAAACCGCGATGCCATAGTTTCGTCGTCAAGCGCCACGCGGTGCACCGCCACGCCATCCATCCAACCTTTGAAGCTGTTTCCGAAGTTACCGCCGCTGGCCGATCCGATCCAAATCGCATCGTTATCGACCACGGGCTCGGCGCGGGTTGGGCCACCCATGTCCCACTTGCCTCCAGTCGGCTTGCCATCGAGCCATCCGCGTATCGATTCAGGCTCGCCAAAGCGATAAGCAACCGCCACGTGATGCCAACCTGTGCCGGGGGTGAAACCAGCGTCGGTGGTCCAGCGATGCCAGTGACCGTCCGCTCGAGCCGATTGAGCCGATCGCGGAGTCGCAAAAAGAAAGCTTCCTTTGATCAGTTCCGCTTGGGAAACGACACGTAGCGCCCAGTTCTGGTTGTCTCGGGCAACGGAAGCTCGACCGCTACGCCCCTTCCCGATGATATACATTGGTGACGTGCCTCCGTTGGCATCGAGGCGAACCCAAGCTTCCAGGGTGATTTCGTCGCCCTGGGTGAAGTCGAAGTCACTATTGGGTCCTGGGTCTTCGAGCGTCAGATAGCCTTTTCCGTCAAAACGTAACGCCGTGTTGTCGCTGGAGAAATCAGGGAACTCAGGTGGCCGCGGTCCTTTCTGATCGCGAGAAACATCACCGTGCAATTCCAATGGCATCCCCGCCTCGCTACCAAATTCCCACTGCGCCACCGGATCAGCGAAGCAGGGAATCGGCAATACGGTCAACAGCACCGTGATCACGGCACGTCGATAGATACAGGTTTCATTCATCCAGAGAGTTTCCTTCTCTAAAAGCCTATTCAAAATGGAGCTGACCCTTCGGAGGCGAATCATTCTACCTGATTCTTAACGGCCGCACCGAAGAGCGGCAGATCCTTTTTCGAATCGATTTGGTGCACGGAAGTCGTTGACTCCACATGCCGGAGATCGGTGTCGATCGGAGGGAATCCGCCTACATACACCGGGTCCACCATCGACCCACCATTATGCGTTTCATCGTCATCGGCATCTTGCACGAAGATGCCATCGACGACTTCGTTCTCATCGTATCCGAGATCCGAGAGGTCGATGCCGACAGCCAAGGCACGAAAGTTGAAGTGTCGATACCGTTGAGAATGACGACCGGAATAGAGGTCCGCGATCGAATCGATCTGATGTTCGAAGCGGAGCACTCCGAAACCAGCCACCTTCAACGCCTCAGGTGAATTCATGGGTATATCGAACTCGCGAACTGTGTGCGAGTGCAGGCCTCGACGGAACTCGAGCGGGCTGACATGAAACGCGTCTCCCATCTTGGGATTGCTGTAGCTCTGGAGCTCAAAGAAGACGATGTCGGGGCCGATCGAGTTCACCACCGGTCTGTCGAAACGAAACGTCATCCCGACTGTGTTCTCGGTGGGACTCGACGTCAGAGCCTGTTTCGACGCACCCGGGTTGAAAATTCCGGTATCGAGCGAATTGTCCGATTGGAGCAACTCCGCAATCGGTCGGTTGTCGCCATAGCGGTAAGCAACCGGCTGGACCTCGTCACGCTGTGTCGAGCGAAAATAAGTCACTTCCGTGGGAATTATGTCATCAATTTCGTACTGAAACGGCGTGCCACCTCGCTGTACCGAAATCGATAGCAGTTCTTGCACGCCTCGGGCGTCAGGGCTGGGCGCCGGGGCGGCTTGATACTGGAGAATCCGATCTGGCAGTCCATACCGATAGATGGGCGGATTCAAAGCTGACACACCTCGCGACCGCTGTAGGTCGTGCGGGTAGACCGCGGAATCATTCGCAGTCAGGAGCTCCGGTGCAGAGATCGCCTCGCCATCCGGGCTTTTCTCGATCACTTCGGCAGCACCTTCGATTACCTGCACGTTCGTTTCGCCCGAACTATCAACTCCGACGCCAAAACGAGTCCCAAGATCGATAACGTTTGCCAGTGGCGTTTCGACCTCGAATCCCTGCGCCCCTTCGGGCGCGTGGACCGAACACTGCCCCGCTTCCAAAAACAATCGTTCACTGGAAACTACCGAAAAGATGGCAGGTGCATCGACGAGCGCTGTTGCACCTTTCGGAAACGCCAGTTCGATCATGCCTTCTGTCAGGATGAACTGACGATTCATCTCAAGCACTGTACCGACCTCGGGCGCCAGCGAGCCAAAGAACTCTGCACCAGAATTTTGGGCAAAGACAACACTTGTCGCGTGTGAGAGACCGTTGTCGGTCGGCTCCGCATCAGAATTCCTTGAATTGCCTGACATCGCCACGGGGCGGCTGACGTCAACGTTCGGTTGCCAGTGCTGCAGTAGGCTTGCGGTGGCGATGACGAGCAGACTTGCGGCCACGACTGCGATCGGACCGATGAGCGTCCTTCGCAACCACCGGGGCTGCTTCGTTGCCAGAGACACACGGGCCGGCGATGGCGAGAACCGCATTCCGCCGAGGATCCGAGTCAGCGTCACGTGCACTTCAATTCGATCGAGGTAACGCTGCTGACGCTCTGGACAATCCAATAGGTAACGCTCCAGTTCCTCAGTCTGCGCACGCGTGATTCTTTGATCGATGAGCGAGTTGACCAAGAATTCAAACCGCGCCTTTTCACTTGGTTCGTTCACGAGTCCGCTCCTGAAAATTCCATGGATCGCTGCACACATTCACAGAGTTTACGGCGGAGAATTCCAGCACGATTGTATAGCGATTGAAGGGCTTTCCCAGTTGTCTTGGCGTGATCAGCCAAGCTTTGATCAGAGCAGTAAAGCTTGTCGAGTAGTTCACGATCGACATTTCGGAGCTTCTGCAGGCAGGCACGAAGTGCCTCCGACTTTGGGTTCGTCGAATCACGTGGTCCTTGGTACTGCTGAGACAATTGATCGACAAGATCCTGGCTAAAGTAGTGTCGGTCATGCTGCTCAGATCGGCGAAAATTGAGAACCTCATAGTGAGCTACCGTGCATGCCCAGCCTAGAAACGAACTTCCTTCCACATAGAGATCGAGTTTCCGCCATAGCACGATGCAGCATTTCTGAAAGACGTCTTCGGCGTCTGCATGGTTGGGGAGAATCGAGAAGATATAGCCGTAGATACCGTCACGCTCAGACGTGAATAGATCCAGGAAACGTTCATATCGTAGAGCCTCGTCACAGACGTTGGCCGCTGGCTCGGCGACCGCATCGCATTTGATTGCTGAGATAGTTGACATTGGATCGAGAAACCTCCGGACGCGGCAAAAGGAAGTGCTTTGTATTGGGCCCGCTATAGAAGTACGTCAGCTCGTCATCGAACTTACCGAATGATTCTTCGACACAGTCGTGAATACTGCGATTGATAGTCGCCACCGACCACGGGCATGCCCTCACATCAAGGAAATTAGGAAAATTCCGTTTTGGCATAGTAAGTTCACGCTCCCGGGTGACGTCTTTCATTGGAAGGGGGCCGTCTTTTCACGAAAAACGCGTGGAGCGGTGGCTTCTTTATCCTAATTCCGTTTCAGAAAATTGGCATGTTTTGCTTAGAAGTTTCCTGCTGATTCGCTCATTGCGAGTTTTTAGGCACCTGCTTTTCCACCTTTCAAAGGAGTCGTGTTGATGCGTCCTCTCTATCTGCAAGTTCTTTGTTCACTGCTCACGTGCGGCTTTATTGCCGGATGTGGCAATACAACAGAAACCACAAGCTTAGGTGCCATGGACCCCAGTGAAGAAATGGGAATGGAAGAAGAGAACATCAAGCCAGTCCGTGTGCCGGCATCGGAGGTCTGAGGACTAGTTTTTAATCGATGTTCGATGACGTTTTGCGGTTGTCGAACTCGTTCAGACGAGAAGGATCTTGGCAATCACAGTTCCCGCTTCAAGTGCCGACCCGAAAACGGGTCTGACTCTTTGGACGCGAGTCATTTGACATGTTTTTAACGGCCTCGCCGGAGAGGGTTACCCCTTTTGCGGATAGGCTCTTAGTCATCATTTTTGAGGTTGATATGTATTCGTTTCATTCCAAAAGACAGGGTTTCACCCTGGTTGAGCTCCTCGTCGTGATCGCCATCATTGGTGTTTTGGTGGGATTGTTACTACCTGCGGTCCAAGCTGCTCGGGAGGCGGCACGGCGCATGAGTTGTAGTAATAACTTCAAGCAGCTCGGGCTTTCCCTGCACAACTACCACTCCGCCTATGACAAACTTCCGATGGGAAGTGGCGGGACGGGTATCGATAGCAACACCAACTCTCCCGATGCGAATAATCTGCGTTTGAGTGGCTTGATCGCGATGTTGCCCTACATGGAACAGCAAGCGCTTTGGCAAGCGATTTCCAATCCGTTCCAATCCGAAGCTGGTTATATGTTCCCTGCGATGGGACCGACTCCCGGATCCAATGATCCTGTGTTCGCAGGCGCTGCCTATGAGCCGTTCCGACAACAATCGCCGACGATTCGTTGTCCGAGTGACTCGGCACGTCACGGCGGAATGGCCCAAACGAACTACGCGTTCAATTACGGTGACGGTGGGCGATTCGTTGGTTGCGCCTACGCTGACACGCACACTCGCTTTAACAGTTCATGGACGGGCAATACCGGTGATAAAGCATCCAAGCGTGGTGCGTTCACGCGAGAGTACCAGTTTGGTTTTCGAGACATTCGCGATGGGTTATCCAATACGATCGCGATGGCTGAAATCGGTGTTGGCGACAGTACCCCCGAGGGGCGAGAAATCATAGCGTATCAGTTCCAACTCGATAACGCGCTCTATGCTCGACAACCTATTCTCGGATGCAAGAATGAACAGGGAGGCCAAGTCACGGACCCCGAGAACCCGCGGCGGTACGCGGCGGGGACGTTGTATCCTCGCGGTCGGCGTTGGGCGGAGGGTCACATCGGCTACACGGGGATCACGACGGTGTTGCCACCGAATTCGCCAACCTGCCGGATGCCCTCGAGCACAGCGTTGGGGGGGATGTCAGGAGTCTATTCGGCAGGCAGTTACCATGCCGGTGGAGCGCATGTCTTGCTCTGTGATGGCGCAGTTCGCTTTGTTACCGAATCGGTCGATAGCGGCGAGGATGCAGCTGCGTGGACGGTGTCGATCGGCGGAAATCACAAGGCGCCGGGCTCGAAAAGTCCTTTCGGGGTCTGGGGCGCCATGGGAACTCGCAGTGCCGACGAAACGGCAAGCTTGGATCAGTAAGTAACGCGTTATCAATTAGTGTGGCTGATCCGACGGAAGGGTGCGCCCGAGCTTTTTTTCAAGGCATGGCTCCCGTATCGAAGGATTTATTTGTGGGATGTGATTATCAATGTTAGACTGGCACTGCCGGGAGAAACGGAGCCGAGCTCTGCAGAGGTGCTGGCTTGGCAAGGGATATCTCGGTCGCCAGCGTTTCCCTGCAAAAGCGGTACGCCAATGGTGTTGTCGGTCCCTGGCGAGCGTTTGTTCGTCAGGGACGCATTGTTGAACGATCATTGGATACGAGAGCCATGCCTCAAAAAACCTTCCGCTGTGCTCTGCGCACGCTTCGGTCGGATGAACCCAAAATGCTACGTTTGTTTGCCGTCGGGATGATCTTGGTGCCAGCGGGTGGCTTTCTGTAGTAGGCGATCGAACGTGGCTGCGAAAGCTTTCTTGTCTTTTTCGTTATACGGGGCGCTGCCGCTGGTAACGACGCCTGTACCGCGAAGAGAATCCATGAAGTTGCGCATCGACAGGCGACTGGCGATATTCGCTGCTGAATACTCTTCCCCGCGTGGATCGATGACGAGCAAGCCTTTGGCGACGAGATCGGCGGCCAGCGGGAGGTCGGCGGTGATGGCCAGTTCCATCGGTTGGCCGTGTTTGACGATATACCGATCGGCTTGGTCGGCTCCCTCGCGGACGACAACCGATCGTGCCGTCGCTGCGGCAGCCGGTGGAATCGGGATGGGTTGGTTGGCGACGAGAATCGTCTCAATGTTTCGCCGCGTGGCGGCGCGAAACACGATCGTTTTGACGTCCGTCGGGGCGGCGTCCGCATCGACCCAGATCTTCATGATTTCGGCCGCTCGGATTGAAAGGCTGCCGCGGAAGCATCCGACGGCATCCGCCAATCGCCACGGGGCGAGAGCGATACTGAACCGACCTTGGGGCCATCGGGGACGCAGTTGCGTTTGTACTGGCTGGCGAAGAATCGGCGGATGAATGTCCGCAAGGTCTGTTCAATCACATCATCGCTATGGGGCTCGGCGAATGTCGCGGTGCCGGCCAGGAAGCGGAGTTTGTCCACATCGCAGCCGCCACGAACAAAGTGATAGAGAAAGAAGTCGTGCAATTCATAAGGGCCGAGAGACGCCTCGGTGCTTTGCCGGATTTGACCATCGCTCGTCGGCGGCAAAAGTTCCGGCGAAATCGGGGTATCGGCGATGCCATGCAGGAGTGTTCTCATCTCGCCCTCGTAGCGATGGTCGGCAATATAACGGACGAGGTATCGAACGAGCGTTTTGGGGATCGAGCAGTTGACGTTGTACATCGACATGTGGTCGCCGTTGTAGGTGCTCCACCCCAACGCTTGCTCGCTGAGATCGCCTGTGCCGAGCACGAAGCCACGGCTCATCAGCAGCAGCGTTCGCATCCGGGCCTGCACATTCTCGAAGACCAGGTCCGAGGCGTCGTCGTCGGTCGACTCCAGTGCTTGCTGGAGGTTCGCAATGTCGGTTTGCTCGCTTACCTCGATTCCCATCGGTGAGTGCTCTAGCCCTGTGAATGTGTCGAGCGAGAGTTGCCGGATGTCGATGGTTCGGCAGGTCACCCCGAGTCGTTCGACAAGGTCAACGGCGTTGTTGCGCGTATGTGACGTGGTTCCAAAACCCGGCATGACGAGCGCCTCGATCACGCTCCGGTCACGCTGCAGATGATCGACGGCACCGATCGCAACCAACAGAGCGAGCGTGCTGTCGAGACCGCCGGAAACACCGATCGAGAGCGTGAGGTCTTCCGGCAGCCCCGCGAGGCGCTTGACCAATCCGCCGGTTTGAATGGCTAAAATCTCGGCACAGCGCGCCTCTCGCTCAGACGCCTCATCGGGCACGAAGGGATGCGGGTCGATGCGTCGCTGCAGCTTCACGCGAGATTTCGCAGCGGTCTGCGGCGGGGTGGATGGTTCGACATCGATCCAGCGATACCGGCGAGGCAGTGAATCTCGAAAATCGTCGAAGGATCCCATCACTCGCCGATCATGCATGAGACGCTGCAGATCGAGATCCCGAGTCAACTGGGCTGGCTCGGGCAAGATCGGGTGCTCGCCATCGCCGATGCGGCGGGACTGTCCTAGCAGTCCGCCGTTTTCAGCAATCAGACAGTGGCCTCCGTAAACGAGGTCGCTCGTCGACTCGCCGCCGCCTGCGGAGGCATAGACGTAGCCGCAGATTAACCGCCCTGATTGGCTGACGACGAGATCGCGCCGCCACTGTGCCTTGCCCACAGTCTCATTGCTCGCCGACAGATTCGCAACGACGTTGGCGCCGGCGATCACTGCGTGCGAGCTCGGTGGGACAGGCACCCAGAGATCTTCACATATCTCCGCAGCGAGCACCGCGTCTCGATCGCGAAACAGCAGATCGGTGCCGAAAGGAATCTCTTCGCCGCCGATCGATACGCTCTCGGGGTCACCGGAGCTGGCGGCGCGGAAATGCCGTCCCTCGTAAAATTCGCGGTAGGTCGGCAGGAACGTCTTGGGAACGATCCCCCACAACCGGCCACGCCCGACGATTGCGGCCACATTCATGACGCTCGTCCCTACCGCCAAAGGCAAACCGGCGGCTACGATCGCATGCATCGCAGCGGTAGCTTCGACCAACTCCAGTAGGGCGTCTCGGGCGGCATCGAGCAGCGTCCCCGTGGCAAACAGATCGCCACAGGTGTAGCCGGTCAAACCGAGTTCGGGCAGCACGATCAGATCCGAGTCTTCAGACTGCTGCAGCATCACAATCGACGCCTGCACATTGAACTTTGGGTCGGCCACCCGCAGATCCGGGGAAGCAGCCGTTACGCGGTAGTAACCATGCTGACGCACGGGGTCCGGAAGAGGCATTCGCGCCGCTTTCTTTCAATTCAGGGTAAGCAAGAAAATCGAGTCGAGTCCGCCTGCCGCGAACCTTGTACTCACTGACAGACTCTGGCAGGGGTACCGCAGTTCGTCGGAGTCGATGAGATGAGAGCATAGTCTCAATCACCGACTACGCGACGGTGGCCACGGGACGCGGGGTGCAAGTATAGCGGCTGGGCCCGCCTATTTGCAGCTCGGACTCGCCTACTTCGCGGGCTGTCCATTGATTCTTCGCCAACGAAATAGCAGTAACATTCACGACGCAATGTCCTTTGTAAATCAGGAACTTTTGTAAAGCAGGGATTTGTCCTTGTAAATCCTTCCGTTTCCGCCCGGTCTGGAATTTTCGAACGCTTAAACGAATGTTTCTAAGTGATTGTTGCGAAGAGACTTACGACCTTTCGAGGTTGCCAGGTGTCGGTTTTGGCATCCCGGTTGCATTACCACTCTTTCGTTGCCGGCTGAGGCGAGGACTTCAGCGGCGGCCCCCGCCTTTCCCATCTTTTCGAGTTTCAATCCTGGTTTCTCACTGCCGCTCATCTTTCGAGCGGCAGTGGGGCCTGGGCACTAAGGAGAATGCCATGTTGGTTCTGACACGAAAACTGAACGAAAAAATCAAAATCGGTGACGACGTAACGATCACGATCATCAAGCTGCGAAACAATCAGATCCGAATCGGTATCGAGGCTCCTCGCGACGTTCGCGTACTGCGAGCGGAATTGGAGCACGCCGTCCGCAGCGACGAATCGGACGCTCAACCGGTAGCGGCTGTCGAGTCAAGCAATGCTGACCGCGCTGTCCCGAGCAATCGAGTGCGAGAGTTTCTCGCTGACCATTCCACTGAGGCTGACACGCGGCCGCGTCAACCACGAGGCAAGCATGTTGTCGATGGGCTGATGTCGGCTGACGAGATGGTCGCCGCTGGAAAAGACAGTGATGACGAACGGTTTGACGATGATTCTCAGCCTGAGCACGATGGAGATCACTCCCCCTCAGCCGCGCTGCAGGTTTTTTCGGGTAAGATTGGCTGCGACGGAGAGCTTCGTGAGCACAGCCCTGCTACTGAGGCTCGGCTGTCACGAGCTCCCCTGGCAGGCTTTTTTACCGCCCCTTGAACCCCGTGAATTGTTGCGTCGATGCCCGAGCGAGATGCCACCATCGACCGCGTTTTGTTGATCCCTGGACTCTTGGAACCGCCGATGGCCATGTGGCCGCTGCGGCGCGTCTTGAGCAAACGCTGGGATCCTGTTGAGATCTGGCGAGACCGCCTGATCTTTCGCGACATCGACGCCACCGTCACCCGACTCTCGCGTTGGATCGAAGACGATGGTAGTGGCTCGTCGATCGCGATCGTTACTCATAGTTTTGGAGATTGGTTGGCGCGTCGTGCGATCGCACGAACACCTGGACACCGCGTCATCGCACTTGCTTCGGTCGCGCCTGTGATGCGCAGCGGCTGCATTATCAAGGCAATCCACTATGCCGGTGGTGACCTCATTCCTGAAATCGCGATCGTCTCTCATCCCGATCGCGCGGCTGAGAATCTCGAGTGTGACCCGAATGTCGATCGAATGGTGCTCTGGGCCAAAATCGACCTGGGGGTCAGTGAAATTGATCTCAGCCGTTTACCCCATATCGCGGTCCATCGAGTCGCTGCGACTCACCTGAGCATCATCATGCAGCCCAATGTCATGAGCAGGATCGAACGGTTTCTAAGCACATCAGGAGAAATGAATCCGCACAACTCTTGTGAGCGGGTAACAGCGGGTACCCGCGGCTAGCGCCGAATGGCACTTCCTTTGGATCCGTCTACCAACGCGGTGAAGCATTTCTGCTAAGCGTTCCGTCATGTCGCGTGATCCATAAGCGGCGAATTGGAAGTGGACGGGGCGACGAGCTTTCGATTACCCACAAGTATCCTGCAAGGGATGAAAGAAGATAGTCGTAGGTAAGCGCAGCGCCACCTACGGTTGTTCGTTGAAGATGGAGCGTCGACCCCGAAGTGGGTCGCAGACCTCGTCGAGAATGATCTTCCACCCCATTCGGGGTTGGCACGCGTGTTTCTCAGCGTTTCCGTTGGTATTCGCTTGCGCTTGACCACCGGCTACTTTCTTCAACGCCTTTGGCGTGGGAAAACTTGCAGGGTTCAACAGCTCGTCGCCTCGACCACTACAGAGAAGCTTTCGCTAAATCCGCCACTTTTTGATCACGCGTTGCAAAGCGACAGCTTGTGGCCTCGCTGACGATAGCACAAGTTTACCCGCCACCGATCGCTTGGCTGCGGAGATGTTCGGCGCGGCCGAGCACCTCGTCGGAAGATTCTGTCACGGCGGGGACCAGTTCCACGTCGATGATGCGTTCGTCGCGAATCTCGCCTGGCCAGAGTGTTTCGCTGACGAATTCTGCCACGGGCCATTCATACCAGGGTGGCTTGATTTTTCGGCGAATTGTTTCCGTGCGATAGCCTTCTTTTTCTACCCGAATCTCTCGTGTTCCATAGTACACAAAACTGGTGGCCGCGGGGCTGGTCCCGATCAGCTGGTTATCGATCGAGACCGTTGCACCGGGAGGGGAGGTACGTACCGTCATACGCCGCCGCACGCACCCGCTGCTGAGGCAAGACAACATGACGACGATCGCCGCGGCAGCGTAAGCAGCCGAACGCACGGAGCGGTGCGAACACGTCAAGGACGTGGGGTGAGTATGTTGCTGAGCGTGAAACACGATGGGGCCCAAGCGAGGTCATGATCAAAGTCGCAGAATACATCCGAACTAGCAATTGTTGGGATCGGCTGGCTAGACCAAACTTGAATGAATCCTATTCGACCGCCACTTATAATCGCCGCAAGCCATCCTCGGTCATCGGTGTCGGGATTTCGGTATCGATCTCGTCGATCCGGCTGAGCGTCTCGGCATCGAGAATCAGGTCAGCGGCAGTGAGGCTTTCACGCAGCTGCTCGATCGAGGTGGCGCCGATGATCGTGGAGGCGACGAAATCGTGCTGCCTGCTCCAGGCCACCGCCAAGGCGGTCACGGAGACACCGATCGACTCGGCAATATTCATCAATCGCCGTGTTGTCTCGATCGTGCGATCGTTGACGAAGCGTTCGGCCATGCGTTTCTGGCGTTCTCCGTCGCCGACGAGATAATCGGTGAAGCGAGCCCCTGGCGGGGGGCCGCCATTGTACTTGCCCGTCAGCACGCCTCCGCCGAGTGGTGAGTACGGCAGTAAGCTGACGTTTTCTCGGCGACAAACCTGTGCCAGCTCACTCTCGCAGCGACGGTTGATCAGGCTGAAATTATTCTGCACGGTTTGATACCGCTCGACGCCGCACACGTCGGCGGCCCATAAACTCTTCATCAGCCCCCACGAGGTTTCGTTGCTGCAGCCGATCACCCGCACCTTGCCGGAGCGTTTGAGGTGCGTCAACGCATCGAGAATTTCCTCATAGGGCAAGCCATGATCGGGCCAGTGAATCTGATAAAGATCGATATAGTCGGTCCCCAACCGGCGGAGCGAATCGTCGCAGGATCGGAGGATCTGATGACGGTCCAAGGTCGTCCGGCCATGACGCACCGGGGGAGGGAACCAACCGTGGCCGGGGCCCGTAATCTTGGTTGCCACAGTGATCGAATCGCGGGGCTTGCCCGCGAGCCAACGGCCGAAAATTTCCTCCGTCACGCCAACTGTGTCTTTCTGTGGCGGGACCGGGTAGATCTCAGCGGCGTCGAAAAAATTGATTCCGGAATCGGCGGCCACATCGCAAATGGCGTGCGAAAGTGTTTCGTCGCATGAGCTACCGAACGTCATCGTCCCCATGCAGATATCCGAAACAGTGATTCCGCTGCTGCCTAGTCGTCGTTGTTGCATCGTCATGGGTTCCTTGGGAAGGAGTCGGTTTGCAGTTACAATGAACGGTTGTTGGGTTGTAGCGTTCTGACGCCAAGCATCAATCCCACACCCGCTCCTACACTCCCTCCTCGCACTCCCCACCGCCTGCCTCGTGTCTGACCATGCTGATTCTATCGTGCCTGCCCACTCTGCGGCCCCGAGTACTCGCCCGGTCTGCGGAGGGGGGAAGAGCAGCTGTGGACCGCGGCGCGCCGACCCGCAGCCGCCGCAGGAGCAGCTCCCGGTGAGCGATGTGGATGTGCCCTTCGCCGTGACGTTCACTCATCGACTGCGACACACGAGCGATGTCAGTGACGCCGACTTTGATGTCTTGACGGATCTGTTGGCGAGTGATCCCAGTACCCCAGCGAAGGTGCAGTTGTGGGTGGACTCCAACCTGGGTGCGGTAGCGGAACGAGGGTCCGATTTTACGGATCGGCTTGGCGAGCGACTCGCCGGGTGTGCCTCCGTGGAATTGGCTGGCCTCCCTTACTCCATTCCTGGCGGTGAAGCGTGTAAAAATTCGCCCGCCATTCTTCAGGGATTGCTGGAACGGATCCACGAGTTTGACATGGACCGTCGCAGCTACATCATCGTCGCTGGCGGCGGTGCCGTACTCGACGTGGCCGGCTACGCCGCGGCGATTGCCCACCGCGGCATTCGCTTGATTCGATTGCCGTCGACGACGCTCGCCCAGGCCGATTCGGGGATCGGTGTGAAGAACGCCATCAATCAATTCGGCAAGAAGAACTGGATCGGTACCTTCGCCGTGCCTTGGGCGGTCATCAATGACGCCGAAATTCTACAGACGCTACCCGACCGCGATTTTCACTCGGGGCTGACCGAAGCGATCAAGGTGGCACTGCTCAAGGACACCTCGTTCTTCGATTGGATCGAAAAGAACGCAGCCTCCATCCGGCAGCGAGAGTCTCAGGTCAGTTCAGAGGCGATCGCGCGGTCGTGTCGATTGCACCTCGACCACATCACGCTCGGTGGCGACCCGTTTGAAGCTCTCGAAGCGAGGCCACTGGATTTCGGGCATTGGTCCGCACACCGGCTCGAACCGATGACAGGTTACCAACTGCGTCACGGCGAAGCGGTGGGGATCGGGGTTGCGTTGGACACACTGTATTCGGCTCGCGTTTTGGGTTTGGATCATGATACCGCGCTACGTGTGTGCGACTGCATCGCGGCCATCGGTTCACCGCTTTGGTGCGACGCTCTAAGCGACCGCGAAGCCGTGCTGAAAGGACTCGAAGAATTTCGGCAACACCTTGGCGGCCGTCTTACGGTGACGATGCTCCGTGACATCGGTGAGAGCGTCAACGTCCACGAAATCGACCTGCCCGTGATGAGTGAGTGCATCGAAGAACTTCGGCAGATCGCCAGTGCGTCTGAGCGGCGGAATCATTGAACGCTGCTAGCTGCCCTCGGTATCGCAGGGTCCGTTTCCTGGCGAGTTAGACTCGTTCGCGGGTTAACAAACCTCGATGTTTCGGAGTCTTCCGGCGACGTGCGCGGAGGGCAACCGGTTGTCGAAAGCAACGCTCGCCCGTAATTTGAAGGCGTGATTGCGTTACGAACCACCCACGCCTGGAATCGATGATGGATGTCATGAAGAGAACTGCCAAACTCCCGGTTGGGATGACGCTTGTAGTCCTGCTGCTGGCGTCACTCTGCCCAGTTGCCGCCCGATGCGAAGCACCGGACTGGGAGAACGAACAGGTCATTGGCATTCATAAGCTGCCACCGCGGGCCACTTCGGTGCCTCACCTGGACCGTGAAACCGCGACTTCAGACGATCCCGAGTCGAGCCCGTTCTTTCAGAGCCTCAACGGGCCCTGGAAGTTCCACTGGGCCAAGGATCCCGATAGCCGGCCCGCGGATTTCTACCGCCGTGACTTCGACGTCAGTCGGTGGGACGAGATCCCTGTGCCGAGCAATTGGCAGCTGCATGGCTACGGCGTGCCGCTATACTCGAACATCACTTATCCTTTTAAAAAAGACCCGCCGCGTGTGATGGGAACTCCCCCGGAGGACTACACAAACTTTGACGCTCGGAACCCGGTCGGCTGTTACCGCCGCGAGTTTGAGATTGAGAAGGCGTGGGACGGACGCCAAATCTTTGTGCAGTTTGATGGCGTCGACTCCGCATTCTATCTGTGGGTCAACGGACAGAAGGTGGGATATAGCCAAGGCAGTCGCACCCCCGCGAGTTTCGATATCACTCAGTACGTGCAGTCCGGGGTCAATACCATCGCTGCAGAAGTGTATCGCTACTGCGATGGCAGCTATCTCGAAGATCAAGATTTTTGGCGTCTCAGTGGAATCTTTCGCGACGTGTCGCTGTGGTCGGCGGACCAACTGCACATCCACGACTATTTCGCGCACACCGATCTCGATGATGAATACCGCGACGCCTCGCTGCGGGTCGAGGTTGAGATTGCCGATGCGGCTCAGCAGCAGAGCGATTGGTCGTTGCAGATGGAACTGCTCGACGAAGCCGGAGAAGTCGTCGCGAGCGAAACCCAATCTCCCACGGGCGACCAAGCTCAATCAGGGCACCTCACTCTGCAGACGCTTGTCGAAGCTCCTGCGCTGTGGTCTGCGGAGAAGCCCTGTCTGTACCGGTTGTTGTTGACACTGAGCGATTCCGATGGACAAACCGTCGAAGTGGTCAGTACCCAGATCGGTTTCCGCGAGGTAGAGATTCAAGACGGGCTCCTGCACGTCAATGGGAAGCCGATTTACTTAAAGGGCGTCAATCGGCACGAACATGACCCGGACACCGGCCATACGGTTTCTCGAGAGTCGATGATTGCTGACATCAAAAAGATGAAGCAGTTCAATATCAACGCAGTCCGCACCAGCCACTATCCCAACACGCCGATGTGGTATGCGCTCTGTGATCAGTACGGTTTGTACGTCGTCGATGAAACCAATATCGAATCCCATGGTATGGGGTACGGCAAGGAATCCTTAGCGAAAGACCCAAGCTGGGGCAAAGCGCACCTCGACCGGGTGCAGCGAATGGTTGAACGCGACAAAAACCATCCATCGATCATCATCTGGTCTCTCGGAAACGAAGCTGGCAATGGGGTGAACTTCATGGCCAACTACGATTGGGTGAAGCAACGTGATCCGTCGCGACCAGTCCAGTACGAGCAAGCCGGGTTTCGGGACCGCAATACCGACATCCGCTGCCCCATGTATGCTGGCATCAATCGGATTGTGAACTATGCCACGAAACAACCGGATCGCCCGCTGGTCCTGTGCGAGTATGCCCATGCGATGGGCAACAGTGTCGGGAACTTCCAAGATTACTGGACCGCGATCGAAGCTCACGATGCGTTGCAGGGCGGGTTCATCTGGGACTGGGTCGACCAGGGTCTCCGCAAGCCCATCCCACCGCAATATACCGTCGTCGATCAAGCAAACACGCAGCGAACGGCCCGTGTGATCGGTAGCGTCGACAAGGAAAACGGTGTTACCGGCGCTGTCGTGGTGCCTGAAAGTGAGGACCTCAATCCCACCGGTGGACTCACCTTGGAAGCCATCGTGGTTGGCAATCGGGCCGACGGGTTCAATCCGCTGATCTCCAAAGGCGACCATCAATACCTGTTGCGAGTTGATTCTGGCGGCGTGAATTTCACCTTGTTCTCGGACGCTTGGAAAGGCATTCAAGCCTCCTATGAGGAAGCCGGGCTGGTCGACGGCGAGAACCGGATTACCGCAACCTACGATGGCGCGACCATGCGGCTCTATGTCAATGCAACGCTCGTGAAAGAGCAGCCCTTTGCCGAACCGATCGCGTCGAGTGGTTTTCCAGTCAACATTGGTCGCAACTCGGAGGTTCCCGAAAGAACATCGACCCTGCCCATTCGCGCCGCTCGCATCTACGATCGTGCTCTTTCGGCATCGCAGGTTAGCGACGTCGAGAGTCGCAGCAGCGAAGGATTGGTTGTTGATTTGGATCTGTTGGCTACCGAGCGTGAGGAGCCTTCGCCTGACGCGGAGCAAACCTTCATGGCCTATGGCGGCGATTTTGGAGACCGGCCCAACGACGGGAATTTCTGTGCCAACGGACTGGTTAGTCCTGACAGGAACCCCAATCCCCATTTGTGGGAAGTGAAAAAGGTCCATCAGAACATCAAGGTGACTGCCGAAGACCTGGCCTCAGGTAAGTTTCGGGTTGAGAACAAGTTCGCGTTCACCAATACGAACGAATTCATTCCCCGCGTGATACTGCGTCTGGACGGGAAGATCGTCGGCCGAGCGACACTCAAACCCTTTGATATCGAACCCGGCAGCGATCAGGCCATTGTCATTCCGACAATGAAGACAGCCGCTATGCAAGGGGAAGCCTTGCTGAGTATCGCCTTTGAAACCGCGACGCCCACGCCATGGGCTGCCGCTGGACACCGCGTCGCCTGGGACCAATTCCAGTTGAGCGGAGCCGAGCAAAGCGGGCCGCCGGTATCCGATGAAGAGATCACAGTGACCTCTCCTGACGACGACCACCGCATCATCGCAACCGGGAGTGTGCAAGCCACCTTTGATACTCATCACGGCACCCTGACGTCACTGAAAGTCGGCGGCGAAGAACGGTTGCAGACGGAGCTAGCACTGAATTTTTGGAAGATCCCCAACGATAATCAGTACGGCAACAAATACGTCAACCGACTCGGTGCTTGGCAGGATGCGGCGGAGCAGTTTGCGGTTACCAAATTTGATGTCGAAGCGAAAAAGGACCGCGTCGAGGTCAGCGTGCTCGGAGATTTAAGCGTTGGTGGATCTCAGTGTGAGTTGACGTACACGGTTTACGCCGCCGGAGTCATTCACGTGCAGGCGAGCTATCGACCAGGTGATGGCAAGATTCCATCGCTGCCACGCTTTGGGTTGAAGTTCGCAGTGGACCGCGAGTTCGATCAGGTCAGGTGGTACGGTCGCGGTCCTCAGGAGACCTATTGGGACCGCAAGACCGGTGGCGAGATTGCCGTCTACGAATCGACTCCCGAGAAGATGTTCTACCGCTATCTCCGTCCCCAAGACACTGCCAATCGCTCTGATGTGCGTTGGATGCAGGTCACCGATGACGCTGGGAATGGCCTCGCGATCACGGCGGACGAACCACTGAGCATGAGTGTTTGGCCGTACACAATGTCGGACGTTGAGTCAGCGGCGCACCCCTTTGAACTGCAAAGCAGCGATTTCAATTCGGTCTTTGTCGACCTGAAACTGCATGGTGTCGGTGGCGATACGAGCTGGGGAGCTCGCACGCACAGCGAGTACACTCTGCCGGGAGATCAGCCCTACAGCCTGGCGTTCACGATTGCCCCCGTGGCTCAGCAAGCGGCCGAGCCCGCTGGTGCAAAAGAATGATCACGCGATGCTAGTGCACACGACGGGCAACACGCTGGCGACCGATGAGCTCGCTTACTCGTCAGGACGGTCGACATCGGCAAGAGATTTGGAATACAGCCGATAGGTCTTGTCGAGGGTCGAACCGGATGCATCGAGAATCGATCGCATCGCTGTGTTGGTTTCAAGGATCCAAGACATCTCGCAGTGCGTTGCGCCGCGACGGACGCTGGCTGTGCGGCACCGATCGATCATCGAGAATGCGATTGCGGCGCCGGTGCGAGTGTTTTGATACTCTTTCGCGATTCCCATCAGCGGCACACGCACTGAACGGCAGCTTTTGCGTTGGATGCGGTAAAACATCCGTAGCCACCCGAATGGAAAAAGCTTGCCATTGAGGTCGGCTGTCAGCTCGTTCAGGTTGGGGATAACGACCATAAACCCAGCGACCTTACCGTCGATTTCCGCCAATACCACAGCGTCGGTGGAAAATAGTCGCCGAACGAGCATCGCAAGTTCATCGACCTCACCCTGCGTCATGGGTAGGTGTCCCCAGTTCTCAGCCCAGGACTCGTTGAACAGCTCCAGCAGCAAGCCGAGTTCAGCCTTCAGATTTCCCTTGTCAACGTTACGCAGGCTGATTTTGCTGTTACGGCCAGCGGCCTTCAGGATTCTTGCGATCCGTTCCTGGTACGGCAGAGTGATGTCGAGATAGTAGGCGTAGACGTCCATTTCTCGACGCATGCCCGCCTCGTCGAATAGTCGTTGATAGTAGGGGGGATTGTGCGTCATGAAGACGAAGGGTGGGCGGTGAAACCCATCGATCAACAGACCGGCCTCTTCGTGAATCGAAAGATTGAACGGCCCAACCATCCGGCTCATGGAGCGTTCCGCCAGCCATGTCTCTGCGGCGTTGAACAAGGCGTCGGAAGTTTGCGAAGAATCATCACATTCAAAAAATCCGAAATGTCCATCGCCCGTGCCATGGTGTCTCTGGGCGAGTTGGCAGATTTGGGCGGAGATTCGACCCACCACTCGACCGCCTCGTTCGGCCAGAAACAGCGCTGCGTTGGCATGCTCGAAGTACGGATTCTTTTTCGGGTTGAGTCGTGATCGTATCTCCGCATGCAGCGGTGGGACCCACTGCGGATCATCGCCGTATATTGACCAGGGGACGTTAAGGAAGTCCTTCAGGTCGCGGCGTGTACGGACCGGTCGCGTCGTGACTGCCGGACGAGACTGCGGTACGTCCGCGAACGCGCGTGCTGTCGCCTTGTTAGCCACCAAACCGGCTGAGGCAGAGCGTTACGTTCTGGCCGCCGAAACCGAAGCTGTTGTTGAGCACGTATTTCAGGTCTGCCTCCCGGGCTTCGTTGGCGACGTAGTCCAGGTCGCAATCCGGATCGGGAGTCTCGTAGTTGATTGTCGGGGGCAGGACACCGTCTCGCATCGCCATCAGGCAAACAATCATTTCGGTCACCCCTGCTGCGGCGATCAAGTGTCCCATCATGCTCTTGGTGCTGCTGACCGGCGTGGTCGCCGCGAGCTCGCCAAAGACTTCGTGGCAGGCTTTGGATTCCACCCGGTCGTTCACTTTCGTGCTCGTGCCGTGCGCGTTGACGTAATCGATCTCTGCGGGCGACAAGCCGGCATCGGCAATGGCCATCCGCATGGCGGCGATGGCGCCGTGTCCGTCCGGCGGGATGTCTGTGATCCGATAGGCATCGGCGGTTGTCCCGTAGCCAGCGACCTCACCGTAGATCGTGGCGCCACGTTTCTTGGCCGCTTCGAGTTCCTCAAGGATCACCATGGCCGAGCCTTCTCCGAGGACAAAGCCATTGCGTCCGGCGTCGAAGGGGCGACTAGCTTGGGTGGGCTCGTCGTTGCTTTCAGAGAGGGCTGTCAGTAGATTGAATCCTGTTACGCCGAACGGGTGAATCATGCTATGGGTGCCGCCGGCAAGCATCACGTCGGCCTCGCCTCGTCGAATGATTTCGGTAGCTTCTCCCACCGCTTGGCTGCTCGCGGCGCAGGCGGTCAAGCAATTGAAGTTCGGGCCCTGAGCATTGAAGCGTGTCGCCAGGTGGGCGGCGGGCATGTTCGGTTCTTGCTCGAGTTCCTTGGCGGGGTCGAGCAGGTCGATGCCAGCGGCGACAAATCGTTTGACGTCGTACTCGCCTTTGGAGAGTGCTTCGACCATCATGCGGCTGAACGTGCCGAAATCTTGGTTCCCCTCGCCACTGCCGAGGTAGACACCCATTCGCGTTGGATCATCAACCGTGTCGAGCACACCGCTATCGGCGACCGCTTGCGAGGCAGCTGCGATTGCGAACTGCGTATGCCGGCCCCGGCGGGTGTGTTGGTCCCCGTCATCGACGGCCAGGGTGATATCCCAGTTCTTGATCTCAGCGCTGATGCGTGTGGGGAACCCCGTGGCATCAAACAGAGTCGTGGGCGCGACTCCGCTCTGGCTTTCTTTCAGACCTGACCAGACCGTCGTGACATCCCAACCCATGGGGTTGATCATTCCGATCCCAGTAACGACGACTCGGCGACGCGGCGACATGGACGCTCAAAGATTCTTGTAGTAAGGAATGGGCTTGCCATCGGCGGTAACGGCGACGTGAAAGAAGTTCATCAATCGCAGCATCGCACGGAGATCGCCCGGATGAAACAGAGAGCCATCAACCAGATGCCCCTCTTCTAAAAATGCGAACATCAGGTCCACTTCGGCCTGCAGTTCGCCATTGCAATGGCTCGTACCGCTGACCACGGCACCGAGTTCTTGGGTGCGTCCCAGTTCGACGTGGTAGTTCAGTGTATCGCCCGGTTTGGCCGGGGCGTGGTACTTGGCCGACGCTACCTTGGCCAGCACAACACGCTTGGTGAACTGAAAGTGCTCGTGGACGAGAATCCCGCCCACTTGCGCGAGCCCTTCAATAATCAGCGTCGGCGGCAACACCGGATACCCGATACTGTAGCCGTCGAGCACCTCTTCATCGAGCGCGACATTCTTGATGCCACTCGCATGAGAGCCACTGACGAATTCAGTGAAACGATCGACCCAAAACCAACGCATGGTTACGCGTTGACCTTGCTATCGACGTAGCTGCACAGGTCGCCCACGGTGAGTAGGTTGCCGAAGTCTTGAACCCGTGGGTTCTGTTCGAACTTGGAGAGGTCTGCCCATGGCATCCGCGACTTCAACTCCTTCATGCCATCGGCAGTGACAACGCCGTTTTGGACGTACTCACTGTTGGTCAAGATGTCTTCAGGGGAAAGCTCTTCGCGTGGGATCTGGATATCGAATGCTTTTTCCAATTTGAAAACGATATCGAGAAAGTCGATCGATTCGGCACCGAGATCGCCCACCAAGGTGGCGTCGCGGGTCGTTTCGTCTTCGTCGACGCCGAGGGCGTCGACCAAAGCGGCTTGGACCTTTTCAAAAATTTCGTCTTGATCAAGCGACATCGTGTGTTCCTATTCTGGGATAAACTGAGAGAGTGAGTATTTCAGTGGCATTCGAAATGGCAGAGATTGCTGGGCGATGCGTGTGCGTCGATACCTGGCAGATCGTTGTTCTCTGAATGCCAATTAGGGAGTCATCGTCGGTGTCGACTTTTCGCCCGGCCGCCGCAGGGCAGCCACGCATGGGCAGTCACCGTAAAGTTGAAAAAATTGCTCGCGTGCGAGTCGTTTCAGGTCGTCGTCGGTATCAAGATGTTCGGGATCGCCACTAGAGCAGCTTTCTAAAATTAGCCGGGCGGCCACCGTTGTGCGATCGCCTTTGCGAGCCACCGCTTTGATCGTCGTTAACGGGCCGTTGACTTTGAAGATTTCTGCTTCCACGGTGAGCGTTTCGCCGGGCGAAAGGAAATCTCCAAACTTAACGTTGCGGACTTCGCGTAGCAGCACCAGGGCCTCATCGAATTCGGGCGTCATTCGAATCAGCCAAGCCGCTGCCTGATGCAGGGCTTCGAGCATCATCACGCCTGGCATGACCGGAAACCGAGGGAAATGGTCCTGCAGGTACTCTTCGTCGGCATTCAACGTGCGTTCGCCGACCAGCCTTTGGCCGGGTTCGAGCAGGGTGATGCGATCAAGCTGACTGTATTTCATGAGCGAATAATAGTGGCCTACCAAAAACCCCTCAAGCGGAGATACCCCCCAGAAACCGGAGAGCAAACGGTTTTCTGGCCCTTTTCAGGGTCCATCAGCCTAGTTTGGACTTCATCTGCGTCAATCCCGCATCGAGCAACTCGATGGCAGCATCGATGTGGGCGTGGGTCGTGATCGCTGGCGGAGGCAGGAAACGCAGGCGCACGGGATCCGCTCCACAAAGAAAACCGAGCAGCCCCAAGTCGAATAGCAGCCCCATCAATAGCTTCGCCTGCTCGAACGACCCGTCACCAGGGGTGAAAACGATCATCATCCCCTCGCCGAAAGGACCGTCAATCAATCCCGTGTGCTTTTGCGAAAGTTTCTTGAGCTGCGATGCGAAATACTCGTGTCGCTGCACGTTGGCACCCGTTTGGCCGAAGCATCCGGTGGATTCGAGCAAGTCGAGGGTCTTCAATCCTGTGCGGATCGCGGCGGTCGAGCCGGTAAACGTTTGGCTGATGATCGGCGCCGTCGGATGGAAATCTTTCCGGTACAAGGTGGCGCACACTTGGGTGATCTTGCCCACCGTGACGATGTCCGCGAACTCGTCGAGCCCATAGTGCTGGAAAGCAAACGGGCGGCTCGTCCGCGAAAATGACTGGATTTCGTCGAAGATAATCGGCACCCCTGCATCGCGGAGTGGTTGGCAGAGGGCGGTGAAGAACTCCGGGCTACCTGGATAGTATCCCCCTTCGCCCGCGATCAGTTCCGCCCAGAAAGCCGCGTGTTTTTTGGGGTAGCGGGCGAGCAGTTGAGTCAATTCCTCGACAGCGCGGCGGGTCGAGCCCGCTGGGTCGTGCGGGTCCAGGAATGGCAGGTAATCCACGTTGATCGCCATGGGGATCCCGTCTCGATAGGCGGGGCGATCCGTCAGCGCCGCCAGTGCAATCGATCGCCCAGCGAAGGCGTTGTCGAACGCAATCACGCGGTCGGCCGGCTGGGCATGGTGAAACGCGAATTTAAGTGCGTTCTCGTTCGCCATCGCGCCGCTGGTCGACAGGATCGCGTGCTCGAGTGGCGCCCCCGATTGACTCGCTAGTGACGTCAACCGCCTAAGCATCTGCACGCTGGGGACGTTCTGCTGCAGGTTGCCCTGCATCACCGTGTCCTCAATTGCTGCGTCGATGCTGGCGTCGATGATTTCAGGGTGCGAATGGCCGCAGCCGTGGACACCGATCCCGCCAATGAAGTCCAACTTAACGCTGCCGTCGGCCAGTTCGACATAGGGGCCGTTGCCGATCCCCGAGGCGAAGTAGGGCCAGATCGGTGCTGCGCCTCGCTCGCGTGTGTAGTCGGCAATAATCGACTCGTAGAACTCAGATAGGCCGCTCCGCGGTGGCGAAACGTCATCGATCTTGGCGGAATGTTCGCCAACAGCCGCCGCGATCAGCCGCTTGGCCTCGGCGATTCGCGGGTCATTCTCGAGGGCAGTGGCGTAAAGCGAGTTGGGAACGTCAGAGGGTGCGGTCATGAATCTCGATGTTGGACAAGAGGTACGGGGGGGGATAGCAATACGAGCAGCGACGCCATCGATGGGTTCGGAGGGCAATCCTCTGAGGTGGCCCAAGCCCGTGTGAGCAATTTGTTCGCTAGATGAGCCGAAGGGCATCCGCCCGGGGCCTCAGCGGGCTGTCGTTTTATTGAGCCGAGACGCGTAAGCGGGCCGGTGGGCGGCGTCACCCGAGGCCTTGCGGCCCTCGGCTCACCACTGCGGGGCCAACGCCGATTGAATCGACAAGCCGTTAGAGCGACGTCGCTCGCGTTTGGCGAGAGGAAGTCGGGCCTGTCGCTCGCCGTCTCACCGGGTTGCGCAGAATGACTTCCCCGTTTCCTGCTCAGGACGCGTCTTGGGTCAGCAGTCGAGAGACCGCCTCGAGCAGGCGGTCCATCGAGAACGGCTTGCGGATGTACTCGTTGACGCCGAGCAGTTCGGCATAGGCTTGGTGCCGGCTGCCTTCGTTGCCGGTGATCATGACCACGGGCAGGGGCAGGTCAAGTTCTCGGCGTAGTTTTTCGAGCACAAGGAAACCGCTACGTTTAGGCATCATCATGTCCAAGATCATCAATTGCGGGTTCTCCCGCTCGGCCAGAGCCAGGCCTTGATTGCCATCGCGGGCGATGACGACTTGGTAGCCCGCCGCCTCGAGCGCATAGCTCACTGTTTCGACAATCTCCATGTCGTCGTCGACCAGTAGCACCTTCGGGCCCGTCGGTTTCGGTTGATCGGACTGAGGGGCCGACTTGGGCTGTGGATCGGTCGTTGCGTTCATGATGTGGCTTGGGAAAGAGGTGGGCTCAATTCGACGAAAAGCCCACCATGGTTCGGTCGGCATCGTCCACCACCGAATCGCCAACGCGGGTTGCGTCGGGCCTCGGTGAGATGATCTTATCAAAACACCAGCGGTCAATGTCTTTCAGGGCCGTCGTATTCATCACATCATCATCTTGATACTGGCGGATTTCAACCTGAGCGCGAATCATTTGTGCCATGCTGATATCGCGAGCCAGTGTTTGCGGCTCGTCGTCGACTCCGTTGGCGGCTTGGAGCCACAGCATCGGCAGCCGTCGGGCGCGAAGCCGTTTGAAATCCAATGCGGCATCACCGGAGCTCGGGAACTCGCCGCCTGCTCGCACGACACCCGCGAACCGATCGCTGTGCAATAATGCCACCTGGCACGCCATCGCGGCGCCACTGCCGTAGCCGGCGAGGATGATGCGATCGGGGTGAACCGAGAAAGCCGCTTGCGCCTGCTCGATGGCAAGGCAAACATGTTCACATGCCTTGGCTGCCGCGCCTGGGTTGGTTGACCAGTCAAACCCAAAGCCGCGGACATCGGTGGCGCGTGGGGCTCGCACGCCTAAGCCAACGTAGTTTCGCGTACTGATGTACGGCATCACCTGTTCGATCTGTCGCTCGTTGTGGCCGGCGGAGTGTAGCCAGACCAGCAGCGGGTACTGATAACCGGCTTGGTAGTGCAGCGGTGAGAGCAACTGCAGGCTGCTGCGAGGGGCCAGTGAAAGGTCCGCCGCCGATGTGTCGTGCTGCAAGGCGGCATGATCGCTTAGCAACGCGGTGCCATCGGGTTCGTCAGACGTCGTGGTCTCAGCGGGTGGTCCTAGATTCCAACGGCGTGACAGCGAACCACTCATCGAAAGGCCTTGTTGCAGAGGAAACAAAGCAGTCAAACAGCAGAGCATGAAGCCGTTGGACCGCGAAGGTGAGACGACGTGAAGGCTAGTGCCATCGCCACCCTGTTGTCAACTCCGATTCGACCAAGAGCATCAAGTTCGCGAGACTGTCTGTGAGGCCAGGAGTTGCTTGCAAAACGGGTTGCTGCTGAGCGTGCCCAGGCACAGCGGTTGTTAACTAGTTGCGTCGCAACATCTTCTCGATTTGGTCGGCTGCGGTGGTTGTTCCGGTGAGAGAAGTGACAATGCCGGAGCCGAACGAAATTGGCGTCGAAGGAATGTCTCGAAAGAGCTCCCGGACCAGCATCCAGGACGCCCGGGCGAGAGTGCCTTTGACGCCGTCGTCCGAGCTGTCTATAATGAGTGACTTGCACGGGTAACCTTCGCTGCCAATAGCGGCGGATGTCCCGCGTTCTTCGGTCCCGGAGATGTTTGCAAACGAGTGGTTCTGTCTGTGTGCAGGATGGACTCGATTTGCTCTCGATCTACCCGCTTTCGCCGAGGTTGTTTGCTCAAACTGAAATCGCTCATCCGGCGACACTGCTTTCGTTACTCGAACGAGTAGGTAAGCTGCTGCGTCGAATCAGAAGCGACTTGATGCGAACGACGCCAATTTCATTGACAACAGATGATTTTGGTCCACCCTATCACGTCTGAAGAATCCAACCCATTAGCGGGACAATTGCCATGTTGACTGCCTTTACCTCACCCGCCCTTCTGCTTGCTTTCATCGGTGGCATGCCGGGTACGTCCGAACTTTTGATCATCCTGTTCATCGCTCTGCTGCTCTTCGGTGGTTCCAAATTGCCGTCGCTGATGCGAAACCTTGGCAAGAGTGCCAACGAGTTCAAGCGTGGCATGGCGGAATCGACGGATGACGTTGACGAGTCGGAAAAGCTTCACGAAAAGGTCTGAGATGTTTGGTCTCAGTTTTTTTGAGATGTCCGTGATCGGAATCATTGCGGTGGTTTTGTTCGGCGGCAACCTGCCGGAAGTCGCGAGGAAGTTCGGCCATTCGTACAGCCAGTTGCGGCGCAGCCTGCACGATGTGCAACAGCAGTTCCGTGAGGCGCAGCGAGATGTGGACCAGGCCATGGCGGTCGATGATCGCCCAAAGTCTGGTAGCAAGACCGCGATGTACGATGATGAGCAGGACGACGCGCCCGAACCGTCTGCTCCGAAGTTCACCCCGCCAAGCTGAGCGGTCGTGCAGATTTCGAGTGCTAGCGAGTGAGCGATTTACTTCACCCTCGCTCTAACTTCGTCGGTGGCGGGTGAAGTCTCGCAGGCGTTCGCCAACAAAGAACTTTGAAACTGAGGGACCTCCTAACCAGGAAGTCTCGTCGGTTGCGAACATCGTCGAGACGTTCGCTTGCTCGAATCCCTAAAACGCTTGCGGCGTGTTCCCGCCACCCCGGCTGACTGATGGCTCATCCTGCACCTCCCTTTCGCATCGGCCTCGGCTACGATTCTCATCGGCTCGGCCGTGGTGGTCCGTTGCGGATCGGTGGAGTGAGTATCGGTGATGAGGCTCCTGAGTGTTTCCACGCCATCGGCCACAGTGACGCCGACGTGTTGCTGCATGCAGTAACCGATGCGTTGCTCGGAGCGATCGCGGCAGCTGATATCGGGCGTTTGTTTCCCGATGATGCCGAAGTCAATCGCGATCGCGACAGTGCCGAATTCATTGCCGCGGCGCTCGCGAAGGTGCACGAGGCGGGATACGCAATCGGGAATTTGGATGCTGTGATCCTGGCTCAACAGCCCAAGATGGCGCCACACATCGATGCCATGCGGCAGCGGATCGCAGGGCTGCTGCAGTGTCCAATCGACTCGATTGGCTTGAAAGCGAAAACCGGGGAAGGGGTCGATTCTGTGGGGCGAAGCGAAGCGATTGCGGCCCGAGTTGTCGTGCTCTTGCAGCGGGCGGTGTGACTCGCGGCGCCCACATATCTCGTGCGCCCGTGTATCCGTTGGAGTTGATTCTGATTATGCTGGCGCCGAAAAGAAATGCCAGCAAACCGTCTGCTTCCATCACTCGAGGATCGTTTTGAAAGATATTTGGATTGGTTTTGATCTCGGCGGCACCAAGATGCTAGCCGTTGCATTTGACAGCGACATGAAACCGGTAGGGCGACGACGGCGGAAAACTCGTGGCAGCGACACGGGTATGTCTCGGATCGTTTCGACGATTGAACGTTTGCTCGACGATAGCAAAATCGATCCCGACCGGGTGGCGGGGATTGGCATCGGTTGTCCTGGCCCGATCGACTTAGAAGCCGGCCGATTACTCGCATCACCCAATCTTGGCTGGGACACGGTCGACGTCCGCAAGGTGCTCAACAAGCGGTTTGATTGCCCCGTTGCGGTTGTCAACGATGTCGACGCCGGTGTCTACGGAGAGTATCGCTTTGGGGCCGCCGAAGGCAGTCGCTGCGTCGTGGGGATTTTCCCCGGGACAGGTATCGGCGGCGGTTGTGTTTACGAAGGCAATATCTTGCATGGAGCGGGCATCTCCTGCATGGAGATTGGACACACCCGAATCAGCTCGGGCGTTCGCAGCAGCGGTGGTGAGATTCCCGGAACTTTGGAAACGGAAGCGAGCCGTCTGGCGATCGCATCGGAGGCAGCCAAGCTCGCCTATCGCGGCGAGGCACCGGCGCTCTTGAAGGATGCTGGGACAGATCTATCGTCGATTCGTAGTGGGTCGTTGGCTGATTCAGTCAAGAAAGGCGACAAAGCAGTCAAGCAAGTGATCGAGGAAGCCGCGACCGTGATCGGTTACGCAGTCGTCAACGTTGTTCACATGCTCTGTCCCGACAAAATCATTTTGGGCGGCGGGCTGGTTGAAGCTATGGAAGACTTGTTTCTTGATCGAGTTCGCAAGACGGCACACCACTGCGTGATGCCCGTGTATAAGGATCGTTTCAAAATCGTAGCTGCAAAACTAGGTGATGATGCGAGCGTGATGGGCGCCGCCGCCTTCGCAAAGTCGCGATTGGAAAAGGACGATGCCGGTACCAAAGCGAACGGATCCAAAGACTAGGCATCCTCTTCGGAGGCCATGTCCATCCAAATACTCTCCTCAGTAACCCTTCACCCCGGAACGCTGCACCATGAGTCACGACGCCCGAATCGAGCAACTCAATCTCGAACTCCCGCCACCGCCTCAGGCCATGGGGTTGTACAAGCCGATCGTGCAAGTCGGCAATCTGGTTTACCTGTCCGGTCATGGCCCGCTGCAGAGCGATGGGTATCCCCTATCGGGCCGTCTCGGTGCCGACATGGATCTTGAAAGTGGTCGTGCTGCTGCTCGCTTGGCTGGGATGGCAATGCTATCCACACTCCGCAACCACCTCGGATCGCTGGATCGCGTCACGCGTTTGGTGAAACTGCTCGGCCTCGTTCGATGCACCGATGAGTTCGATGCCCAGCCGGCTGTGATCAATGGATGCAGCGAGTTGCTGCGTGAAGTCTTTGGTAACGAAGCAGGGATTGGTGCCCGCAGTGCGATCGGTGCGTCTGCCCTGCCAGCGGATATGGCGGTTGAAATCGAAGCCATTTTTGAGATCCAGTAGCTCCTCACCTTTCTTCCCCCACCTCCCACTTTCAGTGCTCACCTATCATGAAAAAATATCACGCTTTCTGTCTCGCGCTTCTCGCGATTGTTTGTTCCTTCCGCCCGGGTGCTGCAGAGGAGTACCTGACGGGTATCGATTGGGCTGAGCCGGAAGTTGTTACGCCGGGCGAGACTGATAACGATCCGCCATCGGACGCCACGGTTTTGTTTGGCGAGGCGGCGGACGTTTCGAAATGGAAGGGAGCCGATCGCTGGAAGACCGACGGTGATGTGTTGATCACCGGAAGCGGGATGATTCGCAGTAAAGCCGAGTTCGGTGATTGCCAACTTCACATTGAATGGTCAGCACCCAACCCTCCCAAAGGCAGTTCGCAAGGACGTGGCAACAGTGGCGTGTTCTTGATGGGGGTGTATGAGATGCAGGTGCTCGATTCCTACGAGAACAAAACCTACTTTGACGGTCAGGCGGGCTCGATTTACAAGCAGACGCCTCCGGCCGTGAACGCCATGCGTCCGCCTGGAGAATGGAACGTGTACGACATCTTTTGGACAGCGCCGCGCTTCGATGACGACGGCAATTTAGAATCGCCTGCCTACATCACGGCGACCCACAATGGCGTGTTGGTGCTGAACCATTTCGAACTGCGCGGCGACACACCCTTCAACCGCGCCCCGCAGTACAAAGACATCGGTGGAAAAGGACCGATCGCTCTGCAGGATCATGGCAACCCAGTTCGTTTTCGCAACATCTGGGTGCGCGACTATACCCCCCCGCAAAAGGCGTCCGAAGCCGAGTAGGGTTTGATGAAGCTGTCTTCTGGGGAGGCACGGTTTGCAGTGAATCCGCAACGCTTCAGGCTGTCGATTCATTCACTGCCAGCGAATTAGCGTGAGCATCATAGCCCGATGCGTGAGCGAGAGATCACATCGAATCCGTAGCTTTGACCGACTGCCCGGTTAGCAACGCACGATCAATTTCTGTCGTAGTGGACGAGGCGACGAGTCCAAAGCCGCAGGACTCGTCGCCTCGTCCACTGTTAAATCCGACACTTATTCGTCGTGTGTTGCTTAGCGACGGGGCAGATTTTGCTTTTCACTGACGCGTTGGATTGCCAAGACGATGGTCCGTTTCGCGGCCAAACCTCGGGTGAGCGTGGTGCCATTCGGATACGCACTCCGGGCGGAGCATGGCTTCGCCTCAGCGGTCGAGGTTCCGCTATCATGAGAGCAGTCTCGACCTGCGAATTTGGATTCCGCTGATGAACATCGCCAAGCTACTCGACAAGCGGCGCAGCAACTGGGCCGAACTGGATCGTTTGTGCGACGCGATGGAGGTGACTGGAAAGACACGCAAAGCGGGCCAACAGTATCAGGGAGCGGAGGGAATCGTCCGCTTTGCTGCTTTGTATCGCGGAGCGTGCGCGGACTTGGCCTTGGCGGACGCCTACCAGTTGCCGCCTGCGACGGTCGCTTATCTGCATCGATTGGTCGCACGTGCCCACAACCAGCTCTACCGTAGCGGCAAGTTTTCTC
Organism: Allorhodopirellula solitaria; assembly: GCF_007859855.1. GTDB lineage: Bacteria > Planctomycetota > Planctomycetia > Pirellulales > Pirellulaceae > Rhodopirellula > Rhodopirellula solitaria. Next base: position 593,109 of record NZ_SJPK01000004.1, read on the forward strand.
CGGTCAGTTTCTTCGACCTGGTTTTCCGCGAAGCGCCGCAGCAGATCTTTGCAGACCCCTGTGTCCGCGTGGCGACGATCGTATTCTTTGGCATGTTTTCGCTGTCGATGTATCTCGGTTACGAGCAGTCCTTGTTTCCTCATTTTGCCGCCAATGTGATCGGCCAGGTTGAATTGGATACGCTGGAAGGAATGTACGAAAAAAAACTAGAGGGATCGCTGGATCACTACGTGCGGATGTCTGGCTTTTACATCATGCACAATACTGGCATTGGTCTGCAGTGTTTTGCCTACGGCATCCTGTTGATACCGTGCCTTTACCTGTTGGCGTACAATGGTGTGGCGCTCGGGACGATGTTTGGCTACATGGCCCGGGAGAGTACCGTCAGCAGTGATAACTTTTTTCACTTTGTCACGGCACATGGCCCGTTTGAGCTGACTGCGATCGCCTTATCGGCTGCCGCTGGGTTGCGTTTGGGAATTGGTTTTTTCCACACCGAGGGGCTCACGCGGATCGATTCGATGCGTCGATCGGCTCATCGCAGTGTGCCGATCATGGCTGCAGCGGCGACGCTATTCGCTTTGGCAGCGTTCACGGAGGGGTTCCTCTCGCCCAGCCCAGCTCCCTATCTGCTCAAAGCGGGTTGGGCGATTATGTCGTCTGCCCTGATCAGTTTTTACTTCGTGGTGTTGGGGTTTCCCCGCGCCCGCCAACGTCCTCCGTCGCAACGCGAATAGTCATCCGTGCAACTTGACCGAACCCATGTCGCGATTCGCGTGAGAACGCTTTCGGAGATTGGCGATTTGTCACTTGTGATGATTCGCCGTTACCCGAGGGCATTCTTTTCTGCGTTCTTCGCCGGCGCAGCTTTCTGGATCGTGGCTGACCTGTTGCTGCTGGGATGGTTGCCCTGGAGAGCGACGGAGGAGGCCTTCCGGGAAGGCGATGCGAGTGCGGAGCGATTCCGGTATCTCTTCTGGATGATGACGCTGGTGTTTTTGCAGACGCCGCTCGCCGGGGCCGTGTCGACCTATCTGCTCGGTCAATCGATCTTTGAGCAGCAGATTTCGGTCTCCCGCGCAATCCGCGAAATTCGACCTGTTTTTTGGCAGCTGATTTGGGTGCTGGGCATCCGGCGGATGGCGATCCCGGCGATGGTGGTCGTGGCGATGCGTTGGCACGCAGAATCCAACGCGTTCTATGACGTTTTTCTGCCAGCTACCTTCGTGATGGTTGTTGCCTTGGTGCGCAGCAGTCGTCCCTTTGTCGCTGAGATGATCCTGCTCGAGCGATGTCCGCTGCGAAGCAAGAACCCGGGAGACATCACGCTTGGGCGACGATCCAAGGCCCTGCACTCGCCGATGGCGAGTGAACTCGGCGGTCGGTTTTTGACGGTGACCACGACAATCGCGGTATTATTGGCGTGTATTTTCTTCGCGTTGTTATGGTCGCGCGGCATCGCACTGGGGAACTGGTCGGTCGACTCGTTCGCTATGCTGGTTTTCTTTCCGCTGGCTTTATGGCTGGTCGCGTCATTAAGCGTGATTGTCAAACTGTTAGGCTACCTTGATGCGCGTATTCGATTGGAAGGATGGGAGGTAGAACTCGCCATTCGGGCGGAAGCGATCCGCCAGTTCGGCGAGGATTCGATGTCGACCTTCCCGAGTCAGCCCACTGCGATACGCGAAACCAGTGTGTCATCGACTGGAGCTGATGCCCGGTCCAAAACGCTGTCGCTGTTGATCGCCGGACTCGTCGCGACAGTCTCGTCGATCGGTCCGCTCCAGGCCGAGAGTCAGGTGGCGATGGTTTCGGTTTCAGCGGCGGCTGCCGAAACCGCGTCCGCCCCGGTGGTCGCTGACTCGGCCTGGTTCGACTCCAACCAGGGAGAATTGCGGTCCATTGAACTGCGGGATGAAAGGGTGGACACAGAGAACCGCGAGAGTCGGTGGCAGGCGACTCCCGCGACAGCCAAGCCGAAACAGCCCAAGGCGGCGTCTTCATCGACGTCTACGGCCACGATGGGACTGAACGAGATCGTGGGTTGGACGCTGCTGATCGTGTTGGTGTGCGCCTTGGCGGCGTTGTTGTTGTATGTATTTCAGAACAGCACGTTTGACTTTGGGAATGAGTTGCCCAGCGACGCGGTGGCGAAGGGCAGCGTTCTCGATGAACAGACAAAGCAACGGATTTCCGAGCTGCCGTCGGAGTTGCGGACTACCGACGTCAGTCCGCGAGCGGAGCTGGAGCGACTGATGGAACTCGGAGACTTTGATCAGGCGATCATCTATCTGTACGGGCATCAGTTGTTGATGCTCGACCGGATCGGTTGGATTCGACTTTCACGGTGGAAGACCAACCGTCAGTATCTTCGCGAGGCGCAGCAATCGAGTGAATCGGCGAGTACTCCGCTGCGGCATACGGTGGCTGCTTTCGAGCAATCGTATTTCGGCAAACACCGTCTCAGTGGCGAGCAGTTTCAGCGGCTCTGGGATGAGAATCTAGCGATGGAATCGTTCCTTGCCGCGAGCGGAGGTGCGAAGTGATGGTACTGCGTTGCCGGATGGTTGCGGATTGTCCAGGGGCGAGGTGTCTGTGCTGGATACTGCTATTTGTCTCGGTGCAATTGGCGGGCTGCGCGCGTTTCCAGACCGAATATGGAGCCAGCGAGGGTGTATCAGGCAGTGAGAGTCTCAATGGGTTCGGTGCCTTGCGAGCCGCGTTGGAGGGATCGTCTGCGAACGTGCTGCCGGAGATTCAAACTCACGAGGTGGCGAGATTGTCTCAACGTGAAGTAGACAACGAAGCTCTTGTCTGGATACCGACCGCGTGGCCGCCCATCAATCGGCAGGAAGTCCAGCAATGGCTCGATCGCTGGCTCGCCCAGGATGGCCGCACGCTGATTTTTATCGTCCCTGACGCGGGGAGTGACGAGGCTTATTTTCGCGAGGCTGCTGATACGGCTCCGCCGGACCAGCGTTTGGCTTATCGCCGCCGCCTGGCTCAGGAGATCAACGAGCGCATACTCGCCGACGCCAATCGCAGCGACGTCACGCTTGGCGGATGGTTCACGGCGCAGTCGCTACCTTTCCGGGTGTCGCTCTCGGACCGACGGTTCGTCGATTTCTCCCTGGTGGCGAATCCGACAGTCACGGCCGGCAATGCTGCGCCGCCGCCTCCACCGGCCACCGAACAGACACATGCATTGGAGGTGCTCGAGCAAGAGAGCGTTGACGCACCGTCTGGATCGAGCAAGTTGACGACGCTGGCAAGACTAACGAGTCGACGCTGGAAAGGCTCTCAAGTCCTATTGGTTCCGAGCGGTTCTCTGTTGACCAATTTTGCGATGACCGATGTCTCGGCTCGGGCGATGGCAGGCCGATTGGCCAATGAGATTCGTCGAGCGAGTGACTTGCCGGTGGAAGCATCGATCGACGTTGGGTTTCTCTCGTCGAGTTATTCTCCCGTGCCGATTTCGCAGGCTAAGGCTGGATTCCCAAAGACGAAGGGATGGGAATTGATGACTGAGATGCCACTGAGTCTGATTAATATGCATGTGGCCTTTCTCGGAATCGTTCTATGCCTCATGCTTCTGCCTGCTTTCGGTCGCCCACGTCGAATCCGCTACAACCGACCGACCCATTTTGGAAACCATCTCTCGGCGATGGCTGCGCTGATGCGCCGAGGTGGCGGGACGGCGTATGCGAAATCGAAGATTAGCCAGTACCTCCGTCAGGTCCGTGGTGAGACGTCGGGTCCCTGGGTGCAACCTCCCACGGACGCAGCGGATCCTGCGACCACCAGCGAAACGAAACAACTAGAATGAATCAATCCTCTCCTTCTGCTGCCGGCACCGATCCTAGCACGCAGGCTGGCACCGCTCGCCGTACAGGGCCGAGCTACGTGATGCTGAGCTGCGCCCATGGAGCAGAAGGGCTTGTCAAATCCACGATCGCCGATGAGGGTTGGCGACTTTCGTTTTCACGACCTGGATTTGTCACGGCCAAGCACGATCAAGCACACTCACCACCGAGTGGGATCTTCATTCGCACCGCATCTCAATCGCTCGGCAGTGGCAAGTCGGGCGATGCTGATGAATTGATAGATCGTTTGCTCGAGGCGACCGATTCGCTTGAATTACCCGTCGATCACCTTCATGTCTGGCCGCGTGATCGAGCGCCGATCGGGCGGTTTGATTTCGAACCCGGCCCCGATGAAGTTTCGCTGGCCGTGGCGGATCGGATTCATGCCAGGCTCGGTCCCGAGCGGCTTCGCTGCGCCACGCCCAACGAGATCGCACAACCGTCCCAGCGTGTGCTCGATGTAGTGTTGGTCGATCCCTCGCAGTGGTTTTTCGGCATCCATACCGCGACGACGCTCCCGAGTCGCTGGCCCGGCGGCGTGCAGCCGGTGTCTCCCGCTTATGAACCGATTTCACGTGCATACTTCAAAGCCGCCGAATCGATCGCTTGGAGTGGGTTTGACCTACGCCCCGATGACTTGGCCGTCGAGGTGGGCAGTGCCCCGGGCGGGGCGTGCGGCCGGTTGCTCGAAATGGGGCTGCATGTCATCGGTGTCGATCCCGCGGACATGGATCCAAGGATCGCTGACCATCCGCGGTTCATTCACTATGCCGCTCGGGCGGGAGATCTGCCGCGGCGCGTTTTTCGCGGCGCGAAGTGGTTGCTGGTCGACTCAACAGTCAAACCCGACGCGACGCTCAGCACGGTCCGCAACTTGATCGATAGCCGCGATACGAGCTTTCGGGGCTGTCTGATCACGATGAAGCTGGGCGACTATGAGCGGGCGGAACAGATTCCACGCTGGCAGCGAGAGGTTCAACGTTGGCGGCCGAAGAAACTCGAAGTCCGCCATCTCGCGAGGAATCGTTGCGAGGTTTGTTTTGCGGTCACCCTTTGAGTCCGAAGAAGCTCGCCAAACAGCGTGTTTTTTTGTAAACTGATTGGAGTGGGTATTGGTGGCATGGCCGCGAGGCATGGCGTTGCCTTGCACGACCGTGCCCCGCTCTCTTCCCCGTATTGGAAATTTTTGCTTGTCCGTCACGCTGCATCCGCTTGAGGAATCCTCCAACGGACCGATTCATTTAATCATCGGTGGCTACCGATCTCGCCCGTCATTGGAGTTTATCAAGGCGGCTGGCTTGGTCGGCTCTATCTATGCGGTGCACTGGGCATCTGGCCGTTGGAGTGAGGCAGGTGCATCGGTGGGTGTCGCTGCCCGCGGAATCCGCTTTGGCGTCCCCGCTCTCCGCGCCGGACGAACGCTGCTTGGCGTCGGGACGCTCGCCGGAGGTGCGGGCGGAGCCCTGATGATGGGTGCCGGGCAGTTTCGCCATCGCTATTTCTGCGCCCGACGCGACGGTGCGTTGTTGCCGGGTCTATTGCGAGAAATCCCAGGGATTGGGGATCGCCCCCTGTTTCTCTATGGGCACTCGTTGGGCACTGTCGTCGCTCGATCGGCGCTGGAGTCACTCGACGAGCATCGTTACCGGATCGAGGATGTGATTTTGATGGGGGGGATGGCCTCGCGACGCGGATGGGAACCGTTGGCGGAGCGGTTCGCCGGCCGCTTGATCAATCTCTATTCGCCGCGCGATAGCATCCTGTCGATCGCGCCGGTTTGGGATCGTGTCGTGGGTACCGGCGAAGTTCAGCGGTTGTGTGACAAACGCTTGACGACTGAGCGGCTGATCAACCGAAATATCAGCAGCGTGCTGCCTCATCCTGTGAAAGCGCTCGCTCACCACAGTGGCTATTGGCGTCACTTCAGTCGCTACATTGGTTGTCCCCCGTCGCCATGAGTGAATCGGCAGCGAAAGCACTGGCGATCTCTCACCTCGATGTGAGGGTGGCGGGAAACGATCTGCTCAGCGATGTGTCGTTGAGCATTCCCGGTGGCAAGATCACGGTCTTGGTGGGCGGCAGCGGTGCTGGCAAGTCGGTTCTCTTGCGGTTGCTCGCTGGGATTCTGCCGCCCGAGCAATTGCCGGTGTATTGGAAGGGCGACGTCTCGGTTGGAGAGGCGATGTCCGATTCGCGGTCGCCTGGGCGAACGGGGATTGTTTTCCAGCAGTTTGCACTCTTCGATGAGCTGACGCCGACCGCCAATGTGCAGTTCGCGATCGACCATCGAGCCGACCGTACCCAGCCGCCACGGTACAGCGCGCCGGAGTGGTTGGAGTTGCTCGGTGTGCCAGCCTGGCCACCGGTGGCCGCCCTCAGCGGTGGCCAGAAACAACGGCTTGCGATCGCACGGACGTTGGCCGCCGATCCAGAGCTGATTCTCTATGACGAGCCCACCTCGGGACTCGATGCCGTCACCGGCCAACGCGTTGCTGAGCTGATCCAGGAGACCCAGCGTCGCTTTGAGCGGACCAGCCTCGTGGTCACGCACGACTATTCGACGTTATTGCCGATCGCCGATGAAGTGCTGCTGCTCGATTCGCAGAACGCGACCATTGTGCCCGTTCCTCGCGAGCAATGGCCGGAGATTGCCGAACGCATGCGCGCCAACTCAGCGAATGTATCGGCGAAGACGCACCACGGAGTCACCGAAACGAAGCGTTCCCTTGGCAGCCGCGCTCGGGCCGCATGTGTTGACGCGATGAGTCGCTTTTTCGGTGCGACCGGTGCCGCGGTGTTGGCGATGGGACGACTGCCGATCGATGCGTTTCCCATCGTCCCACGGGCGCGTTGGGCAGGACGCTTTTTACTTCACTACCTCGGTCTGATCGGTGGGCCGACAGCCTGCGTGTATCTCGTGATCGCGGGGATCATCGCGGGCTTCACGACAACTTATTTCACGCTGCGTTTCTTGCCGTTTCGCTTGTACACGCAGCCCCTCCTGATCGACGAGCTGCTCGCTGCCATCGGCTTTGCTCTCTACCGCATCCTCGTCCCGATTCTGGCCACGGTGTTGATCGCCGCTCGCTGTGGCGCTGCCGTCGCGGCCGACGTGGGCGTGAAGCAGTATGGTGGGCAGATCGATGCCTTGAAGACATTCGGGATTCGCGCCCCCGCCTACCTCTTGGTGCCCATCCTGGGGGCATTCTTGATCGCCACGCCGATCCTGGAGTGGCTCGCATTCACCGCGTCGCACTGGGTCAGCCGGCTTACCTTTGTGCTGTGTTATCCCGAAATCGGGATCCACTTTTGGCGTCAGCATTTCTTCCGCGCCGTCACGCTGCCACCCGATTCGCTCGGACAATCCGTGTGGGGATCCAATCTGCCTGTGCTGGGCGTGTTCTTGCTAGGCAAGGGCTGGGGATGGGTCCTGCTGAAAAACCTACTCTGTGGGGTGGGGACGGCCGCGATTGCTTACCACAGTGCCATCACGGCCAAGCAGTCTGCGAGCGACGTCAGCCATAGCATCACCTCAACGGTCCTGTGGGGGACGCTGTCTGTCTTGATTGTGCATTTTGTGATAGCCTTGTTCGAGTTTTAATAACCACCCCCCATTCATTATCGCAGCCGGTATGGACAAGAAAGCCAAGAAGCGACTCGACGTGATCAATAAGAAGCTGCAGACACTCCGCCCCCGTCTGGCTGGGTCGAAAGAGCAAGCCGATGATCCATCGGAACTGGCAGAGCTCGAGAACGAGATCAGCAAGCTCGAGGCCGAAGCGGCTGAGCTGCGAAAGTAATTCGGAGATCACCCGGAATCGGCCTGAGCGCAGGGGGCGGGTGAAGTCTTGCAAACAACCATTTCAGAAACGGCATGCCCCCGTCGTACGCCGAGTGCTGTGAGAACGCGTCAATCGTGACGCAATCGTGACTGAGCCCCCCCGAGGGGTAGCTAGACTACCTTTATGCACCGACATAGACCCCGTAGAACCAAGTGTTTTACGGGCTTTTTTCGTTTTCGGGTTTTCTCTGTAGTGGCCCATATCAGCAGGAATGGGACCGCCAGAATCGGCGGTGCTCATTGGCTCGCCCGTTTCGGTGCTCAATCCAGACGCGAAGTGCTCATCCGTCACTCGGACGTAATACTTGGCCGCGGTCGCTGAACGATGGCCTAGCCACGCATTTACAACGTGATCCTGGAATATCTCTTGCAATTCGGTTCGCCGGGTTGCCCGCAGATTCTGAAAAGTCTTTTCCCAGATCGGCAAACTCCGCGATTAGCACCTCGATTAGCTACTGGTCCACAACCTCGATCGGACCATCCACTACGTAGCAGGATCGCCGATGCGGTCGATTCTCTACGCCGTCGATGCCACGTAGGTCATCGCTTTTGCGTGCGTAGGTTCCACCGATTTTGAAAACTCGGGACGCATTAAATAGGTTTTGATCTACGTCGATTTCATCGCTGTTGAATCGATCTCCAAGAACTGCAAGAACTGATGAAACCAGCTTGGTTGCTTCGTCATTATTCGGCAGATTGACTCGATAGAACAATGCCGAACCATTGCCGGCCATCGCGCGAATTGGCGTAGGCCAACCACGGGCTTCAAGCCATGTACGTATCTGCCGACTCGCCTCGATCGCAGCGTGCATCTCGTCATTCGTGGATGACGTCCCCGCATTGGCGCCAGTCCGTTTTCTCCGGCATCTACAAATGTATCGGAGTCGTCCCTGAAATGCAAAATTACTCAGCGCAGGAGCCCATGCCTGGAAAATCCACCACGCAGGATCCGAGAATCGATCGGTTCGACAGCGATTTCCATGCCACTAAATTCCCCGAAGAACCTTTGCTTTCAAGCAGGTAGTATGTTCGCTCGTAGGGCCGGTTCCCACCGGCCATCCCCCAGGCGTGTCCGCTGAAGTCGGAGGCAGCTCCCTGGTGCATGCGGCCGGTGGGAACCGGCCCTACCGTGCTGGAACGGGAGAAGGGGAAGGGGGGCGTTCTGACTGCAGTCGCTTAATCGACCCCCTTCCCCTTTTCTTCGGCAGTCCGTTTTCTCCGGCCATGCGGGAAAATTGCAGGGTCGTTTCGCGATTGACAGCCAATTCGTTTACCAGGCCCTGGGGGAACGTCATCGCATACCGCCGCAGCCACTTCGGGAACCAAACCCGGTCGCTCTCCCCCACGCCATCGGCAGACGCCACCGCGATCTCAAGCTTCCAAAGTGTCATCAGAATGATCCTTCGAGTTAGCGAGGTTGCTTTTGCGGCCCGAGAAGACTACCATCAACTACCACCAAAATGATCTGCGGGGTATGGGGCAAACACCCCCACTCACCCAGGTCGTATTGGCAAGATTCCCGAATACGACCCTACTGACAAGGGTTGAAGCTATTGTTCGTCGGACAGGCATCTTCGTACACACATGAGCGAATCACACGACATCCCCGAACACGAAAGTCCGGTTCGTCGCATGATGGCGGACGCTCATGGGACACCGTTTCATCCACTTCGGACTCTCGATGAAGCTCGGCAACATGATGATGGTGTCGCCATCCTGCAAGGAGATTGGGCCGGACAGATTTATGCCGTGATCCCAGTCCAAATGATTCGCTGTTCGCTCGAAACGTTGCAAAGGCTTTTGCTGGACCTCGACACCGAAGCTTGGTCGTGCAACGAAAACGAAGGGGCGTCCATATACTACGAACGCAAACCCGCTGGAACTGGCGTTGCTGGCGGTATGGGTGGCGGTACATCTACCGGCCAATTGTGGATACATCCTGAATTCGACGAGATCGCGGAACAAATCCGCCGCGTAATCGTCAGCGAACAAGAAACGCTCGATGTACCATGACGACACGATTCTGGCAACCTGCAAATACCAATGGAGACTCTTCCGCCGCCGCACAAATCCGACGAACAATCCGATGCACGGGAGCGGCGAAGTCGGGCGGATTTACAATTGACAATCACTTGTCGCCGCCCCGTGATCGGTGACGTTCCGCAGTTGATCAAAACCTCACGCTCCGTCGTCCGCGGTGATCGGTGCGCTCGAATGATGCCCATGATCCCGATGCTCGATCCATGCTCGGATCAGCTTGTTCGACCGCCAACTCGAACACGGGGTTCAACGCCGTTGACCATCATCGATCCCATGCTCGGCACATGCTCCGATCCATGCTGCTACAATCCAGGCTCCGAGACAGACGATTCCTTGTGCTGGCCGCCGGTTCGGATGCGGAACAATTCGGTGCACCGGCGTAAGGGCGTCCATCTCTTTCCCGTTTCCAATATTTGCCGAACGCCCTTACCCGGTGACCTTGGCGTTATGTGACTAACTGAGATATTGAATGGCAAAGAAAACTGCGAAGAAATCACAAGCACCGAAGAAGGCCGCCAAGAAGAAATCGAAGCCTGCGCCATCAAGCGCGCCTACTTACCCCCGCCACAGTTCAGAGGCAGCACTACGAATCCCGAAAGCCATCCTCGACCAAAATGCTGGCAAACCCAGCAGCGACGCACAGGCTGCCGAATTCCTTAACCTCAAGTCCGCCAAGGGACCATTCGCTGTTGAGATTAGCTCCGGCATCAAATATGGGTTCCTGAATCGTCCCTCTACGGGAACGCTAGAGGTCACGGAACTTGCCAAGCAAATCTTGAGGCCCAAGTCATCGAACGACATCGCCAACGGATACCAGCAAGCGGTGCTGAACGCACCCACAATTTCAGATGTGTACATGCATTACCGTGGGGAGAACCTCCCCGACCGACAGTTCTTCGACAACGCGCTCGAAGACACTTTTAAAATCCCCCGGGACAAGCTTTCAGAGTTTAAGGATGTTTTTACGCAATGTTTAACGGTTGCAAAACTTTCGGAGCAACACGATGGCCGTGTGCGCATATTGCACTCTGCAGCCTCCGATGAAGAGGTGTCATTGGATGGTGATGAAAGGATTGAAAAAATCGGTAAGGGTGCAGGTGTCAAATCAACCGACACCTGTTTTGTAATGATGCCTTTCGGCGCTCCGATCGGAAAATACTACGACTCCGTATATAAGCCCGCGATTGAAAAAGCAGGCTTAACACCGATGCGTGCCGACGATGAGATTTTCGGCGCTGGCAAAATAATGGATCAAATTTGGCTTGGTATAAACAATGCCAAGATATTGGTTGCGGAACTGACCGGTAAGAATCCCAATGTGTTTTATGAATTAGGCCTTGCTCACGCACTGCAAAAACCTGTCGTCTTGGTCTCATCCAACGAAGATGACGTCCCGTTCGATCTTCGACACATCAGAGTAATCTACTACGATTGCAGTGATCCATTTTGGGGCCAGAAGCTCATGGCAAAGGTTGCAGAGAACATCCTTTCGGCATTGAAAAATCCGGAAGAGGCAATGTTCGAACCACTGTCCCAAGACGTCACATAACAAAACATTGAACCGGAGTGGCGAACATGCCGGTTTTTGAAATCAACGTCAACCGTCGCCACCCGGTTAATGTCGACGTTATCCGAAAGAACGTTGACGAACATCCGCAAGGAAAGTGACACAATTGGCTGACCTACCTTCTGCTCCCGACGAAGCTTTTGTTCGTGACTGCATTGCACGAGGGGAAGACCTACACACGGAGTTCAAATCGAACGTTCCTAGCTTCTTTGCACTTGGGCAGATCATCTCTGCATTCGCGAACGCCGATGGTGGCGTCGTGCTCCTCGGCATTCGGGAACCGGATCAAATCGTGGGCGTTGATTGGGCGACTCTGTCTCGTGTATTCGATCGGGCAATGTCCTCTCTCAGCGGCGGACCGAATATCTACCTCCATCGCGTATCAACTTCGGATGGTGACGTAGGCGTCGTTGTAGTTCGCCCATCCACGCAAGCCGTCGTTTCCGCGGGTGGTGCATTCATCAGAGAGGCTGATCGAATGCGTCCTTTGACAGCAGACGAATTGCGTACGAAACTAGGCGACATCCAAGGCACTGCTGAAGCTGACATCGGCAATTCGATTGCGGAACTGACGCAGGTGGTTCAAGACATGTCGGATCAACTTGCACAATCAAGGAGTTTTCGGGCGCAGCTCCCCGGCTACATGATCGGCTTTTTACTCGGCATCATTGCATCGGTCATCGCAAGCGTGATTTTTGCATCCAATCTAATCTTTCGTATCTTTGAGTGATGTCATATTTCTGGTTAAAACTATCGGATAACAAAACGCTGCACGCCGAGCCGCCGATCGCATTTTCTGAAGCCAAAGTCACTCGCGGCGGCCGGGTGAACGCCGCCGTTCCGCAGGTGACTGAAACCTCACGCTCCGTCGTCCGCGGTGATCGGTGCGCTCGATCCAGGCTTGTGATCGGTGCGCTCGGCTGATGCTCGTGATCCCGATGCTCGATCCATGCTCGGATCAGCTTGTTCGACCGCCAACTTGAACACGGAGTTCAACGCCGTTGACCATCATCGATTCCAGGCTCCGCACATGCTCCGATCCATGCTGCTACAATTCAGGCTCCGAGACAGACGATTCCTTGCGCTGACCGCCGCTTCGGATGCGGAACATTTCGGTGCACCGGAGTAAGGTCGTCAATCTCTTTCCCGATTCCAATGTTTGCCGAACGCCCTTACCCGGTGACCTTGGCGTTATTTGTGATAGCGAGCTCGTCCAACGCCTGTCGAATTTGCGCTCCTGGTAGTGCTTCGATTCAATGACGTTGAGACGACGATGAACAAGCGGCGTGACGCTGCGGAAGCCAGCGCCGATCAACTCCGACGCCTGTCAAATCCAGTGCCTGACAATTCCAGTGCCTGACAATTCCAGTGCCTGACAATTCCGACGCCTGACAACTCCGACGCCCGAAGTTGTGTCGTGAATCCCACACCGATACAATGCACGAAGCACCGTTTGCCGCTGAACGTTTCACGGCGTTTCGCTGAAGACAAAACAGACCAACGCCCTTGCAAATAACAATGCCATGCAATGGAGGACGGTGTTCACGTCTTGGCAGGTGAACGTCGCTCTACCGTCCCCACTGATGGCCAACGTTATCCGACTGAAAATACATTGATCATGACCAGCATCCCAAACTCACCGATTGATGAACTTGCCGAAAAGATTTTCGGCGAGTCCATATCAAATTTTGCCAGAGGCAACTCCGTTGCTAAAAAACAAGCGACCCGCGATGTTCACCCTACGATTGCTGCATTGCAGTTTCCAGAGGAATATGCGGTGTTGGTTCTCGGAACGCGAATGGATGCGGAACTAGAAACAATCATCAAAAATGGATTGCACAAACAAGGAAACGCAAAGCGTTTGCTTTCTCGTCTTTTTTCCAATTTCGCGACCAAAATTGGTGTCGCTTACGCATGCGGATTTATTACGAAGCAAATGTACGACGCGCTAGAATTGGTTCGTAAAATCAGAAATCTATACGCACACTCCGAAGACCCTTTCGCAGTTCGAGCATCAGAGGAATACAAGCAACATTCGGCGTCGCTTTTAAATCTAAATAAAGATTTGACGGAGAAGTCTGCGGTTGAGTTGCATTCACATAGCTTGCAAGCCGATTCAGATAGCGCAGCGAAGGTGGAAGATTTCAAGCTGGTCGGCATACTCGTAACCATATGTGATCGACTCGGTTCCGCTGCGTTCTTCTCGGTCAATGGATTAGAAATGCCACAGATCTCAGTGATTCCTGCATTCTTCGCATTGACTGATACTCCTGAGATGGTCAATGTTGCCGGGCATCGTGGATTTTTTCCGAATACCTCCGGCTGGCCCCAAAACGGCGGATAACAAAGCGGTTGAACGGGAGCGGGCATTCACGTCAACCTGTTTGGACGGGAAAAGGGGAAGGTGGACGGGAAAAGGGGAAGGACGGGAAAAGGGGAAGGACGGGAAAAGGGGAAGGACGGGAAAAGGGGAAGGACGGGAAAAGGGGAAGGACGGGAAAAGGGGAAGGGGGGCGTTTTGGCTGCAGTCGCTTAATCGACCCCCTTCCCCTTTTCTTTGGCTTCCCCTTTTCTTTGGCCTTCCCCTTTTCTTTGGCCAGAACAATCGAATGCACGGGAGTATGCTGCTCACGCGGCAATTCGACCTTTCTTGATTCATTAAATTCCGTCGCAGTTCCGCCTCTTGCGATTTGGTCCGCATACCTCGTGATTCTTAGCGTTACCCCGTGAACAACAGGAAGCTCTCACGCATGCGATCTTTCCAAAAAAACATTTCGTCGCTTGCGTTTCTGGCGATAATGACTTGTGGTTGTGGAAGATCTTCGGGGCCGCTTGAGACAAGCCAGATTCCGCATAATCAGCGACTGTCACAGGACCCGGAGCAATCCGGAGCACAGTTGACGGTTAAACGCAATATGGACGTCGAGACGATCCTTTCGGACCTAGGATTGGACGCATGGGCTTTTGAAGTGACTGGCGTGCCTTGGACGTGGGAAGTAACGATTTCCCATCGGCCAAAAGGAAAAAATCGGAGGAGTCGAATTGTCTATCAACGAAGCTACTTAGAATCCTCGCAGTCATTTTACGCAAAGAACCGTTCGGCGGACTCGAGCAACGGAGCGTTCGGCTCCGTTGTCCTTCTTTTGCCTGATCCCGTGTCCCCGGAGCAGCAGTTTGAGGAGGATCTAATCATCACGACGAAACTCGGGTATGATCCGACAAGTGGCAGAGGGATAGGTCGTAGAGCTGTCAGGGAAACAATACGAAAGCCGATCAAGGAGATCTATCCTGCTAGCGTTGGCTCCTACACATCAAGAAGCGAAAACCCGCGTGGATCCCGAAGGTTTGCCAAGATTTCCGAGGGCGAAACCGTAGCACTCGTCGACGAGGCTCACGATTTTGAACATTGGGACGACCGATTGCCATCCGACCAGCGCGAGACCATTCGCATTCAGTTAAACATTTCCACACTCGAGCTGGAATGACTACCGCTGACAAGCGACGGGAAAAGGGGAAGGGGGGCGTTTTGACTGCAGTCGCTTAATCGACCCCCTTCCCCTTTTCCCGCTCCTTCCCCTTTTCCCGCTCCTTCCCCTTTTTCCGCTCCTTCCCCTTTTCCCGTTCCTTCCCCTTTTCCCGTTCCAATTTCACGTCAGCAAGTATCTCGGCGTAGCGGTCGACAAGGTGCGCCGTCGAGAAGAGCGAGAACTCAAAGCCGAGGGCGACGAGCGCCTAACAGGGCTTCGCCAGATGCTTCTTTACAATGAAGAGAACCTGAGTGAGGACCAGCAAATCGAGCTTCCTATCTTGCAGAAGAGCGACCTGCGCACGAGACGAGCCTGGGCTCTGAAGGAGAACTTTCGACACTTCTGGGACTGTGGCAACGCGGCTGCTGGGCAGCGTTTCTTTGATGGCTGGTACGGTTGGGCAGTTCGCAGTCGCTTGGAATCGATCAAGAAGGTCGCCAGGATGCTCAAGGGGCATTGTCCGGGCCTGATAAGCTACTTCAATCACGGCGTCACAAATGCTCTTTCAGAAGGATTCAACAGCAAAATTCAGTCGATCAAATCCGCCGTCCGGCGGTTTCGTTCGTTCAAGAACTACCACCTGAGAATCTTATTTTGGGTTCATCCGGCGGAAGCGTGCGCAGAGCACAGCGGAAGTTTTTTTGAGTACTGTCATATCCAGAACGAAAATTTGCAGTGCGCGCGTACGCTCAGCGGCACCACCAATAGGGTAGCTTTTTCGACACTCAAAGTCCACTGTTTGTCGGCCAGCCAGCACGGCTCGGTTAGCTTTGGTGGTTCAGTCTCGCCACCCTGGTAGATATCCGAAGCTCTGAGAGCCCCACACTGTCTCATCCGGCGTTTGAACCGCTAACAGAGCATCTCACTCAAGCACGGGCTTGCTCAGCAGAGCTACGCTCCACCGATACCCTCGGCATGCGACGACGTTGTTAGTGTGCTTGGCAGCACGACAATTCAGCCTAAGGCTTCAGAGCTTCGGACGGTTTCGATTCTACAGTGTTTTCCTGGTTCACTCCAAGACGAATTAGTAAGCCGATCAGCAAGTCGCCGATCGATTGAGGGCCTCGACGCTTCTTGACAGCGAGAAGCTGCCTCAGCGATTCTCGAAAACTGCTCGACAATCGTTTTAACGCGTTTTTCTCGTCTCAGGTCGCCTAATTCAAGCCAAGCGAACTCCGATTCAATCCATTCCATCGCCGCAGCCCTCCCTGAGCACACTGAGATCCTTTATGTGCCTGTGTATCTACCCGAAAAGATGTGTAGGATAAAGAGGCTTCTGGCCTGGGGCAATCGAATAGATGAATAAAACGGGGCGGGAAGCCTGGACGAGGATCTAGCAGCACGGACCTTCGTCACGACAGTCGTCCGCCGATTCGGTGGTCGCGTGATATTCCAGCCCTTTCGTTTCGCGCGGATGACGCCGCGTGCTGCGTCGGCAATCAAACGCCTTCGCGTCTTCCGATGGTACAACCTCGCGAGGCTCAATCGCGTCAAACATGTTCGTGTACGGTTCTTGCTGAAGCAGCTTGAACGTCTTGTCGCAAACTGCCATCCGCTCGCCACGAAAATACGTGTGACCGTCGTCATCCTGGACCCTCTTGAATGGGCCACGATATGACACTGCTTGCCCGCGTTCCAGGCATGGACCTTGCTTTCCTTTGTGTGCGACAACGGTCACACTGCGAAATTCGATTCCCTCGACAGTCCGCCACGGCTCAGCTTGTCGTTTGACAACCTCGATTCCGTGAAACCCAGCGTCCTCGAATGCGCTGAGAAACTCATCTTCGCGAAATGCTCCTGTGATGCAGCCCGACCAAAGCTCCGGGTCTTGTTGCAGTCGCTCAGGAACGCTCTCGTCGCTCACGATATCACTAATCGCCGCACGGCCACCGCGACGCAAGACACGAAAGATCTCAGCGAACAAGATCCGGCGATCCTGCTGACGGACCAGATTCAGCACGCAGTTGGACAATACACAGTCGACGGATTCGTCAGCGACCAGTGGTTGCTCGCGGCGCAACCGTTCCTCGGTATGGCGAAGAGCCAGGTACGCTGCGGGATCGTTTACCGGGTGTGCTGACAACTCGCCAGCGAGTTGGTCCAGATCGAGAGCCAAATCCTGGATCAGACCATACCGAAAGTCCACGTTCGCATAGCCGAGTTTTTCCGCCACTGCTGGCGCGTGCTTTCGAGCGAGCCCCAGCATTTCACGGTTGCAGTCGACACCGATCACGCGGCCTTGAGCACCAACGACCTGAGCGGCGATGTAACACAACTTGCCGCCGCCGCTGCCTAGATCCAGCACGGTTTCTCCGGGGCGAACGTAAGGCGTGGGATCGCCGCAGCCATAGTCACGCTCGATGATTTCGTCCGGGATCGCCTTGAGCAAATCGGTTGAGTACTCGACTGGGCAACACAGCGCAGGTTCGACTGCTTGTGCGGCGGCGGCGTATCGCTGGTAGACCGAGGACTCAGCGACTTGCTGATCGCTGGACGAGACTGTTTTCATAAAACCGACTTCCTTTCGGATGCGAGTAGTGTTTGCCGCACGGAGCAAGGCGAGGCAGTTCGCAGGAGAAGACGGTTAACCTACGCGATCCTTACAAAATTCAAGAAAAGTTTTTCGCCGTCCCCGCGTTCCACTGCGACGTGATGCAATGTGTTTCTAATGTATCGCAGACTAACCAATGGTGCGACATTCCTCAGCGGACAAGCCGACTGCGAAAGCGTCATCTCGTCCCTTCCTCGATCGCTCAACGTGTGCCGGGACCACCAGGTGGCGTCGCACGCGTCGCCGACCCGCCAGCACCGACGCCAGGTTGACGATTTTTCAGCACCGACGATTCGATCGACTGGTCCGGTCTCTTCCTAAACGCGGTACTTGCTGACGAAGCCTTCATCGATTCGCACTTTGAGCTTCCAGCACCAACCCGCATGGAAGGAGAGTATTTTGTATTGTAGCAAAGCGCGACCCTGACCCGTGTTGAGAATCTTCAGGAAGTCTTGCTGCGGATCGAAATCGATCATCGGGCTGCCGTCGATCAACGCGCGCAGGTTGTGCCATAGGACTGGGGCTTGGCGAACAGCGTAGACACCTGCTTTGGGAGAAGGGTTGGCGAGAATGGTGCCGGAGTCACCGACAGCAAAAATGGGGTGTCCTGCCGTCGTGCGAAGTGTCGCTTCGGTCGCAAGGAAACCACGTTTGTCAGTCGGCAAATTTAGCTTGCCGAGCAGGGGGGGAGCGACTGCGTCGGTTGCCCAAAGGACCACGTCGGCAGCGAGCATGCGTCCGTTCTGGTCGGCGACCGCATTCTCGCCTACCTCCGTTACTCGAAACCCGGTGGTGACACCAATCGATTGCCTCGACAGTTCGCGACGCAACTTACGGATACTTCGGCGATTCATGCCTCCCGCAATCTCGTCGCTGGCGCTGACGATGTGGACCGACGGAGGGTTCTTCGGGAAAAACTGAGCGAGCCGGGCGCGGACGCAGAATGCAATTTCCACCCCAGCCGCACCGCCGCCAACAACTGCGATTTTAGGTGGTTCGTCCCCCGCATTCCAGCATCGCTCGAATCGTTCATCGAGTCGTTCGATGAACGTTTGCATCGGTTTGATCGGGAGCAAGTTGGATGAATCAAAATGCTCCCACCCGGCGGGGACGGAACCGATACCCACCGATAGCGCGTTGAAAGTAAGCGGTGCTCTAGCAGCGAAGTGAATCGTATTCGATTGGGCATCGAGTCCGACGACTTCGTCCAAGATCAATTCCGCTCCGGCTCGCGCAACCAGCGGGGCCAGTTCAATCTCCATGCTTTCACGCGAAAACTGGTTCGCAAGAGTTCCAGGCAACATGCCCGAATAGGTTGCTGTCGGAAACTTCGAGATGCAGACCAAGCGACAATTCGGAATCGGGGAATCAACCCAGAGATTGAGGATTTCAGCATTTGTATGGCCAATGCCTAGTAGCACAATGGAATTTGTTTTCAATAGACTGCCTTCGTAGCCTGGGCTTCTAGCCTGGGTTGAGGTTTCGTAGCCGAGGCTTCTAGCCTGGGACGGGGACCACAGGACAAATCAGGCTGGAAGCTACGGAACCCAGGCTGGAAGCCTAGGCTACGGGAGCACGATCTTCGGAATGGGTTGAGACTCCTCGATCTTCAGATCGGTGCGAATTCTAGCGGATGACCAACGGTAGTCTTCCGCCGCAGCGCACAAGCCTGCTTTGACTGGATTGTTTTCAATATAGCGGATGATACGAATCGCTTCGATTTCCGTGCGTGCCCAGTGATCGAAGGTCTCCTGCTGCCAATATGTGTCTTCCACACCACGCGAGCGATTGCACATCGTCGCGGTAAAACTCTGGATGCTGTGAGAGATGATCTCGCGCGGTGTGCGATCTTTCTTACCCAGTCGTCGTAGCCGCTGTATTTCTGTGTCCGCCCAGTCCTCGTTGATACGGAAGAGCCAATGATGATGGCTAGGCATGACGACGAACGCCAGCAATTTGTAGCGTTCGTCCGCGAAGTGGAGGAATGCATTGACGACGATCTTCGCTTGTTCCTCATCGGTGAGATGATGTACGGGCGAGTGATGATCAAGGAGGCTGTCGACGAAGGAAAAGAACAGCTTTTGCTTGTGGTGTTCCCACTGGTCTGCAGAGAACTTTCCGGGTTTGGGGCGACGATCTAGTTTCTCGCGGCACTGGTCAATCTGCTTCAGTCCGATGGCGGAGAAACAACCTTTCAAGCATCCTGTGATGAATACGGGATGACCGGGAACATCCCAATGAGGTAAATTGCGTCGCCGAAAGATGCCTAGCATGTCAGACGCTCCGCCAATGTAGCCTGGGTCTTGATCTTTGTTTCGCCAGAAGCGATTGATTGTATCAAATTTCGAGTACCCAGGCTGGAAGCCTAGGCTACGCCCCCACTTTGATACCCAGGCTGGAAGCCTAGGCTACGACCCGACGTTGAGGCGTTGCAACATGCCGAGCAGCTTTTTGCTAAACGGTGTTAACCTCGTGCGGCTAAACTGGTCACCTAGCTTGCGGATTGCTTCGGCCTGAGTTGGATAGGGGTGAATGGCGCCGCCGATTTTTGATAGCCCCAGGCCACCCGTGATCGCGAGGGTCAGTTCGGAAATCATGTCACCCGCGTTCTCGGCGACAATCGTCGCACCAACGATCGTATCGGTTCCTTGTTTCGTGTGAACCTTGACGAAGCCTTCGTCTTTCCCTTCAAGGATCGCACGATCGACCTCGGCTAATTGCTGGACGTAAGTGTCGATTTCGATCCCGGCGTCTTTCGCGTCACTTCCATACATACCAACGTGCGCGATCTCAGGAGAGGTAAACGTTGCCCACGGGATCACCAGTTCACTGGCTTTTTTCTTGCCAAACGGACCGAGGGCGAACAGAGCATTCTGGATCACGATGCGAGCTTGGAAATCCGCTGTATGAGTGAATTGGAATTTCGAACAGATGTCACCCGCCGCATAAATATTCGGATTGGTCGTTAGTAAATGATCGTTGACCTTCACACCCTTCTTATCAAAGTCGACTCCGACGGCGTCCAGGTTGAGATTTTCAACGTTCGGTGCTCTGCCGACCGCCACTAGCAATTGGTCGACGGGTTCGTCGTAGCTTTGGCCGTGCGAATCAACTGTCAGGCGAATCCCCCCCCGGCTGTGAATCTTGAGTTTGCGACCACAACAAAGCAATTTGACTCCATCGCGTACCATCGCGTTTTGGACAAGCTCGGCCGCTTCACGATCTTCGCGAGGCATGATCCCGTGCTCCGATTCGACCAACAAAACTTCGCTGCCAAGCTGAGCGAACGACTGCGCCATTTCACAACCGATCGGACCGGCGCCAATCACACCGAGTCGCTGAGGTAACTCGGTGAGCGAAAACACGGACTCATTGGTTAAGTAGTCGACGTCATCGAGCCCGTCGATTGGAGGCGCAGCTGCGCGAGCGCCGGAGGCGATCACGGCTCGTTTGAAGTCGAGCTTCGTTCCATCGACCTCGATGGTGCTCGAATCGACGAAGCTTGCTTGTCCAAAATACACGTCGACGCCCAAGTTACGAAATCGAGTTGCTGAATCGTTATCGCTGATACCCGCACGCAGTTTCCTCATTCGCTGCATCACGGAAGCAAAGTCGACATCCACATCCGGCACGTTGACTCCGAACTCACTCGCTTTCTTCGCGTTCGCGGCCACGCGAGCAGCACTGATGATCCCCTTGGAAGGGACACAACCGACGTTCAGACAATCGCCGCCCATTAGTTCTCGTTCGATCAACGCGACGCGTGCTCCCAGACCCGCTGCGCCCGCGGCGGCAACCAACCCTGCTGTACCAGCTCCAATCACGACCAGGTGGTAGGGACGCCTCGGTGTTGGATTGGTCCACTCGGGCGGATGCACGTTCGCTTCAAGAGTTTGGTTGTGTTCGTCGTTGGGCTGGAGCTGGATGAGATCAGATGTCATTGAATATCAATTTGAGCGGGCGGTTGTTGGGTAGTTTGCTGTTATCGATGGTGAACGTGCGTGATACCGACTCAGCGCTGACGCGCCGGAAAACTGGTTGCCGAATCGACCCGCCAGTGAAAACACCCCGAGGGAGACCAACGCTGTTTGATTCACCGTCGTCGGCGGCGAATCTTTCCATCAGGGACTGCTCGAGCCTTCGATCGTGGACGCCACACAGGATGGTGTGCAGATACTTAACCGCGACAGAAACGCGTTGGGAATAATTGAGGCTGATCCGACGGAAGCGTGCGCCCGAGGTTTTCAAGGCATGGCTCCAGTATCGAAGGATTTATTTTTGGGATGTGATTATCAATGTTAGACTGGCACTGCCGGGAGAAACGGAGCCGAGCTCTGCAGAGGTGCTGGCTTGGCAAGGGATATCTCGGTCGCCAGCGTTTCCCTGCAAAAGCGGTACGGCAATGGTGTTGTCGGTCCCTGGCGAGCGTTTGTTCGTCAGGGACGCATTTTTGAACGATCATTGGATACGAGAGCCATGCCTCAAAAAAACTTCCGCTGTGCTCTGCGCACGCTTCCGTCGGATGAACCATAATTGACAGATTCTGTTCTCGGGCTCCAAGCTACCTACTCATTGTGCCGATCTCCAATCGTCTTTCTCATCAAAACTAGGTTGTCGTGTACAAGACTCGATGACCAGATAAACTTCCCATCCGCTTTCGGATCGTCGAACAAGTCGGTGAAGTTTGTGTAGGCGGGTTTATTATCAACGCCGACAAATTCGTTCGTAAAGATCGCCGCGTTCGGCCAACCGCTATCGTCAAAGTCGACCGCGGCCCAATTTTTAGGAATTGGCCAGTGGGCAGCGAAGTGAGTGGTGCCGTCGTCAACGTCGTCGGTGCTACATCTCGAACTGTCTCGGAGAGATCCTTTCAGTACCAGGCAATCCTTTGTTTTCAGAGGCGCGGTGTAGAACGTTTGTGCCTTCCAGCTGGCGTCCGTCACGGCAATGGTCTCGCCAGCAGCGTCTTTCACAACCGCAACCAAACCGGCGTCACCTTGGTGAAAGGACGCACCTTTGAACTTTTCGAACCCCAACCCCAGACGTTCTTCCCAATCGACCCCCATGATTGCGATTGTCAACGGACGCTGCGCTCTGAACCGGATCACGCTACTGTTGAACGGTGTCATCGGGACAGGGTCGATTGCCAACAGTTCGCCGTTCACGTAGATCTCGAAGTAGTTGTCGCCGAAAACGTAGGCTGCAAAAAGCTCGTCTCCGCCAGCATCAATCACCGGAATCGACTCCAGATCCACGTCGGCAATTCCGGTTGGTTCGACTCCGTTTGCTTCGTTGTACAAGTCGGGGGCTTTCATGGCGGTTTGGAAATGCGTCTTGGCTGGCACCATCCACTCCCTGCCGTCTGGGGACGTGATTGTTCCAACGTTGGCCGTGCGTGGGTTGTTCCCCTTCCATTGGTAGAGCATGGTGATGCCCGACTGAGCCTCGCCTTGGGTAAACGAAGGCTGCACGGACGTAGTGTCCGGTTGCTGAGCATCGGCAATTGGCTGAGCTACCCCAATCATGCCGAGCAGTACAGCGGTTCCGGCCATAATAGAGAAACATAGTCGATTCACGGATTGAGCCTCATGGACAATTCAAGTTGCGGAGAGTTTTAAGCAGCTTCCCATCTAGTGAATTCAGGGAAGCTCAGGCACTTTGGCATAAGATGACCAACGAGACCATGATACCGTCAGTCAGCCGCTGCCGTGGAATCGCCGGTTCGCAACGGAGTGCCGTGTGATCGACGGACGGGCCAGCGGGAATGGCCGCGTCGGTCTTCTTCATGGCGACTTTCGGAGGCTCAAACGTGCTGGTGAGCGACCGCTCAATTTGCTCTGCACGCAGAGAGACAAAGACTGCTGCGGCGACAGCGGCAACCGCTAGGCCGGCAAGCAACAGCGTCCCGCGAACGCTCGATTGGGGCGCGGGCTCTTGGGAAGCCGCAGAGGTCTCATTGCTCTGCGATGGTTCATCGACTTGTTCGTTGAGTTTCCGCCCCGCCAAGCGTGTTACGTAAACAGTCACGATAACCGTTGCCACTAAACCGACCGCAAGCATCGCCCACTCCGCAGTCGAACGTTGGCGATCGGCGCCGACCGCTACACCGGTGACGTGACCGAGGTAAACGTATAGAAACGTACCCGGAAGCATCGCTATCCAACTGGTCAATGCGTAGGGCCAAAATCGCACGGGCGTCAGGCCGTAAAGATAGTTTTGCACGTTGAACGGGATAGCGGGTGACAGTCGCAATAGCCCGACGATTTTCCACCCACCCTCCGCGATCGCGCGGTCGATCGCGCCGAATCGCCGATTTCTCTTCGCCATCGCCGCGACCTTGTCTCTGGCCGCGTAGCGTGCGATCAAGAACGCGAGCGACGCGCCGATTGTCGATCCGGCTGAAACGATTACCGTACCGAGTCCGAGACCAAATATGGCTCCAGCGACAAGCGTGAGAATGGTTCCCGGGACAAACAAGACGGTCGCCACGATGTACAGCAGCACCAGAACAACTGGTCCCCAATACCCCAGTCCACCAATCCAATCCTTCGCCGCTGACATGGCTTGGTCAAACGGCAGCGAACCGATGATCGCCAAGAGTGCAGCTAGAATGCACAAGATCGACACCCAGCGGATGACCGATAAAGCTCTGTTGGGACCTGGGTCGCTGCGTCGTTGCGTTCGCTGCCCGGCGGCGTCACTGGCCGGCGAGCTGATCGGGTCGTCGATTGTTTCCACGCCGGTAGCCTTTGGATTGCGGGGATTGGCAGCTTGGGAGCCACCGTCTTGTTGTCGTATCAAGATGACGCTGACGTCGCGTTGTCCTTACAGAACTTTCTAACGCAGTGACACTTGAATACGTCGATGTAATGGAAACGACGGTGTTGGTCAGGCCAATACTGAACAGATGCTGCGACTCGATTGAATCGTTGCTCATGCTCAGCAGTGTCAACGTTACCAGAATCAAATGTTGCCAGGAGAGCAGACAGAATGCAGACGATCATCCCGTCTGGACCATCCATTGGGAACCGCCTAAGCCGACTTCACGAACCCTGTGAGTCCATCGCTTTCGTAATTCTCTGCTTCGCGGCGGCGGACAACGTCACCTCTTGGGGCATTTCTTTACCAGACTCGCGACTCACCTCCTGCGCGATTCGTTCTTTGAGCAGAATCTGATCACGACGAAACGCAGAGCAAAGCCGACACATCTGCAAGTGCATCCAAACGATAATCCGCTTGCTTGGCGGCAAGGGACGGTCGAGCGACTTGGACACGAGCTTGGTAATTTCTTTGCATGACAACATGACGGCGTAGTCCGGTTATGCTTTTTCCTGGAGCCAATGCCGTTTCATGCAGTTGGCGAGACTGAGGCGTGCACGATGCAGAAGCACCCACAAATTAGACGCACTGATCTCCAACTCCTTACAAATTTCGCCCGAGTCCAGATCCTCCATTTCTCGAAGCATGAACGCGCTCGACTGCCGCTCGGGCAGAGATTTCAAACAGGCGTGAAAGATAGGCCAAAACTCCTGGCGGTCGACTGAATCCAGTGGTTCCAGCAGCGTTTCGCGAACGTTCTGCTTCCATTTGCCGCTACTGTCGAAAAACGAGTCCAGTGAATCCCGTGTATCCAGCGTTTCCGCCCGCGCCGCCGGTTGGGCCGATCGATCACGTTGCCGGACAAAGTCGATGATTTTGCGCTTCAAAATACCCATCAGCCAGCCTTGCTGCGAGCCAGCACCGGAGAACTGGTGTCGATGCTGGATGCCGGCCAAAAAAGTCTGCTGCACCACTTCCTCGGCAGATTCCGGTTTGCGCAGCCGCGAGAGAGCATAGCGAAAAAGAGCGTCGCCATAGGTGTCTACCCAAGTCGCGGGGTCGCGGTTCTGGTCGGCCTTGGTCAATTCGGATCGTTCCATTCAGTTCCAGACGCACAGAAAGAGGTGCCGTTGAGTCTACCAGAACTCGCTTCAGCGATTGTGAGTCATCTCACAATCGGGGCCGATCGGCGTACCTCCAATGATCTCTGAGCGTGAACGGGACGACCACATCGCTGTGGTGGAATTGTTTGGAATCACCTAGCCGACTACAGGGCAGATCGAGCGATTCGAAAGAGATTCGCTAGAGTACCGCTTTTAGGTCCGGGATTTTGTCGATCAGGCGCCGAGCATTCGGATTGATGTCGATCGCTTTCCGGACTAGCTGCAAGGCTTGGGCGATCTTCCAATGTCGTGCTGCAACGCGAGCGAGCAACACATGGTACGCTGCGAGTTCGCACAAATTTTCCTGGTTGACTGCCAGAATATTCAATGCCTCTCGGTCGCGTTCCATTTCGATCAGGCACGTCGCCAAGTCCAACAGTACCACTTCGCGGCTCGGGTCGTCATCTGCCAATCGGTCTAGCAAATCGAGCGCCTCCGGCCACCGGTTCAAATGCATCAATGCCGTGGCTTCGCAGTACATGATCTCGGACGTTCGCCGGTTTTGCATGTCGAGTGAATGCATCTCACGGAGTGCCGATGAGTAGCTCTCGCGGCGAAAATGGTTCGCAACGCGACGCATGACCGCGTTGACTTCGCGCCGTGGGTGCGTGCTCATGCGACTGCTCCGGCCAATCGCTCCGCGACGAAATCCCAATTTGTAACGTCCCAGAAACCGTCAACAAATTTCGGTCGTTCGTTCCGATAGTCGACGTAGTATGCATGCTCCCAGACATCCAAGGTAAGCAGCGGGGTTTGGTTGTGCTTCAGCGGCGTGTCCGCATTGCCCAGCGGCAAGATCGATAACTTGCCAGTCGGGTCAATCGCCAGCCAAGCCCACCCGGCACCAAACAGTGTCGTTGCCGCGGCCGAGAACTGTCGCTTGAACGAATCAAAGTCGCGAAAATCCCGGTCGATCAAGTCGGCAAGCGGTCCAGACGGACCCTGCGAAGCAGACGGTGTCATACAGTTCCAGAAGAATGCGTGATTCCATGCCTGCGCCGCATTGTTAAAAGTGCCGCCACTGCTAGCAATCACGACGTCCTCGAGAGATTCCTCCGAGAGTGGATCGTCCTCCAGTATCTTGTTCAGTTTCGTGAAATAACTGGCATGGTGTTTTTCGTAATGGTAACTCATCTGCTCCTCGGAGATGTACCCTTTCAGAGCGTCCATCGCGTAGGGAAGTGGCGGCTGTTGGAATGCGGGCATGCTATTTTGACTCTTAGATTGTGCTGGTAAATGAAGCGCGACAACGATCCGGACTGCCTGCGAGGAATGATCGTGAAATTCCTCCCCGGCGAATCCAATGGGTCTCTTGGGACACGTCTCCTCCAAAGTGTAGCTGTAGCTACAGTCGCGTCAAGTGTAGCGTGTGCTACTTGTGGTGACCTGCGTGATCCAACATCCGTCGCACATTGGGACTGAAGATGGCCGCGATGCCTCTGGTCTGCTTGGCCGCCAAGTGGATTTCGATTCACGCCATTGAGCTATTGACCCTCGGCATGGCAGCGATCGTGATTCTTAACGGCTCATCCGACGGAAGCGAGCGCCCGAGGTTTTCAAGGCATGGCTCCAGTATCCAAGGATTTATTTGTGGGATGTGATTATCAATGTTAGACTGGCCCTGCCGGGAGAAACGGAGCCGAGCTCTGCAGAGGTGCTGGCTTGGCAAGAGATAGCTCGGTCGCCAGCGTTTCCCTGCAAAAGCGGTACGCCAATGGTGTTGTCGGTCCCTGGCGAGCGTTTGTTCGTCAGGGACGCATTTTTGAACGATCATTGGATACTCGAGCCATGCCTCAAAAAACCTTCCGCTGTGCTCTGCGCACGCTTCCGTCGGATGAACCTGCGCAAGGAGGTTCGCTTCGGCGCGACGTTTATCGACTCGGCCACTTCCAGCCGTACTGACTGAGCAGGTCGGCATCTTTCAATACCGTTTCGCCATCTTCTTTTTCCAGCCGGATGGAAACGCAGACGTCGTCTGCTTTTAACGCATCGACCAGTCTTTGATTGTGACTGACGACGATGATTTGGCTGTTTTCGGCCGCCAGCGTGATGAGCCGAGCGAGTGCGGGGATCAGATCAGGATGCAAACTATTCTCGGGTTCATTGAGCACCATCAGTTCGGGGGGACGCGGGGTCATCAAGGCCGCCACCAGCAAAAGAAAACGCAGTGTTCCGTCGGAAAGTTCACTCGCTGATAAATAGCGTCTCATTCCAGACTGCTCGAACATCAATTGCAGGCCAGCGTCAGTTGCGGCGACATCGATGCGCGATCCTGGAAAGGCATCCTCAATCGCTTGGGCGAGTCCACTTCGGTCGCCAATCTCACGAATCGTTTGAATCGCAGCAGCTAAATCTGCACCATCGCCCGACATGATCGGGGTAAAAGTTGCGACGCAGGGCCGACGTGCTGGCGAGTTCGCATCGACTCCGAAGGTGTCATAGAAGCGCCAGCTGCGAAGTGTCTCACGCATGATGATCAGCTCTGGGGCGGCGATCGGATCGGCGTATTCCGAGAGCATGCTGGCCTGACGCGGTAGAGCGACATGGATGTCTTGCCACTTTCCTCGCTCGCCGCGGCACCGCAGCGTTGCTACGCGGCGGTCGGCACAAAGATTCTTGGCTTCCAGACCGATGCCGCGCCACAAACACTCGCGTTTCAACTCAGGGTCACCGCGAAACATTGACTCACTCGGCGGTGGAAGACCGAGGTCGAGGCAATAACTCAGCGGATCGGCCGTCAGTCCCAGCCTGAGACTGACGGGCTCCTTTCCGCTCTTCTTGGGGCCCGCCCATCGCACCGAACCAAAACCGCCTTCCCGAGCGAGCGATTCGGCCAGTCGTCCTTCAGCGGCATCTGCGATCAGGCGTAAAGCTCGATACAGGTTCGACTTTCCTGACCCGTTCGCGCCGGTTACCACATTGAGTTGTCCAAGCTGCAGAATGATCGAACGAATGGATCGATATCCGGAAATGGCGATGCGATCGATCATTTGGCGAGAGACTGCTCTTCAAATCGATGAACACGGTTTTCTTCGCGGCGACTCCGCGACCAAGGCGACAACGCAGTCGTCTCGGCAGCGTGATCATCACAACCAATATTCGTCGAGATAGTCCTCCGCATCTTCAGGGACCGTGACGGAATCCGGTTCGTCCGACGAAGGATCATATTCCGTTCTCAGCATGTTGGGCCGAAATTGATAGTTCGTCGTGGCGACCCTGCGGAACCCCAGTTCTGCGCGTTCAGTGGGCGATAGGTCGGTGCAATCATCCAGTGTGAAGATCAGTGATTCTTTGGGAAACATCCGGCAGACGGCGTCGATGATGAACGGCTGCAACGGTCGTAGCGAAGAGTGGAAACAGGCTTCGTAGATAAATCCGAAACCGTGAACGCAGTCCTGTACATCGAAGTCATCTCGAATCTTGGGTTCGCTTTGGTGGAGATCCAACGTTACGGCGCAAAGACCTTCCCATCCGCCCGAATCCGCGTCAGCGATCTGAAGGATGTCGCCACTGCTAAACTTGGTTCGCGTCCAATCCAAATAGTCGATCGCAAGGCGGCCGGCGACCACTTCCGCGTCGTCCTCGGTACCGAAAACGACCTCGACAATATGGTTGTCGATGTTTTGCTGGGGATCGTCAGGCTTGGGGTGATGGATAGTTTGCGTTTGGAGCCACATCGGGCATTCCGATCACTGGTGGAGGTTTGGTAGCTGGAAAGGTCGATGATCTAGTATAGGACACGGCGTGACACGTCTGGTCAAAACCTCAAACTGAATGAGAGCAAGGCTTCTTCGGCGGCAGGTTCTCGCCGGATTCTGAGCAGGGACTGTGGCGGAGAGGAAGAACTTCATCGAGCAGTACACGGCCAAGACGCTCGTGCCGGAAGCACTCAGTCTCCGAGAGTGAGCCACCGGCCGTGGCGGATTCGTGCATGTCGACGGTAGTGCCAAGTTTTACGCACAAGCAGGCCAGGCGTTTACTGAGGTTCTCTTGGAGAATCCGCCGACACAATGATTCTGGACTGGCTGGCTGGACACGTGACCGGTGGGCTTTGCTTGCTCGGTACTGTTGGAAAATCGATTGGCGTCGGGGCACCTCTCTCCCTGTCGAGGCCGCCGGTCTATCGGCAGCGATATTCGCTTGGTGAGAGCTGCATGATCTTCCGGAAACTGCGACTGAAGTGTGCGTGGTCGTAGAAACCGCACTCGTGCGCGATCTCGGAAACCGTCTTGTCCGTTTCCCTTAGCATTCGCGCGGCGTGTTCAACGCGAATGCGCACCAGATACTGTCTGGGCGAAGCACTGAACGCTCGACGGAAACGTCGCTCGAAATGGCTGACCGACAGCCCCGCCATCTCGGCAAGCTCGTCGGTCGAAAGCCTGTCGGCGAAGTTTTCATGGAGGTGCGTAATGACGTTGGCGAACGCATCGACTGTCCCCGACGGTGTCTGGATCCGTTCAATCTGGCGTGAAAAACCGGCGACCCCGATCACCCGATTTCGTTTATCCCGCAGAGGTATTTTGCTGGTCATCACGAGACGTGGTGACCCTGCATCTTCGGGAGCACTCTCCACCCGGTCCACAATCGGCTGGCCCGATTCCATGATGGCCGCATCGTCGGCCCTGTATTCATCGGCTCGTGACTTGGGGAAAAAGTCGTAGTCTGTTCGTCCGATCGCCTCTTCTTCCGAAGCGACACCACAGTACTCGCAGCCCCGCCGGTTCAACGCGATGAAACGCCCTTGGCGGTCCTTGACGAAGAACGACAGGCCAGGAAGGAAGTCAAACAGCAAGAATGCTTGGCTGTCAGGCCCCAAGCTGCCAAGAAACCTCTCACGCAAGTCGGTATTTTTCATGCCGGAATTTTACACGAGAAAGATTCCCTCGTGCAAGACAAGCCCGTCGCGTTTGGGCAGAATCAGCGAAGCTCCAACATCTCAATCTGCTTGTACTCTCAGTTCCAAATCATGAGACATACTTTCACTGGAATCTTACTCCTCCTGGCGATACCGTGCACCGCAGCCGGACTGTCCGCAGGCGACATCGACTTCAATCGAGACATTCGTCCGATCCTATCGGACAAGTGCTATTTCTGTCACGGACCGGACGACGAGAACCGGGAGGCGGGACTTCGCTTCGACATCCGCGAGGAGGCGATCGACATCATCGAGGCGGGTGAGTTGGTGGACCGCATCCGCAGTGATGATCCCGACATGATCATGCCGCCTCCCCGGGCGAAAGTGCCACTGACGGAGCAGGAAAAACAGCTCCTGGAGCAGTGGATCGACGAAGGGGCGCCGTACGCTGGGCACTGGGCCTTTGAGAAACTGCCCCTGGCGGTCGATGTGCCAGATCCTGAAGATTCGGATTGGCCGCGAGAGACGCTCGACCGATTCGTGCTATCGAAGATGAAGCAGCATGGACTATCACCGAGCAGCGATGCAGACCCTCTTCGTTGGCTGCGCCGCGTCACGATCGACCTGACCGGATTGCCTCCTACGCTCGAACAGATCCGCGCATTCGAGCAGTCGCTGCAGACCGATCATCAACAAGCTTATGTTGATGTCGTCGACAGGCTGTTGGGTTCCACGGCGTTTGGAGAGCAGATGGCCGTCGCGTGGCTCGATGCCGCTCGTTACGCCGACTCTTATGGCTATCAATCCGACAAGCTCAATACCCAGTGGCCGTACCGCGACTGGGTCGTCGACGCCTTCAACAACAACCTGTCATACGACCAGTTCTTAACCTGGCAGCTTGCCGGCGACCTGATGGAAAACCCGACGCGCGAACAACTGGTCGCAACAGCATTCAATCGGATCCATCGTTTGAACAATGAGGGTGGGGCGGTGTTCGAGGAGTGGCGCCTGGAAAATGTGGCCGATCGCGTGCACACATTTGGGACCGCTGTGCTTGGGCTGACGATGGAGTGTTGTCGGTGTCACGATCACAAATACGACCCGATTCCGATGCGAGACTACTACTCGCTATCGGCTTTCTTCAATTCGATCGACGAAAGCGGTGTGTACGATCGGACGGAGAAGGTGCCGTGCCCTTCGATACTACTGCCGACGCCCGAGCAGGCGACGGCGTTGCAGGATGCCAAGACCAAGTTGGCAGAATCCGAACGTGAATACAAAGGCGCCCTTGCGGGAGCTCGAAACCGTTACCAGGAATGGGCACCGAAGCCGGACAACAATCTCACCATCCCTGATCTGCGACTCGCGTTAGCATTGGACGAGGATTTCGATAACTCGATGAAGGATGTTTACCATCCCTCCCAATCCGATCGCAGTTGGGCACAAATGCCCAGATTGTTGCCCGTCGAAAACAACCCGATTGAGCGTTTGGATCCTTCTCTTGCCGCGGATTCACGCGGTGATGTTGCCTTGCCAAGCCGGCAGGCACTTCAGCTCGACGGGGAACGCGGGATCACTACGCAGGGGATCGAACCGTTTGACCGTTGGCTACCGATGTCGGTCGTCGTGACCTTTCGAGAAACGAGGCGGTCACCGCAGCGTAGTTTGATCGCCCATCACACCCGCGGCACGGACTGCGGATACAACGGTTGGGATTTGACCATCGAGGACGGACACCTTGAATCTCGCATGGCTCGGGTTTGGCCGGGCAACGCGATCAGTGTGCGCGCGACTCAGCGGATTCCGGTGGACCAGTGGCATCAAGTGAGTGCGACTTACGATGGCTCATCCCGAGCGGCAGGGCTGAAGCTCTTTCTCAGCGGTGAGGAGTTGGAGACGAAAGTCGTTCGCGATGAATTGAAGAAGAGATGCAACGTGAAGGTTGATCATGGCGGCGAGTTTGTGGTGGGACAGCGGTTTCGTGCTCGAGGTTTGGCTGGCGGCCTAATCGACGATGTCCGTGTGTATGACCGCGCGTTGACAGCCGTCGAGCTGACGACCCTGGCTTTCGGGCAACAACCGTCCGCCGGAGGCAAACCAAGCTTCCGCTATTATGCTTCGGCGATCGACGAAAAGACGCGTGCTGCAATGTCCAAGCTGACCGAGGCCCGCAAGGAGTTCGTGATGGCCGAAGAAGTGATGGATGAGCTCCCGATCATGAAAGAAAGCGACACCCCGAGGCTCGCTCACGTTCTAGCGAGAGGGGAGTATGATGCGCCGAAGAACAATGACACGCTCGTTGACCGCCGAACACTTTCGGGGCTTTCAGTCGCCATGCCCGAGGGTGCTCCGCGCGATCGCCTTGGCCTCGCGCGTTGGGTGACCGACCCGCAGCATCCGTTGACCGCGCGGGTTGCCGTCAACCGCTTCTGGGGGAGCTTCTTCACAACGCCGTTGGTCCGCACCCCGGAGAATTTCGGCTCACAAGGCGATTTGCCAACACACCCTGAGTTGCTCGATTGGCTGGCCCGAGATTTTGTCCACAACGGTTGGGACGTCAAACGATTGTGCAAGGCGATTGTGCTTTCCTCGACCTATCGACAGGACTCATCGGCAACGCCTGAGCGGCTCGCGTTCGATCCGACGAACCAGTGGCTCTCCCGCGGTCCGGCTCACCGTTTGGGCGCCGAACAGATCCGCGATCTGGCACTCGCTGCGTCGGGGTTACTGAATCCAAAATCGGGCGGACCGCCGGTCTCGCCCTATCAGCCGGGTGAGGATTTGTGGAAAGAGTCCAATGGCATGTCGCCTCCGTATCAGCAATCCGTCGGCAAGGCCTTGTATCGACGGTCGCTGTATTCGGTTTGGAAACGAACCGCTCCGTTGCCCAACATGATGGCATTCGACACAACGACGCGAGAAGTCTGCACGGTAGAGCGTTCGCGGACGAATACGCCGTTGCAGGCGCTGGTGTTACTCAACGACGTGCAATTTATCGAAGCGTCGCGGGTGCTCGCAGCAGAACTTGTCGAGATGCCCAAGAGCGACCGACTCGAAACTGCATTTCTGCGACTCACCGGTCGCTCACCCGACCAGCGGGAGCAACAGATCCTTGGCGATCTGCTCGCTGAAGAAGAGGCCTATTACGCCACTCATCCGGAGGCAGCAGAGAACTTGCTGGCACTCGGCGAGGCGGTGACGAGCCCAGACGTCGACAGCGCCAAGGTTGCCGCGCTCACCAACGTCTGCCAGTCCATCCTGAATCTTGATGCCACGATCTGGAAGCGCTAGCCGTTTTCCACATCCCAGATCCTCGACCGCGTTTTTGCAAAGCCTCTCCATGAACCCATCATCTTTCACATTCAATCGCCGACACTTTTTCCGGTCCAGCTCAACTGGCGTGGGCGCCGCTGCACTTGCCAGCCTGCTTGGTCACGATAGCGGGGGATCGGCCCAGGCGGCGACCAGCGGGCTGCCTCACGGTACGCACTTTGCGCCAAAGGCAAAGCGGATTATCTACTTGTTTCAATCCGGTGGTCCGGCCCAGCAGGACTTGTTTGACTACAAGCCGCTGTTGAATCAAATGAATGGCAAGGAGATTCCGCCCGCGGTCCGCGGCGAGCAACGACTGACCGGAATGTCGGTCAACCAATCGTCTCTTCCGTTGGCTGGTTCGGCTTTCAAATTTGCGCAGCACGGCGAATCGGGAGCATGGCTGAGCGAACTGCTGCCGCACCATCGTGACATCGTTGACGATGTCTGCTTTATCAAGTCCATGCACACCGAAGCGATCAATCACGACCCCGCGATCACGATGTTCCAGACCGGCTCGCAAATTGCGGGACGCCCCTCGTTGGGCTCATGGCTATCGTATGGGCTGGGGAGCGAGAACGCGGACCTACCCGCATTCATCGTGTTGGTTTCGGCTGGCCAGGGTGGCCAACCGCTTTACGCAAGGTTATGGGGTAACGGGTTTCTCGATTCGAAGTATCAAGGCGTTCAGTTTCGTGGCGGCCGCGACCCCGTATTGTATCTCTCCAATCCGGAAGGCATCCCGTCGTCGCGTCGCCGGGCGCATTTCGACGCGATCAATAGCCTCAACCAGCACCAGTTCGCCAAAGAACTCGATCCAGAGATTGAATCGCGAATAGTGCAGTGCGAAATGGCATATCGGATGCAAACCTCAGTCCCCGATGCGGCAGACTTTTCGGACGAGCCAGAATCCACTTTCGAGTTGTACGGACAAGACTCGAAAACACCGGGCACGTTTGCGGCAAACTGTTTGCTGGCCCGGCGATTGGCGCAGCGGGACGTGCGTTTCATTCAGCTCTACCACCAAGGCTGGGACCAGCACTCCAACCTGCCAAAGCAAATCAAAGGGCAAGCTAAAGAAACCGACCAGGCCTCAGCTGCCTTGGTGAAGGATCTCAAACGACTCGGTCTGCTCGACGATACGCTCGTCATCTGGGGCGGCGAGTTCGGCCGCACCTCCTACACTCAAGGCGTGTTGACGAGCGACAACTACGGGCGAGACCATCATCCTCGCTGTTTTACAACTTGGATGGCTGGCGGTGGAATCAAGCCAGGCGTCACTTACGGGGAAACGGATGAGTTTGGTTACAATATCGTCCGCGATGGTGTGCATGTTCACGACTTCAACGCGACGATTCTGCACCTGATGGGAATCGACCACGAACGTCTCACCTTCAAGTACCAAGGCCGCCGTTTTCGTCTGACTGACGTTCACGGTCACCCGCTCCAGGATATTCTCTCATAGTCAGCGACGCGAAACTACGCTGACCACCGGCTGTTCTCGGTCCAACCGGATTTGTCATGGGTAACTCCAGCGTGTTGGATTTTAGAGGTTTGGCGGTGGCGGCGCGGAACTGGCTGGCTTTTGTTTGGGCAGCGTCCAGAGCAACAGCCCCATCCCGACCACAGCGCTGACTGCCGATCCGACGATAACACCGGTTTTGGCCGTTGTGAGTCCGTAGGCACCGAAGGCGAGACCATCGATGAACAGTGCCATGGTAAACCCGATACCGGCCAGACAGCTCCCCGATAGGAGAACCGGCCAGCTAACACCCTGAGGCAGTTCGGCCAATCCGATGCGAATTGCGATCCAGCTAAAGAGGGCAATTCCGACCGGTTTGCCCACGACGAGTCCCAGCATGACTGCGATTGCGACGGGGTCACCGATGTTTTGCGGTTCAATGGGTACCCCGGCATTGGCGAGCGCGAAGAGCGGCATGATTACATAGGCTGCCCATGGGTGTAGTGTCATCTCGAGATATTCTAAGGGCGAAACAGTCTCACGCGTCAAACGCTGGACCTCTTGGACGATCTCGGCGCGGTGGCTGCGTTCGGCCCAGCGTCGATCGCCAAAGTCTTCTTCTCGAACGTGCAAGTAGTCGCGGAATCGCTCTGGAACCAAGACCGATTTGTCTGGGGTCATGAGGCCGAGGATCACGCCGATGAGGGTCGCATGAACGCCGGATTCATGGAGGGCGATCCAGGCGATCGCGCCGACGGCAATGTAGGGAGGGAACCGGCGCACACCCAATCGCGACATCATGTGAACGAGAGCAATTGCGATCGCCGCCATCAGGAGGTATTGGGCATCGAGTGACTCGGTGTACCCAAGTGCGATCACCACGATCGCACCGATATCATCGACGATCGCCAGAGAGAGCAGCAGAATCCGCAGGCGATGTGGGACTCGGGGACCGAGGATCGCTAAACAGCCGACCACGAAGGCAATATCGGTGGCCATCGGGATCCCCCAACCCCGCATTCCGGGTTCGCCGTATTGCAGGGATAGATACAACCCGGCGGGAACCAACATGCCTCCCATCGCGGCGGCGATCGGTAGTGATGCCTGTTTGAGATTCGACAGCGCCCCATGGACCAGCTCGCGTTTGACCTCCAGACCGATGACGAAGAAAAAAATCACCATCACGCCGTCGTTGATGACATGATGAAGGCTGTGACGAAAGATCAGGTCGCCGAAACCGAGCGTGACCTCGGTTTCCCAGAACGCGAGGTAAGACTCCGACCAAGCCGAATTGGCTGCGATCAACGCAATTGCGGCACAGAGAACCAGCATGAATCCGCTGGTCGTTTGGAACTGCAAATATCGGACGAAAGGCCGCAACCATTTATCGATGGGTTGGTCAGGGAGTGGATTATCCAAAGGATTCGTTCCATGTTTGTCATGCGGATCGGGCAAATCGAATCCAGGCTGATCTGTGATCACCGGACCTGTCAAGTCGATGTCAGCGTGGGAAAGTCAGTGAGCCCAAGTGAGGCCGGGGATCGACACGCTAAGGCGGGCTTGTATTATGGTACCCGTGCGATCACATAGTCAGCGTCTCGTTTGAGGATTCGACGATGCTCGTCATGCTGGAACGTCGAAGGCTGGCGAGGTACCTGCCCATTCGGTGCCGCACACTACCAAGGTCGCCATAGCTGTCACGTGGAGAAAGCTCGATGATTGATTCGGTTGCTCGTATTCTCATCTGCATCGGCGCAGTGGGAATCATGCTGCCCCACGATGCGAGTGCGGCGGAGGCGGGACGGTACGCTAGTAGCGATTCGGACTCGGGCTACGATCACTGGATCGATCTCTACGACACATCGAATCGAAAGATCACGAAAGACTCCACCCTGCCTTACTCGCCTCAGAATACCTGTGGGCGATGTCATGACGACGAGTCCATCTCTCATGGTTGGCATTTCAATGCCTTTGCACTCGAGAGTCAGCAGGGACGCCCCAGCGAACCTTGGATCTGGACGGATTCCCGGACCGGCACACAGCTTCCGATGTCCTATCGCGAGCAACCCGAATCGCGAAAGAGCATGTTCGATCCGCGCGAGGTTGGACTGACGCCGTGGCAGATGACCATGAAGTTCGGCGCACGATTCCCGGGAGGCGGGTTCGGCACCGCCGACCAGTCCACCGAAAAGAAGAAGACTGCGGCTGACAACGAAACGACCGAGAGCGATGCAACCGCAGACGCCCTCTCGCCCCGCTGGGCGTTGACGGGTTCGCTCGAGATTGACTGCATGGCCTGCCATGCGACCTCGAGCCAATACGACTTCGAGTCGCGTCGTCATCAGATCGAAGACGAAAATTTTGCCTGGGCGCCGACCGCCGCGTTGCATCTCGCCACCGTCGATGGGCGGGTGTCTCGAATCCGAGAGGGTTCCGATCCCGAAGATGAGAAAACGCAAGCTGCAGTGCCTCAGGTCAGCTACGATGCGTCCCGATTCTCACCCGACGGGAAGGTATTCTTCGATCTCGTCCGCGAACCCGAAAACAATGCCTGCTACCAATGCCATAGTACGGTGCAGGTCAACGAGGAGGGGATCGAGCCCCGGTGGATTCATGACGACGACGTACACCTGCGTGCGGGCATGCAATGTGTTGATTGCCACCGGAACGGGATCGATCACGACATCGTGCGAGGTTTCTCGGGCCAGACGCACGCGGATGATTTTTCGATCGGCACGCTGTCCTGCCGCGGTTGTCATCTCGGTGACGAATCCTCCGCTGCCGATGACGACCCAATGTCTCATGAACTCACCCGGCGGGCGGGACGACTCGGATCGCCCAAGCCGGTTCATGCGGGATTGCCGCCGGTGCACTTTGAACGACTCGCTTGCACCGCCTGCCACTCAGGTCCCGTCCCGCGAGAGGAGGCGACTCGCCTGATGACCTCGCTCGCCCACGCTTTGGGGGCGAAAGAGCGACGGGCTGGTGACGAACCTCCGCAAATTCTCGGTCCCGTTTACGCCAAACTCGACGACGGGAAGATCTATCCGCACAAGGTGACCTGGCCCGCGTTTTGGGGGATTCGTGAAGAGGGTGCCATCACGCCGCTGAACCCCGACGACGTTTACACCTGGACGCGTCGACCGCTGCGAGTTCGCAAGAATCTGAAAGAGGAACTCGCCAGCGATCCGGAAAAGTTCAACGAGAAGGTCGCCGAGGCGCTCGCTGCGATCGAGGAGGAAACGGGCGCGGATCAAGCTGTGTACGTGTCATCAGGAAAGGTCTACGCCCGGGACACCGACGAGAGCGGCAACGAATCGCTGGAGGTGCTCGAAGACGATTTTGATGAGGCGAAGATGGTGGCATGGCCAATCGCCCACAATGTACGCCCCGCTGGTTGGTCCCTGGGCGTCGATGGCTGTGTTGAATGCCATTCCAGCGACGCTCCGATTTTCGCCTCGACGGTCACTCCACTGGGGCCGGCTCCGCTGCAAGCCGAACCGGTCACGATGGCTAGCTTGCAAGGACTGGACGCGTTTGAGCGGGCGAGATGGAACGAATTGTTTGCCGGGCGATCGAGCTTCAAGGTTCTCGTCGCTGTGTCGCTCGCTGTGGTATTGGCTATCCTGCTGATCGGACTTGCGTCGGTCGCGACCAAGTTGACCCGCCACCATGGCATCGAAGCGGAGAAAGGATCATGAAAAGAGTCATCCGAATTTTGTTAGGTTGGGCGCTGCTGGTGCTTGTGGCCGCCCTGTTGGTCACTTCACTCGGCCCCCATCCGCTGCACGGCAACACCCTGATGGCCCATATGCTTGCCAGCGGAGCATTCGTTGCCGTGTTGCCTCTGTTCGCGATCGCCTGGCTGTGGCCGATGAGTGACCCAGCCAAGCGTGTGGTACTCACGCGTGTGGGATACTGGACCTTGCTCCTGACCGGTTTCCTCACCACGGTGACCATGTTCCTTTCCATGCTGCCCATGGCGGGAACCGAAACCCTGCATGAGCTGATCGGTCTCCACGGTAGTGCGGGCTACGCAATGGCTGCCGCCGCCGTCATCTTTTCGCTCGGTTGGCTCTATGCCATCAAACGCGGTACCCCCCGCCGTGTCCCCAACGACAACGCGTAACGCCGAGCAGCTTTCGTCACAGCCGTGCTGCTATAATTTTGCATCCGCCGCCCGCTCGAGCGTGTTTGCAACGCTCGGCGTCTCCTCCGGTCGGATAGAATGATTGCCATCACACGCTTTCCTACCTTGAATGACGGACGACAAGCCCATGCGAATGACTGTTCCATCCTTACTTCTGCTCGCGATTGCCGCAGGTTTTCAATCGGTTTCCGCCGCCGAGGAGGATGCCGCCCCGACCACGCAGCCGGCAAGCTCCGCCGTTCGTGCCGCGGTCGATGACACGGGGCCCGGTTGGCGTTCTCTGACGGAATCGGATTTTGCGGCCGTCAATAGCGCTCCCGATACGTGGTCGTGGAAGGACGGGGTGCTGCACTGCACGGGGCGTCCGGTCAGCGTCCTGCGGACCCGGGAACCAGTCAAGAACTTTGAACTGGTCGTCGAGTGGATGCATGAGCGAGCGGCGGGAAATTCAGGAGTTTTCGTCTGGACCACCCCCGAATCGATCGAAAAGCTAACCGAGAGTGGAGAGCCAGGATTGCCTGCGGGTATTGAAG
This sequence comes from Allorhodopirellula solitaria, assembly GCF_007859855.1. GTDB lineage: Bacteria > Planctomycetota > Planctomycetia > Pirellulales > Pirellulaceae > Rhodopirellula > Rhodopirellula solitaria. The sequence goes on from NZ_SJPK01000004.1 coordinate 632,792, forward strand.
TTCAAATTTTGGATCATGGGTACACTGACATGGTCGCCTCGCGTGGCCAGAAAACAGATTGGTTTGGAACCAACGGCGATGTCTTCGCCGTACGAGTCCAAATGACTCCCTTCCCCCCGCTGTCGCCCAACGGCAGTCGCAGCTTCCCTCGGAAACACCTCGCCAAGGGGCACGGGAACTGGAACCAGTACTACGTCCGAGCCATCAACGGCGAGGTCCGGTTGTGGGTTAATGGTGAAGAAGTCTCCGGCGGCACCGACATCGATCCGGCTCAAGGCTACCTATGCCTGGAAAGTGAAGGGTCACCGATCCAATTCCGTAAGCTACGAATTCGCGAACTGCCTTAAGCATGGACCGATGCGCGGCAACGTCAAAGGACGGGAGCCGCGCCGCTGGGCTCTTCAGCCGTCGTCGACCTCGCTGCCTCTAGCGCACGCAGCGCTTCGAATTCTTGCCGGAGCGTCTGCGTGGACATCGAATCGTTGTGGTATAGCCCAGGTACTTCGATCCATGTCTTGTGGGGAGTGGTCAATGAATCAAAGAGGGCGCGGCCGTTTTTCATCGGGACGATCTGGTCGGGGGTACCATGGACGGAGACCACGTTTCCCGAAAAACCTCGTAATCGGATGCTGCTGTTGAAAGGGTTGCTCATTAGCCACCGCACCGGCAGCCAAAAGTACTGCTCCGCGCCAATCTCCATGGCACTGTCAAAGGTCCGGTCGAGGATTAGGGACTGGGGTGGAGCGTCCATCGCCTCCACGAGGCCAGCGGCGATCCCTCCGCCGAGCGATCGACCGTAGATCGTAATCTCCTCAGGTGCCACATCGGTCACCTTGGACAGAGCGCGGACCGACGACAGGGCATCGTCGATCACGCTGGCTTCCGTCGGCGTGAACCCGTCAGGCTGGAATCCGCGGTATTCCGCGGTCAGCACGGTCGCGTTGGCGACGTGAGAGAGTTGCTCTGTCCATCCATCCAATTCGGTCGCCCGGATTTCATTGCCGTGCAAAAACAAAATCACACGATCCGGATTCTTGCGAACGAGAATGCGACCGAGCAGTTCGCTGCCGTCCACAGCCTCATAGGCGAGTGTCGTGACGGAATCCTGGATCGGCTGTTCCGATGAGTACCGATCGGCCGTCGCCTGTGGCGCTGCCTCGAGAAACGCTCCGGGAAAGACCAGTCGTGTTTCCATGTATACCAAGGTCACGCAGATCGCCGCGTATCCAATCAGGATGAGAACCAGCAAACGCAGGCCTCGCCGACGAAGCGCGGGTGGTCGCGGCCGGGTAGGCTGGATCGGACCGGGGGTCGGATCAGCTTCATTTTCCATGTTCGATTCCTTTCTGAAGAGATTGTCTCACGCCCCACCTCGGCAGCTCTCGCCGTCAGCGGTCTGTGGCGTAACGATGCAGAAACGCGGCGCTCATCTGGGTGATCAACTCCGCGTCGGCGGGATTTTTGATCAACAGGTGATCGGCACCGCTGAGCGTAATCAAGCTGCAGCCCGGTAAACCCTTCTCATCTTCGATCAAGCCGGAAATTCGTAGGGCGTGGTCGTAGCCGAGTGTTTGATCGACAGGGGAATGAAAGGCGAGCACCTGAGAGCGGATCCGATTGAGGTGATCAGCCAGCGAATGGCTGCGGAAATCAGCCAGCATTTCGCGGCAGATGGTCCACGTCATTCCACCGATCACGACGTCCCCCCGCCCCTGGCTCTCGATCTCGGGGTTCATCCGCTCCAACAGATCGGCGAGATGCTTGGTGTCGCTCGGGGCCGCGATGCTGATGACGGCTTTGAGTTGGAGGCGGAGTTCCTCGGGGAGTGATATGCCTGATGGAATCGGCATCCCGGCGGCTGTTGCGAGTGAAGCGGCCCCACCGAAGCTGTGTCCGATCAACGCGCTGACCGGCCCGAGTGACTCGTCTGCGAAGCGAATCGCGGCAGCGAGATCGGCGAGATTGGTGGAGAAGTTTGTTTGGGAGAAGTCGCCCTCACTGCCACCGAGACCAGTCATGTCAAACCGTAGGACCGTGATCCCACGTTCGGCCAAGCCGCGAGAAATCCGGGTGATCGCCTTGAGGTCTTTATTGCAGGTAAAACAATGGCTGAAGACCGCCACGGGATAGGGCAGCGGTGCGGGCTCGGAGCCCTGTTCGTCTACCGGCGTAGGGCGATCGACAATTCCGGCGAGGGCGAATCCATTGCCACCCTCGAAGCGAACTCGATTGGAGCGGCGTTGAAAGCCGCCGATGTGGTTGGCGTCCCTTCCACTCACGCTGAGCCATCCGATGGCAATTTGGAGTCGGGCGTGCCAATCCGTCCGGCTTCAAAAGCCGCCGCCATCGCTTTGGGAACTTCGGCCTCGGCGAGTACAAGCCGCGAGCGATTTTCTGAGACACGGGCCTTCATCTGTTGCTCCTCGGCGATCGCTTCGGCCCGCCGCCGCTCCGCTTTGGCGCGTGCCACCCGGGTATCCGCTTCGGCCTGGTCGCTCTGCAAGCGAGCACCAATGTTTTCACCCACATCGATATCCGCGATGTCGATGGAAACGATCTCGAACGCCGTTTGGGCGTCGAGCGCCCGCGAGAGCACAACACGCGTGATCATGTCGGGATTTTCGAGAACGTCAAAGTGCGACGCGGCCGAACCGATCGAACTGATGATCGCCTCACCCACCCGGGCGATAATCGTGTCTTCAGTGGCCCCACCAATCAATTGTTCGATATTCGTTCGCACGGTAACGCGAGCTCGCACACGCAGCTCGATACCATTTTTGGTGATGGCGCTGAGTGTGGTTTTGCCACTGCGTTTCGGGTCCGGACAATCGATCACCTTGGGATAGACGCTTGTTTGTACAGCATCGAGCACGTCACGGCCTGCCAAATCGATCGCAGCGGCTTGGTCAAAATCCAACGGGATGCGGGCGCGGTGAGCCGCGATGATTGCGTGGATCACGTTCATCACATTCCCACCAGCGAGATAGTGGGCCTCCAGCCGATGGGTGCTGATTCCATCGACTCGGCTGATGTTCAACTTGGCCTGCGCTGCCATCACCTTGGCGTGCACGATCACGTTGGGATTGACCTTCGTGAAGTGCATGCGGATCAGATTCACCAGCTTCACGTCCGCGTCGGACATGTAAGCCTGGAACCACAGTTTGCCGTACTGCAACAGGAAGAAACCCAAAACCACCGCGACTGCAATCGCGACGAGGATCCCGACCGTGAAGGCAATCGCATAGAACGTGCCTGGCTTTGCCTGCTGTGCCAAGAGGCTGGGCTGTGCGATCAGCGCCTGTCCCCAGGATGAGATCGTGGGCCAGTCAGAAAACAGTTCAGTTGTCAGGATCATGGATATCGAACAGCCAGGTTAGGATACGTAGCGGTTTGGGGCCGAACGCGGTGCGGGCGCGAGGCCCTATCGTAACTCAATGGCAGCCCATTGTGTATGAAATCCAGCCTGCTTTGGGAGGTTCGTCGGCTCTCATCGAATCTCAGCGAAGCGTTTCTAGGAGCGGATCGACGCCGCGATCCGGTCGACGGCCAGCCGCAAGGACCGCGCCGCCATGACGAAGTTCGTGTGGCCACTGACCTCGGGTTGGATCTGTTCGTACAGTTCGGTGGCACCGACGAGTCGACGCAGCTTTTTTTTCGCCATTTTCAGGTAGGTAGCTGGATCGACCGAGTCGTCGACGGGGCCCACGGCGAGGATAAAATCGTACAGATCCCGTACGATCTCACGCAGATCCTCGTCATCCTCGGCTTCATCACAATGCTTGAGGAAGGTCCGTACCATCCACACATGCGTGACTTGGTCATCGATCCCGTGGATTTTCGCCAACGGCGATTGCTCGTCCTGCGGGCTGTCGTCGGTGTTGGGGAGGTCGTTCAAAGTCACGTCGTTGATTCTTCAACGGGGTCGGAATCGCTCGCTTCGCTGCTGAGTCCCTCATCGTCGCTACCAGTCGCCTGGACCGGGGTGGCAAGTTCGGCGGCCGGTTTCGCGGGCGCGTGAGCTTGCGGAGTATTCATCGCGACAATCACCAATCCCACGATGGTCAAAGCCATTCCAACCCATAGCATCGGGCTGACGGTGGTCTCTGCATGCAGTTTCAACATGGATACGATCGCGCTGACCGAGACCGCACCGCCGAAGACGATCGGCATGACGAGCAAGGCGTTGCCGCGGCTGGTCATCATCGCGGAGGTCAAGCACAACGCGCCGAACGCTCCGAGTAGTCCGGCGAGGAACCCCCATTTCATCGTGGGGTAATACTGGCCCGTAAAACTAAACGAATCGCCTTTGACTGCCATCATTGCCAAGCCGCCACAGATCGCGATGACCAGGTAAGCGAGACCGATGAACACGTACGGCTTGAAAGGGGACCACAGTGGCACGCCATCGACACGTGGCGCATGGGCGTTGCCGATCGTCGGACCGTAGCATCCCCAAAAGACTGCCGTGCCGATTGCGAAGAGAATGGGTACTAACATTTTGTTCATGAATCTCTCAAAGGAGGTGGTTGGTGAGGTTCGAAACAGTGAGTCCCTATCCGAAAAGGAGGCTGACCCTTTGGAGGCGAACATTTGACGTGGTTTTCAACGGTCTCACCGGAGAGGGGCAGGCCCTTGTTCGGACAGGCCCCTTTTCGGGTAGGCGTCGAAGACGGGCTACGGGTTGATCAAGAAGTGACAGATATCACCATCTTGCATCACGTACGCTTTGCCTTCAGCGCGAAGCTTTCCAGCGGCGCGAATATCCTTCTCGGTTTTGTATTCTTCGAGGTCGGCGAGGCTGTAGATTTCAGCGCGGATGAACTTATGCTCGAAATCACTGTGAATCACCCCAGCGGCTTGGGGGGCGGTCGATCCGATCCGGAACGGCCAGGCACGCACTTCCTTTTCACCGGCGGTGAAATAGCTCTGCAATCCGAGAGTGCGATAGGTCTGGCGGGCGATCACGTTGAGTGACGGTTCCTCTAACCCTACGTCGGCGAGCATCTCGGCTCGATCGTCTTCATCGAGTTCCGCGATCTCCGCCTCTAACTTGGCACAGACGCAGGCCACGCTGGCGCCCGACTTCTTGGCGTGCTCGCGAACTCTTTGGACAAGTTCGTGCTCGCCGGCCAAGTCGGTTTCGTCGACATTGGCGACGTACAGAATGGGTTTGCCGGTCATCAAGCCGTAACTACTGATCGCTGCCGCTTCGGCCTCGGGCAATTCGAGCGTCCGCAGAGGCTGCTCACTCTCTAGGTGAGCGTTGCATTTTTCGATTGCTGAAACGCGGAGCTTGGCTTCTTTATCGCCCCCCCGCGCGCTCTTTTGGGCTCGCGGCAACGCGTTCTCGAGCGTCTGCATGTCGGCCAGGACCAACTCCGTTTCGATCGTATCGATATCCGCGATCGGATCGACGTTACCCGAGACGTGAATCACGTCGGGGTCATCGAAACAGCGGACGACCTGCATGATCGCGTCGACTTGACGGATGTGACTGAGGAATTTGTTCCCCAGCCCCTCACCATCGGAGGCACCTTTGACGATGCCCGCGATATCGACGAGTTTCAACGCCGCCGGAATGATCTTCTGGGGCACGATGTACTCGGTAATGCGGGTCAGACGTGCATCAGGCACACTGACGATGCCCTCATTGGGCTCGATCGTGCAGAATGGGTAATTGGCACTCTGGGCCGCGACGCTGCTGGTCAGGGCATTGAACAAGGTGCTTTTGCCTACATTCGGCAAGCCGACGATTCCGGCTTCCATCGAATACCTTTGTGGGAGGGGGAATGAAGCGAGGGGGACGAAAATCAAAAAGGGATCTGGCCCATGTTATCGCTGCTGGAGGTGGATTCGTCGACCCAGGCACCACTCTTGTCTCGGCAGTATCGCTCCGACATGGGAGTGCTGGACGGATCTGATACGATGCCGACTCCACACGATGGCAAACTTCCTTCAACCGCTCCCCCCGCACAGAGGACCACCTCATGGATCTTGGAATTTCACAGAAAACGGCATTGGTAACCGGCTCGTCCGCTGGGATTGGGCTCGCCACAGCCACTCGGCTGGCCGCCGAAGGGGCCCAGGTCTGGATCAATGGTCGCTCCGAAGACCGGCTTCAAGCTGCCGCTAAAACGATCGGCGAGACGGTAGCGGGCGCCGACGTGAAGTACGTTGTGGCCGATCTCGGCACCGCAGCAGGTTGCGAGTCTCTTTGTCAGCAAGTTCCAGCGGTTGATATTCTCGTCAACAACGTGGGGATCTTTGAACCCAAGTCGTTTGCGGAGATTCCCGATGACGATTGGACGAAAATGTTCAACGTCAACGTGATGAGCGGCGTGCGCCTGACGCGGCACTACCTATCCGGGATGCTGCAGTCGGACTGGGGCCGCATTATTTTCGTCTCCAGCGAGTCGGGAGTTCAGATTCCTGATGAGATGATCCACTATGGCATGACCAAGACCGCTCAATTGGCCGTTGCACGCGGTGTTGCCGAAACCACAGCCAAAACCGGTGTGACGGTCAATAGTGTCTTGGTGGGGCCGACCAAGTCCGAAGGCGTCGGTACCTTCGTCGAGGAAATGGCCCGCGACCAAGGGGTTACCCTCGAGCAGTTCGAAAAAGACTTTTTCTCAAACGTTCGGCCGACCTCGATCATTCAGCGATTCATCGAGGTCGACGAGGTCTCGGCGATGATTTGCTACCTATGCTCAGGGCTCGCTTCGGCCACCAATGGCGCGGCACTGCGTGTTGATGGAGGCGTGGTCAAGTCGATTCTCTAGCCCAGAAATCTGACTGGGGGCATGATTTGCGGCTCGATTTCGTCAGGCTGACGGCCACACACACCACGATCTCAACCTCGACCTCAACCACGGTCGAAACGCTCGAAAAGGTCATCGCATTTCAAGAAGGCGATCGCGGCTGCGTAGTCGCGCACCGTGCCTTCGAACTACGGGTGCAATCGTAGCTGTTCCCGAAAGAACTCACTGACCTGGGCCTGGGTTTGGGGGTGCATGAGGGTCACGATGTGGCCCTGCTTGGCGATCTCGGTCAAGTTGACCGAGACGCCTGCTGCGGCCAAGGCCTCGGCAAAACGGCGGCTATTGGTGATCGGGACAATCATGTCGGTTTCGCCATGGATCAGTTGGATCGGCGGGTCAGCTGCCGAGACATGCGCGATCGGGGACGCGGCGGCGTAGAGCTCAGGGAACTGTCGCCGGGATCCTCGGAGAAAGTACGACAACGAATCATTGTCCAGCGGCAAGTTTTGGAAATCGCAGGGCGGGCCACCCGCACACACTGCCGCTATCTTGGGCAGACGCGCCCAACGGGGATCCATGAGCGACCACCGACTCGCCTCGGCTTGCTCCTGGCGGGACTCGTCGGCCAGTACACCGACAAGTGCTGAAAGATGCCCGCCAGCAGAATAGCCGAACAGGCCGATCCGCTGCGGGTCGATGGCGAGGTCAGCGGCGTGGTCGCTGAGGTACACAAGAGCTTCGCGAACATCATCGACTTGCGCCGGAAACTTCGCATGGGGGGCCAGGCGATAGTTGATGTTCAAAACGCAGATCCCCATTTGGGAGAGCTGCTGGGCGTAGCCACTGATCGTCCATTTACTGCCCGCTAGCCAACCGCCACCGTGAACCACGACGATCGCTGGCCGCAGTTTGCCGACGACCCGGACCGGAGGTTCGCTCGGGGCAGTCGCAGCGGCAGTTCCAGCCTGCTCCACCTTATCGATGGAGTCACCTGGCAGGACAGGAACGTAGAGATCCGCTAAGCCCGCGCTGCCCGATTGCAGTTCAGGAGAAGCACTAAAACGCAGGTTCTCGAACGTTTCGACCACCTGGGGCGAGGTTGCCTCAGCCCAAAGTGGGGCGGAGGCGAACAAGGCCGCGACGGCAATCGGGAACAATCGGGGCAGATGGGCAATCACGTCGCTCAAGCTCAGTTGGCTCGCGCCAAATTCTGAGCTCGCAGTCCCTCAATGTACTGCTGGGTGATGTTGAGGACCTCTTGGTTGTAGAAGGTGTCGTGGAAGACCTCTTCAGTGCCCAGTTGTGCCTCGATCTCCTTTTCTTGCTCATCTTTCTGAGCCTTCATTTCGGCCCGTCGCTGCATGAACTTTTCCTCATTGAGCGAAATCGTCTGCAGGTCCTTTTGGTCCACGTACAAACCGATTCGCCGCATCAATTCCGTGAATTCCTCGTCTTCAGAAATCCGTTTCTGGGAACTGACTCGCAGTGCGTTGACGAGATCTGCCGGCACCATTCGGTAGAGATCGTGCGGTGCTGGTGTGATCTTGTCGTTGGCGAGTGCGTACTCGAGATCGCCTTCGGCGACAGGCATCTTTGCGATCACGCTTGGCAGAACGATGTCCGCCGCGACGCCATCGAGCTGAGTGCTTTCGCCGTCGGGCAGGTAGAACTGCTGCAGGGTGACCTTCAGAGCGCCATAGTTGGCACGCCGGATCCGGAACAGTGACTGGCCGATATCCATCAGCGTTTGCACGGTGCCTTTGCCGTGGGTTTGTGGATCACCGACGATGATGCCGCGGTGGTAATCCTTGATCGCACCGGCGAGAATCTCGCTGGCACTTGCACTGAGCTTGCTCGTCAGTACGACGAGTGGCCCATCCCAAACGGTACCGGGATGATCGTCGTCATACTTCTGTACCGATCCGTTGGAGTCTTTGACTTGCACAACCGGTCCTTGATCAATGAACAGTCCCGTCAGGCTGATCGCTTCGGTCAGTGAACCACCACCATTGCGGCTCAGGTCGAGGACCACGCCAGCCACATTTTGTTGTTTAAAGTCTTCGAGGATCTTGGCGACGTCTCGGGTGCTACTGCGGTAGTCCGGATCGTTTCGCCGTGCACCTTCCATGTCCATGTAGAAGCTAGGCAGGTTCAGGTACCCGATCTTGAGCATACCGGGTTGGCCGGGCACCTCGTGCTCGATGACTTTGCCACGCGCCGCGGAGTCTTTTAGTTCGATATGAGCGCGAACGATCTCCATGATCTCAGTGTTCCCACTGCCGCCGGGACGAACGCCCAAACGCACCGTGGAACCAGCTTTGCCGCGGATCAGCTTGACCACGTCTTTGAGCGGCATTTCGATGATGTCGACCATCTCGCCGTCTTTGCCCTGGCCCACCGAAACGATCGAGTCATCGGGTTTGAGTTTGCCGTGCAGATCAGCGGCACCGCCAGGAATGATCGCTTTGACCTGGGTCGTGCCGTCTTTCTCGCCGAGCGATGCGCCGATCCCGTCGAGGTTGAGAGCCATGCTGATGTTGAAATCATCGAGCGTGGCGGGCGACATGTAAGTGGAATGGGGATCGTAGCTATTGGTGACCGAGGTCAAAAACATTTCCAGGATGTCGTCGCTGCTGGTCGAACGCCAGCGTTTGGCGTAGCGGTCGTAACGACGCAACAATTGATCGCGGGCTTCCTGGCCGACAACGGGCTCGTCGGAATCCTTCAAATCGAGCAGCGATAACTTCAGCTGCCGCCGCCAGCGGTCGGTGGCTTCCTCGGCATTGTGAGCATATTGGGCCGCATCCCGATCCACGATCACCTCTTCGTCGATCGTGAAATCGAAGTCGCTCTCGAGAAGCTCGTGGATCTTCGCCACGCGTTGATCGACCCGCTGGGTAAACCGCTCGAAGATGTAGTACGCCAGGTCAAGGTTGCCGGCCCGCACGTGGTCGTCGACGACGGCCGAATAGCGATTGAACTGGTCAATATCGCTCTGCAGAAAGTAGAGCTTGAGTGGATCGAGTGTTTGGATATACAGGTCGAGGGCGCGGGCGCTGAGTGCGTCATCGAGATCCTTGCCCGAGACGTGCTCGCTCGGCATCAGCCGGGCGATCAGCCGCGACACGACGCTGTCCTGGGGGGCGGGTTTAGGCAGTTGGGCAGGCGCGGCCTGCTGCTCCGCCGCGGGCGGGGCGGACTGCGTGCCGCTTTGGATGGGAACCGGGTTGACCGCAGGCTGTTGGCCGGCGGGGACCGCGTTTCGCAGTTGGTCGGTGTCCTGAGCGTGGAGTGGCGAGAGCAGACCGGAGAAACCCGTGAGGAGGCCCAGCGTCACTGCTGCGAACCGAGGGGGATGCGAACCGAGGCGTTGCGACATAAGAGTTCTGCGTGGGGGAAAGTGATCGCGATCTCCGACATCGATCCCCGTTTAGCAGGCTGCTGACGGAGCGATTCGATGCCTACGAGCACGAGTACGGAGGAGAGAATACCAGGGGATAGTAGGAAAGGATGGAAAGTCAGGCAACCGCGATTTTCCATCTTCTTACTCTACGCGGCCGAGCCGATCCGGTTCGGATGGTAGCGATTGTTCGGGAATTGTCGAATGTTGGGGGCAGGTTGTGCCGATAACTCTGCTTGAAGCGGTTCTGCTGACATCGGCGGGGGCGTACTCAGGCAAGTCATTGTTTCAGGAATGCAGGGATGAACACTCACTCACAACTCGCCTCGATACCGACGAGATTTTCGGTGACCTCACTGCGGTCCATCGTCGCCGCCGGGATGCTCGTCATCCTCTCGCCCGCGATGGTTTTCGCAGCTCCGCCGACACCCGAGGACGATATCGATTACGCCGCGAGCGGATTTCGTTTACCTCCTGGGGTCCACCCCGGGGACTGGGCCACGGCGGCCCGCGTCAGTGCTGCCGGCGGGATCAACTACGCCAGCCAGCCAGCGATCAGCGGCCCCATGATGGGTGGCCCCATGGCGGGCGGCCCGACGATGGGCGGCCCAATGATGGGCAGCCCCATGATGGGCGGCCCGATGGCGGGCCCCATGATGGGCAACACGCCCCTCTCACAGAAAATTCCGACATCGTTCCCGTCGGGACCGATCCCCGGCATGCCGGCGGGCGGTCAAGCGGGGATGCCGGTTTCGACTGGGCTGCCAGGGCCGATCGGCACGGCTGCTTACCAGTCGGCGATGCAAAATCCCTACGGGCAGGTCATGCCCGTCGGCCACCAGGGAGGTCTGCTGGAGTATTCAGGCAACTACGGTCCCGCGTGTGATTCATGTGGCGACGGTGGCTGCGGTTGCGACGGTGGCTACGCCGGTGGCTATGCTGGGCCCTACGCAGGACCCATGTATGCAGAGGGCGCCTGTGGTTGTGGTGCGGGGTACGGCAGCGGATGTAGCTGTGCGGGCCCCGGCGGTTTCCAGGGGATCCTGCCCGCGATCATGGGGAGTTGCCACGCCTGCAACGGACAAGGCTGCGGCGTTTGCAGCTCACGGCTCTACCAGAGCGGATGTCTAGGACGGGGCGGAATGCTCGGCGACTGGTGCAGCGGCAAGTGCATGCAGGGCGACATGGGCATCCTGCTGGGAACGATCTACGGCGGAACAGTCGGCTGCATCGACGCCCTGCGACCTTACAGCGAAGCGGGTAAATGTGCCCAGCGTTGGTACGATCTGTCGGTCGAGGGTTTGTTCCTCGGCAATAACTTCTCGCAAGGCAACACGGTATTGACCACTCGGGGCATTGATGGGCCAACCGTGATGAGCCTTGACGATGTGCGAGCTAGCGATCTCGAAGCCGGTGTGCGGGTTTCGGGGGCGTTGATCCTGGGAGTCGGTGGAAACGTGGAGGCGACCTACATGGGTGGCCAAGAATGGAATAACAGTGCTCAAGTCGTCTCGGACGATCCCAACAACCCCGACCTGTACTCCTACATTTCGGACTTCGGAACGTTCCCCATCGGGGGATACGATGATACTGACCGCTCGATCATCCAACAGGCCTACACCCAGTCGCGGTTCCACAGCGGTGAAGTCAACTATCGCCGTCGTGCCGTCGGCCCGGGCTGCCGCTTCCAAGGATCGTGGTTGTTTGGAGCTCGCTACATCCGCTTGGATAACGATTTCGGATACAGCACGATCGGTACGTTCAACGACGGAACCGGCGGATTCGGCGGCGGTAGCAACGACCAACTGCGGTACTACGACTCCGTCAACAACACCAAGAACAATCTCTTCATGGGCCAAATCGGCTATGACGTGTGGTGGAACATGGTTCCTGGTATCCAGCTCGGCCTGGGCATGAAGGGGGGCTGGGGGCAAAACGATTGGGAACGCGGCACCTCGGTGTACGCCAACTCCATCGGCCCCGGAGCCACTGCTGGCTCGGCGGAAATTAGCGACCGGGACCGCCGCGGGAGCGTCATGGGCGAGTTTGAGACCAAACTGGTCTACCGCTTGTCCCACTCCTGGTCGTTCCGGACCTCGTATCACTTGCTCGCAGTCAGCGACATCGTCGACACGGTTCCCTCAGCAGATTACGTCCGCTCGTCGCTGACCACTCTTGGTGGCGGCGGTGCGGTCACGACACCACCGCCTGCCGGCTTCAGCGATGTGGTTCTGCAAGGTTTCACTGTCGGTGCGGAATACATGTGGTAGTCAGTCGTCGGGTCACCACGCTCCGCCGGAGCGTGGTCTCGACTGGTCGACGGGTACGAAGGAACCGAGAAACGATCTACACTGCGGTTTCACCATACTGCGGTCCCGTCATCCGTTCCTGTAACCCCCGGCCGATATCTCTCCATGATCTCTCGCAAACCCATTTTCCCCGGTGTCATCGAGCTGAATTTTCAGGCGGGTGAGGTACTCGGTTGCAATCTGTACCTCATCTACGACCAAGACGAATGGGTTTTGATCGACGTTGGGTACGAAGAAACGGTTGACGATTATATCCAGATCATCCGCGATTTGGATTTCCCTCTGTCCCGTTGCCAGACATTGATCGCGACCCACGCGGACGTCGATCATATTCAAGGACTTGCCAAGGCCAAGCAAGCGTTCAAAACCACCGTGACGGCACACCCCAACGCGGTCGAGCCTTTGCAGAGCGGGGACACGCTGAAGACCCTGGCATTGATCGAAGCCCAGGACCTGCGTTTGGAGATGCCGCCGGTCCAAGTCGATCACTTGGTCAATGACGGTGATGTGATACGCGTCGGCAAGCTCGAGGTGGAGGTTTGGCACACGCCAGGCCATACCGACAGCCAGTTGGCATTCCGTTTGGGCGATGTGCTGTTCTCGGGCGACAATGTCTATCGCGATGGCTGCATCGGTGCCATCGACGCCCACCATGGCAGCGATATCAAGGCCTTTCTCCGCTCACTTCGGCGTATCCGTGATAGCGACGTTCGCTGGCTCGCCCCGAGTCACGGACCGATCTTTGCCAAGGATGACGTCATGCTTGACAAGGTGATCGAGCGAGTCGAAGGCTACCTGCACATGGCCGATTTCGGCACTCTGGCAGAGGATTGGCCACTGATGGACCAATGGGACGCCGAAGTCGCTCAAGGCATCCTGCCCGATGGCTTCCAATTGCCTGGCTAAGGAGCACGCGTCGGAGATCGACCAGGCTTTCCGCCTGTCGCGAACACCACGACCGCGCTGAGATTCATTATGCTCAAGGGTGTGTGCCCCCCAGAATTCTGGGCAACCCATCATTTAACCCTGTGAGCCTCTCATGATCCGACCACTCAGCACAGACCATTTGTTGTCCCGATTCCCCGCTCTCAAGCCATCGTCGCTTGCATTTTGCGCCCTGCTCGCCACCGGACAGGTCATGTTACCGTCCGGGGCCCACGCCGATGAGGGTGACACTCAGACGGCCGCAGCGGAAGCAGACTCCGCCGAAGAGGAACCGACCGAAGAAGCCGCAGCGATCGAAGTTCCCGATGGCGATGCGGACGAATTGTTTGCCTTCGCAGCCGAGACGATGCAGAATCGCGGGGGCAACATGAAGTCAGTCCGCCGCGCCGCTCGCGGGGTCGTCGACACGGCGGCAAAAATCCGCACTCTCGATGACGTGACCGTGCCCCAGCGGCTCAAAGCAGTTTCGCTGCAGCTAAACGCTCTGCAATTTCTTTCCGGCCAAGACAAAGAGCTGACTGCCGAACTCGATGCACTGCGTGAGTCAATCGCCAACAGCGAGCATCCCGCCATCCGCAACCTCGCCGTCATGGAGAAACTTCAATCGCAGGTCCGTGACGTGGCCTCGATGGAAGAAGAAGAACAGCAGGGCCTTGTCGACCGCATTCATGCCATGGCCGATGAAGGCAGCCTGAACTCCCAGCTCTATTCACTCGCCTCGCAGCTCGCCGGTCGCCTCGGTTCCGATGATCAAACCGAGATGGCGGTCAGTCTTCTCAACGGACTCGCCGAGCGGATGGAGGAATCCGATGATGAACAATTGCAGTCGCTGGCCGAACGGGCCCGAGGGACTGCCCGACGATTGAATCTGATGGGCAATTCCATGACGCTCACCGGTACCACCGGGAGCGGTGAGGAGTTTGATTGGTCGGACTATCGAGGACAGGTGGTCCTCGTCGATTTCTGGGCGTCCTGGTGCGGCCCCTGTCGTGGCGAAATCCCCAACATGAAGCGCAACCTTGCCGCCTATGGTGACGATTTCGCGATCGTTGGGATCAACATGGACAACACCCCTGAGGCGATGCAGAAGTATCTCGACCAAGAGGATATCAGCTGGGTTAACATCGTCGGTGACGAGGAGTCCGGTGCTGGCTGGAACCATCCGATGGCGAGACACTACGGCGTCTCAGGCATCCCGACAGCCATCCTCGTCGACCGGGAAGGTAAAGTGATCTCGCTCTCTGCCCGCGGGGCGCGGTTGGACCAATCTCTCGAAGAATTGCTCGGGCCTCCCCCTGAAGTTGAAGAGCCCGCCGATACGGAAGCTGGCGATGACGAGGCCGCCGCTGAAGAAGCTGCCCCTGAGTCCGAGTAAACCGTCTTGGCAGTGACGTAGTTTGCCGAGAACAACGAGCGGAACGCTGCACCGCAGCGTTCCGCCCGCACAGGTTTAGTAACGCGGGAGTAGTAAGTGTCCTATTGGACGAAGCAACGAGCTGCTCAATACCCAGAAGTATCCTCTCAGGGATTAAAGAGAATAGCCGTAGGTCAGCGCAGCGCCACCGACGGTGTCTCTTTCTAAAACGCCTTCGGCTTAGGAAAACTTGTGGGGCTCAACCGCCACCGACTAGAGTCACCACTTCGACACGGTCACCCTCGGCGACCATGTATTCACCGTGTTGCTCGCGCGGCACGACCTCTTCGTTGATCTCGACGGCCAAGTAATTCTTGGGCACGTCAACTTGCTCAATCAGCTCACTGATTGACATTGAATGATCGACTTCGGTAGTCGTGCCGTTGACGGTGATCGTAATCATGAGGCTTCGTCAAAAGCGGCGTCGAATGCCACGTTGGATGGCGAGAAATCGAGCTTCTTCGTAAACTCGCAGGCTTCACGAGCACCGAAGGTGCGTTCCATGCCCGAATCCTCCCACTCGATCGACAGCGGGCCAGCGTACTCGATGACGTTGAGCGCTCGAATGATCTCTTCAAAGTTCACGCCACCGCGTCCGGGGCTGCGGAAGTCCCAGCCTCGCCGCGGATCGCCGAAGTTCAGGTGGCTGCAGTTGATGCCAGTCTTACCATCGAGTGTGACGATCGCGTCTTTGATGTGCACGTGGTAGATGCGATCGGGGAAGGCGCGAATGAATTCAACGGGATCGATCCCCTGCCAAATCAAGTGGCTGGGGTCGAAGTTAAAACCGAATTCAGGCCGATGATCGAGTGCTTCGAGCGCACGCTGTGCGGTGTAGATATCGAAGGCGATCTCGGTGGGGTGGACTTCCAGGGCAAAGCGGACACCGCACTGACCGAAGACATCCAGGATCGGATTGAACCGCTCGGCGAGCAGGTCAAACCCAGCATCGAGCGTTTTTTCCGGGACGGGCGGGAATGAGTAAAGCAGGTGCCAGATGCTGCTGCCGGTGAATCCGTTGACAACATCGACGCCGAATTTCTGGGCCGCGCGGGCGGAATTGGCCAGCTCCTCGGCCGCACGAGCGTTGACCCCAGCGGGGTCGCCGTCGCCCCAAACATGCTCGGGAAGAATGGCTTTGTGCCGCTCGTCGATGATGTCGAGCACGCCCTGGCCCGCCAAGTGAGCGCTGATGGCGTGGCACTGCAAGTTGTGTTTGGCCAGCAACGCGTGTTTCTTGTCGCAGTAGTCGTCTTCGGCAAGCGCTCGGCTGACTTCGAAGTGATCGCCCCAACAGGCCAGTTCGATACCGTCGAAACCGAAGTCGGCTGTCATCGCAGCGAGTTCTTCAATCGGCAGATCGGCCCATTGGCCGGTAAACAGGGTGACGGGACGGGGCATGAAAGACTCCGGTGGGTGAGGTGACAATGGACAGTGGCCCCAGGATAACGGAGACCCCCGCCCCGTTGTAGCACCCCCTGAGGCGACGTCCCAAAGACGCCTTGGGGCATCAAGTCGACGGGAATTGCAGATTTCCGATAGCCCCGGGAGCTTCAGTTGATCTGGACCGGATTGGTGGCTTGTTTGATCTTGGCCCGCATCAGATCCGTCGGCGCGTCCTTGCCGGTGAACAACCGGAATTGGTAGGCAGCTTGGCGGACGAACATATCCACGCCTGTGATCAAGCGAGCCCCGGCTTGCTTGGCGTACTTGATCAGCACCGTGTTCTCGGGATTGTAGACGGTGTCAAAGACGACCATGTATTCGTTGATGGACGTCATGTTATACGGAGACACGTCCACGTCCGGGTGCATTCCGACCGGGGTGCCGTTCACCAATAGGTGCGCTTTGACTTCATGGCGTTGGTCCCACGCGATGCTCTGGCAACCGATTTCATGAGCCAACAACTGGCTGCGTTCTTCGGTGCGTGAGGACACATAGACATCGCACTTGCGTTGCCGCAGCCCCCAAGCGATGGCTCGTGACACTCCGCCGGCGCCAAGGATGAGTGCGACCTTGCCCTGCATCGAGTTCTCCTGGCCACGTTCGATCTCGAAGGTTTCTTCGATGCAGTCCATCGCTGCGCGGTAATCGGTGTTGTAACCGAGTCGCTCTTCGCCATTGAAGATCATCGTGTTGATGGCCCCGATCCCCGTTGCGCTCGCTTCGGCCTGGGTGCAGTAATCCAACGCCGCTTCCTTGTGGGGGATCGTGATACTGATGCCCTCGATGCCGATGCTATGGCAACCGTTCATGAACGTCTGCAGGTCATCTTTGGGGACTCGCAGTGGCAGGTAGCGAGCATTGATCTCCGAATCGACGAACGCTGCATTGTGAATCAGCGGGCTGTGACTGTGTCCCACCGGATCCGCAATCACCCCAAACAATGCCGTGTCAGGCTTGATCGATTCATAGTGGTAGGTGTTGTTCATCTCCTTCCAATTGATCTGCCCCGGAGCGAGTTTCTTGTCGGCGCTGAAGGTGGCGTAGGTGAAGGGGGATCCGACCCGATTGGAGAGGATCCGGGTGATCATGCCCATCTCGCCCATGCAAATCCCGATCGTGGGGATGTCGGATTGTTCGACCAGCCGAATCATCCGGATGTTGTCCGAGAATGTGTTGGCCATGGTGGCGATCTTGACGATGTCCGCATCCTCCTCAGCCATCGCTGCGTGAATGTCCTCGAGTTCGTCGGGCGTGCCGCTGAAGTCGTGGTAGCTGATGATTCGTTTGGTGGAGCCATAACGTGGGATTTGGGCGGCCACGTCAGCCTCGATGTCGACGTACTCGACACCCGTGGCGATCGCGCTGCGGAGCAGCATCAGGCGTTCCTGTTCGGACTTTTCCCAGCGTCCCCCGTCTTCCTTTCGCCGCGCCGTCAGCACGACCGGGCCAGGCCGGTCGCCCACGAGCCGCTTGAGGTTGACCGCCCGGGAAATATAGTCCAGACGCAATTCCACCAATTGAGCTCCCTGCTCAACCAAGAACTGGTGTTCGGCGATCATTCTTTTATGACGGGCACGGCCAAGACTGACACAAATCATTCAAAAAACTCAATAACATTGGGGGAGGCCCCCGCCTGGCGGGGCAAAACCTGATGCGAAACAGCTTATATTAGTCGGGCTGATTTTGACCAGGAGGTCTTCGCCGCTGAACAATCCCGGCCGCCGCTGCCGTAGGGAACATCCCACTGCTGCCGTTCGGAGTGAGCCGTCCGGCGCGTGCCCGCTCGGGGCGAGATGCCTCGCCCCCCATCGCTCGGGTGGGCCGCGGCTCTGGTAGTCATCGGTTCTGGTAGTCATTCAAAACGGAAATGGAAACATGCAGATTGGAAAGACGAACCGCTCGGCCCCCGTCACCGCGGGGCTGTTGCTGGGGGCGTGCTTGTTCGCCACGGTCGCCCCAGCGCAGTCGCCCCCCGCCGCGAACCTTCCTACCTGGACGATGGCACGCGCTGATAGCGGATCGAGCGGCGCGATCGGGCGGAACCTGCCGAGCCAGCTAACATTGCTTTGGGAGGCCGAAACTGCCGAAGCGATCGAATCGACGCCCGTCAGCGACGGTGTCAACGTGTACGTCGCCGATGTCATGGGAGGCGTCGAAGCACTCGATCTCGCTTCGGGTGAGTCGCGTTGGCGGCGCGAATTCGAGACAGGGTTCGAGGCGTCGCCCGGGCTTTTCTTACCCGAATCGATTGACGCCAACGCCGCCGAGTCGACTGCCCAGATTCCAGTGATCGAAGCGGCCAGCGGTAACCCAGCAGAGGATTCTGCCGCGGCAGACGCGGCCGTCCGGGCGATCCTCGTCGTCAGCGATGTCTATGGAAATATTGTGGCGCTCGACCCCTCGACCGGGGAGTCAGTTTGGAAATACGCGACCGAGGGGCAAATTAGCGCCGCTCCCACGTTTTTCGCCGTGCCCCGAGGGGATGCCTACGAAGTGCGGGTGCTGCAATCGAGCCAGGACGGAAACTTGTACTGTTTATCGGCTGCCGACGGAGCCTTGGTATGGAAATATGAGACGGGGGACCAGATCCGTTGTTCCGCTTCGATCGCTGCTGGGAAAACATTTCTAGGCGGCTGCGACGGCCAATTGCATGTGATCGACCTCGCGACGGGCGAGCCTGCCCGCGAACCCTTGCCGCTAGGCGGCCCCACTGGCAGCACGCCTGCGGTCAGCGGCGATGAAGTGTTTTTACCGGTTATGGCTGGCACGCTGTTTGCGTTCCATCCCTCCACAGGCGACGTTCGCTGGGAGTTCGAAGATCCCGATCGACCCGATGAATTCCGCAGCAGCGTCGCCATCGGAGCCGACCGGATCGTCGTTTCGAGTCAAAACAAGCACGTCGATGCGATCGAGCGAGCGTCGGGCGAGCGGATTTGGCGAAAAACACTCCGCCGGCGTGCCGATGCCTCGCCGCTGATCGCCGGTGATGATGTTTGGATCGCATCGACCGCCGGATTGCTGTTAAGATTGTCTCTTGCCGATGGCGATGAGAAATGGTCGTTTGAGTCGCGAGGCAAATTCATGGCAGCTCCTGCTGTCGTCGGCGATCGCTTGATCATTGCTGATGACGACGGCGTTGTCCGCTGTTTCGGGCCGTCGTAGTCGCCGATTCAGTGGCGGGTGATCGACAGTTGGATTGTCTTTGTGAAGTGTTCGGGGCTGGCTGCTGATAGCTCAGGCTTGTTTGACGGGCATGACGAACGCTGACGCCGAACATTATTAGAACAATCGTCCCGCGTGCGGCTATTCGCTGACACGACCGGCATCACTATCCCACCTGACCCTACCTCACCACCCTGGAACTCCCTGCCATGACGAGCACATCGAGCGACGACAAGACCGAAGTAGGCAGTGTCTTTATCTCTAATTACCCACCGTTTAGCCAATGGAACGCGGAGGCCCTCGACGACGTTCGCGGCGCGATGGAGTCCCCGCCCGCCAACGACAACCCGCTCGGGCTGTACCTGCACATCCCATTCTGTCGCAAGCGTTGCAAGTTCTGTTACTTCAAAGTGTTCACGGACGTCAAAGCACCCGATGTGCAGCGTTATGTGGACGCCTTGTGCAACGAGATCTCCATGGTCAGCAAATTGCCGGTGATGGGCGAGCGGCCGTTTCGATTCGTTTACTTTGGCGGCGGGACACCGAGTTTTCTGTCTCCGAAACAGCTCACCAAGCTCGCCGATCGCCTGCATGAGCACATCACCTGGGATGGAGCGGAGGAAGTTACCTTTGAGTGCGAGCCAGGAACGCTCAGCGAGACGAAGGTCAAGACGCTTAGAGAGAAGCTCGGTGTGACCCGCATCAGCCTCGGTATCGAGAACTTCAACGATACTTTGCTCGAAGAGAACGGCAGAGCACACCTTTCCAAGCAAGTCTATGCGGCATGGGAGTGGATCGAGGCGGCGCAGTTCCCCAATGTAAACATTGACCTGATTGCTGGAATGGTCGGCGAGACCTGGGACAACTGGCGCGACAACATTCGCCGCACGATCGAGATGTCTCCCGAAAGCGTCACGATCTACCAGATGGAGCTGCCGTTTAACACAATCTACAGCAAAGACATGCTCGGCAATCAAACCGAGAGCCCCGTGGCGCCGTGGCAAACCAAACGCGACTGGGTCGATTTCGCTTTCGATGAGATGATCGCCGCGGGATACAAGGTCAGCAGCGGTTACACGCTCGTCAAAGACACAGGCAAAGTAAACTTTTCCTACCGCGACAATTTGTGGCGGGGCGCCGACCTGATCGCCACCGGCATCGCCAGCTTCGGGCACGTCCGCGGTGTGCACTATCAGAACTTGCCCCACATGCCGGCGTATCTCGAGACGGTGGAAGCAGGAAACCTGCCGCTGGGCCGGGGCTACGTCCCCACCCCGCACCAAACCCTGATCCGCGAAATGATTCTGTTGCTTAAGCGGGGCTTTCTCGAACGCGACTATTTCCGAGACAAGTTCGACACCGACATCGTCGCGGACTGGTCCGACGTTTGGACCGGCTACATCGAACAGGGGCTCGTCGAAATTGACGAGCGTGAAATTCGCTTGACGCGGGAAGGTTTGCTCCGTGTCGATTCGCTCCTCTCGGCATTTTTCGAGCCCGAGCACCAGAACGTTCGCTACACCTGATCGATTTGGGCGTCGTTGCCGCGTCGCGGCCACCGGGCCGATTCCGCGGATTCGATTTCGGGGGGCGTGGCCGATTGCCGCATCGTCCGCCGGGCGTGCTCGGCGCGGCTGGATTGGCCAGGTTTGAGCGATCGCGGCCGAGGCGGTCGATTATGACAGTGGGGCAGACTACATGCCTTGTTGAAAACGTGGTTGAGTGAGTAAAGTAGGCCCTTCCAGAAAATGTGCACCTACCGCTGATTTTGAACACGATCCCAGAGGCCGGGTTTTTCCCGTATTTGATGTCCGATTCCAAAAACGTCGCCGAAGTCGAAGTCGCTCAGAACGAAGTCGCCCAGCAGCTTGGCGAATTGCAGAGATCCGCTGACGTAGATGTCAATACTTACGAGACCCAGGAATGGCTCAGTTCGCTTGAGTATGTGCTCGACAGCCAAGGGCCCGAGCGAGTCAAATTTCTCATCGACCAACTCCGCGACCGTGCGGCCGAGCATGGCGTGGCTTTGAGTGCGGACACCTCCACCCCCTATGTCAATACGATTCCCGCGCACGAACAGCCTGCCTATCCTGGCAACCGGGAGCTCGAACGACGCATTAAGTCCATTATTCGCTGGAACGCGATGGCGATGGTCGTGCGAGCGGGCAAACGCGGGGGAGGCGTCGGAGGGCACATCAGCACCTTCGCCAGCAGCGCGACGTTGTATGAAGTCGCGTTCAATCACTTTTTCAAAGGCCGTGGCGAAGACGGCTACTCAGGCGACTCGGTCTATTTCCAAGGCCACGCCTCGCCCGGAATGTACTCGCGAGCGTTCGTCGAAGGCCGGCTCGATGAGCACAAGCTCGAGAATTTTCGACGTGAGTTGGAAGAGGACGGCGGCCTAAGCAGCTACCCTCACCCCTGGCTGATGCCCGATTTCTGGGAGTATCCGACCGTCTCGATGGGCCTCGGGCCGATCATGGCGATCTACCAAGCCCGGTTCAATGAATACCTCAACGACCGAGGCCTCCGCGACACCACCGGCCAAAAGGTCTGGGCTTTCCTGGGTGACGGCGAATGTGACGAACCTGAAACCCTCGGCGCCATCGGTTTGGCGTCGCGAGAGAAGCTCGACAATCTGATCTTCGTTATCAACTGCAACCTGCAGCGTCTCGATGGTCCCGTTCGCGGAAATGGTAAGATCATCCAGGAACTGGAGTCGATCTTCCACGGTGCGGGATGGAATGTCATTAAAGTCATTTGGGGTGGTGAGTGGGACGAACTGCTCGCTCGCGACACGACGGGACTGCTCGCGAAACGCATGAACGAAGTCGTCGATGGGCAGTATCAGAAGTACACATCGATGCCTGGCAGCTATATTCGCGAGCACTTCTTCGGCAAGTACCCCGAACTGCTCGACCTCGTCAAACATCTCTCCGACGAAAAACTGGAAAAAATCGGCCGCGGTGGACACGATCCCGAGAAGGTCTACGCGGCGTACAAGAAAGCCGCGGACTTGAAAAACGGCAAGCCAACAGTGATTTTGGCCAAGACCGTGAAGGGATATGGCCTCGGCGAAGCGGGCGAAGGGCGCAACGTCGCCCACAACCAAAAGAAGATGAACGAAGCCGAATTGCTCGAATTCCGCACGCGATTCGGCATCCCCATCAGCGATGAGGAAGTCGGCAACGCACCTTTCTACAAACCGCCGGCCGCCGGTGCAGAGATCAAGTATCTGCAATCCCGACGTGAAGAGCTCGGGGGCTACCTGCCGAGTCGCCCGACGACGCATCCCACGCTGGAAGTCCCCACGATGGAGGACTTTGGCAAGCTCGTCAAGAAACTCGAGAACAAGAGCATCAGCACCACGTTTGCTGCCGTTCAGACCCTGATCGCTATGTGCCGCGACAAAAAGATTGGCAAGTACGTCGTCCCGATTGTCCCCGATGAGTCGCGAACGTTCGGCATGGAAGGGATGTTTCGCCAGTTCGGAATCTACGCGCATGCGGGCCAGAACTACGAGCCCGCCGATTCCGATCAGATCTCCTACTACAAGGAAGCCCAGGACGGCCAGATCCTCGAAGAAGGCATCACTGAATGCGGCTCGATGAGCAGCTTCAACGCCGCAGGCACCGCATATAGCTGCCACGGCGTGAGCATGATCCCATTCTTTATCTACTACAGCATGTTCGGATTCCAACGGATCGGTGACTCGATTTGGGCCGCCGCCGACATGCGTGCCAAGGGGTTCCTCGTCGGTGGTACCGCCGGCCGAACGACGCTCAACGGCGAAGGTCTGCAGCACCAAGACGGCCATAGCCTGCTCAACGCAATCGCATTCCCGACTGTGCGTGCCTACGACCCCGCTTTCGCTTACGAAGTCGTCGTGATTGTCCAAGAGGGCATGCAGCGGATGTTCGTCGATGGTGAACAGTGCATCTACTACATCACGGCCGAGAACGAAGAGTACATGCACCCCGAAATGCCTGAAGATTGTCAGGAAGGCATCATCAAGGGGATGTACCGGTTCAAGAGCGTCGAGGTCGATGGTGGCGAACAACGCGTGCAACTCTTCGGCAGTGGTGCCATTCTCAACTGCGTCCTGAAAGCGCAGGAGATCTTGGCTGAGAAATACTCGATCGCTTCGGACGCGTGGAGCGTGACCAGCTATACGCAGCTTCGCCGCGATGCCGGTGCCTGCGAACGCTGGAACCGTTTGCACCCGACCGAGACGCCACGTCGCAGCTACCTCGAGGAAACACTCGAGGGTGTCGAAGGCCCATTCATTTCGGCCAGCGACTACGTGCGGGCACTCGGAGAGCAATTGACACCGTGGATTCCAGGTGACTACTTCGTGTTAGGGACCGACGGAATGGGCCGCAGCGATACCCGCGAAGCTCTGCGTCGCCATTTCGAGGTCGATGCCGAGTCGATCGTGATCGCCACGCTCTACCGGCTCGCTAAGGCCGGAGAGATGGAAATGTCCGATGTCGCAAAAGCCATCAAGGATCTCGATTACAATCCCGATAAGGTCGATCCATACTTCGCCTAAACTAGCGACGAGAAAGTAAGGGTTCAGTGTTTCAGGGTTCAGTGAAAGAATCCCGACGCCGCTCGTTGAACCCGAAACCCTCCCATCTGAACCCTCATTCTTCTTTTTCCCCATGCAAATCAAACTTCCTGAACTCGGCGACGGTATCGAATCCGGCGACGTCCTCGAAATCTTCGTCTCCGTCGGCGAGGTGATTGAGGCCGGCCAAGACATCGTCGAGATGGAAACCGATAAAGCCACTGTGCCGGTTCCCGCCGATGCGGGCGGCAAGATTACGAAGATCACCGTCAGTGAAGGCGATACCGTGCCGATCGGTGGCGTGCTGTTGGAAGTCGAAGCTGCTGAGGGAGCCGACGCTCCTGCCGAGGAGAAGCCTGAGCCACCCGCGGAAAGCAAAGCGGAACCCGAGGAAAAGGCTGAGCCAGAGGAAAAGGCTGAGCCAGAGGCGAAGCCCGAACCAGAAGAGAAGGCAGAAAAGAAAAGCGAGCCCGAGCCCGAAGCCGACAAGCCCGAAGCTGACGAGCCCAAAGCCAAGCAGGAGCCCGCTCCTGCACCACCGAGTCAGCCCGCCGCTCCCGCGGCGCCCGCAGCACCGGCGACGACTCAACCGGCCAACGCCAGCTCCATCCCTGCTGGCCCAGCGATCCGTAAACTCGCTCGCGAAACGAGCGTGGATCTCGCCAATGTCCGTGGCACTGGCCCCGGTGGACGGATCACACGCGACGATGTTCTCGCTGCGGTTCGATCGGCTAGCCAAGCCAAGGCCGCGCCAGCGGCACCCGCTGCGGGCAGCCCCTCGCGACCCGCTCGGCCCGCCGCTCCCGTCTCCGACGACCTGCCCGGGAAAGCCGATCAAGATGAATTTGGGCCGATCCGCGTCGAGCGGATGAGCAAGATTCGCAAAACGATCTCGGCTCAAATGCACGCCTCATGGTCCAACGTGCCACGCGTTACCAATTTCGACGATGCCGACATCACGGACCTCGAACGACTGCGTCAATCCAGCAAGGAAGACTACGCCGCTCAAGGCCTGAAATTGACCACGATGCCGTTCTTGATCAAAGCCGTCGCCACCGCCCTGCGTCAACATCCCTCGATCAATGCGGTGATCGACAGTGAAAACGAACAGATCGTCTACAAAGACTACGTGAATATCGGGATTGCCGTGGACACCGATCGTGGCCTGGTCGTCCCCGTGCTGCCGGATGTCGATCGGATGGGGATCCCTGATATCGCCCGCGGGCTCGCTGAAACGGCGGGCAAGGTCCGGGGCGGTCAGTTCTCGGTCAGCGATCTGAAGGGCGGTTCGTTCACGATCAGTAATCTCGGCGCGATCGGTGGCCAGTACAGCACCCCCATCGTCAACATTCCCGAGGTCGCGATTCTGTTGGTCGGCCGCAGCCGCAAGTTGCCTGTCGTCATGCCCGACGACTCGATCCAGCCGCGACTGATGATGCCGTTGAGCTTGTCCTATGACCATCGACTCGTCGATGGTGGCACGGCCGCTCGGTTCCTCAATGACGTGATCGGATACCTGCAGGCACCCAGCCGTTTGTTGTTGGCGCTGTAGTCCGTTGTGCCGTGGAGCGTCTAGCCTGGTGCTCGTCCAAGAGAACAGGCTGGATGTCGGTTCTGCGCCTGTAGAACCGACCGCAACTCGAATGAGCAAGGTCGTTGACTAGCCCTTCCAATCCGCACGACGCCGTGGGCAGCAGCCTGCCCGCGAGCCCAAGAATCCTCGTCGGTGTCTGCACGTTCAATGAAGCCGGCAATGTCCGCGAATTGCTGCAACAGATCACCGCTGCGCTGCCCTCGGCTGATGTGATCGTCGTGGACGATAATTCACCCGATGGGACCGCCGCTGCGGTACGCCAATACGCGTCGTCCTGTCACGGTTCGACGCAGATTCGGTGCCACGTGCGGCAACAACGCGGTCTCGGCGGAGCCATTCGGGCTGCGATGACGGAGGCAATCGAGGGCGATTATGATTTGTTCTGCAATCTCGACGGCGATTTATCGCATAACCCCGCCGACCTGCCTCGACTCGTCGCCGCCGTTCAGGCGGGAGCCGACGTGGCCGTGGGTTCACGGTACGTTGCCGGTGGCGAAATCGTTGGCTGGCCCCTGCGGCGGAAATGGATGAGCCGCTGCATCAATGCGGTCACCCGCCGTCGCTTGCGACTGCCGGTCCGCGACGCCAGCGGTTCGTTTCGTTGCTACCGCGTCAGTAAACTCGCAGAGCTCGATCTGAGCGACGAATCTTATGAGGGCTACGCGTTTATCCAGGAGGTTCTGATGCGACTCTTTCACGCTGGCGCCCAGTTCACCGAAGTTCCCATCACCTTCACCGAGCGCGTACGTGGCGAGAGCAAGCTGAGTTTTCGGGAAGCGATCCGCTCAGGATGGACCGTATTCCAACTGAAATAAGATCCTATCCGTTTCGAAGGCGGGCAATCGATCACACCTGCTCTCTGGCTCACTCCACTTTCTCGCTTGCCGGTACGCAATAGGCTAGACTGCAACTCATTCTCCGGTTGATACACTTTCCCCACACGCCATCATGAATACGCCACTTTCACGTCGCAGCGTTCTCACCCGTACCCTCGCCTCGGCAGCAGGCGCCGCCACCATTGCCGGGACGACACTCCATGGCGAGGAATCGGCATCGGGCTCAGCGACGAACACTCCCGTCAACGCAAAATCGGGACGGCTGAATCAGTCCGTCTGCAAGTGGTGCTACCGCAGCATGTCGCTCGAGGACTTGGCAGTTCAAGCTGCCGAACTCGGGTTGGTCGGCATCGATCTGCTCGGCCCCGCGGATTTTCCCACGCTGAAAAAGCACGGTCTGGTCTGCACGATGGTCGGATCGCACGCACTCACCGATGGGCTCTGTGACACCAAGTATCACGACCAAGCCATTGAGAAGATCAATGCAGCAATCGAAGCGACATCCGCCGAAGGTTGGAAGAACGTGATCTGTTTCAGCGGCAACGCGCGGGGGATCGATCGCAAGACCGGGATGAAAAACTGCGTCGATGCCCTCCGCAAAGTTGTGCCCGTCGCAGAAGCAGCCAATGTGACGCTGCAAATGGAGTTGCTCAACAGCAAAGTCGACCACGCCGACTACATGTGCGACAACAGCGAATGGGGAGTGGAACTCGTCAAACAGGTCGGCAGCGACAATTTTAAACTGCTCTACGATATCTACCACATGCAGATCATGGAGGGTGACATCATCCGCACGATCGAAAAAAATCATCCCTACTACGGTCACTATCACACTGCGGGCAACCCCGGTCGCCACGAACTCGATGACACGCAGGAACTCTTTTATCCACCCATCGCCCAGGCCATCGCCGAGACCGGCTACCAGGGATACTTCGCCCATGAATTCATCCCCGCCGGCGATCCGATGACAGGGCTTCGAAAAGCGGTCGCCCAGTGCACCGTGTAGCCGATCACGCGATGCTTAGTAGGCACCCGTTGCGTGGTGGAGATTGTCGATGGCGACGGCGAGGTCTTTCTGTCGCGCCAATCGATCGCCGCGGAGTTGATGAATTTCCAGCTCCACGATGAGATCGCTACCCGGTGCGGATTCATCGATTTGGATTCGCCCACGGGTCTGATCGAGGCGCTCCGAGGCGAATTGCAACTGCTCGTCGACCAATTTCAATCGCTCGCTGGCGCAACGCACATCGAGGATAGCCTGCAGCGTCTCATTGCGGACGACGTTCTCGAGAGAGCGTTTCAGTTCCGAGCACTGGTATCGTCGCACGCTTAACTCGTTGTCGCCCGTGTCGTGCTGAAAGCACTTGAGAATCCCCGTGGCCGCGGTGGCGAGCGACATGCCCGCCCCGGGGCTGATCGTGCTCATCAAGATTCTCGCCGCATCGAGATTACAGCTTCGTAGGTCTCGGCACAGAACATCAACGGCGCGGAGGTCGTGTCGCCGCGCCTGCGCGTCGGCAACTTCGTCGGCTGCGTTGATCAGGGGCGCATCTTCGGGGAGCGCGTCCACCATGATCGCCGCGGCGACCTCCGTCTCACTCCGCCCGGTGAGGCGCGACAGCTCTTGCCGGAGCTTGCGGGCTACGAACGTGTGTTCCAGCTGGGCATCGACCAGATCGAGACGCGTTTGTTTCAGCTTGAGCGGGTTTCCGTCGGGGAGTTCGAGACGCTCGGCCTCCGTCGCCATGGCGATCAATTCGTCTTGCACCGAGATCGCTTCGCCCGCCAGATCTCGGGCCCGGATTGCCGCAATGAGCTGATGGTAGGCAATCGCTGCTTCGGTCGCGCTGTCACTGCGACGTGCCAGGGCAAGCTCTTGCAGAACACTCTGGGCATACCGAGCCGCACAGCAGCGATCGGGATCGCTGGTGTCGATGCCACGCATTACGGCGGTGGACTCCGCCTCGATCTGATTTGCTGCCGGCGAGTGCGCTGCGGCCCATTGCATCACCTGAGACAAAGTGTACGTCGCTACGCTTTCTGAAACGATTGCCTCCCCCGCATGAAAGGTCTCGGAGGACACTAGCAGAGGCACTTCCACCGCTAGAGCGGGACGTGTTGCTGCCGTCGAACAAGCGATACCGGGAGCCAGGATCGCGAGGGCCACGGCGATGCGATGGCGTCGAGTGCGGTTGAGGGGGTTCGTTGACATCCTGTCTCGCGATGTGCTGAAAACATGAAAGGGCGGTTCAGCTGTGTAATCGGAAGAAACCCCGCAGATGCAGTAGATTTCCTTTTTGGTGTTCGACTGTGCGGGCGAGGGGTAGTCCGACCGCCGTGAAACGCGGGAAAACCGTTCGGGTTGGATAGTTTGTAACGATTGCGTGGGATTTTCTAATGAGATGGTCTGTAGCGATCCGATGCTAAAACACATCGAAACTACCACAGCACGATGATGGCCGATGGCGATCGTCTGCGACTTTGGAATCTTTTCATGCTTGCCACCGATCTCTTGACGAAATTCACGCTCGCTTCTGACGGCCGTTTTGTTGGACTCGCTCGGGTTCTTGCTGCGATCGCATGCGTCTCGACCGCGTCGGCAGCGGACACCTACTCGCGTCAACAGCAGGCGTCAACGTCAATGGCGTGGTCACCCGCTCGGGTGTCCGCCGACGCTTCGGCGGTGGTCGAACGGGCACCGCAACTCGTGCCGCGTTCAAGTGCCCAGCGGACGAGTCTTGCCACCAATACCGCTGCGTCGCCTCAGCGGCAAGCCAGTGGAGAGGTGCAGCAGGTGGGATTCCTCGAGGACTATGGCGCTCACAGCTCTGTCTGTGATTGTCAAGAGTGCGCCTCCTACGGGCCCAATTGCGGGATGGAGGGCGGCTACCTCGTCGAACCGGATTGTGGTCTCGAAAGCCAAGGCGGGTACGGACCGGCGTGTGGGATCGAACCCGGTTGCGGACTGGAGCCACTGCAGGGTGATCCTTGCGGCTGTGACGCGTGCAGTAGTGGCATCGGGGCGTGTGAGCACCCTCGCTTCCCACTCTTCCTGCCTGTCCTTGGTGTGGACTGGAGTCGCTTTGAGTTCTACTTCGGTAGTCAAGCGTTTCTCAACCCGCTCAATGTTCCCAGTACCGGTTCAG
The DNA here is from genome assembly GCF_007859855.1 of Allorhodopirellula solitaria. Taxonomy (GTDB): domain Bacteria; phylum Planctomycetota; class Planctomycetia; order Pirellulales; family Pirellulaceae; genus Rhodopirellula; species Rhodopirellula solitaria. The sequence goes on from NZ_SJPK01000004.1 coordinate 662,375, forward strand.
GAACGAACGCCAACAGTGGGAGTTTTGGCTTTCACCAGGGATTCAATGAGGGACGCGATCTGAAAAATTTGTTCGGTGCCGATCTATCGGCTCAGCTCGGGCTGCGAGCGACACAGAACAATCTCGAGGGCCAGCACTTCACCGACCAGCATCGCAACCAAATCTTCATCACCGGCGGCCTTTTCCGCCGGGTCGACTATGGACTGCAATACGGCCTGGTGCTGGATTACCTCAACGAGGATTGGTACTACCACGCGGATCTCTTGCAGCTGCGTGGCGAGCTGAGCTGGAAACTATCCCGCAACCATAACTTTGGCTTTCGATGGATGGCCGGGCTCAATGACGATACAGTTCCCACCATCGTCAACGATCCAGCCGGTGCTCTCTTCGCGGGCACGCAAACCGCAACCGCTACCGACCAATACCGCGCGTTCTATCGATATTGCTTTGGCCCGACCGCTCAATGGACGTCTTATATCGGCGGCACTGACAGTGACCACTTCCTGATTGGCAGTGACATGGACGTTCCGCTCAAGGGAGGTATCTCGATGAAAATCGCCTCCACCTACTTCGCCCCGACAGGCGATACAGCGGTTCCGAAATACCAAGCCGAAGGCTGGAACCTGGGGATTAGCATGGTCTACCGACCTGGCTGCCGGACGTCAACGAACCGCTACCTCCGCCCCATGTTCAACGTCGCAGACAACGGCTCGTTCTTCGTCACGAAGTAGCAACTGGCGACGCCGTCGCTCACGCCGGCACGCCAGTCGGGGCGAACGCCTTTTTCGCATTGGAATTTCGAAATCCACCAATCGACGGCGCGTGAACCACCCGATGAAGGAGTATTGGCGGGCCGAACGAAATCATGCGGCGTGATGGACGTTCTCATGCGACACCCAAACGCAGATCGATCAAAAACTGCGTCGCAACTTTAGGACATACGTACACGACGAGTGAGTTGTGTCGGTTCGCTGTCACTTCGTCCGGCACGCCATCTGATCAGTCAGTGCAGCGTCCGGACCAATCGAGCCTGCCGGAGAAGTCACCATGTCGAAATCTGTTTCGCTTCCCACGTTGGTTCGATTGAATCGCGTGAGTGTTCTTCTGGACACTTCGTCACTCCGACGCTTGATCCTTGCCGCGTCGCTCGGTGCTGTGATGCTGGGCGGCGTAGCGGCAGCTCAATCGTGTGACACTGCTTGCTACTCTGATGATGATTTCGGGGCCTGTGACTCACTGGATCGAGACGGTACCTGCAACGCCAATCGTCCGCACCAACGAGGGACAGTGGGTTCGCTGTTTCGCTGGTCCGCCGGGCCTGGTGCCGGAGAGCTGCCGCAACCCGACTCGCCATTGGTAAGTAATCGCCCAAGCTTCACCGCCGCCAGCAGCGTGGTCGGCCTGGGGGTTTTCCAAATAGAGAGTGGTTACCAATACACATCCGACGACGGCGGAGGCCAACGGAAACATTCGAGCACCTACCCCAATACGCAGTTTCGCTACGGGGTCTTCGCGAACTGGTTGGAACTTCAGTGTGCGTTTGACTTCACCAGTCAATCAATCAATGGAATCGATTCAACGAGTGCCAACGATCTCGCCCTGGGGTTTAAGTTCGGCTTGACGCCGCAGGACCATTGGCGGCCGCAGATGGCTTTGATTTCACAAATGAATGTCGGTGTGGATCGAGGGGCGGGCGCGAATGAAGATGTTCTACCTGGGATCAATTGGATCTACAGTTGGAGCATCGGTGATTCACTCGCCGTGACTGGCAGTTCGCAGTTCAACCGAGCTATCGATGGCGTGACGGACGAAACCTACAACCAGTGGGCGCAGTCCGGCGTGGCTTCCTACTCACTCTCGGATCGTGCGAGCAGCTTTGGAGAGTTCTACGGCCTCTACCCGAGCAACGCCGACACCGCTGGCGCGCAGCACTATTTCGATGCCGGCTTTCTGTACTTGCTCAGCGACAACGTGCAGTGGGACATACGCGGCGGCCTCGGGCTGAACGATCGAGCCGACGACTATTTCGCAGGAAGTGGTCTCACGGTTCGCTTTCGTTGAGATCGGCAGGCCCCTCGGCGAAGAGTTGGTCGTCGCCTTCGAGAACACGGTTTTTTGACCGACCGATTGAATCACGAGAGGACTTGGGCGATATATCCGCCGACTAGCGCCAGCACGGTGGTGACTGCGTAGGAAACCGGAAAGGGGACGGCTGCGACTTGGCTTTCGGACTGGTCGAGGATCGCGTTCAGGGCGGGTGTTGAATTTCGTCCGCCTGCACATGCCCCCGCGTTGATGATTGAGTTCATCTTGAGCAGTCGGTCGCCGACAAAGTAAGCCACGACCACAGGCAGCAAGGCGGCAGTCGTTCCGATGATGGCCAGCCAGATGACCGTATTGCCGGAGAGAGCACTGGCAATTTTGGGACCAACGTTCGCGCCCAGGGCCGCCACGAAAATATTCAGACCAATGTCTTGCAGGAAACTCCGCGCACCTTCGGAGACGGGGCCGCCCCACGAGGGATTCCGGCTGCGGAGGTAAGCAACCACGATGCCGGCCAACAGGCAGCCCGCGGAGGTTCCCAGGGCGAACGGGATGCCTGCGACGGTGACACTGAGCGAGCCAACGATGTAACCAGCGGTCATCGCCAGGGCCAGAGAGGTGACCTCCGTCGTAGCGAGATTGCGTTCAGTGATGGCGCGGCTACCGAGGGTCTTGGCGGCGCGGTCAATGCAGGACTCTGGGCCGGTCAAGCGGATCACGTCGTGATGGCGAAGGTCGGTGTCTGGCCCCAAGGGAATCTCCTGGCCGGCGCGAAAGATCGCTGTCACTCTCAATCCATAGGCGAGTTCAGTTCCGGCGAGATCAGCAATCGTCCGGCCAGCGATATCGGTTTGCCCGACGACGATATCGGCAGCTTCAATGGGGATGTTGCGGGCGCGATCCTCGTCAACCTCCTCACCAACCTGGGCACCGTCGAGAATCAAGTCGCCAATATCAGCGCGAGCGGCGACAATGTCCCCGATCTGTAGTGTTGGGTTCTCCGCGAGATCGATGATCTCGTCGCCGCGAACCAACCGCAGGATCGGAGCCTCCGGATGCGCTCGAAACAATTCATTGACGGTCTTGCCGACCAGGTTCTCGTGTGTGACACGATAGGCGCGAATATCGACCGATGAATGGCCCAAGAGCAGCGATTGCGGCGTGCCGGGCAAGGGATGCGTCCCTGAACCCGAAAAATCTTGCTCGGCGCGTTTCGCGTCTGCGACTGGGTCATGTCCGAACATCGCCGGCAGGTAGCGCAGGAGCACGATGATTCCGACGCTCGACAAGAGATAACTGATCGCGTAGCCCGCCGCCATATTGGCACCGATCTGATCTGCCGTCATGCCGGGAGGGATCGTCGCCGTCCCGCTTTGCACCGCTGACTGAGCCACGCCCAGCACCGCGGTGATCGTGTAACTGCCCGAGATCAGCCCGGCGGCGAACCCGGAGTCTAAACCTGCCAGTTCAGCGCCGAAGAAGCAAATGCACCAGTTCAATGCCCAAATGATCAACCCGACAACGATCGCGGCCAACCCGGAGGACTTCAGCCCGGCAAAGAACTTGGGCCCCGTCCCCAGCCCCAACGCGTACATGAACAGTGTTAAGAAAATGGTCGAGACGATGCCGGGAATGGAGTAGGTCAATCCATAGGCTACCTGCGCGATCATCGACAACACGACAGCGACCAGAAGAACGCTCGCAGTTGACCCCAAAGAAATCGGGCCGAACGGGATCCGTCCGAGCGGGTAGCCGATTGCGAGAGCGACCAAGATAAACACCCATTGCTGCTCCCCGAGGAACTGAAAAACACCTTCCAAGCCGACACTGGCCAGCGGTATCAGAATGCTCGAGCAGAACAGGTCTAACGGAATTGCCTGAATCACGGTTCGTTTCCTATCTAGCTGGTTTTTCAACGATTGTAGTGGCCCAGGTCCGGTCTGTTGGGTTTGAGGGGGCATTTTTTTAAACGCACCTCCAGGCTCACAGCTGCCGTGAAGAAATGGAAGAACTTCGGCCGCCGCCGACAAGGTGAGGGAGGGGCGGACCGAGCAAAACAAGGTTCGGGAAGAGGGATGTGCCCGTTCGCGCAATTCATCGCTCTGCCCTTCTCAAGGGTGGTGGGCATGTTGAAAAAAATGGCTCAGGCGACGATGCTAAACAGTGTTCCCCCCGACACATTGTTTCATTTCATTGAGGGTTTGGTCGTGACTCTGCCTCCTGAGTATTCTGATCCATCGGAAGCCTGCACCGCGGAAACCGTGGGGGCTCAATCGATACTGTTGGTTGATGACACCGAGGTGCTCCGCGAGCGTTTGGCGGTCGCGATGCGAAGCCGAGGCCTGGAGGTCCAAACGGCTGGCAATTTTGATGAAGCCGTCAGTGTTTTTTCGCGTAGGCCGACTGATCTGGCAGTGCTGGATTTGCGCATGCCGGGTCGCAGCGGATTGGATCTTCTTCGCAAGTTGCTGCAGTTGAAGCCGGATTGCCGAATCATCATGTTGTCGGGTTTTGGCAGCATCCCTGCGTCCATCGATGCGGTGCGCGCCGGAGCGGTCAATTTCCTCAGCAAACCAGCAGACGCAGACGATATCTTGTCGGCTTTTGTTCGCGGCGATGAGCCGATCGTTCCCGAGGGTGGGTTGGCATTCCCCGCGCCTTCGTTGGCACGCAACGAATGGGAACACATTCATCGCGTCCTCGCCGACTGCAACAACAACATTTCCGAAGCGGCGCGGCGTCTGGGGATTCACCGCCGATCGCTGCAACGCAAACTCCGCAAACGGGCCCCCATCGACCCAAAGACACCCGCCGCCGAGGACTTTTACGAAGGTGAAGAAGAGTGGGAGGGCGGCAGCGTGGGAGAGGAAAGCGACGAGTGAGCGGACGAGATGAGATCGTGCCCGCTCGACGGTCACCCAGTGCTGCTGCTCGTCGAACCGGGGTTCGAGGCGTGCTCGGGTGGGCATTGATTCTGTTGACGGTGTGTTTCTGCACGGGAAGGTGGCGACCTCATCTCGTTTCGGATTCGCCAAGCTATCAACAGTATCCTTTCTCATCGCTCGCTGAGATGGCTCGTCACACACGCCTGCCCGCCTATCCCTCGCTGTTGCAGGCGGTCCAAGCGGTATCGCCGAGCGAGGCCGCCGGCTTGCAGGCCGTGGTGTTGATACAAATTTTGCTACACGCCGTCGCCGTCGCTATGCTAATGACCGAGCTGCGGAACTGGGGCGTGCCGCGACCGACCGCCATCGCGGCCGCGGCAACCGTCGCGATTGGCTGTCCCTTTTGGGACAATGTCTCAACGATCGCAACGGATTGCCTAGCGATGTCGGTCGGCGTGATGATCGCTGTCGCCGTGATGCGTGGTTGGCGGAAAGGGTTTTCTCGGTGGCTCAACCTCGGGATCGGAATGGCAGTGGTGCTGGCTATCGGGCTGCGGCCAGCCTCACTGTTTTTAATTCCATGGGTGATCGCGATGTTGCTGTTTCGCCCTCGTGATCGGGCGCCGGTTTCCTGGCGCGGGCGTGGTCAAGATGTCGTGGTCTTCGGATCCTTGCCGCTGATCATTCTGCTGGGGTGGTGCGCGTTTCGATACCACGTTGCTGGCGATTTCTCGTTGTTGCCATTCGGCCATCAAAACATGGCGGCGGTCACCACGCAGCTGCTCGACAACGAGGAACTTGAACGCCTGCTGGGACGCGTCGGGGAGATTGCCAGTGAGATTGGCGAGCGCCGTGTTGTGGTCTCGCAGAGCGGGGCCCGCTCATTGGCCGACGCCGGTTCACTCCCTCGGGATGGATTGGATTTGCGGGTCACGAGCGATCCATCGCTCCGTGCGGACTCCTACATGACCTTGGAGAATCGCTGGGATGCGATGACCTATCTCGTTGTGATCCCGGCGGCAGCCCAGGTGGCGGGCGATGATCCGATTGCCCAGCATCGGTTGCTATCGCGTTTGGATCATGAGATCGTTGAGGCTTATCCATTGCGGTATGCGCGTTGGTGGTTGCTAGCGGTCCGGCGCGGGATTTGGGGATCCTTTGCCAATATCCTCATGCACCCGATCTTTCTTCCAGTGATCGTTTTTGCGGCAGCCGCTGCCGTGGTGTGGAGTGTGCGTCGGCGCGCCGACTTCGCCTCTCCGGCAGAGTCACTGCCCGTTGCTGGAGCGAGGGGATTGGAACCGGCGTGCCGCGCCATGACTCTGATCGCGATCAGCTTTGCGGGTTTCGGGATCGCGTTTATTGCACTCACGAGTCCGACGATTGGCCGGTTCACCGATCCGACGTTTGTATTCGTCCCCTGTCTCGCTGTTCTCGTGGTCGCCTCCGGACTCGACAACAGGCCCAGCATCAGCGTTCGGACACGATAAAACGAAGCTGGCGCAGATGGCCTATATGGTAACTATGCAGCGTCGTGTCTATTGATTCGCTGGGGGCACCTTGCCTCCTCATTGATCAATCTCGACCCCCAAGGCATCACTCGATGGAACCGCTCGATCTGGCCAAGTTTGAATGGAAAATCGTTGTCCGGCAATTGACCGCAGACGACTTCGAGGCGCTGTCCGCGCTCGCTCTTCGATGCTTTCCTGGCATGCCCACGTTCGGACGGGCAGAACTCGAGAGCCAACTGGAGATCTTTCCCGAGGGTCAGATCATTGTCGAGATCGACGGTAAGATCGCTGCCTCCTCATCGAGTTTGATCCTGGAGTACGACGACGGACTGGAATGGCACAACTGGAAAAAAATTTCTGACTCGGGATACATTCGCAATCACAAACCCAAAGGCGACACGCTGTACGGGATCGAGATCATGGTGGATCCCGAGTTTCGTGGAATGAAGTTGTCCCGGCGTCTCTACGACGCGCGGAAAGAACTCTGTCGCCGAATGAACTTGGCCCAGATCATCATTGGGGGGCGGATCCCAGGATACCACCGCCACGCTGACAAAATTTCGGCTCGAGAGTATATCGACAGTGTGCTTGAGAAGAACAATTATGACCCCGTGTTGACGGCGCAGTTGTCCAACGGGTTCATCGTGCGTGGGTTGATACCAAATTACCTACCTTCGGACACCGAATCGGGCGGCTATGCAACGTACGCGGTGTGGACGAACCTGGAGCACATCCCAGGGGCCAAACGCCGTTTTCACCACGTGATCGAACCGATCCGCGTCTGCGTCGTGCAATACCAGTTGCGAACGATCCAGAATTTCGATGAGTTTGCTCAGCAGTGCGAGTTCTTTCTCGATACGGCCTCGGACTACAAGTGCGACTTTGTGCTGTTCCCCGAACTGTTCACGACGCAGTTGCTATCGTGCGTCGACGCGAGTCGGCCCGGTCAAGCCGCGAGGCAACTCGCCGCATTCACCCCGCAGTACCTCGACCTCTTTACCGAGATGGCTGTCAAGTATGACCTCAATGTGATTGGCGGGTCGCAATTCGTGATTGAGAATGACACGTTGTATAACGTTGCCTATCTATTTCGCCGTGACGGATCGATTGGCAAGCAATACAAGCTTCACATCACACCGAGTGAACGGAAATGGTGGGGAGTGAATCCAGGCAAGTCGGTTGAGGTCTTCGACACCGACTGCGGCCGGATCGCGATTCAGGTCTGTTACGACATTGAGTTCCCCGAGCTCACACGTATCGCGACTCAAAAGGGCGCATCGATCGTCTTCGTCCCGTTCAACACCGATACGCAGCATGGATATCTGCGTGTGCGGTATTGTTCGCAAGCACGCTGCATCGAAAACCATCTGTATGTCGCGATCTCGGGTTGCACGGGCAATCTCCCCTTCGTCGAGAACTCGGACATTCACTATGCCCAATCGGGGATTTTCACACCGGCGGACGCGGAGTTCGCTCGCGAGGCAGTCGCGGCCGAGTGCAATCCCAACGTCGAGACCCTGATTATTCACGACCTCGATTTCGAACAACTCCGCCGTCACCGCGAACAGGGCTCGGTTCAAAATTGGAATGATCGCAAACGGGATCTTTACAAGATTGTCTATGAAGAGGACGGCAAGACGTTTGAGGTTTGAAAACGCCTCAATCAATCACTCGACTTTGTCGGTTCCTCGACCGAATCACAGAGATGTGGAATGGGCAGGTGATGCAGTTCAGCGAGCGCGTTGGCGGCGGCTCGCTGTTCAGCATCCTTTTTGTTGTTGCCCCATGCCGCTGGAAAGGCTTGAGGACCGATAACCGCTCCGATCAAAAACGCCTTGCGATGGTCGGGCCCCATTTCGCGAATCAATTTGTAAACCGGCGTTGCTGAAAGCTCTCGCTGCGAATACTGCTGGAGCACCGACTTGTGGTTCCCCGATCCCTGTGTATCGACCGATAGACGGACTTCGTCGGCAAGCCATTTTCTGAGCCGGTCTCGAACCACGTCATTGCCACCATCGAGATACAGAGCCGCAATGATCGACTCGAATACATCACTGACTAAGGACCGGGGATAGCTGCGGTTCCGGGTAACGCCGCGACCGACAATCAAACATTCGTCTAAGCCGAGTTTGGTCGCGGTCCGCCCGCAGGTGCGGCGGCTGACGACGGCCGACTTGATCTTGGTGAGATCACCTTCGTTGTATTCCGGGTAGGCTTCAAACAGCCACTGGCAAACGGTCATCCCCAGCACAGCGTCGCCGAGAAACTCGAGCCGTTCGTTGCTCGAGAGTCGATTGGCGGCGCCCGAAGCGTGAGTTAAGGCTGATCTCAGCAGGGCAATGTCTTTGAATCGGTACTCGAGTATCTCTTGGCACCGCTGCAGTTTGGCATCCGAATCGGCGTAGGGTTGATCGACCGCAGCGGCGTCGACTAGATGAATCGAACCGGGATGGGCGACGCGTTGGTCGGCAATGAAGGGGCCTGGGCCAGCTCGATGCTCGTCGGAATCTTCGTACTCGTCGGATCGACGCCCTGGGGCGGTTTGCCGCACTTTCGTAGACTGCTGGTCATCAACGGACGCCTGGCTCGCCGCAGACTCTCGACGGACATCGTCCGGAGAAGAGCTAGCGAGTTGTTTCGAATCGCGCAAATCGTCAGCGGATTCCGGCTCGGAAGGAGAGGCGGGCAAGGCAAAACCATTTTTTAAAAGAGATAAGTCGAAGAGAATTCTTCGTGGTTTCAGTCCCGCGCCGGCGGCCGAATGGTGATTTTCGGCCGCCGGTGAGTGACTGAGGCTTGTCGCGCCAACATAGACAAATCCCCCCTCATTCGCCATAGCATCCCATCGAGTTTGAATCAGATCAGGTAAACTTCTTAGCTGTTTCCCCCGTGATTCAATTTTCGTTTATGCAGTAGATTGAGCTATCACCTGCTGCACCCATGATGCCTTCTATCTTCGCTCCAGCTCCCATTGGCTACTCGATGACTTTTTCGTTTCCCATCGCCCCCAAACTGAAATTGCTGTTGCCGATCGTGTGGATCGCCTGTGCAGCAACCCTGCAATCGTCCGCCACCGAACGCGATGAGCAACCGCTGCCGATCGATGGGACGCCGGCGAGCGAGTTGCACGACGCCATGGTGGATGACTTGAAGTTCCTCTCCAGCGACGAGTTGCAAGGCCGCAGCAGCATTGATGCCACCATCCTCGACGCGGCCGACTACATCGCTGCCCGCTTTCAATCCCTGGGGCTACAGACAGACTTATTCGACGGCACCGCGCTGCAGTTTCTCGATATTTCCGTCGGTCCACAAATCGGATCGGGAGACGCGAATTTCTTCCAAACCGAATCACGTGACGCAGCGGCCGAGGCTCGGGGCAACTCCCGGGACTGGGAGTTGGCCCGTGATTTCACGCCGCTGGCAATCGGTGCTTCTGAAGGAGAGACAAGCGGTGATCTCGTATTCGTGGGCTACGGTATTCGGGCTCCCGAACACGACTACGACGATTACGAAGAGGTCGACCCCGAGGGCAAGATCGTGATCATGCTGCGAAAAGAACCGGGCGCCAAGGATCCCGCCAGCCCGTTTGATGGCCTCGAAAATACACGGCACGCCTACTTTGAAACCAAGGTGGCCACGGCAATCGACGCGGGGGCGGCGGCGGTGTTGCTGGTCAATGATGCCGCGAGCGTTGAGAACATGGTTGCCGAGGCTCGCAAACGCCGGCAGGGAGAGCTTTCCCGGATCGCTAAGATACGCAAACGCGTCCTCGAGCTACCCGCCGAAGCGGTTCATGCCCGCGAGAAACTCAACAGACAAATCGCACGAATTGAAGCGATGTTGGAAGAATCCGACGCGGAGAGCGCCGCAGCGCGAGGGCTGCTGGGGATCGTTGAAGCGGGTACGCAGTCCAAACGCGGTGACGAGCGGCGAGCCGAGACGTCCGAGGACGCCGACGCCACTCGGCCACCCATTCCTGTGCTCTCAATCTCTCGCGACCTGGCTGATCACCTATTGGCTGACGAACTATCGAGCATCGAGGCGGCGATTGATTCCGACTGGCAACCCCGATCCCGCGAGCTGGCAGGCAAACGCGGGCTACTGGGGGTTGGATTGACGCCGTCGACCGTACGCAGCCCCAACGTGATCGGCGTTTTGCCAGGCCGGGGGGAGTTGGCCGACGAGACGATCGTGATCGGCGCCCATTTTGACCACGTTGGCATGGGCGAATTTGGGTCACTGGCTCCGGGAACGGTCGCTGTCCATAACGGGGCCGACGACAATGCCAGCGGCACGGCGGCCATGCTGCGGGTTGCCGGTGACCTCGTCAGCAAATTCAGCAGAGCTGGCGGGCCAACCAGTCACCGGCGGATCGTGTTCATCGCGTTCACGGGAGAAGAACGAGGTTTGCTCGGTAGCAAGCACTATATCAAGCAGCCTCGTTTCCCGCTCTCCTCCACCGTGGCGATGATCAACATGGACATGGTCGGACGGCTCACGGACAACGATTTGACTGTCTACGGTACCGGATCGGCCGCCGGGTTTGAGTCCATGTTGAACGATCTCAATCGGGAAGCAGACTTTCGTCTCACACAGGTTTCGAGTGGTTATGGCCCGAGCGACCATTCGTCGTTCTACCAAGCCGGCGTGCCCGTCCTGTTCTTTTTCACAGGCCTCCACACCGACTATCACCGACCGAGCGACGATTTTGACAAATTAAACCTAATCGGCATGGACCGGATAACCGATATGGTTTCACAGGTCAGCGAGCGATTGGCGACAGTGCCTGAGCGTCCGGTGTATGCAGAGACAGAAAAAAACGTCCAAATTCGACGCCAACTCACGGTTTCGATGGGGGTGACGCTGTCGCAACAACCTGGCGAGGTGGTGCTCTCGTCAATTGCCGCCGCTGGCCCCGCTGAGCAAGGTGGCTTGCGCAGCGGTGATCGATTGATTCGAGTTGGTAAGAAAGAGATTCACGAGATCGGCGATGTGATGGATCAGTTGCGCCGCCGCTCACCAGGCGACGTGCTCAGCGTATCGGTTCGCCGTGACGCCGAGGAACATTCCTTCGACGTCGAGTTAGAATCTCGCTAGCAACGCCAGCTCAAAACGAGTGAAAATAAATCTCGCAGGGGACCTGAAAATGGACCGATTCCTATTGCCCCCTCCGACCACGATTGACACAATCCGAAACTGCGTTGGCATGGTAGTGGATCCTCCATCTATGCTGGCGTGACGGGCAATTCAGTTGCGGCGAAGGACGCCGCAGTCGATCGCCATCCTGGTTTCGAAATTTCGCATTCACCACGCAAGGAGTAGCGGACGTGCGACTATTAGTACTTTCGGCCTTAACATTGGCCACGACCACCTTCACCGTTCTCGCCTCAACCGCCGCGACCGCCCAAGATACGGGCCACCGAATTGCCGTGGTCGACGTTGCTTACATCTTCAAAAACAACGAGGGTATCAAAGCCCAAGTGAAGCAGGTCGAAGACAGCCTCAAAAGTTTTGACGAAGAACTGCAGGCTAAACGCAACGAACTGAAGTCGGCCGCTGAGAAGCTCAAGACGTTCCAGCCAGGCTCCGCGGACTATATCTCGCAGGAAGAGGCAGTCGCCTCGATGGAGTCGAAACTCCGCCTCGAAATGGCTCGTAAGCGCAAAGAACTCGCCGATCGCGAGGCGAAGATCTACTTCGACAACTACCAAATCATTGCCGCGGGCGTCAAAACGCTAGCCGAGTACCACAAAGTGAATCTTGTGCTTCGTTACAACAGCGAAGAGATGAACCTCGAGCAAGGTGAGTCGGTGATTCGTGGCGTCATGAAGAACATCGTCTATCACGACGAAGCCATTGATATGACCAACGGCACGATGGCTTACTTGGACCGCGCACTGAAGGTCGCGACCAATCCAGCTCCCGAGCGTCAGTAGTTCCTCGACGGTGCTTCCGCTCGCGAGTTTGCGAGCGATGCAACGCGGGTAAGCGGCAAAGGCATGATGCCGATGCCGTGTCCGGCAGTCGACGCCGGACGATGTATCCCAATCGGTTCGCTCAACAATGTGTTGGTCGAGTCAACCAGGAATCAGGGTGCCGCACGCCGTGCGAACACCCTCAAGACGAGGCAAGGAGGCCCGCGTCATGATCGGATATCGAAACGAACACACGATCGCAGCCCCCTGTGAAGTCACGGGCCGCGGGTATTGGAGCGGACAGGAAGTCCGGCTTCGTTTTCAGCCTGCACCCGCTGGGACGGGCATTGTGTTTGTACGCAGTGATCTTAGCGGCACGCCTCAGTGCCCGGCGCGAATCGAATATGCCGATAGTATTCAGTTTCGTACCAACCTGGAAAGTGGCGCCGCGCGATTCAGTATGGTCGAGCACGTCATGGCCGCGCTCGCTGGGTTGGAAGTTGATAACTGCTATGTCGAATCGGACGCTGAGGAAATGCCTGGGCTCGACGGTAGCAGTCAAGCCTATGTTGTCGCCATTGAGTCAGCTGGCCTGGTGATTCAAGGGGCACCGAAGCGGCAATGTGTCATTGAACGGCCCATGACGATTCAGCTCGGTGAAGCAACGATCGAAGTCATCCCGAACCAAAACGGGGTCGCATCCTACGGATACCAGTTGGCATACGAACAGGTCAGCGAGATTCGAGACCAGAGCTTCGAATTCGAACTTAACCCCCGGCAATTTGTACGGCAGGTGGCCTCCGCTCGCACCTTCGTCACGCTCGATCAAGCGGAACAGCTTCGCTCGTCGGGCGTTGCCCAGCACGTCTCCAACCAAGAACTGCTCGTCATCGGCCCTCAGGGGCCAGTCGAGAACCGGTATCGATTTGGCAACGAGTGCGCCCGTCACAAGACACTCGACATGGTCGGTGATCTTGCGCTGGTCGGAGTGGATTTCGTGGGCCAGTTTCGGTCCGACCGCGGAGGGCACCGTCTCAACGGAATGCTCGCCAATCATCTCTCGCAGATGATCGACGAGGAGAAACCGTCGAGTGATTCGGCGATGAAAAGCTCAAACGGCCATCGTGTCGACAAAGCAGCCTGAACCGAACCCTGCCGCACTGCCTATCTCATTCAACTTAGATAATCTCTCTTGAACTCTCACTTCTTCCTCTCCGAAGGATCTTCCCGATGAGTGTCGTGATCGCTCCCACCGCCGTAGTCGATCCCAAAGCAAAGTTGGGAAAAGATGTTCGTGTCGGACACTTCTGCGTCATCGGACCGGATGTCACGATCGGCGATCGCTGTCGCATTGAGGACCACGTTAGCATCACGGGTCTGACGCGGATCGGTAATGACAATCAGGTCTTCTCGCACTGCTCTATCGGATCGCATCCTCAGGACGTGAGCTACCGATCCGCTCCCACACGGGTGGAGATTGGCGATGGGAACGTCTTTCGCGAACAGGTCACCATCAATCGCGCGAGCGAGAAAGAGGATGGGATTACGCGAGTTGGTAATCAGAACTATCTGATGACAGGCACCCATATCGCGCACGATTGTTCGATCGGAAACCGCATTGTTCTTGCCAATAACTGCATGATTGGTGGGCACGCTCATATTCACGATGACGTCACGATCGCCGGCGGTGCTGGGATTCATCAATTTGTATCGATCGGAACCTTGGCGTTCGTCGGTGCCATGAGCCGGATTCTGCAGGACGTTCCCCCATACGTGATCATCGAGGGCTACGACGCCAAGCCCCGCTGTATCAATACGGTCGGCTTGAAACGCCATGACTACACGTCGGAGGATATCGCGGTGTTGACACAAGCATTCCGATTGCTGTACCGGCAACGCATTGGTATTGAGCCATCACGCGTTGAGATGTTCAAGACAGGTCCCATTCGGCCAGTCCTCCGGCACCTCTTCGATTGTTTAGAAACCACCAGTGGTGGTCGGGCCGGACGTGGCCGGGACCGCCGAAAGAAAGCAGCATGAGCCGTGAACTACGTGTCGCCGTCATCGGCGGCGGACACCTTGGACGAATCCACGCCAAACTCCTTGCTCAGGTTGACGGAGCTCGGCTCGTTGCGATCTGCGATCCCGACCTCGACGCCGGGCAAACAATCGCGTCGGCGCGCTCCACCGATGACTGCCCGGTCACGGCCTATGCGGACTACCGCGACTGCGTGGAATCCATCGATGCTGCGATCATTGCTGCGCCAACCCATTATCACGCTCAAATTTCTACGACGCTGCTCAAAGCGGGCAAGCATCTGTTCGTTGAAAAACCGCTTAGCCATGATGCCGATGATGCACGCCGGCTAGCAATGCTCGCGTCGACGAGACGCCTTGTCTTGCAGGTCGGCCACGTCGAGCGATTCAACCCAGCCTTCACTGCGCTGAATGACTTTGGCGTCGATGTCAAGTATGTCGAGGCCACACGCGCATCTCGATTTCCCGGCCGTTGTCTTGACGTCGGTGTCGTCATGGACCTCATGATCCATGACCTCGATCTGATTCTGTCCTTGACCAACGCACCGGTCCGGTCGATCGCCGCCAGCGGTCTGTCGGTGGTCTCGGATCACGAGGACATCGCCGAGGCGCGCATTGAGTTTCAATGCGGGCTCGTCGCAAACGTGAAGGCGTCTCGAATCAGTCCGTTACCAGCTCGGGACATGGTTCTGTATAGTCCTGCTGGGTTTGCACAAATTGACTTTGGTAAACCAGCCTTGACCACAGTGCGTTCGAGCGATTCTTTGTCACGCCGCGAGTTCGCGCTCGATGCTGAGACGGAAAATCCGCTGAAGTACGCTGATACACTGTTCGACGAGCACCTGCAGTGCGCCGTCGAGGAACTCGAGCCTCGCAATGCGATTCTCGACGAGCTGCATGATTTCGTGATCAGCGTGCAGTGCGGCGGCGTACCTGTCGTCGATGGTGCGGCCGGTGCTCGGGCCGTCGCTGTTGCCGAATCCGTCCTCAATGTGATCGAGGAACGAGCCTGGTACGCGTTCCCGAATTCCCGCGAAGTAGGGGCCTCAGCGTTCCCTCGCCGCAGAATCGAGCAAGACCACGGCGCCCGCCGAGCGGCTTAAGCAGGACAGACAAAGCCCACGACTTCTTAGCCGGGCGGGTAGAGTAATCGTCTCACCACTACCCGCTCGACTCTGCGCGACGCGTCCTCAAGGGAAATCGATCACTTCCCTGCCGGCACGCGTCAAAATTGCTGTGAGCAGCTCGGGGTCGATGTTTTCGGTGAAGAACTTCACCGCCCCATCCCCCATCAGAACATAAAAACCGCCGCGTTCTGCGCTGCCAAGGTGATCGAGTGGATTGTCCAGATCGATCTCGAGGTCTTCCGGCTTCGACCACACCACTGCCTGCTCAGGATTGACCTGTAGAACCAACGCAGTGTTACTCAAGCCATCAAGAATGTCGCGGAACGCGGTTTTCTCCAGGGGACGCATCCCGATTTCATCGCCCACGACTGCTTGAATGATCGTTTCGCTGGCGGCTAGATTCACATTCGGCGAGTCGTAGAAGACAGGCATCTCCTTTGCGAGCGGCAGGTTGTGTTCGCTGTCCCACGGTTCGTCGAGGTGGAACTTCTGGTACAGCGCCTGCTCCTCGATGAACGGCAGGATTGCTACCCGCCAGCTCAACAGTGGCTTGCCCTCCTTGTCCGTAATGGCAGATGGTGGCAAGCGATTGTAGGCCGAGTGATAGTTGTGAAGCGCCAGACCAACTTGTTTGAGGTTGTTTGACGTGCCCATCCGACGGGCTGCGGTCCGAGCTGCTTGAACCGCAGGCAGCAGGAGTCCGACCAACACGCCCGTTGTCGCAATACTCGCCTGGGACTCGGTTTCGATCGAGACTTCGTCTGCGTCGAGGTGCGGCTGCAGTGCCTCGGTAATCATGTCCGCCATCCGGTTGGCGTACTCGTTCGTTGCCTCGCGCATCGCATCGGATTCACCTGATCCGGCCAGACTGCGATTGATCTCAGCAATCCCCAGCGTTCGTGCCGCCGCAATCGAATCGATCAAGATGGACTGGATCCGCTGCGCCGCAACCTCATCGGTGCCGACGAGTGCCACGCGGAGACTGCCGACATCGTCGCGCAGATCCATCTGCACTTTGATCGCCTCGGTGAGGCCAGGGATCTGTGTGAGTGCCTGCAAATCTGGCGCGAGATTGCCCGCACTCTGCGCCGCCACCTGACTGACCATGGGACGAACTTGATCCAACAGAACTGCGATCTTCACGCCTGAATCGGCAGCCATCGATTGCAGAAGCGTAGGCAGTTTTCCCGTGCCGTTCTCCGCGTCAAGCATTTTTTGCAGCATGTTGGCGGTGCCGTAGAAGATTGTTTCCTCATCGACTCTCGCGATCACTGCCCCGGGGGGGCCCTCGACGGGATAGCACTCGTGAGAGTCGATCTGCACGGTTTCGTCACGGGCATGCACGCCCTCTCGGATCAAGGCAAAGTCCACGTCACCGGTGACTTGGATGATCGCTCCCACTGCCGGTTGCATCGTCGCGGGATCGAGCGATACGACGACTTTGATCTCTCCGATATCGTACGGATCGATGCCAAATTGCTCCTTCATTTGAACGCGCATGATCTCGATAGGAAACATCTCCAACATCGAGCTTTGCAGCCATTCAGTGGGCGAGACGATCGCGGCTGCCATCGCATCGTCGGGGATGTACCGGGTGGCTGCGGTTGGTTGCAAATCGGCAGGGCCATCGGCTGCTGTTGCCTGGCCGCCAACGCCACCGGGCAACAAGCATGTCAGCCACAATCCAACCAGCAATGGGAGCATCGAGGTTCGTAAACGCGTCATCATCTGATCCGTCGAAGTTAGGAACTGAATAGAAAAGAGGAGCGGGGAATCCGAGCCCCCCTGTGAGATGCAGTTTAGCAAATCCGCAGGCGTCCGTTGGCGAACCGCTTCTCATTGACTGGCACCCGCTATGGAATCACAGTCGTAGCACAGCACGAGTCATGGGTCGGCTACCATGGTGGCATCCAGCTCGCATCGATGCATCTCACCAAGGAAAAACCATGCCCATTTCACGCCGCCAGTTCTGTTCCACGATCGGAGCAGGCCTTGCTCTGGCCAACCACACCTTGATTGCCGCGGATTCGCAAAGTCCGCCGCTGCGGGTCATCGCGTACAACATCTTCGGCCTCAGGGGCTGGCCCCATGATCGACCACGCGCTCAACAAGCCGTCACTCAACGCCAGATGGCGCGGCGACTGGCCATGGAACTCGCCCTGCATCAGCCGGACATCGTCAACTTCTCGGAATCACCGCGGGAGGAATTGACGAAGGAAGTTGCTGAGATCCTGGGGATGAATCATGTTCGATTCCCCAGCGGCGGTAATTGGCCCGGCACGTTGCTGAGCAAAACGCAAGTGAACGAGTCACAGAACGTCCCTGTCCAAGGCGGGCGGCCCAAGGAACTGTTCACTCGGCACTGGGGGAGGGCCACCATCACCTTGCCGGGAGAGGAGAACCTGATCGTACATTCGGCCCACCTCTACCCGACCAGGGAGCCTACGGTTCGCCTGAAGGAAATTCGTGCGATGATCGAATCGATGAAACCCGACATCGATGCCGGCCGGTCGATGCTCTTGATCGGTGATCTCAATCACGGGCCCGATACCGAGGAGTACCGGCTCTGGATGGACGCCGGTTGGGTTGATACTTTCTCGGCTGCCGGCGAAGGCGATGGACTCACGTTCCTAGCGGACGTACCCGATCGACGGATCGATTACATCATGGCCTGTGGCCCCATCGCAGATCGAGTGCTCGAATCGAAGCCGCTGTTCGAAGGGAATTTCCGGCTGAACGTCGACGACGCCACGTCGTTTGCCTTGAGCGACCACCTGCCGCAGGCGGCTGTGTTTGCAGGAAAATAGGATTTCGCTCGCCGACGACTTGCTTATTTCGACGCGAATGAATCGAGTTTCTGTCGTGGCGAACAAATTGCGCTGTTAGCGCCAAGTAATCTTGGCTTGCTGGCTTTCCGTATTGACCCAAACGCGAGCGTGCTCAAATTCACGGGTGAACTCCCACCCGTCCGGGGTCGTTCGCTGGTACGATCCCTCGGGAGCTCCCAGCGGCTTGTGCAACTCGGGGAAGTCATGCAGTGCCCCGGATGACAGAGTCCAACCCCACCCATATTGAAAATAGGAGTACGGTTGCGCACCTATCAGGTAACAAGCGAGATAAAACTCCAGTCGGTCTTTCGCCAATGTGGCCAGCGTTTCAGTTCGATCGCGATTTCCACCTCGCTGATCGTCCTTCTCAGCCATGCTGCGGTCGGCTTCGACTCCGATCCGAAAAATCGACATCTTCCCAGCTTTCGCGATCCGCAGCATGTCGTTCCAGTCTCGCAGCAGAGCCTCTTTGCTTAGCAGGTCAGCTTTGTAGTGCTCAAACATGATGGCATCCACTGCCGGGAAAACGTCCTTGGCACTCTTCTGATGAACGTTGTTGCCAAGCAGAATCTTGTCGGGGCCCAATCTCTTCTTGAGCGCGGCCATCATGTCACCCATGGCCTTTTCAACCTCTTCGCGTCTGTCTTGGCGAAGCCAAACGAAGCCATGCATCTGGTCGATGAAAGCCCCATCACAACCGGACTCAGCGACACCCTTGGCGACGGTGTCTACCCACCATTTGCGCAGATCAGGGTTGAGTACGTCGAAGAAGAAGACATTGCGGCGATGGGCCAGTTCACCAGTCTCGGGGTCAACGATGAGAAACGACTTCAGTTCCGGGTGGTCGTCGATTTTGCTGCGCCGAAACATTTGGTTGTATGAGGTGAACGGCCAAGCATAAGCCGAGTTGAAATAGAACAGCACCTTCATCTCGGGCTTGATCTTTTTAAAGGCGGCAGCCTCGTGCTTGGCCCCCAGCTCGGCGAAGCCGAGTTGCCTAGATCCATGTGATTTCTCGATACAGAGAAAGTCTGTCTTCGCGGCGATCGACTTGACTTCACCGGGCTGCAAAACTCGCCTCGTATCGCCAAACATGAAGTACTGCGGCGTCACGTCCCAACTGAACTTGGGGAAAAAATCTTTCTTCTCAAAACGACTGCCATCGCTGATGGTCAATGGGGACGGGGTATCTTCGTCCTGCGCCACAAGTGCGGGAGGCAGGCAAAGAAACATCCAGGATGCCAAGGCAAACGCATATTTTGTGTATCTGTTCTTCATAGCAAATCCTCAATTGAGTCGGCTTAAAACACCACTGAGTTCCCCTCGCCCAGATTCTATTCTTTCCACCCTCGCTTCGATACAACCCACGGATACACCGTAGGTGGACTGTTCAATCCCCAGGAGTATCCCGTCAGGGATGATAGAAAATAGCCGGCGGTTTGAGCGCAAGCGAACACCACCGGATACGTCTTCAACGCCTTCGGCGTAGCCAGACTTGCGGGGCTCAACAGCTCGTCGCCTCCTGTTGATTACCCACAAGTTTGCTCCCCCGTGTGCTTGTCACACGGGAAGCGACGTTTTTAAACTAGAAAATCGCGGCATCGACACCCGTTCCCCTGTCAGCTTGTCTGACAGGAAACCAAGTCGATCAACTTTGCTGTCATGCGGGGCAAGCCCGCATGGGAGCGGGGTGAATGCTCCATCGTTATCTAATCACAAAACGGTGATTCCTGTCAGACAAGCTGACAGGGGATCTGGTTTTGTGGGTAATGACCAGCTCGTCGCCTCGTCCACTGCGACAGAAATTGATCACGCGTTGATTAGTGCCCGTGCGCTACCTCAGCAAAGTCACCCGAGTATGGTGTGCCGTCGATCACGCCCGTGATCGTGCCAGCGTACTCTTGCACGACACCGAGCTTCTCGTGGTTACCGACAAACCGGGACGCAGATCCCTCCGGGTCCCCTTCCTGGGGAACCGCTGAGAGGGTGACCTGCATCTCGGGATCGGTGATGCTCAATTGAATCTCCTCGGCTGCAATCGGCGTCGGCGTTTTCTCATCGCCGCCAAGCACATAGACGGTACCTTCCTGCTCGTCATGATCGACAGTGAATTCGACATGATATTTTCCGCCGCCCCAATCTGCTATCGTTCCATCATGGGGTCCGGCGCCGTGAGCATGGCCTTCCACGCTATGGTCGTGGCCTTCCTCGCCATCGGCGTGTTCGTGCCCGTGATCATCAGAGGACGCGGTTGCGGAGGACTCAGAGCCTGCCGTTGACGTATCATTCTTCCCTTGGCAGCCAATCAAGCCAACCAAACATACGACGCTCATCAGTGCGAAAAACGGTTGTAATCTCTTCATCAAACTTCTCCATCGAAACGTGTGTGTGGCACAGACCACCGTGGCCTGCAACCATTGCATCCACTCAATTGGCAAGCAGGCTTTCCTCTCCGAGGTCTGCCTGTTGCGCTAATCTCGCAGCATCCTTGCCGCTGAATCTCAAAAATAGTCCAGGGTGAATCAGGAATTCGCAGAACGTGGAGGTTGCCAATCCCCCGAGAATGACGGTCGCGACCGGATAGAGGATCTCGCGTCCCGGTTCCTGGCCACCAAGGACTAGGGGAATCAATCCGATACCCGCCGTGAGTGCCGTCATCAGCACAGGAGCCAATCGCTCGAGGCTGCCGCGCAAAATCATTGCTTCGCTGAACTCCTCGCCCTCCTCTTTCATCAAGTGAAAGTAGTGCGTGACCAGCAGGATGCCATTGCGAACAGCGATACCACCGAGCGAAATAAATCCGACCAGGCTCGCCACGGTCAGTGTTTGCTCCGTGATGACCAATGCCATCACACCACCAATGAACGCGGTCGGCAGCGCATTGAGGATTTGTAGCACCACTCGCACGGACGGAAACAGCAAAAGCAATACGACGAACATACCGAGGATCGAGACGCCAGCCAGAACGATGATCAGTTGAGTTGCCCGTTGCTGGCTCTCAAACTGCCCGCCATACTCGATGAAATATCCGACCGGCATTGGTACTTGGTTGCCAACTCGTTGTTTGATATCGCCCACCACCCCAGCAAGGTCACGGCCTTCGGTGTTGCAACGAATCACGATCCGTCGCCGCGCGTTCTCGCGGTTGATCGAGTTCGGTCCCGTGCCCTCACCGACGTCGGCGAGTTCGCGAAGTTCAATCTGCCCGCGTTCGGTCTCACCATCCCGGTCGGGCAGGTCAATTCGAAGCCGGCCTAAATTGGCGTAGTCCGTTCGATATTCCTCTTCGAGTCGGACGAGCAAGTCGAATCGCCGCTGGCCCTCGAGTACCTGCGAGACGACTTCCCCCTGCAATGCCGTCTGCAAGACATCTGCAACGTACTGGCGAGTCAATCCGTAGAACGCCAAGTCATCTGCTCGCAACTTGATATGCAGTTCAGAGGTTTCCCGGATCGGCTCGACGATCGGCGGCGTGATCCCGTCGATGGTCTGGATCGTCGTCTTGACTTGCTCGGCGACTCGCTGCAGCGTATCGAGATCGTCACCATAGATCTTGATCGCAATCTGCGCATAGACGCCCGAGACCATATGGCTGATCAGGTGCGCGAGTGGCTGTTCGACTTCAATGTCAACGCCCGGTGCCTCGTCGCTGATTTTTTCGCGGAGCTCGGCCAGAATTTCTTCCCGCTGTGTTTGCGATTCTGGATTCATGCTCAATATGTATTCACCGACATTGACAGGTGAGGCATGCTCGTCCATCTCGGCTCGACCCGTGCGGCGGACGAAATGCAAGATTTCACCGCCCGGACGGTCGTCGGTTTTCTGCATCGACTGGAACACCGAGTCGATCGCTCTAGAAACCCGGTTCGATGCGTCGAGCGACGACCCGGGCGGCAATGTCACATTGACCTGGATGCTACCTTCGTCGAACGGAGGAAGGAAATTCCTACCGAGATGCGACATTTGCCAGCCTGCGATCCCGACCGTGAGCCAAGTCAACACCAACAGCGTCCGAGGTATCGCCATGCTCAGGCGAATCCAATAGGTAGCGATCCGCTTCAAGCCGTGCAGCAGGAAGCCATCGCCCTCGCGGTGAGTGGCTCCGGATTGCGGCAACAGGTAGTACGACAACACCGGCGTGAGCGTCATCGAAACGACGAACGATGCTAGGATCGACGTGATGTAGGCAAAACCAAGCGGCGTGAATAATCGACCCTCTACCCCAGATAGAGCGAACAGCGGTAAGAACGATAGGATAACGACCGCCGTCCCGAACACGATCGAACTGCGAATCTCTTTGCTGGCACTGAACACGATCCGGATCGCGGCTTGCTGGTCGGAGATCGGTAGTTTGTTGTTTTCTTTCAGTCGCCGGAAAATGTTTTCAACATCGACGATCGCATCGTCGACCAACTCGCCCATCGCGACCGCGATGCCCCCAAGCGTCATGACATTAATCGAAAGCTCGCTACCGCTGAGGAATCCGATCAAGCGAAAAGCGAGCGTTGTCAAGACGAGCGACATTGGAATCGCAGTCAAGGTGATAAACGTCGTGCGAAAGTTCAATAGAAACAGGAATAGCACAACGATGACGAGGGCCGCACCAATCACCAGTGCCTCGGCGACGTTGAAGATGCCACGGTCGATGAAGTTCTTCAATCGGAACAGCTCCGAGTTGACGACGATATCGGCGGGTAGCGACGCTTCGACCTCAGCGAAAGCGGCAGCCACGTCGTCGGTCAGCTGGCGGGTGTCAATGTGCGGTTGCTTGACGGTCGTGAATACGATCCCAGGGTGACCATCGACGCTGCCGTCGCCGCGTTTGAACTGCGCCCCCTCGGCGACCCGGGCGACCTGTTCGAGCAGCACGGAGCGTTTCGGGTGATTGCCAATGGGAATTTTCTTGAGATCCTCGACAACGATCCTGGCCGACGGACCCAGTCGTCCGAGCACACGGATCGGTCGTTCCGTCTCGCCCGTCACCGCGAACCCACCACTCGTATTGAGATTGCTCGCTCGCAAAGCCTGCTCGACATCCTGGAGCGTGACGTCGTACTCCAAGAGCGCGGTGGGATCGATCAGAATCTGATACTGCTTGCGGTCGCCGCCCTGCATAAACACTTCTGCGACTCCGGTCGTCTTCAGCAGATGGGGGCGAATCACCCAATCGGCGACGGTGCGAAGCTCGAGTTGTCGTTTCGCATCCGTGTCAAATCTCGCCTCGTAGAATTTGCCTTCGATATCAAGGGTCACCGTTCCGGCGGGGCTTTCGTGCGATGAAAGATCGGTCCCCGGATCGTCCGTCCAGTGAATCGATTGGGCCTCAATTTTCCTCCAGGTCGAGACGTCGTGACGGTCGGCGGGCTGCCACACGTGAAAGCTCTGCCCGTCATCGCCGATCACCCTTTCCGCCATCATCGCCGTGCTGCCGACCTGGGCGAGGCGGCCGCCGCTGGGGCCGTCTTGGCGATAGATGCCCGCGACCACGATCTGGCCCATGATCGAGGAAGGCGGCGTCATCTGTGGGCGGATCCCCTCAGGCAGAATTCCCTCGAGCGTCGTCAATCGCTCCTGAACGGTCTGCCTCGCCGAGCGGATTTCAGTGCTCCAGCCAAACTCGATGTAGATGACGTTCAAACCCGCCGTTGATTGACTGCGGACCGCCCGCACACCGCTGGCACCCATCAGGGCAATCTCGATCGGCTGCGTGACGAGCGTTTCCACCTCTTCCGTTGCCAAACCCGGCGCCTCCGTGATGATGACAACACGGGGCCGATCCAGGTCCGGAAACACGTCTATCGACATCTGGGTCGCCAAATACGATCCATACACCAGCACCATGAGACTGACGAAGATGACCAGCATCCGGTAACGAAGCGAAAAACGTATGATGGAATCAAGCATGGAACCGTGTCGATGGAAGGATGCCAATGGACTGGGGAGAAGCCCGGTCAACCGGGCAAGGCGCATGGGTCGGCGATCAATGGGCAGCGTGAACGGTGCCGTCAGGGTGGACGTGCACACCGGGCTGCTCGCCGCTGGCGGTCTGTGCCTTGAGGACTCGGTTCAATGACGCCGCCGCACTCTGTGCCAAGTAGGTCCCCGGCTGAATGCTCCCGTCGTCGGCGATCACGACGGACTGACGATCTTCGTAGAGGACGTGAACCGCAATCTGTTTGAACAGGTCGCCGTTCTGGCGAAAGACGTATGCCTCTGGGCCCTCGCGAACCACCGCTGAGGCGGGAACAACGAATACGTCTTCATACTTCTCGACCGGCACATGCAGCCGGGTTCGTTGGCCAGGACGGAATCGCCAGACAAGAAACGACTCCCCTTGCGTGCCATAGACACGAGATTGATTGGCGAGCGGGATGAAGAAATCAAACGTTCGACTCTCCGTATCGATGGAGTTTGAAAGGTGACGAATTTCAAACTTCTGGTCAAACTCAGGCCAATGCCCCTCACTGTCTTCGGCAAACTCGATGTCAACCGGTCGACGTTCCTGCGCCGCCTTTTCTAAGAACGGTGCCTCGCGTTTGAAAGCATGACCAATGACATACAACGAGTGATGGTTCGACAATTTCGCCAGCAACTGTCCGGCCTGGACTTGCTGTCCAAGCTCGACAGACAGCTCCTGAACCTCGTACGCGATTTCGCTCGTTGATGCTACGTCTTCTGGCGAGTTTGCCTGAGGCACCGTACGTTCGCCGGAAACGTTCATCTCCCTGACCGGAGGGGCCACTACCTCCACCGTCGAAATGAACGTACCACTCTCGATCTGGGCAACTTGATCGGGGCTGAGCCCGCGAGTGAGCAGCTCCTGTTTGGCGGACTGAATCAGTGTGCTCTGCCGACTGATGTCACTCCTCAGATTGATCATTCGGCTTTTGGATACCGCACCGACCGAAGCCAATTGTGAGATCCGCTCGATCTCCGCTTGAATGATCTCGGTTTCCTGAGTCGCTTTGTACAACTGCGTCTGCGTCGACTGCAGGTACTCGCTGAACAATCGCAGTGTGAACAGCGACTTGCCCGGTCGTAGCGTGTCGCCTGGGAACGCATGGATCTCCGTCACGACCCCGACCGCCGGCGAAGTGATCCCGCGGTCAGAGAGTCCCGGTCGATCCGCAATCTCGCCCGGGATCAAAACGCTGCGCCAGTAGTCTTGTTTCCGAACAGGCTTGGAAACCAGCCCCAAGTTCTTTCGTGCTTGCGAGCTGATTTCCAGGATCGTTTGCTTTTCGTCCGGCGAACTGGTCGTGTCGGCTGCTCGATCGGCGGAGACTTCATCAATACTGAATACACGATCGCGGAGATACCAGATCGCAGCGATACCGCCAACCACCACCGCGGAACCGATGAGTAATTGGAGTGCTTTTAGAGGACGACTCATCTCGATTTCAATTCTTCACAAAGGGACGCTGGCCGGGGTAGACCACGGGGGTGCGCGCACGAACCTGCCGAGACAGATTGACACACTGCTAGGGAAACACGAGTATTCACCGCAGAAAGTGCATGACCAATGGCTGCACCTGCGGTGAAGAGCGTCCGCTATAGCCTGAGAGAGGCTGTGAGAAGATAGATCGCTAGCCCAGCGTACCGGTCCGGCGGATCGCTGCACCGAAATGCCAGCCGGGAAGCGCCAACCAACGGTACCGCAAGCGGTGTCCAGAAGAGCGGCGCCGATTCATCCTGCGAAGCTGCAAAGGTACGGCTTGACGTCCATTCGCAATCCGATACATACACCGCATCGGCGTCATGGTCGATGGGAACCGACAATGCGGCCGGTGATGCGGTGCTCGAATGCTCCGCATCACTCCGGTCGTCCGCATGACGGTGATCGCAGTCGCAGCTACCGTGATCGTGGTGATGATGCCCAGAGAGGTGGAAATGCGGGCGAAGTGCGTGGCCGCTGGGTTCCCCGACGCCGGTTCCCAAATGCGAATGACCCCCAGCGAACGCAACTAGCGCCGTAGGCCCCAGCAGGAACATGGGAATCAGCAGTAGTGAAACAAGTCGGTTCATCGACATCGTCGTCGCGAGGAATTCGAGAGCGTCACGATCGAGTCTACTCTGCGGGGTTGCTCGTGCATAGAGCGAGTTACGACGCACTTTGACGATCGAAACACCAGATACAAGCGGTAGCGCCGATCGGCAGAAGCAACTCACCGAGCATTTTTTCGGTGGTGCTCGCTGCGTTCAAACCACCGGCTATTTTCACAGCGCTGATGCGCAATGATCCCTTCTCACGTGAACGCTTCTGTCGCCTTCTGCCGACAGATCGGCGGCACGAAACAATCGTCGCTTCGTAGCGTAGGAACACGAATGGAACCGAGCCGAAACGAAATTATTTGGTGGGTTCCAAGATGATTCGACGGTATGCCGACAGGTTGTGTGTGCCGTCGTCGGTAACCTCGCAAATGACGTGAATGGTCTTCCCCGCGGAGCCCGACGGAATCTCAACGGTGGCGATTGCCGACTGGCTATTTGAAATCGGAACATCCTGGTTCAACGTGCCGGATGCGGGCGATACCCACCAGCGGAATGTGAGTCGATCGCCGTCGGGGTCTGACGAGTTTGACGCGTCGAGCGTGACCTGGGACCCTTGCTGGGCTTTCCTGGTTAGAATTTCGCGTGTCTTATTTTCACCAATGGCAACAATGGGATTTCGATTTCCGGTTCCCCCTGCGGCCCAATCCATCCTCGCGGCAAAGTTGTTGAAGGTGGCCGGGTAAAGGTGATTCTCCAGCGTTTGGCAGGTTGTCTTACTTTCACCGGA
The DNA here is from genome assembly GCF_007859855.1 of Allorhodopirellula solitaria. Lineage (GTDB taxonomy): Bacteria > Planctomycetota > Planctomycetia > Pirellulales > Pirellulaceae > Rhodopirellula > Rhodopirellula solitaria. The sequence continues at coordinate 689,500 of NZ_SJPK01000004.1, forward strand.
GTGATTGGTGAAGCAACGGGTTTCACCGTCCGCACTAACGCCCCACGATGAATAGCCGCCCCAGCCTCCGTGGGTCGGAATATTGGGGTCGCTCAACCCGTTTGGGATCAGATGTAGAAATGCGGGCGTATCGCCTTCGACACCATACTTGTATTTCGGATAGACCTTGCCAAGGTTGCCATGCCCCTGAATATGAGTTGCATATTGATCCCAGTTCTTCTTGCCGGCGCCATTGTGGAACTTCCAAGCGCATTCATCCCAGATAAAAAACAGATCTTTCTCAAACTCACGTCGCAGCCATTGATGTGAACTGTCCGCATAGGGAGTCTTCTGGTCACGGTCTTGATCGGTGATCGTGTACACGCGGATCTTCTGCAGGAAGGTCTTCAGTTCTGCGGCGCTGCGATCCTGCTGCACCCGCCATATCGCTTGAGCCAGCGTGTTGCCTCCGCCCCAGGCGGTGACCCACAACGGCCGATCATCGCTTTCGTCCACCAACTTGATGATCAGTTCGCTGCCTGGAGAGTCGTTGCCCTCACCCACATGTTCGGCCCCGCGTTTCTTGCTGCCCGTCAGGGTGCGCGTACGTAGGTACTCTGGGCTCGGCCAGTAACCGATCCTCTGCTGCGATTCGTCTTGCTCGTGCTCCGTCTGGCTCGATCGTTTTCGCAGGTTCGGCAGATCGCTTTCGTATGCGTCGACTGCATCGTGGATCAAATCCATGAAGTCATCACGCGTTTCATCGAGGCTCCATCCAGTGGTGAAAACCAGTCCTTCGATCTCGAGTAGGTCCGCATGAGCCATGAGTCGCACCAACGATTCACTGTCGTCGGTTTCCCAGGTCGAAACATCGGTCAATACCACGATGCGAGGCTTCAGTGGCTCTGCGGCAGCGGTAGCCGAAATAGCGATGGTGCATAGCAACATGATTTTTATCATTCGACTCAGTCTGTTCATCATGGATTCCACTTCTTCGAATAGGTTGGGACGTTTTCTTCTCGTACCATTGTATTCTTAGCTCCACAGCAACGCTGCATGTTACTCGTGTATTACGTAGGGAAGCCTGAGTTCGTTGAAACAAGCTGACAACTCGCTCCTTGAACTTCCAGGTCCGCCCTGTCGATGACGCTGGGATGTTCCGCCTCTCGTCGAGATTCCAGCCCAAGATTTTTCTCATCGGACTACTCGTCTCATCGGACTGCATCGCCAAGTTCAGATCGCCCAGATTCCATTCGGCGAATTTCTAATCGCCTAACTTCAATCGGTAATGCGTCGTGCCGTCTTCGCCGACTAGTCGAATGTCGGCGATTGCGATCTTGCCCTGGCCTCGCGACGGATCAATCCGGACGGCCAGCAATGGGCTCTTCGTTGTGAAGCCAACGGCATACTCATGCTGGTTGCCGTCGTGCTCGACAGCGACGAACCGGCTACGTTTGGCGTTGAAAGGACCGGAATCCTGCGTCTGCCAGAAGACCTGACCCTCACCGCTTGAATCCGAGGTCATCGTGACGTGTAACGTGAATGATGTTCCAGCGATTGGCCTGGGCAGGCGATGGGCGAGATAAGGATCCCTGCCCGTGCTAGTGACCAGCAGCGTACTCTCGGGGGCTGATAGTGTGCACGTAACACCAGGTTGCCAGCCCGCGACTCGTTTGCCGGCAGCCTTCGGTCTCGTTTTTCTCGGATTGTTCGCACCACCCTTCAGCGTCGCCTTGCCTTCCAGAGTCAGGTCGTATTTCGAGGGATCAAAGTTTGGATTCGGCAACGGGCGAACAGCCTGAGCGTCGACGAGGTGTTGCTCGATCAGACTGTCGAGTTGCTCGACACGCTCCGGGAACTTGTCAGCGAGATTGTTCTGTTCGCCGATATCCGTTTCGAGATTGAATAGTTTGTAACGGTGCTTTCCATTCTTGCCACCGTGGAAAATGCGGATGAGTTTCCAGTCTCCTCGGTGAACGCTGACCGATGGCGGCAGCCAATCGGGGACACCAGGGGCGTGCGGGAAGTAGGTGAAAATGGCTTTGTGATCGAGTGACTTGCCATGCAAGGCCGGCACGATACTGCTCCCATCAAAAACCTGATCCGGCTGAGCATCGATCGAAAGTATCTCCAGTAGCGTCGGATAGAAGTCAGCGCTTTGAATGATTTCGCTACTTTCGGAACCGGGCTCGATCGAGCCCGTTTGCACGAAGATCGCTGGGCCGCGCACCCCTCCTTCATACATCGTCGCCTTGCCACCACGTAGCGGCGCGTTGCTAGTTGCGGTCGTGCCGTCGACCGCATTGTACATGTTCCCGCCGTTGTCTGACGCGAAGAGGATGATCGTGTTGTCCGCGATTTCCAACCGGTCGAGCGTATCAAGCAGAGTCCCGACGGCATCGTCCATGCTCTCGATCATTGCAGCGTAGGTGGGGCTCCGCTGCGGGTCACCCGGGTCGACGTGCTTTCGATACTCGGCGATTCGTTTTTCTTTGGCATCAAACGGAGCATGAACGCTGAACATCCAGTAGTTGAGGAAGAATGGCTCGTCGTTGTGCTTTTCCATGAACGCGACCGCTTCTTTCGCCATCCGGTCTTCGATGTGTTCGTCCGGGATATGCGGGTCATGATCGAAGTCTTTGAACTTCCACGGAGCGACGTAACTGCCCGCCGGCCCAGGGCCGGGATGGTGTGGCACATCGACATCGAAACCATGTTCGAGCGGCGAATATGGCTCTGGACCGAGGTGCCATTTCCCAAAGTGCCCGGTCGCGTAACCGTTGTCTTTGAACATCTCGGCCAGCGTGTAGTACCGGGTGTTTAGTCGCGAGACACTCTCGGGAAGCGTCGCAAATCGGTTTGACGGGCCGCTCGTCGCTGGAACAGCTTCCAGGATCACCTTCGGCAAATGGCACGTCGGCGCCGTGATTCCGTGACGCGCCGGACTGAGCCCGGTGAGCACACTCGCTCGCGTTGGCGAACACAAAGGACTCGACGAATATGCTCGCGAGAAAGTCATTCCGCGCGCCGCCAGACGTTCGATATTGGGCGTCTTGTAGAACTTCGTCGTGCCGAACAAAGTGGTATCACTCCAGCCGAGGTCGTCGGCCAGAATGAGAACTACGTTCGGCTTCGGCGCTGTGGTTTGTGCCATCACGTTGCCGCTACTTGTCACGAGTAACAGTAGCGGACAGAAAGTGGCGGTCAAAAGACCTGGTCGTAAGAGTGTATTCATGATGGCGGCCTATGATAACGCAAGCCAATCACGTCGGTCTGCAGTTGGCGGCAAATTTTATCACCGCGAGGTGCTCGGCAACGGTGTCCTTGATTTCATCCGGTCGCTGTTCGGTTTGTCGATTCAATCGACGTTGGCCCCGCGATGGTGAGCCGAGGGCCGGAAAGGCCAATGCCATCTACTTTCGACCGCGAAGCGGTCTTGGTAACCCGACGCGTCAGCGAGGATCACTTGTTCGCCACGTGAAAAACTGCATCTTCCTCGCTGACGCGTCGGGTTACCATCGTGATGATGCCCCGAACGGGGGCAACATAGATGGCATAGGCTGTAAGGCCCCGGGTAACGCCACTCACCCACCCGGCCGCTTACACGTCTCGGTTCAATGAATCGACAGCCCGTGTTGCACCGGCCGATGGTCCGGTCACGTCTTTTTTACCGGGCGATGCAAGATACGGGGCCGTGCAGCAGAAGCGTGATCCCGCTGCTCGCCGAGAATTCTCGGTAGAGCAGCCGTTGGTTTACGGTCTGCCGGCGGCCAGCAGCTTGACCTGCAACCCATCGCCGAGCACCGCAAAGGCGAGCTTGCGAAAAGTTACCTGCTCGCCGCTCTCAAGTCGCTTGCGGTAAGCGAAGACTCGGTTGAGGTCGCCCCGAAAGAGCTGGAACTTGGGCGTGTCGACTTGCTCGAAGCCCTGGTCCAGCAGATCGCCGCGTCGGTTGGAGAAATGATCCTTGCTGAGCGTCATCACGTAGAGGTCGCCTGGCGTGACACATTCGAGGGTGTAACCCTCGATGCTGGTTCGGAGGAATTTGCGTCCAAGAAGAATCTTGGGGGCCTCGATGAGCGTGTAGTCACGATCGCTGAACAGTTTCGCGCCGAGAGCCATCTTCGCCGGTGGCATCGGCGGGATTGGTTTTCGGGTGAGACCTTGCTGAGACGCAAAGACGCCGACGTCTTCCAGCTTTCCGAACATGATGCGATCCGTCGAGCCGCCATGATCGCTCTGTGAAACGGAAAGCCAGATGGCCCCGTCATGTTCGTGAAATGTGGGGTACTGGAAGGACTCCGGCGTCTCGAACCGATACTTGCGTTCCCAGGTTACGCAATCGCGGGAGATGTCCACATTGAAGACGCTGCGCCTGCATCCATTGATGCGCGTGTTCTCCTGCCAGCCGAGGTAATAGACGCCATCGAACTTGTCGAAGGTCGGCTTGGAATTGAGCCCTTTCTTTACAAACGGCATTTCTTTGGCCACGCTCCACTGCACGCCGTTTGAACTCGTTGTGAAGTGGTAGTTGCCACCATCGTTTCGACAAATTGCCATCCACGTGCCATCGGGAAGACGGTTGACGGCGGCCTCGCTGAGCTGCTGCGACTGTGGTTCGTTGAAATGACCGATCACTTCGACGGTATCTCGATCCTCATTCAGCACCGCGAGAGCGTTCTGCTTGCCAGGCCAGTTGTTGATCGCTACGTAGGTCTTGCCTGCGAACTCTTTGAACGAATCGAACAGGTACAGACCGAATGCTTTCGCTGGCTTCGAAAAGCCCTGCGCCTCAGCATCGGCGTGAAAGTACTGGGGCTGCATATCGAACACCCCGGCGGCAGTCTTCAGCTTCATCTTGTGGATGTCGCCTTCAAAAGCCCCCGACCGCAGATCAAAATCCCGGTACCAGGTCTGAGCCTCGCGTCGGCTTCCGTTCTCGCTGGCGAAATAACAGCGCAACGTCTGATCATCGAGTTTCAGGATCCGCGGCACGAAGCAGGCGCCGGCGGGAAGCGTCACGTTTTCAAAAACCTGTTCCGTTTTCGCGAACGCTATCGTCTCTTCAACTTCCAGTGACGTCAGATTCACGATGGAAAGGACACAATACATCCGCTGGCCCGCACTGTGTCCTGGCTGCACATCGTTGTCGTGCTCTACGATGTAGGCGTGGTCCCCCACGCAGACGAACTCGGCATCGTGAGCCCCTTGGACCTGCGGAGCCGATACACGGACGAGCCCGTTGATCACCTGATCACCAGCGAGAGCGGCATCCCATCGAGCTGGAATGAGCGGCGGCGATTTAGCGACGGCACTGACGTCTTTCTCGGCACATACTCCGAACGTCGGAGCAAATAGCAATGCCAACAATATGACGACGCTGGCAGGACTGATCGTGTTCTTCATGCGTATTTCTCAGGTTTTCTATTTTCAAAACGTCGCTTCGGCGTGTAACGAGCGCACGAGGGAGCAAACCGATGGGGAAAGAACAGCACCGTCGCACCCGGCGACAAGATGATGTGACGGAGGACCTGCCCGTCAGCAAGCTACCTGAAAATGGCTCGAACTGCCCGAAAACAGCTCATGCAGTGCCGGTGAGGATAGCAGACCGTCGGACTCGGTGAGTCTCTCACTCGCGGTCGCTTGTCGTGTTCTGGTTCGATTTCGAACAGGTGGACTGAACTATCGAGAGCTACTTTTCCGTTCGAAGAGCCCACAAAAAAAGCCACCGATCATATTTGATCGGCGGCTTTGAATCTCGAAGTGGAGGATAACGGACTTGAACCGATGACCTCCTGCATGCCATGCAGGCGCTCTCCCAACTGAGCTAATCCCCCGAGGGTGAAGCGATCCAAGTGGCCCTGGATTGCCTTTGAGCGGGGAAGTTTATCGAGTCGTCTGTGGTGTCGTCAAGGGCGTGGCGGCACTTTTCTGCCGCCTGTGGAATCGGCTGCCGGGCGTCGAGTGGGATCCGCAGAGGTCAACGCCCAACCCGCGTTGACGGCAGGGTGCGAAATTTGATAGTTCGCAGTCTAGCCACATGAATCATCAGCTGACTTGCCCGCGAACTCGCCCCGCGAACCCATCTCTTGAAACGACTCACCGCCTACCGCCCGCTCGCTGCGAAGGGAGCCGACATCAACGCCTCCCAGGCGACCTGGTCGTGGCTGTTCGCCGGATGCGTCTGCGCGATCCTGCTGCTTCCTGCGACAGGATGTCGCGGTCGGGCTCAAGAGGATATGTACCGGCAATCGTTGCAGCGTGAGGTCCGCCAACTCGAGGACCAACTCTACGAAGCCGACTACGAAAATCGCATCCTGATTGAAAAACTCCGCCGCGAACGCAAAGCCAAACCGCAGGTCGATGAACTCGACGACCGCGGCGTCTCGACATCGGGGCGGGCCGCCGATCCGCAGAAACTCGACCCCAGCTACGTGCCAGCCCAGTCACCGGAATTCCCCTTGGATGATGCGGCGGGATCATCGGGCAGTTCGTCGCAATCCCCGAATTCTGCGCGGGAACAATACGGCAGCGACCAACCGCTCGAGGATCCTGGTCAATCGGGCGCCACACCGAACGATAGTACCGATTCACTCGACGGTGACGATGGCTTGCCTGACCTGGACTCCTTGATCGATCCAGGCGATTTGGTTGAACCCGACGATTTGGTCGATCCGGGTGAGCTCGTCGATCCGGGGACATTGGTTGAGCCGGGGACGCTCGAACGCCCCATCCCCACACCTGAGAAAGATCCAGCGGGCGGCGCGCGTCAAAGCGATCCAACCGCCCCGGATTCCTATCTGTTGCCTCCACCGGGTGGCCCCGTACCGCCGGGAGCCTCCGAATTGGACGTCGAACCTATCGATCCGGGGACCCCCATGCCGCCAGGCACGAACGACGGCGAATCAGAGGACGACCCTAGCAAAATCGAACTGCCCGGCGTCAGCATGCTCGGCGGACTCGGCGAGGTCGTCGGAGCGACTCCCGAGATCGAACTGCAGCCCGCCCGAATCAGTATCGATGCTGCCACCAGCCGCGTCCGCGTGGATGCTGAGCAGCAAGCCAAACTCAAGAACACCGCTGCCCCGGACGATTCCGCGGACGAGGCGCCGCCGGTGATGACCGAAGGGGTCGACCTCACTATTCGCGCCAACGACCAGTACGGGCATCCCATCGCGGTGTTGGGGCGGACGCACACACCGACCGATCCATTGCGATCGCCCGACACCGCGTCACCTCGTCCCCTCCCCGACGGAAAAACCCGGCTCAGCATTCTCGCCCTTGATCCGACGAAAACGGGAGAGGATGCACAGCTCGGTCGCTGGGAATTCGACACCGAGAAACTACGGGAGCTGGAAACATCGAGTCTCGCCGTTCCGACCAGCGGTCACGGCATCACCGTGCCGATTCGCTGGCAGAAGAAAGTTCCCACCGGCGAGGCGGTCGTCTTTTTTGCACGGCTGGTAACCGAAAAGCGTGATTTACGCTGCGAATCGGAGATCGGCCTGAAGAAACAGCCCTCGGTGGCAGGCTGGTTGCCGCGCCGCTAGCTGCCTTCCCTCCTCGGAGGGGTCTGGTTTGAATTCGCTATGGGGAGATCGTTGCGCAAAAACGTTTGTTTTATGGCGACGGCTGAGGCATAATGGAACGCTCGTTCCAGACAGGATTCTGTTTGGCCTCGCTCTTGAACTCCTCTCAAATTGCTTCAGCCGTGCGATTAATTTGGAAACGACTCCTAACGGGTGCTCTCGTGGTGGCGGGCTGCGCCGTCGCGTTTCCGTTGACGACGCCCTGCCACGGGCAAGACCCTGCGTTCGGTGGTCCTCCGGGGATGTCGCGGCCGTCGCGAGGAGGAAGCCGCCCGGAACGAAGTAGCTCAGGTGGCCCGAGCGATGCCGCTCAAGAGGACGCCAAGCCCGAAGCTCCGAACGATGACGGCGCGGAGAAAAAAGACGGGGCTGAGGATGAGCAGTCCGAGGCCCCTAAGGTAGTCCGCCGCGATGGACTGGAACTTCCCGAGGGGGATCCGGCTGAACTCCGCGCGGCCGTTGGCGACGACGGTAAAGTCGGATTCCGTTTCCGCAATCAGGGATGGGTCGATCTGATCGGCTGGCTGTCGGATATTTCCCAGCAGCCGATCGACTGGCAGGAACTCCCCGGCGACGTCGTGAACTTGGTTAGCCCTGGCCGGCTGACGGTCGAGGAGACCGCCGATCTGATCAATCGGCACCTGCTCGCTCGAGGCTACACGATGTTGGAACTCGAAGGTGGGATCACGGTTGTCAAAACCGACGCGATCAATCCGGGGATGGTGCACTGGGTGAGTCCCGCAGAGCTGCAGAACCTACCGAACCATTCCTTCGTGCGAACGATGCTTGACGCCGGTTGGCTATCAGCGGAGAAATTGGCCGAAGAATTGGCACCCATGCTCAGCGGTTCCGGAGAATTGACAGCTCTAGCGACGACGAACCGGATCGAGGCCATGGACGCTGCGGTAAATCTACGCGAGGTCGCCCGCTTGCTCGCCGAGGAGCGTGATTCGGCCAGTCGCGATGCCTTGGCACCCGAATTCCGCTTGCGGCACATCCCTGCCCAGGAAGCCAAATCGCTGCTCGAAGAGTTTCTCGGCGTCCAGAAGAAAGACGCAGCCCCCATGAGCCGTGAGCAAATGCAGATGATGCAGCGGATGCAGCAGCAGAATGGGGGCAAGCCGCCGGCGGCCGACAAAGAAGTCGAGATCTCGATCGTCGCCAACGTCCGACAAAACTCCGTGCTCGTCCGGGCGCCGATTGACCGAGTTGCCATCGCCGCCGAATTCATCAAGCGGATCGATGTCCCCGGCGGATCACTACGCTCACTCACCGATGCCACCAGCCGCGTGGAGGTCTATCGTCTGGTGTCCCTCGATCCCGAAAAGCTGATCGAGATCGCTCAGGAAATGAACGTGCTCGAACCGACAACCCGGATCCGGGTCGACAAAGACAATAACGCAGTGATCGTCTCGGGGGCTGCGGCAGATCGATTCATCATCAAGTCCTTGATCGAGCGACTCGACGGCGGCAAACGCCGATTTGAAGTCCTCCAGCTCCGCCGGCTCGATGCGACCGCGGTCGCCGACTCGATCTCGTTTCTAATGGGGCAAGACAACAAGGATGATGGTGACAGTCGGCGCAGCCGCTACTCGTATTGGGGAGGCGATGACGACGACGACGAGGAAGAGGATGAATTCCGTGTCGCCGCCAACACGAGCTACCGCCAAGTGCTGCTGTGGGCGAACGAGTCCGAAATGGAAGAGGTGCGGTCGCTGTTAATCAAACTGGGGGAACTGCCACCTCCCGGCGGCAGCGGCCAGACCGTGCGCGTGATCGAAGCTTCGGCGAATCCAGAAACTCTCGAATACCTGAAACAACTCAAAGCCCGCTGGGAAGCGATGTCACCCAATGAATTGGTGCTGCCCAGCGACGAGGCATTCGAGCAACCTGACCTCGATGAGCCTGAGGAGGAAGAGAACGCAAATGAAAGCAGCGATCGCGCTGCGAAAGATCGTCCCTCCACCGATCCTGCAAAACCGGACAATGGTACGCACGACGATGAGGAGGAGACTCTCGAGGACGAGCCCATTGTCACGCAAGAGAATTTGCAGGATTTTCCCGCGTATCGCGATTTCAACCCAGCGGTCATGTTGACGACCGAACAACGGCCGGAGAGTGACTCGAGCGAAGACCAGCCCGCCCCGGTGCAGATTCGGCTCGATGAGAACGGGAATCTCGTGCTCTCGAGCAGCGATACTAAAGCACTCGACAGACTCGAGAACCTGATGCTCGATATCAAACCGCCGAGTAAGTCCTACCATGTTTTCAAAATCAAAAACGCGTCGGTGATGCTGCTCACGCTCGACCTCGAGGACTATTTCGAGAATCCCGATGACAAGGACGATGATTCTGATCGCTTCTTTCGCTGGATCTTTGATGAGGAGGATGACGACAACAGCCCCACTGGTTTGGCCAAGGGCAGTGAACTGCGATTCTTGCCCAACTCTGATACGGGGACCATCATCGTCACAGGTGCTACCAGTGGCCAATTGCGAACGATCAGTGAATTGATCGAGCTTTGGGATGTGGCTGAACCGGTCAATCCGAAACTCAGTCGCTTCACCAAACTCGTGACCATTCGCTACGGCCGTAGCGAGAAGATCGCTGAGACTGTCAAGGAAGCCTACCGGGACTTGCTCAGTAGCAATGACAAAGCGTTTTCGGGCGGTGGCGGCGGGAGTAACGGTGGCGGGCGGCGGTCAAGCAATCGCAGTGAAGGCTCAGGGCTCGAGGACTCCGATAGCGGTCGCAGTGGCGGCGGAAGCGATTTTTCGTTTAACGGCAAACTATCGCTCGGGGTCGACGAAATTGGCAATACCCTACTCGTCAGTGCCGAGGGTGAGTCACTGCTCGACTTGATTGTCTCCATGATCGAAAAGCTCGATCTGGCTGCCCAGCCAGGAGGCGAGATTGAAATTGTCCAGTTCTCAGGCGATGTCTCCGCCGAGACGCTTCGCCAGGCCATGTCGGCCCTGGGGTCGACATCCATGGGTGAATCCTCCAGCAGCAACCGTTCGGGCCGTCAGGGCTCGGACCGACGTTACGATCGCGGCAGCGATCGTGATCGGGGCCGGGACCGGGATCGAGGCCGCGACAGGTAGGCGAAGATTCGACATGAATTCAGTATGATGGGTTGACCCGATTCAACGCCGACGTCAAACACTGCGATCTCATGTCGATCACAAGAGCGAGAAGGAACCTCGATTGAAAGCCAAGTCACTCCCGGCGAGATTCGCGCACGGCGTGATCAAGCACGCTGGCGTCATCCTGATCGCTTGGCTGGTCGCTGCAGTGCTCGCCAAGGGACTGGCACCGTCGTGGAAGTCCGTCGCCTTGGATGGGGACTTCGACTACCTACCCGCATCGCAAGTCAGTGTTGCTGGCGGGAGGTTGCTCGATCAAGCCTTCATGGGCACGAGAGCTCGCAGCCAGATGGTGCTCGTCTTTGCCAAAGATGGCGAGGGTTTTTCGACGAGCGACCACCTCCTCGGCCTCGACATCCTGAGGCGGCTCTACCACCGTCTAGGCGAAGTCTGCTGGCAACGGGCCGAACGGATCGCCGGTGGCGATGTCGACTCAGCCAACATCTTGGTCCCGCAGCCCGACGGGCTCCCCAGCGCCCTCGGCGAAGCCAACGCCCTCGGCGGAACTAGCGCTCTCGGCGAAACTAGCGCTCTCGGCAAAACTAGCGACGGACAACGGCCCAGTCCTGCGGCGGTGAACCGAGAGGTGCCCGATGACGGAGCGGCCGCCGAGCGAGAACGCGACGATCAAGAGGCCCATCCGCGGCCCCCGGGCAACGATGGTCTCGCGACCGCTCTGTCGGCGCAGCGCTGGCTCGGTGTGGCTGTGGCGGCCTTCGATCAAGCCATCGAGATCGATGCCGACTTCTACAAGCTGCTCGGCGACCGCGTGCCGCAGCGCCAACCGACTGCCTATCAACCGCGGTTGGCAATCGCTTACTGGGACCGCGGCCACTTGGCCCAAGCCCGCGGCCCTGACCCAACATTAGTCGAGGAGGACATCGCGTCGGCCAAGGTCCTCGATCCCAGCATCGAAGCGACTGCCAGTCCGATCACCGAACGCGACCTCGAGGTGTGGGAATCTTTGCTCGACGTCTACAGCTGGAAAGAATCTGAAATCGGCCCGCAACTGCGCCGTGGCCATGCCCGGATCGCAGTCCTTTCTCTGGCCAACGAATTGGCTGCGACGGGGAATATCGAGCTGCTCACCCAGCTGCGGCAGATCGTCGATGAATGCGTTCAGTACCGCCGCGACTATCTCAGTGACGATGAGCTCACGCTGGCCCGCGAGCTAGAGGTTCGCATCACGGGATCGGCAGCGATCGGCGGCGAAACCTTGCTCGCGGCCCGATCCGCGATCTCCTATACGGAGTGGTTCACCGTCGTCATGATCCTGATCATTCTCGCGATCGTTTACCGGGCGCCGCTCTTGGTCGCCGTCCCTTTGGTCACAATCGCAGTGGCTGTGATGGTTGCCACAGGATTGGTCACCGCGCTCACCCAGCTTTCAGCGCACGCCCAATGGCCCGGACTCGATTTAAAGGTCTACACGACGAGTCGCATTTTCGTGGTGGTGATCCTGTTCGGTGCAGGCACGGATTACTGCTTGTTCTTGATTTCGCGGCTACGTGAGGAAGCCGTCAATCACGCGTGGCCGATCGCCTGCGAACGGGCGCTCCGCAGCGTCAGTAGCGCGCTCCTCGGCAGCGCGATGACGACGATCGTGGGGCTCGGCATGCTGTGGTTCGCGGATTTTGGTAAGTTTCATCATACCGGTCCGATTATCGCAATCTGCCTCAGTGTCGGATTGCTGGTGTGCATGACCTTGACTCCCGCATGCCTGCGCCTGATCGGCCCGGTCGTCTTTTGGCCGACTCGAATCACCAGTGAGATGGGACCGTCGGCGATCTCGCTCCTTTCCAACCGCAACCTCACCGAAGTCGATTCTCGTGGCGCGAGGTCAGCTTCGAGCGCCCGCCTGAGTAGCGGCAGTCGAGCGTGGAATGCGGCATCGATTGCCTTGACTCGCTACCCAATCTGGACACTCGCGGCGGGTTGGCTGATGCTCATCTTGCCAGCGATCGAGGGGCGACGCCACGAACAGGATGTTACCTACGACCTCAGTGGTCAACTGCCACAATCCGCGGGCAGCCGCCAGGGCATGAGGATTCTCGACAAGAATTTCGGCGTCGGTGAACTGGCCCCAATCTCCGTGCTCACGCTGGCCGAATCGGACCAGAACGAAGAGTCTCTCGCCGCCACTCGCCTGCTCTTGACCGACGCGCTCTACGACGTCGATGGCGTCCGCAGGGTGCGGTCACTGAGCGATCCGCTCGGTGATTTCCCGCCCGACCGTGAAATGGGGTTGCTCAGCAAAGAGGCGTGGCGGCGGAGAGCATTGCAGAATCACCGCTTGGCCCGCATGCACTTCGTCGCCAACGAACCGAGTTTTACCCATCGCCTCATTCGGCTTGATGTGATCGTTCGAGAAGATCCGTTCTCCCAAGCGGCCGCGCAAAAATTAGAGGAGATTGCCACCAAGGTGCGGGGGGTGCTCGCGGAACGTCAGCGAGACACCGATACCGCCTGGGAGTTGTTCTACACCGGAACGACCGCATCGATTGTCGACCTGCGCGAGGTCACCTTGCGCGATACCGGTCGGATCAAGATGGCCGTCATCCTCGCGGTGCTCGCCGTCTTGATCTTCGTACTGCGACGAGTCGTGCTGTCGGTGTATCTCATCGCCACAGTTTTACTGAGCTACTACGCCACGCTGGGGCTAACGTACTGGTTCTTCCGCACTTTGGATGGTCCGGATTTCCTCGGACTCGACTGGAAGCTGCCGCTGTTCCTGTTCGTGATCCTGGTCGCCGTGGGGCAAGATTACAACGTCTACCTCGTGACGCGAATCATTGAGGAACGCCGGCGTTTGGGATCACTCGCCGCGGTTCGCAGGGCCGTGGCTCGGACCGGTGGCATCGTCACCGCCTGTGGAATCGTCATGGCAGCAACCTTTCTCAGCATGACGGCGTCGGCTTGGTGGCCTCCGCTGAGTGCCTCGCTTGGACTGGCGGCCCCACCCACACCCGATGCATCCCAACAAACAACTCTACGTGGGATCACCGAACTCGGCTTCGCTCTCGCCTTGGGCGTGCTGATCGATACCCTCTACGTTCGGACTGTCTTGGTTCCGAGCTTCGTCGTGCTTCAAGACCGCTTTCGCCGGTGGTTGAAAGCCAAAAATTCGCCGAGCGAAAACTAGTTCGCTTCACGCAGCACACCCACCTGCTGCCCGCCGGCACAGGTACGCCCAATCCGATGCCGAGCGGATTGCTGCGGTGCGGAACCGATCTACCGAACGGGGAGGCTGGATGCTGCGGCCGCCTATCGGTTAGGATTGTCCCCACGGCTACTGACTCCCTAGCACCTCTCCAAAAACCGGCAGCCGTTTTTTCGTTCATCCCTGTGTCGCTGAGACTATATTTCTATGATACGCGTTGCCCTGATCGGATCGACCGGATACACGGCCCTCGAGGTTGCCCGGTTGCTACTGGCTCATCCACAAGCCGAACTGACAGTCGCAACGAGCCGCTCGGACGAAGGGAAACCACTGGCTGAGATCCACCCCTTCCTGACAGGCCGTTCGAACGTCGCGCTGCAGCCGTTTGATGCCGCAAAGATTGCCGAACAAGCCGATGTGGCGATGTGCTGCCTTCCCCACGGCGCTTCCGCCCAAAGCGTCCGCGAATTGGCCGCTGCCGGCGTACGGGTCATCGATTTCAGCGCCGACTTCCGGCTTTCCTCGGTGCCACTCTACGAACACTGGTACGGTGTGACCCATCCGTGGCCCGAGCGGATCGGGAACGTTGTTTACGGAATGCCAGAATTCTTTGCCGACCAGATCGCGACCGCCGACGTCGTTGCCAACCCAGGCTGCTATCCGACCTCGGCGATCATGCCGCTCGCTCCTCTCGTTCGAGAAGGCTTGATCGAAACGAACGACATCATCGTCGACTCCAAGAGCGGCGTGAGCGGAGCCGGACGCTCTGCAAAATTAGGCACCCTGTACTGCGAGACCAACGAATCCATCGCAGCCTACGCCATCGCGGCCCACCGTCATGGTCCCGAGATGGAAGATCTCGTACACCGGATTGCGGGCACCCCGGTCGAGATTCTGTTCACACCGCACCTGACCCCAATGGATCGTGGCATTCTGTCAACCATCTATGTGCGTCCCACACTTAGCGTCGGTGACACGACCGAATCAGTTCAATCGAAGTTGAGCGATGCCCTGCGCCGTGCCTACGAGGGCCAGCCCTTCGTGCATGTTGTCGACCATCTACCGGCGACCAAGCATGTGAAGATGACCAATCACGTTCAAATGACGGTACGGGTTTCAGGCGAACCCACGACCCCCGGTCGAGCTGTCATCGTGTGCGCCATCGACAATCTTTCCAAAGGTGCCAGTAGCGCTGCGATTCAGAATATGAACGTCATGTTTGGTCTCGATGAGACCAGCGGACTGTGATCCCGCTGGAGCGAGATGAACAGGGCTGGCCAGTCTGGCCGCCCCAATCTCCGGAGATCTGGGAGTCGCTGCAGCAACTCTGGGCGAGTGGGCAGTGGGGCAAGTACGCCGCCGAAATTCACGCACATTGCACCGAGGCGGTCGCCCGGGCGATGTCGATTTCGAACCTACCGTCCAAACTGCCCTCGCCCTGGGATCGTGACACTTCTCGGATCCATGCTACTCCACTGACGCGGTTGTGCAGCAGCGGCACGGCTGCCATCGAACTCTCTCTGCGGTGCTGTGGCGTCACCGAAGGCGACCAAGTCGCAGTAGCCGCCTACGACTACCCCGGCAATTTTCGCACCATCGAATTGCTCGGTGCCACGCCCGTCCTCGTCGATGTCAAGGCTGGCGGCAGCACGCTGGACCCACAGTCGCTGCGACAGGTCGAAAACGCGAGAGTCAAAGCCGTCGTGGTGTCGCATCTCTACGGGGAATTGGCGGACATGCCAGCCATCCGGGAGATCTGTGATCAGCGGAACTGGATGCTCATCGAAGATGCCTGCCAGGTCCCTGGGGCGGGATGGGAACTCGAAGGGGATACTGCCGACGCCTTTCTGCCCGTGGGATGCCTCAGCGACTGCGCGACCCTGAGTTTTGGTGGAAGTAAGCTATTGTCGGCCGGAAACGGCGGCGCGTTGCTCGCTCGCAATCCCCGCGTGGCCGCCCGCCTCCCCTCGTACCTGGATCGCCCCAGTGACACGTTTCCACTCTCGGCCCTGCAATGCTCCGTACTGCTGCCGCAATGGGAAACGCTCGCCGAGTTCAATCGCCGTCGCAGCCGGACGGTCACCCGCTTAAGAGAGTGGGATTGGTCACAGTTCGGACTATCACCACTCGCCAGCGAAACACTCGGACAGCGACGCGCCTATTACAAATTTGCGATGCAGGCCGACGAATCCCAAGACCGTCCCGCGTTGCTGCGGCGGCTACGAGCAGCCGGATTTCCGATCGGCGAAGGATTTCGCAGCATGCATCGCACAAGCGACCGGCGAAGCCAGAAACCGGTCCCCCTGCCCCACGCCAGCGAACTGGGTAAACGCTGCGTCGTGCTCGACCACCGCGCCCTGCTCGCTGACGATCTGATCGAGCGACTCGACCGATACGTCGCAAACAGCCCCTAAACCGTGGTGGACGAGGCGGTCATAGCCCACAAGTTTGCTCCCCGTGTGCTTGTCACACGCCGAAGCGACGTTTTGAAATTAGAAAACCGCGGTATCGACACATGTTCCCCTGTCAGCTTGTCTGACAGGAAACCAAGTCGATCAACTTTGCTGTCATGCGGGGCAAGCCCGCATGGGAGCGCGGTGAATGCTCCACCTTTATCTAATCACAAAACGGAGAATCCTGTCAGACAAGCTGACAGGGGATCCGGTTTTGTGGGTAATGACAAGGAGGCGACGAGTCCTCTCAAAAAACCTCGTCTCGCGATAGCTGAAGCGACGGGCTGCCCCTTACCCACACGGGCTTCCAGCGCCGAAAGGCGTTCCAGAAAATCGCTTGTGACTTGGACGAAGCGAACACCCCGGGGAGCGCCCGCGAAACGCAGGAGCCAACCCCATTCGACCCCGAAGATCGTCTACGACGAACCGACGACCATCCGCCAATTTCCTCCCTCGCGTACTAGCCACCTACCGAAGCGACGTTTCGAAATGGGAGAACCGCAGGATCAATACGCGGAGGGCCGAGAGTTTCTCGGGGTGAGGGCAAGCCTTCAATCCTGCCGCTCGAATGTCCCCATCAGGACAGCCTGTTCGAGCACATGCCCGTCGATCGCTTCGAGCACAGACGCCTTCGTCGCTTCGGCGGCAGCCACGTCGATTATCTGATCGACCGCATACAAGTGAAACCGAT
This sequence comes from Allorhodopirellula solitaria, assembly GCF_007859855.1. Classification (GTDB taxonomy): domain Bacteria; phylum Planctomycetota; class Planctomycetia; order Pirellulales; family Pirellulaceae; genus Rhodopirellula; species Rhodopirellula solitaria. The sequence goes on from NZ_SJPK01000004.1 coordinate 706,518, forward strand.
AGCGGTGGGGGCCGCTACCTGGTGGTGGCATCGGCCCTCGATACCCTACATTGTTCGAATCGAAACTATTGGTCCCCTATCGCGCAGGGACCAAACCAGCTAGCTCCGCAGCGGAATCGACGCCCTCAGGCAGACTGCGTCGATCGGCGGCAAGATTGTAGATTACCCAGTGCACCCAAGGCCCCTCTGGGCGCGGGTTCGCTCGGCTAGGGGCATCTGGATCGTCGCAAATGAGCGCAAACGACTTCGTGTTCTCAGGAACATCGGACCATTGCAGCGGAGGGGAGACGTCGTCGCCGACACCAGTGTACTGGGAAGGGATCGCTTGGCCATCTTCGAACGCCGAACTCGTCAATTTCACCTACGTGACTCCGGTAATCTAATACGAAAGCGGTCTCGTGAACTCACACCAGTGTCCGCCCAAACAGGAGGGCCAACGCCGTACTCGCACGCTATCCAGCTGCACACCCGTATCAGTACTATGGGTCAGTACTATGGGTCAGTACTATGGGGCGCTCGCGTGCAAGAATCGGAATCTTCGCCACGCGGACTCACCGATCCATTTGGCCAGCAACAGAGACGCCACGCTCGAGCATCGAGGCGGCGGCTGAAGGAGCGTTTGTGTCAGCTTTCGGCGATTTCGTGACCTGTGGGGCGAGCTCGCCACGGACGATGGCAACTTCCCGAGGGGCTTCAATTCCGATCGCCACGCGATTCCCGGCAATGCGATTGACCGTGATCACAACGTCGTCACCGATCACCAACTTTTCGCCTTCTTTACGACTGAGAACCAACATATCTGAATCCTTTCGAGTAATTCTGTTTGTGCGGGACTAATCTCAAACTTCGTGACTGAGCGGTAATGCACTTACCGGGCCAAACACCGCTCATCGACCTGCTTTTCTTCCGAATCTTGGGGCTGCTTGCGAAAAACACAGTCATTTCGCTAAGTTTTACTCAATATTTGGTGGTCGCTGGCCGACAAGTGTGCCGGACAGACTGGTCGATGGCCGTGCAATTCACGGAGTTTTTCTGTCAAAACGAGAGGGCGTCTCAACGTGAGACAGACTCATCTTCAGTGGGAACTCCCTTTCGACATCCTTAGTATCAGCGAACCCGATGACACGTTTGGTCACCCCGACCGGCTGGCGTTGTGAAAATTTTGCAAAACCGCTGTAGGAAACGACCTGCAAACCCGAAAACAAACTTGCCCACAAAAAATGTTGGCCCCAGGTGCCCCAACCCGCCTTGAAGCGACACGCCGCGCCCGCTAACATTCCCAGCTCACGTGAGCGCGATCGTTTTGAAGCAAAACGACAACCTCGCGTCCCAATCCCCTGTAGCTCAGTTGGTAGAGCAGGCGGCTGTTAACCGCCTTGTCGCAGGTTCGAGTCCTGCCGGGGGAGCTTTTTGAAATCGCGAAAGCTCTCGCATAACCAGTCAACGCCCGTTGGTCTTCCGCGACCCACGGGCGTTTTTCGTTTCTGCCCCGTTTTTCGCGATGGTTTTGCGATTTTCTGGCGGTCGTCAAAATGTCTCGGTTTTGTAAGTTCGGTTCGGAGTGCCGAATCCAACCCACTGGTTTGGGTCCGGTCTGGTCAAATCAACCCCGAGAACTCTCGGGTTCTCCGTTTGGCTTGGCAAACCGGTTTACGAAAGACTTAGGCCGTTAGGGGAAGTCGTGCCCAATGCCAACGAATAGGTGAACAGGATGCCGAATCTTGACCAAATTCAATTGGAAGCCTACCGCCGACTTGAAACGGCAGGGATCGCCTACACATTGGTCGGATCGATGGCAGGCAACTACTGGGGCGTGTCCCGCTCGACGCACGATATCGACTCTGTGATCGAATACGACGAAACGCCAATCGACGCGATCATCCAAGCGTTTTAGGATAACTTCTTCATTCAACCCATCAGCGTCGCTTCTGAGGTGCGACCACCCCATCGATTCAACGCCCTTGAGAATCGTTCCGCCTTGAAAGTGGGCTTCTTTCGCCTCGCCGGTGACGAATACGAGTTCGAAAGATTCCGCCGTCGCAGACGGGTGACTCTGGTCGATCAGCCCGCCTGGAATGCAACAGCCAAAGGCGTGTTGCTGAACAAGTTACGTTGGCACACGATTAGCCCAACGGACCGCCAGCTTACCGACGCCCGAGGCATCTATCTCGTATCGGGCGACGAACTGGAGCGAGACTACCTGAACCACTGGGCTGAACGAATTGGTGTCGTTGATTTGCTTGAGTCGGTGCTTGAAAGCTAGCCAAACACACCAATCACTTTGTCGCCCCAACTCTCACGGAGATACCATGGACGAAATTGAATCCAAGTCGGAAGCTGAGGAAGTCAATAAACTCGAGGCGATCATTGATCGGTTGGTCGACCCCGATATCAAGCTTCCCACTGAAGCGATTGAAGCGGCACGGGAAAACCGCGACGCGATCACGCCACTGCTCATTCGGTTGATCGAAGACGCCACGCGCAATTGCCGTCAAGGCTTGAACGTCGAGGACAACGGGCACTTCTACGCCACCTATATTCTTGCGGAATTTGGCGCAACCGAGGCGTGGCCAGCCGTTTTAGCTGCTATTTCACTGCCCGGTGAGAAGCCGTTTGGCCTCTTTGGCGATGCAATCACGGAGGATCTCGGATTCATACTCGCCTCGCTTGTTGGTGATCGCTGCGACGCGCTCGACGCTTTGATTGCTGACCCGCGGATTAATCTCTACGTCCGCTGGCAAGCCGTCGATACGCTGCTGTACCAGATTCGTGACGGCTGCATGACTCGTGATTCGGTCGTGGAGAAGCTGACCGCCCACCTCCAAAAAGCGTTTCAAGACGGCGACGAGGTCGCAGAGGGAATCATCATTCGCTTAGAAAGCCTCGGTGCGAAGTCCGCCTTGCCACTGATCGAAACCGCATTCAATAGCGGCCTTGTTGATCCGCAGATGGCGACACTGGAGAGCGTCAAGCGAGATATTGCTCGCGGCGACGAAGCTTTCCAGCAAACAATGAACGAGTTACATCGTCCAACTGACGTGATCGCGTATCTAAGCAAGTGGGCCGCATTTCAAGATCACGAAGACCGCGACCAACATTCATCGGAATCAGAATCATTTGGCCCCCAGGACAGCCATATCGATAGCGCCGGATTCCTATCAGAAAATGAAACGACGATTCGTAGCGCGGGAACAAAGGTCGGCCGCAACGAAAAGTGCCCCTGTGGCAGCGGCAAGAAACACAAGAAATGCTGCGGGCGAAACTAGACTGGGCAGGCCGCAAGTTTCCGCGTTGGAAGTCCTCAATCCAGCGACCGAGCCGAGTCATTGATCAACGTTCTCACCTCGGTCTTCATTGCACTGAATCTCGACTGTTCCCAGGTCCGGATTGAACACCACTCGGGTCAGCAATCGCGGTAGCCACTGCCGCTGCTCATTCCGTGCACGAATAGTCCGAATCAGTTCTTCCAATGCCGGTCGCTGCAGCGTTTCGCTTGATTCACCTTCATCGCGAAAATGGTCGTGGACAGCGAACCGCATTGACGCGGCGGTATCGGCATAAATCGCGTATTGAGCGTCACAAGAACTGAAGTGACTGTCGGAAGATCGAGACTGGCGGGTGTACACCACCGTCAAATTTGCGGACGCGGACGAATCATCGTTCGTCATGCTTCGCTCTCCCACGTCAATCAGACTTCGTCAGCCGACGACCAGTTTCTAAATCGACTCGATGGACTGCCGCAATTTCACGACCGTTTGCGTCAACCGCTGTTGTTCCAGGCATAGCAGGTAGTCATCAGCGGACTTGGGCGGATTGCGTAGCCGTCCTCGGTGCTGTTTTACCGCAGCAAGTAGCGTTTTCGAATCGGCTTCGAGCGGACCAACGAGAAAATCATCAGGGTGAGCCGTCCCGATTCCGTGCTGCGAAAGCGTTTCGGCCGGAAAGTCTTTCTGATTGCAGGTGACAATCTTGTCGGCCCCACAATGAATCGCGGCAGCCAGAACATGTCGATCATCCACGTCGGGTAGTTCAAGACTTTCAATGATGGATTCAAAGCCTGTCACCACGGCGTCGAGCACATGTTGGTTCATCAATATTCGCGTGCGATCCAAACGTTCCGCCGTCAGATCCGGACGGTCACGCAGAACACTTCGCATCCATTCATCGTGAATCATCGCCGACCAGCGAGCACGAACGAGACCATACAAAGCAATCTGCATCAGCAAGTCGCTTAGCGGTGCGGGATGCAAAACGCACGCGTCGTAAACAACGATCAGGCCAAGAGTTCGGTCATGACGAGACTAGACGCCTTTGCCATTTCAGCATCATTGCCGCTGGGTGAAAGGGTCATCGGCGAATCAGAAAGTGGTGCATTCATCGGAAACCTCCACCAACAGGTTAACACGCAAGCGAAATAAACGAAACAGAAAGTTTGCGTCCGACAAACATGATCGCGGCCAAATGAACAGAAAGCACGTAAAAACCTGTGGTTTTGCAAGCGGCTGATAACCCGCCTGTCGCCGGCAAGCCAAACCAAATTTGAGCAAAATTTGAAATCGCGAAAGCTCTCGCAAACCAGTTAACGCCCGTTGGTCGCATGTCGGCCAGCGGGCGTCTTTCGTTTCTGCCCCGTTTTTCGCAGTCGTTCGCCACATCCGATTGCCGCCGCGGACTGCATCAATCGCCAGTAGAGGAAATGCTCCTCAAAAAGATCGCCACCGTCCCCGTCCTCACCGATCAAGTGCTCTGGGCCAACATACATTTGGTCGAATTTGAGTCCGCCAAAAGAATTCCCGGTCAGCCCATGCGCATACCGATCGACAATCTCCAAACCCGGGTGGTTGATCGGCAAAAGAAACGCAGTCTGCTTGCCAGGCCTACCGTTGGGAGCCTGCACGTACAGAACCACGTAAGTTGCTTGTCGCAAGCGGGCGTTCCAGAGCTTTGATCCTGTGAGCCTGAAGCCATTGCCATCCCTGGTTGCTCGACTCTGGATGTTCTTCGTGTGAGTGCCCGCTCCTTCTTCTGTGATGGCGACGGCAAAGTAAGCGCGACCGGCAATCAGATCGTCTACGGCTGCTTTGGCAAAGTTGGATTCAAGATTGATAGCCGGTCTACCGTGAGCGCCACCAACAACATCACGCAGGTTTAAGTTGTAACGCCCGGCGTGACGAAAGACCTCCAGCATTTGTTCGGCGGACCAGTCGCTGCCGCCTACCGATGTAGGCAGATCCAATCCGGGCAATCCAAATCTAGCACCGCGCCGTCGCCATTCTTTCGGCGAGGTAAGCTTCTTTTCATCCTGCAGCTCTTTCGCGAGCCGGTCAATTTCGGTCTTAATCTGCTCGACCGAGACCGTCGACGAATTGTTCCCATGGTCCCGCGCACCAACGATCTTGATCGTAAAGACGGTATTCAATTCATAGATCGGCTCGTTTTCGTCATTCCGCGATAAGTTGTCCAGGATGACGGTTCCCTTCGGAGCTGTATCGTCGCCCTTGAACTGAATTCCGTATTGGTAGTCTTTGAACGGACGGGTCGGATCGAGGACGCGAACCTGTTCACCTTCCAGAATTCTTAGCAAAACAAAGTGGCGGCCAAGCCAAACGCCGCTTGCCGTCGTGACCGTGTACGAAAGGATCTTCAACTCGCCTGGATTAAGCGAGAGGTCTGGTCCATTGGTTTGAGACCAATAAGGGCCGGTGGGATGCACACCTTCGACGAGTTCACCTACGCCCCTGGAAAGAACAAAGCAATCCAACTGCGACCAGTGAGTGCTCGGATGCAACTACCGCCCACTCGCTTGGTCTTTCTTGCTTCAAGAGATTTCACAGGCATTCTGTGCCGAGGCGGCCTTTAATCAAGCAGCCGACCATTTGGAACTGGTTCTCGGTGGCAAGTTCTCGGTCGACACGATGGAGCAGGTCAATCTCAGCATGGGCGTCGACGCTGGCGAGTTCTTGGACCAGCTTCCTCAACCCGACCCACAGAAAGAAGCGGAGTTCCTCGTCGCCACGGCGGACTGCAAGGTGTGCCGTTGCTAAAAAAGGATGCCGCAAAATCCTGAGAAGAACTTTGTCTATCGCCATTGATCTGCTTCTTGTGATTTATCACGGGGAGGCGGTTGTCAGAAACGCTGCTGCCTGTAGAATACAGTTTGTTGACTAGCTGTAAGATACAGCTACCAGGGTGTCTGGAACAGACATCTATCCCAGCAAAAGCGGCATCGCGATGAATAGATCATTTGGTTCCGAGTCTTCGCCCGGGTTTGCGATCGGCCGCGTTGCCTACCTCATCCGCTCAGCGATGGCGGTGGTTCTCAAAAATGCCGGTTGGCCGTTTTCGCCCGAAGAAACGCAGACTTTAATCACGTTACTCGACAATGGCCAGCCGCTCAGCATGAACGAGCTTGCAACGCAGATGGTTCGCGACCCGACCACGGTGAAGCGGCAGTTAGATCGTTTAGTTGAACAGAAACTCGTTAGGCGAAGCCAAAGCGACGAGGACGCTCGCGTGGTGATGGTTGGACTGACCCGCCAAGGCGAGGAAAAGCTTCGTGCGGTCACTCCCCTGCTCGACGACCTGCGAAGTTCAACCTTGACTAGTATCTCAAAGTCAGACTTAGACGCGACTCAAAAGGTTCTGCGAACAATGCAAGAGAACCTAACCAGACAGATCGTAACGTAATGATCGCCCCGCTAGCCGCGTGGTCAAAAATCATCAACTGCAACAAACTCTCTCTCCACGGAAGCATGAACGATGAAAACGATGCAAATTAGATCTTACGGTGAAGACGCAAAGTTTGAAGTCGCCGAAGTTGAGAAACCGGAAGTCAAAGCAGGTCATGTTCTGGTGAAGATCGCTGCGTCGAGCGTTAACACGGTCGATACCATGATCCGCAAGATGGGTAACGAACTGCCGCTTTCACCCGAGGCGCCGGCAATTCTCGGGATGGATTTTGCCGGCACGGTGGAAGCCGTTGGCGGGGGCGTAAACGACTACGCCGGAGGCGATGAAGTCTACGGTTGTGCAGGCGGACTTGCTGATCTGCCCGGTACGCTGGCCGACTACATCGTCGCCGACTGCGAATTGATCGCTAAAAAACCAAGCAACCTTTCGATGCGTGAAGCAGCCGCACTGCCGCTGGTCGCGATCACGGCTTATGAAGGATTGCAGCGAGCCGGCATCATGCCAGACCAAAAAGTTTTGGTGCATGGTGGCTCCGGCGGCGTCGGCCATGTCGCTGTACAACTTGCCAAGCACTGGGGTGCCAGGGTGTATTCCACTGGTGGAGGCGAACGGCAACTGGCATTGATTGAAAAACTTGGTGCGACACCAATCAACTATAAAACGGAGTCGATCGAGCAGTATGTCAATGAGCATACCGATGGGGTCGGTTTCGATTTGGTATTCGACTCGGTCGGCGGGGCGAACTTAGCCAACTCGTTTGAGGCAGCAGCACTCAACGGCCAGGTTGCCACAACCGTCGCGATGGTGGAACTCGATCTGACAACGGCTCACTTCAAAGGACTCTCGCTGCACGTCGTTTTCATGCTGATTCCGATGTTGCACAACTTCCAACGCAAAGAGCACGCGAGAATACTCAGTGATCTGGCAACAATCGTTGAGTCCGGCGGGCTACAACCGGTGCTCGATGAATCCAAGTTCTTGCTTGAAGAAGCTGGCCAAGCGTACGCTCGGCTGGAAAGCGGAAAGGCGATGGGCAAAGTGGTTATTGATAACTCGTAGCAGCCACCTTTCAGTGGTTGCCCACGCGCCTTTTCCTCTCAAGTGCCAGAAACGTTCGTGAATCGTCGCAATCCAAACAATTCAAGTGAATCAATCGTGCAAGCAAGAGAAACCATCGGAATCACGGCCGCCAGCGGCCAGCTTGGATCGGCAATCGTCCGTGCGGCAGTTGATACTGTCGGCAAGGAATACGTTGTTGGGCTGGCAAGAACGCCCCGCAAAGCCGAGTCGTTAGGTGTTGAAGTTCGCCCCGGCGATTATGCGTCGCGTCGTGACTTGGAGTCATCGTTGCAAGGCGTCGATCGCTTGCTTCTTGTCTCGGCCATGGACGCACCCGACAAACGGATAGGCCTGCATCGCAACGTCATCGAGGCCGCGAAGGCTGCGGGCGTCAGCAAGCTGGTCTACACCAGCATCCAAGGGGCGGAGGAGGGAACGGCATTTTCCCCAATCGTGCAAAGCAATCGGCAGACCGAACAGGATATTCGTGACAGCGGACTGTCTTGGACGATTGGTCGCAACGGAATTTACATCGAGCCAGACATTGAATACATCGACACTTATAAAGAGCGAGGCGAAATCGCCAACTGTGCCGGTGATGCGGAGTGTGGGTACACGGCTCGCACTGAACTAGCGTTCGCGTACATCCGCATGTTGACGGAGTCGAAACACGACGGCCAGACCTACAACTTGCACGGTGAAGCGATCACACAGCAAGAGTTGGCCGGCCACCTGAACGACGCGTTCGGTACGAACCTGACTTATCGCACCATGACGGTCGCGGAATATCGGGACGAGCGTATCACGGAGCTTGGCGAATTTCTCGGGAACATTATCGCGGGGATTTACGAGGGGATACGAAACGGAGCGGCAAACAACGCAAGCCACTATGCACTCGCGGCAGGTCGTGAGCACATACGTTGGCCAGCTTTCTTCAAGCGATTGAAAACCGACGCAATCTGACCTAAGCGAAGCAATCGGCATCCGAATCCACACATCAATCGAGGTGACTCAAATGAAGCGACTCTGGCTTTCCTATTTCTTTCTGTTTGTTGCGACTCCGCTACTGGCGCAGGATACCGATGCAGGGCGAACGTTGGCCGCTCAGGCCAAACAGTTCGAGCGGCAAGTCATCCAAGTCGCTGACAAAGTTCACGTGGCTGTCGGCTTCAGTCCCGCCAATGTTTCAATGATCGAGGGCGATGACGGAGTGGTCATCATTGACACCGGAATGTCGATCGACGACGGCAATCAAATTTTAGCGGAATTTCGCAAGCTCACGAACAAGCCGGTCAAGGCGATCATCTTCACCCATTCGCACGGCGATCACACCGGAGGTGCGGCTGCGTTCTTCGGCGACGAGCGACCGAAGATTTGGGCGCACGCGAGTTTTGGTAGTGAAGCCCGTCCGTGGAAAGCCGGCGGACTGACGTTTCAGAAGGTTCGCGGTGCAAGACAAGCTGGTTTCAAACTGCCTCGTGATCAACGAATCAACAACGGCGTGGCCCCTGTTCGGTATCCCAAGCGTGGTGGAGCGGTCTTCTCGGAGAAAAACTCAACCAACCCAACCCACTTCCTCGAAGGCGACCGGCAAACTATCGACGTTGGCGGAGCGGAGATCGAACTGGTTTCCGCGCCGGGCGAGACCAACGACGAACTGTTCGTTTGGTATCCGGCGGGAAAAGTCCTGTTCGCAGGCGACAACTTCTACCGATCATTTCCGAACTTGTATGCGATTCGTGGTACTCCCAATCGCAGCACCCGGCTGTGGGCCGAAAGCCTGGGCAAGATGGCCGACACGAATGCTGCTGTCTTAGTCGGCGGTCACACGAACCCGATCGTCGGAGCCGATCAAGTCAAGCAAGTGCTGACCGACTACCGTGACGCCGTTGAATTTATCCACGACAAAACAATTGAAGGAATCAACAAGGGGCTGACTCCGGACGAGTTAGTTGAGTTCGTGCAGCTTCCGAAAGAGCTTGCCGAGAAAGACTATCTGCAACCGTTCTACGGGCATCCCGACTGGGGCGTACGCACTACCTTCCATTACTACTTGGGCTGGTTCGACGGCAATCCGTCCAACCTGTTTCCGCTGCCGCCCAAGGCAGAAGCGGAGCGAATGCTTGAGCTCGTTGGTGGAAGAGACAAATTGCTGCAATCTGCCGCTGACGCGCTCGCTGCCGATGACAATCAATGGGCTGCCCAGCTTGCCGATCATCTATTGGCGATCGATGGGGACGACGCCGATGCCAAGCAAGTCAAAGCCGATGCGCTTACGAAGCTGGCTCGCAACATGGTCAATGCGACGGCACGAAACTACTATCTCACCGTCGCCCGTGAACTGCAGGAAGGCGCGGCCTTAATGTCAACTTCGAAGTAGAAGTAGTCGTTGACGCGGAAGACGGTGTGTACCGTCGATTCACCCAAGGCGTGGGCGGCAGGCTACTTCAACTGGCGCACATGCAGGTTGTCAAACTCGATCGACTGTCCGTTGACGGTAAAGCCAAATTTCGTTTTCGTGGGATGGGCGAATCCCGGTGAACGTCGATTGGTGACCATTTGGCCATCCAGAAAAGCCTTCATGATGTCGCCTCGAATGCGTACTCGTAGCGTGTGCCAAGCCGCGGGCTGGATGTCAATCGTGGCAGAGGACTGAGTTCGCGCTAGAAGCTTCCGAAGTGCTTCGGCCTGCATTGCTGGTAGGTTCTTGTTCTGCCGTTGCTTTCGGACTTCTAGATTCATGCTGCCTGTTTTGTCGTCGGAAATTCTCAGCGATTTTTGGAAGACTGAAACGCGGCAGACGTGTCCCGCATGAACGGATGGTTCGTTCGCATCATCGATGACAAGATTGAAACTCTTTCCACCATTGAAGCGAAAATCGAACTGGATATCAACGTCATCAAAGTCAAGCTCCGTACGGATCACAGCACCGTGGTCGTCTTTGGTTTGTTTGCCAACCAAGACACCATCGACGACCGTCCAAGAATCCTCGTGCCCGCGAGCGGTTGTGTATCTCGCCCCAGGTTCCGATCGGTTCTCGTAGTCGTCCTGAAAGGTCACCTTCCAGTTTTGGGCTTCACCGCTCGGTCTCGTTAATTTCGGTTCCGTTGATTTAGACGCGGCTTTGTTGGCAGTACCTTTCGCTGGTCTGGGAGGAATCTCCGATCCCGGTGCATCCTGCTCCGTTTCAAATAGATCGAATCGCGGCAGCACAGCCTTGAGCTTGTCTCGTTCTTCACGATGAGCCGGGGAAACGTCGTCCCAATTGGTGATTTCGGTGAAGCTGCCCACGCTGTCTTCACCCAGCAACCTTCGGTGGCCATTTGATCCAGTACCGGTGTCTTTGCGCGAAAGGCAACATCGGTCGTGTCGCCTTTCTCCGGTTTGCTCCAGACAGAAGATCCGTAGATGGGCAGCTCGCGAGCGCTAATATCGTCGGCGTAGACCAAGATGATGTTGGGACGCTCGGCGGCAGGCAAGGCGATTGCATAGGTCGTCGTAGCGAGAGCAACGAGGAACGCGTATTTGGGCAAGTTCATGCTTGTCATTTTGATTTGTAATCCTCTTCGCTGTCGGCGGTGTAGCGAAGCACTTTGGGGGATCCCGTGCCACGTGCTTCGGTTAGCTTCTGTTTCCACGCCACCTTGAGCCGCTGCAAAGTCGCCGCGTGAATTGGATCGTCAATGACATTCTGCAGCTCACCGGGATCGTCTTGAATGTCATACAACTCCTCGTAGACAGGTGGCTCGCCGGCGAGTGATGCCTCGGCGTAGTAGCGGTAGACGGCGATGGCATCATCGTGTACGCCGTACAGCATCTTGTTTTGTGGAATACCAAGTTCCTTTGCGACGCGAATCTTCCAGGACGCCGGGAAGTTCTCGTTCTTGTAATAACGAATGTACTTCCATCGTTAGTCCTGCACCGATTCAATTCGCGGATTGCCAAAGTGGGTAGACCACAGGTTCTCGGTAAAGATGTAATCATGAATCGGCTGATCGCTTCCTTCGATCAAGCCGCGAAGTGTCTTCCCTTGAAATGCTTCTGGCGGTTCGATTTCGGCGAAGTTCAAGAGTGTTGGTGCAATGTCAATCGACTGCACGAGTTGATCGCTACGTCGTCCACGAGCGGTCTCGGGGACCAACGGGTTGTAAATGATCAACGGAACGTGCGTCGTTTGTTCATAACAGAACGCTTTCCCGCCGAGACCTTGCTGTCCCGAATAGAGACCATGGTCGGACGTGAAGACGATGACGGTGTTTTGATCCAGCCGTTCAGCGGCCAGCTTTTCACGGACTCGTCCCACCATGCGGTCGATCCCGGTCATCGCTTGCATTTGTCGTGTGATACGTTCGCGCGCTGTCGCCGGCGTGTCGACCCAGTTGTAGCCCGCCTGTCGATTCTCCACCTTCAATACGTCAGCCGGCAGTTTCGGATTCTCGATGTCAGCCTTGGCCACGTAGTTCTCGGGCAACGGCACCTCGATATCTCGATACAACGTCTTGTAAATCTCGTCGTCGCTGTCACGCATCTGCATCGTGCTCGTGCCAGCACCATGAGGCAGGTTCAGACACACGCTCAGACAAAAGGGCTTGTCGCTGGGACGTAAATCGAGAAACCGCAACGCTCCCTCGAGCCGATGCTCGTTTGATAGAAAGTCGCCGATGCTTTCACCCACGATCTCTACCTGGGTGTCTCGTTTTGCAGTCTTGAAAATGTCATGGTGATCTTTGGGGTAAAACCGAATGTGGCCGTGACCGGCATAGAAGTAGTCGAAGGATGTCTCCATCAAACCACTCTTGTAGCCACCGTTTCCGATCGGAGCGTGGTTTTTGCCCACGTACCCGGTGTAGTAGCCCGCCTCTCGCATCACGACTGGATACGACTGTGCCCAGGCTTCCGGAGAAACACTTGTCCCGGAATTGAAGTTAACCCCGTGCTTCCGCTCGAACTGGCTCAGCAAGATCGAGATGCGGCTGGGCGTGCAGATGGCACTCGTGATGTAAGCCCGATCGAAGAACACGCCATCGCGTGCGAGTTTGTCCAGGTTCGGCGTCTGCGCTGTTTCATTTCCGTCGCACCCCATCATGCCAAACGATTGATCGTCGGTCAGGATGAAGATGAAATTGGGGCGTTCCGCCGCATCTGCCGCCGTGTGGCACAGTAGAACGAGTAACGTTGCGGCAAAGGCTAGTTTCGATATCAAATTTCAGTCTCCGGTACAGTGCGTTGGCGGCTGTTGTGAATTTCTAAATACTCGTCACGCATTTGCTCAATCTGCTGGGCACGCGATGGATCGTCGATCTTGTTTCCGGCCGGCTTCTCGGTTGGATTGTCATTGAGGGTTCTTCTCGGAATTTAGTGGCATGGAAGTCGCGGTCGGACCGATCGATTCTCGGATCCTACGTGGTGGATTTTCCAGGCATGGGCTCCTGCGCTGAGTAATTTTGCATTTCAGGGACGACTCCGATACATTTGTAGATGCCGGAGAAAACGGGGTTCATCCGACGGAAGCGTGCGCAGAGCCCAGCGGAAGGTTTTTTGAGTACTGTCATATCCAGAACGAAAATTTGCAGTGCGTGCGTACGCTCAGCGGCACCACCAGTAGGGTAGCTTTTTCGACACTCAAAGTCCACTGTTTGTCGGCCAGCCAGCACGGCTCGGTTAGCTTTGGTGGTTCAGTCTCGCCACCCTGGTAGATATCCGAAGCTCTGAGAGCCCCACACTGTCTCATCCGGCGTTTGAACCGCTAACAGAGCATCTCACTCGAGCACGGGCTTGCTCAGCAGAGCTACGCTCCACCGATACCCTCGGCATGCGACGACGTTGTTAGTGTGCTTGGCAGCACGACAATTCAGCCTAAGGCTTCAGAGCTTCGGACGGTTTCGATTCTACAGTGTTTTCCTGGTTCACTCCAAGACGAATTAGTAAGCCGATCAGCAAGTCGCCGATCGATTGAGGGCCTCGACGCTTCTTGCCAGCGAGAAGCTGC
>NZ_SJPK01000004.1:720355-723850 GCF_007859855.1 Allorhodopirellula solitaria
CATGGTTGGTCGCGATGTCACCGGTGATGACGCGGTAAAGACGAAGCGGGCCGAAGTCAACATCGGGGTGATCGTTGTCGAGACGTTCGGATGCTTGGTCGGTCACGGTTACCTGAGGTCGTTTAACGGAAGGTTTTTACGACACCGCCCTGAACGAAGCGAACGGCGTCTGAACTACGAAAGATTCTACCAAGGCCAGTCCGCGTCGCCAAACAAGGAAGGTGTGCCGAAGGCCTAGCGTAAAAACCATGTTAGCCGCCCCGGACCTCTGGGATAAAGCGATCCAAAACGCCAAGTGTGGCAAACGCACGATCCAACGGATCAAGAGTCGAGAGCCATTGTGACGCTTGTTTTAGGGTCAGGCCATCGCAATGAGCATACGCGGTATCACGTTGCGAAGCGTGCGATTCGAGAGGTTGAACAATTGATTCAGCGAAGATGCGGAATTCAAGCGACCGTTGCCGAGCGGTCGAACGCATGCCACGCGAGAGGAAATCAATCATCTGATCGGTGGATGCAGTGAGAATCTGGATGAAATCGTCACGGGGCGGAACCGAGATCAGATGGGCAAGTTGTGCAGAGTCCCATTCGGGGAACGCCGTGCGATGCACGGGGTCGCGAAAGATGTCGCCGAACTCGCGGGAACAACTGGGGCACGAGTAATCGTCCAGATTCGGGAAACGTCGTTGCGTGAGATCATAGAGATCGGTGTAGAGCGTCTCGCATTCGCAGCATAGCACGAAGAGCGTGCCACAATGAACGCACTTGAAGGGGAGAAGGTCTTCGTCACCGCAGCAGTTGAAAGCACCGAACGCGAGGCATTGCTCAGTGACCCAAGAAGGTTGGAACATGCAATCAACTAGGGGCGGCTAACGGAAGGTTTTTACGACACCGCCCTAAAACGAAGCGAGCGATGTCTGAACTACGAAACATTGTACCAATGCCAGCCCGCGTGACCAACCAAGGAAGGTGTGCCGAAGGCCTAGCGTAAAAACCATGTTAGCCGCCGCCTACCCCTGAGTGACCTCGCAGGCGAGGTTTGAGAAATCGCGATTCGCCAAATCTTCGTTGCGGATGAAAACGTACATCGGGTCTGCATCGTTGATACTGAGATTCATCTCGAAGTTGGAGTCAACTCTCAACAGCAAACGCCATTCATCAACATGCGATTGAATCATCTCGCGATTTGAAGTAAGCCACACAACACCATCATGCATGTCACGATACATTGCGACTAGGCTCTTGTCATCACGCCATTCTTCAATGTAAGCCTCGTATTCTTCCATCGAATCCCAGTAGTCGTTGTAGACGAGCGGGCGTTTGCCAAGTAGAGCGAGCACCACCTGCCGATAGAGGTTCTCCTGGTCGTCACCAGGATTGGCAAATCCAAGCAACTGTCCAATTTGCCCATCAGCACACAAGTCAGATTCAAGGTCCATCAATCGCATTTCACCGTCATCGCCGTCAACTTCGGCCGTGTTCTGTTCGACGTGAGAACGAAACTGCTTGCGATAGCTAGGAATTGAAACCGACGGGACAGCAGAAATTCGTTGCGGAATTAAGTCAACGAGGTATTCGTTGCACAGGGATTCATTTGGCGGATTCGAGCGACGTTCTAACTGCGCGGTGTCTCCGTCGTAGAAGATTGTGTCAAGGATGGCAGGACTGGCTGCAGCCTCCATGAAGCGAACAAAGATGTACAGAACGCCCGTTTTTGGAAGAACGTCATCACCGTCAACGTTCGGTAGTTCGGCGAAATTGATTTGTGCGACGAAGTTCGCAAAGCGGGCATTGTCGTCGGGGTCAGTGGGCCAGGACGCATCTTTCGGGAGATCGGGTTCACCACCAAACCGCGTATTGCCAGTCGTGGAAAAATCATCTGTTTCAGTGGCAGCGATCGACAGGCACGGTGCTGCGTTGGCACGGATAGCGTCACCAACCGATTCAAGGTTGTGACTCGCGATCGCTTTGTTGAGGGATTTCAAAAGCGTCGGTGAAAGTTCAGGCATGATTTCAGAGAAGACTGGCGGCGGCTAACGGAAGGTTTTTACGACGCCGGTTCTGATCGAAGCGGAAAACGTCGCACACCAATCATTGTACCAACTGAACGCACGTAGCCAAAGATCGTAGGCGTTCGCGGGGTTGCACCAGATGGATCGTCACCGAATCGAACGGCGTTGCCCACCGAAAGATTCTCCAACGACGACAGCCGCGACTAGCGTAAAAACCATGTTATGCGGCAGCGCCAGAGTGGAGTTCGACTGGCGTGACAGTTCCGTATCCGTCATTCCCAACGATGACGACTGGAACTCGGCATTCAATGTTGCCAAGCGATTGCCAAACCGTTCGCAGCCAGTTTGCGGCGCAATCGACCACGATGTCGTTGACGGGATAGTCCACATCGAAGCAGTCCACGATTGGGATTGGCGGTTGGACGCCATTTTCGGTGTATTTGGCGTCGAACAGATCGGCGTAAGTGTCGATGGCCTTGTTGATGACGTACAAGTTTGGGCCGTCAACCGAAGCGCGAACGGTGAAGAAGCCGTCGCCATCCTGTGCGGGGAAAACCTGCAAGTCGAGGCGAGTTGCAGGTTCGGGCAGCGATGCGAGCAGCAACGGAATCTGCGCACGTGCGGTGTCGGATTGCCCGTCGAGGACAACAGTCAGTTCAGCGATGAATTCAGATTCGGACATGGCCGCATAACGGAAGGTTTTTACGACGCCGGTTCTGATCGAAGCGGAAAACGTCGCACACCAATCATTGTACCAACTGAACGCACGTAGCCAAAGATCGTAGGCGTTCGCGGGGTTGCACCAGATGGATCGTCACCGAATCGAACGGCGTTGCCCACCGAAAGATTCTCCAACGACGACAGCCGCGACTAGCGTAAAAACCATGTTATGCGGCAGCGCCAGAGTGGAGTTCGACTGGCGTGACAGTTCCGTATCCGTCATTCCCAACGATGACGACTGGAACTCGGCATTCAATGTTGCCAAGCGATTGCCAAACCGTTCGCAGCCAGTTTGCGGCGCAATCGACCACGATGTCGTTGACGGGATAGTCCACATCGAAGCAGTCCACGATTGGGATTGGCGGTTGGACGCCATTTTCGGTGTATTTGGCGTCGAACAGATCGGCGTAAGTGTCGATGGCCTTGTTGATGACGTACAAGTTTGGGCCGTCAACCGAAGCGCGAACGGTGAAGAAGCCGTCGCCATCCTGTGCGGGGAAAACCTGCAAGTCGAGGCGAGTTGCAGGTTCGGGCAGCGATGCGAGCAGCAACGGAATCTGCGCACGTGCGGTGTCGGATTGCCCGTCGAGGACAACAGTCAGTTCAGCGATGAATTCAGATTCGGACATGGCCGCATAACGGAAGGTTTTTACGACACCGCCCTGAACGAAGCGAACGATGTCTGAACTGCGGAAATTCTACCAAAGCTATCGCCCGTTGCCAAAGAGCGAAGGTGTGCCGAAGGCCTAGCGTAAAAACCATG
>NZ_SJPK01000005.1:0-163328 GCF_007859855.1 Allorhodopirellula solitaria
ACTTGGATCTGCGTTTGGCGCAGTCGACCGAAACGACACCAAAGTGAGAGGGACCGACCGCCTCGACTCGCTGCTGAATCACCCCAACTGGCTTGCCGATGTAACGGGCCTGATTGGATTTTGACGAACGTTTCTTGGTGGCGATTGCCATATCGGAGTTCCTTGATTGAAGGGAAAGTGAATTCCTTCAATGAAAGCACTCAGAATGCGCCCCTGGTAGTTATTTAGGCTAACTTGGGGACATACCAGGCATGGCTCTAGAATCCAATGATCATTCAAAAAATGCGTCCCTGACGAACAAACGCTCGCCAGGGACCGACAGCCAGCGTGACTCACTTCTTGGCCGCCCGATAGCCGCTCAGGTACCGCTCACACAGCGACAGATCCTCGGGCCGATCGACATCCGAAAGCGGCCTTAAACAATGAACCCGCAATTGAGACTGCTTTGCTTTGCAGAGAGTCTGCTCACGCACTCGATCGCTGCCCCAGTCGATCCCCCGAAACAACTGCGGCTGATCCTGACGCATTCCGATGAGGTAGTAGCCTCCGTCGACAGCAGGGCCGAGCACGACATCCGAATCGCGCAGCGCCCGCATCGCCTGCCCCAGCAGACCGGCGTGGAGGGCGGGACAATCAGCTCCGATGACAACGACACGACGAGCGTGCTCATCAAAGGCGGCGGCAACGGCCTGGGCCAGACGCCTCCCGAGA
Organism: Allorhodopirellula solitaria; assembly: GCF_007859855.1. GTDB lineage: Bacteria > Planctomycetota > Planctomycetia > Pirellulales > Pirellulaceae > Rhodopirellula > Rhodopirellula solitaria. The sequence continues at coordinate 712 of NZ_SJPK01000005.1, forward strand.
TCACCGCCGGCTTGCGGCCGATAGTCATGGTCGGCGCCAAAACATTGCCCCATCTTCACCGCATCACCACCCGCGAAACGGACTTCCCATTCACCGGCATTTTGAGCGCAGTAGTCTGCAGCGACTCTCAATGCGTGCCGAGTGAGGGCAACTTGTAACTCGGCCGCCCCTTCAGGACCGAGAGCGGGGATCATCCGCGTCTTCGTTTTCCCAGCTTCGGGATACCGCGTGAATACGATCAGTCGAGATGCCCCCGCCGGGGCTTCGCTAACGCTTCGTGTCCTCATTGTTTCACCTACGATCATCGAACATCAGGAATGCGCCGCGGCCGTCCTCCATCCAGCCCCAAGCTAGGCGTCCGGCTGAAACCACCGTCAGAGAGCCCCAGCCAATCCACTGAAACCATCACCCGGCGAACCAGCTCCCACACATCGGTCGAGAACTCGTTCGCTTGGCAACACACGATGAATAAGTGTCCGTTTTCGTAGTGGATGAGGCGACGAGTCCTGCGGCTTTGGACTCGTCGCCTCGTCCACTACGACAGAGATTGATCGCGTGCTGCTTGGCGTCGCTGCTGGCGAGGGAAAGCAGCTCGCTCGGACCTGCTTGGCTGGTGCCAGTGGCGATTGGTAACAACCGATCACTCATGGGTACAGCCCCCCTCACCTCCAACTTCTCAATAACCCGTGCGTAACCGCGTCCCGCCACCCCGGAGATTCAACAGGATTGCTCGAGCTGGGAGAGCGACTCGAGAACGATCTCTAAGGTCGACGCCACTTCAAGATCCCCTTCTGCACATTGCTGCTCGAGGACATCAAGCGAGAAGCCTGCGATCTGGAGCCGGTTGCAGATATCATGTCGCCGCTGCGAGCGTTCAGCAGGCGACAACCCCGCCTGAGAGAGACTCGACCACTCCCCGTCTCGAAAATCAGATCGAAAGAGCTTGTCGGAAAGCTCCGTATCGAGTCGAGGTGGCTTGTGGGGGCTCAAGCTGATCTGAATCCGGACACCCAGCTTGGGAAAATGATAGAATTGCTCTGTGTGAGCGATTGTCTTGCGAGCAGCGACTGTGCAGTTTTCAGTTGCCGTGAGTGAGTCTTGGATCGCGACCATATCAAAAACCTTCCATGCGATGGTGAAAGTGAACGATGGACTCCCTGCCCATCTCGATGCCTCCCCGATTGGCAATGGCCGTGTAGCAACTCGCATGCCGAGCCTCACCAGGATGACATTCGTCGATGCAGCGCCGCGTGGACCAGGAGGGCCGGCGACGGATCATCGCGGTGCACTCCCGCGACGCACTCCGCTCTGGGCAAACCGAGGCGGCTTTTCAAATGGTTCCCGCCGCCCAGCAAAGCATGAGCCACGCAGGCTGGTAGGAACATTATTTGCATCATCCAATTCGCCATCCACGTCGCAAAGGACTCGCAGTCGATGCATACCTGATCCGGTGACCTCCGCCCAACGGGACAGGCGTCTTTCCAGACACGTACTTTACTCATACTGGAGCAACACTCTTATGAAACGCAACCGAACCAACTCGTGGTACTTGGCAGCGACGATTGCCGTCGCCGCCGGCCTGCCGAGCGCGAGCCAATTACAGGGACAGCCCGTTGCCGATTCAGATTCGACAGCCAATCAGTCCCGCGAAGCTAGCGACGCGGCCCACACTGACCATCAATCTCCGGAACTCGGGGTCATGGTGGGCTCATCACCCGGAGAGGGAGTCTGCGTGATCGACACTCTCCGCCGAGGGCCAGCCGACCGGGCGGGGATCGAGCCAGGCGACTACATCATCGCTGTCAACGACCAGACTGTATCGAACCCACTGGAGCTAAAGCAGAAGATTGATCAACTCAATCGCAACGACACGATCAACGTGAACGTGTGGCGACGCGGCAAGTTCGCTGCCAAGGAAGTACGCCTGGCAGCCCGATCCGAAGAACTCCCCGAGAGTCATCGTGGCTGGCTCGGCGTCGTGCTGCTACCTGCCGACGAAAGTGATACGGGCGTCGTGATTCAGGAGGTTGCCACCAATAGCCCAGCGGAGCACGCGGGGCTGCAACGTGGTGACGAAGTCATTGCGATGAACGGAGAGCGCGTTGAGTCGCTCGAAGGGTTCGTCGATGACGTGAGCGATTTCGAGCCGGGGAACGAGATCCGGCTCACGATCGAACGAACTGGCCAGGAGCAGGAGATCAGTGCAGAACTCGGAGTAGTTGCCGAAGCACCCATGCAATGGTTTCGCACACAAACGGCCACACCACGCGATGCGCGGATTATGGCGATGCCGGAACTGCGGCCCCTGACGAGCCCAGCCGTGATCGATGACATCCTCGACGACATGCGGCGACAGATCCGAATCCTGCGTCAGGAAGTTGACGAGCTCAAAGAGCCTGATGCGACGAGCGGCCCGGCGGCGGAAGCGGCACCGCAAAACGATGACGTTTCCCACCACCGATCGCGCCCCGAGCGACTCTCCCCGACCGTCCAACGCGTACCGAGCGAGTCGACTCTCCGAGCACGAGCGATCCTGTCGCAGGTCGGTTTCCGGGGAGACTTCCCGCCGAACATCAGCAACGACTGGAGCGGCGCACGCTACACCAGCCCGAACTATTCTCAGTGGAGAAACAACCAACGCCCCTCCACAAGCAGTAACAACCGGACCAACTACTACTACCCCCGCTACAACCGCGGCTACCGAAATTACGGTAGGGGCAACTACCGGTACTATCGCTACGGCGGACGCCCCTACTACTACGGAGGCCGCCTGCCCTACGGTTACCGAGGCGGAGTTGGCTTCGGAACAGGCTTAAACGTCTACTGGTAAGTCTGGTGTGATCATAGCGCATCGGGAGAAATGATTCTGCACGACTCTTGTGAGCTGACGAACTGTGCAGCCCCGCAAGTTTTCCTGCGCCAAAGGCGCTGAAGGGAATAGCCGCAGGTCAGCGTAGCGCCAGCTACGGTGTCTCGCTGGTTGACGTATCCGGTGGCGTTCCCTTGCGCTCAAACCACCGGCTATTCTCGATCACCCCTGACGGGAAACTTCCCCGTTCCCTAACCGGGCGGGCGTCGAGACACGACGGGGTTTGGACTGCCACGAAAGGACATTCCAGTGAGCCGTTAAAAGCTCGTGAAGAGAGGCCAATGAGGCGGAGCGATGGGCTATGATGTGGGACCTTTGAAACTCACCTCCCCCCTTTCGTCCCTAGGATGCCCGCCCATGAAAATCGCTCTTAACCGTTTGTTCCCTTGCCTTCGACTGGTGGCACTCGGCACCACGCTTCTATTCGGCTTACCCGGTATCGCCGCGGCTCACGAGGGCCATGACCACGACCATGCCGATCACGAGCATGGGTCGGGTGTGATGACGACCCGAGAAAGCTCAGTTGTGCTACCGCTGCCACCGGCGGATGAGGATGTCTTTCATTTCGTCATTTATGGTGACCGGACTGGAGGCGTCCCCGAAGGCTTGAAAGTTCTCGAGCAAGCGGTCGTCGATACCAACCTTCTCGATCCAGACCTCGTGATGACCGTGGGCGACTTAGTCCAGGGTTACAACGATACCGACGAGTGGATGCCCCAGATGCGGGAGTTCCAAGCAGTCATGAACGGTTTGACATCGAAATGGTTTCCCGTCGCCGGCAATCATGATGTGTATTGGCGAGGACAAGGCCCGGCGCCTCAGGGCCAGCACGAAGCCAACTACGAAGAGCACTTTGGGCCACTGTGGTACAGCTTTCAGCACAAGAACGCTGGCTTCATCGTGTTGTTCTCCGACGAGGGCAACCCGGAGACCAACAAGAAAGGATTCAGCTCAGGCGAACTGCAAAACATGAGTGAGAAACAACTCGCTTTTCTCGACTCAGCACTCAAGGAACTCGAGAATGCAGAGCATGTGTTCGTCTTCTTGCATCACCCTCGCTGGATCGGCGGTGGCTATGAGGGCAGCAACTGGCAAGCAGTCCACGAAAAACTCGCTGGCGCTGGAAACGTGTCGGCTGTCTTTGCTGGCCATATTCACCACATGCGGTACGACGGCAAAAAGGATGGAATCGACTACTATGCCCTGGCGACGACGGGGGGACACCTTTCAGCCGAAATCCCGGATGCTGGCTACCTGCATCACCTCAACATGGTCACCGTGAGAAAGGACCGCATCTCGGTGGCCGCGATTCCCATCGGAGCCGTGATTGACCCCCAGCAGTTCACTCCAGAATTCTTGGCCGAGGTCAGCAACGCACGTCGCATCCGGCCCGTGCAGACATCGGACGACCTGATCCTCAACGCCGATGGCACCTGCAGCGGCGAGGTAGTGATGACCATCAAGAACGGAAGTGAGAATGACGTGGATATCACCTTGATGAACGCCCCCTCGTCGCAGCGGGAAGGCTGGCAATCGACGCTCGACCACCAACACTTTCAGATTGCCAAGGGCGAAGAGAAAGAGGTAACCTTCACGATCAGCCGCAGCCCGGGGCTGATCGAGACGGTGAGCATTCCGGCAGTCAGAATGGAGATCGACCACTTGTCCGAAACGGCTCGCGTCCGCTTGCCCGACGTCGTGGCACCGCTGCGGATCACGCCTGGCCAGGTTCCAGCTGATTACTTTGCTGGCGATGCCGACCGCTGCCTCTTGGTCAAAAACGAGAACTCCGCCATTGCGGTCAACTCCGATCAAATTCAACTCCCCGACGGCCCCATGACGCTGGAGGCCTGGGTGCGTCCCACCGACAACACAGGCTACCGCGGGCTCCTGGCAAAAACAGAGAGTTCCGAGTTTGCGATTTTCAGTGATGAGGGCGTGCCAGAGTTTACGATCCACCTGAACGGCAAATACGTTACCGCGTCTGCGAAAGACCCCATGATCGTTGATCAGTGGACCCACGTGGCAGGCGTCTTCGACGGCGAGTCGGTGAAGATATTCGTCAACGGTGAGCTGGCGGGCTCGAAAACAGCAGCTAAGCGAGGCGAGAACGGTGAGACGCCGAAGCGGAAGCAGAACAAACTGCCACTGTTCATCGGAGCCGACCCCAATCCTCGCGGACAGCCCACGCGTCCAGTCCGCGCGATGATCGACGAGGTCCGACTGTCCAAAGCGGCCGTCTACTCAGAAGACTTCACGCCCGCATCCCGCCACAAGCCTGAAGCGGAAACGGTCCTGCTCATGCACCTGGACCGCACGACTGGCCCGTTCGTGCTCGACCACAGCGGTTCGGCGTCACACGGATTGATGGGCAGCGCCAGTCGATTGGTGGAAAGTCCTGCGAAACCCTAAACCGGTTTCGTCCGCTACACGCGAAAGGCCTCGGTTGATCCGACAGTCGATTAAATCGACGTTGGCACCGCAAGTATGATCCGAGGTCCGTAAGGCCCCGGGTAGCGACGCCTACCCGGTCGCCTACGCGTCTCGGCTCAATTAATCGACAGCCCGGTGAGGCACCGGGCAGCGCCGCCCACCCGACTGCTTCGCATCGGGTGACGAACAACTGACGATTTGATAGACGGCGCAAGCCTCCAGTTCGCGATTCTTGCTGACCGCAGGCTGGAAGCTTACGCCACTTCTTGCTCTCCCGATCAACTACTCGGCCCAATAATCCACGACAACCGCTTTCTCGAGATGCGGTTTGAGGATTTCAACGAAGGCTTTGTGAGCCGGGTGGGGCAGATACTCGGCGCGGCCAGCTTCGTCATCAAACGTGACCAAGAAACAATGCGTCAAGCCATCGTTGAGCCCTTCTGGGCTGTTGTTCTCGCCGTGTTCGAAAGCAGCAATCGACGAGATCTTGCTCGGCAGATCCACGAACGCGTCCACAACGCCTTGGACATCCGCTTCGCTGCTGGAATCCTTGAAGCTAAACATCACCATGTGACGGAGTTTTTTGGGGGACGTTTTCGAGTCCGAGCCAACGGCGGTGAACTGCATGGTGATGACTGCGATTAAACCGAGTGCGAGGATAGTACAGAGTGTGGATTTCATGGCCAGGTGCCCTCATTAACAGGGAAGGTGGAATGGGATGCCAATCAAAACACATGATAACCCACCCACTGCCCCGGATCGCCCCCCCACACACAGCAACTCCGGTGCACATGGTGGTAGTGGTTGACAAAGTAGCCAGACGGCTCCGTCCGTCTGAGCTAAACCACCCCTCCATTCTCGCGACGGACGGAGCCGTCGGTCGACAAAAAAACCTAAACTTTTTTGCTTGACGCAGGCTCACCGCAACTGTACTATCACCGGAGTACACCAGAACACTAGAAAGGTGGCGGTTCCCAATGTTTTTTACGGTTGATCCTTCCAATGGCGTGGCGATCTATGCTCAGATCGTTCGTCAAATCAAATTCGCGATCGCGGAGCAGACGCTGCGGCCGGGCCAGTTATTGCCCAGCGTGCGGCAGCTCGCCACGCAGCTCGCGGTGAACCCGAATACGGTCGCCCGCGCCTACCTCGAACTGCAATCCGATGGGATTACGGAGACGCTCCGTGGCCGCGGTGTGGTGGTTTGCAAGGGGGCGTTGGACCGTTGCCGCAAGCAGCGGAAGTCCATCATCGCTGGCCGTGTGGAGAGCGTCTTGACCGAGGCGCTGCAGGGCGGCCTGACGGCGGACGAGATCCGCGGCATCGTCGAGCAGCAACTCGGATCGCTCGCTGACAGCATGTCGAAGACGTCTTCTCCGCCCGACTGACGATCCACTCTTTGCGCATCGCTTCAGCCAGGTCGTGCTTTCTAAACGACTGGGCTGTGCTGCCGACAACAAAACATCTTTCTTCACTCCATCTCATCCCCGAGGCCCCAGCCATGACATCAGTGATCACAGCCGAGCAATTGACGATGCGTTTTCGCGGATGCGATGCGCTTCGCGGCGTCGATTTTACCATCGAGCCGGGAAGTGTCTTTGCATTGCTCGGCGAGAACGGTGCTGGAAAAACGACCATGATTCGAATCATGACAGGGTTTCAGAAACCGACGTCGGGTCAATGTACCGTGTGCGGGCTTGACCCCACGCGTCATCCGCTCGAAGTCCGTCGGCGGGTGGGTTATGTCTCGGACTCCCCGGCGCTCTACGACTGGATGAGCGTGGGTGAAATTGGATGGTTCACGGCCTCGTTCTTTCCGAAAGGTTTTCTAGAGTATTACCGCGAGTCGATTCGCCGCTATGAGATCCCCGAGGACCGCAAGATCCGGCATTTGAGCAAAGGGCAGCGAGCAAAAGTGGCACTGTCACTCGCTCTCGCGCACGATCCGGAATTACTGATTCTCGATGAGCCGACCTCGGGGCTCGACCCGATGGTCCGGCGAGATTTTCTCGAGAGCATGATCGATCGGGCAGCATCCGGACGTACCGTCTTCCTATCGAGCCACCAGATCAGCGAGGTAGAACGGGTCGCCGACACGATTGCGATTTTGCATGAGGGCAAGCTTCGTATCGTCGCCCCGCTCAACGAGCTCAAACAGTCCATGACTGAGCTAACCGTCAGCCTCGACGATCCGCTCGTCGCGATTCCCACGATCGATACACCGGCTGAGGTGATGTGCGACGAATTACTCGGCCGTCAACGGCGACTGGTGGTGCGCGATTTCACTCCGGAAATGCACACGAAGTTAGCGTCGGCGACCGGTGTTACCGGCGTCAGCGAGCGGCCCCTGTCGCTCGAAGAAATCTTCATTGCCTGCACCAAGGGGTCGCTATCGCGTCCAGCGAGTGCACCCGAATCCGCTGATGAAACGCCGCAGGAAACCGCCATGGAGGCCGCATCATGAATCCGATGTCATCTTCTCTACGTGGCTTGGCCTGGAAAGAGACGCGTCAAGTCGTCCCGCTGGTGATCATGTTGCTCGGCGTGGCCGTGTTGCTGTTCGTGCTCTGGTCGACAATGAGCGCGGCCCAGACCATGGCCAATTTTGGCCACTACATTCCGCTGGTTCTCCCCGCCCTGTTTGCTGCGGGGGTGGGCGCGATTCTCGTCGGTCAAGAGAAAGAGAACCGGACGATGGATTGGTGTTCATCGCTCCCGATCTCGCCTTCGCTGATCGTGCTTGTGAAGCTAGCTGTCGCGATAATTGGTTTGCTGGTCATGTGGGTCTGTTGCGCGCTGATCGGATCGCTGGCAGGAAACAGTCGACTGCCTGGCCATGAAGCGGGCGTCGCCAATTCACTCTATTGGTTCACCCACAGCATCTTCATTCTCTGCTGCGGCTTCTACACCGCGTGGCGAATGAAGAACACCTTTGCCAGTTTGATCGTGTTGATCCCATTGGCGGCGTTGCCCTATCTGGCGACGTCAATTTACTACAGTCTCTTCATGACGGGGCGACACGTTTCGCTCCAGGAATCTGCGTGGCTACTGACGCTGGCATCAGCGATCGGGATCATCGTGATGGCGTGGATGGGCTACCGAGCGGGAATACGAGATCTCTCGCCCGCTCGACCGGAACTCGAAGCAACCGGCCCTGGTCATTGGTTGGCCGCGTGGCGGCCTGCCCATTCGCTCCCGGTGCCTGAAACGCCGTTTCGCTACCCGCTGAGTTCATTGATTTGGCAATCGATTCATCACAACCGCATGACCTTGACGCTTCTGATCCTGGCGATGCTATCGGGGGCGTTCGCCTTTGGTTACATGGCGGTATCATCGCAGTCGAGCGATGAGTTTGGAATGGTGATGGTCTGCACGTTCGTCGCTGGTGCGATCGCAACGTCCTGGCTCGGTGTATTCGTATTTCACGGTGACGGTAGCGCCAGCCGCCTGCGGTTTCTAGCCGACCGGGGTGTCTCGCCGACGCGGGCATGGATCGGCCGTCATTTGATTGGACTGAGTGCGATCGCGGTGGCGATGATCGCGTTCCTGATCTCGTCCTTCCTCACACTGCGAAACCCGGCAGACAATCGCGTGGACGTCGTCCCGTCAATGGCGATGGTGGGTGCTGGGTTGTGGGTGATCTATGCGGTCTCACAAGCGACGAGCCAGTGGATCCGCATCCTCGCCGCCTCTGCCTTCATCGCTCCGATCCTTTCGGGGGTTGCTCTCTATTGGTTGGGTGCGGCCGCGATCAGTTCCAACGCCCCATTTTGGCTACTGGCCGTCTGTTGTCTGCTGCCGATGCTAGCGACCTGGTTGATGATGCGGCGGTTCATGGACAACTCGGCCAAGTGGCCGATCTGGGCCTGCGGGGTCGTCACGACCGTGCTATTTCTCGTCCTGCCCATCCTCCCCTTCGCGATCGATGTGGCGTCCTTCCCAGGGATCACACCGAGCGCGCGAGCATCGTTGGCCGCGAACTCCAAAAAGCTATCCTCGACCGGCAACGCACAACCGATGATGCGAGCCAGCGTGCCGCTGGAATATCTCCAGCAGACGCAGCACAAGACCGACATCAATCTGACGGAACTCGTGGCATCCCAACGTTTTTTACCGGAGGACTATTTGGAGATCGGAGATATTGCCCCCGACGACACCGGTGTTCTTCGTGCCTCTAATCCCGACAACCGTCGGCCGCTTCGCGCCGACCGCTACATCCTGAGTCGGTCGATCGAGTTCGCCAACTACTTCCGATACTTGGTCACTCAGAATCCCGAGGACAGCGACGCGGTTGAATCACTGGGGAAATGGATCGACGCCCTGACCGAGATCGCCGTCCGGTTACGTCGAAGCGATCGATGGTACGACCAGCACGCCGCCGACAATGTCGAGATCTGGTTGACGCAAACGCTATCAAGACAGGACCTCATGGAACTGCGTTCACGCGACTTCTCGCAGCGTGCCATCGCTGTGCTGGCCGATCAAGCGGGCCGCAGTGCGGCTCGCCGCCGAGCGGTACTGCTGAGTTGGCGGCGGGAAATGGATCCTCCACCGATGGAGCACGATCGCGCCAAAGACTTGGATATGTTTGGTGGTTTTCGAGAGAACGATTGGTTTCTGTGGTACCCGCAGGAAAAGGTTCATTGGATCCAAGATCGCTTGCTCGACCGGCTATGCGTGGCCGCTCTGCAGCTGATCGATGCCGCTGAGAACGGTCAAGACACGCTACCGATGCGGCGTGAGCTGCATGAGCTGATGGATGATCCATCCATTCCGTTCGCCAATAGTTGGTATGGCGAGCGACTCCAACCACGAGGCGTTTCCTATGGCAATCAATTTTGGAACAGTCCCGCCGTTAGGTGGTATCGAGACTGGGAGAACCAGGCCAAGGAATTGGCGAGTTCGAGCGAGAGTGAAGAACCATGATCACGGACGCCATCCAGTCAACTTTGAGAGGTTCGGCCTGCTGTGGGCCGGAGAGGACAGGCAATGAATTTCAGCGTAGCCCTCCCGTCGCTTCGCTCGCCCCTCCCAGCGGGAAGGCAAATCGATATGTGTCATGGATTGCTCCCGCACTGGTGAGCGTGGATAAGTTTGATGTGACCGAACGACCGTCTGGCGACGGTAGCTACTTTTTGAAACCCAAGAGCAATTAAAATGGCTGATGCACCTATCTCGCCGTCACGACGTAGCGAAACGAGCTACCTGGCCCTCGCTCTCTTACCACTGCTGATCGTTGGCGGTTTGCTGCTTTACGGATTCTCTCAGCAATGGTTTGCACGCCATACCGTCGAGGCGGAACTGGCAAACCTGCATGCCGATGGGAAACCCATGAATGTGGCGACACAGCTCGCCGAGCGTGTGCATGATTCCTCGCTCAACAAAGATACGCAATGGAAAGATCTGGACGCTGCGGTCTCGTTCATGCAGTACAAGTACGACGAAGCCTTTCGATTGCTCGAGGAAACAGACGGTTTGGTTCCCGCCTCTGAGCCCTGGCCGGCTGCCCAGCTCGCCAAGGATTATCACGAGGAGGCTGTTCCACTGATCGATCGAATGCGAGAGTTACTCGCAGAGACGCACGCGGAGCAAGGTAGTTCACCGACTTGGCTGACAGTGCCGGTCTACGGCAATGGGAACTGGAGTGGAGACAATCTTCTCGAGCAAGAGTTCCGATATGCCTACCACGAGGGAGACAGTGCCTACGCGGCTGAATTGTTGGAACTGTCCGTCGCGGCAGGAAAAGCCGCCATGGGCATCGAAAACGTCGCCCCTCCGTACGAATTGATCCATCGCTCGCTCGAGCACGACTTCTGGCAGGCGGATGACTTGCGCCGTCTCCGAAGGTTACTCAGTGGTCACGTAGACCGCGAGGTTCTCTGGCGCCAGTATCTCGACAACAAGCTGGCCTTGTTCTTGGACAAGATTGAGACACTCAATGAGAGCGACCACTATGACCGCCGCAACAGCCCCAATATCCTGCCCTTCGGAATTGCTTCCACGGAAATTGCCCGGAATCTCCGCATGTACTCCGCCTACGATCGGCTCCAAGGGGCTGGGACTCGCCAGCACGTGATGGCCGCCCGCGCGGTGTCCGATCGTCAGGAGAAGGACCTTGCCCGGGCCGCCGTCGCGGGTCTCTCATCGATTCCGTTGGCGACGAGTAGTGCGATCACGGACTTTTATTTCATGGACAACCGTGCGGAGCACTTGGCTCGGGATGAAATGGAGCAACGCCGGACAGTGACGGCGGTGGCCATCAAGCAGTTCCAATTGCAGGAAGGCCGCTGGCCTCGATCGCTCGCGGAACTAACCCAGGTTGGCTTGGCGAGCTCGGACTGGAAAATGGTCGACGGATTCGACTTCGGATACCAGGTCGACCCCGGTGGCCAAATCGCGCGAGTGTGGCGGTTCGAGACGCGCTATGACTACGATGAACCCGACATGTTCTCCGAAAATTTTCACTTTCCCGCACATCCACCAAGTGAGTTGCATCTCAGTGACCAGGACATCGCGGCGGCAGAAACCGCGATTCGGTAGACAGTCGCTCCGACGCAGAACGATGACACTGCTGCGGGGTGCATGAGGCTACACGAGCAGTTCGCGCACGACCCGGGCTTTTTCAACGCCGGTGAGCTTTTGATCGAGTCCCTGGAAAGGGTAGGTGAGTCGTTCGTGGTCGATCCCCATGCGTTCCAGAATGGTGGCATTGAGGTCGCGAATGTGGACACCATCGCGAACGATGTTGTAGCTGAACTCATCGGTCTCGCCGTGCACCAGCCCACGGCGTACGCCCGCCCCAGCCATCCATACGGTAAAGCACTTGGGATGATGGTCGCGGCCGTAGTTGGTCTTGGTGAGTTTTCCCTGGCAATAGATGGTCCGCCCGAACTCTCCGCCCCAAACAACGAGAGTGTCATCGAGCATCCCGCGTTGTTTCAAGTCGGTGAGCAACCCGGCCGAAGGCTGGTCGGTGTCACGGCATTGATTGGGGAGGTCCTTGGGAAGGGCGCCATGTTGATCCCAGCCACGATGAAAAATCTGCGTGAATCGGACGCCTCGTTCAGCCAGACGCCGGGACATCAAGCAACAATTTGCATACGTCCCAGGCTTCAACACATCGGGCCCATAGAGATCGAGGACGTGCTGAGGCTCGTCACTGAGATCGGCCAAATCCGGGACGCTGGTCTGCATCCGAAACGCCATCTCGTACTGCGCGATGCGAGCATCGGTTTCCGGGTCTCCGATGCGGCGGAGCGTCTCGCCATTGAGTTCGGCAAGCGTGTCGAGCATGCGGCGGCGGACACGGGAATCAATGCCATCGGGGTTGGACAGGTAGAGGACCGGGTCACCACTGCTGCGGAGGGCCACGCCTTGATAGCGGCTTGGCAAATAGCCGCTACCCCACAATCGATTGTACAACGCTTGAGCCTGTTTGCGCCCGGTCCACGATGCCGTCATGACGACAAAGGCGGGCAGGTTGGCATTCTCTGTCCCCAAACCATAGCTGAGCCAGGATCCCAAGGAGGCTTTGCCGGGTAACTGGTTCCCGGTGCAGATATACGTGATTGCAGGGTCGTGATTGATCGCCTCGGTATACATCGATTTGACCAGGGAGATCTCGTCGACTTTGCCTGCCATGTGCGGGATCAGCTCACTCGCCATGGTGCCATTGGCCCCGTGCGGTGCGAACTGATAGATGCTCGGCGCGATCGGAAAACGCGACTGCCCGCTGGTCATCGTGGTCAGGCGTTGGCCCTGGCGAATCGATTCCGGCAGATCTTTATCGAACCAATCTGCCATCGCTGGTTTATGGTCCCACATATCCATTTGGCTGGGGGCGCCCGACATGAACAGATAGATCGCCCGTTTGGCCGCCGGTGGATGGTGCGGCAGGTTGGGCAGGCCACCGACACGTTTGGAATCGGGCGCAGAACCTGCGTCCAACGATGTCGCCGCAGCTGGCTCGGCTGCCGAGGCTGTCCCCTCGAGTGACGCCAATGCGGCCATCCCGAGCCCGGCACCGGAGCGGGAGAAGAGCGAGCGGCGGGTGAGTTGCGACAGACGTGTTTGAGCTTCCGACGCATTGATCAAATCGGCAGCATGTTGGGCGGATGAGCGACTCATTTGCAGATCACCTCGTCTAGGTTGAGCAGGGTACTGGCGAGAACGGTCCAGGCAGCCAAACGTGGATTGGCCGCACCGACCAGCTCGGTCGCCTGATCGGGTTCGCTTTCATAGAGCTGTTTTAAATCTTCCAGCAACCGCGTGAGCGATGCGAGTTCGAGATCCGTGGGCGAACGCAGCACGACTCGCTCAAAAATCTCTTTCAGGGCGAGTTGCGATTGTTCCGCGTCCGATGCCATCATCTCGCCGGCCAACGCCCGCGAGGCCTCCATCGTCTGGGGCTCGTTGAGCATCAACAAGGCTTGCAACGGTGTGTTGGTGCGTTCTCGCCGCGCCGTACAGGACTCACGACTCGGGGCGTCAAACGTGGTCATGACCGCCGGGGCGCTGGTGCGTTTCCAGAACGTGTAGACGCTGCGGCGATAAACCTTGTCACCCTCATCGGCCACGAAGGTCGCGGTATCGGAGTCGGTGTATCCAACAGCCGCCCATAACCCAACGGGTTGTGGTGGTTTGACACTCGGACCGCCTTGCTGATCGACAAGCAGACCGGAGACCGAAAGTATCTGATCACGGAGCATTTCGGCATCGAGCCGGAACCGCGGCCCACGGGCGAGCAAGCGGTTGTTCGGATCGATCGCCAGCATCTCCTCGCTGGCTTTGGCGTCTCGCCGGTACGCGTCCGTCATGACGAGTCGTTTCATCATCGCTTTGACATCCCAGCCGCTTTCGCGAAAGTCAATCGCGAGCATATCGAGCAGCTCGGGGTGCGAAGGGGGGCTCCCCTGGCTACCGAAATCCTCGCTCGTCTTGACCAACCCGGTACCGAAGAGCTGTTGCCAAAAACGATTGACGGCCACGCGGGCGGTTAGGGGGTGTTCGTCCGAGGTCAGCCACTGAGCCAACGCGAGTCGGTCGGGAGCATCGTCGCCAGGCAGAGGTGGCAAGAACGCGGGAACGCCGCGCGGCACCGCGTCGCCTGGAGCATCGTATTGGCCGCGGAGTAGTACGCGAGCTTCTCGCGGCTCGTCGGTCTCTTTCCAAACCAGGGTCGTTGGCACCTCGCTCCGCAAGTCCTTCTGCATCGTCACCAAACCCTGCCGCATATCTTGCAGAGCCAGCCACTGTGGGGAATCACTAAAAACGCGCCGGTAAAAATCTCGCACCGCGTTGGCACCGGAACCAGCGTCTTCGCTCGAATTCGCATCGGCATTTTCATCGGTTTCGATCGCGAGTGTTTCTCCTTGTGCGATCGCCGCGAGCGCGTCCTGCAGTTCCTCGGGTAGCTCGATAGCGCGCCGGGCGAACGCCTTGCCCAGACGAGCCTCGGAGTTTTCATAGAGGCTGAAACGCACGTCACGAAACATGTGAGCCACATGCTGCGATTGATAATGCAGCTGGATCCGAATTTGGACTGGCTCGGTTGCCGACGAATCCAAGCTCTCCTCGAGTTCGAACCATGCTGTCCTCGGCCCTTCGCTTTGGTGCCCTCCCACAGCCCAACCGCGGCTGGCGTCAATCGATCCATCGATGGCTTTGTCGACTGCAAACCCGTCATCATCTTGTTGGCGGCTCGCCAAGGCAATATCGATCTCCAACGGCTTCCATTCGGCCTCATCGTTCGGCCGGGCGTGCAGCACAATCTCACTGAGCACGGCGTTGCCATTGGGCGAGGCACCCACGCGGGTGGAATCGGGGCGGACCAACGCCTCTAACTGCAACATCCGCCACTGCCCCGGTGGAAGTTCGCATTCGATTTCGATGGTTTCCTTGGCCGCAATCTCTCCATCGACTGAAATGACTTGGCCCTCATCAATCCTCGTGTGAGTCTTGGATTTCGATTGGGCCGATTTCGGCGTGAGCACGGCAGACTGCGCGTCTGAATCCGCGTGGAGCGCAGTTTGCCAATCCTGCTGGGCCGCATCGACCTCGGGCAAAAGTCCCGCTGCCTGATCGTCGATCGCAGCGATCTCCGCGGCGAGTTCATTGAGCCTCGCTTGTTGCGATTCGCTGGCGACTCGGACCACCGGCGGATGATCTTCGGCGTTTCCATCGAGGGCGCGACCATCGAGCGAATTGAAGAACGCTGACAAGGAAAAGAATTCGCGTTGCGAGATGGGATCAAACTTATGGTCGTGGCAAACCGCGCAGCCGGTCGTCAAACCTAGAAAAACCGTCCCAAACGCGTCTGTCCGATCGATCACGTTGCGGGCAAAGACCTCGTCATAAATCGACCCGCCCTCGTTCGTGGTAACGTTCAGCCGATTGAACCCCGACGCGACTTGCTGGTCGAGACTCGCGTCCGGCATGAGATCACCGGCGAGCTGTTCGGAGATGAAAACATCCATCGGCATATTTTCAGCGAATGCTTCGATCACCCAATCACGGTAGGGCCACATCTCGCGATAATTATCCAAGTGCAATCCGTGGGTATCACCGTAGCGAACGAGATCCAACCAATAGCGGGCCATGTGTTCACTGTAGTGCGGTGACGCCAACAGATCGTCCACGAACTTTTCATAGGCAGCCGGGTCGGAATCGTTGACAAATGCCTGCACCTGAGACCAGGAGGGCGGCAGCCCAGTGAGGTCCAAGGCGACACGGCGGGCGAGGGTGTATGGGTCCGTTGCCGGGCGTGGCGTCAGTGATTTGCCTGCCAATGCCGCGTTGACCCATTGATCGATCGGGTCGACGTCATCGGAAGACGCCATCGCAGGTGGCTCGCTACGTTTCGGTGCGATGAATGACCAATGAGCTTGAAATTCGGCACCCTCGCGAACCCACTCTCGCAGCAGCGACTTGGCTTCCTCGCTGAGGGGTTTGTGGTACGCCGGAGGCGGCATCTGCATGTCGGGGTCCTCCTCGTCAATTCGTTCGAGCAGGAGACTGGACTGCCAATCCTCCCGATCGATGACCGACAGAGCGCCATCGGCGGTATCCAAACGGACGCCCGATTCCCGCTTATTCTCGTCGGGACCATGACAGGCAAAGCAGTGGTCGGAGAGCAGCGGGCGAATGTCACGAGAAAAATCGACACCCTCTCCGGAGTCCGGTTCCGCAGCGATACCGCTTGCACCGATCAAAAGTGAGAGGACGACGAGCGTCAGAAACCGCGAATCGATCGGCAACATGCGTTGGACTCGGTGGTGGGAAGCGACGGAGAGGCAGGCGGGCGGGCAAACCGGACCCAAGTGCGCTGAGGTGGGATAGTTCCACTATACCCCATATCCGGCTGAATGCCAGATCAAGGCCGTCGCCTCGGCGTGACCCTCGGAATCGCATCCCCGGCCGGCGACTGGGAAGTCGTGCGGTTTATAAGTGATTGTGACTCAACGAGTTACTTCACCCGCCCGGCGAAGCTGGGAGGGTCGGTTATCGAGCCTTCAGCGAGATATCCGGGGAGGGCCGACAGCGCAACGGAAAGTCCCAAACCAGCGCAATACTGGGTTATTCAAAATATCGTGTTGACTCGATTATTACCTACGCATGTTTTCTTCCGCTCTGTTCATGCCCGGAGCGAGCCCCCTTCCATTAACTACTCCCCCCTCTCCACTGCGCTTCGTGGGGGAGAGGGTGAAGGAAACTCGGCTCCCTGTCGGGCGAGCCGACAGGGGAGCAACGGGCAATAGCAACCGCTTTCTAATTTCAAAACGTTGCTTCCCGTGTGACAAGCACACGGGGGAGCAGGATCCCCGGTCGGCTTGCCCGACCGGAATCCATGTTTTGCGATTCGACAAATGGCTCCCTCAACACGCTCCCAGGCGGGCTCAGAACAGATCGCTGATGGCGGCGTCGAGCGAGGTCACGAACCCGTTGTCGCTGACGTCGTAGTAGTAGTCGTCTTCGGTGATCGAATCGATAGGGACACCATCGCTATTTTCTTGCTCGTTGAGCAAGTTGATGATGATCAAGGCATCGAGCGAGGTCACCAAGCCACTGCGATTGACATCCTCGGCAATGACGGGGTTGGTCAAGCGATTGCGGGTCGTGTTGAACTGGACTTCGACGGGACCGCTCTTGACGCCACTGTTGTCCTGCACCTCGATGATCACGATGTCTTCACCGAGATGGTCGGGGTTGGGACGGTACTCCAGTTCGCCGGTGGTCGGATTGATCGAGGCAACACCGCCGGTGCCGTTGGTCAGGATCACCGTCTCGGATAGATCCAAACCATCGGTCGAGAGGAACACATCGTTCAGATCGACGATCGCCACACCGCTGCTTTCGGGGTTGTTATAGGTCCCGGTGCGGATGGGTGGTGCCTCAGGAACAGGCCGCGAGCCGACATCAATGTTGAGCGTCAACTCCTGATACTTGGTGTTGGGATCGACTCGCGAATCGGGACCATCGTCAGCCCGGAACACCAACGTTGCCGTGCCCGTAGCATTGACCGCGGGATAGAGATACAGAGTCCCGTTGATCAAGTCCGGCTCGCGGCGGAACAATGTTGAGAGGTCGGTACCGTTGGTCCCCGCGGAATCGGCCGAGAAGAGGGCCATTCACTTTGTTTGTTCACTTTGTTTGTGCACCAGATCGCGGATTCGGTAGCAGCAAATCTCGCCAATCTGCCCAATTCAGCTTTGGTCACTGGCAATCCGACCGTTTTCCAAATAATTGCTCCACGACCGCGCAGCAGCCAACCCAAGGGGCATCGAATTCGGGTTAGTTGTCATCGGTTTGCGTCAGACCGACGATATGCCCAGCGGATTGCCGGGAGCGCAAAGCCAGTTTTGGTCGCGACGAACTGCCTCTTCGGCCAAATGCTCTGGGCTGCCGGCGGCGCGGCGGAATACTCGACCGAACTTGAGCACTATGTCGCACCAACCATGGGTGTCCAAGCCAATGCGAGTCAGGATGGGCTGCAGATGCTCTGGAATTGAGCCGACCTTGTCGCTGCGAATTTGACGCCCCGTCCAATCAAGCAATTCCAGGTACCTTTCCAACGAGACACTTAGGAATCCCTTCAGGCTACCGCGCCGCCCCGAGTCGTCCAGATTCGGGCCGACAGGATCCCTCTGCTCGTCGATCTCCATCGGACTCATCCAGCCGCTGTGTCGACGCCCCCGCCCACGCTCCCAGTCATGCGTGCTTTCACGTTTGCGTGATCCCGATTGCCGGCAGTCGTCAATCCGGTCCTTCGCCCCAGTGAAATCGCTCGTTTCCGGCGTTTCGGCCATCGCGGCGCGAATGGGATTGAGATCCACATAGGCTGCACAGGCCAGCAAACTGGCTTCATCGAGAAGCAGCTGTGCTCGAAAGCGACCTTCGAAGAAGTGCCCGCGGACCTCGTCTTCAGCGTTGCTGCGCCGGGCGATATTCTCGGCCAAACACCGCATATACCAGCTCACGTCAGACAATCGCCGTTGCCGCTCGGCGAGCACTTCTGGACAGTTCCGAATCATGTCGAGCTCCGGGATCGTTGGCTCGGCGGGACTTCCGTCTTGATTTCGGCGTTTGGGGAACAGCCGCAGCCAGCGACGGGCGACCTCGTCATCGGACCAGGCTGCCACAACGTCGGGCCGACTGCGAAGCACCAGGTGAGCGTGCGAACTCATGATAGAAAAGGTCAAACAGTCGATACCAAAGACGGACGCGAGAAACTCCATACGGTCGCGGATCCAGCCCCTGCGGTGCTCATAGCACCGTCCAGTGGCGGCGTCTTTTCCGCAAAGCCATGCCTGTCTGACACAGCGTTCCACACAATGAACTACCTGAATTTGATTCGGATCGATCACTTCCCCACGAGCTTGCCTGGGCATGGTCTTCTCCCTACTGAGCGTGACGCTGTATTGTGGATGACGGTATTAGGAATCCTACGAAAAACTCCAGGAAAGACAACTAAGCAATGCCTGTCCCTGTCTGGCTCAGCGATTTCGGTTCGAGGGACGGCTAAGCATCGAGAGATCAAGAAGTGGCGTAAGCTTCCAGCTTGCGGTCGGCAAAAATCGCAAGCTGGAAGCTTACGCTACTTGCCCAGTAGTCCGACCCCGGGAATTTTGTGATCGACCGGACTGTGATTGCCCGAGGCTACTGCACACTCGACGTCCCCACGCCGATGTAGACTTTTAGAACGTCGTCGTTGGATTGAGGCCACAGCTGATACAGCACTCCTGATTCGATCATCCGTTCGCGGAGATCGGAGAATTGCTCGTAGGAGTCGGGCCAAATCGCAATCGTGATTGCGTGTCCCCCTGATTTGGCCTGCTGCACTAGATGTTGGAACTCGCGGGCGCCTTCGCCCCGGCGGAGGTCCCAGCCCGTGTTGGCGATCGGTGTGATTTCGATACCGGTGTCTGCGGCCGTCCTCGTTGAAACCTGCTTCTCATTGAAGCCACGTGAGAACGACGACGGCATCTTGGCCAGATACAATTTGCTGTCTTGAATCAAGACCAGTAGCGATGATCTACCGCTGGAGCGCACGCGTGGTACTCGCAGTGTTTCTTGCTTGCTATCGACGAGACGTTTGAATTCGCTTCGGGTTGTTGCTGCCAGTCTTCTCGCTTCTCGCAATTCCTCGGGAATCGCTGCGTTTTCAAGCCTTTGGACTGCGTTGGCCTCCAGACGCTCGGCCAACAATTTGCTGGTATCGGCTTCGCCAGCGAGGGCAGCGTCGATGCCTTGCATCAATTGACTCTGCCTCTGCTGCAGACGCAAAAACTCACGATCATCGACCGAGGTGCGGCGACTCGGCATAGCCGAAAGTGACATCTTCAGGAGCTGTTGTTTGGAGGACACTTCGGCAAGTTCTGCCATCGTTTTGCGAACTTGCTCTGCGGACGCTTGGGTGCCGGCGTCGCTTTCTTCCATCTGTACCATTGCGCGATTCTGGAGCATCACTGCGAGCAAAATGGCGAGAAACACGATGCCGCCAAACGTGTTGCAGATGGTATCGAGAAAGAGTTCGAAACTCGATCCGGGATCCTGTTGACCTCTCATGGCAACTCACCAACCTCGTGCGCGAACCGTGCGGCCTCTTGCATTCCCACGACCGTGAAACCGTACGCCGCGTCTGCCGCGTCTGCAGCCGACTTCATCGAACGAAAATCACGCTCGCCCCCCGGCCGGATGCGAAGGAGCAGGTGCCGTCGCGATAACGGGATCTCGGCGAGCCATTGTTTCCATTGATCGATTCGTGAGGTCCCCGTCAGAATCTGTTCAGTCTGGAGCAGACCATCTCGGATTCTGATTGTTTCGGGTGACACGGTGATCAAGACGAGGAATGTGCCCTCGTCGGTCTGGTCGCGAAAAATGGTTGAGTCATCACTGCGGAGGGCTTTCTGCTTGCTTTGCAACTGGGCCGTTTGCTGGGCCAGTTCGTTCAGTTCCTGCTGGTGCTTGGACAGCGAGGCAGCTTCCTTGGCCAGCTTCTCCGACTCCGCAAGGGCAACGAAGGCCAACTTTTTCAGTTCGCTTTGTTTGCTGCGTGATGTCTCGATGCGTGCCGCCAGACGGGCGTTTTCTGACTTCAATTGCTCCACTTTCTCAGCAATATTGAACTTGTTGAGGCCTGCCGTTTGGGATCCCGCTGCAGACCTCTCGGCAATCTCCGCTTCGATCTGGCTGATCTGCTGTCGTAACTCTGCGATGGTATCCACGATCGGTTGGATGTCCTGCGGCACCGCTTCGCTGGCTGCTTCCACACGCTGGGCAAGCTGGAGTACCAAGATGAGTGTGATCAAGATAAAGATGCCGACGACGGCGGTGATGATGTCTTGAAAGGCAAAGAATGAAATGCCGGGACCGGTGTTCCTGCGTTTCGCCATCGCTACACTTCTCGCCCCGGTTCAAAAGGCAATATCTTGATACGGCTGACGATCTGTTTCAGGCAGTATTCTTGACAATCGTCCAAGAACACCTCTTCTGCCTTTCGCTGCGACGTCATCCATAGCTGAATGACCAGCGCCACAACCAGTGACAGGAGTGTGGTTTCAAACGCTGTACTGAGCCCGCCGGTAACTTCTTTCAAGGAGCCCACAATGGCGCTAACGTCGGATTGTTTGTCGAGTAGGCTGCTGAAGTTCCCGATTGCGCCAGCCAGTCCGAGCACCGTGCCGATAAATCCGAGAACGGGAATGGCCCATAGAAATCCGCCTACGGTAGCAAATGATGTTTGGTGAGCCGATTCATCACGTTCGGCGCTCGCTCGCAGGATGTCGTCGACATCGCTGACGCGGCCGAGATTCTTGAGATTCGAGAGCGAAATCAGAATTCGATTGTAGACCAAATATCGGGTGGGATCGTCCGCCAATGCATGGATATTGCGAATCACCTGGTCGGCAGTTTGACTGGTCAATACAAATTCATGATTCTCGGGGATAACGGCGTGTCGGAGGGCTTTGCGTTGAACGGATAATTTGTTTTGCTTGATGATCAGAATCACAATGCTCCAAAATCCGAGGAACACGGTCGCGTACTGCGTCGGTCCACGGTCGAGCAACATGGCGCGAAAGTAGCCCGGCGGGAGGAAGTGAACAATGACGAAGAACAACGTCGTCAAGATCAACGCGATGACCCCTGCGAATCCACTATTGACGGCAGTGCCGCCCGCTGCGCTCACACCGAAAACTCTCTCGATATCGGATTTCGCAACACTCAGAGGGCGTGGCAGCGGTGGGCTGGCCGATGGGGATGGATTGCTCATGTGACCGCGTTCGCTGCCGCTGCTGCCATGACCATCAGCAAGACTGCCGCACCAACCAGCAAAATGACAATCGCTACCAAGACGATTGCACAGTACCTCCAGAACGATTGGAGCCGATTCGCCGCGAGTCGCAAATGCAATCTGTCTCGATGCCGAGCGAGCAATTTCAGGCTGCTCGCATAGCTCAGCAAATACACTTCTCCGGCTATCGACAGTCCACAAAATAGCAAACCTGTCAATCCATAGACCACCGACCTGGAGCCACCAAAGGGCATCCATTTGGCTTCGGCGCCAACGATCATGGATGTAATAAAGTAGAGCACGGCCAAGCCGGACAACACCAATCCCAACACACTCAGGATCATTACCCAGACACGATGATTGGTAAAACGCTCGCAAATTTCGGCTGAAAGTTGTCCTGCCGCCTGATCTGCCCCAACGATGCTAGAACTGGAATAACCCATCTCAGCAGCGGATTCGTTGGGCGTCGCGGAAAAATGTTCCGGCAAGACCTCCACGGCTGGCCGCCAGTCATCGAGCCCGGCTCGCCAGACCAACGTGTCGCGTCGGACGTCGCCCGAGTTCACCCACGTCAACAACGTTTGGGGGTTCATTGGGCCTTGATTGTCGCCGTTGAAATGAGCGTACCATTCAACCCCATCGTCAGCGTCTTGTCCGGCGATCGGCGACGAGGATTCCGCTAGCGTCTGTGTTGCGGTAGGGGCCGACGCTGGTGGGGCATGAGTTGGGCTCGATGCACTGCGAAAAAAATCACCAAATTCCTCAGCACGCTGCCAGGTCAATGCGTCGGAGGAGAGCTCATGCATTCGCGTGATCTGTCCACGGCGAATCAGGCCTCGAACCTTCTCGCTGGACAGCGGGCCGAGCGTCTTGCCCTTGAATCGAATATAGATACGATCATCGCTCATCGGCGGGAACTCGAACTGACGGAATCGGGGTTGTTGGGGTAAAGAAACACCGGACGACCAGCAATCCAATCGGCTTCGGATTGCGTTAGCTCTACTGTACCGGATTTCAGGCGGCCGATCGGTACCCAGTCAGCCTTCTCAGGGGCTGTCGGTGAGGGCCGAACGATAGCCAAGTTTCCGTTGGCGGCAGCTGGCTGATTCAACTTCACCGCCATGGATCCATCATCGCCACGGCCTAGCGTACCGACCCAATCAAACTTCAAATCACGAAGTTTCAAGGATTTCAAATCGAGTTTGGGGCGATTCTGATAGACCCTTGATAGCTTGGGGATCATTCGCTGTTCCACATTCGGACCGAGCGAGTTGTCGGGCACCGATGGTTCATACCAATAAGCGATCTCATTGCTCCGACCCTCTAGCCATCTCAGGTCCTCGCTCAATGCTTTGGAAAGATACGCACTCCCTTCAATCGCGCCGCTAAGCAGGTGTTGCAACAGCATCTCTTTGATCTGGCCATCGAGTTGGTCGCGCCCTCGAACGGTCGCGATCAACTTTAGAAACTCCCCCTCCCAGTCACTCAGAAACTCGTCACCGCGAGCCGCATACATCGACGCGAGGGCTTTGATGGATGCGTAAGGTTCTTTATGGATCTCAAAGTTTCCTTCCAAGCCCACCGTTTTGATAGCACCGGAGTCATTTGCAACGACTTCAACACCGGGATGCTTCGCCCGCCCATCGTCGGACGGAGCGAAGACGGAATCGCGTTTTCGATCATAGTACGATTTGAACACAAAGTAACGATCGCCTCGTCCATCCTCCACGACGACTGTGTACAGGTCCGCAACCACCGTGTTCGGCAAGCCCCCGAGCACGCGTTTTAGCACTTCCGTGCGATCAGCGAATCGCTCAATCCGGTCGGCAACGGGCACTGGCAGTTGCATGAGGCTATGATCCACGCCGCGACCCAAAGCCGACTTGGCGCTGACAATCGACTGCATGCTCTCCGCACTCAGGCCTGAGGTGAATGCTTTTGATGCTGTGTTGGCGTACTCATTCCACATCAGTCCCTGGTCCCATAACTCGCGTTCACTCGCAGCACGGCGGAACTCATCTGCAAGCGACGCGTCGTCCAATTGGCTCGCCGACCTCTTTAGTCGCTCAGCCAACTGATCAAGCGATTTGGCAGCGTGTACGTCCTCCATCGCTGCGTCTCGAATGGTCATGCGTTCACGGCGTTGACGAATTGCCTTGTCCAGGGAGTTCGTGCGAGTTTTCACCGAATTGACCTGTGCCAAAGCTGAGGACGCGGCCCTGGGAAAAGTCGACGGCAGTGCTTTCAAACTGTCGAGAATCCTGCTGAGTGTTCGCGACGCATCGTCGCCTCCGGCACCTTCCTCCAGTTCCGTCAACGTGTCTCGGGTCGACTTGAGCTCCTCGAGTAGCTCCTTGGTTTGCTGAGTGGCGATGCTCGCCTCCCAAGCAGAGTACCGACTTCGCAGCTCAAACACACGCCCCTTCTGCTCATCCGTTTCCGCCAATTTCTCCGCTCGATTCAATGCTGAAAGATCGATCTCGGCATCCACGTCCGCATTCGCTTTCGCCAAATAGTCCGCAAACTGTTCGGCTCTCTGCGTGCGTTGACCGATGGCGGTTTGCACCTGGCTGTTCAGAGATGCGATTGCCGAGGTGCCTGCGAGTTGGGGATCCGTTTCCCGCAAGTTGGCATGAAAAGAACTGGCACCGTCCAAATCACCGCTGTCCAACAGCGATTGAAGTTCCTGTTCCGCGGCAATGGCGCGAGCCTGCTTCGCCGCATCGATTTGCCACCACGCGAAGGCCACGATAGCGATCACTGTCGCGGCGAAAACCGCAGCAATGATCGACAAGAACTGCCGCTTCTTGGTCATCTGACGATCTTCGATCGCGACCTGGTATCGCTGCACCAGTTCGTCTGGTGGCGGTTGTTCAAAGAGCGTCGTTTGTTGATAGGCCCGCTCGAGGTCGTCGACAGGTGCCTTGCGATCGAGCACCGCTTCAAGACCACCAATCGCCGCAGCCCGCTGCGCCCGCGATTGCTTCTCCCGATCAATTTCTCGCAACCAGAGAATCGGCGGTTCTGCTGCTTCCTCCAGCTCCTGAGGCAGCGGCGAGGTCAGGGTGGCAGCCAGTTCATTCCACCGAGTTAATTCAGAGCGAGCACCTGGCTCGTCGAATTGGCAGAAGGCGTCATTGAGTTTCGCCGCGACGCCTTGCAGTTGGGAAATCGTGTCCTGTTCGGTCAGCCCTGTGAGCGTCGCTGATACCCTTGCCGTCAGTTTTGGGTCGGGTGGCAATCGCCACGCCGACTGCGTTAGCTCGTCTTGAAGAGCTTTCAGGGCGACTGGATCTTTTGCAGAAATCGCTGCCCTCGCTTCGGTAGTCAACTGTTTGTGGCGTACCTTTTCCCAGCTCTCGATGTCCTCTTCCCAAACCGGTGTGGTCGCATCGACTTCGGCGATCCTCCGGAGGACTTTCAGCCGCCACGCCAACGGAGCTCGCGCGATCGCCAGCCGCCGGTGATTGGTCAATAATCCCTCGAGGGGCTGGGTCTCGACGATGGCTTCATTGAGCTGGTCGACTAGGTCTCGCTCGAGCTTCGGTGGCACGGGCACATCGAGAAACTGGAGGATATCGAACCAATCCTCTCGCTCGTCATCGGGCAGATCCAGCTTTGCAGCGGCGTCGATGGCATTGGGCGAGATAGACGCCACCTGAATCCCCTCGCTGCGCAGTCCCTTGTGCAGGAGAGCGACGGCCTCGGCGAGTCGTGTATTGACTCGCGTGACTTCGTCCGCATAAGCCGTAGCGAGGGGACGCATCGTCTCTTCGGAAATCCCATCCCGCTTGCCCAGTGCCTGCCGAATCCGCTCCACCAACGTCGCCATCAATTTTGCTCCGGGTCGAGAACGAGAACAAACTCAGGATTGATCGTCATCTCTGTGTCCAATTTGCTTAGGTCCTGAATCGCTGCAGATTCACTGTTTGGTGCTTTGGCCCGAAAAATGATTGTGATCTCGCCGAGTGTTTGAGGTTCGGTAAGCTCGTTGCGGTCGCTGACGATTTCACCGCAGAGTTCTTTGAGGTTGCGAACGTGTTCGACTCGCAGTGAAAGTTTGGGATCCATATCGGGTACGATTTCCTGCTCCTTCAGTTGATTCAGATCAACTATCAATTTGGATAGTTTAAAAATGCTATCTTCAGTAAGACCCTCGAGCGTGAGATGCGGTATTAACTCAGAAATGCTTTTTTTGATCCTGTTGGCGCTCTTGGCATTGGCAGTTTTCTTTTTCCCGTTATCGGTCTCTGGCCAATCTGTGCCTACTTGCTGCCAGCTTGTCACATGCTTCCTTTTCGCAGGGAGTTCGCTTAGTTTAATAAGCAATTCCAGGCACTGACCATCGAATTTATGCCTGCGTTTTTTCCCGCTATATGCAGGCGAACTATCGAATCCAACAACCACGGATTGCAATGGATTGTCCCGCTGGATCTCGAGATACATAAAGCTACTCGGGAATTCCGGTTTCTCGATTTTCGTACCATCCTCAATCGGCTCGAAGCTGCTTTCATCATCGAAACTAACGCTAGTGGCTTCATGCATTTCGTCCGCGTCATGAGAGAACACTGCTTCTCCCTTCAGCTTTTGTACTCCGTTCTTCTGTGAGTAGTGAAGTTCGACTCGCGTTCTCTTGTCATCCTGTTCCGTTGCAACAGTATCCGCATCTGTTGCCTGCTGAGAACTGTCTGCCTCGTTCTCTTTTCCTGGAATATCTACTGCAGGATTTCTTTTGTGGGACGTCGATT
Organism: Allorhodopirellula solitaria; assembly: GCF_007859855.1. Taxonomy (GTDB): domain Bacteria; phylum Planctomycetota; class Planctomycetia; order Pirellulales; family Pirellulaceae; genus Rhodopirellula; species Rhodopirellula solitaria. The sequence goes on from NZ_SJPK01000005.1 coordinate 27,551, forward strand.
CCACGTCCTTCTTGACGCTTGAAACCTCTGTGATCGCATCTTTTCCCTTGGCTTTTCCATCATCATCGGATGGCATTTGAGTATCAGCAGCGACAGGCGTTTCACTGGACGCCTGCTCTTCTACAGCCTTGTCACCACCTTCGGACTTGTCCACTGGTTTCTCTGGCGTGTCTGTGTTTGATTGGCTTGCCAACTCAGACTCAGTGGCTTGCGTGCTGCTCTCTCGTGTTTCCAGTGCAAACTCATCACGCTCCTCCGCAGCCGCTTTGGTTTGACTGCTTTCGTCTAGCTCATCGCGAATGGACTGAGGATCGGTGGAGTCCCCGCTGTCTGCGATCGAGTTCGCATACCTCTGAATTCCGTAGACGGCTGCTCCGCTGGCCAGGAGGAGCAGTGCGATCACCGACACGAGGATGAGCGTTGATTTTGACTTCGGTTTCGCTTTGACAGGCTGTGGCGGCGGTGTCGCTCGCTTGCCGTTTTTTCTCGCAGTATCCGGAAACGGACGCGTTCCAGGCGGAATATCGATCGAGTCCAACGGGGCGTCGACGGGAGGAGGTGCAGCAGCGGGCAAGATGGCCGCTGTGAGTGGATCGGTAAGGGGCGAGTCGTTTGACTCGGCTGAGTGTGTGCCGCTGCGGGCGAGTTCAGTCAACGGAGAGTGAGCCGCGGGCGGGAGCTTGGCGGTCAGATCGATGACTGTGCCCCGAGCGGACGCGAGCCGGGCTTCATCGGTGCCCGCAAGGACGCAGCGGACTCGGCAATCAATTTCAGGTGGCAGGTTGGTGTAGTAGGTGCTGAACGTGGCTGACCAACGCTGCGTTTCGGGCAGCAGGGCGATCGACTCATCGAGTAGCGAGAGCAGCGATTGACTTTGCGAGAGATCGAAAAGGATCCAAACCGGCTTGTTCGATGGAGCGGCGATGAGGCCGGCGAGATAACCACCCCAACCCGCGTCTCCGGTAGTCGCATCCCAAGTTGTGCAAACGCGGCTGGATTGGTTTTTCTGGGGAAGGGTGGGGCCGGTGGGCGGCGTTTGGTTCTGCCCGTCCCACTGGGTGCGCATGATGTTGGCGTGAGCCAAAAGCCAGGCAGGTCCGGCAGGCGATTGCTCGTGCGAATCGACGACGATGTGATGGGCCAGCTTATTGGTCCGGCCGCTGTAGTCGGTACCGTACGCCGCCACCCGCGAGAGCACACTCGATGACTGACCCCCGGTGCGGATTCTCACATGGGAAAAACTGATGGGGTTCTGTGCGGCCTGATCATCTTGCGGTGAAAAGACGTGTCGATACCCCGATAGCGTTTCCAGCCGCTGGGCAAGGTTCCCAGGCATGCCGCTGGTCGACAGGACGGTGCAAAATCCTCGACTGCCTTGCCGCAGGCCGGAGGCTGCCGAGGTATACAGAAGTTCCAAACTCACGCGTCAGTGTCCTCCGTTGACGATTGTTTTTTAGGGATCCGGTACTGGGCTCCGATCAATCCACGCGTCCAGGTGGACAACGCGTATAGCAGCGGCACCTCGACCCAGTACGGATGGATATTGCAGGGCCGGATGCCGAGTGAGCCCGTGGCGTCATCGACCTCGGGGCTGACCCCGGTGGCACTGACCGGGATAAACACGAGTTCGCGAGCAAAACCTTGGGCGGCGGCAACGATCTCCGGACAGAATTCTTGCAGCAGGGCTTCGACCGCCGACGAGGTCTCGCGAATCCGATCGCTATCGAGCGTGCGCACCGAGTGTTCGTCGCGGTCAAAGTATGGCTCGGCGTTGGACACATCGGGCAGAAGTTCCTTCCAACTGTCCCATTTTGTCACGACGATGACCATTGGCCCCTGGTGCTGTTCGTCTTCGCGTAGTCCTGCGTGACGCCGCACCCGCGAGATCGCTTCTAAGAGAATCGTATCTTGGCGAACGCTGGCTTCACGCTGCAATCTCGCGTTGCGTGGCTTCATTTGCGGGTCATCGCTTTTGCCTTCACACGCGCGACGGAAACGCGGATCCTGAGTGGGGTCAAAGCAAAAGAACAAACAGGCGGAATGAGCCAGGTGCCGAGTGACTGGGCTGGTGACTGAATCGGTGCCTGGCAAGAAACTCTCGCCCGCATTGTCGTAGAGACAGATCACCCGCGACATGGCCTTCGCCCGCGCATGATTCGGGTGGGTTGCAGTGGGCTGCAGCGTGAAAAGGAATGGGCGTGGAAGCGTGATCGAGTGGTCGCCCATCTGGACTTGATCATACATGTCACCCTGCGTTTCCGTCTTTGCGATCGATACCAGGGCATCGGGATCGGCGTTGAGGAATTGTTGTTCCTCATAGGCATGCAGTCTTGCGTTGGCGGACGCATCTGCGTCATGAAGCGTCACCTTGAATCGCTTTGGCAACATCTGACGCAGCTGCCACGTCATCGAAGCCAGGAAATAGCTTTTGCCGCACGCGGGGGCCCCCAGAATCGAATAGAAGATGGCGGGCAGTTGAAACAGCGGCCGGGGAACTTCCAAGTGGCAGTTCGGACACGCTAGACGCGTGGCTCGGTAGCCTTCGGAATCAATCGCATCGCCTTCCGGGGAAAATCGAGAGGGCAAGAAACGCACGGCGTGGATGTCGCCAAGCTTCGCATCCCCGATCAAATCTGGGTGTTCGGACACCCATAGCGACTCCGCAGGGGCAAAGACATTCCAACAATGTGGACAGGTGACTTGGTCGAGCAACGAGAGGCGGTTCGCGACGAGCGGTGCAGCCATAGGAAAATCGAACAATTGGGTTGCAACGTCATCAAACCTGCCCTCGGCGAGTACATCCAGCCAATGAAATGCAGGGGGGGGGGGGGGGGCATTGTACCATCCTTCCGTGGCAGGAACCATTGCCTGGTACGATAATGATGCGGCCGATCGATTATGCCCTCTCGATTGGAACTGCCTGAACTGTTCCTAGCGAATTTTGATTTCCCGCATGAGGGCAGCTGATCAGGGCGGTGCCCCATCCCATTGCCGCGCACGCGCGATGCCTCGCCCGCCCGCGCTCGCTGTGCTGGTTGATGAGATCACGCTCCGTTATAAACGCCAGTGTTCGCAGCGGCAAATGCAGCGATTTCAGGCCGAGACGGAAGCGGGCTGTCGTTGGAGTGTGCCGATACGCGCGCGTGGCCGGGTGTGCACGCTACCCGAGGCCTCACGGCCAATGCCATCTACTTTGCCCCTGTTCGGGGCATCATCACGATGGTAACCCGACGCGTCACGGCGTGTTGACTTAGTTCTCAGGGTGGCGGATTTGGTTGATTTCCCCCCTTACCCCCCGTTCGCTCCAGACACAACGCGATCCCAGTTGATTGGCGTGGGATCGGCTGGCTGGAGGGAACGAGCGGGGACGTGGACTACGTTGTCGGTTTCAGCGCTGGCGGGTCCGTGCCGCTGGCGATCAGACTGAGCAGGCGATGAAGGTTAAACGCCGTACACAGCCAACGCCATTCGTTGCCCACTCGCTTCAGACCACGCGTCAGAAAACGACGTGCCCCGAAGTGACCCTTGATCATCGCAAAGGGACGCTCGCTAGGATGCCGACGACGGGAGTACTTCGTCTTCGCCGACTCAGTGCCCATCTTCTTCGCGTGAGCGATCCGTTCGGCTTCGTGTTGTTCGTGGCTGATTTGACGCGACTTCGCCTGGCCGCTGAAGCAACGCTCAGCCAACGGGCAACCGGCACAGTCCGACGCATCCGCTTTGTAGCGATACTTGATTCGCTTTCGACCGTTTTCCACTTGGCTGGTCTTGTTCGCATAAGGCATCGCCTTGCCAGCCGGGCACCGGTAACAGTCCGCTTCGGCATCGTAGACGAAGGCTGCCTTGCTGAACTTCGTCGTCTTCGTACCGTCTTTTTTCTTGGTCGTCGTCGTCGGCAAGCGATCCAAGTCCGAAGAAGCTACCGGTTCGCTGGGGTCAGGGCGAATCGCTGGGTTGTCTTCGCCAGCACCCTTGATCGGCGAATAAAGATCGATGCCAGCCTCCTCGCACTTGGCTAGGTTCTCGCCGGTGCTCATCAAGCCGTCCGCGAGCATCTCAGCAGGAGGTTCTTCCAAGCCAAAGGACTCTTTGACATCCTCGACCGCACCGAACATCTCTTTGTCTTCGTTGGCCTCAGCGATCACGCCCTCTGAAACAATGAACCCGCTATCGACATCGACTGTCGCATGTGGGGTGTAATTGGGAGCGCAGCCGCCTTCCTTATTCGGCGTCACTCGCGACTCGGGATCGGTGATGGGAATGCGGGCAGGCACCTTTTTGCCTTCAGATTCAAGTCGATCGATCTCAGCCAAGGCAGCGTCGACACGTTCGCGACGTTGCTTGACATCGGCCAGTTCCTCTTGGAGCTGATGAGCGTTTTCGGCACCGAGTTGCTCGTCTTCTTTGCTATCTGCCTCAGCCGTCCTCGCTTCGAGTTCGACAAACTTGGCTGCGAGTTCTTTCTTGGCTTTGCGAAGTTCTTCGGGCGTCCGGGTGCCGCTCTTGCGGTTGTTCGCTCGTATCCGAGTGCCGTCAAACGCCAGCGATTTAAGCGGCAGATGACCAAGATCGCGAGCGACCAATGCAATCTGGACGAAGATATCCTTCAGTGCGTCGGAGTTTTTGCGTCGGAATTCGCTGATCGTAGTGTGGTCGATCGTGCGTCCTTCAACGAGCCAACGAAAGTCGACGCGAACGATGAGTGCTTCTTCGAGTGACCGTGAGGTGCGGATACGGCACAGTAATCCGTAGAGAATCACGCTGGCGAGGACACGGGGGTGAATCGGTGGCTGTCCGATTCGCCCGTTGTATTTCTGTTCCCACTGGTTCCAAGAGAGTCTGCCGAGAATATCATCCAGGAGTCGGACGCTATGATCGGCGGGAATCGCTTGATCGAGTCGCTCGGGAAAGAGCACCAATTGATCGCGAGCAAGCGGTGGCATCGAGAATTTAACCATGAGTTCCTCCGTTGCAGATATCATAGCGCCAACCACCGCCGCCGATAGCCGACTAAATCAACACGCCGTGACGCATCGGGTTACCAACCGAGCCATGCCCCAAACGGGTCCAAAGTAAGTGCCATTCGGCTATCGCCTCGGCGTCACCCTCGGAAACTCAGCTTCCTGTCGGACAAGCCGACAGGGGAGCAACGGGCAATAGCAACCGCTTTCTAATTTCAAAACGTTGCTTCCCGTGTGGCAAGCACACGGGGGAGCAGGATCCCCGGTCGGCTTTTCCGACCGGAATCCATGTTTTGCGATTAGACAAATGGCTCCCTCCACACGCTCCCAGGCGGGCTCAGAACAGATCGCTAATGGCGGCGTCGAGGCTGCTCTCGTGCGAATCGCTCTGGTCCGCTTTCTCCTTGTCCTGGGCCTGATCGACCGCGATCAAGTCCAAGACGGCCGTGCTCGAAGCATCGCTTTGACCGGTTCCATTCACCTTGGCAGCGTCCGCGTCAATGGTGGATACCGAAGACTCCTCGACGATGGACGAGTCAACCTCCGGGAGGCTGATGACCGACTGCGGGGCGGTCGACTGGGGTGCAATCGGCTCAGGTGACGACGAAGGGCCCTGTTCGTTGAGATAGTTGATAACTCGCAACGCGTCGAGCGAGGTCACGACCCCGTTGTCACTGACGTCGTAGTAATAGTCATCTCCCGAGATTGAATCGACGGGGACGCCGTCACCATTTTCCTGCTCATTGAGCAGATTGATGACGACCAGGGCATCGAGCGAGGTCACCAAGCCGCTGCGATTAACATCCTCGGCAATGACGGGGTTGGTCAAGCGATTGCGGGTCGTGTTGAATTGAACTTCGACAGGTCCGCTCTTGACCCCACTGTTGTCCTGCACTTCGATGATCACGACGTCTTCGCCGAGATGGCCGGGGTTGGGACGGTACTCCAGTTCGCCGGTGGTCGGATTGATCGAGGCAACCCCGCCGGTTCCGTTGGTCAGGATCACAGTCTCGGATAGATCCAAACCATCGGTCGAGAGGAACACATCGTTCAGATCGACGATCGCCACACCGCTGCTGTCGGGATTGTTATAGGTCCCGGTGCGGATAGGTGGTGCTTCGGGAACAGGCCGTGAGCCGATATCAATATTGAGCGTCAACTCCTGATACTTGGTGTTGGGATCGACTCGCGAATCCGGGCCATCATCGGCCCGGAACACCAACGTTGCTGTGCCAGTAGCATTGACCGCGGGATAGAGATACAGAGTCCCGTTGATCAAGTCCGGCTCGCGGCGGAACAGCGTGGAGAGATCGGTACCGTTGGTCCCCTCGGAATCCGCCGGCTGGTATCGGAACACAACTGTTTGATTGGCCTGCTCATCAGCCGCGGTGGGAGGCCCAGGCGACAGATCCGAAACGAGACCGGAGAAGGTGACTGTTCCCCCGTCATCGCGAATGGGTGCATAGAGCGTGTCGTTGGGACCGAAGGCATCGCTATTGACCGTGAACGTCGGAACGTCGTTGTTCGGATTGACCTGCAACGTGACCAAACCGGGAGCACTGGTCTCCGCCGGCGTTCCTGAATCGGTGACAAAGTACGTGAACTGGTCAGGAGTCGTGCCCGGTGTCGCCGAGTTGTAATCGGTATCGGGAACATATGACAAACGATCGAGATACCGTTCGGTGGCATTGCCGCTGGTGACTTCGACAAAGGTCACCGTCAACACACCATTGGCGAGCGTGAAGGACTGCGAGGCCTCCATGTTGCCGGTGCCGGGATTGGTAGCGTAATCACCAACCAAACTCTCGCCTGTCACGGCGGGTGTGGTATCGCCAGCCAGGCCGATGCCGGTCACATGGAGCGTCTGAATTTCAGGGAAATCGGCACTGCCGCCCGCCGAAGCGGGCCCTTCGAAGTCGCCGTTGAGGTCGAGGAGGCGTTGCTCGGTTTCCACAATCGTGGTCGGATCTCCCGTGACGGGATTCCCCGTGCCATTTTCCAACTCACTGAACTCGAGCATTTCGAGAGTTCGGTCGGGAGCCGTCGGCACATCGTTGCCGCTGCTCAGCGTGATCGTGATGCGCTGCCGACTGACTTGATCGAGCGCGGGGCTCGTGTTCCCGCTGAGATCCCGTTCGCTGACGACGATATCGTAGACGGCGCTTCCGAAGGCATCCGGATTCGCATCGAGGGAGAGGGTCCCGTTCTCGGTCAGCGTCGGTTCGGTGTCAAACAGCCCACCGGCTCCGCTGATCCGTTCGAGATCGATATGCACGGTTGAATTCGCGTTCTCATCTCGTGCACCCGGCGAGCTATCCGATGGCGCCGGTCCCGGCAAGATCACGGCACCGGAATCGGTAAATACATTGGTGGAGTACGCCCCGCCTTCGTCACCGACCACAAACTCGGCGGCGTTGACAGTGTCACTACGCAGTGCCGGGATCGACGGCAGGTCGTTCGTCGCTGTCACCGTCATGGTGACAATCGCCGCTGCGCTGAGATGTTCAAGACTGCCGCCATCGTCAACGAAGTAGGTGAACAGATCGGTCGGATCGTACGGCGACGCCGAGTTGTAGTCGGCATCGGGTGTGTAGCGGATCGACTTGACGAACCGGTCGCTCACGTCGGCATCACTTTGTTGATAGGTGATCGTCAGGGTACCGTTCGCAATCTCGAGCGAATCGGTGGCGATCATTTCGCCGGCCACGTCGCCATAAACGAGCGTGGGGTCGTCTGCCGATTTCGCTGGTGCGGTCGCTCCAGCTAGACCGAGACCGGTCACGCGCAGGTCACCCAATTGATCGATTTCGTTGAATGGCGGTTCGATCGAATCGACGAACGAGCTCGGTTGAGCGGCGCCGCCGGCAGCATTGTTGAGCAGCAGCGTCTCGGCAGAAATGTCAAGGAAGCCATCGCCATCGGAAGTGGGCACGGGCGAGCCACCTGCGTCGAGTTCCTCGCGATGTTCGGCCAGAGTGAAGGCCTTCGCCGCAGCGGTGGGTTGGTCGTTGACCGAATTGACGACGATCGTGAACTCCCGCGTGACGGGCGGGTTGGTGAGCACGTCACCCTCGGGACTGAGGTCGACCACGCTGAGCGTGTAGGTGACGGTACCGAATGCATCGGGGTTCGGGAACACCTGCAGAGTACCATCGGCTGTCAATGTGGTGGGCGCGGAGAACACTTGGTTCGCGAGCGTCGTGTCGTCTGCGGTCAGCGTGATCTGCACCGTCTGATCGGCTTCATCGGCACCGCCGCCAGCATCGATAACCAAACTATCATCGAGGAATACTTGGTTACGGATCGTGTCGGGCGCAGTCGCGTCTTCATCGAAAACAAAGACGCCGTTGTCTTCGAACTCTGGCACGGTTGGTGGTGTGTTCACCGGCCCGACGCGGACACTCACGCGAGCCGGTAGACTGAGTTCGCTAGCGACATCCGTCGGAATCACGAGATCGCGTGCCGGATCACTACCGGGGACTGGCATGTTGCCGTAATCGCTGACGAAGTACGTGAACGTGTCGTCGGGCAGTGTGTCGTTGTAGCCGGGATCCGGCGTGTAAACGATCTTGCTGATGAACCCACTGGACAACTCGCCGTTGACGCGTTGTTCGAAGGTGACATCGAGTGTCCCGTTAGGCGTCTTGACCTGCTCAGTCGCGGTCTCGGTCCCCAAGTTCGCATCGAAGACGTACGATATCGACGCATCCGTTGCCGTCACATCAGGCGTGGGCAGATTGGTGTCCGGATCGTTTGGATCGACCATTCCGATACCGACGACCTGAAGATCCTGGCCAGACTCATTGAACGGCGAATCGACCGGCAGTGAACTTGCTCTCGCCCCGTCGGACAAATCGACTGAGTTGGCGACATCATGGATCGTTACCGGTTGGTCTTCGAGCGTCGTGAACGCGTAGGCCGGCGCCGTTGGCGCGTCGTTCGTCCCAGTGATCGCGATCGTGATTCGCTGCGCCGATGCATCGAGGATTCCATCGCTCGCGATCACGTCGTAGACCGCGTCACCATAGGCATCCGCGTTCGGGTGAACTTCGATCACGCCATCGTTGGTCATCGTGGGCAGACTCGCCATCAACCCCGGTGGCACGGATACGGGAACAAACCGCACACCCACATCGGTTTGCAGTGCTAGCTCGTCGATCGCAGTGGACGGGCCGGCCTGCACGCGGGTCCCGGAACCGGCATAGACATCACGCTGCTGGGGCGTGGTATCCCCCACCTCGATCTCAGAGAAGGTGACTGTGCTATCGACAATCTCGAGTGTTGGGAAGACCGGTGGATCGTTCTTCGCCACCACACTGATCCGGGCCGAGGCAGGTTCGCTGAGACTGCGGTGTTGCAGCGTGGCATCCTGATCGGTCGTATTGGGGCCACTGTCTCGCACGATGAATTGGAAGTCGTCGGTGACCTTGAAGTAAGGCGTCGTTTGGTTGTAGTCGACAGCCGGCACGTACTCTGCGGAAACGAACCGCATCGTGCCGGCGGGCACGTTCGTACTCTGCGAAGGAGCGAAAGTGAGCGTCAGGATTCCGCCGGTGGCTGTCTCGACCTGACTCGGTTCGTTCGATGCACCTCGGAATGGCCGCGGGTTCCCGCTCGCATCGGGGACGATGATCTCAGCGATTTCGAGAGAATCGTTTTCGGCAAAGAGCGGATTGATATCGGCATGTGCTGGAATCGCAGGTTGTTCGACGGTCTGGCCGAGATTGAGTTGGTTGCCCAAAATCAAATCCTCCGCCGTAATCATCTGACTCGCCGTGGCGGGCTCAACGGCTTCGTCCATGATAATCGAGCGGTTGTAGGCGATCGGTTGATCGTTGACCGCATCGATTGAAATCGTCAACAGAGGTTTCGGAGTGGTCGTCGCCCCTTCACTATCGGTCAGGGTGATCTCATAGACCGCCGTCCCGAATGCATCGGCCATCGGTTCGATGCTGAGGGTTCCACTGAGACTCAACGTCGGATCGCCAGCGAGCATGCCCGCGGTGCCACTGACATAGCTGAGCGTGACCGGCTCGACCATCGTTTGTGTGACCCGCTCGTTCCCCGGCCCGGGCAAAATACGATCAGTCGTGGGGTCAGCAAAAATATTCGCTTGCAGAATACCGCTGAACGAAGTCGGTTGATCTTCATAGAAGTTAACCGTTGGCGTGTAAGCGGGGATCGTGGGCGCGTCGTTGACGGCTTCGGTAACGAACGTGATCGAAGCCGATGCAATTTGCGGTGCCTCAGCCGGCAATGGATTGATCACGGGAGCGGTGCCGACGAGCACCGTCGACCCCGAATCCGCACCGGTACCGGGACCATAAAGAAAATACTGACCGGCATCGATGACGGTGTATTGCAAGACATCGCCGGCGAGCGCCGAAGCCGCGGCGTCATCGACGAAGTAGTCGGGGTCGGGAGTAAAGGTTCCCGAAACAAACACGCCCGATCGGAACGTCAAGGTCACATCCCCGTTGGGCAATTCGACCACTTGCTGCGCGTCGACGCCGGGACCGTTGTCATAATCGGCCGACAGGTACTCGGTGTCGAGATACTGGAAGCCGTAGACCAACAGGTCCTGTTCGCTTTCGTCGTACATCGGCGGCGTGACACCGTCGCCAACGAACTCGCTGGCCACGGTGGGATCGCTTGCAGGATGGATCAAATCACTAATATCAAAGCTGTAGGCAATGTCCTCCTGTCCCGTCACGACGCGATCGCTGGTCATCGGCGCGTCGTTGGTGGGATTGACGGTGACAGTGAGTGTCTTGGTCGCCGAGGCCAGGCCATTGTCGGGATTGGTGATCGTGACATCAAACTCCGCGACACCATAGGCATCGGGAACGGGCGTGAGTGTCAGCGAGATTGGATCCGTATCGGCGGTTTGATTGACCGTGGGAAGAGCGAGCAATCCGGCTGGATTGCCCGCATTGGCGGTGATCGATATCCAACTCGCTGGGACGGTACCGGTTTCATCGGCCCCGGCCCCGAGCAGGAAGGCTAGATCCTCATCGACGAACAGGTCGGCGAGCTGGAGCGTGTAGCTATCGTTGGACGGGTCGGTGTCCGCCTCCGTCTCGTCGATGTTGATGTCAGACAGGAAATCCCCCAAGAATGGCGAATCCGCTTTGGGCGTGATCGCAAACCGGATTGTCTCGGGGTTCGATTCGATGGGGTCGGTCGCACCGAGCTGAGTATCCGGCTCACCGCTGTTGACCTTCGGTGCGATCGAAACGCCGCTGTCCGAGATGACGTACTGCAGCTCCTGTGGGAGGCCATCGTAGTTGTCATTGGCGTCGACTTCCGGGGTGTACACGGCCGAGTCAAAACGGCCACCGGAGTGTTGGATGACGAGCATCCCGGTTTGCCCATCGCTGCCGGCGAAGGTGACGGTCACCTCGCCATAGGAAACCGCGCCGGTAGAATCGAACAAATTAGCAAATTCCAGGGTGCGATCCGCCTGCGTGATGAGAGTGTCGCCCGCGGCATCGGTTTGCAAATAAGTGATCACCGCATTGTCCGGCAGAATCAGCTTGCTCACCGTCAAGGTGCTGAGTTGATTCTCTTCATTGAACGGTGCGGCGCCACTGCCCCCGGCGTCGACACGGGTTTTGTCGTCGAACGGATTCGCTGCGCCCGACGTGCCAGCGAGATCAGCGGCGGTGAAAGCGAACGAAACCGGCGTCTCTCCCGCACCCTCTGCAGCTTCACTTTGCGTCCAAAGTCGTTCGACGGTGGCAGGTTTGTCGTTGACCGGCGCGACGGTGACCGTCAGGGTTTCTGAAACAGTCAAATTGTCGGCTGCCGTATCGAAATCACCATCGAGTCCGGGGTCTGTCACCGTCACTGTGATCGATGCGGTCCCGTACTGGTCCGGTGTGGTGCCGAAGGCCAGCCTTGCCTGCGAGCTACCACCGTCATAGGCAGCACCATCGAGGCCAACAACTTCGAGGTCCGTGATCAGCAGCGGCGACTGACTGGCGCCGTCGACAAACGCGCCACTGCCGTCATCGGCAAGATTGACGGTGGTCGCTGTCACACGCACCGGTTGCACGTTGCCCGCACCGGCAGAGATGCCGGTCAGTGTCACGTTCTGCTTATCGATCACATTGTCGCCATCGAGGTCTTGGTCTTCCACCAGGGCGTCGAGGTCCTCGCCTGCGTCAGACGTTGTTGCGATCGAATCGAGTGTCGGTGCCTGGTTCACGGGCGTGACACTCAGTGAAATCGTGCCGGTCTCCACGCCAGCGACACCGCTTGCGTCAACGACGCGGTAACCAAACTCGAGCACAGGGGAAACATCATCAGCGGTGCCTGGAATTCCATCAGGTCCTGGGACCGGCCCCGTGTCGTAGTTGGAACGAGGAACGAAGGTGACCGTGCTATCGGACTGGACGGTTAGCTTGCCAGCAAGGCGGCCGAGTGAATCGTGCAGCTCATCGATCACGGCGGCGCCGCCTTCGACGGGATAGGCACGCCCGGACTGCAAGTCAACGATCTCGAGAACCGAAATCGCCTGGTCATCGGCATCGACCGAGGCTTGGAAGACCATCCCGGTGGCTGGTGTCGCCCCCATGCCGAGCACGTGCTCGGTGGTTGTGAACGATTCGGTTTGATCGTCGTCGATCGTGTCGTCGTTGAGGTCCTTCAGCAGCGGGGGCACACCCGCGACGATGGTGATCTCGTGATCTTCCACTTCGCCACCGATCGCCAATCCATCCGCCGAGAGCCCGCCGAGTTTGCTGACCCGCAGACGCATCACCATGTCGCCGGTGATCGTTGCCCCGCCGGGCAGTGTGGTCGGGAAACTCACGGGCAAGAGATTCTCACCGGGCCAAACGGCTACCGTGTCAAAGACACGTTCGTCGTAATTCGTGGGATTGTCGCCCACGTCGAGCCTGCCGTTGTGGTTGAAATCAATCCAGCCATCGACGACGCCGTAATCGGTCGCCAGCACATTGATCATGACCGGCCCACCACCGTCGGTCGTGGTTCGGGCGATGTTGAATGTCGCTTCCACGGCGGAAAGGTCGAGGCCGTTCTCGTCGTCTGCCGCTGTGAGCGGCGTGGATGCATCGTGACTCGTCGCGCGAGAGTCGAGCTGTCCTCGCGCGATCTTGAGGGAATCTGCCGAGCCAATCGCATCGAGTCGCACGATCTCGTCGCCGAGCAACAGATACCCGCCAACGCGATCAGCAAACGATGCGGCTGTGCCCGCAGTGACCTGGACCGTCGTCGCCAGTGCATCGATGCCAACACCGATCGCTGTCGCTGGGGGTGTGACGGCGTCATCGCGGAGCACATTGGCGAGATCGAAACTCGCCCCCACGCTATCTTCGCTATCGACAATCCGGCCACTGGAATCATGGACAGGGCCCAGACGGGGATCTCCATCGAGGTCGGTTCCCAAGCCGAGAACGGTGTGTCGGGCGAGATTGTTCGGGTCGGCGGTATCGACACCATCGCCAAAGTCGTATGCCGTCGGTCCGACGCCCACGGTGAAGCGAGTCTGCGTGCTGCGGTTGGGCCGCAGCAGATTGCCGGCCTTGTCCGCGATGCCATGGACATCGCTGACGCTCGTTGTGAAGCCGCCACCGGTTGATGCCACGCTGATTTCGGCAATATCGCCGCCGGAATCGCTGACGAGATAGAATCCGCCACCACCTTCGGAGACACCCGTCAGACCGAGGTTGTCAGCGTTGTTGATGGCGGACAGCACGGCCGCGTTGACAGCCGATTGCGGGAAACTCGCGCTGGGGATGAACGGTACCGCGATGGCCCCGTCCGAAACGCCCGGTTCCGCACCAGCGACGAGGCTGGCGGACAGCCCTGCCGCTGATCCGCTGGAGAATGCAATCGAATCGCCGACATGTCCGCCCAGGTAGACGCGTCCGCCTTCGATTCCCTGAGCATGCGGCAAACGCAGATCGAGATCTCCCGCCGTACTCGGCTCGGACGCCTGAAACTCTCGCATGGCGCGGGCGATCTTGGAGGCGATGCCCGATTGCATCTGGCCTTCCGCGGCGCCGTTCACCGCTGGCAATTCCACGTCATCGAGCGGATCGGATTCGAACAGACTGATCGTCTGGAATGCCGAGTCGATCAATCGAATTGGCGTCGGATACGTCGTCTCGACGCCCGCGATTGTTTCGGTCATCGTCGCGGCGTGCTCGACCACAGCTGTATCGAACAATCCACGATCGATCGACAGCGAGAGATCTCCCGCGATCGCCGCTGGCTGGACATCGGTGATCTTGACGATTTCGCTACCGATCTGCAGCAGGTCACCGACCTTGGGCACGAAGTCCGCATCCGGGGTGACTTCGACGATGCGGTCGGAGGCGAGCAGACGATCGCCCGTCACCGTCAGAGGTCCCGCCGTTGTGCCATCGAGCAGCACGTCGTCAAGATGCACAGTTTGGTCGGTCGCGAGTGTCGCACTGCGTGTGCTGGCAACCACTTCGACGATGGAAAACTGCGAATGGGAGGCAATCGTTGATCCGAGTGCTCCACGCTGCACGGTCAACGTGCCCGTACCCTCGTCGTAGCCTGTCACCCGCATGACTTCCTCATTGACGCGAACGAAGGTCATCATTCCGGTCAACGCGAGTTCGGCTGGGTCGAGCCCCAAGTCGCTGGCTTGGAAGACGAGGAAGGAATCATCAGTCGCGACATTGCCAATGGCCGAATCAATCACCGCGCGCTGGCCCGCGTCGACCTGTTCGACCAGATTGGCGGGTCTTGCGCCAGCTTGATGCACCATGCGTGGAGTACCCAGCACAGCCCGCTGCACTGTCAATTCGCCTGCGGTGGCATCGACACCGACGACGGCCATGATCTCATCGGAGATCCGGATAAAATCGCCGACCGCGAACTGACCGGGAGTGGTCACCTCGATCGTCAAGTCATCGCCAGCAGGCGTCTGGCCGAGACCAACTTCACCGGTGAAGTTACCTGCCGAACTCGTCGCCATCTTGTTGATCTGGAACCGGGCGGTGTAGCCCTGGGTTCCCGTCGCAGTGCTGTACTCGAACGTTTGTCCGTCGAGGATCGAATCAGCGGCTCCGAGCTGGACGACATACCCAGAATCAAATTCGAGCGTCGCGGATTGACCGCCATTGGTAACAGCGACTTGATCGCCGTCGGTCAAGACGCTGCCATTCTCGACATCGAGCGTGACCACTTTCTGGTCACCGTTGAGCAAAATGATCTCGTAAACGCTGTTCGGATTCCAGAGGTCCGACAATGGAGTCAGCCGCAACTCACCTGTCGATGGATTGAACGCCAGATTGAAATCCCGACCGACTTCGAGCAGCCGATTGTCCTGGCGGATCAGAACGGTGGACGCATTCACTGTATCGGGATCAATGCCGGTCCCTGCAAAAGGTGAATTGGCATTCTCTCCGTCGGAGAGCAGCACGGAAAAAGCTTGAACATCCGGATTGTCGAGCTGGATAAAGGTTTCCGCCGGATCGCTATCGAGCCCCGCGTCGTCCTGATCGACAGGGTTGAGTAGGCTCGCGTAGGGCTGGACGAAGTCCGAGTAGTCAGCCGCCCCGATGTCAATATCGGTATTCGGGCCCGCCCCATCACCGCCGATGCCCCCGCTAACGCGTAGTTGCCCGAACGCATCGAGCGACGGTGCAAAGTAAGGCGATTGCGGGATGCCGAGAATATCCTTGAACGCCGCATAGGACCCACGGTCATTTAGAAGGTCTTGCGAGTTGTTGATCGTTCCCGCAGTGGACAGCGGGTAGTAGTTGCGACCGTCCGGGTCAATGAACAGTGGATCGGTACCTTCGCGGGCATCGCTCCCCAAGGCGGCGCCAGCGTTATTGAAGTAGTTGTTGTCAATAATCGCACCGACGCCATTGTCGATAATGCCGTTGCTCAGCGTGCTGAAGACGTTATTGAGTAATGTCGGGCTGGCGTTGTCACGGATTTGTACTCCGTATTGTCCGTCGCCGATAAACGTATTATTGATAATCCGTCCGACAGGCGCTGGGCGTTGGGGCGTCCCATTGGGCTGGCCCGAATAGTCGACACCGCTGCTACCGACGATGATGTTGTTTTGGATCACGATACCGGGAACCAGCCCTTGATCGTCCTTGTCGGAGAAGTTCTGCGTTGGCCCCGGGTAGGTCACCCCACTGCCTTCACCCTGAGCAGCGGGAGGTGCGACGTGCACGCCCACCACGCGGGAGTCCGAGATGATATTGTTCTCGAGGATGAGCAAACCTTGCTCGCGCTGTTTGTTGCGGTCTGCATCGACTCCCGTGCCGTCGAGCAACTCGAGAATATGCCGTGCGTTGGTGTCGAAAGTTTGGAAAACGACGACGGAACCCTCGCTGCCAAAGGCATACTCACCGGCACGACGCATCTCGAGTTGGTACTCACCGGAAAGTTGATTGGTGAGCGAATCATCATCTCGATTGACATCCGTCCGATTGTTCTGCGACAGATCAGTGAAGGCATTGTTGGTCGTCGGTGGCGCGTTGGTCACCATCTCGCCGCGTTCGGCAAACCCGACCATCAAGTCATCGATGTAAAAGCCTTCGAAGTTGTTGTTTGATCCGCCGACGGAATGCTCGTCGTCATTAACGTCACCAAACCGGTCCGCCGAAAGATTGCCTTCGATAGAGGAACCCGACGTACTGAAGTCAAACCGAAGTTTGACCGATGCCTCTCCGGCGAACGGTGACAGATCGATGCGAGCCTGATGCCACACGGGATTGCCTGCCTCGGCATCAAACAATTCCTGAACGATCTGCTTGGATTCGGGTTGTGGGTCGGCGCTGTTGGCGCCTGCGTCAGCGACGTGAGAAAGGAACGTCGGCAGTTCGGCCTCGGCGTCCCCATCGCTTGCATCGGCGCCGCTCAGGACCGAATTGTTTGTCGCGACGAGTTCCCAGGTCACACCATCGTCCCGCGACGCATAGACGCGAGCGCTATCGCGGAAATACTGCTCCGCATCGACGTTGCTGACGTTAATACCGCTGGCGGCTTCCGTTTCCAAGAGGTAATTGAAATACAGCGTCGGGCGATCGTAGTAGTCGGCGGTGTCGAGCGAAAACTCATTCGTTGTCAACGAACCTTTGGCACCGCCAGCGAGATCATAGGTGTTGCGAATCGCAGCATTGCTGCTGAGATCTCGGTGCTGTTCGAGGCTCAAACCATACTGCGCGTTCTCAGTCCGATCGGCAGGGCTCATGTAGCCTTGAAAATTGGTGTTGGGGTTGCGTGTCCACTGCTCCAATCCGAAGTAGAAGCTCGCTCCGCCGGACCCTTGGCTGGTTTGGCGGGTGCCGGTGATACCATCGTCGAAGTTGAAATCATCGCCGAGCGAATTCCGGCTGTTATCGGGGGCCGGGTTGATTCCGTGGCCGGCATCGTTTGCCCGTTGCATCGTCGGGTGCCAGAGATTGAAATCCAAGGGCGAGAACGCCAGTCCAATGGGGGCTCCGTCCATACCGGTAATCGATGTACTCGCTTCATCCCCCAACCCATCGTCGATGCTACTGGTGACCGTCGTCGTCGCGGTGGCCCCGGGCAGCATCAACGAGTTGTCAACGTCCATCGGATCGACATTGACACCACTGAGAATACCGGTGAAGTGTACCGTCACGCCCGTCGCGAGATCTCCGCGGACGCGAACATCATTCGGACCAATCGTCGATAGAGCCACCAGAGAATCCTCAACACTGCGAACCCCCTGCACCTCATCAATGACGAGCAGGCTATTGCCGCCCGCTCCGCCACTGCGTAAGGAACTGACGCCGACGCTAATCGAATCGCCATTCTCGAGTGTGTTGCTCGCCGCAGCCGGAGTCCCACCGGTAAGCGAGCTGACGTCGACGACGATCTCATCGAGGTCGACATCTTCGAGCGTCCCGGAGAACTCGACCAACATGGTGCCGGGCATCGGTCCGCCAGTGACCGTCACGTCGTCGGCTACCGCTGTGATCGACTCCTGGCTCAATAGACTCACTATCGCGGCTTTGACAGCAGCGGCATCGACATCAAAATTCAGTGCCGCCGAAGTCGATGAGCCCAGTGACAACGTGAACGTACCACCGGTGGGTGCCCCCGTGATGCTCAATTGCTGACGCTCGTTATTGATCAGTCCAACACTGTCGGCGGTGATTGCCGGCTGGTCGGTCAGCCCCAGTGCCCCGGTGAACTCCACTTCGAATTGAACGTCAGTCGATCCGGGGAAGGCCGAATAAGTCGTGACGTTCACATTGCCCGCACCGATGCTCGGTAGCAGCGTCAAGGCATCACGAATCGCAGCGGCATCAGCGTCATAGGCGATCGGATCGGTCGTGTCGCCGCCGAAACTCAACGTGTACGTCCCCGCATCGACACCACCACCGGCCCCCAGACTGATGACTTGATGTTCGTTGTGTCCGAGGCCGCTGTTGTCGGCCGTCAAGGGCGACACGTCCAAGTGCCCCAAGCCGTTCTGGAACTCCACGGTCGCTCCGCCGGCCAGATCACCCGACACATTAACCCCGTTAAAACCAATGAATGAAAGGTTGCGGAGCGCATTGCGAATGGCAAAAGAGGAGGCATCGTAGGTCAAGGAACCGGTCGTTTGGATCTGTTGGATCGTTGCCCCCGCATTTGCTGCGGCGGCCGTCGTCCCATTGATGCCACGGACCACGCTCAAGGTATTCCCTGCCACCGCATTGACCTGAATGTCCTCGCCGCCGATACGAATCTGGAACGGCCCCGCCGTTGGAAACGGCGTTGCGTCATTGACTTGAATCGTCGTCGCGGCGGCATTGATTGGTGCTGCCACGGTCGAGGTAACCACCTCCGATACGGTTTCGGTGTCCGCGTGGGCAACAGCCGTGGTGCCATTGTGCCCACGGACCACGGTGAGCGTATTACCCGCCCGCGATGTGACCAGCATCTGTTCGGATTCCACTTCGATCACGAAGGGTGTTGCCGGCAACGGAGCGACACCGTCAACCAGATTGATCGCTTGTACCTGGATCGTTGCCGTGGCGTCATCGATGTCACTCTGTAGGCTCGTGATTGCCTTGTAAGACTTCTCCACGCTGAGCGTGAAAGTGCCGACGGTCGCATCGGCCAGCAGCGTCTGCTCCGCATTGACGCTCATGTTCGTGGGAGCCTCGGCAGCAATCGGCAAAGTTGTCTGACGGCTGACGCCATCGTTAACAGTCAGTGTGAAATCGCCACCCGCGACGCCGCCCGGAGTGACCTGAACCAGCTGCGCCGAGTCTCCTGAATCAAAGACGTTTGCGAAGGTGCCATCGGTGTTGAAGGCGAACAATTGGCCGTCGTCTGTCGTCGCGAACAACGTGTTCTTGTATCGTCCCCCTTCGACGTTTTGAGGCCCCTGTGAGAGTCCGGCAAAGCTCACACCCGGCACCATTTGCAGAACGGTGGCCTCACCATCGACACGGCTGACCGAAATGAATTCGCCGCCACTGGTCACACCGTACAGATCTCCGCTGCCGTCGTAGTTGCCCATTGCCAAACCGGTCACGCGGCCTTGCAAGACCTCATCGGCGGCGCCGACTCCGATCACTCTCGGGGTCACGCTTTGCCCCACCGCAGTGAGACCTCCATTGCCATCACCGTTGTTGTTGTCATTTCCGCTGTAGACCAGCGCGATCACTCGTTCCTTCACGTCATCATCATCGTTGATCGCATTGACAATGTCGTTCGCGGTTGCGTTGACAACGAGAGGATCGCCCGCCCGACGCAAGCGAATATTGATCGTATCGCCGAAGAGGCTCACATCGACTGGGTCCCCTCCCTGCTTGTAACTGATACTCACCGAAAAGTTGCCTGCCTCGCCCGGGATGTTCGACCGCAGCAAAATGTTGGTGAACTGATAGTCGTCTGGGTTCCCGTTGTTCACCGTAACGAATTGCTCAGCGAACGTGACACCGGCCGGCTGGATATCGCCGATAAACCCGTATCGATTGGTGGTGTTGGTAGGAGCCGCTGGGGATGCATCCCCATTGGCATCGCCACGGTAAAGACGCGACGCATTGTCGGATTCCCGCACCGAATAGTAGGTTTCATAGCGAGGAACCGGCGCGTCGCCGCCGGTATCACCGTTGCGCCGGAACGTGACCGCATCGACTTCATCCGAATGTGTCACTTCATCGGCCCGCTGAGCGCGGGACCGCGCGTTGGGGTTGGGTGGATCGAATACATCGCGAACGTTGCTGAAACCTTCAACACCCGGAATATTATCGTCCTGGGTTGCAATCACGGTGCCATCGAATGGATCGAGCGTCACGAGCTGGCCGACCATGTTGGCACCATCAACATTACGTCGGTAGCCATACATGACGCCATCGCCGCGGATGACAATGTCTTGGATGTCATTTTCGCCATCGGTCAGGTTGTCGTCATCAAACGTCAGGTCCTTGATAATCGGTCCGCCGCTGAAGGGATCGACGGTGTACAAATTGTCGTGATCATCATGGTTCGATCGATCGGTCGCGACGAACAAACCGACATCCTGCAATCGGAACGAGGCGACGTGGGTGTCGAGACTGGCTGAAGTGCTGATATCGAGCAGCGGCCCGGTCAACGGTTGGATGTTATTCGCCAAACCGCCGCCATCCTCATCTTGGCTGGAGAGATAGCCGGTGAAACCGATATGATCTTCCACGATCCGGTCGACTGAATTGATCGGTTCGAGCCGCGTCAGTGTGCCGGCATCCCCCGTGCCATTGGGTCCGCTGAGTGCGAACTGCGACGCCACCACCGACGGCGTGACCTGATTGCTCATCACGGCAACGTAATACTGTTCCCCCGCGATCAAATGAACCGGACCGATGTAGGGGTCGTCCGTGCCGAGCGACCCGCGACTGAGATCAGCGAGGCTTTGGCCATCGCCGCCAACGGCGGGTTGATCATCGACCACGTTCGATTCGCGACCGATGAAGACCAAACGGCTGTCTTCATCGAACACAGCAATGGTGGTATCGCCGCGTTTCTCATCCGCGTAATCCATATCAAACACGACTGACACGGTCCCCACCGCCGTCGTCACCCCGGGAATACTCTGGGTGGCTTCATGCTCGACGTTGAACTGGTAGACGTCGACGTCGGCGGCGTTGCCGAGGGCTCCCGCTAGTGAGATGGCCGCGGCGTCGGTTTCGAGCAAATTGACGAGTTCCTGCGAACTCGCGCCAGTCACGTTGCCGCCGGCATCGTCCGCCTCGGCTGCGTCACCCACCAATGGGCTGTGCCGTGGCAAGCCTTGCACATCGAAGGCCGTCGATGCATAACGCACGTCGGCGTAACGGACCGTTGAACCGGGGAATTCATCAATCTGCTGCAGACGCACTTGCAACTGATACTCACCCTTGCTGACCGGCACAGCGGGCGTGCTGGCATCCCCGTCGTGGTCGACTTCGACAGCGCGAACCCGTACGTAATACGTGCCTGTGTCAACGAGGATGACCGACGCACCAGGATCGTTGTTGGTCAGGGTGTAATAATCGCCCCCGAGCCATGGCTCTTGAGTCAGCGCACCCGGCTGTCCGAAAGGGATGGGATCATCGGAACTGAAGACCAGCGTGCCGCTCGGGGTGCCATCGTCGAGCACGATATCGAAGGCGGTATCGAGGGTGGTGTTGGTGCGGTCGATATCGATCCACACCTGGGTCCCCGCCGTCGCTTGGAAACTGTAGACATCTTCGTCCGTGGCATCGTCGGGGCTGATGTAGCCATGGACTTGGAAGCCGAGCCGGCGATTCTCATCACCGCTCTTGAGGTCCGGTGCCAGCACACCGAGCGGTTGCGCTTTGGTGATCGGGTTGGAATTGATGCTCTCGCCGCCGGTCAGCGGTGACTCGGCTTCGCGAATAATCGCGACGTTTCGGTCATTGCTCCACTCATCGAACTGGAATCCCTGCCAAGCCTGGTTACCGACAGCGCCGCCACCATTATTGGTATCGGTCATCAAGTGCCCATCGGGTGTGAATCCCGCTCCCACGGAATCGTCGGATAGGTGCGTGATCACGACCGGATATCCTGGCAATCCGATTACCTGGATCGTTCCGCCGATGCGGTCAACAATATCCAGTGGCGTGCCGGTAGCGGTGAACCCTGAATCGGCTCCATCCACCTTCACCACAAGGCTCTCAGACACGTTGGACTGCAATCGCAGACCGCTGTAGGTGTGGTGGTTCCCGACGACGATTTGGCCGTCGAGCACATGCACGATGTCGGAATCATCCCACACGCTTTGCGTCGCCAGTGTCTCACCACGCACCTTCAATCCATTCGTGCCGTTGTCGTCGAGCTCATTGAGTCGGATCAGCGGCCCGCGATTGTCGTCGAATTGACTGTACCGACTGACGGCGCCGATACTTCGGCCACTATCGACCTGCGTATCATATCGCAGCGAATTCGCATTGATATTAATGGCGGGGCCAGCATTGCCGACGATTTGATTGTCGACGAGAATCGGTTGCGATCCGCGGACATAGATTGCTGCGGCCTGATTGTTCCCACGACCAAAACGGTTGCCGCTGGCGTTTCCATCCGCATTGTCGGTGATCAAGCTATTGGCGATGCGAACATCGGCCTGATGGATTTCGACGGCATTGAAACGGTCCGAAGCACCCCCCGCGGTGGCTGCCGTCGGCACGACACCACCACCAAATGCGATCACCGTGTGGTCGAGGCTCCCGCGCGAGGCCTCGCCAAAGAACAAACCGCCCCAATCACCCGGTTGCGGGGTGGCACTACCGCTGTTGGTTTGAAAGACACCGCTCCCGCCGTAGCGACTGTCGGCGACCGAGGTGAAAATAATGGGGCTGTTCGCGGTACCTTCGGCGATCAACGTCGCGGCTCCCCGCTCGGATTCGATCCGGGACTCGCGGAGTTTCACCACAGTTCCCGGATCAATAATCAGGCGTCCCGAAGGACGTGCCGTCAGCACGCCGTCTTCAAGAATCGGGCCACCCGGATTTCCGACGATGATCAATGATTCGGTCAGAATGTGCGTGATGTCAGTATCATCAAAACGACCGGAGACCGTCATCTTTTGGACAGAGCTACCAAGGTTGGTGGGGATACCCACGAACAGCCCGTTGTCGGTGTTCCCGCGAAGATAGTTGCCGAGCACATCGGGACCGATCCGCCCGAGCGAATCGTCGAAACTATTGGGGCTCGCCGAGATGGCCGCCTTGGCCGCATCGGTGATGGTATTGAACGAGATGGTCGGCCGGGCGTCGTTGATATCGATGGGCGAGAAGACGCGCGTGCCTGTGGGCGTTCCCTTGCCACCACCATGTTGGATGTCCGCGTGATTGATCGTGCTGAGGAAGACGCCGTCGGACTCGAGGTCCGAGTCGTCGCGTAGGACGATCCCGCCATAGTCACCGCCGGTGGGTGATGGGCCATTGCCGTCGGAATCGCCACCGGCTTGATCGTCGTGATAGGAGCGCAAGTAGACCGGGAGCGTTGGCGTACCGAGAACTTGCACCGCCCCGCCCGCTCGATTGGCGCCAATCGAGGAAGTACCCACGTCGATATTGGCGGCTCGCAACTTGAGCAACGCTCCCGCTTCGATGCGGACCGTGGTGCCCTGAGGCACCGTCAAGCTGTTGCCATCTGCCAGAGCCTCGCCTGAGCGCGTCGACCCGATCAAGTACGGGGTCGCGTCACGCAGTCCCGTGGGACTCGATTCGTCGACGTTGCCGGCCACGCGAACAAGCGCCCGGGTCGTTCCGGCCGCCGTGATCGCCTGCGCTGCAGCGAGTGCTGGTGCAATGCTATTGTAGGGATCGGCAATGGTCCCCGTCCCGCCGGCGGCAGCGAGCTTGTCGACGTAGATCGCGTTTGGATCGGATTCAAACCAGAACGAGTGCACACCGCCGGGGGTACCGTCGCCGTCTCCATCGATCGCCGTCCCATCAATGTCGGTGAGCTGCTGCGCAGCAGTTGGTCGCGCCGTGAAGGAGATTTGGACCTCGTAGTTCCCGTCCGTCGTCCCACCGAATCCAGAGTCCGGGATGGCGGGGTCATAGCTTTCGTTGCCCGCGCTACTGACACCGAAGAAATACTCGCCTGCTTCGAGTTCCACCTCGATCAGTGAATCGCTGCCGTAATAACGATCGTTTTGAGCCACCAATTCCGATGTGCCGTCGTCGTTTTTGCGGAACAGACGCAGGACGGTGTTGAGCAAACTCGGCGTCGCCAACCGTTCGGCGGACGTCTCGATCTGCACCTCGCCGGGTTCGACGAGGTTGAACCGATACAGATCGATGTCGTTGCTATTGGGCGGTATGATTCGCTGCAGGTGAATCAGGTCGTTGTCGCCGGGTGAAACATTGGACCCTGTTTGATCGTTGGGCAATGGGCCGCCCATCGTGGCGGGGATCTCGTAGGCGTGGCCGAGCCCCAAGGCGTGGCCGATCTCGTGGAAAGCAACCCCCGTGAACCCGTCGCCGAAGTATCGGTTGCTCTCGGCGTAGTCCTCCTTGTCCATCACGACGAGATTGCCGCCACCGAGCCCCGCGACACCGCCGGGACCGGAGGTCGCTTCGGGATCGGCCGCTTGCAAGTCGCCTTTACCAATCACCAACGTGCCGGCGCGCGTATTGCTTTCGACGAACTCCATCCCAATCTGCTGGGCATAAATTTCGAGGATGCCGCGAACGATCTCTTTCTCCGATGGAGAGATGAAGTTCTTGTAAACGATCCCTACTGCGTTGGCTGGAAACTCGTCGGGGAAGGAGTAATAGCGTGTTTGGGTCGCTTGCGGGGCGACTGGACCGAGACCGGTGCTGCCGTAGTGGGCCTCGATTTGGACCTCGCGGTGGCCAGGCTCGTCCAATCCACCGGGCCGGGCCGGCAGCGCGACCGAACCGAGTGGCGAAATCTCCGAAGCCACCTTCACACTCGTCCCGGAACTCAGGCTGCCGAAATTGCCTGCTGCGCTGGGCGCAAGCAGGTCTTCAAACGAAGTCCCGATCTCGCCCGAGAATGTTTGCGGCAACACGCCACTCGATCCTGTCGGCGCCAAACTCGAACCGATGTCCAATCGATAAGTCGCCGCTGGAATCGCAGCAGAGAACTGCAGGCTGACCCGATTCTCGGCGGGAAAGTACGAAACCGAATCGGGAGTGGTGGCCACATCGGCTGGCCCCGCCGTGTCGACCAAGCGGTAGAAGGCGGGGTTCTCAGCAACCGCAGGAGCAATCTCTTGATCATCGAAATAGACATCGATGCGATCCTCATGCACCGTCAGGCTGCCTCCGGGCGCACGCTCGATCGGCTGTGGAATCACCGCCGTCACCTGGATCCCCCGGTCCAGGCGAAACGGCGTGAGCGAATCCTGGCCGCCGTTGAATGCGACCCCATTGAGATCCTGCAGCGGATCGCTGCCACTGCCGATCACCTCGATGCGATAGAAATCGTCGGGAAATGCGAAACTCGGGTCTGTAGCGTTAGCCGCTGCCGTGCTCGCCGGACGCAAAACGATCTTGTGCAGGTTGTCCGAATCGGTGTTGCCAGGCTCGACGAAACCTACGTAGCCGAGGGAAACCTGCACGTCGTCGGCGGTTCCCAAGGTCGCATCGTCCCCTGCCCGAACGAGGCGGACTGTGTCATTGGTGATCGAATTTTCGTCGAGATTGGCGTCCCCATTGAACAGCAGACTGAACTCTCGCGGCGGTGTGGAGAGGTTTGTTCCCTCTGAAATCAGCGCACCGGCATCGGGACGGATGGCGAGCAGATCGGCGGCCAGCAGCTCGCGTTTTTCAAGCGTTTCATGATGCAATCGCCGGCCAAAGCGATTCAAACCGCGTGCCGTGCGTGACTTCTTGCGGGCGTCTGTACGAGAAAAAAGCGAGCGATCAGTGTCGGGACGACGAGGCATATTCAACTCACAACATGGGAATAACAAGAAACAAAAATCCCACCGCCAGGGGAACTACTTGGTAAAAAACGTCATCAAATGGCGGGGGGATCGAAAATCATACGGCGGGCCGTAGGGGAACTCGGCTCGCCGTTATAAACGAAATAGCGAGCAAAATGTTACCAAGCACTACAACACTAATTGAGTGCCCCCCCGATCGTGCTCGCTGACATCCAAAATTCCCGCAATTTTCTTTCACTTTGCCTGCAACGAGTTACCGTGACACCAAATAGGTAAACGGCGCAGCCTAGGTCGTCTCTGTTAGCTCGCAGCCCCGCTCATTCGCCTCTTATTACTCGCGGTTCATCCCGTGACGATGGTCGCTGATCTTTGGCGGCATGCTGGCATGGCCAGCAAGTGGCATTTGCTGGGCGTCGTTTGCAGGGCGTCGGTGGGAGAGGTCAACGGCTTGAGCCGAGATCCCGCCGCGACGGTACGCACCAAGGGCGGAGGTAGTCGGCAACGGAACTTCGCTGGCCCTGCGGGGTTAGATTAAGCGGTGGGCGCCAGCCTCGGTTCGTAAACCGCGTCGCTTTCGGCGTGGGCAAACAGGGACTAGCGCCGACCGGTTCATAGGTAACACCGACAGACAACCCCACTGCGCGTTCGTTGGCCAACCGCGACGCTCGCTCAAGCCGGGTTCGAATCGATAGCAACACACGCTAAAACTCCGCCCTTCGTTTTTTGCACCTTCCCAAACACCTTCTATTGATGACTTCAGCAAACATGACTCGCCCCCGCCCCAACAGCCTACCTTCGCCCGCTTCCCGCCCTCGCCGTTGCCGTCCGGCTCGAACGGAGCACCTTCGCCGCGGCTTCACGCTGCTCGAATTGTTGCTCGTGCTGGCAATTTTGGTGGTGCTCGGCGGAATCGTGGGCACGAACCTGATCGGTGCCAAATCGGATGCCGACATCAACGCGACCGAGGTCCAACTGAATTCGCTGAAAACCAGCGTGATGCAGTACCAGATCAAAACCAATTCGCTGCCCGACTCGCTCGAACAGCTCAAAGACGGACCAAGCGATGCGGCGAAGAAGGCCAAATGGGTCGCCCCTATTCTCGAAACGATCCCAACCGATGCGTGGGGTAACGATTTCGACTTCAGCACGAAAGGCAATGAGTTCGAGATCCGCAGCGGTGGACTCGACGGCCAAATGAATACCGAGGACGATCAAATCGTCGCAGGTCGATAGGACAATCACCATCGTGATGAAAACTGCTGGCTTCACCCTTTTGGAACTTCTCCTGGCAATGGTCATTGCCGCGGCTGCCGCGGCGATGGTGATTCCCATTGCCGGCACGATGCTTGGCGATCGCGAACTCGTGCGGGCCGGAGACCAGATCCGAGCTGAGATGACCCGACTGCGAGTCCACGCGATACGTGAGGGCCGGGTGATGACGCTGCAATCCAATCCGGATTCTGGCGAGATGATGGTGGTCCCTAAATTCTCCGGTTCCGATGCTGTCGAGTCGTCGTCTTCATCGGCGGCGCCCTCGGCGCTTTTGACCGGAGCCGAGCAAGCGATGGGAGTG
This sequence comes from Allorhodopirellula solitaria, assembly GCF_007859855.1. Taxonomy (GTDB): domain Bacteria; phylum Planctomycetota; class Planctomycetia; order Pirellulales; family Pirellulaceae; genus Rhodopirellula; species Rhodopirellula solitaria. The sequence goes on from NZ_SJPK01000005.1 coordinate 54,972, forward strand.
ACAACCCCCGCGACGTCTTCGGCGTCGAGCGGATGGACGTTTGAACTTCCCGAAAACGTGGTCGTTCGAGCGGTGGTCACGTCACCGGTCGGAGGGACGAGCTCGGTAGAAGCAGCACTTTTAGACACCGCTGCCCCCGCGAATCCAGCGGTCGGTGGCACTCCAACCGGCACTCTCCCCGTGATTTATTTTTATCCCACCGGACAAACCAGCAACGCGATCATCACGATCGGCAGGAAATCCGATGGTGATTCCAGCAGCGCCGCCGCTGCGGCGAATGTCGCCCGCGTGCAGGTTCGCGGGTTGACCGGCGACGTGACGATGAGGGCGGCCCCGTGAGCCTTAACCAACAACGCTCCGGCTTCTCGCTGCTCGAAATGATGCTGGCCCTGGCGATCCTTGGCGGCTCGCTGGGGATGCTATCGACCCTTGCGATGAAGGGTGCCGATGCGGCTCGCGAAGCGGAGCATTTGGCCCAGGCCCGGTTGATCGCCCAGAGTCGTCTGGCAACGCTGCTCGCCAGCGAGCAGCAACCAGCGTCCCTGCCGGCGACACCTACTGCGGCGGTCGATTCGGAATCAACGACTGCATTCGAGTATCAACTCGACGTGGGGACAGCCCCCATGCAAGGCATTTTGACAATTCGCATCACCGTCCGCGCTCTGAGCCCCAACGGCGGTGATCCGATCGCCACTTATTCCATCACTCGCTGGATGATCGATCCCATGCTCGGACTCGGCGAAGAAGAGTTGGGGGTGTAAATGATGACACAGGCACTCGGACACAATCGATCTCGCGCCGCATTCACGCTGCTCGAAATGCTGCTGACGCTCGCGATGTGCGTGGTGTTGATGGGCCTGATCAGTGGCGCCATCTCGTTCTACGTGCGTCAGATGTCGACCGCAGAGCAAAACTACCGGAATTCTCAAGTCGCCTCCGCCGTACTGCAGATGATCGAAGACGATTTACGCATGACCCTGACGACGCGTCCCGTCGACACCGCTCCGCTGGCTGAGATTTTGTCTGCGGCGTCGTCACCGCTGGGGCAACTCGGCTCATCGAGTGGCGGCGGCGGTGGGGACGACGAGGCGTTGCCTGAAGAGCCCGAGGTCGACGAATCGGGGACCGGGCTGAGCGAGGATGTTGCGGCCGATGCCGAGGCTCTCAACGTTAGCCTGGGCGGCACTGTGCTGCAGTCCCCTGGTTTGATTGGCAGCACGGATCAATTGCAGATCGACGTCAGTCGCTTGCCGAGTTTAGAGGACACTGCGATCGATCCCGCGCTGGCGGTCTCCAATGGCAAGTTGCTCGACCGCCCCAGCGACATCAAGACGATCAGTTACTTCGTCCAAGCGGCCGGGGCCGGCGGCAACACCGATCCACTGGAGGAACTCGCCGCCGCGAGTGGCCTGGGCGACACCTCCTCGACAGCCGCCCCGGGAGCGAGCGGTTTGGTGCGCCGGGAATTGGACCGAGCCATCACCTCGCATGCAGCAATGTCCGGCGGACTCTCGCGTCTGACGTCTGCGGGCGAAATCATCAGCCCCGAGGTTTCTGCGATCCAGTTCGAGTATTTCCAGGATGGCGTGTGGATGACGTATTTCAGCACCGATTCGGTGGGGTACCTTCCACCGGCGATCCGCGTGACCCTGCAAATCGGTGGCGATCTTGCGGGTACCTCCCAGGCCAGTGAGAACGAAACCATCAACACCTACACGCACGTGATCTATCTGCCGATGAGCCACCCTGAGGACGCGGAAGAATCGACGGAGGACGCAGCCGTTGGGACCAGCGTCTCGGCTGCGAGTGGATCCAGTCAGGGAGGTGTTTGATGAGCCCGGCTCCGTCACACAACTCGATCGGCACGATGCGGCCGCTTGCCGTGCGCGCAAGCAATCGCCGCGGCTTTTTCCTCGTACTTGTACTCGTCGTGGTCGCGGTCTCGACCATGGCCGTCTATTCATTCTCTGAATTGATGCTCGCTGCGGATGAGACCGCCTACTTGCAGGGCGACTTAGTCCAATCTCGCCTGAACATGGATTCGGGAGTGGAAGCCATTCGCCTGATCCTCGCCAGCCCCCCGATCGATCGCGAGGCGGCCGGGGGCGTCTACAACAATGCGATGCAGTTCCGTGGTGTCGCCATTACCAACATCGCCGACGGTCCGGTGCAGCGATTCACCGTCGTCGCTCCAGGGCTCACCGATACCGGATCCCTCGGCGGCATCCGCTACGGACTGCAGAACGAGTCCGCTCGGATCAACGTCAACGCATTGCTCGTTCTCGAGGAGAACTCCGATGCCATTGACATGCTGACGACTTTAGCTGGTGGTGGCGGTGCAGAGGCAGCGATGAGCGGCATGCTCGGTGCCGTCGCTGGTTCAGACTCGAGTGACTCCGAATCACTGGAGTCAGCCAACATGGCGGTGCAGTTGCTGATGACCCTTCCCGGGATGACCGTCGATATAGCTGATGCCATTTTGGATTGGATCGATACGGACACGGAACCCCGTCCGGCTGGTTGTGAGGACGAATACTACGGGACCCTGCCATCACCCTACTCGTGCCCGAACGAACCGTTACAAAGTGTCGAAGAGCTACTTCTCGTTCGCGGCGTCACACCGCAACTATTGTTCGGAGCCGATGCCAATCGCAATGGCGTTCTCGATCTCGATGAACAACAACGGGCTGCAGTGAGCATCGATACTGCCGGGGCGCTGGGGTGGGCATCTTATCTCACGGTCCATGGAGCGGAGAACAACATAACCGCAGCAGGCGACCCCCGCGTCAACGTCAATGGGGAAGATCTCGAAGTGCTTTACGATGAATTGATGACGGCGCTCGGTGACGAGACCTATGCATCGTTCATCGTTGCCTACCGAATGTCGGGCGAATCCTCGTTGCAGAATTCGGAGGCGTTGATGTCGGCAGCCCAATCAGCCGGCGGTGATGAAGTCACCCAATCCGAAGAAGATGAAGAAGAGGAGGGAAATTCCCCCACAATGCCTTGGAGCATCGACGCGATGTCCAGCCTGGATTTGACCGCCGGGGCTGGGGTGGAGGTCAACCAAGTGCTCGATCTGATTGGCGCCGAAGTGTCGATTGATGGAACGAACTACAGCTCCCCCTTTCTCGACGATCCGCTCTTGATGGGCGAGTACTTGCCCCTGCTGATGGACCAGTTGACGACTCAAGAAACCGAAGCGTTGCCGGGACGGATCAACTTGAACGAGGCGCCAGCGGAAATTTTGGCGGGCCTCTCGTTGGTCGATATCGACACCATGTCGGCGCTTTTAGAGGCTCGCGGGGCTGGTCCCGGCGGTCTCTCAGGCGGCGGGGCGAGCGTCGGAGCATCGAATGATCGCTCCCACGCGACGTGGCCGCTGACCGAAGGCATCGTGTCACTTGACCAAATGCGTGCTCTGCTCCCGTTGGTGACCGCCGGCGGGGATGTGTACCGTGCCCAGGTAATCGGTTTCGATGAATCCAGTGGGTTGGCGGCACGTGGCGAAGTCATCATTGACGCCACCGACACCACAAACCCACGCGTGGTTGCTTTTCGCAATCTCACGCATCTGGGGCGCGGGTTCGACTTGTCCGTTCTCGGCGGTATGGCCGGGCTAGCCACCCCACAAAATTAAACCGTTCAACGGGATGCAATTAAACTGTTCCGATGGACACTCACTTACATAGAATTTTCGATAATCTGTTATGAAAATCGCACTCGATTGGGACGATGAACAAGTCCGCATGGTGGCGGCCGATCGCTCAGCCCGCGGCATTCGCATCCGCGCCGCTGCCGTGGCTCCCATCGGTGAGGACGGGCTGCAAGCCACGCTCACCGAGTTGACTCGCCAGTATTCGCTAGAGAAAAGCGATGCGTTGGTCGCCGTCGGGCGGGACCGTGCTGAGTTGCGTCAGATGCGATTCCCACCGGTACCGACCGATGAACTGCCCGATATGGTGCGGTTCCAAGCGATCCGGCAGTTCGCATCGGCTGGCGACAGCGCGACGATCGATTTCATCACCACGCACACCGACGACGAAGGCATCGATGCGATCGTCGCGGCGACCGGCCCCGCTCATCTGACGCCGATTCGCCAAGCGATCGAGGGGGCGGGATGGACACTCGAGCGTGTCGGGCTTCGTCCCATCGCAGCCGCCGCGCTCTACCGCCTTCAAGTCCCGGAGGCGACCTCTCGTGCATCGCAAACCAACGGCGGCGACGAACCCATCGTGGCGCTGATTGACTTGGTCGCCAATGAAGCCGAGATCGTGCTGCTCAACCAGGGCGAAATCAAATTCGTTCGATCGGTGCGTTTGCCTGATGGCGACGCCGCAACATCGACGTCGCGTTCGGCATCCCTGGCTGGCGAGATTCGTCGCAGCCTGATCGCTTGCGGAGCGGCGGGTTCCAACTGTGACGTCGTCATGTGGGGCCGCGAAGCACGTCACGGCGAAGAGCTCAAACTGCTCGCCGAACGACTCTCCGGACAACAGGATGTCCCCTGCCAAACCCGCTTGCTCGACCCGCTTGAACTCGTCGGCGCCGACGCGAAAATCAGGCAGGGCACCGGTGAAATGGTCGGCCGCCTCGCCCCGCTGGTCGGGATGCTCGTTGCCGATGCCGGTCATGAGCAGGAACTGGTCGATTTCCTACATCCTCGCAAAGCGGTGGAGGCTAAGACTGACACGGCGAAAATTGCCATGATGGTGGGGATCCCAGCAGTCCTCGTCTTGACGATCGGCTGGTTGCTCTGGAGTAACCTGGCTCGGCTCGATGCTCAGATCGCCCAACAGACCGCGGCCAATAACGATCTGCGAAAGAAGACCGAAGTCTCCGATACGATGATCGAACGCACCGAACAAATCGACCAGTTTCTCGATAGTGACGTCAACTGGCTCGACGAACTCGAGCACCTCGCTGACGCGATGCCACCGTCGGATGAACTGATCGTTAAAGACATCGTGGCTGCGGCCAACCCCCGTGGTGGCGGCGGAAAAATTGTGGTTACCGGCTTGGTCACATCCCCCGATGTGATCAAGGAATTTGAAACCACGATGCGAGACAAGTGGCATCAAGTGACAGGCGATAAAGTCACCCAACTCGCCAGCGACGATGCCTATCGCTGGCAGATGAGCCAAACCATTGAACTCGCCCCCGAAGCGGTGCGAGAGAAACGCTACGCCCGAATGCTCGCGTTGAACGAACCGGCAGCTACGCCAGAAACCGACGTTGCTCCACGGGCAGACGAGGATCCAGCCACTGGCGGTGAACCAGCACCGGAATCTGGCTCGGCACCGGAGGCCGAATCGCCTGCTCCGATGGAACCGGCCGCTCTGAGCGAATCGGCCCCCACGCCGCCATCGACCCCCAATCCCCCATCGACACCGACGACGGAATCCACGCCGACGACGGATTCTTCAGACGCGACCGAACCGCCACCAGCGAGTGATCCACCTGTCGATCCGACGTCGTCGGATGGAACACCTTCGGACAGCGAAACAACCTCGGACAGCCAATTCGTATCGGAGGCAACCCAATGACTCAACGTGAACGTTATCTATCCATTGGAATCGGCGGCCTGTTTGTGCTCTTCGCCTTGAACTGGGGCTTCAACCAATACCGCTCTGCGGTCAGCTATCGTCAGGGGCGTCTGAACTCGCTCGCCAGTGCCGCGGACGACCTGCAGGTGCAGTGGCTGGCCGGCACTCAGGCCGAGCGACAACTCGGCGAATACAAAGCACGCTCGCTGTCGAGTGATCCCGAAGTCGCCAAGAGCAGCTACCAGGCGTGGTTGCTCAGCATGGTGGGCAAGCTCAATATCGGTGACGCTGTTGTCGACCCGATCAGCATTGCCCCCTTCGATGAACTATATACCCAATTCGGTTTCCGGGTCTCGGGAAAGACCGATTTGAAAGGTGTCGTAGATTTGGTGTATGCGATCCAGAGTCGAGATCAGTTGCACCGAATTCGCCAGATCAGTTTCGCGCCGGTGCGCAAGTCGCTCAGTCAAGTTGCCGGACAACGCCAGGAGAGCACCGACGCGCTGAGCGTGGTCCTGATGATCGATGCCATCGGCCTGAACATTGCCGAAGCCCAGCCAGCACCTCCGAGCGAAGAACCGTCGTGGCGGATCACGCGTTCACTCGAAGCCTCGCGTGAATCGATTCTCAACCGCAACTTCTTTCAACCGCCCAATCAAGCTCCTCAGTTTGAAGGTGACACGCAGATGGTCGCATTCCGCGGCAAGGACAACGATCTGCCGCTGAAGTTCAGCGATCCGGAGAACAACCGCGTCAATGTGAGCGTCGAAGGTGAGTTGCCCGAGTGGGTCCGATGGGATGCTGAATCAGCAAAACTCGTCGTCTCGCCCCCGGCCGACCCAGAGAACACGGACGACAGCGAAGGCGACGCGCCGAAGTCGATCGAAGAGTTCGAGGTGCAGATTGTCGCCACCGACGATGGTTACCCGCACCGACAAACGACCCAGTCCCTGATGGTCAAAACACAGGCACCACCACCACCACCGGAGGCGCCCGCCGCAGCTCCTGGATTTGACGACGCCACGCAGACCTTCTTAACCGCCCTCGTTCAAGGCGGTGACGACTGGACCGCTTGGATGAACGTGCGAACGCGGGGCAAGACATTGAAGCTCAAGGTCGGCGACGAGTTCGAAATCGGGTCGATTCAGGGCAAGGTGACTGGCGTGACCGCTCGCCGGGTGACCCTCGAGATCAACGGCCAAAGCTATGAACTGCGTCCGTCGGGTAAACTCAGCGACCTGCTCGAGGGATCCTGAGCGGGTGCGGGGAAGTCGTTCGGCTAGCCGTTGGCTGACCGGCGTGTGGATTTAGTCGGCGTTCTACCGGTAGTGGTGAGCGGCAACGGCAGGGGATGTGTCGGCCTCTGGCCTGAAAACACAAAACAAAAGTGACGCGATCCAACCTGACGTCAATAGGCAATTCTTAGCAGCCCAAACGATCGCCCACAAAGCGTTACGACGACAGCGAAACGCTTGACACTTTTCGGCTGATCCGGCGGAAGCGTGCGCCCGAGGTTTTCAAGGCATGGCTCCAGTATCGAAGGATTTATTTGTGGGATGTGATTATCAATGTTAGACTGGCACTGCCGGGAGAAACGGAACCGAGCTCTGCAAAGGTGCTGGCTTGGCAAGGGATATCTCGGTCGCCAGCGTTTCCCTGCAAAAGCGGTACGCCAATGGTGTTGTCGGTCCCTGGCGAGCGTTTGTTCGTCAGGGACGCATTTTTGAACGATCATTGGATACGAGAGCCATGCCTCAAAAAAACTTCCGCTGTGCTCTGCGCACGCGTCCGTCGGATGAACCCACTTTTCGCTGTCAGTTGAAGCAATCGAATGACTGACATCATGGCAGCACGCTATGCAGCGTGCAGCGCTTCATTGGAGTGCGGCGCGCCATGCACCAGCCGCAACGTGCGATTAGCAAACGCCGCAGTATCCGCATCGTGGGTAACCAGGATGATTGTCCGACCGTCTCGATGAAACTCCGCGAGATATTCCATCACCTGGTGACGAGTCTCGTGGTCGAGGTTGCCGGTGGGCTCATCGGCGAGGATCACTTGCGGGTCGTTCGCGAGCGTCCGTGCCAGGGCAACGCGTTGCTGCTGCCCTTGGCTCAGTTCACCAGGATGATGGTCGATCCTGTCGTGAAGCCCGACGCGTTCGAGTAGCTCCGAAGCGCGTGCAATCTGTTGCTTCGAGGAAAACCCACCGAGCATCATCGGAATCTGCACGTTCTCCAGCGCCGTCAGCCAGGGCACCAAGTTGAATGTCTGAAAGACGAATCCAATCTTCGTGCCCCGCAGCTGCGCACGGCGGGCCAACGGCAGATCGTATAGAGAATCGCCGTCGAACAGGACCTCACCATGCTCTGGCTTCAGCATACCTCCGAGTACTGAAAGCAGTGTCGTTTTCCCGCTACCGCTGGGACCGACAATGGCAAGAAACTCGTTATCCTCGATCGATATATCGATTGAGTTAAGCGCCGTGACGATCTTGCCCCGGCAGTGGTATGTCTGGGTGACTTCATTGAGTTGGTACATGGGAACTCCGTTTCCAAAATAGTGGTAATCGCTTTGGGTGATTGCAGTTTCGGTAGAAACCGCTGGTTAAGTTTCTTCTAATCCGACGTGGAGTGCAGACGCCAAGGTTGGATAGACCTGAATAATTCGGTGCACCTGAAACATGGAAAGCAAGCGATTGGGGTCGCCTGCGATCACGACTGTCGCTCGGCAAGCGTCGATCGCATTCCTGGATGCCATCAGGCCGTTGATGAAGGACGCACCGCAGAGCCGCACCGACGACAGATCAAGCACGATCGGGGTTTGTTCCGAGCGCAAGAGAATCGCCTCAAAGTCCTCAAACACACGGGCAACCGTGTCTCCATTGGATGAGCTGAGACGATCCGGAAACTGTATCACTCTGACATCGCGTCGGTGAGAGATAGCCTTTTCTGTCGCGCCATCAACCATTTGATTGGCCCAATCGCTTCGACTCCGTTCGAGTGGCAACGATGTTAGCGTGACTCTCAATTGAGCGACCGTCAACGTATTGTCAGCTGCGAAAACCGGGCGTAGCGGCTGCTCACAACCAAGTGCCGATCCGGTACTTGGCGGTGAGTCCGTATAGGTAGCGTTGAATTTCATAGCGTATCTCCTTGATTCGGCACTGACGTGCTCAAGCGTCATTGAAGACAAGGCACGGGTCCAGGCCGGCCGCTCGCCTGGCTGGAAGAAAACTCGCCATGACGGCGACGAGCGTCGCAGCCACGAGGCTGGTGACGAGTAACATCGGCAGTGGTTGTACCGAAACGCTCAGCAAACGAGGCCCCAAGATGATGGCCAGGACCGTTCCACCAGCGTATCCCGCAATCCCGCCGACCACTCCCAGGACGACGGCTTTGCCGAGGAACAGGCGGGTGACAAAACTGCGGCTTGCACCAAGCGCCATCAGGGTACCGATTTCTTGGCGTCGCTCAGTCACGTTGGCAAACATAACGCTGGCGATGCTGCTAGCACCGACCAGCAGCAAGATCGAAAAGAAGACCCAAGACAGTCTCGACATCAATGTGTTGACGGCTAGCTGAGTCTGGACAACTTGTGAAATCGTGACGATTTTTGTTTCGGGGAGTTCGGCCGACAGGTTGCTGATCAAACTGCCAGCGGCGTCTTCGCAACAGGCGACGATTTCAATCACGTTGACGACCGGCCCGGTTTCGGCGAGTTCTTGGACCGAATGCAGGTGAGCGAACACCCGCGAGTCATCCACGGTCCCCGCTTCGGGAAGCACCGCGAGTACATTGAAATCACCACCGAGTAGCGGAAGCTCATCGCCAACTTTTGCCGACAACTTCTCTGCTGCAAGACTCCCCAGAATCACTTCTCGCGCGCCCAGGTCTTGGATCGTTCGCTCAGTAGCCAGCGAGTTCGGGTCATCTGAACCGGCGAGCGACGTCGCCGTTGTACTGCAGCATCCGCGATCGCTCCCCACATCGCTCGCGAACATCCCCAGGCCCTGCCAAGCCGATTTGGCTTGATACTCGCTACGCGGCAAGATTCCTGTGACCACGACGTCTTGGCCACTCGCGGACGTTTCGACACACAATTTAGGAGCCAAATTCTCGACGCCAGGTAGCCTGGCAAACGCGAGACGCGTCACAAACTCCTCCGGCATGGTTTCACCGTGCATATCAGCCGCGTAGTAATCCTGAAGTGAAGCGTTGGGCGGCAGCACGAGCACATTTGCGCCCAACGACTCCATGTCCCCCGCAATTTTTTTCTGCGAGAAGACCGCAATGTTTTGAATCGCGACTAAGGCCATCACGCCGAGCGTTACCGCCAATAGGCTGGTAATCATCGGCGTAGGGCGTTTTCGCATCTCTTTCCAAATCAGGTGTTGGATTTTCATCGATCCCTCCGTGGATACTGTTCGTTCGTGAAGTAAATGGTTGAGTTTCGGTCCGGCGTTCATCGCAATCGCGAATTCAAAATGCAGCCGGCCGGCGGGAGCCCCGAATCTGGGGCAACCGACTCCATCGGCTACTGCTCACTTGTTGCTTTAGCGCCGCGCCTTGCTCTACTTGGCCGCTGCTTTGTTGAACTCGCAGTTCTCATCTTCACAGCACTTGCCGGCTGCTGCGACGGTCTTTGCCAAAGTGTCGAATGAAACCGACTGGTCAAAGACGCCTAGCATCGCCCCGGGAGGCGCCATGAAAGCGACTGAAGTGGACTGGCGATCGGCAGGAACCTTCAGTTGTTTCAAGAACTGCGACTCGGCTGGATCATCCGACCGAACGCTGACAATTTTTGTTCGCTCACGGTACATTTGATTCTCGCTGAATGCTTTGACTGCGGGAGGCAATGTTGCACCATTCGCCGTGCACACACACAGCAGCACGATCTGATCGTCCTGAAGTGCCTTCAAGCAGCTCGCTTGGCCCGGAGACACAATCGAAGCCAAGATTTGTTGGGCAGCGACCTTCCGTGGGAATGCGCTACAAACAGCTCCGTTCGGTGCGATCGCGACGACGGCTGGTAACGGAATACGTGAAGCATCGAACTTAGAAACGATATCTTTGTTCCCCGCATCGGTGACGTTGACGGGAACCGCGACCGCATCGCTGCGGGACTGAAGTGTGTCCTGCAGGGTTTTAAACATCTGCTGCGTACTGGCATCGTTCGCACGATAGAACAGCACGAAAGAAAACTGGTTCTTTTCCGTCGCCGCGTCGATCGACTGCTGCCCCGGGCCAGCTGCCTCAACGCTCATGCTAGAAACGCCAAATACCATAGCAACGCACGTGAGGGTCACAGCGTGCAAAATTCGAAGGGTCATCCTTGATACTCCTAATTCGCCGAATGGAAACTAAATACCGCTGAATCGACCGGCGAGCGATTCGCGATGTTGACTGAATTTGATTGAATTCACGACGGGCGTCTTCCGTTGGTGGGAATGGCTCCGTCGGAGTAAATCGTGACCGAGGGACGAGGCATCCGTAGGCTGGCGTAATTCCTCAATCCCCCGATCACTTTCGCGTGGCAACCCTCACTCCGGTGAGGAAAGGGATTGCCTTATCCATGTGCCGACAAAGACTATTCAGTCGGCATTTCGGGGCGTTCACCAAACTTGGCTTCGTACAAAGCCGCGTATTTATCGAAGTTTTCTGGATGATCGATGAAACACTGAGAGTCCGGTCGGTTATGTTCAGCGCACCAATCGCCTTCGGCTTTGAATTCCGCTACCAAAGACTTGTCGCACTGAGCGCATTCTTCTTCGGGAACTCCATGTTCACCACACCACCACTCGCCGTGCTGGTGCGCCGCATGATCATGCTCGTCGTGGTCATGGTCCGTGTGTTCTTCTGAAACGGGGGTCGCATCCGTCGTCACTGTGCCTGAATCGGAACAGCCAACAAATGACAGCGTCGCCGCACAGAGCGCCGCGCCAACCAACATGGGGAATCGAAAACGATAGGTCATACTAAATTTCCTAAAGGGGGGGAGAGGTAACATTCAAAAGCAAATCGAAATTAGACTGAGGCAAGTTCCTGACGCCGTTCGTCAGGAGTCTCAGTTGAGGAACCTTCAATCATCGTCGAGTCGTCCTCGATCGGTATCTGTTTACGTTGCGGAAGGTTGAAGACAACGTACAGCACGCGCAGAACGAGCAAGCTCATGATCATGGCGCTACACACGCCGCCAATGACAACCGTTGCCAGGGGACGCTGAACCTCGGCCCCCATGCCGGTGCTGAATGCCATCGGAACAAAGCCAAGGCTCGCCACAAGCGTTGTCATCAGGATCGGTCGCAATCGAGTCATCGCGGCCTCCTCAACGGCTTCGTCAAGGCTTCGTCCGCGACGACGAAGCTGCCGGATGGTCGATACCAACAGCATGTCATCGAGGACCGCAACGCCTGACAAGGCAATGAACCCAACCGCGGCTGAGATCGAGAACGGCATGTCGCGAATCCACAAGGCAAGGACTCCTCCGATCCAGGCGAACGGTACACCGGTAAAGACACGCAGGGTGTCGATCCAATTGCGATAAGTCATGTACAGCAATGAGAAGATCAACAGAATTGCGATGGGAACAACAATCATCAATCTCGCTTGCGCACGTTGAAGGTTTTCAAATTGCCCTCCCCACTCCACTCGGTACCGTCCTGGAGGCAAGGCAACTTGGGCATCGACCATTTCACGCGCTTCCGCAACGAAGCTTCCCATATCGCGTCCGCGCACATTGGATTCGATCGTGATACGGCGCTGGTACCATTCACGTTTGATCGTATTGGGAGCTTCCACGCGCTCAATCGTCGCCAGGCGAGAGAGCGGAATCCGCTGTCCAGATGCCGTCGAAACCAGGATGTCCCTGATCGCGTCCGGGTTCGCTCTCGCCTCTTCGGGCAGCCGGATGATCAATGGAAAACGCAGCTGCCCTTCGTAGACTTCACCGACGCTGCGACTGCCAAGGGAACGCACCAAATTCATGATCTGCGACGCGGGGACTCCGTAGCGGGCAATGGCGTCCTGCTTGATGCGGATTTGCAGGACGGGTTGGCCCGTGACCTGCTCGACTCGCACATCAGATGCACCGGGGACTGACTTCAACACCCGTTCAATCTCGGTCGCCTTTTGCACCATCAGATCCAGATCGTCGCCATATAGAATCGCAGCCACATCAGCCCGCACTCCCGAGATCATCTCGTTCATCCGCATCTCGATGGGCTGGGACATTGCCAGTCGTGGCCCGGGGAGATCACGGAGCTCGTGTTGAACCAGTTGCGTCAATTCCTCCTGACTCTCGGCACGCTTCCAGCGGTCGCGCGGTCGGAGGGTGATGAACAGATCGGTTAGCTCCGTTCCCATCGGATCGGTCGCAACCTCCGCCGTTCCAACACGACTCCAGACGTGGGCGATCTCGTCGGGGAAACTCGCCAACAACGTCTTTTCCATTCGCGTGTTGTAGCGAATCGACTCTTCGAGATCGGTGCCCGCCAACCGCACGACATTCAACGTGATTGCACCTTCGGAAAGTCGCGGCACGAACTCGCTGCCAAGATTCGGTGCGATCAATCCGAACACCGCGACCATCAGCAGCAGCGCCGATCCAATGATGAACACTTTGTGATTCATCGTGAACCGCAGCACCGGTAGGTAGACCCGTTTGAGCAGACGCACCAACAGGGGTTCTTTTTCCTTGATTCCTCTGGGCAGAAAGAGACTGGCCAGAACCGGCATCAAGGTCAGCGACAAGACCATCGATCCGGCGAGTGCCATGATCACGGTCAGAGCCATCGGACGAAACAATTTGCCTTCGACGCCTTCCAAAGTGAGAATTGGCAGGTACACGATCATGATGATCAATTCGCCAAACATCGTTGGCTTGCGAACTTCGATCGCTGCGTCGCGAATGATCTCCAATCGGCTACGCCCATCACGCCCGTGGGAAAGATGCCGAACGCAGTTCTCGACCATCACGACGGAACTGTCGACGACGAGCCCAAAATCGATCGCCCCCAGGCTAAGCAGGCTAGCCGCAATTCCAAATTTCAGCATGCCCGAGAATGCGAACAACATCGAAAGCGGAATCGCCAAGGCGACGATAATGCCAGCTCGCAGGTTGCCAAGGAAGATGAACAATACAGCGATCACCAGCAGGCCACCCTCAAACAGGTTCTTCTGCACAGTGTGGATCACGTGGTCGACCAGCTCGGTGCGATCGTAGACCGTTTGGATTGTCATCCCCGCAGGGAGCGTCTCGCGAATCTGCTCGACCTTGTCTTTGAGCGCCCAGGTGACGTCGTGGCTGTTCTCGCCCATCAGCATGAAGCCCAAACCCAAAACGGCTTCTCCGCGGCCGTTGGCTGTCACCGTGCCACGACGAATCTCATGTCCAATCTGCACGCTGGCAACATCGCTAACACGAACGGGCACACCGTCCTCAGCTTTCACGACGATGTCTTCGATCTGTTCGATATTGACCGTACGCCCAACGCCGTGGACTAACAACAATTCACTGCCGTCGGTGATCGTTCCCCCACCGACGTTCTGGTTGTTTGCTTGGATCGCGTCGGCGACCTGCTCGTAGGTGAGCGAGTGCTTGATCAATGCGTCGGGAACCAAGCGAACTTGGTACTGTTTTTCGTACCCGCCCCAACTGTTGACCTCAGCGACGCCGGGGACGGATCGCAGTTGCGGTTTGACCACCCAGTCGTGGACGGTGCGTAGATCGGTGAGACGCTCGACACGCTCGGTTTGCGAGACTTGCGAGAAGTCAACGCCATCGAATGTCAGGACATAGTGGAACACCTCGCCCAGTCCGGTCGATACTGGCCCCATCTGCGGTCGTTCTATCCCGACGGGCAGCTCCACCGTGCTCAGCCGCTCATTGATCAACTGCCGAGCGAAGTAGATATCGACCTCATCTTCGAACAGCACGACGACTTGTGACAGCCCGAACTTGCTGATCGAGCGCATCACCTGCAGCCCCGGTAGACCACTGATCGCTTGCTCGACCGGATAGGTGATCTGACGCTCAACCTCTTCGGATGAGAGCGACGGGGCAGTGGTGTTGACTTGAATCTGCACGGGAGTCGTGTCCGGAAACGCATCAATGTCCAGTTGGCGGAGCGAGATGGCCCCTACCACTGCGAACACCAACGTACCCAGAATGACCGCTGCACGGTTTCGAAGCGAAAAATCGATTAGCCAGTTCAGCATGTTCTTGCTCCCTATTCCTCAACGCAGCAACCGGCGCCCAAACCGTTCTTCAACAGCTGAGCACGCAATACGTCACTTCCTTCCACGGCGATCACTTCGCCGGGAAGAAGTCCGGCAATCACTTCGGTCTTGCCTTGATAGGTTGCACCAAGTCGCACGCTGCGAACGTGAAAGACTTTCGGACTCTCGGGACTCGAGAAGTATTGCTTGTCTCGTACAAAGACGACATTGCAGCATCCTTCCCAGTGGGTTGCGTCGGCGGGGACCGCGGTCGCATCGGCGGCATCACGGAGGATGACCTTGCCGGTACCGAAGGTCCGGTCCCGCAACCGTCCGTCGCTATTATCGAGAGTGGCGCGGACATCAATCATTCGGGTATGCTGATCCGCACCGGTGCTGATCCAATCGAGTGTCGCTTCGATGACCCGGCCGCTCCCATCGGGGGTAAATCGGATCTCCTGGCCGACTGAAAGCTTGTCAATTGATTCCAACGGCAAACTGAGATTGAGCCACATTCGACTGGTATCCGCTATCTCAAAAAGTCGCATAGTGGGATCGACGACTTCCCCAAGATTGACCGATCGATCAACGATGGTCCCGCTCATCGGAGCAACCACGGGCAGCAGATTGGTCGACGCCGTCAGGTCGTCAATGTTTGCCTGATAGGTTTTTGGGATTCCGAGCAACCGCAATTTCTCAATCGCTTGCTGCTCGTTCATTCCCCGGAAATTGCCGGCATCGATCGGCAGTCCTAGATTTCGGATTGCTTGCTCGGCGTTGAGCACACCCGCTCGAGCCTTTGCAAAAGCAGCTTCCGCCTCGATGATGCGGGCTCCGGCGACCGCTCCGCGAGTATCCTCAAGCCTCGTCACATTCTTCTGCTGCAAGACCTCCTCTGCCAACGCACGCATTAGTTCTGACTTGATCTTGCCGACGGCCGTGGCATCGACCAACGCCAGCAATTCACCCTTGCGGACGAAGTCACCAATGTTCTTCTCAACGGCGGAAACGCTACCGGGGACACGGGCCGCAATCGTCGCCGTTCGGGTTGGATCGTAGACGAGCTCTCCATTTCCCCTGACCGCCTCGATGATTTGATCGCGTTGGACCAAGCCGATATCAACTCCGGCCTGCTCCACCGATTGAATCGATGCAAACTGAATTCGATTTTGATAGAGCGTGCATCGGCTATTGTTCTCCTGACGAACGCTCATCGCCAGTGCAGTCTCAGCCCGACGACGATCGTCCTGCAATTGCTCTGCAGACGGCAGCGTGTTCGCTTCCGCCAATTCCGGATGATCGAGCACACAGTTGTGAACTCCATGCAGGTTGCACCAACCGAAATCCTCATCGGGCGGCATCAACCCTGTATTGCACTCGACACAGATCGAAGCCGGGACGGAATGGTCGGCGCACCAATCATCGGACTCGGGAGTCGCCGTCCCGATTACGGACGCGAACTTTGGTATCCGCCAGTCGTTGCTGTGACCGAAGTAGAACACCGCAGCAAAGCCCAGCAGGACCAACGTCGGGCCGACAGCCCCTAACGTCCTTCGCACGAACGAGCCAACTGGCTTCGGATCCGCCTGAGCACTCTGGCCGCCCGTCCTGGGCTGCGAACGCGCTCCTTCCGGTGCACCGTTGCCTGAGCCCGAAACGCCCTCCGCTGCCGGTCCCCGGGACTCATCATCGGCAATCGCGTTGGAATGCTCTGCCGCCAAATCGTGGCGACCTCGCTCCAAATTGCCTGCTGAACCTGAGTTGATAAAGGGGCCCTTCGGTACGGCCTCGGGTGGCCGTTCGATACTTTCTTGAATCATGACTTTCTTCCTGGATGCTTCGTCCGCGCAAGCCCTCCTGCAGTGAATGCAGCAGATTCAGAGCGCATGAAACGCACCTCGGAGCAATCGAGCTCAACGAGTGCGATGACGACGGAGAGACCGCTGGATCAAGTGTTCGGTGGTTAGCAAACAGCGCAGCGATAGACGCCATCTACTCCAACAAAAACGAAATGCCAACAGCCCAGAAAGAAGCAATCAAATCTGGAAAGATTGCAGACTGATGCGCGCAGTACGCCCGCTTACAAAGAGAGAACCTTGTAGGATTTGCCCCGCCGATGATAGACGCGCGGGACGCGGTTCGGAGAATCGTTGATACGATTCAACCGCCAGTAAAACGACCTCTGCAGCAGAAACGTCTGCTGCGCCCGAGTCACCATCAACGGTCGCACCGTTGCAGATACAGGCGACACAGTCACAGTCGTCGCAGGGACACTCAGGTTGTGGTGTCTGATCGCCCTGGACATCCTCTCCTACGCAGGATTTGCAGCACGAGTCGCCGCCAACGACAACCTGCGTCGCGTCCGCAGTATTTGCACAGCCACCCCCGATCGCGCACCGGTATGGGCACGAGAAGATACTGGCGATCAATAGGAGAATCATGACTAAACGCATACACCTACCCTATCGGCAAACTTTGACGTTTGCAATAGGAATTCAGGAGTATTCCCCGCTGTCAAGTCTCGATTTGATCTCGGCACGGGACGAGTAGTGCACGAAAGATCAGCACGGCATCGATCACTCAATTCTCTCTCTCAGGCAGCTGATGTGAACAACTCGCAAATTGTGATGATGGTGGGTGAGCGGTGAGTCTGCTGCCTCGCAGCTAAGAATTAGGGTTATTTGAATCGGCGTTTTGAGCGAAACTTCTGGGAACCACGGAGGGATCCCATGCTCAAGAAGTATATCGTTCGATTGAACGATCAGGAACGCGCGGAATTGACGCACGTCATCAAGAAACTCAGCGGAACAAGTCAAAAAGTTCGGCGAGCTCAGATACTCCTGAAGTCGGACGCCGACGGACCGGGGTGGACTGATGCCAAGATTGCCGAGGCATTTAACTGCCGAACCAAGACGGTGGAGAACATTCGGCAACGGTTGGTTGAGAATGGGTTTCGAGAAACACTTGATGGCAAAAAGCGGGCTACGCCGCCGACGCCAAAGTCGCTCGACGGCGAACAAGAGGCTCGTGTCATCGCGACTCGACTGGGGCCACCACCAGAAGGCTATTCGAATTGGTCATTGCGATTGCTTGCCCGCAAGGTCGTTGAGCTGGGGATCGTTGATTCTGTCAGCCATGCGACACTTGGCCGAACGCTTAAAAAACGGCATGAACAATCGCAAAATGCAGTACTGGGTCATCCCTCCTGAGGCGGATGCCGAGTTTGTCGCCCATATGGAAGACGTGCTCGAAACGTACGCAAAACCGTACGATTGCGTCATTCCCGTGCTTTGCATGGACGAGCAGCCAGTCCAGCTAATCAGCGACACCAAGGTGCCGATTGCTGCGACCAAGGAGCATCCCTGCCGAATCGAGCCACGCAACAACTGACACGGCTCCTCAGCTTTATCGACATCGAGGCTCACGCGGTCCATCGGGTAGCGTTTTGCTGGATCGATCGCGAGGATTGCAAAATTCAGCGAGTTCACCTGCCCGCTCGCTGGGACGTCCGCCGGCCGACACGGAAGGCAAAAGAGGGATGTCCCCGAATAGAGTCTCGCGAACATCCCTCAGAGTTGCCGCTGACCGATGTGGGTTGATTACTTCCCTCGAAACCCCCGCTCCTACGGGCGAATCAGCTCTCAGGCCCAGCAGGGCCCACGGAACCATTGCCGGCGGCATCACGGACTGTCGATTCAATCGACGCGGGCTCCACAATGGTGAGGCGAGTGCCGTCAGGCCCCGGGTTGCGCCGCCCACCCAGCCGCTTACGAGAACGTCCGGCTTCAGCTGATGAGGCTATTCGGAGCCAAGACCATCAAGCCGGTCTCAGCGGTGAAGCGTGATGATCCGCTGGCGTGGAAATCGCGACGCCTCGATGCTTCTCGGCTGTCGGCGTAGCGCTGCTCGACCTGAATCCAACGGCGACACAGACTTGCTCTGTCCAGCTTCGCCGCCTGATCGTCAAGCAGTGTTTTTAATCTCCAGTCAGCGGCTCGATCGACGTTGCGAGCCCACTGCCTTGAAAATCCCGCATCCTGGATGACTGCCACTAAGATTCGAGAAGCACCTAAAATGCCGGCCTCACGTTTGAATCGCAGAGGTGCAGAGAACGCAGAGTCCTGCCGCCTGCACGCTCCGGCGAATATCACTGCGCACTTTGCGTTTAGTTCTTCTGCATGGCGGGACGTCCTGGATGCGTCGACCCAATCCGCGGCCATCGCAGGATTCAAAGAAAGGGTGTCAGGTAACGTCTAGCCAAACCGCCAGTTCGGTTCCTGACTCCTTGTATCTTATCCGCCTTAATCTTGATCACGTTTGAATCGCAGAGGCGCAGAGAACGCAGAGTCCTACCGCCTGCACGCTCCGGCGAATATCTCTGCGCACTCTGCGCCTCTGCGTTTAGTTCTTCTGCATGGCGGGACGTCCTGGATGCGTCGACCCAATCCGCGGCCATCCCACGATTCAAAGAAAGGCTGTCAGGTAACGTCTAGCCAAACCGCCAGTTCGGTTCCTGACTCCTTGTATCTTATCCACCTTAATCTTGATCACGTTTGAATCGCAGAGGCGCAGAGAACGCAGAGTCCTACCGCCTGCACGCTCCAGCGATTATCTCTGCGCACTCTGCGCCTCTGCGTTTAGTTCTTCTGCATGGCGGGACGTCCTGGATGTGTCGACCCAATCCGCGGCCATCCCACGATTCAAAGAAAGGCTGTCAGGTAACGTCTAGCCAAACCGCTAGTTCGGTTCCTGACTCCTTGTATCTTATCCACCTTAATCTTGATCACGTTTGAATCGCAGAGGCGCAGAGAACGCAGAGTCCTACCGCCTGCACGCTCCAGCGATTATCTCTGCGCACTCTGCGCCTCTGCGTTTAGTTCTTCTGCATGGCGGGACGTCCTGGATGTGTCGACCCGATCCGCGGCCATCGCAGGATTCAAAGAAAGGGTGTCAGGTGCCCGAAAGTGAGAATAGGCAATGTTGACGTCTAGCCAAATTGCTAATTCGGTTCCTGACTCCTTAATCTTGATCCTGGCACCGGCAACGTAGGTTTTGAACACTAATCTTCGCTGATCTGACACTAATCTCATTCTTGTTCGTGTGGG
Source organism: Allorhodopirellula solitaria (assembly GCF_007859855.1). Taxonomy (GTDB): domain Bacteria; phylum Planctomycetota; class Planctomycetia; order Pirellulales; family Pirellulaceae; genus Rhodopirellula; species Rhodopirellula solitaria. The sequence goes on from NZ_SJPK01000005.1 coordinate 74,838, forward strand.
GTGAAGGGATGCTGCTTGAACACGGCTGGGAGGAGTAGTGTGCGATTAGTGGGGATTAGTGTTAGGGCGTGGAAGTCGCAGCCTCCTGTAATGCTTCTTATCTGTCGGCGTAGCGACGCTCGACCTGAATCCAACGGCAACGCAGACCTGCTCTGCCCAGCTTCGCCGCCTGATCGTCAAGCAGTGTTTTTAATCTCCAGTCAGCGGCTCGTTCGACGTTGCGAGCCCACTGCCTTGAACATCCCGCATCCTGGATGACTGCCACTAAGATTCGAGAAGCACCTAAAAATGCCGGCCTCACGTTTGAATCGCAGAGGCGCAGAGAACGCAGAGTCCTGCCGCCTGCACTTTCCAGCGAATATCTCTGCGCCTCTGCGTTTGGCTCTGCTGCAGGGTGTGTCGACTCGATGCGCTGCCATCGCACGATTCATAGAAAGGGTGTCGGGTGCCAAAGCGTGAGAAGAGGTAATCATGACGTCTAGCAAAATTGCTGATGCGGTACCTAACTCCTTACTCAGGTAGCGCCGCTTGCGCGTCTCGGCTCAATCGATCGACAGTTTTCTAGCCTTCACCGCTACCGGCGATTTGCTGATCTCGAAACGCTGCTTCCCGGGTGACAAGCACAAAGGGGAGCAAGTTGCAGGCTTAGAATTCGCCCAGCGCTTCGATGGTCTGACGCACTTTCTCAGCGCAGTGATGGAATGCTGTCGCCTCTTCGTCGGAGAGCGGCGGATGCAGAATCCGGGTGACACCGCGGCGACCGACGACGGCGGGTAGCGATAGGCAAACGTCTTCCACCCCCAGAAACCCATCAATCATCACACTGATTGGCATCGTGTGCTTGAGGTCGTAAACGATCGAATCGACGATCGTCATGGTTGCCAAGGCAATTCCGTAGTTCGTGTATCCCTTGCGATTGAAAACTTCGTAACCCAAATTGACCGTTTCGCGAAACAAACGCCGCGTCGTTTCACTGGGCAAGAATTTCTCGCCACCGGTCATCGTGACCGAATGAGCTGCGAATTGATCATCACCGTGTTCGCCCAGAATGTAGGCGCGAATATCGTCTGAATGAATCTGTAGCTCTTCCGAGAGCAGGGAACGATAGCGGATGCTATCGACGAGTGTTCCTGTCCCGATGACGCGTTCAGGGGGGAACCCCGTAAGCTGGATTGCCGCGTAAGTCATCGCATCGACAGGGTTGCTGACCATGATCAGGACCGCGTCGGGGCTAGAGCGAGCCAGAGCAGGCAACCAATTCTCGAGCAACGCCAGGTTACCGGCGGCCAAGTCCGATCGCTTCCAATCTTTCCCCGTCGGCGGTACCGAGGCGGTGAAAATGATCACATCGCTGCCTGCGGCATCCTCGATCGAGCCCGCTTGGATGGTCATGTTGCTATTACGCAGAGCACTGGCGTGGGTCAAATCCATCGCGTCGCCCTCCGCCTTTTCGATCGAGCGATTGAGCAGCCAGAGTTCGCTAAAAATGGGTTCCATCGTCGCGGCAAATGCGATTGCCGACCCCACGCGGCCCATCCCTACGATTGATAACTTCATGCCTGCTCCCTGCTATCGAAAAACGTCGACCCGCCCCCCATCGGTGGCGCGTCCGCCTGCGGTTGAACCCCGCTACCGAGCCATTGACGAGACTACCAGCTCTCGCCCCCCGAGTTATGAATTCTCCACATCGCGGTGGGAGGCGCTGCTAACATGTCCTGCGACCCAAGAACGTTCGTCAACACATCCACCTCGTAAATGAAATCCATGAAGACTGACCTTTATTCTATCGTACGCAATCCCGTCGCGTTGGGATTGGCTACCTATTTGAGCCTCGCTTCCACTGCCTCGCAGCCGCAGGCACAGTCGACCGAACAAGTCGAGATCAGCGTGTCGAGTTCCGCCAACAGTTCGGCGGCGACGTCAACATCCAGTTCCATGGCGAGCGGGTACCGCGTCGAATCGACAACCGATGAGGCGGGCGAGCCTGTGTGGCGATTCTTCCAGGGCGACCGCGAACTCGCCGCCTACCACGCGGACCTGGAAGGCACGCCTGGGTTCTATCCTTTACTCTCACCCTCGGGACTGCCGCTGACTCGCAATTTTCCGATGGAACCTGTCGGCGCTGCCAAACAAAACGCCGCGGCAGCGAGTCCTTTCGAACGTGACGACCATCCTCATCACCGTTCGATGTGGTTCGACCACGGGGACGTCAATGGCATCGATTTCTGGGCATTGAAATCAAAAATGAAGGTGGGGCAGGTGGTCCAGCGGTCAGCGGACACGTCCACCTTTGGATCCGTTGATATCGTCGATGGGAACGCCACAGCAGTTGGCTTCAGCGAGCTGAAGACGAGCAATGACTGGATGACCCCTGACGGCAAGCGACTGCTCCGCGACGAACGCACCTTTCGACTGCACGAACACCTCGGCGATACGATCATGGACGTGACCGTTGAATTGATCGCCAGCGACGGGGATGTGACCTTCGGAGACACTAAAGAGGGATCGCTCGGCGTGCGGATGGCCGGCACGATGAAAGTCGATGCGAAACTCGGCGGCGCGATTCACAATGCCGATGGCCTGAAGGACAGCGACACATGGGGCAAGGTATCCACCTGGGTCGACTACAGCGGCCCGGTGGCTCCTGCGGATCTGTCCCCGAGCGACGACGACGTAACCGCGGAGGACGCTGCGGACTGGGAACGGGCCGGCATCACGATGATGTACCATCCTGCCAACACGCTACCGGAGTGTTATTGGCACGTGCGGAGTTACGGACTGTTCGCAGCCAATCCCTTTGGCCGGCACCACTTTGGCCAAGCGGCATACGATGGTGTTGAAATCGCCCAAGGCGACACGCTCACGCTCTCCTTCCGCCTCGTGCTGCACGACGGTGCCTTCGACGCGGATAAAACGAAGCAGCACTTCGAGGCCTACCAAGCGTCCGACATCGAGAGCCTATCGGGGAAAGAGGACTGACGCCCCGGAGGCAAGTCAATGACTTGGTTCACAACGGCAGCGCCGGAGAGGGCGTCCCCTCTTCGGATAGGCTCTCAGCAAGCATCGCTCTCACTCGAGGGGACGCAAGGTCATCATGCCGAAATGCAGCCCGCCGGACTCGTCATAGGCGAAGCTACCGCTGACATTGAAGTACTTTCTCAAGTCATCGAATTTGGGTAGTTTCTGCCGCCGCAACAGGTCGCCGAATTTCCCGGCGACCGGATTGTTCTCACCCCGCTGACCGAACGCGTCGGCCAGTTTCGGCGATGCCGCCATTTCATAGAGCACCCGATAACTGTCTGCGTCTCGATTGAACGACAGAAAAAACGGTTGCTCACCGGCCAACTTGGCCCCCAGTTCGGACAACATCAGGGCGTAGTCTGCGTCGTCGGCCAGCCGAGGTTGGGCCCCACCCCGCGCCCGCAGGATTTGTTCGGCGATCTCGCGGGAATCCGAGAGCACGAGGTAGTCATCGAGCAGCATCAAACTTCGCTCGACCCGGCGTAGCGTGTCGGGCAGTTCACGGCCAGGACGCAGGAAGTAAACCTGCACACCACCGATGGACTCCGGTTTCATGTCCGCCGCCGGTAATCTGTCGCGGATTTTATCGAGCATGGCTTTTGCCTTGTCGACATCACGAACCTGCAGTGCATCCACCCGCGCGACCGAGTTCCAAGCTGCGGGGGCCTGGTAGCGGCGGATGCCGACGTAGCGACCGGTCAGGTTGGCCAGCAGATCGTCTTTGAGACTGACGTTGAGCCGAGCCTGGATCCGGTCTTCGGTAAACTCTTCAAATTTGCCTTCACCGGCAAACCGGTTGACGATCTTGGCGAGATTGTCCGCTGCGGTGACCACGTCCCAGTTCGATGTCAGGTAGCTCGTCGAGTCCGCCGGGGCCCAGTTCGGTGGCGTCGGCTCGACCGGTTCGGGACGGATGACGCCAAAGAAGCCATCTCGCGGCGGATCGATCACGACGTGCAGGTGCATGATCCCTTCAACGATGTCGCCGCCACGAAACACACTGCCGCCGATTCCGCGGATCTTTTCGATCCCGAGTTCTTCCACGATCGGCATGATAAAGAACGACGAGGTGCTGCGACTGATGATCTTCTTGGCAATCGCATACGGATTGGCAAAGAAGGTAACCTGCGGCGTCTCGGCTTCGGCCCCTACGGACCGGGTCATGACGGCACCGAAGTCAGCATTGCTCGATAGATTTTCGCTGGTCGTCAGGTCGCTCGTTGCGCTCTTGGATTGCTGTGCCGCCTCTTTCCGGTTCTCCGGTGGATCGGTTTCCTGCCACCGCCGGAGAACATCTGTGGCTGTCTCTCGACCGATACCGATCACATAAACACCGTCACGATAGAACCACTCGACGGTAGGCCCCCGCTGCCGTGGCGGCTGCCACGTGGTCACGCTGTGACCGCCCAATTTCTCTTCGCTCTCGACAAACTGGTTCCTCGTGGCCAGCTCACCGATCTGAGTAAGCAATCGCTCCATCGAGTCGGCCGAGTCATTCTGACGTCCGGTCTCGACGATGAAGACACCTCCAAAGCTGTTCTGGCTGCGCCGCTGCTGCTGCATCCGGCGGGCAATCTGTTCGTCGGTTTCCTCCTCGTTTGGCTTCGCCTCGGCGGCTTCCGGCGATGCTCCCGGCACGATCGCCAGCGCCACCTGTCCCTGGGGAATCGACAACATCTCATCGAGTGACAAGCCGATCTGGCTGGCGAATTCCTCCATCAATTGACTGATCGTTTGGTAGCTATCCGAAACGAATGGCCGCATGGCGGGATCCTCCAACATCTGGCCGAGAGTGGACCGTGAGAACCCAGCTTTCATCTCGGTGGTGTTGCGGATCCGCAAGTACGCCATCGTATCGGACGGCAGCAACCGCGACGCGGGCGGGCAATCCGATTCAAATGTAACCGCGTCACCCGCCGTTCCACGGTCTTGAGCAACAGCAACCTGTTGCCCAAGCGATACAACCCCTACCACCAGAGCGAACGAACAATAGCGAGCCAACCGAACCGTAATGGATGTCATAAGAAGCTAAATTCCAGAAGCAAAAAAGGGAAAAACGCTAGTGATGAGGTTAGAATAACACTGTCTTAACTCACCCAAGCCCCAGAACTGCAAAATATCCGATGCCAATCTCAAAATCCAACGCTTGGTACAAATGGGTACCCGCCAGCATGCTCGTGCTCTCTCTGATCGTCTGCTCGTCCGCACACGCACAGCAAGCTCAAGACCAAGGACAAGGACAAGGCCAACAAGCTGGCGAGACCAGCCTGAACCCCGATGAAGCCTTTGCTAGCGGCGTCCAACGCAGCGGGGCGGTGGGCAGCCGAACTGCTACCGTCGGAGCGAGTGAAACGTCCGAGGCCGCCGGTGCCGCAGGCGGGGCGACCGGACGAGCAGGCGGCGGTTTCGGTGGAGGTTTCGGTGGCGGTGGCTTCGGCGCCGCACTGAACAATATGTTCAATAACACCAACGCGAGCAGCAGTTCGACTCCGCCCATCCGGACCCGTTTGCGCAGCGCTGTCACACTCCCCCCACGCAGCATGCAATCTCAAGTCTCCCAGGAGATTGCCGTCAATAGTCGCCTGCATCGCGCGAGCACGCTCGGCCCGCAACCCAACATCCCCTCCTACAACGGCGGTGTGGGTGAGGCGGTCACGTCACGTCCCTTCTACGGTGTCAACGTTCAGATGCAGGGGCGAACGGCGATCATGCAAGGCACGGTCGACGATCCTGCCGACCGCAGAATGAGTGAACTGCTGATGCGGCTCGAACCGGGGGTCTCCCAAGTTCAAAATCGCATCAGCGTCGCTCCTTAAGAAACGCCAGTAGCGATCAGCGGCGGGTTTCCGCGTTCCTGAACGGCGTACCCACCGACACGCCGTCTACGCCATTTCACTCTTGATCAACTCGATCAAGTCTTGGGTTTGCAATCGTGCCGCGGCGTCGGTGCCATCGAGCACGCCGGCGACAAGCTCGCGTTTGTCCGCATGCAGCTGCAGGATCTGCTCTTCGATCGTGCGTTCGGCAACCAATCGATACACCGTGACCGGGCGTTCTTGACCGATCCGGTGGGCGCGGTCCGTCGCTTGATCTTCGACCGCTGGGTTCCACCAAGGATCGAGGTGCAAGACATAGTCGGCTGCGGTGAGGTTGAGCCCCGTGCCACCGGCCTTGAGCGAGATCAGGAATAGATCCCCCTCGCCGGCCTGGAAGGCATCGACGCGGCGCTGACGCTCCTGCGAGGGTGTCGACCCATCGAGGTATTGGTAGGGGATACCGCGTCGATCAAGTACTTCGCGGACGACACCGAGATGCTTGACGAACTGGCTGAATACAAGCGCTCGGTGATCCCCGTCGCGGAGCTCGTCAACGAGTGACATCAGCAGGTCGAGTTTCGCCGATGTCCCCTTCCAATCCGCATCCACCAGCGCCGGATGGCAGGCGAGTTGCCGCAGGCGTGTCAGCCACGCGAGCGTTTGAATTCGGCGGCGGCCCTCGTGTGATTTCTCCCCATCGGCCGACCCTTGGGTAAGCTCGGCGAGAGCGGCCATGCGGGCGTCCTCGTAGAGTTTGCGTTCGGGATCACTGAGCTCAGCACGCAGTGTGATCTCCGTCCGCGGCGGCAATTCCGTCAGCACTTTGTCTTTGGTCCGCCGCAGGATGAAGGGACGAACCAACCGCGCGAGTGATTCACGGCGTTCGGCGTCATTGTGTCGTTCGATCGGCTCAGCAAACCGGCTGCGGAATCGCTGCCACGAACCGAGCAGCCCCGGGCTGAGCGTGCGGAAGAGGCTCCACAGCTCGCCGAGATGGTTTTCCAGTGGCGTTCCCGAAAGCCCCAATCGCCAATCCGCCTGGAGGGTGCGAATGGCTTGAGACGTTTTAGTTTGGGAATTTTTGATGAACTGGGCTTCGTCGAGCACGAGCGTTGTCCATGGCCGCGTAGCAAATCGCTTGGCGTCTCGCTGCATCAGTTGATAGCTAACGATCAGGACGGTTCCCGGGCCGGCTGTCTTGATGATTTCGTCGCGATCGCAATCACGGTACAGGACCGCATTGAGCGACGGGGCGAACCGAGCCGCTTCGCGAACCCAGTTTTCACCCACACTCGTCGGTGCGATCACAAGCGCGGGACCTTCGGAAGATCGATCGATCAAGATACCGAGCGTCTGTACCGTTTTCCCCAAACCCATGTCGTCGGCGAGCACGCCACCGACGCCCCAGTGGCTCAGGCGGGCGAGCCATCGATAGCCGTCGAGCTGATAATCACGCAGGGTCGCGTCGAGTCCCGAGGGACGCTCCGGATTCCAGCTACCAAGCGTATCGAGGCGTTCAACGGCTTGGTGCCAAGCCACGGTTGCCTCCAACGACACGTCATCACCGATGACTTCTTGCGCCACGGGTACGGCAGCGGCAGGTAGCTTCAAGTGCCCCTTTTCGGCGACCAGCGTATCGGCCAACTGGGTCAGCCGGCGACGGAACGCTTCACTGATCTTGGCGAACTTGCGGTCGCCCACACGGACGAGTTGGCGGTCCTCGCGGACGGCCAACAAGAGGTCGTTCAGGGGCACTTCCACCCCATCGATCGTGACCGATCCCGTCACGCCGAACCAATCGGGTGAATCGTCAATTTGCACTCGTAGTGACTTCGGTGTGATCTCGCCGCGCACCCGGAACGTCTCACCCTCGGGCCACACAATCCGTGGAGCGTCATCGCCGACGTCGTGGAGGCGGCCGAGCAAATCGAGCGCCGCATGATCGCTGACTGCGACCCACTCATGGTCTCCATCGCTGGAAAGTTTGTTCAACGCAAACCGCTCAACGATCTGCTGCGCCGACTCGAGTTCCCCCGTCAGGCTTCGCTGCAATCGCACCGGCCCGGTCTCACTCAAGCAGGGCACAATGTCCGGTTGCTGTCCCGGCACGAGTGAACTGCGGAACCGATTATCGTGGGCGCGAAGTGCGACTTTCAATCCCGCCCCCGGACGAGGACGCATCTGCAGAATCAGCTCGCTTTGGATCGGTTGAATCGGCCCGGCCAATTGGGGCGGCAGGGCGACATGGATCAGTGAATCGATTGTGCCAGCGGACAATGCGAGCTTGGCCGCCGATTTCTCATCGAGCATTGTGTCGCGATAGTCCTCTCGCAGGAGGAACTGAATCAATCCGCTGGCCGCCGAATCGATCAGGGTGCAGACCACCAACCGGTCGCGCTCCCGATCGGCCAACACCACAACGGGCTCGACCGGACTTGTATGACCGAACAGGACTTCACAGGAATGCACGTCGATATCGATGCCTTCCACGGTGAGTCGCGGTTGGAACTGCACCGCGGTCGTTTCGCCCGGCGGGGCTGCCAACGCGTCTCGCGGCGGCACGTCGCTGGGGCGATCAACCGTCATCGTGGCAGCGGAATCGGCTGCGGCCTCCGATGCCCCGTTGAGTTCAGGGAAATCGGTGAGTTCGGCGAGAGATTTGGAACGACCGGACTTGGCGGGTTGCTTTTTCTTGCGGGCCGTTTTACCGCTCGTCTTCGCACCCGTCGGGCCAGATTGCTTGGATTGCTTGGCCCCGTCCACTTCCACAGGATGCAGCGTCAGACTGAGCTGACTGCTGTAAACGTTGATAGGCGATGCGTCGGAATCGTCCCAGGTGACGTTTTCATGCCCCGCGAGCAGCCGCAAGGCTTGGAACATGCCGTATTGGTCTTCGCGGAATCCGTGTGTCGGAATCGACGTCAGCGACGCGATTTGGCTGTCGAGCGGCTCGGTGAGCAGGTTCTGCTCGAGCAGATCGAAGCTGCGGACCTCACGGCCCTTGGTCCATCCCTTGCCACCCTTGCGCGCACGCTGCTCAAAAGGTGTGATCGTCAGCGGGGTGGCTTGGGATGCCGCGTTGACCCGGAGTCGCCACTGCAACTGAGTCGGCTCTGCTTCGGCTCGCTCGGGCCGGGCGCTGGCGGCCCGCCGCAGCAATTCGTCCACGAACTGTTTCCCAGCCGCGACCGCGTCAGCTTTCAATCCAGCGAGAAATTCGAACAGCTGGCCGTTGCCCCGTCGCCGCGTGATCTGCTCCTGCATCCACCACGCGCAAGCGAGCGTATGGGCGCAGCGGAGCTGGCGTTGATGGGCCGCACATCCGCACTCGCACTCGCCCCGCAACTGCATCGATTCGGCGCCCGGGTCGTCCGGGTCGGGTTGCGGATGAACCATGATGACAACGTTCTGCGTCCGCTGGCGATTCCCCCTCACCTGAAACTCAAAACGAACGCCCTCGTCGCCCTGCGTCAGCGTGGGCGTCTTCACGTTCATCATGGCCGCGTGTTTGTCGAACTCTTGATCATGCGAATCGACCAAACGCTCAACGGCTTCGCCTAGCAGCAGTCCGAGTGATCCAATCTGGTCTTCGGCGATCCAATCCATGCCGTCATTGTTCCCGTTGGTGAAAAAGCGAGCATTTCCGGTATGGCCACGATGTTCCCCGCCTCAAAATTAGAACCGGGTGGCTATCGGAAATTTGAGCGAACCAGGGTACACGTCGAGCCGCTGAATTGCGATGGTAGTTAACGATTCTTTCTGAATTAGCCCGCATGCGGGCTGATTCGACGCCAGAGAAGCACGTTTGAGTACGAATTCCACTTTCCTTCAACGCAGCGAACTCGGACGGGCCGGCTCAAAACACACGGCTGATTCCATCGGTCGGCGTCGACCGGTACATTGCCGTCTCCGTTTCCTTTCCCATCTCTCCGTCGAGCAGTTCCATGGCACACCTTCGCTTTCGATTCCAAACGATCGCTGTTTCGTTCACTCTTCTGTCCGCGTTGGCTCTGACCACGGGTTGCCAGCCGCCCCGTGAACAAGCCATCACGACCGAGGACGGCGAAGTCGCTACCGAATTCTCCGACGACATGGTCGACGACGGCACTCCCGTCCCGGCTGAAGAACTCCCGGGCGACGAGCAGCAAGACGCTGCCGAGTAAACACCGGGGAAACAACAAGTGGCGTAAGCGTCCAGCGTGCGGTCGGCCGACATCGCAAGCTGGAGGCAAACGCCACTTTGAAACTCGCGAGTTGGCGTTCCCGCGTTCTTGATCAATCGATGTCGTGAACTGGGACAGGTCGGAATGGCGTGGTCGGCTCAAAATCTAAAACCGCTTAAGTCCACGCCAGTCCGGACAGGTCGCCTGGAATCCTAGCGGCCGAGCGAAATGCGGAGCGTTTGTTCTCGCTTGCGATCGTCCTTGGGATCCACGACGACCAACTCCATGCGGCCTCGTGATGCCTGCTCAGCAGCGGTCAGATCCTGCGGGCTGGCAATGGATTCTCCGTCCGCCTCCAAGACCAACCACCCCTTTTTCAGGCCACCCAGAGCGGCTGGGCTGTTGGTTTCGACCTCGGTCACCTTCACGACCGGCTCACCATTGAGAAAGGCGAGTTCCGTCGTTGCCCCCAAAGCCAGCATGGAACGGTTGCGGGTCATCGAGCCGGGCGAATTGGCGGCTGCCCCTGCAGCGACGGGGACCAACACATCACGCCCCGTCCGGACATCACGCACCGTCAGCGAGAACTGCCCGTGACTCTTGCGGTAGGCTTCCGCCAATTGATTTTGGCTTTGCAGAGCCTCGCGATTGGCCTCGACCAAGATATCTCCCGGTTCGATCCCCGCGTTCGCTGCAGCGCTGTCTGGAATCACTCGAACGACCTTCAACGCGCCTTGCCGGCCAATATTGACACGCTGCGTCGTCAGTCCGATGCCCGCTCCGCTCGCTGGTGACTCCCCATCGGCCGGATCCTCGTTGCTGGGATTCGCTTGATACCAATCCTCCCCACTGGCCTGCCATTGGCCGGAACTGCCCACGGCGAGAAAGGCCCGGATCTGCGATTGGGGTTGCGGTAGGCTGCGGTCGCGAGTCGATCGACCGACTCCCGCACGAGACTCGCCAACGTGGGCATAAACGAACTGCCCAGGAGCCGGATAAGTGGTGCCAGCGAGTGCGTCCAAACGAGGCGCCTCGGAGCGTCTTACGAGGATCTGGACGAGATAATCATCTCCGGATTGAAAGACGTTCTCGACTTTGCCGTCCACCACTAAAGCGGTTGAGGGCGAATTCAGTGCGTCCTGGCCAAGTGCGGGAGGCAGCATTGTCGCTCGAAGCAATGGAGCGGCCAACGCAAACACTATCAACAGGGGAAGACGTCGATGCATGAGAGGTGTCATGTTTCGGTGCTCATCAGATATAGAGAAAAGAGATTCCATCGCGATACAAGAAAGCCATTCCGACCGGCCCACTCAGTACACGCTCGGGGCGCCCATCCGTTCGTGGATCTGTTCACGAACGTCCTGGGAGAGCCGCAAGGTGTCGCCGAGTTCTTTGAGATACTTGGCTTCGTCACCGGTGTCCAATTGAATCGTCATGAGCGACATCGTGTAGACCTGTTGCTCCATCCCCACGGGGACCGACATGGCAAAGCCGCGCACGTCCATGGGGCGGTCGAACTCGTCCTGCAAGAACTTCAACGACTCGCGAGTCGGATTTTTGAGTTGTTTGATAATCTTCTGTTGCTCGGTCTGATCGAGGCTTCCATCGGCCTTGGCTGCATTGATCATCGCGCGAACGAGCAGTGTGCCCTGTTCTGGATCGACGCCAGTCTGCCTCGCGCTGGGAGCGGGGGCTGATGGTGAGGGTCTCGCGGTGGAGTCCGGCCCCTGAGCGTGGCGATCTTTGGCCACGTGAAGGATGTCTTCCAATTCTTTGGCTTCACGGTCGATGTCGATCGGCCCGGATGAGCCGGAACTCGGTGCTCGACTGGGGCTCGATCGTTGCGGAGCACTCTTGGCGGCCCCACCTCGGCCACTCCCGCCGCGACGGGTTTGGCTGCCTAACAAACTGCCCAAAATATCGGTGATGTCCATGGAACGTTTCCCCAAGCGGTGATCTGGAACAGAACTCAGCGTGCTGCCGCGGCGCGATTAGCCTCGCGAAACTTCGTCGAGCGACGAACGCGGCGGCAACACATCGCCGATCATTGTACCGTCGATCGAGAGGGCGCGGGCGTCACCGCCCCAAACGATTTCGCGGGCAGCGAGATGCGATCGATCGATGGGTCAAGCGATGGGATAGTCGCTTTGAGCGAACGCGAGCTCATCGTGTAGCCGGACAATCGAAGCGGCAGCGGGACACTCGCTCGTGCCCCCCAAATTCGAATCGAACCGGCAGGCGGCGAAGCCTTTGGATTTCTGCTCGTAGTGTCGCACCCATCGCGTCCGCACAGCCATCCCGGCGTCTGACACCGGCCACACGCCCGGGCGGGGACGAAGATGGTCGGGGATCCCCACTCGCCACGGCTTGGGGGAAACACGCGCGCGGAAACAGTTTTGGTTGAAACACATCCGCTCATAGATCGGATCCACTTCGATTTTCTCAAAGAACGATCTGACCTCCTCGCTACGCGGATCGAAGGTAGCGTGGGTAACGAGAACACGCCAACCCAGCGGCGTTTCATAGAGCCTCAAGCTCCAATCGGGCGAGCGTTTGGCAAAGCGTTCAATCCGTCTGCGGGCGATATCTTTCGGATTGCCCGCCAGACGGTCTGCGACCCAATGCCAGATGCTGCCGGCGATGATCACAAAGAAGATCGCACCGAGCAGGAACAACCAAATCGAACGAGCCTCGACAAACATTCGAGCCAACACGAAATAGCCGGCCGCGTAGAGAAACAGTGAATAGAAATACGGTGCGCATCCTCCTTTGATTGTCACATCGACATCAGCGAATAGCACATCGGGAGTGTTCAAACACAATGCGCCGTAGGCGTTGCGGGTGACGACGGCATCTCCATGCCGCGCGATGATTTCCTCGCGAATCGGCAACCCATCGGCCCCGTTGTAGGGCACCTTGGGTTCGCGAAGCAACATCTGCTCGCCGGCCTGAATATGCTCGATCGCATCATCAAGTCTACCTCGTGCATGTTCCTGCGCAGCCGCTTCGCTCTCATCAGACCAGCCAAATCGGCGAATCGTTGTTTGTCGATCGTGGTGGCTGATCTGGCGTTTCGCCTCGGACCAGAACTCGGGGACGATCATTCCATCGCCGCAGCGGCGAGGTCGTAACCCTGGGACGCGACAATCTCACAGGGGCGAATCTGCCCCACTTCGACGGGCGACTCTTCGCTGACCTGGGACACATACACCAAACCATCGACGTCGGGCGCCTCATGTCGCGTGCGGCCGATGAAAACCCCCTCCTGTTCAGGCATGGCGGCATCGATCAGCACATCCTCGACGCCGCCGACACGATTGCCATTGAATCGAAAAGCGATCTTCTGCTGCAGACTCATCAAATCATCACGGCGGCGGTTGGCCACTTCTGGATCGACTCGATTGGGCAATCGGGCGGCCGGCGTGTCCTCTTCCACCGAATAGGTGAACACGCCGAGGTTCTCGAATTGGGACTCTTCGACGAAATCCATCAGTTCTTTGAAATCGTCTTCCGTCTCGCCGGGGAAACCCGTGATCATGGTCGTTCGCATGACGAGCGAGTCGATCCGCTGCCGCAGTTTCTGGACAATTTCGGTTTGCAGTTTCCGCGTGGTCTTGCGGGACATCCGCCGCAGCATCGCGTCGCTGGCGTGCTGCAGAGGCATGTCGATGTAGGGAACAATCCGCTTGGCCGACGCGAGCGTATCGATCAGGGCGTCGTCAATGTACATCGGATAGAAGTACATCAGCCGTATCCAGTCGATGGACTCGACCTGATCGAGCCGCTGCAGCAATTCGTTGAGTCGTGGTTCGCCGTAGCGGTCCATGCCGTAGTAGGTCGTGTCTTGCGCGACGACGACGAGTTCTCGCACGCCGCTCCGGCCGAGCCGCTCAGCCTCTTCAACAATCTGTTCGATCGGTTTGCTGAAGTGCTTGCCCCGCATTTTCGGAATCGCGCAGAACGTGCACAAGCGGTCACAGCCCTCGCTGATCTTGAGATAGGCGAAGTGTCTCGGCGTGACCGCCGATCGGATCCCGTCGCTGAGCGGGTTGACCGCCGCGGGTTTGAAGACGGTGCGTTGCTCTTCCAGGCCGGAATAGAGTTCATCGACAACGCTGACGATATCATTGCGTCCGAACACCCCGACGAGAGCATCGATCTCGGGCCGGTCAGCGAGCAGTTTGCCTTGCTGGCGTTCGGCCAAGCAGCCCGTGACGACGACGTTACGTAATTTCCCCTCCCTTTTGAGGTCCAGCATCTCGTCGATGGCTTCCATTGATTCGGCTCGGGCCGAGTCGATGAAGGCGCAGGTGTTGACGACGACGAAATCCGCCCCCTCGACCGAGTCCACCATCCGGTAGCCATCGGCATCGAGCCGACCGAGCATCTGTTCGGTATCAACGAGGTTTTTGGGACAGCCCAAGGAAACAACGGCATATTGCCCCCGCGTTGGGGAGGCGATGGTCGCACCGAGCGTATCCGTTGCCGCGGCCCCCGTTGCGGAGGCGTCGGCTCGGCCCGGTGGCGGCGTGGCGACGTTGATTTCGGACTTTTGGTAGATCGGTAGCTGCATCAAACGATGGGTGGTTAGCTGAGGGGGGGAGCATGTGTGGCGTTGCGGAACCCGTATTAAACCAGAAAAAACGGGATTGACAATTTGAAATTTTCGATTGGTGGAGAAGCCTTTTCTGTCCGTCACCTTTCGAACCGCTCTCAGGTTTGCCACAATTTGGCCTAGAACTCGGCTCGAGGAGCCGTGTTCTTCGCTCGCAGGAGCTTCGCCGAAAAGGGGGCTGACCCTCTCCGGCGAAGCCGTGAAGTACCGTGCAAATTCATTCGCCTCCCAAGGGTCAGACCCCTTTTTGGATAGGCTCCATGGCAAAATTCAGGTGGCAGCATGCGTTGGAAAGGCAGACGACAAAGTGAGAACGTGGAGGACCGCCGTTCGATGGGCCGCCCGGCCGCCGTTGGTGGGGGAATCGGGGTGATTCTGATCGCCATAGTAATCGGACTGCTCGGCGGAAACCCTCTGCCGTTTATCCAGCAGGCCCAACAGCGACAGGTCGCCGAAGGCCCCAGCGGAGAGCCCACCGAACTGACCGCTGAACAGAAGGAGGAGGGGGAATTCGCAGCCACCATCTTTGCCGATACCGAAGATGTCTGGACGGAGCTGTTCCAACAGAACCGCCAACAATACCGTAAACCAACGTTGGTTCTGTTCACCGACCAGGTCCGTAGCGGCTGCGGGATGGCCTCCAGCGGCACGGGGCCGTTCTACTGCCCCGCGGATGAAAAAGTTTATCTGGACACCTCATTCTTCAGCCAGCTCGCCCGGCAACTCGGAGCACCCGGCGATTTCGCGCAGGCTTACGTCGTCGCCCACGAAGTCGGCCACCACGTGCAGAAATTGCTAGGGGTAACCGAAGAAGTCGACCGAATTCGTCAACAGGTCCCCGAAGTCGAATATTTGAAATACTCCGTGAAACTGGAACTGCAAGCAGACTTCTATGCCGGCGTGATGCTGCACCACGACAATCGCATGCACCAGATTATCGAAGAGGGTGACATCCAAGAAGCGTTGACGGCAGCCCAAGCTATCGGCGACGATACACTTCAAAAGCGCAGCAAGGGCTACGTGCAACCGGAGACCTTCAGCCACGGAAGCAGCGAACAGCGTGTTTTCTGGTTTACGAAGGGACTCAGGACCGGCGACATGAGCCAAGGTGACACCTTCGACGACATGTCGTTGTAGCCCCGCGAACTCAATCAGACAGGCCCATTTCACCAGCCAAGTGGGCCGCCGCGTCCGTTTTTTACTGACTACGCGCCCTCGGATAATTCACACTGCCTGTGTCTTTGCCGGGGCAAGTCCCACGGACTTCCTTTCCTCTCCACCATTGACCGAAACGTTTTGAATAACGCTAGCGATACCCCAGCGGGCAGCGACATCGACAACGAAGCTGCCAACGACGCCATCCGCGCCGACGTCATCTCCCGAACGCAATGCGTCGTCGTGAAGGTCGGCACCGCTGTCCTGACGACGAGCGAAGGGAAACTCGACCTCAAACGCGTGGACCTCTTGGCCGAACAACTCGCCCGCATCGCCGACTCCGGCCGGCACGTGATCATGGTCAGCAGTGGTGCGGTTGGCGCCGGTGTCGCGAAACTTGGCCTGCCTACCCGACCGACCGAGGTCGCCAATCTGCAAGCTGTGGCGGCCATCGGGCAAGCCGATTTGATCAAATCATACGAAAAATCACTGCTGCAGCATGGATATCAGGCTGCCCAGGTGCTCCTCACGAAGAGCGACCTGCGACGACGTAGCGGCTATCTCCACGTCCGCAACGCACTCAATGGCATCCATGAGCTCGGCGCCATCGCCGTGGTCAATGAAAATGACTCGGTCGCCGTCGCGGAATTGAAGACAACCTTCGGCGACAATGATCGTTTGGCCGCTCACGTCGCAGGTTTGTTCAACGACACCCTGCTGATCTTGCTAACGGACGTGCACGGGCTCTACGACGGGCACCCCGACACCGATGGCACCAAGAAAATCGAAGTCGTTCACGACCTCGATGGCGACGTGATGTCGATGGCAGAGGATAAGTCGTCCTCGGTCAGCAAGGGCGGGATGGAGGGCAAGCTCCGCGCCTCGAAACTGGCCAACTCCCACGGCCACCCCACCATCATCGGTCCTGGCCGGCAAGACGATGTGCTCGATCAAATCTTCGCCGGCGAGCGGGTTGGAACGCTCTTCATACCGCCCAAGCGAACACTCCGCGGCCGCCGGCGCTGGATCGGAACGGCCGCCGTCATCCAAGGCAGTCTGCACGTCGATGAAGGGGCCGCCCGAGCATTGACCGATCAAGGCCGTAGCTTGCTCGCAGTCGGTATTGTCCGGGTCGAAGGCCGCTTCTCTCACGGCAATGTTGTCCGCGTGCTCGACCCCGATGAAAAAGAGATCGCCCGCGGCTTGGTCAATTATCGCAGTCATGAGATCTCTCTCATCGCAGGGAAATCCAACGCGGAAATCGAAGCGGTACTCGGCCACCGCCCCTACGAGAACGTGATCCATCGGAGCAACCTCGTCCTGCACACGCTCGCTGAATGACGCCCGGTCCACCTGGGCTGTACCGCTTGACGCTGGCCTGCGGGCGGGTGCTCGGCGACTCAGCATATTGCAACACAGCTTTCGATTGCCTACCGAAAATCCATGAGCGCGTTCGTTGAACTTTTTTGCGGGCTCGGCGGTGTCTCGGAATCAGTGAGACAGTTCAACTGCGTCCACTCCGATGAACGCGCGTTGAACGTCATCCGCGCGGTCGATATCAATCGCGACTGCGCCGCGGTGCACGAGCACAACTTCGGTCTCGCCGTTGATTGCCGCAGTCTCGAGTCCATGAATCTCCACGAGATCACCGCAACGCATCCTCACCAAACCTGGTGGCTGTCTCCACCGTGCCAGCCCTATTGCCGGCGGGGCCGTGGCCAGCCCCAGCGCGACCGTCGCTGCGATGCCATTCAAGCGATCACTCGGTTTTTGGCGCGCAGCGATACGCTGCCGAGCGTGGTGATTTTGGAGAACGTGCCTGAATTTGCCAGTTCTCAGGATGCGGCGGACCTGCGGAAGGCCCTCGGCCAGCGCGAGTACGCGACCTGGAGCGGCGATCTGTGCCCCACACAATTCGGTGTCCCCAACCTGCGCCGGCGGCACTACCTCATCGCCCGCCGAGACGCAGGCGAGGTGGCGTCGCCTCGCATCGCGGCACCGACACGACAGTGGAATTTCCCGATCGCCAGCATCCTCGACGAAGATGCTCAAACCGCTCCTGAACTCTGGGTTGATCGAGCGATTGTCGACTCCTACCGGACGTCGATGGATATCGTTGACCCAGATGACGTATCGGCTCGGGCGGCCTGCTTCGGCAGTGGCTACGGCAAGTCGATTATCCGATCGGGATCCTATCTCCGCAGGGGAGATCGGGTGCGCCGTTTCTCCCCAACCGAAGTCGCTCGGCTACTGGGTTTCTCACCGCAGTTCCGTTTCCCCGATCGAATCGGTGTCCGCAGACGCTGGAAGATGCTCGGCAATAGTGTCTCCGTCTTCGTTGTCCGAGCGGTTTTAGAATCTGCATCCCCAGCCGTCGCGAGATCCGCCGGTCCGCGATAGGCGATACCGCACCGCGATGGGCTGTTGACTGAGCGAGCGGCGAGCAGTTCCAACCACTTGAACACTGAGATCGACTACACTACACGGTCCCCCCCGTTAGGTCTTACGAGGAAAGCACTCCGTGTCGGACGAAAACGATAGTACGAAACAAGGCGATTTCACTTGGTCAGGTGAAGAATCTGCGCGTGATATCCCTCTTCCCAAACGCATCAGTCGCTACCAGGTCTCTCGACTGATCGGCAAGGGTGGGTTCGGGATGGTGTTTCAAGCATCGGATGATCTGCTCGCCAGACAGGTGGCGATCAAGGTCCCCCGTCGACTCCCCTCTCCCAAGGCGGATGCGTCGAAGTGGCATGCCGAGGCACGGATCGCGGCCATGCTCGATCACCCCAACATCGTTCCTGTTTACGACGTTGGTTCGACCGATGAGTTTCCGTTTTTCGTTGTCACCCGGTTAATTGAAGGCATCGATCTACGCGAACGTTTGCAGCAGCGTCGGCCCACTGTTGCCCAGAGTGTCCAGTGGATCATCGAGATGGCCGATGCGCTCCAACACGCCCATGAAAAGGGGCTGGTTCACCGCGACGTGAAGCCCAGCAACATCTTGATCGAGAAAAACGATCGCCCGTGGCTGACAGATTTTGGCTTGGCCATTCGCGACATCGACCTCGATCGAAATTCCGAACGCAAGACGATGGTCGGGACCTACTGCTACATGAGCCCCGAGCAAGCCCGAGGGGAAGGGCACTTGGTCGACGGCCGGGCTGATATTTTCGCACTGGGTATCGTGCTCTACGAGTTGCTCCTCGGCGAACGCCCCTTCTCGGGCGGCTCGAGCGAACAGTTGCTTGAGAACATTGTTCGCGCCGAGCCACGCCCCCTTCGCCAGCTCGACCGGCGGATCGACGCCGAGCTGGAACGCATCTGCATGAAAGCGCTCGCCCAACGCTTGTCGGATCGCTACAGCAGCAGCGACGAATTCGCCAACGACCTCCAGCGTTTCGCCGACAGCCACCACACGCCCGACTTCCGTTCCAAGTCGCCCGTGCGCACCGATAACGAATCGCTCGAGGTAGAGAGCGTTTCGGAGGAGCCACTCGTTGTCCCGAAAGGACTGCGAGCCTTCGACGAGCATGACCAAGGTTTTTTCCTGAAATTGGTGCCCGGGGTGCGGGATGCCCAAGGTATCCCGGAAGTGATCCGCCGCTTGAAACTCCGGATGGAGTCTCGCGTGCCCCAAGATTCGTTCCGAGTGGGCCTCATCTACGGCGCATCCGGGTCTGGCAAATCGTCGCTCGTTCGTGCGGGCTTGGTACCGCTGCTGCATAACTCAGTTCATGTCGCCTACGTGGAAGCCAATGCCAAGCACACCGAATCGCGTTTACTGCGACTCTTGGCACCGCTCGCTGATGAACCACAAGACGAGATTAGTCTTGTTCAAATGATGGCATCGATCCGCAGGGGCGAGGCGGCCAGCGGCAAGAAAGTCGTCATCATCTTGGATCAATTCGAGCAGTGGCTGCACGCGCATCCGATCATGAACGATGCCGAATTGATCAATGCGATCCGCCAATGCGACGGGATCAACTTGCAATGCCTGGTCCTGATTCGCGACGATTTTTGGATGGCGGCGACACGTTTTTTTCATGAGCTGGACATTCACCTGGTCCAAGACGTCAATAGCACGGCGGTGGATCGATTCGAACTTCGCCACGCAAGGTATGTGCTCTCCGAGTTCGGCCGCGCCTACGGTTGCTTGCCCGCTCATCCAGCGACGCTGACGTATGAGCAACAGAATTTCATTTACTCGATCGTCGAGGCGGTCGCCGAGAACGGCAAAGTCATCTCGATTCACTTAGTCGTGCTCGCCCAATTGCTCAAGGGACGCGAATGGAATCGCAAAACGCTTGGGAATTTCGTCGGCGCTGATGGCGTGGATATCAATTTCCTCGACGCCACCTTTCACGACTCAATCGCCTCACCCCATCACCGCGCCATGGAGGTGCCTGCCCGAGCCGTCTTGGCCGAGTTGTTACCTGAAGTCGGCTCGAATATTAAAGGGCAAATGAAGGACGCGTCGCAGCTGCGTGAAGTCTCTGGTTTGAATCAAGAAGACTTTGACCAATTGCTCGAATCCCTCGATGGAGAACTGCGTCTGATCACTCCCACCGCTGCCATTCTCGATGATCCAGCGCGCGACAGCTTGACCGATGACGTGGATGCCGGTCCATCAACGCGGTACTACCAATTAACACACGACTTCCTCGTACGACCACTGCGCCAATGGCTGACCCGTAGCGACCAGCAAACAGCACGCGGTCGGGCCAAGCTGCGACTCCAGGAACTGACGCAGTACTGGCGGCGCAAACAAGAAACACGCTTCCTACCGAGCAACTGGGAATACTTGCGAATCTTGACGCTGACCGATGCCAGCCGTCGCAACCCTGATGAACAAGCCCTGATGACCGCTGCCACCCGCTTTCATAGCTATCATTGGATAACCGCTGCGGCAGTGTTACTGCTAAGCGGCATAGGGGCCCTGTGGACGAAGGGAAGAGTCAATGAGCGTATGATCGCCCAGGAAACGAAGTTTGGCGTGGAACGACTATTGGCCTCTGACACTGATCACATCCTGGAGTCCATTACCACCCTCGAGCCAATTCGCGACTATGTGGCCCCCGCTTTGCAAGCGGTCATCTCCGACCCGAAGCTTTCCGACGATGAAATCTTGGCGGCACGTTTGGCGTTGATCGAAAGTGATCCGTCGCAGACCCAGCCATTGGTCGACAAGATACTCACCTCCGATGCCGAACAGATCAACCTGATCTGTGAGCGACTGCAAATACGGCTCAGCGAGTCGGTCAGCTCACTGTGGCAAATCGTCGAGTCGGCTCCGGAGGATGATCCGCTCTGGCTGCGGGCTGCGTTCGCTCTCGCACAGCTGGACCCAGTCAATGAGAGGTGGAACGAACACGTCGAACGACTTTCCACAATCGTCGTCAATCAAGGTACACCTTTGGTCGTCGAGTTCGCACCGGGACTGGCCAACATCGCTGGGTACCTGTCCAAACCGATGGAGCGTTACTTTGCTCCGCCGCATTCCGATCAGGTGCGGCTGAACTCAGCGATCGTGTTATCGAAATGCCTTCAGCCAACGCACCACGTAACGCTGACGGATTTGTTATGTATCGCCACACCCGAGCAGTTTGAACAGCTCTTGCCCGTCGCGGAAATGTTGCCCAGCAACGTCGTCAAGGCATTGAAACTCGAGTTAGAGAAAGAGGCGACACCGAACTGGCCGTCGGCTGTGCCGCCCGCCACGTCGATCACTCAACAAGCGGACGAGATTGATGCGGAGTTGCGTAGAGAGATCGAGCATCTAGGAGGGATCGCCATGGACTCATTTGCCATGTGCCAGCGTCTGCCATTGGAGCGATTCGCCGGTCTAAGCGAACGACTCGGCAGGTACGGATTCCGCCCCCAGTGCGTAAGAGCCTACCAAAACGAAACGGCGACCCACGTGGCGACGATCTGGGTACGCGATCACCTGCCATGGGAGTTCACACAGCACCAGGATACGGACAACATCGATGAGATCCAATCAAAGATGCGTAAACAGGAACTCTTTCCCGCAGACGTCACAACGATGGTGAACGCGCAGGATGGCCGCAATACTCTCAACTACGGCGTCCTCTGGACGGGTGCTCCCGCCGCGATGATTGATTCGCGAATCTACCTGCATCTCACCGAAGACGAGCACGAACGCGAAGGCTGGGGACCGCTAGCAGACGGTGGATATGTCCCCAAGTCCAACTTAAAAACCCGCGACCAAGACGGCCAGGATCGTTACAGCTCGGTCCGCTGGCGAACGGCTTTCCACCCCCAATCCCAAGACGCTTGGAACGATGCCCCTTTTTCCTATCAATCGAGAAACTTGGAGGGGTGGCAGCAATCCGATGTGCGCATCAACCCAGTCGGAGCGTTCGATGAGTTCGACGTAAGCTATTCCGCAGTATGGTGGAAGGGTGGCAGGATGCAGTCAAAAACTCTGGATCGGATGAGCAGCCAAGCCCATCTTCACGAGTGCCACGCACTCGCCAGTGAGAACTTCCGCCCAGCCAGCATCTCGGTTGTCTACGATGACCGAGTTGACAAACTCGTCGCCGCTTCGGTCTGGCATCGGCCGTTTGTTTCCAATGACGTGAAAGATGCCTTTGCCAGTCGCCATGCCAATGCAGCGATCGCGTTGTTCCGGCTCGGGGCGCCAGATAGCTTGTGGCCCTACCTCGATGCCAAGCCCGATTGTCGATTACGCTCTTTCTTAATCGATCGCATGGCCGCTTTCCGAACAGACCCGGCCGCTGTGCTGCAACAGCTACTCACCGAGACCGATCCATCGCGAAAATTCTCCCTCATCACTGCGCTCGCTCAGTTTCAACCGGAACAGGTACCCGAGACCGTTGCGGCGCAGCTGCGTCAAAAGATGGAGGATTGGGGAACCCAGGATCCGTCGGCTGCCATTCACTCGATCTGTAGCTACCTCTGCCACAAATGGGATTGGCATGAGATCCGAGCGAAAATCGAAACGGCCCCGTCACCGTCCACCATAGCTAGCCACCCGATGCCAGGCTGGTCACGCTATCAGGACCATATCCTGATCGCGATCTTCGGTCCTGTCGAGTTCCCAATGGGGTCGCCGGGACATGAGCCCTTTCGCGACCATCATCGCGAGGTACCCCGAAAAATGATAATCCCGCGGAGCTTTGAGATCGGTGCAGCAGAGGTGACCTTGGCACAATTCCAGCAGTACAAACCCGAAGCGCGTCACGCCCCCGACTACACGCGCAACGAAAACTCCCCCATGACCACGGTTAATTGGTTTGACGCGATCAGCTATTGCCGATGGCTGAGCGAACAGGCGGGGATCGATGAAGATCAGATGTGTTACCCTCCGATCAGCGAGATGCGAGAGGAACTCGAGACCGTCGGCTACATTACTCTGCCGGACGACTTTCTGGAACGAAACGGCTACCGCTTGCCGACCGAGGCAGAGTGGGAGTACTGCGCCCGTGCAGCAACCACCACGCCTCGTCACTTCGGCAACGCCGACGATCTCTTGCCAAAATATGCCTGGACGACTGAGAGCTCGACACGTCAATCTCAAGTGTATTTTCACCCGATCAAGCAGCTGATTCCCAATGATTTTGGGCTTTTCGATACGCTTGGAAATGTCATGGAATGCTGTGAGTCCTCATCCTCGTGGAACCTGAGCAAATCGGTGCTCGTCGACGACAGCGTGGAGACCAAACGCTGGCGCTCGAGTCTTAATATCTTCCGGGGCAGCGCAGTCTTCTATGTGCCGACAACCATGCGGAGTGCAAAACGCGAGGAAGTGAGAATGGATGCCCAACATCCCTACATGGGATTTCGAATCGCCCGGACTCTCCCTCCTCGCCCAGTTGCTGAGGACTGATCGGAAAGCAATTCGTCGCTGAGAACGAAGCTGATTCTTGACGGATTGAATTAGCATGCTCCCCATCGCTCAGACCGATCCAACGCGTTTCATTTTCGAAGCACTGTGCCGCGCCGAGCAATTTTGCCATCGCGCAGAATTGAGGTGCCGAAAACAACCGAATCAAGCGGTTTTCGATTTTGAGGCGACACCATTCGACTCAAACTCGGTTCATCCGACGGAAGCGTGCGCAGAGCACAGCGGAAGGTTTTTTGAGGCATGGCTCTCGTATCCAATGATCGTTCAAAAATGCGTCCCTGACGAACAAACGCTCGCCAGGGACCGACAACACCATTGGCGTACCGCTTTTGCAGGGAAACGCTGGCGACCGAGATATCCCTTGCCAAGCCAGCACCTCTGCAGAGCTCGGCTCGGTTTCTCCCGGCAGTGCCAGTCTAACATTGATAATCACATCCCACAAAGAAATCCTTCGATACGGGAGCCATGCCTTGAAAACCTCGGGCGCACGCTTCCGGCGGATGTGCCTCAAACTCCGCGGGGACGTTGGCGTGGAAAGAGATAATCCGGTTGCCCGTGATGTCCTGCGTAAGCTGCGCGCCAGTAGTACGGTCAACCCTCGGTGAGCTTACGCTAGCCGAGGAATTTTCCGGATGCGGTCGGTGGGAACCGGCCCTACAGCCTAGAAGGCGTCGGCCCAACCGTTCTCGGGATCATGCCGGTAGCCTCTGCCATCATCAGTCGTCACATGAACCCGGTTTGCGAGTGTTCGCAGATCGATCGGCTTGGCAGCCGGGTCGGGCAATGCCGCCAACCCCCATTCTTCGCTAGCCTCCTGATACTGAAACAGTTTTTTGTCGCCTGTCAGTGCCCACAACTCAGACAGCCGATCGCCTGCGATCATGGTCACCTTTTTGTCAGCGATTGGACCGCGGTCGAGTTGCGTCCAACTCGTGCCATTGGGCGATTCATTCATCCGGTACACCGTTTGGTCGCGCCCGAGCGCAAAGAGCTGGGTTTGGTTGCAGGCGATGTCATCGAATGCCCATTGATCCGGCGAGATCAGCTGGCCGGATTCATAGACCTTGCCGTCAGCGGCGTGCCGGATGACGCGCCGTTGAAAGCGATGGATTGGCCTCAACTGCGAACGTTCGCCATCGGCCGTTGCCATCGTCAGGGTTGCGGGCAGTGAGCGTTTGACACCGATCCGATGGGCCTCGGCACACCAGGCTTCGTCGTCGATGCGGTCGAAGTTAGCGTAGGCGGCCCAGCAAAACCCGTTGTCTTTCCACTGCGTCCCCCATGAATTGAGCAGCAGAACGGCAGCCTGCCGATCATCGAACCCGACCGCTGCCACGGCATGATAGCCCGGTCTCGGATCCGCTTCGTTTTGCCATCGATAAGGATGCTCATTGACTGCATCGCAGCGGAAGTCGCCTCCCATCCGGACGACGAGCACCACCGGGCAACCGTCGCAGATGCCCGCTTTGAGCTGGTCTAGGCTTGTCAGCCGCTCGCTTCGCAGAGCCCGAAAACGGTTGGCTTCATGCCTTGCCTCTGGGCTGACCTCACACGATGACAACGGCATCGTCGCCCGTGTCGCACAACCTTGTCGCTGGACGAGCTCGATCGCCTGAGCGACGGCAAGACCATCGTCGTCACCTCGGAGCTGGGCCCGGATAAATGCGGGACTGAAGAGGTCACAGGAGTCGAGGGGTTGCTGGCGACGCTCCTGGGCAACTTGGCAGGTATAGACGACGTGCGCGATCGCCCAGGCCACGCAATCACCCTGAGCCTGCTCGCCTGCTGTCGGCAGATAGTCCCGCAGATCAAAATGAGCTGGCAGCTCGATGGCGGTCGCTGGCTTTGTCACAGTCATAGACAATTAAGTTGCACCGGGAACGCCGGGGGGGTACCTTGGTGCCCGGAAGAACACATACACACCTGACAACCTATCACAAAGGACCGCAACGTGAGCAAGACGGAACAACAGATGCGCGCCATGTACCTATCGGGTACCGTTTCCATTCCGCCGCGATTTCCCGATCTCGCGGAGATTTCCTTCAGCCGTAATGACAGCCGTGAGGGACCGGTCTTCGTTACAGCCACCCAGCGGCTGTCACCAAAGCTTGTAATCAAACGCTCCTTCTTCGCCCCCGATGTGACGTCCCTTTTCATTCCCAATGACACCAATCAGGTTGATCTTGAGCAGGGGACGTGGTTGGAAGGCGAGGTGTTGGCCGAGAAAGCCTATGACCTACTCGAAAAGGGAACGGTCACGGGCATCATCTATGTCCGTGAATTCGCTCAATCCATTTTGGAAATGGAGGCGGGTTTGACCGCCGCTGAGAGTGCCCAGTACTACCCGCCGCTTCCCGACGACCGCAGCGTCGATCATTACTGCATGCATCCGGAGGGTGTTTCGGCTGGTTGCCGGTGAACGGGAACTGCCCCTCCCCGGCCAGATTTCCTGCCCGTTTGAGTGAACACCCTTTCGAGCCACTGCCTTGAGTGTTAACCCACCGACGATCGATGTTGTCATCCTGACACGCTGCGACGGCGACCTGCCCGACGCGGTCCTGGAATCGCTGCGTCGCCAACGAGGAGTCCGCGTCCGATGGCAACAGCTCGTCGGCGCGCCCAGGAGCGACGATGCTCATCGCATCGCGACGATCGCACGGGCTCGAAACGAGGGCATCGCTCGAGCGCAGGGCGACTGGGTGATGTTCCTCGATGATGACGTGATCTTGGCGCCCGACTGCATCGCACGATTGCACCATGCATTGATGACGCGTCCCGACTTTGCCGCCGTCGCTGCCGATTACCTCGGCGATCGTGCCCGGCATGGTTCGTCACCTCACGTGGCGATGGGGGCGACCTTGTTTCGCCGCACGACGCTGCAAAGAATTCCGTTCCGATGGACGGTCAACAAGTGCGAATGTCTTTGTTGCTGCGAAGATATCCGCCGGGCCGGAGGCCGCATCGAGTACCTGAGCGATGCCCGGGCGAGGCATCTCGCGAAACCTGAGAAATCGGATCGCTGCCGATCGCCATTGCCGGCGGACGATGCGGCCACCTCTTCGGGCGAGTCGGCCAGCGTGAACGCGAAGATCCTCGTCGCCTTCAATCGCCGCGATGTCCAGCGTTTTCGAGACGTGTTCTTGCGGATGCTCCGAGCATCGGGCAATGAGCAAGAAGTGATCGCTGTCGGTTACGGTCTCTATCCGAGCGAGCAGCGCTTGCTGGCGACTTGCCAGAACCTCCGCCTCATCCACCGGGTGTCCAACGGACAGATGCCGCCCGTGCGGCGTTTGACGGACTTCGCCCAGATCACCGCAGCTCTGCCGCCGGGTCAATCGGTCGCCTACTGGGACGCCAGTGACGTCGTCATCCAAGCGAACCTGGACCCGCTCTGGCAATTGACTCAAGAATATCCCGACCGAATTTTGGCTGTCCGTGAACCGCTGGGCTATCCACACAACGGCGCGATCGTCGGCTGGACGCACTCGATCCAAGACCCGACCATGCGGAAGCGGGCATTCGAATTATTCTCCAATCACCCGTTCCTCAACAGCGGGTTTAGCGCCGGAACGGCCGCTGCGATGCAGCGTTATTTTGAGGAAGCGGCCCGCATGCGAAGCTCTGCCGAGCTGCGAGGTACGACGGATTGGGGAGATCAGGCCGCCTTCAATCTGTATTGCCATAGCGACCCCGAGCGATGGCAAGAAGTTGCCCAAGGATGGAACTACTGCGTCCACGATCGCCCCATCGGCGAGGTACAGGTTTCGCCTAACGGGCAGATCACGTGTCGCAGCGGCACGCCCGTCTATGCGGCCCACGGCAACGCCCGCTCGCTGGCGCAGCTAGCGATCGTTCCCTGAGAATCCCCACGTCTCCTATCCGTTCCAAGCGTGACCCATGAAGAACATCGACAGAGAGACGCCGGCCATCGTGATCAGCACGTTGGACGAGCGATCTCGAGAACGTCTACGACGCATTGAAACGGATCTTGCTCTGGCCGGGTTCCGCAACGTCGAGATCATGCAAGCCCGCACGCCCGAACGAGATCAATTCCGTGAACGCGGGCTGCCCGAAATCCTCCAGGGACGCTGGCGAACCGACCTGCAGCATATGTGGGGCTCCGCCGCCTGCGGTCTCTCTCATTTGGATCTGATGAAGCGGGGTCCGTCTGAACTGCCGATCATTATCTTCGAAGACGATGCGACGATTCACCCACAGTTCTTCTCATACTTAGATCGAATCGAATTCCCCGACGACGTCGCCTGGGATGTCTGCCACCTCTCCTACCACAACGACAATCTAGGCAGCGCCAAGAATCCGGCGGGTGTCATCAACCAGCATCTCGTGCGATGTGCCCCTGATGAAACCCCGTCGACGTACAGCTACATCCTCAACCGTCCGATCATCGACCGCATGACTCCTTTGACCGAAGACATTGATTTCCAACTCGCCCATGAAACAGATCGCATTGACAGTTATGTGATCGAGCACACTCCGCCCCTGACCATGCCCGACTTCAATCTGCCGAGCGTGAGGAACGACCTTGACGACATCTATTGGCACGAGAACAATCCGCAGTCGCGCGAAGCCTAATCTTTAAAACAACGGCTGCTTCCGCGACGATCGATACTGTCTCCTATCGCCTTCAATTCTCTTTACTCGGCGGTGGCAGTTCGAGCGATCCGCTGCTCAAATAGGTCGCCCAGAAGAGTGGCTCGTCGCCGCTGAGCTCGGCCGTCTCGCTATCGGCTCTCCCGAGCAGCGGTTCCCGCGAGATCGACAGCTCGGATTGCCTCAGCATCATCGTGCCGCGCCGAATCGCAGCGGAGAGTGAGGTGTAAGGGACTTCGTTGACCACCTCCGTCACCACCGTCGCCGCCGAGGCACCACCGGTTGCCCAGCGACTCAGGCCCACTTCACGAACCCCCGATGCTTGCAGAGCAATCATCGGAAAGAACAGTTCGTTGCCATCGCCGAGTTTTCCCGTAGCGGCACTGGTGCGGAGGCCGGGTAGGAACACTGACCGCGGACCGCTGGCGGGAAAACGAACCCAACTGCGTAGGGAATCGCGATCGCCGCCCGCCGAATTGTCTGTCGGTACGATCCGGCTGGCCAGCGGTGTACTCACATTCGGTGTGACAGGCGAAGCAACGATCAGGTGCCCGATATCCAGTCCGATCTGGTCTGTCGGTGGTGCCGTCGCGAGCGTGCTCAACAGAGCATCAGGAGCCTGTTGCATGATCTCGCTGACGATGGATTCATTGGCCTGACGATCGCGGATCGCGAAAAAGTCTCCCACGATCATCGCGATCCGGTTTTCGGATGTCGCCGCAGCGACATGACGCAGCGCGAGACCCGGTGTCGGCGCATATTGCAGTTCGACTGCGTCGGCCCATAGCGCAGGCGGCTCTGCGTCTCCCTCGTCTGCCGGCGGCTGCTCTTGATCATCCTCTTCCGAGTCATCGCTGCCCCCCTCGTCGTCAGGTTCCTCTTCGGCGAAACCGGTGGCCGGCAGCAGTTCGAAGGGGAGGTACCACAGGGGACCATCGGGCACCACAATGATTTTCTCCAGTCCCGCCTCGGTCCACTGGGAATTCGGTGGCAAGAGGTAACGACGCATTTTCGCGGCAGTGTCCTTCCAACGCGCGTCATCCTCGGGCAAGCGTTTGCCGCGCGATTGAGCGGCGCCGATATCCTGCAGCAAACGGCTGATCATGGCGGGCAATCGATTCGCTCCCGGTACCACCCACGAGTGTGTCGTCCCGCTCCGGGAGGCCGTCACCAGAATACGGCCGGAGTCGATGACAAAGGTCAACAAGGCGACGCCGTCGGGGATCTCCGACACGTCGGTGCTGGCGACACGCGGTGGGTTGATCTCCGGCACTCCGACCCGGCTCAGGGACAAGTCACTGAGCAACGCCTCCATCACTTGAGCATCCCCAGCAGCACGCACCGCGACGGCTTCCGGATTGGCGGCATTGGGATCGGCAGGCGGCGCCGGTGCGACGAGCGAAGCCTGGGTCAGCTCGCGCAATCGCGTCATGGCCGGGGAAGGCGCCGCCATCGCCTGGCGAACGGACGGCCACAATGAATCGGTCGAGGAGGACGCGAGAGTCTGCAGTTGCAACTGGCGACCTTGCAGAGGCAGTTGGGAGGTGAACCGCTTGGCGAGTAATTGATCGGTCTGCTGCAGCACGGCCGCACCATCATTTTCCAGCACCGCCATCCGCAACAGCGCCGCGTGGAGAGCGGTGTCATCGAAATAGATCGCCGCGAGTGCATTGAGCGGATCTTGACGCCACATCGCGTTACCGATCGGCCCCGCATAAGCGTTGAGCACTCGCTTGGCGGATTGATTGCCAACGTTCCCACCGAGACTCGCCATCACGATATCGGTTTGGTAGAGGAAAGGCATCGAGACGACCGGGCGGCGTTGGTTCTGCAAATGGAACATGAAGTTCGTTGCCGTGCTCAGTGCCGATGCCATCTCACCACCCGCTGCGCCGCCGATCGATTGGCCGTTCTTGGCCGCGATGCGAGCCCCGAGGTAGCCTCCATAAGCTCGCAGCCGGGGCAACTGCACATCCCGCCGTTCCGCGAGCGCCAGGGCGGCTTGCAGGTGTTCGGATGCCGGACCGGCTCGACCGGCAGACACCGCAGCATCGGCAGCGACGAGGTAGCAGTGCAGCGAAGCCATCCGAGATCGCTGCACGAGCGTCCGCGCCGCCATCACGGCGGTCTGTTCGATCTGGCCGAGCTGCACGTCGTCGGCAACCCCCACGGCAACCTGCAAGGCATCGCCGATCCACTCATACTGTTTCAACGCCGCCGCTGCATTGACGATCTGCTGGGCGTTGCTGACGAGTGCCCCTCGCGATTCATCGCTGAGTTCCCCAAAGTCGTCGCCTCCGGAGGAAACCTTTAACGCACATAACATCGAGATCGGTGTGAGCGGGTGGGCACCACCGGGCGACGCATAGTTGTTCGCCCGGTCGACTGCGGTCTTGCCTTCACCGGTGGCGTAGTACTCGCAACCGCGCATCGTATGGAGCAAACTCACGGCCAACCGATGGTTCAATCCCGTCGGCCGTTTGGTCGCTTCGAGCAACTCGCTGCCAACGCTATCATCGGCCGAGAGCGGGCCGAGCAGAACGCGCCGGCGATGCGAGGCGATCGCCAGACAACGCATGATTTCGACGACGTCGATACTCTTGATATTCGGCGGCTGGATGACTCCACCTGCCGCCAAGGATTGTTCGGTAACGGGTTGCCCAACATGCAGCGGCAGTTTCGATGGCACCGGCAAAATCTGAACCGCTGCCACCCCCGGCCACAAATTCCCCGTTGAGGCAGCCTGTGCTGCCACGTTCAACGCGGAGAAATCCACGCTGCCGATCCAACCACGATTGCGGATCGCGATCCCGCTGGCGGCATCCAAGTTGGCGCGACAGGCGGGCAGGTGACCGAGTTGCCAATAACACTCCGCCAGCATGACCCGGGCCGGGATCGCGTCGATCCATTTGCCGCTGGGATCGGTGCGTGTGCCTCGCTCGGCCATCTCAAAGCCGCGAATTGCGTTGGAGATGTCACCGTCACGATACGCCTGCAGGGCTTGATAGTACGTGATCATCGGATCTGTCCCCATGCGGCTCTGAGCCGTGGCGGTGGGGCTCCGAGCTGCACTGGCTGCCACGACGATCGACCACGCCAACAGCAGGGTGAGGAGATTTCGGTGCATGAGATTCCGGCGATAGATGAGGAATGAGGGTCCAGGTCGCTGGCGCGGGCGTCCCCAAAAAGGCTGCGACCATGCTTCACTCTACCCGTTGGAACAACGCGGTACGAATGATCCTTTGATAATACGGACGCATGCGGGCCGCAGGTAGTTCCGACTGGGCGGGAGATAGCGGTCCTATTGGCCCGATCGGCAAACCGTCCGCAAACCGACCACCCTGCGTCGCGAGCGAACCGCTCAAGGGTTAGAATCGACGCTGTCGCTCAGCCCGAGGCGAGGGTCCTCGCCCGGGAGGTGATGCCGTTTTCAAGTGATTGTGATGGAACGACTTACTTCACCCGCCCCACCTTCCGCACTCAATTTTGCCCTGGAGTCATGCTAGGCGCTGTCATCATCACCGCCGTGTTGCTGTGCCTCGGTGTGGCCTTGCGCACGCGTTTTCGCCTTTTCGCTGCCGCGAGAATTCCTGCCTCGCTGCTTGCCGGAACGATCGGCTTGGTCGTTTTTCAGTGCATGGTGTGGCTATTTTGGAGTGATGCGTCTTCCCCCGCAGCCGCGGGGACTACTCCTGCCGGCGTGGAATCGTTTTTTCGCGACTCCATCGCCAACCTGCGGCAATGGCCGGCTTGGTTGATCGCGGTAGTTTTTGCCGGCATGCTGCTGAGCCGATCCCCTGCACGGAGGGAGGACGAGCCGAGAAACAGCGTGTCTGACGATTCCAAGGGATTCTCGCCCGTCGCCCGCGAAGCATTGATGGTGTGGATCATCGTCGTCGGCCAAACAGCGATTGGGCTGCTCTTGGTGTGGTGGTGGATTGGTCCGCAGTATTCACTGCCTGCGTCAGCGGGCATGTTGATCGAAACTGGCTTTGCCGGGGGCCACGGCACCGCAGCGGCCATGGGCACGGTATTGGCCCACCCCTCGATCGGGATGGACAATGGACTGGACCTGGGAGTGCTGATGGCGACCTCGGGATTGATCTACGGATTGGTTTCGGGAATTTTCTGGATCGAGGTGGGAGTCCGCTGCGGATGGTTGGCCCCCGCATCGGCACACGCGAACACGGTCGGCAACGCAGCGGCCGAGTTGCCGGCCGACGCTGGAAATCTCAACGATGCGGTGGCCAGGGGCGCCGCCGAGGACAACTCCATAGACGAGGGCTGTCCTCGCCCTCCCTCCGATGCCATCGATCCATTGCTGCTGCAGTTGCTCTGGCTGATGCTGGCCTTTGTCCTTGGCTTGGCCATGCAGTACGCGGTCGACCAATTGGCAGCGACGGTCGATGCCGCGGGCTGGTTTGCCCCCGATCGCGGCGAGACTGCGGGCGAGGATATTCTGCGTGACCGATTGCGGGTCGGATCGGTGGTCGGTTCCTTCCCACTATTCATCTACACGTTATTCGGCGGCGCGGTCGTCCGGTTTTGCGTGATCGCGGCGGTGGGTGAACACTGGATCGATCATCAACGCATCCAGCGTTTGGTGGGATCGAGCATGGATTTGCTCGTCGTCGCTGCTGTAGCCACCCTCAACCTGGCCGTCGTGGCGGCTCTTTGGGTGCCCCTGTTCGGTCTCTTTTTGGGCGGTGCGATCTGGTCCACGTTCTGCCTCTTGGTGCTTTCGCGAAAGATTCTGCCAGCGGGGCATTGGTTCGAGCTCGGGCTGATCAACTTCGGGATGTCGACGGGAACAACCGCCACGGGATTCGTTCTCCTACGCGTCGTCGATCCGGACTTAGAGACACCCGCGGCGAAGCAATATGCGTTGGCTGCCCCGCTTTCAGCTCCTTTCATCGGCGGCGGTATGATCACGGTCGGCTTACCGCTGCTGGTCTTGGAACGCGTCCCGATCGGTTTCTCCGCGCTCGCCGTGACCGCGGTGTTGATCGGCCTAGTGACTTGGGGGGTGAGCTGGAAATCACGAATTACAGCCGCTGCGGCATCCGCAAACGCTAGAACCCGGTCACCAAATGGGACGGTAGCCGAAAATAGGTAGCCTGGGACGGGTCCTTGAATTGCGTTCTCTCGCGATGCCGGTAAACTCAAGGGGCTGTTATCGAACCGTCAGCCATCCGCTTTTTTTGCGAACACGATTTTCATGGCCGAACTGAACCACGAGTGTGGCGTCGCCGCGATTTATCATCTCTCCGGACGCGGGCGCAGTCCCATCTGCACCGACGATGGCCCGCGACGCATCTCGCGTCTGCTGCCGCGGATGTTGCTCGACATCCAAAACCGCGGCCAACTCGCCGCTGGGATGAGCACCTTTGATCCCGATCGGCCAGGGCTACTCAAAACCCGCCGCGATGTCGGTACCGTCACGGAGGTGTTTCGTCTGAACCACCGGGCCAAGGCGGAAAACCTGATGAAATCGCTAGCCGGTCGCGCCGCGATTGGCCACGTCCGCTACGCCACCTGCGGGAAAGATGACCGCAATTACGCGCAGCCGTTTGAGCGAAAGCACATCCATAAACGAAAGTGGTTCAGTTTCTGTTTCAACGGGCAACTGGCTAATTACTCGTTGCTCAAGCAAAAACTGCTTGCCGACGGTGACCATCACCTGACGCTCGACACCGACACTGAAATCTTCTTGCACGAATTTGCTCGGTTGCTGTCGGCGAACCATGGGCGGCTAGAATGGATCGACGTACTGCGTCAAGCAACGGCTGGATTCGACGGCGCCTATTCGCTCGCACTGCTCACGGCCGAAGGCGAAATGATCGTGGCCCGCGATCCGATGGGCAACAAACCCATGTGCTACATCCACGAAGGACCCTTGTTTGCAGCGGCGAGCGAAAGTGTGGCCTTGCTGAACCTGGGTTTCGAAGCGGACCAGATCAAATCGCTACCGCCGGGACACGCCATCATCGTCGATCCGGAAACCGGCTTCCGAATGGAACAGTTCGCTCCTCCGCAGGAACCCAAGCACTGCTTCTTCGAATGGGTCTATTTCGCCAACGTGGCCAGCACCCTGGATGATCGCAGTGTTTACCTGACACGAACCAACCTCGGCCGGGAACTCGCTACCGCCGAACGGGCCCTCGGCCGCATCCCGTTGGACGACCCCGACACGATCATTGTCCCTGTCCCCGACACGAGCAAGGCCGCCGCCGATTCGATGGCCTACGAGCTATCAATTCCCTGCCGGGAAGGTTTGATTCGTAATCGCTACGCCGGCCGTACTTTCATCGAAGGTGGGCGAGCCCGGAAGGCCAAGGCAGCGGCCAAGTACACCCCGCTGAGAGAAGTACTCAAGGGGAAACGAGTCATTCTCGTCGAAGATTCGATCGTCCGCAGCACGACCATGAACGCGCTGCTCGACCGTATCCGAGATGTCGGTGGAGCCAAGGAAATTCATGTCCGCGTGGCCTGCCCGCCCATCGTTGCCCCCTGTTTCTACGGCATCGACATGAGCACGATCGACCAACTGATCGCGCCGAAGTATTTTTCACTCGATGGTGAGTTGACCGAGGAGTCGCAACAGCGACTCGCCGACGATCTCGGTGCCGATTCGCTACAATACCTGCCCGTTGAAGCACTCGCCCGCGCGATCGACCTGCCGCAAAGCCAACTCTGCCAGGCCTGTGTGACGGGCAAGTACCCGACACCAATCGGTCAACACCTGTACCAGATCGCCTGTGACAACCGCGGTTCACGGATCGATAACCAACGCACCTACGAACAACTCGCCCACGCCGTCGGCGTCACTTAAGGAACCGTTGCGTAGTGGACGAGGCGACGAGTCCCAGCAGGGCGAACGATCACGCGAATCGACGGGACTCGTCGCCTCGTCCACTACGGTACTTGCGAGAGGACTCGTCGCCTCGTCCACTACGGTACTTGCACCATTCATTTCAACCGACCCCCACTTTCTTTCTCGACCAGCTCCATGCGTGTACTCTCTGGCATCCAGCCCACCGGTCAACTTCACTGGGGGAATTACTTTGGTGCCATCCGCCAATACATCGACTTGCAGGAATCCAATGATGGGTTCTATTTCATCGCCGATCTGCATGCATTGACGACCGTTCGCAGCGCCGACCAACTGCGTGCCAACACCCTCGACATCGCCCTAGATCTGCTCGCTCTCGGCCTCGACCCGAACCAAGCGACGTTGTTTGTGCAGTCGCACATTCCGGAGGTCACCGAGCTGACATGGCTGTTGATGACGGGCACCCCAATGGGATTGCTCGAACGCTGCCATGCCTACAAGGACAAGAAGGAGAAGGGGCTCAACGCGGACGCTGGATTGTTCACTTACCCCGTGCTGATGGCTGCCGATATCCTCGCCTACGATTCCCAAATCGTTCCCGTGGGTGCCGACCAAGTCCAGCACATTGAGGTTTGCCGCGACCTCGCGGGAAGTTTTCATCACACCTTCGGTGAAACGTTTGTCTTGCCCAAAGCCAAGACACTCGACGTAGGGGCCCGGGTGCCGGGGACCGATGGCCAGAAAATGAGCAAGAGCTACGACAATACCCTGCCGCTATTTGGCGACGTGAAGAAAATCCGCAAGCAGATCATGCGGATCGTGACCGACAGCCGTCCTGTCGACGAGCCCAAGGATCCCGTCGGCGACCACCTTTTCGATCTCTACCAATTATTCGCATCGCCTGACGAGATCGCCGCGATGGCGGAGAAGTATCGGGCCGGCGGCTTCGGTTATGGTGAGGTCAAGAAAGCGGTCGCCGAGGCCAGCGAAGCCTACTTCGCTCCCGCCCGAGAGCGACGCGAAGAACTGGCTCAGGATCTCGATACGGTCCGGGACATCCTCGCTGCTGGTGCGGCTCGAGCCCGCGAGGTCGCCGGTGGCGTGCTCGACCGGGCACGCTCGGCAGCCGGGCTGCGGTGACCCCATGGCGATTGTGGCGGTCGGTACCGAAATTGTGCAGTGTGCTCGGATCGCACAGATGATCCAACAGCACGGCGAACAGTTTCTCGAACGGGTCTACACGCCCTCGGAAATCGACCACTGCGCCCAACTCCCCGATGCGACCAGCCATTTCGCTCGTCGCTGGGCTGCGAAACAAGCGGTATACAAGGCGCTGCACTGTCACCGCAAAGGCGTCCGCTGGACCGAGATTGAGATCCAATCGCGGCCGACGTGCGGCCCCGCCATCTCACTGTCGGGAATCGCCCATGAACGCGCCCTCGAGGCGGGGGTCGACACGATCCACGTCAGCCTCGGTGGATGCCGCTCGCAAGCGATCGCCTATGTCATCTTGTGGCAGGATGACACGCCCTAGCGATCAATTCGCGGAGGCCGGGCCGCTGAAAAGGAGCCGCCATGACGCCCTCGCCAGATTGGCTCCCCGCTGGACCATCAGTGGCCCGCAGGTTCTCACTAAGGTAAGCTAGTCGGGGCAAAGTTCGAAAGTCTCCCGTTTCCTCCCCTGAGTGAAGGTTGAAAAAATTCAATGAAGTATGGCATGAATCTGTTGTTGTGGTCGGGCGAAGTCACCGACGAGTTGCTGCCGGTCTGCGAGCAGCTCAAAGCGGCTGGTTTCGACGGCGTGGAGTTGCCGATGTTCAACCTCGACCTGGATTATGCTGCACTGGGCAATCAGCTCGACTCGATCGGGCTGAGGCGCACCGGGGTGATGATCCGTAATGAGGAAGACAACCCGATTTCCCCAGATCCCGCCGTTCGGCAACGAGGCGTTGACGGAAACAAGCGGGCTCTCGATTGCGCCGCCGCCGCAGGCGTAGAGACGATCGTCGGTCCTTATCACTCTGCGATCGGCGTGTTCAGTGGCAACGGACCGACCGAAGATGAGTGGACATGGGGCGTCGAATCGATGCGGGCGACAGCCGAACACGCCGGTTCGGTGGGCGTTCGGTTGGGAGTCGAAGCGCTCAACCGGTTCGAGTGCTATTTCCTCAACACACACGCCGACTCGACTCGATTTGTGCGGGAGGTCGATCATCCGGCTTGTGGGATCATGTACGATACGTTCCACAGCAACATCGAAGAGAAGAGTGTGACGGATGCCATCAACGCCGGTGGGGAAAAGCTTTTCCACGTTCATATCAGCGAGAACGACCGCAGCACGCCAGGCACCGGTGGAATCAATTGGAAAGAGAACTTTGATGCGATCGCCGGCAGTGGATACGACGGATGGATGGTGATCGAAGCCTTCGGCTTGGCACTGCCTGAAATCGCCGCGGCGACCAAGATTTGGCGGCGGATGTTCACTGACGAAATGACCCTCGCCAAAGACGGTTTGGCGTTCATGAAATCGGAAGTCGCCAAACGCAACGGTTGAGGTGAATGCGGGCGGGATGCCCGCGTTGTTTTCCCGAGAAATAATGCTTCACTGCGTTGCCGCATCGAGCGGTGAGCAATTGGCGGCCGAACAACGCGAGAGCAATCCAGCCATCACTCAGTGCTCCAGGTGCGCCAGAACCAAGGCGAGATCAGCGGGCGTGATCCCACTGATCCGTTTAGCTTGGGCAAGGTTGAGCGGGCGCACCTTCGTGAGTTTCTCGCGTGCCTCGGTTCGCAGCGACCCGATGCGGTTGTAGTCAAACGAGACGGGGATCCGTTTCTCGCTCATCCGCTGCTGTTTGTCGACGTCCATTTGCTGCCGGTCGAGATAGCCAGCGTACTTGATATCGATGCAGCATTGCTCAGCCGCATCGGGAGCGATTTGGTTCAGTTCGGGTACCAATTCGCACATCATGGGCCATGTCACTTCAGGGCGTCGCAGGTAGACGTCGGCCGGGCTTTTCTCGATCCGCGCCGCTGCGAGGAGTTCGCGGCCAATCCGGATCTGTTCGAGTTTTTCAGCCAAGCGGTCGCGGCGCGGTGCATCGATCAAACCGAGCTGATCGGCCTGGGCCGTCAAACGACGATCGGCGTTGTCTTGCCTCAGCAACAAGCGATACTCAGCCCGACTGGTAAACATTCGATAGGGTTCGTCGGTTCCCATCGTCACCAAATCGTCGACGAGCACCCCGAGATAGGCGTCTTGCCTTGCCGGTACCCATGTGGATTGTCCAGCCACGGTGCGGGCGGCATTGAGCCCCGCGATGAGACCTTGCCCCGCGGCTTCCTCATATCCGGTCGTGCCGTTGATTTGGCCTGCGAGAAATAGTCCCGCGACGCTTTTGGATTCGAGATGCGGCCAGAGTTGGGTGGGGGGACAGAAATCGTATTCGACCGCGTACCCGTAACGCATGATCGACGCTTTCTCGAGGCCGGGGATCAAGCGAAACATGGCGTCTTGGACGTCGCGCGGCAGGCTGGTGGAAATCCCGTTGACGTAGACCTCTTGCGTTTGCCGCCCCTCGGGTTCAAGGAACAGCTGATGACTCGATTTGTCAGCAAAGCGAACCACTTTGTCTTCAATCGAGGGACAGTACCTCGGACCCTGCGAATCGATTTGGCCGCTGTACATCGGAGCCCG
Organism: Allorhodopirellula solitaria; assembly: GCF_007859855.1. GTDB lineage: Bacteria > Planctomycetota > Planctomycetia > Pirellulales > Pirellulaceae > Rhodopirellula > Rhodopirellula solitaria. The sequence goes on from NZ_SJPK01000005.1 coordinate 113,639, forward strand.
CGTCAAATTTTCTCGGATCAAGTCATGCACCGCCTCATTGGTGTGGGCGATATGACATGGCATCTGGGAGGTCGTGATCTCTGATGTGAGGAAACTGAACGGCTGCGGCTCGTCGTCACCAGGTTGGACTTCGATTTGGCTGAAGTCGATCGTGCGGGCGTTGAGCCGCGGCGGGGTACCGGTTTTGAATCGATCGAGCTCAAAGTTCAGTCGGTGCAGGGCACCACTGATACCGGCCGTGGTACCCTCACCGGCCCGACCACCCGCACTCTGGGCCTCGCCGGTGTGCATGATCGCTTGAAGAAATGTGCCTGTGGTCAAGATCACCGTCTTCGCGAGGTAGACCGCGTCACCGCGCACCTTCACGCCGACGACGCGCTGGGTCGCCGATTCTTGCGGATCCTTGCTATCGGAGGGCTCGGTCAGCAGATCCTCGACGGTCTCTTGGCGAAGATCGAGATTGGGCTGAGATTCGATCTGCCATTTGATGTGATTTTGATAGGACTTCTTGTCCGCCTGCGCTCGGGGGCTGTGCATGGCGGGGCCTTTGCGGCGGTTAAGCATGCGAAACTGGATCGCGGTGGCATCGATAGCCTGTCCCATCAATCCACCAAGGGCATCGACCTCACGAACGATCTGCCCCTTGGCCACCCCGCCGATCGCAGGATTGCAGGACATCTGGCCCACGGTGTCGAGATTCGTCGTCAGCAGGGCGGTGCGTGCCCCCAAGCGTGCGGAGGCCGCAGCCGCTTCGGTGCCGGCATGGCCAGCCCCAATGACGACAACGTCATAGTCATAACGATTTTGAAATGAGTCGCGATTCAAAAGTTGAAGTCCGCTGGGAGGAAATGCCGATATGGCAGACAAGGTGTATTCTTCGAGCAACGCATCGAGCGCCCGTAATTCCCTGATTTTGACCAAACCATGCGATTTGAACAGCACCGAAATCCAGGAACTGCAAATCAAATACTGCGATTGAGTCGAGGCGCGGTCCTGGTTGCCCTGTTGGTGGTTGTCTCAGCAGCCGCCCCTTGCGCTGCGGCGCAGACGGTGCCAGACGTTATTTTGGGATCGGGATCGTTTTTAATCCCGTTCAATATCGGCGCCGACGGGGCCCCGCCCCGAGAAGTCTACCTGTACATGGCCTCGGCTGCCGATGAAGAGTCGCCCAATGGCATGATGGTGAGCGACAAGCTGTCCGGTGATGCCGTTCGGGGAGAGGGCACCTCTGCGTCACCCGGCTCTGGCAAAAAATGGCAACTGCTCGATCGACAGCCACCGAGTGCCCGTCAGTTTCAGGTTTCCGAAACCCCCGATGGCACATTTTGGTTCGCGATCCGCACCATCGATGCGAGCGGCCATCCCCATCCGTCGGGCCCTATCGAAGCGGAGTTGAAGGTGGTCGTCGATACCACCAACCCGGTAGTCGAATTGGACGCCGAGGCAGATGCGGACGGCAAGATGACGGCGACGTTTTCGGTCCATGACGCCACCGAAGCATCGACGATGACCGCCTACTACGCGACTGACACCTCTCAGAAATGGCGTTCGATCACCGTCCAACGGACGGAACAAGGAGGTGAGTTCGCATTCGAACCCGCCGAACCTTGGCGTCAGCTATCACTGCGTTTGCGGGTAATTGACGGTGCGGGCAACGAAACCGTCGTGGTCAAAGACCGCATCGAAAAACCCCGCATCGCCACCGCGGGCAAAACGCGGTTGGCATCGGGACCACTGGGTTTTGGCAACGCCTTCGGGCTCGGCAATGTCGCGGGGACGCCGCCAGGCTACCCGAATTTTGGGCAGCCGAACCAGTCGCCGACCTCGACGCTCGCGGGGAATTCGCCCGTCTTGCCGCCCCCATCGACTGCGGACCAAATCAGCAACGATTTCGGCCGCTCGGCCCCCACCATCGAGTCCTTGCCAGCAGGCCCCGAGTCACCAGCGGCGGCTGAAACACTGCAAACGCCACAGGGAAAACCGGAAACGCCGATGCAGGCCATGCGGCCACTCGAGGCGCCCGCGAATTCGCCGAACATGGCGCCGCCAAGTGCTCCCTCACCGTCGAAGTCCTCACCGTCGATGGCGCCACCGCCAGCGCCGAACCGCAGACCTGTCGCCAGCGGCGCCCAGCCGCCCACCGGCGGCGCCCAACCGGAAACACCGTTCTTCACCGAATCGATCCCATTGCCGGCTGCAGAGCGTCCCGCACCCACGCAGCTCAACCAACCGGCACCGCCGGAGGCGAGCATCGACAAGCCCGACCAGACGCCCGCCGCCCCGACACGCGCCGACGAACCGACACCAGCCGAAGCCGCCGACGCCGACGACGCTGCGTCACCCTGGACTCCGCTGGATCCGCGGCGGTCCAAGAATCCGAGCCGCTCCTTCAGTAGCGAGCCCAACATGCGTCCGGTCCAGCCCGGCGAATTTCGCGAGCAAGAACGCGCCCCGACGGTCTCGCGTCGCGAGCCCGTCACTGACACCCCGCTCGACCTCGATCTCTTGTCTCGTCGCGCCGTCGTTCGCCACAGCGAAAGTCATCAATTTAGCCTCGACTATGAGATCGAAGCGATCGGTGGTCGCGGTGTCGAGGAGATCGAACTCTATGGCACGACCGATGGCGGACAAGCCTGGAAGAAGTGGGGGAGCGATCCTGACAAGCTCAGCCCCTTCGACATCGAGACCAGCGGCGAGGGCATCTTTGGATTCCAGATCGTCGTTGTCGCTACCAATGGCCTTTCGAGTCCACGGCCCTTGCCGGGTGATGCACCCGATATTGTCGTGGTTGTTGATGAGACGCTTCCGGAAACCGGAATCTCGGGTGCGAAGTACGGCACCGGCGACCGCGCCGGTTCACTCGTGATCACTTTTCACTGCGAGGACGACTACCTCGTCTCCCGCCCGATCACGCTGTCCTTCAGTGATTCGGTGAGCGGCCCGTGGACGACCATCGCCGCCGGACTTCGCAATACAGGCGATTATGTCTGGCCCGCTGACCCACAGTTGCCCCGCGAAATCTACCTACGAATCGACGCCCTTGATCAAGCGAACAATGTTGGCAGTTATGTGCTCGAAGAGCCGATCGACACACAGGGCTTAGCACCCCGTGCTCGAATTCGCTCCTTCCGTGCAATTCCAGGCCGGTAACGGCACCGTCCGAGCCGAGTTCTAGAAGTCGGCGTTGCCCGGTGTCCGAGGGAATGGGATCACGTCACGGATATTGGTCATCCCGGTGACGTACTGCACAGCCCGTTCGAGGCCGAGCCCGAAGCCAGCGTGGGGCACACTGCCGTATCGCCGCAAATCGACATACCACCAGTACTCTTGTTCATCGAGCCCTGCCTCCGCCATGCGTCGCTGCAGTACATCGAGCCGCTCCTCGCGCTGGCTGCCGCCGATAATCTCACCGACTCCTGGCACGAGCACATCCATCGCGGCAACGGTCTTCCCGTCGTCGCTGACACGCATGTAGAACGGTTTGATCGACGCGGGGTAATCCGTGAGAATCAATGGACCATCGACGAGCTGGGTGAGATACTTCTCATGCTCGGCTTGCAGGTCGATGCCCCATTTCACGGGGTACTCGAAGGATTCATCGCTGGACGTCAAACGATCGACTGCGTCGGTATACGTCATATGCTCGAACGGTTTGTCGACGACGTCTTGCAACTGGGCGAGCTTCCCTTTTTCAATTCGTTCATCGAAGAACGCCATGTCTTCGGCACAGGAATCGAGGCAGTCAGAAAAGATGCGTTTGAGGAACCGTTCGGCGAGTTGCATGTTATCGCTGAGGTCATAGAACGCCGCTTCGGGCTCCACCATCCAGAACTCGGCGAGGTGTCGCGACGTGTTGCTGTTCTCGGCGCGAAAGGTTGGACCGAACGTGTAGATTTTGGACATCGCCGACGCGTAGGTCTCCCCTTCGAGCTGGCCACTGACGGTTAGGTGTGTCGGTTTGCCGAAGAAGTCTTGTCCAGCATCGAGAGGACGGTTCGAGCCAGCGAGTTTGTCAAGGTTCAGCGTCGTCACGCGAAACATCTCACCCGCCCCCTCGCAGTCGCTCGCCGTCACGATCGGGGTGTGGAGACAAAAGAACCCAGCCTCGTCGAAGAATCGATGGATGGACTGGCTCAACCGGTTTCGCACTCGCATGACCGCGCCGAGCGTGTTCGTGCGCGCCCGAAGATGTGACCATTCGCGTAGTTTCTCAAACGAATGGCGTTTCTTCTGCAGAGGATACGTCTCCCCGTCACACCATCCCGTCACCTGCACCGACTCCGCATGCAGTTCGGTGGCCTGCCCCTTGGCGGGCGACTCGAGCAACTGCCCCCTGATGATCACGCTGCATCCCGCCGTCAGCTTTTGGACTTCACTGGCGTAGTTTTCGAGTTCACCAGGAACAACGACTTGCAAATTTCCCAGACAGGTTCCATCGTTGACCTCGAGAAAGCTAAAGCCGCCTTTGCTGTCACGCCGCGTACGCACCCAGCCACGAATTTCCGCTTCGGTGGGCAAATCCGTACAGCGTCGACATGCGTCAATAGTGATCCAGTCCACGAAAATCCTTTCAAAAGTGAAGCGAACAGCAGCCGTTATTACCAGAAGTAGTAGTACAGTCCTGCGGTCACGAAGATAACGCACGCGCCAGCGATCTGGGCACCTCTTGAGGACGCCATGTCCATTTTCTCGTTGACTGGCATCGTCACCGGGGTCTTCAGAGGATTGATCAATGTGACAACGAGACCGACAATCAACACCGTGAAGAAGCAAATCGCCATCCGGTCGAGGAAGGCGATTTGGTCTGCATACCACAAGTCGTTCCCGACGATCCAGTCACCCAATACCGTCATCAATGCCCAGTAGGCAATCACGTTGATGACAATCCCCAACCATCCGAAATAACGAGGGGTGCGTGGCGAAAAGAATCCCAAGATAAAGACAGCGAGGATGCCTGGCGAAATGAAGCCCTGGAACTCTTGAATATAGGAGAAGATGCTCTCAAAACGATCGAGGTAGGGGGCTACCATCGCAGAGAGAAGAACGAACAACACCACGAACACCCGGCCGACGACGACGAGTCGTTGTTGATTGGTTTCCTTGGTGACCTTGGCATATAAATCCATCGTCGCGAGCGTCGATGCGGAGTTGAGCATCGATGCGAGTGAACTGATGACTGCACCGGAGAGTGCGGCAAGAATGAACCATGAAATCATGGGGTAGGGTTTGATCAGATTGCGCACGAGTACAGGGAAAGCCGAGTCGTAGTCGTAGCCAACGAGTTTGTTGGCCGCCACGGCATTGGGGGCCGTCTCTGCGGCGATCACCGCGTAGTCATTGATCTGCTCGCTGATCCGCTCGGGTGAATCGGTAGGGGAAACATCGAGATCTTTATCGGCCAGTTTCGCGTTCTGTTGCAATGCCTGCCAGGCCAATTCCGGTTGCAGTTCGACAAAGGCACGGTCGACAGTGAAGACGCTCGAATCCCCAGCTGTTTCGACAGAATTGATGTTCCGTTGAGCAGCTGATTCGTGCAGGTCGCCACTGAACAAATTGAACGCCATGATCCCAGGGATCACCACCAGAAACGGAATAATGAGCTTCATCGAGGCGGCAAAAACGATCCCTTTCTGCCCCTCGGCAAGCGACTTCGAACCGAGCGTGCGCTGCACGATGTACTGATTGAGCCCCCAATAGAAAAAGTTGGGGATCCACAACCCGATGAGTAACGCGGTCCAGGGGATTTCCGAGTCTTCTTTGGGCCGGACCATGTGCGTCTTGCCACCGCTGCCGTTCTCGCCGTGGACGGCGACCGCTTCGTCGTCGACGCCATCATTGAGCAAGATAAATCGTCGCCAAAAGCCTGCTTCCTCCAAGTCTGCGACGGTGGCGTCGGAGTTTGCGACTTTCGTTTGGATCAATTCCTCGGCAGGACGCTCGCTGAGCTGGACAAAGGCCATCACCATCACAATCACACCGCCGAGGATCAATGCGGATCCCCAAACCAAATCCGTCCATGCACAGGCCTTGAGTCCACCAACGAACACATAGGCCGCTGCGAATAGAGCGATCAGCCAACACATCGCGGTCAAGTTATTGAGCACCGGAACCGTGTTGTAGTACTCCGAGATGAACTTGGCCCCTGAGAAAATCACCGAGGACGTCGCTACGAAGACAAGCGTGACCACGGCTGGGATCGCCATGGCGAGGCGCGCGACCCAGTTAAAGCGGTATTCCAAAAACTCGGGGATGGTGAACAGCCCCGCCTTGAGAAAACGCGGGAGAAAGAGGAACCCCACCAACACCAACGTCACCGCTGCCATCCATTCATAGGAGGCGATTGCCATCCCCAACCAGTTGGCGGCCGATCCCGACATGCCCACAAACTGTTCGGTCGAAATGTTGGCGGCGATCAAAGAGAAACCGACCAGCCACCAAGTCAGACCGCGTCCGGCGAGGAAGTAATCCGATGCGTCATCACTCGGATCCCCATCATCGGGCTCCTTGGCCATCCAGATTCCTAATGCGATCACGCCGATGACGGATCCTAGAAACAGTACGACTTCGAGAATGTTCATAAGTTGTAGATAAAGGCGGGGATAAACGATGCTTGATGTGCCGGGAGATGGCGTAGTTCTAAGCTATTTCACTGCCGCATGTGAGCCTAGCGGGAGAATCGATGTACCGTGATCTCGTGAAATTTCTCGTCGGGGCGCAGCAAGGTAGAGGGAAAGTTCGGATGATTCGGTGTGTCAGGATAATGCTGCGTCTCGAGACAGAACGCGTCGTGGGGCCCGTGGCCGTTGCTGCTCTCGTTGCCGCGAAGATGATTGGCCGTGTAGAGCTGCATCCCAGGCTGGGTCGTTTCCACCTCGAGGATGCGTCCGGATTGCGGATCGATCACACGGGCTGCCCGGCGAAGCTGCCCCGCCTCGCCCGCCACAACGTAGCAGTGGTCATAACCTTTCGTGGCTGACAAGGCAGCGATGCGTTTGGCGAACGCGGTCGCCGAGCGGAAGTCAAACGGTGTGCCCTCGACGCGAACCATCTCGCCCGTCGGGATCAGATCTTCATCGACCTGCAACACCTCGTCGGCGGGGATCACGGCAACATGGTCAAGCACCGTCCCCGAATCCACCCCGCCTAAATTCCAATAGCTATGGTTGGTCAGGTTCACGTGCGTCGCTGCGGACGTTGACGCGGTGTACTCGATCGTCAGTTCGTCGTCGTCGTTCCAGCAGTATTCCGTAGTCACGGTCAATTCGCCCGGGAACCCTTCATCGCCGTCGGGGCTGACCAATGCATAACGCACGCGGTCGGCTCGGTCGGCAGCCTCAGCCCCGTTGGGATCCCCCGCAATGGTCTCGGTGTCCCAGTTGAGATGCGAAAAGTTCACCTTGCCGCCGTGCAAGCAGTGCTTGCCATGGTTGACGGTGACTTGATGGGGCACGCCATCAATGCTGAACCTGCCCAAGCCAATCCGATTACAAAACCGGCCCATCGTGCTGCCGAATCCTGGATGGGTGCCGAGATACGGTTCGAGCGAATCGAAAACGAGGTTTACGTTGGCGAGTGTGCCATTGCGATCGGGCACCTCCACTTCCAAAATCGCCGCCCCCCAACTCATCAGACTGACGCGGTGGCCGTGGCGGTTGGTCAGCGTTGTTTTAATGACGGGTTCGCCGTCGTTCGTCTGCCCGAAGGGTGCGGTAGTAATGCTCATGCTAGACAGCCCATGACGGTTCAAGGTATGAAATGTGGCAGCATCTTACCGGGAAGATCAACACCGATGTACCCGGTGCGGTCTCACCGCCGAGCCGCATCGAGTCGCTCAGAGGGTGAGGTGAGAAACAGTCCATGCACTCCCATTGAAGGTTGAATCAGTGAGCATCGCGTACAGTGTCTACCCCGATCACCAGACAGCGTCGGAGCGAGTCGCAGACCTGTTTACGAATGTGCTCAGCAGCGGTTCCCCAACTGTTCTCGGCCTCGCGACTGGTTCGACGCCGCTGCAGGTTTACGGTGAACTCTGTCGGCGTCATCGCAATGACGGCTTGTCGTTCTCCCAAGCGTCGAGCTTCAACCTTGACGAGTACCTAGGATTGGAGTCAGGGCATCCGCAGAGCTACCGGCATTTCATGCGTGAGCATCTGTTTGATCACGTCGACATCGATCTCGCTCGAACCCATCTGCCGGATGTGCACGCAGACGACGCCCAATCGGCATCGGACGAATATGAACGCCAATTGCAGCAATCCGGCGGCGTGGATCTGCAGTTGCTCGGCATCGGAACCAACGGGCACATCGGTTTTAACGAGCCCGGGACGAAGAAAGATTCACTGACTCGCGTCGTCGACCTGGCCCCTAGCACGATCGACAGCAATCAACGCTTCTTCGAATCACCTGACCAGGTCCCGCGTCAAGCGATCACGATGGGGATCGCCAGCATCATGCGGGCCAAGCAGATTGTGTTGCTGGCAACAGGGCAAGCGAAAGCCGCAGCAGTCGCTGGGGCGATCCAAGGCCCGATCAGCGCAGACAATCCAGCATCCTACCTGCAGTCGCATCCACACGTCCATTTTGTGCTCGATGAATCAGCCGCGTCGGAATTGAAACCGGGCGACGATTGAGATAGCCACTGCTACCGAACACGCGGGTGATAACGATTGTGAGCATCCGTCAAACCTTGACCGTCGCTGGGCTTTGATTCGATGCTTCCACCGCGATCGGCCGACGCAAGAGGAGGAAGGCAAGGCAACGGAATGCATTGCTCGAACAAATTCGAATCGCGACCGGATTTTCACTGCGACCCCAGTGATGCCCCGCTCACAGCGATACGGATGAAACCCAGATATCGACGTGGTGAGACCGAATGCAACTGCGGACATTCTCCCGACTTCAACGATGGACCGGACTCGGGCTCGTGGTCGGCTCCCTGGCAGTGACGGGTTGCCGGTCGACGGTCACGGTCACCGACACGTCGCGCACCGCCTCAGCCCAACTGCTGCTCAATAGCACGGCCGACGCAGTCATTCGGTCGTTTGACTTTGCGCCGCTGTGCGGGCGTCTGTGCTATCTCGACACGAATGGTTTGGGAGACACGGGAGGCGGCTATCTCGTTTACCGTCTTCGCGAAGAGATGGGATTGTGCGGTGTCCGCTTGGCGGAATCACGAGACGATGCTGAGGTCGTCGTCGAAGCGGGGTTGGCGGTATATGGGACCGATTCCTATAACAGCACGATCGGCGTGACCGACGCCAGCAACATTCCTGATGTCAATTTGTGCGTTCGGGATACCCAATTCGGCGTGTCCAAAATTTCTCTGTTCGCCGTCCAACGCGACACCGGAGAGATCATCTGGCGTTCGGGTACCATGCGGGCTGACTCCCGCCAAGACATCCGCAATACGTTGGGGATGGGCCCTTACTTCAGCGGTACGATTGTGCATCCTGCCAACCGCGTCGGACAGACCGATTCGGCAGCCTGTTCGCTGGACGGATCCTGTTTCGGGCTGAGCGAGCGATAACACGCCCGCCGCACAATGCTCAGGCCGGCGCCTCGGATGCCGAGAGCGAAACAGTGGGCCTCGGCCAGAAATTCGTTCCTTAGCAGTTCGTCGCCTCGTCGACCACAGAATGGCTTTCGCTAAATTCGCCACTTATTGATGACGCGTTCCTTAACGGTCCAGTTCAAAGGGGCGATTGCCGAGGTTCACCGTCAGCTGCAATTCCTCGTCGCCGCGTTGCAGATCCAGCACGAGCGGAGTCCCCGAGCCAGCCGCTCCCACGATCCGCATCAAGTGGCCCACGTCCTGGACTTCCACGCCGTCGGCGCGGCGGATCACGTCACCATCGAGCAAACCAGCCATCCCGCCGGGAGACCCTGGGCCCGCGATGCTATTGATCAACGCGCCCCGCATGCGAGTGTTTTCCCCGGCCAACAGATCATCGGGAACCTTGCTAAGGCTCACACCCAGATAGCCTCGCTGGACGCGTCCGGTCCTGCGAATCGACTCGTAGATCTGCTTGGATAGATTGCTCGGGATCGAGAAACTCACGCCTTGGTACGTATCGCCCACGATCGCCGTGTTGATTCCGACGAGGGTGCCTTTGGCATTGACGAGGGGCCCGCCACTGTTACCCGGATTTACCGCCACGTCGCTCTGCATGAAATCCTGATATAGACCGCTAGCACCGTACTGCTCGCCGGCCCGCACGACGCGGTGCTTGCCGCTGAGAATCCCGAAAGTGACCGTCCGGTCCAGTCCGAAGGGGCTACCGACAGCCCACACAGGCGATCCGACCCGCAGTGCATCACTATCTCCCCAGCGAATGGGCATCAACCGATCCGCTTCAACCTTCAGCACCGCCAGGTCCGTCAGCGCATCCGCACCGACGAGCCGCGCCGGCAGACGGCGGCCATCGCTCAGTGTCAATGAAATCGATTCGCCGCCGGCAATAACGTGTCGATTCGTCAGTACGTATCCATCTTCATCGACCACCACGCCACTGCCCTGGTCGGACATACCAAAGAATTCACTGCCGAGCATCTTCCGGATCTGATCATCGGAGGCAGTCGGCTTACGCTGCACGTCAATGTGCACCACCGAGGGGCCAACCACGGATGTGACCATCTCATAACCGCGGCTGAGCGAATCAAGGGAAACGTTCTGCAGGCCTTCGCTACCCGTCTCGTACTCCGCCCGCAGTTCGCCTCGGTGCCAGGAATAGCGTACCTCTTCGACGATCCGTGGCACGCTGAAGCGGGCGATCAGCAGCATCACGATCATCGACGCGATCAGCGTCAAACTTTGGATGACCGGATTGCTGTCGGTCCGCCGAGAAGCCCGTGTCTTGAGCTCATCAGTTACTTCTTTCTCGCCGCCAGCGGAGGCGTCTGCTGACGTGGTCCCATCGGAGTCAGTGGAATCACCACCATCGCCAGGTACGACGGTGCCGATCGACTTGGCAGTGTCACTGGACTTGGCGATGTCACTGGACTTGGCGATGTCACTGGACTTGGCGATGTCACTATGCTGGGCGATGTCACTGGGGAGCGGTGGCGGTTCGACCGGCGGTGGCGGTGGACACGACATTGGCTCCTCCGCCAGCACAGCGTGGATAATCGCGTCCGTATCGGCAGCATCCGCGCCAGCTGACTCCTCTGGCGCTTTGCCGGAATTCTCGCCTTCTAGGTTTTTTATGTCGCCACGGTCGACGCCATCCCAGGAGACCAATTGTTCCTGCTCGGCGGTCGGGACAGCGACTCGGAAGGCCACGAGTTCGCGTGGCCGCGCGTCGTCACGCAGTCGGTCTCCGGGCGACGATTTTTCGTTGTGAGGCGTTGGTGACGTTTCATCCCACATGGGTGTCATCCTGTCTAATCTCGAGTGAGCGAACTCTCCATCACGCCGCCCGCGACCTGGCTTCAGACGGCGTGCGTGATTCGGACCGCCCCGGTCCGACGCAGTCGATTGTAGCGAAACACACCCACCAAAACGCGGGAAAGTCCATTTTTCTCACATCAATCCAAGATTAACGACCGGATATGCGGGCGGGGGTAAGGCTGGCCGCTCGGTCGCGGCAAGCCGCTGCGAGCGTCATTTCAGCTCGTAGTCGGCGTCGAGCCAGCACTGCGGAAGCGGCTCGCCGGAGGGGAATTTCAGCTCGGTCTTTTCGAATGATCGCGGGTCCTGTTCCTCCTCGCCGGCCTGCCGACGGCCTTTGACACAGGATTCCTGAGGGCTGGAAAGCTGCTTCACGTCGTCGATCTTGATCAGATCGTCCGATGCTGATTCTTTCATGAACATGGTTGGGACTCTTAGGTAAACGAGTTGCTGGATTCAGAGAGCGATTGTGAGGCAACGAACCGGCCCTCGAAGCGGGACGATCCGTCGATGAAGTACCAACGCGGCAGTGCAATTCGCATTCCCGATTTTTACGCCAGCCGCGAAAAGATCCGGCGCGCTACTTGCATCAACATTCCCGCGTGCTGCAGTTGCCGCTGAGTGCCAATGGACCACCCTATCGCCCGCATCTCTTGCCGGAGCCCTCTCATGATTGACTCAATGACCGACCAAAAATCCGCGGCCGACGAAAAAACTCTGGACCGTATCGCCACCCAAATCCGACGTTGGATCTTGCGCTGCACCTCTCAGGCCGGATCGGGCCACCCGACTTCATCGCTCTCGGCGGTCGAGTTGATGGTTGACCTCATGTTCGGCGGCACCTTTCGGTACGACGTGAAAACCCCCGAGCATCCTGGCAACGATCGGCTGATTTTTTCCAAAGGACACGCGTCCCCGCTGTTCTATTCGCTGTGGGCGGCCGCTGGAGAGGTTAGCGAAGAGGAATTGATGACCTATCGCCAATTCGACAGCGAATTGGAAGGACACCCGACCTCGCGGTTTCGATTCACCGAAGCGGCCACCGGGTCACTCGGTCAGGGCCTCTCGGTGGGACTGGGCATGGCGATCAACGCCAAGTACATCGACGAACTCCCCTACCGCACCTTCGTCCTGCTCGGTGATAGCGAAATGGCGGAGGGCTCGCAGTGGGAAGCGATCCAGTTAGCCGCCCACTACCAGCTCGATAACTTAATCGGTGTGCTCGATGTCAACCGATTGGGCCAGCGCGGTGAAACCATGTATGGACATGACCTGGAAGCCTACCGCCAGCGGATCGAGGCGTTTGGTTGGCGATGCATCTTGGTCAGCGACGGCCACGACCATGCCCAACTCAGCAGGGCCTACGAGTCGGCGTGCCAGTCCACCGGTCAACCCGTGATGATCATCGCCTGGACCGTCAAAGGCGAGGGAGTTTCGTTCTTGGAAAATAAAGAGGGCCAGCATGGCAAACCCGTCAGCGATGACAGGATCGACGAAGCCATGTCCGACGTTGGCGACGTTAACGAGACCGTGGTCGGAACGATCCACCCGCCAGCCGAGGTGACGCAGCGGCAGGTACCATCCCAGACGCCACTGCCGATTGAGTACGAACTCGGCGAAGAGCTAGCTACGCGGGACGCCTACGGAAATGCTCTCTGCCGGCTGGCGAAGAAGTACCCAGATCTGGTTGCGTTTGACGGCGAAGTGAGCAATTCCACGCGAGCAAAACAATTCGCCGACGAGCATCCCGAGCGTTTCTTTGAAATGTTCATTGCCGAACAAAACATGGTCGGCGCTGCAACGGGAGTGGCCCTCCGTGGCAAGCTGCCTTTTGTATCGACGTTCGCTGCCTTCTTCAGCCGCGCATTCGATCAGATTCGCATGGCCCCCTATAGCGGTGGCAGTGTCACGTTCGTGGGCTCTCACTGCGGCGTTTCGATCGGGCAGGATGGACCGTCGCAGATGGGGCTCGAGGATATCGCGATGTTCCGCACGATCGCTGACGGTGTCGTCCTGTATCCCTGCGATGCCGTCTCCACCGAAGCTCTCGTCGACGCCTTGGCCGATCGTCGCGGGCTCGGCTACCTTAGAACGACCCGAGGCAAGACCCCAGTCATCTATGCTGCGGATGAAGAGTTCACGATCGGCGGCAGTAAAGTGCTGCGTCAGAGCGACCAGGACCGTGTCACGCTCGTCGCCGCTGGCATTACGCTGCACGAATCACTCGAGGCCTATGACGTCTTAAAAGAGCGCGGGATCGCCGTACGCGTCATTGATTTGTATTCGATCAAACCGCTCGACCACGCCACGATCCGGCACGCTGCAGACCAGACTGAAGTGGTCTTTACCATCGAGGATCATTTTCCTGAAGGCGGTCTCGGCGAGGCCGTGCTGACGAGTTTGTCCGATCATGCGACCCCGGTGAACTGCCTCGCCGTGCGGAAGCGGCCCCTGAGCGGTTCACCCGACGAGCAACTCGATGCCCAGGGACTCTCCGCGGCGGCCATCGCTCGCGCGGTCGAAATGCACTTGGCCTAGCCGCCTATCGTCCGGGATTCCCCTCGTCTCATCCGGCCACAGTAGATGGATCACCGGATTCCTGCGATCGGGCCGAGGAAACGGGCGACAAGGTCTTGCCAAAATCCGCCTAGTGTTGCAAACTAGCGTCCTCTCGCCGGTATTCACCGCCAGGCGGGTTCGGCTCAGTGCCCAGGCACCGAACGAAACTGGGAGGATAAGCGAATTGGTGAGCGGCCTCACTGGAACTGAGGTACCCCGTAAGGGGCTGCGAGTTCGAGTCTCGTGTCCTCCGCTGAATGGAAAAAACCTCGCAAAACCAAGTGTTTTGCGAGGTTTTTTCATGCCCTGTCGCTCCCCTGGAAAGATCGCAGGTCCACGAACCGCACTCGTTCGATCTCGCCCGCCAGACCCGCGAAGCAGGGATCGACGTAGCCGCACGCAGCGAGCTGGTCGAATTGAGAGGCGTCGCAGGGAGGTCCGCACGATTTCATCAAGACCAGCTCTTCGGCGCCGCGCATCCGAGCGAACGCCGCCGCGAGAGCATCCGAGGTCACGTCCCAACTCGCTGGCAGCCCCATGTTGCCCGCACCCCGCCAGAAGAAAACCCCTACCTGGACAATCGCCGTAACGGGACGGGCGTTCGCTGCCGTCGATTTCACCGCCGCCTGCTCGACTTCGTCCAGGGTCTCGCAGAGCACGACGTCGTCGAGGATTTCGTGAGCCAGTCTCGCGGTGTGCTGCAGGAGATCGATGCTGAGCCAATGTGCGAACGCTTCAGGCAGCCGCTTGGCCTGATCGATCCGGCGGACCGCATCGACCATCTCGCCACCACCGACGATAACCCACGTCAGCGGGTGAGGGTTGTCCTGGCACCAGGCCCGGAACTGTTCCTTCAAGTGAGGCAGAGTCAGCAGGCTGCCGCCGATTTTGATGACACGGGGTTGTTGCAAGGATTCTGCTCGCGAGTCGGTTTAGGTTTCCTAGCGAATCTTGCCATGTTTTGAAGCGTCGTAAGACTTCATCGCGGCTTCGAGGCAGGCTCACTCGAGGGCAGCATTGGAGAGACAGTGTAGATTCGGCCAAAGCAACGAGCTAGCGGGGCTGGCGAGAGAACGTCTTTCTCGCTGTCGCGTTCAGCATCGCGGTACTCGCACGCGACTCTCGCATCGTACTCGCCGGTGGCCCGATCTCCGTTGCCAAGGTCCATCGACGTCGGCAAGCGAGCAACGCACTCGATGCGTTTCGCGTCATGCCCACCGTTGTCGCCAGGTCGGCGGTTCCATCCAGCAAGGCTCGCCCGCTTCGTACGACTTGATGAAGAGTTGCATGTTTTCTCTTTCTTCGTCATTGCTGGTGAGGTGAAGCGCCTTCCGCTGAGACGAGACCGCGGACTTGAAGTCGCCCTGCTCTGCATAAGCAGCAGCGAGACAGCTGAGGTAATCGGCGTCGATATCATCCATGAGTTCGCTCGCTTTGGTGATGAGCTGCAACGCGCGAGCTCCGTCCCGGTAGCGACCCTGAGGGCAAGTTGCCAAGATCTCTGCGAGGGTCGCAAGGCGGTACGGCGAATCAGGCTCAAGTTCGAGTGCTCGTTCGAAGTCGGCCAATGCTTCGACGTACCGTCGCGTTGACGCGAAGTCATCTCCTCATCGAAGGCTTAGAATCCTCGGCGCCGAAGCGGCGCCGGAAATCTGTAATCGTGGCGATCATCTGATCGTCGAGCCGCTTCACGGTAGGACGCCAAAGCTCATTGGGAACACCACCGAAGAACGGTTCTGCGATAGAAGCGGCAATGCACGCCATTGTGTCGGCGTCACCGCCCATGGAAATGGCGAGCCGTATGGCGTGTTCGACAGACTCCGATTCGAGAAACGCGCAAATCGAATGGGGCACAGAACCTTTGCAGGATACATCGAATGAGTAAAATGCTCGCAATTCGTCAATCGGTTGAGTGAGATCATACCCAATCTCCGAATCGACAAAATCACGTACGTCATCCTTCGTCCCGCCCGTGCGAGCGACAAAGACACTTCCGGCAACAGCCAATGCGCCGAGTATTCCATCGGGATGGTTGTGGGTCACGACGGCTGTCTCTTCAGCGAGCTGCAGTGTCTCAGCAAGCGACGAACCAACATAGGCAACCGGTGAAACTCGCATCGCCGAACCGTTGCCCCAGCTACCGTATGGTTCGGTGTCGCGGCACATCGCCCAATTGCGAAACGTTCCACCGTATCCGGCGCCGGGATACCGGTCGACATATTCGTGGAAGTAGCGTCGGAGGTCACCCTTGTGCAGCAACCAATCGGCAACCGCGATGGTTAGGACACTGTCGTCCGTGAAACAGGAGTCTTCGGAAAACAACTCAAAGTCAGTCCGCTTGGTGGGAGAGCGCTCAAAACAAGATCCAATCACATCACCGACAATGGCACCAATCACGATTATTCCTCTAGCAGATTTGCGAATAAACAGTTTCTGTACAACATAGAGCGTTCACCCCGCTCCCGTGTGGGCTTGCCCCGCATGAGAGCAAAGTCTGTCGGCTTGGGGTCCTCTCAGACAAGCTGACAGGGCGACGCGTGTCGATGCCGCGACTTTCTAATTTGGTTCTTCTCGGAATTTATTGGCTGATCCGACGGAAGCGTGCGTCCATGGTTTTCAAGGCATGGCTCCAGTATCGAAGGATTTATTTGTGGGATGTGATTATCAATGTTAGACTGGCACTTCCGGGAGAAACGGAGCCGAGCTCTGCAGAGGTGCGGGCTTGGCAAGGGATAGCTCGGTCGCCAGCGTTTCCCTGCAAAAGCGGTACGCCAATGGTGTTGTCGGTCCCTGGCGAGCGTTTGTTCGTCAGGGACGCATTTTTGAACGAGCATTGGATACTGGAGCCATGCCTCAAAAAAACTTCCGCTGTGCTCTGCGCACGATTCCGTCGGATGAACCACTCAATTCCGAGAAGAACTGCTTCGAAAGATAGCTGTGTCCCTCTGACTTCGTCCTCTGACTTCGCTTCCCGCGAATTCGCTCAGTCTGCAATGAATTCTCCGCCATCGCGGGTAATCAACTTCTGCAGCTTGTCGCGGTCAATCGGGTCCATTTGATCGACGGTGCCATCGGCCATCAAATAACGCAGCGGTTGGCCCTTGATGGACGTGACGTTGGTATTCGTTAAATCCTCGGGCTTGGTCCAGGGGACGCTCTTGCTGGCTTCAATGACAAGGATCGTAGGCGAGGTGCCATCGGTAAAGTCTTGGAAGCGCTGTCCGTCACCAGTCCCTAATCCTCCGTGCTCGGTGGCAAAGCCAAGTAAGTGTGTTATGCCAGGGGCATCGTCCGCTGCGTTGGCAGGACTGCCATAAACACTAGGCATCTTTTCTAACAGCTTGGAGTTATGCTCACTGTCCCAAGTCTCGTCAAAACGATACTCTTCAAACAGTTTCGTATGATCAATGAAGGGGAGGATCGCGACTCGCCAGCTGAATGGATGCATGGTATTACCATTGACACCGTGGCTTCCCTCACGGTAGTTGGTACTGCCGGGAAGCTTGTGATAGGTACTGTGAAAGTTGTGAAATCCAGATCCGATTTCCTTCAATGCGTTGTTCGCCTGTGGCGTTGCCGAATTCGCTTGACCACCATTGCTTTTGAGGATGCTCCTCTGGATCGCCTGCCACTCTTGGAGCGTGAAATTGCCTGTCAAAGCTGCGGAGCTGCGTATCGCTGATTGGATTCTTGGAGCCATGGTGATTTCGTCGTCCACAACGATCGCGAGTTGTTCGTTGAGGCTCGTTCGCGTCAGTTGTCGGACTTGTTTTTCGAGCGTGGGATCGAAGTGAAGTTGCAGCCGATAGGAATCAGCCTGTTCGGGCGATGGCACTATCTGCGTGGTGATGTGACCGGACATCTCTCGCCACTCGATTCGCGTTGTGGGCTGAGACGACGCCAATGCGTACCTTGTTCCATTGTGCTCGCGCACGATCGGTGCTTCGACCTCATCAGCTAGCGGAATCCAAATACCATGGTTCGTCATCACCGCAGAAAACTTGTGTCCACGGGGCAATGTGAGCATTTGTTTCGCTTCGGCAAGCTCTTGCGGGGTCAGGTCGTCTTGATCCAGCAAGATCATCATCGCGAGCCGCTCTCCCGAGGGGACCCCCGTGTTGCCGATGGCTTGGACCGGAGCAAGGGCCTGGTCAAATTGGGGAGGTGTCGAGGGTCCGTTCCAAGACGGACGAGGCTTCCGAGAGGCTTGCTGCTCGCCCGCGATCCGGCTGCCCGCTGGGGCATCAATCTGCGTGGTGGTGCCGTCGGGGAATTGAATTGAGATGATGACGCCCAGTATCAGACCAAGCAGCAAGCCAAGAAAGCTCGCTGCGATCGCGACCGTCGCCGGCACGTCCTGACGAGAAGGTTTCGTCATCGTGGGAGAGTCAAATCGTTGGGGTGGTTGCGATGGACGATCTTTGGCAACTGCCACCCCCTCAGCCCTTGCGAGCAGTGTTTTTACTTCATGACCGTCTGTGAACTTTGCTAGCCGATCGGCGACCTCACGGGGTGTCTGAGGACGGCGGGCAGGCTCTTTTTGCAACATCGAATCGAGCAACTTCCCGAGTTCTCTGGGCGCGTTGGCAGCACGATCGCAAAGTCGTGGGGGATCGTTGGAAACGTGAGCGGTCATCTTGGCAAAAGGCGTGGGATGATGCTCATCGGCGAAAGGAGCACTCCCGGTCAACAACTTCATCAGAGTGCAGCCAAGTGCATAGATATCCGCTCGGGCGTCCACGGTACGACTGTCGGCAATCTGTTCAGGGGCAATATAATCTGCCGTTCCCATTGCTTGACCGGTCCCCGTGATCTCGGGGTGATCGGGGGCACCGTACTGAAAACGAGCAAGTCCCAGATCGAGCAGTTTCACTTCGCCAGTACGACTGAGCATGATGTTCGATGGCTTGATGTCCCGATGGACGAATCCTTGATCATGTGTATACGCGAGTGCCAAGGCGACGTGGCGCAAGATTTCGCACGCATCAGCAATTCGCATCGGCCCGCTTGCGGCAACGAGCTGTCGCAGATCAAGGCCATCGATAAACTCGGTGACCAGAACTGCTGTGCCCTCGATTTCGCGTGCGTCATGGGCGGTGACAATGTTGGGATGGCTGAGGCGCCCAACGGCTCGCATCTCCGATTCAAATCGCTGTTGCATACGCGGATCGGCGAGCCGATGGGTCGCCAACACCTTGATCGCCACCTGCCGGCCCAGCTTCGTGTGTTCGGCAAGATAGACGCTGCCCATGCCACCTGATCCGAGCGAGCGAACAATTTCATACTCCCCGATGTGAACTGGAAGTTCGTCAAGCAGGAGATGGGATGTCGCGGAAAAGGCTCGTACAGCTCGGGCAACCGCATCCGAGCAGTTTGCTTCGTCATCCAGCCGAGAGTGTGGAGCGTCCTTGCGAAGATTCGCGATCAAGGAATCTTCACAGTCGTCACGAGTTTCCAGCTCGGATGTGCACGCGGAACATTCAGAAAGATGTTCAAAGACTGCTTCGCTATCCTCGTCGGCAAGTTTTCCCAAAGCGTAATCGTGCAGTTTCTTCGAGGGCGGGCATTGCGACGGGATTGCAGTCATCATTGCATTTTCCTTCGAGGTAAGACAAATTGGAAGGGGGACTTCGTGGGTAAGTAATTCGCCAGGAATTTCGGAATTACAGGGCCGCTCCAGTTATGAACGCAAACGTCTGACACCACTTTTTGAATGAACTCCGCACGCAAACACCACAGCGATCACCCCACGCTCTCCACAGCATGCCTCTCGGGCGTTCGGCGGATGGCCCCAGAGCAGTGGGAGCGTTTGGCATCTGTGTTCGGGCCGATCATTTATCGTTGGTGCCGATCATCGGGGGTGCCGGAGGCCGACGCAGCGGACGTGGTGCAAGACGTTTTCAGCACCGTGGCCCGAGGGATCTCTCGGTTTGAGCGCCGGGAAGCGGAAGGCAGTTTTCGCAGTTGGTTGGCTTCGATCACGCGCAGCCGGACGGTGGACTACTTCCGTCAAGCCGCCAAGCAGCAGCAGGCCGGCGGTGGAACGCAAGCCATGTTGCTACTGCAGCAACAAGTCGACGCGGTAGAATCAACAATCACCAGTTCCAATATGCTCAGTGCGATCTGCCAGCAGATACTTCGCGAAGTTGAAGCGGAGTTTGAGTCGACGACGTGGAAGGCGTTCTGGCAGACGACAATCGACGGCAAACCTGCAGCAGACGTTGCCGAAGCAACTGGACTTTCGCGAGCCAGTGTGTATCAAGCCAAGTCTCGCGTCCTTAAGACACTGCGACGCCGATTAAGCGACCTGCAGACGCTCGATCTCTAGTGCTTCATTGCACTTGTGGCGGCCATCGTGATCAATCACGAATTTAGGGAGGAGCAGTTGCGGACGGACCACGGGGACATAGCACTTTGTCCACCAGGCGAAGTCAAACTTCTTCGAAAGGTGCTATGTGCCTCTGACTTTCCGTGTCCCTCTGACTTTCCGAATCTGGACGACTCGGGGCGGCGCGGCAGCCTGAAGGGATTCCTAAGTGTCTCGTTGGAAAGGTACCTGGAATTGCTTGATTGGACGGGGCGTCAAATTCGCAGCGACAAGGTCGGGTCAATCCCAGAGCATCTGCAGCCCATCCTGACTCGCATCGGCTTGGACACCCATGGTTGGTGCGACATTGTGCTCAAGTTCGGACGAGTATTCCGCCGCGCCGCCGGCAGCCCAGAGCATTTGGCCGAAGAGGCATCTCGGCGCGACCAAAAATGGCTTTGCGCTCCCGGCAATCCGTTGGGCTTATCGTCGGTCTGACACAAACCGATGACAACTAGCTCGAATTCGATGCCCCTGGATTGGCTGCTGCGCGGTCGTGGAGCAAGTAACTGGAAAACGGTCGGATTGCCAGTGACCAAATCTGAATTGGCCAGATTGCCGGGGGCATCTACCACCGAATCCGCGATCTCGTGCGCAAAAAAAGGGCTCATCCGACGGAAGCGTGCGCCCGAGGTTTTCAAGGCATGGCTCCCGTATCGAAGGATTTATTTGTGGGATGTGATTATCAATGTTAGACTGGCACTGGCGGGAGAAACGGAGCCGAGCTCTGCAGAGGTGCTGGCTTGGCAAGGGATATCTCGGTCGCCAGCGTTTCCCTGCAAAAGCGGTACGCCAATGGTGTTGTCGGTCCCTGGCGAGCGTTTGTTCGTCAGGGAAGCATTTTTGAACGATCATTGGATACTGGAGCCATGCCTCAAAAAACCTTCCGCTGTGCTCTGCGCACGCTTCCGTCGGATGAACCAGGTCATTGTGGTGTGCGACAATCTTAACACGCACACGAATGGAGCCTTCTACGAAGTCTTTGAACCCGATCGTGCGAGATCATTGGTTCGCCGCCTTGAGTTCCACTATACGCCCAAGGATGGCAGTTGGTTGAACATTGCAGAGAACGAGTTGAGCAGCATGACTCGACAATGCGTTGCTGGTCGCCGGATCGGTGATATCGCCACGCTCGAATCGGAGACGTCTGCATGGGCTTGCGATGCCAACAAAAGACAGCGTGGCGTCGATTGGCAGATGAAGATCGACGACGCAAGAACAAAACTCACATCGATCTACCCGAAGATTAAGCTGTGACGCAGCGCTAGTCGCCCTGTTCACGGCTCGACGATGCGATCATCCGTTCACTAGCCCGCATCTTTGTTGAGGGGTATCGCTACGCCCCCGTCGCGTTCATGCTTTTTACAGCCGTTGGCTGGCTCACTACTTCAATGCAATCCTTCCCAGGTCCGCGTGGATGACAAAACCGAAATCTGAACTCGCCTTGATCACTACGGTGGCGCAGTTGCTCGCCGTCGTGCTGGCAGTGGCCGCATTGTTTTTCGCGCGAGATGTCTTCATCCCACTAGCACTCGGATTGCTTTTATCGTTTCTGCTCAGCCCAATCGTCATTCGGTTGCAGCGGAGGGGCGTCCCCAACGTCCTGGCGGTCGTCCTGACCGCGACGCTGACGTTCTTGCTACTCGCGGGCGTGGCAACACTCATTGGCGGCGAGATTTCGAATTTGATCTCGGATCTGCCCACGCACCGCGATGAGTTGGTCAATAAAGCTCGCAGCATGGCGGGCATGACGACAGGAGTCGGTGGATCGCTGGACAAGTTAGCTGATGACGTCACCCAAGCGATGGAGAGCGGCGCGGAGTCCGAGACCGAAGATGCCGACGAGGCGGAGTCGGACGACGGAGCATCAAAAAGCTCCGAGCCGGCGGCGGACAGCTCCACCACCGAGGCTGTCCCCGCTCAAGCAACGCCTCCAGACGACCCGACGCCCGGCATCATTGAGACTCCTGGCTTTGACGATGCCATCGAAGGGCTCCCCGTCGAAGGGCTCCCCGTCGAAGCGCTACCCGACCGAGGGCCGACCAACGTTCCGGGCGACCGATCGCTGGTGCAGCGCTGGACGGACAGATTTTTCCCGGCCCCCGGCGCCGACCAGATGGAGTTCACTCACGACGGATCGTCTCCGAAGCGACCGCTCTACATGATTGAGATCCAAGACGACCTGCCACTGGCGTCTTGGGCATCGACTGCCGGAACGATGCTCGGGCCCTTGGCAACAGCAGGCTTGGTATGTGTGATCGCGTTGTTCACGTTGATTCACCGGGAAGACCTGCGTGATCGGATCATCGCGGTGGTCAGCCATGGAGATTACGTCACGACCACCGAAGCGATGGACGAGGCGGCCGGCCGGATCAGCCGTTACCTGATCGCTCAGACGATTGTCAACACTTCCTACGGGGTGGTGCTTTCGATCGGCTTGGCAGTCATCGGAGCTCTGATGACTGAGCAAGGGGCCTTTCCCAACGTGTTGTTGTGGGGAGCGATGGGGACCTGCCTGCGATTCGTACCTTACATCGGTCCCATCGCATCGGCGGTCTTCCCGCTCACGATGGCGTTCGCGGTCTTCCCCGGTTACAGCGTGTTCATTGCCGTCGCAGCACTGATCGTCACGATGGAACTAATCAGCAACAACGTTTTGGAACCTTGGCTCTACGGCGCCAGCACGGGGATCTCTGCAGTCGCAGTGGTCTTTGCTGCCATCTTCTGGGGATGGCTGTGGGGACCGGTCGGCTTGTTCCTCTCGACGCCGCTGACGGTTTGCTTCGTCGTCCTCGGCCGATATGCCCCCCGCTTCGAGATGCTATCGATTTTATTGGGCGAGGACGTCCAGATCTCGCCTTCAATGCGGTTCTACCAAAGGCTGTTAGCGAGCGACGAGCACCGTGCCGGCGAGATATTGACGCAGCATGTTGAGGAACATGGTATCGATCAAACTTGCGACAATGTCCTCGTACCGGCACTCAAAAGAATTCGCTTGGACCACGACGCTGAGAATCTCACGGATGCCGACGCGAACCGACTCTTTGCACTGACCGGCGGACTGATTGCCGCCTATGAAAATCCGGAGCCCGCTGATCCGGAGGACCTTCAAGACGGGAAATCCCAACTGAACTCTGGCGACGAAACCGAGGCGAGTCCGTCCGAGGCGAGCAGTGCTGGCGACTCCACTTTGCCGACCATCGTAGGTTGCACCTCACACCACTTCAGTGAGATCCTGATTCTGAACCTACTTCGGATTGCCGGAGCGGAAAGCTTCCGGCTGACGGCAATCGACGACGAAAAGATACCGCAAGATGTGGGAAAGCAAGTCGCCCAAATGGATCCGCCACTGGTTGTGATCGTGGTATTGCCCAAGGGTGGTTTTGCGCAAGCCCGCTATCTGTGCAAGACCATTCGCGGTGAGGGCTATCAAGGCGCGGTGGTGATCGCGTGCTTGGGCAAATTCAAGAATTACGACAATCTGTTCGTCAAGTTCCGCAAGGCCGGTGCCACCAGCATGACGACTTCCTACTCGCAAACAGCAGCCAAGATCCGATCCATCCTCGCTCAAAACGACCCAGTGCTCGCCACCGATAAGGCAGCGATGAAGAACCAGGAACCCAGCTGAGCATTCAGTGCCGCCGCGGACGAAGCGGCGAGCCGTGGTTTGCCCACGAGTGATGCTTCGCCGCAGGCGTTTTTCGAAAATAGCCGTTGGTGGCGATCCGCTGACCTACAGCTATCTTCTATAAACCGCTGCGGGATACTTGTGGGAAAACGACAATCTGTTGTCTCGTCGGCATATTGTCTTGTCGGCGACCAAACGGCGTTCGCAGAATTCGTCATCCATCGATCACGCGTTGCTTAACTGTCTAAGAGGATATCTTTGACAAGCCGGGTTGGTTTGACGCCGGTGAGCTTCTGATCGAGACCTTTGAACGGATAGGTGAGTTGCTGGTAGTCGAATCCGAGCAGGTGTAGCAGCGTGGCGTGGAGATCGCGGAGTTGGACTGGATTGGTCGTCGCCGTGTATCCAACAGGGTCGGTTTCGCCGTAGGTGAAGCCGGGTTTGACGCCGGCGCCCGCCATCCAGATCGTGAAGGCATCGGGGCTATGGTCGCGGCCCATGTACGCCATCGTGCCGCCGCCCCGGTTCTCACGCATCGGGGTGCGTCCGAACTCCCCACCCCAGATCACGAGGGTGTCTTCGAGCAAACCTCGCTGGCGTAAATCCTTCAATAAAGCCGCGACGGGTTGATCGGTCTGCTTGCATTTATCGCGGAAACCATGATTGAGAGACTCGCCCTTACTGGAACCGTGAGTGTCCCATCCCCAGTCAAACAGTTGAACAAAACGCACATCCTGCTCGACGAGCCGTCGTGCGAGGAGGCAGTTGTTCGCAAAGGATTCCTTGCCCGGTTCGGCGCCGTAAGCAGCCAAGGTCTCTGCGGACTCTTTGCGGATGTCCATCACGTCCGGAGCGGCAACCTGCATCCGGAACGCCATCTCGTACTGCGCGATGCGCGTGAGTGTCTCGGGGTCGCCATACTGCTCGTACGATTCTCGGTTGAGCGTGTCGAGCGTATCGAGTTGTTGTCGTCGCCGCGAGCGTGACACGCCCGGCGGATTGGTGACGTTGAGAACCGGATCTCCCTGCGATCGGCACTGCACACCTTGATACACCGAGGGCAAAAAGCCAGAACTCCACAAGGCCTTGCCAACCCTCGGCAACCGCCCGCCCGAAAGCAATACGATGAACCCGGGCAGGTCCGAGTTTTCTGTCCCCAACCCCCAAGTAACCCAGGATCCAATCGAAGGCGACCCCATGACGGTAGCGCCGGTATGACAGAGTAACTGCGCCGGGCCGTGGTTGAACTGGTCCGTTTGCATCGTTTTGATAAAACAGAGCTGATCCACGCATTCGGCTGTATGCGGCATCATCTCGGACACCCAGGCTCCGCAATCGCCATGCTGCGAAAACTGATACTGATGGCCGAGCATCCGCGGGGTGCCGTTGATGAACGCAAAACGTTTTCCCTCCAGGAACGATTGCGGACACTCCTTGCCATCGAGCGCATTCAGATCCGGCTTGTAGTCAAACAGCTCCAACTGGCTGGGGGCTCCGACCATGTGCAGATAGATGACCCGTTTCACCTTCGCAGGCTGGGGCGGAGACAAGGGGCTGAGCGGATCCGTGGCGGCATGCTGGGGCTGGAAGCCTGCTTGAGCGCTGCCCGCCATTTGAGACGCTAGGTACAACCCGCCCATCCCCGCTGACATGCCCGAGACACATTGATTGAGGAAGTTTCGCCGCGTCGTGTTCTCCAGCGATTGGCGAACGACAGATTGCGCGAGAGTTTCTCGTTGAGACATTCTACTTACTCATGATTTCGTCGAGGTTCAACAGCACCGCCGCAACCGCCTGCATGGCGTCGTCGGGCGGATCTCCGTCGTCGAGACAGGTTTGATAAAGCGACTTCAGGGCGGCAAGCTCCGCCGTATTTGGATCACGCGTGGCAACGGTTATCCAACCGAATCGCAGCTGGTCGCCAACTTCATCGTGCTCGTTGAGCATTCGCGAAGCGAGCGCCTCGGCACACTCGACAAAGGTGGTGTCATTGAGCGTCGTCAAAGCTTGCAGTGGTGTGTTGCTGCGGAGCCGGCGGGGCGTGCAAAATTCACGCGACGGGGCGTCGAAAGCCGCGAACATGGGATAGGGGATACTGCGTTTGGTGTAAGTGTAGATCGAACGACGATACCGATCGGGATCGTCCGTGCCAGGTGTCTTCCAGGGGTCGCCCGCGAATGGTTTCCAAATTCCTGCGGGGATGGGTGGCTGGACGGGCGGGCCGTGCAATTTTTCGGTCAGCAACCCAGAAGCAGCGAGCGCCGCGTCACGAACCATTTCGGCTGGCAAACGGAAGCGGGGGCCGCGAGCGAGCAAACGGTTCTCAGGATCGCGGGCCTTCAAGCCCGGACGACTGGCCGCGTCCTGACGGTAGGTGCTCGAGAGCACAATGGATCGCAAGAGCTCCTTTTGGCTCCATGATTGCTCGCCTTGAAAACGCGTGGCAAGATGATCGAGCAACTGCGGATGCGAGGGTCGCTCCCCACTCGAACCAAAGTCCTCCTCCGTTGCCACGATACCAATCCCAAATAGCCGGGCCCACACGCGGTTGACGGCCACCCGGGCAGTGAACGGGTTGTTGTCGCTGGCGATCCACTTCGCGAGAGTTAGACGCGTCGGCGGTGAACCCGCAGAGGCATCCGCGTTTTCCCCGCCCGCCGAGACCAGCGGCGGCATCGATGCTGGAACACCTGGTTCAACTCGATCGGCCTTAGTCAGAAACAGGCCGCGAATGAATACGTGCGTCGGTCGACTGAGGTGCTCGGGCCGCTCGCGCATGATCGGCACCTTCGTACTGGCGATTTCCTTCCGCTGCGACTCGGCTTTGGCAAGCCGCTCGCGTTGGTCGACCAATGCCTCGCCGCCAAGTTGTGCCTGCAGATCCGCGACGTCCGAAACAGCGAGACTGCCCCGGCGCGAGACCAAAGCAAACGCACCGAGTGCGTTGACGCTGTGCTTGAGCTCAATCTTCAGTTCAACGGGTTCATCGAGATTGCTTGCCCGGTTGATAGCTAGCGGCTTGTCGAGGACGAGCACAGCCGTCCGTGGGTAATGGATCCGAGTGTAGGCTGCGAATCCATCGCGTGATTTCTCATTCAAACTCTGATCGGGGTCTTTGAATGGGTGCGCTTCATCACCGATCACTCGATCGAGTAGGACGTGGACGACATCTTCACCAGGCACCAACAGACTGGCCTTGATCTGAGAGAGCACAAACCCCCATTCCGAATCCGCCTTTGCCGTTTCCAAGTTCCGCGGCGCCAGGGTTAAACGAATGGCGGTCAATTCCTCGACACCAGCTGGGATTTCACCGGTCAATGTGATCGTGGTCCCATTGGAGAGCGTATCAGTGGTAAAGAACTCGGTCGTCCCGTCGCGAATCTCGACATCGATATCGGTCTGTTTGTCCGCCTCCGCCCTCAGTTCGGTGATCGGCCGCCAGTGGGCATTTTTATCGGAGACCACATCACGCTCTCGCCTCCAGATCGATTCCTCAAGACTGCGAATTTCCCGATCGAGATTCACTGCCGCGTCGTTGTTCTTGCTTTCCAAAGGCACGCGAAGGATGGGATACTCTTCGCCGAGATCGCTATCGGCCGTGTTATTGAAGAACGCGACCGATTGATAGAATTCCTCGTGAGAGATGGGATCATAGGGATGGCTGTGGCACTGCACACAACCGATCGTGATGCCCTGCCAGGTCTGCCAAACGGTACTCACTCGGTCGAGCACCGCTGCGATCCGAAACTCTTCGTCATCGGTACCCCCTTCATCGTTCGACTGTGTCAAACGGTTCGAGGCCGTCGCAACCAAATCGTCGATCGTGGGTTGTTCGAGCAGATCGCCTGCGAGCTGCCGAATCGTAAACTCATCGAAGGGCATGTCATCGTTGTAAGCATCGATCACCCAGTCTCGGTATTTCCAAATGTTCCGTCGACCGTCCAGCCCAAGACCCTTCGAGTCGGCATAACGAATTTGATCCAGCCAAACCGATGCCCAGCGTTCACCGTATTGCGGCGATGCCAGCAGACGTTCGATCGTCTCAGCGTACACCCGCTCCTGCTTAGCCTGATCGTCGCATGCCCGCTCGAGATCCGCCGAGAACGCGGACACCTCGGCCGCCGTCGGTGGCAATCCGGTCAAGTCAAACGTCGCCCGCCGTAGCCACTGCAGCGGCTGGGCAGGCGGCGCCGGCGAAACGCCTTCCCGCTGCAATCTCGCCAGCACGAACCTGTCGAGCGGGCTGCGGCACCAATCGTCGTTGCCGGTCTCGGGAATCTCCGGTGCAGATGGCTGCTCATAGGACCAGGGCTGTTGCCACTGAGCACCTTCGGCGATCCAGCGAGTCAATACCTCCACCTCTTCCGCGGCCAGCGGTGAACCGTGTTCGGCCGGGGGCATGATCTCGTACTCATCGTCCGACGTGATCCGGTCGATCAACAGAGAGTCTTCGGGAGCACCGGGCTCGATCACCGCCAGGGCCGCGTCGCGGTGGATGAACGACACATCCGCGGCTTGCTTCACACCGCCATGACAGGCGACACAGTGCTCATTGAAAATCGGCTGGATATCGGTTGCAAACTCAACGGCTGTCGTCAACGACGAGTCAGCCGCGGCAGCCGCTCCGGCGTCCGCTGGCGACTCAGCAGCCACAACCGTGCTAGCGATCGCTGCAGCCCACCAAATGAGTGCAATGAATGGGTAGCGGGAGATGATCGAATCAAACATTTCAGTGGTATTCAAGGGCTGACGACAACTTCAAACGCTAGCAAGCGATGAGTTCATCCGCCTCGCTCGAGCGTCAAATTTGTACAGTCACCACTGCCTGCGGGATGTTCCGCTAGCCGAGTGAGCGGCGACCGCTGCGAATTCGCAGAACACCATTCTACGCAAAGAACCCGCTCGCCGCAGCTGAAATTGTGGACAACACCTATCCGATTGCCTGAGAAAGGTGCTCAAGCCGCGTCTCCGCCTTCCGGTCTGGCCTCCGAGTCAGAGAACGCACCCCGGGTTCGATTCGCGTAAGCGACGAGCCCCAGCATCACGGGCACTTCCACCAACACGCCGACAATCGTGACCAATACGACCGGTGAAGCGGCACCGAACAGAGTGATCGCGACCGCAACGGCAAGCTCGAAGAAGTTCGATGCACCAATCATCCCCGCGGGCGCCGCGACGTCGTGCCGGCAATGGAGCCGGTAGCAAGTCCCATAGGCGATAAAGAACATCAACACGGTCTGGATAATCAACGGAATGGCGATCATCACGATGTGCAGCGGATTGTTGAGAATCACATCGCCCTGGAACGAAAAAATCAACACCAACGTCAACAACAAACCAGCAATGGTGACGTTGCCGAAGCGAGGAAGAAACTCGTCTTGGAAGTACGCCTCTCCCTTGGAACGGATAACGAACCCACGCGTCAACACGCCCGCGGTGAGCGGCACGACCACGAACAACACCACCGAAACGATCAATGTCATCCACGGAATCGTGATCCCCCCAATACCGAGCAGCAGGGCCACGATCGGCGTGAATGCGAACAAAATGATCAAATCATTGGTCGCGACCTGAACAACCGTGTAGGCAGCATTGCCGCGTGTGAGGTGACTCCATACAAAAACCATGGCTGTGCAGGGCGCGGCCCCAAGCAAAACTGCGCCCGCCAGATAGTCTTTGGCGAGTTCTGCTGGGATCCAAGGCTTGAACACGACATAAAAAAAGAATGCTGCGATCGCGAACATTGTGAAGGGTTTGATCAGCCAGTTCACGATCCAGGTGACGTACAGCCCCCGTGGGTTCTTACGCACATTTTTCACACTGGCAAAATCGACCTTCATCATCATCGGGTAGATCATCAACCAGATCAGTATCGCGATCGGGATCGAGACATTGGCGTACTCGAGCTTGGAAAGAAACTCGGGGAAGGCTGGCACGAATTTGCCAATCAACACCCCGACAACCATGCAGATCACAACCCAGTACGTCAGGTTTCGTTCGAAGAAGCTAATGCCAGGCTTCTCAGCTTTGCTTGTGGTGTCCATCGTTTTTTTATTGCGAAATATTTGGTAGAGAAGTCACAGAAACGCTGAACTGTGACAAGTAAAACGATCCAGCCGAGCCTCGCCCGTCTGGAATCAGGGCTTCTTCGTCCCACACTTGGGGCGGCAGGTCTCGATCGCCTTGGCCAAGGAGCGAAAGGCGTCCGTCAAATGCTGGTACCGCACGTTGTAGAAAACGGTGCGTCCCTCCTTCGAGGCCGATAGGACGCCACTTCTTTCCAACATGCCCAAGTGACGCGAAACCACGGAATAATCAACGTCACAACACTCGGCTAGCTCGGTCACCGAGCAGGGCCGACCGCACTTGGCGAGGCACGACAATAGCTTCAGCCGAGTCGGTTCGCCCAAGGCTTTGAAAAGCTCGGCGTCCAACAGGTCGTCAATCGGCCCGCAGCACTGCGAGGCTTCGTGGGGTTTCATGGCAGAGGATCCGTTCGTTGCATACATGCGTCATCATGCAAACGTAGTACCTGAGACCGACCGCGTCAAGATCGCAAAACACAACATCCGCCACCGCCTGCCAGGGCGTCCTTCAGCACGAACCAACGGCCGAAAAAACACTGCGGACCTCGCCGCCTACGTTGCGGACCTCGCCGCCGACGTTACGGCGTCCGACGATACTTGCCTGGGGGCATGCCGGTCGCCTTGCGAAAAAAGACGGAGAGGTATTCGTCGTGTTCAAAACCCGTTCGGCTGGCGATCTCGGGCAACGAGAAGTCCGTTTCTCTGAGCAGCTGCTTGATGCGATCGAGTTTCAACCGATTGATTTCCGCATGCGGCGATCGGCCCAACATCTTTTGGAAGCGGCTCTCCAAGACCCGGCGGGACAACGGCACGTGGCGGACGATATCGGCGACGTTGATTCCTTCGAAAACATGCTCACGAATGAACCGCAGTGCAGCGACGACATCGGGATCGTCGATGGCGAGGATATCGGTCGATTGCCTCGCCTGGATACCGATCGGTTTGACGAGAACCGGAGCATCGCCGACAGTTTCGCCTCGCATCAATCGATCCAACAGCGAGGCCGCTTCGTACCCGGTACGCCGCGTATTGCAGATCACACTCGACAGAGGCGGGTCGGCGAGCTCGCAAAGCAAGTGATCGTTGTCGACACCGAGCACGGCCACCTCTTCGGGAACGGCGATGTCCAACTCCCGGCAAACCTCAAGAATCTTCTGCGCCTGGATGTCGTAGCAGGCAATGATCCCCACCGGCCGCGGCAGTCGTTTGAGCCAGGCTGCCAGGCCGCGTTTCTCTCGCGTCCATGAATACTTGGCATCATTGCGAGTCAGAGTGTCGAAGACGTGCGGTTCGAAATTCTCGGACTGAGCAAGTTTGCGAAACTCATCCCGGCGCCAGTTCGACCAATTGAAACCGGGATCACCGCAATAGGCGAGATTTCGGAAACCCCGGTCGAGGAGATGCTCCACCGCCAACCGCGCGATGGCAACGTCGTCGGTCTCGACCCAGGGGATACTGGGAAGATGCCGGGCCGCACTGACATCGACCACAGGCATCTGCGACCGCGTCAACGCTCTTGCGATGGAATCATTCTCGATCCGCGCGATGATGCCATCTCCCTGCCACCGCCCCAACCACTTCGGTGGCTCGCCGCCGCGTTCCTGCTCGGGCAGAAAAATCGACCAACGCTCGTGCTTGCGCACGTAGTCCACGATCCCTTCGAGCACGCCACGCGAGTAGGAATTCGACGTTTCCACTAATAAGGCGACGGCGCGACGTGGCATCATTCCTCAATCAGACACGAACTCAGGGGACTCAAGACGGCATTTCTGCCGCATATCAGAATAATTCGCGAGGTGAAATATCTCAATACTTCTGCGTGAAATTGCATTGTTGCAGCTCAGGTTTTAGCCACAATCGTGGGGCAATCGATCGACAGATGCAGCATCAAACTCAAACACGAGGAACGAGTGAAATGGCGAAGACAGTAAAAGTAGCGATGGTGGGACTCGGGTTCGGATCGGAATTTATCCCGATCTACCAGGCTCATCCCGATGCCGAAGTGGTCGCGATTTGTCGTCGCAACGAAACCGAACTGAACAAGACCGGTGACCAATTCGGTATCGACCGTCGTTACACGGACTACGCTGACGTGCTCGCCGATGCCGATATCGACTGCGTCCACATCAACAGCCCGATCGCAGACCACGCCCCGATGTCACTGGCGGCGCTGGATGCGGGCAAGCATGTAATGTGCACAGTACCGATGGCAACGACCATCGAAGACTGCAAGCGGATCGTCGACAAGGTCCAGCAAACTGGACTGAAGTACATGATGGCCGAGACAGTGGTCTACAGCCGCGAGTTCCTCTATATCAAACAACTGCACGACCAGGGCGAACTGGGCGAGATCCAGCACCTGGCCGCTTCGCACCCGCAGGACATGGACGGCTGGCCGGACTATTGGAAAGAGATGGTGCCGATGCACTACGCCACGCACGTGGTCAGCCCATGCCTGGGACTGGTCGATGGTTTAGCCGAGTACGTCAGCTGCTTCGGATCCGGAAAGGTTCGTGATGAGATTGCAGAACTATCGGGCAATCCGTTTGCGGTCCAGTCATGCCACATCAAGATCAAGGATACCGAGCTGACCGCTCACATCTGGCGAGCCCTCTACGACGTGGCTCGGCAATACCGAGAGAGCTTTGACGTTTATGGAACAAAGAAGAGTTTCGAGTGGACATTGATTGAAAACGAGCCTCACGTTTTGCACACCGCGAAGAAGCCTGAACCGGAGATTCCCGAAAAGATCGAGGTCCCTGACTTCGCGTCGTTGCTCCCCGAGTCGATCCGCCGGTTCACCATGCCACAGGAGATTCACGACAGCGAACATCTCTCCTTCGTTCAAGGCGGCGGTCACGGTGGTTCGCACCCACACCTCGTTCACGAGTTCATCAGTGCCTTGCGTGAAGACCGCGATCCGCGTCCCGATGCGGTCACGTCAGCGAACTGGACCTGCGTGGGCATCTGCGCCCACGAATCGGCGATGAACGGAGGAAAAATCGTTCAGCTGCCTGAGTTCACGCTGAAGCAGCCCGTTTAGCCCTGCTCTCGTCAAACACCCCCATCCACTGCATCACGTCCGACCTCCGATAGGCTTGCCTCCATGTTCCGACTTGCACTCTGCTTCCTCTGCTTTTCGCTAGCCGGTTTGGCACAGGCTGCCGACCTCACCGCGCTCTTTCTCGGCGACAACGGTCCCCATCAACCCCGGGCCCGGTTTGACGAATTGCAACCGGTGCTGGCTGACCGCGGCATCTCGCTGGTCTACACCGATGACCTGCGCACGTTGACGAAAGACAATCTCGAGCAATACGACGCGTTGATTGTCTTCGCAAACATTGACGAGATCAGCAAGGACCGCGCCGACGCGATTCTGGACTACGTCGCTGAGGGCGGTGGATTCGTGCCGCTGCACTGCGCATCTTTTTGTTTTCGAAATCAGCCGGATCTGGTCGCACTGATGGGCGCCCAATTTCAACGCCACGGGACTGGCGTCTTTCAAGCCGAGATAGCCGATCCGGATCACGAACTGATGCAGGGCTACGGCGGCTTCCGCAGCTGGGATGAAACCTACGTGCATCACTTGCACAACGATGCCAATCGCACGGTATTGGAGTACCGGGTTGATGAAGAGGGGCGTGAACCGTGGACCTGGATCCGCACCGACGGGCAAGGCCGTGTTTTTTACACCGCGTCCGGACACGACGGGCGAACGTGGAACAACGCGGGATTCCAAAACCTCGTCGAACGCGGCATCCGCTGGGCAGCCGGTGGTGACCCAGCCAAGGCGGGTAATTATCTAGCGGAGAGACGTTTTGACGCCCCGGAAATGACCGCCCCACGCACCGATGTGGCTGACGCTGAGTTCATCGACGTGGGCCCCGAAATCCCCAACTACACGCCGAGCGACAGGTGGGGTGTGCAGGGCAAACCCAAGACGTTGATGCAGAAACCACTGCCCCCCGGAGAATCGATCAAGCACTTCGTCACCCCAGTAGGATTGGCGGTCGAACGCTACGCCGACGAGCGTGACTTCCAGGCCAAACCGATCGCCATGACCTGGGATGCTCGTGGGCGACTGTGGCTCTGCGAGACGCTCGACTACCCCAATGAACTTGGCAAAGACCGCGACCGAATTCGCATCTGCGAAGACACCGACGGCGACGCGGTGGCCGACAAATTCACTGTCTTCGCTGAAGGATTGAGCATCCCCACGTCGATCGTGATCGTTCGCGGGGGAGCTGTCGTGCAGAATGGTACCGAGACGATCTACCTGAAGGATACCGACGGCGATGATGTTGCTGATGAAAAGACAACCCTGATCACCGGCTGGTCGCTCGGCGACACCCACGGCGGCGTGAGCAATTTCCGCTATGGGCTGGATAATTGGATTTGGGCCATGCAGGGATACAACAACAGCCGGCCGGAATTCGCTGGCGGCCAATCGCAGTCGTTCCGCCAGGGTTTCTGGCGATTCAAATTGTCGCAATCCGATCCGCCTCAGGTCACCGACTTGGAATTCGTTCGCTCGAGCGACAACAACACCTGGGGTCTCGGTATCAGCGAAGAGGGTTTGATTTTCGGGTCGACCGCCAATCACAACCCCAGCATGTTCATGCCGATCCCCAACCGATACTACGAACGGGTTCGCGGCTGGGCCCCCTCGACGCTGCATGCGATTGCCGACACGCACAAATTTGACCCGATCACCGAAAATGTTCGCCAGGTCGATCACCACGGCGGCTATACCGCGGGGGCCGGTCACGCTCTCTACACGGCCCGAGCGTTCCCGGCGCAGTGGTGGAACCGAACCGCCTTCGTAGCCGGCCCGACGGGGCACTTGGTCGGAACGTTTGTCCTGAGCCCCCAGGGCGCCAACTTCACGTCGACCAGCCCCCTGAATCTGCTCGCCAGCGACGATGAATGGAGTGCGCCGGTGATGGCTGAGGTCGGTCCCGATGGAGCCGTCTGGGTTCTCGATTGGTACAACTACATCGTGCAACATAACCCGACGCCCAACGGTTTCCAAACCGGTAAAGGAGCAGCCTACGAGAGCGACCTACGCGACAAACGACATGGCCGCATCTATCGCGTCGTACCAGCGGAAGAGGGAAAACTGCACGACTTCACGGACCTCGCCGCAGCGAGTGACGAGGACTTGGTACAGACACTCAGCCACCCTTCGATGCGATGGCGATTGCACGCCCAACGCTTGCTGATCGAACGGGACGCGTGCAGCAAAGCCGAGATCAAGCAAAAACTGGTGGAGTTGATCGGCGATGAAAACGTCGATCCTATTGGCTTGAACGTGGCAGCGATCCATGCCCTGCGCACGCTCCACGGATCGAACGCTCTGACGGGGCAAGCCGTTGCGTCGGGACTGAAACACCCATCGGCAGGAGTCCGCCGCAGTGCGATCGCGGTGATGCCGGCCGACGCAACCGGATCGCAGACCCTGCTCGAACACAAGTCGCTTTTCCGCGACGCCAATGCACAGGTCCGCCTACAGGCGATCCTGACGCTTGCGGACATGCCCACATCGCGTGACGCGGGTAAGCTTGTCGTTGAACTGGCCAGCGGCGAAACCGACCCAATCCTGATCGATGCTCTGACATCCGCCGCCGCGACCCACTGCGTTCCCTTCTTGGAATCGGTCGCCACCTCCAAGGCGACCGCCACGGGTCCGCTCGCCAACATCACAGAGCGCGTCTCGGAGCATGTCGCACGCCAGCAACCGGATGCTGATCGCCTCGAGCGAATCGTCGCGAGTTTGTCGGATGCCGCCCCAAGCTTGTCCGTGGCCATCCTCGATGGACTGACCAGGGGACTGCCCAACGATTTCACGATTGCCACGAACGAGTCTCTCCATAAAAGTCTTGTCGAAACGTTCCAGAATGTTGGCGGTCCGGTCCAGGTAAAACTGCTTCGCCTCGCCGCTCGCGCGGGCATCGACGCATTGGACTCCGAGGCCGATATGATTATCGATTCGATCATGGACGTGATGGCTGATCAGGACGCCGCCCCGACCGATCGATTGTCGGCCGCGCGGGACCTGATCGGATTCCGCGCCAATGACCCTGGCGTGGTCGCAGAGATTTTGGAAACCATCACCCCCCAAACCTCCCCGGAGCTTGCCGGCGAACTCCTCTCAGCGATCAAGCGAAGCAATGCCAGCGACGCGGGCGATGTTTTAATCGAAGCGCTCGCCGCGTTCTCACCGAGCGTCAAGTCATCGGCGATCGATGTCGTGCTCAGTAAACCCGACTGGGCAAAATCATTGTTGTCGGCGGCCGAAGCCAATGAGTTCGACTTCGACGAACTGTCACTCGAACAGAAACAGTCGCTGCGAGCGTTCCCCGACAAATCCATGCAGTCTCAAGCCGAAGCGTTGCTCGCTCGCGGTGGCGGATTGCCGGACGCGGATCGCGAGAAGGTGCTGCAATCTTTGATGCATGTGACCAAACTCAGTGGCAATGTCGATGCCGGCCGAGCCGTCTTCAAGAAAGTTTGTGCGAACTGTCATCAACACGGGGACATGGGCCAAAAGGTCGGCCCCAACCTCACTGGCATGGCGGTCCATCCCAAAGCCGAACTCTTGACGCATATCGTCGACCCGTCGCGAAACGTCGAGGGCAACTACCGCATGTACAGCGTGCTGACCCTCGATGGATTGATCATCAACGGGATGCTCGCTGGCGAATCCAAAACGTCGATCACGATCGTTGATTCGCAAGCGAAAAAAATCAGCGTCCCGCGTGAAGACATCGAGGAGCTGATCGCCTCGCGGAAGAGTGTGATGCCGGAGGGTTTCGAGAAGCAAATCAGTGAATCGGAGCTCAGCGACCTGTTGGAATTCTTGACCGATACCGGTGGCTACGTGCCAATCCCGCTCGATGAGTTTTCCACCGCGATCAGCACCAAGGGGCTGTTCAGCAATAGCGACCGAGGCCCCGACCGGATGGTCTTCGAGAACTGGGGACCGAAAGTCTTCCAAGGAGTGCCCTTCCTGCTCACGGACCCTCAGAATCAAACGGTTCCGAACCTCATCCTATTGCACGGTCCCAACGGGCCCCTGCCTCCCAAAATGCCTCGGAGCGTGTCGATCCCGTTGGGCTCTCCCGCCACAGCGATCCACCTGCTCAGCGGCGTCGGCGGATGGAGTTTTCCCTTCAGCACCGAGCAAACTGTTTCGATGATTGTGCGTCTGCACTACGCCGGCGGCGAAACCGAGGACCACGAGTTGAAGAACGGAATCCATTTCGCCGACTATATCCGCCGCGTCGATGTCCCCGGCAGCGAGTTTGCGTTCGCGCTCGGCCAACAACAGATCCGCTATCTCAGCGTCTCGCCCCAACGGGACGCCCCGATCGAGAGGCTCGAATTCGTCAAGGGCGATGACATCAGCGCCCCAATGATCATGGCCGTGACCGTCGAGCAAGCCCGGGGTGGCGATGCAAACACGGAACCCGAATGATCCGCCGGCCTGGTTGATCCGCCAGCATGCGGCGGGAACCAAGTGGGAAGCCCAGGCTCAACGGAAGGGCACTGGGCCATGGCGGCACTGGGCCATGGCGGGACGGGGCCATGGCGGGACGGGGCCATGGCGGGGTTCGAGACCGACAGAACCCGACGAGTTGAACCGACGCCGAGGGCATTTTGAGAAAATAGCCGGTGGTTTGTGCGCAAGCGAACACCATCGGCAACATTGCTGCGGAGATTGAAAGTGGCGTAAGCTTTGAGCTGGCGTTGTTGCCGACCGCAAGCTGGAAGCTTACGCCTCTTCGCGTTCTCCCAACGCGTCTCGCCTCACTCGAGGCAGGACTTCGGCTGAGGCGAGCGACATCCTGTCCCTCGCAATAGCACTTTTGGTTCGGCAGTGTGGCGTCCAATCCCGGCGACACGGTGCCTTTGCAACTGGCTTAGATGCCTGCTGGCACAACCGCCCGCCGCCTGCGGCGTCGGTGCGACCATCCTGCAACGACGCACCCAAGACTGAATATCAGTATGCTGGAAGGTTCTGGAACGGCGGCGGCATTCACGGTAATACTACTGCCGGTGGACGAGACGGCGATGCCGTTGAAATCTATGTCGGAAAAAGTCGAGAGAGCATCAAACTCGAAATCGAAGGTTCCAGCAGAATTCGTATCAAATTCAAGTCGCGCCAGGAGGCTGGGGGCTCCCGATCCCGGCAGCACGACGGGCGAGGGAGTAAACGCAGATGCCGGGTCCTCGGTATTGTCGCCCACCGTGATTTCGCTACCACCACCGCCGACGAACGTTACCGGAAAAGAATTGATCACGCTCGAGCTCACCCCGGAAAAGACATAGTCCCCGTCCATCAGGAAGGACTCGCTCTGCGGATCCGAGAACGCCACCCCGGGCCCTCCCGTTATATTTACACCGTAAACATAGGAATCCAGTTCGTCGGCAGAGTTACTGTAAATGTGCAAATCAATGAAGCCGCTGTCGCCAGCATCATAGGACCTGTTCGGAAACAACTTCGGGATTTCAGCATGGGATGACATAGTTGAATTTACTGAGGCTTGAGTCCCGCTGAGTCGGTTCGTTGTCTTTGAATGCTTGCTCTACCTTGATTCCAGAGTGGTAGACTTTGCGAGCCAACTCGCAGACAACCTTCAAGCCAGTTCGCGTGCTGACTTTCGAAATCAGCGTCTGCATCCATGAGAGTGATTCGACGAGCCGTCCGCTGATCGCTCGTGTTAGGTGACAGAACAGGCGATGATCGATCGGGTTGTATTTGCTGCAATACGGAGGCAGATGAGCGACGCGAATTGGGATTCCAAGGGTGACCGCCACGCGGTGCAGGCGTTCCCGATAGAGCGGGACGCGGTAGCCCTAACCGAGCCGTGCTGGCTGGCCGACAAACAGTGGACTTTGAGTGTCGAAAAAGCTACCCTATTGGTGGTGCCGCTGAGCGTACGCGCGCACTGCAAATTTTCGTTCTGGATATGACAGTACTCAAAAACCTTCCGCTGTGCTCTGCGCACGCTTCCGTCGGATGAACCTGATTTGTTGCCAGAGCGCACGAAAAACGGGACGAACCCGTTGGAGTTCGTCCCGTTTTCGTGATGTTTACTCAGTGGGCTGGCGAGGTTAGTGAATTCGCGAACCCGGTAAACGGCTTCTCAGCAGGATAGCGGCTGGTAATTTGACCGGCAGGCCTAGTAGCGATCGCCACCGCCGCCACCACCACCGTAGCCGCCACCGCCACCGCCGTAGCTGCCGCCACCACCGCCGCCGCCGCCGTAGCCGCCACGACCGCCGCCGCCGCCACCGTAGCCGCCGCGACCTCCTCCTCCGCCGCCACCGCCACCGGTGCGGGGAGCACGTGGGCGAGCCTCATTCACTGTCACATTGCGACCGGCGATCGATTGACCGTCCAGGTTTTCAATCGCTTCCTTGGCACCCTCAGCGTCCGCCATTTCGACAAATGCGAAACCGCGGCTGCGACCTGTTTCTCGATCCATGATGATGTTGGCAGTGGATACTTCGCCGTACTGCTCAAATGCTTCCCGAAGATCGTCTTCGGTAGCGGAGAACGACAAGTTCCCTACATAAATATTCGTCACAAAACTAACCTTACGAACCGTCACCAACGAGACAAAATGCCTCTCGCATTCAGGGGCGGAATTACTGGAAAACACTTCCAAAAGTAACACACCGCCGAGAGTGTGGTGCTCAACTGGCCGTTCAGCCTGAACCAAAGGCGAGCGGCAGTCAATGGCGGATGTCGCAAAAATAACCCTCCGGCGGCTCGGCAGTCTTGTATGCCGGCCTTCGCCGACCCACAATCAGGTGGCACGGCTGACGGTTGAAACGCCTGTGCTGTAGGGAGGCACCCTCTTGGAGTCATGGCGGACGTTTTAAGTAGTCTTTTTCCAACGAAAGCGAAACGATGGACGAATTGATCAAACTGATCAGCAGCCAACTCGGTATCGATTCAAAAACTGCGAACGCAGCCCTCAGCAGAGTGATGGCGTTGCTCAAGAGCCAGATCGGTTCGCAATTGTTTGCCCAGGTCGCTGGGGCGGTTCCCGGTGCGGAGAAAGCAGCTGCCGAAGCACCCGATCCCGCTGCGGGGGGCGGCCTGCTCGGCAAGCTGACCAGCTCCGTTTCGTCGATGTTCGGCGGGAAGTCGGGCGCGGGAATGGAAATGGCCTCCGCCCTGGCCAGCACCGGTGTCGATGTCGATAAAATCGGCCCGATGCTCAAAACGGTTTTTGCGTTCCTGCGTGAAAAGCTCGGTGACGAAACTGTCGAGCAGATCATCGCCAAATTGCCCATGCTCAAATCGCTGATGGGACGGTAGAGGTCCCTGTTTCTCCCAAACGCGGGACCGTTTCGCCAGATTAGGACTGCTACCCCGTGGCGACACCCGGCTCAGTGATTTCTGAGCCGCAGGTCGTCAGGCCTCGGGGAACACGAATGTTTGGCGCACTCGCCTGCCAGAAAAGCCCGTTCAGTCGTCCAGCCGAGTGGCCAGCGGAAAGAAGAGTCCGACGATCGCTGTGAACAGCATCAGGATGGCGGCGGAAAACAACGCTCCTCCTAGACCAATCTGGCCCGCGATCTGGCCCCACAGCAGTGACCCGACTGCCATCGAACCGGCCATCATCGTCAGGTAACAACCCATCCCACGAGCTCGCAGGCGTGTCGGCAGGGTGATCTGTGCGGTCGCGTTGAGCGTCGTCAAGGTCGCCATCCAGCCCGCCCCCATCAGCAGGACCGCAGGCAGCAGGATCTGCCACGATGGCGAAAAGCTCATGATGGCTTGCCCCCCCGCGAACAGGCACATCGCGGCGGCAACCAACCGATCCGAGCCGAATCGATGACGCAGTCGCGGAAGCAAGGCCGCACCCGAGACCGCCCCCGCCCCGACGCAGGCGACGAGAATCCCAAAGCCACTCGACCCCCAACCGAGCTCGGTCTTGGCATAGAGCGGCAAGAGCGACCACAGCGAACTGCCGGGCAGGACAAAGAGCACCACGCCGAGCATCACATGACGCATCACTGGATGGATCGCGACGTAGCGGACACCCTGCCGCAGAGAGGATCCAAACGAGCGGCCTCGGCTGCTCTCATTGGCCGTCCGCTGCCACGAGATCAGCACCATCACCACGCCGGCAAACGTGCAGGCATTGATCGCAAAAGTGCTCCAGATCCCCACCAGGGCAATCAGTACACCGCCGAGGGCTGGGCCCAGCGTGCGGGCCAGGTTAAAACTGATGCTCCCCAATCCTACGGCGCGAGAAATCTGGTTGCGTGGCACGAGTTCGGGAATCGCCGATTGCCAGGTCGGGACATGCACCACCATGCCCAACCCCATCACAAAGGTCAGTGCCAGTAGCCCCCATGCGGTGATATGGCCGCTCCAGGTGAGCACGGCGAGGATCGCGGTGACGCCAAACAACAGCGACTGCGTCATGATCAGCAGTCGCCGCTTGTCAAACCGGTCCGCCAAAACACCAGCGGGAATCGCGAGAAAAACGATGGGCAAAGACATCGACGTCCGCACCGCCGCCACCATCTCAGGGCTGCCTTGGAGCGTGGTCATCAACCACCCCGCACCGACCTCGTGGATCCACGTGCCGAGATTCGAAGCCAACGACGCCATCCAGAAAAACCGAAACAGCCGCAGTCGCAGCGGCTCCCAAAAGGGCTCCGGACGCATCGAGACGGGGACAGGCCGAGCAGAGGATGTCGACGGCGCAGGCCACGATGACGAGGCACCTGCGGGATCGGTAGTTTCCACATCCGCGGCTGGTGACTCCTGAGGCAGTGCCTCTGGATGCGATGTCCCCCGGCAGGCGGCATCGGTCGGCTCACCATCGGTCGGCGCGGTGTTATGGTTTGCGACGGTGTGACGGGGAGAAGGGGTGGCGAGTTTCATATCCTCAAAAATCGGTGACGGAACGGTTGTCGTCAAGTGCATTGATGCCGCCATGACGACTGGGGCGGTTTGTGGGTTGGTCCAACGCGATGGTGCCGGAAAGGCAACCACCCGCCTCGAGCGGCTCAACCCATCGAGACACTTGGGTTTGGGCTATAGTGTGAAATATTCGTTAATGCATGCGTTGCCCATCCCGAGACGCTGTTTCATCAATGTCCCTCTGGCGTTGCCATCCACCCGGTCCCGAGTCATGCGCGTGAACTTTCCAAACTTCTGCCGACAACGCCGGCGTTGGCACCTGATGCGGCAACGCTGTGCAGTCTTATATTCGTCCGAAAAACGCGCTTTCTACCACTGCGGGCGGGACTCCCACGCACCGGTTCGCGGGCGCCCCGCCCGCACCCACCTGAATCACAGTCAAAGGTGGTTCCCAGCGTTATCGCTTCGGGCAGTCTCACTGTTGCTGGTGGTGGGTTGCGTGCTAGTCGCTCCAACGCGACTGCAGGCCGGATTGACCGGTGAGAACGTTGCCCTGATTGTCAACGGTTCATCGACCGACTCGCTCACG
Organism: Allorhodopirellula solitaria; assembly: GCF_007859855.1. Taxonomy (GTDB): domain Bacteria; phylum Planctomycetota; class Planctomycetia; order Pirellulales; family Pirellulaceae; genus Rhodopirellula; species Rhodopirellula solitaria. The sequence continues at coordinate 156,147 of NZ_SJPK01000005.1, forward strand.
ATCGCCAATCACTACGCGGCCCTGCGCGACATTCCCTCCCACAATGTGATCGTGCTGGAAGATGTCCCGAGCGAGCTGAGTATCTCACTCGATGCGTTTCGTGACGGAATTCTCAAGCCGTTATTGGAGACGATCAATTCTCGCGGAATCGCCCCCCAGATCAGGGTGGTCGCCTACTCGGCAGGTTTCCCCACGTCGGTCAACATCGGCGAGCTTGCCAAACGCTTTCCCGACCCGGCTGATAGCAAGTACCGAACCCCGGTCGCGTCGATCAACTCACTGACCTACTTCTATCGCTGGGTGTTGAGTGATTCTCCCAATCTACTCGCTTGGGGAGCCAACCTCTACGCCCGCGGCCCCTTTGGCCGCCACTTCGCGAACCCATTTAGCGGCGAGAACGCGCAGCAGTTCGAGGCGGCAATCAGCGACAGCAAAGCGGAGAAGTTCACTGAGGCTGCCGAGAGCATGCAATCGCTCGCCGATCAATTCCCGACGCTCTTTCCACTCCGCATCCTCGCAGCAGAAAACTGGCTGCGCAGCGGTGAGGAAGACAAAGCACTCGCGCAGGTCCGAAAGTCCATCGAGCGGGGCTGGATTAATCGACGATACCTGATCGAGACCGAACCGCTCTCCCAACTCTTCGGCGGGGACGCCGTGGACCTGCCCGGCGATCGCCGCCGCCTGCTCGACCAGCTCGAAGATGTCCCGCATACCATGCAGGGACCGATCGGCTTCTCGAACACCGCAGGTTGGACCAATTGTGGCCATGCCGTGAAAGCCGACGAAGGTGGGATGCCCTACATGCTCTCGTGCGTGCTGGCCGTCGTTCACAAAAATGGTAGTACTCTGCAGCAAGCCATCGATTCGCTCAGCCTCGCCGCCCCGGCAGACCGAACCTACCCCGATGCAACGTTTGGTTTCTCCAAGACCAAGGACGTGCGTTCCAAAACACGATTCCCCGTCACCACCGATGCTCTTTCCTGGCTCCTCTCCCGCAACGACGACGTTGAGATCTTTTCCTCGGCGCTACCGAGCCAATCCGGTTCCTATGTCGGCATGATGCTGGGGGCTGCTTCGCTGCCGCTGAGTAACAAAAAGTGGACGTTTGCGTCAGGGGCGATCGCTGAGAACTTGACCAGTTTCGGCGGCATGTTTCAGAATAACTCGCAAACGAAACTCACCGCCCTGCTGCATGCCGGCGCTGCGATGAGCAGCGGAACTGTGACCGAACCGTACTCGCTGCCACCAAAGTTCCCTTCCGCGATGATGTATCCCTATTACAGCGAAGGGGTGGCGGCGATCGAAGCGTTCTACCTGAGCGTTCCATCACCCTACCAACTGCTGATCGTCGGCGATCCCTTGTGCCAGCCATTTGCCCGCGCACCCAACGATTTCGTGCGAATCGAGAGCAAACCACCCGCCATCGAAATCACGTGGCAGTCCCTGCCCCGGACTCCCGACAGTGTTCCCACTGCGGCAATCGAACTCTACCTCAACGGAAAGTCCGCAGGACGCATTCGACCGACACCAAAAATTCGCGTCAACCTGCCCGCGAACGCCGAAGGGGTAGTGGATGTTCGGGTCTCGCTCATCGGCGCTCACCCCACGCAGCCGCGTATCGGCACTCACAGAAATATCCTCGTTGGCGAAGAATCGCACCTCCCGCAGATCGAACAGACACCGAGCGACACGCCCGGCGAGATGACCGTTTCAGTGGCATGCGACGAAGCTGAAAGCATCCATCTTATCCATCTCGGACGTGTGATCCATACTTTCGAGAGCGACTCTGGTGATGTCACGCTGACGCCTGCACAGATCGGAACCGGGCCCGTCCGACTGCAGGCCAACGCGCAGCGAGATGGAAGCATCATGCTTGGCCGCCCCGTGGAAATCGAGTGGTGAGGTTAGTAATGGTGTTTCGTTAAACGACGCCACCACCGTCGGTGGAGGTCACGACGCTCGCCCTTCGCCAATCGTCTCGTACAGGCCACGATAGGTGTTGACCATGCGTTGCACCGAGAATAGATCGTTCATCCGCTGTTGGTTCTTCGCTCCCACTCGAGCGGCAAAGTCGGCGTCGTTTAGAAAATGGTTCACCTTGGCGACGAACTGTTCATCATCTCCTAGATCAAAACCTTGCTCGGCAGCGTCTCCGATGAGTTCCAAGCTGCCTTCCACGCGGCTACAGACAACCGGTTTCCCGCCCGCCATGGCTTCCATCACGACATTGGGCATCCCCTCATAGTGACTCGGCAGTACCAATAGGGTACTCGCCGCGATCAGGGCCGGGATATTGGGTTGCCAGTCGAGTACGCCGACGCGATCTCCTGGCACCCCGTCCGCCCATCGTCGCAAATCCGCGCCGAGCGCGCCGCTGCCGACGATCGCGAGTCTGACATTGGAGCCGGCCGGTGCAAAGCGATCGAGCGTCCGCTGCAGCAGCGCGATGTTCTTCTGAGTGTGCAGTCGGCCGAGAAACAACACGACACGGATATCGGCGGGCCATCCGAAATCTCGCCAGTCCAATGGCACCGCACTCGCAAATCGTTCGGTCTCGACCGCATTTCCGATCACACTGAGCTCGCTTGACGGAAGCCGATACTGCTGCTGAGCAAACTCGGCGACCGCTGAGCTGACGCAGACCACCTTCGCGGCACTGCGCAGTGCCTGGCCTTCAATGACGATGCGCGGGCGGTTGGGATCGGCCACTCGCACACCGGCTACCCAGTTCCGTCGCTCGGGTGCGGGCAACGCTGCCTTGGTTAGCACGTTGGCATGGAACAGAAAGCTCTGACGCAGCGCAGCAGGTCGCAATCGCAGCCAACTCCGCAGCTTTCGATAGACCGATCCTAGGTCGGCAATCCCACGTCCCTGGCCGGACTCGATCTCGATTCCGTGAGCCTGCAGGTCGCTCACCAATGCACCGAGTTCAGGCGTTGGGAGCGGCCCGAGCGAGAACACGCGAACCTCGTCCCCGCGGTCCTTCAGCCCGATGGCTAAGCGGGTCAGCGTCCGTTCAGCCCCACCTACGTTAAGTTCGGTAATGACGAGGTCGATCTGCACGGGGGACCTTGGAGAAGAGAACAAGCCAACAACAGGCTACCCGGCATTCAATGCCACTGAAATCCGCATGGTCTCGTTGACGAGTTCATCGACTCGGCGGGTGATGTCTTCATCCGCCAGCTGTTCGCCTTCAAAATCCACGCCCGTGGCGTACACAAATCGCGGTACCATCAGGCAACGGAAATCTAACATCAGACTGTTCGCCAATCCCATCGCGGACATGTAGCTACCGTGGCCACCAGCGGCCAACATCAACGCCACAATCTTGCCCGTCCAAGCCTTGCCGGTCAGTTCGACGGCGTTCTTAATCGCGGCGTTGACATCGTAGTTGTAGACCGGCGAGGCCACGAAGATGGCATCTGCCTGGCGGATGAGATCTGCCAACGCAATGACTTCCGGGTCACCGTACGCAGTCGCTCCGTCGCAGGGTGGCAAAACTCGCTGCGACAGATCGAACACTTCCACCTCACAGTCCCGTTCTCGCAGACGCTGGGCCACTTCTCGGGCCAGGATGCGGCTGCGGCTGTTCGGGTGAAGCGACGAGCTGAGAATCAAATGCATGCTGTCAAACGGCTGGGCCGTTGATCGAGAGGAAAGACTAGGTAAAGAAAAAACGGGTCACGTGATAGAAGATCGGTGCGGCAAAACAGATATTGTCGATCTGGTCGAGAATTCCCGCGTGGCCTTCGACGAGCGTGCCGGTATCCATGACGCCCCGATCGCGTTTGATGGCGCTCATCGTCAGCGTCCCCACGCTCGCCATGATCGTGACTACGACCCCCATCAACAGAGCTTCCCACCAAAAGAACGGCGTTGCCCAACGCAGCATCGCCGCGATCAAACCCGTCGTCATGACCGAGCCGACCACACCTTCCCAGGTGCGGGAGGCATTGATTTGCGGCGCGATCACGTGCTTGCCAATCCAGCGGCTCCAAACCCGTTCGAGAGTCAACGATAGCTGCGAGATCAACACGAAAAACATGAGCAAGTTAGTGTTGTCTTTCCAAGCTGTACCATCGGTGCGAACAAGATCGAGATGCAGCAGGGCGGGGGCATGGGAAAGACAATAGACGCAAATCATCAACCCGTACTGAATCTTGGCACATCGTTCGAGAAAACGCTTGGCGTCACCCGAAATCGCTGCCCGCGCCGGAATGAACAGGCTCGCGTAGACGGGGATCATGATGCTGTAAAATTCGTAGTAAGCGCTGCCCAGCCCGATCAGGATGAATTGCAGAGGGTGAAAGATGAAGAACACCCAGAACAATGTACGATGATCGCCACGTCGCGTCGGCGTCATTGAGATGAACTCGCGGAGGGCCCAAAATGACGCTCCCGCAAAGATCACCACCAGCGTCGTCGGTCCCGCCAGGGTGCCAATAACAAACACCGCCACCATGATCCACCAAACACGCAGCTTGGCTTGGAAACGCTTCACCAAGGCCGCATCCGTCCCCGGCGCGTTCCCACGCCCCATCACAATCCCGACCAAGGTCGCGATCGAAAGCGCCGTCAGGATGACGCCGATCAAAATGAAGGTGGTGAAGTCGGGCACGCGGGATTCGTTTACCTGCTATGGGGATGCGATCGGGAGGTCAGCACTCAGCCCCCTTTTCGGATAGGCGTTTAGCCCGCGATCTTCTTGACCACGGCTGCTCCCATGGCTTCGCAAGAGATCGCCTCGGAATCACCTCGGGCCAAATCCGCAGTCCTCAGTCCATCGGCCAAGACACCGGCGACGGCGGTTTCGATCGCGTCAGCCTCGGCATGCAAGGAGAGGGAATGACGTAGCATCATCGCGGCGGCCAGGATCGTTGCCAAAGGGTTGGCGATTCCCTTACCCGCGATGTCAGGGGCGCTGCCGTGAATCGGCTCGTACAGTCCCGGACCGGATTCCCCTAACGAAGCACTCGGCAGCATGCCGAGCGACCCAGGCAGCATCGAGGCTTCGTCGGTCAAAATGTCGCCGAAGAGATTCCCCGTCACCACGACATCAAAGTCCGCAGGGCGATTGATCAGATGCATCGCCATGGCGTCGACGAGCACGACATCGTATTGGACATCGGGGAACTCTTCGGTCATGACTTCCGCCGCCACGCGCCGCCACAACCGGCTCGGTTCGAGCACGTTGGCTTTGTCCACACTCGTCAATCGATTGGATCGCTCGCGGGCAGCGGTGGCCGCCATCCGCACGATCCGCTTGATCTCTCGGCGCGAATACGTCATCGACTGGAAAGCGGTCTCGTCCTCGCCTTCCCCGCTGCTGCCGGACTCGCCGAAGTAGACCCCGCCGGTCAGCTCGCGAAAGAACAGGATGTCGGTGCCCTGCACGATGTCGGCCCGCAAGGGGGACGCGTCGGCGAGTTCATCGAATAACTTGATCGGACGCAGGTTAGCGAATAACCCGAGTTCCTTGCGAATTCGCAATAACCCGGCTTCGGGACGCGTCTTCGCCGAAGGATCATCCCAGCGGGGACCACCGACCGCACCGAGCAAGATGGCCGAGGCGGAGCGACAGGCGTCTACCGTTTCTGCGGGCAGCGGATCGCCGGTCTCGTCAATCGCAATCCCACCAATGCGGTGCGAGCTGAACGAGAAATCGTGACCAAAGCGACTGGCGACTGCCTCGAGGACGCCCCGGGCTTGAGCAACGATTTCAGGGCCGATCCCGTCCCCGGGCAGCAATACGATGGAGTGTTTCATGGTCAAGGAATGTGAGAACGTGACGGAATGGGGAAACAATTTTCCCCCACAGATTAGCTGAATCCCCCGTTCAGCCCCAGGGTGCCACCGCGATCGGCCAGCCGCACGCTCTACTCACCGAGCTCCAATTCGACCCCGCCGCTGAAGGAGGCAATGAAGTTGTATGCCAACGCCAGGACCACCCCACCAACGAATCCCATCACACCGTAAACCAATGGCGCCAGGACGCCCAAGATCAGCGTGCCAGCGACCCCGACGACAAGCTGATTCCCAGCGGCGCGAAAGCCGCCGCCCGCAGCACCAACGATCGTCATGAAAATGATGAACAGCACGGGAATCAAGCCTATCAGTGCGAACAACGCTCCCTGCATGCAACCGAGTGACAGCGGGTCGATGCGGCGGATTTTCAGTGACCGCTGTCGACCGCCGAGATAAACCGGTTCGTCGGACGAAGCGGCCGAGTTGCTGTAGGGGTTGGCGGGAGGCATGCTCACAGAAATTCTCCTGGCGAAGGAACAGAAAGTTTCGTAACGGACATGGTAGTGGACGAGGCGACGAGTCCCTCACAAGAATCGGTTGCCGTTCCCGCGTTCTAACGCAAATGGGCTGCAGGTGAGGGTGTCTGCGATCGCTGGACCTCGCATCTCAGTGGCGACCGCGCGCTAATCTAGCCCATCGTCCGAGCGGGCCTGCGGTCTAGGAGACTGGGGGCACCCCGGATCGTCGATCGCATAGGCTTGGATTTCAAACGGATTGTCGCGATAGCCATCACGTCCACGGGCATAGAGCCACAGTGACACCCCGAGATAAGTGGGCAAGAAAAAGGGGCCCCAAATCGCGTACTGGTGGACGTGCACGCGTTCGTGGTTTCGCGTCCGGGCCAGTGCCTCGAGGTCGCGGCCGAAGACAACATGCCCCATCGTTAATGCTGCCGCAGGCACGATCATCCGGGCCAGCACCCGGGCCACATGCCGGCCATGAACTTCGAGTACGCCATCGACGCGCTGAAATCGTCCGCCGAGCAACAATCCGATCGCGATCCCCAACAACGTGTTCGGTGCCGCCCAGAGATATCCTAGCAATTGGGGGATCGACAGCTTCATAACGGACGAGCCCATGCGAATAGGGGGCCGACCCTTTGGAGGCGAATCATTTGACATGTGTTTTAAGGCTCATCCGACGGAAGCGTGCGCCCGAGGTTTTCAAGGCATGGCTCCCGTATCGAAGGATTTCTTTGTGGGATGTGATTGTCAATGTTAGACTGGCACTGCCGGGAGAAACGGAGCCGAGCTCTAATGGCGTGGACTTAGGGCGAATCTGGTGGTTTCACGGGCTCGACCGTGATCCGCTTGGCTCGACTGGGTCGAGGCTTTTTCAGCTTGGGATATTTTGATTGATTTCGGCGTTTGAGCTCGC
>NZ_SJPK01000005.1:163428-446044 GCF_007859855.1 Allorhodopirellula solitaria
GCAGCTTCTCGCTGGCAAGAAGCGTCGAGGCCCTCAATCGATCGGCGACTTGCTGATCGGCTTACTAATTCGTCTTGGAGTGAACCAGGAAAACACTGTAGAATCGAAACCGTCCGAAGCTCTGAAGTCTTAGGCTGAATTGTCGTGCTGCCAAGCACACTAACAACGTCGTCGCATGCCGAGGGTATCGGTGGAGCGTAGCTCTGCTGAGCAAGCCCGTGCTAGAGTGAGATGCTCTGTTAGCGGTTCAAACGCCGGATGAGACAGTGTGGGGCTCTCAGAGCTTCGGATATCTACCAGGGTGGCGAGACTGAACCACCAAAGCTAACCGAGCCGTGCTGGCTGGCCGACAAACAGTGGACTTTGAGTGTCGAAAAAGCTACCCTATTGGTGGTGCCGCTGAGCGTACGCGCGCACTGCAAATTTTCGTTCTGGATATGACAGTACTCAAAAAACCTCCCGCTGTGCTCTGCGCACGCTTCCGTCGGATGAACCTGAATTCATGCGTAGTTGGTGTCTCCACATCCAGCCCGATCAGTTAACCAAGACACGGTACTTCGGCGGTTGGAGCAATAGTCGATTGGCGAGCTACCAACGACGCTGCATCGACGATATCAACACCGCCGAGTTGCCGTATGCCGCCGATGCAATGGAGTTCCCACTGCAATCCCCCGAGGCCACCGAACCACGATCGACTCAGCCCGCGTGCCGGCACTGTGGGCAGTCCACTCTGCGAGTGGTATCGAAGGATCCGCGACCATCCTGGCGTGAGATCTTCTCGCGAGGCAGCACAACGGTGCCGCCTTGGTACGCCGGTTCGCTGCAAGACTCAGATCGAGTGTTCTGGGACGGTGCCAATGGTGAGGGATTTTACGATTGGTACCTGAAACATCAGGTAGAAGGTGCATATGCAGGCTCGGCGGCGATGCCGGTGCCACTGAGTACCGAAAGTAATCAGCTGATGCTCCCCGGACTGGAATCCGGTGACTACTACGCAATAGAATAGAGACGATAGTCGCCGCTTCCTCACCACACGGTGTATGGCCCCCGCAGTGTGGCGACAAAGTTCAACGCACGATCTATCCGCACGTCAGGCGATCAGCTCAACCGACCAAGTTGAGCTTTTTCTACGCCTGACATGCGGATAGATCGCAATTCGTTACCCGACTTAGGTTGCCCTGACACATGAACCCGTTTGGGAAGTTCCGTTGCCTTCGAGATAACGCAAAGTCTGCGCTCCTTGCATCGCTCGAAATTTACAACAAGCCGCAGCTGGCATACCGTGATGAGTGCTTCGTAATTCTTCTGGCAAACGCTTGGGAACTCTGCGTCAAGGCGTTGCTGTCGAAAAACCGTGTCAGGATTTTCTACCCCAAAGAACGCGACAAGCCCTACTTAACGCTTTCCCTTCGTGACGCGCTACAGGCGGCAAAGCCACTGTTCCCGCCGACTGTGCCCTTCGCCCCTGTCGCTGCAAATCTGAATTCGCTAGTTGACTACCGAAACAACGCTGTGCATTTCTACAATGAACCGGGGCTCGGCGTATTGGTCTACGGGCTGTCCCAAACAGCGATAATCAATTTCCGGGACATTTTCATAACCTGTTTCAACCAGGATATTGCGGACGAGGTAAACCTGAGTCTGATGCCGCTTTCATTCAGGGCACCACCCGACCCCATTGAATTCCTTCGTTCAAACGCTGACTCTGACAACAAGTTCCTTTCCGCTTACCTGCACCTGATTTCTGAGACGACGGAGAGCCTGGAGACGTCGGAGACGGACACTGGGAGATTCTTGACCGTGTTTTCAGTAAGTCTTCAGTCGACAAAGAAGATCACCTCTGCCGACGTCGTTGCGGGTGTGCAGAATGAGTCACCAGAAGGGATTCTCCTGGTCGACCGAAAAGTCGACCCAAACAAATCCCACCCGAAGCTTCAAAAGCACGTGCTGTCAGATATTGGCAGGGAGTTGAAAGGGGTTCGCTTCACATCGTATACGTTTCAGGCCATCGTTTGGGATCACGATATCAAAAACAATCCCCAATATTACTGGAAGCCGGAGCATGGTGGGTCTTCACAATACTCTCCACAGCTTATTGCATTCGTTCGCAGCTTGACGAAAACTGAGATCGAGACGGCGATTGAGAATTACAGAAACCGAAACAAAGATCATTAGCGGGTAACCATCGCATGCAACGGAGAACGGGTGGTCCGTTGTCTTGTCTGCTTGAAAGTCGTTCGCCCGTTCCCGCTGATGCGTACCGTTCGTAGACGAGGGTAACTCATCTGTGTCTGTATCTCGGTCGCGACTTGGAGATTAGCGTTCGATTAGTGCGGATTAGTGTTCCTGAAAACCAGACTGATTCGAACACTGATCTTCGCTAATCGCACACGAATCCAACGATCGTGATTTCCGGCGTCCAGGAGCCCGACGCCCGAATTTGCTTGCGTGCGCACTGGCGACTCGATACGATTACGGTATCGCTGCTTGTGTAGTGTGCCGCTACGCGCGTGATCGAGGGTGTGCTACGAACAACGGCGGTGCACCGGAGTAACGCGTCACCTCCACTACGGCGGTTGGCTTCGCCATTTTACCGCCTCCGCTGCGGTGCCACGTTACCCGGTGACCTCTACGTTACCCGACTGAAACGCATTGATGACACCAACTTCGTCGGACATTCACACGCTACTCGAAAGCCGAATCGACGCGGAGCGGCGATCGATCGCGAAACCAGCATTCGTTTCTGCACTTCTATTTGCGGTTTCGTTGGTCCCGCTAATTGCAATGCTTTCGACCGCATTTTTCATCGAAACGCAGTATCAAACGCCTTGGGTCGGCGTCATCCTCGTGGCTGGTACCATCATATTGACATTTACTCTTTGGCAGACTGGTGGGCATTACGCTAAACTCGCGGTTGGTCATCGTCGGCGCGTTAGGCAACTCGAAGATCTGCAACTCTATCTCGCTACTGTGCCGCCGGAATCTTGGCCCGCCAAGCAACTACTTCAAATCGTACTTGCAGGCCGGCAACCTTCGTTCGGTAACATCGCCTCCGATTTCTGCATTAGCGACGACACACCTCAAGACGACGGGTAACCAAACCATTCACACGGAGCACGGCTTGCGCGGTGTTACAAATGGAAGCATCACTCTCCGTGCCCGGTGATGGCAACCGTTCGTAGACAGAGTTGATTCCACTGGGCGACTCATCCCTGAATGCAGTTCGGACGCGACTTGGGATTAGTGTTCGATTAGCGCGGATTAGTGTTCCCAAAAACCAGGCTGATTCGAACACTAATCTTCGCTAATCGCACACTAATCCAACGATCGTGATTTCCGGCGCCCAGAAGCCCGGCGCCCGAATTTGCTTGCGTGCGCACTGGCGACTCGATACGATTACGGTATCGCTGCTTGTGTAGTGTGCCGCTACGCGCGTGATCGAGGGTGTGCTACGAACAACGGCGGTGCACCGGAGTAACGCGTCACCTCCACTACGGCGGTTGGCTTCGCCATTTTACCGCCTCCGTTGCGGTGCCACGTTACCCCGTGACCGCTAGCGTTCGTCGTATCGGCAAACTCGAACCCCCCGAGTTCTTTGCGCCCCGCAATCTTCAATGCCCAACTCAAACGAAATGGACCCGCTCAATCCTGGCGTCACTCCCCCTGATGACCTTCGTTTCAAACCAAAGGAAACGCCGGATCCTCAACATACGCCATTGCCGTCATGGACAGCGCCGGCATTGGGCGTAATGATCGGCGCACTTGCGGCCATTCCGGCATTTCAACAGTACGACGGGCGAATTGCGTGGATTCTGACTGGCGTGATGATGTTGCTCGGCTTGATTGGTGGCTTCATTGTCCTCGGTTACGACATTGCTCGGCGTTGAACGACGATATAGCTCGGGGTTGCTCGGTCCAGAAGTGTCCAAATGGGTCAGGCTTCTTTGATGGTTACCAGGGGCAAAGAGGATCGCGGTAGGGACGGCTGTTGCCAGCCGCCCCCCGCACAGATCCGTACTTGAAGGATTAACTCATACGGCTCTTGCTTTGAGTCGAGCGGCATGACGTTGTTTTGGGTACGGATGGAGAACGAAGCCAAATGGGTCAGGTCTCTTTGATTTGCTCTGGCTGGTCGACTCGGACTTTTTGTCTTCCTCGGGGTCGCATGGTGGACTCCAGATTGCGCCTTCTTGCGATCGTTTCCACCCACCCTTCCTCTCCGAACGGACGTCCGCGGTGGGCTGACAGCTGCACCGCTGCGAGTTCGTGCTGATCGAGAGGTTCGTTGACTCGCTGAACGCACCGCGGAAGTCTCGGTATGGGTCATCCCGAAAGCAACTGAGGGTTGGGTTCTGGACTCTGCAACCATCGCCATAAAGAACCCCAACGCCAGTTCTCCGCGTGTGTGACCAAACCGGCTCGCAGTGCATTGCGTTCGACGTATCGACAGACAATGAAGAAGTGATCGTCATCTTGGATCGGAAAGCTCTTGTATCGTTGTTGGTACAGATGTCCCAGACCGCTCGCGTGATAGTGAGCATGAAACCGCATCGTATGAGTGCCACCCACCCATCCCATGAATCGACTCATTTCCCCATCGATGAGCGGTCTCAGAACGAGATGATCGTGATTGTGCATCAGTTGGTAGCAAGAAGGCTAAACTTTGAATATCTCAAGCCCTTCATGCAGCACCCTCTCAAATGCCGCAAAATCAGCTCATCCGACGGAAGCGTGCGCGGAGCACAGGGGGAAGGTTTTTCTAGGCATGGCTCTCGTATCCAATAATCTTACAAAAATGCGTCCCTGACGAACGAATGTCCGCCAGGGACCGGCAACACCATTGGCGTACCATCGACCGAGATATCCCTTGCCAAGCCAGCACCTCTGCAGAGCTCGGCTCGAATGGCGTGGACTTAAGCGATTGCCGTCTGTGAAACATCCTTCCGTCGAGCTTGTCTCGGCGGAGGAACCAACTGGCAGCTACCGAAAAAATGCGAAGTAGAAACGGTGCTCCGTTTCGGGCTTGCCCCGGCGGTCACACGACTTGATTCGCTGATTCCGCCGGGACAAGCCCGAAGCGGAGATCGATATGGCGAGGACGTTTTGCAGGTAGCTTGCAGTTGCCACTCCGCCCGGACAAGCCGGACGGAAGCGAAAACAGATGCCCGCGAAACTCGAGTAAATCGCTTAAGTCCACGCCATTCGAGCTCGGCTCCGTTTCTCCCGGCAGCTCCAGTCTAACATCCACTATCACCTCCGACAAATCAATCATTGGATACTGGAGCCATGCCTCCAAAACCTCCAGCGCACGCTTCCGTCGGATGAGCCCTTTCTATTGGTACTGGCGTTACCGGCGATCCCGTTATGGTTCCAAGCAACCCGGGCATCCCCCCAGCATTAAAATTGCGTACCTTGCTCAATCGTCACCGGCGACCTGCTATTTTGATCGGCAACGAAGTGCAGCACTGACATTATCCTGTTTCGTCCACAAGCATCTTACTCTCATGCCCAACTTTCGACTGCCCAGCGAATTTTCCAGTACGTTCGTTGCGGCGACCAACCTGAACTGGATCGATTGGGGGGTGATCGGAGGTTACTTCCTCATCATGGCGGGGGTCGTGGCCTGGTCGTCTCGCCGCCAAAACAGCACGGCCGATTACTTTCTCGCCGGACGCAATGTCGGTTGGTTCGTGATCGGCACTTCGCTGTTTGCATCGAACATCGGATCGGAGCATATCGTTGGGTTGGCCGGTCAGGGTGCGGTATCGGGATTGGCGATGGCGCACTACGAACTGCACGCTTGGATCATGATCATGTTGGCATGGTTTTTCGTGCCGTTTTACTACCGGACCGGTGTCTACACCGTTCCCGAGTTTCTCGAGCTGCGCTTTGGCTCTACCTCGCGGTGGATCCTCTCGGTCGTGTCCTTGGTGGCCTACGTCTTCACCAAGGTTTCGGTGACGGTGTATGCGGGGGCGGTTGTTTTTTCGGCGCTGCTGCCGGATACCTTTGGCTCGCCCCAAGCAGCGTTCTGGATCGGCGCGATCGCGACCGTGCTCCTGACAGGGTTGTATACCGTCTTCGGTGGCCTGCGAGCGGTGCTGTTCACCGATGCGGCGCAGGCGTTAATCCTGCTGGTCGGTTCGATCAGCATCACCTACATCGGGCTGCAACAGCTCGGTGGTTGGGAGGAACTGCGGCTGATGGCGAAAGCCAATGCGGATGCCTTTGCGTTGTGGAGACCGATCGACGATCCTGATTTCCCGTGGCTGGGGATTTTGATCGGGTCGCCGATCGTCGGTGTGTGGTACTGGTGTACCGACCAATACATCGTGCAGCGGACGTTATCGGCCAAGAACCTACGCAACGCCCGACGGGGAGCATTGTGGGGCGGCGTGCTGAAGGTTTGGCCCGTGTTCATCTTCTTGATTCCCGGTTTGATCGGTTGGGCATTGCACAGCAAGGGGCTGATCACGATCCCATCGAGAACCCAGGTCGATGGCAGCACGGGGTTGGATGGTGACAAGGTCTTCCCGACGCTGGTGATGTCGCTATTGCCCGTGGGGATGCGTGGGTTGGTGGTGGCAGGGTTGCTAGCGGCACTGATGAGTTCTCTGTCATCGCTATTCAATTCAGCGGCTTCGCTGTTCACGATCGACATCTATCAGAAACTGCGCCCCGGCCGCTCCGAAGAGCATCTGGTACGGGTGGGACGAATCGCCACGCTCGTCGTGGTCGCTGCGGGATTGGCTTGGATCCCGGTGATGGCTCGCATTTCTGGTGGTGGTTTGTATGAGTACCTGCAATCGGTCCAGGGATACCTCGCCCCGCCGATCACGGCCGTATTCGTGCTGGGGTTGCTCTGGCCGCGGATGAATTCACCCGCCGCCGTGGTGGGATTGGCCGTCGGGTTCGCTCTCGGATTGGGGAAAACGATTGTGCAAGCGATCTATGGTAGCGGTGATGGCAAGCTTTCTTCTCCCGCTGTTTTGGCGTGGATCGGCGATGCGAACTTTCTGTATTTCTCCTCGGCCTTGTTCGCGATCTGTATCGTCGTGATCGTCGTTACCACTCTATGCACGCGAGCCCCGGATCCCGAGCGGGTGCGTGGGCTGACGTGGGGATCGCGGAGCGAAGAGGAAAACCGCGAGATCCGAGAGAGTTGGACGGCGGTGGATATCTTCTTGACCGTCGCGATCCTCGCCTTGGTGCTCGGCGTGTACCTGTATTTCTCGTTCTGGCTGTCGTATTGAACGATCTTGCCCGGAGGGGGGCGCACGGCGGGCCGATCGAGGCTTGATTGCCATCTGGCAGGCCACGCAACGCTTGTCGCGGGGCTACGCCGCCTAGGGTTTGCTCGGCGTCGACGAGGTATCGATGGTCGAGGGTGGCTGGACGGCGGGAGCTTTGCCTGTGAGATCCTTGCCTGGGGTTTCGATGCGCTGTTGAGGTGGGACGACGACGCCGCAACTGACCACAAACTGGATGGCTTCATCGATCGTTAGGTCGAGATCGATCGCTTCGCTACGACGGATCGTGACCGTGAACCCTGTCATCGGCATGGGGCTGGTCGGCATCAGCACGCTGAGCATGGGTTCGCCAGCGGCTTCGGAGACTTCTCGCATGCCGTTGCCGGTAACGAAACCGAGCGACCAGATCCCTGCGCTGGGGTACTGAATCGCAACGACTCGGTTGAATTCAATCTGTCGGTCGTCGAAGGCGAAGTCCGTGATCTGCTTCACGCTGCCGTAGACCTTGTTGACAATCGGAATGCGCAGGATGGTGGCATCAAAAGCGCTGACGAACCAGCGCCCGATGCCGCCGGTGAAGGCTCGGCCGAGAAAATACAGCAGCGAGATGAACAGGATCAGAAAGACAGGTACGGTGATCCAACGCGGCATGTAGTTGAGATGGTAGTAGCGGTCCCAGTACGCGAACGCCGTTTTGGGCGGCAGGGCAGTGGCACCGAATGCGTCGGCCCGGTCGTCGACTTCGCGGACCACATGGGCGGGCAGATACTTCCGCCCGGTCGGATCGGGCACGTAGTCGACGGAGCGGTAGTTGAAACCAGGCCGCTTTTTGGCGTCGGGCGTGTCGGCCTGCGGATCGACAATCGCATTTTCGGGGACACTATTGCGGATATCGGCGAACCCCCACACCATCAGGTAGCGGATTCCGCCCTCGACAGGGATCAGCAAGCGATTTTCGATCGCGCTCCAGGCCCACAGCAACACGACGATTGTCAGTAGCGGCGGCAGCACCACCCCGAGACCGCGCAGAACCGCCCGGCGTGCGCCATGCCCGTGTCCGGATACTGGAGCCATCTTGGGCTCCGCATCGGTCGAGGCGAGACCGGAGCCGATTTCGCTGGAGGAATCTGGGTTTTGTGGGTCAGTCATGGTTGTCCGCTGGCGAGGAACGCGAGGCGAATAGAAAAGGAGTGTGAATCATCCACCCCGCTCTGCAGAACACAAGTCCCATGGAGTGCGTGAGTCGAACAAATTGGGCCGCCTGAAAAACTGTAGCACGCGATTTCCGGTCGACGACAGGCCTGACCCCATGATTCGGTGAATTCACACAAAAGGTTCACTTATCGAGCAAAATCACTCGTCCCGCATCGCCAAGGCGACCACCGCGAGCGAGACTCCCCGGGCCCCCGCGTCGATTAAAACGCCGGCCACCTCGTCGGCAGTCGCCCCCGTGGTCATCACGTCGTCGACCAACAGCACCTCCCGGTCCAGATCCCGCTTTCGCCATCGGCGAACGATTTCAAAGGCCCCCCGGACGTTGTCACGCCGGGCATCATCATCCAATAATGCCTGTTTCTCAACGCCGCGAGTCGTTCGCAGCAAATTCACATAGGGCAGTCCTAAGCACTTGGCTGTGTATTGGGCGAGCAGCCGCGTGCCACTGCCACCCCGGCGAATCTGACGCATCGCTGGGCTGGGGACGCTCGTCACGATCGGGGGAGGGCCAGCCGGGCGACTGCTGGCTGGACCGGCGGATTGTCTGGCCAATGGCTGCGTGGGGGGTTCCGGGAGAGGGGAATCGACCAGGTCCGGCCAGCGACTGCGACAGCGATCGGCCAAACGCATCGCCAGTTCGCGAGCCACGGCGGAATTGCAGGGGTACTTGGCCGCGACGACTGCATCGCGGGCCGCGTCGTGATATCGATACAGGGGCGTGATACGCGAAAAACGGTGCGGACTGTCTCGGGTCTGGCATCTTGGACAAGGCCATGAATCCGTCTGCGAGTCAGCAGGACTCCATTCGCTCGGCTGCTCTCCCGCGGCGAGGCCCAGCTCTCCCGCGGCGAGGCTCAGCCGCTCGCCGGCCGGACCCCTCACGCCGCCCCGCGGGGTGCGGACCACCCGAGGCCAACCGCATTGTTGGCAGGCAGTCCGCATCATCGGCTGGGATTCAATGAGCGAGGTCTCGCAGACTCGGCAGAACGTGGCGTACCTCCGGGCGGAGTTTCCGTTGGCGATCCAACGGGTTGTGTCACCGCAGAGCACGCAGACGGGTGGAAAAACCAGGGGAGCCAGCGATTCCCAGATTCGAGGCGTGAAACCTCCGAAAAACCAAGGCTTGGGCACTTTTCTCTGCGTGGGTGCGGAGGCGGGAGCAGACATATTTCAAAATTTTAACGTTTTTTCTAGTAGCCAGGCGAACCTTCTGCTGAAATAGTCTTCTATGAACTTAACCATCCACCCACTTGCGGCAGTTATCGCCGTCGGGGGTTACCGGGTAGGTTTTTAACGATCCAATCTCATCGATTTCTCCGTTTTGCGGAGAGTTGGTTCCAACGACGGACCATCCGGTGGATTGTTCATTCCAATTTGTGCTCCAAAACCGCACCGCAAGAAACGGTGCCGGGAGGTTCCGATGCGAACTCTGATTTCTAACCTGAATGTCATTCGTGCGACCCGCGTCAGCGGTTTCCTAAGCAATGGTATCAGCGAGATCTCGGCAGTCATCGCGGGCCTCACCGCGAGATTCGCCTGGTCGGCCATGCCGGTCGACCATCGAGAACATCGCGATTGGTTTTGGAAGCCTCTGTATGCCAGCGTCGGCAGGACAACTGTCGACCTCGGGGGCGAGAAACGCACGTGTTTCTCGCCACAGATGGACCAAACGTGTCCATCGCAGTCGCGATTATGGGGGATACCCCAGATGACGCCTTTCGCTGTCGTGCCGGTGACCCGGTCATCGCGACGTGCGAATCGCATGAGCCAGGACCACGCGGTTAACGGCTAACGCCCACGCGCCGAACCCAGCTCACAGAGTCCAAGACGATTTCTTGCTAGCTCGCTATCGCCCCGGATCACCGTCTGCCTTGCAGGCTCGGATCCATCCGGTCGGTGCAGCTGCCGCCGAAATCGAACTCGGACCACCCCATCACGCTGTTACCAGCCGCCGCGCGAAAGAGACGTCGCCAGCGCCCTGAAATGCCTTTCCTTCCCGCCTAGGACTGCTCACGGAGTCAGTTGGGCGACCATTCACGGAAAGTCATCGACGAGCCGCTCGACCGCACTCTTACGCCACGCGGAACACTGGAAACAGCACGACCATCGCGATTCCTGAACCGAATCTTGGACGTTTTCACTGGCAGCTTGAAACTGGAATGCCCCCGCTTGGCTTTGGGGGAGGAACAATCATGACGATCACTCTGGAAAAATCGAACCATACCTCTACGAACCGCTTGCCCCCGGTCACCGTTGTTCGCGACGCGCCATCGACGGTCGCGCAGCTCGTTGTCCGCGCCCAATCCGGCGATCGGGAGGCGTTTGGTGAACTGTTCGAACGCTACCGACCCGCCATCGTGGCGCTGGCGACGCAGCGGATGCGCAACGCTCACGAAGCCGAAGAACTGGCCCAAGATGTTTTCATCCAAGCCATGCAGAAGGTCAGCCAACTGCGAGTTCCCGAAGCTTTCGGGGGCTGGTTGCGGCAAATCGTCCACCGCATGGCAATCAACCGCGCCACGCGTAGGCGGTTGTCCGTATCGTGCGACCCGGAAACCTTGGAGGCCACCTGCGCCGATGACTCATCGCCGCAAGCAGCATTCGAGGATCGCGAGCGAGCCGCTGCGGTGCGCAGCGGTTTGACACGGCTCGGTGATATCGATCAGCAAACCTTGCGGGCGTTCTACCTGCAGGGGCAATCGTTGATCGAGATGAGCGATCGGTTCGACGCCCCCGTCGGCACGATCAAGCGTCGGCTGCACACGGCTCGAAAGCGACTCGCGGAAACGATGCGAAGCGATTTTCCCGCCACGGTGCCCATGTCGGTCGCGTTGCCGGAACTCCCGGTGAGCCAAGCCGTGTAAAAGAGCGTCGTTTCGCTTGGGACCTTTGTCCCGAGCGAACTCGCTATTTTGCGAACGTGTATTCAGGGTTGGCCGTGTCGAAGTCTCGATCGGTCAACCCGACGTTCGTTTCCAAGTCATGATATTCATACGATTCGATCAAGGCCCGCTCCGTGCTCCCCGGTTCCGGCCAACCAAAGCTACGGTAGCTGACGACGAGGTTGTGAGGTTGGTCGAGCACCAATTCGGCGATCGCGAAGTCGTCTTCCTGTCCGCTCGGTTCGCTGCGTTCGATCCGCAGGTGCGTCAGGGGTCGGCCATCGAACAGGTAGTCCTCCGTCATGAACACCTTGACGTGGGGATCGTCACGGTCTTGGTCACCGCGTTGGATCAGTTTCTCCAATAGCCGCGTCAGACCGATGTCGGTAATCGGATACCGTTGGCCTTGCATGGCGAGAAAACTATCGGGCGACAGGGGGACGGTCATCATGGCCCCGATCATGCCGGCCTCGCGGACGAGCAGCTTGCCGTCGTTCTCGTTTTCTATCCAGATCACTTCGCGGCCCTTGAGGGTGTCGGGCGACTCAAACCGCAGGTACACCTTCAGCGGCTCATCCCGTTGGCCACCCCGGTGGCGGGTGGCGACTTTGAGAAACATCTCCGACGCCGGTTGCAGCACACCGCTGCGATCCTGTTCCTGCTTGACCAGCCGGGCGGTGTAGTCATCGAGCCCGGCGACGGTCTGGGCGAGCGCATCGCCCGCCAGACGCAGCATCTCGGACATCGTTACGGTGGTGGTCTTGCCCGCGTCTGTTTCAGCACCCGCCTCCGCCGGACTGGCTTGACGCTCGCCAGCGACAGCAACTGGTACCGGTGCGGATCGATCGCCCGCGAGTTCTCCAGCGAGCACGCTCAGGCAGGCGGCCGTCAAAGAGACAGCGAGCACGCTCAGCCAGGGGCTGCGATGGCGTGGAGCGGTGGAGGCTGGGTCGGTCACGGTGGGAACCTGCAGGTGAGATGTCAGTGGATTGGCGGCCAACGTATCATATTGTTTGGCGAGAAGCCGACCAGCAATGGCGGGCGACTGGGGGCACCGGAGCGACTGGGGCCACCGGAGCTAGGGGCTACCCTGGGCTGTTCAATCTTTGGGGTTGACGCTCGATTGGTCTTGCGCAATTTCTTGACTTCACCCTCTCCAAACGAAGTTTGGGGAGGGTCGACGGGCGAAGCCTCGTCGGGGAGGGGCCCAGCACTGGGAAAACGCCTCAATCGCTGCAAAACCCTGACCGAGCCCTCCCCGAGAAACTCGCTGAAGGCTCGTTTCTCGACCCTCCCCAGCTTCGCTCGGGAGGGTGAAATCAGGACAGAAATCACCTCCATGAAAATCAACCGAAACGGGTCGCAACCCCAAAGATTGAACAGCCCAGGGCTACCCCCATGTGTCAGGCGGACGGCATGGATTTCGGTCTTTTGTTTGCTCCCGTGACCAAACGTGTCCAGGGGCGCGGCGATACTACTTACGTGAGCCAAACGGGGCTCGCCCGATCAAGGTCAATCGCTGTTGAAAACATGTCAGAGAATTCAATGTTCTCCGACCGATTTCCCCGCTAGAATGAGGGAGTCACAGCGAAATTTCTTGTCCACAGACAGGAAAAACGGTACCATCAATCGGCTTCTTCGTTCGGTGAAAATGAAACTGACGATGATTTTGCGTCGCTCGTGAAATTGGAGTTAGGCAAGAAACTTAAGGAAAACAGGGATATGGCTAAGCAACCACGCATGGCGACCGCAGCGGCATCCAAAGGCGTCAAACTCGATCCGGGCATGAAACGCATTTTGGAAAAGGAACCGGGGCTGAAGACGACCTTGCAGCAGATCGAGAAATCGTTCGGCGAAGGGGCGATCATGCCACTCGGTGCGTCTCATAAACTGACCGTCGACGGCATCCCCACCGGATCACTGAGTCTCGACATGGCTCTGGGCGGCCAAGGTATCCCCCGCGGCCGGATCATCGAGGTCTTCGGACCGGAATCAAGCGGGAAGACGACGCTCGCACTGCACATCGGAGCCGAAGCGCAAAAAATGGGCGGCATCGCCGCGATCATCGACGCCGAGCACGCCTTCGACCCAAGCTGGGCGAAGAAACTCGGCGTCGAACTCGATAGTCTGCTCGTCAGCCAACCCAGCAGCGGGGAAGAGGCAATGCAGATCTGTGAGATGCTCGTTAAGAGTAACGCCGTCGATGTGATCATCGTCGACTCCGTCGCAGCCCTGGTGCCCAAGGCGGAACTCGAAGGGGAGATCGGCGATAGTCACGTGGGTTTGCAAGCGCGGCTGATGAGCCAGTCGATGCGGAAATTGACCGGCGCGATCGCTAAAAGCAAAACCGCGGTAATCTTCATCAACCAAATTCGTGAGAAAGTCGGTGTGATGTTCGGTAGCCCCGAGACGACTCCCGGCGGCCGAGCGTTGAAGTTCTACTGCTCCTGCCGGATCGATGTGCGCCGCATCGGCGCCCTCAAGGACGGTGATGAGCAGGTCGGTCAGCGCGTCAAAGCTAAGATCGTTAAGAACAAAGTCGCACCCCCGTTCCGCATCGCGGAGTTCGACATGATGCACACCTGTGGGATCAGCTTTGAAGGCGACCTGCTCGATCTAGGCACCGAACATAAGGTGATCAATCGCAGCGGTGCCTGGTTCAAATATGACGACACCTATCTCGGCCAAGGCAAAGAGAAGGCGAGAAACTTCTTGATCGAAAACCCTGAAATCCGGGATGAGATCAAACAGAAGGTACTCGCCGCAGGTGGCTACGCAGCACCGCTCGACGCCGAAGCTCTCGAGGAGGAAGCAGACGCAGAGGGCTCCGAGGAAGTCGCCAACAGCTAAGAGGCTATTTGACCTGCAAACCTTCGATACGAAAAACCGCAAAGTGGCTGGCCCCTTTGGGGCCCACGCCGGGCGGGTATTGATATTTCGTCGGGTCGTAGACGAACTTGCCCTTTACGGTCACCGGACGGGTGACGAAGTCGGTGGTTTTGTCTCCGACCATCTCAATCATCACGCAATCAAAGAGCGCCGCGCCGGGACCGAAACAGCATTCTTGGTTGTCGCGGACGAGCACGAACTCGTTGATATCGGTCTCTTTGAATAGCGTGCTGGGCAGGATGTAACCGCTCAGTTTCACGGTCCGGCCGTTGAGAAATTTGAGCGTGTCGGTCAATTTTTCGGGATCGAACGCTTCGTCTTTCTCGATGTCGAATTTGAGGTCATCGAACGTGATGTCACCTTTCTCGAGGTCAGACTTACTGCTTTTCCGCTCCTCGACTTTCGTCCGTCCCGCTGCCTCGCCACGCATGATGGCACGTCGCTGCTCGATGATCGATAGCGGCTTGTCAGCCGGTTCGTCAGCGAGAGCGGCGGACGTCCAGGTGAATCCGACCGTGAGCGCGGCGAGCACTAGGATGGATGGAACGACGAGAGAGCGAATGGGCATCATGCGATCCAATAGTGATAGGAGGGAGCTCTCCCAAAAGCAGAAATCACTTTTGGGAAAGGCGTTCATTTGAACTGGTCGACTTGCATTTTATAGAAGATGGCCTGATCAAAATCCGCTTTCTTCTGAGCGACACGATTGATGCGGAATTCTCCTGCCAGTTTGCGTTTGAGCAGGTTCGCGCGGACGGACTGCCCCGGTGGCAGCCGGACCTCAATCATATCGCTGCTGCGCGGTTGACCACCGAAACAACACGTGCCCAAATCGGGGACGAGAATGAATTGGCGGAGCTTGCCGCTGCCGCTGCTCGGGTGAATATAGCCTTTCAGAAACACCGGTTTGCCGTCAACGGCAAGTGCCGTGTCCGTGGGCTGGTCCGGCCCCTTGGTATCGGCTTGCAGCCGATAAAACTGCACCCGCTCATATCCATCGGGAACCTCGGTCAAATAGATGTACACATTCTGGCCGACTCCGCCGACGAACAACAGGCTGCATGCGATCAGGCCAAACAACGCCAACCCTCGCCCGCTGTATTCGTCCGGATAGCGAGAAATCGCACGGAGCCCAAAGGCGGCAAAAATAATTCCAGGGACCGCTAGAACCAGCAGCGGAGCAAACGTGGGCACGAGCCCAATCAGGGAAATCACGAAAAAGACGATCGACCAGATCGCACCTCGGCTGATCGCCCGGTAAGGAAAATCGACGGTCTCCGGCGTGGAAAACGGTTGAGCTTCGGCAGACATTGGCTTCAAAGGACGGAAAAGAGGGAGGATCGTGCGGGGGGACGGCCCCGGGGGGTGACTACGTATTAGGCGGTGGGCCGGTTCGATTGCCGCCCCACCAGGCGGTCGTGGACACCAGCTCATCAGCCCTGTGCACCACAAAATTCCTGGGCCCGCCGCTGCTAAGAACCTAGCCGAAACCCCGCAGCGATCGTAGCTCTGGTGGTAAGAGGGCAAGAAAAATCACTTTGGCGGGCCCGAACGGGAGCCCTGGACGTCGCACAGGTCTATGGGGAGAGAACGAGCTTGATCCCCGTGGCCATCATCACGATGACCAGGAAGATGAACACGAAGCGGCTGCTCCGTTTGATGGCGAGCTGGGCACCGACCACGCCGCCGACCACGTTGCCAACCGCCATGACCAACCCCGGAACCCAGTCCACCATGCCGTAGGCGATGAACACGATCGCTGCGGTCAGCGTCACGACCAACCCGATGCTGTTCTTGACAGCGTTGGACGCCGCAAGAGTCGAATTTGTGAAGAAACTCATCGCCAACAGCAGTAGGATTCCCATCCCGGCCTGGATGAATCCGACATAGATTCCGATCGAAAAAAACACTGGATATTGCCACGCTGCTGGATAAGTGGCGTGCTGGCCCGATTCGAGAAAGCGTTTGGGATTCGCCATCAGCAGCACCGCCATCACGATGAACAAAACACCAAAGACGCTCTCAAATGCGTCCGCCGAGAGATAGACCGCGAGCAGCGCCCCGACCGGCACCCCGGCCAAGGTCGGCACCCCTAATCGGATTGTCAACGCGCGATCGAGATGCCCGTGCTTGCGAAACGTGGCTACGGCCGACGCCGTCGAGCACAGAATCGCAATGCGGTTGGTCGCGTTGGCTGTCTTGGGATCGAGGCCAAATAACATCAGTGCCGGGAGCGTTAGAAAAGAGCCACCGCCAGCGACGGTGTTGACGATGCCGGCGAGAAATCCCGCAACCATCAGTAAACCGTAGGATGTTAGCTGCCAGAGCAAGTCAATCTCACCAAGAAAGAAAGTTACCCGTTCACCGGATCTGGCGCGCGGCGACGCGATCATAACAGAACGAAGCAGAAGCATCAGGAGTTGATGCGGGTGCGAAAATCGATTGATGGTGAGATTGAGCGAGGAGAGCCTCGGTGCTGTCCGCGTTGAGCCCGTGATCGGAGACCGGGGCTGATGAGCCTGCGAACACGGCCATCAATGCTCGACTTGATCATCGAGGACCTGGCGACATGCCTTGGCCGCGTCACGCCATTGACCGGACTTCGCTGCCGCAATGATCGGGCGCAGAGGCGAGGGCTCCTGACTCGGGTGCGCCTGCTCTTCTTGATCCAGGAGGGTTTCGATTTGGATCAATCCCTCGTCGCTCGATTGATTGCAGACCCGGTACAAAGCCATGGCGAAATCATATTCGGATTCGTTCAGTTCGACTCTCTGAGGCCAAAGCCACCAGACTGCCAGCAGGACGACGATGCTCGCGAATGCGATTCCGATTTTCATTACAGTTTCTCCCAATCAATGACTTCGCCTTCGTTCATGCTGGACATCTCCGCCCATAAATAGAGATCCACAAAGTTAGTCACGAATCGCACCGAGCCATCTCCCATGGCGACGTGCCCGCCACCGGGGTGCTCCGAAAACATTTGACCGACGTGATAGGTCGGAAAGTTCATCGGGTGAATGATCGGGCTGCCCGTGATATCCAGCTCCCCGCCCGACGGTCCTGCATGCACAAGCGTCAGTGTGGCAGCAGCGTCGGGCCCGTTTTCAGGCGAGTGGAATTGAGGGTGCGTGAACGCGCCAGGAACCACGCCCACCCAGGTCTTGTCGCTCAGAGCGGAGCTGTGCTCTCCAAAGAAAATCGTATTGCTGGTCCCATCGAGGACGTCGCGAAATCGCGTTCGGGAGTTCCGAAAGAAGGGTCCGTCGGCAACCTGTCCCGCATCCCCGTCGATCGACACGATTGTTGTTTCGGAGGTGTAGATATCCGTGAAGACTTCACCGGTCGCGGCCGAACCACACTCTCCCCAACAGCTTTCCTGTCCGTGGCTGGCGACATAGTGACTGCGTCCGAGCTGCAAGGATGAACCGTCGAGCAGCAGTTCCTGTCCCGTTGAGTCTTGAACCACAAAGGGTCGGTCGCCCCCCGTTGCGCTGGGGCATAAGAACATAGGCAGTGTCGTTGCGATCGTAGTGCGATTGACGGGGTCCCAAATCGGACGATCGAGCCTCAGGTTCTCGATCACCGCGCCACCCTCGGCGAAAGGCAGCAAGGCGGCTGCCCATCCCCACCCGGGCCCGGCGTCCCAGGTGACAGGATCCATTCGCACCGCCGGTGGCGCCGACCCGTTCCGGGTAGCAAAGGACCGGTATCCCGAGGGAAATTGATTGTATGCGGAATGATAATTCTGGCTCGCCAAGCCCACCTGCCGCAGGTTATTGCTGCACGACATCCGCCGTGCTGCCTCCCGCGCCGCCTGGACTGCCGGTAGCAGCAAGCCGACGAGCACACCGATGATCGCGATGACCACCAGCAACTCGACCAATGTGAATGCTGGTTGGAAACCCCGTTGTGTTCGTTCTCGCATCACTCGCGTGCTCCTGTGGTGAAACCGATCGCCCGACTGTTAGCCACTGCTAACTCCTGGGCCAAACAAGAAACCCGAGCCAGATATTAGCTCGAGCTAACTTTTTGCAATTCTCACGACTTCGATCGAACGCGTCAAGTGGGGCAGGGCCGGCATCCAAGCGGCGGGTGAGCCCGGTTGGTGCTGCCGGAATTACTGGCTTTTCGTCTGACGAGTTCGGAAATGGGACGTAGAGTTATGCGTCCTGCCCGAGAACCCTTCCTGCGCGAACGAAGCATGTCACGCCTATCCCTACTTTGCATCTGCCTCTTTTTCACTGTACCCGCGACCACGGTGCGAGGCGGGGGGCATCACCATCACTCCGCACACGCCTCCGCGCCAGCCGTCACTGTGAACGGCTCCTCCATGACATATGGTCGTGGACACAGCATGAGCTATCGCGGTTACACTGGTTATAGCGACTTTCGAGGGGTGCCCTACTACGGCTATGGGTACGCATACCAACCCTATCGAAGCGGCAGTTTTCGGGCGCCGGACTTGCTCAACGAGCCCTATTTTCGGGCGCAGCACAAGTTTGACAGTCATTTCCCCGGCCGTTACTCCGGGCGGCCTCGATTGCAATTACGCCAACCAATGCCCTCTCATCGAACTCGGTAGGAACGAACATGTTATCGAGCGAGGTCTTCAGTCAGGTGCGGGTTGCCGACTTCGTGGACATCGCGATTGTTTCGATCGTCATCTATCTGCTGCTGCTTTGGCTGCGAGGTCGCGCCTCACGTTCCCTGGGGATCGTTTTGGTGTTGTTGATGGGAACATTCCTGCTCGCCCGTGGGCTGGATCTTTACATGACCACGGCGGCATTCCAGTACGGTTTCATTGGACTTCTGCTTTCGTTTGTATTGGTTTTTCAACAGGATATTCGGCATGGTGTTGAGCGTCTGGGCGCCCACCGCTGGTTTGCCACCTCGGGTGGCAATGCGCCACTGGATGATGTCAATGAGACGATAGTTGAAGCCGTTGCCGCGATGGCGAAACAACGGATGGGAGCGTTGATCGTGTTCCCTGGTCTCGAACCGCTCGACCGACATGTTCGCGGTGGAGTCGATGTGAACGCCGACATCAGCTTCCCGCTGCTGTTGAGTATTTTCCACGCAGAATCACCGGGGCATGATGGCGCCATCGTGATCGATCAATCGCGAATCGAGCGATTGGGAGTGCACCTTCCACTGACGAACAAGCTGCAGAAAGTGGGCGGCGGAGGAACGCGACATGCCGCAGCGTTGGGATTGGCCGAACGATGCGATGCCATGGTGGTTGCCATTTCGGAAGAGCGAGGCACGATCTCGATCGCTCACGAGAGTGAGCTCACGGTCGTCGATGCAGCCGAACTATCTGATCGGCTGAGCAGCTATGCGGCCAAAGAACAGCCGTCCACGCGAGCATCGAGTTTCTTGGGACTGCAGAATCTAGCGATGAAGTGCACCGCCGTCCTGCTCGCCACGACCCTGTGGTTCCTCTTTGCTTACCGCACGGACACCATTCAACGAACGTTTAGCGTGCCCGTGGAATATCGAAACTTGCCGGCCGAGTGGGAGGTCGACGAACACAACTCAACCTTTGTGAACGTGACTCTGTCGGGGCCCGAGCCAGCGTTTTCCCTGCTCGACCCGGCTACCTTGACGGTCTCCTTGGAGCTTGAGCAGATTGATCGACAGGGCGAATTCCCTATGCCAACGGCACCAAGCCTCAAGAACGTCCCGAAGGATTTGAGCGTCGAACGGACGATCCCCGCTGTCATCTCTGTCGAGGTTCAGGCCAAATCGGGCGAATGAGCCACCGCACTGAGTAGGTCCTCGATCGCAGATTTGGTCACGGGTTTGACGAGATGGAAGTCGAAACCGGCAACATCACTGCGAGCCCGATCCTGCTCCTGTCCCCAACCTGTCAGGGCAAACAATTTCACGATATCGCCGCCCGGTAATCGTCGGATTCGCTCGGCCACCTCATAGCCATCCATCTCCGGCATGCCAATGTCCAAGAACGCGACCGAGGGGACAAAGGACTGAAACAACTCCATGGCGGCCGAGCCTGATTCGGCGATAGCCACTTCATGCCCCATCGCGACAAGTAGGCGTTGCAGGCTACGGAGGGCGTCGAGGTTGTCATCGACGGCCATGATTTTCAAAGGCTGGCGGGAGGCCGGTTCCTTTCGCGGGTGAGCCGTCTCTAATTCCGAGGGTTTGACAATCCGCGGCAGGGTGACTTTGAATTCCGCGCCCTGGTTCTCCCCATCGCTGGCGACCGATACCGTCCCATCATGCAGCTCTACGATCCGCTTAACCAACGCCAATCCGATGCCGAGCCCGCCTTCACTCTGTTTGAGTTGACGGTCGACCTGAGAAAACAGCTCGAATACTCGATGTTGCATCGGCGCGGGGATGCCGATCCCATTGTCTTTGACCGAAATAACCGCGTTCGACTCGTCAGCATCAACGCTCAGCGATATCTCTCCATTGTCAGCCGTGTAGCGGGCCGCGTTGTTGAGCAGGTTCGAGACCACTTGAGCGAGCCGCGTCATGTCGCCATCGATGATGAGAGGGCGTGTGGGCAAATGCGTGCTCAGCCGATGCCCACCGGCTTCTAGATTCGGTTGGCTGGTCTCGATAGCGTGTTGGACGATATCGGCAACATCGACGGAATCCGTTTGGAGGTGTATTCTGCCACTCGTGATCCGGCTGACCTCGAGCAGGTCGTCGACAAGCCTCACCATATGATGAACTTGGCGTTCGATCATCTCGAGCATCTCGGCATTCTCGTCACCGTCGTCCTCGCCGGTGGCCGTCATGCTTAGCAGCTGAATGCCACTGAGGATGGGTGAAAGCGGGTTCCGCAGTTCATGAGCCAGGGTCGCCAAGAACTCATCCTTGCGTTGATCAGCTTGCTGGAGAGCAGCAGCGAATTGACGGCTCTCCTCCAGCAGTCGTGCATTCTCTCGGTTGATCTTCTCCATTTCATCGCGGCGGCGGATGACCTCCTGCCGTTCGGAATAGAGGTCAAAGAACACGGTCGCCTTGCTCTTGAGGACATCACTTTCGATGGGCTTCTGCAAGAAATCAACGGCGCCTTTTTCGTAGCCTTCGAATCGCCGTTGTTGATCAGTGCTCCCTGCGGTAATGAAAACGATTGGGATACGTCGTGTTCGATCCGACCCACGCATCAATTCAGCGAGTTCGAATCCATCCATGCCCGGCATCTGCACGTCGATTAACGCCAGTGCGACGTCGTGTTGTAGCAAGAGTTCGAGCGCTTCGGATCCAGAACGCGCCTTGAGTAGATTCAAACCATCGCGCTCGAGCAGCCTTTGAAGCGCCGTCAAATTGGCTTCGCGATCATCCACGAGCAGGAAATTGACAGCGGCGGGTATTTCGTGATTCATCGACTCAGATCCGCTCATTCAAGTATTGTGAAATTTCCCGCAGGCTCATCACCCTGGCGTCGGGACAAGTCGCGATCGCAGCATCCGGCATCGCTCGGCAATGGGCTTCAGTGGGCTCCTGGATCAAAGCCTTGCCTCCCACATCGAGGATTTCGCGGAGTCCTTTGGCGCCATCCTGGTTGGCGCCTGTCAAAATGATCCCGAGGATAAGCTGGGAAAATACGTCGGCCGCCGACTCAAAGAGAACATCGATGGACGGTCTCGAATAGTTGACCGGTTCCTCACTGCTCAGAGCCAGCGATGTATCGTCTTCGACGAGCACGTGATAGTCCGGAGGTGCCAAGTACACGTGCCCGCGCTCAAGCGGCTGTTTGTCTTCGACTTCAATGATCGGGCGGCTGCAGCGATTTTGCAAGAGTGTGGCCAAGTGCGTGTCTTTGGCTGATGGCATGTGGACGACGATCACGATCGGTGCCCCGGTTCGCTCCCGCAGCCCCGACAATATTTCGGTGATCGCTTCAATCGCGCCCGCCGACGCGCCCATGACGACAACTTCAGGCTTGATGCTCATAGGTCACCTCGGCGACGGTAGATCCGTTCGGTGGGATTGAAATCAACGAAGCCACCGACATGGCTGGAGAATCGAATGCTCTCTTTGGCACCGAGTCCCAAAAACCCGTTTCGCGGCAACGAGTTCCGGAACAGCCCGATGGCGCGGTCCTGCAGTTCTTTGCGAAAGTAGATCAGCACGTTGCGACAAGAAATCAAGTGGACCTCTGCGAACACGGCATCCGATGCCAAACAGTGATCCGAAAAGACAATGCGTTTTTTTAAGCTCTTGTCGAAAATTGCTGCCCCATAGGCCGCCGTGTAGTAGTCCGAAAGTGAGGTGGTGCCACCGGATTGACGATGGTTCTCGGTGAACAAGCCGACTCGATCGAGAGAATAGCGGCCTGCTTCGGCGCGTTTCAAGGCTTCGGCGTTGATGTCCGTCGCATAAAAAATCGTGCGGTCTTCCAGACCTGCTTCGCGAAACAAAATCACCATGGAATAGACCTCCTCGCCGTTGGCGCAGCCGGGGATCCAGACTTTCAGCGATGGGTAGGTCCGCAGATGCGGGATGACCTCCTCACGAAGCGCCTTGAAATACGGTGGGTCGCGAAACAACTCGCTCACTTGGACGGTCAGGTAAGAGAGCAGCTCTGGCAGGGTCTCTTCATTGTGTAGAACCCGATTCTGAAGTTGCGAGATTGTCTCGCAGTCGAATCGCTCCAGAGCGAGGGCCAGTCGACGTTTGAGCGAAGCCGAGGAGTAGTCGCGGAAGTCGTAGTGATACTTGAGATAGATTGCCTCCAGCAACAACCGCAGTTCGATATCGTGCGTCTTCTTGTTCAATGCTTTTTCCCGGGTACGGACATAGCCGTGGCGAGCCCTCCAGCTATCATTTTCGGATCCAGACGCGCACCAACGACAGCAATTTATCGATGTCCAGTGGTTTCGCCATGTAATCATTGGCTCCCGCGTCGATGCACTCGAGTTGATCATCTTTCATCGCTTTGGCGGTCAACATGATGATTGGAAGGTTGCTAAATCGAGCTTGTTTGCGAATCTCTCGCGTCGCGGTCAAACCATCCATTTCGGGCATCATCACGTCCATCAACACCAGATCCACTCGCCCCTCCTCTCCAGCGTCCGCTTCATCGAGCGCGACGAGCGCCTCTTTGCCGTTGCGTGCGATCTGGATGATCGCTCCCCTTGGCTCGAGGATGCTGGTCAGAGCAAAGATATTTCGCACATCATCTTCGACCACGAGGATTCGCCGATTCTCTAAAGCCGCTTCGCGACTCCGAGCTTTCTGGATCATCTTCTGCTGCGCTTCAGGCAACTCCTCGACAACTTGGTGCAAGAACAGAGTGACTTCGTCGAGCAATCGCTCGGGCGACTTCGCACCCTTGATGATGATGGACTTAGAATACCGGCGGAGCGACTGCTCTTGCTCAGCCGATAGCTCACGGCCGGTATAGATGATCACTGGTGGGAAAGAATAGTCGTCATTATTGCTGAGCGTTTCCAGCAGGGAATAGCCCGATGAATCGGGGAGCGATAGATCGAGCACCATGCAATCGAACGTGGTGGATTTGAGATGCTCTAGACATTCTGCGACACTCTGAGCACCGACGGTTTCAACGTCGCGAGAAGCCAACAATTTCTGCAGACTTTCGAGCTGCACGGCGTCGTCTTCGACGACCAAAACCCGCCGTGTCCGTTGGTTCAATTGCATTTGGAGTGATTGCAACGTCTCCAAGAGCAACTCTCGTGTTACCGGTTTGAACGCGTAACCGACGGCCCCCAAGGCCAAGGCCGTTTCAGCAAAATCATTCGCAGAGATCACGTGCACGGGGATGTGCCGCGTCCGAGCATCCTGTTTGAGCCGATCCAAGACAACGAGCCCCGTTTCATCGGGCAGTCCGATATCCAAAACGATGGCTTGCGGGAGGAACTGCGCAGCAAGGATCAAGGCTTCCTGTGCACTGGCGGCGATCAAGCACTGGAACTCCATTTCATGCGCCACCTTTGCCAAAATCGCTGCAAAGGATTCGTCGTCCTCAACGACGAGAATCAACCGTCGATCCCCGCGCAGATTTTCCCGATCGTCCGTGATTTTCGCTCGCACCGGTGGTTTGATCGCCGAGCTGTTGGCGACAGCTTGCGCCGAATCGCGAGCGGGCGATGTCGCCGTTGTGGCCGCCGTGGCCGTTGCTTGATCACGGTATGATCCGGTCGCGGGGTCAGTCTGCGGGAGCTGGGCAGGCGGATCCGCCGCCGCACCTTGGGAGTCCTCGGCTGCGGGCCGAAACGCCGTCGGCAGAATCAGCGTGAAGGTGCTGCCCTGATCGGGTTGGCTGCTCAAGTGCATCTCACCGCCCAAGATCCGAGTCAGCTCCATCGTGATGGATAGTCCCAGCCCGGTGCCGCTGAACTTTCGAGTCGCGGCACTGTCGACTTGTCGGAATGCTTCAAAAACAGCTTGCTGGTCCTCATCGGCGATACCGATCCCAGTGTCGGTGACCTCTATTTTGATCGCAACGGATGAGTGCTTCGAGACCCGCATCCCAACCTCGCCATGATCGGTAAACTTGATCGCATTGGAAAGCAGATTTTTGAGGATCTGTTCGAGTCGTTGATGGTCGGTAACGATTTGCTCCGGGACATCACTATCCAGGCTCGTATGGAAGCTGAGATTTTTCTGGACCGCCAAGGGGCGCATCGTCTTGTCGAGTTCCGATACCACGTCGGCCAACCAAGTCGTCTCGGGACGGATGGTCATTTTCCCAGCTTCGATCTTGGACAGATCGAGGATGTCGTTGATCAGTCGCAAGAGATCGTTGCCGGCCGAATGGATCGTCTCAGCGGACTCGACCTGCTCATCGGTGAGGTTGCCGCTCGAGTTTTCAGCCAAGAGTTTCGCAAGGATCAGGGAGGAGTTCAGTGGTGTGCGTAATTCGTGCGACATGTTGGCGAGGAAGTCGGACTTGTAGCGACTCGCAGCTTCCAACTCTCTCGCTTTGGCCTGGGTATCGAGAGTCGCGCGAGCCAACTCGTCTCGCTGAGATTGCAGCAACTGGGTGTGCTCCTCCAGCTGGATGTTGCTTTGTTCAAGCTCGACCTGCTGCTGTTCCAACTG
Organism: Allorhodopirellula solitaria; assembly: GCF_007859855.1. Lineage (GTDB taxonomy): Bacteria > Planctomycetota > Planctomycetia > Pirellulales > Pirellulaceae > Rhodopirellula > Rhodopirellula solitaria. The sequence continues at coordinate 188,711 of NZ_SJPK01000005.1, forward strand.
CGCCTGCGACTGCTGCAGCACCCGGCTTTGGACTTCGAGCTCTTCATTGGATACTCGCAACTCCTCACCCTGCTGCTGCAATTCCTCGGCTTGCTGCCGTTTCTCAAGGAGCAATTTCTGCAGATGGGAGCGATACCGCGACGATGCGACGGCAACACCTACCGGTTCGGAGATCGCTTCGAGGAAACTGATCATGTCCGCTGTGACGGGGCGCATGAATCCAAGCTCTGCGACCGCATTGACATCCTTTTCGGTATTCATCGGCACAACGATCAAATCGCGCGGCTTCGATTGACCCAATGAAGACCCCACAGCGAGGTAACCGTCGGGGATGTCGGTGAGCTGAAACACTCGGCCGCTCTTGATCGCCTTGCCGATCAATCCCTCCGACGCTGTCGCCTGCTCGATCAGGTTCGCTGAACTGGGAACGCCGTATGTTGCCGTCCGGTGAAAAACCTCCCCGTCGCTGACAAAGAAAGCTCCCACCTCGGCGTCCAAGAACTCGGCCAAGAAGGTCAGTACGTTTTCACCAAACACCGCCGGTTTGAGGTCGCCGCCCATCGTTTCAGCGAGCCCCGATTTCCCCGACTGGATCCAAGCCTGCTGCCTGACGATGACATTGTTCGCAATGTAGTAATAGCCGACCGAGCCGATCACCCAAAACGATATCACGCCGAAAACACGGTTAAGTTGTGCGATTTCCCGATTCGTGCCATCGGTGTCCGTGATAAATGCCACCGACATCAGCACCGTACACGCCGCAGCCACGACCAGCGGCATGCTCTTGGACCTCAAGAACAGGGAAAGGGTGATCGGAACCATGTAGAACACCCAGGTCGCCACCCCCAACGGCGTGAGATAGTCAGCGAGCATCACTGCCAGCAGCGTGACACTGATTCCCAAGTAGATCAAGGTAGCCCGCTGGGAGGCGCGGTCGACTGACTGGCGATGGGCGCGGGAGAGCTGGTAGCCCGTGGATTCGGTCATGTAAAAGCGATCAGTGCTGTGAAATCGAAAGAGGGGACGCTGGCAACTAGTCGCGGAACTTCCCGCGGCGAACACAGAGGACCAACAACACGATCGCGCCAACTAATGACCCGAGCCAACCGCTCGATTGAACGAGCGACCCGCCTTGAAATAGATAGCCCAGAGCACCCCCGACAAAGGAGCCCGCCACACCCAGCAACAGGGTCCTGAAACAACCCATCTGCTGTTCCCCGGGGGTGAGTACTCGCGCGATCAACCCTACCAAGAGTCCAAAAACAATCCAACCTATCAACCAACCCATGGGTGCCTGCTCATTGAGTGAAAACGATTCGACGAGGATCCAGTCTGATATGCGGTTGTCTGAGGACGCGAGTATAGCGACCTTCGCAGGATCTGACATCGGCGCCCACGGGTTCGCATTTCGTGTGCCAACTCTCGAACGATGCTTCTACGATCGCCTCACACCTCAAACGCTGGCAGCCAATCGACCACCGTGGCTGCCGGGCGACCGATGACCGCGGCCGAGGGAAGTCACCGGCGCCAATCGTCCTCCGCTTCGCCGGCGCTGCGGGCGAGCAAATCGACTGTGCTACAATTCCGCGTCTTCCCAACCGTTTTCTCTCCGTTGCCCAGGTCCTCTGAAGAATCCACCATGAAGAATGATGAACAAAAACCGACGACTACCGATGCGGGGATTCCGGTCGCCAGCGACGAGCATTCGTTGAGCGTTGGTCCAGACGGCCCCATCCTGCTCCACGATCACTACCTCATCGAGCAGATGGCGAACTTCAATCGGGAGCGGATCCCCGAGCGGCAACCCCACGCCAAGGGCTCCGGCGCCTTCGGGCGTTTTGAGGTCACCCATGATGTCAGCGCCTATACAAAAGCGGCTGTTTTCCAACCCGGTACGAAATCGGATACGTTGATCCGTTTTTCCACTGTCGCCGGTGAGCGTGGTAGCCCCGACACGTGGCGTGACCCTCGTGGCTTTGCGTTGAAGTTCTATACGAGCGAGGGCAACTACGACATGGTCGGCAACAACACGCCCGTCTTTTTCCTTCGCGATCCGATGAAGTTTCAACACTTTATCCGGTCGCAAAAGCGTCGTGCCGACAATGGCTTGCGCGATCATGATATGCAGTGGGATTTCTGGACGCTCTCACCCGAGTCGGCCCACCAGGTCACTTGGTTGATGGGCGATCGCGGAATTCCGAAGACCTATCGGCACATGAACGGATATTCCAGCCACACGTATATGTGGGTCAATGCGGCCGGCAAGCGGTTCTGGGTGAAGTATCATTTCAAAACAAACCAGGGAATTGATTGTTTGACGCAAGCGGATGCCGATCGCTTAGCGGGCAGCGACGGCGATTGCCACCGGCGCGATCTTTTCGACGCCATTGCGCGAGGAGACCACCCGAGCTGGACGTTGAACGTGCAGATCATGCCGTTTGAAGATGCTGCAACGTATCGGTTCAATCCGTTCGATCTGACGAAGGTCTGGCCTCATGCGGACCACCCACTTCAAGAGGTGGGTCGCCTCACCCTCGATCGCAATCCCACCGATTTCCACACCGAAATCGAACAGGCTGCTTTCGAGCCGAGCAACCTCGTCCCCGGAATCGGGGTCAGCCCTGACAAGATGCTGCTCGGACGGATGTTTGCCTACGCCGATTCGCACCGACACCGGATCGGCGTGAATTACAAACAGATCCCGGTCAACAAACCACAATGCCCGGTGTTCAGCTACAGCAAAGACGGACCGATGCGGGTCGAGAATGTCAGCGATCCCGTCTACGCTCCGAACTCCAAAGGCGGCCCAGCTGCCGATCCCCAGCGTCATCCCGAGTCCGCCACTTGGGAAGCCGGCGGTGAGTTCATCCGTGCCGCCTACACGCTGCGTGAAGATGACGACGACTTCGGCCAAGCCGGAACGTTGGTCCGGGAGGTCATGGATGACGCAGCGCGGGACCGCTTGGTTTCGAACGTGACCGGGCACCTTCAGGCAGGCGTCTCGCGACCCATCTTGGAACGGGCGTTTGAATATTGGCGTAACATCGATCAAGCCACCGGTGACCGCATTGCCGCGGCATTCTAAAGCGACCCTGGTCTCACCAGCCGAGTCTCCCGAGAGACTCGGCTGCTCAGCACTCACTGATATTGACGGCCAATCCGCCTCGAGATGTTTCTTTGTAGCGGGATGACATGTCGGCTCCGGTGCGTTTCATCACACAGATGACCCGGTCGAGTGACACGAAATGATCGCCATCGCTGCGCAGTGCCAATCGACTGGCGTTGATTGCTTTGACCGCTCCCATGGCATTCCGTTCGATACAGGGAACCTGCACGAGACCTTTGATGGGGTCGCAGGTCAGCCCCAGATTGTGCTCCATGCCGATCTCAGCGGCCTGTTCCACTTGACGCGGATTCCCACCGAGGGCTTCGGTCAAGGCGCCGGCCGCCATCGAGCATGCAACACCGACTTCGCCCTGACAACCAACCTCAGCACCGGAGATGGATGCGTTTCTCTTGTATAGCGAACCGATCACCGCCGCGGTCAAAAGGAACCGCGGAATGGTTTCCGGTGTGGAGGTCGGGCAGAATCGGTCGAGATAGTGCAGCACGGCCGGGATGATACCCGCTGCGCCATTGGTCGGTGCGGTCACGACCCGGCCCCCTGCTGCGTTCTCCTCATTCACGGCGAGCGCATAGAGGTCGACCCAGTCCAAAACTAGCATGGGGTCGCCCTCGACCGCTGCGCTCTGCTGCTCGAGATTTTGAAGGAGCGACGGTGCGCGGCGTTTCACATTCAGGCCACCCGGCAATACTCCCTCCGTCCGGCACCCACGGTGAACACACGCCTGCATCGTCTGCCAAATGCGATCGAGTCCAGCGTGAATTTCTTCGTCGCTTCGGAAGGCGAGTTCGTTCTGGCGAGCGAGCTCGCTGATGGCAATCTGGTGCCGGTCGGTTAGCTCGAGTAAATCCCGGCCCGACGAAAATGGATAAGGGACGGTGGGCTGGGACGGCGCGCCCGCGTCTTCCGGGGCTTCATCGGATGCCCGAACAACAAAGCCGCCACCAACGGAATAATAGGTCGTTTCGCATCGGGCGGTGCTGTCGTCGGGATCCTCGAAAGCTTGAAAACGTAGGGCGTTGGGATGCGCATCGAGCGTGATGCGGCGATTGAAAATGAGATCGGTCTCTTCGTTGAACGAGATTTCCCGACTTCCTGCCAAGCGAATTCGGTGAGTGCTCCGAATCCTTTGCAGCTTCTCGTCCGTCAACTCGGGATCAATCTGGTCAGGCACTTCACCCTCGAGCCCCATCAGCACGGCGATATCGGTAGCATGCCCGCGCCCTGTGAGGGCCAACGACCCGTATAGCTCGACACGCACTCGCTGTGTTGTCTCGATCAGGTGCTGATGGGCCAGTTCGTTGAGGAACATTTCGGCGGCCCGCATCGGCCCAACCGAGTGGGAACTCGAGGGGCCAATCCCGATTTTGAACAAATCGAAAACACTGAAGTAGGGCGGTTCTGCGTCCATTGTCTACCTGCCATTGAATCGCTATGTGATGCCATGGGGAAACGGGTCGCCAGCTTGCAAAACGAACTGACATTCTCCGTACACATAAGCGGTACCCGTGATCGTCGGGATGATGGTACCGGAGATGCTCGTTTGATACTTCCCGACAAAGCGGCTGCCAATGATGCTTTCTTGGACCCACAGCTCACCGGGTTGCAGTTTGCCATCGGCGGCCAAGCAGGCTAGCTTGGCGCTCGTGCCCGTCCCGCACGGTGAGCGGTCGTAGGCACCACCGGGACAGTACACGAAGTTTCGGCTATTGGCGTCGGGTGACTCAGGCGGACCAAAGAATTCCACGTGATCGATCTCCGCACCGCCGACACCGCCGATCCCCTGGTTGCGCAACGCATCACGAACATCCTGTGCCGCCTGGCAGAGTTCGTTCAAATGCGGTCGAGAAAGCGGCAGTGGTGATTCTGCCAAAAAAAACCAATTCCCCCCCCATGCGACATCGCCGTGGATGACCCCGAGACCATCGACTTCGACGGCAACGCGATGAAGCAAACGATAGCTGGGGACATTGTCTATCGAAACCTCGTTAGCCCCTGACAAGTGGAATGTAATCACGCCGACAGGCGTTTCCAATTGATGCAAACCAGGTTCAATGCGACCGGCATAGGCCATGGCTACCGCGACTCCAATCGTGCCGTGACCACACATGCCGAGGTAATCCCGATTGTTGAAGAAGATCACCGCGGCAACGCAGGACGGATCGGTAGGTGGGCACAACAGGGCACCGACCATGGCCTCACTGCCGCGCGGTTCGGAAATCATCATGCGCCGGAAGTGATCCGCATCACGCTGCATTTGCCGCACTCGCTCGATCAACGGCCCGTCCCCTAGATCGGGGCCACCATTGAACACCACGCGTGTCGGTTCACCGCCGGTATGCGTGTCGATGACTCTCACATTGTGATACGGCAGCGTCATAGGTAGCAGTCCTACTGACTCGATGATTGCTCAGCTATACAGAAGCGGATTCGCTGGGCGTGCTCTGAGCACCTGGCCATTTCGCCCACCAATCTTGGAACAGCCGCCACTGGTCTTCGATGAACGCTCGCTGGCTGTCGCTCATCGCATCGGAGGAGTTGAAGTGGTATTGGTATTCGGCATCTCCTTCGAGCACCATCAGATGTTTGTAGTACAACACCAGGTCGGGACCTTCATCGAATTTGGACAGCACCGCCATGGCCGCCTCGAGTTCGAGTGCCAATCGCCGCGCCTCGACGTCACCGCTCGCTGCCAATTGGCATAGCTCGACCAAACGCAATACCTGGCGTGGCAACGCGTTCCCGACACCGGTGATCGCGCCGACCGCGCCGCAACGGACAAATCCGTGAAAGACCTGAGTGTCGACGCCCACCATCAATGCCAAGTCGGGGTCGCCGCTGGTGATGTGCTCGGCTGCATAGCTAAGCGACTCGGCGCCACCGAACTCTTTGAAACCAACGAGGTTGGCGTGTTCGCGGCGAAGATCAAAGAACAGATCGGATTTTGTTTGATAACCGTAGTAGGGACTGTTATAAATCACCGCCGGGATGTCGCTGGCGGCGCGCAGGATATCGCCAAAATGACTGCGTTGGGCAGCAACGGATATGCCGCGAGACAACACGCGAGGAATCACCATCAAGCCAGCGGCTCCGACACGGTTGGCGTGTGCCGCATGCTCAATTGCGAGCTTAGGGTTTTGGGCCCCCGTGCCGACAACAACAGGAACGCCGGCCTCGACTAGACTGGCAACACCCTCCTGACGCTGGGCGTCACTGAGCAATGGCCAATCCCCCATCGACCCGCAGTAGACGACCCCGTTCATGCCAACTTCCATCAGCTCGCGGCCCTTGCGAACGAGCGCGTCGAAATCAGGGGTTCCGTTGGCGTCGCAGGGCGTCATCAGTGCAGGGATACAACCGGTGAAAATCGGGTTGGCAGTACTCATCGCTACATTCAATTGCGTTGGAAGAGGGATCGGAGAGGCCAAAATACTCGTACAATTCGTTTGGCTGGTGGGATCGTAGACTTAAAAATGAATACAGTCTAGCGATGCGATTTTCACCGATTCGACCGAGTTCGGCGAGCTGACTGCAACGTGAAGACGACAAGAATCGCATTTCGTGAACAGATAATCTATGCTGTGTCGTTACCTCTGCTGGGAGGCGTTCCGCACCACGAGCTCTGAAAGGGCCAGCGGAGGAGGCACCCCATCATTCACTTTCCACGAGATACCATTGATGCCACATTTTTTCACGACGATCTTCCGTATGCTTCCGACCTCTGCACCGCAGCCGTCCTGGGGTCTGTTTTTACTCCTTGCCGTTACTCTCGCCGCCACGACTTCCGTTTCGGCAAGCGCCGACGACGGGGCCGGCGGCGGCGTGCTGGTGGAAGCCGAATCGCTGGATTCTGCGGGTGGCTGGAAGCTCGATACCCAGTTCATCCGTGAGATGGGTTCGCCGTATCTTTTGGCTCACGGACTGGGGACACCGGTTGCCGATGCATCCGGAACAGTTGAGGTTCCCCGGGCGGGCGAGTACCGCGTTTACGTGCGCACGAAGGACTGGGTCGCTCGCTGGGGTGCTCCGGGCTCGCCGGGGCGTTTCCAGCTGCTCGTCAATGGCGAACCGCTCGAAACAACATTCGGCAGCGAAGGGGCACAGTGGCATTGGCAGGACGGAGGCACGGTACAGATCCCTGACACGTCGGTGGATCTCGCTCTGCACGACCTCACCGGATTCGATGGTCGGTGTGATGCGATTTACCTCACGCAGTCGAGCGAGGGGCCACCTCAGGACGACTCGATCCTGCCCGCCTGGCGACGGGAGCGACTCGACATCGCCGAAGAGGTAACCGTGAAAGACGATTACGATCTCGTCGTCATCGGCGGTGGCTACTCCGGCCTCGGCACCTCGATTTCAGCAGCGCGTTCGGGTTGCCGGGTCGCACTGATCCAAGATCGTGGCGTGCTCGGCGGGAACGGATCGAGTGAAGTTCGCGTTTGGGCGAAAGGTGAGATACGACGTGGTAAGTATCCTCGCATCGGTGAGATCGTGGAAGAACTCGCTGACAGTGCTAAGAAATCACCGGGCACCTACGAGGAATTCGAAGATGCCAAGAAAGAGACCATTGTTCGTGCCGAACCCAACATCGATTTGTTTCTCAACCATCATGCCTACCAGGTGGAAATGGATGGTGATCGAATCCAAAGCGTCACAGCTTTCGATACCAAAACCAGCCATCGGCTGAAGTTTGTCGCCCCCTTGTTCGCCGACTGCACGGGGCACGCCACCATCGGGTACCTAGCTGGCGCTGACTTCGACATGTCACCCGATGGGCGGATGGGAATGAGCAATATGTGGGCTTGGGATGAACTCGACGAAAAGGTTTCGTTCCCCGAAACCCCCTGGGCACTGGATTTGGAAATGCAGGATTTCCCCTATCCGCGGGACCACCATGCCCAGTGGTTCTGGGAGTCTGGCTTCGACAAAGATGCCGTCGGTGACGCCGAAGGGATCCGCGATTGGAATCTGCGAGCTGCCTACGGTGCGTTCAATGCGATGAAGAATCGTGGCGGAGCGGCCGAGCACCAAAACGCAACAATGACGTGGTTGGCGTACATCGGTGGTCCCCGTGAATCGCGACGACTAATGGGCGATGTCCTTCTGACCCATGACGACATCATGCAGAAGAAAGAGTTTGTCGACGGCACCGTGCCGAGCACGTGGTCGGTCGATCTTCACTATCCCAAAAAGCAATATGCCGAGAAATTCCCAGACAACCCTTTCATTTCCATCGCAGTTCATGGCTCCGGTGTCGATCGAACCTTTGGGTACCCCATTCCCTACCGTTGCTTCTACTCACGCAACGTTCCCAATCTGTTCATGGCCGGTCGGTGCATCAGCGTTACCCATGAAGCACTCGGCACGACGCGGGTCATGAAGACATGTGGGATGATGGGAGAAGTGATCGGCAAAGCCGCTTCTCTGTGCCGTCTCCATCAATGTCTGCCGCGCGATGTCTATTACAACTATTGGTCCGAATTGGACTCGATGCTGAAACTGCCCGGTAAAGCTTATCGCGAAACAGTCGATGCGGAATTTGTCATTCCCGCCGATGCCATGGAATTGGCTCCACCTCCGGTTCCTAAAAGGGCTCGCGATGCTGCCAAGGGCATCGATCCCAAGAAGCTCAGTGGAACGGTTGTCGATGATCATGCCGCCAAGCGTTCAGGGAACTGGACGGCCGGCACCGGGTTGGAAAAATTCATTGGCGACCGCTACCTCTACAGCAGTGGTGAAAATGCCAAGATTCGCTTCGATTTCACTGCTGCTGAGGCAGGCAAATACGAAGTCCAACTCGCCTATCAATCGCACGAGAACCGTGGTGAGCAGGTCTCTGTGGTGCTACAGGTAGGAGACGAGACGGTGAAGAAGTCGATTGACATGACGGTCGCGCCGCAGATCGACGGACTATTCCTATCGCTAGGAACCGTTGACCTGGCCAAGGACCAGCAGGGCTCGGTTACGCTTTCGGCCAAGAACGCCGGTGGCCATGTGCATGCTGATGCGATCCGAGTGAGCCCCGTCGACAAGTGATGCGATTCCTTCGGTCGATGCTTCCTCAGTCAGCGCGGCGCGTCTTTGTACACGCGCTGCGCGTGAGCCTGTTTGCGGCGATCATCCTGTTGATCCACCAGCGATTTGCAGGCAGCTCCCTCCCGTCGACCACGCCCTCACCGATTCGACTCGATGATGTCGTGAGACTGCTGCCCGACGCTGCGTCGTTGGGTGCTGCCAACGGGGATGGCTCTCGGAGCGTTGATGATCCTCAGCAGAATTCGATTGGGTACGTGCTGCAAACGTCTCCTCAGAGCGATCACATTGTCGGATTCTCAGGGCCGACAAATGTACTCGTCGCGTTCAATCCCGACGACGTGATCTCCGGTATCGAAATCCTCAGCAGTGGTGACACGCGAGAGCATTTAGATGAAGTCCGCCAGAGTGAAGCGTTCTTGTCCTCGTTCGATGGCATGCATCGCGATGAGGTGGCCAACTCGCCGCACGTGGACGCCGTCTCGGGCGCCACCCTGACCAGTCTGGCGATCAGTGAATCCATCATCCATCGGCTCGGTGGTGCCAAGTCATCCCTGCGATTCTCCCAACCTTTGACGCTCGCGGAGATGCAAACGTTTTTTCCCACCGCCGATCGCACCGAGCTCGATGCCGATCAATCGCGGTGGGACGTTTTCTCCGGTTCACGCCTGATAGGGCGTGTCATCCGCAGCTCACCGGCGACGGATAACATCGTCGGCTACCAAGGTCCATCGGACACGTTGATCGGCCTCGATCTCGACGGTCATGTGGTGGGATTCACCGTCGGTCAATCGTACGACAATGAACCCTACGTTGGGTATCTACGCGAAGACGATTACTTCCGAAAAACGTTCAACGGTCTTTCACTCGACGAGCTTGCCACTGCCGACCTCGCTGCCATGCAGGTCGAGGGTGTCTCCGGTGCCACGATGACGAGCCACGCGGTTGCCGAAGGAATGGTGGTTGCCGCGCAAGAGCGGGTGAGAGCGGCACAACAGAAGACGCCGGACGCAAAATCATTTTCGCTGACCGCCAACGACGTCGGTACGCTGCTGGTGATCGCAGCGGCAGTCGTCATCGGGTTCACCTCCCTGCGAGCGAACAAACGCGTGCGTATCGCTTTTCAACTCGTTCTGGTTTGCTACCTCGGACTCACAACAGGAAACCTGCTCTCTCAAGCCATGGTGGTGGGTTGGGCCAAGCACGGGGTGCCCTGGCGAAACGCCGCCGGGCTGGCGATGTTGGCCATCGCGGCATTGGCGTGCCCCATCTTCACCAAGCGAAACCTCTACTGCTCCCATCTTTGCCCCCACGGTGCCGTGCAACAACTGGTGAAAGGACGGATCGGCTACCAGCTCAAGTGGAGTCGGTCAGTTTCCAAAGTCCTGCATATCATTCCAGCATTGTTGTTGGCCTGGTGCCTGGTCGTTGGGATCGCTGGCCTCTCGTTCAGCTTGGTCGACATCGAACCCTTCGACGCGTACCTGTTTCCCATCGCTGGCTGGGCGACGGTGGCCATCGCGGTGCTGGGGATCGTGGCCTCGCTGTTCGTTCCGATGGCCTACTGCCGCTTCGGCTGCCCCACCGGACGACTGCTAGAGTACTTACGTTTCAACGCGAAAAGCGATCGCTGGACCGTCCGAGACTGGATCGCCACAGGGTACCTGATCTTGGCAATCGGGCTGTGGTTTGCCTAATACAGTTTCAGAAACCGCCGTGCGCGACGAAGGTCTATTTGAGCGATTCGATCACTTTTTCGATGGTCGCCGGATCTTGCTTGGCTTTGACAGCGGAATCCTTATGCACAACGTTTCCATCGCGATCGATGACGAACGTCCAACGCTTGGCGGTTGCGGTTCGTAGCAGCGACGTTTGCTCACCATCGATCAATTTGACCACCGTTTTGTCGCCCAGCGTCACTGGCACTCCGAACTTCTTAGCGACTTTCCCATCCGTGTCAGCCAACAAGGTGAAATTTAAGTCGTGAGCCTGCTTGAAAATACGATGGTTCTCCGCCGAGTCACCGCTGACACCGACAACTTCCACGCCGGCCTGTGTAAATTCCTCCATCTTGTCGCGATACCCACAAGCCTGTGCCGTGCAGCCACCCGTCATGTCTGCGGGATAGAAGTACAACACAATGACCTTCTCACCGACGTGTTCGGATGACTTCCAAATCTTGCCGGTGTCATCCTTGGCTTCGAAACTGGGTGCTTTCTCACCGACATCCACTGCGAACGCGGAAACCGAAGCGAGAGCCAAAATTGCAAAAGTGAGGAAACGGTGGAATCGCATGACATGCCTGCTGTTGAAACAAAGGGAGAAATTGGAGGGCGTTGGTCGCAAATTATATTCGACTGGCAACAGGGCCGGCTCCATTACTGGCCAAAAAAATGGCTCATCCGGCTGAAGCGTACTTCGGTGGCAGTGGCGACGACATCGCTGATAATCTGACGATGCCGGAAGAAACAAAAGGAGCTCGCCGGCGACGCTGGCCTCCCGAGGAAGGCTCGCGGTCGGGCCGCGAGCCTCACGGTGATGCCAGATGAGCTATCATCTCTTGGGAACTCCCCACGCCCCCTTCCCCTTGGACGATTGGACGATGCAATTGAAATCTTTGATTCGAAGTCTCTCGCTCTGTGTTTTCCTTGTTGCCTCCCCTATCGCTGCGGTAGGACAAACCGCCGAGGGCAGGGATGACAAACAAAGAGCCTCCGACGACATCGCGTACGATGTGGTTGTCTACGGCGGCACCTCAGCGGGCATTGCCGCAGCGGTCCAGGTCAAACGCATGGGTGGCACGGTGATCGTCATCGAGCCGAGTCGCCGGATCGGCGGCTTGACGACGGGGGGGCTCGGACAGACGGATATTGGCAACAAGGCTGCCATCGGTGGCATCGCTCGTGAATTCTACCAACGCGTGCACCAGTACTATCAACAGCCCGAGCACTGGCGCTGGCAACGACAGGACCAGTACCGTGATGGCGGGCAAACTCAAACCGCCGATTCCGAACGGGCGATGTGGACCTTCGAACCGTCGGCCGCCCTCTCAATCATGCAAGATTTGGTAGCCGAACATGAAATCCCCGTCGTCTACGAACAGCGACTCCAACGGTCCTCAGGGCCGGCCCCCAACGCAGAGGGCCCAGGCGTCGAGATGCAGGGCCAGAAAATCGTTGCGATCACCATGCAGAACGGGGACACCTACCGCGGCCGTGTGTTCTTAGACGCTACCTACGAAGGAGACCTGTTGGCCGAAGCGGGCGTCACCTACACGGTCGGACGTGAGGCTGTCGCGGTCTACGACGAATCATTGAGCGGAGTGCAAACTCGTCAAGCAAGGCATCATCAATTTGTCCCGGGCGTGGCCCCCTACGTTGTCCCAGGTGACGCGTCGAGCGGTTTGCTGCCTGGGATCGATCCCGAGGGCCCCGGCGAGGAAGGTAGCGGTGATCGACGTGTGCAGGCGTACTGCTACCGAATGTGCTTGACCGACCATCCTGAAAACCGGATTCCCTTTGCCAAGCCCGAAGGGTACAACGCCCTCGTTTATGAGCTTCTGCTACGGAACTTCGAAGCTGGCGAACGAGGCATGCCCTGGATCAATTCACGCATGCCCAACCGGAAAACGGATACGAATAATCGAACCGCTTTTTCGACCGATTTTATCGGCGAAAACTACGAATATCCCGAATCTAGTTATGAGCAGCGGGAAAAAATGGCACACCGCCACCGCGTCTATCAACAAGGCTTGATGTGGACACTCGCCAACCATCCGCGCGTGCCTGACAAGATCCGCAACGAATTCGCACGATGGGGAACCTGTCGCGACGAGTTCGAGCGGGAGGATGGATGGCAGCAGCAACTCTACGTTCGCGAAGCGCGGCGGATGATCGGAGACAGCGTGATGACGCAGCACCATTGCCAGGGACGCCAGGTCGCCGAGGACGCCATCGGATTGGCTGCCTACACGATGGATTCCCACAATGTCCAACGCCACGTCAACGCGGATGGGCACGTTCGAAACGAAGGCGATGTCCAGGTCGGTGGTTTTTCACCTTATCCCATCGCCTATAGCGCGTTGACTCCGAAGGCCGACGAATGCGAAAACCTGCTCGTCCCGGTTTGCTTGAGTGCCTCACACATGGCGTTTGGATCGATCCGGATGGAGCCCGTGTTCATGGTCCTCGGCCAATCCTCAGCAACCGCTGCGATGCAGGCCATCGAAAACGATGTGCCGGTACAAACCATTCGCTACGAAGCCTTGCGAGACCGACTCGCTGCCGACGGGCAGGTTCTCGAGTGGACAGGGCCCGTACGCAAATCGGCCGAGTCGGTGGACCCGCAAAAACTCGACGGGATCGTCGCCGATGACGAGGACGCATCCCGCACAGGGTTCGAATCGGCAAGCGTTTCGATCGGCCCCTTCATCGCCGCGGGGTATCGCCACGACAGCGATTCCGGCAAGGGCCAACATCGTATTCGGTTCTCTCTCAGCGTTGAAAACCCCGGCACCTACGACGTTCGCGTCGCCTACTCCGCCAACGCCAATCGAGCGACCAACGTTCCCGTCACGATCCATCGTGGAAATGAGACGAATGAGCTGCGATTGAACCAACGAAAGAAACCGAAACACGGTGCTTTTGCATCGCTCGGCCAGTTCGCGTTTCCCAAAGGCGAGGCAGTCGTCGAAATCAGCAACACGGACACCAATGGCTATGTCGTCGTCGACGCCGTCCAGCTCTTGCCTGCAACCGCAGTGGACGAAACGACGAGTCCCACACATCCGTAGTGGACGAAACGACGAGCTGGTCATTACCCACAAAACCCGATCCCGTGTCAGCTTGTCTGACAGGAATCTCCGTTTTGCGATTAGATCAAGATGGAGCATTCACCCCGCTCCCATGCGGGCTTGCCCCGCATGACAGCGAAGTTTGTCGACTTGGTTTCCTGTCAGACAAGCTGACAGGGGAACTTGTGTCGATACCGCGGTTTTCTAATTTGAAAACGTCGCTTCGGCGTGTGACAAGCACACAGGGGAGCAAACTTGCGGGTAATCAACAGGAGGCGACGAGTCCCACACATCCGTAGTGGACGAGATGCTGGGCTGTTGATTCCCCACGAGGATGCCTACGCCGAAGGCGTTATGGAAAATAGCCGGTGGCTTGAGCGCAAGCGAACACCACCGGATACGCCGCCAAACGCAAGAACCAACCCCGAATGGGGTTGAAGATCATTCAGGACACGGTACCACCGTAGGTGGCCCTGCGTTGACCAACGACTGCTCTCGGGTATCACGTGGGGATACTCGCGGGTGACTGGCAGCTCGTTGCCGCGTCCGCTGCGGCAAAGCCGTTTCTGCTGCTCGTCTCAGTCCTTCAACGCTTGCCGCAAGACAGGTTCAAACACGTTGGCCTGTCGCATGAATCCAAGATCGCTGGCGTGCGAACCATCCGTCGCACCTTCCCCGTCATCGCCATAGAGATGATCGCCGGGGATGTAGTGAAGGTTCTGCACGCCGGCATCGACGAGATGGCGGTAAGCCGCTTTCAATGCAGCGTGGTTTTGCGTGTGGTGTTCACGGCGTTTGGGCAAAATCCAATCGTTGGTGTTGCGTCGATCTTCGACGAGCACGATCGGTGTGGAGGGATGGGCGGCACGCAACTGCTCGATCAGCGGGACGCACTTGGCGGCGACGTCGGCTGGCCCCATGTTCGGCAGGCAGTCGATGACGAAGACAGTAGGATCAATTTGCACCAAGTAGTCGCCCACCTCTTTATCCATTCGCCCGTTGCCTGAAAAACCGAGATTGACAACTGGCATGTCCAGACGCCGCCCGAGGATAGCGGTATGGACCATTCCCGGACGACTGGCACAGGCTCCATGGGTGATGCTCGTTCCGTAGAACACGATGGGATTCGGTCGCGGGCCGAGACCTTGGAATTCGCTCCCTTCGGCGACACCAATGCTCATGAATTCCACGCCGTTATAGAGCGGCAGGTATGCGGCATATTCACGCGTGCCCGGCGCCAGGCCACTGACGATCTCGGTCTTGATCTCTTGCGAGTGCGGTCGGGTGACTTGCACCCATCTCCAATCACCCCGAGAATCGCGAGCATAGAGGTCGACGCCGCTCACCCCCGTCGCAGGCATGTGCGCCATGGCAAGGTTCTTGTCTTTGAGCTTGTAGTGCACATGGATGGCGGTCGCATCGGTTCGGAACCTCACCATCATCCCCGCGCTGTCGCGACTGAGACTCCAGACCGCCTTGGTGACCGATGACTGCGCCGAGGCAGGCAAGCGATCGAACCATTGCTGCCTTTCCTGGTCCGGAAGAATTCGCCCCTCCACGCCCCACTGAGTCACATCGTACCAATCCAATCCGTCAACCGTCTTTTGACTCACCCGCATCTCGGGGTCGAGATCAGCGATGGCGGTGTCTTGGGCGGACGAATAAGTTGCGAGAGCTACGATCCAGCTAAACAGGGCGATTCGGTTAATAGTAGTCATGACTTCCTTCGAGGTGGGTGCGGTCGCTTCTGGACCGGTCTCGATTTCGGCCAGACTCCGCTCAGGGTGCTACGAGAGACTCGAGAAATGCTAGCACACTCTGCCGGTCCTCGTAGGACAGGTTGAGATAGCGGTCTCGAGTTCCCGCCGCTTCCCCGTCGTGCATCGCGATCGCTTCGAGCAAAGTCTCGGCGCGACCATCGTGCCAGTACGGTGCCGAATCACGGACACCCCACAGCGGTGCTGTGCGCCACTCTTGATTGAAGTTGGTCGGTTGCAACTTCATTTTTTCGCGAAGTTCCGTCCGGACGACGGCGCTTGTACTACGTTGATTCGTAAACGATCTAGCAATCGCCACGGTATTGTTCTTGATGTCTGGGTTAACCTTGGAATCGATTAACCGGGACGTAACCAGTGTCGTCGGCCCCGAGGGAGCTTGGAACGTGAACGCAGGCCGACTGGACTCATAGCCGCGAGGACTTTCAAAGGTAATCGGCATCATCGTCACATTGCCGTAGTATGCGGTGCTAGCAGTAAACCCGGCGGGTGCCTCTGGGAGAATTTCCGCGTCTTTGGTGACCAACTCGCGGCGAACAATATAGGGCTCGGCATGGCTCAAATCGATGGACTCGCGTCCCATATCATGCAGCAACAAATCGCTATACAAACCACTGGCCGGCGGCATATCGGCAACATGGCAAACATTGCATCCGACTTCATTAAACAAGGCCTCACCACGGCGAATATCGACGGCTGAGTCACTTGGGATGGATTGCCGGGGGGCCGGCAGCGCGGCGGTGAAATGGGTCAGCATTTCGATCTGCTCGTCGCTGATGTCTGAGCTCGTGTTTTGGTACCCACGCACCGTCGAGTCGCTCGTCTGAACCTTCCGGCGGGTCTGCAGTCCCATCTCGTTGGCGCAGGCTTGGTCGTTGAATTCGATCAAAGAAGCGATATTGGCACGCCAACCGAACTTGCCGTACCGACCGTCCTGCAAGGTCGAGGGGCGACCGCTGATTTCCGGGTGCTTCTTCTGCAATCGGACCTGTCGATCGAGTTGCTTGTCGGAGACCTGGTCGATCAAACCGCTGCCAAACAACGCGGTTGTGTTGCGGCTGTACATCCGGGCCTTGATTCGGATTCGATAGCCGTTGATGGTGTCGTCGAAAACAATAGGGTTCCCGTTGGCGATCCGCACCTCGGCTGCCTCGGTAGGGCCGCCTTCGTCAGCGTAGTTGGCACCGGCCTGCTGGAGCACCTTTTCATGGAATCCGCGGAGCATCGAACTCCCGCCATGATGCGGCAGCCCGGCAACGTTGGCCACGTTCCCGTCGGGCTGGACAAAACCTGGGTGGAATTGCGAGACCAGGTTGGCGAGCACCGCCAGGGTGACTCGGCGGCCGTAGACTTCAATGGAATCGATCCCGATAGAGGTGGCGTTGAACGCCGCTTCACCGCCTCCGCCGATGCCGCCTTGTTGATGGCAGGTCGCGCAGGAGGTCGCGTTGAAGAGTGGCCCCAACCCGTCACCACCAAGGGCCGAGTTGTGCGGTTGCCACTCCTGCGTGAAGAGCTGGGCGCCACCGGCAATTTCCGGAGGCGACACCGCCCACGCGGTCGTGGGGACGAGTGCTAGCAGAACGATCGTCAACAACTTGAATTTCATTTTTGCACCTGTCGAATCATGGAGATCGCGCGGCCGGGAGGGCTGCCGTCACGAATCGGGTAGGGGGGATCGCTGGGGGATCGGAAGAAGAGAAAGCGCGCGCGGCTGGGACGGCGTAGGTCAATCGGCTTGCCATCGGTTTGCGATAACCAGGCTGCGATTTCCCCCGGGCTAACCTCGCGGCTGGGGGTGACCTTCACGACGGCATCGAGGTCCTGCCATCCCAATCCGCGGCGGCGTGCCACGTCGGTGACTTGCGCGCGCTGCGGAGAGATACGGTCCTCGAGCAGGGGCGGTCGCAGCTGCAGCGTGAAGGGACGCTTCTCGTCACGCTGAGACACCCATTCCGCCAGCGACAAGGGATCGTCCGCTGCCTCGCTCGGTTGCTCGCCCGGTCTTTCAACGGGCATCACACACTGCCCCCAGGTGACTTCGGCGAGATCGGTGTAGAGCGAGCGGAGGTCGGAGCCCACGACAAAGGGCGCGAGCGTTGTCACCCATGGCAGTCGTGTGGCGGGATGCTGCTCGAGGATGGCCAGCCGATTGAGGTCACTGGCCTCGGTCAAGCCAAATCGGGTCTGAGCGTCCTGCAGGTAGACCTGATGGAGCTGACCGGCGATGGAACCGAGTCGCAGTTTCACCGCAGAAGTGTAACGCGTCGTCTCCTCAAACAGATCATCAATGGGATCGCCGTCGGGTTCTCCCAGAGCATCGAACTGTCGATCGAGTTCGCGTTGCCAGATTCGATTCAGACGCCCGCGAATGCGATCGACGATCCGCCCGACGGTTTCCTTGACGCTGCTCTCATTGGCGTCGCTGCTATCTTGGCGCAGCAACACCCGCGTGTCCTCGGC
This sequence comes from Allorhodopirellula solitaria, assembly GCF_007859855.1. GTDB lineage: Bacteria > Planctomycetota > Planctomycetia > Pirellulales > Pirellulaceae > Rhodopirellula > Rhodopirellula solitaria. Next base: position 206,901 of record NZ_SJPK01000005.1, read on the forward strand.
GTCTTCGATCAACTGCCTGAGGTCCTGACCGTGTGGCACCCCCACCGACAACGCCAGAATTCGATATTTGCCATCGGTAACGATCGCGATGGCACGCTCGACATCGCTCGGCCGCTCGCCGCCTGTGACGATTGGCGGCAGGCCGACGGCCCAATGCTGGAAATCGATGGGTGCCGACGGCAGAGAGTAACCGGCGGGTACCCGCGATACCGACCGCTCAAACGAACGCTGGCACCAACAGGACACGGGCTGGGAACGTCGCTTCCTAGCATTTTGCTGTGCTGCGACATCATTGGTCATCAGCACGACGACTAACGCGTCATCGGCCGTCGCCGCAGGCACTTCACCCATGGGCGTCGACCACGACACCGGATCCGCCGCATAGACCCTTGGCCCCGAATCCAACACAGTTGCCAAAACCGCGCCGCACACCATCGTCAAGACGACTCGCGAGCTTCGAAATTGCAAGAAATCACCAAAGGGGCGATAAGAATAGCGAGGGGACACCACCTGGTCCCCGGATTCCTGTATAGCCGATCTGACTGGCCGATTCAAGAAAAATGTTGAAAATAGCTAATTCGCTCCGAATCCATCGTAGCCAGACGGCTCCGACCGTCTGAGCTAACACACCACGACCAACTCGCGACGGGCGGAGCCGTCGGTCGACAGTGTCAACGCGAAACATCGTAGCCAGACGGCTCCGACCGTCTGAGCTAACACACCACGACCAACTCGCGACGGGCGGAGCCGTCGGTTGACAATATCAAAGCGAAACATCGTAGCCATACGGCTCCGTCCGTCTGAGCTAACACACCACACCCAACTCGCGACGGGCGGAGCCGCCGATCGACAATATCAAAGCGAAACATCGTAGCCAGACGGCTCCGTCCGTCTGAGCTAACAAACCACACCCAGCTCGCGACGGGCGGAGCCGTCGGTCGACAATATCAACGCAAAACATCGTAGCAAGACGGCTCCGTCCGTCTGAGCTAACACACCACGCCCAGCTCGCGACGGGCGGAGCCGTCGGTCGACAATGTCAACGCAAAACATCGTAGCCAGACCGCTCCGACCGTCTGAGCTAACACACCACGACCAACTCACGACGGGCGGAGCCGTCGGTCGACAATGTCAACCATGTTGACAATGTTGGGGTCGCGACCGTATTCTCCCCAGGCTCGATTGCGAGCGGTTCGTCTATGGTCCTCGCAGCGTCTCGATGGGGTAGTGAATGCGTCTGGTTGAAAAGACGGGTTTGTGCCTGATAGAGATACCCTACGCGACGGCGACCGCTTGATCTTCTTACCCACTTTTGCATGTTTCGCGGACGACCGTTTGACTCTCGCGTCGTCCCCTTCAAGCTAGTAAAGCGACCGAACATCTGATGAACGTTGATCTGGACGCAATCGCCCAACGCGGGCGTTGCGAGGTGTCGAGTTTACGTTTGGCCCTGCCGTTGATTGAGCAAGGTTACACGCCCCCGTTTTTGGCCCGATATCGGCGGGACGAATTGGGGGGCCTCGACGAGTCGAGCTTGTGGGCGCTCTCGCACGCCGTGCGGTCGCAACAGAAACTCGATGAATATCGCGACCAATTGCACGCGGCTTGGCAATCCACCCAATTGGCCGATCCAGCCTTGGGGCGGGCGATCTCGGGCGCGAAATCACGCCGCCTGCTCGATCGACTCAGTCGCCGGGTCAAATCCGAGGCCGGGGAATCCGGCAGCCTCGCCCAACGGCTGGCCGTTCGCTTGCTCAGCCCCGAGAAGGGCGACGGCGATGACCTCGAGGGGATCGCCGCAGCGGTGATCGAATCGGCAGCGAAAACGCCTACTCCAGAGCCCCCGGGCGACGCCGCGAGCGAAGCCTCGCAGACGCCGGACGATACAGCGACGGACGATACAGCGACGGACGATACAGCACCGGCGGCCCCGGCTACCGATGCTGTCTTGGCGAAGCTCGATGACGCCTTGGCCAAACGGCTCAGCGGTGATCCGCGTATCATGGGCGCCGCCGTGCGGTGGCTTTCTAAGCACGCGAAGATCCACGTCGTCGAGGTCACCGACCCACACGGTGGCGACGAGAACGACGCGAAGTCAGGCTCGGGCAAAGGCGCCAAGAAGAAAAAGAAGAAGGGCAAACCCCAACCGAGCGAGAACGCGGCCCCGGCCGCCGCGGATAGCGATGCAAGCGAAAAAACAGCTGCAGCCGAAGCGGCCACGCCACCGGCCGCTGATCCAGCCGAAGTGAAAACAGGCTCGCCGGAGTCGACCGAGCCTGCCGAAACAGCGAAACCGTCTGACACTGCCCCCCCAGCGACGAGCGATGCACCCACCGAAGCAGCAGCCCCGGCAACAGAATCGCCTGCTGCCGACCCCGTAGCAACGGAACCGACAGCGACCGAGACTCCTGCGACCGAGACTCCAACTGCTGAGGCTCCGACAGCCCAACCGCCCGCCGCAGACGCCGCTGCGACGGCACCGGCACCGGAAACGCAGCCAACGGGGGCCCCCGATTCTGGGGCAGCCGCCGAGGGCGCCGACGCGACCACACCCGTTGCCGACACCGGCGTCGCCGCCGCTCCCGCGACAACCGAGTTTGGGGCAACCGGAACGTCGGCAGCTGTCGCCGAAGCGAAACCCGCCAAGGTGCCGACTGAGCAAAAAGCGGCTGCCAAACCGCCCAAGAAGAAAAAGATTTCGCCGCGTCAGCGCCGCCGCCGATGGCTTGTCAGTACGCTCAAACCGCTTGCCGGCAAACGCATGCCTGCGTCGAAACTGAGCGCCTTCCAAATCGTGATGCTCGGACGGGCGTTGCGGAGCCAAGTGGCCCAGTGTGCCTTTGACTACGATGCCGCTCAATTGGTGGCCGAGATGCAAAAGGCCGCCGGCAACTTGAATCGCCATTTCGGTGAACACCTCGCTGGCATCGTTGCCACCAACGAAGCCGCCCTGCGTGACGCCGCCGAAGGGGCATGGTGGGACGAGATTCAAGAACAAGCCTCAGCGAGACTCGTCTCGATCGCCGCAGATAACCTACACGCCCAAATCAATCGCGGTGGCGTCTCGGCGAAGGTGGTGATGTCGATCGATGCCGTCGGCCCCAGAACCGCCGCGACTTCGATCGTGTCAGCCGATGGTCGTGTGCTACACAACGAGGACATTCCCTGCCAACTGTCCGCTGCGATGCGAACGCTCGCGGTGACCAAGATCGGCGAGCTGATCCATCAGCATCATGTTGACCTGATCGTGATCAGCAACGGGCCCGCCCGCCGCGCCTGCATGATCGCGATCGGCGAGCTGATCAAACAGTCCGCCGAGCAGTCCATTCGCTGGACGCTCGCTGATCGCAGTGGCGCCGATGCCTATGCGGGCAGCGCTGCGGGGGATCAAGAGATGAAATCGACGCCGCGACGGTTCCGCGCCGCCGCCTGGATCGCATTCTCCACGCTCCAACCATCCCAAGCGATGGTCAAAGTCGACCCACTCAAACTGCGTCTGGGATCGTTCCAGCGGGAACTCTCCGACCAAGCCATCTTGGATGCGCTCGAGGATGTGCTCGTCAGCGGTGCTGCTCGCGGTGGCGTCGACGTCAATTCCACCACCCCCTCTTGGCTGGAGCGATTGCCGGGCATGACGCGGCAAACCGCCGACGCCATCGATACCCAGCGGCGAGAAAAACTCGTCAGCTCGCGTGACGACCTGCTGGCTCGAGCGGATTGGCCCTCGCCGATTCACACCCGCCAAGCACTCCCGTTCCTGCGGGTCTTCTGCAGCGACGAGACTCTCGATGGCACCCTGATTCATCCCGATGACTACCCCTTGGCCAAACGATTGGCCAAGGCCCTCGAGATCGAACTGCCACCGGCTTCACCCGCTGGCTACGAACTCCCCGATTTCAGCGAACCACAACCAAGCGCCCCGCAACCGAGCGAGGCTCCCGCCAACGCGCCGCAAACCGCCGAGAACGCTGAAGGCGAAGCATCTTCCGGCGATGCGGCCGATCCCGCCGCAGACACGGCGGCCTTCGGCCCCACCGATTCCGCCGATACGGATTCCGCCGATACCGGAGCCGCCGACACGCCCGACGCCGAGAGTGAGACCGCGCCGGACGATAGCGATCCGCCCGCGGCCAATCAGGCCAGTGCGGAAGAGTCCGCAAACGCCGGTGATCCACTGTCGCCTGAGGCCGAGTCCGGCGAGGCGAGCGAGCAATCTACTGACACCGAGGCGTCCGAATCCGCTGAAGCTGCGGCAGAACCGGCAACGGCCTCAGCCGATGCTTCGAGCACGGAATCTCAAACGCAGGACGGCGAAGCGGCACCATCGGCAGCTGAACCATTCCGCCAAGCTAAGCCGGAGCGTGCCAAGGTCGAGAAGCTGATCAAAGAATGGCAAGTCGGCGTCCATCGATCGCTGCAGATCGTCAGCTGGCTATGCGAACCGTTTGGAGAGGGCACCGTCAGCGGACCCGCCCCAGCCGTGATGAATCGTATGCCCGCTCTGAGCGAACTCAAGCAAGGCGACCAAGTGATCGGCGTCGTTGTCGGCGTGATGCCTTTTGGTGTTTTCGTGGAATTGACGCCCGAGTGCAGCGGGCTGATCCACGTCAGCCGCGTGTCCGATGGATTCGTCGAAGACTTGCACGAGGCCGTCCAAGTCGGTGACGTGGTGTCGGCCTGGGTCACTGGCATCGACAGCAAGCGACGCCGCGTAGGCCTCAGCGCGATTTCGCCTGAACGAGAAGCCGAGCTCCAGTCCCATCGCCATGATTCACGCGGCGGCGGACGCGGTCGCGGCCGCGGCGGACCAGGTGGTTCACGCGGCGGGGCCGGCGCAGCGACTGGGAAAGACTCTGGTGGCCCGCAAGGCCGTGGCGGCAATCCGTCCGGCGGACGCGGTGGCCGCTCTTCCGGCCCCGGCGATCGCTCGCAATCCGGTGGCGCTCCCCGTCGCGATAACCGTGGCGGCGGACGCGATGGCAACCGAGGTCGCTCCGGCGGCGGACGACGCGATCAACGTGGCGGCGGACGCGGCTCGCGACGCCCCGAAGTTTACGAAGTCGTGGGCAAAGAAACCGATTCGGCGCCGCTCACCGACGCGATGCAAAAAGGCAAGGAGCCGCTGCGATCCTTCGGCGATCTGATGCAGTTTGTCACCAAGGACAAAGCACCTGCGGAGAAAACGCCTCCCGCAGAGCAACCTGCCAAGCAATCCGGCGAAGCCAAAGTGACACCGCCTGCAGACGCAACAGCCGCTGATAACGCTGGAACGGATAATCCCACCGCCGGATCGAGCGAGGAAACCTCCTCATGAGCGATGATTTCACTTCTCGGCTCGAGTCCGCGATCCAACGAGGCCGCCGCCGCGGCGAATACCAAGCCTCCGAAGAACGCCGCAAGGAACTCAGTGACGAAGAACTGAAGCGACTGCACACCTCCTACCGCCTGTCGCTCTCGGAGCAGATCGAAACGGCGGTCCAGCGTGTCGCTGAACACTTCCCCGGCTTTCGTACTGAGGCGATCTTCGGCGAAGAAGGCTGGGGAGAAGCTTGTTACCGCGACGATCTACGCATCGAGTCAGGTCGCCGAAGCAATCTCTACAGTCGCCTCGAACTCGTGATCCGGCCCTACAGCAACCTCCGCGTGCTCGACCTCAAGGCCAAAGGCACCGTAATGAACCGCGAGATCTTCAACCGCGCCCATTACGCAAAGATCCCCGAAGTCGATCCGGAAGAGTTCTCGCAACTGATCGATACCTGGGCCATCGAATACGCCGAACTCTACGCCGCTAAAAGCCGGACGTAGTCGGTTTTCGCTCACTGCGTAAGTGGCTTCGTCGCCGCAGCGATTGTGCTGCGCCCTCTTGTACCGCAGCGCGGGCAGCTCGTGTGCGTCGGGCAACCAAGCCGACGAAGCGTCACGTTTAACACTCGAGAGTGGGCGACGAGACCCTCCAGCCCTAGCGGTAACGCAAAGCGAGAACCGCACGCTGCCCCCTGTCGGCTATGGCAGTGAGTGATCCCCCGTTGCTATCTGAGGTCAGGCCAGTCTCGGGTAGACGAAGCTCGCCCCCTCGCCTCGAAAGACTGGCGTGTGGGCCGTACAGCGTTTGCGTGGCCTCGACCGGACTGCTACGCTGTCTCGTCACACGCTATCGCGTAGCATCGAGAGATAGCTTCCCCTTAGTGGGATTTGTTTGCCTGTAAGTCAGTTGGAGTTAGCGATGAATCGAGTTCGAATGTTGCCAGGATTCACTCTGGTAGAATTGTTGGTGGTGATCGCGATCATCGGGGTGTTGGTCGGATTGTTATTGCCCGCTGTACAGGCAGCTCGCGAGGCAGCGCGCCGAATGAGTTGTAGCAACAATGTCAAGCAGATTGGACTGGGAATACATAACTATCACGCTTCGTTCAATCAGTTGCCGATCCACGGATCTGGAACGCATCCCTCGTCGCCCCTGAACATCTGGTCGAGCAGCAATGAATCCAGCAATATGCGGCTGAGCTTCCTGGTCGGGCTCCTTCCAATGATTGAGCAGCAGGCGCTATGGCAGGAAATTAGCAATCCGTATAACAGGGGTCCTAATTACAACCCGATGGGGCCAACACCTCAGCAAATTCAGTATGATCCATGGGTTTCGGATATTGCCACGTTTCGTTGCCCGAGTGATCCGGGAGTCGGTCTGCCGGCCCTGGGTCGTACGAATTACGTTGCCTGTGTCGGTGACTCAACCTATCGAGCCCGTGATGGTCGGCTTCGGGTGAGAAGTAGTGCGACGGAATTGCCATATCCGATAAGCAGCAGCGAGGCCATGCATGCCCAAGCTGCCTCGCGAGGAGTCTTTGTGTCGCATGCATCGATGAGGTTTCGCGACATCCTCGACGGAACGTCGAATACCATCGCCGCTGGCGAGATCGCTACCGATCTTGGCGACCGAGACACTCGTACCATGGGCACGGGAGGTAGTGATAGCACCGACAATAGTGAAGCCGTGCTCCGAGACAATCCATCGTGGTGCAGAGACCAGTCACCCCCTCTTATCGATCCCGAGCGACCACAGTTCTGGAATGGTGGCGTGAACGTGCTCAATTCGGTAGAAGGCAGAGGATTCCGCTGGGCTGACTACATCCCCACCTTTGGGATGTTCTTTACCATTTTGCCGCCCAATAGTGAATTCTGTTCGATGGGTAGCTCAACACGGAATAATCTCGTTGGTGCTTCGAGTCGGCATCAAGGTGGAGCACATGTCTTGATGGCTGATGGGGCCGTCAAGTTCATTACCGACTCAATCGAAGCAGGAAACAGCCGCAATCCGATGGTGTACCTCAATGGCAACGACGCCAATAACAATCAGCCTGGCGCCAAGAGTCCTTATGGACTTTGGGGCGCCCTGGGCACGCGTGGAGCCCGTGAAACCATTAGCGACAGTTTTTGATGCGGCGCCAACTGATCTGGTTCGCCCGCATTGCATGTTGCCAAACGCTGGTGACTATTGCTCAGCGTTGTTGTCACTCTCTTCGAGTTCTGCGATTGCGGCTTCATAATCCGCAATCGCTTGATCATCGGCCCCCTCTCGCACATTTGTTTGAGAGGAAGAGCCACATCCGAGCAAGCCTAGCATCAGGATGGCGACTGTCAGTGGAAGTGTTCTTTTCATGAGGTGCCTTTTTCGGGGTGGGCATGGTTGAAACGGATTGCTTTGCGAACGGACTCCAATGGTAGGGGGTGTCGATCACTATCGCAACTCGGCAAAAGCATGACGAGCATGTCTTGCGTGGAGACAAACTCTGTGGGCTGAGCAAAGATAGAAAGTGTGTCGTTTGTCTTCAAAACTCGTGTTCAAAACAATGGACCGGAGAAAGCTTGCATTCAACGGGCTGGCAACCATCGGGGACGCATGATGCGAGGCTGGATCTCGCATGAAACGATCACGGTACGCGGTGTCTCAGCATTCGAGACGGGGCCAATGTTCAGCAAGAATTGAGCAGCAATCTCGATGCTTGGCTCTCTATCGTGACGACGGCTGATGTGTGAACTGAGTTTCCGGGCAAATCAGATTTCCGATCTGGCCTGAGCAATCCACCGGGGCGTTGCTCGAATGACACTTACTTTAGTTTGCGAAGCGGTATTCGGCGTTGCCCCCGATCGCACGCGACCAGGGGCCATCTGGTTGTCTGGGCCAGCCCAGCGGACTACCCCCCCCCCACCCCGCAAGACTCAACGGCTTGAGGGAGCTGAATTTCCTTGCATCTCGATTGCCTGGTCGATACCATGCGGTTCTTTCCAGCCGGTACTGGCGTGGGACGATCGATTGACTCAAGTGGCCGTAAGAACATAACGGTGCACCGGAGTTATCTCTCGCCCCCGCTACGGCTCTTGTCTTCGCCATTGGAACGCGTCCCCTCGGTACCCCGTGATCTCACACGGCCGCCGGCGGTCTAGGTTCTGGTTTCACCGAACAGAAGGTCTTCACGAATAGACGACGAGAGAGTGGGCACGCGGTCCAAAGTCGATGTCGACCCGCTAGTGCTGAACGATCGGCAGAACACCGTCAATCTGTTACCAGGAGAATCTCAAGATGAAGTTCACTCGAATGATGGCGCTGACGCTCAGTGCGTCCTGCACGATCGGATTGTGCAGCGCAGTAGCCGTGGCCCAGGAAGGTCGACCGGGCGTGACCGCGCCGCAGCTCGGCCTGCCCTATGCCGAGCAGAAGTACCGGGGCAACGTCGGTACCACTTATCTCAATTCTGATCCTGCAGCATTCCCTAAGCAGGTTGCGGCTCCTGAGAACGCACCCAACGTGCTCGTGGTGCTACTCGATGACGTCGGCTTTGGCCAGTTCTCTGTTTCGGGCGGCGGTACCCCCGCACCTCACATGGAAGAACTGGCCCAAACAGGTGTGTTCTTCAATCGATTCCACACCACGGCCGTGTGCACCTCCACCCGCGCAGCACTGCTGACCGGCCGCAATCATCACGTCGCCGGTTCTGGCAACATCACCGAAGTGGCCACGGGCTTCGACGGCTACACCGGAATCATCCCCAAAGACACCGCGACCTTCGCGGAGGTCCTGCGGCAGAACGGTTACATCACCTCATGGATCGGTAAAAATCACAACACCCCAACATACGAAACCAGCGCGATGGGGCCTTTCGATCACTGGCCCAACAATCTGGGTTTCGACTACTTCTATGGCTTCATGGCGGGTGACACCAACCAGATGAGGCCAAATCTGTATGAGAACCAGACACCACTGCCCCAGCGGACAGCCGAGGATTACTACCTCAGCGTCGATCTGGCCGATCATTCCATCGAGTGGCTACAGCAAGCCGAGGCCATCCAGCCCGACAAACCTTGGATGATGTATCTCGCGCCTGCAGCAACTCACGCACCCCACCAGGCGCCAACAGAGTTAATTGAAGAATTCAAAGGGAAATTCGATGATGGCTGGGATAAATACCGCGAGAAAACCCTCGCCCGCCAGATCGAGATGGGCGTTGTCCCCAAGGATACCAAGCTGACCAAACGCCACGACAGCCTGCCGGCCTGGGACACTCTTTCGGCGGACGAGCAGAAACTGTCGGCCCGCATGATGGAAGTGTTCGCCGCCTATGGCAAACACGTCGACCAGGAAGTCGGCCGCGTGCTCGACTATGTCAAAACACTTCCCGATTCGGACAACACGTTGGTCGTCTACATCATCGGTGACAACGGAGCATCCTCCGAGGGCGGCATCCCCGGCACTCTCAACGAGAACGCCTTTTTCAACGGCGTGCAGATGCAAACCGAAGACATGATGCCCTTCATCGACGAGATCGGCACCGTGAAACACTTCAATCATTTCCCCGCCGCCTGGGCGCATGCCGTGTGCACGCCGTTCCAGTGGGTCAAGCAAGTCGCCAGCCACCTGGGCGGCACCCGCAACGCGATGTTGGTCAGTTGGCCTGCTAAGTACGACAATGGCGGAGAAGTTCGTAGCCAATTCACACACGTCATCGATGTGGCTGCAACTATCCTGGATGCCGCCGGAATCGAAGAGCCACGCAGCGTCAACGGCACGGCGCAGAAACCGATCGAAGGCCGCAGTTTCCTCAGCGTTCTGGAAGATAAAGACGCCGAAGAAATTCGCACCAGCCAGTACTTCGAGATGTTCGTCAACCGCGGCATCTACAAAGATGGTTGGTGGGCCGGCGCTTTATCGTTCGAGCCTTGGAACCCCAACCGGGGTGAGTTCGATCCCTTGAGTGTCCAATGGGAACTCTACAATCTGGAAGAGGACTTTTCTCAGTCAAATAACCTCGCCGAATCCAACCCGAAGAAGCTCGATGAGATGATCAAGCTCTGGTGGGCTACCGCGGCCAAAGCACAGGTCCTCCCACTCGACTGGCGTGGTGCCGAACGTTTTAGCGCCGAGTTGATGGGCAAACCCAATCTGGCGGCAGGCCGCGATAAGTTTGTCTATCCGATTCCCGTCGTCGGGTTGCCCGAAGCATCGGCGCCGGATTTGAAGAGCAAGTCCTTCGCCATCACCGCTGAGGTCAAGATCGACGACAATGCCAACGGCATGATCTTTACTCAGGGTGGCAATACCGGCGGGTGGGGCTTCTATCTGCTCAACGGAAAACTGGTGGCGACGCACAACTTTCTCGACGTCGCACGCTACACCGTGTCGAGCGATGATGTGATTGCTGCTGGTGATCACACCCTGAAGATGGAGTTCACCTATGACGGCAAGCAAGGAGAAGTCGGCAAAGGCGGCAGTCTCTCGCTGTCCGTTGACGGCGAGCAAGTGGGCAGTGGCAAGGTTGAGAAGACCTCGCCGATGAAATACTCGCTATCGGAGAACCAGGACATCGGCACGGATACCGGCACGCCGGTCACCTATGACTACCGCGAGCCTTTCGACTTCCAAGGCACGCTTGGTGAAGTCGTTGTTTCGCTGAAGTAAGTAGGTGTGGGCAAGCCATTCGGTATAACCCAATGAGCCGGTGGGCGCTAGCCCCGGTTTCTTCACGCCAAGCGCGAGGGACGTCGATTTAATGAGTGCAGCTATTCAACTCGGCGTTCTTGAGCCCCAACGGGGCGGCTGTACGAAAGCCCAGGGCATGGGACGTCGATTATATTACTGCAGCTTTGCGATTCGTGTTCCGTCCCTATCCACGGGCGTGAGCCAGTGGAATTGGACCCTCCAGGCCGGAGGCCGACACAGGAATTGCCGGTGGCGTCAGCCACCGGTCTGGATGTTTAACGAACCCACCAAGCCCCGGAGGGGGCGACACAGTTGCCCACCTGTGTCGCCTCCTCCGGGGCTTGCGATTTCTTTGCCACTCTTTCCGGTGGCTGACGCCACCGGCAGAGGTTGTGTCGGCCTCCGGCCTAAAACAACTGCAATTGCTTGGGCTCACGCCCATGGCTACATCATGCCGCCGCTTCGCGGCTCAGGACCATGTCGTTCTGAGAGACACCGATCATCAACAGAAGCTTCATTAATAAAATCGACGTCCCTCGACATTACACAAGCGACGCCGGCACCGTCTTCTCACTATTCCTTCTCACCCGCTACTCAACGACTTGCAAAACAATGAAATTGAAACCTCTCTTTTCTGCCCTCGGCATCGCCGGACTCCTCACCTCATCGCTGGTCGCCCAACAGGTACCCGCTCCCAATAGTTTTGACGATCTGGCCCAACCGTCTGCCGACGTCCAGATGCCCAAGGAGTACGCCAAGACACTCGCCGCCAGCGCCTACGTTTGGGGCTGGCCGCTGATCAACCAGCACAACCGCCGTGCCAAGATCACTCAGGCGCCCGAACCGTCCCTGATGAACGGAACGATCCCCGTCGCCCCAGGCGGTCACCTTGCGATGTTGCACGACTACATCAAGCCCGAGCAGCGTTTCGTAGCGTGCCCGAACCAAGATGTTGTTTATGGCCTCGGCTACATGTTCCTCGACAAGGAACCCGTCGTTGTGCAGGTGCCTGACTTCGAAGATCGGTTTTGGGTTTACGCCATGTACGACGCTCGCACCGACCAGTTCTCCGAACTCGGCGAACCCTACGACACCAAGCCTGGCTTCTATCTTGTCGTCGGCCCGAACTGGGACGGTGAGAAGCCCGAAGGCATCACAGCGGTTGTGCAGAGCTCGACCGAGTACGGAATGGTCGTGCCCCGCGTCTTTCAGGATGAGACCGCCGAGGACAAGAAGGCCATCCAACCCTTCATCAACCAGGTCGTGATGTATCCGCTCTCCGAGTTTGACGGCCAAATGAAGACGAAGGACTGGAGCCAACTCAAGAGTCTCGACATGGGCGGCACTGGATCGGGCGGCGAAACACAGTGGGTCGTTCCCGAAAATTTCTTCGACACCTTGGGTGAGGTGCTCGATGTCGTGCCACCACTGCCCGGTGAAGAGGCGCTCTATGCGCAGCTGCGTCAATTGCTCGCCGTGGCCGATCGCGATCCCGAAATCAAGAAGACCCTCGTGGAGACCGCGATTGAGACCGACAAGAATGTTATCTCTGAGTTCCTGAGGTGGGAACACAATGGCACGCCAGCGGGAAACCGTTGGAATCGTTCCACCCACAATGCCGAGTGGGGCGTCGACTATTATGACCGCACCGGCACCGCCCGTTCGAACATCTACGACAACAAGATCGACGAGACACGCTACTACTACACCGACTTTGACTCCGATGGAGAGCAACTCGATGGCTCCAGTTCCTATGAAGTCACCTTCGCTGCCGGGCAGACGCCGCCCGTCAACGGCTTCTGGTCACTGACCCTTTACGACAAGTCGCATTTCTTCGCACCCAATGAGTTGAACCGCTTCTCCCTGGGAACCAAGAACAAATCGCTCAAGACCGATGACGATGGTTCGTTGACTCTTTATGTCGGTTCCGAGTCACCAGGCGAAGACAAGGAGTCCAATTGGCTGCCTGCGCCGCAGGGAACGTTCTGTCTCTACATCCGCGCCTACTGGGGCAAGCCCGCCATCCTCGATGGCACTTGGCAACCGCCCGCCGTCAAAAAGGTTCACTGACAAGCTAACCGCTAAGCACGTGCATTTATTAAAGACCAGTATCAGGCCGGACATAGAAATGCATTTAAAGCGAATGAAAGAGATTAGTGCTGCAGCGGTGATCGGAGTACTCGGTGTCTTTAGCGCCCGCGCCGAGGATGCAAAAACGGTAACGCCGGAGAACGATGCGCGAGCAGAAGGTGACTCCTCGTTCGCCTTCAGCGTGAAAGGTGTCGGATCGAACCTGTTTCGCCATGATCGCTCACTGATCAGACTGGGGCTTTGGGCGGACGACACCACCCCATGGCAGAGCCGTCCGCGAGCCCGATTCCGCTCCGCTCCATCGGGCTCGCACCCTGCGGAACGCCGCAGGTAGACTAGGTGTTTTACAGTTAAAGATTTATCCCCCCCCTTTCAACAGCGTCCTCGGGCGCCACACGCAAAAAGCAAATTCCTGGCAGACATATGAAAATCACCATCAAATCAACCTTAATGGCAGGGGTGTTCGCACTCTGTGCCAGCCCCGTCTTGGCGGAAACGCCTGATCGTACTCGACTCCCAATCCCCGATGTGGAGCCCAAGGGCTATACACAGCTCGATGTAAGAGAGGTGCAACGTCCTGAACCCTATGAAGAACTTCGTCCTCCTGAAGGAGCACCTAACGTACTCGTCGTCATGCTTGATGACGTTGGCTACAGCCAGTCATCATTATTCGGTGGTCTGGTAGACATGCCAACCTTGGATTCAATCGCAAATCAAGGCTTGGTTTACAACAATTTCCACACGACAGCAGTCTGTTCAGCTACTCGAACTGCGTTGCTAACAGGTCGTAATCATCACCAAAATAACATGAGCTCTATCGCAGAGACTGCAACGGCCTTCCCCGGCAGTACCGGCATGAGGCCAAATTACATTGCGGCCTTGCCGAAAATCCTGAAATACAATGGTTACAAAACAGCAATGTTTGGCAAGAATCACGAGATTCCACCCTGGCAAACCGGCCCGGCCGCGAACCAAAAGCTATGGCCCAGCCAAGTAGGATTCGAAAAGTTCTACGGGTTCTTTGGCGGTGAAACTGACCAATATCAACCAGTCCTCGTTGATGGTGTTACGCGAATCAAAACACCCCGCACGAAAGACTATCATTTCACAACCGATATGACTGACCAAACTATCTCTTGGTTGGATCTGCAGTATAGCTACAACCCGGATACGCCATTTTTTGCATACTATGCGCCAGGAGCTACCCATGCCCCTCACCAAGCCCCCAAAGAATGGATAGACAAGTACAAGGGCAAGTTCGATATGGGCTGGGATCAACTGCGTGAAGATGTCTACAATCGCCAAAAGCAAATGGGCATCATTCCCCAGGATACGGTTCTGCCGTCTATGCCGGATGGGGTTCCCCGCTGGAACTCGCTGACCGAAGATGAGAAGAGAATCTTCGCCCGCCAGATGGAAGTGTTTGCAGGGTTCCTTGCTCACACAGATCATGAAATTGGCCGAGTAATCGACAGCCTGAAGAAAACAGGACAGTTTGACAACACATTGATTTTCTATATTGTCGGTGACAATGGCGCCAGCGCTGAAGGCAATCGCAATGGTAGTTTCAACTCATTGTCTTTCTACAATGGAGTTGAGGAAGACCCGCAGTTCATCCTTGACAACCTGGCCAAACTGGGCAGCAGAGACAGCTTTGGGCACTATGCGAAAGGCTGGGCTATTGCCGGTGATGCACCATTTGCTTGGATGAAAGGGACTGCTTCTGATTTTGGTGGCTCCGGTAATGGCATGGCGATAAGCTGGCCTAGCGGCATCAAAAAAGACAAAGACACCATTCGCAGCCAATGGACTCATGTCACTGATATCACGCCAACCATTCTTGATGCCGCTCATCTCCCTCAACCCACGGAGGTTGATGGCGTAAAGCAGATTTCAATGGCGGGCAAGAGTTTCACGAATTCGTTCAACGACCCGAAGGCTAAGAGCAAGCATACGACACAATATTTCGAACTCGCCGGCAACCGCGCAATTTATAGCGATGGATGGTTTGCTCGCGTGATTCATTGGCCGCTTTGGGAGGACGCTAAGAAATTCAGCACTCTCCAGGATGACACATGGGAACTGTTTGACGTAAGCAAGGATTTTGCTTTGGCAAATGATGTGGCAGATGAGTATCCGGAAAAACTGAAGAGCATGAAGGAGCTGTTCGACAAGGAAGCGACTAAGTATCACGTGTACCCATTGGATGACCGAACTCTCGAGCGTATGAATGCTGAAATTGCAGGTCGTCCCGACGCAATGTTTGGCAAAAAGACGTTGACTCTCTACTCCGGTGCAACGGGCATTCCTGAGAACTCGTTTCTCAACATCAAAAACAAGTCATTTGACCTGACGGCAAGAATAACAACTGCGAATGCACAAGAAACGCATGGTGTTATCATCGCCCAGGGCGGAAACTTTGCTGGCTGGTCCTTGTACGTCCAGGACGGTACCCCAACGTTCGAATACAATTGGTTGGGCTACGAATACACTCCAGTCACCAGCAGTGCTAAGCTCAAGAAGGGCGACAATGAAATTGTTGTCAAATTTCGTTACGACGAAAATGGCGAAGGCGGTGAGGGCAACAATGTCGGCCTTGGCAAAGGCGGCAATGCTTACCTGTACCTCAATGGTGAGCAAGTAGCGCAGGAGTTCATCTCTAATACCATCAGTAGTCTGTATTCATTAGATGACGGTGTCGGCGTAGGTGAAGATGAAGGTGGTGCTGTCAGCAAAGAGTACCAAGCCCCGTTTGTTTTCAACCAAGACATTGAAAGCGTTACAACCACTATCGTTGAGTGAATTAACTCTACACTATTGAACCAAGCAAAATGCTTTTTTCCTAGCTAACTGGAAGATACAAATGAAAACGAAACTAACTCGCCTGCCGGCAATTGCCCTGACTGCGCTCTGTCTTGGACAGCCCGTGGCAGCGCAGGATGTCGATTACGCCAATCAGCCCGCGAACCCGCGTGGCTCGACTGACGGCGCAACGACTGCCCCCGGTTTTTCCCATCCAAACCAATATCTGCATGTTCAGGCGACACAGATCGCTGATAACATGGAGCCGGTTATCATCCATCAGGATGATGTCGATCAGGCCCGGCAGAAGTTGGCCGATTTTGAAAAACGAACCGGCCAGAAGCCGAATATTCTGTTCTTCCTGACCGACGACGTGGGCTGGATGGACTTTGGCTTTAATGGTGGTGGTATCGCGGTGGGCAATGATACGCCAAATCTCGACCAGCTCGCGGCCAAGGGCTTGATCCTGACCTCGGCGTATTCCACGCCGTCCTGCACGCCTACTCGCGCAACGGTCATGACGGGGCAGAATCCTTTGCATCACGGCCTTCTGCGTCCGCCGATGTATGGTGAACCTGGCGGGCTGGGTGGCGTAGAAACGGTCGCCTCCATCCTGAAGAAGTTAGGATACGCGACACAGGGTGTCGGCAAGTGGCATATGGGCGAGGTCGAAGGCTCCGTTCCAAACGATGTCGGCTTTGACGACTACTACGGCTTTCTCGGGGTGTCGGACATGTACACCGAATGGCGTGATGTCTACGTCAACCCGGAAATCGCGCTCAGCCCCGAGCGGATGAAGTACATGACGGAATTGAACTTCAATCATTACAACGTCCATGCCACGCCCAAAGATGGCATTGAAAACGTCTACGAAATCGATCTGGAGTCAATCAAGAACCTCGATCAGGACTGGGCACGCTACTCCGAAGAGTTCATCGACTCACAGGCCGACACAGATCAGCCATGGTTCCTGTATCACGGGACACGCGGTGCGCATTTCGACAACTACCCGAATGATGACTACGCAGGTAAGTCACGGGCTCGAAACAGCTATTCGGACACGATTGTCGAGCTCGATGATATTTTCGGACGATTGCTGGCAAAGCTTGAAAAAACCGGTCAGTTGGAGAACACCTTCATCTTTGTAGGCTCCGACAACGGTCCCGAACAGGAAGTGGCGCCTTACGGTCGCTCGCCTTTCCGTGGTGGCAAAGGTTCGACCTGGGAGGGCGGAACACGCGTCCCGACCTTCTTCTACTGGAAGGGCATGATCGAGCCGCGTAAGTCCGAGGGTCTGTTCTTCTATGGGGACCTATTCAATACGGCCTTGTCGCTGGCCGGTGCGCCGGGCACGGAGGTCACAAAATACCTCCCCAAAGACCGGTATGTTGACGGCATCGATCAGACGGCCTTCCTTTTGGCCGATGAGGGCCAGTCGGCGCGAAAGAGCATGATCTACACGATGAACGCGCATCTTGCAGCCATCCGTATGGATGAGTTCAAGTTTCACATGGTCGTTCAGTTGCAGGATGCGATTTTCTCTCAGGGTCTCAAAGGCGGATTCAGCGGTGCCATCGTCTCAGAAACGGGCGGCACAACCATGGTGAATCTCTACGAGAATCCGCAGGAAAACCTTAACATCGGCAATCGTTATCTCCCGATTGTCACTCTGATGGGCCAAGAGGCAAGCCGCTATATGGGGGTTCTTAAGAAGTATCCGCCCAATATCACGGTGGCGATGCCCGGCAGCAGCAAGTGATCACGAAAAGTTCGTCATAGACAGGTGTTTTGCCAGCGGTGGTTTCTCGTAGACGAAGTTACCGCTGGCGCGCTTTCGATTATCGCGAACCTTTCGATTTCCAAGGCAAGCTCGGCGAAGTCAAAGTGACCCTGAAATAGTCGCTCGAGAACAAGCCTTCAATCCGGCGTCGGGTTCACCAAGCGAATCCGGCGCCTTGTTTCCAGTTCCATCCACTGAGTCAATCGACGTTCCAACTGAATAGGCAAACCAATGAAACAACTACTACTATCCGCATTGGCCGGGCTCTTTGCGCTCTGCGGCAATCTCCACGCGGCCGACGCGCCGACTCCGGAACAGGCCCGGGAAATCGCCAAGCAGGCGTATTTCTTCGCCTATCCCGTGGTGATGGACTACCGCACCATGTATGCGCAAGCCATCAAGGGTGATCGCGAGTTCGGCAAGTGGATCCATCTCGGACTCTCGAAACCGTCCGACACCGACATCGTCACGCCGAACAACGACACCCCCTATTCGTATGCCTGGCTCGACCTCCGCGCCGAACCCTGGGTGCTCACCGTGCCGAAGGTAGAACCCAAGCGTTTCATCACCAGTCAGTGGAACGACATGTTCGGCTTCGTGGTCGACAATGCCGGTTCGGTTAACGACGGCAACGACGTCGTCAAAGTTCTGCTCGCCTCCCCATCGTGGAAAGGGGACATCCCCGAGGGGGTCGATCGGGTCATCCAGGGCGAGAGCGACCTGCTCGGATCCCTGACCCGCACTCAAGTCATTGGCGGCGAATCCGACATGCCTCGCGTTAGTGAGATCCAGCAAGGCTACAAGCTCCAGCCGCTTAGCGCCTACACCGGCGGCAAAGCGCCTGCGGCCGCTCCTGCAGTCGATTGGCCAGCCTGGACCGAAGGTGATGAGGAGACCTTGAAATACTGGGATTATTTCAGCTTCGTGCTGCCCTTCATCACACGCAACGCCGACGATCAGCCGCTGTATGACCAGCTGGCCTCGCTCGGCATGAGCGCCGAAGGCGGATGGAAAACTGCGGATCTCGACGCCGCCACCCAGACCGCGCTGAAAGCCGGAATCGATGACGCCCGCGCTGAAATGAAGAAACTCGGCGAAGGGGATCTCGATGCCAATAAGCTCTTTGGCCCACGCAAGCTTCTGGGCACCCGCTACCGCGACCGTGCCATGGGTGTCTACATGGGGATCTTTGCCAACACCTCCGACCAGTCTTTCTATATCTCGATGCCGGCAGATTCGAAAGGGCAGCCGCTCGACGGTTCCAAAAACTCCTACACCCTGACCTTCACCAAGGAGAATCTTCCTCCGGTGGAATACTTCTGGTCGATCACGCTCTACAACCTGCCTCAGCGCTTCCTCGTGGAGAACCCGATCAAACGCTACTCAATCGGCAGCGCCACCCCCGGACTGAAGTATGAAGACGACGGCTCGCTGATCATTCACGTCTCCGCCGAATCACCCGGCAAGGATCTGGAAAGCAACTGGCTCCCCGCCCCGAAAACCCCGTTTTGGACTGTGCTTCGCAGCTACGGCCCTGACGAGGCGATCATCAAGGGCACCTACAACACCCCGGCTTACCAGCCGACTCCGGTGAAGTAATCAGATTCATCAATCCTGAAGAACGGCGTCAGGTTGACATCGGCGGTGAATGACACTCGTGCTGAGAACTGCCACGACGCAATATTGACGTCAAAAACGAATACGTTGTTACTCTACTTGTTGGATCGCTTTTCTGCGATTCAATGATTTCTCGACTTCCAATAAGAAGGACAAAATGATGGCTAATCTCGTTGTCGTCGGTTATGACGATCAATTCAAGGCAGAAGAGGTGCGGCTTGCACTGGTGAAGATGCAGCAAGACTATTTGGTCGACCTGGAGGATGCGGTCGTCGCCGTGAAGACCGAAAAAGGAAAGGTCAAACTGCACCAGCCGGTGAGCCTGACCGGCACGGGAGCCGCCTATGGTGGACTGTGGGGCACGCTGATCGGCTGCTTTTTCTTCAATCCATTTGCTCCCTTGATTGGGGCTGCGGTAGGAGCCGCCACCGGTGGCCTCTCGGGTGCACTTTCGGATATCGGGATCGAGGACGGCTTTATGAAACAAATCGCTGGCCAATTAGAACCGGGGCGTTCCGCCTTGTTCGTGCTCGTTCGAAAGGCCACTCCTGATAAAGTTCTGGAGGAACTCAAGGGATACGGCGGCACGATTCTGCAGACGTCCCTGACACACGAGCAGGAGGAAAAACTGCAGTCGGCACTCGATAAGGCCAAGAGCTAGCCTGCAGCGTGATGGCAGGCCAGTACCGATGAAGGGCGTAAGTTCCACACGGAATTGCGCCCGCGATCTCAGTATTTGCAAGTCAATCATGGAAAAATCACAATGGATGATCTCATTAACTTGACCGTCTGTGCGGCAACGTATGACGGCGTCGACTCAGCCGAAGCGGACTACGATGCCGTCAAGTCGATGTACAAGGACCTCGACCTGATGGATACATTCGACGCGGTCTAGACCGCCGTGTCACCGGGAAGCTCGATCAACGCGGTATGCATTGGTGCTCCGCGTTGATCTTTTTGAATCGGACGCATGGAAATTAGCGTTCACTATCGGAGACAAGCTAACGCGCAGTGGGCGCGATGGCTGCTGCGGTTTCTAAGACGCATCGCGGCAAAACTGCAAAACCGCCTCGACGAGTGCAAGACGGATCTGGAACTACGTCTGAGCAGGTAAGTGTAGTTTTTTATTTTTTATCGACGACGACTTCGGATATCAATCTAAAAAGGACCGCTCAGATGATGTTTTCAAACAATCTTCAGCAATCTGTTCGTATGCTTCTTGTGTGCCTGCCAGTCTTTGGCTTGCTCATTCCCGTCAGCAAAGGCGTGGCGCAAGAGAACTCCGGTCGTCAAGAGCGGACTGCCCAGCTGGACGCAAAGGTGACCGAACTGCAGACGCAACTGAAAGTTCTCCGAGAAAAATTGCTCGCTGTTTCAGAGCAAGCCAAATCGAACCTCCGAGCGGAGGTGGAAGTGACGAGGGATGCGGTAGCCGATACATATGTGGAGCTGCAGTCAACCGTTGATGTGGAGTTGCAGAACCGATCACGTGCGATTGACGAAGTGTGGAAGCAAATGGTCGCCGATGGAACCGAACTCAACGCAGCGGCTGTGAACGAGTTGGAGCGGACTCGCCAATCATGGTCGAAGGCACATGACGAACTTGGTGATTCGTATCAGCAGCAGATCACCTATTTGCAGGGAGAGCTTGACTCTCTGGAACTGCAGGCCCAGGCTGCTAATGAATCGCTGGGGAAGAAATGGGATGACACCCGTTTTGATCTCTACGAGAAATACCAGGCGACGGCAAGGCAGATGCGAGCGTCCTATCGAGAAGGGATCAACGAATTGGAAAAAGAGGTCGCCCGGCTTGATCAGGTCGCGGCAAATGCCTCCGATCAAGTGCGTGTGAAGCTAGACGGGATGTCTGAATCGCTGTCCAAAGAGCTGGGAACTCTGCATGAGGAACTGCAGAACGCCTATCAAGACACGACCGCAAAGACAGATGACTATCTTGCTGTCATGAAAAGAGAGGTTCAGCAGGCCGGTGCAGATGCAGATGCAGAGTTTCAGGCTGAAGTTGAGCAAGTTTCCGCATCCCTGTGTAAACTGCAATCTGAGATGGTCCAAGGTTGGATCGGCTACGGCGAGTGGATCGATGAGCGGGTCGCAGACGTCAAACAACGTGCTCAGGACGCCGAAGGAGTTGTCAAGCAGGAACTGGAGGGCCAGCAAGCAGCTCTTGAGGTCAGACGCCAGGAGGTTCGACGTCAGCTCGAGTCCGACTACGATACTTATATGGCCACACTCAAAGCCGACATCGAGTGGATGCAGCAGCAACTTGATGACGTGGATCAAAAACACCGAGAACGATTAATCAAAGCGATTGAAGCACGCCAAGCGGAGTTGGAAGACGCAAAAAAGCGTCTGCAGAGTCGAGACGAGAAGCAGGGTTAGAAGAATGCGATTTTGCGTGCCGCGTCATCCGCCACTGGGCGGCCCGCGTCCGTTGTCGCTACTCAATGAATTTGCATTCGTGGCTCAAACACCATATAGACTTGAGACAGCAGATCACGAGGCTCACATCCGGTGGGTCACTGTTGCAAGTTGCCGTCCAATGTGTGTTCACCCATGTTTTTTTTGGCTCATCCGACGAAAGCGTGCGCTGGAGGTTTTGGAGGCATGGCTCCAGTATCCAATGATTGATTTGTCGGAGGCGATAGTGGATGTTAGCCTGGAGCTGCCGGTAGAAACGGAGCCGAGCTCTGCAGAGGTGCTGGCTTGGCAAGGGATATCTCGGTCGACGGTACGCCAATGATGTTGCCGGTCCCTGGCGGACATTCGTTCGTCAGCGACGCATTTTTGTAAGATTATTGGATACTAGAGCCATGCCTAGAAAAACCTTCCCCCTGTGCTCCGCGCACGCTTCCGTCGGATGAGCCTGATTTTTTACCATCGAACAATTACCGGAGAAGACAGTTGAAACCAGATTATTTTAATTTCCCCGTCGCCGCTTTGGCGTTTGCACTGACCCTTGTCTCTACCGCACTGCAGGCCGCCGACCCGGTTCCCGTCACGGACGAGAATTTCGCTCGCGCGATGAATGACCTCGCGATGCACAAGGAGTTTGCACAGGGCGCCGATAACACCTGGAATCATCACCGCAAGCCGATGCCTCTCGATGAGCAACCTGCGCCGCTGATGAACCGTGACACGCTTTACTCCTTCGCCATGCTTGACGGCCGGGGTGATGTTGCGATCACGCTGCCTGAGAATGATGGCCGCTACATGTCGCTGCATGTGATGAACCACGATCATGTCACCTACAAGGTTCTCTATGGCCCTGGACGCTATGTGATACCGGCGGACGAAACGACAGATTTCTACTTTGCCAATGTTCGCATGCAATTGGATGCCAGTGATCCAGCTGACGTCAAGAAAGTAAACGGCTATCAAGATCAACTAAAAGTCGAGCATCTTAATGGTTATAAACCGGAATCCTTCCAGGTTACCAACTGGAATATGGAAGACTTCGCCAAGGTTCGCGCTAAATGGGTGGCAATTGCACAGCAGGAAGGCGTTGTAGGAACGATGGGTACGGTGGAACACCCAGTGTCCCTGGAAGATCGCAATCGGGGCGTGTCAATCGCCGAAGGGCTGCTGCCGGACAAAGATGCTACGTACTATACCGAAAAACATGAAGTAGAAGAGGGCAAGGCCTACAAAGCGACCTACTCGGTGCCTGAACTGGCAAACGCCGATCTCGGTTTTTACTCCATAACGATCTATGGAGAGGACCAGCACCTGAAAACTGATCAAGGCTCTATTCTTAACAACAAAACAATCCAGTTGAATGCCGATGGTAAGACCTTTGATATCTGGTTCGTGCCGGAGAGCGAGTTCGGGAAGGGTGAACACCCAAATGAACTCATTATCCCCACTGCACCGTTTTGGACATGCTTCCGTGTCTACATGCCGGGAGATAGCGTTCTTGCAGGCGATTACAAAATGCCTGAACTCGTCGAGCAAACTCCCTGAGACTTGATTCGCAATCACCTGTTGCGGATCGTATTGGACGAGGCGACGAGTCCCCAAGGATATGGACTCGTCGCCTTCTGTTGATTCCCCAAAAAACCGGATCCCCTGTCAGCTTGTCTGACAGGAATCTCCGTTTTGTGATTAGATAAAGATGGAGCATTCACCCCGCTCCCATGCGGGCTTGCCCCGCATGACAGCAAAGTTGATCGACTTGGTTTCCTGTCAGACAAGCTGACAGGGGAACGTGTGTCGATACCGCGGTTTTCTAATTTGAAAACGTCGCTTCGGCGTGTGACAAGCACACGGGGGAGCAAACTTGTGGGTAGTCGACAGCTCGTCGCCTCGTCCACTACGGTGAATTCTTTTCTGCTCCCCGCCCAAAAACCCCACGTAACTGGCACCATGAAAACCTATTTCAATCTCATCATCACGGCCGCCTTGTTGGCCATCACGCCGCTCGTTCACGCCGACGAGAAAACGGGCGTTGGCCCCAACGGGGTCGCTCTCGCCTCCAGCCCTGCGTTCACCGCCGAAGGGGGTGAAAAAGCGACGATGGAAAACATCGTCCGCGCCGAGACCGCCAAGTATTTCGCCGAGGAGACGATCAAGTCCGGACCGAACAACTTCCGTCACGAGCGCGATGGTATCCAGCTCGACAATCAGACGATCATCCGCTCGAACTTTGACCTGATCTACTCCTATGCCGTCTTCGACGCGAGCACGGGACTCGAGATCACGGTGCCCGATTACGACCTTTACCACTCGGTCCAGGTCTTCGACGGCAATCACGTCACGCTCGAGGTGGTCTATCCGGGCAAGACCAAGACGATCGGCCATGATCAGCTGACCTACGGCGACCACGTGTATCTCTTCATGCGCACCCAGCCACCGTCGACCGACGCGGCTGGCATGAAAAAGCTCCACGAGCGTCAGGATTCCGTGGTGATCAAGGCCGGCTCGGCGAAGCCTTACGTTCCACCGGTACAATACGACGTCGATTCCTTCAACAAGCTGCGCAACGACCTGATTGCCCGCGCGCCGAAAGAGGACGTCGTCTATAAAGGCTTCGTCGAGAGCCTCGACGCCATCATCGAGCCCTACTACCAGATGACCAATCTCGCCGGTTGGGGCGGTCTGCCAGCTCGCCACGCCTACTACTTCGTCGTCGCCCCAGCCGATGACGCTGCGAGGAAGGGCGGAGCCTCCAGCATCACCTTCGAGGCACCGCCGCTGCAGTACAAACGCGCGGGCTATTGGTCGCTCACCGTTTACTCCGCTGAGGGCTGGGTGAAGACCGACCCGTTCAAGTTGAGTTCGCTGGAGGCAAAGCCGAATGAAGACGGCAGTTACACGTTGAATTTCAATGGCCCCGAGGGATCGATCAACAACATCAAAGCCCCGCAGAACTGGAATGCTCTGTTCCGCTGCTACCTGCCCAACTCACTCGACGACATCGTCGCATTCCAGAAGGATGTTGACGAGAACCACCAGGTGCTGTCGACGAAATAGTTTTCTTCGTGTGCGTCGCCCAGAGAACCAACGCCAGGGTGGCTTTGCGCCGCAAAAGATGCAGGGCTTCGAGTCCGACGATCGAAAGAATGTTCTCCGATTCTCCGGCGCAACATTCGTTGAAAGAGCGGTCCACCTAGGAGTGTCGTGGAAAATTCAGCTTGTTGGATTTTGGAAGTATTGACCAGCATCAAATGATCTATTAACAAAATCGATATCCTCCGAGACTCGCGTTCCATGTTCGCGCCCGAGTCTCGGGTGACGTCGATTGTATTACTGCATGATTTGTTAGCAATTCCTCAGGGCCGAGCCAAGTGTCCTGAGTCCCGTGAGGGACGGCAGCACCCTGCCGGGGACGCTAGTCCCCGGAACACGGGAGAACAACGAGGCAAAGTCCCGAAGGGAGGACAGCGAAACCGAAATGAACGTGCTATCTTGCCGCTGCTGTCGCCCCTGCCGGGCAACGCTGTGAAGCATTTGCAACTCGTTCCCAGGCTCTCGCCTGGGAACGCACTGCACCGCAGGCTCCGCCTGCTGACATGATCGGGAGGCGGAGCCTCCAAGGCATTGTGTTCCCAGGCGGGAGCCTGGGAACAAGTTTCCCCGTGTTTTACGGCAAAAAAATGCTTCACAGCGTTACCTGCCGGGGCTGAGTCGGAAACTGCAGGCTGGACCGGGGACTGACGTCCCCGGCAGAGTGCTGCCGTCCCTATCGGGACTATACACAATTGCTGGTAAACCCATGCCGACATGCACCGGACAAGCCCGGTGGAAAAGCTGCAGTAATAAAATCGACGTCCCTCGCGGTCGAAAGTAGATGGCATTGGGCTGGCGTCCCCAGCAGAGTGCCGCCGTCCCTATCGGGACTCTCCACAATTGCTAACAATCCAGCGTCACCGTCCCCTCGCTTCACTCGACCCTCCGGGAGGAAGAGTGAATGAAAACACGCCACGCACGGTCTCTGTGTTCCAAACCAACACCACTCCGTGCCTTGACATCCGGTATCATGTATGGACGGTCCCTCTGAGAAATCCTATAACCCGAACGGGTCGATGATCGATGCCTGAGTGATCCCGTCCACCCGGTTACCGAGAGACAAGGGATCCTCTTCGATCTCGAGTGAACCAAACTACCTTGCAACCTGTGAAAGCCATGAAAACGATATCGCCCTACCTCACTGGCCTGGCGGCCTGCTGTTTGGCACTCCTGTCTCTATCCGCTTCTGCTGAGGAATGGCCGGACCGGACCTCCTTGCCGATCCCACTGTCTCCCTTTGAAGGCGAAATCGGCGAGAACTACCAAGAATCGAAAATGGACTGGCAGGATCCAGTCGCTGCGCCGGAGGGGGCGCCCAACGTGGTCGTCATCATGCTCGACGACGTCGGGTTCGGCCAGACCGGCACCTTCGGTGGCCAGATCCCAACCCCGGCACTCGACAAACTCGCGGGCGAGGGATTGAAGTACACGCGTTTCCACACCACGGCGATCTGTGGTCCAACCCGTGCCGCTCTGCTGACCGGGCGCAATCACCATGTCGCTGGCAATGGGTTCCTGATGGAATGGGCGACGGGCTTCCCGAGCTACTCGACCATGATCCAGCAACAGACCGCTACGATCGGCCGGGTGCTCAAGGGCAATGGCTACACCACGTGGTGGTATGGGAAGAACCACAACACGCCCGATTGGGAGACCACCGTGGCGGGCCCCTTTGACCGTTGGCCGACCGGGCTGGGGTTCGATTATTTCTATGGCTTCAATGCCGGGGAAACCGACCAATACTATCCAGTGCTCTTTGAGAACACGACGCCGGTCGAGCCCGACAAGACTCCCGAGGAAGGTTATCACCTGCTCACGGACATGGCTGATCGGGCGATCTCGCGGATGAAGTTCTCCGAGTCGGTCGCACCCGAGAAGCCGTTCTTCATGTACTTCGCGCCCGGCGCGATGCATGCCCCGCACCAGGCCCCCGCCGAGTGGCGAGAACCCTTCAAGGGTGCCTTCGACGAGGGCTGGGACGTTTACCGCGAAGCGATCTTTGAACGCCAATTGGAAAGCGGTCTGCTGCCCAAGGAGACGAAGCTGACACCGCGGCCCGAGTGGGTGCCTGCCTGGGACACGCTCGATGATACCCAGAAGAAGGTTTATGCCGTGTTGATGGAAAACTACGCAGCCTACATGTCGTTCACCGATCACGAGGTCGGCCGCTTGCTCGCCGCAATCAAAGAACTACCCGATGCTGACAATACGATGGTGCTCTACATCATCGGCGACAACGGTGCCTCCTCCGAAGGTGGCCCCAACGGAACCTTCAACGAAATGGCCTCGCTCAACGGCGTGCAAACCCCGTTGGAGGACCTCGTTCCGCTGCTCGACACCGTCGGCCAACCTGGCTCCGAGCCGCACTACCCCATGGGCTGGGCCTGGGCCGGCAACGCGCCCTTCCAGTGGGTCAAACAGGTCGCTTCGCACCTCGGCGGAACGCGCAATCCGATGGTCGTGAGCTGGCCCGCGAAGATCCAGCATGACGACAAGCCGCGTGAGGCATTCCTGCATGTGATCGACGTGTTCCCAACCGTGCTCGAGGCCGCTGGCCTGCCGATGCCGGAATCCGTCGACGGTGTCGAGCAGAAACCGCTCGAGGGAGCCTCCTTCCTGGCCAGTTTCACCGACCCAACCTTCGAGGGCCGGAAGTCGCAATACTTCGAAATTCTCAGCAACCGCTCGTTGTACGAAGACGGTTGGAAGGCGAATGCTCAGCACACACTGCCATGGCGTCAGGATCTCGCTCCAGGGAATTGGGATGAGGACCAATGGGAGCTCTACTACCTACCCGATGATTTCTCCGAAGCGGTGAATCTGGCCGCTGAGAACCCCGAGAAGCTAGCGGAGCTGAAGGCAAAATTCGCTGAGGCCATGAAAGAGTTCGACGTGCAGCCACTCGACGATCGCGGTGCTGGCCGCCTCTCGGTTCCCAAGCCCAATGTTCCCGGCGGTGATCCGGAAGGAAAGGTCTTCACCTACCACGAAGGTGCCATCCGCATTCCCGAGAATGCCGCACCCTCGATGAAGAATCAATCGTGGACGCTGACTGCCAAGGTGAAGGCCGAGGGAGACAAGACCAGCGGTACCATCATGGGCTATGGTGGACTCGCCGCTGGCCTTTCCCTCTACCTCGAGAGAGGCGTGCCGGTGTTCGTCTACAATTACTTCGGCGACTATACGAAACTCAAGGGCTCCGCTCCCATCGACGGCGAAGCCACGCTGGTCGTTGATTTCGCCTATGACGGCGGCGACAAACCGGGCGCTGGCGGTACGGTCACCTTCACTCAAGACGGAAAACATCTCGCCCAGGAGAAGTTGGAGGCCACCGTCCCCGGTCGCTTCGGCACCGATACCTTCGGCGTCGGAGAGGACACCGGCCAGCCCGTGACCCACGACTACCAGCCGCCCAACAAGTTCACCGGTGAGATCGAACGAGTGACTGTTGAATTGAAATGATTCGGAACGCTGGAATATCCAGCGTCATCGTGGACGAGGCGATGAATTGCCTGTCGTCCACGAGCTAGCTGCCCCATGTGCTCGTCACACGGGGCAGCAACGCTATGAGATTAGTTCCTCGCGCATCTTAGTGGCCGAATTCCAGGAGGTTGGATTTTTCAGTCACTTTCTCCTGCGTCCATTGATGCCAAAACAAAGGGTTCATCAGATGCTATTGTGGGATTCGCTGCGGTGAGCCAAGTGTGCGGGATTTTCTAGGATCGCGGTAGGGACGGCTGTTGCCATCCGCCCCCCGCACAGATCCGTACGTGAGCCTTGACTCATACGGCTCCTCCGTTGGGTCAAACGATCGCGACACATTGTGTCGCTACCTGTCGTGATTTCCCGTGACGGTCCAATTGATATTTGGTCCGGTACAGAGTCCGGAGCATCGACGCCAATTCGGCAATACTTCCCTTCAGTGAGGTCCCTTTCCTCGACGGACTCCGCCACTGCCGTCGCAGCTTTGTTCACCCGCGTCGACGGTACTACGGACCTATCTGCCATGCTTCAATGAACACTGGGCAGCTCAATTAGCTGGCCTACGCTTCCCCCTGCACGGACGTTTAGAACGCTCGCGTTACCGCATTCGTCCCTCCGTCGGAGGCCAAAGTGATTGGCTAGACCTTCTTCGCAAGAAACTTTCATTCTCTATTGCGAACCGGTTTTATCCCGGCACTCCATGGCTCTCGTATCCAAGGATTTATTTGTGGGATGTGATTATCAATGTTAGACTGGCACTGCCGGGAGAAACGGAGCTGTGCTCTGCGCACGTTTCCGTCGGATGAACCCGGAAATAGCGGTATGAAGAACCCGCGGCTAGCGCCGAATGGCACTTACTTTGGACCCATTTGGGGCATTGCTCGGTTGGTAACCCGATGCGTCAGCGAGGAAAATGCAGTGATTTGCGTGGTCAATTGATGATCCTCGCTCACGCGTCGGGTTACCAAGACCGCTTTGCAGTCTCAAGTAAGTGCCATTCGGCTAGCGCCGTCGGCTCACTACGTCCACGCCATTCGAGCTCGGCTCCGTTTCTCCCGGCGGCTCCAAGCTAACTTTCACTATCACCTCCGACAAATCAATCATCGGATAATGGAGCCATGCCTTCAAAACCTCCAACGCACCCTTCCGCCGGATGAGCCCGTTTGGCGTCCATTCAAAACACCATAAGAGTTCGGTCTCCGCCGCCTCGCGTGACGACGTGACAACGATGCCCGCAGGCACTCGCTTCGTTTAGCACACTCTATTCTGTGTCGCTACCGCTGATGGAAGCATAGAATGCAGCCAGAGCTCGTCGCTCTGACTTGTCCAGTTTGTTCGCGATGGGGTGCATGATGGATGCGTTGTCGCTACCGCCGCGATTTCCTTGAGCGATCAACTCAAGTTGCCGTTGGAGATACCGTGCCGGTTGACCAGCCAGCCTGGGGTACTCATCGCTCGGCGCGTTCTCGCCAGGACCATGGCAATCGATGCACGACGGAATCTTCGCCGCCTGGTCACCATGATGGGCGAGTACGCGACCTCTTTCAATCAATCCTTCGTCTCGCGAATCTGTCGGTGGTGAAGTATCCCGAGGCTGCTCAGCAAAGTAGCTCGCCATCTTGTCGATCTGTTGGCTCGTGAGGCGGTGAGCAATCGGCATCATCACGCCGCTATATCGGTTGCCATCCCGAAAGGATTGCAAGGAACGTTTCAAGTAGACACGTGATTGCGACGCGAGAACAGGCACCCGATCATTTGTCGGCTTGCTGCCTGTGGTCCCGTGACATGCGGCACACAACGACTGTACTTGGCGATCGATTGGCGTTTCGGCCGCGTGTATTCCTACGCCGTCGCCCTGAGTGAAATCAAGATACTGACCGGCATCCAGATGCGGCAGCGCACGCAGGAACGCGACGACAGGCCAAATTTCCTCATTGCGTTTCTGTGTCGGCCAGGCAGGCATGCCAGCGAACTTGATACCGTGTTGGATGATGTAAAACAATTCGGCGTCGTCCCACGATCCGGCTGCCTCGGACAACTCCGGCGGATGGGGCGTCATTTGTGCGGCAACCGGTGGCTGGGAGAATCCGGGCGCACCGTGACACCAGCGACAATTGCTGTCGAACGTCGCCGCACCGAGCCGGATCATTCCGGGCTCATCCAGTGGAGGAACCTCGATGCGACTGCTATGCAAGCCAACAGAACGATTGCTGGCGAAGTCCAGAATCCACCGCGTGATAGGCCAGTGCCCGCTGCTCGCTTTGATCGGCACAATCCCCGAGACCAGGACGATGACGCCAAGAATGCCGAGGCCGGTAAGTAAGATCGCCAGTTCTTTCAGTCGTCGCTTCATTGGATTACTTTGTCGAAGTTCGAGTGGGAACGACAGGATGCAGTCTCATCGGCTCTGGCCACGCCGGACGATTGAGCAGGCTTGATCCCAATGTGCGGGAAGACTTCGCCACGGACCAAATCCTTCGTCAGCCAGAGACCGCCGGCCAGGTAGGCGATCCCACCGACCACTAACATCACCGCGCCGCCGAGATGCTGGTCCGTTAACGGCGAAAGCCCTGAACCCGCGTGGTGATGCTGATATAGCAAACGGGGTGACAAAGCGAGCAAGGCGCCCAGGAAAGTCATGTGCATCGAAGTCAACAGCAAACCAATCACTCCCGAACCAGCTCTCGCAAGACTCCGGGGATGGCTGCCTCCGAACGCAGACAGCCATACCCACATCCCAGCGGCTAAGAACATCCCCTGTTCAACGACCAATCCCAACGCGTCATGGCGTGCCCAGTGATGCAATCCCGGCGCGTGCCACGCCCAGACGATCAGCAGCTCGCCTACCGAAGCTGGGATTGGCGAGAACAAAGCCGGGAATCTTAAAACCGGATCGTATCGGAGCCCCGCCATGGCAAGAGCGAGGAGCGGTGCGACGATGGCAACAATCAACATGTGTAGTGACATGTGTGCTGCAAACGAACTTTCGGCCCAGCGTGGCAGCGGCCCCAACCACCCCAAGCCAAGCAGCAACCAACCGAGATTCCAACTTGCCAAACGCATCAGTGACAAGTCTCCATCAGCACGAAGACGAGAGCGGTGTAGAGGGTGGCGATACCGCTCAGTATCGCCAGCAGCAGCGCGGCGAATCCAAGAAATCGCTGTTCATCGTCAACCGTGTCGTCGTCATGAGGCAACGTCGCATCTCCCCTGCGGTGCAAACGCAAACTTCTCACGCCAAAAAACGTAATCAACGACAGGGCGACAATAGTGAAAACGGCAACAGCGATCCGGACCGGCAAGGCATCACCCTCTGGGGAAGCAAACTTGGCGCAGTAGATTGCCGTGGTCAGATAGCTTGCCAGAAAATGCCCTGCCCAGCAGAGTGGCGAGAAGGTCAACCACCATAATTTGATCTTCATAACAGTCACGACACCAATGGAAACAAAGCAATCGTCAGTCCCGTGATGCCAGCTGTCAGCATCATGAAATGCCAATAAAGCGTCACGTTGACGATGTCGGCATTGAATCGATGTGTCATCTTTCCCGCCGCCCGGCGAGCCACAGCGTACAGTTGCATCACGGCTCCCAACGCGAGATGAATCACTGTCCACAAAACCAAAACGCAAACTGATGCTTGGTAGACATGTTCGGTGGGGTCCATATTGTGCAGCCATGGACCAGCGATCAGTGCACCGGCAGCTGCGAACGTCATCAGCACCGACGTCAATGTGCTGACGTAGAAGAGACTGCCGTTTTTGCGAGAGTTGAGTTTTCGCGAGAGCAGCATCAACCCCCAAGCAGCCAATGCACAGAACACGGATACCAATGGCCAGAGAACTCCAGGTCCCTCGACATCTTTGGGTGGAAAGTCCTCGTGCACCGTCCAATAGAAGAAATAACCGAATACCAACGACATGAACGCAGTCATGTCACCGAGCATCGTTATGAACATGGCCCACCATCCGACCGCTGCGGGCCCCGAGACGTAGGTCGGGAGCGTCAAACCCAAGCCAACATTTTTCTCGGTCTTCTCGGGGATGATCGCGGTGCCGGTCCAGAGCCAAGCCAGGATCGTGAAGAAGGCGAGGACACCGCTGACACCGGCCATGATGTACCAATGAAACGTGCCAAAGATAAACACGCCCCCCGTGAAGGCAGCCGCCCACATCGGTAGGAATGTCGGCCCAGGCACTCGCAAACACTGGATGGGTGTGGCTTCGACAGTCGATGTCACCAGCGTTTCACGCAAACCCTCTTCCGCGTCCGGAAGGTAGAAATTCCCTTCGTCCACATCGCGAACAAAGTTCTCTTGGTCCCAAAGTGGATAACGCGACTCGACAATTGGAATGCTGCGAACGCCCCAAGGCTGGTCGGGCACCTCAGCCAACCATTCCAAGGTTCCCGCATTCCAGACGTTTCGTGGGGCGGTCGGTTGCCCGCCCTTGGGACGCAACAGATCCCATAGGAACACAACGAATCCACCAGCCAAGACAAAAGCCCCCACCGACGAGATCAGATTCAGATTGTCGAATCCCATCCCCGCTGGATACGTATAGACACGCCGAGGCATTCCAATCATGCCCGTAATGTGCATCGGAAAGAAGCTGACATTGAAACCGATCATCATCAACCAGAACGCGATCGTTCCGAGCCGCTCGGAAAGCTGTTTGCCGGTGATCAGCGGGTAGAAGTAATAGAAACCGGCGACGATCGGAAAGATGGTGCCCCCGACCAAGACGTAGTGCAGGTGACCGACGATGAAGTAGGTGTCATGAGCCTGATAGTCAAACGGTGCGATGGCCACCATCACGCCAGTCAAGCCGCCAATGATGAAGGTTGCGAGTCCGGCAAGCACAAAAAGCAAACACACCGACCTCGTGACCCGGCCGACGAGCAGAGTGGCGATGAAGCAAAATATCTGTATTCCAGTCGGAATCGCAACGGCCTGAGAGGCCGCTGAAAATATTCCGATCGTGATCCCAGGCAGTCCGGTTGTGAACATATGGTGCACCCACAAACCGAAGCTGAGAAAACCAGTCCCGACCGCCGCCAAGACAATCCAGCCGTATCCCACCATCGGCGTGCGAGCAAAAGTCGGCACGATCATCGCCACCAAAGCGATCGACGGCAGAAACACGATGTAAACTTCCGGATGCCCAAAGATCCAAAACAAATGTTGCCACAACATCGGATCGCCGCCACGCGACGCATCGAAAAACGGCCAGTCCAGGGCCCGTTCCAATTCCATCAGGAGGTCGCCAGCGATCAACGGCGGGAAGGCGAACAGGATCATCACCGCGACGACCAAGATATACCAAGCATAGAGGGGAATCAGGTTCAGCCGCATTCCCGGCGGGCGACACTTCAGCACGCCGACAATCAACTCCACTGCCGCAGCGATGGATGCGATTTCGATGAACGACAAACCCAACAACCAGATATCAGCTCCCACACCGGTTTGATACTGAGTCGTCATCGGTGGGTACATGAACCATCCACCCCGCGGCCCGGCACCGAAGAACAGAGATCCGCATACGAAGACCCCGCCAATCAAGAACGCCCAGAATCCGTACGCCGACAAACGCGGAAACGGCAAGTCTCGCGCCCCCATCATCTCGGGCAGCAACAGAATCGAGATCGCTTCGAGAATCGGTACAGCGAACAGAAACATCATCACGCTGCCGTGCATCGTGAAGACCTGGTTGTACTGGTCCGCCGTCAAGAAGTCGTTCTCGGGGAAGGCGAGTTGGATTCGCATGACCAGCGCCAGCAAGCCACCGAACAGCAGAAACCCGAATGCGGTAATGGTGTACCACAAACCAATCTTCGAGTTGTTGACGGCGGACCAGTATCGCCAGCCTTTCGGCGTCCGCCAGGCTTTGAGCAAACGCTCGGCAGATTCATTCACTGCAACGCCCCTAAGTATCGAACCAACGTATCCACTTCCTCACCGCTGAGCGATTCAAACGCAGGCATTTCAACACCGGGTTTCACGCCGTGTGTATCGACGAGCCACCGGGCCAGATTCTGCGGCGTGTTGTCCAGCACGCCCGCGGCAATGGACAATCGCGAACCAAAATGAGTGAGGTCAGGACCGACCATCCCGTCGGCCGACGTGCCTCGAATGGTGTGACAGGCAGAACAGCCTCGGGACAAAAACATTGCTTCCCCCTCGGCCATCTCCGAACTGCTCTTGCTGGCCTGGGACTGCGTTTCGAGCCACTCGTCGAATGCGTTCTGATCGGTGACGACGACTCGAAACCGCATCTGCGCATGAGCCTCCCCACAGAACTCAGCACACACACCGTGAAAAACTCCTTCGCGGGTCGGATGAAGTTTCAACCGATTGGTGCGTCCCGGGACCATGTCGATCTTCCCTCCGAGCGAGGGAATCCAAAATGAATGGATCACGTCTTCACTGGTCAGCTTGAACTCAACCGGCTGATCGACCGGCAAGTAGATCTCGTTCGCTGTGACAATGCGTCCGCCCGATGGATCGAGATAGTTCACCCGCCACCACCAACGAACGCCAGCGACTTCGATTGTGGTGCTTCCTTTCGGCGCCGGTTCCTGCAGCTCCGGCAACATCGCCAAACCGTAACTCAGCAGCGCAGTCAAGGTGATCGTCGGAATGACGGCGCCGCCACCGATCACCAACCAATGCGTCATTCGCACCGGGTGCGCACGCCGCGACATCACCGCATAAACCGCCAAACCGATCACCACGATCCAGATCACGATCGCCCCACCTGTCATCCAGTAAAAGAGCTCGGCGATTCGCTCAGCACCCTTTCCCGCAAAATCAAGTGCTGACTGTGACGCCGAAATGTTCATTGGTTGACTATCGTTCACAGTGGGCGTTGAGGGACTCGCAGGCCGAGCATCTGGTCCAGTTGATCCAAGAGCGAACAATTCTCAGCTTTTATCAACATCGTTTGCCGTGGGAGCAAACGCTGTGCCACGCGCCACACGCCGAGTAGCACGGCCTGCCGCATCGAGGCAGAAGGCGGGTTGCCGGCCCAGTGGCATTCGCATTGCAGAGGATAGCTCATGACAACGCCCCGGCGGGGCAGTCCTATGAAAGGGGCTTTCAGACACCGCCACCTCGCGTCTGCTAAAAAACTGCCCGAATTGATAACTCCCTCGGAGATTTCACGATGCCCCAACACCCATCACAGCGAACCGACAGTCCGCTCGATGCTCTGCGTTCTTCCCACCTCTATGAAGACTGTAGCGATACCCCCGAGGTGATCGAGACGCATATCTCCTACCTGTTTTTGACTGACGAGCATGTCTATAAGCTGAAGAAACAGGTCGACTTTGGTTTTCTCGACTACTCCACTGTCGATAAGCGTCACGCCGCGTGCCTGAATGAAATCAAGATCAATCGTCAACTCGCTCCCGATGTCTATCTCGAGGTCACGGCGATCGGACGCGATGATGGGGGGAATTGGCGACTTGGCCAGGACATCGAGGCCGAGGATTGGTTGGTGAAAATGTCGCGACTGCCGAGCGACCGCTGTCTGGAAACGATGGTCGAGGCAGAAAATTGGCAGGATAGCCATCTCGATGCCATCGTCGATCGGCTCGCGGCGTTCTATCAGTCGCTCGAACCCGTTAACGATGCACCGCAAAAACACTTTGAACATGTCGTTGACAATCAAGAAGAACTGCAAAAGTCCGAGCATGAGCTGGATGCCGATTTGGTCCGACGAGTTCACGCTGCTCAGCGACAGTACTTGTTTCTCAATCAAGAGGTGTTCCACCAACGGCGTGCTGAGGACCGAGTCGTTGAGGGACACGGAGATTTGCGTGTCGACCATATCTACGTCACGGATCCACCAGTCGTTATCGATGGCATCGAGTTCAGCCGTGAACTGAGGATTGTGGATATTGCCGACGAGCTCAGTTTCTTCGCGATGACGTGCGAGATTCTCGATGCACCGGAGGTCGGCAAGCGGGTTCTACGCGGCGTGCTCGATGCCATGGACGATCAACCGGATGAGTCTTTGCTGCATTTCTTCCATTGCTACCGCGCGTGCGTCCGCGGAAAGGTCCAGGCCCTACGGGCCACCATTGCTACCGGCAATCGAGAACGAAACACGCAGCAACGGGCCGAGACGTACTTGCTGGTCGCCGACCGCCATGCGGGCCGGATCCATCAACCGGTCGCCGTGATCGTACGCGGACTCAGTGGGACGGGAAAGACAACGCTGGCTACCTCGTTAGCCACAGCTCTCGGTGCCACCCACTTGTCCACCGATCGAATTCGCAGCCAATCCGACGACGCCGCGAACTACAGCGAAGCGGATCGGCTCGCGGTCTACCGATCGCTGCAAGCTCGTGCCATCGAGAAATGCCAAGACGGCCAGTCTGTCGTACTCGACGGCACATTCTTGACGGCTCCACAGATGCAATTAGCGGCTGATGCATGCCAATCTGCCTGTGTGAAGTTTGCATTCGTTACCTGTACCTGCTCTGACGACCTGGCGCTAAAACGTATCCGGGAGCGGCAAGCGGACGGCGAGAGCGAATCGGAGGCGGATCAAGCTGTATTCCACCAACAACTCGATCAGGTCGAATCGGTACCCTCTCCATGGCCGCAGCTAGAAATTGATACGACGTCGGACACCGAAAGCCAACTCGCCAGCCTGCGGACAAACCTGCCAAAATTCCTGCAGTCAACAGATCGATAGCTCAACGCACGAGCCAACCCCGAATGGGGCCGAAGATCATTCACCTTGCTTCGCTCGGTTCGACCTTCCCCCGATTTCGGAGACTGCTGAAATACGAGCTCGACGCGCAAGCGAGGGTTTACCTGCCTCCACTCGCTAGCTATCCGGGCTTGTATTGCGGTGAAAAAAACGGAGCAGCGACTGTTTCAGCAGTCTCCTTCGTCGGGGGAGGGCTCAGTCACGGTTTCAAAGCAATAGATGCGTTTTCCTAGTGCTCGGCTCCCATCCGCGAGGCGCCTGCGTCACGCAGTGCCTCGGCGACTGCACGATACTGAGTCGCGGGGACCTCTTGGCCGACGTCGGCGTGCTGATAGAGGAACTTGGCGAGCAGTTCTCGCTCGACAACGGCAATGCGGCTTTGAAATGCCGTACGGCAGATCTGCTGACCGAGCAATCCAGCCCCCTTCGCGACCATAACCGGAGAAGCCATGGTGGCGGGGTCGTAACGTATCGCGATCGCGAGCTCATGCGGAGTCTTGATGATGACATCGGCAGCCCGTACCTCGTTGGTGACCTGATCAACGGCTAGCTGCCGCGACACCTCTCGGCGACGATCGGTGACCTTCGGGCCGCCCTCAAGCTCTTTCATCTCATCACGCAGCTCCTGATCCGTCATCATCAAGTCCTGTTCCAGCTGCCACTTTTGAAACATCCACTCGAGCAGCGCCAGCAGGAACAATGCCGATGCAATCCACAAGCACACGCCGAGCAATGTGTGGAACATGGCGGAGGCGATTTGCGGTACCGACATACTCGCCATGCCAACCACTCGGTTCTGGTGTGCCTGCAGGGCATAGTAGGCGACAGCGATGATCGCACCGACTTTGACGGTACTAAAGAGCAATCGCATGAGCCCCCGGATCGAGAAGATTCGCTGTGCACCCGAGAGCGGGCTGATGTTGCTGAACTTCGGCATCAGTTTGTCGGGCGAAAGAATCAGGCCGACCTGCGAGACATTGATTGCGACTGCTCCGACCAGCATCAGCAATAGTATCGGGGTGGTCGCCAGACCGACCTGTCCCGCTAACCGCAGCAGCTCGTGAGTCGCGTCTTGCGCGGAATAAGCTTCTAAGCGTGTGTGAGAGAATGCAGACTTCATCCCATGAACGAGGATCGAGGCCGATTGCCCACCGAAATAATAGATCGCGCCGATCGCCGCCAGCAACAGGGAGGCTGACGTCAGGTCCTGGCTCTTGGCTACCTGGCCCTGTTCGCGAGCCTGTTTCCGTTTCCGGTCGGTTGCTATGTGCTTCTTTTCGCCGTCGGACATCGCCTAGCCACCCTCCACCCAAACCGAGGATAAACGCTCGACGTTGGCGGCCAGATCGTCTTGAAAGATCCAAGCAACCGAGCCGATCGTCAGCGATGTCACCACCAACAGCGCCAGGGCGTTCACGCTCAGTCCAACCGCCAAGACGTTGATCTGGGGCATCGTGCGGCTGATCAGTCCCGTCACCAAATTGCTCAGGAGCAGAGCCGCCACGATCGGAGCTGAGACACGCACACCCGATGCAAGCGCTCCGCTCATGCAGTCGATCACCGCTTGCAGCATGGTTTCGTGGAAAACCACATTGCCGGGAGGCATCTTGTCAAAACTCTCCAGGAGCAGGCTCAGCATCATGCGGTGTCCACCACTGAGCAACATCACCGCCGTGACCAGCATCCCCACCATCTTCGCTAACGCTGGCATGCTACTCTGAGTGGCTTCGTCCATCGACTCACCTAACTGCATGCCACCGGTACCCGTGATCACTTCTCCGGCAAGCTGAATGCCGGTAATCACGATCTGCACCGTCGCCCCGATCAGCATGCCGATCATTGCCTCTTGGGCGACCACGATGGCCAATTCGACCAAATGATCGAAATCAGGCAGGCTCTGCATGGCTGGCCGCTCGGCAATGGTCGGTAACAAGAGCCCCGTCATCGTCAGCGCTAACATCACGCGGACCCGGCGTGGGATCCCCACTCCGATCGCAGGCATCGCCATCAACATCGCACTCAAACGGGTGAGCACCAGCACAGCGACGACCATGTGCTCGACCAGCCACTCGACCAGGACATCCATGCCTAAAGTCCGCCGGCGGTTTCAAAGACGCTCCGGGTGAACTCGATCATCCGAGTCATGAGCCAAGGCATGCAAGCGACCAATACCGCCGCCATCGCTAAGAGCTTCGGAACAAAGGAAACCGTTTGATCCTGAATCTGCGTGAGCGCTTGAACGAGCCCGATGACCAGCCCCGCAGCCATGCCAACAAGCAGCAAGGGCGCCGCCAAAACAACAGCGGTCAGCAACGTTTCACGAATCAGATCAACAGCCGAAGATGGTTCGAGCATATCACGCAGGGTTCAGAGACAAGAGATAAAACACAACGAAGGACAAGTCTAAAAAGGGCCCGCCTCTGCTCAGGAAAGACGCCTGGCAGAAAACGAAGAGCTAAAACGTCCCGAAGCTGTTCATGAGCATTTCAACGACCAGACGCCAGCCATCAACGAGGACGAAAAGCAGCAGTTTGAAGGGGAGCGAAATCACTGCCGGTGGGAGCATCAACATGCCCATCGAAATCGTGACACTGGCGACGACGAGGTCCACGATCAAGAACGGCAAGTAAATCTGGAAGCCCATCAAAAATGCTGTCTTGAGTTCGCTCAGAATGAACGCGGGCAGAAGCACGCGCATCGGCACATCCGAAAATGTGCTCGGCAGCGGCGCGTCGGCATCCATGTAACTGTAAAACAAGTGCACATCATCGTGATTGCCAGCGGTGTCGATCTGCCGAGACATGAACTCACGAACGGGGATCGAGCCAGCCTCGTAGGCGTCGACCAATGACATGTCGATCTCGGGATCGGTGTAAGGTGCGACGGCGTCATCGTAAACGCGGGTCCAAACCGGGGTCATGACAAATAGTGTCATGAACAAGGCGACGCTCGTCATGACTTGTGTGGGAGGCAGCGACTGCAGCCCGATGGCTTGTCGCAGCAACCCCAGGACGACGATGATCCGCACGTAACAGGTGGTCATCAGCAACACCGCAGGTGCGAGCGAGAGCACCGCTAACAACAACATCGATTGCAGGCTGCCGGAAAGCCCTTCAGGGCTGGTCCAGTTTTCAGGGCCGCCATGGAGAAAATCCAACGGTCCGTGGTTCAGCTCAGAGCTTGCTCGATCGGAACTCTCACTAACCGAATCCACCCGATCCGAGCCTCCGCCGGCTGAAAGATTCGCTTCGCTCAGCAGTGACGACGCGATTCGGTCTCCCGCACCGACGCGAACGGGCGCAGGTACTTCCACTCGTGCAACTGCAAAGCGTTGCGACTGAGTCACCGTGGATTCTGCCCACGATGCGACTGGCATCAGGC
Source organism: Allorhodopirellula solitaria (assembly GCF_007859855.1). Lineage (GTDB taxonomy): Bacteria > Planctomycetota > Planctomycetia > Pirellulales > Pirellulaceae > Rhodopirellula > Rhodopirellula solitaria. The sequence goes on from NZ_SJPK01000005.1 coordinate 247,267, forward strand.
CCATCGCAATCCACAGCGTAGCGGCGCCGAGGGCGAGAATGCGGCAGGCGGGAGCGATGAACACGGAGCGGATACCGTCGAGAGAGGACGCTGAATCAAGCGAAGTTCTCGAACTTTAGGAAAATTTGACCTTTTGGCGAAAGATCTGTTCTGCCGGATTGAAATCGCCCATTCGATGCGATGCCCATCCCAATCACCCCCTCGCGTAGCATGCCGGGCCATTGCCTCTACAGGGGTTGACAAAGCCTCTATCCAGTAAAAAGTCCAGCAAAAACAGCGATTTTCTATCGACTCACTCCGCACGCCCAAACTACTATCGGTTCATTATGGAACGCTACAGCCTCCTAAAGAGCGTGCAACCCCCCTTATATCTGAGCGGGAAACGATTAGAGGTTGTTCGCATTTTAGATGCGGTGACGCGCATCGCTGTTTTAGGATTTCATACTATTTACTGGGACTGGGAAAATGATTCGAACGAAACATCTTCGTCACGCTCGAGCCGGCTTCACGCTGGTCGAGCTGTTGGTCGTCATCGCCATTATCGGTGTGTTGGTAGGTCTCTTGTTACCAGCCGTGCAGGCAGCTCGAGAAGCTGCCCGGCGGATGAGCTGCAGTAACAACGTCAAGCAATTGGGGTTGTCGATTCACAATTATCACGACGCATTCAAACAACTGCCAATGCAGCAGTCTGGACCTGTTACTGGGAACATCCCGACGTGGGGAAATTCGCAGGGCAATGCCACCTGCCAGATGGGCAACAGCTGGCTCATTTCGGTCACGCCCTTCATCGAGCAGCAAGCGATCTGGCAGATGATCTCCAACCCCTTCAGTGACGGCAGCGGGTTCACCTGGGGCGCGTTCGGCCCAGCACCCGACAGTGATCAGGGTGACAACTACACACCCTGGATCACTGAATTAGCAGCGTTTCGATGCCCAAGTGACCCGGGAAAAGGCTTGCCAGCCCGCGGGCGCACCAACTACGCGGCCTGCTCCGGTGATGCTTGGTGGTCTGCACCTTGGAACAACGACACGTCGATGACCTATGGGCCGTGGCAATGGGACCAGGTTGGCTATCAAGAGAACAGCGGCTGGGCACAGCGTGCCAATGAATCGCACCGAGGTGTGTTTCGCAACCGCCAAGACGTTCGGTTCCGCGATGTTCTCGACGGGACCTCCAACACGATCATGATCGGCGAAATCGCAACAGACATGGGCGACAACGATCGACGGACCAACGCACTCAATGCTGTCGAATGCAACTCAGACGTCGATTATGCCATGCAATTTGGTGATCCAGAACGCCCCCAGTTTTGGAACATGGCAACTGTTCCTGATGTGTCGATCAGCCCCACGGTTGGATGGACGGCCCGCTATGGCCGCGGGTTCCGCTGGCACAGCGGCTTTGAAGCCAACAGTGGCTTCAAGACGATACTTCCTCCCAACAAACCCAGCTGCGCATTCAATGCAGGTGACTGGTTCCCCGATGTCCATGGTGGCAACTTCACCGCCAGCAGTCGCCACCAAGGTGGTGCGCATGTTTGCATGGTCGACGGGGCAGTAAAGTTCATCACCGATTCGATCGATTCGGGGAACATGCAGGCGGAACAGGTCAGTAGTAACGCCACGATGACAAGTTCACAGCCCGGTAGTGCCAGTCCGTTTGGTGTATGGGGAGCGTTGGGTACAGCGGCCTCGCGAGAAGTAATCGCCACCGATTTCTAGACGGCCCAAACGGGTCGATTGGACCCACGCCTCCGAAATTTCGCTGCTCGGGCTCTCTGGTCGAGAGCCCGGGCACTCCCCCCAATTCTTTGATTGAGCTTCTACGATGATGATGAAACGTATTCTGTTGAGCTGTTGCCTGTTGCCCGCCTGCGCCCTCGTTGGCTGCGATTCGGACGGAACCAGCATTGTGGTGGACAAGGAGGAAGCCAAAAAGTACCACGTCCCCGAAGGTGCCATGGAAGCCGCCATGAAAGAGGCGGAAGAAAGTGCCAAGAAGTCTCGTGGCAAAAGATAGAGGCCCCTGAATGGCGCAAATGCGATAACTCGAATACCTCCGACGCAGTCCTGCGCCGGACAGGCTCCTCGCAGGCAAATCGCCGAGCCAAGACTAGCATTGCGCCGCAGCTTGGTTCTCGGGTAGAAAGCAGTTCGTGAATCCACTTCCGAACTTGCCAGGATCAAGGAAGGTCCCGTGTCGAACCGAAAAATCTACCATATCAAGCTGACTGCGGATGAACGCGAAGCCTTTGCCGAAGTCGCAAAAGGGAAGCGTGGAAAACTGAACATCGCTGCCTGGAAAGTGCAGCGAGCCACAGCAATGCTCAAGTGCGATGAGAGCGAATGCGGCCCGGCTTGGTCAGACCAGAAGATTGCCGAAGCAGTCGGAACGACAACCCGATCAATCGAGAACTGGCGAAAGCAGGCCGCTCTGCGAGGCCCGACGAGCTTGCTCGAAAGAAAACAACGCGAGATGCCGCCGACGCCCGCGATACTCGATGGTCAAAAAGAAGCTCAGTTGACCAAGCTCGCTTGTTCCACGCCGCCCGATGGTCGATCCCGATGGACTCTTCAATTGCTTGCCGACAAATTGGTTGAGCTTGAGGTGGTCGAGTCGATCTCGGCGGATACGGTGGGCCGTGTCCAAAAAAAACGAGTTGAAGCCTTGGCTTAGGTCCATGTGGTGCATTCCACCGCAGCAGGATGCGGCATTCGTCGCGGCGATGAACAGGTTTTGGCCGTCTATCATCGTCCCTAAGATCCGCTCTATCCGGTTGTGAACATGGACGAGCAATCGATTCAGCTGATCTCTGACTCGCGTCCGTCGTTGCCGATGCGACCTGGAAGTTGTGAAAAAATTGACTACGAATATGTCCGCGAAGGGATGTGTAACGCGTTCATGTTCGTCGAACCGCTGGGCGGTTGGCGCGAAGTTCATGTCAGCACGACAAAAAAGGCGATCGATTGGGCGGGCTACGTTCAGTGGCTCGTGGATCACCCTCGCTACAAAAACGCAAAGAGAATCACTTTGGTGTGTGACAACTTAAACACGCACTGGGCCGGATCGCTCTATGCGGCCTTCGCCGCCGACGAAGCGTTTCGCATCCTGAACCGAATTGAGCTGCGATAGAATACTAGATTCGCCCGAGCACCACGCAGGCATTGTGTCCGCCGAAACCGAAACTATTGCTCATCGCGACGTCGACCTTTTGATCGCGTGCTTTGAGGGGCACATAGTCGAGGTCGCAGGCGGGGTCCGGTGACTCGAGATTGATCGTCGGTGCAATCGTATCGGTCTCGATCGTCTTGCAGAGAATCACCGCTTCGATACCGCCACTGGCACCGAGCGAGTGCCCCAGAGCACCCTTGGTGCTGCTGATCGCTACCTTGTTGGCGTGCTCGCCAAGGACGGCCTTGATCGCTTGCGTTTCCGCCTTATCGCCCAGCGGCGTGCTGGTGCCGTGCGCGTTGATGTAGTCGATTTGCTCGACGTTCCGCCCCGAATCGGCGATGGCCAATCTCATGGCGTTGGCCGCTCCCGATCCCTCGGGGTCCGGTGCGGTGATGTGCCCGGCATCGCTCGTCGTTCCATAGCCGAGGACCTCAGCATAGATCTTCGCGCCGCGTGCCTTGGCCTGCTCGTACTCTTCGAAGATCAGCAATCCTGCACCTTCGGCGAGCACAAATCCGTCACGGCCAGTGTCGAAGGGACGACTCGCTCGCTCGGGTTCGTCATTGCGGGTCGAGAGCGCCTTCATGTTTTGAAATGCGGCCAAGCCCATGCGGGTGATCGCCGCTTCGCAGCCACCGGTAACGACGACATCGGTTTCGCCGCTGCGGATACTGCGGACGGCATCGCCCATCGCGTTGGTCGCACTGGCACAGGCCGTGGCGACGGCGTAGTTAGGGCCTTTGAGTCCGTACCGGATCGATAGATTGCCGCCGGCGGCGTTGAGCATCATCTTGGGTACAGTGAACGGACTGACCCGGTCGGGACCCTTGCTGAGCATCCGCTCAATCTGATCCTCGATCTCGTTCAGACCGCCAATCCCCGAACCGAGGATAACGCCACAGCGCGCCGGATCGAGACTGGCGAAGTCGATCCCGCTGTCAGCAACGGCTTGGCCGCCCGCATGAACGGCGAACTGAGTGAACCGATCGAGTCGCTTCGCCTCTTTCGGGACAACATACTGCGAGACATCAAAATCGGGGATGTCACCACCAAAGTGAACCTTGTAGCGGCTCGTGTCCATAATCGAGAGCGGATGGATGCCGCTGGCGCCAGCCGTCAGCCGATCCCAGAAAGTCGTCACGTCACTGGCGAGTGAAGTGACCACACCCACCCCGGTAATCACGACTCGGCGCGGACTTCCATCGCTGGGAACAAATTGAAAGGGTTCCGTTGAAACCGTCATGTGTGAGCCGGAGTGTCGATCGCTATTTGGTCAACCAACCACTCGGGGTAATCAGGAACCCTGAGTGGTTGATGTTTAGAAAGAATAAAGAGAATGGAAAGCGGGCAGCGTGTTACGCGTCCTCGCCCTTCTCCTTCTCGATGAAATCAACAGCTTCGCCGACCTTCTGGATCTTTTCAGCCGAGTCGTCGGGGATGCTGATGTCGAATTCTTCTTCGAGTTCCATTACGAGCTCAACGGTGTCGAGCGAGTCGGCACCGAGATCGTTGACAAAGGATGTCTCGCGTGTGATTTTGTCTTTGTCAACACCGAGTTGTTCGGACACAATGTCGATAACGCGTTCTTCGATAGACGCCACGGGCGTAACTCCAAGTTTGGATGGGATTGGGGACAGGTGATTGGGAAATCAAAAATGGTTGGGAAACGCCAGAACGGAATTGGCTTGATCGCTTGCCGGTGAGGCCGGGAGGCCCGGACCTGAGCATCCCGCAAAGCGAATACCGCCGAGACTTTCTTCTCGCGGGGCCGTGAAGATAGGGGAAACGGCTAAAACCCGTCAATATCCCGTTGATTTTTCAGTGGGCTGGATTAAGTGGGTGGCCGATCGACAGGATCGGCCTGCTAAGCCTCGCAACGCTAACCGACCATCCCACCGTCGACGACGATGGTTTGGCCCGAGATATAGCTGGCATCTTTACTAGCGAGGAACAGAACCGCTGCGGCGACATCTTCTGGCGTGCCGACTCGCTTGGCGGGGATTCGCTTCTTGACCTCTTCCAACACGACTTCGCCGAGCTCGGCGGTCATCTCGCTGGCGATGAAACCAGGCGCGACCGCGTTGACGGTCACCCCGCGTGCGATCAGCTCCTTGCTCATCGTCCGCGTCATGCCGATCATCCCCGCCTTGCTGGCCGAGTAGTTGGCTTGACCGGGGTTACCGATCAAACCCGAGATGCTAGCCATGTTGATGATCCGCCCGTATTTCTTGCGACGCATCACGCCCGCGGCAGCGCGACAACAGACGAAGCAGCTCGTCAGATTGGTCGCGATCACCGAGTCCCACTCCTCATCGGACATGCCCCGCATCAACTTGTCGCGGGTGATCCCAGCGTTATTGATCAGGATATCGAGACGACCATGCTTCTTGTTGGTTTGCTCGATCGCCTCAGCTGCCGCGGCGCGATCGGTCACGTCGCACGGCAAGGCTTCGCCCTGACCGCCAGCAGCTTCGATCTCAGCGACAGTCTGGGCTAGCTTCTCGGCATTGCGGGCGACGCACACAACATGGGCGCCGTTTTGGGCGAGCGCCACCGCCACGGCTCGACCTAGCCCCTGGCTGGCGCCGGTAACGATCGCGACTTGGTCCTTGAGGTCAACCGAGAGGGATAAATTCATGGGTAGCCAATTGCTATAAAAAAGGAGAGGTGGCTCAGGGAGCGTGGGGAAAGGGAGGCACTGACGGCCTCAGGGGGCGTCGCCGAAGCCATCGGTAGGCGTCTTGCGAGCAATTCGCTTGATCGTGCCACGCAAGACACGACCGGTTCCTGCTTCTAAGAAACCATTGACACCGTCAGCCAACAGGCGGGAGATCGATGCCTCCCAGAGCACTGGATTGACGACTTGTTTAGCCAACAGCTCGCGGATTTCAGCCGGATCGCTGTGCGGGGCCGCGTCAACGTTGCTGTAGACGGGGATGCGGGTGGGTTGGATCTCCACACTCGCCAGCGCCTCGGTAAGCTTGCCGACCGCGTCCTGCATCAGTGGCGTGTGGAAGGCTCCTGCGACACTCAGCGGAACGACTTTCATCGCACCGGCTTCCAAGGCAACCGGCTCGAGCCGCGCCAGGGCCGAAAGGTGTCCAGAAACAGCGATGTTGCCAGGACACAGCAAATTGGCTGGCTGCAGCACTTCGCCCTCTTGACGACATTCGTCGCAGACGGCCGTCAACTGATCCAGTTTGAGGCCGAGCACACTCGACATGCCCGATTCCACGGCGTCGGCGCAGGCCTGCATCGCCTCGCCGCGCTTCTGCACCAATCGCAACCCGTCTTCAAAACTCAGGCCACCGGCGAAGCAAACAGCGGTGTATTCGCCCAGGCTCAAACCGGCAGTGGCTTGAATTTTCGCAGCGACGTCGCCGTGCAGCTCAGAAAAAACTTGCCCCGCCGCAACACCCGCGACGAACAGTGCAGGCTGGCTGTAGACGGTTTCGTTCAGCTTTTCAGCCGGGCCATCGGCGCAGAGCTGCTTCAAATCGTAGCCAAGAATCTCGCCCGCTTGCTCGAACAGGTCATTGGCAAGCGAGTGGTTTTCGCACATCCAAACGCCCATACCAGGCGTCTGGGCTCCTTGGCCAGGAAACAGAATCCCTGGGCTAGAAACATCGAGAGACAATTCAGGACTCTTCCTGCTTGACGACTGTACGGCCTTGGTAATAACCGCACTTGGGGCAGACATGGTGAGTCGGGACAGCCGAGCTGCATTGAGGGCAGTAGCCAATTGAACGTTTCTTCAGTGCGTCGTGGCTGCGGCGTTTGCCGGTTCGGCTGTTAGAGTGTTTTCTTTTGGGGACGGCCATGGCAGGGGTCCGATGTGGGAGATATGTAAGGGGTGGAATTTGCCAGCGGTTGAATCGCGCAAGCCGCGAAGAATAAACAACCGCCGCCGGTTTCGTCAATATCTGGCAGCCTATTTGCGGCCCCCAGAAAAAAAATCTGTTTCCTGGCAATCCTTCCACTTGAGCAAAACGGCAGGAGACTGCTATAGTTCGCGATTCGCAATGGCGGGCAAAGTGTCGAGATGCGCTCTCCCCGCCGGCGTGCATGTCATGCGGATCGGCTCCGCGAGCCCCTCACAGGGCATTCACGCGTGCGTCTCAATCGCACGAAAAAATCAAATTAATATCACGCAGTTGCTCTCGGAGTTTTTGCCATGCCCCGCTTGATGGGCGTTGACCTCCCCAACGACAAACAGATCCAGTATTCCCTGACGTACCTCTATGGGCTCGGCTTGTTCCGCGCTCGTGAGGTGTGTGAGAAGGTTGGTATCGATCCAGTCACTCCGGCGAGTGAAATCAGCGACGAAGAAGTCGGCCAGATCGCCGCGCTGCTCGAACGAGATTACATCGTCGAGGGGCCGCTTCGTCGCCAAGTCACCCAAAACATCAGCCGTTTGCGCGAAGTGAAATCTTTTCGCGGCATCCGGCATCGCGTCGGCCTGCCTGTTCGCGGCCAACGCACCAAGACCAATGCCCGTACCCGCAAAGGCCCTCGTAAGACGGTTGCTGGTAAGAAGGGCGTCAAGGATTTGCGCTAGTTTTGCTCGCAAATCTCTCTCCCATTTCATTTTCACGTATGCTTGTTTGAGACCCACCGGTGGCTAAGACCAACAAGAAGAAACGCGTTCGCCGCAATGTCAGCAATGGCGTTGCCCACATCCATGCGACGTTCAATAACACCACGGTAACCATTACCGATACCAAAGGCGACACGCTTTGCTGGGCGAGTGCGGGCACGAGTGGCTTCAAGGGAAGCCGTAAGAGCACCCCCTTTGCTGGCCAGTGTGCCGCCCAACAGGCCGCTGAAAAAGCAACGAAGTTCGGGATGCGGGACGTCGAAGTCCGCGTCAAAGGTCCTGGTTCGGGACGCGAAAGCGCGATCACATCTCTGCAAGCTGCTGGGCTGAACGTCAAATTGATCGAAGAAGTGACTCCGATTCCACACAACGGGTGTCGTCCGCGAAAGAAACGTCGCGTCTAGCTCGGTTGTGGCGCTACCGCCACCCCACGCTGCACTCTCACCTCGCCCCACCGTTCTGGTCCCGCCTCTGTGCGTGACCAGACCTCCAAAATCGCAACCTCAATACGCCGAAAGCTCCTCCAAGATGTCGATGCATATCCGTTGGCGTGGCATGGAATTGCCCAGTACGCTCGAAGTCGATCGCAATACGCTGACTCAGACCTATGGCAAGTTCTCTGCCGAACCGTTCGAACGCGGCTTCGGTGCGAGCATTGGCAATAGCATGCGTCGCGTGCTGCTGAGTAGCCTCGTCGGTAGCGCAGTGACCCAGATCAAAATTCGTGGCGCCCAGCACGAGTTCACCTCGATCCCCGGCGTGCTCGAAGATGTCACCGATATCGTCCTGAACGTGAAGGCGTTGGTCGTTCGCAATAACAGCGACGCCACCCGCGTGATCACGGTCGAGAGCAACTCGGCGGGCGTGATCACCGGCGGCGATATCGAAACCGATGCGGACGTCGAAGTGATCAACAAAGATCACGTCATCGCCACGCTGACCGATGACAAGCCTTTCATGATGGAAATGGTGGTCGAGAGCGGTCGCGGATACGTGCCGAGCACCGAACACAGCAGCGTGGACCACGAGATCGGCATTATCCCGATCGATGCGGTCTTCAGCCCCATCACGCGGGTGCGTTATGAAGTCGAAGCGACCCGGGTGGGCCAGAAAACCAACTATGATCGCCTCAACCTTGAGATTTGGACCGACGGCACGATCAACCCCGAAATGGCGTTGACCGAAGCGGCCAAAATCTTCCGCAAACACCTCAACCCGTTTGTCCAGTACCGTGAACTCGGCCCGAGCATCTTCTCGGCCGCACGCGGCGGTGCCGGTTCACCCGAGGCCCAACTCGAAGCCAAGCTGAACATGACGCTGGCTGACCTGCGACTGTCGGTGCGAGCCAACAATTGCCTCGAGAGCGAAAACATCATGACCGTGCGTGATCTCGTTCAACGCAACGAAGACGCACTCTTGGAAGTTCGCAACTTCGGCGACACCACGCTCAACGAAGTCCGCGAAAAACTATCTCAGTACGGGCTGCACCTGGGCATGCGAGTGCCGAACCAGCCGCTGTTTTAGCAAAGAAACGGCAGGTAGATCGATACCCGCCGAATCACCCAGACCAAATTCAACACCTGGATACGCTCGCACGGGCGAGCCGATTCCCATCCCAGATCCAGTTCACACATTTAGCTCAGTAGACATCCGTTATGCGTCACCGTCGCAAAGGCCGTGTTCTCGGTCGCTCCCCATCGCACCGTAAAGCGATGTTCAAGAATCTCACCGCCGCCTTGTTTTTGACTGAGCGTGACGCCAGCCTCGATGACAATGCCCCTAAGGTAAAGGGCCGCGTCATCACGACCCTGCAAAAGGCAAAAGAGATTCGCCCGAACGTCGAGAAATGCATCACCTTGGCCAAGAAAGCCCTTGTGGCCAAGGAAAACGCGGAACAGTTCGCGACCACTGCCGAACGTGGCAGCGACGAATACAAGAAATGGCGAGCGAGCGACCAGTGGCAGCAGTGGGCCGATGCTCGTGCCCCTTATGTCAACGCCCAGCGACGTGCATTGCAATTGATCGGTGACCGCGAAGCCGTTGCGATCTTGTTCGACACCATTGCCGGACGCTACGTCGATCGCCCCGGTGGATACACCCGCATCATGCGACTGGCAACGCCCCGCCTCGGCGACGGCGGTACCCGCGCCATCCTCGAATTGGTCGGCGGATCCAACGACAAGGTCAAACGCACAGCTTCTAAACCTGCCTTCGATACTGCTCCCGAAGACGAAGCACCTGCAGAGAACGCAGCCAGCGAAGAGCCAGCGGAAGAAACGGCAGCCAACTAGGTTTCCAACCGGCCTGCGATCCCGCACAATTCGAAATTCAAAAAACGCCCTGATTCGTCAGGGCGTTTTTTATGCATAGACACTTCGCACGGGCTCAGGCTCGGATGAGATCCTCCGACATCGGCACTATGCTGGGCTGATAAAAAAAGGTGGTATCGACACCAATTTTGTCGCGGTCGCAACTGCTCCGCGTTTCCAGGCCGCAGGCCGACACACCCCCTGCCGTTGGCGTTAGCCAACGTCAAGCCGCGCCGAATGAACTGCTAGCCCGAAGGGCGACACAACGTCTGATGTGTCGCCCTTCGGGCTAGTTCCGATGCATCAACGCGAAGCACACTTGGCACACCCCGACCGCGATCCTCCCTCGAGAGGCCAGCGCCACCGCAGAGCCCACTTCCATGTCTGCTGGCGTGGCTAGAAATACGCGTCACCCAGCTGCACTTCACGGTCATCGCATACCATCTCAGCCAGCGGGGAAGCCAAACCTGATCATTCTCCCCCCATCGATCGCCTAGCAGCTCACGTTCAAGTTGCAGCTAGACCATGCCCAGCAAACTCCTCACGGACAAAAACCATTGCCCAAATCCCCAAACCACCGTTCCATGCCATCGAGGGATATCAGTCAAAATTCTTGACTCAGTAGGGGCGCATCAATACGATTCGGGTATTACCCCCCCCCCCCACTCACCCGGGGACAGCGTAGTAGTTCGCCGACTGAAATCTCGCCTTTTCGCGCCTCATTTCTGTGGCAATCCGGCCTGTTACTGTTAAACAACCACAACGCCGGAGCGTAAATGAACACCCAGTCAGCCCCCCAACCTTCAAGAAACCTCGCTCGCAGAACGCTAGTTCATGGCCCCGCCTGGCTAGCGCTTGCTCTCAGTGTGTACACAATTGCCTCAGACAGTAACTCATCTCATGAAATTGACGCGAAAATCGAAAGAGCCGTCTCGCTTGCAGAATCTTCACTAGAAAAATCCGAAAAGAGTCGATTGGGCGACCCTTATATCGTGGAAGCAGAGAGCGATCTACTAATCGACAAATCGCACTTTCCTAAACTTGCAACAGATGCGCTGTCCGTTCGAAACTTTGGCGGCGATTCAATACATGATCTGTATTTAGGCTGGGATCCGATGATGCGACCAATCCCAAAAGAACTGCCAGCGACGACTGCGAGAAAGCAAGTCGTCGATTCTCTCGCCGGCAGGGAAATCGAGCACAGTCATCTCACTTCACAATTGCTTGCTGCTGATGAGGCTGCCAAAGTCACTGATTTGCCGGATCATTTCCGGCTCTGCTTCGAACATCCCGGCGTCAAGTTCTATGGACACTTGCACATCGGATGGCGGCATCGGCAATCAGACAGCTTTCCCAAAGGGAAGCTATATTGGTATCAGGTTTACTCCGACGACCAGAGCCGACTTCACTTGGAAATCTCCAGGCACATGTGGATTCGCGGTTCGAATGATGAATTCGTCGATCATGAACTTGGAATTGGACTGCCATTGCCCTCGCTCGGCGCTCTGGGAGAGATCTAGCTAATTGCACGGTAAATTCACAATTGCGGATAACCATTCGATGAATGCGGAGTGGCGGGACGAAGAAAAGGTGTCCGGGAGAAGAAAAGGTGTCCGGAGAAGAAAAGGTGTCCGGTACCGAATAGCTGCAACGGTACCGGGAGAAGAAAAGGTGGGAGAAGAAAAGGTGTCCGGTACCGAATAGCTGCAACGGTACCGGCTACCTTTTCTTCGACCCAGGTAAGTCGCTAATACTCGACCCCAATGCCCGGCGATTCTGTCGATGCGCTTTCGATGCCAATGCCCGAAGCCGCGGTCGTTGTTCGGTCGATAGCCAAGGCCCGTCCCTGCCTGTCGATGCGCGGCGATAGTTGCTCGGCCCTGCTCTGGTCAGGTACAATCGGATGCTGGCTCGGTCGGGTTGGCAAATTCTAGGTTCGCACCCCAACCCGCGTCGCAGAATCAATCAATTCACACCGAGCGGCGAAGTCTGGTGTTTCGAAGTGGAGAATCTCCCGTCGCCGCCGGGTGATTGTCGCCGTTCGCCCAAATGGAATTGCATCCGGCATGATTACCTGGCGAAACGAAGAAGCGCGACAGAGACTGGAACGTTGGTTTAGTAGATTTCGTGATCGCATCGATTCTCCTACTGAGAGCTTCGAGGTGCCGACCCGTTTTGGGCCAAATCATGTTCTGGTTGCGGGTCCACCGGATGGCATTCCCCTCGTCTGTCTTCACGCGATGCGGACTGGTTCCTCCTTCTTGGTTTCTGAATTGAACCCCATTCTCGATCGATACCGCGTCATCGCTCCTGACTTGCCTGGACAATCAGTTCGTGGGCTGCAAACGCGGCTACCACTAAGCGATAGCTCTCACGTTGACTGGCTTGCAGACATACTGAACGAGCTTGATCTCGGATCGACAAAATTGTTTGGAGTTAGTTGGGGCGGCTTTGTTGCACGTCAGTTCGCGACAAATCTACCCGACAGAGTTGAAAAGCTCGCTCTCCTTGTGCCCGCTGGCATTGCCAATGGGTCCCACCTTAAAGGTCTGACCAAAATGGCCCTGCCGATGCTTCGCTATCAACTGTGGCGAACAGACAATAACTTGCGGCGTTTGCTCGTTCCCATTTTTACGTCTTGGGATGAAGAATGGACTGGCTACACGGGCGACGCAGTGCTTGACATGCCATTCGACTATCGAATTCCGCCAGTCGCATCCGATCAGGATCTGCAAGATCTGACAATGCCGGTTTTGGCTCTCGGTGGCTCAGAGGACATCTCATTCCCCGGCGTGGAGGTTGTACGACGTATTTGTGCAATCGCGCCACGCGCCCAGGGTCACGTAATTCAGGATTGCAAACATTGCCCTCCGGCAACATCTGATTTTCGCACTTGGCTCGCGAACAGACTCGCGGCTTTCTTTGGCAATACCAAGGACGGCGAACCATGCGAATCGGAATAGCGTCCCGGTTACCCGGGCCCCCTCCCACACCACCTAGCATGCGGGACCGCTACTCGGGCGGCTCGGCGATTGGGAGCAAGCTCGCTCCATCGGCCTGCTGGTGCGAATAGGCCCTGACCCGCCAGTCCCGTGTCGTTCGCTGGCTTATCGATCATCTTCGCAGGCTTGCTCTCGCTATAGTTGCTGACTAAATGCCGTTCAAATCTCAGTCCGAAGAGGATGTCCAGTTGCGTTTGAATCGACGCGAACGCATCGTCTACGGAACCGCGTTGTTTGCAGTGTTTTCGCTCTTCGCGGCTTTAGTTTGCTTGCAATTGACCATCTGGTTTATTCCTCGCGTATTCCACTGGGTCGGCTTGCTCGCCATGCTAGCATCCGGTGTAGTCGGCGGAATAGCTGGGGTTGGAGTTTCCAATCGGCTTCCATTGCTCGCCCGCAGACTCAACTCATTCCAGTGCACAACCACCCGCACCGTCCAACGCTCGAATACAACTCCCAATCCAAAGTGGAATACAAACAATTGCGATGCACCGGAGTAACTCCGCTCCAGCGTAGCGGCGGTCGCCTTCGGCATTGGTTCTTCTCAGAATCGAGTGGCGAGCATCTAAAAATGGATCGGAGTGGTCCCTGAAATACAAAACTACTGGACGCAGGAGCAGATGCCTGGAAAATCCACCACGCTGGAGTTACCCACGACAAACCCGGAAGGACCCTCAAGAAGTCGCTCGATGACGACGCATATCTCCAACGGATCACCCCAAGGAGGTCGAAGAGCAATTGGTCGAGGCGGAATACGGAACACGTTGAACGATTGTTTAGAGAAGGCCGGATGGAGGAACCGGGTCTTTCGCATGTTCGCGCAGCGAAGGAAGATGGTCGGTGGGAGAACGCTTATGCCCCACCGAGTGAGATGAAGGTGCCTGCGGATTTTCTAGAAGCACTGGAGAACAGACCTAAGGCAAAAGAGTTTTTCAGCTCGCTGAACAAAGCAAATCGAAATGCAATAGCTTACCGACTGGCGTCCGCGAAGAAGCCAGAAACCAGGTTACGGAGATTCCAACAGTTCGTCGATATGCTCGAGCGGGAAGAATAGCCACACTGAAACCAAATGAGCATAACAAGGCGTGGCTACCGCATGAGCATGCGATCTATCACCGAAGAAGTCAGCCACGGATCGCTCGAAGCAACACGAATGAAATCCATTTCCTGATTCGTATCCGTTTGTGAGATTGGTGGCGAAGACCATCAACTGATACATCGTCGGCGCCCCTCCTTTCGGAAGTGCGTCACTTGTCATGTATATTGGTCGGCAGGCGTTAGCGGAATGACGCTTACCGTGGTCCCGGTTCGGGGCATGACTGGGTTGGTATCCCAACGCGTCAGCGAGGAAGATGCAGTGTTTTGCGTGGCGAGCAGATGCAGCGATCGCAACGAGAATCAAGGTTCGAAATCGCGACAAGTGAGCTTATGACGAGTTTTCCTAAATCGAATATCGGTCATCCGTGGCGTTCCTCGTTGTGGACGCTTGCGATTATCGTGTTGATGTTTGCCGACATCGCCGCCCCTCCGCACTGGGGGCTGTGCGTCCTGCATCTCGTCATGCTGCCACTTGCCTGGCGTTTCTTGCATCGGCGGGTGATCACTCGGATCACTGCCATCCAAGCCGCCGCGGTTGCCATCGCTGGGCTCTGGCATGCGATCTACGGCCCCGTGCTCGTGCGGTTGATGCCGGAGGCGACCTGGCTCAGCGGGCATCTGACAGTGGAGGAGCAAGCGCCCCAATCACTGTATTTTGACCCCATTCGATTTTGGACCTTTCTGGCGCTGATGGCTGCTGGGTATTTCCATATCTTCCTGAGGGGACGATTGAGGATGCGGCTGAAGCATCAGCAGTGGTTGCAGCAGGCGATGCGGCGGCGATCTCAGGAAGTTGCCCGGGTGAACCACGCCCTGCGCGAGGAAGTGGCGCGGCGGCAAGCGACTCAGCATCGTCTCGACCAAAGCGAGACCACCTATCAGTCGATCATGGACCGGATGCATCTGCAGGTGGCTCGCAAGAACGCCGAGGGCGTCTTCACCTATGCCAATGGCCCGTTCTGTGCCGAGTTGGGACGGAAACCAGTCGATGTGATTGGCAGCACCGACGCCGATTTGTACTCTCCCGATCTGGCCGCCCGCTATCGCGCCGATGATCTCAGTGTGATGGCAACGGGGGTGCATGTAGACCGTGTTGCGGAGCATCCTGGCATCGACGGACGCTCGGGATTTGTCCAGGTTTTCAAAGCGCCCGAGTATGACGAGCACGGTAAGTGCAGTGGTATCCAAGCCATCTTCTGGGATGTGACGGAGAAGCACCGCGGCGCGATTGCGTTGCAGGACAGCGAGGCGCGGAAGCGAGCGTTGTTCGAAGCCGCCGCCGACGCCGTGCTGTTGGTTGATGACCGTGGCGTGACCATGGAAGCCAACCCCGCAGCGATGAATCTGCTGCAGGCAGGTGGTGGACGATTGGTCGGCCGTCCGCTCGAAGACCTGATCATGCCAGTGGGCACGAATGAGCAACCCCGCTCTGCAAACGAAGCGTTTCGTCAGGAAGCCACTACTTGGCGAACCCTATCGTTCACCGAGCGACACCAGCTTCGGTTGCGGCGGGGCGATGGCGTTGCGTTCGACAGCGAGGTTTCCGTTCACCCCATTCCGCTGGGCGAGCGGGATGGGCGCGCCGTCATCATTCGCGACGTGACACTGCAGCAGCAGGCCTTTGACACAATGCGAGAGGCCAAGGCCGCTGCCGAGCAAGCCAACCGGACCAAGACCCAGTTCATGGCGGGCATTTCGCACGAACTCCGCACGCCCCTGGGCGGGATCCGCGGGCTGACGGAATTGCTGTCGGCCCAATCGCTTTCGGCCCTCTCCCGCCGGTATGTCAACCTGATCTCACAGAACACCGAACTACTCCACGACGCGATCGAAGACATCCTCGATTTCTCTGCCATCGAAGCAGGGCGGGTGGCGATCGACCCACACTTGGTCGATCTGCACGAAACGGTCGGTGACGCATTCGGCTGCCTCGCAATTCGAGTTGCCGACAAGCCGGTTCGGCTGTGCCTCTCGATCCAACCAGGGCTGCCACGGCACGTGATCGCTGATGCCAAGCGAATCCGCCAAGTAATTGTCAATCTCGTCGGAAACGCGATCAAATTCACCCCCAAGGGCTTGGTGAGCCTGCGTCTGCAGTTGGCCGATGAGGACGCCGCGGAGGCGATCGAACCGGGGAGCATTCGCACATTCGAGATCACGATCGTGGACACTGGGATCGGAATTGAAGCGGACAATCAAGCAAGGATTTTCGACGCGTTCGAACAGGCCGATCGGGGCACGAACAAACGCTACGGGGGCACCGGGTTGGGGCTAGCGATCGCCCGTGGGCTGGCCGAGCGAATGGGCGGCGGGATCGAACTCGATAGCGAAGTCGGTTCAGGAAGTTGTTTTCGCGTGCGTTTGAAGTTGCAGCTTGCCGAAACACCCGCCAGTCAAAAGAAGGCATTGGAGATCCAACCCGTCCCGGCGGGCAGGGGGATCGTCGTCGTATCGGTCGACAGCGAGCCGGTCGAATCCGCTCTCAGAGAGACACTGGCCTACGACGGCTGGACGATCTGCCGACCGGACCAGATCGCGGCACACCAGAACACTCTCAACAACGACCAGGATGGCGCTGCGGCGAGTTCTGTCCAGCCGATCTATTGGATCCTTGTCCATCAGACCGCGGACGCCGCATGGAGAGCCCGGGCGCGCAAGGCTGCCGACCGCGTTCTATGGCTCACCCATACGGGAGAGTCGGCACCGCGGCGAGCAAAGACGAAGGACACGGTCATCATTGAACCCGTTCATCCCGATGAGTTGCGGCGATGGCTTCGCGGGGAGTCACTGCGCCAATCGGGCCGAGGAAACTCGGTCGCGGGGCTGCCCGCGGGCGACACCGAACCCCTGCTCGGCTCTAGCGAACCGAGCGACAGTTCCATGCGTGCGGCCGGCCACTATCACCTGCTCGTCGTCGACGATAGCCCGACCAATCGGTTGGTGATTCATGATCAACTGGTCTCCAACGGCCATCGCGTGAGCACCGCCGAGGGCGGGGCGGCCGCTTTGGCGCAGTTCAAGCGGGCAACGTATGACTGCATCTTGATGGATCTGCAGATGCCGGGGATGGATGGCACGGAGGTGGTGGCAAAACTCGCAGCACTTGCCGAGCAATCGGGCCGCTCTCTGCCACCGGTGATCGCACTGACCGCCCACGTCACTGACCAGCACCGTGAGATGTGCCGCAATGCGGGGATGGTGGGATACATCACCAAGCCCGTTCACATGGAACCACTATTGGCGGAAATCGAGAGCGCCGTTGAGGGGCAGGTCAGTCTCTCGGAGCAACCCCCTAACGAGTCGCAGCCCAGCGACGAACCGCCGCCTGTTACTGATGCCGAACTCGAGGATGAAGACGCTGACGCATGGTGGGGGCGACTGGCGGGGCACTGTGGTAACGACACGTCGACCATGCTATCGGTCTGCGAAGGTATTTGCATGGAGATCCCCGATCTCATCCACCGCCTCAATCAGGCCGCAGCCCAGGGAAATGCCCGGACCTTCATAACGGCGGCCCATACGCTGAAATCGTGCCTACGATATGTGGCCCCACCCGCTCACAATCGTCTCGCATCGGAGCTGGAACGGAACAGCAACGACCCTGATTGGTTTGATCGCCTGCACCAGGATTCCCAGACTCACGCCACCACCGCCGATACGTCGCTACCTGACGCGGCAGGGGGCGAACTCACCGAGTTGCGCCGCGTTCAGGAAGTTGCGAAAGAATGGGCTGCACGTGCCCAAACGCCTCCATCGAATGAAACAAGCCACTTGTTACCAGACGGAGCGCCGCCCGTTCTTTGACGCAGAAGTGTCGGCTTGGAGGTCCTGCAGTTTTTAAGTCTTTTCCGGTGGTGTTCGCTTTCGATCAAACCACCGGCTATTTTCTTAAACGCCTTCGGCGTAGCAAAACTTGCGGAGGATCAACATCTCGTCGGCTTGTCGACCACACAAAAGCGTTCGCAAGATTCGCCACATATCGATCATGCGTTGCTCGGAATCCGATCGTGTCGGTGGTTCGTCCGCACAAACAATCGGTCCCGCAGTGGCGTCAGCTAACCTACCGCACCGGCTGGACGAACTTACCGCTCTTGGCAAAGAATTCGGCGGGGTTGTCGTACACGACGCGGCGGATCAAGGCTTCGTCGTAGCCGCGGCGGCGCATCTGAAAAATCAAATCCGGGATCGCCGTGGGTTTGCTCACTCCCCAATCACCGGCGGAATTCGCCAACAGTCGCTCGCCGCCAAATCGCTCGATCATATCTGCAGCCCGATCGGGCGTGCATTTGGTAACCGGATAGAGGGTCATGCCCGCCCAAAAACCTCGATCGAGCACTTCGCCAATCGTGTGCTCTTCGACGTGATCGACCAGCACACGATCGGGATTGATCCGCGAGTCATCGCAGAGCATGTCCAGGATCATCCGCGTCCCTTGATACTTGTCCTCGAGGTGCGGCGTGTGGATCAGGATCAATTGATCGTGCTCGACTGCCAAATCGAGGTGCTCGAGAAAGATCGTGGCTTCGTTCTTCGTGTTCTTGTTGAGCCCGATTTCGCCAATCCCCAGCACACCGGGTCGATCGAGGAACTCGGGGATCATCGAGATCACCTCGCGTGAGAGCGAGACATTCTCCGCTTCTTTGGCGTTGATGCACAGCCAGCAGTGATGCTCGATTCCGAACTGGGCGGCCCGGCGAGGTTCGACCGCCGTCAGCTGTTCGAAGTAGTCGCGAAACCCATCGGCGCTGCCACGATCGAAGCCGGCCCAGAAGGCGGGCTCGCTGATCGCAACGCATCCCATTCGAGCCAGCGTCTCGTAGTCGTCCGTCGTGCGGCTGACCATGTGAATGTGCGGATCGATAAAATCCATTGTGTCAGTTTTCTCGTGTGTTGGATGAAGCGGCGTGTTCGACCTGCAGCCCGAAGGTCGATCGCCACTGCGGGTCGTATTGGCGAGAGAACAACTGTTGGATGAGTTCGGCCCGGTCGGGGGCGTCGCGCAAGAGAATCTGGATCGCTGCAGAGATCTGGTCGCGCCGTGCAGCCGCGCCCCCCGTCAGCGGTGCCGGCGTGCCCTCCGCTCGATCGACGCGGTCCAACACGGCAGCAATTTCGAGCAACTTGGCACGTGTTTCCAAGTAGCATTCGTCTAAAACGGTCTGGGCCGTATGAGATGTCATTTTCAACCTTCGGCGGGTTCGATCGTCGCGGACATGCTGCCTTTACAATGTGCCGACGCGTCGTCACGTCCGAACGCATGAATCTGGTCTCGTTTGAGTTCGGCGAGTTCGAGCGTCGTCGTCATGCAAATCGCACGACCGCTCGCGTCGACCTCTTTGGCCAACTGGTAGCCTTTCTCGCGCGACATCCGGAACAGCTGATTCATCATTCGGATGACATAGTCAAACGTGTGATCGGTGTCATCCCACAGAATCACGTGATACGGTGGTTGACGTTTCGGCTTGTTTTTGGGTCGTTCTTTGGTTTTCGGTTCGGCAACGGCAACCGTAACGACTTCGTTAAACATGTTTTCTTCGTCAGACATGATTTCTTCGTTCTCCTTCAATCACGATTGTACCGCAAAAACGTTATTGTAGTGGCGAATCGAATCCACTTGTTAGGCCCGATATGCGGATTTTCCTAGAAGACCAGCGGCTTGCCGCCCCAAAGTCTTCCTAACCCGCATGCTCTGGCTGACCTCTCCTAAGAACCTCAACATGACATCATCGACTCCGCTCTTGCCCGCCGAATTTCTCGCTTTTTTGACCGAAAACTCCGATCGCTTCGAGCGAGAATTGATCGAGTGGTTGCGGATTGCCAGCATCAGCAGCGACTCGTCGGCAACAGAGAATGTTCACGCTGCGGCGGATTGGGTCAAGGAGAAGCTGGCCTCCGCAGGGCTGAGGACTGAGTCCATTGCCACCGATGGATTCCCTTTGATTTACGCCGAAACCCCGCTGCCCGAGCCCATCGATGGAAAAAAAGCGACGGTGGCGCTCGTTTATGGACACTATGATGTGCAACCTCCCGAGCCGCTGGATCTCTGGGACAGCCCCCCGTTCGAGCCAGTAATCCGGGACGGAAAAATCTACGCACGGGGGGCAACCGATGACAAGGGTCAAGTCCTCACTCACGTGCTCGCCGTGGCGGAGTGGTTTGCCAGCGGCCGGTCACTGCCGATCCAGATCAAGTTGCTGATCGAGGGCGAGGAGGAAGTGGGTAGCGAAAATCTCGAGAAGGATTTGCCCGAACTCGCCGACAAACTCGCCTGTGACGTCGTCGTCGTCAGCGACAGCAGTCAGTACGCCGTCGATCGGCCGGCGATCACGTGCGGCCTGCGTGGGATTGCAACGTACGAGCTATTCGTAAAAGGCCCCAGCCACGATCTGCACAGCGGTTCCTTTGGTGGCGCGGTGAAGAACCCAGCGATGGCTCTCTGCCAACTGCTCTCGAGCATGATGGACGAAGATGGCAAGATCGCTGTCGATGGATTCTATGACGACGTTCTGCCGATGCCCGAGATCGAGCGCGAGGCCTGGAAACAACTCGGCAGCGACGACGCGGAGTTCGCCCGCAGTGTGGGCGCGGAGGCGTTGGCGGGTGAACCGGGCTACACGACCGACGAACGTCGGTGGGGACGCCCGTCGCTCGACATCAACGGGCTCACCTCGGGTCACCAAGGCGAGGGCGTGAAAACGGTCTTGCCCGCGAAGGCATCGGCCAAGTTCAGTTGCCGGTTGGTCCCCGGCCAACAGCCCCAACGCATCACCCAAGTCATCGAGGAGCATTTGGCCCGGCACCTCCCCTCCGGTGTGTGGATAGAGCTCAGGCCTGACCATGGGGCGGCAGCCATGCTGGCCGACGCGACCAGTCCCTACACGATCGCGGCCGCCGAAGCCGTTGAATCCGCCTTTGGCGTGGCACCGGTGATGATTCGCGAAGGCGGCTCTATCCCGATCCTTGCGAGATTCCAGGAAGTGCTCCAGTGCGACGTGTTGTTGCTCGGTTGGGGGCAGAACGACGACGCCGCCCACAGTCCCAACGAAAAATTCTCGCTGGCCGATTTCCACCGCGGCATCCACGCCTCGGCAGCGCTCTGGCAAGCGATCTCGAAAACCGAGCCCGCCGCAGCGTGAGCAAACAGCACCGCCCCGCCGGAGCTTTTGCGAGCTGATAGGGAACCCCAGACGCTGCCTGGGGCTATCATAGGGCTGCCCCGTTGGGGCGTCGTCACCAGCTCGTTCGAACAGTAGATAGAATATCTGCCGCAATAAAACCGATGTCCCAGCGGGGCAATTCGATGACTGCTGCTTCCCACCACCTTCCCCCAGAGGCCGAGACCATGAATCAGACGATAACTCGATTGACCGTTACCTTTGCCAGTGGACTCGCCGTCCTGGCGGTCCTGATGACGAACGCGACAGGCCACGCCGACGAACAGGCGAGCGAACTTCGGCCACCGAATATCTTGTGGCTAACGAGTGAGGACAACGGTCCGGAACTGGGGTGCTATGGAGATTCCTACGCCGACACGCCCCACATCGATGAATTGGCTGCCGAGTCGCTGCGATACCGGATGTGTTGGTCCAACGCACCCGTCTGCGCGCCGGCACGGACCACCATCATTTCAGGCATGTATGCGACGAGCCTCGGCGGCGAAAACATGCGGAGCAGCGTGGCGTTGCCCAAGGGCATGAAGCTGTACCCGCAGGTTCTACGCGAAGCCGGATATTACTGCACCAACAATTCCAAGACTGATTACAACCTCGACCTACCCCTTGGCGACGTGGGATGGCATGAGAATGGAGGCAAAGCGCACTGGAAAAACCGTCCCGATGCATCGACACCTTTCTTCAGCATTTTCAACTACACGATCTCGCACGAGAGCAAGATTCGCAATCAGCCACATACCCTGGTGCATGACCCCGCCGAAGCGCCCGTGCCATCGTATCATCCCGATACACCGGAGGTCCGACGCGACTGGGCCCAGTACTACGACCGCCTGAGCGAGATGGATGCAAAGGTCGGCCATGCCCTCGCTGAGCTGGAGGAAGACGGACTGGCCGATTCCACGATCGTCTTTTACTACGGCGACCACGGCAGCGGCATGCCACGCAGCAAACGCTGGCCGTTCAACTCGGGCCTGCAAGTGCCCCTGGTCGTTCACGTCCCCGAAGCATACCGCGACCTCGCTCCCGCCGACTACGCGCCTGGCGAGATGACCGACCGCCTGGTCAGCTTCGTCGACCTCGGGCCAACCGCGATCAGCTTGGCCGGAGCAGCACCACCGGCCAACATGCAGGGCGTGCCCTTCATGGGCCAGAACAATGGAGAATCCAAGAAATACCTCTTTGGCTACCGGGGACGGATGGACGAGCGGATCGAGATGGTTCGCAGCTGTACTGATGGACGGTTCGTCTATCTCCGGCACTTCTATCCGGACCGACCCTATCTCAAGCATGTTGGTTACATGTTCCAAACGCCGACGACCCGGATTTGGAAAGAGATGTTTGATGCCGGGAAACTGAACGAAGTGCAATCTCAGGCCTGGCAGACCAAAGCGGTCGAGGACCTGTTTGATCTGCAGTCGGATCCCGATGAAGTCAACAACCTCGCCGACTCGCCGGAGCACCAAGAGAAGCTCGCCGAACTGCGGGAAGCAACGCGGGATTGGATGCAATCGACCCGCGACCTGGGGCTGTTGACCGAAGCCGAAATGCATCGACGCACGAAGGATGTCGCCCCTCGCACCTATGCCCTGTCGGACCAGTTCGATGTCGATAGCCTGCTTTCAGCAGCGTGGGACGCCAGCGATGCCTGGCGTGCTTGTGACGATGATGTCATTGCGAAGATGACGGAGCTATGTAGCAGCGAGGACAGTGGCGTGCGATTCTGGGGGACCCGCGGCTTGGCGCTCGGACTGGAGGCGCACCGCGACGCATTGTCTTCGCAAGCAGCCACTGGTGCGACTCAAACGCTCGCAGACCTGCTCGAGGATTCCAATCCGAGTGTCCGCTTGGCTGCCGCCGACGGGTTGATCCAGGTGGACAACGAGCAGTTGCAGGCCGCTGCCGCCACAGAACTGATGCGATTGTCCGATCTGCCGAGCGAGGGATACTACGTCGGTATCGCCGCGTTGAATGTGGTCGATGTCCATCGCGACGTGGTGCAGGACGCCACGGGCCAGTCGTTGGATTCCATTGACGGCAAGCATGACAACGCGCCCAAACGTGGAGGCGATTACGTTCAACGTCTGCTAGAAACGCTTGGCCAATGAGACCAGTTTGCCCGTATTCGTGGCTCTCGCTACACTTGCGGGTGGTTCGATCCGATAAGAGGACTGGTCCCGCTTCGGGGCGACATCCATCTCCGTCCCCGCCCACCTGTAAAAGAATGGTCGCATGAGCTTTGGTTCCGATGTGAACACCCCTTACGAGACGCTAAGGGGCCGTGCGTTCCCCGCGATCCGGCAGTTTACGATTTTCCTGGAGAATCGGCTCGGCCAGCTGCTTGAAGTCATCCGTCGCTTTGAAGGGACGGGGATTCGAATTGTTGCCCTATCGATCAATGACGCCGCCGAATGTGCGTTCGTGCGGTTTCTGATCAGTGATGCCGATCGCGGTCGAGAAATTCTCGAGCGATCGGGGCTGGCGATTGTTGAAACCGATTTGATCGGCGTCGAATTGCCAGAGGGGCCACAACCGCTGCTGCGGGTTTGCACGGCGCTGTTGCAAGCGGAGCTAAATATCGTTCAGGCCTACCCGTTGATCGTCCGGCCGCATGGCAAGCCGGCCGTGGCGATCATGGTTGAAGGGATTGATGAAGCGATGAAGACGCTCAATGAGAAAGGCTTTCGCATCATCACCGAAGCCGATTTGGACGGCGACGACGTCACCGGTGACGGTGGGCCCCTCTGATGTCGAGTTTGCCTCCATACGATTCCTTTCTGCTCGTCTCGTTCGGCGGTCCCGAGGGCCCCGACGATGTGATTCCGTTTCTTGAAAATGTGCTCCGTGGTAAGAACGTGCCGCGCGAGCGAATGCTGGAGGTTGCCGAGCACTACGCGCATTTCGGCGGCGTCAGCCCCATCAACGAACAGAATCGCGAGCTGTTGACGGCGATCAAGGCTGAGTTTCAATCCACTGGAATCGATCTGCCGGTCTACTGGGGCAATCGAAACTGGGCCCCCTATTTTGCCGATACGCTCGAGCAGATGAAGGCGGATGGATGTCAGCGGACTCTGGCGTTCTTCACCAGCATGTTCAGTTCCTACAGTGGTTGCCGCCAATACCGGGAGAACATTGCGGCAGCTCGCCAACAGGTAGGTGACGAGGCTCCGCTAGTTGAAAAAGTCCGTATGGGATTCAACCACCCCGGTTTCATCGCGGCCATGGCGGAGCATGTGAAGGCGGCCGCTGCGTCGATCGATTGCCCGCCCAGCGACGTCAAGTTGTTGTTGACCGCTCACAGCATCCCGCTATCCATGGCTGAAAATTGTGATTATGAAATCCAATTGCGAGAAGCGAGCCGCTTAGTCGCCGAAGCCTGTGGGGCGAGTGATTGGGACTTGGTCTACCAGAGCCGCAGCGGACCGCCGACCCAGCCCTGGCTCGAACCTGACGTGCTCGACGAGATTGCCCGCCTCGACGACGAGCAAAAGATCCCGGCGCTGGTGATTTTGCCCATCGGCTTCGTCAGTGATCACATGGAGGTGATGTTTGACCTCGACGAGGAGGCCGCCGAGCTGTGTGCTGAGCGAGGGATCCCGATGGCCCGGGCCGCCTCAGCGGGGACCTCACCCGCGTTTGTCAAAATGATCCGCTCGCTGGTCGAAGAGCGGCTCGAACGCGTCGACGAGCGGCCTGCGTTGGGCGATCTCGGCCCCTGGCACGACGTCTGTCCAGCCGACTGCTGCACGTACACCCCGCGCCGCCCGGCGAGTCGACCTGAAGGCGCTTCGGGGCAAGGGTGAACCAGGCACCTATTGGGGGCGATGCTGCATCGCGGCGGATGGCCGCGACCCGGCCTCGAGCCTACGGTTTGACGCGGCCTCGCCTTTGCACGGTGAATCAAGCTTGTATGATCAGTGGCAACGATTCGCCGTTTTGCCCCCTCCTTCCCCACTAGACTTCACCATGTCACGACTGGCACACCAAGTATTCTTTAAGCTCAAAAATCGCGATGACGCATCGGTAGAATCGCTCGTCAACGCTTGCCAGAAATACCTGACGGGTCACGATGGCACCCTGGATTTCAGCGTGGGAGTGCGTGAGCCCCGTTATGACCGTCCCGTCAATGCGGATTACGACGTTGCCTTGCATGTCGTGTTTGTCGATCAAGCCGCCCATGACGCTTATCAAGTCGCCCCGCGGCACCTCGAGTTCTTCGAGCAACAGAAACCAAACTGGGACGTCGTCCAAGTTTTCGATAGCAACCTGCGAGACGACGCCTAGGCATTCGTTCGCGAGAGCGATCGTTTTGATCATTCGCGACACGGAATTTGACGATACCAATCGTCCGCTCGCGCCCCTCCGCTAGCGGAGATCCCCTACTTTCCCTTCCCACAGAGAGACTCTCATGAGCGTTTTGGTTACCCAACAAGCCCCTGATTTCACCGCGACTGCCGTCATGCCCGATGGGCAGTTCAAGGACGATTTTTCCTTGAGCGACTACCAGGGAAAGTACGTTCTGATGTTCTTTTGGCCTTTGGACTTCACGTTCGTTTGCCCAACAGAAATCATCGCCTTTAGCGACCGCGCCAAAGAGTTTGAAGCGCTCGGCGTGAACATCATCGGCGTTTCCACCGACAGCCACTTCTCGCACTTGGCATGGACGAACACGGAACGCAATCAGGGTGGGATCGGCAAGACGGCGTACCCATTGGTTGCTGACTTCAGCAAGCAAATCTCGCGCGATTACGACGTGCTGTTGGACAACGGCGTGGCGCTGCGTGGATTGTTCTTGATCGACAAGGAAGGCGTCGTGCGGCACCAAGTCGTCAACGACCTGCCGCTCGGCCGCAGCGTCGACGAAGCGCTGCGGATGGTCAAGGCATTGCAGTTCTTCGAAACCAACGGCGAGGTCTGCCCAGCGAACTGGCAGGAAGGATCGCGGACGATCAAAGCGGACGTCGAAGGCAGCAAGGAATTCTTCGACGCTGAATATTCGGCAGGCTAGGGATGGCGATGGCGACCAAGCAGCGACTGCAGACAGGCATCCCCGCGCTCGACGATATGTTGGGTGGCGGTCTGTTGCCCGGTACACTGACCGTGGTGCTGGGCGCAACCGGTATCGGCAAGACGCAGCTTGGGATTAGCTTCGCCAATCAGGGCCTCGCGGAGGAGGGCGAACGAGGGATCTTGTTCGACCTCACCGCTCGAGGTGATTCCCAGAGTCACGCCGACTACGCCCAGCGTCTCTTTGGCTGGGAATTGACCCAGGCCGACATCCGCCAGCAATGGAGTCCGGAAGCGGTCTGGGATCGCGACCGCGTGCGGCGTGACTGCATGCATCTGTTCCACGATGTCGGTCGCCGCGTCACGGCGGATGACATGGGTCCCGATGCCTGGCGTGAATGGAAGTACGAGCAAGCCAAACGATTGGACAAAGCGATCGCCTTTTTCTATGGCAATTTCGTCCATGGTGTCCGCCGCGTTGTCATCGATGGCGTTGAACCGGTCGACCGGGCCGCTGAATCGATCCAGTTTGAATTGGTCGAGTATGTCTACGGGCAAATCATTCGCAAAGAGTGCGATTGGTTGGCCCGCGACCTCTTCCGTGTGCACTACCGGGAAAACGCCGATCGTGTGGCTCAGTCCGCCTATGATCGGGATCAGCTCGGTAGCCTCTTGATGGCGACGAGCCACGAGGTGATGCTCGATGACCTCATTTCACGACCGATTCAAAGTGGCGACGTGCTATCGAACGCCAATACGATTATCCTGATGGGGAAGGTTCGCGACGGAAACAAGATGAGCCGGGCCTTGTACATCGCCAAACATCGCGGCAGTGCCTGTGATGAATCGATTATGCCCTTCGTCATCGAAGAATCGGGCCTGCGATTATTGACGGATTAGCGGACCTCCCCGGGTCCCTCCCCTTATTTCGAAGAACCCCCACCATGTGGCAGATTCAAAACAGCGGTAATGCCGAGCAGCCTGGAAAGAATATCGGTCAGTGGTCGATCGAGGGCGATCAACGCGGTAGCCATGCCGCCGACGCGGGCGAGTGGACCTGCTGCGCCACCGGTGGCAGAGCGGGAATCACCCTCGGCGATCAAGCGGGTGCGTTGCAATTGAATATCGCCAACGTCGGTGACGATGCCTTGCCCACTGCGGGCGAGCAGTACGTGTGCGGCGATGCCTGGAAGATTCATTTCCCACAGGCGACCGGGCAGTACTCACTCCGCTTGTCCGTTCGGGTCGTCCAGGCGAGCGAAACCCGGATCGTCTGGGAGCCGACCTTCTCGATCCAAACCTCGCTGCTCGATTCCGCGCCCTCATTGGAATTGACGGCCCGCGGGGAATCGGACCGGCGCGTCGCTGAGGTCGCCGACGCTTTGGCTGCCCAGGTTTCGATCTGTGCTGTCAGCGCACCGGACACTGGCCAAGTCATCGTCTTGCTGGGCCCCAACGACGCCCCCTTTACCAAGGATCGTTGCAGTCGAACCCGGTTGGACCTACGGATCTTCGGCGACTTCTTGGAGAAGGGGGTGATTCGCAAAACACGCCCTTGGATCATCATGGACCGCAGTGAGGATGGCGTCTCAGCGGATGAACTCGCGGATTACTGCTCCCAGCTCTGCCAAACTCCTCTTCCCCTGACCGCATGAGGGCGAGCCCCGTGAGAGTCCTCGTCGCCGAAGACAGCAAGGTCATGCGCCGACTTCTCGTTGGCTACCTGAGGCAGTGGGACTATGACGTGGTCGAATGTGTCGACGGCGAGGAAGCTTGGCAACGGTTTCAGTCGGAAACATTTTCGATCGTGCTCTCGGACTGGATGATGCCCCACGTCGACGGGCTGGAGCTGACCCGTCGCATCCGCGCCTCCCAGCGACCAGGATATTGCTACGTCATCCTGCTGACGGCGAAAACAGAGAAGGAGGACTTGATCACCGCAATGGAAGCGGGCGCAGACGATTTTCTAGTCAAGCCGTATGACCGCGAGGAGCTGCGGGTGCGGATCCGCGAGGGCGAACGCATCATTCGCTTGGAACGCGAACTGGTCGAGCAGAATCGACAGTTGCGGGAGACGCAAGCGGCATTGGTCGAAAGTGAAAAGCTCGCCAGCCTGGGGCAACTCGCAGCGGGCATGGCACATGAGATCAACAATCCGATTGCGTTTGTCACCAACAATCTCGCCGTGCTGCGCCGCGACCTCGGTGAAATCGTCGCGTTGGTGGACAAGTACGAAGAGACGCGGCAATACATCCGCGAGGCACCTCCGGGGCTGATGGACGAGTTGGCTCAGATCGAGAGCGATTGTGACTTCTCTTGGCTGCGCGATCATCTGCCCGAACTGCTGCGTTCATCGAACGATGGTTTGTCCCGCGTCCGCGACATCGTCAACAACCTACGTGACTTTGCTCGCTTGGACCAAGCGACTCAGGATGACGTGGACCTAGGCCGTGCGATCACCACCACGGTCGAGGTGCTGCGACACGAAATCGATGAGAAACAGATCCACATCGATACGGATCTGCAGCCGGTTCCCACATTCTTGGGACGTGGTGATAAGATCAACCACGTCCTCTACAACGTGCTGCTCAATGCGATCCAGGCGAGTCCCGAGGGGGCATCACTGAAGATCCGCTTGAGCCCGCTACCCGAGGCCGCCCGGATCGAGGTGGAAGATTCCGGTAGCGGGATGGACAGCGAAACCCTGGGGCGAGTTTTTGAGCCGTTTTTCACGACCAAGCCCGTCGGTACGGGCACGGGGCTGGGGATGTCGGTCAGCTATGGTATTGTCCGCGACCACGGCGGTACCATGAGCTTAGAGAGTCAACTAAACTGTGGCACGACAGTCACGATCGATTTGCCGCTGGCGTCGGCGCGTTCGAGCAAAAGTGAGTCACCCGCATAGCGGCGTTTGCCAGAACGTGGACCGACTAATGAAAGCTGCCTTCACCAGAACGCGGATGACACTCCCCGGCGACGATTGCGATCCATCTAACCAGCTGCCCCCACCCGAGTCTGCAAGATGCCCACCACGACGAAGTCTAGCGTCCTGATTGTTGACGACGAGCCAGATGTGCTTTTTTCTCTCAAGGGGTTGCTGCGACGAGATTTCCAAGTCTTCACCGCCCAGAGCGGTGCCGAGGCGATGGAGGTCATGGCCGAGCAGGACGTGCATGTAATCATGACCGATCAGCGGATGCCGAGCATGACCGGCACCGAACTGATGGGGAAAGTGCGAGCGGAGCACCCCGATGCGGTGCGGATCATCTTCACCGGATACGCAGACACGCGCGCCGTCGTCGATGCGATCAATAGCGGCGAGCTGTATCGCTACATCAGCAAGCCCTGGGACCCCGATAACTTGATCGAAATGTTGCGAGACGCGGCTCAGAAGTACAATGAGTCGATCGCGGAGTCCGAACTGCTCGACCAACTCGATGCCTATCTAACCGATGCGGTGCAGCTCGCTAGCAGCGATGATCCAGCCGATCGAGACGCCGCGTCGATCGAAAAGTTCAAGTCACGGACAGATCAACTTCGTGGTTACCTGCAATGCCTGAGAGGATCGGATGCCTGAACGTCAGCCAGCTTTATTGGTCGTAATGATCGATACTGCCTCCCTTCGCTGGCACGTGGCCGCGATCGGGAGCGGTGCCCAAGTGATTCCACTGCTGCGTTCGGAGGATGGTAACCTCGACGAATATCGCGACCTGGAACCCGATGCCCAGCTTTCGTTCTTGCGGCATCGCTTTGCAGGAGTTCTCCAGCGGGGCTGCGATCGACTCTATCCGAAACAGATGAAAGTGAGTCATTTCTTGCTGATCGCCGATGGCCACTATCCTGATGCGCAGCCCGACACGACGGCCCGGCTTGCAGCACATTTTGTCGATTGGATGATCAATCCACCGGTCACCTACCTACTGCATCAGGGTGAGTTCCGAGAGGATTCCGTCACCGAATCACTCGATTCCCTCGAAACCGTCGCTGGCGAGCTACCCGAAACGGTCGCCGCTTCGCTATGGGCGGGCTGGGCGGAGATGGTCGAACTGCTCAGCCAACCCGACTGCTGGGAGCTGATCGCGAGCCCACCGAAATCGATCGAGTAAAACGGCCGGCAGATAGGGATTCCTAAGTTTCGGCGACGTCCCAACGGGGCAGTCCGATGACAGCCCCACGCAACGCCTGGGGATTCTGACGCCTGCTTAAAAACGCGGGAGTAATAAGTGTCGTATTGGACGAAGCAACGAGCTGTTGGATACCCAGAAGTATCCCGTCAGGGATTATCGACAATAGCCGTAGCACCACCTACGGTGGTTCGTTGGCCGTGGAACGTCGACCCCGAAGTGGGTCGCAGATCCCGTCGTGAATGATCTTCAACCCCATTCGGGGTTGGCTCTTGCGTTTGGCGACCTATCCGGTGGTGTTCGCTTACGCTCAAACCACCGGCTATTTTCTTCAACGCCTTCGGCGTAGGAAAACTTGTGGGAGATCTACAGCTCATTGCCTCGTCCACCACAGAAAAGATCTCGCAAAATTCGCCACTGATTGATCACGCGATGCTTACCCAGGCCAACCTCGAATCGACCTGCAAATCATGCTACTCGGCGGCGTGGTTTTTCGAGCTCCATTTCATCGAGTGCCGTCCGCAATCGCGGCTGAGTCGGCTGGGTTTTGTCGAGCCAATTTCTTTCGGCGAGATAGCGACGAACCAGCCTTAGTAACGTATCACGATAGATCTCCGCGTCGTGGCCGTCCTCGATCCAGACTCTCAGTTCGATTCGCTGCGAGCGTTTTCCTACACAGACCAAGGTGGCTTGTGGTGACGGGGTTAACAGCACATCGTCCTGTTCGATCGCCAGTTCGGTGAGCAACCGGCAAACGTCGGCGGGGCGTTCTTCGCGACTGACGGCGACCTCGATCGGGATCACCCTCAGCCTCCCCGCCCCACGCCAATTGACGACCTGTTCCCCAACAAACTTCTGGTTGGGAATGATCACCTCCCGGCCTTCATCGTCGGACAGGACCGTTGTCCGTAGACGCTGAGCGGCGATCCGCCCGCGAAAGTTGCCCACCGAGATGAAATCGCCCAGGTGAGCGGGTTTCTCAAACAGCACGATCAAACCGCCAAACAGATTGCGGACCATGTCCTGCAGCCCAAACCCCAGACCAATGGTGAGGCCGACCGCCAGCCACTGGATCGTTTGCCAGCGAATGCCAATCGCTTTGCATGCGATGAAGCAGCCTACCGCAAAGAGTAGAAACCGCCCCAGCACTAGCGAGAAGTGCTCCATGCCTTCGTCAAAGGACACCCGCTGCAATACCAACGCATCGAACAATGCCGGTAGGAGCTTAGCCAGCTGAAAGGCGACGAAGAGTGTCACGGCCGCGAAGACGAGGTGCAGCATCGTGATGGGGGTCGTTTCCACTGCCGAAGTGATGACCGTTTGACCGGCCTCGTTGGTCGTCGATTGCGTCACCGTGTCGTGGATGTTCCAGACAACTGGGTTGCCCATCTGCATGCTCGGAAAGATATCAATCCAGAGCCAAGCCACACTCGCGATCATTGCGAACAGCAATGCACACTGACAAAGGAATGCGAGTTGATGCTTGAGTTCAAGAAAATGCTCTGCCAGGACGCCCGAGGCTGGAGCATCCGATGAAGCGGCTTGATCGCTGTAAGGGTCGGCAACGACAGGCGTCGGTGTGGTTCCGGTGAGCATCGCCCAGCTGCGGGCGGCCAGTATCTTCACCGCCGGCCACAAGGTCGCTGCGATCAAGAAACCGACAAGCGTGATGATAGCGCGCTGGATAATCGCTACTGCCGTGAATCCATATCCGAGTGCCGTCAGGGCGGCCATCAGCAGTGGGAACCCGATCGCGACGACGTAGATCAGTATACGGGCATGATAGATCACGCGGCCGCCAAACTTGGCGATCAAGGGTTCCAGCACGCCGCCGGTCGGTCGCAGCGCCAGATGAAGCGTCCAAGCCACCAATAGCATCGTGAGGAGGAAGCCGACACGGGCAACCGAGCCACGCCAGATCCCATGGTCTATTTGAGCCGTCAGCGTGATCAGATAAGCCGACAATACCAGCGCGAATCCGATCAGTTTGAGATAGTTCGAAGCCCGCTCGCGGCGGGGTAGCTCGACAGCCACATGCTTGTCGACGAACCCGGAATTGCGTAGCAATTGACGCGGCATCTCGACCATCAACGCCACCAGGCTGGCGGCATAGAATCCGCTCGATGCATTGAGAGTGGATTCCGAGACATAGCCGCTACCGAGCCAACGGGCGATCGCGTACAGCACAGCCGGCAGCGTCAATGCCACCATGACCGTCAACGCACTGGCGGCGAGCGTACGTGTGTCGGCTGTCGCATGCCGCAATCGCTTACGGTCGCCGATGCCGATCAGCCAAGTCTTCGTGCGCCAGCGGACGATCAAGATGGCAAAGATCCAAATCATCAGTCCGATCCCGGCGCTCGGTTCGGTCGACCATTTACGCTGCAGGCTGAAACCGAACTCTCCGGTGCGTCCCGAGTCAAACAAGGCCGCCAAGCCGCTGCGAAGCTGCTTCAGGTCGCTGACCGAAAGCGGATCGCCGCTGCGTATCCAGGTGATGTGACGATCGACTAATGTGCGGTAGTCATCGGTCAGTTGTGTCGATGCCGCGTTGGCGGCATCGAGTTCGCCGATTTTCTGTTGGTAGCTTTCATGGCCCTGCCGGAGGGCTGTGAGCCATTGGTGTCGCTCACGCAGCAGGCTCTGAAGCTGGGCCTGATTGGCAAAATTCTGAGCTGGCTGCGTCTCCGAATCCGCGAGCGCCAGCAGCCGTTTGCTCTGTTGGATGGGGTCACTGCCATCGAGTTCCACCAATTCAATCGCCAACTGCAATGCTCGCGACTCGGTCAAATCGCTGCTGGCGATGGAGTTGGACGAGTCGCGGACCTGCCACTGGTCGATTTGATCCTGTTTGCTGCGCAGGAGCAGCCCGATCGTGGGCGTCAAACCGTATCGTTCGACCTTGGCTGTGATGTCTTCGAGGTCGTGCGACGTGGACTGAAATTTCGCGGTTGCTTCGTCGAGTCGTTCCGCCAGGTCGGCATGTCGCTGGGCCAGGTCGATCCACTGCTGAACAAATTGGGCATTTTCCTCAGCGACCTCGGCGACGGGGCCGACATGAGCGTTCGCGATTTCACGAAATCGCTCCGCCGACTGCTGGGCCGACCGCAAGCGGCTCTGCTGGTCGTCCCAGCCCGTGTTCTGATAGGCAGGTGTGTGGCCCCACTGTGCCTTCGAGGGCAGCAACGCGTAGCGTGGCTCGGCTGGACGCGGCTCTCGGCGTGGTGGCTCAAATCGCGCCCCGCCATCCTGGTAGGAGAAAAACCGCGGCTGTTGTGCGATGCAGGTTTGATGAGCTGACTGCGCCACGATCACGGCAGTGATCAGCAGAACATTTCGCAACGTCCAACGGGCCGATGGCAGACCTGGATTCCGATTCATCAAGCAGCCCGTTCGTCAAAATGTGTTTGGTCTACGAGAGGCTCCCCGGGTGACTGCGGCTCGGCACCGGAGCTGGTTTCGGAATTCGGGCTGGCGGCCAGCGCAATCGCAGCCTCGAGCCGCTCAGGTTCCGCTGAGACTGGGGGGCGAGGTCTTCTCCGGCGGCGTGGTTCGGGGGCCATCCGGTCAAACAGTGTGCCCATCAGTTTGGGGTGATAGCAGACAAACGACCACAGCAACCCGATGGCAATTCCACCGCAGGCGTCGCTGAGAAAGTGAGCCCCGGTATGGAGCCGTTCGAGCAATACGCCGACCCAGATCGTTGCAAAGAGCACGCGGCCGCGTGGCAACATGATCCACAATCCGATCGTCAGCGCGGTGGCGGTGACCACGTTGGCACTGGGGAACGCCCGCGTGCTGGCATCGAATGCCGCGATTTCGCTGAGGTCCCAGTCAAACGCCCAGAGCCAAGCTGAATCGCTGCCGAAGTATGCCAAATCCAGGCTGTTCGGACGTGGGCGGAGAATAAACCACTTCGTGATCGTGGCCACAGCCCCCCCTCCCAAGGCAAGGGTGGCCAATCGGGGCACCTGCCATCGCATCCGAGGAGCCAGCAACATGATCGTCATCAGCACCAGAAAGACACCGGTACCGTGGGAGAAAATCAGCGATAATTCGAGCGCCGAATCCAGGTCACGCGGTAGCGGTGAGGAGTTAAAAAACGCGGCCACGCTCGCGTCCACCAGGGTCAGGACGGGAACCATCATGCCCATGATCGCGGCCATGTAGACCAGTGTGATCGGCCGGTAGACCGTCGTCGCCTCCGTCGTTGCGGGATTGATCCCGGGGCGACTCGCCCAGGTCGTTCGTTGCGGTCCGTCCAGACGAGGACTGGCAGGCACCGCGCCAACGGTTTCCGATTGAGAATCATGCATTTGAGAGCGATCCAAGGGAATGTCCTTTTGATCGAGCGTGTTAATTGGGAACCTGGACGCAGAAAGTCGTTTCTGATGCCTACCCAATCACGGCCAGCGGCCGATAGATCAGAGCGAAAAAAACGACTCTGGGTGATCAATCCCTCCCCCAACGACCGATTGACTAATGTCGACCGACGGCTCCGCCCGTCGGCAGCCCCCAATCGTCGAGCGACGGCGCCGCCCGTCCAATTAAGCACGTCGGGGGAGTTGTTCTGGCTTATTAGCCGGTGGGCGCTAGCCCCGGTTCCTTCAACGCTTCGCGTTGGGCGGTAGCAAACCGGGGCTAACGCCCATCGGCTCATTGAGATATGCGGAAAGACTTCCCCAGACGAACTTAGGCCCGTTGGCTAAAATGCTCTCAGCTCGGACCAGCTGGACGGTCCGGCTACCATGCCCTCCGTGGACGAATGCCATGAATCACGTCAACCGTCACTTTTCGTTTCTGCGTGCAACGGCCATCGGGGGCATTTTCTTTCTCTTGCCCCTAGTCGTCTTGGGCGTGTTGCTCGGCAAGGTCGGGCAAGTGATCTATGCCGTGGTGGTGCAGGTCCAGCCCATACTGCACGATTGGTTGGGGATCGACGGGCCGGCCGGATACGCCTTGATCGTTGCCATTGTGGTGTTGGTGATCGTGCTGTTGTGTTTCATGGCGGGCATGATGGCCGGTCGCTCGATCGCACGGCGATTCACATCGACGGTGGAAAAATACCTGCTGATGATGTTCCCTCGTTACGCGATCTTTAAAGAGCAGCTCAGTGGCAATATTGGTGGCGAGATCGCCAAAAACCAGCTCCATCCAGTCTGCGTGCAGCTCGAAGGCTATACCCGCCTGGGATTCGAAGTCGAACGCACCGAGCGAGAGACTGTCGATGCCATCGAGGGAGAGCGACAGAACATGCACGACGAACTGGTGACTGTGTTCCTACCGGGATCGCCGGATCCGTGGACCGGCACGGTCATCAATGTTTCCCCGGATCGGGTCAGCCCGATCGAGACGCCGTTTCCTGATGTGCTCGGTGCCTTTGAGAAGCTCGGCCAGGATTCGCAGAAGATTTTGCGGGGCGAGTCGGTGTACGAGTAGGCGGGTGGTCGCTGGGGATATCGTCAGCCGCCAGCTACGTTTATCCTAGTGCAATTCACCACTCTCTCCGCTGGGCGATTTCTCCACCGGACTGGCGCTGCATTGGGTCGTGCCGGTCGGACTGAACTGCGATGAGCGAATTTCTCGTCTACTACCGCCGTCCCGACCCCACGACGTGGGTCTACATGTCGTCGTTCCTGACGATTGGGCTGTTCTTCGTGTTTCGGCGATTTTGGAGCATTCGCAACCTCGACATCGCATTGTTGATCCTGCTCGCTCCGGGCCTGTTGATGGTCAACGAGGGCTATCGCCGGCAGACCCGCTTGGACCGAGAACATGTCCAAGCCATCGTCGAGCAGCACGCCAGTTCGCGGCCCGATGCGCCCGCGATCGAAACCGGGGCCGCGGCCGGCCAGCTCGCTGCCGCGTCCACCCAAACGCTGGTCTGGGAGAACGATGGCAACGACAGCGGCACCACTCTCGCCGAGGCGATCGAAGAGGCACCCCGGACCGAGGCGTACGACTCCGCCGTCGCCTTGCGGCGGGGTGGATTTATCTGGCTCTTTGTGATCGAGATGGCGTTGTTGATTCGGATGTTGCTCGACCCCCTGATGGTCCGGCGTCCCCTCTTGGATCCCAACCTCACCACGGGAGGCTTGAACTTTCTCGGCATCTCGTTGTTTATTTTCATGATGGCAAATGTTGTTGCCAGCACGCCCGAGATCCAGCGTGAGCAGGGACCTGAATTGGGGCCGGGCTATGCGCTGATGAACATGCTACCGACGATCCCGGTGCGCCCGGTGAGCGAGGCCCTTGCGGGCGCAGAGCCGCCCACTCTCGATGAACTCTCACCCGCCCAGCAACGTGTCGCTGCGATTGCAAAAATCATCGCCATCATCAGTCAGACGGCGATTCTGATTGGGATTCTGTTGATCGGAAACCGTCACTTTGGGAACCTTCGCTCCGGTGCAGGCTGTGCCACGCTGTACCTCTTGATGCCCTACACCGCTCAGATGACCGGCCGTGTCGACCACTTCGTGCCCGCTGCGTTGTTGCTATGGGCGATCCTTCTGTATCGCAAACCTTTCTTTTCGGGGTTGTTCGTCGGTGCCGCCGTGGGGTTGGTTTACTACCCCATGTTCCTGCTGCCGCTCTGGTTCAGTTTCTACTGGCAGCGTGGTGCCCGGCGCTTCGGGATTGGCGTCTTGTCGATGCTCTGCCTGTTGATGGCCCTGCTGGTTCTGGGCGGAACCGACCCGTTCTTTGAGCATTTGCGGCAGATGTTTGGATTGTTCTTTCCAACTCAAGACCCACGAGGAATCTGGGAACTGGGTTGGAATCCCGTCTGGAGATTGCCAGTCATCGTCGCCTATGTGATCCTCAGTTTCTTTTTTGCCATTTGGCCCGCTCAAAAGAATCTCGGGATCCTGATCAGTTGCTCGGCAGGATTGATGATTGCCGCTCAATTCTGGCATGGCTACGGAGGCGGCATGTACATGGGGTGGTTCCTGCCACTGCTATTACTGACCATTTTCCGTCCCAACCTACAAGACCGCATCGCGTTGAAGGTGGTCAAGCCTTACTCCCGCTCGCAAGCGCCCAGTCCTCCCACCAAAATGGAAGCAGCCTGAATCGGATGTCGAACCCTCTCCCTTTAGGTGAACCGGGTGGTTGCCGCGAAGCTCGCGAACGCTATGCCGATCAACTCGCCGGTATTGATTGTGAACTCGAGGCCCTGACCGCTCGCGATACGAAGCTGGGCAGCATCCGTGTTGGCATCTTCTTCCTCCTCGTCATTGGGTTTGGATTTGCCATCACCACGGGGCATCCGTTTTGGGTCTTTGTCGCCGTAGCGGCGTTGGTCGCCTTTCTCGTCGCGGTGGTGCGGAACGAATCGGTGCGTAGCGAGATGGAGATTCGGCAGAGCCAGTCCCGAACGCTGCGCCGTCTCGTCCGTCGCCTGGACCGGGATTGGCAGGCTCTTGCCGCCGATGCACTGGGCAAAACCGCCGCGACGCTCCAGCTCGATGCACGTCAGAACGCATTGGCCCACGACCTCGACTTGGTCGGTGACGCTTCCCTATTCCAGCTCGTTTCCATGGCCGCCACCACGCCTGGTCAACGCACCCTGGCGAATTGGCTCACCCGCCCGGTCGACCCGGAGGTCGCCGTGCAGCGACACCACGCGGTCAAGTCGCTCGCCCCGGCGCGGCAGGAAAGACTGCAGTTCTACACGCTCGCCCGAGAAGTCGGGTCGTCGACGGGCGATCCGGATTCGTTTGTGAAGTGGGCTCAGAGCCCGATGTGGCTGCCGTCACGCCGGTGGCTGATCCCCTGGGGCAATTTGACTGCGGCGCTCGCTGTCGCCGCGATCGCTATGCTGGTCTATGCCACCATGGCCGAAAACCGTGATCTCTCGCGAATTTCGCTGGTGGTCTTGATCACGATCGCTGTCGTGAACCTATCGATCGGGTCACTGCTGCTCGGGCCAGTCGCTCAGATATTTTCGATCGCGATTCAGTCTCGCCGCAGCGTCGAGGACTACGCCGAGTTGTTTCGATCTGCCGATCTACTACCGACCGCTGCACCTGAGAGTGATCAAGAGAAGCACACGACCGAGAGCATTCGGGGCACACTGCTGGGGACAGCCGCTGACCAGGAATCGGCTGGTCACGCGATGACGGAACTGGCCTCGATCGCCAAAGCGGGTTCGCTCAAGAACTCAGCCGCGACGTTTTTGCTGTACCTACCCCTGCAAGCCTTCGGCTTATGGGACGTTCGCGTGCTGAAGCGACTCGAGGGCTGGAAAGAACGGTACCGCCGCCACGCCGAAGAGTGGTTCGTCGCGTTGGGCGAACTCGAATCGTTGCTCTCGCTCGCCGCTCTCGCCGATGAGTACCCCAGTTGGGCGTCGCCGGATTGGATCCAAGCTTCGGCAGACTCCCCCGACACTGAGACGCTGCTGAGCTGCGAGCAACTCGGCCATCCCCTGCTCCCCGACCAGTCGCGTGTGCGAAACGATGTCTCGATCGGTCCAGCCGGGACGCTGTTGTTGGTGACGGGCAGCAATATGTCGGGCAAAAGCACGATGTTGCGGAGCGTGGGACTGAACGTTGCGCTGGCAATGGCGGGCGGTCCGGTGTGCTGCCGAGCGATGCGGTTGCCGCCGATTGAGATGGCCACCAGTATTCGGGTCAGCGACGATTTGAGCCAAGGTGTGTCGTTCTACATGGCTGAGCTGAAACGGCTCGCCGCCGTGGTGGATCATGCCCGCGAACTGCATGGTAACTCGAAAGTGACCGGCGAGTCCTCGGCGGCGCATCCGCGTCGCCTGCTGTTCTTGCTCGATGAAATCCTGCAGGGCACTAATAGCCGCGAGCGACAGATCGCCGTCGCGCGTGTCTTGGGCATGCTCGTCGATAGCGGAGCCATCGGCGCGATCACGACCCATGATCTCGAGTTGGCCGACGAACCGGAGTTGGCACGCATCGCCCACACAGTTCACTTCCGCGAGACAATCACCCCCGACGCGGACGGTGATGAGCGAATGACCTTCGATTACGTCATGCGACAAGGCGTCTCGCCAACCACCAATGCCCTGCGTCTGCTCGAGATGGTTGGGTTGGGAGAAGAAGGTCCCAAGCCCGTTTAGGCCCAAGCAGTTGATATTCACTTCCCCTCTGTCCCTCCCTCGAAAACTGGAGATTCACATGATGCGTTCCCTACTCCTTCTACTGGTATCCTTGATGGCCTGCCAACAAGCGGTCGCGGAAGTTCAAACGAAAACCGTTGAGTATCAGGACGGTGATGTGACGTTGTCTGGATACGTCGCCTGGGACCCCGAGGTGACCGGGCATCCCGTTCCCGGAGTGCTTGTCGTGCATCAATGGATGGGGCTAACGAAGTACGAGAAAGGGCGTTGTCAGCAACTCGCTGAACTGGGGTATGTCGCCTTTGCGCTGGATATCTACGGCCAAGACGTGCGACCTGATACGGTCCAGGAAGCTGGCCAGACGGCCACGATCTACAAGGAGGATCGAGATTTGTATCGCCGCCGGCTCAATCTCGGTTTGGAACAACTGCGCCAGCAATCTGGTGTCGACAAAGAAAATCTCGTCGCGATCGGATACTGCTTTGGTGGTACCGGCGTGATCGAACTGGCCCGCAGCGGCGCAGAGATCAACGGGGTTGTTAGTTTTCACGGTGGCTTGGATTCGCCCAGTCCCGCCGACGGAAAGAACATCACTGCTAAAATGCTGATCTGCCACGGAGCGGACGATCCGTTCGTCCCCGAGGCCGACGTGAAGGCTTGCTTGGACGAACTCGACGCCGCCGACGTGGACTGGCAGATGAACGTCTATTCGGGAGCCGTGCATTCGTTCACCCAGCCGATGGCGGGCGATGACAACTCACGCGGCGCCGCCTACAACGCCGAAGCCGATCGTCGGTCTTGGGCGGCCATGCGAGTCTTCTTTGCAGAGCTGTTTGATCAGGATGTTTTGAAGCAGAACGCTGAGTAGGCCCTCGGTGAGCCGTTTTCTTTTTTTCTAAGAAAAACTCCAGTTCGTCCAACCTGTTCGGCGCCCGAATGGGCCTGTGCTGTTGAACCCGATCGGAAAGCGGAATGAGCGAACTCATGAACATTCACTCACTCGGCGATGCCAGTTCTTTGATTACGGAGCACTCCCAGTGAAACATCGACTGAAACAACTATTTAAAATTTGTCTCGCCTTGATCGCCATTTTGGTCATCGTTGTGGCGTTTTTCAGCTGGCGATCTTTTGCTGCCGTGGAAGCGGCGTTGGAACCGATTCGAGAGCGTGGCGAGCCCGTGTCGATCGTGGATCTCAAGCCCGCTCCGGTCGCGGACGATGAGAACGCTGCCACCTTCCTCACGCCGATGGTCCGAGAGATTGAGCAGGTCGTCAATGAAGCATACTCAATTGCTTATGCCGAAGACTTTTCCTGGCGGACTGGATTGACGCAGGATCAGACCGCAAAACTGCGCACAATCCTGGACGCTCATCCCAACTTTGCAGATCAACTCGCCAAGTCATCTCGGTGTAGCAAACTTGCCTGGCCGCTGGACTACGATTCAGGGCCCAACGATCTGACGGAACAGGTGCTGCAAGTGAATCAAGATGTGCGTTCAATCGCACGGATCCAAGCTTTTCGTGTTCGCTATCTCGCCGCGATTGATAAGCCAGATGAGGCGGCTGCAGTCTGCCTGGAAGAACTACGCTTGATCCGGCTGCAGGCGGACACGCCCCTGCTGGTCTCATGGCTGGTCAATAGCGTTTGTCGTGTTCAGATCCTCACCGAGCTCAACGGTATCTTGCAGACCGAAACGCTGCAGCCAGAGACCCATGCCGCGATCGAAGAAGAGCTCAATCGGCACGCGATTACCGATTCTTTCACGCAGACGCTCAAGACCGAACGCGTTTTTGGGATCGAGAGTTTTCGTGGGTTTTCCATGCTAGCTTCTCCGTTGACACCCCAGCTAGAGAACTACATCGAATACATGAATGAGCAAATTGAGATTGGGACCGCGATGCCATTCGAATCGTCACCGAAAACCAAAGTGACTGCCGTTGGGATGACTGAACTCCTCGTACCTTCGATCCAAAACGCTCACGACACGATGTTCCGCACGCTCACGATCGAGCGTTGCCTGAGAATCCTCAATGCGTCCCAGTCGCGGCCTGATTCGGAGTCCTCGGTCGAACTCAACGATTTGGGCCTACCTGCAGACGCGATCATCGATCCCTATCGCGGAGAACCGCTGATTGCCAAATCGACTGAGGACGGCTGGATCATCTACAGCGTGGGCAAGAACGGCAAAGACGATGGAGGTGAGATCGCCCCCGAGAGCGGAACCGACCAATCACTCGATATCGGAATCGGCCCGCCCGCCGCGCGATGAGTACCGAAGAAAATGCGGGATCGCCAACATGTAACCACCGCAATGAGCCGAGTGCCGTGAGGCCACCCGGGGCCTCACGCCCAATGCCATCTACTTTGCCCCCGTTCGGGGCATCATCACGATGGTAACCCGACGCGTCAGCGAGGACAATGCAGTGTTTTGCGTGGCGAACAAGTGATCCTCGCTGACGCGTCGGGTTACCAAGACCGCTTCGCGGTCGAAAGTAGATGGCATTGGCCTCACGGCCCTCGGCTCACAGGAAACTATTACGCGTTTCCACCATTTTTCGTGCAAGGTTCTCGCCCCTGGTAAGATTTAACTACCAACCACTGGAGGCTGAGACATTGTTGACGATCCATCCTGAGACGAGAGCGAGTCTGATTTTGCGGCTGGGCGATCCGGCTGACGATTCGGCTTGGTCCGAGTTCCTGCAAATCTACGAACCACTGTTGCTGCGTTTGGCGACCCGATGGGGGCTGCAGCAAGCGGACGCTTTGGAAGTGGTCCAGGAGACTTTGTTGGCGGTTGCCAAGGCGATTCCCAGTTTCGATCGCGACCAACACGCCGGTGCATTTCGCGGTTGGCTCGCCGCGATCACCCGCAACAAACTGGCCGATCACCTCAGTCGGGCTCGGCGGCGCGAATCCGCATCCGGAGATTCCGATGTCCGTCGCTGGCTCGATCAGGTGGCGGGAAACACCTCCGACGCGAGCGTTTGGGACTGGAATCAAAAACAACAGATCTATGCATGGGCGGCTGCCAAGGTGCAGCAACAGGTCAGCCCCTCGACCTGGCAAGCCTTCCATCGCACGGCGGTACAAGGTGAACCAGTCGCCGAGGTTGCCACCGATCTACAGATGCGTGAGGGCATGGTTTATGTCGCTCGTAGCCGGGTGATGGCGCGGCTGCGCAAGTCGGTTGCTCAGTGGCAGGTTGCCCCGATAGGCGAAGACGGACCGACGGGGAACCCATGAACTGCAACCCTGAAATCTTAGCAACGCTCGTGCTGCAGAGCAGCGAACCGGGCGAGGAAGCCGACGCGGTGGCAGCTCACCTGGAACAGTGCGAGTCATGCCGTGATGAGCTGGTGCGACTCGGTGGCGAAAAACGAGACTGGACCGCAACGCAAGAATGCCTCGCGGACTGTCAGCCACAGGCCGATGAGCTCGACCCGTCGAGCGTCTTTCAACCCACCGTCGATCTGAGTTTTCTCGAGCCAGCGACTCATCCGGAAATGTTGGGGCGAATCGGCCGCTATGAGATCGAGAGTTTGTTGGGCCAGGGCGGGATGGGGGTGGTCTTTCGCGCCCACGACAGCGACCTGCAGCGGGCCGTTGCGGTCAAGGTGCTGGCGCCGCATTGGGCCATGTCTGCGGTCGCGAGACAGCGATTCGCGCGGGAGGCTGAGGCCGCCGCCAGTGTCGCTCATGAGAATGTGATTCCGATCTACAACGTCGATGCCAACGCGAAACTGCCCTACCTCGTGATGCGGTACGTCCCCGGCATGACGCTGCAGCGTTGGGTCCACACGCATGGACCGCTCAGCGCGGGAACGATCCTGCGCGTCGCCGGCCAGCTCGCCGAGGGGCTCGCCGCCGCCCATCGCCGTGGCCTCGTCCACCGCGATATCAAGCCTGGCAACGTGCTCGTCGGGGAGAATATCGAGCGAGTTTGGATCACCGATTTTGGCTTGGCCCGCGCCGCCGATTCAGTAACCCTTACTCAAACCGGCGTGATCGCCGGGACACCGCACTACATGAGCCCCGAGCAAGCGCGGGGCCAGCCGATCGATCATCGCAGCGATCTGTTCAGCCTCGGCTGTGTGCTGTACTTCCTCTGCACCGCCAAGCCTCCGTTCGAGGCCGACAATACGCTCGCCGTGCTGCACAAGATTGTGACCGAAGATCCACCCCCGCTCGCTCCGCTGCGTGACGATTTACCACCCCGGTTCGTCCGATTGGTTCAATCACTCCTCCAGCGAACGATCGACCGTCGACCCCAGGATTGCTCCGCCGTGATCAACGAAATCGCAAAATCACAAACCGAGAAACAAAGCCCGCCAGCCCGTCGATCGCGCGTCAACACGCCACGCCGACGATGGATGAAACTCGGTGTTTCCGCCGCCGCTTTGTTGCTGGTGGCGGTGTGGGTGAACCGACTATCGGTGCACTACCTCACGCGCAACGCCCCACTTCCGCGGCCGGCCTACAACGCGCCGCCGCAGGGTCTCCCATCCCGCACCACCGCGAACGTCATCGCGGAGGCCCCCAGCGGCAAGTTCAGCCAGGCAGCGAGCAAGATCGCAGCATCGATTAACGATCCGCGACTCAACCAACAGTATCGAGACCTGGAGCAACGCCTGAAAAATGCCGATCTTCTGACCGCCTCCGACGGCGCGCGACTGTTCTCCGAACACGCTTGGTTCACGAAGGAATCATGGGATCGCGATGTGTCTGCGATTGACCATGAAATCACACAGCTCCTGGGTTCCGAACCAACTTTCTATTCCCCGTAGTCCTTCTCCCCGCAACAATTCTCTTCGAGGTCACCGAACAATGAAGATTTCCGCACTGGTCCTGTCCACCACTCTGCTCGGTCTGTCGGCAGCGAATGCCCAGGACAAATCTCAAACGCCTGCAGAGCCTCCTCCCTACGTCGCAAACCCGTTTGAGCTGCACGTCCCCAATTATGATGCACCAGGCTCCATGGGCATGGGGATGGACATGGGCATGGGAATGGATATGGGAATGGGAATGGACAGCGGAATGAACATGGAGATGGGAGCTGCGTACGGAAGTGCTGGCATGGGCGCGTTGGGGGGCCCATCGGGCAAGGACTTGTTTCGCAAGCGGTTGCGGGTGGCCATCTCACGGATTAGCGAATCCGAAGATGCTGCCGAGAAAGAAGCTTTGTTGAAATACACTCAAACGGCTTTGCAGGAACAGTACGACGAGATGATCGCTCGCCGCACCAAAGATTTGAATCGGCTCCAAGAGCGTCTCGCGAAACTCGAAGCCGATTTGCAGAAGCGGGCTGCTGCCAAGGACCGTGTGGTCAAGTTGCAGATGCAATCGGTCATCCTCGCCGCCGAAGGGCTGCTCGACCTGAATAGTCTGCAACCGGCATCGGGTATGGGTGCCGGGGA
This sequence comes from Allorhodopirellula solitaria, assembly GCF_007859855.1. Lineage (GTDB taxonomy): Bacteria > Planctomycetota > Planctomycetia > Pirellulales > Pirellulaceae > Rhodopirellula > Rhodopirellula solitaria. The sequence goes on from NZ_SJPK01000005.1 coordinate 292,254, forward strand.
GATGGGGGATTCAATGGGCTACGAGATCCACTGAATCGACCGCCCCGGCGGCAGGCAGCTGCGTTGACCTACGGCCGACGGGCATTCTGCTTGGCCCGCAGCAACCGCTCGCTGTAGCTAAGCTCTTCCGCGGGTGGCTCGTTCTCGCGCTCTGCAGGTGTCTCGTCGACGGTGAACGACCGCTTGCCCGCGTGCGCTTGTGATTTAGCCTGCCGCAGTGCGTCGAGCCGGTCGACGCTTGCGGCGACTCCATCGCTTTGACTCGGCGACGGCGATACGAACTGTTTGAGCCAACCGAAACGGGGTGCGATGCGGCGGACCATCACGTCGAGAAAAAACAAGCAACAGGCGAGCAATACCAACATCGGCCATGCGTCTCGAATGGAGCCGATAGCCGCCAAGCCACTGCGATACGGATTCAATTCTATGATGCCCCCGACGTCGGCTCCCGCGAGTCTCACGACTTCACCACTGGACGCTTCGTCCGTTTCAGATTTCGCAACTCGATCCATCAGCGGTACATTGGTCTGGCGGGCCCGGTACTCCTTGCTGGCTGATACAGTCACGGCTGTCGTCAGCGGCGCCGACGAGGCATCGGGAACGACTTGAATGAAGTAGTTCCCCGCTTGATCGGCTGAGAACGTGCCTGAGTAGCGCCCCGGTGACGATTGGCTGAGGGACAGCCCGACCGGTTCGAGATCGGGGCCGAGTACGGATGCGGCGGGCTCGAGAAAGTTCAAAAAGCGATCTTCGGCATCGAGCGCGTTGACGACCACCTCGACGTCACCATCGCGGACAATTGTCGCGAGTGAGAACTGGCCCGTGTCGCCCGCCGGGCGCATCAACCAGCGGACGAGTTGGCTCATCAGTTTGGAATCGCCCGACCACGCATTCCAATCATGGGCCCATCGCTGTCCACCGTCGGTGGTAAGAACGGCCGATCGACCGAGCCCGTACTGCCAAACGGCGAGAATGGGATGGCTCATCTCTTGAGGGCCGGGGGCCGCGATCAGTGATTGAGCCAGCGGGCTGTCCTTCATCGTCGTCATCACGTAGCCGTGGATCGGTGGCGGCGTATCGATACCGGCGAGTAACTCATGCGAGTAGGTGATTTGCGGCTGCACGCCAGGCCCACTCTCAAAAATCAGCGGGCGTGAGACACGGCGTGATTCCCGCATCACGATCTGGGGAATCGCCTTAGGCGAAATCACATGATAGAGCTTGCCACCTCCCGAATTGGCGATCCGCCGCAACAAATTCACGTCCGCGCCCTGTCCGATCGCGACCGAGGTGACGGTAATACCCGCATCCTTCATCTGCTGGACCAATTCCAAGAATGCGCCTGGGCTGGTCTGCCCGTCGGTCAGCACAATCATGTGCTTGACGGCTGCATCGGCGCGGACGAGATCCGCATAGGCTTGTCGCATCGCAGGATACATATCCGTTCCGCCGCCCGGACGAATACGACCGATCATGGGCAGCATATGGGAACGCTGGCCAATCTTCTGCATCGGGATGACTTCGTGTGCGGCGGAGTCAAACGAAATCACGCCGAGCGAATCGTTGGGGCCGAGCATCATCACGGCAGCCCGCGCGGCTGCCTTGCAGAGCAACATCTTTTCGCCGTCCATCGACCCCGAACTATCAATGACCAGGGAGAGAGCGCCTACCGCGTTGACCTTGGAGTTCTTGATCTCAAAATCCACTGGCATGGCGGTTTCGATCTCGGTCCCTGTCCAACCACCTGCGCCGAGCGAGTCGGGACCTCCGATCATCAGCAAGCCCGCCCCGAGTTGTTGGGTGTTGCGAACGAGAAGTGAGATTTGATCGTCTGTGAACTGCGAAATCGTGCTGGCCGAATCCCCGCTCACCCGCGGCACGTTGGCCAGGATGACGGCATCGTAGGCCTGCAGTTCAGCCAGCGACGTGAAGGTCGCATCGCTGGGTTGGACAGTGACTTCGATCGCCTCATCGCGAAGCATGTCAACGAACTGGGACCAATCCTCCGACGCCTTAGCGGGCTCGATCAACAGCACACGACTCTTGCCACGCACGTTCACAAATGTGCTCGAACGATTGTTCTGATCGCGAGTGTCGCTCGACGCGGTATCGGCAATGAACTGGGCCGCGTACGTGTAGGGCGCAGGCCGTGTGATCGTGTGCTGCAGTGGGAAGACGTTCTTGCCAGGGGTGACCTCCACGGTTTGCTCGGCCAACAACTCCTCCTCGCCATTGAAGGTCCGCGTGATGCGAAGCCGTCCTTTCACGATGCCCTGTTTTTCTCCGCCGGGTTGGCCGGAGTCGACCGTCCCTGCGGGCCCGTCGGACTCCGACAGGTCTGGATCGCTCTGCCCAATGCTCTCGACGACCACGCGCGCTTCGAGTGGTTGCCCGGTGCGAATTTCGGTGGGCATGTCGATCCGCTCGACAATCACATCGGCGCCCGCGTGGGGCGGGACAGCGACGAAGTCGATGCCGATACCCGAGGCGATAATGGGGGACGCGACGGTTTCGACGTGGCCCTGAGTCTCGTTGCCGTCGGTGAACACGACGATCCGCCGCCGGGTGTCCGTCGGCATCGATGCTGCCGCCAGCGTCAGGGCTTGCTCCAAATTGGTCGCATCGGTCCGGATTTCGACTTGGCCCCGGCCCGATCCGCTCGGCAAGTCATCGTGGAAGGGAGGGATCTCGATCGACGCATCTGCACCAAACAGAATCACGCCCGCGAGGTCTTCTCGCGAGGCGCTGCGATGCTCAGCGGCGTTGCGACGCGCGTACTCATACAACCGATCGCGCTGATCCGATTGGATGCTGTCGGATTGATCGAGCACGTACATCACCGAGACACGATCGGTCGTCCACGCCAAGCGTGTGCCCGCGATCGCGAGCACCACCGCACCGATCACGGCCGCGCGCAAGAGAATCGCTACAAGACAACGCAGGCGACCGAGACTCTGTAGACGGCGATAACCATAGACAGCCACCAGCGGCAGCAGGACTAGCAGCCACAAGTATTCCGGAGCGTCGAAGGTCAATTGCATGCCGAGAACATCACTGAGTGACTTGTTCGTACCCGGCGGGCACCGAATAGCGATCGCTAAAGGTGTGCACACGGCGGGTTGGTTTCCCTTCGACCGTGACGAGCGGCAGCCCCGCCTCGACCCAACCGAGAATACTGTCCTGATAGTTTTTTACCTTCACGCCCTCGCCAGCGAGCTTCTGAGCATACTTCTTGCTACGCCCTCCGCTGAGACAGTAGGCGATCGCCGTGCGGCCTTGATACTTCTTCGCGTTCTTTTCATATTCCGCTTTGGTGATCGATCCAGGGATGACCGACACTTGGATTTCGGCATCGCTACGCACATCGACCACGACGAAATCCGATGCCGGCGGGGTCTCTCCGGCCGCTTTCGCTTTCTCCGCTGCCTGTTTCTGCTCGCTTAGCATCTGCTGCAGGTCGCTCGTCTGAATCGTTTCGATCGCAGGCCCGCTACTGAATAATCTGCTGAACTGAGCGGATGCAAGTTGGGACGAAATCGCGCTGAGAAGAAGCAAGGCGAGGAACGTAAATGTTCGATTCATGACGAGGCGGAGTTCTTAGTGGGTTGGATTTGGAGCGGTATCGGTTGGCCCCAATATAACGCAGTGGGGCACCGATGTGCTGAGAAATCCGGTCGCCCTACATCGACTCTCGCCGCGCGGGATCGCGAGAACAACCTCTCGTAACCTCCGACGGCGCCAAGGGCACCGAGGGCTGTTGAGACACCTACCAACCTGCCCCCTCAGGTGCTGGTCACTCGGGAAGCAACGTTTTGCCGATCGTTCAGCGGGATTCCAGCGGAGTGACGTTGCGTTCGGTGTGGCCGGTGTAGATCTGGCGGGGCCGGTTGATGCGGAACCCAGGGCTGTTGTGCATTTCACGCCAGTGAGCGATCCAGCCGGGGAGGCGTCCGATCGCGAAGAGCACTGTGAACATCTGGACGGGAATGCCGAGGGCTCGATAGATGACGCCGGAATAGAAGTCGACGTTCGGATAGAGCTTCCGCTCGATAAAGTACTCGTCTTTGAGAGCAACTTCCTGGAGTTGTTGAGCAACTTCGAACAAGGGGTCGTCGAGGTTGAGTTTGTCCAACAACTTGTCGCAGCAGGCGCGAATGATGGTCGCCCGCGGGTCGAAGTTTTTGTAGACGCGGTGGCCGAACCCCATCAGGCGGAACGGGTTGTCTTTGTCTTTGGCCATGTCGACGTACTTCTTGACGTCGCCGCCGTCGCGTGCGATTTGTTCGAGCATGTTCACACAGGCTTCATTGGCACCGCCGTGCAGAGGTCCCCAGAGGGCACTGATGCCGGCGGAAATGGATGCGAACAGGTTCGCATTGCTGCTGCCGACCATCCGCACGGTGGACGTGCTGCAGTTCTGTTCGTGATCGGCGTGAACGATCAGGAGCAGGTTCAACGCTTCGGCAAAATCGGGGTCGAGCTCGTACTCCTCGGTGGGAGTCGCGAACATCATGTGCAGGAAGTTCTCGGTGTAATCCAGGCTGTTCTTGGGATACATGAACGGCTGGCCGATCGATTTCTTGTAGCTGTAGGCCGCGATCGTGGGGAGTTTTGCCAACAGCCGATAGATGGAGATCTCGACTTGACGGTCATCGTCGAGGTCGAGGGAGTCTTGGTAGAACGTCGAGAGGGCGCCGACGACACTGGCCAAGATTGCCATCGGGTGGGCGTCCCGAGGGAAACCGTTGTAGAACGATTTCATGTCCTGGTGGAGCATCGTGTGCTCGCGAATGCCTGCTCGAAAAGTTTCAATCTCTTTGGCATTGGGCAACTCGCCGTAGATCAGCAAGAACGCCGTTTCAATGAAATCGCAGCTTGCAGCGAGTTTTTCGATCGGATAACCACGGTATCGCAAGACGCCTTTCTCGCCATCGAGGAAAGTGATCGCGCTGCGGGTGCTGCCCGTGTTCACGAAACCTTCATCGAGTGTGATCGCGCCGGTTTCAGCGCGGAGCCGACTGATATCGAGCGCCCGCTCGCCCTCGGACCCTTCGATCAAAGGAAGATCACAGCTCTGGTCGCCCATCTGGACTCGAACCGTGTCAAGTTGTTCTATCTCAAAACCGTCTGAGGACTTCATAATGGTTACGATTCAGGTGGAGTCATGGTGAGCAAAAAGAACATGGGCAAAAATGGAGGTGCGACCCACTTTCGCCGACGACGTTGATAGTGTAGCCCTGTGCGGGATGCGCGACAATCAGCGGACCATTTTTCCCTCGCCCGCAAAACACTTTTGGCAATCGATTCTGCGCTGCCATCGGTCGGATTCGATTTATCGGTAAACATGGTAAGATCGGGGTGAACCCCGATTTCTTGGCTCCAGAGGATGACGACGTTTGCGTGCACACATCATGGTCGTTGAGGACGAGCAGCACCTCGGCATTGGCATCAAGTACAACCTCGAAGCCGAAGGCTACCGTGTTTCGTTAGTCGAGGACGGGCCGGCAGCGCTCAAACTGGTTGACGTGGCCCCTCACAGTATCGATTTGATCGTTCTCGACCTGATGCTGCCGGGGATGAGTGGATACACGGTCTGCCAGAAAATTCGTGAGGCCGGATTGGGGCTGCCTGTATTGATGCTGTCTGCCCGGACACTGCCAGAGGACCGCACCCGTGGCTTTGATGTGGGCGCGAACCAATACATGAGCAAGCCCTTCGAACTCGACGAGTTACTCAGTCGCGTGAAAAACTTGCTGCAGATCTCGCGTCACGCTGGACCGGCGCCAGCGAATGGATCGAACCCCACCGACAGCAAGCCCGTGGCGGCCAGTTCCCAAGCAGTCGACTTCATCGAGTTTGGCAAAGTCTCAGTCGATTTCCGCACGCACCAGGTGCGCGTCGACGACAAGCCGGTGCGAATGACACCCAAGGAACTTCGTCTGCTGAGATATTTCGTCGAGAATCCCGAACGCGTGATTAGCCGCGCCGAATTACTGGTCCAGGTTTGGGAGGTGCCGGGGAATGTTCAGACGCGAGCGGTCGATCAGTTTATCGCGAGGCTGCGCAAGGTGATCGAACCCTCGACGGCCGAGCCTGTGCATCTGCTGACGCTGCGTGATGCGGGCTATCGGTTTGTGATCGACCCGGAGAAAGAAAAGTAAGCCAAAGGCGATTTCGAGTCCCGAAATCCCCCATCAACCTCGATCTCCCTCTCAGTCTCAAAACACTTCCGGTGACCCTTCTTCACTCTGGCCCCTGAACTCTCTATTCTAAGGTCGCCGAGCTGATCCTGCGCAAAAACTTCTCCCTCGCACCCATCCGACACCCGTGGCCGAACTCACACGCTCTCAATCGTTCTTCATTCGTCACGAATTCGGGATTCGGCGACTGCACTCGCTCTTAGGCATTGTGCCGCTCGGGCTGTATATGTGCATTCACCTGGTCACCAACGCTAGTTTGATGGGTGGAGCGGCACCGTTCCAGCATGCCGTTTTCTGGATTCACTCGCTCGGCCCAGCGCTCCCGATCCTCGAATGGGGCGGGATTTTCCTGCCGCTGCTGTTCCATGCAATCATCGGCGTGTGGATTATCCGGACCGGGAAATCCAACACCAGCCAGTATTCTTTCACGTCGAACAAGCGTTATAAGTGGCAGCGGTGGACGGGTCTGATCGCGTTTGTATTCCTCATGTTTCACGTCTTGCACCTACACGGTTGGTTTCACATCACGCCGTGGTTGGCAGTGATGCAACCGCTCGGGTTCGCGCAGTTCTATCCGTACAACGCGGCTTCCTCGCTCGCGGCAGCCATGGACCAGTGGATCTGGGGTTTTTGGCCCGCATTTTACCTGGTCGGTGTAATGGCAACGGTCTACCACCTTGCTAACGGGTTATGGACGGCTGGGATCACGTGGGGACTATGGACCTCCGCGACCGCGATGCAACGTGCCACCAAGGTCTGCACGGTGTTCGGCGTGTTGCTCGGCATGGTCGCGCTCACTGCCTGGTGGGCTGCCGTCTCGATGGGACCTGCGGACATCGCCGCAGCCCGCGAGAAGGAGCAGGAGATGTACGATGCCGCCGTCGCCACGGGACTGGCCTTTGACGACCCGCACAAACGTGCCGGCAATGACCATGCCGAACCGTTGAGCGAAGTCGATGTCGAGGCTGTTATCATCGAAGAAACCATCGTAGTCGAACCCGACTCGCAGTAACTTCTTTTCCCCTCCCTCATCCCTATTTTAATTGTCCTCCTGGTTCCGTCCGGACACGAAGGTTTTTCAACATGGCAGCGTCCAATCAACCCGCCCGTGTAGTCGTCATCGGTGGCGGTCTCGCCGGACTCGCATCGACGATGAAACTCGCCGAACTCGGCGCAACGGTCGACCTGATCAGCCTCACGCCGGTCAAGCGTTCGCACAGTGTTTGCGCCCAGGGCGGGATCAATAGCTGCAACGATCAGACCCGCCAACTCGGTGATGCCGAGTGGAACCACCTCGACGATACCGTCTACGGTGGCGATTTCCTGAACCATCAACCGCCTGTCAAAGAGATGGCGATGTGGGCGCCGAAGGTCATCGAGCTGATGGACCGCCTCGGCGTGCCGTTCAACCGCACCGAAGAGGGTTTCATTGACCGCCGTCGGTTCGGGGGGACGCTCTTCAAACGAACTGCTTTCGCCGGTGCTACCACGGGCCAACAACTGCTCTACGCGCTCGACGAACAGGTCCGTCGCTGTGAGAGCGAGGGCTCGGTGCGTAAGTTCGAGTTCTGGGATTTCCTGGGACCGATTCAAGATGAAACCGGACGCTGCCGCGGAGCGGTCGCTCAAAATCTGACGACGATGGAAATCCGAGCCTTCCCTGCCGACGCGGTCGTGGTCGCCACGGGCGGTTGCGGACTGATTTACGGCCGCAGCACGATGAGTGTGTTCTGCACCGGCAGCGCGGCCAGCCGTTGTTTCCAAGCCGGGGCGAAGTACGGCAATGCGGAGTTCATCCAGGTGCACCCCACCGCTATTCCCGGTGCCGATAAGCTGCGATTGATGAGCGAGTCAGCCCGTGGCGAGGGCGGCCGTGTGTGGGTTCCCCGCAAGGCCCACGACCCGCGTGAACCGAAACAGATCCCGGATTCCGAACGCTACTACTTCTTAGAAGAACGCTATCCCGAATACGGCAATCTCGTGCCGCGTGACATCGCCACCCGCGAGATTTTCGATATCTGTGTCAACGAGGGACTCAGTGTCGAATCCGACCGGATGTGCGTGTACCTGGATCTCACCCACATCCCCCGCCATGAACTCGACCGGAAGCTCGGCGGGATTCTCGAAATCTACGAGAAGTTCCAGGGCGTCGACCCGCGTGACGAGCCGATGAAAATTTTCCCCGCGGTGCACTACAGCATGGGCGGATTGTGGGCAGACTACGTCAAGAGTGCCGACGGTGGGCTCGAGGCCGGCGCGCCTCGCAACCACATGACCAACATCGAAGGCCTCTATGCGATGGGCGAGTGTGACTACCACTACCATGGCGCCAATCGACTCGGCGCAAACTCGCTGCTGTCGTGCATCTTCACCGGTCTGTTCACGGGCTCGTCGATCGTCAACTACGCGGCCTCTCAAACCTCCGGTGCCGATGACGTTCCAGAATCTCTCTTAGCCAGCGCCGTCCAGGCCCAGCAGGAGCGACACGATCATCTGCTGCACGGCAACAAAGACAGCGACGAGAACCCGTACTTGATCCACCAGGAACTCGGCGACTTAATGACCCGCGTCGCGACAGTGGTTCGCAAAAACGATCAGCTGTCCGAAGCCATGGGGAAGATCGACGAACTGCATGAGCGGGCCATGCGTGTCAACCTCGCCGACACAGGTGCCTGGACCAATCAGAACGTCGTCTTTGCTAAAGCGCTCCAAGACATGTTTCCGGTCGCCAAAGCGCTGCTCAAGGGCGCCCTCCAACGCGACGAATGCCGCGGGGCCCACTTCAAACCGGATTTCATTAAACCGCCGCTGACGTCGGAAGATCCCACCGAACGCCGGCGGCAAGCCGAAGCCTGGTGTGACGCTTTCCAGGCTAATAATGAGAAATACCTCAAGAGCACGATCGCGACCTGGAACGCTGAAACCAACCAGCCCGATCTGACGTATGAAGATGTCGACACTTCGCTCATCCCGCCACGTCCGAGACTCTACGGGCTCGTTGGTGCCGAGGCGATCGAGGAGGTCTGGAACGAGCGAGCCGCCGCGACGGCCGCCGACGATGACACCAATCGCTACGCCGATTCGCACTGACCCACTCCTTGAAATACCTCTCCCTCATTCTTTTTGCCGCTTAACGAGTCTTGTCAACGATGACCGCGCCGGAAACCTCGATTAAGAACCGTCCCCAGTTCATCAACGTTCGTGTCCTCCGCCAGGACGAACCGGGGGCCAAGTCCTATTGGGAGCTGCACAAGATCAAATACGAGCGTGAGATGAACGTCATCAGCGTTCTGCAGCGGATTGCGGCTCAGGCCACCACCGTCGACGGCAAGAAAGTGACGCCGGTGGCCTGGGATTGCGGATGCCTCGAAGAGGTCTGCGGATCCTGTACGATGGTGATCAATGGCCGAGTTCGGCAGAGCTGCAGCGCGTTGGTGGACCGATTGCTGGCGGACAACCCTGACGAAATCGTACTCGAACCGATGACCAAGTTCCCCGTGGTTCGCGACCTGATGGTCGATCGCGCGAGACTCTTCCGAAGCCTCAAACGTATCCAGGGCTGGGTCCCCGTGGACAGCTATTACAACCTTGGCCCCGGTGAGCGGATCCCGCGGGAAGACCAAGAACGCAACTATCCACTGAGCCAGTGCATGAGCTGTGGCTGCTGCCTCGATGCTTGCCCGCAATACCAGAAGATCGAACTGACCCAGAACGAAGGTGAGAGCGACGAGGAATTCGAGCAGCGTCAGAACGCTGAGTTTGACGAGGCCTTCATCGGCGCAGCCGCTATTTCGCAAGCCATGCTGTTTAACAATCATCCGACCGGCAAGGCTCTCGCCGCCGAACGTCTCGAGGCGCTATCGGGACCGGGAGGCATCACGACCTGCGGAAACGCGCAGAACTGTGTCGCGGTGTGCCCGAAGGAGATTCCATTGACGCGGTCGATCGCCCGCACCGGGCGAGCCACCACGCTGCATGCGATCAAAAAGTGGTTTGAGCGGTAGACGCTACCGCGGCTCTTCCCGCTGGGTGTCCTGCACCCACCGGTTTCTCGACGCCCAAGGCATTTTTAGAAAATAGCCGGTAATGATCGGCTGCCTGCATCGGCTGCTGAAGACCTACCTCGCCGCTTCGATCGCTTCATCAAAGTTCAGTTCCAGTTCGAGCTGGGTGTCGCGGTCGTCAAAGCCGAGTTCTCGGTGCAGAAGACTGGGCTGGATGTCGGTGCTGTTGTGGTACTTTTGATCGCTGCAGGGTTCGCACTGCCCGATGAGCTCGTGATACGAGATCTGGCATACCTGCATCCCGGGATAGATTCGCACCGGTTGAATGCAGTGCATTTCAAGTGTCCACGTGCCACAGTAGCCTGCTTGGCCCAACGATCCGCCGGGATTGAGAATCAGCCCGAGCCGCCCTAGCGACGAGCGGGCATGAAGCATCGGCACCACGTGATGAGTCTGCGTCTGCTCGACCGTGCGACCGAGATACAGGACACCCGGATGCAGGTTCAGTCCCTCGGGAGGAATCTCGATGCGTCGAAACCGATTCGGGCTGGCAGCATCGAGCACCACTTCCTCGTAGACGAGCAACTCGTGGTAGAGCGAAAGGTTGTAACTGTTCGCGTTGAGCCGCTCAGGATCGAACGGTTCGATCAACAGATCCTTGCCCATCCGAGCAACGATTTCTTGGCTGGATAGAATCATGCGGAAGGCCCATCGGATACAAGTGGCTGGCGGAGGCTGGCGATGAACATGTAATTTAACCCGTTTGCGTGCGCGTGTTCGGATATAATAGACGATCGATTGTCATTTTTGTTGAGGTCCCTCCGTCGTTGGGGATCGAGCTCCCGAGAGGATCCAAATTGAATCCGTTTTCTGATGTGACCGAGCTACCAGAGGATTTTGACGGAAACGTACGGCTCTTTCCGCTCCCCGGGTTGGTGATGTTCCCGCATGCCATGCAACCTCTGCACATTTTCGAGCCGCGCTACGTCGAAATGCTGCGAGAATCGTTGGCGTCGGACCGATTGATCACTCTCGCCACCCTCGTCGAGCCCGTCGCCGCCCCGACGATCCCCGTCCCTGAGGTCGCGCCGATCGTCTGTGTTGGCAAAATCATCTCGCACGCTGAACTCGAAGGAGACCGTCACAATATCCTAATGGTCGGTGTGCGCCGAGCCAAAATTCGCCGTGAGCTGGAGACGACCCAGTCATTTCGAACGGCTCATGTCGATCTCATCAACGATTTCTACGTGCCGGCGGCGACGGAGAAACGCGGTGCTCTGAAACGCCGCCTGTTGACCGCATTTGGAAAAATCATTCCTCCCAAAGCCGGTTCGCACCAGGCACTGCACGACCTGATGGCAGGGCAAATGGGCGTGGGCCCGATCACCGACATCATCGCCTACATGATGCCCTTCCCAACCACCGACAAGCTAACTCTGCTCGAAATGAACGACGTCGACGGCAGGGCTGAGCACCTCATCGAGTTGATCGACCGCAGTGATATCGACTTGCAATCGGTCGGCATGAGTGAGCAGGAAATCGGTCTCCAAGAAGAGTCGCCTCACCGACCCGATGACGATTCTTTCCCGCCCCCATTCAGCATGAACTGAGCAGTCGATGCGGAGCCGATGGTCCGCACCGTCGCTTCGGTTGATTTACAATGAGGCGATGAAATTGCGTAGCCCCTTACAGAGACTCTTCGCCGGAGCGTTGCTGACGTTCGCCATCGCTGGCCCATCTGCGGCGGAGGACTCGGTGATTACCCCAGAACAGCCCAGTGGCATCGGGGGGTTTTTCAGCCAGCATTGCTTGGAGTGTCATGGGCCGGATACGGCGGAAGCGGACATTCGCTTGGACCGAATACCGCTGCCGACGCAGCCCGGGCCGGTTGCGCAAACCTGGACTCGCGTGCTCGAAGTGATCGAATCGGGCGAGATGCCGCCCGCGGGGATGGAGCGTCCCAAACCGGATGACATCGATCGCGTCCTCGATGAACTCGGGACAGCCTTCGCCGATTCATGGCAGACGCCCTCGACGTCGCTACGACGCATGAATCGGCGAGAGTACGAGAACATCGTTCACGACTTGCTCGGTATCGATGCCCCCTTAGCCGACGTGCTGCCCGAAGACAGCAGCGTGCAGGGGTTCGATAATGTCAGTGACGGGCTCAGCATTTCGGCCGTGCTGATGGAACGCTATCTCGAGGCGGCTGATACCGCGTTCGATGCAACCATCCGCCGGATCAAGCCCTTGCCGCCCGCCACCCGCCGCGCCGAAATGATGCAGGTGAAGGACAACATCGACGCGGTGAAGAAGAAGAAAGGCGGTGTGATCGAGGTCGATGGCTCCTTTGTTGACTTCACGCCCGGGTGGCCGCCGGTACGAATCGATCCGGCACATCCCATTGAACCGGGGCGATACCGTTGCCGCGTGGCCGTATGGCCTCACAATCCAAATGAGCGGACGCTCGCCGTTGCCCTGTTTGTCGGTCCCTTGTTCGGGCCAGGCACCCAGACACCAATCGGTGTTTTCGATGTCACGGGAACCTCGAGTAACCCACGCATCATCGAGTTCACCGCCGACATGGAGGCTGGCGAAACCATCCATATCCGCTCACGGATCTGGCCCGAGCATGTGACGTGGCGCGACAAGAAGAAAGAAGATCGGCCAGGAATTGGCATCGCGTGGGCCGAAACCTACGGTCCCCTGGACCAAAGTTTCCCATCCGCAGCACAGCAGCGACTCTTTGGCGACTCACCTACCATCGAATTGGTCCCGGCCGAAGGAATCTATCTGCGGCATCGTAAAGGCGTGAAACGACATGTGGTGACATCCTCGGATCCCCGAGTGGATGCGGCCCGCATCATCGATAAGCTGGCGCGTCGTGCCTTTCGCCGTCCGCTCCGCGATGAAGAGGTCCTGCCTTTTGTCGAGCTGGCATGGGATCGTTTGGCCGCGGGCCGGTCGTTTGAGCAAGCCGTCCGCGCCGGCGTGACCGCGGTTTTATGTTCTCCACAATTCTTGCTGCTCAACGAAAACCCCACTGGCAACGCCCCCTCACCGGCAGATCGCAATCGCATTGATCCCTTCGCTCTGGCTTCGCGGCTCTCCTATTTCCTGTGGTCCTCGATGCCCGATGAAGAACTCCTGAAACTCGCGTCGAACGACCAACTCAGTGACCCAAAAACGTTCGCTGCCACGGTCGATCGAATGCTAGCCGATCAACGCCGCGAACGGTTTGTTGATAATTTCACGGGACAATGGTTGGACCTGCGTGATATCGAATTCACGACGCCCGACAAAAGAATGTACCCCGAGTTCGACCCGCTGCTGCAAGTCGCGATGCTGAGCGAAACGCGGCACTTCTTTCGGTACCTTCTCGATCACGATTCGAGTGTGCTCCACTTCATCGACTCGGACTTCACCTTTCTCAACGAGCGACTAGCACGTCATTATGGGATTCCGGGCGTCAAAGGGCATGAAGAATTTCGCAAGGTGGAACTCCCCGAGACGAGCATCCGCGGCGGGTTGCTGACTCAAGCGAGCATTCTCAAGGTGACTGCCAACGGCACATCGACTTCACCGGTACTGCGTGGTGTTTGGGTGCAAGACCGCTTGCTCGCCCAACCTTTGCCACCGCCACCACCAGGCATCCCGGCGGTGGAGCCCGATATCCGAGGCGCAACCACGATTCGCCAACAGTTGGCCAAGCATACCGAGATCGGTACATGCGCTACCTGCCACCGCCGGATCGATCCAGCCGGCTTTGCTCTGGAACGCTTTGATGCGATCGGTGGCCAGCGTCAATGGTATCGAGCGATCGGAGGTGGCGACCCCTTACCCGGCAAACTGCCCTACGCAAAAGGTCCCGACCTCGATCTGGCGGCGACGCTGCCCGATGGCCGGTCGTTCGAGAACTTTCGAGAGTTTCGCGCGTGTCTCCTGGCGAATGAAGAGGCTGTCGCGCGGGCGATCGCGACCAAGTTGTTGGTCTATGCCACGGGTCGCCCCTTGTCGCTGGCCGATCGTGCTACGATTGATTCGATCGTCGAATCAACACGCGGCCATCGGTGGGGGCTTCGGTCGATGATCCATGCCGTGACCACGAGCGACCTGTTTTGGAAACCTTAGTAGCAAGCTGAATCGTTGGAACTGCTTCTACGTCGTCTGCAAATCAAGCCATGAAATCAAACCTCGATCGACGCACACTCCTGCGGTCTGCTGGCGTGGCCATCAGCCTGCCACTGTTGCAGTGCATGCATCACCGAAACGAAGCACGGGCCCAGCAGTCCGCTCAGGGCGCCGGCGATCCGACCCAGGTCCGCAGATTGTTGGCGATCAATGCGCCACTGGGCTTGCACACTCCTCACCTGTTCCCCGCCCAAGCTGGCCGCGAATACGAGGTCACCCCATATCTCGAGCCTCTCCAACCACTGCGGGAAAAGTTCACGATCATTTCGGGACTGATGCACCCGGACGTCGATGGCGGACATACAGCCGAGAACAGTTTTTTGACCGGTGCCGCCCATCCGGGACAACCCAGCTTCCAGAACACGATCTCGGTGGACCAATTGGCAGCCGAACAACTCGGCCACCTCACCCGGTACCCTTCGCTCGTCTTATCGGCGAACAACAGCAGTCTTTCCTACACACGCTCAGGCGTGCAAATACCGTCACAGAAACGCCCCTCACGACTGTTTGCGGACCTGTTCTTGGAGGGCAATGAAACGGAAAAAGCAGCGAAAATGCGCCGCATCGAGGACGGGCAAAGCGTCATGGATTTGGTGCGAGAACAAACCAGACGTCTCACCCGAGTCGCTGGTAAGGAGGACAACCGCACCTTGGATCAATATTTAACGAGCGTCCGTGAACTCGAGCAACGCTTGGTGCAATCTGCTCAGTGGGCAAAGCACCCCAAGCCAGATGTCGACTACCAACCACCGACGGACATCGACGAGCGAGAGAATTTCTCTGGTCGAATGCGGTTGATGTATGACATGATTTTTCTGGCACTGCAAACCGATTCGACGCGGTTGATTACCTTCCAGGGAGCCGGGGGCCATGAAGTCGTCCAGCTCGAAGGTGTCGATGATGGCTGGCACAACCTCAGCCATCATGGTCGCGATCCAGAGAAACTCGAGATGCTGACGATCATCGAGAAGGAAGAAATGCGTCTGTTCGCGGAACTGCTCCAGAAACTCGATAGCGTTGAGGAGGGCGAGCACCGGTTGCTCGACCAGACAGCAGTCCTCATGGGATCAAACTTGGGAAACGCCTCGAGCCATAGCAATGCCAATCTCCCGATCATCGCAGCGGGTGGGCATTTCCAGCACGGCCAGCACTTGAAATTCGAGCCTCAGGATTCCCCGCCACTCTGCAATCTGCTGGTCGACTATCTCCAGTTCTTGGGATTGGAAACAGACCGCTTCTCGTCAGCAACGGGCACCCTAACTGGTTTGCTTCGATCACACTCCGCGTCGTGACCTCGCGGCGACACCAGCTCGAAGTTTCTGTATGATGGGGTGGCGTTCAAACCCGCGGGTTTGACGAGCATACCGCCTGCACGCATCGGCTTTAGAGGTAGTAAATGACCAGCGATGCAGCGAGGAGCGCAGAGGCCCAAAAAGCCATGGAGTTCGTCGACCAGGTGCGGCCGAGTAAACCCGTTTGGGAAAACAGATTGCCGGCCGAGACGAGCATGCGTCCGATCCCCTTCAGGCACGCGTTGCGAACCGCATGATCGATGGTGATGATGCCACTGCGTAGCTTGGAAACGACTCGAGGAATCGCCACCCGGTAGAACCAATCGGTGTCCAGGATGGTCGCCCGCTGCTCCGCTGGATACCACCCCGTTTTCATCAAGAACACAAACGCCAGACACGCAAACATCAACAGTTGTAGCTGTGTGACCACGTGCGTTGTCGTGTACGGCCGGTACTCCAGCGAGTGCGGCAACAACGCGTACAACAGCGGGTAGGCGATTCCGAGAACGATGCACCCCGCCGACGCCAGCGCCATCGCTACCAACATATTCCGCGGCGCCTCGGGCACCCGTTTGCCACTGTCGTGAGCAAAGAACGCGAAGAAAGGTATCTTGATCCCGGAATGCTCCATCACGCCCGCCGAGGCGATAAGCAATACGATCCACACGCCCAACATGTGTTGCTCAGCCGCCGCTGAAATGATCATCGACTTGCTAACAAATCCACTCAGCAGCGGAAATCCTGAAATCGCGCCCGCTCCGATCAAGCAGAATGTGGTCGTCCATGGCATCGACTTGTGAAGCCCACCGAGTTCGGTTGCTTTGATCGTGCCGACCCGGTACAGCACCGCGCCCATCGACATGAACAGCAGTGATTTATAGATAATGTGGCAGAATGCGTGAGCCACCGTGCCATTGATGGCGAGCTCGGTGCCGATGCCAATTCCCACGACCATGAATCCGAGCTGATTGTTGAGGCTGTAGGCCAAGACTCGACGCAGATCGTTCTCGATCACGGCAAAGACGATGGGGAACAACGTCATCGTGCAGCCGACCCAGATCAACGGCTCGAAACCGGCGAAGCCGCGTATCAGGGAATACACAGCGAGCTTCGTCGTGAACGCACTCAAAAACACGGTGCCCGTCACGGTCGCCTTGGGGTAGGCATCCTGCAACCAATTGTGCAGTAGCGGAAAGGCACACTTAATCCCGAAGGCTACCAAAATCAGTTTGCCTGCCAGCGTCAAGCTGTCGTCGGGGCCGACCATGGATGCAAACGTGAGCGATCCCGTCTCGACATACTGTACGATCGCGCCGGAGAGCAGCAACACGCCGGAGGTGACCTGGATGATCAGATATCGCATGCCCGCGTGGTAGGAGCGTTCGCTGTCACTCGCCCAAACCAGGAATACGCTCGAGATCGCTGTCAATTCCCAGAACACGAACAGCGTCAGCAGATCACCTGAACAGGCAGCAGCGATCGCGGCACCGGCGTACAACACGCCCGCAACATGTTGCCGAGTATCACGGACATGCAGCGCATAGATCGCGGAAATGATCGCTGCTAAATGGAACACGATCCCAAAAGGACGCGAAATCGAATCAATTCGCACCAGATTCAGATCCGCCCCAAACAGTGTCATGTTGCCATAGTTTCCAACCGGCGTCAGAACAAAGACCACGAGACTGGCCGCAGAGAGCATGAGCACCGCCCATGCCTGCATTCGTCGTCCCAGCGAGGGTAGCAATAGCGAACCGGCAATCATCAAGAACCCCGGCGGCAGATCAGCGATCGCTGTCATGATCAGCCTCCTGAGATTCGTAGTAATCCTCGGGCCGCGATACAAACACACGCAGCAACCGACCCAAGAAGACGATCACGACGAACGAAACGAATCCAAACCAAGCCTGGAATGCGAAGCTCGTTTCAATCGGGAAATGTGGATGAGGGTTGGTGTAAAACAGGTCGGCCAATGCCAACCCAGTACAGATGATGACTAACGCAATGATCATCTTGCGGATATTGGATGGACGTTCAAACCAACTGGGATCGCTCGGTGTCGGCGTCGTTTTCATTTTGTTGCCCCTGGGGTGGATCCGGGGATATTCATCATCGCCGATGCACTCTCGGTCACCGGCAACAGAATTTCATAAATCCATTGAGCGGCAAAGAACAAGGCAACGCTGCCAATGGCCGTGATACACAGCGGCACAACACATAGAAGTGGCGCTTCCTGCATCTCCGAGAACCAACTCGACTTAGCCGTTGTCTCGCCATCGGTGGAACTGGAGGGAGACTTCATGAACGCACGGATAGGAATGGGCACCAAGTAAGCGATGTTCAGTAGCGAACTCACCATCAGTGCTGCCGTGAGCCAGTACTGATGCGTTTCTACAGTGCCGATGGCCAGAAACCACTTGCTCCACGCGCCGCCACCGGGAGGCAGCCCGATAATGCTGACCGAGGCAATCAGGAACGCAGCAAAGGTCAGTGGCATCTTCCGACCGAGCCCGTCGAGCTCGCTGATGTTTTTCTTGTGAGCGGCGACATAGATCGCTCCGGCGCAGAAAAAGAGCGTGATCTTGCCGACCGCGTGCATCGCGATATGCATCCCACCACCAATCACACTGTTCGGAGTCGCCAGCATGGCGCCGAGGGTGATGTAGGCGAGCTGGCCGATCGTGGAATAGGCCAACCGAGCCTTCAAGTTATCCTTGGTCATCGCCACCAGCGACGCCACAACCAGCGTGAAGCCCGCCACATAGGCCAGATACAGACTCACACCGCTTTCCCGCAGCAGTTCCAGACCGAAGATGTAAATGCAAATTTTCAAGACGGAGAACACACCGACCTTCACCACGGCGACGGCGTGCAACAGCGCGCTGACCGGAGTCGGTGCCACCATCGCAGCGGGTAGCCAGCGATGAAACGGCATCAACGCCGCTTTGCCGATCCCGAATGTAAACAAACCGATGAGGATGCCCAGTCCAGTTTGCGAAATCCGCCCGCTGGCAACGGCTTCCGACAGAATCCCGCCGATGCGAAAATCCAGCGTCCCGGCGAGCGACCAGGTCCACACGATCGCCAGCATGAACAGGCCGATCGATGTCGATAGCAGAATCCCGAGGTACACGCGGCCACCGCGACATGCTTCCCGCGTGCCATGATGCGTGACGAGTGGGTAGGTCGATATCGTCATCAATTCATAGGCGACGAAAAGAGTGAACAAGTTCGCGGAGAAGGCCGCCGCCAAGGCTGCAAAAATTGCGATCGCAAAACAAACAAAGAACCGCGTTTGATGTTGCTCATGATGCCCCCGCATGTAGCCGACGGCGTAAGCGGTTGTCAGGATCCACAATCCCGCCGCAACCAGGGCGAACAGCATGCCAAGCGGTTCGACGCGAAAAGCGATTTCGAACCCGGGCAGCATCTCGCCAAGTGACCACTGAGGCCGGCCTCCCGAGAATACGGTCGTCGACAACCACACCGTGGAAATAAACACCAATCCAGCCACGACCCCCGAGCATCCGTCTCGGAGGTTGGGCATCCGGCCAAACAAGACGACCAGCACGACCGCCACGAGCGGCAGGCCGAGCGAGATTCCAATCAGTGTTTCGGGAGCCACCTAGGGAGCCTCCCCTAACAGCGCGATCGCTGCAGCATGGGCAATGCCTGCCGAGTAGGTCGTCCAAACACCAAACACCAGCGTCCCTCCGATCAACAGATAGGTAGGGATCAGCATTCGCAGCGGCGCTTCGGTGGCCATCGCTGCCGCTTCACTCGGCTCAGCAAAAAATAGCGTCTCCACCACCCGCCAGATGTAGACAACGGCCAACAGCGAACTGACGAGCATGAGCACCGCGATCGGCCACCAGCCCGCTTCGAAAATACTCGTCAGCAACAACCACTTGCTGATAAAGCCCGCCGTCAGTGGCACACCGATCAGCCCCAGCCCGCCGATCACCCAGGCCGTCGCCGTCCAAGGCATCGTCCGCCCAGCCCCCTTCCAGTCCGACATCTGAACGCTGCCTAAACGCAACACAAAGCAGCCCACCACCATGAACAGACCACCTTTGATCAATGCGTGATTGAACATGTGAACGATCCCGCCCGAGAGCCCGGTCGGCGTCGCCAGTGAGATCCCCAGTAGCATGTAGCCGACCTGAGCGACGCTCGAATAGGCGAGCATGCGTTTGATATTGTCCTGGTAGATCGCTGCCGTCGACGCGATGAAGATCCCCGCCAAGGAAAAGAACATCAGCTCGGTATCGAGCGGCAGGAAATTGAAAGCGAACCCTGGAGAGATAATGCCATAAATCAAACGGACAAAGACGTACACCGAAACTTTCGTTGACGTCGCCGCGATGAAGCACGTCACCACCGAAGGGGCGTATGTGTAGGCGTTGGGCAACCAGGTGTGCACAGGGAAAACCGCCATCTTGATACACAAGCCAACGGTCAAGAATGCAAACGCAACGAGGACCGTCCGAGGCCCGTCCTCGTGCGGCACCCGCGCGGCAATCTCGTCCATGTTCAGCGCTCCGGTCATTTGATAGAGCAGGCCGATGCCGATCAAAATGAACGTCGCCCCGATGCTGCCGAGAATCAGATACTGGAACGCGGCGAGCGGTGCCCGACGGGTTTTCCCCAAGCTGATCAGCGCGTAGGACGATAGCGATGAAATCTCCAAAAAGACAAACACGTTGAACAAGTCACCCGTCACACACATGCCGAGCAGACCGGTCAGGCACAGCAGGTATGTCGCGTAAAACAAGTAGTGCTTGGAGGCGGGAATCTCGTCGCGAACGCTCATCGGCGCGTACAACAACACCGCCGCGCCGATGCCAGAAACGAACGTCAGCACGAACCCCGAAAACACATCGACACGGTATTCAATGCCGTAGGGCGGATGCCAATTGCCCAGGTCATAATAGATCACACCATGTTCGAGCGCCTCGTCGAGCATCGTGACGCTGCATGCAAACGTCAGGATCGAGACAAGGAGCGCGAGCGTGTAGGCAGCGCGTCCGTTGCCCAGCAGAACGCAGATCGGTGCCGCCATCAGTGGCAGCACGATCAGCAGAATAGCCAAGTGAGAATCAATCGCGTCGATCAATGAATTTGCCTCGCATCCTGTTGCCTCATTCGCCGCGATCCAGTTCGAGGATACGTTCTTCGTCGACCGTTCCGTAGTCCTCTCGAATCCGCACAACCAATGCGAGAGCCAAGGCCGTCGTTGCAATCCCAACTACGATCGCCGTCAGCATCAAAACACTCGGCAGCGGATTGGAGTACACGATGTCGCCTGCGGCATGAACCGCCTCCGCGGCGCCCGCTCCGTGCTCGGCGACCACCGCGCCGTGCTCGGCGACGCCCGCCCCGTGCTCCGCGACGCCCGCTCCGTGCTCGGCGACGCCGCCCGCTGCCGCGCCAGCATGAGACTCATGGGCCGATTTTTGGGCTTCGACAATTGCTGGTGGAATGATCGGCGCGGTCCCGTTGTTGACCTTACCCATCGTGATGTAAAGCAAGAACACGGAGGTCTGAAAGATATTCAATCCAATCACTGATTTGATCAGGTTCTTACGTGCTAGCACGATGTAGAAACCCGTCATCATCAAGAAGATCACCATCCAGTAGTTGTACAGCCCCGCGATCGTTTCAAGTGTCATGAGCGTGTTTCCTTCCCGCGAACGCATAGAAGATCATCGTCATCACCGACGCCACCGTGATTCCCACGCCGAGCTCAACCAAGAAAATCCCCAGGTGCTGACCGCTTGGCACATGCCACTGCGTCAGCACGTGATGTTCGAGCACGCTGTAGTCGAGAAACTGACCACCGAGGGACATCGTCAGCACGCCTGTTCCCGCATAAACGAGCACACCCAACGCCATGCCCTTCTCGATAATCCGCGGAGGAGCCACCCGCTGAATCGCTTCGAGCCCGAACACCAATCCATACAAGATCAAAGCCGAGGCAAAAATCACGCCCGCTTGAAAGCCGCCACCGGGGCCGTAGTCGCCATGGAACTGCACGTAGAGTGCGAACAACAGGATGTAGGGAATCAACAGCTTCGTGATGATTCGGATGATCGGAAAGCGGCTCATGCGGGCTCGTCTCCCGCAGAAGGCTCGGTAGCGGATGCCTCTTTGGGGTCCCGACGCAGAATCAATAAGACCGCAATCCCAGCGGTCAGGACCACTGTCGTTTCACCAAGCGTGTCGTAGCCTCGATAACTCGCCAGCAAAGCTGTCACGACATTGGGGAGTCCATGCATGTCCTCCACCGAACGCTCGACATAAGAGGGCGACGGATAAAGCTGTACCGGCGCGTCGGGGGCGCCGAGAGCGGGCATATCCAGCGTCCCGTAGACCAAAGTCGCTCCGGTGACGACGACGATTAATATCGGCATCCACGAGGACTTGCGGGGAATGTCCTCGCCTTGGCCCGTCAATGCCATCGTACTGAGCATCAACACAGTCGAAATCCCTGCTCCGACCGCAGCTTCGGTGAACGCGACGTCTGGAGCGTCCAAGATCATCATCCAGCTCGCGCTCAGAAAGCTGTAGATCCCTGTGAACATGATCGCCGCCCACAATTCGCGCAGGCGGGCAATCGCCACCGCCGTGATCGCGAGCAGTGCGAGCAAGGCAAATACGATTATGTTCATTGACGGATTCCTTCTCCCAGCATCGGCAGTTCCACCTCTGACTCAACATCCAGTTCTGGCTGCAAGCCTTTCGATAATGCTGATTTGGCCAACGCGTGGGACGAACTCGGAGTCGTGATCGTCAGAAAGAACAGAATCACAAACAATTTGAAGGCAGCCAAGGTGGGACCGGCGAGCAAAATCAAACCCACAATCACCAGGCCCGCACCCATCGTGTCCGTGATCCCGCCACCGTGCATGCGGGAATAGAACTCGGGCAAACGCACCAGGCCGATCCCGCCGATGATCGAGAACAACGCACCAGCGATCAAGAAGCAGTAGCTGATGACTTCGAGTGCGATCATGGTGATTCCTCTCGCGGCGGAACGTTGTCGCTGAAACTGTTGTATTGGGTAAAACGCAGCAGCGCGACCATGCCGACAAAATTGATCAGGCTGTAAAGCAGCGCCAGGTCGAGGAAATCGCTGCGGCCGGTGAGAAAACTGACCACGCTGATTAACAACACGGTCTTGGTGCCGAACATATTCAAGGCCAGGACTCGGTCAAACACTGTTGGGCCGAGAGTCGCCCTGACCAGTGCGAGTGACATCGTGACCAGCACGCCGACCGACGTCGCCATCAGCATGGCGCTGGTTAGATCAGAGGGAAGTAAATCAGGGGTCATCGCGACCTCTTTTTGTCAGATGCCTTAGTGGATTTCTTGCTCACAGCGACGTCAAACGAATCACTACCACTGCGTTCGAGCCGACAAACCCGTCGCCCGATCCCCCCGGACATGTCTTCCTTGGTCTCGAGCAAGGCGAGGCCATGGACGAGAACCTCGTTACCACGCAGTCTCACCGCCACGGTTCCGGGCGTGAGCGTGATCGAATTGGCGAACACCACCCGGCCGAGCTCGCTTTTTTGATTGGCGGGCACGCGAATCAAATTTCGCCGCAGCGGCATCACCGGCGACAGAATAATCTTGGCTGCCGCGATGTTCGCTCTGACGATCTCCCGGGTCAGCCAGATGGCGTAGAAGACCACCGATAGCAGGCCCAGATGAGCAGGCGCCCCCTCTTCATCGACGATTCGCATCCGCGTGGTCAGCCACAGGCAGATCCAACACGAGACAATGCCCAGGGCGATTAGAAAGGCATTATCGAAGTGCCCCGACCAGAGCAGCCAATTGGCTAGCAGGGCAACGAAGAGAGCGAGGCCGTTTTTCACGTGAATAGCAGACAATCCGTGGGAGAAGACGCGTGCGAAGGCTGAGCTCACCGCAGTGGCAGTCCGACCGCGGCCATAATCTAAACCGCAGTGCCCGGGCAAGGCAACCAGACTGTTGGCTACGTCCCCCGGCGAACCTAGCAACGCCCGAGGCCGCTGGGACGGACTGCCAATCTGAACGGACCGAACCCACCAGGCCTAGACCAAATCCACGCAAAGCACTGTGACAACAAGGCTTACGATCGCAAACCAGCGGTCGGCACGCGGATTGCTCCAGTGGGCTCGCTAACGCCGCGTCGCTGCCACATTGGCCAGCCCTCGGTCACTCGCCGCCGCTGCGGCACCCTGGAGGTGCTCGGTCGCGCGGCCCGCTGTCGAAAAAAATCTCGGCATACTGACTCCACGGCATCCCACATTTTCCCACTACCGACCACGATACAGAAAGGTGTCACGGACATGGCAACTGCCACGAAAAAGGCTTCGAAGAATCGCTTGCAACCCCTCGGCGAGCGGATTGTTATCCAACGTGAAGAACGCGAGAGCACCACTGCGGGCGGAATCGTGCTGCCGGATTCGGCTCAGGAGAAGCCCGCTCGCGGCACCGTGATCGCCCTCGGGACCGGCAAGCAACTCGACGATGGCAGTCGTGCCCCCAGCCAACTCAATGCGGGCGATCGCGTTTTGTTCAGCAGCTATGCTGGCGAAACGATCGAAATCGACGACGTCGAATACCTGTTGATGCGTGAAGACGATGTACTTGCCGTGATCGGCTAGTGCTCGGCTCCGCCTGAGTCTTTCATCTTTCCAACCATTCCAACCATATATCAGTACACCATGCCAAAAATCATTGCATTCGATCAAGAAGCCCGCGAAGCGATCCGTCGCGGCGTCGGAAAGCTCGCTCGTACCGTCAAGGTCACGCTCGGTCCCAAGGGCCGCAACGTGATTCTGCAGAAGAGCTTCGGCAGCCCCACGGTCACCAAAGACGGTGTCACCGTCGCCAAGGAAATCGACCTCGAGGACGTCTATGAGAACATGGGCGCTCGCATGGTCCGCGAAGTCGCTAGCAAGACCAGCGACGTGGCCGGTGACGGTACCACCACCGCGACCGTGATGGCCGAAGCGATCTTCAACGAAGGCCTCAAGGCCGTTGTTGCTGGCGTCAACCCAATCCAAATGAAAGCCGGCATTGAAGCAGCTGTTGCCGATATCACCGCACAACTGCACTCCATGGCCGTGAAGGTCAAGGACAAGGAAGCGATGGCAAACGTCGCGACCATCGCTAGCAACAACGATCGCGAAATCGGCGACCTGCTCGCCGACGCGATGAGCAAGGTCGGCAAAGACGGCGTGATCACCGTCGACGAAGGCAAGAGCCTGCAGACCGAACAGGAATGGGTCGAAGGCATGCAGTTCGATCGCGGCTACCTCTCGCCTTACTTCGTGACCGATTCGGCCAGCATGGAAGTCGTCCTCGAAGACGCCTATGTGCTCGTTTACGAGAAGAAGATCAGCAACATCAAAGACATGGTGCCGATGCTCGAGAAGGTTGTCCAGCAAGGCAAGCCTTTGTTGATCATCGCCGAAGATGTCGACGGCGAAGCCCTGGCGACGCTCGTGATCAACCGCCTGCGTGGCACCTTCACCGTCGCTGCGGTCAAGGCACCTGGCTATGGCGATCGCCGCAAGGCAATGATGGAAGATATCGCCATCCTGACCGGCGGTAGCGCCATCTTCGAAGCACTCGGTGTCAAGCTCGACAGCGTCGACCTGCCACAACTCGGCCGTGCCAAGAAGGTCATCATCGACAAAGACAACACCACGATCATCGAAGGTGCTGGCAAGTCGGCTGACATCCAAGCTCGGATCGCACAGATTCGCCGCGAGATCGAGAACTGCAGCAGCGATTACGATCGCGAGAAGCTCGAAGAACGACTGGCAAAACTCGCCGGTGGTGTCGCCAAAGTCAACGTGGGCGCCGCGACCGAAAGCGAAATGAAGGAAAAGAAAGCACGCGTCGAAGACGCCCTGCACGCTACCCGCGCGGCCGTCGAAGAAGGCATCCTGCCCGGTGGTGGCGTGGCCCTGCTGCGTGCTTCGGGCAAGGTCAGCCCTACCGAAGACATGACCGACGACCAACGCGTCGGTTACAACATCGTGCTGCGTTCGTGCCGCGCACCGCTGCACATGATCAGCGAAAATGCTGGTCAAGATGGTGGCATCGTGTGCGAGAAAGTTCTCGCCATGAAGGGCAACGAAGGCTACAACGCGTTGACCGACGTGTACGAAGATCTCGTCAAGGCCGGTGTCATCGACCCGACCAAGGTGACCCGCACGGCACTCGGGAATGCCGCCAGCGTTGCGACGTTGCTGCTGACTAGCGACGCACTGATCGCCGAGAAGCCCAAGTCGGATGGCAAGTCCGGTCACTCCGGCGGAAACGATATGTACTGAGCCTCCCGGCGAGCTGATCGTTGAACGACTCTTGAAAACCCTCTCGCTTCAGCGAGGGGGTTTTTTTATGGCAATCGCCGCCGTGCGGGCGTCGTGAACTGTCATGCCTCGCTCGCCCTAGCGAGCCCCTACCATCTAGACGATGCACAGTGTTACCTACCGAGCGAACGCCGCATGGATTAGAGTCAAACGATACGATGGAGAACGCGTTTCGCAGGAAGGCCCATGAAACGATTCCACCGGATCCACTCGAGGTTCACCCGCCGCTCGGGGCGAACGTCCCAAGCTACCTTGCCTACTTTTTTCATCATGAATGAGCTCTCACTCTCCTCTCGCCTGAACGCTGCCTGGATGCTGGCGCGGCGTGAATGGACACGCTTCTTTCGGCAGCGCAATCGGGTCACCGCCGCTGTCCTGCAGCCACTGCTGTTCTGGCTACTGTTCGGAACGGGGCTGAGCGGATCATTTGCGTCCGCCGGAGGCGAGAGTTTTATGCAATTCTTCTTGCCCGGCACGGTCGCTTTGATCGTGCTGTTCACGGCGATCTTTGCCACGATTTCCGTGATTGAGGATCGCCGAGAAGGTTTTATGCAGTCCGTACTCGTGTCCCCCGTGGGACGTTTCCCTGTCCTGATCGGCAAGGTGCTTGGCGGCGGTGCCATCGCGTGGGTCCAGGCAATGCTGTTCCTGGTTTTAGTGTATCTCGTTGCTGCGATCACTCAGTCGACGGCGCTGCCTACCGTTGGCGCCTCGCTGCCGCTACTCATGCTGCTGCTCGCTGTGATCGCGATCGCCATGTGCGCGCTCGGGATGATCGTTGCTTGGCCAATGGAAAGCACGCAGGGTTTCCACGCGATCATGATGCTCGGCTTGATGCCGATGTGGTTGTTGGCGGGGACGTTCTTTCCCATCCCGCAGTGGAGTATTCACGGCCCCGCCGGAGACGTCGGGTGGGGCGGATGGGTGCTCGCTGGGATCATGCGAGCCAATCCGCTGAGCTATTCCATGCTCGAACTGCGGCGGTTGATTAACCCGGGGCTGGACCTATCTTCTGCAGGTTTTTCCCCCAGCTCACTGACCTGTTGGACGGTGACACTCGTAGCAACGGCAGTGACCGTCGCAATCGCCTGGATGCTGATGCGTGGCAGTCGCCGCGCCGACACGATGGTTTGACCCCTCCCCACCTCCTTCCGATATTTAGTTCGCCATGAAAACCGCTATCAACGTCGCCCTGATTTTGGCCTCTGGGTTTGTCCTGGGTGCCATCGTCCGCGAAATGCGGGCTCCCCGTCACGCTGGCCCTCCCCCGGGCGAGGTTGTCTACACAGACGAAAATGCAGCAGCTGACAATGTTTCACTCGCTGCCGCTGATGTCGAGAACGACACTCCGACGAAGCCACCCGAGGACGAAGAATGGCTCAGTCGGTTTGAACTGACCGAACGCAGCGGCGAAACCGTCTCCAGTAACGACTTGGAGGGCACCCCTTATGTCGTCAGCTTTTTCTTCAGCACCTGCCCGAGCATCTGCGTGCAGCAGAACCAAAAAATCCAAGAGCTGCAGGAGAAATTCAAGGGCCGTGGCGTGAAGTTTGTCGCGATCTCGGTCGACCCGGAAACCGACACTCCTGAGGTACTGCGCGACTACTCGGCACGGTTCGGCGCCGATCCCGACCAGTGGCTGTTTTTGACCGGAGACCTGAATTACATCCGCCGCATCGGGGCTGAAATCTTTCGCCAGCCGGTCAACAAGCAGTTCCACACTGAACGCTTCGTGCTGGTAGATGGAGAGGGAAAGATCGAGGGCTTTTACAATTGGCCTGAGGAAAAGCAGTTTAACAAGCTACAGCAACGGATCGATGAACTGATCGACGGCTGAGCTGCAGCGGCAGGTGAGACGGCCTGATCTCGAGCCGGCTGATTTGGCATAGAACATGCACCTCAGCGCAGGGTTAAAATCCTTTCCTCCGCTGCGGAGCACGATCCTATGCAAAATACGCCCGAAATCGAAGCAACTTTGAGCCAACTGACCGATTTGTGCTGTGACGCACTGCAGGGCGATGGCGAGTTCAACGACGAACAGGCAGAGCGGTTGACGGTGAACCTCGCCACAAATGGCTGGAAGCAGCATTCCAAAGAGGGCCCGCCTCTGTCGACAGTGCTGAAAGACCGGGTCCGCACGCAGTGCCCCGAGCCAGCAATCCATCGCGGCGCGGCGATCGATGGTGTCGTCGCCAAGGTCTCACGACTCTACGAGCAAGCCTCGCGATTTGACGACCACGCCCCCGACAACGAATCGCCGGAATCGCTGCCCCCTCGCACGCTCGGCTAGGCTTTAGGTCCAGTCCAGGTCAAGCGGCAGATCGTTCAGGTTCTCAGGGCCGTTCTCGGTGACAACGAGCATGTCTTCGAGACGCATGCCACCGGTCCGCCGCCCATAGAGCCCCGGTTCGACGGTAAAGACCTCGCCGGCGAGCAGCTCACCGCCACCCTCGTCGAGCAGGATGGGCTCGTGCACGTCGAGCCCGATGCCGTGGCCGGTGCCGTGCTGGATCGACGGCTCGTCGGTCAGCTCGCCTCGGTGTGACTCATACCCCGAAGCTTCGAGCGAACTGAGCACGGCGCGGTGCACGGCGTCGCCTGTTCCTCCGGGAACCAATTCCGCCTCACCTGCGGCCTTCGACGCGGCCACAGCCGCATGCATCCGAGCGAGCTCTTCGCTGATCGTGCCGTGCACGACGGTGCGGGTGCAGTCGCCGTTGTATCGGGTTGATTCATCGCGGGGAAATAGGTCGACGATGATCGGCACGCCCGTCGACAGCGGCCCCGTGCCCGCGTGGTGACAATCGGCTGAATCAGGGGCCGATGCGACGATGGCGCCGTGGCTCATCGTGAACCCCCGGTCCATGAACAGCCGCGCTGCGAAAGCGCGAAGCCGCTCGCTCGTTAACAGGTAGGCCTCATCGATCAGGTGCCCGTCATCATCCACGGAGGCCGTGGCGATCCGGCGACAAATCTGCAGCATGACCTGTTCGGTCACATGCTGAGCTTGACGCAGTGAGGTGATCTCGGCTTCCGTCTTGACGCGGCGATCGACCACGCCGAGCTCATCGTCGTAATCGACTTCGATTCCCGCTGCAGCAACGTGATAGGCGTAGACCATCGGGAGCGTCCGGTCGCAGCGGACCCGCGAGACGCCTTCCTTGAGCAAACAGGCGGCCACGGCTTGCGCGGTGGCCGTATCGCGATCGGCGCTGAGTTCGCCGTCGATCGGCGTGAAATCGGCCGGACAAAAGACGGTCCCCAATTCGATCGCGACGCTATCATCGCCCGTATCGGACCCGACCGCCTGGACGCGATCCATCTCGAGGTCGCGCACAATCCGGATTTTGTTGCCCGAAGGCAATCCGATGCACGCTGAGGGATCGCCCAGTGGCAGTCCGACGCGACGAAAGAGGCTTGGATTCCGATCGGGCAAACCTGCGAGCAAGGTTGCCGATCCGGAGGAATGAGGGACGGGTGGCGAGGCGTTCCTCGACGCGTGAATCATGGTTTGGTGAATCATAGAGCCTAGTTTAACGCACCGAGGCAGCCCTCCCAAGTGGCCGAGATTCGTCCCGGGGGGCTGCTACTAGCGATAGCCCGCGGTTTGCTTCACAATGACACCTCTCAAACGTCGCATAAGTCCCCCACATCAAAGGAACGAGAATGTTCAAGGTATCGGTTCCAGCCGCGGCTGTCGGATTGCTCTTGGTCGCATCAATCGCTGCTAACCGCAGTGCAGCCAACGATGCTGCGCAAGCGGGGGACGCCACGACGTGGCCGCAGTGGCGGGGAGAGTCACAGCAGGGTGTCGCCGGCCAGATCGATCTACCGATCCAGTGGGATGAGGCGGCCACCAAACGCATCGAACTCCCTGGTAGCGGAGGCAGCACGCCCGTCGTCGCGGGGCAGACGGCGTATCTCACCAGTGGCGTGGACGGCAAAAACACTCTCATCGCCATCGACGTTGATCCCGAACTGGACGCACCGGAAATTCTTTGGCAAGTCGACCTCGGCGAGGACCGGGGCAACAAGCACCGCAAGGGTAGCGGCAGCAATCCATCTGCCATCATCGACGGCGAACGCGTCGTTGCCTATTTCCGCAGTGGCGACCTAGCGTGCGTCGACACCGCAGGGGAGATTATCTGGCACAAGAATGTGCAGGAGCAATTCGGGGAAGATTCGCTGTGGTGGGATCTGGGATCCTCGCCGGTCAAGGTCGGCTCGCTGGTCGTCGTCGCCGTGATGCAGACCGGGCCGAGCTACCTGGCCGCCTTTGACATCGCTACCGGTGAACTGAAGTGGAAAACGGATCGCATCACCGACGCCCCCGAGGAAGCCGCTCAGAGCTACACCACGCCGTTGGCAGTAGAAATCAACGGCCAACCCGCGATTGCAACCATGGGCGCGGACCATTTGACGATTCACAATGCCGCCGACGGAAAAGAACTGGGACGCCTAGGCGGTTTCAATCCCGGCGGCGAAAAATTCTTCCGCTCCATTGCATCCCCCGTCGCAGAGGGCAACTTGATCATCTGCCCCTACTCCCGCGGAGCTACCCTGACGGCCGTCGACATGTCGAAACTGGTCGCCGGCGCGGGCCAGGACGCGATCGTCTGGTTTCGTGACGACATCGGCGTCGACGTGCCCACTCCCGCTCTCCGCGACGGCGTCGTCTACCTGATCTCCGACGTCAAACACGACAAGGGAACCGCCTACGCCCTGGACGCCGAAACAGGCGAAACTCGCTGGAGCGTCGATTTGCCGCGGACGCGTCGGAGCTATAGCAGTTCGCCGCTCTTGGTGGGCGATCGGATGTATATCACGAGCGAAGACGCGGTGACGAACGTGATCGAACCGCTCGAAGAAAACGCCGAAGTCGTCGCGACCAATCAGGTTGACGACAATGAGGAGTATACTGTGGCCAGCCCCGTGCCGATGAGCGGGCAACTCGGGCTGCGGACGAAGAGCCATCTCTACTTGATGGGCAACTGACAATACTCGGTTAGTCGCGAATTCGAATTCGCGTTACACTCCCACTATCTCACTTACCAATGAAAACGCGAGTTCGCTGGGCTTCCGACCCAGCCATGTGGCTCGCGACTCGATAGGAAAACGACATGGCCAAGGACTCACCGTCCCCTTCTAAAGAACCGACTGACCAAGACGGCGGTCGCCGCAGCGGCAATCCGGTCATGATTGCGCTGGTGATCGCGGCTCTCGCGGCGCTGTTGTTCCTCAATCGTGGGGAAGAACGCGACACCATCACCGCCAAGTTCTTCCAGGATCAACTGGGCAAGAACAATATTGAATCGGTTCAGATCGGCGATCTCGAGGTGACCGGCAAGTTCAAAGTGGCACCGGAGAAGCCTTTCCCCGAGGGCAAAAACATTGACGAGGACACCAAACCAGAGGAATACCGCAAGGAGTTTGTCTTCACCCGGCCGGCCGGGACCGAGTACGCCACCGAATTGGCCAAGCAGTTAGAGTCCAAGGGCGACCAAGTCGAGAACTACGAATTTCGAAAGCCCG
This sequence comes from Allorhodopirellula solitaria, assembly GCF_007859855.1. Taxonomy (GTDB): domain Bacteria; phylum Planctomycetota; class Planctomycetia; order Pirellulales; family Pirellulaceae; genus Rhodopirellula; species Rhodopirellula solitaria. The sequence continues at coordinate 323,846 of NZ_SJPK01000005.1, forward strand.
ACTCGACCGCTGCCATCATGCAGGTACTGCTCATGCTGGTCCTGCCGCTGGGGATTCTCTTCCTCATCTTCACGATGATCCGCCGCAGCCGCAACGAGATGATGGGCGGCGGTGGCTTCCTGTCTGGATTCAGCAAGAGTCCGGCCAAACGATTTGAAGCCACCGACAAAGTCATCACGTTTGACGATGTCGCGGGGCTGCAGGGCGTTAAAGCCGATCTTCAAGAGATCGTCGAGTACCTCAAAACACCTGACAAGTTCTCTCGGCTCGGTGGCCAGGTACCCAAGGGCGTGCTGCTCAATGGGCCTCCCGGAACAGGCAAAACGCTGCTCGCCCGAGCGGTCGCTGGTGAGGCAGAGGTGCCCTTCTACAGCGTCAACGGCAGCGAGTTCATTCAAATGTTCGTCGGTGTCGGTGCCAGCCGCGTGCGAGACTTGTTCAAAACCGCCAAAGAGAATTCACCGTCCATTATCTTCATTGATGAAATCGATGCCGTCGGTCGCCAACGCGGTGCCGGTTTGGGCGGTGGCCACGATGAGCGCGAGCAAACCCTCAACCAAATCCTCGGTGAAATGGATGGTTTCAGTGGCAACCACGCCGTCATCGTGATCGCGGCAACCAACCGCCCCGACGTGCTCGATCCCGCGTTGCTGCGGCCTGGCCGATTCGATCGACACGTCACCGTTGGTCGGCCAACGATGAAAGGACGCGAGGAAATCTTCAAAGTCCATGTCCGTGATGTCCCGCTCGCCGAAGATGTTGACCTGCATCGACTCGCCGCAGGAACCGTTGGTTTGACTGGAGCCGACATCCGGAACATGGTCAACGAAGCCGCCCTGTGGGCCGCTCGACAGGACAAGAAAGTCGTCGAGATGGAAGATTTCGATTACGCTCGCGACAAGATCTTGATGGGAGCCAAACGTGAGGAGGTCTTGCAGGACGACGAGAAAGAGAAAACGGCCTACCACGAAGCCGGTCACACGTTGACCGCGTGGCACCTCGAAGGCTCCCACATCGTTCACAAGGTCACCATCATCCCTCGTGGCCGGGCACTCGGCGTCACCCAGTACGTGCCCAATGAAGACCGGCTCAGCATGAGCAAGAAGGAACTCTTGCATCAACTGATCGTTCTCCTGGGCGGCCGTGCGGCGGAGAAAATCATCTACAGCGAAACCTGTGTCGGAGCTGAAAATGATCTCGAGCGAGCCACCAGCATCGCGCGGCGAATGGTGACCCACTGGGGCATGAGCCCCAAGATCGGGCCGGTTAGTTACAAAACGAGCGATGAGGATCCGTTCCTCGGCCGCGAAATCCACCAACAGCGTCAATTCAGTGAGCATACCCAAGAACTGATCGACGAAGAGGTCGCGAGGTTGCTGCTCGAAGCCGACCAGAAAGCGGAACAACTGCTCCGGGAACACCGCGGGCAACTCGAGACGATCACGCGAGGGCTGCTCGAACGAGAGGAACTCAGCGAGGTCGAACTGACCGAATTGATCGGCCCATCGATCCACAAACGCAAGGGCGACCGCGAGGGCAAGGTCGAACAGATCATGGCCCCCGAAGGTGCCGCCGAACGCACGCCTGGCGCCTCGATCCCTCAAGAAGAATGACACGTTGGCCAAGAAAAGAGACGCCAAGTCGAAGGGTAAACTGCGGGCTGAGTTTCGCAAGAAGCATCAGGGACGCGTCCGTACCAGCGACCTGACGCGAGAGTTTCAGCAAGATGACTCGACGCGGCTCGACGACGTCGCCCACAGCGAGAGGTTGAGCGGGAAAGGAGAACTGACCCGCCGGAAGACAATCTCAGGCGCCGATAGCTCGGCGCGGGGAAATGATGGCATCCAAGTCGACGTCCATGTCGATGAAACCAGCCTGACCCACGGACGCGTGCTCAGCGTCCACGGACGGCAGAGCAAGGTTCAAACCGAGGATGGCAAAATCTATGCCTGCGCCATCCGGCAAGTCCTCAAATCCCTCGCCACCGATCAACGAGGCGTGGTCGTGGCGGGAGACCGGGTCTGGTTTCGCATCGAGGCTCGCCAAGGCGACGATGGGCAATCCAAGCGGCCGAGCGATGAGGTCATCACCGCCGATGGAATGATCGAGCGGGTCGAGCCCCGGCACGGTATCATCAGTCGTACCAGCCGTGGCAAGCAGCACGTGATCGCCGCCAATGTCGACGCGCTGCTGATCATCGCGAGTGCCGCCGAACCAGGGATCAAACCCACTCTGATCGACCGCATGTTACTGACCGCAGCTCAGCATGAGATCGAACCGGTCGTCGTCATCAACAAGATCGATCTTGTCGATCCGCTGCAATTGCAAGCACTCATCGGCGTTTACGGATCGCTGGGGTTTCGCGTCCTACCGACCTCGGCGACGACGGGCCAGAATATCGAATACCTCCGCGCGTTCTTGCACCAACGCCAAACGGCATTGGCTGGGCAAAGCGGTGTCGGTAAGAGCAGCCTGCTCAACTCGATCGAACCTGATCTCGCGCTCGCTGTATCGACGGTCAGCGTCGAGAACCAAAAAGGCCGCCACACCACGACGGCATCGAAACTCATCCCCTTGGCCAGCGGAGGAGCCGTGTTTGACACCCCTGGCATCCGCCAATTCCAGCTCTGGGATATCGAAGCTACCGAGGTCGCCGGACTAATGCCCGACCTGCGCCCCTACGTCAGCGGTTGCCGCTACCCCGATTGCCTGCATCTGCACGAAGACGGCTGCATGGTCAAAGACGCCGTCGCCGATGCGCGCATCGACGCCCGCCGCTACGATGCCTACTGCCACCTACTCGAAGACGACCTGCTGCCTGAGTAAGGCAGAGCGTTCAACGAACGCCGGTGCACCGAGAGTATCTTGCACGAGGTAGCTAGAAATTCGTATCGCCTCCAGGGGTTTTCAACCCCAGCAGGGGGCCATCGTCCCTGACCGGGCTGTTGTTGGTGTGAGAGTCCCGAATCGGACGGCAAACCATTGCCGGTGGTGAGACGGCCTGTCGATGCAATCGCCGCATTAGTGAGCCGAGGGCCGCAAAGCCAATGCCATCTACTTTCGACCGCGAAGCGGTCTTGGTAACCCGACGCGTCAGCGAGGATCACTTGTTCGCCATGCAAAACACTGCATTTTCCTCGCTGACCGGCGTGTTGATTTAGTCGGCGTTCTACCGGTAATGGCTAGCGCCTTGCCGCTCACTAAATCAACACGCCGTGACGCGTCGGGTTACCATCGTGATGACGCCCCGAACGGGGGAACAATCGATAGCATTGGCCGCAAGGCCCCGGGTAGCGCCGCCCACCCGGCCGCTCACGCGTCTCGACCCACTCAACCGACACTTTCGCCGGCAGCACGTGTGAATCAAGGTTGCGTTCTCGACTGGCTAGTTGAGCGGGAAAAAGAGATATCGCTTGACCGCTTGCGCGCCATGCGATATTAGTTAAACGCTCCTACTCACCCGGTTTGTATTCGGGGAGTTCCCCAATCGCCCCTCCTGGCTAGGGTTGAACCCACGCAGGCAGAGAACCGCTAGCACGTGGTGCCGCGAAGTGAACCAGGTCTATTACTATCTCTACCTGTACCTTTGCCCCATTCACATTCGAAGAGCCTATCCGGACAGGGATCTGACCTCTCCGGCGAGGCCGTTGAAAAACATGTCAAATGATTCGCCTCCAAAGGGCGGGCCCCGTTTTCGGATACCTTAAGGTGCACTGAATGCAAGTAATACGATTCGTCATGATCTGTTTCGCAGTCACCTTGGTTTCTGGATGCACCGAGATGATCACCGAAGGTGACGCGAAAGTGTTTCAAACTTCATCGGTCGGGGCGACGATCCGAACCGTTTTCGGACTTGCTTTGATCTTGTTGGCCGCGATTGCTGTCGCAGGGAGCTTGATGCCGGACCGCAAGCCTAAGAACCGGACTGTGACAGCAAAGGATAAGCTCAGTTCGAAGCAACGTGTGGGCATGGCGCTGTTCGGATTTGCCATGGGATCGGTGGGGCTCTTCTTGGCCGCGATATCGCTCTTGTTCCCCAACAAATTGCACGTGAGCGTCTATCCAGACCGTGTTGAAATGGCATCTACGTTCTCGCAAACCGGTGGCAACGAAGTCGTCGTTCCGTTTTCGAATGTCGCGTCGGTCGAACTCCGTGACGAAATGAACGTTGTCGGCAAACCGAAGACGCACTTGGTGTTTTCAATGAAAGGTGGCAGAGAAATCAAGGCTGCGGCTGGGAACAACGAACGTCAATCACTTGAAACCATTCAGGAATCGCTGGCAACTTACAAAGCCACGGCACCTGAGAAAACCACGGTGCCTGAGAAAACCACGGTGCCCGAGGAAGACATGGCGTCTGAGGAAAACATGGTGTCTGAGAGAACCAGGATACGTGAGACAATGCAGCGTCGCCCTGTCCAGCGTCCCGCCAAGGTGAGATCCCTGCCGCGAACTGCGTCGCAATCGACTGACCCGCAAGACTCTGACACGAGCAAGCATGCCGCACCGTCAACTCCGAACCCCGCGTACAAGCTGAAGCGTTACCCCATTACGATACCGATACCCGACGATCAATCGCCGATTCTCGCAGACACGGAGGTAAAAGTGGACGCAAAACTCAAAGCTTGCTACGCTGGGTCATGGCACACGGTAACGGTGGTTGCGGTGAACAGTGACGGAACCATTACGTGCAACTGGGATGCCTGGCCAACTTACACCTATCACATGTTGCGAGAAGACTTGACACTTCCGAACTCTGATGGCCCGTAATTACACTGACGCAACCTACGATCACCTGCCTCTACACTATTGGGAGCAATGTCTTGCGGAGTGCCGATCTATGTTCGGCAATTCTCCTCGAGTATTTGATCGTGAAACTGAACGGTTCTTGCTTGTCGATCCACCCTGGGTCACGAAACTTCGCTTTGGTGATCCGCTCGCCAAACTGGTTCAGAACAGTACTCTACGAAGCTTATTTCGCACTGGTGTTGTGGTCTGGGGGCACATCGTCCAGGCCAACAACGAACTATTTGAACCTGCCCCTTCGCGCGAATCGTATACCTACGATCGTCCAGGCGAGCTGCTTTTCTCGCGTCAAAGTACATCGAGCTCGCCTGCCAAACTGGAATGGATAGCTAGCGAACTGGCGGGGCTCAGGTCGACACCCAATTTAGGAAGCGAATTGCAATCATGGGCTGACTACCTGGACGCCGAAACCACGCGGGTGGTTGGACGATGTGTCCCCATGGATCTTGCCGGATCTCGAGACAGTTACGTATCGACATCGCTCTTTCGGCGAGCTCACTTGCCTGATGGAGTCCTGCGACAACCACTGATGCCAGTAGTCGTTGCCTCGAAATCGCCATTTTTCGCGATGCCTTTACCTCACCCCTACTGGCCAAAGTCGCTGCTAGATTGGTGGTCAACGGGAGGATAAGGGTTCAAGCATTGGAAGTGTGGCCGATGCCAGCATCAGGAGCGGTTAAAGGGGAGGGGGGTGTTTTTAACGCCCAAACGCCTCGATCGGAGCAACTCAGCAAACGCCGGGCCGAACACTATTGCCCCCTCCCTTTTTCTTCATCGGTCAATCGCGTTTTCTGAATCGGATTGCGGCAGCGACACCACCGATCGCGTCCCTCATACAATGGAACGATTGGTCAGGCAATCGCATCCAAGTGCAAATACTGCGAGAAATTCGAAGGTTGCATTTACGAAGAAGCAAGTAAAGGGGGGAACAGGATGAATCGAAGTGCCCAAACGCGGATCGTGCTTGCCGTCGTTTGCGGGTTAGGGTCGTTCGCCATTGCGAAGCAGTGCCAGGGCGATACTGTTTCGAGCACGGCTGCTTCTCTGGAATGGAAAGTGGACTCGGCGGACCACATCTACGAGGCCGTTGTCGCGTCGGATGATGAGTCGCCGTGGGAAGGTAGCTTTGAGATTGAACGGTCACTCAAAGGGAATCATTCGATCCCCGGTATCCCCGATGAGGTCATTGACCGATGCCGGCTGAAGTTCCACGTTTATCCCGAGTACCGGCAACCGTATCCTAGGTACTTGCCGCCGAAGAAGCCAATCATTGGAACTCGTTGGCTGCTGTTTACCCGTGGTGAGGGTGAACTGCTCAGGATCAGCGGCGCGGTTAACCTGACCAGCCCTTTGGAGCACTGGGATACCGCTGCTATCTCCGCACTACGCCGAGAGGATGATCGGGTGTTGGTAACTGCGGATGAAATTGTGCAATCGGTAAAAAAACGAATTGCGGAACGCCACCTATTACCACCTGATTGTGATCCCGAGTTGGCGGAGCAATTACTTGATGCCCAGCCCTATCAGAATGATTGGCCGCCGGCAGTCTACATCGGTGCCAAACTGATTTACACGGCGATCGATGTCTGGCGTGATACGCCGGTGGTTCCACTCTTGGTTCCGAGCGATGTGCCAGACACGGCTGCCGATGCTGACGTCGTCATTGAAGCCAACAACCCAAAACCGAATAGTCTCGCCGCTACTGTCAAAGCAAACGCATCCAGCCCAATCCCGCGTGATGGCGAAGATGAGTGGCTTGGGACTTGGCAAGCTGATCTGGGCGATCAACTGTTGACGGTAAGTTTGCGTCGACACGCGACGATGCTGTTTCTTGTGGAAGCAAAGCGTGGCGAACGGCGTTCACTCTTGTCGATCCCGAATGGAGATGGCTTTGGTGCCGGTGTTTGGCGAGGTGATCGCGATGAACTGTCGCTCTACGCGACACATCTCATCAACAACGATTGGCAGCAGACGAGACAATGGAAAGCAAACTCCTTTCCGTTGTTGAAACGCAACGTCCAACAACGAGATGCCAATTCAATTACTCTGGAGGGAGATGTCGTATTCACTCGACAGTTGACACCGTTGGTCACCTACCGCTACCCGCACGCCCATCGGTGGCACGTAATTTCGGAGAGTTGGCCGAAAGATCGTGCTAGCCTCACCATTCAAGCGAAGGTCACTCTGCCGGACGCCGATGAACTACAACCGTTGCAGGACTTGGTATTTCTCTGGCGTGAGCGTGGCAGTCCGCCCGTCCAAGGTCCGCCACGACCAAAACGCCCGCGAACAATTCGGACGAAGCTTGGCGACAATGGTTTTGAACCTCGAATATCGGTGATTCGAGCGGGCGATACGTTTGAGATTGAAGCGACCGGTTCGCGACCAATCATCGACCACAACATCAATTTGCCGTGGTTTCGAAATTCGCAGCGAGGTTTTACGCCACGCATCGAGCCGCCCTTGATTTATCAAGAGACGGTCGCTCGTGGTGAACCCGCACTGATGCATATCAAGTGCAACATCCACGACGACGAACACGGCTACGTGGCCGTGACCGATCACGGCAACATTGCGGTGACCGATGAAGGAGGCTACGCACGACTGCTCCATTGGCCCATCGGTCGACAAAGGCTTGTGATTCAGCACCCTGACTACGACTTTCACGACGCAGAGGTTTGGGCAGATGGTGAAAAGCTGGAGAAGAAAGGTGCCGCATTGTTTCTCGATATTCGAGACGCCGACATCGAGTTACGCATCACCAGAGTCAAGCGAAATGAATAGCACGAACGTCACTTCGCTCGCCGCCATGTTGACAGCAGTCCTTGTCGGTTGCGGTGATCAAGCATCGACGTCAGTCGTTAATGCCCCGAACTTATCAACGAAGACCGAGCCAACTGAATCAGCATCCAAATCGAAGCCATTGCCACGTCGGGAGCGGTAAAAGGGGAAGGGGTCGTTTTTAGCGCCACAATGACCCCCTTCCCCTTTTCTTCATCTGACCCCCTTCCCCTTTTCTTCATATGGCGAACCCGCACTGATGCATATCAAGTGCAACATTCACGACGACGAACGCGGCTACCTGGCCGTCACCGATCACGGCAACATTGCGGTGACCGATGAAGGAGGCTACGCACGACTGCTCCATTGGCCCATCGGTCGACAAAGGCTTGTGATTCAGCACCCTGACTACGACTTTCACGACGCAGAGGTTTGGGCAGATGGTGAGAAGCTGGAGAAGAAAGGTGCCGCATTGTTCCTCGACATTCGCGACGCAGACATCGACTTACGCATTACCGGAGTCAAGCGAAATGAATAGCACGAACGTCACTTCGCTCGCCGCCATGTTGACAGCAGTCCTTGTCGGTTGCGGTGATCAAGCATCGACGTCAGTCGTTAATGACCCGAACTTATCAACGAAGACCGAGCCAACTGAATCGGCATCCAAATCGAAGCCATTGCCACGTCGGATCACGAACCAGTTCGGGATGACGTTCTGTCTGGTCGAAGTCGATGTCGAAAAATGGCAGCACCTGCCGACGTATCCGTCGAAGTCTTACTACTTGCAGGAAACCGAACTACATTATGAAGATCACAAACGGTTTCGCCAGGCTGCATTCGGGGATGGAGCCTACGAAACCATCGATTGGCATTTCAACGGTGGTTTTCCCAGTGAATGGTGTGAGGTTTTTCGATACGGAAAAGCGCTATCAAAGTTTGACACTCAATACGATTATCGCCTCCCCACTCTTCAGGAATACAGGTTTGCGTGTCGCGATGGATACGACCAAATCTGCCCTGACTTTGAACCAACTCGAGGATTGCCCGCCGGGATGACTGGTAACGCTCCAAATAAATTTGGCATCTACGGTCTAAACAGTGGTGATGTCGAATGTGGTGACATTCCCGGACTGTTCTTCGGTCGTCACGGCCGTCCAGCGGACACTCCACCAAAACCCGGCTGTCGTTGCGACTGGTGGACGAAGGGTAGTCCGGATGCCGACGACGGATTGAACGAGCTGATCACGGCACGTTTCGTTCTGGTTCTTGAAGGCGACTCGACAAGATGAAACCTCGTAGCCCATTTGCCTTGGTCGCCATTGTGGCGTCGCCGACGCTTTTCATCTCGCTGGCATTGCTGGCTCTTGTCGTCTGTGTGATTTGCATTCTCGCTATTTTGGATTCCGGTTATGGCGGGCCAGGCTTCGCGGGAGTCAAGATACCGAACGAGGCATCGCTTCGCCGGACTCTCGGCATGACCGCGTCCGCTTCGCTGATGGTCGCGACCGCATCGTCCATTTGGGCTGTGCGAGTTTCTTCTGGGCTGGTCCGATGCGTGGCGGTCGTTCCGCTTTTGGTCACGCTTGGTACGTGGACCTTCGTTGTGCTGGGGACCATCTACTGACACATCTGCAAACCGCAGGAACGTCGCACCACACTTTTTGGAAGTAGAAAACGGGGAAGAGCAGAAAAAGGGGAAGGGGTTGGTTTTACCCGGGGTTCCTGCTAGTCTTCTTTCTCTCCACGCAAGGCAGTTTCAGATATGGATGGGTCCGCAATATGCCACGCACCAAACGAGCTGATGAAGCCGGACGTATTTATCATGCGCTGAACCGAGGCAATGACCGCAGGGAGATCTTCCATAAACCGGAGGACTATCTCGCGTTTCAGCGGACCTTGCAGCAAGGACTGGAGAAGTATCCCGTCGACTTGCTTGCATATTGCCTGATGCCGAACCATTGGCATTTGGTCGTTCGGCCTCGCCAAGACGGTCGAATGGGAAAGCTACTGGGGTGGGTCTCGGCAACGCATACGTCTCGGTACAACGCGCACAACCAGCGGGTTGGAATGGGGCATCTCTATCAGGGTCCGTTCAAGAGTTTTCCCTGCCAGGCGGATGAACATTTCCTCACCGTGTGCCGCTACGTCGAACGCAATGCCTTAAGCAGTAAACTTGTTTCTAATGCAGAAGACTGGCAATTCGGTTCGCTACATCGTTGGCACAGCGGCAACAACCGGGATTCGCCTTGGCTTACTCCCTGGCCGATGCGGAGACCTCCTCATTGGCTGCGCCGTGTCAATGCCTCCCTCTCCAAGAAGGAGCTTGATGCCATCGAAAACGCGATCAAGCGTGGTTGCCCGTATGGCTCTAAAGATTGGATGGAGCGGACTTGCGAAAGGACGGGGATCTGGTCAACCATGCGTCCGCGAGGTCGCCCTCGCAGCAAAGCACAGGTTGAGGCGGTTCAAAAAGCACCAAAATGACCCCCTTCCCCTTTTTTTCCACCTTCCCCTTTTTTTCCACGGCCGATCTACGACCATGAATCATCGCACCCTGATCGTTTGGATGCTCGGCATTGCCACTTTGGCGGCAGGCTCCGCGTTGGCAGAATTCGGCGAGAACCAGTATCGGTCCTACCCGGCTGTTGTTCCGGTCAATGAAGGGATTTCGTGGCCCGAGGGTCAAGCCTTGCCAATCTTTGCCGCTCCAGCCGATGAACTCGACGCGATTGCAATCGACAGGCTCTCGGCAGACGAACAGCTGACATTTTCGGCTCTGCAAGGCCGGGTCAACAAGCAGCAGCCACGGATCTTTCTGGCCAGCCGGCGTTCAGACGAGGGCTGGCGGACGTGGCCTCAAACCTCCACCGTCGGGCTCGATTCGATCCATGTTTACGAGCGAGAGTCGCGGTATGAATTGTTCGCAAAGTACGCCGCGGACTTCGGCGGCGTAGTGCTGTATGACTCAACGCTCAGCCCGCACTATCGTAATTTGGCGGGGACTGTCGCGGGCATCTCCGGTGCAATCCCTGTTACCGATGACGTGCTCGAGCGGATGCGCGATCAGGGAATGGATCCTGAGATCGTTGTTGATCTCACGAAGCTTGACTTGATCACACCCATCGAAATTTACGAGCATCTCTACGACGAATATTGGGATCGCTGCACACGGAGGCTGATCGTCAGTGCTCGGCCTGCGGATGGAGGCGATCTTCATCACACACGCGATGTCGCCGCTGCGTGCGGCGCGGCCGTCGTGTGGCTCGATAGCCGCATTCCCGCCGAGCGAGATTTGATGCGAAAGTTTTATGCCGACATGACCGCAGGAGACGCGATTGCGTTGGGGTGGTACGCCAGCGAACGCTCCGGGATCACAGCCGCATCGGAGTTCGGGATCGGAACGCTCCCAGCGGACCATTACACCAACGCCAGCGTTCTGTCGGGAGGCGACCATCGAATTCAGATCCCGGCTGTCCCGAAGAAGCCGAAACTGCAGAACAAAGCCTATATCGCGATCTTCATTAGCGATGGCGATAACATCCAGTACACCCAGCACGCCATGCGGCTGCGTTGGGACGCCGGTACCGAGGCACGCAGTCAGATGCCACTGAACTGGACGATCGCTCCCGGTTTGGTTGATATCGGTCCCGGGATATTGAACTACTACTACAGCACCGCGACGAGCAACGATTGCTTTGTTACCGGTCCCTCAGGCATGGGTTATGCCATGCCTGCGAACACACTGAACGAACCCGGCGCAGCGGTGGGTGTTTACCTGAAAGACCCCCAGAGAATGAAGGGGTACGCGCGCATGACCGAGACCTACTTGCAGCGTTCAGGGATTCGCGTGATCACGATCTGGGACAACGCCACCGCGATGCAGCGTGCAGCTTATGAGCGTGAGTGCCGCAACCTCTACGGGGCCACCGTCCAGAACTTTCGTGATGTCCCGAGCGTTCGCGGCAGCGTGGAAAGTGACCGGGTGCGCTTCGAGAAACTCGTCATCCCTTACGCCGGCACCGTCGAGCATCTGGAATCGTCACTCCAGCAAAACTTGAGCGATTGGGATGGGAAAGAAGCGCTGTTCCTCGCCTATCAAGTCGACGTTTGGAACGAACTGAAACCGAACCGGATCGTTGAGATTGCCTCCCGGTTGAGGGAGCAGTACCCGGGGGCGCCAGAGTTCGTTCGCGCCGATCACTACTTTGCGTTGTACAATGAAGTCCATGGTCTGGCGTGGAACCTCAGCATGTCTGCGGCCACCACGACCACGAGTCAGGGCAACATCGATGTTGGCGATGCGGTCTCCGACGGCACGCCGACATCGCTTTGGACAGCGCGGGCTGCCGATTCGGCCCCGTCACCCTGGCTGCAGTGGGATCTTGGCTCGGATTGTCGACTCCAACGGTTCGTAATCCGGCACGCTGGAGAGCACGGTTTGAATCGCGACAAGAACACCCGGGGCTTCACCATTCGGACGAGCCGCGACGAGCAGTCCTGGCAGACGGTCGGAGCCGTCGCGGACAACACTGCCAGCGTCAGTGATCTGGAGTGCTCACCCGTAAATGCGCGCTTCGTGCGACTCATCATCGACGACGCCGGAGCGGACAACACCGCGCGGATCGCCGATGTCGAAATCTACGGGCATCGAACCAGCCAAGATTAGTCGGCCTGGTCGAGACGCGAGGTCAGCCGGTTTCCGATTCCTTTGAGTCGGAACGACAACGTGATCATCACAATTCCGGTGATGATGGCAAAGATGCCGATGATGCGGACCATGGTCAGCCCGAAAAAGAAGGGCGCCATCATCAAGAGCACACCAAAGATGATCGATAGAATGCCGCCGAGGACGTATCCCGCAACGCCATCGATGTATTGACGATCTCGGATGGCCGCCACAATCTCGACCACGCCACTGAAGATGGCCGAAAAGGCAACCATGTACATGATGATGACCGCCGTCATCCCCGCCACGAGAGCCGGGTGGGCGAACACGAGGATCCCCACCAGGATCGCGACGATACCGCGTAAAATGGTCCAACCACGCGACGGCACTTCGCCCACGATTCCCGCCGCGATGGCGATTGCCCCGTCAAGAATCAGAAAGAATCCCATGACCTGAGCAAGTGCGGCGATCGCAATGCCCGGCTGCAGCACCGCGTAGATACCCAAGAGAATCAATAGAAAACCACGCAGCAGCGGCAGCCACCAGATCTTGCTTAAGCCGCCGATAAATTCGCGTGCCGCTGGATTGTCCGCTGCATCAACGGATGTGACGGGTGAATCAGGTGAATCAGACATCTTTTTAATCTTTGGGAGCAGAGAAGTGAACGGTTGCACCGCAGATTGTAGCTGAGCCCCCGCTGCGTTGGACAGAGCCACCTGGTTGGGAAAAGCATCGCCAAAGGAGAATCCCAAGACGTCAACGATTCGGTTCGCACGGACCTCCTCGAAACCGCCAAGCTCATTCTTGCCGAGTGTAGACGGCGGGGTAGACAAATTCAGGCTGTTCGTGAGGGCAGAGATACTCGAACGTTTCTGTCAATCGCGTTCGCTCGTTATCGGACAGACTGATCGAGACCTGCACGGGAGCCTTTTCGGTGGGAATCAATCCGAGCTGAACGAGATAGCCGCGATCGCTAGTGAAAACCTCAACCTCGGCGACCTTGCCGCGAACGGTTTGGATCTCGGGGACGACGCGATCCGTGCCCGCCGGGATCCATCGAGTTTCACTCGCTGCATCGTCTCCCTTCGAACCGTCTTCGAAGTCGGGGTTCTTTTGCTGAAAGCGCATTGTCAGGTTAACCGTTTGTTTGTCACGACTGACATCCAAGGCCTCGCAAGTGGCCAAGCAATGGCCATCTTCGCGGCGGGGCTGGACGCAGTCGGCCAGCGTTTCGGTGTCACCAAAAAAGAACACATCGTATTCCAACTGCAGCGGTTGGCTGGGATCGATCGCCGCGTCGGCGACGAAGTAGGCGCCAATGTTATCGATCCCCTCATGAGCTCCGGGGATTTCCATCAGCTCGATCCGCCCTTTGCCGAAACTCTCTCGCGGACGGACCCACACGCTCGGCCGCTCGTCGTATCGGGCCCCGGTGTCACGGTAGTGGTCGAAGTTACGATCGCGCTGTAACAGCCCGAAACCGGTTAAATTGTTGACTTCCTGGGCTGTGACCGACGGGTAGGGGAGTCTCGCGAATGCGCGCCATGTCCAATTCCCGTCAGCGTGGACCAATAGCCCGTCCGCATCATGACACGACGGACGTTTGTCCAAAGGCGGCGGAGCAAGCCCATCGCCCCAGATCCACATGCTCGTCAGCGGAGCGATGGCCAGCTTTTCGGGGGACCGACGAAAATAGAGACTCGCTTGGACGCGCATGCTCGCAACGGTCATCGCAGGATCAAAACGAAACCGATAGGCCCCCGTCAGGCTGGGGCTATCGAGCAGCGCGAGTATTTCCACCTGCTGATCGTCCGGCTCAGGCTCGACGATCCAAAACGCCCGAAAATGCGGAAACTCCTCATCCCGATTCATTCCCACGTCGACCGCCAATCCGCGCGCTGAACTACCGTAAACGGTCTGCCCGGTGCGGGCGCGAAAATAACTCGAACCGATAAAGGTGAGCATCTCTTGCCCAGACCCACCTTCGGCAAACCGTCCGGCGACCTTGAATCCAGCGAATCCGATGTTTTGCGTGATCTCAACGTCCGCGGCCGCCCCGTGAAAATCAAACAGTTCCGGGTCGTATTCAATCCGCTGGGAGTTTCGCCGGTTCATCGGTTGGTCACGCTCGATCACATGCACCTCGACCCGATCTTGCTGTACAAAACCGCGGTGAAAGAACTCGAGCCAAAACGGGTGTGCCTGATCACTCCAGACGGCCCGCCCATTGCGAAACTGGATATCGCGATACTGCTCGTAGCTCAGATCGGCGAGTACCGGCGTCAACGGCGGTGGGGCGATATGTTTCGTCATCGATAGCTGCTGGGCGAGCGACTGGAGATCGCTCAGGGTGGAGACCTCCGCCATGTGGCGGGTCATGCTCTCCGGCGCCCTGGACTTCGGCGTCGCCTGGGCAGCGGTTTCGTCGGCAGACAAGATTCCGGACGTCCAGTACACGCAGCACAGGACCACACCGATTGCTCTGGCTCGATGGAAAAAGGGGCTCATGGAACAGCGGCTCGCTGATAGGTTGCTGAAAAAAGAGGCGTTTGACTAACGCACGGCGTTTGCCTCACGCGTAAGCATTTTTGGTGCCGGATCACCGCGTTGACCGATGCTTTCGCTAGGAAACCGACGCGTCATTCTGCGATCGGCTTCGCGAGGTGAAGCCCGCCCTCTTCAATGCTGCTTGAGCAATCGGATGTGCCATAAATGCCTTCCACACCCCTCCGCTGCGGCGATTCTCGGCCATCAGCAAGGAGATTCCTGTATCGATCCCGATCACGTCTTGGCTCACCCACTCGGTCGCGGGATTGAAGGCATTGGCAAAGCCGTAGCGACGATAAATCTGATCGCCATAGTGATGCCGCTGGTAGGTCAGCGTCTCGATCGCTGGCTCGGGAACAATCGCGAGCCCACCGGCTGCTGCGCTGGGCACCACCGTCCCATCGATCCCACGATCGGGTTCAAAACGATTGTCTTCGTAAGGCCCACCCCAGTCTCGGTAGCCCGTCGCGGAGTCGCTGCTAGTGAGGCCCCATAGCGTGTCACCATAGTGCCCCAGCTGTTTAGGATATCGCTGAGACAACCGTTTGAGAAACTCAATCTGCGCGTAGTGCGCCGTCACCGAGTTCTGCCAGTAGCTCCGCCCACTGGGACTCTGCAGCCCGCGAAAATCAAAAAAAGCCAGCGGATACTGATGCACAAAGAGAGGCGGGTAGCTGAGAAACGTTTGGCCCTGAAAGGTGAGTACTTGTTCGCGTCGCCACGCCTGCCAAGCGTTCGGATCAATCGCGTGGTGCGGTGCCCCAATCGCAATCAAAACAAGCAGCGTCAACTCGCTAAATCGATCCCAGCGATGAGGCAACATGCCCCGTTCAGGCGTCCATCCCATCGACAGCACATTTCCCTCGCACAACATCGACTGCCAGTTGATCCGAGAAGTCAATTCACGGCACAAACTTGCAATTTCTGCGTCGTCCCCGAAAATCGTTTCACTGCACATGGCGCCGGCGAGCATCAGAGCAGTATCGATCGTGGACGCTTCGCTCTTCATCATTCGCTTGCCATCACCACGCCCGATGAAGTGATACACAAACCCATTGTGATGCTCAGCCCGTTCCACGAGCGACCGGAGCAGGATCCGCGAGCGGGCACGGGCTCGATCCAATGAATCAAGGCCTGATGCGGGTGCTAGCGCATAAGCCGCCAAGCCAAAACCGCACGCCGCCGTACTAGCGTGCTCACTGAACTTGCGACCGTCGGTGCGCCCGCGGTCGCTGATCAATCCCGTATCGGCGTCTGCCGCCTCAACAAAATACCGATAGCACCGGGTCCTCAGATCCGTCAGAAAATCATCGCTGGTCATGGAATCACCTGTTGGAGCGTATTGATAATGCAAACGGTGCAGCCACGTGACTGGCGTGAGCCCGTACTATCTAACAGAGCCGTTTTCGCCCCCAGTGCAACGGGTAACTGTGGCACGCAAAAGAACAGCCAGCAAAATCATCGCAACTTACCCGGCCCGCCGGGCACTCTGCCCTGACAGACCGATTGAAAGTCATTGCGGTCGCATGTCGCTGCTTAACAAACTGACACGCAGCGCCACGTCAGTAAGCAGATTGATCGTTTTCCGGCCAAGAATCGACCGCTGGGCAGCGAGAATCGTCCAAGATGATCCGATCAGGCTGTCGCCAACGAAATTCTCGAGCGTCACTGTGAAGCTTTTCACGAACGGCAACTGCCGCTTAATTCCACCTGACAACCCATCAAGGTGGCCGTCGGCGACATTAGGTGCATTGCGACCCTTCTCTCTGAAAACAAGCTCGGCCGCCTCGTTTTTGAAAGGACGTGTTCTGGCACATGGTTTGATGCGGATCACATTCCAGCTACTACCTCGCGATCGATTCCATTGGACTATCGCCCGGAGTGGTGCTATCTCTCTTCTCACTTTTCGGCTCCCCTCTATTCTTAACGGGTTCTTAACATGTTCGCTTCCAACACGCCAATGATGGCAACGGATCAGCACCCTTCTGATGCGCGCAGCATGCAGGCCTCCTGTCCAACACATCTGCGAAGTGTGCCCCCGATCGTGCGCCGGGAGATGCACCGGGCCGAACCGGTTGAGGTGACGCCTTTACTCCGTTGGCAAGCATGGACGAAGCCTCTCGTTGACGGTGTCCAAACGATGCACCGAATCATGACTCAACCACTCGGCCACGCGCCGGGACAATCCCAGGGCCAGCAGCATCGCGATCACTAATTCGTGTCGCAACGATCTCATCCTCTTCTCTTGCTGCGAAGTTTCCCAATATGAATATGCCTGCTCTGAGAACGCGACACCGCAATACGGTGTTCGTACGATACTGGGTCCTGGCGGCGACGATGCTCTTGGGCTGCCTCGGGTGCACCGCGTGCTACGCCATTGTCATGGCTGACGGCCGAATCAACCCGATGGAGGTTTTGAGTTTTACGCTCTTTGCGGTTCTGTTCACTTGGATCGCTTTCTCCTGTTGTCTGGCTGTGGTTGGTTTTGCCCATCAGTGCCGGCGGATGAGGCGTCGGAGGCAAAACGAACAGGCCGAACCGGATACAGATCCCGTTGCACCGGAGTCTGCGACGAAGTCGAGTCCCGTAGTTCGCACTGCAATCTTGGTCCCCGTTTACAACGAGTCGCCCACGCGGGTCTTCGCTGCCGTCGCGGCGATGCGAGAACAGTTGCGAGAGACGATGTCGAAATCGGATGCAATCTCAAAGTTCGATTTCTTCGTGCTCTCCGATACGACGGACCCTGACGTCTGGTTGGAAGAGGAATGGTTTTGGTCACAGCTCAATCAGGTCGATGGGCCTCAGAACGTGGAGGCTGATCCGGCATCGGATGAGATCGGCGTCTTTTACCGGCACCGATCCAAGAATACGGCTCGAAAGGCGGGCAACATCGCTGGGTTTTGCGAGAACTGGGGCAGTCACTATGAGTTCATGATCATTCTCGATGCCGATAGCTTGATGACAGCCGATACCATGGTCGAAATGGTTCGCCGGATGAAGATGGATGACCAACTGGGGATTTTGCAAGTACCGCCGGTACCGGTGGGGCGATGTTCTCTATTCGCACGGATGCAGCAATTCGCTGCGGCCGTGTACGGATCCACGTTTGCGGAAGGTTTCGATGGTTTCGCGGGAGATCATGGAAACTATTGGGGACACAATGCGATTCTCCGCATTGCACCTTTCATGCGATATTGTCAGTTACCGGTCCTGCAGGGTTCGGCGCCTCTAGGCGGTGAGATCCTGAGCCATGACTTCGTCGAAGCTGCCCTGATGGTCCGCGCCGGTTTCAAGGTGAAACTTGCCAACGACCTCGGCGGGAGCTTCGAGGAGTGTCCCACCACCCTGCTCGATTTCGTCAAACGAGACCATCGCTGGTGCCAGGGCAATCTCCAGCACTGGCAGTTTCTGCTCGCCGAACGGATTCATCCCTTGTCGCGGATGCACTTCTTCAGCGGCATTTTGTCCTATCTCTCCGCTCCGTTGTGGTTACTGTTCATGGCAGCTTGCCTGCTCGCCGCCGCCTGGGACCAGAACGTGGCAGCATGGTCATTGGCAAATCAATCGACTTCGATTGCGTTGGCCTTGTTCGTGGCGTCCATGGCGCTTCTGCTGGTGCCCAAATTGCTTGCAATCATCGCAGTTTGGAGTCAGCGTCCGCTTCGCCAACGTCTCGGTGGCAGGTGGAAAATTCTCGCCAGCGCTGGCACTGAGACGCTGATATCAACGGTTCTCGCTCCTCTCGTGGCCGTTTACCATTCCCGGTTCGTCCTCTCGATTTTAACGGGTCACAACGTCAGCTGGAGCGCGCAACAACGCGATGAGACAGGAGTCAGTTGGGGTGAAGCGACCGCTCAGATGTGGAAGATGACGGTTGCGGGACTCGTCTTTCTCGTCGGTTTGGCCAGCTGGCAACCGATGTGGCTGGTATGGTTTTCCCCGGTGATTGCTGGTTGGTCGCTATCGATCCCGCTGACCGTGGCACTGGGAAGTCGCGCTACCGGCCAGGCCTTGGCAAGTTGCGGCCTGTTTCAGATCGCCGCGGAGCGTCATCCTGAACCGCTGCTAACACGGCATCAATACTGGATCGGAGAGCTGACTTCCCAGAGGCGCCAGGACGATTCCGGGAGCTGGTTCGATCGCGTGCTCCATGACCTGGACTTTCGCAGCCGCCACATTGAGATTTTGGAGGCTTCTGCTAGCCAGTTGCCCATTGAGGAGCACGAGCCCGAGTGGTCTCAACGATGCCAGGCGACTCATAACGCGGCAGACATTCCGGTCGCTTCGAGGAGGCGACTGCTATGCGACAACGATTGGCTGAAGACGCTTTCGGAAACACCGTAGATCGGGAAGGGTCGGTAGATTGGAGGGACGACGGACCTGAGGATCGTCGTCGCCCGGAGTCTGCCCGGGCTGTCGATTCATTGAGCCGAGACGCGTAAGCAACGGGGGGAGGAATGAGTGCCATACTGGACGAACCAACGTGCTGCTCAATCCCCAGAAGTATCCCGTCAGGGATGATCGAAAATAGCCGGTGGTTTGAGCGGAAGCGAACACCACCGGATACGACGCCAGAGCGGTGTTTCCCGGCTGACGAGCTTGATTGGCACAAATCCACTTTCCATTGAGGCAGTGGGCAGGTAGAATGGGACGCTCTCAATTCTTCCGAGCAGACCTCCGCATTTAATGCCCCCACGCACGCGTCCGCCCTTAGTCCATCGCATGATGCCTTGCGTCATGTTGTTGCTCTTTGCGCTGCCGAGTCTCGGTTGCACGCCTACGTTTTCGCGCATTGCATTGGGTCATGAGGCACTCGGAGGCTCATCGCAGAGCCAAACCGAAGAGCTCGAAGAGCGTGTCCCCTGCTCCTCGGCGCGTCGGGAGCAGGCCTCCAAGAGGAGAAGACAGGCAGCGTGGACCCCAGACGAGCGGTCCTATCTACGCATCCGAGTCAGCCGCCACATTCCTCCACGTGCGATCGTGGGGCATCGATTGGCGAACGATTCTCTGGCGCCAATTCGCTGTTAGCGAGCGTGACGACGAACTGTCTCATGCTCGGTGCGGAAGATTCTGCGCCGAATTCGTTGATCAGCAGAGAGATGGTTTCCGCCGCCCTCTATCACGCCGTTCGTATTGCCCGTCTTGTTACTCAGGCACTGGTTCGGTGAGCATCCGTTTACTATCTCGAAAATCAATCCATGCCTACACAGAACCCCACCACTCAAACCGATACGTCGAGCGGCACCGTTGCCAGCTCTGTTGTTCACGACCTCATCGCAGGTTTGGTCGTCTTTCTCGTTGCCCTACCGCTCTGCCTAGGCATCGCCTTGGCGTCCGGCGCCGAGCTTTTTTCAGGACTTCTCGCCGGGATCGTCGGTGGCTTAGTCGTTGCCGTCGTCAGTGGATCGCACACGAGTGTCAGCGGCCCGGCGGCTGGCTTGACGGCGATCGTTGCTGCTCAGATCACCTCGCTCGGTTCGTTCCAAGCATTTTTGTTGTCCGTCGCGATCGCGGGTTTGATCCAGATTGGATTTGGGATCGCCAAGGGCGGCGCGCTTTCGGCGTTCTTTCCCTCCAGTGTGATCAAGGGGTTGTTGGCGGCGATCGGCGTCATCCTGATCTTGAAACAGATCCCGCACGTGTTCGGCCACGACCTCAATCCCGAAGGAGACATGTCGTTTTTTCAACCCGATGGCGAGACGACGTTCTCAGAGCTATTCGCGACCCTGGCGGGAAGCATTCACGGGGGAGCGACGGTCGTCGGATTGCTCTCGGTGGCACTCTTGTTGATCTGGGATCGGGTCGAAGTGCTCAAAAAGTCGCTGGTGCCCGCGCCGCTGCTGGTCGTGTTGATGGGTGTTGCCCTGAGCGTCTGGTTCGGCGGATGGGGTGAAAATTGGGCGATCACGGGCAATCACCTCGTTGAGATTCCGATCGCGAAGAGCATCTCTGAATTCGCCGGTTTTCTCACGCTGCCTGATTTTACTCAGTTCGGGAACCCCGCGATCTATGTCGCGGCCGTGACCATTGCCGTGGTCGCCTCCCTCGAGACACTGTTGAATCTCGAAGCGGTCGACAAAATCGACCGGCAGAAACGCAGTTCACCGGCCAGCCGCGAATTGGTCGCCCAAGGTTGTGGGAATGTCGTCTGTGGCATGATCGGTGGATTGCCGGTCACCTCGGTCATCGTGCGGGGGAGCGTCAATGTCAACTCCGGCAGCCGCACCAAGCTATCGGCCATCTTCCACGGCTTGCTGTTGTTGCTCAGCGTCGCGTTGATGCCCCAGTACCTGAACATGATTCCGCTCTCCGCCCTGGCCGCTATCCTGTTGGTGACCGGTTTCAAACTGGCTAGTCCGGCGCTGTTCAAACAGATGTCGAACGAGGGACGCTATCAGTTCATCCCCTTCATCGTTACCGTGGTTGCGATCGTGATGACCGACCTATTGATCGGCGTCCTGATTGGCTTGGCAGTTGCCATTCTGTTCATTCTCAATAGCAACCTGCGGCGTCCCATTCGCCGCACCGTGGAGTCCAGTCGCGAGGGCGACGTCACGCATGTGGAACTCGCCAACCAGGTCAGCTTTCTCAATCGGGCTGCTATTCAAGGGATCGTTGATGAAGCCAAACCGGGTAGCCGATTCACGTTCGATGCACGACAGTCGGACTATATCGATCCGGACGTCCTCAGCTTGATTCGAGATTTCGCTGATACGACCGGTCCCGCACGCGATGTTCTCGTCAACCTCGTTGGATTCAAGGACAAGTATCAACTCAACGATACTGCGCAGTTTGCCAGCCACACGACGCAGGAACTCAAGGAGAACATGACGCCGGACGAAGTGATTGAAACCATGCGTGAAGGCAACCGACGTTTCGTCACAGGCAACCGGCTGAACCGTGACCTGAGCCGGCAGGTCTACGCGACGGCCGGCGGTCAGAATCCATTCGCCGCAGTGTTGAGTTGTATCGACTCGCGAGTACCCACCGAGTTGGTGTTTGATCTCGGGGTGGGTGACATCTTCAGTGTCCGAGTTGCGGGCAACGTCATCGGCACGAAATCGCTCGGCAGCTTGGAGTATGCCGTGGGTGTGTCGAAAGTCAAATTGGTGGTCGTCCTCGGGCACACCAACTGTGGCGCGGTGACGGCAGCGGTCAAGCTTCTCGCCAGTGGTGAGGGGGCTGAAAGCGCCACCGGTTGCCAGCACTTGCAACCGATCGTGGATGAAATTGCGCCGAGCGTGAGCAAGGGTTCGACCGACTCCATCGATCGTCTCAGCAGCGAGGAACTCGAATCCTACGTCGACGGCGTCGCCGAGCGGAATGTGCTCCACACCGTCGACCAAGTGCTCGAGCGTAGCCGCGTAATCCGCAGCGCTGCTGAGGGTGAGCAAATTCGCGTCGTCGGCGCACTCTACGATGTCCGATCCGGTACCGTCCGATTCCTCAGTGACGAGTTTACTGAGCCCGCGGATGAGCCTGTTCGTAAATCGTTCGAAGATTCGTCGCACTGACATGCGTGTAGATTTGTGTGGTCGTCAGTGATTTGTGACCGAGTAGTTCCTGCACGCTGCGAATGTCGGCACCTCGATCGAGCAGATGGGTGGCGAAGGAATGCCGCAGTGTGTGGGGGCTGGTTCGGGTATCGAGTTCGGCCGCTGCGATGTACTTGTCGAGCATGCGACCCACGCTGCGGGTCGTGAGAATATTGCCGAAACGGTTAACGAAAACGGGCGCGGCCTGGCCGAGTATCTCGGTCTTGGCCGACCGCGTCCGCCGCGCCGCGTAGCTGCGGATCGCCTCAACGGCGTAGGATCCCAGCGGGCTGATCCGTTCTTTGCGTCCCTTCCCGCGGACCCGGGTGATGCCCTGGGAAAAATCGAGGTCGCCGTCGCGGAGACCCACTAATTCGCTGACACGGAGACCAGCCGAGTACATCGTCTCCAAAATTGCCCGGTCGCGCAGCCCTGCCGGGTCGTGCGCCGAAGGAGTCGTCAACAGGCGTCCGATCTCGTCGTTGGATAGCACCAGCGGCAGTTTGCGATTCTGACGCGGATTGCGTAGCGGTTTAGCAGGATTGGACTTCGCCGTACCTTCGCGCATGGCGAACTTGAAGAAACTACGCAGTGACGCGAGCTTGCGAGAAATGGTCGTCTTGGCATAGTCGGCCTGCTGTAGCGCCGACTGAAATTGCCTCAGGTGCAAGGGAGTGAGGGCATCGACCGAGGTGCTCCCCTCTTCATTGCCACTGATCCACTGAGCGAACCCGATGAGGTCTTCTCGATACGCCTTGATCGTCAGGTCCGACGCATTGCGTTCGGTTGCCATGTATCTCAAGAATCGAGTGATCGTCGACGACAGTGTGGCTCGCGGCATGAATTGCTCCCCTTGCTGAGTTCCCGCTAGGCAAAGTCGTCCATCGAGATACTGTCGAACTCTTCGCTAGCACCAACCTCGTCGTAGTCGGTGAATACCGTTTCGCGGATCTTCCGAGACAGCATGGCAGCGTCATACCACGAGAAATCCAATTCCGGATTGGCCGCGAAGCGGGCCAATTGCCGCAGCGTTTCATCGCGATTTCCGTCATCGAACAGAAAGATGAACTTCTCTTCGCCTTTGACCAAGGCTAATACGTTGACTTCCTTTTCCATCTTCTCTCTCGTCCTGAGGTAGGGGGCCTGCAGCGGGGAGGTTGCCACTCGGTTCTCATCTATCGGCATCACGGCGGCACCGCAATGAGGTTGGTTGGATCGAGATCGCCTGGAGTGTCCAAGATTCCATAGACCAAGCAAATCAATCGCTCCAGGCGGATCAGTCCGCCTATTCGCTGCCACTGCACCTTGCCGCTCTGCTTCACTCTTTGACAGGCCTGTCATCACGATGATTCCCCGCGGCAATGCGTGGAGGTGCGCTCGCAGGGGCGAGATACCCGGTTGGCGGCAAGCGGGTCGGTCGGAGCTGCTGCCGCGTCGACTCCGAAGCGAGATAACGCGAACGATCAAAAGGCTGGGGAGTGAACGTCGACGGAGCCGGGCCCACTCGTAAACTCGACGGCGTTTCGCGCTGACCGCTGCCGGGGTGCTCAGTTGCTCGTTGAGCAACCGCGCGACTGCGATCGCCGCGCGTCGACAGATCCGCCCAACTGGCAGACAACGAATCGAGCGGCGAAGCGTCCAGACGAGAGCTATCGAGCGGCGAGCTTTCAACCCGCCCTGAGGCACGCTCACCGATCGATGGCAAGTGCAGACGGGTAGGCGCCCGGGAGGGGACGGGCACGCGGGTGGATCCTGTCATCGGCGCGGCCCCCGCCGGTGGCCGCAACGGATCCGCAGCCGATAAAGAAGCACCGCAGGCGAAACAGAGAGCACCGCCGAAAATCGCACGGGTGAACGCCGCTCTGACGCGTTGGCAACGACAATCTGTATGGAGTGATTGATTCATGATTGGGTCTCTCAGGTGACATCGCCGGCAGCGACGATTGCCTTGGTGCTTTCCTCATCGGAGAAAGCGACGTCCGGAATATTCCGATTCTGAGGATTGACCGGCCTGTTGCCCCACCGGCCGCGGATCGACCCGCAGAACCCGCACAGATTAACAGCCGGGAGGTGCGACACCCGGGATGCGCGCAGTAACGCCGATCCAACCGGGGTTGCTCGTCAAATCGATTGTGCGAGAAATCGCTTCTAAGCCGAGGATTCAAAGGAGCGCTCTGTCGCTCGAGACCGACGATTTGTTACGGAAACGTATACCAAGCGATCCGCACGGCATTTCTCTCGTCCCGTTTCACAACCTGGACGTGAAACTCGCCACTGACCGGTTCGCCCTACCACCCTTCCATCCTCCCTGCGCCCACCTATCCACTCGTGATCCCAACCCGACTAACGCGTACGATTTTGTGGGAGATCCTCCGCATCTTTGTAATTGCGTTGGTGGTTTTGACGACCATCATTCTGTTGATCGCGGTTGCTCGCGAATTGATCCGCAAGGGGCTTGGCCCGATGGCTGTGCTGCACCTCCTGCCCTTCGCGATTCCCATTTCGTTGCAGCACGCAGTGCCCGCGACGGCGTTGTTCTCAGTCTGCTGTGTTTACGGACGGATGGCGGCTGACGGGGAAATCAGCACGGTGAAATCGTCGGGCATCTCGCCGCTGCGTTTATTGCAACCGGCCCTGGTCTTCGCAGCCCTACTGAGCCCCCTGGCTGTGTACTGCAGCGACACGGCGGTCTCGTGGGGCAAGCCTGGTGTGAAACGAGTGGTGCTGCTGTCGGTGGAAGACATTGCCTACAAAGTGCTCGAATCCCAGCATTCCTTTACGTCCGATCACGGGTTCTCGATTCATGTTCGCGAGATCGAAGACCGGCGAATGATCTCACCGACGGTGGTGGTACGAGGGCGCGGCGATGAGGCGTTCGAGGTGACCGCGAGTGAAGGACAACTCGTGATGGATGAAGAACGCCAAGCCCTCGTGCTCAAACTCGTCGATAGCAAGGTGGTTCGTGGCCGTGGCTTCGGTGGCACACTGCCAGGCGAATCCACATTTGAAATCCCGCTGGGAAACACATTGGCCGACGAGGACCCGTCGATCATGAGCCCAAGTGAGTTACCACTGCGGTTAATCCGCCGGCAAAAATCGCATCAGCGCGAGAAAACACACGCTGCCGTGGGCCAGTTGGCCGCATTCACTGGTTTCGCGTTGCTGCAGTCGCGGCCCGAAACGATTGGCGGCGCCAAAGCCAACGGGATTCACTCCGCACTCAATGCCAGCCGCACTCGTTTGACCCGTTTGAAGACCGAGCCCTGGCGCCGCTGGGCCGAAGGGTTCACGTGTTTCTTCTTCGTCTTCGTCGGTGCGCCGCTGGCGATTTTGGCCAAGACGAGTGATTACTGGACCACATTCGGGATGTGCTTTCTCCCGATTATCTTGATTTATTACCCCTTATTCCTGCTGGGGCTCGATCAAGCCAAGGCAGGTGATATGCCGCCCTATGGTGTTTGGACAGGCAACGTCGTGCTGGGAAGCATCGGCGCGATCCTGCTCGTCAAAGTCCGCAGGTATTGAGATCTACCGTAGGTGGCGGGGTGCCGACCTACGGCGAATCTCGGTGATTCCGTCTGGGAGCGGTGCGTACCTGGCAGCTCGCCCGCCCCCGAGGAAGCGAACCTACTCTTTGGGGAACCCAATCGAGAACAATTTGTCCTTGGTGCTGATGAAGATCGATTCATCGGCAGCCACTGCGGTACTGTAGACACTGCTACCCATGTTGATTTCTTCGATCGGCTCCTTGTTCTCAGGACCGAACTCAAACACGCTCACATCGCCGTCTTCATCGCCGATGTAGACTTTGCCGTCGGCGATCAAGGGGCTGCCCCAACTCTGGGCGAACATGTCGTAGGTGAAGTGCACGATGGGCCTGCCGTCGGGAGTGCCTTGGGCATCGAGGCAGTGCAGCAATCCAGAGAAGTCCGCAACGTAGAGCACGTCATCCTTGATCGCGACCGTGCCACAACTGCGGTGCATCTCCTCTTCGAAATCGATCTCTCCATCGTCGTTTTGATCCGCGACTGAGTAGTGCCAGACGACGGCGGAATTGGGGTTATCCACGGCAGCTTCGCTCTTTTCGGGCTCAACCGCTTGGATTCGCTTTCGTGGAATCGGAGTGCGTTCGCTGCCTTCGATCTTGACCGCCAGTTGGGGCGACACGTCGCCGCGTTTGGTGGGATCGATGCACCACAGGTGCCCTTCGCCTTCGCCGTGCTCAGGGTCTTGGCCGACAGCGATGTAGACCAAACCTTTGTAGGCGACAGGGGTGGCGATCAGGTTGTTTCGCGTGCCTTCACCGCCGAGCACCCACTTGGAGGTCTTGGGGTTGCAATCAAACTCCCAAAGTTTCTCGGGATTGCCGTCTTGGCCACGATCGGCTCGGAAACTGTAGAGCACGCCGTCGCCGCCACCAAAAAGGACCTGGGGAACGCCACCGAGCACTTCGACCATCGGACTGGACCATTGCCCGTGCAGAATATTGCCTCCCGGTGATCCGTCCGTCCACAGAACTTCGCCGGTGTTTTTATCCATGCAGATAAAACTCGGTGCGTCGGGGGCGGGCAGGTTAATGTGCGATTCATCCATGCCGTTGCTGGTGTTGACGAACAACAGGTCACCGTAGGTGGTCACGCTGCACGAGCACATATTGTGCTGGCTGACACCGAGTTCTTCCATCATGTTGAATACCCAGATCGTATCCGCTTCTTCCTTATCTTCGATCCCGAGGGTCTTGAAGACGGAGATTCGTGGCCCGGCTTGCTTGATCAACAGTTCGCGTTGCACGCCACCGAAGGTACCGGTTGCTTTCCACACTTTGTTGGCGGTGACGGTTTCCACTTTGACATCGTCGCCCGCTTCGCTGCCAGCTTCGGCGATCATTTTCCGCAGCGGTTCGCTGAGCTTGCCATCAATGAGTGCTTGAAGAGAGTCTTCGTAGTCGCTGCCCTCGCCGCTATCGGGGAGATCGGCCACCCGGGCTGGCTCGGGATCAGTGATGCCATCATCTTCACCATCGTGAAAGCCTTCGGTATCGACGCAGCGGACTTCGCCGCGACTGGTGACGAACCACAATCGATTGCCCTCAACCAAGGGGGCACAGCAAATTCCCTGCAGCGGCCAATCGTGGACGCGGCCGGTGATCAATTTCTCGCTACTGTGCTGCCATAGGAAGTCGCCTGTCTCCTGATCGAAGGCAATCAAACAGCCCAGATCAACGCTCGCCGGATAGCGTTTGAGGTATCCTGCTCCATTGTTGGTGCCGACGAAAACCTTGCCACCGGCAACGACAGGGTTGCCATAGGTTTGGCTGCCGAGCTTAGAGAACCAACGGAGGTTTTCTGCATCCGTGCCATCCCACTCCCCGGTTCGCCGATCGAAGTCACCCACGTTCCAAGACTCGGGGAGATTCTTGACGTTGGGGACATTATTGCGGACCCGAGTGCCGCCCCACTGAGGCCACTGCTCGCCACCGCTGAGCACTTTCTCAGGGGCAACGAACTCCTCCACGGAGGCTTCGTTATCGCTGGCCGCAGCGTTTTCTTCCTGGGAACGATCCACGTCGGCTGCCGCCGCCGACGTGCTCACCAATGTCACCGGTGACACCATGCTCACCGGCGGACTGCATCCCGTGATGAGGACGGTTGTGATCGCGCCCAATACAGCGGACATGAACATCAAAAACAATGCGGTAGTTTCAGTACGGACCATATCGGAGGGGGGGAGTTGAGAGTGCGGGAGGGGGATTGAAGTGGAGGTGAAGTACGAGAGCTTAATTCTCGGTGACTTCGAGGTTATCGATGGCGAACTCAGCGACTTTGGCGTTGCCGTACAATCCGGGGCTGGCCGACATCACGGGCGAGTCGTCTTGGGCGGTGATGGTCCAATCCTCTGGTTCAGGCTCACCGCGTAGCCAGACCTTGCCTTTCAAGACGGCGACGGCGTTGTCGCCACTGCCCTCGATGGCGGATTGGAGTTTCAAGCGATACCAACGATCGGGTTCCCAAGGGAAATCGATCGTTTCGGCCATCCGGAGCTCAGGCGCCCAGCAACGGATCTGCAGCTGCTGGCTGTTGCCCATCAGATCGAGGGCGTACCCACCGGCGGTCACGCCGATATCGGGCATTTGGTCACCGTTGCGTTCGGCACGAACGTCTGCAGCGATGGTGTAATTGGCCAAATCGCTAGGCCCCATCCATGCACGGCTGCGAGCACCCTTGGGGATGGTGCTGACCTTGACGAGGGCTGGCGAGCCATCCACCGTTCGAATTTGGTGCCGGTAGCGTGCGCCGATCCAGCTCAAAGGAGGGTCGGAGAGCTCGTCAAACGTGAATTTCCATGGCAGTGGGGGAACGATTCGGACCCGCGTCGAGCCGCTGACGTCGCCGACCTTGGCAGTGATCGTGGCCGCTTCGTGCGACGCCTCCGCGTCGGCCGTGAACGTCGAACCCTCGACGCTGCCGGGCCCCTCTACCTGATAGCTGACCTCGTCGCCGGCGGGTGCCGCCAGCGGCTGGCCCAGGGCATTGAACAAGCGAACCGACAGTTCGACTGATTCGCCCGGCTGCAGCAGCAGCTCAGCAGGGACCACGAGCAGCTCGGCGGCATCCGGATTTTGCTCCGTCGGGGTCTCACCGAGCAGTTGCTCGGCCAAGATCACGGGTTTTTGCGTGGCGGTATCGTTGCCGACGCAGTAAAGCGCCGAGGTGCCTTGGAAGTACAGCTTGCCATCGGCGACGATCGGCGATCCGTAAAATGCTTCGTTTCTCAATCGGCCCTTGTTGATGAACTCGACACCGTCCTCGGTGATTTCGAGGATCGCCCAACGACCGTTCTCGGTCAGAACATAGATTTTCTCATCAGCATACAGCAGGCTCGGCCACTGTTTGCGGTCTCCGATCGCGATCCGCTCAGCGATCATGTCGCCGGTGGCCGCGTCGATCACCCACAGCTTGCAGCGATCATCGACCACGTACAGCCGATCATCGACCACGAGCGGTGCGCTGCGACCGACGACGAGTTCTTCGAGCTTCCACAACTCTTTGGCAGTGGTTTCATCGCCCGTACCACTAATCTCCAGAGCCGCAACACCACCCATCGAGCGGCCGGTGACGTTCTCTTCACTGTGGCTGCAGTAAACACGATTGCCATGGACCAACGGCGTAGCGAAGATTCCACGGCGTGAGAGGTCGTAGTGCCAAAGTGCCTTGCCGCTGCGAGGTTGGAAACCCCAGATCGCACCGTCACCACCACCGAGGATCAATTGTCGCTGACCGTCGATCGTCGTCAGCGTCGGTGCCGAGTAGGTCGTATCATCGGGCAAATCACGTGTTCCTGAGAACCACACCACCTCGCCGGTCAGCTTGTCCATCGCGATCAAGCGGTGGTTTGGTTTGGACGCGTCGCCCCAGTTGATGATAATCCCGCTGATGATGACCAAGTCTTCGTGAATGACTGGGAAATTAGTACGGCCACCATACGTGCTGAGCATCCCAAACTGCTCGTGCAGCGGTTTGCTCCAAATCGTTTCACCGGTTTTCCCATTGAGGCATAGGAATAGGTCGCAGACACCGAGCACATAGACGTTGCCTGTTTCCGGATCCGCCACCACGCTGCTCCAACCCACTCGGGTGTTGGGAACATCCGACAACCAGACGTTGAATCGGTTCTCCCACAGGGTTTCGCCGGTTTTCGCATCCAAGCAAACCACCATTTGCCCCTCGTCGGCGGTATCCCGATCCGAGCGAGTGGTCATGTAAAGCCGCCCGTCCATCACCACTGGGGTACTGCGAGCCCCGAGATCGTCGCGTTTCCACAACAGGTTGCTGCCTTCTCCACCGGCGGCGTCCCAGTCGTCGACCAATCCCTCGGCCTCAGCGGTGCCATTGAAGTTGGGCCCCCGCCAATAGGTCCAATCCGCGCCCGGATCGGCATAGGCGGCGCTGCTGAACACGCTCAGCAACAAGGCGGCAATGCAGGCAGGCAACAGGCTCCGTCTTGCATCATGGCGTTGAGCGAGGGAAATCGTCTCGGTCTGGAGGGACATCAATGAAACCAAATAGAGAGGAATGGCGGTGGGAGATTCAACAGGAGGGCTCAAGGGACATTTTAACGGCTAGTCAAATCAAACGGGAAGTACCGGACAGCCACAGTTTTCGGATTTGGCAAATTGACCGGGGCAATCCTAGGCCAGCACCTCGTCGGAGGGGTCAAACTCGGGGTAGCAAACGATCAGAACTTGCATCTTGCCGATCGCTCGATGGACCACACCGGGTGGAATGGCCACCGCCGTCAGCGGAGAAACAGGTGTTCGAACTCCATCGAGCTCCATCGCGGCGTCAGGATCGCACTGCAAAATCACGTAAATCTCGGTGTGTTGCTCGTGATGATGCGGATGAGCGGCGGCCTCGATATCCGTCAAATGCACGGTGCCTGGGAATTCAGCGAAGTCAGCCAGGGCCCGGCGGGCCAGCCCACAGGGGCAGGCGACTGGGGAAATCGCAGTCAAATCAACGATTTGCGGCTGGGCCATGAATATCGCGAGATCGATACTGGGTGGGGAGGGAGAGTTTCACAGGCCGTGAAACGGCAGGAACGGCAATCTACGCCGGTTGTACGGATTGGCCTGGTCGGTTGTTCGTTACCACGCAGGCGATCGGCAATTTAGAAGAAAACAGCACAGCCGTAAAAGCTTAACAAGCAGCAAAAAAGCGGGCCTTCGGCTATTTTGAGACGGGACCCTCGCCGATATCTCCTTGTGTCCAAGAGACAATCCTCACCTCCCCCGCCTTCACCAAGGCAAAACGGGTGCCGGAAAGTCACCTTGGACAGACCCAAAGTGCTGACAGCGGATGTCGGCACTAGACAGTATCCAAACGAGATGAGTGCAAGACTTGGGAGAATCACCTGAAGACATTTGTCTTCGGGGCGGTTTGGTCAAGGTGAACTGAACGAAGTCAGCGGGCCGGGTGTCCGCACCTGGTTCGTGGGAGTTCACCGAAAGACTTCGGGAAATGATCGTCGGCGACTTCGTCCGACGACCGCGTCCCTCAGTCACCCGACCGTTTGATCGCAAGGTTTCACAGGCTTATTTGGAAAACTGCGTTTCCAATCCCGCAAATTTCTAGAGAGGGAGATTGATCTCCATGAAGCGGACAATCCTAACATTGACGATGGTTTTGGCGAGTTCTGTTTGTAGCCAAAGTTATGGCTTCGACCTGCTCGACCGAATGCTTGGCATGAAGGGCTCGGGGAACTCGGGCTCGTGTTGCGAAGCACCATGTGACGATACAACCTTTTGCGAACCCGCCTGTGGCTGCGAAGCCACGGACTGCGGATTGACCAGCTGCGAACCGGCCTGCGGCTGCGAAACCAAAAAAGAATGCTGCTTGACTGGTCTGTTCGACCACGGCTCGAACGAGTGCGGATGCGAATCTGCATGCGAAGCGCCTTGTTACGAACCAGCCTGTGAGCCAGCCTGTGGTTGCGAAGCGAAGAAAGAATGCTGCTTGAGCGGTATCTTTGATCATGGCTCGGACTGCTGCGAACCAGCCTGCGGTTGCGAAACTGTCTGTGCTGAACCTTGCTGCGACGGCGGAAGCTGCGGCAGCAAGAAAGATTGCTGTGGCGGATTGCTCAGCAAGCTTTTCAGCAAGAAGTCCAACGGTTGCTGCGACACCACCCCGTGTGAAGTCGCTTGTGGCTGCGAAACCGTCTGCGAAGCACCTAGCTGCGACAGCTGCTGCGGTGGAAGCAAGAAAAAGTGCGGTCTGCTGAGCAAAATGTTCGGCAAGCTGAAATGTGGCAAGAAGAACGACTGCTGCGACTCGGGCTGTGATTCGTACGGCTCGGCCGATTGCGGATGCGGAGCTCCTGCTGCCGTTCCTTACGCTGCTCCCGTCCAAACTCCTGCTGTCGAATCCGACCCGATGCCACCCGCACCGATCGTTGACCCCAGTGCCAGCATCTCCCGTAATCGTCGCGTCATTCAGGCCAGTGCCAGCTACGCTCGCTAGTGGACTCGTCCACTAAAAAGCGAAAGCAACACTGCGTCAAACAGACGTGACCTATGCAACGCCCCAGAAGAAGGAAACTTCTCCTGGGGCGTTTTTTTTTGTACCTACGACTCGACGACGCAGGCCGATACGCTCAGCCGAAGGGATCGCAGGATTGCCAGATAGCGTTGGACGAATCCGTGCGGGTCCACCTTCGCCAAGTCCGTGACGTCAAGCGATAAACAATCCGGCCCCGTGGGCTCGCCGGTCGTCGGATCCAATGAGATCCATTCCTGACCGGTCTTGGCGATCACCCACGCGTGATACCCAAACCGATGCGTCGACGGCGTCTTCGCAGCGGACTCTTCAGCCCCCAACTGCGGATCGCTCTGCAACGGCAGGTATCGCAGTCCCGTCGTCAATCGCGCCGGAATATGCTTGGCACGCAACATCGCGATCAGCAAAATCGAATGCTCGGTACTGTCGGCGAGACTGGATTGGGCAATCGACCCCGCCGACCGAATCCCCTCGGAAAGCGGCACCCACGACAACAGCGAATGCACCGTTTTGTTCAACGCCAACGCCCGCTCCTCATCGTCCAAACCGATCATCGAGCCAGCGACCTCGAGCACTTTCCTCACCCCTGCGGAACGGTAGTTCAACACCGGTGTCGTTTCCAAATCGGCTTCCCGCACCCGTGAATCATAACGCGGCGACTGAGCGGGTAGCTTCGCAACCGATACCGCGGGCCCCGCCATGATGACGCGCTGATGCGAGGCGTCGATTCTCTGGACATACTGTCGAGGCGCAGGCGAGATGCCGTTCCAAGTGGACGACTCCGACGCCAGCGAGTGAGGCGACTGCTCGACGTCCAACGCCAACAGTGATAGCGTCCCCGGCTTCATCTCTTTCCCGGGCACCTCGACGACGACCGGGTGCTGCTGGTCGTTGATCGGCTTGGCCATTTCATCGTACTGGTCCTCGTCGCAGCGGTACGTGAATCGCGGGTCGCCGCTGGTGTGGACCGTTTGCACGATCCCCTCATCGTCGTACCAATAGAATTGTTGGCGTTGTTGTGACGAATCGATCGAGACCAAGACAATGGCTTCGTGGAGCGAGTCCATCTCAATACCCTGCTTGGTCATCCGCCGGGCCAGAGCCTGTGGTTGCCCTTGAATCTGCAATTCAGCGGTCGATTCTTGTGACGGCAAAACGATCGTTGCCTCTCGCATCTTCTCAGCCGCCAGCGGATTCCCTAGAAGCGACCGATAGACCGCTAACGGGCCGGCCAGCTTTCCTTGATGGGGCACCGTTTTGGATGTCCGCCTGACCGGGCCATCGAGGTGAAATCGAACCTGGTCCTCTTCGACCTCCACGGAGCGACGTTGCTCAATCGGGCCAAAGCGGAACTGAGACTCCGCTCGCAGTAGGCCTCCGTCGAGCGCGTACCAGAACGTTTGGTCGCTGCCAGTCAAGTATTCAAACTCGTTTGATCTCCAGGCGCCCGGAGGAGCCACCTCGGTGAGAGTGGATGATGCAAGCATGCGTTCGTGGAGGGTGACCTGGATCTGATCCTCGGCTCCCACCGAACCGACACGCTGCGATTGCATGTCCACGCCTCCCACCACGCCCGTGGGCGGGACGTGATGCAGATACCAAAGATGCCATGTATCCGGCGGTGAGCTGTCCGCAGCCGATCCGCCCGACAGCCCGGAGGGTTCGAGTTGTCCACGATCCTGGGAAGACGAATCCGCAACCTCCCAAGCGGCGGGCTCTCGAAAAATCCCGATGTCATGTCGGTCGGGCACGTCGCAACCGGCGAAGCCTCCAATCCAGGCGCCGAGCAACACGATAACACTCCAGTTCGCTCGCCCGAATCGTCTGCCATCGCTGTCTGTGATTGTCGTCATGGTCTCCTGCTTTCCCCGTTGGCCCCCATCCTGCGCACTAACGAATTGCCCGTGGTCGAGCCGCCTCCGCGCGATAATTCAAGTTTAGCCTCCAGGCCCACGGACCGACACGGTCTGTCGATTTATTGAGCTGAGACGCGCAAGCGGGTTGTCGATTTATTTGTTGCCGACGAAATAGCGTGAAATTCATAACCCGACGCGACTCTCGCCAGCAAGACACGGGCACTCAATCCCGGAGACGGCACCGAAGGGGCCGGACGCAGGCGACCGGCAAGAAACCTGCCCGGTTACAGCGGTTATAGCGACAGGGAGATGGTTGCCGCCACGCATTCCTCGCGTTTTGAACCCTGCGGACGTCGAACTGCTGCTTCGACGGCAGGATGACCTAATTTTGGAGGTTCACTGATTGATCAGCGAACCGGCTCCACTACTCCCGTGCGAACCGCGACTTCAAACGATCCCGCATGACCGCGAATCTCGATAAATCAACACGATGGGCTTCCTCAAACGTATCCTCCGCCCCCCCGCGTCCGACTATCCCGGCGCGACCGCGAACCCCGGCAGTTTTGAAACCCTCAGCGATGAGGAACTGCAGGTTCACATGGGCATCAAGACCTATGGCAGCTTCGAATTGACCGAAGCGATTCGCCCGTCCTATGACGTGCGGATCCCGCCACGCCAAGGCTTTCGGTACGACAAGTATGTCGACGAAGCCAGCGGGGCCACCACCCCCGTGATCATGGCGGCGGTCACCAAATCGATCTTGATGGATACGTTTCTAAGCTTGATCGATCATCTCGGCAGTGTCGTTGATGTCGTGCTCGAAACGAGTCATCACAGCGCTTCGCATCACGAAGATCTTTACCGCGACCATATCGATGCCCCCGTGCTCAAGACAATCCTGTTGGAATATGAAGACGTGCTAACCGATGACGGTTGTACCGGGATCGCCGTCATCAGCCCCACGCAGCAACAGGAGGTCCAACTCGACGAACACAAACTGCTGATCGCTTATGGCACGCCGCTGACCGGCTTTCGCGATACGCTGATCAGCGGAGATGTCTACCCGGACAGCCAAATTCGCTTCGTCACCGAGGCCGAGCATGTCCACAGCAGCAGCGAGCGAATGCACGATCGCTTCGACCAACTCAGAACCCGACTCGGTGTCGACCACGTCGCCTGAACAGCAACGAAACGCTGGCGAAAAACCAAGCCATGGCATCAGCTCAATGGCCAGTGCGTTCTGCCCTCCGAATGGATAACGCTGGGAGCGTCACCTTTCGCTGATAGCGTTCAGGGCTGCGTCACCGGTTCGAGCACCTCGATGCTGCGAAAATCGATTTCGAGATTCTGGTTGCCATGCAATTGTAACGCGATGGCTCCGCGATCGGCGAGATCGTCGACGACGAAGTCAGCGGCGAGACAATCATTGAGGTGCGTGACAATGCGTTTTCCGTGCACCGAGACGACCATGGTTTGCCAGGGATTGGGGGCGGGTTCGTCCGTCTTGGACGGAGCGGGTGGTTTCATTTGGACATTCGAAAGCGGGATCCCGCGGCGGGCCTGCCCCCATCGGGCGCGGACGACGTCGCGGCGATCGGGCGGGAATCGCGTTTCGAGATAGTGCAGCGGCTTGGCGACCCAGCCCTTGCCACCGGTTTGGTAGAGACCACCTACGGAATCGGAAGCATCAATCTCGCACTGCACACCAGCGACGAACGGATTCGACTTGGTAATTTGGCTGCGAACAAAGAACCCACTATCACCTTCGGTGAACCGATAGACGATGCGGAAGGTTGCGTTGGCGAACGACCGAGTACTGTACAACAGTCCGTTAGGTTCGTTGGCCTCAACGCTGGCCCGCCCCTCCAAAATACCGTCGACAACATTCCAGGTACCTCCACCGACGGTTTTCCATCCAGGGATCACTTCGCCTTCGCCTGTGGGCTCGCCAGCGGTCTCGGCATTGAAGAGCGGTACCCAGTGATGTTGGCCGAGCTCGCGGACAGTGAGATTACGAAAACGCACCATCTGGCCTTGTTCGCCATGATGCTGCAGCCCGATCTGGCCGCTCAGGTCGACGGGATCGAAGTAATCGGTCGTCGGTAATTCGTTGACGAAGAATTGAAGGTGGTTACCGACGCAGCGGATGCGGTAGCGATTCCAACGATTGCGGTCAAAGGCGGCTTGAGGATCGGGTTGCTTCCAGAGCGGATTGAGCCACTGACGGCGGCCTTCGTCGTACAATCCGCCGGACCATCTTCGCTCCGTCGGATCCGCTTCAGCCTGGTAACCGGAGACCCGGTTGGGCTGCACCTGACCACGAGCCATGAAACCACTGTTGGATTTCCCCTCAGGAAGTTTGACCTCACCTTCGAACTCGTAGTCGTGAAAAATCTGATCGGTCACCAGGAAAAATTTTCGCTCGCCGATCAGATGGATCTCCCCGTCGACGACCTCCGTCTTCCCCCACTCGTAAGGATTCTTCCATCCTGCGAGCGACTTGCCATCAAAGAGCGGTTTTCGCTTGGCTGCGGCCGGGGTGTTCGTATTCTCCGGTCGCTGCGCGGCAGCCGAATCATCGGCGCCGAGAGACGGCGTAGCGTCGGCTGGTAGCGCGACGGACGCCGCCATCACCGCGCCGACGACAGTATAACGCTGAAAATAGCGAAGAAAGCCGGATCGAATAGGTTTCCGAGACCGAGATTTCATAGTTCAACAGGCGAAGAAAGGAGGGTGAGGTTGGTGAGGATACGGTCTCTAGTATAATCGGCACCTCAGCTCGTTCCGAACCTCTCTTTCATGCGGCAATGCCAATTAATCCCAAGCAATCTCAAAATCGCGATTTGGCCGCGACTTCTCCGAGTCGCCGGTATCTCGCCGCCGTGGCCGCCGTGGCGTGCCTGCTCGCCGCCGGTATCGCGAAGCTCACCGGCGGCTTGGAACAGCTCTCCGGGTCGGCTTCGACGAGCGGATTTATGATCGCTTCGCTGACCCGAATCGGGCTCGTTTTCGGTGCGATCTGGTTTGCCTGGGATTCCCTCCGCCGCCCCGCCCGCTGGCTCCCTCCCGGTCTGGCGGTCCTGGGCGTTGGTGCGATCGTGGTCGTCGCGGCCCAGCCCAAACTGATCATCGCGGCACTCCCACTCTTCGGCGTGGTCGCCGTGCTGACTTCGGTCCTACGCGTTTTCCGACGCCCATCGTAATATCAGCGAGCAGGGATCGTTCTGGTATGGAACTGAACATCGCCAAAGGCAACGGGAAACGAAGCCACAAGGTTCGAAGCCGCCGTCGAGTATAATGCTGGGGGCGAATACGAGCACCGCGATGCTGAGCACGAGCACGAGCACGAGCACGAGCACGAGTACGAGCACGAGTACGAGCACGAGCACGAGCACGAGCACGAGTACGAGCACGAGTACGAGTACGAGTACGAGTACGCAGAGGACCGGAAGTCAGAACCATTTCGTGCACCGCAGAAGGGTGTGGCGCCGTCCTTGCGGTGGAAGATTAATCGTCTGTCTTAGGTGACGGATCCCGTTCTACGGACGAGGACTTAGCTGGATGAACACTGGAAAGCGTCCGTGGTTGATCATTGGGGTAATTGTGCTATCGATCTCCTCCTGGTTCGTTGGGCGTGTCGCCTATGTCTTGTGGCACATCCCTGAGGCTTATGCAGCATGGGACGCCGGAGACATGCTGCTTTGGTACATGCGCACTCACGACAACGAATGGCCGGATGATTGGGCTGAATTGCAATCTGTGATCGAAGACGCGCCCGCGCTACTCCTACGTGGACGCCACCCCGAAGAACCTGACTACATGGGGCGCATGCGACGTACGGTCAAGATCGATTGGACATTCGATCCGGCCAACCCGAGAAATCCAACCCCCGTAACACGACTCGATGGCTCACCGTTGCAAGCGTACTGGAGCGATCCAAATGGTATGATCTACCAGTACTTGGACCGTCAAAAAGTCGACCAACGGAGCGATGGACGCGAATTCGCCGAAGACGCGATATCTGATGGGTGATCAATCGCTGCGTCCTAGCCGACACCGCCACTCGCCTAATCCTCATTCCCACGGTTTTCACAATGTCGTACTGGAACTGTTTATTCGCAAATCTGCTCATCGTGACGGCACTATGCTCAGCCTCGAATGCGCTCGATGTCGTTTCGGATTCCCGACGCGACGCTCAGAGCGATTGTCAATCCGTTGTCGCTGCCCTGCGAGACGGAGCCACCATTGAGTTGGTCGCGGTGATACGTATCGATGATGCCGGCAACATCGCGTGGCAACCCGACGGATGCATGACGGAGATCTCTGATGATTGGCCGGACGTATTGAGGGTTAAAAACGACAACCCATCACACGGATTTCTTTTCAAATTCGACGGGTTCAAGAAGGGCCGTGGGATTGGATGGGACACACGATTGACGACGCCGCTACCGGGCAAGTTGCTAAAAGGGTTCGTTAGCGTCACTGGGAAATTTCCAAAAGTACGATCGACGGATATTCGTGTAGGAGTCCTCGGTGAATGGGGACCTTGGCAACCGGTCGAAGTCGATGGTTCGATCACGAGTCGCGTCAACGTAGCCGGACCTTCCACTGCCCTCTACACGTCGATCGACTCGCTAAATGTGATGGGAAAATCGAAACCGCTCGTTGCTCCTAACCGAGAAGAGGGCTCTCAGCCGCTGGCGAGTCTTGCTGAGTACGAAGTGGTCGCAGTTGACTCACAAGGACAAAGGCATCGTCGGAAGGGTGTGGGAGTATGGAAAGATACGCAGGCGCCCTACTTCGATCTCAGTAAAATCGATCTCAGCAGTTTCGAGTTTCGTCTTCGACCGTATACGCAGTGGGTTGAATTCAAGAACGTTCCACTGGAGGCCCCCGTGCCAGATGTAGAAGTTGGCGTTACCGAACTATGATCCAAAACGACACACAATGGCCCGCGCAGGAGGACGGCTCGCGGCGTTTTCTGTGGTGGACAGTTATCTCTCCAGACTCTAGGAAATCCAAATGAAATTCAATGCAAATTCAATCGTCGTGATCCTGGCACTCGCTAGCGTTATCGGTACAGGCAGGGACACGTTTGCCGACGACACTGACACGAAACCCGCAACCAACACGACTCAATACTTGATCGAGCTATCAGAATACGAACTGGAAGATCCCATCCCAGTGGGTTTGGATGAAGCCGAGGTGGTTAACACCATTCTCCGAGCAGGGATCCAACCAGTCGAGACGATACGGCTGACA
The DNA here is from genome assembly GCF_007859855.1 of Allorhodopirellula solitaria. Classification (GTDB taxonomy): domain Bacteria; phylum Planctomycetota; class Planctomycetia; order Pirellulales; family Pirellulaceae; genus Rhodopirellula; species Rhodopirellula solitaria. The sequence goes on from NZ_SJPK01000005.1 coordinate 363,354, forward strand.
GCGGTGCCAGAAACCGAAGGCATGGTTCAAGTTGGCAAACGCATTTCTGTCACAACTGACACGATGACTCGGGGCGACACCACAACGCGTCGTTACGAGGAGTTAGAAATTGGAACGATCCTGCGTCTGACCATGATGCCACATGACGACGGTGCCTATGCCCACATCAGCTATTCGACAAGCCGCGTGGATGGCGACCCCTCCGGCGATACCCCGCCAAATGTATTGACGAACACCGTGCAGTCAACGCAAGTCTACGTCCTTGGTAGGCCTCGTCTGTTAACGACTGTTGGGGCGGGCAAGAGTACTGGCATTCTCGTCACCGTCCGCGATATTGCCCACACCAAAACCGGTGGGTAGCCAAGCACCGCGTGGTCAATAAGTGGGAAATTTTGCGGAAGTTTTGGGCTCATCCGACGGAAGCGTGAGCGGAGCACAGGGGGAAGGTTTTTCAGGGCATTGTGTTTTCGTTCCTGAGCAAAGCCATTAGGATGACGCTCCAGTCACCGTGCTGCTGCGTCTGCGGCAGTGGGAAACCGTCCTCGAGGAGAATGAATTGATCAGTGCCATTGCCGGGAAGCTCAGCCACGTGGACGAATCGAGCGTCACGATTCAGGCTGGGCCGTTCGATTACGAGGTGTTCGTCGGCGATTTCACGCGTCGTCAGTTGCAGCCGAAGATCAACGAGGAAGTCCGCCTGCACACGCTTGACTACATCGAGGGCAACACAGCGGGCGGGCGGTTAACACCTCGACTGATCGGTTTTTTGACGCTGCCCGAGCGGCAATTTTTCGACTTGTTCTGCAGCGTCGATGGCGTGGGAGCAAAGAAGGCCCTGCGTGCGATGGTCCGCCCGGTGCGAGAACTCGCCGTGCTCATTGAAGAACAGGACAGCAAGGCATTGTCGGCATTGCCGGGCATTGGGCCTGCGACGAGCGAGCGGATCATTGCCAAACTACGCCGAAAAATGCCCCGTTTTGCCTTGATGGTGACTGGCGATGAGCTCAGCGGCGGGACTGCCGAGACCTCACCGGTGATCGAGGAAACCTACGAGGCGCTCGTGATGCTCGGCCACAGCGAAGCCGACGCCCGGCAGCTGATCGATGAGGCGGTCGCCAGCGGCAAGAAGTTCAAAGACACCGAGACGCTTCTGACCGCAATCTACCAGAAATCCAAATAAACCACTTGCTCCAGGCGAACCTGATACAATGCGAGGGTACATCCGCCGCGCAAGTGAGTTTTGAAACCAGACCAGTGCGCGCCGATCCGCCTCCAGACCATGTCGGTTTTCAGACCAGTCAACTGCATAGAATCCAATATGACTGAACCCACACTTGTCCTCGCAGTCGATGATAGCATGACCCAAGTGACGGGGATGCAACTCTTGCTGCAACAGCATGGCTACGAGGTGATGACGGCAGCCAACGGGCGATTGGCGTTGGAGGCGGTGCGAGAGCGGCGTCCTGGCTTGGTGGTCACCGATTTGCAGATGCCAGAAATGGACGGATTGCAATTGGTCGCCGCTTTGCGAGAAGAGTTCTCTGGGTTGCCCATCATTCTGACCACGGCCAAGGGCAGCGAGGAGATCGCCGCGAAAGCGTTGCGGTTGGGTGCGTCGAGCTACGTTCCCAAGCGAACCCTCAACGAGGACTTGGTACCGACGATTGAGCGGATGATGTCGATGGTCGACGTCGCTGAACACGTGGCCAAACCATCGACATTGCTGACTTCCATCGAAATGGAACTCTCGCTGGGCAACGATGACATGCTAGTCCCCAATGTGATCGCGAGGTTGGAGCAGCCCTTGTCCGAACTGGGCCTGCTCGACGACACGATGCAGATGCAGATCTCAACGGCGTTGGATGAAGCGTTGATCAATGCGATCATTCATGGAAACTTGGAAATCAGCACCGAACTGCGATACCAAGGCACCGACGAGCAGTTCCGTGAGATTGTTCGCGAGCGGCAGCGGCAAACGCCCTATCGCAACCGCAGCGTCACGATCAAGATGGCGGCCAATCGCGAGGCCGTCTCCTTCACGATTCGAGACGAAGGTCCTGGATTCGACGTCAGCTCTCTGCCCGACCCGACCGACTTCAGCAACCTCGGCGAATGTGGTGGCCGAGGGCTGCTGTTGATCAATGCCTTCATGGATGAGGTCGTTCACCAAGACAACGGTAACGAGATCGTGATGTCTAAGAAGAAGGCGGACGCATTGCCGGAGAATGATTGATCTCATCTAGAAAGCTGCGTGTGCAGCTATCGAGATCTTCGAGCATCGACGCGGCATCGCTCAAATCACCGCTCTTGGCCTGTTGTTCGAGACGTTGGCCTGCCGCAGCAACCCGATCAGCCCCCAAGCACCCTGCGGCTCCTTTGAGCGTATGAGCGCTACGTTGCAACAGCGCGGAATCACCGGAACTGAGTTGGTCTCGCATTGCCGGCAAGAGTTGCTCTGCTTCTTCAGCAAATGCTTGGGCCAATTGGGTGGCCATGTCTTCGTCGCCACAGGCTTTGCCCATGATGACCTCCCACGCAGAGGTTCCCGCCGCGTCGTCGGACTGATCAGTCTGTCCCTGTCCTTGTTCTTGTCCTTGCCCCAGAGCATCCATGTTCGTTTCCTGTTGACGTTCGTGTTGTTCCGAATCCACGTTAAACTGCTCAGCCTCGCTGGGGCCGGTGTCTCGATCGACTTCAGCGGCGTCGCCGACTTCTTCGAGCAATGATGCGGGGGACCGATCCAGGGCTCGTTGAAGGTCCGCAGCATCAAAGGGTTTGGAGACGTAGTCATCCATGCCTGCGGCAAGACAGGTTTCGCGATCGCCCTTCATGGCTTCGGCGGTCATGGCGATGATAAACTGATGTCGCTCGGTTTCCGCATCCGCTTCCCGCTGGCGAATGATCTCGGTGGCTTCATAGCCATTCATCTCGGGCATCTGAATGTCCATCAAGACAACGTCGAATGGCTCCTGCTCCAGTGCATCGACGGCCTCTTGACCGTTGACGACGAGTTTGGCTTGGTGCCCCCATTTATGGAGAAACCCAAGTGCCACGCGTTGATTGACCAAGCCATCTTCGACGAGCAGCACCTTGCGTGGTTTGATGTATGGCAACCGATTTCGCACAGGCGCGTGCATCTTCTTTTCATGTTCGACCCCCATCACGTCCAACACCACATCCCGCAGCTCCGATGCGATCACGGGCTTCGTCAGATAACGATTGATACCGAGTTCACGCATTTGCGGCGAACTCAGGCCTGCAAAGGAAGACGACAGCATCACGATCGGCCCATGCTCGAGTTCCTCTTCGCGGGCAACGAGTTGTTGCGCAAAACCCACCCCATCGAGATAGGGCATGTGGTAATCCAAAAGGATCAGTCCAAACGGATCGTCGTCCCGCATGGCTTGCGAGATCGTATCCAAAGCCGCTTCCCCGTCTTCGGCAAGGACGGGGTTGAGGTTCCAGAGCTGCAAGAGTTCTTGCAAGATTCGTCGGTTGGTGGCATTGTCGTCGACGACGAGGACACGCGTGCCCGCGATCTTGGAGAAGGCTGCCGGTCGCCGCGGCGTTTGGTCCGGTGCCACCCCCAAATGCACGTAGAAATGGAACGTCGTGCCCACGCCGAGTTCACTCTCGACCCACACGCGTCCCTGCATCATCTGGATCAGGCGGGCCGAGATCGTCAGTCCTAAACCGGTGCCCCCGAATCGCCGCGTGGTCGAAGCGTCGGCTTGCGAAAAGGCCTCGAAGATCTTCTCCTGCTTCTCTTTGGCGATACCGATACCGGTGTCGCGGACGGTAATATGCAGTACGGCGACATCATCATCCAACGATTCCGGGTTGACGTCGACGACGACCTCCCCGCTGCTGGTGAATTTAATCGCATTGCCAACAAAGTTGACCACGATCTGACGCAGACGCCCGGCATCGCCGAGCAACTCGTTCGGGATCGAGGGGTCGATACGTCCTGCCAGTTCAAGTCCCTTCTCATTCGCCTTGAGGGTTAGGAGCTTGATCGCCTTGCCGATGCAGTCACGGAGATTGAACGGGGAATCGTCCAACTCGAGACGGTCGGCCTCAATCTTGGAGAAGTCGAGGATGTCATTGAGCAATCGCAGCAACGAGTCTGCGGATTGCTGGACCAGGGTCAAGAACTCCTGCTGCTCGGTCGTCATCTCGGTCCCAGCGAGCAACTCGGTCATCCCCAAGATGCCGTTCATGGGCGTGCGGATCTCGTGGCTCATGTTGGCGAGGAACTCGCTCTTGGCACGGTTGGCCGCATCGGCGAGGTCCTTGGCAGCGAGCAGATCTTGGGCCGCCTGTTTGCGGGCGGTGATATCGCGACTGATACCGACCATGCCCATCACCTCGCCATCATCGCTGCAGAGCGGCACTTTGGTGGTCAGCAACCAAATCGTTCTCCCATCGGGGTTACGAATCGTCTCCTCTTGATCGATCAGAGGTTGCCCTGATCTCATCACATTTTGATCATCGGTGACAAAGCTGCATGCCATCTCCGCAGGAGTGAAATCGTAGTCGTTCTTGCCAAGGACCTGCGAGACCTCATCGACGCCGAGCAACTTCAACATGGCTTCGTTGCTCGTCAGGAAACGACTGTAGCGATCCTTGACGTAAATGATGTCAGGGATGTTGTTCATGATGGTCTTGAGCAGGTCGCGCTCCCGGGCTAACTCCGTTTCGGCCCGTACCTGCAAGGTCACATCGCGTGAGATTCCGAACGTGCCAATGATATCGCCATCGTCATTGCGCAGCGGCATCTTGGTAGTGCTGCACCACGTGTCGGGTTCATCGTCGCGTGTCTCCCGCTCGATTTTCCCGACAATCGATTCACCGGTACGGATAATCCGTCGCTCATCGTCGAGCGCGTCTTTCGCGTGCTCATCGCCGAAAAAGTCGGCATCTGTTTTGCCGACCGCATCGCGGGGATTCGACAATCCGAACATCTTCGCGTGGGCGCGGCTGATGCGAACAAATCGACTGCGTCGATCCTTGAAATAGACCGCATCGGGAATGTTTTCGAACCAAGCATTCATGAGAAAGCGAGCTTTTTTCAGCTCTGCTTCGGATCTTTTTTGTTCCGTCACATCCCAACAGATGACCTCGAGCCCGACAACATCGCCGTCGGGACCGAAGGTTGGCAATCGGATAACCTCCAAAAAACAGGTGCCTTGGACGTCGCCCTTGAGCAGCTCGTCGTCCTGGGCGTCGAGATCGCGGATGTCACTGGCGAAAGCCTCGATCACGTGGTCGGGCTCGCCAGAGGTCATCACCTGTTGCTCGAGCACCCAGTCCGCTTCAGCGACCTCGGAGGAGTACAACTCAAAATCCGTTTTTCCGATAATTTCGCTACAACTCAGGCCAACGGATTGGCAAAACATCTCATTGGCATAGAGAATATGTCCTTTGCGATCCTTGCGAACGACGCATAGCTCTCGTCGTTCGTGCAGACTCTGCCGCGCACTGGCGGCTTTCTGGTGCAGACTGTTCGACACGCTCGGCTGGGGCTGGTTCATGGATTTCGACTCAGATGGAAAAGGGCCTGCCTTCATTCTATCCTACGGAATGGAAAAAGACAGAAAACAATCCCACAGCGAGAGCAGCTCACCTTGCTCGCAAGAAGACTAGCATCCTTGACCAGGACGTTTAGAATAAACGGTAGGTTTCTCTCCTTCCCTCTTTCTCCCACCTTGACTCCGCCATGCGACTGAACTGCCCCCTGCTGCTCTCGACCTGCCTCGGACTTGCCGCCTTTTCGTTAGCTTCCCCGCCTGCCTTCGGCGTCCAACCTGCCGCCGAGTCGACCGCCGCTGTCACGGCGGCCCCGGGAATCGCGTCTGAGAAACCGGTTGACGGTCCTTTCGTGGCACTCGAGGACGGACGGTTCATGGTGCCCTACACCGAGCGAATTCCCGGCACCGATATTAGCTTCGAGATGATCCCCGTCCCCGGCGGCGACTTTACGTTCGGAACCGCCGAAGACGACGCCGAGTACGTCGAAGACGAAGGGCCCACGGTCAAGCTAACCGCCAAGCCCATGTGGGTGGCCAAAACAGAGACACGCTGGGATATGTACAAGGAGTACATGCGAATGTACGGCGTCTTCAAAGACTTTGAAATGGAAGGCATTCGTCCCGTTGACGAAACCAACCTGGTTGATTCGGTGACCGCGCCCACGGAACTCTACGACCCATCCTTCACGTTCGAGTACGGGTCCCGCCCGAGTCAGCCGGCAGTCACGATGACTCAGTACGCGGCCCAACAGTTCACGAAATGGTTGTCGCGAATGACCGGTACGCAGTACCGTTTGCCCACCGAGGCAGAATGGGAACACGCTGCCCGCGGCGGCACCGAAACCGCCTACAGCTGGGGCGATGATGCGGACGTAATCGAAGACTACGCCTGGTACTTCGACAATTCTTTCGATGGGCCCGGCGATGTGGCCACCAAGAAACCCAATCCGTTTGGTCTCTACGACATGCACGGCAATGCATCGGAGTGGACCGTCAATGAGTACACCGAGGACGGGTATCAGTGGATGCAGGACAGCGATCTCACCGATGCGACCTCGGCCACGCGTTGGCCCAAGAATCCGTATCCCTGCGTGGTCCGAGGCGGCAGTTGGGAAATGGAGCCCGCCGAACTGCGCAGTGCCGCCCGCTTGGCATCGGACGATGAAGAGTGGAAGTCGGAAGATCCGAACTTTCCTCGCAGCCCCTGGTGGTTCACCAGCGATCCGTCTCGCGGAGTCGGCTTCCGACTGTTCCGCTCGCTCGAACCCATGCCCGTCGAAACGATTGTGAAGTTCTGGGACACCTCCGTTGCCGAAACAATCATGGACGTTGAAAGCCGCATTGACGAAGGCCGCGGCGGCTACGGATACGTCGATGAAGGTCTCGGTGAAGCAGCCAAGGAAGATTAGATCTGATGACTACTGAGAAGCCAGCCCTTGGCTGGATCGGCACGGGTGTCATGGGCCACTCCATGGCGGGACACCTGCTCGCAGCGGGTTACCCGCTGACGCTCACCACGCGGACTCGGTCCAAGGCTGAGGCGTTGTTGGAGCGTGGCGCGCAGTGGGCGGATTCACCTCGCGAAGTCGCCGAGCAGTCTCAGATCGTGTTTGCCATCGTGGGCTATCCCGCTGACGTTCGCGAGGTTTTTGTCGACCCGCAAAACGGCGCCATCGCGGGCATCGCCCCGGGCGGCGTGCTGGTCGACATGACGACGAGCGAGCCGTCATTGGCAGTGGAAATTCACCGACAGGCGATCGCGCACGGCGCTGACGCACTCGACGCCCCCGTCTCGGGAGGCGATTCCGGCGCCGCGTCGGGCAACCTGTCGATCATGATCGGGGGCAATGACGCGGCGGTGAAAACCGTCATGCCCTGTTTCGAGATCATGGGCAAAACCATCGTGCATCAGGGTGGTCCCGGTGCTGGCCAACATACCAAGATGGTCAACCAGACTCTGATTGCAACCGGCATGATCGGCGTCTGCGAAGCGCTCGTCTATGCCCACCGGGCTGGCTTGGATCTCCCCACAGTCCTGCGATCGGTAGGCTCCGGCGCCGCCGGCAGTTGGTCGCTGAGTAACCTGGCCCCCCGCATGATCGAAGGCGATTTTGAGCCAGGGTTCTATGTCGAACACTTTGTCAAAGACATGGGCATCGCACTTGGCGAAGCCCGGCGAATGAATCTCTGTCTGCCCGGCTTGGCACTCGCCGAGCAGCTCTATCAGTCCGTGATCGCCAAGGGCGGTGGTCGAGCGGGCACGCAAGCGCTCGTCAACACCGTTGCCGAGATGTCAGGGATGGATTGGGATTGAACGGGCGAACGCGCATTCGCCTGGCGCAGTGTATCTGCCTCGTAGCGGCCGTTCTGATCGTTCGGGGCGGCTTTCTATTCTCTCACCAAGATTCCTTGCACGAGGACCCTGATGCGTATCGCGTGATCGCTCAAACGCTTGCGAAAACCGATGTATTCGGCCTCCCCGTTGGGATGGACGGGGCACGGCCGACGGCCTTTCGTCCACCGCTCTATCCCTGGCTGCTCTCATGGTTGGTAGACGACTCGGGCACGCTCTCGAATTCATCCGTTGCGATCTTTCACTGGATCTTGGGTGGCCTGACGGTCGTCTTTACTTGGGACATCGCCCGCCGCCTGCTATCGAACGGGGCGGCAGCGATCGCTGCCGGCCTGGTCCTGATCGATCCCATCCTGCTGTGGCAGTCCTCCCTGGTGATGACCGAAACGATTGCGACGGCATTGGCAGTATCGGTCTGGTGGTGGATCGCACGGCACACCCAACCAGCGGTGGACGACCAAGGTCAACCGACTCCGCGTCGTGCCTACCTTCTCAACGCGTTCGTACTGGGGACGCTGTTGGCACTTTGCATCCTCTGCCGCCCCACCTTCTTGGTCTGGGCGATGCTGGTCCTGCCTGTTCTGGCGTTGATGGGCGAGGTCTGTCGTTATCGCCGCGCGACGGCGATCGCGATGTCTGTCGCGGTCATCGTGGCGGGGGTCGGCGCTTGGACGGTCCGCAATGTCGGGGCGATCGGACATCCTGTCTGGGGGACCACGCACGGCGGCTACACGTTGCTGCTCGCGAACAACGATTCTTTCTACGATTATCTGGAAGACCGACCGTATGAGTTGCCTTGGCGCCGGCATGCCTGGGAGCCCGCTGTTTTCTTCGCCGAGTACCAAGAGTTACCCCGGAGCGGTGATGAGTGGGCGGATGATCAATTGGCTTACGCTGCCGCTAAAACCACCATCGCGGAGCGCCCGCGAATGTTCTTGTATTCGTGTTGGGTGCGATTGACCCGTCTATGGCAGCCGTTCCCCCATGCGGTCGACGGCCGTTCCCCATTCCTGATCATCGTGGTGGGTTTGCTGCACTGTGTCGTGTACGCACTCATTCTGATCGCTGGGCTGCGGCATGTTCACCAGTTTCATCCGCATCGGTGGCGGCGTTGGGTTGCCTGGTGGCCTGCCGTCGCGATCTTGATCACACTCAGTGGTGTGCATACGGTCTACTGGAGCAACTCGCGGATGCGTTCGCCTGCGATTCCCGCACTCTCGATCGCCGCAGCAGCCGCCTTCGTTGGGCGAAAGAATCCATCCCCGGTGTCGGTTGGTCGATCGGGTTAAAATCAGGCCGATAGCAGCCGATCAAAGAGCTCACGATTGGATGCCCGGACCTGATCGCAGCGGCGAACGATCTCGCAGGGCTCGGGTTCACCGAGGAGGGCCGCGAGCTGCTTCATTTCGAGTGTGTCCGCGCCACCATCGGCCGAAAGTGGCAGTTCATGCCGGGCGGGGGTGTCGATCAGTCGCAGTTTGGCTTCGACGGTACGAAGGTAACGGTAGTTGCTGGCCAGGGTTTGGGTGTCTCGCGGGTCATAGACACCTGCTTCGGCGAGATCGCTAAGTGCGGCAGGGATACCGGTCGCGATCTCGGTGTCGAGGCTGGCTGCGGACTTCAAAACACCCGCTGCCACGATCGTTTGCACATCGACGGTACCGCCGAGGCCCCGTTTCAGATTCCCGGGCGCGGCCGTGGATTCGGCTCGCTGCCGCAAAGTCTTGAAATCAGCCAACTGGCTGTCTCGCCAGGGTGTCAACCGGATCGCTTTGGCGATCGCAGCACTCACGAGTTCCTGGTTCCGCCGAGAGCCGGAGAAGGGGCGGGCCTGGCACAAAGCGGCACGCCGCCAAAGGGGTGCTCCGCCGAGGCGAAATGGCTTGACGAACTGGCCAATGGAGTACGCTAAAACGGTCTCGTCGGCACCTTCGGCCAAGGGTGTGTCAATCTCATAAAGGCGTTCTGTGGGCGAATCGATTGCCCGGATGACATTCTGAGCGAGCTGATTGAAGAACTGGCGATTCGATAGCGTCGCCTTCGGCCCTCCCACTCGCCGCTGTGTTTCGCCCTCTGTGGTATACAAGAACGTGAGATCGAGGTCGCTGTGGTAGTTCGGTTCGCGACCGCCATATTTCCCCAACGCCACAGCGACCATTTCGACCGGCTCGTTGTCCTCGCCGAGCGGATCACCATAGCGTGCACTCAGGCGTTTGTGTTCCTGTTCAATCACGCGCCGCAGACACGCATCGGCCGTGTCGCTGAGCGATTGACCGATGGCATCGACCGTTTCTTTGCCAAGCAAATCCCGAGCACCGATCATCAGATGACATCCGGCTCGGAACGTTTGCAGGATCGGCGTAAGGTCATCGGCGGATTGGCACAACCGAATCGACTGCGTATCGAGTCTTTCTGCCGGAGGCAAGCGATTCATCAGCAACGAGTCCACCAACTCATCGATCATGCCGGGCTGCGCCGTCAAGATACCCGTCAGATACGGCGTCAGCGAACAGAGGTTGACCATCAGCGACAAAGTGGCTTCGTTCGTTCCCAGCAGTTCCCACAACGTCGCCTTGGCGCCGATGGAATCGGCCACCTCGACGAGTCGATCGAGGGTCTGATCGGGGGCGGGGGTCTTGGCGATTTCACGCAATAGCTGCGGAGCCACGCCTGCAAAAAACTGGCGGCACCGGCGTGGCGAAAGAAAGGAAACCGTCTCGTGACTGAGAGATGAGATTTGATCGATCGCCCGATCGAGATCTGAGAAGCCGTGCCCTCGCAAGACCTCTGCAAACGTATCCGGATCCGGTTCGGGGTCGAGAATCATCTCGGTCTCGATGGCGACAGCATCCACGTCGGGGGCGAGCTTTTCTCGGGGGGCTGCCGATACGTTTTCATTCTCGGCCACGGTCACCGGGCTCGCCGCGACCTTTTGAGAGGTCAAGTGGTTGATGATTTTTCGGTTGACGTCAAAGGTATCGTCAAGCAGTTTCTCGAATCGTTCACGATCGCCGATCGAGACTTCACCCTCGGCGTGCTCACCACCTCCATCTTGATCGTCGACCTCCCTGCGGACCCCTAATCGCCAAGCCAAGCGAGTGCGAATGGCATCATCATCGGGGAGATACGTCACCCGATGATTCAATAAAACGGCGAGATGGTGTTCGAGGCGGCACAAGCGAGCGTGGTTTTCCGACAGGATGGACGCCTCCTGCTGGGTCAAGCATCCGTGGCGGTTCAAAGCGGCGATCGCATCGAGGGTGCCGGGCACGCGGACTTCGGGAAGCTCCCCACCATGGAGCAGCTGGAGAAACTGAATGGTCAATTCAATATCGCGACGTCCGCCGGGACAATCGGCGATCGGCGTCCCCCGCTGCGCATCCGCAGTCAGAGCTCGCTTTTCGAGCTTTCGACGCAATACTCGGATATCGGCAATTTCGCTCCGGCTGAGGATCCGGTGATAGACCCACGGTTCGAGCAGTTTGAGAAACCAGTCGCCTAAGCCCCGGTCGCCCGCAGCGACGCGGGCCTTGACGAAGGCAAGCCGCTGGAAAGTTTGATTCTCTCGCTCGTAATAGGCTGCCGCATGGCCGGCGGCATGAAATTCGATCTTGCGAGTCGAGGATTCGCCGGGGCGGGCGAAATCGCTGAGCCGGTGCGTGTCCGACACAGCAAATTCCTCACCGGGCTGCTGAACGAATCGCAAGTGAATCGAAACGACCGGTCCGCGATTCGACCCCAGCAGACTGATCAGTCCCGCGACGATGTGCCGATTGAACCTCACGTGGCTCTCATTTCTGCGGTCGATCTGATCGCAGAGCAGCAGCAGATCCAGCGGTGAGTCGTAGCCGATCTCCTCGCCACCGTAGTTGCCCAACGCGATGATCGCGTATCTCGGCTTGCTGGCATCGATGCGCTGGGGCAGCTGAAATTTGGACGCGACTTGATCGATGGTAAAATCAAGCGCCGACGAGAGCACCGCATCGGTCAGGTGACTGATTTGCCGTGTGACTCGATCGGGAGCGAGGCCACGGACAAATTCCCCATAGGCGATGCGCAGTACCTCTCTCCCCACGTATCTCCGGATCGCCACGGCTGCGCGGGGATTCGATGCGGTGGTGCGGAGTTCATGAGCCAGCTCGTCGCGGAGTTGCTCTCGAGAGGTCGGGCGGCCGTCGCTGGCCCGGATCAAATCGAAACTTTCCGGATCGCTGATCAACAGCTCCGCCACCGCTGGACTGGTCGAAAGCACCTGCAGGAGCGCGGGCAGGGCTTGCGGATCGCGTTCAAAGAGTGCCAACAGCGACGTGGGGCTTCGCGAGACCTCAACAAATCGGGCGAGCAACCGCACCGCCTCGCTGGCATCGTCGACCGCGCCGAGATGGTCGTGAAGCGCCGCCCATAGGCCCGTCAGCAAATCGGGCGCTACGCTACTGGCGGCAATCTCTGCGAGTGCCTCGAGAGCAGCCGGTGCGTCACCAAATCGGCTTTCAACGAGCGGGGCGTAGTCATCGAACGAATTCACAGCAGTCGTCATCAGGACATTTCGAGCAGGGGACGGTCAGATGATGGATATCGGGAACTTTCCCAGCCTTCGGGCATCGAAAGGTACTAGCTGGAGAGCGTCACTTGGATACCCCGCGAGGTGATTCGCCGATTCCACCGGCCGCTCGCGCAGGATCGCCGTCAACTCGCATCCACTGGGGAGCCAACGGAGGCTCCCCAAAGCACTCTCCTCCAGCGAGGGGCGGACCGCCCCAGGATACGAATCAGTACGCCTCTGAGTATGCGCCCCTGAGTTTACGTCCCAATCGCGACTTGGTGTAGCGGAGTTGATTGACAGGTAATTCATTCATTTTTTTGGTTGTCGGCCCCAAAGCTGACCTAGGTTTGATCATGCGAACGCGGGTGAGCGTCCGATTGCCAGCAATCGGGCGTTACTGGACGAGTTGGATGAATCCATCCGATGTTGCGTGCGAGCAACATCACGGTGACCGCCGTCCACACCCCGCGCCGCAGCGCTTCTCTGACCCCAGGCCTTTTTCAACGCCTAACCTCCTGCGTAGCAACAACTTGCAATGATTCATGCGTTACCTGAGTTCTCCGCTGGCACTGACAGTGCTTGGCATTCCTTCTCAAACAGCTTTGACGATCAAACGGGAGACGAGGAGAACCTGATGGGCAAGAAGTTTAGCAGTCGCAGTTTGCAGGATGACGCCTTTGATGCAGAGGACTCCATCACCCGCCGCTCGCGGACGATGGGCCAGGAATTCGCTGACGCGACTGCAGACGAATCCGAGCTAGGCCCACTTGCCGACGACGAATTGCTTGTCCGCCGCGATGAGCTGCCCAACGATCCAACGGAAGATCCCGTCCGCATGTACCTGATGCAGATGGGGCAAATACCGCTGCTCACGCGAGATCAAGAGATCTCCGCCGCCGTGCAGATCGAAGCCACTCGTGAGCGATATCGGCACTGCATGCTGGCTACCGATTTTATGTTGCAGGCTTCTCTGAAGTTGCTGCAACAGGTCCGCGACAAGCAATTGCGACTCGACCGAACCATCGAGGTCAGCGTGACCAACGCAGCGGAGAAAAAAGCGATCATGAAGCGGATCGTCCCCAACACTCGGACTCTCGCTCATCTCCTGGAGAACAACCGCAACGATTATCTGACAGCGATCAACAAATCGTTGCCCATGCGTCGGCGTCGTGCAGCGTGGCGGAACCTCGTCGTTCGCCGCAACAAAGCCGTCCGGTTGGTCGAGGAAATGAATCTGCGGACCAATAAGCTGCAGCCAATCTTTGAGAAACTTCGGCGCAGCGCCCTGCGGATGATTGAAATTCGCCAGATCCTCGCCGAACCACATCGGCTCGCTTTGGCCGGCATGCCAAGCGCCGATGAGCTCCATAGCGAGCTGCGGTGTTTGATGCGATTGACCTACGAAACCCCCAAAACACTCGCCCGACGGGTCGACCGCTGCGACACCCTTCGTGACGACTACGATGCCGCCAAACGCGTCTTGTCAGCCGGTAACCTGCGATTGGTCGTTTCGATTGCCAAGAAGTATCGCAACCGCGGGTTGTCGTTTCTGGATTTGATTCAAGAAGGCAATACGGGACTGATGCGCGCGGTCGACAAATTCGAGCACGCCCGCGGATACAAGTTCAGTACCTATGCGACTTGGTGGATTCGCCAAGCCATCACCCGGGCGATCGCCGATCAGAGTCGCACCATCCGAGTGCCGGTTCACATGATCGATACCATGAACAAGATTCGGCAGATCACCCGTGACCTTGTCCAGGAGCACGGCCGCGAACCCACTCCCGAAGAGGTGTGTGCTCGCAGCGGGTTGTCCATCGACGACACTCGTGTGATCCTGAAAATGGCTCGCCAGCCGCTGTCGCTCGATCAACCCGTCGGTGATCACGAAGACAGCGCGTTCGGTGAATTCCTTCAAGATCATCGCGACCAAGACCCTTTGGTAGAAACCAATCGTGAGGCGCTCAAGAATCAGATCGAGCTCGCCATGGAGACCCTCAACTATCGCGAGCGAGAGATCCTACGGTTGCGATACGGTCTCGCCGATGGATACACGTACACCCTCGAGGAAGTCGGTCGGATCTTTCAAGTGACCCGGGAGCGTGTGCGTCAAATCGAGAGCAAAGCGGTTCGCAAACTGCAACAGCCTTACCGGGCCAAGTCTCTGGTGAGCTTTCTCGATGGCGCCGAACTGATGATGTTTGAGAACAGCGAAGCGATCTGATCCCGGCTGTCCAGTAAATCGTCGCCAGGGCTGTCGTTGGCGGTATTTCCCAGCGGAATCTTTGACTCGTTGTCCGGCCATTCCCGGTCGCCTCGAACCGCCTGGCTGGATTGCCCACACCCCGCCGGACGCCTATGCTGAGCGGGTGGTCGATCGCCGCAAAGAACACAGAAAACTGCTCTTGCCGGCTCGCTCACTTTTTTCGTCTTCGCTCCCTCCCGAGTCAGCGCCATGCCTTTGTTCGAAATCGAAACCGACGCACACATCATCATCACATGGTCCGACGAAGAATCCTCCGCCCAATCGGTTGTGGACGACGCCTATCCCGAGGACGAGATTTTGCGCATCACCAAACGTCCGCGGGACTCGTGGGTGATCAGCAAAGGCGCCTTGGGATTGACCGATCGCTCCCTCGACCCCTGCATGATCGCCCGGGATTGTTTGAGTAAATCGGCGGGTGACAAAGTCAATGCCATTCGTTTGTACCGCATGGAAACGGGGTGTGATGTCGACCAAGCTCGCCGCGCAATCGAATCCAATATGGTGATGGGATGGTAGCCTCGCTCGGTCGAGCGTGGTGGTGTTTCCTTCTCTGTTTCCCCTTGGTCGTGGGCTGCGATGGATGTCGGCTGACGAACCAACCTGAGAACGAATCCAAGCTACCTGAAGAGCAGCAACCACCCTTCACCTCGCGCGCCGCCGACGCCTATCCGGCTTCGCGACTGGACCTGCGCAGCAGCGGGATTCCCAACGGCTCAATCAAACCCGGGCATTGGACAAGCACGCGGTTGTCGGTGCGCAGCAACCGAGAGGATCGCCGTGGTGTGATCCAAACTCGTGCCGATCTGGGGCTCCTTGCATCTCCCGAGACGGACAACACCACGGAGATTACACCGGAGCTCGAGTCAGCGTCCTCTTTTCTCACCCGCCGCCCGGCAGTCTTGCCGCAGGGACAAATGCGGCGACTCGAGACGCGGTTTCTTGCCCCCACGCACAACAACCAGACCTTGGACCATGTCATCTTCAACGGACAGTTCCTGGGGCAGGAATCAACCGCTCGGTATGATGTGCTTCCCGCTCGGTTTGCCGCGATGCCGCCCCAAACTTACTTTTTCGTCATCCTCACCAATCGTCCCGAACGGTTTGTCCGTTGGCAGACGGCCAATTGGGTCCGCCCCGTGCAAGGCGGCCGAGTAAGAAAACGCTCGTCGGAGAACTATCGCATCATCATCCCGCCCATCGATGGAGTGTTGCCGATAGCCGAGACCGCTCTGGATTGGACCTCAACGGCAGTCCTGGTTTGGGATGACGTGTCCGTGAACGCCCTGACACCGGGACAACAAACTGCCATTTTGGATTGGTTGAATTTCGGTGGACTCGTCGTCGTCAATGGCCCCGCCGGAGTCGACTCGCTGACCGACACCCGCTTTCGTGACCTGCTGCCAATCGCGCCGGCGGGTGCCACTGAGTTACTGATCGATGATGCACAAAGTTTTTTGCACTCGCACCAGGTGGCGACTGATCCGTCCACGGCAGACGTGATCGAAAACTTGCAGAGCAACCCCACCCCGGTCGCCGCGGCAGGCGACCAGCGGTCCGGAGCGACGGAGATCGGCGGGGGCGGTCTACTCGTCGAGCGCCGGGTGGGACGCGGCCGCTTGGTTCAAAGTCGAGTGGACTTGATGAGCAACTGGCTGGTGCGCTGGAAGTCCTACGATAGCATGTTGAATTCCGCCATCCTGGCACGACCACCGCGTGTATTCCAATTGGATACAGCCGCTCAGAGCAGTCTTCGATCGGTCACCGCCAACGGTAGCCCAGGACAAACTGCCGATTCGTCCGCTGCCCCTTCACCAAACGCCCCCGCCTCAGACCAAGCGACTCCGTGGAATGCCGGCCTGGGAGCCTCTTCACCGGTGCGACAGACCTTGGTAGGGGTCGACGTTGATGCCGTCGCGCCAGAGATCAATACGGGCCTGCGACTGTTCTCGCGTGATGCCAAGATGCGAGCGCTGCCCAACGGCACGGCCACCAACGGCACGTCCACCAACGGCGACTCTCCCGCCGTGACCGCTTCGACCGACCCAGCGAGCAACTCCCCGCTGGCGGCCTGGCAGAGCGATGATGTGTGGCCGCATCCGATCGGCGGTCTCGGCGTCTGGAGGAGCGATAGCGATCTGCTGACTTGGAGCCAGCGTCAACTGCGTCAAGAAATCGGTGTGACCATCCCGGAGTCCGCTCTCGTCTTTCGCAGCCTGCTGGCCTATCTGTTTGTCCTGATCCCTTTGAACTATCTCGTGTTCCGCATGCTCGGGCACCTGGAATGGGCCTGGTTGGCCGTGTTTCCGCTATCGATCGCGGGCGCTTTTTGGGTGGCCCATGCGGCGCAGCTCGATGTTGGCTTTGCCAGAAGTCGCAATGAGCTGGCACTGCTCGAAGTACCGGTGGACTACTCGCGTGCGCACCTGACACGCGTGGTCGGTTTATATAACTCGCTGGCCAGCCGATACCGAATCGACTTTGCCACGCCCGACGCGGCGATCGATGTGATCCGCTCCAAACATGGCAACCAGCAGGCTGCTAATTTGTTTGGCGAGGTCGATGCGGCATTGGAACTCGGTTTTGATCCTGGCCCATCGATGGACGATATCAGCGTGGGCAGTAACTCCTATGGCGTCGTCCATGCGGAACAGATCGTCGATGTCGACGGCCCGATTGAGATGCAATCGACGGCACCGAAGGGCCGCCTCGGGTCGTTCGATGGGGCATCGATCGTCAATGGATCTTCGCTGGAACTGCTCGATGCATTTGTCGTTGCACGCGATGCGGAGGGGCGGACGCGGATTGCCGCGATGGGGACCCTCAGCAGCGGTGCACGCAAGCCGATTCGATTGGTCGCCAGCGGCGAGGTGCGCATCCCGACCGATTTGCCCATGGGCATGACCGACGCAATGGGCCGTCTCATGTTGGCCGATGCAATCCCGAGCGGGTCGGCGCGGTTGGTCGCCCGCCTCGATCAACCGCTCGGCGGAATGACAATCTCACCTGATTGCAAGCAAGTCCGAGCGCAGACACTCGTGCTCGTGCATCTCGCCCATCGACCACGCCCACCCGCGGTCAGCGACGAAAACCTCGTCGGCGACGTACCGCATTCCCGTTGAACCGAGTCTTCGCTAGAGGCTCACCTCTTTTGCTCTGTTCCCCCTACGACTCTGACCCCGTCTCGGAGACATCCCATTGGACACTGAAGTCGCACCCGGACTGCTGACCGACGAATCATCGTTCGCCATCATGCTGCTCGTTTCCTGCGGGTTCGCTGCCTGGTACGGCTACCGCCATGGCAAACAGTATGTTCTCGGGGCCGGCATGGCGGTCTCGATGTTGGCGGGGACGTGGTTCGAAATCACGCTCTGGAACACCGAGATCAACGTCGCCATGGCGACTGCGATCGTGCTCCTGATCGCCTACTGCACCCATTCTTGGCGTGAGATATTCAAGGCTCTCAACCTGCTCGACGTGTTGGTCGGCGCCTTGATGATTTGGCACATCATCGTCGATGTATCGCACGAGGGGCAACCGCTCGCCTTCACACTGCGTGCCTACGGCCAATGGATGCTGCCCTATGCAGCGGGTCGCTACGCGTTCCTACATCCCGGCTCGATGTCCAAGCTTTCCCCTGTTTTCGTCGCCGTGGCGAGCTTCATTGCGATCGCTGCTGTCTATGAATCGTTCACCTCGGTGAATCTTTGGGAAACGATCTTCATTCACGTCGACGACAAAGTGTCGCGCGTGGTTGGCCAACGCTACGGCTTGCTGTACCGCTCAATCGGTCCTGTCCGAAACGCTATTTTTCTGGGGATCATGCTCTACCTGCTCCTGCCCTTTGCG
Source organism: Allorhodopirellula solitaria (assembly GCF_007859855.1). GTDB lineage: Bacteria > Planctomycetota > Planctomycetia > Pirellulales > Pirellulaceae > Rhodopirellula > Rhodopirellula solitaria. The sequence goes on from NZ_SJPK01000005.1 coordinate 381,893, forward strand.
GTTGACCTGACCACACCGAGAGATGACGCCCGCTGGCGACGGGCTGCTGGGTTTGCTGGAATGATTCTCATCATGCTGGGCATTGTCGCCACTGTCTCGCGGGGCCCAATGCTGTGCGTCGTCCTGGCGGGAGCCTTTGCTCTGGTGTGCGTCAATCGCTATGCCCGCTGGATACTGATTCCGCTCGCTGCGGCCGGTGTGATTTTTACGGCGGTTCAGTTCGACACCGTCGCCAACTACCTCGAGAGCGGTGGCGACGAACATACTCGCAGCCGGATTGTCGACGTGGACCATGAAGGCGACGCGGAAATTCACAACAACACGCGTCACCGTCTGCTGATTCCGAAGATCTATGGTCCGATTGTTTTCGAAGGCGGTCCTCTCGGCTATGGAACAACGGCCTCATCCGGTTTTCCGCCCCGAAATATTCCTGGCCTGCCCAACGATCCCGCCATCAGCGGCCTCTTGCGAAATGTTGACAACACCTACATCAACATTGGACTCGCCTTCGGCTGGGTTGGGCTCGCTCTGTTCGTCACGCTCCTGATCACGACGATCGTTCAGGCGTTGCAACTCGCCCCGGTGGCGAGTACTTACCTGTATCCGAGTGACGCTCGAGTGGCAGTGGCCTACGCGAGCATCTTCTTTGCCATCATCTTTGAGATCTGGACCGTCCACTGGTCCTACGACTATAGCTTCTGGGTGCTGTTTCAAGTGGGCGTTGTCGCGGGGCTGACGTCGCAGTGCGTCCGCGTCCGCCGAGGTGAGTGGTGATCCTCGCTAAACCAGTCTGCCGGAGGTCGTCGCCTCCTGTTGATTACCCACAAGTTTTCCTACGCCGACGGCGTTGAAGAAAATAGCCGGTGGTCGAGCGCAGCGAACACCACCGGAAACGCATCAAACACGCGTGCCAACCCCGAATGGGGTTGAAGATCATTCACGACGAGGTCTGCGACCCACTTCGGGGTCGACGCTCCATCTTCAACGAATCACCGTAGGTGGCGCTGCGCTTACCTACGACTATTCTCTCTAATCCCTATCGGGATACTGGTGGGCAATGACCAGCTCGTGGCCTCGTCCACTACCGCTTTTTTTGGACTCGTCGCCTCGTCCACTACGATGCGATGGTTATCAACTACCCGCGACCATGACCTCGGTATTCTCCAACAACGTGCCGGTTTCGAACTGCACGTTCTTCAGTGCCACCATGTATTCCGTCACCGCGAGATAGTAGCGGACCTGCGACTCACTGACGCGGCGTTGGGTATCGAGCAATTGAACCAAACTGATCGGCAATCCGGCCTCTCGGTTCGCTTCCAAAGTATCGAGTGCGTCCTTGGCGGCGAGGTAGCGATTGAGGCTAGTTTCGGCGAGCGTGTAGGCGCGGTCGGTCTCAGCGACAACGCCTAACAGATCATGAACGATTTGACGTTCCTGCTCCCGCAGCAGTGCTTGGTCACGAGCAATCTGCAGCTTGGCATGCTGGACCGCTGCGTGAGCTTGGCGGAATCCCACCGGCATGCGGAATTCGACCCCTGCCTCGTACTCTTGGAATCGCATCTCACTGATCTCATCAAACGCCGATCCGGTACCAGCGAGATCTGGCCCCAAACCCCGGAGACGGTACGTCGAAACCAGATCGAGTGTGGGTAGCAAGAAGTTTTTCGCAGCGAGCAGCTCCATCTCGCGTCGCTTGACGAGCAGCCGTTGCTCCTGCAACTCGGCCCGCATCCGAATCGCTTGAGCGGACAGCGAGTCGGTATCGAAGATCACGGGCGCTGTGATCGGTTCATCCACCGGCCGCAACAGCACACCTTCGCTGACGGGTAGTCCGACCAACAATCGCAGGCGTCGTTCACCCGCGAGCACACCACCCACGCCGGAGAACGTCCCGCCCGAGGTGGCATTGTATCCTTGCGTACGCTGGACCAACTTCCCGGCAACCGCGTCCTGATACTCACCCTGAAAACGATAGTACTGTTCGCGGGCCAACGCTTCAGCCGATCCACCTTGGCGGTTGGATGTCTTCTGCGCGTCGTAGCTGCGCCAGGTAAGCCGGCTGCGTTCGAGCGCTTCGGCACGAGCATCAGCATCCCGGTATGCGAATGCCAGGTCCCAATACGCATTGGTCACGTTGCTAATGTAGTTGCGGGTATTTCGCCGGAACTCCGCGACAGAGATATCGTTGTTAGTCTTGGCAATCAACACGCCGTTGTAGACCCCCGGTAGCGCCGCAGCACCAGCAATCCGGTTGAACGTCAAACCGCCGCCGCGCAACAAGGGCTGGCGGATCTCCGCATGGAGCTGCGACTGCCAGGCACTCGGAACCAGGTTCCCGGTCGCGTTATTGGCATCGTAGTCCGTGATGCTGCGGAGGGCCAACTGAGCCCCTGTGGCAGTGAGTTTGGACGTTTGGAACACGTAATCATGCACGTCTTGCTGGAACGCGTTGGCACCACCACCAAAGAACCGGTTATTGAACTGGCGGTCATTGTTCTGCCATGTCCCCATCGCATAGAGCTGGGCATCGAAAGCCGACAGCGCCGCCTCAATACTGGCCTGAGGATTCGTTTGCACCAACGGCAACGATTGCTGGCTCGAGAGTTGTTCCGGGGCACGCAGCACCGTCGCGTTGAGATCACGCAGGACCTCGGAGTTGGTGAGTGCGATTTGAATCGTTTCACGGAGCGTGAGATTGCGGTACGTCGCATTTTCCATGGACGCAGCATCCCGGATTGTGATCGGCGGCAACGGAGCCGTGGTCAATGCAATCGCTTCGGCAGCCCGACTCGGTGGGGCTCCCGCGTCAACGTTGGCCATGATCGCGTCGACACACTGCGTGTCATTGCCCACCGTTTCAGGCAAGCTCTTGCAGGCACGGCATCCGAGCACACCGGCAAAGGCCGACAACACGGCGCCGGTAATCAGCGACCAGAGGACAATCGAGAACAGAGGCCGGCAACGCAGCGAACGGCGACCAAGACGCGACGAATCCGCGTCCTCACCCGCCAGCGCGACCGGGGGCGAAACGGACTGCTGTCCGCTACCCAACGAGTCCCGTGCCTCCGAGCGAGGATTGGGTTGGTCGATCGATTTCAATGATGCAATCAAAATGCCGCGTGAAAAAGGGAACGCCGGACAGGCAGAACGATCCGTACACCCCTCCTTTTTCGACGATTCGATGCAACCCTATCCAGTGAAATCGTTACGAAACGTTAAGTAGGCAGAGATTCGCACCACGAAACCGAATCAGGAGACGATGGATACATCGATTCCAAGCTAAAATACACCGATGAGTCGCTCTCCCAACCCCGATACGCCCCCTCCTAACGGCGAGAGCTTCACGCTCGCTTGGCTGCGATGCACCAACCGGTTAGCCGATCCTGACACGCGCGCCCAAAGCCTCTGTGACGAAGCCGCGCGACGGGTACCCGCCGATCGTGTGAGTTTTTTAACGACGCAGGCTAGCACTGCCACGTTGATCGCGACGTCCACGACGACCACGATCGACCGGCGTTCGGCCGAGGCCGCCTGGCTGAGAGAGCTCGCCGAAGAGGTCTGCCGGAGAGGCACTGATTTCTGTACCGATCAACACCCCATCGATTGCCCAGCACCCTCCCTCGGAACCTCCCAGACGCTGGCGATCCCAATCCGTTGCAATGATTCTGGCGACGAAGTGGATGCCGTCATCGTGCTGCAGCAGTACACGCAGCAACACCAACCGCTGACGGCCTTGTGGGACGATGTTCACCTCGAGATCGCTGCTGCGGCCCAGGACGTTGCCGCCACCCTGCGATCCCGTGCTGCTCGATCACCACGGGCTGGCACCGCATGGTGGCAGCAGGCAACTCGCTGGCAACGGCTCGCCCTGATCGCATCGTTCTGTTTGGCACTTCTCCTGCTGCTCAACGTCCCCATCACCTTTCGGTTACCGGTCCAAGGGCAATTGGAACCAGCCCATTCGTGGGGCATCTTCGCTCCTGCAGCAGGCACGCTGCTGAGACTGCACGTCGAGGACGGCCAAAGGGTCACCTCCGGTTACGTGTTGGCTGAACTCAGCAACGTCGACATTGAACTGCAACAGGAGCGTTTGAGCGGAGAGCTCGCGGCTGCGGAAACCGAACTCGCCAGCCTGCGGTTGAGACAGTCCGAGCGGGCCACGCCCGGTGCCGCCAACCCCTCGCCAGCAAATCGTTCCATCGATACCAGCAGTGCTCGCGCTCGTCAGATGGTACTGCGTGCCCGGATCGATTCATTGCAGCAACAGAACGATCTGCTCTACGAAGTCTCGCAATCTTTGACGATCCGAGCACCGGTCGACGGACGCGTTGTCCTCCGCGACCAGCAATCCGATCTCGTCGGACAAACCGTCAGTCAGAGCCAATGGCTGATGAGGATTGTGGATCCTGCGGGCGGCTACCATGCGATCATCGACCTCCCTGAAAAAGACGATGCTTATCTGCGTCAGGCACTCGGTACCGATCCGGGCACTGTGATCGGTTCGTTCCGATTACTAGCGTCACCCGATGTCCATTTCAGCGGTCAGGTAGCCGACGTTGCCGATTCTGTTCAATGGAATGAGCGTGGCAAAGCAGCGATCCAGGTTACCGTTCCCATCGACGGGTCCCTGCCCGATGACGTGCACGTTGGGGCCACGGTGGCCGGAACGATGGATGTCGGTCAACGCTCACTCGGGTTCGTTTGGTTTCGCCCCATCATCGAATTTTTCCGGAGCTACGGATGGTAGCCTTTCATCGATACCTATCGGCAACGAATACGCCAATGACGGTCACCCCAAGCCACATCACCCGCGAGGAAACTCGAGGGCCGATCGCAGTCCTCGATGGCATCATGCCGTTTCTCGCTGGGAATCGCCTGCGGATGATATGCCTTGCCCTCTCTCTCCTGATTCCCTCGGCGAACGCGGTCGCCGAGACCACTGCGGCGACGAAAAGCATCGGCGGCCTTGTGGTAGTTCTGGTCGATGAGGCCTCCATTGCCGCGACGATCGAAGGCTCCGTCAGCGATGTGGTGGTCGGGGAAGGTGACGCGATCGAATCGGGTGATCCGATCGTCCTGCTCGATGATCGCAAAGCGTTGCTAGAAGAATCCCTGGCCGAGCACGCCAGTGAGATCGCGACCCACCAGCAGACGGAAACCAGCGACGTCGATGCGGCGCAGGTCGCCGTTGCCGAGCAAGAACAGCTGATGGCAGAACATCGTGTCCGCAGCGAACTGAATCGCCGCCGCGCCGCCAATCAGCTCAAGGTGCACGCCGCAGAGAAATCAGAGCAGGTAGCCAAGAACGAATGGGAGCGAGCCAAAGCCGCTCGAGAAAACTTTGCGGACGCCATTTCAGAATCCGAGATCGAAAGTTTGCAACTTGCGTTTCAACGTTGTCAATTGGAGACGCGTGAAGCCCACTTCCAACTCGAAATGGCCGCGATCGACGTGCGACTCGATCAGGCCACGGCTGAGACGCTGCAGTGGAAGATCGAGGCCGCCCAGGTGGAACTGCAAGCAGCCCGCTCTGCCGACGATGTGCTCAAATTGCAAGCCGAAATCCAGCGTTTGAAACTGGAACTGGCTCAGGTTGCCAGCGAAGACCATCAGATTCAAACGCCCATCGACGGCACGATCGTCTCCATCTCGACTCATGCGGGCGACTGGGTCCGCCCCGGACAAATCGTCGCTCGGGTCATCGATCGAGAACGTCTGCGAGCCGAAGGATACGTCACCGCCGAGCAAGCCGATTTACTGCGCCGCACCGATGACGTGCAAATCGTGATCACTCAGAGCGATGGCAGCCGCAGTCGTTTTCCCACCACGCGGCGATTCGTCAGCCCTGAGATTGTGGCCGTGACGGGGGAGGTGCGGGTATGGATCGAGTTTCAAAACCCCGATGGCATCGTTTATCCCGGTTCGCAGGCGATAGTTGAGATTCGCTGATGTCGATTCCACGCCTGCAACTCCGTCGTGACCTTATCATGCGGCGTATTTCGCTGCGCGATCGCTGCGTCTGGGTATTGAAGGATCCGCTTTCGAGCGCATTTCATTTTTTCGATGAAGCGGAATTTGCCATTCTCCGCCGCTTGCGTGACGGAGTCTCCTTTGCCACGTTGGCCACCCGCTACCGCGATCGCTTGCCGCCCGCCGCCTTAGCTGAGTTCCTCTCCGCAGCGACTCGCGCGGGAATCCTGATCACCCCCGACGGCGCTGCAGCCTCTCCGGCATGGCGTCCTGCGTCTCGACGCCCCCAGCCGGCCTGGTGGAAAAATCCGTTGGCCATTCGATTGCCAGGGATCACTCCGGATCGCCTCGGTGCGTTGTTTCGACCCACGCCCGCTATCGACGCATCGCACGATGCCAGGCACTCCCCGGGTCGACTGCATGGGATCGCCCGGGTGATCCCATGTGCCGTCGCCGCGATTGTCGTGGTTGCGGTCGTGGTCGTTGGCATGAATCAGCAAGCATTGATCGAGGATTTTGCAGCAGCGGGTTCAAGATTGGTCGCGCCGGCGAATGGGATACACGGCTCCACCGGAGCGAGCCCCCTGACCAATACCCTGCTCGCATTCGCGATCGCAATCGCCGTCACAAAGATATTTCACGAGCTCGCCCACGCTTGGGTTTGTCAGAAACTCGGTGGGCGATGCCGCGAGATCGGCGTACTGTTGCTCTTCGGCGTTCCCTGTCTGTACTGCGATGTCAGTGAGGCATGGCTCATGCCCCGCCGCCGCGATCGCATTCTCGTGTCCGCTGCAGGCGTGCTCGCGGAGTGGATCGTGGCGGCGATCGCGGTGATCCTTTGGGCATCGACGAGGTCCGGTTTGCTACACGACGTCTCGGCGCTGATCGTGGTCGTCGCATCGGTCAGTACGCTGCTCGTCAACGCCAACCCACTGCTGAGGTACGATGGCTACTACATTCTCTCCGACGCGGTGGGCGTGCCGAACCTCGCTCACGAAGCAACCCTCGCGATTCGGCAAACCTGGGCGAGCTGGGTGAGCGGTGATCGCACGTCGCAGTCGGCCGCCCTGCCGCGCCCCTGGCTAGTCGCCTACGGCATCGCCAGCTGGATCTACCGGCTCGTTATCCTGTGCATGATCGGTTGGCTGATGTTCTCCTTTCTGAAAGCTTGGTTCGGAATTGGTTTAGCGGTACCGGTCACGGTGGGCTTGGTTTCCCTCGTACTGCGACAACGAATGAATGCTCAGCTCGCTAGCGGACCGCTTCCTACCGACGCGGTGGCTCAGCGGTGGAGACGCCCCGCTGCATCGGCTGCGATCCTATTAGCCAGCGGTCTCGTCTTGTGCATCCCGCTGCCCCATAGCCTACGGGTTGGCAGTTTGATTCGTCCGTCGGGCGAGCGTCCGCTTTTCGCCGCCGCCTCCGGCATGATCATGCCGCGCACCTCCGGGACCGCGATGCGACTGGACGATTGGCGTTTGCGTTGGAAGGAACTCGCCTCGCTGGGACGAATCGCTGAACTCGAGTCTGAATTCGCCGCCACGCGTATCGATCGCGTCGACCGCCCGAGCCTATCGATCACCCAACCGGTCGTCGCTAGCCAAATCGCGAGCGAGCGGGAACACCATGCCACCCTGGTCAGCCGCCTCGATCAGCTTCGCTGCTCACTCGGGCCGGGTGAGAAACTCTACGCTCCGCCGTCGCGCCAGCCCACGCGAGAGGAGCGGATGGCCGGCCGCTGGGGATGGACCGGAACTCCGCTCGATCCCGACAACGTCGGCGCGACGCTCACGCAGGGAACCCTCGTCGGCCGGGCCGGCAGTCCCGACCGACGCACCGCATCCTTGTACGTGCCCGAACAATCCATCGACAATGTCCGTCTCGGACAACTCGTGAGAGTCGGATACCGCGGTCTGCCGAGCGGTTCGGTCCGGGGACACGTGGAATCCATTTCAGCGGACCCCGTCGATGAGGTGCCCGAGGAGATCGTCGCCTCGGGATGGATTCCAAACAACTCAAGCGGCAGCAGCGGAACCATCCCTTCGGCGGTCCACTATGAGGTGGTCGTCATGATCGACGAAGCCAGTCCGGTGCTGCCCGCACGCCTCGTGACAGCAGCGCGAATCGAATTCGCCGCAGCCTCACTCTGGTCTCGCTGGCGGAAGTGGTTCCGGCAGTGAGGACTCGATCGGAGGGCGTTATTGGGCGACACGCGAGCAGAATGGATATTCGGGATCGCCGCCTCTCCAGATGCGAGGTCGCGCGACTTTTCAGTACCGTGATCGCAACGTTTTAACCTCTCCCGGCACAGCTGGGGGAGGTCGAACGACGCCGTTCAGGCGTGCGTGAGGGAGGGGACCTACGCGACATTACCAGGCAAGCCAAATGAAGCCCTTTCCCTCGCCTCGCCCTGAACGAGCTGTCTCGACCTCTCGCTGAGCAACGCACGATCAATTTCTGTCGTAGTGGACGAGGCGACGAGTCCAAAGCCGCAGGGCTCGTCGCCTCCTGTCCTTTACCCACAAGTTTGCTCCCCCTTGTGCTTGCCACACGGGAAGCGACGTTCTGGAATTAGAAAACCGTGGCATCGATGGTCGTTCCCCTGTCGGCTTGGCCGACAGGAAACCAAGCCGAAAGATTTTGCTGTCATGCGGGGCAAGCCCGCATGGGAGCGAGGTGCACGCTTGAGCCTTCCTAACTACAAAACATGGATTCCTGTCGGACAAGCCGACAGGGGATCCGATTTTGTGGGTAATCAACAGCTCGTCGCCTCGTCCACTACTAATGCCCCAGGGCAACCTCAGGCCCCGATATCGAACCGCGACTATTTGTTCTTGATCGCTTGAACGACGGCATCGCCCATTTCGGCAGGGCTCGGAGCGACGACGATACCAGCGTCCTCGAGAGCAGCGACCTTCTCTTCAGCCGTGCCCTTGCCACCGCTGATGATCGCGCCAGCGTGGCCCATGCGTTTGCCGGGAGGTGCCGTGCGACCGGCGATGAAGGCAGCAACAGGCTTGCTCACGTGGGCTTTGACGTAGGCGGCGGCTTCTTCTTCAGCGCTTCCGCCGATCTCACCGATCATCAGAATCGCTTCGGTTTGATCATCTTCCTCGTACAGCTTGAACAGGTCGATGTAGTTGGTGCCAACAATCGGGTCACCGCCGAGGCCGACGCAGGTGGACTGGCCGAGCTTCAAGTTGCTTGTCTGCCAGACCGCTTCGTAGGTCAGGGTGCCCGAGCGGCTCATCACGCCGATCTTTCCTGGCGTGTGGATGTATCCGGGCATGATGCCGATTTTGCATTCGCCAGGCGTGATTAGGCCGGGGCAGTTCGGGCCGATCAGGATCGAATCACTCGCTTTGACCTTTTCGTAAACCCGCACCATGTCGATCACCGGCACGCCTTCGGTGATCGCTGCGATGACGCGGATGCCCGCATCGACCGCTTCGAGGATCGCGTCAGCGGTGAACGGCGGTGGGACGAAAATCATCGTGGCGTCGGCACCGGTTTGCTCAACCGCTTCTTCGACGGTATCGAAGACCGGCATGCCTTCGACCTCTTGGCCGCCCTTGCCTGGCGTCACGCCTCCGACAAGCTGGGTGCCGTAGTCGCGACAGCCCATTGCATGAAACTTGCCCGCATTGCCCGTGATGCCTTGGCAAATGACTTTGGTGTTTTTATCGACCAGAATACTCATGAGGATAGCTTTTGGCGTTTGACTGTTGGCGGCTCGCGAACAGCCGAGGTGAGATGAAATGAGTGAGAAAGAAGCAAACGGCGAAGGACGGCTGCTAACGAACAGCTAGCTGCAATTGCTAGCAGCCAGTCGCGAATCGACTACGCCGTGGCGGCGACAATCTTCTTGGCGGCATCGGTGAGGTCGACGGCCGTGATCACGTCGACATCGCTGTCTTCGAGCATCTTGCGACCCTCTTCGACTTCGGTACCTTCGAGTCGCACGACCAACGGGACGTTGAAGCCAACCTCTTTACTCGCTTCGATCAATGCCGAAGCGATCGTGGTGCAACGTGCGATCCCGCCGAAGATGTTGACCAACACACCCTTGCAGTTTTCATCTGAAAGCAGGATGCGGAAAGCCTCGGTGACCTGGGCCGCGTTGGCACCACCGCCCACGTCGAGAAAGTTCGCTGGCTCGCCACCGTGATATTTGATGATATCCATCGTCGACATGGCGAGTCCGGCACCGTTGACGAGGCAAGCGATGTTGCCATCGAGCTTGACATAGCTCAAACCCGCCTTGCCAGCCCGAATCTCGCTCTCTTCTTCTTCGCTGAGGTCACGCAGAGGCTCCAGATCCTTATGACGGAACATCGCGTTCTCATCGAAGGTGATCTTGGCGTCCAAAGCGATCATCTGTCCGTCACCGGTGATCACGAGCGGGTTGACTTCGGCGAGGGCACAATCTGCGTCGATGAAGAACCGGCACATCGCCGTCATGAATTTGAACGCACTCTTGGCCGCAGCCCCTTCGATGCCGAGTTTCTTGCAGATCTTGCGAACTTGGAATGCTTCCAAGCCGATCGCGGGATCGAAACCTTCCTTGTGGATCAGTTCCGGGGTTTCCTCAGCGACCTTTTCGATCTCAACGCCGCCCTCGGTGCTGACCATCAGGACGGGCCGGCAGGTGACGCGGTCGACGACGATGCCGAGATAGAGTTCGCGAGCGATATCGCAGCCCGCTTCGACGAATACCTTGCCGACCGTCTGGCCTTCGGGTCCCGTTTGGATGGTGACGAGCTTCTTGCCGAGCAGTCCAGCGGCAGCGGCTTTGGCTTCGTCAGCCGACTTGCAGAGCACGACGCCTTTCTGGTCCGGATCGTCGATCACGTTGCCCTTGCCGCGGCCACCGGCATGAATCTGGGCTTTGACCACCGCGATTTTACCGCCGAGTTGGGTGTATGCGGCTGCCGCTTCCTCCGGTGAAGTCACCATGTGCCCTTCGAGCACAGGGACGCCAGCGGCGCGGAAGAGTTCTTTGCCTTGATACTCGTGAATTTTCATCAGGACGAATCCAGCAGATCGGGTCAGAGGGTGAAGTGGTTTTCATCAGAAAGAGAACGCTACGCGTCGGTGCGAATATACGCCTTGACCCAGAATCTGACCACGGGGCGTGAAAATCCCCACCATGAAGAGCCCCACCTGCTGCACGCTACCGCCTCGACGTCGAAGCCGTCTGCGATGGGTGAGCAGTGCTAGCCGCCACGCATTTTCCCAGAACACCCTAGTAGCGGTGCCATCGTCGCGCGACCGCTCCGCCGGTCGGTCCCATCCGATGTGCGCTTCGCACGAGACGCTCGCGTCCCCATCCGATCTGAAACAGCCTGCTACCATGCCTGATTCAGCCCCATTCCTCCGTTAACGCCCGCGATAGCACGATGAATTCAACCGCAACATTGGCGCCCCTCGTCCTAGCTTTCATGCTCAACGTCAACCTGCTAGCGGACGCGCCCGCAGTCCCCGAGTCTGCGGCCCAAGCAGGCGATGTCGATGCCATCTTTGAGGCCGGCTCAATCGCGCTACTAAACCAGGACTATGCCAAGGCATTCCACTGGCTTTCCAAGGGGGCGCAGGCGCAGCACGATTACTGAGAGAGTGGAAAGCGTCGGAGACCGACCGAAACGATTGAAGGGAGGTTGAGATATTAGTCCAACCCCTGTTGATTACCCAGCTCCTTTCGGCTCATCCGACGGAAGCGTACGCCCGAGGTTTTCAAGGCATGGCTCCAGTATCCAAGGATTTATTTGTGGGATGTGATTATCAATGTTAGACTGGCACTGCCGGAAAAAACGGAGCCGAGCTCGAATGGCGTGGACTTAAGCGATTGCCGCCTGTGAAACATTCTTCCGTCGAGCTTGTCTCGGCGGAGGAACCAACTGGCAGCTACTGAAAAAATGCGAAGTAGAAACGGTGCTCCGTCTCGGGCTTGCCCCGGCGGTCACACGACTTGCTTCGCTGATTCCGCCGGGACAAGCCCGGAGCGGAGATCGATCTGGCGAGGGCGTTTTGCAGGTAGCTTGCAGTTGCCACTCCGCCCGGACAAGCCGGACGGAAGCGAAAACAGATGCCCGTGAAACTCGAGTAAATCTGCTTAAGTCCACGCCATTAGAGCCGAGCTCTGCAGAGGTGCTGGCTTAGCAAGGGATAGCTCGGTCGCCAGCGTTTCCCTGCAAAAGCGGTACGCCAATGGTGTTGTCGGTCCCTGGCGAGCGTTTGTTCGTCAGGGACGCATTTTTGAGCGATCATTGGATACGAGAGCCATGCCTCAAAAAAACTTCCGCTGTGCTCTGCGCACGCTTCCGTCGGATGAACCTTCCTTTCGCGTCTCGGCTCACGAATGCGACAGCCTGGAAAGCCGATGGTTCACAACTCGCCTGGTCGACAAACTCATGATGCGAATCACTGCGTTAATCTTCGTCGCCGCGTTTGCCGGTTGTTCTCGGTCGTCGGCCCCACTTGAGCCACTGCGTGACGCAACGTCGCTGGAGCTCTATTCACTCGATCCGACGGAGCGAACTGATTTCGACAAAACCACCGGCTTTCATGGCTGGAAGGTTCTTGGGAAGACCACGGTAAAAGACGCCAAGACACTTTCCAATCTAACGGATGCTCTTGCAGCCGGGATTGCAGAGAACGACGGGATGGTTTCCGCCTGCTTTGATCCACGTCATGGGATCCGGGTGAGCGTCGATGGCCAACAAGTTGACTATGTGATTTGCTTCCACTGCTATTCTGCTCGATGGTATACAGACGGCGATCAGAACGTGGGATTCTTGACCACGGGATCACCTCAGCCGGTATTCGATCGAGTCTTACGCGACGCGTCCGTTGAGATTGCTGCTGCCGCACCAGACTGATCAATGCCGCGAACCAACTTCCTCACGGTATTGGATACCGGCAATGCCTTGCAAACCGAACCCTCCACGCACTCGATAGCGGACACTTTGTCTGTTCGGGCTGCCTGGAAAGGTCCAGCGGATATGGCCGCTGGGAACCCTGTCATTACCCACAAGTATCCCGTTAGGGATTGAAGAGAATAGCCGTAGGTCAGCGCAGCGCCACCTGCGGTGTATCGTTGGCCGTGGAACGTCGACCCCGAAGTGGGTCGCAGACCTCGTCGTGGACGATCTGCACCCGCATTCGGGGTTGGCATGCGTGTTTCTCGGTGGCTAGAAGTAGGTAGATTAAAGACAGGCAATGAATAGTTGCCTTCGATCGCGGCTTGCATACCATTGCCGATGGTTCCGCTACTCGAAACCGTGACGCTGACGGAGTCGATAAAGATGCCCAGGCAAGCTCGTGGGGAAATGATCGATCCGAATGAGGTTCAGATCCTCCACTGTATCGCAAGGCGTGGCTCTGTTGGACCGATCCCGCTATGGGAGAGTGTTTCGAGCACCACAGGGGCTGGATCCGCGACCGAATGGAATTCCTCGCCTCCGTGTTCGCGATCGATTGCCTGACGTTTTCGATCATGAGCAATCACCTGCACCTCGTCTTAAGAAGTCGCCCGGACGTCGCGGTCAAGGTTGGCTCTGCGCCCGTGACAACCCACTCGGGATATCTTCGGCCTGACCGTCTTCGGAAAACCTTCCACTTTGATTCCCTCCGGGGTCGCTGCTGCGCCGATATCGGAGAATCGGATCAGAATCAACCCGATGCTCGGTGGCGGCGTTCTGCGAGGCCCCGATCGTAGTTAAATCGGCCGAAAAACAAGCCGCAGCCTGGGCTGAAAAGTGGGTGGCCCTCTTTCTTCCGGTTTCTGCGAAGGCCATCGGGATGAAGGGAAACGGAAAACGACCTGACTGCAATTGAGCTAGCTCAGAGGATGAACGGCTCCTTTTGTCACCTGGTAGCTGTACGTTTCCACGAGGAAATCGACGGCGGTGTGAGACGCGTTCACCGTTAGTTTTGCGTGATGGCGAGTTGGCTTGAACGAGCGTGCGTGAGCGTCGCTCATCCGATTCCTGATTGGTGCAATGCCGTTAACGATACTGGATAGACCAGCGAGAACTTGTCTCAGTGAATCGGCGACGTCTGGACGGCTCGGTTCCAGGTTCAACGCTTTTTGAACTCGTTTGAACAGCTTTCCGAGGTCACCATCTGCTTTCTGAGGTTCAGCGATTAGTCGAACCTGGATCTCGGACAATACCGCCTCCAGCAAGGATCTTGCGTTGGTGATGGCACCGTCGTAATCCTCGTCGCGGATCTTGACTCGGCATTTGTAAAGTTGCTCTTCGACGAACTCTTGAGCCAGAGGGTCGACGGCAATGGTGATATCTTCAACTTCAACAAGTGAATCATCAGCACGAGCCATCCGATAGCGATTGCGAGACGAAACCAGTCGCAGCCCGTCAAACGCCAGGTACTTGTTGATGTACTCCACTGCTTGCTCAACACCGCCGTCGAATTCAAGAAAATGGGCAGGGTCCACCGCCGCCTCGACCGCTTTCCACTGCGTGTCTTTGTCGAGTGCCCGGAGCGAGTCCTTGGCGTAGACGTGTCGTGAAGGGAACCCTCCTCCGTAAACGTCGTTGCATCCAAAATCGGCGAAGAAGTCAATCAGCTTTGGGCCAGACCGATACGGGGCAAGAACGTCGCCTGATGCAGTTGGGTTGCCTGAAACGACAAGTTCTATTGCGTTGATCGCTCGTTGGCTAAGTTTGTCACCGTTGTGCATCTTTCCCCTTCGTCGTTATCTGGCATTTGAATGTTAGAAACACGTAGCGCGGCAAAACACTCATCGCGTTCGCTCTCGTCGCCCTGTGTTTTCTGTAGCGTACTTTCGAGGGGGCGTCCGTTTATCAAATGTGCTCGTTCCCGTCTTTTCAGCCCCCCGCCATTTAGGGCATGATAAAGGGAGTTATCAGGCATTAAAAGGAGGCCAGGCAAATGGGACGCGATTTAGCTGTGATCAGCTCCAAGGAGCTTCGGGAAACGGAAATTCCATCCTTCATTGCTTCACCGGGGCATCCAGCGGCGACCCCTTTTCGCGATTTTTTCTTCGGCCAAATAGGAAATGCCAACACGCAGCGAGCGTACTGCCGTGCAGTGGAGCAGTTCTTGACTTGGATTGCCGCTCAAGGCCTTGCGCTTGTCGAAATTCGCCCGGCAGATGTTGGCGCCTACCTGAGGCAGCACCCCGGGGCAACGAGTATCAAAAAACAGCATCGTTCGGTCATCAAGCAGTTTTTAGACTTGCTCGTAGAACGGCACGTTTGCCTGATCAACCCGCCTGCATCCGTGAAAACTGAAAAGCTGCGAGTAAATCAAGGCAGCACACCGGAAATCGCGAAGGGTGAGATTAGAGCGGTACTTGAAACGCTTCAAGGAAATAGCCTCAGCCAAGTTCGTGATCGAGCGGCAATCGGCATTCTCGTCTATACTGCCTGTCGCAAAGGGGCTATTTCGAACCTACGGCGAAGTGACTTTCACGGCAGACCCGGTCAGAGGGCTCTTCGTTTTCAAGAGAAGGGCAGCAACAACCAAAGTGCTGAAGTGCGTCATGATCTTGAAGCCTGGGTAAATGAGTACATTAGGCAGGCGGGTCTGGGCGAGGCGAATCCAGCCAGTCCCCTCTTTCGTCCACTTGTTCGTCGCGAAGAGCGATTGCAGAATAGGCAGGTGGAAGCAAATGGCGTTGGCCGCATGGTAAAACGAAAGCTTCGGCAAGCAGGAATTCGCACCGAACTCTCAGCTCACAGCCTTCGAGTTGCCACAATCACTGATTTGATCAGCCAAGGTGTTGACATTGCTTCGGTCCAAGAGCTTGCTGGGCACGCAGACGCAAGGACAACGAAGCTTTACGACCGCACAAGCAGAAGAGCAACTCGCAATCTGGTTGAACGGATAAGCTTTTGACACACCAAAACGTGTTTCTTGACCTGATCCGTTCTTGAGTGCTTCGATACTACCTGCTACCGACAAACTAAAAACTGATTTCCGAGTCCATGACGGCAATGAGCGATTCCTACGACAGCTTGACACCAGAGCAGCAATTGTACTCACGCGCAATGTTCAGGAGCAAAATCTACCAATCGGATGGCCAGCGTTACCAGGACTTGTTCGTGGAGGTTATGACACTTCGCGACGTTCGCTTTCGTCCAGTTAAGCCGCAAGGACAAAAAGGAGACCAGGGCAATGACGGGTATATTCCGGAAGATGGGAAGTACTTCCAGGTTTATGCACCAGAAGATGCAAAGTCGAAAATCGCAACAGCTGCAAAAAAAGCAAAGGATGACTTTGGAAAGCTGAAAAAGCACTGGGAAAAAGATGCTCCGATCACAGACTATCGCTTTGTCCATAACGACAAATTCAAAGGCTCGTTTCCAGATATTGAGCACGAACTGGCAAAAATTAAGAAAACGCATTCACTGACGGTGTCCAAGGCATTTCTGGCGAAAGACTTAGAGGCAGAGTTCTGTAAGCTGCGGAAGTCTGAGATGGAAGCCGTTTTGCAGGCCGTCATACCCCGGGCACATGACATTGCAGACATCGATTTCGGAGTCTTGACGGACGTGCTTCAGCATCTTGTTGAAAACCAGCAACCCGTGGATCATGAAGCCATGAATAGTGCACCTGAATTCTATGAGAAAATTGAATTCAACGATATTAAATCTACGACTCCACTGCTGACCGTCGGAAGCTATCAGAATGCTGCTGTCGAGCAGTTTTTCAATCAGCACGGTGAATTCACCAAAACAGATATACGCAATCGTCTCTCTGAGAGCTACGAGTCTTCGAAACACATGGTTGCTGAACAAGATTCTTCACATCTTGCAGTTGGAGACTGTGTGTTTTTTGATCTGCTGCATAATATAGCTCCCGATAACACCAGAGCGGTTCAGGATGCCACGATTGTTTTAATTGCATACTTTTTCGAGAAGTGCGATGTCTTTGAGGAGCCATTGCGATGACATTCCATTTGCTACCACAAAAGCATGTCCGTCCTTCAGAGTCGCTGCTCGGAATTGGAGCAGTAGTTCTGAAGTCGCTTAACGACCGTCCGAAATATCTAGATGAGGTATGGAGTGACGTACAGAAGACTGAAGCGATCAAAATACGGCTGCACGGTTCGGTGTCACTCGACACAATCGTTTTGGCAATCGATTTTCTCTATATCGTTGGAGCAGTCAAACTCAACAAACGCGGGCAGCTTGAACATGCGTCTAATTAGCCTCACAGCCAACAAAGAGTCCTTTCGTGCGGTTGAGTTTAATCGCAGTGGGTTGACGCTTATCGTTGGAAAAAAATCAGACCCAGATGACCGGTCACGTGAGCACAGCACCAATGGTGTTGGAAAATCGCTGCTGCTATATCTGATCAACTTTTGTTTGGGGGCGGCAGAGAATCCCCAACTGACGGAGCACCTTCCTGGCTGGGAATTTACCCTTTCTTACGAGCAAGGATCGGACACGTATGCAGCTACACGTGCAACAAATGTTCAAAGTAAGGTCGTGGTGAACGGCCAGACCAAGGGGTTGGACGAGTTCAAACTTAGCTTGGGGGAAGACGTATTTGGTATTGGCGAAGAGCCAATTAAGTTTCTAACCTTCCGAACTCTGGTTAGCCTTTTTTTGCGTCAGGGAAAACCAGCGTACGCCTCGTATGAATCAACAGCTAAGAATGAACGGCAGTACTCGAAGCAACTGCGTTCCGCCTATCTGCTTGGTTTGAACGAAACACTAGTAGACAGGAAGCGTGATCTAAAAGACGAAAAAGACCGAATCAAGTCGATTCGATCGCAGTTTAAGAAGGACTCGTTGCTTAGGGACTACTTCCATGGAGAGCGAGATGCTGGCTTGGAGCTTCGTGACCTTGAAGAAGATATCAAGAAACTTGAAATCGAAGCAAGCGATTTTCGCGTGGCGGACAACTACGAAGAAGTGACAGCGAAGCACGACGCGGTACGTCGTGAATGGAAACAGGCAAGTAATGAACTTGATTCTCTGCAGAGTTCTCGCAGGCAGATTGAGCAATCGCTGAAGGAGCAGCCTGATGTCTCGCTTGAAGAAGTCGCTCGCGTCTACGAGGCAACGGAAGTCTCACTCCCTGAATCAGTAGTCAAGCAACTACACGATGTCGAAGTATTCCATGAAGAACTAACTGCGATGAGAGCTGTTCGACTTACAAAGGAGAAGCACAGCGTCGAGCGTCGCATATCTGATATAGAGGCACTAATTGAATCGCTGAACCAAAAGAAAGACGAGTACTTCAAGTTTCTTGGGTCTCACGGCGCACTACAGGAATATGAAACACTGCTGAACACGCTTGCGGATCGTCGTCAGGTTGCTGCGAGACTAACTGAGTTTCAAAGGCTTAAGAAATCGTGCGACGAACGCTGGCAACGCAATAAGTTGGAAATGAGTGAAGAGGCAATTCGCACTTCTGAATACCTTGAGGCTGCCGATGCGATTACTAATGCATTAAGCGATCGGTTCCGTTCCATGGCACGGAGGATATGGCCTCAGAAAACGTCAGGACTGGTGATCGAAAACAATGACGGCGACAACCAAATACGATTTGATATCGACGCGAGGATTGAAGGCGATGCTTCTGATGGAACTGCTGAATCAAAAATCTTCTGCTTTGACATGACAGTTCTAATTGAAGGGAGGAATCACTCAATGAAATTCCTGATGCACGATAATCGACTCTATCCAGGTATCGATCCACGGCAACGGGCTGAGCTTTTTCGCGTCGCAAGTGAGCTTTCGGAAAAGTATGACTGTCAATACATCGCATCATTGAACGAAGACAACTTGGCTGCCATGAAGACAATCATGGATGACAAGGAATATGAGTCATTGCTTATCTCGAAAGTAGAGCTTGAGCTGATGGACGATTCTGCTGCCGGCAAGCTCCTCGGGATCACGGTAGACCTGAAGTACAACTAAATAGCTTGTCGTGAGAACTCTAGCGCGCAATTCGCTTCGCGTATCCCTTTTTTGTTGCTTACTTCATCTTCGAACGATATTTGTGACGGAATGCGATATTCGTATTCTCTAAGTTCATGAAAATACTCACAGACGCTATCCGGGACATCGAGATTTCCCAGGAAAGAATCGTGCGCAAATAGTCCACCATTGCAGGAGTTCCCGGTGACGGCTGTTTTTGTGGGATCGTGGGGTCAGAAGTGCGCGGAGTTGGCTTTGCAGTACTAAAACATTCGCGATCGCCCGCTTTGTGACTGAATTTTGGCTTGAAATTGAGCTGATTCGACGGGAAGAGCCCGAGGGACACAGCACCTTGCTAACGAATTTGACTTCGCTTAGGCGAGGGGACAGGTTAAATTTGACGCTTGCGGCAAATTTCCTGAAAATGCGAGGTGAGTGATGAGTCGGATGGTCCGTTGTGAGGTCTTTGACCCCGAGGAAGTAGCGATCGCCCACGTTTACACCCGCGTCTGTCGCCGATGTTTCCCTCTCGGCGATGATCCGGACTCTGGGAAGAACTTCGACCACCGGAAAGTCTGGGTTGAAGAATATTTGCAGCAATTCGCAGCCTATTTTGGGATCGACCTGATCGACTTTGCGATTCTCTCAAATCACTTCCATTTAATCCTCCGATCGCGCCCGGACGTCGTGGCGACGTGGACGGATGAGGAAGTGGCGCGGCGGTGGTTGATGTTGTGCGCCCATCGCCGGAAAGCGGATGGAACGCCCATGCTTCCGACCGATCCTGAGATCCAATCCATCGTCGGATGTCCCATCAAACGCGAGGAAATCCGCCATCGGCTGAGTAGTTTCAGTTGGTGGATGCGGTTGCTGTGCCAGCGTGTGACGATGCGAGCCAATCGCGAAGATGACCAAACGGGCCGGTTTTTCCAAGATCGATATCACGCGACGCGTTTAGCCGACGAAGCCTCGTTGCTGGCCTGTGCTGCCTACGTGGACTTGAATCCAATTTGGGCGGCGATGGCTGAAACCCTGTAGCGACAAAGGATTCTTGGCGATGCCGATCGAGGATTACTTGGAACTGCTGGACTGGACGGCCCGACAGACCGCGCCCGGTAAGCGTGGCCGCACGCCTGCAGAGATCCCGCCGATACTGGTTCGGCTGGGACTGGACCGGACGACTTGGTGTGAATTGGTGAGCGACTTTGGGCGTCTGTTCTGCTGCGTGGCGGGACGTCCTGAATGTGTCGACTCAATGCGATGTCATCGAACGTGCCGTCGCTATCACCTTCGCCGCCGCGCCCGTGAACTGCTGACAGCCGATTAGCGACTCTCACCCATCTTCGGATGCAGAAATCGGCGGTAGGGAACCGAAGATAGAAAAAGTGCGCGCTGAAGTAGGCTAGGCAAGTTGATCCGAGCGGCACTTGTTGTGCGCCCGAGCTGACCAATCGTCGCCTCGGCCGCCATTGGCCATTAATCCAATCAAGCCAATATTGACTCGGTCGACAAAGTGCCATGTCCCTCTGGTTCTCCCTGGTTGCTCAGTCAATCAGACCTTGCCAGTCCGCACGTTCATGCGATTGTTATTTGCGATTCTGAAGTTCGCCTTCGTCTTGTCCGCTAGTGAATAGGCCAACCACTATCAGCAAATCGCTGTCCAAGCGAAAGTATAGAACCGCCGTGAAGCGTTTCAACCGACAGGGCCTCTATCCCGTATGATCGGGCGCAAAGAAACTGGGGTTTGCCTTCACTCGCTCAAGCGTGCAATAGAACTCGGCCTCAAACTTGTCCCCCAAACCGAAAGATATACCGTCGAACCAGTCAATTCCATCTAAAAGATCAGTCTTCGTGTACTTTGAAAGCTTTGCCTTCATCGACGACGTGCCAATCGAACTTGTTCCCTAAAATCATCCTCCGATAGCGCTGACGCTGGGTCGTCCTTGTACTCATCCCAACGCCGGTTTAGCTCGTCACGTTGCGCGGATGAAAGCTCTGTTCCAACATCGCTTGGCAACCTGTTCCATATCGCCTGCACGACGCGCAGTTGGTCGAGGTGTGAAAGGGCTGAAATATCCCTAATTGCTTGTTCTACGGTCATTAGTTGCCTCCGGTGGAATGTCGTATTTTAGCATAGAGTGTTCGGGGACGCTAGGAAACGCTTGGAGTAGATTAGGGACAGGCAATGAATAGTTGCCTTCGATCGCGGCTTGCGTACCATTGCCGATGGTTCCGCTACTCAAAACCGTGACGCTGACGGAGGTGATGAAGATGCCCAAGCAAGCTCGTGGGGAAGTGATCGATCCGAATGAGGTTCATATACTCCACTGCATCGCGGAGTGCGTCAGTAAGTCGTGGCTCTGCGGGACCGATCCCGCTACGGGAGAGTGTTTCGAGCACCGCAGGGGCTGGATCCGCGACCGAATCGAGTTCCTCGCCTCCGGGTTCGCGATCGATTGCCTGACGTTTTCGATCATGAGCAATCACCTGTACCTCGTCCTAAGAAGTCGCCCGGACGTCGTCGCGGCATGGTCGGACGAGGAGGTCGCCCAGCGTTGGCTGCGGCTGTTCCCCGCGTGTCGCAACTCTGACGGCAGCCCTGCCGTGCCAACGACGGCGGAACTGAACACGATCCTGAATCAGCCGGAGGTTCTAGCCTCGCGGCGTCAGCGATTCTCTGACGTGAGCTGGCACAGGCGCTGTCTCGCCGAGAATATTGTCCGCCGCAGCAACGCCGAGGATTCCGTTACCGGCCACTTTTGGGAAGGGCGTTTTCGGGCACAGGTGCTCCTCTATGAAGCGAGTTTGTTGGCGTGTGCGGCCTACGTGGATCTCAACCCGATTCGTGCCGCCATGGCGGAAACCCCTGAATCAAGCAAATACACCGGAGCCAAGGATCGCATTGGCTTGAATACCCATGCCTGGTGCGACGTCGTGAGCCGATTTGGGCGAGTGTTCGAGCGAGCAGCGGGTAGCCCAGAACACCTCGCCGAGGAAGCCGGCCGTCGCGGTCAAGGTTGGCTCTGCGCCCGTAACAACCCACTCGGGATATCTTCGGCCTGACCGTCTTCGGAAAACCTTCCACTTTGATTCCCTCCGGGGTCGCTGCTGCGCCGATATCGGGGAATCGGATCAGAATCAGCCCGATGCTCGGTGGCGGCATTCTGCGAGGAGCGGATCGTAGCTAAATCGGCCGAAAAACAAGCCTCAGCCCGAGCTGAAAAGTGGGTGGCCCTCCGTTCTATATGTCCGTCGCTGACCCCACACAAAGCTCGCCCAAAGGAGCCTGCTTTTGTCATGCCTGTAGAAACGGTACCGGACACCTTAATCTTGCTCGGACACCTTAATCTGGGTGCGATCCGCTTGATGCGCTCGACGAGTCCTGCATCACGCTGTTTCCAAATTGATAAGGTCGCCGACGGTCAGTTTTGACTGGAGCCAGTTCTCATAGACAGCATCCCACACTCCACTGAGCAGATCCGAGGATGAACGCCTGAGCTAAAGAAACGGGTGAAAACTTCCTAACGCGTTTGACGCATTTGGCGACATCATTGGCCTCAACGGCAACGGTCGAAAAAGTGGTCTGTAGTAAATCGGCCAGCGCTGTTACTCTGTCCATGCGGAAACTCCGTTCTCCGAGGTGACGAGGTTGCAATTCAAGTCACTTTATGAACGGTTTTCCGCTTTTTTTATAGATCAATCCTTAACTTGATGCCTATGCGGTCATCGCAACGCCACCTACGGTTGTTCGGCGACGATGGAGCGTCGACCCTGAAGTGGGGCGCAGCTCCCGTCGTGAATGATCTTCAGCTCCATTCGGCGTTGGCTCTTGAGTCTCGCGTCTTATCCGGTGGTGTTCGCTTGCACTCAAACGAACGGCTATTTTCTATCATCCCTGACGGGATACTTGTGGGTATTGAACAGCTCGCTGCTTCGTCCAATACGACACTGACTTCTCCCCCGTTCCTCAGTGTGCCAAGCCCTTAGTGTGCCAAGTTCGGCGGGCGCAACTACTCCGCATTGCTCTTCAGAGCCGACGGCAATCGACAGGCTGGATCGCCGCCGGCAGCGCCACGAACCAGCGGTGATCGCAATGTCGTTTACTCGCAAATTATCTTGCCCATCCGGGTTTGTCGTGGATAACGCCAGCGTATTGAATTTTAGAGGCATGGCGGTGGCGTCCGAAATGAGCGATGCCGTCACAGAATAAATGCTGGCGGCGGACGCGTCCGCCGCCAGCCGAAGTCACCTTTCGGCTCATGTGCGACTGAGTAATCCCAGACAAGGTGCTTCCCAGCAACGCTGGCTTGGCAAGGGATATCTCGGTCGCCAGCGTTTCCCTGCAAAAGCGGTACGCCAATGGTGTTGTCGGTCCCTGGCGAGCGTTTGTTCGTCAGGGACGCATTTTTGAACGATCATTGGATACTGGAGCCATGCCTCAAAATACCTTCCGCTGTGCTCTGCGCACGCGTCCGTCGGATGAACCTTATTTGGCACCGAAGGTGTTTTAGAAAATAGCCGTGGTTTGAGTTCAAGTGAACACGACCGGAAACGTCTTCAGGGTTTGCCCATCAAAGGGTCGGCAGCCGATTGCGGATAATCTTGGTGGTCGGATCGCCGGGCATGATGGTATCGCACCACATCTCGCCCTCGAAAACGTATCGCACTTGAATTGCTTGGGCGTCGCCGGTTGCGAATGCTTCTTCGGCGGCCGCCAGTGGGACGGTTGCATCGGTGGCCGAGGAACGCAACTGCACGTGTTGCACGTCCGCGCCGGCGGCGAGGTCGGCGAACAGCTGCAGCACTTGATCCTTGGCCCATTCGGCTTGCAGGATCTCGGGAAGGGGTTCGTTGTTTTCGAGGTCTTCGAGTTTCAGCTTTTGCGAGCTCATCGGTGGGGTAATCCGGGGCGAGTGAAAGCGGGCATGAGCAAGATCGCGTTTTCCGGTGCGGGGCAAACGTAGCGACAGACTCCACATCCGGTGCAGACCTGTTCGTTGACCGTCGGTTTCCCATTGGTGACCGAGATTGCGGAATCGACAGGACAACGTTCGCTGCACACGGTGCAGGTCGTGCCGTGATGGGCGAGGCACAGGTGCTCAGTGACTTGGGCGGTGCCCATGATCGGCGAGATGGAATCGACCAACACGCCGGGCTCGCATGACGCGATGCAAGGGAAGTCCTCGCACATCATGCAGGCAGCCGTGTCGGCTTCGATGATCGGCGTGCCCGCGACGCTGCCGAGTCGCTCTGGTGCTTTAACGATCGCGTCATACGGACAGGCCGTGATGCAGTCGCCGCAGCGCGTGCAGCCCGACATGAATTGAGATTCGGCGATCGCTCCGGGCGGCCGAAAGACCGGGACCGTTGGCGGAACGGACTTGCGTTTGAGATCCGTCGCTGGAACCGGGTCGATGTTGATTCCGCCGATGCTACGCGGTTGATTGTCGGTCGGCGGTGCGTCCTCTGGCACCGGTTTGGGGTACCGCATCACCAGCGGCGGAAATTTGGAAGTCGGGACTAATTTCCAAAGACGGCCTTGCAACAGGTCGCGGCGATTTAGCCTCGGAGTGCTATCGCGTTCTCGCGGCTGAAGATCGGGGGTAGAAGATTGATGGCGGATCCAACTCACGAACCACCAATTCTCCACTCGCAATTTTCTACCCAACCATCCCCACATCAATTCTCCACAACATCGAGCGACGGTAGCATCGGTACGTCCTGAGGGGTGAATAATTCCGCATCGGGCATTTGATCAAGTGTCGCTGACGGTGCGTGGCACTGTGTGCAATTCGTCCGCCAGGGGTGAGTCGATTCCATCCCGGCCCAGCCGTTCGGTCCGCCGTGGCAAGCGTTGCAATTCTCTCGCATCCATTGCGAATGGGGAATGGTAGGTGGAGCTCCCTGGTAGGCACGCTCGCCTTGCTTCGGCGCTGGCAAACCAACGAAGTTAGTCGCCACGTCGGCGTCAACGTCTTGAAACGGTGCCGGTGCCATCGGGGCGTGGCACTGCACACAGTTACCCAGGAACTGGTGCGACATGACGCTGGGTTTCATGCCGGCCATCTTCACGCCACCCGAATGGCATGCGTAGCACGCGGCATCGGTTGTGTTTTCGACAGGATGAGGAATGACCGGCGGTGCCCCGTTAAAGGCGCGGCGTGACGCCCGCAACTTGCTCGACGCTTCCTTGTCAGCCTCGCTCGGTTCGATCTGGGTGTAGAGATCGTAGTCCGCATCGGGCAGTGCCTGAGGCATCGTTTGCCATGACTTGGTTGGGCCCATCGGTGTGTCGGCAATTTCGGCGTAGCTGATCGCTGGAATCAGTTTTGCGTCGTCTGCCGGAGTTCGAGACAACTCGGCGTCGACCAAAGAGGATTCGTAGTAACCATCCGGTTGGGGCACACCATCGCCGATACCGACGAAGTATCCGATCACGGCGACCGCGATCACCAGCGAAAGAAAGATCATCGTCAGTCGGTTCATGAGGACACCTTCGCAGCAGACTTCTTCACGACACGAACAGCACACTTCTTATAGTCGGGTTGCTTCGAGAACGGGTCGTAGGCCTCGAGTGTCACGTTGTTGATCAGCTTGGATTCGTCAAAAAATGGGACAAACACCGTGCCTCGCGGCGGCCGACCGCGTCCATCGATCCAGACCGGCAAATCACAAACGCCGCGTCGTGATTCGATCGTGACTACCTCACCTTGGCGAATATTGGCAGCCTTGGCGTCCTCGAGGTGCATCTCGACATAAGCCGTCGGCATGGCCCGATTCAAGGGCGCGAGTCGGCGCGTCATCGTGCCAGTGTGCCAATGCTCAAGCACTCGGCCCGTGCAAAGCCACATTGGATATTCATCGTCGGGCACTTCCGGAGGCGGTTGGTATTCGTGGAACCAAATCTGAGCCCGGCCGTCATTCGACGTTGAATGATAGAAATCGAACTCTTGACCTTCCTCGACGAACGGATCATCGAATCCGGAAAAGCGGAACCGTGTCTCTCGCCACGAGCCGTCCTCTTGCTCGACCACCGGCCATCGTAGTCCGCGAGCTTTGACGTATTCCTCATAGGGAGCCAAGTTCTTGTGCTTCATCCTCGTGAAGAGTCGGTACTCCTCAAACAGATGCTTGTCGACATTGGTGTCGTAGTAGCGATCGAACTCCCAGATCGGGATCTCTTGGCCGTCGTCGTCTTTGACCGCGAAGATGAAGTCGCCGTCCTTGTCCTTCATCCCTTCGTGGCCCATCTCGAACAGCTTGCGAGCGATGGCGATCGTCATCCAGCAATCGTCGCGAGCCTCTCCCGGTGGGTCAACCATTTTGAACCACTGCTGGGTTCGTCGTTCGCTGTTGCCGAACATGCCGTTCTTTTCTACCCACATCGCCGCCGGCAGGATCAAATCGGCAAGTGCGGTCGTCGCGGTCGGATACACGTCGCTGACGATTAGGAATTTGTCCTCGAGGCCTTTTTTATCATTGAACAAAGCGTTCAAGTTCGGCAGCGTCTGGCCTGGGTTGGTGACCTGCACGAGCATGGTCGTGATATCACCACCCTCAGCTGTCGGTTTGGTGAAACGCTCGAACATCTCCACCGTATGATAGCCAGGCACCTCGTTGATGCTGCCGTCGCGAACGTTCCAGAAACCTTCGCATTGTTCGCGGTGTTCGGGGTTCGCGATCACGCGCCCGCCGGGCAACGCATGAGACAGCGTGCCGACTTCCCGAACAGTCCCGCAGGCCGAAGGTTGGCCGGTCAGGCTCGTCGGTGCATCGCCGGGCCGACCGAAGTGACCGGACAGCAAGTGAACACCGTGGACCAACGAATTGATCGCGGTGCCCATCGTGTGTTGGTTCATGCCCATGCACCACAGCGACGTGATGCGGATATCGCGATCTGCAAACAGGTCTGCCAACATGCGGATCTCGTCCGCCGGGACACCCGATAGTTCCTCGACTCGCTCGGGCGTGTACTTGGCGATCCGTTTGCGGAATTCGTCTTCGCTGATTGGTTCACCCGAAAGCGTTGGTGTGTCCGCTTCATCGCCACGGAAGTTGCAATGCTTCTCCACGAACGACTTGTCGTAGTTGTCGTTCTCGATCAACAGATGCATGATTCCCAGCGAGATCGCGACGTCGCCGTGCGGCTTCATCTCGAGATAATCATTCGCCGCGTCGGTGGTTCGAGTTCGACGCGTGCCAATGTCGATGATGCGGACGGTTTCGCCACGCGATCGCCTGTCGGTCACACGCGAGAACAGCACTGGGTGCATTTCAGCCGGGTTGTTGCCCCACAAGATTAGCACGTCACATTCATCAAGATCTTGATAGCATCCAGCCGGTTCGTCGACACCGTACGTTGCCAGGAATCCGGTCACTGCCGACGCCATGCACAGCCGGGCGTTGGGGTCGATGTGGTTGTTACTGAGTCCACCTTTCATGAACTTCTGGGCGGCGTAGCCTTCCGGAATCGTCCACTGACCACTGCCGTAGAAAGCAAACGTCTCGGGCGAATCAAAGATCCGTTTGGCAATGATCTCGATCGCTTCGTCCCACTCGATCTCGGTGAGCCGGCCGTCTTTGCGGAGCAGCGGTTGAGTCAGCCGGTCTTTGCCGTACAGAATGCCGCCGACATGGTACCCCTTCACGCACAGCAAGCCTTTGTTGACATCGGCGGCTTTGTCGCCGGCGATTGCAACGACGCGGCCGTCCTCGACACCGACCTGCACGTGACAGCCGGTGCCGCAAAATCGACAGGGCGCTTTATTCCACGACAAGCCGTCACCGTCGGGCAAGTCGCTGACGCCTTGATCGGCCTGCACGACGGGCAGTGACATGTTGCCGGCGACCATCGAACCAGCGGCCGCCATCGCGGCGGATTTCAAGAAATTACGACGCTTCGTGTCCATCATGTTTCGTTCCTGATTGCATCCTATGGTTTGGTCTCGGCGTCTTCGTCAAACGCGACCATGGCGACGGCCAAGTCGATCACCCCAGGCAATTGGTACACTGCGTTCCAAATTTCCTGATCGCGGCGTTTCGTTGCCGAATCGACTACGATAGCAAGCTTGCTGCCAGCCGATTCGCCGACTTCCACCTCAGGCAGATCAGCGATCTGGTCGATGCTGTCTGCGTGTTCGGCGACGGACGACTGGAAGGTGACGACGAGTCCGCTGATAGGCACCGCGACTGCGCTCCTGAAAACTGAATGCGAGTGTAAATCTGAGGTATCGCTAAGAGACACCTCAGTGTATACATTGTGAGTCGTCAGCGGAACCTCATTTGGATACAGAATCATATGCCGCGAATCGCAAATCTGATTTTCGCCGGCGTGGTGTGTTTGATCGCTTCGATGCTGTCGGTGGCCGTTTGGCAATCTGGCACGGATGCGAATACGCCCCCCGGAGTGGAAGAGTCTGCCCAGTCGTCTGTAGCCCAGTCGTCTGTGGCCCAATCGTCTGTGGCCCAGTTATCCGATAAAGCGAAAACGACGTATCCCGTCATCGTCCGCAAACCTTCTGGCCCACCGCGTATCGAACTCGCCGGTGCCGATCCGCAAGGTCGAACGGGTAGCGTCGCTTGCTCGACGTGTCACAGTGTTCGGGAGCCGAACCTGGAGAATAAAACGGCCGCGACGCTGGATGAGTTCCACCAAGGGATGACGTTCGATCACGGCGCCATCGCCTGCTATTCTTGCCACGATCCGGGCGGTTCAGATTCGCTGCGGTTGGCCGACGGGACAAAGGTTTCCTACCAAAACGTCATGACGCTTTGTTCGCAGTGCCATAGCAAGCAAGCCGAATCATTCGCCCACGGGGCTCATGGCGGCATGAATGGTCACTGGGATTTAAGCCGCGGTCCACAGATGAAGAACAACTGCATTGACTGCCATGATCCGCACTCGCCAAGCTATCCCAAGATGATTGTCGGCTTTAAACCCAAGGATCGTTTCAACGAACCGCCTACCGATGACCACCACCACGAAGGAGCGGCCTCCCATGACGACCACTGAACCGTCGACAAAACGTTCTCTGCCGATCGTCGAAAACTTCGGTCGCCGGGCCGCTGTGAAAGGTGCGTTCGCGACTTTGGGTGCGGGGGCGTTCGTCGCCGCGATCTCGCCGCTACGCCAAGCGGCCAAAAACTCGTCGGCCGCCGAGTTCATGCAGCAGCACTACACTGAGCTGTCGGCGGATCAAAAGGCCGACGTGATCGCTCGCTTGGAGGCCGAAACGAAAGAACAGTACGGTGCGGACGTCACGATCGCCGATGACCGGCCGATCCCCGGCACCAAATTCGTCTATGCGATCAATCTGAGCGTTTGCAACGGCAACGGCAAATGCGTCGAGGCATGCCACAAGGAAAACAATCACGACCGTGATACGAATCAGTCGTACATCCGCGTCATCGAAATGCCTAAGGGCACGATGGACATGGAACAGGGCTCGACGACTTACTCCGGCGCCGTCCCCAAAGACGACAAGTTCTACCTGCCCGTGCAGTGCCAACAGTGTGACGAGCCGCCGTGTGTGGACGTCTGCCCGGTCAAAGCGACATGGAAGGAAGAGGACGGCATCGTCGTTGTCGATTACAACTGGTGCATCGGCTGCCGTTATTGCGAAGCGGCATGCCCGTATCACGCCCGGCGATTCAATTGGAAGAAACCCGAAGTGCCCGCCGAGGAAATCAATCCCAATCAAAGCTATCTGAGCAACCGCGTTCGCCCGGTCGGCGTGGTCGAAAAATGCACGTACTGCTTGCACCGAACTCGCCGTGGCAAGTTGCCGGCCTGCCTGGAAGCGTGTCCGACCGGCGCTCGCGTCTTCGGCAATATCCTGGATAAAGATTCCAACATCCGTTGGATCTTGGAAAACAAACGAGTCTACATCCTCAAAGAAGAACTCGGCACCAAGCCGGCATTTTTCTACTACTTCGATTAGATCCATGAGCAGCATCACCGCATCGCCGCAGTCCACCGGTCCGCCTGAGGAACACGAGTCGCACGTGACGAGCTATCCAAGGTTCATCGCTCGATCGTTGTGGCTGGCCACCGAGGGTTCGCTCGCGTTTTACGCCTGGATGACGGTGCTGACCGCATTGTTTTTGGTCGGCGCGAACGCCTGGGCCAACCAAGTCGCTGGCGGCATGATCGGTACCAACATGACCGACCACGTTAGCTGGGGGCTCTACATCGCCAATTTCACTTTCATGGTCGGATTGGCGGCCGGCGGAGTGATGATGGTGATTCCGGCGTATCTGTATCATGATCGCAAGATGCACGACGTTGTCATCATCGGCGAGTTGCTGGCCATTGCTGCGATCGTCATGTGCTTGCTATTCGTCGTCGCTGACCTCGGCCGACCCGATCGGTTCTGGCACATGTTGCCGGGCATCGGCAAATTCAACTGGCCAATCTCGATGCTGACCTGGGATGTGATTGTCCTCAACGGATACTTGATCCTGAACCTGCACATCTGCGGCTATTTGCTTTACATGCGGTTCCTCGGTCGCAAACCCAACCCGGTTTGGTACGTGCCGTTCGTGATGCTGTCGATCGTCTGGGCGATCTCGATTCACACAGTCACTGCGTTCCTGTACTGCGGCCTGGGCGGACGACCGTTCTGGAATACTGCTTTGCTCGCACCGCGTTTCTTGGCCTCGGCATTCGTGTCCGGCCCCGCATTCATTATCGCGGCGATGGTGCTGATCAAAAAACTGACCGGCGTGAGCGGGCTGGACCAGCCGATCGCGACGCTGGCCAGGATCGTCCGTGTCACCATCCTGATCAACTTGCTAATGGTCGCATCCGAATTGTTCACCGAGTTTTATACCGGCGGCAGTCACGTTAGCGCGGCGAAGTATTTGTTCTTCGGTCTGCACGGCAAGACCGCGCTCGTTCCGTGGACATGGACCGCAATCGGACTGAACATCACCGCTGCATTACTATTCCTGTGGCCGGGCCTGCTCGAGTTGCGCTGGCGACCGCTACTCGTTGCCGCCTGCTGCATGGCCTTCGTGGGTGCGTGGATCGAAAAAGGCATGGGCCTGATCGTCCCCGGCTTCATCCCCAGCACGCTGCATGAGGTCGTCGAGTATGTACCCAGCCAACTCGAATGGAAAGTCACCGTCGGCATTTGGGCCTTCGGGCTGATGGTCTTTACCATCGCAATCAAAACGGCCCTGCCGACGCTAAAGCATCCCGCAGAGCACTGAGCCGAGCGGCGTGCATGATCCATCAACGCCCGCGGCGTAGGAAAACTTGTGGGAAATGACCAGGAGGCGACGAGTCCATGATCACAAGCGTCCCCTGCCGTTGGCCGGGTTGTCGATTAATTGATCTAAGACGCGTAAGCGGCCGGGTGGGCGGCGTTACCCGGGGCCTCACGGCCAATGCCATCTACTTTCGACCGCGAAGCGGTCTTGGTAACCCGACGCGTCAGCGAGGATCACTTGTTCGCCACGCAAAACACCGCATTTTCCTCGCTGACGCGTCGGGTTACCATCGTGAGGATGCCCCGAACGGAGGCAAAATCGATGGCATTGGCCTCACGGCCCTCGGCTCACCATCGCGGAGCCCACATCGATTAAATCGACAGGCCGGTCAGCCAACGTCAAGCCCGACTCCAAACGCGGAACGTCAGGATTCGCAAACGTCGCACTCGCAGATACCAGGCGTGGGCGAGCAATCATGTGGAGACTCCAGCCGAATGGATCATGTCCTCCAATTTTGACTACACGTGCACCTGCATGAGTAAAAAATCGTCCGGCGAATGGCACTGTGGTAAAATGTCACAAGGCACCGGAACAACGCATCGACCAAACAGCAGAATCCGCGTGATATCGGGACACCAACAGGCCGGGACCGCAGCCAGTTTCGGTTTGTCTGTGCGAAGTCACCTGGCTGTTCTCGGCTGATCGAGGGCGAGACGGCCCGACCTAGGAGCCAGAGAAATGCACTTGACGCAGTGAAACTGAGATTGGCCGGGATCGAGAAGGTCGTCTTGGGCCAACTAGCGGTGGCCGCCACGCGATCTCATCTTTCGGGTTCATCCGCAGAATCTGTGGGTGAAATCGAATCGCTAACCGTGCAGGCACGCCGCGCTCTGCAAATCCCATCAAGGATGTTGGATTTTGAGAGGTCTGAGCTCCTGCGTCCAATGATTTTGGTTTTCACATGGCATTGCGTTCCAATCGTATTGCCGGGGGAAACGGACTGGAGCTCAAATGGCGTGGACACAAGCGATTGCCGCCTGTGAAACATCCTTCCGTCGAGCTTGTCTCGGGCTTGCCCCGGCGGTCACACGACTTGATTCGCTGATTCCGCCGGGACAAGCCCGGAGCGGAGATCGATCTGGCGAGGGAGTTTTGCAGGTAGCTCGCAGTTGCCACTCCGCCCGGACAAGCCGGACGGAAGCGAAAACAGATGCCCGTGAAACTCGAGTAAATCTGCTTAAGTCCACGCCGTTCGACTGGAGCTCTGCGGGGACGCGGGCTCTGGAAGGGATAACTCGGTCGATAGCGCGCAGGCGGGGCGGTGAACCCTCGGCGTGATGTTTCTCGCTGAGGGCTCCTTTTGCCCATTGGACGCAGGAGCCAGAACCTCCCAAAATCCACCACGCTGAGACGAGCAACCCGGGTAAAAAAAACGATGTCACTTTCAAAATCTGCGGTTTCCATCGCAAATCCCGTGATTCTCGGTGCACAAGGTGATTTCTTTCTTTGTTTCACCCACAGATTCAGCGGGCGAGGCTGTTTTCAAGGCCGATTTGAAGCCGAGTGTGAATCAGTACTTCAGAGAAATCATGGAGTTCGATGATATTCGCAAGCGGTTCGATCCTTCACGCATCCAAGTAAACGTAAACAGAGACGACCCCACGAATCCCGAAACGTTGAACTTGATCCGCTACGCAACCGATCAAGGAATGCTGGTCGAGGTCGATGCGGAGGGAACCGAACAAGATTGGCGGCAACTGATTCAGGCTGGCGTCCGGATGTTCCATACAAACAAGCCAGCCAGGATGCAGGCGGCGGGCGTGGTGCTGGCTACCCATTGCATCAACGTTGAAGTACGGCGGCTCTTCGCAGGCGAACGCGACGTAGCGGGCGGTCCGCTTGCCGGTGTGCTCCCGCAGCAAACGGCTGACTTCCAACAACACCGCCACGGCGGATGCGTTGTCATCGGCACCCGGAGTTGAGCAAACGGTGTCGTAATGGGCACCCAGCAGCACGATTTCATTGGCACGGTTTGATCCGGGTTGTTCGACGATCAAGTTTGTGGCTTCGTCGCCGAGAGCGTCATAGCACTCGCGATCGTTCGTGTACCCCATCTCGGCCCATTGGCCTTCGATGTAGCCGATCGTCGCTTGAATCGTCTGCGGCTTTTGCAAAGTGCGCGGGCCGATCAACCCCGCAAGTCGATCGACATGCAGACGAAGGTTGCCTTCGATTTCATTGCGGTTCCCAGTCATCTGTGAATCAGCTCATTTGTATGGCGGAGCAAGACGGCGGAAGCCGTGGAAGAGGACGATGAACAAAAACAGCACATTGCGAAACAAGACAGCGATCGGATTGACGGTGGGTGGCTTGGCTGGACGCTTTTCATGAATTGTGTCGGCTAGTGTTTCGCCAAGTGATCGCATCCAAGAGACGCTGCGTGGGTACTCCCAAATGCCATCGATCCATGCCCGCGGGATTCCGTCTTCACCGACCCCAGCACCGACGATCCCGCCCACGATTGCTGCGGTCGTATCGGCGTCACCTCCGCACCGGATGATCTCCGTGACCGCTTGCCGGTAATCTCTCGGGTGAGACAACCAAGCGTGAATGGCGACCGGGACCGTGTGGTAGGTGTAGCCGCTGACGCCTTGCGATAACCCCAGCGAATCTGCAAACGACATGGTTGATTCTCCGGCCGCTACACTGTCGACAGACCGGCGCAGCAGCTCGGTCAGTTCGGATCCGTCGCCGCCCAGGGTATCGACAACATCGGACAGCCACAGGTTCGCAGCTAGCGAATCGTGGCTACGAGAATGTCGGGCGGCGAGTGCCACCGCGATCGCGCCGTATTACGCCTTGGGATCGGTGTGCGTTAACCGCGATGAAGAACGTACGAACCGCAGCATCTTAGGAAGATCGTCGATCGCCGCACCGAAGATTGCCGCTCGCATTGCCGGACCGTTTCCCGCCGAGAAGACTCCGGCGTTGTTTGGTTTTGCTCCTAACCAGAGTTTGATGCCCGCACGAGCGGTCGCTTTGCCGACGCCGGCCGGCAAAGCCAGGATCCACCATCGCAGCCGACTCGCGAAACACCGTGCGAAAAGATCCACATCGCCGTTCGCTTCGATTAGCGACCCGGCCACCATGCAGGTGTGTTCGGTGTCGTCCGAGATCATGCCGCGCCTGAAAAAGAACCGGTAACGATCGGGCGGCCCGAGAAGTCCGGGCGCACGCTGGGACGAAACGCCTTCGTACGGCAGCCCAAGAGCGTCACCGACGGCGGTGCCCAAGATGCAGCCGATAATCGCGTCGTGGTTCATCTAATTTGCTCCAGAATCAACCGCTGTGCCTTGTTCAATTCAACACCAGGACGAACCGCTTGGATCATCGCGATGAAGTTCATCCTGAATGGCCGGCCCGACCGCCGAAAGGATCGCTCCATCGACGCCTCCCGAAAGATTCAACCACGGGTTCGCGGTCGAGATCAAAACATCCGCCGATTTCTTCAGCACGTTTCCGACTTCGATACGAATATGCATCCACAACTCCGGGAACATCGAGTAACTCGGAGGCACCGCGTCGACCAGCTTCCTGCCAACGACCTAGGGTTGATGACGCAGGAACAGGCTGAGAACTCTGATTATCAAAATGAGTGATTTGGCAGTCTTCATGGATTCAATTCTATGCGACAACGAGAAACGCCTGTGAGGGATTGCTCCGCCACGGGCGTTTGGGTGTGGGATACGCTTTGAGTTTGTCATTTCGACAGGCAAGATGCCTATCCTACGTTACAGTTCGACGGAGTCGGCTTTGCGGGCTTCAGAGTTTCGAGGCGCTCGAAACCGTCGTGGGGCTCGACGAAGGCGAACAGACGGTCGAAAAGGAGGGCATCTACGACGGACTCGAAATCGACCTCGTCACGCACGATGCTGAAAAATTCTTCACGTTGATGCTGAAGCGGAACGGCTATGTACTCGAACAGATCTTCTCGCCGCTGGTCGTCTTCGCAGGCGCCGACCACGAAGAGCTCCAGTCGATTGCAGCGAACTGCATCACCAAGCACCATGCCCATCACTACCCGGGTTTCGCAGCGACGCAGTGGAAGCTGTTTAGCAAGGAATCGCCGCCCCGGGTCAAGCCACTGTTGTACGTCTTCCGCGTCCTGCTAAGCACGTCGAGGGAGTTGTTCTGGCCTATTAGCCGGTGGGCGCTAGCCGAATGGCACTTACTTTGGCCCCTGGAGAGGACATAACGAGGTAGGTAACCCGATGCGTTAGCGAGGAAAATGCCGTTCTTTGCGTGGTCAGTAGATCATCCTCACTCACGCGTCGGGTTACCAAGACCGCTTCGCAAACTAAAGTAAGCGGTATTCGGCGCTAGCCCCGGTTCCTTCAACGCTTCGCGTTCGGCGGTAGCAAACCGGGGCTAACGCCCATCGGCTCATTGAGATATGCGGAAAGACTTCCCCAGACGTACTTAACCGGTATCCACCTGATGCGAACCGGTGAGGTCGAAGCCAACATCCTGCGACTCACGAAGGTTTGATCAGCGTGGATTCATCGCAGCTGTTCAGTTCGGCCGACACTGCGTCTCATCGGGTGTGACCGGCGTTCCGCCGGTCACACCCGTATCCGGTCATTGAATCTCTGCACGCTCGATCTCGCCGAGCAGCTTCAGGGATTCGCGGAAGCTGGAACCCCCGACTCTGTCTTCCCATGACATGCCGTCGATATTTCCCAATCGACGGCCGCGGCGGAACAGCCATAGCGAACCAAAAAAGCCGATCACGCCGACGATCAGTGATGGTACCATGGCATGCGGATGAAGGAGCTGCAAAAATCCCGCTGCGAGTCCGGCCGGTATCCAAAGCCACCACCACGCCAATCCGATCGGCGGACCGAATCGGAAGTACAGCGACCTTGCTGAACGCAAGCGGTGGCCGATAGCAGAAACGGGCTGCGAGTAGTCGATTTGCTTGATCCGCACGATGACTGCGATCGCCGCGATGACAAGCAAGATGCCATAAACGTGCATGATTAAGCCGGACGCAAAGCGAGCAATGGATTCGCCGCTGCCGGACCAGCCGTAAACGCCGAGCACGATCAACGCGACCCCGATGACGATTTGAACGATCTGCCAGCGAACCAACGGTCGCATCGTTTGGCGAACCTGATTCATCAGATCGCGTCGGCCGAGCAGCATTCGAGCTGCGAGTTCTTGATCTTCCATACCGGACGGTTGCGAGTCCCGCGTTGACGCCGCAGATGATTGGTCGACCGTCACCGCCAGATCGATATCATCGCCTTGATGAATCGATTGCAGGTCTGATTTGATTTCACTTGCGGCTTGGTAGCGACGGTTCGGTTCCTTTTCCAACGTCCGCAGCACGACTTCGTCCAACCGCACGTCGATCGCGACTTTCTTAGACGGAACCTCAAAACGTCCGATCGGCAACTCACCGGTCAGCAATTCGTAGAACACCACGCCGAGCGAATAAATATCGGCGCGGTGGTCCACCGAGTGCGCGCCTTCGAACTGTTCGGGGGCCATGTAGCGAGGTGTGCCCATCACTTGGTGCGTCGCCGTCAGGTTCGTCGCCGCATTGGAACCGCCCAGGATCCGCGACAACCCAAAGTCGACGATCTTCACCGTGCCGTCGCGGGTCAGTAGAATGTTTTCCGGTTTGATGTCGCGATGGATGACGCCGTTTTCGTGCGCGTATTGCAACGCATCGCAAAGCTGCGGCACGATCGCGAGAGCTTGCGGCGGTGACAATTCGCCGGCGGTCACGACGTCACGCAGCGTCGGTCCGTCGACGTATTCCATCAGAAAGAAATACGTTTCATCGACGTGACCAAATTCAAAGACGGAGACGATGTTGGGGTGATTCAACTTGGCCAGAGTTCGGGCTTCGCGAGTAAAACGCAATGAAAACTTAGCGTCATGAGCAAACTCGCTCGGCAGCACTTTCAACGCGACGACGCGATCGAGGCCTTCTTGTTTCGCTTTGTAGACCGCCCCCATGCCGCCGGCACCCAGCAGTTCCATGATTCTCAGTTCGGGGAACAGCTCCGCAACACGCTCGATCGACGCCGGTTCAAAAGGTCGCTGAGAACGGTCCGCTTCGGCGAAGACGTTTGCGATCAAGGTTTCGTGCTGTGGGAAGGACTCTGCATAATATTGTCCTGTCGGTGATTCGCCCCGTCGCTTTCGATAGTCGATGTCGAGCGCGATCAGTTCCGCCAGCAGGAATTCCTGGGGCCGACCGGTCAGGTCCTCCGGCAGCGAATCTTGAATCGAAGGACGCTCGCCGGTCTGCCAAGCCTTTTCAAATGCGGCACATTGATCGTCAATTCGTTCGAGAATCGCGATCGGCAGTGGTTCTTGGCGAATGTTCATTTTCTGGCATCATTTCTTGTTGGCATTTTTCGCGGATCAGATGCAACCGCCGCTCGATCGTCCGCTCCGAACAATCAAAACGCCGGGCCAATTCCGCGTTCGAGTAACCCTCTAACTTGGCACCCGCCAAATCACGCAGTGGCCCGACACCCAATTTGGAAAAAAAGTTCTCGGCCGTCTCCTGCATCATGACGATCATCTCCGGCGAGGGGGCGTCACCGATGGCTTCGATCACGCGGACACCGTCGTCGCCGTGTGCATCAATGGATTGAACCCGAACCTGACCACCGCGGCGGATTCGACCATCGCGACGACGTTTGTCGACTATCTTTCGGGCCGCCATGCGGAGTAGCAAATGCCACAGATCATCGCGATCAGCCAGGTCCGGAAACCGCCCAGCTTCGGCGGCCTGATAGAAACTGTCGAACACGCTTAGCACGACGTCCTCTTCATCGGAAACCGCCCGGTTGCCGCCCCGCAGTCTCGCTCGCACCGAACGAACGAGCCGATCGAAGTAGTGGTTCCAGATCCGGTCCGCCGCCACGGAATCACCCTGCTTGATCAGTTCGATCCAGTGACTGATAGATGGGGGCATTTGGCGAAGGGGTTTACAGGAAGAATGAATGACAGACCCAATTGTACCACCTGATCTTGGATGGTTGGCGAGCTATCGACTAGTCAGAATGACCGTCGCCTTGTCGCTGATCCAGCACAACGTACTTCGCCGGATTTTGAAAGTCGTCGCGATCGTCGGCTTAGCGATGATGGCGACCCAGTGGTCGTCATCGGAGATCCGGCGTTTTTGATTACTGGGAAGCGGCGGCTCCGCGCTGAGTGGGCCGACACGCATCCGGCTGAGATGAACAAGCCACAAATAGCAGCCAGAAGAAGCCAAAAACCGAGACTCTCGCAATCTCAGGAAATCACCTTAGCCAAAGGCCACCGAATTCCCCGGAGTGCCGTTCCCTGTCGATTGCCCACAAGTATCCCGAAAGGGATGATAGAAAATAGCCGTAAGTAAGCGCTGCGCCACCTACGGTTGTTCGCAGCTCTGCCAAACTCGATTGTTCAAATGCCCGGCGCTCTCGTACTTCGCCCAACTCGAGTCCAAGCTAAAGCTGCAAAACATCCACGAATGGCAACTCTTCCGCGACTACAGAGTGTGTTCACCGACGGCCACCGACGAAGAACTGCAAACGCTCCTCGCCACCAAAACCGATCCCCCAGTGCGGACTCTGCCCTAGAAAACGCACCGCCTTCACCCATCCCGATCCTTTGCAACGGAGTGCATTGCAATGAGCCACCCCTACGAACCCGATGTGCCACCGTATCCATTCGTGCCGCCGTTTAATCTGCCCGGCAGTGAACTGCCATACGAGGCAGAGGACGAAGGCGACGAACCCTACGTGTTCCCACCGTTACCCGAACCCGAGCCTCCGGTCTGGCCCGACGACTATCCGCCCGGCACGCCCGATCCCGGCCCACGGCCGCCGTGGTGGCCCGACGATCTCTTCTGGCCACCCGAGCCCGAACCACCGGTGATCATCGAGTCTCCGTTGCCACCGCACCTCTGGCCGCGGCTCCCACAGGACCATCCGTATCACTTGCCACCGGGACACTCGTATCCCGACAGCCTCCCGCCCGGTCACCCCGGTTCAGCCTATCCTAGCATGCCCGACTACCCCGTCGTGCATCCCGGCAGTTGGGGCGAGGATTGGTACAAGTACCCCGGCATCCTCGACAACTGGCCACCAAGCTACGAAGACGACGAAGAGTAGTCGTCAACAAAACGGACTTCCCGCCACGGCTGCATTGGACAATCCAATGCAGCCATTTTTCGTTTCACAGTTTGTCGATAGCAAATTGGCTGTTCCGCATTTGATACCCATGAGAATGATTGGAGCTCGTTGACGCTTATCAGAAATAACCTCAGGGTCAAAACATTGGACTACGGTTTTGTTCCCTCACTTGACCCCAGGTTGGAACACTCGGTTATGTAGATCGGCGGTTGTTTCTGAAGAAAAACAGCAAGGCAAGCTCGTTAACAACTTGCCCGTGCCTGATCCTCTCGCTAGTTTCGGAAAACCGCTTCGCTAAGAGCACGTGGATTCCACGTCGGTGTTCGCAGTGACTCGCGATCATTGTTCGGTACCCCCAACTAGCCATTGACGGCGCTTGATTTTGATGTCTGCACCACTTCTTACGATTCGGAATCACCACGCAGCCGGTTGCGGTGACCCACCGATTATCGACGGAACTGGCCGCGGTCAATATGTCGGTTACTTTGAGAACCAGTTTGGCGAACAGTGGATTTTCACTCGTAATCGTAGGACAGGCACCGCGACACTCCGCGGGGGTGACATGGGTTGGAATACGGCCGTTGACGTGACCGACGGTACCGTCGAGCAACTGGTTCTTGGCGAGAGCGAATCTCTGTGGCTGCAGTCCTGCCTTGACTCGAGCCGCCCCAAGGCCAGAACTTAATCATTCCCCACAGAGGTTGCTAAAGCAAAGTCTGCATTGCCGCAACGTCTCAACAGGCTAATTCAGCAGCTGATCGAACTGCTCTCTAACACCATCAGGGTTGTTGAGATTAATCTGCCCCACAACTTTTCCCTCTTTGTCGATTAGCAATGTGGTGGGGAAGGCGGTGATTCCATAGTCGGCGATCACACGACCGTTGGCCGTGCCGCCCGAGTCCTCCATCGCACCCAAGCTCGTCCAGCGTTGCCTTACACGTCGAAGAGCATCAATGACGACGCAGATTCTGGGGTTTGCAATCCCTGCTTACATCCCAACCAGTCTCGCTCGACTTCCTGGTAGACGTTGCGGAAGTCGGTGGTCATCCGTAAGTCACCGTCGACGAGGTCGGTCAACTTTGGCGTTGGTCCGATCAGCCCGGATCGGACTTGGCTGCCGGCGAGGAAGACGGGGCCGGCTGTTCCGTGGTCGGTGCCTTCGGAATTGTTCTCGGCGACTCGCCGTCCGAATTCGCTGAATCCCATCACGCAGACTCGATCGGACAGGCCCGATGCTTCGACGTCGTCGAGAAATGCTTTGGTGGCATCGGAAAACTCGCGTAGCAATCGCGAGTGCGACGGTAACTGGGCCGCGTGGGTGTCGTAGCCATCTTGGATCGCGTAATAGATCGGCGTTTGAAAACCGCTTTTGACCATGGTCGAAATGGTTTGCATACGCTGCCCGAGTTTTGTGGACGGGTACTTGGCACTTGCATCCGTTTCTTTCTCGATGTTGCGTTCGAGAACATTCGCGGTCGCGGTTGCATTTTGCATCGTCTGTTCGACGAATCGGGTCAGGGAAGTGGCTGCACCCGAGTGAGCCGACGGCTCACTTTGCGGGACGCGGAGACGCAAATCCGTCACGTCGGAGAGCGTGACGGCGGTCGAGCGGCGACTCTGAATGGCCAGCGGTTGGGGTTCGTCTCCAACCAGAATCATATCGGGGGCATCTGCTTGATTGCGGGCGGCGTCCATCGTTCTGCCAAGCCACCCATGAGATCGCAGCACGTCTTCGCCACCAACTCGAGCGGAGTGCCAAATCGCCATGCTGGTGTCGTGCGAACGACTCGGGTTGGGATAGCCAACGCCTTGGACGATTCCAAGCTTTCCTTGTTCAAGCAGGTCTGCCGCAGAACGCATCGACGGATGGAACCCAATCGAGTCGTCAATCTTCAACAGCCGATCCGTTGGCAATCGCAGTTTCTTGCGGTGCTTTGCGTAACCTTCATCGGCGTAGGGAACGATCGTGTTGATTCCGTCATTGCCTCCGCTCATCTGGATCACGACCAAGATCTTGCCGTCATGGTCCGTCAGAGCCCGGTCGTCTGCCACGACTGCCCGGCTCACCAATGACGGCAATGTTCCCAACAAGACGGCGGAGCTCTGGCCAAGAAAGCGTCTTCGATTTGTCTTCATCGTTTGTTCCCATGTTTTCGTGGATTCAGCTAACCAAGTTGCGACGCCGGTCGCCGCAGGTTCGCTTCCGTGTCGCCACTTTCATTTTCATGCCCCAACAGCAACTCGCTTACAAACTTGGCTCGCGACTTCGGTGTCAAGAAACCGTGCTTCGTCGCCAACGCCTCGATGTCCGGTGGACTGCTCGGGCGATGCAACTCGCCCTGACAGAGTGCTGAGACGTAGTTCGCACGGCCGATCATTGTTCGGGTCGTTAGCCACGACCGACCGCCGGGCCAGCCAAACACATTGGGCGGATAGAACAAGTCTTGGCCGAGTTTGGACGCCCACTCCGCCAGCAACAAAGTACTCGGCGGCGGATCCAGCATTTCCAACGCTCGCAGCGGACCGATCATGAACTGAATCGGATCGAGCACACGGTTGCCGATGTTGTCGTCGGCGAAGAACGCTTCACTACGGAGGATGGTTTCAGCGGCCCAGCCAATGTCCAGGTCATGCCTGCGCAAACCGCTGGCGAGTTCGTCGATCGCATCATCCGTGATGACATCTTCGCCAAAAAAGACTTCGCACAAACGCATCGCGATTCGATGAGCAAGCGGTTCCTGTTTCAGCAGAATGGTCAGCACATCATCGCCATCGAAATCGCCTTGCTCACCAAGTATTTGCTTCGTCCCGCCATCGTGGTACGACGCCACCTGCTCAAAAACACCGTCGCGGACCGTCCATCCCGTCAAAGCACGAGCGACTTCCTTCACATCCGTTTCGCTGTAATGACCGACGCCCAGCGTGAACAATTCCATCAACTCACGAGCAAGGTTCTCGTTCGGCTTGCCCTTTCGATTGGCCTTCGCATCCAGCCAGACCATCATGGCTGCGTCTTTGATGACCGCTCGCAAGAGGTCGCCAAACTTGCCCATCGCGTGTTTGCGCAACGAGTCGTTCTGACGTTTCATGATCGCGACATTGGCGACCTTCAGGTTGCTGGTGGCGAAGTGGTTGTGCCACATCAGCGTCATCCGTTCGGTCAGCGGATCACCTGAATACAGCATCCGGTAAAACCACCAAGCTTTCAACCGATTAATGTCACCGGAACTGACCGCTGCGTCACCAATCAGTTGCTGAAGTGATTCAAAATCCGTAGCGGAAGTCGTCAAGACTTTCGGCTCTGCATTTGAATCATCAACGTCGAAACTCTTGACGAGTTCCGCTACGCCCAGCATGCGGTCAATGGCAGCGTCCGGCCCCTCTTTCACGTCCCGTTGCAATTGCCCCCAGTCGGCACCGAACCCGGCACGCCGATGCAAATGGTGAACGCAACGCAAATCCCAAGGACGAGACTCGGTCGGGACATACCGCTTCCACGCTGCTTGGCTTGCGACAGTCACGGTTGCAATTCCTTCTCGCCAAGTTCACCTGACAATTCATCGGGTTCAAAACGATACTTGTCTTTTTGTCGAAACGCTCCAAGCTCGGAATTCGCGTCGGCTTCAGCGCGAACATCGCTTTGCACAATCATCTCCATCCGTTGAGCATCGGTGCGAGCAAACAGCGAGAAGGCTTCGCCGGCGGGTACGTTGTCGACTTGGAATCGGCCCTCATCATCGATCGTTGCCTCCCATAGTCCGGTTCGCAAACGAATTTTGCGATGGCTCATGTTGACGTAGCCCCGCGTGATCGGATCGCCATCCAAATTGAAGAGTGATCCAGAAACCGAACCGGTTGGATTCAAGGTGACGTTGACGGTGTCGGTTTCGTCGCCATTGACGTTCACGACGGCACCGAGAGAACGCTCGGGATGTAGAAACAGCAACGTCCGCACGCTATCGGGCAGCAAGCCCGTGACCGAAAACCGATTGGTTTCTAACGGCTCATCGGTCATGGAGACAGGTGAAGGGCCGAGGCCTATGACCGTGACTCCCGAAACAGGCTTGCCTTGCGGATCAAAGAGTTCTCCTTGCACAGTGCGACTTCGTCGAAGTAACAACTTGACCTCCTTGCCGGCATCGTCTCGGTTTGGATTGAGAAGCATGACGGCTTGGACTTGTGAGAGTCCCATGATGCCGCGACTTTGTCCTCCACCCGCCGTGGGCAGGTAGTTGAACTGCCCCATTGCGTCCGGCCTTGCCTCAAGATCACCATCGGGAAAGATCTCTCGCAAATCCTTCTCCTTCAGTAGCACGGTCGCGTACTCTTCACCGCTGACCTCGGCACTGATCGCACCACGGCCATCGAGGACAGCAATCTCGAAGCGACCGTCCGCTTCGGTCTGCACTTTGGAAAGCGGGTTGGCGACACGTTCAACGCCAAGCAGCTCGATCGCGTCGTTCGGAAACAGCGGGTTGTAGATGATCTCGGCTCGAACGCCTTCGCCGCTAACTTCATCCACAACACGGCCTCGAAGTCGAATGCCTGTCGTTAGTGTCAGCTCCACGTCGAGTGGTTCACTGCCGGTCGTATCGGGAACGTTCAGCTCTGATCGAAAATGGGTGGCATTTTTGGGTGACAACTGCAGCTTGTACTGTGTCGCTTTGGGTACGTGTCGAATGACGAACTTACCTTCCGCGTCTGTTACAGCGGGCTTCGCGCGAGAAGTCCACGATGTTGGTTCAATGATGCTCACATCGGGTATCGGCTGACCAGTGGTTCGATCGACGACCGTGCCGCGAACGATTCGTCCGGGAACAGCGACATGCGTGAACTCAGTGAAGTAGCTGCTTTCGCTGAGTCCAGTGCGAACGGCGATCACGCCGTCTGCGCTGTCGCTCGGTTTCTCTCGCGTGACGATGGAAAGTCGAGTTGCCGCCAAGCCGTCGCCTAGTGCCTGCAATCGCACGCGACGCTCGCTTCCCAAGCCGGAGAGTTGGAACTTTCCATCGTTATCGGTGACGACGGATTTTGTTAGCGGACTTCCGCCCGACCAGCTCGGCCAGTTGGTGTAGACGCCTGAACTGAGTGGTGCGTTCGCGATGAGGTCTGCTGATTCGGGCAACGCGTCAGGGGCAAAAACCGAGACGACATCGAGTCGGACGTCGGCGGCCGGAGTTCCATCGAGTGTGACGATGCGACCGCGAATCGGCGTATCTTTGGCCAACTGCAAAGTGACATCGTCCGCGAGCTTTCCCGGTGTGACATTGGCCCATGCAAAGCCCAGACCTTCTGCCGTCGCGGCAATTCGGAAGGTCAGTGTTTCAGACTTCACCTCACTAGTGATTGACTTCGGTAAAGAGATCTGAAATCGACCGTCTGCTGTCGACTTGCCGACCTGAGTCCAGGTGACACTCGTCCGGGTCTGGGACCAGCCGCCAGATCGGGCTGGCCCACCGAACCAAAGCGTTGCCTCGATTGGCTTGCCGTTGGGATCGAGGACTTGGCCGCTGACAGAATCGGAATTCGTTTGGAT
This sequence comes from Allorhodopirellula solitaria, assembly GCF_007859855.1. Taxonomy (GTDB): domain Bacteria; phylum Planctomycetota; class Planctomycetia; order Pirellulales; family Pirellulaceae; genus Rhodopirellula; species Rhodopirellula solitaria. Next base: position 426,730 of record NZ_SJPK01000005.1, read on the forward strand.
TTGAACTGGCGTTGGCCACGTCTTCGGATCGGCACTGAGATCAATCGTGCCCAAATTGATCGTCGATCCCGGCGGTGCGGAATGATTGTCGAGCAACAATGGCTCGCCCGGAAAATCTCGGAGCAACAACGAACAACGCTCACTCGGCGGAACGGACCATTCAAACTGTCCGTCTTCAGCCAGGTTGAGAACGCCGTTCAGAGCGAATGGCAGGTTCTTGTTGACTTTGATTTGGGAGCCATCTTCGGTTGGGAACATCGCTCGGATCGTTCCGGCATCGCCAACACCCGCTTGCAGATACGCTTCGTCCAAATCCGATGGCTTCTGACTGATCAGTTTGCCGACGATCTTTGCGTTCGCTTTCAACGTGACCGTGAGGATGGATTGGGTGTCATCGACTTGGTTGAGCCACACAACGGCTCCGGAATTGTTTGGCTTGTCGGAGATGACCAGCGGTCGATCGCGTTCTTTTTCATTGCCCAGCAAGACGGTCACGGTGGACGATGAAGACGGGCGGTCGTCCCAGTAGCGTTTGCCCCGTCCCGAAAGTGTCATTCGTTTGCTGATATGGCGTCCGGCGACGCGGAAGCCCGACGCGGGTGTGCCGTCTGGATTCACCACGTTCACCATCAGTTTCCTGACCGGTTTCAGTGAAATGTTGGCTTTCGCGGAGTCAGCTTGATTGTCGATATCAATCTCCACCACGCCGTTTCCCGGCATGATGTTGTGATACACCATTCGTTCTCCTGGCTTGACGTTGCCGACCGTGTTCATGCGGGTGCCGGGAACGGTTTCGAGTTCAAAATGATCGTCGTTTTCTGCGATCGCTCGCAGAACGCCTTTTCCGCGAAGCGCAGGAACGCGAAACGATCCGTCAGCGTCGGTCGCAAACATCTCTTCATATCCCATCGAGGTCATGCCGGCATTGAAAGCCTCGTGATCGGCAGCGTTGGGGTTGTCGATGTACGGGTGGTAGCCGACGAGCCCTGTCACGGATTCGCCCGAATCGGATTGCGTCACCTTTCCGGTTGCCCAGATGCCACGTGTGAGCTGGATGTCGAACCGGATCGGTTCCAAACCGCCGATCACCGGAACGCTGTGCTCGCTTCGGAAGTACGGCTGATCGCTCGGTGGGTGGACTTTGATCTTGATCTCGCCACCGGATTGTTTGGTGTTGCGCGGGATGCCAGAAAGGACGTAGCGACCCTCGGCGTCGCTGGTTGTTGACAGGAATCCGTTGATGACCAGCAAGTCATCAGGAAGTTGATAGAGGCTAATGCTAGCCCCACCGATCGGCTCACCGGTTTTGCGATCCTTCACGACACCTTGAACGATCTGTTCGGGTTCCGCCGACAGCCTGAACTGATTGCCGAACGTTTTTCCCGTTCGATATTGCGGTCCCATCCACGGTGTGTTCAATGGTGACATCTCTCGAGCGACAACTGGGATCAGGGAGGAGGCGATCCCAGCGCCGTCGATCTGTAACATCGCCAGACGATCGTCGCCGATGTCCGCGAAACGAAAACGGCCTTCGTCATCGGATAGCGTTTGGATGTTCAGGGCGGCGATGCCGCGGAAGTGTTCGGCAGAGGGATAGAACGCCATTTGCGGCGTCCGGGTGCTACCTCCAAATGGGTCGTCATCCGACTCCTTATCGCCGCCGGCCGAAATGCTTTTCACTGCTTCCACCCATTTGTCGACCACTTCGGATCGATTCACCATCGAAGGAGGTTGCTGAATATCAATCAATCGAACTCGAACACCTTGGATTGGTTTGCCTTCCAAGTTGACGACTTGCCCGACAACCTCTTGTCGAGCGTTTGCCAACTGAAGATCGACCTTCGTTCTATCGTCAAAGAAGGTCTGTTCGTCGGGGCCGAACCCGGCAAGGGTCGCAAGGACCGAGAGATGCTCCTTCTCGAGGTGCATCCCATTGGAAAACCGATCCGAATCTGGTTCCACTTGCATTTGGTAGCGGCCCATTTGGTTGCTCTGGGTTTCTGCCAAAACAATGCTGTCGGTGGTCCATGCCGTGTTCGCTCGGAAGTTTTGAAGGGCGACGACGCGGACTCCGCCGACCGGCTCGCCGTCTGGGGCTCGAACGATTCCGCTGATCGTCACTGAGTCGCTTCCATCCCCTGCCGCCGTTGCCGAATCCTGACTTGCGTTCTGCGCCGTTGCGATCGTGAGCGTGCCAACGCAGATGGCGGTCAGTAGCGCAGTCGCCGATACCAACACGAAGCCCCATCCTCGTTTACTCAACACTGTTTGCGTGTCGCGGGCCTCATCGAGTAGTCCAGCCACGCGCTGTTCCAATCTCCAACGTGACGCGAAGAAGCCGACGCTGCCGGGAATCGTTTCGGGCTGCTGGACGAGCTGCGCGAGCGACAGCAGCGTGCGGCTGTAGATCGGTGCGTCAGTGGTTGCCAACACAAAATTGTCGCAGACCTCTTCGCGTGCTTTCGCGAGTTCGCGGTTGAGCTTTCGCACCAGCGGATGCGGCCAGTAGATCGCGGCGACGAGGTTTTGCAACAAGACGACGATGGGGTCTCGCCGGACGACGTGAGCGACTTCATGAACGAGAACTTCGGCTAGCTCGGTCGGGTTCGATTTGGCAATCAAGCCTTTGGGAAGGACGACTGAGCCAGCGAAGATGCCCGCCGCGAGTGGGCCGGAGATTTCGTCGGACGCAACCAACCGTGGCTTGCATTCGTCATGGCAACCGGCCGCCGCAGAGGCTTTCGTCAGCGCTGCAACGTAGTCAGGATCGGTGATGGGTTCCGCTCGGCGTAGGATCCCTGCCAGCCGGATCCAGCCAATCGTCATTCGCATCAGCAACAGCATGGCTCCCACTGCCCAAACGACCGTGGCGATGGTCACGATGATCGCCAGCCACTGCATCGGTGAACGAGAGTCTTTCACGGCGGGCGTGGCTACGGAAGGGTTTGCTGGAACGTCGGCGGCCATCATTGGCTTGCTCATGAGGGGCGCACTGGCAACCTCTTCCATGCTGCTCGCGTCCAAGACCGGCGGCATGATGGTTCGATCGACTTGCTGTGTCGGCAAGCTTTGCATCGGCGCGTCGTTTACCGGTGTTGGCTGCTTGGTTGCGGCAACCGAGGTTACTGGAACGGTTTCATTTGGCAAAGCAAGCGCCAACCAGCCAATGCCTCGTGATTGAACCAGTGCCGAGACCGCGGGGCTTGCCAACACCAGCAACAGACCGCAACACAGAATCCAATATCGCATGGCGGCTCGCCTGCGAAACAACGTCGCGACGCACAATAAAACCGCTGTCAAAACCGTCGAGTGAATCAGGACGTTGATCACCCACAGGACCAGTTGGTCAGAAAACACATTCATGATTGACCTCCACGTTTTTTGTTCGTTTTTCGATTGGCCTTCCTGGAAGACTTCGTCTCCGCCGTGTCGATCATCTCGCGAATCCGATCGGCTTCATCGGCCGACAGACCGCGGTACTCCATCAACGCCGTCACCATCTCCTCCGGCGAACCCGCGAATAGCCGGTCCACCATTTGGGCGACTTTCGCACCGAGTGACGCCGTGCGAGGCCGGTTGGCGGAATACCAAAACGTGCGGCCTTCTGTTCGGTGTTTGAGCCAGCCACGTTCTTCGAGGCGGACGATCATCGTTTGGATCGTGTTGCGAGCGACCTCGCGACGCTTGGCCAACTCGCCTCGCACTTGCGAGACGGTGACTTCCTCGTTGTCCCAAACGACCTCCATGATCTCCCGCTGTGCCTGCGTCAGCGGTGTCGTGCCCGGCTTTGCCATGTTCTCTGTTCCTGAAAGTTCTGCATGCCTACTGTGCGTAGGTATTGTTGCCGACGCGACGTAGGCAAGTCAAGCGTTTTCGTGAAAAAAATTTGCGATGTCGATTGACGCCGGGTGTTTACCTCGATAGATTTAGTTAGGTAAACGACCGAGGCCAAACGAGGGTGCCGATGAACACGACGCAACTGGGACGAGTGCAATTGCTGATCATGCAGGTGCTGTGGGAGAGCGAGCGGGCGACCGCTCGTGAGATCACCGAGCGAATCAACGAGTCCGAACCGATCGCTCACAGCACCGTGCAAACGTTGCTGCGAGGCTTGGAAGAGAAGAAAGCGGTTGACCATGAAACCGAGGGACGCACCTTCACGTTCTTTCCGTTGATTTGCGAGGCGGACTTCAAGCAATCGGCGACCCAAGATTTGCTCACCCGTGTCTTCCAAGGCAGCGTCGAAGGGTTAGTCGCGCACTTGCTGCAAAGCGAAGACGTCTCCGCGGATGAACTCGCTGACCTTCGCAAACTGATCAACCGCCAAGCCAAGAAGAAGGGATCGTGATGAGCGTTTCAATTTGGATTGAGTCTGTTTGGCAAATCGGAATGCTGTACGCAGTGCAGTCCACGATTCTGATCCTGGGCGTGATGGCAGTTGCCCGTCTTGGCCGCATGCGCGACGCTGCGGTGCTGTCGATGATCTATCGCTTTACCATGGTGGCGGTCGTCGTGTCGCCCATCGTGACCGTCGGCATGAAGCAAGCGGAAATCGACGGCTGGTGGCCCGCCACGGCAAGTCTGAAAGCGTCGGCCGAGGCGAGTGTATCGTACTCCACACCAGTGATCCCGATGCCAAATGACTTTGCGAGCACCGGCGACGTTCGACCACAGGGAATCGGCAACGACTTGATGCTCAATAAACCGGTCGTGCTGGCTGCTGCGGACTCGCTGCCAGTGTCTGATGTTCCACCAAGCGAACTTGCCCATGCCGAAGCCGCTGTCGAGACCAAGGCATCGGAGACAAGTGATGCCGGAGCGAGATCCAACCCTGGAGCGTTCTTTGTTTGCAAAACAATTGCAGTCGCGGCTTGGCTAGTCGTGTCGCTGGCGTTGCTGATCCGGCACGGCCGAGCTTTCCTGGCACTGAGGCGATCACTCAAACGCAGCGTTCCGGCAAGCTCTGAGATCCAAGCTCTTTGCGATCAAATGGCCAGCAACCTGCAAGTGAATTCACCTCAAGTCGTTTGCAGCCCGTATTTCGAGAGTCCGTTCCTGTCAGGCGTATGGAGTCCAGTCATTCATTTGTGCAGTGACGACGTCGGCATGATGGAGGCCAGTGATGACGGAGAAGTCCGCGATGTCCTCGCCCATGAACTCGCCCATTTGAAGCGTCATGATTTGATCGTGCGGATGGTGAATCACGCGGTGCTGTCGCTGCTGTTTTTCCAACCACTGCTGTGGCGATTGGTGGATTGGATCGAGGGCACCGCCGAAGACGTTTGCGATGACTTCGTTTTGGAACTCGGCGCGGCGCGCCAGTCCTACGCGAGTCGCCTGGTCGACTTGGCCGAACGTTGCGACTTCCCACTCGGCTCCGCCGTCGGGATCGCATCGGGCAACAGCACGCTTCAGCATCGGGTCCAGCGGATCATGGAAGACGGCCGCCGGCTTTCCATGCGAGCGGGAACCACCGCAGTCCTGTCAGCGGCAACCATCTCGACGGCTGCCATTCTGGTCGCGGGCCTCATGTTCACGCCCACAACGATCACCGCGGGCGGGCCGCCGACCGAATCTTCGACCCCTCAACCAGAATCAGATGTGTCATTGCCGCCAACGAGCGATGACCAGGCTGAAACGGACTTGCCAGCCGTGGCTGAGTCCACCGCCAAAGTGCCATTGGGAATCATTCGCGGCACGATTCTTGGTAGCAACGGGCCACTTTCGAATGCAAATGTCTACTGGTGGCGAAGTCGCGCGTACGACGACAACCCAATGAAGCCCGTTCAAGTGACAACGGATGCGAACGGCAAATTTGAACTCAAACGCACCGCCCCGGACCCGGGCCAGGTTGGGATTTGGGATATGCGAGAAGATATGGTTGTTCGGGCGGAGGGACATGCTTTCGAGCGAACAAATCCGCGAAAGTTTGGAGCAGCGATTTCGATGGATCCGGATTGGCCAGGGATGAAGAGCCCGCCTCCAGCGCCGACCGAACCATTCTATCTCATGCCGCAAGGACCAACCGTTGCTGGAAGACTGGTCGACATCGAAGGTCAGCCGATTGATGATGCCAGGGTTCGCATTCGATGGTTTTCGAAGCGTCGTGGTCGGCAGCAAAGTGGGTTGCTCGACCTCTTCATCACTCGTGAACCGGAAAGTGATACTGAAGAAGACTTGATCCGGGATGTTCACAGCCTTGTCAATTCGATCGAGCATGTACCGCTTCGTGACGCCTTGCCGATGGCCACGACGAATGCCGAGGGCCGTTTTGAGTTGAGGGAACTCCCCGCAGACTGCTTCTTTGAATTGCTTGTGGAACACAAGGGTTTTGAATCAACCACTTTGGTCGTTCGCAACGACGGCGGCGAAGAGGTTGTCACCGTTCCTAGAAAGAAAGGGTTTGATCAAAATCCGCCCACGAAGCTGTATCCACGCAAATTCGAAGCGGTCATCGGGCCGTCATCCATCGTGATGGGAACGGTAACCGACGCGGATACTGGACTGCCAATCAGCGGGGCTGTCGTGAAAACCAACTTCGTCAACAACCAGCGATTGACCAGTACTCGTGAGCGCCAACACTGGATGACCCGGACGAATGCCCAGGGCAAATTCCAAATCGACGGATTGCCCGCCGGTGACGGAAACCGCTTGATTGTTCATGGACCTCGCGACGAACCCTACATCTCAGTCACGTCCGTGGCCAGCGAATCGACGGGGATGCCAAAGGGACGCACCTACCAAGTCGACTTTCAGTTGAAGCGGGGGCTATGGGCCGAAGGGAAAGTTTTCGAAGCGGAAACGGATGAGCCGTTCCAAGGAACGATCACGTATTACTGGTTTCGCAATCGCGATCTGGAGAACACCTATCCGGGAAAGATTCGGGCCTACATTGATGGCCAAAACTACACCGATGCGGATGGCAACTATCGCGTCCCGGTTCTGCCGACCGCCGGCGTGATCGCCTTCAGCACTGGCAACCGCGATCATGCACGCATGAATTCTTATTCGCGGGGTTATGGTGAAATCGAAATCGCGAAGTACCGAAGCCCGGATGGGAGCTTTCCCTACTACGATACCGCACCAAGCTATCTGCATCCTACGAACTACAACCGTTTAGCGCTTGTCGACCCGAAATCGGACGAGCAAGTCGCCAAAGTCGATCTGCCGCTCAGCAAGGCAAAGCCGATTACAGTAACCATCTTGAATCCTGACGGGAATCCGGCGACTCAGGAATTGGAACTCTACGGGGGCAATGAACGCTGGGGCTGGCAAGACAAACAACCACAAGACTTCGTCGTCGAAGATCTTCTGCCCAATGAACGCCGAAAAGTCTTCGCGTTTGATCGAAGCCGCGGCTTGATCGGGGGCACCATTGTCGAACATGGCGAAGGAAAGCGATTTGAAATCCAATTGTCGGCAGCAGGACGAGCTCACGGTCGACTCGTCGACGCGGACGGTGAACCGCTGTCCGGCGTCGAAATGATGATCGAGCATGGCGACTTTCGGCGTGACGACGAGACCGCGACATGGGCTCGCGTCGAAGGAAAGCGATACATGCCGTCGGAGATTGTTCCTGACGATGAAGGGCGCTTCGAGGTGCTCGGATTATCGCCCGAGTGGAAGTACTCAGCTCGCGTCAGCAGGGGTAATCGAATGATCGGCCGCGTATTCCGCTCCCTGGTCATCAAACCAGGCGAAGATCGCGACCTCGGGGATATTGTGATCGACGCTTCTCAGGACTGAGCGTCAAGTTAGATCCCGCTCAGTCACTGGCCGGGCCAATGCGATATGCTTGGGAGTGTTGACTCCGGCTGGTTCGTCGTCGATCCGAGATCCTACTTCACCAAGTCACGATCTTGGACTTCCCTCGATGACGAGCCAATCAACATCGGACGGTTGTCGTCAACAAAGGATTTGAATTGCTTTATGATGTCATCAGTGATGGTCACATCTCCTTTGTCCTTCATCTCTTGAATGACTTTCACCTGTTCGGTCATCTGACGCCTGTACTCGTCGCCCGTGACATCTGCATCGGTGGATCGCACCCAAATTTTATACGGTCCTTCAAGCGTTTTTTTGTCGGCACCATTGAGTACGCCTGAAATTGTGATTTGATCGTCGCCGTATTTGATCGTTAATGTGCCTGACTGCAGCGTCCCGATTGGCTTGGAGTTCTTGATTTCGCGTAGTGAGAACTCCAGGTCCGCGACGCCAGCGATGGTGACGCCTATGAGTGAACCACCGCCCATCCCAACCCGTCCGACATAAATGTTGTCATTCAGTACGACTGGGCTCTGGGGAAAATCCCAATCAAAGGGGGAAAGATCATCGACGGTAAATGCCTTCGGTAGTTGAATCTTGACCATTTCCGGTGCGATGATCAGAAAGTAGACGCGGCCGTCACCAGTCTTCGTCACCTCGATGAAGTCCGGCCGCATGTCAGACACATCAACTTCAGACTTGCTTGCCTTGGCTCCAGCGTTCGCTTTCGAGGGCTCGATTGACACCGCCGCGGCGATACGTTCATTCGTTGGCAAACATTGGATTTCTGCGTTGAATCCACTTGTTCCGCCGACGCCAATTCCGACAGTCCCGCCGTAGCTGCATGAGCCCGAGCTATGTTGGCGGTAAGTTGCCTTCACGTCCTCTGGGTCCCAAGACCGAATGGCGACCTTCAGGGTCGGAAAGTAACTGGGATCCTTGTTCGCTACGGAGTCCTCCGCCAAAACGACAGAGGACGATGTCACCAACACTGTCAAACCTGCAATCAAACTGCTGAATCGTTTCACTTTCATTCTCCACTGAGTTGAATTATCGACTTCGATTTAATCCGGCCCACCCCACACAGGTAGGTTTCTTCTTGGCGAAAGGTCGTTTTGTCTAACGTCTCGTCGTAGTTCACGGCGCTCGTTGCCATGGCACTCGCGACTTCGCCTAAGGGAGCTGAATCAGAGTCTTGGGCGACCTGCTCGTTCGTGCCAGATGCGTTGGTTTCTCCTCGCAGGCTCCAGCCGATCCCGATGCCTACGAGCAAAGATGCAGCGATAGCCGATACAAGAATGCCCGCCCTCGGCCACGCCGTTGCGATGAGATTGACCGAACGATGAGGCGTTGCCGGAGCGGCTTCATTGGCGGCGGCAAGGCACTTTTCACGCAAACCCGGCGGCGGTTCCATTTCTCGGAGACCCCGAAACTCCTCGGAGAGAGCTTGGTCGTCGTCGTCCCTTGGTTCGCTATGGCGGGTCATTGCGTTGGTCCTGAATCAGCTAAGAGTTGTTTGAGTTCAATTTTGGCGCGATGAAGGTGGCTCTTGATCGTGCCAATCGGCATCTCACAGATTGCGGCAATCTCTTTGATGGAAAGCTCATTGATGAAGCGAAGGATGACGACCTCTTTTGTTGGCTCTTCCAGCTTTGCGATCGCGCATGAGATTTGCAGTTTCTGTTCATCCTTTAGCAGCGAATCCTGCGGCGATTCCCCATCTGATTCCATGGTCGACCAGGTCACATCGCTCGCCGCCGTTCTTGAACACGCTCGATAGTGGCCAGCGCGAACATGTCTCGCGGTCGCGTAAACGAATGCACGAATTTGATCTTCACCCCCGCGAAAGCCAGAGACGCTTTTCAGGACTTGGAAGAAGGTTTCCGCGGTCAATTCCTCGGCCTCCGGTTGTGAGCATCCGCGACACAGCAAATACCGATAGACCGGCGCGAAGAATGCTTCGACGACCGACTCAATCGCCTCGGAATCACCCCTGCGGAGGCGTTCTGCAGTTCCGGGCGTGAAAGATGCGGTCAATTGCTTACTCGATCTGGCTATCGCGTTATCGCCGGCGTGTCCCGATGACCATAGGAAGTTGCTTCAGCGATAGAAAGGTTGCAGAGAATCGAAGATTTTTCGCAGAAAGCGCAGTACTGATCTAACGCGAGCGACACGCTCGTAGCCGCCGGCACCCCCCGCAGCGAGCACGCGACCGTGCTTCGAGCCGAGGCCAATCAGCCCGATTCCGATTGTCCGCTTGTCCGCTAGACGGCCGTTCGAAGCAGTGCAATCCAACGCGACTCATGGACCCGTTTGGCGATCCAACCGTCGAGGATGAGCAAAGACTGTGCACACTCGGCTCCACCCCCAACGAAATGAAATGGCCGACTTGGCGTTACTCAAGGCACGGTTTGACTAAACGCGAAAATTGTCCGCGATCCGTCAGCACGAGCGTTTCCGGCGATGAAAATATGCGGATGCTTCTGCACTTGGAGTCTCGACAGAGGTCTCTATGTGTGGGAAGACCTGCATGTTCGACGTCTCGATTTTGTTTCGATTCACTTCGACAGCTCATCTCGTGGGAGCCACTCGCACACTGTTGTTCAATCTCGTGCAGTCCGAAAAGCTTTCTGATGATGATATCGCGGAATTGGAACGACTCGCCAAAGACACCTCCTGCGGACTCAAACCGCTGATCAGGCGTTTTGGACAGCAACTTCAGTACGGTTGATTCCAACCAAGCCGGAATGTCCGAGTTGCTTTCGCGGATTCCGCGCGGCGTGTCGTCTGTGATTCTTCGCAGAACGGCATAGCTCGTTTCACTGCGGAAGGGCGGGTGGCCGGTACACATTGCGTAGAGAACACAACCAAGTCCAAAAAGATCGCTCCGTCCGTCGATCGCTTCGCCCCGAACTTGCTCGGGTGACATGTAGTGTGGTGTGCCGGGATGAAAACCACTGCGGGTCAGGCTGGCGTCATCGGTCGCCCGCGCCAAACCGAAGTCCGTCAGAAGGGCTCGCTCGACGCCTTCGTCTAGCAAGATGTTCGACGGCTTCACTTCGCGATGAATCAAGCCTTGGCTGTGGGCCGCCGCGAGTCCTTTGGCCGCGTGCATGCCGATGCGCAGCACCTCGCAAACTTCCAGCGGACCATCACGATCGAGTCGCTGTTGCAGCGAACCGCCAGCGATGTACTTCATAACAAGAAACGGGTGTTCTTCATCTGTTTCGACGTTGTGAATCGGGACGACATGATCATCGACAACTGCAGCAGCAGCCCGAGCTTCCCTAGCAAACCGGCTCCTCGCCGCACCACTGCCGGCCAAGTACGGTGCCAGTCACTTCACCGCCACGGGACGATTCAGTTCGGTGTCATACGCTTTGAAAACAACGCCCATGCCGCCGCTACCGATCAAGCGTTCGACATCGTAGCGACCGATTCTTCCCATCATTTCAGGATGGCTGGCGTCGGACAGAAGCGATTCGGCCATCGTGTCCGTCCATGCAAGCGGACGCTTCCGTCTTTCGCGAGCTTCGATTGATTCGGCGTAGTCAACGTTCGACTCTTCGCTTGTTGACAGCCAGCGCTGCGCCGCATCCCATTGCTCGTCATTGGCGGCCAAGTGTGCCAGATGAGTTTGGCAGACCTTGCAATGCTCCAAATGGTGGGCAATCTCGGGGCATGCGTTTCGGTGTCGTCGTCAGCGTCGAGCACGTCCGCAAACACGATGTCATCACACTTCATCATTAGAATTGTCTCTACGAGATTTGACCACGCTTTGCAATCGCTTCATCACCCGGCTGCGAGCGATATAGACACTGCCTTTACTGATACCAAGATCTGCTGCGACGTCCTCAATAGACTCACCCAGCACCGCCGTGCGTTGAAAGGCTTGCCAAGTTACGTCACTCACGCGTGAACGGACGACCGCCGAAGCACGCATGAAAATTTCGCGTTGCACTTCTTCGTCGAAATGGCTTGAAATATCCCGAGCTGCTTCGATTTCGTCGAAGTGTTTCTCAGCATCGTCGCCACCGACGCCCCATGGCCGATGCTTTCGACGCGTCAAGAAGTCGATCGACAAATTTCGGGCGATCCGAAACAGCCATGCTCGAAACGCTCCGCGATCATCTCGCTCCAGCCAGCCAGCGACGCTGCGAGCGACGGCCGACAAAACTTCCTGGACAACGTCATCAGCGTCCGCTGCTTGTAGCCCCAGGCGTCGCGCCGTCCGGTAGATGACCGGGGCGTAGATTTCCGCGAACTCCTCCCAAGCCGCGATGTCAGCCGCATCTTGCAATCGCAGAATGAGGCTGGCTCGCGTTTCGGGTGGGCTAGCGGTCATCTGGTATCCGAGTAGGGCAAGGAACTGAGCACTTAGGTGCTCCTCTACGAAGAAGACTCACTGCGATCAAGAATCTTTCACAGAAAGGGACAGCTTTCTTGAACACGGGATTCGCGTTGGCAACTCGACGTTTGCGGGGTAATCGCCAGCGGTGAATCGCAACGCGATTTTACCGCGTTGCGTTTTCGCCAAGCGGGTTTGCGAGGCATCGAAAGAACGAGTCGGACAATGCGGTGAGCCCCAGAAGTTTCATCGATTGGGTTTGCATCTGGACCGCCAAAAGAACCGCAAGTGAGTCGAACAACTCGTTCTCTGTTTCTCTAAATCACATTACCCAGCCGTTCTCAACTCGACCGCCGCAAAACGGGGAAGCGGCTACCCCCTCAAACGATAGCAGACCAAAAACCCAACGTTTTGCCGGCTAGATCCTTTCCGTATCCGGACCGTCTGGGAGAGTCGGACGGCTCTTAACCCGAACAGACAGAGAAACGAAGAAACAGAGAAAACGGCCCAAAGTGGCCGAAATGTTCCCGATCCCATAACCCAGGGTAATGACGCGGGTCAAGAAACGAAGAACGCGGCGGACCGGTCGGCAACGCGAAAACACCGCGATTTACTGGGTGAAAACGAAAAAAGGCCGGCATGCTGAGTATGCCGACCTTTCGTTCACATCAGGGTCTGAAAGCATTTGGAACTTTCAGAGAAGTTGCGGGAACCGAACTCCTTTCAAAAGGTCTATCCACACAAAGTTATCCATAAAGGAACTTTGGCCGCCCTCCTATGAAAATGTGGTAAACGCATCCCTAAATTAGCCGTTTTGGCGTTAGCCACGGTTCTTTTCTCGCCCCCTCCTGAATGCTTGCACACCACGCGATACTTCGACTTCATAACCCAGGATTTCACACTTCACCCCTGACTCTTCAAGCTTCCCAACGCTCAGCCGCAACCGCCTTTGCGGCAGGTTTCGCAGATTCGGTGGCAACGCATGCGTCGCATGCTTACCGCCAAATCTGCTTGATGGAAGGAATCTGATGTAGCACAATGTGGTATCACGCGTGGTAGCTGCAGTTGAGGTTCAAAGTTGGAAAACGCCTACCCTCCCATCGTTCTTGATGCGAACGTTTTGGTCGCAGGAGCGTGTCGACATGAAGGCGGCTTGGCATACCGAGTGCTGATGGCTGCCCTTGGCCGTCAAGTTCCACTCATGCTTACCGAAGGGATTGTGGCTGAGTATGCAGACGTTTTGGGGCGGCTGGCTGTAAGAAAGCTGACCGGACTGACGGTGAAGCAGAACGCTGATTTGATCTTGGATCTCATTTCGCTGTCGCACCAAACTCAACTCCATTTTAGTTGGCGACCGAACCTGCTCGATGAAGCGGACAACAAGTTCATCGAGGCTGCCATCGCCGCTACTGCAATCATCGTCACCGATAACGTTCGCGATTTCACGCCGTTGGATCTCGTTAAGCACGGATGGGGCGTGATGACGCCGCTTGGGTTCACCACACTTTACGACCTGGAGAATTGACCATGGCAACGCTTTCCTTGCGAATGCGAGATGACCTGAAAGCAAAGGCACAAGAGTTAGCCAGCAAACAGGGTGTTTCACTGAATAGTTATATCAACGCAACGCTTGCAGCAACGGTCGCTCAGACCGAGACGCTCGCGATGATGGGCGACCGGCTAAGCAATGTCGATCGGGAACAGTTGCATGCACGAGCCATGAAGTTTATGTCCAAGACTCAAAGTGGAACCGAGCCGGCTCCAGCCGAGATCGAGCGAGCCATCTCGGGCAAGTAAACGATGGCAACCGCACAATCCCACTCTTCGAACCTCAACCAATTGATACGGCGCCCAATCAACCACAGACCGGCAGTGACCACCATCCGTAAAATTTCGTGGCCAATCTTTCAGCCTTCACCCCTCTCTCTTCCAACTTCTACCCGCCCTTCTCATTCCAAACTTCCAAACATGACTTGACGAGACTGGTACGACGCCCTCGATAAACCGGCTTGGACGCCCGAGCCGTCAACGATCAGCCTGATCTGGCAGATTCTCTACCCCGTCATCCTGGTGACGTTCGCGTACGTCTTCTACCGAGTCGCCCGCAGGCAGATTCCGTGGCCCGTCGCGATCCCGTTCGCCATCAACCTGATCGCCAACATCGCTTTCACGCCGATTCAGTTCGGCCTGCGGAACCTGCCCCTCGCTGCGCTCGATATCGCGTTCGTCTGGATCACGATCCTCTGGACCATGAAAGCCATCTGGCCGCACCATCGCTGGATCGCCGTTGCCCAGATCCCGTACCTCATCTGGGTCACGATCGCGAGCGTCCTGCAGTTCACGATCACATGGAACAACTAATGGTGGCACGGGAGTCTCCATCCAACCCGAACTCGAAGCGAATCGGCGTGGCAAGAGGATCACGCGCGAATCCCACCCGAAACCAATCCGCAACTACAATGGGCCTGGATTATGTCGAGAACTTGGAGGCGTCGGTTTGGAAAATTCAGGGGTTTACTTCATCACGTGTGAATGCTTCGGCGCGAAGTTCGTGAAGGTCGGGAGATCGACCGATGTCGCCAGTCGCCGGCGCGAGCTGCAGTGCGGCTGCCCATTCGAATTGATGATCGAATATATTCACCCGGTGGATGACGAAGAGGCGATCACGCAAGAGCGGCGTTACCGCGCGAAGCTCCGTTCGCTAGCACAGCAAATCCAACAAACGGACGCCTGGAGGTTATCCACCAGCGAGAAACTGATGCCGAGATGGTTCCCCTTCGTCGGCGAGATCGAAGCTTACGTGCTCGAGCTAAAAAACGGGGAGTCGCCGGAATCGGCCTTCGCGACCGACCAGCAGTCAATGTTGTTTTGAACAAGAATCGACGACCGCAGTCAACGCTGTCGGCAAAGTTCATTGCCAGCGGACGGCCACCTGTCACGACGCGAGCATGAGCAGCAACCATCGCCGTCATACTGGCGACGCTGACCAACATCACCGCATGATCGGATCGTCAGGTCGTCGTCAACAACGCATCATCGCTAGCCGCGATCACCTTCGCAGCAGGTCTCGCAAATCCGGTGGCATACCGAGCACTGCAACTTGGCGCGGATGTCGATCAATCGCACACCGCAAACCGGGCACGCAGGATCGCAAGACGGTGGGCGGTTTGGTTGGGCCGGTCGGGAATCTTGATTAGGAGTTCGCTTTTTCACCATTGCCTCGATCGCCCGGATGCCACTCTCCATCTTCGTCCTCGCCGACACGTTCGCCGAGTGAACCTTCATCGCCGGCGGCACGAAGCCATGTAGCGCCACTTGTTCTTCGATCCAAAGGACGACATCGTAGCCGGTGCCACGGTTGTCACCACCAAGATCATGGTCCAGGCTGATCTCGGTGACCGCACCGGTTGTCAGCAACTCGATCGCCTCGGCGGGCCAGTAAACTCGCGTGTAGCCGTCAGGCGTAGTTCGTTCATCGTCGAGATAAATCTTCATTCGCTATCGTCGCTTGGCAGTTGTGCCTGGTGCCAGTCGCCGTAGGTTTGGCGTGTGTCGCTTGTCTTCCAGGCCGCACGCCCGTTGGTGTTGCCGGCTGCGACGATGGCGGCTCCAGCACTCGGGCTGCTGAGGTAAACGTCTTCGGCGAAGAGGAGCAGTCTTTTGTCAGGAATTTCGACCAGCTTTTTGTCTTCGACCAGTTGTGCTCGTAGCTCGCGATAGCTTGTCCAACTTGCTCGCGGTTCCAGCGTCGCGGTTGAACCTTTCAAAACAACGAACTCGCCATCAATCTCTTTCGCTCTTGCTGATGCCTCGCCCGAAGCGAACTCGAAGACTGGCGAGCTGTCGGTTGGTTCAGGCTTGCCTGGGGAAGTGAAATGAACCGTCGGCTTTGGCTTCAGAAACGAGAATCCAAGGACCGGCAACACCAACTCGATATGCTCGAGAAAGCCCTCCATATCGGCGACGTCCGCTTCCGGCATTGGTGGCAGCGGCGGCGCGGTGCCGTTGTGGATCTTGGCGCGGCCGGCGGCGTAGCCCAAGGAGATCAAGCGACTTTCCAGGTATCGAACATGGGCTTTGGTCAGATTCAAGTCCTTGCTGATCACGGCGACGCAGCGCGTCCAGAATTCTTTGCGTTCATCCTTATCGTGAGAAGCCAGCCGCGTGAAAACGTTGTCGCCTTCGCCCACGTAGACAACCTCACCGATCGGATTCTCAGGATCCGGTCCCGCGAGAATGTAGATGCCTGTTCGCGTAATCTCTTCACGCTTGGCCAGTTCGGCCAATTTCGTTCGTGGCGAAACCAGCAACTTGCCACTCCAGTTCATAACCTCGGCAGTGAGCAAGCCTGACGCGTCACCGTCGACGAGAAAGATGCGTATAGATCGTCCATTCAACTTTAAAATCCCATTGCTGGCGCATGTGGGTCGGTTTGGAGGAAAGCATAGCGTCCGCGTCGGTAGAAAACATCAATCGCAGTCATTCTTGGTCTCGTCCTGTTAGCAAGAATTCAAGACGGTCGGCCTCGACCGCAATGGTGCGGAGATAGAATTGAAACTCTTCCGGCGTGAGCCCAGACGCTGGCGCCCGGCACTCAGCAATCAATCGGTTCTTACGGTCGATGCGGAAGGCGACCAACGATACGCTTCTGTTCCGCTTCCAAATTGTCAACGGTAACGTAGGCGACGACTTGACGACTTGCTGCTTCACAACGAATGCTCTAAGTACGAGTTCGCCGTCCCTATCAATCACCTCGACGCGATGCTTACGACCGTCACGGAGCGATACTTCAACTTGGCTACCTTCGATGCTGAAGTCTGCCGGCTTTGACATCTGAACCCAATCAGTCGTCATGAGACATCTCCTTACGAAGTTCTTCTCGAAATTTGTCTAGCGACTCATCTCGTCCCGGCAGTAGCTCGAACTCAAGCGTATCTGCGTCATGCACTACTCGACAAATCAGATCTGCCACCCGCTTTCGATTCGCCGAATCGTTGCCGCCCAGAAGCACTTCACCTTCGGTCGTCAAATCGTAGCTGCGATCGTCTTTCCTAACGATTGCCCCAATCTTCATCGGACTGGTAGACGCGGCGTGCAGAACCGCCTCCATCTCACATCCGGGATCAACGCGTCCAACTGGACTAATGCACCGGACGCATGGAAAATGGTCGATGGAGTCAAGGATAAGAGTGAAAGGTTGAATGCGTTGCTTCAGCTTCGCTGTCCCCATTAGCACACCTGCTGTAACCGCTGGCTCCCATTGAATCGTCAGGCCCGAAAGCTCATGGCGCGCGAGACCATTGAATCGTTCGTGAATCTGTCTCTGAATTCGATTGGTAGCGGCTAGCGTTTTTCTGGTCCCGATCAAATGTGATTCTCGGACGGGAAACGCAGTTTTCAATCGGCCGCGAATCTGCTCCGGAGGTTTCCGTGCTTTCGCAAATTCATCGCTCGTATTGATCGTTCGTTGTTCCACTTTGGCGACAGTGAGACCTTCGTGCATGAGCCGCAGGAACACGTTCATACGATCCAGCACCCGGTGGACCTGAAAGACTTCCACTGTGTCCTCCAAGTGAGGAAAATACACCTGCAATTTCTCGTCGCCACAAAGGCTGTCCACATGCAGGTCGGAAAAACGCCGATCCGAATGAGAGCGAACACGATCAATTCGCCCGGTCCGTTGCTCCATCGAAGACGGAGTCCATGAGATTCCGTAGTGGTGTATTGACGAACAGAACGTGTGAAGGTCTTCACCCTCTTGCAGCAGGTCCGTAGAAAACAAGACCAGCGGATACCCTGGCATGCGAAACTGACGGACCAATGTTTCATTTACCTTTCCCGACATTCCGCCTACAGGCTGTTGGCGACCCAGCAGCCCGCCAAAGTCCCTGGCCGCATCATCGACATGCTGGTCACGAACGTCTGGCGCGTTGACATCGACGATCAAGTCAAAATTCGCCGCAACAGCGACCAATTCATCGAACGCTCGCCAGCCCCTAGCGTTTCGATCCGTTATCCGCTGTTGTTCAAGAAGATCGAGATATTCAGAAATTTGGTCCGTGTTGGATGCCACATCATCTTCGGATCCGCGCTGCTGTGATTGTTGATCGAGGCTTTTTAGACGGGCTGCGACTAAAACATACAGATCAATAAACGCGTGACCCAACCGAGCCACCGACGCAAGCATACTTCCCCGCCACTCACGTTCTCGAAACCGTTTCGTAGCGCAATCGTCGACCGGATCAGGCCACAGAGCAGCGCGAAGTTCGGGGCGTTGGCGCAGCTTGGTGAAGAATGTTTCGACAGAAAGCAAACCGTCAATATCAGACGCTTGCGCAGCGGGGTTGGCGTGAACTTGCCGTTCAAAACGTTCGTGCCATGCAACGCGCGCTTCCTCTTGGAAATGGCACTTCTTATCCTTTAGCAATTCAATCGCCGCTGCCTGCACAGCTTCAAATCGATCAGCGCGAGTTTGTCTTTTCGCCCCGCCGCTGAGGAATCGACCAGCCGCCTTTTGCAGCACTTCGATAAGTGCTGCTGGCGTGAGCCCAAGCAACTTGCCGAGTCGACCCTCGACCTCGGCGGGTTCGCATCTCATAACATCGGCAACGTAGTTGTCGGAAAAGAACGTAGCCAAGACGGTACCGCGTTGAATAAACCGACGTTGGATATTCGCGCCGCTAACAACGTTCTCAGGCCCTTCGCCACGAAAGAACCACGCGAAAAACGTATCCAATCCTCCGGAATCCGAACCCTTGCCACGGTCCGAAGGAACATCAGCGGAGGAATCAAGTTGTTTGGCTCCTGCAGCGAGCCGCTGCTGTCGAAAAGTCTCGAACAGGGACTCCAACGGTTCCTGCATCCGCTGAGGCAGTTCGGCGCGTAGACGATTCATCAACCATTCGTTATAGCGGTCATCCAGTTTTCGCTTTAACTCCTTAACGGAGGCGACCCGGCGGACAAAAACCAGAGCCTTCTCCCCGGTATCCCAGCATTGCGAAAGCGATTCGACCAACGCATCCATTTTAGGATGCGGTAACTCCGCATGAAACTTGCTACGGTAGGAACGTGCCAGGCGGGTGCGATCCGCTTGGTGCGCTCGACGAGTCCTGCATCACGCTGTTTCCAAATTGATAAGGTCGCCGACGGTCGGTTTTGACTGGAGCCAGTTCTCATAGACGGCATCCCACACTCCACTGAGCA
>NZ_SJPK01000006.1:0-91862 GCF_007859855.1 Allorhodopirellula solitaria
CCTGCCCCGCTCATCGAGGTCATCAACAAGCGCGTTATATTTCGATCGGAGTCCATCGACCAGTGTTGCATCCGGCATTTAACCATTATGCAAATCCGTATGCCGCAGGTCGATGCCAATCAGGTAAATTATTTCCGAACGACGCCTAAGTTTCGCTCGAGGCGGGCTAATAGTAGGTTTGCTCGGAGGCGTATGCGTGGCGGGCTACGCACTGACTCAGAGCAAAGTTTTTCCGAAATCGCAGGCTGTCGCTTCTCCGGCAAAACTAGTGGTTTTTCGGGGGAAGGAGGTTTCGCTTGGATCGATCATTATTGGCTCCGGTGAAAAGCATCAAATCAATTTGGTCAATCAAACCGACCAGGTTGTGCGGATCGACGACATCGTTCCTAGCTGTGGGTGCGTGTTAATTGACCCGCGGCAAATGGTCTTGCAGCCCAACGAAGCTCACAAAGTTGACATCCAAATCACGGCGGCTAACTTGGGAAAAAACACTCACCAGCTGACCGTGAAGTCGGATCAAGCAACGATTGATGAAGCCACTTTAGCCTTCGACGGAGTCAACGGTCCTCGGCTTTTACCTCGAATGTCGCTCGTTGGCGCAATCTCAGCTCAGAAAAATAATCGGCTGGTGCACAAGCTGGAACTGGAAAACGTTGAAGCAAGTCAATTAGAAGTTACTGACGTGGAACTGTTGCAAGACGACGCACCGATCGAGATTGACCTGAGTTCTGCCGAGGAATCCAACTCTCAGGAACCGTTGCAAATCGGTATTGTGCTGAAAGAAAAATCAAAGTTTCGTGGACTCTTCTATTCAAATATTCGTGTGAGCATCAGTGACAACAGCGGCAGAGTGTCGACCCGGATGACTCCGATGCTGGCACAAATTGGAGTTGAGATTGTCGACTAGCGGGACGCTCAATCGGTGGGTCGTGCGAACTTGGCCAGTCGCTTTGATGCTGGTGCTGCTTTCGCTTCAATCTGCCTGTTTGGGATGGCACGCCTATCGTTCTTCACCCGTGCATGACGAATTCGGCCACTTCTATGCTGGACTCGCGTATTGGAAGTACGGTGATGTTCAGCTATTCAATGTCAACCCGCCACTGATTCGCGGACTCGGCACGTTTCCAGCGTCACGCTCGTCCTTAATGAACGATTTGGATCGAACGGACTGGGAGCCTCCCGATCGTCCTGAATTTCTGGCTGGTCGCCGTTTGTTCTTGCAACATCCAAGCGATTTTCAATCGGGACTTTTTCGAGGCCGATTGCTGGTCAGTGTCTTTGCGCTCGTCGGGACGGTGGTTTGTTATCTGTGGGGCCGGGATCTCAGCAACCGCCTCGGAGGTTTATGCGCCGCAACCTTGTGGGCTTTCCAACCTCAGGTTCTGAGCCATGGATCCTTGATCACAAACGATGTTCCCGTCGCCGTGATGATGGTCGCGTCAGCCTATCTATTCACCAAGTGGATTCAGGGCCGAACAGTCATCCACGCCACTGGCTTTGCAGTGGCTTTTGGAGTTGCATTGATTTGCAAGTTCACTGCGTTATTGTTGGTGCCGCTCTTCGCAATGTGGATCCTAATCACCACTCGTGCCAATCAATGGAAAGCGACGCTCTACCAGTCCGGCTTGTGCCTCGCGATCTGCTGGCTGATTGTTTGCCTTCCCTATCGATTCGCCGGCGTCTTACAACCGCTCGGCGAGCATGAGTTTTTTTCGACCACACTTAGCCAGAATGACGAGCCGGTTCCGTCGTTGACGGGAAATCGGTTCCGCGGAACATTCTTGGCGCTTCTGCCCACATTGGTTCCTGCCCAGTATCTTCAGGGGCTGGACCGTCAACAGTATGACTTTGATCGCGGCCTTTCTTCCTATGCTTGGGGCAGCAATCATACGCGAAGCTGGTGGTGGTTTTACCTCTACTCGATGATGGTCAAGCTGCCTTTGGGGACTTGGTTGGCGATTGGCCTGGGACTAGCTGCCACCGTTCGCCGATTTCAACATTTCAACCAATCGATCGCGCTTGCGGCAACCTCAGCCATGTTGATCCTGTTCGTCATTTCGGTGAAATCCGGGATTGGACAACAGGTTCGCTATGTCATCCCGGCCTACCCGTTTCTGTTTGTCTCGGTCGCCAACGCGTTCTCGGATCGCGAGACGATATCGCGGCGAACACATACTCTTTCGAACCTGATGCGTGGTTTGGCAATCTTCGGCTGCTTGTTGTCTGTGTCAGCCTCATTGCGCGTGGCACCGGACTGGATGCCATTTTTCAACCAAGCTGTCGGTGGATCGTCGCAAGGATTCCGCTATCTGTACAACGATGCCACGGACTGGGAGCAGTCACGCTATGATTTGGAGGATTGGTTTCAACAGCATCCTGGTGACAGGCCGGCATTTTTAGTGACCGGTACAGTGGCACGGGATGAATTGGCGCGATCGGACACGACAGCCTCCGTGCAGGTGACTTCTGTTTTGCCAGCGATACCTGATGGCGACTGCTGGCTGATTGTCAGCCAATCATCGTTGAGCCTGAGGAGTGACGAGAAATGGCTGTGGGATCAAACGCCAGTCGATTCGATTCACGGGGCATTTTTAGTTTACAAGGTCAGCGGGCAGCAGTGCCGAGAGAACCTGAATGCCATCCCCGAAATTTGGCGTGTTCCAGAAGAAGATTCTGCACAGTGACTCCAAAGTAAGGTCTTTTGAGATGTCGATGCGAAGGTGTGCCTTTACGCTGATCGAACTTCTGATCGTGATCGCGATTGTCGGTTTGTTGCTGTCGTTAACATTGTCCGCTGTCCAGAGCAGTCGGGAAGCAGCTCGACGCTTGGACTGCTTAAATCGAATGCGACAGCAGATTCTAGCCGTGCAAAATTTCCATGCTTCATTCAGTCTCATCCCTCCCAACGGCGGCCCAGCGTCCGGCAATGACTTGTCTCTGCTAGGTGGACCCGCGATTCAACCATCGACGTTCGAACGCAACGCAAGCGATTTGCTTTTGTGGGGAGTCGGCGACCCGAAGCGAGTCGGCCAGATGCAAACTGGACCTTGGACCTACAGTATTCTCCCACAACTCGAACTGGGAAACCTGTACGATGGAACACGTCCCGTCGCGAACATTCCCATCTACGGGTGCCCGTCCCGTTCCAACCGGACTCCCACAGCCACGGTCAGTGACCTCTATGGTGAGTACGAATCAGGTGGTTTGATCATGGCGAAAACGGATTATGCAGGCAATGAGTGGCTGATGATGGATCGCCCGCATTGGAAGCGATTCCGCGACGTCGAAGACGGCTTGAGCAATACCATCGCAATCGGCGAGAAGGCCTACGATCCCACCGTGCAAACGCCCTCTTCCTGGTACTGGGATGAGCCGGTCTGGATCGGCGGGAGCAACGGGACGGTTCGTCGTGGAAAGCTCATCGTGCCGGACTTGAAAGGTATTCCCTACCGAGACAACTGGGGATCGGCACACATCGCGGGAGCAAACTTTGCGAGGGCTGATGGCAGCACCCGATTCATTGCGTCTTCCATTCAAGTCCGCGTCCTCGGCGCTCTGTTGACTCCAGCAGGCCAAGACGGCATCCAAGGAAGCGAATTCTGAAGGGAGTTGGGTTCGGGGAGGGCTGATCGCGCTGGTTTGGGATCTCCCGTTGCGCAGTCGCGTATCCACTACGATAGAATTCTGTCATCCTAATTGCACACACTCTTATCGTTTCTCAGGACGATCTCCATGCTGTCTCGACTCCAGACTCTCACGATGTTCGTTCCTCTCTTTGGCTGCGTCGCGTTGGCATGCAATGCACACGCGAAGCCGCCGGTAGGAGAGCCCCCCAACATCGTCATGATCTTCGTCGATGACATGGGACCGAACGACCTCGGATGTTACGGCAGTACCTTCCACCGGACGCCGAACATCGACAATTTGTCCGCCCAGGGCATGCGGTTCAATCAGGCCTATGCTGCCTGCACGGTTTGTTCGCCGACTCGGGTGTCTCTTTACACCGGCCAATATCCCGCGCGAACAGGCACTACCAACTGGATCCGGGGCTCAGCAAAACAATTTCCCAACGAGAAGCTCAGCGAACCTCCCAATTGGAACGTCAGCGGCTTGAAGGATGCATGGACCACCCTCCCCGAAGTACTCAAGACCGCAGGCTATACCACGGCATCGTTCGGGAAATGGCATGCCGGTGGTAGCCCTGCGGGCCATGGCTTCGACCAAAGCTATGACGACTGGAATTTCAACCGTGAAAAAAATCAAGATGATCCCAAAGGCGTTTCCCGCCTTACCAACATGGCAACCGACTTTATCCAAGAGCATGCCGAACAACCCGTGTTTGTCGTCATCTCTCATTTCGCAGTCCACACGCCGCTTCGTTTCAATAACGACACTCGCGACGCATATGCAAACCGAGTCGACCAGGACAGCCCCCAAACCAATGCCGATTACGCAGCCATGGTTGACTCCCTGGATCAGAGCGTGGGGCAGCTATTGAATTTCCTCGATCAATCGGGCAAAGCCGACGACACGCTCGTTATCTTGTATGCCGACAATGGCGGATTGGACCTCGAAGTGAAGGGGCGAGCAAAGGGGCCAGCGAACAACGATCCGCTCCGAGGGAGCAAAGGATCCCAGTACGAAGGCGGCCTTCGAGTTCCGCTGATCGTCCGCTGGCCGGGCCGAGTGCCCGCGAACCAGACCAGTGATGTACCGATCATCACACCCGATTTCCTACCCACCTTGGCTGAGATTGCTGGCGTCGATCCAGCGGAGATGCCCGAGAACGTCGATGGCGTCAGCTTCACCTCGGTGCTCGCTGAGAATGGATCGCTAGCCGATCGCCCCTTGTACTGGCACTTCCCCCACTATCACCCTGGAGGTCGCCCCGGCAGCGTGATTCGTACGGGCGATCAGAAACTCATCTATCGCCCTGACGATGGCATCGTTGAACTCTTCGACCTCGCCCAAGATCCTTCCGAAGCCCACGACCTCGCGAAAGAAATGCCCGAGCGAGCCGAGAAGCTCAATGATCAACTGCAAGCTTGGCTGGAGCGAGTGGACGCTCCTCGCACCATCCCCAACCCAAATTACAAGCGAAGAAACGCTCGGTATTGAGTTGACATGATCAAATTGTGCGCTGAATTAGCTGGTGGGCGTTAGCCGGGGCCAGCTAATTGAGTGAGATCGAAAGAGTTCCTCGCGACTGCTCAGTCGGCGACCGACTCGCACCTCGAAGCGATCCCCGCGAAAACAAATCTCCGCACGAACGGTCCGTGGATCCACGGGGGAAAAAAATCCGCTTAAAATTTCCAGACGGGGGTTGCCAAACTCGCCCCCCCTTAGAACCAGTGCCGCACACTCCATTTTAGTATTGGCTCTGGATCTTATTGGGAAATTCGATGAATTTGAAACAGATTTTAAGTTGCTGCCTGCTGGCCATGCTCGCCGCTGCGCCAGTTGACGCGGGATTTATACTTCACCCTCTGGGCACCTTAGGCGGAAGCTACAGCCATGCCTATGGAATCAACGATTCAGGACAAGTCGTTGGGTACAGTAGTACGACCGGCGACATCGCCAGCCATGCGTTTCTATACGATGGCGCCAGCATGCTAGACCTAAACGATCTGATCAATTCCAGTCTTGGCATTACTTTGAACTCTGCGAGAGGAATTACCAGCAGCGGGCAAATCATCGCTCAAGGCACCGGCGGTGCCTACCTGCTAACCCCCGAAGCTGCCTCAGTCCCCGAACCGACATCGCTCGCGATCTTCGGTGTGTTGGGACTGCTCGCATATGGTAACCGACGACGGCGTGCTGCGGCGCAATCGCAGCGCTGCGAAGTCTGATCAACAAAAGCGGCGACCGTTTTGCATTTGTCATTGCAGGCCCGATGGCAGTAGTAGGCTAGAAAAATGATTCGATGCGTTTAGCATCGCGACGAACCCTTCTTCTATCCATAGGGTTTTGCTAGCGAATTCGCTCGACGGAGGTGACTGCACTCAGTCCCGAAAGGGACGGAAGCTCTCTGCCGGGGACGCAAGTCCCCGGACATACCGTAACACGGATCAATAGTCCCGAACGGGACGACAGCGACTCCACAACTGGCGCGCACCTCTCATTTACTGCCGCCACTCACGGGGCTTCGCCAGCTTTTGCATGCTGGACCGGGGACTAACGTCCCCGGCAGAGTGCTGTCGTCGCTTTCGCGACTTCGGATCGGGACTGGCCCATGAGACTACGGGCTGATGCTGGGCTGTTAAATCTGGCTCATCCGACGGAAGCGTGCGCTGGAGGTTTTGGAGGCATGGCTCCAGTATCCAATGATTGATTTATCGGAGGTGATAGTGAACGTTAGACTGGAGCTGCTGGGAGAAACGGAGCCGAGCTCTGCAGAGGTGCTGGCTTGGCAAGGGATATCTCGGTCGCCAGCGTTTCCCTGCAAAAGCGGTACGCCAATGGTGTTGCCGGTCCCTGGCGGACATTGGTTCGTCAGGGACGCATTTTTGTAAGATTATTGGACACTAGAGCCATGCCTAGAAAAACCTGCCCCTGTGCTCCGCGCACGCTTCCATCGGATGAGCCGTAAATCTTCGTTCTTGACACAAGAATCGCTTGCGCAGGTTTTTCTTCGACCTCTCCACCAGCTTTGCTGGGGGAGAGGTCGAACGGAGCCTTTAGCGACGTTCGGGTGAGGGGGCATCGACACAGGGCCAATCACGTTGAAATGGGTGGACGGTCCCCTCCCTCGCGTACGCCTGAACGGCGTCGCTCGACCTCCCCCGCAGCAAAGCTGCTGGAGAGGTAAAATCTAACAACGTCAATGGAATAAAAACACGACGTCAACCCCAATGATTTAACAGCCCAGACTAAGCCTCACTCATAAAATCGACGTCCCTCGCGAATGAAAATGGGTCAAAAAACCCTGCTCAACCCAACAACCGCGCCAGCGTCGATGCCAAGTCTCTCAGCGCGTCATCGCTCGGCAAACTGATTTTCAATTGCGGTCGGCCTTGCTCGTCTCGCTCGATCGATTCGCTCAGTTTGCTCGTTAACGCGTCCACTTTCGCTTGGTCAGGCTCCGCCGCCGTGTTGCCGACCAGTCCACCGGCCAAGGACAGCGCTGCCGATAACAATTGGCCGCCGGCTTGGGCGACTTGCTCACGGCGTTTCTCGCCCGCCAATCGCTCCGCCTCCGCTTCGACGCGGCGTTGTTGGCTTTCGTCCACCGGCGCGGCCAACTTCGGCGGCAAGATGACCTCCAACCGACGCTTGAGATCCTCCATACCGCTCTGCATCGCTACCTCATTGACGTCGCTATCGATATTGATCGATGCGTCCGCCAAGTCTTGCTTTGCCGCCAGCGTGGTTAACAATCCTTCTTCGATCGTTGGGCAGGCGGCATGAGTAGTCACGAACTTATAGATATGGACGGGTTGCTTCTGGCCCATCCGGTAGGCCCGAGCGATGCGTTGTTCAAGAACAGCGGGGTTCCATGGCAAGTCGACGTTGACCACGGTGTTGGCCGATTGCAAGTTCAACCCGGTCGACCCCGCATTGGTCATGCAAATCACCCGGCACTCCGGATCATTTTGGAACCGCGCGACAATCTCCGCTCGCTTTTTCTGGGGCACGTTCCCATCGAGCCGCACGTACTCGCAGCCCATCTCATCCATACGCGATTCAATGCGGCTGAGCATTCGTCGCCACTCGCTAAACAAGACAATTTTGCGACTTGGATCGGCAATCAATTCGGCCATCACCTCGGTGATCCGCTCCAGCTTGCTGCTGTATTCGGCCGCCTCTTGATCACAGAGATACGTGCTGTCGCAGGCCATCCGGGCGAGCAATAGACACTTCTGCATCCGCAGTCTGTCCATTTCTGTCATGAACTTTTTGCCAGCAATTTGGGCCACGATGCGGACCGCATTGTCGTGAATCTCGAGCTGCTCGGCCGTCGCTTCACAGCGGACGACTTGGTCGGTCCGTTCGGGTAACTGCCGGGCGACTTCCGTGCGGGTCCGCCGCAGCAGGATCGGCGACATCGTTTCACGCAGCGTATCCAGATTGCGATAGGCCAGCGTCTTGCCGCGCTCGTCAACGACGTGGTGATTATGAAAAAATCGGTAGGCGGGGCCGAGCAGATCATCATCGACGAAGCGTGCGACCGTGAAGAGTTCGCCGAGGCGATTCTCCAGTGGCGTACCTGAGAGCACGAGCCGGAACGGGCTTTGAAGCTGCCGGATCACGTTGCTGGTCTTGGATTCGTAATTCTTGATCCGCTGGCCTTCGTCCAGGATGATCAGATCCCAGGGAGCGTTCTCAATCGCAGAGAGATCTCGCAACACCTGTTCGTAATTGCAGATCGTGAAGAACGCGTCGCTTTGATACTGCTCACAGCGCTCTTCCCCATTGCCAATCACGATCTGAGTCGAGCGGTCCGAGAACTTGGTAATTTCAGCTCGCCACTGAGCCTTCAGCGAGGCGGGACAAACGACCAAGACGCGGCGGATATCGGCGAGGCGGGATAGTAACTCCGCGATCCCAATGCCTTGGATTGTTTTGCCGAGCCCCATGTCGTCAGCCAAGATCGCGCGGCCTGCGCCGACGGCGAACGCGATCCCATCGAGTTGATAGGGCAGCAATTGAGCGTCGAGTAGCTCAGTCCGCAGCGGATGATTCTCAGCGTCTTGGCGAATTTCATCGCACCGCTGCTTCAAGCGTTGCTGCGTCAGCTTCCGCTGCAGGTAGGCTTCGGCATCGGGGAAAATCGTGACGTCATATCCAGCCGTCTCGAGGGCCTGCACATGCGCCATCACGGCGACGGCGTCGGTGGTGGAGCGTTCAGTGAATTCGCCGACCAACTCGCTTAACTTCTCATCGCCACCTGCCTTGGTGGATTCATGGGGCAGGTAAAACTGCAGTCCTGTTGCCCGGTCGCCCTCGAAATCACCGTATCGCAGTCCGAGCGACAATCGTTTGCGACGGTAGGGCGCCCGCAGTTTCGCCGCAGAAAATCGTTTCGATATCTTGCTCCGCACGTGCACCACATGCTTGCAAGTTCCCAACCGGTTGGTGCGAAAATCCGGACAGGTGCAGTATGAGTCGTCGCCGTCAAGACTCCGCAGCGCCACCCGGTACGTCCGTCCACTGCCGGAGCTGGTAACGACGTAATCCGTCCATGGCTTCTCCGAGTTGATCGACCGGACGGTCATCTTTTCCTCCGAGGCGCGTTTCTCCCGGTCGGCGAGCATGCGGTGCCGCAGTTCCGCTGGCGTTAAGTGCTCCAGCGGCACGCTTTCGTCCGGGGGCATGGCCAGACCGAGAACGCTCTTGGCATCGAGCAAGTACTCGAGCGCCGCGCCCACGTGAACACAGGGCGTGTCGCAGCAATCACAATTCACGGCGAGCTGTTTCTTGCGGTCCGACGAGAGTGTCAACGAGGCGATGGCTACACCGTTGTCAGTATCGGCATCCTCGACGCGGACACGGAACAGATCGCCGCCCAAGAAAACATCACGGTCGGACTGGATCTCGAACGCTTGACCACCGCGTTGGATGAGTTTCGCGCCTTCATCGAGCAGCAGCTTGCAGGCTTGGGAATAGGTCAGCGTCCCGAGCCGTTGATGAAAGCGATTGACTTTGGCTTTGGAACGCTTTGCATTGCCGCTCGTATTCCCTGCCGAATCGGCTGTTCCCCGACCGCCACCCGCTGCCGTCTTCGTCCGTTTCTTCGCTACCGATTGTGTCGCCATCGCTGCTTTCCTTATTCAATCTTATACGAATGATTCTCCCAGACGCCTATTAGATCGGGCCGTCGTCAGCCCAGCAACACGTCTCGACAGGGTATGCTTCCGATACCCATCGCATTGGCCCATAATCGAACTGAGGTAGCTGGACAGGGCAGCCCGCTCCACATTCTCCCGGCAATGAAGGACCCCCACGATGACAGACGACCCCAACGCACCCAAACACAGCAACGCGTTGACGTACTGGATCGCCGGGGCGATCGTCGCCGCGATCGCCCTCGCGTTGTTGTGGCCCAATGTCGCGATGCATTTTGAAATCGGCGGTGAGCTGTTCTTGCGGTCGCTCAAGATGATCGTCGTGCCGCTGGTATTCACCTCGGTGATGTGCGGGATCTTGGGATTGGGGGACGTCCGGCGGCTTGGCAAACCAGGCGCCGCTGCGATCGGTTACTATTTCTGCACCACGGTGCTGGCGGTGTTGGTCGGTCTAGTGGTGGTCAACATCATCCGCCCCGGTGTCGGTACGGTCGATCCAGCCCGCCTGGAGCAGCTCGACAAGGGAGCTGAAGAGCCGAAACACGTGCTGCGGAGAACGTTAGCGGAAGAGAGCGGACTGACCGAAGCGGAGGTCGCCGACGTCTTCGGTGAAATTCCCAGCGCCGCCGATGACGTGCCAAGTACGAGCACGATCTTAAAAAATCTCGCGTTGATGCTGGTCACGGACAACCTATTTCAAGCCGCGGCGGAGACGGAGTTGCTACCGATCATCGTGTTCACGATCTGTTTCGGTGCCTTGCTGACGACAATGCCAAGGCGAACCCGTACGCTCACGACGCTGGTGAGTGAAGCCAATGATGCACTCCTCGCATTCGTCATGATCTTGATGAAGATCTCGCCCCTGGGTATTTTCTGTTTGGTCACCGCTCGCTTCGGCCAGGCGCAAGCGGAAGGAAAGTTTCTGCAGGAAATTCAACAGATCGGTTGGTACTTTGCCACCG
This sequence comes from Allorhodopirellula solitaria, assembly GCF_007859855.1. Lineage (GTDB taxonomy): Bacteria > Planctomycetota > Planctomycetia > Pirellulales > Pirellulaceae > Rhodopirellula > Rhodopirellula solitaria. The sequence continues at coordinate 10,748 of NZ_SJPK01000006.1, forward strand.
TCTTGATCGGCCTGGCGATTCATGCGTTCATCGTCTTGCCCTTGATCTTTTGGATCGTCCGCCGCGAGAACCCCTACCGCTATGCTGTCGCGATGAGCCAAGCATTGTTGACGGCATTCTCGACCGCGAGTTCTTCAGCAACACTGCCGGTGACGCTCGAGTGCGCCAAGTCCGCAGGCATCTCGAAACGGTCCTCTGACTTCGTGATCCCGCTCGGGGCCACGATCAACATGGATGGCACGGCGCTCTATGAGGCCGCCGCCGCGATCTTCATCGCCCAAGTCATTGGGATGGATTTGACCCTATCGCAACAGGCCATCGTGGCCGTGACCGCGACGTTGGCGGCGATCGGCGCCGCCGGTATCCCGGAAGCCGGACTCGTAACGATGCTGATCGTGCTCAGCGCCGTCGGGTTGCCGTTGGAGTACATCGGGTTGATCCTCTCGGTCGATTGGTTGCTCGACCGATTCCGTACCGCCGTGAATGTCTTCGGCGATAGCGTGGGCGCGGCGGTCGTGGCCGTCACGATTCCTGAGGATGGGGCATCCGGCCAGTCGGCCGATCCGCAGGTTCAGGTGAGCTCAACCGCTGGGTAAAACGAAACCGGAGAATATTATAAACAACGCTAAAATCGTGATGATGAACAATCCCCACCACGTCACAACACTGGAGTACCAATGGTCGCCGAGGTCGCTGAAAATATTCATTTTGCGCCAGTTGAAAGTGAGTTGATCGGTCACCTGCTCAGCCCGTGGCGGAGGCGTCAGCAAACTCACACCGCTGCATACTGCCAAACAGAAGAACCAGTTGATCGATGCCTGATTGGCGTAGGGCACCAGCCACGCGGGAGGGGTGGCGGCAAAGTTCAAAACCAACTTGATTGCGATGCCCAAACCGAATCCAGAGATGACCGTTACCAGCGCACCGGTACCGTTGATCCGCCGCCAGAGGATGCCAAGAACAAAAACTGCGGCAAATGGAGGTGCAAAAAACGCATAAAGCGATTGAATATACTCGAACAAACTGCCGCCAAGCCTGCCAACGAATCCGCCCAGCACGATGGAGATCGCCAGGATGACGACCGATGAGATCACGCCCACTGTGACGAGATCCCGATCCGACGCCTGGGGGCGAAACATCCGCTTGTAGATGTCGAGCGTGACGATGGTCGAGGTCGAGTTGAGCACCGAGTTTACGGTAGACTGGATCGCACCAAAGAGCGCCGCTAGCAGCAAGCCGCGCAGACCCACTGGCACCAGCGACTGGATCAGTTGCACGTAGCCCTTGTCGGCTTCAGGCTTCACCTGATCCCACGGCCCCAGCAAAATTTCAGGATGCAGCGCGAACAATATCATCCCTGGCACCACTGTGATCAGTGGCATAATCACCTTGATCCAACCTGCGAACACAATCCCCATCCGGGCATCATATTCACTCCTTGCACCAAGCACACGCTGGATCATGAACTGATTCAGCACGTTGTACCAAACGCCCACCGAGAGGATGAAAGGTAAGAGACTGATTGCTGGAACGATCGGATGAGTTGCACCTTGAAAGAGAGACATGCGATCGTATGAACCGGCGTCCCCGCCAGCAAGATGATGTGCGTTGACCGCGACAGCCTCCGCCCACTGCCCATGCGTCGCTTGATTCCGCTCGATCATGATGCGAAATCCATCGATCAAAGATCCGCCGTCACCCGCCAGCGCGTCCAAGCCAAGAATCGTGACAGTCAGGCCTCCCACGATCATGACCGCCACTGTCAATAGATCGGTCCACGCGACGCTCGATAAGCCCCCATAGATCGCCCAGATGCCCGATACGATTCCCAGTGCGATGACAGCGAACCAGGGATCCCAACCGAACAAGCTTGACAACGCCAGCGCACCGCCGTAAAGCACCGCCGCCAAGAATGCCACCACGTTGCTGATCACCGTGACGACGGCAAAGATCTGACGCAGCGCGGAGTTGAACCGGAGTTCCAGATACTCCGGCGTTGTGAAAACTTTGGCTGACAACAGAAAGGGTATAAAAAACCAAATCAAGAGAGAGAATGTAATCATATTGCCCCACTCCAGCATGGAGATGGAGATGCCGAACACGACCGCCGAACCGATCATGCCAATAAAATGATCGCTGCTGATGTTCGATGCAATAAACGATCCACCGACGACGTACCACGGGAGTTTCTTTCCGGCTAGAAAATACTCGGTGCTACTGGCCTGTTCGCCGCGTCCGGCCCAATATCCAACGATCGATAATATCGCAAAAAAGGCGCCGATTGCCAGATAGTCAAGTGGTGCCAACGCAAACGATTCAACTCCCATGCTTCCCTTTCATTCATTACAGCGGACGTCGTCGCGACTTTCCCGTTGCCAAGTGACCGAAGCTCTTGGCGAGTTCCGCTCCCTCAACAACTCACTCGATGTGTCCCGAGACGCTCTCACAGCAAGCTTCACATCACGTACTGAGGAATTTTCAATAGTTCCCCGTCCCGAAAAGCCGATTGATGGGCGACGATCCCCGCCACCGTCATGTTCAGGGACTGGGCCACGTCCACCCAAGGCTTGCGATCGCGGAGGATGGCGTCCACAAATTCGCTTGTGAGAAGGCCGTGTGACCCGCCGTGCCCGCCACCGGCAACGCCAGGTGGTAGCGGTGGGCGGTCGGTTTTGGCTTGACCCTTGCCGGTCTGCTGTCCGTAAACCCGGCCCTGCTCGCCATGCGCCGACGGCATGTCCCAGCAGACCGCCATCCGCGACATCCCACCTTCGCTGGTACGAAACAAAGCGATTTCAGATCCAAACGGGTTTTTGTAGTCGTTGTTGGCCGCCTGCAAATGCGGAATGATGCTGTGGTTGCCCATGCAAGAAACCTCTGTAAAGCTCCCGCCAGTGACACCGATGTAGTAGGCGTTGGAATGGGTTGGATAGTATTGCGGCGGCAGCCCCTTGCGCCATCCGTTGCTGTCTACCTGCTTTGTCTTGGGGTTGTACCCGCCAAGAAGCTTTCCGAAGTAGTGATAGTATTCACCCTCAGAGTAAACCAACTCACCGAACTGGCCCGCCTGGTACTGTTGGTACATCGCGTACAAATCGGGACGAAAATAGGACGTCTCAAACATCATGTACTTCTGACCGCTCTTCTTGACCGCTTCAAACAATCGGTCGGCATCTTCGAGCGATCCGAAGACCGCGGGTACTGCTGACGCCACGTGCTTACCATGCTCTAGCCCCAGGATAGCCAACCTCGCATGGCTGGGCGCATCCGTCGCGATGAACACGGCCTCAATGCGATCGTCCAAGATCATCTTCTCAAACGACGGGTAAGTCGTTTCACAGCCGCACACCTTCGCCAACTCAGCGCACTGTGAGGGGATGAGATCCGTGACCGCGACGACCTCGACGTTGGGGTGATTCTGGAAACCGAACTGCGCTCCAAAACGACACAACCCGTAGCCAGCAATGCCCACGCGAATCTTGCGATCCGAGAATGGCTGCCAGCTCTGCGATGCATTCGGGTCGGCGTGGCTGTTCTCAAAGCCCGCGATCACCTGACCACTGGCGTCTTTCGGTACTGAGCCAGTCTCTTGAGCCGATGCCGTGATGCCTGCACCAAGTGCCGAGGTGCCCAAGCCGACTGCTTGTATGAACTGACGTCGTGAAGAGAATTTGCTCATGAGTAGGTTTCCTTAGAGAGAACTAATATCTTCGATAGCATAACGCAACGCTTTTTTGCAGATGAATAAAATTACGACAGTCGATCCTATAGCTTCGGAAGCTCCTTCTTAATGGCCGGTCCCACGTCAATCGTTTCTTCCGCGGGCACACCTTCGGCGACCGTGACTTCTGCCGCCGTGGTCTTCGATGAACTGAATTGAGGGTCGACAAGACGGAACAATGCTGCTGGTGGAGCCCCGGCAGGATCGTTTGCTGCTGCGACCGGCCCGTCACTACTGATCTTGTCCACGGTTACCTTGTATGTCCCCGCCGGCGCTCCGTCATACTTTCCAAGTGTCATGATGTTGACGACGCCCATGGCGTCGGTGGATCCGCCGCTGGCCCAAGTATTCGAAGCATCTTCCGGCATGAGCTGAACGCTAGCACCTTCCAGCGGCGTGCCACCCTGCACAATCGTTACTTTGACCGGCTGCAAGCTTGGCATGCCAACGGGGAGTTCTTCTCCCGAACAGCCCGCAAAAAACGCCGCCCCTAGTCCGATGACGAGAAACCTGGAAATGGATAGTGATTTCATCTTTGCATTTCGTTGTTAAGGAGGATTATGTATGAACGCAGGATAGCGATCCCACCCGTCAGCAGTGGATGTCGATCGAAGGTGGCTAACCTATTAAATGAACCAACAGTTTCGGAACGCAAGAACTACAGATGAACTAAAACGCTCTCTCAATTTGCTTCGTCCGACGGGAGCGACAGACGAGGCATGAATCGAGGATGACGTTTGTAGATCATTCATTCGAGCGACACTGTTTCATTCCCTTGAGGCGATCCCATCGCTCCCCAAACACCATAGGGGCTCTCACCAGACTTGACCTGGTAGCTGTTGAGGTTTCCACTGTCGATCGAGTCGGACACGAATCGAACCGCCCCATCGAACAAGAGAGTTTGCACCCCGCCTTGATGATGGCTGGTAGGAGCAAACGTGCCCCAACTATCGTTATTGCCGGCGTAGGCGCAAGACGGCGAATTGGGAGAGAGCGTTGTTGTAAATCGGCTATTAATGGCTCTCCCGTCACCAAGAATCAATCCACGCCAGCAGTCCGCAGGAGTGACATAAGAGAGTCGGTCGGGGGTCATTGGAACGGTGAGACAGGGTGCTGCGGATGCAGTTGTCCCGTCGTACATCCCGTTGAAGTTCGCAACGTCGCCTCGAACGAGCGCGAGGTCTCGGGGAGCACCCACCACTTCGCTCATCGCGATCGTGCGGCTCAATCCGTCGAGAATGTCTCGAAATCGCCGCTTATTCGCGTTCATGTTGGAAGCCAGAGCACTGACCCACATGCTGCGTATATCGATTTTGGCAATGGCCATGCCTTCAGACGCATCGGACTTCGCATTGTGCCACATGGCATCACCCAAACAGAATACGTATAGGCTTTTGGAAATGTTATTGATCTCGGTCGAATCTCCGTTCGCCGCTGAGGGGCAGATGAACGCAGCTTGTGGGCCAGCAGCCTGTAGCGAGGGAGAATCCCACAGATACGAGTTAGGGGCCGCGTTCTTGGCGTCCTGCGAAAAGGCGTCATGCAGCGCACCCATCTCCATAAAGGGCATCAAAAACATAAGCCCGCTCACTTGGGGATAGGTCGCGTTGTTATTGTAGCCATGGAAATGCGTGGCTGCGGCGGGGATTTGATTGTACGCACTGTGGTAGTTCTGAATGGCCAACCCCAGTTGCTTCATGTTGTTCGAGCATTGCATTCGGCGAGCTGCCTCCCGAGCTGCCTGGACCGCTGGAAGCAGCAATCCGACCAATACGCCAATAATGGCAATCACGACAAGCAACTCGACAAGAGTGAAGCCAGGGTTCCACTTCGAAAGACAACGCTTCATCTGATTTTCTCACATAGACACGGGAAAGGAATGGATGAGCCTGTGATATTGTGTTTTTTGCTTGTCGGGCGTCGACGCTGTGATGACGGTCAATGCGTGATTGGGCAATCGCTGAAATAGAGATCGCGACGATGAATCAATCATGATTTTTGCTCCCTGGCGAGAACAGGGTGATTGTCTCGAATATGGTGAGAAAGCGCTTTCTTGGCCGCCGACCAATTCCTCTTCAGTAGAGCGGTCAGGATCTCTCGGTGCTGACGCATCGTCTCGAGCGCTACATCACGATCTCGATCCTCCCATACAAATAACAGTCTGTAGTATCGCCCCTGACGATCGAAAAAGTCTTGGATATAGGCGTTGCCCGCTGTGACGATGAGGTAGTCGTGCAAAGACTCGTTTACGCAGAGTTTCCCCCGGCCTGATCCCGGAGCCGTGTTCAATTCGAGCAGGCGTTCCAGTTCGTCGGTGTCCAGTTTCGGCCGAGCCAGTTCCAATGCTTTCAGCTCCAACGCCTCACGTACTTCAATGAAGGCAAGAAGATCGTCATGCCGAAACGGCCGCAAACGCCAGCCGCGTCGTGGAATGTGATCGAGCACGCCTTCACCAGCGAGTCGATGCAGAATGTTGCGGATCGCCGAGCGGCTGATGCCGTACTTCTCAGCGGTCACTTCCTCACGCAAATACACCGGTTCACCGCTCAGACTGAGTTGCACCAAGTCGTTAGCAATATCGTCATACGGATCACGCGGCGGCTCCGGCGACCGAGGCTCGTGATCGGCGCGGGGGCGTTTGCCACTCGGGCGTGCGACTGTCAGTCGATTGTTTTCGCCTTTCTGCAGCAACCCTTCTTCAATCAATTCCGCCACTGCAGCCCGAACAGGCGTCAGGCTGACCTGGTAATGGCCCGCGAGTGAATCCAGGGTCAGCTGAACGGGCGACTCCTGCCCCGATCTCAGCTGCGCCGCGAGGTCATTCTTGATGTAGGAAGTGATTGACATGCCCACAGCGTACTTGTCTTCGGCGACAAAAACAAGTACTTTGGCGACAAAATCAAAAACATTGTACGACCGGTAGCTCGTACACTCGGGCGACACATCACGTCACATTCGAAATTGGCTGAAGCAATGAAAATTACAGCGATCCAAACGCATGTCTGTCACGCCCGCATGCGGAACTGGATATTTGTGAAAGTGCTCACCGACCAACCGGGCCTCTATGGCTGGGGGGAGGCGACGCTGGAATGGCATACTCGCGGCGTTGTCGGCACAATCGAAGATCTGGCGCCTCTCCTAATCGGCGAGGACCCAACTTGTGTCGAACATCTCTGGCAAATGATGTGGCGGCAGCACTTCTGGCACGGCAGCGGAGTGACGCGTTCAACGGCGATTTCCGGAATCGATTTAGCGTTGTGGGATATCGTCGGTAAGGCTTACGGAGTTCCGTGTCACAAGCTGTGGGGCGGCAGCGTTCGAGATTCGATCCGATTGTATTGCCACCTTGGCGGCGGCGATCTGGAGAGTTTTTATGAGACACCCGTCGACCATGCAAAACAGTTTGCGGATCTGGCCCAGGAAGCAGTTGAAGACGGATTCACAGCGTTTAAATCTATGGCGGTGCCACCCACGATGCCAATCGAAGGCCTGGGACCAATCAAGGCGGCCGATGCATGTGTTGCTGCGATGCGCGAGGCGGTCGGAGCGGACATCGACATCATGGTGGACTGTCACGCGCGACCTTCACCCGCGATGGGCATGCAGTTCGCAAAGACTCTCGATCAGTACGGACTCTACTTTTTCGAAGAACCTTGTTGGCCGGAGAGCGTGGAAGGGCTTGCAGCCATTAACGCAGCGATCGCCACGCCCGTCGCAGCGGGAGAAAGGCTGACGCATCTGGCGGCTTTTCGTGATTTGTTCGTCGCCCGAGGATGCGAGATCTGCCAACTCGACCTGACCCACTGCGGGGGATTCACCGAAGCTCGACGTATCGCTGCGCTTGCCGACGCCTATCGAATCGCACTCGCCCCTCACAATCCACAGGGCCCCGTCAGCACAGCGGCATCGCTGGAGTTTGGGTTCTCACAGCCGAGCTACATCATCTGCGAGTCTGTTCACAATGACGTCCCCTGGCGGGATGATATTGTCGACGAAGGATTCACCGTCGATAAGAAAACTCGAACCGTGTCGGCGAACACGAGGCCTGGGCTGGGAATCTCGATCAACGAAGACGAAGTAAAAAAACACCCGTTTGAACAGGAGATTGCGCAACGTGTCTTCTATCGAGACGGCAGTGTGGGTGATTGGTAGGGGACTGCAATGCAATTGTTCACAACTCCGACGCGTGATCGGAGCCGCCAGACTTTTGGTTCTTCTCAGCGTACATTCAACATTCAGGCTCCATGAATCAACATTCACCTGCTCCGCCTCCAACTACCCGGCGACATTGTTCATTTCGAGGCCGCATCGGGATTGCCCGTGAGGACATCACGCCACCAGTTGGTATCTACTCGCGAAATTGGGGCGCGGCCACGCATGAGACTGCCGATTCGATCCATCGATCCTTGACACTCACCGCGTTGACGATTGGTCCTTTAACTGATGGTGATCCTCTTGTTCTGGTCGATGCTGACCTGGGCTGGTGGCGTGGGATGGACTTGTTTCGTCGGTTTCAGAATCGACTGCTCGATGAAGTAAACCTCGAATCGTCCCGCCTGATCTTTGCCTTGAGCCATACGCACGCGTCGCCCCCCTTGATGCAGCCCGATCCGTCGTTACCCGGCAGTGAACTGCTCGAACCGTGGTTTGAGCTCGTCTATCAAGCCGCCCTTAGCGCCATCAATCGTGCTTTGGCGACCGCTAACGAATCCGTTCTAGACTGGCAGGTAGGGCGATGTGGACTCGCCGTCGCACGCGATTTCCCAGACCCTGATCCAACGGCAAACCGAATGATCTGCGGTTACAATCCAGCTGTCGCTGCAGACGATACATTGCTGGTCGGACGCATCACCGATCCGGCAGGGACGGTCCGAGCAACACTGGTCAACTACGCCTGCCACCCAACCACACTGGCCTGGGCGAACACAGCGATCTCCCCCGACTATATCGGGGCAATGCGGGAGACGGTCGAGGAGGCAACCGGTGCGTTAGCATTCTTTCTTCAAGGGATGTCAGGGGAGCTCTCGCCGAAGCATCAATACGTCGGCGATGTCGAAGTGGCCGATCGTCATGGAAAGCAATTGGGGCATGCTGTTTTGGCAACTCTTAACGACATGGATCCGGTCGGATGTCATCTATGCTTCGAGGGCGTCATGGAATCTGGCGCGCCGCTGGCACTCTGGCAATACCAACCCCACGAGATCTCATCAGCATTGCAGGCCATCGAAGTGACAGTGGACCTGAAACTCAAAGAGTGGCCGACTGCGGAAGCACTCGAACAGCAGCGGATGGCCTGCGATGACCGAGCTCTGGAAGAACGCTTGCGACGGAAACGGGATATCCGGCGGTGGCTCGGAGATGGTTCTTCGTTCGCGCTCCCCGTGTATGCCTGGAGGATCGGTGACGCTGTGATTGTTGGCTGTGCGGGCGAGGCCTACTCGCACCTGCAGCAAGAATTGCGAAGCCGCTTTCCCGATCACGCGCTCATCTGCATGAACATTGTCAACGGTACGGTCGGCTACCTGCCGCCAGCGAATCTGTACGACATCGATACCTATCCTGTATGGCAGACGCCGTTCGATCGTGGCTGCCTTGAACGAACTGGCGAGGCGATGAGCGATGCCATCCAAAAACTTCTGGATTGAATCGCTGCAATCCACCCACCGTGTCCCTATAACCGACGATAAAGCATGCAGACCACGAAGCTGAAACCAAGCATGGAAGGTGTTTTTCCCGTACTAAGCACTCCGTTTGACGCCCATGATGAGATTGATCGCGACAGCCTTGAACGACAAATCGACTGGGCGTTCAAATTAGGTAGCAACGGTGTCTGTTCTGCCATGGTTTCGGAAATCCTGCGACTGACGTCGGCAGAGCGAGTCAATCTCAATCGACTCATCGTAGAAATGACGGCTGGTCGCGGAGCCGTTGTCGCGAGCGTCGGCGCGGAGAGCATTCAACAAGCTGTTTACTTTGCGGAGGCGGCCGTCGAAGCCGGTTGCGACGCTCTGATGGCAATTCCCCCCGTCACCACGCGGCTGCCTTTAGCGGCACTCCAAGACTACTTCAGCACACTGGCGGATGCCGTGCCCGTTCCGCTCATCGTTCAAGATGCGTCGTCTTATGTCGGCGCTGCGATCCCAACGGATTTCTACGTTCGTCTGCTCGATCAATACGGGCCGCAGAAGATCCTTTTCAAACCGGAGGGAGCGCCAATTGGACCCAACTTGTCCGACCTTCGAGACGCGAGCGGCAGCCGGGCCAGTATGTTCGACGGCTCGGGCGGCATCCTACTGATCGATGCGTTTCGCCGCGGCGTCGTTGGCACCATGCCCGGCACCGACCTACTCGATGGGATAGTAGCTTTGTGGAACGCACTGAAAGCCGGCGACGACGAGACTGCGTACCGGGTCTACTTCCCAATCTGTGCGATCGTGGCCTTGCAACTTCAGGCGGGGCTCGATGGATTCTTGGCCATCGAAAAGTACATTCTGGTGAAACGAGGTTTGTTTGCGACCGATCGCCGCCGCGAACCCAATGCCTGGACTCTCGACGCGGAAACTCGCATTGAAGTGGATCGACTTCTGGAGATGTTAACCCAAGCAATCCCCCTCCCCAAATAGCATTCTTCCGATTTATCGTGATCTCGCTCTCGCCGCATGCTGCGGCTGACTTCTGGTGAGATCCGAAGTCGCCTCCCACGTCGTTGACGATCGATGTCTGGAGACTCGCCAGCTCAGACGGGCGGAGCCGTCTGGCTACAATTGAGGAACGTTGCATCTCGTTTTTGGTAGACTCGAGGCCAGACAGTCGTTTTTATGCTGGCCCATCTTCCCTCCACGAAATCGCGATTCAGGCTTCCCATGGACAGACGCACTTTTCTAACCGGATCCACGCTCGCCACCACTGCTGCAACGCTCGCTGCGGGCGCCTATGCAGCGGAGACATCCCAACCTCGCCGAGTTGGATTGATCGGCTGTGGGTGGTACGGGAAATGTGACCTGCTGCAGTTGATCAACATCGAGCCCGTCGAAGTCGTCTCGCTGTGCGATGTCGACTCCAAGCTGCTCGACGAATGTGCCGAACTGATGCAATCGCGTCAGAAATCTGGCAAGCGTCCCCGCACCTATGCTCGATTCGACGAGATGCTGGCCGAGCAGGATCTCGACATCGTGATGGTCGCCACACCCGATCACTGGCATGCACTGGCGATGATTGCGGCGGTCGAGTCAGGTGCGGACGTGTGGGTACAGAAGCCAACGGGCGTGGACGTGCTCGAAAGCAAAGCGATGCTCGATGCGGCACGGGCCCACAATCGAGTCGTGCAAGTCGGGACACAGCGGCGCAGTACGCCGCATTTGATCGAAGCCAAAGAGCGAGTGGTGGACGAAGGCTTGCTCGGTGAGATCGCGTTTGCCGAAGTCTGCTGCTACTACCACATGCGAGCGAACTCCAATCCTCCCGTCACCGATCCACCACCGAACTTGGATTTTGATTTGTGGACCGGACCCGCTCCCCTGCGCGACTACAATAAACTGATTCATCCGCGCTCCTGGCGGGCCTTCATGGAGTACAGCAATGGCATCGTCGGTGACATGTGTGTCCACATGCTCGACCTCGTTCGCTGGCAACTCGATCTGGGCTGGCCTCAGCGAATCAGTAGCGTGGGTGGGATCCAGGTGCAAACCGATTCGATTGCCAACATCACCGATACCCAAACGGCCACCTTCGATTTTGAGGACTTGGACGTGGTCTGGACGCACCGCAGCTGGGGCAGCGCACCCGACCCGAAGTATCCTTGGGCAGCGGTCCTCTATGGTAACAAGGGGACGCTCAAGCTCAGCGTCAACGGTTACGATTTCGAACCGCATCGAGGCGGCAAAAAACTCACTGGCGAGCCCGTGATCGAACTCGACCAATATCCGAGCGATCAATCCGACGTCAAACGCTGGAAGATGGAACTGCCTGTCGCCTCAGCAATCCGCGGCCACCTGCGTGATTTTCTCGATGCGATCGACGACCGTAGCAAACCGATTGCCGACATCGAACAAGGCCACATCAGTAGCGCCTCGTGCATCTTGGCCAACAACGCCATGCAGCTGGAACGCACACTCGCATTTGATCCCGACACACACACGATCCCCGGCGATGAGGAGGCCACCGCCGCGCTTCAAAGACCCTACCGAGCCCCCTACCAACATCCTGCTTCGAAAGGCTAAGAGCCTGCTCGTCTGACAGGCTCGTCATCGTCTACGCTGTTTTAGCAACATAAGATGAATAAGTGGTTCATCCGACGGAAGCGTGCGCAGAGCACAGCGGAAGGTTTTTTAAGGCATGGCTCTCGTATCCAATGATCGTTCAAAAATGCGTCCCTGACAAACAAACGCTCGCCAGGGACCGACAACACCATTGGCGTACCGCTTTTGCAGGGAAACGCTGGCGACCGAGATATCCCTTGCCAAGCCAGCACCTCTGCAGAGCTCGGCTCCGTTTCTCCCGCCAGTGCCAGTCTAACATTGATAATCAAATCCCACAAATCAATCCTTCGATACGGGAGCCATGCCTTGAAAACCTCGGGCGCACGCTTCCGGCGGATGAGCCGAATAAGTGTCGGTTTTAGTAGTGGACGTGGCGACGAGTCCTGCGGCTTTGGACTCGTCGCCTCGTCCACTACGACAGAAATTGATCGTGCGTTGCTTACGAGCATTTCAATGAATCGGAGCAAGATCGCCTTAGTTCACCGTCGGCGGACTGGCGTCGCTAGTCGATTGGTTCATCTGCAGATTGACCATGTCTTGATAGTGACCGCCGCGGGCCAACAGCTCGGCGTGGGTGCCGGTCTCCAGGACCCGACCGTCTTCGAGCACGACGATTAAGTCGGCGCCCGCGATCGTGCTGAGCCGGTGTGCGATCACGACGGCGGTTCGATCTTGCAGCAGATCGGAAAGACTGGATTGAATCAGCCGCTCGCTCTGGCTATCTAGATTGCTGGTCGCTTCGTCGAGGATGAGGATTTGGGGGTCGGCCAGGATCGCGCGAGCGATCGCGAGACGCTGTCGCTGTCCGCCGGACAGTTTGACGCCGCGTTCACCGATGACGGTATCGTAGCCTAGCTCCATCTTCAGGATGAACTCGTCGGCAGCCGCGGCGGAGGCGGCGGCGATCACATCCGGGCGGTTCGCTTTCGGCCGCGCATAGGCGATGTTTTCATGAATGGTTCCGTCAAACAAAAAGACGTCTTGTTCGACAATTCCGAGCAGCGCCCGGTAGCTCGAGAGTTCAATGTCGCGCAGATCCACGCCGTTGTAATGGATCTCGCCAGCGGTGGGATCGTAGAATCTCGCGATCAGATTCGTGAGGGTGGTTTTGCCCGCGCCGCTGCGGCCGACCAAGGCGACGGTTTGTCCTGCGGCAATCTCAATGGAAACATCCTGCAGCACCGGAGTTTCGCTCGCTGGGTAATGAAAGGAAACCCCACGGATCGAAATCGCACCGCCCTGCGTCTGCGACGACAGACGAGCAGCACCCTCGCGGCTGGGGAGCTCTTCGTCGACTTCGAGCACATCGAGAATGCGGTCGAGGCCAGCGAGATTGTTCTGGAAGGTGACGGCGCTACCCGCGAGCGTGGCGAGCGGATCGAGCAGCATCGTCAGGTAGACCAAAAACATCATCAGGTCACCGAGCGTCAATTGCCCATGGATAATCTGGTAGCCGCCATAGAGCAGCAGGCCAGTGGACGCCAGCGGGATGACGACCTCCCAAATCGTTTCGATGATCCGCATCCACCACCAGGTAAAGAGCTGTTGGCGAACCAAGAAATCTCCCTCACGGACGTAGCGTGATGACTCCGTCCGAGAACGCGAAAAGGTGCGAACGACGCGGATACCACCAAAGGTTTCGGTCGCTCCACTATCAATTCGCTGGCGTTGTTTGCGGACATCGCGGAAGAGAGGCCGGATGCGATTGATGTAGGTCCGGTGCGTGACCCAGACGACGGGCAACAGAATCAGCCCACCGACCATCAGCTTCCAATCGACGAACATCAAAATGACGAGCGAGCCGCAGAACTGGACGATAGCCCGCCAAGGGTTATACAGCATGCTGAAGATCAAATCGGCCACGCCGCCAGCATCCTCACGGATCAGACTGGCGACCCCGCCGCTCTTCATCGCATAGACGTGGTGCAGCGGCAATCGCATGGAATGCTCGAACACGCGACGGCGGATCGATACCTGGGCCTTGTTGACCGATTTCGTCGCCAGCCAACGGCCGAGCAAGTTGATCATCGTGCCGACGGCCGTCAGCACGGTGACCACCAGGGCAATCGCCACCAGCGTTCGCATCGGCGATACAGCGGGATCACCGAGAATGCTGGTGACGCCTGGAACTGCCACCAACCACTCGGGCAACGGGCGAGCCGGCACGGTGAGCACCGAATCGATCGCGAGCTTCGTTCCCAGCGGTGGGATCAAGCGGATGGCGATGCCGACACTCAGCAGCCCCAAGGCGGCAATGATCGGACCGCGATGCCCCTGGATCAGCTGCCAGAATGCCGAAAACAACTCGAAAAAAGAGCGGGTTCGATCGCCAATTTTCTTCTGGCTGCGAGCTGCCCGCGACCCGTCGACGTCGCTGTGACCGTGGTGGGGAGCATGCGTCGACGAGGCGGACCCGGCGCCGCCCTGGCGGTGCCGCTCTTGTACGGTCGCTCGGTAGTCATCGAATCGGCGACGACTTGGGGAAACAGCCATAGAGCCTACTGTGCGGCGTTGGGGAAGACGACTTTAAACATCAGGTAAGCCATCACCAAGGTAAGAGTCAGGTTCAACGATTGGCCGCAAACGTACAGCAACAACGGCTTACCACCTTTCAAGTTCTCTTTGATCGCAGCGTAATTGGTCTCCAAGCCGATACTGACGAAGGCGAGGCAGAACAACCAGCCCCGCAACCCTTTGGTGAACCCAATCGATGCTTCGGTCCACATCCTGCCGTCTTGAACGAATCCGGCGATCAAAGAAAAGACGATCGATGCGATGATGAACCCCAGGATGAATTTTGGAAACCGCAGCCAAATCTCTGACCAACCTACGTTGATCTTTGAATTGGGATCGCGATCCATGTAGGTCGTCCAGAACACTGCGATTCCAAACGCCACGACGCCAATGAGAATGTTCTGGATCATCTTGATCGTCGCGGCCACCTCGAGGGCGCGATCACCGAGAAATTCGCCCGCTGCAGCGACCGCTCCGGTCGAATCGATCGTGCCGCCCATCCAGGCCCCGCCGAGCACTTCATCCATCCCCGTGAATCGGATCACCGCGGGCATGACCACCATCATGATGACCGTGAACGAAAGCGACATCCCGATCGCCAGAGAGAGCTCCTCTTTCTTGGCCCGACAAGCCGCCGCCGAGGCGATCGCAGCCGAGACGCCGCAGACGGACATGTCCGCTGAGATCACCATGTTGAGCGTGGGCGATTTGAGCTTCAGTACTCTCTGGCCGAACCAGAACGTCGAGATCAGCACGATTGGGGTGACGACCCAAGCGACAAAAACGCCTGGCAAGCCGAGGGCGAGCAACCGGCTCATGAGTATCTCGCTGCCCAAGAGCACGAGACCGGTCTTAATAAAGAACTCGGTGCGCGCCGCACCGCGCATCCACTTCGGCGTCCCCACGGTGTTGCTGATCACTAGACCCACGAGCAGCGCCCACAATGCGTATTCCAAGTTATAGGAGCTGACAAAGGCCTGGCCCGCCATCACATAGGAAAGCACCGCGAGCAGAAAGACGGCAGGGAAACCCAGCAAGAATTCTCGGCCGTTGCCGCCGGTGAGAAACAACACGAGGGTGAACAAGCCGCCGATGATGAGACCAGCGCCGAGGGTTCCCGTTAGCCGCGTCAGTTCGGGATTGAACTTCGGTGGGGGCGGCACCGCTGCAGGCTCACCGACACCCTCGCCCTCAGCGATACCCGCCTCGCTCGCGACGACTTCTTCCGGTTTGATTTCTTTGCGAAACGAATCGATCGGGGCGTCGTACCAGCGTTTCGGTTTATCGACCAAGGGGCCGAGAAGGTGCGTCGCCTCGGTGACCGGCTCAGCAGCGACGCTCGCCTGTGTGTCTTCCGCGGCGGGTTCCGTGGTGACAAAGCGTACGCAGAAGAGCGATACCAACAGGATCGTCCAACCGATCACGATCGCGAGCAGGTCTTCGCTCCAGAATGAGTCTGGCGACGTGGTCTCGGTCACGGGTTCGAACGTGTCCGCAGGTGTTGTTGGTTCGCTCATGTGGAATCTTCATGCCGTCGGTTGGGAAGCCGCTAGACTAGCAACATCGCCAAGGGTCCGCCATGGTCGATCGTCAACCGGCCGTCCCCGAGAGGACGGTGAAACGAGCGTAAGAAGCCATCACCCCCCCGCCGAGCGAGGGTTCCCGCTCGAGCGCCGGAAGGCAATGCAAGGGATCCGCCGAGACGTGAGCACACGCCAACGCGGTTAGTCGACGCTACTTAGCAGCCGCAAATCGCTCGGCGACGGCGTCCCAATCGACAACGTCGAAGAATGCGCTGACGTAGTCGGGGCGGCGATTTTGGTAGTGAAGGTAATAGGCGTGTTCCCACACGTCCAAGCCGAGGATGGGGGTGCCAGCGATGCCAGCGACCGCTTCACCCATCAATGGGTTGTCCTGATTGGCGGTGCTGCCAACCTTCAGCTTGCCATCGGCAACGTACAACCAAGCCCAACCGCTGCCGAATCGCGTGGCGGCCGCATTGGAGAACTCTTCTTTGAACTTGTCGAAGGAACCGCAGGCGGCGTCGATGGCAGCGGCGAGTTCACCGCTGGGTGCGCCACCTTTTCCAGGACCCATAACGGTCCAAAACAGTGAGTGGTTGGCGTGCCCGCCACCGTTGTTTCGTACCGCGCCGCGTTTGTCGGCAGGAACGGCGGAGAGGTCCGAGATCACATCTTCGATCGGCTTGGAAGCCAGATCGGTGCCTTCCAGAGCCGCATTGGCCTTGGTGATGTAGGCGTTGTGGTGCTTGGTATGGTGAATTTCCATCGTCCGAGCGTCGATGCTTGGCTCGAGTGCGTCGTAGGCGTAAGGCAATTCAGGGAGCGTGTAAGCCATGGTATTTCCGATTGATGGAGGAGGAAGCGAGATCGTGTTGTCACAACCACAATATCGTGCAATTCGCATGCCCAATCACGGTTGTGTTTGGGTCTCGTCAGCACTGCACTGGATCGACTCGGGGATACCGAAATCGTTTGCGGTAACGCCCGTCCACCTTAACAGCTCAACATCGGAGCGCGTATCGGTGGCGATTGTCTGACTTTTGCGGTGGTGAGGAAGAGGCCTGCAGAGAGGCACCGAGACGCCGGGTCGTGGAGAAGGGCAGTTCACGAACCCTTCGATTGATTGTCCCGTTCGCGTTGTCGTTCTTCTGCGATCGTGTTTTCCCTGGCTTCCGCGTTGACACTCTGGCCGATCGAATGGGCGAGTCGCCCGAGCATCGCAAAGTAGATGAACGTCGCCGCCACACCAACGAAGATGCTGACGACCGCTGTGATGGGTGCTGGCAGCAGGCTCGCGAATACAAAAATCAGGAACGTGAAGAAGAAAACGATCCCCGATGAAAAGTAGAACCCACCCCAGGCCTCCTCGCACCGCGTCACACTGCGTCCGACATCGGGCGAAAAGGGCATGAACACGCTCTGCATGTCGAGCATCGATAGTAGCACGAAGGGAAGGATCAGGAAGGTGGAAATCATCGCCATGCAGACAGTCGTCAGCGAGGTGCCGAAGGTCATGTAGCCTACAAACCATCCGGGTCCATAGGCCAGTCCGGCGGCGGCGAAGCAGAACAGCGAGGGGGCGATCCATTCCATCGGCTCGAGGGTGACGGGCCACTGTTCGACGGTTTCCTCGTCATTGGCGACCGACTGCATGATTGTGAACCCGCAGGCGAGCACGATCGCAGCAAAGAAAACGCCTGCCGCAAACAGCCCGACGACCAGTATTTCCGCGTCCAGAGCCAGTGCGATGAACGCGACGACCGAGGCGAGTGCCGAGAGGATGAGCCAGTGCGCGATCACCCCGATCTGCGTGAAGATCCCGAACACAGCGGCTGCCCAGTCCCGGATGCGGGGAACGTCTAAGTCGGGTTTGGGTTCCGTCTTTTCAGTTCGCGAGGCGGCTTCCAGGTACTCCGTCGCGGATTTGCGAAAAGGGTCGTCGGGCCGATCGGCGGCTTCCTTCATGGGAGCGAACTGGAACGCCGGCGCCTCGGTCATGTCGATTTTCGCTTTCCGGGGCACGCGTGGCGGCTTGGGAACGCGCACCATGGTGAAACAATCTCGGCAGCGAATCTGTTTGCCGGCTTGCTTCGCGGTGACGTCATTCTGTGTCCCACAGGTAGGACAGCGAACCCGGTAGTTCGTCTGGTACTGGATCTCGTTGCCGTCCGAATCGGTCCCCGCGGGCCGCTCATCCATGGAACTGGCTAGGTCTTCCACCGCTTTACTGGGTGGGGCGCCGTCTTCATCCCAGGTATCCGAGGCGGCGGGAAAATCAGAGAGCGGGTCCGTGGCACCGCCGGAATCTCCGGTGAAGCTCGGGTTTACAGGGGGCACGGGCGGCAGATCGCCCAAGTTCAACCAATCGTCATCATCATCGCCGACCGTGGAGGATGATGAGCCAGCGGCCCCGGTGTCAGCCGAGTCGCCCCCAGCATGACCGAGACCGGGCACGATGAAAGAGTGTCCACAATAGGGGCAGTCAGCACGACCGGACCCCGTGGCTTTGCGAACATCGACGGCAGTTTGGCACTGCGGGCACTGCACCGTTTGCGGCACGCTGGTTACGCCTCCAGCACTTCGGCTTCGCGAGCTTTTGCCGAATCATTCACTGTCGTCTCGTGCTTCTTCGTCAGCTCCTGGACCTGTTCTTTGCAGCGATCGCGATCGTCCTCGGTCAGCTCGTTGTCTTTCTCGGATTGATCGGCAGCTTTGTTGGCATCGCGGCGGATGTTGCGAATGGAAATTTTCGCTTCTTCGCCGAGTTCTTTGATCCGGCCGACCATTTTCTTGCGGACTTCCGTCGAAAGAGCTGGGACGTTGAGCCGGATAACGCGTCCATCGTTCTGTGGGTTCAGACCCAGGTCGCCGGCGACGATCGCCTTCTCAATCTCTTTGATGGTGCTGGCGTCGTATGGGCGAATCAAAATTTGCTGCGGTTCGGGTGTGCCGATGGACGCGAGCTGCTTGAGCGGGGTGAACGATCCATAGACTTCGACCTTGATCGATTCCACTAGACCCGGGTTGGCTCGCCCCGTGCGAATTCCGGCCAAATTGTTCGATAGCACTGAGACGGCTTTTTCCATCCGCTCTTCCGCATCCATCAGAATTTCATCGCTGGTCATATCAATCGTCTCCTACAGAGGTGGAACTTTCAAATCCAAAATGGGGCTACGCCCCTTCCAACATAATCGCATCTTGCCGCTGCCGTGGGTGCGCCGACGGGCGTCACATTCCCCTTTGGCAATCGTTTTATTTCGGTTGGGTGTCGCTCGGTTGGCCGATCCAGGTGCCCACGGTTTCGCCACGAACAGCACGCACAATGTTGCCTTCGCGTTTGAAATTAAACACCAAAATGGGTTTGCAGTGTTCGCTGCACAGTGCGATGGCGGTGCCGTCCATCACGCGAAGCTTTTTGGTGAGCACGTCTTGGTAACTGAGTTGATCATAAAGAACGGCATGCGGATTGATCTCGGGATCGTCGCTATAAACCCCATCGACCCGGGTGGCTTTGAGGATCACATCGGCATCGAGTTCGAGAGCGCGTTGAGCAGCGGCCGTGTCGGTGGTCACGAAGGGGCACCCAATGCCCCCCGACAGAATAACCACCCGTCCTTTATCGAGGTGACGAATCGCTCTGCGGCGGATAAATTTTTCGGCGACTTTGTCCACGGGCAGCGCGCTCATCACCCGGGTCGGCAGCCCGATAGCTTCCAGAGCGTCTTGCAGGGCGAGGGAATTGATGACCGTGGCGAGCATGCCCATGTAGTGTGCGGTGGCTTCACCGACGGTGGCGTTGGCGCCTGAGAACTGCGCCCCGCGGAGAATATTGCCGCCCCCGTTGACGACCGCGATCTGGCACCCGGATTCGTGGGCGAGCTTGATTTGGCCAGAGATGGTGGCCATTTCGGCTCCGCTAATACCGCGTTTTCCGGATTCAGCCAAACTTTCGCCACTGAGTTTCAAAATGACGCGGCGGTATCGTAGGTCAGCGGATTCAGGCACTTTGGGAGTTCATCGATGGAGAAGACAAATAGGCGGATCGGCCTCACAATAACGATTAGAGGACGCCTTTAGAACATGGGGAGAGAACGCGAAAGAGGGCAGCGGGGGTGGGGGTGAGCTGGGCGAAGATACTCGTCTCGCCGATGGCGGCTCGAGACCGACGTTCAGATTGGGTGGTCTGTAGGGGCTGCGGCAACTGATTCGGCATTTTGCATAAGCGAATTCCTAGCCCAACCGTATTTTAATTCCTACACTTAAGGAAGCGGAGGAGGATTCCGATTTGTTATTACATTCGGTTCCCAACGTACTTTTCTAAGACTTTTTTCAATTGTTGCGACGCATGCAAGTCATCCCAGAGTCGGAATCAGATCGCCCGACCCCCGTCGGGGCCTATCCAGCCCCAGCCCCGAGCTGGCAGGGCGGGAAGCCGGAAACAACCGACATGCTCTCAGCGATCTGGCGATATCGCTGGGCAGTGCTGATCCCGACTGTGATCGGTTTCGTTTGCGGACTGTTGCTGTATCTGAAAACGCCGGAGACGTATCAGTCGTCGACGCGGCTCATGTTTGAGTCGCATCGGCCTGCGGTGATCGATACGATGACTGGTGATATTGTCGGCGGGGTGCCCTCGGTGGATATCTTGCGATCACAGTTATTCAGCGATTCGGTGGTCAAACGCGCCTTCGAAGACCCTCATTTCGAGATCTTTCAAGACCAGTTTTCGGGGCCGGGCGCCTTTGGCGGCATGTCAGCAGGCGCGCTGAGGTTTCAGACGGATTTGCAAGATGGGCGAATGGCCTCCTCCCTCGTGGCAACATTGAGCTTTCACGGCGCCGATCCCGATCTTTGTGAAGGAGCGGTAGAGGCGTATAGCGCCGCCCTGCAGGAAATGTTTGCTGAGAAGCACCGCAGCTCTCGCGGTGAGTTGATTCGGTTGATCACCGTTGCCACCGACCAGCTGCAACCGAAAATGGACCTGATCGAGGAAAGGTACCGTAAATTCCGCATCGAAGCGCCCTTGGTTTGGAACGAACGGGGTGACGCTACCAATCCGCACCGGGAGCGGCAATTATATCTTACCGGCCGCCGTAGCCAGTTAGATGAAGAGTTGCGCCAAAAATCGGTCGAGCTGACGGCGATTGAATCCATTGCCCGCGAAGCGAGTGATCCTCTGGTGGGCATGTCCGTCATCGGCCAATTAGTCGGCAAGACCTTCACCCTCCCTCAGGCTACCCAGTTCAATCGGGACCTGCGTGAGAGCGATACCGAACTGCAGCAACTTCAGCTGGACCAAAAACTCGTGCCACTGATGATCGAGCGCAACAGGTATGCGGCCGAGTTCGGCGATCAACACCCCACCGTCAAGGCGCTCGATACCGAACTGACGGTGATGAAGAGCGAACTCAAACGCTTGATCACCGAGCAGACTCAGCGGATTTTGCAGTTGATGGAAGAGAGTCGCGGCCAGGGAGTCGACCCCAGCGTGCGAGCGAAGGAATCCGTCGATGTCATTTTGATCGCGTCCCGAGCGGAAGTCGCATTGCTCAACGAGCAAATTTCCGAGATCGAAGCGCAAATCGAGACGGAGAAGAAGAAAGCTATCGAGATCGCGAAGTTTGAACAAGAGAACATGGCGATTCTGCGAGAGATGGAGCGAAACCAAGCGTTGATCAACCAACTCGACGAGCAAATGGCGCGAATCGAGTTGAGCGAAGAAGATGGTGGGCTGCAGGTGACGTCGCTGAGGGCCCCGGGCAATGCCTACCGAATCGGTCCGAATATGGCCAAAATGCTGACGATCGGCACACTTCTTGGTATTGCGGCCGGCTTGGGTCTGGCGCTGCTGCTCGAGAAGAACGCCAACAC
The DNA here is from genome assembly GCF_007859855.1 of Allorhodopirellula solitaria. Classification (GTDB taxonomy): domain Bacteria; phylum Planctomycetota; class Planctomycetia; order Pirellulales; family Pirellulaceae; genus Rhodopirellula; species Rhodopirellula solitaria. Next base: position 32,635 of record NZ_SJPK01000006.1, read on the forward strand.
GTTCCGCGAACCCGACGAAGTCGTTGCTGCTGTGGGGGCACCGATTTTGACCCATGTGCCATTCTTCAAGGGCAAGGTTCGCAAGAGCAAAATTGACAACCCCAACCCATTTGAAGAATTGGATCCACACCTGGCGGTTGTCCATACGCCATCCTCGGTGCCGGCCGAAGCGATCCGCTCCTGCCGAACTTCGATCTTCTTCGAACTGGCGGGAATCCAAGGCGGCAAGATTTTGCAGGTTTCCAGCCCCTTGCCGGGGGACGGGAAATCGACGATCTCGGGCAACCTGGCATGCAGCATCGCCCAGAGTGGCAAACGCACTCTGCTGATCGACTGCGACCTCCGCCGTCCTCAGATTACGAACAATTTCGACAGCGCCGAGAAGCAGGGTCTGACCGATGTACTCAATGGCACCTGCGACCATGGCGATGCCATTCACGACACACCCCTGGCAACGCTGAAGCTGATGCCGTCAGGGCCGATTCCTGCCAACCCGGCCGAAGCTCTTTCGTTGCCGGAGATGAGCGAACTTCTGGATATGCTCCGTGAAGAATTCGACTACATCGTCTTGGACACGCCACCGCTTCTCGTGGTGACCGACCCGAGCATCCTGGCGAGCATGGTCGATGGTGTGGTGGTGGCGTTGAAGATTCGTCGCAAGAGCAAACCCAACGTGAAGGAAGCAGCGACCATCCTCCGCAATGTGGGCGCTCGCGTGCTTGGAATCGTGATCAACAACTCCGACGAATCGAGCGCGAGCGATGGATACCGAGGTTATGGCTACTATCGCTACGCACGCCAAACGAATCGATACTATCGAAATACGCCTGAAAACGGCCCGATGGGTGGAAAGGTTCGCACGCCCGTGATCGTCTCGGGTCGGGGAGAGATGGGCCAGCCGGTCAATGGCTCGCCAAATCCAGGCTCGCCGAATCCGGTCGCGAACATCACCCCCGCGGCATCGCGTAACGGACATGCTTCGCATGACGATACCGATGAGTCGTAGGATTCGCGGCAACACGTCGACCCATCCCACCGATCGTCCGCCGCGACCACGGAGGACTCTACCGATTCGCGGGACTTTTGGAAGATCCGTACGCGGTCGAGTCCGTTGACGAGATGGGACAGGCAGCCGCTGCCATAGAACACTGATACTGATGGTTTGAACTGGAAATTAATGATGAGTATGGATGAAGTACAGTCCGGTACGCGTGCAGTTACTGCGGAGCGGGTGAAGCCGCAGCCGAGTGCTGCGGCAGAATCGCTCCCTCGGGCCCAATCGATCTGGACCTGGTTCTGGGGTGGGTTGATGCTGGCCTGTGTGCCGATCCTGATGATCTATCTGTCGCGGATGTGGCGGCTGGAGCATTACCAGTATTTCCCATTTGCGATTGGGATCGTCGCTTGGTTGGCTTGGAAACGCAGCGATCGTCGCTTCTATCCACCGGCGAACTTAATCAGTCTCGGTTCGCTGGCAGTAGGAGGTATCGCCTTCCTGGTGGCTGTGGGGCTGCGATCACCTTGGTTCATCGCCGTCGCCTTTTTCTGCTTTGCGACCGGTTGTTTGGCGAGCATGAAAAGCCGTCACGGTGGCTCGCTATTGGGATTGGCCCTGCCACTGTTGCTACTGATCCGCCTGCCCTTGGGATACGACCAACTGCTCGTCATCGAGCTGCAACGAATCACCACGGTCCTCTCCAGCTTAATTCTCGACGTGGTGGGGATTCCCCATGCGGTGGACCACAACGTCATCCAGCTTCCCGGGCGGGAGTTGTTCGTCGCCGAAGCATGTAGCGGGATCCAATCGGTCTTCACGTTGGCGTTCCTGAGCACCTTGTTGATTGCGATCTATCGGCGGCGACTGTGGTTGGCACCGTTCTATCTCGCCATTGCATTGGTCTTGGCCGTCGCGGGTAACGTGCTTCGAGTGACAATGGTCGCGATCGCTGATACGTGGTGGGGACTGGATTGGGCAAGCGGCTGGTCGCATGACCTGCTCGGCTACACAACCCTTGGTCTGTCGTCCCTGTTCTTGGTTTCATTCGATCAGTTGATCGTTTCGTTCCTGCATCCCACAATCAAATCGTCGGGCGTGTCCGACCACAACCCAGTCATTCGGTTTTGGAACTGGATCGTCGACGATGGTTCGACGGTGGACATGGTCGACCGATACTACAAAGCCAATCTTGCCGAAACGATGGCGAGCGAACCCGCGTACCGAACACGATTGGCACAATGGATGAACCGGTTCCAAACCAAATCTGCCGTCGTGGCAACGGCATGCGTGGCCGCGGTGCTGTTGTGCGTGACGACCGCGCGAGCGTTCTCGGTGGAATCGATGGGCTTCGATGCTGGTGCGGGAACGTTCGTTGACGGCATTATCTACGAGCCCACTGAAGGACTCTTTGACGACATTTCCGGCCAGTTCGAATTGGTCGATCATCAAATATCACGTGACAACGAAAACCCCATTTTGGGCCAGAACTCCGATACATGGAAATATCTCCGGCCCGATGATCACGACCAACCCATCACCGGCCAATTCGCGGTCAGCCAGTCGTACGGTCACTTCCATGAGCTCTGCATCTGCTACCAGGGACTGAACTGGGAACTGTTGGATCGCTATCGACGCGAAATTGATCCTCAGGCAGAGGTTGAGGTCGAGGAGTTGGATCCGAGCAGTTCGCAAGAGGTGCCAGTGGCTTATGCCATTTTTTCCCGGGAGGGCGATGCTCGAGGCTATCTCTGGTTCGCATCCATTTCCGAGAGTGGGAAAATAATGCTGCCGCCCGAACGGCCCGGCCGCTTGGGCTCCCGCCTGACCGATGCCTTTGATAGCAACGAGAGTGAAACCGATGAACCGATCATGATGCTCCAGCTCTGGGTCCCGTCACCCAAACGGCTCAACGCGTCAACGACCGATGCGATCACCAAAGACTTTGCGAAACTACGGCAGCAGATCGCTGACCAAATCAATCCGGGAGCAAATCAATGATTCAGTATCTCAACCCTTTGCAATGGATGAAATGGTTCGGCCAGTTTCTCTACGAGTGGGTCGTCTCGATACCTTGGCGACAAGTTTCCGCTGGAATCCCTGCGATGTTCCTCGTCGCGGCACTGGCTTTACTCGGGTTTCTCGCCTACAGCGACGGCGGTTCTTGGCGACGAAACCTGGTCGCTGCCCAGGTGCAGGACGCTATTAAAAAGGAGGATTATAGTACCGCCGAACTTTTGATCCGTCGCCAGATCAATGCTGGCGATGACTCCACCGATACACTCCATCGTTTAGCGCTCGCTCAGTTTCAACTCGAAAAGAAAGACGAAGCCATTGTCGTGATGCGGCAACTGGTCTCGCAGCGGCGTAGCAGCGAAGCAGCACTGTGGCTAGCTAAAGAACTCTATTCGGGAAAATCGTGGGCAGATCTGACGCCAGATCAACAAGCGGATTTCGGCGGCTTGTTGACGATGCTCGCCGAGCAGCGTCCCAATGATATGGTCGTTAAGCTGGCCTACATGGACTACCTGACCGCCAGCCAACGATACGCTGAGGCGATTCCGCTGATGCGGCAGCTGGCGAGCGTCCGCCCCATGTACGGTTGGCAAGCGGCCGTGCTCGCCCGGCGGATCGGGGACACTGATCTCGCCAACCGGTTGGCATCCACAACCCTTGAGAATGTACAGAAACTCCACAGTGAAGAACCTGCCAATCCGGCGTTGGCAGTCGCTGTGGTGCGAAACCAAATTTTCTTGAATCGGCATGAGGATGCGGTCCAAACGTTGGCTGATGCCATCGGACGAGCCAAGACTGCTGAACACCAAGCCGCGCTCCGGCAAGCGATGGGCAATACCATCGCTATCTGGGTCGCGGAGATCAAACAGCAACCCACCACGACGCCCGAGCAGCGACTGCACGTCCTCAAACTGCTGCAGGTAGCCCTGCAATACGCACCGAACAATCCGCAAATCCTCACCCTCGTCGCCGACCAAGTGCTCGCAACGCTCGGCAGCTCGGATACGGAGATCGTTGGGATCCGCAACGCGTTGGTCGAGGGCACCTCCCCCGGCATCGCCCACTTCATTCGGGGCACGACCGCGATGATGAACAACGATGTCGAGAAAGGGGAACGCCACTTGAAACTGGCCGCCCAGCACCTGCCCAACAGCGGTGCCATCCTGAACAACCTGGCCGTCGCTCTGAGTCAGAGAGGCGAGGATCATCTCGAAGAAGCGCTCAAACTCAGTGAGCAGGCGATCGCCTCGGTCGACCGACCGAGCCCGTACTTCTACGAGACTCGCGGCCAAATCCTGTTCCGAATGGAACGCTATCTCGATGCCATCGCTGACCTGGAACGAGCTCTGGCCGTAGAGGCTCTGGCTGCCAACGCCCATGAAGCGTTGGCGAGCTGTTATGAGCATCTCGACGAACCGGACCTGGCGGCCGACCACAGAGCTGCCGCCGAAGCGCTAAAATCGGGTGCGGCTGAGAAGCCGAAACCTGCGGATGATTCCGTCACGTCGGAAGCATCCGAGACATCTGGTGAATCGAAAGTGTCTCCGGAGCCTCAGAAACCGGACGGTCTCGAGTCGCCCGTCGGCGAGGAATCGTCGGAGATCCCGGCAGAAGAAGCGAGCCAATCGGACGATTGATCGCTGGACTCAACCCCCCGGGCTGTGGCCGTTCTTTGAGTTGCGAGGTTCGCGGGGGTGTCCACCATGCCGGCCGCCCCACAATTCCAGCCAATCCAGCGAGACACAGAACAGCCACGGGGCCCGGGTATCGGGCACCCAACGGCTCACACCTCGTCGATACGGTAAGCTCGCAGACGGTCGCGCAAGGTCCCACGATGGATCCCCAGCGTTTCAGCAGCTTTAGCGCGATTGCCGCCGGTGTGTGTGAGAACAACGCGGAGAAGTGCTGGTTCGATTGCCGCTAGCAGATCGGCATGCAGTGTCTCGGTGTCAGGGTGCTCGCCAAGCACGGTTGTTGTCCAAGTCTCGACGATCTTTTCGAGCGACCGGTCCGATGACAATGCTTCGCCATCGCGGCCTGGTTTGGGCGCGGGGAAATCAGTAATGCTCAACCGCCGGCCGCGAGCGACAACGGCCGCATGCGACACTGAGTTTTTGAGTTCACGAACATTGCCGTGCCAGGGCCGCCGCTGCAGTTCGGCCAGCAGATCGGCATCGATCTCCGGATCGGCATAGTTCATCGCCGCGAGAAAATGTTGGCTTAGCGGTGCGATGTCATCACGACGCTCGCGCAGTGGCGGTAGATGGATCTGGACTCCCGTCAAGCGATGAAACAAATCCTCGCGAAATGTGCCCAGTGCCACGGCATCGTGCAGATCACTATTGGTAGCAGCTAGAATGCGGACATTGGCCGTCCGCGGTTTGACGTCGCCGACCCGGCTGTACTGGCCCTGTTCTAAAACTCTCAACAGCTTGGCTTGCGTGCCGAGGGAGAGGTCGCCGATCTCGTCCAACAACACCGTGCCGCCTTCAGCCCGCTCGAACAAACCCGCTCGATCCTCGCTGGCGCCTGTGAACGCACCTTTGACGTGTCCGAATAACTCACTTTCGATGAGTTCTGCATTCAGAGCCACCGGCGCGATCGGGATATAGGCTTGGCGAGATCGATTGCTGTGGCGGGCGATCGCCGCGGCAACGAGTTCTTTACCCGTACCGGTCTCACCGGTTATCAACACCGAGAGTTCACTATCGGCCACCAGGGCGATCTGCCGAAACACCTGCTGCATCGCGGGCGACGTCCCGACCAACACCGACCGGTCGAGCGACATGGGCTGCGTCGCACTGGGGGCTGAACGCTGTGCCGATTTCTGCAGCGCCGTCCGGCACGTGCGCAACGCATCTTCGAGCTTGAAGGGTTTCGTCAAATAGTCGCTGGCACCGCTCTTGACGGCCGCCACAGCTGTTTCCAAATCGCCAAAGGCTGTGATGATGACCACGGGAGCATTGTCGGTCGCTGACAAAAACTGAGGCAATGCGGTGATACCATCGGTTTTCGGTAAGCGCACATCCAGGATCACCATGTCGGGTTGGTGGTCCCGTGCCAGCTGCAAGCCCTCTTCGGCGCTCGATGCCGTGACAACCTGATGCCCTTCACCACGCAGCATCTTTTCCAAGGCCCAGCAAATTGTCGGTTCGTCATCGACGACGAGTACAGTTTGTCGCGTTGTCATCCGAGTTTGGCATCCAGTTCAAAAAAAGTTCGATCGTTTTCACGACGCCAGCGTACCTCGCCGCCGAGCCGCTCGGCGGCCCGCCGGGCTACGGATAGACCGAGCCCCATGCCTTCCGGTTTGGACGTCACGAACGGCTCAAAGAGATCTTCAGCAATCTTCTCGGGCACTCCCGGCCCATCATCGGAAACACGCAAACGCACCAGGTCGCCTGGAATGGAACAGAGTTCCACTCGTACGTCATCACCTGCCTGCATGGCGTTGCCAATGAGGTTGCTGGCCGCGGCGATCCATGTCGGCCCGTCGAGCACGAGACCGACGATCTCATGGCCGCTATCGACCGCATCGCGAGCGGGAAAGCCATTCACCTTCCACTCCATCTCGACGTGCAGGTGGCTCGCGATCGGAGATAGGCTGCTGCGGACGTCGTCATAGCAAGATTGCACTTCGGCGGCATGATCCTCATCGACTCGCCCCGAGGCGACCAACAACAACCGACGTACATAATCTTCCGCCACCTCCATCTGTGTAATCGCAACCCCGATCCCCTCATCGTTGGAGGATTGACATTGTTGAGCATGCATCTCCACCGCCATCCGTGCTCCGGTCAGACTGTTGCGGAGTTGGTGCGCCATCCCACCGGCGATCTGGTGCAGCAGCTTCTCACTCTGTTGGCGATTGATCTGACTCCAAAGTTGGCTCAGCTGTGAGGCCATGGAGTCGACGGCGCCGCCGAGCCTCCCGATCTCATCATCGACATCATCGGCGGCGGTCGATTGAAAGTCGCCGCCCGCAATTCCTTCGACCCGTCGCTGCAGTTTGCTCACACGACTGATCAGTCGCGACGACAGCAATAACATGATGCTGGTCAAGGCAAGGATCGTCGACAGACCGGTCGCCAGCGGCAACATTGCGGCGCGACGCCGACTGGCCTCGATCTGGCTTTCATCAAACATCACGCCGACGCGGGCAACCCGGTCTTGGCGTGACGATTCATTCTTGATGGCAAAGAACAAGACACGAAACTTGCGACCGTCACGGCTCACCTGATACCGATCCTCGGATCGCTCGCTCAAGGCAGTCGTGCTATGGATCACCTCATCGGCCACGTTCACGCTGACCAGTTCCGTTTGAGTCAACTCAGCCAAGGAATCCAGCACGCGTTCGTTGAGCGGAAAATTCGAGCCCGAGAGTGATTGCTCGATCGCCTCAAAACGCGATTGCAGTTCGTCGGTTGCCCAGCGTGCGCCCAAAACATAGGAAGCAGCGGCGACCAAGGCGGCCGCGAGCAAAGCTGCAGCGACCATGGGAGCGAGCAAGCGGAATCGCAGAGATCGGAACGTCGATGTTTTTTTCACATCGGCATTCTATCTCAATCACCATCGCCGTAAAGAAACCGGTGAGCCTCTGCCCGAGCGACGCCATTCCTGTCGGGGCGACGCCCTTCGCAACGGGCGTCTACTTTTGGCTGGCCCACTGCATTCCACGGACGAGCAAGGCGAGGTACTCATCGTCTTGGAACGTTTCTTTGGAGTGCCCATAGGTGGTTCCAAAGACCCGTGCCTTGCCGTATTGGTTGGTCCAAATCACAGGATGCGACTTGCCATTGACCTGGCTCTTGGACGTCGCGAGCACTTCGGTGTGAGGCCACACCTTTTCGATCACGTAGAGCTCGTCCATGGGTGTCGAATAGGGTTCGGGGAACTCTTGCATGATCGGGTGATCGGGGGTCTGCACAGCGACGCCATAGTGAGCCTGGTGCTCATGACGACGGCTGGTCACGCCGAGGAACTCACGCCAATCGTCGATGTCTGCATCTCGATAGGTGTGCATGGCACAGTGGATCACGACCGCCGGTACGCCAGCATGGTGCACCGAGGTGATGCGGCGAATGTACTCGGCATTCTTGGTGCCTGCGAAACACTCGTTATGCACCACGAGGTCGAAACCCTCCGCCCAATCGGGCGAATCGTAGAGATCGATTTCTGCCCGCGTGCCCTTGCCCCCTTGGGCGACCACGGTCCAGACCGCTTTCAAACCCTCTTTCTCTGCCGCCAACTGCATCGCCTTGGCTTGAAAATCATAGTCATGGCAACAGCCGCTGGTGACCAAGAGAATCTGCAGCGAAGGGTCCTCTGCAGGTTCGTCGGCTCGCAAACTCCCCGCGGTCAGGAAACCGGCCAGAGCGATTGCTATCGCCATTGATGGGAACGATTGGGGGAGGAAGGTCATATGCCAGATCTTTCGCGCGTCAAAAATGGGGTGGGAACTAGTTGTTTTCTGTCAGTTCCACAGTATCCATGACCTTGGTGTTGCGTTCCACAGCGAAAACTGTGGTGCGTTGCCGCAGTCCGTCGCGAGTTTCGGCGGTAATCGGGAGCACCTGCCGTTTGTTCGGGAAGTCCAATCGCACGGTGAAGGCACCGTCCTTTTGCAACTTCACCGGATGCCCTGAAACACTCACCGATGCGGTCGGATCTGTCTTGCCGAAGACGATCAACTCGGCCTCGACATCCAGCCGCAGTTTCGATTGACGCAGCAGCGACGGGTCTCCCGTCATGCTGCCTGATTCGACCGCGTGGGGCATTCGCCGCTGCAAGCGGTCCTCGAAGGCTTCTCGCAACTCACCGCTGCCCGCTTCGAGACCACCACTGAGAGCATAGATTCGCTCGTAATCTTCCGCGATGTCTTGCCAGTGTTCATCGAGACGTTCGCAATCCCCAGGGACCGGGGTTTCAACGATATTGCTGCGACAGAGGCAGTGGAACTCGCCATTTCCAGCGAGATATCCGAGTGCGACACGATATCGCGATGGCGGGTCTTGCACATCGATGTACCAGGTACTCACGCCGCCGTGAACCGAGATATCCCGCGAGACCGTTTCGGCGCGATTGCTCGCGACATCACCCACCGCGAGCAAACGCAGCGTTGGAACTGCGGTATGCCATTGTTCGGCCAATGCCGACTGAGCACGTTGAACACTGGTCTGGGTCACCTCCCAACTCGCCTGCAACCAATACGAATCTCGCACGAGCAACGCAATTCGGTCGCGGTGCGGTGCCGTCGTGCGATGCCGTTCCGTTCCGCCGGTCACGGCCGAACCACCGACGAGCGTGTTGGTGGAGAGATCCTTGTGCTTCTGCATCAGTTCGCGGCGCCGCCGCATCTCGGCACGAATCCGCAGCGTCTTGGCCGAAACCTTGGGCTCGTCCAATTCCGGCAGGGGTGCGTCGTTGCGTGAAGTCGCTTTCCGAGACTTGCTCCGCGCGGCCGTGCTAGTGGATTTGGCACTCACCGCTTTCCGCGTTGACCTCGCCCCGGTCGAGTCTGCTGATCGCGAGGAAGCCGATGACGACTTGCTCGCGGTCAACGAAGCGCCTTTACCGCTAGCTGACTTTTTCGCCGCGATGGCTTTGGAACTGACCTTCGCGGAAGTCTTGCTCGAACCGCGTTTAGCCTTCGGAGCGGCCGCTTTGGACTTGGATTGAGCTGGCGTGCGACCGGCAGAGGGCGATGCCGTGGCCTCACTCGACTTCTTCGCCCCCGCCTGGCGGCGGAGTCGACGTTGGACTTTCTTGATCTCACCGACCAAGTCATCCTTTCGCATCGAATGCCACCCCGCGACTCCATAATTCTTCGCCATTTCGGCCAATTCTCGGCGTGTTTGCGTGCTCAGGTCGGCGTCGGTGATCATGGAGTATTCCTTGTCAATGCAACCTGAGCGGCGGCTCAGGAAACGTGCAAAATAGGCGCGGCAGGGTGCCCGTCATCAAGACCTACGGTCAAAAACCGAGATCACCCCCTGAAACATCGCGTAACGGGGTAATTTCCTGCCCAAGTATTATGGCAAGCGACCACCCAAGGTTCTAGGGCTCGCTCGCTAAATTGTCCAAATCAGTCAAAAAAGATGTGGCGAAGACAGGTTCTCGGCCGAGTTTCCGTCAAGGTCGAGGTACCATGAATACACGCTGCCGATTTCCTATTTTGAGAACATGGTCTCCATGACGGACTCGACCCCCCCTCCGCCGAATTCCGATCGCGATTCACCGGGCAAACGGGAGCGAATGCCGGACCGACGGGAACCCGAAGACATGGGGAGGTCCGAAACCCCATCACGGCGCGGAGACGCCGATTCCAGAATCCCCGTAGCCAGGGAGCGGCAATCGCTCCTGCGGCTGGCGTCCGCTGGGCTGGAATTGGCAAGTTTTTCCCTCATCCTCGGCGGTGCAGGATATGCTGTGGATCACTGGATGGACAATTCCACGCCCTACATCGCGATCGCCGGCATGCTGCTGGGGTTCTGTCTCGGTTTCTACCGGCTGATCGTGCTAGCAAGTAAAATGAATTAAAAAACCACCCCCACGCGGTGTGGGCCCCTGGCTCGTTTCGTCTTCTCCCCAAAGTCCATCACGATTATGTCACACGGTAAACCTGCCAAAGCCGCTCCTGCCTCGGGACGCGATATGTCGGCCGATGCGGTCGCCTCCCGGCTCAAAAGCTCTCTGCTTCAGGAGAAGCAGGACCTCGAGGTCGACAAAATCTTCCGAGCTTTGGTCAAGCTCGAGGGGTCCGATTTGCACATGAAGGTCGGTCAGCCCCCGATGGTCCGCGTCGGTGGCGAACTCAAACCGCTCAACCGTGGCCCGATCGAAGCCGAAGAGATGGTTCGGTTGCTGCTGCCAATGATGGACGAACGCAACCTCGTCATCTTTGAAGAGGAGGGCGGGGCTGACTTTTCCTACCAATGCGAAGTCGACGGCACGCGTTGGCGGTTTCGCGTCAATATGCTCAAGTCGCTCGGCAATATCGGCTTGGTCGCCCGCCGGATCAGTAACTTCATCCCCGATTTCCGGGGCCTGTTTTTGCCTGACTCGATCGAGAACCTCTGTCACTATGAACAGGGCATGGTCTTGCTCGCCGGGGTCACCGGTTCGGGCAAGAGTACCACCATCGGATCGATGCTCAATTACATCAACAGCCTCTATCGCAAACACATCCTCACCCTCGAAGACCCTATCGAATTCATCTTCACCGAGGACAAAGCTCTCATCAACCAACGTGAGATCGGCCAAGACGTGGTCGACTTTAGCGTCGGCATGAAGCATGCAGTGCGGGAAGACCCCGATATCATCCTCGTCGGCGAGCTTCGCGATGAGGAGACGTTCATGACGGCAATCCATGCTGCCGAAACCGGTCACCTCGTCTTCGGGACGATTCACGCCGCCAGTGCATCGACCTGTATCGGCCGGATTCTCGACCTCTTCCCCCAAGATATGCACCGCGCCATCCGCAGCGCGATCGCGTTCAATATGAAGGGGATCGTCGCCCAGAAACTGCTCCGGAGCATCAAACCGGGCGTCTCCCGCGTGCCGACGTGCGAGGTGATGACATTCACGCCGATGATTCGTAAACTCGTGCTCGAAGGGCATGACAACAAACTGCCCGACGCGATTCGCATCGGTGCCGAAGACGGCATGCAGGACTTCACCATGAGTTTGAAACAGTTGATCGATGATGATCTGATCGATCGGCCGACCGCGTTCGCGGTCGCTCCCAATAAAGACGCGTTGAAGATGTCGCTCAAGGGCATCGATGTGAAAGCACCAGGGATTATTTAAGTGGCACGAGAACCCGACGATCTTCAGTTATGGCAAACCGTCGCTCCTGTGGAATTCGTTCCCAAGATCGATTCGCGCAGCGACGCCCAAGCGCTCTTGGTCACGACCCGGCAAGGGGCGGGCTACGCAGTCGCTGGCGGTCAGTTCGCCCACGCGATTGAATCGCGAGCAACCCACGTTCTGATGGATTTCTCCAAGAATGCCTGCGCCATGCGGTACCAGGTCGATGGGACCTGGGAACAGCTGCCGCCTCTCGATCGAGAGACCGGCGATGCGATGCTCTATGCGATCAAACAGCTCTGCCAGATGAATCCCGCCGACCGGCGCGGGTCCCAAAAAGGCTCCGTCGGCTTGAAGGTCGGCAAAGAGAAATTCGACGTGCTGGTGCAATCGCAAGGCGTGCCCACCGGCGAGCGAGCGATCTGCCGGATCATTGCCGAAAAGATCCCCTTTGAAAAACTCGCTGACCTCGGCATGCGAGACACGATGATTGAGCAGTTCAAGGAACAGCTCAATTCCAATGGCAACATCGTCATGATCTCCGCCAAGAAAGGCGAGGGCGTCAGCACGGTGTGGTCGGTGGCGATCAATTCGGCCGATCGTTTCATTCGTGACTTCCAGTCATTTGAACCCGAAAATGCACCGGAGCCGGACATTATCAACGTCACGCCCAATTTTTTCGGCGGCGATACCGGCAAGACGGAGTTCGAGGTCGTTCAGCGAATGGTTCTGCGCGAGCCCGATGTGTTGATGTTCCCCAATCCACCCGACCCCGAAGCCTTGGAAGTGGTCTTGGAAAAGGTCCAGGAAGAGGATCGGCAGCTGATCTATCGCACCGCCGCTGATAGCGCCCTCGGCGCGCTGCTCACATTCATCGGACGCTATCCTGACTGCCGCTCGATGATCGCCGAAAAAATCGGCTGTGTGCTGCACCAGCGTTTGGTGCGGCGGTTGTGCGATAACTGCAAAGTCGCTTTCGAACCACCTCCGAAACTGCTCGCCCAACTCGGCATCCCCGCCGGCCGCGTCTCGGTGCTGTACCAACCCTTCGTCGCACCGCCGATCGAACAGCAAGTCGATGAGAACGGCCGCCCCGATCCGATCACCCCCTGCCATGTCTGCGGCGGGCGATCCTACTACGGTCGCGTGGGCGTGTTTGAGATGCTCCGTCCAGGCCCACAATTGCAAGCGGCCCTGACAAAAAGCAACGACGCTGGACAACTCGCCGCCGTCGCGAAATCCGAAGGTCACCGTTCCATGCAGTCCGAAGCCGTCATGGCCGTCGCCCGTGGCCTGACCAGCCTCGACGAACTCAAACGAGTGTTTTCGAGCAAATAGGAATATCAAAATGATCACTGGAACTGCTTGAAAAATTATCGAGCCAAGCCCACCGCGAATTCGTCGAATCCTATCTGTACCTGGAACGTCTTCGAAACTAGCGAAAATAAGCGGTTCATCCGACGGAAGCGTGCGCAGAGCACAGCGGAAGGTTTTTTGAGGCATGGCTCTCGTATCCGATGATCGTTCAACAATGCGTCCCTGACGAACAAACGCTCGCCAGGGACCGACAACACCATTGGCGTACCGCTTTTGCAGGGAAACGCTGGCGACCGAGGTATCCCTTGCCAAGCCAGCACCTCTGCAGAGCTCGGCTCCGTTTCTCCCGGCAGTGCCAGTCTAAAATTGATAATCACATCCCACAAATAAATCCTTGGATACTCGAGCCATGCCTTGAAAACCTCGGGCGCACACTTCCGTCGGATGAGCAAAACTAGCTAGAATCGATCGCTCGACGTTTTGTTGTAGAGATGGCCATGCGTCCGCGCGGTCGCCCACGAAGGTTCCCCGATGGCCATGCCGTTACCGAAACCCCAATTCGGTACCTGACACCTATGATCTGACCCGTGGACATATAAATCGGGGCTGAGTTTCTTCAAAAGAGAGACTCACTCCGTTTTTTCATGCGCCCACTGAGCGGAGCAGGATACGCATGTCTCGCCGAATGGGCGACAACAGGAAACCCGACTTGCCACTCCGATTCCGTACGCACGATGAGCTATGATAGGGAAAATCACGACGCACTGAACGGTGCGCATATCAAACGCTCGCCGTCAACCGGAAGAATACATTGCCTGCCGCGGCCATCGCCCCAACTGTTCCTGCTGGGTCACGGGAATCTTCGGAGCCATCATCGAAGCATGATTGGACGTTTCTCCAATGTCATGGACTGCTCGTCGTCGTCCTGTCACCGGTCATCGCCAATTTGATCGGAAGCGTTTTCAATATTCTCTACAACCTATGGCAGATTGAACCATTGCTGTCCGCCGGACAGATGACCCGTTTCACATCGTGTTGGCAGTGCTTCAATTTGGTGGTCTATCCGCTTGCCGTGCTGTTGTTTCTGATTCCAATATTTCAGTTGCGCCCCATTCATCGAGACCTGATCAACGGACGCACCGTCGCCGCTGGGGTATTGACGCGTGCACAAAGGAAAGTAGTCAATTTGCCATGGTGGTTCTTGGCGGTTGCGTCAGTAGGATGGCTGATCTGCATTCCCGTCTTTCTGATTGCACTGGCTGGATTGGACGAACCGTTGTCGAGCAATGTCGTTGTCCATCTGACGACGTCATTCTTGATCGCATCACTGATAGCCGTCACGCAAAGTTTTTTTGCCGTTGAACTTGTTATCCAGCAGGCCCTGTTTCCGGTGTTTTTTCAGACAGAAACGCCAGCCAATGTTGCGGGAACGGCACCCATGACGATTTCTCAACGCGGGCTGATGTGGTCAGCTTCCGCCGTGGTAAGCCCGGTTCTTTCACTGGTTCTCCTGATTTTGGTCCCCGATGCAACCGAAACCGCCCCCAGGTTTGCGATCGTGGTGGCGGCGGTGGCAATCAGTTTTGGATTGGCGACGTCTTGGTTGCTTGGGCGACTCGTTGCATCGCCGGTCATCGAACTGAAACGTGCCGCAATGGCAGTCGCCAGCGGGGACTTTTCTGCCAGAATCAAAACCCTCCGCGCCGACGAGTTCGGGCTGCTCATCAATCAGTTCAATTCCATGATTGCGGGACTCGCCGAGCGTGAGCATTTGCAGGCAACCTTTGGTCGGCACGTTGGGCGTGAGGCCGTCAAGCAAATTTTAGCGGCTCAAGATAGCCTCGGAAAAAATTCGGGAACTCTCGGCGGTGTCAATCAAACTGTCACGGTGATGTTCGTTGATGTGCGGAACTTCACCGCTCAAGCGGCAGACACTCCCGTCGATGATGTCATCGCGGGACTCAACTTAATGTTTGGTGAATCCGTGAAAATCGTTGAGCACCACGGTGGAATGGTCAATAAATTTCTCGGCGACGGACTCATGGCCATCTTCGGCGTCCCATCGAGCAACGGGCGGCACGCCGACGCAGCAGTCGTGGCCGGCCGTGAGCTCATCCAACGCATCGAGGCTCTGAAAGAAGAGTTCGCTCGCGTAGGTTGGGCCGAAATGAGAATCGGTGTCGGTATCAATACCGGCGTTGCAATGGTCGGCAGTATCGGAGCGCCCGAACGTCAAGAATACACGGCAATCGGTGATACCGTGAACGTGGCAGCCCGCGTTGAGGCGCTGACGAAATCCACTGGACATGACTTGCTCATTACCGGGGCAACCTACGATGCGCTAACGCCCCCGACATCCTTTGTCGAGTTGCCCCGACAAAGGATCAAGGGCAAGTCCGCAAGCCTGCGGATTTACGGGCCCGATAGTGATAGCTACCCGAGCGGGGTGCCCGAAAAGGGGTGCCCGAAAAGGGGAAGGGTGCCCGAAAAGGGGAAGGGGGTGTTTTTGGTCGCCACAGATGAAAATGATTCGACATAATCGAAAAGCAGAGTAGATCGACCCCGAAATAAGCAGCGAATTGCTGCAAATACTGCTCAATCTATACCTTCCGATGGTCGGAGTTCTTACCCGAGACCGGGTCATTTCCCGATAGAAAGCACCTACGACAAACGCGGGTGTAAACATGTGCCACTCGAGACATCACACACCTCGCATTCCCAGGTTAACTGCCGCAAGCGTCAAACTCAGCCTGCCCCCGCGGGTGGCTGGGGTCAAACTGCACGACAAGGTGCTGTGTCCCTATTGCCCCTTCTATTGCCACCTCTATTGCCACCTCTATTGCCACCTATTGTCCCCTATTGTCCCCGGAGCATCTCCAAACCGCAGCCCGATTGTTTTGCGAAGACTGGTCGACTACGGTGAGAGCAAAACAGTGTTCAATACCGTGAAGGCTTCGACATCATCATGCGACTATGTTTCCTTATTGTCTCGTTCACTGCAGCCTCATTCGTAGGCACCTGTCCAGCGGCAGAGCCAGCCACAGCCTTCGCAGAATCACCGCCGCGGTACTACGCGCCGGTTGAACGCACCAAGGCCCAACGCCTCACTTTCGATGTCGCTGTCTACGGCAGCACCCCGGGTGGAATCACCGCCGCAATTCAGGCGGCGCGGATGGACAAGGAAGTCGCACTCATTTCGTTCGGCCCCCATGTCGGCGGCCTGACCACGGGTGGTCTGACAGCGACCGATATTGGCACGAACACATCCGTCGGCGGGTTGGCTCGCGAGTTCTACGACCGAATGGGAAAGATAACTGATTTCAGCTCTCATGAGGCCGAGATTAAGTTTCTTGAGATGCTCAAAGAAGCTGGCGTTACGGTACTGCTTCGCCGGCCGTTAGAGTCCGCTGAGCTCAGCGACAAGCGGATCCAATCGATCTCGTTAATGACTGGCGAGACGATCGTTGCGAAGATGTTTATCGATGCGACCTACGAAGGAGACTTGTACGCAGCCGCAGGCGTCTCCTATCGAGTCGGCCGCGAGCCAAGGTCCGCCTTTGACGAATCGCTCGCAGGACAATGGCAGACGGAATCATGGAAAGGCGTGTACCAGTTCTGCGATCTGCCTATCAGCCCGTTCGTCCATCCGGGTGACCTGAACTCGGGCCTCCTCCCAGAGATCGCGATCGAGCCCGCCGGCAAGCCTGGTCAAGGCGACTACAAGGTCCAGGCTTACAACTTCCGCATGATCTTGACAAACAAGGACGGCAAGATCCCCTTCCCCCAGCCCAAACGCTACGACGCCGGTCGATATGCACTGTTGGCACGCTTTCTGAACTTCGATGCCGATATCAAATGGACACTGAACTACACCACCGAGCCAATGACCGACGGTCCGGTGCAGATGCGTCGTGGCGACTCCAATAACGCCGGTAGCCTCTCCAGCGACTATGTCGGCGGCAACTATCAATGGCCCGATGGCACCTACGTCCCTGGCTCGTTCGATGAACTGCCCGAGCCTCGCCGAGGATTGCCGATGCCCATGGCCGCGCTGTACGAGTTGCGCGAAAAGATCTTTCAAGATCACATCGACTACCAGGTCGGCATGATGCATTTCCTGGCCAACGACCCAAGTATCCCCAAGCCGCTGCAGCAACGCGTCAATACGTTCGGACTGGATCCCAATGAGTTCAAGAGCTCAGGTCACTGGCCCCACGAACTCTATGTCCGCGAAGGCAGGCGGATGGTCTCGGACTACATCATGAACCAAGACAACTGCGAGGGAAAACGGATCGCGGAGGACTCGGTCGGCCTCGCTTCATACGCGATGGATTCACACTTCTGCCAACGCGTGGTTGTCGTGCGCGACGGCAAAACTACCGTCCGCAATGACGGCGGATTCGGCAAGCCATGTCCCACGCCCTTTCCCGTCGCGTACCGTTCGATCGTGCCAAGCAGGCGTGAGTGCGAGAACCTGTTGGTGCCCGTCACTCTGTCATCCACCCACGCCGCCTATGGCTCAATCCGCATGGAACCGGTTTTTATGATCCTCGGCCAAAGCGCAGGTGTCGCCGCTTCCATGGCGATCGATGCAAAGGCAACAGTGCAAGACGTTCAATACGACAAGCTGCGAGAGCAACTACTAGCAATTAGCCAGAAGTTGCAGAACTAGTTCCTTTGGATGGCGAAGATAGCCGCCAGCCAGGGACACAGCACTCTAGCTACGATTTTGACTTCATCCATGCAGGGAAACAGGGTGACTTTAGAGGCTGGCGGCAAAGTTCCTGAAACTGCGAGGTGAATGATGTCCCGAATGGCGCGCTGTGAAATCTTTGAATTGACGAAAGGTGTCCGGTATCGTTTCTATAGAAATTGACGAAAGCAGACACCTTTGGGCGAGCTTTGTGTGGGGTCAGCGACGGACATATTGTTGAATTGAGAGCGGGCCGCCTGCGAGCTGCGGCGGGCTGAATTCTTCGCACGCCAAGGGCGGGTTGCCGCCTGCCCAGTGACTGGTGTAAGAACTGCCGGAGACTACGACAATAAATCGGCAGGAAAACACGTTAGAATGCGTTCCGAGCGAGGTCGGTAACAGCCAACTCCGCCAGACCCTCCTCCATGCTCACGCGCGGCTCATAGCCGAGTCGCTGCTTGGCCGCGGTGATGTCGAAGTAATGGTCTTTGGCGAGCTGGGCCGCGACGAAACGGGTCATCGGTGGTTCCGATTTTCGGCGCAGTGTTTTGTAAACCGCTTCACAGCCCGCCCCGATCGCATAGGCAGATCGATAAGAAATATGCCGGCTTGGCGGTGGTTCGCCATAGGTTTCGCAAAGCCGGGCGATCCACGGCCAACACAAGACGGGTTCATCTTGAGCGATGAAGTAGGATCGTCCCGCAGCCGATTCCGGCGTGGCATCGAGCGTATCGACGGCACAGAGGTGCGCCAGTGCCGCGTTGTGCACATGCACGGTGTCGATTCGATTCTGCCCGTCACCGATGATCCGCAGCTTCCCGGATCGGGCTCGCTCGAGCAGACGGGGCACGAGGTGAGGGTCGCCGTTGCCCCAGATCAAATGCGGCCGCAGTGACAGGGTTCGCAACCCGCCTGCTGTATCCGCGGCGATGACTTCCTGCTCCGCAATCGCTTTGGTATGCGGGTAATGGCACAACCAACGGTCAGGATAGGGAGCCGATTCATCGATACCGCTTTGATGGCCGCCTGCGAAGGTCACACTGGGGCTGCTCGTGTAGACACATTTTGTTACCCCGGAGTTTTGGCAGGCCGCGAGGACGTTTCGGGTGGCGACCACATTGTTGTCAAAGAAGTACCTCCATTCTCCCCAAACGCCGGCCACGGCCGCAGTATGGATCACAGCATCCACCTCTGTGATTGTGCGTTGCACGTAAGCGGCATCGGTTAAGTCGCCACGATGGTGTTGCATTCCCGCCCGTACGAGCTCGGGTGTCTCTCGCCGGGAGAGCCCGACGACATCGTCACCTCGGCTGAGCAGTTGGCGAACGATCTCGCCACCGAGAAAACCGCTGCATCCGGTCACCAATATTCGCATCAAACCTTCCTGCTATTCCGCTGTTTCGGCCAGTTGCACGGGGTCTGGTTCGCTGTCCGTCTCGGGGATCGTTTCCCCGTCGTTCTTGGCCACCGCAGGATACTTTTGGAAAACGAAGTGGAGAATGCCCAGGGCGATCAGCAGCAGGAAGGAACCGAAAATGAACGGCGCGCCAGCGAAGGGAGCGCCGTTGTAGCGGATCGCGGTATCCTCGTGCGTGAAGTATCGAAACAAACCAGCGGTGAAGATCAATGGCGCGAGAATATTCGTCAGACTGAGCAACGAGGTCAGGGCACCCTGCACGCGGCCCTGCTCTCGCGGATCGACCCGGCTCGTCACTAGGCTCTGGATCGCTGGGCCGGCTAAACCGCTGAGCGAACCGAAGATGATAATGACGGGAATCATCCATCCCGCAGTGGCCAATCCATAGCATAGGAACGCGACGCTCGAGACGCTCAGCGCCATCATCAGTGTGCGGCGTTCACCAAACCGGCGGATGACAGGACGGACGAGCCCGCCCTGAACGACCACCGCCATGATACCGACCAGGGAAAGCATCAAACCGTTGGTGACCTCACCCCATCCGAAGCGGAATCCCATCGACAACACCCACACGTTTTCGAGCCCGCGTTGGGCCAAAGAACTAAACACAAACGCCGCCGCCAACCCGAGCACCATGGGATAGGCCCGCAGGCGCGTGATCGTGCCAAAAGGGTTCATGCTCCGCCAAGTGATCGTCGAGCTCCGCTTTTCCGGTGGCAACGACTCCGGCAAGATGAAATAGCCGTAGAGCCAATTGATCAGCGACAATCCGGCGGCGACGAAGAAGGGCAGCCGCAGGGAGATGCCTCCTAAAAATCCGCCTAAAGCCGGTCCAATGATGAATCCCAAACCAAACATCATCCCGACCAAACCGAAGTTGCGGGCTCGATTCTCATCATTGGAAACGTCGGCGATATACGCGTTACTCGTCGAAAAACTCGCCCCCATCATCCCAGCAATGAAGCGACCGACGAACAGCCAGCCGACCGAGTTGGCCAGCCCGGTGATGATGAAATCGACTCCGAGTCCAAAGAGCGACCCCAAGATGATCGGCCGCCGACCGAACCGATCCGATAGTGCCCCGAGCACGGGGGCGCAGAAAAACTGCATCAAGGAATAGGTTGCCGCAATGATGCCGACGTACCATCCCGCAGCCGATTCGTCACCGCCGACAAAGCTTTTCACCAGCTCAGGCAGCACCGGGATAATAATCCCGATCGCCAAAATATCGATCAACAGCGTCAACAGAATGAACGCCATCGCAGCAGGTCGTCGTGGAGGCGCGGTCAAACGGAAAATCTTTTCTGAGGGATCGAGGCGAATGAGGGGCCGACAGTTATACACGAGTTCTCTGCAAGAGCGAGACTGCTGCCCAATCCGGCTGAGCCTATCCGACGTCGCTCGCCGCTGTTAATGATCGCGCCGGCGAGCTCGCAAACGCACTCCCATAGAAGTCGCTCACCAGCTCATCGGTCCACCCGGTCCGGTCCCGCTGCATGAATCCGTGGTGACCACCAGCGGCCGAAATATGGACTCGCACGGCACCGTGATGAAGACCAGCCGCCTTCGGAGCTGTCCCCTGCTGCGTTCGCTGGGCAAGTCGATCGGCAAGTGTCGTGAACGACCGCACCGGCACCAGCGGATCGTCCGCCGACGTGACAATCAGCGTGGGGACTGCGATATCAGCGGCGACCGAGACCGCTGAAGAGGCTCGGTAGTAATCTCGCTCGTTGTCAAACCCAGCCAGCGGCGCTGTGAACTGGCGATCGAACTGCCGCAGCGTCTTGGGCTTGGGCAGCCGCAGCATTGCTTGATAATCGTCACGTTCTCGCAGCGGTGCGGACGCTCGGCGAAGCAAATGTTTGATGAAATACCAGTTGTAGAACCGCAGTTTCGCCGACTCCATCGCGTCACTGCAAAGCTGCAAATCCATCGGCGGGGCGATCGCCAAAAGCGGGCCTACCCGGTCCCAGCCCACTGGCGCGGTGTGCTTCCCGCTACCAACCCGTCCGGCGGCGAGCAGAAGTTGGTTCGCACCGAGCGAAACACCGAGGGCTCCGATGGGGCTGGAGACATCATCGACAAGGCGGGCGATGAACTCGATCGCTGCTAATACATCTTCGCTACGTCCCGCATGGGTGATCGAGCGGCACAGCGGAGCGGAATCACCACAACCTCGCATATCCAAACGAAAAGTGCGAATCCCGTGCTCGTTGAGCCGTCGTTGAAAACGCACCATGTAACCGGCGGAGTGACAACCACAGATACCATGCAATAATAAAACCGATCCCTTCGCCGGGGTCCAATTTTGAGGCTCGTCGTCATGGGCGACAAGCGTGTCACCGTCGGCCAACTCGATACTGTGGCAGCGATGGACCGCGTCGCCAACGTGATCAGTGTGCCCCATCCGAGCACCGATTAGCGTTTGCAGATGACCGCCACGCAAAATGCGGTGCTGTTGGAAAGGGGGAATCGGTAGTTCCGCCAGCCATCGGCACCCCGCCTGCACGTCCATGACCGAAGTAATCGTCTCATCTCGAACCACTGCCGCAGCATCCGACGCTTGGGCTACCGCGTAGTTTGTCGTACAACTATCCATCATGAAAACCATTCGAACCTTTCTTGCCATCCCGCTGCCCCCACCGCTCGCCCGAAGTGCGACGCAGTGGATTCACGAAATGAAGAACGGGGCGGGGAATCGGAATCGCCCAACGGAAAAAAGCCCGGCGGAGAATCGCGCAACAGTGTCGCCGGAATCGTCGGTTTCTGCGATGGGTATTAAATGGGTTCCCGAAGATAATTTGCATCTCACACTCAAATTCTTGGGAGAGGTCGACAATGTCGAAGTCCCCCAGGTTTGCGAGATCGTAGAGGCGGTTTGTGAGCCGTTAGATCCTTTTGAGCTGATCTTCGTCGGGGCGGGATTTCTGCCGGACAAAGATCGGGCTCGCGTCCTGACGGTATCGATCGAGGACCCCACCGATACTTTGGCGAAAATCGTCAGCCAAATGGAAGACCGGTTTGCCGATATCGGGTTCAAACGCGAACCCCGCGACTACGTCCCCCACCTGACGCTCGGCCGAGCCCGCAGTGGCAGCAGACGGCTGTCCCAACAGGCGATCGACTTGTGGGCGACCCATGAGAACGACCCACTCGGCGAAATGACCGTCGACAGCGTCCAAGTCATCGGCAGCTTTCTCGATAAACGTGGCCCGACCTACAACATCATGGATACCGTGGAATTTTAGCGGCAACCGCCGAGATTCTCGACCGATCCCCTCACCTCGGACCTTCTGAATCGTGCCTGACGATGTTCTCTTGGCGATCGAATCAACCTGTGACGAAACCGCTGCCGCCGTGGTCAGCCGTAGCGGCCGCGTGTTGGGCGAGTGCATCGCCACCCAAGAAAAACTGCACGAGCGTTTTAGCGGCGTGGTCCCCGAGATCGCGGCCCGCGCCCACCTCGAACGCATTTTGCCCGTAATCGACACCGCGCTGCGCGAGGCGGGCATCGGCGGCCGGCACCTGCACGCGATCGCTGTCGCCGACCGACCTGGCTTGGCCGGTTCGCTGCTCGTCGGCGTCGTCGCAGCCAAAACCCTCGCGATGGCGTGGCAGAAACCGCTCGTCGCGATCAACCACTTGCACGCGCATTTGTATGCCTGCCAACTCAGCCGCGGCCCCGAAAGCGTTTATCCTGCAGTGGGTTTGATCGTTAGCGGCGGTCACACAACTCTGTATCTGTGTCACGATCCGGTGAACCTCGAGTACCTCGGCGGCACGATCGACGATGCGGCAGGAGAAGCGTTCGACAAAGTCGCTGCCATGCTCTCACTAGGCTTCCCCGGCGGTGTCGAAGTCGCACGCTGGGCAGCCCGCGGCAACGACCGCGCCTTCTCCTTCCCCCGCTCGAAACAACACGATGGCTCGGATGACTTCAGTTTCAGCGGTCTGAAAACAGCTGTGCGGTACGCCATCGTGGGGCCCGGAAGGCAAGATTTTTCCACACTGCAGCTAAGCGACGAAACCAAAGCGGACGTGTGCGCCTCGTTCGAAGCCGCCGTCGTCGACGTCTTGGTAGCCAAAACCCGCAAAGCAATCAAACGCTGCGGCGTGCAGCGGCTGCTCGTCGGTGGCGGCGTCGCCGCAAACCAACGGCTGCGCCGTGACCTCGCCGCTGCGGCTGAGCAAGACAACTTCGAAGTCGTGATCGCCCCACCGGAGCTGTGCACCGACAACGCCGTGATGGGCGCGATCGCCTGGAAACAAATCGACCGCAACGACTTCGCGTCTCTCGACCTGGACATCACTCCCGGACTGCAACGCGGGTTTTGAGGACTCATCCGACGGAAGGGTGCGTTGGAGGTTTTGGCTCCAGTATCCAATGTTTGATTTGTCGGAGATGATGGTGAATGTTAGCCGGGAGAAACGGAGCTGAGCTCTGCAGAGATGCGGGCTTGTCAAGGGATATCCCGGTCGATGGTACGCCAATGGTGTTCCCGGTACCTGGCGGACATTCGTTCGTCGGGCACCCATTTTTGTAAGATTATTGGATACGAGAGCCATGCCTAGAAAAACCTGCCCCTGTGCTCCGCGCACGCTTCCGTCGGATGAGCCGTTTTAAGTAGGGCCGGTTCCCCCGGCCACGTACACCCGTGCCGCGAATCAGTGGACTGGCTGCAGCTATGGGATGCCCAGTCGTGACGCCGTCGTCACCGAGTACTGGAGACGGCCGGTAGGAACCGGCCCTACTTGGCTAGTCCCTGGCGACGAGTCCCCTTTGATCATTGGATTCGGCTGGGAACGAGGTGCCTCGGTAGGAGACGGCCGGTAGGAACCGGCCCTACTTGGCTGGCGACGAGCTACTTTGATCATTGGATTCGGCTACAAACGAGGTGTCGCGGTAGGAGACGGCCGGTAGGAACCGGCCCTACTTGGCTAGTCCCTGGCGAGGAGTCCCCTTTGATCATCGGGTTCGGCTACAAACAAGGTGCCGCGACAGCGACCGGCGGCGGTCCTGGGACCGGTGGCGACCAGCAATCGCTGGGGTGCGACACCCACGATTCCTAAGGAACAGCTGAAGTCGTAGCGCCCAATCATCTGAAAATCGTCATCGGTCTTTATCAAGGGATGATCTTTGCCGTAGCAACCAAACCACCAGAAACCATCGTGATACGTCGCCGTTTGGATGCCGAGTTCGGTCCACTTGCTGTCGATCACATGTTTCGTTTGAAAGCTGAAATCGGCGTCGTATTCGTAGACGTAGTTCTCTTGAACTCCGCTCGGAAGTCCACCCACCACGTAGAACCGATCGCCATGGACGCCGATCCCTCCCGCCCCATGGAATACCTCTTGCACCTCATGTTTTGCGATCGGATCGAGTGTTTCGGCGTCATAGACGTAGACCCACGAATCAGCGTTCCCTTTGGGATCGTTGAACTTTCCTAGATTCACCGCAACAAAGATCTGACCATCGCGGTGACAGAGATCGCCATGGTGATCGGCAACAGGAATTTTCTTTTCGATCTTTCCTGTCTCGTCAGTCTTCACCAATTCGGTTGTGAACGACCAGAAAATGGAGCCCTGGTCGTCAAGACAAACACCTTGCAGGTGTCGCGAATAATCGCCTTCGCACTCGACCGCGCCAATCTCCAGCGACGTTGGTGATGACTGGGCATCCGATGTTTCTTCGGCCCGAGTCCAGCCGCCGGGTAAAAAGCAAACGCTGAGTACGAAAACGATCAAGGGTCGATACTTCATGAAGTCGCTCTAAAAGAGTTTTTAGGAAAGGTTGAAGATATTTGCGGCCGCTGGCGTGCCGACATCAGGTCGAATGTGCCGCGGATCCTGTGAATCTATCCTACGACCAACTCCATCCTTCGCGTGGATCGATTCGCCGCAGGAATCGCTCCGCGTCCGTATTGGTGACCTTCATCGCCGCGGCATCCCAATCGATCGCTTGGCCGACTCGGTAGGCCACATTACCCAAATGGTTTGCTTCGGTCAGTGGTCCAGCGTAGCTGAATGGACTCGCCGTCTCACCTTGCCCACGGATCGCAGCGAGCCACTGCTGATGCTGTCCAGGCGAATCCGGCACAAAGGGCTCGGGCGGTTCAAAATCTTTGAATTCCGCTTCGGGCAAGAGGAGATGTTTGCTGTAGTCAGAAAGCAGCATCCCGTTGTCACCGATAAAGAGCGTGCCGCTGGACCACTGCGGGATTCCCTTTTCCTCCCAAATCTCGGGTTTGTGAGCGCCTTGGTACCAGCTGTGAGTGACCGGCGGCAACTCGCCTCTGGCGGCGTAGCTGTAGACCGCTGACATCGACGCGGGAGCGATCTCTGGATGTGGCGGGTCACCAAAGGCCTCTATTCGGTAAGGTGCATCGAGCTGAAGCGCCCAGTACGCCAAGTCGTTCCAGTGGCTGCCCAGATCGCTCATCGTCCCGTTGCCAAAGTCCCACCAACGGTACCATTTGGGACCGGGAAAATAGACGTCGTGATAGGGGCGTTCCTGGGCCGGTCCGAGCCACAGATCCCAATTCAAATAATCCGGCGGTGTCATCGCTTCGGACGGGCGATTTTGGACTGAGACGATGTCCCGATTGGCTTTCGCCGCCTCGGGACTCTGCAATCCCCAGGTTCGTCCCACCCACGTATGGACTTCGCTGACGTTACCAATCGCGCCGGTTTGAATCAGTTCAACGACGCGGTGGTAGTTGTCGCCCGCATGAATCTGCGTTCCCATTTGGGTGACCACCCCGGCGTCTTGTGCCGCTTTGGTGATCGCCCGGGACTCGAACACGTTGTGGGTGAGCGGCTTCTCACAATAAACATGCTTCCCGGCTTTCAGTGCTGGCATCGTCGCATAGGCGTGCGTGTGTTCGCTCGTCGAGACGACGACGGCATCGATATCATCGGTCGTTTCGTACAGTTCGCGAAAGTCTGCATACTGGCGGGCCTGAGGAAATTTCTCTGCTGCACTTGCCAAGTTCTTGGCGTTGACGTCGCAGAGGGCAGCAACATGAACGCCCGCATCGGACGCGATCGTGTGCAAATTGGCTCCGCCGCGGCCTCCGACACCGATGAACGCGATATTGAGACGGTCACTCGGGGCGGCAAAAGCGAGCCGCGACGAAGCGGCCGTGGCGCAAGCAGTGGCGGCAGCGGCGTGACTCAAAAACTCTCGCCGCGATGACTTTTGGACAGCTGACATGGACATGCAATCGTGTAGGAGGGAGGAAAGGCAGGTATACAAATTTATTGTACAGGTAGTGTATAGCGTAACCGAATCAAGCGTTGGGTTTGTGAGACGCCAACCGACTTTCGCCGCATCACTCCGCCGCAACGTCGTAGCAGAAAAGCACGCCTTGATCACGGATATAAAGTTTCCCGTTGGCAACCACCGGATGCGCCCAGGCTGGTGCGCTGCTGCGATCGGGCTGTTCAAAACGGCCGCGCTCGACCAATTCTTCGCGTGACGGTTCGATCAAGATCATCGTGCCGTCTTCACTGCGTAGATAGATACGTCCGTCGGCCATGGCGAGCGATCCTTTGGGGGCGTCGCGGTCTCGCCACAACAGCTCACCGGTCTTGAAATCGAGACAGGAGAGAAAACCACCGCCGTTGCCACCATTGGCACCGTACAACGCCCCGCCCGTAACGATCGTGCCCCCGTGATGGTTCTGCATGCTCGGTGTGAAATACACTTCCTGTGCTTCGATCTCGCCGTCGGCCGACTTCACCAAACGGACAGCTCCACCGCCTGCACCGTAGGCGGAGGTGGCGAAGATCAAACCGTCCTGAGAGATCGGTGTGGTGCAGCTAATTCCGATCGGATTTGCTGGGCTTTTGTATTGCCACAATACTTCCCCATCGGCTGCGTCGACCCCGATCAATGCTTTCGCAGTGAACTGGACGTATTGACGCTGGCCTTCGAAATCGATGGCGATGGCCGATGCGTAGCCTGCCGTGCCGCTGGGGCCGCGACGACGTCGACCCGAATTCCCACGGCGACCACCTCCTCGACCACCGGACGCTTGCTCACTCGACGCCTGATCTGCCGTTTCAGTTGGACTCGGATCGGGCAACTTCGATTTCCAGATCACCTCTCCCGTGGATTTGTCCAGTGCGACCATCGTGGCATCTTTTCCGCCAGGCGTGCAGATAATTTTCTCGCCATCGACGAGCGGTGATTCGCGGTAGCTCCAGGCGGGGACTTGCCCACCGAAGTCGTCGGCGAAACTTCGTTGCCAAACGATCGTTCCATCGCTCACGTTGAGGCAGGCAACGGCTCCTCCCATCCCGATCACGTAGAGCCGCTCCCCATCAACCGTCGGGGTGCAGCCCGGTCCTTCTTTGGATTGCGGCACGCCTTGCTCAATTTCGTCGCCGATCGCCGAGGCCCATTCTTCGCTGCCATCCTGCTGCGACAAGGCCCAGACGATCTCTTTGCCGTCGCGGGAGCTCATGCCGAAGATTCTTCCGTCGGCGATAGCCGGTGCGCTATCACCCCCGCCGAGCCCATCGGCTCGCCAAGCCAGAGGCGGTCCGTCGGCGGGCCATTGTTGCATGAGACCTGTCTCGAGTGAGATCGCGTCTCGATTCGGTCCTTGCCATTGCGGCCAATCGTCCGCCGTGGCCGCGACACTCGAACACGCTACTAGCGTCAAGACGCTGCAAGACTTCCACATCTTTGCCTTCTCAATCATCGACAACATTCGCTCAGCCCGTTTGTTCGCTGGGGTAGGATCGCAACTCTACCCAACAGTGTAGCTGCCTCGGAGTCGGATGGGTGTGGGTAAAGTAGCAAGACGGCTCCGACCGGCTGAGCTGACGGGCACACTACCGGCTCGCGACGGGCGGAGCCGTCGGGCGACTATGTAGCAAGACGGCTCCGACCGTCTGTGCTGAAGAGCACTCTTCCCACTCCCGACGGGCGGAGCCGTCGGGCGACTATGTAGCAAGACGGCTCCGACCGTCTGAGCTGAAGAGCACTCTTCCCACTCACGACGGGCGGAGCCGTCGGGCGACTATGTAGCAAGACGGCTCCGACCGTCTGTGCTGAAGAGCACTCTTCCCACTCCCGACGGGCGGAGCCGTCGGGCGACTATGTAGCAAGACGGCTCCGACCGTCTGAGCTGAAGAGCACTCTTCCCACTCACGACGGGCGGAGCCGTCGGGCGACTATGTAGCAAGACGGCTCCGACCGTCTGTGCTGAAGAGCACTCTTCCCACTCCCGACGGGCGGAGCCGTCGGGCGACTATGTAGCAAGACGGCTCCGACCGTCTGAGCTGAAGAGCACTCTTCCCACTCACGACGGGCGGAGCCGTCGGGCGACTATGTAGCAAGACGGCTCCGACCGTCTGAGCTGACGGGCACTCTACCGACTCCCGACGGGCGGAGCCGTCGGGCGACTATGTAGCAAGACGGCTCCGACCGTCTCAGCTGAAGAGCACTCTTCCGGCTCCCGACGGTCGGAGCCGTCGGGCGGCTATGTCGCCAGACGGCTCCGACCGTCTCAGCTGAAGAGCACTCTTCCGGCTCACGACGGGCGGAGCCGTCGGGCGACTATGTAGCAAGACGGCTCCGACCGTCTCAGCTGAAGGGCACTCTTCCCACTCACGACGGGCGGAGCCGTCGGGCGACTATGATCCTACGTGGGGCTTTCACTGTGACTTCTCGTCGTTATTTTTTAACGTGCCCCTTG
Organism: Allorhodopirellula solitaria; assembly: GCF_007859855.1. Taxonomy (GTDB): domain Bacteria; phylum Planctomycetota; class Planctomycetia; order Pirellulales; family Pirellulaceae; genus Rhodopirellula; species Rhodopirellula solitaria. The sequence continues at coordinate 61,587 of NZ_SJPK01000006.1, forward strand.
ATGCCTAGAGGTGAGACGGCCTCTCTTCTCTCCTGGAAGTGCGGTATCACCTTGGGGTGAATCTTTTTTCTTCCGTGCCAAGCGATAGCTCCATGAATCTCGGTCCCTTGAACTCGTCCATCGATGCTTGGATGAGCCTGTCCGAACCGGCTTCCACCGTGATTCTGGCTATACTCGGCTTGGTGGCTGGGGCGATGGCAAATCACGTGATCACGTCATGGTGTTGGTTTCGACGTCCGATCTCGCCTTGGTATGCCCTCGATCCGTGGCCCTGGGACGAAGAGCAGCGAGCGATCGTGGAAAAGCTGCCTGCCCGATCGTGGCTCGACCGAATCCCCATTGTTGGCTGGCTGCGATTGCGGCGTGAATCGTCGCTGTTGGGGCGCGGGTTCTGGGTACGGCCACTACTGATCGAAAGTGTCATGGCGTTGACACTACCGCTGATGCACCGCTCGTGGATCGCTGGTCAATTGCTGCCGCCTGAATTGCCCCCGAATCTTCTTCCCCTCTTCACGCCTTGGATGACCCTGCTGTTTTTCGTCCATGCGTTTTTGTTGACGATGATGGTCGCAGCGACTTTCATCGATTTCGACGAGCGCACGATCCCGGACTTGATCACTATTCCCGGCACGATCCTCGGCTTGGGGCTGGCCTGTCTGACCCCCTACATTTTTCTTCCCGGCGAGCTGCCTGGCGGCATCGCCCCTGTCACGCTGCAGCACCCGGTACAGTTGGCTCCCTCCTGGATGAGCGGCAGTGGCCTGCTGACCTGTTTAGCGATTTGGTCGATCTGGTGCTTCGCCCTGGCCGACCGCCGCGTCATTCTCCGCCGCGGTTTTTCCAAAGCGGTCTCCTATTTCTTCGCCCGGCTGATACGCCACGGCAGCTGGAAAGTCTTAGCGGGGATCTGGATCGTTGGCCTGATCGCGATTTGCGGGGTTTTTCAAATCGGCGATTCGACTTGGTTGGGACTGGCCAGCTCCCTGATGGGGATCGCTGTCGGCGGCGGTATCGTCTGGTCGATTCGCTTGGTCGGTAGCTGGGCGATGCGAACCGAAGCCATGGGATTCGGCGACGTGACGCTGATGGCAATGATCGGTGCTTACATCGGTTGGCAGGCCTCGACCGCTGCGTTCTTTCTCGCACCGCTCGCTGCGATCGCAATCGTTCTGGTCCAGTTCGCGATCACCCGCGACCGGGCCACCCCCTTCGGTCCGTACCTCTGTGCCGGGACTGTATTGACCGTGCTGTTCTGGGACCGGGTCTACAACGATGAACTACGGCTGACGATTGCTGCTATGGACGAGATCATGGGCGGCATGCTGCTGTGGCTGGGAGTCGCTCTACTCGGACTGCTCGGCGGCATGCTGTGGGTTTGGCGGTTGATCAAGCAGCGGATTCTCGCCGGCTAGTCGTCAGCGCGTCTGATCGTTCACCCAGCGGGTGTATCCTGCCGCTGCTGCCGTCACCGGGGTAACGAGAATCTGCGGCTCGTCGTAGGGATGATGTTTCTCCAGGTGTTCTGTCAGTGCCGCGGTCAGCGAGGCCCGCGACTTGATGATCAGCCGGTACTCTTTCTCGACCTTCAGCTGGCCCTCCCAGCTGTAGTGGCTCTCGACAGGCGAGTCGATTTGGACGCAGGCCGCCAGTCGGTTTTGCAGCAACGAGGCGGACAGCCGCCGGGCCGTCTCGGCACTATCGACGGTCGTCCAGAGTATCGTCAGCTCGTCCGTTTCCAAATTATTTTCGTTCATTTTCATTGCCGATTTCGCCCCGTTTTAACTTGCCCAGCCCACTTCCGCTGCTGTGGATAACTCGTCTCCTGAGTGTCGAACTTCTGTCGATTCCTGTCGACCCCTGAGCATCCCTGCTGCCACCTGTGTCTGAGGTCGTCTGAGATCCAGACAACATGAGACAGGTTTCGGACAGTGGATAGACAGGTTATCCACAGTTATCTGGTGGCCGATTTGCGTGTGATTTGCTGGTATTGGCGAGGCGATCTCGCCTTCGTTGGACACTCCAGCGCCGCACATTACGACGACGAAGAAGAAAATGATTAAGTGAATTGATGGCAAACCTCTGAGCGGTAGCTGTCGCTTGCTAGCAATCCAACAGGGCTGTGGACCACTGGGTTTGAAAAGCGAGGGGGTGCATCGGCGGCGCGGCGGCGGTAAAACAGTCATCGATCATTGCCGAACGCTCTTTTCCAGTCAGTCACACATGAAGATCACCTGTCAACGAGATACCCTCGCCAACGCTTTCGCACTGGCCGCGAGCATTGCCCCGACGCGTTCGCCCAAGGAGATTTTGCAGAACGTCAAAATCACAGCGGCGGGTTCGAAGTTGACGCTGTCGGCGACCGACCAAGAAGTCGGAATTCGACTGGACGTGACCGAGGGAGTCGAGATCGACACCGAGGGGACCGCGCTATTGCCGGTGCAGCGAACCGGGGCGATTTTCCGCGAGAGCAGCGACGAGAAGATCACAATTGAAACCGACGAGTCGGGCATCCGGATCTCGGGCAGTCGTAGCAAGTTCCGTTTGCCTGGTAGCAATCCCGATGAATTTCCGACAGTCCGGGAGTTCGACCAAGAGAAGTATCACCAACTCAGCACGCGGCAATTCCGAGAGATGCTGCGGCGGACCGCCTTTGCGACTGATTCAGAATCGAGCCGATACGCGCTCGGTGGAGTGTTGTTGGAGATGGAGGAGAACTCCGTGATTGCGGTCGGCACCGACGGGCGTCGGCTGGCACGAATGGAGGGCACGGGCGAGCCCGTGGGTGGTCACCAGACCAATGGCATGACCACGATCGTGCCCACGCGAGCGATCGCACTGATCGAGAAAGCTCTCAGTGAAAAGGATGACTCGGTCGAAGTCTCCTCACAGGGCAACGATCTTTTGATCCGCACCCCGCGAGCGGTCATTTCGAGTCGCTTGGTCGAAGGCCGTTATCCCAATTGGAGGCAGGTGCTACCCCAGCGAGAGAACGCCGTGCAGATCGATGTGACCGTCGGACCGTTGTTCGCAGCACTTCGGCAAGCGGCGATTGTGACCGATATCGACAGCCGCGGAGTCGACTTCACATTCGCCGACGGGACCCTCAAACTCGAGGCCTCCACCGCTGACCTCGGCGAGTCGCAAATTGAACTTCCCATCGCCTACGACGGTGAATCGATCACGCTGACAATGGATCATCGCTACCTCGCTGATTTCTGCAAAGTGATGGATGGGGAATCGACTTTTGTGATGGAAATCGAATCGTCGAAATCACCCGCGCTGTTGAGTACCGATGATGGATATGCCTACGTCATCATGCCGATGGCACGAGACCGGTAAGCGAAAGGCGAGGGCGAGCATTTGAAGAAGAAAACGCACCACGAGGAAACCGATCGTGGCAACAGTGCTCGCCGGATCGGGACGATCGTCTCGCAATTGATGAGCCGGCGGGGATACGCCAGCGTCGCGAGCGACAACGCGATGACCGATTCCATCGCCCGCAGCGTGGGCCCCGCACTCGCGGGCAGTATCGTGGTCGGCAAACTCAGCCGGGGAGTCCTGCATGTGTATGCCGTCGACAGTGTCGTGATGCAGGAACTGACATTTCAAAAGCGTCAGATATTGAAAGCGCTGGCGAAGGACCACCCGCAAGCCAGAATCACGGATATCCGATTTCGCTTGCAGACGCAGATCAAACCGTAAAAGTCTCTCCGAAAAGGGGTCTGACCCGCTCCGGAGAGGCACTCACTCACCTGAACACTTTCTTCATCTGACCACAGCTTCTTCCATGCTCGCAGCACGCATCATTCCCTGTTTAGACGTTCATGGCGGCCGGGTCGTCAAAGGCACGAACTTCGTCAATTTGCGAGACGCCGGCGATCCCGTGGAAGTGGCCCGTCGATACGAAGCCGAGGGGGCCGATGAACTCGTGTTCCTTGATATCACAGCCAGTCACGAGGAGCGGGACATTCTGCTCGACGTCGTTCGGAGAACAGCCGAGCAGGTCTTCATGCCGCTGACAGTCGGCGGTGGAGTGCGCACCGTCGAAGACGTTCGAGCGCTGTTGTCGGCAGGATGCGACAAGGTATCCATCAACTCCGCCGCAGTGACGGACCCCGATTTCGTCCGCCGGGCAGCCGATCGATTCGGTTGCCAGTGCATCGTGGTCAACATCGACCCCAAACGGGTCGAGCGAGATGGCGAGGAGTTTTGGGAAGTGCACATCAACGGCGGTCGCAAACCCACCGGATTGCAGGCGGTCGAATGGGCTAAGCGCGTCGAGGAACTCGGGGCGGGAGAAATCGTGCTGACCAGCATGGACGCCGATGGCACCTGCGATGGATACGACATCCCGATCACGCGAGCGGTCAGTGAAGCGGTGTCGATCCCGGTCGTCGCCAGCGGCGGGGCAGGTTGCCCAGACCATTTGGGGGAAGCGATTCGTGATGGGAAAGCCGATGCGGCCCTCGCGGCGAGCATCTTCCATTTCGGCACGTATACGATTTCGCAGACCAAAGAGCGGATGCAGGAGATGGGGATTTCGGTACGGCTCCCGGTCACGTCCTGAGCATACTTCTTGCGGGCACTCCTTTGACGGTACTCCTTGACCTGGAAAGCAATCGCAAGGAACATGTTGGGAAAACTCACCCGCCGGACTTTTCCCTTACTGAAGTGATTTCTCGTGTCTGACCTCGTTCCCGTTCGCAATGCGTTGATCAGTGTCAGTGACAAGATGGGGCTGACGGATCTCGCCGCCGGTTTGCGAGCCGCTGGCGTGACCATCTACAGTACCGGGGGCACCCGGTCTCACTTGGAAAAATCCGGCATCGAAGTAGAGGATGTCGCGGACTACACCGGTTTCCCCGAGATGCTCGACGGCAGGGTGAAAACGCTGCACCCACGAATTTTCGCCGGCATTCTCGCTCGCCGCGATCGTCCCGACCATCTCGAAACGATCAGCGAACACGATATCGAACCCTTCGATTTGGTCGTGGTCAATTTGTACCCGTTCGCAGCCACCGCCAGCCGAGCGGGGGTCAGTCGCGAAGAATGCATCGAGCAAATCGATATCGGTGGGCCGAGTCTCGTGCGGGCGGCAGCCAAGAACCAGAACGATGTTGCCGTCGCGACGAATCCCGAACAGTACGGCGAGATCATCGAGCAGCTGCAGACCAATGGCGGTACCACCGGGGCGCTCCGGCGGCAACTCGCAGCCGAAGCCTTCGATCACACCGCTACCTACGACCGAGCCATCGCGGAGTACCTTCAAGACGAGACGGTGAGCGGCGAGTTCCCGCAAACCATGCACGTCAATCTGCGACGCAAGACGCAACTGCGTTACGGCGAGAACCCGCACCAACGGGCCGCTCTTTACAGCGATCGCACCGATCGTTCGGCGAACCTTGTCTCGGCCCGTCAAATCAGCGGCAAGGAACTCTCCTACAACAACCTGCTCGACCTCGACGCTGCCCTGGAAATCGCTCGCGGTTTCGCCAGACCGGCCGCGTCGGTGATCAAACACAATAACCCCTGTGGCGCCGCGACCGGCGATACGTTGCTCGAAGCGGCCGAAAAGGCATTGGCGGGGGACCCGCTGAGCGCATTCGGCAGCGTGATCGGAATCAACCGTACCGTTGATGTGGCCACGGCGGAATTGCTCTGCGAGCCCGGCCTGTTCATCGAAGCGATCGTGGCACCGGATTTTGAGGCCAGCGCCGTAGGATTGCTGACGACCCGGCCCCGTTGGAAAGACAACGTGCGATTGATGCAGGTCGGCCGTCTCGACGAGAGCGGTAACAAGGTCACACGTCGCTTCATCAGCGGCGGGATGTTGGTCCAGGACGCGGACTGCTTGAGCAGTTCGTCACTGCAGTGGAAGACAGCGACCGAAACGCCTGTCGACGACGAATTGTGGGACGACATTTCCTTCGGATGGGAAATGGTGCGGCACGTCAAGAGCAACGCCATCGTGCTCGCCAAAGACACCTCCCTGATCGGTGTGGGTGCCGGACAAATGAGCCGGGTCGATAGCGTCGAAATCGCGATCGATAAAGCGGGCGAACGCAGCGAGGGATCGATCTTGGCCAGCGACGCGTTCTTTCCCTTTCCCGACTCGATTGAAGCCGCCGCGAAAGCTGGCGTCGCCGCCATTATCCAACCCGGCGGCTCACGTCGGGATAACGAAGTCATCGCGGCGTGCGATGAATTCGAAATCCCGATGGTGTTTACCGGCCGCCGACACTTCAAGCACTAGAACTCGGTGTCAATGATCTCGTGAGCCGCTCGGGTACCGAGAGCTCCCCACAAACCATATGGGCTCGGTGAGCCCGGTGGCAGGAAACCGGTACCATGGCGAACTTGAGCGCTACTGGAATCACCTGCATCGATCGAGTCCGTGATGAACTTCACTGCTCCATCGCACATCAACACGTGCACACCGCCTTGATGCCGACTGCTCGGCATGACGTCGCCTTCACGCTCTTGATTGTGGTTACCCGAGAAGCAGAGTTCGGAGTTCGGACCGAGAATCGTAAAGCAGCCGGTATAAAGCGGGCGAGCCAACGCCCACTTCGATCCCCGACGCTGCTCGGGAGTGCCGATTAACGGAGCCGTGCCCAACCAAAATTGAGGTCGGTCCGGATCGATGTAATCCCGACAGGACAGCGCATTGCCGGCCCGCCAAAGCTCGTTGGGAGTAGTCGCCGCGATGGTTCGCTTGTCGTTGTCGCCCAGGTCCGTCAGGATTTCACCCATGCAGATGGTATTGGAAAGTCCGTCCAGGATACTGTTGAAGCTCGTCTGGGTACGCGGAACGAAGGCACCGCGACAGGCGCTGTCTTGATAGATACGAAGGCCGCGAGAAGAGCCATTATCGGCTGTGTCTCCCACGTCCCCGAGCGTACCTGAGTCTCCCAGACACGCGGCGAAGTTCGTGCGGCCATGAGCGGGCAAGCCCTCTCCTGGATCGCTGGGGCAGCGATAACTCGGAACCGTCGTCAACCAGGGTTCATACGGGGTGGTCGTGTGATCAGCTAACTGACGGTTGGGCCATGGGCCCATCGCTTGGAAACCGGTCGCTGTGGGATTGCTAATTACCTGCCACAAAGCCTGTTGTTCGATGAACGGCAACAACCCTACCAAGGTGGACAAATCGCTGCGGTTTCCACCGGGAGGCTGAATTCCTGTATCCGGTGGATACTGGGTGTAGGTTCCCGATCCGTGTTTAGGCATCTTGTTATAGGATGCGTGGTAGTTGTGGACGCCCAAGCCAATTTGCTTGAGATTGTTGCTGCAACTCATTCGTCGGGCAGCTTCGCGAGCAGCTTGCACGGCTGGTAATAGAAGACCAACCAACACGCCGATGATCGCGATGACGACTAGCAATTCGACGAGAGTGAAGCCGCGACGCTTCAAAAAGGGTTTCATTTGTAACTCCAATGCCACAAGGGCAGGAAAAGGACAAGAGGGAAAAGAATGTGTTGTCAAACGTCAAGCGAAAAGCGTTCACGGTGGCATCGTCTGCTGACAGGCACGCAGAACACTTTTCGTACAGTCTAAAACCTAGGTCTAATTGCTTGACCGAGGGTCCGATGGAGGTGCATGATCCTGAATTTCCTTGAGCTCAGGATTCTCATCGAGGTACTGTGAGAGTTCGTCACCCGAGGTCGCCTTGGGTTCAGTCGAACCGCCACAGCCGACACAGGAAAACGCGATCGATGCTATGCAAACAGGCAGCCAAAAAGGGCGGAAGATTTTCATCATGGGGTTTCTAAATCTAAGGTGGTTTCGTTGAGGAGACTCGTATCGATGCAGTAAGCGCGGATACGGGATCGATCTCGATCGTGTACTGGAATGCTCAGGTTCGATGTCTTTCACATCTGAAACTGCGATACATCGCTCCTACCGCGATGCGATACTGGTCGCTTTCGCCTGGCGACGGAGCGGCAACGCGTCGCGACGACCATGTCGACGCAATCTTTCACTACCGATCTGACTGATCTAGCTGCCGTGCAACGCACAGCGGACAATGAATTGGAACATTCGTTCACTATCTTAAGCAAACGAGCAACTGGGTCGTTCCAGTCTTGTGTTCCTACGCTGATCTACGTCGAAGATCCAGAAGGCGGGCGAGCATTCCCTTACACCCGTATTTTAGCGTGACGTCTTTGTTAGTCTAGCGTTTAACTAGTGAAGATTTGGCGATTATCCGTGCAGAAGGTGAGCCAGATCACCCCTATTGGGGGGGGGTGTAGGATCGCTCAATCGCAGTCGGGAAGAAGAGCGGATTCGTCCGCTATTTGCTCTTCGCTCGTTCGCCTTTGGCAGATTCGTCGGCAATGCTCGCACCCTGCGCCTCGATGGCTTCCCAATCGATACCTTCGGGCGTTTCTAATTTCGTTGACGTCGATTCGTTCGTGCATCCGGCAGCGAAGAGGACACAGCAAGCGATGCCAAAGAACAATCGAGCGGCGGAACGGGTCTGGCGATTCATTTTCGAGATCCAGGGGGTCAGGATGGGAGATTGGCGGCCGGAAGACTGGCTCAGGGCAGGCTGGCGACTTCGCGTGAAGCGATTGTTCCGAGAGCTCCCCACAACCCATATGGACTGGCTTGGCCCAAATTGTTGTAGTCCTTCGCAACGCTGTCAGCCTCTTGATTACCGGCCTCGATCGATTCGGTGATGAACTTCACGGCCCCGTCTGCCATGAGCACATGACAGCCACCTTGATGGCGACTGGCGGCGCTGAAAATACCGCTTCGCCACGCCGTCCCCCATCCGAGCACACAGGTTGGTGAATTGGGCGGCAGGACGGTGTTGAATCCGGTCAGCATGATCTTGCAGTCGTACCAACGACTGCCTCGCGACCCGCCACCGTTGCTCCACAGGGAAATACTCGGCTCAGCAAATTGCGGGCGTGTAGGATCGGCGATGTCGGTGCAAATTGAGGTGGAAGAGCCCATTGCGTTGTCGCCGAAATTCGTCCCATCGGCAACGCTGCCGATCAACTCACGATCGCCTAGATCTGTCGCGATCTCCGCCATTGCGACAGTATTGCTCAGCCCGTCCAACACGTCTCGAAATCCCTTGGGATCGTTCCGCATAAACAGTCCCCGGTAGACACCGCGATCGGCCCACTGGGAGGTCGGCGAGTAATCCACTCGCAGGATCCCATCGCCTAGACAGAAGGCATAGTTGGTCATTCCCAGTCCCAGGGCAGACATGCCCGGATCGGACGGGCAACGCAGGGTGGGGATCTGGGTTTGCCACGGATCATACTCGTTGAGATCCAACCACGTGCGGGGACCGAAAGCGGGCCATGAACCATTGGGTAGTGGATTGTCCGGCGACTCTCCTGCCTCAGGCATCAGCGGATTGGCAAACAGCGACCACAATGCTTGCTGCTCCATAAAGGGAGACAGACCAGGTAGAGCCGATAAAGCGCGTTGATTGCCGGTGCCAGCATCCTCCGGACCAGTCCCCGTCCCGTTGGGCAACAGTTTGTTGTACGCCGAATGGTAGTTGTGGAGCGACAGACCAAGTTGTTTGAAATTGTTGCTACAGGACATCCGGCGGGCCGCTTCGCGAGCAGCTTGCACCGCTGGCAATAACAAACCGACTAGAACACCGATGATGGCGATCACCACCAACAATTCCACCAACGTGAAAGCGGATCGGGAATATGATTTTGCGTTCATCTTATTAATCTCCGAGACATGGCGTGGCTGACCCCTTCGGGCATCCAATCCAACTATAATTTGTCAACACGCCGCGTTACCCGAACGGGGCACAGAAGCATGGTAAGTTATTTTAATGAGATTTTCAATGACTTTACGACGGATCTTCAATCCCCGATCAACGGAACCGGGAATCGACCGATCGGGAAAATGCACCCAGTGCTAGCAGAGTACGCTTCCGCCGGAAGATCCTTCCGTCATCAATGCGAGCTGTCCTCGGTCTCAGCAAATCGATTTTTGAGTTTCTGCAAATCCGCCTCCGACCAGCCCGCGGGCTGCGTGACGGCGACCCAGGCATCGATATAGCTCGACGGGGCGTAGTTATGGCCGTAGCCGATCGGGATGCTCGTCGCCATTGGCAGATCGAAAGCGATCTGAAGGAAGGTCACAATCGGGTACCAGCGTAGTGCCGGTGACACGTCGGGCCCCCGGGGATGGTTCAGCCACGCAGGTCGATTCCATGCCAGCGAAGGGGAAAACCAAACCATCGGATCGCTCGCATGCTGAATATAGACATTGCGAATTGGCCCCCATGCTTTTCCATTGTCCAATTTGTTCGTTTGCGAGGTGAACCGGATCATCGACTCGTCGCGAAAGGTAGGCATCCAAACAGGGGTGCCTGGATTGCGAGAAGCAACAATCGATCCCCATTGACGGCTGGGAAAGGGCGGGCCACTGAGCACCGACCCGCCAATGGGATCTTGAAACGTCTCCATCAGATCGGCCGAATCTTCGCAGCCGAACGAACCCAGGCTCAGGCCGAACAGAAAGAGCTTGGGTCGAGAGTCCTTGGGCAACGTCGTCCAGTGCGCATAGACTTGATCGAACAACGCCGACGCCGATCGCTTCGACCGTGAAGGGTCGACAAGGATCGTTATCCAGCTCGGCAAGTAGGAGTACTGCATGCTGACGATGGCCGTATCCCCCCGATGCAAATACTCAAACGTGTCGACAGCGCCCTCGTCGAGCCAACCTGTGCCGGTGGGCGTGGCCACGACGAGCACATCACGTTCGAACCCACCGGCCCGTTTGAGCTCTTCGAGGGCGAGTGCAGCCCGGGCCTGATCGTCTTCGGCCGATCGCATTCCCACGTAGACACGAATAGGGTGCATCCACTCAGACTCAGACACACCGTCGTCGTCGTTGATGAACTCAGCGATCTCTTCAGCGGTCGGTCCGCCAGCAATGAAGTCCTTGCCCCGTCGACCGATGGAATCCCAATCGACCAAAGACGCAGTGCTCCCGCACGCCCACTCGGCAGTCGGCTGAGCGATGCCGTCTTCGATCAGTTTATCTGCATTCAAGAAGAATCCATCGGCAGCACTCAATAGCCCGCGAGCGACAACCCCGTTGCCAATAAACAACGCCGTCAAGAACACAACGAGCGTGCTCAAAGAAATGGCAATCCGCCGCGGCAGATATTTTTGCAACCAACGCGATAGCCTCGCACCGGCAAAAATCATTGTGCGGGCGAAGGTGACGAGGAGCCCCGCGACCACCATGGCGATCAAGAAGAACCACACCAGCTCGGAGGACTCTATCGGCGGCATCTCCATCAAAACGCGAACCGAGTTCTGCCACGCGCTCGCGTGCCAGGTGAAGGTGGCGAAAAGAACAGCTACCGCAGCCACCGTAAACTGTTTCAAACGCCGAGCGAGTTCTTGTTTTGGAACGGGGAGCTCTAGAAAATTCCAGAACCAGACGAGAACCACGCCCACGACATATCCGATAGCGGTCGCGAATCCTGAAAGAATGCCCTGCACGATGTACGGCCGCGGCAGGAGAGACGGAGTCACCGATCCGCAAAAGAACAGGGTCGCTAGGATCAGACCGAGAAAGGAAAAGGAATCCCAGTAGGAGCTGAGGCTGCGATGCAGAGAGTGAGTCAGACGCGGGATCATGATCGGCGTGACCCAAGAAGGCAGAGCATCGATGCTGGGCGATTCGAAATTGGAATCGCTAGCGCAGAGCGAGCGGTGAAGCTCGCGACAAACATGGCTCTATTTCGAGCCGCTGGTCAGCTGTTGCGTGACAGCCTCAATCGGGATGGGGATGCCCCGGAGGCAACCTTCCAGCACAAGATTCTCACCGACGACGCCTTGGAATCGAGCCACGATCATGCGGCCACGACGGGCTTTCTCAAGACGAACCATGACGACCAATCGATCGCCAGGGACCACGACACCGCGGAATCGAACCTCATCGACGCCCCCGAAACCGACCATGGCGGCTCCGAGAAGGTCGTGTTTCTGAGTGTAATAGCTCGACAGTTGAGCGACTGCTTCGAGCATCATCACACCGGGCATCAGCGGCATGCCGGGCATATGACCGCGAACCCAGAACTCCTCATCGGTGATCTGTTTGTACGCGGCGCAAGAATGCGACTCGAGATCTTCGCGCAAGATGGCAGTTAACTGTTCCATCTCGTGCCGTTGCGGATTGAGTTTTCGAATTTCCTCAATATCCGCAATCGGACGGTCAAAATCGAGCAGGCTTGGCTCAATGATGAAAGCGTTTTTCACCATCGGCTTAGGTCTTGATCTTCTTGCGTTTTGCCTTGCGTGCTTTGGCGCTAGCGGGGCGCCGCCCGTGGTTTGCTTTTTTCAGCTTGTGTTGTGGTTTGGCCACGACAAAATACCTGGTGGGAGTCAGCGAGCTCGGGGGTGAGCTTCGCTACGTATTGGTTACCGAGAGTTCTGGTGAACTTCGCTACATGTTGACTGCGAAAGCTCTTGATCGAGTTCCGCGATATCGATGTTCGAAAACATCAATGGTGTTTTGCGACGTCAAGAAAGCAGGATCAGCGTTCGCGGTAGACGATCCGACCTTTCGTCAGATCGTAAGGCGACAACTCCACACGGACTTTGTCACCAGGGACAATCCGAATGAAGTGCTTTCGCATTCGGCCGGCGACGTGCGCGAGCACATCGTTGCCGGTTTCCAGTTGGACACGAAATCGAGTATTGGCTAATGCCTGGGTGACAGTCCCTTCGACTTCGAATGCTTCTTCTTTCTTGCTCAAAACGTACGCTTTCTTATCGTTTACTAAACTGGACGCCGCGACGAGCACCACGAAGACCCGGTTTCTTCCGTTCCTTCATGCGAGAATCCCGTGTCAAGAAACTGCCTTCACGCATCGAATCGTGGAGGGCTTCATCGTGCGAGCACAAGGCACGGGCGACACCCATGCGGACGGCGCCGCTCTGACCGGTCATTCCACCGCCCGAAACACGGACGCTGACGTCGATCTGGTCGGCCAGCCCTGCGGCTTCGATGGTTTCGAGAATGGCGCGCTGATGTTGATCGTTGACGAAGAACTCATTGAGTGGCTTGCCATTGATGACAACTTTGCCGCTGCCGGCACGCACTCGAACACGAGCGATGCTACTTTTGCGACGACCCGTACCGAGTGCGTCGCCGTTGATTTTGTCTTTTTTTACTGCAATCATGGATTCGACACTCAGGGCCTAATTGTTAACTTTTTTGCTCTGCCGAACCAATTCGGTTGGCTGCTGAGCGGTGTGCGGATGATCGGGACCAGCGTAAATCTTCAGCTTAGCCAGCATTTGGCGAGCCAACCGATTCTTGGGCAACATCCGACGAACGGCGTGTCGCAACAGGTCCTCAGGCTTGCGTTCCTGGCGGTCTTGATAGCTTTCCAGACGCAGGCCGGGATAGCCGGTGTACCAGGTATAGTGGCGAGCCTGCATTTTATTGCCGGTCATCGCAATTTTTTCCACGTTGGTCACGATGACGAAGTCACCGCAGTCGACGTGGGGGGTGTATTCGGGGCGATGTTTGCCCATCAAAACGACGGCGATGTCGCTGGCCAAACGTCCGAGCACTTCGTCGTCTGCATCGACGACGTGCCATTGCTTTTGGACTTCGCCAGGTTTGGCCATGTAGGTTCGCTGAACAGCCACGGTGGGAACTTTTCTCAGGGGGGCATCAAAAATTTGAATCGCATAGGGTACCCGACACACCGCTTCGGTGACAAGGGCTTTGACGCGATGGATTAGAAGGTTTTTTCGGTCAGGGGAAACCAGACACTTCTGACAAACAGCGGAAGAAGCCGAATTTGCCAGTTCGCAACCGTCAGCGGCCGGGTAATGTGGATTACCCAGCCGCTGTGGTGATTCTCTGCCAGGCGAAGGATGCTCGCTACTAGCCCATTTCGATCGCGTAGCCGTCGCGGTACGGACGGCTGAGCATCGCGTTGGCAGCGTCGTCGCCGACGATCTGTTCGACCGAGTCGTCCCATTTCAAGTCGCGGCCCGTTCTCGCGCAGATGCCAGCGAGGTGGCAGACGTTGAGCATTTCCATGTGCGAGTGCACGTCGGAAATCGGCTTGACCTTCTGGTCGGAGCAATACAGGAAGTTCGCCCAGTGCTGTTGCCGCGCGTTGAAGTCCATCGGCATGTTCCGGTACACCTTGGCAATCGCGTCTTCGGGCAAGGGGTTGTCGGCGAGGTCTTCGACCGGTTTGCCTTGCAGGGCACCGCGACTGACAAAGATTCGTCCCTTGTCACCCGTGATCAACACGCCGTTGCGGGTGTCGTTGCGGATGATCATCTCGGTGTCACCAGGGTATTGTACCTTGAATTGGAACGAGGTCGCCGTGTTGTAGCGGTCGTTTTGCAGCGGCTTGCCGTCTTTGAATTCCACCGGATGCTTGGCCGTGCCGCTGATCGATGTTGGCCCCTCGGTCTGGCCGTTGAGTTTCAATGCCCAGTTGCAAATATCCACGTGGTGGGCGCCCCAGTCGGTGAGCTTGCCGCCGGAGTATTCGTACCACCAGCGAAATTCGTAGTGGCAATTGGTGAAGGTGGATTTGTCTTTTCTCGTAATCCGGTAGTCGGTCGCTGGCGCGGGGCCCAGCCAACGATCCCAATCCAATTTTTCGGGGGCTTCGGCGACCGGGATCGCGGGGCTCGATGGAGCCCCGCCGATCGCTGCCTGGATCTGTTGGATCTTGCCGAGTCGCCCCTCGTTGACGATCGCCAGTGCTTTGACGAACAACGGGAACGTGCTGCGTTGCTGCGTGCCGACCTGGACAATCCGCCCGGTTTGTTTCTGGACCTTGCGGATCAGTTTGCCTTCGTCGATCGTCAGCGTCAGTGGTTTTTCGCAGTACACATCTTTTCCGGCCAACATCGCTTCGACCAACGGCTTGGTGTGCCAGTGGTCTGGAGTGGCGATGTGCAGCACGTCGATATCGTCACGCTCGAGGATCGGCTGGTAGTCGTCGTAGACATCCGCCTTGCCGTCGCTGAATTTTTTGTTGAACGAGTCCGCACGACCGGCGTCGACATCGGCGACCGCGACCACGTCCAACCACTGCTGCGCCGATTTGATGTTTCCCGCTGCCATCCCACCCGCACCAATCACACCGATCGTGCGGCGATCGATTTTACTCTTCGTCTCGTCAGCGAGAGTGCGGGGGTTCCAGGCAAAATAGGGCGTCGTCGCGGCAGCACCGGCAGCCACCTGCAGGACGCTGCGCCTGCCGACCCCTTGGGTCGCTGGAGTAGTGGGAACGGCCGGCCGGGACGTTTTTTTCGAATCAGTCATGATGCAGTCGAGTGAGAGAGTAGCGGATGGGAAAGAGGTGTCCAGCCTCATTGTAACCGCCTCAATGTGTCAATGGTAAGCCTAGCCAAAGTAGCCAGACGGCTCCGCCCGTCTGAGCTTTTCACCTCCACCGCCAACCCACCCTCCCAACTCGCGACGGTCGGAGCCGTCGGTCGACAATGCCACCACACAACCCCGCTCGTCTGAGCTCACACCCCCACCGCCAACCCACCCTCCTAACTCGCGACGGTCGGAGCCGTCGGTCGACAATGCAGCCACACAACCCCGCCCGTCTGAGCTTTTACCCCCACCGCCAACCCACACTCCTAACTCGCGACGGTCGGAGCCGTCGGTCGACAAAGTAGCCAGACGGCTCCGCCCGTCTGAGCTCACACCCCCACCGCCAACCCACCCTCCTAACTCGCGACGGTCGGAGCCGTCGGTCGACTATGCCAACACACAACTCCGTCCGTCTGACGCTCTGACCCACACCGCCACTTGCCCGCGACGGTCCGGCCCGTCGGCTGAGATTGCTTTTGCCTTACCTCGTCGACCTGTTAGAATAACTTGGACCCGTGCCACCCCTGCCAACTCCGCTCTCCCTAACTGTAACGTTTCATGTATCTCAAAATGGCTCGCCGGTTCGCGATGGAAACCGACAAGCGGCTGCTCGCCAAAGCCGTCTGGATGCTGGGCGTGAAGGGTTTGCGCAGTATCCATCGGCACAAGCGTCGGCTGAAGAAAGGTGAATTCTTTCCGCCGTTTCTGTACATGTCCGTGATCAATAGCTGCAATCTGCGCTGCCAGGGCTGTTGGGTGGACGTCGGTGCCAAGCAGAGCAGGATCGAGCTGGATGCGGCCAGCCGGACGATTCGCGAAGCCAAAGCGATGGGCAACAGCTTTTTCGGCATTCTGGGCGGCGAACCGTTCATGCACAAAGATCTGCTGACGCTCTTCGAAACCCACCCCGACGTTTACTTCCAAGTCTTCACCAACGGGCACTTCATCACCGATGAAGTCGCCGCGCGGCTGCGGAAATGCGGCAACGTCACGCCGCTGATCAGTGTCGAGGGCAGTGAGATCATCAGCGACACCCGTCGCGGCCGCGATGGGGTGCTCAATCAAACGATGGAGGGAATCGACGCCGCGATTCGCAACAAACTGCTCGTCGGTGTCTGCACGAGCGTCTGCAAATCCAACATCGATGATCTCGTCACCGATCGCTGGGTCGACCGGCTGATCGAGATGGGCGTGATGTATTGTTGGTTCCATATTTACCGTCCCGTCGGTCCTGAACCCAACCCGCAGCTGGCGCTCTCGAGCGAAGAGCAGCGGCGGGTGCGACAGTTCGTTGTCGACACGCGGGCGACCAAGCCAATCGTTGTCATCGACGCTTACCACGACGACGCGGGAAACGCCTTGTGCCCCGCAGTGACCGGGTTCACGCACCACATCGGCCCCTGGGGCGATATCGAACCCTGCCCGGTGATCCAGCTCGCGACCGAATCGATCCACGACGAACGGCCGCTCGCCGAAACGTTCAATAACTCCGAATTCCTGCGAGATTTCCGAGAACTGACCGCCAATACCACACGCGGCTGCGTGATCATGGAACGCCCCGATCTCCTGGTCGAACTCGCCGATAAACATGGTGCTCGCGATACCACCGCGCGGGGCGTGGTGATGGACGAACTCGAAGCGGTTTCACCGCGGCGGAGCCAATACCAACCGGGAGACGAGATCCCCGAACGCAGCTTCGTCTATCGCTGGGCGAAAAAATACGCGTTCAACGATTTTGGTACCTACGGCAAGCATTTCGATACTGCCCGGTATCAAGACCCGGATCAAAAACCGCCCGCTCCCGCCAAGCCGGAAACACCCGAGGTCGTTTCGATCGGTCTGCCGGAGTAAGAAACGCGGAGACATTCCAAGATGGATTTCGCTTGACGATCGCTCGGGGAGATTGTGCAGTTTTTAAGTTGCTGCGCAGAAACGATTGACTTCACCCGCCCGGCGAAGCTGGGAGGGTCGGTTATCGAGCGTTCAGCGAGATATCCGGGGAGGGCCGACAGCGCAACGGGTAGTCTCAAACCAGCGTGGGACCCCTTCCCGAACTTCGTCGGGGATCGCCAGCGAGCCGGGTCAACAGGACCTCCCACCACGATTGCGGCTAGACCCCCGCCACATTCACCACCACTCGGCCGCGAACTTTTCCAGCGAGAATCTCATCGATTTTTGGCGATAGGTCATCCAGACCGATTTCGCTCGCAAAGACACCGAGGTCGTTCAGTTTCCAGGGACCAGCCAGCCGTTCCCAGATTTTCAGCCGCTCATCCATCGGACAGAGCGCCGACGTGATCCCGGCCAGCCGCACGCCGCGGAGGATGAACGGGAACACGGTCATCTCCAGTTCGCTACCGCCGACCATCCCGCAGGCGGACACGCAGCCGTTGACATCGACGGATTTCAGTAGTGATACCAGCGTGTTTCCGCCGACCGTATCGACACCGGCCTGGAATCGCGTCGACAGCATCGGCCGCGTCGACTCGGTATCCAATTCAGCTCGCATGACGATTTCACTCGCACCGAGGCTCCGCAGCCAATCGTGAGCCTCCTGCTTGCCCGTCATCGCGGTGACGCGGTACCCGAGTTGGCTGAGTAGTTTGACCGCCAACGAACCGACGCCACCCGTCGCTCCGGTGACGAGGATGGGTTTCTTATCCGTTGGCACTTCATTGCGGATGATTTCACGAACGCACTGGGCAGCGGTAAATCCGGCCGTGCCAATGATCATCGTTTCACGCAGTGAAAGGGAGTCGGGAAGCGGCACGACCCACGACTCGGGGACACGAATTCGCTCTGCCCAACCACCCCAGTGTTTCCCGCCGAGATCGTAGCCCGTCACGATCACCTTCGTACCAACGGGTAAGCGTTCGGTTCCCACTTCCACCACCCCCGCGGCATCGATGCCGGGAACATGCGGCAGGTTCGGCGCAACGCCTGGATTCCCAGTCGCCGCCAGTGCGTCTTTGTAGTTCAAGCTTGACCACTGCACCGCGATGGTGACATCGCCATCGGGCAGTTCCGAAACGGGTCGCTCGGTGATTCGGTGCGAGACAACGTCGTCGGCTCGTGTGACGTAAAAGCAGCGAAAGTGCGAATTCATGGTTCTTCCGTCGTGTTCGTGTTGGTGTCTTGAGCCGATATGTTTGCCCACTCGATACTACCTTAAGTGCCCATCCGAAAAGGGATCTGACCCTTCGGAGGCGTGTTCCCTTGGAGGAGCGATTCCGGACGTATTGATCGGCACAGCCCACTTCCGAGGCAACCCTGCGTACTTGGTAGGCAATCCGTGCATCCATCGTATGCCGGCCTTGAAAATCAGGCATGGGTCGATCGAGTATCAATCCCAGAATACTTCTTGAGAGCGAAAGTGAACGAGCCATTATTTGCCGTTACAAGGCCGGTATGGACGCCATGCACGCCAGACCAATCTGAATTCCCGTTGGAGTCGAGGGCTCGCCGCCATTTGGCGCAAGGATAGCTCCGCCTGCACGTATGGCGTATTGAATAGTAATTCTTGCAAGATCGAAGAGGCATTCCCATCCATGCGATATTTCAAGCTTCCAAACAGCGGTTCGACGATCAGTGCCAGAACGAGATGCTTGCTTGGGAAACGAGACATCACCAAGAGTCTCGATTTCAGGCGCGCTGGCGACTGCCGCAAAGGGCTGACCATTGTCGAGCTCATGGTCGCCTTGGCTGTCATCGCAATCCTCATGGCAGTTCTGCTTCCCGCGGTGATGAGAGCACGATCATCTGCTCGGCAGATATCCTGTATCAACAACTTTCGCCAGGTCTCGCTAGGCCTTCAGAACTATGCTTCGGCATGGCGTCGATTTCCACCTGCCTCCTCTGGCGTACGAGGAGGATGTTTATTTCGCCGAATGTGATGCAATAGGCGAAGATCCCGAGTTGATCCGTGCCAGACGCCAATTCGCGTCACTCGGATCGGAGTGGCTGTTTTCATCCATTGGCATCAGCCGCATGATTGCGGTATTTCCGCGGATGACAGTCAACTGTACCAACGGGAATGTCTTTAGCGAAGGATTGTATGCGCCGTCGAGTAATCACTCGGCAGGTTTTCATTCGGGATTTGCAGACGGTTCAGCCAAGACCCTGTCAGAGTCGATTGACGCAAACGTATGGCGTGCTCTTGGGTCGGCACAAGGAAAAGAGATCATGAAACTTTAATAGGGCATTACCAATCCAGTATCACGTATTTCCCAGTCCAATCCCCTACGTGGCCGTCATCTTCATCGCTTCGGCAACGGTCTTCTTTCCTGCCGGTTGATGTGGGCTGGCTGAGCCGCCGGTTCCACCCTTGGGCCAGGTGGCCGGGTCGGCGTACTGACCGTCATCCTGGAACTCGTCCTGCAATCGAGCAATCTCGGCCTTGAGCTCGTCGAACTTGGCGGCGATCTCCGGTTGGCTGGCTTCTTCCTTATCGAATAGCAGGTTGTGCTGTTCCAGCGGGTCCTGGACCAGATCGAACATCTCGTACGCATCCTTTTTCCAGTAATAGATCAGTTTGTGCGTTTTGGTTCGCACGCCCAGGTGGGCGGCCGTGTTGTGGTGGCCGGGGTCGTGGTAGTAACGATAGTAAACGGAGTCCCGCCAATTCGAAGGTGATTCGCCGCGGAGCAGTGGTGCCAGTGAACGACCCTGCATGAAATCGGGAACGGGCAATCCTGCGAGATCGAGGAAGGTGGGCGCCAAATCGATATTGGCGACAAACTGATCGGGCGTGCTGTTTGGCTTGATCCCAGGACCGCAGGCGATCAATGGCACCCGCAGGCCGGGCTCGTACATGAATCGCTTGTCGTAGAGTCCGAGCTCACCGAGGTACCAGCCGTTGTCGGCGCAGTAGATGACGATCGTGTTCTCGGCCAATCCGGAGGTATCGAGGAAGTCGAGCACTTTACCCACACCGTCATCGACGCCTTGGACGCAGGCCAGGTAGTCCTGCATGTATCGTTGATATTTCCACTTCGTCAACTCATCGCCCGAGAGCGTTTCACCATCGACCGACAATTCAGTTGGTTTGACGCCCCGCCATTGATTCGCTTCGCGGCCTGCTAAGCCTTCCGGTGGGGTGAGTTTCAAGTCGCGGCGTGTCAGGTCGTGAGCCACCGTTTGCTGGTTTTCAGGGAGCGCCGTGGGGCGTGTGGCGTAGTCGTCCCAGAACGTCTCGGGTTCCGGGAACGTTTTGTCCTTGAACTTCGCCTTGTTCCGCTCATCGGGTTCCCAGGCCCGGTGCGGAGCCTTCTGGTGCAGCATCAAGAAGAACGGCTTGTCCTGCGGTCTTGTTTTCAGAAACTCGATGCCCAGGTCCGTGGTGATGTCGGTGCAGTGGCCTTCGATCGTGAGACGCTTGCCCTCGACGAGAAACTGGGGGTTCCAGTAGGCACCCTGGCCGGGCAGGACGATCCAGCGATCGAAGCCGACCGGGTCTGACCCGAGGTGCCACTTGCCGATGATGCCCGTGTGGTAGCCACCGTTCTGCAGGTGTTTGGCAACCGTGTCCCGGGAGGAGTCAAACCGATTGAATACTGGGACGCCGTTGAGATGCGAGTACTGGCCGGTGAGCAGGGTGGCTCGGCTCGGGGTGCAGATCGAATTGGTGACGAACGAATTGGTGAACCGCGCGCCACGCTCGGCGATGCGATCAATATGCGGTGTCTTGTTGACCTTCGATCCGTATGCCGAGATCGCTTGTTCGGCATGGTCGTCGGAAAAGATAAACAAGATGTTGGGCTGGGCGGCATTTGCAGCGATAGCCATCCCGAACGCGAGCAAGATTGCGGTGGGAAGTCTGAGGATCATCGTCGATTCGCAGTCCAAGGAGGAAGATGAGGGTGGGAACGACGCAGTGTAACGCAAACGTGGCAGACAATCCAACTTTTGGACTCGAGATGATCCCGTTAAAATTCACCGAGTGAAATTTTGCGGGCCCCATTTCCATGTTACAGTGGCGGGTCCTTCAGTTACTCCACACATGCAACGAGAAGAGCTAAGAAATGAATTTGAAAAACTGGGTCGCGACGCCCGTCGCCCTGCTAGCACTCGGATTCGCTGGCACCGCTCAGGCGGAGGAGCACGCAGTCGAAACGGTACTCAACGGTCTGCAGAACCCCTCGAGCGTCAGCTTCAACGATGCTGGCGAGATGACCGTCTGCGATTCCCGCGGCAGCGTCTTGGTGCTGCCCAAGGGTACGCTCAGCGAAAAACAGCAAATCGACTACGTTCGAGGCTTCGACACGGAGTTTTGGAAGAGTGACGAAAGCGGCAAGAAATGGTACGCGGTGGGTCCTCTTTCGGCCATCTGGATCGGGAAAACCTTGGTCGTGACGGATTCCGGCAAGACCGACGGGAACGAAACCCTGTTGATGTTCGAGGGACCGGGTGAAGCATCCTCGGGCGTGGCCACCAACTCAGTCGGTCCGACCTCGGATGACGAGATCGACAAGGGCGAAGGCAACCTGACCGGCCTGAGTGTTTCCGATGATGGTAAGCAGGTGTTTGTTTGTGGACAGGGATACGACGGCAAGTCATGGGTCCTGTCGGCCGACCCTGCCACCAAGAAACTCGAACCGCTCTTGTCGGCTGACGAAAACGGCATCGAAACGAACTCTCCCATGCAGACGGTCGTTGGCCCCGACAACACCCTCTACGTGCTCTATTCCGGCGCGGGCGGCAAAGTCGATGGCTTGATCGTCCAGTGGGACTTGGAGACGAAGAAACCCGTCAAGCAGTGGAAGTTGCCTGAGCTGGTCAATCCGATGGGAATGGCCCACATCGAGGGCAACAAGTTCGCTGTCGTTGAGAACAACTGGGCGCTGTCGAGTGTCAACAAAGGCCGTGTCGTCACCGTTGATCTCGGTGATGACGGTGAGGTCGACGTGACCGACACCGGTGTTGAACTCGAAGGTCCTGTGTCCTGTGCCTTCGGACCGGACGGTCGCCTCTACGTGACCCAACTGGGTGACACGTTCGATGAGACAGCGGGTAGCGTCGTCGCGATCAAAGACGTGAAATAAGGCAAAAAGGGGTGCCGATTGCCTCCCCGTGTTTTCGACTCATTCCTCGCTCGAGAACACGGGGCATCATCCCTGAGGCACTCTGTCCATTTCAAATAGGTTCTTGGTGAACTTCCATGGGCGCACCAGTCCGGTGAGCCAGAAAGATGCGGTGCGGCAGGAATTTCAGATTACAATGTCTGGATTCCAAGCCCGTCCAGTGCGGGCCACCGTCGCAATCCGCTGCTCGCGGCAGACTCGTTCGCGGGGGCCACGCGTTTCTACTCAACCTCACCAGGAAATCATGGAAACTGAAACCAAGGCGATGTCAACCAAGGAATTGTCCGTCGCGGTTTCTTCCTTGCTCGAACAAGAAGAAGCCCGAGCGGAGCGCGCACGCCACCGGCGCCGGCGGCGTATTCGCAGGGATCGCGAGCAAACCCGTGCCAGGACGATTCAGTTGGCACATTCGGTCGAATTGATCAAGTGGTACCAATTCGGGATCTCACTGGTAATGACGATCACCCTGATCATCTTAGTCGTGGTCGTTTGGAAAATCGGCAATGAAGCCGAGCGAATTAAAGGTGAGGTTCAGCAGGTCAGAGCGAAAGCCGAGAATATTGTCGACGGCATCGAGCGTGAAGCGGATTCGATTCGAGACAAGCTGCAGCGGCCGCTGCAGACCATCGGAGGAGCCGTCGGAGGCCAATTGGGACACAGCCTCGGCAAAGCGATGGGCGTTGACGAGGAATAGGGGCCCGC
Source organism: Allorhodopirellula solitaria (assembly GCF_007859855.1). Lineage (GTDB taxonomy): Bacteria > Planctomycetota > Planctomycetia > Pirellulales > Pirellulaceae > Rhodopirellula > Rhodopirellula solitaria. The sequence continues at coordinate 84,734 of NZ_SJPK01000006.1, forward strand.
AAGCAATGGAGTGCCGGACGGCGTACCAGATCCAGTTGCAATCGGTGTGCACGCACCAGCCGCGCTGCACGGGATTCGGAGTGGCTCTCAATTCCCGAGCAGCTCAAAGACGGGCTTCGCGTGCTACCGGCTCACTTCGAAGTCGGCAGTATCTTCTTCAGCTGTGCCTTGGCCCGGTTGATCTGCGAGATGATCGCTTGACGCTCCTTCGCATCGGCTGCCTTCAACTTGCCATCGAGTGATTGAATCTGCCGATTGAGCGACTCGCTGTACCCAGTCGTAGCTGCTTTCTTCAGGCCGGTCAGCCAACGGCAAGCCGCGCCGAATGAACTGCCAGCCCGAAGGGGGACACAACGTCTGATGTGTCCCCCTTCAGGCTAGCATGCGAGAACAAAAATTGCGCCCACGCTACGACGGGGGCAGCGCGGGCAATTCAATCGTCGCCGCTGGGCAGGCCGAACCGCACCTTCGATTCCCGATAGAAACCGACATACGGTGTTGACTTCGTCCTGCCTCAGCGAAACGAACGCGCGTTGGAAAGAGCAACGCTTAGGACAGAGCCTCGGAAATCAGTTCACCAGCTTAGTTAAGCTTGGCTTTTCGTTCCGCAAGATCGGCTTTGAGTTCATCGCGACGCTTTTCGAACTTCGCTTAGCCCATCAGAACGTCGGTGTAAGCGCTGATATTGTAATTGTCGCTGCATCGTTGCGGGTATCGAGCGGTTTGTGGCCAACCGCGTGACCAAGCCGTTCGTTCTCGAAGCGCTGCTCGACCAGACCGGTCTGCGAGAGAGGGCCATGCAGAGATTCTGCAAGGAGGTCTATGGACTGAGTCCGAAACAGTTGTTTGGTGTTACTCGATTGAATCGGGTCCGCCGGGAACTGTTGCAACGTGACGATCGATCGACATCGATTCGAACTCTCGCCGAGAAATGGGGTGTCGCCCATCTGGGACGCTTCTCTGCAGACTACCGCAAGCTATTCGGTGAACTACCCCATGAGACATTTCAGCGTCATAGCGACAGTTAAGCAACACACGATGAATCAGTGTCGGTTTTCGTATTGGACGAGGCGACGAGTCCTGCGACTGCGGAACTGGTCGCCTCGTCCACTACGACAGAAATTGTCGTGCGTTGCTGAGGAACTCAATTGGTCCCCACGATTGTGAGCAGTGCGTTCGTCCCTTAGCCTTGAAGCTCCCCACCAGTCGATTGGTTCGAGACACGCTAAAAGGAAATGCATTGCAATGAAGAATGGTAGCTTGAGAACGCTGTGCCTCTGGTTGGTGATTGTTTGGCTCGGCAGCGGTCTATCCGCGTCGATGACCTCGGCGGCGGACAGTGATGCTGCCGCCGAACCGAGCTACACCGCCCACACCACGATCAATCCGGCCATTCCGCTGGACCAATTGAAGGTGATGGTCAAACCGTTGACCAAGTCCGAATTGCAGGTGGAATCGGACGCTTGGTTCAAATTGCTGCGTGCCAAGGCTCGTGAGATCGCCGCCGTGCGAATGGGTGTCAAAAAAGCCAACGAAGCCTTGGACGCCGATGACGATGAGGCGGCCAAGAATTCCCTGGAAGTCGCTGAGTCGATTACCAGTACAGTCGCCGACGTCTCCCGTGAAGAAGAGGAAGAGGTGACCGCAGCCGCTCGGGAAAAACTGGGGGTCGACGATGTACCCATCGAGAATGAAGCCGACAGCGACGTCGACCCGGACGATGCCGATGCGGACGCCGATGCGGGGGGCTCCGACGCTGGAGACTCGGACACTGGAGACTCGGACGCTGGAACTGCCGATTCCGCTGAACCGGCAGCCTCCGCTGAGCCTAACCTGGATTCCATTGACGACCAGGGCGACCAAGAGAGCGAAGTTGTTTCGCAAACCCAGGGGGCCGCCAGTGAATTGAAGGACGAGATGCTGAGCAGCGTCACGGAACTGCAAGATCAGCGGACGGCGTTGAGTGACCGCTTGGATGTCGTTCTCGATTCGCTCGAGGCCAAAGGTGGCGACGTCTCGGAGTATCGCACCTATTCCGCCGCGGTCTCGGGCATCGATTTGGATACCTCCGATGCCGCTGCGGCCTGGGCCGGCATCGTCGGTTGGCTGACGTCCAAGGAAGGAGGTCAGCGATTCGCATGGAATCTCGGTCGATTCTTGTTGATCCTGCTGATTACCTACTTCGTCGCCAAGATTATCGCCGCGATCGTCAACTGGCTGCTCGAGCGGAAACTCACGCTCAGCCAACTCGCCGAGCGGTTGATCGCTAGCATGATCAAGAATGTGGTGATGCTGGTGGGCTTTGCGATCGCGTTGACCGCTCTGGAGGTGGACATCACGCCCGTCCTGGCCGCGATTGGGGCGACGGGATTGGTCGTTGGTTTGGCCCTGCAGGGTACACTCAGCAATTTCGCCAGTGGATTGATGATCTTGATCAATCGGCCTTTTGATGTTGGCAATGTCGTCAGCGCGGGGGGCATCACCGGAACGATAGCGCAAATGAATCTTGTCTCGACGACGTTTCGGACCTTTGACAATCAAACGATACACGTTCCCAACAATGAGATTTGGAACAACGTGATCACCAACATCACGGCCAACCCCACCCGCCGCGTTGATTTGGAGTTTGGGATTGGATACGACGACGATTTTGAACAAGCCGAGAATCTGATTAAGGAGGTCTTGGAGGCCCATGCTCTGGTCCTGAGCGATCCCGAACCTGTGGTCGTGACGCATGAACTCGCCGATTCGTCGGTCAATATCGTCTGTCGTCCCTGGGCCAAGACGACTGATTGGTGGCAGGTGAAGACGGAGGTGACCCGGGAGGTCAAACGCAAGTTCGATCAAGCCGGCATTTCGTTCCCCTATCCGCAGCAGGACGTGCACTTCTACGGCTCGGCGCCGACGTCTGAGTAGCGAACGAACGGCCGACATGCCGATCCGGCATGGACGTTGTCGAAAAATCGACTTCGCAGCCCCACTGCGTGACCGACGGAGACACCGAGGCAATCCCCCGCCGAATTCGCGAGATATCGATCACCTGCGACGCGTTGTCGCAGACCGCCGCGATCGATCGACAAGCTTCCTCAGCGGTCGTCCTGCGGCTGAGCTTTTCACGAAACGGCTACTGCTGGCACAGCCGATTGTGATCAATGATTCCGTCCCGTAGCCTTGGAGCTCCCCACCAGTCGATCGATTCAAGACACGCTTTAACGGATGCAATGAAATGAAGAATGGTAGCTCGAGAAATCTGTGCCTCTGGCTGTTGGTGGTTTGGCTCGGCGGCGGCCTGTCCGCGTCGATGGCCCTGGCGGCAGAAGGTGATGCTGCGACCGAATCCACTTACACCGCCCACACGACGATCAATCCGGCCATCCCGTTGGACCAGTTGAAGGTGATGGTCAAACCGTTGACGAGATCCGAATTGCAGGTGGAATCGGACGCCTGGTTCAAATTGCTGCGTTCGAAGGCTCGCGAAATCGCCGCCGTGCGGATGGGGGTGAAGAAGGCGAACGAAGCCTTGAATGCGAAGGACGATCAGGCCGCAAAAAGCTCACTCAAGGTCGCTGAATCGATTACCAAGACCGCGACCGATCAAGCCAAGACGGAAGAGAAAGAGGTGACAGCGGCCGCCCAGGAAAACATGGGCGTTGAAGAGGTTGATGGCGATAGCCCATCCGACGAGGGAGCAGAGGCAGAAGCAGATGAAACCGCATCAGACGCCGTGTCCGCTGAGAGCGATACCGCCGGCGATGACACTGCGGGCGACGATACCACTGGCGATGACACCACTGGCGACGACACTGCTGGCACTGCCGAAACCGATCCGCAGGAGGCTGCCGAGGCCGCCGCTCGAACGGAAACGGTCAATACCGCGTCCAAACTCAAAGGGGATATGCTCACCAGCGTCACAGAGCTGCAAGATCAGCGGACGGTACTGAACGATCGGTTGAGAATTGTGCTCGATTCGCTCGAAGCCAAAGGTGGGGATGTTTCGGAGTACCGCACCTACTCCGCCGCGGTCTCGGGCATCGAACTGGACACTTCCGATGCGGCTTCTGCCTGGGCCGGTATCGTCGGTTGGCTGACGTCCAAGGAAGGCGGTCAGCGGCTGGCGTGGAATGTCGGTCGATTCGCATTGATCCTGCTCGTCACCTACTTCGTCGCCAAAATCATCGCCGCGATCGTCAACTGGCTGCTCGACCGAAAACTCAAACTCAGCCAACTCGCCGAGCGGTTGATCGCTAGCATGATCAAGAATGTGGTGATGCTGGTGGGCTTTGCGATCGCGTTGACCGCTCTGGAGGTGGACATCACGCCCGTCCTGGCCGCGATTGGGGCGACGGGATTGGTCGTTGGCTTGGCCCTGCAGGGTACGCTCAGCAATTTCGCCAGTGGATTGATGATCTTGATCAATCGGCCTTTTGATGTTGGCAATGTCGTCAGCGCGGGGGGCATCACCGGAACGATAGCGCAAATGAATCTTGTCTCGACGACGTTTCGGACCTTTGACAATCAAACGATACACGTTCCCAACAATGAGATTTGGAACAACGTGATTACCAACATCACGGCCAACCCCACCCGCCGCGTTGATTTGGAGTTTGGGATTGGATACGACGACGATTTTGAGCAGGCTGAGGATCTGATCAAGCAGGTCTTGGACGCCAACGCTCTGGTCCTGAGCGATCCCCAACCGGTCGTCGTGACCCATGAACTCGCCGATTCGTCGGTCAATATCGTCTGTCGTCCCTGGGCCAAGACGACTGATTGGTGGCAGGTGAAGACGGAGGTGACCCGGGAGGTCAAACGCAAGTTCGATCAAGCCGGCATATCGATCCCCTACCCGCAACAGGACGTGCACTTCTACGGTTCGGCTGTGACGCCCGGTGGGAATGCCTGAGCTCGCGGCGATGCGGCTCTCAGGAGATGACTCGTCGCTTCCGGCGACCGTAGACGTACGCGCCAGCGACGCCCAGCCCGCAAGCAACCAACGCGGATGGCTCGGGCACCGCCGCCACGCCATTGCTCGCGAAGAAGGTCCTCACGTCGTTGAATGCCACATTCGGTGCACCCCCGACAAAGTCCCAGAGCAGTGGGCCGTTTGGACCGCTGTAGCGGTTACTCGCCTGACTGGGAAGCAAAGATGGATCGAACGGTGAGATGGAGTTCACAGTGACGAGCGGGCCGTTGGAACTCCATTGGCCTGTATTTGCCCCAATCGTGAAATCCAATGGATCCGCCAGCGAGATAAACTGCTGCTGCGGGTCACTCGGGTTATATCTTTCCAGCCTGATCCCGGTGACATTCGTCGACAGGGCGTTGGTGACATTAGTTGACACTGGAGACGCACTGACGTCCGTCAATGTCAGCCGAGTTTGACCACCGCTGAATCCGCCCACGTTGGTAGCGGGAAGGAGGTCGGGTGCCGAGCTGTCGATGGAGAATTCGACCTGGTAATCGACGTTGTCGAAGTAGCTCGCCCCAATCGTGACCGACGTATTTCCGGTAAAAATGTAGGTCACCAGGGCAGCAGATGCAGGCGATAGGCCGCACGTCAGCGAGGCGATGACGACAGCAGCGACAATTCGGAGATTCATAGAGACTTCTTATACACGGAAGAAGACGTGCCAAGAATGGCAAACTTCCCAAACGAGGCATTTTACTATGGAGGAACGAATACGGCCAGCCAAAACCCACCCATCAGGTCAGGAAAGTGGCTTGTTGCGCCGAGACAGTGGGGGTTGGCTGACGATGAGTCCCTCAGGCATGTTTTTCGTCAGAAACTTGATCTCCCATTCGCGCTACGGCAAAAAAATCTGGACTTTTAGCTCGATTCGCTACCAAAGAGGCTTTGACAAGCGGCCAAAACTTCCTAAACTTCGGCCCCGCTGGTCGCGAGGCCAGAAACACCCGGGCGTGTAGCTCAGTTGGTTAGAGCGCGTCGCTGATAACGACGAGGTCCCAGATTCGAGTTCTGGCACGCCCACTAAAAAAGCTTCTAGCGAATAGCCACTAGCAATTAGCTTTGCGATGTCGTAAGCTAGCTGCAAGCCGGTCAAGGCAAACAGTTTTTCGGGGGTATAGCTCAGTTGGGAGAGCGCCTGCTTTGCAAGCAGGATGTCGTCGGTTCAAGTCCGTCTACCTCCACTCGATAGCCACGTGTCGATTTTCGGCACGTGGCTATTTTTATGCGCCTGCACGCCTATTGGGTGGCGCGCTACCCTGGGACGAACCGTTTCTATAGAGCTCCGTCGGTTTGCGGATCTGCAACTACGGCTTGCACCGCGATCTCTTAACACCGCGACCACCCGCTCGACCGGCTGTCGACTTGGTCGACGCTAGCACCGTCCTTGGTGAGCCCAGCGTTCTAAGTGTCCCAAAACAGGTCCGATCGGACAAAAACGCTCTCAATCGGCCCGAAAGCGATCAAGCCAGGGAGTGCCGGGTGCCGAAACAGTATCTTCCTGGCCGCTTGCAGCACCTCGCTCGACCCCAAAGAGATGGCGGCTAGGAAAGATGGTGAAAAGCAAAAATTTCTGGCTAACTGCCCTTTCGGGGAGATCGCCGGAACAGTACCTTTCTCGCCGCGACGCCAAGAGATTATTCGTCTCCTGGATCGTCGAAATGGAGCGAATCGCCTAGCGATCCGTTTCCGGAGCAAAGGAGAAAACAGCGGTTGAGAAAAACTTTCAGGCTTTGCCTCGAAGTCGACTTGACGCCCGGCGACGGGACGCTATTCTTCTCAACCCGCAGCCAAGAAACGGCTCGCGAGCCTTACCGCTCGCCAACGTTTTCACTGCGGGGTCAAGTGAAACTTGAATGAAAACTTTTTTAAGATTTCATTCAGCCTTCCGCTTGACGCGAAGTTAGCGAGTCGCTAACTTCTCCGCTCGCTCGAAAACGACCGGCCGAGATCACCTCGCTCAGAGGAATAAAACGATCTCGGCCGGCTGTCTTCGGGCAGCGACTCGCCGGTCGATTGCGAAAGCGATTCATTGGCGAAACTGATTTTTGACAATTTGGTTGTTTGGTAGTTGGCATCTGAAAAGAGCACCATATGTGAATGGAAGCTGGCCTTTTTCCGGGGTTCAGCGGATGTTCACAAGGTAATTTTATAAAAGTTCTT
>NZ_SJPK01000006.1:91962-366419 GCF_007859855.1 Allorhodopirellula solitaria
AGTCGAAACAGCGCTGCTCGACGCCCACAATCGGAGCAACATCACCGATCACACCCTCCAAAACTCAACCATTGCGGTTCGCCTGCGGCCTATCCACCCAACGGATGGGTTCCGCCGGGAACTGCTGATTCGACGGCCTGGCTTGAAGGCTATCGAGATGAGCTTGCGGGTTGGTCGGAGTTGATGTCGATCAGCCAGGATGTCTGCGAAGTGGTTCGTCGTTATGGCTATGACACTCTGCTGGTGCCGCGAGTTGCACAAGCCATTGGGCCGGCGAAGACCGAAATGGGAGCAGAGCTGATCAGGCAAACGATGGAGTTTCTTGAGGTGCAGCAATCGCGTTGCCATGCGTCGCTCGGCAAGCTGCCTGGTGTCAGCGAAGTGATCGAGTCTTTGTTCGGAAAAGGCAAGCGACTCGAGGGGCAGCAAAGTCGAAGCGGATTTACCGCCCAGCTATTGGCGATGGCAGCGTGCGTGGTGAACATCACAGAAGAGCTAATTGGCGAGGCGTTCGCTTCGGTGTCGACGGCCTCGGTAAGTGACTGGCAAACCGAGAAACTTGGGCCGAGTGTTCAGTCGCATCGCTGCCGTGACTTGGGCAGGAAGAGATGCCAAGAACCTGCGCATGAAAAAAAGCGTGTCAAGCCCAGTTCCGCCAAAGATTGAACAGCCCAGGCTAACGCCCACCGGCTAATAGACCGAAACAACTCCCCCGACGTGCTTGAATAATCAGAGAATGAGCGTCCTAGCCCTCCCCCCGATTCAGCTGAAGTTTGAGAGCATGTTCTACGGACAGTCGTCTCCCCATCGCCGCGTTTGGGTAGTGCTCCTCGCATCGGTTCTTCACCTCGCCCCTGCTCTGATGCTCACTGGGTGCCATCAGAATGCCGCCGAGAAACAAGAGCATGCAGAGAGTCGCGGGCCCGCCAAAAGTACTGGGGAGACAATCGCAACGGGCAAGGATGGGAACCCAGACGATTCGGATTTGCTGCAGGTGGCGCAGAACCACATGCGGCGGGGTCAAGCCGATGAGGCGTTGCAGGTGGTCACTGAGGTTCTTCGAGGCCAGCCCCAGAACGCGCAGGCTCTTCAGATGTCCATTCAGATTCATGCGGGGCAAAGCCAGTTCAGGAAAGCCGCTGATCTAGGTGCGAGACTGGCTGCGATCGATCCGGGGATCGCACCAGCCTTATTGGCGAGCTGTTTCGATTGGAATCTGAGGTCGGGACGCTATGATCTGGCGGAGACGAATCTACTCACAGCGATCGAGTTGGCACCCCATGATATCGAATGCCGCCGCTTTCTCGTCCAGCTATACAATGCGCAGGGACGCCGCTTCGAAACACGCGACCATGTCATCGAGCTAATCCGCGGCAAGGCGGTTACTTGGCCAGAGATTCTGAGTCTGATCGATCTGAGCGGTCCCTACACGCTGGTTTCATACGGCGACCTGATCGACGAGTCCAACATATCGCTCTTTACACTGGGCAAGATGCGAGCCGCCTATGCTGGCTTCGACATGGATCATGACGAAGTAATCGCAACAGTTCAACGTATCGTCGAGAAGTGTCCCGACAGCACCGCTGCATCGGCGTACTACGGCCGTTTGTTAATGGAAAATGGACACGATGCCGAGCTAATGCGATGGTTTGCTGACCTTCCGCAGGGTATCGACCAGCAACCTGAGTACTGGTTCACACTCGCTTCGTGGCTGCAGCAAAACAAACGAGACACGGAGGCGATTCGCGCTTACGGCGAAGCGTTGCGGCTCGATTCTGGGTATCGTGAAGCGCTGCGCGCGTTGATCTTATCGCTCGACAAAACCGGCGCGGAGCAACAAGCGGTTGCGCTGAGAGAGCGACTAGCGATTTTAGATCAGATCTTTCGCACTGCTCGGGATGCCGATGCCGAGCAGGCGATGTGGATCGCATCGGAACTGCAAAAGCTAACGCGACCCTGGGAGTCGCTCGCCTGGTTGATGCATTCAGCGGAAACCAAAGGAAACCTGAGGCAGACCATTGCTGAGCTGAATCAACGCGCCGCTCAAGTCTCCCAATGGGCAGACTCAGCTTCGCCTAAACGTATCGTCGACGCCCGGTTGCAGAAACTGCTCGGGTTCGACCTCAGCGACTGGCCGCTGCCAGACCTCGATGAGATCTTGAACCAGGACATCGAACGTGTCGCGTCGGACTCGATGGCAACCGAAGCATCGGATTTCCAATCGGGGCATCACACCTCGAGAGCGGCACTTCAATTCGACGACATCGCCAGTAGCGTTGGTCTCGAGATTGATACAAAGACCGGCTTTTTTGATCAGGCAAATAGTTTCTATGCACATCAAGTTAATGGCAGCGGCCTTGGCGTGCTCGATTACGACCTCGACGGGCGGCCCGATCTCTACGCAATGCAGTCCGCTGGGCCACCGAATGATCCGCAGGGCTCTCACCCCAATCAACTCTTTCGGTTGCAACCCGATCAGTCGTTCACTGACGTCAGTGTCGAAGCTCAAACCGGCGATCGCAATTATGGTGCTGGCGTCGCGGTGGGCGACATCAATCAGGACGGCTTCCCCGATCTGCTACTGGGAAACGTGGGCGAGTCAGTCTTATTGGTCAATCAGGGCGACGGGACCTTTCGAAACGCCAGCGAATTGATACAAGGCAATCCAGCGGTGTGGACGTCGAGTCTAGCGATCGCCGATGTCAGCGGCGATCATTTGCCGGAGCTGATCCAAGTCAATTACATCGACGATGAAACGGTGTTTGAGATCCAATGTGCCGGAGGTTATCTGCATTGTCGGCCACAGGGTTTTCGAGCGGCGACGGACCGTATCCTCAAGGGGAACGTTGATGGGACCTTCTCCACTTGGAAATCAATCGCGACGATCGCCGACAATCCGAAACTCGGGCTCGGACTGGTGGTCGCCAATTTTGACAAGCAGCACGGCAACGATATCTTCGTCGCCAACGATGGCGATTTGAATCATTACTGGGCCAGCGCGCCGGCCGAGGAGAAGTCTGGAGAACGGTTTGAATTGATCGAATTGGCGGGGCTGCGGGGTTGCAGCATTGGACAAGGCGGGATCAGCCAAGCGTGCATGGGGATCGCCGCAGGCGACTTTAACCGCGACGGGTTCCTGGACTTGCAGGTCACCAATTTTCACCACGAACCGGTCAACCTATTCATCCAAAACCGACTTGGTTTTTTCTCCGACCAATCCACTCGGTATGGCTTGGCAGCTCCGTCGATGCCCGTGCTTGGCTTCGGCACGCAGACACAGGACTATGACAACGACGGCTGGCTCGATCTCGCGACGCTCAATGGGCATGTCTATGACGCATCGGACCATGGAGTGCCCTTTCGCATGAAGTCACAACTCTTTCATGGCAGCGAAGGCGGCTTCGCTATGGAGCAGCCCGAGGCGGCGGGCTCTTATTGGCAGCAGGAACAATTGGGCCGAGCCCTCGCAACTTGGGATTGGAATCGGGATGGGCGAATGGATTTAGTCGCCAACCATCTCGATCAACCCCTTGCTGTCCTCGAAAACAACTCGGCAGCACAGAACTGGGTACAACTCGAGTTGATTGGCACGGCGAGCGAGCGGGATGCGATCGGGGCAGAGGTGACCGCTACCGCAGGCTCGGAAACTTGGACGACATACCGCAAAGCCGGTGATGGATACATGGCTAGCAACGAAGCGGTGCTGCACGTCGGCATCGGGGAGGTCGAAACGATCGACCGGTTGGAGGTTCGCTGGCCCAGCGGCGCGGTGCAGACGTTTGTGGACGTATCGGCAAATGCCAGGTATCTGTTGATCGAGGCGGAGCCGGAACTGTATCAGCGATAGTTCTCGAATGCCCGCCAAAACAGGCATCGAGCCTATCTATAGCAAGGGGCTTACCAGCCGCAGGGTATTCTCGGTGAACTGGGAAAGGTAACCACGCGATGCCCACTCATCCGGCTGCACAGGATCCGAGTCATCTATGTAGGATTGCTGCAGGGCGCGAAGTTCCGTAGCGAACTCTGCGTTGTAGACAAATAGCGCGACCTCGTAGTTCAGCCACAGACTTCGCATGTCCAGGTTCACCGTTCCAAACATGGACATCGTGCCATCGACCATGATCGATTTGGTATGAAGCAACCCGTCCTTGTAGAGGTAGAGTTGGACTCCGGCATCGAGTAATTCATCGTAATACGATCGGCTCGCGTATCGCGTCAGCAGCGAATCGACGTTCTCGGGCATCACCAACGCGACATCAACGCCGCGAAGCGCCGCGCCTCGGACGGCATGCAGGAGAGAGTCGTCGGGAACGAAGTAGGGAGTTGTCATGATCAGTTCATGCTGCGCTGAATTGATCAATCCCAGCAGCATTTGCAGCAGCCCATCGGCGGTTTCACCGGGCCCTGATGGGATGACTTGCATGTCAACGTGACCATCCGGTTCGATCAACCGCACACCGGAGTCTTCGACGAGGCGATCGATGCAGTCACCGGTTTCGACCATCCAATCGCCGAGCATCGTGCCTGCGAGCGGGGCGACGGCGGCGCCGTGGATGCGCATCATCGCATCGACCCACTCGCCAACGCCTGAGTCCTGCTTGAAGAACCTGGGATCGACCAAGTTCATGCTTCCGGTCCAAGCAACATCGCCATCAATCACAGCGATTTTGCGGTGCAGACGCAAGTCTGTGCGTCCCACGAAGGTGCGAAAAATACCGACTGGAAGGGCTTTCTGCAGTTCGACGCCAGCCGCCCGGAGCTGCGCAGGTTGATCTGTGCGCCACCATGGTCGGGCGCCGAGGGCATCGATGAGGACGCGGCAGCGAACCCCGCGTTGGGCCGCCCGCATGACAGCCGCGAGGACGTCGTCAGCGGCTCCACCCGCACTCCAAATATAGAACTCCATCAGCACACTCCGCTGCGCAGCGTCGATGTCGCTGGCGAGCTGCGAGAGACACTGCTGGGTATCTGATATCAGTTCAAAGCGACTTCCACATACCGTGGGGCTGCCGATGGTCGACCGACCCAACCGATCGAGCCCACGGGCGGTAGGGGGATGTCGATCCCACTGGACATCGGTGAGTCGCTGCAGAATCGCGGCGTTCCCGATCTCCCGAAAACTCTTAGTGAGGCTCGCAATCCGCGACGCACGGCGTTCACCAATCCGGCGTTCACCAATCAGGAGATAGAGCGTGATCCCCGCCGCCGGCAATAACGCCACGATTAGAATCCATGCCAACGCGACGCCCGTGGCGGGACGTTTCATGATTACTCGCACCAGGACGGTCAAGATCGTCAGCGTGTGAGCAATAGCGAGCAGGGTGCCGGGACGCGGCAGCCAATCCATCATATCAGTATCGGGGTACGGGTGAATTTTAACTGGATAGCCCCGTCCGGATCAGCCGTTCGGGCCAGAATGTCCTGACGAGTTACTCGGTGTTGTCGCCGCAGTAATGAGCCGAGGGCCGCAAGGCCGAATGGCACTTAACTTTAGTTTGCGAAGCGGTCTTGGTAACACGCCGGTCAGCGAGGATGATCTCTTGACCACGCAAAGCACTGTATTTCCCTCGCTGACGCATTGGGTTACCAACCTAGTGGTCTGTCACGACTTATTCTGAGGGTAGTGGACGAGGCGACGAGTCCTGGACTGGCGTCAAATCCAAGGACTCGCCGCCTCGTCCACTACGATCAACCCTAGCTTTTAACTGTGACAGACCACTAGCCATTCCCCAAACAGGGCCAAAGTAAGTGGCATTCGCCGTAAGGCCCCGGGTAACGCCGCCCACCCGGCCGCTTACGCGTCTCGACTCAATAAAACGACCGCCCGCTAGCCGGCTGACGAGATCGAAGCCACAAAATCAACTTTTTCTCGCCACGGACGCAATCGGTACACTAGCATGATAGAGGGCCTACCGCAGTGGTGAGCTACACGATCCTTTGAATCGCGACGTTGTGGGGACTGAAATGCATTGGAACTTAGGCAAGGCTGGAACGTTTTCCTTTCTGTGGAGCGTCTCGGCCCTCTGCTGTTCACTGGCGATAGCGCAGCCCCCGGTGCTTCAATCTTCGCAGGATGGTGGCCCAAATCCACTCGGCGGTGGATTCACCCCGCATGGGCTGCCTGCCAGCAATGATGCGGGAAACACAGCGGCGGGCGGTAGTTCGATGGCTGATTTCAGTTCGCTGATGAACCTGGTGCAGACGACCATTGAGCCGGATTCTTGGGAGGCTCTCGGCGGTGTCGGCACGATGGCTCCTTATCCTCAGGGCGTGATGGTCGATCCGGATGGATTGCTGCATGAGATCGATTCTCAGCACGCTTCCCAGTCCGATCATGAAGCGGCGATTGCCTCCCTGCTTGCTCCCCCAGCGGCGGACGGTGATGAGCAGTTGCTCAATTCAACCGATTGGCGGGCGCCGGCGCGTATTCGCTGCGTTTCTATTCGCCGCATGATGCAAGCGCTCGCGGGACGGCAGATCGCAAACCAATCATCTGCGAATGATCTCCGCGCAGAGGGGACGGGCGATGGAGATGATTCCCTCGATGCTTTTCGTGCCATGGCTGGGCTCTCGCGGGTCGCGGTGGTCATGGTGACACAGGACGATGTGATTTTAGCGGGCCCCGTGGGCGGGTTTGACGACGTCGACGGCTGGCAAGTGGATCGCAAATCGGGGCTCCCGCCGCTCAGCCTGGTCTCGCTAGCCATTGGCGTGAAGGCAGTCCGGAGCAGCACACCCTATGGCTGCACGATCGACCCGACGACCGCCGGGTTGCAGTCAGCGGCTGCCCTCGGGCAGCGGATCGCGTCTGGGGAGGTGCCGATGGCGCGGGCAGCCGACCAACTCGCATCCGCGCTCGGGCGCCAGAATGTCAGTGTATTCGGCACGACCGGTTCGAACGAAATCGCCTACACGATGGTGGAAGCCGATCGGCACATGAAGCGATTGGCGCTGGGCACCGAGCCGCTCCCTGATCGGGTGCGGAACTACCTGCAGATGCTCGCTTCGACCGGTGATGGCACGCCGCCGACCGATTTGCTGCTGCGGTTGTGGTTCACCTCTCGCCCCTTGGATGTTCGCGCCAGCGAAGCTGATGGTGACCAGATCATTCAAATTGCAGGCACGCCAATTCGTTTGAGCGGCGAGAACGAGCGAGCCCAACGCGACGGGGCACGCGGTCAGGTTGTCATCGACCCCGCCTCGCTCGCATTCGTCGATCACTTCAACCAAAATTGGGCGAGCATCCGGGGGAAGTACCCACTCTATGGCGCCCTTGAATCGATTTACCTGGCCACGGCCATCAGCGAATTGTGGAAACGTTCCGCGATGACCTCCGATCACGAGACGTTGCAACGAGCGGTGATGTATTTTGCTGCCCAACAGGCTCCGGCACTGACTCCAGCCCGTCAGGTCGATTCAATCGCTGTCTTGCACCGTTACCAACGTGGGCGTAAGAAGCACCAGGTCCTGATGGCCAGCGGCGGGGTCCAAATCGCTCCACAAGAGTTGGTACCCCTGCAAATGGAGGATTACCCGGGGCTGCAGTCATTCGCCACGATCCGTGAAGGCCGACCAAGCGACCGCTGGTGGTGGAACGGGACCTTGAATCGAAAATGATAAGCGACGCGTGATCAGTAAGTGGCGAATTTGCGAGAGCTTTTCTGTCGTAGTGGACGAGGCGACGAGTCCAAAGCCGCAGGACTCGTCGCCTCCTGGTCATTACCCACAAAACCGGATCCCCTGTCAGCTTGTCTGACAGGAATCTCCGTTTTGTGATTAGATCAAGATGGTGCATTCACCCCGCTCCCATGCGGGCTTGCCCCGCATGACAGCAAAGTTTATCGACTTGGTTTCCTGTCAGACAAGCTGACAGGGGAACGTGTGTCGATACCGCGGTTTTCTAATTTGTCGTATCCGGTGGTGTTCGCTTGCGCTCAAACCACCGGCTATTTTCTAAAACGCCTTCGGCGTACGAAGACTTGTGGGTAATCAACAGCTCGTCGCCTCGTCCACTACAAAAAACGACACTTTTTCATCGTGTGTTGCTTATTACTCCCACGCTCCTAAGCCGGCTGCAGGTCTAGCAGCCCTCTTCGGTGTCACTCAATCGACCCGCCGGAATTCCCCGCCAGTTTCCTCGGCGAGGGTTTGCAAGAAATGAGTAGTGACCGGATTTACCCCGATTCCAATGGTATTGATCTGCAGATGTCGCATCCGGTTGCGTTCGACAATGTCTTGAATGATCGCTTGCGGCATCAGAATGGCTCCCTCGGTAGGTCGACCGTCAGTCAGCATGAAGACAGCCTCGAGCTGGTCGTTGAATCGGAGCGATTCACGCAGAACGCCATGCGTGTTGGTGCGATCTCCCCACGAGATTCGTTTGACGAATTCGATCGCGATGTCCTTGTTCTCCTCCGTCGCGAGCAACAGTTCGTCACGCCATACGTATACTTGCGTATCAAATAGCATGATGGCAAATTCTGCTTGCGGGGCGAGATTCTCGATGACGCGAACGAGTTCTCGCTTCGCACTTTGCAGTCTCGTTTCGTGATAGGCGGGCCGTCTCATGCTACCTGATCGGTCGATGATGAAGAGCATGCGGCCGGCATTGAGCTCGATGCCATAGTAGTGACCATTGCTCAGCCGGAGTTTGCCTTGCGATTCCGACGGCGCATCTTGCAGTTGCAGTCCGCCCGGCCGAGACGATGTGACCGCCGACGCCGGCTTGGTCTGCGGTTCGGCTCGAGTTCTCGTGCTGACGGGGTGGTTCGGATTGGCATTCAACCGAGCCGGGCCCATCATTGCATCGTCATCGAGCTGTTGGCGATAGCGGAGCAATTGCTCCGGATCCCCGTCGAAATCTTGCAGATCTACGTTCGCTAAGCGATCTTGGATCTCGTGATGGAGTTGTCCATCGAGCTGCTCCTCCAATCGCTGTAACCATTCAATGCTCCTGGGGCAATGGAGCCGAGCCAAGGCTCGGACAAGGGCGAAGCGATAGGCATATTGAGCATCGAAGGCGGGGCGTTTGATTTGCATGACGAGATCGTCAATTGCTAATTCAATCTGAAACTCACCGATGACGTCCATCGCGACCATCGCGACGTGGGTATCGACATGATCGAGTGATTGGGTGATCACGGCGCGGGCTTCCTCGCGCGGGCTGCGAGCGAGTAACCGCAAAACCTGAGAGACGGTTGCCGGAACTGGCAATGGCTCCTCACTTCCCTCGGCTCCCGGGTCGTCTGGGAGAGCCTCAGCAGCGGCAACCTCACCGGCATGATCGGCCAGGAGATCCTCGGCCGCTGCGATGATCACGTGCAGATGCGCGTCGAGTTGCTGGGGGTGGGCCTGCAGATGTGCTAGCAACTGGGTTCGGGCCGAGTCGCTGCGTCCCGTCAATATTTTCACCAAACGCTTTTGAGCAGGCGTTGCCGCGATCTCATCGATCGTATTTTCGGCAGCGCCGAGAGGCGGTGCGCTGGCAGTGACGATGATCAGTAGGCACAGAACTGACCCGATCCATTTCCACATCATTGGAGTTCCCCACGCGGCACAGAAGGCGGCATCCCGAAAAACCGTGCGGCTCGGGATCTCCCTCGATTCTAGCCGATTTCAAGCTTCCATGGAGGGCAATAACGGCAGCCGGTGCAGTGAAAATCCCGCGACATCTGCCGTTCCGCTGGCCCGTGCGGTTCAACGACCGCGCCGTAGCGAAGAAGACTTGGTGACGAATCGACCGAGCCGGCTGTGCATTTCCACCAAGTCCTCATCGATCTCGGCGCCGAATTCAGTCTCGATCAGGTCGCTATCAAATCGCTCCGAAAGAATTCGCCAATCGAGGGAGACGGTGTCTGCGCAGTCATTTCCCGAGCAGGGTGGGTTGGCGTCGAATGGAGCTTCCGAGGAGAAAGACATGGTCAATTCCCTGATGAATTGCGTTGAACGGACTCTATTAAGATGCGTCGAGTCGGTAAAAAGTTCGGCAATCGAAGCGTCAACCCTCGTCGATGACGCGTCATTGCGGACCTCAAAGAGGTCATGTCGTTTCTTTAAGTTGCTTATTGGCAGGCGTTTACAACGCTTCGCCCTGATCCGTCGAAGGAGGCTGCTGAAATACAAGGCCCACGCGCGAGCGCGGGTTCACCTGACTCCACTCGCGAGCGCGTCGGGCTTGTACGGTCGCCAGCGTTTCGGGCTTGTACGGTCGCTAGCCCCCTGGGCTTGTATGGCGGCAGAAAAACAGCAACACCGACTGTTTCAGCAGTCTCCAAAGTTGGGGGAGGGCATGGAATCAGGGGAGATTGGTGGGAAAATGAACGATTCACAGAATTTCTGCGCCATTTTGCCAAGATCCCTCGGCCTAGAACGAATAACCCATCAGACACCACACCTGCCCGTCTCGATTCGGGCTGTTTTGCCGTCCCGTAGCGGCAAAGCGGTGGCACAGAACCATCACTTTCCTTCTAGGGGAAACCTATCATGTTACGCAAGCTCTTTATGGCCGGGACAACTCTGGCTCTTCTCTCAGGCATCACTCTGGCCACGCCGGTCGGTTCCTACGCCCGCTGCGCATGGAATTACGTGACCGATTCAGCGGGCGAGGCTGTCCCGTTGGAGTGGGAAATCAAACGGGCACGGCAAATGATCGCCGATCTGCAACCGGAGATCCAAGACAACGCCCGGCGAATCGCGAAAGAGAAGATCCAGGTCGTGAAGCTGGAGCGGCAGCTCGGTCAAACCGACACCCGTTTGGCCAAGGCACAGAATGAGATCGAACGATTGACCAGCGATCTTCGCGACGACGACGCCAGTTATACTTATGGTGGCAAGACCTACACGTCGGTGCAGGTGAAGTCTGACCTGAGCAACCGTTTCAAACGCTTCCAAACCCGCCAACAAACCTCCGACAAGCTGCAGAAGATGCTCTCCGCTCGGCAGGCCTCTTTGCGGGCAGCCAGCGAGCGAATGGAAGCAATGCTCGATGCGCGGCGTCAACTCGAGGTCGAAGTCGAAAATCTGCAGGCCCGATTGGGGGCATTGCGAGTGGCGCAAACGAGCAGTCAATTGAACTTGGACGACAGCGCCCTGTCACGCTCGCGTGAATTGCTCGATGAAATCGCCACACGCATCGATGTCGAAGAGGAGACCATGAATGTGGATGTGGAATACTTTGGCGAGATCGACTTGGATGAACCTTCCGACGAGCATTTGCTCGAGGATATCTCTGCCTACATCGACGGCCTCAGTGGAGCGAACTCCAACACGATGGTTTCGATCGATTTCGACGACGACGACACTTCTTTGTAAGTTCAGGGGATCACTGTGTTTGCTACCTTGGAACCGATTACCATGAACTTCACCTACTCACCTAACGACACCGTCCTGGACCGGTACACGATTCGTCGTGGCATCGGCGTGGGCGGTTTTGGTGAAGTTTACTTTGCCCATAGTCAAGCGGGCAAAGAGGTGGCGTTGAAACGCATCCAGCGGAACCTCGCCGTCGAGCTGCGGGGCGTTTCTCATTGCCTCAACCTGAAACATCCCCACCTGGTTTCACTGCACGACGTTTGTCGCGATCGCGATGACCAAGCATGGGTGGTCATGGAATATGTGGCTGGCAAGAACCTTCGCCAGGTTCTCGACGATGCCGATCCGAGTGGACGTGTCTGCACCGCTACGACGAGCGGCGGCACGGCCCTGCCCAGCGGGCTGACCCTCGATGAGGTTCGCCGCTGGTTCTGTGGTATGGCTGCGGGGACCGCCCATCTGCACGCAGCGGGTTTAGTACACCGTGACCTCAAACCGGGAAACCTGTTCGATGACAACGGGATCATCAAAGTCGGCGATTATGGATTGAGCAAGTTCATTTCCGTCTCGCATCGCAGTGGTCACACCGAGAGCATCGGCACGCTGCACTACATGGCCCCCGAGATCGGCCGTGGCCAATACGGCCGCGAGATCGACATCTATTCGGCAGGAATTATCCTCTACGAATTGTTGGCAGGGTCGCTGCCTTTTGACGGAGAAACACCGCAAGAGATTGTCGTCAAGCATCTGACTGACAAACCGGATTTGTCCCGGGTTCCGAGCGAGTTCCGCCGTGTCATTGGTGACTGTTTGCAAAAGGATCCGACGTCGCGTCCCCGTGACATCGCGGAGATGATGGCATTGACCCCCTGGGCCAATGGTTATCACGCGGCCGAGACCTGGACGTCTGCTCGAGTCGCTGCGGGGGAGCCTATGGGAGAACCCGCCGGGCCAACGATGGCTGCTGAGACGGATGCGACGGCTCCCCAAGCTGCGGGTGCTGAGACGCCCCACGTCGTGCTGCGTCACTCGGCCAGGCGTCGGGCACACAACGGGGCGAATCGTCGAGCCAGTTACCGGGCCAGTTACCGGGCCAGTGATGAGCCGATTGCGCGAGCTGTCGGCAATTCCGTCTCCGATCTGCGGCGATGGTGGCAGGGTTCGGAATGCTCGCCGTTGGGCAAGGGCGTGATCGCCATCGCGGCGACCGTGATTCTATTGATCAACTCGCATTGGTTGCTGCCACTGTTGTCGTTGGTGTGCTGTTTCTATGTCCCGTACTTCCTTATCCGAGAGGTTTTATTGCAGGGCCGGCAAACGACCGCAGGTGCTGCCACGCACCAGTACGGCCACAGCCAGACCCATCGAGATCACAACATGCCGGTCACGCACACACCTGCGCAGCGAACTCCCGTTTCAACGTCGACCGCCCGCCCGCAACCCGCTTCGAGGCTATCGAAATCGCAGACGCGGAAGATGCTACGTCAATCGTTGGCTCGGCGAAGCCGTCTGACGCTGGCGGCAGAGTGGGCCGTATCAGCGGTCATTTCACTGCTGGTGGCCTTTGCCTTTTTAGTGATTTCCGCGGTGATTGGTCTCCGCCATACGGAGCTCTCCCCGATTGCCATCTCGCCCTACGTGTGGATGGCGTGTGTGGTGTGGATTGGCGCGTTCGGCTTGCTGGGGCTGGCCAAGGCCTGGGAATCGAGTGACGGGGAAGGCTTTCCTCGTCGGTTGACCGCTGCGTGCCTCGGGGCCGGAATCGGCCTGGTGACCTACCTACTCGCTGACGTCCTGATGGTGCCACTCAATCACGACCTGACCCGCGAGATCGGCGCCACGCCACTGCCATCTTCGTTCTACCAAGATTCCGGCGTGCCGACTGCTGCCGCGATGATGGCCCATTTTGCGGCTCTGTTCGCGTTGCTCCGCATGTGGAAGCCCGTCGATCCGCTGCGTCGACGCCGCTTGAGCTTGTGGGCGGTCGCGGTCGCCGTCGTCGGTGAATGGCTGGTCCAGCAGTTTATCCCGATTCCCCAGCCTGCCGGAATGTTGATCGCTGGCGGGATCATCCTGATGTCACAGATTTCGGCACCTTGGGTGAAATCGGATTCGGTCTCGAAACTGGTCTCGGCCTAACCACCTTTCCGCAAGGGGCAAACAATGAAGATTTTAAGTATCGGGGTCGCTGTTGCGATCATTTCCCTGGCCTCCATTTCCTTGACCTCCATTTCGCTGGCCCCGCACGCCGCCGCCGCTGAGGGTGACGAGTCCGGCGGCAACAAACCCGAGCCGGTGTCCCAGCAGCCTGCGGCGTTGAGCGTCGCGCCTCTGGGATATCTCGACTATCCGCTGGATCGGCCCAACTGGATCGAGGAGCATCGCCTCCCCGAGCAGCCGAGCGAGGGCGAAGATCTCCTGATTTCGGTCAGTTCCGGACCCGCCGCGTCACCGGAGATCGCGGCGGAGATGATGGAGGTGATGGCAGGCGGAGCGGTTGAAAACTATCTCATCGAAATGGCTCAAGGAGATCCGGATCTGCTTCCACGCGATCCGATTTCCGTCGACATGAACTGGGTGCGAGAGCAATTGATCTCGCGCCGCTACGATGGGACCGTCGATAGTGGCGGCCAAGTTCGATATGAGAGCGCCGGATTGCTGCGGATCAATCGCGAGCAACAGCACCGACTCCAGCAGATCGTCCAGAATCAGCATTTGGAAACGCGATTGTCCACCGTCGCCGCTGTCGCAATCACCGGATTGATCGCGATGATCGGCGGAGCGACCGGGCTGGGGTGGCTCGCTTCACGCCAGCAAGCTAAACCGGCTGTCGATTTATTGCACCGAGACGCGTAGCGGTTTGTCGAAAAAAACCGACTGCCCGCAAAGCCACAGGGTGAGCTGCAGTGCCGGGCCAATCCCGGCTAGAAGGCGACCTCCTCAGCAGCATGGTTGCTGCGGCGCGGCCCGCTCGGGCAGCGGTAAAATCTACAAAATACCCTCGGCGGGATTCGAACCTGCGACCTGCTCGTTAGGAATGAGCTGCTCTATCCAGCTGAGCTACGAGGGCGAGCGAGCGAAAGTCTACTCGATGGACGCTTGAGTGCAACGCCGCAGTCGGCCGAGGTGGTCGCCGAGGCGGGGGCGAGGGGCCAGCCCGCGGATGACGCCTGGAATGCCTCAGGCAAAGTCGGCGGCTCGCTCATTTCAAAACGCGGGTCTGCCGCTGACGGATGCCCGTGAACCGGTGCGCGGGCGTCCTGCCCGCCCGCATGCGTTCATCGCTCGTTTTCACAAAAAAAGCTTCGCTGCGGCAGAGCAAAGGGGCGACACACGGCTTCTGCACTGATTTGAAGGATGATCAGCCCAGGACTGCCCTACATGGAAATCGGGCCTGTGCTGCTTGGCTTCCCGTCCGAGAGGTACACGAGAGAAGCAGGAAGCCTGATGATTGACAGGCGGTAGCGTTAGAGAACGCTGGGAAGCACGAGCACGAGCACGAGCACGAGCACGAGCACGAGCACGAGCACGAAGCACGAAGCACGAAGCACGAAGCACGAAGCACGAGCTAGAAGCTAGAAGCTAGAAGCTAGAGGTCCGCTTGCGGCCGGCTCGGGGCTGCCAGGCTGACATCACGCCTTTGCAGCGAGGGCCGCCTGGTCTCTCGGTCTGTATTGCAAGTCTTTGATAGCAAACGACTTGCGGATCGCTTGCTGTGATCGGTACGGCGATTGCTCTAAGGGGAGCCAGCGTGACGTGAAGCTGTCCGTCTGACCGATCAGACCGGATCCGGATGGACTCCCCGTCGCAGAAACAACTCATTCACCCCAACCTTTCCCGGGCCGCAGGGCCTGTCTCAGGAGAATCACACCGTGGCAAAGCAAATCGTTTTCGACGATGACGCAAGAGGCCCCTTGCTGGCTGGCGTCAGTAAATTGGCTCGCGCTGTCCGTAGCACCCTCGGCCCTCGTGGCCGCAACGCCGTTTTGGACAAAGGCTGGGGTTCGCCCAAGGTCACCAAGGATGGCGTGACGGTCGCCGAAGACATCGAACTGGATTGCCCGTTTGAAAACCTCGGTGCTCAACTTGTCAAGGAAGCCGCCAGCAAGACTAACGATGTCGCTGGCGACGGCACGACCACCGCGACCGTGCTCAGCGAAGCGATCTTCCGTGAAGGTCTCAAAATGGTCGCGACCGGGGCGGACCCGATGGCGCTGAGCCGCGGCATGCAAAAGGCAGTCGATGTTTGCGTTACGCAAATCTCGAAGATGTCGACGCCGATCCGCGAAGGCAGTCGCTCGGATATCAAACAAGTCGCGACGATCGCCGGTAACAACGATTCGGAAATCGGCGATGTGCTCGCCGACGCATTCACGAAAGTTGGCAAGAACGGCGTCATCACTGTAGAAGAGGGGCGATCCAATGAAACCTACGTCGACATCGTCGAAGGCATGCAGTTCGATCGCGGCTTCCTGTCACCGCACTTCGTCACCAACCAAGACGACGTGTCGGTCGAACTCGATGACTGCTACGTGCTGCTCTTCGAAGAAAAGATCAGCAACAACAAGAAACTTATCCCGCTGCTCGAAGCGGTCAGCGAATCGAAGAAACCGTTGCTGATCATCGCCGAGGACGTCGATGGCGAAGCTCTTGCTACTCTCGTCGTCAACAAAATGCGTGGCATTCTGTCCGTGTGTGCGGTCAAGGCGCCTGGGTACGGCGATCGCCGCAAGGCCATTCTCGGCGATATCGCCGTGCTGACTGGCGGCAAGGCCATCTTCAAGGACCTCGGAATCGACTTGGAGAGCATCAAACTCTCCGACCTTGGTCGCGCCAAGAAGATTCGGATCACCAGCGAAGCGACCACCATGGTCAGCGGTGCAGGCAAGAAAGCCGACATCGAAGCCCGGGTGACACAAATCCGCCGCGAAATCGACAACACAGACAGCGATTACGATCGCGAGAAGCTGCAGGAACGCTTGGCGAAACTCGCTGGTGGCGTGGCCCAAATCAATGTGGGTGCAGCGACTGAAACTGAAATGAAAGAGCGGAAGGCGTTGATCGACGACGCTCGCGCTGCCACGCAAGCCGCACTCGAAGAAGGGATCGTTCCCGGTGGTGGAACAGCGTTGCTGCATTGCCGCAAAGCCGTCGAGAAGCTCGAGAAGCAAACCGAAGGCGATCAGAAACTCGGCGTGCGAATCATCCGCAACGTGCTCGATCAACCCATGCGAGCGATTGCCAATAACGCCGGCCTCGATGGCGCCGTTGTCGTCAATCGGGTTTCCCAGCTGAAGAGCAAAACCGAAGGTTATGATGCCAATGCAGACAAGTACTGCGACCTGATCGCAGCCGGCATCGTCGACCCCGCCAAGGTCGTTCGCACCTCGCTGACCAATGCGACCTCGGTCGCCTCGCTGTTGCTGACCACCGAATCGCTGATCGTCGACATTCCCGTCGAGGAAGAGGCTGGCGGTGACGACCATCATGACCACGGCATGGGCGGTGGCATGGGAGGAATGGGCGGCATGGATATGGGTGGCATGGGTGGCATGGGCGGAATGGGAGGCATGGGTGGAATGGGAGGCATGGGCGGCATGATGTAGTTCAGCCGCTGGTTTCCGACTCTCCCGGAGTCCGCACCCGTCCTATGACCATCGCGGCCCATGACGGGGCCGCTCTCTTTGGGCGGCGGGGTTCATTGCAGAACCGCCGCTCATACCGATCAAAACTCTTTCATCTTCAATCAACCATTTTCAATATTTAGGAAACTCTCACATGGCAGCGACCAAGACAATCAACCTCCGTCCCCTCGACGACCGCGTCATCGTGCAGCCCAACGAAGCCGAAGAAACCACCGCTGGCGGTATCGTGCTTCCCGACTCGGCTCGTGAGAAGCCGCAGCGTGGGACTGTCGTGGCGGTTGGCCCCGGCAAGTTGCTCGACAGTGGCAACCGCGGTGAGCTCGGTGTGTCCGTTGGCGACGTGGTGATCTACGGCAAGTACGGTGGCAGCGAAATCGAAGCTGACGGCCAGGAGCTGAAGATCCTTCGTGAAAGCGACATCTTGGCCAAGATCAGCTAAGACCGTTTCGCTCGTTTTCCCTACCATTTTTCATTCACTTAGGAATCTCAACCGTGGCAAAACAATTGCTATTTGAGGACCACGCCCGGACCCGCATGCTGGCCGGTGTGGATAAACTCGCCAACGCGGTCGCCGTCACCATGGGCCCGACGGGCCGCAACGTGATCATCGACAAATCGTTCGGCGGCCCCACCGTCACCAAAGATGGTGTGACCGTCGCCAAGGAAATCGAACTGGAAGACCGGTTCGAAAACATGGGTGCGAAACTCGTCATCGAAGTCGCTCAGAAGACGAGCGATTTGGCAGGCGACGGAACTACCACCGCCACTGTGCTGGCTCGTGCGATCTTCAAGGAAGGTCTGCGGAACATCGTTGCCGGCAGCAATCCTACCGCGATTCGCCGCGGCATCGAAAAGGGTGTCGCTGCTGCTTGCGAAAAGCTTGTCGAGATGGGCCGTCCTGTCAGCGGCAAGGAAGAGGTCGCTCACGTCGGTGCGATCTCGGCCAACAACGACAACGAGATCGGCCAGCTGCTTGCTGACGCGCTGGAGCGGGTTGGTAAAGACGGCGTGATCACTGTCGAAGAGGGCAAGAGCCGTTCGATGGAAGTCGATTACGTCGACGGGATGCAGTTCGACAAGGGCTACATCTCGCCGTACTTCATCAACGAGCCTGGCACGATGGAAGCGTCTCTCGAGGACGCCCTGGTGTTGCTCTATGAGAAGAAGATCAGCAACATCCGCGATCTAGTCCCATTGCTCGAAAAGTCGGCTCAGAGCGGTCAGCCGCTGCTGATCATCGCGGAAGACGTCGATGCCGAAGCACTGACGCTGCTGGTCGTCAACAAGCTCCGTGGCACGCTCAACGTCTGTGCCGTCAAGGCTCCTGGGTTCGGCGATCGCCGCAAAGCAATGCTCGGCGATATCGCCAGCTTGACGGGCGGTACGCTGATCAGTGACGACCTCGGCATCCAGCTCGAGAACGTGACGCTGGAACAACTCGGTCGCGCTAAGAAGGTCACCGTCGACAAGGGTCACACGACCATCGTCGAAGGTGGAGGCAAGCGGTCGGACATCGACAAGCGAGTTTCGCAGATCCGAGCACAGATCGAGCAGACGGACAGCGATTATGACAAGGAAAAGTATCAGGAACGCCTTGCCAAACTCGCTGGCGGTGTTGCTGTGATCAGCGTCGGTGCTGAAACCGAAGCTGAGATGAAGCAGACCAAAGCGCGTCTGGAAGATGCCCTGCACGCGACCCGAGCGGCGGTCGAAGAAGGCGTTCTGCCCGGTGGCGGTGTGGCGTTGGTCTACTGCCGCGAGGCGGTCCAAGCGGCACTGAAGAAAGCTCGTGGCGACGAGAAGGTCGGTGTCAACATCGTGCTCGAGGCACTCGACGCCCCCATGCGTCAAATCGCCGATAACGGTGGCATCGACGGCAGCGTTGTCGTCGACGAGGTGGTGCAGAAGAACAACCCCAAGATCGGTTACAACGCCAACACGGGCGAATACACCGACTTGCTCAAGGCCGGTGTCATCGACCCGGTTAAGGTAGTTCGGACCGCGCTGACCAATGCTGGCAGTATCGCTGGTTTGTTGCTCACCACTGAAGCCCTGGTGACGAACTTTGAACAAGAGGATAAGGACAAGCGACCTGTTGAAGGCGTCGTGAACTAAGTCCTGTTCCCACTCGTTGACGCCTTCCCCGGTTCCGCTGGGGAAGGCGTTTTTTTGCAATGCAGCACGCGCCGGTCCGGCTGCGGTTGAAACGACCGCGGAGGTAAATCTCTCAGCGGCTCGCTTGAGCCCGATGTGGGATCGAGCAGGTGCTCGCTCTGAGGCCCTGGGCCTCCTTGACTTTCCTTTTCTCGCATTCGGTTTTATGGCAACCAAGACTTGTTACTACGAGATCCTTCGCGTCGAACGATCTTCCACCAAGCAACAGATTGATCGTGCCTACCGGAAGCTGGCGATTAAGTACCACCCGGACTCGAACAAGGGTGAAGATGCGGTGTCGCGGTTCAAGGAGGCGACGGAAGCCTACGAAGTGCTCAGCGATCAGACCAAGCGATCCCGCTACGACCAATATGGTCACGCGGGAGTCGAAGGCGCCACGCACCAGTACAATGACGTTGAGGATATTTTCGAAGCCTTCGGCGACTTGTTCGGCGGCGGGTTTGGAGACTTCTTCGGTGGTGGCGGCGGAGGCCGCCGTGGTGGCGGTGGCCGCAAACGCGTACGGCGTGGTGCAGACGTTCGCTGCGATGTCACGCTGACGCTTGAAGAGGCCGCTCGAGGTTGTCACAAAGACATTGCTTTCCGGCGCCGCATCGCCTGTGAAACCTGCGACGGCAGTGGTGCTGCTCCTGGCAGTGAGCCGGTCACGTGTACGATGTGTGGCGGGCACGGTCAGGTCATCCAGTCCGCAGGCATCCTCCGTGTGCAGACGACCTGCCCAACCTGCGAAGGTGCCGGTAAACAGATCAGCCAGCCCTGTACGAGTTGCCGCGGCAATGGACTGCAGAATGAAAAAGCAGAGCTGAATGTCGAGATCCCCGCTGGGGTCGACGACGGGATGCGAGTGCGTCTGCAGGGCGAGGGCGAGCCGAGCCTCGATGGCGGACCCGCAGGCGACTGCTACTGCTTCATCGCCGTGAAGCCGCACAGCCTGTTCAAGCGTGACGGCAAACATCTCGTTCTGCAGCTGCCGATCGCCTATGCCCAGGCAGCCCTCGGTGCCGAGATTGAGGTGCCCACGCTCAACGGCCCTCACGAACTGACCGTGCCTGCCGGGACTCAGAGCGGAGACGTGTTCACCGTGCGAGGACAGGGCATCGTGGATCATCGCAGTGGTCGCAATGGCGATCTGTTGGTTCAGGTGTTCATCGAGGTGCCCAAGAAACTCAGCTCCGAACAAGAAAAAGTACTGCGGCAACTCGCCGAACTCGATCACGAGGCCGTCCTTCCCGAACGGACCTCTTTCCTGGACAAACTCAGGCACTTTTTTGATCCTGAGCCCGAAATCCCGTCAGAGACGAAATCATCATGAACGAAACAGAATCTCAACCCGAAGACGACGTTGACTTCGGTGACGAAGGCAACGCTGAAGCAGCGATCGACCAAGCCCATGAGGCGGCCGATGCACCGGAGACACGCGACGAGGAAATGATCCGGTTGCGTGGCGAGGTCGAAGCAGCCGATAAACGTGTCCTGCAGGCACAAGCCGATGCGGAAAACTTCCGCAAACGGCTGCGCCGCGACTCGGAAGATCAGCTGAAGTTTGCTGCCTTGCCACTGGTGGGTGATATCCTGCAGGTCCGCGATAACTTGCAGCGTGCGATCGATGCCGCGACCAGCGATTCGGCAGCCGGCTTGCGA
The DNA here is from genome assembly GCF_007859855.1 of Allorhodopirellula solitaria. Lineage (GTDB taxonomy): Bacteria > Planctomycetota > Planctomycetia > Pirellulales > Pirellulaceae > Rhodopirellula > Rhodopirellula solitaria. Next base: position 112,734 of record NZ_SJPK01000006.1, read on the forward strand.
GACGGTGTCGCCATGGTCGTCAAGCAACTCGATGATACGCTCGCCAAATACGGCGTGGAGCCCATTCCAGCGGACGGCGAATTGTTCGATCCGAACTTTCACGAAGCCATCTCACAGATGCCGCATCCAGAGGTTGAAGCGGGCAACGTTGCTCACGTGGCTGTCGGTGGCTACCGCATGCACGGTCGCGTGATCCGGCCCGCCCAGGTTGTCGTCAGCACGGGAGCCCCGTAGCGGACTGTCAACTTGATCGAAGACGTCGCCACAATAGTGAGCCGAGTGCCGCAACGGCCCGGGTAACGCCGCCCGCCCAGCCGCTCACGCGTCTCGGGTCAATCACTCGACAGCCCGCTCGGTCAGTGGGCCTGCGACGCACGCGTGAACTGCGGCAGCGTGTCTGTACCGGCTCAGTCGCGGAACGACTTGGCAACGCGAAAATTTGAAATCCCGGCACCGGAGATGGATACGATGTCAACGCTACCTGGCCAACGAGCACTCTTCACGCTATTGCTCGTGCTGGGGTTCTGCACCTCCGCGTTAGCCCAGCAAAACAGCGGCAGCCCTCGGGCCGATCGGCCTGATGTTTCGGACACCCTCGTCGTGGCCACGCACGAGGTACCACCATTCGCCATGCGTTACGAGGGTGATGAGTGGACCGGGATCAGCATCGATCTGCTCGACGAGATTGTCCGCAGCTTGGAGGCCAGTTCAGGCCACCGCATCGATGTTGAGTTTCGTGAACTCTCCTTGATCGAGATGCTTGACGCTGTTGAAAAATCGGAGATTGATCTCGCGGCCGCTGCGATCACGATGAACTATGACCGGGAGAAGCGAATGGACTTTGCGCACTCGTTTCATTCCTCGGGGTTGGGGATTGCTGTCAGCGAGCAGGACTCTGACTCGGCTTGGGCTACCATCGTCAATACTGTTTTCTCCAAGACGTTCTTGAAGATTGTCGCCGCGCTGCTGCTGTCGATGTTAGTTAGCGCGGTGGGTGTGTATCTTTTTGAGCGTCGGCACAACGCAGAACAGTTTCATAGTAGCTGGCCACGAGGGATTGCCGCGGGCATGTGGTGGGCCGCCGTCACGCTCACCACGGTCGGTTATGGCGACAAGGTTCCCCAGTCCAGTGGCGGTCGGGTGATCGGGTTTCTGTGGATGTTTTCGGGGCTCTTCATCGTCGCAAGTTTTACCGCAGCGGTGACCTCTGCATTGACCGTCACACAGCTCCAATCGCGGATCAATGGGCCTGCCGATTTGCACGGGGCTCGCGTCGCCACGATCGAGGGATCCACGTCGGCGGACTACCTGCATGCCAATCACATTGTTTTTGAGCCTTGTGCTGACGTCAACGCCGCGTTGTCCCGGTTGGTCGACGGTGAGTGTGACGCCGTTGTGTATGACGCCCCCATTCTCAAGTATGAAACGCATCAGGAGTTTGCCGGCGAGGCGCGTGTCTTACCGACGCTTTTTCAGGAACAGGACTACGCGTTCGCATTGCCGAGTGACAGCCCATTGCTCGAGCCGATCAACCGAATTCTTTTGCGCCAAACGTCCTCGCCAGACTGGGAGGATACTCTCGCCAGCTACTTCGGCAAGAAGCCACAGTGAGTTCCCCCCGAGGAGCGTAGCCCAGACTGGAGCCCTCCGAGCCAGTGACGCACCTCGTGACACCGTGTGCTTGACTCGGGTGCCTGCGGCCGGGCGCACTCACTAGACATTCGGCCGCCTGAGAGCTACCGTATCGGGGCTGTCCACTCGATGTCAGCATGGCCGTTTCCGCCCATTTCCTCCCTTTTATCCTCGCTCCATCTCAACGATGCCTACTTACGACTATTTGTGCGAAGCCTGCGGTCACACCTTGGAGATTTTCCAGGGGATTCATGACGAGCCCGAAACCAAATGCCCCGAGTGCAAGAAGAAAAAACTCAAACGCCAATTTGGCACCGGCGCCGCCATTGTGTTCAAGGGTAGCGGTTTCTATCAAACCGACTATCGCAGCGACAGTTACAAAAAAGGTGCCAAGGCCGATGCGAAGAAGTCAGAGTCCGCGGGCAAGTCGGATCAGTCGTCGGGCAAGGACGCCAAGGCCAGTAAGCCCGCCAAGAAGTCGGAATAGACAGCTGACGCTTGACCGGAGAGCTCGCCAAACGATCTCGCATCCGCCCAGCGGTTACGTTGAGGTCGCCGTTTGACGTTTCGATCCGCTCAGATTGTTCCACGCTGCCGGTTTGCCACTTGAACACCGCGTCTTCGATCCACGTGTACCATGAACCGAGACGACGCCTCACCGGCCGACCGTGACCAGCGACTTGCGATCGTCTTGGCTGAATTAACGGACCAGATTTGTCGAGGTGAGATCCCGGACTTCGATTCCGTTTGCCAACAGCATCCGGACCTGACCTCGGACCTACGAGAATTGTGGGGCGCGGTATTGGTGACCGACACGGCTGGGGCGGCCCGCGACGAGATGCCTCGCCAGCATCTACCCCTGACGATGGGCGATTATGAACTGCTCGAGGAGATCGGTCGCGGTGGAATGGGAGTGGTTTTTCGCGCCTGCCAGCGATCACTCGATCGCGAGGTCGCCGTCAAGATGATTCTGCGCGATCGCTTGGCCAGCGACGCGGACATGCAGCGGTTCCTCGCCGAAGCGTCAGCCATGGCATCGTTGCAACACGTTGGCATCGTGCCCGTGTACGAAGTCGGAGATAGCGAGGGACGCCCTTTCTTCAGCATGAAACTGATCGCCGGGCAAACACTCGCGCAGATGGTCGCCTCGGATCCGATGAGCGCGCGGGCGGCTTGTGAGATGCTGATCTCGGTAGCCGAAGCCGTCGGTGCTGCTCATCAAGCTGGGATTTTGCACCGAGATATCAAACCGAGCAATATTCTCTTCGCCGTTGATGGACACCCCATGCTGACCGATTTTGGGTTGGCAAAACATATTGGGACGCCAGTCGATCGAACTCGCAGTGGACTGCTGGTGGGAACGCCGGCCTACATGTCGCCGGAACAGGCGAGCGGACGGCGGCAGGATATTGGCGTAGCCAGCGACGTGTATTCGCTTGGCGGGGTGTTGTACTACGCGTTGACCGGGCGGGCGCCGTTCGTTGCCGAAACCTCGATGGAACTCGTCCGTTTAGTGATCGAGCAAGATCCTCCGCCGCCGCGCACCCTGCGGCCGGGTCTCGATCGCGATCTGGAAATGATCGTGACACGGTGTCTGCAAAAACCTGCTGATCTACGGTACACCGATACATCGGCGTTGATTGCTGACCTACGAGCTTACCTCGCCGACGAACGCGTTTCAGCCCGGAGCGGGCATTTCAACCAGGTCGTCGCTCGTGTCTTTCGCGAAACACATCATGCCGCCGTGCTCGAGAACTGGGGGCTGCTGTGGATGTGGCACTCGCTGGTACTCTTGATCGCCAGCCTCCTGACTTGGCAGATGGCGTTGCACGGCATCGAGCGACGTGAGATTTACATCGCCGTGTGGGTGCTTGGTTTGGGAGCTTGGGCAGCGGTATTTTGGAAAATGCGTCAACGCATGGGGCCGGTGACGTTCATTGAGCGACAGATCGCTCACGTGTGGGGCGCGGGCATGATCGCGATCTCGATGCTCTTTCCGCTGGAATGGTGGCTGGGGCTAGACGTGCTGGAATTGGCACCCATGGTCGCCGTCATCAGCGCGATGGTGTTCATCATCAAAGCAGGGATGCTCAGCGGCGTATTCTACTTTCAAGCTCTCGCCCTGATGCTCGGTGCGGTCGCGATGGCAGTCGTTCCACGCCATTCCCACCTAATCTTTGGTGTGATTTCCGCTGCCTGTTTTTTCATCCCCGGCTTGAAGTACTATCGGCAGCGCACCGTCGACACGGTGAGGCAAGCGTAGCAGCGCGATCACGGTTTGGGTTTTCGGCGGCCGCTCGGTATCGACAACTCCTCCGCCTGCGCGGTCGGGTTTTCCAGCATCTCATCGGTGCTCTGAGGGTCGATATTTCGACAGGTTTCACTCAGCTTATCGGCGAGATCGTCTAGCCAATCTTCCCATGTTTCTACCGTCGTGTTCTCGGGTGGGATATTGGCGAGTTCATCGAGCAAGAGGATCATCCGCAAACAATGACGGAACAGGATCCCTTCGTCCTTCTGAAGTTTCCGCGTCACGACATACTTGTCAAAATCGCCCCCGAACTCCAGCAGTTCGCCGACGATCCAAACTGGCTGCACGCGGACGTCTTCAACGCGCGGGTAGTCGTCGCGGAAGAGTCGTAGCAGTTTCTCGCCAATCGTCAGCGGCCAGACGCGTGGTTCTTCAAACATCACACGCCCAAACCCCTTGTCGCGGACCTCTTCCTCCTCGTCCTCAGTCGCTCCCCCGAGTTCTTCCGCCGTCGCCAGACCACGCTGCAACAACAGTGGATCGAGGTAGGACGTCGCGAGCGTTCCGGGGGGCATGTCTTCGATCTTTGGCATCCGTGTATGCCGCGCGACCGTACCCGGCACTTCGAGCACGCTCTCGATCGCAGCGATCCGCTCTTCGTCGTCGGCGGTGGCCAAGTGATCGGCAAGGAAGACTCCGAACAAGGGATTCATGCTCTTGAGCTGGACGATCCGTTCCAAGCGATTTCGAGGCGTTGCACGGTCGGGACGGTAGTCCTCGAGTTCATACCCGTGCTGAGCAATCTTAGCCTGTTCATCATCAACCTGGGACGAGGAAGCGTCGCCCCCGTCCTCACCTTCTTGATTCGATTCCTGTGAGGGAGAGCGCATGTTATCGAGCAACTCCCCGAACAAACCGCCGGTGGCGGGTTGCGTGGCGGCTTCCGCTTCGAGAGCCCGCACGACATCGCCGGGTTTTTTGGGTTTCTCGTCAACGGGGGCTTTCGCCTGCAAGGCCCGCGGTGGAGGATCGAGCACGATGGCGTCGGAATTGTGCAGCGTGATCAGCATCCGGTTGAGCTCTTTCTGAGCCGCTTCGATTCCGCCAGAGTGCATCAGGCGTCGGCCCACGAGATCTCGAATTGGGGCAATCTCGTTGTCTTTCAAAATCAAATAGGCGAGCAGTCTCCATGGCAATCGGCCTTGAGAAACCAGGTCAGCCGACTTGGCGACCTGCAGTTGTTCAAACTGCGTCTGCGTCCAATAGGTTTCCCCAGCCCGCCGCTTGGGCATTTTTTTCTTGAGTTGTTTTCGCGCTCGCAACAGACCCGGGTCTTTGGTGTCTTCAGGGATCTGGTCAAACTTCTCTCGCCAGCGATGCAACTTCACGTCGTCCTCGTGAGCGAGCGCGAATACGTAGCCCCGGTCATCGAACTGCGGTCGTCCGGCGCGGCCGAAGATCTGGTGGGCCGACGCCGACTCGACGAGTTTGCGCCGCGTCTTGGGGCCTTTAAGTAGCGACGGCAGGACGACACTGCGGGCGGGCAGGTTAATGCCCGCGGCGAGCGTTTCAGTACAAACACAAATACTGAGCAACTTTTTCTGAAACAGCTCTTCGACGATCCGCCGGTATCGCGGCAGCACACCCGCATGGTGCACACCGACGCCACGCATTAAAATCTGTTTCAGCTTCGGGCCGACGCCAGTCGAGAAATCCGTTTCGTTGAGGATGTCGGCGAGTTCCTTCTGGCGGGACTTATCGATCAGAGATTTCCCCTTGAGCATCTCGGCGGTGGTCCAGCACTGAGAACGCGAAAAACAAAACATCAACGCGGGCGTCCGCCGGCTGACTTCGTCCCCGGCAGCAATCTTCTCGGAGAAATCATTTAGAAGGTCGTCTTCAACCCATTCGTACTGCAGCGGGACCTTCCGTTCGGTCCCCTGGACGAGCTGCAGGTTTTTACCGTGGGAACGTTGCAGCCAGGAAGTGAACTCGAGGGAATTGCCCACCGTGGCACTGAGCAGCAACAACCGCACGTTCTTGGGCAATAGTCCCAACGTCAGCTCCCAAACGATCCCGCGTTCGTAGTCGTTGAAGGAGTGAAACTCATCCATCACGACACAAGACACGTCATCGAAAGAGAATTTCTCGGGGTTGAGCAAACGATTGAGCAAGATCTCAGCCACCACCACCAGCACCGGTGCGTCCGGATTGACCGTACGGTTGCCGGTGACGAGGCCAACCTGGTCGGCAGAAAATCCCCATCGCACGGCCGATTCGCGGAGTTCATCGAGCTTCTGGTCCGTCAGTGCGATCAACGGGGTGGTGTAGTACATCCGCGTTCCCGAACGCAGTGCCTCGTAGACGGCAGCCTCGGCGATCAGTGTCTTGCCCGTCCCTGTAGGTGCGCACACGAGCACACCATGTCCGCCGGTTTTTTCCGGATCGGCGGTAAAGTAAGCCAACAGGGCTTCCTCTTGAACCGGATAGGGTTCGTACGGCAGGGTCTCAAAATACTCGCCCGCGAGGACGTCTCGGTCGAGGGTCTGTTCGCGGTCGGTCGGCGATGGTTGGGGTGCGTTCATGTCCCATAGCCTAACGGATCCACCCGCTCTGACGTAGAGAGGTCATGTGGTCGCTCACGGCACCGTCTCTAAACGCTCACGTAATACCGTGGCTTGGCCCTCGCGGCCAGCTTCCTGCAGCAGTGGGATCAACATCCCGCCGATCTCTGGATCGACTCGATTGATCTCCAGCACCGTGTCAATGTGCCGTTGGGCATCCTCATAGTCGCCGTCCTGGATCGCCACGGCAGCGCGGTGCAGATGCGGATGGTGCAACAATTTCAAATCAGGGAGGCTGATTGTTCTGCCAGTCGGTTGGGCGTATCGCAACAAGTGACACTGAATCAACGCCGCGATCCGCTCGTGATCGGACTCGGTTTCCGACAATCGTTTGCAGACATCGAACCAAACCCATTGTTGGGTCGGAGCGGTGGCGTGCATCACCTTCGCTTCGTCGATCGCCAAGGATGGGAAGCCGAGCGAATCCAGTCGTGTGATCAATTGAAATCGGTCGTTCACCCCAACCGCCATCATCGACGCAATCTGGCGCATTTCTCTGCCAGCGAGTTTCTCCCCGCTCTTGGCCAACGCTTCAGCGGACAGATAGCGATACACGGGAGAGGCCGGGTTGCCGGACCATTGTTCGTAGAGGGGGTCGACCGCCTCGGCCCAACGCTGCAACTTGTAGAGGATCCACCCGTACTGAGTCGATGGGATGGCATGCACTCCATTGCGATCTCCCCCAATATCCTCGAACAGGTCTGTAGCCTGTTCAAGGTTGCCCAACCTCAACATCGCGAGCAGCGCGGACGTGCTTTGGCGACGATTTCTGTTCGGACGGCCGTCGGCGTAAAACTGCCGCTTGATATAGTCCGTCGTGTTGATTGTCTTGCCATCGATTGTGACCTTTCCGTTGTCGGACAGCAGATCATGCAGGATCTGTAATCGCTCGACCGTCTTCTCCAACGGCACCTGCGGTTCATCCTGGGCCTGATTGTTAGAGGGATACGAACGCGGCTGAAAAAGTTCCGGATTGAGAATCTCCCACCACCCAAACAATTCATTTCCCGTGTCGCGATGGTCGGCGTTCAAGTTGAGATAGGCAGATGGATAGCCACTGTCCTGTATCGCAGCGGCGACCCGTGGCCATAACATTGACAAGCGGCCCGATCGCAGTAACGCCCGGTCGACGTCCATGCTAAACGGGGTCGGCCGGAACGCGACACGGCCATGGGAACGTTCTGGTCTTTCGCTGGAGAAAAGCTCTTCGAGTTTCTTGAAAATCACGTCTGCCTGCGAGCGATTGCCGCTTTGATCCAATAGTTCGCAAACCTGGACGGCTTCCCGTATCGCATGGATCTTCTGTTGCGGTTGGGGATGCGCTTCCATCAAACCATGGAACCATCCCTGTGGATTATCCATCGATAGACCGACCGTTTCAAATGCTTTGGTGTACTCTCCACGCTGGCCCAAGAGCGCAAGTTGCAATGGGCGATCACTCTCCTGTGCGAGCTGGATCGCTGGTTCGATCCGATCGGTCAAGAGGAGAACATTACAGCACAGTCGCTTGATCGTGAACGCTGGACTCGACTTTGCGATCTCCAGCAATTCGTCGCACGATTGCTGGCAATCGAGATCGCGACCCGCATGATGCTGGAGAATCGCCAATCGACTGAGGATCTCAATCCGAACGTTCGGGCTGAGAGGCTCGTCACTTGGCTGTTGAAGTCGCTTCTGCTCCAGGTCGGCTGCCGCCTGCCATCGTTCGCCTTGCATCAGAATACGGGTCGCCAATCCGGGGTCGCCACTGGCCACGGCAACATCGGCCCCCGCGTCGAACTGGCCGCCGCATTTCAGCAGGAATGCCAATATCGGCGAGTTCGGTTGACTCGATTCCAGTTCCGCGATCCGCGCCGGGAGCACCCCCCGCAGCAAGTAGAACGCGGCGAGTCGGGAATAGCCCTTCTCGTGGTTGGCATATTCGGCCAGCAGTTTTTCAGCCGCATCGAACTTCTTTTTCGAAATCCGGTTGGCCACCACACCCGTCGGTGAGAACAGGATGGCTTCGTTGTACGTCTGCGGTTGGGAGGTGAGTTTGGCCACGTCGAGCAAGTCGCGTTGCCAGCCGGCGTCGACCATCTGCCAGCGTAAGCGAGGGTGGTGGAGCAGCTGCTGATAGAGGTTCTCTTTGGATTGCTCGCCGCACAAGGAGATCATCTCGAGCAGCACTTCGACGACCTGATGGTTGAGCAACTCGACTTGATTGGAAACGAAGCTACGAGTCATTTGATCAAACCGAGACTGATCCTGTCTGAGTCGGTTGAAGAGTGAAGTCAAGGTTTCGCGATCGCCATAGCCAGCCCAGTACGAAAATGCGCCATATCCCATAAGGAACTGCTCGATCTGTCGGCTTTGATCTTGACCCAGGGAATCAAGCCCATCGATGAGAGCGACCATTTTCTTCAGCCCTCCGCCTTCTGCGATTGCCGCCACGACATGCTTATTGCTGGCGAGGTGCCTCACGTTCGTCAATTCCCGGCGAGGATTCGAATGACTGCGGGCCAATCTGATCAACTCGCCCGTCCGCTCTTCACGCAGCAGGTATTCCAAGCATGGTTTCTTCATCATCAAACTCAATTCAGCCGAACGGGTTGAATACTGGGCATTCTTAGCATCCAGTGCGCGAGCTGATTGCCGCAGCGTCTTCAGTTCACCGGCATCGATGATCAATCCGAGCAGGTGGCCGTTGGAACTCATCTGGTTGATGGCATACTGACCTGATTCTTGTTTCTGTTCAGCCAAGTGTTGTCGAATCCATGGATAGACACGTTTCTCGCGATCCAGGTGCTGGCACGCATACGGTGATTGTATTGCCTGGAACATCAGGGCTCGCGAGTTGGCCGCAGACTCGAAGTGTTCCATGAAAGGTTCAAAGAGTCCCGCATCCCGCAGCGAGTTGACAGCTTCTTCGTCGCGCAGCAGAGCCTTCACCACTGAAGTGCTGGTATTGTCCGTCTGCACGATCGTCCGCAATAGATCATCGCGTCGCCGGTCGATTAATTTCGCTGGGCCGGCATTCAACAATAGACGAGCAACCCATTGGTTGCGAACGCCTGCGTTGCGTTCCGCATCGATCCATGCCAAGAGCTGGTCCAGATGCCGACCCGATTGCGTGTCGGTGATGGGAACCGACATCATCGACTCGACGGCTTCGTTGCGTATTTTGGGGACCGTTACGAGATCGATATCGCGGTATAGTTTCGTCCAACGATCCGGAGAGAGAGAATGTCCGACGCGGTAGGCCGAAACCGCCAGATAGCTTTTGAATAACGGAGTGTAGGAAGCTGGCGATTGCGACTCCACCAGGTCCCATAGCCACTGCAAATGGCCGTCACGAATGAATAGTTCCGTGTCGCGATTTCCCTGAACCAGCGATCGCAACAGCGACGTGCGTTTCCTGTCATCGGTCACGCCACGAATATACTGCTCGATCACGTCTTTCCGATTCGTCTCCAACAACAACCGGACCAGTTCGCCGGAGCGGAATAGGTGAAAATCAATATCACTTCGAAAAGCGACCGCTGCCCCGTAGACAACCGCGTCCATGAGATCGGTTAATCGTTCCGCCTCATCGAAGATTGCCAGCACGTCCCTTCGATTGCAAAGCTGGAGCGCCAGCCGCGCCGTCACACCTCCCGCCTTCTCGGCGATATCAAACACTTCCAAAAAGCGATCATGCTCGATCAAGGATTGCAGCGATCGGTAGTCCTCCATCAGTTTGCCGGCCAGCATTCCGCGACCGATCGCTGAGGTTTCCGCGTCCTCTCGCTTGTTCGTCAGAAACTGAACCAGCGAGTCAAATCGGTCCGCCTGGGACATCTCCCGCATTACATTCCCGGGTGCCAGTACTGAGATGAAACGTTCTCGCTCCCGCGGCAACCACTGATCATCCATGACCGATAGCAAGGTTTCGAGATGCTCATCAGCCAAGAGCGCACGATGAGCATTCCCGTGCCGACACAGTTCCGACAGCGATCGTAGCTGCAGTGAGCGGTCGGATTGCGAGGCGACGGCATCGACAAAGACGCCCAATTGATCAATCTCGATGACGGTTTGCATCAACGGTTCGCTCTGTAGCATCCATTGCGTGATGCGTTGTTTTGCGTCAAGACCCTCGGTGCTAACAATCACCTCGGTCAATTGATTGACGGTGTCTGGATCGGTAAGCGTCGATTTCGGGCACCAGGTAAGTAATTTGCTAAACGCGTCCTGGCTCTTGGAATCGTCCAAACGAATGATCTGTTGGACCAGCCGAGCGAGCTGGGCCTGGTCCAGATACGCATGGACATGCCGACGTTTGACCACGATGCTGTCGATAACGAGCTCGAGGTCGGAGTCAGCGAGGATCTGCATCGTGTCGATGACCCACGAACAGTGCTCAGTGTGGAGGAACGTGCCAATCGCTTGATTCTGGGAGAGCGACAAGTTTGTGAGCGTTTGGCCGCGTGTTCCTTGCGTCGCTTCTTCGGTGACCTCCTTCACTAACTGGCCCGCGAGACCCTTTGTCATCGGCAGGATCGACAACGAGGCGATGAACGGAACTCGCTCAGCGGGTTCGAGTTCGGCAGCGGAATCCATCCAGCCGCGAATCTTGGTGTCGATGTCGTCGTTATCAGCAGCGATCTTCAATGTCAGGGTGTTGATAAAACGAGCGCGGTGTTCGGACGGAATGCGCTCACTGATCGCAATCAAGTCACTCAACAGCATCGAGTCGGCAAAGAACAGGATGGCATCGCGATCCTCTTCCAAAGCTAAGATCGATGCAGCGAATTGTTGAGCGGGTAGGCTAGCGATGATGTCGAGGATCGCCTTGCCCGATGAGCGATTCTTCAGAATCAATGAGAGCGAAGAAGTGGCCATCAACTGCTCGATCAGACTCCCCTGCAACTCCGCATCCTCCAGGGGAGCAATGAGTTCCCAGATTCCGAGGATCACCTCCGACGAGCCAGTTCGCACCAACTCCACCATCACGCCGTTGGTGACGATCATTTTCAAATAGATCTCTCGCAAGTCGGCATCCCCTGCCTCCTCGGCCACGCTCAGCACTTCGATGATGTTGTCGTTCGATTTCAACCAATCGAAGACACGTCGCTCTGACATGACATGGGCGAGACAGGTGATTCGTGATGTTGGGTCGTCGATCCGCTCGACCCATTGTCTCAAACGCTTCCAGCCCATTTCGGCCAGCATTGCTGCGATAGTGCGAGCGTTTTCCAGCGATGCGATCAGAATCTGCTGAGAGGTGGCGGTACCAAATCGCCGCTCCAATTCGTCGACCAAATCGTCGAACTCGCCCCCGAGAACTATCGATTCCACAACCGTCGGGTTTTGGAACAGAGTTACCGCGAGCCCCGCTGCCTGACCGCCGTCCTCAGCCTGCTCCAATAGCTCGAACAAGAACGGACTGTTCCCGCTGAGGATGAGACTGCGAGCGGGCTCCGGATTCTGGCACAAGTGACTCAGCGTGGCGGTGCGATCCTCGGCAGGAAGTCCTGCGACGTAGCCCGTGATCGACGAGAGGTTACCGGCGTTCACGATTTCAGAGATCACCTCTGGAACTGCCAGAGTCCATGCGATCGTATCACGGCTCCAACTCTCTCCCATGCCATCAGCGTTCCGGTTGACTGTCTTCGCGATCGCCTCGACGCTGCGATGAAGCTGACGAATCTTCGGATCGCTGAACATCAATCCGATAAAACGCCGCCGCATATCGGGCTGGTCTTCGCTGACGATCAATCCTTCGATCCACGGTATGGGAAGGTCGGCGAGCAGATCCGGCAACATCTGCAGCCGCGTGCTGGGGGAGCCGTGGCGGAACTGGCGGATCCGGTCTCGATCCTGGGCGGATGTCGTCGGCAGGATGCCTACATTGAAATCCTCCAGCACCCTCGACGCTCGCAGTCGTGCGTCCGGGCTGCCGGTATCGCGTACCAATTCCAACGCTGCTCGTGCGGGCAACCCGATCCGCCATAGATCTCGGGTCGCAGTCTCACGCTGCGAAAACTGAGCGGATTCGAGCATCGCCGCCAGCACCTGGGCAATTCTCTCAGCTGAGTCATGCTCGGCTGTGTCAAATTCAGCTGTGTCGATTTCAGCCGTGTTTTCGTCGGCGGCCAACGCGGTGCCGACGTCTTGCGCCCGCAGTTCCGACAAACTACTCAGTGAGAAAACCATGCCGATCGTCAACAGCCACCGATGCACACTCACTCGTGCGAAGCGATGACGGTCCGGTTGATCGGGAAAAAAGGCAATGCTCACAGCCCACCCCAAGGGAAGAATCAATAAGAAGCGACCGAATCAGCTCCTCATTGTAGTGCAAATTCCAGAGCGAGCTCTGCCGAAGGAACGCGGGAATAATTAAGGCTCATCCGACGGAAGCGTGCGCGGAGCACAGGAGGAAGGTTTTTCTAGGCATGGCTCTCGTATCCAATAATCTTACAAAAATGGGTGCCCGACGAACGAATGTCCGCCAGGGACCGGCAACACCATTGGCGTACCATCGACCGAGATATCCCTTGCCAAGCCAGCACCTCTGCAGAGCTCGGCTCGAATGGCGTGGACTTAAGCAGATTGACTCGAGTTTCACGGGCATCTGTTTTCGCTTCCGTCCGGCTTGTCCGGGCGGAGTGGCAACTGCAAGCTACCTGCAAAACGCCCTTGCCACATCGATCTCCGCTCCGGGCTTGCCCACTGCGACAGAAATTGATCGTGCGTTGCTAAGCCTGACGTTCTCATGCGTGTCTCGGCGCGGATGCCGAACAATTTGTTGACATCTGCTTGACTCAGGCGGCTTGGCGTGCCATTTGAGGTGATCGCGCCGACGCGGCTTCGACCATTTCCCGGCAGCTAGCGACCCATGATTTGACCCGCCGCAGGCTCGGGACGTTGCGTCCGCCGATGAGTTTGCTGCCACGGCTGCTCAAAGAGAACCGTTCGAGATCGCGGTGCAGTTGGGCGGCGGATTCGCGGGCCACACTGGCCACGCTCCGACGATGAATAGCGACGAGCAGTAAGGCGTCACGAGGCATCATCGATTCAATGCCAAGAGCCAGTTTAATGGCGGCCCGATATCGGCGAATCGCCCGCTCGGCGCGCTCGGGGCTGCGGAACGTGGCGGCGACCTTCACGGGCTCGCTGTAGACGAGGTCACCCGCGGTGATGATCCCGATCGCCGCCAGTTGGCTGCATCGCGTGGGCGGGCAGAGATTGAGGTGTTCCAATCGCATCGCGAGCAACCGGGCTCGATGTGATGCCAACGCGGACTCAAACGGGGTGGGGGCGATGTGTTGTCGACCTGTTTTCCGACGGCGAGCACGCGTTCGCGCTGGGACGTCGGCACACGGTGTGGTCGCTGGTTCCGATAGGCTCCCCGCCGCCACGGATCGCTGGGTAGCCGGTGGTGCGTGCAGCTCAGGCAAGTCCACCAACAGCACGACATCATCGTTGCGTCGCGGGCTGGAGGACACCAAACGTTTGAAAAACTCGAACATGTGAAAAGACTCCTGGGTGAGAAGCATCCGAGACATGTCCGCGATATCAAGTCACCGGGGGGCGTGACCAGACCAATCAGGAGCGTTTTTCACCCCAGAGTCGCAACAATTCCAGCAAATGTTTGACTGCATCGCTCATTTCATTCAAGTTTGCAAACTCCAACACGCTGTGGATATTGTGCTGGCCGGATGAAAGATTCGGCGTGGGCAGTCCTTTCTCGGTCAGTTGGCTGCCGTCGGTACCGCCCCGGACAATTTCACGAGAGCATGCCACGCCGATGTTGGCGAAGGCGGTTTCGGCCAACGAAACAGCTTCGGGTAAACGCTCGAGACCGTCGCGGAGATTGCGATATTGTTTACGTGCGACGCATTGCACCCGTGTACCTGGGAAGTCGGCTGCCGCGGCAGCAGCGAGCTGTTCGACCCGCTCGGCATAGCGGGCGAGTTGTTCCGTCTCGAATGAACGAAGTATCAGCTCGACACGTGTCTCACCAACCCCGCCGAGAATGTCGTGAACGTGAATGAACCCGTCCCGGCCCTCGGTCGTTTCCGGCGTTTCGCTATCAATCGGTAGGGATTCGACAAATCGGGCCGCCGGCCGCGTCGAGTTGATCATCCGGTTCTTCGCGATCGCGGGGTGAATATTGTGCCCGGTGAAGACAACGCTGATCGCATCGGCGGAGAACGTCTCGACATCGATCTGACCCCGGCCGCCGCCGTCGATGGTGTAGGCCACCGTCGCGGCGAGATCGGATAGATTGATTTTATCAGTACCATGACCAATTTCCTCGTCGCAGGTCATCACGACCCGCAGCGGACCGTGCGGGATCTCGGGATGCTCGATCAGTGTATGGGCAACCTCCATGATGATTGCGACCCCCGCCTTGTCATCACCTCCGAGAAGTGTTGTTCCGTCGGTGGTAACGAGCGTGTCACCGAGCATTTGTTCTAATTCCGGACATCCCGAGACTTGGATCGCCGCGCCGTTGGCTAATGGAATGTCACCACCCTCATACCGCTCGATGACTTGCGGTTGGACGCGATCGCTCGGCGCCTCGGGTGAGGTGTCGAGGTGGGCGACCGCCGCCACGACAGGCAGATCGCCCGCAACAGTGGCGGGAACCGTCGCGATCACCAATCCATCGGCAGTGAACTCGACGCCTTCGATTCCCATCGCCGTCAATTCTTCAGCGAGAAGTTTTCCCAACACGAACTGCTTGTCGCTGCTGGGGTAGGTTTGCGAATGCGGGTCCGCGGCAGTATCGATGCGAACATACCGCAAGAATCGCTCGAGTAGACGATCGGTGCGGAGCGGGAGGTCAGTGATCGGCGTAGATGACATGTCTTCAGTAATTGTGTGGATCGGGCTGAGTGGACGGCGCAGGGCTATTCCTCAGCAGCCCGTGCGGTCTGACTCGGATTCATCCTGGCAATCATTCCGGCCACGCTCCGAACGGAAGGTTGCCTGGCGTGTTGCCATCACATGGCGGCTGAGGAGCTATGATGATACAGCCATCGAAAGGTTTTGGGACCGGCATGGAGCAACCCAGTCGCAGTCTTCTGCTTTTCGAGAGCCCGATTGCCATGAGCAGCGGACGGCCGATTGATCGCCTCGCGTGACAGGCCCACACGCGCCGTTTTTTCCCTTGTATCCCCATTGCACCAGTATTTCATGAATGTTCTGAGTTTAGCCCAGGTCTATAAAACTACCGCGACCCGATGGACATCGGTCTGCGTCACGATTTTTCTCGTCGCTACGCTTCGTAATCAGGCGAACGCCGAACGTCCCCACATCGTCTACATCAACGCGGATGACTTGGGTGTGATGGATGTGGGCTACAACGATCCCAAGTTCCGCACGCCGCATATCGACCGACTGGCTCAGGAGGGGATGGTCTTCACGAGCGCGTATGCTCCTGCAGCCAATTGTGCTCCCAGTCGCGCATGCGTGCATAGCGGGCAGTGGTCGCCCCGTCACGGTGTCTACACCGTCGGCAGTTCCGAGCGTGGAAAGGCCAAAACACGGAGGTTGATCCCGATCGAGAACACCAGCTTTCTGGACGCGGATTGCGTTACTCTGGCCGAGGCACTCCAGGCGGACGGCTACCGCACAATTCACCTCGGCAAGTACCACATCGGCAAGGATCCGCTGCAGGATGGCTTCGACGTCAACATCGGCGGTGATGCCAGTGGCAGTCCATCGGGAGGGTATTACTCGCCCTGGAAGAAGGGAGCGATGGCGGATTGGACTGATGCGGTCGATGCCAATACGCACCGCGTCGATGTCTTCGCTCAGGAAGCCGTCGAGTTCATGCAAGACAACCACGCCAGCCCGATGTTCATTCACTTTTCGCCGTACTTGGTGCACTCGCCACTGACGCCGGTTCCCGAGTACGTCGATAACTATCAGGGCAGCGAGCTGAATGCCAAGTACGCGTCGATGGTTGAGAAAATCGACGAGGCGATTGGCAGAGTCCTCGATGCGATCGAACGACTTGAGCTGACCGAATCGACACTCGTCGTCTTTTCGTCTGATAACGGGGGCATCGCAGCTTTTCATTCTCAGCGCCCGCTGCGGGGCGGCAAGGGATCCTATTACGAAGGCGGCGTGCGTGAGCCCCTCGTGATGCGCTGGCCAGGCAAGATCCAACCTGGCAGTACGTGTGATGAAGCAGTCAACACGATGGACTTCTATCCCACTTTCCTCGAAGCCGCAGGTATCCGGCTGCCCACTGCTGAATCGCTCGACGGTGTCAGTTTGATGCCACTGATGACGGAGAGCGGTCCATGGGATCCGGTACCACAGTTCTGGCACTTTCCCGTCTACCTGCAGGCCTATGATGGCGCTCTCGACGACGCTCGCGATCCTCTCTTCCGCACCCGGCCCGGTTCAGCGATGCGAACGGGCAAGTGGAAACTGCACGAGTATTTTGAAGACGGTGCGTTGGAATTGTACGATCTCAGTAGCGACCCCGGAGAGCGACACGACCTATCCGACACAATGCCGGAACAAACTGCCGAGTTGCATGAACTATTGATGCGTTGGCGCAATCAGACCGGTGCTCCGGTACCGAGCCAAGCCAACCCAAAATATGACGCCGAATTCGAGAGGCGTGCGATCGAAAAGGTGCAGGCGACTAAGTAGCCGAACCACCCCGAACGCGAGAGTCGATCCACTGAAATCGGTCAGATGATCAATCGCACGCCGCCGAAATCTTCGAGGCGATGCTTCATGCTTTCGCCGGTCGGCGAGCCGATGAACATCAGATTGGTCGGGATATCCCACTCTTTGGCGAGCGCAATGATTCTTTCGGGGGTGAATTCCCCCTTCACTTTCACGTGCTCGATATCGACTTCGGGATAGGTTTTGCGTAAACGATCGCCAACGCCGAAACATAGAGGCACGACGACGTGATGTCGTTGCCGCAGATCGCTGTGGCCGCGAGCTCCCCTAGTTTGTGCGGACTGGAGGCTTTCGGACTGCTTGCCGCTGGGGATGGATGGTCGCTCATGAGAAGGATTCTACCCTATTGGCAAGACTGGGAAGCTGACCTATCGCCGCGAAAGTTGCTCAAAGAGTTGCTGCAGTCGCTCCACATCGACGGGCTTGACCAAGTGCTCATCAAACCTCGAATCCCGTACCGAATCGTCGTCGGACTGCTTTCCCATTCCAGTCATGGCAACGAAATAAGTGCCTGTCAACTCCTCTCGCTGACGCAGCAGCCTGACCAACTCGTAGCCATTCATCTCCGGCATCGAAATGTCCGAAAAGATGACCTCGGGACAGAATTGATCGAGTGCTGCGATGGCCGCTGGCCCGCTCTCGACGGCTTCCACCTGATGGCCCAATTTCGTGAGCAGTCGCGACATGACCATTCGCAGGGCACGCTGGTCTTCGACAATTAAAATCTTGAAGCTTAGTGATTCTTCCATAGCGGTGTTTTATACCTCGTGGTGGTCCCCGCATTCAACCGCCGCGCTGCATTGTGCGCCTGTCGAGCGTTGGGTGGACTGAGTTTGCTCGCGAAATTTCTCTTGGGCGAGTTTCGCCGTGTAGATCGCTACGGTGACGGTGGTAAGCAGTCCCACAACGAGCAGCCCCCATTGCCAGATCGGTTTCCCCTCGCTCGTCGAAGCGGCACTGGCAACACTGCCGAGATAAGCGTACATGAATGTCCCCGGCATCATCGCGACCCAAGTCGTCAGCAGGTAGGGCCAGAAATGGATCTGCGTCAGTCCGTAAAGATAGTTTTGCCACGTGAAGGGGATCGCTGGTGAAAGTCGCAACAAGCCGACGATTTTCCAGCCGCCTTCGGAAATCGCTTTATCAACTGCTGCGAATTTGGCATTGGATTGTGCGAATTCCGAAACCTTGTCCCGCGCCACGTACCGGGCGATCAAGAAAGCGAGGCCGGCGCCGGTTGTCGACGCTACCGACACAAGTGCGAAGCCCCCGACCAAGCCGAAAAGAGCACCAGCAGCAAGCGTGATGATCGATCCCGGGAGCAGGCATAGGGTCGCAGTGATGTAGATCAAGCAAAGTACAACCGGCCCCCAGACTCCAAGACCAGCAATCCATCGCCTGAAATCCGCTTCCCAATCCTCGCTGGGGACGGTCCGTATCCAGACCAGGATTGCCAACGCAACGACGGCGATCGAAACCCATTTGGCAATCGCTTTTTTCGACATCGATGCTTGGTTTTCCCGAATGAAAGGGTGAGCTAGAAACAGCGAGCTTATCGCAATCCGGTTCGATCCGCCAAGCCACTGTCTTATACGGGTCCGGAGCGGACTGGCCCCCTCCGTTCGATTGGGCTCGCCACATCCCAATTCGATTGAGTTATCATGACAGATTAGTGTTCTTGCCCATTCCACCTAAAACATATCAGTGTCCAGATGAACTCCAGACCACAGACGACAGCTCCTACCCCATCCATCGCCCAACGGCGTCAGTTTCTCGGTTTTCTTGCAGCGGGTGTTGGCACCGCAGCGCTGCCGGGCGTCGTTCGTGCCGCGGCCAACGAGGAGGTCCGAATGGCGGTACTTGGTGCAGGCGGCCGGGGCGGTGGAATCGCTGGCGCGATCGACGCCACTGACGGCGCCAAGCTGGTAATGGTTGCCGATCCTGATTCCAATCGGGCGGGGAGTCTCGCTAAAAAATACGACGCCAAGGCAGTTTCGGATCTCCGGACGGTATTGGATTCCGACGACGTCGATGCTGTGGCGATTACCACCTGCAACCACTGGCACTGCTTAGCAGCTATCTGGGCGATCGAAGCGGGTAAGGACGTCTACGTCGAGAAGCCTTTGTCGCACTCGCAGTGGGAGGGCCGCCAAGTTGTTTCGGCGGCTCAGAAACACGGCCGAGTCGTGCAACTGGGGACGCAACAACGCAGCGATCCGATTCAAATGCAGGCGAGAAGGTTCCTGCACGACGACAAGTCGCTCGGCGAGATCCAGTACGTGCAAGCCAACCGGCTCGGCCCCCGCGGTTCGATCGGTCGCCGCGACACACCGCTCACCCCACCCAAAGGCCTCGATTACAACCTGTGGCTCGGCCCTGCAGCCGATGAAGCGATCTATCGCAACAGCTTCCATTACGACTGGCACTGGGATTGGAACACCGGTAACGGCGAGATGGGCAACTGGGGCGTCCACATTCTCGATGACGTCCGTAACGTCGCCTACCAGGATAAAGTCTCGACGCCCAATCGTTTGATTTGCGGCGGTGGCCGGGTCGGCTGGGACGACGCGGGCGACACGCCCAACGTCCACTTTGCTCTCTTCGAAACTGAAATGTTTCCAACCCTGATTGCCCTCAGCAACCTGCCGCCCAAACCCGGCGCCAAGGGAGCTTGGACAGCCAAGGGGCAAATGCAATTGAACGCTCCAGGGAGTGGCTATGCCGTCGTCTGTGAAGGCGGCACCTATCTCGGCCAACGTGGTTCTGGAAACGCCTACGATGCCGATGGCAAACACATCCGCAAGTTCAAGGCGAATGTGAGCACCGTACCGGCGCACATGAAGAACTTCGTCGACGCAGTCCGCAGTCGCGACGTCAGCAGCCTCGCGGCGCCGATCGAAAACGGCCATCACAGCACCGGTTGGTGCAACCTCGCCAACGTCGCTTTCCGCGCCGGCGGGGCATTCGATGCCGACCAACTCACCCGCGTCAGCGACTTGCCCCAGTGGCCAGCCTTGATCGATGACATGACCGCGCCGCTGAGTGGATTCGGTGCTGGTACAGGCGATCTGCTCTCTAGCCCCGTGCTCGAGCATGATCCAGATGCCGAGCGTTTCACCGGGGAGCACGCGGATCTCGCGAACTCGTTCCTGCGGCGAAAATATCGCCCCGGTTTTGAAGTCAAACCGATCGCGTCGTAAACCGTCTTCGCGAATCAATCTCCGTTTGTCACAACGCCAACCCCCCCCTGATCCCTCCCAGCATCATGCCGAATCCATGGACCGGAATTGGAAACCCCTACACGCGTAGGGAAGTTCTCGATCGTTTGCAGGCGACGCTTGATCGCGGCGAACCGATCATCGCGGCGGGGGCGGGGACCGGGATCAGTGCCAAGTTTCTTGAGAAGGGTGGTGTTGACCTGATCATCATCTACAACTCGGGGCGATTCCGCATGGCGGGTCATGGATCGACCGCGGGTTTGATGGCCTATGGCGACGCCAACGCGGTCGCCATGGAGATTGGCGAATTCGAAGTCTTGCCCGTCGTCGAAGAGGTGCCCGTGATCTGTGGGGTGCATGCAACCGATCCACGTCGCCGGATGTGGCATTGGCTGCTGCAGGTCAAGGACATGGGGTTCTCGGGGATCAATAATTTCCCTACCCACGCGATCGTCGACGGTCAGTTCCGGCAGATTCTCGAAGAGACCGGGATGAGCTTTCAAAAAGAAGTCGATGCCGTTGCGATCGCTCATAAAATGGATCTGTTCACGATTGTTTACGTCGCCAAAGCCGAGGAAGCCACGGCGATGGCCGAGGCGGGCGCCGATGTCGTGATCGCACATGTGGGCACGACCATCGGAGGCACGATCGGTGTCACCGACGCGAGTTGCACGCTCGAGGAGGCCGCCACGCGAACTCAGAGTATTGCCGCAGCAGCGAAAGCCGTCCGCAGTGATGTGATCTGTTTGTCACACGGCGGTCCGATCGCGACTCCTGAGGACGCTGCCTATGTCAATGAGCACACCGATGTCGTGGGCTTCGTCGGGGCCTCCAGTTTAGAGCGGATGGCGTTCGAAGAATCGCTGACCGAACTGACTCAAAAATTCAAACAGATCCCTGTCCAACGGAAGAGTTGATGGCCACCATTGCTGTGCTCGGCACGCTCGGCACGCTCGACACCAAAGGCCCGGAGCACGGGTTCGTTGCCGAGCGAATTCGTCAGCACGGTCACGACACGCTGCTGATCGATGTGGGGACCGCCGGCAGCCCTCAGATTGTCCCACAGGTGACTCGCCACGAGGTCGCTGCGAGCATCGACATCGATCTCGATGCGGTCCTCGCTCGGGCGGACCGCGGTGAATGCGTCTCAGCGATGGCCGAGGCAGCGCCGGTATTGCTGCATCGACTGTATCGTGAGGGCCGGATCGAGGGTGTGATCTCGTTGGGCGGTGGCGGCGGAACGGCCATCGCCACGGCAGCGATGCGAGCATTGCCGATCGGCGTGCCCAAGCTGATGGTGTCGACGCTCGCCAGTGGTAATACCGCTCACTACCTTGGCAGCAAAGATATTACGCTAATGCCCAGCATCGTCGACGTCGCTGGACTGAACCGTGTCTCCAAGGTCATTTTTTCTCGCGCCGCTGGCGCGATTTGCGGAATGGTGGACGCTACCATTGATGCCGACGATGTCCGGCCTCTGATCGTCGCGAGCATGTTTGGCAACACGACGGACTGCGTCAATGCGGCGATCCCTGTGTTGGAAAAGGCCGGATACGAAGTGCTCGTCTTTCACGCGACCGGTGCAGGTGGCCGCGCGATGGAATCACTGATCGAGAGCGGAATGGTCGCTGGCGTGTTGGATATCACGACCACCGAATGGGCCGACGAATTGGTGGGCGGTGTGTTGTCGGCGGGCCCGCAACGATTGGATGCGGCTGCCGCGATGGGAGTGCCTGCAATCGTGGTTCCCGGTTGCCTGGACATGGTCAATTTTGCCGCCCGTGATACGCTGCCGAGCCGATTCGAAAGCCGCAATCTGTACGTGCACAATCCTCAAGTCACGCTGATGCGGACCAACGTGCAGGAGTGCCGTGAACTCGGCAAGATTGTGGCCCGAAAGATCAGCGAGTACACGGCACTGGTGACCGTGCTGGTCCCGTGCCTCGGGATCAGCGCACTGAGTGGGGATCGGCAGCCTTTTCACGATCCTGACGCGGACGCGGCTCTCTTTTCAGCCATTGCCAGCGAGTTGCGTGAGGACATCGAGCTGCGGAAACTCGATCTCGAAATCAACGACCCACAGTTCGCCCAGGCCTGTGCCATGGCCCTGCTGGAAAATATCCATCGGCATCAGCGAGTCGATGCGTGACGGCGAGATGCCCGGCTTGACGTCAGATACATCGCACCGGAATCCTCTGGCCGTCAGCGGTGTCCATTGAATGGCGGTTTCTACAGCTCCACAGACGCCTTCAGTTGAGCTGCACAGCAACCTCGCTGCAGTGCATGGTTCGACTGGTCCGCTAGTGTCGATCACGCCTCTCGACGACCATCGTTCCGTTCATCACCATCCAGTGCCCTGGGAATGTACACAAGAACGGATAGCGTCCGGGCGTTGCAGGAGCGTGAAAATGAATGGTTTCCGATGAACCGGGGTCGGCGATATCGGTGTAAGCTAAGACCGCATCGGATTCGGGGACGTAGTTCCGCAGCAACGCCAGAGGGTCGGCAACCAAGTGGTTCGATAGCTTGCCGACTTGTTCCAACGCCCCACGACGCGAGAGTACCCAGTTGTGCGGCACAACATCCGGGTTCACGAGCGTCAATGAGATGGGTTCGTTCGGCGCGACGGCGAACTCGGTCACTGCGAACGTTAGATTTTTATCAGTCTGAATCTCAATTTCCCGAGCCCCCTTGATGGGTTGCCTCCACGGATTGGGCAAGGGTTCTGGCTGAGGTGCGAGATCCACAAGCTGCGGATGAATCGCGATCACTTTCTCTGGATTTGGTTGGTAGCCTGGGAAATCGGAAAACGGAGCATCCATTCGATGGACCGTAATCATCAGGTCATGACCGCTGCCGCTCGGCGAACAGGACAGCGATTCGTCCTCGTTGACGTTCAATCTCAGGTGCAACTGATTGACAGGCTGCAAGTCCGGGAGCTCGATGAACATGGAACGTCCGTCTTCGAGAACATGCGCTGAGGCAATCGACAGGACATCATGCCCCGTCGTGGCAGGATGCGTCGTCGACAACTCTGGGGAACCGTACCCCGCACTGTAACGATAGTTCCAAACTTGAGCAAAATGACTCGAGGTGCTTTCGGCGAGATCGGAATCAACCGGCTGAGAAAAATCGATTCGAACTCCATTGGCGTGTACGTGGAACCCCAGCGGAACTTGCACGGTGTCACCCGTGTAACGGATACGCTCGAAGCAGCCCTCATCCGGCGTGTAAGTCCCCCAGCCCGTCATGCCGCTGACGTACAGTTGCCCATCGTGAGGCGAGACGCGGCCGCGGTGCACACCCGACTGAAACTCGCCCATCATCGGCACAACTGCGCCCTGCCGCTGTCCATCGACGTTGTCGAGCAAGACGACGAACCACGCTCCCGCACCAAAGGAAAAATGTGCCAACTTTCCTTCCAGTGGTCCGAACTGTTTACTATCGATTCGTTCTTGCCCGCCCGATGAGTTGTCGATTCCGCGAGGCAGGTAGACGAGCGGCAGCTGCGGTGCAGCGCCGTCAATCGGTCCGCCATGCCCAAAATGCGGTGTGGGCCCACTGCCCGGTTCCACGGCACAGATCATGGACGCTGGCGTCCAATCGCCTTCCGAACACGGCACAGTGATTGTTCCATCTTCGAGCAATCCCAAACCGTCGGGATTCCGAAGCCCGGTGGCAAGGATTTCTGCACGAGTTCCGTCAGCTGAGATGCGCAGCAATCCTTGGTTTCCCGATGCAGTGTAAAAATTCCCTTCATCGTCGCGTTCTAAACCGCAAACGAAATCATGACCGGCCGGCGACGTTTCAAATGTATTGTTGAAACACTCGTAGAAGTCGGCCACGCCATCACCATTGAGGTCATCGAGCCGTGTCAATTGATCGCGGCACTGGACGTAAACCTCATCGTCGGAAACGACCAGCCCCAACGGGTGATGCAATCCTCTGGCAAACCTCTGCCACGTGGCCTTGCCATTCTTGTCGCCCTGCAGACCTCGCACTCGCCATACGTCTCCCTGAATCGTACAGAGCAATGCACTCCCGTCAGACAAGAAATCGTGACCGCCGACATACATCAGAGATCCCGCAGGATTGTTGATCGGCAATTCGATTGTATCGACCGCATAAGGTTTCTGGTCGCCACTGCGTATGTCGGTTTTGATCTCATTGGGCCATAGAGAGGGGCCACCGTCGACCACGTGTTGCATCGAATGCTGGTCACGGGGGGCGACTTCCCGCGTGAAATGCCCGTCGGTGACCCAAGGAGCATCCAGGTACTCCGTTTCGCCGATTCGATACGCGAACACGATACGATCACCATATCGATAATACCCATGGTAATGCTTCGGTTCGCTCGAAGCCTCTTCGTTGGCCTGCTCGATGAGCCTGCCCTGTATTCGCATGCCGCCCATCAGCCCCGATCGAACAGACGAGAATTGGACAAAACCGTCTTCCCAAACCGCGTCGTAAGTGAGCGTGTCGGGGTTGAAACAGGCGGCGATCTGGGATTGCTCACCCAGGCGAACACAAACGGCACGCGGCAATGTTTGACCTGCCACGCGCAAGACACCGGCTTGTACTCGACCCAACTCCGTCGCGTTCCAGCGGTCGTCCGCCCAAACCGATTCGTTCTGGTTGCCCCAATGCCCTTGGCTACCACCATCGAGGCCGGGAAATCCATTGACGAGATGGGGCGGGCTCGATAGCGTCCGAAAGTACTCGGCTTGTTTCGTATAGAAATCGTAGATCCGATCACGATTGACTTCGTGTGCATGGCTCGGCCAGCGATCCGGTGACAGCGGTGCGGCGTCGACCGAAAAGTCAATTGGCTCGTGCGAATGGTTTCGCGCCACTGCAGAGAGTTCACGATCAAAATCGCTGTCTACCACCCCTTTTTCGCTGCGAAGCCGACTGAGGAAGCTGACGAGGTCGATAAGTTCTCGCCTCGTCATCGCCTCGCTCAGGCCGTCCGGCATCACCGTACTGCTGGGCAACTCTGCTTCGATTTCGTCGTGAGCGATCTCGATAAGCTCGCCTGTAGTCGTCACCTTTAGCGTCAATGAATCTTCGTCGGTCTCACACTTGTAACCATTCAGGATGTCTCCGTCGGCTGTTAAGATTCGCCACGACACGTACTCCGGCTTCACAACGCGGGAAGGCCATAGAACGGATTCAACAATCTCGTTAATATCAACTTGCGAAGCGATCGATGTGAGTTCTGGGCCGACATCGCCGCCGTGCGTGCCCACGCGATGACAGGACAGGCACGCCAGTTTGGCGTTGGCAAACACACGCGATCCGCGGACCGGGTCTCCTTGCTGTTCTGCGTCCTGGATGAGCTTCACTACTTGTCCTGCATCGTATGCCGGAGCAAGTTCGCTTGTCACAACCGTGTTGGATAAGGAGGCAGGCTGTCGAATCGATTGGTCAGCTTCATCGAGGATCCACAGCCCCAGCGTTCGCTCGTTCCGATCGATCGATTCGACCGGTTGTTGCGGCATCGATTCAGTACCGCTTGAAATGCGAACCCAACCAATTTCGCCGTCGCAACCGATCCTGCCGCGGACCAGCCTTCCTATTCCGATCGCATCGGCGATACGCTGACTGGGATCTACACGGGGCGTGACTCGTGTGACTGCTTGGTCGGCTACCTGCTCGCCGTCCACATAGAGTCGTACCCGATCGACTTCGTAAACCATCGCCAGCCGGTGCTCTGTTCCATCGCAAACGTTGATCTTCGAACGAACATGATCGGGTGATGAGCCGGGCAAGTAGGCCGTCAGGTGTCCGCTTGCAGGCATCGTGAAAAGTTCCCAGTGGTCGGGCGACGCTTTGGCTTCATTCGCGACGAGAATGTTGTGATGTCGGTGAGAATTGAGGGTGGCCAAGCACTCGATCGTGATGGGAGGATCGCGGTACGCATTGGCGCCAGGATAGATTCTGCCAATTGGATGCTCGGCGGGACGGATAAAGGGTTTCGGGGCGGGTGGTTTCTCGCCTCCGCTGCCCGCAGCGCTGAGTTCTTTGGAAATCCATCGCAATCCTTCGAGGTTCTCCGACAGCGAATCGCGGGCATCGATCGCATTGCGGTGGTCAAGGATGCCGATCGGTCCCTGATAGCCGCTCTCGACCAGCTCGCCAATCATCTCCAGTTCATGTTCGCCTTTGCCGATACCGAGGATCTTTGGGTCGGCCGAGGGATTCATTCCATTGAGGTTGATGCAGTGCAGTAGCGGCTGCATCATCGCTAAAACCTCGGACCAATCGGCGATATGGCCGTGCCCATGATGAAAGTTGTAAACGATGCCCACATGCCCATAGCCACGCTGTCGCAAACCCTCGCAGACAGCCACCAGGTTTCTCGGCTCACCGCCCCATCCCCCGTGATTGTAGAGGCCGAGTTTGCTTCCCATCTTCTCAGTACGTTTTGCCAACGGGATCAAGTTTCGTATAGCGTTCTCAACTTTCTCGTCGTTGCCTTCGCCGACAGGCTCCACCAGCGTCTGCCAGATCTGGGGATGCAATCCATGCTTTTCAAACAATTGGAACGCTTCGTCATGGACCGACCAGAAGGCGAAAAACTCGATGCCGTGGCGTTTATAAGCCAGAATCTCCTGTTCAAAGGTTGGCACATTTTTTTCTCGCCAATCGTACGCGCACCGAGAGATCCCCAACTCGTTGAGCATGACAGCACGCTCTTCTGGACTTCGCTGCGCAGCATCAAACGGAACAATGCACCACGCCACTAAGTTTTCATCTCGCAACAGGTCGGTTGGCTCCGCCGCATCTACCCATTCAGTGAGACCGGCAAACAGCGCGAGAACGCAGAGCGTCGAAAGGAACAATTTCATCACAGCAGTCTCCTCAAGTCAGGTCACGCCTCTGATTTGGCCTCGGCCGATGCGATCCAGAGCTGGATGGCGTCATAGAATGCATGAGCAACGATGGGAATCATCAAATTGCCACTCAGGATAAGCAGTGCACCGAAATAGAACCCCATCAACCCGGTCACTGCCACGTATAGCCGGCTGATTGGGTGGACGAAGCCGAATGCGATCGAGGAAGCGATCCACCCGATTGTCATTTCCCAACCAATCGACTCGGCCCACCACGAGGTGAACCCTGACCACGACAGGGGTGAGGCCTCACCGCTCCCCGTGGCGTTTCCAGCGATACCACTCGCGACCTCTGCGGCGTACCCACCGAACGCCCACCAGGGCCGGGGCGATGCCGCGTCGGCGGGCAAGAGCGTGAAGGCTTCCCCCTGCAGCAAGCCTGCAATCGAAGGCATTAACCAACCGCGAAAGAGCAGCTCTTCGCCCACCCCAGCACAGAGACTGATCACGAGCAGTTCGAGTGGCCCCAGCTTCAGCATCAGTCCCATCATCGGATGCTCTGCCAATTGATCAAGCTCTTGCACGGCAGGATGATTGATACGGCGAATGATCGCCATCAGCAGTAGCAATGGAAACGTCGCTAGCAGACCAAGCCCGACGCCTCCAGCGAGCGCCGGCAGTTGTTCCAGCGTCGGCACGAACAGCCGCGGATCAGGGCCAAACAAATACCCTAATAATACCGCCAACAGTCCTAATCCAGCTTCGACGACAACCGCCGTCTGAAACAGGGAATCGGGGGACTGCGGCTCCTGATCGCTATCCGAGTCGGGCACCTTGCTTTATGCCCCCGCGCGATGGCGATAGGGATTGAACAACAGATAGTTAAGGTGCCGGTACAGATCGCTGGAATTGAGCAATTCAGCGTGCTTGCCTTCGCCAACCAGGTTGGAACCATTGAGCAAGACCACCCGATCGGCGTGGCGGAGCGTTTGCAGACGACGCGGCAATACCAAGACCAATGATCCGGAATCGGCCAGACTGCGAAGCGCGTTCAAGCAGGGGTCGCTGTTGACGTGTTCGGTCGGTGCGGGTGGCTCTTTGACGAGCACGATGGCGGGCCGATGTAGCAATGCCCGGGCGATGCCAAGCATGTATCGAGACATCATCGATAACCCATCGCTCGAACGCCCGTCACGCAAATCCGTGACAGGACCGACCATCGAGTCGATTCCGTCGCTGAGACGGGTGATCTGTTCGTAGATGCCCAACTCCTCGAGAACCTTGACCATGTCGCGTTTGTCGACCGATTTACTGACCCCTGACATCAAGTTTTCTGTGATCGTGCCCTCCCAAAGCGGCCCATCAGGAGCAACCCACATGACCTGCTTCGCTAACGCCTGGGGATGAATGTCATTGAGCGAGACACCGTCGAGCTCCACGACACCACGTTGCGGTCGACCGAATCCCATCAGCAACTCAGCCAACGACTGGGTCGATACACTTTCGGTACCGAGCAACGCGACCAATGATTTGGGACGCAGTGACAAGCTCAGGTCCTGCAAAATCGGTTTACCGGTCGCGTCAGCCAACGAGACATCACGCAGTTCCACGGATTCCCGCAATCCAGCGATGCCGACGAGCCGCTCGCTCGGTGCGATGTCTTCGCTCCGCTGTAGATAAAGATAGACCGACTCGGCTGCATGTGAGCTGATTTTCAATTGACGAGCCAGTTCACCCAAGCGGGCTGAGGAGAGTGCGGCGGCCGTCAACGCCATCCCAAGAACCAACGATGCTGGCAAGCTCAAGCCTTGCTCGCCATGGAGAATGTTCGCTCCGAGCCCCATCACCAACACGGCCACCGCGATACTGCAGGCGAACATCAACAATGGCCATAGCCGGCCCTGGCGTGCATCTTCGTTGGCCAGACGCCGCATCAGCGATTCCAGTTCCGCCTCGTAGGTCTGTTCGGCCAATCCACCTGCTTGCAGCCGTCCCATGATCGGAGCGTCACCGATCTGCCCGATCAGCCGCTCGCGTATCTGTGAAATTTCGAACTGGGACAACTCTAGCCAATCGGTGCTACGCAGAAACGCGTACAGCCACCACAAAGCCGCACCGCTGATCACGGCCAAGATCGCCAACCAAACGTTCACGAGTAACGCCAATACAACGCAGCCGATCAGGATCAGCGCGCTACGAGGAATGACTCGGTACCACAGCGACAAGCCCACGCCCAAGTTGGGGAGATCTTCACCGATCAAATGCACCGCACGGGATCGCTGAGCGGCGGCGCCCTCGGTTTCGCTGCGTCGTAGACTCTGTTGCAACACCCGCTGGTGCAGCGACTTGATCACACTTCGCGTGCGACGGTCAGAGGATCTTCGATTGATCCAAATCGCGACACATAGGATACCAGCGACGAGGACACACAGGGCCACCAACTCGAGTAGCTGCGCAAATGCGGTCTGATCCTGAAAGCTCTGCGACAAAGGTACGCTGAGGTAGGTCCCGAGTTCAACGTGAGATCCCGTCAAACCCTGCTGGACCGCTTCCCGATCACCTGGAGGAAACTCGCCGTCATCGATCAGTACGGCAACCATCCCGAACAGGACGATCAGAACAGGGACCGCGAGCCCTGCAACGATTGCCCAGAACCAGTGAAACACGGCTCCGGCAGCCGCAGTTTCCCGGCGTGGTTGTTCCAAAGTTGCAAATCGATTCACGTTCCACCAGCCTCTTGATCCAAATCGTCGTTGACCCGCCTGTTGATTCTCTCTACTTGATTCTACACCAAGCAGGTCGGCAAGTGTTTTTTCGTGAATGAACTGCTTATGCCAAGTCACGATCCTCAAACATCAACATCGCCAACATCCAGACCGCGATCACAAACACGGCGAGATAATTGAACGCACCGGCGAGATAGATCAGTGGCACGGCGTTGCCCGAATCCATCGCCGCCTGCACGTTGAATGAATTCAGATTGGGGACGACGACAGCGATCAGTTTGCCAACAAACCCAACGAGTTCCGTGTTTTCCTTTGCCGCCGCCACCAATGGGCTGGTCAAGTTCCCGATCACATAGATCGAAAAACAGGTGATGAAGTTCGCTAACAAGGGAAGGCGTGTTGCCAGAGCGACGGCGATCCCACCAATGGCCATCGTCTCCATGAAGTACAACCCGATGACCGGGAGCGTGGTCATGATCTCTTCGTGGCCGATCTGCCATACCGGCGTGGCACCACTCGATTCCCGTGCGTCATAAATCGGTTTGTAGCTGAGCACGACCATCAATACCGCTGACAAAATCACAAAGAGCACGAGCACGCTCAACATAATGCCAGTGTACTTGCCGAGCACAAACGATCGCCGGCTGACGGGTTTGCTCAACACAGTCAGCGCCGTGCGCCCCTCGATCTCTTCACTGACCGACGTGCCGGCGCTCCATACAGCCAACAGCATACCCATGATCATGATCAACGTGACGGCACTGTCCTTGAGCAACCGGATGTCATCGCCAAGGGTGTAGAACGGGAAAATCCCAAATAGGAGAATCCCGAACGCGCTCAAGGAGAGCAGCAACAGATAGAGCGGTTGAGCCATCTCATTCTTGGCTGTCGACAAGGCCAACGCCCAGACCCGTGGTGCGGCCTGACGCACTGCGAGGAGCCCGGTGACGCCTAAGAAAAAGATGATCGCTGTGAACACAATCGATGACGCCTGAGGGACCTGAGGCAGATTCTTGAACGTGAAGACAACCCGCGCCGGGTCAATCTCTTGATTGTAGATATGTAGCCTGTTGGGGTCGCCCGGGATCGGTGGCTGTTCCCGGTTTTCGTACTTGTACGTGATCGCCTCGCTGCTGCCCGGGTTGAGCACGACGGGCGAGCGACTAAATGATGCCGGATCGGACGAATCCGCCAAGAAAACCTTTTTGTCACTCTCGATCGTCATTTCAGCAACACTGCGGAAGTTATAATCGATTCCCGCTGCAAAGAACTCGGGATCCTCGCCCGAGGATGGCTCGATCGTGGCCACTTCCACTTGCGTGCCGTCACTGAAGACGTTCACCGCTGGGATGCTCGCAAGGATATCCCGCGGTTTCTCAATGAACGGTGTCAGCAGCAAGCCGAACGCCGCAAAGATGCCTGCCGTGCCCAGCAGATAGGGCATCACGCCCTCGCCGAAAAACGACAGCAGCTCACTTCGAGTGCGGTGCCAAAGACCGTAAATCAACCCAAAGCCGAGTCCCACGCCGATAGTGATCAGTGGCAGGAGTAGCAGCTGTTGGTTATCGCCCCCCTGAGGCAAGTAGATGAAGCACAGGATGGCCGAAAAAATCGCTCCCACGATCAGCGACATGGTGACACCCCGATTGGGCGAGTCGGCGATCGTCCCCAAGCCAGGCACGTAGGATAAGATCGACAAAATACCGTAGACCACCGCCACGGCGACCGCGCCGAGCACCAACCCGATCGAAAGCACCCACAGCGGTGTCGCGAATGCGGGCAGCCACTCTCCGATGGCTCCAACGATCAACAGCGAATCCAGTGAACTGCCCATGGAATCCAGGAGCAGGGACGGCAACGGGTGGGCAGTGGACAGGCCAGCGATCATGCTCGGCGACTCAAAACAAAGGGAAATATGGATAGGTCTGAAGGCTACGCAGGCCATGCCCGTTTGGTTTGCTGAAAACTGATTTTCAACAGCTAGGGGGTGCGAACCATTCTCAGGGCGTCGCAGGGGCTTCCGAGTTGGACCGAGTTTTGCAATACCAGAGCACTCCGGCTGCCCGTCGGGCAGCGGTCAGCAGCCAGCGGGCAGCAGCCAACGCCGCCAGCCGGACCGCTGGCGTGGCCTGATCGGCTGCATCGACAGCCCCGGACTTGCCCATTATCCTCGAATTCGCCCCTCCTCCCTCGAGAACACCGCCGTGAGCACGAATTTGACCTCCCCCGAACCGACCAATCTTCGCGACCTGCTCAGCTCAGGCTGGCAGTCAAAAACCGTCAAGCGAGAGATCCGCGACAACTTTTCCCGCATGCTGGCCGCTGGCGATGAGCTCTTTCCGGGCATCGTGGGCTATGACGATACGGTCATCCCAGAAATCAATCTGGCCCTCCTGGCTGGCCATGACATGCTCTTTCTCGGCGAGAAGGGGCAAGCCAAGAGTCGATTGATGCGGCAGCTCGTTCGCTTCCTCGATCCGCACGTCCCCTACATCGATGATCCGGAATTGCCCGTCCATGAAGACCCGCTCGCCCCCATCTCGGCGGCTGGACGGCGGATCGTCGAGCAGCGTGATCCGGCAGAAATCCCCATCGCCTGGTGGCCGCGTAGTGAACGCTACGCCGAACGGCTCAGCCCGGGGACCAAGTTCGCCGACATCATTGGAGAAATCGATCCGGCCAAACTCACCGGCGGTGTCAGCATGAGCGCTGAGGAGGCACTCGCCTTGGGCTTGATTCCACGCATGCACCGTGGCATTTTCGCCATGAACGAACTGCCGGAACTCGACGACCTCGTGCAGGTCGGTCTGTTCAATATTCTCGAAGAGCGGGACGTCCAGATCCGGGGCTACCCCATCCGCTTCGATGTCGATGTGATGATCCTATTCTCGGCAAACCCTGCCACCTACAACCGCAGCGGCAAGGTGATCCCGCAGCTCAAAGACCGCATCGGGACGATCGTGCAAACGCATTATCCGCAGGAACGCGATCAGGGGATCGAAATTTTGCAACAAGAGGTCGGCGAAGACCTCGGCGGTGAGTTTCCCGTTCACGTGCCGCTGTTCATGTACCAAATTATTGAAGAGATCACCAATCGGGCGCGGCAGAGCAAGTACGTCGACCAAGCCTCGGGGGTATCGGCTCGGTTCTCCCTCGCGAATTTCCGCACCATGGTCGCCTCGGCCCGGCAACGAGGCATCGTTCACGGCGAGTCACCTGCCGTCCCCCGGATCAGTGACCTCGGGCATCTCTACGCCAGTTCGCTAGGCAAGCTCGAACTCGACTTGATGGGCACCCACCAGATGAGCGAACGACAAGTGCTCGACAACGTCGTCGCCGAAGCCATTCAAATTGTCTTCAGTGAATACATTGAAGAGCATGGACTGGCTGAGATCGCAGAGATCTTTCGCGGCGGCGTCCGAGTCGAAGTCGGAGACATGCTGCCCAGCCGGCTCTATGCCGAGCGATTGCAGAACGTCCCACCCGCCTGGGACCGCGCCTTCGACGTCAACGCGAGCGAGAATGAAGCGATGCGAGCATCCTGCGTCGAGTTCATCCTCGCCGGCCTCTATAGCCTCGATAAAATCAGCCGCGCCCAAAAACACGGCAAGATTCATTACGAAACCTGAGAAACTGCAATTCCCGCGTTCCTAACGTGAGCGGGCGGAACGCCCTCGCACCGGTTCGCAGGCGTCCCCACCCGCACAAACCTGGAAATCACTGAAAAATGCTTCACAGCGCTGCCCACCAGGGCAGCCCGACGCAGCCCCCAGCATCGTCCTGCCAGTTACCGGCAAGCATGTCGAAAGGGATTGGAGAGAGTAGCCGTAGCTCAGCGCCACCTACCGTGGTTCGTTGGTCGTAGAGCGCCGACCCCGAAAGTGGTTCGCAGAACGCGTCATGAATGATCTTCCACCCCATTCGGGGTCGGCTCTTGCGTCTCGCGCCGTATCCGGTGGTGTTCGCTTGCGCTCAATCCACCGGCTATTTTCTTCAAAGCCTATGGCGTAGAAAAACTAACGAGTAATCGACAGGGCATCGCCTGTGGGCTCCGATGCCAATACGCCCCGGCAGCCCCAACGGGCGCGGCCCTGTTTTACTCCTATGCGACCATCACCCTCGTCCACAGCGATTCCAAGGCGGTCTTTTGCGGGCCGCTCCACGAAACCACACAGCGTCGCTGTTGCTTTACGCAGCATTCTTTTCGCCCCAAAGGGGCAGTCCTACGACAGCCCCAGGCATCGCCTGGGGGCCCAATGCCAATACGCCCCGGCAGCCTGAAAGGGCGGCCCTATTTAGCTTTGCGCCCCGAAGGGGCAGTCCTATGACAGCCCCAGGCATCGCCTGGGGGACCCAATGCCAATGCGTCCCGTCAGCCCCAACGGGGCGGCCCTGTTTAGCTCCTGGGCGACCACCACCCTCGTCCACAGCGATTCCAAGGCGGTCTTTTGCGGGCCGCTCTACGAAACCACACAGCGTCGCTGTTGCTTTACGCAGCATTCTTTTCGCCCCAAAGGGGTAGTCCTATGACAGCCCCAGGCATCGCCTGGGGGACCCAATGCCAATACGTCCCGTCAGCCCCAACGGGGCGGCCCTATTTAGCTCCTGGGCGACCACCACCCTCGTCCACAGCGATTCCAAGGCGGTCTTTTGCGGGCCGCTCTACGAAACCACACAGCGTCGCTGTTACTTTACGCAGCATTCTTTTCGCCCCAAAGGGGCAGTCCTATGACAGCCCCAGGCATCGCCTGGGGGACCCTTACGGCTCAAACCATTGCGATATAGTTTCCTTGACCCAAGAATTCAGAGCCCCCATACTCAAGCCACGCCAAGCGGCGTTAAGACTTCCTCGAACCGGCGATAACACTTCCCGTTTCACCGAGGGAACCGAAGGTCCAACCGGCGATAACACCCTTCAAAATCCACTTATCGCCGGGTGACCGCCCCACCAACCAGCGATAATTATATCGTTCGCCGACATGGTCTCAATGCACGATGATCCGTCACCCCCTAATTCGCCGTTTTGTGCTTGCGATTGGGATTGTCAGCGTTACCACCGTCGTGGTGCTGGTGGCGTTCCACTTCTATCGCGTTCGTTTGTGTGACCGCATAGATCGTCGAATTGACTCGTTGGCCTTATATCCACCATCCGATACAACTGATCTTGAGTGGGCGGTGCATGTCTACTGGACACACAATCTCCATGGCAATTCGATGCCGCTAGCATATGCATCGACTGATTCATTGTGGCATCTCGACGATGAACTTGACGACGCACTGAACAGTCGCCCTACTCGAAAGACAATCGACGATCTTTGGGTACGGTACAGTGAAATGACAAGTTTGGGTGCAGAGTATCGCCGCAAGTACGAGCCTGAGAAGAACCGAATCGCAAGCTTGGTTGCCGAACAAGGGCTGGGATATCGTTTCATCGATGACTACCTTTCTTTTTCCTCCCGCGAACCGTAGTAAAACGCGGCGAACCATGACATGCACGGGAGGACGGCTTGCGGCGTTTGCTACAATGGGACACTAACTCTCCGTCCCCCGTGATGTCCGACGTTCGCCGACTTAACATGCTCGACTTCCGTCTTATCACTGTCGCGATTCTCATCGCACAGACTTTCCTCGCAGGATGCGAGACGTCGCGGCAACCAGCTGCGATGTTGCCTCAGGAGGAGGGGCAACCGGCTGCGCCGTTGTCCCCGGAAGTATCGCAACTGACGTCCGCCGATGTACTTTCGATCGCGAAGAAGACTGCGGCTGAGGAAGGGCTGCAACTCGAAGACTACAACACCCCAACGGTTGTTTATGATGATTCGCACGGCCAACGACAGTGGTGGGTGCACTTTGATGGAAAACGGGAAGTATTTGGTGACCATTTTTCCGTGCGCATTACCGATGGTACTCAGACTGCAGAGGTGTATCTTGGACGATGACCGGTTCATCGGAGAATTCGATTTTGCAAACGCGGAATGACTTCCAGCGGTTGCGGAGAACCATGGGGTGCACCCGCGCCAGTCGTTGAAAATAAAAAGTTGTCCGCGCGTGCCGGGTGACCAATGCCGTTCGTCGACCATGAAACACTAATCGGAATGCCTGCACTTTTCTCAGTACCGATCTGGCTCGCCTTCGCTGCATTGGCAATCCCGTTGCTGCTCGTCGCCGCCTCCACATTCCACGCAAGCGAGATCTACGACATAGACGATGATCCCGATTCGGATATCGCGACGATGCAGAGCACGCTGGAAAGCGGCACGGTCATCCATGCCGTTGAGTATCCTGGATTCGGCGCGGCAAAAGTCGTTACCTACTTTGGACCGTTTGGGATTGCTGCAAACGCGCGTCCCTGGGCCGCAGTGGTCGTCGCAACCGGACTGCTGCTTACTGCAATTGGCATGATCGGTCTGCTGCATTTTCCCAGTCGTGTTCCCGTCGTAAACTATGACTCGGTACAATATTTGTCAGGCGTTGATTCGATGTCCAATTCGGATCACGATGTCGGCAGCCAACCGTGACCTGCACAGGAGAACGGCCTGCACAATTTTTAAATGGAAAGTCTTCTGTGTGTCTACCGGTATCCGGCTCAAAGCATGCGACACACAAGACTGCTGGCGATTTCCGCGACCGTTGCCCTACTCGCCTGGTTCGCATTTGTGGTAGTTAGCTTTGCGAGCGTTCGACTTCGTGGACGCGCGTTGGCCCGCGATCTACAAATGGAGAATCGTCTGAGAACTATCTGTTGTGCAGTGTTTCACGCAATCCGCGCTTCGACGACTACCGCGGGAAATGGAAGGTTGACTGCGTTTTCCGCCCTGACCTAGAACCGCAGTGCCCTCGGCTCCCAGTCGGGATGCCAACTGATTCTATTCCCACCGCTGAAGACATTTGCCATTCGTGGTTGCTCTCGGTTCGCTTGCCGGGTTCCTGTCTCTGGTTGGGTGCACATGGTTCTATGCGTGGTCAACCGGTCAAATCCCATCCTCAGACACAACGCACTCAAGCAGCGGACCTTGGAACCACAACGCAGTCATGACCACGTTCGTTGACTGCATTTGTCTCGCTGGCGCTCTTTCCGCCGTTTTTGCCGTGATATGCGCTGTCGTTGCTCGCACCACCACGCACCGTGTGTTTGCGATCGCATCGTTTCTGGTTTCACTCGCTGCCGTCGGGTATCATGTCGTTCTCATCGACTGAAATACTTTTGGTGCTGCCGAAACATGCGATAACCAAGCGATGATGACGGAGCGGCGGTGGTCGTCGTTTGTGCAGTGGAGAGTCGCTTGTCACCGCCCGCAGATCGCTACCGTCCGACTGAAACAAATGGCCCTGACGTTTACAAAGCTCGATCACGAATGGCTTCTTCGCGAGGGGTGTCCGCCTATGGGAAGCACGGAAGCTCGCAGCCCTACCTTTTGTGAGGCACTCCGCAACGCCAGTGGTAGCCTCCATAGGCTTTCTGACCATCAGCTCGCCTCATGGATCGTTGCACGCCTCAGTTTTCTGACCGCTTCATCGTTATTGCGTGAGGGCGACACGTTCGCACACGACACGAACGAATTCGGCTACAAGATCAAGATTCTGACTGCAGATGGAAGCATCGTGTCAATGGGAGCGCTGATGATTCATCAAGACCGCACGTACTACAAGGCGAACGATGTTGCCATCGAAGACTCTCAATCGCTGCTCGTCGAACTCCTGACAGAATTCTCTGACGATTTGGACCGCTGTGAGATCAGAGTCCGAATCCCAGGAACCCGTCGCTTCCGTTCGTACGGATGGGATGGCATGACGCTACTGTCGTGAGCAGACAACCACGCCGCGTACCGGAGGTCGGCTCGTAAGGTTTTATAAATGGGAAGTCAACTGCCCGTTCCCGGTTACGGCAACTGTTAACCGACTCAGGATCTTCTGGAGATGGCACAATTCGCAACGACAGCTGACATTCGATCTGTCGATGATTCGTCGACATTAAGCTACACGCTGCGCTACGCGACGTTTTTCGCTGCCGCAATCGCCATTGACTTGATGCTCCACGCATCGAGGGTTAACTCGGTGGACCCAACTTTATTGGCAGTGATGGTTGCGTACCTCTGCACTAGACCGACTACTAAGGGCCCATCCGACGGAAGCGTGCGCCCGAGGTTTTCAAGGCATGGCTCCCGTATCGAAGGATTTATTTGTGGGATGTGATTATCAATGTTAGACTGGCACTGGCGGGAGAAACGGAGCCGAGCTCTGCAGAGGTGCTGGCTTGGCAAGGGATATCTCGGTCGCCAGCGTTTCCCTGCAAAAGCGGTACGCCAATGGTGTTGTCGGTCCCTGGCGAGCGTTTGTTCGTCAGGGACGCATTTTTGAACGATCATTGGATACGAGAGCCATGCCTCAAAAAAACTTCCGCTGTGCTCTGCGCACGCTTCCGTCGGATGAACCAACTTTTAACCGTGACAGACCACTAGGCCGACGTGGTGAATCCCGCGTTCCTAAGCCGATTTCAGCCAGTTTGACGCGACACCCTGCGACCGACTTGATTTCCGGTTCGCTCGGTGGCACCGGAGAGCTATCCGATTGGCGACGGCGTGGAGCCGTGTTTCATCCGTTGGATCAGCGATCTTGCCAGCTTGGTTAGATCGAGCCCTGGGTAGGGGATTCCTCCATTGCGGCTTTTTTTTCTTGAGCTTCGATATACTCTTGGTCTTCGTTTTGCGGAACGAGCGATGTCGAAGAGTCATCGCCGCATCCAACGAGCGGAGAGCAGAAACAGATCGCCAGCAGCATCCATTTAGCGTGGTGCATGATTTCACCTTCATTTCATTTTAAAAGAGTAGTGTTGATTATTCGAGACTTGTGGTTTCTCGGCTCGCGCGTGTGCCCGCAGCACCCCAGATTCCATATGGGCTTTTCTGACCAGTATTCCCATAGTCTTTTGAGATGCTTTGCGCGGAGGAGTTGCCGGCGTCAATACTTTCGGTAACGAATTTAACCGCGCCATCGGCAAACAGGACGTGGCAACCACCTTGGTGTCGACTCGCCGCACTGTAAACGCCATGCTCCCAGTAGGTTCCGTAGCTGTTGAACCCCATCACAGAGGGCGAGTTTGGGGGCAGGGTCATCGTGACTGCACCGAGCACCGGCAAGGAATCATGCCAGCGTCCGCCCCGCGACTGGCCAAATGTTGTAAATATCGTCGACTCGGGAACGTTATAGAACTGTGGTCGCTCTGCTGCCCTTTTGGTATCGAGGACCGATGGGCTCTTGCCAATTGTGTCGGCGCCACCGGTGCTCGTCCAGTGCGATCCGTCAAGAGAGCCACCGATCACACCAAGATCCCCCAGGTAAGTAGCGATCTCAGCCATCGCAATCGTGTTGGAAGAGCCATCGAGAATGTCACGAAATCCTTGGAACTTCTGGCGTTCAAAGACGCCACGAGTCGCACCTGGGTCGCGGTACGCATTGTCCTGTCGGTAGAAAATACGTTTGATCGAATCGCCCAAGGAATAGGCGTAGTTGGTGACGGCAGCACCACCGGAAGGCTTGCCGGGATCCGACGGGCAGCGGTAGCCCTTGACCTGAGTTCGCCATGGTCGGTAGTCGTTAAGGTCTTGGTGCGTGCTGGGGCCAAACGGGGGCCAAGCCGCTTGCCCTCCGAGGGTGAGCGATGGTGCGCTCGGCGTCTCACCAGCTTGGGCGACCAGCGGATTGCTGATCATGTCCCACAACGCCTGCTGCTCAATAAACGGAAGCAATCCCACCAGCGGTGAGAGGCGGCAGTTACTTCGGCTCGGACCGTATCCGCCACTCGGGAAACTATTGTACGCCGCGTGATAGTTATGCAACCCTAGCCCAATCTGCTTGAAATTATTACTGCAGGACATCCTCCGTGCCGCTTCGCGTGCCGCCTGAACTGCTGGCAGCAGCAACCCCACTAACACGCCAATGATAGCTATCACAACGAGCAGCTCCACCAGCGTGAATGCGGGCCGCTTCGTATCGATCGTTCTCATAACTTCACCTATATACTTCGAGAGAAAAGAAAAGCGGGGCTCTCGTGAACCGATGAGCGTTTATGGTGCGGAGTCCCACTTAATACCCTTTTTAGCAGGGTGGGTTGTCACATTGCAAGCGATTTTTTGAGAGCAAAGGCGAGAGCGACAGGATCGCGGCAATTTCCGACCGCGGAGACATGCTGGCCAGTCGAGCATTATCGCGTCGCCCAGGCGTGCGTCGATTGCGGCTAAACTCGCCGTCGCCCGCTTCCCGAGTACATCCGCCACGCCGGACTGGTTGGACCCAAGATGGACCGCCCTGGTCGGATAGCTCAAGGTCGCTTGCCAAGTGTCAATCTGCGTTAGCCTGCAACTGGCGAGCACTTCTGGACAGTTCCGAATCATGTCGAGTTCCGGGATCGTTGGCTCGGCGGGACCTCCGTCTTGGTTGCGGCGTTTGGGGAGCAGCCGCAGCCAGCGACGGGCCACCTCGTCATCGGACCAGGCAGCCACAACGTCGGGCCGACTGCGAAGCACCAGGTGAGCGTGCGAACTCATGATTGAGAAGGTCAAACAGTCGATACCAAAGACGGACGCGAGAAACTCCATACGGTCGCGGATCCAGCCCCTGCGATGCTCATAGCACCGTCCAGTGGCCGCGTCTTTCCCGAAAAGCCATGCCTGTCTGACACAGCGTTCCACACAATGAACTACCTGAATTTGATTCGGATCGATCACTTCCCCACGAGCTTGCCCGGGCATGGTCTTCTCCCTACTGAGCGTGACGCTGTATTGTGGTTGACGGTATTAGGAATCCTACGAAAAAGGCCAGGCAAGAAAATTGAGCTGTGTCTGTCCCTGTTTGGGATTGCCATTGTTGACCGACGGCTCCGCCCGTCGCGAGCCCGCAGGTACATGCTTCGATGTTAAGAAGCATCCAACCCGGTCTCGAAGCCCTCTCCGCAGAACCAGATCACCGGCCGATAACAACCCGGCGTTCAGGGGGGAACACCAGCGATAACAATCGCCGCCACAAAGATCGAACCAGCCATAACGCCCTCTCCAGCAGTTGGTTGACCGGCGATAACAAGCGACCTGTTATAGTCGGAAAACCATGCTTGATATGGTAGATTCACCCATTCCGACCCGGTCCGACCAGTGATCAATAAGTTCTGGCACGAAGTGACATCGTACTCGTACTCAGGCGTCAGCCGGTACTCCTACTCGACTCGGGGCACCAATGAGCGAACCGATTTTCGACCACGATAGACTCGACGTTTATCGCCTCTCGATCGAGTATGTCGCTTCCTCATTCGCCGTTGCAAAGGATTTGAACGGTTGCCATCGTCATGCTCGTGACCAATGGCTCCGTGCGGCCCAATCGATTCCGTTGAATATCGCCGAGGGAAACGGCAAACGCAGTCTGAAAGATCGTAGTCGCTTTCTCGACATCGCTCGCGGTTCAGCATTGGAATGCGTCGCGATCCAAGACATTCTTGCAGCGACCGACGGACTGAACGACGAACGCCATCGCCAACTCAAACAAATGTTGTATCGGATCGTTTCGATGTTGACGCGATTGGTCGCACGATCCGACGTCGCCCGTGAGACCGCGGCGGACTACAATGCTGGAGTCGAGTACAAGTACGAGTACCGCGAGGCTGAGTACGAGTGCGATCGAAAAGAGCCAGAACAATGCGTTGGACCGAAGACGTCGAGCTAGCTCCTCTCAAATTGAAAAACAT
The DNA here is from genome assembly GCF_007859855.1 of Allorhodopirellula solitaria. Lineage (GTDB taxonomy): Bacteria > Planctomycetota > Planctomycetia > Pirellulales > Pirellulaceae > Rhodopirellula > Rhodopirellula solitaria. Next base: position 154,426 of record NZ_SJPK01000006.1, read on the forward strand.
TCGCGGCGTCTCGGTGACGCCGGACGTTATCGGACTGAAATCAATCCGCGACGCTGCCATCGAAGTTCAGGACGGGCTCGCCGTTCTTGATGCGTTCATTGTTCGGATTGTTAAACCCGTATCCCTGCCGCCACAACGGGTCCGGATCGTAGCCCTCCTCATCCTCATCGTCGTCGAGCCATATCTTGGCGACGAAAAAGCCAACCAGCAGGACTCCCACGCCAATTGCCTTGCCCGTCGTGGCAATCGCCGACTTGGTCTTGCCAAGAATTCCATCCGATTTTGCTTGCCCCGGAACATCAGAGCGATATGCCACTGGCTGCGTCTGCGAAGAAACGGCATCCTGTTTCTTGATTGACATGCAGCCCTGGTTGCACGCCAAAGCCGTGCAAAGGACCACAGCGATCGCTTTTTCTCGATACTTCATTTTCTTGTTGCTTCCACAGATTTCCTTGCTTATTCGCTCGTACCACCCGTGGCTCCAAGCTGTCAACTTCATTTCGTAGCTTCGGTGCAGTAGGGTGTGCCAGCGGGATCGTGCGGTCCGATGCATCCGTTTTTCGCTCACTGGACGCAGGAGCCTATGCCTCAAATATCCAACATTCTGGATGCCTGCCACTAAATTCCGAGAAGAACCCACCGATCAAATCGAGGGCTTGCATAGATTCTTTATCCGAGGGAGATTGAAACATTGACCGGTTGGCAGCATCTAGCGCAACAGCGGCGAAGAATCGATCGCATGGGGATCGCGGCATTGTTCGCGTCTCTCGCGCTGCTGATCTTCGCGATATATTCATCGCGATTGTTCCTCGCCCCGATCGCCTTGCTCTTTGGGCCGATGGTTGCCACGATTTGCCGACCTCGGTGTCCATTTTGCAAGCGAACGCTAGCATTGCTTTGGAGTCCGCCACGAGGCGACTTTTGCCACCGATGCGGCGAGTGCTTCGCATCTGACATCGATTTTAAATCAACAGATCAAACACGCAGTTCCTGACTGCGAAAACATCCTGCATTCGAACAAGATTACGCCCATACTGGGCGTACCGCACGCTCAGGCTCTGGCCTTGTTAGATGCCCCAAGCGTGAATTGGCTTACGACACAACGAACACCAAGGAAGCACGATGACGATACGCTGGGGACTGATCGGGGTCGGCGACATCGCCAATAAACGGGTCGCCGCCGCGATCCAGAATGATCCCAATTCGGAGTTGGTGGCGGTTTGTCGCCGCAGTGAGGCTCCCCTTCAAGAGTTTGCCGATCAGTTCAAAGTCCCGCTGCGGTTTACCGACGCGGAGAGCTTGATTGCTGCGCCGGAAGTCAACGCTGTCTACATCGCTACGCCCGTGGACTGTCACCTGCCCCAAACGCTCGCGGCGGCCCGGGCCGAGAAACATGTCTTGGTGGAGAAGCCGATGGCGCTCAATCCGGCCCAGTGTGAGCAGATGATCGCCGCTTGCGATCAAGCCAACGTTCAACTCGGAGTCGCCTATTATCGCCGGTTTTATCCTGTCGTGCTGCGGATTCACGAACTGATCGAATCCGGGCAACTGGGACGAATCCTGTCCGTTGCCTGCGTCACTGGGAATCCGAACCGCTTTCCCGCTGACGACTGGCGTGTGATCCGAGCCCGTGGTGGTGGCGGGCCGCTGATGGATATCGGTAGTCATCGCCTCGATGTGTTTCGCCAACTTCTCGGCGAGGTCGAGAGCGTGCAAGCGAGCACGGTAAAGTCGCCGGACTTCGAAGCCGAAGAGATGGCCACCGTGCTGCTCGTCTTCGCCAATGGCGTCCATGGCGTACTGCAGTGTTACTTCGGGACCGTAGACGCTCCGGACCGACTGGAGGTAATTGGTACTGACGGACGCGTCACCGTGGAGGATCTCAATCAGGGTGATCTCGTACTCGCCACCGAGGCGGGACGGTCTCTCGAATCCCATCCACCGGCGGACAACCTGCACGCACCCTTGATCGAAGATTTCTCCGCCGCCTTGCTGCAGAACGGCAATCCTGCGATCAGCGGCCGGGTCGGCAAAACGACCAACGACTGGATCCAGATGGCCTACGATGACTCACGGCGATCAGTCTCCAGAGATGGCCGGTAGCTCAGCAGGTTGCTCGACGGATCGCTCAGCGGGCCCGCGACTGAAGTCGGAATGCGTCTCGGAAAGTATCTCAAGGATGCTGGCTCGATCGCGGGCGCTGAGGTGGTCATCCGCATCCGGCTCGGCCGTCAGGGCCGATTGGAGCTGTCGCACGATCTCCAACCGCAGCTCTAGATCGAGCGACGAGAAGGCGTCAGAGTAAATCAAGTAGCTGCACGGAAACTGGAACAAACGCGTCTTGAGATCGAAATTGCGGAGCGACCTTCCCTGTGAATCGAATGGCCCGCGTGATTGAAAGTCATGAGCAAAGACCACCGAGCCGCGGACTTGATCGGTCAGCTTTGCTTCCTCTCGGAAGAGCAATCGATCGACAACTTCACTGGCGATCATCTGCAGCTGAGCGTTCGACTCCGCATCATCCTGCTCATCGGCATCGAGCTGCTCGGCGTCATATTTTCGCTGGCGGTTGAAAAAATTGGCCCGCACCAGGGTATTGTGCATCTGCGTTTGATGTTCGAGCACCATCAATGCCACGATGTCACTCGATGGTGACAAGTAATTCGACGTGTCAAAATCATCGCGAAGATTCATGCGGTTCCCATTATCGCTGATGTCGAGCTTGCCGCCTCGGACGTAGGTATTGCCCATGTGCTGCATCTCGCCGTGGATACCGGTCACGTACCAACCACCCCAGCGTTGCGGAAACGGACTGGCGTCGCTGGTGATAAACGTCTCTGACTGAGCATCAAAGCTGCCGTCGTAGCTCGGCATCACACTGCGCACCGTATGGCCCGGCAGACCCTGCGTGAGAGACGTCGCATGGCAGGCTAAACAGTCGTAATTCTGACGCTCGAGGTTCGCCCGCCAAGGAACCATATCCACTGTGTAAAAAGCGGCGCCAAGAAGCGGATCCGCCGTAGAAATCTCAACTAGACTGCTGCCGTTGATCCACGCCAAGTAAGTGTCGTCGTTAAAATAGACCGCGCGAGGATTGCGTCGTGAGATGTGGCGAACCTGCATACTCGTCTTCGAAAAAACGAGTGTCTGCGAGGAAGGTGGTATGTCCAGTGCTGCGAGCAGCGATTCCAAATAGCCACGCTCGCGAGTGTACTCCAATTCCACCTCTTTGCTCTTGAGCTTTTCCATCAGCCGCGTGACGCGGTTCTCGCCCACCGTCTCGCTGTACTGGAAGGGCGGCTCTTCGATATCGATATCCACGGTGAACTGCGCCTCAACCGGGCTCGTCATTACTAGCGTGCTGAGTGGTACCCACAGCCCCCAAAACACAATTGCGCGAACAGGGTTCATGACGGTTGCTCCAAAAAGATTGGGAGCCGATCGACTCGGATGACCGGGCGGGGAGTTCATCCATCGATGACAGCAGGCGGGGAGTGTGGCGGCGGCACCGAATCTGCAGCCGGCTGCGTCACAGCCTTAAAGCCCGCGTCATGGATCGATCACGCCTGCCATAATACATGCACCAAAACGTATAGGTTGAGGCTCTTTCTGTCAAGCGACGTCACCGCAGGGGGGGCACGGAGCTGACCTACGGCTATGTTCTGAAATCCCGGGCGGGATACGCGTGGGTTATCAACAGGACGGACGCCGCCGGCTCACTCCACCGAGGCATTGCATCCGACACGTTTAGAGCGATGACAGCACCAGCATCAACACCAGAAACCCGACCACGACGACAGCGATCAAACCGAATAGTTTGGCGTAGGAAAACGGCGAGGTACCGACCAGATAGCGGGTGTCCTGGCCACAGATAACAACGCGGTAAAGTTGCTTTCGATAGCGATAAGCGAGCACGTAGGCGGGCAGCGAATAGCGTTCGGTGACCAGTCGCCTGAGCACAATGCTCGTGTGCACGTTTCGGAAGCGGGTTCCGGGAATCGCTTCCTGCTGCATCCGCTCGGCTGCGGAGGTATCGATCGCATTGGCCACCTGTTGTCGAGCCTGGCTACGGGGCAGATCGAAGCGTTCCAGAATCGGATGCTCACCGCCGCCTTGAGGAGCGTCCATCCCCGTCGTCAGATCCATTCCCGGCGTGATTGCCGAGGCTTCGGCATCGGACAAGCCCCGTGACCCGGAAACCAAGATATTGTCAAATCGAATTTGGTTTTGCCCGGCATGAGGAGCCCACGCTGATCTGCCCGATCCCGCGTTGGAGTCCGCTGTCCAACTCACGAACGCCTCAGCATCGAACACCCACGCGACCCACCACAGCGGTTTGATCTCAGTCAACTGAGACGCCGACGAGAGATCCGAGGGTGTGAACCAGCCTCGAGTGCCCATCCACTGCTGCAGGGCGTCGCGGGCTTGATCGAGCGTAACCGTCATAGGCAGATACCATTGGGTTTGCTCCTCCGGGTCAAGAATCGTTTGCACTTCGAGCACGTCTCCACAAAACGAACACGCCGGTGCTTGCAAATCCGGGTCGTACGTGACCGCAGCACCGCAACCCTGGCAGCGTAGCAGCGTCGTGGCTGTTTCGACGCGGCCGGCCCCGTCCGACTGCGGGGCAGCGGCGCCGCAGATGGCGCAGCGTAGATCGCCCGCTTCGAGCGGTGAATCGCAGCGGGAGCAGCACCGCAGGGGTTCCGGTTGAGTCGATTTCAGATCGCGTGTCATTGCAATGCAGAGATTAAGACAAACAGGAGCAAACACACGATCACGACCGCTATGACCGTCACAGCAATTTTGGTCGTCGAAACAGGAACGTTTCCGCCCACGCGACCGGTTTGTCCGTTAACGAGTATCTGCACCGGGGGCTGGTCTTCGGAATAGCGAAGCGCATAGGACCACACCGGTAGCAGCACGAGATCGATTACCTCATGGGACACATCGGTATGAGATTGCAGATTTGTAAAGCTGTCGCCAGGCATGAATTGATTCAGCTTTTGGTCGACCAGAGTGAGCGTTTCACGCTGCGCCATTTCAAGGCATTCCTGTTGGCTCCGCGAGGGTTCTTCGGCCAGCCACCCTGAGACGAATGCATCGGTGTATGCCCGCAGCGATCGCAGGTCAAACGGTTCGATTGCCTCCAGCGCTGGGTTGTCGACACCATGCGATGCCGTCACGAGGACGTCAACAATGTAGCTGTCGTGGTGGCCCTGCAGGGAACGCCATTCTGTCTTCGTCACCGTCCGCGTCCGCGTCACGGTTCGCCCATTGGAATCGGTGGTCGTGTAGGTCTCGGTCTCGGTGTAGTTCTCACCGATGCGAGCGGAATACTGCGAACGCGCCACAGCGCCATACAGGTAGGCGGGCAGGTAGATTCCGTGAGTCAGTTTCGGCACAGCGCGTTTGAAATCAGAGCGGGCGAAGAAACCGCTGCGTGAGATCCAGCGCCGGACCTGAGCGGAGGCGCGTTGATGATTAACGGTGAAACCGACTAAAAACACTGGCTCGGGGCGGTCGGGGCGCGACGGCCGATGAATGATCGAAGGCGAGGCGCAGTAGGGGCACGTGGTCGACAGGACTTTCGTGTCGACATGCAAAACGGCACCACAGGACTGGCAAGCGATCTCCTGCTCAGCGGGCCGAACCGAGGGTGCGAGAGGCATGCTTCAGGGTGACTCGTGGAGAGAGTTACAGCAAACTGTCGACGGGCATCACCATGATCTTACCATCACCGATCCGTCCCGTTCGTGTCACTTCGACGATCTTCTCTATCACGCCATCGAGGCGGGAATCGTCGACCCAAAGCGTGATCTGAACCTTGGGCAAAAACACCTTCGAATACTCGGTGTCTTGATATTGATCGAGATAGCTTTTCTGACGCCCGTAGCCTTTGACCTCGTGCACGCAGAGGCCTTCCAGGGGAGCTCGTTGCAGAGCCATCAGGACCTTCTCGGCTAAGTGCGGTGCGACCACGGTAACGAGCTGCTTCATCGCCTAGGGACTCGCAATCGATTTGCGGGCGAGCAACTCACCGATCTGAACGGCGTTGGTCGCGGCGCCTTTGCGCAGGTTATCGCTCACGCACCAGAACGCGATGCCATCGTCCGAGCTGATGTCTTGGCGAATCCGTCCTACAAACACGTCATCGCTTCCGTCACAATCCCGCGGCATGGGATAGGATTGGTTGTCGAGGTCATCGACAACCGTGACGCCTTCCGCGGCCGCCCACAACTCGCGGGCTTGTTCGACCGAGAGCGGTTGTTTCGTCTCCACTAGAATCGACTCGCTATGTCCGATTGCCACCGGAACTCGGACGGCTGTCGGGCAGACCGCAATCGACTCATCACCGAGGATCTTGCGGGTTTCATCAACCATTTTCATCTCTTCGCTGGTGTAGCCGCAGTATTTTTGCGAACCAATTTGCGGGATAAGATTGAATCCAATGGGATGCTGGAAAGTGGAGGGCGTGTGAGTCTGACCTTTGAGGGAAGCCTCGACGCTGGCTTGCAATTCGACGTTCCCGGCGAGCCCCGCACCGCTGGTCGCTTGGTAGGTACTGACGATGACGCGGCGGATTCCGACTGCCGCGTGCAGCGGCGCCAGCGCCACGACCATTTGCGTCGTGCTGCAGTTCGGGCTGGCGATGATGCCTTGGTGGTTGTCGACCGCGTCGGGATTGACCTCGGGGATGACCAGAGGAACCTTGGGGTCCATTCGCCAATAGGCGCTCTCGTCGACGACGATCGCACCGGCCTGAACGGCCCAGGGAGCGAACTCAGCAGACACCTCGTCGGGCGTGCTCGCGATCACCAAATCCACGCCTTCGAATGCGGATGGCTCGAGCAATTCTACCGTGATTTCTTCGTCGCCGAACCGAACCTTCGTCCCCGCACTGCGAGCCGATGCGAGTAACCGCAGCCGACGCATCGGGAAATTCCGAGCATGGAGCTGATCCAGAACGATCCGGCCCACTGCACCAGTAGCACCGACGAGGGCAACGCAATCAAACATTCTTCAAAGAGGGTATCGGGGTAGAAATGGGTTCGGGGGAGCACAGAAAACAGAAGCCGTGCAACTCAGGCATCGATCGAAGGCACCTGCACACCGTCGGCTTCTCAAGTCGTGTTCTATCGTCTCGCGAATCGACGTGCGATCGCCTCACGTGGCAGCGGCATGATCTTGGCCGCTCCGCCGGTGTTGTGTAGTAGGTCGGAGCGATCCGGTTTGCCTTCGGCATCTTCATACTGCACCAGGTAGGCTCCCACCTGGATTCCATTTTCCTCATACACTGGTGGCCAGAACTCTTCGCCCCGGATCGCGAGCGTCTTGGCGAGCAATCGCGTCGCCCGGCCTGAGAAGCCGCTGAGCACCATGTCGAGTCGTCCCAGGGCTTCGCGGAAGAGATAAAACACCAAGGCGACGTCTTTGCCATTACCGCCTGCGTATTCCCAGGTCCCATCATCCTTCTCGTAGTAGAAACCCGGGTTGGGTGCATCTTCATTCTTGCTCAACCGCATCCCCGCGGACGCCCCATCGGGTTTGGGGTCGTTGTCGCGGTAACGCAGAAAGAACGGACAGGATCGTGCGGACACATCATCGACGTCATCCTCCGTCACGAAGGGGGTGCAACCGAAGGCTTCGGAGAAGAGCAGTTCCACGGTTGGGTTACTCTTGACACTCCCGATGCAAATGATGCCGCGATCACCCGCACCATTTTGAAAGCCGTCAAACACCTCGCTCGCTCGCTCCCGCGCGTCCTCCAAAGAGACTTGGCCGGGACTCCAAACCAGCGATTGTTGAATCCGATCCGGGCTGGGCACATCGGTCGAACGAGTCGTCGCTTCGCCACTCGCTCGGTCCCCCAAGTGCTTAGCGACACCGCCGAGTGTGGAGATGCCATTGAGCATCTCGCCGACGAGCACCGAATCGCTGGCGACAACCATCGCATTCTCAGGCGACGCTTCGCCTTCTCCCTGGCGAACACCGACGACGATTTCAATATCGCTGCGCCGGGCCAACATCTCCCAGAAATTTTCCGCGTTGATCGCGAACAACGCCCCCGGCAGCTCCTCCGCGGTGGCGTGCCCCTGATCGATCAAGTAGTCGCACAGACGAGAGAGTGCGTCCAGCGGAATGTATTTCGCTTCGTTCTTGAGCAGTGAAGCAACCTGATGTCGGTCGAGTCCAGTGTGCTCGACGATCGCTTTGATCGTCCCCGGTCGCTTGCGACGATCAGGGGTATGGCCGAGGAGTTCAGCAAGCCGAAAAGCGTATCTCATGGGGGCTCTTTTACAGCAGGTGGAGAAGAGAAAAGAATCCGGTACTGCGCGGGGGAGATTCCCCACCGACCGAACACAAATCGATCAACTTTATGTGAAAAGCATACCCATTCACCCAAGTCGCGCACCCACCTATCTTGCACCAACGATCAGGTAAGGGCAAGTAGCCTCACCCTACTCAGCGGTTCGCTCAGTGCGAATCCGGACGCCATCGGTCGCGATTGCCTCCCCGCTTCCCGAAAAACCGGAGTGGATGCGGTAAAATCCAGCCAATTGCCTGGCGAGAAGAATCGCAGCGTTCGCCAATCGCGGTAGAATAGTGAGCGAGGCCCCTGTATCGGAGCCGCTTCGTGACGATACGGCCAATTCGGTTACGTTATGCGAGAGGACTCGTCGCCTCGTGCAATACGATACTGCAGGGGACTCGTCGCCTCGTCCACTACGATACTGAGAGTTATCTTGTCGCAGCCACGCACTCCCCCGCCACAGTCGTCCCAGCCGCTGGCAAACCGCGGTCCAGACCAGGCAAACGCCGCTTCGAGCGACGCGATGGATGGTTTTGTGCGCGGTCGTATCGAGGCGGCTCAACGAGCGCTTTGGCGAGCAGAACTGACGCGGCGAATCCTAGCCCTGGTCATTGCCACCATGGCGGTGGGACTGATGTGGATCGTCATCGATCAATGGATCTATTCGCCGGGACCAATCGGCCGCAGTCTGATCGCCGGTGCGATTGTCCTGGGTGTCGCGGGCTACGCGTTTGGACGTTTGTGGCCGCTGGTGAACCTGCGGATCAGCGAAGACTACGCAGCCCGTGCTCTCGAAAAAGACCACCCCGAACTGGGGCACTCCCTGTCGAGCTATGTCAGCTTGCGGCGGCAACGAGAACAGCATCCCCGAGGCCAGTTGGCCCAGCGAGTCGTGAACTCCGTCGGTGCCAACGTGGCCGCCAAGCTCCGGCATCTGGACGCTCCCCCGAGAGAAGCGACAGGTCTGATGCTGTGGTGGGCGGTCACGATTGCGTTGATCGCGATGCTGGCGATCTATGCGCTCGCATCGCCCAAGAACTCTATTCAATCAGTCGCTCGGTTGGTCCGTCCGACGGCTTCGCTCGACGCCCCGCGACGCGTTCAGATCAGCGACGTTTCGCCGGGAGACACCGAAACACTGGCCGGACGCACCCTTGAAGTGGCCGCCACCGTGGTCCACCTTCGCCAGGACGAACCGGTCTCATTCGTCTGGGAATCCGATGCCGAGGCCCAGGAACCCGTCGCCCTGCTGCCCCGTGATGCCGCGGACACCCCCAATCGATTCCATGCCAGCATTCCGATTTCGCACATCGCTCACGGGAAGCAGCGGTACCGTATCCTTGCCGGCGACGCCACCGCAGGCCCCTTTGAAGTAGCCATTCGCGACACACCTGTCGTGCAAATTCACGAGGTCGTCTATCAGCCGCCTGCGTACACCAACCAACCTGGCCGCACCAGTCGCACGGGAGCCCTGCGCGGGATCGATGGGACGCAGGTCCGCTTGGTCGCCAACGTCAATCGGCCGATCACTCGCGCCGCTATCGAGTTCACCCCGCGCCAAGTCGGTCAGAATATCCAGGCGACGGCGGGGTCACGCGAAATGCAAATCGCACCCGACGGACAACAAATGCAATGCGAGTTCCCGCTGCGACTGCGAAAAGGTGCCGGCATCGCACTTCAAGATTACCGCCTGCGGGTGTGGGACGATGCTGGCCAATCCAACACCGATCCGATCGTCTATCCGATTGAGGTTGTCGAAGATTTGCCGCCCGAAATCACCATCGTCGTGCCGCAGCAGTCGGCTGTGGACGTCCCCATCAACGGACACCAAATCCTGGAAGTCCACGCAGCCGATGTCGACTTTGGGCTGACCGAAATTGAAATCGAAATCCGTCGCGGCATCGATCTGATCGCGCGATCGAGCCAGTGGAAACAGCCACAGGGAAAACTGGGCAATCACGTGATCGAATACCGCTTCCAACCGTCGCGGTTGATCGTCGCCGGACGCGCCGCCGGACGACGGGGCAGCGGATTGAACGTGGGTGACGAATTGGAAGTCGTCGCCATCGCAACCGACAATCGGGCCGACCCGAATGATGACTCCATTGTTCCCGGAATCACCCGAACCCCGCCCAAACGATTGCGGATTACCGCCGCTGTGGAGCAGTCGGGTGAAGAAGGGCAACAGGGAGAAGGACAGCAGGGAGAGGGACAACAGGGAGAGGGACAACAAGGAGAAGGACAACAAGGAGAAGGACAACAAGGAGAAGGACAGCAAGGAGAAGGACAGCAGGGAGAAGGACAGCAGGGAGAAGGACAGCAAGGAGAAGGACAACAAGGAGAAGGACAGCAGGGAGAAGGACAGCAGGGAGAAGGACAGCAGGGAGAAGGGCAACAGGGAGAAGGACAACAGGGAGAAGGACAACAAGGAGAAGGACAGCAAGGAGAGGGACAACAGGGAGAGGGACAGCCTGGCGCGAACGCTGAGAACGAAGCGGGAATGGAACCCACTGACGATAACGCAGGCCAGTCTCAGCAGGGCGACTCCCCATCGGATGCCGGGAGCGAAGAATCGCGTGGGCAGTCGACGGAACCACCGCAGGACGATGCAGAGGCCTTTGAACGAATCCAGGAGTACCTCGAAGAGAATCAACAAGATCGGGGTGACGGAAGCGGGCCAAGTGAGCCAGACAACAGTGCGTCGAGTCCTCCAGAATCGAGCGGCGAATCGAATAATTCATCGGCAAACGGCAATGAATCGCCTGACGACCAAGCGGCGTCCGATTCCGGGCAAAGCAGCGATAGCGGTCGCGGGAACGAACAAGAAGGCGTCACCCCGCCAGACGATAACCAGGAACGCGAGGACGCAGCGACTGACGACCCAGCGAGTGAAGGCGGCGCGGGTGGCGACCGCTCGGAACGCAGTAGCGATCCTGGATCATCCATGGGTGACGCGGGCCAACCCGACGAAGGGCAACCCGACGAAGGGCAACCTGATGGACGACGCGGAGACAGGCAAGACCAGCAATCCGGAAGCGAAGGTGAGGGCGACGGCGACGGCAGCCAAGACAACGCCGGCGATGACCCCAGCGCGACGGGCAGCGAGGGTGACAGCGGCAGCGAGAGGCCGCAGGAAGAGAACGGAACGAGCGATCCGGAATCGACACAGAGCGATGATGAGATGCGCGGCGACGAAGGAATGAACGGAGCCGAGGGCGCGGGCCGTGATCCGAGCGGAGAGGGAGAGCAAGGTGGTCCACAAGGCGCCGACGATTCCCAGAACGCGTCCCAGGGCGATGGTAGCCCTGAAGGAGAATCGGCGAATACCGATCGCGGTGAGGGAACCGAGGATGCGAACCGTGGTGACGACGGCCCGTCGGAAGAGTCTCGCTCAAGCGATCAGAACCAGGCTGGAGAATCGGCAGGCGAACGCAGCGAATCTGGCCAACCCAGCGGCGGGGCCGAGAATAGCGACCCGTCATCCGACACGTCGAATCAAGATGCCTCGGAAAACCAATCCGAGTCCGCTGGATCGGCGGGCCAGTCCGACCGCGAGGGCGATTCATCCAACTCGCCAACCGAGGATACCAACGCGTCTCCTCAGGGTGGTGGTGGTGGCCAATCGGGCGGTGGCCAGGACACCGACGCCGGGTTGGAAAACGAACTTCCCGATCCGGTCGACCTGGAGTACACCAAAGCTGCCACGGACTTGGTCCTCGACTACCTCGATGAAACACGCACCGATCCTGACCCCGAGTTACTACAGCGTTTGAAATGGACCGAAAAAGATCTCGAGCGTTTCCGCAACCGTTGGCAGAATGTCAAACCGATCGACGGAGAACCTCGCCCCGATGCGACCGCCAGTGAGATCGACGAAGCCCTCCGGAGCCTGGGTATGCGGCCGCGCGCGACCACCGAGTCCACACGTCGAGACGCCGCCGACAACGTCCGCAGCCTGCGGGATGCTGGCAACCGCCGTTCCGCCCCCGCCGATGTTCGCGATGCGTTCGAAGCATTCCGGCGCGGGCTCGGACAACCGCGTTCCGATTGACGCGCGATACCTCCTCGTCGCCAAACCCACCGCGATGCTGCCGCGGCCCTGAAGCTTCCTCATTCTGACATTCTCATTTTTACTTCTCTCTTCCCCGCCACCGATCCACCGCCCCCCATCGGCGAGCGATTTGCTCGGTACTGGGCGGTTGCCTTCGTGCTCTTGATCGTCGCTACCTACCCGCTGTGGTTGCCAGCGGCATGGACGCAGACGGCGTTCTACCCCGCCATTCCGCTGGTCGCGCTACCGCACGGATTGCAGACTGCGATATCGATTTTGCTCGCCCCGGTCATCATCGCTGCGACCGCTGTGATCCTGCTACGCCCGGATCGCCAACGATGCCAGCAAGCGGCGTGGGCGAGCATCGCGGTGGTACTGGCGACTGGATTCTTGACCGATCAGCATCGTCTGCAACCCTGGGCGTACCAAACATTCCTCTATGCCTGCCTGTTCGTGTTGTTGCCGATGCGGTGGCAGACGAATGCCTTTCGCGTCCTGACGATCAGCATTTATTTCTTCAGTTCGGTGGGCAAGTTCGACTATCAGTTCCTGCACACCGTGGGGCAGGAATTCCTCGTCACCGCCGCGAGATTCGCCCATCTCGATATCGCCCAATGGGATGCTCGCACGCGACTTATCGCTGCGGCAGGATTCCCTGCGGCAGAACTATCGATCGCGATCCTATTGACGATCCCCCGCACGCGATTCCTCGCAGGTTGCCTGGCAATCTTCATGCACGCCAGCCTGATCGCGTTGCTATCGCCATGGGGGCTTCATCATAGCCTGGGCGTGTTGCTATGGAACGCCGTCTTGGCCGGTCAAGCCTATTGGCTGTTTGTGTATCGCCCGAAACCGGGAATCGCTCCGAGCGGAGCCACCTCCACCGGGCCACTTCGTCTTAGCGCGGCCGCATTGATGATATTGCTGGCTCTCATCCTCCCACTCACCGAGCGGCGAGGTCGTTATGACGACCAGGCTTGGCACTGGGACCACTGGCTCTCGTGGGCTCTCTATTCGCCTCACAACAGCCGCCTTGATGTCGAAGTCTACTCCGGTGCAGTATCCGGTTTACCTGCTGGGATTGCGTCAGCGGTCGACGAAGACCGCGACGGTGACTCTTGGTGCAAACTGGATCTGGGCAAGCTATCACTGCAAACCCGCGGGGTGCCCATCCTCCCGCAGGGCCGATATCAACTGCGGCTCGCCACCGCGATCGCGGAACCCCAAGGGTGGACCCACGAAATTCGCGGGGTACTGCGATCGGCATCAGATCGACAAGATGGCAGTCGCACCGAGGTCTGGCTGCCCAATTTAGAGGCGATGCAAAGGGCGGCTAAGCGGTAAGGGCGCCGCCCCATCAAATATCCGCGCAATCGGCCCGGTTGGGGAAAAGCGTTGCAGCGTTGCCCGCAGGGGCAGATAACAGCTCAGCGAAAAACATCCGATATAGCAGACCAACGTCCCCGGCGACGGGGACGCTTCGGATCGGATCGTCCGCTCGGTCGGCTGCAAGTTAGGCTTGGAAAGAGCTTCCGCAGCCACAGCTCTTGACCGCGTTGGGATTATTGAACGTGAATCCTTGCTTTTCGAGGCTGTCGAACCAATCGACTTCGGTGCCATCGAGATACAGGGCACTTTTCTTGTCGACAACGACGCTAACGCCATGATGGTCGTATTTGCTGTCAGCCTTCTCGTCGAAGCTGTCGTCGAAGTTCAATGTGTAGTTGAATCCGCTGCAACCGCCACCGGCAACACCGATTCGCAGAAGCATCGTGTCGTCAAAATTGTGTTCTTTGCGAAAGCGAAGGACTTCTTCGGCGGCGCGTTCTGTCAGTTTAATGGCCATCGTGAGATGAACTCCAATCAAGGAGGGAAGCGAAAATGGGAGACGGGGTCATATCGACGGTAATAGTGTGGTTGGTAACCACGACCGAGATCAACACCAAACGCAGAAAACCTAGCAAATCGCTTGCCAAACCAGCATCTCTGCCAAATTGGCAGAAAAAGGCGCCAGCAGCGCGGCTCTGCTATAGCTGCCCATCCTATCCCACCGGTCACCCGCTGTCGATCGACACTCCCCCTGCGCTGGCGATCCCTGCCCCGTTCACTCGGCGGTTTGAAACTCCTTCGGCAGATCGTAGGTGCCTGCAGCGGCCTCGCGGGTGGTGATTTTAATCTCCGCCGCATCCCCCTCGCCGACGACGACCCAAATCAAGGCTTGCTTCGGATCGGACGGGCCTGTGGCAGTGCGATCGGGGTTGGCCCCGAGCATCAGATCGGTCAGCACGGTTCGCAGCGGCAGATCGGTTTTGGCAAAATCCCGCACCTGCTGATTCTGGGTAATCCCCATTTTCTGGAGATCGCCGCCGATAATCTCCACTTTCGGCGCTTGATTGCCCTCGGGCAACTCCGCGGCGAACTCGTTGATAATCGTATCGATGGCAAACTGCAGTGACTCCTGCCCGAAACTCACCGACATCGGCCTCTCAAGCATCTCATCGATCGTAAGCTTGGTCGCCATCGGGCCAGCGTTCGCGGTCGCTGGAGTCGCCGTTGTATTGGCAGCGAGCAGCGTTCCCAGCGTGATCTGCGGGAGAGCGAGCGGCGGCAAATAGGCGTTGAAGATCACCTCTCGCTTGATCGCCGCCGAGCGAACCTGTTCGCTCGTGAACATCCACATATTCGGCAGCCGCGCCGCCAGCATTTGCCATGAGGGATCCACCTCGCGGCTGGCCAAGAAGTCTTCCGCAGCCAGCGACGCGTCGTCGATCTGATTGAGTACTTTGGATTTCAATGCATTGGGATTTTTACCCGGGGCGGCTGCCAAACGAAGTTCGACGTAGCTGCCACTCCGTGGAGGCCTTTCGCCCCCCGCAGGAGCAGCGGGAGGAGACGAGGAATCGGGCGACGAAGCAACGACTCGAACTAAGAACCCGCCGCACTCGGGCGTCAACGTGGATCGAATCCAATCCAACAGCGGCGGTGCCGTGCGTTTGACCCAGGCCCGGGAGTCGGCGATCAGAAAATACGGCGTGCTCAATGTGGAAACCGCGTCGGTGGGACGCGCCGACCGCCACAACTCCTCGAGCTGTCGCGGCAACAGCACAGGGGCCCCTTCGACCTCAGCCACCTGCGTCACGCGGGCGATCGAACCGACTGCAAATGCGTCGACTCGCTGCGTTTCGCTGCCGGTCGCCCCGCTCGCAGCGGTTGGATTCCCCGCAGCCTCAGCATCCGCAGCGCCGCCGGTTTGCGAAACGTCGCTGGCGTCCGGCCCGGCATCCTCGCTGCTATCCTCCGCCGAAATATCGGAAACGAAATGCGGATAGTACGCGTCGCTGGCGGGGTCATCCCCCGCATACAGTCGTGCACCGCCGGGTACGACGGCCATGGACGCTTCCCACGCCTGCGTCAACTCGTCGAGCGGACGAGGCGATTTCAAATGCACGGCGATGGCAATCTCAGGGACGCCGTCACTGCCCGGGAACCACGCCAACGCGAGCAGTTTTACATCTTCGATCGGCACTGCGATACGCCCTTGCAGCTGCTGCCAGAGAGCAGCCATATCGGGCTCGAAGGTCTCACGAAGCCCCGTCGCGTTCAGGCTCGGCAAATGAATTGTCGTCAGCGCCGCCGGCCCCGGGGGCAGCAACATCGTGGTGGATCTGCGGTCGGCCTCGGAAAACTCCGACCCCTGCACCGCGGCGGGAGGAGCCCACAGCATTTGACCGTCGGCAACAATCTCGATCGCCTCTTCATCCGCTGAGGAAGCACCCGATCCCTGCCGCGGAGCAGTTGGGGTCGGACGGGAAGTCGGCCGACGTCCCGTCACCGAGGGAATCACGGCGGGAACCGGCCGACGGATGCGTTTGGCGACCGGGCGAGGAGCGTTGGGATCCTGCATCGCCAGAGCAACAACCAGCGCGATGATCGGGATCCACAGGCCGCCGAGAACCAACCATGCCGCCCGCCTCCGACTCGGTCGACGCGGCCGGCGTTCGGGCGCACTTGGTGGATCCTCCTCACTGAGGGTTGCCGTCGCTGCGGCGGCCTCGCTTGCCATGACAGGGTCGCGCGGGGACTCCGCGGCCGACTCGGAAGACGAATTCGGCACCGCATCGTCCCGGTCGCTGGCGGCTACCGCTCTGGCAGGCGTTTCATTCCCCGGGACTTTCTTCGCGGGCGATCCCTCGCCCACCTCCGCCGTGGCGGCCAAAGACCGCTTCCGGGCCGGTCGCGACTCTTCCGACTGCTTCTCGGCCTTTTCATCGCCCGCCGCCTCAGCCGTCACCTCAGGCTTCTTGCTATTGTCGGTCTCCGTCAGACCCACTGACTCGTCAGCCGACTTTGCCGGGGCAGCGTCCCGCCTTCCGGGCAACGACTGACTCGATGATTCTCTCGATTGCGGACCGGAGGCCTCCGCCGACGTTCGCTCCGCCGCCGGAGCCGGCTCATTCGCATCGGGCCCGACGGCTGGCTCAGCCTTCGCTTCTGCGGCGGCTTCGCTAGCAGCCGATGCGACCGGTGCAGGCGTGGAGGTGGCCGGGCCGACGGTAGCAGCGAGCGCCCGGGAAAAAGTCTCGAAACTCGCGAACCGCGAATCGGGATCTTTGGCCAACGCATAAGCGAGCACCCTCAGGAGCGGGTCGCCCGAGGCGCCCTGAGCGACGGCCTCACTCAAAGCCGGGGGCATGAAATTCAATTGCCGCGAGTGAATCTGTTCCTTTTGAGCTGCAGCGAACGCGTGTTCGCCAAAGCGGAGTCGATACCCGAGACAGCCCAGTGCATAGATCGACCGGCTGGCCCAGGAACTCGGGTTCGAACCGGGCTCTGCGATGGTCTCGGGGGCGGAGTAAAGCCATGGGGACTCAGTACCAGCCTTGGCCTCGGTGCCAGCCATTGTCGCGAGGTCCCCCGGCTCACCCGAGGAGAGATACTCCGAGGGATCGATCCATAGGGTCGCAGCTGTCCCCGACGCGGGATCGGACGAAACCCAGATTCGATCGGGCGACGGCATCGGTGGAACCGAGAGCTGCCCAGCTTCCAATTGAGACATCGATTCGGCCAGCGATTGGAGCAGCGGCGCGATCTGCTCCGCTGCCCAGTGCGATGAGGACTCACGGCCGCATCGCACTGCCAAGGACTCTCCCGGCGGCAGCGGGGCGTACAGCCCAACGGCATCCAGAGAGCTATCCAATGGAATCGTTGTGAAGTAGTTGCCCAGCGGCGCCCCCGGCAGAGCCATCAACTCGAAGCGGGGCAACCCGCCGTGTTGCAACGCAGCGAACCAACGAAGGCGATCACCGTCGAGCGGTGTCAAGTCTGCGGGCGCGAACTGCATCAGGACCCCGGCGGCGTCCGGGGAGGCATCGTGAGTGACCGGCAACCACCGCGAGAAGGGCGGTCGGGTTTGCTCAGCCGCCTGCGTCAGCGGTGCAATCCGCATGACCGGGAAACGAAAACCTTTCTTTTCCGTGCCGCCGGCGTCCATCGCCGGCGCTGGCCGCGTCAGACAGGCCGCCTGAAAGGGCTTCAATCGCCCGGTTTTGACCAACCATTTCGCGAGCGTTAAGGGGTCCGATGGTGGCGTTGCCCCATGTTCATCGGCAAAATCTGCCGCCCATTGTCTCGGTGTGGACGAATCCGCCAATCCGCTCTGTACTAAGCGTTTCCAAAAATCGACAAGGGGCAGCGGCATGGAACGAAATCGAAGGACGGCAGGAATAAGGGAGACGGGAAAAATCGTCGCGAAGAATTATCCCATCGTATGATTGCTTTAGTTTATTGTAAGCAGTGCCGCTATGTGGCACCCAAATGAAAACGAGACTTGATTGGCCGACTCGCAGGTATTGAAATTGAACATCGTCTATCTCACGACTGAAGCGGTCCCGTTTGCAAAAACGGGTGGGTTGGCGGACGTCTGTGGAAAACTCCCGTCCGTGGTTGCCCAGAGCGGCCATGACTGCGCGGTCATTATGCCCGCGTTTGACTCCATTGTCCGCTCGGGGATGCCGCTCGAGCAAACCGACATGAGCTTTGCGATCGAGATGCCAGGCGACCGGATCGTCGGCGGCCGCGTGCTCCGCAGCCACCTGCCTGGCGGAGACGTCCCAGTCTACTTTGTCGATCAGCCCCAGTACTTCTCGCGACCGTCTCTCTACGGTGACAAACACGGCGATTACCGAGACAACGCGGAACGATTTATCTTCTTTTGCCGGGCCGCCATGGAGGTGATGAAGCGAATGGATCAGCCCGTCGATCTGGTTCAATGCAACGACTGGCAAACCGCCCTAATCCCCGCGTTGATTCAAAGCGATACGAACGGTGCTCACGGCGACGAACGATTGCCAGCGGATACCCCCACCGTACTCTCGATCCATAATCTCGCGTACCAGGGATCCTTCCCCGCCGAGGACTTCGAAGCGACAGGATTGCCCTGGGAGCAATTCCGCAGTGAGTCCTTCGAGTACTACGGCGGTCTGAACTTCCTCAAAACCGGGATCGTCACCGCGGATCACGTCTGCACGGTCAGCCCCACCTACGCCGACGAGATCAAGACCCCCCTGCATGGCTGCGGGCTCGATCCAATCCTCCGCAGCATGGGGGATCGGGTCAGTGGCATCATCAATGGGATTGATACCGATATCTGGAACCCGGCGACCGACCCTCACCTCGCACGAAATTACGACGTCCGAA
The DNA here is from genome assembly GCF_007859855.1 of Allorhodopirellula solitaria. GTDB lineage: Bacteria > Planctomycetota > Planctomycetia > Pirellulales > Pirellulaceae > Rhodopirellula > Rhodopirellula solitaria. Next base: position 173,487 of record NZ_SJPK01000006.1, read on the forward strand.
CATGGGAGCAAGATAAACAAGAGAATAAGCTGGCGCTGCAGTCGGAACTGGGGCTTCCCAGCAACCCGCATGTTCCGCTGATCGGTTTAGTCGGGAGGCTAGCAGACCAAAAAGGATGGGATTTGATCCTACCGGTGATCCGTGAGCATCTGCGAGAGAAACGCCCGACTCAGTGGGCGATCTTGGGCAGTGGCGACCCTGCGATCGAGAGTGAATTGGCGTGGCTAGCCTCGGAAAATCCCGACCAACTCGCTGCCCACATCGGATTCAGCGACGCCTTGGCCCATCGGATCGAGGCCTCCAGCGACCTGTTTGTGATGCCAAGCCGGTATGAACCCTGCGGATTGAACCAGCTCTATAGCCTGCGCTATGGCACCGTCTGCGTCGTCACCAAAACCGGGGGCTTGGCCGACACGATTGTCGACACCAACGCGGAGAGTATCGCCAACGATACCGCCACCGGCTTTCACCTGCGCGCCTATGACGCGGCGGCTTTGGAACAAGCCATTGGGGAAGCCCTGCGAGTCCGGTTCCACGAAAAAGAAATCTGGAAAAATATTGTCGAACGTGGTATGAGATGCGATTGGTCATGGGGGGCTAGTGCCTCCCAGTACGTGGAGCTCTACGCAAAAACAATCTCCCTTAAACATTCCCCAAGTGAATCAAGCGATGCGTTGGCACGCCAATGACGTTGGTTGCTAGCATTTTACCCCCTATCAGGATAGAAAAAATCCGTAGAATAAGCGGTCAGCATCGAGCTTGATCTGCCGGTGTTTCCCCCAAAAGCTCCCGCCAATCCTGCACTGACTACACGGAAGCCAACATGCCAATCTCGCACGTCGATCTCAATGGCGGACGCACGCGTTTGCGACGCGACAGTCGCCAACTCCGTCTGAAAGATCGGCATTCGCGAAATCAGGATGGGGACACGCTGGCCCAAGCCGCGGGCGAGACCTTGCCTGCCTCCGCGCCGGACCGGGCATTGCCGGGGCAGGAGCAAGGTGAGCCGAATCCCGCGTCCGGTTCTCCCGGCGATCCCACTGGCGGCGACGGGGCTGGCGGCGACGGGGCTGTCGGCGACATCGAAAGCCGATTGTGCGATATCAAAGCAGTCTTCACCGGCCCCTGCTCGTCGGCTGACCCGCCGACTGAATATTCCACAGACGATTCGTCGGGGGACCCCGATGAACACCCTGCCATCATCGCCCGCGCACCGATCGATCCAGCGATGTCCGAGGCGGCAGGAGGACAGGCTTTCGACGGCCAAGCAACCGCTGGTGCTCCCAGCGGTGCAGAGGAAGAAAGGGACTCGCAAGCCGGCCAATCCCGCTTGGACCTGATCACCGGGGAATGGACTTGGTTTGCGACGACCCGCTCGCAGCGTCCCAATCAGTTCAGTGGTCCCCCGCTAAAGAAACCGAGCACCGCGATCGACTGCCCGTTCTGTGCCGGGCAAGAAGGCCGAACCCCCGACCCGGTTTGGGTCGCCAAGCTCGATGATGTCAGCGCATCGCACGCGGTTGCTACCTCCGTGGAAGGCGATCAATCGGACCAGTGGTCGGTGCGAGTCGTCCCTAACCTGTACCCGGCAGTGAAACGTGTCGAGGATGCAGGCATGAAGCCTCCCGCACGCGATGGCGACGCTAAGCGTCCCGAGAACGAAGCGATGCCCGTCTCCGCACGAGTGCACCGCTCCAACACGGCGTTCACCTCCTACCAGCCCGCCCAAGCATTGGACTCGGCTAATCGAACGCACCGCCGCAGTTCAACGGCGAGCCGGCTCTTCCCCAGTGACGCGGCGCAAGGTGGACACGAGGTCATCATCGAGTCACCTCGGCACACTGAGTCTCTCGCCGAACTCAATACCGCCGAGGTATCGCTCGTCTTCGCCGCCTACGCCGAACGCATCCGTTATTGGCGCAGCGTGCCGGGCGTCCAGCACGTCAGCATCTTCAAGAATGTCGGCTGCGACGCCGGTGCGTCACTCGCCCATAGCCACTCGCAATTGATCGCCACGAACCGCGTCCCCGGGCTGGTCCAGCAGGTGACCCGTCGTCTGCAAGCCCACCACGCACGGTACGGCTCGTGCTTGCAATGCGACCTACTGCGAGCTGAGATCGAACACAAACAACGGGTTGTCAGTCAAACGGATTCCTTCGTGGCCTATTGCCCTTTCGCGAGCCGGTTTCCGATGCAGGTGCGTGTTACCTCCAAGGAACACCTGCCGTGCTTCAGCAATCTACGCGCTCGACCACTCGCCGAACTGGCCCGCCTGACCCTGCGAATCGTCCGCTGGCTCGAGGCACTCCAGCCAGGGACAGCCTACAACATGCTCATCCACACCTGCCCGGTCGCCTTCAACGGAGCGACAGAATCGTATCACTGGGCAATGGATATCTTTCCCCGCGTCTCGCGACTCGCTGGATTTGAACTCGCTACCGGTGCGATGATCAACGCGATCTATCCCGAAGCGGCCGCGCAAGCCTACCGAGCACAGGCGAGATTGAGCGATCCCCGCTACGTGTTGGCTTAAGCTCAGAGACTCCCACTACTGATGCAGCGAAGCTCGCCAATCTGGTCGAGACACAGTTGCCGAGCGAGACCATCGCGGCACAACATACCGTTCCCGCCAAGGGCGTGCTCGATCATTACCGCGTGATCGGCTATTGAGGGGACGATCGCTTCAAGAAATGGAACACGATTTGCCCCTTAGATCGCTGTTCAATGCCAATTCAGTGGCCAAACATTCTTGATCCCGAGGAGTCAAACCATGACCAATAACGACAACATTCAAACCGTGCATGGCGTCACCAGTCCGATCGTGACCGACCGAGCAGCGCATGACGAGAACACGGAACCTCCTGAACCCAAACACTACCGTGAGACCTCTGAGCAACGGCTGGAATCGCTGACTGAAAAGGCGACAGACCCACGCTCAGACAAGTCGACAAGGGAGTAGCTGTCCCGGATCGAAGACCATCCGGACGTCATCGATCGCCGACTGGTTGACAGTCGGCTCACGCGGACCGAGGCCCGTATCGCGGTGGTGTCCGCTTGCGCTCAAACCACCGGGTATTTCCCATTATATCTGATGGGATGCTTCTGGATATTGAACAGCTCGTTGCTTCGTCCAATACGACAGAAATTGATCGTGCGTTGCTAAGGACCAAGCCAACTGACCCGCCGACAATCGGTGAGCCGCCTTTTCGGATCGGCTGTCAGACGACTGAGCGAACTGCACTGACGAGTCGCGAACTGCACTGACGGGTCGCGAACTGGGGATTTGGAGGGGATCTCTTTTCAGGTAGACTCTGCCAATGCACTCACTTGAACTCTATGACTACACGTTGCCCCGCGAGCGGATCGCTCAGGAGCCGCTTCGCAACCGAGTTGACGCGCGGTTGATGTTGATCAATCGGGCCCGTGGCACGATTGATCATCACCATGTCCGCGACCTGCCCGAACTACTGCGTGCGGAGGATTCGCTCGTCCTGAATAATTCCCGGGTCGTGCCCGCCCGGCTCGTAGGCTACCGCACACGCACCGAGGGACGCTGGCAAGGGCTCTACCTGCGTAGCGATCCCACCACCGGCGTGTGGGAACTGCTAACGAAAACACGCGGCAGCCTGCAGTCGGGCGAAACGATTACTTTGCAGGACCGCGATGCCCGCGATGGAGGACAACTCGAAGTGATCGGTCGCGATGACGAGGGACATCTATTCGTCCGCCCGATGCTCGAATCGGTCCAGCACGACGACGCACTCGCTGGCGATAAGGTCTCACCGACCCAGTGGCTCGAGCGGTTTGGCCGTGTCCCCATCCCACCCTACATTCGAGACGGCAGGATGGTGGATGCCGATCTGGTGAACTACCAAACCGTCTTCGCTAGCGAGCGGGAAGAGGACAAAGCCAGTGTGGCGGCGCCCACCGCGGGGCTGCACTTCACCGACACACTGCTCAACCAGATCGCCAAGGGCCAGACAGCCATCGACGAAGTCACCCTGCACGTGGGCATCGGCACCTTCCGCCCGATCGAGGTCGACGACATCGACCTCCACGCCATGCATCAGGAATGGGGCCGCATTGACGAAGCGACCTGCCGCAGCATCCAAGAACGCCGGGCCGCTGGCGGTCGCTGCGTGGCCGTGGGGACGACAAGCGTGCGAGTGCTCGAAAGCAGTGCAGCGGCCAACTCGGGAACCTTGCAGGAATGGACCGGAGCGACCGATCTATTCATCAAGCCACCGTATAAATTTGCAGCGGTCGATGCATTGATGACCAATTTTCACCTGCCCAAGAGCTCGTTACTCGTCCTCGTCAGCGCTTTCGCCGGGCGTGACCTGATCATGCGAGCCTATCAAGAAGCGATCCAAGCGGAGTACCGCTTCTTCAGCTACGGCGACGCCATGCTGATCGTCTGACAGGTGTGAAAAGGGAAGGGCCATGGTGAAGCCCTCCCTGCCTCACCATAGCCCTATCAATGATGGAACGATGGCACCGATCGTTCCGCCCTCCCAATCCATGGTACCCGTAGTATCGGACCGGGAGCGACGAAACCTTCAGCAGAATTGACAGAACCGGCAAGAAAATTTTTGGCCGAGAGTCACTCGCCTCTCGTCTTGACTACGCCAGCTGATGACTCGTCACGGGGACGACCATGCTCGTCACGGGCGTGGCGGTGTTGGTCTTGTAGTAATCTGGGTACCAGCGGTTGAGTTCCACGTACATCGCGATCACCGCGATTAGCATGAATAACATCGCCAGGAGCAGCATCACCGTGTAGACACTCGGTGGTCGCTTGGCTGGTCGTCCGCCGGGATTATTCGATGGTAGTGTCGACACGGTCGCCCTCCAGGATGGCAGCTTCACTATAGTCGTTAAGAATTTCAGCCACAGCGCGGTCTGGCTCGGTCTTGCGAACTCGCAAGCGGCTGACGTAACGTCCGCCCCGTGTGACTTCGAGCAGATGGCCTTCTCGCAGACCATCGTCGTATCCGATCGATACCTCGACGAGTTTCCGAGGCCGATTGATGACCAGCACGTTGCCGTTGCGGTCCGGTGGTGATCCATCGAGCGGATCGTTCATGTTCAATCCGGCCGCATCGACGACTTCTTTGTAGCGTGTGACCTGACCGAGCAGTTGATCATTGCGATCCTGCTGCAATTGAACGATGCCTCGCAGGCTGTTCATGTCGTCGGTCAGCTTCAGCGTTTCAGCGAACAGATTGTCTCGGTCCTGTTGCTCCTTGCGAATCTGCGAACGCAGCATCGCCGCTTCCGCAGTCAATTCTTCGAGTTCCTCGGCGCGGCTGCGATCCAGCTGAGCCAACTCAGTGGTCTTGGCTTGGAGGTCCTGCGCGAATTTTTCGCTGTCGCTCAAGACACCTGTCAGCTCACTGAGCTTGGTTTCCAAGGCAGCCAGGGCCGTACGGCGGGCGACGCGTTCGCGATCCAGGTCAGCTTGGGTCCGTGCCCGAGCCTCACGAAGTTGATCGTTGGTGCGTTCGTAGGTTTCGATTTGAGCCTTCAAGCCATTATCGGACATGACGACATCACGCCAATTGCGGTGCGATGCATTGACCGCGAGGGCCAATACCATGAACACCACGCTGAGCAATAGGATCAAAACCGAGAAGGATTTCCCTAGTAAATTCATGGGAAAGTGATTCCAGGAGGGATGGAAGAAAAGAGTACGGAGCTAGGCGAACAGCGAAATTATAGTTGGCAAAAAAAACGTGTGTCAACAAAATTCGCACTTTTGGCGCCCTGAGCCCACAGTGCTTGCTACGCACCAGCGAGTATATCGGTTGTTGGGGTTATCCCAGCAAAAGACCGGAAATTTCTTCCACGGCAGGGCCCAGGGCGTGCCTGGACTGGATCAGCCGAGTGGCCGCATCGACACGTTTGGCTCGCTCAGCGGGGCAGCGAACCATCTCGATCAGCGCCCCTGCCAGCGATTCGGGATCTCCTGGTTCCGCCCAAAAACACGTCGGGTTGCTGGCGTCGGCCTGCATCTCAGCGGTCCCGCCACTGCGGGTCGCGACCACGGGCGTCTGCAACGCGAAGGCTTCCAAGACAACATTGGGCAACCCTTCGAATCGCGAGGGCAGCACCAAGGCATCGGCCTGGTGAATCGATGCGATCGCTGGCGAAATCACGCCCGCGAACTCCACCGCATGACCACCGCAGCGGCCCGCGCCGTCGCTGATCGACAGCCATTGCTGCTCCAACCGCTGGCGGTCGGGGCCGTCACCAATCATCTGCAGCGAGATTCGAGGCAGTGACTCCGGCCAACGCTGGGGCAACCGGGAAATTGCATCGAGCAGGTCAGCCTGCCCCTTTTCACCTGTCATTCGCCCCACGCACACCAATCGCAAGAGACGGGTATCCAGACTGGGCAAGTCGACACCGGGTGAATCACCATCGATCGAATTGCCGCCGCCCTCCCCCCGTTGGTGCGATCGCGAGCTAGACTCGTCCGCCACGCTGCGTACCCGCTGGACGTCGACGGGATTGCGAATCACGGTGACCCGCTCCCGGCGCAGCCCGTAGTATTCTGCCGCGGAGTCGGCCGCCGCTTGGCTGACGGCGATGACATGCTCGCTAGCTCGATAAGCGGTCGCCAAACGCCGGCGTTTCAGTTCCACGAAACGCTTCTCGACCATTGGCAAGGCAGCATGCGGAGGGCTGACGATGGTCGAGACGCGGCGAACATCCAGGCGATCGATGGCGGGATGGCCCGCGATCAGGGTATTGTGGAAAGCCCGGTCATAGACCACGTCAATCTGCTCGCGGCGCACGATCTGCGCAAACTCCTTGGCTTGCCGCCGCAGCAAAGTGCCTGGGACTCGGTCGAGAGCCCCGCGAAGCCGACTCGCCGGCGCCGCCGAAAGACTATGCAGAATCACGTCGCCGGGCAATTCGCCCAGCAGTTCCCCAGTCCGGTGGGTCAGGTACAGATGCACGTCGAATCGGTCGCGGCTCAGATGCCGTGCCAACAAGGCGACCTGGCGTTCGCTGCCCCCACCCCGCATCGAGGTGGCCATCAACAGGACGCGGCACCTGCTCAAACGCTTGCCGCCGTTCCAGTTTTCTCGGCGATCAGGGCGTCCAATTCCGATTTTAACTTGGGCAGGATCTCATCGTATCCAAACGCCCCCAAGGGCTCCTCCCCCTTCTTCAAGTTGACTTTGGCAGGGCCACACCACAAACCGAGATCGGCGTCGTCGGTCTCGCCGGGGCCATTGACCCGGCATCCCATCACCGCAATCGTGATCGCGTATTCTTGCGCGTAGCGGGTCATCTCTTTGACATTGGCCGCCAAATCAACGAACGCTTCGTTCTCCACGCGGGAACAACTCGGGCAACTGATGATGTTGAGCTTCGTGTCGTCAAAGACCACCACGCTGCGCACCCGACCGGCCTGAATGTCGCTGATGATCTCTCGGCCAGCGTCAATTTCCTCCGGTTTGCGAGGGTTGGGCAGGGTCAGGGAGACGCGGACCGTGTCACCGATACCTTTGCCGATGAGCTGTTCAAAGGCGATGCGAGTCTTGATAATGCCCTCGGGGGGCATCCCCGCTTCGGTCACACCGAGATGCAGCGGCACGTCGGGACGAAGCTCGGCGAATCGCCGGTTGACCTCCACCACGTGCGCCGGATCGCTGTCCTTGAGCGACACGACAAAATTGTGAAAACCGAGCGAATCGACGAGCTCGCAGTGCTCTGTTGCCGATTCGAGCATCGGGGTAATCGAATCGTCGGCGGCGTATTTTTCCTTCTTGGCAGGATCGACGCTGCCACAGTTGACGCCGATTCGGACCGCGCAGCCATGCTCTCCAGCAAGATCGACTAGGAAGCGAACCTTGTCCTGCCACGTCATGTCGCGGCCGTGGTGATAGAGGTGGCCGGGGTTGTAGCGGATCTTATCCACGTGAGGGGCAACCAATTCAGCCAGACGAAAGTTCTCTTGCAAGTCGACAGCTAGATTGGCAGTCGTTTGCTTGCGAATTTCCGCTAGCGCCGCTGCGTCCTGCTTGCTATCGACCGCGATTCGAACCACCCCCGCACCTCGTTGACGGAGCGCCTCGGCCTGGGCCACGGTCGCCTCCACGTCCTGGGTTTTGGTCGCGGTCATGCTCTGCACGGCAATCGGATGGCCGGCGCCCACGGTGATCGAGCCGATAGTAACAGGGCGGGTTGGATTTCGCTGAATGGACATACGGGAGAGAAGAACAGGGAGTTGATAGTTTACAAATTTTAGAATTCTGAAATTTTCAGAACGAGGGAATCGCACGCGACCGAGTCTGCGGCGAGCAGACGGGCTAGTCTTTCTGCTCGGCGGATTCCCGCTCGTAGAGTTTACGAATTTCTTCGACATCGACATCGACCGCGGGCAACTGAGGATCCATCTCCTCGAAAGTCTTGCGGATGATCGCCGCGACACTGGCGTCGCGATACCATTTTTTATCAGCCGGGATGAGATACCAGGGGGTGTGTTTGGAATTGCATTTCTCGAACACGTCCTCATAGGCCTCCCGGTAGTCGCCCCATCTCTCCCGCGTGGCGTAATCGCCCGCATTGAGTTTCCAGTGTTTGGCGGGATTGTCTAGCCTCTTCTTGAATCGCTCGAGCTGCTCGCCGGGGCTGATATGCAGGTAGATCTTGACGATTTTGGTGCCCCGTTGGACCAACAGATCTTCAAAATCGTTGATCTGTTTGTAACGATCCTTCCACACCGACTTGGCGACGAGGTCGTTGACCCGGGCGATCAAGACATCCTCGTAGTGGGAGCGATTGAAAATCGAGACCTTGCCGGCAGCGGGCGTGGCGGCGTGGATTCGCCACAAAAAGTCATGTGCGAGCTCTTCGCTCGTGGGAACCTTGAACGGGAACGTGCGGCAACCCTGCGGGTTCATCCGCCCGAGCACTTTCCGGATCAGCCCATCTTTCCCGCCCGCATCGAGCGCCTGCAGGACGACCAGTAGCGACTGCTTCCCTTCCACGAAGGTGCGGTACTGCAGTGCCTGGATGTCGGCGACCGCACGCGCGGTGAACGCACGAGCGTGTTCTTTGCCCTCGAACGGCCCCTCCGTCTCGGTCGGTATGTTTTTCAGCGAGATTTTTTTGTGAGGGTGGGCTCGATGTTCGTCCATGAAATCGAATTTCAAATCGAGATCCCAGGTAGGTGGTTGCATCAAATGGGGCCCGGAAGAGTGGATGAAACGACTTCGAGGTGCCCGAACAGACAGGGAACCAGGAAAAAACCGATGAAGCAGCGGGAGAATTCACTCCCCACGATATTGCAGTGTAGCGTGCGAACCTAAAAAGGTGCAAAGCATCTCTAAACAAGGGCTCAACATGGGTTGCCAAGCTCGCCCGGATCGAGCACAATTCCGCTCTGACAAACGAGACCACCTGGAGCGGTGGCTGAGTGGTCGAAAGCGCCGGTTTGCTAAATCGGTGACCGGTTCACGCCGGTCCGCAGGTTCGAATCCTGTCCGCTCCGCTGCAAATTGATTTTGCATGATCGCCGAATGCAATGCGGCACCGTCATTGAAACGGTGCCGTTTTTGTTTCTCGACGATCGAATTGGAAGTGTAGCTCAGTTGGTTAGAGCATTCGACTTTTAATCGAATGGCCCTGGGTTCGAGTCCCAGCACTTCCACTCTCTTCTTATCGCGTGCCGATGCAGGCAGAACACGATCCCCTCGTCGGCTTGCCCGACAGGAATCGATGTATTCGTTGATTGGCGCGAAGGCTAGTTCACGTCGCTCTCATGCCGATTGTCGATTCAATCGACGCCCCTGGCACCGCCAACATAGGTTTTGAACACTGATCTTCGCTGATCTGACACTAATCTCATTCTTGTTCGTGTGGGGTGAAGGGATGCTGCTTGAACACGGCTGGGAGGATTAGTGTGCGATTAGTGGAGATTAGTGTTGAACGTTCAGGTCATGAGCCGAGTGCCGTCAGGCACCGGGTAGCGTCTCCCACCCGGCCGCTCTCGAGAACGTCCGGCTTCAGCTGATAAGGCTATTCTGAGCCATGACCATCAAGCCGGTCTCAGCGGTGAAGCGTGATGATCCGCTGGCGTGGAAGTCGCGGACGCCTCGATGCTTCTCGGCTGTCGGCGTAGCGATGCTCGACCTGAATCGAACGGCAACGCAGACTTGCTCTGTCCAGCTTCGTCGCCTGATCGTCAAGCAGTGTTTTTAATCTCCAGTCGGCGGGTCGTTCGACGTTGCGAGCCCACTGCCTTGAAAATCCCGCATCCTGGATGACTGCCACTGAAATTCGAGAAGCACCTAAAAATGCCGGCCTCACGTTTGAATCGCAGAGGCGCAGAGAACGCAGAGTCCTGCAACGGCAAACAGGGACAGGCATTGGTTAGTTGTCTTTCCTGGCCTTTTTCGTAGGATTCCTAATACCGTCATCCACAATACAGCGTCACGCTCAGTAGGGAGAAGACCATGCCCAGGCAAGCTCGTGGGGAAGTGATCGATCCGAATCAAATTCAGGTAGTTCATTGTGTAGAACGCTGTGTCAGGCAGGCATGGCTTTGCGGGAAAGACGCGGCCACTGGACGGTGCTATGAGCATCGCAGGGGCTGGATCCGCGACCGTATGGAGTTTCTCGCGTCCGTCTTTGGTATCGACTGTTTGACCTTTTCTATCATGAGTTCGCACGCTCACCTGGTGCTTCGCAGTCGGCCCGAATCTGGACGGCTCGGGGCGGCGAGGTAGCCTGAAGGGATTCCTAAGTGTCTCGTTGGAAAGGTACCTGGAATTGCTTGATTGGACGGGGCGTCAAATTCGCAGCGACAAGGTCGGGTCAATCCCAGAGCATCTGCAGCCCATCCTGACTCGCATCGGCTTGGACACCCATGGTTGGTGCGACATTGTGCTCAAGTTCGGTCGAGTATTCCGCCGCGCCGCCGGCAGTCCAGAGCATCTGGCCGAAGAGGCAGTTCGTCGCGACCAAAACTGGCTTTGCGCCCCCGGCAATCCGCTGGGCTTGTCGTCGGTCTGACGCAAACCGATGACAACTAGCCCGAATTCGATGCCCCCTGGGTTGGCTGCTGCGCGGACGTGGAGCAATTATTTGGAAAACAGTCGGATTGCCAGTGACCAAAGCTGAATTGGGAAGACTGGCGAGATTTGCTGCTACCGAATCCGCGATCTGGTGCACAAACAAAGTGGATGGCCCCCTTCGCTTAGCAAACCCTTGAGTGCGGACGTGATCGCGGAGCCTTTCTCGTCGAGCGTCGGTGGACAAAGCTATCCTTCAGCAAATGATAGATATCGATCAATAAGAGATAGTATTCCTTCAGTCTTGGCATTTTCAAGCACGGAAGGTCAATGTTTTTAGGTTTTAGGGAAAATACGTAGCTTGGAGTGAACACTTGGATCTGATGTGGGCCAGGCCGTAGAGCGACACAGCGAAAATGAGGGTGCAGGGAGGGGGCCTGTTTTCCTCGAGCGGATAGAAAGTTCGGGGAAAAATGAACGGTTCCAAGTGGTCTCGTTGTGTGGACATAACTATCATTAGCTACTGCCTGACCCGCCGGTGTGCGACCTCCCCATGGAATTCAATGAATAGACGCCTGCAGACGCGACGTTTCATGGGAGCTGCGGTGGGACTGATGATCGGTGTGGCGTTGGCGGTATTTTGCTTCTTTGTTTGGCGCCCCTTCACCGGCGCGACGACCAAGGTCGTGGAGCAACAGGCCGAGGGCCGGCAATTCTTGGATGAGGATGGTTTTGACCCCGATGTTGCCGATCCTAGCTACGCCCCCCAGGATGTCGCTGAACTGCAGTTGGCGTCCCTGCAAAAGGCAATCGCCGATCCCGCCCAGTTAAAGGTCTGTTACAGCCTGGCGTCGCCTGAAAATCGTGCGTTGACGGGGCCGTTGAGCCGATTCGTTAACCTCTTTCGACTACCGGCCTATCGCCCGCTGCTCGGACACCAATTGTCGATGATTGGGCGCGTCCGTGTCCGTGGCGATCAAGCCGACATGATGGTGAGTGTCGTTGCCGAAGACGGTCAAGCGTATGCGTTTCAATTCCTGCTTTCGCGACAACGCTCAGACGTTGAGGGGCCGGATACAGTCTACGATGTAGGCGTCGTGAGCGGGGGAGAGACTCCCGAAGATACCGCAGACGTCCGTCCGATCGATGACTCAGAAAAGTGTTGGTTGACGCACAGCGTCTACCCTGTTCCCGTGGCGACGATTGTGCCCACCCGGACGACTGAACCTTGAATTCTTCACGGATGCCCGCAGACGCTTCATTGGTAGTTGCTCAGCAGGATTATTCCGACGAGCAATTGATAGAGAGAATCGAATGCGGAGATCAGGCGAGTTTGCGGTGTTTTCATGATCGATACCGCGATTTGGTGTTCACGGTCGCTTACCGGGTGTGCGGGCAAGAGTGTGATGCCGAGACGGTCTTGGTTACGGTTTTTTGGGAAATCTGGAAAAACCCTTCCAGGTGGAATCCACGGCGTGGTCCGGTACGTACGTATCTCTTGGTGCTCGCACGCAGCCGTGCTCAAGATTTGATGCGTTCGGAGTGGGGTCGTGCCAAGGTGCAGCGAGAAGCGGGCGAAGAACTTTCATTTATTCGTAGTCGACGGAATACCCAGCAGGACCCGTCGGATCAATTCGCCGCGAAAAATCGGGCAGCGCGACTCCGCGAAGCGACCCAGATTTTGCCCGCGGACATGCGTGAAGTATTGGACATGGCGTTTTTTGATGGATTGACGCATGAGGAGATCGCCGATCGCTTGGACATCCCATTAGGTACTGTCAAAACACGTATTCGCCGGGGTTTGGTACAATTGCGAGAGCATTTAGCGACGACGAAAGATGATTGGTTAATTCAGTGAATTGCGACTTCTGCCAAGATCGACTTGAGCTTTACATCCTGGGGGAATTGGATCCGTCAGTCGCTCGGGCAATCAGCGATCATCTCGAGACTGGCTGCGACAAATGCGAAGCGGAAATGCGTGCTCTCAACGAGTCGCTGGAGTGTTTGATCGAGTCGACGGACATGATCTCACCGCATGGTGAGACATGGGAACAGCTTGCTGTTGCGATTGAGTCGGACCAGTCACCTATGATGGGTTTAGCGCCACAGAATGATCGACGACAAGCGACCGGTACTAAGCTCCAGCCCATCAAGCTTGGTTTTTTAGCTACTGCGTGCGGCTTCGTCATCGCTATGTTGACACTTCAGGCGACACTCGGTCGATTCCTTGAACCGTCCGTAGTTCACAATGAACAAACCTCTTCCGGTTTGAGCGGATCCATCCCGAAACGATCCGACTGGGCAGTTGAGTCTGCGTTTGAAGATCAAGACGAGAACTTTCCACAACTGGTTTCATTCCATGAGCCAAATCAATCTCGGCACGTTGCCGGTGGGATGGTCGTGGATATCGACGGAGCGCAGATCCATGTTCATGTGCAAATGAAAGAATCTCGCGGATATACGTTATGGTTCGTCACAAAAGATGATCGATGGGTCGTAGGCGGCCCGCTCAAGCGATTGGTCGGGGATCATTATGGCAACGTCTTGGATATTCCCGCCACTGAGCAACCGATCGTTTACGCGGCGATCACGATCGGGCAAGTCGACGACGCAAACTCAACCGGACGTGACATCGCCTTGGTCAGCGAGTCGGTAGGCGACCTGTCTCACCGAGCGTTGTAGCGAACTGCATTTCGCCCACGCTCTTGCTCATTTTCCTATCGAGCCTATTTGGAAATTGCGCTGCCCCTCTCCGGCGAGGCCGTTGAGAACCAGGTCACATGACCCGCCTCCAAAGGATTACACCCCTTTTCGGATAGGCTCATAGCAAACCCGCTGCCTTTGCGTTGAGGTCGATAATATCGACTTCGCCTTGGCCTTCTCATGCGGTTCCGCAACTTTCTTTTCAATTCCTCTGAAGTTTTGGAATCTGCCGACCGGGCGCTGCTCGTACCTCTCGTGCATTTAACCCAGACCGCTCGCTGAGCCACGGCGATGCGGCGGCACCAGAGATCTTGATTCGAGCAAACATGATATTTTCCGGGCGACGCAGAAATTATTCTACAGGTCAGATTAAAGCACCTCTTTCCCGTGCAGAACGCAAAGGGAACAAGCGGACGCTGTTCTCGCGAGTATCCCGGTCGCGTCATCGGCGGCTACGCTGCGAATCGCTCGAAGCACGTCGTTTGCTGACCACCTATCTGGTTGATACAGTCGCTGACACGATCGCTGAGGATGGATTCGTGAGCCTCCGCGAGGCGATCCAGGCCGCCAATACGAACGCGATCGTCGGTGATGCGCCCGCTGGCCAAGCGGGGGCAACGGCTACAGACACAATTCGATTTTCGAGCACACTTGGTGACGCGACATTCGTCTTGGGGGGTACGGAGCTCGTTGTTTCCGATTCGCTCCGGATATCACGTGGGGACGCTTCGGCGGTCACGCTCGATGGCGACGGACTCAGCCGAGTTTTAAGCGTTACTGCCGGTGCAAACACGTTCAGTGTGAGTGATTTGACGATCACGGGTGGAACTGCCGACGTCGGCGGTGGATTGTCATTGGCCGGTGCAGGCCGGGTGACCTTGGACGGTGTCAACGTTGTTGGCAATGAAGCGACGGGCGCTGCGGCCGACGAGGGCGGCGGCGGTATTTTCAACGTGGACACGACGCTAACGATTCTGAACGGGTCGATCGTCGGGAACGTTGCCAACGGCACAAGTGGTTCGGGCGGCGGACTATTCAGCGCATCGGGCGACGTTGTGATTCGCGACACCCGGATCGAGAGCAACGTCGCCAATCGCGCGGGCGGAGGGATCGAGCTGGGGGTCGGTTCCTTACTGTTGAGTGATGTGACTTTGGGCGGTCTGTTGCCGAGCCAGGGCAATGTGGCCGGTCCGGCCGGGTCGTCGGCCCCAGGCAACGGCGGCGGGCTTCACGTCACCGGTGACGCGGGCGCGACTGCTACCTCGGTCACAGTGTCCGGCGGTGGCGTGCTGAACAACCTTGCCGCCCGCGAAGGCGGAGGACTATGGAACCAAAGCGGCGTCACAATGACGATCTCCAGCGACGCGTTGGTGGGCGGCAACGAAGCCGCTGGTGCAGCGTCAAACCAAGGCGGTGGCGGGATATTTAATAACGGCGGTTCACTCGTGCTCACGGACGTACGAGTGCTTAATAACGCTGCCACCGGGGACGCTGGCGGTGGTGGTGGCGTGGCAACCAAAGGCGGCACCGTTTCAATCGATGATTCTTTGATCTCCGGCAATTTCGCCGCTGGCGCATCCGGCTCGGGTGGCGGAATTTTGACGCTCGATACCGCTCAGGTGAACGTCATTGATACGGAGATCAACGGCAACGTGGCGAGCCGCGCCGGCGGCGGGATTGAAGTGGCGACCTCGCCAGCGGTACGCAATGCGTTGACTTTGATCGGTGTCACGTTGAGCGAAAATAATGCCGGAGTGGTCGGTGACGACGCGACCGCCGCAGCACCTGGAAACGGCGGCGGCTTGCACGTCACGGGCTCGGCCAATGTCTTGATCGCAGAGAGCTTCATCAACGAGAACATCGCCGCCAATGAAGGCGGAGGACTATGGAACGGGTCGGGAGTACTAACGATCGACAACAGTCAAATTTTGGCAAATGTCGCCTCGGGTGATGCGGCCGACAACGGCGGCGGAGGTCTTTACAATGAAGGTGGTATCGTCATTGTCAGTGGCTCGGCATTGATGAACAACTTCGCCAACGGAGCTGCGGGCAGCGGTGGTGGAGTCTTGAGTGTCGCCGGGCGAGCGAGTTTTTTCGACAGCGTTATTTCGGCCAATATTGCAAATCGAGCGGGCGGCGGAATTGAGTCCGCCGCGGGGGCTACGATCGAACTCGATGGGACCGAGCTGAATGACAACGTCGCTGGCCCTGCAGGCACCGCCGCGCCTGGCAACGGCGGCGGCTTGCACGTCACGGGACTGGGCAACACCACGATCGTGGGCGGCAGCGTTCGCGGGAACATCGCTGCACGAGAAGGCGGCGGTTTGTGGAACGACAAGGGCACTTTGACCGTTGAGGGCACCCCGATTACCCGCAATGTCGCCCGCGGTCCGGCGGCCGACGATGGTGGCGGGGGCGTGTTCAATAACGGCGGTACGTTAATGGTCTCCAACGCGGAGATTAGCGCCAATGCCGCCGACGGCCTCAGCGGAAGTGGTGGAGGTCTCTTCAATCTCGGCGGCAGTGCCACCGTCAACAACACAATCGTGACTGGCAATATCGCCAATCGGGCGGGCGGCGGGATCGAGTCGACAGCTGGCTCAGAGACTGTCCTCAATAACGTGACGCTCGATGGAAACAATGCCGGCGTGGGGTCCCCGGGAGGTCCGGCCAGCCAGCCACTGCTGGCCTACCTGTTTGATGAACGCGGCACGTCGGCGCCCGCGTCGGGGTCCGCCGCGACTCCCGGCGGTGAGCCGTCGTTGCTGCTAACGGCGAACGGCGGGCTGCCGGCGGACCTGCGCGCTGCCGACGGCAGCGGCGTTTCGGGGCGGCCCGGCGACTTTGCCTTTGATAACACGAATAGCACCGGGATTACCAACGCCAGCCACGCTCAAAACGCAGTCGACTTCGACGCCATTGATGCGTTGAGCGCCTTCACATTATCAGGTTGGTTCATGTTGCCTGAATCGGCGACCGAGAGCATTGGTCGGCAAGACGCGCTGATTGAAAACGGAACGATCTCGATCAATGACGCACCCGGCGGCTTTCGATTGCGAGGCGGTGCAGTCGCCAACGCCGGTACCTTGGAACTGAGGGTTAACCGCGATCGCAGTATCGAATCCTCGAGAGTCTATACCGAGATCGGTGAGTACGTCTATTTTGCCGTGTCCTACGACGGTACCCGTTCGACCGACAACGTAAAGTTCTACAAAGGTACGACGACGGGCGGCGTGACGCTGGTAGACACGTTAACGCTCGATGCGGGCGTCGTCGAGCAAGAGAACGTTCCATTGTCCATCGGTGTGACTCGC
The DNA here is from genome assembly GCF_007859855.1 of Allorhodopirellula solitaria. GTDB lineage: Bacteria > Planctomycetota > Planctomycetia > Pirellulales > Pirellulaceae > Rhodopirellula > Rhodopirellula solitaria. The sequence goes on from NZ_SJPK01000006.1 coordinate 190,534, forward strand.
ACGAGTGGATTGACGATCAACCCGTTCAACGGACTGCTCGATGAAATCCGCATCGATGGTTCGGTAGTGTCGATTAGTGAGTTGGAAGCTCGGCGGTTCGGCGCGACGGGATTGGATGTTGCGATTGCGGCCAATCCAGGAAACGGCGGTGGACTGCACATAACGGGTAACGGGATCGTTCGTATCAATGATGGTTCGGTCAGCGGCAACATGGCCGCCGGGGAAGGGGGCGGATTGTGGAACAGCGCGACGGGAAACCTGTTTGTCGACGGTGCCACAATCAGCGGTAACTCAGCGACCGATGGGGGCGGCGTCTACAGCGATGGTGGCAATACGGTACTCACCGACGCAATGGTTTCACGGAACACTGCGACTCAAAGCGGAGGCGGTGTTTACACCGAAGCGGGCGATTTGTCATTCCAAAACTTGACGATTGACGACAGCGTCATTGAAGGCAACTCTGCCGGCGCGACTTTGGCGGGAACCGGTGGGGGAGGGATCTTTGCAGCTGGATTCTCAGTCGTGACGAACACGGATATCGCCGACAACACAGCGATCGAAGGAACCGCTGACGGTGGCGGCGTGCTCGCCCCAGCCTTCGCCGATTTCTCGACCACCGGCGGCATGATCAGTGGTAACCGCGCAGCTCGCGCGGGCGGCGGTGTCGAAAATCTAGGATTTTTCAGTAGCGACGGTACCGATTTCGAGAATAACTTTGCCGCAGTCAACGGTGGCGCGCTGCACCAATCCGGGTTCAGTTTTTCCGTCGTCAGCAACGCAACCGTGAACGGCAATTCAGCTGCTAACGAAGGCGGCGGCTTCTGGAACAGCAATGGCGGTTTCATGTCGGTGCTCGATTCGTCCTTCGACAACAATGAGGCAAGGTTCGGCGGTGCCCTCTTTGCCGACGGAGATCTTCCCGACACCAGCGTCGACCGCAGCGTCTTCACCAACAACACCGCGGCGGTCAACGGCGGGGCGATCGCGAGCGAGGGCGGCACGTTGTTCTTGGCCGACAACTCCTTTGTCGGCAACGCCGCCGGAGGCGACGCGCCGGGACTGGGAGGCGGTGCGATTCACACCGCTGCGGACAACGAATTCAACAACAATGACATGATCGGTAACTCCGCGGCGAGTCCGATGGGTAACGGCGGCGGCCTGTTGGTTGCGTCCGGCGGCACCGGGTCGTATCAGGGCGGATTGGTTGAAGGCAACGTAGCAGGCCGCGCTGGCGGCGCATTCGAAATCATTGGTGACCTGACGTTGGATCTTGGTTTCGACTCTGCCACCGAAGTGCCATTGGTCATGAACGCAAATATGGCTGGGATTAACGGCGGTGCCGTCCATATCTCCGGGACCGGCAACGCAACCATCCGACGCGCCACCGTCACCAACAACACCGCCGCCGGTGAAGGTGGCGGACTCTGGAACAGTGCAGCGGGAACCTTGACCGTCGACAACGTCAACATCTCGGGCAACGTGGCCTCGGGCGACGCTGCGGATCAAGGCGGTGGTGGGATCTTCACCGACGGTGGGACGGTCACTGTGACTGAAACGACAATCAGTGGAAACTTGGCCGATGGTCTGTCAGGTAGTGGCGGTGGAATTCTCAGTAACGGCGCAACCCTGATCGTTGTCGACACTTCCATCAACGCGAACATTGCCGTCCGTGCTGGCGGCGGCATCGAGACCGTCGGCAGTGCGCTCACCACCTTGACCAACGTCAACCTAGACGACAACGGTGCGGGACTGGATCGAAGTTTGGCCGGTGCCAACATCCCCGAGCCTCTGTTGTATTATAACTTCAATGAAACTGGACCGACGGCGCTCGCGACGGGAGCGGCCGCCGATGGTGGTGGCAACCCTGTCCTGAATTTTAATGCCAACAATAGCACGACGCCCGCGGATTTGCACAGCGCAACGGGAACCGGCGTCTCTGGCGAGGACGGCGACCGCGCGTTCGACAACACCGGCGCGGGAAATCAATTCTCCAATGTTAGTCACGGGCAACACGCTCTCGATTTTGATGCCGTCGATACCCTCGATGCATTCACTCTCTCTGGCTGGTACATGTTGCCGTCAAGCTCGGCAAGCATCGGCCTGCAAGCCAGCTTGTTTGAAAATGGGACATCGGACGCTGGTTTCCGATTGCGCGGGGGTAGTCGCACCAACGCAGGAACGCTGCAACTGACTGTCGACGGACAAACTCGGGAGTCGTCCCAGGCCTACATCGAGGTGGGTGAGTACGTTTACTTCGCCGCCAGCTACGACGGAACGGCAACGGCCGACAATGTTAAGTTCTATAAAGGGACAGTCGATGATGGATTGACCCTCGTTGATACGTTCAGCATCAATGCGGGAGCGGTCAATCCAGAAACACTTCCGTTGTTCATTGGTGCGAATCGGCAATTCCTGTTTCAGAATCCGTTTCGAGGTTTTTTGGATAACCTGCGGATCGACGGATCGGCATTGCCAATCGAATCACTGGAGTTTCTTCGCGCCGACGGTGTAGGCCAAGCGGCGGGGTTCCGCGCCAATCCCGGCAATGGCGGTGGACTGCACGTCAGCGGTCCGGGCGAAGTGACCATTGAAGGCGGAACGGTCAGCAACAACTTTGCGGCCAACGAGGGTGGCGGGCTGTGGAATTCGTCGACAGGGATCCTCACGGTTTCGGGTGTCGCGGTTCAAGGGAATACTGCCTCAGGTGACGCCGCCGACAGCGGTGGGGGCGGCATCTACAACGACGGTGGAACACTCAACGTCGACGCTACCAATCTTGACGACAATCTCGCCGACGGGACCGCAGGCAGTGGCGGTGGCCTACTCAGCGTGGCCGGAGCCGTCACCATTGCAAACAGCAGCTTCGAATCGAATGGGGCAAATCGAGCAGGCGGCGGAATCGAAATCATCGACGGCAACGTCACGCTTACCAACAGCGACTTGATTAACAACGATGTGAATACCATTGCCACCGGTGGACCTGCCACGCCCGGCAACGGTGGCGGTCTGCACGTCAGCGGCATCGCCGACGTGACGATCGACGGCGGCCTCGTTTCGGGCAACGTCGCGGCGGCGGAAGGCGGCGGTCTTTGGAACCAAGCGGGCAGCACATTGACGGTGCGAAACGGCACTTTGATCCAGCTCAACACCGCTCTTGGGGCGGCGGCCGATCAAGGCGGTGGCGGCATCTTCAATAACGGCGGCAATGTCGAAATCAGCAACGCGATCATTCTCTCCAACTTTGCTGACGGCGTCTCCGGCAGCGGCGGTGGAATCCTGAACGTCGATGGCGGCATCATCGCGATCACGGACACGCAAATCACGTCTAATGTGGCCAGTCGCGCGGGTGGCGGAATCGAGGATAATTCGGTCGCTGCGGGAACCGTCGGGATTGGCAACAGCATCACGTTGACCCGCGTCGTGCTAGACCGAAACAACGCGGGCGTGATAACGCCGGGCCGTGGTGGAGCATTGTTCTCCTCACCCGGCAATGGCGGCGGGCTGCACGTTTCCGGCGCTGGCAATATTGCGATCAGCCAAACGACCGTGAGCCGAAACATCGCTGCCAATGAAGGCGGCGGTCTTTGGAATGCAGCGGGCACGATGATCATTGATGCCTCCACAGTTTCGGGGAATACATCGGGCGACGGCGGCGGAGTTTTTAACGATTCGACCAGCGGCGATATCGAATTGATGAACTCAACGATCAGTGGAAACCGTGCCAATGGATCCGCCTCCACCTCCGGTGCGGGTGGTGGTTTACGGACCGAAGGTGGCAACGTGACATTGACCAGTGTCACGGTCGGCATGAACACGGCGACGCTGGGCGGTGGCTTGAGTGTCGCTGGCGGCGTCACCACGGTCGGCTCATCCATCGTGGCCAGCAATACGGCAACTACGGATCCCAACATTAACGGTATTATTATTGACGTCGGCAACAACGTGATCGGCGGAGCCGCAGGTTTGGCTCCGCTGGCGAACAATGGTGGGCCGACGATGACTCATGCCTTGCTCGCCGGCAGTCTCGCGATCAATAACGGAAACGACGCTGGACTCGCCGTGGATCAGCGTGGCGTCGTTCGTCCGCAAGGTGCCCGAGCTGACAGCGGAGCGTTTGAGTCCAATCGAACGGGTGCCTCCTCCGCTCGTCGCGCCGATGTCGACCGCAATGGGTTCGTGACGGCCGTGGACGCCCTGCGGGTGATCAACTCTCTCGGCCGCGGATTGGTGCTTGCCGAAAGCGAGCCATCATCCGACGTCGAAACGGATGCCGATGATCCGCGAAATCTTGATGTCAACGAGGACGGACAGATCACTGCGTTGGACGCCTTGATCATCATCAATACTCTCAACCAAGACGGCTCCTCACCCGAGAGCGATAGCACGGCCGAGGCCTCACCGATGACGCCCCAAGCTACCGCGATCGACAGCGTTTTGGATCAACAACGACGCCTCGTTGATGACATGTTGCTAGAGCAACTCGCCGTCGACGCACTGAACGCGCGTGTGACGCGTTGATGCACCACAGGCACCCTCGCCAATCAATTCGTTTGAATACAAGCAATATCAAAGCCAAAAACCGGAGTCACCTGATGCGATTTATCTCGAGTAGTCTATTGTTATTATTAGCGGTCGTTTCGCTCTCTACGCCAGTGCATGCTGGGGTGATTAGCGAGTTTCGACCTGCCCCAGCCGGACGGGATCCTCTCACCCAGCAAATCGAATTGAGAGGGATGGCCGGGACGGCATACAGGGGCTACGTCCTGGGCATCGGAGGCGAGTTTGGTCGAGCCGGAACCGTGGATACCTCTTCGCTGATCAATGGAACCTTCGATTCGAATGGCTTGCTGGTCGCCACGATCGGCGATTTACTCGACCCCACGCACACCATTGTCTTGGTCACCGACTATGACCAGTCGGCACCACCGGCCGACATCGACACCAATGACGACGGCATCATCGACGATATCAGTCGGTTGATCGGGGTCCAAGACGCGATCGGAATTCCCGATTCGACAACGGATCTGTTTCGACTTTACGGTTCGCAACTCGGCGGTCAGGATTTCGCATTCACCGGTAACGAGCCTCAGCTTGTCTTCCGTGACGCTTCAATGGGAGACTGGTATGCCATCAACAATCCGAACAGCAACCAGATCTTCGATATCAATGCGGTGAACGTTGCCGATACGCTGACGTTCAACGGCGACCCTTTCAATCCAAGCTTTGGCTCGATCAACCCTTCTGTTTCGGCTGTTCCCGAGCCTGGATCCTTCGTGCTACTGGGCGGATTGTCGGTTGCCGGGATTGTCACAGGGCTGCGTCGCAGGAAACGAAGCCCCCAAAGAGCCTCGCGATAACCTTGCCGTGTTTTGGACCCCTGCCATATCATCTCAGCTTTGCAGGTAGTGGCGTTGAACATCAGACGTAACCTTGGGTTGCAGTTTGCTCGCTGCGCTCTCACGACCTGAACCCGAGGTTATCTTGTTGTTTGTCATTAACGCAAAGCGAACCTACCCCGATGGGAGATGAGCTGCGAATTCGAATGACTCGTCAATCTCATCGTTTTGACAGTCTACGGTTAGACCTCGCGATGACTGCTCCCGGTGTAAAAGCCGCTGGAATGTTTCTCAGCCTTGCATACGTTGCGGGACAATTCGCACAACTATCAGATCTCAGTGACGTTGGCGCTGGCCTCCCCATCGCCTGCGACCGGGGTGGTTTTAATGACCACAGGAGGCACAGCCTCCAGTGTGAGCGGATCGCCCATGCTCGCGGTGAGGGGTGCAAGAAAGAAGGCTAAGCAGGTACTGGGAATTCATTCCGCGTTATGAGTAGCCTGTTTTATTGGTAACCCGACGCGTTAAGGACACGTTCGGAAACAACTTCGGGATTTCAGTTCGGCAGTACATAGTTGAATTGACCGAGCTGGGCATCACGTTGGGTAGGTTCATTTTTGCGAAATTCTGAATTGGCTTTGATTCCTGATTGATACACCTTGCGAGCCAATTCACAGACAACTTTGAGACCGCGACGTGTCGTCACTTCTGAGAACAGCATTTGCATCCATGAGAGTGATTCCACTAAGCGACCACTGAGCGCCGCAGTCAGATGGCAGAAAAGTCGGTGGTCGATCGGGTTGTACTTGCTGCAATACGGTGGCAGGTGAGCGACACGGATCGGAATTCCCAGCCCGATCGCGAGCCGATGCATTCGTAACAAGATTGTTTGCGGAGACGCTCTTTGTCGGGTCTGTCCACGTTGGTGAGAATGGATTGGCGTGTCCAGAGGACATGATCGACCATTCCTAACGGAAGACCTTGCTCACTCAGGGCATAGAGCGGGTGAAGAAAGAATCCGAATTTATCGTCGGACTCTAGCGGCCCGGTCCCTTTGACCTGCCGACTCGGCTTGGTCAGATCAATAACGGATGTGTCCTGGGCGAGAACGACCACGGCATGCGAAGCTGTCCGCACAATCGCAGCTTGTTGATGAGCATCCAAAATGGCGTCTGTTGTGATTGCGGGATTTTTGGCAACACGATAGAGCGCTTCCAAATCGGAATCCCCCATACATGCGCCGGGTTGGGACTCAGCGATTCTCGAAAACTGCTCGACAATCGTTTTAACGCGTTTTTCTCGTCTCAGGTCGCCTAATTCAAGCCAAGCGAACTCCGATTCAATCCATTCCATCGCCGCAGCCCTCCCTGAGCACACTAAGATCCTTTATGTGCCTGTGTATCTACCCGAAAAGATGTGTAGGATAAAGAGGACTGACGCCCGGGGCGATGCAGTGGATGAGTTGACGAAGTAAATGCAGTCTGCCGGGACCTGTGCTCTCCCCACTGATTTATCGACGATATCGGCCCACACCCTGAATCCACTTTCTGCTGCGGCTGATCCGGTTTTGTGCCTTTTCTTTTTCCGGTCGGAGCCTAAGTCGCCACTTGCACGTGGGCGGAAGAGCGTTCGGCTCCCGTCGCAGGCAGTCGGCTGACGGGATTTTCCGCTGCGGCGCGGCGACGAGCGACGAGATCATGTCGCAGCAACACGGACTGAGCGAGATCGCCAATGGACTGAATCGGGCGACTGCGTTGTTGCGACTGAGTTTGCATCCGGGTCCGCCCTTGGCGGATCAGGCTCGCGAGTTTTGACAAGGTGTCCAACTCGGTTGGGTCGGTGTCGGTAGCCGCTGCGGGAGACAGGTCGGAAAAGAGGGTCAACTGAGTCATCAGAAACGTCCTTTGCAATCGGGAAGCGGGCCATGCCCTGGAACACCCGACATTCTTCGCTGACGCCATGACACGTTTGGTCACCCCGGCCAAAGAACCACTTTCTCGGCCGCTGCCCGCCGACTACCGATCATGCCGGTCACGCAGGTCCCAACACCCGCAGAGACCGCCATTTCCGGTGATTTCCCCCCGCCTGCCGTCGGCTCCCTGCTCGGTCAGCTAGATTGAACTTGTTCCAACCCGCTGCGCAGTGATCAAGCAACCGATACATGCCTGCGTCACCAGAAACCTCGCTCCCCCAAACGAGACGATTGAACTTGAATCCGCCCGATGACGCTGCCACGATACGACGTCGAGCGGATTCGAATGCGCCCTGCGATCCGATGGTCCTCGAAAGCCTGCGATCACCGTTGGTCTGCATCTGGCGGCGGATCCCTCGAGGGCTGCGCCAGCAGGCGCCGCATCGCTGCATTGCCGATCAACTGCGACACCTGCGTACCTGGCTAATCATCGTGGCGGGATTGCCAATCGCCGCTCTGGTACTGCGGATCGCACTGAGGTGGAGCGACCGCGGTGACCTCTGGGACGCGCCGACGCTCTCGCTGCTCAGTGGCTGGCTGCTGGGGATCGCCGCTGGCGTGGCGCTGAGTGCTGGGACGGTTCCCATTTACCGGGCGACTCACCGCCGCCGCCTGCGTTGCAGTTTGAAATACCACCAACGTGGCGTGGCTCTCCGCAGCTTCATTGCGAAGTGGGACTGCCCATCGAGTTCCATTTATCGCTCGTGCCGGCTGAGCAAGCGTTTGGGAAACGTCTACAACCGGCAACTTCTGACCATGGTCAGCTGTTTTGCAGTGGCTGGCTGTTTCGCCGCCTTGATTCACCATCGAACATTCATTGGGGAACTACTCACCCTCGTATCGCTGATTGCGATCGGTACGCAGTGGCCGACGAGCCACCGGCTCGTTCGCTGGTCCGGCCACGTGATCGATCCCCTGTGCGGCCAATCGGAGGAGTACATCGAATGCTGATTCCACTTGGGTGGATTGGGCGTACCGTTCTGCGAGCGGACCGAACGCCTCACACAAAGATCAACCCCATCTCTTTACGGCAACAGATCCGTGCCCGAGAAGGCATCAGGTAGCAGTTCAGAAAGCAATCGCATTTTCTGCTCGCCGTCAATAACATCGACCGTGTACACCGCCATGTCCATGCCAAACTCGGCCAGGACTTGGCGACAGGCGCCACAGGGCATGGCGCCACCAACGCTGGCCACGGCGATCGCCCGGAAGTTGCGATGGCCCTCGGCCACCGAAGTGGTCACAGCCACACGTTCGGCGCACTGAGTCAACGAATAGCTCGCATTCTCGACGTTACAGCCTTCCACGATCCGGCCGCCGTGCAGCAGCACGGCAGCCCCCACGTAGAAATGGCTGTGAGGCGCGTAGGCATGATTGCGCGCGGAAATCGCCGCTTGGACCAATCGCAAGACTTCATCGTCGGCGGGCGGTTCGTATTCCGAGGTGGACATGAATGAAGAGGGGCGTGCGGAGATGCTGGACATAGATTCAGTCGAGAAGAGAGGTGTCAATTCCGCCTTCAGGGCATCATTAGCGTAGCAAACTTCAACCGCCAGGAAAACCTACTCAAGCCAGGAAGATCGACACACCCAACTGGGGTTCACTCTCGGGAGGTTGCCTCCGGCAGTGCCGACTCGCCCGCTTGAGCATCGAACCTATCCGATCAGGGTGGCAACTGTTTAGAATTCAATGGCTGGCCTGTCCAGCGCCCGAGATCGATGCCCCCGAGATCGACGCCACTGGTCGATCGTGGTGTTGCTCAGATCGCGTTCCTTTTTGACGCTTCGAGAAAACGAGTACATGTTCCCAATCTGTCAAACGACCGCTCACGGTGTGCCCACGGCACTCGCTACCGCCCTCCTACTCATGCTCGCCTGCCCACTGCCCACCGGGGCGCAGGAGATCGTCACGCTGCCGAGCGCCGGCGAGGACGCCATTGAACAGGACATGCTTGAAAAAGAGATTGCGGAACAGGACGTGGCCGAACAAGAGAGTGTCTTTAAAAGCGATGCTCGGGCGCTCTCGATCGCCTTTCGACACGCCGCTCGTGAAGCCACTCCAGCCGTCGTGACGGTCTATTCCTACGGCCAGAATTCGCAAACGTCCACCGCCCAAGAGGAAACGCCAGGCGAAGCCCCGAACGATCCGACCGGTGACGAAACCTTCGGCCCCCAGCCACCTTCTCAAACCGATGATGAAGGCTATCCCTTGACGGGCTTGGGGTCCGGAGTCCTTGTGAATTTGCTGCCCACCGGCGACGCAGAAGACGCCGAGGATGCCGATTCCTCCCCTGAAAAGACCTACTGGGTGATGACCAACAATCACGTGATCACCAATGCCAAACGCGTCGTGGTGCAATTGCCCGACGAAAGTGAATTGGTTGCCGAGAGCGTGTACGGGGACCCCGCCAGTGACATCGCTGTGCTGCGTTTGCTCAGCGAACGCGATTTGGCAACCGCGACGCTGGGTGATTCCGACCCCATCGAAATCGGCGACTGGGTACTCGCCATCGGCAGTCCTTTCAAGCTCGAAGCGACAGTCTGCGCGGGGATCATCAGTGCCAAGCACCGTAGCATCGGCAAAATCCGTCGCGGCCGGCTGTTTCAGACCGATGCGGCGATCAATCCCGGCAATTCAGGTGGCCCCTTGGTGGACCTCGACGGCAAAGTCGTCGCCATCAGCACCGCAATCGCCACCCGCAACGGTGGCTATCAAGGCATCGGCTTCGCCATCCCGATTAATCAAGCTCACTGGATCGCCCGCGAACTGGCTCAGTACCAGCAGGTGCGCCGGGCCGCGATGGGCGTGCGTCTGGCCGAACTGAACCCCAAGCTCGCTGATAAACTTGACCTCCCCACCTACCTCGGTGTGCTCGTCCATCAAGTCATCACTGATTCGGCTGCGGACGCCGCTGGTCTCCAAAGCAGGGATGTGATCATGGAGTTTGCCGGACAGCGAGTGCGACGCATGAGCGCGCTACAACAAGCGGTCGAGCAACAACCGATCGGCTCAACCCAGGACATTAAAATCTGGCGAGCAGGCAAAGAACTGACGAAGCGGATCGTGCTGGCACCGCTGGAAGATCCCACCGCCGTCGACACCGGAGAGGACACCGAAGAATAATCAATCCGACGAGTATCAATCCGAGGTGAAAACCGAGTAGGTGAGGTCTCTGGCGGAAGAACCCTGGCGGAAAGTGGACATTTTCGGCTCAACCGACGGAAGCGTTCGCCCGAGGTTTTCAAGGCATGGCTCCCGTATCGAAGGATTTATCTGTGGGATGTGATTGACAATATTGGACTGGCACTGCCGGGAGAAACGGAGCCGAGCTCTGCAGAGGTGCTGGCTTGGCAAGGGATATCTCGGTCGCCAGCGTTTCCCTGCAAAAGCGGTACGCCAATGGTGTTGTCGGTCCCTGGTGAGCGTTTGTTCGTCAGGGACGCATTTTTGAACGATCATTGGATACTGGAGCCATGCCTCAAAAAACCTTCCGCTGTGCTCTGCGCACGCTTCCGTCGGATGAACCACATTTTCCTCATCTGCTCACTGCGGCACTATTAGAAATCGCTCAATTCCATCCACTTTTCCTCCGCCTCGCTGAGCTCGACTTCGATGCCTTTGATCTGCTCGTGCAACCGCACCGCTTCATTGGGCTTGGTCTCGGTGAGTAGCTGTTCATTGAGCTCTTTTTTCTCGTCGTCGAGTTTGGCGATCTTGCGTTCTAGGCTCTTGAGTTCCTTGCCTGTTTTTCGCTGATCTTTGTGCTGTTTCCGATCGTTTTTCCCACTCGACTTGGCACCGCCTGACGAACCCGCGGACGTGCCCGCGGCGGCGTTGCGTTGTCGCTCGCCTTCGGAAACCTCTTTCTCGACCGCATCGCAGTAGGTGTCGTAGCTGCCGAAGTAATTTCGGACCCGACCATCGCGGACTTCGATCACGTTGGTAGCGACCTGGGCCATGAAGTGTCGATCGTGGCTGGTGAAGATGACGGTGCCTTTGTATTGCTGCAGAGCGTCAGCAAGAGCTTCAACGGTTTCGACATCGAGGTGGTTCCCCGGTTCATCGAGCACGAGCACGTTGGCGGTCCCCAACAGCAGGCTGGCCATGCAGACGCGAGCTCGTTCGCCACCGCTGAGCACCTTGATCTTTTTGTGAATAGCCTCATCTCGAAACAGCAGAGCTCCGGCCATGGCGAGCACATCCTGCCGGGTCGTGTCGGGATCGGACGAATATTCGAGGTGCTCAAGGATCGTCTGGCGTTCATCGAGGGTCGTGTACACGTGCTGCGCATAGGTGCCGATCTCGATCCCATGGCCCCACTTCATTCTGCCATCGAGAGGTTCGAGCGAGCGCACGAGCGTCCGCAGCATGGTCGTTTTGCCTTGCCCGTTGTCGCCGACGATGGCCGCGCGTTGGCCATGCTCAATTTCTAGCGAGATGTCCTCAGCGACGCGGTTGTCGGGATAGCCGATCGCCAATTGTTCGCAGCGGACGGCAGTACCCTGGCGAGGCTGCACGCGCGGCGCCCGGATATTGACGGTGGGTTCGTCGACCTCCAGTTCCACGGTCTGCAATTTCTCGAGCTGTTTGGCTTTGCTCCGCGCTTGGCTAGCGGTGGAAGCATTGGCGCGATTTTTATCGATGAACTGTTTGAGTTGTTTCTGTTTCGCGATCACGGTGGCATTGACACGGCGATCGTGCTCGCGTCGCTCGTCACGAAACTCGAGAAAATCGTTAATTTTACCGGGGTACATCGTCAGTTGCCCCTTGGCCAATTCCAGCGTTTGGCTGCAGGTTGCTTTCAGGAATGCCCGGTCGTGGCTAACGATCAAGGCCGCTTTGCCGAAATCGCGCAGGAAGTGCTCGAGCAAGATCTGGGTGCGGAGGTCAAGAAAGTTCGTCGGTTCGTCGAGCATCAGCAGGTTGGGATCGTGCAGCAGCAGGGCAGCCAACTTCACTCGCGTCTGCCACCCGCCCGAGAGGGCCTTCACCGGGCCTTCGAGGTAGTCGCCCTTAAGCTCAAATTGCCCTGCGACCTGCCCGCACCGCCAATCGGGTGCGCCACTGTCTCGCATCAAAAAATCCAGCGCCGATTCGCCTTCCTGGAACGGATCATGCTGTCGCAGATAGCCGATTCGTAGGTTAGGGTGATGGATCACTTCGCCTTTCTCGACCTCCTCCTCGCCTAGCAAAATGCGCAGCAGCGTGGACTTGCCCGCCCCGTTGCGGCCAACGAAGCCAATTTTGACATCCTCCACCAGACTCGCATTCGCTCCGTCGAGCAGAACTTGGTCACCGAAGCGTTTGAAGGCGTCGCGGAGTTGAATCAGAACGGCCATGAATCCAGAGTTTTGGGTTAGGGAAAAGCGAACGCGGGCGAGTGGGACCCACCAACGTAGCGAGAAACACGAAAAAGTTCACCATGTCTTGTCTACCCACAAGGCCGTTGCTTGCGTAGAGTATTCATCCGCCCGTACGAGACAAAATAAAGCGGCCCCCATTCGCTTTGTGAATCGCGCTCCCTGCTCCGCCAACTCACCTCCTAGGAAGCCAACACTGCGACCAGCTCTCGATTGGCTGGATCGTTGCCTTTGCTCATGAACAGTTATTCGTTGGACTACATCGACGATCTCTACGTGCAATACGTGCGTGATCCGTCGAGCGTTTCAGAAACTTGGCGTCACTATTTCGAGCAATTTCTCGTCGGAGCAGGAGCCCCCGTGCAGGGGGCAGGCCCCGCGCCGACTGCGGGCACGTCTCGAACGAGGACGTCCGGTCCCGGTGCTGAACCAGACGGTTCGCCTGCGGGCGCGGCCGCTGCCCCTGGCCTGACGGCAACCGCCAGTGCGGGGGTGCCGACAGGATCGACGGGCAATCAGAACGTCGACCAAGCCCTGTGGTTGGCGCGCATTCAAGACCGCATCGACCAACTCGTGCGGGAGTACCGAGTGCGAGGGCACCTCGTCGCCAAACTCGACCCGCTCGGACTCTATGAAAACGGCTGCCCGGAGCTATCGCCGCAGACGCATGGTCTGAGCGACCAGGATCTCGCCCGACCTTTCGACAGCAGTGTCCTCGATAACGTCTCGGGCAGCACCCTGGATGTCATCCTGAAGAAGCTGCAGCAGACCTACTGTCGCTCCATCGGTGCCCAGTTCATGCATATCGACAATCGCAATATCCGCGATTGGTTGCAGCGGCGGATGGAAACCACTGAGAACCGTCTCGACTTGTCCTACGAACGCCAACGCCGCATCTACGCGAGATTGGCTGACGCGAGCATTTTTGAAGAGTTCGTACGCCGCAAATTCGTCGGCGCCAAAACATTCTCGCTCGAGGGTGCCGAGAGCCTGATCCCGCTGATTGACTTGGCTTTGGAGAAAGCCGGCCAACACAAGGTGAAGGAAGTCGTGATGGGCATGGCTCACCGCGGCCGGCTTAACGTGATGGCCAACATCCTCAAGAAACGAGCGATGAACATCTTCTGGTCCTTCGATGATCCGACACCGGAACTGAGCCGCGGCGGTGGCGACGTGCGGTATCACCTCGGATACAGCAGCGACTGGAAGACCGCCTCAGGCGATCAACTTCACATTTCCCTGTGCTTCAACCCGAGCCATTTGGAATTCGTCAACACCGTCGCCCAGGGGCGTTGTCGCTGCAAGCAAGACAACCGAGGCGACACGGACCGCAAAGAGGTCATGACCATCCTGGTACACGGAGACGCCGCGTTCGCAGGCGAGGGAATCGTCCAGGAGACGCTCAACCTCAGCGAACTGCCGGGATACCGCACCGGCGGGACGCTACACGTCGTGATCAACAATCAAGTTGGCTTCACGACCGACCCGCGCGATGGCCGCAGCACGACCTATGCGACGGACATCGCCCGCATGCTGCAAATTCCGATTTTCCACGTCAATGGCGAGGACCCCGAGGCTGTCGCTCAGGTCGTCGCCCTGGCAATGGATTTCCGCAAAGAATTTCATCGCGACGTGGTCATCGATTTGTATGCATACCGGCGTTGGGGGCACAACGAAGGCGACGAGCCGCGATTCACTCAGCCGCTGATGTACGCCGAGATCGATCGCCGTCCCAATGTCCGGCAACAATACCTCAACCGGCTGCTCAAACTCGGCAAAATTACCGAAGAGGAAGCTGACAAAATCAGCAAGGAGCGGACGGAAAAGCTCGAAAGCGAGTTCGAGGCCAGCAAAAATGAATCATTCGTCGCCGATACGCAAACTCTCGCTGCCAATTGGAGTGAGTACTTCGGTGGCCCAGAACCCGACGATCCCGTCGACACTACGATCGATGTGCAAAAACTGAGCGAGCTGGTTGATTCGCTGACACGCTTGCCCGATGGCTTCTCATCGCACAAGAAGCTCAAACGCCCGTTCTCGCAGCGCCGCGAGATGGCTGCGGGAGAGCGACCACTGGATTGGGCCGCCGCCGAGGGTGCCGCCTTCGCATCCCTGCTCGATCAAGGACATCCGATCCGAATGACGGGCCAGGACTGTCAACGCGGAACGTTTAGCCACCGCCATGCGGTGCTGCACGATGTTCGCAGCGGTGAACTCTACGTGCCACTGGAACACGTCAGCAAGGACCAAGCGCATCTCGAACTCTACAACAGTCCCTTGAGCGAAGCAGGCGTACTCGGTTTTGAGTACGGCTACTCACTCGATTGCCCCAACGGTCTGTGTATCTGGGAAGCCCAGTTCGGTGATTTCTGGAACGTGGCCCAAGTGATTGTCGACCAGTTCATTGCCAGTGCCGAAGACAAATGGGATCGGCTGTCAGGGTTGGTCATGTTGCTACCACATGGCTTCGAGGGCCAGGGCCCGGAGCACTGCAGCGCCCGCATCGAGCGTTGGCTAGCCATGTCAGCCGAAGACAACATCCAGGTCTGCCAGCCGACCACGCCGGCCCAGTTCTTCCATCTGCTCCGCCGACAGGTGATTCGCAAATGGCGAAAACCACTCATCGTGCTGACGCCCAAGAGCTTGCTCCGGCACCCCGAAGTCACCAGTCCGCTGAAGGTCGTTGCCTCAGGAAGCTTCCAAAAGGTGCTGCCCGATCGCAAGGTGCCGCTGAAGAACGCCCGTCGGCTTCTGCTGTGTACCGGCAAAATCTACTACGACCTCTTGCAGGAACGCACGGACAAAGAGATCGAAAACGTACCGATTATGCGCGTCGAACAACTCTATCCGCTATCGGTATCCGAGATGCTCGATTCGCTCGACGGGTTGCCCGAGGGCACCGAGGTGATGTGGATCCAGGACGAACCGGAAAACATGGGCGCCTGGCCGTACATGAAATTCAAGTTCGGCGATGACCTCTCGGCCCGGTTCAAGTTGTCCAAAGCCACACGGGCCGAATCGGCCAGCCCCAGCACGGGCAGCATGGCTGCGCACAAACTCGAGCAAGCCGACTTGATGAAAGCGGCTTTCGACGGATTGAAGTAGTACCTCAGTCATCCTGGAAACCGGCACTGCATTTGCAGCCACTCCTGCTGTTCTCGACGGAGGTTCCGCTCTCGATTTAGGCCGGAGCCGATTCGAAATGCCCTTTCCTTCCAGGAGACAACCCATGTTCTATCGGCTGAAAACTGCTTCCCTTTTGACTATCTCCACTGTGGTGCTCGCAGTGGCCGGCTGCGGAGACCCCGCAACCCCCGTCGCAACGGCCCCGGAAACGACGACCCCGAATACCGCCGAGGCGCCCTCGGTGCGAGACGTCCCTCCTGTCGACGAGGGCGTTCGCGACGCCGCCACTGATGACAATCAGGCTGCCGTCTGCAAGCTCGAACCGATCGGAGACAGTAAAGTCAAAGGCACCATTCATTTCGAACAAGAGGGCGACAAAGTGACCCTCACCGGTGAAGTGTCCGGGCTGAAGCCTGGCAAACACGGGTTTCATGTTCACGAGAAAGGCGACCTGTCCGATAAGGAAACAGGCAAGTCTGCGGGCGGTCACTTCAACCCGACCGGCCAGAAACATGGCAAACCCAGCGATGCCGAACGCCACGTCGGTGACCTCGGAAACGTCACCGCCAACGATGATGGCGTTGCCACCCTGGATATCACGGATACAGTGATCTCGCTCAATGGCGAACACTCCATCATCGGTAAATCCTTGATGATCCACGAGGGGGAGGATGTCTTCACCCAACCGACCGGTGATGCCGGCGGCCGAGTCGCATTTGGCTTGATCGAAGCGGAAGATCAGAACTAGCCCACCGGCTATTCAACCTCACGTCGCTGCTACGGGTCGACGCGAATGGCGTCATCGGCGATCAAAGTCGCGATGTTATCGCGGATCGGGTAGATCCGAGTCTTAGTGGAATTGAGTACACCCGCATCGATGGGATCGTCGACGCGGGTGTCGAGCTGATCGCGGGCGGTTCCGTCTGCGATCGCTGCGTTGACCTGGTCGATTAACTGCCGATCGGCTAGGACGAGGGCTCCTCCATCGGCGGGGCAGCGTAGCATTTGCAGAATATCTGGCGTCATTATCATGCGAATCTCGGTCCGAAGCGGTTAGTTTGTGATGTCTGGCGGGCGATCTGTCCGATGAACTTTCTCATTGTCTTCTCTTCTTGAACCCTCGCCAAGGCGGACTCGGCTTTGGCGACCGGTCCCCACGCCAGAACAGGGATTGTCATGCGGTGCATCGCCAGTTTTCGCAAACAAATGTTCACCCAAGTGGCCGCATCTGCGGTTGTATTCGCCTCTGCTTCCACTTTGGTAGGTGAGGATACGCCTGGATACTATACCAACCCTGAAACGGGCATCGTCTATCGCAAGGTCATTCGCACCATCGAACGCCCGATCGTCGAGACGAAGATGACCGAACAGCAAAAGACGGTCTATCAACCGAAAACGGTGACTGAAACGAGACCCAAAACTCGCCGTACCTATGTTCCTATCACCGAACTCCGCTTGCAACCGCGTGTCGAAGGTCGCTGGAACCCCTTCCGCCAAGCTAGGGTCGCCTATCAGCATGTACCGGAAACCCGCTGGCAAGCGCGTGACGAAGTCGTTTCGGAAACGAGTACGCAGGTTCATTGGGAGGCCGTGACCGAGACCGTCCAAGTCCCGCAGCGATTGACGCGGATTACCCATGAGCAGAAAGTTGACTTTGAACCCGTCGGGCGGGTCGCTCCCAGCTCATCGACTAGCCTCGCCAGCAACGTCTCGCCCGAGGTTGCCGCCAAACTGCGCCCGCTCGATAGCAATGCCCAGTACCAGCCCCTGCCTAGCTCAGTCGGTCCTGCCAACAGCAGTTTAGCCGCCCAACAGAGTCGCTCCAACCTGCAAACCGGCATGCGAGCGACCGAACTAACGCCGCAATCGCCACCATTGACTCAGCCCGTCGGTGCAACGGGCGCTAGCGGAATCGCTGGGTTCGCGCCGACGAGCATTTGGCGGTAATTGGCGGTCGTGCGGATTGTTCGGGTAGCATGTCGAATGGATTCACCGAACCGGTGTGAATTGGCCGAGGCAAGTAGTTCCCAAGGGCTACATTTATTCAGTCACCCATGAACAATGCTGGTCAGGCAAGATAGACTAGCGAATAGGGGACTGGCCCCGAGCGGCACGAACTTACGATAGCGCACCTGCGATAGGTTGATATTGGTGGACCTTCAAAATTTCTTTTCAGGCGACATGCCGCCCCGGGATCATCTCGTGTCGATTCTTCGGCACTGGGAACAGGCGCGAACGGACCAGCCCGCATTCTCCTTCACCGACGGTGACGGTAGTGAAGAATCGTTAACCTATGCGCAGCTGTGGGAAGAGTCTCGGGGACTGGCAGGATACCTGCAAGGCCGCTGTGGGATCCGTCCTGGCGACCGCGTGCTGCTGCTCTACCCACCCAGCCTCGATTTTGTCGTTGCCTTGTTTGCGGTCTTCGCCACCGGTGCGATCGCGGTGCCCGCCTTTCCACCGCGGCGAAATCGCAAGGCCTCGCGTATTCGCTCGATCGTGTTGGATGCCGATGCCCGCTGGGCGCTATCGACCCAATCGGTGATCGAACAGCTCTCGGGGCCTGAGTTGCATGAGGACCTCGTCGGCGTCCAGCTTCTCGGCACCGATGCACCTGAGCACCGTGACAGCTCGTATTGGCGATGCCCACGACTTCGCAACGACGCCCTCGGCGTGCTGCAGTACACATCAGGTTCGACAGGGTCGCCCAAAGGCGTGATGCTGACGCATGCTAACCTGGTCGCCAACAGCGAATTGATCTTGCACGCGTTTGAACCGTCAACCTCTGTGATCGGTGCCTCTTGGCTGCCGACGTACCACGACATGGGCTTGATCGGCGGCGTGGTGATGCCAATGTTCATGGGTTGCCCAAATGTCTTGATGAGCCCAATGGCATTCCTGCAGCGTCCCTCCCGATGGCTGCAGGTGATATCGAAATACAATGTCACTGTCAGCGGCGGTCCGAACTTTGCCTACCAGCTCTGCGTGGACAAGATCGAGGATTCCGACGTGGCCGACCTCGATCTCTCCGCTTGGGAAATCGCTTTCAATGGGGCCGAGCCAATTCGTGCCGCCACGCTGGACGCGTTCACTCAGCGATTTAGCAAGATCGGATTCCAAGCGACCTCGCATCTTCCCTGCTACGGGATGGCCGAAACCACCCTTATTGTTACCGGGGGCCCCAAGGACAACGGGGACGATCAAAAGCGACCGGTCCTCCAATATTTCGACGGTCCCGCGCTGGACAAGAAATCGGTGCGGCCAGTCTCCAAAAGTGACTCGGCACGCGAACTCGTTGGCTGTGGGCGAATCCTGCCTGGCGAGCGAATTGAAATTGTCGATCCCGATACCCGCAGCATCCTATCGCCGGACTCGATCGGTGAAATCTGGGTGCAGAGCCCCTCGGTGGGACGTGGTTATTGGCAACGACGCGAAGAGTCAGCCAAAACGTTCTCGGCGATGACCGACGACGACCAGGGACCATTCCTGCGGACGGGAGACCTCGGCTTTCTGCACGAAGGGCAACTCTACGTCTCGGGCCGATTGAAGGACATGATCATTGTGCGGGGCGTCAATCGCTATCCGCAGGACATCGAAGTTACCGTCGAGCGGGCCAGCGACGTGGTGCAGGCTGGGTCGGTGGCCGCCTTCGCGATGACCGACAGCGATCGGGAACAGCTCGTGATCGTGGCGGAAACTATCCGCCGCCGCGACCTGGATTGGGACGAGCACCTGCAAGCCGTGCGTCGCGCCGTCACCGAGGAACACGACCTGCCTCCCGACGCGGTCTACCTCGTCCGCAACAGCAGCGTGCCGAAAACCAGCAGCGGCAAGATCCAGCGTCATGCCTGCTTGCACGCCGTGCGTGACAACGATTTGAAAGTGGTCGCCCAGTGGATCCGCGGTGAGGGAGCTGCATCGCAATCAGCGGGTACACGCGGTGAGACGATGATGAAAGCCGCCGCGAGCAGCAGCGGTCTCAACGCGCAAGCCGACCCGATCATCATCGATGCCATCGAAATTCACGTTCGCCGCATCGCCGGCGAACGGGCCGGACACATGTCGACCGATACCAACATTGTCCTGGATCTCGGACTCGATAGCCTCGAACGGCTCGAGATCGCGCGGAACCTCGAACGCACCTTCGGCGGGCGATTCCCCGAACAGGTACTCGACGAAATCGAGACCATCGGCCAAATCGCTGCTGGGGTCGAACGCTACCTCTCCGCTGGAGCTCGATCGCGGGCCGAAGCGTTCCTCAGCGACCCCAACGCCCAACTCGGCGCGACCGATGATCAAGTCGACGGAGCCGACCTCCGCGCCGCCATCGGTGATTCGCCAGCCGCTGGCGGAGCCACTCGCTCGATCCGCCATACCACGGTCGAACCCGAAGATGACGTGACGCAGTTCACCGAATACCGACGGCTCAAGGCAACCATGCGGCAAATGCAACTGACCGGGTGCCCCAACCCCTTCTTCACGGTTCATGACGGGATCGTTGGCGATACCACCCTCATCGATGGGGAAACCTATATCAGCTTCGCCAGCTACAACTACCTGGGACTGAGCGGACATCCCGAGGTCTCCGCAGCCGCCCGTGACGCGATCACCCGCTATGGCACGAGTGTCTCGGCAAGCCGCTTGGTCAGCGGTGAGAAACCCATCCATGGGGAACTCGAACGCAAGATCGCGGATTGGATCGGGGTCGATGCCGCGATCACCATGGTCGGAGGTCACGCTACCAATGAAACCACCATCGGACATCTCGTTGGGCCGGAAGATTTGATTGTCCATGACGCTCTGTCTCACAACAGTATCGTACAAGGTGCGCTGTTGTCCGGCGCGAAACGTCGCCCCTTTCCGCATAACGACTACGAAGCACTCGATCGAATGCTGACGGCGCTGCGACCGCAATACCGCCGCACACTCGTCGTCATCGAAGGCGTGTACAGCATGGATGGCGATTTCGCTGACCTGCCCAAGTTTGTCGAGGTCAAGAAACGCCATCGCTGCATGCTGATGGTCGATGAAGCCCACAGTTTCGGCACGATGGGGAGAACAGGCCGCGGGATCGCGGAACACTTCGACGTGGATGCTCGCCAAGTTGACATTTGGATGGGCACGCTGAGTAAATCAGGATCCTCCTGCGGCGGGTTCATCGCGGGATCGCAGCCGCTCGTGGAACTGCTCCGGTACACCGCTCCAGGCTTCGTATTCAGCGTAGGCATGCCACCGGCGCAAGTCGCAGCCTCCATCGCCTCCCTCGAAGTGCTCCAGCGGGAACCGCAGCGTGTCGAGCGACTGCGACGCAATAGCCGCTTGTTCCTAACGCTCTGCCAGACCGCGGGGCTCGATACCGGCGATAGCGGCGGCACCCCCGTTGTCCCCGTCATCACAGGCAACTCGCTCGTCGCCCTGCGGCTGAGCAATCGACTGAAGAAAGACGCGATCAACGTCCAACCGATCCTCTATCCTGCCGTTGACGAATCCGCCGCCCGCTTGCGGTTCTTCATCACGAGTGAACACACCGAAGAGCAGATTCGATTCACCGTCGACCGCACTCAACACCACCTTCAAGAACTCCAAGAAGCCTCGCCGGCGACCCTAGCCGAGACCGGCTGAGCAATGAAGAGGGCTGTCGATTTATTGAGCCGAGACGCGTGATCAATAAGCGGCGATACTAGCGAAAGCTTTTCTGTGATGGACGAGGCGACACTCATTACTCCCGCGTTCCGATGGTGGCTACGGACCACTCTCGCAAGCCACGCTATTGAAAAATACATGATGCGACGCCCATGAGCCCCGCCAACCCATACGAACCGCCGACGCCCGTGTCACGCCCGGACGACGATGCTGCGATTGGTAGCGCCGACACGATCACGGCGACGTACCTGTTCACGGCCGACCACCTGCTTGAAACGCTCAGCCGCTATCGTTCACAGCATCTCGGGCGGCGCATCTGGACGTGGTTCCGATTCGCGATAGCGATCATGCTTCTGGCGGCTGCTCTGGTGGGGCTGTTCGTTCCACAGTACATCGCCTCTGCGGTCATGTTCGCCATGGCGGTATTCATGTTTTTCCCGCACAAGATCGACAACTTCTTTGCACGGCGCAACTTTCGACGATCGCCCTACTGCAACACCGAGCACACCATGCGATTCTCTGACCAGGGGCTGGAGTCGAGTTCCGATGTCCAGGAATCGACCCTCAAGTGGGGTGCCTTTTCGCAAGCCGTGATCTTCCCCGACGGTATACTCATCTTCCAGGGCCCGAAGATGGTTCACTGGATCCCCGACGACTCACTCCAACGCAGCAGTGATGCCGAGAGACTTCGTGAACTTGTGACATCCAAGCTACCGACGAACTAGAGTGACTATCGAACCTCACTGATTGCCATCCTCATCGATTCCAGGTTTCAGAAATTCGATTGAGAAACACTCGGCGGATTGCGTCGTAGCCCCGATCATTCGGGTCTTCAATATTATCGTAGAACCAATAGTGTGGATCGGTTGCGTCATAGTGGCTCCGCCAAAACTGGCGGCAGTGGGAACCGTGTCCTAAAAATATCTCATGCAACCCCACAACATGCACCGTGCCGCGTCGCGACGCCGCATCGTGAATGACATCGTTGTAGCGGGCATGGATCTGGAGACCATCGGGCCAATCAGGCAGGAAGATACTGGGTGCGTCCCCGACTCCATCGGTTGGATCGTAGATGTCGCCAATGTAGATCTCGCACCCTCCGGGGAACCGGGAGTGAAGTTCATCGAGGATGGTTTCCAGTCTTGCTGCAAAGTTCTCTATCCACGGTTCAGCTTGTTCAAGCGTCGCTCCATACATCGCACCCTCGACGGGCGGTCGCCGACCGTAAGAGTGAATCAGATCGTTCCCGCCTGTCGTTAACACAACCAAACCAAACACGTCGTCATCGTACGTCGGGATCTGCGATTGCAACGTCTGCAAATGCTCAATGGAAGTGGAGCCAGAGACTGCAAAGTTCTCAGCAGTCAAGTTTGGCAGGACCGCAGACAAGCACTTTCCTTGCATGTCGGCGTACTCGTCCGCTGGATTGTCCTGCAATCGGGCAAAATAGGTATGGCTCGATGATTTCGCCCCCAAGCCACGCGTCACGCTATCGCCCATCCCCAGCAGCAAGACCGGCCGTTCGCTCCAGACATGCTCAAAACGAGTCGCCGACACTTTCGGTCCCGCAGGGCCTTCGCCAACCGGACGTCTCAGAAAAAACTCAATGTACGCTGGTACTGCAATCACAATGCACACACCGAAGATCAATAGCCAACGTCGACTGCGGACGGGAGACAGGGGACTCATGGCGTTCGGATTCTCAGTTGGAGTTGCACGCTGAGTATCGTCAACGGCGCGAATAGATCATGCGTGCCTGGGCCAATTCATCCATGGCGGCTTGCTCGCGTTTTTGTTCTCGCTGCTGGTGCGTGGCAGCTTGTTTCTCACGTAAGCGTTCAAAGCGTTTGACCTCGGCTTCGGCCTCAACGAGGCAGCGTCGTTGCTGCTCGAGTTCGACATCGAGCTGTTTGCGATTCGACCGAAGCGAGTCTTGCTCTTGGGCGAGTTGTCCGTCGTAGCGGGCTTCGTGTTGGAGTCGGTCCAGCCTGACGGGGGGCGCGCTGTCGACACTCCCAGCCAAGTGATGGGCTGTCTCCTGGCGTAATGTGTCGCGTTGTTGCTGCAGTCGATCAATTTGATCATTGAACTGGTCGATCGCGGCGCGTATCTTGCCGAGCTCACGACTCACCTCGTCCCGTCGACGCCGGTGCAGGGTGAGTAGCGAGTCGAAGCGAAAGTGGAAGGGCGGCATGGAGACTTACATGGGAAGTGCGGGCGGCGTCCATCAGGACTGAGGTGCTTCAGAATCTACCTGGACGAGATCCATGACCGCCTGCTGCGTTTGATTGAGCGGTGTCTGCTCGTCACTGGGTTGGCGAAGCAAATCATTGATGGGGTCCCGCATCGCGATCGCTGCGTCGATTCGAGGATCGGTGCCGGGATGATAGGCACCGATCGAGATGAGATCTTCGCTGTTCTCGTACTGCACCATGTTCTGGCGAATTTTCAGGACGGCCTCGTTGACTCGTTCGTCCACCAAATGATTTTGCAATCGACTGACACTCTGAGGGATATCGATAGGCGGAAAGTGCCCTTGCTGGGCTAACTTGCGGTTCAACACGATGTGCCCATCGAGCAACCCACGAATGGCATCGGCAATCGGTTCGTTCTGATCGTCACCCTCGACGAGAACGGTATAGAACGCGGTGATCGATCCCCGGTCGGTGCGCCCCGCTCGTTCCACCAACTGCGGTAGCAGATTGAAAACGCTCGGCGGATACCCGCGTGTGGTAGGCGGTTCGCCCGCGGCCAGCCCGAGTTCGCGCTGAGCCATGGCGAATCTCGTCACGCTATCGACGAGCAGCAAGACGTTATGCCCTTCGTCGCGAAACTGTTCCGCGATGCTGGTGGCGGTCCAAGCGGCCGAGAGGCGTTGTGCGGCTGGCTTGTCACTGGTGGCGACCACCACCACGCTTTTCTCTAAACCCTCGGGGCCGAGGGTGCGTTGGATAAACTCTCCCACTTCACGGCCTCGCTCGCCGACCATCGCGATCACGATGCGATCCGCGTTGGTGCCCCGGGTCAGCATCCCGAGCAGGGTGCTCTTACCGACGCCGGAGCCTGAAAAAATGCCCAAGCGTTGACCAACACCGCAGGTCAACAGCCCATCGATTGCCCGCACGCCGGTCTGCAGGGGTTGGTCGATGGGCGGGCGATCGAGTGAATCGGGGGCGGCTTGGCGTGTTTCGACCCGGACGAGGTCATTGCTCAGCGGGCGGCCGTCAATCGGGCGGCCGAAGGCGTCGATCACCCGCCCGCAGAGAGAGTCGCCGACTCGCAGTGGCATCGCATGGGAACGCAGTTCGACTCGATCACCCGCGGCCAATCTGGTGATCGCTTCCATGGGGGCGAGAATCGGTTGAGTTCGCTCGAACCCAATCACCCGCGCCAACGAGGCGGGAGCGTCGAGCGGTTGCAATTCACAGATCGCGCCGAGCGGTGCCGTCATGCCTTGCACGGTGATCGCGTCACCGGTTACTGACGCGACGCGGCCGTGGACCCGAAACATGCTCATTTGTTGCAGCGATAAGGCTGTGGCCTTTCGATCGGGCAACCTCGGTGGCGAGAGGGCGGGAACGCGCATCATTGCAGTTGCTCGCGTAAACGTTTCAACTGAGCGTCGAGCCCAGCGTGGATCTCACCGCCGTCATGACGCACGATCACATCGCCGATGCAAAGCGTCTCGTCCGCGATGATGGCAGATTGCTCGGGGAGGTCCGCGTGGGCAATCAGCTCTGTTAACGCAGGACCAAGCTGAGCTCGCGTTTCGGGATGGACCGCGAGCGTCAATCGCTGCGCCGAGCGGGTGCTGTGCAAAGCCTCACGCGCCCAGCGCACGATCAGGTGCCCGACCGCATCTGGGGCGGACTCGGCAGGGTTTGCGACTCGATCGCGGCTCCCGTCTGCGAAACCGAGCTGGGATCGGGTCAACCTCTCTGCGGCCCCGATGGCGGTATCCGCGAGAGTGTCTGCATATTGGCGCATCCAAGCATCGTATTGCCCTTTCATCTGCACGACCGCGGTGTGCAGCGACTCAACATGCATTTTAGCTTTCTCTTCGGCACGGCGATCGACTTGGCTCTCGATGGTGGCTTCGGCGACACGTTGCCCCTCGGCGTACCCAGCCGCATGAGCGTTGGCTTTGATCTCTTCGGCTTGCTCTCTCGCCTGCTCGAGCATTTGCTCGACTTGCTGCTGGCAACGCTCGATTTGTTCGCGTCCCTGAGCAGCGAGATCGGACAGATTGAACTCGGTCGCGCGATGGGAATCGCCAGCCCCCGCTTCGCTGCCCCGTGACGTTGTCTTGATGATCCGAGCCGAGGCACTGCGTTCGGACACACCGCCTTTGGATGGCTGATCGCTGGCGTTTTCACGCGTCGAGCGACTGCTCGTGCTTGTGCTCGAAGCTTTCGCTGCAAAAGATTGAAAGATACCAGCCATGAGAGGAGTTGCTGAGAGGGGACGCGGAGGGTATGGGTTCACATCGCGGCGGCGACGTGGCGACGATTCAAGGCGGCCGTTTCAGCGGACTCGGTGGCAGAGCCGGTCGCACCGACTGGACGCGACTGTCCAGCCACGCGGGCTGCCGCAGCCACCTCGACCTTCGCTCGGTCTATCTCACGGATCTCCAGACTACCGACGGACATCAAATGCTGCCGCACCTGGTTGGCTTGCGAACGCGGCAAACAGGCAATTGCCGCATCGGCAACGGTGCTGGGTAAACCGCAGAGCGCCAGGATCGCGGTCCGCGTGTCGACGCGACCCAAAGATTCGCAGAGCTTAGCGGGCGACAAACGCATCAGCTCCTCGTGCGTTTGTTCGACCGACGGTTCGGGCACCGGGGTGACCTCCTCGCGGAGCGGTTCGGACCGTTGGGGAACCTGCTGATCCCGCTGCCCTGCGGTTGTGGAATCGCTCTCATGGTACGAGCGGGTCGGTTTCGAGGTGGCGGGCATCTCGGCAAGGATGGCTTGCAACCGCGAGGACGCTGCCGCCGACGATTGGTGTTGGTATCGAGCATCCGCGCGGAAATTGGCATCACCGCGAGGCAGCGCCACACCGCCAGCGTCGGATAAGGACGGACTTCCTGCAGCGGGAATCAACCGATCGACTCGGCTGCGGAAGCTATGGGCGAGCTCACTGAGCATCTCGTCGGGGACATCGGGCAAGCGACCGATCCGCATCAGCAGGTCTTGGCGTTGGCTCTCGCCGAGTCGCGGTAGCAGTGCTGCTGCTCGCGCGGGAGGAAGATGGGCGAGCACGACGGTTTGGGTTTGAGGGTGCTCATCGCGAAGGAGGCTTAGCAAACCATCGTCGCCAATTCCCTCGAGAAAATCGAAAGGGGATGATTTGGCGGCCGCCTGTTGAGCCGCCCCTTGTCGCAGCGAAGCGGAAAATGATTCGATCGCGCGACGATGCTCGACCGGATCCACATCGACGAGCGTTTCCATCTCCCGCCGGACCCGTTGCTGGGTCTCGAGTGGGAGTTCACTGAGCAGTTTGGCTGCCGTTCTCTCCGGGAGGTCCCGCAATACAATCGCCACTCGCCGCAGCGACGCTGCGCGTCGCGATCCGAGTTCAGCATGGGCAGCGATCGACGGCAAGGTAGGCAGCTCCGGCGTGAAGCAGGGAAACGAGTCAGAAAGAAGATTATTTCTGCATTCTTCCCTACTTCTACTCAAGTTGCCGGGTTGGCGCAAAGACTGAAATCGAACCAGTGGTCTGTCACGACTTATTCTGGCTCATCCGAGGGAAGCGTGGGCCCGAGGTTTTCAAGGCATGGCTCCCGTATCGAAGGATTTATTTGTGGGATGTGATTATCAATGTTAGACTGGCACTGCCGGGAGAAACGGAGCCGAGCTCTGCAGAGGTGCTGGCTTGGCAAGGGATATCTCGGTCGCCAGCGTTTCCCTGCAAAAACGGTACGCCAATGGTGTTGTCGGTCCCTGGCGAGCGTTTGTTCGTCAGGGACGCATTTTTGAACGATCATTGGATACGAGAGCCTTGCCTCAAAAAACCTTCCGCTGTGCTCTGCGCACGATTCCGTCGGATGAACCAGAAAATAGCCGGTGGTTTGAGTGCAAGCGAACACCACCGGATACGTCGCGAAGCGCAAAAGCCAACCCCGAATGGGGTTGAAGATCATTCGTGCGGGATCTGCGCCCCTCGTCGGGGCCGACGCTCCATCTTCAACGAATCACCGTAGGTGGCGCTGCGCTGACCGGCGGCTATTTTCTATCATCCCTTTCGGGATACTGATGGATCGAAGACAGCTCGTTACCTGATTCACTACGACGCTCGATGGACGCGGGAGGCACGCCGCGAGATCATGACGGCGTGACTCCGTGTCGGCTCGTTGTGTAGACTGGCGAATTCCCGCCCGCCCCTCCTGCCTACTTCGCCTGCCATGTCTGTCCTCGCTCATCGTGCGCCGTCTCGCTTCCAGTTCGCGGTCGTGGCGACACTGCTTCTCGCTTCGACTGTGGCGGCCCAAAGCACGCCGCCGCCGGCTTTGTATGGTAGCGACGCTTTGGGGCGCGCGATGCCGACGCCAGCAGAGGTGCGGCCCTTTCGAAGTGATCGTTACGTTGGGCTGTTCTATTTTGCTTGGTTGCAGGGGATTGCGGCTGAGGACATTTCATTGATCCTCAAGAACAATCCCGACGCGATGTCGACCAATGCGTCTCCGCCATGGGGGAGCAAAAATTCGTTTCATTTTTGGGGTGAGCCTCTTTTTGGCTACTACCGCAGTGACGATCCGTGGATCATCCGCAGGCATGCCGACCTGCTCTCCGATGCCGGTGTCGACTTCCTCGTCCTCGACACCACCAATGCGCTGATTTACGAGAACGTCGTCGCTGAGATGCTCAAGGTGTTCGAGCAGAAACGTGCCGATGGTGATCACGTCCCGCAGCTCGCCTTCATGGTCAATTCTCGTGCTGGGCGAACCGCTCAGCGGATCTATGAAACCTTCTATCGATCCGGGGACCACGGCGATTCGTGGTTCTCTTGGCAAGGCAAGCCCTTGTTGATTTGTGACCCCGCGAAAGCGTCTCCTGAGGTGGCCGAGTTCTTCACGTTGCGGTCGGCCCATTGGCCTTTTGAACTGGTCAACACCCACAATGCTTGGCACTGGGAGGCCACCTATCCGCAGGTCTATTCCTACGACCAGGATCCCGGGCATCCCGAGCAAATCAGCGTCTCGATCGGTCAAAATCTCGATCAACAGACCGGCCGCGTGGAGATGATGAGTACGGGCCAGGCACGCGGGCGGAGTTTCCATGATGGCGGAGTCGATCCCCGGCCCCATGCCTTTCAGTACGGATTGAACTTTCAAGAGCAATGGCAGCGAGCCTTGGAACTCGATCCGGAGGTCACCTTTGTTACCGGGTGGAACGAGTGGGTGGCGATGCAGCTCAATACCGGCGAAGGCGGCCCACCGGTGTTCTGCGACCTGTTTGACGTCGAGAACAGCCGCGATGTGGAAATGATGAAGGGTGGTTATGGCGACAACTACTACATGCAGTTGGCTGCCAATATTCGTCGCTTCAAAGGCATGTCGCCGGAGCCAGCGATGGGGCCACACAAAACGATCGATATCGATGGAGCGATGGACCAGTGGAGCGACGTCGAACCATCTTACCGCGACCCGACCGGCGACACGCTGCCCCGCGATTTTCCCGGCTGTGGTGATCACCACTACCGTGTGACAACGGGCCGCAACGATTTTCGTCTGGCGAAGATCTCTGAGGATGCGGCTCACTTGTATTTCTACATGCAGACCCGCGATCCGGTCACCGACTCACACGATCCCAACTGGATGGAGCTGTTTCTGGATCTCGATGGCTCGGCGACGGTGGCGACGCACCCGAATTGGGAGGGGTTCGAAGTGCGGATTCGCGGGAGCGTCGTCGAGGCATCGACAGGCGGCTGGGACTGGCAGCCGATCGGTGATGCTCAGATGCGAGTTGACGGCAATCAGATGCACATCGCGGTCGCCAAAAGCCTGTTGCGACCGATCAGGGAGGCCGCTGAATCCGGTTCATCGATTGGTTTCAAGTGGATCGACAACTCACAATCGCCCGGAGAGATCATGGATGCCTATCTCAACGGTGACGCGGCTCCCGGCGGCCGGTTTCAATACCGGCACCGGGTGCACGAAGCGCCCGTTCAAAAGAGTGGCGAGTGATCTGGCTGCCAATCGCGGTGGTGTGCGCGAGCCCAGTGGAAGGCTCTCAGCAGCTTGGCGAACCAAGGGCGTTCTCAGCTCTTGGCTTTTCGCTTGGGCTTGTAGATTTCGGTGGCGGTACCGAAGTGGATTTCGCCTGCGTTCATCAGGGTTTCGCTGAGCGTGGGGTGGGGGTGCACGGTTTCGGCGATGTCGCCGACCTCGCAACCCATTTCGATGGCTAGTGCAGCTTCGCCGATCAATTCACCGGCTCCGGTCCCTACGATGCCGCAGCCGAGCACGCGATTGGTCTCCGGATCGATCAGCCATTTTGTCAGGCCGTTGGTGATATTGAGTGCCTGAGCGCGGCCGCTGGCGGCCCATGGGTACGTCGCCACGCTGACCTTGCGGCCATCCCGTTTCGCTTCCCCTTCGGTGAGGCCAGCCCAGGCGATTTCAGGGTCAGTGAAAACAACCGCTGGGATGGCACGCTTGTCAAATTCGGCTGATTTGCCAGCGATCACTTCGGCTGCGACGCGACCTTCGTGAGTCGCTTTGTGGGCGAGCATCGGATCGCCGGCGACGTCGCCAATGGCGAAGATTTTCGGGTCGGCGGTGCGCTGCTGGGAATTGCAGACGACGAAGCCACGGTCGTTGACGACAACCTGAGTGTTTTCGAGTCCGAGGCCGCGGGTGACCGGGCGGCGGCCGACGCTAACGAGCACGCGATCGAAACGTTCGTGACCGAACTTGTTGGGCCCTTCGAAGGTCACTTCAATTTGGTCATCGACTTCGCTGACCGAGCCGACCTTCGTATTGAGGTGGACGCGTCCGTCGCAGATGGCGTCGATGCGTTTTGCCAAGGGCTTGACCAGGTCGCGATCCGCACCGGGGATCAAGCCTTCCGCTAATTCGACGACCGTCACCTTGGACCCAAGTCCAGCGTAGACTGTCCCCATTTCCAATCCGATGTATCCACCACCGATGACAAGCAGCGTATCGGGGATATCCTTCAACGCGAGTGCTCCGGTGCTGTCCATGACCCGGTCGCTGCCGATGTCAAAGCTCGGCGGCATGGCGGGGACACTGCCGGTGGCGAGGATGCAGTGATCAAAAGTGATCGATTTGCCTTCGGGGATTGATTCATGGTCGCCTTCGAGTTTGATTTCACTCGAGCTGGCGAACGATCCCCGGGCTTGGATCACGTTGACGCCGCGGCGCTTGGCGACTTGGGCCAAGCCGCCGGTCAGGTTGGAGATCACCTGATCCTTGCGACTGCGCACGGTATCGATATCGATCTTCAGGTCGCAGTCATACTTCACGCCCCACTCCGTCTCCAATTCGGAGACTTCGCTGATCACTTTGGCAACGTGCAAAAGCGCCTTGCTGGGGATGCAACCACGCAGCAGGCAGGTGCCTCCCAGGCGGGGTTCGGCTTCGACGATAGTAACGTCGAGGCCTTCATCCGATGCGAGGAAGGCGGCCGCATAGCCACCGGGGCCACCACCGAGAACAACAACGGGACTGTGCATGATGTGGAAACAGGTTGCGTGGAATAGAAATGATTATGCGACTCAGGCCCGCATGAGTCCGCGCCGAGTCGTCGCTTAGCGCGACAGGAATTCGACGACGCTGTTAGCATCGACGGGCAGGCTGATGTCGACGGCCCCAGGCAGGCTGAGGACGGTCGCACGCAACCCTTCGCTGTCGAAGGAGACCCAGTCTAGTCCGTCTGGCGGCGAGTTGGCGATCACGCCGCGGTACAGATTCTTGAGGTTTTCGCGACCACGGACTTCGATGATGTCGTTGGCTCGCAGCAGGTATCCTGGCTTGGTCACTTTAACGCCATTGACGCAGAAGTGTCCGTGGACAATGCCTTGGCGGGCTTGGGGACGTGTTTTCGTGAAGCCGACGCGGCGGACGACGTTGTCCAAGCGGCTTTCGCACATCAGGAGCAACAACTCACCGGTGTTGCCGGATTTTCGACCCACGTTTTCGAAGTAGCGGCGTAGTTGACGTTCGCCCAACCCGTAGTAGTGCTTGATCTTTTGCTTCTCCATCAACGCCAAGCCGTAGACGCTGGGACGGCGGCCCCGAACGTGCATCCCCGGAGGCGTGTTACGCCGATCGAGGGCGCGGGCGGCGCCGGATGTTTCGTAGAGCAGCGTGCCCAAACGACGGTTAATGCGGGCTTTGGGACCGGTGTAATGACCCATCTAGGTGTTCTCGATTCGGGGGTGGGGCGGCGGGATCGGCGTGGTGGAACCCGACAAATGGTCCCAGACGGTCTCGCCTGAATTCAGGAAAAACGAACTTTCAAGAAAATTCGAGCGGGGATTGTGGATCGACGGCGCAAAATTTTCAAGGGGAAAGGCAAGACTTTCAGACCTTTCGTCCCCGGGGGTAGCTACCCAAGACAGCGAGGTGCTGGGTTTGCTCGGGCAACGCCGCGATCGCGGCGGTGACTGCTGGTTCACTTTGGTGTCCAGGGAACTCGACGATGAAGAAATACTCGTTCGGGCGGCCCGGTTTAGGGAAGGATTCGATCCAGGTCAAGTTCAGGCCATGATCACGTAAGACCCCCATCACATCGGCGACCGTCCCGGGTCGGTGCTGGACTTCAAACAGTAGAGTGGTTTTGTCGTCGCCACTCGGTTCGGGTTGTTCCGAGCCCAGGACCGCGAAACGGGTGATATTGTCGCGGTTGTCTTCGATCGAGGGCTGGACGACGTCGAGCCCGTACCGCCGGGCCGCGGCGAGGCTCGCGACCGCGGCGATACCCGGCGTTTGAGCTGCTGCCTCGGCGGCGGCTGCCGTCGAGGCGGTCTCGACGAGCTGCACGCCCGGTAGGTGATCTGCCAGCCAACCTCGGCACTGAGACAACGCCTGCGGCTTGCTGTGTACCTGCGTGATCTCAGCAAGTGGGCTTAGTGAGAGCAGGTTGTGATGGATCGCCAGCAAGATCTCGCCGGTGATATTCACGTTGCCGTGAGTGAGGCGGCCGAGCGTGTCGACGATGCGGCCATCGGTGCTGTTTTCGATCGGCACGATACCATGTCCGCAATCGCCCCGGCCGACCGCGTCGAACACCGCGCCGATGGACGAGACGGGCGACAATTCGGTTCCCTCCCCGAAATACCCCAAGGCCGCCAGATGGCTGTAGCTGTCGATCGGACCGAGAAAGGCCACCCGTTCGGGCCGCGAAGCTTGGTAGCACGCCGAAACAATATGCCGCAGGATGGACCGCCGCGCCGCTGCTGGGATCCCCGCTGGAATTGTCGCCATCGATTCCGTCGCGACCCGTTCGGCCTCAGCCATTCCCTCAGTAAGATTCGGGCTGTCACCCTGCTGACGCAGTTGAGCTGCCACCCACCGTTGTCGGCGATCGATCAGATCGAGGATTTCTTGATCGAGCTGGCTGAGGTGGGTGGGGTCATGCATGGTATCGGTGAAGATTAGCGGGCCGCGTGCTGGCACCCTGGTGGGTGCGGGCGAGAGGAACAGGGAAGGCGAGGAAACAGGAAGGCTAAGTAGCAGGGAACTGTCGAGCGTCGTTCATCTCATCGTTCGATGTGAACGCTTGGCTGGCCGGAAAACCACCCCAAGAATT
This sequence comes from Allorhodopirellula solitaria, assembly GCF_007859855.1. Lineage (GTDB taxonomy): Bacteria > Planctomycetota > Planctomycetia > Pirellulales > Pirellulaceae > Rhodopirellula > Rhodopirellula solitaria. The sequence continues at coordinate 223,751 of NZ_SJPK01000006.1, forward strand.
CGTCACCGTGGAACGAGGACGACTGAGAAGATAACCAACGTCGGTGGCTTTCGCACCCGGCGGGGTGCGGAGGCTTCCGGTCGACTGTTTCTGCACCCGGCGAGCTGCTTTCAAGCCCAGCAGACTATTGGGCTGTCGATTGATTCGATGTTGGCTCCGCAATGGTGAGCCGAGGGCAGTAAGGCCCTGGGTAGCGCCGCTCACCCGGCCACTGACGCGTCTCAGCTCAATCACTCGACAGCCGGCTATGCGGCCCGGCGGGTTTCGCCCGCAGTTTGGTGCTGAGGAGCTTGGTGTTGAGGTTCGGGCGCGACCATTGGCAGTGTCGACGGTGCGAGTGGCTCGACGGATTCGGTGGGTTCGACGGGTTCGGTGGGAACCGCCGGCTGCGTTTGCTCGCTGTTTTCCGCTTGCGCGAGCGCCTGTTTCTGGTGGAGCTCTTGCACCTGCTCGGACATCTCAGCCGCGTTCCAGCTGACCAGGCAGGCTCCATCGGTGTCGTGGATTTTCAGCTGGTCCTCTTCGGCGAACCAGATCGCAGAGAATTGTTCGCAGCGAAATTTTCGACCGCAGTAGAATCCATTGTTGATGAAGATCGAGTCGTGCAGATCGATCGATTCGTCTGGATATTGCCCCTGGCAGTAGGCATGGACACAGTTGCGGACGCGAGCGAGCTGTTGCGACGGAGTCATGCGTCTGTTCGACCTGGATCAAATGCGGCAAAATAAGCGGACGGCGATGCACCATCGGCTGTCGTGATGTATCGGCGGTCGCTGTCGCGCGGGATCGGCTAGACCGTTCCATGTGGCAAACTCAACCCAGTTCTCCTATCTTTAAGGCCGGCTCTCGTGCGCACGTTGATTACTGAAACGCAGCTTTCCGCTGGCGTTGCGCAGCTCGCCCGCGAAATTGACGCGCACTATCGCGGTCGCCCCATCACCGTCGTGGCCGTGTTGACCGGTTCGGTCGTGCTCTTTGCCGACCTGATTCGGCGGCTATCGATGCCCCAGCGTGTGGGTGTGATCCAAGCGTCGAGTTATCGCGGTGGGACGAAGCCTGGCGAGTTAATCATTGATGCGAAGATGTTGATCGATGTGAAGAATCGAGACGTGCTGTTGGTGGACGATATTTTTGATACGGGCGCGACGATCGCGAAGCTGCGAGAGGAATTGCTCGCGATGGGGGCGGACAGCGTGGCGACGGCCGTGTTGTTGCGGAAATCTCGTGAGGATCAGCACAGCATGCGGCCGGACTTCATTGCCTTCGAGATCCCTGACGAGTTTGTCGTTGGCTACGGATTGGACTACCTCGACATGTATCGCAACCTGCCCTACATCGCCATCCTCGAGCCGGCTGAGATTGCCGCGACGGCGGCTGAGTTCGGATGAGTTCCCCGCTCACAGCAGCGTCGCCGCAGCTCGCGGCGTCCCCCGGCGTCCGTGTGTTGTGGGTGACTCGGAGGTACTGGCCCCACGGGGCCGGGGAGCATCCGCAGGCGGCGGCCTCGGTGGCCCTGACCCAAGCCTTGGCGGCGATGGGCATGCACATCGAAGTGGTGACGCCGCGATATGGCGCGCACTGGTCGCAGGAGTTTCAGTGCGATCGGGTGCGTGTTCATCGCATTCTCGCTGCTCCCAAGGGGGACTGGTCGACGCAGAGGTATGTGCGGTATCTCGGGAATTGGATGGCGGAACAGTCGCATCGTTTTGACTGGATCGTTTGTGAAGGGATCCACGACGATGTTCGCAGCGTTGCCGTTGCGATCGAGCATGCTCGGCGGGATCCAAACCGCGGCTCGCGACCGCCAACCCGTGGTGTCGTGCTCTGCGACGGATGGGGAGGTGACGGGGATGATGTCACCTGCCGCCAAGCTCGCAGCGGGAAACGCTGCCTACAAGCCGTAGCGGATTTGGAGTGGGTGGTGACGCGGCACTCAGGCGTGGAGCGATCCCTGGTCGCCAGTGGGATCTCGCCGGAGCGACTCCGTCGGATCTCGCCCGGGTTTGCCCGGCCCACGCGAGTCAGTCTGGACCAGCGACTTTTGTCTCGACGATCGCTTGCGGGCATCAACCGGGATCTGATTACAGATGCAGATGACCACGTGTTGCTGTGGTGTGGGCGGATGTCGGGCAGTCCTGATTACGAGGGAGGGCTCGGTGGGGTCGTGGGCAGCGCGCGGTTATTGTGCGGAAGGTACCCGAATCTGAAGATCTGGATGCTCGGTGACGGTCCACTGCGCGATTGGGTGCACACCGAACTCAAAGCTGAGGGTGTTCGGGACGTTGTCGCCATTCCCGGGACGTTCGCTGATATGAGCGATATTTGGAATGCGGTCGAGGGGGTCGTTGTGACCGATGAGGATCAACTTCGCTACACTCTGCCGGCTGCGATTGCACATGCATTGCCCACGATCGTGGCCGATCGGGCGCCGCTGCGAGCCTGGATGAACGACAAATTCGACGCCGATCGAGTCGACTCGGTTGCCTGGTACGATGACGGAAAACCGGGGGCGTTTCGCAAGACATTTCGCAGCGTTTGGGAGAACTTGCCAGCGGCCAACGATCTCGCTTGGGAAACTGCCATGGATGCTGCACGCCGGTTTAACGCTGGCGAGGAACTTCGTCAGTGGACCTCGGTACTCTCGCCCGTCACGTGGAACACTTCAACGTAGGCTCTTCGTCTTCTATCCCTTGGGAACAAATCCTTGCCTCTCGCTGACCGCTCAACCGCCATGGCACGCTCGCTCAAAATTGCGTTGGTGATCCCCACGATGGACCGGGGAGGCGCTGAAAAACAAGTCGTGTTGTTAGCGACAGGATTGGCTCGGCGAGGACACGATGTCCGGGTTGCGTTGTTGACCCGAGACGGGCCGCGCAGCGAGCCGCTGCGTCAAGCAGGGGTCGAGGTCGAACTGATCGGCAAGCGATTCAAAGGCGATCTCACGGCCCTCGTGCGGCTGAGGAATTGGTTCGACCGGTGGCGGCCCGACGTGGTGCATACCTGGTTGTTTGCAGCGAATAGCTTCGGCCGAGTCGCCGCCTATCGGGCCGGTGTCCCCGTGGTCATCGCCAGCGAGCGGTGCGTTGACCCCTGGAAGAGCGAATGGCAGTTTTGGATCGATCGCCGCTTGCAAGGCTGGACCGATGCGATCACTACCAACAGCGACGGTGTCCGAGATTTCTATGCCGATCACGGGATCTCTCCGGATCGGTTCGTGGTAATCCCCAATGGCGTCGAGCCCGGCGCGGCCAAGACGGCTTCGCTGCCGCTCAGCCGGGACGCTGTTTTGCGACGGTTGGAGGTCGGTGAAGACCGCAAATTGATTTTGGCGGTCGGGCGATTGTGGCCGCAGAAACGGATTCGCGATCTGATTTGGGCGGGCGAGCTGGTGGGAACGCTCCGCCAGGACACCACGCTCGTGATCGTGGGGGATGGACCTCAGCGAGATGAAATGCTGCGACATCGCGATGCGGTGTCACGTCTCGATCATGTTCGCTTCGCCGGCAACCGCGATGACGTCTCGGAGTTGCTCCCGCATGCCGACGCGTTCTGGATCGCCAGCGAGTACGAGGGCCAGAGCAATGCCGTCATCGAAGCGATGCAGGCAGGGGTGCCCGTGGTTGCATCGGATATTCCTGGCAACCGTGATTTGGTGCGTGACGGCGAAACCGGCTACCTGTTCGAGCTCGGGAATGCCGCTCAGCTCGTTGAGAGAACTCAGGAGATTCTCGAAGATCCCGAGCTAGCCTCTCAGCTGGGCTCGGCGGCGAGATCACGTATCGCGAGTGAATTCACGATCGATGCCATGGTCGACGCCCACGTGGAGCTGTACCAGCGTTTGCTGGAAGCTGAGGTGTGAGTCGATGGGCGAGCCGGCAGTTGCCCTGTGGCAGTCCGGGCTGTCGTTTTATTGAGCCGAGACGCGTCAGCGGCCGGGTGGGCGGCGCTACCTGGGATGCCATCTACTTTCAACCGCGAAGCGGGTTACCATCGTGATGATGCCCCGCACGGGGGCAAAATAGACGGCATTGGCCTTACGGCCCTCGGCTCACCATGATGAGGCCGACGTCGATTAAATCGACGAACCGAGTCGCCTCCTGCCGGTTACCCAGAAGTAGCCCGTCAGGGATGATCGAGAATAGCCGTCGGTCAGCGCCGCGCCACCTGCGGTGGTTCAGCTCGTTGACTCGCCCGCTATGGGGTGAGCAATAGCACGGCGAGGTCATCGGGCTTGCCCGGTAGGCCCGTGTCGGCGCCCGTCATCCGCTGGCGCGTCAGTGAGACCAGGGCGTTGAGACGATCGAGTGGTGGGCCGAGTCGAGCCAGTTCACTGATTTCGCGTAAGAGCAAGTTGTCGAACAACCCGTCGCTGGCGAGGACCACGGTGTCGCGTGGTGACAGGGCAATGGCCGGGCCGATTTCAATATGCATCGCCTTGGATCCGACCAGATTGGAGACGATGTGCCGCTCGTTGTGATGCATTGCTTCCTCTTCGCTGAGTAGGCCCGATTCGATCGCATAACCAACGGGAGAATGAGCGGTGGATCTCCACTTCACTGCCCCGCGTCCGCCGAGAAATAATGCCATCGAGTCACCGACTTGATAGCCCCGGGCGATGCGGTTCTGGATTTCGACAATGCAAATGGTCGTGGCTGCGCCGGTGCCCATGTCGAGGATCTCCTCGTTGGCCTTTTCGATCCCGTCCAAGATTGCTGGCCGCAGGTCTGTTGCCTGTGCCTGCCCCGCAAGACTCTCGGCGAGGCACTGCACGGCGATCGCCGACGCCTTGTATCCGACCGGGGCGCCGCCGACACCATCGGCGACAGCCATCACAACGCCTCCGCCAGCGGTGGGAATGATGGCGGCGCTATCGTCGTTAGGCTCCTCTTTGCCGGGACAGGTCCGAGAGTAGGCCACTGCATTCCCCGGCCCTACCGAAACTCTTTCTGGCAACGCCATCTCACTCTCGAGATAGAATCGCGGCGCCGCGAGAATGCTCGGTGTCGCGATTGCGGTGCTGGAGGACGTCGTGGTCATGGAAAGCTGCAATGGTCTCTGGGTTTCTAGACAGAATCTCGGCACTCCTACGACAGGGCCGTCCGGTCGAGAGACGTTCTCTTTCAGTCTACGCCTGTTTCCGCTGGCGTTTCGCAAATCGGGTGGCTTTTAAACGAGATTTTTCCCAGGCAGCCTCCATTTTTTCGGCGTCGGTGAAGCGATCGCGAGGGCGGATCGCAACAGATTTTCGGAGGATCGCGATCACGTCGCTGTGAACACGCCGCCGCATCGCCGCTGCACCGGGAAACGGCCAGTCAAATGGATATTCCGGCCACTTCCCAGACATCATCCGATACGCGATCAATCCGAGCGAGAAGACGTCGCTTCTTTTGGACGGTTTTCCCATCGCTTGTTCGGGTGGCATGTATCCAAGTGTCCCAGTTCCCGAACCGCTAATCGTGTTCTGCGCGACTTTCGCGATCCCAAAATCTCCCAGTCGCAGATAGTCCTTGTCAAACAGCATCACGTTTTCCGGTTTGATGTCACAGTGGATGACGCCGTGATGATGGGCGTAGGCAACCGCACTGAGCAGTTGCGATGTGAACTCGAAGGCGGTCTCAAAACCCATTCGATTTTTCAGTCGATCGTCGAGGGTGCGGTCAGCCAGTGGCGTCACGATGACGAACCGGCCATCAATGAAACTGGCGTCACGAATGGGGAGGATATGAGGATGTTCCAAGCCCATGGTCAGCTTGGCTTCGCGTCGGAATGCGGCGATCAGTTCCTCAGAAACCCACTGATGGTTGGGAATTTTGAGCGCCACCTTGATCGACAGTAGTGTGTCGGTGGCGGCGTAAACATCAGCGAACCCGCCTTGGCCGATGCGGCGATCGAGTCGGTATTTGCCGATTCGGCCCTTGACCCGCAGCGGCGTCAAGCCCGTGGCAGCACTGGAGGTCGAAGCCGCTTTTCGCATGTTCAGAAGGGCGTGGGAGGGTGCAAGGAAAGGTTCGGCCGCGATCCAACGGCCCGCCAGGCGAGGTTGCACGCGTTGGCAGACGGGCGATCACGAGCCGGGCAGAACAGGGAACTGTGTTCCCTCCATTCTATGTGCAAATCTTATCCCGAAGCGTGTCGGAGAGGCACCTTCAGGCACCGCATCGGCTTTTATTTGGCGAAATGGCGCCCAGAACGTTTTCTCGTGCGTTCTTAAACATGTGCGACTGCTGTTTTGACTCTCTGTCGCCAATGCCTATTGTTGATTGATTAAGCGTCTTCCCTCTCCAACGCGGCTGACGTTAACAAATCGTCGGCTCCAGTTCACCAAAGTTCCCCACCATGTATACGCGTTTTCTCGGAACGTTCAGTTTCCTCTCTTGTCTCATTGTGCTCAGCCCGGGGGCAGCTGCTGGTACCTTATTGGTGGGGTTTCATCAGTTTGGTGACGCCAGTCGGGGGAGCAGTATCACGCGAAATCACGGGGACGAAGGTGTTTTCGCCGCCAGTTCGACGATCACGTACAACGGCGGCAGCACGAGCACCGGGGGCAGTACCGACAACTACTACGGTGCCGATAATGCGTCGAGTATCGGCTTTCAGACGAACCAAACTCCCTTTGACCCTGTTGCCGATGTGACCAACGGTCCATACCTGTACGAAGTGTCAGGCGGGAACGCGCGGCAGAACTCGTCGTATGCTGCTAGCGCGCCGCAGCCTTCCAACACGACTGGAAGCGGCGCTGTCACGACGGCTGATGGACGGGTTCGCAATCTGAACGGAACAGATCTCTACGTCAGAAACGACACCAGTTCTGCTTATCTTATCGATCGGCTTCTCTTCGATTCGTTTCTCGGGGATGTCTCCGATAATTCGCAGCGTGGGATCCTCGGGCAGTTCCCTGTCACCATCTTTCGCAATGATGGAACCATTCCTTCCCGGAATTTGAGCGTCACGCAGGGGTTTGCTGGTTACAACATGCAGTCTGGGGAGTCCGTCGATCAGTCGATGACCAATCCGAATCTCGTCGACAACCTGATCGATTACGGAGTGGGGACGAATTACATGGATTACGTCGTCGAGCTTGGTGGTTTCATTCTGAACCCGGGAGAAGCCTTCACTGTCGGGTTCAACGTAATCGGTAGCGGTGTGGCGCGGGGAGACAACTTCGCCATTGTGGGGCGACCCGTTCCCGAACCGATGACCGCCCTGGCATTCGCTGGGATGCTCGGAATGGGCGTCTTGGGACGTCGTCGCAGAAAACGCTAGCACATCGAGCGGGTCCGCAGCGGCCCTGGCGAGGGTGAAGGGCGAGGCTCGCGAGGGCTCGCTGGCGTGTCAATTTTGCGAGCTGGAGGGTTAGCTCTCGGGAAGAGGCCCGTCACGCCGGCACAGACGGTAAATTCCACGGCTGTCCGAGGTGAAACGGTCTTTCCAGCGGAAATCGCCGAAATAAACCAGGTTAAAAAAACCGAAAAAACCTATAATCTGCTTGGCCTGGTAATCTGGTGAAGTACAATTTGCTTACAAGCGGAACCTCCCCCCCCCCTGGAACGTTGCCCGCCTTCGAACGATGCATTGGGCACGACCTGAGAGAGTATATCCATGAAAATCCGACATCTTGCTGTTCTGAGTTTAGCTTCTTGCCTTGGTCTTGCGCCGCAGACCGCCTCGGCGGAACTGCTCGCTGGGTTCCATCAATTTGATGAAGTGACGCAGGTCGGTGTGGGGTATACGAAGGCCGGAGCCGACGAAGGGATCTTCGCCGCACTCTCATCGATCACGTACAACACCGGCAGCACCAATACCGGAGGAAGTACGGATAACTGGTACGGTCCGGACGGTTCCTACGTTTATCCAGGTGCCCCGGGGGCTTGGGCTCCCGCGTCTGGCGGAGCGCTCACCGGTCAAACGCCGATCGCTGCGAACAGCCCTGGCACTATCAACCCCCCCTATGTCTTCGAGACAACCAACCCGGCCGGACCCCGTTTGGACCCCACATATGGCGGTGGCTCGATACCGGTCCCACCCAACCAGATCGGTGGGAACGATTCCACTGCTGATGGTCGAATTCGGAGTTTTAACGGGACGGATGTCCAGATCGAGAACAATACCTCCACAATTTACCGGCTCGACACGTTTGTATTTGACGCATTTGTCGGTGACGTCTCCACGGCCGGTGCCGAGGTGAACATGGAAGACTTCGTGTTGACCTATTTTGGCGCGGACGGTTCCACGTCGTCTGCTTTTGTGAACGTGACCGAAGGCTATGCTGGTTACAACACTCAGTCGGGCGAGGATGTCAACGAAGCGTTGGGCGACCCCTTGCTCGTCAACAATGAAATTGATTACGGCTTCGGAACGAACTATCTTGATTTCGTTGTCGATCTCAATGGGTTCATTCTGAATCCCGGCGACATTGTCTCGATTGGCCTCAATTCGACGGCCATCAATGGGACGGCTCGGGGTGATAACTTCGCCTTCTTTGGAACGCCCACCGCTGTCCCAGAGCCTTCCTCGGCTCTTGCCATTGGTGCATTGGTCAGCTTGGGCGCACTCATCCGCCGCCGCAAACGCAAAGCGGAAAGCAAATTGGCCGCGCTTTAGACGCAGTCGAGGGCTTTCTTTTCGCTTTTCTTGTTAACGTTTCCGTTCCTGCCGGCATAAATAGGCATGGAAACGAATGAATATCCCGATTCGCAGGCCGAGTTTGTCGGTCTGCTGACGAGCAACCAAGCGGCGATCACGCTCGCGGTTCGTTGTTTGATGCCGGGTGATCGTGGTGCGGACGAGGTTGTCCAGCAGACCAACGCCAAGATTTGGCAGAAACGTTCCGATTTTGAAGCCGGTACGAATTTCCGAGCGTGGGCGGCAACGATCGCACGCTACGAGGTGCTGAATTACCGCAAGCAGCAAGCTCGAGACGCTCGGATCAACTTTTCGAGTGAGTTGGAGCAACAGATCGTTGCGGACGCTGCTGAGTTCGAGGACGATTTCTCCGAGCGGCACTCAGCTCTGCGAGAGTGTCTCGGTGAGCTGAAACCAGACAGCCGCGAGCTCTTGATGTCGCGATACGAAGGCGACGAGACACTCGCCGATTTAGCGAGCCGGGTCGGGCGATCGGTAGGCGGGATCAAGGTCACGCTGTGTCGTTTGCGGACGACGCTCTCGGCATGCATCCAGCGCCGCTTGCAAGCAAGCGAGGGCACGGTATGAACCGAGACGAGCGACTGCTGCTGATTGATGAACTCATCGAGGGGACCATACTTGCTCCCGATCGGCTGAGGATCGAAGCTGAATTGATTATCGACCCGCAGGTGCGGCAGGAATACTATCGTCGTCTGCAGCTCGATATGCTGCTTCGAAGCGAAGCCTCTCGGGGTGCTGCACCGGAGAATACGTCTGGCGGTACCGTGGCTGGTGCCGCGGCGAATTCTTTTCGACCAGTCCACTGGGTTTCCGCCGCGCTGTTGGCCGTTGCTGCCATGTTGCTATTGGTGTTGGCAATCGAGTTTGACGGCGACCGGTCTGAAACGGTAGCGGGCGGGGACACTCAGCGGCACTTGGCAATGGGGCAGGAAGAGCCTTCGGCGTCTGGATTTGCGGTTGTCGATGGCCAGGCTGATGCGATTTGGGAGGAAGCTGCGTTTGCCAATGGCGATTTGCTGCCGGGCGGAGAGTTGCACCTCCGGTCGGGTCGCGCTCGCATCGAGTTTTTCAGCGGTGTTGAGATGGTGTTGGAAGGAGAGTCGCGATTTTCGATCGATTCGTCCATGCAAGTCACTCTGTTTCGTGGCCGTGCTCGTACGCGAGTCCCCGAACCGGCCCAAGGCTTTCGGGTGAAGACAAGCTCGGGAGATGTGATCGATCTTGGGACGGAGTTCAGTGTCGCGGTCGATGAGCAGGGATCCGATGTGTATGTCGTCGATGGAGAAGTGGAGCTGCATCCTACCGACAGTGACGCTCTTCGAATCGATGCCGGGCAGGCCCGACGGTTAGACCGCTCGGGAGGAGTGACAGAGGTTAGTGCGTTGGACGAGTCGGTTTTGGGGCCGCACGAGTTTCAAAATTGGTTGCGGCAGCAGCGAGATCAACGCCATGTTCAGTGGCAGGCAGCCACGGAGCAACTCCGTGGTGATCAGCGCACCCTCGCCTACTATCAATTCCATCGAGAGAGCCGGCAATCACGTCGCATTGAGAACCTGGCGACGGGGGCAGCCGACCGAGCTACCGACGGGACTATCGTTGCAACCACCCCGGCGACTGACCGCTGGGGGCGCAGTGACTCGGCATTGGATTTCAGTCGAGTTGGAAGCCGGGTGCGGGTTCGCATTCCAGGCGAGCACCGAGGGTTGACGCTGATGTGTTGGGTGAAGATCAATAGCCTCGACCGCTGGTACAACTCGCTGTTTTTAACTGACGGACATGATGAGCGAGAACCGCACTGGCAGATCATGGACGATGGGCGGATTTTCTTTTCGGTCAAAGTGCCTTCGCGTCAGCGTGATGCGGACGGCAAGGCCGAACAGCCAATCTTTTACTCGCCGAGTATCTGGGACGCGTCGCTAAGTGGACGCTGGATCATGCTCGCGGTGACATACGACGTCGACCGGGCCGAGGTGACTCACTACCTCAACGGTCAACCGATTAGTAGCGAGCCCATTGCGCCGCAGGCGTTGGTTGAGTCCATTCAGATTGGAACCGCCTCGATTTGCAACTGGAGTGAGCCAAAGTACCAGACTGACCCGCGATTTGTGCTCCGTAATCTGAATGGGAGTATGGATGAAATGTCGGTTATGTCAGGTGCCTTATCGGCAAATGAAATTATTCATTGGTATCAATTGGGGAGTTCGGATGAACGTTAGATGCAATTTCCTCACTGCTGCGGCGCTCGTCGCCGCGGTGATCGGGACCGCCGTACCAGTGTCGACGGCAGCGGCCGATGACGCTGCCCAACGGCTCTTTACGCTCAAGGTTTTGCCGCTGCTTAAGGACAAATGTCTGGGTTGTCACGGCGGTGACCCTGCTGACATCAAGGGTGACTTCAGCGTGTTGAGCCGGGAATCGCTGCTCCACGGGGGCGAGTCCGAGGAACCCGCGATGGTTCCCGGGAAACCCGATGAGGGAACGCTCCTGCCAGCGATCGCTTGGGAGGATTATGAGATGCCACCGAAGGAGAATGATCGCCTAACGGAATCGCAAATTGAGTCGTTCCGTCAATGGATCGAGCAAGGGGCACCTTGGCCAGACGAATCGACTCAGCAAGCCTACCGCGATGCTGAAGCGAAGCAGCGGGTAACCGACGAAGGCGAGATCGTCGCGACCAGCGGCGGAACGTCCGATGAATGGTCTTATCGTCGGTACCAGCCTGAAGATCTCTGGGCTTTCGAGCCATTGCCGCCGATGGCTGAGCTGCTCCCCGATGACCTCGCGGGTGCCGATGCGATCGATCACTTCGTTGATCGAGAGATCGAAGCAAGTGACTTGCAAGCCTCCGGCCGTGCGACGCCGCAGGAGTTGATCCGGCGAGCCACCTATGATCTCACCGGGCTGCCGCCGACCCCGACAGAACTGGACGCTTTCATTGCCGCCGACGCCGAGAACCCCGAACAGGCCTGGCGCGATCTCATCGAGCGATTGCTGGCCAGTCCCCGGTATGGCGAACACTGGGCGCGGCACTGGCTCGACGTGACCCGCTACGCGGACACCGGCGGCATGTCGAACGATTTTGAGCGTTCCAATATGTGGCGATATCGTGACTACGTCATCCGCGCATTCAACGGCGATAAACCTTACGATCGCTTCGTCATCGAGCAACTCGCTGGCGATGAGTTGGCCGACGAATCGGTCCGGCAACGTACCGATGCAACCGACGCGGAGGTGTATCGTGTGCAGAAGGAAGGCGACTACACCGCCGAGGAAGCAGAGTTGTTGGTCGCCACCGGCTTCCTGCGTTTGGGGCCATGGGATAACGCGATGATCGAAGCCGATGAGGCGCGCCAGATCTATCTGGATGATCTCGTCAACGTCACCGGCCAGACCTTCCTGTCGCAAACACTGCGTTGTTGCAAGTGCCACGATCATAAATTTGATCCGATCCCCACCCGGGACTACTACCGGATCTACTCCGCGTTCTCAACGACCCAGATGGCCGAGCGGCGTGTGCCATTCTTGCCGGAGGAGAGTCGCGACCGATTCGATGAAGGCAGGGCGCACGTTCAGCGAATGCTCGACTATGCCGTCAGCGAAAAGGAAAAGCTCGTCACCAAACGCGAAGCGGCGGCGCGTGAGTGGTTCAATGAGCACGACCTGCCTTACAAGAACGAGTCGGAGCGAAAGCAGCTTGCCGATGAATTGAAGCCGCCACGGCACGTTGGGCTCGATCATTCCGAGCAAGGTCAGCTGAAGGTGCGTGAACAAGACGAGTGGATCTGGAACCGACGTCTCGAACGCTATCAACCGATGGTGCAAAGCGTCTACAACGCCGCCACGACGCAGTTGGCGTGGAACGGTGCTCGTCACCTTCGAATTCGCCGGAAAGCGAAGGATGAGGATCCGCCGCAGAACCATATCCTTGTCGGAGGCGCGTTGGCTGCACTGGGCGATCAGGTCGCTCCCGGTGTGCTCAGTGTGCTTTCGATTGCCTCAGGTACGGATCGTTCCGATCCTTATCTGTTGACACCTTCGGTTGAGGGCCGACGCCTGGGGCTGGCGCGTTGGATTATCAACCCCGACAATCCTTTGACCTCACGCAGTATTGTCAATCGCATTTGGCAGCACCATTTTGGTGTCGGGTTAGCCGCCAATGCGAACAACTTCGGTGCCAAGGGTGCCAAGCCGACGCATCCCGAACTATTGAACTACCTCGCACGCGAATTCGTTGATGGCGGCTGGACGATCAAACGGATGCATCGCCTGATCATGTATTCCGATGCGTATCGTCGTTCCACCCGCCCTGTGGATGCAGAGGTCGCTGCGGAGTCGGATCCCAATAACGATCTCTTGTCCCACTTTCCGCGGCGCCGGCTCACTGCCGAAGAACTCCGTGACAGTATGTTGTCGTTCACAGGCGAACTCGTCAGTGCGGACGGCGGTGTTCCTGTCAAACCGGAGATCAATATGGAGGTGGCATTGCAGCCTCGGATGATCCAGTTTTCACTGGCGCCGGCCTACCAGCCTTCGCCGCGACCTGATCAACGCAACCGACGCTCGATTTATGCCTACCACGTTCGCGGTCAAGCGGATCCGTTTACCGAGCTTTTCAATCAGCCCAATCCGAATGAATCGTGTGAGTTGCGTGAATCTGCTGCCGTGACACCGCAGGTGTTCACACTGCTCAACAGCGACATGGTAACTGATCGAGCGATCGCATTTGCTTTGCGATTGGAATCGGAGTCGGATGACCCATCACATCAAATCGATCGCGCGTTTCGCCTGGCGCTGTCGCGTCACGCTAGCTCTGACGAAATGGATCAACTCACCCAATACGTCGACGACATGGAAGCGTACCACAGTGGGATCCAACCCGAGCCTGTGGACTATCCGAGCACGATCACCCGCTCGCTCGTCGAAGAATTCAGCGGCGAGCCATTTCAGTACACCGAGATTCTTCCGGTGTTCGAGGGTTATCAACCCGATCCCAAACCTGCTGATGTGTCGCCACGAACGCGCGCTTTGGCGGATATGTGCCTACTGCTGCTCAATACGAACGAACTTATGTACGTGCAGTAGCATTTCGACATTGATTCCTTTGCATTGTCTCCACCGTGGGACATCGTTTCCTAAGCCGCTTCGCGAAGTTCACTGAGAAGTTCGCAAGCAGCAAACCCCACCCGAGGATTTATTATGCTCGACCCCACTCGCCGATCGTTTTTGTATGGCCTCGGAGCCAGTCTCGGGTCTCTCGCCCTGACCGATCTATTGGCCGGAGAACAGGCAGCGGCTCCGGGCCCGCTGACGCCGAAGCCGCCGATGCACACTCCGCGAGCTAAGAACGTCATTATGCTGTTCATGGAGGGAGGTCCTGGCCACATGGATACGTTCGACCCGAAGCCTGAGTTGACGCGACTTCACAAGCAAGAGTCGAAGCTGACCGGTGGTCAGGAAACGGGATTCAAGTTCTTTGTCGGCAGTCCGTTCCAGTTTCGCAAAGCGGGAAATAATGGCATCGAGATGTGTGACCAGTGGAAACACCTGGCGGATCCGTTTGTTGCCGATGAACTGTGTAACTACCGTGGCTGTCAAGCGGAATCGCTGAATCATCCCGAAGCCTTGTTCCATATGAACACTGGAAGCCGGCTCGGTGGCGACCCGGCGTTGGGATCGTGGGCGACCTATGGTCTGGGCACAGAAAACCAGAATCTTCCGGGTTACGTCGTGATGACGGAGTTGGCACTGCCTCAGGGCGGTCCGACGAATTGGAGCAACGGGTTTCTGCCTCCTTATTATCAAGGCACGCGGCTACGTCCGGCGGGATCGCCTGTTCTCGATCTTGCGCCCCCGAACTTCAAGTCTCGTGAACATCAGCGCCGCGCCCTCGATGAACTCGCTATGCTCAATCGATCGCATTTGGATTCACTCGGCGCCGATGATGAGAAGCTGCTAGCGAGAATGGAGAACTACGAACTCGCGTTTCGCATGCAGACTGAGGTCCCCAGTGTGGTCGATCTATCGCGTGAATCGGAGCAAACGCATCAAATGTATGGGCTCGACGATCCGGACACGCAGGGATTCGGGCGACAATGTCTGATGGCGCGCCGACTCGTCGAGAGTGGTGTCCGCTTCGTGCAAATCTTCAGCGGAGGTTGGGATAGCCATGACTACCTCGAGCGAGGTCATACGTCGCGAATCAAGAGCGTCGATAAGCCTATCGCTGCCCTGATTCGAGATCTGAAACAGCGTGGGATGCTCGAAGACACGCTCGTGATCTGGACCGGCGAGTTTGGCCGAACTCCCGACAACAATAAACGCGGTGGTGTCTACTCGCTCGGTCGCGGGCATAACAACGAAGCGATGAGCATGGTCTTTGCTGGCGGCGGGGTGAAACCTGGCGTGGTTGGGGCAACCGATGAAGTCGGTTCGAAGGCTGTCGAGTGCGTTCATCCGATTCGCGATCTGCATGTGACCCTGCTACATTTACTTGGATTGGATGACAATAAACTGACTTACTTTCACGCCGGTCGGTACAAACAGCTATCCCAGTTTGGTGGGGAGCTCATTCCGGAACTGATTGCTTAACCTTTTTCGATGACATTGAGAGAAGGCCTTATGAATTTCGACGCTCACAGGTATCTGAGAACAACGCTGGTTCTCGCCGTAGTAATGGCAACGTTGTCGGCGATGCCGACGGTCGTGGCGGCAGCGGACCGACCGAACATCTTGTTTATCATGTCGGATGATCATGCAGCGGAAGCAATCTCTGCATATGGAAGTCGTCTGGCAGAGGTCGCACCCACTCCCCATATCGATCGACTTGCGCGCGAAGGCGCCTTGTTGAACAATGCGTTCTGCACGAACTCGATCTGCTCACCTTCACGAGCGTGCGTGTTGACCGGCCAGTACGATCACACCAACGGCGCCTTTGATCTGGCGGGCCGTGTCCCTCCGGGCAAGCAGATGCTCGCAATTGAGATGAAGAAGGCAGGCTACGAGACGGCGATGATCGGCAAGTGGCACCTCAAGGATGAGCCGGCTGATTTTGACTACTACTGCGTACTTCCGGGACAAGGCAAGTATCATGATCCTGAATTCCGTATTCGCGGCGACCAACCCTGGGGCAAGAACACGATTCGCTTCGGCGGCATGCATGTCACCGATGCCATCACCGACCTCACCCTGCGTTGGCTAAACAAGGAACGGGACCAAAGCAAGCCGTTTTTCTTAATGCATCATTTCAAGGCGCCGCACGACTACTTTGACAACGCGCCGCGATACCAAAGTTACCTACGGGATGTTGAAATCCCCGAACCCGACACGCTATGGGAACGGGATCCTAAATTTGGATCCATCGCTACCCGCGGCGCCAATGACGAATTGATCCCGCACATTGGGACGTCCATTGGTGGTCGCAATCCGCGACGCTCCTACCTGGGCGATTTGCCCGAACTCTATCCAGAGGAATTCCCAGAGAATTTCGATCCCAGTGAGGGTAGTGATGAAAGCAATACGCGTCTGGCCTACAACGCCTACCTGCGGAAGTACCTCCGCTGTGTGAAGGGGATTGACGATAACTTAGGCCGTCTTTTTGACTACCTCGAGGAATCGGGCCAAATGGACAATACGCTGATTGTCTACACCGGTGATCAGGGATTCATGTTGGGCGAGCACGACTACCAAGACAAACGCTGGATGTACGAGGAATCTCAGCGGATGCCGTTTCTCGTGCGTTATCCGAAATCGATCCCCGCAGGTCAGCGACTTGACGCGATTGTCGAAAACGTCGATTACGGTCCCATGATGCTTGATTTTGCCGGAGCGAACGTCCCGGACACTGTGCAAGGCAAGTCGTTTCGCTCATTGCTGGAAACTGGTGAAGAGCCCGCCGACTGGAAGCAGGAAGCTTACTATCGCTATTGGATGCATATGGCCCACCACGACAATCCGGCGCACCTAGGCATTCGTACCAAAACTCACAAACTCATTTACTATTACGGATGCAATTACGACGGTGGCTATCAGACGCCGCCCGGCTGGGAACTCTACGATCTCGAAAACGATCCGAAGGAAACACGCAACGTTATCGATGATCCGGAGAACGAAACGCTCGTTCAGGATTTGAAACAGCGTTTGGTCGAGCTTCGCAAACGCGTGGATGACCATGGTGATCACTTCCCGAAATGTGAAGCCATCGTGCAGGAGTTTTGGGATGACGATCAACAGGATCGAGAGCGAGCTGTCGAGTTGTCACACGAGTTCCTGCAGAGGCGTCTGTCCGAGCTTAAAGCTGGGAAGCGAAACGTGCGGACGTGGCAAGGCCCCTAGCAGAGACAGCCCCCTTAGCCGAGGTGGTCGTTTGCCCGGCAAGTTCCTGCAAGGCAGATTGCAATGCTTTGCTATCGAGCCCGGACCCCACAGGTCCGGACTCGATCGTTTGGCCGCGGAGATGGATGCCTGCAATCGCTCCGGAGTCAAACAGCAGGGGAGCGCCATCCGTTGCCCGGAAGGAGACCTTGGGGTTCTCAAACGCGTACCGGATCGAGCCTGATGAGTCGACATCCACGACTTTTACCTCGTGACATTTCTGGCTGGGCGAGGCTCCTTCAAATAGCGCCGTCGCCATCCACAGACGCTGGCCGACCTGGATGGTTTCGTTTGAGAATTGCAAGGGATTTCCTTTCAACGATTTCCCTTTGTCAAAAACAATGATGTCAAGATCGAGCCACTTCAGCTCGTTCTGTTTTGCGTCCGCTGGAGTCAATGGGCGACCCAGCTGTTTGACCGCGTCGGTGGCACCGAAAGCATCGCCGACGGAGGCCGATTTGATTGCAGTGCCCCACTCATTCGGACTGATATCTCGAGTCAGTCCAGTTGTAGGTCCTAGTAGATGCGATGCGGTTACCAAGTAGGAGTTATCGCTATCCGGGAGCTGGGCTAAGAATGCGGTGCCAACAGTCGTTCCGGATGATACGTCGCCAGCATCGGTGACGAAGAACGGTCGCCAGACCGAGTATTCCGGGACGTCAGGCGATCCCTCGATCTTCGATGGTTTGTTAATGATCAACTGGGATCGATCGACACCGGGGGTCGAGTCGCAGCCCATCGTAAGGAACGGGATGATCAGCAAGGCGGTCGGAAGTGCGTAGCCAGTTTTGAATAGAGTAGTCATTGAGAGCGTGGTCTCCAGGAGGCGATGGTAAGAGAGATGGGTAGCATTGGAATGCAAATAACGCCACTTCGGTTAAAAGTGGCGTCTTAATGGTACGAATATCAAATGGCGATTAGGCCTACATACTCGATTCCTGGTCGCTCACCATTTCATCATGCTCTACGATCTCCTGTTGCACGGCATCGTCGAGTGCAGGAGGTGGCTCGGGCCCGCCGCAGCCGCATGTCACGGCACAGCCGATCGTGAGCAGCAACCAATAGATTCGTCGTTTTTGAGTCGTGGATTTCATTAGAGTTTTCCCTCGTCAATGACTTCGCCATCATTGATTAGACAGAGTTGTTTCCAGACGATCGCGTCGACTGAGAACGAGTAGAACCGAACGGAACCGTCGCAAAACGCTGCGTTCAGACCTCCCGTGTGGGGGCCACCGAAGTAGCGATTCCAATTCGTATGGCTAGGGTCTTCGGCGACATAGGTTTGTTGGTCAGCACGTGGCGGAAAATGCCACCGGAGGACACATTCATCCCATCCGGCGTTGTTCCAGCGCTCGTTGTCTCCACCATCCAAACCGTGTTGACTTGGGTGTAGCGATTTCTCGCTAAAAAGGAGCGACATGGTGGTGCCATCGGTCAGATCTGCCAGGGTCCGTTTGTCGCCTTCGCCGGGCCAGATAATTGCTCCGCCTCTTTGCGGAGCCAGCCCACCGTTGGGAGCTGTTCGTGTTCCCTCGGCTGGCGCACCGAGGGGAGCTTCGGGAATGAAGTCGACCCGTGAATCAGGGCGGCCATGGTAGAAACCTGCACTGCCGGCGTAGTCAGTACGGCCGAATCGAGAGCTGCCGTAACCCTTCGGCGATCGCCGCGAGGGGCAATAGAAACCGGACACGAGTTGTTGGGCGACCTCATTTTCATTGCCATTGCCAGATATCGTTCCCCAGAAGGGAGGATCATCTCGACCCATTTCATAGATGTTGTTGCCTTCCATGAAAGGTAAGATCTTGTACTGAGCGCTCCACCCGCGTCGGGTCGATGCTCGGCAGCAAACGTCGTTCTTGGGATGACCTTCAGTCGTTGGTGCTTCACTCGGATATTCCACCGCGTTGCGATCACCGTCGATCGGGCCTTCAGGGAGTTTTCGATAGGCACTTTCAAAGTTAAGCGTGGCCAGGCCCATCTGTTTCAACTTGTTCGAACACTGCATACGGCGTGCTGCCTCCCGGGCCGCCTGAACGGCCGGTAGCAGGAGGCCGACCAGAACTCCAATGATCGCGATCACCACGAGCAGTTCCACCAACGTAAAAGCGTTTGGATTGGTTGCCCAACGTCTCCTCTGCGGACGCGCGGCGCTGACATATTTCATCATCGATTCTCCTCTGCAACTACTAGAAGATTGAAGGTCACGTAGCGAGAGAGTTTTCCCGCTATCGTGCCGAGCGAATCAACGTGACGTCGCTCGACGTTGCTGATTGAAACGAGTGGCAAAATGATCGTCCAGAGCTCTCGAGGCGAAGTACGCCGTTCTTCTTCAAAGCTTCACGAGCACGCCAGGCTCCGTGAAGATTCGGTTACCCGAAGCCTTCTGCTAGTGTGAAGAAACTGTGCACACCGTCTTTCGGCAATGCGTTTCCACAGTGAAAGATGTGGGATGATCGGTCACGATCGAGGCAAGGCCGGGGCTAGCGATCAGCGCTGTTGCGTTCGGAGTTCTCCTCGCGGGTGAACACACCTTGAAAACCAACTGCGAGGGCTGCTGCAATCCAATTGCACACCTGACGAGTGGGTCGTGGTCGGAATGGATCAAGACGTCGATCTTCCCAAGACAACGGCATTCCCTGTTCGCACCGCACGGGTGGATGGTAATGGGACAAGTTTGCCGCTCGCGGAGGCACGCAATCGCGCGGCGGAGTTCAGCCGCAGTGAGTCAATCGTTTTCTTGGACGTCGATTGTATCCCTTCGGCATCCATGATCGATAGGTTCCAGTCTGCGCTGCGAGATGATGATCGTTTATGGATGGGAAGTGCTCGCTATCTACCAGCGAACGCAACCGATGGGCAATGGAAGATGGACGACCTGTCGCTGCTAGCGCGCCCGCATCCGCTCCAACCCGATTTGGATGAAGGAGAACGGCAACCGTCAGAGCACTACGAGATGTTCTGGTCGTTGTGTTTCGCGATCAGGAAGTCTACGTTTCAGCAGATCGGTGGGTTTGATGGCTCGTTCGATGGTTACGGCGGCGAGGATACTGATTTCGCTTTCGCAGCGAGACACGCGGGCGTATCGTTCGGTTTTCTAGGAGCGGTGGCCTATCACCAGCACCACAAGGTTTGCAAACCACCCCTGAACCACTTTGATGCGATCGTGCGAAACGCGATGCAATTTCGCGAGAAGTGGGGCGTCTGGCCGATGGAGTCTTGGTTAAACGCCTTTGCGAGGATGGGGCTACTCCAGTTTGATATCCGCGATGACACCCTTTCGATTCTGAGAAAACCGTTGAGTGAGGAAATCGATGCCGCCGCCGCGGTTGCTCCGTATGGCTTCTGAAGCGCGGGCAGCATAGCGTTGTTGTCGTTCTCCATTTGACCGAATGGTTTATTTCACGAACGCTGGTCGCTAGTATCAGCATATCGCTGGCACTGACGACTGGATCCGACCTGAGAGAGACACCGACATGAGCGACAATTCGACCGAGCCATCCTGGCGCAAAGAACTCGCGTCTTTGCTAACTCGCTCCGCGTCGTCAGTAGACGATTTTGCCGATACGCAAATTCGTCGTCTCCGCAAACGCTTCGGACGCTCAGGCCGCCCTGCGATTCAACCGTACAACGGGTACGCCACCGCAGACACCGTGCATCTTCATGGTCGCGTGCTAACCAATCCATTGTTGGACGCCAGGCTTCGCGACGATCGCTGGTGGCACGATCTGGCAGCTACTATTCAGCGGTTCGCCAGCGACGAAGTCCCTGGTGTCACTGTGCTTGCCCGCATGGGAAATGCGACAGGGCACACCGTCAGTGACGCCGAAGGCTATTTTCGCGTGACGCTCGCGCGGGACGAGATCGGTGGGGAATTGCCATTTTGGTCGGAAGCGGCCCTCTGTCTCGCCGATCATCTGCACAAACCGACGATCGAGTCTGCGACGCAGTGTAATGTGATGACGGCGCCAGAGAGGGCGCGCTTTGCGTTGATCAGTGATGTCGACGATACGATTATGCACACGGGCGCCACGAGTCTCGGGACGATGGCGAAGCTGACATTCTTCGCGAATGCCCGAACGAGAGCACCTCTGCCCGGCATCGCGAGTTGGTACGAGGCATTGCAGCATGTCGGCAGCTGTGGGGATCCAAACCTCTCGCCAGAGTGTGAACGCACGAATCCGATTTTCTATGTGAGCAGCTCACCCTGGAACCTCTACGACCTTCTCGCGGACTTCATTGAGATCAATGCGATACCGGACGGCCCAATTCTACTGCGAGATTTAGGATTCGAAGAGGACAAATTCTTCAAGAACGGCCATGATCACAAGCTAGCGAAAGCTCGTCGGCTGTTGCGGCAGTTTCCGGGATTGCCGTTTGTGTTGTCAGGCGATTCGGGTCAAGAAGACGCGCGTCTGTATGCCGCCGCTGCGGAAGAGTTTGGTTCACAAATAAAGGCCATCTTCATCCGCGATATCGACCCGCTGTCGGATAGCACGCACGATGAGGAGGTTGTGCGATACATGAGGCAGGCGGGGGCTGCGGGCGTCCCCATGTTCGCGATCGGTGACAGCGTGGAGGCTGCTCGATACTGCGTGGAGCTGGATTTGTTGCCGCCTTCTTGCCTGGAGGAAATCAAGGAGGCAACCGACCGCGACGAGCATCGTTTGAGCGGGCCATTGACGCCGTGAACTCTACTTTCGACCGTGCCGATATCACGCCACGAGCGATTCCCGTGCGCCCACCCAGGAAAGACGCGACTTGTCCGGTGCCAATTTAAAACGCGGCGAAGATCTAGTCATGCACACGGCCGGATTCGGAACGCCGAATCCGCTCCTCCACCTTCACCGCGTGGTCTTCTGGCCGGATTCCACTTCCGTACAACGATGCATACACCTGTGTGGCTTCCGCGCCGAGCAGCACGATGATCGCCGTGTAATAGACCCACGCCAGCAGCACGGCCAGGGATGCGGCGGCCGAACCAAGCTGGGCTCCCGGTTCGCTGATTTGGAAGTAGATTTGCATAGCGAATCGCCCGACCAAAAACAGTGCCGTTGTTATCGCTGCGCCTACCCCAACATCTTTCCACCCGACCTCCGCATCGGGCATGAACTTGAAGATCGCAGCAAACACGATGAACACGACGACAGCTTGAACGACGAAGTTGACCAGCGTGGCTGCGAACCCCGACATCCCGACCATCGAGCCGACTCGATCTCCGACGCCTGCTAACACCGATGAAACGGCCAGAGAAACCAGCAGCAGAAACGCCAATCCGAGGATCATGCCGAACGAAAAGATTCGCTTCCAAATGATATCTTTGATTCCTGTTTCCTCCGGATCTGGTTTGACTTCCCAAACGCTATTGAGCGACGCCTGCAATGCAGCGACCACTCCGGTGGCTCCGATAATGATACCCGCGAAACTGATCAGCGTTTTCCACCATTTGCCGCCCGCCTTGTCGTTGTTCTCCAGGATGGTAGCGATTTCGTCGCTGATCGCTTCGTTTCCAATCATTTGCGACGCCTGTTCTGTAATCGTTTCCTGTGCTTTTGCTTCCGCTTGCTCGCTCTCATAGACTGTCGACATACCCAAGGTTAAGAGCGTCAACAGCAGGAAAAGCAGCGGTGGTAGAGCGAAGGCGGTGTAGTAAGCCAACGCTGCGGCCAGCGTGGTGCAGTTGTCGCTTGAAAATTCGGAAAACGTCTGCTTGAGGAACTTCATGACGGGGATTCGTGTGGGCGGTGGGAGCGAGTTGGCGGCCATCAAATCGAGAGTGAACAGCAAATGACATGCCGGGGGGGGCGTTTGCCGATCCGGCTAGTTTCTCGTTCGTCTCACCCCACAGCGTACCCACCGTTCTCTGGGCTGGATCACGAGAAGAAGGGGGCAACGCGGCTCCAGAAACTATGTGGCAGCTTCGGTAGGATGTCGACGCCGACCAGGTGTAGCCGGTTCGCTACTGGTCCTGTGGCATTTCATTTGCACCGAAGCGAGCAGGTTTACTCGAACGATCCACTACCTAGGAGATTACAGATGGGACTCTTTACCAGTGCCCAGTCTGACTCACTCGAATGCTTGCTCGTTGACCAAATGAAGGACCTGTATGACGCAGAGCACCGCTTGATCGATGCGCTTCCAAAGATGGCCGATGCAGCATCATCGCCGCAATTGAAGAAGGCGTTTCAGAGCCATCTGCGAGAAACCAAAGGACATGTCAATCGTCTGGAGCAGGCGTTTCAGCTTCTCGATGAATCCGCCAAGCGGGAGTCCTGTGAGGCGATGAAGGGATTGATCAAGGAGGGTGAAGAGATGATCGATTCCAAGGGCGACCCGGCTATCAAGGATGCCGCTTTGATCGCGGCAGCGCAGCGGGTCGAACACTACGAAATGGCCGGCTACGGTTCGGCGAGGAACTTCGCACAGCGCTGCGGCCGATCGGACGTCGCGGACCTATTGCAGCAGACGTTGCAAGAGGAAGGCGACGCCGACAAGAAACTCACGGAAGTTGCTGAGTCGTCGATCAATACGGCGGCGGCCCGTGTTTGAATCTTGATTCCAGACCCGAACCGGGGCGTGGTGGGATCCGCGCGCCGGGTCGAACCTGGGTCAGAATTCAGAGTATCGAAGCAGGCGTAGCTGCAACGCCGGGAAACAATCGGGTACCGCGGTCAATCAAGATGTCCACTTCAACACAACATCCTACAGAAAACATTCTCAACGAGATCGACGATGCAGCGGATCAACATGATCCGGTGACACTGGGGGATGTAATGGATTTTCTCGGTCAGGACTCTTTCGCACCACTCCTGCTTCTGATTGGCGTGGTTATGTTGGTGCCTGGGCCCGCAGACATTCCGGGTGTGCCAGTAATCCTCGGCTTGCTAGTCATTATCGTAGCGGGCCAGATCGTGCTACATCGCGAGCATCTGTGGATTCCAAACTGGATCGAACGCAGGAGATTGACGGCGGAACGAGCAAAGACAATGGTGTCCTGGGTACGCATGCCTGCGCGTTGGGTTGACCGCATTACCAAACCTAGATATCAGGCGATCATCAATCATGCGGGAGCGTCAATGTTAGCCGTTGCCTGCGTCCTCGTCGCGATGACGACGCCGATTCTTGAGTTGATTCCTTTCAGCGCCAATGTTGCGGGGGCCGCAATCGTTGCGTTCGCGGTTGCTTTGTTAGCGAAGGACGGCTTGGTGGCAGGGATAGCAATCTTATTGGCATTAGCGACAGTTGGAATGGTGGCCTACCAACTTGTCGGTAGCTGAAGTGTACAATCGTGTTGTCAGGAAATCGGGTTCATCCGACGGAAGCGTGCGCGCGAGGTTTTCGAGGCATGGCTCCAGTATCGAAGGATTTATTTGTGGGATGTGATTATCAATGTTAGACTGGCACTGCCGGGAGAGACGGATCCGAGCTCTGCAGAGGTGCAGGCTTGGCAAGGGATATCTCGGTCGCCAGCGTTTCCCTGCAAAAGCGGTACGCCAATGGTGTTGTCGGTCCCTGGCGAGCGTTTGTTCGTCAGGGACGCATTTTTGAACGATCATTGGATACGAGAGCCATGCCTCAAAAAACCTTCCGCTGGGCTCTGCGCACGCTTCCCTCGGATGAACCGGAAACCGTCGCTTACTGCGGAATCGGATCTCTAACGTCAGCAGGTGAGTTGCAGGCCCGACGCACAACCAGAGTGATACCCGCAATTCAGAGCGAGAACGACGATGGATCCGAGAAATACAATTACCTCACATCCGTGGCATGGCGTTTCCCCTGGTGCGAATGCACCGGACGTCGTCAATGTCATCGTTGAGATTCCGCGAGACGGTAAAGTAAAATATGAACTCGACAAAGACAGCGGTCTGCTGAAGGTCGATCGAGTTTTGTTTTCGGCAGTGCACTACCCGGCCAACTATGGGTTCATTCCCCAAACACTCGCCGACGATTCCGACCCGCTTGACGTGCTGGTGCTGTGTCAGGAGCCTGTTGTCCCGCTCGCCCTCATGCAGACGCGACCTATCGGCCTGATGACGATGGTGGATGAAGGCAAAATCGACCACAAGATCATCGGCGTGGCTGTGGGCGACGCCGAGTTTAATGCATTTTCTGATCTGCAGTCTCTGCCCAAACACCGTTTGGAGATGGTGCGTCGGTTTTTTATGGACTACAAAACACTTGAAAAGAAAAATGTCGAGGTCCGGGACTTTTCTGATGCAACGACGGCGAAAGAAGTGATCAGGAAGGCGATTCGCCAGTACCAAAATTAGCCATTGTCATTTGGAATCGACGAGACCCTGCAAAGTGAACTGAGACGACATCAGTGCGCTGGAACGGTTTCCGCCGGCTTGATTGTCACTGGGCTTTTGCATGAACTCGGGGAAGCGGAGTGCCGCGAACATGGACGTATTGGGAGCCTTGCCTGCTTCATCGAGCGCTTCTTGCATCGTTTGGCCACGTTTTGTCATTAGGACCCCAGGGACATTGGAACGATTGGTCGACCAGAGTGCTTTGCCGTTCCACTGTATCTTCACGGACGACGTGAATTTGTTGACGATGTAGGAACCGGCGGCGATATAGCCCACTGCCTCTTGTTTCGGGCCACTGATCGAGGCAACAATCTGAATCGGCGATGAACTGTCGAGCGTATAACCTGAAGTTGTCACGGACTTCTCGATTCCCTCTCTGGCGACCTCTTGGTACTGGCCGGTGACCCCGGAGACGTCAACGGAAACGCCGACTCCGGGATGCAGTAGGAACAGTGAAGGGGCCTCTTGCGCCTGCTCGAGCATCTTGATTGCAGCGGGGTGCGGGAACTTGGCTGGTGCCAAGACGCCTCCTGCATTGGACTGGAAGGCGATGAACGACGTGCCTCCGATGGTCTCGATCTGGGAAGCACCTCGGTACTCACAAACCTGGATCTTGCTCTCCAGATCGATCAGCAAGCGGTTGTCCAAAAGTGCAAAGTCTTCGTTGGGGAAACTCAATGCCTTGGTCGCGATGGGGCCGCCGGGGAGGGTGAACTCAAATGCCCATTGGCCTGTTTGAGTATCCATGACTCGCACATCTGCGATCGACGTCAACAGGATCTGCTTGCCATTGGGACTCCAGGCGACCCGGCACCAACCCGTTGCGGTGTTGGGAGGTAAGGCGGTACTGCCAAGAATCTCGGCGGTCTCAGGATTGAGAACCATGAGTGTCTTCTCGTCAAAAACGGCTAGCAATTTTCGGTCAGCTGAGAGCTTCATCGCAAAGTTGCGTTCACTTAATCGAGCGTGCCAAATCGGTTTACGCTTCGACAGGTCCCATAGCACCAGGTGGCCTTTGTCGCTGATCGTTAACACTCGACTGCCACTGAGCACCTCGGCTGCGAGCACGTCCGCGTCTGATCGCCCGCCGTCTTTGTCTTGGGGGTAAGGCGTCCAGCTTGCCGAACGGACAACCTTCTTGCCATTAAACCGCCAGAGCTGCAATTCGCTTTTCTTTTCGTATCCACCCCGGTCGTCGCTGCAGCCCACCATCAAGACGGAGTTGCCATTGTCGAGCAATGCCAGCGGCCGCATGTGGCCTTCGACCGGGCCGCCGTGGATGGATTTTCCTGACACGAGATCGACGAGCGATAGTCTGCTTTGCGGTTTAGGAACACCGAACGAAACGGTATTTCCCACGGCGGCACGTTTGGATTGGGTGTTGATCGCCAGCGGTTGCAGGTTCTCGTGGAAGGTCGATTTTTTCGTGAGTGCTGCTCGCTTGGGTTCCCATCCCAGACCGCCATCGGACTCCGGGACCTGCCACTGAACGCCGGCCATGGACGTGAACTGATTCGCGTCGTCCCAGTTCACTGGCTGGGGTGTTGCCCACAACGCCGCGTTCACGTCGGCGTCGGCCGATGTCGGACTGCTGCTTGTCGGCTCCTCATCGACCATCTCAAAGGGATTGTCGCCTCCGCTCAAGAATGCTTGGTCTTGTTCGCTGAGCCGGGAGATTGGAATACGAATCGTTTTGCCGTCACTGTTCTTGATCATGGCGTTGCCGCCGGTGACCTCGATCAGCGTTCCGGTAATCTTGAAGCGACCAGTGGAGTCTGTCCACTGCCTCGCGGCGTCTTGCGAATGGCCGATCGAGACAGCTACGAGCGGCAGGCAAACCATTAGAAAAAGAACGGTACGAACCGATGCAAGCGTCATGACAAAAGACTCGATAAGGAAACACGTAATAGTGGCGGATAGGAACGAATGCAGTTTCAGAACCACAGGAGATGAATGGAACTTGGCGAAAAAGTATGCAGCGTTCGGTGCAAAAAATGGTTGATCCGACGGAATCGTGCGCAGAGCACAGCGGAAGTTTTTTTGAGGCATGGCTCTCGTATCCAATGATCGTTCAAAAATGCGTCCGTGACGAAGAAACGCTCGCCAGGGACCGACAACACCATTGGCGTACCGCTTTTGCAGGGAAACGCTGGCGACCGAGATATCCCTTGCCAAGCCCGCACCTCTGCAGAGCTCGGCTGCGTTTCTCCCGCCAGTGCCAGTCTAACATTGATAATCACATCCCACAAATAAATCCTTCGATACGGGAGCCATGCCTTGAAAACCTCGGGCGCACGCTTCCGGCGGATGAGCCCAAAAAATGACAAAGCGATACAACTTAGCAAGTTCTCTCCAAGTGGGCCGTCCGCTGGCTCACTGAGCCACGCCAGTAGGCTCAGTCGCGTTTTGCGGCCGGGAAACGCTCCTCACGGTTTCTTCCGCTGATGAGTGCTGAATTGGAGAGAAACGATTGGCAAGATCTCGCCTGCAGTCATTCTAGCTTGTCAATGTTGCTCGATGGTCACGTTGACTTGGCGATGCGTTCTGGTGATCAAGTGCCCCCATGTGCAGCTGAAACTCTTTGAATCCGCAATACACCACGGGGACTACGAATAGCGTGACAAGTTCCACGGCCATCCCACCAAATACAGGCAATGCCATCGCTCGGGCAACATCCGCTCCCCTGCCGGTTGCAATCAGTACCGGCACGAGTGCGACCAGTGTCGTTGCGGTTGTCATGAGGCAGGGGCGAATACGGCGCACACCAGCATCCATGGTCGCTGCACGAATGCCGGCGACCGTCTGCGGGCGCCGGCGAGTGAAAAGTTGGTCGAGATACGTCGCCATCACGACCCCATCATCCACGGCGATACCAAAGAGTGCAATGAACCCCACCCAAATCGCAGTGTTCATCTCCGCGCCCACGATTGCCAGTAAAATCATTCCGCCACCGAACGCCACCGGAATTCCTGCGAACACCGCCAAGGTGATGGGGACTTGGCGGAACTGCAGATAAATGATCAAGAGGTTGATCCCGATGACAAGTGGGACCAGCCACATCAGTCGGTTATTGGCTTCAATCTGATTGCGGAAGCTCCCCACGGCTTCGAGCGAATAGCCCGGCGGTAAAGACAAGTGATTGGGATCGTCCTGTGGCAGCGATTGCGCATTCAACAACTCCTCTTCGATAGCCGAAATCGATTCGATGTCACCTTGGATGCCGGTGGTTGCAAATGAGACATGGGCGACCAAACGTGAGTTCTCGCTATTGATCGCGCCGGGGCCCCAGGTGGTGGTCAGCTGTGCGAGCTCGCCCAGCGGCACGACCGCGCCGCTGGGGGCGACCACGGGCAATCGGTCGAGTTGATCGATACGCTCTCGCAAGTCGCGGTTGTAGCGAAGGCGGACAGGGTATCGTTCGCGTTCTTCCACCGTCGTGATCAAATTCACGCCTCCGAGAGCGGACTCGATGACCTGATTGACCCTTTCGGCAGTCATCCCGTACCGCGAGGCGGCCTCGCGATCCACACTGAACTCGAGATAGGGCTTGCCGAGTACAATGTCCGGATTGACAGAGTTTGATTGAATGAAAGCCGATTGTTTTAGCTGCTCGGAGACCTGTAGAGCTGCGTCGGCGAGTTCGTGGAGGTCGTCCCCATAGATGCGGATCGCCATGGACGCCTTGATACCGCTTTGCAGCATCACCACGCGGCCCTCGATCGGTTGAAGTGGCGATGCGGGGGTGACACCTGGCAGGGTCGCGACTTGGTTGATCTCGTCCCAAATGTCCTGCGATGTCACGCCCGCCCGCCACTCTTGCTTGGGTTTCAGCATCACGTAGGTCTCGACCATCGCAGCGGGTGCGGGATCCAGCGCAGAATCGATCCGTCCAATTTTCCCGAGCACGTCTTGGACCTCGGGGATCTCGCCGATCAGGACGTCTTGCGTCTGCAGGATTTGCATCGCCTGGCTGAAGCTGGCCGCTGGGTAGAGGGTGGGCATGTAGAACCAACTCCCTTCATCCAGTGCGATCCAGTCATCGGATTTCAATCCCGTGAAGGTGTGCTTGAAGTCCACGTAGCCGGGCAGCTCGTTGGGGCTCACTCCTAGCTTTTGCGCGGCCTTCTCGAGCGGCGCGAGCAATGCTGGGAAACCGACCCAGCCGCCGAACCCAGCCAAGACGATTGCGAGTGGCAGCGTCAGGAAGGCGGCTTTGTGCTGCAGGACGAGCCGCAGTACGGGGCGATAGCAACTGACAATCCCGCGGCTGACCCAGTTCTGCTCCGGGGGTCGGATCCGTTCGCGGGTCAGTACCCAGCCGACCACGAAGCCGGCCAGCGAAGCGATCGCGACCGACGGCGCCATCGCCCACTCGCTGGCAACCCGGTGCCCCCAGACGAAATAGGCGGTCGCACCGAAAAGGAAGCCTCCGGCAACTCCCGCTGTCCATGCCTTTCGCCGGGAGTGTGATGCGCTGCGCAAGAGCAGCCGACTGAGTGCGGGGACGATTGTCAAGGTCGCGATCAAGGCGGCCGAGATCGCGAATGTCTTCGTCATCGCAAGTGGCGCGAAAAGTTTGTAGTCGCGACCGGTCAGAAAGAAAACCGGTAGGAAACTGACAATCGTTGTCGCTACCGCGGTCACGACCGCTGGAGCCACTTCGATGGCTGCCTCGCAGATGATTTCACTGCGTTCCTTTGGAGCGGTGGAGCGTTCATGTGCATCGGCACTCTCTCGCTCGGCGAGGTGCTGATAGATGTTTTCGCTAACGATAATGGCCATATCCACCATTGTGCCAATCGCGATCGCAATTCCAGCGAGTGACATAATGTTCGCTCCGACGCCCAACACGTTCATCGCGATAAATGAGAGTAGGACGGCAACCGGGAGCGTGACAGCTACAATGAAACTGCTCCGCAGGTGCAATAGAAACAACAGAATCACGACAGCTGTGATGAGGATCTCATCCCGCAACGCAGTCGATAGGGTTGCGATCGTTTCGTTGATCAGTCCGGTGCGGTCATAGATTCCTTGGATCTTCACGCCATCGAGTGCGGGCTCGATCTGTTGGATCTTCGCTTTGACTCGTTCGATTACCTCTCGTGGATTCTCTCCGTGTCGCATCACCACGACTCCACCCACGGCTTCGGCGCCGTTGTAATCGAGTGCACCACGTCGGAAGTCTGGACCGAGTTGGACCGCAGCGATGTCCTGAATACGGACGGGCACCCCCTCACGCTGCAGGATCACGGCATCTTCAATGTCGGCGATCGCCTGTTGCACGTCACCATCGCTACCCAAGAAACCCTTGCCGCGAACGATGAACTCCATCCCGCCCGATTCAACTGTTTTGGCACCCACATCAAGATTGCTGCCGCGGACGGCCTGAATGACTTCTTCGAGTGAGATGCCATGAAACCGGAGCTTGTCGGGGTCCACCTCGATTTGGTATTGACGAACGTACCCACCGATCGACGCCACCTCACTGACGCCTTCGACGGCTTGGAGATCGTACTTGACGACAAAGTCCTGTAGGCTCCGGAGGTCGGCTAGATTCCTGCCTTCCTCGGGTGGAACGAGAACGTAGTAGTAGACTTGCCCGAGACCGGTCGCGTCGGGACCAAGACGCGGTGTGACCCCTGCAGGCAACTGCGCCGCTACCGTCCCGAGTTGCTCAGACACCCGGCTCCTCGCCCAGTAGAAATCGACATCATCGGCAAACGTGACCTGGACGAAACTTGATCCGAACAGACTCTTACCGCGAACCGACTTGGCGTGCGGCACCGCCGATAGTGAAACGCTCAGCGGATAGGTGATTTGGTCTTCAATGTCTTTCGGTGAACGCCCCGGCCACGGCGTCAACACGATCACTTGGTTCTCACCTACGTTGGGTATCGCATCGATCGGCACAGTGTTGTAGCTGTACCAGCCGAACACGGTGACTCCGATGGTCATGAGCATGACCAACCAGGGTTCCTTGACACAAAATCGAATGATGAGGTTAAGCATCAATTCTCCTCTGCCTTGCTGGGATCCATCAGAGATGGGTTTCCAGCGAGTTGCATCTGCGAGTCAATTAAGAAGTTCCCGTTGGTGGCCACCATTTCATCCGCTTCGATTCCGTTCAAGATGACGGCTCGATCATCAGTAATCGGCCCGACGGCCACACGGCGAATCTCAAACCTGCCCGGATCCGTTTCAACGTAAACAACGCTGTTTTCCCCCGTCATCAAGACCGCGTTGCGGGGGACGGTGACGACCTCCTGCTCAGGAAGAGGTGTGCTCGCGTAGCCGAGATCGGATGTCGGAATTAAGTCCATTCCACATAGCGGACACGCGCCGGGTTGATCGCGGATGACCTGCGGATGCATCGGGCTGATGTACTTGTTTGCCAGGACCGGATCATAAATTTGCTCTTGGCGGATTGCCGGGACGAAAACACGTGCGGTTGCATAGTCTCCTGGCTTCAAACTGCCGTCGGGGTTGAGTATCTCTACCCGCACCTGAACCGTGCGAGTGGTCGCATCGACCGTCGGGGAGATGAACGCGACTCGACCAACATGCACGTCGCCCACAATCGAATTCACTTCCGTCTCGACTCTTTGGCCGAAACGGATTCGAGCGGCATCGTCGGGATAGAGATCAAGCATCAACCAGACTGTCGACAAGTCAGCGATCCGGTAGAGCTTGTCACCGGTCTCGATATAATCGCCTTCCACCGCGAACTTATCGATCACGGTCCCGCGAATCGGTGAACGGATGCGGATGCGACTGTCGGCTCGTCCCCGTGATCGCAGCTCGTCAACCTGTTCCTCGGTCAACCCAAGTTCAATGAGTTTGTCTTTGGCAAGTTCGGCGAGATTAGCCGATCGACCCAATCGACTCGGGGCATCCGTTTCCGTCGCCGATAGATACTCGACCTGGGACGCGTACAGATCCGGGCTATATATCTTGGCGAGGTCATCGTTCTCGGCGACAGGAACGCCGATGTAGTCCGCGTAGAGTTTCTCGATCCGCCCACTCACATAGGCACTGATCGTTGCCAGTTTACTCTCGTCAAAATCGATCGAACCGACCGTGCGAATCGTTTGCGAGACCGGACCGAGCTGAGCAGCCTCCGTTCGGATTCCTGCCAAACGTCGGGCGGCGGGTTCCAGGGTGATCGATCTGCCATCACCACCGCCGCCGCCAGTGGCTTTGACCAACTCCATCGCACATACCGGACAACGACCTGGCTCGGTCGAAGGCGGGGTGCACATCATCGGACAGATATAGCGGCCATTGGATTTCTCGGGCTCAGATGTCGGTTTCGTCTTCGTCTCACCGCTTGTGGGGACGAGCTTCATCCCGCAGATGGGACATTCGCCAGGTTCATCCTGACGGATCTGCGGGTGCATGGGGCACGTGAATGCCGACTCGATTGCATGGTCGTGCTCGGCGGATGTAGCGTTCGTTTCGCCAGCGACTTGAATCCAACCGAGACGCTGGGCAGCGCCCACCAGAACGAGGCATCCGATCACCGATGCGACCAGGATGGCCGCTTGTGCCAGCGATCTGCCGAGCCATGACAGATTGCTCATGCGCGAGCGTAGTTCATCTCGAGCATTCATTGTTTCACCGAAATTTGGATAGATGGAAAAGTGTGGGAATCAGATCCCCATCGGCTTGCCCCGCATGAGAGCAAAGTTTGTCGGCTTGGTTTCCTGTCAAACAAGCTGACGGAGAAACGCATGTCGATGCCGCGGTTTTCTAATTTCAAAACGTAGCTTCCCGTGTGACGCGCACAGGGGAGAGCAAGCAGATAGACCTGTGCCGACGAAATCACCAGCCAGGAAAGGTCAATTCGCAAACCAGTCAATGCGCCGGGAGCGCCGCGTGGTTCGCCGTGTCAATGAGGAGAGCGCGCACGCTCCCCTACCGGGCGCGCTAGATCTGCCAGATGCAGAAGAGGCGTTGAGAAAAGTGATGCTGATAGCTCGGGGGCCGCATTTCTACGGCAGCCCACCTGCTCGACTTCGGCGCATGGGGGCGAGCAACAATCTCGGTCGAGATCGGCCGCAGTGACGATAGTCGCAACAACGAATCGCTTGGATTGGTGTGACTCATCGGTGGGGTGGAGAGACCACAGGTACAGCGCTGCTGCAATCGACTCGCGTTCTCGCCGGTCTCGGATGCATCGGAGGTTGGGTGACAACATGCTGTGTCACTTGCTTCTACCTTGCTGTAGCAGCAACCAGCGTCGCCACGCTGCGGCGCCGCGCAGCATCCGCAACCCGTACAGGCCGAAGAATGCCTGCATTTCTCCACCGAGCAGGGTTGCGCCAACGCGAACGCAGACACCGGCTGAGCCATCGTTGCGATGGCCAGTGAATATATGACGGCAATGCGGATCGAGCGGTGGATCATGGGTGGCATTCGGAGGGAAATTACCCCTTGGAGGTATCCCTGATTATGGCTGGATGCCGAAAAGAGTTCAAGACAAATCCTTTGGGAAGCATAGTTTGATGGGTAGATCCGCGATGGTCCAGTCGAAAACAACGAGCCGATATCGCCGCCGCGGCACGCGTCGATCGCTGCTAGTCGTCGCACTGATGTGTGCTGGGTGTCGGGGAGCGGCCAAGCCGGACACCGAATTCAGTCCCTTTCAGAGCAATCCGATTCCGATGACGCGACCGGACCCCGCGACCGTCCGGATGTGCGGATTCCAAGATGGCGGAGCGCTCCTTTCTTCGGATTCCCCTCTCCCTGACTCCGACACTGCGACGTCGTTGGCTGAGTTGACGGCGACGGCGCACGCCACACACCCGTCGATTCTGGCTGCACGTCAACGCGTCGCGGCCGCTCAGAATCAAATTCCGCAGGCAACCGCGCTCGATGACCCTATCGCGGGAACAACGTTCTGGCCGATTCATGATCAGGCGTTGCAAACCGCTGGCGGTCGCTACGGCCAACAATTCTCACTGTCCCAGAAGGTACCGTGGCCGACGAAGCTGGACGCACGCGGAGTTGTTGCGGCCAGGGAGGTCCAGATGGCGATGGCAGAGGTTGCTCGCGCCGAGCGTGAGATCACTCAATCCGTGCGGTTGGCCTACTACGAACTCTGGCTCGCCGATGAGCTGATTCGAATCGTGCAAGAAAACCAAGGGCTTGTCGAAGACCTCGTCAGGGTTTCCTCCGCCCGTTATCAAACGGGTGGCAACCAAGAAGACGTTCTGCGAGCAGAACTCGAAGATGATCGACTGCGTGAACAGTTCATTGCCCTGCGTCGTCAGAAGGAGCAGGCCCGCGCAGACTTGGGCGCGCTCGTGGGCCAGCCCACGACGCTGATGCCGACCGCGTTCACGGAATTGGGGGGTGCCGAGGCGACCCCTCAACTCGATGAACTGATCGCGCGAGCCGAGCACTGCAACCCTACCCTGCAAGGGCTGGCGGCCGAAATCGCACGAGATCGTGCCAAGGAATCATTGGCATGCTTGCAGCAGTACCCTGACTTTCAGCTCGGTCTCGGATACGCCATCGTCAGCGATAATGTCGATGCTATCAGTCCGGTTGCGAATGGACGTGATAACATCAACTTCAGTGTCGGCGTGACGCTGCCGGTATGGCGCGACAAGATCAATTCCGGGATGCGTCAAGCGGCCCATACAAGAAGCAGCACGCTTCATCGCCGCGAAGCTGAACGCGACCGATTGCGAGGCAAACTGCGCCGTCAAGTCGCTGCCGCTGACGCCGCGATCGAACAACTCGACCTGCTCCATGACCGGTTGATTCCCCGTAGCGAGCAAACGCTCGAAATCACCTACGCGAACTACCAAGGGGACAACTCCGACTTCGCCGATCTCATCGATACGTACCGCGAACTGCTCGCTTTACAAGTGCAGGTGGCACGAACCCAAGCTACCCTTGCGAGTACCCTCGCCCAAATTGAAGCTACCGTTGGGTGTCCGTTCTCCGACATCGCGGGACAAGATTCACCGAGCGACCGCCGGATATAGCCTGCCACGAAAGTCTGTCGCCGTTCTTGCGGGGATCGATCGCCGCGTGGCGGCTTCTACAAGATTTTGTTGAGAAAGATTGTTTCGCCAAGGTCTCGATTGGTTGTGGGATCGCGAAAGTCACAGCTGCGGTACAGTCCGGCAGCAGCTTTATTCCCTCGATATACTTCCAGGGTCATTTTGCAGCAACCGCGCTGCCGGGCCAATTCGGTCGCTGCCGCAATCAATCGTTTGCCCACGCCTTGGCCTCGGCAGTGACTCGTGACCATGACGTCATGCAGATTGAGGACGGGCATCGCGGTGAAGGTTGAAAACGTTTCGAATCCGTTGATCAAGCCCACCGCTGCGGATTGCCCATCGGCCTGATCGGCGAACGCCAAGATCGAAACCGCGTGCTCTCGCGCGGCGAGTTCATCCACGACCCTACGCTGCACCGCTGCGGGCAAACCGGGGCCATCGATCGCTGGGTCGGCGGCATACTCGGTAAGCAGTCGAAGAATTGCGACCCGGTGGCAACGGCTGTGGTAGTCGGCGATGAGTGTGCGAATGGTCATGCGATTGGGCGGGGTAAGTGATTGGAAAAGACGGCCTCCGCCAGCCTAACGGATTTCCAGCAGACCACCCACACGACGAGCTGCGGGGCTACAATGCGGCGACGTTCGATTGCCCTTCCTAGCTCAGATTGAAAGCACCATGAGAATCATCCTGTCTTCGGCCCCCCTGCGAACCCTAACTCACAAAGTCGTTGCTCCGGTACTCAGCGGACTCGTTCTCTGTCTCGCTACGGTCGACGCCGCCGGCCAGGACGGCAGCGCTGCCCCGGCCGAGTCCACGCCTGAACATCTCGTCGGCGACGGCAATTTTGAGATCGGCCCCGATTACTCCACTGATCCTGATTTGACAGACCAGGGCAATCCCAAAGGCAAGTCATTTGAATTCAAGATGCCATTGGCCGAGAGCAAAATTTTTCGTGGTGATGATTCCACGCTCGATCCCAAGAAGAAGGTGCGGGTCGCACGGAGGATTTTTGTTTATATTCCCGCAGCGTACGAGGACGGGACCGAAGCCCCTGTATTGGTGGTTCACGACGGTCCGGCCCGATTTGACCTCGTCCGCAACGCCCTCGATAATCTCACGATTTCCCAAGACACCAAACGTCAACTCCCGCCGTTCATCGCTGTCGCGGTCGAGAACGGAGGCGACGACAGCTACGGCAGCCAGCGGGGGCTCGAGTACGACACGATGTCGGACCGTTTGGCTCGGTTCATTGACGAAGAAGTCTTGCCCGCTGTTGTTGAGCATCCCGACGTGCTCGCGGCGTACCCCAACATCGCGATCACAGACGATCCGGATGGACGGGCGGTGATGGGGTGCAGCAGCGGTGGTGCCGCTGCACTGACCATGGGGTGGTTCCGTCCCGACTTATTTCGCCGATTGATCACCTACTCGGGAACGTTCGTTGACCAACAGGACAGCGATGCCGCAGAGGAAGCTGACTTCCCGCTCGGGGCATGGGAATACCATTCCGGTCAAAAACTCATTGAGAACAGCGACAAGAAACCGCTCCGCATCTTCACGCACGTTTCTGAAAACGACCTCCGCAACCAAGACCCCGCTGACACCTACCACAACTGGGTCATGGCGAACTACCGGACAGCAGAGGCGCTCGCGGCAAAGGGGTACGACTATCGCTTTGTCTTCAGCAAAGGAACACGCCACTGTGATAAGAAAGTGTTCAAGCAAACCCTCGCCGATACCCTGGTGTGGGCATGGCAAGGATACCGCTAGTGGTCGTTTGATGAATCGGAGAACGAATGAACCATCGCGCTCAGGCGGCGCGGCGGAGAGGCAGATCGGAGGATACCGGAATTCGGATGGGTTCCTCTTGCTCGTCGCTTCGCAGCACATGCTGGCTTCGCAGCGATGCTGCGATGGTGTTTGCAGCCAACGGGGCTGTGGCGCGGGCCACCGCTGAGCCGAAGCCGCCCGAGAGCGTCGTGGAGATCAACCGTCCAAGGCTCTTGCCCCAACCGCCGCTGCCGAAATGGTCCGCGATCGCTTGCAAGCGGCGATGATTGCGTGTGACCTGGGACGCGTAATCATCTCCGGTGGTGGAATCCTCGGAGAGCCGCAGCGTGCACTCGGGATCACAGACGGACTTCCAGCCCGCTTTTCGCGTCAGCAGGCCGAAGACCATCGAGGCTTCCACGGCATGATCGCTGCGGAAAGACTCCGTGAGACTGCGTAGGAGGTCGCGACGCCAAAAGCTCGCCGACAGAAAACCGCCCTCGACGCTGCGGAGTTGCTTCGAGGCGAGCGAGTTTGAGCCCGCTCCGATGAGATCGCATGCCGAACGCCCCGTGCGTTGCCATCCGGCGTGCACGATTTCTTCGCTGTCGGATCGCCGCACGACAGGCACCACCGCGCCCGTTTCATGCTGTTCAAATGCGTCAAACGCCGAACGGGTCCAGTCCTGTGTCGCCTGGTATCCATCGGAGAGGACGTGTACGAACCGGCCGTGCGCGATAGCCGCCGCCTCACCGATCTGCTTGGTGAAACTAGAGGCTGTTTCGATAAATCGAACTTCATCGCCGAGATGGAAAGGGTCATCGTAATTTCCCGCGTGGGGAACGATCACTTCGCAAGCATCAGGGCGATGCTGCAGCACGCTAGCAAGCGTGTTTTCGAAGGATTCGCCGTCTCCGCGATAGGGAACGACAATGGACAACCGTGGGATCGTGGGGAACTTTGGCACCGCTGCACCTGCATGGGTCAAATTCGAAAGGGTCACTGCGTATGGGTTTCGGAATCGCCGGGCCATTGGGTTGAGTCGATTGTCAACCATCGACTTGAATTACCAGACTTCGCGGCGTGCCGAGTTTGCATCGGCCCACTAACCGGCAAAGTTTACCCGTGCTCGCTAACCGGACACGGCGTTGGCGTGTCGCCCATAGAGTGCCACAGCATGTCTCCGATACCACCGCGCTGCTTGGGCCAATTCCGCCTTTCGCTGCTGTCCCTCCTCGGACCCGCTGTCGTCTGAAAAGGACTCCAACCGTGCGGCGAATTGGTGCAGTGTTTCGCTGCCGCGTCGCGTCCAGCCCCAACGTCGCAACCGGCGGTCCATCACCCGCCGAGCATTCGTCAGGGCAGCGGCCTGGGCATCGCCA
The DNA here is from genome assembly GCF_007859855.1 of Allorhodopirellula solitaria. GTDB lineage: Bacteria > Planctomycetota > Planctomycetia > Pirellulales > Pirellulaceae > Rhodopirellula > Rhodopirellula solitaria. The sequence goes on from NZ_SJPK01000006.1 coordinate 262,235, forward strand.
CGGTTGCCACGTCTTCGCCACCCCAGCCACAGCACCAAACCAATGAGCAGTGGTAGTTGCAGGGTTCGGAATGTGATCGCCAGAGCGTCCGTTAGCCGCAGTGAAACTAATTTGCCCCATTGCGCCCGCAGCCAACCCAACGCCGCCGATTGGCCGCCCTCGAGAGAATTGCCCTGGGTGCCCGCGGCCAGCTCGGGATGGATTACGTTGAGTGTTCGGTACAGGCGGCCGGGCGTGGATTCGAGTGCGACCCAGCGTTCTTGCCCGTCGTCGTAGTACTCCACCCAAGCGTGGGCGTCGCGGTTGCGGGCGAGGTAATCACCCTGTGACTCGCTGAGTTCATCCATCACGTAACCAGTCACGTAGCGCGCCGGCACGTCGAGGGTTCGCATCATCAACGTGGATGCCGAAGCGAATAGCTCGCAATGAGCAGCATGCTTCGTGTTCAAGAAATGAATGATGGGATCAACGCCCCGCGGCGGCCGTGGCGGTTGGAGGCGATAGAGGTAGTTGTTCTGGAAGTGAGCTGCGATTCGTCGTGCTTTCAACTCCGGGGACTGGGCGTCGCCGCAGACGGATTGGGCGACCCTGGCGATCTCATCGCGAATAGCCGGATCAACCGACAGCATCAATGCTCGCGCATCCTCACTGAGAATCTCATGTTCGGTCGACATTGCCACGCCAGCAACCCAGGGCTGGGATGTATCGAGCCCTTTGCTGATCAATCGGTGGGGCGTCACGCCTATCCGCTCGCCCCGTGCCTCGATCCACATTGTGGCCGAAGGCAGGAATGTTTGAGGCCCTTTTTCAGGGTTCCCCTGGATCTCCATGATGCCAGCAAAAATGCGATTGTCACTGCCGGACTCGGCGAGGTTCAGCGGGAATCGCATCCGCCGCGTGTTTCCCGGTTGCCGCAATGGGACGCTCGCCGGTCCCGAGGGAACGACTAAGCGGGACGGATGGACATCGAGCACTTCGCCCTGATCGTTCCGCTCAATCCAACGGTGGCGGGTGCGCCATCGGCGTTGACTATACGAATCGAAGACGTTGCCACGTAGGTATCCGGGAATATTGTCACAGTAACCCCTCAAGACGATTCCTGTCGGATTGGTCAGCATTCGGTGTTGCACACTCCCTAGGCGGCCGCCCGAAACGTAGCCACCGCCCGCCAAGGCAATCCCGGTATCAGGACTCTCGAAGCGGTCCTTGAGCTGAGCGAAAACCTCGGCTTGCACGTTGGGCAATACCGTGTCGGTCACCTGCACGAGCGTGGATGCGACAATCAAAAAAAGTGACAGGGTGAGTAGCAGGTAGGGCCATGTCTCGGACCGAAGGATCAATCGCTTGTCGTCTTTGGATGTCGTGCGGGAATGCTGCCGTGCAACGATCACTTGGGCGGCCAGCACGAAGCCAATCACCGTGACGAGCCCCACTGCGGTTTGAGCCGTGCGTGAACCACTGACTCCCCCGCCCGCGACCGCCATCAAGACGGTGACTAGGGCGATCACCATCATCGTGACGTGGCCCCGTCGAGGCCACACCGCCCACAGAATGCATAGGAGGGCAATGCCATCGTGAGCGATCATATCGACGGCCAATATCAGCAGGCTCGACGTCTCAGACAGACGATCTTCCATCCGCCAGAGAATGACCAGGACGAACGCCCCGATGATCGCGAGCACGAGTGCTGCGCCCCGCCATAGCCCACCCCAGAAGCCATGCGTTGCCTGCACAGAACCCGTCCGCGCCCGCCGCGACCGAGTCCATTTCTCGCCCAGATATCCAAAGAGGAACGCTGACACAACCATGGCCAAACAGGCGGTCTGTGTCGCGAACGTACTGCCCACGAACGCGGCCAGTGCCAAGATCACCGCCCCCAAAACGACGCGGTTGTCCAATCGCAACGAGTGCGACGACGACGTCTGCTCGCTCGTCATGTCGCGCCGTCCTGTGTTTGCGGTTTAGCCGGTGCTTCCCCTGAAATGTCGCCGCATATTTGCATGTCGTAATCGGTGACCCAGCTCGCGGTTTCCGGCACGTCAACGGTGACGTCGGCGCGCCGCCGGCAGGAAAAAATGAACATTGTTTCGTCCTTGCCCGCTTGCAACGCCTGAGTCCATCGCGATATCTGACGGGGCGATTGGGCACTCGGTTGGACACGTTCCACGGTCGCCAGAGCGATTAATAATTCACTCGGGTCGCCCCCCGCTTCACAGCGAAGTGGTACCCCCGATTCGTCGCTCGTCAACGATAACGTCACCGCAGCCCCGGTCCGGGTGAGCGTTTGGATCGAGGATGCCGCGAGCGCCAGGATTCGTTCAAATGGCTCGTGGATGACTTCATTGGGACGCCACCACGGCGACGACCGGTGCCAGCGCCGGCGTTGCGGGTGGGGGATCTCCGGAGCCGCATTGTCGATCCAAATACGTACTGACTGCGCCGCGGGAGTGCTGAATTCACGCAGGATCGGTTTCCCCAGTCGGGCCCAAGATGAGAAGTCCCACCGTCGTACGGGGATGCCCTCGCGGTACTCCAGAGAGCCGATATAGTGCACTTGTTCGCCCTGCGATATCCGCGTTGCGATCCCCTTCAGCGTGCTCTGCAGCGATCGCCACAACTCATCGTCTTCACCGTCGATCGCCGCGGGGGTGACAGCGATCTCAGCCTTCGGGTCGACATGTCGGTGAGCGCGGAAGAGGTAAAACGGGAAATAGGATTCCGCCAAAATTGTGGGCAGCGGATGAATTCCACGATGTAAAAAACGCACGTCTTTCAAGGTCTGGAACTCGCCTGCGGGTGGCAGCCAGTCACATCGCTCCTGAGCCTCAAACCAAAGATTCATGCCCGGCCAACGCCCCCGATTGATCAACCGTGCCGACATGGGCAGCGTCGTCCCCGCAGCGATCCAGCGTGGAGCGTTCACCGAAGTCTCCAGCGCCGGCATGGCGAAATGGTTGATGATCGCGCCGACGACAAACAGCGACGTGCAGGCGGCAAACATCCCCAACCAAGGATACCCCCACACGATGTTCAGTGACCCGATGCCAACGATCAGCAACGACACCGATGCGGCGGTCAGCGATCGCCGAAAGGCGAGCAGCCACCGAATTGGATTGAGCGAGCTGAGCAGTACTCGGAACCTTGATTTCATCGTCGCGAAACCCGCCAAGAGCTTCCTGTGAAAAAGATCAACAAGTGGTCCGCGGTCCATCCCGCGGTAACACACACCTGTCTGTATCTACACCCGAATGATCATGCCAAACCACGACCGCGTTAACGCGGCCGTATGCAGTCGAGTCAGGGCGACGAACGCCCGCGACAATGAATCCGAAACTCAGTTCTCCGAACCAGCGGACTCTGTGTAGATCGGACTCTCCGAATTGCCGCCCGACCGTAGATAGGCGACGAGGTCGACAATCTCATCCTTGGTGAGCGTGTCGAGCAATCCGGTCGGCATCATGCTGACTCGCGCGGTGCTGGTCTCTGCGATATTGTTGCGATCGATATCTGTCAGACTCGATGGATCGAGCATGTTGGTGAGCACGACGAGAGTCTTGCCACGCATGTTGATCACGCGGCCCGTGATCACCTCGCCATCCTCGGTCAAGAACTGAGTGGCACCGTACTGGTCGCTGATCACCTTGCTCGGTTCGATCACCGAGACAAGCATATCGTGGATATTGAACTTGCCTCCGGCACTCGTCAGATCGGGGCCGAGGATCCCGCCCTGCAATCCCATCCGGTGACACTTGAAACACTGAGCCGCTCCGAACAGAGTCCTACCCTTCTCGAAATCGGGCTGCTGTGTCGCGTCACTGACGGTGTCGACGAGTTCGTCGACGGTCCATTGTTTCACAAAGGGGCGGGCTTCGGACGGGGCCGCCTCAGCGGACGGAGCAGGCGGCTGGATCGCTGCGGCGAACTGTTGACGCTGTTCGTCGCTCAAGCGATCGACGAATGCATTCTTGATGTTCTGAACGAATCCGCCGAAGGACATCCCACCGCGTGCCGTTGCCATGTCGTGGAACCAGCCGAGATAGCGACGTCGCAGGTCATCGTCCCATCCTTCACTCGCCTCGCGGAGTGTCATGGCGTAATGAATCTGACTCTCCTGGCTGGGTGAGCTGAGCAGTTTTTCAAGGACGGCTGCGGTGGATCCCGGGGCCTGGAGGGAAACCAACATGATCGCGAGCTCACGATCGAGCGAATCAACGTCGCTGGGAAATGCGTCGCTGATCGCATCGATTAGCTCGGCACGCTGTTGATCGTTGGGTTTGCCCAACCGCATTGCGACCAGACCCGCAGCTCGCAGGTAAGCGATCTGGTTGCTGGTGCTGAGCGAATCAAAATCCAGTTCGAGCAGGCTCGCCATTGCCTCGGATTGATCCGAAGCCTCACCGCAGCGGGCCAAGGCGATCACACCGAGCAGGCGGGTGCGCGCCGAATCCGACGCCAGCACTTGGGACTTCCACAGATCCAGATCCCGATGTTCGAGTGCAATTCGAGATGCAAAACGGATGGCGGGATCTTCATGGGAGAGAAACTCCAATGCCATGGATGTGGCGGCTTCGGCATCGATGGGCAAGTCAGCATCGTCAACGTGCAGGGCTTCGATTTGGCCACGCAGCACCCGCAGGGAGCTCGCTTGCAGTTTGTCGTCGTCGAGCACAGCGGCTCCACCGGAAGCGGTTTCTGTTTCAGGCTGTTCGCCCGCGTCCTCGGCGCTATACGCATCGAGGGAACCGGTGAAGGCGATACGGTAGAGACCGCTCTGTGTCTCCCGTCCGCCGATCGTCAAGTACATCGCACCTTCATGAATCACCATGTCCGTGACCGGCAACGGTGCCGCTGTGGCAAAGGTTTCATAATCGCCTGAGTAAGACGCGCCGTCTTCACTGAGGTGGACTGCGTAGATGTTCCCGAAACTCCAATCGGCAATAAAGAGCGCGTCACGATACCGCTGAGGGAAATCCGCGTTGTAGCCGAAGCAAATGCCGGTGGGAGAACCCGGGCCAATGTCCACTGCGGCGCCGAAGGAATCCGGGTAGTAGGCAGGCCACTTGCCCGTCCCATTTCGCCAACCAAACTCGGCACCGCTCAACACATGATTGACGCGGGTCGGCCGGTACCATGGGGTGCCGACGTCCCATTCCATGTCGGCATCGTAGGTGAACAGTTCACCGTCGTGATTGAGTGCGATGTCGTAGGGGTTGCGAAATCCGGTTGCGATCAGTTCGCGGTTCTTGCCGTCGGGATCGAGCGACATGATGAACCCGCCCGGTGCCATGCGGTTGGCATTGTGGCCACGAGCGTCCGGCATGCGGCCGAGCAAGTGATCTTCGTCCCAGTTCCGTGGCACGCGACTGTGGTCAATCGTGTCAGGCAGCGTGGTGTTGTTGCCCGCGACCATCACGATTCGTTTCCCATCAGGGGTCAAAATCAATCCGTGTGGCCCGTGTTCGCTACCACCATTGAGCGGCACGATGTGCTCTTTCGTATCGTACTGATCATCACCATTGGTGTCTGTCAATCGCCAGAGCCCCGAGGGGAAACTTCGAGAGTTCACATTGGCATAGAGAGATCCGAACGCACACAACAAGCCCTGAGCACCGACGAATTCGATGTCCAGTTTTTCCACCTGCGCGGGACTCGTAGAAACGTCAATGCGGAACAAACCGCCATTTTGATCGCAGGCAATCAACCTCCCCTTGGGATCCACCGTTAGGCTGACCCACGATCCCTGGTTGCCGCTGTCGACCTGATGGATCAGTTCTACATCAAAACCCGCTGGCACCTTGAATTGCTCTGGAGGTGTCACTCCGAGCCCGTCGGCGTGGGACGTCGGCATCGGCGCCGCCAGGGAAAACAACAAGAGCGGAAAAGCCCGCAACAACCACTGAGAACAAAACGAACGTAGGTGCATGGACGGCATTGGCGACACAGGAAGGTTAGGAAAGGTAAGTTGAATCTGAAAGTCGAGACCGGTTACCCCACGAGACTAGCCAAGGGGTCGGTCCCGCTTTCGTCATGTTTCTTGAAGAGGTGGGAGTTGAGACACTCAATCTAACCACTGCAGTGGAGCATGGCCAACCCTTACGGGAAAAAAGAGCCGATCCGTCAGCACTCTGCTGTGCGGTGTCGAGGACGCCGGCGGTGTACGCTGCGCCCGGGTTTGCTAAAAAGTCAGCGATCTGGGCCGATTCCAATCGAGACCCTAGGGCGGCGACTCTCGGGCACCGCGGAAGAATAAAAAACGCCGACCTCGCCCTCCCCACCCAATAAAAAACACTTGCGGGGTACCTCGCCAGAGAACTACGATAGATGAGTTATCAGTTGACTGATCTTCTTCTTTCTTATCTCCGTATTGATGAGAGCACTGCTCCAATGATTCATTACACCTGCGATCGTTGTCAACGTTCGATCGACCTCGACGAAGGGCCTCGCTATGTCGTCCGCATCGATGTGGAAGTCGTCGCTGAATCACCCGAAGAGGTCGGCGATGCTGAGGCGGTTGATTTTTTGGCCGAGTTAAATGACTCGCTCGCTCACGATCAGCTATCCGACGATGCCAGCGAACCGCTCGAAGATTTGCACGACGCTCTCTGCCGAGGTGATGATCTGGATCCGATTGACGCGTCATGTTCCCACGACGATTCTCTGGACGAGATGCGGCACGAGAATGCGTCCCTGCCGCCTAGCTTTGATCTCTGCCCGACGTGCTATGCACAGTACACCAAGAACCCTCTGAGTCGCGAACGGGCTCTCAAGCTACACTTCAGCAACAATTAAAGCAGCGGGTTTTTTGTTCTCAGTTGCCGAACCCAGACCTCACTCGTTAGCACGCAGGATCATCGCGGTGAACGGTGGTAGGAATCGACGTAACGCTCGTGAGCGGTGACTGATTGCTCGTTTGACGCTCAGGTCGAGCTCGCCAAAGGTGCGGTGATACTCACGGATGATGAACAGCGGGTCGTAGCCAAAACCAGCTGAACCGGAGAGTGATTGGGCAATCCTGCCGCGACAAATTCCCGATGCGGTCAGCTGAACCTCGCCCTCCGGATCGGCCAGACAGAGATGGCAATTGAACTGGGCCCCCCTTTTTTCATCCGGTACAGCTTGCAGTTCTTTCAATAGTTTTTCATTGTTGGCAGCGTCGTTGCCATGTTCGCCTGCATAGCGTGCCGAGTACACGCCAGGCCGACCCTGTAGCGCATCGACCAACAGTCCACTGTCCTCAGCCAATACCCAGCGGTTGAGATGCAGTGCCTGCTCGGACGCTTTTTTCGCCGCGTTCTCGGCAAAGGTTTCAGCGTCCTCAACGACATCGATCGAGCCTTCGATATCGGCCAAAGTGGAAAGCTTCACAAGACTCGTTGGCAGCATCATCTGCAGTTCGACGAGCTTCTTTGCATTATGGGTGCCCAGGACGAGATCGAACATGATGGATTCAAACGGAAAAGGAGGTAGATCGGATTGGATTTTTGGGGGCTAGGTTTGCCACCACTGACCGTCGTCGGTGATTGGACGAGCCTCACAGCACATAGAATCGAGGGCAGAGGCCATTTCGCCGACCGCCCAATCGAGATCATCGACTTCGAGTCGGTATTCGGGCCACCGCCATCCCGAGGGCCAGATCTGATGCGGTGCTGGCCAGCGGGTCGCGGCGGTCGTTCGTTCGATTCTCGCGATCAATCGAGGCAGGCTGATTGACTCGGTTGGCTCGAAACTCTCCGGTGCGGTGGTTTGCTCACGCAGAGCTCGCGGTACGGTTGGCGACACCCATGGCTGTGTGCGGTCCCAAGTGTCCGCCCCAGGTGCAGGCGTCGTCGACAGCGCGTCGGCATCGATGATTTGAACGCTATGCTCGGCGGCCAGTCGGTCGCAGATGGTTCGCCGCAGCGATTCGTCGCCCCCGGTCAATGCCATCGACGGTGACCCTGCTTCCAGGTGCGTGGCCAGGTCGGCGAGTGTCCAGCCAAAACGCGGGTCGCGGTAATCCGCAGCGACGTCACAGGCGGGGACGACCACGAACTTGCGAGCTGTGTAGCGTGGATGCGGGACGACTAGCGATTTCGGGCTGCCGAGTGGACCGCGTCCCCCGATGAGCCCGCGCCTTCCCGCGGGAGCGTCGCCGCACAGATGGCCGTGCAATACCACGTCGAGATCGATCGAACGGGCACCCCAGCGGTTCTCACGTTTGCGGCCGAGTTCCTGTTCGGTCTGCTGGAGGACGTCGAGCACGTCCGCAGCGGAAGCCTCGGTGGCAAAGGCAGCGACCGCATTGAGAAAAGGCGACTGACCGCCGGGGCCGCCAATGGGAGGCGTTTCGAACAGCCGGCTGGTCCGCAGACCAGTCTGTGGTTCCAGGCGGGAGCGGCCCTGGGGAGCGGGCGGGCATTGCCGCGTTGGCGCGACGATTCCCGAGCGATCGACCAACTGGGCCGCGTGAGCGACCACGGCATCTCGATCGCCCAAGTTGGATCCAAAACTAATCAGGCAATGTGTTGGCATGCCCAGAGGTTAACGATCCCAGCGTCTGCATCACAGAGGTGGTGCGGCCCGATTGCAGACAACCGCCCGGTGACGTTCCGGGCGGTCGATTGGGTCGATGTTGGTGCCGTGATAGTGAGCCGAGTGCCGTGAGGCCCCGGGGGTCGCCGCCCACCGGGCCGCTTGCGCGTCCCGGCTCACGTCATCGACTTCTCGCTCAGGCGCTCTTCGTCGCCGGCATGGTGAAGAGCTTCCGCGAGCCCATGATCACGGTCTCGTCGATCGTGTAGACGTGCCCATCCTCTTGGTCGGGTAGGTCATACATGATATCGAGCATCACGTCTTCGGTGATCCCGCGGAGGCCGCGGGCGCCCACGCCTTTCTCGATCGCCTTCTCGGCGATCGCTCGCAGGGCACCGTCGGTGAAGTTCAGCTCGCAGTTCTCCATCGCGAACAACGCTTGGTACTGCTTGACGAGCGAGTTCTTCGGCTCGGTCATGACCTGGATCAGACCATCGACATCGAGTGGCTGCAGGTAGGAGACGACGGGCATCCGACCGACCAGCTCGGGGATCAAGCCGAACTTCAGGATGTCTTCGGTTTGGACCTGGGCCAGCAACTCCGAAACGCTCTGTTCGTTGCGGAGTGAGCCAGCATCACCGAACCCGAGGGTGCGATGGCCGAGACGTCGACGGATGATGTCCTCGATCCCGACAAAGGTACCACCACAGATGAACAGGATGTTGCTGGTGTCCATCTGGATGTACTGCTGCTCGGGATGCTTGCGGCCGCCTTGCGGAGGCACGTTAGCAACGGTGCCCTCGAGCATCTTCAACAGGCTTTGCTGGACCCCTTCACCGGACACATCGCGGGTGATCGAGACGTTCCCGTTGGTGCGTCCAATCTTGTCGACCTCATCAATGTAGAGGATCCCACGCTGAGCGGCTTCGACGTCGAAGTCGGCTGCGTGCAAGAGCTTGAGAAGCAGGTTCTCGACGTCTTCACCGACATAACCGGCTTCGGTCAAGGTCGTCGCATCGCCGATGGCGAAGGGGACGTTGAGCATGCGGGCGAGCGAACGGGCGAGCAATGTCTTGCCGCTACCGGTGGGCCCAGCGAGCAAAATATTGCTCTTCTCGATTTCGACATCCCCGTCACCTTCCCAGCCACTGCTGAGTCGTTTGTAGTGATTGTGGACAGCTACAGCGAGCACCCGTTTGGCGGCTGTTTGTCCGATCACGTAGTTGTCGAGGTGATCGACGATCGAGCGGGGGGCGGGGATCTCACCGAACAGTGATTTCGATGGGCCACGCCGACGTTGTTCTTGATCAAGAATGGACTGGCAGAGGTCGATGCACTCGGCACAGATATAGACGTCCCCCGGCCCTTCGACGAGGGGTCCGACATCACGGTAACTCTTGCGACAGAAACTGCAAAACGCATTCTTCTTCGTCGACGCGCTACTGCGGCGTGAGTTCGAAGATTCCTTGGTGGGCATACACGACTCCTTACTAATTGAAGCCCCGTCGCAAGATTTCAGACGGTTGGCAGGCAACGACTCTCATGAACATGGACGCGTTTTCGGATGGGAGATCCGAAAACGTGACTGGGTTCGCGTTGGCCTACGGTTCGTCTGAATGCTCGCAATGAGAACTCGACACATCGAATGGTTCAAGCCACGACTCGAATGCTTCTCAGGCGTGCTGCGGTCACTTCGGCCGTCTATTGAGGACGGCCATCGCGACTGCAGTTTGCTTGAAGGAACATCCGTGTCCTCAAAGCTCGAGCGATTCGTGGTTTTGGTAATAGTGATTGGTGTCAGTGACTGGTATGCCCGACTCAAGCTACTGCGAGATCTGCGTTCACTTGCGTCAACGCCGAGCAGGCTTGCATCTTGAGTCAATTATTGGGAGGGCGAACCACTGACTGGATTGGGTATCGGCGGGTCGCTCGCAGGCGAGGACACCGTCTCGCTCGGCCACCGGTCCCCGTTGAAGTTGGCTGGCTCGATTCTACCCTTCCAAAGATTCGGAAGGTGGATCGGGCGAGCGGACTGGTTGGGACGGGACAGAGTTCGACGGCGCCGCTTGAGAGCGGGCCGATGATTGTATATTTCGGAATTCTGCTTCGCTGATGTCACCTTTGCGAAGCATTTCTTCCAGGTTTACGAGCCCTTCCTGGGGTGTCGGACGGTCCTGGGTGGTGTAGTCGCGCAATCTTCCCAGCAACCAAACCGCGCCAATAATCACGACTAGCAAGACCGTCATAGCAAGACCAGCCTGCATGGCCGGTGCTGCGAAAATATTTGTCATAACCCTAGCTGTGATTGGGCACCGATGGGTGCGTGGTGTTTGCGAAACTCCGTTGGACGTGAACCGACCGCAAGCGGATCCGTCACCGGTCGGTCGACCGGCAACCCATTCGCCGCTGTCCCCCCTCGGGGAGACAGTTCTCCCTTCGTGGGAGACACTTCCATGATAGGCGTGTCCGCCCTGACCGGTCCACTCATTTTTACCCGCGAAAGCACGACTTTCCAGTTTCACGGGCGTTTCTCACGCCGGAAGTCCCGCTTTCTTGGCCGCGGAACACGAAATTTCCGCTCGCCGCGCGGCATCGGCCTGTGCTAAGGCACTATTCTAAATGCCTCTTTCAAAAAGCGGGCTGGCCCTCTCCGACACGCCCTCATCCACCGCTACCCTGCTCTCGAATTGCACCATGTCCCAACCTGACGCCAATCCTTCAGACACGCCCGTCGAGATGGGGACCGATGGTAATCCCCGGCCGGCACCCTCAGCCGGTAAAATCAACCGCCTCTCTCATCCCGCCTTCATCGGGTTTTTGGCGACGCAGTTCTTCGGCGCCTTCAATGACAATTTGTTCAAACAGCTGGTGCTGCTCCTGGCGATTCCCACGGCGGTCGTCGCCGGGGCTTCGGAAGCCGGTTTGCTCGATTCGGCGGCCGATTCGGCCGTTGTCGAAAACGCTGCCGGGGATCGGGCCGCTGCTGGGGGTGTCGCCACAGACGCGCCCCAGGGCGGTGGCTCGGACGTGCAGGGTATCGCCACCATCGTCTTCGGTCTCCCCTTTGTGCTCTTCGGCGGCTTGGCAGGCTACCTCGCCGACCGCTTGAGTAAACGCACCATCATCGTGTCGAGCAAAGTGGCCGAAATCGCCATCATGGGTTTGGGGGTGGTCGCGTTCCTGGCCACGCCGGTGATCGGATTCACTGGATTGTGGATCGTGCTTTTCTTGATGGGACTGCAGAGTACGTTTTTTGGCCCCGGCAAATACGGGATCCTGCCGGAGATGCTGCCGCGTGAACAACTCGGCCGCGCTAATGGTTTGGTGTTGATGACGACCTTCATCGCCATCATTATTGGCACCGCGCTCGCCGGGCCGCTGAAGGATTCAATCGTGTCACCGACACTGCCGCCGATGCAGGGAGCGGCCGGACTGTGGATCGGCTCACTCGTGTGCGTCGGGATCGCGATCATCGGTACGCTCACCAGCCTCACGATCGTTCGCCTGCCCGCTGCGGATCCGCAACTCAAGCTCAAAACGGAAAATCTGTGGATCCCTCAAACCATCCGCTCTCTGCTATGGCGCGACAAATCGTTGCTGCTGGCGTTGTTGGCCTCCTGCGTCTTCTGGCTGATCGCTGGGTTGACGATCCAGTCGGTCAATTCGCTAAGCAAGGTTCAGTTGGGACTGAGCGATACCTGGACCAGCATCCTGGTGGCGTTGATCAGCGTGGGCATCGCGGTCGGGGGCGTGGTTGCCGGTGCGTTGACCCGCAAGATTTCTGACAACTTCGTCATCCAAATCGGCATGTGGGGCACGGTGCTCTTCTGCGCCCTGTTGTCGATCACATTGCCGGGCGATGCTGATCAACCGGGCCAGGGCCACCTGTTGGGATTCGCCGGCTGCATGCCCGTGCTGATCTTGCTGGGCGCCTCGGCGGCCTTCTTCGCCATTCCCATTCAAGTCTTCTTGCAAGATCGCCCTCCGCAGACGCTCAAGGGACGGATGATTGCCGTGATGAATCAAGCCAACTTCTTTGCTATCGTGATGTCGGGTGCCGTTTACATGGTGCTCGATCACTTGATCACCGCCGCCGGTTGGCCGCGCAGCTATCTGTTCGCGGCAATGGCGATGCTCTTCCTGCCTGTTGCGATTTTCTACAAGTTGGATCCGGCCGAACGCCCGCCGGAGACCGATCCGCTGGAAGTGCCCGAACAAATGCCTGAGCCCTCGGATGCCTGATCCCTCCGATGCATCTGGAATGCTTGAATGCCGATCACGCTGGCAGGCCGCCTCGCTGGTCCTGCTCGCTCTGTGCTTCGTCGCTGCGGGAATCAACCACTTCCGAGCGCCAGGCCTGTATTTGAAAATCATGCCGGATTACCTGCCGTTTCCAACGGTCCTGGTATTCATCTCAGGCTTTTTTGAAGTGCTCGGCGGTGTCGGTTTGGCCGTCCCACGTCTCCGCCCGGTCGCTCGCTGGGGGCTGATCGCGTTGTTGATCGCCGTCTTTCCTGCGAACGTCGAGATGCTGATTCACGCCGATCAGTTCGCCTCGATCCCCTACTGGCTGCTGGTGGTTCGGCTCCCCCTGCAAGGGCTGTTGATCGCCTGGGTTTGGTGGGCAGGGTCCTAACCTTGTCTTTACCCACTTACCCGAGGCTTTTCACCGATGATGATATCAGCCACGAATCTTACGAATTGACACGAATCAAGAAGTGGATTCTATTCGTGTCGATTCAAGTAATTCGTGGCTAACGGATACTGGAGCACGTAGGGCCGGTTCCCACCGGCCACACCCACCTGGATAAACTGAACCCTCCTACGTTCCCGCACCTACCCGAGGCCTTTCACCGATGATGATTTCAGCCACGAATCTTACGAATGGACACGAATCAAGAAGTGGATTCTATTCGTGTCGATTCGAGTAATTCGTGGCTACCTGATACTGCAACACGTAGGGCCGGTTCCCACCGGCCACACGCAACGCCAGCACGTCGGATTTGTAAGTCCACACGCGGATGGATTATGACGATGCCGGTCGGCTCAGCAGCCTCACCCATGGAGCGTCGGAAATTTCCTCCGGTGAAAATTGGGACGGCACCTCCACCTTGCCCGCCTCCCTGGGCAGTTCCGACTTGCTGGCCGCTTACACCTTCGACTACGACGCGGACAATCGCTTGACGCAGTTTTCGACTTATCGTGATGGCACTTCAACCGCGTACGGCTATGACCTACGCGATCAGTTGACATCCGCTGCGAGCACTGCGATCAGTGGGTTGTCTCAACCCTTCGGCTTGGCGTCCGCCGAGTCGTACGATTTCGATGCCGGAGGCAATCGGAAATCCAGCGGCGGTGCGTCCCAGTCGGCTGCCAACACGCACAACCAGTTGCAGACCGATGGCACGTACAACTACACGTATGACGATGAGGGCAACACGCTCAGCCGGACGGTGATCTCCACCGGTGCGGTGACCCTGTACGAGTGGGACCACCGTAATCGCCTGGAGTCGATCACCGAGAAGACCTCGGCGGTCGGTAGCGTGACTCAAAAGATCGAGTACATCTACGATGCGTTGGATCAACGGGTCGGCAAACGCTTGGACAGTGACGGGGACGGCGATTTCGATCGCGACGAAGTTTTCCTATGGACGGAAGGTCAAACAGTACTGCGTGCGACCGATTCCGACGGTGAGACGGCAACAGAAACGTTCACGCTTGCCAGCCGGTACCTGTACGGCGACATGGTCGACCAGTTGCTGGCCGACGAGCAGTACAACGGCGGCACCGGGCCTGACGTTTCCGCGACCACCGCGAGTGCAACGGCGGGTGATTCTTACTGGGCACTGACCGATCACCTGGGCAGTGTGCGAGACCTGGTCGACAACAGCGGCGTGATTCGCCAGCACGTCGCCTACGACAGCTTTGGTAACCGGATCGTCGAGCAAGACTACGACGCGTCAGGAAGTACGATCTCCAGCAGCCACGCCGACGCGATCGACGAGCTATTCGGCTACACCGGCCGCGACTGGGACGCCGATGCGCAATTGCAGAACAACCGCGCCCGCTGGTACGACCCGGCTACAGGCCGTTGGCTGAGCAATGACCCCATCGGATTTGCGGCGGGGGATGCGAATCTTTATCGGTACGTGGGCAATCAGACCACGACGTTGACCGATCCGAGTGGGTTGGAACCACCGTCATTAGATGACGCGACAATTCCAGAGCGTGGGGTGATCGGAACGATAATTCTTGGTGGAACGCTCGGCTTGGCCGAATCAGGACGCGCGATCAGTTATCCATTGCGTTGGTTTGGCGTTGACTTTACTGCGCAAGATCTTGCGAGAGAGTCATTGTGGGCGCAGCTGAGAGCACCGGAGGGAACGCAGTTCCAGACGCAATGCTCGGCAAACGTTGCTGCGTTCGCCGTTCATAGTGTCGTGATAAATGGAGCGACGGTTCGAATATTCAAATATGTACGCGGTGCAACAACAGCGGGAAGCGTCGGCGGTGCTGCGGGTACCACGGCAGGTGCTTCTGCAACCGAAGGCCGAATCCTAATGCAGAATGGTCAGTCATTGATTGGCTGGGTGAGGAACGGTGAAATCGTTGGTTTGAGCGCTCCGAATACTTCTCATGCGGCGCTGGGTACGCAACTTGGAGTAGTTTGTGAAGGAGCCGCAGTAAAGGGAGCACAGGCGGTTACTGTGATCAAAGAGGGTGGAAAGATCACGGTGCTTGGCTCAGCGAACTTTGGTGGAGTTCTCAATGTTTCTGATGAAGCAATCAAAGTTATCACGACCATTATTCATTAGGTAAAAGAGTGCCGATATGAGCCGAACAGTAGAAGCTTGTGCTACTTACGAACTTGAATCGGAGATACTTGAAGCGATTGGACAACCGGATGAGTCTGAGGTGTTAACAATACCCGTGAAATCTGGTTGGGGATTGCAGGAAGCACTTCGCTACAAAGTGCATCCTGGCGAAAGGGTTCAGCAATGGCTGTATCATGGCACCGATCAAGATCTCTGCGTTTGGTTTGCTGAGGTTGCAAATACCTGGCGAGTAACACTAGTATTATCGGTGCCCTCGAATGTCGCTCGGAAAATTCATTAAGCCGGGTGAGACTAAGAACCTATCCGAAAACCCCGTTGTCAGGAAACGCTTCGCGTGGGGTCAGGCTCGGGCTTCGAGAAGATAACGGGACGAAGAAACCTGAAAAACCTGGGGACATGGAAAACCTGGGGACACGACACTTTGTTGACCGGTGCTTCATATTGGTTCAAGAACAACTCAGGCTCCTCTCCAGGCATCCAGGACACGCTTTCCGGCGGAGCCCTCACCGACCGATACGGAAACGTGCGTCAGTTCAATGCGACCGGAGACATGATTGCTCGAATTGACTCAGCGGGAAATACCACGTCCTATGCCTACAACAGCGATGGGACGCTCGCAGAAATAACGGACCCTCGTGGTCAAGTCACTGCCTATACCTATGGAGTTAATGCGTCCACGGGCAACCACACGGTCACGATTGAAACTATCAATTCGCTCTCCAATAGTGCATTGAATCAGCAAGTCTACATGGAGTACCTTCCTTACACCGGGAGCACTCCAGGAGAACTGTCGATCATCTATGACGATCCAGACGATGCCGGGCCCCGAAAATCGCGTGAAGAAGTTTTCATTTACGACGTTCAGGGCAGGCTGTCTGGATTTTCAGTGGGCGAAGATGGCGGGTCCGCTTACACAACGAACTTCGCGTATAACTCGCTCGACGGACGGGTGGCTTCGATCAGCTATCCGGACGGATCGAGCCTTACGTTCGATCTGACACGCCAGCAGAACGGGCTCATCAGCAAAGATTATGTCGGGGGCCCAATTCTCGCTACCGATCCACGCGCCTTGCGAGTTTCCGCTCCGGGAAGCGGGAATGAGAATGCGTTCCCGAACTATGCTATTTCGACATGGAGGCGTTCATCCTCCAGCGATCCCCAACGCACCATTTCACAATACGACCATCGCGGGCGTTTGTTGCGGACCTGGGACCCGAAGCAGGTGGAAGCTCTTGGACTGACCACCGTCGGCACTCTCGGTGACACCGAGATTTTGCTCCTGGAAGCCAACGTGGATCTGAGCACGGAATTCACTCGCACACCGACCGACTGGGACGACTTTGGCAATGTCACCGGAAATGATTGGGGTGAAATCACCCAGCAACTTTCGCCTGATCCCGACAAGGTCTTGATCAGCGGCGTTTTACAAAGCAACGGACCGGCGGGGCGACAATCTACCTCGACCACCTATAGCAATAACAATCCTGTCAGTTCGTTGATGCCGGAATGCACGACGGCATCATGGACCTGGGATGACACGTTCGACGTGATGACCTCGTCGACCGATGCAACCGGAAACAATTATCTCCAACAGGTGGATGCCGCTGGCCGGGTCACCCAGATGCAGTGGAAGCAAAATGCTTCCTTGGGACAAAACCCGACCCGTCCCCTGGATGTCAACGACGACTCCTACGTAACCTCAGTCGACGCCCTTCAGATTATCAACTACCTCAATACGAATGGCGAGACGCGCGCGCCTGTTGGCGGAGGTGGGACATCGTTCTATGACATCGATGGTGATGGATGGGTTACCTCGATCGACGCAGAACTCGTGCTTCGCTACTACGGGAACCCGAATCCTTACAACGAAGTTGATCCTGAGCCCGAGATCATCGGCCAAGTGGAAGTGAGTTACGTGAGCACCGCCGGGCTGCCGACCTACTTGGTGGCGCAGCGCGTGATCCAGACGGGGCGGTCCTCAGGCGATACCGTCATCGACTACGAGTACTACAACACACCAAGCGACCCCGCCCGGCACGCCCAACTGAAATCCGTCACCGAGTCAGACGGCACTGCGATCGCAGCGGTAACGGAATATTTCTACGATGATCGCGGGAATCTGGATGAGATCTCCGATCCGGCGGGACGCGTCACGAAGTTCTACCACGACGCCAGCGACCGCATGATCGCGCAGCAGTCATCCGATCCCGATGGGGCCGGCGCTCTGCTGCCCGTGCTCGCAAGATATGACTACGACGTGTTTGGAAACGTCATCGCGAGCGAACAGATCAATTCCTTCGTGGACGGATCGCAACTCCTCGTGACGTCATTGACACAGAGTTCCACCTACGATTCCAGCAACCGCCTGACCGCTCAGTACACGCAGAATCCGAACATTACCTGGTATCTCTACAAAGACGGCAGCGGGAACATCGCCCGCACTCAGAGTAAAGCGACCGCACTGGCTGGAACGACTTTAACAGCAGCCGACTTGGAAACCTACGGCCAGAGCACCGTTGCCATTCCAAATGCGCCCGTGACGTCGTCAAGTTACCAAGGCCTCAAGACTACGATCGACTACTACTCGACTGCGAACGTCGTCACGGTTTCACAGACCGACATGACTGCTGCCATTCCCTCGGCAACAACTCGCACGACCAAAACAACATTGGACAGGCTCGACCAGGTCGTCAAAACGGTCAGCCCCGACCCGGTGAGTGGACTGACAACGACCGGTTCGGATCAGCGAGAGGGTGGTGGCTTCGTCACGTCGATGGAGTACGACAACTTGGGGAACCTCGTCGGCGTCGTTGATGGACTGAGTAACGAGACCACGTTCTCTTACGACGATCTCAACCGCTTGGTCAAAACGTCCACGCCCAACCCGGCCTCTGGAAGCCCGTACGAGACGACCGTCAGCTACATCGCCAATGCCATCGGCTGGGACATTGAGACAACCGATCCGTCGGGCATCTCCATCGTTGAGCAGCTCGATGCGATGGGGCGCCAACGCACGATCGCCGGTGACACTCCGACCAGCAACATTCGCTACTGGGACGATGGCAGCGTGCGGACGGTTGCCGATGCCGAAGGCAACTACGCAAGCTACGACTACGACCAACGTGGGCGTCTGACGAAACTGACGTCGCTTGATTTTATTGGATCGGGGCGCTCCCCGATAACGAACTACAGCTACACCGTCGATTCTCTGATCGACACCATCACCGATCCGGTGGGGCGTGAGACGTCGTTCCAATATGACGTTGGCGGGAGGCTAATCAAGTCGACTCAGCCGGACCCGGACGGTGCCGGAGCATTGACCTCGGCCTTCACGCAGTACGTCCGGGATAGCATCGGAAATGTGCTTTCGATCGAAGACGCTCTGGGACAGGTCTCGTCATACGATCTCGATGCTTGGTACCGCCCCACGTCGATAACCGACCCAGCCTCGGGGACGACGGACTCGCAGTACGATGCGTTCGGGAACGTGACGTCCGTCACCGACCCGTTGGGCAATGTCACCAACTTTGCCTTCAACCATCTGAACCAGCTCGTTACGGCAGGCAAGGTCTACAGCGGGGGAACAGAAAATCGCTCGTACTCGTATGATGGCGTCGGCAATCTGCGCTCCCTGACGGATCGCAATGGACGGGTTACGCAGTACGATTACGACAATCGATACCGCACCGAGACCGAAACGTGGAAGACGGGCGCAACCACGGACCGGACGTTCGATTATGCCTATGACACCTCCGACCGCCTGGTGTCGATCGATGACAGCGACAGCCTCGCCACGGACTTTGATTTCGCTTACGACGATCGATCCCAACTAGTCGCCGAAAGCCAACTGATCGGCTTGGTGGGAACCGCAGTCAACTTCACCCGTGAGTTTGACAAGCGAGGCAACCGCATCGAGCTGGCCGCCAACTTGGGCGGAACACTCTCGGGGACCACGATCTCCGGCGGTGTCGACGACTTTGAAAATGTCTACCAGTACGATTTCCTGAACCGGCTGACCTCGTTGATCCAGCAATCGCAGTCCGGCGGGCATGCGGTCGCACCGAAGCTTGCCGAGTTGGAATACAACCGGGCGTCGCAACTGACTGACTTGCATCGTTACTCAGCAGCCGCAGCCAGCACGTCGGATTTGCAAGTCCACACGCGGATGGATTATGATGATGCGGGACGGATTAGCAGCCTCACGCATGGAGCGTCGGAAATTGCTTCCGGCGAAAACTGGAACGGCACCTCCACCTTGCCCGCCTCCCTGGGCAGTTCCGACTTGCTAGCCGCTTACACTTTTCAGTACGACGCGGACAATCGCTTGACGCAGTTTTCTACTTATCGCGATGGCACCTCGACCGCTTACGGCTATGACTCGCGCGATCAGTTGACGTCCGCTGCCAGCACGGCGATCGGCGGGTTGTCTCAACCCTTCGGCTTGGCGAGCGCCGAGTCCTACGATTTCGATGCCGGAGGCAATCGGAAATCCAGCGGCGGAGCGTCCCAGTCCGCAGCCAACACGCACAACCAGTTGCAGACCGATGGCACGTACAACTACACGTACGACGATGAGGGCAACACGCTCAGCCGAACCATGATCTCCACCGGTGCGGTGACCCTGTACGAGTGGGACCACCGCAATCGATTGGAGTCGATCACCGAGAAGACTTCGACGGTCGGTAGCGTGACCCAGAAGATCCAGTACATCTACGATGCATTGGATCAACGGGTCGGCAAACGCTTGGACAGTGACGGGGACGGCGATTTCGATCGCGACGAAGTTTTCCTATGGACGGAAGGTCAAACGGTACTGCGTGCGACCGATTCCGACGGTGAGGCGGCGACAGAAACGTTCACGCTTGCCAGTCGGTACTTGTACGGCGACATGGTCGACCAGTTGCTGGCCGACGAACAGTACCACGGCGGCGCGGGGCCTGAGCTTTCAGCGACCACCGCGAGTGCAACGGCGGGTGATACTTACTGGGCACTGACCGATCATCTGGGCAGCGTGCGAGACCTGGTCGACAACAGCGGCCAGATTCGTCAGCACATCGCCTACGACAGCTTTGGCAATCGGATCGTCGAGCAAGACTACGACGCCTCGGGCAGTGCGATCTCCAGCAGCCACGCCGATGCCATCGACGAGCTCTTCGGCTACACCGGCCGCGACTGGGACGCGGACGCGGGGCTACAGAACAACCGCGCCCGCTGGTACGACCCAGCCACGGGCCGTTGGCTGAGCAATGACCCCATTGGATTTGCGGCGGGGGATGCGAACTTGTATCGGTATGTGGGAAATGAGCCGACCACCAAGACCGATCCGAGTGGGTTGGAGCCGCCGCAAGGAACCCCGACGGGTCGCCCGCCATTCGAACTCCCAACGGAGGAGGAGATGAGAGAGGCTCGACGACGCCTGGGCCGCAATCGTGCGATGGGCGGAATCGCGATCGCAGCACACGGGAATGGTTTACCTGCCGGTGCATACGGTCCTGAAAGGTCGTCAACTCGGTCGCTGACACCAGGTGAAGTCGCAATGTTGAATAAGTTCTTTGAAGGCCACCTCAACACGGACGGCCTTTGCGTTGGCATTGGGAAACTTCATCCATTCGCAGGACGCAATTCGATTACCCCTCGGTATACACCTTGGTTTCCCATGTCGAATTATGCAGAGGATTTCTCTAAGGCTGACATTGATCTTCAGGGTCATTTTATCCATGAGATGACTCATGTGCTTCAATCTCAGAACGGGAACTTTAATGTCGCTGATTTCTTTTATCACCTAGCCAAGAACAAGTTGCAGTATGGCTTGACGTACTACTATGACCAAGACGACCTGGGCCAGCCGCTTTACATGTTCAATTTTGAGCAGCAGGCAAAGATTACAGAACACTATTACGAAGGCGCTGGTTTTCATGGCAGATTTGACGAAGCCACAATGGAGCGGTGTCGTCAAACGTTGAAGGGATTTCACACTCAATTGCCAGCGTTTATTCCGGATCGCAGATACATTGATGGACGTCATGACATTTTTGACAATTCTGGTTGGGGCTACCCGAATTTCGTTCCGAAGGATGGTCCTCGCGACTCAATCCCGTACGGTGGCTTTTGAGTCGACGCATGAGAGCTTCTGTGTATCGTCGCATTGCCATCTGTGCTGTTGGTTTCTTGGCTGTCAGTTTCTCCGTTTTGGCATTTACAAAAAGACCGACATGGGTGCGGCCTGAGGTTCGCGGAAATGTTACCTTGAGTAGCTCCACTAACCCAATCAACGAAACCGTTGTAGTTCAGTGCACGGATTCCGATGGCGTCACGTGGAATCTTGATGTAGATCGAAGAGGCAAATTTTTTCTCCCGGCGAAAAAGGAAATGCGAACGAGCTACTGGGGCGACACTTGCCTTGTGTGCAACATCAAGTGCTGGGCAGAAAACTACAAAGAAGTTGATGTTCAAGTCGCGATCTGCGATGGCGAACTTGTAGGATCGCTTCCAGTTCCGGTTCGTATTCTGGAGATTGAATTACAACCCACATCGGTGGGATTCGATTCGGAAGCACTTATACAGCGAGATGTCGGACACCGGCATGTTGGAGTAGATAAGCTGCAAACGACTACACCGGAGCGAAGCGACGGAGATTGAAGATCGGGCTGACGCCAGGGTCAGCCAGGGTCAGGCCTTGTGTTCGATGTTCGCAAGTGCTGTGAACGCAGCGACGACACGAAGTCGTCGCAACCCTCGGGCCGGAAGCCCGCCACACTGGACGACCGCGCACGCCCCGAGCCGATAGGCGAGCCCCGAGTTGCGATAGCAACGAGCAACCGAGCGCTAGCGAGGTGTTACCTGTCACCGGCCTTTTTGATGTCGCATTTTTGGCCGAAATGAGACTGTAGGGATTTGGCGGTGATTTTGGCGTGTTGGCCGAACTGGTGCGAAATTTGGAGAAGCATTTCGTGCCGCTCTTCTTGGCCGATTTGGTGTCGGAGAGTTGGATGATCCTGGACGTCCCGACGGGCTGCGCGATGGATGGATGATCCCCCCCTTGGAAGAAACCAAATGGGTCAAAGAAACCAAATGGGTCAAGCCTCTTTGATGGCATGTACCAAGTCATGCACTGGGGCGAAGGATTGAAACGGTAGCCGATAGGCTGCCGTTTTTCGTTGGCGGACTGGAGGTCCGCCATACCTGCGGCACGAAGCCGCCGGTGCGTTGGTTCTTTTGCCGACGCACACGAAGTGCGTCGCGGCTGTTTCGGCTGGATGCCTCCGCCCTGGATAGATCGCTGAACGACGGCGACAAGGATGTCGCCGCATGACTAAGCCCGGTGGCAGGATGCCGCCCGGCGGTGCCGACACGGAAGGCCAGCGAAGCGAGGCCGACGTCGGCACCGCCGGGTCGGAGCGACGGCAGCGCAGGGAAGGCGCAGTGAGGAGGCTTTGCGACGAACGAAGACCGCACCGTAGCGAACGAGCGGAGACCGGGCGTCGTGAACGGAGTCGATGGGTAGCCATGGATGGCGGAACATCGACGGAGTGAACCGAGGCATGGATGCCGATAAGGCGGGAGGCAGGATGCCGCACCCCGCTCCTAGAGCACGCGAGCGACCGCGTCCGAAGTCGACCAACGGGAGCGAAGGTAAGCTGGGAGCGGGGCCGGCCAAACGACTTGCAAGGCGGCGGCAAGTGTTGACGTTCTGCGACACTCGCGTTGAACTCCAAAGAATTCTCCCATGGATCAAAGTCCCAAATATCGCAAGAGTCAACCAGCGGTCGCAGTACGTCAAAAGCGCAGTCCGTCCGCAGTTGACGCGCCAGAATCTCGCGGTAGCGCTCGCACGTTAGACTTGCCAAACACGCCAGCGAAGCGGTTGTCGGTGCAGCGAGTCTTCGAGCAAACGGACAACCGCGTGAGCGATGAACTCGCCAAGGTCCATTGAGCTGCCGCCAGGGACCGCGCACCGAAGCTCCGCACAAGTCTCCATCCGAGAAAACGCCCGCGCACCAAAACTGCTTCCAACCACTCGCCTTTCCCACCGACTGCTCTACTTCATTTTTTTTGGCAAAGAAAGTACTCGGAGTGTTTGTCTCTGTCGCCGCTTCGTAGAAATCAGCGGCGACAGAGACAAACGCGCAGAGGACGGTGCTAAAACAGCCAAGCCCGCCAAACATCCCGCGTGCAGATCGTGGACGTCCGTCTTCACGAAGCCTTGGCGCGTGACAGTGAGTTAATCAACCGAGTAGCGGCGCGTCGATCGTGTTCGGGCAACTTGCTGAACTGCTGAAACTTCTTCCAAAGCTTCTTGGTGTCCTCGTCCATCTCCTGGGCGTTCTTCTTGGACGCCTTCAATCCAAGAAAACCAGAGGGACATAGCACTTTGTCGACCGAGTCAATATTGGCTTGATAGGATTAATGGCCAATGGCGGCCGAGGCGACGATTTATCAGCTCGCGAGTGCAACAAGTGCCCCTCGGATCAACTTGGCTTGCCTACTTCAGCGCGCACCTTTTCTATCTTCGGTTCCCTACCGCCAATTTCTGCATTCGAAGAAGGGTGAGAGTCGCTAATCGGCTGTCAGCAGTTCACGGGCGCGGCGGCGAAGGTGATAGCGACGATGCGTTCGATGACAGCGCATCGAATCGACACACTCAGGACGTCCCGCCACGCAGCAGAAGAGTCGACCAAAGTCGCTCACCAATTCACACCAAGTCGCCCGATCCAGTCGCAGCCGAACCAGTATCGACGGGATCTCCGCAGGCGTGCGGTCACGCTTCCCAGGCGCGGTCTGGCGGGCCGTCCAATCCAGCAGTTCCAAGTAATCCTCAATCGTCATCGCCAAACAATCTCGTCGCAAATGGGCTCGGCCCGTCGTAAGCAACCAGCGCGTATCAGCTCAGACGGACGGAGCCGTCTGGCTACAATTGTCGACCGATGGCTCCGCCCGTCGTGAGCCTCTCCACCGCCGCCGCTGGCGTCACCGACCGCATCGCTCGATACGCAGGCTTCACCTGCCAATCCCTCGATCCGTCTTTGTACCGACGTATGATCACTGCCCTCCAGGGTTTCGGCCATCGCCGCCCGAATTGGATTCAGGTCGACGTAGGCAGCACAGGCCAGCAACGAGGCTCCGTCCGCTAAACGCGTCGCGTGATATCGATCTTGGAAAAAGCGACCTGTTTGCTCATCTTCGCGATTGGCTCGCATCGCCACGCGCTGGCACAGCAACCGCATCCACCAACTGAAACTACTCAGCCGTTTGCGGGTTTCCTCGCGTTTGATGGGACACCCTGCGATGGACTGGATCTCAGGATCGGTTGGAGTCATGGGCGTTCCATCCGCCTGGCGGCGATGGGGGCACAACATCAACCATCGCCGCGCCACTTCCTCATCCGTCCACGTCGCCACGACGTCCGGGCGTGATCGGAGGATTAAATGGAAGTGATTTGAGAGAATCGCAAAGCCGACCAGGTCGATCCCAAAATAGGCTGCGAATTGCTGTAAATATTCTTCAATCCAGACTTTCCGGTGGTCGAAGTTCTTCCCAGAGACCGGATCATCGCCGAGAAGGAAACATCGGCGACAGACGCGGGTGTAAACGTGGGCGATCGCCACTTCCTCGGGGTCAAAGACCTCACAACGTGCCGTCCGACTCATCACTCACCTCGCATTCTCAGGAAATTTGCCGCAAGCGTCAAATTCAACCTATCCCCTCGTCTAAGCCAAGTCACACTCCCTATCAAGGTGCTGTGTCCCTCTGACTTCGCTGACTTCGCTGTGTAGCTGCCCGGTGCATACGGCCGGTAGGAACCGGCCCTACATATGTCGCTCGTGGGGCCGGTTCCCACCGGCCATCCACTTGGCTTGTCCACCGGGATTTGGTGTAGCTGCCCGGTGCATACGGCCGGTAGGAACCGGCCCTACGTATGTCGCTCGTGGGGGCCGGTTCCCACCGGCCATCCACTTGGCTTGTCCACCGAGATTTGGTGTAGCTGCCCGGTGCATACGGCCGGTAGGAACCGGCCCTACGTATGTCACTCGTGGGGCCGGTTCCCACCGGCCATCCACTTGGCTTGTCCACCGAGATTTGGTGTAGCTGCCCGGTGCATACGGCCGGTAGGAACCGGCCCTACGTATGTCACTCGTAGGGCCGGTTCCCACCGGCCATCCACTTGGCTTGTCCACCGAGATTTGGTGTAGCTGCCCGGTGCATACGGCCGGTAGGAACCGGCCCTACGTATGTCGCTCGTAGGGCCGGTTCCCACCGGCCATCCACTTGGCTTGTCCACCGAGATTTGGTGTAGCTGCCCGGTGCATACGGCCGGTAGGAACCGGCCCTACGTATGTCGCTCGTGGGGCCGGTTCCCACCGGCCATCCACTTGGCTTGTCCACCGAGATTTGGTGTAGCTGCCCGGTGCATACGGCCGGTAGGAACCGGCCCTACGTATGTCGCTCGTGGGGCCGGTTCCCACCGGCCATCCACTTGGCTTGTCCACCGAGATTTGGCGCACCTCCCCGGCGTCTATGGCCGGTTCCCACCATGTCATTCCCCACAAACCCGGATCCCCTGTCAGCTTGTCTGACAGGAATCTCCATTTTGTGATTAGATAACGATGGGGCATTCACTCCGCTGTCATGCGGGCTTGCCCCGCATGACAGCAAAGTTGATCGACTTGGTTTCCTGTCAGACAAGCTGACAGGGGAATGTGTGTCGATACCGCAGTTTTCTAATTTCAAAACGCTGCTTCGGCGTGTGACAAGCACACGGGGGAGCAAACTGGTGGGTAATCAACAGGTCCTCACCGCCCATCCGGCCAGGAGTCCGGCCCGTTTCGGATTGGCTGTAAGTGGCGCTTTCTTTATTGACTTGGCAAGTTAGAATGAGTGGGTAAGCAATCCCAGGTGGATTGCCCCTTTTCTTTCATGAACGCTCTCAGCAGCCAAGTCTTCGAAGTAGGAACGATGAAGTCAGTCATTCAGGCCGCGGCCGTGGTATTTTTGGTTACGCTCGGAAACGTGAGTTTCGCAGACGCTGGAGAACCCGGCTGGTCGCCGGTCATCGTCGCTCGCGGTGAGTATCGCCAACAGATTCGGTCGTTGCCAATACAGCAACGTCCTTATCGACCGCTGCACTTCTATGGAAATACCGTGCGGCGGATGCACTATCGCGGCACCCCAGCACCATTGCTTCGCGAGGTCGCGACGCCCGTCATCGTCCAGCGGTCACGATTCGATACCTGGTAAGACGGCTATCGACCGAGTGAGCCGAGGCGCGAGACGGGTTGTCGACTTATTCGTCGCCGACGAAATAGCATGAAATTCGGGTTCATCCGACGGAAGCGTGCGCAGAGCCCAGCGGAAGGTTTTTTGAGGCATGGCTCTCGTATTCAATGATCGTTCACAAATGCGTCCCTGACGAACAAACGCTCGCCAGGGACCGACAACACCATTGGCGTACCGCTTTTGCAGGGAAACGCTGGCGACCGAGATATCCCTTGCCAAGCCAGCACTTCTGCAGAGCTCGGCTCCGTATCTCCCGGCAGTGCCAGTCTAACATTGATAATCACATCCCACAAATAAATCCTTCGATACTGGAGCCATGCCTTGAAAACCTCGGGCGCTCGCTTCCGTCGGATGAGCCGAAATTCATAACCCGTGAGTCACCTCACTCACTGGGCGCCGACTTTCGGCTGAGAATCCAATCGGCCAAGCGTGGTGAGATCGCGTCGATGCACATCAGGCATCGCGTCTTCCAGGGGAGGATGATCTCGATCTCACGTTTTTCAATACAACGCATGACGGCCTGGGCGACCTCGTCAGGACTGAGTAGTTTGAGCTTGGCACCGCCGCCTGGTTGGGCGGCACTGGCGGGCAATGCTGACTCTTCGGTGACGCCATAGCGGTTGGGCGGTCGTGAGCTAGCGATGGGGCCGGGGCACACTAAGCCGACATGCACACCCTCGGCTTCGCATTCCAGTCGCATTTGCCTCGTCATTCCCGCCAACGCGTGTTTGACCGTCACGTATCCTCCCAGATATCGCGGTGCCACCCGGCTGGCCAAGGAGCCAATGTTGACGATCGTTCCATGGGTTTGCCGTAGACCTGGCAAGCAGGCTTGGCTACCTATCAATGCAGAGATCACATTGGCCTCGAAGAGTTCCCGCAGGGTTTCTGGGTCGAGCTCTTCGGTGCGACCGCGATCGCTGCGTCCGACGACATTGACGAGAACGTCGATCCTTCCGAATCGACCCATGTGCGAATCGACAGCCGCGTTCAAATCTACTTTCGAAGTCGCATCGGCAGTGAAAGTGTGCAGCAGCGAGGGGACCGATGAATCGCCGCTGAGCGTCTCGCCGGCGGCAGCGAGACGCTCGCGATCACGGCCTAGGATCGTGACGGCATAACCGCGAGCGAGTAGTACGCGGGCGATCGTCAGTCCCAGTCCCGAGGAACCGCCACTGACGATCGCAGCAGCACCGAGCTTGCCGAGTCTGGGGGTAGGTCGCAGGCCAGTCTCCGCGTGCTCAGCGGTCGCCTCTTGCTGTTCGGTGGGCGGTTTCGGTTGCATGGAATGATCTGTAGCTCGAAGCAATTGTCAGGAAGAGGTCCCGTAGGCGGACGCCTAGGGGAAATCAAACGCCGTCAGCGAAGCGGAGAACATTTCGCTCGAGAGATTGCCGCCAGCCTTCGTTTACACTGTGTTTTCGGTCCGTTTGCGATCCCGACTACTCTCATCGAAAAACTGTTGTATGTCACGCCCACGCTTGAATGAAGCCCGCACGAAAATCGTTGCCACGGTCGGTCCCGCCTGTGATAGCGTCGACCAGCTCGCTGCCTTGATTGAAGCCGGTGTCGACGTCTTCCGCATCAACAGCGCCCACGGCAGCATTGAACAGCACGCCGAGAAACTCACCAACATCCGCGCTGCATCGGATCGAACCGGGTTCCCCGCCGGTGTGCTCCTCGATTTGGCGGGCCCCAAGATCCGCTTGGGGCAGTTGCCTCAGGAACCGCTCGCCTGCCCCCTCGGTGCGCGTTTCGCCTTTGTCCGTGGCGCCGACTCGCAGGAGGAGGGCGAACTGACGAGCACCTACCCACGTCTGATCGACGAACTTGAACCGGGCGACCGCGTCATGCTGGCCGACGGTACGGTGGCACTGCAGGTCGAATCGGTCACACCATCGCGAGCCGAATGTGTGGTCGTGGCTGCGGGGGAAATTCGCAGCCGCCAGGGTGTCAATCTGCCGGGCGTCAAACTGTCTGTCGCGGCGATGCTGCCCAGCGATATCGAGAACGCGATCTGGGCCGCCCAGCACGAAATCGATTTCATTAGCCTCTCGTTCGTTCGCACCGCGGAGGACGTACGCAGCCTCAAGGATCTGCTCAATAGCTACGAATGCCAATCTTTGGTCATCGCTAAGATTGAAAAACCGGAAGCCCTCGATAATCTCGAGCGAATCGTGCAAGAGGCCGACGGCATCATGGTCGCCCGCGGAGACCTCGGGGTCGAGATCGATGTCGCCGAAACCCCTGTTGCTCAGAAACGAATCATCGCGACGTGCAAACGGTTGATGAAACCGGTCATCGTGGCCACGCAAATGCTCGAGTCGATGCACCACAGCGTGCGGCCGACACGCGCCGAGGCTTCCGATGTCGCCAACGCGGTACTCGATGGCGCCGACGCCTGCATGCTCAGTGGCGAGACCGCCATCGGCAGCTACCCGAGAGAGAGCGTGGCGACGATGGACCGGATCATGCATAAAACGGAGGAGAGTATGCCCCGGGGGCTGAGTGCATCCCCTGGAAATCACGACGAGCTGTATCGTCAAACCCAAGCCGTTACACGGGCGGGGATGGAGGTCGCCGAGGCACTCGGCAGCAAACTCATCACGATCGCCACGCACAGTGGCGGTACGGCATGGGTCAAGAGTAACACCCGGTCGCTGATCCCGACGATCGCCGTCAGCGATCACTTGGCATCGGTACGACGAATGAACCTGTTTTGGGGAATCGAGCCAATATTCTGTGAGGATATCGCCGATACCGCTCATCTGATCGAGCAAGTCACGCGGTGGGCCTGCGAGCAAACTGAGAATGGTCAACGGGTCATCCGCCCCGGCGATACCATGGTGGTTGTCAGCGGCAGCGATGTGGTCGAGGGTGCCGATAACGTGATCTCGGTCCACACGCTTTCCTAGTCAGCCGATCCCAAACGGGGCGAATCCGCTTCCGAACTCGGTTAGAGGAAAGCGAGGGTTATGGCAGAATCCCGCAAACAGGCAACTCAAAAACGCTGCCGCGGCGCCAGCAAGATCGCCATTTACGAGCTGGCCGGCGCGTGAGGCATTCCAATCTCACCGGGATTGCCCGATACTCTGCCAGCACAGACCTTTTGTTTTTTCGTTTTGGTTTTCTAAGACATGTTGGATTCGACGTCGACAATTCTCGAACTTTTGCGATCTGGTGACGCGACAGCGCGCGAGGTGACCGAGCAAGCGCTGCGGGCGATCGGCGCGACCCAGCCCTCGATCAACGCCTACACGCACGTTGCCTATGACGCGGCCCTGAACGCTGCCGAAGCCGTCGATCGGGATCGCAAGGCTGGCCGTCCGCTGCCGCCGCTGGCTGGATTGCCGGTCGCGATCAAGGATGTGCTGTGCACCGCCGACATGCCGACAACATGCTCGTCGAACATGTTGCGAAATTTCACTCCGCCCTACGATGCGACCATCGTCGCGAATCTGAAACGTGCCGGGGCGATCGTGATCGGCAAGACGAACATGGACGAGTTCGCCATGGGTGCCTCGACCGAAACCAGCGCGATGGGTTTGACTCGAAATCCATGGGACGAAGACCGCACCCCTGGGGGCAGCAGCGGAGGCGCTGCGGCCGCGGTGGCCTCGGGGACCGTTCCGCTCTCGATCGGGACCGACACCGGTGGATCCATTCGCCAGCCGGCTGCCTTCTGCGGCATCACGGGTTTGAAACCTACTTACGGTCGTTGCAGTCGCTTGGGATTGGTGGCCTTTGCCAGCAGCCTCGATCAGGCGGGCCCCTTGGGTTGGTCCGTGGAAGATGTCGCGATCGGACTGCAAGCGATGGCCGGATATGATCCCGCCGATAGCACGTCGGTCGATCAGGAGGTGCCCGACCTGCAATCCGCCGTAGCCACCGATAACCTGCAAGGCGTCCGAATTGGCGTCCTGCGAGATTCCATCGATCAAGAAGGTGTTGCCCCCTCGGTTCGCAAGGCCGTCTCGGATGCTGAAAAAGTGTTCACAGATCTCGGGGCAGAGATTGTCGAGGTGTCGCTCCGGCACAGCCCTTATTGGGTGCCCACCTACTACGTGATCGCTCCCTGTGAGGCGAGTAGCAATCTGTCGCGTTTCGATGGTGCTCACTACGGCCATCGCCAGAGTGCACAGGATGCCGATGGGGCTGTCGACGAATCACTGGCGAAAGCCGAACCGCTCGAGGCCATGTATCGGGCCAGTCGCGCTGCGGGCTTCGGCAGTGAGGTCAAGCGGCGGATCATGGTGGGTACTTATGCATTGAGCGCCGGGTACTACGACGCCTATTACAATCAAGCCTTGAAAGTGCGACGCTTGATTCGTGGTGATTACGACACGGCGTTTGAGTCCGTTGACCTGCTCCTCGGGCCCGTGACCCCCTCGCCGGCGTTCGGTTTGGGTGAAAACATCGACGACCCCATCGCAATGTATTTGTGCGATCTCTTCACCGTCGGCGCCAACCTCGCGGGCGTGCCGGCTCTCTCGTTGCCCGCTGGTGTCGATGACGAGGGCTTGCCCGTCGGGATCCAACTGCAGGCTCCCGTGATGCAGGAAGCCAAACTCATTGCCGCTGGGGCTGGGTTTCAGTCCAAGACCGAGTACCATCGCTTGCGCCCGAGCGGATTCATCGTATCGTAGCGAGTGTTGCTCCCTATCGAACGCAGGGTGCTTTCGCCAGTGGGTGTGGCCGGTAGGCACCAGCCCTGCGGCTAGACCTGGCGTCCTTGAACGTAGATCTGTTGGATCTGCAGTCCGGCATCGAGCACCAGGAGGTCGGCTCGTTTGCCAGCTGTCAGGCTGCCGGTCTGAGCGTCAATGCCCACTCGCTGGGCAGGCGTCAGCGACGCCATTCGGATGACGTCAGGCAACGTGGCCGAGGTCACTTTGGCGAAGTGGGAAACCATGTGGTGCATGCCCTGGACGGAGCTGGCGAGGCTGGTGCGGTCGAGCGTCCAGCCGACGTTTGCGTCGCTGAAGAAGTGACACCCTGATTCCCGATGGCCGAACACGTATTCGCCCGGTGGCATGCCATAGGCCCGATTGGCGTCGGTCACCAAACAGAGTCGCTCGGGACCCTTCATGCGGTACGCAAATTCCAGCAGTTCGGGCGCCAAGTGACAGCCGTCGGCGATCACCTCGGTGCTCATTTCTTCGTTCATCAAAACGAATTCCGTCATGCTCGCTTGCATCGGGACCTGGAACCTGGCTCTCAACGATGGGACACTGCTCATCGCGCACCAGAAATGATCGACGTGTCGCATACCGGCATCGAAGGCCGCTTGCATTTCGGTCCAACTGGAGTTGGAGTGGCCGCAAGTGATCAGGCATTCGTGAGCCGCCGCCAGACGATAGAAGGATTCCGCGCCGGGCAACTCGGCGGCGCAAGTTGCCACCCGCACAAAGTCCCGATCGAAATAGGAGCGGTATTCATCGGGCTCTGGGTCGCGCCGCGCATCGCGGTCATGGCAGCCGGTTTTTCCGTCGGCAAAGAAAGGTCCATACAGATGGATGCCCGGCACGTGCGGCAGCACTGCGCTCCTATCCTGTGGAGAAGTCGCCGTGAACTGCTCGGATGATTCTCGACTTATCGATTCACAGGCATCGATCATCCGATGAATTCGCTGCGGGCTTCCGGTCGTGGACGTGGGCAGGAGGGTGGTGGTACCTCCACGGAGATGAGCAGTCGCCGCTGTTCGTACAGCTTCCTCATCGCCGTCCATGAAATCCGCACCATCTCCCCCGTGGACATGCAGGTCCACGAACCCGGGAGACAGGTAGTTTCCACCGAGGTCGACGACCTGGCTCGCCTCGGGAATTGGTTGTGATTGGCCAATCGATTCGATCCAACCGTCGCGGCAGATCACGACTGCGTCGGCTAATAGTCGATCGGGAAGAATCGCCGTGCCCCCAACAAAAACTAAAACTTCCGGCGGGGAACTTCGATCGGCGTTGGAATTCATCGCGGCATCACTCGGATGGATTGACGTGTTTGAGGAACTTAAAGATGTCGCTGCTGGTCGTCATGATCAGCGTGCTGTCGCCGGCGAGCATTTCCTGGTACGTCTCCATGGTTTTGATGAATTCGTAGAAGGCAACGGAGTCTTCGCTTTGATTGTAGGCGTTGGCATAAATCTCGCTAGCTTTGGCATCGGCTTCCCCTTGGACTTCCTGGACCTGTTTGTACGCTTCGGATTCGATTTTGAGTAAGTCGCGTTCTTTCTT
The DNA here is from genome assembly GCF_007859855.1 of Allorhodopirellula solitaria. GTDB lineage: Bacteria > Planctomycetota > Planctomycetia > Pirellulales > Pirellulaceae > Rhodopirellula > Rhodopirellula solitaria. The sequence continues at coordinate 295,086 of NZ_SJPK01000006.1, forward strand.
GCCGTTGATCTTGGCTGCTTCGCCTTCACCCTCACTGCGGAACCGTTCAGCAATCTGCTGGCGTTCGCTGATCATGCGGTCATAGATCCGCTGCTGCACGCTCTCGTTATAATTGATTCGCTTGAAGCGCACGTCGAGCAACTCGATCCCAAAGTCAGACAGTTTCGCAGCAGCTTCCGTATAGATCTCATTCTCAATCTTGGCTCGGCCTTTGGAGATGGGGTACAGGACGCCGACGTTTCCGGGGGCATCGACGAGCACGGCATCTCGATCGGGTTGACGATCTTTGGTGGTCCGGATGACTTCAATCAACTCATGTTTGGCGACTGCGTTTCGTGTTTCACTGCCGAGGATATCGTCGAGACGTGACTGAGCGCTCCGCTCGTCACGCAGCCTCAGGAAGAACTGCTTTGCGTCGCTGATCCGCCATCGACCGAAGGTATCGACAACAATGTAGGTTTTGTCCTTGGTTGGCATCTCGTTGGGACGACCGTCCCATTCCAACATGCGTTTATCGACCCGCGTGACCTCTTGTACGAAGGGGAGTTTGAGGTGTAGGCCTGCATCGGTGATCGGATCGCCAACCGGCTTTCCAAATTGGGTAATGATCACCTGCTCGGTTTCATCGACCGTGTAGGTTGCTGTGAACAGTAGAAAGAGCAGCAATAGCCCGACGAAAGTCAGGAGAGTAAGAGGAACGTTTTTCATGAGGGGTTCCTTGTTGATTCGGCGGACAGTTGCAGCAGCGGCAAGATTTGACTGGCGTTTTCGTCAATGATGATTTTCTTGCCGAGGTTGGGGACGATCTCACGCATTGTTTCGATATAGATGCGTTGCTTAGTGACCTCGGGTGCTTTGAGGTACTCCGTCATCACGGCATTGAAGCGGGCGACATCCCCTTCGGCCTCGTTGACCCGTTTGAGTGCATAGCCCTCGGCGGCCTGGATCTTCTGCTCCGCCTCACCACTTGCTCGCGGCACGACCTTGTTGTACTCCCCGTTGGCGACATTGATTAACTGCTCACGCTCTTGTTGGGCCTGGTTGACCTCGTTGAAGGAACGCTGAACCGGCAGAGGTGGGTTCACGTTCTTGAGCTGGACTTGGTCAATGCTCAATCCCAGTTCGTATTTATTGACGAGATCCTGGAGCTGGGTCAACGCGTCGGCTTCGATCTCTTGGCGGCCGACGGTAATGACTTCGTCAACGGTCCGGTCGCCGACGACGGTGCGCATCACCGACTCGGAGAGAGCACGTAGCGTGCTATCGGGGTCGCGGACTTTGAAGAGGTAGAGTTTGGGATCCCGAACCCGGTACTGAATGATCCACTCGACCGTTGCCGCGTTGAGATCACCCGTCACCATACCTCGTTCGAGCGTTTGTTCGGCCGAAAACTGGTTGGGGTTGGAGGCGCCTGTCGTCCCAAAGCCGAACTCTTGCTTCAGCTGCCGTTTGACCGGCACCATCGAGACGCGTTCGATGTTGAAGGGCAATTTGAATCGCAGCCCGGGTTCGGCATTGCGAACGAACTTGCCGAAACGCAGAACCACGCCTTGGGATTCTGCCTGAACCGTGTAAACGCTCGTAAAGACGACGAACACCAGCAGCAACGCTGGAATCAGCCAGAGCATTCGAACTTGGGCCCAGTCGAAATCGCGCCAGTCAAAGTCGCGCCAGTCGTCAGGATCAAACTTCATGGGAGCTTCGGTTTATCGATGGATGAGAATCGTAGTGAAACTCAGCTACCGAATTGCCGCAGATGGGCGGAAGTGCCCTTGGCATCTGCACAGCCAATACCGATTGCCGAGTTCTCGCAAGTATAGCTTGCTCACAGCGAAACGCACCTTTTCTCGCAGCGGTTCTGTCAACACAGCTGCAAATCAGCCCCGGGAGATCCCTCAGAAGAGCGAGAACTCGATGGCTCCCGTCAGCACGACGCCGTCATCGGTGCCGATTTGACCGGCCTGCCAGGCGGCGAAGTTGTCGAGATAGTTGATGCCGAGGACAAGCCGCGAGGGGACGCCGAACACATTGACGTCCGTCTTCAGATCAATGCCATACGTCGTGGCAAAATCACTGATCTCATCGGCGATCATGCCGCTGGAATAGCGTCCGTTGAGGTCATAGAGCCCCAGCGACAGATCCAGCCAAATGGGGGTGCGGCCGAATACCGTCTCCCAACCCGCGACGATCTTGGCACCCTGATAATCGGAATCAATCGATTCGTTCCCAGCATCTTGGTCCCAATTCATCATGCTGTAGCCAAAACCGGCCGACAGATGATGATTGCCAAAATCCCAGGTGTCTCGCATGATGGCATCGACGTTGATCATCTGTGTGGTGTCGGTCACACCATAGCGGACATTCGATTCGACGCTGGTGAGGTATCCGTCAAAACGATGGTGTCCGCCGAGTCCGACGATCGTTCCAATGGAATCTCCCGAGCTCGTGCCCAAGCTCGGTAGTAAGGGAGCCCAAACGCCAACGGACGAGTTCAGCTCAGTCCCGTCGACGGCCGAGGCGGGCGAAGCCCCGAGAGCCAGCCACCCGGTCAGCGTCATGACGACGACCCCGTAGAGGCTCCAAGAATTTTGATTGCAACGCATGGTAGGAGGAGGTCCACGGTGAGCATCGGTTTCGGGAGCAAAGACGATCTCTGCACCATCGATCATACTTCACTATCGGAGTGCTCACCGACCGTTCTCGCGTTGACCTTGAACTTTTCTATTCGCTATCCAGACCGAGGGTATCGTCCCGCAGCGTAGAGAAAAGGTGCGCGGGAATTCATTTTGGCTCAAGTTTCCAGTCACTGGCGTTGAAGACGGCTTAACTGCTCAGTCCCGGGTATCGCTGTTGCAGTTCGCCCCGAGCTTGAGCTGCTCGATCGGGTTTGCCGACCTTGGTCCACAGATCCACGAGTTGCTTCAGTGCTTCGACGTGCTCCGCGGCATGCGATGAATACATTAACTGGGTATGCAGGTAGGCGAGCAGAGCTCCTTCCTCATCGCCGAGTGCCTGGTAACTGGCACCCTGTGCGTTATAGATGGCCGCTGCGGTTTGTGTATCGATTGGGTTAAGTGTTGCGATCAGGTCGTTGACCGCCTTGAGCGCTTCCTCGCCTTGTCCCTGTTTCGCTGTGATGACAGCGATGCCGGCTTGCGAGAGCGTCTGCAATCGTTTCTCGCCTGCGGTGTTGGGTTTCAACCCCGCGACTTTGGACAGCGCCGCCTTCGCGGGACCGAGATTGTCTTGCAGCAATTGGATCATGCCGGTTTGATAAACGGCTTCGATCTGCAGTTCGCGAGCAGGAGCATTTCGCAAATACCCGTAGAACTGAGCTGCTTTTTCATAGTTGCCCAAGGCTTTGGCAAGATCGCCGAGCAAACGCGTGGCATCGTAGAAGTGCCAGGAATCTGGATGGGCCTGGGCGAACGCAATCACGCCGGAGGTTGCCTTGTTCAGGTCTCCTTGTCCCGAGAGCGCCATCTGTCCCTGAGTCTCGGCCAAATAGAACTCGGCATCCGCCTTGATCACGTCTCGCGATAGCTCGGCGATATTAAGTTGCTTTAGTTCATCGAAGGCTTGCTCATACTGGCCCTCCATCACGAGTTCGCGGCCACGGGTGAGTTCAGGAGGATCTCCTTGAAAAAGAATCCGTGTGATTTCATTGGCGGGAAAGGATTGATCCTTGCCAGCAACGCTGATCACGATCTCGTTCTTGCCGAGCGATTTGATCCGGCCAATGACTGCGTCTCCACCCTGCGGGTACACGCGATCGGTCTGTGCCTGGGCCACACCACTGATCAGCGTGGCCACCAGGAGACCGAAACAATAGCAGTGTCGTCGTGAAAGGAACTTCATGGCAAAACAGGTTCAGTGGAGGGACGAGTGGTCAAGCGGAACGCGAGTGGAGGGTCGCGGCCCATTTCAAAAAGGAGAATGTCTGCAACGTCGTGCGGGGCATCCTGTCAGTCACCGTTGGCTGGGGGCAATCCATCGGGATTCTCGCCCGCGGCGATTTGAATCTTCTTCAGCAACGCATTGAATTTCCTGAATTCGTCGGGGCCGCCCAAGTCGGGGTATAACCCCGCCAAGCTAGTGATTACCCGGGCTGCGTTCTGGGTGAGTTTGGGATCCTTGGCCGCTTCACCCTGCATGTATCGACAGCGTGCGAGGTGGTAGCGAGCATTGAAGAAACGATCGCGGAAGTTCGGGTTTCGCTGCGTCATGACGCTAATTTTTCCCCACCCCCAAATGACGCCTTTCTTGCCGCCACCGAGTGCTGACTCGTACGCATCGGGTTTGTACTTGGCGGGCAGCACGGCGGCCCATTGTTCGTATGTCAGCGCGGCTTCTTCTTGTGCGTCGATCATCGTCGGTTTGGTCGTGAGGATCTCGCGAAACTCTTTCAGAGCTGCCGAATACTGGCCCTGCAGCCGCAGTGCCTTGCCCAGCAGATAGGGGATTGTCTCGGAGGCATCCGGTTTCTGTTTGAGGGTTTGAAAGGTCTCGATCGCTGTCTTCAAGAGTTCCGCGGTCTGGCCTTCGGCTTTGACCTGACCCTCGGGCATGGCGGATTCGGCCATCCCTAGCATCGTTTGGCCAACCCACAACAACGTCGTATCGTCTTGGGAAATCTTCGAAATCTGCGACAGGAAGACGTTGAAGGCATCGATTAGCTTTGCTTGCCGCGCCGGAGGAGCGTTCTCGATTTGCTTCTGAATATCGACCGCGAGGGTGCGGAAGGTTTGGACGAGCTTTTGCTTGCCCGCATCATCGGAGGCCGTCTCTTGCAACTGCTCGATCGCGTGGGTGGCGCGAGCGAGTAGTTTTTCCTGGTCACCGTCGGACGACGTCAACTGGCTAGCGACTGCCTGCAGTTCCGTCCGATAGAGATCAAAGAGGAAACTTTGTGAGGGGGCTTCGAGTTTGGATTGCAGGGGAATGGGGCCGTACTTGGGATGGTCGAGTACCTTCACGGCGGCGTCAGGGCGATCTTGGCGCAATCGGATTTTGGCGAGAACGAGGGCCGCGTTCATGGCGTCGGCATCGACGAGCCCACCTTGGATTTGGTTCAACCCTGCGGTGAGTTCGGCGGCAGCCTTTTTCCAATAGTCGTCCGCTTGCTGATCCTTTTCCTCACGGAGAAGTCGGAGGGAATCGTTCCAGTAAAACAGGCCCAGGGACCGGCGGAACTGAGCCTGTTCCGGGCTCTCGGGCATAGCATCGATCATCCGCTTGGCATCGGCCAGATCGTTCTTCTTCAAAGCCATGGCGATCGAGATACCCTGTGCCGAAGCTGCTTTGGGATTGTCGGGCCATTTCTGGACCAAGAAATCGCCGAGCTGTTTGATGCGTTCGACCCAGTAATCGCTGCCGGTTCCCTCCGCGGAAATAATCTGCTGGGCAGAATTCAATGCGATCAAACCGCCACTGAGTCCGACGTCACTGCCGGGGGCAAACTGCGCAAGTGCGCTACCGACAACAAAACTGTCGCGATACCGCTTCTCCTGCAGCAACAAGAAAGCGAGGAATTGACGCGCCTCGTTGATCTCAGCGGAATCGGTGTCCGAACCGATCATCGACAAACCACGGCGTAAAATCACGACCCCGGTTTGGCGGGTGGAATCGAGAGATTCCTGCAACGACTTCACTTGTTCGGCATCGCCGTCTTGATCCTGCAGGGCTTTGATTTGGCCGGCAATCAATTGCTCGGTTTGGAACAATTCACGCGCCGACGCGAGTGCTTCGGCAAAGCTCTTGGGGTCATCGGCTGTCGGCGTGTCGGCCGTCTCTTCGGCGGCGGCAGCATCGATGCCAATATCAGCCAGCAACTTGACCGCTGCCTCATCGTGGGTCCCGGGGATCCTTTTGGCTTGCATCAACAGTTTTCGCGCGTCCGAGAGAGCCCGTTTGCGTTCGTTGGGTTTTGTGTTTTGCTCATCCGCGTTCTTGGCGAGATAGGCACGGGCCAATTCGACTCGCAGGTCTTGAGCGATTTGGCTTCGCTGCTCGTTGGGTCGAAGTGACGCTTCCACTGGTGCCCCGACCTTGATCGCTTCGGCATAATCTTGCTTCTTACCGGATAGCAACAGACTGACTAAACCCGCGGCAGCCCCGATCTTCGCGTCGCGAAATTCGGGGGTGTCACTTTGTTCGAGCATGCGTGTGTAGCTCTCGTAGGCCTGGTCGCGTTTGCCTAGCAACTGTTCGACTTTGCCCCGCGGGTAAAACGCAGCGGCGCCGAGCACGTAGTTGTCATACTTCTCGCTCAGATCCGTGTACGTCCCGAGAGCTTGCTCGAGCATCTGAGGTGCCTCCTTGACGGGGTCCTGATACGTCTCTGCGGCGAGCATCTTTGCTTCACCGGAGCTCTGCAGAGCCATCAGGAACTCGCCTCGATAGCGATCACGTAGCTCCGCTTTTTCGGGGTTTTTCTCCGGATCGATATCGGCAACCTTCATGTCCTCAAGCTTCCCTTTGAGGTCATTGATGATCGTTTCAAAGGTTTTGCTGGCGGCCTGGTATTGCTCTCTGGCCTGTTTGCGTTTGTCGTCATCGAGTTCACCGATCATGAACTGTGAACCGCGGAACAATCGTAGTTTTCCCAGTTGGGCACGGGCCTCGGAGGCGCGTGGGTTGCCTGGATGATTCTTCAGGAAAACTTGCAACTGGGCTTCGGCTTTTGCGAAGGCCTCGTCGCGCCGCTCGACCGAACGGGCATTCCCCGCGGACTCGATGTAAGTCTGCGCTTTCTCCAGCGGGACGGTCGTTGTGAATGCGGAATCAACTCCGGGGTACTGGTCGAGTCGGTCGAGATACGCGATGGCGAGATCGTAGTATTCTGCGGCCCGCAATCGCTTGACGAAATCCGCGGCCGGTTCACCTTGGGCGCGCGCCTGCGTGGCACCGATCGCACCGAGCACCAACACGGCAGACATTGCCAGACAAGCTGGCTGCCGGTGGGATCGTCTACGCCAGCGGCGTGATTGAGAGAGAACTACGAAAAGCGATCGCGGCATGGGATGTATCGAGCGAGAGACGAATCGACGGGCGTATCAGGAGCGTGGCCGCCATGTCGAGCAGCACCTCACTAGGTTAAAGTGCCAGTAGCGGACTAGCAACCTTTTGACGTTGATTGCGGCTCGGTTGTTTCAAAATCCAGGCGTCTGCACCGTTCCACCTCCCATGATACCTCTGTCCGATGCGAATCCCCAGCGAACTTCACGGCGAATCTCTTTACGGTCGAAGAACGGCTCGCCTTGCCTCCCCCCCGAGCCAATCCTGGCGACGCGTCATCCGCTTGATCATCGTCATGGCACTGATCTTGGTGGCCATGCGACAAGCGGCCCGTTCGGGGGTCTATCAAGTGTTCTTTCCCAGTACAGAAGTCAAGCGATTCGTATCCAACGACACTCGTTCCGTAGCGACGCTGACGAATGCGGAAGATGCCTCGGCGGAGATATCGCCCGCCCTGCAGTCCGCGTTGGATACCTGGGCGGCTCAGAAAACAAGTGATGAGTTAGCCAGCCTGCTGGCGAATTGGCTCGACGGCCAACCTTGGGGCGTCCAGGATGATTCCACCGGCGCGTTGGCTGAGCCGGGCAACGAGGCCGCGATCGCACAGGCGATCCAGAGGAAACTTATCGCAGAGATGAGAGACGGCACGGTCTGGCGGGCCGATGACGGCCCGGGGTTGATGGCGACACTCGCATTGCACGATCCGCGAAAAGATCGGCCTACCCCGCCTCGATCTTCCCAGTCGAAAACCGTTGCCGCGGGAGTGCTCCCATTGTTGCAACAACCCGACGTCTATCGCGGCAAGAGCGTGCGCGCCCGTGGTGAGGTGGTACAGATTGAAAAACTGCGGGCGAGCGAGAATCCCTTTGGTATCACGAGCTATTGGAACCTATGGTTGCTCCCACAAGACGCCAGCAACCGACCTTGGCTGGTGATTGTAGGGGAACTACCGAGCGAACTCGCCGCACTCATTCCCACATCAACCTCTACCCCTGAAGCCGAACAACAAGAAAGGCTTGAGGCCGAGTCGGACAAACGATCATGGCCCGTGAACGCGCCGCGCCCCCTGGTCGATGTCGATGGCGAGTTTCTCAAACGTCTGTCCTATCAATCCGCTGCGGGAGCAGAACTCACCCCCGTCGTGGCTGGTCACGTCGTCACGATCCAGGCCAATGGGAACTCCCGTGTCGCGACCGCTATTGGTGCGTCCCAACCCAGTGCCTCGGCGCCAGCAGACAGGCCTGACGAACTGCCTTTGTTCTGGATCGTGGTCGGCTCGATCGCTGCCGGGTTTTTGATCGCGATCGCAGTGATGTGGCGGACCGCGACGCTGAACCGTCAGATGCGTGCCCGTCGCAACCGACATCCCGTGAGCCTGGGGATCGTGTGGATCGTCACGGGCATCATGGTTTCGAGTTCGGCGTCGGCGCAGTCGCTCATGGATCTGTTGCCCGGCTATGACCAGGAACGATTGCAAGAATTGTCAGAGGCTGCGGTCTCCACGCTCGCAAGCCCATCCATCGACGTCGATGAAATCGCGAAGATTGTTTTTCGCGTCAACCGGCTCAGCGATGCCGCCCTGCAAACCCGTGTCGCCCGATCGTCGATGCCGCCGAGCGTGGGCGATGCCATCGTGATTGATGAAGAAATTTCTGAGCTCACGCCGCTAACCATTGACGCCGACCTGCAGGAATATCTCGAGTTCGAACAGATTCAGATGGTTCGACTTGCTGATGTCGAAGGCGTCCCGCATCTGTTGTTCGCCAAATTACTGCCTGGTGAAGCTGTCCCGGGTGACCGCATCGCCTGCATTGCGGTACGGACGCTCGCAGATGGTGGGAAGGGGAATCGCGGCTCGTCCGCCGCCCTCGCGGCGTCGCAGGGTTCGGATCCGGCGAGCCAAGATTGGATTATCGACATCGCGGGGCGCTTGCACTGGACCCCCGCCCGTCCGCAGTCACCCGCTGACGCGGTGCTGGCGTTGTCGGGCGTGGACCTCAGCCGGCTCGCTGATTTGCCGAAGCGGGATCGGGAGCCTTTCGACGATGCCGATTCACCATTGTTCTATCCGATGATCGGGGCCGCCGACTTCGCCGCCCATCCCGACAGGGAGCAAAGCCAGCGAAGTGATGCAGCGAGGTCCATGCGAGATTCCACGATCGACGTATCGCCAGTGGACCTCCTGCAGGATCCGGCCACGTACACGGGCCAGTGGATTCAGCTCGATGCTGAAACCATTCGAATCACACGTGTGGCCGTCGAATCATCGCAGCGACAGATCGAGGTCGGTGGTGATTCCTATTACGAAATCGACGCTATCGGTGATCTCGGCCAGGTGGAGTTAAAGATCGAGGTGCCCGGCGAGGAGTCGGTCACGATGGCGAACCGCTACCCCGTGACGATCGTCACCGCCCGTCTGCCGGATTTCCTCCAACCCGACGAAAGCGAGGGCACCCCGCTCGTCATCACCCGTACCGTCCCGATTCGCGTCGAGGGTTTTTTCTATCGACTATGGAGTTACGAGTCCGACTTCATGCAGTCACGTGGGGCTAAGCAGTTTGCTCCCTTGATCATTGCCGGGGTGATCGCCGATCAACGCCCCGATTCGACCGATCCGATGGGTGTTCAGGCGATCGGCAACATCGCTGCCATCGCGGTCGTCGGAGCCATTTTGGCGGCGATTGTCTTCGGCGTCGTCACGCGGCGAGGCGATCGACGATCGCGTGGTCGCACCAAGCGGCAGTGACCGGGCTATTGAAACGTTGGGATTGTCAATCGCCAGGTTCCCGCGTTGGTTTTTGACTTCATCCTCTCCTAACGCAGGATAGTGCTGCCAAGCCAACGACCAGAGCATCCGTGGTATGTTAGGCACCTCATTGCCAACGACAACAAGGATTCCTTCATGACTGCAAAACTCAGCGCAATCGCACCGGATTGGTGGGACTACACCACACTCGATCAAGACCTCATCGATGAAGCCGCCGCACTCTCGCCGGCGGAGATACTCGCTCTCTCGCGTCCGGGGTTTCAGGTTGTCTTCTACGACACGCTGGAAGACTTCTATCTAGCCGAAGCCCTGGAGTATCTCGAAGCCTGGAAAGAGTCAACCGATGACAACCCCGTGGGCGTTTGTGGACCGATCGGTCCGACTGAGCAGCTACCCTTGGTAGCGCGGATGATCAATTCTCTCGGACTCAATGTGCAGAGTGGTCATTTCTGGGGGATGGATGAGTGGATTGTCGACGGGGTGGAGGTTCCTGCCAACCATCCGCTGTCGTTCGAGAAATGCGATCGCGAGATGCTGTTGGACCGGATCGATGCCAAGTTGCGGATGCCCGACGCGAACCTGCACTTCCCCAAAGCCGATGTGGGGCCGTTTCGAAAGAGCTGGGACAGCGGCGTGAAATGCGCCGTCATGCAGGGGGGGCAGGGTGACGTCAAGCATTGGGCATTCAACGATCCGCTGCGTCGTGAAGGCCAATGGAAGGATGCCCCGCCACCGGCCTCGGAGTATCGCAAGCTCGCGACACGAGTCGTCGAATTGCACCCTTTGACGATCGCCCAGAATGCACGCACCAGTGGCGGTGGGAACATCTCTCTGGTGCCGACTTCCGCCGTCACCGTCGGTCCCGTCGAAACGTGGCAGGCCGAGAAGGTTTCGATCTGGCACGCGGGGGCTCACGACAATCCCTTTGGCCAACGGCTGACCTGCCTCATGGTCGCCAAAGGGATCGCCAATTCGGCCGTGCCAATGTCCCTACTCGCCGACCACCCCAACGTGCAGTTCAACTACTATCGAGGCGGTATCGGCACCTGCTCGGTCGAAATGCACTAGTCCCTAATCAAGCGAAGCTTGATTAAGGTCTAGTATCCAATAATCTTACAAGAATGCGTCCCTGACGAACGAATGCCCGCCAGGGACCGGCAACACCATTGGCGTACCGCTTTTGCAGGGAAACGCTGGCGACCGAGATATCCCTTGCCAAGCCAGCACCTCTGCAGAGCTCGGCTTGAATGGCGTGGACTTAAGCAGATTTACTCGAGTTTCACGGGCATCTGTTTTCGCTTCCGTCCGGCTTGTCCGGGCGGAGTGGCAACTGCAAGCTACCTGCAAAACGCCCTCGCCAGATCGATCTCCGCTCCGGGCTTGTCCCGGCGGAATCAGCGAGTCAAGTCGTGTGACCGCCGGGGCAAGCCCGAGACGGAGCACCGTTTCGACTTCGCATTTTCTCGGTAGCTGCCAGTTGGTTCCTCCGCCGAGACAAGCTCGACGGAAGGATGTTTCAGCAGGCGGCAATCGCTTATGTCCACGCCATTCGAGCTCGGCTCCGTTTCTCCCGGCAGCTCCAGTCTAACATCCACTATCACATCCCACAAATAAATCCTTCGATACTGGAGCCATGCCTTGAAAACCTCGGGCGCGCGCTTCCGTCGGATGAACCATTAGTTTCGCCAAGCTGGCATCACCGATTGCGAAGATGGCGGCGGAAATCGCCAGTCACCTCAACACATCGAGTGCTCAACTGGTGGATTTTTTCAATCGGCTCATCTCCCGCGTCCGACGTCGTTGCCAAAGGACCAAACGCAAGGCAAAACCAGGAACAATTGAGTTGCTCGCCAACCCAAACCTCCTCGAGTACTGCTTAACTTGATGCCTATGGGGTGGCGCTGCGCTGACCTACGGCTATTTTCTATCATCCCTATCGGGATACTTGTGAGTAATCGACAGAAGGCGACGAGTCCAAAGCCGCAGGACTCGTCGCCTCGTCCACTACAAAAACCGACACTTATTCATCGTGTGTTGCTTACTTGACCATTTTCTGATGTTCGAGCGAGATCACTTCGAACAGTTCGCCTACTCTTCGGTAGCCGAGTTTTTCATAGAACGGCACAGCGGTCAGGCGGGCGTCGAGCGTGAATTCCTGAAACCCTCGCTCACGCAGGTTGGCTTCGCAGTGCTCGATCAAAAATTTGCCGACACCGCTGCCCTGCCGCGCGGGGCTGACCGCCATCTGGCGTAGCTGAACCAGCTCGCTTGAGTGGGGGCGAGCGACGATGGTCGCGATGAGATCGTCGTTGTCGAAGACACCGAAATGGAGTTGTCCGTGTTCGCCGTCGAGTTCCTCCGCGGTCAACTTCAACCCCAACGGTGCCCGGAGCACCTCGTGGCGAAGTTCCAATGCGGCTTGGTACTCGGGCGAACACCATTCGATTTCGATCAATTTCATCGCGAATTCCGGTGGATCAGTCGTCCGTCAGTGCAGACCTATTCATCGGTAACACAGCCTTCCGATGCACTTTTGACGCATTGAATGTATTTGTACAAGGTCCCACGAGTGGCCTTGAGTGGAGGTGCGGTCCACGCGTCGAGGCGACTCTTCATCTCGTCGGCATCGACATTGACATCGAGTGAATTGGTTTCGGCATCAATCGTGACTGTATCACCGTCGCGAATCAACCCGATCGGCCCGCCGACCTGGGCTTCGGGTGTGATATGCCCGACGATGAACCCATGGCTACCGCCGCTGAAGCGTCCATCGGTGAGCAGGGCCACGTCGCTGGCCAGTCCCGCACCTACGATCGCACTGGTCGGTGTCAGCATTTCGGGCATGCCCGGGCCGCCCTTGGGGCCTTCGTATCGAATGACCACGACGTCGCCTTTCTGGATTTCTTTGCGTTCCAACGCGGCGAGCATGTCCTCTTCGCTGTCGTACACGCGGGCTGGACCTGAAAACTGCAGCCCTTCCTTGCCGGTGATCTTCGCAACGGCGCCTTCGGGGGCCAAACTGCCTCGCAGGATCCGGATATGGCCGCTCTTCTTGATCGGGGACGCGGTCGTGGCCACGATCGATTGCCCGGTCTTGAGCGAAGGCACTTCCGCGAGATTCTCCGCGAGGGTTTTGCCGGTGACGGTCAAGTGCCCGCCACGGATCAGGCCTTGCTCGAGCAGATATTTCATGACAGCGGGTGTGCCACCGACGCTGTGCAAATCTTCTTGAACGAATTTTCCGCTCGGTTTGAGGTCGGCGAGATAGGGTGTGCGATCACTGACGGCTTGGAAATCTTCAATCGTCAGCGGTACATCGACAGCGCGGGCCATGGCGATCAAGTGCAACACGGCGTTGGTGCTTCCGCCGAGGGCCATCAGGGTCACCATGGCGTCCTCGAAGGCCTCCCGGGTCATGATGTCGCGAGGTTTGATATCCCGCTTGAGCAAATTCAAAATCGCGGCCCCGGCGCGGTGGCACTCGTCTTTCTTCTCCGCGTCTTCCGCTGGGATACTGGCCGAATACGGCAGCGACATGCCCAGAGCTTCGATGGCCGTGGCCATTGTGTTGGCGGTATACATGCCGCCACAGGCACCGGCTCCGGGGCAGCTTCGACGGACAATCTCGGATCGTTCTTCTTCGTCGATCTGGCCCGCGATGAACTGCCCATAGCACTGGAACGCGCTGACGATATCGAGTTTCTCGTTCTTGTAGCTGCCCGGTTTGATCGTGCCGCCGTAGACCATGATCGCCGGTCGGTTCAGTCGCCCCATGGCGATCAGGCAGCCCGGCATGTTTTTGTCGCATCCCGGCAGGGTGATCAGGGCGTCATACCACTGTGCGCCCATGATCGTCTCGATCGAATCAGCGATCAGGTCGCGGCTCTGCAGGGAATAGCTCATCCCATCGGTGCCCATCGAGATCCCGTCACTGACCCCGATGGTATTGAACCGCATCCCGACCAGTCCCGCGTCGACGACGCCCTTGCGGACCTCGGCGGCCAAGTCGAGCAGGTGCATGTTGCAGCTATTTCCCTCGTACCACATGCTGCCAATACCGACTTGGGGCTTGTTCATGTCCTCCGAAGTCATGCCGGTGGCATACAGCATCGCCTGAGAGGCACCCTGGCTCTTGGGCTGCGTGATATGGCGACTGTATCTATTCAGAGCGGCGGCGTCGTTGGCGGCAGCGGTTTTTGTGTCGGCGGGGGTACTCATGGCGAGATTGGTGGCTTGGTTTTGGAAAAAACGGAGAGAAATGCGAGACGGGTGCGAAGAGAGTATGATCGTTTTGACGCGATCCACAAAGATGAGGGAAAAATGATTCGATTTTCAGCCAGGCGGGCAGCGATCTCCGCAGAGCGGCCACAGCCCGCCGCGACAAAACACCCAGAAAAGTCACGCTCGACGGCCCCACGGGGCGGGAGACCGCGGCTGCAGACGCCGCTGTTTCGGGCACTCGCCCTGGTTGCGGTGGTGTCCTTCTCGGCCGCGGCGGACGCTCAAGACTCTTCCCGGCTCACCGAGGTGACGGACAAGGAGTTTTCTCAGCGTTCACGGCCGCTCTTTGACGGCACCGTGCTGGCGGGGTGGGAAGGCAATGGGCACTGGTTCCGTACCGAAAACAAAGCCATCGTCGCCGGGCGGCTTGAGAAACCGATCCCCAAGAACCAGTTTCTCTGCACGACCGACAGCTTTGCTGACTTTGATTTGCGGATGGAGGTTCGCATGCGCGGCCAAGATCCGAACGCGGGCGTTCAGTTCCGCTCGCGACGCCCCCGCAAGAGTGACAGTGTGCCCGCTAACGAGGTCGTGGGCTATCAAGCCGACATGGGGCACGCCTGGGGGCGTTCGGTGTGGGGGGGACTGTACGACGAGTCTCGCCGCCGAAAAATGCTGGCCGAGCCAGAAACTCCCTTTGCGGTGAAGTGGACGACGGCGCAGTCCGGGACGCCCAATTCCACGCCAGCGAGCGAGGGGGAAGCTGAACCGACCAGCGTGCCGGAAACGCAGTGGGTGCGGATGCGGATCGTCTGCAAAGGGGACCAAATCGAAATTTTCCTCAACGGCAATCTCACGGTTCGCTATACCGAGACCGACTCTGAAATTCCCCGCGCCGGTGTGATCGGGGTCCAGATCCATAGCGGCCCGCCGGCCGAAGCATGGTACCGAAATATTCGTATTCTGTCGCTCTGAATCCTATTCAGCGCCCGTCCAATACGTGATCAATCCGGTCAAAAACCAAAACAGACCGGCGATCCCGACGAGCACCGTCCAAATCCAGACCAAGCCTAAGAAGTAAGCCGTCCCCGCCGTTGAGATAACCCCGATCAGGAACAGCGGCCCGCCCTGCCACATTTTGGCAATGGCACGATCCTTGGGCGATGGTCCTTCGAGCCAGGGTTTATTGCTAGACATCTGGTTGGAAACTCGGCTGACGGACTCTGGGGAGGTTTCTTACGAGTGAAATCGCCATAATCTTCGCATCTTCTCATCCATTGGGCAAATAGTTGCAGAAAATTTGCGGCTGCCGAAGCAAACCGGGATGCGGATCGACTACCCTTTCATCTATAGGGTGGGTGTCTGCCCCTCCTTCTGTGTTGTGTTCAGTTGGTGGTCAGAGAAGGTTCGGCAATGAAAGATTCAGTTGAGCAGGCAGCAAGTTCGGAGAAGCGAGCGAAGGCTCCCGAGCAGTGGCGGCAAGATGAGTGGGAGTGCGTCAAGCGGCGGAGGGAACAGGCATTCCCCAGCGCGAATGCCGATCACCCGGGGACACCGGGTGAAGAGCCGAGAAACTTGACGGGATTGGCATTGTCCGGTGGTGGGATTCGGTCGGCGCTCTTCAACGATGGATTTCTGCAGGCGTTGTCACATCGAGGCTTGCTGCGCTACGTCGACTTTCTGTGCAGCGTTTCAGGAGGTGGCTACATTGCGGGGCACCTGACGTCACAGAGTGATAGCGAGTCGGAACAGTGTTTTCACGACGACCCGAAGCGTCGCGATCTCGGTCGGGATCCTGAAACGGGGGAAACGAGACGACACCGGTTGCCAGGCATTGGCGGATACCTCAGTCGTCCACTTGAGTTCATACCCGCCTATCTCTGGTCACTTTTCTTTTCGCTCGCATTCTATTTCGGTGCAATCGGGATCGTCGCGACGCTCGCCGCGTTGCTATGGCGTTCGTTTGACAGTTTCGCGTTTCGCGGAATCTATGACAAAGCTCTCGGCTTGAACCAGTATGGCGATGAACTGACAATTGCTTTCCTGCCCGCATTCATTCTGATCGCATTCATGGTCGCCGGCGAGATTGGATTGACGTTTTGCCGGTTTTCATCCCAGGTGCTCAACGAGCGATTGCTTTCGTTTCATCGTCGATTCCGAGCGACCATGTTGCTAGGAATCGTGTTCGCGTCCTTGACATCGATCGCGATTTTTCTCGGAAATGGAAAATCGTTCGTCCGAGATGGAAGCGATACGCTCTATCTGAATCGATACGTTCAATATTTTGCCATCCTCGCTGGGACGATCCAGGTCCTGGTCTTTCTCGGTCGAGACCGATTGTTTCGGTCCGAACGCGGCGAAGCAAAGAGTTGGCAACGCTACGCTCAACAATCGGTCACGACCATGGTCGTCGTGACTCTGGTGTTTTCGATGGTTCATTGGATGGGACGCGAGAATATCAGTGGTTACACCGAACACCGCGACCCTCATCTGGTTGTTGGTGATGTTCTCGATTGGCCGCGGTTCACTGAGATTAGCAACACCTACCAGTCCGCAGATCCAGGCGACGCGACGCCTGAAGGCGAAGATTCTCCTGCGACAGGTGGCGGAAAGGGAGTTGACTCAGCCGATGAAAAAATCCAGCCTCCCGGATCGTGGCACGGCGCGGTGGTGCGTTCCCGAATCAATCTTTTCGGAATGGACCGCGTTGCCGACGGAATCGTTGACCCGAATATCGAGAGTTCGCTATCCGAACCTCCACCGCCTGACGTTATCACCTATCGCGATGCCATCAAATCGGCGGACGATGAGGATCATGCCGGCCCCTGGTTGCTACCCACTCGGATCCTTGCGGCGGCACACGGTTACTGGCGGTCGATTATGCGTCCCATCAAACAAGACAACGTAGAGGACGCGGGCAAACCGGAGTCGTCGTCCATCCAAGCAACTGTGAATAGGTTGATCGCAGACAATCACAAAATTCGTGTGTCGAGAGCGGAGTCGCTCAAAGGCTTCAACACGAACCTAGAATCGGTAGCGTTCACCTATTTCTTGCTAGCGCAGCTCGTTTCTCGAGACAATGATTCACGCGAAAACAATCGAGATTGGCAGTCTGCGATCACATCGGAAAAGAAGGACGAATTCTTACGCGTGAATGAACTGGTCGACTCAGGGCTCCTCAGGGTTAACAAGCCCCAAGCAGAGCAACTCGCGACCTATTTTCATAGCCTCCAGCTTCGGCACCCGGACGTAGAATCGGCCAATGACGGTGCTCTCAACAATGCTCGCGATGCCACCTTTGCCAATCGTATGTTGCTTGAAGGGCTCTATCCGAAGGTGGTCCAGCGATATGACATTCCCAGTACACTCGTGGTGCCACCTCATGACCAGCAAACCCGGAAGCGATGGTTGCTCGGCTGGACTCTGCTGATGCTGACAGGGTTACTTGGCGGACTCGGGCCACGACGAGTGGCAACCGTGTTCCATTTTTATCGTCGCCAACTTGCATCCAATTTCTTGGTGCCTACCGAATCCCCGGGCAAGCGGTACGGAGATCGCCGGCTGAGCGAGCTCGATCCCTGTCGCGACGGATTGCCTTATCCGTTGATTCTTGCAGGTGCGTTGAAACCTTCCCTGGTCAATGGCAGCTACCGGGTTGCGGCGCGTCCGTTCGTCTTCAGTCCCAAGTATTGTGGATCGTTTGAAGAGCGAGAGACCCCGATCGATAGCCACCAGGTGAGCTTTTCCGGCAGCCCGCACGGGCCACCATTGACACTCGCTGATGCCGTGACACTCTCCGGTGCAGCGGTAACACCTTTAATGACGCAGAACCGCTGGCTGACGATCATCCTCGACTTCTTCAACACCGGAATTGGTCAACGTGTTCGCCGTACTGACCGGACCGCGGCGACTTCCTCTCCCGCCAACAATCACCCGTGGATTCTATCGCTATCGGCCGCCGCGTTGGTCGGGGGGGTGTGTTGGGAATTCGTTGGTTTGCGATGGTCACTGCTATTAGTAATGCCGACGACAGCATTGTTTTGGTACTGCTGGTGCTTTCAGATCGGATCGCCCGGTTGGATTCGCTCTCTTTGCTTTCCGAAGGACAGCTACCACGAGCCCGAATTCAACCAAAATCAATCCTTCTATGTCGCCGACGGCGGCTATGTCGATTACCTCGGCGTCAGCGAATTGCTGCGGCGACGGTGCGAGACGATCGTCGTCAGCGATGCGGGCGCGAACGTGGGTGGTAACTCGCTCGGGACCCTGGCGACGATGTGCGAACGCGCCGCGCAGGAACAGGGTATCCGATTCCTCGATCTCGACCACGAAGCCCCGATCGACTTTGGGCGTCTCGAGATCAATCAAGAGAGCCGGCTCGTGCATCAACCGTTTCTGTGCATGCGGGTCCGGTACCCCGAACCCGAGCGCCCCGAAGCACTATTGGTTTATTGCCAGATGTCGATCACGTCGTCCGACCCGATCGAGATTCAGAATATCCGCAATCTGTTTCCTTCGTTTCCTGACGAACCGACGGTGAACCAGTTTTACAACGAGAAACAGGTCGCTGCCTACCGATCGTTGGGATACCACATCGGCTCGCGTTTCTGCAGCGAACTGTATCCATGGTTCAACAACCACCCGGAGTCGTGGATGTTCAAGAGCCCTCCCAAAAATCGATCGAGAAAGGGCAAGGCTCCGGTGGAGGACAAGGGGTCCACAGGCAAATTCACCGCTGGCGATGAGGCCGCCTCGCAGAAGCACGAACTCTTTCAAGCGACCTTGCGCGATGGAGTCGCTGAACATGATTCAATCAAGCGACTGCCTATGTGCCAGCCGCTGTCGAGTATTCTCCGCGAGCGTTTGCTTACCTCGTACCGGTTGGCGTGTTACCACGAGGTGACCTACCACAAGGATGATATCTTCGCCGAAGCCATCTGGACCGACGGCGCATTTGCATGCCCAACGTTGGCTCAGGAGATTAAGGGATTTCTCGAATTGCCCAGCACGAGTCGTGAGCTGGCCAACAAATGGCTCAAACGCTACGAATGCAATGCCGACTTGAGGAGCGTTTATCGCAAGGCGGTGATCGAAGACACCAATTCGCTCGGCGTCTTATTCGAGTCCTATTGTGGAGCCCTGTGGTCGAGGATGATCGCCGATGCCAAGGTGCCTCGTGGGAATCCGGATGCGCAAGTGGCCCGGGTCGCGGCGCACCTGACCTGCATCGCGGCGGCTTGTCAGGAGGTCCACCAGGGCCGTCCCAGCGCTGTATTCCAGGTGGGCGGGCGCAGCAAGTTGATCGATCTGTGCTGGCAAATCGCCCAAGGCATTGTCGAAACCGCTCCCAAGCAGGCGGGCTACTTCGATATCAACCAACTATTCCGTGATATGGATAGTACGATCGCAGAGCTGATCGAGATGGAACGCTCTGTGTTCCAAGGAGGCGAGCATGTTGCAACAATCTCATTCGCGCAGTGCATGAGCACCGCTTGGGGAAAGCTAGCTCACGATGCTCCCGAAGGCCCCGTCAATGTCGAAGAACTCGCCATCACCGAGCGGCTCTTTCTTCCCGATGGTGTGCTCGGGACATTCGAGCAACGGGGGATCACCGAGCGTCAATCGATCGATAGCATGTCGCTGATGACGGCGGAGATCCGCCACCAACTCGACGTTGGGATGAGAGAGATCCGGCTCAAGGAGATACGACACGCGCTCGCAAAATCATGGTTCCTCGGATTCTGCCCCGTCCAACAGCAGCGGCTGCTCAAGGAACTCGAAACGATACCCGACGAGTCCGAAAAAGAACGGGAAACTGAAATCCTTGCTAAAAAGATCGTGACTGCCATACTAGCGAGCCTCGACTAGCCGCTCTTCGACGAGCTCAATCGCGAATCCGAATTCAGAGACCTCATGAACGATAACCCTGTCTTGCTATCTGTTGAAGACGTTTCCAAAGAGTACCCCGACGGCAATGTGCGAGCGCTCGACGGGGTTAGCTTTGAGATAACAACCGGCGAGTATGCAGCGATCATGGGGCCCAGCGGCAGTGGGAAATCGACACTGCTGAGCATTCTCGGCACACTCGACCGGCCCACTTCGGGCACACTCACTTTCGAGGGGGCGGTGGTCGATGAAAAGACGGATCTCGATGAGCTGCGCTCGCGTGCGATCGGCTTTGTCTTTCAATCCTTCTACCTGCTACCGACGTTGACGGCGTTGGAGAACATTCAAGTTCCGATGTTTGGCCGCGGCATGACGGTGGCCGAGCGAGTGGCGAAGGCGCACGAGCTGATCGAGGCGGTGGGGATGGCCGATCGCTCAAAACACTTGCCCAAGCAGCTATCGGTCGGCCAGCGGCAGCGTATCGCGATCGCCCGTTCGCTCGCCAATGATCCCCGATTGTTGCTCGCCGATGAACCGACGGGTAACCTAGATACCGTCACTGCAGCAGGGATATTGGAACTGTTCGAGCAATTGCACACCGAGCGTGAGATGACCCTCATCACGGTCACTCATAGTGAGGAGGTCGCCCACGCCGCCCAGCGAGTGATCCGGATGCGAGATGGTCGTATCGAATCGGACCAATCCAATCTCGCTATGAATTAAAATCTGATTCGAAATGGTTACTGTTGTGAACTCGGTTTTTTGCAAATATTGGATAAACATGATACTCTCGGTTCCCCCCTTTCGACGGCCCTGGATGTCCGGCCTCCTCACCGCCCTGATGATCGGTGTGCTCTCCACACCAGGACGGGCGGAGGTGGCTCAGGAGGCTTCCGAGCCAGCGAAGCGACCCAACATCCTGTTCATTTTGGCGGATGACCAATCTCCGTTCGACTTGAAGGTTTACAACCCCAATTCGATTCTCGACACGCCGAATCTGGACCGGTTGGCGAGTGAAGGAGTCGTGCTCGATGGTGCCTACCAGATGGGCTCTTGGTCTGGCGCCGTGTGCACTCCATCCCGGCACATGATCATGAGCGGGCGAACCGTTTGGCATCTTCCCGGTAGCACCCCCAAGGCGAAGGACAAAGCCGCCCGACCCAATGAGGCTGAGCTGATTCCGAAGAACCTCGCCGATCAAACGTTGGCGGCGGTCTTCAACCGGGCGGGCTACGACACGATGCGAACTTGCAAACGTGGCAATAGCTACAAAGCTGCCAACCAAAAGTTCACGGTGGTTC
Organism: Allorhodopirellula solitaria; assembly: GCF_007859855.1. Classification (GTDB taxonomy): domain Bacteria; phylum Planctomycetota; class Planctomycetia; order Pirellulales; family Pirellulaceae; genus Rhodopirellula; species Rhodopirellula solitaria. The sequence continues at coordinate 316,278 of NZ_SJPK01000006.1, forward strand.
ACGAAGCGGTGAAACGCGGGCCCACCGACGAAACCGGCAGTGCCTGGCACGCCGACCGAGTGCTGGATTATCTGCAACAACGCGAGGTCGATGAGGATCGAGATCCGTTCTTGATCTATTTCGGATTCTCTCACCCGCACGATACTCGTGACGGCAAATCACATCTCAACGAAAAGTATGGGGCCGTCAATCATACCGACCGCAACTCTCTCCCCCCGGCCAACGACAAACAGCCGCAGTTGCCGGTCAACTATCTCCCCGAACACCCCTTCCCACATGGCCATCCCAATCTGCGCGATGAGGTCGCCGTTTCAGGCGTGTGGAAGCGGCGTGACGAACGCACCATCCGCAATGAGATCGGCCGCGAGTTCGCGTGTAGTGAAAACATCGATATTCAGATTGGCCGCGTATTGGAGAAACTCGAACAGCTCGGCGAACTGAATAATACCTACATCGTCTACACCGCCGACCACGGAATGGCGATCGGCCGACATGGCCTGCAGGGTAAACAGAACCTCTATCAGCATACCTGGCGAGTCCCATTCATCGCCAAAGGCCCCGGGATCCCCGCCGGGACACGCGCGATCGGCAATACCTATCTGCTCGACACACTCGCGACGCTATGTGACCTCGCTGGCGTCGAGACGCCAGCGACGAATGAGGGGATAAGCTTTCGTAAGGTTCTCCAAGGTCAGCAATCGACGATTCGTGACACGCTCTTCGGCGTGTACTGTGGCGGGACCAAACCCGGGATGCGGTGCGTCAAGAAAGGCGACTGGAAATTAGTCAAGTTCGATGTCTTGAACGGGAAAGTCCGTAAAACACAGTTGTTCAATCTGAAGGAGAACCCGCACGAGTTCCTCACTCAACACCACGATGAGAATCTTAGCGACGAGTTGGGCATCTCTCCGACAGCCGATCAGAGAAATCTTGCCGACGATCCACGTTTTGCTGAGAAGCGTGCCGAACTCGAAGCCCTGCTATTATCAGAAATGGTCCGATTGGACGATCCGTACCGGCTTTGGGACCAACCATAATCCGGCCCGAAACGCACCCCCGCGTCGCGACGATTGACCTCGTCGCGGCCCTGTCGATCTTCGCCCAAATTGCCCAACCCGACCGAGTCGGATCGGGTTCGAGTGGGCATGGGAAAGATTCCGAAGAGAATCCTTAGTGAGGCGACACGCACATCATCACGATCGAGGATCCACTGCGTCTCAGCTTCGTTTGTCTCGTGGGAGCGACTGTTCAGGGTGCGACGCCAATGTCATTGAGAAAACTTTGGAATTCACTTCGCGGCGGCAGCAGCGAAACGAAGTCCCCCGCCCAGCCCAGTGCGGTTACGCCTGATGTGTCGAGCGATGCTGCGTCATCATCGCCACGGCCGGTTAAAGTTCCGGCTGAACAACCGCGGGCTGCCAAACCAGTGCGGACTGCCCCGTCAGTAGCGGCCAGCACAACGGCGAAGGTTGCTCCGGCCACCGAGCCGGTAGCGGAGACTACGCCCGCTCGCCGCGGTGTCTTGTCGATGCTCTCGCGTGGTGAGAACGATGCGTTGATCAAGCAATTCGGGCGAGCCAATCCATCCAGTATTTTGGAGATTGGCATCGGCAACGGTTCGAGAATGCCCGCCATCCTTGCCTCGGTGACCCAATCGGGGACCGAATCGAGCAAATTCAAAGCGATCGTGATCGATGAATTCGAGATGGCAGGCGGCGAGGTCACGATGCGGGACTACCACCGGCAATTGGCGGGACTGCCGATCCGCCCGGTAATCTTTCCAGAATCGGTGACGCGGGGGCTGGTCAATGTCGCCCATCGCTTTGGAGCCGTTGACATGATCCTCATCGATTCCAGTGTCGAATCGGCTCACGCCGAGGGATTGGCGAAGTATCTCGGCAAAGTAACGCACGCCGATACCGTCGTGCTGAGCAACGCGGCAGGTAAGTGGGGCGTTCGTCCGACCCACGAAGAATCGGTACGCCGCGCAGCCTAAGCATCGCGTGATCACTGAGTGGCGAATTCTGTGAGAGCTCTTCTTTCGGCGTTCTTGAGCCCCAACGGGTAACGCTGTGAAGTGATTTTCAGGTGTGTGCGGTGGGGACGCCCGCGAACCGGTGCGAGCGAGTGATCAATGTCGTATATGTCGAGGCGGGCGAGCTGTTGATTCCCCACAAAACCCGATCCCCTGTCAGCTTGTCTGGCAGGAATCTCCGTTTTGTGATTAGAACGATGGAGCGTTGCCCCCGCTCCCATGTGGGCTTGCCCCGCATGAAAGCAAAGTTTGTCGGCTTGGTTTCCTGCCAGACAAGCTGACAGGGGAACGCGTATCGATGCCGCGGTTTTCTAATTTCAAAACGTCGCTTCCCGTGTGACAAGCACACGGGGGAGCAAACCTGTGGGCAATCCATACGAGGCAACGAGTCGTTTCGCTTTGCGTGATCGATTGGCTTTGAGGGCCTCGTCGCCTCGTCCACTACAGAAAAGGTTTCCCAAAATTCGCCACTTATTCATCACGCGATGCTTAACAGCTCGTTTTCGCGAAAAAAATGCTTCACAGCGTTGCCCGTTGGGGCGTTGACGTGAGCTATCTTCAGTTTTTTCGGTGGTGTTCGCTCCACTCAAACCACCGGCGATTCTCTAAAACGTCTTCGGCGTAGGAAAAATTGTCGGTAACCGTTAGGGCAGCGTCTCGGTATGCTTCGCCTTCAGGACCATTGCTCCACGACCGGACACCCGGTCCAGTGCTCGATCTGTTGGGCGTTGGTCGAGATTGAGTGGTCTTTGCTCTCGGCAACGCTGGCGATGCGGTTGAGCACAATCAAATCGATTCCGACGCCAGCGGCTTGGGCTGCGCGAACGGCGGCGATGCAGTCGTGAATCACTCCGAGCCGGTTGGGGGCGATCAGCACCACTTTGAGCGGCGGTAACCGTTCGCGCAGTGTTCGTGCAAAGTCTACGTTCAGTTGCGATGCCGAGAGAGGGCTGAATAGCCCGCCTGCCCCTTCGACGACGAGCACATCGAACCGGGCATCATTCTCGGCAGCAGAATTGCTCGACGGCCCGGTCCACGCGTCGACACCGCGGAGCAACTCCATCTCATCGACTTCCCGGCCCTCGGCCAGCGCGGCTTGAGGAGGAGCGAGCGACGCGGCGAATTTCTGTGGACAGACCGCCTCGAGGGTCAGCGGGCAACCGGCCGCCCGCCAGAGTTCGACGGCATCCTCGGCGACCCAGTCTCCGTCATCACCAGGAATGCATCCGCTAGCCACTGGCTTATACACACCGACGCGTAGGCCAGTCCGGCGGCGCATTTCAACATACCTGGAGGCGCAGTATGTTTTACCGACATCGGTACCGGTACCCGTTACAAAATAGACTTCCATCGCTATGAACTCATCCACTGTGAAATTGTCGCTTGTACAAATGCGCTGGCGAGGCGATCACGCAGCCACGTTAGCCTCCGCGGTTCAGCTGATCGAACAGGCCGCCGCATCGGTCGAGTCGTCGACTCGGCGGGGTGGGCATGTCATCTGTTTGCAAGAACTGTTTGCTACCTGCTACCCCTGCCAAGCCGAAGATCATGGCATGTTTGATCTCGCTGAATCAGTACCGGGAAAGACGACCGATGCGCTTGCGGAGTTAGCCCGGCGACTGGAGGTAGTGATAGTCTGCCCACTATTCGAACGACGCGCCGCCGGAGTGTATCACAACAGTGTGGTGGTGCTCGACGCGGACGGATCGATCGCGGGCATGTACCGCAAAATGCATATTCCTGATGACCCGTTGTACTACGAGAAGTTCTACTTCACACCGGGTGATACCGCCCGCCGGGATTCCGACGTTCCCCGCGACCGCCCCAACGGGTTCAATGTCATCAGCACGCGATATGCGAAACTCGGTGTTGGGATCTGTTGGGATCAGTGGTACCCCGAAGCGGCTCGTCTATTCACGCTCGCCGGCGCCGACATCCTGCTCTATCCCACCGCAATCGGTTGGATCGATGAAGAGAAGGACGAATACGGGGCTGGTCAACTCGACGCTTGGATGACGAGCATGCGTGCTCATGCGATCGCAAACGGGATATTCGTAGGCGCTCCCAACCGGGTTGGAATCGAAGGTCGGGTGGAGTTTTGGGGGAACTCTTTCATCGTATCGCCCCGGGGTGAGATTCTCGATCGCGGCGATGATCACAGCGACCAGATCGTCACTGCTGATTGTTCCCAGGTCGAGATGGACGTCGTCCGCACCCATTGGCCGTTTCTACGAGACCGCCGTGTCGACGCTTACGCCGACCTGACTCGGCGGTACATCGATTGACCAAATCGTCCATCCGTCCTTGATGAGATATCCAACCTCCCGTTTCCACTGGGAAACGGACAAATGAGTTTACAGGTACTTCTCGATCATATCGATCATCGTTTGGGGCGATGCTACAGCCCCGACCGTCGTCGTCCTGGGGAAAAGGAGTTTAGGGATCGTTCCCGAGCCGGCGCGTTTGTAGAGCGATACGTGTTTCTTGATGTAATCGCTTGGTACCGAGCTTTGCAGGACACCGTCGAGCTTATCCTTGTCGACAACCGTTGCGGCCTGCGTCAAAGCGTCTGAGTAGCTCGGCTTGGATTCGAAAAGGTAATTGTGGAATTCGTCGAATTTCGCGTGATCGACCAACCAGACGGCGATCGCGAGCTTGGCGAGATTGCACGCTTCCCGATGATCGCTCGGTGTGGAATTGACAGTCGGGTTACAGCTCCGATCCATGGGGACCGGTAGCGTCATCACCGCGAGATCGTCACCGAAATGCTCGCGAGCGGCTGCGAGTACTTCGTGCGTTTGCTGGCAATGCGAGCAGGTGTAGTCAAACATTTCGACGAAGACCATTTCGGCGTTCGGATCGCCGACCAAGGGCCACGCATTCGTATGGAGTTTCACCCCATTGAGAATCGTCGCTGTCTTGCGCTCCGCTGGCGCGTCGGGGACTTGGCCCAATAACAGGGTCGCTGGGTTGGCAATCACATAGGCCCACTGAGCCAATGACTCCGATTGCCAGCGTTGTAATTCCCGTTCGACTGACGACTGCAGGTCCGCTGAGGCGGGAGGGGCAAACAGGTCGTCTTCACCGAGTTCATCGTCTTCTACCGGGGCAACTGGGTCGATCACGGTCGTTTGCGGAGCGGTGTGCTCGATGACCTCAAATGTTTGCGGTGGCTCGGCAGCGAACTGCAGTCCGATCATTCCGGCGAGCGATCCGGTAGCGGCCAAGGCGACCCATTTCATAGCTCGGGTCGAAATCGGCCACGACCAAAGAAACGCCGCAGCGACGAGCAGTCCTCCCGCATGGGCCACCAGGCAATAAGGACAGAGGTGTTCCAAAGCAAAGACCTGGAGGCCGGTAAACCAGATCGCAGCGCCGCCAGCCATCAGTGCGGAGAAGCCGACCAGCGACCAGCGCAACTGAGGGCTGCGAGAACTCATCGCACCCCAAGCCAACATCCCGAGAATCAGTGCATGGGTTGCCATCGCTGGTAGGCTGACTGGAATCGAAAGCACCGACGACCAACGGCTGTGCAGAACGTGGCTGCAATCGAAAACACTGCCGCCGCTACAGCCTGCGACTGCCGACGAGGTGAGCGAAGACCAGGCCAAGTAAGCGCTCGTCAAGAACGCCACGGAACTGCCAATGAGCAGACACCACCAGCCCGCGCGAGGCAATTCACCAGCTGAGCCGGCACCGTCTGGTTCCGACCGAGCGGTGTGCTGCGCGTGTCTGCGGCTTGAAAATGACTCGGTCAACGGAGAATGGAGGGGGGCGGTGGACATGGAGATGCTCTTGATCGCAAAGGGAATTACGTTGCGAATGCCGATCGCTGCAATTCTCACGCCAGTCTCCCCGTGGCGGGCTCGGCCAGGTGCTGGCGCATCGGACCGATCCGGTGTGTGCTACGATGGTATCTATTGGAGTTTATCACGAAAATTTGATTGGGGAGTGTCCGCGTGCCGAGTTACTTGAAAAAAATTGTCTGGGTCGCGGGCGCGATCTTGCTTGTCTTTTGGCAGTTTCTCTCTAGTGGAGCGAGTACCGCCCAGGACAACGTGGCCCCACCGATCCCCTCGCAACAGCCAGCGTCGGCCGAAGCAGCTGCAGAGAGGGCGGGGGCGAAAGAGGCTGGTGAAACGCTCTCGACCGAGTCCGCGAGCAACCGATACGTGCGGATCAAGCGGGATAATCAGGGCAATCCGGTCGCATTGCAGACCGCGACAGTGCGGTTTGAGGGTAAGCCCGATACCGACCATGAAGGCCAAGCCGTGGACCTCGTCGGAGTCGTCCATATCGGCCAAAGCGAGTACTACGCGGCGATAAAAAAGCAGCTCGGCGGTTACGACAAGGTTCTCTATGAGCTCGTCGCGCCCGATGGCACACGCATCCGCCCTGAAGATCTCAAAGAACGACGCTCCGTTTTGGCATCCATGCAAACAGGCATGAAGGATTTGCTGCACCTCGAATACCAACTCGAGAAAATTGACTACATGGCCGAGAACTTCCGCCATGCCGACATGAGCCCTGATGAGTTTGCCGAGGATCTCGAGCGGCGAGGTGATAGCGTGTGGAAAATGGCCGCTCGCATGATGGGGGCTGGCATGGCGTCGCAGTCACAAGGTGGCGACGTGGGGCTGATCATGGCGTTGTTCAGCAAGGACAGGGCGATGATGATGAAGCGGGCCATGGCGTCCCAATTGATCGATATCGAGCTCGTTACCGCTGGCGTCAATGATGCCAATGGTGAGAACACCCTGATCAAGGGACGCAACCGAAAGGCATTCCAAATCCTCAGCGAGGAGCTCGACGCGGGGGCTGAACACGTCGCTGTTTTCTACGGTGCTGGACACCTCGCCGACATGGCTGAGCGGCTCGAGAACAATTTCGATATGGAGCCGACTGAAACCACTTGGCTCGATGCCTGGGATCTGACCAAGAACTAAGCCGGCATCTGAAACTCAACCACCCGTGGCTGACGCCTTCACGGCAGTTTTAGCAGGTGACGCCTACAGCGACATTCGGAAACGGCTTGAAAGCTTGCCCATTCGGCGGGAGCGTACACGGGCTCCGCCCACGGCGACCGCCCGACGCCCTCACGCTCAACGGTCCACACTCCAGCGATGCGGGCTACTTTGCAGCGGCCGCTCGGAGATTGGCAATGCTCTCTTTGGCAAGCGTTTCGGCACCGGGGGAGTAATCGAAGACCTCGACACTGACCCAGCCATCGTACTGGACATCGTGCAGAGCCTGCATGATCGGAGCAAATTCCACGTCTCCCATACCGGGCCCAAGTCGATTGGGGTCGTTGGCGTGAAAGTGAATCATTCGCTCGGCATGTTGGCGGATGACCTGATCGATCGGCTCAGACTCCGTGCTCATTGCTTTGACGTCGAGGTGCAACCCGACACTGCTATCACCGACAGCGTCGATCAATTCGCACGCTTCGTCAGCCGTATTGAGAAAATCGCCCTCCTCGGGACCGAGTGGCTCGACGGCGATTTGAACGTTGTGTTCCTGCAGCGTCGGGACAACCTGCCGCAGCACGTCGGCTGCATTTTCCATCGCCTGACTGCTTGTCTGCCCCTCGGTCCGATTGCGTTGCTGGGGGGACCCCAGCACCATCAGGCCTCCCCCCAGGTCACTGCACAAGCGGGTTAGGCTCTTGAGATACTCGGCTGTGCTGCGCCGTACCTCGGGATCGAGTGTGGTCAAATGCAAGCCCTCAGTCCCGGCAAGCAACCAGTGTAGCCCGATGATCTGCAGCCCAGCGCCTTCGACGGTGCGGCGATATTCCACGCGATCGACCTGGCCAATTTCATCGACGTGCTTGGCGAGCATGAACGGAGCCACTTCCCAACCGGTGTAACCGAGCTGGGCCGTCAAACGCACGGCATCGGCGAGAGACGTGTCGCGGAAAGTTTCGTTACAGAGTGCAAACATGAGCGGGACGCGAGAATGGCAGGGGAGCTAAATTGAAAACCAAAACACCTGCTGATTCGTTCCTGGACAAACCAGTCCAACGGCAATCAGTCTCCGAAAAACGTACACCGAATCTCAGCAAGCGTCGACATCTGGGTCCGTGCCGGTTGTCTGGAATCGCAAGACTGGGGTGGCATTCGGAGACGAAGAATGCGTAACAGGGGGGATCGTATCCCGTTCCACTCTGCCGCATTGCCGCTTTTTATCGCTTGCCGTATGAAACCGACGCCCCCCCGCCTGATCACACTGTCGCTTTTTACCTGTTGCCTTTTGACGACGCAGGCAGGCTGTCTCGGCATCGTTAGCAATCTGATGCACGCTGTCGGAGTCGACCGCATCCCACCCGAGTACGAGGGTTTGGAAGAATCGAAGGTCGCCATAGTGACGATGACCGATCAGAGCCAGTATTCCGACGATGTCGCTGCGCGTTTGCTGACTCGGAAAGTCAGCAATATTCTGTCGATGGAAGTCAAAGATATGACGCTGGTGCACGACGAGGCGATCCAGCAATGGCGTGACACTCACGGTTGGGACAAAATCGATTACTTGGAGATGGGTAAGGACACCAAAGCCGAGAAATTATTGGCCATCGAAATGACCGATCTACGTCTGCGTGATGGTGCGACTCTCTACCGAGGCCGGGCAGCGATCATGATTACGGTCTACGACATCGAAGCGGAGAAGGTCGTTTTCCGCAAGGAGATCGATGAATTCACGTATCCCGTCCAAGCTGGCCAGTACACCAGCGAAACGACCGAAACGAAGTTCCGAAAACTCTTTCTCAGTATGCTATCGAGGCAGATCTGCCGCACGTTCCATTCGTATGACTTCGCCGATACGGTGGCTCTCGACGGAACACTCGCGAGCCAATAGCGACTCAATCATTGACGTGTAGTCGACAATGCCGGTGTGATTGGGAACAATAGGGTGATTCCATCCCTAAGCCTCCTTTGAAAAAATTCTCGCATGTCAAACACGGCTCGCCACGAACTCGTCGTCCTGGGCGGAGGTCCCGCCGGTTATGTTGCCGCCATCCGAGCAGCTCAGCTTGGCATCGACGTCGCCTGTATTGATGAAAACCCACGTTTCGGTGGCACCTGCGTGCGTGTGGGCTGTATTCCTAGCAAGGCATTGCTCGAATCGAGCCACTTGTACGAGGAGGCCGGGCATGGCCTGAGCGACCACGGCGTCGTCGTGAACGGAGTTGAATTGAAACTCGACGTGATGATGTCTCGCAAGGAGAAAATCGTCGACACGTTGACCGGCGGCATCGATATGCTGTTCAAGAACGGCGGCGTGACGGCATACCACGGACGCGGGAAACTGCAGTCGCCCGAGGCGATCGAAATCACGCCGAGCGAGGGGGCGGCCTCGGACCAACCGACGACCGTGGAGGCAGACCAAATCCTGCTCTGCCCAGGCAGCATCGCAGCTCGCCTGCCATCGATCGAAGAGGATGGCGAACGGATCGGCAACAGCACCACGGCTCTGTCCTTTCCCGAGGTGCCCGAGGTGCTCGTGGTCATCGGTGGCGGTTACATCGGATTGGAATTGGGCAGTGTCTGGAATCGGCTCGGTAGCCGAGTGATCGTGCTCGAGGCTCTCGATCGTGTGCTGCCCGGACTCGACAACGAGATGGCCAACCTCGCCCATCGCGCATTCAAGAAACAAGGCATCGAATTCCGCACCAGTACCCTGGTGGCTTCGGCCCGTGTGGATACTTCGCAGTCCAAACCCTGTACCGTCGAAATCAAAGATGGTGAGCCGATTTATTGCGATCGAGTCCTGCTGGCCACCGGTCGCTGGCCCGCGACAGACGACCTCGGGTTAGCAGCGGCGGGGATCCAAACCGATCGCCGTGGTTTCATCGAAGTCGATCATGAGTTTCAAACCAGTGTGCCGGGCGTGTACGCCATCGGCGATTGCATCGGCGGCGCCATGCTCGCCCACAAGGCGATGGAAGAAGGTATCGTGTGCGTCGAACGCATGGCGGGGATCGCGGCGGAAATGAACTACGACGTGATTCCGGCAATCGTGTACACGCATCCGGAGATTGCGATGGTCGGACAGACCGAAGAACAGCTCAAGGAAGCTGGGATCTCTTACAAAAAGGGAGTTTGTCCGCTCGGTGCCAATGGTCGCGCCCGTACCCTCGGGGACACCAATGGCCGCGTCAAGATCTTGGCCGATGAAGAAACCGATCGCGTGCTCGGCGTGCACATCATCGGTCCTCGCGCTGGCGATTTGATCGCTGAAGCCGCATCGGCGATGGAGTTTGGAGCCAGCAGCGAGGATATCGCTCGCACCTGCCACGCCCACCCCACGCTTTCCGAAGCTGTGCACGAAGCCGCTCTCGATGTCGACGATCGAGCCATCCATACCGCTTAAGAAACGCGTTTGGCTTCTCGCTTTTCCTCCTCCCACCCTCCCATCTGCATGTCCGCCCCAAGCGATCATCCTACCGTGCCCAGTGACGATCCCATGTTCATCATTGGATGGCGGGAATGGGTCGGACTGCCGGAATTGGGGGTGGCTCACGTCAAAGCAAAAATTGATACCGGGGCGCGGTCCAGCTCTATTCACGCTTTCGACGTTGAGACCTATGTCGAAGACGATGTCGAACGGGTGCGATTTTCGATTCACCCTGTGCAAAATCGAGACGACATCTTCGTCAATGCGGATGTACCCATTCTCGAACGCCGGCACGTTCGTAGTAGCAACGGCGAGGTCTCCGAACGGATCGTCATCCGCACGCCGCTGGCCATTCTACAAAGGCAAGTCCTGGTCGACCTGACACTCGCTAACCGAGACGCGATGGGCTTTCGCATGCTGGTGGGGCGGGAAGCGATCCGCCGACGATTTCTAGTCGACCCCGCCGCTTCCTTCCTGGCAGGACGCCGCCCGCACCGCAAGAAAAAGAAATCCTGACCGGCATGATTCGAAACTCATTTCAATCCATCGTGTGGGTGATCGCAGCATCAACCAGCCTCACCTGCTTTTCAGCGTGCCGTAGGTCGACAGCCCCGCCCGAAGATGCGGGGGCCACAGCGGAAACTAGTGATCAAGCGAACTCGCCCGCCCCGGTCTCTCTCGACATCCCCGGTGCCCGAGTCGTCACCGACAACGATGGCCACGTCGTTCAACTCGATCTCCGCGCCAGCAGCTTCGCAGACGATTACCTGCAATCGCTGCGAGGTCTAAAACGCCTCAAAGTCCTCAAGTTATCCGGCAAGGACGGCAAATGCACGGTCACCGACGCTGGGCTGAAGTCGATCGGACAGCTGCCTTCGCTGAAGGTACTCGCGCTCGACCTGTTGCCCATCTCGGGTGCCGGCCTCGAGAACATCGCGGGACTCGATCAGCTTCAGGAACTCTACCTGGCGAAAACCAAGATCGATGACAACGCGACAAGCAAACTGAAGAATTTTCCGCGTTTGAAGAAGTTGCGATTGGCAGGGACCACGATCTCGGCAGAATCCGCCAGCCTAATCGCGGATCTGGATGAGTTGGTTGATCTCGATGTCAGTGACTGCCAATGGATCGACGATGTCGCTGCGGAAGAACTATCGCGACTGCCAGGCCTCGAGAAGTTGAATCTCTACAGCACCGCAGTCGGCGACGTAGGTGCAATTGCATTGGCTCAATGCCAGTCGCTTCGATGGCTGAATCTCGATGCCACTTCGGTATCCGACGCTGGGTTGGCCGGGGTCGGGAAACTGACCAAGTTGACGTTCTTGCATCTCGGTTCGACGGACATCACCGACGCGGGCATGCCTCGGCTCTCATCGCTCGTGGACCTCGACAACCTGATCGTCACGCGAACGGAAGTCACACAAGCGGGCGTCGACACACTGCAAGAGTCGCTTCCCGGTACCGAGATTCAACTGCAGTATGTCGCCCCACAATGATCACTGCTGAGTGATTACCGCAGTCGTGACGCTCCTTTTATTTCCGCTTGGGCTGTGAGGTTGGTGTCCGCGATGGCGGCGTGTGAACTTTTAGCACCGGAATGTCCTCGGAGGCAACAAGTGAGCCGGACGCGTCCGCTGTCACATCCGAAACACCACCTTCGCCAACATCGGTTTGCCAGGCCGTGACGGGGTCGCCTGACGAGTTGGCGCCGATCCCCGCCTTGTTGTTGGGCTGGTTCATGAAGCCGATCCGGGGCTTGAAGAACTTGCCCAGGGGACTGACCAGTAACGCCGGCAGCAGGATCAGGTCTCCGATCAGTGCTGCCCCCAGCATCACCAGCATGAGTGTGCCGAATCGTTGGGTCGGTGTGAAAGTCGAGAGGGCAAATACGAACAGGCCGAGCCCGCCAACGATCGTCGTTTGTGTCATCGCGGGGCCGACCTTCCGATAAGTCTCAATGACGGCGGCACAGCGAGATTTGCCCTCTTCGAGGAACTGGCGATACCACGTCAGGAAGTGGATCGTGTCATCGACCGCGACGCCCATCGCGACCGAGGCTGTCATCATCGTTCCAATATCGACAGCGATTCCGGCAAGGCCCATCATTCCGAAGATGAGAATCACCGGGAACAGATTGGGGATCATGGAGATCATCCCCGCCGTGATCCCATCAAATAGATTGCGGGGCTCGAGCCACTGCGACGGAAAACTGCCTGGATTGAGCAGCACGATCATGACCAATCCGATCAGCACAAACGCCATCATGATCGACTCGACCAAGCTGCCCAGCAGGGTGCGTTGGGCTTTGTAGACCACCGGAACCACCCCCGTGAAGACAACCTGTGGCGAGATCGGTGGGTCGACGTCGAAGACCGGGACCTGCCGATCGCCCTTGGTAAATCGCACCGCTTTGGGATTGAAGTGATCGTGGTCCGTGGGCGGGACAGCGATGATGGTCTTCTCGATCGACTCAGCAGCAATCTCGTCAGCATGGATGACTGTCTTCGCCGACGCCAACCACTCCGATGCCTGCGACGCCGGGCCAAGGTGAAGCGGTTCATTTCCCGCACGCTGGCTCTCGAGGGAAGCTTCGATCTGACCGACCCAGATGACCGCATCGAAACCAGCTACGTATTGCTCCCACTTCGGGTCGCCCCGCTTTACATTGCGTTCCGGGTCCCGAGGGTCGCCCCACACCGGGGTTTTGATGTTTTCGTTACCAAGCAACTCGTGCAGTGTGCTGAGGAAAATTGCCGATTGGTTCGCCGTGCCGTCTTCGTGGACGAGAGTTGCCTCGGCGAGATTCTCAACCCGGTTGCTACCCACGACGAGCACCCGTTGCTTGCCGGTCAAGCCACCCTCAGCTTGATTCAGCGCGGCCAACAAGGCAGCCCGTGTCCGGTAGGCTTCGAGCACCGGGGCAACGACGTCTCGAAGGTCATTGATGAATAAACCGTAGTCGTTATCGGACAAGGCGCTCACGCGTAAACTGAGCCGCCACATTTCGCTCGTCTCGAGCGGACCGTAGTCTTCGATCTTGACATAGTCGCTGGCCAGTAACTCCGCTTTTGCTTCGGCCAATCGCCGATTCATCTGGCTGCGGACGACGTTGTATCCATTGTCCACCGCTGGCAGTGGCGGGAGGAAGGTATCCATACTCGATGCTTGTCCGACCTCGCCCGTCCCCTCTTCTCCGAGGGTGCGCGTGACCGCGATGCGAATCCGGCTGACGGCCTCGATTCGCTCTAGCAAGTTCAATGCGATCAGGTCGGCGTCGCCGGCAGGTTCTCGCTGGCTAGATTCTTGCTGGTTTGGTTCAGACGCGGCAGCGGCGGTATCTGCCCCCGCTTCGCTCGTCGCGCTTTCACGTTCCTGCTGGAGCTCCGGTGGCATCCGAACGACGATTTCCATGGGCACGAGTTTGCCAAAGTTCTCCTCCAGCCAAGCATAGTCGCGAAGGATCCGGGCATCGGCGTCAAACAACTTCAGCAACTGCACCGACGTGCGAATGTTCATCAGTCCCAAGGCAGCGATCACGAGCACGGTCAGGCAAACGCTGGCGACCACCCGATAGTGGTCGGTGACGAAACGCCCAAAGCCAGCCCACCAAGCCGCCAACGCCGAGTTCGACGTGGCTGAAGCGGATGCCGGCTCGCGTGAGCCTTCCCCGCCACCGGTTTCTGCTGGCTCGCTATCCGGTTCGGCTCCCTTGCGTCTCTTCTCAGCGGCAAACTTCGGCGCGAATACCTCGAGTGCCGAGGGCAGGTACGTGAAAAGTATGGTGAGCGTCGCGACCACCCCGATTGCCGAGTACAGACCAAAATTGCTAATCGGTTTCAAATTGCTGGTGTACAGCGAACCGAGGCCGATTGCCGTCGTCACCGCGGCGAGCGTGCAGGGCAGCATCGCATGCCGTAAGGCGCGGTCTGCGGCACCGCGCTGGCCTGCCATTCGGACCTCGTCCCGGTAGTAATTGATGACATGGATTGCGCCAGACAACCCGAGCACGTATACGAGTGCCGGCATGCTCAATAGAATCGCGTCGACCTGTCCTCCGGTCCATCCGACCATGGCCATGGACAACATCGCCGCAGAACCGCCGACGACAAACAGCATGACGGTAATTTTGATGCTGCGAAAGCAAAAGTATGACAGCGCCACTCCGATCAGAATGCAGTATCCGATCAACCGCACCAGCGTCACGGTGCCCTCTTCGTCGATGGCGACGTTATCGACCGGCGGTCCGCCCATCCGCAGAGGCGGCATCCCACCGACGGTCTCGGGTGGCTCGCGGTCAAATGGCGGCGGCGCGGTCGATGGTGGGGACGGTGGATGCACCCCACTCTGTTCGGCCAGAGTCAGGAGTCGGCCTTGCGGGCTGCCGAGCGTCCCGCGCCCGATCGCGTAGGCCAAATTGTCTTTGGCGAGGTTCGTTAACGTGACGAGCAAGCATGTCAGCCGCGGGGGGGGCTCGACTTCCATCGCATCGAAGACGGCATACCAGGCTTCGGTCTGAATCGGTGTGATGGCAGTCTTGATTCGGTCGATGCTACCTTCGAGTCGATCGTCGGCGAAGTCCGCTAGGGCTCGCGGCACGATCGCTTGATATCCATCGGGCAACTGGTCGCGTCGCTCGGCAGGTAAGGCTGCGGCAAAACTCTCGGCCGTCCAGTCGAATCCGGGCGGGACTGCGGGGGCGAACAGGCTACCGGTCAGTCGTTCCATCGCGCGGCGGCGGGCGACCCGTGCTCGCAGTTCCGGCGCGGTCGTGTCGACGGGCCACAGCGCGCCCCCTTCGGCAGACAACTCCGCCACAATCGACGATCCGGTTTGTACTGTTTCAAACAGAGGCGCACACAACAGCGACGGGTCGTTGTAGAACGCGTTGGCTTTGTCGGTGGTGGACGGTTCACCAAAGGCCGTGACCAATTGCCCCTCGAGCTCATAGAAACCCAGAGATTTCTTAACCGCGCGAAACAGTCCCGCTGGCCCGTTGCTGGCTTCCTCCCACCGATAGAAACGTCCGTCGGGGGTGATGAAGAACCATGTTCCGTCCGCCGAGGCGACCCATTTTTCATCCAGGCCCCCCCAGTTGTCCAGTTCCTTGCCCGGCGGCAAGAGTTTCAGCTCCTCACCGAGTTCCCGGGCCCGAACCCGAGCGCGTCTTTGAGCAAGGCTGAGGCCGGTGGCTTCCCCGGCATCCAGGTCCAGCATTTTGGACCGGAAGTCAGCCGATTCGTAAAGCAGTTTGTTTTCGAGTAGATGCAGCCGCTGATCACCCACCGTGCAGCCCGGCCACGTCGCCAGCACAAAGCTCTCACCAGCGAAATGTTCGGCGAACCAGTCCAGTTCGGCGGTTTCGGGAAAATCAGCTGGTAACCAGTCCTTGATGTCGTTTTCTTTGTTCTCCAGCCCCAAACGGGCGCCGCGAAAGGCGGACGGCAGAATGAAGAAAAACCCCATCAGCACCAACAACGCGATGCTGGTACCCCAGGGACCGGGGCGTTCTAAAATGGAACGCGAGGATGGGTTCGAGTTCATACGCGGCAGTGCAGCGGTAAAATGGAATTGCGGAGCAATCGACTCATGGAACGACAAACGATACAGGCTAACGCGTATCCGCCCGCAAAACCATTGCCTGCCCACCCAGCGTGCTGGAAATTACCCTTGGGCTGAGCCGGTCATCCCAGTCGGGAAAGATAGGCTGTTGAGGGTGTGGTTTCCGACTCAGATGCGTGAATGTCCTCTTGAATGTCCTCGTGAAATAGCTCGCAGATGACAATCCCGCTCACGGGGTCCGCCGGGGCATCCGCCGCACGTATCGCGACAACAATCGAGCCACTGACCCGAACGTCCGCGCCGATGCTCGCGTCCGTGGCTCCTTGGCGGTCTCACTGAGAATGCCGCAGGCCGCCGCCAGGGGTGAGCAATCCAGATCGTCGAGCACATCGATCAGATGATCGTTCCACGGTCCACGCCGCCGCCCCAATCGCGACGCCGCCGCCAGACGCGGCGCGAGACTGCCTTCGAGTTTCTCACGAATGCGGTCATTCTCCTGCTGAAATCGATTCTCCGCCGCGTCGGCTTTGGACGTCTCCACCATTGTTTTCGATTGCTCATGCAAGCGGAACATCGCACCGATCGAGTCGGAATATTGCACCCGTGGATGTTCGCTGAGATACCTTACGATTAGGTCCCAATCGAATCCATAATTCAGTGTGCGGTCGATCCCGCCACAATCCCATAACGCATCCATGCGAAACCATAACCCGGGCTGACTGAACGAATAGCGATCACATCGCAACATCGCCATCGCAGACAGGTTTCGGTTCACCATTAGCGAGTCGGTGTTCGATGGCGTGCGCCCATTTGCGTCCTCCACCGCGACGCGAAAGGCGTACAGGTCATGCTTGGCGTCAAACTGACTCGCCAGCTCCCACAGGGTTCCCGGAGCCAACCGGTCATCGGAGTTGATCCAATTGAATAGAACGCCGGTCGCCCGATCCAGTCCCTTGCAGATTGCATCGGATTGACCGTTGTCGGGTTCACGAATCACGTGAGTGATACAGTGGGCATACCGGTCCAATACCTCCCCACTGCGATCGGTGCTGCCCCCATCGACGACGATGTATTGCAGGTTCGGGTAGTCCTGTAGTAGCACCGAGCGGATTGTTTCCTCTAAAAACTCGCCCTGATTGAAGCTCGGCGTCACCACAGTGATTCGCGGCCAGACCCGGCTTTCGGAATTCCTTTGCGGCCCGTCGCTGACGCGCGACCAGGGCCAACCGCTGCGATTGCCTTCTGGCTCAGGGAGTTGCATCATGGCCGGGGAGTGTCGAGGAAAGAGAGCAGTGACTGAAAGTGCTTGGCGAATTCAAATTCGTTGAGATAGGTTTGGGCAGCCCGGGATCGGTAGCTCGCGTGATCAGCTAATATCGTCTCGATCGCGTCAGCGACATCATCCACCCGACTGACGCCGACGCCGCAGTCGTGCTTCTCGAGGACCCGAGCGATACTTGGGTTGTCAACACTGACCACGGGAACACCACATCTCAGATAATGCGATAGCTTCCCCGATGCACCGGCGAGTAACTGAAAATTAGGCCCCAGGGAGCTATCGTAGATCACAATACCGACGCTCGCAGAGGCCATCAATTCATCGAGTTTGTCATAGGGCACCGGCTGAGTCGAAATCAGAACTCGCCCCTCACCGCTGGACACGATGTCTCGGTAGTAGTGGGTCTGCAAATCGATTGGCGAGTGACTGTGAAAGATCAGGCGTCGATCGTCGGGCCAGGCGGACGCGATCGCTGCCAAATCACTCGATCGCATGCCTTCGCAGATCGAGCCGGCATGCAAGATCACATGAACGTTGTCCTCCAAGCCAAACTGTTGGTGGAAATGATCCCGCGAAATATTCGGATCGACCTCGCCGCGAGGTGAGTTAGGAATCAAGATCGTCGGGACGTCCCAGGCCCGGTTTTCATCGCAGAGTGCCTGTTGCCGTTCGGTATCCTGGATCACCAAAACGTCGGCGGCGCGGTGGTCTGCCTGCTCGAGCCGCTTCGTCCGCCGCCACACCGGTGACCAGAAATCCCGCACAAACATGATCTCGAGCGACCAATAAACCAATGGCACGCCCTGTTCGGCGGCCAAAGGACGGGCAGCGGCCAAGCCGAGCATATCGACGCCAATGACGGCATCATAATCTCGGCCCCGCGTTACCTCGGCCACGCCCTGGATAAACTGGCCGCGAGCCAACCAAACCGAGGGTTTCAAACCCGCGGCGATGTCGTGGGCTCGATCGCGAGCGGCCGTCAAAGAGGTCGCCCAACGCTCCGGCATCGCCCGTCGGATCCGCGATTTCCACGAAGATTTCTCGCCTGCTGGTGCGGCCTCGCCTCCCGCCCCCCAATCGCAGGTTCCGCCGCAGGAAATCCGCAGGACTTGGACGTGCTCGCCGAGCTCGGGAGGACTGGCATAGGCTGTCGCGACATCACGCATCACGATGTCAACGTCCCAACCCTGTTCATCGAACAGTCTCGCGGCGTTGATTAAACTCGGTGCGCACCCCAGATAGGCCTCGTAAAAGACAATCGCAATTCGTTGGCGGGGTTCCTGGTGCGGCACAGTGATTTCAATCGATCGCCGCTACTTCTTCCTCCGCAGAAAAACACTGCAAGCGAGAACGGCACAAATTCCTAGGACTGAGCTGGGCTCAGGGACAGCGATGGGAGAACCATAGTGGATATCGTCGAAAGTGAAAACGTCCGATGCAGGTGATGCTCCGCTCAATCCGGCAAACGCATCCGGGCTTCGCACGGGCTCAAATCGCGAGTGCTGGAACGCGGCCGCCAAAGCGGCTCAATCTGCTTGACGTCCTCGAATTCTACATCTGCCTAGCTGCCATTCCATTGTGGAATACGCGATGTCCGCTTGGCAATGCCGGATGGTGTTACGCCGTCATTCTGTCTACGCCACTCACACAGGGATGAGGGAGGTGACTTTGCTCGACGTGTCAGCTTTGCCTGTTTGGGGCTTGCGGCGATGCCTCTTAAACCAATCGACTCGAAAGCCCTGCGAGCTGTTTGTGGGGCAACACAAACGGCTTCTATCCCCCATTCGAGGTGACTTTATAGCCGAACACTCATTGGCCGAGACAGTGGCGAGTTCTGCGATCGCACTTCCAGCTACAATCCATCTAAGATAGCGGCCCTCGGGTAGGTTGTCCCCGAGCGGCGGTTGCCCGCAAATGGATTGAATTTCAACGGCATCACAACTGGCAAAGACGAGAATATGTTTGGGAAGACTGGCTTACTAATGAGATTGAGTCTCGCTGTGCTCGGCCTATTGCTGACCACTGGACTTGCCTCGGCAGCGATTTTTGCTGATTTCGATCCCGCGCGCCATGATCGATTCGTCGCTGGCGATCCAGCCGATCCGGATCCACTCAACCCAACCTTCTTGCTCGACCACAGCACGATCACGGGTGTCGGGCTGACCCCCGCTGTGTTGATCTCGCCCCAACATTACCTGACCGCTACTCATTATTTTACCAACAGCGCCACCTTCGTCGCTGCCGATGGGACACGTCACACCTATGCGGCGCACTCGCGGACTGCTTTGCAGACAACGCTTACCTCGGATTTCACTCTGTCCAACGGTACGGTGCTGCCCGCCGGCAGTGTCCACGGGAGTGATCTGACAGTAGTGCGACTGGCCAATCCCATCTCGCCAGCCGATGGGATCGATCCCATGCCGCTTTTCGGTGGCAGTTTCAGTTCGCTGGCTGGCCGCGATATCAATCTGTTTGTGCAGAGCAATCGCGCGGGCCGAGACACAGCAGACTTTGCTCAAACAGCGGAACTACTCAATACCGGAGCGATCACAGAATCGCTGCTATATCGCTATGACAATCCCCCCGGGCAACCCGCATCGGATGAACTGTACTTCGCTGGGGGAGATTCCGGTCGCGGTTCGTTGACCGAGATCAATGGCCAAATGGCGCTCGTGGGGATCCACCTGGGTGTCGGTACCGATAGCAACACGGGCGACACGTATAGTTTCGACAGCTACGTACAGCCCTACCTGGACCAGATCCAGGCGATCGTGGGCCAGGACGGGTTCCAGATCAACGTTGTCGCTGTTCCGGAACCCGCCTCCATCTGGTTTACCCTTGCTGTCGCCCTAACGGCCGCTAGCGTGACGGCGCTGCGTCGCCAGACGCTGACGCGATAAAGCGGCCGATCCCTCTATGGCTCATCTACTCTCCCACTTTCATCAGATAGCTCTCGCTGTGGCTGTTGTACTGGGGGGCGTACATGGATTCGATCGTCGCCAGACCGGATTGATATTGCCCTTTCAATTGCACGCGACTGCGTGATTCGAGCACATAGGTTCCCTTGGGTAGGTCATCGATAAAGAAGTGCTCGGCAGCATCTCGCGTGCTTTGGTAGTACCCCAGTGCATCCTGCCAGCGATAGCCAGAGAGAACGTTGGTCGGTTCGGTTCCGCTGCCGCGGGAATCTTTCAGGTGGATGAACTCCATCGCTCGCGAGGCGCGAACGATCAGGCGTGAGACGATTTCGTCACCGACCTCGATCGGCGTGCCATCGGCATCGACATTCTGATTGGGCGTCGAGTCCGCACCCGCGCCAGCGACGAGGCCGCCGACGATCGGCCGGAGAACCTCACCGCTCGGAGTGCTGCGAACGACAAAGAGCTGCTTTTGAATTTCGAGGGGAGTGCCCTCGTGCGGCGTGACTTCGTCAACGTTCTGAAAGAACGACCAATGCACGCCGCCCCACGCGATCCCGGGGGTGGTCTTGGTCACGGTAATCGATCCCATTTCAGGCTTGATCTCAGCGGCTGTGAATCGCTGCTCGTAGAAACCGGTTCCGGCTTCGACGCTTTCCTGTTCAACGGCTTGCTCGCCGACTTTGACGTCGACAAGAGTTTGGTCAGCGAGAATGTCCACGCCCCGTAGCAGCAGCGCGTAAACGGCATCCGCTGTCGCTTTGGTAGTTTCCCACGAGCGAGTCTCCTTTTGACGCAGTAACCATGCTTTGCACGATTCGACCGACGATTGATCCGCGGCGACTTCATCGAATACCTCGATCATCATCGCTTGGGTTTCAATGTCGGCTTGGTACCAGAACCAGCCTCGCACCTCATCGTTCCAGTGCATGCCAGTATCGTCGGTCAGGCTACGTTCTTTCAGCGATCGGACAATGGCACCGGCATCGTCGGCCCGTCCAAATCGCTTCAAAGCGATCGCGACATGAGCTTCGCTCATGCGTGGGAGTTCGAGCCAGTGTTCGGCAGCCTGGTCGAGCCAATACTCGAGGGCCGGTTTCGCATCAACAGCCACATCGGCATCCCCGAGGAAGAAGCTACGTCCGTAGAGATACAGAGCGATGGTGCTCGACAGATGATTCTGATTGCGATCGTCCGGATCGATGTCGTCATACAATTTTTTGCTAAACGCATCCAAATGGGCGAGAGCTTTGATCGCGGGCGAAGCATCGACATCGGCGCCGAGATGCCTCAATCGGCCGTACCCGGTCGCAATGTAGAGTGTGATAAACGAGTTCGATCGGCCGCCGGGGAACCACGGCCAGCTACCGTCATCGGCCTGTACGTCGATCAGCCGCCGCGTCAACCGCTGGACTTGGTCGTTCACCCGGTTTTGGTCGAACAGGATCCCCACATTGCGTCGGGCCTCAGATTCCGATTCCGCTTCGAGCACCCATGGCGTTTCGGTGAGCGCGATCGAGGCGAGCTCTTCGTTCTGTTGCAGCGGGGAGGCAAGCGTATCACGGCCACCGGGTGCGTCTTTGGATGGCATCGGTTGATTGCGCCAAACGTCGAAGACCCGTTCGATCTTCGGATCCGACGTCGCGATGTGTCTGGCCAACAGATTGGCGTACAAGCGATTGAACGTTTGCTCGCTGCATTCGTAGGGGTAGTCCATCAGGTACGGCAGTGCCATCACCGCGTACCAGGCTGGGTTGGACGTCATCTGCACCGTCAGCGACTCGCTGCGAATGGAGCTTGAGTCAGGATTCAGATCGGCGAGTTTATCGAGCGTGAATGTTTTCGTCTCCTTGCCATCGACAGGCAGTGCGATCGATTCATGCACCAGAATCTTACGCGATAGAACGGGCAGATAGCCTTCTTCACCATCGGATAGCCGGCCCGTTGAACCGACCGCTTTGTAGGTTAGAAACCCAATTCCATCGGGCACGCGAATGGGCCAGGAGAACGACTGTGATCGACCGGCGGGGATCTCAAACGATTGACGCACAGCTGCATTACTGAGTTGGTTGTCGACACTGTCTCCGGTGCGGGCACTGGAGAATTGCAACGCCACGGTTCCGCTTTGGACGGTCGGAGATTGGTTGGTGACCTTCACAGTGATTTCGATCTCGTCGCCTTCACGCAGCACGCGTGGCGGGTTCGGCTGGACCATCAGGTCTTTGCTCGTCACGGCGGTATCACGCAGCAGTCCGCCGGCCAGATCAGCGGTGTGGGCAAAGCCGATGAATTGCCACCGCGTCAGCGCCTCGGGCATGGTGAAGTTCATTCTCACAACGCCATCGTCATCGGCGAGGAGGTCGGGGAAAAAGAACGCGGTCTCGTTGAGGTTCTTGCGTGGAGCAACGTCCGATAGGTCGACGTTCTTCTTATCAGCGGCGCCGGTGTCATCGGCGCTAGCAGCAAAGCTATCGAGCATGCCCTCTTCGGCGACGTCCGCCGCTGCCCCCGCTTTCATGGCCAGTTTCGGAGCGGCAGCAGGCTCGGCTCCATCGGCCATCACTGCGCTTTCGGCCATCATCATTGGCATGACGCCCCGAGATCTCCCCAATGCTTGCATCCTGCCCGGCCGATGGGCATGACTCTGCAGTTCGACTGGGTACTGACGATAGGTCAGCTGCGCGACGTGGGATCTCCTGTAAGAATGCGACGAGATCTGCTGCAAATGGTCCCACTGGTTCTGGTCATCGATCGAAACGTGATCGCGATCTTGATAGAACAGTCCGAATCCGCTGTGAAATACATGCGGCGTGAAAGCATCGAGGGACGCGTCATAGAGCGTCGCGACCATTTCCGCTGCCTGCTGCATTGCGGCCTCGCCCTGATCGGATGCATCCCCCCCAGGGCCTTCGATAACCGCGGTCCATGTTTCCTGTTGCCCCGGCTTGAGCTTGGAGACGAAGTGTTCCCAGCGGATACTGAGCTCTTTATCCGACCAGGGGACGTTGACGTGGGTTTGATGCAGATACAAGCGGTTTTCTCGCACCATCCACACGCGGACTTGAAACCCGCCCCGCATGGACTCGTCGATATCTTGTGTGATCTCGACCTGGGTGCGGTCCTCGGAAGTCCAGAATTGTTGCAAGCTTTTGCCGCGATGGGTGACTTCAACGAATGCGCGAGCGGCCGCGTAGCCGCTACCCCAGACCGCTCGGAACGTTTCACCGGGCTGGTAGGAGTTTTTCTCGGTGGCGAACAGACTGGCGATGGCCAGTTCGCACCGCTCAGCATCGGGATCGATCACCTGCAGGGGCAAAATCGCTTGGACGTCGTTACCGGCGGAGTCGACTGCGGAGAGGACGGCGCGGAAGTTACCTGCGCCGAGTTCGACTTCAAAGTTGGCGCTGCCCGCTGCGTCTGTTGTCAGTTCAACGGTTTTAACAATTTTGTCCTGGGGCCATGAGTTCGGCTCCTCCGCCCGAACCTTGTCTTCGTTCTCGTCGAGCTGGCCCGGTTGGACACCGAGACGGTCCCAGACGCCAGAGTTGCCGATCCGTTTGCGTCCAATCGATTCAGGTTTCTTGAGCGAGTAGACGTCGACTTTGACTTTCGCGGACACCGCATCTCCCTGCAGCGTTTTGGTTGCCACGTTGATTTCGATCGGCTGCTCGTCAGACAACCAATTCGCCTGCGATGTGCTCAGCGTCGCTTCCATCGTCGTGTAGCCAATCAGCACACTGGTGACCGCGTCGCGAGTTTCGCCCGTCGTGTCGGTTACATCGGCGGTGATCTCGTAACGAAACTTCGGTTCACTTTCGCGGTCGACCGATTGGTCTGGGAGCGCGTCGAAAGTCACCGAGAACTTGCCGGTTTCATCTGTCGTGGTTGTGCCTTCGGCGATGGTTTGTTCAGGCTGAGGCGATGGCGGTAGCCACCAGCAGCGATACCTCCACCAAACGGGGAACTCCGTTTTGCGGATCACTCGGTAGCTGACCTTGGCACCGTCGATCGCGGCTGAGGTGTACGCTGTGGCCTCGCCGGACACCGTGACCGGTTCGCCCAAACGCACGGGGTCGGTGGGCGCCTCAATCTTGACTTCGAATTTGGGGCGTTTGTATTCTTCGACACGGATCGACGTCGCACCTTGGAACGCTCCCGTCGTACGCAGCATCATGCCCCCGGTCAATCCGCTGGCGGGCAGGTTGAAACTGCCATGACAACTGCCCAATTCATTGCAGCGATGGTTCGCTGTGTGAACAACCTTGTTATTGGCATCGAGCAGTTCGACAGTGATCTGTTGGTCAGCGGAAACTTGGTACTCGTTCTGTGTTGCATTTGACCGCGTGCAGATGACCTTATAACGGAGCACCTGTCCGGGGCGGTAAATGGATCGATCGGTAAAGAAGTGACTTCGAGTGACGTCGTGATCCTCGCTGCCCCGATTGCGATTGCCATAGGAATTGAGTGTACGTGACCATAGTTGATCGTCGCCGTGGGTGGCTAGAAAGTTGACGCCTCGCAGTCCTGTGCTGTCGAATGCAAAGCGTCCCTGCTCATTCGTTTGGAGGGTCGTTTGCCGACTCGCCTCCTGGCGTCCGCGATTGGACCGCGATTGTCCCCAGACGTCGATTTTCGCACCGCCGAGGGGCTCGCCACTGCGGCCATTGACGAGATACCCAACGATGACTTGGTCGTCGTAGCGACTCTCGACGACAATGGACAGACCGCTGATCCAAACATCTGTCAGGGCGGTGTACTCACCTTCGAGCGGAAAGTCTTCCGATGTGCTCGCGATCAGGTAGTAGGCGCCTCGGGGCACGTCCAGGTGAGCGGGCAGATGCTCGGTGGAATCGCGATAGTCTTCGGTCGGTGGCAAATCGGCTGACCAAGAGGCGACAGGATCGCTCGCCATCAACTCGATTCGTTGATCACGATTGGTGTATCGAGGTTGTTGGCCGGCTTCGCGGAGGGCTTGGTAGTCAAGTTTGACGAGACGAAAGTAGACCGTTGTCGTATTGCGATACTTGACATTGATCTTCGCCTGGGCAGCTTCGTCCAGATCGGGATTCCAGATCTGTTCCGTGGCAATTTCGATCGAGGGAGCTTCGATTTGCTCGATCAGTACGGCGCACTGGCGGGCACCCAAACTCTCTGGATGAGCATCGATCGCGGACTGGGCGATTGAATGGGCGCGGACGAGTTCATTGTTCTGTCGGGCGTGAGTCGCTAAATGGAACTGGGCTCGAGTGGAGAGTGGGCTCTTCTTGTAGCGAACGATAAACGACTTCAACGCTTCTTCGAGACGGTCACCATCAGGATCACCGATAGCGTGGTCTCGTGCAAAATCGAGGCGATGGAGATCGGCATCGATCAACGCGGTGGAGTCGTCATCCCCGCGATGGAATTCCAGCCAATCTTGATACAGAGTCGTTGCCCGCCGCAGGGGGGACGCGGCATCGGTATTGGGAACTTGCCAGCGGAGGAACGCGTCGACGTCAGCGAAAATGGGCGAGTCGGCCATCAATTCAAAGCGAGCGGCGGGGCCGGCGTAGGTCTGGTGGGCGTCGTTATAGAAATCGATCGCGTCCGCGACGACGAAATCATAAAGCGTTGGCCGATACTCGTCCGGAGCGGATCCTTTGACGAGCAAGTCGTCGTAATCACCAATCGGTGTTTGACGAAGTGTTTTTTCGCTGCCGTCGTCGGAGTTTAACGCTGCCTCGAAGAGGGCTGCCGACTGCCCGATGATGCGTTGCCGGGACCATGTCGTAATGTCATCGACGGATTTGATCTTGACCGGTTCGGCTGCGCCGGTGACCTGCGGATCGATCTCCGTGCGATTTTGAAACCGCCACTGATTCTGTTGATAATAGCTCCAGAACCAATTGGCGAGAATCGCGTTGATGACCGGCTTGGTCGATGCGGGTGCTGTCTCCATATCGGCTTGCAGTCGGACAATCCGGTGGACTTCGCCACCGCCTTCGAGCATCCCGTCGAGCGTAGCTCGGGTGGCGAGTAAACGAATAATCAGGCCGTCATCGTTCTGTTCCAGGGCCTTCGGGAGCTGTTTTTCAATTTCTTCTATCGCGGTTTTGGGAAGCCCGCTTTCAATGGCATCCTGGATCGGTTTCCATCCCGATGGATCGAGCGGCGTGGCGGCGTTGCTGGTCATGAGAGGGGCGGGGGCGAGCAGAGCGAGAATGAGAACGAGCGAGATGAAGGTGCCGATCAGACCACAGCGAGCATTCATGGGAGATTCTTCACGGAGGAGACAAGGTAGTGGAGGAGGTGCACACGGACACGTGCTTTCAGGATAACGCTTCAGCACCAGATTCATTAGGCAGATTCGAGAAAAAAAGTCGAAGCACGGCTTCGCGTAAAACCGCTTCCACCTGCGCAAGCGGCCTACGAATAGTTCGTTTTGACGCACTTTCTCTTGCTATGGATGCTTCCATTCGATGCGTGTGGAACGAGTTGTGATTATCCTGGGCGGTTCTCTCGTTTTAAACCTCGGTTTTCTCCTCTTTCCTTTTGCTGACTGCGATGTCTTCCCTCACTGAGCACCCCAACCGCATCACGGGCATTCTCACACCAAACATCACGCCGGTAGACGCGGAGGGACGCGTGGACGAGGAACGCTTGCGTGAATACGTTGATTGGCTGATTCAGCGCGGGGTCGACGGGCTCTACCCCAATGGCAGCACCGGTGAGTTCGTTAGATTCACGCCGCAGGAACGGCGCCGCATCGTGCAAGTCGTCGTGGATCAGACGGCAGGACGCGTGCCCGTTCTTGCGGGAGCGGCGGAAGCCAACGTGGAGGAAACCATCGCTGCCTGCCATGCCTATGGCGCCATGGGGGTCCGAGCGGTAGCCGTCGTGGCCCCGTTCTACTACCAGCTCAGTAGCGACGCGGTGCATGCCTACTTCACGCAAATCGCCCGCAGCGTGGACGTCGATGTGACGCTGTACAACATTCCTATGTTCGCGTCACCTATCGACGTGGAGACCGTAACTCGCTTGGCCCTCGAGCAGCCACGTATCATCGGCATCAAAGACAGTTCGGGGGACCTACCGAACATGCTGCGAATGATGGCCGCGATTCGGCCTCAGAGAGCAGACTTCTCGTTTTTAACGGGCTGGGACGCCTCGCTGGCGCCGATGCTGATCGCTGGTATCGATGGCGGCACCAATGCCACCAGCGGCGTGGTGCCCGAATTGACTCGAGCGATCCATCGCAGTGTTCGGGAGGGCAGCATCGATCGAGCGATGCGTCAGCAGTATGATCTGCTCGCGCTCTTTGATGCGATGATTGGCCTGGGTGAATTCCCCGACGGATTTCGAGCCGGCGCTCGCGCCCGCGGCTGGAACCTGGGTGACGGACGGGTGCCTTATAGCAACGCCCGTCGCGATGAACTGGCCGCAGCCCAGCCTCGCATCGCGTCGATGGTCCACTCCGTCCTCGAAGGGCTGGACCAACCCTCCGGCGAAGGCACATCCGAAAGGGCAGCCATTGCGAAACACCGCGATGGACTGGCTACCGTGGAATCAGTAGTGAAACAGGTAATGCAGCGGCTGAAGACGGCCCGGTAAGCAACGCACGATCAATTTCTGTCGTAGTGGACGAGGCGACGAGTCCAAAGCCGCAGGACTCGTCGCCTCGTCCACTACTAAAACCGGCACTTATTCATCGTGTGATGCTAAGCCAGTTCGTAGTGGAACCTGCTGAGCCTGGCCATTACCCACAAAACCGGATCCCCTGTCAGCTCGTCTGACAGGAATCTCCGTTTTGTGATTAGATCAAGATGGAGCATACACCCCGCTACCACGCGGGCTTGCCCCGTGTGACAGCAAAGTTGATCGACTTGGTTTCCTGTCTGGCAAGCTGACAGGGGAATTTGTGTCGATACCGCGGTTTTCTAATTGGAAAACGTCGCTTCGGCGTGTGGCAAGCACACGCGGGGGCAATTTGTAGGCCAGTGACAGTGATGAAAGATCCACTGCGACAGCTGAGCCATGACAGCCGCGGGCTACTAGCCCGATTTGCGAGCCGATCCACCGCTGGCTGCTTGAGCGTCTGGGGTGTCACGCAGGAGCTTGGTGTACTCGTCGACGCCTTCCTGCTCTTGCACCAAGATATCTTCGAGGAAGACGACAAGGCTGCGATCCGACTCGGCGAGTTCCAATGCTTTGGTGTACATCTCTACGGCTTTGGCTTCGAAGGCGAGGCTGAACTCGAGCACTTCGCGGAGATCCTTGCTCTGTTTGATCTCGTTGCGAGTTGCGACGGGGACGCCACCCAAGGCGACGATCTTGTTCCCAATCAAATTGGCATGCCCGAAGGATTCCTTCGCATCGCCCTCGAACTTCGGCGCGTAGACTTCACGCCACACACCTTCGAGAATGAACGAAGCTTGGGAATACTGAGCGACACCGGTCCACTCATGCTTGAGAATCTCGTTGAGGCAGTCGATCAGGGCTTCACTGGCCATGGAAATGATCCTTTTCTATCGGGGGGATGAGCATCGTATCACAGACGCCATCCTCCCATAAATTGCCCTGAGCGGGAAGGGCGTGATGAAATCACGCGTTGCCCAGATCCCATGGTGGGCTACTCTCCCGCGTCCCAGCGAGTCTTCAGCAGCCCCTTCAATTGGTCGACAACCTGAGGCTGCTCCGCCGCCAAGTTCTGTTTCTCAAGTGGATCCGATTTCAGATCGAACAGCTCCACGCTCTCCGGAGCTGACGTGTATCCTTTGTCGGGACGGCGTGAACCGGGCACAACTAACTTGTTCCACCCGTCGATGACGACCCGTGTGACGAGACTTTTTTCCGGCTTGTCGAGATCGGCGATATCGTGGGTATAGCCTTCGACAAAGACCGTGTCTCGCTTTTGCATCTCTTGGTGATCAACCAGATTGAGTCCCGGTAAGTCGTCAGGAACCTCAATTCCGCAAGCCGAAAAGATGGTGGGCATGACATCGAGAATGGATGCGAGTGTCGTCTCATCGCGTTGAGGTTGCACCTTGCCGGGCCAGCGAACGAAGATCGGCGTGCGGATCCCCAGTTCAAAAGGCGACAACTTCGCTCGCCCTTGCCGCTCTGCATCCCAGCCATTGTCAGCGAGATAGATCACCACGGTGTTGTCAGCCAAGTCGTTCTGGTCCAGGTAGTCGTCCAGTTCGCCACAGGTTTGATCAAACCATTCCACCATGGCGTAGTACTTGGCAGCGCCGGGACTGAGGCCCTGATCCTGATAGCGAGCGAGCAGTTCTTCGGGAGGGTTGTGGGGCAGGTGGGGCAGCAGGGGCGCATACCAAACGAAGAACGGTTTCTCTTGGTCGACGGCACTGTCGATAAACTTGTAGATGGGATCCATCGACTTTCTGCCGATGGCCAACCCCTCACCACCGTGGCGTCCCTCGCGATTGGTCATGCCCTGGGTGAACCCAACTTCTTCCGCCGTGACGTTCCATAGCTTGCCCGTCTGAAAGCTGACATAGCCCGCATCGTCGAGCGACTGAGGCAAGATCGGTGAGTTCGCGAGCAAACGCTGTGAGAGTGGGTCGCGGTCAAGCTTGCCCTTAGCATTTTCGGCTTCAATACTCGCCTGGCTCAAATCATTGCCGGTGATCCCGTGACTGTGCGGCAGTCGCCCTGTCAGCAGGCTGGCCAGAGACGGCGAGCATACGGGCATCACATAGCCACGCGTATACAGCAGGCTCTCTGCAGCCATGCGATCGAGATTTGGGGTCCGTGCGACTTCGCTACCCATGAAGCCATAGTCAGGAAAGCCATGATCATCCGATAGGATTAAAATCACATTGGGGGGCGTTGCTTCATCGGCCCATCCAGGAGCAGCCAGACTGATCGATGCGAAGATCACGGCAAAGCAGGTCATCAATTTCATAGGTGTCGGTCTCGGGGTTGCTGGGGAATCGTCGCTTGTTGAGGTCGTCGTCCAGAGGCACTCGGTCGAACGAAAATCTCGCTCGACCTGTCTGCTTGAGGTGGGCAACAACGAGTTCATGGCAGAACTCATTGTTGGTATAGGAGCTTAGCATCCAAGGTTGAGCTATCCAGGCCCGGGCCGCTCAGGCCCACCTGGGGAACCGCACCGGAGCCCTGCCAATAGAGACGCAGCGGGTGCTTTCCAGCGGCCAAGCTAATCTCACCGTCGAGCTGTTCCTGAGACGCTGCGAAGCCCGCATCGAGTACCGTCGCGTCGTGAAGTCGCAATACGGCCGTCACGCCTGCGGGCAGTGAGAACGTGTATTTGCCATCGGTCGGCACTTCGATCAACGCGGTGATCAGTTGCGATTCGTTGGGTTGGATCTGCGGGCAGTCCTCGATGGACTTCGCTTCCCCGCTATCTTTGGCGGACAGGTCATCCAGCCGTGCTAGCCAGGGTGAATTCGCTTCGTAAACTTGCCAGGCCACGCCGGATTTCGAGCCGGAGTCCGAAACGGCGGGCACGGGCTCGTCATCGTAGGGGCGTTTTGCGGATTCATTGGGCCGTCGCATCCGGAGCACCTGGTCGTGCATCTGCTGCTGGATATCGGGATGCTGAGCTGCCAAATCTTTGGTCTGCTTCGGGTCCTCGACAACATTGTAGATCTTGAATGGATCGGCATGGGATTGGACGTGATAGCGTACACCGACCAAATCGCCGAGGCGGATCGCCTGCATTTGTTTGCGGGCCCCGCCGCGCCGTGACTCTTCAAAATCGGAGTAGCCCGGTGTTCGCTGGCCATTGAAGTACTCGACATAGATTTGCGACGTAGCCTGCGTCCCCTGTCCGGTGAGCATGGGAGCGAGTGATGTGCCATCGCAGCGAGCAGGGGCGGGGACGCCCGCGAGTTCGCAAAAGGTCGGCATCCAATCATGGAACTGACTGGGCACTTCGCTGATTCGATTCCCCTCAGCGGTACCGGGCCAGCGTGCTACCGCACCGACTCGAATCCCACCTTCCCAAGCGTCTCGTTTGATACCGTCGAAGGGGCCGAAGGAATGGAAAAACGTGGGTTCGTATCGTTCGGGCAGATAGGACTCGCGACTCGGTCCGTTATCCGTCGTGAACACAACGAGTGTCTCGTCATCGATGGAGAGGTCCTCGAGCAGTTTCAAGAGGTCGCCCAGGCAGTCGTCGATCCGACGCACGTCGGCAGCGTATCGTTTGTAGACATCCGGCCAGGGTTGCTCGGGCGTTTTCGCGTCGTCATCGTGGTCCCATGTTTGCTCAGCGTAGTCAGGATGCAGATAAGTGTCAGGCACCCCATCGGCTGTATTGATCATCCGCCCGGGTTCGCCTGTCCACTGGAGGCCACCATCGATGCCACCACCCTCCGGGTAGGGTGCCGCGGGTAGCTGCAATTTCGCATGAGGGGTATCGAATGCGAGGTAAACGAAAAACGGTGTCTCGGGCTGTTCACTGCGTTGGTCGATAATCCATTTCTTGGCGCGCGCAGTAAACAGATCTGCCGTATAGCAACCCGCCAAATCACTGGAGACCTCGCGGTCATTCTCCCAAACTTCCTTGCCGTCTTCGTTGGGATAGTGAGCATGGCCATCGCGGTGGCGGACGTAGCCGTAGAAGTCATCAAAACCGCGTTTCGTTGGGTAGCCTGGCCAGTCCTTTGGGGAAACCGACTGGCCGGACTTCTCGAGGGCCTCGCGTTCTTGGCGAGAAGGGCCTCCCTGCAGTCCCCATTTGCCAATCGCCGCAGTCGCATAACCCGCACCTTGCATGACGGTTCCCAAGGTGTGATTGTCCTCGAGCGCCTTGTCGAACTGGTTGTCACGGACATTACTGTGGCCCTGGTGCACGCCGAGCAGCAGCGATGCTCGCGACGGTGCACACACCGGCGCTGGACAATAATGCTGGCGCAACTGCACACCTTCGGATGCCATCGCGTCGATCTGCGGGGTCAGATGCCAAGGCTCGGCACGGTCTCCCTTCCTGCGACGGAGGTCCTGGAAAAACACTCCATAGTCACCGTAGCCCAAGTCATCACACAGCACGAATATGACGTTGGGTTGGGTGTTGGCCTCATCGGCACCCTTGGAAAAAACAGGCGTGAACAGCAAACAGATTAACGAGATCGACAATAAACGTCGCAAGGGCATCTACGATTCCTCAATCAAAACAGGCGGCCGGACGGTAGGGTGGGAGGGACCAGCATTCGGCCGGTCCTCTGCCAATTGTAACGAGCCTGGATCGGGTCGGGGTGCTGCCGCCGAAGTTTTCCCCCCATTCCTTCTGACCTGCTTCACTCCGGCAAGCCTCAGGGCCTCAGGAATTCATCCGCTCAACCGCGTACCGGCGGCATGCCGCATTACTGCTCGGCACGCCATTTGCATCCTCTGTACGTCCCTGTCCAACACGCTGCTGGACGTTGTTTTAATTTCATCATGGAGAACCAATCATGCCTCTGGAAACCAAAACCAATCTCAACGAAACGACCATTGCGAAACTGCAAAAATTGATTCGCGCCAACATCGACTCGTACGACGGTTTTCGCGAAGCCGCTGATGAACTCAAGGACAAGGAGATCGCCACGCTGTTCACGGAACTGAGTGATCAGCGATCAGCTATGGCCAGCAAGCTCCAGAAATACATTGAACTTAATGACGAGGACGCGGAGGAAGACGGCAGTGTGGCGGCCGCGACACACCGGATATGGATGAACATTCGGAGCAAGCTGAGCGGCGGCGACGCCTACGCAATTTTGGCAGAAGCCGAGCGGGGCGAGGATCACATCAAAGCCGCCTATGAGGAGGTGCTCGAAGAGACCGCTGGCAGCGCGATGAACGACGTGCTCTCAGACCAATATCGCGCCGTGAAAGCGGGGCACGACAAAGTTCGCGACCTACGTGACTCGCGGAAGAACGCCTAATCGTCCCAACGTAGGTGCGAGACGCCAACGCTTGAAAACGCCCGGCGCTGTCGGGCTCCGCCCCACCGCTGACCTGCAATCCGCGGGCTCTCCCGCGTACTCCGCCAGTGGGCGACCGGCTGAATCGACGCCGACTCGGCAATCGAGACCGCTTCGCGGTCGAAAGTTGATGGCATTGATTGCCGCCCACCGGGTTATGCGTTTCACGCTATTTCGTTGGCAACGAGTAAATCAACAGCCCGCTTACCCGTCTCGGCTAAATCGCGTGTTCGTCCGCGACTGTCCCTCTAGGGACTTGAGCGAATGGCCGTTAGTCGATGCATCTCGATTACCACGCAACAACGCCGCTAGGACGTTGCTCCGGCGAGGCGGTTGAGCATCACCGGGT
Organism: Allorhodopirellula solitaria; assembly: GCF_007859855.1. GTDB lineage: Bacteria > Planctomycetota > Planctomycetia > Pirellulales > Pirellulaceae > Rhodopirellula > Rhodopirellula solitaria. Next base: position 349,744 of record NZ_SJPK01000006.1, read on the forward strand.
CGTCGGCTGTTGGGCTCATCGGGTCGAGCCCGATAGTTCCAACGAGTGACTCAATGTAACCATCCGATGCCGCTCGCTTACCTTGAGACTGCGCGTACTGGAGTCGCTCACGCAGCCCAAGCCGTTCTACGGCTTCCTCGTTCTCCTGACGCTTAATGAAGGCTTGCAGGCGCTCCTCGAAAGCCTTCCAGTGAGCCACATCATGGTTCTGTTTCGTACGCAGTCGGCGCTGATACCAGTCGCTAGCGATCAACGTATCGCGATCAAACAGACTGCGGACCTCGGGCGAGTCGATCGTATGACCGTTGTGTTCACCTTTCGTCATGATATCCAGCACGGCCCGCAAAGGAGGGCACGCCAGTTCGTAGCCAAAGTCGTCGAAGTAAGATTGAGACACCCGTGTTTGAGCTTCGGCGATTTGCAGAATGCCGTCCGCAAAAGCATCCAAATCCTGCTTTTCCGGCCGCAATATGGACTCGGGGAAAATTTTCACAGGGTTATCGAAAACCCTCGCCAGGTAGGTCCGCACAAACTTTTGGGTGACACGGTACCCCAGCCGACTGGCGGGAATCAACTTGCCTTCGTGCTCAAAATCTGCGACCTTCTCGAGCATTCCGCTGGCGATGAGCTGGGCGGGATCGCGTTCTTCGGCCGACATCCGGCACCAGACCTCAGGGATCAGCAAGGAGATATCGTGCCCAACTTCGAAATCAGGGCCGATGTGTCCAGCGGGCGTGCTGAATCCACCGAGTTGAGTGAGGACCATCGACACGATGGCCGAGTTCATGTCGATTGCTGGATGCAGGGCATTGAACGGGCCTTTGGTCAGGGCACCTTCGCTACCCGCCCCCGTCGTGCTGGGGCTTTTCCCTGTCAGCGAGCAAACCCAATCCATGATCAATTCGGGCAGCTCTTGGTAATGCAACGGCGAGTAAACCGCCAGTGAGCGGATGCCTGCTTCGCGGTCCGGTGGATTGTTCCGGCGTCCGGACAGCACCGCGCCGACGGGGGTCAAAGCACTCTCTCCGGAGTCGAGCTTCCGGTGCAGCTGCAGGCCACGCATCGCCACGTAGGTGTCGAGCTCCCGCACCATGTCGGGGCGATCTTGAAGATAACGCGGGTTCTTGGTGCGAGCACCGTTGACGATCCGCGGATCCGCGGTGCTGACCACGAAACCGTCTTCGGCACTGGCCGCATCTTCGAGCAGCTGTTCCATCGGGCCGGTGAACTTATCGAACTCAATCGCATCACGCATGATGTCGCGTGCTTGCTCGCTCGTCAGAGGCTCAAAGTTACTGATGAAGTTGTCAGGGCCAGACAGATCCAATTCAGTTTGCTTGTCGAGCCCACGATGGACGGCGTCGTCGGGACGCTGGAATAAACGGTATTCGCAGTTCTCTACGAACTTGTAGCTGCCCGCTTCGCTGATCATCGAACCGAGTGACTGCACACTGCCCGCCGGTACGACGACGCTACAAGAGATATCATCTTCGCGCTGGACCTTGGCCGCCGCAATGAAATCTTGGCGGAGCTTGAAGGTCCGCCAACGCGTATCTTCCAGACCGACTCGCAGGTAACTGCCCACGAGCGTTCGATCACCGAGTTTGAGCTCGTGACCTGGCGAACCGTTGACAATATCGACGCGGAAATGATCTCGCCAACTGCCCGTTACGCCTGATCCGCTGAATCGTTTGACGATCAACGCGATTGCGTAGACGTGTTCCGGTATCGCCCGCAGCCACTCATTGTATTCATCATTGTACTCCGGCGATGGCGTCAGCAGCTGAATCACGCTGCCGAGTGACCGGGACGGGTCGAGGACGCTGCGACTTGGGCGATCGCTGTAGACTTTCGGCCCCTCAGCGCCCGCGGCCCAGCGAGTGCTGTAGTCCTTGGCAAAAATCTCATCGACGAAAGCGAAATCTTTTTCCTGGTCTTTGACGAAGATCGGGCCGTAGAGCATGTAGTCACGCAGGCTCTTGCTGATTTCACTCTTGCCACCACCACTGACCGTGCAGGGCTTGTGGCAGAAGACACCTTCCCCGGTGGTCCCGATCAATCGCCAACTCGGTGCATGGGTATGCTTTTCGAGCTGCAGCTTGTAACCACTCGGCGCGATGTAGACTTGATCGGGCGACAACGGAATCGACTGGGTCGCTCCATCCGCATTCGTCCAGCGAATGTTGCGGTCATGCAGGGACGCGAACGCACTTTCAGGGATGTACAAGACTTCAGGGAAATTCTTGTCGATTCCGTATCCTTCCTTCTGCACGTCAACGAAATCACTGTATCGCTCGGCCACATCGGCAAACGTTTGACCGTTATACAGACGGCTGTTGACCTGGAAATGATCGCCGAGTGAATACGAAGCGAATGCCAGGGCACCCCCGGCGTGCTCTTCCTCAGCTCCGCCCATCAAATTGGCAGCGAAGCTGAGCTGAGTCTTCACTTCTTTCTTGCAGTAACCGTAATAGTTGTCCGCGATCAGTGTCACGATCACACCCGAATCGTCGCGGCAGGTCAGTTTGAACGCAGAGCCGTCGTTGTACAGCTCCGAGTCGTCTTTCCAGCACATTCCGTCACGGCGTTGTCGCTCGGTTGCGTCGTCATAGCGAGGCAGCCCCAGTTCCTTTTTGGTCAGCTTAACCAGATGCGTCGCTAGAATCACACAGCCGGTGTGACCGCTCCAGTGCCGTGCATCGAGTCCCGCGTCCGCACCGGCAACAAGTGGGTCGCCAGCATTGCCGAAAATCGACTCGACAAAATCGAGGTTACTGCAATGAACCCCCGGTGCAAAGAAACGGGTTTCCATCGTCTTCGATTCACTGACACCCGGGACTTCCGGCGCGACGAGCGGGCGCAACATCAACGACACCCACGTCCGAGCTGGATCGGGCGATCCGCTGGTGTAAGGAAGTTCGAGATCCGAGTCGGGCGGATTCATCGCTGCGGCAAACATCTTCACGAACACGGACTTCGGCACCGCCCGTTTGTCGTCTGGAATCGGCAGGCTGCCTTCGACCACGTGGAATGTGCCCGCCGTCGTGCGGCGGTCAGACTTCGGATTATTGAGCACACCGTTGAAACAACGATAGGATTTGACGAGGTCATTCTCAAAGTTGTTCTTGCCCAGCGGCAAACTGAGTTCGCGAGCGAGACCGTGGCGGTCGAGTGAGAGGGATCGCGAGGGCAACTTCAGCGATTCCGTCTCCGAACAATCGGCAAAGTACCGCTGCAAAAAGTCTTCAATCCGACCATCGATCGGGGGTTGGATTTGACGCAGAATCGAATTTCGCTCCCGGAAACTCACCAGCAATTCGCGGGGGAGAGCCGATTCCGGCTGAGCCTGGCCCGACTCATGCGGTGGCGTCAAACCAGCCATCGCAAGCTGAAACGTCAGATAACTCTGCCGGCGCTGACGCTCGGCTGGCGAAGACGACAATTCCGCGTCCCAACCTACAGTTCGTTGCAGTTCAGCTGAATCACGAAGCAAGGACATGGAGCGGCCTCTCAAAGATGGTATCGATAGTAATCAGTAGCGGCAGAACCGGCGCGCAGCAGATTTCCGTCGCACCGGTAGCTTAGCAAAATGACGAGAAAGTGACAGCCGTCTGCTCGCGGTGGGCCGACCCCCTGCGGCACTCGCAACCGCTATCGGCTGATTAGGGCGGTCAAGATCCTGTCCTGGCATGGCCATGGCGTCGGACCGCAGGCGACCACAGACGACCACAGACGGGAAATCTCCGTGGCGCGAGTATTCGCCGCAACTGCCCGGCGGCTATCACCGCAAAACTATTGTTCACCCTCGGGTGGCTCGTCGGGACCCCCAGTCGCCTCCTCGTCGAGTTGCTCTGGCGGCGGGTTGCGACGCTCCTGCAATTGCCGAATCGCACCCTTGAGCGAATCGAGTAGCCGGGGGACCTGACCAGCGGATAGGTAAACACGGGCGCTGACGGCGGACTGCGGAAAGAAATTGGTTAGGAAATCCAAGCCAAACTCTGTGGCACCGTGACCGATCATCACGCCCGTCGCATAGGCTCCTGAAAGTGTTTCGTCAGGAAGTTTCAGGTCGTCATAGAGCTCCTGTGGCGAAGGGCGACGCTGCTCGGGATCGGGATTGGCCGAGGGGCTCGACGGCTCACCGAATCGGCTGCGGTAGATATCGAGATTCGTCTGCAAGGCCTCGACGAACTGCGGCATCACCGGGTGCGGGAGCACCACCCTCGCTGCCACGCGGTGTGGCCGTCCAACCGTTTGTAAAAAGTCGATGATGAATTCGGTCGGCCCTGTCATCACGATCGCGCCCGTACTGAAGCTACCACCGGCGACATGATCGGGAATGCGAGCGCGCAAAGCGGGGTTCTCATCCGGCGAAGGCTGGTCGGGATGCGGTTCGGGATGGTCGGAATTCATAGAGCACGGCCAAAGAGGAGGCGGGAGGGGAGTCTCCGGTAGTCAACTTTAATCTAGCCTGCCGCCTCGATTGCTTCGAGGAGGCTGGCCGCCTTGACCCAGGTTTCTTCCGTTTCCTCCTGAGGATCGCTCCGCGCTGTGATGCCGCCACCAACGGGGAACTCCCATGCCGCAGAGCCGTCTTCGCGAAGCCGCTCAGTCACCGTCCGGATCAAGATATTGAAATCTGCTGCGCCGCTGAGGCTGACATAGCCCAGCGATCCACAGTAAGCCCCCCGAGGTCGCTTCTCCAGTCTCGCGATGGTTCGCATCGCCTCCACCTTGGGAGCCCCGGTGATGCTGCCACCAGGAAAACAGGCGGCGAGCAAGTCGGTCATGTCTGAGTCCGGGCAGAGCACGCCACGTACCGTTGAAACGAGATGCTGGACTCGCTGGTACGACTCGAGTTCACACAGGCCGGTGACCTCCACACTTTGGTCCTCGCAAACTCGCGAGAGGTCATTTCGCATCAGATCTACGATCATGATGTTCTCGGCTCGATCCTTTTCACTGGCGAGCAACTCACCTCCCAGCCGCGCGTCCTCGCTCTTATCTCCGGTGCGACGCACGGTGCCCTTGATTGGACGCGTGACGACGACCCGCTGGCCTTCCTCAATGCGGACCTGCAGGAAGCCCTCAGGCGACGAACTGAGCACTTGATACGCACCGCAATCGAAATATGCCGCATAGGGAGCGGGGTTGACGAGCCTCAATCGCTCATAAAGCGACTTTGCTGGACACGTCGCCCGGCGGGTCAGTGTCTGGGCAAGATTCACCTGAAAGGTGTCACCCTCGCGGATGCCTTCGATGATCTCAGCCACGCTGCGCGCAAACTGCTCATCGGTGAAGTTGCTGGTTACCCCCGCGGACGAATGCGGGTTCGGTGGAGCAGCGGAATCAGGTTCGCAAGGATCCGCTGCGATCCAGCCCATGACTTGGTCTGCTCTTTTCGTTGCACGCTCTCTATCGATCTCGAATGTCTCGCTCAATCCCGTGCTGAGCAACCACACTTGCTCCAAGCGGTGGTCTACCGCTATTGTCCAGTCGTACAACCCCAACGCCATGCCGGGAATCTCTGGCGGCACCTGTTCTGGCGGCGGCCGAAGTGCCGGTTCGAGCCACCAGGCCGCTTCATAGGCAATCATCCCCACGAGGCCGCCGCAGAACGGAGGCAGCGTTTGAGTATCGAGTGGGCGATGCTGCAACCCACGGCACCACTGACGCAGCAACGGCCATGGGTCGGGTGAAGTCATGTCAGCGCGACACCACGCCACCGGGTCCGCCGTCAGAAACGAATATCGCCCCCGGTCATGCTGATGATCCGACGCCGAGTCCAACCATACGCAGTAGGGAAGATGTCGCAGCCGGCGGAAAAGTTTTACGAGGTCGGTCTTGTGGTCTTGATCCAATTGGCGAACGACTGGGATCACCTGCTGCGCCATCGTCATTGCTCTTCGCTTCGATATTGATACGTCTGATCGAGTTGGGTTCGCTTCCAACCAAGCCTTTCGAAACACTTCGCTGACGCTACGTTGGCTTGCTTCACCGTGGCGACGAAGTCGTGCTCGCCCTCATTTCGCATCGCTGCGATCCCGAGCCGCAAGATCTCTCCGCCGAGTCCACTACCGCGTGCCTCGGCGGCTACAGAAAAGCCAAGTTGCCACTCTCGATCAGGTGTCAGCGACATCCGCACCTGCCCGACCGGTTGTTCCCCCCGTATCGATAAGAACAAGCGTCGATCATCGCGAGCGATCTGCTCGCAAAACCATTCGCAGTGCTCCTCCCAAGCGATCATGCTGCTCTGCAGTGAGTTATTACGTACCGTCGGATCGTTCGCCCAGTCGAAATACAGACGGCAATCAGTCGCAGTTGCTCTCCGCAGCCAAACCCCTGATCCCATCGCCGAGGCGATCCGATCGGCTCCATAGCCATCAACCCAATTTCGAAATCGATTGAGGTCACCAGCTTCGGTGGTGAGTGACTGCACGAATTCCTGGAGACTAGCGATGTCAACCTGCTGCGGATGCCCCAATCCGATCGCAACCTGATGCTCAACGAGCTCGTCATAGATGGGCTGTTGATTTTCCGCGATCACGATAACCGCCGCTGGTAACCCGAAGTACATCCATTCCCAGCACGAACTGCCGCCCGCTGTGAGGACACCGTCGGCCCACTGATACTGTGCGGGCATGTCGTCGACACCGCTGAGAATCTCGACCTTGTGCGGTGACAAATCTGCGTGTTGCTGCAGGGCTTTATGATGTGGATTGGCCATGCCCACCAAAACACGCACATCGATCGGCTCGGTGTCCAGACGAGCAAGAACCTCAAGAATCTCGCCAGTGACATTCTCAGCATCACTGCCACCGAGAGTGACTAGCAACCGGCGAGGTCGATCGAGCAACCCTTGCCCTTCCGTCGCCTCTCTTGCAGTTACAAACTCCCTTCGCAGCAATACGTACCGTGTGCCGAAAAGGCGTTGGCAATCCCCAACATCGCAGCGATAAGGTTCTCGCGAAGCATGAGGATTCTGGTTGACGATTCGGTCCGCGGACCACTCGCGGCAGTAGTCGAAATCGGTCACCATCGTCAATCGCAGCGACGCTCGGCGAATCGCCGTTTGAAACTCGGATGTGAATCCATAACCGTCAGCAACCACCCACGTCGCGCCAACGTGATGAGCCAAATCAATCGTGCTCCGCTGATCGGTGGCTCCTGAAACGATGGCGGCCGCGTCGAGGTGGTGCAGCACAACGGCTTCGGCGGCAACACGTTGGGCCAACTGGTGAGGTAGCGTGTGCGAGAGCAGGTGCACTTGCCCACCACGCCGCTGCCACGCCTGGGCTAAGGCTAGCATGCGCATCACGTGCCCAGTACCGGCATGGACGGAGGCATCGGCTCGAATCAGGAGACTAGGCGTGGGCGCGTTTGGCACTCCATTCAATCCGCGGGGCTGAGTGGAAAATGTTCTTCCACGACGGCATAGAACTCGGCCTCCGTGGACACCTTGGCCACGTGGGTCCGAAAGTGTCGAGCGCCGCGTTTGCCCTGGGCATAGCAGCAAGCGTATTTGCGCATCAATATTGTCGCTTTCTCTTCGCCGAAACGATCGACCACCAACCGATAGTGATGCAACATCACATCGCGTTGTTGAACCATGGTGGGTTCGGGAGGGATGGGCTCGCCTCGCAGCGCCGCTGCGGCTTGTGAAAACAGCCAAGGACGCCCGAGGCACGCACGTGCAATCATCACCGCATCGACATTGTACTTTTCGAATGCGGTCACGACTTTTTCAGGACTGTCGAGATCGCCGTTACCGATCAGCGGGATGTTTTTCAGGTGCGCCTTGATCTCGCTGATGCGGTCCCAATCGGCATGGCCACGGAACATGTCCGCAGCCGTTCGGCCATGGACCGTCAAGGCAGCCGCACCCGCCTCTTCGACGACGCGTGCGATCTCGTCACAATTGATGTTCTTGGGATGACAACCGAGCCGAATCTTGGCCGTGACGGGAGTCGGCGCGCAAACCTGAACGAGCTGGGAAATGATTGCATGCATTCGCTGCGGTTCGCGGAGCAGGTAGCTGCCACTATGGGCTTTCTCGGTGACCTGGCGAACCGGACAACCAAAATTGATGTCCACGACACTGACACCGTACTCTTCCACCAAACGCGCGCCGACCTTGGCCATGGTAGCAGCATCATTGTCCCAGATTTGAACCGCCAAGGGGCGAGGCTCATCCGCCACGCCCCACAGGCGATCCGGGTGCTCGGCTTCGTGCTCGTCGAGCCACACAAAACCGCGCGCATTGACCATCTCGGTAGCGAGCAAACCCGCACCGCCGAATTCGCGGACGATCTGCCGGAAAGCGGCGTTGGTAAACCCGGCCATCGGCGCCTGCAGAATAGGCGGGTCGATGGTCAGGTTGCCGATCTTCAGCGGGGCGATGGCGGTAGCGGGCATGGTGGGCAGGATGATCCGAAAAGTGAGGTAGCGGTGACGACTACCTTACCGGTCAGCCGGCAATCGTCCAGTCTCAATGACAGGGAAATCACTGGTCAGTCCCTGAACCATGAACTCAACCAAGTCGGCTTTCTCGGTGTCGGTGAGGTTCAGTGGCTTCATTTTGTCGCTCAGCCACTTGTTTGGGTGCCCGCCTTTGTCGTACCACTCGACCACCTCCTCGAGCGTCTTTTGGCTGCCGTCGTGCATGTAGGGACCAGACTCCGACGCGTTTCGCATCGTCGGGGTTTTGAAAGCACCACGGTCCTGCTCCTCACCGGTAACGACGAACCGACCGAGATCTGGTTCATCGGTGTCCATCCCCACGCCGATGTTATGGAACTGTTCATCGGTGAAGTTTGCACCCGCGTGACATACCGCACAGTTCGCCTTGCCGAAGGAGAGCTCCATGCCGCGGATAGACGACTCCGTCATCGGATTCTTGGCCGCCTCAGCCTTGAGCTGATTGTACTGCTCGGCGAGCTCGGGTTCTTCGTCGAGGTACTCGAGGTCATCAGCAAACGCCTTCTCGAACGTTGCCAGGGGAACGTAATAGTCGTACGGGGCGGGGCCGGTCACGATCGCACGCTCAAACGTCGCAATGGCTTTGCCAACGTTATCAATTGTCACGCCATCAGGAAAAATTCTCTCAAACTGAGTCCGGTATACAGGGATCGCTGCGAGCGTCTCGACGCAGTCATCGTGGTTGCTCGCCATCTCGACAGGGTTTTCGATCGGCCCCACCGCCTGTTCTTCAAGCGTTGCGGCACGCCCATCATGGAATTGATGCTTGCTCAGTATCCGATTGAACGAAACCGGTGAATTGCGATTCCCTGTTTGATCGCGCACACCCACCCCAAATTGAGTGTCTGCTGCCCAGCCAAACTCCGGGGCATGGCAAGATGCGCACGAGATTGAACTGTCCGATGACAGCCGGGGATCAAAATAGAGCTGACGTCCAAGCTCGATTTTGGCGCGGGTCATCGGGTTGTCCTCGGGAATGAAGATGTTGCCCGACGCAGCATCGAGTCCGCGCGGCAATTTCACGTCCAACGCTGCATGGTTCTCCGGGCGAGCCAACCACCGCTTGGCTTGCTCCATCGTCAACGGTCCCTCGCCGGGGACCCCCTCGGTCAGTGAGGGGTCGCCCAGGTTCGCCTCCTCGGTCGGTACGCCCGCCGACTCGGTCTCGGCAGCGGAAACCTGTGTGCTTGGCGAGAACCAACAGCTCAGACCAACGACGAGGGCAATATTAACGAGGTTCAGACGGGGGCTCAGCGACTGAGTCTGCTGAGAATGGATTTGCATGTTCATGGCAGTAGTGATTCAGACAAAGGCGGGAAATCGGCGGGATGCTCATTGGAAATCGCGCACGGCCCCAGGCCAACCTGAGCCCCGTGGCGACGAAGCTATTCTAAACCAAGAACTAAGCGGCTGCATCCATGTCTACCTGCCCTCGCCTATTTCCCCTCGATGGCAGCGCCACTGACCTCTTGCTGCGAGGAGGATTTCGCTGACGCAGTTGCTGGGGGAGTGGCGCCTCCTAGAACCTCGTCGAGACGCCGGCGAATAATGTCAGCCCAAATTTGATATCCCGGCTCATTCTGGTGAAGTTGGTCCTGCCGAAACAACTCCGGCCGCGCCACGTCCTGGTCATCGAGGTAGTACTGAGCCGTACTAACGAACGATACGCCTGGGTGAGTCAGCGCAATCTCACGCATCATCGCGTTGAGTTCGCGGATCTGTGGCCACACACCCCACCGCGATGGCGTGGGCGTCACCTCGACTAGCAAGACCGGGGCGTCGGGCTGGTGTTCTTGAGAGACCGCGATCACATGCAGCACCATCTTGCGCACCGCGTCGACGGGGCGATCTGCGTTCGAGCCGGTAATATCATTGGCGACGAACACGACGAGTGCTCGGTACTCATGTGGACTGACCAACCGTTTAGCGAATACGACGAGGTCGCTGTATCGAGCGCCCCCATACCCCCGGCGGATGATCGGATAGGGAGCTAGCATCTCGGCAGCATCTTCCCACAGTCGGATGCTGCTACTGCCCATCAACATGACGGCGTTCTCAGGGTCATCGTGTGTTCGATCGAGCCGTTCTAATCTCGCGATCTCTTTCTCCCATCTCGCGATGGCTTTCCCCCGATCGGCTGGCGAAAGGATCCCCTTCAGTTCTGGTTCCGTGGCATTGCGAGAAGACTCCGAAATATTTTTTTCTTGAGCGCAGAGCTCTGGCGAGGCGTTGACGAACACCGCGAGCAGACCTGCCACGACGAGCGAGAACGCTGCGGGAGCGTTTAGCGGTCGACAACTCGCCGGTGCTCCATGCGGTAGGGTGATCGGATGGTCGAAACCGGATTGGGATTGCATTGCCATGATGGTCCAGCTTGAAGGATTCACTGCGAGGAAATGGGTGATGGCGAGCTTGCTGCACGATTGCCCTCGCCATTTTACTTTGGTGTAGAATACCAGACAGATTCTTTAAGGTGGTCTCTTGTGGTGCGGTCTTCCTCTGTGACGCCCGCTCGCGGCGACCCCCTTCCCGCCTCAACACCTTCCCTTTCCACACACACGCGTAAATCTATGACAAACCAACCGAGCAATCCTGAATCGCCGCAGCCTCGTGCCAATGAGAATCGGCGTGACTTCCTTCGCAACCGGGTTGCGACTTCAGCGATCGCTGCATCGACGCTCGCGATCTCATCGAGCGCTTCGGCCGCCGAGACAAGCAGCGAGGAATCAACTAAGGCCGACTCCAGCCAGCACATTCGCATTGCCTTGGTCGGCTGCGGTGGTCGTGGAACGGGAGCAGTCAACGACTCGCTGACCATCAATGAGAACATCACGCTCGTCGCTCTGGCAGACGTCGATCCCTCGAAATGCGAGCGGACACGACGTGGAATGAGCAATCGCCACGGCGATAAGGTGAACGTTCCCGACAGCAAGATGTACGTGGGACTCGACGCTTACAAACAAGTCCTCGCCGATCCTGATGTCGACGTCGTGCTCTTGGCCACGCCTCCCGGTTTTCGCCCCTATCATCTTTCCGATGCAGTCGATGCTGGGAAACACGTATTCGCCGAGAAACCGACTTGCGTCGATCCGGCTGGATACCAAGTCTGCTTAGATGCCCACGAGCGTGCCGTGGCAGGCGGTACCGCAATCGTGACGGGAACCCAGTACCGCCGCCAATCGAATTACATCGACGCGGTCCAGAAAATTCGCGACGGCGCGATTGGCGATATCGTCAGTGCGACGACCCGCTACTGCTCCAATTCGATCTGGTTCAAAAACCGAAAACCCGGAATGAGCGAACTGGAATACCAACTATATAACTGGATGCACTTCGTCTGGTTGTCCGGCGACCAAATTACCGAACAAGCCGTTCATAACATCGACGCGATTAACTGGGTGATGGGCTCTCCTCCAGAATCCGCCTACGGCGCCGGTGGTCAATTCACCCGTCCCGAAGGCAGTGAAATGTGGGACAGCATGTCGGTGGATTACGTCTATCCCGGCAACCGTGTCGTCTCCTTCATGTGCCGGCAAATTCCCAACACGCAAGGTGATAACGGTAGCGTGATCTACGGGACCGAAGCGAACATGCACATCGATGCCATGAGCGGCGGTTCGCGAATGGTTGACCGCCAAGGCAAAGAGATCTGGTCCGCCTCGGGCAGCATCGCCGACGCCTACAAACAAGAGCACAAGGATCTCATCGATTCGATCCGCGCTGGCAAACCGATCGTCGAGCTGAAGCAAACCGCCGACAGCTCTTTGACCGCCGTACTCGGCCGCTTGGCAGCCTACACGGGTCAGAAAGTTACCTGGGATTTTGTGACCGATAAATCGACTCTCGATCTTTGGCCCAAGAACATGGAGACCGAAGGCGTGCCACCATCGGATGGATGCGTCATCCCAGGCAGAACGAAGCTTGTATGAGCCAAGCGAATTGTGACGCCGTCGCGCATCTAATCTTTGATGTCGAGAGCATCGCCGACGGAGAGTTGATCGCCGCTGTTCGATACAGCGGTGAGAAGCTTTCCGCCGACGAAGCGATCGAGAGATACCAAGCCGAAAGGTTGGAACAAACCGGTTCGACCTTCATTCCGCATACCTTCATGGTCCCGATCTCGGTCGTGATCGCCAAAGTGACTGCGGATTTCCGGTTGCTCGATATCAAGTCGCTCGATGAGCCTCACTTTCGCCCTCATGTGATGACCAAGCATTTCTGGCAGGGCTGGGAAGCCTATCAGATGCCCCAGTGGGTGACCTTCAATGGACGATCCTTCGATATTCCACTGATGGAACTCGCAGCTTTTCGATTCGGACTGTCGATCCCCAAGTGGTTTGACGACAGCGGCTACAAATCTCGCCGAAACCGTTTTAGCACCGGATCGCATCTCGATCTGCAAGAACTGCTTACGAACTTCTCCGCCGCCCGTTTCAACGGCGGCTTGAACCTCGCCGCTCAATCGCTCGGCAAGCCCGGGAAGATGGGCCTCAGCGGCGACCAGGTCCAATCCTACTATGACCGGGGTGACTTGAAGGCAATCAGCGACTACTGCCGCTGCGATGTCCTCGATACCTACTTCGTGTTTCTGCGTAGTATGGTTCTCACCGGTCGCGCCAGCCTCTCCCAGGAAACCGAGCTTGTGGATCAAGCCAAAGCGTGGATCGTAGAGCAAGCCGAGAGCTGCCAAGCCTGTGCGGACTACATGGACCATTGGTCGGAGTGGACCAACCCTTGGCAACTCGACGAAGACGAAACGCTCGCCTCCGCCACACACCCGGTCGATCAAGCGGACCCGCAGCCACAGGACGCCGCGAGCAACGAATCGCCGCAGTAAGGGACCTCTCCGGTGGTGTTCGCTCCGCTCAAACCGCCGGCTGTTTTCTGAAATGCCTTTGGCATGCAGAAGGTTGTCGGTATCTGGCAGGGCAGCGGCCGAGCATCTTCTCGCCAATTATCGCGAACATCGCCAGCCAAATTGCCTCTAGGTCAGTGCGATCGGCCGATGTGAGTTCCGGCGGCGCGGTTTCCTCGCGGCCTTGCGATTGGTTTTCCGTGTACCGCGAGTTCCCTAAGTCTTAGGGTGGGTTCTAAACGTGCATCGGTCGCAGTAGCTCAGTGGATAGAGCATCAGGCTGCAACCCTGACGGTCACGGGTTCGACTCCCGTCACGCACCAACGCTTTGACTGAGAGGTCAAAGCTCCCGAGCGCGAAAGCGTTCACCATGAAGCTGGCGGGCATTCGGTTGCCTCGCTGAATCGGCCTTCGGCGACGCAATAGCAACTGCTGGCGTGTCGTCCTCGGCAGCACCCGAGCATCGCCTTGCAGGAATGCAGCGCGAGCTTTCACGCGAGGTTGTCAGAAACTGAAAACGATTCCAACCGATGACGCTGTCTGCGGGCGGCCGAAATTCGGCGGGGGTCCGATTCAGCGGATGACAGTCAAGCTCGATCGTTCGTAGCGTTTCTCCGTGAATGTTCTGTGTGATTCCGGCGAACAATCGTTTGCCCAAAAGCCTCCTTCTTCCACCTCAATCCGAAACGATGCCGCCTGCGAGTCGGCTGTGAATCTCGCCGCTATGGTTCAGGAGAACCTTCTTATGTTGTTCAAAAAAATACGTGTTCGCAGCCACGAAGTCGGGCTGAAACTCCGTGATGGCGAATTCGTCGGCTTGCTCGCTGCCGGAAAGCACTTCGTATTCCCTCGCTTCGGCAAGTACCACGTTGAAGTGGTCAGCAAGCGTGATCCGTGGATCTTTCATGAGCAACTCGACGTCATCGTAAAGTCGGGCGCTTTGGCCGATGCGGCAGAGGTCGTGGACCTGCGCGATCATCAGCGAGCCCTGGTGTGGATCGACGGTCGTTTCAGCCGCGTGCTCGGTCCTGGACTCTACGCGTTCTGGACCGGCGTTCGCGATGTCTGCGTCGAAACGGTTACGATCGAGAACGCACGACTCGAGCACAGCCAGCTCGCATCGATCGTTCGCGGCGGCGATGCGGTCCGATTCCTCGATGTGTGCAAAATTGACCGTGATCACGTGGGCGTGCTGTTCTTGGACGGCCGTTACGTCGATCAACTTGATCCTGGTTTGTACGCGTTCTGGAAAGGCGCCGGAGATGCTCGCGTGGTTGAAATCGACACGCGTGAATCGCAAGTCGACGTGTCCGGCCAAGAGATGTTGACGGCGGACAAGGTGTCGCTACGGATCAATGCGATGGTGACTTACATCGTCCATGATGCTCGCCGCGCGGTCAGTAGCTCGGATGACGTGCGTCAGTCGATCTACCGTGAAACGCAGCTCGCGCTGCGTTCGGCGGTGGGGGGTCGGGATCTCGATCGCTTCCTGAGCGGTAAGGATGATCTGGTCGAGGAACTCGAGCAGAGCGTTCGCCAGCGGGCCAGCGTGCTCGGCCTGGAAGTCGTCTCGGTAGGAATCCGCGACGTCATCCTGCCAGGCGACATGAAGGACTTGATGAACAAGGTGACCGAAGCCAAGAAAGCGGCCGAGGCGAACTTGATCGCTCGTCGTGAGGAAACGGCAGCTATGCGTAGCCAGGCCAACACGGCCAAGCTACTCGCCGACAACCCCACGCTGATGCGATTGCGGGAACTGGAGGTGCTCGAAAAGATCGCATCGACGGGCAATATGAGTATCGTGCTCGGCGAGAAAGGACTCGCCGACCGCGTTGTCAATTTGCTTTAAACCAGCCGGTCAACCGAAACCAAAACGCCCGCGACAGAGCAATCCGTCGCGGGCGTTTCGTATTTTCGGGTACAATTCGAATCATGAAGACATCCCAGAAAGCCCGTCTTGCCCCGCCGTGCGGATGAACTGATGGCATCTTGTGATTTCCCCGAAGAACAGAAAAGAGTGCCATAGGATTTTATGCTGTGAACTGGATCGAACTGACCGCGACCGGATTCGGGTTTCTGTGCGTCCTGTTGACGATTCGCCGAAGTGTTTGGTGTTGGCCCACCGGACTGATTCAGGTTCTTCTATTCCTCGTCGTTTTCTACGATGCAAAACTGTATTCGGATCTGTTGCTGCACGTCATCTACGTCTTCCTGCAGTTCTATGGATGGTACTACTGGACTCGTCAAGATGCGCGTGAAGAGGAACTGATCGTGAAGTCGCTGGCTACTTCTTGGCTGGCTTTCTCGATTGCGGTATCCGTCGTCGGAACGATCGCGTTGGGTGGGGCCATGGCTCGGTGGACAGCTAGCGGAGATCGCAGTGGAGCATCGTGAGCGTGAAGACGAAATCCTTTTGGATGCCAATCGCTATCTGTTCATCGATACGGACGCTACCACCACCTATCAGTTCTCCTATGATTATCACGCAGAGGCTCATCCGATCGTCAGTGCATTGGCGGATCAATGCCGTGATCGGTATCAGCTCTGTTTTGTTTGCGACACCGACATTCCCTACGATGACACCTGGGATCGCAGCGGCGAACTTCACCGCGAGGACTTTCAGGCAAGGATTAAATCGGATCTCGTTCGCCGTGAGATCAGCTATCTCAGTCTCTCAGGCACGCTCCCGTGCCGCATGAACCAAGTCATCGAAACACTCAAAGGATTGGACATGTGAATGAGGACCGGCTCCACCCCGCCATATTCGCAAGTGCTCACAACGCCCCAGTGGAAGCCAACCTCCGCCTGCACATCGATTGGCTTGCAGGGCTTGTCGGCTTCCTCACTGTGACAGTATTCGAATGGGCCGGCGCCTACGCACGTCGGGATGCCCCCTTCCGCGTGACTCTTTTCAGCCGGCCGCGGTGGGTAGCGGTGGGTGCCCACTGCTAAGGAACGCAGGAGTAATAAGTGGCATAGTGGACGAGGCGACGAACTGTCAGTTGCCCACAAGTATCCCGTTAGGGATTTCAGAGAATAGCCGTAGGTCAGCGCAGCGCCACCTCATAGGCATCAAGTTAAGCAGTACTCGAGGAGGTTTGGGTCGGCGAGCAACTCCATTGTTCCTGGTTTTGCCTTGCGTTTGGTTCTTTGGCAACGACGTCGGACGCGGGAGATGAGACGATTGAAAAAATCCACCAGTTGAGCACTCGATGCGTTGAGGTGACTGGCGATTTCCGCCGCCATCTTCGCAATCAGTGATGCCAGCTTGGCGAAACTAATCGCTGTCGCTTCAGGCCATCCGATGATAACGATCAACCAATGCTGCAAGATCGCAGCGCAA
>NZ_SJPK01000007.1:0-25000 GCF_007859855.1 Allorhodopirellula solitaria
CTGGCGACCGAGATATCCCTTGCCAAGCCAGCACCGCTGCAGAGCTCGGCTCGAATGGCGTGGACTTAAGCGATTGCCGCCTGTGAGACATCCTTCCGTCGAGCTTGTCTCGGCGGAGGAATCAACTGGCAGCTACCGAAAAAATGCGAAGTAGAAACGGTGCTCCGTTTCGGGCTTGTCCCGGCGGTCACACGACTTGCTTCGCTGATTCCGCCGGGACAAGTCCGGAGCGGAGATCGATCTGGCGAGGGCGTTTTGCAGGTAGCTTGCAGTTGCCGCTCCGCCCGGACAAGCCGGACGGAAGCGAAAACAGATGCCCGTGAAACTCGAGTCAACCTGCTTAAGTCCACGCCATTTGACTCAGGCAATGCGGGGACGCGGGCCTGGGAAGGGATAATCCGGCTCGAAAGCGCGCCAGTGGTGCGGTCAACACTCGGTGGTTTTATGCTTGCCGGGGGTTCCTTTTTGGCTCACTGGACGCAGGAGCCCATGCCTCAAAAAATCCCGCATCCTGAATGATTGCCACTAAATTCCGAGAAGAACCCGAGGATAAGAAACTTCTGAACTGCACGATCTCCTCGGTCTGGGGGAGGTGTGGAATAGGAGGCGTGAACGCCTCGTGCGAAGCGCACATCGGCTGGGACTCCCGACGGACAGAGCCGTCGGTCGACAATGGGGCGACCGGTGACGCGGCTGTAGCGATTTCGGGTATTCTAGGGAGCATGCCTGATGCCTCCGATTTGACCACCGACCCCTCGCCCGTGCCGATTGCGGAGGCTGCTAGCGGTCAGGCTGATGCCCTGCTTTCGCCCGCCCTGCTGCACCGTCTCGAGCGACTCGAGCTGGTCTCACGAAAGATCTTTCGAGGCCGGATGAAGGGTGAGCGAATCAGCCGGCGGAAAGGACAGAGTGTCGAGTTTGCGGATTTCCGCAATTACGTTCCCGGCGACGACTTGCGGCTGATCGATTGGAATCTCTACGCGCGTCTGGATCAACTCTTCCTCAAACTCTTTCAAGAGGAGGAGGATCTGCACTTCTACGCGCTCATCGACACCAGTGCATCGATGAATTTCGGCACCCCCAACAAGCTGCATGTCGCCAAACAGCTCGCTGCGTCACTCGGCTACATCGGTCTATGCCGCGGCGACCGCGTCTGTGTGCAGGAGCTGGGTCCGGGCGGTAAGTCGGCGCCGGTCGTCCGGTCGCGAGCTGGCCTGTGGAAAATGCTGCAGTATCTCAGTACCTTGGAACCCGCCCCGAGTCAGAATCCAGCAGCCAACACGTCCCTGCACGATGGGGTCAAGGAGTTCGTCCTGCGGGGCGTCTCCAGGGGTGTCGTCGTGCTGATTACCGACCTGATGGACAAGGCTGGGTACGAGTCGGCGCTGCGAATGCTGATCGGCCGCCAAATGGATGTGTTCGTCTTGCAGGTGCTCTCCCAAGAGGAAATGGATCCACCACTGCGAGGGGATCGCCGGCTGATTGATGTCGAGGACGGCGACGCCGCAGAGATCACTGTCAATCAATACGTCATCGATCGATATCATGAGACGCTGCAAAGTTTCCTACACGATGCTCGCCAGTACTGTGCGAAACGATCGATCATGCACGTTTTAGTACCCAGCGATACGCCTGTTGAAACCGTCATGACGAAGTATCTCCGCTCTCGTGGAGTCGTCCGGTGACAACAATTCCGTCTCACCTTGCCGCACTGAGCTGGATCCCTGCCTTGACCGGTGTGTGGCCGTGGGTGGTACTCGCGGCGGTGCCCGTCGGCATTATCCTGATGTACTTTTTGAAACTTCGGCGGGAAAGCGTTGAGGTACCGAGCACTTATCTGTGGTCGCGCACGATCGAAGACCTGCACGTCAACAGCCTGCTGCAGCGGCTCCGCAATAGCATCCTGTTGCTGCTGCAACTGCTGGCCGTCCTGCTCGCTGCGGTGGCATTGTTTCGCCCGGGCATTCGCGGTGAAACCAGTTCGCTCGGCCGGATCGTATTTCTGCTCGATACCTCCGCGAGCATGCAGGCACCGGCAGTGGAAACCCCTGAGGGCCCCTCGCAGTCTCGGTTCGAACAGGCACGCGATCGGATCGGCGAGCGAATCGAGGCGATGCAAGACCACGAATCGGCCATGCTGATCACGTTCAGCGATCGGGCCGAAGTCATGCAGGCCTTCACCTCCGATCGCGCCCGACTTCGCGATGCTTTGTCCCGGTGCACCGTAACCAATCGTCCCACCGATATCTTGGCCGCCCTGCGAGCGGCAGACGGTTTGGCCAATCCACGGCGGGTATCCGCCACCGATGACGATGACGAGTCCGCTGCCGAGGCCATGCCCGCTGAACTGCAAATTTATAGCGACGGTCATTTCCCCAACGCAGCCGACTTTCCACTCGGCAACCTCAAACCGGTCTACCATGCGGTCGGATCGCCTCAAACACAAAATCTCGCCATCACGTCATTTTCAGCGACGCGAGGTTTGCAAGATGCCACGGACGTCGAGGTGTTCGCAACGGTCGTCAACACAGGAGATCAGCCACTCGATACCGACGCATCCCTGCTCCTAGAAGGGCGACTCGTCGATGCGACAGAAATATCACTGGCGCCGGGCGAACAAACCGGCCTGTCGTTCACCGTCGAGGCACCCGAGGCAGTGCGGCTTCGATTCACTCTCGATATCCAGGACGATTTGACGCTCGACAATACGGCCTACGCTGCCTTGACTCCGTCGGGACTCGTTTCAGTGCTCGTCGTCACCACAGGCAACCGCCCGCTCGAACTTGCATTGACGACTGAAAAGGCGAAACGAATCGCGTCCTGTGAATTCGTCAGCCCCGATTATCTGACGACCGAGACGTTCCGAAAGCGGGCTGCCACCGGCAACGACGACCTGATGATCTTCGATCGATGTCAGCCACCCAATTTACCGGCGACCAACACATTCACCATCGGCGACTTGCCGAGCGACGATTGGCAGTGGACGACCCCAGCGAGCAGTTTGACGCTGATCGACATCGACCGCTCCCATCCGCTCCTGCGGTACCTGGAGATGTACTCTCTCCTGGTCTTTTCGGGGCGCGGCATCGAGGGCCCCGAAGGAACCACCACGCTCGTCGAATCGGACCTGGGCACCGTGATGGCGATGGCGCCGCGGGGTGGTTACCGAGACCTCGTGTTGGGGTTTGCTCTGGTTACCGAAGACTCCAGTGGTACCACGCAGGCCAATACCAACTGGTACGCCGAACGCTCCTGGCCGGTGTTCTTGCTCAACGTGCTACGTAATCTCGCAGGTGCGGCAGCATCCTCCGCCGCCCCGTCTTATCGCCCCGGTGAAACGGTGCCGGTACGGATCGAGAGTGTGATCCGCGAAGTCGCTTTAATACGTTCCGGTGCCGAGGATCAAGACACTCCATTGGAGGAGTTTTCAGTCGGCGAAGGGGGTAATTTGGAAGTCGTCCAGACGAGCTTGCCAGGTAATTACCAACTCGTCGGCGCAGACGGGAGTCGGACCGGCGGTCAAGAACATGTCGTTGATCGGTTTGCGATCAACCTATTCGATAGCCAAGAAAGCCATCTATCGACCAAGTCAGACGTGGAGCTTGGTTTCGCCAACGTGTCCGCCACCAGCGCGGGTATCGAATCTCGCCACGAGTACTGGCGATTGCTGCTGATGCTGGCGCTCGCCGTACTGTTGGGCGAGTGGTGGCTATACAGTCGCCGCGTGAACTGAGGGGCTGAAGCCACACGTCCGGCGAAGTCTAATCGGAGCGGGGAGCCGGTTCACTCCGGCAAGGTGGCTAAGCGCCACACAGAACAACTCATCTCGCCAGAGTAGCTCCCCCGGATCGGACAGAGCTCTAAACGCGCCGCGCGACGAAAAGAATTAAAAGAATCAACAAGATTGTGCCGAGGATTCCACCACCGATATACATCACTTACTCTCCACTGAGGTATTTTTCTCTCCGCATCCAACATGAATGCGGGTATAACGGCAACAGTGGAGCAAAGCCTGTGCCAACCGGCTCACGCGAGTGCCGAACGCAGCTCTTGGTGGGCCTTGGGGATGTTTTCGTACGGGGCGGCGTCCTCGTATTCGAGGTTGACGAAGCCTTGGTAGCCCGAGTCCTTCAAGATCTTGCCGATTCGCGTGAAGTCCGCGGGATAGGTTTTTCCTGCCGGCGTTTTCATACTGACCTTGGCCTGTACATTGACCGCGTAGGGGGCGCAGGCGGTGAGATCTGCATAGGGGTCGTCGCTATGGAAGTTACCGGTATCGAGATTGATGCCGATCCACGGGCTATCGACCCGTCGCATGATCTCGAGCATGTTGGCGGCGGTGAGATTGCCATGGTTTTCGACGCCAAGGAACACGCCCTTGGTCGCTGCGTGTGCGGCGCACTCGCTGAGCGCCGCAATCGCTTCATCGAGCCGGGACGTTCCCTGATTGAGATCCCGGGCCGTGCCGGCAAAGAAACGCACGTGGGGCGCACCGAGGACGGCAGCCCGATCGATCCACTGTTTCGCTTGAGCGATCTCGTCGTCAAGTCGCGGGCCTTTCCCGACAGTAAAGTTATTCCCGATTGCCGTTCCCGAAATCGCTAACCCCTTCGTAAACGCGGCATGCCGCAGCGATAGCAAATACGCGTCGTCGCATTGCGGTGGAAAGAAGTAACTCGTCAGTTCCGCACCATCAAACCCCTCAGCAACGCAGTAGTCGAGAAAATCGAACATGTCGATTTCAGTCCCGCCTTCGACCACGCGCTGCGGCTTCCCTCGGGAATACCCAAAGTAGCTTCGCAGCGAATAGGCGGCCAATGCGATACTCAGTCGCGGCGGGCCACTACGTTGGATCGGCCCGCGTGCGAGTACCGTAGGCGTAGCGATGGAAGCGGCGACGAGTCCGGTGAGAAAATCACGACGTTGCATAGGAAGGCCTGAGCGCGAATGGGCGGTGGGTTCGAAACGAGATCACTCTGCAGAAGATAGTCGAGGCGAACACGGTTGTCACGTTTTCGCCTATTCAGTCGTCTGCCTTGCTGCCGTCCTTGATCACGAACCGAGCCTTCAAGCGGGCCACTTCGCTGGCCAGTTCCGCCTTCTTGACCGATCGCAAGACCTCTTCAAAATCCTTGTACGCAGCGGGAGCCTCGTCCATCGGGTACTGCCGGCAGTTACTCAGGATATCGTGCTGGTCGAGTTCGCTGTCGATCGTCGATTGATCGAGCGTCCGCTTGGCTTGTCGCCGACCGAGCACACGCCCCGCACCGTGATTGACGCTATAGCGAGACTTCGCTGCGCCCGCATCTGCCACCATCACGGCCGATCCATCGCGAGGGTTGCCGGGCAAGAGGATCGGATGGCCGGTATCGGCAAACGGCGTCTCTCGCAGCGCATGATGGCCAGCGGGATAGGCCCGCGTGGCGCCCTTGCGATGCACCCACGCAGGCGCATTGTCGACAATCTCTTTCTTGGCAATGTTATGGCTGATGAAATAAACGAGCCGCCCCGTGGTCCCCGGGATCACTTCCTGGAACGCTTCGAGCACGAGCGCATTGATCATCAGATGATTGACGGTCGCGAAATTGGCTCCCAAGGCCATATCGTCGAGGTAATCGTTTGCTTCTTCGGTCCCCAGTGGCGCATACACCAACTCGCGGTCGCCTCCGGGCAGCGGGATCCCCCAACGCTTGAACTTGGCCTGCAAAGACTTGAATTGGCCGGAGGCAAGATTGTGACCGAAACCACGCGACCCGCAGTGCGATAGGAACGCGACGTTGTTGTCGCGCAGCCCAAACACGTCGGCTACCTCGCGGGCCCGATCGCTATCGTCGACCGAAACAACCTCGCATTCACCAAAATGGTTGCCACCGCCATAGGAACCGAGCTGGGACATCTTGTCAGAAAAATTGCTCATATGACGCTGCTCGAGCAGATCGCTCAGCCGTGTTTCCAGAGCGGCTTGGGTCTCATCATGGCCGACGTGAAAGGCGTCTTCACAGTACTCGGCCCACTGCGGTGGGATCCCCAACTGCTCACAAACGCTCTCGCTCGCTCCCTCGACAACCAATTGTTTCCCCAACGTGCGGTTGACCGGTCGAGCCTTGCTAACGTTGCGTTGGCCTTTCCCCGCGCCGGTAGGGGTGCGTTGACAGATGGCCGAAATCAAGGCGCGACGTGTCTTGCGATCGTCGATCGCCTCGGCGGGCAAATCCAATTGCAACAGACTCATCGAACACTTGATGTCGACGCCGACCGGCCCCGGATAAACATGGGTCGGCGAGACCATCACACAGCCCACGGGGGCGCCGTATCCCAGGTGCGCATCCGGGTTCAAAATCACATCCGTCACACCGGGCGCCTGCATCGAATTGATCGCCTGTTGCAAACAGACGTCATCGAAAGTCTCCCGGATCGCTTCGGTCGCGATCACCGTGATCGGTTTAGTCGTTGGCGTCGGCAACATGGCTGTCGCGTCGCCGGTCGGAATCATACGGACAGGAGCAGGTTGAGACATGACAGAGCCAAGGGCAAACGGAATCGGCAAACGGCTAGAAGCTAACCAACTGAGGTCACGGGGAACGAGAAGGTTCAGGGATGAGCGGGCAGTTCGAGACAGATCACGGTTTGATCGCCGCGGACGAGAAAGCAATCGCCCGCAATGATGGGGGCGGCCCAGCACGGGAACCTGATGGCGGGTCGATCTGATCCAGCGGTATCGAGTGGCCAGTTGGCAAACTCATCGAACCCGTCCGGTGTGCAGCGAACCAGGTGCAGCTCCCCACGCTCCTCCAATACCAAGAGCAGATCTCCGATCCGCGACGCGGTGCTGCGACGGCGTGAGAGAGCAGTCCACTGTACCTCTCCCGTTGCGAACTCGACGCAACGGAAATCGCTGTCGGGCGAGTTCCGGCCGCTGCATCCGTACACGAACCCATCGAGCAAAACCGGCGTTGATAAGTGTGAGCGCATGCTGTGCGCGCGGCGATTGCGAGATTCATCCCGCCACACGACCTTCAGATCGGCAACTCCCGATTCCAACGTGATCTCCAATAGCGCCGCCCCAAGCTGGTAGCACTCACTGATCAAAACCCGATTGCCGTCGACGATCGGAACCATCGCGTTGACACTTTCGACGAGATCGGACCGGAACGGGAATCTGCCAATGCTCTCGCCCTGTCGCGGGTCGACCACATGCAAAAACTCCCGTGCGAAGATCAGAACGTAGTCGCGACCGTCTAAGACGATTGTTCGCGGGTTGCTATAGCTCGCTAAGTCATCGCCGCATCTCCACAGCTCCTCGCCGGTATGACGATGGAATGCCACCAAGAGCGAGCCACTGGGTGAGACGCGGTCGAGTCGCCCGGGAGCGATCTGTTGATCCGCCTCGGGGCTGCCGCCGACCATCACGATCACGGCATCGCCGAGCACGAGCGGCGCCGATCCAGCACCGAAGAAATTCTGCACGACGTGATATCGTTCGTTGGTTTCAACGCGCCACTGAATCTCCCCATCCTCGACACGTCGAGCGGTCAGGCCGCCCGCGACGCCGACCGTAAAGATCTGTTCGCCGTCGATCGTGGGGCTGCACCTCGGCCCGGTCTCGTAACCATACAGATCGCGGTAGGAGAGAGTGTTGGTCGATGACCAGAGCAGTTCGCCGGATCGCAGATCGATTTTCCTTAATCGCTCGCGGCCGCCGGCGGCATCGAAATGAAAGTAGGCCCCGTGATCGATCACACCGAGACCATAGCCATCGCCCACTGGGAGGCTCCAGCGACATGCCGTGGGCGCTCGCCAATCCAAGTCCGCGACACTGCCGAGATCGCCCGTCAGTTCAGCGGCGCCGCTGAAATCGCGATTCAGAAATCGCGGCCACGCCCCCGCCGCGGGCTCGGAGGGTTGCTCTGCAGAACCGACACCCGAGAGGCCAACCCAGCCGAAAAGCAACAAGGTGAAGAACAGCAAAACGGATACGGGAGGGCGTCGCTGCATAGTGAAGATGCCGTCGATCGTGCGGATGGAGTCAAAGAGCAACCATAAAAAAAGGACTCACGGTGATTTACCGTAAGTCCTCTCAATGTAGTCCAATAGGGCTGACAGGAATCGAACCTGCACTCCAGTAAAGGAACTGGATCCTAAATCCAGCGCGTCTGCCAGTTCCGCCACAGCCCCGGGGGACGCTGGTAGCTTGTCGCTACCAGCGAGCTAAATTACTCGAGCCCAGGTTCACTGGTCTCAGCAGCGACAGTTGGCACGACCCAAACCTTGAGGCTGGCTTGCACTTCGCTGTGCAGGTGTACCTTGACGGTGTAGAGGCCGAGTTCTTTGAGGGGACCTTCGAGTCGGATTTGGTCTTGAGCCAAATGGATGTCCGCTGCTTTGAGCGAATCGACGATTTCGTGGGGCCCCACGCTGCCGTAGAGGTGGCCTTCGTCGTTGGCATTGGCTTCGATCGTGATCGACTGCTTGGCCAACTCGTCGGCTTGATCTTGGTAGCTCTTGAGTTTTTGGATTTCGATTTCGCGAAGTTTCTCGCGGTGCTTCTCAACCATCCGTTTGTGGTGGTCGGTCGCGATCGTGGCGAGGCCTTGCGGCAACAGGTAGTTCATCGCGAAGCCGGGTTTGACTTCGACCAAATCGCCCTGTTTGCCGAGGTGCTCGACGTTATGGATCAACAGCAGTTGAATTCCGCCGTTTTCTCCCTTAGGCAAACGTTTGAAGTGGCTGTTGGACCGGCGAGTAGCAGCTTTGGACATGGCGAATGGGCTAAAAAACGGGGTAACTGCGAATGGATGGGGGTAATGGTAATTGGTGTTTGTCGGCAGAGGGGCAATCGCCCCTGCTGGGCGGACGCTGTGAACGAGCGATGTTAAAACGGAATCTCGGGTTCGTCGTAACCGGGACCGTTACCGGTCGGCTGAGCGTCTCGCGATGGTTGGGAAGCTTGGGAGGGTGCCTGCGATGGAGGTGGGGAACCGGAATCGGTATTCGAGTTGACATAGCGTTGGGGTGACGACGACGGTTCACGGACCGAGCCACCCTGTCCGCCACCGCTATCACTGCGTCCACCAATCATCTGCATTCGCTCCCCGATCACTTTGACCTTGGAACGCTTTTGCCCGTCCTTCTCCCACGTGTCATGCTTGAGTCGACCCTCGATGAAGATCGGACTGCCTTTGGACAAGTACTCGCTGGCGACTTCTGCCGTCCGTCCGTACAGGGTGATGTCAAAGAAATTGACATCTTCGACCCACTGTCCGTCACTGTTCTTACGCTTGTCGTTGACAGCCAAGCCAAATTCCGAGACCGCCATGCCGCTGGGTAAATAGCGCAGCTCGATGTCGCGGGTCAAATTGCCCATCAACATTACACGGTTAAAACTTGCCATGGCTGTGGTCTCCTCGGTTTATCTCACATCGAAAACTGGATTGGCTCCCTGTTAACCGAGAGCGTCCAGTCGCGAGTCAGGTTCAGGCATCCGCAACGGCGGGTTCGTCGGAGCTCTCGCCGACATTCTCGCCGTCGCTATCGCCTTCCTGCTCTGCAGCTTCTTCACCGTGAGGCCCAGCAAAATGCTCGCCACGTGCATTGGCGAGGATCGGCTCGACCAAACGTGGGTCCAGACGGATGGTCAGTTCGCGGATCACGGTATCATTGAGCGTGAGCGAACGGGCCAGCGTCGGCAGATTCGGGCCTTCCATGCTGAAGTAGATCAGGTAGTAGGTACCTTTTTGGTGCTTGTCGATCGGATAGGCGAGCTTTTGCTCCATCCACATCCGGCTGACGAGCACTTCACCACCGGCTGCGGCGACGAGTTCCTCTAACTGCTTGCTCACTCCACCCGGGTCACGGGCGTAGTGATTGCTGTCGAGGATGAACAATGTTTCGTAGGTTTTGACGTTAGCCACGGGTCAGATCGCGGGGAAATCGGAAAGTGGGTGAAATGAAACAACGGAAATGGAAGAAGGAAAGCATCATGCTGCGTTGGAATTGAACCGGCTCATCGCCTCGCCAATTCCCTCGGTGATCCAACACGAAATCGCGTCACAAGATCGCATGACAGCGAGATCGATCTCAGGTCGTTCCTCTTCGCTAAAGTTACCAAGAACATAATCAGTGACTTGCCACTTGGCAGGCGGGCGGTCGATTCCAATTCGCAGCCTGGGAAACTTCTCAGTCCCCAGATGGGCGATCGTATCGGCCAAGCCTTTCTGGCCGCCAGCTGAACCGCCGCGTCGGACGCGTAAACGGCCGCTGGGCAAATTCAAATCGTCACAAATTAAGATCAAGTCCTCGGGATTGAGTTTATAAAAATCAAATGCTTTGCGAACGCTCTGGCCGCTGGCATTCATGTAAGTATGCGGAAACAACACCAACGTCTTCTCGGAGCCGATGCGGATTTCACAGGTTTCACCATCGAACTTCTTGCTGGGCGATGCCCCTCCATGCTCGCGGCACAGTTGGGCGGCGACCATGAATCCGATGTTGTGACGCGTCTGTTCGTACTTGCGGCCGGGATTTCCCAGCCCCACGACTAACTTCACGCCTCTTCGTCTTCTTCGCCTTCGCCACCACCCTTACTGATGACTTCAGGCTCGGCACCGTCGGCGACTCCCTCTTCTTCAGCGGCGACTTCCGCCCGCGGAGCTTCAATGTGAGCGATCACGGACTCAGGGTCGGTGATTAACTCCACCCCTTCGGGCAATTGCAAGTCGGCAGCGGTGGCATGCTCGTCGAGGTGCAGTTCGTTGATATCGAGAACCAAGCTGTCAGGGATCGCCCCAGCGGAGCAACGCACGTCGACTTCGCGGATATTTTCCAGGAAGATGCCGCCTTCCCGTGTACCGGGAGCCTCACCATGAGTCTCGATCGTCACGGTCACTTCGACCTTCTCTTTCAAATTCACGCGGATCAGGTCCAAGTGCAGCACTTCGATGCCCAAGGCATCCCACTGCATGTCGCTAACCAGGGCGGTCTCGTTGACATCGCCAGTCAGCTTGATGGTCTTGGAGTGATGCCGAAGCAATCCTCTGATTTGGTCAGCCGAAATGGAAAGATGTTCGTTGGCTTCCCCGTGACCATAGAGGACGGCGGGCACGTTTCCTGCACGACGCAATCGGATGGTCGCTGCGGTACCGGTAGAGTCTCGTTTGGTGGCTTGAATGACGTCCGTCATGGCGGGAACCGGTCTGACAAAAATGGTAGGTGGGTTGTGGATTTTTAGAAGCACGGCAGTATGGCGATTTTGTGCGCAGCCGCAAGCCCAAAGTCGGCCGCCAGCCGGGTAAGCTGCTCAGAAGTCCGTCAGGGCACCCTCACAGGCGGCTCGAGCGATCGTTATGGGCTCGCCCGAGAGCGCCCTGCCAAGCTCGTTGAAACGCTTCCCAAAAGGGTTCTGCCCCTCCCCGGCGAGGCCGCTGGCAAACCTTTCCAGAGGATTCGCCTCCCTCGGGCCGGGCTGCTGTCTGATTGGCTCGTTAGTATCGCGGGACCGCCGAGTCCACTTGGATCGACCACTGATCGATCCCACCGGCGAGGTTCTGCACCCGCGAAAACCCGGCTTGCCGTAGCGCCTGGACGACCTGCATGCTGCGGCCACCGTGATGACACTGCACGACGAGATGGTCGTCACGGTGGGGAAGCAACTCCTCGATCCGGGCCTGCAGTTCGCTCATCGGCAGCAATCGCGAGCCCTCGATCTTTGCCGTCTCGTATTCATGAGGTTCACGGACGTCGAGCAAGATGAACGCGTCATCGGTCTGCCGCATCTCGTCGAGCTGCGCCACAGAAATTTCGATAGGGAATTCGTCGGAATCGTTCATTCTTCGCTTTCAGAAAGATGGTCGGTGATCTTATCGTAGAACTCGGGGCGGCGATCAGCAAACCGGTCGATGACATGTTTGCCAGGGGTCCGCTCGATTCGTTTGTTCCGAGCGGCCTGCAATTCGACTTCCGCCATCAACACGGCGGGCTCATCATCGGCCACCCGGGCGAGCTCGACGCCATCGGGACCACAGATCGAACTGAGACCGCAGAAGTCGAATCCGCGTTCGCTGCCGACGCGGTTGGCGGCAACGAAAAACAGGTGGTTTTCCATGCTCCGCGCTGGCGGCACGAGCTCAGCGGTGCGTGAGGCGGCGACCGGCCAATTCGTTCCCAAGGCAATGATATCGGCGCGGTCGAGACCGAGCACTCGCATCGGTTCCGGGAACGAACTGTCGTAGCAGATTCCCATCCCGACGCGTGCTCCGCTGCGGCGCAGGGTCCAGGCCTGGTAGGGGATCTCGCCGCGGTCGACATAGCGGTCGACACCGAGATGGGGCAGATGAATTTTGTGATACCGCCCGACAATCCCGCTGTCATCGATCAACAGAGCTGCGTTGAACAAGCGATCCTCGACCTGCAAAACCGTCCCCAGAGTCAGGGCCACACCGGTCCGCGCGGAGGCAGCGATTATTTCTGCGAGCTCGGGGCCGTCCTCACGGACCGCAACCGCGGCGGCTTCGGCGCGGCTCTCGAAGGCGTATCCGGTTAGCATGCACTCGGGAAAAACAGCCAAGTCAACTTTTTGGCGCCCGAGTTGCTCGAGCGTATTGACTACGGTTTGCACGTTCGGCGCAACGGTAGCAAATTGAACATCGGTCTGGACGCAGGCCAGCAACATCGTAAAACCTGGGGGGTTGGCGGAATTCAAAAGTCTACCTCACTCGCTAGATTCAACCAGAATCCTGCCGGGCCGGACATGTCCCGTATTTCACTATTTCATCGTTTCAATAAACCGAAAGTTCGAAATTGAGCTCGTCCAACAAACCGCACGACGCCACTGAGGCCGAAACCGAGACCGAAAACTCTCAGTCACCAGCAAACTCGCATCCCGCACCGCTGCCGATGCCGAAGGCCCAACGCGACCAGTACGACTACGATCTCTTTGTGATCGGCACGGGACCGGGCGGCGAGGGAGCAGCGATGCAAGTGGCCAAGCGGGGATGGCGTGTGGGGGTCGCTGAACGATACCGTCTGATCGGCGGCGGATGCACCCACTGGGGCACAATTCCCAGCAAAGCGTTCCGCTACGCGATCACCAGCACCATGCGGGCGCTCTCCAATCCGGTGATGCGAGAACTCGGGGTAACCATCTCGCCGACGATGGAGCAGCTTCGCCGCGGCACTCAAGCGATCGTCGGACGCCAGGTCTCGATGCGTCGCTCATTCTATGACCGCAACGACGTGCCGATTCATCGCGGTCAAGCTCGTTTTCTCGACGAGCACACGGTTTCGATCGACAATGACAAACCGGTCACGGCGGCCCACTTCGTAATCGCCACGGGCTCGCGACCCTACCGCCCCGCTAACGTCGATTTCACGCACCCCCGAATCTACGACAGCGACACGATTCTCGACATGGCGGAGAAACCGAGCTCGATCACGGTGTACGGTGCGGGCGTGATCGGCACGGAGTACGCCTCGATGTTCCGCAACCTCGGCATCAAGATCAACTTGGTCAACACCCGATCGAAATTACTGGAGTTTCTCGACGATGAAATTACCGACGCGCTGTCCTACCACCTCCGCGACCAAGGCGTGATCATTCGGCACAATGAAGCGATGGACCGGATCGAGGGCTGCGATGATGGCGTGGTGCTGCATCTTAAGAGCGGCAAGGTATTGAAGTCCGATGTGTTCCTCTGGGCCAACGGGCGGCAGGGAAACACGGACGACTTCGGGCTGGAGCATCTTCCCTTCGAAGCCAACCGCCGGGGCCAAATCGATGTCAACGAACAGTTTCAAACCAGCCTGCCGCATATCTATGCCGTCGGTGACGTGATCGGGATCCCGTCCCTGGCGAGCGCCGCCTACACACAGGGACGCGCAGCCGGCATGCACATGCTCGGGCACACCAGCGGCAACCTGAGACTCAATGACATTCCAGCTGGGATCTACACCAGCCCTGAAATCAGCACCGTCGGCAGCACCGAAAGGGAGCTAACCGAACAGTGCGTGCCCTACGAAGTCGGACAATCCCAATTCCGCTCCCTCGCCCGGGCTCAGATCACGGGCGACACCGTCGGCATGCTCAAAATTCTGTTCCACCGCGAGACCAAACGCGTCCTCGGGGTACACTGTTTCGGTGCCAATGCCTCGGAGATCATTCACATTGGCCAAGCCATCATGAATCAACCCGACCAACACAATACAGTCGATTACTTCATCGAAACGACGTTCAACTATCCCACCATGGCCGAAGCCTACCGTGTGGCAGCGCTCAATGGCATCAATCGCTTATTCTGATCTTCTGGCATGCCAACATCAACCGAGCCCGCGCCCGCGGCCCCCGATCGCCGCAACGAACTGGCGCTGATTCGCACCCATCTCGCCAACGAACGCACGCTGCTGGCGTACGCAAGAACGTCGCTGATGATCGCCGGGACGGGCGCGACGGTGATCAAGTTTTTCGGTGACACGCGAGGCAGGCTCGCTTTGGGCGTCGGACTATTGGTCATCGGCGCGATCCTGTTCATCGTCGGTGTCGTACTCTTTTTCAAGCAACGGGCTCGGATACACGGTGACAAGCTGAATCGATGACCGCTCGTGATTTTTCGTAGCCCTCCCTGGCAACCTGCTCCGCGGGTCGTTTCCAGTACCGCGGGTTGAACAGTTCCAGCGAGAAGGTGCCCGTGAACCCGTTTTGCAGCAGCATGGCGATCGTGTCCACGAGCGGGCACACCCCGTCGCCGGGAAAGACGCGAGCATTGTCGGCGATCGTCTCGCGCGGCGGATCGTGGGGGTAATCATTGATGTGAAAGAGCGGCATTCGGGAGGCTTCGATCATCCCCAGCGAGGCCATGTCGTTGCCGCCTTTATAGATGTGATAGAAATCCGGCAGCAGCGCGGCGCGATCATGCGCCGTCGCCGTGGCGACGTAGGCGAGTTCCTCCAAACGGCTGAGCGTGGGCGAGAAACCCCATAGCTCCAACATCGGGGTGACACCCATCTCCTCACCGACCTCGAGCAAGGCACGGTACCGCTCGGCGACGACCTGCAGCTCAATCGGTCCCGAATCGGCAAGCGTGGCGGCCGTGTGAGCACCGACCGGCGGCGCCGCCATGCGGACGCCACCGAGACTGCGGATCATCTCCATGTCACGGCGGGCCTCGTTCAGCCCCGCAGCACGCTCGGCGTCATCACTGACAATCCACTTGGCAAACCCAATCGCCCCGGAAATACCGATACCAGCTCCATCGAGTTGGCGGCGGAGATCAGCGAGCTTTCCACCGCCATCAACATACCCTCGCAGATCGCCGATCCAGGGCTCGATCGCATCGTAACCAGCGTCGGCCGTGACGCGGATCTGCTCCGGCACCGAGAGTTTCTGTCCTCGAATCGTACTGGTGTTAAGCGATAGCTTGAGCGAGACCGGCTCAGCCTTCGCAGGCACATCGGCTCGTTCGTCGGCGACCAACCGAGGTGCGGCTGCGCCGAGCAAGCCGGTTCCAGCGGCGGCGGCAAGGAAATCGCGGCGGGGATGGGTAGGCGACATGGCGGGTCCAAAATCAAGGAGTGTCTCGAAGGAATCGACGTATTCTACTCCATCATTGCCTCCAGGGCTGGGCTTCCCCGGCATGGGTTTTCGTCCCTCGCGAGACCGTTGTCGGTGAGTGAGCCCCCGCTGGGACGATAGACGACTTTGCAGCGTGAAGCCGCACTGGCATTGTATTGTTGGTAAACTCACCAACTCGAGGAGCGTCCTGCGCGAGCGTCAAGTTGGGCGGCATCCTTGCCCGCAACTGCCAACACCGGAGCATTGAGCACCGTGGATACACATTCCTATCGATACCGAATCGACAGCAGCCTGCGGTCGCGTCTCGGCGGAGGTCAAAGGCCTCTCCACGTTCGGTCGGCGCACCTGGCCGTTTTCGTTGTCCTGGTCGGGCTCTTCATCGGGGGAAGAATCGTGCCGTGCCAAGCGGAACCGCCTGCGATTGACGCGGAATCCTCCGCGGAATGGACCGCTGCGATTGAGAGTGTCGAGCGGATTGTTGCCCATCGCGGTTCACGTCTCGATCGCCCCGAAAATACGATGGCGGCCATTGAACGAGCGATCGAGACAGGAGCGCACGCTGTCGAAATCGATGTTCGCACGTCGCGTGATGGCAAGCTAGTGATCATTCACGACGCCAAGGTTGACCGCACGACCAATGGCACCGGGCGTATCAACGATCTCACCTGGGCCGAACTGTCTGCGCTCGACGCGGGGAGCTGGTTTGGTGCCGATTATGCTTCCGAGCGGATCCCATCGCTCGATCAGGTATTGGAGGCCTGCAAGGGACGCGTCCAGGTCCAATTGGACCTGAAAGAAGAAGGAGAGGTCTATGCCGATCGCATCCAGACATCCGTTTCTACCTTCGGCGAGCCCGCACGCACGGTCGCAGCGGTACAAAGCGTGGAGCAATTACAACAATTGAAAGAGCGGATGCCTGCCCTGAAGACACTCATCTTCCTCCGCAAAAGAAAGCTCCTCGATTCGTTCCTGGAGGCAAAAGTGGATTTCCTGCGACCTCAGGTGAAATGGATCGCCGCAAACCCTGCGCTGCTGACCAAAATTCGCGCCCGCGGAGCGAAAATCCATCTCGACGCAACCTCCGGAACACCCGAGAAAGTCCGTCCATTGCTGCATTATCGCCCGGAGTCCATTCTATGCGATGCCCCCGCAAAGCTCATTCAGACGCTCGACCAACTTCACGTAGATGAGTGAACACGTTTCCGATTGCCTCCGGGGATTGGCATCCTCGGCATGGGTCTATCGTCCCTACCGGAACTTCAGAGCATTCTTTGTCCCGGCAATTGGCTCGCAAAATCAGGGAAGGTGAGCTTAGCCAATTTTGATCCGATAGGACCACTCGACCGTTCGCACGTCATCCATCGATGTCGGCTGCAGGCTCAGCTTCCCTCGGCTGTCATCCGAATCCTGCTCCATCGAGGTCGATGCGATCGTTTCGATGTTCCAGTGCGCGGGGGTGCCGGTGGGTGAATGGTAGGTGCTGCCAAGCCACGCGAGCGATTGTTTTTCCGAAGAGGCGGCTGTGTTGGCGATATCGGCTGCGCTGAGCGGTCTGGCAAGGCGAGCGGCCCAGTCGAATCGGAGGGCGGGTCCGGCATTGCCGGTCAGCTCCATCTGGACACTGACGCTGAAGTGAGTCGTGCCACTGCTGCCGACGCCCAACACGGTCGGCCGACCATCGATGACTTCGGTCGATAGCTGCGAGATGGTCGCCGAGGACGGCCAGTCGTCTGCGGGGGTGCCCTCGACGCTGAGGAGGCGCGATCCGTCGGTCGACTCAATCACGTGCGCATAGCGATCGGCACACCATGAGAACACGACGCTGCACTTGCCGTCATCGGTGCGGAGGCGGTGGTCGGCGGGCGTCGATGGGCGGGCCTGGGCCGCAGGATCGATATCGGGTTCGGTCTTGGCATTCATGAGCAGTTCGCGGTGGAGTTGGAAATCAGGGTGCCGTGAGCAAAACGTTCGATCAGCTGCAATCCTGCCTGCTGGCTCTTCTCGGGGTGGAACTGGGTCGCCAACAGATTGCCGCGGCGAATCGCGGCGCAGAATGGACCGCCATAGTCACACGTCAGCGCCACGACGCTGGGGTCGGTCGGCCGCACAAAGTACGAGTGCACAAAGTAAAAGTGAGTTTGCGCGGCGATACCGAGGTCGGCTCCGGCGGGACCGATGCCGACAGTGTTCCAACCCATGTGCGGCACTTTGTAGGTCGGCGGCAAGGAAAATTTGACGACGTCACCGGGGATCACGCCGAGGCCCTCGTGAGTGCCGTGCTCGAATCCCTGCTCAAAGAGCATCTGCAGTCCTAAGCAGATACCGAGGAACGGTTTATCAGCCGCCAGAAAATCTTTGATCGGCGATTCCAGATCGCGGTTGCGGATCTCGGCGATGGCGTCACCGAAGGCGCCCACACCCGGCAAGATCAATCGCTCGGCCGCTGCGATTTCACTGGGGTCGCTGCTGATCGTCGCGGGCACGCCCGCTCGCTCGACCGCCTTTTGGACGCTGCGGAGATTCCCCATTTGATAGTCGACGATCGTGATCATGTGATTGATTGGCTTTGGAGTGGGAATGGTTTTGGAGGGTGGCATGCGGTGGACGAGTGGCCCGCCAGCCCACTGCCGGTGGAGTGGATTGACCACAGACCGAGCAATCGTCCGGTTCTCTGCTCTTTCGTCCCATGCGTCCTTGTTTCATGCCTCTCGCTGGCAGGCTGAGAGCACGCGTTGGAAGGGGACATCCACACAGACACCATAACCAGGATCTTGGGCTAACCGAAACCGGCGAAAAAAGGGAGTGCTCAATCCACATAGGAATTTGGCTTGATCGAGCGGATCTGAAAAGAGGTCAGGGTGCCGTTTGATCGCGTTTTCCATCGCCGCGATGGCCGAACGCCCAATCGAACCACCGCCCACCGCTGGCTCATCCCGGTCGGGCGAGGCCCCGGCCATGGCGGAGTCAGCTGTCGCCGCCGATCCGCTGGCGAAGCACGCACTGCAGCGACCACAGGGCCGGGTGCGGCGGTGTCCGAAATGCTTGGCCAGCCCGATTGCGAGACAGTCCGGCTGTTGCAAGAAGCAAGTCAAATCATCGACCCGTTCTCGGTTCTGCTCGAACTGCTCCATCGCGTGTCGACGCAGGGTCTCAATGAGGCTCTTGGGACGCTTGATCGGCTTGGCCCGTTCGTAGCCGTGCATCGAATCGGCTGCATCCACGGTCCACCACCCCGCGATTGCGGTCTGTTCGATCGCTGCGATCAGATGCTCGCGGTCGATTCGGTATTGCTCGGCGGTGACCACCAAATTGACGCGGAAGCCTCGGCGCCCCTTGGCGAGCGACGCCAAAACCGCGGCCACGGCATCGGCATGTTCGGGGCGGCAGCGGTCGGTGATCACGTCGTTGGTGAAGCGGGGTGTGATCCGGTAGGTGTCGTAGCGCATCGGCAGGCACCGCAGGTACCCGAGCCCTTGCAGCCGGATCATGAGAGTGGCCAAGGCAGGAGTGGAAAGATTGATTTCCCAGCCGAGTTTTCCCAACGAGAGGTAGAAACGATCGGGTTGGCCCTGCAATCTTTCCACCAAGCTTCGCAGCGACGTGACACTGGGGAGATCCCCCGCCGCGAGATTCGCCAGCGCCACTTCATCGCCACGGACATACAGCGTTTCGCACTGACACGGTTTCCCGTCCCGTCCCCCACGTCCAATCTCTTGGCTGTAAGCCTCAATTGACTGGGACGGGTTGTAGTGAATCACGCGCCGAATGTCTGGTTTATCGACGCCCATTCCAAATGCGATGGTGCCGATCAGAATCGTGTTGGGCGATTGCAGAAATTCACGCTGGACGTCGTCGCGCTGCGCCGGCGACAGCCCCGCGTGATAGACCAAGGGCTCGAACCCTTCGCCGCAGAGGGATTCGGCGAGCTGGTCGGCGGTGCTGCGGCGGGTAACGTAGATCAGCGTAGCGCCACGGCGTTTGCGTCCCGCCGGTAACTGTTCCAACAGCATCCGGTCCCGCTGATCACTCTCGACGACACGACACTGCAAACGCAGATTGCTCCGGTGGGGCGACAATCGAACGGTGTGCTGGGTATTGATCGAGAAGGCTTTGCGGATGTCTCGCACCACGATCGGCGTAGCGGTCGCTGTCAGGGCAAGCGTTTGTCCGATCTGGTAACGGTCGACCAGTTCGGGGATGCGGAGGTAGTCGGGGCGAAAATGATGCCCCCACTGGCTCATGCAATGGGCTTCATCGATGGCGAGCAGCGAGATTGGCAGCCCGCCGAGCTGGGCCGGAAAACGCTCGTTGAAGAACCGTTCGGGTGCGAGATAGAGCAGTTTCGCCCGCCCAGAGTGCAATTTTTTCCATGTTTGCTGGAACTCGGTGGCCGAAATCGTCTGATCGATTCGCAACGCCTCGATGCCCTTGCGAGCCAGCGACTCGCACTGGTCCTTCATCAGCGAAACGAGGGGCGAGATGACCAGCGTGAGCCCCGGCAAGATCTGGCTGGGGAGCTGGTAACAGAGGCTTTTGCCGTGTCCGGTCGGCAGCACGGCGAGCGTATTCTGGCCGCGTAGGACCGCGTCGACCACTTTCCGCTGGGCCGGCAGCCAGCGGGGGTGACCAAACCGTTCGGCGAGCAATTCATCGGCGGTTTGCCATCGCGACCGGGTCTCCTCCTGGTCAGGGTACGCGTTCTGATGCTCAGCGGTGTTCACGCTCACTATGATAGCCGCCCAGCCGACGGGCACACACCGCCCCTCGTCATGGACACCGCCCCTCGTCATAGACACTCTGGGGCGTCATGATAGGCGGCCTAGAGGAGAGCCACTGCGAATGGATTCCGCGCATTCTCCCCCGCACTCGTTCACCCCGACTCCCCTTTCTCCCCCTCTGCCTCTTCCCATGGCTGCGACCTACAAAGACGCTGGCGTCGACCTCGACGTTTACGCGGAATCGATGAGCCGATTGCCGCGATTGATGCACCGCACGTTCAGCCCACGCGTGATGCCGAGCGACGGCGGCTTTGCGGGACTCTTTCGGCTCGATTTCGACGGCAAGCTATTCGCACGCAATTACGAGGAACCCGTCCTCGTCAGCGGGACCGACGGCGTGGGCACAAAACTCGTCATCGCCCAAACCCTCGATCGGCACGACACCGTGGGGATCGATTTGGTCGCGATGTGCGTCAACGATTTGATCTGTACCGGAGCCGAGCCACTATTCTTTTTGGACTACGTCGCGATGGGACGCGATGACCCCGCTCGGTTGGAGCGGATTGTTTCTGGAATCAGTGATGGCTGCGTTGCCGGTGACCTGTCCTTGCTCGGCGGCGAGACGGCCATCATGCCCGATGTCTACGGCACCGACGATTATGATCTGGCGGGGTTTGCCGTCGGCGTGGTCGAACGCAAGCGGTTGATCGACGGGCATTTAATCGCACCGGGCGACGTGGTGCTGGGCTTGGCCGGGGCAGGGCTGCACAGCAACGGATTTTCGCTGGTTCGCAAAGTCATCGCCGACAGCGGTGCGAGCTGGGACGACTGCCCGGAAGCATTCAGTGGCGATTCGCTCGGCGAGGTCTGCTTGAAACCGACACGCATTTACACCTCCGCGATTCGAGCCATTCAGTCGCATTACCGCGTCAAGCAGGTCCTGCATGGGATCGCGCATATCACCGGTGGTGGGATCGAGGAAAATCTCGATCGCATCTTGCCCACGGGCGTCGACGCGGTCATTGACCCCGCGTCTTGGACACCGCATCCCATCTTCACTTGGGTGCAAGAGCAGGGCTCGGTGGCGACGTCGGAGATGCGGCGTGTGTTCAATATGGGAATCGGGATGGCGATCGTCGTCAACGACTTTTATGCTGGCAGTATCACAACCAAGATGAAATCACTCGGTATCGATTGCCATCGCATCGGCGAGATCACCCCGGGCACCGGCCGTGTTCACTATACTGACCAATGACGAGGTTGCCGCTCATCGCTTTATCAGTCTGGTTCTAAACCGTTCTTCCCCCCTTCCTATTTGAGAGAGAGCACACCGTGGCCCGCATTCTATCTGCCACCCTGTTGAGTATTGCTTCGGCCACCCTAGTGATGGCGCACGAAGGACATGGTCACTCCGCGGCCGGTCAAGGCAATTCGCTCTGGCACTATGTCACCGAACCGCAACACGCGTGGGCCTACGTTGCTGTGATCGTGGTCGCCACTGCCGCGATGCTGTTCCGCTGGTCGCAGCGAAACGCAAACTCCCCTGCCGACGACTTGTCCTGAGCCGTCGCGATGCCTGCTGAGCAAGAACCGATTAAACGGGTGACGACGCGTTCGCTGCAGTCCATGCGTGACCGCGACGAAGCGATCACGATGTTGACCGCTTACGATTTCCCTACCGCGAGAATCCTCGACGAAGCGGGAATCGACGTACTGTTGGTCGGCGATTCACTCGCCATGGTCGTGCAGGGTCACGACACGACGCTGCCGGTAACGATGGATCAAATGATCTATCACGCCGAGATGGTCGGCCGGGCTGCCTCACGAGCTTTGGTGGTCGTCGACCTGCCGTTCCCGGAGGGCCAGATTGAGATCACGCGCAGCATCGAAGCGAGCGCCCGAGTGGTCAAGGAAACCGGCTGCCATGCGGTCAAGCTCGAAGGTGGCGCGGAACAGGCCGATCGCATCGAAGCCATCGTTACCGCGGGTGTACCGGTCATGGCCCACGTGGGCCTGCGTCCGCAAAACATTCATGTCGACGGTGGCTACCGGTTGCAACGCGATACCGAGAAATTGGTCGCCGATGCCCAGGCCGCCCAAGCCGCAGGCGCGTTCGCTGTCCTGATCGAGTGCGTGCCCGCTGCTGTCGCGGCCGCGATCACTGAGGCGGTGACCGTTCCCACGATCGGAATCGGCGCCGGACGCAGCGTTTCAGGTCAAGTCCTCGTGACCCACGACATCGTCGGATTGACGTCGGGTTATACCCCCAAATTCACCCGCCAATTCGCTGACCTCGGCAGCGCCCTCGGCGCGGCAGCCACCGGCTACCGGGACGAGGTCCGTGGTGGGGGATTCCCAAGCGACGCGGAAAGTTTTTAGGCTTCTCGCTCGTCCACCCACCGTCGTGACTTACCCTCGCTCCGCGGCAAGCTGCCCGGTGCCACCATGGTCACTGGAATGCGGAGTGCCAAGCGGTCGCGGAGCAGATCCGCTAACGGCGTTTCTGTCGCCACCGATTCAGCGTCTTCAACCTCGATCCGCAGTTGGTCCATCTCGTCACAGCGGGTGGCGATCATGCGAAACTC
This sequence comes from Allorhodopirellula solitaria, assembly GCF_007859855.1. GTDB lineage: Bacteria > Planctomycetota > Planctomycetia > Pirellulales > Pirellulaceae > Rhodopirellula > Rhodopirellula solitaria. The sequence continues at coordinate 22,866 of NZ_SJPK01000007.1, forward strand.
GGCGGTGGGAGTGACCTCTCGCACGATCGCTTCGATGCTGCTCGGGAATACGTTGACCCCCCGGATCACCATCATGTCATCAGCGCGACCGAGCACGCCGCCGGGGAGATGAACGAATCCGCAGGGATGATCGTGTTCCCACTGCGGGCGGACGATGTCACCCGTCCGGTAACGGATCGCCGGCCCACCATACCGTCCGAGGTTGGTCATGATGAGTTCACTCAGTTCACCGGGCTGCGCCGCCCGGGCTGCGCCACTCGCTGAGTCGAAGACGAGGAACTCAGCGATGAATTCCGATTCAATAATATGCAACCCGGAATCGTCCGCGCTGGCAAACCCCCACGCTCCCAGTTCGCTGGCGCCGGCATGATCGATCACCCGCGCCTGCCACTGGGACTCGATCGCCTGCCGCACTGCCGGCACGCTACCGCCGGGCTCGCCGGCAACGATGATTCGCGAAACCGGATTCTTCGCCAGCTCGATGGAATGTTCTGCAGCGACACTCGCCAGGTGTAGCGCGTAGGTTGGCGTGCAGCACAACACGGTACATCGCTGTTGCTCGATCAAGTTCAATCGTGCCTGGCTGGTTAGCCCGCCGCCCGGAACGACGAGCGTGCCACGGTGGACCAAGGCGTCATTGGCGGACCAAAAACCAATGAATGGACCGAACGAGAACGCCATCATCGCGATATCCTCGCTCGTCACTTCTGCCGCGTCGAGCACGTACTGCCAACACTCCAACCACCACGCCCAATCACCGGGCGTGTCGAGCACGGGCATCGGCCAACCTCGCGATCCCGAAGTTTGGTGATAACGCGTGTAATGCTGCTTCGGCAGCGAAAACAAGCGTCCGGGATCACCCGGAGTGACCGCCAAGAGATCGGACTTGCCCATCAACGGGAGGCGATTCAGCTCGTCGAGTCCGCGAAGCGGGAGCGGGCAATCGGTTATCGCGGACGCATACAGCGGATGCTCACGCGATGAGGTCAACAGTCCATTGAGCTTGCTGAGCTGCAGTCGGGTCAGCTCGTCGCGAGGGAGATCGCGGCATTCGGGGCGGGTCAGGTTGGGCATCGGGTAGGATTTCAAAGCGGTCGGCATCCAACGCCGGTCGCCTGTGGCGAGGGATGCGGAATAGATGCAATCGGCTCGCAAACCACCGATGGGCTGCCGTGACGGATTGCTCGATCAATCGAGGTGTCATCATAGCGGCGATCAAGCACCCGTACCGCACCGCTGCTTCGGCAAAGTCGATTTTTCCCGGCTGCACCAGACGACTTTCGGCCCATCCCAATCCCAGGCTGAGCAATCCCGCCGCAGCGACTGCCACGCTGCACCGCACCCATCCTGACGAGCCGCCATCGAAACGCAAGCCGATCACGAGGGTGGGCACCACCGCACCAATGACCAGCATCCCGAGCCAAAAACTTGGCCCGTGTTGAATCAGAGGCGTCCACAACACGGCTGCGGCGAAAATCGCAATCACGGTCGTCATCATCATCAGGTCCGCAATCATGAACTGACACATTTGCCGCGTGAAACGCACGTTCCGCTCACGAAATTGAACCAATACCTGGGTCAAACAAACCAGAGCCGCGAGCACCCAGGCGTGAGCCAGCGTGGAATCTCGCGTCCAGACACTCCCCGAGAAATATCCGTTAGCCGCCATCGATCGCGTCTCGGTGACACCGTGGATCACCCCGAGACCGATGTACCCAGCGACGATAACGAACACAGTCCAAAGAAGTTGGGAAATGCGATCGGGTTTCGTCAGTGTCCACACCAAAATGAGCCCATAGAGAAACATCCGACCACAACTGGGTCCGGTGAGCTGCGCGGAGACGAGACACTCCAGATCAATCGGTAGCTGGGGCATCTCAGAGTCCGTTGCGAGTGAAGTTGTCTACTGGCCAGATTGGGCGCGATGAGGAAATACGTTACCGTTGAGTGCAGCGGCATTGTTTATTCTGATTCCACAGCCCTTTCACCAGCACCCACGAATTCCCTGCTTCGAGACGAGTCTGAACATGGACGGGACGACTGAACCGATTATCGCAATTATCGGGCACCCCATCGCGGGCAACCCGACGCAATTCGCCTTGGAATCCGGGCTGGAGTCCGCCGAAATCGATTGT
>NZ_SJPK01000007.1:35000-48276 GCF_007859855.1 Allorhodopirellula solitaria
GGATCAGCATTGCCCACATCCTCGCTGGCCAAGATTACCAAGCGGCGACACAGGAACCGAATATCTTCGCCGCCCTCGAGCATGCGGGCTAGCCAATAGATGGCCGCGTCGACATCGCTACCGCGGATACTCTTGATCAGTGCGCTCGCGAGATCGTAGTGGTCGTCACCGGTAGCATCGTACCCGCCGACCCGGTTGGTCAACGATTCCATCGCCACCTCCCGGTCCACGGGGCCACCTTCGGCGACGACACTTTCCACCGCCACTTCGAGGGCGGCGAGCGCCCGCCGGGCGTCCCCATCGGTGGCCGTGGCAAGAAAATCAATCGCTTCATCACTCACCTCCACGCCGCGTCCGCCCAGTCCCCGCTGGGCATCGCCGAGGGCCCGCCGCAGCAACTCAGCGAGCTGGTCGGGGCCGAGCGACTCGAGCGCAAAAACCTGACTACGGCTGATCAATGCTCCGTTAACGGCAAAGTGCGGGTTGCTCGTCGTCGCTCCAATCAAGGCGATCACGCCCGTTTCGACGTCAGCGAGCAGGGCATCCTGTTGCGATTTATTGAAGCGATGGATCTCATCGATAAAGAGGATCGGACGTTTGCCACCAGCTGCCACCTCGTTGGTCGCATCCTTCAAAACCTCCCGCACCTCTTTCACGCCGCTGTTGATAGCATTGAGCGAGATCAGCTTGGCATCGGTTTCCGCAGCGATCAATCTCGCCAGGGTCGTCTTCCCACAGCCGGGCGGCCCGTGCAGGATGATCGATCCAATCCGGCCGCTGGCGATCAGCCGCTGCAGCAATTTCCCCGGACCTAGGATATGATGCTGACCAGCGAATTCGTCGAGCGTTTGCGGGCGCATGCGAGCCGCCAGCGGCTGGGCAGCGAACAGATGATCGGCTTCTTGCTGTGCAAACAAATCCATGATGTTCACCGGAGTGCCCATGAGGCAAAAGAGAAAAATGTGGAGCTACGTAGCGATCACGATCGGTGTCGCGGTCACCGGACGATTGGTCTGGATGATCGATGACTGGAGCCGTGATTGGAGCACCAACCACGCCCATTTGTCGATGACTAATCCCGATCCAGCCCTGCGGCCCCTGGACGTCGATGGGGATACGCGGACCATCGCTGAACGAATTCAAAATTGGGTCGACGATCAAACCGCTTGGCAGATCGTGCTCGATGAATCAGCGGCCCCTCCCCAACGACTGCACCTGACGCGCACGACGCCCGTGTTTCGCTTCGTCGATGATATCTGGGTCGAGCTCACGCCGCAGGAAGTCGCGGCTGGTGAACCGCCCCGCACCCGGGTCGACGCCGCCAGCCAATCGCGGGTCGGCAAAGGCGATCTCGGTCAGAACCCACGCAACCTCAAGGCACTGCGTGCAGGGATTCTAGGCGAGGCAGTTCGATAGGAACGAAGTGTCCTGCAAAGCTACGGGGTGCCTGAGGGCTTCTTCAACGGCGTCGACGTGGCGACGGGTTTCCCGAAAATGGGCATGTCCTCGTCGCTCCAGCGAAAAGGTTGGGCACGGGGGGAACGTTTGTTGCCACACCCGTCCTCAGGGTTGTCATTGGCATGATAGAGAATCCAATCCTCGCGACCGTCGGGGCTCTTGAAGAAACAGTTGTGTCCGGTCCCGTAGACACCTCGCTCGGGTGACTGTTGGAAAACAGGCTGTGGAGACTTCGTCCACGCGTCGGGATTCATAGGGTCCGCCGTGGCGTCTGCGGTCAGTAATCCCAAAGCATAGTCGGGCGTCCAACATCCACTGGCGGAATAAACGATGTGCATTTTGCTGCCATGGACCAATATCTGCGGGCCTTCGTTGACATACACCGCGCGGGACAGCCCCTCCCAATGCCGTTCCCAGGGAAGCTCGGGCGTGCTGAGCAAAACCCGCTCGGAATCGATGGTCCAGGGATCGGCCATGCGAGCGATGTAAATGTTCTGGGTCTCACTGTCGGTGGGCGGCTCGGCCCACCCCGACCAAACGAAGTACAGCTCACCGGCGTGTTCGAACACGCTGCCGTCGATGGCCCAGTTGTCTTCGGCATCGGTTTTGAGTTTGGATTTGACTTCAAAGGAGCCGGTGAACGGGTCCTCGGCCGCGTTCTCGAGGACAAACATCCGGTGATTCGCGTTCTGGCCATCATCGGCGGCGACGTACACGTACCACTTCCCACGCAAGTAGTGAATCTCAGGAGCCCAGATCTCTTTGGAATGATCTGTGCCTGGCGGCGCCTTCCAAATCACCTGTTTTTCAGCCCTGCGCAGTTGCGTGATATCGGGCGTTCGCATCAGAACGATCCCACCCCCGGCGGATCGGATGTAGTAAAACATCCCTTCGTGATAGATCGTCCACGGATCCGGACCACTGGGCAACAGCGGGTTAGTGAACGTATCGGCGGACGATTGTTCGTTTCGCTGGATCGCCTCGGACGCATCCGCTGCGATGTCATCGGCTAGGCTGGGCAGCCCGGCGAGGGCGACCCAAGCTGCCAATAGTGAAGTAGCGAATGGGGCACAATTTGACATGACGGGGCTCCTCAAGGCGGTCCCCAGCGACAGCATTTGGATTCGGCGTGACCGAGGCACCGGTAATCCTAGCTTCTTGAGCTGCTCCCGTGGAACCGCCAGTCGGTATTTCTTCTCATCTCAAAACATGGATCCCCGCCGGTCAAGCCGACTGGCGATCTGATCGCGACATCGGTGACTGGCCCTCAGCTATTTACTGGCGTGCGGCCGGATAGCTCAGCGGCATCCAAGCTGCGTCACTTTCGCTGCTGGCGACACACTGCTCAATGAACATCATCCCTTCGACGCCATCGTAGACGTTTGGATAAACGGTATCCCGGCGTTCGAAGGGCGATCCACTGGCCCGCCGCGCGATGTCATCAAAGACGGCGTTGTAGAGGTTGGCGAACGCCTCGTAAAAACCTTCGGGGTGCCCGGCGGGCAATCGACTCGACGCTTCGGCGAGCGGGGTCATCGTGCCGGTCCCGGGGCTGCGCGTGTAGATTTGATGCGGTTGCCCCTTTCGCCTCACCACCAGCTCATTGGGCGATTCCTGGCGCCATTTCAAGGACCCCAGCGTGCCGTCGACCTCGAGTTCGAGATCATTCTCGCGGCCGTGCGTGACCTGCGATGCGGTGACGATCCCCAGGGCTCCCTCTTGATAGCGAATCACAGCGGTCCCGTAATCATCCAACTGCCGGCCGGGCACGAACGTCTTGAGGTGACAACTGACCGATTCCGGTAACGCCCCGGTCACGTACCGACCGAGCTGGAAGGCGTGGGTTGCGATATCGCCGAAGGTGCCCGCGGCGCCGCTCTTGGCGGGGTCCGTTCGCCAAGCGGCGAGCGTGCCGTTGTCGTCTTCGCTCGTGTCGGCGAGCCAGCCTTGGATGTACTGGCACCGAGTCGCGTTGATCTTGCCGAATTCGCCAGCCTGGATCATCTCACGGGCTTGGCGAATCATCGGATAGCCCGTGTAGTTATGGGTCAGGGCAAAGACCACGTCCGAATTCTCAACGGTTTCCAGCAAAGCTTCGGCTTCCGCCAGATCGAGGGTCAGCGGTTTGTCGCAGACCACATTGAACCCCGCTTCGACCGCTGCCTTGGCGATCTCGAAATGAGTGTGGTTGGGGGTCGCGATGCTGAGGAAGTCAATCCGCTCGCCTTCGGGCAAACGGGACTCGCCATCGAGCAAGGCTTCGTAGCTGCCGTAGGTCCGCGACTCGTCGACTCCATAGCTCGGTGCGGCCTGCCTGCTCCGCTCGGGATTGCTCGAGAACGCCCCGGCCACCATCGTGCAGCGGTGCTCAAACTCGGCGGCAATGCCGTGTACCGGGCCGATCAACGATCCGGGACCGCCACCGACGAGCCCCATGCGTAGCTTGCGATTCAGTGGAGGATTCAATGCCATGTCAACTCTCGGTGGGAATGGAAAAGTGAATTCTGCAATCGTAAAGTTCTCGGCCAATCGGTACAATCATGGAGTCAGGCAGCGATTTTCGGTGGCCATTTTGTTGCCTTGACGGCACTCCCATCACCTGCCTCACCTCCTATCAAGCGGTCCTGCGATGCACAACAACCCCCTCGAAACGACCTCGATCGCCGATCCCCAACGGAACACCTGCTGTGCGATCTGGCAATCGCCCCACCGCCAACGATTCTTCGCTGCCGCCCTGGTCGCGACCACGTCGGTGGCCCTCCTTGTGGCGGCGTACTTCGCGGGCGCCGCCAGCCACTCGCGGCAAGCCTCGGCGACGTCCGAAACGCCCTGGCAGGGGCTGCCTATTGCCAATGCGACCGCGGCGGTCTCGAGCGAAAAGTTTTCGATGTGTACCGGGCCGCTCGCTGAAACGAACGAAGGTCTGTTTGTGCTCGACCACAACTCCGGCCTCCTACAGTGCTCCGTTCTGTATCCCCGGGTGGGGCGTTTCATGGCCAACTACAGCATCAATGTGGCCGACGCACTCGGCATGGAAGCCAAAGGCGGTAGCTACGTGATGGTAACCGGAACTTCGGACTTCCTCTCGGCAAGTAATCGTCCCATCGGCAGGTCGGTGGTCTACGTGCTCGATACCGCGACGGGAAACTATGCCTGTTACGGGGTGCCGATCAATCAGAACGCCATGAAAGCCAACCAACCCCAACAGGGTGTGCTGTTCCTGATCAGCCAAGGCGCCGCCAACCCCGTCATCGATCGCGACAAACTGCGGTAGTCAGGCTACCGCATGCGGATCGGCATGTTGCTCTTGTCGATCGCGTCGGCCGCATAATTGTCGACTTCGTTGACATTCAGTTCGGCCCGGTAAAGGTCAGTGCGGACGACTTCGATATCCCCATTCTCATTCTCGGCCACCGCCGCACCGTGATGGCGGGTCAATTCGAGCATCGCGAGGAACCAGCCAATGTACGCTGACTTGTGCTGCCCCGGCTCGATCAAATCGATCAACTGAACCCGTTCTTGGTCGGCGAGCGAATGATGGATTTGCTGCATGTAGACGTGGATCGGGGTATCGTCATAGATCACCTCCGTCGCCGGCGGCCCCGCCGATTCACGCATGATCCGACCAAAAGCGGACACGAGATCCCAGATCTCTAATTCCACAATCGGTTGATCGGCAGGATCATTTCGCCGCGAGGGCAGGTCATCGGTGAGCCGCTCAAAACGCGTCTGCCAACGCGCCGACATCTCATCGAGCACCGAGGCGGCATCGCGAATCTCTTTGTACTCGAGCAGCTTGTGAACGAGCTCGTCGTGCGAGTCCTCGATCACTTCTTCGCCTTCATCCTCCTCGATCTTCGGCAACACCGCCTGACTCTTCATCTCCACCAGCGTGGCGGCAAGATCGAGAAAGTCACCCACCTCGCCCAAGTCCAATTCTTGCAGGACGTCCATGTATTCGATGTACTGCCCCACCACCTTCGACAACGACATCTCCGATAAGGATAATTCTTGGCGGCGAACCAAGTACAGAAGCAGGTCGATCGGGCCCCGGTAAACAGGTAGGTCAATGCGAAAGGTCATGGCCCGTTCGTGGGTGGAAGCCGATGAGAAGAATAAGGAGTCGTCAACGAGATGCCCGTTGGATGGGACACGTTGATACGCCGAAGCGTCACCCGATGCCTTACGGCATTCGGCTCAGCACGACAATCACCGGTGGCAGAACAGTCGGTCGATCTCTCGTCAGGATACCAGAGAGCCGATGGCTACCGATATACACCCTGCCAACGCCGACAGCGTGATGATCCAGCCAACGACCCCGCGGAGCACCACATTGGCGGGTTGCCGCACCCGAATCCACGATTCGCGGAAACACATCGCAGCCGGATTCCCTTCCACTGCCGCCCCCTCAAGATCAGCCGGTGCGATGCCATCGAGATGAAAGGACCGGGGCGGGCTGAGCAATCGCCACAGCGACCCCAGCAGCACCACCAACACCGCAGCGGCCACCGCCGTCGCCTGTACCGCTGCCGAGGGCAACCAAGATTTCATGGGGTAGATTTGGATCGATGCGTGCAAGGCCTCCTGCCGAGCTTGCACGGTCTTATCATGATTGGCCAACCACGCGTCCGCTTTCGTTTGGCGATGGGTCCAAAAACCCTGCCACCGGGACAACGACTCAGCCTCCACCCCAGCACTGCGAGGAGAATTCGACTCCGTCGATACCGTGCGGAAAACCGATGGCGTCTCCGTCTGCTCGGCGAGCGGTCCCGCTGCGGGCGCGGAACAGGCCGCTGCATAACGCTGGGCGGTCTCCCGATACCACTGCATCCAAGCGACGTCGGGCGTCCGCCGGCCGATCATTCGCTGGACGATGTCAGCGCGAAGCTGGTCCGCCGTTTGCCCGGTGTCCCCGACGAGGTAGGTAGCCTTGGGCCGATCAGGCGACTGGATTTCCACGGTGAAGGAATGCCGGTCGGCGGACTCGCCAGTATCCCAGCAGGCCTTCCCGAGCACACAAACGAGTGCGAAACTGGCCAAACCCACCAGTCCGATGTCGATCAGATATGAGCGTGTTAGAATCTTCAACTGAAAACCACGACAACACGGAAGAACCACCAAACAACGGTGAAAACGACAACGCTACCGTTCACCTCGCAGCGGAAGTCGCCAAGACTTTCGATCGGTGACTCTCCGATACGAAACGATCGATGAATTCCGCAACGGGTATCTGGTCCCGGCCGCTTGCCTACCTTCCTGGTATCGGCGTGGATTGAGTTCGCCGATTAGCAAACCTGATCCGATTACACGATTCGGATACCGCCGACAAGAAAAAATGATTGATTTTCAGATCAAAATTTGCGGAATTCGTTCGACCGACGATGTCGCTGCCTGCGCGGCAGCGGGTGCCGATTGCGTGGGGCTGAATTTCTACCCCCCGAGTGTGCGGTACCTGGATCCTCGCGAGACGAAGGCACGGGCTGTCAACGACCAGGCCGCTGCCGCGGGGCTGGTCCGAGTTGGATTGTTTGTCAACGAAACCGCAGATTCCATCATCGATATCGCTGGTTTGCTGAACCTAGACGCCGTCCAGCTCCACGGGGACGAGACACCGCAGCTCGCCCAATCGCTGCTGCAATCCAACATCCCTGTGATCCGAGCGATTCGCTTGTCCGTCACTCCGCTCACCCCAGGCGCGATCGAGCAAACGATCGGCGATTGGGCGGATCTTCCCGTCACGCTGCTCCTGGATGCCGATGCCGGGGCGGCCTACGGAGGCGGTGGCCGGCAACTCGATTGGCCCTCGCTGGCGGCCTGGAACCAAGCTCGCGGCGGCGGCGGAGATTCGACCCGCTGGATCCTGGCAGGCGGTCTGGACTGCGAAAACGTCGCCCGGGCCCGCCAGACCAGTACGGCAGCCCGGGTCGACGTGGCCAGCGGCGTGGAATCGAGTCGCGGGGAGAAGTCGGCGGAGATGATTCAGAAATTCGTTGCCCAGTGCCAAGCCAGGGGCGTTGACGAATCGCAATAACTTTCGCAAACTCTCGCCTGCTGCACCAAATAGCACCACACGAACCAACGCGGCCGTGGCGGAACTGGCAGACGCGCTAGGTTGAGGGCCTAGTGGGAGATAATCCCGTGGAGGTTCGAATCCTCTCGGCCGTATTTAAGAAAACGACTGCAATTCATTGCCTTTTCAAGGGCTCACCGGATCATTTCGGTGAGCCCTTTTTTCGTGGCCTTCGCAACAGGCTGAATACTGAATGGATCGCGGTGGCCTCCGAAACGAGTGATCAACCACTGGCCGACAAATTAAGAATTTCACAGAATCCGCAAAATGTTTGTCATAAAGCGAGTCGCTCGGATAAGTAAATACGAGAGGCATTCTTTCTGTGGAGAATTTCGTGGACGAGACAACCCGGCAAGCGACCCGACAATGGACTCTGGCCCAGCCAGCAGTCTCGGCGTTCATCTCGTCGGTGGTTCGTGATTTCCGCGATCGCGACGACGTGCTACAGAATGTGGCCGTCGCCGTTGTCGAGTCCTTTCATGCCTACGATTCCAATTCGCCCTTCATCCCCTGGGCGCTCGGAATCGCTCGGCGACAGGTAGGTCTGTATTGGCGACGCCGCGGCCGGGATCCGCTGGTATTCGATGATGATGCAGTCGCCTGCCTTGCCATTGCATTTCATGAAGAAGCACAAACACGATCGGCGAAATTCGATTTCCTTCAAGACTGCCTTGGATCGTTCGACGGTCGTGCTAAGAAATTGCTGGGTCTGCGGTACCGGGACGACATGAAGCCAGCGGCGATCGCCTCGGAAACGGGCATGACAGCCAACTCAGTCGCCAAAGCTCTGCAGCGAATTCGAGATCAGCTCAGGGCGTGCATTGAACGCAAATCGTTGGAGGCGAGTGTTCCATGAATCCCAAATACCAGAAACTCATTCACGGATACCTTGATAACTCTCTCTCCACCGAGCAGCAGTCCGAGCTGAACCAGTGGATCAAGGCAGATCCCAAGCACGCCCGGCAGTTTGCTTCGTCCATGATGCTGCACGACCGGCTGCGCAGCGAATTGGCTACTTCCCAAGAGGAGGCTGCGCCCGTGGTCGCAGCCAGCCGGCTGCCATCGCGTCTGTGGCGACGCCGCTCGTTTGCCCTGGCGTCGACCGCCTGCGTGCTGCTGCTGGCCTTTTCACTCTTGTGGCAATCCGTCGATACGCCTTCGGCCTCGGCCGCGGTCGTTGAATTGAATCGGATCATCGAAGCGAACGAACATTCGACGGATCGCACGTTCCTGATTTCAGTTCTCGAGGCAGTGATCCCTCCGAAACACCGAGATCCCGGTTCGCCAGAGCGTCGTCGTCCGCCGAAGCCTTCCCTGGACGGCGCGGTGCTCGATGTTCGCGGATCGAACCAGTTCGTTCTGAAGCGGATGACACCGCGCGGCGAGCTTTTCATTACCGGCAGTAACGGCGAAACGAGCTGGGCCGTGAGACCCGATGGGCCAATTCGGTATAGCGATGACCTGACCCGCTTCGCTCGAGATCTCCCAGGCCATGAAGACCGGCTGCCAATCAACAATCTGCACGACGGGTTGGAAGCACTGCGCACCGCCTACGACTTGGAGTTGCTACCTCAAGAAGCTCCCGACCGGGCAGCGGGGCAAGAACATCCAACCGATCGACGGATGCTAGCCGTCAAGAAACCCGGGTTTCTCGGAGCAGCAAGGGTGGAAATCCAGTACGCCGAATCGAGTGGCAAGATCCGTGAGATGCGTTTTGATGACATGGCGTACGGGCCCCAACGAATCGCACTGACGATGACCGCCACCAAAGAACAAACATTCCCTGACGACTACTTCGACCACTCCTCTCATCACGGCCAAGAACGGGTCGTGGAATACGAGTAACATGCATGAAACGTCTTCTTTGGCCGGCGCTCGGTCTTGCCATTTGTTGCGGTACAACGCATCTAGCCTGGAAAGCACTCGCCCAACCTCCGACCCGCCCAGCAATGCGTACGGTTCGCGTCGGTAAACCCAAAATCAGCGACACAGTGAAAGCGAACGTGTACGCCGACAATTGGTTCACTTTGTACATCAATGGCGAGCATGTCGCTGTCGACTCGATTGAGTTCATGCCGCACAACGTTGTCAGCGTTGACATCCTTCCCGCGTATCCGATGACAGTTGCAGTCATGGCCAAGGACAACGCCGATCCAGAAACCGGTATGGAGTATGCCAATACCAGTATCGGAGACGCTGGTTTCATCTTGAAATTTGGCGATGGCACGGTGACCAACGCAAGCTGGAAAGCCAAGTCATTTTCCCACGGACCAATAGACCGTGATACCAAGAATCCAAAAGTCCGTAATCAGCCGGTTCCAGAAAACTGGCACCAGCCTGACTTCGATGACGAATCGTGGAGCTACGCCAAGGAGTACTCACAACAGCAAGTTGGACCGAAAGAACCATTCTTTGAGCACGACTTCGACGGTGCGAGCTTCATTTGGAGCGATGACATCGAACTCGATAACACGGTCATCTTTCGTCACTTCGTCGCCGAAGCACCCGATGGAATAGCTCGTCCTGACTTCTCGAACCTCAATGACATTGTTCCCAACTCACCTCCAAAGAGGCGAAAGCGATGACAATAAAAAGCCCGCATGGTGTCGCCCACCGACTTCACTGCTCAGCGTTGGTGATCGCGACGATGCTGACGGTCCCGAACGCTCTTCTGGCGCACGAAGGTCATCATCATGGCAGCTCAGCAGAAGCCAAGGGATCGAGGACCTGGACTCTCGATGACGAAGGTACACACTTGCACGGCAGGTTTGTAACGGCATCCGATGAGAACGTTCAGATCCGGCTTGACGACCACCGACTCGTCACCCTGAAAATTGAACGCCTAATCGATTCAGACCAGACGTGGATCGCCAGTCGGCGTGAAGCAATCCAAAGGCTCAACCAACAACGTCAACGACAGCTGATCGTCCAGAAACCGCCGATCAGAAACGAACCGCCGACGCAAAAAAACGCCATGCCATTGATCAAACAACACTTCGAACCGTTTTCGAGCGTGTTGGAACTGCGTTGGGACGAAGAGTTCTTTTACGTCGGCTCCAACGGAATCCCAGACCATCCCATGATGATTGGAATCCGATCATGGCAACAACAGGTTCCGATCCCTCAAAAGTACTTTGGTAACAACGCTTGGCGGATTCCGTTGCACCCGGTTCCCGCGAAGAAGCCCATGTCAACGAAGGACAACTTTCTGCGCGGAGCGATCGCACTGGCGGTCAACGGCGTCCCAATCTTCAATCCTCTGAACAATCGTGGCGACGACGCACTGTTGTTCGGTGAATTGGATCAGTACGGCGGTCACTGCGGTCGCGCGGATGATTATCACTACCACATCGCACCTGTTCATCTCGAAAAGACCGTTGGCAAAGATCAACCGATCGCCTACGCCTTGGACGGCTATCCCATTTTCGGTTATCAAGACGAACAGGCGAGCGATTTTGCGCCGCTGGATCCATTGGGCGGCCATCAAGACGAAGCCGGTCAATATCACTATCACGCAACCAAGACTTACCCGTATCTCAACGGCGGTTTCTACGGTGAAGTGACCGAGCGCGGCGGCCAAGTCGATCCGCAACCGCGAGCCGAACCGATCCGACCTGATTTGCGACCATTGCGCGATGCGAAAATCACGGGCTTTACGCAGCCGAAGCCGGGAAGCTATCGCCTCGTTTACGAAGTACACGGCCGGCAAGGGTCCGTTTCCTACACACTCGCGGACGACGGCTCAGCAAACTTCGAATTCGTCGATACCAACGGTCGCAGGACATCGGAGAAGTACACCCCGCGCCGTGAACAAACGCGCGGCGGTGATCGGCGGCAGCCACCTCCGCCACCGCGGGACGATCGTCCGCGAGGCAGTGGTCCGCCACCACCTCGCGGCTGACCTGGCAGAGTCGATCCGCCGGCAGACCGTTCCTCCATGTCACGAACCAGCATCCCCGATCTCAAGGTGAGCAGTACGTCGGTAGACAAGCAGCATTTTCTCTCGGTCGACTGCACCTGTGACGGTGCTGCTCGATCACCAGCGATTGCTTAGCAACACACGATCAATAAGTGACGGAATTTGCGAAAGCTTTTCTGTGGTGGACGAGGCGACGAGCAGTATCTCCCCCGCACGTTTTCCTACGCCGAAGGCGTTGAAGAAAATAGCCGGTGGTTTGAGCGGAGCGAACACCACCGGATAGGTCGCCAAACGCAAACGCCAACCCCGAATGGGGTGGAAGATCATTCACGACGGGATCTGCGACCCACTTCGGGGTCGACGTTCCACGTCGAACGAACCACCGTAGGTGGCGCTACGGCTATTGTCTATCATCCCTGACGGGATACTTCCGGGTATTCAACTAGGTGAGGGGACAGTATCGACACCGAGCGACGCGACTCGCCGACGAAGCCTCGTTGCTGGCGTGTGCTGCCTACGTGGACCTGAATCCAATTGGGGCGGCAATGGCCGAAACCCTGGAGGGCAGTGATCATACGCCGGTGCAGAGACAGATCGAGGGATTAGTCGATGAAGCCTGCGTATCGCGCGATGGGGGCGATGATGCCAGCAACGGCGGCGGGGAGGCTCACGACGGGCGGAGCCATCGGTCGACAATGGGCGGCAATGAATTTCTCTCGCCCGTATCGATTCACGAACAATCTGATCCGTTGGAGCCGCGTGCGAGTGAGTCTAGAAAACGCTGTAACGACAAAGGGTTCGTGACGATGCCGATCGAGGATCATTTGAAACTGCTGGACTGGACGGCCCGGCAGGCCGCGCCCGGTAAGCGTGGCCGCACTCCCGCGGCTATCCCACCGATACTGGTTCGGCTGGGACTGGACCGGGCGACTGTGTGTGAATTGGTGAGCGAGTTTGGGCGTCTGTTCTGCTGCGTGGCGAGACGTCCTGCATGTGTGGACTCGATGCGCTGTCATCGAACGCATCGCCGCTACCACCTTCGCCGCCGCGCCCGTGAACTGCTGACGACGACCGATTAGCAGCTCTCCCGACCCTTGCTTGCGCAGCCATCGGCTGGAGGTGACCGATCAAGGGAGGGTGCGCACCGAGAGCGATTTGCCACGTCCAACCGCGTACCAAATCGTCGCACGCGGGGCGCAATGGCATGTCGGTTAGGCGAAACCAACGCATCGCCCACATGAGCCAGCGTCAACTAAGTTGACAAAGTGCTATGTCCCCAGAAGTCGCAAGCTTCTTCGCTGCCGACCACTTTCGGCGTTTCTTCGACTGACTCATCCGAGCGCTCCAGGGGTAAGTGAGCCGCCAATTCTAACTTAATAAAAGTCTCAGATCCGTTGAAGCATTACAATCGCTTGACTCTCAACCTACTCATTTCCAGAGGGTTCAGAGAGTCCGAAATGAGACAGTGTGAAAAGCATTTCGTCGACTTCGCCGCTCATTTCGACATCTGCTTGAACCTTGTAACCGTTGCCATTGGGCCCACGGAACGTCACGTGTTCCAACAAAGGAATTGGCCCACCATTGTTGCGGTACTTGTAGGCAGCCTCATGCAACCCCTCCGAGTATGTAACTTGAATGCTTTTGAGAACGTAGGGGTGCGATCCGCGTAGTGCGCCTGTGATCCGGCGAGATTGGTATTCATGAAAAGAGGCTTCCTCCTGCAAAATGTTGGTGCTCAAACTAACACCGCAGGAAAGGAAGCCTCATGGATGTCAAAGGTATCGTCGGAAGCCTCACTCAAGCAATCGCAGATTCTGAAATTCAATCCC
>NZ_SJPK01000007.1:48376-92692 GCF_007859855.1 Allorhodopirellula solitaria
TTTGCAGGTCACGCTTGCCTCGCGTGATCGTATCGGGGTGACAGCCGAACAACTCAGCAACGTAACCGATCCCGCCATGGCCCAACTTGCTCGCTTCAATGGCCGCATACCGTCGTCGGTCCTTCTCGCTGAGCGATTCGTACAAATTCCGCATCTGCGTTTCAACATCGCCTCGGTAAACATTCTTCATCGCTGGCCTCCGTGGAAAGTGACGAAACCAGTTTACACGTTTCCCGAAGTTGTTTCCGAACAGGTCCTTAGTCGGCCACCCTGGGTTGGCGAATCGTTCGCTGCCCGATTTTCACCGCCGCCAAGTAGCTTAGTGCAACAACCGGAAACTGGTCGTTCCGCTGAACCATTGCACTGTCATCACCTCCGCGTCATCCTGCCATAATGGCAGTCGCCGGAGCTGGCCGATGGGCCCAGGAAATCGAGGCTGCCATTTTTGTCGCTTGAACTTTTTTGCTAGCCGTTCGTTTTGTTTTTCCTTCGTGAATAGCGTGCTAAACAGCCTGCTGCCTGTTTGGCACCCCTCTCAATCTGACGCAATATTTCACTCTGGCACAGTTCTTGCCACTCCTCTGGGCCGTTGAAAAAGTCTGACATCCTGATCAACCAGCGGTACTGAGCACTCGGGGACACTGAGCACTCGGGGACGCTGTCAAACAATAAACACCACTTTTCTAGAACAAACCAGCCTCGTGTTAAGCGGGGCGCCAGCCCTGCGGAGAAACAAAATGGCACAAGGCGAAAAAATCATCGGCATCGACCTCGGTACCACCAACAGCGTGGTGTCGATCATGGAGGGTAGCGAACCCAAAGTGATCCCCAACGCGGAAGGCAACCGCCTCACCCCGAGCGTCGTGGCGTTCACAGACAAGCAAGAGACGATCGTCGGCGAACCCGCCCGACGGCAAGCTGTTACCAACCCGAAACGCACCGTCTACTCGGTCAAGCGATTCATGGGTCGGCGGCACAACGAAGTCGAATCGGAAGAAAAGATGGTGCCCTACGGCATCACTGGCGGAGCAGGCGACTATGTAAAAATCCAAGTCGGCGACAACGAATACACTCCGCAAGAAATCTCAGCTAAGGTGTTGCGGAAGCTCAAGGAATCCGCTGAGTCGTACCTCGGACACAAGGTCAACAAAGCCGTCATCACCGTCCCGGCGTACTTCAACGATGCCCAACGGCAAGCCACCAAGGACGCCGGCCAGATCGCGGGCCTCGAAGTCGCTCGGATTATCAACGAGCCGACCGCCGCAGCCCTCGCTTATGGCCTGGACAAGAAAAAAGACGAAAGCATCATCGTGTTTGACCTCGGTGGTGGTACGTTTGACGTCTCGGTTCTCGAGGTCGCAGACAGTGGTGATGAAGAACAAGAGAGTCGCGTTTTCCAAGTCGTCTCGACGTCGGGTGACACACACCTTGGTGGTGACGATTTCGACGAAGCGCTGATTCACTATGTCGCTGACGAGTTCAAGAAAGAAAACGGCATCGACCTCCGTAACGATGCGATGGCGTTGCAACGGTTGCAGGAAGCCTGCGAGAAGGCCAAGAAGGAACTCAGCACGCTGCCTGAGACCGACATCAACCTGCCCTTCATCACGATGGATGCTTCCGGTCCCAAACACTTGACCATGAAGATTACGCGATCGAAGTTCGAAGAGCTCATCGACAAGCTCGTCGACCGTTGCCGCGGTCCTGTCATGCAGGCTCTCAAGGACGCCGGCATGAGCCCGAGCGATATCGATGAAATCGTGTTGGTCGGCGGTAGCACTCGAGTGCCCAAGGTCCGGCAAGCAGTGAAGGACATCTTCGGCAAGGAACCTCACCAAGGCGTGAACCCGGATGAAGTGGTTGCCATCGGTGCCGCGATCCAAGGCAGCGTTCTCGCGGGTGACCGCACCGACGTGCTGCTGCTCGATGTGACCCCACTCACCCTCGGTATCGAAACCGAAGGCGGCGTGATGACCGCATTGGTCGAACGCAACACGACGGTTCCCGCAGAGAAGAAGAACGTCTTCAGCACCGCGGCCGATAACCAAACCGCCGTCACGGTGCGGGTGTTCCAAGGCGAACGCAAGATGGCGAACTCCAACCGCTTGCTCGCTGAGTTCAATCTCGATGGGATTCCACCTTCCCCACGCGGTGTTCCGCAGATCGAAGTTAAGTTTGACATCGACCAAAACGGCATCCTGAGTGTTTCGGCGAAGGAACTCAAAACGGGCAAGGAAGCGCATGTCGAGATCAAAGACAGCGGAGCGTTGTCCGATGACGATATCTCGCAAATGAAGAAGGATGCGGAAGCCAATGCTGACGAAGACAAACGGCAGTTTGAGCTGGTCGAAGCACGCAACAAGGCCAGCCAACAGGTCTATCAACTCGAAAAACTGATGTCTGAAAATGCTGACAAACTCAGCGATGCCGACACCGCACCGATGAACTCCGCGATTGAGAAGGTCAAGACCGCCGCCGAGGGCGACGACTTGGCTGCGATCAAGTCCGCATCGGACGAACTCGATGCGGCCTCGCAAGCCTTCAGCAAGGTCCTCTACGAAAAGACCGATGCTGCGGGCGAAGCAGGCGAAGGCCCAGCGGCGGGAGCAAACGCTTCTTCCGGTGACGACGACGACGCGGTTGACGCGGAATTCGAAGTCAAAGAGTAGAGCTTCTAGCTTCTAGAAAAACGGGCCTTCGGGCCCGTCGAGATTGGTTGAGCGTTTCGGTATTCGCCGAAACGCTCGACCGGTTTCGCGACTCTCCTGTTCCTGTTGGTATTTGACGGACCACGACTCACTCACCTCTGAGCAGTTTCCATGGCGTTTCGATTCGATAAATTAACCACCCAGGCTCAGAGCACGGTTGCCGAAGCGCAAGATCAGGCGACCGAGGCCGGCAACGCGGAGATCACACCTCTGCACTTACTCGGCGCAGCCATGGCGCAGTCCGGCGGCATCACCAAGCCGATGCTCGAGAAACTCAATGTCGACACCCAGTCGCTGCAGGGGCTAATCGAGAGCGAACTGGAAAAACTGCCTCGGAGCAGCGGTGGCGGCCAGCCCCGTGTGAGCTCGAAGTTGCAGGAGGTCTTCCAAGCCGCCGATGAGGCGGCCCAGTCACTCAAAGACGAGTATGTCAGCACCGAGCATTTACTGCTCGGTCTGGCGCGGATCGAAAACACAGCCAAGAACCTGCTCGCTATGTCCGGCGTCACCGCGGACGACTTGCTCAAAGCAGCCAGTGAGATCCGCGGTTCTGCGCGGGTCACCGATCCCAACGCCGAGGCGACGTATCAAGCACTCGAGAAGTATGGCATCGATCTGACTCAGTTGGCCGAATCCGGGAAACTCGACCCCGTGATTGGGCGTGACAACGAGATCCGCCGCGTCATCCAGGTCCTCTCGCGACGCACCAAAAACAATCCGGTCCTGATCGGCCAACCCGGTGTCGGCAAGACCGCCATCGCCGAGGGACTCGCCCTGCGAATCTTTGAGGGCGACGTTCCCCAAAGCCTCAAGGGAAAACGCGTGATCTCGCTCGACATGGGCGCGCTCGTGGCAGGTGCAAAATTCCGAGGCGATTTCGAAGAACGACTGAAAGCTGTCCTTCGCGAGGTCAAGGATTCCGATGGTGGCGTGGTGCTGTTTATCGACGAATTGCACCTTGTCGTTGGTGCGGGCAACGCGGAAGGTTCCGCCGATGCAGCGAACCTGCTCAAACCGGAACTGGCGCGGGGCACGCTGCGCTGCATCGGAGCGACAACACTCGATGAGTACCGCCAAAACATCGAGAAGGACGCCGCGCTCGAACGACGGTTTCAACCCGTCTTCGTGGGCGAACCTAACATCGAAGACACGATCGCGATCCTGCGTGGCTTGAAATCTCGCTATGAGTCGCACCACGGCGTGCGGATCACCGACAGCGCCCTCGTGGCGGCGGCGAATCTCTCGAGCCGATACATCGCCGATCGCTTTCTGCCCGATAAAGCCATCGATTTGGTCGATGAGGCCGCCAGCCGATTGGCGATGGAAAAGGAATCGGTTCCCGAACCGATCGATCGCCTGCAACGTCGACTGCGACAACTCGAACTCGCCCATCGGCAACTCGTCGACGAATCAGAAGCTTCGGCCGTTGAAAAACGCACCGAAGTCGAAGACGAGATGGACGAAGTCAAAGCAGAGCTCGCTAGTTTGAAAGAACAGTGGGAGGCCGAAAAGATGGGTCTCGACGACGTCCAATCGATTCGCCAGGAAGCCGAGCAACTTCAACATCGCTTCGCGAAACTCGATTCCGAAGCCAAGGAGAAGCAACTGCGCGGCGACAGTCCTGAAGACCTGTACCGTGAGATGCTGCAGGTCCAAACCCGTCAACGCGAACTGCAGGTACGTATCGAAGAGGTCGAGGCCGCCGAGAATGCGAAAGCTGCGGCCGATGTCGAAGAGCGAGCCGATGCCTCCGAGCGCGACGATGCCGATCAGCGGCGGTTGCTGCGGCAGGAAGTCACCGAAGAAGAGATCGCAGAAGTCGTCAGCACGTGGACCGGTGTGCCGGTCTCGCGGATGATGGAAACCGAGCGGGCCAAACTACTGGTCATGGAAGAACGCCTGCACCAACGAGTCATCGGGCAAGACGAGGCCGTCACCGCGGTGTCCAATGCCGTTCGCCGCAGCCGCAGTGGACTGCAAGACCCGCATCGGCCGATCGGATCGTTCCTATTTCTGGGACCTACCGGTGTCGGCAAAACCGAACTCTGCAAAGCGCTCGCCGAAGTCATGTTCGATGACGATTCCGCGATGGTGCGAATCGACATGAGTGAGTTCATGGAACGGCACAGCGTCTCGCGATTAATCGGCGCCCCTCCCGGATATGTGGGATACGAAGAGGGCGGCAAACTGACCGAGGCGGTCCGCCGGCGCCCCTATGCCGTGATCCTCCTCGACGAGATGGAGAAGGCCCATCCCGACGTGTTCAATATCCTGCTGCAAGTCCTTGATGACGGGCGGCTGACCGATGGCCAAGGCCGGACCGTCGATTTCACCAATGCCGTCATCGTCATGACCAGCAACGTCGGCAGCCAGGTGATCCAGCGAGTGACCGAAGAAGGCGGTGAAGAGGAGGAGATGCGCTCAGCCGTCCACGAGGCTCTCAAAGCGCGGTTCCTGCCTGAGTTTCTCAACCGGGTGGACGACATCGTGATCTTCCATCCGCTGCAGCAATCCCAGATTCGTCACATTGTCGATCTACAGCTCGATGAACTGCGGAAGAGACTCGCCGTTCGCGGCCTGTCTCTCAACATCACTCCTGCTGCACTCGATGAGCTGGCAGCTGTCGGATACGACCCTGCCTACGGTGCCCGGCCGCTCAAACGAGCGATCCAGCGGGAGGTGCAAAACCCGCTTGCCAGTGCGTTGTTGAAGAACGACTATTCCGAAGGATCGACCATTGAAGTCGATTTCCAAGACGGGAACTTTGTGTTCGGTGGGAGTTCGGCTACGCAATCAGACTCAGAAGATTGATTCAGCAGATTGCAGTTTTAAATTAGCGTGGTTGCCCGCCGTTCTCTAAGAGCGGGTCTCGCCTGGCGTCGAGTAGCTCGGCGGTGATCGCATGAGCGTTGTCGAACGGACACCAGTTCGTTTCAACTCCCTTGCGTTCCAGCATTTCGCGTAGACGCTCTGAGTCCGCAAACGAGAGCACCTCGTCACGCCGGTCATTACTCCGCCAGCGGCAAAGCACCCAACTCAAGGAAGAAGCGGCGAAAACGCAGGAGCACTCGGCGACTTTGAAACCGGAGCCTTTGGAAGCCAGGCAACTGCTGGTCGCCAATATCTTTCATAACGACTTCATGCCGACAACTTCGGATCGAGACGACGTTGCATCGACTGTTGATACGATCACCACCCTCGAACGCATGAACCAGCCATTCGACCGCGGTGGTTTGCAGACACACGGTCCCGGCAGAATCGCAGATCCCTATAATGGTGTCGAGTTACCGCCGGCTAGTCGGTTTCGCCAGCGACGCACGGAGCTTAGAATCGAGACCGCTCTGACCCTTGTTTTGCCTCCTTGTTTCATCTAGTTGACGAGATGCTCATGTTACGTTTTGTTTTGCTGTGCCAGCTCATGGCAGGTCTAGTGTTTGCGTTGAATGGCTACGCCGATGACGTGCATCCAATGCCGCTGATCCTTGCCCATCGGGGAGGCGCGTTCGAGTTCGAGGAGAACACGATGGAGGGATTCCGGGCTTGCTACGAGCGCGGGATTCGTGGCTATGAAACGGACATTCGGATGACCAAGGACGGCGTGTTGGTCCTGTTGCATGACGATAGCCTGGACCGGACTCACAATGCCAGCGGCCCAGTCGAAGAGAAGACGGCGGCTGAACTGAAGGATGTGCAGACAAAGAAGGGCCAATCCTTCTTACTGCTGGAGGATTTCCTCGCCTATTTCCAGGACAAACCGGGTGTGTACCTGGAATTGGAGATGAAGACCAGCAACAAGGAATTGTATCCCGACGCCCGAATCGCTGAGTACTGCGACAAGCTGTATGCGATGGCCAAGAAGTACAAGCCAACGGATTCAGACTATCTCTTCACATCATTTGACGAACGACCTTTGGTGGCGATGCGCAAGCTGGACGTGCATTGGCCGATAGCGATCATTGCCAGCAAACCGCTGTCGCTTGAATTCATCAAGCGCGCCGAACGATTGCAGGCGACGCACATCGCGTGTCAAATTTCGGGGACTTCGCGTGAGATGGTGCAGCAGGCACAAAAACTGGGGTACAAAATCAACGGCTGGCCCGGCCGCAAGGTGGAGGATTACTACTTGGCGATCGGTCTGGGACTGGACGTTGCCTGCACAGACATCCCGACGGTGATTCAGCAGACCAAGGAGGATCTGCCGGCGCGAGACAAGGAGTGAACGAGCGACTGGTCTGTGCCGGCGATCCCGAATGGACCGCGAAACTGCCCGGTACAGTCGACTCATTGTTCGACGTATACAGTTCAGATAATCCGTTTCGCAGGTAGATGCGTTTCGCGGGGGTCACTGACGGCCCAACAATCGCGTCACTCAGATTTGGCGTACGTCGAGCGGCAGGCTCTTGGCCAGTGGGCTGAGCCGGATTAAGTTAGGTGAATGATTGTTCAGCGAACTCTATTTGCCCTGGTCGTATGCGTGCTGTATTTGCCCTTGGTCAGCGGCCAAGATGTCACCGACGATCTGCTTACTGCTGAGGAGCGGGCGTGGCTTGCCGAGCATCCCGGCATTCGGATGGCACCAACGCCCGACTACCCGCCGGCTGAGTGGTTCGATGAACAGGGAAACTACCAGGGGATCACGTCCGACTATGTCGATGAGTTGGAGCGGTTATTAGGGATTGAGTTTGAGATCGTCCAAACGGACTCCTGGTCCGAGAATCTTCGCATGCTGCGCGAGCGTGAAGTCGACATGTTTCCCTTGGGAGCTGAAACGGCAGATCGGCTCGAATACTCTCGGTTCACCCAGCCCTACATTCACTTTCCGGCCGTGATTTTGGTGCGCCACGGCGACGAACATCTCGACATGGATGCGCTCCGGGGTCAACGGGTTGCCGTGGCCGAGGGCTATGCCACTCATCGCTATTTGGAAACCGACCACCCGGAACTTGAACTTGTCCCCGTGCTGTCGGCTCGGGAAGGCCTGTTTGCGGTTTCCTCGGGGGCCGTTTCCGCGTTCATCAGCGACTACGCTTCAGCATCCTACGTGATCGAAAACGAAGGCATTGCTAACGTGCGAGTTGCCGGGGAAGCAGGGTACGTGTACCACATGGGATGCTGTGTGCGTAGCGATTGGCCGGAACTGGTCAGCATCTTGCAGAAGGGGCTCGATGCGATCTCACCGCAACGACGCAAGGAAATCACAAACCGCTGGATTTCTCCCCTCCCACCGCCCACACCAATCTACCGCCAAAGGGGATTTTGGGCTGTCGTCGTGGCGACACTGGCCTTGATTGTAGGCATCTTCGCCTGGAACCGATCGCTCAAACGCATCGTCTTGCAGCGTACCGAGGAATTGCGACAGCACCGCGATACCCTGGAGGAAACGGTCCAACGCCGGACTGCCGAACTGGACGAAGCTCGCATCGCCGCGGAGTCGGCCAGTCAGGCCAAGGGAGATTTCTTGGCCAACATGAGCCATGAGATTCGCACGCCCATGAATGCCATCATCGGCATGTCCGAATTGGCACTCGACACCGACCTGGATCGCGAACAGCGCGAGTACTTGCAAACGGTGCTGTCGTCCGGTGAAGCCCTCTTGATGTTGATCAACGACATCCTGGACTTCTCCAAAATTGAAGCCGGCAAGTTAGATCTGGACAGTATCCGATTCAAACTGCGCGATGTGTTGGGCGATGCCACGCACACCCTCGCGGTACGTGCACACAAAAAAGGTCTCGAACTGGCTTGCCATGTGCTCCCCGAAGTTCCCGAATACCTGATCGGTGACCCCGGCCGTCTCCGGCAGATCATCGTCAACCTGATCGGAAACGCGGTCAAGTTTACCGAAGAAGGAGAGGTTGTCTTAAAGGTCGACGTCGAATCTCAGAATGAGGATTCTGTCGTCTTGCACTTCGCCGTCTCGGACACGGGCATTGGGATTCCGGATCACTTGATCGACAAAATTTTTGGTGCATTTGATCAAGCCGATACCTCGACCAGTCGCAAGTTTGGGGGTACCGGATTGGGGTTGTCGATTTCCAAACAACTCGTGGCCTTGATGGACGGTCGGATTTGGGCCGAGAGCACGGTAGGCATCGGCACGACGTTTCACTGCACCGCGAGTTTCGGTGTCCAGGATCCCGATACGATTCCGGTGGCGGCTGAATTGAGTGAGCTGCAAGGTTTGAAAGTCTTGGTGGTCGACGACAACGAGACGAACCTCAAGATTTTGAATGAGATGCTGTCGCACTGGGGACTTGTGCCGACCATCGTCGACAGCCCGCAAGGTGCCATGCACCTGCTAGGTGGCGATGATTCCAAGTCGCCGTTCCAACTGATTCTGTCTGATGTCAACATGCCGGGCATGGACGGATTCGACTTTCTCAGCTGGGTTCGCGCCCGACCCCAATTGGAAAAAATCACAGCCATGATGCTGACTTCGTCGCGCAGCAGTGGCGATTCAGCGCGCGCCAAAGCCATTAATGTGGCGGCACTGCTAACGAAACCCATCAAGCAATCGCAACTGTTGGAAGAGATCGAGACGGCGATGGGGGCGAGTGGTGCCCTGAAGCCAAAGTCGGAAACATCGGATGACGGCGATCCGTCCGTGGTCGGACCTTTGCACATTTTATTGGCCGAAGATCACCCTCCCAATCAACAGTTGGCAGTGCGGCTGCTGGAGAAGCATGGTCACACCATCGTGGTCGCCAATAATGGTCGCGAAGCCATTGAGGCCTTGAAGCACGAACGGTTCGACTTGCTGCTGACGGACATTCAGATGCCTGAGATGGACGGCTTCGCGGCTACCAAGGTTATCCGTGAATCTGAAGAAGGAACCCACCAACATTTGCCGATCATCGCCATGACCGCACACGCGATGAAGGGTGACGCTCAACGCTGCCTCGACGGTGGTATGGACGGCTACGTCTCTAAACCCGTGCGAAGAAAAGCCCTTTACGCCGCGATCGATGAAGTGATGCAAAACGCAGTCGCGCCTCAGCCAGTAGCCGAGGCCAGCAAACCCGCAGATACGTCCGAGGTTGACGCTAGGAAGGTCTTCGATGAAGAAGAGCTGAAACTAGAGTATGAGGGTGATGAAGACCTGCTGGCCGACATGATTGAGTCTTATTTCCAGCTCGTGCCCCAATTGATCAGTGATCTGGAAACTGCGATCGAAAAAAACGATGCCGCAGCCGTATGCGAGACCGCCCATACACTCAAAGGCGGCAGCGGTAATTTTTTCGCGGACGCCGCCTTCACCTCTGCTCAAACGCTCGAACAAATGGGCAAGGACGAAAACTTGTCGCATGCCACTGCGGCCTGGCAGCAACTGCGAGACGATCTGGTTAGCCTGGAAACAGAACTGCGACGATGCGTTGGATAATGGCACAGTGATAGAGCTGGCTGTCGTGGACAAGGCCACGAGTCCTCCGCACGTGCTGGCTGAAGAGGACTCGTCGGCTCCTGTTGATTACCCACAAGTTTGCTCCCCCGTGTGCTTGTCACACGCCGAAGCGACGTTTTCAAATGAGAACACCGCGGTATCGACACAAGTTCCCCTGTCAGACAAGCTGACAGGGAATCCGGTTTTGTGGGTTGGGTAATGACAAGCTCGTCGCCTCGTCCACTTCCCCAAAATTAAGATGCGACGCAGCACTCGGAGTTTACCGGAAAAGGGGTCTGCCTCTCTCCGGCGAGGCTGTGAAAAACCATGTCAGTTGACTCGCCTCCCATGGGTCAGCCCTCTTTTCGGATGAACTCAAAGGAACCGATCATTGAACGTATTGATTGCTGAAGACGAATCCGCGACTCGCATGCGGCTGCAACGGAACCTCGAAAAGTTGGGGTTCCAGGCTACCGCCGCGGAGAACGGCGCGGAAGCTTGGAAGTTGTTTCAGGAGGGAGAATTCCCTTTGGTGCTGACCGATTGGATGATGCCAGAAATGGATGGCCTGGAACTGGTTCGCAAGATCCGAGCCAGCGGGCAGCAGCAATACACCTATATCATCATGCTGACGTCGAAGAGCGAAAAGAGTGAGCTCGTGGAAGGCATGGAGGCTGGCGCGGACGACTTCGTGTCCAAACCGTTCGACCGCAATGAACTTCGCGTCCGGGTGCGTGCCGGTCAGCGGATCATTGAGCTGGAGCAGGCTCTTTCGCTGCAGAACCAACGCATGAAGACGGATTTGGATGCCGCTGCCGAGCTGCAAAGCTCGCTGCTACCCTCACGGGCACCCGATGTCGCGGGTGTCTCCTTTTGCTGGGCGTTTCGGCCCTGTGATGAATTGGCTGGAGACATCCTGGGCGTGTTCAAACTGGGAGACAATCGTATTGGGTTTTACGTTGCCGACGTCAGCGGTCACGGCGTTGCCGCATCGCTACTCTCGGTCAGTATCAGCCGGATGATGGACCCCACACCGTCGCCATCGTCACTCTTGTACGAAACGGCGCCCGACAACGGCGAGCTGAACATCCGCCCTGCCTGCGAGGTGCTGCGTGAGCTGAATCGACGCTTTCAAATCGAAGAGTGCGGCGGCAAGTTTTTCTCGATGGCGTATGGGATCCTCGACCCAAGCACCCGAAAATTGCAGCTCGCATCAGCGGGGCATCCTCCAGTGATTCGGGTTTCGAAGGACCAGGTCGCCGTCGCACTGGAAGCCGAAGGCATGTTAATCGGTGTGATTGACGACTATGAATTCGAGGATTGCGAAGTCCAATTGAACCCCGGTGATCGGCTGGTCGCCTACTCGGACGGTGTCGTCGAACAACTCGACGCCAACGATGAAGAGTTCAGCGAGAAAAGGCTCAACGAGCAATTGGCCGACACCCGCAAAATTTCGCTGGAAGAAGCGATCGAAAAACTCGAATCATCCGTTGTCGCGTGGAGTCACGAGGGGCATCTCAACGATGATCTGTCGATCCTGGCGATGGATCTCACCTAAGCATTGCTGGGTTCAGCAAATTAAAAAGGTCCATCCGACGGAAGCGTGCGCAGAGCACAGCGGAAGTTTTTTTGAGGCATGGCTCTCGTATCCAATGATCGTTCAAAAATGCGTCCCTGACGAACAAACGCTCGCCAGGGACCGACAACACCATTGGCGTACCGCTTTTGCAGGGAAACGCTGGCGACCGAGATATCCCTTGCCAAGCCCGCACCTCTGCAGAGCTCGGCTCCGTTTCTTCCGGCAGTGCCAGTCTAACATTGATAATCACGTCCCACAAATCAATCCTTGGATACGGGAGCCATGCCTTGAAAACCTCGGGCCCACGCTTCCGTCGGATGTGCCATTAAAACTTGCCCGAGGGGATGAACAGCTTCGTTGGATTCACGACCTCGCTGCCATTTTTTTGCATGATCTCACGACGCAATCAGATCCGTTCATTTCAATCCAGACCGCTCCGGTAGCGTCTCCGATGAAAACGACCAGAGTGCCTCGTTGGTGCGAATCAGTAGGTCGCTGCCCGCGATGACGACCGAGGCGTTGGTGGTTTCGTTGAGTTCGTTGACAGCGACTTCTTTGAATTCTTCGCGATTGGGCTCGAACACCGTCGTCCTACCGGATTTGTCCAGCAAGAACATGCGGCCGTCGGCCGTTTGCGTGATGCTGGCCCAAGTCCCACCGCCGCCGATGCGTTCTTTCCAAAATTCCTCCCCGGACTGGACATCGAAGCAACTCAGAATTCCGTCGATGCCGCTGATGTAGATCACACCTTCGTGAGCGACGCCGGTACCCAACCAGCCGCTGTCTTGGGGACGGTGCCACACCCGGTGCGTTGACGTGACATCACCGTGGCCGCCAGCCTGAACGGCGAATGACGCGCCGCCATATCCGCCCAGAACGACGATCGTATCGCCGGACTGCATCGGCGACACGTAGGCCAAGGGAGCGACGTCGCCACAGGTCCAGAGACGCTCGCCGGTCAGCGGATTGAATCCCTGCACTCGTCGTGGCAACACGGCGACCAGTTCATCGTGCCCGTCATCGGAATCAGGATTCGTCGAGTCTGCGTCAACATGGACAATGATCGGCGTGTTCCAAGAACCCCGCAACCGCTCGCTGCGTGATTTGTCGCTGTTGAAATCGTTCGCATTGCCGTCGTTCTCCGGACCGCTCCATTTTCGCTCGGCCTCGTCATCGAGCGAATCGATTTTCCAGCGAGTCTCGCCGGTGGTCTTGTCGACCGCGATCAGGAACTCTCGCTCACCTGGCCCGAAGTTCAGCAAGCACAAATCCTGATACAGGATCGGGGAGGAGCCGTAGCCCCACATATGATTCTGTTTGCCAAGGTCACGGCGCCACATTTCATTGCCCTCGACGTCGTAACAAACCAGCCCCGCCGAACCGAACCAAGCGATCACGTGTTGGCCGTCGGTGACGGGTGATGCCGAACAATAGGGATTGGTTTTATGGCTCGATTCAGACTTGGAATAGGTAATCCCACGCCGCCATAACTCTTGACCGGTTTTCCGGTCGAAGCAAATCAGCGCGCGAAGGTTGGATTCAGAAACTGGCTGCGTCACGAAAATACGATCGCCCCATACGACCGGTGTCGAGTTGCCCGGTTCGGGAAGCTCGACTCGCCAATTGACATTGAGATCCGGTCCCCATCTCGACGGGACCTCGGTCGCCGACGTTTTGCCGGAACCGTTCGGGCCACGCCACTGGGGCCAGTTCTGGTCTTCACAATGACCTTGCGTCGCCATGACGAAATGGCTGACCACGAGCAATAATCCGAATAAATTTTTCATCAGCAAAACTTCCTGAATCGAATGGACGCTTGTTTCTGCGTTCTATACCTGAGGCTTTGTTCGTGCAGACTGGACGACAGGGACCATTAGAGCCGACCAGGACGAGTTCGGGGCATAGTTCTGCCTTTTGGTTGTCCGAGTTTCGTTCGGCACCGGGCATGCCCACCGACGCCGTCAAGTTGACGACGACAGCCCCAGCCGCAATGGAGTTACTACCGGTGCTGATCGGAATGGCGTGGACTTAGTGAGCCGACGGCGCTAGCCGAATGCCACTTACTTTGGCCCCGTTTGGGGCATGGCTAGGTTGGTAACCCGATGCGTCAGCGAGGAAAATGCAGTGTTTTGCGTGGTCAATAGATGACCCTCGCTCACGTCCTGGAAGGCAACGACGGGAGCCATCTTCCGCTCAGTCGTTCGTGGTGTTCGACGTCGCTTTCGAAAGGAAATCGAGCGTCGAGTCAACAAACTCCTCTGGAGCGTCCTGCGGCACCCAATGGGAACAATTTTTGACCGCATGCAGCTGCGCGTTGGGAATATCTTTGACCAATTTTTCGGCAGTTGAGATCGGTTGCCAGTTGTCATCGACACCCCACAGCAACAGGGTAGGTTGTGGCATCTGGTTCAAACGCTCTGTCAGGCGCGTCGTGTGATTCGTGTTCAGGCTGGAGGCATTTCGCACCATGCTGACGATTCCCTCGCGATCCAAATACGGACCCGTGATTCCCTCGCGGAACTCATCGGTCAGCCGTTCGGGTCTCGATAAACCAACCTGGAAACTCTCTTCGAGAAGCTGCTTGATGTCCTCCGGGCTCATCTTTGCATTGCGAGGATGTCCTAACTCGAGCATTTCATCGATGGGCCAACTGTCGTAGGCAACACTGTTAGAAAGCACCATGGACCGGACCGTTTCGGGACTGCGGTCGGCGAGAATCAACGCGACGCCGCCACCAATATCATGGGCGATAAAGTGGGCACTGGGGATGTTGAGCTGAGCCAGAAAACGCTCAACGACGTCCGCCTGGAATTCGATCGAGCGGTCGAACCGGTCGCGTCGATCGGAGTATCCGTAACCGGCCATGTCGATCGCAATGACGCGGTAATGTTCTGCGAGCGGGTCGATGATCTCATGAAACAGATACGACCAGGTAGGGATACCGTGCAGCAGCAGTAGCGGTTCGCCCTCGCCGACATCGGTATAGGCCAAGGTGAGTGAATCATCGATCAGACCGTCGAGCGAGACTGTCTGCTGACGATTGCGAAATGTTTGCAAGTCCATGGAATCTCTCTGGGTAAGACGTTGGTCGGAAGTCGCGAAACGCCTGTCTCGCGAGCACAGGTTTCCTGATGCTGCCAGCTGGTGGTGACCACCTGGTTAGCAACACACGATGAACAAGTGTCGGTTTTAGTAGTGGACGAGGCGGCGAGTCCTGCGGCTCTGGACTCGTCGCCTCGTCCACTACGACAGAAATTGATCGTGCGTTACTTAACATCCTATCCGAAAAGCCGCCGCCCCCTGTGGAGGCGGGCCAGCACCACTGCATGGTATCGACGTCATGGACGTCAGTCGTCGTCGCCGATCACATCGCCTTCGACGAGTTCGGCAGGGTCGATCACGAGGTGTTTGATCTTCTGACGTTTCCAGGTATAGGTGATGTGAACCAATCCGTCATCGGACTCAATGATGGCTGGGTAGCTGAACTCGGCGTTCTTTTCCTGCTCGAGGACGCCTGCCTTCTTCCAGGTGATACCATCGTTGGAGATAGCGAGGTTGATGAGTCCGCGTTTGCCCCAACCGCTGTCGCCCGACCCCAAGTGGTTGTAGATGAGGAGGTGGCGTCCATCGGCGAGGGTGACGGCGTCGATCCCCGAGTTGGGATTGGGCAGATTCGTCGCCTCCATCTCGGACCAGGTCTGGCCCGCATCGGTAGAGCTGCTACTGGAGACGACACCTTCCTTGGTGCGGCAAAGAACCTGCAAGCGACCATCGGCATGGGTCACCAAGGTGGGCTGGATCGCGTTGAACTCGCTCGCGTCATTGATCGGTCCGACGCGGTCCCACGTTCCCGTTGGCATTCCATCGACCAAGGACACCGATTCGAAATGGACACGCCAGCCGTCGTATTCGGTGGACGAGCCACAGAGAAGTGTGGTGGAGTCCTGCATCAAGATCGGTTTGCAGCGAACGGGTCCATCGATACCTTCGGGGAGTCGCCGGCGGTCGCGGAAGGTGCGTCCCCGATCGTAACTCACCATCATTTCGCCCCACCACTCTCGCGGGTTCGGGCCGACTTTGAAAAATAGCAAGGTCGGAGCATCGCCTGGGGGTTGGAAGAGTACCGGGTTCCAACATGGATATCGCAGCCCATTGTGCTGGACACCATCAGCAACCTGGCGTGGCGAACTCCACTTGTTGCCGTCGTGATAACTCGTCCAGATTCCAACATCGTCCCTGCCCTCTTTGCTGCCCCCAAACCATGACGCGACGAGCCCGCGCGTCGTTTGGCAGATCGTAGAGGCGTGAGCCTCTTTAAACGGAGCTTTGTTGAAGATGAACTCTTCCTGGACGAGACCAGCCACCCGTGGCGGCTTGGGAGCATCGGGTTGCTTCGCCGAGGTTTGTTCGGTGTCAAAGGAGACACAGTCGTCGTGGGCTGCGTAATAGATTCGTCCGTTCTCACTGCCGACCAAGAGATCGGGCTTGCCATCGCCATCGAAGTCGCAGACCGCGGGGCTGGAAGTGTGCCCAGCAACGTTTCGCTTCGCCAGATTGCCGACCTTTTTGAGAACGACTTTACCGTCGCGACTTTCGCAGTTGCGGTACCAGGTCGCATTTTCCGAATTGACGAGCAAGTCGAGTCGCGAGTCACCGTCCCAGTCGACCATCGCCAATTTGACTCGGCCAGAACGGCCACATGTCCCCGTGTTGAGCTGCAGCGGATTGCCGGCTTCATCGATAAAGATGCGTTGGGCAGGTCCGGCACCGGAACGCAGTGTCAGGAAACCCTCTTGATCCAGCATGACCAGGTCGAGTTGGGAGTCGTTATCAAAATCCAGAGCCAGCGGAGTGGTGCGCCATTGGGTCAACGTTTCGCTCGAGGGTGTCTGCCACCAATACCACTTTGGTGGCAGCTCGCTGAGCCCGGAGTCGAAGGGGACTTCGCGCATGACACCGTCCTCATTGAGCAGCAAGCCCACGCGGCCGAGGATCGAATTGTAAACGATGTCACCGTCTCCATCGCCGTCCCAGTCAGCGACCGACAGCGTGGTGTAGCCCCACTTGGCTTCGCAGGGGCCTTGGATCGATCCGCTCGGTCCCGCCATAACGCGGAACGGCTTCGTGCCGTCAGCCGTTTTGACCTCGAGCAGCTTCGGGGCGTTCCATTTCGGCTTCCCATTTTCACCCTCGCCGAGGTTCTCAAAGAACCCGATCGAACCGGCGGTGTTGCCGCACAAGATGTCTTCGTCGCCGTCACGGTCCCAGTCGTATGCGAAGGGAGTCGCGAGGGCTCCGAACTTCAGCGTGTCGGCCTGTTGACGAAAATAGACGGGCGATTCGAACTGGGGCACCCCGTCGACGAGCTGGCCACTGTTCTCGACCAGGGCCACGCGGCCGTCCTCGTCACCGACAATCAGATCCATGTCGCCGTCGGCGTCCCAGTCCACTGCCGTCGGCGTGATCATCTGCAGATCCATGACCAAGGGGTCGCCACTGCGTTGCAGCAGTTTGACCCCGGCCGCGTATTGAGGGTTCTCCCGCGTGCCTGAGTTTTGGAAATAGGTAAAACCATCTAGGAACTCGCCGCAGAGCAGATCGAGGTCACCATCGCCATCGAAGTCTGCAAAGTTAGGAGATGGCCATCCGTAGACGTCCACTTCGCCACCGCCCGCTCGCAGTCGATACGGTTTGTCGGAGTATTTTGGTTCCGCGTCACTGCCCTCGTTGGTGATGATGTAGACGTAGCCATGAAGCGGTCCATTTCTCCAATTGCCAGCGTTGTCGTAAGCGTGGTCCCACGCCAAATCATTCCAGTCGCCCAAGCCTACAGCGATGTCATGGTCTCCGTCGCCATCGAAGTCAACATAACGCCACATATTGGCGCGCGTATGGCCGTTGACGAGCGACTTCGGGTTGGTGGGTGCGGGAATCTTATTCGATTTCTTAAAGTCAAATTTCCCTGATTGTTGATCGCGCCGATACTCATGGTCGGAGCGGAGCACGACGGACTCGCCATTGATCTGACTCAACATCATGTAGTGGTAGCCGTTCCCAATGCGGACTCCGGGCAAAAACACCGGAAACTTTTCATTGGGGTCCTGGGAAGGATTTTCGAAGAAATAGGTGCCCTGGGACGGTTTGTCGGGGCAGCCCACGAGCAAGTCCATGTCGCCGTCGCCGTCGTAATCCAAGGGCAGCGGGTAGGCCCACAAGCCGACGCCGAGATCCACTTCCAAACCGGGATGGTTGTATTCCAGTGGCGTGAGTTTGAAGTCAGACTCATCCGCCATCACGCTGGCGGCGCAGACGAATGCGGCGAGGCAAGTCAGAGTGGCATACGGTATACGGATGCTAGAACGCATGGGGGATCCAGTGGTGGGTGTACTCGGTGTGTCTTCAAACCCGCAGCGCGATAAACGCGAGGCTGGTCGAGCGGCTCGATGCCGCGGGAGGAACTGCGAGGGGGCGGGGGTCTTCTATAGACTTTGCCAATTGTGAACGATGGGCGACACGAAATCAAGCATGCTGGTGAGTTGCCCGCTCGGTTGATGTCAATCCCCACTGACTTTGGCGACGAAGTCCACTCCAATGTCGGCTTCGTCCTCCACTGCGATAGGCTCCGTCTATGAATTCTGACAGTGCGACTCGAGAGCCCCATGCCAGCCCTCGATTCGCCAACTTCCCTTTCAACCCAGTGCGGCTGCCGTTTTTCTACGGTAGCGTCGTTTTGGTATGCGGGACGTTGGGGGTATTGGCCAGTGCGCCGGGGCAGACCGTTGGCGTTTCGGTCTTCACGGACCTGCTGATGCAGGCTCACGAGCTGTCACGGAGCTGGATCAGTTTCGCCTACCTCGCTGGCACGATCGGCAGTGCCATGTTGATCAGCCGGGCCGGTCATTGGTACGACCGCTGGGGTGGGCGATGGGTGTCAGCGGCCTCAGCGGCGGTGTTGGCATTGGTGTTGTTGGGGATGAGTTTTTCAGTCGAGATTGCCAACCTCGCTGCTTCGATGTTGCCCGACGGCTACCACGGCTATGCCTCGTTTGTCGTGCTGACGATTGGCTTCTTCGCAATGCGTTTCAGTGGTCAGGGCATGTTGACCCTGTCGTCTCGCAACATGGTTCTGGAGTGGTTCGAGCAGCGTCGTGGCCTGGCGTTGGCATTGATCGGAATATCGGTTGCGTTTGGTTTCTCAGCGGCTCCGACGGTTTTTGAATGGCTGATCCAAAAGGGCGGATGGCCGTGGGCTTGGCAGGTGATTGCTGCTGGTGTGGCGGTTTACTCTGTGATCGCGTTTTGCTTTGGGAGGTCGCGACCGGAGGACCATGGATTGACGCCGGATGGTCCCTTTGCGAAGGAAGGTCGCAAAACGCATGCGGAAACACTCAGCGGCCGGCAGTTCACTCTCGCCGAGGCGCGACGGACGTACAGTTTTTGGGTTTTCACGTTCAGCGTCGTTCTATCGGGGCTGGTGCTGACGGCGTTCTCGTTCCATGTCGTGTCGATATTTGCCGATGCAGGGATGGGACGCAGCGAGGCCGTCGCGGTCTTCTTGCCAGCGGCTTGTGTCAGCGTGGTGGTGGAGTTCATTGGCAGCTGGGTCAGCGACTTCATCAAACTGAAATACTTAGCGATGGTGCAGCTGATTGGAATCGTGGTGCTGTCGTTGAGCCTGTCATTTCTAGCCCCGGGGCTACCGGTTGTTTTCGCCGTGTTGGGGATGGGGCTGATGCAGGGGATGTTCGGAATCATCTCGGCAGCAACCTGGCCGCGTTTCTTTGGCCGGACGCATCTCGGCGCGATCTCGGGGTTCTCGACTTCGGTCGTCGTCGCGGGAACTGCGGTGGGGCCGTATCTATTCAGCGTGGCCCATGATGGACTGGGCAGCTACCGGCCGGCAACGTTGCTGTGCGCGGCGACCGCAGTAGTGTTGCTCGCAGCCTCGCCCCGCGCCGACCGCCCTCAGTAGAAGGCGTGACAGGAGACTGTGTGCGGTTTAACGGGCAATGAAATCGAGTAGGATGAGGGGTGAGCGCAGGCGTTCACGACTGCGCTATTCCCCCCACCTTTTCACCGATTGCTGTGCACGACATGACGAACCTCTATCCGCTGCGTTTTGAGCCGCTTTTCCGTCAGTATTTGTGGGGCGGTCGGCGACTCGGGACGGAGCTGCACAAGCCGATTGGCGAGGATGGCGTGTACGCAGAGAGCTGGGAAATCGTCGATCATGGTGATGACCAGAGCATCGTTGCCAATGGGCCGCTGGCGGGCACGTCTTTGCACGAACTGATCGACCAAGACGCAGCCGCGCTCTTGGGCGAGTCGGTGGCGTCGAGGATCCGCAGCGAGTCGCTTCCCGAAAACTTGCGTCATCGTTTTCCGTTGCTCTTAAAGATGCTCGACGCCAGTCGCGATCTATCGGTGCAGGTGCATCCTAATGACGAGCAAGGCAGCCAGTTGGACCCGCCTGATCTCGGCAAGACCGAAGCATGGATGGTGATGGATGCCTTGCCGGGCAGCAAGATCTATGCGGGCCTGCAGGCTGGAGTGGATCAGCAAGCGTTTGCGGCTGCGGTGGAGTCAGGACGCACCGAAGAGGTGCTGAACTCGTTTGAGCCGAGCGTCGGCGATTGCATCTTCATTCCCGCGGGCACCGTCCATGCGATCGGGGCGGGATTGCTGATCGCGGAAATCCAACAAGCGAGCGATACGACGTTTCGCATTTACGACTGGGGGCGTGTCGACGCCGATGGCCAGCCCCGGACACTGCACATCAAGCAATCTCTCGATGTCATCGACTTTCAGAGCGGGCCGGTCAGCCCGGTCTCACCCATCCCGGTGGCTGGCGATGCTGGGGCCGCCACGCTAGTGAATTGTGACAAGTTCAAAATGCAGCGTTACTCACTCCACGAAACGCGAAGCATCCCCACCGATGGCAAATTCCAGATCGTCGCGGTGTTGTCCGGGATGATCCGCGTGGCGTCCGACCCGTCCGGCGATGTGCTGCGAAAGGGCGACACGATGTTGGTGCCGGCTTGTGTTGAGAGTATCGAGGTGGAGCCAGTGGGTTCGGCGCAGCTAATGGTCGCATCGGCGTGAACGGAGCTATCAAACGTGACCCGCGCCATCCTCCACATCTTTACCCTACGCCGAAGGCGTTTTAGAGAATAGCCGGTGGTTTGAGCGCAAGCGAACACCACCGGAAAAGACTACAGAAATGTTGGGGCGACGAGCAGAACTCCTCGCTGACTGGATCAACGAATCACTTCATCTCGGCAGGTATTCGTGAGCGGTCCGAGGCCAGCGATCTCGACGCGGCATTGATCGCCGTGGCGCAGGTATCGAGGTGGAGTTCGTGCGTCGCCGACGCCGGGCGGCGTGCCGGTGAAGATCAGGTCACCGGGATGGAGCGTGATGAACTGGCTCAGGTGTGCAATCAGGGTGGGGATATCGAAAATCAACTGCGCCGTGGTGCTCGATTGGACCACTTCTTCGCCTAGCCGGTTTTTGATGACCATTTTCACGCTCACGTTGCCGGGATCGGTGAGTTGATCGCCGGTCACGATTGCCGGACCGACGGGAGCAAAGGTGTCAAAGGTTTTGCCGAGTAGCCACTGACCACCGGGCCGACCCTTCTGCCAATCTCGCGCCGAGACGTCATGGCCAGCGGTGTATCCGAACACGTATTGCAGGGCATCGGCAGCGCTGACGTGCCGAGCGGTCTTGCCAATCACGACGACGAACTCAGCTTCGTAGTCGACCTTCTCACTGAGTTTGGGCAGCACGATGTCCTCACCACTGCCGATCAGGCTGGTGTTGAATTTGCTGAAGACAACCGGTTCGGTGGGCGGCTGAGCGCCGGTTTCGATCGCGTGGTCGAGATAGTTCAGACCGATACAGATGACTTTCTCGGGCGTGTCGACGGGCGGTAAAAATTTTTCCGGTGCGACCTGCCACTGAGCCGTTGTGGGTTGTGGTATGCTCGCGATCTGTTCGGCGGACCAGTCAAAGATGTGCTTGCTATTTGCTAGCAATTTCTCGGTTGGCTCGTCGATCAGTTCAGCGAGTGGACAAACCTGCGGCGATACCGATGAATTGGTGTCACCGTCTCGGTAAAGTGCGAATCGAGTTTGCCCCGAAGGTTCCAGGTAACGACAGAAGGCGGCCATGATCGAAGCAGTCAATGAGGTGTGGCAGTGATGGAAAACACTCGCGAGATAACGATCGTGTGTGTGCATCGGATGCTCAATTACTTCCGAAACAAATCTTTACACAGCGAGATGATCCCGGCATACTGCCAGACATCTTACCGTGACGTAGCGGTCGGCCCAACCTGTGTGCAATGGAGCCGTCGTTGGCGTCCGACTGCTCTGCTTTTTTCATGTGACCCGACTTGATGATGAACACCCTCGCGGTCAATCAGCTATCGACCTTTCGTTGGGATTTTGAGACGGATGCACAGGCGTACGCCGACCATGGATTCGGCGGCATCGGGTTGTTTCGTCCGAAAGTCGAAGACTTTGGCATCGACCGCAGTGTCGAGTTGCTCGCCGATCTCGATCTATCGGTGACCTCGCTCAGTTGGGCGGGCGGCTTTACCGGCAGCGACGGACGCGGGTTCAATGACGCGGTGCGCGATGCGATGTCAGCGGTCACCGATGCCGCGAATCTTCGCGCCGATACGTTGATCGTGTTGGCTGGTGGGCGGAACAATCACATTCGCCGCCATGCCCGACGGACGCTCTGTGAAGCGCTCGCAAAGGTATCGATCATTGCGGAAGAGTTTGGCGTTCGGATCGCGTTGGAACCGTTTCACCCAGGGTGCGGGCACGAGTGGTCGTTCGTAAACGATCTCGAATCGACGCTGCAGATCATCGACATGGTCGGCAGCCCGAATCTTGGCATTGTGTTGGACACGTACCATGTTGGAATGGACGATGACGTGCTGAGGTGGTTGCCACACGCCTGTCCGCACGTGCATCTATTACAACTCGGCGACGGGCGGCACAGTCCGCTGGGTGAGATGAACCGCTGCTTGCTCGGCGAGGGCTGCGTGCCGATCGAATCGATCGTTCACACGCTGTTGGACCATGGGTACCAAGGACCGATCGAAGCCGAAGTAATCGGCGAAGATGTCGAGCCGCTCGAGTATGAAATGGTATTGGATCACACACGCGGTTTCCTCGATCAGTTGACGCAGTCCAAAGTACACTGAGCAGGGAAACAGGGGCTGCTCGAGTTCCGAGGGCTCTAAGGCTTCGGGACGTGACGGTATTGGCCGAAGTTGCTTTCTGCGATTCGCCGCATTCGGCTTTCACCTTCGCGGCTGTGATAGCTGATCGTATGGATGATGCTGACGGGTTTGATTTCACCGAAGAGATTGGCAACCCGGTTTTCGGTCTGCAATAGGGATTCGATGCGTTGAGGGAACTCACCGTCGGAGAGCAAAAAGATCACATCGGGCTTGAGGTCTTGCAGCGCGTACTCGAGCGGTTCGTAGGGCGCTTTGCCTCGATCCATTTCGACTCGCATGGCCCAGCTCCGCAGGCGTTGCTTATTCGAGGGGCTGGCGTAGACACTACGCGGCTCGTCTTGATCGGCGCGGGAGATACGCATGTAGTCGCACTCAGCGTCGAAGAAGATCACGTAGAAACGTTGTTCAGGGCTGAGCATGTCGATCGAATCGAGCAGGGCTCGACGGGCCGAGAGAAAAGCATCGCCCATGCTGCCGGAGCTATCGACGAGATAGACGAAGTGATTTCCGCCTCCTTCGACTCCGCAGAACTGCATTTTGCTATCAGAGTTGCTCGCCAGGGTCTTGAGAGCACCGGATGCCGCCGTTGCCCCGGCGAAGGACTGCGATGGCACCGGGGAACTACCGAGCGCATCGGCGGAGACGTTTGCCATCGGCATGTCGCCGAGCGGATCGACTTCCACGGCAGCCTCTTCGGGGGCCGTTTCGGATTCCAAAGACTCGGGCTGGACCGTTTCCATTTCGAATGTCTCGATCGTCTGCTCTTCGTTTTGCGTGGACGAAGCAGCCAGTGCGATTTGATCCTTGGGCATCACAGTATGCAGCGTGAAGCCAGCCAAGCAGAGCAGTAGGACGAGATGGATGATCGCGCTGGCGATGACGGCGGTGGACCGGCGTCTGCGAGGTGGCCCGTCGCCCGGCTGCGCGACCACAAGCGGCTGATCGAGAGACGACTGACCGAGGGGCGACTTCTCGGTAGCGATCGCCGCGCGATCGGAAGCCTCAGCCCCCTGCGGAGCCCGGGCTTCCTTGGAGGTCTTCGCGCGAGGTGGTGAGCCCGGCAGAGACGTTTTCGAACTGGGGCTGGCC
This sequence comes from Allorhodopirellula solitaria, assembly GCF_007859855.1. Lineage (GTDB taxonomy): Bacteria > Planctomycetota > Planctomycetia > Pirellulales > Pirellulaceae > Rhodopirellula > Rhodopirellula solitaria. Next base: position 72,391 of record NZ_SJPK01000007.1, read on the forward strand.
GCTGGTGAGGGAGTCGTCGGAGTCGCTCGACCCTCAGCCTCACCGTCCTGCGAGCCAGGGTCGCCATCATCAGGGCCGCTGTCACCAGGGTCGCTGCCACCAGGGCCCACAACGCTGGGGCACATGACGCTGGGATCCGCGACGTCAGATTCGCGATCGGTTCGCCTACGCATCCGTGGCGGTTGAAGGCTCTCGTGGGGTCCATCTTGGCGAAGGTGCTCGGCGCCACCGAGCCCTGACGGCATTCGCTGCGGCTCGCTACGCAGCTGGGCTTGGCGAACAGCCTGCCAGCTATCGAAGCGGACTGCCGAGCCCGGGGAGGCTGGCTCGAGATCATCTCCCGAGGAGCTGTCTCCATGAATGCCGATCTCACGCAGCTGCACCGGGGAGAGAGGGACGCCGGAGTCGATGCGTTTGAGAAGAAACTCGAGTTGCTCGGCGGAGGCGTCGAGTCGGGAAGCGCGGGCCTCGAGTCGTGCGGCCTCGGCTTCGCGGCGAACCCGGGCCAACTCGTGCAAGACGGTCGCACGCTGGCGGTGGATCGGTTCCTCGTCGGCAGGAGCACTCGCCGGATCGATGGGGCGGTGGCGAGCGGTGGGCGGGTTGCCAGCGGGCGGTTGGAACGAGCGGCCCGACTCGGGCGAGGTCATGTCGATTCGCTCATGGTATCCTCGGGGTCAGATGGACTCGAGCAGTTTCTGGAACTCTCGGATCCAGGCGGGGTGTGCGGGCCAGGCGGGGGCGGTGACGAGATTGCCCTCGACGTGAGCGGTGTCGAGGTTCTCACCGGGCGTAACATACTTGCCCCCCGACGCGGTGATCTCCGGTGCGACGGCGGGATAACTGCTGCACTGGCGGCCAGAGAGGATGCCTGCAGCAACCAGGATTTGCGGTCCGTGACAAACCGCGGCGATCGGTTTGTTCGTCTCATTGAAGTGACGAACGATTTCGAGCACACGCTCATTGAGCCGGAGGTATTCCGGTGCCCTGCCGCCGGGGATGATCAGGGCGTCAAAGGCTGTTTCATCAAGACCAGCAAAATTTGTGTTGATCGCGAACCGATGGCCGGGTTTCTCCGAATAAGTCTGATGGCCTTCGAAGTCATGGATGGCCGTTGCGACACTCTCGCCGGCCTGTTTGTCCGGGCAGACCGTGGCGACCTCGTGGCCGAGCATCAGCAGCATTTGCAGGGGCACCATGGCTTCATAGTCTTCGACAAAGTCGCCGACGAGCATCAAAACTCTCTTGCCAGTTCGATCCATCTCAATTCCGTTGATTGTTGTGTGAGTACCTGTGTAGGGACTGTCCGGTGCGGTGCGGTCCGTTTTCACGGCCAGACCCGTTCGGTGCCACCGGGGCCGATACCGCTTAGTTTATCCGATTCAGCGCGTTCGGGGGGAATGCCCTGCAGGATAAAATTGGCGAGGGCTGAAAAGGTGAACTATACTCCACGGTACTCTTCTCGATTGAACTCATTTCCACAGATCCTTGGATCCAACGCCATGCATCGCATGCAATCATCATCTCGGCTCGGTCACCGCGTCAAGAATTCTCCACAATGGCATCGCCACAGCGCGCGACCTGCGGCGTTGGGGATGGCCTTTCTGGTGGTGTTGAGTGCCACGGCAGTGCCCCGACACGTCGGGGCGGTCGATCGCGACGTGCTATCGCCCTCGGAATTGGACCAAATCGGGCTGGTACAGGCTTGGCGACGGCACCTCAGTGTCCCCGCGGGCGCCAGTTCAATCGTGGACAGCAAACTGTACGTGCACAAGACGTCGCCCAAGCAGTACGTGGAGGTCGTCGGCAAAAGCAGTGAGGCGGGTGCTGGCGAGAGCGAAGAAGGTGCCGAGTCAGAAAAACCAGCGGCTGAAAACGAGACTGGTGAAACAGAGGATGGCAGCGGGCCCGCGACCGGCGCGAAGGTGGCCAAGCCGCCGGTATACGCACGGTACCTGTTGGAGATACCCGATGTTCCTGAGGAAGAGGAATCGCTGACATCGACGGCGGACGGCGTGCCAGCCCGTTCGATGCTCGATCGATTGACGATGAGCGGCCAGGCGAGTTTTGCCTCCAGCGGATTGCTCGACCGCAAGGAGGCTGAGCGACGCGCTCGAAACGACATCCGGCGGCTCAAACGCCGGGGGATCGAAGCGGAGATTTCGTTTCACGAGGTCCCCACCATTCGCATGTACACGCTTGCTGACGACGGCACGCTGGAGTGCCGCGACGCGGAGACCGGTGAGATTGTCTGGCTGCAGCGAGTGGGAGAGCGGTACAAGGGCTACAGTGGATTTGGAGTCGATGATCGTTTCCTGACCGTCGTCAATGGCAGCGAACTGATCAAGCTCGATACCCCGAAGGGCGGGATCTATGATATCACGCGTTTGAAGTACATCCCGACCCGCGGCCCCCAACATTGTGGCGACTTCGCGGTCGTTCCGTCGGTGGGCTACCGGATGGTGGCCTATCCACTCTCGAACGAGCACCGCGACACTCTAACCGAGACGGTTTACGGGGACGCCTTGTCCACGCCGACGCTCGCAATCGGCTCGCAAAAGTTGGCCTGGGGGACGTCGCAGGAGTTTGTGTATTTGCTCGAGGCCTCTGGGGAACCCACGATGGAGTTTCGCCTGAACACCGACGGCAATGTCAACGGCCAGCTGGCGGCGGCATCGGGCGACCGTTTCTTTTTCGGGTCGGATCACGGACAAATCTATGGCTTGCGTGCGACCCGGACTGGTGAGGTGATGTGGACACGGCCGACAGGTGACCCGATCCATGAGGCCCCGATCGTTTTCGATGATCGTGTTTTATTCCTTTCAACGAAAGGGAATCTGATGTGCGTCGATGCCGCGACCGGAGCGGACAGCTGGGATCACCTGGCAAGAGGAATCTCGTTGGTCATCGGCGTGATCGGAGATCGCATTTACGCCCGGGCTCGGAGTGGATCCATGGTGGTGCTTGATGGTACGAATGGGAAACTGCTGCATCAGATTTTCGGCGTGAGACCTCAAATACGCGAAACAAATATTGCCAGCGACCGGCTGTACCTGATCGATAAGCAGGGCTCGATCCAGTGCTTGCGTGAGCCTGACGCGGTGATGCCGACGTTGACGGTCAGTGCCGAGCCCGCCGCCACTGCAGAAGAGCAAAAGAAAGAAGAGAAACCCAAGACCAAGCCAACCGACGGCGGCGATGATGATGGACCCTTTGGTGGAGGCGACGATCCCTTCGGTGGCGGGGCGGACCCCTTTGGTGGTGGGGGCGACCCGTTCGGTGGTGGGGGCGACCCGTTCGGTGGCGGCGGCGGTGACGATCCGTTTGGCGGCTAATCGCTCGATGGCGTCTTCGTGGCAATGTCCGGTGAGGCAATGGCCGGTGAGTCGCCCAGCAGCCACGCCCGTCTGAGCGAATCGCGTCTCGACGTTCCTAGTTTTGCCCCGTCCCAGGGCGGGCTCACGCTGGAGCCGGATATTTGCTACAATCCCGCTCCCTTTCCACGTGTCTTTCGTCCGTGTTTTCCGGCCTCACAGCCGCCGATTTATGAGCGACTCTTCTGCCCAAGATCCTTCCCAGTCCGATGCCCAGAACAGCGATGCGGAAAACGCTCCCGCTGAACAGGTTTCCACTGAGCAGGCTTCCGCCGACCCGGTTTCCGCTGCAGGCGGGGAGGAGAGCAGTTACGTCGCCCTGGTAGCGAATTCGGAGTACACCGACAAAGACCTGCAGCACCTCTCCGACCTGGAACACGTCCGCGAGCGGCCGAGTATGTACATCGGGGACACCTTCTCCCGAGGGCTGCATCACCTCGTCTACGAAGTCGTCGACAATTCGATTGACGAAGCGATGGCTGGTTTCGCCAAAACCGTGTCCGTGGTCGTGCACACCGACGGCAGCGTGACGGTAGAGGACGATGGCCGCGGCGTTCCGGTGACTCGGCACGACCAGCTTTCCGAAGAACTCGACCGTGAAGTCAGCACGCTCGAAGGCGTCATGACGGTACTGAAATTCGGCGGCAAGTTTGAAAAAGGTGCCTACCAAACCTCGGGCGGTCTGCATGGCGTCGGCGTGACCGTCGTGAACTTTCTCAGCCAGTGGGCTGAGGTGGAGGTCAGCCGCGATGGGTTCACTTGGACCCAGGAGTACGAGCGGGGAGTCCCCATGGGTCCGGTCAAGAAAGGCCGAGCGACCAAGAAAACCGGTACGAAAACAACGTTCAAGGCCGACGGCCAGATTTTCACGACGACCAAGTACGCCTACGACACCCTACTCAAACGCCTGCAGGAACTCGCGTTCCTCAATAGCGGTGTGCGGATCAAGTTTCTCGACGAAAGAAATGGAGAAGGCGGTGACTTCCAGTACAACGAAGGGATCGTCGAATTTGTCCAGCACCTCAATCGGGCCAGCGACGCGCTGCACGCCGATGTGATCTCGATCGTCGGTGCACGCGAAGGAGTTGAGTATGACATCGCCATGCAGTACACGACCGAGTTCACCGACACGGTCCAGTCTTACGTCAACAACATCCATACGACCGAAGGCGGCACGCACGTTTCGGGATACCGATCGGCGCTGACGCGAACGCTCAATACTTACGGCAAGAAAGAAGGGCTATTCAAGTCGATCACGCCAACGGGAGACGATTTCCGCGAAGGGTTGACTGCCGTGATCAGCGTCCGAGTCCCCCACCCCCAGTTCGAAGGGCAGACCAAGACCAAACTGGGCAATGGTGAAGTCGATGGGATCATCACCAGTGGCGTGGGCGAGGCGCTTTCGAAGTATCTCGAAGAGAACCCCAGGGTCGCCAAGACAATCGTCCGCAAGGGCTTGCTCGCCGCGGAGGCCCGTGAGGCAGCTCGCAAGGCAAAGGACCAGCTCCGCAAACGCAAAGACGCACTCGGCGGCGGTGGGTTGCCCGGCAAACTGCGTGATTGCATCTCCAAGAAAATGGAGGAATGCGAAGTCTATCTCGTCGAAGGTGACTCGGCAGGCGGTTCTGCCGAAGGCGGGCGAATGCGCGACTTTCAAGCCATCCTGCCGCTCCGCGGTAAGATCATCAACGCGTACAAAAGCCGCGAAGACAAAGTACTCGCCAACGAGGAAGTCCAGTCGATGATCCAGGCGATCGGTACCGGGATCGGTGTCGATCAAGATCTCACGCGGCGACGTTACAACAAGATCATCATCATGACTGACGCCGACGTCGACGGCAGTCACATCCGCACACTGCTGCTGTGTTTCTTCTATCGCCAGATGTACCAATTGGTCGCCGCGGGGCACGTTTACGTTGCCCAGCCACCGCTGTTTCGTGTTTCCCACGGCAAGTCGCGGTACTACGTCCAGAGCGAAGAAGAGATGAAGAGCCAACTGCTCGATCGCGGTCTCAATGACACCGTGTTCGAAGCCGAAGATGGTCGGCGGGTTGAAGCGGATAAAATGCGTGCCCTGGCCGAGGCGCTCGCCAGCATGGAGGATGCGATCATGGCGCTCGAGCGGCGCGGTGTCAGCCTGAAGGTCCATGCGATGCGTCTAGATCCTGTGGCCGGGAAACTGCCAACCTTCCTGGTGACGTTCCAAGGGGAAGAGCATTGGTTCCACACCCTCGAAGAGGTGGAACAGTTCCTGACCCAACGCGGCGCCCACTTGGACATTGAAGAGGATGCCCAGGATGATGGCGAGGATGCCCCAGCAGCATCCTCGGAAACGGCCGATGCCGATGCCGCCGAGCCCGATGAGCGGGTCGTGGCACACCTGACCGAACTGCATGAAGTGCGCACCATCAACAGCGGCTTGAAGGAGCTGCAACCGCTCGGATTTGGTCTCGATGACCTCATCCCGGTTGACCGCACCGGTTCGACAACACCGCGTTTTGAACTGATTCGCGGCGAAGACATCCGTCGGCCGATGGAAGACCTGCGAGCACTCTCGCCCGAAATCCGAGCCGCCGGTGAAAAGGGTCTCACCCTCACCCGGTTTAAGGGACTGGGGGAAATGAACGCGGAGGAGCTTCGCGAAACCACCCTCGATCCCGCCAACCGAACGCTCATTCGCGTGAACCTGTCCGATGCCGGTGCAGCCGACGAGATGTTTCGCTTGCTGATGGGTGATAAGGTCGAGCCGCGCCGCGAATTCATTGAAACTCACGCCCTCGATGTCCGGAATCTCGACGTCTAGAGACGATTCCAAACGGACCGGCCCCCCGTGGAAGGCAAGTCGCTCGAAACGGTTTTCGACAGCCGGCCGCAGCGGGCCAGCCCCGCCCTGCGGGCAGGCCCGTTAGTTGATTTCGTCGTATAAAATCCTTCCGGCCATCCAGATCCGGAACCGACGGATGGTTAGACCGCGCGAGAATGAAATTTCAATGGAAACCTGGCGATTTTCCAAATCACCCCACGCGGGGTCGACCGATATCCATGCGGGGAGCGTGAATTCAAGCTGGGAGTGGATTTTCAGCCAACTGATTTCAAACCAATGCGACTGGCCGTCGATTTCGACGGTTTGACGAAACCACCAGCCACTGTAAGTCAGTTGCCCCACAAACGGCTCGTGGATGTCGATAACGCGAAACAGAAAGCCGCGGCGGAGCAGTGTCGCGTGCTCAGAGAACAAACCCCTCTGCGGAGCCATGCCGGGGGTGGCGGAGTATGGGTTGGGAGCGTCTTTTTCCACATTCTATTCCGGAACTCTGTTGAATGTACGAATTCGTTGACTTACTATAAGACTGCATAGTTTGCCCAATTTGCCAATGATTTGGCTTTTGCCAGGGACGGGCAGCCCTTGATTTCAGACGGGCTGGAATCCCTTTTCAATATGAGACTCCACATGAAACGCTTCATCGCATTGCTCACCTGCTGCGGATTTGTTGCAGGCGGATTGATCGCCGTGCCCGCATCGGCGCAGTCGGGGGCCATTGCCATCACCGACCATCTTACTGTATCGCAGTGGGTCAATCCGGAAACACCGGGCGAATTGAGCGGCCAGGTGGTCTTGCCAGCGGCCGATGGGTCCGTGGCGGCAATCAGCGACGCGACCGTGGTGATGACGAATCAGGACGGCGAAGTATTTCGTGGCATTGCCGACGAAGCCGGGCAATTTGTGATCGAGGGGATTCACCCCGGCGTGTATGGCTTGACGGCTCGCGCCAAGGGTATCTTCGCTTGTTGTGCGATGCACGTTGTCGACGCCAGCATGGCGTCAGCAGACAAACTGCCTCAACAGGTCCAAGTTGCCGCTGCGGCGATCGATTACACGGTCGTGAAGACGTCCATTCTGCGATATCTCCCTCCATACCAAGACGAGGGCTTTTACTCGATCGACAATGCAAACCTGGCAGGTCTCTCAGAACGCGTTGCAGGTGAGAACCTGTTCCGCGTGAGCCAGAGCGAAGGTGGCCTCCGCGGTCGACTGCACATTGCCGGAGCTCATGGCGAGACGCTTGGTGCCGCGGGACTACTCAATGTCTTCCTCATCCACCAGGGTGAAGTCGTCGAACGGGTGCTGTCCCAACGCGACGGGACCTTCGTATTCGAAAATGTCATCCCGGGTGAGTACTCGATCCTGGCTCTCGGCCAAGCAGGCTTGGGCATGGCTGGGTTTGAATTGATCGACGAATCCGTTGTCAACCAAGTTGTGACAACTAACCGAGAAGCGGCGGGTCGCCACACCTTGACCTCTATGTACACCGACCAATCCTGCTGCCGCGAATTTGCGATGCAGGTTGCACCGTTGCCGCAAGCGATGGAGTGCTGCGAAGCTGAGATTTTCCAAGAGCCTTTGGTGGTGGAAGAATGCGACGACTGCATCGAAGAATGCGACACCTGTGAAGCGGTCGATGAGTGTGGAAATCCGATCTGCGAAGCCGACCCCTGCGGCAGCCCATGTGGTTGTGCCGGTTTCCCGACCGCTGGCGGCGGCGGTGGTGGCGGAGGAGGAGGCGGCGGCTTTGGTGCCGGCTGGCTCGGACTTGCCGGTTTGGCAGGACTTATCGATCCCGACGACGACCCGATCATCGTGCCCCCCGATCCAATCAGCCCCGTTCGGTAAAACACCGTTCGGTAAAACACTGCCCGGTGAAACACCGTTCGGGATAGCCCGTTCGGCAGACGGCCGAAAGTGCCTCAGCAATCACGAGCACGCCCAGACCTCGGAAGCAAACCTTCCGAGGTTTTTTTATGGATGATCGTCGCGTCCGACCAGCCTTTCCTCTTGTGGTTGTGGGAACGCCTTGAGGCGTTCACAATAGCAGCGTCAGATTAACAGATTGTTGACACGTATTTACTTGAGGAAGACATGGGTGCTGTTGGGGAAGTTTCCGAAGCTGAGTTTCAGTCGTCGGTGTCGGCGTCATTGGACCGCCTCAATGAGCACACGCTCAAGACTGTGCACTGGCACTTCAGCGATGAGACGGGGAGCCCGTTCTGGCTGGAGAAAAAGGCGGAACTGAATTTCGACCCGCTCAAGGACATTGGTTCCTTTGACGACCTGAAGAAGTTCCCGCACTTTGAAGACGAATGGCTTCGCGGTGGACCGATCCGGCGGTGGGTACCCAAGGGCCACGCCAACAAACCCGTCTACGTCTTTGAAACGGGCGGCACGACTGGGGTCCCCAAGAGCCGAATGGTGATCGAAGACCACTGGAAGGACTACGAGTTATTCAGTGAGACCCTACCCGAGAAGTACTTTCCCCGGGGCGCCAATTGGTTGATGCTCGGCCCCAGCGGCCCACGTCGCCTCCGAGTCGCTGTCGAGCATCTGGCCCAGCACCGTGATGGGATCTGTTTCTGTATCGATCTGGATCCACGCTGGGTCGTGAAATTGATCAAGAAAGGATGGATGGAGCACCTCGAGGAATACAAGAAGCACTGCGTCGATCAAGCTGTCACGATTCTTACTGCGGGACACGATGTCAAGTGCATGTTCGCCACCCCGAAATTGCTCGAATCACTCAGCGAAGCTCTAGAGGAAAAAGGCACAAGCCTCGCCGAAGTGGGAATCACCGGGATCTTTTCCGGTGGTACTGAGTTCACCTCACAGTGGACGCGTTTCTGTGTGGAGGAGATGCTCGGTGGCCCACCCGAGGAGAGCGGCATTTACATGACGCCGACCTATGGCAACACACTGATGGGATTGGCCTGCAGCAAACCGATCACCGCTGAGGATGGCTACAAGATTGCCTACTACGCCCCTCAACCACGCGCCGCCACCGAAGTAGTCACCTTCGACGATTACAACCAAGTCGTTGGTTACGGTGAGACGGGACGAGTGAAGCTGTACACGCTCACCGATGAGTTCTTTGTTCCCGGGTTCATGGAACGCGACGAAGGCGAACGCGAGCGTCCCATCGGAAGCTATCCCTGGGACGGTGTCAGCGGCGTGCGTCCCTTCCACGAACTCGCCAGTGCCACCACGGTCGGAGTTTATTAACCAGCGATGGAGCACATCGAAGGTTTCCTAGGCCAGGTAGAGCACGCGAGCAGTAACCTGAAAGCGGAATTCGCTCCTCTGGCCTCCCTTTGTATTGCCCTACCCTGCCCCGACTCCCTGCCCCAAATCCCGGCCCTCGGACTCTGAACCCTCCCTCCTTCTGAACTCATTTACCTATGATCACTCTCAACCCACTTCGCTGGGGCAAGCAATACGAATCGCTCGAGTTCAATGACGTCGTCCATTTTGATACCGGACAACCCATCGCCCGCGTGGGCACAGTGGGCGGCGGCATCGTTGCCAAGGATTTACGCAAGGCCGACCAAGCCCGCCAGGCGCTGCTCGAGGTGCCGACCGATGAATTGATCGCGATGAGCAAACGGGCTGCGGAGCTGTTTGAGAACGAATCGCTGCCGGTCGGCGATTCGATGCAGAGCGTCGATGACTTTGTACACCAGCAATCTGCCAGCACGGGCCTTCCCGAGCATATGTGCCGCTCGAATATGGCCAAAAACAGTTTCGTGCTCAGCCGGATGGATGAGATCCTTCAGTGTTTGACGCGGGGATTGGATCTCTCGATCTTGACCAACGGCTACGGCGATGAGGGACGGGGAGTCACAGTCAGTTTCCAAGCTCAAACGCCAGTCCTCGGTGCGATCTTGCCCAACAACTCACCGGGCGTTCATACCCTCTGGTTACCCGCCATCCCGCTGCAGATCGGTCTGGCACTCAAGCCAGGCTCGCAGGAGCCATGGACGCCCTACCGGATGGTATCGGCGTTCATGCAGGCCGGCGTCCCTGCGGCAGCCTTTGGGCTCTACCCCGGCGGCCACGATGCCGGCGGAGCGATCATGGCGAAGACGCCCCGCAGCATGATCTTTGGCAGTGCCCAAACTCTCGCTCAGCACGCTGGCAACCCGCGCGTGCAAGCCCATGGGCCTGGTTTCTCGAAGATCATGCTCGGCGATGATATCGTGGACGATTGGGAGCAATATCTCGATGTGATGGTGGAGAGCGTGCTGAGTAATTCAGGGCGCAGCTGTATCAACTGCTCGGGGATTTGGGCCAGTCGCCACACCCGTGAAATCGCCGCCGCCATCGCTGAAAAGATTGGCCCCGTCGACGCCTTGCCACCGACCGACCCGAACTCGCAACTCGCCGCGTTCACCGTGCCCGCAATGGCAACGGGGACTTGGTCGATGGTGCAACAGGATCTCGCTGAGTCTGGCGTGACCGACATGACAGCCGAGTACGGTGACAAACTGATCGAGCGAGATCACTGCGCTTACCTGCGACCGATGGTCGTGCACGCCGATTCTCCTGAGCGAGCGGTTGCGTCGAAGGAATACATGTTCCCCTTCGTCAGCGTGGTCGAGTGCCCCGAGGCTCAGATGTTACGAAATATCGGCCCCACGCTCATCGGTACGGTGATCTCAGCGAACGAATCGTTGATCCATGCGGCCAGCCAATGTGTCGAGATCGACCGTTTGAACATCGGTCCGCTGGCGACCAATCGGATCAATTGGTTGCAGCCTCATGAAGGCAATATCATCGAATTCCTCTACCGGAATCGAGCATATCAAATTGCACCGATGCCAGCGAGCTAGACGCCCGTCCGTTGGTATCTGCCGCACCGAACCCACTCTTACCCACCTCTCACCCCACTCATCGCCGTGACCCAATTACGCCGCCGCCCCGTTGTCTTGATCGTTCGTGACGGTTGGGGCCAGAACCCGGATCCGAAATGGAATGACAGCAACGCCATCCATTTGGCGAAACGCCCCGTCGACGAGAAATTGACTGCCGAATACCCGTCGGTATTGATCGCTACCTCCGGTGAAGACGTGGGGTTACCCGATGGTGTGATGGGCAATAGCGAAGTCGGTCACCAGAACATCGGCGCCGGGCGGATCGTCGATCAAGAGGTGATGCGGATCACACGCGCGATCCGTGATGAATCCTTTTTTGCCAACCCCGTTGTGGAAGGTGCAATCGAACATGTCAAGAAGTCGGGTGGGCGTTTGCATCTGCTCGGTTTGATGTCCGACGGACGTGTTCACAGCGATCTGCAACATGGCATGGCGGTCATCGAATTGGCTCGCCGCAACGGTATGACCGGCGACCAGCTCGCGATTCACGCGATCACTGACGGCCGCGATACATCGCCGCACGGCGGACTGAATTTTGTCCAACAGATCGAGGACAAATGCGTTCAAGCCGGCGTGGGAGTCGTGGCGTCGGTTATCGGTCGGTTCTATGCGATGGATCGCGATCTTCGCTGGGAACGCGTTCAGACCGCCTATGAGATGTTGACTCAAGGCACAGCGAAAACAGCCCCGACGGCAGCGCAGGCCATCCAAGACTACTACGATCACCCCACTGACTCAAACCGTACCGGTGACGAGTTCATCGTCGCCACGTCGATCACTCCAGAAGGCGAGTCACCGGTTGTGGTTGCTCCCGGTGATGCGGTCATCTTCATGAACTATCGCGGCGATCGAACGCGAGAAATCACCAAGGCATTCACCTTCAGTGATGCAGAGTGGGAGAATATCCCCGGTGGAGGCTTCGATCGGGGAACCAAACTGGACGATCTCTATTTCGCGACCATGACGGGTTACGAAACAGGTTTGCCCGTTGAAGTGATTTTTGAGAAACCAGACAAGATGCCTCACATCCTCGGCGACGTGATCTCCGATGCAGGGTTGAAACAATTCCGCTGCGCCGAAACGGAAAAATATCCTCACGTGACGTTCTTCTTCAACGACTACCGCGATGATCCTTTCACCGGTGAGGAATGGGGCATGGCCCCTTCACCACGAGACGTCGCGACCTACGACCAGGAGCCTGAAATGTCTGCTGAGGGGATCACCGAGAAGGTCCTCGAGCACTTGCAGGCAGGCGAGAACGATGTCTACATCGTCAACTTTGCCAATGGCGACATGGTCGGCCACACCGGAGTCCTATCAGCTGCGATCGCGGCAGTGGAAAAGGTCGATGATTGCGTCGGACGGATCGTCGATGCGACCTTGGCGGCCGGCGGCAGCCTGGTGGTGACCGCAGATCACGGTAACTGCGAACAGATGATCAATCCCGAAACCGGTGGTCCCCATACGGCGCACACCACCTACACCGTGCCACTGATTTTGGTGGACCCCGAATCCCGCGGCAAAACGCTACGCAGCGGCGGCCGGCTCGCGGATATCGCGCCCACGATGCTAGCCCTACTGGGATTATCCAAGCCCGCCGAAATGACCGGCCAATCGCTGGTACCCATCGACTGAGAGCGGTCACTCGGAGCACGAGTTTCACGGGAGCTGCCAGGCAAATATTTCGGAAATTCGAGTTTAACGACTAGGCAAAGACTGGCGGTCGCGAGGAATTTACGCCGATAGAGAATTCAGATGGAGGTCTGCTTTTACGCCACCCGTTTGATTCGTCGAAATGATTTCAATGCGAAACACCGCCAAGTCACCGATGCCCGCGAAATCGCTGATGTTCAGTCTCACCGTGATGATGCTGTGCTCATGGGGAATTGCTATCGAGGCAGTTCAAGCCGATGCGCCGATGACACGCGCTCAAGCCATGCAGACGACGGAGCCAATGAACTGGCGTCCCGTCAGCGCTGCAGAGTGTGCGGCATCGCCCCAGCAGGATGGATATTTGGAGTTTGGCGAATCCTATGAGGCGTTGCCGGACCTGGGACCGATCCCCATGGATGCGTGTGATCAGTACGGTTCATGCGACGGATTGGCCCCATGCGGTCCCGGCCTCCAGCCTGGCGAGTTTTGGGTTCGCGCGGAATACCTGTACTGGTCACTCGATGCAATCGACTTGCCAGCACTCGTCACGTCGAGTCCTGCGGGAACGCTGCCGGGGAGCACCGGCGTGCTGGGACAACCGGGGACATCGGTCCTCTTCGGAGGCAGTTCGTATGGCGACTCCTACCGCTCAGGAGCACGGGTCACGATCGGTTGGGACGACGCTGCCAGCGGCAACGGATGGCAAGCCAGTGCGATGGGGATTTTTGATGACGATGAATCATTCTTTCGCAGCTCAGGCCTGTTGGCTCGCCCCGTATTCGATACGGGAACGTCCAGCGAAGCGTCCATGATCGTTGCCCACCCAGACTATTTGGACGGGTCGGTGTCGATCAGTGTTGGCAACAAGATGCAGCTATACGACATCAACCGGCGACTGTGCCTGGCGGCATCCCAGTGCCAGAACGTGGATTTCTTGGTGGGCTATCGTCACGGCCAGCTCGACGAGATGCTGCAGGTGAGCCAGTCCTCGGTCTATACCGAGCCTCAAGGGCAGATTATCCCTGGAACGACGGTCGACCTGTACGATCACTTCAGCGCCGAGAACCGGTTCAACGGGGCGCAGCTTGGCGTTCAATTTCAACGCCACTCGGCCTCAACCACTCTCTCATGGATCGCCAAGATCGGCCTCGGCGTCAATCAAGCTGAGGCCACAATCGCTGGCAGGACTGTCAACACCGTCCCCGGTGGTGGCTCGGCAACGTTCGACGGCGGCTTGCTCGCCCAGACCAGCAACATTGGTGTGTATGAGGAATCCAACTTTGCTGTCTTGCCAGAAGTCGGCGTGAATCTGCATACCCACATGGACGAGCACCTCGAGGTATTCATCGGTTACAGCCTGTTGTACTGGTCCGATGCCGTCCGTGTCAGCGGCCAAGTCAACCGAAACGTGTCCCAGTTCCCACCTGAACCGATCACCGGCAGCGGCGACCCATCCTATCAATTCCAGACTGACAGCTTGCTAGCCCACGGTTTGAATGTCGGCGGCGCGTTCACGTTCTGAGACGGGTCGGGTCACCATCGTGATGATGCCCCGAAAGGGGGCAAAATAGATGGCATTGGCCGTACGGCCCCGGGTAGCGCCGCACACCCGGCCGCTGACGCGTCTCGGCTCAGTAAATCGACGCGGGTGCAGCAACGGTGAGCCGATTGTGGACGTAGTCGACAGCAAACTGCCTCACTCACGACAACACTTATTCGCCCCCGCGGCGTGAATCGGCACCCTCGCGACTTTGCTGATTGCAACGGCTGAGCGTGTTGGTCCTCGCAAAAAACAGGCACAACTGCACTTCTCGCAGCGATGGAAACAATCGGGGCCAACTGGGCTAGGTCCGGCTACGACACGGCTGCGGCTGGGTTGGTTTCACGAATACCTGGACGATACAATTACCCTTGCGAACCAATTCCAGAGTTCCAATGCCAGCTCTCAGTTCGCTTCGCGTAGCGTCGATGAGGGGCGAGATTGGGCTTCTGTGGGCGTTCAGTTGGATTGGGGGATGATTTGGGGAGGCCGTTTATCGGGCGGGTACCAAGGATTCTACAACTCCGATTCCACGTTCCACTTGGGTTCGATTGGGTCGACCTGGCTATTCTGAAACGATGGATGTTTCGGCAGGTGTTCGCTACGCTCAAGCAACCTGCTATTTTCCGGTTGGACCGATGTCCAGCTTGCAGCAGCCGAAGTCGAGTGACCCCACTTCAGTGGTCTTGCTAGGCTGTTTGTGGAAATCGCTGCTGAGCGAGTAGTAGATATACTTGCCCTCTCGCTGGGTCGTTACGAGATCGGCGTGATAGAGCACCCGCAAGTGATGCGAGACAGTGCCCATTTCTTGATCGAGGGCGAGTGCCAAGTCAGATACGCTGAGCGGCCCTGCCTGCAACGCTCGCACGATCTGCAACCGCAACGGCTCGGCCAACGCTTTGAAGTAAGCGGCGCAGCGAATCTCGTCCAGGTCGGCAGCGTAATCCATGCTCGCATTCTAGCGTTCGCAATCGACACCGCAAAGTCGCTTTCCTCAGCATCCAGCAAGCGACGGAGGCTACATCGCTGCGGCGATGGCTATCAGAATTGCCAGTGAGCGCGAACGTTGAAGTGTTGCTCGGAGGGCGACTGGGAATCGTGCATTTGTTGGAAGTAGTTGTCAATCGATTGAGGGCGGAGAGGCCCATACACTTCCGCCTCGGGACTCGGAGCTAACTCGACGCCGCTGGCCTGAAAATCGGACTTCCAGGCAACCGAATGGCTACTCTGGGGATCGGCAACAAACTGGGAGGAGAACGATTGTCGGCCGGGCTGAGGTTCTGGCGTGGCTCCCGGGCCCTGTTCGATGAGGATCTGGCCGTCACTAGGGTCATGACCGACCCTGGGTTCGTCAGTGAGCGAGATTTGTCCCTCGTTGAGTCGCACTCTCTGGACGTCGATGTCTGCTGGCCCTCGCTGCGAGGCACCGGGTTGGACAGTGAAATCGATGTCGATCAGTTCGCCGTCACCTGACGGGACCGGGTTGGCGGCGAAAACATAGACGACGATGGACCCCGCCTCCTGATCGACTCGTGCGATCACCGATGCCTTGCCATTCCAGATCGAACCGCTGCTAATTTGCGAAGCATCCGTGGTAACTTCCGAGGGATCGAACTGAATTCGCACCTCAGCGGCTCGGAGTCCATCAGCACCAGTGACGCTGATGGGTGCCGCGACCTCTGCGGCGACCTCTTGGCCATCGGACGGATGAGGCATCGGAGCGTTGGGCATGGAAACGCTAGCCATCATGCGTCTCGATTCGAGACGCTGCACCATGAAACGAGAAGATCGAGTTGCCATCCTTGGCCCGCTAGAAGAGGAGGAAGAGTGCTGAGGAGGGACCGGCTACCGTGCCGTGCCTCTCGCGGTCAGCATCGTGCGCGTGGAGCCACAGAACTAACTAACTTCGATTACCAGCAGCAATCGCAATTGAGTCATGATTCCAGTTTCACACAAATATTCCTCTCTGTCGTTCCTCTCTGCCGCTCACCAGATTCGCATCGATGTCATCGCTTCATCACGCGCCACTGTTTCGTCATCACGATCGGACTGTCCCGATTCAACGGCCGGTGGCAAGGCTTGGACCTGATCGGCGAGCAAATCGATGGCTTCGGAAAAGAGGTTCGCCGGAGGCAGCGGTTCGCCAGCGGCCGACGAGGGAGATTCTGCGATCGAGGAAGCAGCTGCGCTGGCCGAATCACTTTGGGAGGCATCTGCCGCAGCCTCGCTCACCTCGTTGGCGTCGTTGGCCGCATCGATGTTGATTTGGCGGATGGTATCCACCCAAGGCGCCGATCCAACCGGCCGAACCAATGTGGTGTGCAAGCGACTGTAGACGTACTGAGCCTTGAGGCCGAGTTCTCGGAAATTCTGGTCCGCCAGGGTTTCGTCGGCATCCAACGTCACAGAGAGTTCGTTGTCTCCGCCATCGATATAGGCGGTGGGCTGGGTTTGCACAATCTGATAGGTCGCCGGACTCAAGTCCTCAAAGGCATACCGCCCGGTATCATCGGTCGTTGTTTGCAGAGACTCGCCCGTCGTCGTATTGATCAGCGTGATCACAACACCGGGAATGCCCTCGACCGTCTCCGGGGTGTTGTTATTGTTCGTGTCCGCGTAAACGAACCCAGCAATGGTTTCGTCGCCAGTCCCCTCTGTCACGGTGATCAACCCATCGGTGGCGTCGTCGCCAGGGATCGGGGTGGGGGTGACGGGAATCTGACCTTCGTTCAGGGTGACTTCCGTCAGATCCAGCACGGCTGACTCGCCTACGACCGCGTCGCTGGCAATGGAAAAAGGCAGGATCACGAGGCTGCCTCCCCCCGCAGACAGTTCAGCTGAGGCGGAAACGAAGATCACGACAGTGCCCGCCGCGTCGTCCACATTGACCGTGATCTGGGTATCCGCAGCCGTCCAGACCGATCCCGCCGTGATGGCATCGGGATCCAGGTCGAGTTGATCGGTGTCGTAGCTCAGTCGAATTTCAGCGCCGCGCACGTCGGCAGCGTCATCAATATTCACTGGCGCCGACACGATAGCCGAGGGGGCGCCCATCAGGTCATCGGGAATGTCGACGGCGGCCAGCAGTCGGCGTGATTCAAGCGGCTGGACCGTGAGCGGTCGTGATCGATTTCTGTTCATGTTGAGTTGGACTCGCAAGTGGGGTGTCAAGTTCCTCATCGGCGATCGAACCTATAAAAATTCATTCATTCTGCAAGGCCTAGATAACATGCGGTTACTGGGGCAGCTTTGCCGGGGGGCACCCGCGCCGCACGTTCACGTGGCCCTAAAAAATGGCCAGGATCGAACCTTTTCTAGTATCGCTACCAACTGTCCAGTTGCCAGTGTCAAACCGAGATGAGTTTGCGGTTCTCGGGGGGCTCGATATTGCGACGGCATTTACCGTCACAACGGAACAAATCGAACCTTTTCGAGCGTCGACGGAACTTTTAGTCGATGAAAATAGTCCAACCCAAAAATCCGATGAGTCATAGACTGGAGGTCTTCCATCGGGGCCGCCTGTTGCAGCAGGCGGCCAGGATGTTGCAGACGAACATCGGATGTTCAAGTCCCGATGGGGGCGGGGATACTCCCCTCTCCTCTGCATGCATTTTGCGATGGCCACTCGTGTTCTGCCGTGGTTGCATCCTCCTCCTCCAAACGCAGTCGCTGTATGAACGTACCTCCCAGTTTCTCAAATTTGAGTTCTCTTCTCCATGCGTAGTCTTTTCAAGTCGAGTCGATCCTCGTCGAACACTCGTCGTCTCAAGCGTCAACCTCGTAAGCTGTCCATGCAGTCGCTGGAAAATCGGCGCGTGTTGGCGGCAAGCATCGCTGCATTTGAACCATCCGCTAGCGGTTTCACGGCGGAATTCAGTGAACAGATCAACACCGACAATTTGAACCTCTTCGACACCGAGGGCCAAGCCGCCGGGGCGGCCGACGTGGTCCTCCATGGGGCATCGACGGGCAATGTGCTCGGCTCGTTCGTTGTCGATGGAACCAGCCTCGCCTTTGTCGCCAGCGACGGAGCGCTCGAGCCCGATACCTACACAGCAACGCTGCGAAGTGCCGATGACGCGTTCACGGACCTGGACGACGGCGAACTGCTCGACGGTGACAATGATGGCACCGCCGGCGGTGATTTCGTGACGAGCTTTACCGTCGATGCATCTCCTGGCGTGAGCGTGGAACTGCCCGGCATCGTTCGCGGCCCAGGACAGGCATTGCAAACACCCGACGGCGGCAGCGGCGCAGGCCTAGAAGACGGCTTGCCTATCCGACTGAGCCAATCTGAAGGTGTCACGTCACTGACGATGACGATCCATTACGATCCTTCGATGCTCGATATCAGCGACGTGCAACTCGGCTCGGATGCTCCCGAGGGCAGCCAGGTCTATTCCAACCTGACCGATCCCGGCACGGCCACTGTATCATTCTTTTCGATCGATCCACTGACCGCTGATCAAACCGACTTCCTGAAACTTGTTGCTTCGGTACCTGAGGACGCGACCTACGGCTCATCACAGGTCGTTCATATCTCGGACCTCGATGTCAATGCGGGAGCCATGGACGCGGTCGCAAGTGATAGCTTGCAGGTCGTGGCGTACCTCGGTGATGTCAATGGGAACGAACGCTACGACGCCGAAGACGCGCGTCTGGTCGCCCGTGTGGGCGTGGGACTCGATACCGGCTTCGTCTATTCGGATCCCACCAGCACCACACCAACGAATCGCTTGTTCCCCACAATTGATCCTGTGTTGATCGGTGACGTGACGGGTGCTGATGGGCTCAGCCCACTCGATTCGAGCGATATCCTCCGCCGCGTCGTCGGCTTGCCGACCCCGAACCTGCCTGAAATTCCTGACAGCGGTAGCACCGAACACGCGCCCACCGACGTGGCTCTCTCGAATGATTCCATCGACGAGTCGTCCGCTGTCGGAACGGTAGTCGGTACGCTCACCAGCACCGATGTGGACGCTGGTGACTCCTTCACGTACGCCCTCGTGGAGGGCGAAGGCGATGCCGATAACGCCGCCTTTACAATCGATGGCGACGAGCTCAAGACCGCTGCCGCACTCGATTTCGATACCCAGTCCAGCTACTCCGTTCGCGTCAGCAGCACGGACTCTAGTGGCCTCTCGGTCGAGAAAGTACTGACCATCTCGGTCACCGAAACCGCTGAAAACACAGCCCCAACCGCGATCGCACTGAGCGAAACCTCGATCGATGAATCGTCCGAGATCGGAACGGCTGTTGGTACGCTTAGCAGCACTGACGCCGACGCGGGTGACACGTTCACCTACGCTCTGGTCGCCGGTGAAGGCGATACCGACAACGCTGCTTTCGAAATCGATGGCGATGAAATCAAAACGGTTGGCGAACTCGACTTCGACACCCAGTCCAGCTACTCCGTTCGCGTCAGCAGCACCGATGCCGGTGGACTGTCGACCGAAGAGACGTTCACGATCACCGTGACCGAGGCCGCTGAAAACACGGCCCCGACCGCGATCGCACTCAGCGAAACTTCGATCGATGAATCGTCCGAAATCGGAACGGCTGTTGGTACGCTCTCCAGCACTGACGCCGACGCCGGTGACACGTTCACCTACGCCTTGGTTGCCGGTGAAGGCGATACCGACAACGCTGCTTTCGAAATCGATGGCGACCAAATCAAGACGGTTGGCGAACTCGACTTCGACACCCAGTCGAGCTATTCGGTTCGCGTCAGCAGCACCGATGCCGGTGGACTGTCGACCGAAGAGATGTTCACGATCACCGTGACCGAGGCCGCTGAAAACACGGCCCCGACCGCGATCGCACTGAGCGAAACTTCGATCGATGAATCGTCCGAGATCGGAACGGCCGTCGGTACGCTCTCCAGCACTGACGCTAACGTGGGTGACACGTTCACCTACGCTCTGGTGGCCGGTGAAGGCGATACCGACAACGCTGCTTTCGAAATCGATGGCGACCAAATCAAAACGGTTGGCGAACTCGACTTCGATACCCAGTCGAGCTATTCGGTTCGCGT
>NZ_SJPK01000007.1:93076-305576 GCF_007859855.1 Allorhodopirellula solitaria
CGGTTGGCGAACTCGACTTCGACACCCAGTCGAGCTATTCGGTTCGCGTCAGCAGCACCGATGCCGGTGGACTGTCGACCGAAGAGATGTTCACGATCACCGTGACCGAGGCCGCTGAAAACACGGCACCAACGGCGATCGCACTCAGCGAAACTTCGATCGATGAATCGTCCGAAATCGGAACGGCGGTTGGTACGCTTAGCAGCACTGACGCTAACGCGGGTGACACGTTCACCTACGCCTTGGTCGCCGGTGAAGGCGATACCGACAACGCTGCTTTCGAAATCGATGGCGACCAAATCAAGACGGTCGGCGAACTCGACTTCGATACCCAGTCGAGCTACTCGGTTCGCGTCAGCAGCACCGATGCCGGTGGACTATCGACCGAAGAGATGTTCACGATCACCGTGACCGAGGCCGCTGAAAACACGGCACCAACCGCGATCGCACTGAGCGAAACTTCGATCGATGAATCGTCCGAAATCGGAACGGCCGTTGGTACGCTTAGCAGCACTGACGCTAACGCGGGTGACACGTTCACCTACGCCTTGGTCGCCGGTGAAGGCGATACCGACAACGCTGCTTTCGAAATCGATGGCGACCAAATCAAGACGGTTGGCGAACTCGACTTCGATACCCAGTCGAGCTATTCGGTTCGCGTCAGCAGCACCGATGCTGGTGGATTGTCGACCGAAGAGATGTTCACGGTCACCGTGACCGAGGCCGAAGCACCAGGCAACTCGGCCCCAACGGATATCGACTTGAGCTCGGACACCATCGATGAGTCGGCCCCTGCCGGTAGCGTGGTTGGAACGCTCAGTGCGGTTGATCCAGATGAAGGCGACACGTTCACGTACGGCGTGGCGCTAGTCGAAGGCGCTGGAGACACCGACAATGCGTCTTTCGTAATCGAAGGCAACGAACTGAAGACGACGACCGATCTCGATTTCGATACCCAGTCCAGCTACGTCATCCACCTCCGGGCAACCGACGCGGGTGGATTGTCGGTGGAGAAAACCTTCACCATCCATGTGACGGAGAGCGAGACGCCAGCCAACACGGCACCCACGGAGGTTACCATCGATCAGAGCATCGTGGCCGCGGGACAGCCTGTTGACACTGTCGTGGGCACGCTGGGAAGTGTTGATGCCGATGCCGGCGACACGTTCACTTACACGATCGTTTCGGACGATGGTGGCGAACCAGATGCATTCAAGGTCGTCGATGGCAACTTGGTCACTAATCAAGTTTTTGATGATGCAATCCAGGATCTATTTTCGGTGGAAGTCCAGACCGAGGACGCTGGCGGTTTAACGCTCTCCCAGACGCTCGATATCATGATCAGTGAGGCGAATGTCGCGCCGACTGCGATTTCAATCTCGGGCACTTCGGTTCCTGCCAATCCTGTGGCGGGCACTTCCTTCGGCACCTTGGTGACCGATGATGCCAACGCGGCTGACAGTCATGTCTACACGTTGGTCGCTGGTGACGGTGATGCTGACAACGCGACTTTCGTAGTGGAAGGCGATGAATTGAAGACCACCACGGATCTCGATTCGTCTTCGCAAAGCAGCTACAGCATTCGCGTGCGAAGCCAGGACCGGTACGGATTGTCCGTCGAAGGAGTCCTCACCCTGAGCATGGAATCGGTGGAATAGTCACCTCTGGAAGAGAAACGATCGCGGAAGGCTGACGCATTCCGCTGATTGAAAACGCGAAACGGGCGACCTTTGAGGTCGCCCGTTTTTTTGTTGTATCTGGCGAGGGATCAGCGAATCTCGCGGATCTTCGTATCCGGTAGTCGGATCAGTCCTCGCGGCTGGTGATCTCGATCAAGTGGTATCCGAATTGGGTTTTGACGGGTCCGTGGACCTTGTTCAAATCGCCGCTGAAAACGACTTGATCAAACTCAGGCACCATCTGGCCAGGACGGAACGTACCCAACGCGCCACCCGACTTACCCGACGGGCAGGCCGAAAACTCCGCCGCGATGGTGCCGAAGTCCTTGCCGCCTTCAATCTGTTCTTTCAAATCGGTGCAGACTTCTTCGGTTTCCACGAGAATGTGTCGAGCGCTTGCTTGGGCCATCGGTTTCACTTTGTTAAAGGAAATTTGAAAATAGGGTCGAATGGAGGTGGAAACGTTTCCAACCAACCTCGACTGGTATCGTCGTCGAAAGCAGACGTTTCGAATACCCAGGCGAATCCCATTTCCGAGCCGTGATCTCAGCGATCAATTGGTATCTGCCGGACTCTCACGAGCATTCACCTCGGACTTAGGCCCCTCCGAGAGAAATGGCCGAAAATACCAATGCTTGATCGCAAGTAACACCTTCCCGATGTCTTCAGCGGCAAGTTGAGCACAAGGAATCAAGAACAACGTCACAAGCGTGGCGAACATCACGCCAAAGGCGAGCGATGCGGCCATCGGAATCAAGAACTGAGCTTGCAACGACGTGTCCGTCAGCAACGGTATCAGACCGACAAACGTGGTAACGGAAGTCAGCATGATTGGACGAAATCGCCTGGCGCCGGCTTGGAGCGCCGCTTCGCGGAGGGTGGCTCCCTCGGCGAGACGCTGGTTCACATAGTCGACCATGACAAGCGTGTCATTGACCGCAACACCCGCAAGAGCCAGCATTCCGAAAATGGATAGATACGAGGGAGTGATATCCATCGCGATATGCCCCAGAAGAGCACCGATGATGGCGAATGGGACAGCTAACAGGACGAAGAATGGCTGCCCCAATGACTTCAGAGCAATGGCTAACAGCCCATAGAGGACGAAAGCCAGAATACACGTACTAAGAATCGTCTGGCGTTGTGCGTCTTCCGCCTCCGCGACATATCCGATGTACTGAAAGCTCAGGTTATTCTGCTGGCACAATTCTTGGATCTTCGGCGAAAGCTCATTTGCAATCCCCAGCAGGTCCACGGTTTGGTCAACCGGTTGAGCGCCGCAGCGAAGAACTTCGGCGCCGTTCTTCCGTTCGACTGACGACGGTGCCTTCGTGAAGGCAATTTCGGCAACCGTTGACAGTGAAACATCCGCACCGCGAGGAGTACGAACGCGCATTCGTTCAAGAGTGTGCAGAGTTTCTCGCTGCTCCAGAGGCAGTCTGACCATGACTCGGATGCTATCGATTCCTCGCTGTAATCGTTGAGCTTCCTCCCCAAAGAACGACTGGCGGACCTGCTGAGCGAGAAGTTGCTGCGTCAGGTCGAGCTCAGCAGCGAGTGGTTTCAGTCGCAACTCCAATTCGTCTTGTCCATAGTTGATATTCGCCCATGTGGAGTTGAACTCCTTGTATTCATCAAGGAGGGCCTTGATCTGACGTGCTACTTTGGCCTTCTCCGGAGACATGGGACCACGCAATTCGATATTTAAGTTCGCATTGTCCGTATTTCGATCGCGGCTAATGCTCGATTCGGAACGAATACGAAACTCTGTCGCCTCGGGAATAGGTCCAATCAGTTCGTTCCATCTCGCGGCAAGATCGCTGTTGCGTGGACCGGCAGCGCTGCGAAGCGACGGTGCTAACACTTCAAAAGTAATCGCGCCACGCGACTTGTCAAAGTCTCGGTGAATTCGCCGGGCACCTACTAATTTGGAGATATTCCGCACGAGCGACTCACCGGTTCCCGGATCGACGAATTCCTTCTGTAGTTGGTGCAATGCCGTTTCAACTCTTCCCATGTACTGAGCGGTGGTTTCGAGCGAGGTATCGTTTGGCATATCGAGTTCGGCGCTGATTCTCTGCTGCTCGACCGACGGATACGCAATGAACTCCATTCGGCCGCTGAGGCAATAACCGACCATCAGAAGCATCGCTGATGCGAATATCGCCAACACCGACGCACGATGATGCACCGAGAACTCGAGGCAGGGCTGATAGACTCGCTTAATGAAATATTCGAGGCCGTTAGCGATCGACGTTTGAATTCGTGTGAGCGGATTGTTATAGGGAACCGGTCGCAGGTGCTTGAGGTGGGCTGGAAGAATGAACTTCGATTCCACCAGCGAGAAGAGAAGAACGGGCGCCACGATCGGCGGCACCTGAGAAGCGAAATCCCCCCAACTTCCTTCAAAAAACATCAACGGGATAAATGCGACCATGGTCGTCAACGCACCGAAGGTGACGGGTATCGCCACCTCTTGGGCACCTTCGACGGCTGCTTCGAGGGGAGGCATGCCCTCCTTCATTTTCAAATAGACGTTCTCGCCGGTGACGATCGCATCGTCGACGACGATCCCAACAACGATGATGAAGCCGAACAGACTCATCACGTTGGCTGTGACACCAAACCAAGGCATCAGCATCACGCCCCCAGCAAAACCGACGGGGATCCCAGCAACAATCCAAAAGGCAAGGCCGGGGCGGAGGAAGAGCCCCAGCAGCAACATCACCAACAAACCGCCCTGGAGCATCGATTCAATGAGCGTTGTCAGACGCCCTCGAATTTCGACCGACTCATCGTCCCATATGAATAGTTCGATTCCCTCGGGAAACCGGCTTCTCGCATTGGATACATATTCATGCACCTTGTCCGAAATTTCGATTGCGTTTTCGTTTCCGGTACGCATCACTTCGACGAACAGGGCTGGCCTACCATTGAACTCGACGATTTTCTCGCCCTCTTCAAATCCGTCGGTAACGGTTGCCACTTCGCCCAACGTGACCGCCGATCCATTGGCAGAACGGATGGGGACATTTTGGAACTCCTGTTCCGAGTATGCCTGCCCACGGGTCCGAACAATGAACGTGCCACTGTCGCTATTGATCGAGCCCGCTGGCAAGTCGATCGAATACTGCTGAATCGCGTCGGTCAGGTCCTGCAAGCTCAACCCATATGCCAGGAGCTTGGTTGTATCCACTTCCACGCTGATCTCGTACTCACGGTCCCCCTGCACTTGCGCGCGGCTGACTCCTGGTAACGAGATGACGTCTTCCTGGACTTTTCGTGCGACTTCGCGTAATTCGTGTGGGCTCAGATGTCCGGTAACGGCGATGCTCAGCACTTCCCACCAGTTGGACGAATCGGGAATGGAGATTTGGGGCCGTTCCGTCTCATCGGGAAAGGTTGTGATGGTGTCGATCCGAGCCGAAACATCGTCCATCAACGTGCGGAGGTCTGTCCCGGGCTCGGCTTCTACCGAAATACGCCCGCTACCCTGACCACCTTCAGAAATGATGTCACGAATCCCCTCAACCCCTTCCAGCGATTCTTCAATAGGGATCAGAATCGCTTGCTCGACATCTTTGGCCGTTCCTCCGCGATAGGCCATCTCGATGCGAACGGATTCCATCGTCCGTTCCGGCGACACTTCCAACGGAATTTTATAGAAGGCCGTATAGGTGCCCGCGATCAGTAGCGCGAGCATCAAGAAATTCGCGGCAATCCCGTTTGTTGCAAACCAGCGAATCATAGGTATTCGTTAATTGGTGGCGTTTTCGTCAGATTTTGTGGAGGTGGAATCCGCTATCGTAATCGCCGCATCTGCGGGCGGAATGATTTCGATCTTAGCCCCCTTCGGTGTGAAGGGCATCGGTGTCGTTGCCAACCACATTCCAGGCGGGATCGCTGCCGACGAAACGATCACTTTCTCCGCGTCGGACCAAAGCGTCTTCACCTGAAGTGGTAACAGCGTTTGATCGGCTCGGTCGACCAAAACAACCTGATCCAATTCGCGAACGGCTCCTCTTGGCAATGCGATGACATCGTGGAGCACCTTGCCGTCAATGGACGCGATCACGGGTTGACCGATGCGCAGTGGCGGTTTGCCGGATTCACGACCAAAGGGATCATCGATTCGCGCGATTGCAAACAGATCGCGAGAATCCGCGTCGAGCACCCCCTCGGTACGAACGATGGTCCCTTCCCAGATCGAATCGTTAGATTGCTGAATACCATCTTGAAGCCGCACTGCCAGTGGGGAATCATCGGGAAATTCGGGCAGATCCAGATAATCCCTTTGCTCACCGGAGACGGGAAGCCGGACTTCGACGTAATCGATGGCAAATATTTCGCCCAGAGGGGCATTCTGTCCCGCCAATTGACCGATGCCAATCAGCTTTGAAATGACTCGGCCATCGAACGGGGCCACGAATTTGGTTCTCTGAAGATTCAGCTTCGCTTGCTCGACGTTTGTTTCAGCCAGAGCAACGTTGGCCTGAGCCTGCTCCCTGCTCGCCGAAGCCGTTTCCACCTCTCCCTGAGGAACAGCATTCGATTCGACCAGCTTCAGCTTACGTTTTTCCACGATGACCGCAAGTTTCAGTTCTGATTTGGCAGCAGCCAGTTCAGACTCGGCGATGGCAAGTGCTGTTTGATAGTCGCGTTGATCGATCTCGACAAGCACATCCCCTTTCTTGAAATAAGCACCGACTTCAAAGAAAGGGCTCGTTTTGGCAACAGTACCTGAGACCTGGGATGTCAAAGTAATTCGGTTGTGGGCTTGGACGACTGCGTGCGTCTTCACCACGACCGGATAGTCGACGATAGCAATTTCCTCAATTCGGGAACGAAGCAGGACCTCCTTGGGTTCTGGCAGAGGGGGTCGTTCGACCTCACCCGCCAACCGTTGGAATCCAAACCAACCAGCGGCCAGGATAGCGCAGGGAATGGCCATTCGCAGCAAGACCCCGGCCAAAAATGAAGGGGTAGTTGATGGCGTTGTCATGTCTTGGAACCGCGTTGATTAACCATTGGCAGGGGATCGAGAGAGGGAAAAGGCGTCCCTCCATTGATCATGGAACACTTCGTAATACCCATCGGTGTCGAAGGAATGCACACTACTTTGGGAATCTTTACGTCACCGAGGGACGATCGCCCGCAGGCAGGGGGAGGTTAACGGCTGATCACTTGTCGGCATCAAACGGTCGTGCCGATCAGGGCGACTTTAATGACGTCGTCTACGGGCTGGGGTTAAGCTGTTCAGGTGGGGAGGGATTGTTTGTACCAAATCCACTGGATCAACCGAAGGTAGGACAGGTGAGGACTTTTCCTGTTTTCCGAGACGTATGATGCGACGCACAGCTGAACCATTTGCGCTCAACGCAGCCCGCCGATACCGGGTGTGCCTGGCATGGGTGTGCGCGTGCATCGCTGCCGTTGGCGTGGGATGCACCAGCCCGCGAGACTGGATTGCCAATGGTTTCAAGGTCGGCCCCAATTACCGCAAACCATGCGCTCCGGTAGCGCCTGACTGGATCGATGCCAACGACAAACGGGTGATCGGTGATCCTGTCAACGCTACGGCCTGGTGGGCGACATCGTTCAACGACCCCGTTTTGAACCAACTGGTCACGGAGGCATACACGCAAAATTTGACGCTACGACAAGCTGGGGCGAGAATCGCGCAAGCCCGGGCACTGCGTCAAATTGTCGTCGGAAATTTCTTCCCGCAACAGCAATCCGTTTCCGCCGACTACTCGCACAATCTCAGTACAGGCAGGGGTGGCGACCGACACTTTAGCTCTTGGAGAGGATCGTTTGGCTTGGCATGGGAAATTGACTTCTGGGGACGGTATCGCCGCGCAATCGAATCGGCCGACGCTGACCTTGACGCTGCCATGTACGAGTACGGTGACGTGGTGGTCACGCTGGTGGCTGACGTCGCTGCAACCTATATCGATATCCGCACGCTTCAGACACGATTGGAACTCATCAAGCTAAACGTGGAGAATCAACGCCAGACGTATGAGGTAACTGAGGTTCGTTTTCGGCTGGGCGAATCGAGCGAAGTCGATGTGCAGCAAGCAAAATCGAGCCTCGTTCAAACCGAGGCCCTCGTCCCGCAAGTGGAAACGGCGCTTCGACAGTCGCAAAACCTATTGTGTATCCTCCTCGGCATGCCCCCCGAAGACATCTTGGGCATCTTGGGCGCAGGCAGCATCCCAGACGTAAAGCCAGAGATTGCAGTTGGCATCCCAGCGGCGACGCTACTGCAACGACCTGATGTTCGCCGCGCCGAGCGAGTACTGGCATCGCAGAGTGCGTTAATCGGTGTGGCTGAGTCCGATCTCTATCCGCACATTAGCCTTGTAGGAACAGTTGGAAGAAGTGCCAACCAGTTCGAGGACCTGTTCCGCGGAGGTTCTGGCTTTGGATCAGTCGGGCCAACATTCAATTGGGATATCCTGAACTACGGACGCTTGGCCGGAAATATTGAGTTCCAGGATGCCCGATTCCAAGAGCTCTTGGCAGCTTATCGGCAAACGGCTCTGACTGCCAACCTGGAAGCGGAGAACGCCATTGTTCAATTTCTGAAGAACCAAGAACGCTTTGAACTGCAACTCGAGGCTGCGAAGGCGGCCGATAAAACCAACGAACTGATCACTCTGCAGTTTACCGAGGGGGAGCCGATTGACTTCAACCGTGTGTTCAGTGTCCAGAACACCAAAACGCAACAGGAACTAGCCGCCGCAGGAACCAAGGGCGACGTTGCCCAAAGTCTAGTGGCAATCTATCGAGCACTCGGCGGTGGTTGGCCGTCGCCCTATCTACGAACGCCCATCATGGCGTCGATCGAGCAAGACGATGATTCCGATAGCGTGGAGGAAATTGAAACGCCTCCCGCCGAAGAAGAATCCGCCGAAGACGAACCCGCAATCGATCAGGTATTGGAAAACCCAGTCGAAGAAACGACGGGAGATTAAATGCAGTGGGATCGGCGTTCAGAACGGCGATCGACCGGGACCTGTCCTCGCCCTCAAACCAAACGCAGATCGCAATCCCACTACCGAGAATCAAACATCAGGATAGTGAAAGAAGCCAAATGGGTCAAAGAAGCCAAATGGGTCAGGCCTCTTTGCCCCTGATGAAAGAAGCCAAATGGGTCAGGCCTCTTTGCCCCTGATAACCATCAAAGAGGATCGCGGTTGGGACGGCTGTTGCCAGCCGCCCCCCGCACAGATCCGTACTTGAAGGATTACCTCACACGGCTCTTGCTTTGAGTCGAGCGGCATGACGTTGGTTTGGGTACGGATGGAGAATACGTGGGGCCGGGAGATGTTTGCGTGCGAGTCGCTGCATTCGTGACCATGTCCAGCGAGAACGTTGAGAACGGCGACGGAGAACCGCCAGCCACATCTTCACAATCTCATCACGAAACAGTTGCGAGCGGACCCTATTCAAAGGCACGGCGTGATAATTCAGCCAGCCTTGCACGACCTTTCCCAACCAGCGACCGGTTTCACCTACCGGACGATGACGATGACGCCTTAGCTTCTCTTTAATCTCCGCTAACTTCGCTTGGATTCGCTTGGCGATGCTGATCCGTTTCACCCTGAACCGCCCACCACGACGGGTTACGTCGCACACATGGGTGAAGCCCAAGAAGTCAAACGTCTCTGGGGTGCCAAGTCCACGCTCAGCGCGATTGCTCGCGGCGAAACGGCCAAATTCGAGAAGTCGGGTTTTCCCGCCGTGTAGCTCCAAGCCAAACTTACCCATCCGCTCTTTAATAGCTTCAAGACAAGCAACCGCTTCATAGCGGTGCTGAAAGCCGATGATAAAATCATCCGCGTAGCGGACAATCACGACATCACCACGACAGTTTCGACCACGCCAATTCTGTATCCACAGGTCCAAAACATAATGCAGAAACACGCTACCAAGTAACGGTAAAATCACTGCTCCTTGGGGTGTCCCCACGGTCGTCGCTGACCATTGCCCCTCCTCGCTGACCCCGGCGCGAAGCCATTTACGGATCAATCGGAGGATGCGTTTGTCACCGATTCGGTGCTCTAAAAATTTGACTAACCACTCGTGGTCAATCGTATCAACGAACCCTTTGATATCGGCGTCCAGTCCCCAATTCACCTTCTGGCTTGTGATCGCGACATCCAACGCATCAAGCGCCGTATGTTGAGAGCGACCAGGCCGCAACCCGTAACTGAAGCCGAGAAAATCCACTTCATAGACGCTGTTCAACACGCACATGACCGCTTTCTGGACGAGTTTGTGGCTCATCCGACGGAAGCGTGCGCTGGAGGTTTTGGAGGCATGGCTCCAGTATCCAATGATTGATTTGTCGGAGGTGATAGTGGATGTTAGGCTGGAGTTGCCGGGAGAAACGGAGCCGAGCTCTGCAGAGGTGCTGGCTTGGCAAGGGATATCTCGGTCGCCAGCGTTTCCCTGCAAAAGCGGTACGCCAATGGTGTTGCCGGTCCCTGGCGGACATTCGTTCGTCAGGGACGCATTTCTGTAAGATTATTGGATACGAGAGCCATGCCTAGAAAAACCTTCCCCTGTGCTCCGCGCACGCTTCCGTCGGATGAGCCCCAAATAGTCCCCAGCAGAGTGCTGTGGTCCCTTGCGGGACTAAAGAACATCACTTCAGCTCATTCTCCCCAAACACTCTAGCGGGCAGTGCGGTAGTGAATAATTCCAAGCCAAGATAGCTTGACGCTCCCGCGTTTAGCGATTGCGGGGCTCAGACCAACTCGGTAGCTTAACCGGATTCGTGTCGGTTCTTATCAGGTCACAAGGAGGAAAGAGATGCAGGCACTCCAAGCCGTCGTTTCCAAATTACTGGTGCTGGCGGTTATCGCGTCGATTAGCCTCTCAGTGGTACTCGGGATCGGGCTGATACTGGGCTACGTCCTCAACCGCTTGATACCGAGCATCGAACTTGGGATCGCGACCTTGTGCGGCCTGGCCGCGGTCGGGATTTGTGGGTTTGTTCTGGTCAGCCTATTTCGCACCTACGCAGCCTCGCTGGAAATGGCGGGCTCCACCGAGGAGGATGAGCTCGAGGTTTCGGACTTACTGACCGAAGCACAGCTCGAGCAGATCACGAGTAAGCTCAGTGAAGAAGTGCTCCTGCAAATGGACTTGGAGCACCGCCAAACAGCACGCCGCTCCAAGAATCGCCGTTAAGGTGGCATGAGGGATTCTCTCAATTTGGTCACTAGCAACCGGGACTTCACGGCCCCGGCAATCATTGTGGCCGCCCGTCGGGCTTGACTAACGACGCGTGGAATCGTGAGGCACGGGGTGCTGGCGGGAGTTCAATCGGCGTGACAACCCCCGGAACCAGCGAGAAAGCGAGCGGATTTGTCGCGGCACGCTGCGGGCGTCTGATCCGGTATGATGGAGTGGGAATATCGATCAGACTTTTCCTTTGCGAATACCGAGGCTCTCATGCTGGCGCGACTGAAGACGTTCACGTTATTGGGCATTGAGGCAATGCCGGTCGATGTGGAAGTCGACATTTCGCCTGCAGCGATGCCCAAGACGATTCTGGTCGGGCTGCCTGATACGGCCGTCAAGGAATCCACACACCGGGTCGAGCGGGCGATCTCCAACAGCGGTTTCATCCGCCCCACCGATCGTGTCGTGATCAACTTGGCTCCTGGCGATCTGCCCAAGCAAGCCCCCTCGTTCGATCTACCCATCGCCCTGGGTGTGCTCGCTGGTAGCGGTCAGCTCGATGCCGAGCGGATTGAGGACTACGCCGTCGTTGGCGAACTGGCCCTCGAAGGCATCACCCGGCCGATCAAAGGCGTGCTGTCGATCGCGATCGAAGCCGCCAAAGATCAAGCACTCAAAGGATTGATCGTGCCCTCGGAGAATGCACCCGAGGCGGCAGTGGTGGAAGACCTCGAAGTCATCGCAGTCGATTCTCTGGCGCAGTGCGTGGCGTTTCTAGCGGGCGAGATTGAAATCCCTGCCGTGCCCAGTCGTTTGGATGAGATTTTCGAGCAGTTCAGCGAATACGACGTCGACTTTGCCGACGTCCGGGGCCAGGAACTTGCCAAGCGGGCAATGACCTTGGCCGCCGCCGGTCGCCATAATTTACTGATGATAGGTCCCCCCGGATCTGGCAAGACCATGCTCGCCAAACGGATCCCCACGGTCCTGCCCCAGCTCTTGCCCGCCGAGTCGAT
Organism: Allorhodopirellula solitaria; assembly: GCF_007859855.1. Lineage (GTDB taxonomy): Bacteria > Planctomycetota > Planctomycetia > Pirellulales > Pirellulaceae > Rhodopirellula > Rhodopirellula solitaria. The sequence continues at coordinate 104,970 of NZ_SJPK01000007.1, forward strand.
CGAGACGACTCGCATCTATAGCGCCGTCGGCCAACTGCCATCGAAACAACCGCTGCTGGCCAAACGCCCCTTTCGCTGCCCGCACCACACGATCAGTGACGCGGGGTTGGTCGGCGGCGGCAGTCCGCCTTCACCGGGCGAAATCAGCAAAGCCCACAATGGCATCTTGTTTCTCGACGAGCTGCCGGAGTTCAACCGCAAGACGCTCGAAGTCATGCGGCAACCGCTCGAGGATGGCGTCGTGACAATCTCACGAGCCCTTCGCAGCACCACGTTTCCGTCCGACTTCATGCTGATCGCGGCGGCCAACCCCTGCCCCTGCGGCTACCGCAGCGACCCCAGACGAAGTTGCAATTGCACACCACCCCAAATTGAAAGGTATATGGGAAAAATCTCCGGACCACTGCTCGACCGGATCGACATTCATATCGAAGTCCCCGCGGTTCCCTTTGAAGAACTCTCGGCCAAGACCACGACCACCGAGAGCAGCGCGATGATGCGTGAGAACGTTGTCCGCGCCCGGGCCGCGCAAAGCGATCGATTCCAGAACAGTCCCGTACGTTACAACGCGCAGATGACCAGCCGTCAGGTCCGCCAATACTGTGAACTCAACACAGCCAGTAAGCAACTCCTACGCGTGGGCGTGGAGTCGCTCGGCCTCTCGGCCCGCGCCCACGACAAAATCCTGCGAGTTGCCCGGACCATCGCCGACATCGCCGCCAGCGACAAGATCGAAGAAGAGCATCTCGCCGAAGCAATCAGCTACCGAAACCTCGACGCCGATCTGTGGGTGTAACAAGAAAGCACGGGCAAATGAATACGGAGATAGAGAAACAACAAATAGAGCCGCCCCGTTGGAGCTACCGCGAGGTGGTGGCTTCTGAAATCCCAGGCGTTGCCTGGGGCTGTCATAGGACTGCCCCGTTGGGGCGTTGTCATGAGCTATCTTCTGCAATCGATAGAATGCTGCAATCATTAAATCGGCGTCCCTCGCGTTTAACGGGGCATGATGAACAAGCGTCGAATTGGAAGTGGGCGAGGCGACGAGCTGTTGATTACCCAGAAAGCCCGATCCCCTGTCAGCTTGTCTGACAGGGGATCGCCGTTTCGTGATTAGAAAGATGGAGCGTACACCCCGCTCCCATGTGGGCTTGCCCCGCATGAGAGCAAAGTTTTCCGGCTTGGTTTCCTGTCAGACAAGCTGACTGAAGCAGTGCCTCCTATCGTGGAGGACTTCGCTCTCCCTCGGCACGACTCTTGGAAGTGCTTGCTGACGGGCCGTGTTGTTGCGTGTTTGGGTGTTTCAGATTCTTTTCAAAAAAGTCGCTGACCAGCTCGTCAATCGGCGCTTCGCTGAACGCTCTTCCACCGTGCCCGGCTCCTTCGATGGTGTGGAAATGAACAGGAACCTGCACCTTTTTGAGAGCGTTGAAGAGAAGCTCGCTTTGATTGAGCGGTACGGTGCCGTCCTGATCTCCGTGCACAATCAAGAAGGGAGGATCGTCCTTGCTCACGTACGTGATGGGGTTGACCCGTCGGGCTTTCTCGAGATTCTCCAACACGGCGCCACCAATCAGCTTCGCCTCGGGTGAGTTCGCTCGCGCATGACGCTGATAGTCAGGTGTTGTCACGAATGCTTCGAAGTCGGTGGGCCCATAAAAATCACAAACAGCCTCAACGGCGCTGGATTGTTCGAGATTCTTTCCCACGTCAAATTCTTTGACATCACCACTTGAGGCAACCAGGGCCGCCAGGTGTCCACCGGCAGAGCTTCCCCAGACGCCCACTCGCTCTCGATCGAGGTGATATTCGTCGGCGTGCGCACGAAGCCAACGAATGGCTGCCTTGCAGTCTTCGATCTGTGCGGGGAACTGAGCCTGGTCGCTCAGCCGATAGCCAATACTCGCAATGGCGTAACCCTGCTTCGCAAAACCCGCGCGGAGAGGCAAGCAGTAATCTTTGCTGCCAGCCTGCCAGCCGCCGCCGTGAATCCATACGATCACTGGCAATGGCTTCGACGACTCGGGCAGATAAAGATCAAGCCGCTGGCGGCTGTCGTCGCCTTCAGCATACGCCAAGTCACGATGGGCGGTCACACCGTCGAGGGAACGCGAAGCATTGACGCGGCGCTGTGCTTGGCGACGTTGAGCCTGTGCGTAGGACTGCACCGTCATGACGATCATCACAGCGACGCAGCACACAATACGAACGATGGGGAGAACAAGTCGATTCATGAAACGCTTTCCTTCTTTGCATGAAGGTCATCATTGATACCGGGTGTTGGCTGCGATATCCGACAGCCCCATCAATGTACTCGATCCCAGCGTCATCTTGTGGCGATTCAGGATTTACTGCGTCGAAGGCTTCACCGGTAGTAACTGCAGTGCATCGATGATGACAAAGCCAGCCGTTTGGTGGTTGCTGATCGAAATGGTCGTTTCGACGTCGCTATCAAGCTGGACGTTGCCGACGAGGATGAACGATTGCTGTGACGGCAGTGGCTCGGTTTGATCCACCGTGAATGTACTTTCAAAGTCGCCGCTGGTGACGGTCACTGGAACGTTTGTCGCGCGACTATCGTGTGCCGAGTAGGCCATCCGCAATCGATACTGGCCCGAGTCAGGCACCTCGAACCGAAACGTCGCTGTGGACGCGCCGTCGCCGATCTGAAGTGAGTCCTTCTCGCCGCTAAAGAGGTAGCCACTGCCGATGAAGGGTTTGAAACCTGTTGAGCGGGACCACTCGCCTGCCAGTGTCGCCTCGGTATCGTCGAGAACCGTTCCCGGCAATGTTTCGGGAGCGATGGAGCGGTCTGGTGATGGCAGATCGGGGACATCGGGAAGTTCCAGAACCTGATCCTGGACCAACAGATTCTTGCGGAGTTCGTTATACGGTAGTTGCTGCACGGCGATGTCAGCTTCGGCTGCGAGTGCTGCGGCGACGCCTGCACTTTGGCCGATGATCATCCAGGTCCCCTCGATACGCAGCGACGAGATGCCAACATGCGTGCAGGACAGTGCCACCGGTACGAGTAGATTGTCACATTGCTCTGGTGCGGGCAGGATGGAACGATAGGGCACGTGATAGGCGTAACCCTGTTTCGGATCCTGGCGTCTGACGGGGAAGATCGTCCCTTCGTTAATCACCCCTCCGCCTTCCAAGGCGACGCGTTGGCAGTCGTGCGAGTCGATCGGGAAGGAAGACACCGCAATCGGGTCCTCTTTCTCGGGCTCTTGCAGGATGTCTTTCTGAGAGATGACATACATGCCCTTCATGCGTCGTGACTCGCGGACATAGAGGGCCGGTGAGAAGTGATCGTCGCTCGCAAACTCGTCTTGGCACAGGCCGAGAACGGCGTAGCGTTTGCGGACGCTTTCGGGCACGGCCGGATCTGTTGTGAGGAAGTGAATGAACTCGAGCGTGTATTGCTTGTGCGCCTCCCAGATTTTCTTCCTTCCCGCCTCGTCGGCGGAGTGCCAGTCCTTGGCACCACCGACCAGCCCCAGTGAAAATTGCCCGCCGATCGAATTGTTGCCATCGAGTTTTCCGCCAGGCAGCGGGTAGAGATCGAATCCGATGTCCACTCCGGCCTTCAGAGCGCGTCGCATCACCTCAAATCGAGCGGGATCATAATGATCCGGTTTGGGCATCGGCACGCGATTATCGGGATCGGAGGTCAAGCACAGCCGGAAGCTGTAGGTCATCACGTTCTCGTCGCCCTCGTCGTCGGGCCCGGCATCGTCAGACGTGACGAACGGCAACAGATCACCGTTCTCGTCAAAGCCGTTGATGTTCATCGGCTTCTTCGGGTATTGCTTGCCCGCCCGGGACTCATGGTAGTCCTCTCGGCGATCACGACCGATCGTCCAATCAACGCCGGCGGCCGCCATCAGATCACCTTCGTAGGTGCCGTCAACGAAGACCTTGCCGGTAAACGTACCGTTTTTGGTAACCAGCGACGTGATTTGCGGGCCGTCCTTGGTGACCGATTGGAGATATCGCCTCGTCAGCAAAGTTACCCCGGCTTCATCAAGCATCTGTCTGGTCACCCGCATGGCCACGTGCGGTTCAAAGGTCCATCGCGACTGATCTTTCGTCTCCGGGCGATAAGGTGCTGGAAGCCCGCGATCGGTGTAGTCCGCAACGATGCGTCGGTGCCACTCATCAAACAGGCCCATCACCGTACTGCGAACCATTTGGTTGGAATCGCAGTGACTCAGCCCGCCGGTACTCATTGCGCCGACGTGATCGGTTGGCTCCAACAGAATCACCGACGCGCCCTGGCGAGCGGCCGCAATCGCAGCGCAGAACCCGCCGGGAGTCGAACCGTAGACGATAACGTCCGCCTCACTCTCAGCCGTGGCTCGCGGAGTGAGCAGCGCGGTCGACGCGACGAGAAGAACAAGCAGACAGATCGATGGCATCTTAAATTCCTATTGGACGTCGGCGGAGAAGCGATGAAGAAAACTCATTTAGAAAACAACGAATGGCCGTGCTTCGTCGAATCAGCCTGCTCGATCCTTTCTCCTAAAAGTGAGAACGATTCCGGCGGACCCTGAACCGCGCGATCAACGAAGATAGGCTACAATGCCGGTTCACGAACTTGCTTTTTTAACTTACCGAGAGGAAACACAATGATCCGATCTACTTTCACTTGGCTTGCCCTGCTGTCGACATTGAGCGTCGTAACAGGATGTGGTTCTAGCGATTCCAAAGTCGTCACCGAAGGAGTCGAGCAGTCAGAGATCGAAAAGTACAATGAGATGGTCGCCAAAGAGAGCGAAGGGATGACAAAAGAAGATAGCAAATAAGCAGGTGGTACGGTTCGAAGATCACGCCAGGTACGGGTGATTGGAAAAACAACGAAAAAACCCGGAGCTGTGAAGGCTCCGGGTTTTTCGATTCAGTACTGAATTCAGTGAGAACGCGTTAACGATCAAAAATCCGTTGAAATCGTTTCTTTGGCAGCCCGCGTCCCCAATGCTCCCCACAATCCGAAAGGACTCTTGCTGCCTTTCGAGTTGTTGTTAGCGGTCGTGCCACCCTGCCAAACAACTGGATTCGTTTGGTTGCCGGATTCGATAGAGTCCGTGATGAACTTCACCGCACCGTCGGCCATCAGCACATGGATGCCGCCTTGGTGACGGCTTGACCCAGTGGCAATCGACTGCCCATTGGAATCATGGGCGACGCAGACCGGGCTGTTCGGTGGCAAAATCGTATGAGCCATTGACTGCATGATCTGCGCATCGGCCCAACGAAACCCACGTCCTTTCGTCGCTGGTTCCATGTTACCGCTTCGCCAAAACTGAGGACGCTCGGGATCGAGCATGTCGGCCTGGAGACAGAGACTTGGATTATCGCGCATCTGAGCCTGGGCAGGTTGCCCAGCGGTGTGCTTTTTGCCGATCGTCCGAGCATCGTCATCACCGAGGTCGCTCGCAATCTCCATCATCGCGATTGTATTAGAGAGTCCGTCGAGCACATCGCGAAACTTCACTTTCTTGTGCTGAGTGAAGAACCCACGGTTGGCTCCGTTGGAGTTCTGAGAATACCCCGAGTCTGTGATTGCCGGATAGGCATCAGGGTCAAACGCCCCGTGCTGGGTCCACCACTGCGAATCACCCATGCAGGCGGCGTAGTTCACACGGCCGAGGGCAGGCAACCCTTCGCCAGGGTCACTGGGGCAGCGGAATCCTGAAATCTCGGTCGCCCAAGGGAGATAATTGATTTGCGAAGGCCCAGGCCCCATGGCAGGCCAAGGATTCGTGGGGGTCCCAATTCCTGCGCCCAGGTTTCCATCGGTTCGTTGCGAACTCGGGTTGCTAATCTGCTGCCAAAGAGCCTGCTGTTCGATGAAAGGAGTCATTCCAACCAGCGCGCTGAGACGCCAATGATTGTTGGTGACGTAACTGTTGTCCCACCAGTTCTGTCCAGTGTTGGCCTTGTCGTCGGTGCCGACTCCGTGGATGGGAGCTTGGTCGTAGGCACTGTGATAGTTGTGCAAAGCCAGGCCGAGTTGCTTGACATTGTTACTGCAACTCATTCGTCGAGCGGCTTCACGAGCGGCTTGGACTGCGGGCAATAACAGCCCCACGAGAACGCCGATGATCGCAATGACGACCAGCAGTTCCACCAGCGTAAAGCCCTTGGCGGGCCTGAGACGTTTCATAAAAGAACTCCAAAAACTAAACTGAACAATTGAACACGATACGTGACGCAGCAAACCGAGTGACGGCGAGAAAACAGGCCTCTCGACGGCTCGCACTCCGCGAAACAGCCGAGAATCCACCGTCAACCTGCGACAATGTCGGTGATTCTACCACAATGACAGGTCTACGCACAACATTGCCCGGAAGTCTGCGAGCATTGCAAATCACTTGGATTCAGCAAAACGACTGCCGTTTTCTCCGACAAAGTTTGGCGAGCCGAGCTTCAATGCCGCCTGAACGCGAGGGGCTCTCCCTCAACGAGCAGCCAGCTCGTATCGATAGCGGTTTTCGGCCAGCTCTGCTGAGTCTGATTAGGCCAGGTCACGGTGATATCACATGGATCGCTCGCGTGGCCCAGCCCGATTCGCAGCAATCGCTCGTTGCTGCAAAGGTATCCATCACCCGCAGTGAGCGTACTGTGCCATCGCTTCGCCCCACAACTCACTTCGACGACGGCGCCAATCGCATCACGCGCCGAACGAGTTCCGACCAACTGCAACTCGATCCAACTCCCTGCTTGCTTCGTCCGGTTAATCAACAGGGCGACCGGTTCAGTTTGATGGGTCACAGCGATATCCGTTTGGTGATCTCGATTGGCGTCGATCGACCATAAAGCGCGTCCAACATGGGGCATCGCTAGGTATTCACCGCCGACCTCGCACGATTCGAATCGTCCGCTTTCACCAAGTCGAAAAATCTGCATGGGATGTGCGTAGATCGATTTCTCGCCTTGGCGGGAAAACATATCGACGTGCCCGTTGGCAAGTATCAGCTCCAATTGACCGTCATTATCCAAGTCGATCGCTTCGGTGCCGAACCCGACCAGGGGGACAGTGCTACGGACGAGGTTATACGCCGCCGTGCGATCCTGCCATTGGCCCGGGCTACGTTGCTCGTAGAGTGTGTTGTACTCACGGTCAAAATTCGTAACATAGCAATCGATGTCTCCATCTCGATCGAGGTCACCGGTGGCGATGCCCATGGACCCCTGTGCAATCGACCGGTCATCGCCTGCCAAGCCAACTGCGATCGCGCATTCATTCAACGAGAACGTCTTCTCGTCATCAACTCGCTGCCAGTAGTGGTTCTCGGTCATGTCGTTGGCAATCAACACATCGGCGCCCGCATTCTCATCGAGCGCGCCAACGACAATACCGAGCCCACGACCGGGCACCGATGGTTCCGCCGCCCACGACTCGGTGGAGTCGACGACGGCTCCATCGACTTGCATCTGATAAAAATTGTCTTGTTGTGCGGGAAACTTCATCGGCGAGCAAGAACGAAATACATCGGAATCAGCCATCGGACAGGTCTGAATCGCGGGTTCGAGCCCGGCACAGTAGTTCAGGACGACGATGTCGGACAGTCCATCATTGTCGAGGTCGGCGATTGCCCCACTGGTCGACCAAGTCGCGGACTTCATCGTGGCAGGCAATTGAGAACTTGCGTCGGCAAATGTTCCGTCGCCTTGATTGACCCATAGTGAATTGGCACCGTAGTTCAGAACGAGGAGGTCGGGAAACCCATCCTGATTCACGTCGCCGACCGCAACGCCTTGACCGAACCCAGGATCGCCGGTACCCGAATCCACCGTCACGTTTTCGAATGTTCCATCAATATTTCGAAAGAGAGCGTTGGGGGGAGAGTCTTTTCGCGGCGGCGTTCCGCCCGCCGTGGTCAAATAGACGTCGCTCCAGCCATCGAGGTCAAAATCGAGTGTTCCGCCGCCGCAACCAAGTGTCTCGTGCAGCATGATGCCCGGAACGTCAAGGTCGTCGGCAGTCGATCCCGTAAAATTCAGGTTCCGCAGTGACGCCTCGTTGACTAAGAACATGTCTTCGCCTTTTTCTCGATCGCCGTTGGCAGTGTGAAGTTCTCGCTGCTGATTCGATGGACCATTCGCTCCAATCGCAGGTAGCGGCAAATACGAGAGATCGACACTCAATTCGGGATGATTCTCTGTCATCTGCCATCGCGTACCGGGGCGTAGCTGGGAGACGATTTCCTGACGAACCGCTCCGACGTCGACCGCATCATCTTCAGGCAGGGTCGTCGCGACTGCCGCCCATGCCTCGGCTTCCCACAACCGTCCTAGACCGAGAAGCACCTCTGCGATGTCGGTCGCAATTTCACGGGAGACCTCTCCGGTTCGTTCAAAGCGGTTTCTGAGCTGATCGAATTTGCTCAGCATCGCGGCGCGTTCTGCGACGGCGGTGATCGCGTGGGGCGGAAGTTGGCTCCCGGACTGTTCAAGCAATCGCATTGCCGCACTCAATTTGGTCCAGGCTTCGGTCGCGTCATTGTCTGCTCTCGCCGCTTCCCAATACGCGCGAGCGGTCTCGGCAGGGCCCTTCTGTGATCTTGCCCAGTCACCGATCGCCAACCAATAGTCCGCCTCCTCGTCGAGTCCTGGGACGCGTGTCTCCGAGGATCGCCGAAGCTCATCGAACTGGCCCGATGAAGAGAATGCCCGAGCAAGCAATGCGTGAGCGGGCACATCGGTGGGATGCGACTGTACAATCTCTTTCAGCAGTTCAATGCTCTTGTCATAGTCCCCGGCGTCAAAATCAATTCGTGCTGTACCGATCATGGGTCGCCGGTCGTCGGGATTCCGCGACAACACTTCCTTGAGCGGTTCTGGATCGAGTGAGCGACGGGCGTTTCCTCCGAGAGACTTGAGCAACTCGAGATCGAACTGCCGTTGCTGGACCAATCGCCGGCCATGGGGAAGGCTCGCAGTTCGATTCTCAGTACCCACGTAGAGGTCGTACAAAGTTCGCTGGCTAGCGTAATCTTTTGGATTAGCCCTTACCGCCTCCTCTAAAAAATCCAGTCCGTCGAAGAGGCGGCCTGCGGAGACCAGCGCCACCATCGCCTGCTCCACCCGATGCGGATCATGGAACGTTTCAGCACGGCAAGCCTGAATCAGAAAATCCGCTGCGCGTGATGGCTTCTCGACGATGTGAGCAAGTTTCGCCAAATTGACCAAAGTCTCGACGTCGTCAGCATGTTTTTTGGCAACGGCGTCACTATAATCCCAAGCCCGCTGCATCTCTCCGGCATCGACTGCTTTCGCCATCGTTCTCATCGGTGCCGGATCCGTTGCCGGATCGGGCCATCGTGAGAAAGTATCGCCACACCCCATCAACAAAACACAGCCAGTCAGGGCAACGCACCAACGCCATGCTCCATTTATCGGAGAGAGAGGATCGAATCGATTCACAAAACACTTCCATAGGGTCTGCAACGGGAAGGCCTTGACCCGCCATCGGATGGATCGCTAGCTCGCGGACCCAGCGATTCTCCATTCTTCAAGGCAACAGAAGCTATGATAACATGATCCTACGAGGCTTCGATGGATCGGCCATAACATTCCCAGCTCGATCTGACTCCTGGCCTGAATCCGCCTCCACCGTGTTCTTTTTTCAAAGCTCGAATGCTCCGCATCCTGTTTTTCCAAACCCTGTTGTTTCTAGGGGCATGCGCATGCTCAGTCGGTTGTCGGGAATCATCCGATTCTCCGAGTCAACCGCAGCCAAGACCGTCGCCGCCGTCGTTCGATCGGAACGCCTCTGAGATCGATGAAGGTGCGACCGATCCAATTGCCGACGATCTACGCAAAGCCAAGCTGATCAACCGCATGCGACCGCAGGTTGAAAAATTTTGTGGTGGATGCCACGTGACACCACCTCCGCAAGACTCCACTGCAGCGGAGTGGGTCGCACAAGTGGATCAGATGTTTATGTTTTATCACTCCTCCGGGCGAACCGACCTCCCACTCCCCGATCGCAACGCGGTGCTGGAGTTCTTCCAAGTCCAAGCCGCTGAGCACCCAACTCTAACAGCTGGAATTGAGAGCTACCCACCATCACCCGTTGCGTTCGACCACGTGAACGTCACCGGTGCTGGTCATCGTCCACCGGGCGTCACGAATATTCAGTGGCTGGACCTGGGTCTGCGAGACTCGCCCGCATTGGTTTACTGTGATATTGGGACCGGTACTGTCATGGCGCATTGGCCCGGCGACCCCGATCAGCCCACTGTGCGGCTCGGAACTGTTTTTCAACCGGTGCATGTCGAGGCCTGTGATCTCGATCAAGACGGCAATCAGGACTTGATCATCGCTGACATCGGAGAATTCAATGCCAATGATAGTGATCTCGGGCAAGTCGTATGGTTGCGCCGGCGTGCCCCAACTGACGAAAGTGATTTGGACGCTCATTTCGACAAAACGGTCCTGCTCGATGGGCTGAGCCGGGTCGCTGACGTACGCCCGGGGGATTTTGACAACGACGGTGACATCGACTTACTGGTTGCCGAGTTTGGGTGGCGGCAAACAGGGAGAATCTTCCTGATGGTCAATGAAGGCTCCGCCAATCCCGGCGTCCCTCAGTTTTCAATCCGTGAAATTGACGATCGGCATGGTCCCATTCAAGTCCCAACCCTTGATTTCAATCGCGATGGGCACCTGGACTTCATTGCATTAATCGGCCAAGAACATGAATGCGTAGAGGTCTTTCTCAACGATGGAAAGGGTTCCTTCACACCCGAGCGACTGTGGACAGCCTCGAATCCGGGCTACGGATCCAGCGGGATCGAATTGGTCGATCTCGATGGTGACGGAGACACTGACATCCTGTATACCAACGGCGACTCATTCGACCGTGGAGCCAAGCCGCACCACAGTGTCCAGTGGCTTGAAAATACAGGAACGCTTCCGTTTGAACACCATTTACTCTGCTCCATGCCCGGTGCCATGGTTGCCAAAGCTGGTGATTTTGATGGCGACGGTGACCTCGATGTGATCGCAGCGGCTCTGCTGGTCGGCGACGACCTCGAAGAGGTCAATTCGGTCGATTCCTCATCGATCGCCCTACTCATTCAAGACGCTCCGGGACACTTTCAGCCAACCCAGGTTGAATCTAAATCGCACCAGCACCTGACACTCGAAGTCGGCGACTTCAATCGCGATGGAAAAGTGGATGCTGCGGTCGGCAACTTCGTCCGCCATGGCCCCAGTCAATCCGCGACTCCCGATCTCATTTTGCTCGTCAATGAGGCTGAGGACGAGTGATTTTACATGGCACTGATCGCCGAAGGACCGTGACCGTTCAGCGACCGTAATCTCTCCGCCGATCTGCGGCCGTTGGCGCTCGTTCAGACGGCTGCCGAACTTGCTGCACGGTTTTGGCTGCGAAACTCTCTTGGGGTGAGTCCGATTTGTTTGCGGAACGTCCGGCAGAGATTGTGCGGAGTTTGGAAACCGGTGATCCGAGCGATCGCTGCGATCTTCTCGTCGCTCTCGCCCAGCATCGCCTTGGCTCTGGTTAGTCGAATGTGACGGAGTTCTTCCATCGGAGGGCGTATCGAGTGTTCGCGAAAAGCGCGTTCGAGCCCACTACGCGACATCGCGACATGCTTGACCACATCGGCCATCCCGATCGGGCGGCTGAAGTTGTCGTGGATGAACCTGAGCGCAGCGACAACCTGGGGATGCTCCACCGCGAGACTGTCGGTGCTGCGGCGTTCGACGATTTTTCCCGGCGGTATGTAGAGTGGGTTAGCGGGCGGAGACTCGCCCTGCATCAGCCGTTCGAGCAACGCCGCGCCTTCGTACCCAACGAGTCGCGAGTTGTCTTCGATGCTGGACAGGGGCACTCGCAGGCATTCACAGATCGCTTCGGAATTACCTACCCCCAGCACAGCAATTTGGTCCGGGACGAGCAGCCCCAGTTCGAGGCAGGCGTCGATGACCATGACAGCTTCGACGTCGCGAGAGGCAAAGACCGCCAGCGGTGTCTTGAGTCGGCTCAGCCGCTGCTTCATCCAACGACGTCGTTGTTCGGGTGTGTCTGGTCGACCGCTGCCTTCTTTGCCCCACGAGAGGATCTCGCATTCGAATCCCGCTTCGACCACCCGAGCTCGGAAGTGATCACGGCGTCTCTGGCTGGCTCCGAGTTCCCAGCGATGGACGAATGCGAAGTGACGATATCCGCGATCCAAAAAGAAGTCCGCTGCAGCATGACCGACGGCGGCGTTGTCGATCGTGACCCGCGGCAGTCGAATCTGGGGACGGCTTTCGGCAAGGTCGACAATCGGCACATCGAACCGCCGCAGGCGACGCCAAATCTCTTGCGGGGCGCCCAAATGCGTCAACACCCCATCGCCGCTCCAGCTTCGTGGAATCGGGTCCTCCAGATCAGCGGGAATGTGCCAACGATGATCTCGACCAAATTTCGCCACACCACGATGAATCTCAGCATTATAAACATTCAACGCCAACAACACGTTCCGCTCGTCGAGCAGCACCGGATCGGCAGATCGTCCACGACCGGTCGTGCACGGGAGATTTGTCCTGGCCACGAGATTCTCAAAATTCAAAGCAGGGTGTGAAAAACAAGCAGCGACGCGGTAGCGAAAGTGCCAACTCTTTTGTTCATAATGTCAATAGTCGCTACATCGTAGTTCACTATAATCGAGACACATCAGAATCACCAACGCCTTCGAGGGAGAAGCCATGACAGGGGATTGCAGCAGCTTCATTGGGTTCGGCAATGTCATCGCCGGTCTCCTAGGCATCGCTGCCCTGTTGCTGCCTGTCACGGTGCCTGCCGCCGAGGACGCCGCTCCAGATATTTTGTTCATCGTCGTTGACGACTTGAACGACTGGAATTCGCTACTCGATCCGAATTCTCTTATCCAAACGCCGAACCTCGAGCGTTTGGCACAGCGCGGCATGTTGTTCACGCAGGCGTACTGCGCATCTCCGGCCTGCAATCCGTCGCGAGCTGCCACGATGACGGGTCTGCGACCATCAACGACAGGCGTCTATGGCAACAAGAGTGATTGGCGCCGGGCGGTGCCCAATCGCAAGACGATCATGCAGCAGTTCATGGCGGCTGGCTATGACGTTCGCGGAGCCGGCAAGATTTTCCACCATCACTATGACGGAGCGTTTCATGATCCAGACTCGTTCCACGACTTCCAGGCCATGCGTCGGCAGCGCTATCCAGCGACGAAACTCAACGGAGCCCCGAACTACGGTTCTCGCAATACCGATTGGGGAAAGTGGCCGCTGCTGGAGAGTGACGCCATCGATTTTCATACGGCCGACTACTGCGTCAAAGCACTGCGCGATCCGGTTGGTGACCAACCGTTGTTTTTGGCATGCGGTATCTATAAACCTCACTCACCGTTCTTTGCTCCCGCGTTCTATCACGAGGCCTATCGTGATCTCGAGCTGCCGATCCGTAAGTCAGACGACTGGGATGACCTGCCAGCCGGCGCAACGGAACTAATGCGGAACAAGAAATGGTTTTGGGAAGGCATGATGGAGGTCGAGCAAAATCATGTGGGTTCCTATCGCGACTTCATTCGGGCTTATGCCGCCTGCGTCAGTTTTGCCGATGCCCAGATCGGTCGCGTCCTCGATGCACTCGACGCCAGTCCGCGGCGTGACAACACCATCATCGTGCTGTGGTCAGATCATGGGTTCCATCTCGGCGAGAAGGACCATATTGAGAAGTTCGCCCTCTGGGAGAAGAGCACTCATATCCCCTTCCTCATCGCTGTGCCAGGCGTGACGCAACCGGGCAGCCGTTGTGATCGTCCGGTCGACATGACAGCGGTCTATCCCACTCTGCTTGAACTGGCCGGGTTGTCCGCCGACGGATCATGCGATGGAGCAAGCTTGGTGCCGCTGCTGCGTGATCCGATGGCAGCTTGGAACCGTCCCGCCGTAATGACCTACCTACGGGGCAACCACGCAGTTCGAAGTGATCGGTGGCGATACATTCGGTACGCCGATGGCAGCGAAGAACTCTATGATCACGAAGTCGACCCGAACGAGTGGAACAACCTCGCGGGCGACAGACAGTATGCCGATGTGATTGCGAGTCACCGCCAGTGGTTGCCGAAAGCGGACGCGAAGCAAGTTCCTAACTTAAAAAAACCCGTCTCCCCAGTGGAGACGAGTCAATGACAATCGCCCAACCTAGACAGGATTCCAGTAGCACATGAACGCACAAAAAATCGATGGGCTCGTCGCTGCGACTTACACACCGCTCGGTGACGACGGCACGATCAACACGGCTGCGGTTGCCCCGATAACCAATCATCTCATTCAGAGCGGGGTCAGCGGCCTGTATGTGTGTGGCAGTACCGGAGAAGGCATGTCTTTGTCGAGCGATGAAAGAAAGACCATCGCAGCAGCGTATGTGCGTGCGGCCGCCGGCCGGGTTCCCGTCATCGTTCAGGTTGGCCACAACAGTCTCGCTGATGCGCGTTCGCTCGCCGAGCACGCCCAGCAGATCGGCGCAGACATGATCTCAGCGACTTGCCCGTCCTACTTTAAGGTAGGCACCGTGGCGGGAATGATTGACTGCATGTCGGAAGTCGCCCAGGGCGCTCCAGACCTACCGTTTTACTACTATCACATCCCCGCTTTGACCGGGTCGGCTCTGGATGTGGTGGATTTTCTCAAGATCGCCGGTGATCGCATTGCCAATCTCGTGGGCCTGAAGTACACGGACACCAAGCTGCATGAGTTCCAGGAGTGCTTGGAACTCGACAACGGCCGCTTCGATGTGGTTTGGGGTTGCGACGAGATGCTGCTGGGGGCCTTGGCGACGGGAGCGAGGGGAGCGATTGGCAGTACCTATAACATCGCCGCGCCGTTGTATCAGCGGCTCATCACCGCCTTTCGCGAGGGACACCTCACCGAGGCTCGACAATGGCAATCGATGTCGGTGAATATGATTCGCACGTTGAATCACTTTCCTTTCCACCCGGCAATGAAAGCCGTCTTGGGGATGCAAGGTTTTGACATGGGTGGCTGCCGACTGCCACAGGAAAGCCTCTCGGGCGAAGACATCTCAAGATTGCAAGCGGAGCTGGAAGCAATTGGTTTCTTCGAGTGGTCACAGACCGAGTCAGAAGCAGTCTCCACCGAGTGAGCCGTATGCTGCGGACGCGAGATCTATCAACGCGACCGCACGAACACGACGAGAGCCTATCCGAAAAGGGGTCTGACCCTCTCCGGCGAGGCAGTTAACAAGCAAGTCAATTGACTCGCCTCGAAAGGGTCAGACCTCTTTTCGAACAGGCAGTAAAACGAGAGATAGGGTGAACCATGACGAGAGTATTTCCAATGCTTATGCCGGCCGCGGCTACCGATGCGAGGCCGAACCGATGCTTGGCCCGATTGCTAAGCAGGTCGGTTAGAGTTTTTCGGTGGAATGAGCCGGCGGCGCTAGCCCAATGCCATCTACTTTGCCCCCGTTCGGGGCATCATCACGATGGTAACCCGACGCGTCAGCGAGGAAAATGCAGTGTTTTACGTGGCGAACAAGTGATCCTCGCTGACGCGTCGGGTTACCAGGACCGCTTCGCGGTCGAAAGTAGATGGCATTGGGCTCTAGCCGCGGGGTCCCGCTTTCACTCGCGGCGAGCGCCGTCGGCTCATAAGAGTTATGCGGAATCATTTCTCTCAATGTGCTTGGCGGTGATTGCGATCCTCCTATTTATTGGTCCAGTCTGGGGCGAGCAATTTGAGAAGGCAACTGTGTTTCAGAATGGGGAAGAGGGCTACAAAGTCTTCCGCATTCCGGCAATCGTCACCGCCGCCAATGGCGACCTCCTAGCGTTCTGCGAAGCACGGATGGGAGGCGATCAGAGTGAAATCGACCTAGTGTCGAAACGATCGATCGATGGTGGACGGACCTGGCAAGGGATTCAGGTTGTTCAGGAAAGCGACGAGCTTCGAGAAGAGTTTGATCAGGAGAATACGCAGGTCAGTGTGGGCAACCCAGCTCCCGTTGTCGATCGGCTCGACCCGGAGCATCCAGGGCGGATCTGGCTACCGTTCACACTGGAGAACGACCGCGTCTTTGTGACTTTCAGCGATGATCATGGGAAGACCTGGGGCCAGCGGCGTGAGATCACCCGTGACGTCAAAAAAGACGATTGGGGCTGGTATGCGACCGGCCCTGTCCATTCGATTCAACTGCAACGTGGCGAGCACCAGGGCCGTCTGGTCGTGCCGTGCGATCATCGTATCGGCAAGGGAGGGGATGATCGTGGTGCCAATGGTGCCCATGCCATCGTCAGTGACGATCACGGTCAAACGTGGCGTCTCGGCGCGATCGACACCACTTACACGGATGACCTCAACGCCAATGAAACTGCTGTTGTCGAACTCAACGATGGCCGACTGTATTTCAACACCCGCGATCAGGGTGGGAAAGCGAAAGGGACTCGCGGGGATGCCTACAGCAGTGTTGGTGGCGATTCGTTCGATCGATTCGGTGGCCCCTACCGGTGCTTCAAGCCGTCGCCACCTCAGCTCGATCCGCCCGTCGTTCAGTGTGCGTTGCTTCGCGCCGCATCGACAGTTGCGGGAGACGACCGAAACGTAATCCTGTTTTCCGGTCCAGACGAGAGCGGGCCAAGTGGCAAGGGACGTAGCGATCTGCGCATTCGCTACTCCACCGACGAGACGCAGACGTGGCAGGACGGCCCATTGATTCACGTTGGCCGGGCGGCATACAGCGATATGGTAAGGCTTCCCAACGACGAGTTAGGGATTCTATTCGAGGCGGGCGAAGGCGAGCAGCAATACGCGCGAATCATTTTCACGCGCGTGAGCCTAGACGAAATAACCGGCGACCCGTTTGGAGCAAACCGATGAGACAGAACAGCATTGTTCTTTGTTTGACGGTCGCTCTGACTGTGCTCGTCGTACGCGCCGAAGCGATCGGTGCTGATCCTCCCAAAACCAACGTGATTGTTGTGTTGATCGACGACCTAGGATGGAAGGACGTCGGCTGCAACGGAAGCGAATACTACCAGACGCCGAATATCGATCGACTGGCAAGTCAGGGCATGAGGTTCACCGACGGATACGCTGCCTGCAACGTTTGCTCGCCATCTCGGGCAGCGATTCTCAGCGGCAAATGCCCCGCACGGCTGATGTTGACCCAGTGGCTACCATCGGGACGATGGAGCCCGACAGAGCACAGACTTCGTGAGGGTCGCTATCTCGCGAACTTGCCCTTAGAAGAAGTAACGGTTGGTGAGGCGATGCGGGAAGCCGGGTACCGAACCGGTTTCATCGGAAAATGGCATCTGGGTACCGAGACTTACTACTACCCCGAGCACCAGGGCTTTGATGTCAACATCGCCGGCCGCGATTATGGGGCGCCGGGTAGCTACTTCTTTCCGTTTGAGGGTGGTTGGCGAATTCCGACCACCGGAAAGATGCTGCGAAAGGAGTCGCCGCTCTCTGGTGAGAAAGGCGACTATCTGCCGGATCGGCTGGCCGAAGAAGCCGAGGGTTTTATCCGTCAAAACGCTGACCAGCCATTCTTTCTGATCCTCTCGCACTATGCGGTGCACACGCCCTTGCAGGCGAAGAAAGAAGTGATCGACCGCTACCGTGACGTCCCTAAAACACAACGACAGGGCAAACCAACCTATGCCGCCATGGTGGAAAGCATCGACGACAGTCTGGGACGTGTCATGGACACGTTGCAGGACGAGAACCTCGACGACCGAACCCTGATTATCTTCACGAGCGATAATGGCGGCAATGGAGGAGTGACCAACCACGCTCCGCTGCGAGGCAACAAGGGCTCGAACTATGAAGGCGGAATCCGCGTGCCGTTGATCATCAAATGGCCAGGCCAGACTGAGCCTGGCTGGGTATCGGACACACCCGTCATCGGGATGGATTTGTATCCGACAATCCTCGACGCCACGGGCCAGAGCCTCAAGCCGTATCAACATCTTGATGGAACCAGCCTGGTGCCGGTGCTGACCGGATCGGGAAGACTCGAGAGGGACGCGATCTATTGGCACTATCCGCATTACAACCGGCACCCCTCCGCATTCCCATCGGGGGTGATCCGCGCCGGTGACTGGAAGTTAATCGAAGAATTCGAAACCGGCGAGTTGTCGCTCTACAACCTTGCCGAAGATATTGGCGAGTCAACAGAACTATCGAATGCTGAGCCCGCCAAGCTCGCTGAGCTTCACTCCAAGTTGAAGGCCTGGCGTCGCGAAGTGGGTGCCGATCCAATGAGGCCGAATCCCCAATACGTCGAGGCGAATCCATGATTCCACACTCCAAACATTTCGTGATGCAACTCGTCACTCTCTGCCTCGTAATAACCGCAAACGCGGGTGCGTCTGCAGCAGATCAGCCCAACATTCTGCTGATTGTGCCGGTAGACAACGGGCTAGAACTGGGGTGTTACGGTGAGCCGTACGTGGCGACCCCTGTTTGGGATAGACTCGCTCACGAGGGCGTGCGGTTCGACAAGGCCTGGCCAGCAGCACCGGAAGCGTCGACGAGCAAACTCCCATGAAGCATGTATCTAAGTGGCTCATCAGCATCGGCATGCTTGTCGCATTGTTGATGGGCGAGCGGCCCAGCCTGACAGCCGATGACAACGTTTTGCTCTCGTGGAGCGAGCTGCCATCGCTACCCGATGAACTCGGTCTTGCCGGACCGTTTGCAGGCGTCCACAACGATGCTCTGATCGTCGCGGGTGGCGCGAATTTCCCAAAGCCTGTTTGGGACAACGATAAAGTTTGGCATGATCGCATTTTCGTCTTGACCAAAGACGGCGATCAGTACCAGTGGCATGAGGGTGGCAGACTGCGTCAGCGGCTTGCCTATGGGGCTGCCGTATCGACTCCAGACGGCGTCCTTTGCATGGGCGGCAATGATACCAGCGAGACGTTCGGCGAAACCTTCTTGCTGAGTTGGGATCCCGAAAGTGAGCAGATGACGAAGACGGAGTATCCCCCGTTGCCACAGCCTTGTGCCTATTCCACGGCGACGATGATCGGCGATGTGGTCTATCTGGCGGGTGGGCAGAGCGGCACGTCGCTCGAATCCGCAATGACAAATTTCTGGTCGCTCGATCTTTCGAAGAAATCGAGCGAGGAGGCGTTCGTTTGGCAGGAACTGCCGCCCTGGCCAGGGCCCTCGCGGGCGTTCAATCTGACGATCAGCCAGCACAACGGATACAACGATTGTGTTTATGTCATCAGTGGCCGACGCCAGGAAGGTGATGCCGATGACCCTGCCAGTTTCGACTTCCTCACGGATGTTTGGGAATTCAATCCATCCAACCGCAGTTGGCGGCGGCGGGCCGATGTCCCGCGCTGTGTGATGGCGGGTACCGGTATCGGCTTTGGGCAGAGCCACATTTTCGTGCTCGGTGGTGCGACGGGAGAACGGTTCTTTCAAGGCGACGAGCTAAGGGATGACCATCCAGGTTTTCTCAAGGAATCACTTGCCTATCATACGATCACGAACACGTGGACAAGCGCTGGCCCAACGCCCGCCAATCATGTCACGACGACGGCGGTGAGGTGGGGCGATGATATCATTGTTCCGACAGGCGAGGTCCGGCCCCGCGTGCGATCGCCAAAGGTCTTTCGAGTGTCGGCGGTGCGACCGAGCCGCGGGTTCGGGACGATCAACTACATCGTGCTCTTTGGCTATCTGTTCTCAATGGTCGGGGTAGGGGTTTACTTCGCCAATAAGAACAAGAGCACGGACGACTATTTTCGTGGCGGGGGGCATGTCCCTTGGTGGGCTGCGGGCTGCAGCATCTTCGCAACCATGCTCAGTTCATTGACGTTCACCGGCGTTCCTTCAAAATCATTTGCTCAGGACTGGGTGTACGCGGTGGGTAACATGATGATTCCCGTCGTGGCGATTCTCGCGGTTTCTGTAGCCATGCCATTCTTTCGTCGGATCGATGCGACGAGCGCGTACGAATATCTCGAAAAGAGATTCAGCCGGCCTGTACGGCTCTTTGGCAGCGCCAGCTTCACAATGTTTCATATCTTCCGCATGGCCGTGGTCATGTCACTGACGGGACTGGCGCTGGCGGTGGCAACACCGTTAACGCCCGGGCAGTCGGTACTGCTGATGGGCGTGCTCAGTATTGCCTACTGCACGATGGGCGGGATCGAAGCGGTGATCTGGACGGATACGATCCAGACGTTTGTGTTGATGGGCGGCGCGCTGCTAGCGATCGGGATCTTGATCGCAGGCGTTGATGGTGGATTCGGCGGCTTCCTTTCCACTGCGACCGACGCCGACAAATTCACAATCGCCAATTTTCATTGGGACATGACGAGCAGCCAGGTCGCGCTATGGGTCATCCTCGTCGGTTCGATTGCCCAGAATGTTTCATCCTACACCGCTGATCAGGCCGTTGTTCAGCGATACATGACGACGGCCAATGAGACCTTGGCAGCACGATCGATCTGGACGAACGCCGTTTTGACCATCCCAGCGACGATCCTTTTCTTCGGTATCGGTACAGCACTGTTCGCCTACTATCACTCGCATCCTGACAAGCTCGATCCGACGATCACGACGGACCAAGTCTTTCCGCTGTTCATTGCCCGAGAGATGCCGATCGGCTTGGCGGGATTGATTGTGGCAGGCATCTTTGCCGCCGCCCAGTCGACGGTTTCGACGAGCATGAACTCGACCGCGACCGCCATCGTGACGGACTTCATGCGACCGTTCGGAGCCTGCCGATCCGAAGCCGGTTATCTCCGTGCG
Source organism: Allorhodopirellula solitaria (assembly GCF_007859855.1). Taxonomy (GTDB): domain Bacteria; phylum Planctomycetota; class Planctomycetia; order Pirellulales; family Pirellulaceae; genus Rhodopirellula; species Rhodopirellula solitaria. The sequence continues at coordinate 125,772 of NZ_SJPK01000007.1, forward strand.
GCGCGTTTCTGGACGTTTCTCATTGGGGTGGTCGGCACTCTGCTCGGCCTCGTTTTCGTCAATCCGGAGATCAAATCGCTGTTCGATGCATTCATCAAAGTCATTGGCCTGTTCATGGGCGTCCTCGGCGGCTTGTTCATTCTGGGTGCTGTGACGCGGCGAGCCAATGCAACGGGTGCGCTCACAGGCGCCCTCGTTGGAGCGGGCGCGATGTTCTGGTTGTGGAAATTCACCGCCGTCAACGGATACCTCTACACCGCCAGCGGAATCGTCAGCTGCCTCGTTGTCGGTCTCGCCGTCAGCCTGGTAACCGGGCGGCCCACCAACGATCTGTCGGGGCTGACGATCTACACGCTCGGCAAACCGGTGAGACCATCGGAATGACCATCGTGTCGGTCGGAGCTGAACAACAAAGCGCGGTAGTGACCAGAAGGCGACGAGCTGTCCTTCACCCACAAGTTTTCCTACGCCGACGGCGTTGAAGAAAATAGCCAGTGGTCGAGCGCAAGCGAATACCACTGGAAAAGACAACCATAGGTGGCGCTGCGCTGACCTACGGCTATTTTCCATCATCCCTTTCGGGATACTTGTGGGTAATCAACAGCTCGTCGCCTCGTCCAGCACGGCGCTGAGAGGACTCGTCGCCTTGTCTACTACTTTCAGGGCGGATTATTGATTCGCGGTTGCCAAGCAATCGGGGAGGGGGATGATGTATAATTGTTGTTTTGGCAATGTGATTTCGATGCGATGACGACCCTCCGCTCATGAAACTTATCTCGCTCTCCTGCAACCACTGCGGTGCGCCTCTTGATGTTCCGAAATCAGCGAGGTTTGTCACATGTGGGTACTGCGATGCTCGGTTAGCCGTCCATCATACCGGCAGCACCTATTCGACAGAGTTGCTTGAAGACATCAAACAAACCACTGAGACACTCGTCCGGGACGTGGAGAAGCTCAAAGGCGATTCCGAACTTGACCGCCTCGATCGGCAATGGGAACGTGAGCGAGCTCAGTTCATGACGACTGGCAAGGATGGGTCGCAGAGCCTGCCGTCGAAAGCACCGATCGTTCTGGGAACCGGTTGCGTCGCGGTGTTCGGAGTATTCTGGACGATTCTTGCTGCGAGCATGTTTCCGCCCATGGCATTGTTCGGAATCGTTTTTGTCATCTTCGCAGTGGGCGGCGGGATCATCGGTTGCAAGAAAGCCGATCGTTACCAGCAGGCGAAGAAACAGTACCACGAGCGACGGCGGGACCTGATCGCGAATAGCAAAGGTGAGAAATCTGGTTCATCCGACGGAAGCGTGCGCAGAGCACAGCGGAAGGTTTTTTGAGGCATGGCTCTCGTATCCAATGATCGTTCAAAAATGCGTCCCTGACGAACAAACGCTCGCCAGAGACCGACAACACCGTTGGCGTACCGCTTTTGCAGGGAAACGCTGGCGACCGAGATATCCCTTGCCAAGCCAGCACCTCTGCAGAGCTCGGCTCCGTTTCTCCCGGCAGTGCCAGGCTAACATTGATAATCACATCCCACAAATAAATCCTTCGATACGGGAGCCGTGCCTTGAAAACCTCGGGCGCACGCTTCCGTTGGATGAGCCAGAGATCTTGAGAAGCATTCGAAAGTCTATCTGAAAAGGCGTCCGCCCACTCTCGAGCAAGCATTTAGTCCTGCCGATACAGATTTTCGTTTCGAATGAATGCTTCGACACTGTGGGGGACATGGAATCGGATCGACTGAGATCGGGCGACACGTCGCCTCAACTCGCGGCTGCTGATTTCGATTTGCGGCATGACGATCTCAGCTTCACGACAGGCCTGAACTTTTTCAGGCGACGCGAAATCTTGCAGGATATCATAGCTGGGCGGCGGCATTCCCCCGCGCCGAACAACGGCCAGGGTGCACATCTGCAACAGCCGATCTGGATCCTTCCATTGGGCGAAACTCGCTAGCGAATCAGCGCCGATGATAAAAAAGAGGGTGTGATCGGGAAACTGATCTCGCAGATATGCGAGCGTGTCGACGGTGTAGCTAACGCCGTCGCGGTCGAGTTCGTAGGTTTCAATTCGATGTCCGGATTGCCCTGAAACGGCCAATCGCAACATTGTCAGACGCTGAGAGTTACTCGCAACGGGACCGAATGGTTTCAGTGGACTCGTCGCAGCGGGGACCCACCGTACCTGATCGATGGGCAATTGTTCGTACGCTGCCTCGGCGATCCATAAATGCCCCAGATGAATCGGATCGAAGGAACCGCCAAAGATGCCGAGAGCCTGCGACATCGTCTCGGGACGCGTCATTGGGATTCGTCGGGTTCTTGCGCGGCATTCGGCGTTGTGGAATCAGAGGATTCCGGATTGGCTTCCGTGTCGGTGGGCTTCTGATTGGAGAACGTGTACGTCAGCAGTTGACTCTGGATGATCGAGAAGACCTGATCACGGCTGGGCAGCAATCGCACTTCGGTTTCGATCCGTATGTTGCGGCTGCCGATATTCTTGCCTAATAATTCATTGAGCGTTTTGCCCGACTCAACATCGAGCGCCCAGACATCGAGTTCGTGGCGTCTGGTCGAGGCGTTATCGATGTAGGTCTGGCGTCGGACGAGCGTCAAAATGGGTGTCATCCACGGCTGAAACGTCGTCACCCCACGTGCCTGTTCGAACGTTTGCGACCAAGCCAATGCGGCCGGTGCGTCGGTCTCGTCATCGGCAAGTTCAATGCAGTGCGCGCTGGTCACATCTTGCACCGACATGCCACTGGGGATCGTAATGACATTCCCTTCGATGTCCGGGGGCGGCGGCAACTCGCATCGTGGCATCAGCAGAAACCGGTCATGAATTTGCACAACGGACAGACCGGATAACCGAGGCCTCAGCGGGATCTCCACATCAGCGAGTGAAGCACCGGACAAAACATCCCAAATCGTCGCCCGGCCATCGCTATCGATCAGTGTCATATAACGATCGTTGACGAGTCTGCCCTGGGAGGTCGAGCGTGCTTGGTCGGTGAGGTTGATGGGGGACGCGACGCGTTCTTGAACACGATCTTGCGTGATCCCGTCGACGATCTCGAGCATGTAAGGGTCAACGAGATCGCTATCGGCATCTTCCTCATCGTATTGGGTCACCAACAACACATGCCGACCCGCCGTTGCCATCACGGAGTCAACGTTGAACGGTTTGGATTCCATTTCGCGTCCATCGTGCCAATCGAAGTACGCGATCTGATCGGCGCGCTCGCTCAGCACCGCGACTCGGCCGTCGCCAGCGACCACGCCGCTGCCGGGGATACTTGTTTGTGTCCGCCAAAGTTGCTCGCCGGTCACCGTGTGGTAGCAGATGAGATCACGTCCCTGCAGAAGAAACAGGCGATCACCGAGCACGGGGCCGAGACGCAATTGAGCGTCATCCGCATTGGCGGTGGGAGAATTGGAGACATAACGATAGATCTTGTCACCGAACTTCGATGTTTCGCTGCGGCGTTTGGCGACAGACTGGCCGTCGGGATGCAGGCTTTGTCGCCAGCGAACGGCGTCGGTGGAACCTCGCGAGAGGACGCGGAACAGATCAACGGCAATCAACTCCGATGGCGTCAGCACCAACATCAACCCGCCACTCAGGGTAACTTCTTTATCGCTCGACGTGCGGTTGGTCAGTCCATCGACCATGATCGGGTGGTTGATGCCGTCCTGGTCGAGGAGGGAAAGCGGGGTGTTATCGCTGATCGCTTGCCAGCCGAGTGTTTGCTTGCCCATCCAACGTGTCGTTTTCGCATACCGTCGATTCGACATGAGGGCTTGGTTCTGCGGCAAGCGGGTGGATTCCCACTGCAGTTCAACGTGCTCGCGAGGCCAAGAATCGGAGCGGGGTCGGATGTTTCCTCGAACTTGGTACTCATCCAAAATGCCGGCGATCCGTTGAATCTCAGCCGGTGATGCTTTCGGGTCTTGGATCCGCTGTTGCAGGACTTGGCCCACGTAGCGTCGGTCCTCACCCCATTGTGCTTCGCTGTAGGTTCGCGCCAGTGTCAGCAGGTCTTGCGAATCGAGATCGTGCAGCGCCGCATCGGTTGGCAAGCGGGTGCCCCAGACCAAACGTTCGGTTGCCAGTGCGTCGCCCTGCTGTTGTGACTGCTGCACAAGGCTTTGGCGGTACGCTTGGACGGCATCTCCCAGCGGTGAGAAATGGCTCACGATCTGGTTCAGAGTCGTGCGATTGGCGCGAACGCCTGTCTGCAAGTGCTCTTGGAGCCGCTCGTTGATCTCCGCCAGGGTGTCTTCGTCGGCAGCGTTTGCGACCTGCGCCACGCGCGCCGTCAGCCAGCTCGCGAGAGTGAACTGGCGAGCGGAATCTGCGAAGACAGCGGCCTGTTGATTTGCCAACGACGGTCGTTCGATGGTCAGCGCGGATAGTTCGAGCAGCCGATCCATCGCCGCATTCACGTCTGACTGAGAAATCTCGGTCGCCGGCGGATCGGAACGGAGTGGCTCGAGCAGCCCTTGGATTTGCAGTACCAACAGCTCGGCTTGCTGTTCGGGCCGATCGATCAGCTCGCGCAGGGTCTGCATGTCTTCGGGGGAGATCTTCTCTTGATCGCGGAGGCTGCCGAGCAGGGCCTCGACCGACAAAGCAATCGCATCGATGCTTTCCGGATCCATCTCACGGGCTTTCTTCAGGAGAGCCAAGGCGTCGTCACGCCGGTCATCCTCCATCAACAACTCCGCTTTGCGAATGATTGCAAAGAAGTCGTCGGGATCGTCAGCTAAGATGCGATCGATCGTCGGCCGGAGCGTCTCTTCACCGTATGCGACGGCGACGGTGGCCGACGCCTGGGAGATGATTTCACCCTCGGCTGCGACGAGGTTACCGAGCGGATAGCGCGTATGGCGTCGCGACAAAATCTCACCGGAGGCCAAGCCGATTTCAATCAGTTCGTCGCTGGTGGTGGGGAGAAAATAGCTCGCTGGCCCGAACACACCACGACCGGAGACGCGTTGCCCTGGGCTCATCAGGTCGCTCGGGGTCGACCATATCTCATTGCCGGTTTGCAGGTCGAATGCCATCACCCGGTCGCCACGGACGATCAGATATTGGTTGTTGCGGATCCCGGCCAGATACAGATTCTTGCCTCGGGGTTGGGGGCGGAAGCGATCGACGCCCGTGACCGCATCGACCACAATCATGCGGTCTGATTCAACCGGTGTCAGAGCGATGCTCGTCTCGTGGCCGATCGCAACCGAAGTCAACCAACGTTGACTGAGTTGATTCATCGGCAGGTCCACGGGTTGGCGGAATGCGTTCTGAGAGAATTCACGGTTGCGCGGATGCTCGTTGGCCCAACGGAGTGTTCGGTCTACCAGATTCACGGCCACGGTCACTCCGGCGCCAGTGGGGCAGACCAACAATCCCTCGTGATAAGTCGGCATGGCGCCGGCCACTCGGCGGACGGGGTCAGTCGTGATCCCGCTGGCTTCGACCGAGACCAGAACCTGCCGCCACAGCTCGCTGCCGTCTTGAGGGTCTAGACAGACCAGGATGATCTCGCCAGCCAATTCAGCCATGACGTACAACCGTCCGCGGACGGGCAGCGGCGGACCGAGGAAGAACGCTTCGGAAAGGGAGGACGGTGTCGTTTCGGAGGAGCCGAGGCGCCACAGCAGTTTGCCTTCGGTGGCGAGGTCCAGTGCCACTAGCGTATTCTTGCTGGCCTGGACCGCCCGGGTAGCGCGCATCCCAAAAGGATTGAACCGTTCAGACTCAATCGCGCCGAGATCATTGATCATGTAGACCTGTCGCCCGTCACTGGATACCTGACCATAGGGGACGTCGTTCCAGATCCGTTGAACCAGGATATCTTTGGGGTCTTCTTTCTCGCGAAGGTCATTCGCGTCGGCTTCGTCAGGTGTCGTGAGCTCTTCCGGAGTGTCAAACCACGGGTACTGCCAGACTCGCTTTCCCGTCCGGTAGTCAGCACCAATCAGACGCTGCGTGGTTCGCATCAGCAGTTGATCACCGACGCGGAGGGGCAGCCACGAGGGCGGCGGCAATTGACCGGAGGATTTGAGCTGCGCCGTCTCGGCCTCGATCATCCGTTCTTGCAGTGGGCTGCCGGATGTTTCGAGCATCCATCGCGGGTTGCTCAGCGGCATCTCACCTTCAGAGAATCCGCTGCGGTTGGGACGACCGCCTAGAAAGGGGTAATCTTCGGCGGGCGGATCCACGGTGAAAGCCATCGCTGAGAACCGCGCACGGACTGCAGATTCCCAATCGTTCTTCACTGCAGGAAGAGCCTGCGGATCCCTGTTCTCTGCGGCGACAAAATCGGCGGGGAGTTGCCCCGGCGTGGGCAGGGATCGGCTCGACAAGAGACAGGCGCCCGCGTGCAACCAGATGACCTCGTCACCGAGCTGCTCGATCGCTCGAGGCGACCGCACCACGTCGTCGAGCAACAGCGAAACGGCGAGTGCATTGCCAAGCAACCACTCGCGTGTCGCCAGTAGAGAGGAGGCGTGGTAGCCCGCCTCGGTGTGAAAGAACTCGCGCCGCACCTGTTCGACGGCCTCCCAGTCCCGGTCGGGCTGGGCATCATCGAGAATCTTCGCCGCCAGCGGCCCGTAGCGAAGCTCGTAGATTTCCATCGCGGGCTTGGGCAGTTGTCCGATCATCTCGCGGGCTTGTCGCATGACCGTCATGGGACGGCCGAAATCATCCACTCCATCGCTGGCAGAGTCGAGCTGATCGCGGGCGGCACTGGGCGAGGCAGAATCCAGAAAATAGTCCTGCGCCGTCTCGGGGAGGTTGTCCTGGGAGAGCCTCCGCAATAGATCGCCCAGACGCACGACCGCATCGCTGTAGCGTTCCTCCTCGATCGCATCCTCAGCCTCACGAATCTGCTGGCGGACGCTACGCGGCGGCGGCAGGAACTCAGCCATGCCTGAGACCGAGTTGGAATTAAACAGCCCCTGAGCTAGACAATCGCCGGAGACAACTGAAAAAGCAACGATCAACAGCGTCACGACCGCTGGCATCGACCGGGCGCCAGGACGGTACGGCTTCGCAGTCAAATTCACAGAATGCCTCACAGCTAGGTCGGGGAACAAGCAGAATCCGAACCCATCTTATCAAAAAGCGGCGATCGTGGCGTGATACGCTCAGCAAATGTCTTGTCGTTTAAAGAATTCAGCGTTGGATACGCGTCTCGCACCGAAACCGGCGCAGAGAGTGGCGAGCAAACACAACAAGAGCGACGGTTCGGGAACCGCGACCACGGAACCATTGACAACCAAGTCATCGCCCACGAGGTTGCGCAAATAGGTGTCCCCGGCACCAGTGGTGGTTCCAAATCCGTAAATACGGAAGCTAATCGGGCCAGTCAAATTTTGAAACTCCGGCATCGACAGACTGATGGGGCCAAATCCGGATGCGTCCGTATCCAGTCCTCCGGTCACACCCGCAATGTTGTCGACCGAAGCGATTTGGTCGCCATCGTTGAACCCGCTTATACTCGTCAAGACTGCCGCGCTATTGCTACCGTTGGCCGTCGTTTGTCCAACAAATGCAAGAGAGTCCAAATTCATTTGGAATCCTTGAGCAGCAGTCACCGTAAAATCGATGAAGTGCCCAGCATTGATCGCCCCGGCCAGAGATGTTTGCGAGTCCCCCACAAGGACTTTGAATCCGTAGCGAGAGCCTGCCGTCGACGGGTTCAAACTACTGCCGATACGCAACACCCCCGAGACATGCGGGGCGGTGGTGGGTGCCGTGAATGAGAACGGTGACGTCGATTCATCAATGCCCCCGCCCGTGTTCATGTCGATTCCATCAAAATCCCAGCTAGCGATGATTGCCCCGTCGGCGGCCGACACGCAACAAATCGAGAGCACTAGGAGCACAAAGCGGATGTTCATATCAGAGCAGTTTCAGGGCGAATCCCTTGCAGCCTCTCTTCGAGGCTTCGAACGGGCATGTGTCAAAACACATACTCTCTATCCGGATGGATCCTACTCCGTCAATCGCCAAAGTGCCAGAATATTCACGGCGCTGACGGGTCGGCAGGTTGAGCTTCGCTGAAATGGCGAAGCCGACGTGCGATCTGGCCCTTGGGGAGGACGCGAAACTTGAATTCGAAAGCGTCGGCGTCGATGGGGAACTCACCCCGGCCGTTGTCGTGGAAGAACGAAGCGATGTTGAGGATCTGCAATACCTCGGCCTCGGTTCGGCTCCGGAGGGCCGAACGCACCAGCACCTCGCGCGGGTCGGCCTCACCGATGATGGCGAGAAACTCGGCTGCCCTGGCGGCGACGAGTGGTTGAGGATCGAGTGTTGCCCGCTGAGCAAGCTGGATCATGGTTTGGTCGTCGGCAGCGTCTGTTCTCACGGCGGCGTCGGAGGCTGCCTTCGAGCTGGCGGCATCGAAGGCCCAGTAGCGGACCCAGGGGTCGCCTGAGTTCATGCTAGTAATCAATTGCGTGGTTGCGCGGTCCCATGGCTCCAGGGCGATGTTCACAGTGTCGATGTAGGTCGCGATCGCCTCGGCCTGATCGTCGCCGAACTGGACCGGGTTGCTCGTGCCCTCCCGCAGAAAAACGGCTTCGGGGACGAAACTGAGGTCGTGCGTGTCTTTCAAGTGATCGCTCAACAGACGCCGCATTTCCGTAAGCTTGCCCCCATGCTGCGTTTCGGATGCCAAATTATTGACCTCGTCAGGATCCTCCGACAAATTGAACAAGGCCTCGACAGGTCGTGATTGGAAGAAGGCAAGTTGCTCAGCCGGAGTCGATGGGTCCTGCGAGCGCTGACGCCATTGTTGGTAGGCCAGCATTTTGTAGCGGTACTCATTGTGCAGCGAGTTGGGATACTGGGCTTCGAAGTACCGAATGTACTTCCAGTCCCCGAGCCGAACGGCCCGCACGAGATCGTACTTCTCATCCATTCTGTCGGCGTAGCTGAATGTGGTGTCGCGGACGTCGACATCCGCGGCCGTCACGCCTTCACCGAGAAAGGCCCGGCCATCGATTTGATCGGGTGTTTCAACGCCCGCGAGACGCAACACCGTGGGGGCGAAGTCAATGAACGAGACGAAGCCACGCGTGCGTGATCCCAAGTCACGGTCGACCAGGTCACGGTATTTCTCGGGCACTCGCACGACGAGAGGCACATGCAATCCGGTTTCGAAAACGTATCCTTTCGACCGTGGCAAGACGCCGCCATGATCGCCAAAGTAGAACACGAAAGTATTCTCGAGTTGGCCGGCGGCTTCCAAATCAGCGATCGTTTGCTCAACGATTTCATCGATCTTGCTGATCCGATCGCGATAGTAGGCTGCCGTGAATCGTGTCAGCTTGGTTTCGGGCAGATAGGGTGGCACGCGGACATCGTCCTGAGAAAACTCAGTCGGTTTCTCCATGGCTTGTTGAGCAAAATGCAGCCGGCTTTCATGCGAGTCAGCGTGGCTCTGGACATGAAAGAAAGGTGTGCTGGAGTCGGGGCGGTTCTGCCACGAAGCCTTCTTGCTGGACTCGTCCCACGGTTTCTCGTTGCTTTGTACGTTGTAGTCCGTTTTGCTGTTGTTGGTCGTGTAGTACCCGGCACTGCGCAGGTAGGCGGGGAACATCTGCATGTCCTCCGGCAGCGACACCCGGTTGATCGCGCGGTGATACTGGCCGCCGATGCGAGGGGCGTAGCAGCCCATGATCAGAGTCGTCCGAGCAACCGAACAGACCGGGGCATTGGAGAACGCCCGGTCGAAGGTAACCCCGTGGGCGGCCATCGCTTCGATGGCCGGGGTGCTCACACCGGACTCGTCGAAGTGTTGCAGGTAGTGCTTGGAATTGTCCTCCGACATGATCCACAGAATGTTCGGTTTTGCCGCCGGCGGTGGAGTACCCGATGCTGTCGCATCATCCGAGGCGGCCGGAGTATCGGCGTGGACGGCGGCGGCGATCATCAGCAGCGGAAGGACCGAAAGGATGCTCGTCGCCAGGATTCCGCACTTAGGAAGGCAACGGAAAATGGGCAGGATGCCGAAAGAGATTCGCCGATCGAGGCTCATAGAAATCACAGAATGAACAGAGTGGGAGGGGAGTGGCGACACGTGGTCGCGAGGAGAAGGCATTGGATCGTGGATTGTACCGTGATTGTACCGGGGAATCGGTGAGCATTGGTGAACCGCTTCTGTTTTCTTGTTCACAGAGTAGCCGCGGAAGTGTATTCTTCGTCGCGTGGTCCACCCCGCTCGTTCCCGGTTATCTCTTTGCGAGTCTCATGCAAGCCAACCCGTCTCCCGCCTCGGTCGTCATTCCCCGGTCGCGCTACCTGCTTTTTGGCTGCCTCGCCGTGGTCGGTGCCGGTTTGGACCTCTGGACCAAACACGCCATTTTTGCGTGGCGCGGACTGCCCGGGCAACGCGAAGTCTACTGGGTGATCGATGGCTATTTTGGCATCGAAACAGCCGTGAACATTGGTGCCGTGTTTGGCATTGGCGCCGGCAAAGGATTGATGTTCGCGGGGATTTCAGTCGTCGCTTTGGTGGGGATTCTGGTCTGGCTCTTTCGCTTTCGCGCTGCCGAATCCGCTTGGCTGACCTTTGCTCTGGGATGCATCACCGGTGGGATCTTCGGCAACCTCTATGATCGGTTGGGGCTATGGTGGCAGACCGGCTATCCGGAACAGTGGAAGAGTGGTGTGCGTGACTGGATACTCTGGCAAGCCTCAGACGCGTGGAGATGGCCGAACTTCAACATCGCTGACTCGTTGTTGGTCGTCGGTGCCGTCATGCTGGTTGTCCAGTCGATCTTCTTTCCGCCCGCATCGATGTTAGCGGGTCCCTCCGAGGCGGATCCAGATCCGACACCCGGTGATTGAATTCGCGCGATGTCCCATTTGAACAATCAGCGTCCGTTGAAATCGCAAGTGGTCGCTGGCTCGCCGACCCGCCCTGCCCTGCTGGCTCGGTCTGCCGATCGGTTGGCTGCAGTCCTCGTTCGGTGGCGCGTGTGGTTGCTGGTGATCGGCTGCCTCGGGTTCATTCCGCTGGCGTACCTGCAGTCGGGGTTGACGATGAATCGGTCGTTGGCGGCCATGTTCGCCAGCGACGACCCCGCGCTGCTGGACTACCAACGCATGCAGTCACGTTTCGGCGGGAACCTCGTCGTCATGTGGGTTTACGATGACGAAGAATTGATGACTGCCGAAGGGCTGGCGCGGAGCCGCCTGTGGACCGAGCGAGTCGAATCGATCGATGGCGTGGAGGGCGTCCTCTCGGTCGCCAAACTCGTCGACGCGTTTCGTTTCCTGCGACCGTCGCTTTCCTCATCGTTATCGCTGTCCGAGTCCACCGGGGAACCTCTCTTTCGAACGGGTGATGCGGTCGCGGCACAGTTTCGTGATCTTTTCGCTGGCTACACGCATAGCGCCGATGAAAAGACCGCAGCGATCGTCGTGATGTTGAAGGGCACGACAGCGGCGCAGCCTGACCGCGTGAGCCAGAGCATTGCTCAGCTGCGCAGCCTGGCGGCGGAGATGCCAGCGTCCTCGGCATCCTCGTTGATCGGGGAGCCCGTGCTCTTAGAAGATGCCTTCGATCTCATCTTGGCCGACGGCCGGAGGTTGGCGATCGGCACGATCGGGCTGCTATGCTTGGTCATCCTGGTAACGCTCCGGGACCTTCGCGTGGTCATTCTGGCGGCGATTTGTATTGTCTGGTCGACGGTGGCAACACGGGCCTGGATGGTTGTCGCCGGCGTCGAACTGTCGCTGGTTTCGACGATTTTGCTCGCCCTCGTTTCGGTGATCGTGGTCGCGGCGATCATGCATTTGGCGGTGCGTTGCCGTGTCCCCGGTGCATCTTGTGCGGCAGCGATAGCGATGCTGGCGATCCCGATTGCCTGCACCTGCTTTACCGACGCAGCGGGTTTCGCCGCGTTGATGATTTCGCAGGTGCGCCCCGTCGCCGAGTTCGGTGCCATGACAGCAGCGGCCGCTGTCTGCGTATTGGTGTCCCTGGCGTTGTTTTCGCCCGCCATGATGAGCCTATCTGACCGCTGGGGCCTGTCCAGGAAACGAGCTCGAGAATCACGAGCTCCAGGCAATGAAGTGGATACCGCCGAAGCATCGCAAACGCACCTGCCCCTGCGAACATTGGCAACGGTGAGCGTACGTCAGCGACTTCCACTGTCGATCGCCGCGATCGTTTTGCTAGCCGGTTCGACCTATTACGTCATGGGCCTGGATACGAACTCGAGTTTCCTTGAGAACTTCCGTGCTGACAGCCCAATCGTGCGCGACTACGAGCGTGTTGAAAACCGATTTGGTGGCGCGGGTGTATGGGATGTCAGCCTACCCGCACCGGCAGTAATCACACCGGAATACTTGGATGAGGTGCGCAGCCTCGAGGACCAACTAAGGAACATTCAGATTGAGTCCGTGGACTCGGGATCAAACGACCGTGGCGATGTGCGGCTACGGAAAGTCCTCAGTCTCGCCGATGCCGATGCCGTGGCCGCGCAGGTCACGATGCTGTCATTCGTCTCGCCCGGAGTCCGCTTGACAGGAATGCGTGCGGCCATCCCCGCGTTTACCGAAGCACTATTGACGTTCTCCGAAACATCCCAACCGACACAGCCGCGCCGGCTGCGGATCATGCTGCGCAGCGATGAGTCGTTGTCGGGTGAGGAGAAGTCGGCGTTGATGGACGAAGTCAATCAAACGGTGCAGGCAGCTGTTGCGCAGTTCACCCATCCGGGAGCGACCGCTGATCAGCATGAGCGGGCTAACAGTAGCGAGTGGGACGAAGGCGGAGTCGTAACGGGATACTCAGTCCTGATGTCGCGTATGGTCTCCAGTCTCGTGCGCGATCAATGGACAACGTTAGCAGTCGCCCTCGCCGCGGTGGGCTTGTTACTACTCGTGGTAACCGCGGATTGGCGATTAACAATCGTGTCACTGATCGTCAACGCACTTCCCATCCTCGTGGTCCTGTCTTGCATGGGATGGTTTGGTGGGCAGCTCGATCTCGGGTCCGCGATGATTGGTGCCGTTTCGATCGGGTTGTCGATCGATGGATCGATCCATTTTTTGAGCGGCTATCAACGCCGCCGAAGTGTCGGACAACCCAGTGAAGTGGCGGCGGTCGAGGCGGCTGCTGACCTGGGGGCTCCGATCTTGCTCGCGAATATCGCCTTGGTGGTCGGCTTCGCCGTCTTGATAACGAGCCCCTTCGTACCGACAGCTACCTTCGGGCTGCTTGTGGCGGCCACATTGACCATCTCAGCGTTCGCCAATCTCACGCTGCTGCCCGCCATGGTGGTGTTCGCTTCGTCCCCTCGTTTCGTCCTTTCCCAGCGATGAAAGATTTCAGCGGCAGGGCGAGTTTGACTCCTGAGACAAAACGTCCTAGGGTGAATGTGACACGCTGTCTCCCGCTTCCTTTCGTTCGTCGTTTCGATGGCCGTCCAACCCGCTGACGTCACTGCTGCCGAGCTCGCCGTCTTACACGCGCTGTGGAATGGGTCCGCCACGATTCGTGAGATCACCGACGTGGTGTACTCCGGTGGATCGGCGTCGGAGTATGCGACGGTCAAGAAGCTGCTTTCTCGGATCGAAGCCAAGGGGCTCGTGACGCGTGATACGAGTCAATTGGCTCATCGCTTTTCGGCAGCCATCTCTCCAGATGACCTCATTGCCCGGCGGTTGCAGGATGTAGCGGAGGACATTTGCGACGGATCGCACACTCCGCTGTTGATGAACCTGCTAACCCATCGCCAGTACTCGGCGCCAGAACGCAAGCAGCTCCGCGAGCTGCTCAACGAACTTTTCGGCGCGGACTCTCCGAAGTAATCTCTTCTCTCTCAAGGCGTTTCCATGTTCACCTCATTGCCATCGAGTCTCTTCCCGATCGGGATCAGCAACGCGTTTATCGCCACAGGATTGGCTGGTTTGGTTTTCCTGCTCAGTTGGAAATCGAAGTGGCCGGCATGGAGCCATCTTCTGCGGGAGTATACCTCGGCCATGCTCAAGCCCGTCGATTTTCTCTCCGGCAATGCAGCCAACAGGAACAAACCTCGTTTGGCCCTGCTGCTACCACTGGCAATCCTCACGCTCACGCCCTCTCCGGTGATCGGTCAGACGTCCGTGGAGGAGACCAATGATACGAACAGGCAAGCGTCCCAGGCCCCCACAAGTGATAAACCCGATCCCGTTACCGATCGCGAAGCGGGGCCGGCCAGCGGGGATCCGTTCGCCCAACCCGATTCGTCATCCCGACAAACGGACGATCCGTTCGCGGCAGGAAGCGACAATCCCTTCGATGGCGGAAGTGCGTTTGCTGGTAAACCCGATCCGTTCGCTGGGGGCGGCCGGAGTGGGGATCCCTTCGCAGACCATTCTCCGCAAGCAAATCGCACCTCCAAGCGTCGTCAATCTGGAGCTGCCGCGAAAAAGTCCCTCGATGCCTCTGCTAAGGATCCCGCGACCGGGCGTGGCGCGGCCCAACGCCGTCAGACCGTGGAGGAATCGCTGCGTGCGGCACTTCGCCGCTCCATCTCACTCCGCGTTCCCGACGTGCCACTCAAGGAAGCTCTTCACATTCTATCGGAAATGGCAGATATCCCCATTTTGATCGACACGCGAGCCTTGCGCGAAATCGAGATCTCAACGGATTCACCGATCACGGTCCGGGCGAGCAACATCAGCACGCACAGTATGTTGCGGTTAATCCTTCGCAATCTCGATCTGACGTACGTGATCGAGAACGAAGTCATCTTGATCACGACCCCATCGGTTGCCGAGCAAACCCTCGCGTTGAAAACGTACGTGCTGCCCCACGAACTGGTGACGCGAAGTGATAAAATACTCAGCGCACTGATAACGAACGTGAAACCCGACGTGTGGAGCGAAGCGGGTGGAACGAGCACCTCTTCGGCGATTGACAATGTGTTGGTGATCTCGACCACCGAAGACGTGCATGACGACGTCGAGTCCTTTCTGCTGAAGGTCGAAACCGCGTTTGCGGCCTCTCAACCCAAGCACGGATCCAGCCAGTCGCAGCGCTGAGTTCGGCGAGACATTTGTCGGCAAAAATCGTTGATTCGCCCCCGCTATATCAAAAGCCACACCGGTCCTTCATCTGGAATACAATTCGGATCGTCCATTCTTTGTTCGATCCGTTGAGAACCAGCCTATGAATCCCGGTAGCCGCCCATTCGTTTTGTCTCGTCGTTGGTTCTCCGTTAGTTTCGCTGCCGTGACGCTGTGTTGCTTGACAGCCCGCGCGAACAGCCAACAGCCCGAGGTGATTGGCGGTCGCGACGAGGCCGTTCCCCGTCCCAATACCCCCGGTGAGCTGCACTGCCCCTTCGGTGTGCAGTTCGATACCGAGGGCAGAATGTGGGTCGTGGAATACGATGGCGGGCGTGTGTTGAAACGAATAGCCGATGGCACGTTTGAAACCGTCGCCGGGGCGAGCGAGACGGGGTACGTCGATGGTCAAGGCGCAGCGGCCCGTTTCAACAAACTGCATAATCTTGTGATCGCACCCGATGGGATGATCTACCTCTCCGAACACCTCAACCACGTGATCCGCAGCCTCGATCCGAAAACTGGCGTTGTTTCCACGCTGGCGGGAACCGGCGAACCCGGCTATGCAGGTGACGGTGGTTCGCTCGATCAAGCTCAATTCAATCAGCCGATCAGCATCGCGCTCTCACCGAATGGGGAGTCTCTCCTGATTGCCGATATTCAGAATCGTCGTGTTCGCGAGCTCAACCTGGAAACGAGGAAGCTGCGAACCGTGGCGGGCAACGGCAAAAAGGGGATCCCGCAAGATGGATCGCTCGCCACCGAGGCTCCTCTTGTCGACCCGCGCGCCGTTGCGTTCGATCCCCAGGGAAATGCTTACATTGCCGAGCGTGGTGGTCACGCATTGAGGATCATCCGAGACGGCCGAATCTACACCTTGGCGGGAACCGGCAAGGCCGGGAAACAAGACGGCCCCGCCCTGTCCGCGACATTCAATGGGCCCAAACACATCGAGACCGGGCTGGACGGCCGCGTCTACCTTGCTGATGACAACAACGACTTGATTCGCATCTATGATCCCGAGACCGAGCAAGTCTCCACACTCAACACGTCACCCTATCAGCTCAAACGCCCACACGGCGTGACGTGGTATCAAGGCGACCTGTATCTCTCAGACAGCTTCCATCATCGAATCATCAAGCTAGCGGCACCTTCGCGATAACGTCAATCGATTGTCGCACTCGCACTCGCACTCGCACTCGTGCTCGTGCTCGTGCTCGTGCTCGTGCTCGTGCTCGTGCTCGTGCTCGTGCTCGTGCTCAGCGAAGCGGTACTCGAACGCGGAATCGACTGGGCGGCACGCCGCCATGGGTCGCGAGCGTGGTCGATACCACACTGCTGCCCGATTACGATGTCTGCAACGACCGAGCAACCCAGTCGATTGAGCAGCGGTCAACATCGGGGCGTTTGCGGCCGAATGCGTGCGCGGTCGCCAGGCTTGGTTTCGAGCACGAGCACGAGCACGAGCACGAGCACGAGTACCTGGATGCCAGAACGCCACCGATCACGGGCCAGCGACGAGGAAGGTACCATTTTCGAAAACCGCGATTTCCCCGCTGCGGTACACCGATTGTCGTGCTCGTGCTCAGCGAAGCGGTACTCGTGCTCGATCGGTTGGCACGCCGCCATGGGTCGCGAGCGTGGGCGATACCAAACCGCTGCCTGATTTGTGATGGTTCCAACGACCGAGCAACGCATTCGATTGAGCAGCGGTCAACATCGGGGCGATTGCGGCCGAATGCGTGCGCGGTCGCCAGGCTTGGTTTCGAGCACGAGCACGAGTACGAGTACGAGTACCTGGATGCCAGAACGCCACCGATCACGGGCCAGCGACGAGGAAGGTACCATTTTCGAAAACCGCGATTTCCCCGCTGCGGTACACCGATTGTCGTGCTCGTGCTCGTGCTCAGCGAAGCGGTACTCGTACTCGTACTCGATCGGTTGGCACGCCGCCATGGGTCGCGAGCGTGGGCGATATCAAACCGCTGCCTGATTTGTGATGGTTCCAACGACCGAGCAACCCAGTCGATTGAGCAGCGGTCAACATCGGGGCGTTTGCGGCCAAATGCTTGCGCGGTCGCCAGGCTTCGTTTCGAGTACGAGCACGAGCACGAGTACCGTCGCCGGGACGACTGAGCACGAGTACGATTCTTGGCTGCCGGAACCAACCGGCAGGACGATGTTTCTCTCCATCGTCGACCGACGGCTCCGTCCGTCGCGAGCCACAGCCGATGTGCGTTTCGCACGAGGCGAGCCCCGCTCTATTCGGGTCGCCCGTTGAGTCAGTAACGGCTTGGGAGGAATGTTCATAATTTTTCGCTGTTACGAGTGTTGTACCTTCGGCGATCGCCTGGAAGCTCAAACGGGGAGAAGCAGCGAGACGGAAGCAAGATGTTTCCAGGGCAGCGACCCGGTACGCCGCAAAGCAACGCATCCAAGGGAAGCGTGTAGCTTCTGACTGGAGCACTCCGTCCCGAAAGCACGAATGTGGGAAGATACGGCATACTTGACTTATCGCTGCGAAACCCACTGAAAGATCAGATGACGTTTCGAGCGCGAGCTCGATCGCTCAGATCACGTTGTGATCCGCTATCATGACCGAGACGATTGATTGAGTGGGTCTGAGGGATACAGCCAACATCTTGGGGTTTGCGACTGGCTCCCAGCAAAAAAATTCGCCCAACTCAAAGACCGATGTCCCAACCAGAGATTGTTCGCCGATCCGAATCTGTTGTATCAAGTTCGAGGCGGGATGCAGCACCGACCGACCGGTACATGAGCCGGTGGCAGCGAGCTGGCTTGGCGGTGGTGTTTACGTCAGCGCGTAGCGGGCGGCCGCTTTCACCGGTTCGGCTTGGCATCCTTGATCGATCACGGCGAGAAAGCGGCAGGGAGGTGATCGTTTGACGGGCACCGAAAAACAGAGTGCTTGGTGCAACAGCGTGGCGAATTCATCACGGGTGTAGGCGGCGTGGACGCTTGCCGAGGCATCGAAGTGAACGACGTCGCTACGCGTGACCAGGCGCGAGGCCGCGGCGATCAGGGCGAGGTTGGTGCGGGAGCGTTCTAGATCGCAGATCACGATCGCCCGGTCACTGACCCGCCACATCTCTTGGATCAATCGCGAGACCTCGTGCGGGTCGAGATGGTGCATGAAGAGCGATGAGGTGACGACGTCAAATCCCGACGGCAGTCCATCCCGGACGCAGTCACGGACGACGGTCCCGAGTTGCACGCCAGCGGCCTGGGCGGCGTCTGCGGCCGTTTGCATGGCCAATTCACTGCGATCGAGCGCCGTCACGGCCAGCGGCAGTTTGCGGCGGCTGGCCCGCCGCAGCCAATCGATCGGCAGGTCGCCACTGCCACTGGCGACATCGAGCACCCGCAACGGACGGTTCGCAGGCAGGTTCGCGGCGATCCGGGCGAGTCGACGAAAGAGTGTGCCCGAAATCCCACTGAGCCGGTTGAGCCGCCGCAGTCCCGCCAACGCTGCCCGATGCTGATCGTCGGGTAGATCGGGAGCGTCCATTCGCTCATCGACACGGCTGCGAGAAATTGTCATGGGCTCGAAATTACTTCTTAACTGGTGGACTCAATGGAGGAAGGAACACGAAGTGGGCGCAAACGGAACGCCAACGCGATCAGACAGGCAACGATTACGACGATACTCACCCACTGCGAGATCGACAGCACGGTACCGAATTGGCCTGCCTCGTCCACGCGGACCCATTCCAAGACGATCCGTAGCACTGCGTAAGCGATGAACCCACATAGCATCAGTATACCGTCGATGCGAATCCCACGAATCCGCAGGATCCATTCCAGTAACAAGAGCAACATGAGCATGACCGCGGCCATCGCCGAACTGATGATCTGCGTCGCCCAAACCGGAGCAGCTTGGGAGGGCAGTTCATCCGGCGACAAACGCGCCAGCAGTTCTCCATCTCGCAAAATGGCCAGTCCAGGCAAGGCGTCCTCGGCGGGAATGTCTCGCGGGGCCCGTTGGGTAAAGTCTGGATCGAGAACCAACGACACCGTCTCGCCCGGTTGCACTCCCGCTTGGTCGGCCAAGCTACCCGGAGCGACCGATTGAACCAACCACTGATTGGATTGCCGCTCGAGTCCGGCGGTCTTCGACTCGCGATCAGCGACCGGGTCGGCCGTGATTCCGATCAGTTCACCACTGACCAATTGGTCCATATAAACGGCGCTGCCCGGTGGGAACTCAACGGACAGTGCGTTGGGATCGCAGGCCCCGCCGTAGCAGCAACCGTTCATGAGGCATCCCAAACGCCCGAAAAACAGGCCGACAAAGATGCAGGGCACGATCACGTCGCCGAGTTTCCAAAGGGGCAGCCGCATGCGGGTGATCGCCCACGCGGACGCCAAAAACCCGCCGATGAAGCCCCCGTAAACTACCAGCCCTCCCTGGGTCATCGCCGCCATAGCAGCAAGGGTCTCGGGCCATGTCTCGCGTAAAAAATCGTTGTGATACTGGATCACGTAGAAAATTCTCGCCCCCAGCAGCCCGCCGATGAAGGTCCAGGGTGCCAAGCGGAAAATTGACTCGGCGCCCAACCCGGCGCGGTCCGCTCGCCAAGCCGCCAGCGACACCGAGGCCACCGCCGCGAGCATTAAAAACATCCCATAGCCACGAATCGGCAGCCCGACTGGCTCGCCAGCGATATTGGCCAACTCCAGGCGTGGCAGCACAAAAACGATGATCGCGACAAAAATCGCCCACACGGTCCCCTCTTGGGCGATCAGCGAACGCCACGTGGGCCTCGCTGAAGGGCTCGAATCGCCCGCCGAAGAATCCGGCTGCGGCCCCGGTTGGGGGCGGAAGTGTACCCATGCCAAACGCATCAGAATGAACAGCACCAATCCCGCGAGCAGCCAGCCGACACCAAAAAATGGAATTCCCGCGATTTCATGGGGGATTAGGAAAAGCGTTCGACGCATGACGATGTTGACGGCGAGAGAAGAGAGAATGGAAAATTTAGACTCGATTGACTGTGTCACCCAATGTCGCAGGCCCGATAGGCCACGAATAGTCGAGTTTTCTGCTCCAGTCGCTACAATCAGGCTCTGGGGAGGCAAGAAAATCTAGCTAGACTGGCAATTCTGAGCAGGTTTGAGAAACTTTCGCCAGCCCCAACTACACTGACGCCTGCGACTGACTATGCTATGTCGCTAACGGCCCCTAATTCTCTTCTATTTCGTTCTTCGAGGTTTCGATTCATGCCCAAGGCGCTTTGTCTGCTCAGCCTTGTGGCGTCGATTCTCCTGCTCGTGCTGTTCGGAGCCGATCTGATCATGGGCTTTGCCGGGATGCAGGACGCCGCCCCTATGCAAGCCACCAGCATGTTGATGGATTTAGCATTCCTCATTTTCGCTGGCGGATTGGCCTACATGAGCTATTCCACCTACCGAGAGCAGCGATAAAGCGGGCTCCGGGAAGACCAAGGGTTCAGAGTTCTCGGTGGAGACGTTAGAGTGACGGGAGCTAATTTTTGCCCCCTCCCCTTCGTTCTTCGGAACCTGCATCCTCTATGTCTTCTTTGACTGATTCGATTGGCGAACTGCTCGCCGCGTATCCCGACCCGGAATCGGGTCGACCGCTCGGCCCGATGGGCCAGGTTCAAGATATCGAGGTCGATGGCGACGCCGTCAGGGTGCGGATTGGTATCACATCGCATTGCCAGCCGATTGCCGATGAGTTTGCCAGCGCCCTCGCCGATAAAATCTTAACGATTGCCCCCGGGAAAAAAGTCACGGTCGAGACGCCGGAGCATGCCCGCCCGCCAGCAAGAATCGGACAGATCGGACTACGCGCCAAGAGCGTGATCTTGGTCGGTAGCGGCAAGGGTGGTGTGGGCAAGAGTACCGTCGCCGCCTCGCTCGCCCTGACGCTGCAGCGACTCGGCGCGAAGGTGGGGTTGATGGATGCGGACGTCTACGGGCCGAGCATCCCGCACCTACTGGGTTTGCAGGGACGTCCCGCAATCTCGGAGCAAAAGAAGATTGAGCCCATCCGGCTGGACAATTCCATGCCCGTGATGTCGATGGGATTTCTGCTCGAGCCCGACCAAGCCGTGATTTGGCGGGGCCCGATGCTGCACGGTTCGATTCAACAATTTCTCAAGGACACGGACTGGGGCGAACTGGACTATCTCATCGTCGACATGCCCCCGGGGACGGGCGACATCGCCCTGACGCTGTCGCAAAACGTGCCTGTTTCGGGCGCCGTCGTCGTCTGCACGCCGCAAGAGGTCGCGTTGCTCGACGCGGTCAAGGCGATCAGCATGTTCCGCAAAGTCAACATCCCGATCGCTGGCATGGTCGAGAACATGAGCGGTTTTCTGTGTCCCGATTGCGGCAAAACCTACGATATTTTCGGCAGCGGTGGGGCGCGGGACAAAGCCGAGGAGTTGGAGGTCGCTTATCTCGGCGGGCTACCGATCGACGTCACCCTACGGATCGCTGGCGACGAAGGGCGGCTTGCCGAAGCCCTCGATAGCGATCAGCGAGCCCGGGCACCGTTTGAAAAGATCGCCCGGGCCCTGGTCCGCAATCTGGCCGCCAAGGCGGTCTCGACACCGCCCAAAGCATCGCTGCCGACGCTTTAAAGCTCTTTTCTCTCCGGACATACGAGAAAACTCGTGCCCAGGCTCCGCCCCACGATCATGGGTGGCGGCGGAGCTGCGGGCGGACTGCGGCTGCTATCACGCCCGTCTTTCTGGTACAAAATGGGTCGTGCATCCCTGCCTTCCCATTTCTCGCTTTGAGTGAAATTCACCGATGACCGCTGACGCCCACCTGAAACCTTTGATTGATCTGATGGAGCAAGAGGCGCTCCAGCAGGGTGATTTCACGCTCGCCAGTGGCAAAAAAGCGAGTTACTACCTCGATTGCCGACGCGTCACCCTGCATCCTCAAGGGGCTGGGTTGATCGGCAACGCGATGCTGAATTTCATCGGACGACAGGGCGGCACTAGCGGCGACATGCCCGACGCGGTCGGTGGCATGGCCATCGGCGCTGACCCGATCACCGCGTCCATTGTCACGATCGCTGGCAGTCAAGAGATCGACTTGTACGGATTCATGGTCCGCAAAGAGGCCAAAGAACACGGCATGGGCCGTCAAGTCGAAGGGCCTGTCGAACCCGGTCAGAATGTGGTGATCGTCGAGGACGTGATCACGAGCGGTGGTAGCGCCATCCAAGCTGCCGAGGCGGCTCAGGCCTTTGGGCTCAATGTGATGTACGTGCTCGCCATCATCGACCGTCTGGCCGGTGGCGAAGCGGCGTTCGCTGCCAAAGGGTTGCAACTGCATACATTGTTGACGATCCGCGACTTCGGCATCGAACCGGAGTGAACGCGATCCTCGATCGCAGCGGGACCGCATGAATGCAGCGGTGCCTGCGTTTCACTCGATCGAGAACCATCGTCAATATCCACCTTTTGGAAGCGGAAGCACTTCTGGGGAAGATTTTCCGCATCACTCAATGAACCGGTGGGCGCAAGCCTGGGCTGTTCAATCTTTGGGGTTGCGACCCGTTTCGGTTGATTTTCATGGAGGTGATTTCTGTCCTGATTTCACCCTCCCGAGCGAAGCTGGGGAGGGTCGAGAAACGAGCCTTCAGCGAGTTTCTCGGGGAGGGCTCGGTCAGGGTTTTGCAGCGATTGAGGNGTTTTCCCAGTGCTGGGCCCCTCCCCGACGAGGCTTCGCCCGTCGACCCTCCCCAAACTTCGTTTGGAGAGGGTGAAGTCAAGAAATTGCGCAAGACCTATCGAGCGTCAACCCCAAAGATTGAACAGCCCAGCGCAAGCCCCGGTTTTCTGCCGCCAAACGCGAAGCGTTGAAGGAACCGGGGCGAATGCTGAATGGCTAATAAACCGAAACA
Organism: Allorhodopirellula solitaria; assembly: GCF_007859855.1. Classification (GTDB taxonomy): domain Bacteria; phylum Planctomycetota; class Planctomycetia; order Pirellulales; family Pirellulaceae; genus Rhodopirellula; species Rhodopirellula solitaria. The sequence continues at coordinate 148,756 of NZ_SJPK01000007.1, forward strand.
ACTGCCCCGACCTGCTTAGAAGTGCACTCGTTTAGAAGTGCACTCGTTTAGAAGTGCACTCGTCACTGATCCGGCGTTGTTTGGCCGCCATCGATCAGCGACTGCAACTGCGTCTCGGCTTCATCGATCACAGGGCGGGCCCAGGTCTCGTCGCCGAACGAATCGATCAAGCTCCGCAGTTTTCGCTCGCGCGGCTCCGGTGGCAGACCCTCGCTCGCCTTGAGCAGCTCCTGGAGTTCTACCAAGCTCCCGTTGGTTTCCAATTCTCCCGCGAGCGGGTCTTGGAGATGAGCCAGCTCCGTGCGGGCGAGACGGGTCAGATGGTCGAGCCCGACCAGTGGTGCCACGCCATCCAAGTCCGGTGCCGTATCGTCGTCACCGGCCCCATCGTTGTTCTCATCGCTTTGCCCGTCATCGGCCCCATCGTCGGCAAAGAGTTCCAACCAGCTCTCGAGCCGCACAATCGCGTCCTGAGGTGATGTCGTACGCAGATCCATGGCTTTGACGAACGCCAGTGCGGGGGGATCGAGCTTCGAAACGCCCCCCGACAAACGAGCTTGGCCCATCAAGCGTTTGAGCGTGCGTTCCAAGTCCGCTTGCTCTTTCCAGCGTTGGACCTGAGCGAAGTGCTCATCCTCGGGGTAATGTACTAAGAAGCGGTCAATGATTGCTTCATTGAGAGTCAATTCGCCATCCTGCTCGGCGGTCTGCAGGGTTTCATACATGGACTCGGCTGAGGGCACGCGTGTGGCGCGAACGAACAGGTAAATCCCGCCGGCGAGGATCGCCAGCATCGCGGCAAACGAAGCGACCTGGAGCCAGTGATGCGTGGGCGGAGACACGGAGTCACCGTGTAAATACCCCGCGTTGGCGTCTTCCTGTTCGACGGATTGGAAACTCGTGAGGGCCCCAGACGATGTCTTGGCGGGCGGACCTTGCGCTGGAACGCGGGTCTGAGAATCCTTTGGATCGGTCGCCGACGCGGCTCCTGTTGCCGCCGTGACCTTGGCATTGCTCCCGCTTGGATGCCTCTCGTTGAATTCCACGGCTGCGGAACTGTCTCCCGGTCCGGTGCAGTCGCCGGTTCCGCCCGAGCCCTCATCAACCTGGATGTCGTCCGCCGGCAATCCACTGGTCAGATGGGATTGCTGCGTATCGATATGCCCACCGTCCTCACCGCTGGGTTTCGGCCCATGCTGTGTGACTTCACTTTTGAACGAGACCGTGCGGCCCCGCTGCAGACCAGCGCGAGTCGATTTGAGTCGCTTGTTCACAGCAATCGCGGTAGGCGGTCGCTTCTGCGGATCTTTCTCGAGCAGGTCATGGACGATCTCGACGACTTCGCGCGGGATTTCGGGATTGATCAGGTCCAACGGAACGGCCTGATCTCGTTGCAGAGCATCCATGACCTGCGTCAGTTTTTTGCCGGCAAAGGGCGACCGCCCCGCCATCATGGCGTACATCACACTTCCCAGTGCATACAGGTCCGTACGAGGTGTGACGGGACCATCGCCCGCTTGCTCGGGGGCCATGTAGTCGGCGGTGCCCAGCACCGATCCGGCCAGCGTTTGGTCGCCGTAGCCGAACAACTTCGCGATCCCGAAATCCACAATCTTGACTTCGTTGGATTCAGTCAGCAGCAAATTGGCGGGCTTGAGATCACGGTGAATCACGCCCATGTCGTGGGCTTGCTTGAGCGCGGCCGTGATCTGGATAGCAATATCGACCGCTGGCAACCAATTCATGCGTTTGACATCGCGGATGCGCTGTTGCAGCGATTCGCCATAAACCAATTCCATTGCATAGAACAACCGGCCTGACTCTTCACCGTATCCGATCAAGCGCACGATCCCGGGGTGTCGCAGGCGACGGAGCGTTTCGATCTCGGCATCGAACCGGCGACGAAACCGCATATCGTCGGCAACGTGGGGCGCGATCAGCTTGACTGCGACCTCTTCGCCCGAGGTGACATGAGTGGCCTCGTAGACCGATCCCATACCGCCCCGGCCAATCACCTTGCCGATTTTGTAGGGACCCAGGTGCTCGAATTCACTCATTGCGTGTTTCCGTTGATGGGGATGTCGACTCACCCGCGTCGACGCTCCAGCCACTGCGGGGCGTCCGAGAGATGGAAGCGGACACAGACTGGTCCGTGTTGATCTTTCGGATTACGTCTTGGACCTGCTGCACTTCATCTCGCGATGTGAGCGGGGCCAGTGTGACCCGGAACGATGCCGTTTCACCACCGGCGAGTTCCACGGTGCGACCGTTGTCCTGCTCGAAACTGTGGGGGTTGGGAAAGTTGGTGGCCGGTTCGAGTCCGCAGACATAGCCGTCGCCGATGTCGGCGTTATTCTTCCAGAGAATAAACCACGGCAGGGTGGACGTTTTGAAACGAACGGCGAGTCCCCGCTCCCGCTCGGCGTCGGCGAGCAAAGCGTGAGCGACGCCCGCACCATCGGGTAGAGGGCGAGCAAAATAGACTCGCTCCTCAGCTCCAGATGTGGGCTCGCCAAAGCGGTTCCACTCATCGATCTGCTCGGCGGCATGATCGTCACGCGGCGCCAACTCATCGATCGCCACACTCAACTCTGCGTTCTCACCGAGCACCGGCGGACCGACATTGATATGGTAGAGCAGTTGCATGGTTTTGGGCGTGGACAATTCGTTGGTAACGTCATCGAGCAATTCCACCTCGTCGCGATCAGCATGAATACGAACTCGGGTGCGCATTCGCCACCGCTTAAAGAACAAACGAGCCTCAATCGTTTCGGCGACCAACTCGACTCGCCCGGACGCTTCGTCAAATTCGACGGTGAGCGCGTCGGCGGGCGTGTTGGCAATATGTCCGTGGAGAGGGTAGACGAGCTGCCCGTTGGCGTCGTGCTCGGGCGCACCATTGCTATCAAGACCACAGCGGACCACGAGTTCGTCGAACCCCGACAGCCACCCCAATCCGCTCGGTTCGCTGATGTCGACGTGATTCGGGTGGACCGGGCCGGCGACCGGAGATTGCCACTGATAACGGACTCCATCGGCCTGCATCCGCCAGAGCGACATGCCGCGGGTTGGCAACACATCGACGTGCATCTGCGAATTCGCCAAACGGATGATCTCCACCCCCTCACTGACGCCGCCGCGAAAAACGCCGCGGCGAATCGTCACCTCGCCCACCCGGGTTTCAATGGTCAGGTGCAATGCACTCGATTCGTCCCATTCAATGCGATCTTCACGGTCTTCGGTGGTTCGCAAGACGATAGATTCTGTCGGCATGAGAAAAAATAGAGAGTTGGAAGGAATAAAAATTTCTGGCGCGGTCACGTCCCGCGGATCGATGGACGATACTCTGTGGTCACTCGGATTCTTGTAATGGGCCGACGACCAGCTTAAAACAACATCTGCCGGTGCTTTCAATCACGATTACACTATCGTTCCCGGCATACCATCATCATCCCACCTTTCCAGTCACACCGTAAGCGGACCCCACTTCGATGAGCAACGTGAAATTAGATGAAGGCCTCGTAAAAGGCGACAGTGTCACTAGGTTACTCGATTCGGCTCTCGATGCGGGCGAAGGGCTGTTGCGATTGACCCCCACGTGGGTACCCCGGTCGTTCCTGCATCCCGGTCGCCGCATCAAGTTGCACCCCGGTGATTATTATCGCTTCGGAGCCGACCGAGGAGGCATCGATGAACGCTGGTTCGGCAGCACCACGGATGCCGCTAACGAGGGCCGCGTGTGGCACGAAGGGCAGAGTTTCTGCTTGTTCGAAGGCAAAAAATTCATGCTCAAGGATGCCGTTGCTGAGCGAGGTGCCGACTTGGTGGGTGAGCCCATCTTCAGCGAATACGACCGCTGGCCGGTCTATTCCAAGTTCTTTGACAACATGGGTCCGATCCCGCACCACATGCACCAAAGCTTCGAAGACGCCGAACTCGTCGGTCAAGAAGGCAAGCCGGAGAGCTACTACTTTCCACCCCAGCTCAACAACGTCGACAATAACTTCGCCTACACCTTCATGGGGCTCGAGCCGGGCACCGAGCCGGCGGACGTGCGGAAGTGTCTCGAGAACTGGAATGCCGGCGACAATGGCATTCTCGACCTCAGCCGCGCCTACCGGCTCAAACGGGGCACCGGCTGGCTGATCCCACCGGGCGTTCTGCACGCCCCCGGTTCGCTGTGCACCTACGAACCCCAATGGGGCAGTGACGTCTTCGGCATGTATCAATCCATCGTCGAAGGCCGCTACGTCCCCTGGTCGCTCCTGGTCAAGGACATGCCTGAGGAAAAGCACCAGGACCTCGACTTCATCGTCGGCCAACTCGACTGGGACAAGAACGTCGATACCCACTTCAAAAACAGCAACTACCTCGAGCCCATCCGCGACGAGAAACGCAGCGGCGATGGTTACGAAGACCTGTGGGTCGTGTACGGGACCGTCGATGGCAAGCAGTGCTTCAGCGCCAAAGAGCTGACGATCCAGCCGGGTGCGAAATGCACGCTCAAGGACGGGGCAACGAGTAGTTGGATCACGGTACAAGGCCGTGGCCGGATCGGATCACTCGACCTGCAAACACCAGCCATGATCCACTTCGGTGAGAATACAACCGACGAGGTCTTCATCTCTCACGTCGCCGCAACGCAGGGTGTCGAGATCGAAAACCTCGGCAGCGAACCACTCGTCGGCCTCCGCTACTTCGGCCCCGACGCCCATTCCGATCTGCCCAAAGGCGGCTCCTGAGATCGCTAGAGCGGGAAGTCGTCTTCTTCACTCTGCTGAGAATACAGCGGCATGTGACGATAGTAGACTTCGAGAATCATTGTTGCGAACGACGTCATGCACAGCCGCCCACCATTGGAAACGTGGGCGCTCTCGAAGTACCAACTGCCTTTGGCACCGCCTTCCTGTGCCTGCGTTTCGACGAGCCAGTCGCGTAGTTCGGCATTGAACTTGTCCCATTCCGGACCGCCGGTTTGGCGGAGGACTTGGGCGGCGTAGTAGTCGTAATAGATGTCGTTTTTCATGACACCTCGCTCAGCGAGGTCGGCAACACCTCGCTGCAAGGCTTCGTTATTCTTCTGCCAGCCGGTGTACATCCGGCAGAGCAGCCCCACGGCGGTCATCGACGCGTTGAAATCGGTCGTCTTCTTGTCGTAGCCATACCTCGCTCCACCATTGGACTGGACGCGGTCGAGAAACAGCAGCGAGCCTTGGATCGTTTTAGGTGGCACCATCAGATGCCCCATGTATCCGCTCTTGAGAGCCATGATCTGCCAGCCAACGACCGAGGTGTCGCCACCGCGGGAGTCCTGGTACTTGTATTTCCACCCGCCGTCGCGGCACTGGGCTGCGACGATAAAGTTCAACGCCGCTTGCGTCGGCGCCGCGAGCGTGGGATCACCGGTCATCGCATACGCCTCGCTGAGGGCGATCGCGGCCAGACCGTGTGAGTACATATTGCCGTCGGGTTCGGTCAAATCAAGGACGGCCAAACCTTCCTTCGTCCCTGGCCTGCCGCTGCGAATCAGGTACTGCAGACCGCGGCGTACCACGGATTGGTAGTCTCCTGATTTATGAGTCTGGCCAGCCCCTAAGAATGGTAACAGCGCCATCGCGGTGGCGCCGTTGAACGCCGAGGCGCGTTTGGCGATGCAGGGATCTCCGCAAGCGTTCTTGCACACCAAGTTATGAGCAAAGGTCCAACGGCCGTCTCGCATCTGGTGCAGGGCAATCCATTTCAAGGCCTCGGTGACCGCTGCCTCACTGGCCGAATTGCCCCCCAGTTCACGCAGTAGCTTTTTCTTCATCTGCTCCGAACGACTGTCCATCGCGGTGGTTTCCACCGAGGCCAGCGTCTGCAGGGTGGTCGACGTAGGAGCCATCTCGGCAGCCAAATCGGAGATGTCCAGTGGGACCGCTGCGATGTCCATGGGCACGTCGAGCGAAACCGGTTCGGTCACGTCCATCGCTTCGGCGACCTCGACGGGCTCGCTGACTTCCTCAATCACCTCCATCTCCCCCGGATCGATCTGTTCAATCGTGAACTCTTCGATCTCGGGACCCTCCTCACCCGTCGCGGTCGCCGAGAGCACATTGACGAGTTTGACCGGATCGGTGAGCGTGACCAATCCCAGGGCGAGCAGGATTGCCACATGAACCAAGGTGCTGATCAGCCAGGCGGGAGCTTCTTTAAGAAACCCTAGCCGCCGTCTCCGAGGCTCCTCCGCTTCAGCCTCGTCCTGGGCGGAAACCTCCGTCGACAACAGCTCATCCAGATCTGGCAGGTCGGGGTCTGTCGTGGTCGACATAGAAGGATCCGATGGACGCGGTGGCGATAGAGAACTCGCGATCCGAAAAGGGGTCTTCCCCTCGGGAGGCGAGGTCATTTGAAATATGGGTTAACGGCCTCGCCAGAGAGGGTAGGCCCCGTTTCGGCTAGGCACGTAAGGTGACCGAAACAACTTTACGCGGGATAGTATAGAACAAACCCTACCCTTCGTTTTGCGTTTCTGAGTGTCTCCTGTAGTAAAAAAACGCGTTCGCTGGTCGCTTGTACCCATCCCATCAGGAGGGCTTGCCGACACCCGTAACAGCCACACCATCCGATCGAACCACACCGCCACCACCCACTGGAGCAGGCATTGCGTGCTCGTAGTGGCGGTGCCTGCTACCTACTGCCCTAAAAATCTGCTAGTTTGCCGGTCCATTTCCACGGGGAATGCCCCTGGGTGAATGCCAATCCGATAGTCTCTTATTCCTCGAACCTTCGCGAACCATCGATGTCAGAAGACGCCACCGCCAACCATCGTATTGCCACGCAAGCTCTCCATGCCGGGCAGGTTGCTGACCCGACGACTAAATCGCGAGCGGTGCCGATTTATGCGACCACGAGCTACCAGTTCGACAACACCGACCACGCGGCGGCGTTGTTCGGCCTGACCGAGTTCGGCAATATCTACAGCCGGTTGATGAACCCGACCGTCGACGTTCTGGAGAAACGCTTGGCCGAGATGGAAGGCGGCGTGACCGGGTTGTGCTTCGCATCGGGCCAAGCCGCGATCACAGCCGCGGTGCTGACGATCGCCCACAGCGGCCAGAACATCATCAGCAGCACGTCGCTCTATGGCGGGACGTGGACGCTGTTCTCTCAAACTCTCAAAAACCTCGGCATCGAAGTCCGCTTTTTCGATCCGGACAAGCCGGAAGACATCCACAAACTGGTCGACGAGAACACGCGGCTGGTGTACATGGAGAGCATCGGCAATCCTCGCAACGATGTCCCCGATTTCAAAGCGATCACCAAGGCTGCCCACTCGGCTCCGCACGGTGCTCTGCCGGTACTGTGCGACAACACCGTGATGACCCCGATGCTACTGCGTCCGATCGAACACGGCGTCGATATCGTGATCTACAGCACGACGAAGTTCTTGGGCGGCCACGGTGTCCACATCGGCGGGGCGATCATCGATAGCGGTAACTTCCAGTGGGCCGACCAACCCGAAAAATGGCCTGAGTTCTGTGCCCCATCGCCCTCCTATCACGGTGCGGTTTTCGAAGAGCATCTGCGGCCGATGGGCAACATCGCCTACAACCTGCATATCCGCACGCACTGGCTTCGCGATACCGGGGCGGCAATGAGCCCCTTCGCCGCTTTCCTATTCCTGATGGGGATCGAAACCCTGCACTTGCGGATGCCACGCCACTGCGAGAACGCAGCGAAGGTCGCCGAGTTCCTTGATGCTCACGAGAGCGTCGAGTGGGTCAATTATCCCGGATTGAAAACGCACACGCATCACGCCAACGCTCAGAAGTATCTCCCCAATGGCAAGGGAGCCATCTTGGGATTCGGCATCAAGGGCGGCGCCGAGGCGGGCAAGAAATTCATCAACGCCTGCAAGCTTTGCTCGCACTTGGCAAACATCGGTGACGCCAAAACGCTGGTCATCCATCCCGCCAGTACCACGCACCAACAGCTCACCGAAGACGAGCAACGGCAGGCGGGCGTGAGCCCCGAGTACATCCGCGTGTCGGTCGGTATCGAAGACAGCGCTGACATCATCGATGATTTGAAACAAGCACTCGCCGCCGCCACTGCCTAACGCATGACCTCCAGCGAAGAGCGATTGAGCACCGACGACGTTCGCAGTGACGAACCACTCACGCACGCCCAAACAGTTTGGTTCGAAGAACCGCTGTTGCTCGAGCGTGGTGGCGAGCTGCCGCGAATCCGTTGCTGCTACGAGACTTGGGGGACGCTCAACGCGGACGCCTCCAATGCGATCTTGGTCTGTCATGCTGTCTCGGGCGACTCCCATGCCGCCCGCCACGATGCCGACGACCAACCGGGCTGGTGGGATGGCTTGATCGGGCCAGGGCTGCCCATTGACACCAATCGTTTTTTCGTGGTCTGCCCGAACGTGCTCGGCGGATGCCGGGGGACAACCGGCCCCGGCGATTTGCGTGGCGAGAGTGGTAGCGAGAAAAACGGGGCGCTCGACGGGCAGAGCCATCCGCCAGCGAGCCATCCGGCGCCGAGCGATCCGGCGCCGACGAGCGGTGGCCAGCCCTATGGTGCGGATTTCCCTCGGATCACACTCGGTGACATGGTGGAGGTCCAGCGTCGCTTGGCCGATTCGCTGGGGATTACCAAGTGGCGGGCCATCGTCGGTGGATCCCTCGGTGGGCATCAAGCGTTGCAGTGGGTCAGTCGCTACCCAGACTGCACCCACACATGCATCGCAATCGCCACCTCGCCGCGGCTGACCAGCCAAGCGTTGGGATTCGACGTGATCGCCCGCAACGCGATTCAAACCGATCCGCATTTCCATGGCGGCCAGTACTACGACCGTCCCAATCGTCCGGTTACCGGCTTGGCCATCGCCCGCATGCTCGGGCACATCACGTATCTCAGCGTGGCGGCGATGGAGGCTAAGTTCGATCCGGACCGCCACGACCCGCGCCACATCGCCTCCGATTTCGAGCAGCGTTTCAGCGTCGGTTCCTACCTCGCCCACCAAGGGCAAAAGTTCACGACACGGTTCGATGCCAACAGCTACATCACGCTGTCGATGGCGATGGACCTATTCGACTTAGGTAGCAACCGCTTGCGTTTGATGGAAACCTTTGACGAGTGCACGTGCGATTTTCTACTGATCAGTTTCAGCAGTGACTGGTTGTTCCCGCCGGATCAGTCGCGAGAGATTGTCAACGCGCTGACCGCACTCGACAAACGGGTGACCTATGCGGAGATCACCACCGATGCTGGTCACGACGCATTTCTGATCGCCCGAGACATGGCGACCTACGGGCCGCTGGTGCAAGAACGCCTGCGTCCCCTCTCAGAGAAGCTACGGCCCCCGACCGAAGAACCGTCCGGTGAAGACGCGTCCCACGCAGCGGCATCCGAAACTCAAGCTCCGGTGCAGCTGACTGTTGCGGAAGAATCGATCCTGGAAATCATTCCCGCGGGCAGTCGAGTGCTCGATCTCGGCTGCGGCTGCGGCGAGCTGCTCGCGGCGATCCGAGATCGTCACGCGGAAACCCCGATGAGACTGATGGGTGTCGAAGTCGCTCAAGAAAAAATTCTTTCGACGGCCATGCGTGGCCTCGATGTCATCGACTATGACCTCAACAACGGACTACCCGCTTTCATCGACAACCAATTCGATGTGGTCATCCTCAATGCCACCCTGCAGGCGGTCGACAATGTCGTTGCACTGCTCGAAGAGATGCTGCGAGTGGGCAAGAAAGGGATCATCAGCTTTCCCAATTTCGCCTACCGTGTCCTGCGGGACGACTACGTCACTCGGGGACGATCACCTCGGGCGGCAGGCGAGTTTGACTTTGCCTGGCACGACACGCCCAATCGGCGATTTCCCACGATTGCCGACGTACACGATCTGCTAATTGAATTGGGTGTGACAATCGATCGTGAGATCTACTGGGACGTCAGCCAGTCGCGTCATATTGAAGCGGACGACGACCCCAACTTGAATGCAGACACCGCCGTCCTGGAATTTCATTGCGATTGATTCGATTGCGCCCAACCCGGCGGTGGACTCTCATACACACATCGCTGAGGTGTGCCCTCGGACGCGGCGTTGTCTGGATGAATCAAGCCAATCCGCCAGGCATGCAGGCACATCACAGGGTCGCCGACACCCAACGTTTGAGTGGGCCGCCGGTTTCGATCTGATTTATCGACGACAGTTGTAGCGTAGAACGGATCACCAACGACAGGAAACCCCATCGCCGCGGCGTGTACCCGAATCTGGTTCGTGCGGCCGGTGATGGGAGTCGCCTGCAGCAACGACGTGCCGTCTTGAAAACGATCCAGGCGACGAAACAAGGTATCGGCAGGCTGACTGCCCTCGTTGACGATCCGTGCCCCCGCCGTATTGCGATGGCCCAATGATTTGGCATCGCCGATCTCAAGGTCGCACCGATACTCGTCCCAGGGGACGTGGCCCTGGACTCGGGTGAGGTACTGCTTCTCGACTTGGCGGCTCTCAAACTGAGGCTGCACGATCGAGGCCGCAGCCGCTGTGCGAGTGAAGATGACCACGCCCGTCGTGTTGGCGTCGAGCCGATGAGCGATCCGCAGTGAATCATCGGGATACGCGGTTGCGAGCAGCATTGACAATGTGTTGCGATAGAAGCGACCACTCGGATGCACGGGTAACGGAGCGGGCTTGTCGACGACCAGCAGTGCCCGATCGGCATGCAGGATCCCGATCGTCGCACTGACAGCGGGCTCCACATAGCGAGGGATCACATGTCGATACCGTTCGCCCGCAGCGACGCGGCGGTCCTCACCGACCTCTTGGTCTCCGATGGTGATTTCACCGCAGGCGATCCACCTCCGCCAGTTCTCTCGAGGCGTGGGCGGATGGAACTCGCACAAAAAGTCGATCAGTGGCAGGCCCGACTGAGCCTGTCGCACGCGCATCAAACGCTCGTTCAGATAGGGCAGGCAGCCGGGGAGCGGGTCGAAACGGATCGTTTTCATATTGACGGGAAATCCTGCTACCGAGCGAGCCGGTGAGGGACGGGTGTCTCGCCGCCCCCGTGATGCCCGGTTGAGAAGAATGCTTGGATCATCGACGATAGAGCCTCACTGTTCATCTCGCAATATCTCACACTTGAGCGCCCGCCATGACTATCGCCGCTACCGATCTTCGCCCCGTTCTGATCGCTGGATCCTGGCGTGATGCCTCGTCAAATTCGACGTTTCAGGCCACCGATCCCAATCGCAACGAGACGCTCACCCCCACCTTTCCAGTCAGCGATTGGCAGGACTGCGACGCGGCTCTCGATGCCGCAGCCGAAGCTGCCGTGGAGCTGCGGCGATTGCCGGCAACGAAAATCGCTGCCTTTCTCGAACTGTATGCGGACAAGATCGAGGCGGCTAAAGACGCGTTGGTCGAGTCGGCATTCGCCGAGACCGGGCTCGCCCGCTCACCCCGTTTGGCAGACGTCGAGTTGCCACGCACGAGCAACCAACTGCGCGCCGCCGCGGCGGCCTGCCGCAGTGGGAACTGGGCACTGCCCACGATTGATACCCAAGCCGGCATCCGCTCCTGCTATCGACCTCTCGGCCCGGTCTGCATTTTCGGCCCGAACAACTTTCCCTTCGCCTTCAACAGTGTCTCCGGAGGCGATTTCGCCGCCGCCATCGCAGCGGGCAACCCCGTCATCGGCAAAGCAAACAGCTCGCATCCCGAGACCACACGTCTGCTCGCCGAGCTCGCCCAGGAAGCGGTGAACGAAAGCGGACTGCCCGCGGCAACGGTCCAGTTGATCTATCGCACCAGCCACGCCGACGGTGAACGACTGGTGGCCGATCCACGCGTCGGCGCGACCGGATACACGGGCAGCCGCGGTGCTGGCCTGGCTCTGAAGTCCGCTGCCGACCAGGCAGGCAAGCCCATCTATCTGGAACTCTCTAGCGTGAATCCGGTCGTCGTGACTCCGGGAGCATTGGCACAGCGGGGTGAAAAGATGGTCGATGAATTCGTCGGCAGTGCGTTGATGGGGGCGGGTCAGTTCTGTACCAATCCCGGCATCGTGATGCTGGTCGCGGGCTCGGAAACGGATGAGTTCATCGATGGGGTGAAAGCTCGCTTTGCCTCCGCCGCAGCCGGCACGCTGCTCTCGCCCGCCGTGGCTCGCTCGCTCACTCAAAGCGTGCAGACGCTGACCGGACTCGGGGCTGAGCTGCTGACCGGCGGTGGTGAATCGGAATCCGGCCGCTGCGCCGTCGCCAACACGTTGATGCGCGTCGACGGTGCGGCGTTCGTCAAAGACCCGGAAGGGTTTCAAACCGAAGCGTTTGGCAACGCGTCCTTGATGGTCGTGGCCGACAGTGTTGAGCAACTCTGCCAAGCCATCGATCAGCTCGAAGGCAACCTGACAGGCTGCATCTATTCGAGTGAGAGCGGTAGTGAAGAAGCCGATGTCGAAAGGATCACGTTCGTGCTCGAGCCGAAGGTCGGCCGCCTACTCAATGATAAAATGCCAACGGGAGTTGCCGTCAGCCCCGCGATGAACCACGGCGGCCCCTATCCAGCGACCGGTCACCCCGGATTCACCGCGGTGGGCATCCCCGCCTCGATGCTGCGTTTTGGCAAACTGACGAGCTTCGACAACGTTCGCCCCCCGCGGCTACCGTGCTTGCTCAAAGACGAGTCGCCAATGGAGGAAACCATGCGGCTGATCGATGGCCAATGGCGCGGCGGCAGCGTGTAAGCGTTGAGCTGAACTGCGGACAGCTCGGGAAGATCATCCCGAGCTGCCCAACGCTAGGAAGCAATCGTCGCTGGCATTCAAAGGGTCCTTGACCCACAAGTTCTCCTACGCCGAAGGCGTTTAAGATAATACCCGGTGGTTTGAGCGCAAGCGAACACCCCCAGATACGTCGCGAGACGCAAGAACCAACCCCGAATGGGGTGGAAGATCATTCACGACAAAATCTGCGTCCCACTTCGAGGTCGACACTCCACGACCAACGAACCACAAGCTGACGAGGGAACCCGTCTCGATGCCGCGGTTTTCTAATTTCAAAACGCTGCTTCCCGTGTGACAAGCACACAGGGAAGCTGACTCATGGGCGATCATCAGGACGAAGGCCCTCGGCATAATCCACCGAAACACTTCATCCGACGAACTTAGCCCCTGTTGCCCTGCACTACAGCGTCATCAGATCACTTCATCAGTGCAGCGACTGGTTCGCCCTCTTCGCTGAGGTTTCCGGTGGTCCACAGCAGTCCACGGACGACGAGATCGAGGTAGCGGGCGTCGGCTACCGTTTCGTTTTGATGGCCCAGTGTGGTGCTGAAGATTTTGGTTTGCTTCGGTCCGTATTCGCTCGTCCAGACGACAACCGCCTCGGACACGTTCCCCTTGGCGTCGGGATCGCGTTTGAGCTGGCGCTTGTTGGGTGGGACCGCTTGCTTGCCCGACGCCAGCGCCGTCGTGCCATCCATCACGCGCACGTTGTTGTACAGTTCTTCGTTGATGGTCGTCCAATTCTCGAGTCCCTTGGTGGCTGGATGATCAGCGTTGGTAAAGACTACATCGATCGGAAACTTGGGGCCGTGGCCCGTCGACTGCAATCCGATCATCTCATACCACTTCGAATTTTCAGCACCCTGCTCGACGGGCTTGCGAAAATCGCCCCAGCGATAGCTGTGCATGGCACAGTGCAGGTTCACCGCAGGCACGCCGCTTCGATGGGCGGCTAAGATCCGTTCCACGTAGGCTTTGTCGGTCACGTCGGCCGAGCATTCATCGTGGACAACGACATCATAACCTTCGGCCCAATCATCGGACTGGTAGATCTCAAACGTTGCTCGGGTTGTCGCATTGGGGCTGAGCGCCACCGTGACGTCGGCATGCAGACGCGCCTCGATCCCCTCTTTGAGCAGTTTGGACTGGGTCGGATAGTCGTGACAACAGCCTCCTGCGACGAGTAGCACTTTCAGCGGAGAAGAGTCAGCCGCGCCGTCGTTCGCCTGAGCGTGATGGGGTCCTTGGGAGAGGAGGATGGCAAGGACGAGAAGACAGAAGGTGATCGATTTGTGTGTCATGCGAAATGTCGTTGGAGAGGTGGATCAGAGAGGAATGGGGGGAAAGAGTCCGAGTAAGCACGTCTGGGGAAGTTTGTCCGCATCACTCCATTAGCCGGTGGGCGTTAGCCCCGGTTTTCTGCCGCCAACCGCGAAGCGTTGGCGGAACCGGGGCTAACGCCCACCGGCTAATGAACCGAAACAACTCCCCCGACCTGCTTACTACGAGAACGCGTTGATTGTTGTGAAAGTGTTGCCGATTCCTGCCCGAACCTTGCTTCGCTCGGGAGGGTGACATCAGGAAAGGAAACTACCACAACGAAATGCAACGGTAACCGTTCACAACCTCGACGAATCAACAGGTTCAGAACAGATTGGATTGACCGAAGACAGCGTCGATGCTTTCTTCACGGGTCGCGTGATCTTCCCGAGAGGCGAAAGCATCGTCAACCGGCACGGTGATGTGATCCAAACCGGAGGCCCCCACCGGATCGGTGGTAGGTTCCCCGGCGGGCTCTTGTTCGACCCCGCCAAGACGGTTCAGCTCGTTGATCACTTGCAGGGCATCGAGTTCGGTGACAAATCCATCTCCCGATACGTCGAGATAAACGAGATCGTCCGAGAGGCTGCCTGCGGTAGCGACCGTCGTTCTCGATTCATTGAGGAAATTAATGATTCTCAATGCGTCCAGTGACGTCACGGCATCGTCGTTGTTGACGTCGTAAGCATCAGCCAGATTCTGCAAAGGAGCGACGGGCAGCACGAACTCATGATCGACCGAGAGCGGGAACGGGCCGACTTCCAATGCACGGATAACCAGATCAATATCGCCGTGGACGTCTCTACCGGGGCGACCTACTAGCTCGAGCGTGTCAGGATTGAAGGTCAACCAATCCGGAAGGCTCAGTTTGACCCGGCCTCCTTCGTCGAGCACCACGTCGCCATTCTGATCGCGTACCTTCTGACCGATCCGCAATAAGAAATCACCATCTTCGGGATCCGATGCGATGTCTTGAGGAATCGTCAGACGGTAGGTGGTCCCGGTCACGATGTGTTCGCCGTCAAAGGTACGGGCGAGAATCGCATCGTTGAACACCGGCGGCTCGTTGACTTCGTTCAGCTCGATCTGCACATCGATCGGCTGCACGGTCGAGCTATTGCCGTCGGAAACTCGGACCTGCAGATCCAGGTCCTCTGGATCGATCGCTCGGAAGTCCGCTAGATCAAAATCGCCGCGAACTTTCAACAAGAACGGGTCGATATCCGCAACCGGTTTGCCGGGCGAATTGGCCGCCGATTCAAACTCAAAGAACTGCTGCGCCGTGCCGCCGATGATCTCAATCGAGAGGCTGCTGCCGGCAATGTTTGGATCGGGATCGACAACTCCGATGCGTCCAATCTCATCTCCAGGGGAAGGCACTTCGGAGACAAAGATTTTATTGGTCGTTACGTAAGCTGGCTCGTTGACATCGTTGACGTAGACTCGAAATGGCTGCGTTGTGGTCGGGAGCTGGCCGGTCCGGTCGACGATTTCAAAAGACAGGTCGTGATGGGGTGCCGCCTCGTAATCGAGAGTGACTCCGTCGGCCAATTGCAAACGGCCGCTGAGCGGATCGAACTGGAACAGGTCCGAATCGGGGCCCGGCAGCAGCTCATACGCGTAATCAGAATTCAGCCCTTCCGGATCGACCAGCGCCAGCGTCGCGATCAACAGTCCTGGCTGGTTCTCGCTCGCGGGGCTGTTCTGATTGCTGTTTCGGTTCAGCACAGCGGGCTCGTTCACATCCTGCACGTTCAGAACGATCGTGGATGTCGTGGCCAGCGGCGGGCTACCGTTGTCACTGACGGAAACGTCGAACCGAATTTCCGGAGCGGTTTCAAAATCCAATGCTTGCCCCGGATTGAGGACCACCTGGCCGGCGGCTGTTACGTGCAGCAAGGAACTTGGGTTGACGAGTTGGAATGTGTGATTCTGCCCGTCGTCTGGGTCCATCGCTTCGAGGTTCGCCAATTCGCCGGTCGCCGACTCGGGCACGTCGAAGGATGTCGTGGCAACCTGTGGCGGATCGTTTTCATCGGAGACACGAATGATTTTGTCGGCGATGGCAACGCCCGGTGTCTGCCCCTCAGCCGAGTTGTTGTCGCTGACGCGAACCCTCAGGACCAGTGAGCTGATCGCTTCAAAATCAAGCGGAGCGGTCAGGCGGACGACTCCGGTGAGTTGATCGACCGAGAAATAGGGTGAGCCGTCATTCTCAAAGAAATCCTCGTCCGTACTTGGAATCACATCATAGGTGAGCTGTTGGTCGGAATCGGCATCCGGGTCGACCGCATCGATGCGCCCGATTACGGTGCCTGTTGTCGCGCCAGCGACAGCGCCCTCGGGCACCGACAGCTCCGCATCCGAAATAACCGGCGCCTCGTTGATGTCGTTGAGTTGCAACGTGACGCGTGCCGATTCGCTCGCACCAAGCTCGTCCGAAACACGAACGGTCAAGATCCGCTCGGGCTCGGCTTCAAAGTCCAGGTCCGCGTCAGCGGTCGTGCGGATCTCGGCGGTGAAGTCGGGCAGGACCACGAGTTCCAATCCCGTGCTGTTGCCGGCAACGAACTCATAGGTCAACCCAGAGTTATCGGCGTCGTAGGCATCGATGGTCCCGATCACGCTACCCGCCGGTGGATTCTCATCGAGGTTGAAGACAATATTCGTGCCCTCTGGGAAAGTGGGCGCGGTGTTGGGACGAAACTCGCTATCGAAGAAAAAGTTTTCGTACTTCGTAATCCGGAACGGTGTCGTCGACGTGGCGAGCAGATTGGCGACTTCGGCGGTCCCGGCAACGGCGAGTTCATAGTTGCCGGGGAACAGGCCGCCGATCTCGTAAATCCCATTTTGATCCGTGATCGCAACCGGTTCAGGCTGCAGGTAGCTGAACGAATCAAAGCTCACATTGAATGAGTCTGCGTTGAAGGAATCGTCGCCGTAGGCCTCCACACGCACGATCTGCTCACCGGGCGCAGACACGGTTATCCGTCCTCGCTGACTACCACTGACGGCCGAACTCAGCGACGTGGCGACGAGCTCGCCTGCGGCGTTGTAAGCATCGAGCCGCCCGTACACAAATCCACGCGAGTTCGAATTGAACACATCAATCGATGCTGAGCTGATCGGCCGAAAGAAATCGAATCGCAAACGGTTCGATGAGTAGAACTCATCGAACGGGCCCGCACTGAAAATCCGATTTCCCACGGTACGAAAACCAATCTGCTGGCGACGCGAAACAATATCGTCCGTGACGATCGCACCATCGGCTCGGGCCCAACTGATGGTGACACCGTCGTACTCCTGCGTCAGCGGATACTCGGCATCGTTGGGGAGGGGATTGTTGATATCAAACGGCGGAGCGGCGTCATCGGGTTCCACCACATGCAACAGATCGTCGCGCGTTCCATTGCCATTGGTGTCGACAAAGACCGTCACGCCTTCGGCGGGCAAGGTGGTGTCGGGAGGTGTGCCGTTCTCAATGTCGCCATTGGAAGGCAATAGCGAAATCCTGCCGCGCACGCCGCCGACAAAATTGCTTTCGCCAATATGATCCAGAGCATGATCGTTCAAGGCCGGAAAGGTGAGCTCATTTTCATGAAACTCAAACAAGCCTTCCTCATCTGCTTCACCGCCCCAGAAGCCTGGGCCGACATCGTCAACGGTCCCGCCCACCCAGTCTTCGTAGTCACTGCCGATCGAGTCTCCGATACGGCCGACGTAACCGAAGCCATCGATGGACACGATCGTTTGGCCACGGCTGTTGCGCTCCACCACAGGTTGATAATTCGTGGCATTCTCGACAAAAACGATGGGGGCAAAGGATGCTTGATTGAACGTGTAGCCATGCATCGCGACAGCGTCGAATGTCGTCCAGTCCGCAGCCGGACTATCGGCATCAATGAATCCATCGTCGTTGGCATCAATGTCATCATCGACCGCCGGCGGCGTGTCGGATTGGATGAGGAAGTAACTCGCATCATCTAACGGCGTGTCCAGCGAGCCGTTGGACTGAGCACTACTAAAAATCCCACCGGGCAGCCCATTGAATCCGGTAAGATCGCTTTGCAACACGTTGGCGCCAAACGAGGCGTCATAGCTATTCGCCCCCTGCAACAAGACGAGGAAACCATTCTCACCAAACGATTGGCCGCTCAGATCGATCACGGTGCTGATATCGCCGGTGTTGGTTGACCATTCCTCAATGACGACGAAATAGGTACCCGCGGGCAGTACTTCGTTGGGTTTACCACGCAATTCGATGTATTGGTCGGTGGTATTGGTGACCGCAGAAGTGAACCGGCCGTCGATCAATATCTCGCTGATGACTGGCGTGTCGAACTTGTCCGCGTCGAGTGCTGGCAAAGCGCGGACGGGTAACGTCTGCGCTGGCAGGTTGGCGAACTGAGGATCCGAGCTCGCCGCGTCCACGGTCGCGGTCAACGTGCTCGGCGTGATCACCTGGACTTCGTGAGCCGGATCCGGGGTCAATCTCACGCGGCGGGGCGTCGCCCAGTCATCGGGCGTGAAGGTCAGTTGATTCACATCGAGCACGACGCCGGGATCGCCCCCGAGACCGCTCGAACGTGACAGGTTCAGCGTCACATCGGAATCGGGCTGCCGATTCAGCGACACCTCGACGAAATCTTCCTCGATCGCGCCACCGACGACAGTCGCCCCCACTTGTCCGAGCGACCCTGCACCGGTTAGCGGCCTGCTCGGCAGAAGCCTAAATCCAATCACGTCCGGGGCGACTGCGAAGTTCACGCCGTTGCGAGATTCAAACTGGGTCACTGTAATATCCCGCGCATTGTTGCCAATTGCGCTGCGCGTCAGAGCCACCGGACGAACGGCCTCGCTGACGTCGATTGAGGCCCGCACAATCGCCGTCTCCACGATATTGGGCAGCGCATCGGGGATCTCAACCAACAATGTCGAGGTGCGATCGTTGTCATCGGCATCGAACATCCACACATAGGTCGACGTGCTGGTGGGTCCACCGGGCAAGACTCCCTCGAGTTGCTCAGCGGTTGCCAGAGCCATCGAACTGGCGTCGATCCCCGTGAAACTCGCGCGGGCGAGCGTGCCTCCGATCCCGTTGAGATCAAACGCAAAGAACTCATCGTCGCTGTTATCGAAACCGATCACCCGACGATTCACAGGATCAAACGCCAAGTCGCTGACCGAACTCAACCCCGAATAGCCATCACCGATCAAGGTCGCACTCGCCGTATTGGTATCGATCCGCGCCAGCGTTCGGTTGGTCGCCTCGGAACTGCCTCGCACCAAGGTGTACACCGCGTTGCCGACGCGGTCGTATGCCAAGCCACCAACGATGTCCAAATTAGATTCGGAGATGCGAAACCGCTCCCCCGTATACGGATCGACGCGGAAGACTTCGTTGGCCCGGGTATCGATACCGAGCAGTGAATTGTCGCCGATCTGGACCAGCCCATCCATGCGGCGACTGGTGGGTTGGCCGATCGACTCGACCTCCCCTTGAGCATCAACTTGGAACAACTGCGCGGCACGGAAGTAATCACCGTTCTCATCTTGAACGACCGTGTCGTCCCACCCAAAGGTGACCGACGGCGCCGTCTGCACGAAGCCTGCAGCAGGATCGACGCGGACCTGGTAATCGCCCGCGTTCAGGGTTGGAAACGAGTAAAACCCATCCACATCGGTGTTCGTCGACAGCTCGGCGGCATCGAGCTTCCCGTTCGTGTTCTGATCGATATACACGCGAACATCCGCCGCGGCAACTTCGTCGTCCTGGCGCAGGCCATCTTGATTGACGTCGAGGAACACCTCACCGCTGACGACAGCCAAGAGTTGTCGCGATTCGAGTTTTTCCAGTTGAATACGGCGTTGGGCCGCGCGCCGATTCGATGTTCCCGCGATCGATCGGGACAGCCGCCGACGGCGGGCAGCCGAGGAAGATTCACCATCAGGAATATCGGAGCGAGAGCCAACCAACCAATCTCGCAGGGGGGTCGAAGTGAAGCGTTTCATGACGGAAAAGTCCAAATAAGCGAGCGGCGAAATCCAGCGACCTAGCCATAAGGAACGGTGACGGGCAGATTATCTCACGTAATCACCCCGATAAAGCTGGCGTGATTTTTGGATGCCCACCACCCAAAAAGGTTCCTGTGAATGAATACAGAAAAAACGGCTTGGAACCCCAGTCGGAATGAACTCCCGCTCCTTTCAAGGGGGGCAGCCCCCTATCCGGACAGGTTCCCAAGCCTCCTAGGATAAATATCCAGAGCATCCGGAACAACAGAAAAGATCGGTATTTGGCGAACAATCGATCGAGTAGCGGCCATTTTCAGGTCCGATTAGACGGGTTTTTGCCGTTGTGCCTCGTCGACACCGATCTCCAAAGCTGGCCCCGCGAGGTGGACGATGCCTACAATCTGTTGTCCCACGGCTCGGCCCACGAGCCCGGGTTCATTTCGCTGGAAAGGGTCTCGATGCCGAGCTGGAACCAAATGCGCCAACGCACCACCACAATCGCACCGATCTCCGGTGGCAGCACAGGCAGTCACCTATCGACGGCCGCCCTGGCTGTGATCCTACTCAGCACTGTCAGTGTTGTCGCCTGGAATCCCGCAGCGGCGCAGGACGCCGGCGCGGCCCGGTCACGCAGCGGCTCGGTCGATCGCAGCGAGAGCATTTACCGAAGTGGCCCGATCACCCGATCGGCTCCTCACGCGACAGCTCAACCGCCCGCCCTCGCCCCACCGTCGACTCAAACCGCTCCGGTTCCCCACGCGACTCTGGGTAGAATCCCTTCGCGCAGCCAAGCGGATGTCCAACGCGACCAAATGTTCAGCGAACTGGCTGAGGAGGTCGCCCAATTCGATCGCCTGGGCAATCTCGTTCGGCACGTTTCTCAATTGGTCAAACCGAGCGTGATCCACATCGAGGCGCACAAGGTAACGGGCAACGGTGCGTCGTCTGAATCCTATGACGAAGCGGGTAGCGGTGTGGTACTCGAAATCTCCGGTGAGCGGTGGGTCATGACCAATCGGCATGTCATCCACGGCGCCACCGTCGACCAAATCACGATGCGGACGAGTGACGGACGCAGCTGGAGTCCCGAACGGATCCTGATGGACGCGAGCACCGATGTCGCAGTCATGAAACTGGCAGCCCACTCCAGGTCCGCTCGCGATACAAGCCGCCGTCCCCTGCCCTCCTCTCAACCGCTGCCCCCGGCGGCTCGGTTGGCCGACAGTGACCGGGTCCAAATCGGCGACTTCGTGATCGCGATCGGCAGCCCCTTCGGGCTCAGCCACTCAGTCACCTTCGGCATCATGAGCGCCAAAGGGCGGCGTGATTTGTCGCTGGGCGAAGAACGGATCGACCTGCAAGATTTCTTCCAAACCGACGCCGCCATCAACCCCGGAAACAGTGGCGGCCCCCTACTCAATCTTCGCGGCGAAGTGATCGGCATGAATACGGCGATTGCCAGCAGCAGTGGCGGCAGCGAGGGCATCGGGTTCGCGATCCCCATCAACATGGCCGCCCGGGTGGCCGAAGAACTCATCATGCACGGCCAACTCCGCCGCGGCTATCTCGGTGTCACCCTCGACCCTGAATTTGCTGCGACCGAATTCCCGACAGTATCGGGGCAATACGCGTCGATGAAAGTCAGCCCGGATTCGGCCGTGGACGTCTACCGCGAGAACGACCTGAAATTCGGCGGCGCCCGCGTCAAGAACGTCCGTTCGGGATCCCCTGCGGAAACCGCTCGACTACAAAAAGACGACGTGATCCTGCAGTTCGACGGCTACCGCATCGAAGACGACGACCATCTCGTCGCCCGCGTCGGCATCACCCCAACGAACCAACCGATCGAGATGGTAATCCTCCGCGACGGAAAACGATATCGCACCGAAGTCACCCTGCAACAGATCCCGTAATACGTTCCTCCCAGGGCGTTGCCCTGGGTCGTCACGCCGCCGCCCCGTTGGGGCTCTCAATGCAGCCCCGGGACGCCACGCCACCGCCCCGTTGGGGCCAAGACAAACACGGATTTCGCCCCAACGGGGCAGCCCTATGAAAGCCCCAGGCAACGCCTGGGGAATCCGGCAACAACACATCGCGCCAGCCCCAACGGGGCGGTTCTATGGGCACACGTCATCCGATTGGCAGAACAGAAGGGCCGCCCCGTTGGGGCTACCATATCATCCCGCCATTCCACCCAGGGCGTTGCCCTGGGCTTTCATAGCGACGCCCCGTTGGGGCTCTCAATGCAACCCCGGGACGTCACCCTGGGACGTCACACCACCGCCCCGTTGGAACCAAAACAAACACGGATTTCGCCCCAACGGGGCAGCCCTATGAAAGCCCCAGGCAACGCCTGGGGAACCCGACAACAACACATCGCGCCAGCCCCAACGGGGCGGCTCTATGGGCACACGTCATCCGATTGGCAGGACAGAAGGGCCGCCCCCGTTGGGGCTACCATATCATCCCGCCATTCCACCCAGGGCGTTGCCCTGGGCTTTCATAACGACGCCCCGTTGGGGCTCTCAATGCAACCCCAGGCATCATGCCACCGCCCCATTGGGGCCAAGACAAACACGGATTTCGCCCCAACGGGGCGGTTCTGCTGGGTACTTACTTGGCGCTGCCGTTGGGATCGAAGTACTCCGGTTCATTGCCCGGTTTCCACTTGATGTTGCAGCCGATCGAGGGTTTTTGGTCGATCGCTGCGGTACGCCCTGCCAAGGTTTCATCCAAGGCCGCGCGGAGGTCGACGCCGGTAACGGCCGTGCCCGATTTGGGGCGGCTACCGTCGAGTTGGCCGCGATAGGTCAGCCGATGATCACCGTCAAAGAGAAAGAAATCGGGAGTGCACGCGGCGCCGTAGGCAATCGCTACCGATTGATCTTCATCGAGCGCGTAGGGGAACGAGTAATTGCGTTCCTCCTTCTCTGCCGTCATCGCGGCAAAGTTATCATCGGGATACTTCTCGATATCGTTGCTGTTGATGCCCACCACGCCGACGCCGTGCTGCATGTACTCGTCGCTGAGCAGTTTGAGCTGTTCAGCAACATGCTTGACGTAGGGGCAGTGATTGCACATGAAAACCACCAACAGCGCCTTGCTCTCTTTAAAATCCGCCAGCGAAACGGTGTCGCCGTCGGTTTCGGGAAGAGAAAAATCGGGAGCCGCTGTGCCCAATGGCATCATCGTCGAAGCAGTGCGAACCATGACTGATCGTCTCGTTGGAAGATGAAATGGAATATCTCACCAGCCCGGTGAAACGACCGAAGTGTAACATGGGTGCGTGTCAAATCAATCACGCTCGCGACCGGCACGCTGAGCGGCCGGAGCATTCTTGATTGGGCAATCGCGCGCCCCTGCACCGCGGCGGTCGCCTATTTAACCAATTCAGCGAGTTCGTCGTCGAGTTCGGCTTCGCCAATGTTATGACGAACGACACGTCCCTTGCTATCGATCAACATCATCGTTGGCAGCGTTTGCACACCAAACTGTTTGGCCAGCGGGCTGCCTTCGAGACCGCCATCCTCATACAGTTGGAACCACGGCAGCGGGTTCGCCTTGAGGTAGGCGACGGCCTGTTCACGTGAGTTATCGATGTTGACCCCGACGATCTGTAATCCGGCCCGTTGGTAGCGAGCCTGCAGACTGCGCAGTCGTTTCATGTCCTGTTTGCAGGGCTCACACCAGGTGGCCCAGTAGTGCAGCACGACGGGGCGGCCCCGCAGTTGGCTCAACCGGAACGCTTTGCCCTGGATCGTGTGTCCTTCGAGGTCGACCTGTTTCCCCACCGATTGCAGTCGCACGATCGCTCCGGCAGCCCGTTCGGCAGCGTCGCTGCCGCGGAAATCGGTCACAACCTGCTTATAGAATTCGAGTGCATCTTTGTCCTGGCCTTCGAATTCCTTGCTCAGAGCCAATTGCAGCTTGGCTTGTGCGGTTTCGGGTGCCTGAGGATGTCGCTCGGCAAACTCATTGAGCTCGCCCAACCACCATTCTTGAATTTTGGCAAAGTCGGCATCGGGGCTTTGCCGGGCGATATACTCCGTCCCGATCAGTTGGTACTCGGTATACGCCCGCAGTGATTCTGTTTGCGGGCTTCCCGACCGCGCCAACGATTTGGCGAGCGATTGGATGCGTGCCAAACCTTCGGGATAGGCACCACTCTGTACCGCGACGCTGACGGTATCGACGAGTTGACGCGTCCAGGTATCGCGTTCCTCAGCCGACGTGGCGGCGTCGACCAGATTCGACACGACGTCGGCACGCTGTTCATTGAGGACGGCGAGGTCTTTGGTCTGCGATGCCTGCGCCAACTTGGTATCGATCGCTTCGAGTTTACTGACGAGCATTTGTGTTTTGGTATCTCCCGCGCTGGAGCCCGACGCGGAGATGGCTGACGTTCCTCCCGGGGTGAAGAAGTTGCCGCCTGCTTGGGCAATCGGTTCGCCCTGCTCCGCCAGTACAGGTAGGTCGAGTAGTTTCCAGGCATCACCCGATCGCATGATCGTGCCCACCAGCAACTGTCCCGAACGGTCGCCGCTTTCGAACATCGCCACTGCGTTCTCGTAGGCCAGCACGTCTTTCTCGAATCCAGGCTCGCCCGCGGGCATCAGGCCCGGAGCATTCGCTGCGAATTGCAACCATTCCGATTCCCGATCGACGGTATCTTGCGAACCCGCAAAGTCCTTGAACTTCGACGCTGCACGCGTGGCTTTGCGGTTGAGGGACTCCTGCATGTCGCCACGAATCCCCGCGGCCTGGATATCCGACTCGGTCGCCAAGAGGGCCGCGAACCGCGTCGCGTCTTCGGTCGCCAGTGCCGCGATCAGTTCCATCGTGGTCTCCTCTGCGGAGATCACTTTCCATTGATCAATAGTCCCGTCCTCATTGGCATCGACGCCCCAGCGGGTTCCACCGGTGGCCATCCACCGATACTGGTCGGCCTTGCCATTGAAGTTGGCATCGACATCACGATAAACCTCGACGCCGTACTGGAAGTAACTCCACAAATCGATCTTCTTGTCGCCGTTGGTATCGGCAAAGCGCCGCAGGAGCGTGCCATCGGCAGCAACCACTTCCCAGCCGGACCAGTCACTGCGGTCGATATCTTGCACCGTGCAGCGATCGACCTGGTCGTCCTGCACCAATTCATAGACAACGCCATCCTGGACTGGCTCGAGACCGAGCGCCGCCGCAGCAGAGGGCGGGGCCGCCCAGGCCGGCGAGGCGGAAAGCAGGAATAACGCACAAAACCACAACCGATTGGGTTGCAAACGCGATTGTGTTGGCATAATCGTCGGAACGTCCATCACAGAGGGTTACTTTTTTCTTTGGCCGTGAAAGTGAGCACCGCAGCGGTGCATTGACAACAACCCCGATCATCCCCGCAGCGGCGTCAAAAGATCAAGATCAGTTCGGAAATATCAGTCCCGCGCGCCAAAGCATGCGATTGCCCGCCAAGGCGAGCCTCTTTTACCGACGAACCCCATGGAGTCGTGCGGATGTGCCACAATTGGATCCAGGTGGGGCGGTCGTCCCCATCGGTTGCGTGGTCGCTGATTTGAGGTGGAACTCATGGTCGAACCGTCGGATGTCGCTTGGCTGCCGGGCGAACGGGATTATCAAATTGGCCTGGCGGGCGGCAAATTGGTGTGCCGCAACCCCAAGGGCAAGACGCTCGCGTCGGTGCCGAAATGGTTGAAGGAATCCGAAACGGCAGAATCCCTGCGGGCCCTCGCCGAATGGCTCGACGATCACCGCAACGAATGCTTGCTCCGCGTCGAGCGTTGGATGTTGCGGTCGCTGCCGATCCCGCGTGATGTCCTCCAAGAAATCTGGCCGGACCCAGATTGGCGGTCCAGCTTGGAGAACCTCGTCGTCGCGCCAGTCGATGCCAAGGGCAAACCTGATTTCGAAAAAACAGGCCTGCTCCGCGACGTCGAGACTAAACGCGGATTCGGCGTGATCGATCTCGATGGCGAGACCCAGTGGCACAAGTCGCCTGCGGTCATGATGCCGCATCCGATCTTGATCGCCGACCTCGCCGAACTGCGGGAACTCGCCAGCGACCTGTCGATCTCACAAACGATCGATCAACTCTATCGCCCCGTCAATCAACCCACCGCCGAGCAAACGGAGTTGAAGTCAATCGACGATTACTCCGGCGGCATGTTCGAACAGCTCAATTTTGCGTTGTCTCTCTGCCGGCGACTCGGGTATCCCGTTCGCGGTGGCTACGCAACCTGCCGAATCTGGGAAAACGACACGTTGATCGAGGCTCGCTACTACGTCGGTGACGAGTACCCGGAATCGGAAACCTACACCGGGCAGCTCGTGTTCGTCGATGCCAGCGAACGGGCGGTCAAGATCGCTGACCTCGGTGCGGTCACGTTCAGCGAAGGAGTACGGATGGCATCGGCGATCTATGCGAAACGGAAGGTCGAAGAGTCAGCGGAGAAAACGGCATGAGCAGCGTGAAATCGAAACCAACCAAAGCAAAAAAGAGAACCGCTCAACAGGTGCGTTGGGATGCCCAGTTGGCTGCGGGAGGGATGGTGGCTGCGTCGGCCAAGGTCGATCAGAATGCCACCGAGAAGGTAGTCGCACGACGTTACACCGGAGCGGCACTGGGAGGCCGCGTGGTCGTTCGTTTGAGCGCCGACCGACTGGGCCCCGCCGAAGACTTGGCGATGGAATTCCTCGGCCTGCAGCCCGCGGGTGAGAGCAAGCCGATTGGACAGCAGAGTCGCCAGGCACTTGGCTTTGCCAGCTGGGCGTTGATCCATCATCCCGAGAATGCCAAAGATGCGCTCGTGTTGGTCAAGCGGATCAAAGCGGCAGCGCGGAAGGCGAAGTCGAAACCCGGCCACGCCATGGATGCCTTCGTGGAGATGGCTGGCGAGCTCAACCGCTCGGTGCGGCATTTCCTGCCTCCGTTTTGGGAGGAAGCGGCGAGGATTTATAAAGACCTAGGCAACACCACCTACGCCGGGCGCGCGATCGGCAAAGCGTTGGAGGCCGAACGGGTTCACTCCCTCGCGGTCGATCCCATTCGGCGCCGCGATGCTGTGCTCGAGTTCACCCTCAGTGGCTGCCTCTCGGGGAAGGCATTGACGGAGTACACACGCGATCTGGCCAATCAGTTCGAGCCAGCCGAGGCTTTTGAAACGCTACTGGATTTAATGGTACGACGGACCATGGGCGGGATGCCACCGATGGCGACCGCGGCCAAGGATCTCGCCAAGTTCGCCAAAGCTGCCGACCGGGATCCCGACACCGAAGTCGACGCGTTCTTGCTGGCGGTTATCTCATCGCCAGCGATGTCGCGGACATCGATGCAATTTTGGAAATCGGTCAAGAAGAACGTCGCCCGGATCGTCAAGCAGGACGACACGTTCGCGATGTGGTTACTCGCCCATACCGACCCACAGTCGTCCTACCAAGGCGACAGCCCCGTGTGGGCTTGGTTGGATTTGCTCGACACGTGGAATGTCTTGCCGCTGCTGGGCCGACCCACTTCCGATCTGCCCGAGGACGTTGAAATTCCTGGCGGACGGGCGGGCTGGATCGGTCGGCTCGCGTCGGTCGAGTCGTCGCCGAACTCTCGGGTCTTTGATCTCATCGCGTTGACGGCGGACGTGATCCGAGACGAAGCCGTTGCCATTGCGTTGGATCGTCGCGGGTACTACGGCGGTGTGCTCGATGTGGATGTGATCGAGCTGATGCTGGAACTCGAACTTCCGATCGCCGTTGCCGCCGATCACCGCGAACTGAATTTTGATGGTTGGCTGCGGGCCGACGTCGATCATGACCGGCGCAACTCGCAATTGACTCACGTGATCGCTGACGAGCGATTTGGACCCAAGGTCTACTCGCAACTGGAGTCCTTGGTCACCTTCACGGGCAGCACGCCGCGTCGGCATTCGTATGGCCGGGCGGTGCCGGCCCAGCGTAGCTTTGAAGCCGCCGCGGCTGATCATGCGGCCGTCCGCGAACTGTGGTGGCGGTTCCTCGATGACCACGTCAAGAATCTCGAATCGGGAGGACTCTGCGACGTCGAGGAAAGCCTCAACGTACTCGCCAAATGTGCCGGCCGGACAACGGGCGAGCAATTTCCCGAACTCGGCCCGCGATTGTCCAAGGTCGATTTCGTGGCGGCGCTCACGCGAACGCTCGCCGCCGGCGTGCTCGACGAATACGGCTGGCCCGCCCTCGACGCGTTCGGTGATGAGCGGAAACTCCCTCGCATCTCCGAGCACCGCTCCAAAGCTGTCGCTAGCTTTCCGTACCTGACGATGGTGGTCGATGGGAAGGTAGAGTCGTTCGGACCGGACGGCCATCAAACACTCGGTGAATTCCAATTGGAAAAGGACCAGCATCTCGAGAAAATCATTCGCGTGCGCGATGACGCAGTAATCGGGTTGCTCGATAGAGGAACGGGCTATGAATACAAACTGGCTTGGTTGAGCGAAGGTGGCCAGGCAAAAGCGACCAGTCAGTATTTCTATGGGCTCAACGTCGACAGAATGATGCCCTGTGATGGTGGCGTGTTCTACGGCACTCGGGTGCTCCACAGCGGTGACGATGTGCTACCCGAATCGCAACATTGGTTCTCCGACGGGGAGCGATTCTGGAATCAGAAGAATTTGTACAGGGCCTGGAACGAGTTCGATACCGATGAAGAAGAATCCGCGGCCGAGGCCGCAAAACGTTTGGGTCTGCAGGAGATCGACCCCGCCACGGGTAAAGCGATCCGTGATAGCGTCCCGGCATGGTTCGAGCAGAATCTGCCTGCGGGCGGGAAGATCCATTGGACGATGTCGCACCTGATGCCGGCACCGAGTTCGCTGAAACAATCACCACTCGGTGTTGCCGGTGGCATGCTAGGTCTGCGTGTGGTTCGGCGGCGGGACCAGCAATTCGAAAGCTGCGGCGTCGATGGACGCCGCGTCGTGCTGGCACCCTCGGCCGACGCGGGCATGCACTGTGCCGCAGCGATCGTGGACCGACCGGCCAGCGATTCGTATTGGTGTGTTTCCAATCAGGACGAACTCATTGACATCGACTCCGGCATTCGAATTGCCTCGCTCAAGGGGAACCTGAGTCGATACCGAGAAGGCCAGCCGATCGGGTTGCCGCCCCTGTTCTTGCACTTCTTTCAGATTCGTTGCGCGGCGAGTTCGACCAAACTGCGAAAGGTGACCGCAGCGCAGTCGAAGAAACTCTTCGCGGCGGGTGCTGTCGAGCATGAAGCGTTGAAGATCAAGGAAGACCCCAAGCATCCCGATGCCAATCGAACTGCCTGCGCCACCGCAGTGAGCAAGCTACTGCCGAAGGCGCCGCCGCGTCTCGTGCGCGGCGTGGCTCGCATCGCCCGCCTCGCCGCAGTGGAACAAATCTCGCTCGACAAATTGACACGAGCCGTGATGGGGATCGCAGACGAGGGCTCGGCATCAACCGCAACGGAATCGAAGAAAAAGACTCCTCTGGCGTCTGACAAAGCCATTGGTGCGGGGCTGTCAGAACTGTTCGTTGCGTTCGCTCCGTCGATCATTCCTCAAAGCTACCGAGGCCGATACCACGATACGGTCGATCCCAAACAGTTGACGACCATTGTTGACTTCCTTCGTGGTGGTGATGTCGAAACGATGCCCAAAGGTGACAACTGGTACTTTGGCTTGATCGACGATGCGGCCGCAGTGGCGTGGAAAGTGTTCTGGCAACACGCACATGAGGGCGCCGACGCCGGGACACCGGTGGGCAAGCGACTGACAGGGGCCTGGCTCGACGCTTTGCGATTTATCGCAGACGGAGGGCTCTTGGATCTGCCAGGTAAACTGGTAGTCCACGTCGCGGCGGCTCCCGATAAAGCGGCTGCCAAAAAACTCGGCAAGGCGGGCAAGTACCCGAGCGATGAACGGCCAGCCGCGTTCGTGGAGGCGAAAACTCGACACATTGCTTATAAGGTCGGTAACTACATGGCCGAGAAAGTCGTGATCTTGTCCTATGCCGAGTCTGGAAATCCCAAACCACCGAAGAGTTTTGTGATCGAGCACACCGTGCCTTTACAAAAACGCTGGGGTGGCGATCCCCTGCGGCGGTTTGTCGATGCGGTCGGCGACGTGGAAACTCTGCCGCTGATCCCCGCTGAGATGCTCGACGCCGCGGCGGAGAAACTTGGTGTCACGCCCATCGAAGTCGCACTCGGTTGGATGGGAAATTTCCGTACAGTCGCGTACGGTCAAGAGAAACTGACCAAGGAACTGCGATCCCACTACGGTTGGAAAGTCAACGAGATCAAGGCCGCTGTGGTAGCGGCCGATGCTGATCCCGTTTCCCTCTCAGTCGTGGCCGAAGGGTGTCGTCGCAGTAGTGTCGGTGCGTTGGGCAAGAGCGTCGAGTTGGCGTTTCGTTTCATGGTCGATGCGTGGCAACAAGCCCGCAAGGTGTCGGTGAAGTTGCCCGCCGATTTGATCGGTAAGATGCAGTCGGTTCGGGCTGGCTATCAGACGCTCAATACGAAACTGCTCTGCGATCTACTAGCCGATCCGGCGGCGTCTCCCGTGCTCCAGCCTCGAGAACTGCATTTCGCCTATGGAACGAAGTATCGTCAGCAGGTACTCAGCGGCACGCTAACGCCGCCGATGACGTTCAGTATCGATGCGGTGCTGCCGAATCTCCCGGCGGCGATCGCGTTTGTGAACTACCAATTGCCACACGGAGACGAAGCGAGAAAGAAAATTCCGGCGTTGATCGATGCGGTACGAGAATACCTCGACAATCCCAACGTGGTTCTGCCGATGGGGTGCCGCCGAACCGAACCCTACCACACCGATCAAACCACCGACGTCGACGGAACCATTGAGAAATTTTCGGCTATGATCGCCAAGTGCGAACAGACCGCCGAGGGCTTCTACACCTTCGACAGCGGCCTGATCGTTGGCGCCGTGATGCCACCGGCGGTGGATCAATGGTTCCGCCCTGCCCGACTGCACACGGACAAAGAGGATGCCGCTCTGCTCGTTGCCGCCGCACTGACGTTTGATTGGGAAACCGATGGAACCGCGCATCTCCAGTTCGCTGAGATGGTGCGAGCCATGCGAGGCGAGGAGCTAACGAATATTCGCCAGGGCAACCGCGATGACGACTCATCCATTGCCGAAGGGCAATGGGAACAGGATCCACGAATCTCCGCAGCCGATACCGTCGCCAAGGTGAAGAAGAAGCTCAAAGTCAGCGAAGACGCCGCTGCGTTGTACCTGCAGATTCTCGCCCTTCACGACTGTACCAATGCGAACCTAAAAAGATGGAATGGCTGGACCACCACGCAATTGAAGGCGGCGACATCGGAATTGGTCGAAAGCGAATATCTCGTCTCGGCCAAACGCAGTCGCGCCGGACGCGATGCGTTCCTGCCCGGTGGTTGGGAGCCCTTGAAATTACCGAATCTACCCATCGAGAGCTGGAAACTGACGATGTTCGGGTACGAGAACACCGATCGATTGCGCGGTGGTTACGCCAATCTAATCGTTTGCCCACGCCGCGTCGGCGATCAATTCCGGCTGGCCTGGCAGCGGGTTTGCGACGGAGACCCACCCAAATACGAAGAGACCCTCTAGATTCAACCCAGGGCGTTGCCCTGAGCTTTCATACCGCCGCCCCGTTCGGGGCCAAACAGAACCCCCGCCCCAGGGAGGGTAAACAGCCACGGCTCTCGCCCCAACGGGGCAGTCCTATGACAGCCCCAGGCAACGCCTGGGGAATCCGACGCCAACACATCACGCCAGCCCCAACGGGGCGGTCCTATTGACACACGCCACCCTATCGAGCGGACAGAAGGGCCGCCCCGTTGGGGCTACCAAACCGTCTCACCATTCAACCCAGGGCGTTGCCCTGGGCTTTCATACAGCCGCCCCGTTCGGGGCTAAACAGAAACGCCGCCCCAGGGAGGGTAAACAGCCACGGCTCTCGCCCCAACGGGGCAGCCCTATGACAGCCCCAGGCAACACCTGGGGAATCCGACGCCAATACGTCACGCCAGCCCCAACGGGGCGGTCCTATTGACACATGACACCCCATCGAGCGGACAGAAGGGCCGCCCACGTTGGGGCTACCAAACCGTCTCACCATTCAACCCTGGGCTTTCATACAGCCGCCCCGTTGGGGCTAAAACAGAACGGAGCTGGACATGTCGCAATCGCTCGCCAATGTCACATTGCATTTCGTGTTCTCAACGAAAAATCGACAACCGTTACTGCAACCCGTGGGACTACGCAACGAACTCTACGCCTACATGGCAACGATCTTGACGGACAATGTCGACTCACCGGCGATCATCATTGGCGGTGTCAAAGACCACATCCACGCCCTGGTCAATCTCAGTCGAAATCACGCGATCAAAGACGTCGTTCAAACAATGAAAACCGAAACCAGCAAATGGCTCAAGAAGCAATCAACCGAACTGCGAAACTTCTCTTGGCAAGCGGGTTACGGCGTGTTTTCGGTAAGCCAATCCATCGTCCCCAATTGCAAAGGTTACATCGCCCACCAAGAGGCTCATCATAAGAAGATCGACTTCCAAGACGAGTTCCGCAAGATGTGCAAGGACGCCGGAATCGAGATTGACGAACGGTATGTCTGGGATTGAACGCCATCGATATTCGCCACAAAACCACCCAATTCGCCCCAACGGGGCAGCCCTATGACAGCCCCAGGCAACGCCTAGGGAATCCGACGCCAACACATCACGCCAGCCCCAACGGGGCGGTCCTATTGACACATGACACCCCATCGAGCGGACGGAAGGGCCGCCCCGTTGGGGCTACCAAACCGTCTCACCATTGGACCCAGGGCGTTGCCCTGGGCTTTCATACAGCCGCCCCGTTGGGGCTAAGACAGAAACGCCGCCCCCATGGAGGGCCAAACAGAAACGCCTCTCGCCCCAACGGGGCAGCCCTATGACAGCCCCAGGCAACGCCTGGGGAATCCGACGCCAACACATCGCGCCAGCCCCAACGGGGCGGTCCTATTGACACACGTCACCCTATCGAGCGGACAGAAGGGCCGCCCCGTTGGGGCTACCAAACCGTCTCACCATTGGACCCAGGGCGTTGCCCTGGGCTTTCATACAACCGCCCCGTTGGGGCTAAACAGAAACGCCGCCCCAGGGAGGGTAAACAGCCACGGCTCTCGCCCCAACGGGGCGGTCCTATTGACACATGACGCCCCATGGAGCGGACGGAAGGGCCGCCCACGTTGGGGCTACCAAACCGTCTCACCATTGGACCCAGGGCGTTGCCCTGGGCTTTCATGCAGCCGCCCCGTTCGGGGCTGAACAGAAACGCCGCCCCGCTCGGGGCTAGCACTAAAACTTCGCCCCTGCGGGGGCTAAAACAAGCTAACTCATCCCTATTTCCATCCAAAGGTCGATTCAATCGTGGCTAAGAAAAAAGCGACATCCAGAGCGGCTTCGACTCGCGTGCAACTGCCGCCCGCGGAGGTTCGTTATGCGGAGGAACTCACTGCATTGTCGGCGTCCGACTCCGCTCCCCGGCCTGAGGGCTGGGCGCTGTCGCCGCAGGCGGTGGTGGACTTTATCTGTGGCAGCGATGGGGTGAAGGTCGGCAAGACCAAAGCGGGGGCGCGCGTGATCACGGAGAAGTTCGTGGGCCCGCGTGATATTGTTCAGCGATGTGTCGTGACGCTCGCCGGTGAACGAGGCTTGATGCTCGTCGGGGAACCGGGCACGGCCAAGTCGATGCTCGGCGAACTGCTCGCCGTCGCGATCAGCGGAACCGGCTCGCTCGCAGTCCAGGGGACCGCCGGGACGACTGAGGATCAAATTCGCTACGGCTGGAACTATGCCATGCTGCTCGACCGCGGTCCGGTGCGGGAAGCGCTCGTGCCCTCGCCGGTGATGACGGCGATGCGAGACGGCAAGGTCGTCCGATTCGAAGAGATCACTCGCTGCCTGCCGGAGGTCCAGGATGCCCTGATCTCGATCTTGAGCGAACGGCGATTGATGATTCCTGAAATGGATCAAGCGGGTGACGGGGAAGGTAACAGTATCTTTGCGGCGCCCGGGTTTGCCATGATCGCGACTGCCAACTTGCGTGACCGCGGCGTTTCGGAGATGTCGGCAGCATTGAAGCGACGTTTCAACTTCGAAACGATCGCGCCCATTGCTGACGAAGTCCGTGAGCGTGAATTGGTATCGACCCGCGCGGCCGCTCTGTTGGCGGAGACCGGTTCTCCCGTCGCGGTGGACCAATCACTGATCGAGTTGCTGGTCACGGTGTTCCGTGATCTGCGCAGCGGTCGCAGCGATGAGGGATGGCAGGTGACTCGGCCGAGCACGGTGATGAGCACTGCCGAGGCGGTCGCGGTCGCTACAGCGATCACTCGTGAAAGTGTATTTTTCCCCAGTGGATTTGATCCGGTATCGCGAATGCCGGGACACCTGCTCGGCGTCGTCATGAAAGACGAAGCCAAGGACCGCGAACGATTGCTCGCCTATTGGGATGGACCGGTCCGGCGGCGAGCCGAAGACGGGGGCCCGCTGTGGAAGCGATTGGTGGAGCTGCGAGGGGACCTGGAGGAGTGATGGATTCCTTCGAATTCGATCCGTCGATGCCGGTGCTGGCGCAGTCACGCAGACCATTTTTGATCGGGGTTCGCCATCATTCGGCGGCGCTCGCCCGAGCTCTGCCAGCGATGCTCGACGGGTTCGCGCCAGAATGCGTACTCGTTGAGCTGCCGTCGGACCTGCAGGACTGGATCGAACATCTCGCCGATCCGCAAACAATCGCGCCCGTGGCGATCTCCGCGGTGCACGATCAGTCCGGATTGTTCTTCTATCCGATGGCGGATTTTTCGCCCGAGTGGGTCGCGATCCGCTGGGCCCGCAGGCGGGGAGTGCCCGTGGTGGCTTGCGATCTATCGGTCGCGGCCAAGACCCACTTGTCGGCAATCGAATCGACCGAACCGGATGATCCGCCCGACGGTGAAATCGCCACCACGCTGCTGGATCGGCTGCTCCAACGCACCGGCCAATCCGATACAGGAGCATTGTGGCAGCGATTGGTTGAATCGCCCGGATTCGACTCGGACGCCGAATCGATCCGGAACGCGGCATTGTTGTTTGGCTATGCCGTGCGTCAGAGCACGCCGCAGGTCTCACCGCGTGACCTCGTCCGTGAAGCCGCCATGCGCGAGGCGATTCGCGCCGCCCCGGAGCAGAGCGCGGCGGTGATCGGCTCCTTTCACGCGGCCGCTTTGCTTCCCGATGTGATCGTGTCGGAGCGGGATCGCGATGCCGCGATGCTAGCCGAATCGAAGGCCGAGTCCGCTGATGCGGTCGGCGTATCGCTGGTGCCCTATTCGTTTGACCAACTCGACGAACGCAGTGGCTACCCGGCAGGTGTCCGCGATCCCGTCTGGCACCAGCGGATGTGCGAATCAACGTCGTCGCAAGCGGCAGACGCGGCCGCCGCCGAGCTCGTCACTGCCGTTTGCCGGCAACTGCGTCGAGCCGGTCACGTTGCCGGCATGCCTGACGCGACGGAGACACTCCGCATGATGCGGGATCTGGCGCGGCTACGCGGTCTCGGCACCGCCGGCCGGGGCGAGCTCGTCGAAGCGATCGAGTCATGTTTGGTCCAAGGCGATTTGATGGGACGTGGGCGAGCGGTCGCCAAAGCAGCGGGCGAAGTACTGATCGGCGATCGGACGGGTCAGGTAACACCCACCACACCTCGCTGCGGGCTCGCCGTCGATATCGATCGGCAACTCGAAGCGTTGAAACTGCCGGGTCGTGATTCGTTTGCCAGCCGATCCCGCCCGACTCGCCGAGCATCGAGCGGCGTACCCATGCATGCTGATGAAGATGCCAAGGAGATCAAGCTCGATGTTCTGCGTCAGCCGCGCGATCGAGCACGTGCGGTTGTGCTGCGGCAGTTCAGTGCGGCCGGAATCCCCTATGCTGAGCGTGTCGATGAAGTCCAACGTGGTCACCGCGAGAACCTGATCGAACGCTGGCGGGTCGGTTGGCAACAAGGGACCGCCGCCACGATCGAATCGGTTTCGCGTTACGGTGTCACGCTCGGTCAAGTCGTCGAGGGGATCGTGCGAGGGGCGGGTCGGATTCCTGGCCAGGAAGCTTCCGAGACGGAGGACTTGCCCGCGACGATATTGCACCGTCTGCAAATCGCCACGCAGTGTGGTTTGGTCCGGCTGACGCGGCAATCGCTACACCAGATCGGTGATTCCTTTCGCGCGGCGGCTGGATTGTCCGAGCTCATGGCGGCGACGACCATTGCCACCCGAATCCGCGCCGGGCACCTGCCGGGTTTGCCGGCGGACGCCGAATCTGCCTACCCGCCGTGGGTGCAAGCATTTGTCTGGCCGGAGTCACTCTCGACCATCCATTCCTGCTTGCAGGCCGCCATGCAGCGGCTAGCCGGTCTGAGCGGGTCGAACGATCCCACCGATGTCATTGCCCTGGTCGATCTACTGGACTGGATGACGGGTGACCTGCAAGCCTCGGTGATGGCCGATATCGATCAGCCGCCCTCTCAATCGGGGCGCGTGCGTCTAACGCATTGGTGTCGTCAAACAATGCGCAGCGGCAGCGACCGCATGGGTGGTGCCGGAGCGGGCGCACTGTGCGTCTTGAATGAACAGCGTGACGCCGAGTTCGCTGCTTTGACGCGGGGTTGGCTGGACTCGGCAACCGATCAGGCGGGGCGAGCACGACTGAAGGAATCGCTCGCCGGTGCGACCCAAGTACTCTTGCCGAGAATGCAGAGTGACGCGGCCTGGCTATGCGGGATCCGCGATGGCATTCGACCTATGAGCGACGAAGTGTTCCTATCCAGGCTGCCTTCACTGCGCGGTGCTTTCTCTGAATGTTCACCCGCTGACCGCCAGCGTTTGTTGCAGGTCAGTCTATCGGACTTGGACGAGCGAGGTTCACGACTGGACGAGCAGGGTGCCACCTTGTCTTACCGACAACAGCACAACCCCGATGCCATCGCCGATGAGCTGGTCCGACTACGACGAGCCGACTTGGCCGGTCGCGCGGCAGTCGAGGCGAAGTATCCAAACACCATCTCGTGGACCGGAGCTGAAAGACCGAGCCAGAGTGCAGCGAGTACCGATCCGCTGGATCGAGTCGATGAGATTGCAGCGAGTGTATCCAATGGCGATCTACCGCTGGCTGACCGCTGGCGTTTGATCTTTGGATTGCCACCGGAATCCAACTCACCGATGTCGATCCGGTGTGCTACATCGTTGGACCAGTTGTACGGTCGCGGCCGTGGCGAAGGCGCACGTGCGGGGCTGGCCAATCGTCCCGGTGCCGGTGGTGGGACGGAGGCACCGCAACCTTCCACGGCCCAATGGGCAGAGGATCTCGAGGCTCTATTCGGCAGCGATCTATGTCAGGAGGTCCTGGGGGCAGCGGCGGGTGCAGGCCGGTCGACGGCATTAGAGCTACTCGATCCCGATTCGGTCACCCCATCAATCGAACTGCTCGAACAAGTCCTCTCGCTCGCCGGTGCGATGCCCGAGTCGAAGGCCGCGACGCTGCGGCGTTTGGCGCGCCGGATCACGGAGGATCTGGCCCAGCAACTGGCGGTGCGACTGCAACCGGCCTTGAATGGCCTGTCATCGCCACGTCCCACCCGCCGCCGGGCACGCAAACTCAATCTCGCGCGGACAATCCGAGACAATCTTGCGAACTGCTATCGTCGACCTGACGGGCGTGCCACGATGGTGGCCGAGCGGTTGATGTTTCAATCACCCGCGAAACGTCAAATGGACTGGCACGTCATCTTCGTCGTCGACGTCTCGGGTTCGATGTCCGCTTCGGTGATCTACAGCGCCCTCGTCGCGGCCGTGCTCGATGCTCTCCCTGCGCTATCGGTGAAGTTCCTAGCATTCAGCACGGAGGTGATCGACTTGAGCGAACAGGTCACCGATCCCTTGTCGCTCCTGCTAGAAGTGCAGGTCGGTGGGGGCACTCAGATTGGACTCGGACTCCGCGCCGCGAGGGCAGCTGTCACGGTCCCCTCACGCAGCATCGTCATCTTGGTTTCTGATTTTGAAGAGGGTGTGTCGGTCGGCCAAATGATTGGCGAGGTTCGCTCACTCGTCGATTCGGGAGTCACCTGTCTGGGTCTGGCGGCGCTCGATGACCGTGGGGTCGCGAGGTATCACGAGGGCTACGCTGCGATGGTAGCGGGAGCGGGGATGCACGTGGCTGCGGTCAGCCCTGAGAACCTGGCCCGCTGGATTGGCGATCAAATCCGCGGGGCACAGGCGGGCCGATGAAATCGATGACGCGATGGAGATGGTATTTCTCACCGTTTGTTGGGCTTGGAAAGACGAAGACATGACGACATCTCGCCCCACTCTCACCTCCGAGTTGCTCGCCGCGATCATCGACGCTGCGCCGGGCCGGGTCCGCAAACGGCTCGATCGTCAACCCGCTGCGGCCAGCGACTGGAGCTGGAATCACGCAGCCCACGTCTGGACGATCCAGGCGGGCGAAGAAACGGTTCGTCTGCAGGTAGACGCTGACGACCATTTGACAACGATCAACGATGTGGCTTGCTCCTGCCTGCTCTCACCGAAGTGCTTCCACGTGCTCGCCTGCGTGACGTCGCTGGCCGTCCATGATCCGACATCCGTTGCCGAAGCGGAGTCTGCTGCCGATGAGAGTTCGTCGCCGAATCGGACGTCATCTGAAATAGGCACCGATGTCAATGCCGGCGATCCTATCGAGATCAGTGACGCGGTGCGTCAGGCTGCAATCGCGAGCCTCCGGGCGATCGACGGGGTCTTGGTCAGTGGAGCGCGAGCGAGCGGTGTGATCATCCAATCCTCGCTCCTGCGGGCGGCCCACCAAGGGCGAGCGGAGGGATTGGTTCACCTCTCGGCAGCCCTGATCCGCACCGCTGAGGGTATCCAGCGACTGCGCCGCGGCGATGATCACACCGATAGCGAAGCACTTCGTCGCGATATCGTCATCGCTATCGATGCCGCCGCTGAACTGCGCCAATCCGAGACTCTCACGCCAGCGAAAACTGGCTTCGCTCGCCGACCCTTTTCGCCGGTGTCGCTGCGATCACTCGATGGTGCGGTGGCCGAACCCATCCTGACTCGGAGCGGCTACGCGGGCGTGGCGACCCATCTGATCGGTGACGATCAACAGCTTTATCAGATCGTCGAAACGCGCCCTGGCGATGCCACCTTGATCGGTCAAGCTTATCGGGGAGGGATCGATCTGGGAACAACCACGGCTTCGGCGCAGACGCTTAGCCGATCGCATCTCGACGTCCAAAACTTGAGCTGTTCGCCTGACGGACGACTCGGCAAAGGCAGCAAAACTCGCTGGGCGATCGATCGCAAGAACGACACTGCGATTGGCAGCGGCTCGTCGTCATGGGAGCGATGGTCTGTGCCGTTGGGCGATCAAGTTGCCGCGGTCTTTGAACAAGCGACGAGTCCCGCGTGGCTGCGGCGAGGCGGATGGGACTTGGTCTGTGTGCGCGGCGTGGTTCTCGGCGTGAGCGGTCGTACAGTGGCGTTGGAGCACGAGGGCAGCGGAGCTCGGTTGAGGTTGGGGATCTCGATCGATCATGCGTCGCTCCCATTCCGAGAGAATCTGCAGCTCCTCGCACGCTGCCCGGGGCTGGCCGTGGAAGTGGTCGGCCGCGTGCAACTGGATCAAGCCGGACTCATTGATGGGTTGACTCTGCGCGGCTTGTCTGACGACTGGATATTGCCGGATTCCTGGGCCGGACGCTGTCATCTGGGGCTCGACAGATTGCAACGACACCATCTGCGGAGCCCTGAGCGGTTTGCCTCGGAGGTCGATGCCCCGCCCGCCGAGCCGCTGCAGCCCGGTTCGTCGCGACAACCGGACACCCGCTCAAGCTCGCAGACCGATCTCTTCTCTGGACTGGAACGCCACTGCACCGCCTTGGTGCTCGGTGGCCGCGACGCGGTGGGCTCGATCGGCTCGGCCTCGCATCGCCGCGATCAGGCGAGGTTGGTATCGCGGGGCCAGGTAGCCGCGGCAAGCCTACTGGATTCGCTCGCGATGGCCTGTGCCGAAGCGCCCGCGGTCACGCGTCGCAATCGTCTGGCTGAAGACAATAGGCATCTCCAGCGTCCACTCGTACTCGCTGCTGCTGCGGCATACCTCGATGCATCCCGCCGTTTCTACGAGCGAGAGCAGTGGATGCGTGTCCTCGGCTGCCCAGACCTTGATTGATCGGGGGAAGCGAGCCAGCCGCTTCGTAGGTGTTAGAATAACTGGGCGGACAACAGTGTTGGTAACCCCCGCACCGACGACGTTCGGAGCCGATCCCCAAGACGGGTTCTGAGCTGAACATGTTTTGCCGCCCTTCGTTTCACCACCTCCGCCGTTTACCGCGCGCTGAAGGACCATCCCACGATGACATATCCACACAATTGGGTCAGCTCCTGTGCCGCTGTCCTCGCGGTCGCGTTTCTGCTTTCGGACTGTTCTGCCGACGATGTGACGAAGGCCTTGAATGAGAGTCGTCAATCGATGGCTCAGCAGTGGACCCCCGACATGGCCAACGATGTCGACTTTGAGTGGTTGGATTTCAACGGAGATTCGGGCTCGATCAAGAGGCTGCCCGATGGCCTGCGGCATCATCACAGCATGACCGATGGGGTTCGCGGAATCCGCGCATGCATCTCGCTCGGGGGCGATTTTGATATACAGGTAAGCTACCACGACCTCGAGATCAGCGAGGGCGAGCCAACGTGGCACTGCGGTATCGGCTTGGTGGTGCAACTAGACAATCACGACCGCAATCGTGTCACCATCTATCGGCGCCGAGATCGCATCGATGGGCAGCACGTGTTAGCGATGACTCGTCAAGAACTAGGCGAGAATGGCAAGATGACGTACGTCGACGGCACGCAGGTAGCCGATGATTCGGTCGCCGGGCGATTGCGGTTGGCCCGTCGCGGCACGACCCTGACGGCTCTGCAGTCGGACCGGGAGGGGCATCATGAGCGCGTGATCGGTACCGTTGAGGTCCCGCCGGGGCCGGTCGAGGTTCAGGGCGTGCGGTTGATCACTCAAGTCGGCAAAGGGCTTGAAACCACCGTCACGTGGAGCGATCTGCGAATCCATGCTCAACAGATCGAAACTTACACGCTTCCGCCGGCTGGTTTGACCGCCACCGAACTGACGGCGCAGCTGGACGCCAATCGAGAGAACATGGCCGACCTGGCCAACAAAGTGGACGAGACAACGGGTCAAGGCGGTCTTTCCTGGACGCTCACACCGGGCGCCACGATTGCGCCCGACGAGCCAGGATTTCGCTTGCTCGTCGAAGCGTCGGGTGATGTCGAATCCGCCATCATTCGCAAACGCTGCGATACCCGAGGTGACATGGACCTGGAAACGTCACTGCGTATCCTTCATATCGATCCGTCGACCAAACCCTCGACTAACAATGACGTGACGTTGCGGTTTTCTGCGATCCCGCAAGTAGAAGTTGACCAAGGTGTCGGCCGCCTTCGCGAGGACCGCACCGTCGAGATTGCCGAAGCGACACTCTCGCTGCGGTACAAGGAAGACGGGACCAAGGAACTCAATTGCCGCACGGTGGGGCGAAACCACCTCGGGCGAGTCGTCTATCGTCCCATCCGCTCGATACCGGTCGACTCGATCGACCAGATGCGGATCGCGGTTTCGGACCGAACGCTGTACTTTTTGTACTCGCTGCCCGATGACGATGAGAGGATCGTCCTGGCCCGGCTTCCCTTCAAGAACGATTTCGTCATCCGTGAGATCGGGGTCGCCCAGACAGCCCGAGGCGCCACCGGCCGCTCGGAAGTTCAATGGAAGAAGGTGCAGATCTTTGCCGACGAATGAGTCGGTGGCGGCAAAGTTCACTCAGTGGCGGTGGATGGATTGGGTCATCGTCGGTCACCCGGTCGTGCTAGACCGGTGACGGGTTGGTATGCCGACCGGATGCCGTCACCCGTCGCCGAATCCTCCAACGCGGAGAGCACCGCGTTGTCGGCCATCTCTGATTGATTGATGCTGCTTCGTACCCAGCCCGATGCTGCCACGGCTTCCGGATCGATTCGCATGGCTTGAGCGAGCCAGTTTTGGGCGGCCGCTGAGTCGCCGCCGGAGATCGACGCCGCAGCGAGCTGGAGACGCGCGGTCACATCCGCTGGATTCTTTTCCGCGGCAGCGATCAGGTATCGATTGGCTTCGTCACCGCGTCCCAACTCACGATAGGCCAAACCGCGCAGCAGATCGGCGCGACCGGGGATGATCCCCCCGTCGGTTTGCGTCAGTTGGGCCGAGCTGCTGGCACCGTTGAACCGATCGAGCGTGGCGAGCAATCGGTCGTGCCGTTGATGTTGATGATAGATCTCCGCCGCTTGCAGCTGCACGTACGGGTAGTCTGGCTGCAGGGACAAGGCTCGGTGATAGGCGGCCAAGGCAGAATCGGAGCGACCCTGAGCCGTTTCGCAGTCTCCCCACAATGCCCACAGGGCAGCCCATTCACGATCCGATTGCAGCGCGATCTCACACTGCCGCGCCGCTTCATCGACCCGCCCCAATTCGAGATACATCCGGCCGAGCCGCTGGAGGTGCTTGGGATCGCCCGCACTAAGCTGGACGGCCTTCTTCAGATGCACGACCGCGTCATTGCGTCGGCCGCGTAGCCAGAGTGTGTCAGCCAGCCCTCGATGAGCCGCGTCGTTGTTGTTGGACACATCGAGCGATTTGCTGAACAAGTCCTCCGCGACCGTCCAATCTCCCTGGCGAGCCGCTTTGAGTCCCTGACGCGATAGCCGCCGGGCCGCGACGCTCTGCCGGCTTTCACCGAACTTCACAATGCTGCGGCACCCCAGCTGCAGACTGACCAGTGTCAGCGCAGCGGCGAGCAGCGATGCCCCAAGGCACCTGCCGAACATGCGTCTCCGGGCGTCGGAGACGGTCAATCGGCGCGTTCTACGGTCATGCAAACTCGTACTCAATGAGTCTATTTCTCGACAAAACCTGTCGCAGCTCCATGGATTCCACTCCTCTGATATCAAATCCCCCGCGACCGGTGCCAGCCGGAGAACCCGCAAACTCTTCCTTTTCAGAGCGACCCGCACGACCTGAGCACCGCCGCGAATCCCGACAGAAATCGGCCGATCGTCAATATCGTCAGCCAGACGTCTGACGCTCGCTACTTCCATTTCACCCCGGTCGCGCCGATGTTCCCAACCTGTTTATCTGAACCCAGCGAAAATGCCCCCGGTCAACTACTCGCCGAACTCGAACGCCGTCAGGACGACGCGATGGCGCAGCTCGACGACTTGGAGAGCAAACTCAATGAAGTGCTCAAAGGCTTGAACGTCGAACCCGATGTCACCGAGCTCGACTGAAAAGTGCCAGTCTGAAGAGCCACCCAGTCTCCCGTTGCCCCACGCTTCGTGGGTCCAGTGTTCTTCCGGGCTGCTGACTTATTGGGCCGAGACGCGTAAGCGGTCGGGTGGACGGCGTTACCCGGGGCCTGACGGCCAATGCCGTCTAATTTCCACCGCAAAGCGGTCTTGGTAGCCCGACGCGTCAGCGAGGATCACTTGTTCGCCACGCAAAACACTGCATTTTCCTCGCTGACCAGCGAGTTGTGCAGTTTCTCAGTTATGTGTTGGCAAGCGTTTTAGAAGCCCGAAGCGCTAGCAAGTGGAGTCAGGTGAACTCTCCCTTGCGCATCGGGCTTGTATTTCAGCAGTCTCCGGAGCTCGTGGACGGGAGAGCACGCAGGTTTGGGACGTTCCGT
Source organism: Allorhodopirellula solitaria (assembly GCF_007859855.1). Classification (GTDB taxonomy): domain Bacteria; phylum Planctomycetota; class Planctomycetia; order Pirellulales; family Pirellulaceae; genus Rhodopirellula; species Rhodopirellula solitaria. Next base: position 192,722 of record NZ_SJPK01000007.1, read on the forward strand.
TACGCTGTCGGACCTCTCCTGATATCTCGCTGAAATCTCGATGCCCGACCCTCCCAGCTTCGCCGGGCGGGTGAAGGAAATCTCCCACTAGCAAAGCACCGCGTCCAAAATACGCTATCATCGCCAGCCCACTTGAGTGAGTTTCACGCCCCGTCCGAGAGCCCCTGCTATTTCTACCGATCCCACCCGCAGCGGCCTGCCCGCGTGGACCTTTCTAAAAAACTTTGCTCGCAACCCCACCGCTGTCGGCGCCATCGCACCGAGCAGCCAGGGGCTCGTCGACACGATGGTGGATTGGTTTGATTGGGACGAGCTGCGCGGCGTTGTCGAATTTGGACCCGGCACGGGCGTCTTTACCGAGGGGATTACCCAGCGTCTGCATCCCGACGCGGCTTTCTTTGCGATTGAACGATCACCCGACCTGGCGGCTCTGACACGCGCTCGTTGCCCGGCAACCACGGTTCACGAAGCCTCGGCAGCTGAGGTTCAACGATTGTGCCAGAGCGAGGGCATGCAACAGGTCGATGCGATCATCTGCGGATTACCATGGGCATCCTTCCCCGAATCGCTGCAGGCCGGCATCCTCGACGCCACCCTCGATGTGCTCCGACCCGGCGGCCGGTTCGCCACGTTCGCCTATTGGCAGGGCGTTGCACTGCCCGCAGGCAGGCGTTTTTCAAAACGCCTGCGATCAAGTTTTTCCGACGTGCATCGCAGTCCGACCGTGTGGCGAAATCTGCCACCGGCGTTCGTGTATCGATGCACTAAGTAGGCAACTACTCTTCTTCGCCCAGGTTGAGCTCAAAGCTGGTTTCTCGATCGACCGACTGCAGATAGCCACCGATCAGCTTGCGTGCATCTTGGCTACCAAGCATTTGGGCCATGATGCGCTGCTGCGGTTGACGGAACTGCTCGCGGAGGAGATCCATTTCCGGCTGGAACTCGGTCGGTGTGACCACGTAGTAGACCGTTTGCGGATCATTCGCAGCGACGGCGTACTGCCCCACTTTGGTGGTGAAGACAGCCCGCATGAAATCGTCGCCGACCGCATCGAGTTCAGGGACTTCGGCGGGCACCGTTTGCATGAAGCCAACTTGGTCGAGCCAGCTGAATGGGCCGACGCCCTCGATCAAATTCTCTTTCTTGTCAGCCGGGATCGCTTCGGCGAGCGTTTTCTCGCCGTCCTGGACCGCCGCAGCAATTTCATCCGCTGCCGCTTTGGCGAGCTCCTTCGCTTCGCCCATGCGAAGGAAATGCACAATCTCGTCGCGAGCCTCATCCAACTCCGGAATGTAAGAACGAACGTCCTCTGTTTTCCAGCTGATGTAGGTCACACCCGCTTCCAGGTCGACCGAGCGGAGTGGGGAGAAGACAGGTTGCGGCGGCAGCACCGAGCCGTCTTGCATCGGTGAACCGAACATCATCGCGCTGTAAGGCGCCCCGCGTTGGTTCATCCCACTACCGAGACCAAAGGAATTTCCCGGAGCGATTTCCTGGACGCTCACGCGGTTTACCAACTCATCGGATTGGCCGTACTGCAGTCCGAGTTCAGCGGCCATCTTCTTCAGATCCAAACGCTTGGGAGCGTCGTCGGCCGTCTGCACTCCCACAGAGACGTTACTCTCGTGGACGGCGAGTTCACTGAAGTAGCGACGCATCCGCTTGTTCGCTTCAGTGACGGCATTATCGAGTGCTTGGCGTGCCGGGCCGCTGGCCAATTCCGTCGCGATCTGGTCCCGGACCTCTTCAAAGGATTGCGACTGGGTCGGTGCCGGTTCGTCATCGAGATCCAAATCGGAATCATCGGACGCCTCAGCAGGCATCTCGGCCTGTTCCGCCGGCTCGGGCTCTGCGGGCGTTTGCGGCTCGGTTTCCGATTCAGGGACAGCCGCGTCGTCGGCTGGCTCCACTGGCGAATCGCCCTCTTCGTCCTGGAACGCTACCAACTGAACCGCTGAGTTGCGGCGGCGATTCAACGACGATTCTTCCTCGGCCGGTTCGGCTGGCTCTTCTTCGGTGACAGCCTCCTCAGTGGGCTCGTCTTCAGCCGCTGCCTCTTCGCTGTTCTCGCTGCCCTCAGACTCCTCGTTCGAGCCCGACTCCTCAGCCTCCGATTCTTCCATGGTGGATTCTTCCGTCACGGATTCCTCCGTCACGGATTCCTCCGTGGTGGATTCCTCCGTGGTGGATTCCTCCGTAGCGGTAGGCTCTTCGCTCGGCATGGCTTCCTCTTCCACCACAACTTCTTCTTCCGCAGCAGCTTCCTCGCCGGAGGCCGCTTCTTCGTCGGAGGCCGCTTCCTCGTTTGATTCAGCTTCTTCGCTGGGCATCGACTCTTCGCTCACTGCAGTGTTTTCATCCGAGCTACCGCTCGTATCCTCGAGTGACAGCTCGTCGGTGCTAGTTTCAGCAGCGGGATCGGCCATGTCGGCGGGGTTGGCCGCGTCAGCGGGGATCTGGAAATCACCGCCAGCGAGTCGGCGATCGTACTCAGCGCGGAGTTGCTCCTCGGTCAGCTTGGACTTCTCCGCCTCGAGAAACTGCTCCAGGTGGGCGGCAACGTATTCGATTTCAGCCGAGTCAGGACGGCGGAACCCAGGCAGGCGAGAATCGTCGCTGTTGAAGCTGATCCGCTCACGGCCCGCATCGTAGGTGTCTTGAATATCCGATTGACTCGGGTTTTTGTCAGTTTTGTCAAAATACTCGCTGGCCAGAACCCCGTAGGCGTTCACGGTGGCCTGTTGGCTCATCTTCAGGAAGTTCTCCCACTGACCCAACGGCGTGACGATCGGCATCTGTCCGTTACTGAGGCCGACGAGGGCTCCCCGTTGATAGAGGTCCGCCAATAGATGCATGCGGAGTTGTTCGTAGAGGTGTTGCGGTCCGAGCTGTCGGCCGCTGCTCTGCATCAACATCGAGGAAATTTCACTGTCGCTGACCGTGCCGTCGGAGAATCGGGTCAACCAATCCTTGATTTGCACGTCATCGAGTTCAAAGCCGGCTTTTTCGGCTTCGTGGTAGAAACGCAGCGTGTGGATCGTGGCCTCTTCGCTCGGGTTGGCATCGATGCCGATCGCACGGATCTGGCCGGATTGCTCGTCGAATTGGAATCCCGGGGTCTGCGGCACGCCGCCTCGTGCGAGCGTTTCGTTTGCCAATTCAAACAGGAACCGAACCACCGAGCGATGATTCTGGGTGGTGCGAGCGACGCGGGTACGCGTCAATTCGATCCCGTCATAGCTGGCTGCTACTGGATTGGAGTTCATCCCGCCGCCACGACGCATGTACGTGTCCAACGCCGGTAGAACGACGAAGGAGAACAGAGCCAAAAGGGTCAAAAAGACCATCAAGGGCTTGAGGTTGCGTCGAAATATCTCGAACGGACTCGAACTCATCTGAGAAGCCTAGCGGGGGCGGGGGCAATCGGAAAACTGCGCGAAGGTGCAAACGGCAAAGGGTATCGCCAGAGGAAATCAGAGGTCAAGACGACTTGACACGAAGAAGCTACCCAAAACGAGCGCTGACTCTTTGGAGACGAGACATCTGACATCGATTTTAGCGGCCTCGCCGGAGAGGGTCAGACCCCTTTTCGCGTAGACTCTAAATTCGGGCCACGTATTGGCCGCTGAGCCGTCTCACGAAGCGTTTCATCTCCAACACACTGACGATCGCCGAGACTCTCGCAGAGGACAATTCGCAGGCAACGGTCACCGCATCGAGCGAGCTGCCGGTGGGCGATATTTGGTCGAGGACAGCAATCTCCAGCTCGTTGAGCGAAATTTCTCGCCCATCTCGCATCTCGCGATCCGCCTGCTGGACGTCCTGGTCGACGCCGCGAACAATGGGCTGGCTCAGCGGACCGAGTAGTTCGAGCACATCGTCGGCGCTCGTGATGAGGATCCCGCCATCGCGGATCAAGCGGTGGCAGCCCTGCGAGGCGCGATTGTTGACGGGACCGGGCAGCGCCCCGACGCTGCGCCCCAGTTCACCGGCGAGTCGCGCCGTGATCAGAGCCCCGGACCGTTCGGGGGCTTCGACGACGATCGTGACCAGCCCCGCAGCCGCAATCAGTCGATTTCGCTGTGGAAACATGCCGCCTCGCGGCTTCGACATCGGCGCGTATTCGCTGATCACGGCCCCCGCAGCGGCAATCTCCGCGGCCAGTGGCTTGTTCTCGGCCGGGTACATCTGGCCCAAGCCGCCGCCCAAGAACGCAATCGTCCGCCCACCCGCCTCCAACGCCGCACGGTGTGCCGCCGTATCGATGCCGCGCGCCAGACCACTGATGATCGTTACCGAGGCCGCAGCGAGGTCACGGGCCAATCGGCGAGTTTGCTCCACACCATAAGCCGTCGCGTGCCGCGTCCCCACGATCGACACCGCAATCGGATCAATCGGTTTCCACTGGCCCTGGCAAAATAGGACCGCAGGCGTGTCCTCGAGCTCTTCCAATGGTTGAGGGTACCCGTCGCTGCCCGGACCAACGATCTCGACATCGTGGCATTGGCACCACCGCAACACGCCATCGACGTCAATGTGGTCGCTCGCGGTGCGAATCGTGTGGGCTAGTTTCGGTCCAATCCCCGGACATCGCTGCAACGAGTCGGTATCCGCGGCCAACACGTCAGCCGCCGTTCCGAAACTCTCCATCAACACGCTCAGACTCCGTGGCCCCAGACCGGGTAGCAAACACAGCTGCAATTGAGCTCGCAGATCAGCGCCGATGCCCGCAGGCTCATCGCCCTCTTGTTCCTGCTGCCAATAGAAAAGCTCATCGGACACCAGACGATCCTTTCAAGCAAAACACTGCATCTCCTCGCTGACGACATCGGGATCGGAACGCGGGAACCATCAGTGGCGAGTTTCCAAGTGGCGTAAGCTGCCAGCTGGCGATCTTTGCCGACCGCAAGCTGGCAGCTTACGCCACGATTTGCTCTCCCGATGCTTGCCCAACGATTGATGCCAAAGTAGGTGGCACGGCGGGTAGCTCGCGACGGGCGGAGCTCGCGAACGGGTGGGTAGCTCGCGACGGGCGGAGCCGTCGGTCGACTATGGACTATCGCTAGTGTACCAGAATCACTGGCCGATCCCGTCGGCGGTCATCCAGTATCCACCGCGGCTGTGATCGAATCGAGGTTTAGATCCCCGCATGGCTTCGTCAAATCCCGTGCTGGCCGCCCAGACCTGGCGGCCACCGACCCAGGTGCGTACCGGCCACCCGGTCAGGGACTCACCATCCCAGGGACTCCAACGCGACTTGGTATGCTGCTCGGCGTCGCGGATCGTCCGCTGCTCGGCCAGATCGACCAAGACGAGGTCGGCGTCGTAGCCCGCCGCGATCCGGCCCTTGCCCGTCACCCCCCATACCCGAGCCGGCGCGTCGCTCATCCAGTGTGCGACCTGTGGCAGGGTGATCCGGCCGGCGTGAACCTGGTTGAGCATCAGAGCCAACGAATTCTCGACGGCGGGCAGACCCGATGGACTCTGGGGATAGGGTTGGTTCTTCTCTTCGAGCGTATGCGGCGCATGATCGGTGGCGATGACCTGAATGACGTCATCGCAAAGCGCCTGCCACAATCCAGCATTGTCGGCCGCCGTCTTGATCGACGGATTCATCTGCACACGGCTGCCGAGTCGATCGTAGTCCTCGACCTGGAACAGCAAGTGATGCGGGCAAACCTCGGCGGTGAGGTAGGGGGAGGGATCTCGCAAGAATTCGAGCTCGGCCGCTGTCGATACATGCAGCACGTGGAAACGATGCCGATGCCGTCGCGCCAACTCCGTCGCACGCTTGGTCGCAATCATCGCGGCACGCTCATCGCGAATGCGAGAGTGGTCGGCTAGATCGTCCGTTGGCCCCAACCGCTCCGCGTTGGCGCGGACGGTCGACTCGTCTTCGCAGTGAGCACAGATCGGTAGCGTGGTCTCTGCGAAGATGCGTTCCAGAGCCGCCTGTTCATCGACCAACAGATTCCCGGTGCTGCTGCCGATGAAAATCTTGATCCCAGGCACGTCGCTGACATCGGCTAACTCCTTCACGTTGTCCGGCGTGGCCCCGATATAGAATCCATAATTGACGAGCGATTTCTCCGCAGCGAGACGTTCTTTGGCGCGGACGCCCTCGACCGTGATCGCCGGCGGCTTCGTATTGGGCATCTCGAGAAACGTGGTCACTCCGCCAGCGGCACAGGCGTGGCTCGCGGCGGCGAGATCCTCTTTCTGAATCAGCCCCGGTTCTCGAAAGTGGACTTGATCGTCGACCACCCCTGGCAACAGATGCAATCCGTCCGCGTCGATCACCTCGTCGCAGGAGGCCGACGGCGACGCGTCGACGTCGAGAATTTTGCCGTCGCCGACGAGCACGTTGCCCACCCGGACTTCACCCGAGGCGGATCGAATCCCATCACCGGGAAAAACGATCGAAGCGTTGCGAATGAGAAGACGTGCCATGAGCTGAGCAACCTCGGAGTGATGAAAAGATGCCGGCCCTCTCAGTCGAGCCGTCCATGAAAAGAACCTGTCGCCAGACTAACAATTTTCTTCCGGCGGTGCGATGGACGGGATCCCTCGGCCTGTATCGATGGAAGCGGTCACGCCTGTCGAAAGATTTTTTCAGCAGAGGGCGGCCACAACACGTCGCCTCGCGCCGACCAATCTCGCCGCCTCCAATGGACGATAAGGATGAAACGTCGTTTCAGCAGGCTCGGAGAACTCCTGCGGAGTAGCCCGATGAGCCGGTGAACGCTTTTTGCGCTAAACGTGAAGCGTTCTACGAACCGGGATCAGCTCATGTGTCTCCTACCTGCTTCGTCCTTTCCGCGCTGCCCGGCGCGATCCATCCATCCGATCGGAAACATCTATGCCCTTCCTCTCTGGCAGCCTCTCTTTTGAACGATTCCGTGTCGAAAAGTTTGATTCTGCGAGTTTTGATCAAGAACACCTCGACCTGATGCATCAGCACGCTGCGGGAAAAGTCGAAACCGACTCCGCAGAGAACGTTCACACCGGATTTCTCGGTGGTGCCCACCTGTTTGACCAAGACTTTGATCTCGAGAAGAACGTGATCAACGACGCTGTCCACTTTGGTATCCGGATTGATACCAACCAAATCCCTGCCGCGATCAAGAACGCCTGGTTGCAGATGGAACTCGCTGGTTTGGGACGTGACAACCCCAGCGGCGTGCCTACGAAAACGCAGCGGAAGGAAGCCAAGGAAGCCGTCGAGCAACGTTGTGAAGTGGAAGCGGCAACGGGGAAGTACCGCAAATTTCAACCCTTCTCACTGCTCTGGGACCATGGCTATGAAATGCTGTACTTCGGCGGCTCGGCGGGTACGGCGAGCGGTCACTGTGCCGACCTGCTCGAACGAATATTCGAGATCGAACTGCGACACGTCAGTGCTGGTACGATCGCACAGGCCTGGGCCATCGAAGCGGATCGCTACGCGGAGATGGATGAAGTCGTCCCCGCCGCGTTCATCGCCGGGCCCTCGCACGGCAGCGTTGCGTGGGCGAACGAACACTCGCAAGCCCCTGATTTTCTCGGCAACGAGTTCCTGCTCTGGCTGTGGTGGACCCTCGAGACCCAAACCGACACGATCACGATCGCCGACGACACGGAAGTCACCGTGATGCTGTCGAAAACTCTGTCCCTGGAATGCCCCGTTGGCGAATCGGGCAAGGAAACCATCACGGCGGAATCACCCGTCAAGTTACCCGAAGCGATGCAGGCGATCCAGCACGGCAAGCTGCCCCGGAAAACCGGCATGATCCTCGTGCGGGACGGCCAGCAGTTTGACTTGACCCTGCAAGCGGAATCGTTCGGCATCAGTGGCGCCAAGATCATTCTCGATGAAGATACCGAGTTCGATGCCGACGATCGCATCGAAGCGGTGCGGACTCTATGCGATACCGTCGATGGACTGTTCCACACGTTCTGCGACCGCCGCACCGGCGCCGATTGGCACAAGGACCTCAGCGCCATCCAAAATTGGCTGGCTCCCGTCCCCCAACGCGCAGTGCAAGCCGCTTAAGAGTCGGCCGGACAACGACCGGGGCTTCGGCCCCGTTACGCTACGCTGAGAAGTATTTTCCACTCGTGACAAAGCCCGTCCTTTCCCCACGAGTTTGTCTCCGCCAACGGCGTTTTGGAAAATAGCCGGTGGTTCCGAGCGGAGCGAACACCACCGGAACAAACACGAAACGCAAGCCCCAACCCCGACAGGGGTTGAAGATCATTCACGGATGTCCCGGCCGAGATTTCTCATTGAGGATACGGCGACCGCAAACCAGTTCGCACACATCGAATCATGGTAGCGCCATGACGCAAACCGCTTCTCCACACGATTGGCACAATCCCCTCGGCACGGGACGTAGCGGCCAGCGATGTGATATCGCCGCTGCGTTCAAAGCGTCAGCAGGCTGAATAGTTACCGGTTTCTGACGCTCGCTACTGGTCAATCGACTGGCCTTTAAATGTCGGTAACGGAGGCGAACGGCGCCATCTCTGGGACATGCGGCGTTACGCACTAAAAAAAGCCTGCCCGTTTTGGAATCCCTGTGAAATATTGTGTTATAACATGGCATGTCATGACTCGGAGAGAGTCTCGTACAGTTCCTTCCTAGGAGACTTCCCATGCGGCCAATCCCCCGCACCGTGTTTTTTCTGTTGCTCAGTTCTGTGATCGCTGGGTGTAGCACTTCAGAATCCTTCTCCCCTGAGGAGGGGGAACTGGAACGCTATCTCCAAGCGAATCCCGAAGCCGCCGCGCTCCGCGGACAAGGCGAGCCAGCAGGATTCGGTAGCGCGCCCGAAGTGCCCCGCTGAAGCCACGCGACCGGACAAGTCTTTCTCCTTACGTTTCAGAATTTCCAGAGGTTTCCTATGAGTGTTAGACGGTATCGAGGTTTCACGTTGGTCGAGTTGCTGGTGGTCATTGCCATTATCGGGGTCCTGGTTGGATTACTGCTCCCCGCTGTCCAAGCAGCACGTGAAGCGGCACGGCGGATGAGTTGCAGTAATAATTTCAAGCAGATTGGATTGGCGTTTCACAACTACCAATCTGCCTACAATCAACTGCCAGCGCATGGAGGTGGAACCTCACGCTTGCCAGGCTCGCATTGGGACTCGACGTTCACACCGACAGCCAGCGGTGGCGGCAACAACCTAGTTCTACTCAGTACATTAGTTGGGATTACCCCGTTCATTGAGCAGCAAGCACTCTGGGAACAGATCAGTAACCCGTTTCAGGTCGACTCGGGTGCTTTTTACGCACCGATGGGGCCCACCCCTTGGATGCAACTCGCTGATCACGCCGCCAACGGCGAGTACACACCTTGGTTAACGACTTTGTCGGCATTCCGCTGCCCCAGCGATCCGGGGACAGGGTTGCCTGGCCATGGTCGGACCAATTACGGGGTCTGCATCGGTGATACAGTTTACTTTCAATACAACGGGATCACGGACCAGTACGGCCGGCCAGGAACGGACGTTGCCGGCGCGAAAAAGACCGCCCGAGGTATGTTCGCCCACGGATATCTGACGCCGAGATTCCGTGACGTGCTTGACGGGTTGTCCAATACCATCATGGGAGGTGAGTTCAATACCGACTTGGGCGATCGTCATATCACGACCCAAGCGCGAACTGGCATCACGGGGCACCATCTCGACCCCCAACGCTGTTACGAGAAGATCGATGCAGCGCGACCAAGTTTCTGGGCGTCCGACGCCAGCATTGCTGGCTCCGATGAAGAGCGACGTGGTTTTAAGTGGGCCTTTGGACTCGCTATGTTTACCGGCGTCACGACGATCCTGCCTCCCAATGCGCCGATGTGCTACGACACCGGCCAGGTCGGCATTTTTCGCCATGGGATCTTTCCTCCCAGCAGTCGGCATCAAGGCGGTTGTCACGTGTTGATGGGTGACGGTGCGATTAAGTTTGTGACCGATTCGATTGAGGCCGGTGGAGGCCCAATGGTATCACCCAATGGCACCGGCGGAACGACGCTCATGCCCGGTTCCGAGAGTCCCTATGGGGTCTGGGGAGCGCTGGGGACTAAAGCCAGTCGAGAGATCATCGACGAGGAGCTATAATTCCTGAAGCTTCTTCAGCGATTGGTGGGCGTCCGGGCGTAGAGATCCTACGCCCGGACTCGAGGCCCTTCGCGAAGTCTTTTCTTCCGCCTAGTTAGCGAGTCACCCGTGGAACCAAGCCTGGCAGACGTATCGTACGAGTTCATTCGAGCTAAACTCGCCAATGGTGATTATTCACCGGGGCGACGCTTGGTGAATCGAGCGCTGGCGGAACAGATCGGGGTAAGTGTGATTCCGGTTCGAGAAGCAATCAGTCGGTTGGTTAGCGAGGGCTTAGTTGAGCATGTTCGCGGAGCGGGTGCCTATGTCCGCCAAGTCAATCGTCAGGAGCTGAACAATCTGTACGTTCTGCGTGAGGCACTTGAAAGTTGCGCAGCGGCGGAAGCAGCGCAGCATATTACCGAGGATCAGCTGGACGAACTCGATCACATCCTCGATCGAGCGAAGCAAACCGCCAAGCAGATCTGCGCACAGCCGAAAGAACGTAGCAACAGGCGACAGTTGGATCGTTGGATGGACGACGAACAGCAGTTCCACGAGCTACTGATTGAGGCCTCGCGAAATCCGCTGCTTGCCAAAGTTGTCAAAGACAACCGTGCCATCGGCTCGGTGTTTGAAATTCAACGCAATGATCCGCGACTCCTTACCGGAGACGTCGCGAAGGCGACGTGCGAATCAAAAGCTGAGTTGCTTGCGGCCTTGCGAGACCGCGATGCAAAGCGAGCGAAACAATTAATGAGTGACCAGATCCAACGCGGCCGACGAAGATTCATGGATTTTCTCAACCAGCAGGGATGCAAGCGAAGCTAGCTGTATACCAGTACTCAGGCGAAAACAACTGGCTCGACCGACGCAAGCGTGCGCGGAGCACAGAGGAAGATTTTTCTAGACATGGCTCTCGTATCCAATGATGGTTCAAAAATGCGTCCCTGACGAACAAACGCTCGCCAGGGACCGACAACATCATTGGCGTACCGCTTTTGCAGGGAAACGCTGGCGACCGGGATATCCCTTTCTAAGCCAGCACCTCTGCAAAGCTCGGCTCCGTTTCTCCCGGCAGTGCCAGTCTAACATTGATAATCACATCCCACAAATAAATCCTTCGATACGGGAGCCATGCCTTGAAAACCTCGGGCCCACGCTTCCGTCGGATGAGCCAATCAACTTCGATCCAACCTGAGTCCCTGGGCTGAAAAGTCAATCGTGGTTGTCGGGATGCGTGTCCCATTCATCGGATGGACCGAAGGCAACTGTTGATCATGACGTCCCAACTTCGCCCACTCCTTTGAACGGGCAAGCTTAAGAATGAATGTGAGAACGAATCCATGAGAACTCTAATTTTGACGCTTTTGCTCAGCTTGGCGTTGCTTGTCCCAGACCTCGCGGGGGCTGAGCGGACGTCGATCTCGCTGGACACGATGACACGCCAGCGATGTCTGGACGTTTTGAGATCCGGCCTGCGGAGCGACGACTTCTGGCCGTCAATTCACGCAGCCGAAGGACTGACCCTGGCTGGCCACGGCGAAGAGGTCATCAACTATTTGACTGACAAACTCGCAGCAGAAACCGATGACCAGCGGCGCTGCGGGCTCGCTCGCGAATTGGTGCGGGCCGGTGACAAGTCGCAAGTCAGCGTGATGTTGGGCATTCTGGCAGGTGAAGATTCCCATGGTCACATTCACGCTGCCGAGAGTCTTTACAAGGTGGTTGAAATCGGCGACGGAGCGGCCCTCCGCAAGACCTTCGCGACTGCCGGCAACGGACCGCTGAAGCTGATGGCTGCCGCCGCGCTGGGGCGTTGCGGCAACCCCGACGCGATGCTGTATCTCCGCGAATCGTTGAGCAGCAAAGACCCGGATGCGCTGCGAATCGCGGCCTGGATTCTGGGACGGATTGGAAGTGCAGCCGACATTCCATTACTCAAAGCCCAACTGCCACGGTGTGAAACCCCAGTCCAGAAGGCCTACATTCATCATTCTTTGGCGGCGTTGGGTGATGCCGAGGGGCACCAAGCACTGGCGGAGAATCTTCACGATCGAGATCCAGCCATCCGCACCTACGCTGCCACCTTCGCCGGTGATGCCTGGGCGACCGACGTTGCGGATTCCTTGAAACAACTGCTAGACGACGAGAACGCCGATACCGCGTTGCGAGCTGCTCAGTCGTTACTTGTTCTCAGCGGTCCGGCGCCCGAACCAGCCGATGCTGATATCTCGATCAAAGTGTTTCCAGCGACGCTCCAGCATCCTCGGTACACAGAGGGTTCGATCATTACGCTTCAAGATGGTTCGCTCTTGTTTGCGGTCACGGAATTTCACGGCAGTGGTAGCGATTTTGCGCATGCCCATATTATCGGCCGCCGTTCGACCGATGGCGGTCGGACGTGGTCAGCATCTCGAGTGCTGCACGCCAATACAGGCAGCATGAATGTGATGAGCGTTACCTTGCGGCGACTGGCCAATGGTGCCATTGCCATGTTCTATCTGCAGAAGAACAGTCACAGTGATTTGACGCCGTACCTGCGAATTTCGACAGACGAAGCAGAGACGTTTGGGGATCCGGTGCAGATCTCTTCCACTCCCGGCTACCACGTGGTCAACAATGATCGCGTGACGGAGTTGTCAACAGGACGGCTATTGATGCCCGCCGCGTCGTCGCCGGATGTGGCGACCGACAACCACTTTCGGTCGCACTGTTTTCTGTCCGATGATGGGGGCAAAACATGGCGGGACGGCATCGGCAACGTGGATGCGGATAAACGCGGAGCTATGGAACCGGAAGTCGTTGAACTGAAGGATGGCCGAATCATGATGCTGGCCAGAACTCAGTTGGGCTATCCGGGCAAAGCGTATTCAGAGGATGGAGGAGACACATGGGGCCCGTTGACATCGTTGGGAGTCCAGGGGCCAGAAGCTCCTGCAACCGTCCGGCGCATACCATCGACGGGAGATCTGTTGCTGATTTGGAACAACACCTACACCCCAGGAGCAGGTCATGGCGGCAAGCGAACACCGCTGACAGCCGCTTTATCGCGCGACGAAGGCGAAGCCTGGACGGTGGTTGGCAACTTAGAGTCAGACCCGAGCCGTACGTTCTCGTACATCAGCCTGACGTTCGTACGCGACCGGGCAGTAATGAGCTACTGGGACCAAGACAAAGCCGGATATTCGTGCCGATTTCGGTCGCTACCAGTCAGTTGGTTTTATCGTTAATGATGATTCCGGAGCAGAACTGTGTTCCCAGCCGATGTCAAAATTCCATCCCGTTAGGATACATGCGTCGTTTCCTCCTCCCCATATTCAGTCTTTTTCTCATGAACAGTCCTTTCAATACCTCCGCATCGGACGTTGCCTGTGAACCGGTGGTCTTTGTGTCGGCATTCGGTTCGGGTGACGATGGGGCCGACGATGGGGCCGACGATGGAGCCATCCACTCCTTCCGATTTGAGACACAATCAGGGACCCTCGAGCCACTTCATCGAACCACTGGAACCGGGCTACCGTTCTTCATGGTGATCTCGCCCAATCAACGATTTTTGTACGCCAGTGATGCGGAGCAATTTGGTGGGGACAAGGATGAATTCATTGCGGCGTATGCCATCGCGGACGACACCGCTGAGCTGACCCGGTTGAACCGTCAATCGTCGCGAGGCAGCGCATCGTGCTATCTCGAAATTGACGCAACCGGAAAATCGGTGCTCGTCGCGAACTATGCAACCGGTAGCGTTGCGGCGTTGCCGGTCCATGAAGATGGATCGCTCGAGGCAGCTACTGCGTTCATTCAGCACGAGGGATCCAGTGTCGACCCACAACGCCAAACGGGACCGTTTGCACACTGTATCGTGACCAGTCCTGACAACCGCTTTGCACTGGCTGCCGATCTGGGAATCGACCAAGTGCTAATCTATCGACTCGATGCGGCCGCCAGCCAACTGGTGAAAAGTGACGTGCAACCGTTCGCGAGCCTGCCGCCTGGATCAGGGCCGCGTCATTTAATATTCGATCCGAGCGGTCAACGCGTGTATGTCGTCAACGAGCTAACAAGTACCGTCGCGTTATTTGCCTATACCGCCGACACGGGGCGACTGACGCTGCAGCAAACGATTCCCACGTTGCCCGAGAACTTCTCGGGTGCAAGCAAATGTGCGGATTTAAAAATCACACCTGATGGCCAGTTTCTGTACGCCAGCAATCGCGGACACGACAGCATTGCCATCTATCGCATCGATGCGGATGGGCGTTTGAGTTTGGTCGGAATTGAACCGAGCTTGGGTGGCAGTCCGCAGAATCTGTTGATCACCCCAGACGGTCGCTGGCTACTCTGCGCAAACATGACCGGCAGCAACGTGGTGGTGTTTCAAATCGATTCCAAGTCAGGCAAATTGATCGCGAAGGGCAATCCGGCTTCGGTACCGACGCCCACCTGTATAAGCTGGTTACCGCGTTAATGCGGTTCATCCGACGTATCGCCTGGTTCCACCAGCAGGGCCTTGGGAACGCGGGAGTAGCAAGCGTCGTATTGGGCGAAGCAACGAGCTGTTGAATCCCCTGAGGTATCCCGTCAGGGATGATAGAGAATAGCCGTAGCTCAGCGCAATGCCACCTACGGTGTATCAGCTCGTCGGCTCGTCCACCATAGAAAAGCTTTCGCAAAATTCGCCACTTATTGATCACGCGTTGCTTACCAGCCAGTGGGTCCCCATCAGCTATGGATGCCGAGGGAACCCACTTCGATAGGTCCGATCTACTCGGCGGCTTCACTTGATTCGTACAGCCAATTGACTGGAAAGCGAGTGATTTGCAGTGAATTCAAACCCGGGTACTCACAATGGCCTAGCACCACATGGTCGTCTGCGAATTCAATCGCCGTGTAGCAGTACCAGCCTTGTGGATCGGTGCCAATGTTTTGAACGCGCTGCCACGTGCTTCCTTCATCTCGAGAGATTGCCACTGTAAAGGGACGGCGGCCGACTGGTTTAGCAGATGCCAGAGGGTCGTCACCATTGTTCCATACCAGCAACAGGTCACCTGTTGACGGGATTCGCTCGATCGAAGCCGGCGAGGTGGTTAGCTGGGCCATATTCGATTGCTGCAGCGGCGACCACGTTTCGCCGCCATCTTTGGAATGTGAAACAAGTTGACTTTTATTACTGCGAGCGAACATCATCAGTTCACCATCTTTTAATTCCACCACGCCGGGCTCCTGAGCGAGCAGTTTGGATTCCAGTGTGCTGCTTGCCCGCCATGTCTTGCCTTGATCATCCGAGAGGTAGCAGACCATCGCCGCCGACCCCCGAAATCCCGGCCAGCCGGGCAAATAGTGGACGGCCAGCGGCACTACCAAACGTCCCGATTTCAGCTGGATCACACGGTCATTGTTGAGCACACGATAACCTGGTTCGTCTTTCGGTACGACGTAGGTCGGCTCGGACCACGTTTTTCCTTCGTCAGCACTGGTGCGCATCAAGATATAGTTCAGTTGCGAGTACTTGGTTCCCGGCGGCCCCACATACTTTTGGATATAGAACATTGCGATCCGGTCATCTTGCAGACGCAGTAGAGAAACCGACATCAAGTTCGTCTCGCCAGATTTTCTCGCGAGCACCGGCACGTCCTCCTTGCTCCAGGTCTTGCCGCCGTCAGTGGAGTGTCGCGACATCAGTTCGGCGGGTGCGTGATCGCTGGTGCCGATAAACTTCGTGTAGATCAACAGAAGTCGCCCATCCTTGAGTTGGATAAAATCGCCTTCGCTATTGCGAGCGTTCTCAGGCCGGGGAGAAATCCGCAGTGGTTTTTCGATCCCCGGGACAACGCCCTGAGGGGCTCGTGGCTCCGCACCAGTGGCCGACACCGCGAAGCAAGCCGCTACGGTAAGAACGGGGATCAGAGAACAGCAGTTTCGAATTAGCATCGTGTCGACAACCTTTTCTAAAAGTGAAGTAAGGGACCTTATAGAACACCAAAGCGTTCATACGCCGCGGTGGCAGACATTCCACCCTGCACCGCGATTCGCATCTCGTTCTCTGCGGTGGCTTTGTCCCAGGCCGCCAGGATAACGTCGCTCTGGATCGCTCGGGGCACGATCGCGATCCCGTCATCATCGGCAGCGATCAGGTCACCGGGATGGACGGTAACACCGCCGAGATTGATGGGCACGTCGTAGGCACTCACACGCTGCCGATGCTGACTATCGTAGGGATTCGCTCCACGGGCGTAGACGGGGAATTTCAGCTGACGCATTTTGTGTTGATCCCGCACCGCACCGTCAACCACGGCGCCACAACAGCCTCGATTCACCGCGGCGCTGGAAAGCAGTTCGCCCCACACGCCCGATCGCATCGAGCCATCGGCGGCACAGACGATGACGTCATCGGGTTGGCAGGAGTCGATGGCCGCCAGCTCCAATTCATAAGGGTTCGGATCTTCGTGGCTGATGTCTTCCCAAAGCGTCGTCTTGGCGTTGCCGATCAGGAGCGTTCCGCTTGTCGTCAACGGCGTGATCGGCAAGCACGGCGACTGATCACGATAGCCAGCCGTATCCAGTGCATCGCACAACAGCGCCACTGTCAACTTTTGACGCAGCTCGTCGAGCGGTATCGGCAAAACCCCGATCGCTGGCGACGGCGGGTTGGTTTGGTTGGATTGCCGTTGCCCACTATCGTCCTTGGCATGGGATTGATCGGGATGCTGATTCGTCATGAATGAAAAGCGGCTAGTCCGCCTCCTTCTGTTGCGTTTGAAGCGATTTAGAAATTGATTGAGCCCCAGCAAGTAGCTGAGGCACCCATTTAGCTTGGATATTGTCGTCTTGGATCCGCACCGTCGGGACCGACAAGCTGATTGCGGCCGCAATCCCTTCGGAGTCGAAGACCGGCACACCGATGCAGGTTACCCCGATATCTGTTTCGTCCTCCTCGATTGCAAAACCGTCCTTCTTAACCTGTTTCAAAATCTTCCTAATCTCGGCTTCGTCGATCACGGTTTTGGGAGTTCGTCGTTCGATCGTTGCATGGCGAAGCAAAAACTCCTGCCGCGCCTCTGGCAGGAACGACACAATCGCCCGTCCGAGCGAGGTGCTGAAGCAGGGGTCGCTCATCTGCGGCGAAACCGCTCGTCGAAGCGTTTTGGTTGTTTCGATCACGTGCAGGTAAAAAATCTTTTCGAACCGCAAAATTCCCAAGTTGATTGTTTCGCCAGTCTCCTTGTTCAGTTTTCGCATGACCGGGTCGGCGACTGAGACCCAATACGGATCGTTTGCTGCCAACGCCAGCCGTTTCACCATGCCTGTTTGTCGGTACGTGCCACTACCACAGTTGGCGGTGTATCCGAGCGTGCAGAGCGTTTTGAGCAACCGGTGAGCTGTCGATTTAGGCAGGCCCACGAGGGCGGCCAGCTCGTTCAGCGAAACACCCTCCGGGCGACCGGCCGTTGCTTCCAGAATGGCGAATACTTTTACCAAGTGAGCGGATTCCATGACTGATCGTCTCCTAAAGTAGCGTTCCGCCATGCGGAACGATAGCCCTTGTCGCGGTGATTGGCGAACTGAACCAGAAATTGGCTTTAGCACAGTAGACATTTGAATGCATTTTCCGTCCCGTGCAACCTGTGTTCCTCTTGACGGAACGGACTTGGCTGATTCGAATGCAGCCACGACCGGAAGCTGAACGCCTCGTTCGGCCCAAACGACATCGTAATCCGGCCAGCAATTGAAGTCTCATGATTCCTACCGAAAGCGATTCGATGACGTACTACAAGCCCCGCGTGTTGATCGCCGGCTTGTTCCACGAATCGCATACTTTCATCGAGGGGCGTACGCGGTGGTCCGAGATGACGGTCCACCGCGATGATGAATTGCTGGATCTCTGCGGCGATTCATCACCGCTGGGAGGCGTGTTGGAGTTTGCCGCAATGGACGGTTGGGAAGTGCTGCCGTCGATCTCCGCCACTACCACGCCAGGACCGACACTCGATGATGACGTGTTGGAGAACTATTGGTCCGAATTCCAGCAGCGCGTGGAGCGGTTTCGTTCCGATTGGAGCGTTCCTGCAGCTCACGGGATCGATGGTATCTTTCTGGTGCTTCACGGCGCATCGGTAGCAAGCACGGTCACTGACGTCGAAGGGGAACTGCTGACCCGCATCCGCCGCATCGATGGCTTCGCGACGCTTCCGATCTTTGGCGTCTACGATCTTCACGCCAACTTTTCCGACGCGATGGCGAGGCACGCCAATTGCCTGCTCGGCTACCGAGAGAACCCGCACAGTGACGCACGGGCGACATCGGTTCGGGCGGCGAAGTTGCTTAGCCGGTCTCTGCGATCGGGCGTTCAGCCTCATCAGATCGTATCACGACCGGGCATCGTTTGGCCGCCGACGGGGACCGCCACGGCCAACGAACCGATGGCCGGGCTCATGGCGAGGGCACGCCAGCTCGAGCGAGCCCATCCCGATTTCTGGGCAATCAGTGTCAACGCTGGATTTTCGTTTGCCGATACGCCTGAGACCGGCGTTTCCTTCGTGGTTTCCACTGCGGGTGATCTGCCGGAGGCCAATGCAGCGATCGCAGCTCTCAATGATCTGGCACTCGAAAACGCAGCCTTAGGGAACGTCGTCGAACCGCCGCTACCAGTCGTGATGGAACAACTGGAGCAATTGAAAAGCCTCGGGCCACTCGAGGGTTTGACGTTGCTAATCGAACCGGCTGACAACATTGGTGGCGGTGCGCCGGGCAGCGGCATCACGACACTTCGCGTTTTGCTCGATGCGGGTTACACCGGAGTTGGTATCTGCTTGTGGGATCCGCCTGCGGTGGATGTCGTCTCGCAATCGAAAGTTGGCGACACCTTCACGCTCCCGCTCGGTGGTCGAGGCAGCGATCTACTCGACCCCTCTCTGAGGCTCCGCTGCGAACTACTGCGGGTCGGCGACGGTGTGTTCGAATTGGAAGACAAGAACAGTCATTTGGCCTCGCTGGTTGGCGATCACTTCGACATGGGTCGAATCGCCGTTGTTCGTGCAACTGATCCGCACCGCCCCGGTGGAGAGGCAACCGTGTTGCTGACCACTCGTCGCACTCCGCCAATGGATTTGGGCGGATGGAAGCTCGTCGGAATCAATCCAGAGTCATTTTCAATCATGGTGATCAAGGCGGCGGTTTCCCATCGTCAGGCCTACGACCCGATCGCGACCCGTCAGTTTTGGGTCGATACGCCGGGGCCGTGTTCTTCGCGGCTGGAGTCGTTGCCGTTCCAAAAGATAGCCCGTCCGATTTTTCCGCTCGACCCACTCGTCGAAAGCAAGCAGAAACCGTCGTGCGGTTAACAACCTAACCATTCTTAATATTTTCACTTCGAGATTCAACCGATGCCCAACCCTGAAGTCTCCTACCCTCGCGACGCTGACACACCGGTTTCCCACCTCCCATTCAGCCCCTGTGTTGTCGTCGGTAACCTCGTTTTCGTTTCGGGTCAAGCATCCGTCGACAAGACCGGCAAAATCATCTCGGGTGATATTGAAAGCGAATTTCGTCTGTCGATGCAGAACGTCGAGGCCGTTTTGAAAACGGCTGGCACCGACTTGGCTCACGTAGTCCAAACCCGCAACTATGTTCGCGACGAGAACGACCTACCGAAATACAACGAGTTGTATGCCGAGTACTTTACCGACGCCAAACCGGCACGCACGACGATCACTCAGTGCTTGCCTCAAACTCTGCGGTATGAGATCGAATGCATTGCCGTCCTACCGCAGTGAGCCCCCCCTTCGCACGACACACGGATGAAACCATTGCATGGCATCACGAAGTTCGAAACTTCGACATTACCTAAACGGATAACTCACCATGGCCACGATCGACTGGATTATCCTGTTCGCCTATGCGTTCTCGACAATTGGGCTGGGGTGGTATTTCGGTCGCAAGCAGGAGAGTGCGGACGAGTACTTCGTAGGCTCGGGAAAGATGAACCCGATCCTGATCGGTGTTTCACTGTTCGCGACTTTGCTGAGCACGATCAGCTATCTGGCGTTGCCGGGTGAAGTTGTCGGCAAGGGCCCGATTTTCTTAACGAACTATCTCGCCTATCCGTTGATCTACCTGTTCATCACAATGGTTTTACTGCCCGTTTACATGCGTCAACGGGTCACCAGCGCGTACGAATTGCTAGAGCATCGTCTGGGACTGAGCATCCGGCTGCTGGGCGCGACGATGTTCTTGCTGATGCGATTGGTTTGGATGTCGCTGCTGGTTTATTTAACCGCCAAGGCGATCGCGACGATGATCGGGGTAGGCGATGAGATGGTCCCCTGGATCGTCTTGGTCACTGGCGTCTTCGCGATCACGTACACATCGCTGGGTGGTTTGAGTGCAGTGGTGATCACAGACCTGATGCAGACGGTACTACTCTATGGCGGTGCGCTATTGGTCCTGGGAACCATCACCTGGAACATGGGCGGGTTTGGCTGGTTCCCGACGCAATGGCAATCAGAAGTTTGGGATCGCCAGCAAATTTTCAGCTTGGACCCAGCAACTCGTGTGACCGTGTTTGGATCGATGCTGTCGGTATTCCTGTGGACGGTTGCCACCGCTGCCGGAGATCAGGTTTCTGTTCAGCGATACATGGCGACCGAGGATGCAACAGCTGCGAAACGGGCGATCGCGATCCAGTTGACCGTTGCAGTGGTTGTGGGAATCACGCTGGGTTTGGTTGGGTTTGCATTGCTGGGATACTATCAGGCCAATCCGGATTTCCTGCCAAGAGCAACCACACTGCGATTGCAAGCTGACGAATTGTTTCCTTACTTCATTGCGAACCGCCTGCCCCCAATTGTTACCGGATTGGTGGTGTCGGGACTGTTTGCCGCCGCGATGTCCAGCATCGACTCGGGCGTCAACTCGATCACAGCCGTGGTGATGACCGATTTTTTGGAACGCTTTGGATTGAAACCACAATCCGAAGCAAAACACCTGATGTATGCGAGGTTGTTGGCAGTTGCCATCGGTGCCATCGTGGTTATGGCAAGCAGCCTGATAGAGCATATTCCGGGGAACTTCATGGCGATCACCAACAAAACCGCGAACCTACTCACAGTCCCGATTGCGTTGTTATTTTTCTTCGCTTTGTTTGTGCCGATCTCAAACGCAATCGGAGTTTGGATTGCCACCATCGCGAGCGTTGGCGTGGCCGTATTAATCGCCTTCTCAGGATTGTTCTTTGGAATGAATCCCGAGACGGGCAACGATCCCATCAGCTTTCAATGGATCGCGCCTTGCGCATTGTTGACCGGTGTCGTCGTCGGCCTCATCGCTTGTAAACTATTCCACCGAGCGGAGACCGCAGGATAACTTCGTCCACTGCCCTCGGTGCGTCACCCTATATCGTCGCTTCTTTTTTCGTCAGACATTCAGCTAACACCACCACACTTATTGATTGAGACAATGAGAAAAAGTAAATCGCTTGCAAAGATACGCAATGGCGAGATGATCCGCACTTGCGTCGTGGGGCATTACATTCCCGCTTATGTCTGCCACGCCGCACGGGCAGGATACGATTGCATCTGGCTCGACTTGGAGCATCGATCGATGACGATGCGCGAGGTAGAAGCGTTGCTGGCGTTCTCACATCTGTACGATATCGACATTCTGCTTCGCCCACCCACCCTGGAGAAGACCAAGCTGTACCGTTATCTCGAAGACGGTGCCGCTGGACTGATGATCCCGCATGTATCGACTGTCGAGAAGGCCGAGCTGCTCGTCGATGCTGTTAAGTTTCCTCCGCTGGGAGATCGTGGACTTGACAATGCCGGACTGGACGCTGATTTCCATATTCACGACGCGGATGAGTACATCGCCTGGGCGAACCGAGAGACGTTTTTGTGTGTGCAGATCGAAACACCGGAAGCAGTCAAAAACGTGGATGCGATAGCGGCCGTGGAAGGAGTCGACATGCTTTTCGTCGGTCCTGGGGACCTCGGTCTTCGACTTCGTCAAAGCGGAGAGATGTCGCTCGACGAAGCGTGGGAGATCATTGCCGCGGCATGTCGCAAACACAACAAAGCATTCGGCGGCCCGATGGTCGCTGAGGGTGAGATGCAAAAAAGAAAAGACCAGGGTGCCCAGCTGTTGGTCAACAACGGCGAATTCCACAGCTGGTCCACCGTTCTTCAACAAGATAGCCTGAAATTTGATGCGCTCCGATAAGATCGTTTGCCTCGACTCGAAACGCGCGCTCGTCACGGGGGCGGGCCAAGGTATCGGTCGAGGCTGTGCCATCGAACTCGCGCGGGCGGGTGCCGATTTGATTCTCAATGACCGCCCCGGCAGTCGAGATCTCGTGCAAACTGCCGAAGACGTTCGCGCCATGGGGCGTCAGTGTTGGACGGTGGAGGCCGACGTGTTTTCGCCCAGCGGTTGCGTCGGACTGATTGACTCAGCGATCCGACAGGCGAGCGAAATCGACATCCTGATCAGCAATCCGGCTTACGGTAGGCAGGATGGCTTTTTAGATTTTTCGGCAAGCGAGTTTGACAAGGTGATCGACGCGACGTTCAAGTCCGGCTTTCATATCGCCCAAGCGATGGCCCGCCACCGCGTGGAAGTAGGTGGCGGTGGAAAGATCCTGTTCATCACCAGCGTCATGGCAGAGATGCCGTTTGAAGGGAGTACGCC
Source organism: Allorhodopirellula solitaria (assembly GCF_007859855.1). Lineage (GTDB taxonomy): Bacteria > Planctomycetota > Planctomycetia > Pirellulales > Pirellulaceae > Rhodopirellula > Rhodopirellula solitaria. The sequence continues at coordinate 215,477 of NZ_SJPK01000007.1, forward strand.
GTACTGTGCTGCCAAGGCGGCGATGAACCAGCTCACACAGAACATTGCCGTGGAGTTATTCGCTCACCGAATCAACGTCAACGCAATCGAACCGGGCTGGATCGATACGCCTAGTGAACGCGAAAAATTCTCCGATGAAGTCGTCGATTCGGGCGGAGCGGACCTTCCGTGGGGGCGGCTGGGCACACCGACAGATATCGGCCGCGCCGCCGCCTTTTTAGTGTCCGATGCTGCGGACTACATCACCGGCGTGGTCCTCCCGGTCGATGGCGGGTTTCGATTCAAGGACATGCGCAGCGTTTCTCAAGTAGCACCCCAGAAGTGATATGAATATGACTGATGTCTCGCTGTTTGAGTCTCGAGAGTTTGGCGGTGATCGTGAGGGGCCGCGCCTGTTGATCACCGCTGGAATTCATGGCGATGAGTATCTGCCGATGCTCGCGGTGAAGGAGTTGATCGATCGGTTTGATGCCAGCCTCACGCTCCGCGAGAACCTGCAAGGCACCGTCACGCTGATTCCGATTGCCAATCAGGCAGCGTACGAACGAGGTCATCGATGCGGTTTGGATAACATCGACCTGGCCCGCGTCTTCCCGGGTAAGCCCGACGGCAATCCGACACAGCAACTTGCGTGCGAGCTGAGCGATCAGATTCGCAAGTCCGATTTTTATATCGATCTGCATACCGGAGGTACCGAATTGTGCGTCCTCCCATTGGCAGGATACACCCTGCATCGGGAGCCGTCCGTGTTGGAACAACAACGTCAAATGGCGGTTGCGTTTGGGCTACCGTTTGTCTGGGGAACGTCGGCCGACTTGCCTGGGCGTTCGTTGTCGCTGGCTGGCGATTCGAAAGTCCCCGCGATCTATGTCGAGTACCTCGGAGCGCACCGTGAACTTGCTGAAGCCTTGTCGGGGGCCGCGCAATCGCAGACCCCCGATCATCCGCTGGTGTCCGGCTGTCTGAATGTCATGCGGCATCTAGGAATGTTGCCTGAAATCGCTGAGCTACCCCCTGTGGCCTGCGACGTTGTCGAGGACGAAAGACCAGAAGCGGGACACATGCAGGTTGCTCACCCAGCACCTACGACCGGGTTTTTGGTTTCGCATGTGGAACTCGGTCAATCCGTCGTGGAGGGAGGTTTGTTAGCGGAGATCGTTGACGCAACCACCCAAACTACCCGACAGGTCTTGTCACAGCAGAATGGCAGAGTAATAGTCATTCGCGATTATCCAAGGATTAACCAGGGCGACGCCGTGGCGGTGGTTGTCGAAAGCGGTAAAGCAGAATGAGCGTTTGGAACTGGAGTGATCGCTACTCACCCACCGTCGACCAAGACCTTCAGGTGACACTTGGCGAAGGACAGACGGCGTGCGTCCGATCCCGCCGGATTGGTCCCGCATTGGGAATCAAAAATCTGTACTTCAAGCTCGAATCGACCAACCCAAGCGGATCGTACAAAGACCGCTTTGCCGCGTTGGCGATCAGCCACATGTTGCAGCGTGAGCAAAACACCTGCCTGGCGACGTCGAGTGGAAACACCGGTGCAGCATTAGCCGCTTACTGTGCTGCTGCAGGTATCCGATGTCAGATCGCCGTTGTCGAAACGGCACCGTTGGCGAAGCTGCAACAGATGATGGCTTATGGAGCCGAGATTCAGAGAGTCCGAGGCTTTGGAACCGACTCGGCGATCACCAACCTGGTCTTCGATCGATTGCAGCAACTTGCCGCACAGCCACAATGCGAGTTGCAGATCAGCGCGTATCGCTACAGTCCGCTGGGGATGCAGGGGGTCGAAAGCATCGCGTTTGAAATCGAAGCACAGATTTCTGACTTGGGCCGTTCGGTCGACCACGTCTTTTGCCCGGCCGGCGGGGGCGGATTGACGCTAGCAACAGCTCGCGGCTTCCAAAAAACTTCCGCAAGACCCGCGGTGCATTGCGTTCAACCGGAAGGGAACGATACGATCGCCAGCCCACTTCGTAATCGCTGTGATCAAGCCACCGATGTGCAATGCACCACGTCGATCAGTGGCTTGCAAGTTGCGTCGGTAATCGATGGTCACGACGTGATCGCTTGCTGTAGCAAATCGAAAGGCACCGGATACACCGTCAGCGATGCTGAAACGTTTGAAGTCCAAAAGCGATTGGCGCAAGAAGAGGGCATCTTCTGCGAGCCTGCGGGGGCTGTCGCGATGGCAGGAGCACTGAACGCGTTCCGCAGTGGCCAGCTGGATCCCGAGGCAACTGTAGTCTGCATTGTTTCGGGCAGCGGATTCAAAGACGCGACCTCGATCCAACAGATGAACCAGCGTTCGAGATGTGAACTTGTTGATGTGGATGATCTTTTTCAACCTCTAACGATGAGAAGCTGAAACCGGTTCATCCGGGTGTATCGTAGATTGGTTCGCAAGATTCCTGGACATGTCTGCTGGCGTTCCTTCCCACCATCGCGGTAACACAGTCCTTAACGCAATCAAGCCTGCAAAGGACGAGAGAGCCTGCTCGCGTGGATGACTCAATTGAATAAGCTCACCCATGGCCACGTCGTTGCCATCATCGGAAAACACTCAGACAAAGCTATGATCGTGCCGCCGGCAAAGCGGCCATCTTATCCGGCCACGAACTGACTGTAGCATAGTTGTTCCGATTGGCCGATTCGAATCAGACTGACAGGCGAGATGGAACTGAATCGGAGCAGCCACAGGGAGCTGCCGCCATCCCAGTGATCCGCTAGGGGACCTTAATTCGCTTGGTGGCGTCCGCCGGTAGATGAAACAGCAACATGTCCGGACAAGGCTGCGCAAGTGGCGTTTTGTCCTGGAAGTAGCGGTTTCGCTGCAGCGTCATTTGATAAGATGAGATCAGATAGTAACCGGGCCGACTTGGCCAAGCGAACATCTCGTCGCGCTCTTGCCGCCATGCGGCGGAGGTGAAGACATCTTCCTGGTCCGCGAGCAATTGTTCTGGACTGCCGAGCGACGACCGGAACAACACGGTCATCGGTCGCTGCTCAGGGTGCTCTTTGACCCAATCGACCATCCGGTATGTGCTCTGCCCCCAATCAACGTTGCTGTAGCTCAAGTGCCGCCAACCGTTGTTCGGGCCGCCCGCGAGTGGATTGAAGAACGTATGCGCCAGGCCGAGATGCGTGGCATGGAACCAGATCGTTCCCGATAAACAGACTGCCACCAATGCGTAGGCGAATCGTTTGGGAAAAACGATCATCACACGTGAGGCGAGAACGAACAAAAAACCATAGGCGGGGAGGACGTAGCGAACGTGATGGGTGAACCCCGTTTGGGAACTGATCAGAATCCTGCGAAACCCAGTCGAGCGTGCCTACTCAAGTTTTCTGTATACGACCGCGCAGGGGTTTGAGCCGGAGACTTCGTTTGCGGCGGCACTCGATGCCGAGTCTCAACGGATCGAAGCGGGATGGCATCATATTTGGCATTACACCGAGATGGGGTACTACTGCCAACAACTCGCTCCTTTTCTCGAGGCCTTTGGGCGTGAGCGTGTGATGGTGCTAATCTACGAGCAGCTATGCCAATCCGATCCCGATTTGATTCGTAGTGTCGCTGAGTTTATCGGCGCGGCGCCAGAGCGGTGCCCCGACGATTGTTCCATCGTGAACACTTCGGGGGTACCGCGTCATGAAATGATCGGGCTATTGGGAACCGCGGTACACCGCTATCCGAAGATGAAGTCGATACTCAAGCGAGGTTTGCCCCACCGGTGGTTGGAACAAGCTCGTAGCGCGGGATTACGAAAGCCGCCGATGAGAATGCGGGACCGGCAACGTCTCAACGCCCTTTTTAAACGAGAAGTGACCGACTTGGAGCAACTGCTTGACATCCAGTTGCCGCAATGGCAAACGTAGGCGTTCAAGCAGGAACAAACCATTCGTTGTCGACACGATCAATTGTTGAACAGTTGACGAACGCCGTAGGTGAAGAAGGTTCCAAGACCGAAGTTGATGACTTCCTCTTCACACTTGTACTGCAGGATCAATGTATCGCCGGGCTGGACCAACGGTCGGCTGCGGGGATCATTGACCGCTTTGGCGAGGTCCACCTCGATGGCGACCTGGCCCTTGCAGGGGGTATTGCGAAGGATGTAGAGCATCCCTGGGGCGACGCCGAGGTTTCGGATGCCACCAAATCCACCGCCGCCGCCACTACCGCGGGCTTCTGAACCGATGCCTTGTCCGGCCAGAGCCATGGCTCCGAGGACGTCGAGGTCATAGTCACGCGGCAGCAGGTGCTGTCCTCCGGGCAACAATCCCCCAGTATAGAAAACCTCGGTTTCACGGCTTTCGATGTACACAATATCGCCGTCGTAGAGCGTGATGTCCTCTTCGGCGATGTTCGGCACGACACCCGGACTCACACGCAGTGGAATACGCAAAATCGAAGGATCATCGGGCATCTCGGGTGGACAGTAACATGGGTCGACCATCGCCGCACGCTGGGACGCCCAGTAGTTGCGAAGGAACTCGGTGCGTTTGCGTTTATCCGCTTCGGACGCCCGTAGCACCATGACTTCGTTCTTGGCCGTCAAACCCGGCAACCCGCCGGTTTCCACCAAGGCGTGCAAAACATCATTCTTGTAGGCGGGAAGTTTGACCAACCCACCGGCTGCCGAGCGGTCGCTACCGCGAATCGTCTCATCGCCGCCTCGGCCTCCGCCGCCCATGGCATCCTCTCGCACGACGATCACGTCGAACGTGCGTTCTTTGATCAGAGTCACGATCGGTCTCGCTTTCTCTTCTCGCAGAATCTCGTTGTCGATGTATGCCTGACGAATTTTCTCTCGGACCTGATCGAGGGTCAGACCACTGACCTCGAGCGGTTCAATCAGCGGCAGGGCGAGCGTCCCGTCATCTTGGACCGCGATCGGGTAACCGATCGATGGCGGCAGGGTGCTGTTCTCCTCGGGGAAGTTCACCGGCGGTGGCTGCGGCGGCGCATTGGGTGCATTGAATGGCAACACACCCTCAATGTAGACCCCCAAAATATCGTCCGGGCCGAGCTGGTAGTCGCGCGGCGGTTCACGCGACAGATTGGCAATGTCGACGGGAACGAGGTCGTTCTTGGGAGGCGGAAAGAATTCCGGCGACAATCGATTGGCGGGAATGCCATCGATCGGCTGCGTTAAACTGGTACAACCGGTTAGGGATGTGGCCACCGCAACGGCGAGACTGCACCCGATTGCCGAGCGAATCATTCGCCCAACGTGCGACTGAAAATCGTTGGTGTTCATCCGAGAACTCTCCAGAACTTGATATGTGTTTTTTCGGGTGCAGAACCGAGTGTTTAACGTGAACCGCTGTCTTGTTTACCGAAGATTTCTTCGATGACCGCGTCAATCTCGGCTTGGCTTGGCTCGCTCACTGCACTCGGCCGATCGCCGATCGAGTCGCTTGCAGGCGCGTTTCGTGAGGGTGACGTGACCGCGGTGGTATCGCGTGGCACTAACTCGAGTTCGTCAAACTCGGCCGTAGACTTCGCTGTCAACGTCGACCCCGTCCCACCGGATATCTCGTTCCAAAATTGCTTCTCCTGAGCAGTTAGCTTTGTCTCAGAGGATTCACTGGAACGGTTATCAACCCCGAAGTCGTTCGTGTAAGGATCGACTTGGATCTCTACTGGCGGGACTTCGGCAGGCTCGATCTCGAGCGGCTGGGGAGCTGCCGGTTTCGCATCGTCGAAGGCGCGATCGAGCTCGGAACGAGCTGGATCGGGAGACGGAATCTCCTCCGCTGCTTCTACTGGAGCGTTCTCAAGGCTGCGTTGGGCGGGTGGTTCGGCCAATGTCGGCTGCCCACCATGGCTGTCTTCGATGACAACGCCACCGGGAACCAAAGTTTCGCCTTCATCGAGCACCACACCGGGTGGCAAACCTCCCGATCCCGTGGGCGGAATCGGTGTGACCGCCGGAGTCGGCGAAGCCGTACCGGTCATGTTCATCGAGTTCGTATTGTTGGGCCGCATGCCGTTCAAGCGAACGGTGTTGTAGTTGCCAATGCCATCCTCTTCGGCCGCTTTGGCACCGAGCGGGAAGCCTTCGTACCAAGCATTGACTGCCGCTTGGCCGCTACCGCTTTGGTAACGCCAACCCCAGTACTCCGAGGAAATCACCGTCGGTGTGCAACCGGCCCCGCCATTGGCGACGTCGATGTAACCGGCGATAAAGCCGTTTCGGAAGTCCTTGAGATAACAGTGTCCGTGATAGTTGGGCTTCACCCGGAACCAAGCTCGGGTCGCCATCACCTTGTTGCGGTGACTGATCATGAAGTCGTCGATGCAGTCACAGTGCTGGATCTTCTTCTGCAGACCACCGAGCATCGTACAACCGGTCATCCCCGTGGCGGTCACCCCCAATGCGATCCCGAGGGCACAGCGTTGCCAGTAGCGGCGACGTGCTGTGACAGCGGCGACGGCGTCGGGTTGCGATGTCGATTTCTTCATCATGGGCATCATTGCCAGTTCCCCTTGCGGTGGAGTGGTCGACTCCGCGTGTCGATCACGCGATACGTCTCCTGCCACCATCTCGCCCCCCAAAGGCTGCAACGGCGTTCAGAATTGAGAACCTGACCCTTTTCGCTGCTCACGCGGCGATCAGAGTCTTCCTTGCCCTGTTTATCGCCCTTTCAATCACATCGGTTTAACCAAAAGCTCCGGAAATACGGCCCTCGATCGTTGTGCCGCCATTGGCGAGCGTGCCGGTTGGGGTGCATTCTTACCTGAAAATCGCACGCCAACGCCTGCTCACCTCCCCCGAAGCACCCCCTCAACCAGCTCCACTGAGGGGTCTCTCTATGAAGTCGATGACCAAAAGTCACGATTGGAGTGTCTCCGGCCGATGATCCTCAAATCTCCTAGTTTTCTTCTACCAATGCGGCCCCTGCGAGCTAAGTTGAATAGATCGCGGACCATTGGCAATCACAAACTAAGGAGGGTGCAGGTAATGTTTCGGTCCAGTTCATGCACTTTTGCTGGGTTGCTAACTCCAAGTTCATGGTTAGTTCATTGAGATGACATTCGCTCTCGTTTTCGCATTTTTGGCCGCGGCCCTTGCCGCGATCGCGCTGGTACCGCTCGTCCGGTTATTCGCGCTGCACATCGGATTGGTTGATCAACCCGATACGGAGCGGAAACTGCATGCTCGCCCGATTGCGTTGGCTGGAGGATTGGCCGTCTTCCTGAGCATGCTCGCCGGCATCTTTCTCGCGCTCGGTTTCCAAACCGGCTGGACCTATGAGATCCCGATCGGTTTTGATACCCAACCATGGCTGGTCTTGCTAGGAGCCTTGGTCGCCATCCTGGTGGTGGGTTTAATCGATGACAAATGGATACTCCGAGGGCGTCAGAAACTGTTGGCGCAGTGTTTAATCGCCTTGGTCGTCGTCGGCAGCGGCACGTCCCTCAATGAAATCAGCTTGCTCGGCACCGAGATCCCGCTGGGGATCTTCGCGCTCCCTGTCAGTGTGCTGTGGCTATTGATTTCCATCAATGCACTCAACTTGCTCGACGGCGCCGATGGCATGGCGACCACGGTAGGGGTCTTCATCTCGGGCGCGTTGGCGGTGATTAGCTTCCTGCACGATAGCCCGGCATTGAATTCCATCACGGCGTTTGCTCTGTGCGGTGCTCTGCTCGGGTTCCTCTTCTACAACCGGCCCCCGGCCTCCATTTTTCTCGGCGATGCGGGCAGCATGATGGTGGGTCTCCTCGTCGGAGTCCTGGCGATGTGGTGTCGTCAGAAAGAAACGACGGCATTCGCCGCAGCGCCGCTGGCAATCCTCGTCTTGCCGCTGTTCGACTCGGTCGCCGCCATCACCCGCCGCTGGCTCACCGGGCGCAGCCTCTACACGAGCGACCGCGGCCACATGCACCACTTGCTCAACGATAAGTTTGGCCGCGTGGGAACATTGTGGGTGGTCGCAGCGGCCTGCACGGTGAGCTCGACAACGGCAATCGCCTCGGTGTGGCTACAGCAATCGTGGCTCGCACCGGTGGGCGCTCTCCTCGTGCTGGCTGTTTTCGTCAGTACCCGCACATTCGGGCACTCTGAGTTCCGGCTGGTCGCGGGACGCGCCTGGCACCTCATCCACTCGTTCTTACTACGGCCTGCGGTTTGTGAGCAGCAGAAACATGAACGCGTGCTCAAGATCCAGGGTGATGGGCCCTGGCAATTCGTCTGGGAGCCACTGATCGACTTCGCCGTCCGCCAGGAACTCGCCAGCGTCAAGATTGACGTCAATATGGCGTGGTTGCATGAGAGCTATCACGCGACCTGGCGAAGCGTGCAGCTCCCCGAACCCGCCCTTCAAAGCGTGGTGCGAATTCCCCTGTTTGCGGCTCGCGGCAGTGGTGAGCATGCCGAACAAGTCCCCATTGGACGCCTGGAGATCATTGCTGCGTCCAATGCCGACTCCTTGAACCGCCTGTCCGACTTCCTCGAACACGCCGCTGAGTTGCAATTGCAAGTCAAACAGGTTGTCAGCCGGATTGAAGAAATCAAACGCGGCGACCCTATCTCGGATCTGCCGTTCCCCTGGTATCAGGAACACAACTCGGCGAGTGCCTAGATCAGCTCATCGAGTTGTTTGGTGAGATCGGCGAAGTGATCGAGCGTTGTCTTGACCGCATCGGGCTGTGTCATGTCGACCCCAGCCCCCTTGAGCAGATCAAGCGGATCCTGACTGCAGCCGCCACGCAGGAAACCCAAGTAGTCATCGAGTTCCTGTTGACCGCCGCCGAGTACCCGTCGACTCAGCGCCACCGCGGCACTCAACCCGGTCGCGTACTTGTAGACGTAGAATGCTCGATAGAAGTGAGGGATGCGAAAACACTCGAGTTCGAGCGAATCATCGATCACGAAGTCGGGACCAAAGTACGCATCGAGCAGTTCACGGTACACCGACCGCAACGACGCCACCGTCAGCGGCTCTCCCGCTTCAGCCATCTCATGGGTCCGCTTTTCAAATTCAGCGAACATCGTTTGCCGCACGACCGTGGCCCGCAATCCGTCGAGTTCATTGTTGATTAAATACGCTCGCTCGGTGTCGTCTTGAGCGTTTTCCAGCAAATGAGCGGTCAACAACTGCTCATTAAACGTGCTGGCGACTTCAGCGACAAAAATCGTGTAATTGTAGTACTGAAACGATTGGTTGGATGCGGAATACCAACTGTGCATCGAGTGTCCGGCCTCGTGGGCGAGCGTGAACACATCGTTGAGAACCTCCTCTTTGAAGTTCATCAAGATAAATGGATCGCCATCAAACGACCCACAGCTGAACGCACCACTCTGTTTGCCACGATTGGGATAGCGATCCGACCACCGCCCGCGCAAGCCAACTTCGAGGGCGCCGACGTACTCGCTGCCGAGCGGTGAAAGCGACTCCAAGATCACATCCACCGCCTGATCCCACGTGTGGTGTTTCTTCACGCCCGACAGAATCGGCACGTAGGTGTCGTAGTGATGGAGATCGGATAGTCCCATCTTCCGCCGCCGAACATCGAGATAATGATGTACGGCGGGCAAGGAATCTCGCACCGCCGAAATCAGATTGTCGTAGACGGTCGTCGGTACGTTGTCGGGAAACAGCGATGCCTCGAGACTGCTGGAGTAGTTGCGTGCTCGAGCATAGTAGACGTCGCGTTGGATACTGCCGCTGAGCGTGGCGGCGAGCGTGTTGCGGTGATCGTCGAACACCCCGTAGTACTGATCGAAGGCAGCTTGGCGGACCTCGCGATTGGGGCTGAGCAGGAACTGACTGAACGTCGCATGGGATAGCTCGATCGTCCGACCGCTGTCATCGGTCAGATCACCGAATTTCAAATCCGCGTCGTTCAGTTGCCGGAAGGCGTTACCCGCCGCACCGGACATCTCGCCCTGCATCGCCAACAATCGTTCTTCGCGGTCGCTCAGCGTGTGGGGGCGATATCGGACGACTCGTTCGAGCTGCAGACGAAAGGCGGCGAGTTTAGGATCGTTTAAAAACGAATCCATCTTCTCCGCCTCGATCGCGAGCAGTTCCGGGCGAACGAAACTCGCCGCCTGCGACGCTTTGACAACGAGATTCTGAAACCGCAGCTTGCGCGCCTGATGATCGCTATCGCCCTGGTCTTCGCTAGTCCGCAAAAAAGCGTAAGTCCCCAATCGCTCGGCGACGCGGTCGATCTCTAAATCGAAGGTGAGAAACTCGAGCAGCGTGTCGACACTCTCGCCCAAACGCCCCTCGTACTCGGCAAAACGATCCATCTGGCCAGCAATTTTGTCGAAATCCGCCTGCCAATCCGCCTCGGTTTCATACAGGCTGGCCAGATCCCAGCAATCTTCAGCGGACACATCGCTTCGCAGCGGCAGTTTGGTCGGGGCGGTAGTGGCGGTCATCTGGCAATCCGTTGGAAGTGAGAATTCAAATCGAAAGATGAATCATCGTCGACCAATCCGCCAGCGCGTTCAAGAGGCGTCTGTAAAAATGGCCGCCCCGCCGACCACCGAGCGCCACTCGAACTCAGTCCACGCTGCTTCCCCACCAGCTGGCGTTGGGTTGGTAATCGGGCTCGAGCATTTCGGCATGGGCGCGTTCCAAGCGTTGCTTGAAGGGCCCCGCGATCCGAGCCTGGTTCGCAGCAGCCTTCTCGGCGTCGTAGCGAGGATCGGGCGTCGGAAATTTGGCGTCGACGGACCGCAGATAGGTGAGCAGCGCGTCTCGCATGCGGCGAACGCGAACGGGCTGCTCGGCCGCGATATCGTGCTGCTCCGAAGCATCCTGGGCGAGATTGTATAATTCATCGCGACCATCGAGGTGATAGTGGATCAGTTTGTAGTCACCCAAACGCATCAACGACGAGGGCTCGCCACCTTGATTGTCGTAGTGTGGATAGTGCCAGAACAGCGGCCGTTCCCGCAGCATCGGATCCGGCTTATCCGCCAACAGATTCCCCAGCGATTTGCCGTCGGCGTGTTGTTCCGGCAGCAACGGTAGCCCTGCCAAGTCCAATAGGGTGGGATACAGGTCGGCGCCGCTCACGGGCACGTCACAGGTCATGCCGGGACGGGTGAGCTTGGGATAGCGGATATAGAGCGGTTCACGGATCCCGCCCTCCCATTGCCGGCCCTTGCCACCGCGTAGCGGCAGGTTGCAGGTCGAGTAGGCATCGCCGGAAGAGACGCCGCCATTGTCGCTGGTAAAAATCACGATCGTGTTGTCTCGCTGCCCCGACGCATCGATCGCCTCGAGCACGCGCCCGACCGCGTCATCGAGCAATTCCATCATGCCAGCATAGATCGGATGATCTTGAACCTGGCGCACCGGCAGCGTGCGGTCGATTTGGAAACGGTTACCGTCGGCGGGCGGTGCAGGAGCGGCATCGCGATACTTGCTCCACAACGGCTGGGAAGTTTGCACAGGACCGTGAACGGTATAGAAAGCCAACATGGCAAAGTACGGCTCGGGTGAGTCCTCGGGATCGGGATGCGAGATGAAATTGGCTGTCTCATCGGCGAGCCGCAGTGTTAGCGATTCACCTGCCGGCCCGTCGCTGAGCTTGGGGTTCTTGTAAGGCGAAAAGTAGCCGCCTGGAGGTGATCCCTTGGAATGGCCACCAAAATTGATCGCGAATCCATGGTCGGTGGGCAGGGACCCCTCTCCACCGAGATGCCACTTGCCCGCAAAGAATGTCCGGTAACCCGCTGCGCCGAGTGTTTCGGCCAAAGTCACATCGTCGCTGGGCAGTTGCCGGTCGTATTCAGGTTGCAGCAGAGGTTTATTGCGATTGAACTTGGTTCCCGCCGCCGCACCAATCCACTGGGTGATGCCATGCCGAGCGGGAAATTGGCCGAGCAGAATACTCGCCCGCGAGGGGCTGCAGACGCGGCAGTTCGCGTACCCCGAGGTGAACCGCATCCCACCCTTGGCGAGCCCATCGATGTGAGGAGTGCGGTAAAACGTACTGCCCTCCACGCCGAGATCATGCAGCCCCAGATCATCGACCAAAATCAATACGATATTCGGACGGTCCGGTGATGGTGCATGGCTTTGCTCCGCCGCGGACACCGAGTGGTTCGTGCGGACGACCACGATCATGGCGAGGAGCACGAGGATGAGGCCAACGCAACGCGGTTTGGTGGGCAAGTGAATCATGGCGATGCCAAGGGGGGAAGGAACGCGGGGACATTAAGTGACGCATTGCGGTGGTCTGAGTGTAGCGAACACCACCGGTTATTTTGGCTCATCCGACGGAAGCGTGCGCCCGAGGTTTTCAAGGCATGGCTCTCGTATCGAAGGATTTATTTGTGGGATGTGATTATCAATGTTAGACTGGCACTGCCGGGAGAGACGGAGCCGACTCTGCAGAGGTGCTGGCTTGGCAAGGGATATCTCGGTCGCCAGCGTTTCCCTGCAAAAGCGGTACGCCAATGGTGTTGTCGGTCCCTGGCGAGCGTTTGTTCGTCAGGGACGCATTTTTGAACGATCATTGGATACGAGAGCCAGGCCTCAAAAAACCTTCCGCTGTGCTCTGCGCACGCTTCCGTCGGATGAACCGTTATTTTCGAGAACGCCTTCGGCGAAGGGCGACCTAAGGATAACAAACAGCTTGCCTACCCTCACACCACTTTCATTCTTCAGCGCGACGGACCTGCAGGTTCCAACCGTGCAGCATACCGAAGCGTTCACTGCGGGTGCCCCGAATGACGAGCTGCCAAACACCTTGGATCGACTTGTCGTTGAAAGTGCTCAAGCCCGGCTCGTTTTTGCTCACGGCTTCAGGTAGATAGCTGCCTTCAAATGGTGGTCGCGCCTTCACGATCGGCTGCGACGCCTCGTCGTCAAAGACGGTGTTATCAAAATTGTCATCGTGCCCACCGACCTCAGTAAACAATTCGATTCGCTCGCCGCCCGGACCGTTCAGAAACGCATCCAATTGACCTGCATGCGTGTGCGTGATCGACAGCTGCACGTTCAAATCTGCAATCAAGAAATCCTCTTTGACATCGATCTCCGAGATGATCGTTTGCCCCGGAGGCAAGGCAATTCCCTCTTCGCTGCGAAAGGTACCGCCGACGGCAACTTGGGATCCAGCCAGTTCAGCGGCGGTCAATAGTCCGTCTTCATTGCGATCCCAGGCAAGGAACTCAGCAATCGTTTCAGGTGTGGGCTCGGGGGCAAACTCAGCCATCGAGACCTGACGGTCGCCGTTGACATCCCGCTCGTAAAACCATCCCGGGATACCATTGTCGATGCCACCGGATTCCTCCTGAAGCTCCAACACGTGGTGAAGCAGTTCGTCCCGGCTGATTTCTCCGTCGCGATCAATGTCGATTTCGCCCACGGGCATGCCCAGCTGCAAGGATTCGGATCGATCGAGCCGTCCATCTCGGTTCCGGTCGAAGCGTCCCATGATGCTCGATGCCAACCAGTGGCTCGTGCCGCCTCGTCGCCGTGATCGATCGCCTCGCGAATCGCGGTCACGATCAGAACGGGCCGGTTCGATCCCATTGCCCGTTCGCCGCACTTTCTGCAGTAGTTCGTCCGAATCATCCCGCAGCATCCGCCGGCGGGCGTAGCGTTGAGCGAGTTCGAGTCGGGTGAGTCGATCGTCTTGGTTGAGGTCATCGTCAAACGGGTCGCGATACGACCAATCACCTCGGCGGGCCTCGCGTCGATCGATGGATCCGTTGCGGTCTCGGTCCAAGCGGCGCAGCGTCCCCTCGGCTTCATCGAGATCCGATTCGGTGTACGGAAACTTCAACGCCCCGGTGCCGAACTCCGGTACCAAGGGCTCGTCGCGCGAGACACCAAAGGATCGCATTTCCCCCTCGCGCTCGGGACGGACGTCCTTGCGAGAGCTACCATTCTGCATCGCGTGATAGATCCTCGCGGCTTCCTGCAGCTTCTCGATATCGTTGGACCGCTCCAACGACATCCGCCGCGCCCGCGCGATCCGCTCGAGATAAGGGCGAGCGAGCGGTGTGATCTCATCCGGCTCTATCTCGCCGTCGCCGTCGGTATCGAGTCGCTCGAGCGATTCACGCAGCCCGGCTTGCGCAAACGCATGCTCGGCACAGCCCCCGAGTAGGATGGCGGTGCAAAACGCGATCAAGTGTATCCTGTTGACAACCATTCGCTCAGCGCTCCGATCGTGATCGACGTGAGGACGAACTGCTTCTCGATGTTTCGATCAACATGCCTTCGAGGGCCGCTTCGACCGCCAACACGTTGCTCGGCACGACCACCTCGATCGACTGCTCACCTCGAGTATCGATCAAACTGATCAGCGATTGAACTTCCTCAAACAGACTATCGGGGGCGGTCACGACCAACGAGTTGCTACCCTCGTGAACAGCCACGGTCATCGTGGGAGCGAGATCTTTGGTTTGCGATCCTCGCGATGACGGCTCGCGTCGCCGATCGCGGTCATCATCTCGATCACGCGAACGAGGGTCGCTGGAACGCCGACCATCGGATTGACCGCCGCCCGCACCCTCCTCGGAGGCCACCCGGCTCGCGAACGATTGCCGGATCACGTCGGCAGCTTCACTGGCCCGGATATTGTCAAGCTCGATCACGCGAGACTGACCGTGTGTCAAGACATCTGTGATGCCGTCCTGTTTATCGATAATCCGCAGATAGTCCTCCACGGTCGAAATGTCCGTGGTGGAACCCTGGGCGATCAGACGGTTCAGCCGCGTGTCAGCAACGACCGTCATCGACCCGCTCGTCAACGTCAACGTCCCTTCGGCCGTCGACAAATAACCGCCCGTTACAAACGAGGATTGAGCGGAGAGGTAACCGTTGACGAGTGTCCCTGCATCGGATTCCTTGGCAGACTCGCCACCGTCGATCAGCTTGGTCAGCATCCGCAGCGCATCGTCGGCTTTGATGTGTTGCAGGTAAAAGATGATCGGCTTGGTCGTCGTCATCTCGTTAGGCCCCGAGATACTCCTCACCAATTCCTCGAATCGATCGAGCGCCTCGGTATCGCTGGACTGCAACAGCAACCCGCGTGGAGTGACCTGGAACTGGATCGGCTCTTTGTCGAGCGAGACAGCACGATCGACTTGGTCTGCACTGAACCGTGGCTTGACAACCTTCGTGAACGATTCAGCGTGCGGCTGCGATTTCGAAGGGGATTGTCGGAACGGTGAGTCGTCCGAACTCCGCTCGAACTGTTGGGCTCGCGAGGGAGTGGGCTCCGATTGAGCCGGTACACGCTCCGTAGGCATCGACTCTTCGACGTCAGAAGGAATACGCGAAATCGGGTTTTCACCTCGCCAGAACCGCGATGCCGTCTGCAGCACCCGCTCGGCCTGGCTCGTCGTCAGCGGCAGCACACGGACGTTGCTACCGAAAGCGGGAGATTCCGATGCTTCGAGATCCGAGATTATCTTTTTGATCTGTTCGATCTGCGGCCGCTTGGCGCGGACGAACAAGCGGCGGTTCCCCGCATCGGCATCGATCTTGGGCAAGTTCTCCGCCGAATCGTCGTCGTCGTCATAAAAGCCCGATGGGGACAGATCGAGCATCTGTTCGAGCAAATTGATCGCGTAGTATGCGTCAATATTCTTCAGTGGGATCACTTCAAAGTCTGCTTCGGAAGCTTTCAGCTCCTCCACCGTCATCTCGATCTCCCGCTGCGTCTTCGCATCGGCGAGTGCGACAATGCTGCCGGCCGTCTCGTCGATCGACAGGCGAACCGATTTGCCCGATAACAGCGTCTGCAGCACGTCATAGACCATCTCCACGTTACCGCCTTCGACGACGTAGGACTTCAAGATGGAATCCGCCTGCATCTGCTCAGCGTCCGGATCGGGCTGATCGATCGCTTCGACCAAACCCTCTATCACTTTGACTTTGTCTTCGACGCCCGTCACGAACAAGTGCTTGCCGAGCACGTCCGAGGACAAACTCACGTCGATGCCGATCATCTCGCCGGTCGCCAGCCCCAGGTGGGGGCGAGCCACTTCCAACACGTCTTCGGCCGACACGTGATCCAACTGGAAACTCTTGACGACGGTACCGTTGGTCATCGCTGCAGGTTGAAACGAGTCCAAAATCTTTTGCACGCTTCGCAGCTTGGCCACCGTGTCGGTGATCAACAGCTGGTTGGTTTTCTCGAGCACCGAAGGGTCGGTCATCAACTGCAAAGACGAGAGTTCCTCCACGGCTTCCTCGGCGTCAAACTTCTGCAAGCGAAAGAGACACTTCACCACATCTTGGTCGCTACGCGAATCCAGCTCAGCGGGCGTGATCATCTCCGCGATCGCATCGAGCTGAGACAAACTCCGGGGATCGTTCAAATTGACCACTGACAGGAGATTCCCCGAGCGAACGAGCGCGAATCCTTCGGGAATCAAAAACAGGTTGACGCGGTTGATCGCCGCCTCGGGACTGAATGACCCCTGATCGTTGTAAGTGAAACTCCCTGGAGGCAATTCACCGAACTGCAGCGCCAAGCCAGCCTCCTCGGCCACCCACTCGATGACGTCTCGCCAGGGTGCCCCGTTGAAGGAGAACCGCAGCTCCGTTGTGACGGGCGCGGCCGTGTCCGCCTGCACGCCCTCGCCCGCATGGCTGAGCGTCGAGGCTGCCTCCAACGATGAAACTGTCGGCGTCGCCTCAACCGGTGTCTCGCCGCCCCGGGTCTCGGCCCCACCGGCGCAGGTTGCGCTCAACAAAATCAATGCGGGGGCGAGGCGACTCAGATGGCCACGAAGGGACACAACCATCTTGGAAGGTTGGAGTGTAATCATGGGATTCATTCAGGGTCTGCGACGGCGGTGCTCATCGCGAATCATGAGCGAGAGCGTCAACGCCAGTCTGGGGTGGGGCACGTGACAAAGCCGAATGCTCTGACGCGTGGAGGTGGGGATGGGGATGGGGATGGGGATGGGTTGCGGGAGACAGGCTGACCGCAGGCGGGAGCCATCATGATAGCCGTTAATCGCCCGCAGTGCGAGAAAGATCTCAAATTGATGCGATTTTCTGAACGCGCCGATTGTTCGTTTTGGCGAGATCAAGTCAACCCCAACGGCCAAAACTCTCCACCTCTGCCGCCCACCAAAGCGGAAAATAATCGTGCTGCCCTGCCCTGCCCTGCCCTGCCCTGCCCCAACAAGTACCCACAGCCGGCTTCACACCCGAGGGCTCGCAGAAAATAGCCGGCGCTCGAGCGGAGCGAACACCGCCGGTCAGCTTGAACGCGGAAGAAACCGACCCTAAATGGGGTGGCAGACCCGCCACGCCCTACCCAAGGCCAATGGAGCGGGAAAGAAGGTCGTGTGCAGCCCCCCTCACCCCCGCCCCCTCTCCCCCACGAAGCGTGGTGGAGAGGGGGCGGGGGTGGTTTAGGGAGTCCGCAGAGCGGAGTAGCACAGCGCACGAAAACCATCCTCATCGCCAATGATCCGGCAGCGTTGACTAAGCCCCGCTGTCAGTCACCCGCAAGTTTTCCTACGCCGAAAGGCGTTAGAGAAAATAGCCGGTGGTTTGAGCGCAAGCGAACACCACCGGATAGGTCGCCAAACGCAAACGCCAACCCCGAATGGGGTGGAAGATCATTCGTGACAAGATCTGCGACCCCCGTCGGGGTCGACGCGCCACGCTCAACGAAGCTCTGTAGGTGGCGCTAGCGCTGACCTACGGGTATTCTTTACAAACCTTTTCGGGAGACGTCTGGGTAACTGACAGACCAGTGGCCTGGGACAGCTAAAAATTAGGGTTGGCTGTAGTGGACGAGGCAACGAGCTGGTCATTACCCACAAAACCGGATCCCCTGTCAGCTTGTCTGACAGGAATCTCCGTTTTGTGATTAGATCAAGATGGAGCAGTCACGCCGCTCCCATGCGGGCTTGCCCCGCATGACAGCAAAGTTGATCAACTTGGTTTCCTGTCAGACAAGCTGACAGGGAACTTGTGTCGATGGCGAGGTTCTCTAATTTGAAAACGTCGCTTCGGCGTGTGACAAGCACACGGGGGAGCAAACCTGTGGGTTACCCACAAGTCTTCGTACGCCGAAGGCGTTTTAGAAAATAGCCGGTGGTTTGAGCGCAAGCGAACACCACCGGATACGACGCGAAACGCAAGAGCCAACCCCGAATGGGGTTGAAGATCATGAATGACGAGGTCTGCGACCCACTTCGGGGTCGACGTTCCACGGCCAACGAACCACCGTAGGTGGCGCTGCGCTGACCTGCGGCTATTCTCTCTAATCCCTAACGGGATACTTGTGGGTAACTGACAGCTCGTCGCCTCGTCCACTACCCTGAGATCAAGGCGTCACAGACCACTAGGCCCCGATCGGCTCAGTCTTCCTGAAGGCCGCAAGAGAGTGCTTGGTGGCGTAATCTGCCGGGGCGTTCACGAACGGCTGGATCCCCCTGCCATCCATCGACGACTCGATGGATTCGAGACTATCCAACTGCTACGGATTTAACAAACCCTAGCAAGCCGCAGCGCGGTTCTTACGGCGGCGACGATAGGCACCCGCGGCGCCAATGGTCAGCAGTGAGAACATTGCCAAGGTCGCGGGCTCAGGAACGGTGTTGACGATGATTGTCGAGCGAGCAACTTCGTCACCTGAGATATTCGTTGCTACCAACGAGAAAGTATACTCGCCACGGACATTGGGGTCGAATGGAGCGTACGCGGGAACAGTATTCAACGGTGGAGCGTTTATCGTCAAATAACCAAATCCAACGTTCTCTGAGCCCTGAAAAGGATTTTGCCCCAGAGCAAAAGCCGTCAGATCGAAGCGCCCCAAATCATCCTCATCCGTGTCTGCAGCTGGGTCGAAATCGTATAGAAGTTGATAACCATACAGCTCCGGAAAGAAGCGTGCTTCTTGGCTGATATAAAAGGATACGTTCCAGCGAGCCGTATTGGGTTCCGATGGAGAATACGCGCCTGTGACTGCGGAAAACGTCCCGGCTCCGTCATTGGAAAGAGCAGGTTGGCTGAACCGTGGAGTCGCGCTCAAACCCAAGGTAACTCTCGAGTTCTCAATATTGAAATAACTGCTGGCGTATCTATCGACCGCGACCGAGCTGTTGTCGATTCCGCTGCCACCAAAAGTCGCCGCAGGGAGTGCACCAAATTCCTCAAACTCAGGGTTAATCACCCCTGCATGCCCCACACCGGTCAGCGCAACCACACACAAACCTGCCAACACAACGGCTGGGCCGTTGAAACTCAAAAACGTCTTCATAGTCAAAAATCTTCCTAAAAGTCTTCTATCGTAGAGCTGGGATGATGTTCGTTTCCGATCGCGGAAAACCATCCCTATTAAAAATCGAATCGAGGTGTCGATTCGGCCCTACGAAGGCTTGAGAAGACCATCTAAATCGGGCGGAGGCGGTAGATGGAAATTTCCCCACTCCACGCGCCACAGCAGCGGTCCTTTGCTTCCAATGGCAATCCCGCTGGGCAACGTCGCTGACGGAGCGACGCTGGACTCGCTCATTGTCGCCAGCCCCTCCATCGAATCGGGGCCGCGATGGTCGATCTCAAGCGGCGGCGATACCGGGTCGTCGGCGCTGCTGACGATCACCAAGACCGGCTCCCCATCGCCAGCCACCTGCTCACGTTCCACTGGCATGTCGACGATCACACCGGCGCCGGCGCTGCGGCCAACGATCACCAGCGAGAACACGACAAGCAGAATGGGGAGACGCATGGACGAGATGTATACCTTCAGGAGAATGTTTAAAAAAGCCCAGCACGGATTTTCCGAGGGCTTTCCAACCTTTCACAACTCCAAACGGCATTCGGGGGGGAATGTACTCGCAGAATCTTCTTATTCTTTCAAGGCGGCTATCCGCTGCGATCTAGCTCGCGATTTACCGAGCAATCGAGGGCGACAAAACGCAGCAAAAGACGCGAATTGCCGGGAAAAACGCCGCTCAACGGGAAAGCATCGAAAACCGTTCGATCGGAGATGTGGAGCAGAGCCAACTCACTTCGACTTCGACTTGCCCGCTTTGCCTGGGGCGGGGATCGGACTCTCGAAACCGGCGTAATCCTGCGGATGGACGCCACGGAGGTGGGTCTGGTTACCGAAGGTGCTGGGATGGAACGGGCCGACGATCTCGACATTGTGCTCCGGCGTGATCTCATCCTCCATCGAAATCGCCCACAAAATGCCGTTGATGACCAACCGCCGATAGCCCGAGTTGGTCAAATCCTCTGGCGTTCCATAGAGCGTTGTGAAGACGCGTCCCTCGGCTCCGGATTCACCTTGATAGGTCCGGGTCCATTCCGACGGCATCGGTGGCTGGGTTTTCGAAGCGGGCGAGTCCGCTGTCATCCCATCGAGCGGCTGGGCCATGGTCAGAACGTCACCGTCGGTGGGTTTGCCGACATAACCACCTGCTTGCACCCACACGTCCTTGACGCCTCTGAGGATCGGATGCTCCTGCATCGCATCGACGACTTCGATACGCGTGCTCTGCACATGGTTCTTGCCATAATGCCCCACCCAGGTCTGACCGAGGACCTGGTGTCCGAATCCGAGTTCGTACCCATCGACTTTGGAGTTGAACGAGTATTTGGCGAATTCCTCATCGGCGGGAATCCGAAATGCATGCGTCGCCGTTCGCATGCCAACGACGGGGCCGCCCCGTTGCAGGTAATCCTCGAGGTGCTGCATCTGCTCAGCGGGCAGGTCCTGAAACCGCAAAAAGATGACTGCCAAGTCAGCCGAATCAAGCGCCTCCATGCCCGGGATATTCGACGGGGTTCCCGCTACGATCTCGCCCGTCTCCGGATCGATGTTGAACAATACTGTGCAGCGGAATCCGAAGCGGTGGGCGAGAATCCGGGCGAGTGCGGGCAGAGATTCCTCCGAGCGATACTCGTGATCTCCGGCCACGAACACGATGTGTTTGCCCTCACCAATTCCCGAACTGCCCTCATAGACGAGTGGTTCATAATCAACGACTTCAGCGGAGACGGTGCCGAGACCGAAACACATGGCGACAGCGAGCAGGGCAAATTTCATTGGGGATTGGGTTGGGTTGGAGGGGTGCTAGTCAAACAATCACCAGCGGTGTTCGCGTCGTTCGACCGCTGGCAAATGCCTTCCACACCGGCGGCGGGAAGACATTGGTGGGAAAACAACAGGCCCACGGCCTGTCAGCCACCCACACAGCATAGCCCATCCCGACTCACGCGACCTTCTTGCCACCAGGGGCGCGGAGATCAAATAGCCCAAAGATCTCATCGCGGCTGAGCCCACCGGTCCGCGCCAAAGGACTGTTGCTCGCCGGCGCGGTGACGCGTTCGTCCTCACCGTGCTGGGTGGCGAAGAGGGCGTCAAACATCTCGCGTTTTTGGTCGAGCACCGCCGCGATGCGTTGCTCGATGGTCCCGGCGGCCATCATCCGCGTGACCGTCACACTGCCAGCCGCACCGATACGGTGGGCCCGGTTGATGGCTTGGTCCTCGATGGCCGGATTCCACCAACGATCGAACAGAAATACGTAGCGGCAGAACTGTAAATTCAATCCCACGCTGCCCGCACCGTAGCTCATCAGAATGATCCGTGAATTGGGATCGTTCTTGAACTGGTCGATGACGGTCTCGCGTTTCTTGTGCGGGATCTTGCCGTGGTATTCCAACGCCCCGAACCGCTCCATCGCCGGCCGCATCTTCTCAATCGTTTTCGTCCACTGACTGAACAAAATCGCTTTCTGACCACTGGCGGCCACCTCTTCCATATCGGCTTCGAGTCGCTGCAACTTGGCGCTGGCGCCGGTGACGGGATCGAAGTTGCAGATCTGTTTGAGCCGCAGGACCAGCTCAAAGACATGCTGGATCGTGAGTGATTCTTCGAGTTCTTCCAAGTGAATGATGCCGTCGGATTCGGCAGCTTCGTAGCGCGACCACTGCTCCGGTGTCAGGTCGATGTCGGCATCGCGAAACAGCTTCGGCGGCATGTCCTCGAGCACCATGTCTTTGGTGCGGCGGAGGATGTAGTCACCGGCCGCCTTGGCCATCTGCGGCATCGGCATCCCGGCGGTCAAGTAACCGGGCGAGAGGAAGTCGAAGATGCCTACGAGATCATCGGGAGAGTTCTCTACCGGCGTGCCCGTCAGCGCCCACGACCGGGTGCGGGGAATGGCGCGAACCACCTCGCTCGTCGTGTTGTTGCTATTCTTGATCCGCTGTGCTTCATCGAGAGCCACGAGATCAAAGTGCAAACCACCTTCGAGCACGATGTCTTTGTCCCGCATCAACAATTCATAGTTGGCGATCTTGACCGGGGCATTGGTTGCCCGCCATTGAAACTCGCGTTTGGCAGCATTGCCTTCGATCGCGGTGACGGGGATCTCCGGCGCCCAAACACCGAACTCGCGCAACCAATTGCTGACCAGGGGTTTGGGGCAAATCAACAGGATGCTACGCATCTCTCCGCTGCAGAGCAGCATCCGCATCGTGCTGATCGCTTGCATCGTCTTGCCCAACCCCATCTCATCGGCCAGCACGCAGGCGTAGCGGGGAAACAGGAACGCGATCCCATCGAGCTGGTAGGGAAAGGGTTCGAAGGGAAAGTTCAGCTGACCGCTGCCGACGAGCAGATCGAGTGGCGGTTGGAGCAGGTAGTACAGCCGGTCCTGCAATTTGACGATATCGTTAGGCGGTTTGATCCGTGTGTGTTTGCCAGTTTTGCGTTTGCGATTCTTTAGACCGCCCTCCTCCGCTTTCCCCTCGGGACCGATCTGACCCGCGACAGCAGCCTTTTCGTTCGGTGGCGTCGCTGGGATCCAGGACGCCGCCTCGGGAAAGAGAAACCCATTGGTCTTGGCACGCAACCGAGGCAACTTGATCGGCACCCGTGTCGTCTGCAGCGGTGGCAGAGCCAGCGTCTGGGTTTGGACCTCCATGCCACCGCAGTAGAATGTTTCGGTCGCTCCGGCGAGATCCTCGCGAACCTGCGGCCCCGCCAACAGGCTGGACCAACTGAGCGATTCGTCAATCTCGCAGCTCAGTTCCGGGCGTGCCGACGGCGACGCCGCCAACGGACCGGAGGCGGCAGGACTGGATGGGCTGGCAAGATCCTGTTCGGGTGAGCCAACGGGCTGCTTTTTGGCCGAGAACCACATTCAGGCGGCCCTCGCCATCTGGCTCTGGGCCTCCCGGATCGCCTCGGTGATCCGCTCAAACGGCTCGACTGTATCGACGATATCACGCAGATTGGCGATCGTTCCCTCGGCCGCCTCGAGCTGCTCGACTGCCACCAACAGAGTCGCATTTCCCAGCGTCACTGGACCATGGCCGGCGAAACGTCGTGAGTCCGTTGGATGGGCCGAACCGTTCTTTTCCTCGCTGACGATCGCCACGACTGTGGCGGCCTGATCGGAAGCCGGAGTGCGGGCGGGCAGATTCTCCTGCAGCGAAGCCGCCTCGGGCTGGGCACAGCACAACAGCGAGATTGGCGTGCGACATTTCTGCAGCAACGTCGGGCCGATGACTTCGCTGATAAGATGCTCGCCGAGCGTCGTCCCAAACAGAATCTCGTGCGCCCGCGAGGGCCGGATCGGCAGCGTACACTGGAACTCCAGCGGCCGGCCGGAACCATTGAGTACAAGCAACCCCCCTGTCCAGCCGGTGCGGTCGGAATGCACAGTGGTGAAATATCCAATCGTCGTGGCCGCCGCAGCGTCCTTGCTTGATCCCATACTTGGTTGTCGTCGCCGTGGGGTGAGGGGGTGCGCCAGCGAGGTTCCCTCCTCGCTGCTCATGGGCACCGGCAGGCGTTCCCTCCTCACCGGTACAGCTTCCTCCATCGGCACGGGTTTCGGTCGGACTTGAGCCACCGATTCAAGTTTCGCCAGGTCCATAAAAACTCGGAAAATTCACAGTTTTTGCGGGGCCATTGACTGCCGAGCCACGTATTCACCCCCTTCGCCTCAACCGTCAAACTCACGGCCAGCGTCTGTAGCTGGCGCGATCGCCCCTGTAGAATGGATACGGGGAAAATCTAATCATTGAACAGAATGCGGAAAATTTGAAAGGAATGCCTATGAATCGCTCGCCAGACTCGAATTCGGACCATGATCGCGACGCTAGCGAGAAGCAGGGGCAAAATCCGTCGGAGAACGCGGCCAGCGGGGGAAGCCGTCGGTCGCGAAGGGACCGTCAAGACATCGATTCCCAGAAGGAGATCGATCGCTTGCCGAGCGAAGCGATCGGTGAGGATGAACTCAATCGCCCCCAGCCCGCGGACGAACCGATAACGACGGTTGATTCGCAGGACTTGTTCAAGTTGATGCGGCGTTCGATCGACCGGCTCGAGGAGGACAATTCGGCCCGAGGCGATGTCAAAATTCTCTCGCGGACCCTGCGTGAGTTGCGTTACGCATTCCAAGTATTCCGGCCCTACCGCCGCCGCCGCAAAGTCACAGTGTTTGGCTCGGCACGGACCCCACCGGATCACCCGGGCTACCAATCGGCCGTCGATCTCGGTCGCCGCATGGCTGCTCACGGTTGGATGATCATCACCGGTGCCGGTGGTGGCATCATGGAAGCGGGCCATAAAGGCGCCGGACGCGACGCGTCGATGGGGCTGAACATCATGTTGCCGTTCGAACAGGGAGCGAACCCCTACATCGACAACGACCCGAAACTTGTGACGATGAAGTACTTCTTCACTCGCAAGTTGATGTTCGTCAAGGAATGCAGCGCAGTGGTCTGTTTGCCCGGTGGTTTCGGGACTCTGGACGAAGCCTGTGAAACGCTCACCCTCCTGCAAACCGGCAAACAAACGATGATCCCCCTGGTGCTGCTGGATCATCCCGAAGGCAGCTACTGGAGCGACGTCGGCGACTTTTTTGAGAAACAGCTCCTGGGCAACGGGATGATCAGTCCCGACGACCGAGCTCTGTACCTGGTTACCAACTCAGTCGACGAAGCGGTGGAAGAGCTGATGGCGTTCTACCGCGTTTATCACTCGATGCGGTATGTCCGCGATAAGCTCGTTCTCCGCTTGCGAACGCAACTCAGCGACGAACACATCGAGCGTATCCAGGACGAGTTTGCTGATATTCTCGTATCGGGTCAATTTGAACTCCGCGGGCCGCTGCCTGAGGAGTCCGGGGAGAAGGAGCTCGCTGCCTACCCGCGATTGGTCTTCCGCTTCAATCGCCGCTCACTCGGCCGATTGAGAATGTTGATCAATGACATCAACGGTCAACCCGTGACGAGCCCCGCGATAATTTCCTCACGTTGATTCCTATGAGTGCAGATGTGGATACTTCCATTTTCTTATTGCGACTGCCTACCGTCAGCGTGCTCGATCTCGTTGGCAAAGATGCTGCTGCCATTTTGCACAATTTGACAACCAACGAGGTCAAATCGTTGTCTGTCGATGGGCCGGGCGTGGAATCGTTCATCACCAATGTCAAAGGCAAGTGCATCGGGCATGGGATGATCTTCCGCACCGACCGCGGGTACCGTCTGATCGGAGCGGCCGGGCAATCCGATGCCATCGCCACTCAGATGGACCGGTACACCATTCGCGAAGACGCCGAGCCCGATGTGATCGACGATCAGGTGCATCCCTACCTGCTCGTCGGGCCGCTGCCCGATGAGCCACGAACGTTCCGGGAACTCAGTGACGGAGGTGATGCGTGCGTGCCGAGCTATGGCGTGCCCTGGATCGACACGCCCCAAGGCAGGCGCGGTCGGTTGATCCTAGCGGACCCGACGTCGCAGTGGTCCCCAGACCAGATCGCTCTCGCCGCGCTGGCCGGCCACGACGTCGCCGCCGCCGATTCGCTGCAGTGCCTCGAGGGTGATCACGCTCGAGATGCATTTCATGCCCTCCGCGTCACGGCGGGCTATCCGTGGTATGGAACGGATTTCAACGACTCGCATCTGCCCCAAGAAGTCAACCGCGAACCCGAAACCATTTCCTTCACCAAGGGTTGTTACCTTGGGCAAGAAACCATCGCGCGATTGGACGCCCTCGGCCAGGTCCAGAAAAAGCTGGTGCTGTGGTCGATTGCGGATTTCACCGGTGGACCACTCCCAGCGGTGGACACCAAGCTTTTCGCCGGTGGTGAGAAACCCGTGGGTCGATTGACCAGCATCGCTCGCGAAGTTTCCGCGGATGGCCTAAGTAGGGACGGCCTGAAAGCGGACGGCTCGAGTACGGATAGCGCCGAGCAACGCGTCGCTGCCATTGGGTTTGCCCGACGCAGCCATTTTGAGGTGGGCGGCGAAGCGACCGGCACCCTCGATAACAAGTCATTCCTTGCCAAAGTCGAGCGCGCCTGATGTCAACGGATCTTTCTCTGGAACAGCTCGCCGAGTTACTCGATGAAGTTCGCGACGGGGACGAACAAGCGACCACGCTGTTGTGGGAACGCTATTTTCAGCCATTGGTGCGGTTAGCGGGCACGCGGCTACCTCGAAATCTGCGCCGCACGAGCGATGAGGAAGACATTGCCCTGTCGGCGTTCCACAGTTTTATCGCTGGCGTGCGCCGCGACCAATTCCCCGATCTGGCGGGACCGGACAATCTTTGGGGATTGTTGATCACCCTGACCAGCCGCAAGGTGCACGCGCACCTGCGCCGGCAAACACGGCAGAAACGCGGCGGCGGCAATGTCAGAGGCGAGTCTATTTTTCTGGATTCGACGGGAGAAATTGCCGCCGGGGGACTGGAGCAACTGGGGCGCGGCGGTGGTGGAGAAGATGCCCTGCGACCCGACGTGCGGGCCGAACTGGCCGAAGCCTGCGAGAAACTTCTCGATGACCTCCCCGACAGCCAACTCCGAGAAATTGCGGTGATGCGAATGGACGGGTATCTCGTCGATGAAATCGCCGAACGCTTGGAACTCAGCAAACGAGCCGTGGAACGGCGACTGCAGCTGATTCGCAAGACTTGGTCCGAACAACGTGAAGCGGGAGAGGACGGCGATGGAACTCAGTGATCTGCCGGCACGCGAACTGGCGAGAATCGACGCGATCTGCTTAGAGTTTGAATCGCGATTGCGGGAATCACTCCACGAGGGTGCCGATGCGCTGCAGGTGAGCGATCGTGTCGATGCACTCGTTGAGAACTACGGCGGTGAGCATGGGGCGATTTTACGCCGCGAACTCGAAGCGATCTCCCACGAGCTGCAACGCCAACACGACACCCATTTGACAACACCGAGTCCTAACAAGAGCACTGTCCCGCTCGACGAAGGCGATATCGCGACGCATGCTGCGCCCACTCCGCCGCTCGACCCGGGCTCCTCATCGGAAACCACTGCTGTCAAATTACCGACACTCGCTGATCGAATTGGTCCCTACTCCATCATCAGCGTGCTCGGCCGGGGCGGCATGGGCATCGTCTACCGCGCTACCGACACTCGCTTGGACCGCAGTGTCGCAATCAAAATGCTGTCACTGCACGGCCGGCAATCGCAATCTCTCATCGAACGTTTTCAGCGGGAAGCCAAAGCGGTCGCCGGATTGACCCACCCCCATATCGTCGAGCTGTTCGATGTGGGCATCTACGACGGCATGCCCTACGTCGTGATGGAACATCTGCGTGGTGAGACCCTGCTCGAGAGAATGCGACCGGCGCGGATCTCGAAAGATCCCATCTCCATCGCTCAGGTTCGCAATTGGGGGATTCAACTCTCCGATGCACTCGCAACGGCACACTCTCAGGGCGTCATCCACCGTGACATCAAACCCGAAAATGTGATGGTGATGGATCGTCCCGGGCCGCCCGGGAACGATGCAGGTAATCCATCGGCCTCTCCACGAAGCGCGACCGAACATGGAGCCAGCCTCAAACTGTTTGATTTCGGACTCTCACGCGTCGGTTCAAGCCGCTTTGAAAGTGAAACGGAACAATCCGATGTTGATATCGCCGAACTTCTAGCCGATGGAGACACATCGACTCGCATTGGCATGATTCTGGGCACGCCGGGATACATGGCCCCCGAACAGGCCCAAGGAGGCGTGATCACTCCAGCGGCAGACATCTTCGCGCTCGGCTGCGTGCTGTTCGAAGCCTTGTTCGGACGGCCCGCATTCTCCGGTGAGACGGCAACCAAACGGTTCGCGGCGGTATTGGAAAAAGAACCGCATGCCGAACCGCTGCGCAGTCGTGAAGAGACCGAACTGGCGGATCTCATTCTCGCCATGCTGCAGAAAGACCCAGCCGATCGGCCAACCGCTGACGAAGTGCTTGCACGACTACAGGACAAACCGGCCCGCGACGGCGTCTCTAGCCCCGACAAACGTGACACCCTTGTCATCAGCCGCCGGCGTCTGATCGAGGCGGTGGGCGGAGCCATCGCCGGGGGTGCAATCGGTGCCACTCTCCTAGCACCCGAACCGGTCAGCGAGCTGCAAGCGATTGAGTCGATCGGTGTGCTGCGTTTTCAAACAATCGGATCGCTCACTGACTCATCGGAAGATCTGCCGATAGGCGACCCCGTCATCGACCGAGCCGATTTACTCGCCGGATTGCTCGCCAATGAACTGGCCCGACTCAACGGCATCACCGTACCCAAGTACGAATCACTATCGGCTACCGAACCGCAGGATTTTCGCGAGGTGGCCAAACGCCTCGAGGTGGACGCATTGATTACAGGCGTGTTCACGCTAGAGAACGGGCCGGAAGTCCTCTCCCTGAGCGAGAAACCACCGCAACCCAAACTGCTCGTCAATATTGATATCGTTTCAGGAAAGACGGGCAAACTCATCGAGGGAACCTTGATCTCGATAGCTCCGGGCAAAAATTTGATCGAGCAAACCGGCGTTGCTAGAAAAATCGCCGCTCGCATCGGACACGAACTGGCCCAGGGTTCCGAACATGAAAATCTAAAGGATCCAGAGGCGTTCAACTGCCTCATCAAAGGACGCACCGTTTCAAGCCCCGATACCACCCATGCGATGGAAAGAGCGCTGCGTTGCTTCCAGCACGCCGCCTCGATCGACGATACCTACCCCGATGCCCAGGCGGGCATCGCTTTGACAGCGATTAGTTTGGCCTCGCG
The DNA here is from genome assembly GCF_007859855.1 of Allorhodopirellula solitaria. GTDB lineage: Bacteria > Planctomycetota > Planctomycetia > Pirellulales > Pirellulaceae > Rhodopirellula > Rhodopirellula solitaria. The sequence goes on from NZ_SJPK01000007.1 coordinate 244,498, forward strand.
AGTCGACGAACCGAGAGCGATCGAACTGATCGATCTCAGCCAGAACGCGACAGACTTGGCGCTCTCTCTGGACCCCGAGAACAGCGTCGCATTATTAGCCCGAGCGATGCTCGATTACCAAGTCCTCGCCGACTTCCATAGTGCTGCGAGAATTCTCCGCACGCTCAAGCTCCCGACGCCCAACCAATGGCAAGTGTACCAGCAATCGGCATGGCTGAATTTCATCCTCGGCAACGAAGAACTCTCGCTCAATGACATGCTTCGCGCCGTGAAGCTGCACGGGACCTCGTGGTTTTTAAGGACCGAACATGCCCGGGCGGAGTGGTTCCGGGGCAACACCGATCGCGCGATCGACGCGTCCAAGGCACTGCTCGAGAGCGATCATAAAACCAGCGAAGATGAGCTGTCTCCTCGCGGATTGCTGATCGATATTTATGAACATACAGGTCGCTTCGCCCAAGCCGCCCAAGCGGATCCGAATCTGTCCTGGGAACCCAATCAGGGAGTGGCCGCTTACTATGCTGCCCGCGAGCAGCGGATTGAGGCTCTGCCGTATGGCCCGTTTGGTCCCACCATCAATGCGGCGATCCTACAACTTCGCCGCGCCGAGGCGGTTGCCCAAGCCGCTAACGAGAAACCTGCTAGGGATTCGAATGGCGGGTCCGCCGGAGAACCGGGCAACGAATCAGACGCAGAAACGTCGGAACAGTTGCTCGCTCGATTGATCACGACCCAGTTGCCGATGCTGCCACTTGTCCTCTGCAAACACCCGGCAATGAATTCGCTCTCGCAGCTCGAACAAGCCCGGGAGACGTATCGGGTATTGCGATATCAGTGAGCCGCTAAAACGTCTCAGGATAAATGACCAGCTCGATCCGCCGATTGGCTGCCCGCCCCGCCGGTGTGGCATTGTCACCGCGTGGGTTGTTAGCGCCTTGAGACACGATGAATAGCTGAGCGGTTGGCATGCCGGCCCGCCGCGTCAGGAGATCGAGCACGGCGGAGGTTTGGGCCGAGGTGAGCTGGTGCGGGCTACCGACAGCACCACCATACATCGGTGAATTGTCGGTATAGCCCTCGATCGCAATCCGCTGCCGTGGGAACGTCGATCGCAGCTGGGCAGCCACCGGATCGAGCACCGCGGTGGATTGAGGCTGCAACTGAGCCGTCCCCGGTGCGAACAATTGGTCCGATGGCACGATGACGCGGATGACTTCACCATCCTGCTGGACCTGCAGATTGCCGAGCTGCAGACGACCGGCGAGCTGGGTCAGATTCGTATTGGCTCGAATGGTCGCACCACCTCGGAGCTGGGCCGAGGCTTGAAAGGACTTCGCTGAGCTCTGCGCATTGCTCGCTGCGATTCGTGCGGCTTCATATTGTTGTGCGGTGTCGGCGAGCTGACTGCGAACGAGATTCAGCTCGTCACGGTAGACCTGAGCCTGCTGTTCACTTTGAGCCAACTGAGTCGTCAATTGCCGATTGTTATCGTCGAGCAACTGCACGCGCCGGTTCAGTTCCGCGACTTGTGTCTGCACCGCTGTCAATTGGTTGCCCGTCGGTGGGGGCTGCCACACCGATCCACTACCATTGGCCAAATAGGGATTTTGGCTGCAGCCGGTGAGCATAGACGCCACGACCATCGAGACGCCCATCACGACACCAACCATCGTCCAACGGCGCACGCATTGCGACCGATCGATCGAGGGAGAATTCGTGGTGCACGGACGATTCAAACGCATGACTGCGAGCCGGCGGGAGGGGAAAAATTCGAACACGATCGAACTTTAGACATAATTTGGATTTCGTCACAATAGCGATATGGGGCACCCGCTCGTGTCTTTAAGCGGCTTTTTCTTCTGCCCGGTCTGTTCCGCCCACACGTGGGAACTCGATCGTCTCCGCGACCTCGCCGCCATGGGTCTGTTCCCAGATTCGCTCGCGACGGCATGTGGCGAGCCAACTCACCGACCATCCGGCAGCCACCCCCAATGTTGTCACGACTGCAACTTTGAAGAGCGGTGAGGCACCCGGCATCGCATACTTGGCGGCAGTACTCGCTAAGCCGACGATGGGGTGATGCAGCAAATAGATGAGAAAGGAGGCGGCCGCCAAAGATGCGAGACCCCGGCCCAGAGGCCGCTGGCGAGTTGCCGCGATACCGAGCAAACCAAACGTCAGCAACGATGCCGCACCCACGCTGAGCGTTGCCAGCCCGCCGCGCATCCACACACTACCAATCGGAAATCCACCTGCCTGAGCAAGGGATCCATTCATCGCCGGAGCATTGGCCCAGCCGCCGCTTAACCAGGTCGCAGGATCACCTGCAGCATTCAGCCACCAGATCCCCATGCTCACCGCAGCGGCGCTCAACAGCACCCCCGGGCCGAGCAATCGCTGCCCGCGTTTGCCTAATTCGGAAAGCTGCGGGTCCAGCGAATACCAAAACACGCCCGCCGTGAAAAAGGCTCCGCTATAAACCCATTTCGACAGCACCGGCAGGAACGAATGCTGGAACCCCCAGACCACCTCAGGACGCATCGTCAAGGAAATAACCGCTGCTGCAAAAGTGCACGGCAGTCCAAATCGAACGAGCGTCGTCGTCGAACAGCGACTCAGACGCGGCCAAACCGAAGCCAAAATGACGGTGTAAATCATCAGGTACTGCAGAAACCATAGATGACTCAGCCCCCACAAATTGCGATCGATGCCTTCGGCAAATTTAATTCGGCGAACCTCCCGGATGCTGACAGATCCATCAGCCACCCAGCCCAACATCCAAATGTAGAACTCCAGCGGCAGCATCAAGACCAACGCCCAGGCCAGTGGTTTGCCCAGACGCTGTAGCCGCTGCATCGTCACCGACCAACCGCCACGTGACGACACGCTGCGAGCGGCGAAGAATCCCGCGATCACCAAAAAAATCGGCATGATCACCAGTTCGATCGCCCAGAACAGCGCAGTCACGATATCGCTCGGAGTATCGTGGACACTCCAGCTCAATCCAGCCATCGATGGACGCGCGTAGGGGACGCAAGCATGCAGAAGCACCACGGCGACCGCCGCATAACCGCGCAGCGCATCAATCCCAGCAAAATGCTGGCCCGCCACCATAGTCGCCCGACGGCTCCGCCCGTCGGAAGGATCGATTGTCGACCGACGGCTCCGCCCGTCGGAAACTTCAACAGCCGACCGACGGCTCCGCCCGTCGGGAACCTCCACCCCAGCCATCTCTGCATGGGACGAAGACGCGGCAACCTGAATCGAAACAGTAGAAGGCATATCCGTTGCCAAACTGAGGTGAGTAGCCGAGTCTCTCCGAGCCCGGGAATAAGCGCCTATCTAGAAAAAGGTCTGCTCCTCTCTGGCAAAGCCGTTGACAACCATGCCAAATGATTCGCTTCGAAAGTGTCAGACACCGTTTCAGATAGGCTCAAAGCTGGCCTGCAGTTCTACCGAATGCAGGTCGGCGACTACCAGAGAGAAACGACGATGCTCACCAGTCACCGAGGCCCTATGCCCGATGCAGCCCCTGCATCTGCTGCCGAAAATCGTATTGCAAATCGGGGTGCACCTTCTCCAAAGCCTTCTCGATCTTTTTCCGCTGGGCGAGATACATGTTCTCGCTCACTCGGCACCGTCCCCACTGCAGACCACGTTCGCTGATTTGACAGCAAAAGTGAATACGGATCTGCAACTCCGTTTCCTTGTCTCCTGAGAAACGGATGCACTTCTCCATCATGCGAATGATTCGGCGCAGGGTCTTCTTGTGAATCATTCCGCGGGCAGGAAGTTCCTCGTCGATGTCGGCGCAGACCTCATCGACATAGCCCGCTTCATCGCCTGATTTCAGCGTCAGGTAGGTCAACAACAACTTGTTGTCGACCTTGAACTTGGCCAAACGCACACAAGCATCTAGTAATTCATCATGAGACAACGGTGCCAGCGCACGTTTGAGCTCGCTGATCGTTGCTGGTTTCATGCTGAACCTATTTGGACCCGTCCGCTTTGATTTCACCCGCTTCGGTGATCTTGATCAGACTCCGAGTGCGTCCGCTGCCGGATCCTTGAGCCTCGACCTTTTTGACAACATCCATGCCCTCGAGCACACGACCGAAAACGACGTGGTGACCGTCGAGGTGAGGCGTCGGTACGGTGGTGATGAAGAACTGCGACCCGTTTGTGTTCTTGCCCGCGTTAGCCATGCTCAGCAAACCGGGAACGGAATGCTTCAACTGGAAGTTCTCGTCGGGAAAAGTACGGCCATAGATACTCTCACCACCGGAACCGTTACCGGCGGTGAAGTCACCTCCCTGCAACATGAACCCAGGGATCACACGGTGAAAGGCGCTGCCTTCATAGTCCAGCGGCACACCCGACTGTCCAGTTCCCTTCTCGCCCGTGGACAACGCGCGAAAGTTCTCGGCGGTCTTGGGCACGTTCTTGCCAAAGAGCCCGATCACGACCCGGCCGGCTGGCTTGCCACCGATCGAGATATCAAAATAGACCTTGCTGGTCACTTCCGCCTTGGTGGCATCGGAAGCTGCAGAGGTAGCCCCCGGCTGGGCGACGGGCACCTGAGCCGAGCTAATCGACGATACGGATGCCAACAACGCGACCAACATGAGCGTGAAATTACGGTAAACCATCTTGGATTCTGTCTCCGGAGGGGTGAAATCAGCGGCCCCCAAAAATCGGAACCGCTCAGTGCTATCACGCCCTATTTACCAGATCGTCCGCATCGCTTCCAACCCAACTGGTGACTTGGCCGGAGCTCCGAAAATTCACCGTACACCTTGTCCTGCGTGAGGCCAACGAGTCCACTCAAAGAAAAAGTACGCTTCCGTCGGATGAGCCCAAAATGGCTCGTTTCGATGACTGAGCGACCAGCGAAGTCTCACATACTCACCATCTAGCCCAAACGGGCTGATTGTCAGGGCTGGAAAGTGTCGCGTCCCCAGGGTTGTGATAATACTGCTCGAGGCTGGACTTGATCGCCCCAATCGGGTACTACGCCTGCAGCTTGACACCTCTCCGAGGAGGTGGTAGCGTCATTTCCATGCGTAGCCGAAAGCATGGGATAAGCCCCATTTTCGCAAAAACCACCCTGCAGGCAAAAACCACCCTGCAGGCAAAAACCACCCTGCAGGCAAAAACCACCCTGCAGGGAGAAAGCTCGATGCATCTTCAAGAGAAGACATTCAGCAAACGGAAGAACATACTGGCATGGCTCCGTAATTTCATGCCAGTCGTAAGCGGCGTCCGGAAAGCAGAGCAAAGTTTTAGAAGTAGTCGCACAGTAATTCGCCACTGCAGCGGTGAATCACTGAACCCTCGGATGCTCATGGCAGCTGATGTTCCCGAGGTTGTGCCAGCCATTGTGGCGACTCAACTGCCGTGGTCGGCGTATGAAATGCCGAAGTCGGGTCAGGCCCATTTCGTCGAAGGCGCCGCTGACCCCGCCGCCTTGGGCGACCCAACTGATTATTGCCCCAGCCCCCGTTCACTCGGCGAGTACTCGATACAGGAGCCCGAGACCAACCGCATTCTCGATCCGCAGTCAGCTCGACTCGGCCCTGCTGGTCCCGACGATTTATTCGTGGGTCCGATAGCGATGTCGGGACCGTCCGGAGGAAGTGGCACAACAGGTGGCAGTGGTTCCACTGGTGGTTCGGGACCAACCAATTCGGCTCCCTCTGCTTCGGGAACATTCTATTCAAGCGCGCATCGAAATAGTTCGCGGTATTATCCCATCAGCGGAACGCTTTGGGGTTACGACCCCGACAATGATCCGCTGACACTCGCATCGCTCACTGATGTCGCAAACGGAACATTGACCGTCAACGCCGATCGAACGTTCACCTATGAGCCGGACGTTGGATTCGTGGGCTCTGACTCATTTACGTTTGAGCTAAGCGACGGCTCCCTAACGAGCAATGAAGCTGAAGTCACGATCGAGATATTCAACGCAACTCCCACGGCGTCTGGCACCAACTACAGCGTTCAGCATCGGGATGATCCAGAGTATTCAGCACTCGAGCATACCCTATACTCCAACGATGTTGACGGCGACGACTTAATCTATTCGCTCGTGACGGACGTCGGCGATGGCGACCTGACCATCAATCCTGATGGCAGTTTTTTTTATGAACCCGACGTAGGATTTGTCGGAACCGACTCATTCGAGTTCGAGGTGTCGGACGGGTTCGACACCAGCGAAGTTGCAACGATCACGATTGACGTGAAGAAAACGCAACTGACTTATCAGGTTTATCGGGTTCAAGACGGCTCAGAGGAAGGCACTCAATCGGTCAAATACGTCGTCAGCTTGGACAAAACCGTTGGCGATGAAGTCACATTCACTTGGGATGTTGTATCGCCTGGGATCTTGGAGCACGAAGCGACGGCGGCTGACGTGGAGCAGTCCAGCGGCAGCGTCACGATTGACGCCGGATTCCCGGACGAATTCATTGAGATCGATGTGACGGATGATACTGAGACCGAGCTCAATGAGATGCTGTATATCACGGTCGAAGCAGATGCTCCTGATACCTATCAGATCGATCCTGCACTGGTGCATTCAACAGGCAGCCCGTGGGAATACCCAAGCGGCATCACCGATAATGAATGGCGTTGGGAAAAACTGGGGAACGAAACCACTACGTTGGTCGACGAGTCCGATTCCATCTTTGGACCCAGCATGGGCGCGTTGCACGAAATTTCGGCTAACTTTCTGGTCAGGGCAACGGGGAACGAAGAGGACCCTGTTCAAGGCCCCAACACGATCCTCTCAGGTGTTACGGGTACTTTCGACGGCTTACAAGCAACCGTGTATCGGGAAAGAAGCTTCAACGTCGACTCGCAGACTGGCAACATTACTCAGATTACTGGAGAAGTAGGGGTTGACAGTGATGATGATGACGGTATCTGGCATAGGCTTACTGTTGCAAGCAATGATGGAAATATGCAGGTACTGCCGGTAAACTCAACACGAAACGTAGTTCAGTTGGAGGTCGCCGCCGCGGTCGCGTTGGATGGAGGGATTCCGGTGTCAGTAGGTGCTGGCCCGATTTCGGTGTCATTCCCAGACCCCTCATTTGAAATTCAGTTCAGCACATTTGTTGTTGAATTGGCGACAGTTAGAGGTGCGTCTAACTCGTTTGGATATGAATGATTAACGTCATGCGATCCCGGAAACGGTTTTCTGCAAAAAAATATGATTTGGATGACGTTTCGAGAACTCGAGATCCTCCGATTGCGCGAACACTGCAGGCAGAATAGGATCCTCTAGAGCCTGTACGATCGAAAATTTCGATTTGCCGCAAGCTGCCTGAAAATTCTCACCTCGTAAACACGATCGTTCTATTCTTAATGCAAGTTCCCCAATTTTCATTGCGCGCCTTGCTCTGCGTCGTCCTTGTGTCGGCTACCTTGCCTTGGTTCGTCAAGAGGCTCAAGAGGCCTCTGCTGTCTGGTTGGGGTAGCAGTGGTATCTTGACTTCACCCCGCGAGCTTCCCAATGGAATCATCCGTTGGGAACCGAGTGTACCGTCAATTGGGCTATACAGCCGCGGATTTGAATCGGATGAGCCGAGGGCTGCAATTGGTTTCATTCGGATCCAGTCGAACCCGGCGATTGTACCTGAACCGGGAGTCGAAGCCGTCGATCGAAACACCTTTCGATTTGGAGGCAAATCCTGGGTTTCCACCGATGGTCAGTTTAAACTCGTGGTGATAATCGATGATGTGATCGAATTTGTCGGACCTGTCGATGCACCTTGGGTAGAGAGAAAGTTTCGCTTGCATGCTAAGGTCACGCACGATGACGTGTGGAAGATTGTCGATTTTGTTGGCGCGCGATGAGATCAGACGGAATTCGGAGACGGCCTGTGAAAATTGTTGCCACCATACTCAGCGGGAATTCGCAGTCACTGGTCTCCGATGCGATCGTATCGGTTCGCGACTATATGGATCAGTTGCTGTTGATCGATACGGGGATCACTGACGAAACGGTCGCACGCGCCGAAGCGGCGGCAGGTGAGAAACTCAAGGTGCTCACTTTTCCCTGGTGCGATGATTTTGCGGCAGCTCGCAATTTTGCATTGAACGCTGCGTCAGAGTTCAACGCAAATTGGGCGCTCACAATCGATACGGACGAACGAGTGAATTTCTCTTCATTGCGTACCCGGGACGCATTGATTGCGAGGTTGAACCAACGTGACGACACGATGGCATGGATGGTCGCTGCCGCTGACCACAGCTACGCGAAGGAGCGATTCATTCGTGTCCCAACGTCCCTGACATGGGTGGGCCGAACACACGAGGCTCTCATCGGAGCAAGCGACCAGGCACGCGAGCTGCTCGATGACGTTCATTTCTGGGAAACGCCCAAATCGGCTGAGCAGTATCGCCACAAACTCGAACGAGACCTAAGGATTTTGGAGACCGAAACGGCGAAAGATCCCGGCGATGCTCGTTGGTGGTACTATCTTGGCCAAACGCTTGATGGAATGGGAGAGACTGAACGGGCTCTCGAGGCGTACCAGAGTTGCGCAAGGAACGAGGGCTGGAATGAGCAGTTGGCATGGTCCAGTTATTGTGCCGCGAAATGCTTGACTCGAATGCACCGTTTTCGCGACGCTGAGGAAGCAGCGGCATATGGCTTGACAATCGATGCAGGATTTGCGGAACTTCCTTGGATTGCTGGCTGGGCATGCTATCAACGTGATGCACTGGAGCAAGCAGTTGCTTGGTCCAATATGGCCGCGAACATGGGAGAATTCGCGGCACGTTCACTACGGCGTCCCAGAGTCGGATTTCGATTTTTGCCTGCCTGGTACGAGGCTCCTTACGACACGCTCCGTCATGCTTTGCGTAAGCTAGGTGAATTTCAAGCCGCAGACCGAGCCGAGAAGTGTTTTCGACGGGCCAAGCAATTGCGTCTCGGCGGGAATATAACCGTTTGAGTTCTATCGAAAATCAGAGGGACATGGGAGTGCCCGGATAAACCCGGTTTTGGAAAGCGTGGACCTAATCAACAATCCGATCGAGGTCACCGAGCAACGCTGATCGGTACCAAGAGTTGCTCGATGCGCTTTCTCAACGGCTGCGTGAAGATTAATTTCATTTCATCACTGATCCACAGATCGGTCGGACCAACCAACTTGGCCGAGCAATCGATTCGGCTTTCCCGGCAGAAAGCAATCCACTCTGGAGCGGATGTCCCGCTCCAGAAATTACCTCGAATAGTTAAATGACGAGTACGGAAGCTAGCCGTCCCGCTGAACCGTTACAGCCCCCCCCTTTTCGGGTGAACCCGTCTTTTTCCCCGCGTTTCTAGGTTTTCACCGAGACCGTCCGCAGCTGCAGCTCGTTGAGCTGGGCCGCATCGACCTCTCCGGGTGCCTCGGTCATCAAATCGGCAGCCTTTTGCGTTTTCGGGAATGCGATCACTTCGCGGATATTGTCCAGTCCCGCGAACAACATGACCCAGCGATCGACACCCAGTGCGATCCCGCCGTGCGGAGGAGCGCCAAAGCGGAGTGCATCGAGCAGGAATCCGAACCGATCCTGCGCCGTCTCCTCGTCCATGCCGAGCAACTCGAACACTTGCGACTGGGTTTCACTGTCGTGGATCCGGATCGTGCCCCCACCCGCTTCGCTGCCGTTGATCACGAGATCGTAGGCCTGCGCCCGGCACTTCTCAGGAGATTCCTTCAAATGGGGCAAGTCCTCGGCCAACGGCGCCGTAAACGGATGGTGCATCGCCACGTAGCGACCGCTCTCCTCATCACGCTCAAACATCGGAAACTCCGTCACCCAGCTGCAATTCAACTCGTCTGGGGAGTAAAGCTTCAGTTCCCCCGCGAGCCGCTTGCGAAGTCCCGACAACCCTTTGCAGGTGACTTCCCAGGAATCGGCCAAGAACATCAACAGATCGCCAGGCTCACCACCCATCAGATCGCGAATCTCGGCCAAGTGCTCGGGTGTGAAATTCTTCGCGATCGGACTCCACAGGGTTTGGTCGTCTTCGACGCGGAACCAAGCCAAGCCCTTGGCACCAAAATCCTGCTGCACATAACCGGTCAGCTCGTCGATCTGGCGCCGCGAGTACAACGTCGCCGCCCCGGGGACCCGAATGCCGCGAACGAAATTTCCGGCATCGGCGGTTCCGCGGAAGACCCGAAACTCGGTCTTGGCCGCTACCGACGTGACGTCCACGATCTCCAAACCGAAACGTAGGTCAGGTGCGTCACTGCCGAACCGCCGCATCGCTTCCTCGTACGTCATCCGAGGCAGAGGCAACGTGATGTCTTTGCCGAGTACCTGTTTCGCCGTTTTGGCAACCAAACCATCGATCAGCCCGATAATGTCATCGGAGTCGACGAAGGACATCTCAATGTCGAGCTGGGTAAATTCGGGCTGGCGGTCGGCCCGCAAATCTTCGTCGCGAAAACACTTGGCAACCTGCACGTAGCGGTCGAAACCCGCCACCATCAGGATCTGCTTGTACAACTGCGGCGACTGAGGCAGTGCATAAAAATCGCCTGGGTGCACCCGGCTGGGGACGAGGTAATCGCGAGCTCCCTCGGGCGTACTGCGGCCCAAAATCGGGGTTTCCACATCGATAAAGTCCTCCTCCGCAAAGTAATCTCGCATGCATTTGATAATCTCGCTGCGGCGGATCAAAGCGGCCTGCATTTCTTTGCGGCGCAGATCGAGATAGCGATACTTCAGCCGCAGGTCTTCGCCCGGCAGCACGGGCTGTCCGGGGGTGAAGGGAGGAGTCTTCGATGCCGAGAGGACCTCGAAATGCTCCGTTCGGACTTCGATATCGCCGGTGGGGAGCTTGGCGTTCGTCTTCCCCTCGAGCCGATCGGCAACCTGGCCGCGGATCAGCACCACGGACTCGTTGGGCACGTGACCCGCCGCATCGATCATCGCCTCACCCGCTTCGGGCGGCCCGATGACGACCTGGGTCAGGCCATAGCGGTCTCGCAAATCAATGAACACAGCGCCGCCGTGATCGCGTTTGCTCTCGACCCAGCCACAGAGAGTGACAGGCGAACCGACATCGGATTTGCGGAGTTGGCCGCAGGTATGGGTACGAAGCACGACGGAGAAACCGAAAAAACAGAGGGAATTTGAACCAGAAAATCAACGCGTAAGATAAACGCTCACCATAAATCCGCAAGCGTCGGGCTTGCCGGGAACGAAGATAGCAACCGCTGATCGGTAGTCCTGAGATTCTCGACACGCGGGCTGTCGATCTATTCGATGTTGGCGAGGCTAATTTTGAGCCGAGTGCCGGTAAGGCACCGGGTAGCATTGAATGTCGTGGTGGACGAAGCAACGAGCAGTTGATTACCCACAAAATCAGATCCCCTGTCAGCTTGTCTGACAGGAATCCCCGTTTTGTGATTAGAAAAATGGAGCGTCCCCCCCGCTGCCATGTGGGCTTGCCCTGGGCTGTTCAATCTTTGGGGTTGACGCTCGATTGGTCTTGCACAATTTCTTGACTTCACCCTCTCCAAACGAAGTTTGGGGAGGGTCGACGGGCGAAGCCTCGTCGGGGAGGGGCCCAGCACTGGGAAAACGCCTCAATCGCTGCAAAACCCTGACCGAGCCCTCCCCGAGAAACTCGCTGAAGGCTCGTTTCTCGACCCTCCCCAGCTTCGCTCGGGAGGGTGAAATCAGGACAGAAATCACCTCCATGAAAATCAACCGAAAGGGGTCGCAACCCCAAAGATTGAACAGCCCAGGCTTGCCCCGCATGACAGCAAAGTTCGTCGGCTTGGTTTGCTGTCAGACAAGCTGTCAGGGGAACGCGTGTCGAGGCCGCGGTTTTCTAATTTCGGCACCGGGTAGCGCCGCCCGGCCGCTTACGCGTCTCACTCAATCGACAGCCCGCACGCGCCGACTTTTTCAACTCTTCTCCGAAGCGAAAACCGTCTCGAAGTAGAAAACGAGTGAACAGGTGGCTACTCTTATGGGAAAAGACCGCGTCGCTGTCGACGCGTGATGCGACGCTTTGATCCCTACGAGAACGATCTGATGAATCCACGAGAGCAACAATGGCTTGAGGAACTTGCCGAGTCAGCACAGGACGGGCGTCTACGTCGCCGATCCTTCCTACGCATCGCTGGGGCAGCGGGACTGAGCTTGAGCGCCGCCTCCTCCCTGCTCGGGGTATCTCCCGAAGACGCCGCTGCCGCAGGCACTGCGACGGACCTGCATCTCGATGAACCACCTGGGTTCGAATTTCCCAAGCACAACTATCTGCTGGATAAGGAAAGTCCCTTTGAAGTGAAGAACGTCTTGATCGAAAAGGCGAAGACGGCGGCCCAACGCAACGACACCTCGGTGATCAACGTCGGCCGCGGCAACCCTGACTTCCTCAACACGACCGTCCGCCACGCGTTCGCACAAATGGTCCACTTCGCGGCAGACCAAGCCGATCAGTTGGATCCGGCGGACGATTTCGGTTATCGCGTCGAACAAGAAGGTCTGGCCGATCGCTTGAAAACCTGGCTCGACGACCACGCTGACCAACCGGGCACGCCACTCTTGTCCGCCGCGATCGACCACCTGCACGAGCTGCATGGGGGTGATCGTGATGAGTTGGTCTACCAAGTGACCGACGCGGCCAACGGTGATTTCTATCCCGACCCCGGCCGGATCTTGCCATTCGCCGAAACCGCCGTCCGGGCGTATCTCGAGAAAGTCCTGTTCCGAGGCAAGCCGCCCGAAGGACAGTTCCATCTGTTCGCGACCGAAGGTGCGACGGCCTCGATGATCTATGTCTTCGGGGCACTCAAGACGCTGCATATCCTCCAACCGGGTGACAAGGTCGCGATCTTCACACCGATCTTCTCGCCTTATCTGGAATTGCCGCGACTTGCCGAGTTTGGATTGGAGGAAGTGCATATCCCAGCGGATCCAGACAATAACTGGCACGTCGATCCCGACCTGGTTCGCAAAACCCTTCAAGACCCCAAGATCAAGGCGTTGTACTTGATCAATCCGGCCAACCCGGGAGCCGTCGCGCTGACGCCCGATACCATTTCGGCCGTCGCCGATACGGTTCGTCAACACAATCCGGACCTGATGGTGATCAACGACACCGTCTATGCCAATTTCGCCGAAGAGTTCCACACGCTGTCGGAATTGATTCCTGAAAACACCATCGGCTGCTACTCGTTTTCGAAGTACTTCGGTGTCACGGGTTGGCGGCTCGGGGTGATTTCCACCTACGAGACCTGTGTCGTCGATCGGCTGCTGGCGGAGTTGCCCGAGGACAAGAAGAAGCAATTGCGGGAACGCTATTCCATCGTCAGCCCCACGCCCGACGATGTCCCCTTCCGCGAGCGTTTAGAGATTGAATCACGGGACGTCGCCCTGGCACACACAGGCGGACTGAGCTGCCCCCAACAAGTGATCATGTCTCTGTTCAGCCTGTTTGAGGTGTTGGACACCGAGAATACATATAACCAGACGGTCACCGGCACGATCGCTGAGCGTTGGAACGCCTTCTATGACGGACTCGGGACCCCGGCTCGAGTCGGCAACGACCTCACGCGGTACTACGCCATCGTCGAACTCGACAAACTCGCCGCATCCATGCACGGCGACGACTTCGCTCAGTGGCTGACCCAACAGTGGGACTTGGGATTCCTATTCCATCTCGCTGAAGACCACAGCACCGTTTGTCTCCCCGGCGACGGGTTCGCTGGCCCCGATTGGTCCATTCGCATCGCGGTGGCCAATCAAACCAAGCAGGATTGTCAGGCGGTGGGCAACCACATCGTCAGCGTCCTCGGTGCTTACCATTCCTATTGGCAACAAAACCAAGAAACCCCCAAGGTGAATTCATGATCCGTCTGCAAAACATTCTGCTCCTCACTCTGCTATGCGTGTCGGTTCCGGCATTGGCGAAGGAGCACGTCGTGATCCTCGCCACCGGCGGCACGATCGCTGGGAAACAAGCCAGTAAAAACGATCCCGGATACAAGGCCGGTTCGTTCAAGGTCCAGGACCTCGTTGACGCCGTTCCCGAACTCAAAGAGGTCGCGGAGCTCTCCGGCCAACAGGTGGCCAATATCGGCAGCCAAGACATGAACAACGAAGTCTGGTTGAAATTGGCCCGCCGCGTCAATGAAGTCGCCTCCCAACCGGACGTCGACGGCATCGTGATCACCCACGGTACCGACACGCTCGAGGAAACCGCCTATTTCTTGAACTTGGTCGTCGATACGAAGAAACCCGTCGTCTTGACCGCTTCGATGCGACCGGCGACTTCGATCAGCGCCGATGGGCCGATGAATCTGTATCAATCCGTGGTCGTAGCCACGCGGCCCGAAGCGGTTGGACGCGGGGTGCTGTGCGTGCTCAATGATGAAATCCACTATGCAGCGGAAATCACCAAAACACACACCGTCAATCCCGGCACGATGCAGTCGCCCAACCGCGGCTTGGCGGGCAAGTGCGATGCGGAGGTCTGCACCTTCTTCTCACCGACCATCCGCCGCCACACCACCGATAGCGAATTTAAGATCCCTGCAGATCTCGACGACCTGCCAGCGGTGGAGATCGTCTACGCGCATGTCGACATGAAACGGAACATGATCGATGCGGCGGTCAAGTCGGGCGCCAAAGGAATCGTGATCGCGGGCGTTGGCGATGGCAATATGTCCCAGGAAGCACTCGAAGCCGCTGCCGAGCACGCTAAGAACGGCGTCATCATCGTTCGCAGCAGCCACGTCGGGGCCGGCATCGTGAAACGAAACGTGGAAGTCAACGACGACGAGAATGGGTTTGTCGCCTCCCGCGAACTCAATCCGCAAAAGGCGCGGATCTTGGTCCAGTTGGCTCTGCTGCAGGATGCGGATGTCGACGACATCCAGGAAATGTTCCTGAAGTACTAACGCGTCCCGCCTCGCGCTCGAGGCCCAAGCAAGCTCAAGGATGGCCGGTTCCACCGGCCACCTTGAGTTCATCGGTAGCTCTTCACGGAATTCAGCGGCACGCGGCAGATCTCCCACAAGTTTTCCTACGCCGAAGGCGTGGAAGAAAATAGCCGGTGGTTTGAGCGTAAGCGAACACCACCGGATAGGTCGCCAAACGCAAACGCCAACCCCGAATGGGGTGGAAGATCATTCACGACGGGATACTTCTGGGTATCCAACAGCTCGTTGCCTCGTCCAATACGACATTGATTACTCCCGCGTTGCTTACTGTACCTTAGGCTCGGTCGATGACCTGATGGCGCGACCGGCGAGGAAATCGCCGCCGCGTGTGGCCATGATGGCAGGCAGCAATGTGGAGACTCCAATCCACGCCAGCGACAGCAACCCCATCATGAAGAAGGCAAAGCGCCGGGTCGGAACGAACTCGGATAGTCCGTAGACCATCAGGGAAAAACTGCACACGACAGTCGTTTGCAGCATCGCCCAACCACAATGTTGCAGGGCGGTCAGAGCGGCTGATCGACCGTCGGGCGCAGTTTGCCGGGCCAGACGGTACTGAGCCAGTAGATGGACGGAATCATCCACTGCGATTCCCAAGGCCACCGAGGCGGTCATGACCGAGCCGATATCCAGCGGCCACCGCAGCCATCCCATCGTGCCAAATAGGAATAGGGTAGGAATGAGGTTCGGAATCATCGCCAATACGCCTCCGATCACACTGCGAAGGTAGATCGCAACGAATACGGCGATGACCCCAAAGGCGGTCAGGAAACTCGTGAACAAGTCCTTCAATAGCAGTTTTTGGGTCCCCTCGACGATCACGAGATGCCCGGTCATGGTGACGCGTCCGGTCGGTCCCTGAGCCGATTCTAACAACGTTGTTTTCGCTGTTTTTACGATCTCGTTCATCGTGCTACTGAAGTCGTGGTTGCCGGTTTGATACAACCGCAGGGACAGTCGCCACGTCCGTTCGCCTTTCGACTGATCGACATAACCGAGCGTATAGATATCGGATTCCCGGTTGGCTATTTGCGACTCGATGGCCGCGCGTGAAATAGTCGCCGCGATGCTGCTGCGATGAGTGGGGACGGGTAAGAAATTCGCAGCCGATAAGATCCCACCGACCTCCGGCAAACCGTTGACAGCAGCTTGGACTTTCAGGAGCTTTCGAAGTTGAGCGATTTCGTCGCCAGCGGATGGGTCACCATTCTCTGGAGTCGCAAACGACAGCAGGATCTCCGCTGTCATGGTCGCACCGACGTGCTCTTCGTACCAATCGTATTGTTGCCTCAATTCGCTCTCAGGCAAAAACATGTCTGGGACGCTCACCGATGTGGTTAGCCGGCCCAGGCCCATGACCGCGAAACAGGATAACAATCCGAAAACAAGCAGAATGCTGATCGGACGCAGCCAACGCACCGGTCTCCCGCGATTGAATTTCGTTGACGCGGTCTCGGGTACCACCACGCCGCGACGAGCGAACAGCATGGCCCCCGGCAGCATCAAGATGAGCAGACCGAGGGTCAGCAGAACACCGACTGAGCCGATCACTCCAAACAGTCGTACGGGTTCCAGACGCACGATCGATAAAGACAACAAGCCGACAACCGTCGTTGTGGTCGCCGCCAAACAGGGCGGAACCCCGATCTTCATTGCCCGCTCAGCGGCCGCCACTACGGAGACTCCCGGAGTGCGGACAAAGTCAAAGTAGTAATTGCTGAGATGAATTCCCGCTGACACAGTCAGAACGAACACCAGTGGCGGCAGCACGATCAAGATCGCATTCATCGGTGTACCCATGTAATACACCGCGGCAAGAACCATGCCCTGGCCGACCGTGGCAATCCCCAAGATCGTGAAGGTCAATGGGATCGACCGCAAGCATATCCAGCACAACAGCGCCGCGATGATCGAGGAAGGTACTGTGTACTTTTGAATGGAATTGATCGCTTCGCCATCGACGGCAGCACCGTCGACCGGCCCACCGACGAACACAATCCCGTCGCGCGGCCGGTGAATCAAATCCGCGATCGCTTGCCGTATCAGTGGCAGGAGGATTCGCTGATGCGAGCCCGAGGCTGCGGTGAAGCATACACACACACAGGTCCGTTTCCCGTCGGGGCCGACAAAGGTTCCGTGCAATCGGCGGTCGGCCGATGCCTCCGGCGCGTTCAACGGCATTCCCGTCAATGAGTCGCGAATCTCGGTACCACTACGAACCCACTGGAAGGGACGCTCACCGTCGCAGATCTCCATGGCCTGCTTCCAAAACGATCGGGCGGATTCCGGTACCGCGGTCTGATCGAAGCGATCCAAAGTGTCATCATCGTTCTCTTCGGAGAGTTCGCGAAGCAACATGGTCACCTCACGAACATCCGCGTCCCCCAACTCCGCGCCGGACCACGAGATGAACATGACATCGATGAGCCCGAAACGCTCATAGAAATCCATGAATTGTTGCTTCAGCGGAAGAGTTGAGGGCAACCACGTGTCCGGCACATTCCGCATCGTCGCGATCGCCGCCGCGGAATGGATCGTCGCAGGGACTGCCAACAGGATCAACACGATCAGGCCAACGAACCAGCGTACCCGGTAACGGCGCCGACGACGCTCGGTAGTTTCCCAGCGAGGCGGGCTCGCGGAATTCTCGCTGGCGGACGTGGAGCCGGGCGTGGAGTCGGACGGCGGGTTCGGAGAAGGGTTGAACATTCCGGCAAATCTAGTCGTTAAGGACTTGCCGTTGTAGATGCCGATACCGAAAGTCTCCCACGCGACTCGAGTGGCACCTCAACATCCGTTGTCCGAAACCCCCTATTGTATTATCTTGAGGATCAAGTTGGTGATGGCAATCGGAACCCAGATGTGTTGGCCTTCAAGAACGGCTGCGAAAGTAGGTAAACGCAATGGGAATTGAACTTGGCAGCGTGCAGGAAACGCTACTGATCCCGTTGTATTATCGGGCGACCGAAAGCATGCAGGAACAGCCATTGTTCTATGATCAAGCGGCGGTCGAGATCCTTCCCGAATTGGACTATGACTTTTCTAGCTTCGATTCTGCCTGGTCGCTTCGCAATGATGTGGTTGTGCGAACCGTCATATTCGACGAACTCGTGACCGACTTCATTCGTCGTCATCCCGATGGGCGGGTTATCAATCTGGGTGCTGGTCTGGATGCGCGGTTTGGGCGTTTGGACAATGGTCGAATCCGTTGGTATGACTTGGACATGCCCGATTCGATCTCGCTGCGGCAGCGTTTTCTGATGCCGACGGATCGAAACGCTTTCATTTCCAAATCAATGTTCGATACCTCCTGGTTTGACGATGTAGGTGCCGACGCGCCGACACTCATCGTGGCGGAAGCACTGTTTTTCTATTTTGACGAAGCATCGATCAAGAACCTGCTTTCAAAAATGCTGAATCGGTTTCCTGGCGCCGAGCTAGTCTTTCAATCGATCTGTCCTGAGATCGTCGGCCGTACGAAGACCGTGCCGATTCTACGCCGAACGCGAGCCGAACTTCGTTGGGGGATTCACTCCGGACGCGAACTCTCTCACTGGGATCCAGGTTATCAGTTTCTAGGCGAGTGGTCGCTTGTGGATCGGTTCGTCGAGCGATGGCGATGGTACCGATTGGTCAAAGTGCTACCGTACTATGGTCGTTTTCTTCGCGAGGTCATGAAGATCTCGCATATCCGTTTTGCCACCGAAAGCACTTGATCGCCGGTTTGGCTGAGCGACGGTGCTCAAGGGTTCGCCGTTTACTCTTCAGCGGTGCGACTGGTCGAGTGCCTGGGCGGTGAATCGATCGTCCGATCACACCTTGGTCAGGAAGCCCTGTGAGATCAGGAAGCCTTGTGAGACTCGGTGAGCTCTTCGTCCGCGGGTTGGGAATCAGGCTCGGATGCTTCGACGGACGATCCGTCACCAGGCGACGTTGACGGCGACTGATCGACGGGCTCACCCTCCATCGCGATGGCTGACTGACGGGCCAAGGTCGCCACCGTCGGGTTTTCGATGAATATTGACATCGGCAAGGCAACTTGAAGCGTCAACTGTAGCTGATTCGCCAATTCGATCGCCATCAGGGAATCCAAACCCATCGTATTGAGCGATTGATTGACATCCAGGTCAGAAGGTTCCAGCCCCATGATCTGGGCAATCTGGTTGGTCAGGTAGGAGCGTAGTTCCTCTTCCCGCTGCGTCACCGCCAGGGCCATCAATTTGGCATGGAACAACTTTGCTTCGGCGCGGGCATTCTCGTCGACGTCCTTGGCCGATTTGAATTGGTCGAACATCGGTGGCGCAATGCCGCTGCGGCGGAGCGCTTCATAGGCGCGAATCAATTTCGGCCAATCGGCGATCATCACTGTGGCTTGGCGACACCCGTCGGCTACCAATTCTCCCATCAAGTCCAATGATGGTTCGGCGGGCAAGCTGAGCATGCCGCGAGATGCTAAATCGGATCCCGATTCCGCAGCCATTCCGATGTCCGCCCAAGGCCCCCAGTTCACCGCCGTCACCGGCAGTCCAACAGAGCGACGGTGATGCGCCAGTCCATCCAAGAATGCGTTGGCGGCACCATAGGCGGATTGTTGGATGGTGCCCACGATCGTGCTGACGGAAGAGAAAAGAACAAAGAAGTCCAACGGAAGGTCTAACGTCGCTTGATGGAGATTCCAACCACCGCGAATCTTAGCGAGCGTGTTGCGATCGTAAGTCGGCATGTCCATTTCGATCATGAATTGGTTTTCGACGACGCCGGCCGCATGAATCACACCACGCAGTGGAGGCAGATCCGACTCGATCCGCCGCATCATGTCTGCGAGCGAATCCGCGTCGGAGACATCGGTCGACAACGGGACGAAC
Source organism: Allorhodopirellula solitaria (assembly GCF_007859855.1). GTDB lineage: Bacteria > Planctomycetota > Planctomycetia > Pirellulales > Pirellulaceae > Rhodopirellula > Rhodopirellula solitaria. The sequence continues at coordinate 264,329 of NZ_SJPK01000007.1, forward strand.
TTGGTCTCGGGGAACTGGCTCGACCAAACCGCCATCTCGTCGATGACGTCCTCCGAAGGCTCGCGGCGCGACGTCAAAACGACGCATCCGGCGCCCAAGCCCGCTAGCCACACGGCCACTTTTCGCCCTAACGCTCCGAGGCCGCCGGTGACGAGGTATGCGCCGTCGGAACGGACGACTGCTTCGATACCACCTTCTTCCGCAGTCGCATCGAGCACATCCACGGGCGGCATCGATACGACAATCTTCCCGATGTTCTGACGCCGCGACATATAACGAAATGCATCAACCACCTGCTCGGCATCAAAGACGGTCAGGTTGGGCGGTTGGTACGTTCCACTGTCCAGCTTCCGCATGACGCTGGCCAGTAGTTCTTGCGATTGTTCAGGTCTCTGGCGGAACATGCGGTCGAGATCGACTGCGGTATAGGACAGGTTCCGCTGAAAGGGTAGCAATCCGATCATCTTGTTCTGATAGATGTCCACCTTGCCGATCTCTACAAATCGACCGTACTCGGCCAACACCGCCAAACTGTGGTCGATCGCATCGCCAGGCAGCGAGTTGAGCACCACATCCACCCCTTCTCCCTGAGTGATTTCCATGATTTCGTCGGCGAACTCAATGGTTCGCGAATTCATCACATGGTCCGCTCCGATCGCCTCAATGTATTCGCGTTTGGAGTCGCTACCAGCCGTCGCGAAGACTTCTGCGCCGATCGATTTGGCGATTTGAATCGCAGCGAGACCGACGCCCCCTGCCCCGGCGTGAATGAGCACGCGCTCGCCTTTTTGAAGCCGCGCGACATCGATCAAGCAGTGGTGAGCCGTCATGAACGCGATAGGAATGACCGCTGCTTCCTCAAAATCCAGCGAATCGGGTTTGCGGACCACCGCGTGCCGGGAGGTGAGGCAGTGCGAACCGAAGCCATAGGGAACGATACCCATGACTTCGTCACCGACACTCAAATCGTGCACGTCGTCGCCGATCGCGCAAACGACGCCGGAGCACTCGATACCGATCGGTACAACGTCATCGGTGATACCGGGGTAGAGTCCCAGGGATTTGAGAATGTCGCTGAAATTCAGTCCCGTCGCCGCCACTTGAATCTCGACCTGATCACCAACCGGCTTGGTCCGCCGAAACGGTTTATATCGCAATCCCTCGATGGTGTTGTCACCACCAATCGTCAAGTGAAAGGGGGTTCCTGTGGGAATCGATGAAGAATCGTCGGCAGTTGCCGAGCGATCAAAACGCTCGATGCGACCACATAAACGCTTGTGATCTCGCCAAGCGACCTGGGTCTCCTCACTGTCCAGAAATAGCTCACGCAGCAGTTGCTGAGCCGCATCGGCGGGCGAACTCTTCGGGTCCAGATCAATCAAGCGGGTACTGAATCCACCGTACTCGAGCGTTGCCGCCCGCCCGATCCCGATCATCTCTTGCTGCAAGAAATTGACAGGATGTTCGTCGTCGATGATCTGGCCACCGAGGGTAACGATCAAGACGCTCGGGTTGATGCCTAATGAGGCCTTCGAAAGATAGCGGTATAAGGACAGACACGAAGACGCCGACAACTCGCGAGATCGTGCGAGCTGTTTATTACCATCGCCGACGGGATTTTCGACATCGATACTCCATGCATGAACCACCCGCAATCGTCTTTTTGGCTTGAGCTCTAGCTCTTCGATCAATCTCTCAAAGTGTTCCTCGACGCCCGCATTGACTTGATACCTCTCAATGCAATCCTCGCCATTGGAATCGTTCGATGCAGATGCAGAACCGTGGTACTGGTCCGCTGTGGTGACGACAATCGTGCGACCGCACCATGGCGCGACCGACTGCGCCAAACGCTCGCCAATTTGGCGTTGATCGGCCAATATCAGGATCGTCTCTTCCTTCGCCAATTCGGGTGGATCGCTGCGCGTATCAACGAACTCATCATGCTCGGTCCACCCCCAACGATACAGCCACTGATGCGGGTCGGATCGTTCGGTTTCGTCAGCGGCGCGGCTCAGTCGCCGCAGCGAGACGCCCTGGTAGTGCACCAAGCAGCGACCGTGAATATCCGTCAGAAACACGTCGGCTGTCACTGATTCAGGGCTCTCCGAATCATCGCTACTGGTTCGTCGGGCAACAGCGACGACGCCGCCCGAATCCAAACCTTCAGCCAACGCCGCGTAATGGCGGACGCTGCGGATGCTGGTAGGGAGGTAGGTATAGGGAGAGAAGGAACCATCGAGCTGCGGAGGCACCACGCCTCCGGCGCAGTGCATCGCTCCATCGCCAACGGCGGGCGGAATGGTGTATTGATTCAATTGTTCGACCACATCCTCGTGGAAACGCATCGGCGCAATCGCTTGGGTTGGCGTCTGCGTCAAACCGTCCATGATTTGATAGGTTGGTCCGTAGTTCAAGTTTCGCTGCTTCATGATGTCATAGAATTCATCATGATCACGAGTTCGAATCACCTCGCCACGCACTTCCTCGAGGTCGATTTGCGGCGGCGATTGAGCTTCATCCTTTGACCCACGAACGATCGTGCCCGTCGCGTTGAGCTCCCAATCGGCTGAACCGTTAGCCTCAACGGATTGGCTGTAGATCCGGAACGGGTACCGCGAGCCGCTCGGTGCCGACACAACCATCTGCACGAGTTTCGGGACGTCACTGAGAAACAGGGCTTGTTGGAAACTCAGATCCTCGACCCGGTGGGCTCCCTCTCCTAATAACGCGTTGGCGGCGGCGAACCCCATTTCGGTGAACCCCGACCCGGGCACCAAGGTTGATCCTTGCACAACGTGGTCACGCACCGATTCAGGGTCACTCGATCGCATCTTGCACTGGAAGATCGTGGACTCAGCAGCTTTGATCGACTTTCCTAAGAGGGGATGGATAATATTGAGACCGAATATGTCGGCGAGCCGCTCGTTGGTCCCTTCCGATTCGAGCCAATAGTATTGCCGATCGAAGGGATACGACGGTAAATCGATCTGGTTGAAACGCCACGGACGGTCGAATTCCTTCCAATCGAACGTTCCTCCCGTAACAAACAAATCGGCCACACCGTCCATCAGAGCCGCGACGTCCGGTTTGCCCTTACGGAGCGACGCGACCGTCGCCACGGACCATTCCGGTATACAGCGTTTGGCCATTCCCACCAACGCCGGAGTGGGCCCGATTTCAACCAGCGCATCGAGTTGTTCCGCTGCCATCGTGGCCACGCCTTCAGCAAACTGCACGCTGCTGCGTATGTGATCCCGCCAGTACGACGGCTTGGTGACCTGTTCGTTGACCGATTGCCCCGTCAGGTTGCTGATCAAAGAAATCTCGGGAACCGAATACTCGACGTCGGCGGCATACTGCTCGAATTCGTCCAGGATCGGTTCCATCAGATGGGAATGAAACGCGTGCGAGACGGTCAAACGCTGACAGCCGACTCCCGCAGCTTCGCATTGCTGTAGAAACTCCTCCAACGCTTCCTCGGTTCCCGAAACAGTCGTGTTTTGAGGTCCGTTGAGCGCTGCGATTTCCAATCGGCCGCCGAATGATTGCATCAGCTCACGGGCTGCCGCAGCGTCGCCAAAGACAACCGCCATCGCGCCACCGGCCGGCAACCGGCTCATCAGTTCGCCCCGTTTGGCGATCAATCGCAACCCGTCAGTCAACGAGAATACACCCGCCAGACAAGCGGCGGCATACTCGCCAACGCTATGGCCCATGACGACAGACGGCGTGATCCCCCAACTTTTCCATAACATCGCGAGCGAGATTTCTAGCGAGAACAAAGCAGGCTGGGTCCACGCCGTATCGTTGATTTTGTCGGCTGCGTTTTCATCAAAAATGACCGATAGCAGAGACTCGCCTCGCTCAGCTTGAAACACGGCTTCGCACTGATCCATCACATCGCGAAAAACAGGTTCGCTGTGATAGAGATCGCGGCCCATGCCTGGAAGCTGTGACCCTTGGCCAGTGAACAGGAACCCGAACCTGCCGCGTCCCCGAAACTGAACGTTGCCGCGGTGAATGCTCGGCGATTTCTTACCGTCGGCAAGTTTATCGAGATCGGCTAACAGTTGTTCTTTACTCTCGACGCGGACGGTTGCGCGTCGGGGGTGATGCGTTCGATTGACCGCCGCGGCATGACAGAAGTCACCAATCCGATCGATGTCGAGCGTTTCAATAACATCGCGGTAGGACGCCGCGAGCGAGTTCAAAGAATCATCCGTATGTGCTGACAAAACCAGCAAGTGGTGATTCCGCTTGGCTTCGTCCGACGGTACGTCCACGCTGGGGGCCGGGATCGATTCAATCACTGCATGCGCGTTAGTGCCACCGAACCCAAAGCTACTGACACCGGCCAAATGCCTTGACCCTGGTTCGCCCAAAGATGTCGTTTCTGTGGGAATGCGGATGCGCGTTCCCTCGGTCCGAATCCGGGGATTGATTTTATCCAGCCCCGGTTGGAGAGGTACCGTGCGGCTTTGCAGCACCATCACGGCTTTGATCAACCCGGCAATTCCTGCCGCGATTTCGAGGTGACCGATGTTCGCTTTGACGCTGGTGAGATAGACCGGTCGGTCATCGGGATTCTGCTGACGATAGACTTCACCGAGGGCTTCGATTTCGATCGGATCGCCCAGCGGGGTGCCGGTGCCGTGCGCCTCGATGTAATCGATATCGCTCGGCGATACACCTCCGCCAGCGAGCGCCTCACGAATGACGCGAACCTGCGCCGATCCATTGGGAGCCGTGATTCCGGACGTGCGTCCCCCGTGGTTAACGGCGGTGTGACGCAGCACCGCCAGCACGCGATCGCCTGCATCGACCGCATCGGACAAGCGTTTCAGCACGACCACGCCACTCCCTTCGCCCCGGACATACCCATCGGCATCCTCATGGAACGGGCGACATTGGCCAGTTGGCGAAACCATTCGCGCCCGCGATAGCGAGATCATCGAATCGGGCGTGATGCAGATGTTCGCAGCACCCGCCAATGCGGCATCGCATTCCCTTGATCGCAAGCTTTGGACGGCTTGGTGCAACGCCACCAAGCCGGACGAGCAGGCGGTATCCACGCTCGCACTGGGGCCGCTGAAGTTGAATACGTAGGACAAACGGTTGGCGCAAATACTTAGCGAATTGCCGGTGCCCGTGTGCGCATCAATCATCTCTAAGAAATCATCAAACTGTCCCGCCAGCTTCATATAGTCGGCTTGGGAAACCCCTATAAAAACGCCGGTAGGAGACTTCGACAGTTCAGCCGGAGGGATGCCCGCGTGTTCCATCGCCTGCCAAGCGACTTCGAGTAACATCCGCTGTTGCGGATCCATCCGGGCCGCTTCACGAGGTGCGATGCCAAAAAACTTAGGATCGAAATAACCCAGGTCGTCGCGCATACACGCCCATTTCGAGATCATCTTCCCCGGGGTGTCGTAGTCCTTGTCGTAGAGGTGATCAATGGGAAAACGATCGTTGGGAATCAGCTTGGTGGCATTGCCGCCCTGACATACCAGGTCCCAGTATTGCTGCAGGTTGTCCGCTCCAGGAAATCGGCAGGCCATGCCGACGATGGCAATCGGTTCCTGGACCCCCGTGGAACTCTGGGACAAACGCTTTTTAAGGAGTTCCCGTTGAGCCGGGGACAGCTTTTCGAGTCGGTTGGTTATACTATTCATGGTGCCAACGGCGACGCAATCAAAGGTATGAAGTGATGAAGGCAACCATCCTGGTTCGCCGAAACTGAACGAAATCGAAACTGGGCGGCTAGACACGATCGAAAGACCGCGCAAGATGAGACGTCCGACAACCTGCCCTCTCTACCTATTTTATCGAGACAGTATACTTCATGGTTGATGCAATGAAACCGCCCGGCAAAGCCTCCCCATGGTTCACCCAGCTCACCGAATCGGGACAGCAACACGTAGTCATTTGTCTACCTTATGCTGGGATGGGGAGCGCGGTTTTTGGAGGTTGGAGTGCACTCCACTTTGATGCCGCGGATCTGTTCGCCGCCCAGTTGCCGGGGCGTGACGGGCGTCTTAAAGAGGCTCCGATCGACAATATCGAGGAATTGGTTGACCAACTCGCCGACGCCGTGATCGAGGGCCCCTTTGCCGATCGACCTTTGACGCTGTTGGGGTGCAGCTTTGGTGGCCTCATCGCGTTCGAACTGGCTCGACGATTACGAGCCCAGGGCCGCGACATCGAACAATTGATTGTGGCCGCGTGTCGTCCGCCAAACGCGCTCGGCGTGACGGAGCCGGTCGCGTCGTTGCCTGATGAGGAGATGGTCAATAAGCTTCGTTATTGGTACGGAGCCATCCCCAAGGAGATTGCAGAAAATCCAGCAATGCTAGAGCTGGTCTTGCCAGCGATTCGGGCGGATATGCGGGTCTATGAAACCCATGTCTATCGAGAGGAGCAACCACTGCAGTGTCCGATCACGGCCATCGGTGGAGCAGACGATCGAATCGTGAAATTGAACGAGTTGAATGGTTGGCGGAAAGAGACAACGGGGAAGTTCACATGCCGACAATTTGCCGGTGATCACTTCTTTATGAAGAGCCATCCTGCCCCCGTGCTGAGGTTGATGCAGCAAAGGCTACGCTCTCATTAATCCTTGCCAATTTCGTCCAGTACTTCCATTTCATTCATGGATTCGATTTCGGCCAACAGCGTCTCGATGCTCTGCTCCGCCACCACATCGGTATGCTGTTGGTTACCGAGCAATTGATCAGCAAGGTACTCCGCCAATTTTTCGGCATTGGGGTGAGACCATGCAATGACGGGGGACAGGCGTACGTCGAGCCAGTGTTCCATTTGTCCGCTCATCTCGACGGCCATCAGCGAATCGATTCCACATTCAGCAAACGGGCGTTGAGCATCGACCGAGTTTCTTTCGCAACCCAACTGGCCAACGAGCCAGTTCAACAACACTCGTTCGATCCGATCGCGCACGATCTGCTGGCCGTGCGGGCTCGACACATCAACTGAGCGAAGCAGTTCCTCTTTGTCGGGAAACAGAGCTGGATCGAGATGTATCGTTGGCTGCCAGCGATCGATGACTTTGAAGGTATCGTCCAAGAACTGTTGACGGCACTGGCCGCGTTGGACTTTACCGCTACTGGTTCGAGGCATCGACGCGAACCGAATCAGCAGGATTGCCGAGGCGATCAGATCATGCTCGCTCGCGATCGCCATCCGGATCGCATCGAGCAGTTCGCCCGATTGCTCCGCCGTAAATCCTCTCGGGACTTCTTGCACGATCGCCAACGACTCACCGGTCTCGTCGGATACCGAAAACACAGCGCCGAGGCAGTCTGCTCGTCCACCTATGCTGGCCTGGACCGTTCGCTCCAAATCCTCGGGATAGTGATTTTGGCCGCGAATGATAATCAGGTCTTTCAAGCGTCCGGTCACGTACAGCTGTCCGTCGCTTAAGTAGCCCAAATCGCCGGTACGGAGATATCTCCGTTCATCGCCAGAGAGTCTACTGCCAAAAACGCTTTGGCTCGTTTCGGGCTTGTCCCAATAGCCAGCCGCCACGCTATCGGAGTGCACCCAAATTTCACCAATGTGATTCTCGCCCAGCGGAAGGCTGGAGAGTGGATCGACAACACGAACCAATGTCGCGTTTCCCGAAACGCCCGAGGAGACTAACTCAACCGCATCACTGGCATCTTCCGGCGGTCTCGCGATCGAGTCCCGCATTCCTTGGCGACTGATTCGCTGACAATGATAGCCCGGCGCATCGAACGTGCCATCGCGAACGGCGCGTCCGCCTTCGCTACCGGGAAGGCGATCAGCCCCCGTGACCATCAGCGTGCATTCGGCCAACCCGTAGCAGGGGTAGAATGCGTTATCGGAAAATCCAACGCTGGCAAAACGCTCTGAGAATGCCCTCAACACGCTCGGATCAATCGGCTCAGCACCGCACGCCGCCACCCTCAGACCGCTCAAATCCATTCCCGACATTTCTTCATCAGTGATCTTAGCGACCGCATACCGATATCCGAAACAAGGAGCAACCGTGATTGCGGCCTGATAGTCACTCACCGCTGACAACCAACGCGACGGTCGCTGCATGAACGAAGTCGGCGACATGAAGACAGCGTGGCCGTCGTGGACCAAAGTCGACAAAAGGATCCCGACCAACCCCATATCGTGATAGGCGGGCAGCCAACTGCACACGACCCTACGGTCCCTGGCCAGTTGATCCAACCCAAACCCGCGTTGAATGACTTCCAGGTTGGCCATCAGATTCGAGAGCGTGACGCACACACCCTTTGGGATTCCAGTCGACCCGGATGTGTATTGCAGAAACAAGGTGTCCGGATCCGGACGTTGGGATCGATCGCCGGTGGACCGAGAGGGCGTCGCGCCCGCATCGAGTTCGGCGAGAACCGACGGCGATAGCCAGCGCACCGACGAAACGCTGTCCGCATCCACTCGCTCGAGCGTCTCTCGATTCGTCAAACCTAAGATCGCGGAACTGTCCGTGGCTATCGAATGATAGCGTGACAGAGGCCGCCGTGGTTTGGGATAGGGCACCGGCACGGGAATCAACCCCGCCCAGACAGCTCCCAAAAAAGAAACAACGAAATCAATCCCAGCGGGAAATGCAAGCAAAACTCGGTCCCCCGGATGCGTGCCTCCCACTAACCGCCTTCCTAACGCTTCGGAGCGATCAATGATCTCTCGACCAGTAATCACTTCTTCCGCTCCACTTTCATGAAGGAAGGTCAGGCGTGGACGATCCAGGTCAGAGCGGCATGGCCCCACGAGGGTTTCGAATGCGATTCCGGTTTCAGTCATATGCAGTGCAGATTGGTGTCAGGCGGGATGAAAAATTGCGACACCTCGTGAGAGGGGATGACTTCTCGCCCGCAAGGCCTCCCAATTTACTCAATCACACTATCGTAGCTACCCCAGCCAACCAAACCCTCTGGCAATTTACGCAAAACAACAGAATGGGCACTACCGGAATGAAAAGCCTCCGTGTCCCGCCCCAATGGGTGCTCCTGTTCGCTGACCACTTCCGGCAAGCAGCTGTCATGTCGATTGCAAACCGCGAGGTGCGCTGCCCGCTGCTCCCACCCCCCAAACTTTTCTTGACCCTGGCACGGCAACGTGCTAGGGTTGAATTGGTCGCGTCATTTCTCCCCCGCGGAGTTTGATGTGTCCATGTCTTACCGACCCACCCCAGCCCCGATGGGCTGGCCCCGCCGTGGTCGGTTTGTTCTTGGTCGGATCCTTACCGGGTCGACCGAGGATGCATGCCTGCGTCAAGTCATCGATTCCCCATCGAGGCAGACTTCGTGCGACTCACCATGCGCAAAAATCACGATTGGATCGGCAACGCTGCCCCGTTGCTGAACAGACATTCACAGTCGAAGAGTGCCAAGCATGAGATATCGCTGCCGAAACACGCATTTCGCCTCTCCATTCGCGACGAGTCTAGCGCTCTTGCTAGTCATTGGCCTGGCGGCGACCGCCAGTGCAGAACCCTCTCTCCAACCGGCACATTCTGAATTTGAAAGTCGCGGTGGCGGGGTTTCGATCACCAGCGATTTTCCGGGTGGACGGATGAATCAGTGCGTCCAAATGAGTCCGGACACCTTTACCGTCACCATTGCCCCAGAATCGACACCAATCAACAATAGCGCTTGGTATGCCTTCCAAGTGCAGTCTCAAAAGCCGCAAACTATCCGCCTGCTCTTGCACTATGTCAACGGATCGCATCGCTACGAACCCAAAATCAGTCGCGACGGTGTGAACTGGCAATCGGCCGCTGACTTGATCACCCATACCGATGATCCTGGTCAGGACGTCGAGTTGAGGATCCCCGTTGATTCCAAACCGCTGTGGATTGCCGGGCAAGAACTACTCGGTACTGATGAAGTCTCCAAGTGGTCCCAACAACTCACCGAACTGCCCTACGTGCAACGCGAAGAAATTGGCAAATCCGTCCAAGGCCGACCCGTTGAACAGTTGACGATCACCGAGAGTGAGCAGCCCAACTATGTGTTCATTATCGCCAGACAACATCCGCCTGAGGTCACCGGTGCGATCGGCATGCTGCATTTCGTCGATGCCATCGCAGGCTCGTCCGAACTAGCTCAGCAATTTCGCCAGCGATATGCCACGATGGTCGTGCCGACGGTCAATCCCGACGGCGTGCATCATGGGCACTGGCGGACCAATGCCAACAACGTCGACTTGAACCGCGACTGGTCGCATTTCACCCAGCCCGAAACTCGGGCCGTGCGTGATCGTTTGCTGGAGTGCCGGCGGTCAGGTGACGAGCGTCTGTGTTTGTTCGTTGACTTTCACAGCACCTACGACGACGTGTTCTACATTCCGGCGCCCAACCCCAATGTGTTCCTCGCTGGTTTCACCCGCCAGTGGTTTTCGTCGATCCAAGGACGCTTCCCCAAATACAAGGTTAACGTCAACGACAATCACAACGCCCATCGCAGCACGAGCAAAGCCTGGGTGAATCGCACTCTCGGCGTCACCGCAGTGACCTACGAATTCGGTGACGAAACAGATCGGGACACGATTCGAACGGTAGCCGGCGGCGCGGCCGAAGAAATGATGCGTTTGCTGCTTGAGTTGCCGGTCAGGGAAAACCCCCAATCGATCGCCACGAAGCCCGCCACGAAGAACGATGCTGCGACGAATGATGCCGAGAAGGAACTCGCTCGAACCGAGCGAGGTCAACGTAATCCTGACAAGCCAGCGTTCCAACTCATCTCGGGTGTCGTCGATGGCCAACCCGCTGTCTTGCCATGAGCAGGAATGGAACAATTTCTGAGGTATCAATGAGCCAGTGAGCGTTCGCCTGGGCTGGTCAATGGTTGGTGTTGTGCAGCTCGATGTTTGCGCAACTTTTGTTCTCGGAATGAGTGATCGCCCGATAACCCAGAGGGCGGCAGCAATAGCGACTGCCACAAAACTGGTGGCATTGGCTGTTAGCCAACCTGCTCTCTTTTCATCCTTGACAGCCACCCGGCCATCCCTAACAATCCGAGCGTTCGTGGTGACTTGCTAGCAATTCTTGCTCGCGAGTGAACAGGGAACTCCGGTGCGATTCCGGGATGGTCCAGCCGCTGTGAACTACCTCGGGTGTGCACGCACACTTAGAACGTTTTTTCCTTCATTGTCGAAGAACCATTGCTGATGCGAATCAGCGAGAAGGTCGGGAAAGGCGAATGGTAGTGAGTCAGAAGACCTACCACGAAATAGACGTAGTGAGCCCTCTTGGATTGGGGAGTGCGTTGCAGTGAAGATGCAACCGTGTCGGGGTCTGCCCCTGCACTGAGCGATCGCTGTTCAGTTAAGAAAGTCTCGGGTGAGGTGGGTTCGTTTCGTCAAATCGACGCGGATCGCACTGCGCCTGTAGCGAAACAGGAGTCAGTGGCATGGGTTGGACGGCCGAACAAACTCTCGCGTTGGTAGTGCGCAAACGCGATGGACGCGCAGCCGATTTTGATCGAGATCGGATTGATGGGGCAATTGAAAAGGCATTTCGTGCCGAATTGAACTTGGCAAACCGCCAACCTCTACCGCCAGAAATCGCCGCCGACATCGCATCGATCGTGGATCAGGTCTACGAATTGGCAGCGAAATTGAGTAGTGATTCTGCGCGGCCCCATGCGGCCATGAACGTCGAGCAGATTCAAGACACCGTTGAGATCGGCTTGATGCAGCGGGGGCATTTCCGCGTCGCCCGCTGCTATATCCTCTATCGGACCGAACACGCGAGAATCCGCGCCGTCCGGGGCGAAGAGGGCGCTCTCGATAGCATGGACGTCGCTCCATCACCGGAATCGCGGATCAACGTCGAACTCGAACCTGGCGTTCGCGTGCCCTTTGATCGCGAGCGTCTGATTCGGTTTCTCGACCAATGTCCCGAAGCCCACATGCCCGAGGTCGATACCGGTGAGATCATCGCCGAGGTCATCCGTGGCTCATTCGATGGCATGACACCCAACGACATCACCCGCGCCCTCGTCCTGGCAGCCCGCAGCCGGATCGAGCGAGATCCCGCCTACGATGCGCTCGCCGCTCAGCTGCAACGCTGGATCATCTACCGTCAGGCACTCGGCCGGTCCCAATTCGCAGACAACTTCACCGATCTGTACCGGGACCAGTTCGAACACTACATCATCGAAGGCATCCGCTGCGGGCGGCTCGCCGAAGAACTGCGCCGCTTCGATCTCGTGAAACTGGCTTCCGCCCTGCTGCCCGAACGCGACGCCAAGTTTCGTTATCTCGGGCTGCAAACAATCTATGATCGCTATCTGTTGCACAAAGACGGTCGGCGGATCGAAACCCCACAGTACTTCTGGATGCGGGTCGCGATGGGATTGGCTCTCGCCGAAGGAGATCAGTGCAACCAGCGCGCGATTGAATTCTATCAACTGCTATCGAGCTTTCGCTTCACCAGTGCCACGCCGACGCTATTCAATTCCGGGACTCCCCACCCGCAGTTGAGCAGTTGTTATCTGACGACGGTCCAAGATGACCTCGAGCATATTTTCAAGTGTGTCGGTGACAACGCGATGCTGTCCAAATGGGCCGGTGGTCTCGGCAACGACTGGACCAACATCCGCGCCACCGGTGCGAGGATCCGCGGCACCAACGGCGAGAGCCAGGGCGTGATCCCGTTCTTGAAAATTGTCAACGATGCCGCCGTCGCAGTGAATCAGGGTGGCAAACGCAAGGGCGCCGTCTGTGCGTACATGGAACCATGGCACCTGGACTTTGAAGAGTTCCTCGACCTGCGAAAGAACACCGGCGACGATCGGCGACGGACGCACGACATGCATACCGCCGCCTGGATCCCCGACCTCTTCATGCAACGCCTTCGCGATGGCCAGTCCTGGACTCTATTCAGCCCAGACGACGTACCAGACCTGCATGATACGTTCGGGCAAGCCTTTCAAACACGCTACGAACAATATGAAGCCGACGCGGATGCCGGAAAGATCCGGCTGCACCGTGTCGTCGCCGCCGTCGATCTCTGGCGCAAGCTGCTGACGCGGTTGTTCGAAACTGGGCATCCCTGGGTAACCTTCAAGGATCCCTCCAATATCCGCTCTCCCCAAGATCACGTGGGCGTCGTTCACAGCAGCAACCTGTGTACAGAGATTTTGCTCAACACGAGCCGTGAGGAAACGGCCGTCTGCAATCTCGGCTCGATCAACCTGGGTGATCATATCGTCAACAATCGGCTCGATCTCGATCGACTTCGCACTACCATCCAGACGGCCATGCGAATGCTCGACAATGTCATCGACATCAACTACTACCCGACCGTCGAAGCCGAGAACGCCAACCGACGTCATCGCCCCGTGGGACTGGGCGTGATGGGCTATCAGGACGCCTTGCATCAACTCGGTGTACCGATGGAAAGCGACGAAGCCGTCGAGTTTGCTGACACCAGCATGGAGGCAATCAGCTATTTCGCCTTACTGGCATCGAGTGAACTGGCGGCCCAGCGTGGCCAATACGAATCCTACTCAGGGTCCAAATGGGACCGCGGGTTGCTACCGATCGATACCCTCGATGCACTCGAGTCGCAACGTGGCGAGACCATCGAAGTCGATCGCAACACCACGCTCGATTGGAGTGTCGTCCGGAAAAGCATCGCCGAGCACGGCATGCGTAACAGCAACTGCCTGGCCATCGCACCCACCGCCACTATCTCAACCATCGTCGGCGCGACCCAGTCGATCGAACCCACCTACAAACAGCTGTACTCCAAAAGCAACTTGTCCGGTGAGTTCACGCAGGTCAACGTGGCGTTGGTCGATGCCCTGAAATCTCGGGGTCTGTGGAACGCCGAGATGGTCGACGCCCTGAAGTACTACGACGGCGCGATCGGATCGATCGCAACGATCCCCGAAGACCTCCGACGATTGTTCGCCACCGCGTTTGAAATTCAGCCCGCTTGGCTGATCGCAGCCGCTGCTCGCCGGCAAAAATGGATTGACCAAGGACAATCGCTGAACCTCTATCTGGCGCAACCGAGCGGAAAGGCCATCGATGAGATGTATCAATCGGCGTGGCGACAAGGTCTGAAAACGACCTACTACATGCGATCGCTCGCCGCCACGCAAGTTGAAAAATCGACTGTCGACGTCAATCGCTATGGCATCCAGCCCCGATGGATGAAGTCGCAGTCTGAATCCAGTGGCATCCAAGTCGACCGCAGCGACCGTGCTGGTGGCAACGAGTCCGACGCGATCACTCAAGACAGGCAACCCGCCGAGGTTTGTGATGTGAACAATCCTGACTGTGAAGCCTGCCAGTAAGCAACACACGCTGAATCAGTGTCGGTTTTAGTAGTGGACGAGGCGACGAGTCCTGCGGCTTTGGACTCGTCGCCTCCTGTTGGTTACCCACAAGTCTTTGTACGCCGAAGGCGTTTTAGAAAATAGCCGGTGGTTTGAGCGCAAGCGAACACCACCGGATACGACGCGAAACGCAAGAGCCAACCCCGAATGGGGTGGAAGATCATGAATGACGAGGTCTGCGACCCACTTCGGGGTCGACGTTCCACGACTAACGAATCACCGTAGGTGGCGCTGCGCTGACCTACGGCTATTCTCTCTAATCCCTAACGGGATACTTGTGGGTAATCAACAGCTCGTCGCCTCGTCCACTACGACAGAAATTGATCGTGCGTTGCTAAGGAATGCGGGCACAATCAATGACGATTTTGAAAGTAGCGTACGCTTCCAGCTTACGCCACTTTCTCTTCTCCAGCAGATCCTATTTCAACGACCACCCCACCCCTCTTTTCCTCCGCTTCACCATGACTACCAGCCACCGCTTCACCGCTGCCGAAAAACGTCTGATCAACTGCAATCAAGTCGATGTGAACCAATTGATGCCCCTGAAATACCATTGGGCATGGGAACACTATCAGAACGGATGTGCGAATCATTGGATGCCCACCGAAGTTCCCATGACAAAGGACATCGAAACCTGGCGGAGCAATCAACTCAGCGATGCCGAACGACGTGTGATCATGCGCAACCTCGGGTTTTTCTCCACCGCCGAGAGTCTCGTCGGGAACAATCTCGTTCTGGCGATCTTCAAACACGTCACCAACGCCGAGTGCCGCCAGTACCTGCTGCGTCAGGCGTTCGAAGAAGCCGTCCACTCGCACACGTTCCTGTACGTCGTCGATAGCCTCGGTCTCGATGAAGGCGAAGTTTTCAACATGTACCACGAAGTTCCCTCGATTGCTCGCAAAGATGCGTTTGAAACGGAGCTCACCGCCGAAGTGCTCGATCCCAATTTCAACACTGACACCGACGAGGGTGCTCAGGCACTGCTGAAAAACTTGATCGGTTACTACCTCATCATGGAAGGTGTGTTCTTCTATACCGGCTTTGTGATGATGCTGTCCTTCCACCGCCGGAATCTGATGACGGGGATCGGCGAACAGTTCCAGTACATCTTGCGTGACGAAACGATCCATCTCAACTTTGGTATCGATTTGATCAACGGTATCAAGAGCGAAAACCCTCACCTGTGGACGGAAGAGTTTCAGGACGCGATGATCGAGCGGGTCAAACAAGCCGTCGAACTGGAACTCGACTACGCAGCCGACTGCTTGCCCAATGGTATCTTGGGACTCAATGAATCCATGTTCCGCGATTATGTGCAGTACGTTGCCGATCGGCGTCTCGAGCGAATCGGGCTGGCCAAGCAGTACGGATCGACGAATCCGTTTCCATGGATGAGCGAGACGATGGACCTCGCCAAAGAGAAAAACTTTTTCGAAACCCGCGTCACGGAATACCAATCCGCTGGAAGCCTGAGCTGGGACTGAACACGCAACACCGGGGAGGGCTTCCCAACGATACCCTCGATACAGGCGCGTGAGGTCCCTTCGCCCCACACCTGCCCATCTCATTCTGGAAACCACACCACCTGGGAGCTGCTACAATGGTGCTTTGTCTCACTCACTCCTCCAATAAGGCACTCTCCACATGGTTCTGCGTTTTGCCCTGCTGACGACTTTGGCTTTCTCGGTTGCCGGATTCTCATCCGCTGCCGAAAAAATGAGTCTGGATTCCGAGAAATCGAAAATCAATTTTGTCGGCTCCAAACCAGACGGAAAACATCCGGGCGGTTTCAAAGAGTTCACCGCAGATGCTGTCGTCGATCTGGAAGACCCCAGCAACGGTTCTCTCGAAATTGTCATCAAGTCAGCGAGCCTCTTTTCGGACAGCGACAAGCTGACCAATCATTTGAAGAGCCCCGACTTCTTCGATGTGCGAAAGCACCCCAAAATCACCTTCAAAGCGACCAAAATCACTCACTCGGACGGCGAGGAGAAAGCCAGCATTACCGGGAACATGACCATGCTGGGCAAAGAAGTTGAGGTCACGATTCCGGTCGCTGCCAAAGTCACCGAATCGGAAATCACGCTCACTGCCAATTTCAAGATTGACCGCACCAAGTGGGGCATGGTTTATGGCAAAGGGAAGATTGACGACGAAGTCCCCGTTACCGCCGTGCTCGTGCTAACTCGCTAATTCGATGCAGCGTGAACTTCTCTTATGGTGCGTCGGCGCGCCAGCGGCAGTGTCGCTGGCGTGCCTTCTCTTGGCATTCTGGGTAGCCCGTCGTGAACACTGGCTGACTCAATACGTCGTTCTCGCCATCGCCACGCTTGGCTGGTGCGCCGCCATCGCCGTGACGCTGGTCATCCGCCAAGAATTCGATGCTTCTGCCCTGAGTTGGTGGAATCTCGAAGCCTGGCAACAAATTCATGTGCCACTGACCCTCACGGCCTTGTTCTTAGCACTGACCGCAACCCCGCAAGCTCGCGCTCACGAATTTCGCTGGGTCGCAGCCGCACTGGGCTGCATCGCTCTCGCCATGGTGGCCATGCCCAGCGGAGAGGGCTGGGTCGATCTATTTCCGGAGCATCGAGCCTGGATGGCGGCCGTCGCGGGCGCCAGTCTGCTCAATCTGTGGATGCTCGATCAGATGTCTCGCCGTGGTACCGACCGCTGGATTTTATTGGTTGCCCTGGCAGGACTCGCTGGACCAACAATTCTCGCCGCGAGCGCCTACGCGGGCTTGGCCGAATGGGGAGTCGCCGCCATCGTCGCAACTCTGGTATATACAATCGGAGCGGCCTGCCTGCCGAAGCGAAACCTATGGTGTGTAGCCTATCCAGCAACTCTGTTCGCAGTCTGTACCACGGCCGCAGGACGTTTCTACACCTACGAAGACCACCCCGCTTGGCTCTACGCTCTCCTCTTGCTGACGCCATCGTGCATCGGTGCCGTCGACTGGATCCTGAGAAACCGACCGACCTACGCCCGCATCGCCGTCGCAGCCGTCCTCGCGGGCCTCATCATCGGTGTGGCTGCGTGGTTTCTATTGGCTGGGACATCGCAATACTGAGAACTCCCGCCGGGTGGGAGCGATTTGTTAGCGAGCACTAGGGCCGGTTCCTACCGGCCGTATCCACCGGGACGCGACACCCGATCTCAGTGCACCGGCCAGGCGGTCATTCTCCTTCCCCTTTTCTAGCTCGAAGCGTTTCCCTGTCACAGGGCCCCGTCCAGCTATGCTTATTCGGGAGCTTCCAGGAGTTCAGAAATCTCCTCCAGAGTATCAGCGCTGGTGATCCCCCACTTCTCGGTACCCGCGAGCGAGTCACTCGGCAGCCATAGAAATTCAACAAGCGTTGACCGATCACCAATGAGACCATTACCATCGCTTTTGATGGAATCTGGCATGATCATCTTCTGGTCCTCAAACAGAAACTTCGGGCGATCGTCGTCTCCGTACTGGACCGATTGCTTGAATTGCAAGAATTCCTGTGGCATTCCATAGGTATGCCAAACGCCATGGGAAAGCGGGCGTAAATTGACGTTGTCAATTTCCCATCTTCTGATTGTTGGGCCGCTATCAGGACCAAGTTTACTCGTAATCGTTGTCGTACTTTCGCTCGATGCAGTGGTTGAAAGAATCGCATCCGAGCCGAAGCATTCCATCAAACGTTTGGTCAGCGAGTTGCTGTGTACATAGAGGACGGGAAATTCGGAGAGTCCAAAGCAAGTAAGATCAGGAACTAAGGATCCTTGCAAACCCGCTTCAAACCCATTCGTCTTTGTCGTGGACGCCCTGCCCGGAAAAAAAATAGCATCCCTCCGATCGTCTGTTAGTGCGACAGCAATCGTCTCACTCAACCAGCGATCATCCCCGCCTGCAAAACCCGCCTCAGCCGGCAATGTTTTCTTCTCGGCGACATACAGACATTGCTTGCCTGCTCGATCCATCCGCAAACGCAACCTCGACCTGTTGGCTGGGAACTTCCGTCCACCGTGTGAAATCGTTGTTTCAATCGAAATGAGGACATCATATCTGTCCAACGTATTCCAGTGTCCTTGACAGGCTTTGACTAGGCTTTGAGCATCCAAATGCTCCTGGGCCGAAATCCCGTCCGACTCATCAGCGACACAAGCCTGACCAGAAACCGCCGCGAACACGGTGGCAAGCAAGACACAAAGCCCGCTGCCCAAGTGATTGCCATTTCCAATATGCGTCATTACGTCTTCTCCAGTGCTGCTGCACAACTAGGATTATTTTCAGGCGCGGCCCCCTGAATAGGCATGTTCTCCGAGAATCGCAAATCTCAGCGTCTGGGAAACACGCTCCCACTTGCTTTCGCCGACTGCCTTGTATGGATATGCCGACGCCTTCCGCCAATTGAGAGCACCGCTGCCATCCTGGAGAACAAAGCAATTGCAAACTGGATGCCACAGCAACGGTCAGTCTTGGGCTAGGTCGCGAACATGCCTTCTGTTTTTGTCGAGAGGAGGGCATCTCAACAACGTCCGGTGATTAGGGGGGGGTCAAGGCGACCTAGGTGCTGGGTGATAGGTTTCTGCTTTTTGTTTCCAGTCCAGCATCTGTCGCGACGAATCCGCCAACAGTCTGCCGGGGATGGTTGGGCTGCATCACTTGTCAGCACAATCTGCATATCGAGCAGGCAGTGGTTCCGCCGGTGGTTTGAACGCGTTGCGACTCAGGTTCGCTTCCAGGGTGCAGAATGTGAGCCGAAGAGTGAATCGCTTTTGCCCTCCACATCGGACGTCAAGAAACACCACGCAAATGTTTGCCGTACCATTCTTCTGCCTCAGCCTGAAGTCACCATAAAACGCGAATGATCGTCCAAACGAATCATCGGGCAACAATCGACTCAATCGTCAAGCAGTCAGTAAACGTTGAGAGCTGCACGCGATCTCGGCGGAGAAGCCAGGTGGATGGCCGGTGGGAACCGGCCCTACGGCGAACATAAGTAGGGCCGGTTCCTACCGGCCGTAGGCGTCGGGCAGCTACACCCAATCTCGGTGGACAAGCCAAGTGGATGGCCGGTGGGAACCGGCCCTACGAGCATATGTAGGGCCGGTTCCTACCGGCCGTATGCGCCGGGGAGGTGCGCCCGATCTCAGTGGACAAGCCAAGTGGACGGCCGGTGGGAACCGGCCCTACAAGCATACGTAGGGCCGGTTCCTACCGGCCATATGCACCGGGGAGCTACACCCAATCTCAGTGCACCAGCCAAGTGGATGGCCGGTGGGAACTGGCCTACGAGCATATGCAGGGCCGGTTCCTACCGGCCGTATGCGTCGGGCAGCTACACCCAATCTCAGCGGACAAGCCAAGGGGACGGCCGGTGGGAACCGGCCCTACGAGCATATGTAGGGCCGGTTCCTACCGGCCAAATGCACCGGGGAGCTGCACCCAATCTCGGTGGACACGCCAAGTGGATGGCCGGTGGGAACCGGCCCTACGAGCATATGTAGGGCCGGTTCCTACAGGCCATATGCGCCGGGGGAGCTGCACCCGATCTCGGTGGACAAGCCAAGGGGATGGCGGGTGGGAACCGGCCCTACGAGCATACGTAGGGCCGGTTCCTACCGGCCGTAGGCACCGGGGGGCGGCGACCGATCTGAGCGGACGAGGCCGGTCGGAACCGGCCGCACCGCGCATAAAAAAACCCTCCAGTTTAACCTGGAGGGTTTCTTTAAAAGAACAAAAATCTGGCAATACCTACTTTCACGCTGGTGGGCACTATCATCGGCTCACAAAGCTTGACTGCTGTGTTCGGGATGGGAACAGGTATAACCTTTGCGATATGGTCGCCAGAATGACCATGCGACGGGTATTTCGCCGCCGCATGGCCGAGTTGTTTGGTAGCTGTACTTCTTAAAGAGACTTCTAAATTCGTTCGGTCGCCATCGATTGGCACGTTCTTGAGTGCGGGATATCGGTGGCCAAACATTCGCCCGTTAGTATTGGTTTGCTGAACACCTTACGGTGCTTACACGTCCAACCTATCAACCTGGTAGTCTTCCAGGGGGCTCTCGACTAATGTCTACGAATCTTTATCTCGAGGCGGGCTTCACGCTTAGATGCTTTCAGCGTTTATCCTTTCCGAAGTTAGCTATCCAGCCGTGCCGCTAGCGCGACAACTGGTACACCAGAGCTTCGTCCAACTAAATCCTCTCGTACTAAAGTTGAATCCTCTCAAGATTCGAACGCCCACGGCAGATAGGGACCGACCTGTCTCACGACGGTCTGAACCCAGCTCACGTACCACTTTCATTGGCGAACAGCCAAACCCTTGGGAGCTTCTACACCCCCAGGATGTGATGAGCCGACATCGAGGTGCCAAACCGCATCGCCGCTGTGGACGCTCGGATGCGATAAGCCTGTTATCCCCGGAGTACCTTTTATCTGATGAGCGATAACCCTTCCATTCGGGATTACCGGATCACTAAGACCAACTTTCGTTCCTGCTCGACTTATGGGTCTCGCAGTCAAGCACACTTATACCTTTACGCTCTACGCCTGATTGCCGACCAGGCTGAGTGTACCTTTGCACTCCTCCGTTACTCTTTGGGAGGAGACCGCCCCAGTCAAACTGCCCGACTGACACTGTCCTTTGCCCCGATTCAGGGGTTCAAAGTTAGAATTAAAATATAACCAGGCTGGTATTTCAACAACGGCTCCCGATGCACTAGCGTGCAAAGTTCAAAGCCTCCCAGCTATCCTACACAAATTATATCTCAACCCAATATCAGCCTACAGTAAAGGTTCACGGGGTCTTTCCGTCTAACCGCGGGTATGTGGCATCTTCACCACAACTACAATTTCACCGGGTCGGTGGTTGAGACAGTGCTCCAATCGTTACGCCTTTCATGCAGGTCGGAACTTACCCGACAAGGAACTTCGCTACCTTAGGACCCTCATAGTTAGGGCCGCCGTTTATTGGGGCTTCGGTCGCGAGCTTCGCCGTGAGGCTAACTCTCTTCCTTAACCTACCAACACCGGGCAGGCGTCAGACTCTATACATCCACTTGCGTGTTAGCAGAGTCCTGTGTTTTTGATAAACAGTCGTTAGAGCCGATTTTCTGTGGCCTCCAACAGCGTGAACCGTCGGAGGCGCCCCTTATCGCGAACTTACGGGGCCATTTTGCAGAGTTCCTTAACCACCGTTCTCCCGAGCGCCTTAGAATTCTCATCTCGCCTACCTGTGTCAGTTTTAGTACGGTCAGTTGCTTAACTTCGCAGCTTTTCTTGGACGTCCTTCCAATGACTTCGAGAACTTGGATGCTCTCGAGCTTGACCTTGGCTTTTGTCCGGTATTTTAACCCCAGACACCTCAGTGTTCGCTACGGACATTTCTATTCGTACCGCTCACTTTCCGGACGCCGTCCCTGCGACTAGATACACAACCGGCGAAGGAATATTGACCTTCTATCCATCCCCTACGCTTTTCAGCCTCGGGTAAGGTACCGGCTAACCCTGGGCGGATTTACCTTCCCCAGGAAACCTTAGGCTTTCGGCGAACAGGATTCTCACCTGTTTTATCGTTACTCATTCCGGCATAATCACCCGATGATCCCTACACCGCTCGTTACCGTACGGCTTGTATCTGATCATCGGCGCTCTCCTACCACTCTAGCCATAAGGCTAGAATCCGCTGCTTCGGTGAAATACTTACTCCCGTTCATTATCGGCGCAGAAATGCTCGACTGGTAAGCTATTACGCACTTTTTAAATGATGGCTGCTTCTAAGCCAACATCCCAGCTGTCACAGCATCTCAACTTCCTTAGTGACTAAGTACTTCTTCGGGACCTTAGCAGGCGATCTGGGTTGTTTCCCTCTCGACCCTGGAGCTTATCCCCCAGGGACTGACTGCCGAGGTAAGGTAACCGGTATTCGGAGTTTGGTTCAGTGAGGTACCCCGGGAGGGGCCCCCATCCGATTCAGTATCTCTACCCCCGGTTACTAATTGACTCGACGCTATCCCTCAAGATATTTCGGAGAGAACGAGCTATCTCCTGGTTTGATTACACTTTCAGTCCTCCGCACAGGTCATCCCCTCGGTTTTCAACCCAAGTGGGTTCGGTCCTCCACGCAGTTTAACCCGCGCTTCAACCTGCCCATGCGTAGATCACACAGGTTTCGCGTCTGCAGCAAACGACCAACGCCCTATTCAGACTCGGTTTCCCTTGGGCTTCGTTCCGTCAGAACTTAACCAAGCCGTTTACCACAACTCGCCGGATCATTATGCAAAAGGCACGCCGTCACACATTAAAATAGTGCTCCGACCGCTTGTAGGCACATGGTTTCAGGTTCACATTCCTCCCCTAGCAGGGGTTCTTCTCACCGTTCACTCACGCTACTGGTTCGCTATCGGTCGTTAGAGAGTATTTAGCCTTACGGGATGGTCCCCGTGGATTCAGTCTAGGTTTCACGTGACTAGACCTACTCAGGTGCTTCTAAGGTGCGATCCGGTTTTCACGTACGGGGCTGTCACCCTCTGTGGCCGACCATTCCAAGTCGTTCCGCTAACCAATCACAATCCCATATCGAAGTCCTACAACCCCGAGAGGGAAACCCCCTCGGTTTGGGCTATACCGATTTCGCTCGCCGCTACTGACGGTATCGATTTTTCTTTCTATTCCTCTAGTTACTTAGATGTTTCAGTTCACTAGGTTGTTACAGACATGCCTATGTATTCAGCATGCTGCGGTCGGGAATCCCGGGATCATCACTTGTGTGTCAACTTCCCCAGGCTTTTCGCAGACTTCCACGCCCTTCTCCTTCTAACGCCAAGACATCCCCCATGTGCCCTTGATAGATTGGCCACCGAAATCCCGAACTCAAAAACCATCCATTCCCTTTGTGGCGAACCACTCCAGTCACAGATAGCGATCGAACTCATAGACTTCAAATTTGAATCTATTAACGATATCACACAGTGGCCAGACTCTTCTAAGTAAGTCTGGCCGCTCAAGAATCCAATCGAAATTTATCACCAGCATCGATCTCTCACGCACGAATGCGAGTCGAAATTGATCTGGCGACGCTTCCGAAGAACTTTTATAAAATTACCTTGTGAACATCCGCTGAACCCCGGAAAAAGGCCAGCTTCCATTCACATATGGTGCTCTTTTCAGATGCCAACTACCAAACAACCAAATTGTCAAAAATCAGTTTCGTCGATGAATCGCTTTCGCGATCGACCGGCGAGTCGCTGCCCGAAGACAGCCGGCCGAGATCGTTTTATCCCTCTGAGTGAGGTGATCTCGGCCGGTCGTTTTCGAGCGAGGGGGAACTTTAGCGGCTGGCCTGATGGGCGTCAAGCGGGAAAGGGCATTTGATTGAACATTATCTTGAATGATCCCATTTGTCTCGGTTTGTGAACGACACCCTGCCCCGGTTTCGCCTCGGCGAGCGGCTCCAGATCGCTCCGTTTTCGCTGCGTTGAGCGAATTGCTGAGGTGATGTGACCGGGGGAAGGCGACGGCCTGGCCGTGTCGACCGCGGAGGACGGCTCTTCGGTTCGGGGAGTTCAGGCTAACGCTGGGTTCTCCGAAGGGGAGAATCCGGGCCGTAGGGGAGGTTTGATCGGGGCGTCGGCGGTCGCCGTGGCGTTGAATCACCGCCGCTTCAACGCGGCTGCCAGCGGGCTGGCTCGTCGGCAGCGAGCTGCATGGTGGCTGGTTGTTTCCGTGTGAAGAAAAGACGCCCGGGTCGCCGGCCTGCATGATGCAGGACACCGGGAATCGACAGTTCGTCAGTGATGTTTTTGAAAATAAATCGCTGTCGATGCGAATTCGACTCGGCGAGGTAACGGGCCTCCGGGCAATTCTCTCGCTCCGGTTGAGCCGAGCCAGCCTCAGCGTTTCTTGGTCGGCTGGACGTTGAGGATTTTCATCTCGGGGAGGGAGCCGAGGAAGCGGCGGCCGTAAGGTTTGGTCTTGATGCGCCCGTCGAGGACGACGACCATGCCTTCGTCGGTACGGGTGCGGATCAGACGCCCGAAACCTTGGCGGAATTTAATCACCGCTTCGGGCAGTTGGTAGTCTGAGAACGGGTTGCCCCCGGACGCCCGGATGGCTTCCAAGCGGGCTTCGAGCAGCGGGTGATCGGGGACCGAGAAGGGAAGTTTGGTGATGATCACATTGGTGAGGGCATCGCCGGGGACGTCGACGCCTTGCCAAAAGCTGTCGGTGCCGAGCAGGACCCCGCGGGGATTTTCGCGAAAGGCGTCGAGGAGCTGCGTGCGGTTGCGGTCGCCAGCTTGGGAGTACAGTTCGAGGTCGCGCTCGATTAACCATGGCGTGATCGCTTCGGCGCATCGCCGGAGCAGCGCGTAGCTCGTGAAGAGCACGAAAGTGTGTCCGTCGCAGTATCCGGCAAAGCGTTTGATCTGCTGCGGGATCGATTTCTCAAAATCTTCTCGCTGTGACGAGGGGTCGGGCAATCCGTTGACGATGACGAGCTTCGCTTGCTTCTGATAATCGAAGGGGCTGCCGACTTGGAGGTTTCGTCCGCCGGTCAGGCCGACGCGGCTGCGAAAGAATGAGAACCGCTGTTCATCGCCACTGGCCAGCGTCGCGCTGGTCATGATCACGGAATCGATCTCTTTGTTCTGAAAAAGCTCAGCCCGCAGCGTTTCGCCGATATCGATGGGTGAGGCGGACAGAGACACGCGGTCCATGCCGCGGCGATTGCCGGTTTTTTCGACCCAGTAGACGCATTCGTGTTCACTCTTTTGGGCCAACCAATCGCGGAGCCCGCCGGCAAGAGCGAGCAGCCGGTCGTGAGCGGACTGGAAGTCTTGGCGGTCGGACTCGTTCTTCTGAGCGTCGGCGTGGGCGCGGAGCTTGCGGGCGAGCTGCTCCATCGGCTCGCTGAGCGGGTTCTCGACGAGGTCGGGGTGGTGGACGCGTCCATTGCGAGATTTCGTTTGCTCGAACCAGTCCAGCACGTCAGCGAATAGGTTGCTGGCGGCATACCGGCATCTCTCAACCTGGCTTTGCAGGCCTTGGAGCTCATGAGCGACGAGTAGGCCTTTTTGCAGCCGATCGTTGTAGAGTCGATCGAAGAGATAGTCGAACTGGCCGCTCGTCAGGCGAATGCCGAGGTGGTCACCGGCGACGCCTTCGATCGTATGGCATTCGTCGAGCACGACAACGTCATAGTCGGGCAGCAGTGAAAAACCTTGCCGCCGCATCGCCATGTCGGTGAAGAGCATGGCATGATTGACGATCATGACCTGGGCATTCTGGGCGCGTCTGCGGGCGCGAAAGTAGAAACAGTTCTTGAACTCAGGGCATTTGCTGCGGAGGCAGTTGCCCGTGTCGCTGCGGACTTCGTCCCAGACGGCGCCGTCGGGTTTGACCGGGAGTGTGGCGAGTGATCCATCACCGGTGGTTTTGGACCATTTCTGGACACTGCGGAGTTGTTCGACCTGGAAATCATTGGCCATCAATGACGTTGATTTCGCCACCGCCCGTTGCATGCGGCGGAGGGACAGGTAGTTCCCGCGTCCCTTGACGAGGACGGCGGAGAATTCACGCGGGATCACGCTGGCCAAGAGGGGGACGTCTTTGCCGATGAGTTGCTCTTGCAGGCTGATCGTGTGGGTGGAGATCAGGACGCGGCGGCGTTTTTTCGGATCGCCCGCCCCCTGTTTGGATCGTTTGGGGTCGACGGTATCGTCGAGTTCATCCTCATCGAGCTGTTCACCAGCCGCTAGCGATTTCCCGTCGGGCGGTTTCGCCGCAGGCTCCTTCGCCGTCGCCGCTTCACTTTGATTGGCGGTCGCGTGCAGGATCGCGGGGACGAGATAGGCGAAGCTTTTGCCGGTGCCCGTGCCGGCTTCGACGACCAGATGCTCTTTAGCAGCGATCGCAGCGGCGACCTCGCGGGCCATGTCGAGTTGCTGCTGCCGCGGTTCGTAATTCTTGAGCCGCCGGCTGATGCTGCCGCCCTCCCCGAGAATCGCATCGACGTCCAGGTCCGGGGGCTCTGGCGGTGGCTCGGCTGACGAATCCGATGGTGGATCAGTCGGTGAGGTCACGAAAGGGAGCCTTCTGGAGTATCGGCAGCCGTGATCTTCTCACTGTCGGTGTCGTCCGATGTCAGCGGCCGATCGTAGATGCGGTGTGTTTTGGTGCAGGTTGCCCCACCGCGCTTGATCGTCCCGCGAGAAAGTTGGTTGCTTTCGAGCACCCAGGAGAACTCGCCGACTTGGATACCAAAATCGAGGGCGGCCGGGACGATGGGATAGAGCGTGACCAGACCGAGGCCCCACTTTTGGTATTCCGGCAGCACATTGGCGCTGACCATCCGCAGTCGCGTGATCTTTTTGCGGCCCATCAGTAGGTGCAGCCAACCCAGCGGAAAGAGTTTTCCGCCGATCCGCCGGATAATGGGGTTGTAGTCGAGCAAGCCGAACCCGGCGCCGACGGGTTTGCCATCGATCTCGGCGATGCTCGTCAGCTCAGGAATCAGGAGTTGTTTCAGGCCCGCGCTCTGTTCTTCGACTTCGGCTTCGCTCATGGGCACATAGCCCCAGGTCTGTTGGAGCGATTTGTTATAGATTTCCAGGAAAATTCGCACGTCTTCGTTGAAGTGCGAGCGACGGATCCGCCGTGTGCTGGCTTGAAAACGCTTCTGTGCCTCCTCGATGACGAACATCAGCTTGGGATCGAGATCGTTGAGGATGTCGATGCTGGCCTCGTAGCTGAAGACATCCTGAATCTTGTCAAACCCGGCATCCTTGATCAGTGATTCGTAGTACGGGTGGTTGTACGTGATCAGAAACGTGGGAGGCGTATCGAACCCGTCGACGAGCAGGCCCACCTCATAGTTGAGGCTGGGGTGTATCGGTCCACGGGCGATCGTCATGTCACGCTGGCGCAGCCAATCGCAGGCGGTGTCCAGGAGCAGGCGGGCGGCTTCCGGGTCGTTCTCGCATTCGAAGAAACCAAAAAATCCGACCTGGTCTTTGTGAGTTCGGTTGTGCGCATGGTTGACACAGGCGAGCACGCGACCGACGACTTGGTCATCGCGTCGGACCAGGAATGTTTGTCCCTCGGCATCGAGCCAGAAGGGGTGTGGTTTGAAGCCAACGAGCTTCTTTCGTTCGCTCCATAGTGGCGGGACCCAATTCGGATCGTCGCGATACAAACGTCGTTCCAGTTCAAGAAACGCTTTTTGATCCCGGCGATTTTCGACAGGGTGGCAGGTGACCTGCGACATGATGGGTTGGTTTTCGCTCGAGCGGGTGCGGAAGAGAAGTAACAGCCAGGGAGTTCGATTCGGACGAGATTCGCTGGGGGAGTTCAGGGTGGCAGCTCGGACGGGCGGAGCCGTCCGGCTACAATAACAAATTGAGCTCGATCGGCCCATCACTTTAGTTAAAAGGACAGACCTCTTGGAGATTCTCCGTAGCAACCAGAATGCGACGATTCGCCGGCTCGTGGGGTTGCGCAATAATCGTCGTCGCCGTGCTGCGGGGGTGGTTTTAGTCGACGGTGCGAGAGAAACGCGGCGGGCGATCGAAGCGGGTTTGGTCATGCGTGGTTTCTACGAACAGGTGGATGCCAACGCAAACCCGGTCGCAGACGGACCGGACTGGCGTTTTTTGCGAGATCATGCCGTCGAGACGGGAGGGCATCGTGGTGTCGTGGGGGATTTGTTTTCCAAGGTCTGCTACGGCGAGGCGGCCGACCGCTGCGTCGCGGAGTTCAAGGTTCCGGGCGACACGCTCGCCGATTTGCCGACGCTGGGGCCGGGGTTGATTCTGGTGCTCGACGGGGTCGAGAAGCCTGGCAATGTGGGGGCCGTGTTTCGCACCGCCGACGCTGCGGGCGTTGCCGCAGTGCTGCTGAGCGATTGCCCGAGCGACCGTTTCAATGCCAACGCGATCCGCGGTTCACTCGGGGCGGTGTTCACGGTCCCTTCGGCGGCGGGTAGCCAAGTCGAAATCGCCGCATTTCTCGCCCGCGAAGTCGATGAGGTGTATGCGATGCGAGTGGAGGGATCTGAGTCGCTCTATGACGTGAGTCTGCGGTCGGCGGGCACGCACCGACGGATCGCGGTCGTACTGGGCAGTGAAGCCGATGGATTGGGTGAACGCTGGCAGAGCTGGCCGGCGGCGAGCAGTGAGGGAGAGGAAAACGCGGCGGGGCGCCCGATCGGAGGCATCCAGCTGCCGATGGCCGGACGCGTCGACAGTCTGAATATCTCCGTCTCCGCGGCGGTGGTTGCTTTCGAAGCTGTTCGGCAGCATCGCAATCCCTAAGAAATGCACCTTTGCGAAGGTCATTTCACCCCGAACCATCGCGTCATCTGGAAGAATCGCTAACGTCAGCGAGACCGGTCGACGATACAGAGGTTGTCTAGCACTGCTAAAACGACAAGTGCGTGCTAGTGCGGAAGATGTGCCGGGGGGGTACATGGACCCAGTGATCATGTGTGGAAGGATTCCGTGATGCAGAGAGACAAGCCTCGAGAGTTGCGTCGATTTCGGCGAAACGTCTCATCGCGATTTTGGCTTGCGAATTTGCTCCGTGAGAGCAGTCTCAACCTGGGAGCCGGTGTTTCGATCTGTGTTCTTTCCTGTGGAGCCGCAGGTTTTGCGGCTGCCGATAACGGCGAGACCTCGCCTGCAGGCACCTCAGGACATCAGGCGTCGGAGATTCGGCTGATGGGGGCGGACGTCCGTTTCATGCCGATCGGTCAATCATCCAGCTGCGTCAAGACGGCGCAGGAACCTGGGGTCTCGTCATCTCATCCATCGCAGGTCGAGCTCACGGAGCCGTCCCACTGCAGCGCCGAAGAGCTCGAGCCACCTCAGTTGGTCGATGCGGGTGTCGACGTGGACAAGATCGTCGAGAATATCCGTCGCAAGAGTGTTAGCGAAAAACGCGAAGCGATGCCGCCGGGCCAAGCCAATCATCCTCAGATTCTTTCGATTCGTCGACTCGAACTGAAATCCGCTCCTGGAAAGCGCGTGCTCGCCACCCGCACGAGCGAGTCTACTCCGCTTACTGGGCCTGCTCCTGATGCAGAGCCGCTGGCTCGCCAACAGGCAGTTGCCCGCGTCGAGACCCCACGGCTGCAATGGACGGCACCTTCTCAGCCCACCAAAAAAACACCCGAACCTAAGAAATTGCTGCCGCCAAGCATTCTCGTGCAAAGCGGCGGCGGCGAGGTTGCGGCCCCCGTCGAGAGCCCGCCCATGGACGAGCAGCCTGCCGCGACCGTGCAGGTCGATGCAGCCGAGGAGCCCGCCGATCCAACAACGATCGCGAGTCTGCCGTTGCTCCCGGTCCCCAATCAACAATGGGTTTCATCCGAAGCCAATGCGACCATCGCTCGCTCGCCACGGCGTCATCGACCGATCGCGGTCGTCGCCCCGCCCACGATCGCAGTCGCGCAGTCCAAAGCGAGGCAGCCCGTCCGTTCGCAACACGACGTGCCGACGCGGCTCGCCGGTTACGTGCGACCTTCTGCGACGTCCCGGGAGGCGACACCCGCCGTCGCGAAAACACTCACGCCCACGCAGCGGATGATGAAAGAGATTCATGCCCGCTACCCTGACGCGGATGTGGTCTTGGCAAACGTAGAAAATCGATTGGTTGTGCGTGGAAACTGCGATGACCGCAAACAAGCCACTGAAATCATTCGGTTGATTCGCAGCCAGCATCTGATCCCGGTGGATGATCAATTGATCATCCGATAGACCAACATTTCAATCGCCAATCGTTCTCAATCTGTCGGTCACGCCCGACCGTCAACGCATGTCTCGAGGTTCGATCATGAACAGTCCTTGGAAACTACTCACGACTCAACGCGACGGAGAGCCCGTGCTCAGCTCGCGTATGGGTTTGGCCGCCAGCATCGCGACGCTGGCATGGTCGCTGAGTGGAAGCATGGCGGATGCTCAGCAACAGCGAACCCTGCAGCATGACGGGCATTCCTTTGAGGTCGTGTCGGCCTCGGACATGTCGAGCGTGTTCGAGATGTCGGGCGGAGAGTCGGTGGGGTCCGAATTCGACCGAAACTTCCCCTTGGCCCAAGGCAGCCAGTTTGCTGGGGGGCAGCTCGCTAGCAGCTCTTGTGGCGACGGGCAATGCAGTGGATCGTGTGGTGGGCAGTGCGGTGACTCAGCCTGCGGCGTCGGTGGCGGATATCGCGGTGGTTTGTTCGGGCACTCGCGGAATTGCGGCGGGCCGTGTAACGATTGTCAGCCGTTTTGTTATGGACGTGTCGAAGCCGTCTACATGCAGCGTGACGGCTTGGATAACTTCACCCGAGCGCGATCACCCGATCTCTGGTTAGATGATCCGGGGTTCGAGCCCGCTCCACGCATCACGATCGGCACCGCACCGGACTGCGTATCGGGTTGTGAATTGAGTTTCACCGGCCCGCTGAACTGGGAGATGAACAACACGGCGGTCCTGAAAAATGGGCAGACCCTGCTCACCGAACGCATCGAACTGCCCGGGCCAGGTGGGATCGGCACGTTCCAGCAGGACATCGCGTTCACGATGCTCTACGATCCCACGTTGACCAGCCCCGTGGATGACGCCAACGATCCGGTTCTGTTCCAACGCCAACGCTATGAGTCAACTTACTGGACGGTTGAAGCGAGCAAAACGTCGATGGCTTGGGATATCGCCAAGCTGCTGATCGGACCACGCTACATTCGATTCGACGAGGAGTATTCCTACACGGCATCCAATGGTCCGGCTCCCGATCAAAATGCAGCGATCTATTCGGAGGCCTCCAACGACCTGATCGGTCTGCAGGTCGGTGCGGATATCTTCAGCCCGATTTGCCGTTCCACGTCGGCGTACTTCCGCGGCCGAGCCGGTGGGTACTACAACCTGGCCCAGTCGACCGCTTTTGTCGAGGATCAAGCCACCTGGCTCTACGGTGAGAGCGATGAAGACAACGGGTTCGCCGCCATGTTTGAATTGGGCGGCGGGCTGCAGTACCAAATCTGTGAAATGTTCTCCATCCACGGTGGCGGCGAATTGTGGTACCTCACCCAGGTAGCCACGGCCGAGAACCAGATTCCTACCGTGGTGGGAGTCAACACGCCCTATCGCGGCACGCAATCGAGCGACGATGTGTTCTTCGCCGGTTTCAACGTCGGTGCGACGATGAAGTACTGAGCTGCTGCAGGGGGCAGCGGGGCGACCATCGCGGAAGCCAGCCCGGCTGGGCTGGCTCGCAGCTAACGAGCGAAGGCGGCCGCGACAGCTTCGTTGACGATCTCACCGTGATGGATGTTCAGCGCCGTCGCTAGTTCCAAATCGCGTGGCTCGGCCGTGTTGCCCTGCCCCGCCAAGCGAGTCACATAGGGGAGCGTGGCATTGCACAGGGCGTAGGTGCTGGTGCGCCCGACCGCGCCGGGCATGTTGGCGACGCAGTAGTGAACGACGTCATCGATGATGTAGGTGGGCTCTTGGTGAGTCGTGGGGCGACTTGTCTCGATACAGCCGCCTTGATCAACGGCGACGTCAATGATCACGCTGCCAGGCTGCATCCTTTTGAGGTCTTCGCTGCGGACGAGTTGAGGTGCCTTTGCCCCGGGGATCAGAACGGCTCCGACCAAGAGATCGGCTTGATCGATCTCCTTCAAAACCGTGTGCCGATCGCTGAAAAGCACGTTCACGTTGGCGGGCATGATCTCATCAAGGTAACGCAGTCGATCGAGATTCACATCGAGAATCGAAACATCAGCTTGGAATCCCGCCGCGATCCGGGCCGCATTGGCGCCCACGACGCCGCCTCCGAGGATTGTGATGTTCGCCGGGGCGACACCAGGGACACCGCCTAGCAGAATGCCGCGTCCCATCTGAGGCTTCTCAAGATATTTGGCGCCTTCTTGGATGCTCATCCGGCCAGCCACTTCGCTCATCGGTGTCAACAATGGCAGACGATTGTTTTTGTCACGCAGTGTTTCGTACGCGTAACAGGATGCACCCGAAGCGATCATGGCATCGGTCAATGATCGGCTGGCGGCAAAGTGAAAGAATGTGAACAGGATCTGCCCGTGGCGGATCAGGTCGTACTCCGAGGGTTGAGGTTCTTTGACCTTCACGATCATCTCAGCGGCCGCGAACACTTCCTCTGCCGTGTGGACGATCGTGGCACCAGCAGCTTGGAAATCGACGTCGGTCATCCCCGATCCCATTCCCGCCCCGGACTGGATGATCACCTCGTGACCACGCGCGGTGAGCTCCTCCGCCCCAACCGGCAACATCGCAATGCGGTATTCGTCAGATTTGATCTCGGTCGGAACGCCGATACGCATGATGGACTCTAAGGTTGGACGGTTCGATGGTATTCAGTGGATGGTAACATGGTAGGTGGATGGCTGTTTTCGGGTGTTGAGAACACACGGTGTTTTCCCTTCCTATTTCACCCTCCCGGTTCGCTCCCTACTTCACCCTCCCGGCGAAGCTGGGAGGGTCGGAAGACGAGCCTTTAGTGAGTCTTCCGGGGAGGGGCGACAGTGCAACGGAAAGTCCCGAACCAGCATGCCCCTCCTCCCCCAGCTTCGGAGACTGCTGGAATGCAAGCCCGACACGCGAGCAAGGGTTTACCTGACTCCACTCGCTAACGCTTCGGGCTTGTATGGCGGCAGAAAAACATTGGGCACCGACTATTTCAGCAGTCTCCTTCGTCGGGAGCGGGTGAAGTCGTGCAATCGACTGCCAATAAACAACTTAAAAGCCGCACGACCTCTTCGCTCGGGAGGGAAAGGCATCCAGGCGCCAGCTGACCGGAGAGGAAAGTCGCGGAGCTCACGCGAGTCTCGCTGTACAATTCAATCCATTTGAAAATGGATCGTCGTTCCGCGCTCGACTGATCGGCCCGTGGAGGGACGCAACGAATGATATGATTGAGCGAATGCAATGGACGATCAACCGACGCGTCAAACATCGAAAATTTTCCGTCGTGGTCGACGCAAAACGCAAACACGATCGGAAGGATTGCTATGGAGTGTACTTCGTGCCAAACAATTGTGTGGCTTGAAGTTTCGCCGTGAACACTCGATCGGGCCTTGGTTTGCCGATTTTGCGTGCGTCGCCAAAATGCTGGTCGTCGAAATAGATGGTGGATATCACGATGAAAACATCGAGAGTGATTTGCGGCGTCAGCGAGACTTGGAAGAGCGTGGGTGGAAGGTGCTGCGGTTCACAGACAAGGACATTGAGCAGGACTGCGAAGCTGTCGCTCGCGAAATTGCTAAGCAACTTGATTTGCACTACGTGCATACGAGACGCGCAAAAACCGGTTCAGGCATGAAGGGAAGTGCTCGCCCTCCCCGGAAATCTCGCTGAAGGCTCGCTTTCCGACCCTCCCCAGCTTTGCTCGGGAGGGTGAAGCATTTAGGCGGTGGTCAATCAGCGTCCATCGTCTACGAAGACCACGCTCGATACCCTTCATTTTCTGCTTGCCCTGCTATCAACGCGACTTCATGACCACTGACCTACTTCATCGTCTGACCGCGGCAAACGACCATCCCTTGCGGGGTGATGGTGACTATGTGCTGTACTGGATGATCGCCCAGCGTCGGTTGCGGTTTAACTTTGCCCTCGACTATGCGATCGAGCGGGCGATCGAGTTTGATTGCCCGCTGGTGATTTTCGAGCCGCTGCGAATTCGTTATCCGTGGGCGAGCGATCGGCTGCATCGATTCGTGATCGAGGGAATGCGCGACAAGGCGGCTGCCTCGGCTGAGCTCGGCGTGGTTTATTATCCGTACGTGGAGCCCGAGGCGGGCCGTGGCACTCCGCTGCTGCATCGATTGGCCAAGCGTGCCTGCACAGTCGTCACCGACGAGTACCCGTGCTTCTTTCTGCCGCGGATGATCGAGGCGGTGAAGGGCCGCATTCCCGCCAGATTGGAGCTCGTCGACGGCAACGGCATTTTGCCACTCCGGCGGGCTGAGAAAACCTACACGGTCGCGCACAGCTATCGTCGATACATGCAGAAGAATGTGCTTGAGGAACTGCAGCGAACCCCCGCTGCGACTCCCCTGCCCTGCTCTGCCCTGCCCCGCCCTACCCCGAAACTCATCGACGAGGCGATTCTCCAGCGATGGCCCCCTGCTGATCTGGAAGATCTGCTCGACGACGGCGGTATCTCACGGCTCCCCATCGACCACTCCGTGCCGCCCTCCCCCGTCTGTTCCGGTGGCAGCGAGGCGGCGACGCAGCGATTGACCGAGTTTCTCGAGGATCAACTTGAGCGATACGACGATGAACGCAACCATCCCGATGAAAGTGCCACCTCGGGTCTGAGCCCCTATCTGCACTTTGGGCACATCTCCGCTCATGAGATCGTTGGGAAACTTTTCGATCGCGAAGGTTGGACGATCGAGCGGGCGTCCGCCCCGAACGGCAAGAACCATGGTTTCTGGAACGTGAGTGAGTCTGCTGAAGGGTTCCTGGACCAGTTGCTGACGTGGCGCGAAATCGGTTTCAACTGGTCGTTCACGAACCCGGACACCTATGACCAATTGGAGTCGTTGCCGGATTGGGCGTTGAAGACGCTGGGCGAGCACGCCGATGATGAGCGTCCGCACTTGTACACGCTCGACGAGTTTGAGCAGGCGGGCACGCACGATGAACTTTGGAACGCGGCCCAAACCGAGATTGTCCGGACCGGCATGATGCACAACTACATGCGGATGCTCTGGGGTAAGAAAATCTTGCACTGGACCCGCTCACCGCAAGAGGCGCTCGA
Source organism: Allorhodopirellula solitaria (assembly GCF_007859855.1). Taxonomy (GTDB): domain Bacteria; phylum Planctomycetota; class Planctomycetia; order Pirellulales; family Pirellulaceae; genus Rhodopirellula; species Rhodopirellula solitaria. The sequence goes on from NZ_SJPK01000007.1 coordinate 299,451, forward strand.
TATCATGATCCATTTGAACAACAAGTATGGGCTCGATGGTCGGGATCCTAATTCCTACTGTGGTATCCTGTGGGTGCTCGGGCGGACGGATCGGGCGTGGGGGCCCAAACGGCCTGTTTTTGGAAGTGTGCGATACATGACCAGCGCCAGCGCCCGCAAAAAGCTGCGTTTGAACGATTATGTGCAGCGATTCGCGCCGACCTGAACGACGCCGCTGGCCGGGTGACTTTCTTTACCGACTCTGTCTACGATTTTCGATTGGCTGGCACGATGACTTCTTCTCCCTCGATTCCACTGCCGATCGCCATGGCCCAGGATTGGCCATTCTTTTCGGTGGCTCGCTCTCGAGAAGTGGATCAATTGGCAATTGAACGATTCGGTATGGCGGGCATTGAGTTGATGCGAAATGCGGGGACGGCCTGCGCTGAACGCCTGTTGTCCGAACTCTCCGAGTCTTCGCCCGCCACCATGATCCTAGCCGGGGCAGGTAACAATGGCGGCGACGGCTACGTGATCGCCGAGGTGCTCACCGAGGCCAATCGTCCTGTCGTGGTTTACTCATTGGTGCCAACGGCCAAGTTATCAGGCGACGCCGAGATCAGTCACGATGCGGCTGTGGCAGCGGGGGTGTCGGTTGAGCACGTTGGTGAGGACGAAATCGTTGCCAGGATTTCTCGTCACCGTGGGATGATTGTCGATGGCCTGTTGGGCACGGGGGCCCAGGGTCCGCCCCGGAGTCCGTTCGCCGAAGCCATCGCAGCGGCCAATCAGAACTCGGAGGTTCGGCGAGTGGCGATCGATGTGCCTTCGGGATTCAATGGTGACACCGGTGAGCCCGCTGATCCCACCTTCCAGGCTGATTTGACGCTCACGTTTGTGGCTCCCAAGACCGGGATGATGGGGGCCGACGCATCGTTATCGACCGGTGAAATCGAGATCGTTGATATTGGGCTCCCGCTTGATTTGAAGCGTCAATTGGGGATCCCCGGATAGCAGGCAAATGAGATGCTGGTAGGCTGTTGGGGATACGAGTCTCGATGTCCCCCACCCCAAAGCAATCCGTCCCGTGGACCGCGTTCGCCAACTGTTTCAACAAAACGAACTCCATTCGCTCGGAAAATGGATTTTCTTGGCGTCGATGGTGGGGGTGGTCGCGGGACTCGGTGCGATCGTCTTTGACGTCTTGGGCCAGACCGTCACGCGGTACACTCTGAGTCAATTCGCAGGCTTCACACCCTTGGAAGCCGCCGGTGAATATGCCCGCTACGCACACGTGGAGCAGTCAGTGTCGCCTTGGATGGTGGTGCTGATCATGACGTTGGGCGGCCTCGTCTCCGGGCTCATTGTGTTTCGGTATGCCCCCGAAGCGGAGGGGCACGGCACGGATGCGGCCATCGATGCCTTTCACAACAAACGCGGCAGCGTGCGGGCGATCGTCCCGATTGTCAAAACGATTGCCTCGGCGATCACGTTGGGGACCGGCGGCTCGGGCGGCCGTGAGGGACCGATCGCGCAGATCGGCTCCGGATTTGGCGCCTGGCTCGGCACGAAGCTGAAACTCTCCGGACGCGAGCGGCGGATTATGCTGGCGGCGGGCATGGGCGCGGGGATCGGTGCAATCTTTCGGGCACCCTTGGCCGGGGCCGTCTTCGCAGGCGAGATTCTCTACAGCGACGCGGACTTGGAAGCAGACGTGATCGTACCGGCCGCCGCCGCGTCCATCGTTGCCTACAGTGTTTACATGCAGTCCTTGCCGGCCGATGTTCGATTCATGCCGATCTTTGGCGATGCTCTGCAGCACAAGTTTGTCTCGCCCCTGGAACTGGTCGCCTACCTGATGCTGGCGATCGTGTTGGTGCTCGTCGGTGGGCTCTACGTTCGCACTTTCTACGGTACGCAAAAACTGTTTCACAAGTTGCCCGTGATCCCGCACCTGCGCCCCGCCATCGGAGCCGCGATGGCAGGCTTGCTCGGCATCGGACTGCTGCAGATTTTCCACGACCAGCCAGCGATATTGGGCGTTCTCGGCACCGGCTATGGTACCCTGCAAATCGCATTGACCACCGCGACGAGCTTGGGGGCGACTCTGTTGGTTGTGGTGGCCCTGATGAAGATCGTAACGACCTCCCTGACGATCGGTTCAGGCGGGTCGGCCGGGGTTTTTGGCCCCTCGATGGTCATCGGTGGCTGCACCGGTGCGGCAGTGGGTTTGGTGCTACAGCGTTTCTTTCCGAATCTCGTGGCCGAGCCGGAAGCCTTTGCCGTGGTGGGCATGGCTGGCTTTTTCTCTGGGATCGCCCGGGCTCCCATCTCGACGATCATCATGGTCCGGGCCCTCACCGGTGACTTCGGGTTGCTTGTGCCAACGATGCTCGTGACCACGTCCACGTTTGTGATGAGCCAACGTTTTCGTTTGTATCAAAAACAAGTCCCCACGCGGATGGACTCGATGGCCCATCGAGGCGATTTCATCATCGATGTTCTGGAGGGGCTGCAGGTCAAGGATATTTTCAATCCAGACCGCAAGGTGACCAAAATCCCTGAGGGGATGACGGTGGAGGATATCGTTCATCACCTGGCCTACAGCAGCCAGAATTACTTCCCCGTCGTCAACGCGGATGACAAGATGGTGGGGATTTTCTGTGACGATGACGTGCGGGCTTATCTCTACGACGAGAGTCTTTGGAAGCTTGCCGTCGCGCGAGACATCATGGTGGACAACTACCTGTCGGTCGCCCCTGACGATGATCTCAACTCCGCCCTGCTCCGCTTCACTTCGCACGATCTCGATGAGTTGCCGGTACTCGACCCTGATCAGCCGGGGGAGCTATTGGGGATGCTGCGTCGCCGCGAAACAATCGCGGCGTACAACCAACGCGTGATGGAGCTCAAACGGGAGTCCAAAGAAGACGAAGAAGCAGTGGCTTAGGACGCACTCACCTGGGCGGGTGCGATAATCTCGGCGTCCGCGGCTTGACCGCTCCACTGGGGAAGCTGCATCTCGGTTGCCTGCCAGCCCGGGTGCACGAGTTTGGCTGTCCCCCCATCGCTGGCAGGAGATTCCCCGATCCAGCGATAACGGGCGACCGAGGCGTCTGCGGGAACCGTGATGGCCTCGCTCTCGTTAGAGGCGACGAGTTTGTCGATCTTGAGAATGCGGTCGAGCGATTGGCGACATTGTTTCAGACATGGCCGCGCCGCGGCACCGACCTGGGCATCTTGGTACTGATCGAGATCCTCATAGATCAGATCGATCAACCGAGCATCGCGTTGCAGGGTGGCCAGCAGCGTGATGGCTGGATTTTGAGCCGGCGCGGGCTTGGGCGAGGGAGCCGTTTTGGCAGTGGGCTCACTCGCGGCCGCAGGGGTTGGTTGCTCGATGCGAGCGTCGATCGGCGCGTCCAACGCAATCGCCACTCGCTCGGCCGCTGCGCGGTCGAAGAGCGCTTTCCAAAACGCTCGCAGCGCTATTCCCAATCGCATGATGTTTCCTCAGTGTTGGAGTCGTTTGGTGCAACCCAATGAGCCAGTGGGCGCTAGCCGAATGGCACTTACTTTAGTTTACGAATCGGTCTTGGTAACCCGACGCGTGAGCGAGGGTGATCTATTGACCACGCAAAGAACGGCATTTTCCTCGCTAACGCATCGGGTTACCTACCTCGTTATGTCCTCTCCAGGGGCCAAAGTAAGTGCCATTCGGCGCTAGCCCCGGTTTTCCCACGCGAAACGCGAAGCGTTTTGAGAGCCGGCGCTAGCCTAGGCTGTTCAATTTTTGGCGTTGTGAGCCGTGTGGGTTGTTTTTTGTTGTGTGGTTTTCAGTCCTGACTTCACCCTCCCCCGAAGTTCGGGGAGGGGGGGCACGCTGGTTTGGGTTTTCCGCTCGCCCTGTCGAGCTAGGTGCCCGCGGTTTCAGGATTCGCTTTGGACGAAGACAAGCATTTGCCGATCTGGCGGACGGCTTGCCGCAACCGGTGTTCGTTTTCGACCAGTGACATCCGCAGGTAGCCTTCGCCGGCTGCGCCGAAGCCACTGCCGGGGCTGACAGCGACGTTGCCTTCCTCGAGTAGCTTCATCGCGAAATCCATCGTGCTCATGCTGCTACGCCACGGCTCAGGGACCTGTGCCCAGACAAACATGCCTGCTTTGGGCGTCTGCACGTTCCACCCAAGTCGCTTCAGGCCACTGACCAAGACGTCGCGGCGACCTTGGTAGATCTCCGATTGCTGTAGCACGTTGTCTTCGGTGTCCCGGAGAGCCACAATCGCCGCGATCTGGATCGCTTGGAACATCCCGTAATCGTAGTATCCCTTGACCGTGCCGAGTCCCCGGACCATTTCCGAATTGCCTGCACAGAATCCAACCCGCCATCCGGCCATGTTGTATCCCTTGCTCATGGTCGTGAATTCCACTCCGACATCTTTTGCGCCGGGAGCCGACAGGAAGCTCGGGGGCATGTAGCCGTCAAAGGCGACGTCGGCATAGGCAAAGTCGTGGATCACGAGCAGCCCGTACTTTTTGGCCAATCGCACGACTTCGATGAAGAAGTCCGGTTCGACGACGGCGGAGGACGGGTTGTGCGGATAGTTGACGATCAGCACCTTCGGCCGCGGCGTCAAGTTTTCGCACGTGTACGCCACGTTGCTGAGGAATTTGTCGGGATCGGCAACATCGAGTGCGACGACGTTGCCCGATGCCAAAATCACGCCATACATGTGAACCGGGAAATAAGGCGACGGGATGATCGCGGTGTCGCCCGGCCCCATCAGCGCCAAGCACATGTGGGAGAAGCCTTCCTTGCTGCCCAGGCAGGAGATGATCTCGGATTCCGGATCCAATTGCACGTCGTACTTGCGCTGGTACTTGTTGGCGACTTCGCGGCGGAGGTTGGTGATCCCGTTGGACTTGCTGTAGCCATGATTGCTGACGTCGGCGGCCGCGTCGGTGAGCTTCTGAATCACGACGGGATCGGGGGGATCCGACGGGTTACCCATCCCCAGGTCGATGACGTCGTCGCCCGCCCGGCGTTTCTGATACAGCGAATTGTTGATCCGCCCGAACATGTACGGCGGCAAACGATCGACCCGCGAAGCAAATTTGACTTCAAATGGCTCGGGAACCGGGTCAGTGGTGGGCGAACCGATCGCGGGAGCGTCGATATTCGGCAGGTCGGGGTCGAAATGGTCACTCATAGCAAGCGGAGCTCGAGGAGATAGTGGAAACGAGAGCGGTACGCGCCACTCGACAGGCCGTCGGTGTCGATTGCGCGGGTGCCACATTGTCACACGGGTAGGGGCACTGCGTGTAGGGGGCAGGTCCGCCTTTTTTGGTCCATCAGGAATTATTGCGGGTTTCGCTGCGGTGAGCCGAGTGTGCGGGATTTTCAAGGGATTGCCGCCTGTGAGACATCCTTCCGTCGAGCTTCTCTCGGCGGAGGAGCCAACTGGCAGCTACCGAATAGAAACGGTGCTCCGTTTCGGGCTTGTCCCGGGGCGTCACACGACTTGATTCGCTGATTCCGCCGGGACAAGCCCGGAGCGGAGATCGATCTGGCGAGGGCGTTTTGCAGCTAGCTTGCAGTTGCCACTCCGCCCGGACAAGCCGGACGGAAGCGAAAACAGATGCCGTGAAACTGGTTCATCCGACGGAATCGTGCGCAGAGCACAGCGGAAGGTTTTTTGAGTACTGTCATATCCAGAACGAAAATTTGCAGTGCGCGCGTACGCTCAGCGGCACCACCAATAGGGTAGCTTTTTCGACACTCAAAGTCCACTGTTTGTCGGCCAGCCAGCACGGCTCGGTTAGCTTTGGTGGTTCAGTCTCGCCACCCTGGTAGATATCCGAAGCTCTGAGAGCCCCACACTGTCTCATCCGGCGTTTGAACCGCTAACAGAGCATCTCACTCTAGCACGGGCTTGCTCAGCAGAGCTACGCTCCACCGATACCCTCGGCATGCGACGACGTTGTTAGTGTGCTTGGCAGCACGACAATTCAGCCTAAGACTTCAGAGCTTCGGACGGTTTCGATTCTACAGTGTTTTCCTGGTTCACTCCAAGACGAATTAGTAAGCCGATCAGCAAGTCGCCGATCGATTGAGGGCCTCGACGCTTCTTGCCAGCGAGAAGCTGC
>NZ_SJPK01000008.1:0-31659 GCF_007859855.1 Allorhodopirellula solitaria
GCAGCTTCTCGCTGTCAAGAAGCGTCGAGGCCCTCAATCGATCGGCGACTTGCTGATCGGCTTACTAATTCGTCTTGGAGTGAACCAGGAAAACACTGTAGAATCGAAACCGTCCGAAGCTCTGAAGCCTTAGGCTGAATTGTCGTGCTGCCAAGCACACTAACAACGTCGTCGCATGCCGAGGGTATCGGTGGAGCGTAGCTCTGCTGAGCAAGCCCGTGCTCGAGTGAGATGCTCTGTTAGCGGTTCAAACGCCGGATGAGACAGTGTGGGGCTCTCAGAGCTTCGGATATCTACCAGGGTGGCGAGACTGAACCACCAAAGCTAACCGAGCCGTGCTGGCTGGCCGACAAACAGTGGACTTTGAGTGTCGAAAAAGCTACCCTATTGGTGGTGCCGCTGAGCGTACGCGCGCACTGCAAATTTTCGTTCTGGATATGACAGTACTCAAAAAACCTTCCGCTGTGCTCTGCGCACGCTTCCGTCGGATGAACCCCGTTTTCTCCGGCATCTACAAATGTATCGGAGTCGTCCCTGAAATGCAAAATTACTCAGCGCAGGAGCCCATGCCTGGAAAATCCACCACGTAGGATCCGAGAATCGATCGGTTCGACCGCGACTTCCATGCCACTCAATTCCGAGAAGAACCCGGTTTATTAGCCGGTGGGCGGGATTCTTTGTACTCGCTACGAAATTCTGAACTTTTTTGTTGACAATGCAACATGGGGGGGGGGTATAGTACTCCGATCGTTTGAATGTTCAACTCTCGAATCACAGTTACGAGGATGATTGAAAATGATGAAAACCACTATTTCTGTTGTGGCTCTGCTTGTCGCTGGCATCGCTGCCTCTCACTTCGCCGAACGCATGTCGCCCATGTCCAATCTGCGGGGAGGGTGGAATGGATATAGTTGTGAAGAGTCGTTGGGGGACACGTGCAATATTCCCATTGACAATGACAGTCACATGCCTGAATCGCGATGCGACACAGAAGGACAACAGGTGACGTATTGTTCGGACAATCCAGATCCTCGTTCATGCACAGTCCAGATGTTTGCCAACTGTATTATGGCAGGCTACTCAATCTGCCCTTCCATTGACGTAATTTGCACTCAAGATCCTTATAACTACCATCTGAAATGGGCGCCCTCAGGTGCTGGATCACCGGGATGCGGCCAAGTGACCCGCTGCGGCTCTACTTAGGCAATTCATTATTTGAGGGTGACATCATGGCTTACGGCCCACTACGGGACATCTTGCGTTGGGCGCGGCTCTGTGCCGTGTTTGCCTTGGCAGTCTTCGGATGCGTGCTTGCTTGCTCAACGGTCGACGCAACGGACTTCGAGAATGGTCGTCCGTTGACGACCGAGGAGAAAGCAGCCCGATTCGACGCCATGACCCATCAGGACTGGTTTGCCGGCAAACGATACCGTTACCGAGTCCGTTGCATCATTCAATCGGACGAATCGCCGCCGATTCAGCTGCAAGGGTCACGAGTTGACCTGCTGGCGGACACGGAGCGTGAACTGATCATTGGCGAGCCCTATCGCGGCAGCAACATCTTCCCCCTGTACATTGCCTACAAGATTGAGAATCCAGGCATCCCAATCTATGAAGACGATCAAGTCATTTGGAAGTGGTATGCCTTCAACGGAAGGGAAAGCCGGAGTTGGGAGAACAACTTATTCGACGAGCGTAGTCAGGGCTTGCACCATGACGGTGTTGTCAGCGCCCAAAACTCAGCCCGCTTACTTACGTCCGATCCTTTTTTTGGATTCTTGACCGGCTTGAGTCGTTATCGATGCTCAGGAGGTTCGGTTCCTAAACTCCCGTACTCCTTTAACGAGATTGATTCGCGCGAAATCGACTACCCTCCCTTTGGAGCTTGCGTTGAGTCGCGGGCGAAGGCCTTGGACGAGAGCGGTGAAACCCTGACCAACATTACATTGGATGCTCCTGAATACTTGACGCTTTTCGCATCGAGTGAAAGCCATGTATATCGGCCGATCACCGAGATTGCGACATTCAACCAGCAGCGATTTCCGGGGAAGGGCAGTCGGCAGGACACCGGGTGCACCTGGGAGTACGAACTGATTTCGGTTGAGGATTTCGAAACACCGGCCCGCGCAGCAGATTGGTTTCCCGACTGGCCGCGTGGCACGTCGGTCACAGACAGAACCCGGGACAAGATCCTTCGCATCCCGTTCAGTCCTGGCGAAACGAAGGCGATTCAAGATTACATCTTGACCACCCAGAAACTAGGGTTGCCAGCGATTGGCTGGTCGATCTGGACATGGGTAAGCGCCGTGATGCTCATGATTTTGGTGAGTTTGATCGGTTTCAAGGTCTACAAGAGCATTCGGGCTTAATAATGATGCGTTTTGCAGTGGCGTGTTGGGTCTCCTTCCTCTTGGCAAGTGGCGCCGTGTGTGCGACGGAAGATACCGTGCCCGAGGACGCGTTTTGCGGATCCATTGCAGCAAAGACTTGCGTCGAGCATCTCGGATTCCACTGGCGTCAGACGGCAGAGGTACGCGCACTGGAGGACCTGCCGATCTGCCGTTTCAGTGATATCCAGGCAGCGGTCGAGTCCCTTGATTTGCACGCTTTGCCCTATCCGGCTAAACGCGATGATTTGCCAGAGTTGCGGACGTTTTTAAATCGGCAAGCAGCGAACGTGGCTGCGGTGATCTGGGATCGCGGTAATGTAGCAACCTGGATTCAAACTGGAGAGTCAATAGGGCATTTTATGACGCTGACAGGGATTTCTGAAGATCAACTCGTCTGCTTTGACGGACAAGACGGGCAGGTGCATCGTCGTGAGTTGGCAGATACTCAAGCCGCGTACTTGCTGCTGGTCAGTGGTTCGCCGATCGAAGTTCAACATCTTGAGTATGGTGAGATTCTGGCATTCAGCATTCAAAGCGCCGTAGCATCACCGTTTATTCTGCTGGCATGTGTCTTAGTAATCTTATCGTTGAGACAAAGTAAATCGAAACCGATTAATAACCGTCGTGAGTTACATCCTTTCTCCGCGTTAAGGCGTCGTTCGGAAATAACTTACCCGTTTGACCTGTTCTTGTGTGGTTGAATCTCATAGTTCCAGTCACCGTGAAAGCTGTTACGTTTTAGGCGTATGCTTTGCATCTCATTGTCAGTCACTTTCTGCTCAGTGGAGTGTGGGATGCTGTCTATGAGAACTGGCTCCAGTCAAAACTGACCGTCGGCGACCTTATCAATTTGGAAACAGCGTGATGCAGGACTCGTCGAGCGCATCAAGCGGATCGCACCCGAACGTAGTGCTGAGAGCTATCGAGAACTGCTTCACAGTGCTTGATTTTCGATGATGTCAGTGATTCATCAACGACATTTGCGACGATGCGAGTATCACCATTTCCGAGACTGCGAATCTCGACGTCAAAATTGCCACCGAAAAGAGCCTCGCTAAGTTCGTAGTTCTGCCCAATCAAGAGTAAGTTTGGCGAGTTGATAAGGTGACGCTGAGACTGGTCCTTCTCATTAACCGGCTCAACTTCAGCCAGCTTCCACTTCTTTTCTGGAGCCTCGCGATAGCTGGATGTGACTTGCCAGTCTTCGCATCGGACCGCCGCAAGATATTTTTTGTTTCGAATAAGTGCAATGGTACTCGCCGATTCACCTTCACGAGAGAGTTGGGTCACCATGACACCAGCACCACCACTGGTGCCAAGATAAGATTCACGGCTTGACGCATCGCCCGCCTTTGAAAGCAGCACAGAACCCGACATAGATTTGCTAGCCGTCTCAAATTCCGCCCAGGCTTTTTGTACAGTTTCAAGCGTCTTGTTGCCGCCGGTTTGGGCGCTAGCGACTTCGGGCCGAAGCCCAGACGCAAAAACGCCGGACGCAAGGACCATTGCAACAGCAAAAAAAAGTGGGCCGCGTGATGTTGTCTCTTCTGATCTTGGGGTTTTTAGCATTTCAATTCTCCTCAAAAGTGTACCTGACGACGACTGGAACGACCGTGCCGGCCAGGCAAGGGGTTGGTTTGTTTTTCGCAAAGCCATAGTGGCCAGGACCTTCAGGTATTGCTGACGTCCCCCAGAGATATCCGCGGCGGTAGCATCGGCTGCCAGTTCCTGCTCGAGGCGCAGTCTTGCTACCAGTCCATGCACCAGCGGATGGTAGAAGTGGAACACGGTGCAGAGTTCCGCAAGTGCGAGACTACGAAAGTCATTGCGCGCGATGTGAGCCAATTCGTGAGCCAATACCGCGTGGGCTTCTGCTGCGGACCATGATCGCCACTCGATGGGCAACAGAATGAGTGGTCTGTGCCATCCAATCGTGGCTGGAGTCGCGACATCCTTCGATTCCCGCACGCTGACAGCGCGCGGGCAACCGACTTCTTGCCGCAGCATCTCAAGTACCGACGTGATGGACGCATCTGTAACCGTCTGCGCGGCGTGACCAATATTGATGACGGCTCGCCAGCCGATGCAAAAGCGGAATGCTCCGACAAAAGCCGACAGCGCGAACAGCAGAATTACCACCAACGAGGAGCGCTTCGCGAGTCTAACAATGGATGCAGTAATACCGCTGAACTGTGCCTGCAATCGCTGGAACAGTGTGGCAGACGCTGCAGGCATCTCGACATTTTGTTCACTGGCCGACTCGGCGTCCGCCCTCCCGAAGTCAGCAGGCACAGCAACGTACGGCGACCGTGCTGTCACGACAGCGACCGGATCGTCAGGACCGGAACTCCAGCGCGGCCATGGACTCATTGTGATAGCCGTCAGGCACAGCACGACGATTAATGCCGTATGACTGATACGATTCTGCGATGACGCTCTAAACCGGCTGATCACGATACAGAGAACGGTCGCAATAAAACAAACGATCGTCACTTGCAAGATACAATACAAGAGTTTTAGACCGATGTCGTTCATTGGGACTGCTCCCGTAGAATCTGTTCGAGAGTAGCACGTTCTGTCGCAGTTAGTTTACTCCGTCCCATTAGCTGCACCAACAACTGATCGCGAGATCCGCCAAACACCTTCTGCACCAGATCACTGACAAGGTTACCGGACACGTCTTCAAATGATCGGAGTGAATGATATTGAAACGGTCTCTCGGTGTTTGCTTGCTTGACAAACCCCTTCTCACACAGAATTCGGACCAGTGTCGCCACGGTCGTATACGCAAGATCGCGCCCGTTCGTCGCCAAAGCGTCACGAATCTGGGTGACTGTCTGCTCGCCGTCCGCCCAGAATACGTGCATCACCTCTAATTCGCGTTCGGTGAGTTCTTTTGCCTTCGGCCGAGCCATCGTGAGATCCCTCCTGCTGGCATTTGGTTTTTTAGATTTGGTTTTATAGTACTCGCAGTGGCCGTACCGGTCAAGGTTTTTTGAGAGGTCCATCAGGAACTATTGTGGGTTTCGCTGCGGTGAGCCAAGCGTGCGGGATTTTCAAGGCATCGCGGTGGCGTCCAAATCGTTTTATCACCCACAAATTACTGTGGTAGCATCTGAACGCCGGGAGAAGCGGAAGCAAGCTCGAATGGCGTGGTAAGCACGTCTGGGGAAGTTTTTCCGCATAACTCAATTAGCCGGTGGGCGTTAGCCCCGGTTTTCTGCCGCCAAACGCGAAGCGTTGAAGGAACCGGGGCTAACGCCCACCGGCTAATAGACCGAAACAACTACCCCGACCTGCTTAGCGGAAAAGGTGTCCGGTACCGTTTATTTAAGGTACCGGACACCTTTGTTTTCACAAATGGAATGAACGGAAATCGGCTTGGCGGTTTTCAATCTGACATGCAGATGCCCAATCACCCGTCGGCCGAGATCGCTGCAGGCGGACGGGGCGCTTGGCTTCGCGGCGACCTCAGCTGTTCGGATCGTTGCCGCTGGCAACTTCAAGGGGCTGGCTTTCCAATGTGCTGCTCAAACCAATCGACCGTCGCTGCGATCGCTCGCTGAGCGTCTTGGCCAGTGAATCCGTGGCCGGCATCTTTGAACTCGATTAATTGGTTCGCCACTCCTGCTTCTTCCAGTGCGGCCTGAATGTTGCGGCTGTGGGAGATCGGCACGAGCTCATCCTGGACGCCAGCGAGCAGCAGCGTCGGTGCGTCGTCGGCGGTGACGTGCAGGAGTGGCGAATCGGCAGCAGCACTTTCTTGGTCAATCTCTAGAGCGGGAAACCGATGGTAGGCAGGCAACCAAACCAACACAGAAAAGAATTACGTAACGCATCGTGAGAATAACTCCAAAAATCGCAGGTGGTGAAATGTCAGTCGTTCGCTACTCTCGCCCTATTGTATACTTGTCAACGGAGTCTCCTGGACCGGACCGCCCGGGCATGCTTCAATGGCTGACGAATTTTCCATACGGCTGGATCGATCCGGTTGCGTCGGATTCAACTCCCGTCCCCGCTGGCTGTCGATTTCGTCGATACTGGCGCCGCCATGGTGAGCCGAGCGGCCAGGTATCGGGTAACGCCGCCCACCCGGCCGCTTAGCACCGCACGATGAATAAGTGTCGGTTTTCCTCGTCTCATTCTGTCCTTGGAATCGCTATGGCATCGGATACGACTCCCCCGCTCGATGAATCAATTTGCCGCGTGAGCGACTCCATGGTGGCCAGCGGCGTGTTGGCGTCTCGGGATTATCGGGCTTCGCTGCCGTCGACCAATTCGGCGGCCCTGGAGTGGCTCAGTGATCAACGCGGTGATTCCTCCGCCAACGCGACACTGGCCTCCCAAACGCCGCGTCTGGTGATCGCCGAAACTCAAACGGCCGGTCGGGGGCGACGAGGCCGATCGTGGCTGACCCAAGATGATGGGCTCGCGTTTTCACTCGTACTCGCCAATTGCCACCCACTGCTGTCGATCGCCGTGGGCGTCGCGATCGCTGAGGCGATCGAACATGTTGCCGGACCGGCCCACTGTGGATTGAAATGGCCCAACGATGTTTGGATGAGTGGCACCAAGGTGGCTGGCACACTGATCGAGCGTGTCGATCTGCCGCTGGCCGCCAATGGCTACCCGCAGACCATGGCCGTCATCGGAATCGGTCTCAACGTTGGATCGAGCCCCCGGCTGGACGAAGCCCCGGCAACCTCCGTTTGCGAAGCCACGCGAAAATGGGTGTCCCGATCCGAAGTGCTCACCGAACTCGTCCCCGCCGTAATCGAATGCGCTAACCTGTGTGATTCCAATCCCCAGGAACTGCTGCAGTCGTTCCGCAAACGCTGCGTCCTAACCGGCGAAGGCGTCCGCTGCCACGTCGATGGCGAAATCGTTCAAGGCCGATGCGAAGGCATCGATGACAGCGGCGAGCTGCAGGTCTGGACCGACACCGGCATGCAGCTGTGCCGCAGCGGTGAAGTGAGCCGGGTTCGCAGGGTCTAAACAATGAGCGTTCGCTACAGACAAGTATCCCGACAGGGATTGTAGAGTCGCCTCCTGGTCTTTACCCACAAGTCTTCGTACGCCGAAGGCGTTTTAGAAAATAGCCGGTGGTTTGAGCGCAAGCGAACACCACCGGATTCGTCGCGAAACGCAAGAGCCAACCCCGAATGGGGTTGAAGATCATCCATGACGAGGTCTGCGACCCACTTCGGGGTCGACGCTCCATCTTCAACGAACAACCGCAGGTGGCGCTGCGCTTACCTGCGGCTATTCTCTTCAATCCCTTGCGGGATACTTGTGGGTAATCAACAGCTCGTCGCCTCGTCCACTACGAGGCTGGGCGGACTCGTCGCCTCGTCCACTACGAGGCGATCGGGCGGCGGCTCTTGGTTATACTGGTCGATGATGTCAAACTCCGCCACCGATGAACCGTCCACCTCCACCTCGCTGCTTCAGCGTGTGCGGGGCGGTGAGGACGCGGGGTGGCGATTGCTAACTCAAGTCTACGGGCCGATCGTCTATGGCTGGGCACGGCGGAGCGGGTGCCAGTCTGCGGACGCTGCCGACGTGATGCAAGAGACCTTCGTCGCGGTTTCGCGGGCGATCGGGAAGTTTGACCGCGACCGGGCCGACGCAAGCTTCCGAGGATGGTTGTGGACGATCACCCGCAACAAGATCCGCGACATGGCTCGCCGCCGTTCGATTCGCGCCGATGCCGGCGATCTCGCCGCGGGCGGCACGACAGCTCAGTTAGCGTTGGCTCGATTGCCGCTACCGGGCGGCGGCGATGAGAGTGCGGCCGATCGGACCGGCGCCGCGCCGGAGGAAGCCTCGCTCAGTGAATCCCCGCCGACCGACGCGGACGAGGATTCCGCCTGGGTGCGACGACGAATGATCGAATTTCTGCGGCCCAGTTTCGATGATCGAACGTGGTGGATGTTCTGGGAAACCGTCGTCGTCGGTCGCTCCCCCGATGCCGTCGCTGAGGAAGCGGGCGTGTCGCGGTGGGCGGTGTACAAAGCCCGGGCCCGCGTCCTCCATCGGCTCCGGCGAAACCTCGAAGGGCTGGGCTGAGCCCGACCTGTCCAATGGCTGCGTTGTACTGGGTAGGAATGTCCTTTTTTTACCTCGCCGCCGCCCGGAATGTACGATGATTGCTATGAAACCCAACGGAATCAATCTGAAATGTTTGGATCACTCGGACCTGGTCCAGGTGATCAATGGCGAATGGCCCGCTGAGCGATTTGATTCCGCGCTGGCACATCTCGAACACTGCGAGCGCTGCCGCCGGGTCGCCGAATCGATTCAAACTGACGAGGCCCCGTCGCTCGACGGCCCCGCTGCCGATGAGCTGCAACAGGAAACGGCATGCCAAGCCGCGTTGGCGCGGTTGCTCGAAGCGTCCTCGCCGCCCTTGTCGAGGTCGCCCGACGATCGGTTGGGCGGCCGCGGAATGCCGATCGAGGATTCGTTTCACCGCGACGTCGAGCCGCGGCAAACGCTCGGACCGTACCGGATCCTCCGCCCGCTCGGTGCCGGTGGGATGAGCACGGTGTTGTTGGCCGAGCACCAGCGGCTGCGGCGCCGCTGTGCGATCAAGCTGCTGCCTCGCGAGCGCGTCGATCAACCCGGTTGGCTGGATCGGTTCGAGCGAGAAATGGTTGTCGTCGCGGCGCTGCAGCACGCGCATATCGTCAGCGCCACCGACGCCGGGCACGAGGATGGTTGGCACTATCTCGTGATGGAATACCTCGACGGGCTCGATGTCGGTTGTCTGGCCCGCCGGCTCGGTCCCCTGCCAGTCGCCGACGCCTGCGAGATCGTGCGGCAAGCTGCCTTGGGCCTGTCGGAAATTCATGCCGCCGGTTTGGTGCATCGCGATATCAAACCATCCAACTTGATGCTAACGCGGTCGGGAATTGTCAAAGTCCTCGATCTCGGACTGGTGCTCGCCGGTGACGATCCGATCGGGATCGACGATCGCTTGACCACGGTCGGGCACCTGATGGGAACGGTCGCGTTCATGTCGCCCGAACAGCTCGCCGACAGCCGCGACGTCGACGCGCGGGCGGATGTCTACTCGCTCGGCGCGACGCTGTATCGTTTGATCGCCGGTCGCTCGCCGTTTGAGTCGCGAGGCGGACTGACCAAACAGATTCTGGCGATCACACAAACCGACGCACCCCGCTTGGATGCGATCCGCGAAGACGTTCCTGCGGATGTCACCGATCTCGTCGCCTTGATGCTCGATCGGAATCCGGGGTCGCGGCCTAGCACGGCGGCCGAGATTGCCGAGCGATTGGCTCCCTGTACCACCGGCCACCGCTTGAAACGGCTCGTGCGCAGCGCCTCACGCAACATGGAGGAGGAATCGCCGAGTCTGCAAAACCATCCACTGAGCCTCGCGGCATCACGAAAGCCACCTCGTCGCGGCAATCGATGGTGGCTGGCCGGTGGACTGTTCGCCTTTGCAATCCTGGCGGCGATCGTGTTGAGAATACAAACCGATCGCGGCACCCTCGTCGTGCATTCCGAAGCCGATGACTTGACGCTGGTCGTCTCGCAGGACGATCAAGTCGTCGAGCGATTGCAGATTGATTCGGCTGGCGACCATCGCACCGTGCTGAGAAAAGGCTCCTACCGGGTCGCGATCGAGGGCGGTGGGGAAGCCTTGAAACTCAGCGACGAGGTCGTCACGATCGGTCGCGGCGGGCAGTCGGCGATTGAAATTCGACCCAAGACGCTCGGTGTTGAGGCGGCTTCGAACACCGAGCAGACGCTCCTGTTTCAAGGCCAATCTTTCGATCACTGGATGGGGATTTTGGAGAATGAGCGGGATGTGCACCGAGTCAGCGACGCGATCAGCGCGATCGAGATCTTGTCGCGAGATACCGACCATCGCGAAACAGCAGCCAGCGCGACGCTGCAGCTCGCCCGCCGCTGGGGTGATTCAAATGCTAACAGTAGTTCCGATCCTGAGACCGAGCTGGGACGTGCCTACGTCTACAAGACCGCACTCTACGGTAACTTCCCCGCCTACTTCCCGATGCCGGGCTTGCGGGTGATCGCCAACGAACTTGAAAACGGAAACGCCAAAAGTCGGTTGAGGAGCGTTTCCCTGCTCGGTCGATTTCGCGCTGGACCATCCGAGGGACACGATCCGACTTACGGTCGCGAGCGCGCGATTGACGAGCTGGAACGTTTCGTCATCCAGCCCAAGGGCACGGAACTCATCGGCTCGATCATAGAGCGGATCCAGCCGATTGCTGCCGGTGAGGTCGATGCCGGGGATTCGCTGGCGACGAAGCGGGCAGCGGAGTCCGCGCTGGACTCCGCTTTGTGGTTGAGTCTATCGGTCGATTCCAAGTCGATCGACACGGTGTGGATTCAGCGGGCGGTCCGGGAACGCATCGACGCACGGACCGAGCAATGGGCGGCGGTGGATGATCAAGGCAATCGGGCGCATCCCGGATCGCACGGGATTCCCCGATCAGGTCTCGAAAACCTCTGGGGGCTCAGCGAAGACGAATTGCTCGCTGCCGTGCGTCTGCGAGAACGAGATGACTTGCTCGCCCGCTGGGATGAATACCTGTGCGCCGTGATGATCGACAAATGGTTCCAACGATTCTCCCATCGCTCCGACGAAGCATTTGCATTACTGTCTGAGTACGCGCCGCAGGTCTTGCTCGACCAAATAGCGAAAGAGCTCGAATCGATGCGAGTCCCCGTAGTCGGTACCTGGAGCCGTCTTCGGTCCGACAGGAGACGCGGCACTAACGTTCCGGCGTCATTGCTAGCGGAACCAAACTCGATCTGGACCCTCGCATTGCCTTTTTACGCCGAACGCATCACGCCTGATCCGTCGAAAGTCGAGCTCTTGGTGACCCTCGACGGGGTGATTCGTGGGTTTGAATCTCCCACGATCGACGCCGAAGACTTTCGTCTGCTGAAGTCGGCGATCGAGCGGCTCGTTGAGCGGAGCAGTAGGTAAGAGACGGTTGGTTGGCTACGCGGGAAGCGACGTTTTGAAATTAGAGAACCGCGGCATCGATACGCGTTCCCCTGTCAGGCAAGCTGACTGGGGATCCGGTTTGGTGGGCAATCATCAGAGCCCGCTTTTTCCATGGGATTTCAAAAGCAATTCTGGAGGTCTAAACTGCTAGACACCTCCAACGCACCACAGGACCACGCGAGCAAAAACATGGCTGAGAACGAACAAGAACTTCTGGAGCGACTCGGCGGACCGGCCGCAGTCGCCGACTTCATCAAGGAACTCTACGAGCGCGTGTTGGCTGACCCGGCACTGGCGCCGTTCTTTGAAAAAACATCGATGGACCGGGTGCGCAAGATGCAGTATGAGTTCTTGGTGGCTGCATTGGATGGGCCGGTATCCTATTCGGGTGCCGAGCTGACCGCCGTTCATCGAGGGCGCGGGATCACGGACCAGCACTTTGCAACATTCTGTGGTCACTTTGCCGACGTGCTCGAAGCCCACGGCATCTCGAGCGCTGATATCGATTTGGTCCTGTCACGACTGTCGATGGCGAAGGACAAAGTCGTGGGAACTACGAATACGGGCGGTTGAGTTTTTCGAACTTCATCGCACTTGCTCCGACGGCATAACTCAGCCCAACGGCGCTCGTCACCACGGCATCAGGCGAATTGGCGTACAATCGTCGTACGATACATGATCTACTGAAGGAGAAATGAAATGTCACTGTTCACTGGAAAAGCGTTGGTGGTTCCTTGGGACTTTTCCGAGATGTCTCAAGCCAGTCTGCAGAAAGCGATCGACTGCGTCGATGATCCGAGCTTGATTCGTGTCGTCCATGTCGCAACGCTACCGCCTGCGGGCGAGCCCGGAGTGCTGTGGGGGACGGTGACAGAGGATTCGATCGCCGAACACTGCCAGGAATCCTTCGCCAAGTATTGTCAGGGCAAACCGGGATACGACCGAGTGACATTCACCACCTTGTTCGGCGACCCCGGCAGCCAGATCACGGAGTACGCCGAGAATGAGAACGCTGAGTTGATCATTATCTCGTCACACGGTCATACCGGCTTGGCGCACCTGTTCATCGGCAGTGTTGCTGAGCGGGTCGTGCGGCTGGCGCACTGCCCCGTCCTCGTCCTGCGCAGCTGAACTCATTCATCGCATGGTTATCATGGAATCAGGTTAGCAACCATAGGGACATCGCGCTTTGTCAACCATTTCGACTGGCGGCCTCGTGCCGCGAAGACGGCGGACTTCCTGTCAACCAACAAGAAAGGCCACCTTGCGGTGGCCTGTTGAAACGTCGTTTTAATGGCTCATCCGATGGAAGCGTGCGCCCGAGGTTTTCAAGGCATGGCTCCAGTATCGAAGGATTTATTTGTGGGATGTGATTATCAATGTTAGACTGGCACTGCCGGGAGAAACGGAGCCGAGCTCTGCAGAGGTGCTGGCTTGGCAAGGGATATCTCGGTCGCCAGCGTTTCCCTGCAAAAGCGGTACGCCAATGGTGTTGTCGGTCCCTGGCGAGCGTTTGTTCGTCAGGGACGCATTTTTGAACGATCATTGGATACTACAGCCATGCCTCAAAAAACCTCCCGCTGTGTTCTGCGCACGCTTCCGTCGGATGAACCATTGAAAATGGGTTCAAGTTACCGATTTTTAGATTGAGATACAGCGAGAGATAGATGCTCGAAGTCGAATCCACTTCGGTGTGAAGGCTGGCATGAGCGTCGATCGGCCATGGCGGATCGGGACGATCGTTACGTCGGAGGGGTTTGTTGATGGCAATCATTTCATTGTCTCAGCAGAATCCGTGTGAGTGCGAGCTTGATTGAATGATAGCATCGACTCGAACCATGGTGTGCGTCCCGAACGATGGGGGGAGCGGGCCTCTGTATTCCCATCGGTGGCGGTCTGCGCACCTGCCGATAGTGGCCACTGCCCGCTTGGTCTACAATTCGCCCTCCTGCTATTGCCGAGCGTTTTGGCGATAATCTGGACGAACGCTACGCCAGTGCATCCATCATGTTAGTCGACGCCGCCTCCAACACTCACAACCTCAAGACCTCTCTCGTGATTTCGGGCTTGGTCGCAGTGGCGGGCTGTGTGGTGAGCCTGTTTTCGCTGTGGGGGCTCGTGCTGCTGCCCATCGCTGTGGGCGTGTTCTTTCTACTCAGACGTAAAACGCTGCGGCGTTTACGGGTGATCGCGAGTCCCTTTCCCGACGCCTGGGAAGCCACCTTGCAATCCCAAGTCGAGTACTTTCGCGGGCTGGCGCCGGATCAGCAAACTCGGTTTCGCAACCTGATGAAGGTGTTTCTCGATGAGGTCACGATCACAGGCATCCGTACCGACGTCGATGATGAGACACGGGCTCTGGTCGCCGCCAGCGCGGTGATTCCGATCTTGGGATTCTCCGATTTTGAGTACGCGGGACTCGGAGAGGTCCTGATCTACCCCAACTCGTTCGACGAGGGCTACCAGAGCGACGGTGGTGGCGACGCCCACACGCTCGGCATGGTCGGAACGCACCACCTCAGCGGCGTGATGATCCTTTCCAAACCGTCGCTGATCCAAGGCTTCGCGAACACGTCGGACAAGCGGAATGTGGGCATTCATGAGTTTGCTCACTTGGTTGACAAGGCCGACGGGGATGTCGATGGTGTGCCTTTGATCGCCGATGCGGAAACCTTCGAACCTTGGGTGCGTTGGGTTGGCAAAGAACTTCATCGCGAAGTATCGGGCAATGAGTACATCGACGACTACGCGTTCACCAACGAAGCCGAATACTTCGCTGTGCTGAGCGAGTATTTTTTCGAAGCTCCCGAGCTGCTCGAACAAAAGAACCCCAAGCTCTACGAGATGATGCAAAAGATGTATCATCAGAATCCCAAGAGCATCTTGAACCACGTTTTCAGTCGGCCGGGCCGCGTTGGTCGCAACGCCCCTTGCCCCTGTGGAAGTGGTAAGAAATTCAAGTATTGTTGTAAACGCAAATTGCAAACCTGACCCTTCCTTCCAAGGAACCGAAATTCATGTCTGATTGGCCACTGGGTGTATTCGCCTCGATCGACGCAGGCCTCGGCGTAGCCTGGCCCGTGATCCGCGAGCTAGGCGTACCGACGATTCAGCTGCACGCACCGCACGGGGGAAACCGTACGCGGGAGGCCGCTGAAAACTTCGCTGCCCAGCTGCGGGAGCAGAACATCCGCTGCACCGCCGTCTTCGGTGGCTTCGAGGGCGAGAGCTATGCCGACATCCCCACCGTTGTTCGCACCGTGGGCCTTGTCCCCGAGGCCACCCGAGCGGCACGACTCGCCGAAATGCTCGAGATCAGCGACTTTGCCAAACTGCTCGGCGTCGACTGCGTCGCACTGCACTTGGGATTCGTGCCTCACGATACGTCCGACCCTGGTTACGCCAGCATTGTCGATGTCACCCGTCAACTCTGCGATCACTGTGAGAGCAATGGTCAGTTCCTGCACCTGGAGACCGGCCAAGAGTCCGCCGACGGATTGCTGACGTTCATCGCAGCGGTCGATCGGGCGAACTTAAAAATTAACTTCGATCCCGCCAACATGGTTCTCTACGGAGCGGGCGATCCAATCGAGGCTCTCCGTCAACTCGGACCTCATGTCCGCAGCATCCACTGCAAAGATGGCGTGGCCAGTGACCAACCGGGCGTGACCTGGGGTCAAGAGGTGCCACTGGGTGAAGGCGATGTGGGAATGGAAACGTACCTCAAGACGCTCGATGAAATCGGTTACACGGGGCCACTGACGATCGAGCGTGAGATCCCCGAAGACCCCGCGCGGCAAAAAGCCGAAATCGGCGCTGCCTTGGAACTACTTCAGGGATTGAAAGCCAAATTGGGCAAAGAGTGACGCAGTCGCAGATGGCTGAGAATCCCGATTTTGCTTCCATCGACCGTTTCTTCGTCTACGGGACGCTGTGCCGTGGACAATGCCGCGAGCGATGCTGGCCCTGCCAGCCGCTCGTGGTCACCCCCGCGTGGACATGGGACAAACTATATGGACGCGCCGATTACCCTGCGATGCGTCCGGGAACCGATCGCGTGATCGGCGAATGCTGGCGATTCGCTAGCGATGATCTGCCACGGGTCCGCAGCGTTCTCGACCAAATCGAAGTCACGGGCCAACCGGGCGTGCCCAATCTCTATGATCCGGTAGTCGTCGAGGTTTACGATCTCCGATCGATCCAACAGGAGGCAATCTCATCGGCCCACTGCATCGGCAGCGCCCATGCCTATCACTACAGCACGCCGCCCGAACAGGATGGCTTTGCCTGGATCACCCCGCAGAACGGGCAAGGTGTCCGCTGGCCGGCGTGAGCTAACGATTACCCACAAAGAAAACCCAGGCGTTGCCGGGGCTATCATAGGATTGCCCCGTTGGGGCGTCCGAACCGCGTCAGCGCATAGGGGGCTGGGTCGATGTGTGGGGTTTCGCCGGTTATCTGTTGAGCGAGCAGCAAGCCTGTTCCCGTGCCGGTGGAGAGCCCCACCATGCCGTGCCCGGCGGCGACGTACGCGTTGGCTACCTGCGGTGCCGGGCCAAGGCATGGTATGTCGTCGTAGACCATCGGCCGCCATCCCGCCCATGGCGCTTCGGGCTGCTTCGGTAGCGGAGTCCGCAGGTAGCTTCGAGCGTCATCGAGGATTCGCTGCATGCGAGAGGGATCGATCGATCGGTCATACCCAGCGAAGCGCATCGTCGAGCCAACGCGAAACTGATTACCCCAGGGCGTCACCGCCACGTGACTGTCCTCGAAAATCATGGGTAATTGAGGCGCTCGGTCAACGCTCGAAAACGTCATCGAATAACCCTTGCCAGGAATGACTGGAATCTGACAGCCGAGCGGTTTGGCGAATCGAGGAGCCTCGGCACCGCTGGCGATCAAATACTTCTCCGCCCGCATCATGCCGTGATTGGTATCGATGCCCGTGACCTTGCCGTTGTCAACATCGAGTCCCGTGACCTCGCAACCTTCCACGATCTGGCAACCCGCGTCGGCGAGCCGGCCTCGCAGCCACTGCATCAATTGACCGGGATGAGCGTGCGAATCGCCTTCGAAGATCCAACCGCCCGCAATTTCGTCGACCAGGGTGGGCTCGCGCTCGATCATCGCATCACGTTCGAAACGGGTGGCATGCACGTCGTATTGGCTCGCCAATACATCGGCCGTTTTCTGAAACTCCTCAAAACTTCGCTGGCCACGATGCACCATCGCCAGTCCCGAATTGTGCCACTGGCAATCGAGTCCCCGATCGCGAACCAATCCTCGATATAGCGACATCGAGGTCCGGAGCAGTGCATGGCGAGCGGTCGCCGCCTGCGTTTTGGGTTTTTCGAAACACTGCCGCGAAAACTGAAACATCCATTTCCACAACGTCGGGTCCAAACGCATCGCCATCGAGATCGCGCCGCGACCGGTCAGGATCTGCGGGAGCGTGTGCGCGACCGCGCCCGGAGCACAGAGCGGCATCACGTGGCTGGGACTGATGTATCCGCAGTTCCCAAAGGAAGCGCCCGATCCGATGGTATCCCGCTCGACAATCCGCACCCGAACACCGCGCTCAATCAAATAGAACGCCGTCCAACAACCAATCACACCACCACCGACGATGATCACATCGACGGGATCTTCATTGGGTTGAGACGGGGAACGGGAACGCGAGTTTGACATTTGGGAGACCGTAAGGAACGCGGGAGTGAAAAGTGTCGCGGTGGACGAGGCAACGAGTCCTTTCGCTGTGCGTGATCAATTGGCTTAAGCAGATATGAACAAATTGTTCGGTATATTAGCCGGTGGGCGCTAGCCCCGGTTCCATTGACGCTTTGCGTTTAACGCGAGAAAACCGGGGCTAGCGCCAAATGGCATTTACTTTAGTTTTCGAAGCGGTCTTGGTAACCCGACGCGTGAGCGAGGATGATCTGTTGACCACGCAAAGCACTGCATTTTCCTCGCTGACGCATCGGGTTTCCAATCTCGCCATGCCCCAAACGAGGCCAAAGTAAGTGCCATTCGGCTAGCGCCCACCGGCTAATTGAGTTACACCGAAAGAATTACCCATACCTGCTTTTCAGGGCTCGCCGCCTCATCCAGTACTGAAAGGAGACTCGTTGTCTCCTGATCATTACCCACAAAACCGGATCCCCTGCCAGTTTGTCTGATAGGAATCTCCGTTTTGTGATTAGATCAAGATGGAGCAGTCACCCCGCTCCCATGCGGGCTTGGCCTGCATGAGAGCAAAATTGATCGACTTGGTTTCCTGTCAGACAAGCTGACAGGGGAACTTGTGTCGATACCGCGGTTTCCTAATTGGAAAACGTCGCTTCGGCGTGTGACAAGCACACGGGGAAGCAAACTTGTGGGTAATCAACAGCTCGTCGCCTCGTCCACTACAGAAAAGCGATGCTGAATGCGATCAGTGCCGAGCACACTCATTCCGTCGTGAATTCCCACAGCGGAATTTCATCGCGAGTGAGGGGTGCGTCGCGCTGCGGATCGTCCCACAATGATGCCTCAAGCAATGCGATTGGGATACTCCCCTGGCGCATGACCGCATCATGAAATTCCTTCAGTGTGCCGCGTTCCTGAGCAACCCAGCGATCGGCGAGCTGACGCAACTGCATCGCCCCGAGCATGTAGGCGGCTTGGTAGAGCGGCGGGTAACTCGGACCGACGCTCCGCCGGACTTCCGCCTCCGCACTGAGTCGATCGAAGCCCACATTGTCGACGAGGAAATCGACACATTGATCCGGTGACATCTGTCCGAGGTGGAACCGCAACGAGAAGAGGATCCGGGAGTAGCGGTGAGCCCGCCACACCAAGAACCCCATGCGTTCCTCGGGCGATCGGGTGAATCCGTTTTCCTCCAACACGAATTCCCAATACAGAGCCCAGCCCTCGAGCCAGAAAGGCGTGCCGAAGCCATCTCGCTGTGTTTCAAATCGATTCATCTGAAAAAACTGCATGTGATGGCCGGGGATCAGTTCGTGATGCACCGTTGCCCGCACGAAGGGGATATTGTTGGCCCGGAGACTCTGGCGTTTCTGGTCCGCCGTCATCCCCGATGTGGGAAAGGAAACACTGATCACTTCCCCACCG
The DNA here is from genome assembly GCF_007859855.1 of Allorhodopirellula solitaria. Lineage (GTDB taxonomy): Bacteria > Planctomycetota > Planctomycetia > Pirellulales > Pirellulaceae > Rhodopirellula > Rhodopirellula solitaria. The sequence goes on from NZ_SJPK01000008.1 coordinate 18,511, forward strand.
GTGAAGAATGGATTGACGAGTTGCCGCTGCGGACTCATCATCTCCATCCGCCATGATGCGCGGGCGAGCCGATCGATGGAAATCAGATTGCGATCGAGCAACCACTGCACCGAATCATCGGCCGTTTGCTGGATCAACTCGGGTTGCTCTCCCGGTGCGACGTGCAGCGTCTTGATCTTTTCAACGGCCGCCCGCCAATCATCGCCGAATCCCATCTCGCGGGCGGTCTTGACCATCTCCACTCGGCACTGCTCATACTCGCTTTGGGCGAGCTGCAGCAGTTTCGCGGGAGTGTCGGCTATGAACTCGCGCCGCAATTCGATCATGAGCCGCTCTCGGGTCGCCACACGACCTGAGATCCCGCTGTCATCGGCAGCGCGAGAAACAATGTTCTCCGCGGTGCGTTCGAACTGCATCCTTTGCAGCTGATAATCGATCTCAGCGATCAATAGGTGATAGTCGACTTGGTCGGCACGCGGCCAGGATTCAAAAGGTTGGTCGGCGGGACGAAACTTCTCTAGTGACGTCTTCCACTGAGTCAGAAATCGTTCTTTCTTCTGTTCAGCGGCAGCCTGACGTTTCGCGTCTCGCTTGCGTTGCCGGGATCCCCGGTCGAGTTGCCGAAGTTCGCTGCGGAACCGCTTCATCACGCCTGGCAAATGGCGAGTCGACACGTCCCGATAGGCGGAGAGATCCGGATAGCCCTCGTCCAGCATCGACTCGACCAACACGGGTTCACCTGCGTTCGGATCAAGATGATTTGCCTTGCCATCGGTAGCGGACGCCACTTGGTCATCACGTCGCTGGCGTTTGGATTTGCCATTGTCGTCACCTTGCTCGCGATCCTGCTTGGTGTCGGAATCTTGACGAGTCAACGAGCGCAGGCGATCTGACAATTGCTTTGCCGTTTCACCCGCCCACCAATCGAACTGGGGGTCGTAATCGGCATAAAAGACTCGCCAAGATTCAAATTGTTTGGCTAGTTCCTCGAGGACCGTGATCTCCTCGTCCTCAACGGAATCCACTTGGCTTTGAATATCCTCGAGAGTTTGAGCGATAGCTGGCCAATCTCGGGTCTCGCCACGCCGCTGCCAAGCGCACAATTCGACGAGCGGTGCGACAAAGGGATACTTCGCCGCGACTTTGCCAGCATTTTCCTCGTCGATCTTCCACTGATCCCGGTCGCGAGCAACTCGCTCAGCAAGATCCAAGCGGGCCGCTTCATCGGCGTCGCCCTGACTCTTTCCCTCGGCCAGTTTTGCGTCCCAAGCATCGAGGAACCGTTCGACCTGAACCAATCGTTCCGGAGCAATAGCCAGTGGCAGACGACTGGTCAGACTGCGGAAATCGGTGGCATAACGATCGGCGGCGAGTTGCCAGGTCGACTCCGCTGGGATCGCTTGGAGCTGTTCCACCGTGACCACTTCTTTCTCGTCGTCGGCAGCGTCTTCTTGGCTCTGCTCGGTGCCCGATTTCGCCTGCAGTTTCTCGACAAAGAACTCGCGAGTCAGTTGGCGGCCATATTTGCCCCCGTCACTGTGCCCCATGCCGGGAACCATCAGGTAATCGAATCGTTTGTCCGCGTTGATCAAAGCGTCAACTAAGCGAAACGTCGATTCCGGCGGGACATTCTCATCGAGTTCACCGACGATCAAAAACAGATCGCCTTGCAATTGGGAAGCGTTGTCGATGTTGCTCGATTCGGAGTAGTGCTTCCCGACGGGATACCCCATCCATTGTTCGTTCCAGGACGCCTTGTCCATGCGGTTGTCGTGGCAACCGCATGCTGCCACAGCGGCATCGTAGAAATCGCCGTGAAAGATCAATGCGCCGCATGCATTCTGTCCGCCTGCAGAGGTACCGTAGATACCGACCCGATCGATATCCATCGCCGGGTATTCTTTCGCTGCGGCTTTCATCCAAGCGATGCGGTCGGGAAAGCCCGCGTCCTTCAAATTGTGCCAGCACACATCGTGCAACGCTTTGGAACGGTTCGCGGTCCCCATCCCATCGATGCGGACGACGATGAAGCCCAGTGAGGTCAGATCGTGGTACCAGGCTGAATTGCGGTACTGCTTGGGTACATGCGAATCGTGAGGCCCGGCGTAGATGTTCTCAATCACCGGGTAGACGCGATCCGATTCGGGATCGTAGTCATCGGGGAAGGCGATGAATCCCCAAATATCCGTTTCCCCGTCGCGGCCTTTGGCCGAGAAGACTTGGGGCAGCGGTGCGTGTACGTCTTCGGGAACAATTCGCTCGGCCTCGGCGAGCGTGGCGATCAATTCACCCGTCTCACAGCTGCGTAGTTGATGAACCGGCGGCAGATCCACGCGGCTGTACGAGACCACCGCGTAGCGACGGTCATCGGACAGCTGAACCTCGTGATCGCCATCCCCATCGGTCAGCACCTGGAATCCGCTGCCATCCAAATTGACTTTGGCCAGATGGTGATGATAGGGATCTTGGTCGTCGTGGTACTCCCCAACGGTCATCCAGACCTCGCGATTGGATTCATCGATCTCGATTATCTTGCGAACCAGAAAATCCCCGCTCGTGATCGGGGTCGTAGGCTCTAGGCCACTCAGATCAACCAGATACAGATGGCGATAACCGCTCTTCTCGCTCGCATAGATCACTTCATCGGTTTGCGTCAGATAGCTCACCAGGCGGACCGGTGGGCCGTGGCCGGTCCAGATAAACGTATCGGTCGATTCGTCGATGGGCGTGCGAATCGTGTTGCCGATCGGATCGAGGACGAACAAGCGAAAACGTTGATGGCCACGATCGATCTTCTCGATCAGCATCTCATGCTCGCCCCGCCAACGAACCAGTGGTCGACTGAAATCTATCACAGGCAGCTCGGTCGGCAACGGTTGCCACGTCTGAGTATCGATGGCAATCAGCTCATAGGCGTCCATGCGATCACCGGGCAGTTCGTAGGAGCGCTGATGCAGTTGCGCTCGACCGCCATCCCGCGGCGATGATTCCAACGTGAAGACCGGCAGATGTTCTCCTGGTGTGCGCTTCCAAACGGCGATGACTTTGCCGTCGGGTGAGACTTCGGGGCGGACCAGCGATTGGTTGTCCTCGAGGACATCGTCGAGGGCTTCGATCGGCTGCCACGGCTGGTCTTGGCCGGCGGAATCGTTGCTGCGTCGCTCGAGCTTTCCGTCGCGAATTCGCACCTGCCATTTGGCGTCACTTTGCGAATTATCCCGTCTTCCACGACGGGAGCGCGGTCGCTGTCGTTGCTCGCGGGGGAACACTTTCTCGATGCTCACCCGGTGTGGGGCGGGCCCGGCCGTCACGCTGCCATAGAAGCGATCGTCTTCCCCGATCGCGACCCAAACGTGTCCGACGTAGGTGTGCTGACGGATCGATTTACCGGGTGCGACCTTCTGATAGGCCGTGCGGCGCCCCCCGGTATCGACCCAGTAGAGCTGAACGGGCTGTTTCGTCTCGTTGACAAATTCAACTTCGGTCACGTCGTCGGAGGGTCCCGAGCGGGGGACTGCACCACCAGCCAGACCCGATGTGGCATTGTCCGACTGTCCTTCCTCCGGCTCGTCCACCTTCATTTCGCCTGCGGCCGCATCGACGCGGACCGTTTCCATCACACCGTCGCTGTTCTCGCGGCGGAACCAAAAATGGTCCGGGTCGGTCCAGTGTGGTGTGATTCGCAGGTTGGTGGTGCGGACGGTGGCGGGTTGCTGGTCCGCCGGGGCTGCCTGAGCTGGCGGTGTGGACGGGTTGGCCATCAGGGTCGCGATCGCCGCGACTATCCCAATGAGCCGGTTCGAAAAGAAAGCATTTCGTCGCATCGGTAGAGAGACCTTGCAGTGGAGTGAACGCCGATCCGAAAAGGGGTCTGACCCTTTGGAGACGAATCATTTGACAGGGTTTTTAACGGCCTCGCCGGAGAGGGTCAGCCCCCTTCTCGGATCGGCTCTCAGGAATCAGTAACGCGAAAACCGCCCGTCGTTCGCTGGGTGTGCCATTGTAACTCGAACCCTTCGATTTGCACCGCGTGAACTGGGTTATCAGAGGCCCTCGAGCCGCTTCAACATAGGCCCATCTGACAAGCCTATGCCGGGTCTCGCCCAGTGATTACCATTGGGGGCATGTTAGGCCCCGTATTCAATCGTGAAGCCTCTGTGGCTCCCAAGCGTTCGTCGACTTATTTGACGCGCGGCATTTATTTGCTGACGTTATTTTTACTGCTCTGCACGGGCTATTTGGTCCTGGACGGGTCCCGCTCGCTGGCGGCGAACTCGGACGCGGCCAAGTTCGGCGGCTGGATGTTTCGCTTGCTCGCACCGCTGCAGCTCGTGGTTCTCTCAGCATTGGCGGCGGTAGGAGCGGCCAGCAACGTGGCCCAGGAGAAAGACCGCCGCACCTTGCTACTGCTTTTGATGACCCGGCTGTCGGGATTTGAAATCGTCGCGGGCAAGACCGCTTCGGCGCTGCTGATGCCACTGAGCCTCTTGGTGGTGTCGCTGCCGCTGTTCTTGACCCTGCCGCTGATGGGTGGAGTGGCTCCCTCGCAAGTCATGGCGGTGTTCGCCGTGATCGGGGTCAGTGTCGTGGTCTCGGCTGTGGTGGGTACGGTGGTTTCGTTTTGGCGTGAGAAGACGTTCCAATCCATCGCGTTGACATTCTTGGTCTTGTTGCTGCTCGTCGCTGCGGGCGAGATCGTGGCTGCCTTCGGCGCCGGCGGCGTGAAGTGGGCGACTGCGATCAGTCCTCCCCGCGCGCTCGTTGCGGCCACCAACTCGATGTCCGGCCTCACCGCTTTGATGCAATCCGCCGAAGGTGCCTATGTGATCTTGGGCGGCCTCTTTTCGTTGCTGGTCTTGGTGATCGGGATTGCCAAGGTTCGCGTATGGAACCCGTCGCGGGAGGTGCGACTGAAAGCCCCCGAGCCTGAGACGAGTGCAGAGTTCACACGCGACGCCGAGTCGGCCGAGGGTCCCGCGTCATGGAAAGTTCGCCAGCCGCGGCCGGTCTGGGACAATCCCATCCTGTGGCGTGAAGTTCGCACATGGGCCTATGGCCGCAAGATCCTGTTGATCCGTGCCGTCTTTGTGTTCATCTTTGCATTGATCGCGGCGACGGTTTGGTACCAAATTCAGAGCGGCGCGGCGATGGAGCCTTCCGGCCGCATTGGCCGCGCCTTTCCCGCGGTGACGATCCCTGTGGCGATCCTCGGGGTGATCAGTTTGGTATTGGTCAACGCCTTGGCCGTCACCTCGATCACGGGCGAGCGGGACGGGTTGGCACTTGATCTGTTACTGGTCACTGACCTCCGCCCGCGTGAGTTCATCTTCGGCAAACTGTTCGGCGTGATGTATGCGGCCAAGGAATTGATCCTGCTGCCGATGGGTTTGCTCGTCTATCTCGGGATTGCCGGCGTGATGACGATCGAGAGCATGCAGTACGCGCTCCTCGCAGCGATCGGGCTGTACGTATTCGTCACGATGTTGGGGATTCACTCGGGCTTGAATTATGTTGCTGGCCGCACGGCGACACTGGCGAGCCTCGGCACCGTGTTTTTCCTATGTGTGGGCATTGCCATTTGCATGACGATCATGGTGAGCTTCCGCGGTGCGTTTCAATTGCAACTCGCCCCCTTCCTGGTCATGATCCTCGGCGGCGGCGCCGCTTTGTTCGCCGCCTTGGGATGGCGGAACCCGTCCTCGGCGATTTTCACCGCCGCCTTTGCCTTGCCGTTGATCACGTTCTACGCGATCACCCAGTTTCTGCTGCAAACCGACCACCTCTATGTGGCAGCAGCATTGATCTTCGGTTACGGGTTCACCACAGCCGCGATGATGATTCCCGCGCTCAGTGAGTTCGACGTGCCTTTGGAGGTCGAGCCAGGCGACTCGCAATCGGAGTCAACTGCTTGAGCGAGTTGGCGGCGCAGTGGCCCTTTCTCTTGGCGATGCTGGTCTTGATTATCGCCAGCGGTTTGTTCAGCGGCAGTGAAGCAGCGTTGTTTTCGATCCGAGATCGAGATCGCAGGCAGTTGCTGCGCGGCGGAGGCGCCGGCCGGGTGGTAGCGAACCTGCTCGAAACCCCGGACCGATTGCTGGCGGCGATTCTGTTTTGGAATCTGATGATCAACATGATCTACTTTGCCCTCGTGGCGATTGTGGCAGCCGAAACGAGCCAACCCAGTGTGTTCACGTTGGCGGCATTGGTGTCGATCATTTTCTTTAGCGAGATGTTGCCCAAGAGTGTCGCCGTCATGACACCACTGCGAATCGGTTTGGCGGTTGCCGTGCCGATCTCCATCGCGGTCACGATTGTCGGTCCCATCCTGCCGATCGTTCGCTGGGCCAACGATGCTGTCGCGAGATTGCTGTGGCCCTCCTTCCAACCCGAACCAGCAATCGATCTAGCGGATATCGAGCGAGCAATCGATCTGGGGACGGACGATGCCGTTTTAATTCGCCGCGAGCGTGCGGCGCTGCAGGCTCTCGTGGCGATGGCGGAAATGCGGGCCGATGAGATGATGCGGCCTCGAAGTCGGTTGCAGGTGCTCACTCCGCCGTTGGATTCCTCCTCGCTGACTGGCGGCTCACCACCGGGCGGGTACATCATGGTCGCCGACCCGCGAGACCCGAGCGGGGAAACCTGGATGGGAACGATCGCCGTGCGGTTGCTGCGTCCCCAACAATGCAGCGACTTGGCCGCCGCGGTCGATCCGGTCATGTTCACACCTTGGTCTTCGCGCGTTTCGCATGTCTACGATTCCCTGCAGCAGCAAGACCTCAGTGTCGCGGTCGTGGTCAACGAATTTGGCGAGATCATCGGTGCTATTTCCATCGACGATATCCTACGCGGTGTTCTCGCCAACAAGGGACAACGCGATGCCGCCGAAGATCAGATCAAACGCGTCGGCGGCGATCACTATCGAATGCCCGGCATGACCAGCCTGCGGGCGTTGGCGCGGATGCTCTCGATCGACGTTCCCGAGGAGCGTGCGGCCACGGTCTCCGGTTACGTTCAACGATACAATGAACGGGTGCCTCGCGTTGGCGATGTGGCGCTGCTACCCCCGTTCGAACTCGTTGTTACCGACGAAGATGACGACGACATTTGGATCGAAGCATGGCGGGGTCCGGAAGGCATGGGTGAGTCCTCATGATCACCGCCATTTTGATTTTTTTCATTGGACTGGCGCTCAGCGCGTTCTTCAGCGGTACCGAAACAGGGCTCTACCGCGTCTCACGGACGCGTTTGGTCTTGGACGGCTTGAGCGGTTCCTGGGCGGGCCGGGGCTTGGTTTGGCTGCTCAACCATCCCGCCATGTTTGTCGCCACGACGCTGGTGGGGAACAACCTCGCTAACTACATGACGAGCTTCGCGATCGTGATGTTTGTGGGCGCTTCCTTCGGCGGCGGTGCGGGCGTGGAACTGGGCATGACCGTGCTGATGACCCCCCTCGTCTTTGTTTGCGGCGAGCTGCTTCCCAAACACCTTTTCTTTCAGGCCCCGTACCGGCTATTGATGGCGACGCGGTGGATTCTGTTGACCGCAACCGTGCTGTTCTCTCCCGTCGCGAGCCTGCTCGCCCTGCTCGGCAATGTCCTGCAAGCGATGACGGGCGAGACGCCGTTTCGGGTCAATCTGACCATGGCTCGCGGCGACCTCAATCGAGTGCTTCGCGACGGTCACGAGGCTGGGATCCTCGCAGCGAGCCAACGAAAGCTAGCACAAAATATCTTTGAGATTGGCAACCAAGCGGCGATCCAGTTCGGTGTTCGCCCAGATCGATTGGCCGTCGTCAATTCGCCCGTCGATCTGGCGACAGCCCGCTACCGAGCTCGGCGTAGCAACCATCCCATCATTTTGGTACGACGTCGTGGTCGTATCGTCGGCTTCTATCGATTTGCTGATTTAATTGGGAAAGAAGAAGTGCCCGAGCCGATGCCAGTGGTACGCGGTTCGCTCAACGATCGACATCTCGGCGTTCTGCTGCGGCTTTACGATGCCAATAGCGACGTGGCGGTCCTCTACGATGCGTCGGGTAACCTGGCCGGCGTCGTCACCCGCCGTCAACTTGTTCAACCTTTGATGTAGTACGACGTTTCTATGCGAATTTTTGTAACAGGCGGCTCAGGGCTGCTCGGAAACACGATTCTGCGGCAACTCGAAGCGACCGATCACGAGACCGGCTACCTCGTGCGAGGCGCAGCACCACCGGACGTCTTTGCTGGCTTGCACAGCACCGCTTTTCCCGGCGACCTGCATGATCTCGATTGTCTCGAGAAAGCGACCCAGTGGGCTGACGTGGTGATTCACTCCGCTGGTCTGATCCATGTCGGTTGGAAACAGCTCGAAGAGTCGATGCGGGTCAATCGTGACGGCACCCGCAACATCGTCGATGCCTGCCTGAGAAATGATTGCCAGTTGCTGCACGTTGGCACCGTCAATACGCAGGCCATTGGCAGTCAGGATGCCTTGGCAGACGAAACCACGCCACTGGAGAACGAGGGCGGTCAGATCGAGTGCAGCTACGTGCTGAGCAAACGTGCGGGCAACGAGGAGGTCCTGCGGGGCGTCGAGCGAGGTTTGCGAGCGGTACTGCTGCACCCTGGCTTCATGCTCGGGCCGTGGGACTGGAAACCGAGCAGTGGACGGATGATGTTGGAAGTCGGCCAGACCTGGCGTCCGATCACGCCGCGAGGCGGCTGCAGCGTCTGCGATTCGCGTGACGTGGCCGATGCCATCATCGCTGCGATCGATGCGGACGTCCCCAGCGGCCGGTCGTATAATCTGGCCGGATACAACGAAACCTACTACCACCTGTGGACCGAGATCGGCAAACGCTTCGGCAAGCCGCGGCCGATCATGCCCGCCGGGCCGCTGCAGCGAATGGCCGCCTCAAACTATGGCGATCTGCGTGCGAAGTGGACCGGGAAAGAAACGGAAGTCAACAGCGCCGCGATCGCTCTGACCAGCCAATATCATTGGTACGACTGCTCCCGCGCCCAAACCGAACTCGGCTATCGCAACCGCCCCCTCGACGAAACACTCGACGATGCCGCCGCCTGGATCCGTGAACGGTTTCTTTAATCAGAGGGTCTAGCAAGTTTTCCTACGCCGACGGCGTTGAAGAAAATAGCCGGTGGTTTGAGCGAAAGCGAACACCACCGGATAGGTTGCGAGACGCAATTGGCAACCCCGAATGGGGTGGAAGATCATTCACTTTTCACACCCGCGTTCCTTAGAGAACGAAGCGAAGCATCGCACGATCAATTTCTGTCGTAGTGGACGAGGCGACGAGCTGTTGAGTACCCACAATTTTGCTCCCCCGTGTGCTTGTCACACGGGAAGCGACGTTTTCAAATTAGAAAACCGCGGGATCGACACACGTTCCCCTGTCAGCTTGTCTGACAGGAAACCAAGTCGATCAACTTTGCTGTCATGCGGGGCAAGCCCGCATGGGAGCGGGGTGAATGCTCCATCTTTATCTAATCACAAAACGGAGATTCCTGTCAGACAAGCTGACAGGGGATCCGGTTTTGTGGGTAATCAACAGGAGGCGACGAGTCCAAAGCCGCAGGACTCGTCGCCTCGTCCACTACGAAAACCGACACTTATCACTCCCGCGTTTCTTAGGCATTCGCTTCGGACCGCACGACCTCGCCTCCCTCGTCCGCGGCACCCGGGCCGATTTCGATGATCCAGTCGGCGGCTGCCGTCAACATCGGGTGGTGCTCGATCACGACCAGGGAATGGCCGTCAGCGATCAATGCGTCAAAGCATCCCAACAGGCGGGTGATGTCGGCAAAGTGCAATCCGGTCGTCGGCTCATCCATCAAAAACAGCGTGCGACGCTTGGTTGACCCAGCCAGGAAGGCAGCGAGTTTCAATCGTTGGGCTTCACCGGACGATAACGTCGTCGCCGGTTGACCGAGCGGAATGTAGTCCAAACCGACATCGATCAAGCGTTTCAATCTCGCCTGGGCCTTGGGCATGCTACGGAAAAAACGGTACGCTTCGCCTACGGTCATCTCCAAGACATCCGCGATCGTGCGGTCGCGATAGCGGACCTGCAGAACTTCGTCTCGATACCGTCGCCCACGACACTCGGGGCAACGCATCGAGACATCTGCGAGGAACTGCATGTCGACCGTCTGCACGCCCGCTCCTTCGCAAGCGGCGCACTGGCCTGCCGATGAATTGAAACTGAAGTGACCAGGCTTGAAGTTTCGGATGCGAGCATCGACCGTATCGGCAAACGCTTTTCGGATTTCATCGAACGCTTTGGCAAACGTCACGGGGCAACTGCGGGGACTACGGCTGATCGGAGACTGGTCCACCAACAGACAATCTTCGATGTGCTCGGTACCTCGAAGACTATGAAAGGGCAACGTCTCGGACGCACGACTCGCTGACGACTCACCGCGTTGACGGGCCAGTTCACCGGCGACGGCACCGAAAAGCGTGTCATGAATCAAGCTGCTCTTGCCGCTGCCCGATCGCCCCGTGACGACGCACAATGCCCCCAGCGGAAAGGAGACGTCGACGTTCTTAAGATTGTGTCCCGAAGCGCCACGCAGTTCGATGAAATGAGCCGGTTTTCTTAACCGGGTTTTGGTAGCCTTGATTTCAGCGATACCGGAATCGCGAAGGTACGGACCGGTGAGCGATTCGGGATCCTCGAGCAGGTCCCCAGGTGTGCCGGTAAACGTTACCTGCCCGCCACCGACGCCCGCATCAGGACCGATCTCGATCACATGATCCGCGGCGGCGATGAGCTGGGCATTGTGCTCGACCGCCACGACCGTGTTGCCGCGATCGCGCAGCCGAATGATGGTCTCAATGAGATTGCGAACATCGTCGGGGTGCAGGCCTGCGGTCGGTTCGTCGAGCACGTAGAGCATTCCGACCAAGGTGCTACCGAGGGCCGACGTCAAAGCAATCCGCTGGGTCTCGCCACCGGACAGGGTACGCAGCGGCCGATCGAGCTGGAGATAGCCCAACCCGACGGCGTCGAGATACTGCAAGCGATCGAGGATCTGCCTGACTGGTTCAGCCGCAATCGCATACTGCCGCTGCTCATTGGCCTCGGCCACCATGGCGAGGGACAGCGTTTCCGCTTGCCTCGCCGCCGGCGTTTGGCTCGTGGAATCGTTTGTCAGACGCGTTAAAAACTCGGTGACCTGATCGCAACGCATCGCCAGCACATCGGCGACGCTCTGTTCTGCGATCCGGTAGGCAAGTGCTTCGGGTTTGAGACGCTGACCGCCGCACGTGGGACAGGTTGAGTAAGTCCGATAGCGAGAGGCGAACACGCGCACATGCATTTTGTATTTCTTGCGATCCAACCATGCAAAGAACCCATCGAGTCCACCGAAATTCTTTTCAGGCACGCCCGCATGAATCTTTTTCAGCTCGGATTTCTTGAGCTTGGAGAATGGCACATCGACGCGAATGTTGCTCTCCTCAGCGAGAGCGAGCAACTCATCGAGTTCGTGGCTGTAAGACGGCGTGTTCCAGGGTGCAATCGCGCCGTCACGGATCGATCGGGAGGGATCGGGGACGACGAGCGACATGTCAACGCGGAGCACATCACCAAACCCTTCACAGGTCGAGCACGCACCGAGAGGATGATTGAAATTGAATAGCCGCGGTACGGGGTCGGCGTACTCGATGTCGCACTCATCGCAGCGCCGACGATCACTGACGATCCGCTGTTGCATGTCACGTCCATCGACAGCGATCGTTCGCAGCGGCGTTTTGACCAAACGCAATTCTGGTTGGGTTGTCTGCTTTGGATCACTCGTTGCGGCAGTCGATCCGGATCGCTGCAGCAACACCACGGCTCGTCCATTGCCTTCCGCCATCGCGGTTTCGAGGGATTCCGTCCAACGGGACTGTTCGCTATCGCCGGTCAATCGATCGACAACGACAATCGCCGCCACACCCCGGCTGCCGATCCGGCGAGCTAACGGCCCTCGATCCTCATCGGAGAGACGAAACGTTTCGCCCTTGAGGATCAGACGCAAATAGCCTTCCTGCTGCAGGCCGAGCAGGATCTCACTGGCGGCGGATCGATTGGGCAGCCAGATTTCAAAGCCGACGATGGCGCGGTCCACTTCGCTGGCCGGATCGGACAACTCCGCAGCAACGCTCTGTGGGCTATCGATTTCCACGCGGCGTCCGCACCCATAGCAGACCAAATCGGCCGCCTTGGCGAACAGCAGCCGGATATGCTCGGCAATCTCGGTGGCCGTGGCGACGGTGCTGCGATTGTTCTTCACCGCAGCAGCCCGGGTGACGGCAATCGCTGGAGGAATCCCGGTGATCGAATCGCAGTCTGGCTTTTCCAACCGCGCCAGGTACTGGCGGGTATACGCTGAAAAACTCTCGATGTAGCAGCGTTGGCCTTCGGCGTAGAGTGTGTCCAAGGCCAGTGACGTCTTACCGCTACCGGACAGTCCACAGACCACCGTCAATTTCCCACGCGGAATATCAACGTTGATGTTCTGCAGATTGTGAACGCGGCACCCCCGTAGCTCGATCGGTCGAGAGTCGTCAATCGTGGCGTTCTCGCGGGGTCGTTTGGATTGAGATGTTTTCAAGTGGATGCTCGGATTGCGGTGAATTGGGCTCGGGCCATTTCACGTGTCAGTTATACAGTGGGTCTTGAGTGCTAAGCACGTCGGGGGAGTTATTTCGGTTTATGGTTCTTCTCGGAATTTAGTGGCAGGCATCTAGGATGTCGGATTCTTGAGGCATAGGCTCCTGCGTCCAGTGAGCGAAAAACGGATGCCCGGCAAACGTGAACTTAACGAGCATCAACCGCACCACTGGCGCGCTATCGACCGGAATATCCCTTCCCAGGCCCGCGTCCCCGCGTTGCCGCGAGTCCGTTTTTGGCTCATCCGACGGAAGCGTGCGCCCGAGGTTTTCAAGGCATGGCTCGAGTATCCAATGATTTATTTGTGGGATGTGATTATCAATGTTAGACTGGCACTGCCGGGAGAAACGGAGCCGAGCTCGAATGGCGTGGACTTAGGGCGAATCTGGCGTGAAACAATTTTGAGCTAGCGAAGAACGGCATCCTTGTTGCATCGTGGTTTTTCTTCACAAAAATCTCAACACAAGCAAGGATGCCGTCGATGATTC
>NZ_SJPK01000008.1:31759-62210 GCF_007859855.1 Allorhodopirellula solitaria
CGAGTTCATGCTGGTGTTGGCGCAGTTGGGCGGCTACTTGAACAAAACAGGGCAAGGACCGCCCGGTTCCACCGTAATCTGGCGTGGACTGCGGCGACTGCAGGCGTACCGCGAAGCCTATATTGCATTCGGAACGGGCTAAAAAAAGATGTGTAGGATAAAGAGGGCGATGCCCTGGGCTTTCATACAGCCGCCCCGTTGGGGCTCAAGAACGCCGAGCGAAAAGCTGCAGTCAGTACATCGACGTCCCTCGGGATGCCTGCGGCTAATGACCAGCAGGCGACGAGTCCTTGATTCTCCACTCGTTTTCTTACGCCGCGATCGGCCTGGCAGATTGACACCACCATGACCTGAGAGTCCAGCACACCTGGCTCACCGATTTAGGACATCAGCCCTACAAACAGCGCAGAAACGCTACGAGCGATGTTTTTTCGTCGTCGGTCAACTTCAACTGCGTCACCACGTTGAAGAACTCGACGGTATCTTCGAGAGTCAGCAGTCGTCCATCATGGTGGTACGGCGGCGAATCTTTGATACCGCGAAGTGTGAACGTTTTGATCGGTCCGTCGGCAATGTTGTACTGGCTACCGATCATCTCCGGTTCATAGAATCGTTCCAAGTGCAGGTCGTGCATCTTGTTGTCGAGATAAAATGGGGGCTCATGGCATTCGACGCAGCGGCCTTTGCCGAAGAAAACCTGCTGACCTTTGAGTTCTAGCTCGGTCGCTTTCTCGGGATCCAGCTTGCCGAATTCATCCAGCTTCGGGGCTGGCGGGAAATCAAGCATGTTTTGCATCTGCGCCATCATCGCGACTGCTTCGGAACGCTTGGGCAGGTGCAGGCCTTTCTTGGCCGCGATGACATGATCGCCATCGAAGTAGGCTGTCCGCTGCTCGAATTCCGTGAAGTCTTCGACGCTGCGGAGCGAACGCTTCGAGCCGTGAATCTGCTGGTTAAACAAGCCGCGTAGGCTGACTGTGTCGAGACGGAAACGAGCCTCCTGCGGTCGGGTGTCAGGGTTGAGGTGGAAGGCAGCATTGGTATGCCCGTTAGTATGACAATCCAAACAGCTGACACCGAGACTCGGTTCCTCTACCTTGCGATCTTCGGTCTGGTTGAACTGCTGTTGGGGGAAGGGGGTCAGCAGCAACCGCATTCCTTCCATCTGCACAGGCGTGAGGCAGCCTTTGAGGAGGGAATAGTAGTTCTTGATCGTCAGGACTTTCCCCTGCGAAACATCGCCCAGATCAGGGCGGGTGGTGAGGAAAACTGGGGGCGGGAACTCGGGGGTCAAGTGCGTGGGTAGATCAAACTCAACGTCGAACCGTTCGAGATCTCGACTCTCCGCCTCAGCGATCGCATCGATTTGATCCTGTGGGAAAACCTGGCCGCCCGTCGGGTGTTTGGTGTGCGGCAGCGGTCGGAAGCCCATGGGAAAAAGATTCTTCTGCTTGATTTCCTCTGGTTTCATGTCCGCCAAATCGCTCCATGAAAGACCATCGGGCAGTTTCACTCGAGCACCCTGCTGCACCGGCTTTCGCCCAGCAGACATCATGACGTCTGACGGGTTATCGGCCAGCTCGTAGCGCTGCTTCAGCAACTGGCCCTGCTTGTCCATGACATCGGGTTTCTGCTGCTTGTCGGCTTGGAACGTCGTCTGGAAATCCTCATCAATGACGACCGGCATGTAGGTCTGATCGGGCAGGTCGACCGGTTTCGGCTGTCCCGACCCAGGCGACTGCGCCTCAGCGGTAAAACAGATTCCGGACATTACGGACAGGCAAGCGTATCGGCTCACGGTGCCGAGTTTAAGAAGTCGCATCATCGTGGTTCCCTTTCATACTGGATCGGATCACCGTTGGCGGGTGCAAATGCTTTCGCGGTGCAAATAGAGTGCCACGTGACGTACTCGGTGATCGCCAGACGCCTGGACAGCGTTGGGATGCGATCGGCCTGTGCGAACCCGTCGTCGGAAATCATGAACGCCAGGGATCGGCCGCGAAATGTTGGAACCGTCAAAACGCGTGACGCACGTCTCTGTTGCAACCCGTCTCTATTGCAACCCATTGTTCGGTGCTGTTACATGCCGTCGTGCTGTCGTCCAAACTCCGAACCGTCAAAAGCACCACCGTGAGGGCTCGAATGGTGTCATGATCTTCAGTGTACACTGCCCATCATCAACCGGGCTTCCTGAACTAAACCCTTGAATATCGGCTTGTACCTCGCGATGTCAAAGGCTTGCTGGTTATGGGGGCACCGCGACAAACTCGCTCCAAGGGGCAGCTACATCGGCGGAAAATGGATACTGGGATGCCCCGGTGCAATGACTAGCAGCAGCAATGCGACAACGGGCAATGATGCGATGACCGGAACAAATACAAGAACTGGATAAAACCACCAGTCTACGTGTCGTCTGCCGCTGGTGCCGACAAACAGGTAGGCGGGCAAGTAGACCAGTAATCCATAGACGAGGATCCATTGCGCGAGCTGAAGGGGATTTGGACCTGAGAAGAGTGCTTCGTTAATGAAGCCCGTGAAACCGTAGCACAGGAAGGCTGCAAACGGGGATAATTCATACCGTTGAAGCAGTATTCCCCAAGCAGCGAACTGCGGAAGCATCACGACTACGCTGTGAAACAGGACAACGTCGAAATAGTTCGCCGAAGCGGTAAGGTACACCTCACCGATCTGGGCTCCGAAGAGCGGAGCGCAGTTGGTCATGGCAGTAGTGATCGCTTCCTCAATCAACGCAAGTATCACGACGAAACCGAAGAACGAAACCACCCGATTCCCTTTCATCGTCCGACCGACCGCCGAAACACGCTCGCGAAAACGAATAGAAAGAGCGCCGATTCCAGCAACCCACAGCAGGTTCAGGCCCCACAACATTTTCGCAAGAACGCCTAGCTTCCAATCCGTGAGTCCAGCAATCGTCAGTAGAGAATTCAATCCAAATTGCCAGACTACGAGCACCGCGACCAGAAAGTACTTCACACGGTCGGCGTTCACTTTTATCGTTGCCGTTGTCATCTATATTTTGTCCACATAGTCGTTGCCGATCAGTCGGCGGCGACAGTTGGTCATCCACTTCGGAATGCTTGACTTCGCTGCTCGGTTGCATGAACGCCCAGCATGGGCGTGGTCTTGTGGGGGGGCGGTCCCTTGCGGAACTTAGTCCCCTGTGCTGAATTTAAGTCTTGTTAACAGGTTCTTCGCGGACTTCTGTGGCTGGACTCCAGGATGTTGGATTTTTCAGGAATTTAATCCTGCGTCCAATGAGCGAAAAAAGGAAGTCCTCGACGAAAGGATTCCCCTCGAGAACCTGTCGCACCACTGCCGCGCTATCCCTTGCCAGAGCCGTGTTCCCGCATTGCCCGAGTCCGTTTTTTCTGCCGCACGCCAGTGTATCGTCTGCTCTCGAATCAAGCAAGAAATCATTGAACGCAGGAGTGAATGGCACGAAAGTCCACCACACTGTGTAGGTCAACCAGGAGTCAAAACGCGAATTCGGTGCCACTCAATTCCGAGAAGAACCACGCCGGAAAGATCAGAACGCATCACAGCCTCGTGCATTTCGGCGGATGCAACAGCCTGCAAGTACGACGTTGCAGCGGCGACAATTAGAACGAGCATCGACATGCAGCCGATAGCGACAAGGTATCGAGTCATACGTTCGTGGCCAAATCGGCGGCCTTCACCTAGCACGGAGGGTGGGTTTTCCATTTGTGAAACTGCGCAAGCCGTCCTTGGGTGCAGTACGCCCTTGCCCCGAAGCAACAAACCGTCCGAGCAGCGGACCCGCGTGCTAGGTGGAGTGGGAGGGGGCCCGGGTAACCGCGGCACTATCCCGATCGCGTGATTATCCGCCGCGTTGAATGGCGGGAAGGTAACCGCAATCTTGAACCTTCGTAATGTATCGAATGCCACGCGAAACGTATGCTTTCGCATCGGGACGCAGGTGTGTCAGCCAGTCGAAGCGGCGTTCGATCCAATCCTTGGTCGTACCGTCTACGGGGCAAGTTGGTTTGAAGATGCCTAGCATTTGGTTTGGTTACTCGTCAGTTTTGGGGTCTCGCAAAACGACGACCGGCGCGGGATGCGTTGTTATCGTCGGTTTCTCGGGGGGCGGTGTTATCGTCGCCACTTGGGACGAAAAATCAACGAGCGAAATGTAGTAAACGTTTGCACCCGACATCAAAATACGCTCGCTTTCGTTTGTTCGCCGCGAGCGGACGAACGAGAATGATAAGCTTGACGTAGGTAAGAACTTTTCGGGTATCGTTACCTGCGCAGTCGCCCTTCCCTTAAGCGGAGAAACAAAGCAAGTGCTGTGGGCATAGGTTGCTGAACCATCCGATATGTGAGATCGAAGCAACGCAAGTTCCCCTTCTATGCAAGTCATAGACACGCAAAAAGTGAGAGCTCCGTCTGTATGCTTCGTTACGGTGACGGCAAGTCCGTTGCCCGCTTTTCGGATGTTTTCTGGGGTCACTACCTCCTCAGTTGTTAACGCGTGAGACAAAGAAGGGCTGACGAGGATCGAAGTTGCGATGATTAGCTTGCGTAGCAACATTGCTTCCATCCGTGATGGTGGAGAGGGAATGAGTTGTCTGAGTCGGGTAACGTCAGCGACCGCGGCGCGGCGACCAGAGATTTTCCATTGTCAAAAAACGTAGCTTCGCCGCTCTTGTGCAGCGTATTGTTCTAGATTGTTCACACCATCTTACTCGTACTCAGCATCGCGGTACTCGTACTCGATTCCAGCATTGTACTCGACGGCGGGCTCGGCCGCAGTTTCCGGGCATGCGGTCAGGCGGGTCAGCATCGACACGATGCGATGGAGCGTTCGTGTCAGTTCGCCGTGCCGATCATCACCCAGTCCGTCAGTCGCAGCAAAAAGTACGAGTGCGACTCAATGCCAGAACGCGATGAGAGAGAGCAATCCGGCCGCAATGGATTGAAATCCCAGCGGGCGACAGAAACCGTGCACCCAACCATCTGGGCGGAATGTGTCGACCTCCGGTCTTGCATGCTTCCGATTGACCAACCACAGGTGGCTGACGCCACCGGCAGTTCATCTGCCGCCCGCTGGGCTGGGGGGCGGGAGTTGTCGTCTGGAGTCTCTCTGTGAACTTTGAATTTAGCCTCGAAGCGACTGGTTTCTTCCTTTGTTTCACCCACTGATTCTGCGGATGAGCTTCAGAATCAAGCCAGTCAGGTAATGGAATGGCATCAGATGACGATAAATCACTTCAGATGCGTTGAACAAGCAATAGCTTGTCGGGTTCAGGTTGGTTCATGTGGATAGGGGCGCGCATTGAACAGAAAAAATGTTGATGCACCTTCGATCTGCGAACAACTCGCAGAAACGAAAGGGGCCACCGGGGCGATAATCAGGGTGTGCCTTCGCCTTCCCGTGCGCTGCAACGCCGCGCAGTTCGAGAGAAGCCGATGTAAAGTAACATAAAGGAAACACCGAGTGGAACGTCGACCCCGAAGTGGGTCGCAGATCCCGTCGTGAATGATCTTCAACCCCATTCGGGGTTGGCGTTTGCGTTTGGCGACCTATCCGGTGGTGTTCGCTCCGCTCAAACCACCGGCTATTTTCTTCAACGCCTTCGGCGTAGGAAAACCTATGGAGAATCAAGGACTCGTCGCCTCGTCCAGTACGGGGGAACTACAGCTCCTCGCCTTGTCCACCACAGAAAAGCTTTCGCAAAATGCGTCACTTATTGATCAGGCGTTGATAACCAGGTAATTATCGCCGGTTGGACCTTCGGGCCCCTTGGTGACACGGGAAGTGCTATCGCCGGTTCGAGGGACTCTTATCGCCAGTTGGCGTCGTTTGAGTATGAGGGGGTTCGGTTCGGGGGTCAAGCAAAATTGGTGACCAAATCATTGACCTGGCCTGCGGACAAGCGAAGATTCCGCTCGTTGAAAACTGCGGCGATGCGGTGCGGTTGTGTCAGTGCCGGTCAGTCTGAGGGCCGCGAAAGCTCGCACTGGAAATGGCCGTGGAGGAGGGCGGTGGTTACTGCGCAGCGGCATACCGCCAGCGTTTGAGGTACCCGATCAGGTCGCGCATTTGCTGCACGTCGAGGACTCGTTGCAGACCACTGGGCATCAGCGAGACGTCGGACGTCTGGAGAATTTCGATCTCGTCGCGATCGATGCGGCGTGATTGCCCGCCGGCGAGTTGCAGCGTGACCGCGTCGCTCGATTCGCCAGCGAGCAGTCCCGTGATCGCTTCCCCGTCAGCGGTAACCACATGGTAGCTCACGAAGGACGCGTCGATCGCCGCATTGGGGTCCAAGATGGCCGCGAGGATGGCATCGGGTGTCTTCGTTCGACTGTCGCTGATATCGGGGCCGATTTCGTGGCCGACCCCGTCGATCCGGTGGCAGCTCGCACAGTGCTGGACAAAGAGTGCCTGGCCCGCCTCGACATCAGCGGACTCGATCTGATCCACGGCGGGCGCGTACTGACGCATCGCGGCGACCACATCCCCTGCTGGGGCAAAGATTCGTTTGCCCGCAGTGGAGATGCTGTCGTCGGCATGGTTTCGAAACCAATCCATGGACGCTGGATCAACAAACGTTCGCGAGAGTGCGTCGTGTTCCATGGCGTCCAATAGCCATAACGCTGAACTGGTTTGCCGTTTCGCTGCCGACACGATTGCTCCTCGATCCGACGGCGAGATCTCGTCGGCATGGTCAAGAACATACCCCTGGCACCAGGCCGCATCTCGCTGCATCAGTACCGCATAGGCCGCCGCGCGGAGTTCGGCCGGATTGCCGGGCTCGACGAGCTGGCGTGTTTCGCTGGGCAGTGGGTCCATTGTGCTGCACCACTGAAGTGCATCGAGCCGGGTGTGCGTCGATTGCGCGTCATCGACGAGCAACCCTCTCGCGACCCGAGCGACCGTTTCAAAACGAGTCAACGCTTTCTTAAAACGATCGGCAGTCCAAGACGTCTCGTTGTCCTGTGATTGCGAGAAGGCATGAGTCGCCGCCCCGGCTTTCCATGCTGTCACCAGTTGCAAGGCGAGTTCCGCGTCCGCACCCGCACCCTGCTCACCCATGCGGGCATCATTTTCGATCCAGTCGGCGAGGACATCCGCGGTGTGACGAGGTTGCTTGGCAGCGGCACGCAACATCCAGCCTCTCTGGACGAGTGCCGGTGTCGGGTGCATCGTCTGGAGACCAGCGGCGAGCAGTTCGGCGGCGCAGTCACCGGGCATCGCCACGAGCAGATCCAAGATTCGCTTGTGTTCGGCGTCGTGGCGGGCCAGCTTCAACAATGATTCGATCAGACCGCGATCCAAATCGGCTGGCTCGATCGAGGCTGCAATCGACTGCAACGCGGATTGTCGCACGAGCACGGAAGAATCGTTCAGTGAACCTGCGAGCTGATCAATACTCAGCAAGGGCGCCGCGTCGGGAAAATTCTGTTCTCGCAGCGAAACGGTGAGTGAACGGACTCGCGCGTTGTTGCTGGCCCTGAGCAGGGCGAGTTGTTGGGGAAAGAGTTGATCCCATCGATTGAGCAGTTGTGCCGTTCGAGCCAATCCGGCGGGAGAGGTCGTGGGATCGCTCAGGATCATCGAGAGCGATTGGAGGACTTTCTCGGATGGTTTTTCTTCGCCAGAACTGCTGGCATACCAGTACGATGATGCCAAGGATCGCCGCAGTGGATCCGCAGCGGTGATGGCTGCCAGGGCCTCATCATCCCCTGCAATCGAGTGGACCTGCGGTGCCGCCTCACCGGGGCAAACCAACCAAATTCGCCCTTGGTCGTTCCCGTCCCACGTATCGGGGCGATTTTTGAGCTCGGGGGGCGCCCAGTGAGGGTGTTCAATCACCGCCCGGGACATGTCCACGACCAGTACCGCGCCAGCGAAATCAGGCACAACGTCGACTGGCCGAAACCAGTCATCGGCGCAGGCCAGCCATTCGGACTCCTCGTCCTCCCGTTCACTCCGCCAATTCCCCTTCGTTCGTTGCAAGGCTTGTCGCTGCACCAGCGACCCGGTTGGCTCACAGACCAGCAGCCATTCTGCATCGGCACCGTTGGTCCACCCCGGTGCGCTGACACCGCATGCGGCACTGAACTGACCGGCGTGCAGATTGCTGGTCGTCCACGCGTTACTGATCGGAACGACACGAGATTCGAACCCGGCCCGACCGATGTCGGCGATTCCATCGGCAGCATTCAGACGCGGATCCCGGTCAATCACATCGGCAGCGATCGTGGACTCGATCGCCGGATTGCGATTGCTGCAGCCGATGCGCCGGTTGAAATCATCGATTGTTAATCCGTGCTGGCTCTTTCCCGAAACGGTGCCCCAGCGGCCACCGCGTGGATCGAAATAGAAGTCTCGGTTCTGCAAGTTGACGGATGGTTTTGCAGAATCGAATCGGTCCGATACCGCCGAGATTTTTCCGCCGCGAAGCCCACCTGCAACGTAGACCAACCCATCGGGGCCGAGCGTGGGATGGTTGGCTCGGAGCTGCTCATTGCCGATCGTAAACCCCGAGAACCAGACTTCACGGGTGTCCGACCGACCGTCTCCATCGGTATCACTCAGGAAAGCGATTTCGCC
The DNA here is from genome assembly GCF_007859855.1 of Allorhodopirellula solitaria. Classification (GTDB taxonomy): domain Bacteria; phylum Planctomycetota; class Planctomycetia; order Pirellulales; family Pirellulaceae; genus Rhodopirellula; species Rhodopirellula solitaria. Next base: position 40,362 of record NZ_SJPK01000008.1, read on the forward strand.
CGCCGTGGTGACGATCGCGCCCTCACGCCAAGGCAGAACTCCGGTCGCGAAATTCAGTCCATCTGCAAACGTGGTAACCTGCTGGAATCGACCATCGGCTGCACGGTCGCTCAGCACACGGATCCGACCATGAAGCTCAGTTTGATCGGGGCGAGGATGGGGGTAGTCGGGCATTTCCACAACCCACAACCGGCCACGGCTATCCCAGGCCGCCGATACCGGATCGATCACGTCCGGCTCTGCGGAAGCAAGCTTCACGGAATAGCCGTCGCGAACCTGAAGTTGCCGGGCTGTTTGAGCGGGAGAATGGTCCACAGAACCCGCCGCAGCATGCCGGGGGACGACTTGACCTTCGAGAGGTCCGGTTGCGACCAGCATGCCGATCGCGACTACCACAGCGGTCATTCGCATAGCGAGGCTCTCAATCATTGGGGGCAATCTGTTGCGACAACGACAGCAGCACGTCGGTGATCCGATCGGATGCATCCAACTGGACGCGGTTGGTGCCCATCCATGTTTCATAGCCACCGAGTTCGTGTTGCCGCGGGGTGGGCAAGTATCCATAGCTGCCGTTGGCCAGTTCGATGGTAAACGCATCGGGCAGCGGGCTGCGTTTTTTCAGGTCCAGCCCCGTTTCGGCGAACACCTCGAAAGGAATCGACATCACACCAAGATCACCAATCCGAAAGGCTTGCAAGAGAATTGTGGATTCATCAGGACCGGCTTGCAAGCGTTCGATTCGCTTGGCATACGTCATGGCGTGACGATGGATGTTGTCGGGATCGCGGCCCGCACCCTGAAGGCTAGCGAAATATCGCTGCATTTCTGGGTCGGGTTTTCGCATCTCCAGGGTTAATTCCGCGTGGGCGCTCGCCAGTGGCACCCAGTCTTGGTACTGGATCGACTGGCAGGCCGCCGCGACCTTTTCGGCGACCAACTTCGATACCTCCTCAATCCGCTGGTACGGTTCTTTGGAAGTCCGGTTTTTGCTGCCAAAGGGGATGTTGTTGACATCGCCGCTGGTCCCGTTGGTGAGGATGCCCACGAAATCGGCGTCGCCTTGGGCGGCTAACAAGCCGCCAATCCGCTCTGAAAATGCGGCGAAGTAGTCCGCTGAAATCTCGCCAGCGGGCACTCCGCCGACATAGTGCAGAGAGTAGTTCGCGAGCAATGCGAGCGGCGCGCCATCGCTTGTCTGCACGCTAATGAACGATACTTCGGGGTCGGTCGGGCCAGCGGGCTTGATCAACGCATCGCTGCTGCTCGGCGGATTCATGCGAACCTTGTCGACTCCACCGAAGGGATTGTCGAGCAAGGATTCGTCCTTGACGTACCACCGCCGATTGTGGACTTCCGAAGGGACATCGACGCTCCCCCAAGCGATCTTGGCTGGTTGCAATCTTTGCTCGGCATTCACAACTGCGTCGGCGATCCGCCGGGCCAGCAGTTGCTGGTAGGTGCTGAGGATCTGTTCGCCATCGACGGTGCGCGTGTCGCGGGCCGAGACGCCGCTATGCGTGTGCGTGGCCGCCATCAACACGTTCTCAGCGTCGACGTCCGTCTCGGCATCGATCAGGTTGCGTGCGGCGTCGAAAACCTCACGGGGAATCCCAACATTATCACAAATCGCAAATGCAATACGGGTCTGACCGTCATCGAGTAGCAAGCAGCGGACATGCAACTCATCATGGACATGCGTTGCCGGTGGCGAATTCCAATTTCCGACGATGGGCATCCCCATCGGTGTTTTGACTTCCACTTTGGCCGCGCCCGCTCGGAACACCGGTTCGGACTGTTCTGCGGCAGTCGCGGTTTCGTGGCCGTCCCATTGCCAGCTACAACAGCACACGATCGCGAGCATGAATCCCTTCACCGCTATGCGGCGTGGGGATTGGGCCATCGGGTCGAATCTCATCGTCAGACTCCTTGGGAAAGGGGGAACCCTATCTGGTTTTAGCGGGCGAGGTAACGAGCTGACAGGGGAACGCGTATCGATGCCGCGGTTATCTAATTTTCAAAACGTCGCTTCGGCGTGTGGCAAGCAAACGGGGACGCAAACTGATGGATGATCAACAGGAGGCGACGAGCCCTGCGTCCCAAGAACTCGTCGCCTCGTAAGCACCTGTGCATAAGTTTCCGTACTTAATTAGCCGGTGGGCGCTAGCCCCGGTTCTCGAAACGCTTCGCGTTTCACCCGGCAACCGGGGCTAGCGCCCATCGGCTAGTCTATTCGATTGTTGCAAGAGCTTCTGTGCAGGTGCTTATACGACAAACTCGCTAGTCCCAAGAACTCGTCCACTCCAAAGTCGCCAGCTATTGATCACCCACCACGGTAGGTTCGCGGGTGCGACGACGGGTCACGCCAGTATAGGCTGGATGAGCTGACCGTGTACGTCGGTCAAGCGAAATTGTCGACCTTGATAGCGGTACGTTAAACGTTCGTGATCGATGCCGAGCAGATGCAGCAGCGTTGCTTGGAAATCGTGCACATGAACTGGGTCGGCAACGACGTTGTAGCCGTACTCATCGGTTTCTCCATACGAGACGCCTGGTCGGACACCGCCGCCCGCCATCCACATGGTGAAACAACGCGGGTGATGATCTCGGCCAAAGTTATTCGCCGTCAGCGTGCCTTGGCAGTAGTTCGTGCGTCCGAACTCGCCGCCCCAAACGACGAGTGTCTCGTCGAGCATCCCCCGAGCCTTCAGGTCCCTGACGAGCGCTGAAGCGGGTTGGTCGGTTTCCTTGCACTGCACAGGAAGCTGCTTGGGCAGGCCACCGTGTTGGTCCCAGCCTTGGTGATAGAGCTGAATGAAACGCACGCCCCGTTCAGCCAACCGGCGAGCCAGTAGGCAGTTCGAAGCAAACGTGCCGTTCTCGCCGACGTCGGGTCCGTAGGAATCCAGAGTCGCCTGCGATTCACCGGAGATATCCGTGACGTCTGGGATCGACATCTGCATCCGGAACGCCAATTCATGTTGAGCGATCCGAGCTTCGACGTAAGGATCCGACTCCGACTCCAGTTTGAGTTGGTGCAACTCATTCATTGCGTCGAGCATCCGGCGTCGCCCCGGTGCCTTCACGCCAGCCGGATTGCGGAGATAGAGCACCGGGTCGCCGGCGCTGCGAAATCGGACGCCTTGATGTTCCGAGGGCAGGAACCCCGAACCCCAGAGACGGGCCGCCAGGGGTTGGCCGCCTTTGTTCTTCGTCAGCAGGACGACGAAGGCGGGAAGGTTCTCATTTTCAGCGCCAAGCCCATAGCTCAACCACGCGCCCATGCTTGGCCGGCCAGGCAGTTGACTGCCGCTTTGCAGGAACGTGACGCCTGGTCCATGGTTGATCGCCTCGGTGTACATCGATTTGACGATGCAGAGTTCGTCGGCGATCTTGGCCGTGTGTGGCAACAATTCGCTCATCCACGCACCGCTTTGTCCGTGCTGAGCAAATTGGAACGGCGATCCGACCAGCGGCAGGCTCGATTGGTTCCCCGACATGCCGGTCAATCGCTGACCGCCGCGCACTTCGTCGGGTAACTGCGTGCCATGCAACTCGTTGAGCAGCGGTTTGTGGTCGAGCAGATCCATCTGTGAGGGTGCGCCGGCTTGAAACAAATAGATCACTCGTTTGGCACGCGGCGCATGATGCAGCGCGGCGAGCGCCGCGTTCTCCGGCAGAGATTTGCGATCGCCTGCGTCACCGACATTCGCCGCTGCGGGGGTGGACATTAAGTCGGCCAGTGCCATGCCGCCGAGTCCCATGCCGAAATGATTGAGGAACTGCCGTCGGCTGCCAGGTATGTCAAAACTCATCGTCAGCTCCCTATCGTTTGATCAAACAATCGTCCAAGTTCATGATCGCTTGCGCCACGATCGAGAGTGTGGCGACGTCGACTTTGTCGAGTCTATCGCCGGGCTCAAATTCGCCCATCTGCAGGTACTCATCCACAGCCTTCCTGTCCGCCGCGAACATCTGCTGCTGGTCCTGGTAGAGGCTTGTTAGTATCGTCTTCTCCCGCTCCGTCGGCAGGCGGCTCGTCAAGAGTTGAAAGAGCCGTTCGACTTGCCGGTCCTCATCGGCATCGCCTCCAACGTCCTGAAGCACCTCGGAGGCTGCGCCTTGAGCAGCCTCGACATACTGCGGTCCGTTGAGCAGCACCATCGCCTGCAACGGTGAACTCGTTCGCTCACGCCGCACCCGGCACACATCCCGCATCGATGCATCGAGGACCAGCATCACGGGCGCAGGCGATGTGCGTTTCCAATAGGTGTAGAGGCTGCGCCGATACAACCCTGCCCCTTTGTCGGGTTTGACTGGTTTGAACGCTACGGCCAATTCATACGGCCGCGCCGGCGGACCTCCAACCTTGCCAACCATCAAGCCACTATTGGCGAGAGCCGAGTCGCGGATCATCTCAGCGGTCAGGGGCGCCGCCGGACCACGTGCTAACCAGATGTTTTCGGGGTCGGTTTGGCGAGCGTCGCCGGTGGCGACTGAGTCGCGCTGGTAAGCTTTGGAGAGCACCAGCGTTTTAAGCAGTTCTTTGACGTCCCATCCCGAATCGATGAATCCGCGGGCCAACCAATCCAGCAGCGCCGGATGTGAAGGCGGCGAACCCTGATTGCCAAAGTCTTCCGTGGTCACGACCAAGCCTCGGCCAAAGAGCAGCTGCCAGTATCGATTGACAGCCACCCGGGCCGTTAACGGGTGGTCTGGATTCGTCAGCCAATGCGCCAGCCCCAAGCGATTGCGCGGTTCGTCGTCGGCCATCGCTGGCAATACGGCGGGTGTTGCCGGACTGACCCGCTCCTGATGTTGATCGTAGACGCCCCGGCCGAGCACGTAAGTGTCGCGGGGTTCGGGCAATTCTCGCATCACCATGATCTCGTCGATCGAGTCGAGCAGCACATCTCGCTTCTCTCGGGCTGCGGCCAGCTGGGCGAGCGATTCTCGGCAGGACTCGTCAGCGTACGCGGCAAGGAACTCACGGCGGTGCCGCCCGGGTAACTCGGAAATAGCGTCGGGGCTCTCAAGACACTCGAGCGACTCGTGCTGAAATCTCAGCGCCACTTCGGCGGACGTGAGCCTGCGATCGTAGACCTCAAACTCGTCGACGAGTCCATCGGTGAAACCGCGGTCACGGGTGCGCTCACCGATGGTGATGTTGTGTTGTTTACCGGCCGTGATCTCCTTGGTCAGTGAATCCTCGACGATCTCACACTCGGCCAGCTTTCCATCGATGAACATCTGCAGTCCCGCCGCTCGGCTCGAACCGTCATAGGTGATGACGACATGTTGCCATTGTCCGATCGGGACATCCGTGTGGGTGCGGATGCTGATGGCGTTGCCGGGCCAGTAGTGAATCAAAGAGGCGGACAGTTTCCCGTCTTCAATCAAGAGTTGATAACCACGGCTGGCGGCATCGGTCCAACCGAGGGAATGATGGAAGACGACAGCGCGGTCTTTGACATCGGGTGTTTGCAGCCAGAGCGACACCGAGAAGGGCTGCCAACGACGGAAATCGGCTGGGCCGACCGAGACGCCCGCATCCCCGGACAATCGAGCAGCAGAGCCTCGCACCCCATCGACCCGCTCACCGGGCAACTTCTTCGCCGCCTCCTCATCGAAGTTCTGGGACGCGGTCGAAAGGAAAGAGAGCTGGCTACTGAGATTGTTTCCAGCCGATGTCGTCTCGATGTCAATGGCGTTCACCGCAGCGGAATGCTTGGCTTCGGCATCCGCCACCGCTTGCCGCGCCCCGGCGAGCTGTTCACGCTGGTCGTCGGTGGGTAACCTCAGCGTGGGCGTGGGAATACTGTTGGTGTGAAAGGAGTACAGCCCCGCTTCATTGATATTGGCGAAGAACGCGTTGAGTTGAAAAAACTCTTTCTGGGTCAGCGGATCAAACTTATGATCGTGGCAACGGGCACACTCAAAAGTCAGCCCCATGAAAGCCGTTGAGGCCGTTTGCGCTCGATCGATGACGTACTCGACCCGAAACTCCTCTTCCACGCTGCCGCCTTCCACTTTTTGCGGATGCAAGCGGTTGAACGTTGTCGCCAAAATTTGATCTTCGGTGGCATCGGGCAGTAAGTCACCAGCGAGCTGTTCGATGATGAATTCATCGTAGGGCAGATTGCGGTTGAAAGCATCAATTACCCAGTCACGCCACGGCCAAACGAAACGGTCCCGATCAACCTGGTAGCCATAGGTGTCGCTATAGCGGGCCACGTCCAGCCATTCTGCGGCCATCCGTTCCCCGTATGCGGTGGACGCCAAGAGACGATCGACAACCTTGGCTTTGGCCTCGGTTGAATCATCGGTCAAGAACGCATCGATCTCGGCGAGCGTGGGCGGAAGACCGGTCAGGTCGAGCGTCACCCGTCGCAGCCAACGTTCAGGCGACGCCGAGGGCGATGGCGTCAAACTCTTCTCTCTCAGAGTTTCGTCGATGAAGTTATCTACTGTCCGTGATTCGTCCCGGTCGGCCGGGATCGGTTCGAATGACCAGTGCAGCTGATAGTTCGCTCCTTGACGAATCCATTCGGTGAGCAGGTGTTTTTGATGCTCATTGAGGGTCTTATGCGACTCTTCGGGCGGCATGACCATGTCGATGTCGTCGGAGAGAATGCGTTCGACCAGGACGCTTTCATCCGGTTGACCAGGCACGATCGCGCCATAGTCAACAGCATTCTCCAACTGATCGAGTCTCAGGTCCGCGGCGCGGCTCTCCGGATCGGGACCGTGGCATTCGAAACAGTTTTCCGAAAGGATCGGTCGAATCTGTTCGTTGAAACGGATGAGATCCGCCTCTTCTGCGACTGCCGCAGAAGCCCAGGCGATCCCGACCAGCAGCGACAACAGGAATGCAATCGGCTGCTGCGAACCTGCGTTATTCTTGTCGTGATGAAAGCCGGTTTTATGCATGGTCATCTCAATGGGGATGCGATGTTGCAACTTCGAGCCTATCCGAAAAGGGAGATTACCCTTCAGCTATCGCAACTTATTGAGCGTATAGTACGCTTCGGTGTGCAGCAAACCGTTTCCGTCTATGCCGAGGACACCCTCGGCATGCAGTTCATGGACATGCCCGAGCTGCAGCCCGTCGATGACCAATCGCACACGAGTCAGATCGTTCGAAACGGTCGCCGATGTGATACTGGCCTGAGTCGTGTCGACCTCCGGGCTGCCATACTGTTCCCGGTATTCATAGGTGTACGTTGACATCCGATAAGAGTCTGGGTTGCCAGCGGTCGCTGCGTCGACCGGTTGAGTGAAAACCAATTCGAATCCATCTTGCTGCAGACGCATCTCTTTGATTTCAAAGGGCACCTTGCCGTTCCAATCGAGTCGCTCGATCGCGAACTCGCGAGGGCCGACCGATCCCCAACCGCGGTTCGTTCCGCCGACGAACAACGCGCCGGTGGCGTCCATCTCGACACCCACGTTGCCCGATGCGAAGCCTTTGCGGAACGGGAAGCAGGCACCTTGCCAGACGCCGTCAATCTCCTCGGTGAACACCCGCATGACACGGCTCTGGGTTTGGTCGCCGACGAAGAGCTGGCCGGCAAAAGGACCGAATTTGCCTGCCGTTGTATCGCAGGCGATCCCGGAGGCGCTCTTGCCCATTTTATTGTAGGGAAATAGGACGACCGGAGGAATCAGTTCCGGGATTTTGGCCGCCTCGGTATACATCCGGCTGGGACTGGCCGGTTCGGTCGGCTGCGGCCCCATCGAAGGTGCTTGGTCGTACCACTGAAAACCGCCGGGATGACCGACGAACTTACCCTGACGTAGCAGCTTCAATCCGCAGGTGCCGTTCCAGGGACCCTGGTTGTCGGTGTACAGCAGATTGCCGTGCATGTCTGTGGCCATGCCCCCAGGAGATCGAACGCCGCTGCTCAACGGTAGCGTCTGGCCGTCGGGCGTAATCTTCATTGCCCAACCTCGAAACGGAACTTTGCTGCTAAATGAACCTGTTAAACACAGGGTCAGAAACAGGTTACCCTCGGCATCAAACTTCGATCCAAACGCATACTCGTGGTAGTCGCCTGAGATGCCCCAGCCATCGGCGTAGGTTTCGAAGACATCGGCCAGGCCGTCGTCGTCGGTATCTCGCATTCGTGTCACCTCGGGACGTTGGACGGCATAGAGCCAGCCATCACGTAATGCCAAACTCAGCGGCTCATGCAGCCCTCGGGCATAGGCTTGGAATTGCTCCGCCGTCACCTCTTCGGCCAACGGATCAGAGATCATGAAGATATCACCGCGTCGCGAGCAGACCGCCAGTCGCCCGTCGGGCATCCGCTGAAAACCGCAGGCTTCGATTACCTCACCGGGCGGCGTTTCAAACGTCGTGATCGAGTAGTAGTCACTCTCAACAGGCGGCCCAGTCGAGGGTGTCTGTGTCGGGGGTGCCTGAGCAGAGGGTGTCTGAGCAGACACCGCGCTCATTCCTGCTACGGACAGGGCGGTGAGACATGCGAGGAATTGAATGGGGTTGATCATGAATCTTTACCAGCGAATGGTTTGTGAAATGGTCGTCGTGGCAGCGGGTGGGATCACGGCCCGCAGTACCTGTTTCCCGTCCACGCTCAGAAGTTGCACGTCGACACCCTCGACACGCATCGTGACGCGTCCATCGATGCGGTAGCCCTCGTCGACCGGATCGATCTGCCCCTCCGCGAATTGCCACACCAAGGTTTGGTCAGGCTGATCCGCCTCGGCGTCGATTGTGATTCGCCGCTCAAACCCATCCTCGGCCGGCAGAGGATGGTCCTCCACATTGGTCTTGCCGATCGAATAGCCGAACGTGGGATTGCCATTCTCATCGAGCCGATAGCCACGCATCTGGTATCCCAGTTCACGTCCCGACGCAGTTGGCCAGGCCGCTGAGGGCGAATCTAGAACCGCCAACTCAGGCGCCGAAGCGAAAGTCACGACGGCGTCGCCGAGCGGTCGCTGGGTGCCTTGGCCCCGTCCACTCCAATGTTTCGATGCGTCGATGAAACCATTCTTCCAGACCTGCGCCAGTGACATTTGATTTGCATCCCAAATCAAATCAAGGTCTCCGGGATACGCCACGCCAATGCCACGCGGGCTGACGCCGTCGAAGAAATTGCGATAGATCCGCGGCCGCTCATTAGCGGAGAGCACGATCGCATTTTGATTGAGCCCTTGCGGTTCTTTCGCGTTCGTGCCCAGCGATAGGTATTGCCACATCGCTTCGATTTGTTTGTTGGGATCACCCTCGTAGATGTCTGTGAGTGCGGACTGTCCTTCGATGAAGCTATTGGGCATGCGGGTTCCGGGGCGATAGAAGGTCGGATCCTTCAAGTATCGCTGAAACCATTCTGGCCGCAGTCGCTCTGGCATCAGCAGCATATCAATGGCACCGAGTCCACCTCCCGTATTGCCGTTGTAGCTGTGGCATTTAATACACGCCAAACCGCCGTTGCCGCAGAGCTTTCGGCCTTCGATTTGAATGTCCTGTGCCGATTCAGACCACTCGATCGGTTCCACCGCGTCGCTGCGATCTGAACGCACCATCGCTTTTTCAAACTCAGCGAGTTTCTCGTGATCGAAGGCCGGCATGCGAGTCTTCATGTACGTACGCGTGTCGGCGCCGGACTGGAGGACACGACCGAGGTAGTCGTCATTGAGTTTATCACCGACACCGGTCAGCGAAGGCGGGATGCGGCCCTCCAGCCCCATTTCCGGCGTTGTGCTGCCGAAGAATTCGTCTCTCGACGGCTCGGGGCCGCCGATCCCATCACGCTGATGACAGGCATAGCAATTGAGCGTCGCCATGGTGGTGTGGACGCGGCGGGCGTCATCCATTTCGGGACGCTCGCCATCACGGCGTTTTTTCAAAGCCGCCCTGATCGCCGATACCTGGGTCGCGCCCAAGTGGAAATCGACCGCAGGCGATTGGACCTGTTCCGCCAAGCAGCCACCCGCTGCTGGCAACCCGTTGAGTTCTGACGCCAAGGAGTGCGCCGCATCCTCGGTCTTAGGGGCGGTGGTGTCGAAGGTATGGCACCGTGCGCACTGGGCGCTCTGGAACAACTGCTCACCTTCCTCGACGAAGGCCTCGTCGGGAACGAATTCGCTAGGCAGTAAATCTGTCGGGGCGCCCTGTTCGTCATTGGTGATCCAGGCCGTGATGTTGTCGCGGCCCAACCGCGGGTCGATCATCTCCAATTGGAGTTCGATTTGACCGCCGCCGTCAAAGTACTCGACTCGGATGGGATAGATACCCGCAGTGAGTGGATAGGTCGCTTGCTTGGTGGTGGTCGGATGGATGCCGTCATTGACGAGTCGGTGCCCATCGATTTCCATGGCGCTACCATCATCGCTCGAGAGGAGGAAGGTGTAGTCACCATCCTGTTCAATCGAAAGGTTGCTTTCGAACACGGCAGCAAACTGATTTTTGGGTTTCACATCATCTATCTTCAATCCGCTGACTTCGTCGGATTGAACTGGCTCAAGACCGTCAAAGTGGGGGAGTTTCTCCCACTGTCCTCGATAGATTTTCCGTTGGAAGGTCGCGTCATGAACACCAACGGTGGTTTGCCGGGTGAGATAAGCCGCGACAGCAGCGACTTCGTCCGGCGTCCCTACCATCGCTGGCATTCGCAATCCGCCGCGAATGGTCGTGCAGTTTTGCAGGAAATGGATCAAGGATGGAACGGTGTATTTCCGGTGAGTTTGCCCGAGGGGCACTGTGGTCGCCAGCGGCGTTGTGGGGCTGTCTTCGTCGAGCGATCCGTGGCAGGCAACACAGCCGATGCTGTGATAGAGTTCGTTGCCGCGATCGGCGAGCGTTTGACTGACGACGCGGTCAGCGATCTGCCCCTGTCCGCGGAGCATCAGGTAGCTGGCGATTTTCTCTGAGTTCTGCTGTCGCGTTGGGCCGTCCGCTCCGGGCCAAGGGTCCGGCATCGTGGTGCCGCGTTTGGTCGCATGCGGGTTGGCGATCATGGCGACCAGAGCATCGGCCCGGACGCGGCCTGCCACCTCGCTCAGGTCGGGACCGAGTTGCGCCGGGGTGAGCGTTTCGTCGGCCGCATGACAGGCTGTGCAAGCCAGCGATGCCATCAGGATCTCGCCCGCCTCGGCGAGCGGAGTGGAGTCTGACGCGACGAAGCGTTCGAAGCCCGGTACGATCGGCCGGGTTGCTTCCCGGTCGGCATCTCGCGGCACCAACCAAACGTTGCGAAATCGCACAGGATCGCCGTGATCCTGCAGCATGATTGGTCCCTCGGTCGCCTCGTCGGAATACATTCCGCCCGGAGTCGGTCCGGGAACCTCGACATCGTTCTGCACGATGATTCCATTCAACCGAACCGTCATCCGCGCGTTCGAAGTCTTCGCACCCTTGGCATCGAACCGTGGTGCAGTGAAATCGACATCGTAGGTTTGCCAGCTCAGTGGAGGCAAGCATGCGTTGACCGTGGGGGTGCTGACTGTATAGATGCCACCGGATTCGTTATCGAGTCCCTCCAGACCGAATGAATCGAGAACCTGTGTCTCGTAGCGGCCTTGGTGGTAGACGCCGCTGTTGCCTCTCCCTTGGCCCTGTGCATCGGGGGCGAAAGGCGTCCGGAATTCGATGTGCAGTCGATAATCAGCAAAACTTTGCTTCGTCTTGGTACCCGGTAGGAGCAATCCGTCGTCACTCAGTTTCCCCCCGTTCCAATGCTGATCGACGGATTCGGCGGTCCCATTGAACAGTTCAATTGCCCCGCTCGGTGCCGCTCGGCCTAGCGTGGGGCTGGTGCGTTGGATCCGCTTCATCCCCATCGACTCGGCGAGGTCGCCAATGGCGTCGATATCGCTTTCGATGCGGCGTGGCTCGCCGCGAGCGCCAGCCCCCGGGAGGCCCCCTTCGTAGATCACCACGTCAAATTCGCCATCACCGACCGCGATCACCTGCATCGCTTGGTCAGAGCCCACGTATTCACCCTGAACGGCAAAATCAGGGTCTTGTTCGGCAACGGCAATTTTTGGGGTTCCTGCCGCCTGCGTCCGGGTTGCTACCCCCTGGCTGAGAACGCAGGTCGCCACGACAAGGAAGCTGGCGAAACGCTGCAGTGGCCACAGGAGACAGGGTGTGGGCATCGATTGTTTTCCAAATGCGGAGTCAATTGCGGGAGCCATTTCCGACGGAACGGTCACCCATCTAAAAAGATGACGAACCCCAAACCCCGGCTGGCCGAAGCGGGGGCGGGGCGTCTGCTGAGGCGGGAAATAGGGGGAGGGAGGCGGTATTGAGGCTTTCAATAACTGACCGCCGAGCCAATAATAGTCGTCCCAACGTCGCAATACAAACCCACTGCGGGCCAAAAGGGATTATCATTTGCCGTTTCAGAAAAAGCGGTTGCATGGTCCTGGTCTACGCTAGAATTCCACCCTGCCTCAGCCGGTTGTGAAAACCCTTTCGGCGTCCATCTTTTCGCGAAGGTCAGCAAAAAACATGGCGAACCACTCCCCCACGACGGCGGTCCGCACGCTCTTGATCAGTGATGTTCACCTGGGATCGAAGCATTCCCAGGCTCAGCAGTGTCTCGAATTCCTGCGGTCCTATACGCCCGAGCAAGTCTATCTCGTCGGTGATTTCATCGACGGTTGGCGATGCAACCAAGGCTGGCACTGGTCCGGCGCCTGCAAGGAGATTATTGACCATATCGAGTCGCTGATCGCAGGGGGAACGGAGGTTTTCTATGTCCCCGGCAATCACGATTCGTTCCTGCGAAATAAGGAGAGCCTCGGGATGATTCCCGACCAATTCTCCGATATCCACTTTGCGAACGAATTCGTGTTCGAGTCGTCGGGCGGTTGGCGTTTTCTGATCACTCACGGGGACCTTTTCGATGTGGTCGAGACCCAGGCCCAGTGGGTGTCCAAGGCAACGTCGTTTGCCTATGACGCCGTGCTCAGTGCGAACCGATTGTTCAATCGCCTGCCCGGGCGGCGGAAGAAGAATCCTTACGGCGCCTGCGCGTGGCTCAAATCGATGGTCAAGCGAGTGGTGATGTGGCTCAGCGGGTTTGAGTCCGCGATCATGGACCATGCCCGCGAGCAAAATTGTGACGGAGTAGTCTGCGGTCATATCCATACGCCCGCGATCGTCTACAGCGAAGAGATGCTCTACCTCAACACCGGCGATTGGGTGGAAAACTGCACCGGGTTGGTCGAGCATCTCGACGGCAGTATCTGCTTGGAGTCCAACTACGGCTCACCCCGCATGCTCCAACTGCCCGCTCACCCCCGCACGTCGAGCAGCCCAGCGATCAAGAAGTCTGAGCTGGCAACACGGTAACATGAGCGGGTTTTTTGCCCGCGGTGATCTGGAGATTGGCATCCCCGGCAGACAGCTCTCGTCCCTGACGGGATTGAAGTTGGTCAATGAATGACGACTGGCGTAGCAGAACGATGCCGGCGATGAGACGGTTTGTCGATTCAATCGACGGCCCGGAGAACCACTGCACTGGAGCCTCTCACGCCTATCCACCGGTTTGCGACGCCGATCCGCTATCGGGAAGAGAAGTAGGCAGTTCGCGAGAGGCGTCGATCTCGCACAGCGTATCGCGAACTCGATCTGCATCGGCGAGTCCAGCTACCGACAATGGCGGCGAATTGAGACGCCCTTGGATGCGAAACTGAAGTGACGTCAGGCAGTGGCGCCGCAGCAGTGGGCCTTGCACCGTGGCGTAGCAGGAAACGTCGCGAAAATGGAACCGCTGGTCCAAAACAATGAAGCCGCCCGAAACAAGTCGTAGAAAGGGGCCCTCTACCAACAGGCGTAGATTGTTCGCTTTCAATCGGGCAGACGGCCGGAAATAGGGGAAATAAAAAAGGGATCCCAAGACAGCACAGGCAAAGAGCCCGGCGAGCAGGTAGATCGTGAGCCACCCCAGTTGGAACAGCAGCCCTGCATCGCGGTAGGGAGCCATGTGCGACGTGAAAAACGTGAAAGCGAAAAGCAGGGCGAAGGGCAGCACTATCCCGTAACAGCCGAGCCTCGATTGCATGAGCAGGTAGCCCAGAAGTCGCTCACGATCGATTTCAAATTCGATCTCCTGCGGGAACTTATCCTTCAATGACATTGGTCTGCCCCAGGCGTGTTAGCGTTTGGATTCAACGGCGGCAGGGTCGAACGTGCTGAGGTCGGGCAGCGTAGTGCGGACGCCTTCATCGGGCACCTCGCTGTTGGCGGTCCAGACGATGCCGTTGAGGATGCAGCGACGCAGGTCTTCGTCTTTCCAGTTCCGGTAGAAATGAGGCATGACGATTCCGAAACCGCGTCCTCGCTCACGCTCGACACACCAAGCGACAATCTCCACTTGAGGATCTTCCGGAGGTAACATCGAAGTGGCTAGCGGTGTTACGTTGTCAGCAGGCAGATTGTCGTTCTTGCCGAAATAGTTGTTGATATAGGGTTCGTCGTGCAGTGTGAACTCCGACCAACCTCGAGAGATGGGATGCTCCGGTGCAGCCGGCTCGATCGTCGCCGCCTGATAGACCCTGGCGATGCCCGGATGGTGTGGGCATGTCTTGTTCGCAAAGTACCCTCCCATCCATCCCAGCAGCGGATGGGCGCCGTCGGGGGCCACGTCTTTGCCTAGGAGAGCGGTCGCATAATGCACGCAGACGATCCCGCACCCCCGACGCATCATGCGATCGATGCGAGCAAGGATTCGATCGGTCTCTGGTAAACGCTGGGGTGGGAACGTATCGCCGCTGAATACGATCACATCGGTCTGCTTCAGTAAATCTTCGTCGTCGGGCCAACCCTCCACGACGGTGGTTCTGATGTCACTGACGTTGTCGGCGTGTTCGAGGCAGTAGGCCATCAATTGCGCACCGGCGGCGACTTCGTGGGAGCCCGGTGGATGGGTGCTGGGACCGACCACAAACAGAACCTGTTTCGGCCTTCGCTCCAAGCTCATCAGACGCTCGATCTCCGCTTCAACCTTGCCGCGTTGCCCCTCTGCAAAGGTGACCAAGCGATGATCGTGAGCATCCTCTTCGACCCAGCGATTGGTGCCATTGGGATAGATTTTGTTGCCTCCCTCGCTTTGCACGCTCCAATAAGGTGCGCCGGGGCGAACGGCGAACAACAAAGCGACCTGATCCCAGCTCGACCGGGTTGGTTTATCGCCAAGATAGAGGTCATAGGCGATGCGGAGCGGATTGTTCTTGTGTAATGTGTGCCGTTGAGAGCCAGTCCCGACGTCCGCGCCGAGCCCACTGAAGTAGATCGTGCCGGGCCAACGACCAGCGACCTCGACGGCCGAGCCCGGATCGGGCTTGAGGTTTCCGAACTCAGCCGGGTCCAGGTGCTCTGGATAACGGCCACCCATGACAACGAGATGCGATACTTTCAGTTGGGCCAATTCCCGTCCAGACAACGGGCTGATGTCGTCGGCTGGCGACCGCAAGAGATCCGCAATATTCGTCAGATAGCCGACCGTGACCAATCGCACGGAATCGTCGTCGGCTTCGGCGAGGGCGCTTCGCAGTACTGTCACGGCGGAGGGTGCGTCATCGTTGGCCTGGAATCGGCTCGGAAAACGCGAGGCGATTTGTGCGGCGTATCTCGAACCACGATGGACACTCGCACCGCCATGCTTGGGAGTCCCCAGTGGAATACTGGGGCGGCCGTAGTAGCGATTCAGGGCATCCAAACAGGGAGCTGAATAGGGAAAGTTGGAGCTGACCGTGGTCGCCAAAATTTCAATCTCATCTGCATCTGCCAGAGCATGCAGGCAGGCGACAGCACCCACATCGTCACAATCCGTGTCGATATCCGTATCGAAGACGATCGGAATGGGAGACTCCGCCGCGAGGGTTACGCTGGCGAGTAAGAGCGACAAGGCAATCGAAGGGATCGTATTCATGCGTCTGATGATATCAAAACCGTCACCGCCAGGGGGCTACTGCCGAAATACCGCTCGCTAAATCAACTTCTCTGCCAGCAATCCCCGTTGAGTGACTCGAGAAACAAACCGTTCACCCCGCTCCCAGATGGGCTTGCCCCGCATGACAGCAAAGTCTGTCGACTCGGTTCCCCGTCAGGCATGCTGCCAGAGGAACGCGTGTCGATTACCGCGGTCTTCGAGTTTCAAAGAGGACTTCGTCTCGAGTATCACTCGCTCACGATGGTCCGCACCGCGCCACTGGCCCAACCGTCGATCCCTTGCACAATTCCCCGCACGACGACGGGGCCGCTCCAATCCGGTGGGAGTGGGATGGTCAGGGTGTTCTCGACGCCGCTCTGGACTGGCGTGACTGCCTCGCCGAGCGTGCAGCCATGTGGATCATGATCGGCCGCAGCAGCATTCACACTCGCGGCCGAGACCGCTGTCAGCGGACGATCCACACACACGGTGAGGGTGCCCACGATCGGGCTGGTTGCGCTCAGGCGGACCACGCGAATCGGCGTGGTGGACGCATTGAGTGCGTCCGCATTGGTTGTCAGTGATGCCGAATCCGTGGTCGCTGGCTCGATCGAGATCGCCAGTGGCTGGGGCGACTGCAGGTTCAGCGTGGGGTCGCCGAGCAAATGATATAGACCGGCGTGCTCGTTGCGTTCGTCAGCAAGATCCACACCGGCTGGGGAGATCATGCCGGCCAAACCGTCGATCATCATCTCGGTGGTCGAACCCGGTTTCGGAGTCTGCAGCCGGTCGACAGCGGCGAGCATGGCGTCGCCCAATCGCTCGGGCGCGTCGGCAGTGCCTGATTCCTGGTACGCCGACTCGAGCAGCCCCAGTCCGAACCTGGCGTTTCCATAAGGCATCGTCAAACGGCTCGCTGCGATCAACGCGACCGGGCCACCGGGCGTCAGCAACATCCGTTCGGCCAGGCAGTCGCCAGGGGCATCGTAGGCGCCTGAGTAGCATGCCAACAGGATACCGATGGACGCCCGGTCGGAGGCGCCGGCTAGGCGATCGACCGAGTCATTGTCCAGCAGCGACTCGACCTGCCACTTGCCGTCGCTGGTCACGGGGATCGACGAAGGTTGTGCCAAGGCAGCTGCGTCGTCGGGTGCGCGGGTGAGAAAATTCAGTTGATCGATGCTGCCATGGCCAGCGTAAACCCAAAACCGCGAGCCATTTTGGTAGCGGCTTAGGACAGCGTCGCAGAAGGAGTCTCCCGGCGGGCAGAAGGTGTGTCCCGGGCTGGCATAGGCAATCTGAGCTTTCGCGGCGGCGGGCAGGACGCTCGTCAGGACCGTGCGTGTGACCGACTCGATGGCTCCGTCAATGAGCATGCCAAAACCGCCGACGCCCGCAGTCAATTGAAAGCCACGTCGCCAGACGCCGAAGTCTCGGGATGACTCATAGGCAAGGATGCGGTGGACGAGCCCGGCGAGCTGGTCCGATGTCACCACGGGCAGCCGTCCCACAGCGGCATCGCTGAAGCCGTCGCCGTCGAAATCACCGTAGGGTAGGTCCGAGGGATAGGTCGGTGTGGAGCCAAACGCAGCGGTCGCCTTGGAGGGTAGGTAGAACGTCGGAATGCGAGTGGGTTGCCCTCGATCCGGACCGGCGGCCTGGATTTCGCCAGCTCGGCCGGGACGCTGGGGCGTGAACGGGGGCGCGTCGCCGACAAGCACGACATACCGGGTCGCGGGATCCGCAGCCTCACGGATTCGCGTTGCTGTTTCGCTGGCCCCACTCGACGGGCGACAAAACGTGAGCGTCAGGCCTTCGTCGCGGCGAAATTCGCACCAGGGAGCCAGGGCGTCGCGGAATCCATCGGCACACACGACCACCACATCCGCAGCCGAACCCACCGATGTCAACGCAAAGGCGAATACGAGGCTGAGCCAGATCGACGCCGAGACACGGTTTCCTCTTCGGACGCATCGCACCGCGACCCGCGAAGTCGTCGCTCGTATACCAGTCTCATTCTGCCGCAGTATTCTCCGGCAAGGGGCTGCCGTCACGCCACTGTTCATCATTTCGAAGTTCCTTCGCATGGGGAGCATCACCTTGACTCAAAGCGGAGCGGGAAAGAGGTCTAAGGAACACGGGACTAATGAGTGTTGTATTGGACGAGGAAACGGGCTGTTGAATTTCCATCAATATCCCGTCAGGGATGATAGAGAATAGCCATAGGTCAGCGCAGCGCCACCTACGGTTTATCGTTGGCAATGGAGCGTCGACCCCGAAGCGGGTCGCAGACCTCGTCGTGAATGATCTTCCACCCCATTCGGGGTTGACTCTTGCCTCTCGCGTCGTATCCGGTGGTGTTCGCTTGCGCTCAAACCACCGGTTATTTTCTTCAACGCCTTCGGCGTAGGAATACATGTGGGTAATCAGCAGCTCGGTATCGGGTATCCATCCCATCAATCTACCAAGGAATCGCCGCCGGCAGCAATTTCATTTGCGTCGTGGCCGGCGATTTCGCCACGGTAGCGGCAGGCTTCGAGGAACGACTCCAGCAGGACTTGGGCGGCGATGGCATCGATTCGCTGTTTCGTTTTTCTTCGCGTCGTTTTCGCTTGCCGGATCTTTTGGTTTGCCGCGACGGTGGTGAAGCGTTCGTCGAAGAGCCGCGTGGGCAGTTCGGTGACCTGTCGCAGCCAAGCGGCAAACTTGCGGGCCTGGACGCTTTTGTCGCTCTCTCCGCCGTCGCAGTGGATTGGCAGTCCCACGACCCAGGCCGTGATGCGCTCCTCCGCGGCCAATTTCTGAAAGTACGCTTCGTCGGCTTCGTAGCCGCCCGCATCGGGCTGCGTGACCGCGTGCACCTCCAGCGGGCTGGCCAGGATTCGATCGGGATCACAGACCGCGATACCGATTCGAACGGTGCCGTAATCCACCGCGGCGATGCGGCCCTGGGCGGGAAATTCACTGTCAGTGCAGTTAGGAGGCGTGTTCATGGACATGAGTGAAATGCAGGGGGACAAAATTGTCAACGGTCGATTCTTGGGGCGCGTCCACCGGAGGATTGGGAAAATCCGTCAATTGCTGCGTTGACGCTCGGCACTGCGTTGATGAAACTAGGCTGCCATGAACGATTCGCGGCACAAGGATTCGCCCGGTAGCGCCGCGGGCTGTCGATTGAATCGAGGTTGGCGCCGCAACGGTTCGCTTCCGATCTTTCCATCCCGCTCGTTCCTCACTCTTCTTCTCTTGAAACACCGCATGATTACCTTGGACAAACGACGCCGAAAAAAACTGCAAGCCGTTGTCGATAAAGACTACGCCTACCGTTCCTACTGGGACGACGACGTTGAGGTTCGCTCGTCGGGCAAGTGCGGGCATGGAGTTTTTGCCGCTCGTCAGTTCCTGCCCGGTGAATTGGTGATGGAAGTCACCGGCCAATTGATCAGCAAGAAGGATTACGAAGGCAGCGAATATGTGATGGATCTGGATACAAAATGGTATCTGGAGCCGAGCATGCCGGGCGCCTTCATGAACCATTCCTGCAGCCCGAACTGCGAATTGGTTCAATTAACAAAAACCTCGCTCGGCGTGGTCGCCATCTGCAACATCGAAGCCGAAACGCAGCTGACCTTTGATTACGCTTGGGAGGCCTTCGATTGGAACCCTCGCTGTCGCTGCGGGGCGAGGAATTGCCGCGGCTGGGTCGTGGCGGAGGACGAAGTCAAAAAGATGAAACGGTTGGCCAAGAACCGTAAGAAAAAGTCGAGTTAGCCCCCGCCCCCGTGTCGCTACTCTATCTGGACTTCAATCGAACGACGCCGATGGCCCCCTCGGTCATGGAGTCGATGCAGGCATTCTGGTCGACGCACTTCATGCTGCCGTCGCAGTCGCACGTGCACGCCTCCGCGGTAGGCGAAGCTGTCGACGGTGCCCGTGAGAATGTGTCGATGCTACTCGGCTGCGATCCCTTCGAAGTCGTCTTCACTAGCGGAGGTACCGAAGCGAATAACCTCGGCGTACTCGGCGCCGCGATGATTAGTCACGCCGGTAGCGACCCCAGCGACCTGATTCCTTCCTATCCCTGCAATTGCGACGTGCCGCCGCCACATGCCCTGATCTCAGAGATCGAAGACGAGTCGGTAGTCGCAGCGGCGAAGCATCTTCGTTTGCTCGGATGGCGTGTGGATTGGGTCCCCTGTGACACCCAGGGTTTCGTGTCAGTGGAGGCGTTCGCATCGCGGTTCGAACCCACCACGAGATTGGCGTGCTTGCAACTGGCAAACCCCGTCGTGGGCACCATCCAGCCGATCCGTGAACTGACCGATCGATGTCACAGCCGCGGGATTCGCGTCCACTGCGATGCCACCGCCGCGGTGGGACGCATTCCCGTGGATGTCCATGAACTGCGCGTCGATACGCTCTCGCTGACCGCGCACAAGTTCTATGGGCCCAAGGGCTGTGGTGCGCTGTACGTTCGCAGAGGGTTGGACATGCATCCCATTTCATTTGGAGAGCCCCGTGAAATGGGTTTACGGGCGGGCAGCGAAAACGTGCCCGGGATTGTCGGTTTCGGCGCTGCGGCATCGTTGACAGCTCGCTGCGTCGAGGAAGCCCAAGGGACCCTCGAAGAGCTCTGCGAGCGGTTGGTCGAAGGACTCAGCGCCACACTCGATGGCCGCATTCGTGTCTTTGCAGAACATGCCGAGCGACTGCCCAATACCGTTGCGATTGAGCTGACCACGGAAGCCAAGCGGGTGCAGAAGGCGGCACGCCAGATTGTGGCGGCGGCGGCCCAGTCCGAGAGCCCGCCCGATGAGATCACCCGAGTGCTCCGGGCAATCGGCTGCACCGATCGCCAGATAGGACGCACACTCCGGTTTTCAGTCGGCTGGACAACGAGTCGGGAACAGATCGACCGCGCCGTCGACCTGATCGCCGAAGCCTGCGAGCACGCATCGCGTTCATAGTCAGTAGCTGACCTACCGCGAATGTCCGCAATCCTTACGAGAACAGGATCGAAAATCATTCGCAGGACATGGGTGGGACCAAGAACTCTAAGACTCGGGGTACTCGACAATGATATTGCTGTTGAGCCCACCACGGGGTGTCCAGCGACTTTCGACACGCAGCCGACGCGGCTGCACGACGGCCACGAAGTCGTCGAGCAGGCGGTTGGTGATCGCTTCGTAGAAGATGCCTTCGTTGCGAAACCGCTGCAGGTACATCTTCAGACTTTTTAGCTCCACGCAGAGCTGGTCAGGGACATAGTTGAAGACAATCGTGCCGTAGTCAGGCTGTCCCGTTTTCGGGCATACCGACGTGAACTCGGGGCAGTGATGTTCGATCGTAAAATTGCGTTGCGGTGCCGGATTGTCGAATACTTCCAACAAGTCGCGGAATTCAGAGGGCTGGGGATTCACGGGATGGACGATCAAACGTGCGAGAATAGGAAAAGCGAAAGCCCGCAGCGGACCAAAGATCGACGCTCTGGCGGGCAGGGGTCTGTTGTACTCGGATGAGCTGCCCCGAAAAGGGGACAGGCCGAGGAGTTAGGAAAAGGTGGAAGCGGGGAGCATTGGCCGAGGCTGTTCGGGCTGGTGAATTGCCGTGAAATCAGCAACCTTGAGAGATGCTTCAGCATTTGCATTTTGCGATGTAGATTTTGCAATTTGCAATCTCACCGTTCCCCTTTTTGCTGATCCGACGGAAGCGTGGGCCCGAGGTTTTCAAGGCATGGCTCCAGTATCCAAGGATTTATTTGTGGGATGTGATTATCAATGTTAGACTGGCACTGCCGGGAGAAACGGAGCCGAGCTCGAATGGCGTGGACTTAGGGCGAATCTGGCGTGAAACAATTTTGAGCTAGCGAAGAACGGCATCCTTGTTGCATCGTGGTTTTTCTTCACAAAAATCTCAACACAAGCAAGGATGCCGTCGATGATTC
>NZ_SJPK01000008.1:62310-174274 GCF_007859855.1 Allorhodopirellula solitaria
GGGATTGAATTTCAGAATCTGCGATTGCTTGAGTGAGGCTTCCGACGATACCTTTGACATCCATGAGGCTTCCTTTCCTGCGGTGTTAGTTTGAGCACCAACATTTTGCAGGAGGAAGCCTCTTTTCATGAATACCAATCTCGCCGGATCACAGGCGCACTACGCGGATCGCACCCGATGGACTTGATCGCATGACGCACCCTAACGCCATATCGTCGAATGTACTCACGATCAGATTTAACGGCCACTGAGGCGGCATGTCCCATGCGGTCCGGGGCGAATCGAATCGCCATTGAAAGTTGATCGAAGAATTGCTCATAGAAATATCCACCGAGTAAACGATCGACAACTGTACTGACCAGTCGATCACAATCGCTGGGTGCCGGCGGGTGGTTCTTGAAATGCCGACAAAGTTTTGCGCGAGCCCTGTTGTGCCAGTAGCCGAAGCTCTCCGCAACCACAAACGCGATTGAGCGACCAATCGCCTCGCTTTCACCGCGTTTCACTTCATCGATCAAACGTTCCAGATCGGTTTTCCCGAGAGAACGAATCCAATTCGCAGCGTACGAAGGTCGCATCGTCGTCATCCAGGCAACCTCGCTCTCTAAATCCCAACCGTAGTAATCCGCCCTGTAGCATCCCGTCCAGTAGTGGCGGTACGACTCACGTTGGCGATCAATAAACCAGGCTAGGCACCGCTCATCCTCTTGCCAGAACAACGATCTCCACGACGGCGTGAAAACGTCCGCAGCCAGCAGCATTTGCTCAATGCCGCAAAGATCGCACAACAAGTCAGGCTGGCCAGCGCGAAGTTCCTGGTGTGGTTCAGCGGCAGTGTGAACTCATACGAACATCGGTTCGAAGGGAGCACGGTCTACCAAATCAACAGAGATGCAATGAGCGACAGAAGCATCAGCATAGCGAAAGCGACAGCGGCGTGTCTCAGTGGGTCGAACAGGAAAACTAATTTCGGGTGAACGCTCCAAAACCAGTGAAAATGCATCGCGAGTGCCAAGGACATCGTCATCAGGCCGAAAGACACGGCCTCCCAACCGAGCAATTCAATCCAAAGCGAATTGCCCAGCGGATCAAGATGTCGGAAGTACCGCAGGTTCGGAATCTTTGCGTGCGGGGTGAGCGATACTGTGAGACCGCACACGAACAACGCAACCGGAAACAGCATTCCGGCAACCCATGTCGTAAACCAGTGATCTACGGGTACAGAGGCGAGGTCGATTGCTCGCGGTGACACCCGGTCGGGCCCGCGCTTAGGCAGCGTCATTCGCCATGCCTTGGTATCCGAAACTTCGCTGTGCGTTCATCAAATTACGGCGGTAATCAGCGGGGAACAGGGAGACGATTGTCCATTGCGAAAAGACGGGCTGCCGGCTCTCCGTTCAATCGCTTCGCTCTGGAGACTGCCTGGCATGCAAAGCCGATACCTACGCAAGGACGATGCTAGAAAAACAATTTCGCGAGGAAAACAATCAACGCCAATACAAATGGTAAGTGCAACAACGCCGCCACCCAACGGAACCGCTCGTGCCGAAGAAACGCGGCTGCAGCCAGCGATATAGAGAAGAGAAGCAGGACCGGGCAAACAAAGAGGACGAGGACAAAGGACTCGAGTGGTGGGAAATTCGGGTGGCCACGTGGCGATCCAGCTGGAACGATACTGACTGCGCGCCAGACACACAGCCCGGTGAAGCCTAAGGCGATGGAGGAGAGGATGGAAGTCAGCGCAGGGCGAACGACACGCTCAGGGTACGCATGCACTGGGCGATCACTGTCATCGGCTAACGGTGTTTCGTAGGGAGATCGAGCTGTCATATCAGGATAACGCTATCGTATTGGATTGGTTTTGATCGAGCGACTGACTGGCATGCAGTGTCGATTGAAACGCAAGGACGCCAAGCCGCGAAGTCGCTATGCATCTCTTGGCTCTTCGCGTCTCTGCGTCTTAGCGTCTCTGCGTCTTTTTCCTCCACCCATTCCAGCGAGCAACCATCAACTCCGTGAGTTCAAGGGACGACGAAAATGTGCAGCGCCCCAAAAACCTTGTTCCGCTCGCAGTCCGCAACGGTGCCGCGGGCCGGGTGGATTGCCTATTCATCGCCAAGGTGCTTGCATGGCCGTCTGCGTTGCAAGCCGTCGTTCCCTGTCTACCAGGCGGCTGTAATCTCCACTAAGCCATTGTCGTATTCTGCCCACATCTTAAGATCTCCATCCTCAGCTCTGTATAGTGATTCAAGCATTTCGTCCTGGATGAATCCGGCAGACACAAGATCCATGCGTTTCGAGTCACTTGAAATGTCAACGCTATTGTAGCGAACGATTCCGTCAAATCCGTGTTTTGGACTGAAGTCCAACTCGTCTTCGTCATGAAAGCAGATATCCATCTCGACGATTGGATCACCGGGACTCTCTTCTAACACCACCAACCCGAAGCCGTCCCAGGTGGACACATGATTCGCTAGTCTTGAAACGCGATCTGGGGGGCCGATCACCTTCGCTATTTCAGACACCGTGAAGGGAAAATTAAGTGAGGTGCCCAGTAGGTCGATTCCATCGGCTGACAGGGTAATCGCATCTCCCGCAGTTGATTGCGTGCCAGTGACTGGCTCGCTCTGATGCGACGCGTTGCATCCCAAAATGACAAGGAGTACGGTCATCGAGAGAAAGCGGCGCATCGTGTTCATCCTATTCACGGAACAGTATTTTCAATCCGAGTCAGTAGCGTCGTACTGGGAAGCTCCCAGAAGACGCCCCGGGTGGAATGGGCCCATTGGCCATCCTCACACGGCTCAAAAGGGGTGTCAAGCAACATCTCTTTCGCTCAACTCGGGCATCGCTGCCATTGAGAGCGAGCATCTGGATCACTTTCAGCTACAATCCGCGAAAGAACCTCTTGAAAAGAATGCCTCATCAACTCTACCCCTATGCGTTTCTGGCAACCTCGATCGGATGATCCGAGGCACTTCGTTTCAACGAGGCATTTTACATTGAATTCAATCGCTTCGATCAGCCGAGTCGGCACACCGGGAAGAAACGCATGTGGTTGATTGCTGTCGACGAGGCGGGATATGGACCGAAGCTGGGGCCGCTCGTTATCGGGGCAACGGCCTGGCAGCGTGCTGGCTCGGAGCCGATCGAGGGTCCTGGTGTCGAGCCAGTCGAGGACTGGTCGGTGGATCAGGTCGAGCCGAATCCGTTTGCTGCGATCGCGGCTCCGGTGCGTGTCGCCGATGGCCTGGTCCGCGTGGACGATTCCAAACAGATCTTCAAGGGCGGGTCGCTGACAATGCTGCAGCGGATTGTTTCGGTCGCCCTGCATGCGTGCGGCAGACGGGAGCAAACGCTTCTCGAACGACTGGCCACACTCCTGCCGCGTGATTTCGACGCGATCCAACGCGTTCGCTGGCTCGAATCCATCGGTGTCGACTCCACCGGACCGCTCGCGTTTTCCTCGCTCGAGCAGACTCGTAAAGCCGTCGAGCAATGGGGGCGGTCCGACTGGAAACTGCGTGATTGCCAGGCGAGGATGATCGATGCCGCGTCTTTCAATCGCTACTGCGCGGGCGATCCCGCCGGCTCCCAAGAGACACCGAGTGTTGGCCCCCAGGGCAACAAAAGCGACTTGCTCGGTGAGACAAGCATCACGCTGGCCGCTGATCTACTCGATGCGGTGCAGGATCCATCGTCGCCCGAAAGCGTGCAAATTTTTTTCGACCGCCACGGCGGCCGGCGTTACTACGCGGGCGTGATCCAGCAGTTTTTCGGGGGCGAAAGCGTTCGGATCGTCAGCGAGGACGCTCGGCAGAGCGTCTATGAAACGGTGCGGCGTGGTGCGCCGGTGCGGCTGCACTTCACCGTCAAAGGCGATCGCTTCACGCCCGTCGCACTGAGCTCGCTGCACGCAAAATACCTCCGGGAAGTTGCCATGGCCGCCCTGAACAACTATTTCCGAGCAGCGGCACCCGCAGCGAATTTTCGCCCTACGGCGGGGTATCCGGTCGACGCCGATCGGTTCATCGAACAGGTGCGATGCGTGATGACCGCGCGGGGGATCGCCGACGGGGAACTGATCCGCTGCCGTTAAAGCGGGCCGGAAACGCGTCTGCGAGTGGTCCTGCATGGAGGCTAGACAGACCGCAAGCAGAAAAACAAATTTACCACCCTCGTGGGACCGTAGGGAGGCGCCGGACGCCCACAGGGATTGCGGTCCAAAATCAGTAAAATCAGATTTGATTCTGCCGTTGTCAAAGTCCGGTTCTCGTGCCATAGTATTCCGTAAAAGCTCACTTGAGGTGAGCTTTTCTCTCCATTCCACTTTGTTACATTTTTCACAAAGTCTCCGTCTTCATGCCTGCTTCCCCACGCCGCACGGTCATCAAACAGGGTCTCGATCTGCCAATTCTCGGCTGCCCCGAGCAACGAGTGGAGGTCGGGCCAGCGGTCCGCAGCGTGGCGCTGTTGGGCGACGATTACGTGGGGATGAAGCCCACGATGTTGGTGGCTCCCGGCGACCGCGTGGCCTTGGGGCAACCTCTTTTCGAGGACAAGAAAACGCCGGGTGTGGTTTACACATCTCCGGGCGCGGGCACGGTTGGCGACGTCATCCGGGGTGCGAAGCGAAAATTTGAGGCCATCACGATCAACCTCGATGGCGACGAGGCGGTGACGTTCGAAGCGGCCAAGGAGAAGGACCCTGTTTCGCTCGGCGGCGAGGCGGTGGCCTCGGTATTGGTCGAGAGCGGATTGTGGCCCGCCTTGCGAACACGCCCTTTCGGCAAGATTCCTGAGATCGGATCCACACCGAGCTCGATTTTCGTCACCGCGATCGATACCAATCCATTGGCGGCCGACCCAGCGGTCGTGCTGAGCGAGCGAAAGAACCAGTTCGTGCTCGGCTTGCAAGCGTTGACTCAATTGGGCGGTAGCGCGGTTTACGTCTGCAAAGCTGCGGGCGCCTCGGTTG
The DNA here is from genome assembly GCF_007859855.1 of Allorhodopirellula solitaria. Classification (GTDB taxonomy): domain Bacteria; phylum Planctomycetota; class Planctomycetia; order Pirellulales; family Pirellulaceae; genus Rhodopirellula; species Rhodopirellula solitaria. The sequence continues at coordinate 67,289 of NZ_SJPK01000008.1, forward strand.
CTGGCGAAGAGGTTTCGGGCGTGACCATGGCCGAATTCGCTGGCCCTCATCCAGCCGGATTGGCTGGCACACATATTCACTATCTCGATCCGGTCGGCCCAGGCAAAACGGTTTGGTACATCGGCTACCAGGACGTGATCGCAATCGGCTCGTTATTTCAGACTGGCCAACTCGACGTGCGACGCGTCATTTCGCTGGCGGGCCCCAAGGTCAAGCAGCCTCGATTGATCGAAACACGAGTCGGTGCCTGCATCGACGACCTCGTCGCGGACGCCTTGGTCGACGACTGCACAGTTCGCTTGATCTCGGGGTCGGTTTTGTGCGGACACAACGCTGCGGCGCCGCATAATTATCTCGGCCGCTACCACCAGCAGGTGTCGGTGATCGAAGAGGGCGACGATCGCGAATTCTTGGGCTGGCAAAAACCAGGTTTTGACAAATACTCCGTGACACGCGTCTTTGCATCGGCGGCGAACCCGTCGCAGAAGTTTGCGTTCACGACGTCGACCGGCGGCAGCGAGCGAGCGATGGTGCCGCTGGGAACCTACGAAAAAGTCATGCCGATGGACATGTTGCCGACGCAATTGCTGCGTTCGCTAATCGTCCGGGACACCGATGCGGCCCAGTCGCTCGGAGCACTCGAACTCGAAGAAGAAGATGTGGCCCTGTGCACGTTTGTGTGCCCAGGAAAATACGAATACGGATCGCTGTTGCGACAGAACTTGACCACGATTGAACGTGAAGGCTAAACATGAAACCACTGCGTGACGCTTTTGATCGCGTTCACCCCTATTTTGCGAAGGGGGGGATTCTCGAGAAAGCCTACCCTGTTTACGAGTCGATCGACACGTTTTTGTTCACACCTGGTGAAACAACTCGTGGACGAACGCACGTGCGCGACGGCATCGATTTGAAGCGAATGATGATCACGGTCGTCTTCGCCTTGATCCCGGTGACCCTATTCGGGATGTGGAACGCGGGCTACCAAGCCAACTCGGCGATCGTGAAGATGACCGAGGCGGACGTGCCGATCGAGTACGACTGGCACCACAGCGTGCATACGTTCTTCGGACTGGGGCACGACCCCGGCAGCTTCGCTGACAACTTCATCTACGGGGCGATCTTTTTCATTCCGATCTATGCTGTCACGATGTTCGTCGGCGGTCATATCGAGATGATTTTCTCGGTGTTACGCGGCCACGAGATCAACGAGGGTTTCTTGGTGACGGGGCTGTTGTTCCCGCTGACGCTACCACCTTCGATCCCGCTCTGGCAGGTTGCACTGGGGATCGCCTTCGGTGTGATTGTTGCCAAAGAGGTCTTTGGCGGCACCGGCCGGAACTTCCTCAATGTCGCCTTGGCATCTCGCGCATTCCTGTACTTTTCCTACGCCGCTAGCATCAGTGGTGACAAAGTCTGGACGGCGGTCGATGGTTTCAGCGGAGCCACCGCACTGGGCCAGATGGCGATCGCCGAAGGCGGCGCGATCGAATCGCTCGATTCCGTTCAATACGTGTGGGGCGACACCGGCTCGATCACGTGGATGAGTTCGTTCCTCGGCACGATCCAAGGCAGTATCGGTGAAACTAGCGCACTGCTGTGTTTGGTCGGTGCGGGGATCTTGATTGCCGCGGGAATCGGGTCGTGGCGAATCATGCTGAGTGTGATTCTCGGCGTGATCGGGACGACTCTGCTGCTCAACGCAGTCGGCAGTGAAACCAACCCGATGTTTGGAGTTCCGTTTTATTGGCACCTCGTCATTGGCGGTTTGGCCTTCGGTCTCGTCTTCATGGCGACCGACCCGGTCAGCGCGTCGATGACCAATACGGGCAAGTGGTTCTATGGCATCTTGATCGGCTTCATGACCGTCCTGATCCGGGTCATCAACCCCGCGTTCCCTGAGGGGATCATGTTGGCGATTTTGTTCGGCAACGTGTTTGCTCCCTTGATTGATTATTTCGTCGTCCAAGCCAACGTCCGCCGGAGGGTCGCTCGCTATGCCAGCTAAAGATTCTACTTCAGGAACCATCCTGATCGCGACGATCCTATGCGTCGTGTGCTCGCTCGCAGTGAGCGCCGCTGCGGTCGCGTTGAAACCGTACCAAGTCGAGAACGCGAAGCTCGACCAGAAAAAGAACATTCTCGATGCGGCGGGTATCCCCAAAGATGAATTGGGGAAACCGGCCTCGGAATTGACCAGCAAAAAGATTGACAGTCTTTACACCTGGATCGAGGAGAAGATGGTTGATTTGGACACGGGCCAATACAACACCGAATTCGATGCCACCACTTTCAGCCTCGAAGAGCAAGCGTCCAATCCCAAGACGAGCGAACCGATCGTGGGCGACCCCTACGACAATGGCGAAGATCGCCGTCCCAAAACGATGAAGGTGTTCATCGTTCGCCACGAGGGAGAAGGACCGATCAAGCAAGTCGTTCTGCCGATCTACGGCAAAGGCTTGTGGGGAACACTGTGGGGATACCTTGCTCTGAAAAGCGATTTAGAGACGGTGCAGGGCATCACGTTTTATCAACACAAGGAAACCCCAGGTCTCGGTGGTGAAGTCGACAATCCCAATTGGAAGTCACAATGGGATGGACTGAAGCTTTACGATGACCAAGGCGATCCCACGGCCTACGTAGCCAAAGGCCCCGCCCCCGACGACGACCCCTCGGCCGTCGACGGTCTCTCCGGTGCCACGATCACCAGTCGCGGCGTGACCGCCTTGGTGCAGTACTGGGCCAGCGAGCAAGGTTACGGCCCGTTCCTAGAGACGCTCAAGAAGCAAATTGAGGAGGAAGCCGCTGCTGCGGAAAGTCCTTCCTCTGCCGGCAACGCAACGACGAAGGCAGGAGCATAACCATGGCTAAAAAAACACTCGACGTGTTGACCGATCCCGTGGTCAACAATAACCCGATCACTTTGCAGGTCCTGGGGATTTGTTCGGCACTCGCGGTGACCACCAAGATGGAAACCTCGGTCGTGATGGCGATTGCCGTGATCGCGGTGACGGGGTTTAGCAACCTCGCCGTCAGTGCGATTCGCTCGTTCATCCCCAGCAGCATCCGGATCATCGTACAGATGTGCGTGATCGCCTCGCTGGTCATCGTGGTTGATCAATTCCTCAAGGCATTCCTGTTCGATATCAGCAAACAGCTTTCCGTGTTCGTCGGTCTGATCATCACGAACTGCATTGTGATGGGCCGCGCCGAAGGCTTTGCAATGAAGAACTCAGCCGGGATCAGTTTCCTGGACGGGATCGGCAACGGTCTCGGGTACGGCTTCGTGCTGTTGGTCGTCGCCTTTTTCCGAGAGCTCTTTGGAAGTGGCTCGCTGTTTGGCTTCACCCTCCTCGAGCTCGACCGCAACGGAGGTTGGTACAACCCCAATGGAATGATGCTGTTGCCACCCAGCGCGTTCTTCATCATCGGCATGATGATCTGGGTCATCCGCCTGAACAAACCCGCACAAATCGAAGAATCCTGAGGCTATCATGAATTTAGTAGAAGCTCACCTGAGCATTTTTTTGAAGGCGGTCTTTGTCGAGAACCTCGCCCTGGCGTTCTTCCTCGGCATGTGCACGTTTCTCGCTGTGAGCAAGAGCGTTAAGACTGCGATCGGTTTGGGGATGGCTGTGATCGCCATTGAAACGATCACCGTTCCCGCTAACCAAGCGATCTATTCGCTGCTGTTGAAGAAGGGCGCGTTGGGCTGGGCGAATCAATTCATCCCCACGTCCACAATCGACTTCTCCACGATCGACCTCAGCTTCCTGTCGTTTATCAGCTTCATTGGTGTGATCGCGGCATTGGTCCAAATTCTCGAGATGTTTTTGGACAAATTCATGCCAGCGCTCTACAACGAACTCGGCATCTTTTTGCCGCTGATCACAGTAAACTGCGCCATCCTCGGTGCCTCGCTGTTCATGCAGGAACGCAACTACTCGTTCGGTGAATCGATCACGTACGGCTTCGGCTGTGGCGTGGGCTGGGCATTGGCGATCATGGCGTTGGCCGGTATCCGCGAAAAGCTGAAATACAGCGATGTTCCGCCCCCGCTTCGCGGTCTCGGTATCACCTTCATTACCACTGGTTTGATGGCGCTCGCGTTCATGTCCTTCAGCGGCATCACGCTCTAGAGCCGAATTCAACCAGCAATCTCGATTTCAATCTCCTCGCATTTCACCGCACACGAGTCCATTGTGATGTTCCCAATTCTCCTCCTGGGTGACGCCCCACCGGCAGCCATCGTCGCCATCGGCGTCGCGATGTTTACGATCATCGTACTCGCCCTGGTGATGCTGATTTTGGCAGCCAAGAAACAGCTCGTTTCCTCGGGCAAGATCAAAATCATGATCAACGACCAGAAAGAGATTTCCGTCCCTGCGGGCGGAAAACTTCTCGGCGCACTCGCCGATGCGGGGATCTTCGTATCGAGCGCCTGCGGCGGTGGTGGGACATGTGCCCAGTGCAAAGTCAAAGTCACCGAAGGTGGCGGCGATTTGCTGCCGACCGAAACCGGCCACATCACTAAGAAAGAGGCCGCCGAAGGTGAACGATTGAGCTGCCAAGTCGCGGTGAAACAGGACATGGACGTCGAAGTGCCTGCCGAAGCCTTCGAGACGAAGAAGTGGGAATGCACGGTCCGCAGCAACAATAACGTGGCGACGTTCATCAAGGAGTTCGTCCTCGAGCTGCCCGAAGGCGAGGAAGTCAACTTCAAAGCCGGTGGGTACATCCAAATCGAAGCACCACCGCACACGGTCCACTACAAGGACTTTGACATCGAAGATCGATTCCATCCTGACTGGGATCAATACAAGATTTGGCGGTACACCTCGAAGGTTGAGGAACCCGTCGTCCGCGCCTATTCGATGGCCAACTACCCAGGCGAAAAGGGCATTATCATGCTCAACGTCCGCGTGGCCTCGCCGCCGCCGCGGGCTCCCGAAGACACACCACCGGGCAAGATGAGTAGCTATATCTTCTCACTCAAACCCGGTGACAAGGCCACGATCAGTGGTCCCTATGGAGAATTCTTCGTCAAGGACAGCAAAGCCGAAATGGTCTACATCGGTGGTGGTGCTGGGATGGCTCCGCTGCGTAGCCATATCTTTGAACTCTTCAAGCGACAGAAAACCGACCGCAAGGTCAGCTACTGGTACGGCGGCCGCAGCATGCGTGAGCTGTTCTACGTCGACCACTTTCGCGAGATCGAGAAGGAGTTCCCGAACTTCAAGTTCAACATCGCCTTGTCCGAACCCGCCCCCGAAGACAACTGGAACGGCTACACCGGGTTCATTCACCAGGTCCTGTTGGAAAACTATCTCAAGAATCACCCTGCTCCCGAAGACATCGAGTACTACATCTGCGGTCCCCCGATGATGAACGCGGCTGTGTTCAAGATGCTTGATGACCTCGGTGTGGAGCCAGAAAACATCGCCTACGACGACTTTGGTGGCTGATGTTGATGATCCATTCCGATCGCATGACGCGACGAGGTTTTCGGCCCGTCGCGTTTTTTCTTGCCACCACAGCACTGATCCTGGCGCAGCCATGCTGGGCCGGACAATCTCAATCTCATTGGATGACGATTGCCAATGGGGCGTTCCCGTTAGGTGCTGCTGCCGTTGCCGCCCCCTCTCCGACGGGGGCTCTGATACAGTTTCGTGGCGGGACGATGGGGACGACGTATTCAGTCAAGGTTTCTCGACCGCCCGAGCGTGCGGATTGGCAATCAGAAGCGACCCTCGCCGTGGATGCAGAATTGCGCCGCGTCAACGACCAGATGTCGACTTATCTCCGCTCGAGCGAACTGAGTCGCTTCAACGATTCGGGGTCCACGGACTGGTTCGATGTCAGCGTCGAGACCGCATCGGTCGTGCAGTTCGCGTTGGATGTCGGCCAACGTTCGGGAGGCGCATTCGATGTCACGGTCGGACCGCTGGTCGATCGATGGAGCTTCGGTCCCGGCGAGCGTAATCGGGACGTCCCGTCCGCAGAGGAGCTCGAGGCCATCGGCAGGCAGATCGGTCAATCTCATTTGTCCGTGCGGCTCGATCCGCCCGCGCTCAAGAAAGACATCCCGCAACTGCGGGTGGATCTGTCAGCGATCGCTAAGGGGCACGGCGTCGACCGCGTTGTCGACGTGCTCTCGCGTTTAGGAGCTCAGAACGTCTTCGTCGAGATCGGCGGTGAGGTACGTGTGACGGGCGAGAAACAGACACCGGACGGTCCTCAGCCTTGGCGGGTGGGGATTCAGAAACCGGACGCGATGAATAATGAGATCGTCGCCGCGTATCGGATCGAAGACGCGGCGATGGCGACCTCCGGCGACTATCGGAACTTCTTCGAATTCGAGGGAGAGCGGTACTCACATACAATCGATCCGGTGACGCTCCGTCCAGTCCGGCACAACCTCGCGTCGGTAACCGTAGTCGCATCATCGTGCATGGCGGCCGACGCCTGGGCGACTGCGTTGGACGTTGCCGGTCCTCAGCGAGCTGCCCAGCTCGCGTCCGAAAACGACTTGGACACTTTGCTGATCACGCGCCGTGACAACGGGCCCACGACCGACGGCACTCTCGACGAATCATTGGAGAATCAGATGAACTACATGGGAACGGGAACTTTGGCGGCGATCGCCGATCGAATGCAAAACAGCGGCACGCTCGCTCAAAACGCGGCAGCCGACGGTGCCGGATTTTTTGAGCGAATGGGACCGATCGCTCTGCTGACTGGAATCGGCTTCGCAGTTGTCTTGGCTGCGATGGCCGTGGGAGTGATCTTCGGCAGACGAGCCATCAGCGGTTCTTGCGGCGGACTGAACGCGCGAACCGATGAGGATGGTGTGTCACGATGCTCGATGTGCAGCTCGCCATCGGAAGGTTGCGAAAAGCTACGCGAAAAGATCGAAAACCAATGACACCCACGTAGCATAGGCTTCTAGCCTGTGACGATGACTCAACACAGGCTAGAAGCCGATACTACTATCGGTCAGGCGTACAACTGATACAGCATGAGGTACACGAGCACGCCGGTGACCGACACGTACATCCAGATCGGGAAGGCGTAGCGAACCCATTTCTTATGCGCCACGATGCGACCATTCTTGGCGAGATAGATGGCCCGAATGGCTAAGAACGGCACTGCCATGGCCAGCAGAATATGTGGGATCAGGATTGAGAAGTAGGTGATCCGGGCACCTTGCGGAGCGTCTTTGGGAAACGGTCGATTCCATTGGCCCGTGGCTTCGAAAAGCGCTAGCTTGTGAAACAAGTAAAAGACCAGAAAGATGACGCTGACTGAGAATGCGTTCAGCATCAGCTTCTTGTGCTTCTTCGCACGCCCCTGCTTGATATTCCATAGCCCCAACGCCAATAACACCGTGGCGAGGACATTGAGAGCCGCATTGAGGTGCGGCAGGTGATTAGCGAGAGCGGTCCACATAGTCAATTCTGGAATGTCGGGGCGGGCGAAACAGGCGTGCCGATGCCCATAGGGTACCGACTTCTTGCAGTAGCGTAAGCTTCCAGCTTGCGATTTTGGCCGACCGCGAGCTGGAAGCTTACGCCACTTTTTGTTCTCGTGTTCTCGAACGGATTCCCGAACCAATTACGGCCGGCATCCCCGTGCCGCCAGCCTTCGAACTCAAGATTCGACGATTTCTGCCAAGGCATCGGCCAGGCGGTCGATCTCGTCGAGCGTCGTACTTGGCCCGCAACTGATTCGCAGCGTTCCCGACTCTCGAGTGCCGAGGCAATCGTGGAGCTCGGCGGCGCAGTGATAGCCGGAGCGGACCTCGATACCGAATTCTGCATCGAGAATCGCAGCGGCTTCGGCGCACGAGAGCATCGCGCCGAACTCGATACTCGCGATCGGCAGGACGCCTTGCCCACCCACGATGTGGACGCCATCGATTTCGCTCAGCCGGTTGTGCAGCCTCGTGGTCAGGGCATGCCAGGTTTCGGGGGCGGTGGGTTGACGATCGAGAGCTGCATCCCAACCGGCCAGAGCCGCAATATTCATGCTGCCGGGCTCGAGTCGGCCTGGCATCGACGCGGGCATGCGGTCGGCGAGTCCATCGTGACCGCTGCCGCCTTGGATCGTCGGCTCGATCCGCTCGTGCAGGCTCGGGTGGAGATACAACATCGCGATACCGAGCGGTCCGCCACTGCCCTTGTGTGCCGGGGCCGCGAGCACATGCGCGCCCATCGAGGCAACGTTGATCGGCAGCGAACCGAAGGTTTGCGCCGCGTCGCACAATAATAAAATCGAATCGGCGCTGGACCGCGACGCATTGATCAACGCGATCCGGCGTCCCACTTCGGCGACCGGGTACCGGATCCCGGTGACATTGGAGGCATCCGTTAGGGCAACCATCCGTGTTCGGGCGTTGATTGCTCCGACAATGGTATCGGCATCGAGCGAACCATCTTTTTCGCAGCGGATGATTTCGAGTTCGGTACCACTGCGACGTGTGGCTTGCCTGAGCGGACGCAGGACAGAGTTATGCTCTGCCGATGAAGCGATCACATGATGTTGCGAGCCGGCGGTGGCGGGCATCAAGCCATGGATTGCGGCGTTGAGCGCTGCGGTGCAACCGCTGTGAAAACTCACGCACTGCCTCCCTTCCGCCCCGATCAGCTCCGCCAAGCGGCCTCGCACCCGTTCCCGGATCGTCGCAGCCTGGCGAGCCGAAGCGTAGTTGCCCCGTGACGAATTGGCACCACAATCACGCATGAACTCCGTCATGGCGTCAATCACGCCAGCCGCTTTGGGCCAGCTCGTGGAGGCATGATCGAGATAGATTCGCGTCACGATTGAGAGTTTTTCCGCGATGAGAGATTCCACTGCGAGGCAATCCAGTGTTTCGTATGACTCGCACTCAAAACCAGTGCGACGGCAAGCAGGCCGAGTGCCATCGGCAGCGGAATGAGCACCAAGCCGATGATACTCAATACTACTAACCACAGCGATGGGTTGAGCGTGACGGAGCGCCATGTGGTTGGCGTCTTCGCGTTGCGGTCGGCCGTTTGGGCCGGTTTCCGACGCGGGAATAGGGCCACGATCATCAGCAGGCTCGCGACGATAAAAAACAGCCCGCTCCTCAGGACCAATTGACGCGTCTGCTCGCTGACCGGCAGACGCTGCGCCGCCAAGGCTTGAATCGGCAACCTCGGTTTGCTCCACGTGAAGGTCCATCGATCGGTGTATCCCGGCGGCTTGGTGATCGCAAGATAGTCCGACCAGGTTGCCGAAGCATCGCCACTGATAAACGAATCATCAGGGAAATAACGGCTCTCTTGGGTGACAATAAAATCGTCCATCTCCTCCCAACTGAGTAGATCGCCGGGAGGGATTCCCCCTGCAGTTTGGGATTCCGATGGACCTGTATCTTCGCGACTCGGCGGATCCGGGTCACCAATCTGCCGGCCCGCCGACTGACAGAGCATCTGATAGCGTGCGATCCATGGTTTTAACCACACCGCTACCTCATCGTCGCGCCGATCGGCGAGTGAGTCCGACGTGGCACCGATCGCCTTGACGACATTGGACGCCAACCACGCGATGCGTTTATCGGGATCAAGTGGCGATGAAATTAACGCGGTTGCCTGTGGGTCGTTGTGGAATACGACGACCGAGGACGGATGGCCACGATCCCCACCGATGATCTGGTCGATTGAACGATCCGAGAGTGTACTGGTCGTTGGAAGTTGGCACCAATTCACGCTGGCCCGAGCCGCATCGGAACTCAATCCGACGAGAGACGGCAACAACACGTCGCGGGAATCACGGCGGACCGAAACAAGCACCTCGACAGTCTGGCTGAGCCGGCTCAAAGGCAGTGACACCTCCCAGAGGGACACTTCCCTGTCGCCAGCACCCGATTCCGCGTCCTCCGAATCACTCGACACCCGCCGTAGATCCGCTTGCCGACTCGCTGCCCAAACGCCCTGCAACTCGACGGCCGAATCAACCGCCAACCGCAACGATGGCTGGTCACCGGGCAGCACATCGAATCGGCTGACCAGCAAGAGGTTTTCGTCCGTGGGTCGAGCCAATACACAGTGATCGGCGTGCAGCAGGCGGGCGATTCGGTCGGTCCGCGGCAACGTCTCCAAATCGATCGACCACCGAGGGCTGGTGACCGCATACACAGACAACTCCGCATCGGAGGCTTGCTCGTTCGCCTTCTTCGAGGCTGCCGAATCCGTATCGGGCAAGGGCTGGATTCTCCATCGTGGTTTCTCAATGGGCCCAGCAAAGTTACTGCGCCACCGCACCTGTTCGTTGGTCAAACGCGTCGGGACCACGACATCAATTCGATGCCGATCCGCATCCATCACTCTCAATTCAGGAACACTCACACGCGTCACCTCACTGACGGCCAAACGGCTGACGAGCCGGAAGGCGCGGGTGTACTCGAACGAGGAACCTCCTGCCGGATCGCTCGCGGACTTCTCCGCCTGGGAGTCACCGCCGGCGGGTGGTGATTGGGAACCGCCGGTTGACCGACCGGCCGGGCCGCGGCGAAGTTGCAGTCGCAACACCTGCATCGCAGGATCCAGGGTGGGTTGCCGTGAGGACACGCAGTGCGGTTCGATCCGTAACGATTCGCACCACCGCGTCGGCAGGGCGATATCGACATAATCGGGGCAATAATCGCTCGTGATCAAGCAATCCGTTTGAGCCGTCCAACGGCCCTCCTCCCATCGCAGTGTGATCCGCGAATCCATGTCGAAAGGTTGATCGTTCTTGCCCGTGCGGAACCGTGCCGCTGCGAAGGCATCGAGAACCGAGCCGTCGGCTTGAAATCGGTCGACCAGAATCTCGCCGTCGGCGAGCAAGGAAGCAGCATCGGAGACCCCTGAATCCATTCGTGGGCTGGGCACCGCATGCACCCAGTTGACCACCGTATCGACGTGTCGTGTGATTTGCAGCTCGTGGCTCTGCTGCCTGCTCGCGGCGGCTCGGATCTCGCTGGCCTGTCGGTCCGCCTGCGGGCCGGCGTTCTCACTTGCCGCCTGAAAAGTATCGCTGGCGATCTTGCTAATCGTCATCAGCCCCAGCTCGTTTGGATCGGAACCACCGCGATGGGGCACGATCGCATCGACCGAGATCTGGAACGAACTCTGATCGCTGGTTAGGTACAGAGTGGTCACCCCATCGATTCTCGACACTGTCCAGGGAGGCAAAGCGACATCCGCGGGCGGCACGTCTGACTCCGGGTCACCATCGGTTGTTGTGGATAGACCGTCATCGTCACCGCCATCGGTCGCGCGGGACAATGCCTTTGACAAGAAAGTGCGAGGCGAGATCGGTGATTCGCCCTCTGCCTCGTAGCTCCAATCGAGCAACTCGGCACGTTGGGGAAGCCGCACCCGATAGCGACTCGAACCAACGGTAGACGACGGGGTCGATGACATCACTTTGGCTGCCACCACGCGTCCGCGGGAGACGTTTTCCGGGTCATTCACCTGTACGGAGAATCGGACATGCTGAGTATCGTTTTGGACGGAAATGTCGTGACGGGTCGACACTTCCCATTGAGGAGCGTCACGTTGCCGGAGTATCCACTGACCGACGCGTCCGACCGCCGCACGGTCGACAGTGCTCAGGTACCCCGTCCAACTGGCATAGAATTGTTCCACCGGGAGTGGTTCGAGCTCACTCATTGTCGACCAATCCGGTTGCACATCATCGGCAAAAGTCCAGGCGACCCACGGCGCAGGGAAGGACGTTGCGTTCCGTTCGTCCGGTTCCGCCGCAGACATCGATGAGACGGTGTCCTCCTCCGGGGACACGGCCTCCGAGCCCGCTGCTGGAGACTGCTCTGGGGCTCCGCCATCGAGCCGGTGGCCAGGCTCCATCGCGATTTTCGGCATGCCAATCTGCCAGGCTCCGTGTTGTGGCGTCGCGAGGGTCCAAGCCAATCGGATCGGTCGTGCAGGCGTCGTCAATGACATGAAACGCACTGTCTGAGATGAGGCTGTGGAGCTAGTGTCACGTGACAGACACGTCCACTGCGTCCCCACGACGTCGCATGAGTCGACCGGCCCCCGAGCCAACTGGGACTCGGTGGGCCGCCATTCAGCTCGGTTGCCCTTGGCATCAATCGCGAGCACTGCGGGCGCCGACGTCGTGATCGCAACAACGACTTCCGGTGGCAGCGTCTGGAGACATTCGAGCTCACACTCGATCACTGTCTTCCCGCTTTCCGAATGGATCCAGAACCGTTGCTGCCACTGCGAGGCATCCTGCCATGGCAAGCGAGGGACATCCCTCGACGCCAAATTGCGAGTCCCCTCATCGCCAGCGTTCTCTGCCGGCACGCGTAGTTCCTCCACTGACGCCCTAGCAGAACTCGGGATCTGAAAACGCAAGCTCAACTGACGTTGCGAGCCGAGCAACATCACCGTGCTCTGACGCTCGCCGCCTTCATCGATTGTCCTGACTGATCCTAAGGGATCTGTCGGCGGCGATGATTCGTCTTCTCGCTGAGACTCCCAATCAACAAACCAACTCGTCGTCGGCGTCAACAACATCACATTCTCAACGGCGTCGTTCGCCCGCACGACAAGATCTGCTGCGGGAAGCGAAGGAAGGTCGCAAGCAACTCTCACCCAGGGATCCTGCCATTGCAACTCACAGTTCAGTGAAATCGTGAGCTCCATGATTTCAGGATCACGGCCGAGCATCGGGATCTCAACCCACGCCCATCCATCTCGCTCACCGCCCCAGCGGATTGTCACGGGAACGCCAATCGTATTGACCTGCATCACGTTGTCGATTTGGTCGAAACGATAAGGCAATCGAATTCGACGGATATTCGGCGGGAGCGTCAGCTTCAATCTCGCCTGCAGCTTCGCGGCGCCACTCTGACTGAGTATTTCATCGCTCACGATGGCATCGTCAGTTGACGAATCAGGTTGTTGACTTTGGTTCAACGAACGATTCTCAAAGCCATTGCTTTCAAAGAAATCACCCGCCCCCAAAATCGAACGACTGTTCTCCAAGGGTGACTTCAGATGCAACTCGTAGGACACACGGTCGATCATCGGGTTCTGCCAGGACAAGCGGTCGCTGCGGAAGAACAGATCGTTATAGAAGGATTCAGGAATGTAGATCTTATTGCCGAGGATCTCCCCGTCGCCCTGCAGAGGCACCAAGACGTCAATAGTCGGCGCCGACTTATCATCTTCGCTGTCATTGACCACCCGCCCCGCAGACGACAATTCGCTCGTCGCCGTTGCTTCGACGCTCTGTCCAGCCAATCGATTCGTCGTGGCAGCGGACCCGGCAAACGTCAACGCAAATACAATCCAACCCACGAGCGGTGAGACGCCCGAGAGTCTGGATTCAGACGGGTCTTTCAACGACTGCGCCGCTCGTGCCTCAGAGTCTTTTCGGCCACCCTCATCGTCACGATGCCAAACCGCTGTGGTGAGCTGGATGGCAGCGAGCGTCAACGGCAGCGCCACGAAGGTCAGCAATGCCATCGCGGCGGCCGGCCAAAGCGCCACGGCGACTGCTGTCAGTAGAATTCCTGCGACGACAACACGGAGGCTGCGCCGCCCCACTAAACAGGCCAAAGCGAGCAACAGAAAGGCAGCCACCCACCCGATCCCCGTCACCAATCCCGTCGGCAATAAGAGCGGCGAGGCGGCGGGGTACCAAGGGCGGGCAAAGCCAGGCAAGTGAAAAGCTCGCGTCCCCGTGGAAGCGAGGAGTTGATTGCGGCGATCAACCGCTAACTGATCCAACTCGATCAGGGGAAATTGATACCATCGATACCAACGGTTCAGCGGCGTTTCCGAAACCCAGTTGGCTTCGATCCGAACCCAACGCGGTGCAGACGAAGTTTGCAGGGATTCGGATTCCTCGGCGTCCGAGCGCCGAGGTTCTGAACGGCTCGATCCGGGCGTTCTTGCCAGCGAATCGGCCGATGGCGATTTCGCCGCTGCAACGGTGGCAGGCGTAGGAATCACCACACCATACCCAGGAATGACTCGAGGTGTGATCAATACACCATCACAGCGAAGATCGACCAAATGCAACGAGGGAGGAAACGTCAAAAGCATCTCAGTGCGAGATCGCGCCAAACAGGTTAAACGCAAAGTATCGGTACCCGATACCGACGCCTCAGCCGTCAGGTGCTCACCCACGATCAATCCCAACGGCGTCGGGTGGGCCCGTGGCCGGACCTCTACCCAGGGTTGGTCATTGGGGGAATACCGATAACGTGTCGTCGTTGTGAAAGAGGAATCACGCCCGCCATCACGTGACGCTGTTGCGTCCGTGCCCGTACGATCATGGAAGCTCGAGTCCACCATCGGCACCCCTTTGAGTGTCTCGGGGTGTCGATGGAGTTGCAGTGACGAATCGATCCAGATTTCTGCTGATTGTGACGCCGCGTCGGGCACGTTGGGCAACCCAATGGCAAACTTCCGTCCTGTCTCTGCCCTGAGTCGACGTCGCCCCAGTAAGAGGGACTGATTGGTAAATTGAGGCGGCAAAGCAATCTGCACCTCCCAGTCACCGGAATTTTCAACGAAGTGTCGAGTCACGGCATGTTGAGCCAGAGGTGTTTCGGCTTGCCCGGGTTGCAGTTGCACATACCACTGCAGCGACTGCCAAGGAGGCGTAGCTGCTCCCGTCGGACTGGATTCCGCCGGTGCATCCTCCGGCGCCCCTGTCGTGCTTCGCTCGCTGGAGAGAGAGCCTCTTTCCGGTGACCGCGCTGCGAACCGCAGTCGCATGGAACGAATCTCTCCTGCGGTACCCTCAGTTTTCACCTCCACGGTTTGCCAGAGAGATGCAGGCTCCTGCGAGCCGGGCGAACTGAGTCTCCGCTGAGACGGTGACCGCCACGTTGGAGTCGCCTTGGGCCCCGCGTGCAAAAGAGTCCGCAGGGATGCCGAAAGATACACGTCTGGTTTCTCAAGGGTAACTTCTGGCGTTGCATCGATTGGACCACCGAATACGATCGCGTCACCTGGCAGCGGTGCGAAAAAGCGTCGTTGAGTTGCAGAGAGATCCGGGAATGCGATCCGCGAGGGCTCAATGGACGCCTTGGCTGACCATGTCATTCCAGCGGGCGGCACAATCGTCGCCAGTAGCTGACCTGGACAATCGACAGCCCGCATCAGCCACAGCGGCTCGGTCTGTTGAAGCCATTGATCGCTGAGCGCGGCTGCCCGGTTTCCACGCGGTGAATCCTGCGCGGTCGGATCCGGTTGTTCCGCCGTCGCTCGGACTGTCTCCTCCACCTCCTCATCGGTTTTGGGTGCCTCCGCCAGGGATTGCTCATCATTGGGAGTTCCTGTGGTCCCAGCAGCGGGCATCCGATTGGCAATGTTCGACCTCCTTGACCGGCCACTGACGTAGACGACCACCCGGTTATCAATCACCTCATCGTTTCCAGGCCAGATGGTCAATCGCCTTCCGGTACCGGTACCGGTGCCGGTCCCCACCGGCACACTTCGCCGTCCCTCCCCGACCCCGATCAATTCAAATTGGAAACCATCCTGCAACTCAAGTGTCACCGGGCTAATCGCTCCGCGAGGCATCTCCACACTGATCTTGCCACGGGCCTGAATCGAGCTTTCATCCATCTCGAATCGCATTTGATGGTCAGCAAAGACGAGTGAATCGTTGGCAACAAGCGACACTGACCAGGGCGCATCGGCCTGGGGGGCCGGTCCCGTCGCCATCCAAGTTGTTATCGACACATCATTGGTTAGATCCTGCTCTTCGCTGCCGTCTGCCGCGAGACTCGACAGTCGCACGGGCCGCGAGGCTTCGGTCGGCAGCCGCCGCACGCTCCACCCCCGCGGCAATCGCACTTCGCTGAGCATGCTCCAATGCGGAATGTCCAGTTGCATGTGCCACGCTTGAGGCGGAACCACGAAGTGATCTGGAGGCAGCAGAGGGCGGGGTAACGAAACGCGATCGCCCTGACGACGGGAAACACCTTCGACCACCCACGTGGTCGTGGTGGTGCCGACTGCGTCCGCAGCTGCGTCGTCGGTCGATCCATTTCCTGGATGAAAATCCCCCCACCGAGCAATGTTACCATGCCAAACGAACGGGACCGATAGACTGTCACACTGAACCGCCGTGACCTCGCCGTCCGCCCACGCCAGCTCGGTAAGGTCGTGGGAGCTGCTCGAGTCAAACGTAATCCGGTAGGTCCACCGCAATTGATCGCCCATCCACCGTGCTTGGAGGTGACATCCCCTGACCACGCTCATCCAGGGCGAAACGGAGCCGGAACCATCCGTCGCTCGCTGACGAATCACGAGAGGTTGCCCCGGCGTGGGTTCGATCGAATACCAAATGAGTGAATCGTGGTCAGCGGAATACCTCGCCTGCGATCGCTCCAGGGAATCGGGGTGGAGGCCGAGCTCCTCCCACGGGGGTGCCTCGGTCAGCCTCGTCGCCGCACCGCCCTCGACAATCAATGAGGTCCCCTTGGCGACACTGAGGTAAAACTGAGTGACGGTGGCATCGGGCAACTGCAGCGTCCATTGCCGTCCATCGATGGTGCGTTGACAACGAACCGACCATTCAAAGTCGATCGCTGCCTCCGGCGGTCCCCAAGCAAAACTATTCCCTTCGGGATCGCTCACAATCCTCGCCTGGGACAGTCGATCCGCTCTGGTCGTCGCGGCCGTGGAAGAAGGGGCGAGGTCGAGGTTCATCGCCCCCAACCGATAACGCTGCCATGCGGGATGCGTTTCATCCTCCTCGCTCACGGCATTCCTCTGCGTCGCCTTAGGAAGCACCAATCGGCTGGCGTCGCTGACCAGATGATCGGAGTGGGTGTGGGCCACCACTGTCAACCGCGGAATCGGCACCTCGCTCGGCGGTTGCAAATGATGAGAGCTGTCTCGCAGAGCTTTGACGAGATCATCGATCGAGATTGGACGGAAACTCTCCGGGATCAAATCAGCCAACTGTGATCCGTACAGACCGATCCAACGGGGCGTGTACCCTCGCCACTGAGGCACCGCGAGCGGACTCGGCGGACGTGAGAGCTTGGCCGAGCGGGATCCGGCCGCCTCGGTCGGCTTGGCGGGTGCGGAAGAATCCGCCTCATCGGTACTCGCCTCTTGCGATTCCTCCCGTGATCCCTCGCCTGTCTTGGCAGCTTCCTCCTCCAGTTCATCGTCGGGTTCCACACTGGTCGCGCTTGCCTCACCGACATCACCCGCCCCGGTGTCGCCCGCCCCGGGCACCGCATTGGGAGCGGTGGCCTGGCCGTCAGCGGCGAGGGGTGACGCGAGGAACAGAAGGCAAGCCACGATCAACCATGGACAGGCCCATGCGGAGTACCGGATCACCTGAACGCCTCCGACGAGTCCGAATCGGTAGGGGTATCTGCCTTGCGATACACTTCCCCGGATGTCGTCTGCTGGCTTCCATGGGATTCCTCCTCGTCTGTCTCCCCCTGATCCCTTTCAGGCTCATTTTCCAATACTCCTGCTGCAGGATTGGTACTCGGCATCAACGAAACGGATTGATCGGCATCCTTGATGGGAAGACTGGCATCGATCTCTCGCGTTTCCTGCTGGTCTTCCAGCGATTCCTGAAGCTGAGTCTTGGCGGGCTGCGCACGGCCTGCAGGTTGGGTGGATACCACACGATTGCTACCACGGCGCGAGCTGCCTTCACGGCTGACACCACTCTCGCGCGAACTCGATCGAGGCGGCAGACCGCGTTGCCCACCGCGCGGTACCGCGAGTGCTGAAATCGCATAGAACACCGCCACGAGTGTCAATGAAATGATCACGAGCTGAGCCGTCAGGACGATCCCATCGGGTGCAATCACCAACAATCCAGCCAACCCTATTGCCACCAGGAACGCGACCAGCGAATGATGCAGCCCAGGAAACCACTGTACCGCAGCAGCGAGCAATAACACCAAACCGCCCACCGCGAGCCAGAGAACGGTACGCGAAACCGTGATCGCCGCGAAGGACAGCACGTTGCCTGCATAGAACAGATATCGATTGCCGGGTACCGCGAAAGTGGCATTGGAGAGCGACTCACGCAGCGCGGCCTGCAACAACTGCTCGGAGATCCGGTCCGGCGTACCAACGTCCCTGCGGCTGCTTTGCAACTCGCCGTCAGCAGACGGGCGGTCTGTCGAACTTGCCGTCGCCACCTCCGAGGAGACGCTGGCGGCTTCGGATCGAGACTCGAGCGATGTGTCTTCGCCGAATTGCCAATCCAAATCCAGTGCCCAGCGGATCAGGGCTGTATCGTTCGCGGTCGGCACCCGCGACAAATTCAGACCGTCACGCTGCCACCGCATCGCGCGTCCCGATTGAGCCGATGCCCAAAACAAGTGCGAATCCGTGGGCACGACCAATTGCCAGTACTGCAACCCCGATCCAACCGGCAAGCGAATCATCGGCTCGGTACGCGACCACCACGGGTTGTTAGGTTCTTCCACCCACATCCGCACATCGAGTAGATGGGTTGAGTGCGGGGTATCGGGCAGGTCAATTCTCAAACCGGTGGCGTCACGGGTGCTCGCCGTAGGGCGCCCGTCCAGCATCACCTCGACCCGGATCGTCCGCAGGCTCGCGGGCAGGCCCAAGCGAACCCGGCGGCCCCCGCGGACCGATGCCAGCAAATGCTCATGCCGGAACTGTTTGCCAACCAAACTACGCAGATATGCACGGGGAATTTCTGTCAGCTTCTCCTCGCCGAGCCGGCTGCGGAGCACAATCGGAATCGGAAAATCCGGGACGACCTGGAATGTCCATTCATTCAAGCCGGAGCTCTCGTCCAGCGAATCTCCGCCCAGTGAGGGGATGGGTGAGAGTTGGAAACTGCCAGCTTCACCGTATTCTCCCATCGAACCATCCAGGTCGGGGAGAACTCGCCAAAACAATCCCGCCGAATCCACCACGCCCAACGGCATTTTCAATCGTAGCGGCGACGGCATCGCCAACCGATCGGCGACCGGAGAGGGCAGGGCGAGCACGCCGCTGATCTCACCTCGGTCGACGCTGAGCGAGCCGCTCGCGGCAGATCGATGAGGTGAACCGGGAGGCAAAATCGCTTGCTCAAAAACGAGCTCTACCTGCTGCGTCCCGGCGTCCAAGTAGGGTGAAACAATCTCGTAAACATTCCGATTCGCAAACTCCGACCCCGTCGATGACTCGGCCAAGGGCCCCCGGACGATCGCAGGGCTCCCGTCAACTAACGCCGTCCATTGCTGCGGCGGAGCCAGCCGGCTCGCTGCGGAATCTGTTGCCGCGTTCTCGTCTGCACCGGAGGATCGTGTGAGCTGAGCAGAATCACCGGAGGGCGCAGAATCACCGGACGACACCGGTTCTGCAGGTGATTGCGACGGCGCCGCAGCATCCAACCTCCCGTTGATGCCTGCATCACGTGCTCCTAAGCCCGGGATGACAAATTTCAATCGGCCTTCGAGGTCCAGTGGACTGGTAATCGTCCACTGCGATCGAATCACCCAGTGGTCGCTCGACTGAGTTGCTGATACCTCACCACCCCACTCCAGCTCCAGTGGCCGGGTGGCGAAGTCGCCATTGAGAACCCAAGGTGACTCGGGGATAAGAAATCGGAACCGGGAACTATTCTGTCCCGCGATCCGCTGCAGCGCCGGGCTCCGCCCGAGATCGACTAACCACGCTTCCTGGCGGTCGTCAGCGAGTGTCAATCGCACGTCGCGCACGACGCTCGCAGAATCGGTTGAAACCAGCTGCGGCAATGTCAATGATTCCAACGGCTCCGTCGCCGTGGTCGCCATCGTTTCAGCCGTGATCAGATAGCTCGAAGGCCATTTGCCATCGGATGTGTCGACCTGCCATTCCGCATTGCCATCGGTTGTTGTGATATCGAGTTCTGTACCGGCAACGTCTGTTTCGATTCCGAGCAGTCTCCAATCTCCCAGCTCCAGACGCAGGCCCTTGGGATCAATTCCGATACCGCCAGCACGCACGTCGATCTCGACGCGGGCCGCACGACGCGTGACCGAGAGCTCCGCGTCGGCAGACAAACGGATCTGCTGTTGTTTGCGTGAGAGCCAAATTGGCAACTCAAAGCGAGTTTGGGTGAAGCGAAACGGGTACACCAAGTCGCCGTTGCTAGAATTGGTTTGCTCCGCAGCGACCGCATCGATGCCCATCCGCGGACGCCAGCGAAGACGATGATCGCTCGCCGTGCGAATCGTCACTTGCCCACGGTGCCCAATCGCATCGGCCACCTGTGGGATTCGCAGTACCCACGGCTCTGCTGCGGTTGCATCCGGAGGAAACTGTCGCACCTGCAGTCTCAAGCGAACCGATGAGGGGGCCTGCATCTGTTCCGGCCCCACCCACCGCACCACAATCCGCGTGGCTTCATCGCCATCCTGCTGTGTCGGTCCAGCCGCCGGCTCGGTAGCTTCGCTACGGGGCTCGTCTGGATGATCGGCGCGGGCGATGACGACCTCCCACCATGCCGCCTCGGTCGAGTTGCTCGAATCACGCGACTCACTGCCCGCCGATACAATTTCCGGTGGAGAAACGAGTACCGCCGATGCGGGCAATCGGATCTCGCATCCGTTCAATGACCCACGCAAATTCTTAGTGACCAACCGCACGTCCATCGTGGGCGGTTCGGTCGGTGACTCCCACTGCAACTGGGTTTCCGACTCGACTTCGATCAAGGATCCGGTATCTCCCGCGTTCTCAGTGGCACCCGTGACGCGCAGTGCGATCATTCCACCGTCACACTCCACCGCATAGCGGTCCGATCCCTCGAGTCGCCGGGCGACTTCGCGTCCCGAACCCACAACATCGAGCAAGGCCGCATCGCCGTCATCGTCCGCGCCGTCGAGCTGCATCTGAATCAGCGTTGAAACGGACGGCAAACTCAATGGCAACCACGAGTGTCCAGGCGGCGTCGACCACACCCGAGCCGATAGTTCAAAACGGACCGTGACCACCATCGAACTGCGTGGCGAAAGAAACTTCTGCAATAAAGACTCCACCGGTAACACCAATTGGTAACCGGCATCGCGACGCATCAACGCCTCGCTATGTGTCCCCATCGCTTGGCGGAGCACGTTGGGAAACGTCGACGGCAGCGATGCAAAGTCGGCCGAATCGCTCCCCATCTCACCTGACTCGCTCGCCAGCGTTGAAGCGCCTGCTGCAGAAATCGCACTGATTCGACCCGATGGCTGCGGCGGGACCAAACGCAGATAGGCCCCTGGCACGGACTCCCCCAGGATCGCTGCGTCGCCGTCGGCTGAGCCGGTCTCTCCGGAAATCGTATTTCCCGCGCCACCATCGGTCCGATCGACCGCAGCGGTCTCAGGGAATGCATCCTCGCGATCAACGTTCAGGCCGGGCGAGAAACGAACGTCAGCGGCCCTCAACAGATGGGCGCCGGCCATACCAACATCGATCACCACCGATCGCCCCACCGTCTCCCGGACGGCCGCGCCATCGAGTCGCACCGCCAGTTCCGCGTTCCACTGGGCCCGTTCCCGCCCCATCGTGCCCGCGATCGACAACCTCTCGAGCGTTGCTACCTGGTCGCCAGAACGCCCTCCGCGATCGAGCCGCCTCAGCCGATCGATCTCTTCAAACGACATCCGTGGCATTACCACCGGAGTGTCGGATTCGTCCTGGAACAGGAACGCGTCAGGGCGAATCCCCTCCAGCTGCTCGGGCCAGGGCTCGTTATCCTGCAATAACCCCCGAGGTGGCAATGTCCCCGGCCCCTGACCATAACCAGCCTCTACTCCCCCGACCGTGCTCCACCACGCCAACAATAACACCCCAGCCATCAGCCTAGCTGCTCGGCATGCCCTCTCAGCGCACGTCGATCCACTCGATAAATCGATACAGCGATTGACCGTGTGCGCCGAGAGCAACAGTCGTCGGAAAAGAGTGAGTACAGGAGACAAGCGAATCACTGCGAAGCCAGTGAGGGCAATGAAATGCACACCCACCCGTGGGGCATTCCGTGTGCAATGGAAAAGGACATGAGGGGAGGGGTGAGTTCGGAGAAGACGCCTCTGCACAGCAGCCCCATCGGGCGACCAGAGGAGATATCGAAAGGCCCCTCCCAGTCTACGCAAATTAGTTGACCGGCAAAGCCAATTCTGTCGAATTGTTGTTTCAAGGTTTGTTCGCCCCCTCGAAATGATCGGGATAATCAGATCGAGCAGCACATTCGAACACCCTTGGGACGTTCGCCCAAGCAGACGGGTTCTGGGTCGATCCGATGTTTTTCGTCCTGGATTCCCGCTTTATGGTAGGATATTGGCAAAGTCCTCCACTAATTACGGTGTTGGGTGAATTCACTTCTGTCTATAATCCAATGCAATAGGAAAGCCGTCGGCCGTTCGCCGGATTTCTCAAGCCCTCCCCTGTTTGAAAGCATCATGCAAAACTCAACGCAGCCCACCCCTCCATCCTCGGCTACCACCCCCTCGACAGGGAGCGACTCATCAGCGACGCGCCGAGGGTTCCTACAGAACTCATCACTTTTGGCGGGAACCACCCTCGGCGCCGGTGCTGGCCTGAGCGCTATGGCGATCCCCACCGCTCACGCCGCGGGTGATGATGTCATCCGCGTTGTGCTCATCGGCTGCGGTGGACGCGGTACCGGAGCTGCCGACCAGATCATGAATACCAAGGGCAACGTTAAACTCGTCGCCGTTCACGATGCTTTCGAGAGCAAAGCCCGCAACACCATCAAGCGACTCTCGTCACGGCATGGTGACAAAGTCGATGTCCCCGAAGACCAGATCTTCAGCGATCTCGATGGCTACAAGCAAGCCATCGATGTGGACTGCGACCTCGTTGTGATCGCGACGCCACCCGGGTTCAAACCCCAACAATTCGAATATGCGGTCAACAAAGGCCGACACGTTTTCATGGAAAAACCCGTCGCCGTCGACGCACCCGGCGTTCGCCGCGTGCTCAAGAGCGTCGAAGAGTCCAAGAAGAAGAACCTGATGGTGGGCATCGGTTTGCAACGTCGGCACGAACCCGTCTACAAAGAGACGATCAGCCGCATCCACGACGGCGCCATCGGAGACGTGATCTCACAACAGGTCTACTGGAACGGCAACGGCATCTGGTACCGAAACAAAAAAGACGACCAGAACGAAATGGAGTTCCAGACCAATAACTGGTACCACTTCAACTGGGTTTCTGGCGATCAGATCTGCGAACAACACATCCACAACCTCGACGTGGGCTGTTGGGTCAAGGGCGCCTACCCAGTCAAGTGCAACGGAATGGGCGGTCACCAACAACGTGAAAACGGCGACGGCTCGAAGTCCCAAATCTTTGACCACACCTTCTGCGAGTATACCTTCGCAGACGGAACCAAGATGTTCTCGCAGGGCCGGCACCTCGCCGGTGGATGGAGCCACGTTGGCGAATTCGCTCAAGGTACCAAGGGAACTGCTGTCCCCGGCGGTGAGATTCTTGGCCCGAACGCCTGGAAGTTCTCGGGCAAACGCGTCAATGGTCACCAACAGGAACAGCACGATATCATCGAAGCACTGATGCGTGGTGAAATCTACAACGAAGGCGAATACGGAGCCCATTCGACTTTCACAGCGATCCTCGGACGCGAAGCCTGCTACTCGGGCAAGGTCATCAAGTGGGACGAACTGCTTGAGAAAGGTCGCGACCTGGCACCCGGTATCGACGAGTACACCCTGCAGTCGACACCCCCCGTGGTCAAGGACGCCGACGGCAAGTACCCACTGCCCGTTCCCGGCAAGTACAAACCGTTCGCCTAACGAGTTGTCGATTGAGTGAGCCGAGACGCGTCAGCGGCCGGGTGGGTAATACCACCCGGGGCCTCACGGCCCTCGGCTCAGAATTGCCGCGACAGCGCCGATAAAATCGACTGCCCGTTCGCCTGACAGGTGACCAAATGTCTGACAGGCGACCAAGTCGACAGGACAGCTTCCACAGAACACAATAGGTACTGTCCCTACGCTTCTCTACTCAATTTCCCCACACTTAAAAAAGCCTCACTGTTGACCTCCGCGCCCAAGTTATCGGTTTGTATTGACGCAGTCTTCGAAGGGGTGGAGGAAACCGAAGCAATCGCTCGCGTTGCGGAGGCGGGAATCGACGCCTTCGAGTTCTGGTGCTGGTGGGAGAAAGATCTCGATGCCATCATCGCCGCTCGCGACAAACACAACCTGTCGATCGCAGCCTGCTGCACTCGATTCGTGTCGCTCGTTGACTCCGATTTGCGTGACCAGTATCTGCAGGGACTTGAGGAATCGATCGCGGCGGCCCAGCGTCTCGGGTGCCCCACGCTGATCTCCCAAGTCGGTGATTTTCTTCCGGGTGTGCCTCGCGACCAGCAACATCAATCGCTTGTCGACGGGCTCGCCGCCGCCGCCCCTATGCTCGAGCAAGCCGGCATCACGCTCGTCATCGAACCGCTCAATGAACTCGTTGACCATGCGGGCTACTACCTCGTCCAAAGTGACGAAGCCTTCGAAATTGTCGACGCTGTCGACAGCGATCGAGTCAAGGTCGTCTTCGATATCTATCATCAGCAAATCAGTGAAGGACACGTCATTGATCGATTGACCAAACGCATCGATGCGATCGGTCACTTTCACGCCGCCGGCAACCCCGGACGCCACGAACTCACTCGTGGCGAACTCAACTACGCGGAAATTCTCGCGGCCATCGGGACGACAGACTACGACGGCTTTGTCGGGCTGGAGTACTGGCCCACGTCCGACCCAGACGCCGGTCTCCGCCACGCAGTCGCGATGGCGAACTCGCAATCGATGCAATCCTAAGCAGTCGACTCTGCCAACTGCAGTGCGGCGATCGCAGGCTTGGATTACGACGGACGGTTTACTGCTGGCGTGAAAATATCGTGATGACGTGCAGCCACTGCGGGGCTGTCTTACGGTCGGACATCAGTTGCGGTGCGCGCCTACTCAAACCGGATCAGCAAGGATAACTGCCGATTTTCGTGAACACTGTTTGGTGGTACACGAGGAGACTCATTGTTCCCGCGTTCCTAGTTCGCAGGCCACAGTCTTTCACAGCGAGGTCTTCACGGGGAAGCCTGCCGGACGGGCTCGGCCATTTCCCGGAGGAACCAGCGAGCGTGACCCAGACGCGACAGCGCCGGCACACCACTCTGCTCAAAGGCGTCGCGTTCCTTCTTGAAATACCAAGCTGTGGCGGGACCTTCGTAGGCGTGACGTCTCAACACACGATACGCTTTGATGGGTTCATCACGGCGATGGTGATACCGACGCAGCGTCAGGACAAAGCGTGGGTCTTTGATCTCCACCAACCCGCAGAGCTGGAATAGCGCCGCTTCGTAGGCCTCATCCTGTGCGGCTTGGTCGACGATCGGCTGTTCGGCGACCAACTCCGGCAATTCGCGATACCCAATGGCTCGCGTCAGGCGATAGGCAGCGTCGACTGCCCCCGCGTAGGTTTGCAGCCACTGCGGGTCCGATTGAAACTGGAAGGCGTCAGCTTTGCCAACAAAGTTCTGCTCCGGAGATTCAATCGTGGCCAACATGTCTTCATAGTAAGGTCGTTCCGGAGGCGGCAACCCATCAAGCCGTTCACGGCATAGTTCCAACACACGCCGCGACGTCTCCACCACCGCATCGAGATTGGATTTTCGCACCTCCACTTGATCGATCGCCACGAGGTTTTCGCGCCAGGCGGTCAAGTCCTTCGAGTCGTCGCTCGGGCGAGGTGACGCCGAAACGATCTCCGCGGCTGTTTTCCCCCGTGCTTTCAGCTCAGCGATCGCCGCCTGAATAATATCGTGATCATAGTACTGCAGCCAAGGCATTGGGTCGCTTGACTGCTGAGGATCCGTCGCCCAGACCCAGCCCTCACTCGGGTGAGAATCCTCCGCTCGCAGCTCCGCCAACAAGAAAGACTTTTCCGTCGATAGCGAACTGAGATCCGCTGCCGGCTGGCGATCGCCAGTTTCGATCGGGACTCGTTGCCAATCGAGTTCACTCGGTGCTCGACCTCGCAGCGACGCGGTTTGCAACAATCGGGGCGGCTTAGCGAGATTCCTGTCATCGGTCACAGCCGCTTGCACCAAGATCCACGCGTCAGCGGGATTGGATCCGCCCAGATCACCAACACTGCGATATCCTGGTAGCAGCCGGCCATTTTCATACACAACCCAAAACTGCAATCGGTGGTGGGGCCACTGGGTCGATCCAGGAAATTCGTCTTCAAAGACATGATGGTACGCAATCGATCCATGACGAGGTGGCTCCCGGTACCACCATGAAGCCACGGTTGGGCCCCGTGACGTCAGTCCCGCCGCGATTTGCTGGACCGAATCTGGAACGTCGTCCGTCGCCATCGGCGGCAATCGGTCGACGCGGTACCTCGGCGCGACCTTCACACCCGGTGGCAGCTGTTCTTGGGCGATTTTCGATTCGGAATCGACGGGAGATTTGGCGTCGGCGGGCACAGCGGCTGCGTGGGTCCAGGTTATCCGGACGTCGTCACCCGCGGCCATCACCGTGCGGCCCCGATAGAACAAGGAGGGAGCGGCTACGACATATCCACCTCGTGCCCGCATCGCTTGAGCAAGAGGCATCGAGTCAAACCGCACGCCATTGCTGTGCTCGACCCCCGTCACTCGCATCCCAAGTTCGTCGTAAAGCCTCACGTCCAATTCCTCGAACCTCGCCGCTCGGTTTCCGATTTCAATCCGACCGTCGACCGCATCTCGGGGAATCCGCGCGATACATGACTGCGTGCCGGCGATCGTCACAAAACGGTCGTTCGTGGCGTTCTCCTCGATCGATGAGAGCGAGACACTCGGCAGCACGCCTGCTGCCGTCATCTCATCCAATTGGATCGCCTGGCGGAACCGAGGTAAGTCCGTGATCAGTTCTCCGACAGCGCGGGCAAACGTCTTTTGAGAATCGGATTGGCTGCTGAGAATCTCCGCCAGATCGGCAACGGAACTTCGATCAGGTTCGACATGGAAGTTGGGTGAGATCGGTGTTTGGCGTGTTGTCACGACCGGCAGTCCGGAGTGACGCGACAGCGAAGCCAAGAGCCGCGCCGCATCGGTGGGCCAGTGCAGTAGCCCGTCCAAATTGACGAGCACCGCGTCGCAATCAGCACGCTCGGCCGCCGCCATGGCAGCCGCTACATCGGCAGCTCCGCCGCCCGTCGGTAACAACACCCACTGCACGCTCGCGCCGTCATCACTCTTACCCATCCTCACCACGGTTTGGGCAATCATCCCCTGCCCACTTTCCGATGAATGCTCTTTCGCAGGCAGAGCATCGACACATAGAACCTCAAGCCCCAGGGTGGTTGGCTCGACGGCAGCATCCGTTCTTCCTTCGGCGGCGCGTAATACCACCGTCGTGCCCGCGATCGATGCAACCACAGGAGCATCCATTTGGTCGGCGGGCAAAACAAAACGCTCCGCTGGCTCGAAGCTCAAGTTGGCGTTGAAATCGCAACCAATCTGCCAGGTCCCCGCTTCGTCGATACCAACCACGACGTCGCTCGGCAACGATTCGGGACGCAGGACGGGCATCGCCACGACCGGCGATCCATCGGTTTGCTTCCAACGACGCGATCGCTGCATCCAGGCCTGACGAGATTCGCGTTCCGGGCGGAGTGGATCCATGATCACGCCCCGATACACATGCCCGGTTAAATTGACATCAAAGTCCTCGGGAATCTGCACGATCGAGCCACAGGCGCCGCGTAGCTCACGCTGATCGGCAAAAATCTCTTCGTCGGGTACCCGCTGCAATACGATGCGTTGCTCCGGACACGCCAACGCATCGTAGCCGACCAAGCGGGTCTTCAACGCAGCAATCTGAGCCTGGGAAAACGAGCCACTGTGGAACCGATCGATCCAGCCCAAACGAATATCGTGCTCGGCGGCCGGCAAGAGCCCAGTGCAGAATACCACCCCAGCGATCCATAGCGCCCATCGCCCGCTCGAGCGGGCGACCAATCGGGCGATACCCGCGGAACGCGGTCGCAAACGTTCTTGCTGAATCATCGTCCAACCACTTCTCATTTCGGAATCTTAGCGTGCAATGCAGCATGCATCCTAACACGCCTCCCAACCCCAAGTAGGGCCGGTTCCTACCGGCCGCAGGCGTCGGTTTCCGAGAGCGACCAGCGAGAGATGATGAAGCAGGCGGCTATCCTGAGCAGTTTCTGTTCGGCTCCATACCGCTCAGCGCCGCTCACCGAGTTCATTGCATGTTGAGACGACGCTAGCTCCGCGACTGGATCTCAATCGGATGTCGCCAACCGATTCATTTCTGAAATTCGATCGGAGTAAGAGTCTAGAGCTCATCAGCCCGCTCGGACTGCGTGCGCCTTCGCTTTGCGAGCTCGGCGGCAGCGAGATGCGATGCCTGCTAGCCCCAGCACGCCAAAGATGGCCAATGAGGCTGGCTCGGGAGCATGCTCCTCCGGTGGCACATACTGCAGCTTGTCACTTCCCGCTCCAGCATTGACGCTTTGGAAACGCATCAATGCGCCCAGCACAGGATCGCTTTGGAATGCGACGGAAAACCCCTCGAGCATCCCAGCAGCATCCAGTGTCGAGCTCACAAGCTGAAAGGAAACGCTGTCATCCTCGCCCGCCTTGATCCCGCCTTTGGGATCTCCGTTGGCATTCCCGCCTCCATTCCCCTTCCCGTTCCCTTTCTTATCGATACTTGTAAACCCGATCTCCATCGAACGCTGGCCGTCGAGCGTAAAGGGGGTCAAGAGATTGTCGAGGTTCGCTCCAGCGGTAAAACTGCCAGTACCAAACTCGGTGTTATCGATCAGGTCAAAACCAAAACCGGTCAGGTACGACTCGGTTGCTCCGGCGCCGAAAAGGGGACTACTAGTCGTGTTGAACACCTTCGCCGTGACTTTCACGAGGCCAGTTGAAAGATCAGCGAACCTTAGCTCCACGCGACCTGAGGCGCCCGTGTGCTCAGCATTGGACGACTTGCTGGCGGCTCCCAGCTCCAACACCAATGCACCATTCTGAATGATCCCTGCCGAGCCTGTGACGGGAGCCACCGAGGCACACGCCAGCAGCGTGCTGAGGAGTAAAATGAATTTCAAGTGGGACATCGACGTCGGTGCTCAAGAAAGAAAAAGGCGAGGAGATGCAGATCGAACCGAACTGGGAAATCACGTGCATACGCTAATAAACGTCGCGCGAGGGGATAAGTTCTCAGAACTTTCCGCCCCCCCTAAAAAAAGCGGAAGAAAGTGCATCCGCCACACGCCCCTCACAACGCGAGCCCCCCCATCTTCCGATGGGGCACCTGTGCGGGTCAGGATATTTCGACAGGAATCCCTCTTGCATGCTCGCCGTTGAAAGCTCGAGCGAGCAGGAAAATGAGCATGGCAGGAACTCGGGGCGAGCGGCAGAAAAATGTTTACCGGCGTGGTGAGTAACGCTGTGAGGCTTCATTGGCGTTCGCCTTGGTACACAGTTTGCATCAGCTTTCAGCCCGTGAGGCTCGCCCGCATTCCACTGGGAAGTCTGGATTCCCCCGGGCGAAGCTGTTTTTTATGAAAGGAAAAGAACATGGTTACGAAACAAGAGGCATCGGGACAGTGGAAATCCATCCACGGCTCGGTAAAAGAAAAATACGGGCAAATCACCGACGACGAACTCCTCCAGGTCGAAGGCGACCAGGAGCAGTTGATCGGCCTGATCCAGAAAAAGGTGGGCGCAGCCCGGTCAGAGGTCGAGGACTTTCTCAGCAAGGTGTACGCGGACTGCGGCGCCAGCTTCTCTTGGACAGGGGACAAACTGCAGCAAAGTTACCAAGGATCGACCGAGATGGTCGCAAAACACCCAGCCGAATCGGTCGTGACGGCGTTGGGCATCGGATTGCTCGTCGGCGCCGCGATCGGGTACTCACTGGCAGCGGACCGGTACCGACAGCCGACCTGGCGAGACCGCTGGAACGTCAGGTAGTTGCCACTTGTCTTGATTCCATTTTTCATCACCCCCGATTGCTAGGAACTTCAGTTATGCCCTCCAATACACAAAGTACGAAATCCCGCTCGACCGTCGCTCAAATGCGCAGCCGCTTGGACGATGCAACGCACTCCACATCGGAGAACCTGCAAGCCTACGGCAGCCATTATGTCGCCGAACCCGCTCAAGACGTCGCGGGACTCGTCCGCGATTATGCTAAAGACCGTCCCGATGTCGCCGCCGTGTGGCTGTTCGGATTGGGCGTGCTCGTCGGCTGGAAATTGCGGGGTTAAGCGTTCGAGCAGGCGGGGCGAAGGAGACTCGCGGTCGACCCAGCGATTGTAATCCGGCGGAATCTCGCTACAAACACGCGTCCCCGAACGCACACGCCCCGCCGTCTAGAGCTCCCGATGAAAGTTACTGATTTTCTCGAAACGCACTTTCGCCACTTCAACGCACGCGAACTTCGAGACGCCGCTCGCGGCTACGGCGAGTTCATCGACAACGGCGGTAAAATGATGGTTACGCTCGCCGGGGCGATGAGCACTGGCGAGCTCGGTCTCTCGCTCGCCGAAATGATCCGGCAGGGGAAGGTCCATGCGGTGACCTGCACCGCCGCGAATTTGGAGGAAGACCTCTTCAATCTCGTCGCGCACGACGAATACCGTACGATCCCCAATTGGCGGGCATTATCGGTCGAGGACGAGGTGCGGCTGCGGGATGCCGGTTTTAACCGTGTTACCGATACCTGCATCCCCGAGACGGTGATGCGTCATCTCGAGCATCGCCTGACGAAGCTGTGGATCGAACAGGCGGCCAGAGACGAGACAGCGATGCCTTGCGACTTCATGTTCGCTCTGCTCGACGACCCAGGCTTCACTGAGCACTTCCAGGTGCCCCGAGAGAACAGCTGGATGGCGGCGGCAAAGGACGCCGGGATTCCTGTCTACACGCCCGGCATCGAAGATTCCACGCTCGGCAATATCTACGCCGCCCGCGTTCACGACGGGACGGTCCCCAACCACACCGCGTTTGCCCCCGGCACCGAGCAGATGCAGCGGCTGATCGAGTGGTACGAATCCAACAGCGCCGACACGCCGATCGGAATCTTTCAAATCGGTGGGGGGATCGCTGGTGATTTCCCGATCTGTGTCGTGCCACTGCTCAAACAGGACCTGGAGAAAGACGTTCGATTGTGGGGCTACTTCTGCCAGATCAGCGATGCCGTGACGAGCTACGGAGGTTACAGCGGAGCGGTCCCCAACGAAAAAATCACCTGGTACAAGCTCGACCCGGAGTCACCCAAATTCATGATCCAAAGCGACGCAACGATCTGCGCACCGCTCATCTTTGCCCACGTACTGGATTGGTGACCGACGCCCGACAATCAGCCTGGCTGAGTCGGCGCTAGCTGCCTGCTCAACGCTCCTGCCGGAGCAGCCGCATGCCTTCACGGCCGTGATAACTCAATAGCAGCGCGCCGTCGGCGGCGCAAGCAGCGAAAATGTGCTCAAAGAAAGACTCTTCCCCTGGCCAAGGGAACATGAAGACCAGGTCGAACTCATCGATCTCCCAGCCAATCTCATCGTATACGTCGCCCTCTTCGGTCTCGACATTCTTGACTTCGCCAGCAATCTCGGCGAGACCCTCGACATCCCGCGGCACGAAACTGCCTTGGAAAAATCTAGCCGAACTACCAACGCGTTGAGCAACCTCTTCGGCTTGATGCACCAGTCGCGGTTCGATCTCAATCCCCACGGCCTGCATACCTCGCAGGGCCGCCAGCATGGTGGCGACGCCAAAGCCAGCCCCCCATTCGCAGAACCGGTTTCCCGTCAACAAATGGTTGCCGTGGATCCAGCTCATGGTTTGATCGAGCAAGTGGAAATCACAGGTGACAAAGTTCTCGATCACTTCGAGGTCCGCCAGCATGAAAGTCTCAATCGCCTCGTTGGCGGTATCGATCAGATCTTCGGCTTGGTCAGCGTACGCCAGCGTCTTGATCGAACCGTCAAGAGGAATAGATTGCAACGGCATCGTTTACTTTGTCAGGTGAGAGAGGAAACTGCAGAAAGGTGCCCGGGGCAGCGATGACCTATCCTCCCTGCGGGCGGTCTCGCTGACAAGCGAGTGCCTGCGTACTGGCAACCAGGGAGAGTCGAAATACGTGCCTCCAACGAGTCTTTCAGGGAAGGCTGGCCATACCGCCGCAAACATTTGCACCGCGCCAGATCTGGAAAGCCCCTTTGGCTTTCCTAGCCGTTCTCTGACGGCGATCGCCAAGTTTTTGCGGCATGATTTGCCAAGATGGTCGATTTCACGCCAATCAGCCTCCAGATTCTCTTGCTGAAATACTTCAATTCTTCGTTTGGCACAGCGAATGCAACGTAGACTTTCTTACACTCCGCGGCCAACCGTTTGCGTTTTAGCTGCGGAGCCTCAACCGCACAAACCAACAGGATCTCAACATGGCAAACCGCGAACAACTCCAAGGCCACTGGAACGAAGTGAAAGGTCGGCTAAAGGAACATTGGGGGCAACTCACCGACGACGACCTCCGTCAGTTCGATGGAAGCGCCGATCAACTCGTCGGCATGGTCCAGCGAAAAACGGGCGCCGCTCGCAATGAAGTGGAGAGCTTCCTCGATGGGATGTTCCAGGGCTCGGTAAGCGACCAAGCCGCTGAAAAAATCCAACACTACGCCGACGCAGCGCAGAACTTCGCCGATGACGCCGGCCGTTATGCTCGTGATCAAGGCCGCCGACTGGCTGCCCAATCGAGCGATTATTCAGCGCAGCTCGCCCATACCGTCCGCAGTCGTCCGGCCGAATCGCTAGCGATCGCCTTCGGGCTCGGTATCGCTGCGGGAGCCGTATTCTTCCTCGGGCGGAAACGGTAGTCATGCCTTCGTCGGTAACCACAGCGACACGAAAACAGTCCGAGGCGATTCGAAGCCGAATGCGTGAGATTCGGAGTGACTTGCCCTACGACGTCGATGACGCTCGAGCACGGGTTAAGCAGCTATCCGATTGGAAGTATCACGTGTCACAACGACCGTTCGCAGTCGCGGCGGCCGCAGCCGTCGTGGGCTATCTCATCGTCCCTGCCAAGCAGTCGTCAGCGTCAACCGTAGTGGTCCAACAAGACCGCGCCGGAGCCATCGACACGCCCTCTGAGAAGGGCATGTTTGCCGGCATCGCCGGTACGCTTGTGACCCTCTTGGCGAGACAGGCCCTCCGCGTCGCCACCAACCAAGTAGTCGGTGCGATGTCTGCCCGTAGCGGTGCCTCTCCGTCTCCCTCTCAACCGGAAGTTCACTCGTCATGATTGCTCCTTTGGTCGAACACGTACCCGAATCGTCACCGCGGCGTCATGCCGCAGCGATTCGCCGCGCCGAAAACCAGCCCTCTCAACGGATCTCTCGTTTCGTCGAGAAGCAACCCGCCGCCGTGATCGCCGTTGCGGTCGCCTTTGGAATCGGCGTGGGCTGGTTGGTCAAACGAAAGAAATGGTCCAGCTAATGTCCACCGCCGCAGATCCCCAACAGCCGCTCTCGAGCTTTCAGCGTGTCGTCCGCGATGTGCTCGATCTGCTTGAACTGCAGATGCAGTTGATCGCCGTTGATAGCGAGGCAGCCAAACGCAGCCTGATTCGAGCGGTCGCGTGCGGGGCAGTTGCCCTCGCTCTAGCGGGCTCGGCACTGACCGTTGCGATGGTCGGGGCTGGCTTTGTCCTGGGCGAATTCACGCAACTGACCACGGGTGGATCGCTCCTGATCGTCAGCGTAGCGTTTTTCCTAATCGTCGCCTCACTCGGTTGGGTGGCCTTCCGGGCGATCCTCGCTGCCTCGGCCGCGATGAGCGAAACGAAATCCGAATTCACCGAAAACTTGCGTTGGCTCAAAGCCACATTGATCTCCCCGCAGACCTCGGCCCGTAATCAGCTTCGCCGCGAATCGTTCTACGATCGCACCTCTGTCTCCTACAGTGACGGCGCCGATGCCGCCGCTGCTTCCTCCCACTATCGAAGGTAGATGCAAATGTCGGAAACTCCTCCATCCTCCACTCCCGGTAAGTCCATGTCTGACCACGCCCGCCAGACCGCCGAACGAGCCGCCTCTGGCGCAGGCGACGCGGCCCAGGACGCCGCTCGCCATTTCGTCAGCGAGCCAGCCGGAGATTTGTTGAGCCTTGCCAAGCAGTACGCAAAAGACAAACCCGATGTCGCAGCCTGCTGGGCATTTGGCCTCGGCGTCTTCGTCGGTTGGAAGCTCAAGCCTTAATCGGGCAGTCTTTTAGGGATGTCCAATCGACAGCCATTGATCGTGTCGTCTAAAATCGGAAGGAAATATTTTTCATGTCCACTGGAATTGCGAAGCCGCCCCACGAAGAAGACGGATTGGCGGTGCAGTCCCGGCCACAGCCACAGCCCTCTGAGTTTAAAACGATGCCCAGTTTGCTAGTCATCGACGACGATCGTCTGGTCCTCACCCTGACTCAGAAATCACTTGCTTCGATCGCAGACGTCGAGACGGCCGCAACCGCTGCCGAAGGGCTCGAGAAGGTTCGCCGCGGAGACTACGACGCTGTCCTGCTGGATATTCAGCTCCCCGATCAGAACGGACTCGCTGTCTATTGCGAAATCCGCGAACACGATCGCCGCATCCCCGTGATCTTCATGACGATCGAAGCGGCCAGCAACACGGCGATCGAAGCCATGCAGCTCGGAGCGTTTGACTACATCGCCAAGCCGCTCGCAGTCGACCCATTGCGAGATTTGGTCGAAAAGGCGATTGAACAACGTCAGATCAGCAGCGTCCCGGTGGCGATCTCAGCGGACGACCAGGACTCAGACACCAACGCTGAGCTCTTCATCGGTCGCTCCCCGGCCATGCTCGACGTGTTCAAGGCGATCGGCAAAGTGGCGAAGCAAGATGTGCCAATTCTCGTCCGTGGCGAAAGCGGAACAGGGAAGGAACTCGTCGCTCGGGCACTCTACCAATACAGCCAACGTAGTGACGAAATTTTCCTTGCCGTTAACTGCGCCGCCCTGCCCGATAACTTGCTCGAGAGCGAACTGTTTGGGCACGAAAAAGGAGCATTCACCGGCGCCGAATCCCGCCGGATTGGTAAGTTCGAACAGTGCAACGGCGGAACACTCTTCCTCGACGAGATCGGCGACATGGCCCCGTCGGTGCAAGCCAAAGTGCTGCGGGTGCTGCAGGACCAACGATTCGAGCGAGTTGGAGGCAACAAAGAACTGAAGACCAACGTGCGCATCATCGCCGCTACCAACCGCCCGCTCGAACAGATGGTCTTGGACGGCGACTACCGCGAAGACCTGTTGTACCGACTCAATGGCGTCACGATCGAATTGCCGCCACTGCGTGACCGGCTTACCGACGTGCCAGCCCTGATTCAGTTCTTCCTCAGTGGCGCCAAGAAGGAGTTCAACAAACCTGACCTCGAGGGCCTATCGCCTGACGCTGTCGAACTTTTGAACGCCTACCAGTGGCCGGGCAACGTGCGGCAACTGCGGGCGGTGATTCGCCGCTGCGTGCTTGACACTGTAATGCCCGTGATTACGCCCGACGGATTGCCACGCGAAGTCTCAGGAGACTCCGCACCGAATCCCAAGGCGTCCGCGAGCAAATCGACGGAGTCGGGTTCCGGATTGCCCGCTTTGGTACGAGAGTTGTTAGAGAAAGGATCCACCAACGTCTACGCTGAGGCGACGCAGTACATGGAACGCTACGTGATCGCGGAAGTCCTGCGTGAAACAAATGGCAACCAAAGTCAAGCGGCGGAGATATTGGGAATCACTCGTGGCAAGCTGCGTGACCGCATCACCTCGTTCCGAATTGTCTTGAAGAACGATGTCGAAGTGGAGGCTGGCGTAAAATGAAATCGGACACAAATATGGCAACTCTGACAGACCAACAGCTAGAACGCTTTGCCGCTGCTCTGGAACGTGTGGGAGGAGATACCGACATGTTGGTTGTGCTGGCAGCAATGGCGGCTGAAGATGCACCACCGCTCTTAACGAAGCTGGAGAGCGAAGTGCGCGACAGTGACCTCCGGGCGGCAGCGCACACTGCCCACGCGCTCAAAGGATTGCTCAGCGCCTTCGAGACCGGTCAACCAATTGAGGGATTGCAGCCCCTCATCGATGCCGCTCGTGAAGGCAACCAGAGCGAGGCGCTGAGGCTGCTCGATTCACTTCAGCCCAAACTGGAGAGCTTTATTCATCAGGTGAAAGAACTCCAGTAACCGACTCGCATGGAAGCTCGAACATTGTTCTTCCTCACGGGGCTTTTCATTTGACAGGTATTGGAGCGGCCAGGTCGGAACCGCGTTCGAGAACGGCGAGTACGGCGGAAGCAGCCGAGGCGACCGCCGCGTCGCTCGAATCTGAGAGCCGAAGCAAGTCGTCACGATATTCGTCGCGAACCCAATCTCGACCGGCCACGTCGTCGGTGACCATCGGGAGAAACTGTTCGGTGAGTACCTGCGCCTGAGTCGCGGTGTCGCCATCGCGAAAAACCGCGCGGTAAGACTCCGTGACAATGGAACCGATCGCCACTGACAACGCGTCCTCGTCGATCACGATGCGATTGGGCAAGTCTCGCACCCACGCTAGCGTGATGGATACGCCCCACAGTGACGCAGCCAAAAACGTCAGCACGAGCACGAATGCAAGCGTGTAAAACTGCCTGATCCTGCTGTCCATGGGCGAGCACCGAGTGTGTGGCGGCGAAGAATGAAGGATTGATGGCGGGGCCAAACCCTGTATTCTAGCGAATCGTCGAAGGCTATGCGTAAAGATTCCCAATCGACGCGGCCTCAATTCGTGGGCCGCCCCGCACCGATGGTGCAGTGGCTGACGCCCTAAGGACAATACGATTCAATACCGACTGCGCCAGCGATCTAGAGCGGGTCGCCTCATTCAGATCGATATCGGACGAGACTCCAGCCCTGCCCCAGGCGGGCGGATGACTCCAGTTCGTGCGGGTCACTCAAGCCGCCGACAAACGATTCAGGCTGGCTCCCGGCCGGATGCCACTCGGCCCAATCATCATGATCGGTGCCGTTGAGCTGTAACTTGATCGCCCCCTGATGATTGCGTTCGATCGCTGCGATGCTGAGATGATCATTCGCCAATGTTGGCGAGGCGAGCAAAACGAGCACGCTGGGCCGGCCGAACGGGTAGGCCATGAACGGCCCAATTTGAGCGACCTCGCCATCGCGCTGAGGCCAATCCTGACGAAGCGGTTCGGTGATCGCTTCGAGCTCATCGAGCTGCGTTGCCATACGGATTCGATTCCCCTGCCATGCCAATGCAGAATAGTTTACCGAGAGACTACACCATATCGCGACGACCGAGACTATCGCCATCAGCGAGCGAAGCGAGCGGGAATGCGAAGCCCGAGTGGATCGAAACCGTTCAGCAATCAACAACCCAAGCGTCAGGAGCGCGACGAACAGAAACCCCGAAAAGACAGCTGTCCGGGCCAGCCCCACGGTGGCAACCGTAGCCTGCAAGGAAGTCAACGGAGAGGTCAGGGCAGTCCCTAACGATTGAACCATCGACTCAAACCGCAGATCGAACGACGCCCAGGCAAACATGCTCGCCATCGCGATCAGGTGCAAGCTCCAGAGGACGCGTCCGCGCCTTCTGGAAACTTCCCTCGACTGGTGCTCCCGCTCCACTAGCTTGTCCCCTTCCTCACTTGCAATAGGACAACGACATCAGTGCGAAGGCCGTCGCCAAGTTCTTGTCGTTCTCGAACCAACGGGCATTGTCGTTGGACCAAGATCCATCTTCGTTCTGCCGCTCGGCCAATTCGGCGATGAGATCGGCCTTCCAATCATGATCCACACCGTCGGCGTCGGTCAGCGTTTGCACGCCCGCCGCACTGAGCCCGGCGGCGAACGTGTGGTAGTAATAAAACAAGCCCGCCGATCCCATGCCCGGATTGTTCTCGACATCATAGTGGTCGGTGATCCACTGCAGCGCCGCTTGGACTCGCGGATCCTCTTTCGTCAGCCCCGCGAAAATCATGCTCTTCAGACCCGTGTAACCCATCGACCCGTAACTGCGCAGTCCGCCGTCGGGCGTATATCGCTCGTCCGATGTGCTGGGGTCGATCTTCGTTGTTGGGATCTCGTAGTAGAATCCGCCATCATCCACCTTGCCAGCGAATGCGGTGTCATTGTGCTTGGAATCGAGGTTCTGGCAGCGGGAAACGAACAGGAGAGCCCGCTGGATCGCAGCGTTCTCGGGCCCCTCATCGACGGCCCGTAACGCTTCGATCATGTAGCCGGTGTTGGAGAGGTCAGGGCGGCCAGCACCTCCGTAGCCCACACCTCCATACCACGGATCCGACGGATCTCGTTGCCCCTCACCAAACTGGATGCCAGTCACAAAGTTCTTGGCGTTCTTAAGGATTTGATTGTATTTCCCGGTCTTGTTGGCCTCCGCAAAACAGACCATCGCCACGCAAGTTTCATAATTCTTCAATCGTCCGTTGCCGTAGATACCGCCATCAGGTTTGACGTACCCCTCCAATGCAGTTAACCCCTCGGCAACCATCGAATCGTCAATAGAGCGACCGTTCTTCAACGCCGCAGTCAGGGCCAAGGCTGTCACGCCGGGCCCCACCTTGTCCGAAAAGGTCCCCGCCTCGGACTGCCCCTCGCGCGCGAGAAAGGCGAAGCCCTTGTCCACAATCTGCTGGCGGAGGGCATCGCTGGCACGGACCTCTTGCTTCTCTTGAGCAAAGGCCAACGGGGCCACAGCAAGGTTCGGCGTGATCGCCATGACCGCCGTCGTGAGCAGCCAGACAAAGGACGAACGGCCGATACTCGATTGTTGATTCATGAAGGCTTTTCCCAAAAAGAATGATGAAGGTGAATAGGCAGGTGTAGGCGAATCTCTCGGCGCAGCCCCATGAACCGGCGGGCGATAGCCGAATGGCACTTACTTTGGTTTGCGAAGCAGTCTTGGCAACCCGACGCGTGAGCGAGGGTGATCTACCGACCACGCAAAACGCTGCATTGTCCTCGCTGACCCATCGGGTTACCTACTGAGGAGATGCGACCGTTCCCGAATGCACCCCGCGTGCCATCGCCCCGGCAAATACATCAAGTCCGCCACAATTCGCCCAGCGGCTGAATTTACCGTAGCAAACACGCCATTTGTCACTCTCAAACCACCCCTAAAAACGCCAACTCGCCCGTCCGGTTCGCCCCAGCGGCCTAGAATGGCGAAAAAGCCGCCCCCCAAGCCGGTTTTCCCACCGCCGCCAGGGGCTCATGGGCCATCCGGTCGAACCGCATCAATCGCCCCAACCCGCATCGTCGTGATCTTCAAGATCTCGATGGGAGAGCGTGGTCAAGAAAGGACTTGAGTCAGCCTATCGTGCCAGTCACACTACGCCGCATGACTGTACCGCAGTCGTGCCGACTGCCGGAGCGATCTCCCGAGTACTCGGTACAACTATCAACCAATTCCCCACCATTCCCATTGGCACAAGTCTGTGAGTCGACCCAAAATTGCCGTCTTTTTTGGCACGCGTCCTGAAGCGATCAAGATGGCCCCGTTAGTGACGGCCCTCCAGTCCGATGATCGCTTTGAATTGATGTCCGTCTCAACCGGCCAACACCGCGAGATGCTCGATCAAGTCGTCGACATTTTTGACCTGCCGGTTCACCACGACCTGGACGTCATGACCCCAGGGCAAACGCTAGCATCCCTATCCTCGAAATTGATCGGCAAGATCGATCAACTGCTGGAGTCGGAACAACCCGACTTCGCACTCGTTCAAGGCGACACCACCACTGTCCTGATGGCGTCGTTGGCATGCTTCTATCGCCGGATCCCCACCGGGCATGTCGAGGCCGGACTACGAACAGGTGACATGACCAGTCCATTTCCTGAGGAAGCCAATCGGGTTTTGGCCACACCTTTGTCCACGCTGCATTTCGCACCTACCAGCGTAAGCGAGAAGCACCTGCTCGATGAACGTGTGCCACGGGAACGCGTTTTCGTGACGGGCAACACTGTGATCGATGCTTTGCACTTGGAAGTCGAACGCCAGAACGATCCCAAGATCGCCGCCGAGATCGATGCCCAACTCACCGAGGTTCTACCCGCCGATTGGCGAGAAAAGAGATTCGTGTTGATCACGGGGCACCGCCGCGAAAACTTTGGCGGTGGATTTGAATCGATTTGCGCCGCAATCGCAGAACTTGCCGCAAAATTCCCCGACGTCCGCTTCGTCTACCCCGTCCATCTCAACCCCAACGTGCAGGGTCCTGTCGAGCAGTCACTCGGCAACCTCGACAATGTTCTCCTCCTGCCGCCACAGTCCTACCGACCGTTCGTAGCATTGATGCGCGCCTGCACACTCGTGCTGACAGATTCCGGCGGCGTTCAAGAAGAAGCACCGGGGTTGGGCAAGCCCGTCTTGGTGATGCGGGACACGACCGAACGGCCCGAGGGGGTCGATGCTGGAACAGTCCGCCTCGTTGGACCCGTCCGCGAAAATATCGTCGATGGCGTGAGCGAACTACTGACCGACTCGGCCGCCTACGACGCCATGGCAACATCCGACAACCCCTATGGAGACGGCCACGCCTGTGACCGGATCTTGCAAGCAATCGCGGATCATTTCGCGAAGTAAGAGAATCCCCAGCAGTCCCATCAAGACTGCCCCTCAAGTCCCGGTAGGGACGACAACCCAATGCCGGTGGTGAAAACCACCGGACCCACCCAGCAAAAAACCCCCACCCACCAAGTCCCATCAAGACTGCCCACTCAAGTCCCGGTAGGGACGACAGCCAAATGCCGGTGGTGAAAACCACCGGACCCACCCAGCAAAACCCCCCACCCACCAAGTCCCATCAAGACTGCCCACTCAAGTCCCGATAGGGACGACAGCCCAATGCCGGTGGTGAAAACCACCGGACCCACCCAGTAAAAACCCTCCCGCCGAGCAGTCCCATCAGGAACTGCCCCTCAAGTCCCGGCACGGACGACAGCCCGATCAATCCCACAAGTAGCGGAGGTCTTAGGGGATCTCACAGAGCTCCAACAATCGAACATATTCTTGTTCGAATGTTTCCTTGGAATGATGTTGCTCTTGCTTTTCAATGAAGCGAGTCACATGGCCTAGTTGAGAGCGACCGACGGTGAATGCCCCATAGCCATCCTGCCACCCAAACTTCTGCAGCATTCCGGATTCTTCATTGAATTTCTTGGAGGTACATGCCTTCAGGTTTCTCATGAAATCGCTCAAGCAGTGCGTGGTCTTTAGCTTCACAAGCAAGTGGACCTGATCGACCCAGCCACCGACGATCAAGGGAATACCATCCAGCCCTTTGATCGTACCGCCCAAGTACTCGAACATCTCTTTCCGAGTCTGGGGTTGCAAATAGGGTTTGCGATTCTTGGTACTGAAGACAAGGTGGTAGAGAAGCTGGTGATGCGTACCGGACATGGAATCGGTCCCCTGTGAGTCCTGGAATCTACCGTCCCTATCGGGACTTCAAGCTTTCAGCCTAGCAAACCCACCGGTGGCTCGCGCCACCGGCAAAGGGCTATTGTCCCTCCGGGACTCTCTCATGTCCGCCAAGTCCCATCAGCAACTACCCCCCAAGTCCCGACAGGGACGACAGCCCAATGCCGGTGGTGAAAACCACCGGACCCACCGGGACTCACTCATGCCCACCTTGGCTCACGCCGATATAGTCGGAGTGACCGCCGAGCATTGCGAACGCACGATCTTGATCACCCGA
This sequence comes from Allorhodopirellula solitaria, assembly GCF_007859855.1. Classification (GTDB taxonomy): domain Bacteria; phylum Planctomycetota; class Planctomycetia; order Pirellulales; family Pirellulaceae; genus Rhodopirellula; species Rhodopirellula solitaria. The sequence goes on from NZ_SJPK01000008.1 coordinate 109,082, forward strand.
TCCTGATCGGCTTGGCTCATCGATGAGCCGCTGGGCAAGCACAGACCGTCGCGGAACAGTCGCTCGCAAACCTTGCCGCCAATCATTTCGCAATCGGCAAAGGCGGGCTGCATGTGCATCGGCTTCCACACCGGGCGCGACTCAATATTGGCCTCTTCCAGCGCCAAGCGGACCTGTTCCCTGTCGGCGCCGAACCGACCGGCGTCGATCGTCAACGCCGTCAGCCAACGCGTGGAATGAAAACCGTCCGGCTCGGGCATGAACTGCACCCCAGGTAACTCCCCGAGGGTTTCGCGATAGAGAGCAAAGATCTCGCGCCGCCGGTCCACGCGATCGGCGAGTACCTGCAGCTGCCCACGACCGATCGCCGCCAACAGATTGCTCATCCGGTAGTTGTATCCGGTGACGGAGTGCTCGTAGTGTGGCGCCGGATCACGTGCTTGGGTGGCCAGGTACCGGGCCTGCTTCGCCCATGCCTCATTGTCCGTGACCAACATCCCGCCACCCGACGTGGTGATGATCTTGTTCCCATTGAAGGAGAAACAGCTCAGCTCGCCAAAACTGCCAGCCGGTTTCCCGTTCAAACTCGCCCCCAGCGATTCGGCGGCATCTTCGATAATCGGGACGTTGTGAGTTTCGCAGATCTCACTGATCCGGGTGTAGTTGGCGCACTGGCCGTTGACATCGACCACCATCACCGCCGCGGGCAAGCGATTCTGCCGAGATCGGCGATCGAGCTCCTCCGCGAGCAGCGCGGGATCCATGTTCCAGGTCTCCTCATCGCTATCGAGGAAAACTGGCTTGGCGTTTGCGTAGCGAATCGAGTTCGCCGTCGCCACAAACGTCAGCGAAGAGGTCACGATATCGTCGCCCGGCTGGACATCGAGCAACCGCAGACAGAGGTGCAGTGCCGCAGTGCCGCTGGAGACAGCTACGGCATGTTGCCGTCCGGAAATCGCAGCAAATTCACGTTCAAAAGCATCGACATGAGGGCCCAGCGGAGCGATCCAGTTCGAATCGAACGCATCGAGCAATAGCTCCCGCTCACGCGAGCCCATATGAGGTGCCGAAAGATACAAACGTGGTGAAGAAGCGGTCATGGGAAGGAAAACGAAAGATAAGAATGGGAGGAGAACAAGGCGATGCCAGTGTAACCAGAATCGGCAAAAACTCACTACTGGCTGGGTGGTCTTCGTAAAAAGGATAGGTACGGGGACGACCCAACTCGAATCGGTGAACTCAGCGAGGGCGCGCGGGAATACCCGTGGCAACCACGCCGGAGGGGAGGTCATGCACGACTGCCGCTCCGGCGCCAACGGTTGCCCATGCACCGATTCGCACGGACGGTATAGCGCAGGCTCCGATGCCGACAAATACTCCCTGCTCGAGTTCGCAGTGACCAGCAAGGTTGACACCGGGGGCGACATGACAGAAGTCGTCCACCCTACAATCATGATCCACGGTGGCTCCTGTATTGATCACACAGTGTTCGCCGATTCGCGTCCCCGCCTGAATAATAGCTCCCGCCATCACCACACTTCCGCGCCCGATCGTGACCGACGGGTCGAGAATTGCACTGGGATGCACAGCGATGCCCCATTCCACATCGAAGCGGCCTGCTGTTATTTGGCGTAGTTGGTTGCTCCCAATCCCAATAATGGTAGGCCTCGGCTTCATGTTTCGCAATTCATCACATGGAGCTACGATTCGCACGCCCGCCAATTCGCCACCATTCTTCGCAAGATCATCATCGAGTGCAGCCGCAACCTGATGACCAAGAGAGGTGATCACTGAACTAGTCACCTTTGCGTGCCCACCCGCTCCAACCACATAAAATTGCCTCGGTTGATTCATGCTCGGTCATCCTGTGCCGAGGAATTGCCTTTGAAAACCGGCATCGTGACGTGCCCCTCAGAACTGATGTTGTCTCGTCGAATCATTTGCCATAGTGTCCCCCAAAGAATTTTCAAATCTAGCCACAAACTTTGGTTCTCCACATACCAGATATCCAGCTCGAATTTCTCCTCCCAGCTGATTGCGTTCCGACCATTGATCTGGGCCCACCCCGTAATGCCGGGACGCACTTCGTGGCGACGGCTCTGGTATTCCGAATAGAGCGGGCCATATTGACTGATAAACGGACGTGGGCCGACGAGGCTCATTTCTCCAACAAGAACGTTCCAAAGCTCCGGCAGTTCGTCTAAACTTGTCTTTCGCAGCCACGTGCCAAGTGGAGTTAGTCTTTGGTCATCTGACAGCACATTACCACCGGCATCGACTGCAGAAATCATTGTCTTGAACTTGATGATTTTGAACGGCACTCCCATTAATCCCAAACGCTCCTGGCAGAACAAAGCGGGACGTTCCAGGCGAAGCGATACAAGCGCCCAGATTAACAAAAGGCATGGCGAAAGCACACAAAGCGCGAAGGCTGCAACACTAATGTCGAAGGATCGCTTAATAAATTTGGATAGCAAAGATTGGTTCATGGCGGATTTTAGATGAATTTTATTAGCAGGTCGCTGAACTGCTGGGCATGTTCGGATCGATCGAAATGTTCAGTCACATAGTCTCGTGCACGCCCCCCCATCTCAGTGGCTTCGGCACGGTTATTGGCGAGACGCTCGACGGCATCAGCCAGGCCTTGTGGATTCCCCGGTTTGACAAACCATCCACCTTCGCTGTCTTCGATGACGTCGCGGATCACGCCATCGATCATGAGAATTGTAGGTCGCCCAGCCGCCATGTAGTCGAAAACTTTATTTGGATAGACCGTTTTAAACATCGGCAGATCCTGCAGCACGGCGACGCACGCATCGGCAGCCGCTAGCACATCGGCCATCTCGGATTTGCCTACGACGCCCTGCCACTGAATATTTGTCAGACCTAATTTCTCGATAAGACCGGTTACCCTGACACGATCTTTGCCATCACCCACTAGAATGAAATGAACCTGGGAATTGTCCTTAAGCAGTTCCGCAGCCCGCACGTAGGTGGGCAGGTCGTTGGCGGGACCGATCGCCCCGGCATACAACACGACGAACTTATCCGACACACCCCAGCTTTGGCGAATATCTTGGCCACGCGCCTCTGGATGAAACATTGCGGGATCAACACCATTTGGAATCAAGCGAATTTTATCGCGTGAGATGCCTCTCTGTTCGACGAGATAGTCGATGAAGGCAGGCGAATTGACCAGGATCAGCGTTGCCCGTGCATACAGAAAACACTCCAAACGCCGGGCCAGGAAGATCAGGACTGGATTGCGGAGCACTCCCATCTCAATGGCGAAATCGGGCCACAGGTCACGGATCTCTAGTAAAAATGGCTTCCACCGCAAGAGAGCCACCCCCCAAGCAGACAATGCTTGAAAAAGCGGCGGACTCGTGCCCATTACGACGTCCGCATCCTTGGCCGATTTCCACCCCGCCAGAAACGCGGATACCATGAAGCTAATAAAGCCGAGCAACCGGTGGAAGAAGGACTTGTGGATGTTTCGAAATTGCTTGACCCGACGGATCTCAATCCCATCGCAGGTCGCCACCGATCCTCCTTCGGAACGGGCACCGTCCAGATAACTGACGTCCGATGCAATCACAGTCGCCTGGTTCCCCTCGGCGACCAACTTGCGCAACAGCTCATAGTGCCGGGTCCCTCCGCCTTCGGCCGGAGTGCGAAACGCTTGGTGAATTAACAGTATTTTCATGAACTTTCAACTGAATCAAATAGATAGCTCGTTAGAATCGAGCAGTCGAAACCGGCTGATGACTATCATCTCCGCCGCCGGCCCGCTCTGAATTTCTGCGACGACCCGGTGCGATGGCGCTAGTTCACCGTAGCGTGGTGCATACCACCCGGCCGCTCCCTTACCCGCTCGCTCATGCTTGAGCACCAAGCTCGCTTCAGGCGTATCAGTCTCGACATCGAGTTCGACCACGCCAATAGGAAGCCGCCATCGAAAGAAATGGCTCGGCTCCAAGACTGGATCGGGCGCATCGATGACCACCCCGTCGGCGAGTTGCCACCGCAGATCGATAAGACAATTGGGACAACAGCGCACTCGATCACGAATCACAATTCCGTCGGTCGTCACGTCGAGGGTCCGTCTCCACTTCTCAATCCCTCCAATTGGGCGACCCCACAGGCCGGTAATCGATCGCTCCGAATCTCCAGCAGACGACTCCTCCTCGACGGTCGCCTTCGGCCAAGGAATGTAGAGGAAGCGGCCCACGCGACGGGCTAAGTCCTGGCCATCGCTGCCGATCACATTGTGATATTTTCCTAATGCAAGTGGAATCGTAGACCAGTCGCCGTCGGCATTGTATCGGTAGGTCCCTGGATCGATTGCGATATTGAATCCGTCAATCCAGACATCGACGTGCATTGCATCGACTTGGCCGGGACGAAAGATTGCTGGTGGGACTCGCATCGAAGCATACTGCCGAACACCACGGCGATCTTTTCCACGGAGCACCGCCAAACCTGCCTGTGAGAAAACAGTTCTGTTGAAGCATGGACGATCATCACGCTGCACCGTTTCTGGCGACGAACAACCCAACCAAGGTAACCCAGCATCCCATGGCCCAGGCTCCACAGGCAGGGCTCTCCCGCTGATAAACGAAGCTTCCTGCAGTGCAGGACGAAAGTCATCATACGCGCACGCTGTCCAATCCAGCACGCACGCTCCATCATCATGTCCATAACGCGGTTGTCGACCATCTCGCACGATCATACTGTGCAAGAATTCAGCACTCCGATCGAGTGCTGCGCGACACTGAGGAAGTTCGATTCCATGGTGCTGCGAAATCGCGACCGCAGCGACTAAGTCATGAATCATGACACGGTGGTAGTTCGCCGACTGCTGTGAGAATCCCCCATCCTCATCTACCAATGCGGTGGCCTCACGCTCGAGCGTCATACGCCCCTTTTCAATCCATGCGGATGAGCTCGTGTGTTCGGGTAGCGCCAATCCGATAACGAGCAATCCCATCGCCTCAGACAACCCATGATTGTTTTTTTGGGAAAGCGCGTAGTCCAGATGGACGGCGATTCGCTGAGCCGTTGCGACAAACAATCGCGTCACATTACGGACATCATCATCACTCGCAGAGGCACCGAATACCGACCACCCACCAGCAATCGTCACCGCGCGCAGCGCCGCCTCCTGGCCGCACATCCATTGAGGGCCGCGAAAGGGAGGGTTCTTTTCGGCGAAATCTCGGACCGCGCCAAAGAACAACTCTGCGGCGTCATCGGTGTGACCAGCAAAATGCGCGCGACACAGCAGCCACACCAACCCAAATCGCCCCGGTTCCCAAAAGTTCTTGATGTCACCGTGACCGAACGTCGCGATCCGTGAAAAATGCTCGCTAGCAGGAAGGCGATGACCGTCATCAGCATTGAAGTGCCAATCGGGCGGCCAACCGACCGCACGCTGCTTCCCACCAAAAAGCGCTAGCCTGCCATGGAGCAAGTCGTGCAGGCTTACCTGCAGCGCGGGATCTGGAAATTGTCGCGTCTGTTGCCTCGCTGCATGGACATCAATTGGCCAGATCCGTCGTTGGCGGAAGGCGTCCGCGTTCACATTGACATCAAAATCGCACCAATCGGCATTCGGCAACCGGCGCTCAAGCGTGCCCAGCTTGTGCTCGAACAGGCCCCGCACGCGTTGGTAAGTCCACGCGGGACCCATCGCGCGCATGACTGCGACGGGAACGCGTACTCGGCTAACGATGCTTGAGAATTTAATGAGACTCAGTTCCGGTCAGTTTACGACGATAAAACGCTTTGATATCAATCCTATGAATCCGTTTCCAGACTCTAGCTTACAAATCGTGCCCCGCTAAGCACGTCGAGGCAGTTGCTCCGGTTTATTAGCCGGTGGGCGCTAGCCCCGGTTCCTTCAACGCTTCGCGTTTGGCGACAGCAAACCGGGGCTAATGCCCACCGGCTCATTGGGTTACACCAAAGGACTTCCCTGCACCTGCTCATCGGCTCTGGAGCCCGTTGCCTCTCATTTTGCTCGTCGATGCATGATCGAGCAAGCGTTTAGGGACACCAAAAATAGAGACATCCCTTGACCGCAAAACACACAAGCAACACGAAAGTCAATATCCATTGTCCTTTCGTCTGCTTCGTGGTTGAAACCCGTTCATTGGCTTTCCAGTCTAAATACCCAAACTGCGACAGCCTTCCGAAGCACGTCCTACCATCAATCGACAGCAGTGTTCTCGTTCGGCTGACGGGCGAAATGCAGTGGAATCGGTATCCCTTCTCGCAGACTCTGAACCGCTGCAATGGACGCCCAGGAGGTCGACAACAACTCCGACCATTCGATCGGCCAACGGCCTTTCCGCATCCCCTGCGCGAATGCCTGAACCTCTTCCAAATGCCCCTTGCCCGATGTTGTCTTGATCGTGTTGACTTTGCCGCCCGATGCCAACTCCACCCGGCGGAAGTCATCGATCACTGCCATCTTGCCACCGCCAAGAACCTCCACGCGCTCCTTGGACATCGCCCGATCACCGCCTGCCAGGTAACCGATCGAACTGATCGAGCCGTTCTCATGTCGAATCGTGATGAAGGCCTGGTCGTCAACGATCTCGGGAGCGTTGGGGCCACCGATGCAGGTTGCGTATACCTCGACGGGCAGGCTACCAGTCAGGTACGTCACCAAATCGATCGCATGGCAGGCCTCGCCAATGATCCGGCCACCGCCTTCTTCGGGGTGCTGGATCCAAACATCGGCAGGAATCGAGCCTGCATTGAAACGGTACTGCACGGTCAGGGGTTGCATCACCTTGGCAAAGTGCTGTTTGACTTGCTGCGCCGCTTCGGAGAACCGTCGATTGAATCCAACCATGACGATTTGATTCGGGTTGCGATTGACCGCGTCTTCCACGGCCAACAACTGGGGGCCATCAACGGCGAGAGGTTTCTCAACGAACACATGTTTGCCTGCGTCCAGGGCAGCACAAACTTGGCCCGAGTGGAGGTGATGCCGTGTCAAAATCATCACCGCGTCGGTGTTCTCATCGCGAATCACCTCCTGCTCATCGGCGGTGCACTCGGAAAAACCAAACTTGTCACCCGCGCTATGAGCCGACATCCCACTGGCCGAGCAAATCGTCGTCAACTGAAAATCGCCCGCCTTCTGCAGTTGCGGAAACATGGTCATTCTTGCGAAATTCCCTGCCCCCAAAACCCCGAGCTTCAACGCACCTGCGACCGGAGTGCTTTTCCCAAGTGGGATCCGCGGCGTTGCTTGCGATGACTCAGCGTAATTCAGAACGACTCCCAGATAGGGCTCGCTGCCCTCGGAGATCATCTGGTAAGCCTGCTCGGCTTGCTCAATATCGAAGCGATGCGAAATCAGGTGATCGACTGACAGTTTGCCCGAGGCCATCAAGTCCAGCACTGCTTGAATGTTGCGTTGTTCGGTCCAGCGAACATGTCCGATGGGATAATCGATCCCCCGCTCTTCATAATTGGGATCGTAGCGACCGGGGCCATAGGAGCACGAAACGACAAATTCGACTTCTTTGAAATACATCGGCCGCCGAGGTACTTCGAGTCCCACAACACCGACCAAGACGATTCGCCCCTTGGTTCGCGCCGCTTCACAGGCCAACTCGATCGGTCCATTGCTTGACGTGGAGGCAGTAATCAGCACCGCATCGGCCCCTGCCCCGCGACTGAGCGCCTGGACATTGGATGCCGACAGGTTCGGTTGCGCAATCGCGGCGCCGCTCTGCAGTGCCAATTCGCATTTCGCTGGATCGGGATCCGTGCCGATCACGCGGCAGCCCGCTGCGGCGAGCAACCCCACCGCAACTTGCCCTACCAATCCCAAACCGATCACCAACACGGTCTCGCCGAGGGACACCTTGGCCAGGCGCACGCCTTGCATGGAGATCGAGCCCAGTACGGCAAAGGAAGCCTGATCAAAGGACACATTTTCGGCGATCGAGGCACACAGATTAACGGGCACCGAGACGACACCGGCATGCGGCCCATTGCAGGCCACGCGGTCGCCCACTTTGTACTGATCAACCCCTTGTCCGGCGGAAACCACCACTCCCGCAGAGCAGTACCCCAGTCCCATGGGCTGGTCGAGTTTCTCACGAACTTGCCGAATCGTATCGAGAACCCCCTCGGACTTCATTTTCTCGATCACCCGCCGCACTTGATCAGGCCGTTCGCGGGCCTTGCCGATCAAGCTCTTCTTGGCGATGTCCATCACCATCTTCTCAGTACCGGCCGAAATCAGGCTAGCACGATTAGCGACGAGCAATTCGCCGGGACGTGCTACAGGCTCTGGTACACTTACAACAGAGGTCGTTCCTCTGCGAATATCCTGCTGTACTTGCGGCATCTTAAACTTGCGTTAATTGTTATATGGAAACATAAAAGACACTGCTTGAAAACAGTGTCCGAACGACGACGAGAGAGCCAAACCCTCAAACGCCAGTCAAAACACACAAAACTCGACAACATAACAGAGTCCTTTTGCAGGCGAATACAGTTGCCTCGAACACCCAGGCTACAGATCAGCACCCTAGCAACGGCAGACGCACACCACCGATAAGATAAACCGATTACAATTTCCTGAGCGTTGCAAAATAGACTATCTTAATCCGGTCGATCCGAAGGCAGTTAACCATCCGCTCATAAACAATACCCATTGCATAGAGAGGCGCCGCGATTCGCAGATACTCCGGGCGTCCTTCGACTAGCTTAAACTCCTCTACACAGAACCCAGCCTGCGACGCCAGTCGATAGAGATCATGTCTTGTATTGATTCTATACTGCGTTGGGAAAGTGTCAGCAGTTGGCCGACCTCTCCACCTATTGTATTTTGTGTGAAACCACGTTGGCGTCACCGTTGCCATTAATGCCATGTAGTGCCAGAAATTAGGGGTTTTAACGACCAGCAAACCGCCAGGCTTCAAGACTCGATGCACTTCAGCTAGAAAATCACGCGGCGTTTCAACGTGCTCCAGCACATTATTGCTGACAGCAATGTCGACTGACTCGCTGTCTAAAAAAGGCATGTCGTCACACATGCCAATGTAGGATTCATGGAGGAATGGATTGCCCTTCACTTCAGGTGACGGGTCAACACCGATAGCTCGCCTGACTTGGTCCCTGAAGTTCATATGCTCAAGGTATCCGCGTCCCGCACCCGCGTCGAGCAAGACAGTGGACGACCGATCCAGGTGAGGCAAGACGATCTCTCGAAAGATCTGGTTATCCCATTTGTCTTGAAAGCTGGGGTAAAAGGCACGGTCCATCCATCTCGTCAGTTTTGACATCAGTTGATTCCACTTTTTTTCTGTTGCATCGCAATCTGCGACTCGCCTGCAAACGTCGGTATTCTTTGAGCAACTCCGGCAAAATCATTCTGCAGGTCTCTATTGAGACGAAGACGCTACTTGTGGGGGATCCACCGTTCTCGCCGCTGGGTCATGACGCCAAGGAATTTGCCAGACGTACTTAGGACAGCTTGTTTCAAACACGCCCTCGACCCAAAGAGGGCATGCAGCAGATCAACACCCAAAGCATAGTTGCACCACCTGCGTTCAGCAATTCCAACTTCTCGGAATTCCATGGACGAAAGACTCTAGAAGAACCACCTCTCCACCCAATAGCTATATTCCGCAGAACCAAAACTAGCGTGTGTCCTGGCGAGCGTGGCCCGCGAACCGTGAAGCCTTTTCAGCTTATCTGCGAAACCCGACGTGAAGGAGGTGCGTTGCCTTGCCCTGGGAGCCTTCCGTTTTTAATGCCAATGGTGGAGGCAAGCGGGGAATTGTGGTGGAGCGCTGGAGGTGTTGAACCACAACAAGCAACTGCTTCGCCCTGAGGTGCTGAGCCAGCAGATTGCGAGAATGCACCACTGGCGATTGGACACCGAATCCATGCGATTGAATGCCACGACCAGGAAACGCAGCGTCACACCTGTGCTCTCGCGCAATGACGAAGTGACGGCGTTCGTTGAAACGGCAGTTGCCCCTTGCGACCGAACCCCGCCTGAGTCTCCTCCTCTGCTCTCGGTTGACATGGCTCAGCAGCGAATACCTCTGCTGGCACGCGATCAGATCGTACGAGCGATAACGCCACCATTCCAAGACAGCATTCGATCTGCGACACAGAATGCCTTCTGTAACGTTGACTTCAAGCAGACTGTCACTAAACTCTATTCCTATTGCCACGTCGCGAGATGCATCTGGGGATGATGATCCCGCCTCACACTGCTAGAATGCCTGATCTCCAGGCTCGCCCCCCTCCCACCGACAGCAAGTAACATGGAATTTTTGACGGAAATCAAGCTTCGCACTGCTGACCCAATGGAAGCGTCGGAGATTGCGAGAAAAGCCCTCGAAGGCTCGAAAGTCGTCAAAGTTGTCCCAGAGTGGTACCTTGGCGACCTCCGTGCGTTCTACGACGTCTTTACTGATAATATCGGTGTAGCACAGAATATCGGGGAGGATTTTACAAAGGGGGGGGCTCAGACCGGAGAGAAGTGGCTGGAGATCCGCTACGACGCCGACATCCCAGACGTTTCAGCCTACCGGCACAGCAAGAACGCCCAACCGCTGCACACAGACGAGTCCTATATTCCAGATCCTGCCGATATCATGGTCTTCTACAGCGTGAACAAAGCGCTCAAAGGTGGTGCTACCACATTCGTCGACGGACCGGTTCTTGTCAAATATCTGCAGGAAAACGCGTCGGAACTACTAGAGCGATTGACCACCGCCCCAGTAACCTATCGCAAGTCTGAGCAGGCACGGACCGAGAAGATTATCGACATCAAGCCCGATGGTAGCATCCATTTCAACTTCAACTACTACTGCATAGACAAGAACGAAACCGAGCCAAACAAAACGCTCAACCAGAATTTCTTCGATTTCCTCCAGAGCTATGTTGCGCACTCTCACATGATTGAAAAGGTCACTCTGAACCCAGGAGAAGCAGTCCTCTGGTGGGACGAACTTGTCCTGCACGGCCGAACCTCCTATGAAGTTGAGAAGACCGATGATCGGTTCATCTGGAAAACGGGTTTCAAATGGAAAGCATAGGGAATTGGCTTGGGTTGAGCAGAATCAGCCTTGGAACCATGCGATTTCAGGACAAGTGCCTGAGCAAAGCGGCAGTGCAAGAGATAATCGAGTCGTGCTTTGAAAAAGGGATTTCGACGCACCATTCTTCGCATGAGTACAATTCCTACAGCCTGTATGCAGAATCCCTCCGCGGTTCATCGTGTCGCGCCCACGTCAAACATATCGTCAAGCTGTCTTCGCCTCATTTTGAGGACAATGAGTTCTCGGGAGGCCAACTGACCAAGCACGTCGACAGGGAGTTGAAATCCCTGGGAGTCGATTGCATCGACGTCCTGCAGTGGCTAGTGAGATCCAAGCCCATCAACGACATAGATCGGCTTGCAACACTAGCTGACCAGCGTGAAGAAATGGAAGAATGCTTTAGCAAGCTCAAGCAATCTGGCAAGATCAAGTCCGTCTTCAGCTTCCCCTATTCGGTTTCCTTCGCAAGGCAAGTGATTGGTCTTCACGGCGTCGATGGAGTCATTGCATACTTAAATAGAAACGAGACCCAATACGCTCCGCTGGCAAATGAACATCCGTTTATCGCCATCCGTCCATTGAACGCCGGCAGGCTCGTTGGCTCTCAGAACCCCGAGCAGGATATTTTTGATTGCGTTCGATTCGTTGAGAGACACCGGCATTGCTTGACACAGATAGCAAGCATCAATTCGCCTCAGCAGACTACGGCATGGGCTGGCTAACGCTTGAAGTGGCCTCCAATATTCGGACCATGAGCTAAGGCGTCCTTCGGAAATAACTTACCCGATTGGTGTTGAGTTGCGAAGTTGAAATCCGCATACTCTTTGCATGCCGGATGCAACACTGGTCGATGGACTCCGATCTAAGTATAACTCGCTCGTCGATGATCTCGATGAACGTGGTAGGCGTCGTTGGGCTGCCACCGAAGCGATCGCGATTGGTCGTGGTGGTATTACAGCAGTTGCGACCGCTACTGGCTTATCGGATCGCACCGTCAAGAATGGTATCGCCGAACTTCAAAGCAAGACGCCACTGACATCAGGGCGACAACGTCGCCCTGGTGGCGGTCGAAAACCGCTTGAGCCCCACCAAACCCAGCTGGTTTCTGCCATCGAGGCATTGGTCGAGCCAAGCGAGCGAAGTGATCCGCAGTCGCCGCTACGATGGACCTGCAAGAGCCTGACGAATCTACAAACGGAGTTGAATTCGCAGGGCTTCCAAGTTGGGCGTACCAAGATTTCAGAAGTCCTTCGTGCTTTGGGCTACTCACTACAAGGCAATCGTAAAACCAGAGAGGGGTGCGATCCGCTTGATGCGCTCGACGAGTCCTGCATCACGCTGTTTCCAAATTGATAAGGTCGCCGACGGTCAGTTTTGACTGGAGCCAGTTCTCATAGACAGCATCCCACACTCCACTGAGCAGCAGACAACGAAGTGTCATCGTTTGTTGACCGCCTTCCTTCTTCCAACGCATCCCCGACAGCTTCATCCGTTCGCTGACGATCTGTTTGCATGCGGACTCCACCACGCCGCTTCCGATCGGATACCCTCGAGACTTCATCCCCGCGTAATCCATGAAACGATGATGGCGACGAAGGTACCGCTCCGCTTTTTCAGCATCCTCGCTGCCCGACTTCTTGTAACCGTACAGCTTTCGCATCGCAGCAATGCTGCGGAACATCCGCCCGTGGCCGCCGGGCTGAAGAAGCAACCACCTGGCATGTTCGAGCCACTCCTTTCGCTTCGTCCTGTCTTTGCCAAACTTCAAGGCGTCGGCAATGATTGTCAATCGCTCGGCGGCGTGATAGTAATCCACGACGCGGGTGATCTTGATCCGCCGACCGTCAACGAAAAACTTGCTCAGCGTGTTCCGCCAATAAGCCGTTTCGACTTTGCCGGCGTCGCTGACGTACACGATCTCCGGGACACGATCATCGCAGCGACGAATCGTGGCCTTCAGAAGACTGGTCAGTTGATTCGAAAGCGTCACTTGGTTGGTTTCGGGAACGCGTCCAAGGTAGACTGTTCCCACTTTCTTGCCGCCGGCGATCACGCTGACGCAGGCGACGCTGGCCATCTCGAAGAAACTCCACGGTGCCAAGCCCAGCGACACCCCATCGCGGCTGACCGACAACACGGGCTTTTGTCCGTCTTTGCGGGCCTGATTGATCAGTTCGATTAGCCGGTCCACTCGAGCGTCTTGGCCAAGCGGTTCCATGCCACCGGCCAGTGTCGCGATGAGTCGTCGGAGTTTTTCGGTTCCGATTCGGGTTCCCATCTGGTCGGCGATCATTTCGCGGGTGCGTCCCTGAGAACTTCCGCAAGCGGCGAACTGCTGACCAATCCGGCTTGCCGCTGCCGGAGTGAATCCATCTTCGATGCCCAGGAGAATTTCCAGGGGAAAGATCGTCCGACCACCGCGTCCGCGTCGGTAGCGGGCTCGCATCAGCGAGACCTTGCCGAATCGCGTGACGATGTCCGAGCGAAGCGACGTGCCCTGAAGTCGGCGGTGGGATTTTCCGCGATACGATACGGTGCCCGGCATGTCCTCGGGCTGTGGTTGCAGACGCGAAAAGATCGCCTGGATCAATTGCTTTCCAAGTTCGCGAAGTTGTTCATGCAAATCATTCTCCAGGTCGTTGGTTCTTGGAGCTGTTGGCGGTTCGCCGGCGAACCGCCCGATCAGCTCGCCCGCTTGCCGTCGAAACTCCGTGGTCAGTTCGTCAACCAGGGATTGAATTTCAGAATCTGCGATTGCTTGAGTGAGGCTTCCGACGATACCTTTGACATCCATGAGGCTTCCTTTCCTGCGGTGTTAGTTTGAGCACCAACATTTTGCAGGAGGAAGCCTCTTTTCATGAATACCAATCTCGCCGGATCACAGGCGCACTACGCGGATCGCACCCCCAGAGAGGGCAGGGATCATCCCGATCGCGATCTACAATTCCAACACACTGCGGCGCGAGTCAAAGCGTATTGGCGTGGCGGAAGACCAGCGGTTTCCGTGGACACGAAAAAGAAAGAAGTACTTGGAAAGGTTCTTCTCGGAATTTAGTGGCACGTATTTTCCGGCATCAGATCGAGTTTGCCGCAGTAAAACAGAATCCTGAGTCGGTAGTTGGCGAAGGAACGAAAGCCTCTTGCGGCTGACTTGATGGATTGAATCTTGCTATTGAATCCCTCGGCCAACCCATTAGTGACATGATGCCGAAAGTAGCTCAGCAGTCCAGGCAGATGCCTCTTGAGCATCCGCGCGACCTTCTTGATTGGCTCCAAGCGACTGCGAATCGCCCAGCCGTACCAAGAACGGAAGAACTCTCCCGCCGTGCCTGAATTCTCACTCAGCCAGAAATGACGAAAGTTCTCTTTGATAGCCCAAGCACGGCCCGTTTGAAGATCACTTTTCTGAAGGATCTGCATCTCGACCTGACCGTCCTCATCGAGATTCTCCTCGTTGTACAACAGCAACTGACGCAAGCCCGTCAAGCAATCATCNCCCTCGNACTTGNGCTCGCGGTGCTCCCTCCGTCGCACCTTGTCGACGGCCTCATTGNGATACTTGCTGACATGAAATTTGTCATGGACGATCTCCGCGTTCGGGGCATTCTTGTTGGAGCTGGTCATGAACGCCTGCCACATGTCCAATGACACCGATTCAACCCCTTTTCGCTGGTTTTCGTTGAGTGTTTGCCAAAGTTCATCGGTAGCCACAGTGGTGCGATCCTTGGTCACATCAAGAACTCGCCGATGATCCTGGTCAGTCAATACCGAGACGTAGTCATGACCTTTACCGAGGCTCTTTTCGTCAATGCCGACGTGCTTGATCTCGTCAAGTGTCCGGGCAAGGGATATCTCGGTCGCCAGCGTTTCCCTGCAAAAGCGGTACGCCAATGGTGTTGTCGGTCCCTGGCGAGCGTTTGTTCGTCAGGGACGCATTTTTGAACGATCATTGGATACGAGAGCCATGTCTCAAAAAACCTTCCGCGGTGCTCTGCGCACGCTTCCGTCGGATGAACCCCCCTTTTTCGCTCGGGCAGCACAACACGCTGGTTCGGGACTTTACGTTTGCGCTGTCGGCCCTCCCCGGAAGACTCGCTAAAGGCTCGTCCTCCGACCCTCCCAGCTTCGCCGGGCGGGTGAAGTATAAAACTTGCGCAAGCCCAATCGAGCGTCACCCCCAAAGATTGAACGGCCCAGCATTGGCCTGGCGGCCCACGTCGTCCGGGAATCACTTGCCGATGCAAAATCGGCTGAACACGCGGTCGAGCAAATCGTCGGTGTAGACTTCGCCGGTCACATCACCGATGGCCGAGGCCGCCGCACGAATTTCGGCGGCGACGAGCTCGTGCCCTGCTTGGGCCTGCGTCAACGCAATCGCGGTTTGCGTCGCGGTGCTGGCGGAGGTGAGGGAATTGCGGCAGCGAGCTGCGGTGCCGATCACACCGCCCGTTTCAGTCGGATCGAGCCGCTCGGCAACACCCCCGATTTCGGTTATGAGCTCCGCCATCCCGCTTCCCGAGACCGCGCTGACGCTCAGGGTGCGAATACCGAGTTCGGCGATCGCCTCCATCCATCCCGATGGTGGGGGCGACAAGTCGCTCTTGGTCAGCAGCAACCAGTGTTCGATTGATTTTTTAAAGCCACCACCCGCCGCGAGGGCACCGCGCAATTGATCCAGTGCATCGTTTGACGCCGGGCCGCTGGCGTCGACACACCATAAACACAGGTCTGCGCGCGACGCAGCGTCGATCGCTTGAAGTTGTGCTTTGGCCAACACGGCCGCGTCGGCTTCATGCGCACCACGGGCTTCGATCCCCGCTGTGTCCGTGATCTGGATCGAGTGCTCGTCTAATTCGAAAATCACTGAGATGCTGTCGCGCGTTGTCCCCGCCTGTTCAGTGACGATCGCGGACTCGGTTTGTGTTATCGCGTTGAGCAGACAGCTCTTGCCTGCATTGGGGAGACCTCGCAGCACGATCTCGAGTGCAGACTGCGATGCGGATCGTTCGCGAAGCTGATCGGCGGTCGAGATCAATCCGGCGCGGATCTGTCTCAGGCGTTGCAGGAGATGCTCGTCCTCGACGAATTCAATATCTTCGTCAACGAAATCCAAACCCGCTTCGACATCGGCGAGTAGATTGAGCAATTCACTGCGGGCGGCTTGCAGAGGACGTGACAGATTCCCGGCGAGTTGCGAGAGCGCGTCATTGAGAGTGTTCGGGTCTTCGGCATCGATTACCCCCAGCACGGCTTCGGCCTGGGGCAGGTCCAATCGACCGGCGAGAAATGCTCGCATCGTAAATTCACCCGCACGGGCAGCCCTCGCTCCTACCTCAATCAACCGGTCGACGACCGCATCGAGGATCGGCAGTGAGCCCACCAAATGCAGCTCCGCCGAGGGCTGGCCGGTGTAACTACGCTCGGTGGGCCAGAGCATCACATCTGTGTCGACCGATCCGAGGTCGCAGCCGAGATCCAAGGCGGCGGGGAAGCGGCGAGGCCGGGAGCCACGGAAGTCCGCTGGTAGCAACCCCACCCGCTGCAGCATCGGCACGACGGCATCTCCCGAGATCCTGACGATCCCACGGTGGGCCGGCGCTAGCGGTGAGGCGATGGCGACAATCGTGTCATCAACAGTAAACAAACGAATGAGTAGACCCTCGGTGCAATACAGGAACTCGATCAAGCCCCCGTTATACCCCAGCGGTCACGATGAAGGGACCACGATGACGGCACCCCGCAATAGGGACGAAATCTCAAGCAGACCTCTGGAACTGAGCGCTTCCACGCAAGGCCATCATCGACGGTGCCTCGATTTGCAGCGTGTGTGCGTCAAGTTTTGGCATCTCGAGGCATTTCGAGCCGGCCCACGCAATCGCTTGCAATGCTGAGTTGCCGATGAGCTCAGTGGCCTAAGGGGAGGTTCGCCCCCACATCTTTGCCCGTAGGCGGGTTCAGTGCGCGTGCGTCAAACGAAATGATTTGGTCGCTGAAATTGGCCCGGTGGATGCGTGTTCTGCGGTTCGTTAATCGTCCGCAGCGAACTCTGCTCATAATTTGGGCGTCGGGCGATCAACTTCCCCACAACTGCAGGTTATCCTTCCGTGTTCACTCCATTTTGCTCAGGACAATCCAGCGGTAACTGCCGCTGGCTGGCGTCTTGGTGGTTATTGTTTCTCGTGCCCCTGGCGTTGGTTGGATGTTCGTCGGGTGACATTACTCTCGCCGATCTAGAAGCTGCGGTCGCCAACGTCGATGTGTCAAATATCGTGATCGATGAGTCCGATGTGGCTCCCGCCGCGATGCTGAATCTGGAAGCGAGTGATCTCAAGTTCGGGTTTATCAAGCTCACCGATTGTGCACCGCTCGTCATTGCGAAAGAGAAGGGATTCTTCGACGACGAAGGGCTCAATGTCACGTTGGAGCCACAATCCAACTGGAAAATATTGCTCGACAATGTGATCAACGGGCAGCTCGATGGTGCTCACATGTTGGCGGGGCAACCCATTGGCGCAACCATTGGGATTGGCACCCAGTCCCCGATCGTGACCGCCTATAGCATGGACTACAACGGCAACGCGATCACGGTCAGCAATGAGGTTTGGGCTCAGATGCAGGAGCATGATCCGAGTCTGGATAGCCCCACGCCGCCGCATCCCATTTCGGCCGCCAGTCTCCAGCCCATCGTGGCCGAGTATCTCGCCGAGCAGGGGCAGCCGTTCCCAATGGGGATGGTCTTTCCCGTGAGCACGCACAACTATGAAATACGCTATTGGTTAGCAGCTGCGGGCATTCACCCCGGCATGTACACCGCAAGTGATTTGAACGGTTTCCAAGACGCACAGGTTCAACTTTCTACGGTCCCGCCTCCGCAAATGCCGCAGAACCTTGAGGCGGACATCGTCAAGGGATACTGCGTGGGCGAACCCTGGAACCAGAAAGCGGTCGCGACAGGCATCGGTGTCCCTGTGGTCACCAACAGCGAGATCTGGAAGAACAATCCTGAAAAGGTTTTTGGTGTCTCGAAATCATGGGCCGATCAGCATCCCAGTACTCACCTGGCCGTGGTCAAGGCGCTGATCCGTGCTGGGAAATGGCTCGATGAGACCGACGATGCCGGGGTGCTCATCAACCGCCCGGAAGCCGCGAAGATCCTCAGTGGCAAGGACTATGTTGGGGCTGAAGAGGAGGTCATTTCCCAATCCATGGCGGGCACGTTCACGTTTCAGTCCACGGACGTCCGTGAGATGCCAGAGTTCAATGTGTTCTTCGCGGGCGGTGCCAGCTACCCACACTACAGCGATTGCGTTTGGTTCTTGACCCAGATGCGTCGATGGGGCCAGATCACCGAACCGAAGCCGGCGTCCTGGTATGACGACACAGCAAAAGAGATTTATCTGCCGCAGATCTACCGGCAAGCGGCGGAGTTGTTGGTCAGCGAGGGCAAGCTGGAACCGAGCGAATTGCCGGGCCCTGACTACGACGGCTATCGATCCGCGACGCAAGATTTCATTGATGGCAAGACGTATGACGGTCGCGATCCAATTGGTTACATCAACAGTTTCGAAATTGGCACGAAGGAAGAACTATGAACTGGAGAGGAAATCTACTGAGGGCGTGCCAAATCACTGGCCTACCGATCTTCGAGCCATTCGTGCGATTGGCAGCCGGAGAAGACAAGACAGAGCAATTCAAGGGCATTGCCAAGTACGTGCTGTTGCCCGTCGTTGCGATCACACTCTTTCTGTTGATGTGGAACGCGGCTGCCAAAACGGTCGTTACCGATAGTGCCAAACTGCCGAGCCCCGGGGCAACTTGGGGTGCGGGCAAACAGTTGATTGCCATGCACTTCGACCAGAAAGAAGCTGACCGATTGGCCAAGCACGAGAAGCTGGATGAAGCCGTTGAGATGATGGTGGAGGCCAAGGCCTATGAGTCGGCGGCAGCGACGGCAACCGGCGCGAAGCAGGAGGCACTCCAAACGAGGTCGGAATCACTGAAGAAACGCGCTGTCGCGGCTGCCAATTATCAGCCGTCGAGTGCTCCCACTTTTCTCGATCAGATCGGCACGAGCGTTCGCACCGTGTTCTTCGGCTTTCTCTTGGCAACCCTCGTCGCGGTCCCTCTGGGCGTTCTCTGTGGCATGAGCCCTTGGTGCAATGCTGCCTTGACACCCTTTATCCAGATCTTCAAACCGGTCAGTCCGCTGGCGTGGTTGCCGTTGGCGTTCATCGTGATCATGTGGTACTACGCCGGCTACGCCTCGGGCGAGACCTACTTCGACAAAGCCTTCCTGATCTCGGCGACGACGGTGTGTTTGTGCTCGCTGTGGCCCACGCTCGTTAACACGACGCTTGGGGTCGCCAGCGTTGATAAGGACTTCATCAACGTGGCCGATGTGCTGCGACTGTCGTGGACCCAGCGTCTGTTCAAGATCATCTTGCCTGCGAGTCTGCCGCTGATGTTCGCAGGTATGCGGATCAGCCTCGGGGTCGGCTGGATGGTTTTGATCGCTGCCGACATGCTTGCCCAAAACCCAGGTTTGGGAAAGTTCGTGTGGGATGAATTCCAAAACGGTAGTGAACTGACCTACGCACGAATCGCGTTCAGCGTGTTCGTGATCGGAATGATCGGATTGGTTCTCGATCGCTTCATGATCTTCTTCCGTAATCTCGTCAGCTTTGGAAACCCTGCCACCGTGTGATGGCAAGGTTTTCGTTTCGTTCCGCAGTCGGTGGTGTGTGGGGACACATGCCGACTGCGGGACGGGTTTTTTATCTATTGAACTCACTCCGGCACGCTCTATGAACGCCCTCCTGCACCACGAAGCCAGCACTGAGAAATCATCGAGTGTTGCGGCACCCGAGCCGATTTTGCAGATGAAGGATGTATGCCGAGGTTATGGCAGCGGGGTGACTCGCAGCGAAGTCTTGAGCGACATCAACTTGGAAATCCGCAAAGGTGAGTTCCTCGCTGTCGTCGGCTTCAGCGGCAGTGGAAAAACGACATTTGCCCAGTTGGTCGCTGGCCTGATTCAGCCCGACCAAGGCACGATCACGATGGAGGCCCAGGCGGTGACCGGGCCGTCGGCCGATCGTGGCCTCGTGTTTCAGAACTATTCGTTGCTTCCCTGGTTAACAGTGCGCGGGAATATTGCGTTGTCGGTCAATGCGGTCTTCCGCGATTGGTCCAAAGCCGAACGGCGCGATCATGTGGAACGGTTCATCGAAATGGTGGGCTTGTCTCATGCCGCTCATCGCCGCCCACATGAGCTTTCCGGAGGAATGCGGCAACGCACCTCGTTGGCGCGGACCCTGGCCCTGAAACCCAAGATGCTACTGCTCGACGAGCCCTTGTCGGCGCTCGATGCATTGACGCGGTCCCAGCTCGGCGATGAGATCTTGAAGATTTGGCAGGAGGAACGTCAGACCTGTTTGATGATCACCAATGATGTCGACGAAGCCATCATGATGGCGGATCGGATCGTGCCGCTCACGCCCGGCCCCGAGGCGTCCCTGGGGCCGATTTTCGATGTCGAGATCGAGCGTCCCCGCGTCCTCGCGGAGCTCAACGACAGCGAAGAGTTCAAAAGTCTTCGCAACGCCGTAACGAACTATCTCGTTACCGTGCGGCAGAAAGCACGTGATCGGGAAACCGCCGCCAGCAAGCATCTTTCGTTTCGACTACCCGATATCCAACCGCAGGACCTTACCCGCAAGGGGCGGTTGGTTCATGCCTAAACGGCCTGGCTGCTGAATTCGTCCTCTCTCCCCACCACTCCCCACTAGGACACTCCGCCATGCGTGGCTACGTAGAACTCTTTCGGCTCGGCAAAACCTACGACACCCACGATGGGCCAGTCGTGATTGTCGAGGACTTTGATTTGAACCTCGCTCAAGGAGAGTATGTCTCGCTGTTGGGGCATTCCGGTTGCGGCAAGAGCACCGTGCTGACCATGATCGCAGGTTTGAATTCAATCTCGACCGGAGGTGTAGTGATCGATGGTCGCGAGATTGACGGCCCGGGGCCCGATCGCGGTGTCGTCTTTCAATCGCCGTGCTTGATGCCATGGATGACGGCGTTGGACAATGTGATGTTGGGCGTCAACCAAGTCTACCGGCATGTTCCCAAGCGGGACCGTGTCGACTTGGCTAGCTATTACCTCAATCTCGTAGGCTTGGGCAGTAGCCTGCATAAACGTGCCAAGGATCTCAGCCAGGGGATGCAGCAGCGGGTGGGGATCGCTCGCGCGTTTGCATTGAAACCCAAGATGCTGCTACTCGATGAGCCTTTTGGGATGCTCGATTCTCTAACTCGGCTGGAACTGCAAGAGATCCTGTTAGAAATCTTGGTGCGGGATCAAGTCACCACCGTGATGGTGACCCACGATGTCGACGAGGCTCTGTTCATGAGTGACCGCGTAGTGATGATGACTAACGGGCCCCGCGCTCGAGTCGGCGCAATCTTCAGCCTGCCGTTTGATCGCCCGCGAAATCGCGCCGAAGTGCTCGAGCATCCCGAGTACTACGAATACCGCCGCAAGATGATCGAGTTTCTCGAGCACCAGGATTATCGCAAGCAGCATGGCGAGCGCGAAGAATCCGAATCCGCCGAGGAGCCGGCACACTCACTGAGCAGTCCGTAGTCCTGTCCGCTCCCGACGAACGCATGCCGCGCATCGGGAGAACAACAAGTGGCGTAAGCTTCCAGCTTGCGGACAGCAGATATCGCAAGCTGGAAGCTTACGCTACTTATTACTCCCGCGTTCCTTGCTCGGATGAACCGATTCAGGCTGCCTCTGCTTCCGCGGTGACACTCAGTCGATTGTAGAGCGTCTTCAGGCTGACACCGAGTTCCTCTGCCACCGCTTTCTTGTTGCCGTCATGGCGTTTCATGCTGCGGTCGATCGCGATTTGCTCGAGTTCTTTGAGTGACATCGGGGCCGTGCCGACGAGGTCATCGCGAAGTTTTCGCTGTGCAAAGTGCGCGGGGAGATGCTCCACCCCGATGGGCAGGGCATCACACAGGACCGAGGCATGCTCGATCACATTGGCGAGTTCTCGGACGTTCCCCGGCCACTGGTGGTTCTGTAATTCGGTGATCGTTTCGGGGGTGAATAGTTGGCCATCGACGCCGTCGCGGCGATGCCGTCGCAGCAGATGGGAGGCCAAGGTTTCGAGGTCCTCGATCCGCTCTCGCAGCGGTGGCACGCGCATTTCAAACGTGTTGATGCGGAACATCAAGTCTTCACGAAAGGTTTGTTCGCTGACCATCTTCTCCAGATCGCGATGCGTTGCGCAGACAATCCGCACATCCACATGCAGACTATCGTTATCACCGAGTCGCCGGATGTCACCGGTCTCGAGCACCCGGAGGAGTTTGGCCTGCACCGCCAGTGGCAATTCGCCGATCTCGTCGAGGAATAGGGTGCCGCCGTTGGCAACTTCAAACAACCCCACCCGCGTCGTGTCGGCACCGGTGAAGGAACCTTTCGTATGCCCGAATAGCTCGCTTTCGATCAATGTTTCAGGAAGGGCCCCACAGTTGACCGCGACAAACGGTTTTTCCGCTCGCAGGCTCTGGCTGTGAATGGCTCGAGCGACGAGTTCTTTGCCGCAGCCGGTTTCGCCACGGATCAGCACAGTGGAGTCGGTGGGCGCGACGCGGCCGATCAGTTTGCGAACCGCTTCCATCGATCCATGATCGCCGATCAAATCGCTGTGTCCCTCGGCTCGCTGCAAGCGGTGCATCAGTGCCGAGAGCAAGCGTTTACCCTCTCTTCGCTCACTGACGCGTCCGAGCAGAGTCGCGATATCCGCTAGGCGAGTCGGTTTGGTGAGATAGTCAAACGTGCCGTATTTGATCGCGTCGATGGCCGTTTCAGTCGACGGGTTCGCGGTCATGACGATCGCTTCGATCTCCGGGCGGATCTCTCGCGCCTGGGCGATGACTTCGATACCGTTGAGCCCCGGCATGTTCAGATCGACCAGCAGACAGTCGATCCGTTCACGCTTGAGCGTCTCGACGGCGGTCAATCCGTCAGGGCAGACTGTGACACGGTATCCCATCCGCGGCAGTTCTTTGCGCATCAATTCTTGCAGTGGCTTTTCATCGTCAGCAAAAAGAATGTGCATGCTCGACTGAGCCGACTTATCGGCGGCGGCACGTTCTTTGGCAGTCGGTTTTCGCTTTTCAGTCATGGGTGATTCAAAAAGAGAGGCGAGAGACGGGGCGACGGCAGGCGTCGTTGAGGATTGAGTTATGCGGCTTGAGGTTGGGCATCTTCCCAGTGCCGAGTCGCGTCGACGGGGGAGGTGGGCTGATCGCGGTTGGTCGCCGCGTGGATGGGAAGTCGCAGTTCGACTTCGGAGCCCTTCCCTTCGCCTTCGCTGCGCGGGATCAGCTGGCCACCGTGCTGGGAGACGATCCGGTAGGAGATGCTCAGCCCCAGTCCCGTGCCGCTGCCGTCGCGGCGACGGGTGTAGAAGGGTTCAAATAAGTGTTGGATGACTTCGGGGGTCATCCCGCAGCCGCTGTCGCGGACCCGGACGCTCGCGAAGTCGCCGTCGTTGCGAAGTGCGATGTCGACGCGTCCCTCACCGTCGACACTCTCCATCGCATTGGTGACGAGGTTCAGGATGACTTGTCGGATCTCTTGTGAGTTGGCATGTGCGACGACGGGCTCGTCGGCGTCAACGTGAATCTGTTTGCACTTGTATTGCCCGAGCGTGCCGATCATTTCGACCACGTCATGGACCAATGGGCTAATGTCGACCTCCTCTCGCTCCACATGTCCCACCCGGCTGAAGCTCAGCATCCGCTCGGTGATCGATTTGCAGCGGTACGCTTCACCCTGAATCCGTTGCAGGTTCTCTTGCAGAGTTTCCATCATCTCCTCGTCGACCAGGCGGTCCGATTCAGGAACCATCACCAGATCATTGACGCGTGATTCGAGTGACTCGGCGCTCCAGGCAATCGCTGCCATGGGGTTGTTGATTTCGTGAGCGAAGCCTGCTGCGAGGAACCCGATCCCAGCGAGTTGTTCGTTGCGGATGACTTCACGAGATCGAATCTTGACCTCTTCGTCCTTCTCACGGCAGATCGTCTGGATGTGCAGCAGACTCTTATGAAAGCGATCGGTAACCTCATTGAGAATCTCGCCGAGCTCACCAATCTCATCATCGCTGCCCATCTCGATCCGGTGGCGATACTCACCCCGTGCGACCAGGCGAGCGCCCATGACTAGATTGCTGAATGGGCCAATCACCATCATTTGAAAGTACCACACCATCGTCACGGTGATCAGAGTCGCGATGCCTAGAGCGATCCAGGCGCCCGCGATCCCGACTCGGTGTTGCGTCTTAATGTGGTCGCTGAAACTAGCCATCTGGCCGTGCATCAATGCCAGATGGTCATGGGTCTGCTTGACGAGTCCGGTAAGTACGTCCGAAAGAGCATTGCGTCTGAGTTGAGAGTTGACGATCACGGACTGAGGATCCTCTAACATCGTATTGATATCGCGTATTTTGTGAGCGAGATCAATAACGATAGTTCGCTGCTCATAAGTATCGATCAGAGTGGCTGCGAGATCCGCCGCTTCCGGGCGCGGCGCCTGTTCCAAGGATTGTTGTTCTTGGAGTGGGAGTTTGAGTTGGATTGCATTAGCGTAGCGATCGAGTGCCATCGTCAGATCAAACATGGCTTGATCGAAGTTTGCCCACTCGAGCCGCATGTGGGTGTCAGCAAACATGGAGGATTTCGATGCTCCGATCGAGTCGATCATGCCCTCGTGCGACCTCATCAAGCAGATTCGCATATTGCAGTCGCGGAGCGCCGTGGCGCACTCACTCAAGTCCGTTGCCATCGGGAGTTCTCGGGCGCGAGTGCTGATCTCATCGGCGAGGGCGCGATAGCGATAGAACCCGACCAAGCCGACCACGGTCAAGAGCACGATCGTGACCGCCAGGGTGGTGACACCGAAAAATAGCTTGGTGCGGATCGAGCGGCGTTGCAGCAAGCCGGTGATGGGCGCGCCCCGCTTCCATATTCCTGAGTCCGAGCCAGTCTGAGAGCCGGAGCAATCGAGGTCGATCGCACCGTCCTCGATCGATTCCCAGTCGCTCTGCTGTGGTGAGTGAGACTGGAGCGGCCTTTCGGTCTCGACGCCTCGCGATTTCGCTTGGGGCGGCGTCGCGGCGGAACGATCACCCCCTGTCGAGAGCGGCGGGCGAGATTGACGCGATGGGTCCCTGGATGAAACCGTCGAGAACGGGCTTCGCAGGAAACGCCCAACTTGATGGGGAATGCGCATCGTTCGGCCTCCCAGGCCATGACTCGCGTGAAACATCCTTGTAACGACTTGGTCAGCGTATCGAGGAGCGCCGGCTGCATCAAGATCGAAATGAGCCGCCCCAAACGGCCTTTTGATGAGGGGGACTAGCTAAAATGCAGGCATTTTGACGACGAATCCTCGTCACACGATTGACCAAATCGGCGGATGCAAATACGCTTTCCCGCTTATTGACGGTACTAAACCAGACGCCCTTGGTGCGTCACGAGGCAGCCCGATGCTTCCTACCCTGATGGTTTGGGCCGATTTGGATCTAAAAACCCCCCCAATAGGGACAGTTAGCGACGATGGCAAAGAAATCTAACGCAGCCAAAATGGTTTACTACTTCGGCCAAAAGAAAACCGAAGGCAAAGGTCACCCGAAAGCCCTGTTGGGCGGAAAAGGGCTCAATCTCGCTGAAATGACCTCCATCGGGCTGCCCGTGCCTCCCGGATTCACCATCACCACTGAAGTTTGCGGTGATTACTACACCCATGGCAAGAAACTGCCGGCCGGTTTGATGGATGAAGTCAACGAAGCTGTCAAGCTGCTCGAGGACGAGCTCGACAAGAAGTTCGGTGACAACGACAACCCGCTGCTCGTCAGCGTTCGCAGCGGTGCCGCCGTTTCGATGCCTGGCATGATGAACACGATCCTCAACCTGGGACTCAACGACGAGGCCGCTGAAGGGCTTGCCAAAGCGACCAAGAACGAGCGATTTGCTTACGATGCCTATCGCCGCTTGATCAACATGTACGGCGACGTCGTGATGGGCTTGTCCCACCACAGTTTCGAAGAAGCGTTCGACAAGGTCAAGAAGAAATACAAGGTCACCGAGGACACCGACGTCCCCGCCGAAGGTTTGCGTGAACTTTGCGACGCCTACAAAGCCGTTTACAAAAAGCAAGCCGGCGAAGAGTTCCCACAAGACCCCATCAAGCAACTCCAGCTCGCTATCGAGGCTGTGTTCGGCTCCTGGAACGCGGACCGTGCGATCTCCTATCGCCGCATCGAAGCTGCCAAGGGGAACTCGCAGATCGCCAATCTGATCGGTACCGCAGTGAACGTCCAAGCGATGGTTTACGGCAACATGGGTGACGACTCTGGAACGGGTGTGGGCTTCACCCGCGACCCCAACACCGGACAGAACAAGTTCTACGGCGAGTTCCTGATCAACGCCCAAGGCGAAGACGTCGTCGCTGGGATCCGCACCCCACAACCCGTTGCTGAAATGGGCAAGTGGGACAAGGCGGCTCACAAGGAACTGATGGAAATCAAGAAGACGCTTGAGGACCATTACCAAGAGATGCAGGATATCGAGTTCACGATCGAGAAGGGCAAGCTGTTCATGCTGCAGACCCGGACCGGGAAACGAAACGGCATCGCCGCCGTGAAGATCGCCTGCGACATGGTCAAGGAAGGCTTGATCACCGAGAAGGAAGCAGTCATGCGGGTTCCCGCATCGGACCTGACGCACTGCCTCCTGCCCTCGTTCAAGCCGACCGCTCGCAACGCTGCCGACCTGCTCTGCCGCGGCCTCAACGCTTCCCCCGGAGCCGCTGTCGGCAAACTCGCCTTCACCGCTCAAGAAGCCCGTGAGCGTCACGAAGCCGGCGAACAGGTGATCCTCGTCCGCCGCGAAACCAGCCCCGAGGACGTCGAGGGCATGTCGGCCGCCGACGGGATCCTGACCAGCACCGGTGGTGCGACCAGCCACGCCGCTGTGGTCGCCCGCGGTTGGGGCAAGTGCTGCGTCGCTGGAGCCAGCGACGTCTCCATCAATGAGAAGAGCAAGAAGATCACGGTGACCAACGCCGAAGGTCAAACCCGCACCTTCACCGCGAAAGACACGATCAGCCTCGACGGTACCACCGGCGATGTCATGGCCGGCGAAGTCGAAACGCAAGAGCCGAAGCTGTCCGGTGACTTTGCCCAGCTGATGGAATGGGCCGATAAGTACCGCACGCTGAAGATCCGCACCAATGCGGATTCGCCCGCTGATAGCAAGCGAGCTCGCGATTTCGGTGCCGAAGGCATCGGCCTCTGCCGAACCGAACACATGTTCTTCGAAGCCGATCGCATCATCCACATGCGTGCGATGATTCTCGCCGACACCGAAGCGGACCGCCGCGCCGCGTTGAAGAAACTTCTGCCCTTCCAACGCAAAGACTTTGAGGGCATCTTCAAAGCAATGGCCGGCCTGCCCGTCACCGTTCGCTTGCTCGATCCACCACTGCACGAGTTCCTGCCCCACGAAACCGCCAGCCAAAAACAGATGGCTGAAGAACTCGGCGTCAAGCCAGCCGAGATCAAGAAACGCGCCGAAGTGCTGCACGAATCCAACCCGATGCTCGGCCACCGCGGTTGCCGGCTCAGCATCACCTATCCCGAAATCCTCGAGATGCAGGTGCAAGCGATCGTGGAAGCCGCGATCAACTGCTCGAAAAAGAAGATCGACGCGCAAGCCGAAATCATGATCCCCTTGGTCGGTACCGCTGCCGAACTTCGCATCCTGCGTGAGCAGGTTGAGAAGACCATCGAGAAGACCAAGACCGCCAAGAAGTTCGAAGGCGAGTTAAGCATCTTGATCGGTACCATGATCGAGATCCCACGGGCCTGCCTGACCGCTGACGAAGTCGCTGAGTATGCAGACTTCTTCAGCTTCGGCACCAACGACTTGACCCAAATGACGTTCGGCTACAGCCGCGACGACATCGGTGGCTTCCTGCCCGACTATATCGATGCCAAAATCCTGCCCGTCGACCCGTTCCAATCGCTCGATCAATCGGGTGTCGGACAACTCGTCGAGATGGGCGTCAGCAAGGGACGCAGCGAGAAAACCAAGCTGAAGATCGGTATCTGTGGCGAACACGGTGGCGATCCCGCATCGGTTGGTTTCTGCAACCAAGCCGGACTCGATTACGTCTCCTGCAGCCCATTCCGCGTGCCGATCGCGCGTTTGGCCGCTGCTCAAGCTGCGATTGAGCAGAAATAAGACGAAGCATCGCCCATCGAGAACGCCCCTCGGCTCGCGCCGGGGGGCGTTTTTTGTACCCAACGGCCACGCCTCCCGCCTGTCGCGACCGCTCGCGGCACGCGGGAGGCGTGGTCGCCAATTCTGCCGCCATTTCTCCCATCGACTCCCAAGGCCTCGACCATGTCTGAAATCCACGCCAAGTACAACGAAGTTGAAAAGCTAATCGACGACGAGAAGTACGACGAAGCGATCCCTGCCCTCGAAGCGATCGTGGCCGAGGACGACACCTTCGTACTCGCTCATCTCGCCCTCTCCCGCGCCTACACCAAAACCGAAAAACACGATCTGGCGATCCAGCACGGCGAGCGCGTCTGCGAACTCGAACCCGAGGACGCATTCAACTTCACCGCCATGAGCGTGACCTACCAACGCGCCTGGGCGGGAACCCAGAACCAGGACTACATCCGCAAAGCCGAAGACGCCATGGCCCGGGCCCAACAACTCAACGCACAGTAATGAAGCCTCGTGCTCGTCGCTCAAAATCGCGGCGTTGATTGTTGCTCGGCGAGATGAGGGTGGTGGAAATATACGCAAAGTCGCTAGAACGCGAAGCACCTGGAGACGCCTTGCGTCCCTGCGCCTTGGCGTCCTTGCGTTCTAATTGGCACGGCATGCCAGGCAGACGCTCGGTAGAACGCAGTTCGAACCGGTGCGGGAACCGCTGGTGCGGACGCGGTCGACGTGGGCGAAGTTGAGTCGCGGACGGGAAACATCTGGTACGAGAAGGCGGATCGACGGCATAGAGTTAGCCAGCCTTCCCCGAATCGGAGCGAGGTTGGTCTTAACGCAGAGGCGCAGAGAACGCAGAGAAATTTTGCTTGACCCTCGAATCCAGCCTCCTCATACTCAATCGGCGCCAGCTGGCGACACGACTCCCTCCAACCGGCGATAACACTTCTCGTGCCACCGAGGGAATTGAAGGTCCAACCAGCGATAGCACCCCAGGGGACCAGGATGCCATCTTCGCAACCGGGGGTAATTGCCTCGTTCTGGCATTAGAGTACGACAGTCGTGCTCGTGCTCGTGCTCGTGCTCGTGCTCAGTGAAACGGTGCTCGTGCTCGTAATCGATTCAGAAAGGGGCACTGATGTTCGATCCAATGTTTGACCACGATCGACTCGACGTTTATCGTCTCTCGATCGAGTACACTGCTGATTCCTTCGCTGTATCGAAGGAATTGAACGGGCTCCACCGACATGCCCGCGATCAATGGCTTCGTGCCGCCCAGTCGATTCCGCTCAACATCGCCGAGGGCAACGGTAAACGCAGCCTCAAAGACAGAGCGAGGTTTTTCGACATCGCTCGGGGCTCGTCTTTCGAATGTGCTGCGATTCAAGATGTGCTCGTTGCCTCCGGCGGCATGGAGCATTCGCAGAGCTATCAATTGAAATCGAAACTCAAACGGATCGTCTCGATGTTGACCAAGATGGCAATGAAGTTTGGCACCGTTTCGGAGTCACCAGGTGCATATGCAGTGGAGGTCGATAGCGAGCACGAGCACCGCGATGCTGAGCACGAGCACGAGCACGAAGAAGGCAGGAAGCCAGAACCATGACGTGCACCCAAGGGCGGCTTGCGCGATTTCAGAAACTGGGAATCAATCGGCCGTGGTGATGCGTGATTCTGGGAAAGAAGCACGCTGGCACCGTCGCTCAAAATCGCGGCGTTGATTGTTGCTCGGCGAGATGAGGGTGGTGGAAATATACGCAGAGCCGCTAGGACGCGAAGACGCGAAGCACCTGAAGACGCCTTGCGTCCCTGCGCCTTGGCGTCCTTGCGTTCTAATTGGCACGGCATGCCGGGCAGACGCTCGGTAGAACGCTGATCAGACCGGTGCGGGAACCGCTGGTGCGGACGCGGTCGACGCGGGCGAAACTGAGTCGCGGACGGGAAACATCTGGTACGAGAAGGCGGATCGACGGCATAGAGTTAGCCAGCCTTCCCCGAATCGGAGCGAGGTTGGTCTTAACGCAGAGGCGCCGAGAACGCAGAGAAGTTTTGCTTGACCCTCGAATCCAGCCTCCTCATACTCAATCGGCGCCAGTTGGCGACACGACTCCCTCCAACCGGCGATAACACTTCTCGTGCCACCGAGGGAATTGAAGGTCCAACCAGCGATAGCACCCCAGGGGACCAGGATGCCATCTTCGCAACCGGGGGTAATTGCCTCGTTCTGGCATTAGAGTACGACAGTCGTGCTCGTGCTCAGTGAAACGGTGCTCGTGCTCGTAATCGATTAGGAAAGGGGCACTGATGTTCGATCCAATGTTTGACCACGATCGACTCGACGTTTATCGTCTCTCGATCGAGTACACTGCTGATTCCTTCGCTGTATCGAAGGAATTGAACGGGCTCCACCGACCTGCCCGCGATCAATGGCTTCGTGCCGCCCAGTCGATTCCGCTCAACATCGCCGAGGGCAACGGTAAACGCAGCCTCAAAGACAGAGCGAGGTTTTTCGACATCGCTCGGGGCTCGTCTTTCGAATGTGCTGCGATTCAAGATGTGCTCGTTGCCTCCGGCGGCATGGAGCATTCGCAGAGCTATCAATTGAAATCGAAACTCAAACGGATCGTCTCGATGTTGACCAAGATGGCAATGAAGTTTGGCACCGTTTCGGAGTCACCAGGTGTATATGCACTGGATGTCGATAGCGAGCACGAGCACCGCGATGCTGAGCACGAGCACGAAGAAGGCAGGAAGCCAGAACCATGACGTGCACTTAAGGGCGGCTTGCGCGATTTCAGAAACTGGGAATCAATCGGCCGTGGTGATGCGTGATTCTGGGAAAGAAGCACGCTGGCGCCGTCGCTCAAAATCGCGGCGTTGATTGTTGCTCGGCGAGATGAGGGTGGTGGAAATATACGCAGAGCCGCTAGGACGCGAAGACGCGAAGCACCTGGAGACGCCTTGCGTCTCTGCGACTTGGCGTCCTTGCGTTCTAATTGGCACGGCATGCCGGGCAGACGCTCGGTAGAACGCCGATCAGACCGGTGCAGGAACCGCTGGTGCTCGCGGGCGAAGCTGAGTCGCGGCCGGGAAACATCTGGTACGAGAAGGCGGATCGACGGCATAGAGTTAGCCAGCCTTCCCCGAATCGGAGCGTAGCGAGGTTGGTCTTAACGCAGAGGCGCAGAGAACGCAGAGAAGTTTTACTTGACCCTCGAATCCAGCCCTCTCATACTCAATCGGCGCCAACGGGCGATAACATCCCCAAGGATTAGCTTGTCGGCCGACTGAATTCTGTACTCGCAAGGGATCGTCATGAAACCAAGCCGGCAAACTTTGCTCTCGTGCGGGGCAAGCCCACATGGGAGCGGGGTGAACGCTCCATGATTCTAATCGCAAAACGGGGATTCCTGTCAGACAAGCTGACAGGGGATCTGGTTTGGTGGAGAGTCAACAGCTCATTGTCACGTCCAATACGACATTGGTTAGGTCCATCAGCAACTATTGTGGGTTTCGCTTTGGGTGAGCCAAGGCGAGAGCGAATTCTGCGGAAGAATGCCCCCAATGCACAGTTGGATCTCGCTAGCGACGCCGCAGCGGTTCGCAGAGCCGTGGCGGCTCGATTCGCACTTGTGCGGGTTCTTCCACTGAGGAGTTTGCCGCCAGTCTTCTTGCTTCCGGGGCACAGGCACAGGCAAAGCCAAGACGCGAAGAGTGGATGTGAGACTGTAGCTGCCGGGAGAAACGGAGCCGAGCACTGCAGAGGTGCTGGCTTGGCAAGGGATATCTCGGTCGATGGTACGCCAATGGTGTTGCCGGTCCCTGGCGGACATTCGTTCGTCGGGCACCCATTTTTGTAAGATTATTGGATACTAGAGCCATGCCTTAAAATACCTTCCCGCTGTGCTCCGCGCACGCTTCCGTCGGATGAGCCACTTCGGCTGGCAGCGGACGCGTCCGCCGCCAGCATTTATTCGGTGACGGCATCGCTCATTTCGGACGCCACCGCCATGCCTCTAAAATCCAACACGCTGGAGTTACCCACGACAAACCCGGATGGACCATTGGTTACTCCCGCATTGCTTCGTTGTTCTCGCGGCCCACGCTGAACCGGGGCGTTCATCGTCGCTGATTCGGCAATCGAGTTGAGGCCTTTGTTTTGACCATGCCGGCTTTCCGAATGTTCAAGGATCGCCAGCAATACCAGCTCGCAATTGACGCGTATGGATGCCAGTTTGAGGCAATGGCAGTGCTCGTCGTCACGTCGGCTCAGAACCTATAACCGCTCAAGTCCACGCCATTCGGGATGGAGTCCATTTTGACGCTTGCGGACCCGGCCGGTATGATGCTTGGCCCGGTACGATGGCTCAGCGGATCGGGGGCAGGTGCCAACGTTGTGCTGAGATCATGATTATGACCGAGATGCAAGAGGGTGTTTCCGATGACGCAAACCAGCCAAGTGAACCGACGCATTCTGCTTCATTCCCGGCCGAAGGGGGAGCCGAGTGCAGAGAACTTTCAGCTGGAGAACGCTGAAACTCCAGTGCCAGGTGAAGGTGAATTGTTGTTGCGGACGGTCTATCTGTCGCTCGACCCCTACATGCGAGGGCGGATGAGCGATGCGGAGTCCTACGCCGAGCCGGTTGCCCTCAACGAGGTTATGGTCGGCTCGACGGTCTGCCGTGTGGAGAAGTCCAATCACGCGGAGTTCGCTACCGGTGATCTCGTCCTCAGTCAAAGTGGATGGCAGGATTACGACGTTTCCGATGGCACGGGGCTCATTCGGCTCGATCCGCAGATGAAGCACCCTTCATTGGCCCTCGGCGTTCTGGGGATGACGGGGTTCACCGCCTTCATGGGCCTCTTGGATATTGGACAACCTCAGGCGGGAGATACCGTCGCCGTCGCGGCCGCAACGGGTGCAGTGGGATCGGTTGTCGGGCAGGTCGCCAAGCTGAAAGGCTGCCGTGTCGTCGGCGTCGCGGGCGGTAGCGAGAAATGTGAATTCGCAGTCCAGGAACTAGGCTTTGACGCCTGTGTGGACCACCACGCAGCAAACTTTGCTGACCAACTCACTGCTGCATGTGACAAGGGTATTGATGTCTATTTCGAAAACGTGGGAGGCAAAGTCTTCGATGCGGTGCTTCCGCTCCTCAACACCAAAGCACGCATGCCCGTGTGCGGTTTGATCGCTCATTACAACGACACTGAGCTTCCGCCTGGTCCCGATCGCTTGACGCTGTTGACGCAGACAATCCTGATCAAGAGACTCAAAGTGCAGGGCTTCATCATCTTTGACGACTACGGATCCCGCTACAACGAGTTCATCGAGACAATGAGCGGATGGGTCGAGGATCAGAAGGTCAAGTTCCGCGAAGATATTGTCGACGGCCTTGAAAATGCCCCCGACGCATTCATGGGAATGCTCAAGGGTAAGAACTTCGGCAAACTCGTCGTTCGCGTCGGCAAGGGTTGAGGTTCATCCGACGGAAGCGTGCACAGATCACAGCGGAAGGTTTTTTGAGTACTGTCATATCCAGAACGAAAATTTGCAGTGCGCGCGTACGCTCAGCGGCACCACCAATAGGGTAGCTTTTTCGACACTCAAAGTCCACTGTTTGTCGGCCAGCCAGCACGGCTCGGTTAGCTTTGGTGGTTCAGTCTCGCCACCCTGGTAGATATCCGAAGCTCTGAGAGCCCCACACTGTCTCATCCGGCGTTTGAACCGCTAACAGAGCATCTCACTCTAGCACGGGCTTGCTCAGCAGAGCTACGCTCCACCGATACCCTCGGCATGCGACGACGTTGTTAGTGTGCTTGGCAGCACGACAATTCAGCCTAAGGCTTCAGAGCTTCGGACGGTTTCGATTCTACAGTGTTTTCCTGGTTCACTCCAAGACGAATTAGTAAGCCGATCAGCAAGTCGCCGATCGATTGAGGGCCTCGACGCTTCTTGCCAGCGAGAAGCTGCCAGGTCGCCTAATTCAAGCCAAGCGAACTCCGATTCAATCCATTCCATCGCCGCAGCCCTCCCTGAGCACACTAAGATCCTTTATGTGCCTGTGTATCTACCCGAAAAGATGTGTAGGATAAAGAGGGCATCGCCCTGGGGTCGGATAATCGGATAGCGAAATGTTTCGGTAGCCCCAACGGGGCGGCCCTCATGTTCGCCGCAATCCTGCCGTTCGGATGGCATGTGCAAATAGAGCCGCCCCGTTGGGGCTAACGCGAGGTGGTGGCGTCTGAAACCCCAGGCGTTGACTGGGGCTTTCATAGGACTGCCCCGTTGGGGCGTTGTCATGAGCTATCTTTAACTTGTGGGTAACCAACAGCTCGGCGGCTCACCGACTACGATGCGGACGCGGCGCTAATGCAGTTTCGAATTGTTACGATGGCGGTCGCGATCCCGGTCTGTTTTCTTGGCCAGGTTTTTCTTCAGGGCGTCCGTTAGATCGATGCCAGATTGATTGGCCAGACAGATCACGACGAACAACACATCGGCGAGTTCATCCGATAGCTCGCCTGTGTCCTCTTCCGGTTTGCGAGACTGCTCACCATGGCTGCGTGATAGGATCCGAGCGACTTCGCCCACCTCTTCCATTAACTGAGCGAGGTTGGTGAGTTCATGGAAGTATCGTACCCCGATGGTTTGAATCCACTGGTCCACATCCTTTTGCGCCTGCGACAGGGTCAGCGACTCGGATGTCGTGGGGGATGAGTCTTTCATGGCTTGGCGAGCAATAGATAGGTGCCACTCTTGCCCGCAACGGCGATATCCATCCGCTCGTCCTGATTGAAATCTTCCACGACAATCTGCAGTCCTGTCCCGACTCGGCCCTCGTCGATCGTGTGCCGTGTGAAGGATTTGGAATCGGGGTTCCAGCGATACCAATACAAACACGGAACCTCTTTACCGCCGGGGTCATTGCCGTTGTGGGCGAAGTATCGTTTGCCGGTGATGAGATCGGGATGACCGTCACCATCGAGGTCCTTCCACGCCAAACTATGCGGCTGGGAATAGCTTCGGTCAATCACGTGATCGGTCCATTGAATGGTCTTGTCCGGCCCGGAGACACCCTGGTTCTCTCGCCACTGCAATCCGAAGTGGTGTCCATTGCCGTAGATCCAGTCGTTGTCGCCATCACCGTCGAGGTCGGTCACGATCATCGGCAGACTTGCATTGAGATTCCAGTCTGGATGATACGTCCAGCTATTCTCCCAGGGATCGGATTCAGGCTGTTCGTACCAACCGCTGCCGACGAGGATGTCTTTGCGACCGTCACCGGAAATATCGCCCACCGCGATCCCGTGACCGCACTTGGGACCGATCAATTGGCGTTTGACGGTGTACGCAGGCGTGCCCGGTTCCGTTTCGCCTGAGGATGCATTCTTCGGTATGAACCGCCAAACGATCATCGGCGCGTCGGCTTTCCAGCTATTGACAATCCACTCGACGTTGCCGTCGCCATCGATGTCTTCGAGCAACTGCCCTTCGTTGGCGGTCGCCCCCGTATCGACGACCCGGTGCTGCTGCCATTGCTTGCCCAGTCGCAGTCCCTCTTTCCCTGGATTGCGATACCAATTCACTTCCGTGGGCAGAAACGATGCCGCGATCACGTCGAGACGCCCGTCGTTATCGAAATCGAGCAGATAGTCGCCGTTGCTTTGCACGTACCCATTCCAATCGTCGATGTTACGCAATGGTCGCGGTGCCCAATCACCGTTCCGGAACCAATGCCGTCCCGAAACGATGTCGAGTTTCCCGTCGCCGTCGATGTCGCCTGCCGCAATGCCTTCGTTGGAATCGACTGTGAGCAAGCGAACATCGAACTCGGGTAGGTCGTCTGCACCCACCGCCGAGATGAGCAGACAAATGCTGAAGAGTGCTGGGATGGGGGAGAATAAGTTCATCGAAGCATCCGTTTATTGTTTTTGAGATTGAGGATTAGCGGCACGTTTGGCTTGGACAAGCTCATCGATTTCGTCATGAAATGATTGCAAGCTCGCTTTGTCATCGGAGAATCCTGTATGGACCGACTCCACAATACCCTCTGGCGAGATCACAAGTGTCAGTGGAAGCTCCTCAGCAGAAAATTCATCGATCATCGCACCCTCGGGGTCCACCGCTACCTCGACTCCCCAATCCTGTTCGCCGACAAACCCCGAGACGAGGTTGGGGTTTTCACCGATATTGACTGCATACAGGACGACGTTGGCGTCCGCATGCTGGTCAACTGCGGACTTGAGTACAGGCATTGCCTCGATGCAGGGCACGCACCACGTCGCCCAGAAATCCAAGACCACGATTTTGCCCCGCAGGTCCGCCAATTCGATTTTCTTTCCTTCGAGTAGCGTCAGCGTCGAGGCGGGGACCGGTTTGCCGAGCAGCGGATGTTTGGCGGTATCGCCAGCGGTCTGTTTTTGATAGTCAGCCATCGAATCGTACTTCACCGAATCCTTGGTCGCGGCGAATCGAAACAACTTCTCATCGACGGCGCCTGTCACCCGCCAAGACACGAAATCATATCGCAGCGACAAGCCGTAACCTTGGGGCACATGGACCTGGCCACTCGCCTGCAGCATCGGGGTGAGGTTGACGAGTAGGCGTAGCGGCCGGGGGCGCTCTTCATCGGTGATCCATAAATCCCACACAACGCCATCGTCCTGTTGCCCACGCACGTGGACCGAGTCGGTGCGTCCACGGAACTTTGTTTTCCCCTTTGCCTCGACCGATGACATGCCGCCGAAAAAGGTGATCGATGGATCGACTCCCGCGAGTGTCAATGCCAGCATCGGTTCGGGGTACGGACCGAAGTCGATCGGCGAACCGGTGACGATCGATTGGTTGTTCCAAACGCGGGGCAATTCGTAGTAGGCGGCCGACGAGAGTGCCACGATGCTCGTTTCACCATCGGAGTAGATTCGTTTGCGGTCGCTATCGGACTTGTGATAGATCGTGTACTGATCGGGGAACTTCGACGCGATCTGGAACGTGGACTTTTCTCGCGACAGGATCTCGCCATGCATCACAGTCTCGACGGACAATTCGATCTCGGATCGAGATGCGTCGGTATCGGCAATCGCTTCAAAGAGTGGCAGCAGTGCCGCCTGCACCTCATCGCTGGGTTGAAACGCGTCATTCTCACCAGCCTCCGGTTTTGATTCGGCAGCCGCCTTGTCGCCCGGCTGCTCGTCCGCGGCGACGATGCGGCTGGCGCTGAACCAGGCCACTGAGATAGCGACTAGCAATACGAACCTAACCACAGACGCGGCCCGTGGATGACGATCAAAAGGTCGGCGGGGTCTCTCAAGGTGTTTCATCATAAGAAGTTTGCTCAGGTAGTCGTGCTCTGCGAATCGGCCGGTGACGGCACGAATCGAATGGCGGATAGACACATCAGATTGTTCATTCCTGCTTGCCCACGGCGGCACGGCCGGTGCGCCTGCTTTGGCCCCGGCTGGGGTACCGCTCGTTGGGGACGTCGGCTCGCTGGCGAGAAAAATGGCGTGTGTTGCGTGGCCCGCCGAACATCGCTGCTCACGCACCGGGTTACCAGGGCCATGCCGCAGTCCCGTGTCGGTGACCTTGGCCGGACGGCCTTCGACCCAGCCAATCCGCTGCGACGGTGATGCCAGGGGCATCGCGGTCGCGATTAATCGCGTGATTCTCGTTTTCGGCGGCTGTACTTTTCGAGTGTTCGTCGCTCACCCGAAGTCAGGCTGGATTCGCCCGACTCATGGATTTTAGCCAAAATGCGATCCGCTTCCCGTTCTTCCTCGCGAATTTTCTTGTCAGGATCGTGAATTTTTAATTTTGCCCGTCGCGACCGTTGTCTTAGGCGGCCGGGGACCTCATCGATCGCCGTGAAATCGATCCG
The DNA here is from genome assembly GCF_007859855.1 of Allorhodopirellula solitaria. Lineage (GTDB taxonomy): Bacteria > Planctomycetota > Planctomycetia > Pirellulales > Pirellulaceae > Rhodopirellula > Rhodopirellula solitaria. The sequence continues at coordinate 147,363 of NZ_SJPK01000008.1, forward strand.
CTGGAAGCTCCAACCCTGCTTGACGTAGAGGAACCCAAAGAGCGCCCCAGCCAAGTGGACTCCGTAGGCGGTTTCGCTGCCGCTCATGCCTGCGGCGCCGAGCAAATCTAACAGGACGAGACCGCTGACGAGCACCCAAGCCTTGATCGGCAGCACCATCATCAACAGCAGTTCTTGATTGGGATAGTAGCAGGCGAACATGACCATCAAAGCCATCACGCCACCACTGGCCCCAAGCGTCTGAACATGCAGCGAGATACCGGGCACGAACGCACCCAGAATCCAGGGCGATACCATCGCCACCACGCCGCCGACCAAGATGGCTGCCAGGTAGGCCTTCAAGAACTCCTGACCGCCCAATCTCTGTTCAATAGCACGGCCAAAGACATACAACAAAAACATGTTGAACAGCAGGTGCATGATATTGGCCCGGTTGTGCAAAAAACCGTAGCTCACGGTCTGGAACCACAACCAGGGCCGCACCAACGACGTGCCGCGGACGGCGAAGATGTCGTCGACATGGCTACGTTTCGGTTCCATGGGAGCGAGCACGGCATCCCGCCCGCTCCGCTCCAATCCCTGCCCCGCGTCGGATTCAGGGCTGTACTGAAAGAGCATCTGCGCCACGAACACGATCACGTTGATCACGATCACCGTGATCACCATGCTCCGCGGATTCTCAACCCGATCCCACGGCGTGCGTTCGGTACGACCGTAGTCGCGATCATTGATACCCATGTGAATTGGAGCCTTGCGTAGGAGTGTCCAACAATTACCAACAATCGATCCGTGAACTCCGCGACATGCGAAGCACGACAAACGAAAGAAAAAATGCAAAACGAAGACGCGATGCCGCAATCTTCATTTTGCATTCAAACGATTTCAATACTGGGTCAACGACTCAGTCGCGTGAACGGCCACCGCCACCGCCATCACGGCGTGGTCCGCGGCCACCACGTCGGCGTCGGGGGCGGTCTTCACCGTCTCCACCACCTTCGTTGCTACCTTCATTCTCTTCGAGTTCGGCAGCCAAAGGATCTTCTTCGCCGAGTTCCTCGAGGGCGCGACGGCGGCTGAGCTTGACGCGGTCATGCTCATCGACATCGATCACCAAGACCTTCATTTCGTCGCCGACAGCGACGACGCGATCGAGGTTGCTGATGTAGCCACCACTCATTTCGCTGATGTGGACCAATCCATCGCGGCCGGGCAGGATTTCGACAAACGCGCCGAACTCTTTGATGCTGCTGACGATGCCGTCGTAGATCTTGCCGATTTGAACCGTTGCGGTGCAGGCTTCGACTTGACGCATGGCTTCCATGGCCGAGTCCTTGTTGCTGCTCGCAACGAGCACGGTGCCGTCATCATCGACTTCGATGACCGCGCCGGTGGACTCTTGGATGCCACGGATGTTCTTACCGCCAGGCCCGATCAAGGCACCGATCTTATCGGGCGAGATCTTCGTGCGGAGCAACCGTGGTGCCGTGGGCGAGATTTCCCGACGCGGACGTGGGATCGTCGTCAGCATCTTCTTGAGGATCTCGATCCGAGCTTCGCGGGATTGCTTCAGCGTTGCGCGAATGATGTCTTCGCCCACACCCGTGATCTTGAGATCCAATTGAATGCCGGTGATGCCGTTTTGAGTACCAGCGATCTTGAAATCCATGTCGCCGAAGTGATCTTCGGTTCCGAGGATGTCCGTCAACAGGTGCCAATCGTCGGCGGAGTTCTGAACCAGACCAACCGAAATCCCAGCGACGGGGTTGCTGATCGGGACGCCCGAAGCCATCAGGCCGAGCGTCGCACCACATACCGACGCCATCGACGAGCTGCCGTTGGATTCAGTGATGTCGCTGATCACGCGGATCGTGTAAGGGAACGCTTCTGCGGGCGGCAGAACCGGAGCTACGCTGCGTTCGGCCAAGCAACCGTGTCCGATTTCACGACGTCCCGGGCCACGGATCGGGCGGCATTCACCCACCGAGTACGAGGGGAAGTTGTAATCGAGCATGAACTTCTTGCTGTACTCGTCCTGCAGTCCGTCGACGCGTTGTTCGTCGCGGCTCGTGCCCAAGGCGATCGTGACAATCGCTTGGGTCTCACCACGTTGGAACAAAGCCGAGCCGTGAACGCAGGGCAACAGGTCCGTTTCGCAGTGAATCGCACGGAGCGAATCGCGGTCGCGTCCGTCCGGACGGGTGCCGGCGCTGATCAGGTCGCGGACGACCTTTTCTTCGAGGTCGTGCCAAACCTTCTTGAAACGATTGCTGCAGATTGCATCGTCCGCTTTGGGGTCGGGGATGACTTCGCCCATCGCACGCTCACGCAGGCTCCGCGTGGCATCGGCGCGGGCCTGTTTGCCCGACGTCTGCTGGGCACTGCGGAAATCGTCGTAGTAGGCGTCGTTGAGACGTTGGAACAATCCGTCGTCCGCTGGCGACTCGAAAGCAACCTTGGTCGGGTTCACTTTCTGATACAGCTCTTCCTGCAGGTCGATGACTTCGCGGATGATGCCATGAGCGAACTGAATCGCTTCCATCATTTCTTCTTCGGGCATCTCGTTGGCGAAGCCTTCGATCATGGCGACCATTTCGCGGCTGCCACTGACGATCATGTCGAGTTCGGACTCTTCGAGCTGTTCGAAGGTCGGGAACGCGATCAGCTTGCCGTCAACCTTGCCGACGCGCACGCTGCCGAGCGGTCCTTGGAAAGGCAAGGGGCTGACGTGGAGCGCCGCGGCGGCCCCGTTCATGGCGAGCACGTCGCCATCATTTTGCAAATCGCTCGCGACAACCATCGCTTGAATCTGGACTTCGTCCATGAACCCATCGGGCCACAGCGGACGAATCGGGCGGTCCATCAGACGCGAGCTGAGGATTTCCTTCGTGCTCGGACGACCCTCTCGCTTGAGAAAACCACCGGGGAACTTGCCCGCCGCGGCCAACCGTTCGCGGTAGTCGCACATCAGTGGGAAGAAATCGATGCCCGGACGCGGGGTGCCCGATGCTGCGGCCACCAAGACCACGGTGTCACCGTACTGGACCAGCACACTGCCGGCAGCTTGCTTGGCGACATGGCCGGTCTCGAACGACAGGACTGAATCGCCGATTTTTCGCTCGACGCGAATTTTGTGAATACTCACCACAACCTCTATTTTTCTTTACTTTTTCCTACAAACAACAAAACGGCGGCACTGAACCGCCAACAAACTCGATCACTACATTTGATCGCCGCACAACTCGAGAAACATTGTGCCAGCGTCCACCGGCATGAACCGAGCAGCGTTTTTGCTCTGTGGCTCGGTACATGCGTGAATTTGAAATGAATTCCGATCCGAAAAAGGACTGGCCCTTCGGAGGCGAGTCATTTGACATGGCCTTTGACGGCCTCGCCGGAGCGGGGCAGACCCCTTTTCGGATAGGCTCTCAGAAATGTTCGCCCACGGCGAACGCTCAGTAATGTGTGGGTTTCGCAGAAAGAGTGAGACCACTCGCATTGACCAATCCCGGGCACACCGCCCGTTGGCTCGTCCACACACGGTCGTGGGACCATGCCGACGACCAACCTGACAAAATACTACTTGCGAATACCAAGCTTGCCGATGACATCGAGGTATCGCTGCGGGTCGTGAGCCCGAACATAGTCGAGCAAACGCCGACGACGACTCACCAAGCCCAACAAACCGCGACGCGAAGCAAAGTCTTTGCGGTGGGTTCGCATGTGCTCGGTCAATCCATTGATCCGTTCGGTCAAGATCGCGATCTGGACCTCAGGGGATCCGGTGTCATTGGCGGCAGCCCCATGTTCGCTGACCACTTCCTTCTTACGTTCTTTCGAGATCGTCATGCCGTGAACTGTTTCCTAGATGAATCCAATACGGAGGTCACATGCCGTCCGCGTCAGACCCAAGTTAAAGTGAAATTATTTTCCCGCGAAGTCTAACGTGCCACCCCGCCAACGCAACGTCAAATCGAGCAGATGGGCCGTGTTTTTGTCTTTTTTGACACCATCGACCCCGCCCCATCGCGCCAGCCGAATGCCGCTCGCTTACTGCTCATTCGGCAACTGCACTCGCCAAAGTCCAGTGGAACATTTCTTCAGACATCGCTCCGGCGCTCCGGTGGGAAGCCGATCCGTCGGCGCGGAGAAGGCAGTCTTTAGGCTCATCCGACGGAAGCGTGCGCCCGAGGTTTTCAAGGCATGACTCCCGTATCGAAGGATTTATTTGTGGGATGTGATTATCAATGTTAGCCTGGCACTGCCGGGAGAAACGGAGCCGAGCTCTGCAGAGGTGCTGGCTTGGCAAGGGATATCTCGGTCGCCAGCGTTTCCCTGCAAAAGCGGTACGCCAATGGTGTTGTCGGTCCCTGGCGAGCGTTTGTTCATCAGGGTCGCATTTTTGAACGATCATTGGATACGAGAGCCATGCTTCAAAAAACCTCCCGCTGTGTTCTGCGCACGCTTCCGTCGGATGAACCTCTTTTGCCTGCCGAGCAGATGTTTCTCACTCGCCCGCCGGGTGGCTAAGATCGCTTTACCGTCCCAGGGGTGTCTGCCCGGGCGTCCTAGCCCGTTGCCGGGGAGTCGCCGAATATCCCTCGCTCCTGCATTACCTGACCAATTTCCTCCGCCGCATCCAACGGAGTCATCCCCTCACGGAACTGCAGATGAATCTCCGGCCGCTCGGGCGCCTCGTAGGGGTCGCTAATTCCCGTGAAATGGGCGATCTCCCCAGCGAGAGCTTTTTTGTACAGACCCTTGGGGTCGCGTTGCTGACACACTTCCAAAGGCGTGTCGACGAAAACCTCGAGGAAATCTCCTGCCTGCCCGTCCTGCTCGACCATCCGCCGCACCCGATCTCGGTCCCGCTGATAAGGGCTCACGAAAGCCGCCAGAGTGACCAAGCCCGCGCCCGCCATCAGCGACGCGACCGCGCCGATGCGGCGAATGTTCTCCTCCCGGTCGGTCGGCGAGAAACCTAGTCCAAACCGCTCGGCAAAGGCTTGCCCGTGCTCACCTTGCAGCACCGCAGGCGGAGCGCACAGCCCGTGGCGGACGTTGTCGCCATCGAGCAGCGTCGAGGCGGCACCGCGAGCGATCAACAGCCGATCGAGCTCATTGGCGATCGTTGATTTGCCGCAGCCGCTCAGGCCAGTGAACCAGACCACGCAGCCACGTTGACCCAGATTGCTCTGCCGCGAGGCCCGTGTCACCGTGTTCTCATGCCACACGATATTTTCTGAGATGTCACCGCTGGCAGAGGTCGGGTCGGAATCCGAAGGTACGGTCATGTTCGCTGCGATGGGTTGAGTGACAAGGTTGGATTGGGAAGCAATTGCGAGCGATGGAATGTGCCGAAGCGGTGAGGGCGGTGCCCGCGCGGGGTCCCGTTTCACTGCGGCCGACACTGTGCTCGCGACGGGCGGAGCCGCCGTTGGAGCAAGTTTTACAGATTATACCGAGCCTTCAATCCGCCGCGATGCACACTGGCGAGACGCTCATGACTCGTCCACCCGGCATCGCGACAGGCGCGGATGTAGCGATCGAGCAGTTCGCCGTAGCGACGCATCGGTTCGGCTCCCAAGTCCCAACCGGCTGCGTAGAGCAGTCGCACGGACGTTTCCGGTGAGTCGCTCGCCTCGGCCTGGTCAACGAGCAGCTGCGAATAACGCTGGCGCACCGACGAGGCGTCCTGATCGCGATGGGGACCGAGAAACTCACGTAGCGTGCCGAGATCGACCGTCGCTGGCAAACATCCCAGCCGGTCGGCTTCCGCAGGTGGGCCTGGGTGACTCGCTCCCGCGGGCATCTCCGCTAGAAAACGGGCCGAGAATTTCGCAACACCGTCGGTCGACGTCGCCCAGTGTGTCCGAAACCGCACGCTTTGGTCGGTGAACACACTGCAGCGGATCGCTTGGGAAAAGGCTTGTTCGGCTCCCGCGGTGTCGCCCTGCGACCACTTGGTGTAGCCGAGCAAGTCGTGGCCCCAAGACAATTCGGGATGGCTTGCGCAGATAACCGCTGCGTGCGCCGCGACGTCGTTCCAGGATTGTTGAGCGGGATCAAAAGCAGCCGCTGGAGTCCCCAGTTTTTCTTGCAACAGAGCCGCAGTCTCGCTCGGCATCATTCGCAAATCGAAACACCATCGCATCCAATCGTTCCACGTCAGCCCGAGATCGTGAGCGGTCTGGGGCGTGATCTGACCACCCAGCGGACTGGCGAGCGCATCGATGATCAGCTGGCATCGGATCGGGACCTCACACACGCCTTGGGATAACAATTCAGCGGCCAACTGATGAGGATCGTTGGTATTGGGGTCATGGACTTTGGGGGGCTCGACGCTGGGGGTCTCGACGCTGGGGGGCTTGGTGCGGGCCCAGTCGATATGGTTGAGTCCCGGCATTCTGCTGGAGACCCATTGGCCCCACCGATGGTCGCGCCACGCGGCCGGGCTGTCGCTGCCGACGTGGCTGGGCGGGTCATCACTTTCGCACTCGAGAGCTGGCTCGCTCGCCGGTTCGGCGTGTCGCCGCTCGGCTTGTGGCAGGGACGCCAGCAACCAATCGAAGAGCAACGCCTCGGACAGGGTATCGCCCCAGGGCAACCAATCGCCGCCACCGTGGTACCAGTGGCAGATGTCCATCGAGCGACCCGATTGCGCCGCGACGTGGGGATCGAGCAACCGCAAGCACAGCCAATCGCCTGCCCCGTTGCCTACCAAGGGCAGGAAATTGGGCGGCATCAACGGGGGCCAGATCGGATCGGGGACCGTTGCCAACAGCGTCTGCGGCATCACGGGATAGCGAAATTCGCCTGGGCCCGGCGAATGCTGACAGAGTTCATCCCACCACTGGTTCAACTCATCGCCAAAATCCAACGCAAATCGATCCGCCAGCCTTTTTGACCAAGCTTCCGGACCGGTGGTCGGCGATTGCCGGCGGTCCGCTGCTGGCGAATCGTCGATATTCGCAGTGTCGGAGGCGGCGGGAGTCGAATCTGGTGTGGTCACGTTCTATAATCAGTGGCCGGCAAGGCCATCCGATTCGATTCAGATGAGTGCGGGGAAAAGAGATCGGTGGCAATGAACTGCTGCACCGAATGCCCGCCAGCCTAGCTTCCTTCCCCTCCCCAACGCAAGACAAGCGAGTTTTTGATGAGACTGCCCCGCCCAACTGCACCACCCGCCTCGACCGCGATTTCACACTGTTCCCGGGCCGGGGGCGCTGGCATCGCCGCTGCCCTGATCGCTTGCTTTGCCGTCTCGCCAGTCAACGCTCAGAAATTTCAAGCCAACTACGACGAATCGAAGGTCCCCGATTATGAGTTGCCCGACCCACTGACCACGCAATCCGGCACAGCGGTCACCGAGGCGAGTCAATGGCCCGACCGTCGCGCCGAGATCGTCGACCTCTTCACGCAACACGTCTTTGGCCAAATGCCCGACGACCGCCAAGTCGAATGCGAAATCGTGCGACGCGATGACCAGGTCCACCAAGGCGCGACGGTTCGCACCGAATTGACAGTGACCGTGAAACCACCGCAGAGCGATGCCGGTGCGGCCGATGGCGAAGCGGAATCCGTCGAGATCCACGTCCTCGTCGATGTGCCGCGGTCCACGTCCGGCCAGGATGATGCGGCACCGCCAGCCGTGCCAGCCTTCCTCGGTTTGAACTTTCAAGGCAACCACACCGTCACGACTGACCCGAAAGTACGCATCACACAGTCCTGGGTGCGTGATCGACGCAACGAGACCACTGAGGAGAATCGGGCCACGGCAGCCGGCCGGGGTGTCGCAGCGAGCCGCTGGCCGATCGAGATGCTCAACCAACGTGGGTACGCCAACATCACCGCCTATTACGGCGATATCGATCCCGATTTCGATGATGGATTTGAAAATGGGCTGCATGGACTGATGCCCGAATTCATCGCAGGTTTGCCACCGGAGCAGCGCCCCGGTTCGATTGCAGCCTGGTCCTACGGTCTGTCCTGTATCCTCGACGCGATCGAAATGACGCCGGATCTCGGCATCGACATTTCCAAGGTAGCCGTTCTCGGGCACTCTCGCTTGGGCAAAACCGCGCTCTGGGCAGGCGCCACTGACCCGCGATTCGCATTGGTCGTCAGCAATGATTCCGGTTGTGGCGGCGCAGCCCTGTCGCGCCGCGCGATCGGGGAAACCGTCGGCCGGATCAACTCCAGCTTCCCGCATTGGTTCTGCGATGGGTTCGAGCAATACAACCTCAACGAGAACTCGCTACCGGTGGACTCGCACCAGCTCATCGGGCTGGCCGCCCCGCGTCCGATCGCTGTCGGCAGCGCGACCGAGGACAAGTGGGCCGACCCGGTGGGTGAATTCCTCGCCGCCCGCGCCGCCTCGCCCGTCTACGAACTATTGGGCCTGCCCGGGCTGATCGACAATACCGGGAACACTCCCCTCCAACCGCCCCACCCGGACCACGCCTATTCTAACGGTGCGATCAGCTACCACCTCCGCCGCGGTGGCCATGATCTGGCCGAGCACGATTGGCGACGATACCTCGATTTCGCTGACCGGTTCCTCAAGCAGGACTGATGGGTAGGCGGGAGTCCCGCCCGCGCTGGTAGAAAGCATGTTTTTCCGAAGAAAATACTTCCCAGCTGCCACTCAGAATTCGTCGTCCTCGTCTTCCTCCTCACGATCCGGGTGCAATGGATCGTCGGGGTCGAAGAATAGATCGGCCAGGCCGAGCGGCACGGCGTCACCGCCGAGCGTGCGGCTGCGCCGTTCGGCCAAGCGTTCGAGATCGACCGCATCTTCACCCAGGCATTTTTCCAGGGCTTCCTGCCACGCGACATCGCGTGCGACGGGATGGTCGGGGTCCTGAGCCATCCGCTTGATCGCAAACCGCAACAGGTTCAACCCGTCGCGGGGAGAGAAATCCAATTTCAACTTGTGCGAGTGCTGCAAGAAATCCACCGTCAACGCCAACATCTCCGGCTCGGCGAAGGGCAGGTGGTACTGCAAAATCGCCATCTCGTCTTGTTTGTTGGGGAACCCAACCTGCAGCGTCGGTTGCAAACGGCTGAGAATGTAGTCGGGGATCTCGAACGTGGATTCGTCCTGGTTCATCGTCACCGCAGCACGAAAGTTCGGCGAGGCTGGGATCGTGATCCCCGCCACGATCGACTCGACGTATCGCCGGCTGTCGAATAGAGGAGCCAATGACGCCCAGGATTTTTCGTTCATCCGGTTGCCTTCGTCGAGCACGCAGACCCCGCCACGGATCATCGCACTGACCAAGGGCGAGGCGTGGTAGGAGATCTCTCCTCCGCGACTGAGTACGGGCGTGATCAACAAATCTTCCGGGCGGGTGTCGGCAGTGCACTGGTAGATATACAGCGGCACGCCCTGTTGCTTGGCCGCCGCGATCGCCAACTGCGTTTTGCCCACCCCCGGCGAGCCGAGCAGCCGCGGTGTCAGTGGCAGGTCGTTGGCATCGACTGTGATCCAACACGCGAGCAATTGCTTGAGAATCTCGCTCTGGCCAATCCAATCGCCTGGCGCGTCGTAGGGATGAGCCAATTTCAAGTCGACACCCTCCACGCAAACGACCGAGTCCGTGCCAGCGGCAGGCGAGTGGGGTTGAGGTGATTCAGGGGAACTCATGCAGAATCCAGAAAGAAATGGGAGAGAGTCGCCGGTCGCTCCGCCAACGTCGCGTTGCTCGTCATGCGCGTTGGTGAAGGCGTGGCGATTGAGGTGTTCACACAGGGAGGTTTCAATCAGTCAATTCGGCAGCGGTGACCGCATCATCGCCTCGCACCAATTCGGCCTGTTCTTGCCGCGCCGCTTCGAGGATCGGTCCCAAGTACTGATGCAAGGGATGGTCGGAAAAATGATCGATGCGAAATCGCCGCAAGCTCTTCAGGAATCCACGCCAGCGATCGTGACGTTTCTTGATCGCGTTGAGGTGACCCAGGTTGCCGTCGCGATCAATGTAAACTTCCGTACCGCAATGGCGGTACCCCATCCATGCCGGCGGGGTGCGAGTGACGATGTCGTTGTTGTTGACAAACCGATAGTGATCGAGCTGGACGAAGTTAATGTAGCGTTTATCGCCCACCCGAGGGCTGCCGTAGGTGAACAGAGCACTCGGCACGCTCTTGATATGCGACAAAAAGCAACGTCCAGCACAGATCGTCGCCATCGCCCCGCCGAGAGAGTGCCCGCTAAACCACACCGGTTGCTCATTGCCCATCAACGCCGTCTCCAACATCGGCCACAAATCGTCGACCTCCGTTTTGAAGCCGCGATGCACCTTTCCCGCCGTCTCCGCCAAGACCGCTGCGGCATTGGCATCGGCACGAATATCGTTCCACTCATTCGGTTCGGTGCCCCGGCAAGCGATCACGCAGTCGTGGTCGTTGCGAAACCGATACGCCTGAGAACCATCGTGCTCAAAGAACGTCACGTCGGGGAAACCCACAAACCGGGCCGCTTCGCTGGCTTCCCGCTCGTCGTTATAGGCGATCATCGCCAATTCGGCGAATAGCAGCGATCGCTGCAGAAACGTCATCTCTGCGATCGGCCCGCGAGCACGACTGTAAACGACGACCGGGACTTCGTTCTTGTCATGAACGATACCCGATGGCTCCTGCAGATCCCCGACCGGACTCTGCTGGGGAAGCGTTCCCTGCGGCTGAGCGGTTAACTGTGACTCTGAATCGATCATGGGACGTTCCTCCTGAGTGAATGCGGATACCGTGTCTCTCATTGTGCCATACCCGCGCCGCCAGCGGGACGGGCGGCACTCAGAACCGCCCGCGGCGACTCTCAGCCCCACATCCCGACCAAGATCGGAGCGACGACCAGGATCATGGTTTGGATCGCCATGATGAACCAATACGGCCCCGGCCTCGTCCGCCGATCGACCAACACCTGATCCCCCGAGATCCCCGCCACCGCAAACCCACTCCAAAGCTGGAGCAGGTACGTCAAAACGAAAACCGCCGGAAGAATATAAAACGCAACAAACTCAGCCATCAGCTACCCATCACCCCGACAAAAAGGAACCCACCCAATCGCCAAACATCCTACCGGAAGCACCGGTGATCAACATGGACCCCGCGGCCACCTGTCAGCTACCGGTGATTGGTTCGAGTCGGTCTTCGTAGATCATGGCGAGTTTTTGACGCAGAGACGCAAGGACGCAGAGACGCAAAGAATGTTCTGACCAATCAAAAATATCTGGCGCCTTCGCGTTTCCTTCGCTGATGGTTCTTGACCGAATTGAGTGGCACGTTAGCTCAATGAGGCCACGAGTTGGAACTCGTGGAAGGGCTACGCAAGGAAGGCCGAGGACGAGACGTGAAGGTGCTTCAATGAGGCCACGAGATGGAACTCGTGGAAGGCTGCCGGGGCTGATGGGTGTCTATCGTCCGATGATGATTGGCTTCAATGAGGCGACGAGATGGAACTCGTGGAAGGCGAACGGCTGGCCCGAGTGGGTAATGGAATCCCGCGAGCTTCAATGAGGCCACGAGATGGAACTCGTGGAAAGTTCGAGCTGCCCCGCGACAGGTTCCTGCCTGGGATGCTGCTTCAATGAGGCCACGAGTTGGAACTCGTGGAAGGGAGGCCACCGCCCTGTCGGTTCGCCTGGCTCATCGTCGCGCTTCAATGAGGCCACGAGTTGGAACTCGTGGAAGGCGCGATGACAGGTCCAAGCAAATCAAGACGGCACTTGCTTCAATGAGGCCACGAGTTGGAACTCGTGGAAGGGACGATTGTTTCGCCCGTATTGCTGAACTCACACCGGCTTCAATGAGGCCACGAGTTGGAACTCGTGGAAGGCCTCCATCGAATCAAGTTGATGGCGGCCGTGCTCCTCGCTTCAATGAGGCCACGAGTTGGAACTCGTGGAAGGAGAGTCGTCCCGATGAAAGTCATGATTCTCCGACTCTCTGGCTTCAATGAGGCCACGAGTTGGAACTCGTGGAAGGCTCTCGATCATGCGGGCGTCTACGGCGACGATTCGGCTTCAATGAGGCCACGAGTTGGAACTCGTGGAAGGACCTCGGGCCATTTCGATACCTCGCACGACGCCTTGCTTCAATGAGGCCACGAGTTGGAACTCGTGGAAGGCGCAACGGGAGACACTGGCCCGCAAGGAATCCAAGGCGCTTCAATGAGGCCACGAGTTGGAACTCGTGGAAGGTATCACGGTTTATTTCAACAATAATAAATCGTGTGGTCGCTTCAATGAGGCCACGAGTTGGAACTCGTGGAAGGTATATGCTGGGTTGGCCGCAAGGGATCCGGAGGGACTAAGCTTCAATGAGGCCACGAGTTGGAACTCGTGGAAGGGAAAAACCGGCGGACGGAAGAAAGGCACTCCGAACAGCTTCAATGAGGCCACGAGTTGGAACTCGTGGAAGGTGCCACCAAATCGACATCCTGCCAGTCGTCGTCTCCAGCTTCAATGAGGCCACGAGTTGGAACTCGTGGAAGGCGGCGATTACACGATTTACGACATCGACATGCCGCCGGCTTCAATGAGGCCACGAGTTGGAACTCGTGGAAGGGTGAAGCAAGAAGTTTAGAAGCTGGACAGGCAACTACTGCTTCAATGAGGCCACGAGTTGGAACTCGTGGAAGGTCCGACGAACGCAACGACCGCCGGGTTCCCGTTCACTTGCTTCAATGAGGCCACGAGTTGGAACTCGTGGAAGGACGGCGAGCCAATGTATCGCCACAACGAAATTTATTCTGCTTCAATGAGGCCACGAGTTGGAACTCGTGGAAGGGACAGAGGCAGGGATCAAGGTCTATGTCGATGGGTCGGCTTCAATGAGGCCACGAGTTGGAACTCGTGGAAGGGGCCAAGGATAGCCAGTAGCTTTTGTTTGCTTGCCTGCTGCTTCAATGAGGCCACGAGTTGGAACTCGTGGAAGGAGCAACTACACAGTAGAAGATCTCGATCAGTTCAACGGCTTCAATGAGGCCACGAGTTGGAACTCGTGGAAGGATCCTGCATCGGTGGTCGTCGTACTTTCTGGGTCATCTGGCTTCAATGAGGCCACGAGTTGGAACTCGTGGAAGGGCCCGCGGGCGACAACAAACCGACCGAAACCGAAATCGCTTCAATGAGGCCACGAGTTGGAACTCGTGGAAGGTGCCGAAGTATTTGGGCGACGTTGAGGCCAAGTAGAACGGCTTCAATGAGGCCACGAGTTGGAACTCGTGGAAGGGGAGCTGGCGAAGATGGCAGCCCAGCAAGAGGCGAGCGCTTCAATGAGGCCACGAGTTGGAACTCGTGGAAGGATTACGACCGAACCGACACCGGCCGAAGTAATCGCTGAGCTTCAATGAGGCCACGAGTTGGAACTCGTGGAAGGAGTTTCGCGGCGATACATCCAGTGGCGGCAACATGGGCTTCAATGAGGCCACGAGTTGGAACTCGTGGAAGGCTTGCCCAACGGTGAATGAATGATGACCCCTCCACGCTTCAATGAGGCCACGAGTTGGAACTCGTGGAAGGCGTCCCATCGATCGCAATCGACCAGGCGGCAGCGTAGGCTTCAATGAGGCCACGAGTTGGAACTCGTGGAAGGAAGTGCGGATCAAATGAATCACGCGGAGTCATTCGCGGCTTCAATGAGGCCACGAGTTGGAACTCGTGGAAGGACAGAAAAGCTCCTATACGTCGATGCTGTCCAGGAAGCGCTTCAATGAGGCCACGAGTTGGAACTCGTGGAAGGTCGCCATCCTCTCCGGCAGCGTATCCCTCGTGGTAGGCTTCAATGAGGCCACGAGTTGGAACTCGTGGAAGGTAAGATGGCTGAGGAATTGAAGCCTGACAAGGATTCGGCTTCAATGAGGCCACGAGTTGGAACTCGTGGAAGGCCAAACTACTTGGCATCACCTACGAAGAACTCACCGCTTCAATGAGGCCACGAGTTGGAACTCGTGGAAGGGACATAAAAAGACGAGTAACCACCAAACACGTTGTAGAGCTTCAATGAGGCCACGAGTTGGAACTCGTGGAAGGCGATTCACTCAGAACCCCTCTGGAGAAATTCAACGATGCTTCAATGAGGCCACGAGTTGGAACTCGTGGAAGGACGGAGATTGCGGAAACTGAAGCAGGCCCCGAACCGCTGCTTCAATGAGGCCACGAGTTGGAACTCGTGGAAGGCAAGCCGCCGTGGATTTCATTCGGCAATTCGACCTGGCTTCAATGAGGCCACGAGTTGGAACTCGTGGAAGGTGCGTGATGGCACCGCGTTGTTCCATGCCGATCACGCGCTTCAATGAGGCCACGAGTTGGAACTCGTGGAAGGGGCGTCGTAAGTGCGACCCATTAACGGGCCAAACGCTCGCTTCAATGAGGCCACGAGTTGGAACTCGTGGAAGGGGATTGAGCATGGTCGCGAGTGGACAGAAAAGAGCGATGCTTCAATGAGGCCACGAGTTGGAACTCGTGGAAGGCAATTGTGACACCGCCTGATCCTACCTCGATATCTGAGCTTCAATGAGGCCACGAGTTGGAACTCGTGGAAGGTGGCATTATCCCATCAGACAGATGAGGATAAATTGCTAGCTTCAATGAGGCCACGAGTTGGAACTCGTGGAAGGGAACACTTTTTGTTTCTCTTATAGGAGGGTATGAAAAGCTTCAATGAGGCCACGAGTTGGAACTCGTGGAAGGGCTGTTGAACGGGCTTACTTAAATGTCAGTAAAGCAAGCTTCAATGAGGCCACGAGTTGGAACTCGTGGAAGGGTGGCGGCTCGGCACCAAAAACAAGTGTCTACAATCAGCTTCAATGAGGCCACGAGTTGGAACTCGTGGAAGGCACAGAGCGTGGAATTAAAAGAATCCATCCCACACGCTTCAATGAGGCCACGAGTTGGAACTCGTGGAAGGAGATCAGCCGCGACAGCATCACCTCACGCGGAATCGCTTCAATGAGGCCACGAGTTGGAACTCGTGGAAGGTGACGCGATGAACGTTGCAGCCAAGCAAGACAGCAGCGCTTCAATGAGGCCACGAGTTGGAACTCGTGGAAGGTCTCGCGATTGGCCAGTGCGATCCTGGTAGATGTCAACGCTTCAATGAGGCCACGAGTTGGAACTCGTGGAAGGGGGACGCCTCGGCGGGAAACGCCCATCGGCGGGAACGCTTCAATGAGGCCACGAGTTGGAACTCGTGGAAGGAGTCGCTGATTTTCGCATCGGCGGCTTGCTCCATCATGGCTTCAATGAGGCCACGAGTTGGAACTCGTGGAAGGAGGATGCTCGGACGGCGTTGAGCGTCTACAGCGAGGCGGCTTCAATGAGGCCACGAGTTGGAACTCGTGGAAGGATTCGAGACGTTCAACACGATCACGCTCGCTCTCGAGCTTCAATGAGGCCACGAGTTGGAACTCGTGGAAGGAGGCCGATCGGTGCGGGCACCGTCCCAGCGACGTTGGATTGCTTCAATGAGGCCACGAGTTGGAACTCGTGGAAGGGTTAAAGCACCAACCTCATCAGAATCAATGATAGCGCTTCAATGAGGCCACGAGTTGGAACTCGTGGAAGGAGCACCCATTTCTGGATGCGGGATTATGGGGGATTTTGCTGCGGTTTGCGAGCGGTCCACCAGTTGAGCGTTTCTGTTCACGTGGATGTTTCCCTGGAGGTGATGTAAATACGGTGTTTTTCCTGGTTGCGAGCGGTGGCCGGGAATTGCTCACCACCTCGCTGCTCGCGTCACTACCGCGTCTGAAAAACCGGGAAATCCTCGATCTCTCCGCTGAGGCGGCGAGCTAACAATCGAGTTTGAATCTCGAGCAAACGCCTGTAACTGACTCGGTAATCGAATAGCGGATGAGTGACCAGTGAATCCATCCGTTTCTCATACGCTAGCAGAAAATGCTTGCGCCCGGCATCGCTCATCACGACCGATTTTCCCGCACAGATGAAGTGAGCCGGTGTGACCATCTTGGTGTTGATCGCCGACAGGACGACCGAGTCAGCAATCAGGGGGCGGAACGGTTCCATCAGGTCGAGTGCCAGAGCTGGTTTGCCGGGTTTGACCTGATGGTAGAAACCCAGATGAGGATCCAGGCCTACGATCGTGGCCGCAACCAGACACTCTTTGGTCAACAGGCTGTAGGCGAGGGACAGCATCGCGTTGACAGGATCTCGCGGCGGGCGACGGTTGCGCGATTGGAAATGAAACGCGGGACGTTTTTCCGCTGCCGCGAATCCCGCACCTCCTGTCGATACACCGCAATCGACTTTGAGCATTCCCGCAAAATCCTGGAAGTACACGCGGGCGGCGATTCCTTCGATCCCCAAGAGGGAAGCGAGCGAGTCGGCAGACATGGCACGATTGGCGTAGCGTTTGAGTTCGCTCAGCGACTTGGCATCGGGCTCGCGATGGTTTCTCATCAACAGCGTTCGCTGGTTGCGTATCTTGCCATGCACCAAGGTGCGAGCAATGTCGAGACAGAACTCTCGGTCATCGGCCAAGCGAAACTGTTGGCGTCGGACGAGGATGTTCTTCACGCCCAGGCCACCGCTGACGCCATAGAAATACCCCTTCTGAGTGAAGTAACCGATCGGTAAGTCACGCCCAAGCGCCGTTTGAATGGCCTGGGTCGATAGCTGGATATTGCCAAACAGATTAATTTGATTGATGTCGTTGAAGCGAATTTCCTGGACTACTTTGCCTTCGACCTTGGCTTGCAGCAGGTCTCCCTTCTTGCCAATCCACATCCCTTGCGTATTGAAATACACGGGTCGCCGCTCATCGCGAGCGGTAATCAAGGGCCGCACGGTTGGTGGCGTTTGCCGAGATTCGGCAAGCCGGCGAGTTTCGTCGGGCAAGCAGATACCGACCAGGGAACAACGCGGGCACTTGGGGCTGGACACCAGCGGCGGCGGGATTTGCCCTGAAATGCGATGCTGGCGCGCAGTCGCGATCGCCTCGCGTGTCAGTTTCAGCAGTTCGTCGTCGATCGGAATCCGGACACGCTGCCGTGTTTCATTGAAATACAGCACGCCTTCATCGGATTGGTAGCCATTGTCTCTCAGTACCAATACCTGCAGAGCAATTTGCACACGTTCGGGATCCCAGGCCGCGAGGGTTCCGTCGGCCATCCGCTTGGGACGCCCGCGTTTGTAGTCGACCGGGATTACTGAGTTGCCAGTCGCTTCGGCGAGATCCAGCTTGGCGATCACGCCCAGCGAGTCACTGCTCAGGGTCACACTGCGGGCATGAATTGTTTTAGGAAGGTCCTCGTTCTCTTCCTCGGAATCCGACGCTTCGTCATCCGAATTTGGTTGAGCCGCATCCCCAGGATCATCGTCGCCGAAGAGGGTCGCTGGCTGCACGTGCTTTGACTTTCGCCGCTTCTTCGGCTTGGCAGGTTCCGGGGGCACGTCGGCGGGTTCTTCATCAGCACTCGGGATGAAAGACTCCGTCGCACAGGGCTCGGCAGGGGCCAATCCGCCTGTTCCGCTATCGACTCGGCGATGCACGATCCCGCCGTCGATCGTATCGATCGATTCGGCAAACTGCCCTTCGACATGCATCAGATAAAAGAGACGCGGGCAGTACACGAGCTCGTTGATCATCCGAGCGGGAAGTAGATCCTCAGGATCACGGTCGGAGGTGGAAGCACTCGCGTCAGCGGGTCGGATCATGGCATCACACTGGGGCAGGGACAATCAATGGGTTGGAAAAAATGGAAAGCGAACAGCCAAGACACGCCCGGCAAAGCAAATAAAATCACACGACGAAACAGGGCGCTGCCATGGCGGAGTAGGGCTTGCCGATCGCTTGGACCAGCGTTTCGCTGCGTGAGGCTGCTGGACCGAGATCGATCACGAGCACCTGGTCTTCACCGTGGTGCAAGATGTCCGCCATCTCGGACTTGCAGCGCAGCAGATCAGCGTCGGTCAATTGGCACTCGAACACGCTGTACTGGAGATGGTCGCCCCAGCCCCGGAGGCATTTGAAAATCTGCCGTAGACGCTTCGCGTCACAGACGTCGTAGGTGATCAGGTAGATACGTCGCATGATTCTCAGCCATCAAAAGCAAGAAGGCCGCCGGTCAAGGCAGTGGGGAGATCATGCACCCTAATTCGAGGGAGGCTGTCTGGCTGAGAATTCGGCGAAGTCGACGGTGTGAAAAATCCCACCCAGCGACAATCTGTGCGGATTATTCGCGATGGAGGGAAGAAAAACGACCGGATTGAGAAAGAGCGGCGATTCAGTCTACGTGATTTCGCCCAGCAGATCACTCACATAGTCGACCGACGGCTCCGCCCGTCGTGAGTCAAGGAGGTCCGTATCACGCGGGCACACTCGTGACGAGTCTGATCCAAACGCCTGGAAGACCAAGGAGGCAGTGATTTCCTCCACGTAGGCGATCGATGATGACAGCCGCACGATCGATGAACGGGATCAAGATGCCGATGGAGTTAGCACGCGATTCTGAATCTACCGAAGTAAGCGCGGTTTATCAATTTTCGATAAACCGTGCTTACTTCCATACATTCGCCCAGCCAATCGACAAAATGGCTCTTTCGATGAAACACCGCTCTGGAGGTTTTGACGGCATGCCTCAAAAACTCAGGCATCGAGTGTTTGCGCCCGTTTCGGTCGAATGGCCAAAGAACTCTCGGCCAATCCGCCCCACAGCCGGGGATCTCATTGCGAGCAGAGCTCGCTTCCACTTCTCCTGGCCTGCTCAGGCGAAGGCACTCACATCAGCGTGACAACAAGTTTCGGACGCCACCGACATGCCTTGAAAATCCCACACCATTGGCTGAATTGCCGCTGTCGGTCCGGAGAACGCATCCTGCGGACTCCGATGAGCCCACGAAAACGAAAAGAACTTGCAAAAAGTTAGCTATTCAACACCCCCCCCTGGCCAAACGTGTCACTGAGATCCGTTAAGTTGCGTTCTTCCAAATGGCGGGATGGCTTCAAGGCAATCTTGCTGGACGACAGCTAGAGGAAACGAACGAACGAATGATATCGCTGCAAGAAATACTGGGCCTAAGTGAACCCAACGAGCCATTTCCGTGGCAGAATGCACTGTTGGACCGCTTAACAGGCAGAGTTGGTAACCGGTTGGTGCTCGATGTACCGACGGGGCTTGGCAAAACGAGCGTCATGGCCGCTTGGTTGGTCGCGTTGGCCAGCGGTGCAGACCTGCCGAGACGCCTTGTATACGTCGTTGACCGCCGCGCGGTCGTGGATCAGGCGACACGAGAAGCGGAAAGGCTTCGGGATTGGGTGTCGACGGATCGAGAGACCAGCCAGTTACTTGGGTTGCAGAGCGATGAGCGGTTACCTATCTCGACGCTTCGAGGCCAATTTGCAGACAACGGTCAGTGGCTTAGGAATCCCTCTATGCCAGCAATCGTTATCGGCACGGTCGACATGATTGGCTCGCGATTGCTGTTCCAAGGCTATGGAGTCTCACGCAAAATGCGTCCCTATCACGCTGGTTTTCTCGGTGCGGGTTCTCTGTTTATCATTGATGAAGCTCATCTGGTTCCGCCATTCGAGGCTCTCTTGGAACGCGTCGTCACTCCCAATGAGGTACTGCGCGGCGACCGCGCGAATGACCTACTCATACCTCAATCTGTTCTAATTTCGCTTTCAGCAACGGGACGTGGAGTATCGGAGAACGTGCTGCGGATTGACGACAAGGATCTTCAGCATCCAGTCGCAGGCAAACGTCTTCGAGCGATCAAGCGTCTGAGGTTGCTCAAACCAGAAAATGACAATGACGACTTAGTCGAGAGACTCGCGACGGAGGCTTGGAAGCTTTCCGGATTTGGGACAGTTGCGAAACGCATCATCGTTTTTTGCACCCGTCGGACCGATGCGATGAAAGTTGAGCAAGCCGTTGCCAAACTCGCCAAGGCCGACAAGAAACAAGGGATACCGGCGCGTAAGATATTTCAACAGTTATTTGTTGGGTCACGTCGGGTTCGGGAACGACAAGAACTCGAAGCTTGGCTTGAGGCCCATGGTTTTCTTGCGGGTTCGAAGGCTGTCATTGATGCTCCCGCCTTCGTCTTTGCGACCAGCGCCGGGGAGGTTGGTGTTGATCTGGATGCTGATCATATGGTGGGCGATTTGGTCGCGTACGAGCGAATGGTGCAGCGTTTTGGCCGCGTCAATCGACGGGGCGAGGGAGAGGCGGAGGTGCATGTGCTATTGCAGCGAGATGTTCCCGACAAAAAAGAAGCCGACGCACTGAGTAAAGCCCAGGCGAAGGCTGAGCGTCAGCGTGGGGCAAAAGATCACGAAGTGGTAAGACAGTTCGAATTGGCCCCGAAGTATCGTGCAGCGATGGAAGCTCTGCCGCTCATTGAAGGCGAATCGGCAAGAGATGCGAGTCCCGAAGCGCTGCGTCAGTTGAAAATCAATGCAAACACGGATGATCGGCTTGCAAGCGTTCTGGCCGATGCAACGACTCCCGCACCGTTGCGTCCCCAGTTGACTCGTCCAATTCTAGACTCGTGGTCGATGACATCACTGGAAAAACATTCGGCTCGACCGTTTGTGGCACCATGGCTACGTGGCTGGGTCGATGATGAACCTCAGACAACGGTTGTATGGCGTAAGTATTTGCCAACACTGTCGAGCGGATGCACCAATAAGCAAATTGCGGATTTTTTTGAAGCCGCACCAATTCATTTGACAGAGAAGTTGGAGACGCGTAGCGACGAAGTCTTCAGATGGCTGCTCAAGCGAGTGGATGGGATCACTAAGCTCAAAGAAAAACCAGCCAAGAGCACCAAGCCAGAGGAGTTGGCACGTCTTCCCAAGAATGACGATGTCGTCGCAATCTTGGTAGATCGAAAAGGTGACGTAGAAAGAAGACTGACGCTCGATGAGTTGCGATTTGATGGGGGAAAGTCGGTCCAGGATGAAAAGAAGCATTTTTCACGACAGCTTTCCAGTGGTACGCTGGTTGTCGACTCTCGGATCGGCGGTTTGTCTGGCGGGCTGCTCGATAACAAGGCGAGGATAACGGAACCGGCAGAGGCTGCGGATGCGACTGATTCGAACCCGTGGATCCGTGTTGCAGAAGATGCTCAAAGCAACGACATCGAACCAATCCCCGCTTTTCGTATTGTCGATCAGTCGGCTGATGAGCTGAATGAACCGACGACCTCAAAGCAACAAGACCGCGTTTGGAGAGTTTGCTATCGATTGCCAGTCCAATCGAGTTACGAAGACGAGCCGTCGCGATTCCTCGTTATCGAAAAGTATCGCCAAGCGGTTACAAATGAAGAGAGCCGCTCATCGATCGGTGTGCGGACGCTCGAAGACCATCTGGCGGATACCGAGCGAGAGGTTGCTAGGCTCGCAACAACTCTTGGCTTATCCCGCGAGCTGACTCTTGTTTTTCAAATAGCGGCTCGTAACCATGATCACGGCAAGAATTGCGATCGTTGGCAGAATGCTTTTAGCGCACCTGAAGAGGGGCGACCGTACGCGAAAACACTCGGCCCGTTTCGCAACAGTTTGCTGGACGGCTACCGACACGAGTTCGGGTCACTGCCACTGGTAAAGAACGATCCCGATTTCAGTAGCCTTTGCGAAGACAGGCAAGATCTGACGTTGCATCTTGTCGCGGCACATCACGGTTTTGGTAGACCAATCATTCGGACCGACGGATGCGAAGACGCACCGCCTTCCGCCCTTGCCGAACGCGTGCGTGACGTCGCCCTGCGATTCGCTCGGCTCCAGCAGCAATGGGGGCCGTGGGGATTAGCGTGGCTCGAATCGATTCTACGCGCAGCCGATCATCGAGCCTCCGCACTCGTCGATGAAAAAGAACCAACAAGCAAAGACATTAACACCGAACACCCGGAGAGCATTCATGGCTGAAGCTTCGATTCCCGTTGATTTGCTCAATCCGGGGCAGGTGTTTGCCTGCCTTGGTTTCCTAGAAGCGGCCGACATTTTGCTGGGAAACGCCCGCGGTGGCTTCGATTGGTCCGATGAGTCAGACGTTCGCTTTCGGCTCAGCGCTGATACCGTCGGAAATCCCTATGAGGTCGTGTTGTTGTTTCTACAACATGCGTCTGTGACATCGCGAAGTGCGAGAGTTCTCGGACTTGATACATCAGGCTGGGACATTGACACAGAACAGTATTCGACGGATACCCCGTTCCCATTCCCGCCGCCCGCAAGTCCAGCAACCTTGCCTGCGGTACTGGTTGTAGAGTCGTCGGCACAACACGAGTCAGCGACAAGGATTGAGATAGGACACTGGGGCGATAATCGCGCGGAAACCGGTCGAGACAACGTCAAGTTTTGGGCGGGAGCAGCTGGATATCCCGGTGCCGCGCTGGCTCGAGATGCACTCGATTTAGTTCGAGACGATATACCAGCCTCCATCAACGACCCGTTTGCGGCCTGGGCCGAGCAAAGCAGTAGCTTTCGATTGGATTGGCGACGCGACTATATACCGATCGACATCGGATTTTCGTTAAACGCACACAGCGGACCCCGTTTCAAGACGGTTGGTTATCCCATAGTTGAAGTTTTGGCGGCCATTGGATTGACCAATGCGCGGCCCGAGTTTCTCAATAAGCTCCTCTATCGATACGGAACACTTGGGGTCGGCTCTACTGCTGATCTATTCGATCCATTCTTTCTGCGGGCGTCGCTGGGTGCCCCAGAACTTCCCTTTCCACAGCGTACTTTCCGTATGAAACTCGGTTGGCCTGGAAAAGAAGGCCAGTCACGCTGTATTACCACTGTCTATGAGGAAATCGAAAATGAGTGACACTATGCCATTAACCATCGAATTGCTTAACCAATGGGCAACGGACCTAACCGGCCCCGTTGCCCTCAGCATGCGTCAGCGCCTGCTGTCCGTTGAAGGTGAAGACGGCGAGGACCAGATCGTCTATCCGCCCACATTTGCGGACGTCGGCTATAACATCGATACGCTGGCCGATGGCACTCGGGTGGCCCTGATTGACAGTGTTGGATCACAAGCCAACCGATTGGAGCCTGCATTCCAGTCAGAATCAGGCCACGCATTGTCCGGTTTCGTGCCACAGATTGATATTGTGCTACGGACGGAACCTTGCGGCAAATGCGATGCTTGCGAGCAGGCGAAGAAGCCGACCACTGGCAAGTGCGAGAACCCGTGGAAAGAGAAACGCTCGCTGTTTGAGCTTGCACACCGGGCAGCTGACGCAGTTGTCCAATCTTCACCCACCTTGCTGCCAACGGTTCAGGAAGCATTCGAGGATCTTCGTAAGACAGGCAACGCGATGCCCCTGGCGTCCGTCGCGCCGACTTCACTGGTCTTTGGATGCTGGGACTCACGTGGCGGATCGGGAGAGAAACTACCCCGCCTAGTCCGCAGCATTATTCGCGCCTGGGACGTGGACCCACTAACCACTGCATCGCAATTCAATTCGATCTGGAAGGCTCTCGACGAAGACCAACGCGAGGCGTTGAAAAAGGCCCTTCCCAAGGGCAAAAAGCTGTCAGAAAAAGGTTTCAATGATGCACCAGCCAAAGGACTCGGCGGAATCGTCGTTCGCGGCAACATCGAACGACACGTCACGATTAACCTGGTCGCGTTGCGTGGACTCGTTGGAGCAGACGACGCCGAAACTGAAACACTACGCAAGTACCTGCTCGCGCTTTCGTTATTAACCGCGACGACGGACATTGATATGTTTCTTCGCGAAGGCTGCAACCTACGAATCGCCGACGAACAGGACGATTGGAAGGTCGTGCCACGACGTGGGGATAAGAAGTCTGTCGATCTTAACAGCGAAGAAGCTGCCGAATTGCTCAAGAACTACGCAGAGTCTGCATACAAACCACTCGGAAAGGCCTGGGTAAAACTCGATCTGAAGTCCGAGCATGACTTCGACATGAAGGCCGCCAAGGAATTGCTCGGCAAGACGACTGAAGAGGAAGCGGAGTAGCCATGAGCAACGCACTGGTCATTTCCGTTCGGCTGCATGAAGGTTGGTATCATGGCGCGGGTTCTACGCCATCGCCAGCCCGATTGTTTCAATCGCTGATTGCCGGACGCGGTCTGTCGGGCCCGATTTCTGACGAATCGATTGAGGCACTCGAGTGGTTGGAGCGTCAGTCGCCGCCGATCATGGCCGCTCCGGTGACGCTTGGCGGCCAGCCCGTTACGAATTTCGTCCCCAATAACGATTTGGACGCCAAGCAAGGCGATCATCGCCGCATTGGCGAAATCCGAACGAAGAAATCGACTCGACCACTGTTGTTCGATTGCGAAATTCCGTTCGTGTTCTGCTGGCATTTGAATGAGCAATCATCGCTTGATGATGCTCACGTCGAACAAATATGTGCTTTGGCCGATGGTGTCTTTCAGCTCGGTCGCGGGGTCGATACGGCATGGGCATGGGCCGAGTTACTCTCGACGGACGAGCTTGATGAACGTCTGCACTCGCATCGCGGACCTGTGCTGCGCCCATCATCGGGAAGCGGTAGCACAGAGTGTCCAACGTCTGGAACGGTTGCCAGCCTGATCCAGCGTCATGCTGATATGTCCAATCGCTACGCGATGACCGCAGACGGAAAGGGACAGACATTTCGTCGACGAGCCAAGCCAAAGTGGAGACTAGTATCGTATGACAATTCTGTGACGCGACTCTCTTTTGACCTTACTGATCGTCAGACGTCAAATCTAGCGGTCTGGCCAGCCACGGAAGTTATCGAACTGGTCAAGACGATTCGCGATGCCGCAGTCGAGCGACTTATCAAGACGCTGCCAGATCAGCAAGCTGAGATCGGCCAAGCCTTAATTGGCCGCACGTCAAGCGGCGAGAATGCGGGACCAATTAAAGCGCGCGCTCGCATCATTGCACTACCATCGATCGGCCACGAACATGCCGACCAACAGATTCGTCGCGTCGTCATCGAGATTCCTGGCTATTGCCCCTTACTTGCCGATGACGTCGCCTGGGCATTCTCGGGCCAGATGCTCAGCCGCTACGGGCGCACGATCGATCTTATACGGTCGCAGCCGAACCGTCAGCTCGAACATTATGGTGTTAACGTTGGAGGATCGAGAATGTGGCAAACCGTGACGCCGATCGCGCTGTCTGGGGCCGCTCGCCGCAGGCTTGAACCGGACCATCGCAAACGAGTTGCTCACGATAAAAAGGGCACTGCGGAGCGAAGGTTCGAGCAGGAAAACGCAGCGTCCGCACTCCGTCAGGCTCTACGTCACGCCAGCGTGCTCGCTAGATTGACTCGCCTTCGCCTACAAAAAGAACCGTTCACCGCGCGTGGCCAGCGAGCAGATGATTTTGCCGCCGGAGATCGCTTTAGCAAACACACACTATGGCACGCGCAATTGGAATTTGAAAAACCGGTTAGTGGTCCTCTGTTGCTTGGTGATGGACGTTTTTTGGGGCTCGGCTTGCTCCAACCCACTGCGACTTCATCGGGTGTGCTCGCGTTCACTATCGAGTCTGGATTGTCGAGCAAGCCGGATCCCGTCCGCTTGTCGCGATCGCTACGCAACGCCGTCATGGCGCGCGTTCGAGACGTATGCAAGACATCGGACCTGCCAGCCTATTTCAGCGGCCATTTGAAAACGGGCGATCCAGCAGACTCATCAAGACAGCCACACCTGACGTATACATTCGATCCCGTGCGAAGTCGTTTGTTGGTTCTTCAACCTGAGATGCTTGACGCCTCGATCGGCCGATCGAACCGACATAGCAAGACGCTTGAACTCGCTTTGGCTCAGTTCGCTCACCTGCGCGCTGGACGTGACGGAAACCTGCGTCTCTACCCAACTGGCATCGACTTAGCGAGTGATCCACTCTTTTGTCGCTCGCCAGTCTGGGAGTCACTCACGCCCTACAGCGTCAACCGTCACGGTAAGAAGACAACAGCAGGAAATCTGATTAAACGCGATGTATTAGCCGAGTGTAGTCGCAGAGGAATACCGCAGCCTACCATTGCAATTAAGAATTGGACGGCAGTTTCCGGTTCCGGTCTTCAGTGTATGCTGCGTCTCGAATTCAAACAGGCGATTGCTGGCCCAATTATCCTCGGCAAGACTCGGCATCACGGAGGTGGCGTTTTCACTGCAAATAGAGTATCTGATTGATAGCGTGGCCAAGAAAATAGTACGGATGAAGAAAACGTACGCGGACTCAGCTTCAGGTTCGAATCATGGCCATTTTCTTGCTCGCGTCATTGTAAGTAAGCAGGTATGAACAAATTGTTCGGTATATTAGCCGGTGGGCGCTAGCCCCGTTTCCATTGACGCTTCGCGTTTAATGCGAGAAAACCGGGGCTAGCGCCCACCGGCTAATTGAGTTACACCGAAAGAATTACCCATACCTGCTTAGAACGCCGTGAATCAGATTCGCCGCAGAACAGGGCGAGCGAAGAAATACCCATCCGCGATTATTTTGGGCGAATCCGAATGTTGTATTTTGCCTGCATGGCGGTGGTGGTCGAAATGCGGGTAGCCGTGGCAGAATGACCGCTGAACACGGTTACAGACGATGTCAGCCGAGGGCACCTTTCGGTTTCTGTGCGACTTAGCGATTGCGTGGCAGATCGCATTTCCGACGCCGCAGGATCCTTCGAAATTGCCCATGGTCGGCCACGGCCAACGCGCACTCTGGGCTAAATGGGCAGTATGCGTCGAGTTGCGCTCGGCCGGTTTTTAGGTGATGATATGGAGGTGATTTGTTCGCTTCCCATCGCTTTCCAATATTCATCTCTATGGCCGAAATCCAGTTCGATAACGTCGATTCGATACTCACTTGTTTTGACGAACTCAACGACCCTCGTTCCCACGTTAATCGACTCCATATCTTCGGCGATCTACTCGTCATTTGTATCATGGCGGTCATTGCAGGAGCCGATGGACCGCA
>NZ_SJPK01000008.1:174374-267263 GCF_007859855.1 Allorhodopirellula solitaria
CGAGTGCTCAACTGGTGGATTTTTTCAATCGGCTCATCTCCCGCGTCCGACGTCGTTGCCAAAGAACCAAACGCAAGGCAAAACCAGGAACAATTGAGTTGCTCGCCGACCCAAACCTCCTCGAGTATTGCTTAACTTGATGCCTATGAGGTGGCGCTGCGCTGACCTACGGCTATTTTCTTTCATCCCTTACGGGATACTTGTGGGTAATGACCAGCTCGTCGCTCCGTCCACTACCAATGCGCCGCTGATGGATCACATGACACGACGCAACGCCAAGCAGAAATGCTTCACTGCGTTGGCAAACGGGGCCAAAGTAAGTGCCACTCGCCTTACGGCCCTCGGCTCATTATCGCGGCGTCAGCATCGATTCCACGAGCATTCCGCGTGTCGGGATCGGGCGACTAGGCCAATCCCATCCCCGCGGCTTCGTCGGTGAAGATCGTTTGCGCTCGATCGGGACCGACTGAGAGAATGCCGACGGGAACCCCAACGAGTTCCTCGATCCGTTTCACATAGGCGAGTGCGCCCGGTGGGAAATCGGAAACAGCGCGGACATCGTCGACAGGCGAATTCCAGCCCGAGATGGTCTCCAGCACCGGTTTGCAACGTTTCAGTTCGTCCGCGTGGCTGGGGACGTGGTGAATTTCTTTGCCATCGAGTTCATAGGCGACACAGACCTGCAGCTCCTCGAAATGAGCGAGCACGTCCATCATCATCAGTGCGAGTCGGGTCACACCGGACAACCGGGCAGTGTAGCGAACCGCGACGGCGTCGAACCAACCACAGCGTCGGGGCCGTCCGGTTGTGGTGCCGAACTCATTGCCGAGCTTGCGAATTTTATCTCCGGTCTCGTCGCTCAGTTCCGTTGGGAAAGGGCCACCACCGACGCGGGTGCTGTAAGCCTTGCAGACTCCGAGGACGTGGTCGATCCACTTGGGAGGAACCCCCGCGCCCGCACAGACGCCCACGCCGCTGCTATTGCTGCTCGTGACGAACGGGTAGGTGCCGTGATCAATGTCGAGCAGAGCGCCTTGGGCACCCTCGAAGAGCAGTTTCTGATCGGCTTCGGCAGCGTCCAGAATTTGGTCTGTCGTGTCGGCGATCATCGGTGCCAAACGCTCCGCCCAGGCTGCTGCCATGGGAACCATCTTCTCGGGTGAGATCGATGCGAGTTCCTCGTCGGACGCGCCGAGTTGGCGGAGTAGTTCCGTTTTCTGTTCAGCGACCGTGGCGATCCGCTCGTCACGCGAAGGCTGGATCAGGTCGGTCATGCGGATCCCGTAGGTTCGTCCGACCTTGTCGCGATAGCAGGGCCCGATCCCACGATTGGTCGTGCCAATGGACTCTCCCTTGACGCTCACCGCATTGATCGTCGCATCCTCGATCATGTGCCAAGGCATCACGAGATGAGCGCGGTCGCTCACTTTCAAATTGCCCACCACATCGATCCCACGAGCCGTCAGCCCGTCGATTTCCTCGAGCATCGTGGTCGGGTTGATCACGACACCTGGAGTGATGAAGTTCTTGACGTCACCGTGCAGGATCCCCGACGGGATGTGGTGCAGTTTGTAAACTTCATCGCCCGCGACGACAGTGTGCCCTGCATTCGCACCGCCTTGGTAGCGAATCACACAATCAAACCGCGGCGCCAGCAGATCGACGAGCTTGCCTTTGGCCTCGTCGCCCCACTGCAGACCAATCACACATGTACCGGACAAAACAGGAAACCTTAAGAAAGAGATGAAGAAGGAATCTGGGTTCGCTGTTCAAAGGAAACAGTGAAGGCAATAGCTCGTTTCGAACGATGCCTTCACCTGCCTCATCAGAACACGATTCTTGGACGAACCCTTATTCTGCTGCTGCGACAACGGCGGCTGCGTTGATGTGGAAATGGTCGTAGACGGCATCGTAAGGGCCGCTGGCACCGAAACTGTCCATGCCAACGAACTTGCCTGCCGAACCGATCCAGCGGTCCCACGACATGCGGATTCCAGCTTCGACGGCCACGCGATTGGTGACTGCCGGCGGCAATACTTCATCGATGTAGGACTGGTCTTGGGCGGCGAAGATGTCCATACAGGGCATGCTGACCACACGCACCTTCTTGCCCGCCGCGGTCAGGGTCTCGGCGGCGTCTCGGGCCATGAATAGCTCGCTGCCGCTGCCCATTAGGATCACATCCGGAGTGCCTTCGCAGTCGCTCAGGACATACCCGCCGCGACGGCAGCCCTCGGCCGAAGCGTACTTGGTACGATCGAGCGTCGGCATGTTCTGACGCGACAGCACCATGGCCGCGGGATGATCTTCATCGAGCATCGCGGTGCGGTAGCATTCGGCGACTTCGTTGGCATCGCCCGGGCGGTAGACGTTCAATCCAGGGATCGCCCGGCAAGCGGACAAGTGCTCGACTGGTTGGTGGGTCGGGCCGTCTTCACCGACACCGATCGAGTCGTGGGTGAGGATGTAAAGAGTCGGCAGATGCATGATGCTGCTCAGCCGCATGCCACCACGCATGTAGTCGGTAAAGACAAAGAACGTCGCTGCGTAGCCACGCAAACCCGAGAGGCACAGGCCGTTGGCGATTCCCGCCATCGCGTGCTCGCGGATACCAAAGTGCAGGTTGCGGCCCGCGTATTGGCCGGGCAGGTACTCGCCAGCACCGTCGAAGGTCAGGTTCGATTTGTTGCTCGGGGAAAGGTCAGCCGAACCACCGATCATGAACGGCACGTTGGCGGCGATGGCGTTGAGCACTTTGCCCGAGCTGTTGCGGGTCGCGTCACCCTTTTCACTGGCCTCGAAGACAGGAATATCCTTGTCCCATCCCTCAGGCAGCTTGCCGTCGAAGATGGTTTGCAGTTCCGCAGCCTTGTTGGGCTCCGCTTGCTGGTACTTTTCCCATGTTGTGTCCCAGGCTGCCGACGCCTCGCTGCCGCGAGCGCCCAGACCATTGGCGAAGTGCTCTTTGACGCCTTCGGGGATGTAGAACTTTTCATCCTCGGGCAACCCGTAAGCCTTCTTCGCCAGGGCGACTTCGTCCCAGCCCAGTGGTGCGCCGTGAGCGCCGTGCGTGTTCTGTTTGTGCGGGGCACCGTATCCAATGATGCTCTTGACGATGATCAGCGTCGGTTTGCCAGTGCACGCCTCGGCTTCGGCGATCGCCTTGCCCAATGCGTCGACATCGTTGGCGTCGGCGACCTGGAGCACATTCCAACCAAGCCCTTCGAACTTCTTGCCAACATCTTCGCTGAACGCCAGCGAAGTTTCGCCTTCGATCGTGATGTGATTGTCGTCGTAGATCCAACACAGATTGTCGAGTTGGAGGTGGCCGGCGAGCGATGCTGCTTCGCAGGCAACCCCTTCCATCATGTCACCGTCGCTACAGAGCGCGTACACGTTGTAATCGAACAGTTGTAAGTCAGCGGTATTGTAGTTCGCGGCCAACCATTTCTCGGCCATCGCCATTCCGACGCTATTGCTCACGCCAGCACCGAGCGGGCCCGTCGTCGTTTCAATCCCAGCAGCTTCGCCGTACTCGGGGTGCCCGGCGCAAACTGACCCAATCTGACGGAACTTCTTGATATCCTCCAGCGTCACCGCTTCGTCGCCGGTCGGATTGCCGCACTCATCGGTGGCTTTCGTCCCGATTAGATGCAACGTGCTGTAGAGCAGCATCGAGGCATGGCCACAGGACAGCACGAATCGATCTCGACCAGGCCATTGGGGCCGAGCCGGGTCATAGTTCATTGTGTTTTGGTACAGCTGGTAGGCAATCGGCGCCAATGCCATCGGCGTGCCAGGATGGCCACTGTTGGCCGTCTGGACCGCGTCCATGCTGAGGGAGCGAATGGTATCGATTGCCAGATTCTGAATATCAGTCGAAGTGGCTGTCATGAACCGTGCCGAGGGGTCAGTGGGGAGGAGAAATAATAAAAAAATCCTGGAAAAACCACAGCAACCGCCTCGCCGAGACTATTTCCAGGCCCGCCAAAGCCTACTCACCTCGGCCCACTCGGAAAAGGGGACAGCATGGCGTGCAGGGACACCGAGGCGGAGAACCAAAAAAGTAGGGCTGGCAGGACTTGAACCCGCGACCTAGGAATTATGAGTTCCCAGCTCTAACCAACTGAGCTACAGCCCCAAGTGCCGTCGATTGCGGTGCGAAACGATCCGTCACACCTCGCTGAGTCAACCGCCGCCAAAGACCCCGCTGGGGGCGCTTCTTGAGGCAGTCGCATCGAGGGCCCGCTATCACGACGGGCCAATTGTAGCGGCGCTGTTGGTCAAGCAACAGACATAGCCGGCGGCTAGTTTTCAGGGGAAAAGCTTGCGTAGCGACCGCAGGGTACTTTGCTCACAGTGGCTACGAGGATCGCTGATGTGCAGTCTTTTCAGTGCAGACACAGAGTGGTGGGTTTTGAAGGCATCGCGGTGGCATCCTAACAGCAAGATTTTCATCGGACTGATCAGACCTTGATTTTCGTCAGTCCTCGTGGATCGCACGAATGTACCGCTCAGCGGACTGTTTCACCGCCAACTTCGCATCGCGACGGACTACCTTCCCCCACCAAGCTCCGTAGATTCGGTCGAACTCAAAGGGCTCGATAGAATCGACAATCCGGCGCACGGCCGAGGCCGGGAGTGGGATTAGATTCGGATACGAGTACATGAAACTGACCCATCGACGGTCCTGAACCACTTGCAGGATGTCGCCACTCAAGATGACGCCTTTGCCGTTTGCGTTATCAGGCCAGTGCATCACGGTTCCGCCATCGAAGTGACCGCCGCAGCGGATCAGCGTTCGGCTGCGGCCGATGTCTTTCGTCTGGCCTTCCCAAAATTCGATGGCTGGGGCTGGCCGCGCAACCCACTGACGGTCGGCGGCGTGAAGGTAGATCGGACAATCAAACGCTTGGCTCCACTCGACCATACTCGTGTAGTAGTGGGGATGACTGATGGCGATGGCTGAGATCCCGCCGATTGCTTTCACTATCTCGACCAAATCGTCATCAATTAGGGGAATGCAGTCCCAGAGCACATTTCCATCCGGGTGAGTGACAAGCAACGCACGTTGGCCGATTGCAAACGATGGCTCGATTCCGATTCCGTATAAACCAGGCTCTTCAAGCCTGACGACACTGCGATGTGACTGCTTCAATTCATCGAGGACCGTCCACTGCTGGCCGTTCCAACCGACATACTGCCGTTGGTCAGTGCAAATTTTGCATTCGCTGGGCGGTTCGTCTGATTCGGCGAATTGCGTGCCACAGGTTGTGCAAATGTATTTCGACATGATTGTTTCGCTTTCAACTGTCCCTGCCGACCTTCCCACCGAACTGCTCGAAGACGGCGTTCACATGAACGGCGAGCATTTGAACTAACGCCGGATCATCGGACGTAAGCAGCCTATTTGGGTCAAGCTCTCCCTTGCGACCCGCAAGAACGACAGCTGCCAGAACGTGTTCAACATCCACTGGTAAATTCGTCGATTCTTCCAGCGTGATCGCCATGTCGAAGAGCGGATCTGCCATCGATGGCTCGACGGTTGCTTGGCCCGCTGGTGTGACGAAAATACCCGGTGCGATTTGATGAGCGCTGGTCTTGTCCACGGACACCTCACTGATTTGAATGAAATACGGCCATCTGAAGCAGGTGATCACGTCGTGCGAACGATGCTTTGTCGTTGGCTACGGCGAGGCTGGCTCCGAGTGTTCCGCAGAATCGTCGGCGTGAAATCGTGATTCTCATCTCCGAGTTTGAGTAGACCGCATTCTACCCCGCCTGAGTTGCTCCCGAGAGAACTGATCCGTGGAAAACCAAACCAGGGGCGTATTCTGTTTCAGAGAAAGCCAGGAAAGTGATCGGGACGGGGAAAACATCAGGAGGAACACGGCTGTCTCTGGCCGGACTGGTTCGGACGACGACGATGGCATCGGTCTCTGCCGACACGAACTGTCGCCTTTCGTGGCAGGAGACCGATTGGCGTTTCAGTCATCGCCAGTCGCAGTGTCTCTGCAATGCCGTTGCATGAGGAAAGAGACCGTTTTCACGTGTGGTATGAGGATGCCGACCAGGATGCGATCGCAACACTTTATCGGCTTGTTTGGCGGGAGTCTATTCGTTCGAGCAGCTAGCCTGATTGCCGCCACGACGAGATCAATAGTGACCGGTAGGTTGGTTTCCTTCTCCAAGTCGATGGCGAGATCAACAATCGTATCTCGTGTGGTGGGGTCAAGCTTTGCTTTTCCTGATGGCGAAATGGATAGACCTGGCACGATCTGACGTTCAGAATGCATGGTTTTCTGCGTTGGGGTGACGAAAAGCGATCCGCGCGGCTTCGAAGGTCAACATCGCGGATTTTGGGTTCATCCGACGGAAGCGTGCGCAGAGCACAGCGGAAGGTTTCTTGAGGCCTGGCTGATTGGGTTGAATCTCGCGTCAACTTCCATTGTGAAGAACGTTGCCGTGGGGAAGACCTGTCTGGCCTTCTTGAGAATCAGGTTTTCGTCTGCCCACTCCGATCCGATGATTCCCACGGCGCTTACTCGACTGGGCCGGACGTTGCGCGACGCAGTCACGCCACGAAACTCTGCCATCGATCGTTCCAGATAGTCATGCACGGATGGCTTTACCGCACTCAGGTCTTCGTGATTATCGGTCTCAGTATCATTCCTTGTTGACCCGATGTTCTTGAGATGGGGAACCACGACCGGGGTAGCGAAATCGCTAGATCCATAGAAGGAGTCTTGTAGTCGATTAATGTAATCGACCGAACTTTGCTCGACAAAAAGAACTATCTCGCTGGTTGAGCCTTCAGCGGGTAACGTGCCGCGCAGGCGGAGTTCATGCCCCAGCAGGCTAATCAAGCGATTGTCATCGCCAATCGTATGAATCAACTTAAAAGAAACGCCGTCTCCCAGCGGGATCTGATCTGGGGGGCCGGTTTAACCGAGCCCCCGGTTGGACGACGTACACGAGGAGTTGCATACCATCGTGCCCATGCCGAAGCATCTAGAAAACTCTCGCAGGTCGTCGCCTTCGTCGCCATTAGTGGTCTGTCACAGTTAAAATTTAGGGTTGATCGTAGTGGACGAGGCGACGAGCTGGTCATTACCCACAAAACCAGATCCCCTGTCAGCTTGTCTGACAGGAATCACCGTTTTGTGATTCGATCAAGATGGAGCATTCATCCCGCTCCCATGCGGGCTTGCCCCGCATGACAGCAAAGTTTATCGACTTGGTTTCCTGTCAGACAAGCTGACAGGGGAACGTGTGTCGATACCGCGGTTTTCTAATTTCAAAACGTCGCTTCCCGTGTGACAAGCACACGGGGGAGCAAACTAATGGGTAATCAACAGGAGGCGACGAGTCCTTGGATTTGACGCCAGTTCAGGACTCGTCGCCTCGTCCACTACCCTAAGAATAAGTCGTGACAGACCACTAGCTACCTCTTTGCAGTCGGTAACGAATTCTCGAAAAGAATTGCTTCCGGTGGACCACAATAGGCAGAATGCAGTATCTTTTATACGGTCTTCGGGGGATATATTCTCGGTAATCGTGCGCAACGTGTCGAGCGGGCGTTTGCCAAGATGAGGACGCATAATCGACGTCAAGAGAATCAGGTCTCCCGGATCTTTATGCCGGTAGAGTTTTGTAGGAAGGAGGATGGGAACGCTGGTGGTAGCCAGTTTGTGCTGCTTCCGGGTCTGGGTGGCCGCTGCTGAACGATCGGTGAAGTGGTACTCGATCTCTCAGGAGCGATAGGTCATTCGGTCCCAGAAGGGAGCCTGGTATCCTTGATTGGCTAATGCCAGTTCCACTGCGTGACGTCGACGTCGACGATTCTCGATATCCACTGGTCGATCTCCTTCCTGGACCGGAATGACGAGCATCATCAACTTTTGATTCTTCGTCAGTTTGTTTTCAATTAGATCCTGAATGGCATGCGTCGGTTCCGTGATGGATTTGAGTTTTTCATTCTGAATATCCTTGAAGGGATCGTCCCACATCGAACCAGCCAAGCTGAGGGTGCCTGACACCGAGGGATAGATGGTATTGAACTCAACAGGGGATTTGTTCGCTTGCGACTCTTCTTTCATGGCGGGATCAGGGCTCCAACCGAAGTAGAGAAGAAGGGCAAGCAGTCCGCTGCCGACGAACAGGGGTGAAGACAGTGCATTTTCTTGATTCATGACTTAGTTCATGTCGATCGTTGCGGAGTGGTTCAGAAAGCTAGATGTTCGTGGATAAAATCTTGAGTTCGATCTACTGAGAGCATGTTGGTGCGATGGATTCCTTCCTTCTGTGAGAATTCCGTGTCCAAAGGATTGCCGCACGAGTCGTCCTCCAAACGCGTTGCGAGAAGCAATCGTCGTTTTCTATCTCGGCAGCCGGAGGACGGAGTTAGTCCAGCGTCGGCTGTATTGGGAAGATCAGGCAACTCGGAGATGAGATCGCTGGGACGCATCAAGATCGAGTTTTCGCGTGGATCGATTGGTTCTAAACCTTCACGTAGCAGCTTCCAAACATTCTGCTGGCGGCCGGCATCGTAGATTGCGACGATGTCCGCTCGCTCCACTTGCGACGGCCACGGTAAAGCGGGGGTACAGCGATTGGGGTCGAGTGCGGCCAAGCCTGGGACATCTCTTGGCCGCTGGAGGTCTGAGTGGGTTTGGCTGAGTTGCTGCATGGCCGCTAGACGTGCCAGCAAACCACTGACACTTGCATACATGCCTGTTCCGTCCAGATGGGACATGTTGATCAGCAGGTCGGCAAGCTGGCCCCAATTGTCAGGATGGAGCATGCGGCTAGCCCCATGGGGCACTCCGGCGAAGATGATTTTGCGGACGGAATTGTCCCAAGCAACGGTCTTTGCATCGTGGCATTCGATCAAAGCTTTGGCTACCAAACCGCCTCGACCATGGGCGAGAATGTCGATGCAGTTCTCATTTGCGACACGATTCCCGAGCTGTTGCTGGAGGGCACGTGCGAGTGCATTGGCGTTCTCCAGCGGCGATTTCGAAAGCGTATGGTGGTCAAATCCCACCACGGCCGCATATTTGCGACAGACGCGACGGGAAAAGCTCTCCTGCAACATCCCCAAGACGCTTTCGGTGTCACAGAGTGTGTCGTGCAGAATTAGGAGCGTGCGGGGGACGTCACCTGAGGTCGGATAGTTGCCCAAACTCAATGCAGATTGGCCCAGTGGCTCAGCCGTCGCGTTGGGATTCACCTGTACGAGGCGTTCGCCTGCAATGCGTTCGGAGTCGTACCGTTGGACAAGTTCCGCTACCGATCCTGCGGAACGCTCCGCGATCCAATGTCCAATGGGGCGTGGAGTCAGCGGGGGGCTGAAGACACGCGGTTGGATGCCAAAGGCCTGACGCAGCGAATCGCTCCGATCGATTTCCCATTGAAAGATTGAACCCGGTAGAGGTCGGTTTTTCTCGCCGTCTGCAACCTGCCAGTAGCGTAGACCGTTTTGATCGACGAGGCTTAACTCAAAATGGTCATCAGGTATCGCTTCACTCGCGTCTCGGCTGCGCAGCATTTTGGCCGACATTCCTGGGCCACTGAGCGATCGACCTAGCGTGGAGACCGAGCGTTGCAGCGGCGCGTGGCAGGTGCCCCACGATCCGTCCTTGCGTCGCCGAAGAATGTCAGCCTGTTGGGACTCACTGTCGTTATGCGGTGTTGAGTTTCCGCATCTGGGCGTGGGCGGGTCGATTGACTGCATGCCGAACGTATCCATCAGCTTCATCGTCGGATTGCCGTATAGAATCAGACTTGCCCAACTGAGTCCGGCAAAGGTTCCAAGACACTCGCTCGGCTCAATCCCACCCACCGTGATCTGTTTTGCCCGAGCTTTGGCGATCCGCAGCGCTTCGCCCACACTTTCACGCTGTAGTAGTAAAGCGTCATAGAAATCGGTGGCTAGTTGCATAGCCACCGCGTCGTCAATAGGCCAGAGCGGACCGATGTACGCAGTGACGCCCTGATTGATGAACGCGGTCGCGAGCCCAAAGACGTCGCTCTGGTAGCCCGTTGTCTCGGATTCGCCCAT
The DNA here is from genome assembly GCF_007859855.1 of Allorhodopirellula solitaria. Taxonomy (GTDB): domain Bacteria; phylum Planctomycetota; class Planctomycetia; order Pirellulales; family Pirellulaceae; genus Rhodopirellula; species Rhodopirellula solitaria. The sequence goes on from NZ_SJPK01000008.1 coordinate 184,438, forward strand.
GCTGGATTCACAGGCATTGGCGTAGACGAGCCAAGGCGTTGAGCCGGCGTTGGCCAACGTGTTGCGAATCTCGACCGCCCATAACGGTCCGTCGGACAGAATCCAGGCGCTTTGTTCGCGGTCGTCCTCGACGTACTCGGCGTGCCCAGCGAAATGGATGATGTCGTACTTCCCCTCACGCAGCCATTCACGAACTTGGTGTGTGGTTACAATTTCATTGATTCGCACGTCTTCTGGTTGGAAGTTTAGTTCGCCACCAAGTTCCACCTTGAGTCGCTTGAACTGTTGAACGACTTGCTCCGCCTCCTCTCTCGCGCGCGGTAGTTGCTGGGCCCCTCCGAAGGACCCCAGGATTGGGTCACCGATTATCAAGACCTTCAGTCCCCGCTGCGATCGTTTCGGGACCGGTCGTGCTATTCCCGTTGGCATCGCCAGTTGTCGCCCGAGGGCGTACCGTTCTCCCAAGAATGCTGTGCCGTCGTGCATCAGTTCCCAGGGGAAACGCATCAGCGACAGCGGTAGTTGCAGCTGCAGGTGCAAGACTTGATCGGGGGTCTCCTTCTGGACGTGTTGCCGTTCGATGTTTAACGGAGTATGCAATCTTTGAATGACATCTTCGCCGAGCAAACGACCAAGCGACTCAAAGGTTTTCAGGTGAGTCTTGTTTACCCATGAGCGTTGCAGCAACCCTTCGAGGCGGCTGAGCGTGCTTCGAATCGTCTGCTCGTTGACGCGGCTGAATTGTTCGGCAACCGTGGCGCCCAACCGAGACGATTCCAACACGACGCGATAGCCGCTGCGTTTGACTACTGTACGTTGTGCCGGCGTATCCCCTAGCGGAATGGATGCCTTGAGTTCGTCGATCGTCTCCTCGTTGATCGAAAGCGTCACACAGGGCGGACGACGGAGCGCTCGAAACTGGCTGCCCGCACCCGAAATCACCGAGTCTGGCCCCGTCAAACGCTTCAACAAATCGTCTCTTGCCCCAGCACTCGCGGTCGAAAGTAACGAGCTGATTAAACGCCACATTTCGCCCGGATGATTGCTGATCAGATTGATCGCGCCCAACAGCGATACCCAATGAACGTGCTGGTGAAAATCAAGATCAAGATAGCCGGAGTTTATCAAGCGATCGAGATGTTGCGGGCGATGAATCAGGACTCCGCATCGTCGCGTTTTTTTAAGCTTCCGATCCACCCCGTCATCGGCGTCAGCACGCGGTTCGCTCGCCAAAACAAAGGACTGGCCGCTGGTAGCCAATTCGGTTGCGGCGGGCTCGAAAAGAGTGGCCACTTCTTGGGTCACTTTCAACAGATGAGCCGCATTTTCAAAATTGGCTTCTTCTTCCTGTGAATCTCGCGTCTGAAAGTCATGCCACATTGTTTCCAATATTTTGCGTCGTGATTCGGCCGCCGCATCGAGCGCGGCGCCTTTTGGCAACTTGGGGTGAAATGCCCTCTCCGAATGAGTAGCCATGAGGTTCTTAAACGCGTGTTCAAAATTGACCTGCAGTTCTTCGGGAATGCGTTCTTTTCTCTCCGCGGTGAAATGCTGAGTCAATTGCTGTCGATACCAGAACCGAAAGGGCCCCTGCTCAATTAATTTGTCCATCTCCTCACAGACGACCTGCAGCAGAACCAGCAAGTCATAGGCAATCAGCTCGCGACCTCGTAGGTCCGGAACTGCATCGTTTCGCTCATCAAATTCAGCGACAAGCTTTCGGAAAACGCGGTCGCGCATTTCCCAGACGACGGGGTTTCCCAACGAGGCCAACATCACAAGAAGAAACGTATCCAAAGAGCGAGTGATCCGTTCCAAGTGTGATAAATCCAATGCAGAAACCACGGGCAGCAACTCCTGCTTGCTGTGATAGGTCTCGCTAATGATTCGCACCAGAACGCACCCCATCGCGCGAGGATCCCGCGGATTGGCATACCGCATATCCTTGAGCAATTTGATAAGGTTGCAGGGATCGTCATCAGATTCATCGTCGATAAGTGGATCGTCATCCTTCCATCGTAGAAGCTCCGCACAGCCGTTGATCAACTTGGCATATGACCATTCTGGCGCCTGTTCGTTATTCTCCGATCCGACCATGACGTGGACCAATGATCGCAGCTGATAGGCAATCTCCAAGAACTGCATCGAGCACATGTCAAACGCGATTAAGTCGATCGGTTTGCCATCGCGGTCTTTGACCAACTCTGCGAGCACCTCACCTAACTCAACCGGATTCAGAGCATCCTGAGCCGTACCGTCGTCACAGAACGCAAACAGTTGCTCGTAGTCGCCTGTCGAGTCAACGTTTCCCACGATCGAATCCGGCTCGGCGATTCCCGTGCCACCAAAGATGAGCGCGATGTGCCGGGCGGGACATTGCTGGATGCCCCAACGGAAAAACTTCAGCGCCGTTTCAGGGTCGCCCGTATTGATCTCGCCAATGGAATCGGCCGAAATATTGTCCATTGACTCGTCCGCGATTACGAATCGGTGGGCCCCCTCTCCCGCCAAGTCGTGTTGGACCGCAACATAGACGTGCTCGGAAGGTTTGATCTTCCGGATGTGTTTGAGATTTTTTTGGATTCGGCGGCTCCACTGACCGTGGTCGCCGCAGAGATAAAAGAGGAATAGCCAAGTCCGTGTCTCACGTTCAGGGCGTTGTTGGTCCTGAGCCATAAAGGCGGGGTCAGATTGAGAAAAAGTGGACATGGTGTTCTCTCGGGAAATTTCGCACCGAATAGGGATGTACACCTACCCTGTGAGGCCGGTTAAGGCTACTCCTTCAGGGGGCCGTTGTCAAATTTTCCGTAGCGCTTCAGGCAGGGGCGCACAGAAGATGCTCTGACCGGCCACGTCTTGTTCTCTCTGGCAATGCAGAACAGCGGATGTCAACTCAACTGCCATTTCTCGCGGGCGGGCGGGATGCCCGCATTCCTTGCGGCACGGAGACGCGCAGGTGTTTGTCCCTCGCGGGAAGCGACGCGGCGACGCCTCGTGTGTGTCCCCGTACTGTCAAATACCTCGGCCGATGTGACGGGCCGGTGAATCAAGGCGAGCCTCTTGACCATGGTCTGCCATCTACTCTAAACTAACGAAGGCTATTGCGATTGAGTCTCAATAGCCAGAGCGTCAAGCCAGCAAACTTTGTCCAGCCAGCCAGACATCCGTTCGCAGCACTGCTGCGATGAAGATTCCCGCCAAGCCTCCCCCCGCGCAAAGTTCTGGAAAATGCTTTTTACCGCCCGTCGTTCACCGCTGCCGTGTACCTCTCTGAAACAGCGGAAGTCCGGATTCACCCTTGTTGAGCTCTTGGTGGTGATCGCCATCATTGGCGTTTTGGTCGGGTTGCTGTTGCCTGCCGTGCAGGCCGCACGCGAAGCAGCACGCCGGATGCAGTGTCAAAACAACGTCAAGCAAATTGTGCTCGGCATGACGATGTTCGAGCACACGTTCAAGCATTACCCCTATTCTCGGACGGGTTCCTTGTGGCGAATTTTGGGGTACGTCGAGCAAACGGAACTCGGTGATCGGTTCAACGCAGCCAAGCACCCGAATTTCAACGTGCCGACGGCATCGGAGTACAAATGGGGTTACAACGGTATCTTGTCAACGGACTGGAGCAACAAGGACCAGTTGCTCGATGGTGCGGCATCGCAACTCTCGGTGTTTCAATGTCCCAGTCGCACGGGATCCGGAACGATCATTGACAGCGACGGCTTTACAATGGGTGTCGCAGATTACACCACCCCGCGGATTCCAGCACTTCGTCCGGAAGGACACCCGCTGTTTTATCGCGACGGCGAGCCACAGATGCAATTCAGCACGGCAATGACCCCAGCCTCGGGATCGCGGAATTTCAATCCCAACAACAAGGGCGGACGGGCGAGCAGCATCTTGGACGGCTTTTCAAACACGCTGATGTACTATGAGTGCGTCGGTTCTCCTGAACTGTTTGTGCGCGGCAGGATGGTAGACCCCACGGGCGGTCCGAGCATCGCTTGGGCGGGAGCGGGTGACGGCGTGAAAATGCGAGCCTACCTCGGCGACAATATGACTGCCGACACGTCGAATACGAACCGTGGCAAGTCAACGTCCGCTAATCCGAACCTTCCCGATACCCCGACTGACTGCACCAAGCCAGCAGCCTGGGAAGCGACCATCGACACCTGTGGCAGCTATCGATCGCTCAACCATACCAACAAGAGTCAGCCATTCAGTTTCCATCCGGGTTCGGTCCACATTGGGCTGTGCGATGGCTCAGTGCGGAATATCACTGACTCCATTGACCAAGGTGTGTTTCTTAACCTGATGCTGCGGGACGATCGCCAGGTTCCCGAGGAGTATTGAGTGATCGCAGGTCGCTCTCTTTACTCAACTTGCCGCTCAAATGAAGCAACTGTGGCAAAAGCGTGTTTCTCCCGTGGGACCGGTTGATGAAGACGTCTGGAGGCCTGTCCACCAGCGTCCAGTTGCCCTCCGAGATCGGTCTCATTCGACCCAGTGACGGGCGGAGATGCTCATCAATTACGGGAATGGACGTTAGTCCATAAAAAAAGCCACTCTGCGAAGAATCGCAAAGTGGCTAATCAGTGGAGGCGGGGAGGATTGAACTCCCGTCCCGCGATGCATCCACGACACCGTCTACATGTGTAGTCAGACTATTTGTGCTCTTGCGAGCGATTCGCTTCACGAGGCGCTGCCTAACAGGCTCCCCGATTGGCTAACTCAAATCAAATTTAACCGATCGCGTCTTGAGTAAGACGACCAGCGATCCGGAATTGTGACGGACATTCGGGCGACTCCGGCGATCCCCCTCAGTCCGCGCTACCTATACTTAGGCGGCGAGTGCAAAGTTTTCTTCTGCAACTAAAATTTTTGATCAGATTTTTACGTGGCCTTCTGATCAACCACGACACGCAGGCATTCGCTTCTTGACATCCGGTCGATTCCAAGTCGCCCCCAGGTACCTGGGGTGACGTCAGTGGCGACGAAAAGTCGTCAACGACATCGAATTCCACTCTACCAGACGTAGCGGGCGGGCGAAAGGTTCACTGGAATCTGGAAAGCCCGCCAGAATGGTGCAGGGTAAGGATCCGACGCCCCGTGCTGGCACTCGTGTGTCTATTGGGAGTCTGTCTCGAGGCTGCGAGAGACGATGACTTGATGGGGACCGCGAACTGTCCCGTCGACGTCAACGTCGACCTGGAAATCGAACTGCCCCGCCGGCAGCTCCATCGTGGCAAAGTGGCCGCGCGGATCCCCGGTCTCGATCTCAACACGTTCGCTGGCTTCGCCTGCTCGGATCGTGGCGGATGCGGAGGGAGGGGCGTTTCGAAAGATCAGTTCGATGCGATAGGTCGCGGGCTCTCGCGCCTCTAATTTCCAGAGCCCGTTGGAACCTGCCGCCCAGGGGGTGCCCTGAATGTGCCGCCAATCCTGGCGTGTGAGCACCGTCGACGGCTCATGTTCGGTGCCGATGACGATTCGCGGAGGGGCGTAGTTATCGGGCCGTGTGGAGCTGACATCTTCAAACCAATCGTGATACGCGGCGAGCAAACGCTTGGTGACTTGCGGTCGCTCGTCGACGAGATTGTGTTGCTGGCGAGGATCTTCGTTCAGGTTGTACAGTTCGATTTTGGGCTCGCCCACAAAACGCTCGCGGCCGAAACCGCTGGGGTGCACCAGTTTCCAGGGTGCTTCGTGAATAGCAAAATGATGATACGGGTGTGGGACGTCGCCGCGATGAGCTTGAAAGATCACTTGGCGAGTCGGCCAGCGCGGATCCTCGTTAGTGAGCAGTGGCAGGAAGCTGCGGCCGTCCATGGGATTCTCCATCGGCGGCTCGATCCCACAGGCCTCGAGAATGGTGGGCATCACGTCGATATGGGCACACAGTTCGTCAGAGGTTTGATCGGCGGGAACACGCGCCGGCCAGTGGAAGAGCAGCGGGGAGCGGATGCCACCATCGTCGACGTCAGCCTTCTTGCCCCGCATCTCGCCGACGTAACGTCTCGTATTTGGACCATTGTCGTTGAGATAAATGACGATCGTGTTGTCGCGAATGCCGAGTCGCTCGAGTTCGCCCATCAGGCGGCCAACGTTGTCGTCGATGTTGGTGATCATGGCCGCGATCCGGGCCAGTTTGTCCTGTTCCGCTTTGGCTCGTTTGTCGGAAACCTGCCCGATAATGATCGGAGCGAAATCGACCTGCTGGTACTGCTGGTAGAGTTCATCGGGCACATCATGGAACGGCCCGTGCGGTGCATTGGTCGCAATGTAGGTGAAGAACGGCTGTTCTGTTTTCACTGTCTCTTCGATGAAGTCGATGGCAGCGTCGAAGTAGAGGTCGGTGCAGTATCCTTTCAACGGCACTTCCTCACCGTTTCGAATCAGGATTGGATCGGTGTATTTCCCCTCCGCTCCGATCGGATCGGACGGTTGGCCGATCCCACCGCCGCGGATGACGAGGCTATCTTGGAACCCCTGATCCATTGCCCGCAGCGGATAGCTATCGCCTAGATGCCATTTGCCGTAGATACCGGTTTGATAGCCAGCGTCGCGGAGAACTTCGGCGACAGTGACCTCTTCGGGAGCCATCATGGCGCGGCCGATGTAGGTATCGATGCAACGCGTGCGGTAGTTGTATCGCCCTGTCATCAGGCTGGCCCGCGTCGGTGCGCAGACCGGACTGACGTAGAAGTTGCTCAGGAAGCCACTCTGATCTTTCATCGTGTCGAGGTGAGGCGTCCGAATGAGATCGTTGCCCATGAATCCGTAGTCGCCCCCGCCCTGGTCGTCGCTCATGATCAAGATCACGTTGGGTGACTCGGCGCGCTCCTGGGCGACGACGACTTCGAGGTTGGTGCTGGTTGTCAGCAGCAACAGCAGCGCGAGGAAGGTGTTACGAAACATCGAGTGGCAGCCGAGTTAGCGGGGAGCGGAGGCGGGCGACGGCACGTGCGTCGGCAGGCCGGGTATCGGCACCATTCTAGTCGATCGAATCGGGGCGTGGCGTGGGGCGGCTATGATGGTTGTGAACGATCTCATTGAGAGCGGCTTGCAATCGAATGACAATGTCCGGGCGTTCGGCAAATAGGTTGGTCCGTTCGGCCGGGTCGGCTTTCAGGTCATAGAGTTGAGCGGTGGGGCCGCCCTCGCTCGGCTGTTGCCGTTTGGGTTTGGAAAACCCACCCGAGCCTAACTCGGTGATGAGTTTCCAGTTGCCTTCGCGAATGGTCATCATCGAACGCACGCTGCCGGCTTGCATGACCCATTGTTTCCGCATCGTCGCGGTCTGAGAGGAATTTCCCAGCAGGGCCGGAAGAAAGCTGAAGCTGTCGGGCCCCGCATTCTTGGGAAGGGTCACGTCGAGTACGTCTGCAAAGGTGGCGAGGAAATCGGTGAAGCAAACCAATTGCTCGCTGTGGCTGTCTGCTGGAACTCGTCCTGGCCAACGCACGATAAGCGGCATCCTGTGCCCAGCTTCCCAGGCATCGGCTTTCATGCCGCGTAGCCCGCCCGCGGAATCATGCTGATAGCGTCGAGTGTCGTCCTCGTACCAAACCGGACCGTTATCGGACGTGAAGATCAGAAGGGTTTCCTCCTCCATTCCCGCCGTCCGGAGCGACTGAGTGACCCGTCCGATCTCGGCGTCGACCATCATGACGAAATCGCCGTACATGCCAACCTTGCTCTTGCCAGCGAACCTCTCCGCGGGCAGCCAGGGAGTGTGCGGCGCGGGATAGGCCAGATAGAGCATTAACGGCTGAGCGGGTTGCTCGTCGTCTGACGGACCGTTTTGGGCCGCGTGCTGTTCGATGACCTTGATCGCCTCGTCAGTGAAACGTTCGAGCACATTGTCGAGTTGCAGATTCGGAGCGATTCCTCCCGCCCGCCAAAAGGCGCCCTGAATGGGTGACCAGTTCTCGCTGCGATTCGCCGCAATCCGCTCAGTCGGTTCTTCGACAGCATGATCGTCGCGGATGTAAAAGTAGGGCGGGATGTCTGTGGAGGCTCGGATTCCAAAGAAGTGATCGAATCCGCAGTCGACTGGACCGCCTGGCAAGGGTTGGTCGTAGCCATGCTCACGAAACCCAAGATGCCACTTCCCTACCATGGCCGTTCGATAGCCCTGGTCTTTCGCGAGCGACGCGATGGTCATCTGGTGCCGCTCAATCAGCGGCTCGGTCGGCCAGACACTGACGTCGGTTCGAAACGGGTACCGGCCTGTCATCAGCCCATAACGCGACATGTGGCATAGAGGCCCAGGGGCGTGGGCATCCGTGAAACGCATCCCGGCCCGGGCGAGCGCATCGATGTGGGGCGTCTCAATCTTGGATTGCGGCTGGAAACAGCCCGGGTCTCCGTAGCCCATGTCATCGACAAGCACGACGACAATGTTTGGCTGGGCCGGCGTCGAGTTTGCCCGAGGTGTATCGGCGCTAACGGGCAATGTGACGATGCCGCATAGGATAGCCAGAACACGGCGGCATGAAGTTGGCACGTGACAGCGCATGGGACTGCAACTTAAGAGAATGGGAGGGGACGGGCTGCGGGCGTTTTTTGCCGGAATCCAGGTGCGGTCCGAGCACGATGGATGGCTCAGTGCGGTGTGGATTCTACCAGTTCGCCAGCCAGGTAGGCGGCCAATTTCGCCGGGGTGGGGTAAGTCTCAGCGACCACGGGCGTCAATTCCACGCCCAGCCAATCGTCGAGTTCGCCGCTCAATTCGACTGCGCTCATGGAATCGAGCCCATGCTCGGTGAAGCGGGTATCGCGGCAGACGTCTTTCGCATCCATCCCACTGCGATGGATGAGCCAGGCCAGCATCCACGCTTCAATTTGTTGCGTCGCTTCACCACGAGACGATTCATCGACGTGCTGGGGCAACGGGGGTAGCTGATCCGACGTGCCCTGGTCGGCGAGAATGGAGCGAGACCATTCATAGCGAGCAGGGATTTCATCGGACTCGAGTAACTGTCGGCACGCCGCACGCTTGACTTTCCCGCTCGTGGTCACCGGGATGGCCCCCGGCCGCGTCAGAACGATCTGCCGCGCATCGATTTCGTGCTCGTCGATGACCTGCCGTCGGATGTGACGAACGAGTGACGGGAGCGAGTCTTCGTCGGTGTGTCGCGATACCTCCGCAACAATGGAAAGGGCTTCTCCGACGTAGGCGTTGGTTGCCACGGCAACGCACCGAGTCATCTGGTCACCGAGTGCTCGCTGCACGGTGGCCTCGATATCCTGAGGGAAATGGTTACGGCCGCGCAGAATGATGAGGTCCTTGCATCTACCGGTCACATAAAGGTTGCCGTCATGGAAGAATCCCAGGTCCCCGGTGCGGAGGAACTCACCGGCAGCTGCGTCGTTGGCGATTCGTGCGCCGAAACGTTCGGCATTAATGTCGTCACGCTGCCAATAGCCCTGGGCAATGGAGCCACCCTGCAGCCAGATCTCGCCAATTTGACCATCGAGGCAGGGCCGCCCGTCTGGGCAGACGATCTCGATTCGCGTATCCAAACAGGGTTCGCCGCAGCAGGCGATTGTGCGGGTTTGGTTGCGAGGATGATCGTCACCGACGGGCGTGGCACGGCCCATCGTTAATTCGTCGCGATCAATCTTCAGGCGTGGAGCTGAGTGATTCGAACGACTGCTAGCAACCAACAGCGTCGCCTCGGCTAGGCCATAGCAAGGGATGTACGCATTGCTGCGAAATCCTGCAGCGGCAAAATGGTTGGCAAATCGGTCGAGCGTCTCCACCGCGATCGGTTCGGCGCCGCAAAAGGCGACCTCCCAGCGACTCAGGTCGAGCTCGGCAGCCTCATCGGCCGTCATCCGGTCGACACACAACTCGAAGGCAAAGTTAGGTGCCCCGCTGATCGTTGCGCCCGTACTTGCAATCGTTGCGAGCCACCGCGAAGGCTTCGACAAGAAAGAACGCGGTGACATCAACGTCGTGTGCCCGCCAAGGTAGATCGCTTCGAGGAGCCCGCCGATCAACCCCATGTCATGAAACGGAGGCAACCAAGACACAGCGGAGATCGAGTGGTCGTCGGCCGAGCGACTCCGGTGCAGGCCGAATGCATCGCAGATCGACTCCAGGTTTGTCAGCAGGTTTGCGTGGGAAACCATGACCCCTTTGGGATCGCTCGTCGAACCGCTCGTGTACTGGAGCAATCCGAGGTCGGTGGGCTCGATCCGATCGAGAAGTGCCGCGGCATTCCCGGCGATGGGGCCGGGTTGAACGGCGTCGGTCGCCAGGTGGGGTGGCGAGGTAACCGCGTGGGACAATCGGGCGGGATCGAGGCCTGCGAGAGTTTCTGCATCGGCCAGGAGCAGTGCCGGCGCGCAATCGGCCGCTGCGGATTCCAGGCGGGGCATGGCACGCCCCGGTTTGGGAAAACAAGTCGGTACGGGAATCAGCCGGCAGTACTGGCAGGCGAAGAACCCGACGATGAACTCGAGCCCGGGCGGGAACAGGAGGAGAGCCCGGTCTGCCGCCGCGGCAAATTGCGATTCCTCCACCGCACGCTCCTGGGAGGCTGTGGGGCGACGACTTCCCATGACGCCCTCGATCCGCTGCGTCAGTTCGATGACACGGTCGTGTAGCTCTGCATAGGTCAACGAAGGCGTTGGGCCGTCACCGTCGATAAATGTCAACGCGGGGCGATCGGGATGCAACCGTGCACGCTCGGTGAGCAAATGCGGCAGTGACAACCAATCGGGCGTCCGTTGAGCAGCCGAAGCGGGTTTTCGATGCATGGGCGGTAGGTGGTCAGAGGTGAATTGAGTAAAACAACTCATGAGATCATCGCTACCGACGAGACGGAACCGGATGATTCGTTGGTCATGCGATAGCATAAGACCCGTGGAAGTGCGTGAAAAGATGAACGAGTTCGTGAAATTCCGCCGTGATTTCAATCGGCCCCATGGATGATGGATTGTCTGATTTGATGAGCAACGCGTCACCGCAGTCCTGGTATCGCCGCATTGGTAATCCGCTGCCGTCGACCGAGAGTGTGGTCTGGTTCCCGCATGCCGGTGGGGGCGTTTCTTCGTTGATCCGTCAACTCAATCGTTCACCGCCCGGAATCAATGTGTTTGCCGCGACCTTGCCAGGACGCGAGCGGCGATTTAACGAAACGATGCCGGATACCCTCGATCAGCTGATTGCAACGTTGGTCGCCGAACTGCCGCAACTGCCTCGCCCGCCAGTATTGATTGGTCACAGTTTTGGCGCATTGTTGGCCTACTGTGTCGCGCAGTCCGCCGCAGCCAGCGGTTTGGTGGTGATGGCAATGTCGCCGCCGGAGCTGATTTCACGTCGCGATTCGATCGTCCATCTCGAGGACGCTGAGTTTGTCCAACAGCTCGACCGTCGCTACGGCGGGATTCCCCAGACGCTCCGCGAGAACGAGGAAGCCATGCGGTTATTCCTGCCTCCTGTCCGTCACGATTTAAGCTTGATGGAGTCCTATCAGGATGATGCTGCGAAGATCGTCGACATTCCCGTCAGAGCGTACGCGGGGTCGCGAGATACCCGAGTGAGTGCTGAAAGGATGGAGGGATGGCGAGGACGCACGACCGCGACATTTTCTTTGGAGACGCTGTCCGGCGATCATTTCTTTCCTTTGTTGCACGTCAATCGCGTGTTGCAATCGGCTCGCCGTTGTTTTGATACAACGCATTGAGCCGGTAAACATAGGCGACCGCTGTTTGCAATCGGTCATTGGCCCGGCACGTCCCCGGCTCGTCTGAGGCTCCGATGGATGACTCGTCTAGTGACGCGTCCGGTGATTTTACTGATGCCGGGACGTTGATGGACTTGAGAATCAGAGTCGGAGCGAAGTCAGCCTGGGCATTCTGCAGCAGCTCGGCGGTACCATGGTGCTGCATCGCGATGCGATCAGCGGGCCTCAAGAAAGATTGCCAGCTGCTACGAAATGCGGCCAAGCTGAGTGCCCGCTCAGCGACTCGTCGGTCCAGCCGGAGGTGCCCCATCAGCTTCGCATCATCAAAGGCGGGGGACTCGATCGCACACTCGAAACGCTCGCCGCTACCGAGCCGCATGGCGGTCCAGTACATCGGGAGCGGGGCGCCAGTGCCACGCTCGCCGTAGGCCACGACAATATTCTCCAGATCCCCGCTCAGCACGCGTGGGACGTTCGCGGAGCCTCGGCGGCGGCGTTGGTTCTGACGCCAGTTCGTGGTGGTCTTGCTTAATTGGTCGCCAATCATGCGATCGAACACTCGCGTCAGACCAGCCAACTCCGTGTTTTCGGGCTCCAGTGCCAGCAATGCTGCTGCCGTCGCCTCCAGGGTCGAGAGGGCGTGCGCATCGGGCTCGCGACGGATTCGATATCGCCCCGGTGTTTTCGGGGCCAACCGATACTGTGGAAGTGTGTGCAGCCTCGGGATGTCTCGGTACAGCGTTTTGGCTTGATGCCAGGTGCCGTCCAAGACAACCAACTGCTGCGGCCGATCGCATGGCGACAGGTCACTCAATAGCTGCGATTGCGGCCCCGGATAAAGCAGTCCGACTTCCTCGTCGAGCGGCAGTGCCGCAAACTGCTCGGCGAGCTCGTCGTTGTAGGCGACCAGAAGTTTGCAGCTCTGCAGCGATTCGCTGACGATCCGCGCTGTATTGAACGGATGAAACCGCTCGCGTCGGTGCTGTAGAATAATGACCGAAGTGCGGTGATGCACGGGCTCGATCGCATCGCAGAAGCAAAGCGAGCGGGGGCGAAAACAGCGGAGACATCGTTTGGTGCGAGCGGACATGGAGGCGGATCTTAGCGAACTGTTCCCGAGGACGTCACCGATCAGCGGGTCACTCTCTCGGCGGACGGAGAAACGCGGCGACCGCATCACGGGCAGGACAGGTCGAACTGTCAGAACGGGGCGAACTGGCAGAACGAGTGGAACTGGCAGGATTGGTCGAACTGGCAGAACAGGTCTAACACCGCGGCTGGGTTGGGCATGAAACCTTTGTTCAGATAAACGTTTGGGTTCGACGCATGCAGGCGGCTCAGGCCTGCCGATGGCTCCCCCAGCGAAGGGCCGCATCGGCCGTGACTGATCGGCGGCGTAGCGGGAGAGCGGCGGGAGGCGGTGCGATACCCGCCCGCACTTGACGACCGCCCGTCTGCTCGGTACTCTTCTCGCATTAGCTGCCCTAACGATCTGAGGCAGTGCTATCACCAAATCTAATAGAGGCGACATTTGCAGCTGCGAACCTTCGAACTTTTCTGTCATGTCGCCGACCAACGGAGCTTTTCGAAGGCTGCCGTAGCGGCGGGCGTCACTCAGAGCGCAGTCAGTCAATCGATTGGGCATCTGGAAGAGTCCATCGGATCGAAGCTGTTCGATCGTTCCAAGCGTCCTTTGACGCTGACCGAGGCGGGGCAGATCTACCTATTGGGCGTTCGCGAGATCGTTCGCCAGTACAAGGAATTGATCGAGCGTGTCCAGGAGCACGACCGCCATCGCAGTGACACGGTGACGGTCGGAGCGGTATATTCGGTCGGTCTGAGTTACATGCCCGAGGCCACGAAGGCTTTCGAGGAGCATCACCCTGATGTTCGCGTCCGCACTGAGTTTGGCTCGAGCCAGCGGGTCGTGGAGTTGGTACTTGAGAACAAGGTCGACTTTGGGCTGGTCAGCTTCCCCCGTGCGACCAAGGTACTTGGGACGATCCCGTGGCAGTCCGAACCGATGCGTTTGGTCTGTTCGGCGGAGCACGCTTTAGCGTGTGAGACCGAGGTTTCGGCCGCGCAGCTCAATGGCATTGAGATGATTGGATTTGAACGTGGATTGGTTCTGCGTCAGTCCGTTGATCAGTGTTTCAAGGCGGCGGGGATATCGGTGGTGACCGCAATGGAGTTCGACAATTGCGACTCGATCGTGCGAGCGATCCAGGCAAACCGGGGGATTGGGATGATCCCTGAGGCGGCGGTACGACGTGAGACGGCCGATGGCACTTTACGTGTCATTGCCTGTCGAGAGATTCAGATGGTTCGCCCATTGGGGATCATCTTCCGCAAACGCGGCGCGCTCAGCGGCGCGGCAATCGACTTCGGCTCACTCTTGTTGGGCCACGAGATGGAGCATGACCTGCTCACCAAGAACGAGGCGGCCAAAGCGGACCGCGAGCGATGCGAATCCCAGGATCGGGCCGCATCGGTGCTGATTTAGTGCCTATCAAACATAAATCTTTTCACTCCTAACAGCAACTAAACCACCATGAATCAACTCAATCAATATCACCTGCCCCCGGCCCAAGGTCTTTACGATCCCGAGATGGAAAAGGATGCTTGTGGAGTCGGCTTCGTCGCGCACATCAAAGGCATCCCGAGTCACCAGACGGTGATCGATGCCGATACGATTCTGCAGAACATGGATCACCGGGGTGCGTGCGGTTGTGAACCGAACACAGGTGACGGATCGGGGATCCTCTGTGGTCTACCGCACAAGTTTCTTCGCAAGGTTGCTAAGTCAGACCTCGGTGTGGAGTTGCCGGAAGCTGGCAAGTTCGCTGCTGGGTTGATTTTCCTGCCGCCCGATGATGCTGAACGCAAGATCTGCAAGGACACGATGGAAAAGTTGATCGCTGAGACCGGTCAAACCTTGATCGGATGGCGTGACGTTCCACAACAAGCCGACGCAGCGGATATTGGGCCGACGGCGCGGCAGAGTGAACCGGTGATCGAGCAACTCTTCGTCGAGGCAGCTGAAGGATTGTCCGAAGAGGAGTTCGAACGCAAGCTCTACCTGATCCGCAAACAGGCTTCTCATGCACTACGCGGCAGCGAGACGCTCGAACAGGCACTCGTCTTCTACGTGTGTTCGCTGTCGACCAAAGTCATTATTTACAAGGGTATGCTGACGCCTGCTCAGGTGATGCCCTACTTCCCTGACCTGCGTGACGAGGACTTTGAAACCCATCTGTCGATGGTCCACAGTCGCTTCTCCACGAACACGTTCCCGAGTTGGGATCGTGCTCAGCCGTTGCGATTCATGAGCCATAATGGTGAGATCAACACGCTGCGTGGTAACCGGAACTGGATGCGGGCGCGTGAGGGGATGGCCAAGAGCGAGATCTTCGGCGACGAGCTGAAGAATCTATTCCCGGTGATCGAACCACACCTGAGCGACTCAGGAACGTTCGACAACGTGCTCGAATTCCTGCTCATGAATGGCCGTACGCTGCAGGAAGCCATGATGATGATGGTTCCCGAAGCATGGCAGAAGCATCAGACGATGCCGGAAGACAAGCGAGCATTCTACGAGTACTTCAGCTGTTTAATGGAGCCGTGGGACGGCCCGGCTTCGATCGTGTTCACCGACGGCCATTACATCGGCGCGACGCTCGACCGCAACGGGTTGCGCCCGAGCCGCTATTACATCACCCACGACGATCGCGTGATCATGGCGAGCGAGGTCGGGGTCTTGCCAGTCGATCCGTCGATCGTTCGCGAGAAGGGGCGATTGCAACCAGGCAAAATGTTCTTGATCGATTTCGAGCAGGGACGTCTGATTCCTGACGAGGAACTCAAGCGAGAATTTGCT
This sequence comes from Allorhodopirellula solitaria, assembly GCF_007859855.1. GTDB lineage: Bacteria > Planctomycetota > Planctomycetia > Pirellulales > Pirellulaceae > Rhodopirellula > Rhodopirellula solitaria. The sequence goes on from NZ_SJPK01000008.1 coordinate 200,008, forward strand.
GTCCGCAAACCTTATGGAAAGTGGCTCAAGGAGCAACGCATTCGCTTGGCCGACCTGCATCCTGAACAGGAGCCGCACGGATTTGACGGGGGCACCTTGTTACCGCGGATGCAAGCGTTTGGATACACGTCGGAAACGATGAATTTCATGCTTCGCCCGCTCGTCGAGCAAGCGCGGGATCCCGTTGGATCGATGGGGAACGACTCCGCCCTGGCGTGTTTGTCGGATAAACCGCGGATGATCTACGACTACTTCAAGCAGCTCTTCGCTCAGGTTACCAACCCCGCGATTGATTCGATTCGCGAAGAGGTGATCATGTCGCTGGAATGTTACATCGGTCCGGAGCAGAACCTGTTGGCGGCGACGGAGCAACACTGCCACCGATTGCTCGTAGACCATCCGATTTTGACCAACGAAGAGATTGCGACGCTCAAACATATCAATTACGAGGGCTGGCACAGCCGCACGATCGATATCACGTTTGACCGCAGCGAAGGCAAAGCCGGGTTGCAGAAGACGCTCGACCGCATCTGCGCCGAAGCCGAGGCAGCCTGTGACGATAACATCCAATTGATCGTGCTGAGCGATCGTGCGGTATCATATGACCGCGTGCCCGTCAGTGTGCTGATGGCCACCGGTGCTGTTCACCATCACCTGGTCGCTCAAGCCAAGCGGACCCGGGTGGGTTTGGTGCTCGAAACCGGCGAGGCGCGGGAGGTCCATCACCACTGCTTGTTAATCGGCTACGGGGCTGATGCGATCAATCCGTACCTGGCGTTTGAATCGCTGTGGCAGGCCCACCGCGACGGTCTGTTGCCGCCTGCCTGCGATGACGATGCCGTGGTTGCTGGATACCGTAAATCCGTCGGCAAGGGCATGCTCAAGGTCATGGCCAAGATGGGCATCAGCACGCTGCAGAGCTACAAAGGTGCCCAGATTTTCGAGGCTCTCGGCCTGCGTGACGAGATCATCGAACGCTGCTTCGTCGGCACGGCTAGCCGTATCCAGGGAGTCTCGTTCGACATTCTGGCCGAAGAGACGCTGCGACGCCACGAACTCGGCTTCCCCGAGAAATCCAGCGACCGACTGCCCTCCCTGCCGAACCTAGGCGAATTCCACTGGCGAGCCGAGGGTGAGAAGCATGCTTGGAGCCCCCAGTCGATCTCGAGCCTGCAGCTCGCAGCGAGAAACAACAATGAAGATGCCTACTGGCAATTCGCTCACACGATCAACGAGGACAACCGCAATCGATGCACCCTGCGTGGTCTATTCGGCTTCCGCGAAGGTGTCGCGGGGCCAGCCCTGCCGCTCGATGAGGTCCAGAGTGCCAAGGACATTGTCAAGCGATTTTGCACCGGTGCGATGAGTCTCGGCAGCATCAGCGCTGAGTCTCATGAGGCTTTGGCCGTTGCCATGAACCGGCTCGGCGGCAAGAGCAACACGGGCGAGGGCGGCGAAGATCCGATTCGTTTCCAAACGATGGAGAATGGGGACTCGAAGCGGTCGAGCATCAAACAGATTGCGTCGGGACGCTTCGGTGTCACGATCGAATACTTGGCCAATGCAGATGAATTGCAAATTAAGGTCTCCCAAGGCGCCAAGCCTGGCGAAGGTGGTGAGTTGCCCGGCAAGAAAGTCGACGACTACATTGCCGGAATTCGCTACAGCACGCCCGGCGTGGGATTGATCAGCCCACCACCGCACCACGATATCTACTCGATCGAGGATTTGGCTCAGCTGATTCACGATTTGAAGAACAGCAACCCCTCGGCTCGCGTCAGCGTCAAACTTGTCAGTGAGGTGGGTGTTGGGGTGATTGCCTCGGGCGTTGCCAAGGCGCACGCCGACCACATCCTCATTTCCGGCGATACCGGTGGAACGGGGGCCTCGCCGCTGACGAGCATCAAACACGCTGGATTGCCCTGGGAACTCGGGATTGCCGAAACGCACCAAGTGCTCGTTCTCAACGATCTGCGAAGCCGCGTGATTCTGCAAACCGATGGTGGACTGAAGACAGGACGCGACGTCGTGATCGCAGCTCTTCTTGGTGCCGAGGAGTTCGGTTTCGCAACCGCGCCGCTGATCACACTGGGCTGCATCATGATGCGGAAGTGCCACTTGAACACTTGCCCGGTTGGGATCGCGACTCAAGATCGGGAGCTGCGTAAGAAGTTTACGGGCAAGCCCGAGCACGTCGTGAATTATCTATTCATGGTTGCCGAGGATGCTCGCCGCCTGATGGCCAAGCTGGGCTTCCGCTCGATCGACGAGATGGTCGGCCGCAGCGACGTCCTGATGACTGACGATGCTATCAAGCACTGGAAGAGCGACGGATTGGATTTGACCCACGTCCTGCAACCAGCCACCAAGCCGCATGAGAATGTTGGCGTGATCTGTTCGCGCAAACAGGATCATGGGCTGGAAAAGTCCTTGGACATGACCAAGATCCTCAGCGAGGCCCGCTCGGCGATCGATACGGGAGAACCGGTGCGGATCGTCTCTCCGATCATCAATATCAATCGTACCGTCGGCACGATCTTGTCTCACGAAATCGCGAAGGTTCACGGCCAGAAAGGGTTGCCAGACGACACCATTCACATCGACTTGACCGGTTCGGCCGGCCAGAGCTTGGGCGCGTTCCTAGCTCACGGCGTGACCATTGAACTCGAAGGCGATGCCAATGATTACGTCGGCAAGGGACTTTCGGGCGGCCGGGTCATGGTCTACCCACCTCGCGAACGCACCTTCGCCGCGGCTGAAAATGTGATCGTTGGCAATGTTTGTTTGTATGGGGCGACTAGCGGCGAGGCCTATTTCAGTGGACGCGCCGCCGAGCGGTTCTGCGTTCGTAACAGCGGTGCCAATGCGGTTGTCGAAGGCGTCGGTGATCACGGCTGTGAGTACATGACGGGCGGACGCGTGGTCGTGCTCGGCTGGACCGGCCGGAACTTTGCTGCCGGGATGTCTGGCGGGATCGCCTACGTTTGGGACCGCCAAGGTGACTTCAACTTGAACTGCAATCTCGCGACCGTCGAACTCGAAAAGATCGAGTCGGCTGAAGAGGAAAAAGAGGTCAAGGCAATGATCCAACGCCACCAGGAATATACGTCCAGCGACGTGGCTGCCGAAGTGTTGGCGGACTGGGACACCTTCCTCAGTCAATGCGTCAAGGTCATGCCGATCGATTACAAGCGTGTTCTGCAGGAGCGTGCTCAGAAACAAGCCGACGAATCGGTCGCCGCAACGGTCTAGGCCGTTGCAATGAAACGATTTGGCCGTGTGCGGTGCGAAGCCGGGTGACGGGCGTTACCCGGCTGCTCACGCCGGCTCGGCTGACAGCAATACTACCCGGCTGCTTGCGCAGCTCGGCTCATAGGAATATTACCTGGCTGCATACGCAGCTCGGCTCACAGGAATACTACCCGGCTGCTTAGGCAGCTCGGCTCACTACCTCTCAATTACCTCATCTTTTCAGGATCAATACCATGGGCAAGATCACTGGGTTTACCGAGTTCGACCGCGAAAAAGTGCCATGGCGTCTGCCAGTCGTGCGGATCAATGATTATGACGAAATTTATACGGAGCATAAAACCGAGCATCTGCGAGATCAGGGCGCCCGGTGCATGGATTGCGGTGTTCCGTTCTGCCAATCGGCCAGCGGTTGTCCGATCGACAACTTGATTCCGGAGTGGAATGATCTGGTCTATAACAACCGGTGGAAGGAAGCGATTGAGCGTCTGCACAAGACGAACAACTTTCCCGAGTTCACGGGACGCACCTGTCCTGCCCCGTGTGAGGGCGCCTGCGTGCTGGGAATCACCAGCCCGCCGGTCACGATTAAGAATATCGAGAACGCGATCGTTGACCGGGCCTGGGAGGAAGGCTGGATCAAGCCTGAACCGCCGGAATCGCGAACGGGCAAGAAGGTAGCGATCGTAGGCAGCGGGCCCTCAGGCTTGTCTGCTGCCGATCAGCTGAACAAAGTCGGTCACCTCGTGACTGTTTTTGAACGTGCCGATCGCCCCGGCGGTTTGCTGCAGTATGGCATTCCAAACATGAAACTGTCCAAGGATGTGCTGCAGCGGCGCGTCGACAAACTGACCGCGGAAGGTGTGGAGTTCCGAACCAGCGTGAATGTTGGCAAAGACATCACAACAGACGAGCTGCGGGATCAGTACGATGCCGTGTTGTTGGCTTGTGGTGCGACCAAACCACGCGATCTGCCGATCGAAGGTCGCGAGGCCCAAGGGGTTCACTATGCCATGGAGTTCTTGACCGCGAACACGAAGCAAAGCGTTCACGGCGACGAACTCGGCGATCAGTTCATCAGTGCCGAAGGGAAAGATGTGATCGTCATTGGCGGCGGCGACACGGGGACGGATTGTATCGGGACAAGCATCCGTCATGGCTGCCGCTCACTAGTTAATTTCGAGTTGCTTCCGAAACCGGCTGAAGACCGGGCTCCCGACAACCCCTGGCCGGAGTGGCCGCGCGTATTCCGTGTCGACTACGGTCACGAGGAAGCCGAAGCCAAATTTGGCAAGGATCCACGTGAGTACCAAATTCTCAGCAAGAAATTTTTGGTCGACGATGCGGGCAAACTGGCTGGCATTCAAACCGTCGAGGTCCAGTGGACCAAGAACGATGAAGGCGGTTGGCAGATGAGCGAAGTCGAAGGCAGCGAAAAGGACTGGCCCGCTCAACTGATCTTGCTCGCGATGGGATTCTTGGGGCCTGAGCAGTATGTGCCCGAATCGCTCGGGGTGGAGACCGATGCCCGTAGCAACTTCCAGGCTGAGTACGGGAAGTTTGCAACGAGCGTCGAGGGTGTCTTCGCGGCGGGGGATTGCCGGCGCGGTCAGAGCCTCGTCGTTTGGGCGATCAACGAAGGTCGTGGCGCGGCGCGTGCGGTCGACGTCTTCTTGCAAGGGTCAAGCTGTCTTCCCGCACCGGGGATTACTTTGGGGACGTCGTTAGCCGGCGTCTAGACGCCGGTCGGCATATCGATCTGGAGTTGATCAACATCCCAGTGGCATGCACCGGGGTGTTGATCGGCGGCGATGCAGTTGGTGAGCAGAGCTCTCGTGCTCGCGGCTGGGATGAAGGTCGAATCTCATAAGGCGTAACACCAGCAGACGCTGCTGATTGCGGATATACTGCACGCCAGACCGGGCGGCCATGCCGCTCGGTGCCCCCCGCGGCGTGCGTTCTCCGCTTTGCACGACTCCAGTCATGTAAACGAGACAGCGATTTCGCGGGCCCCTCCCCGATTCCGCCTCCCTCGCCTTTTGAGTATCACGCATGCATTGGACGCCGCTCTCCTTCGCTCGATTCACTTCCCTGGTCTGTTTGTTCGCCTGGTCCGGGTTGAGTCTGTTCGCTCCGACTGTCTTGGCAGACGAATCCACGTCGTCACCGGAGGTTGTGCGTCTAGGCATCATTGGATTGGATACTTCGCATTCGCCTGCGATTATCAAGATATTCAACAATCCCAATCCTGAGAACGAGATTTTCAATGACTTCCGTGTTGTTGCGGCGTACCCCTACGGCAGCCGCACGATTGAATCGAGCTCCAGCCGAATTCCTGCGATCACCGAATCCGTTGAAAAGGAAGGGGTGAAGATTGTCGATTCCATCGACGAGCTGCTCAGCCAGGTCGACTGTGTCTTCCTCGAGACCAACGATGGACAGTTGCACCTTGAACAGGCGTTGCCAGTTTTTCGAGCGTCCAAACCCGTGTTCATCGACAAGCCGACAGGATCGAATTTGGCGGAGACCGTGGCGATCTTCCGGGCCGCCGAACACTATCAGGTGCCGATGTTTTCCGCTTCGTCACTGCGATACACCGAGGGCGCGCAAGCGATTCGGAACGGCAAAGTGGGGCGGGTAATCGGATGCAGCGCCTACAGTCCGTGCTCACTGGAGCCATCGCACGTCGACCTGTTCTGGTACGGCATCCATGGGGTCGAAACCCTGTTCACCTGCATGGGCACGGGGTGTCAAACGGTACGGCACACCGAAACCGACAGTTGCCAGCTCGCAGTGGGGCAATGGGATGACGGGCGGATCGGAACCTTTCGGGGGATTCAAATTGGCCAACGAGGTTATGGCGGGACCGCTTTCGGAGACAAGGGAATCGCCGAAATCGGACCGTATTCAGGCTATGAACCGTTGTTCGTTCAGGTCGCAGAGTTCTTTCATAGTCATGAGCCACCGATTGACGCTCAAGAGACGATTGAGATCTATGCGTTCATGCAAGCTGCGTTTGCCAGTAAACAGGCGGGCGGCGATCCGGTCGCGATCGCTGACGTGGTGCAAGAGGCTACTGCGGAAGCGGACCGGTTGCTCGCGGGCAAGCTCGATGAGGCGAGTGAGTAGTTAGGAGAGCTAGGAGAGTTAGGAGAGATAGGAGAGTTAGGAGGCGGCTTATTTAGGGACACCGGGTGCCCCCCTGTTGAAGGTGAATGGTTGACTTTTCCGTATGCTGACGCGATAATGTGTCGTCGGTTTGCCGTGTTGAAACGAGCCATTTCTGGCCCGATTTTGCGGACGTTCTATGCTTAAGAGACGAAATTTCGCTGCTCAAAGCTGAAAATGTGGTGAATGGGCTAACCCGTTTGGCGGGTTATCATGCTGTACGTGCATTTATTGAATGAGAAGTTAACCTTCTTCGGACATTTTTTGCTGATGCGTGTTTTTCACGAATAATCGGTATTGTCCGTTTTTAATTCCTTTTTATTAAGCAGACGGAACCCATGAACTTTTCAACGAGCACTCTTGCTCCAGAAAAGCCGATCAACGTCTCGCCGCGGCCCTCGGATTCACTCCGCCGCGGTAGCGAGCCGGCTTCTCCTGAGCAAGAAATAACTGATGAAGAATTGATCGCACGATATCGCGAGAGCGGTGACCGCGCGATTTACGAAACGGTAATGCGGCGTTATGAACGCGAAATCTACGCGTACCTTCGCCGTTATATGGGCAATGCCGAGATGGCAGAGGATGCCTTCCAAGGCACCTTCTTGCAGGTCCACTTGAAGTGCCAACAGTTCGATCTCACCCGCCGGTTTCGGCCCTGGTTGTATGCAATCGCGACCAACCAAGCGATCGATGTCCAGCGCCGCAATAAACGCCACCGAATGGTGAGTCTCGATCGTCCCGGGTCGTGGCAAGATGACGACCGCGGTGGCAGTTGGTCCGAAAAGCTGGTTGGGTCCAGTGCCGATCCGCTTGCTGAGGCCTCCCGCGAGGAGAATGGCCGGTGGGTCCATGATGCTGTTGCGAAGTTGGGCCAGCCGATGCAGCAGGTTGTCGAACTGGTTTACTACCAAGGTCTGAAGTATCGCGAAGCAGCCGAAGTGCTGGGGATTCCCGTCGGCACGGTCAAGAGCCGTTTGCACTCGGCAATTCATCAGCTCGGTGGCTTCTGGGACGATTCCCACTCTTCGGACTAGTCTCTGCCAGCTCTGCTCTGTGCCCCGATCCGGTAAATCGGTCGGGGTACCGAGGCACCGATAGGGCTCGCCGCGAATCTGCGGAATGTTGTTCAGCCACGCACTGGAAAGCTGCGTGGCTTTTTTTATGCGCTGCTGGTACTTCATATCCGGTTGGGCGGCGAAATGCGACGCTGCCTGATGACGAAAGGAATTGGCTTTGGTAGGCTCCTTTGTCGAGCAACCCTCTCGGCTTACTTCACCGCTTGAAATCCCTCTTACAAACGATTTCCATCATCATGCTTTTTGCCGTTGGACAACTCGTTGTGGGCTCGCTGTTATTGCTCATCGGGGGTGAGGGTGTTGTTCGGGGAGCCTCGCGGTTAGCGATTCTAGCGAAGCTGAGCCCTTTGTTCGTTGGTTTGACAGTCGTGTCATTGGGGACGAGCGCACCTGAAATGGCCGTAAGTGTGGCGACCGCTATGCAGGGCCAGGCCGACATCACCATCGGGAACGTGGTCGGTAGTAATCTGTTCAATATGTTGATGATCGTGGGACTGAGTGCGATCGTCGCGGCTCTGCCTGTCGAGCGTCAGATCACCTATTTCGACGCCCCCGTGATGGTCGCGGTCTGCATCGCGATGGGTGTCGTGGGATACGACGGCAGTATCGACCGATTCGATGGTATTGCTTTGTTGGTGGCAATGGTCGTGTACTTCGCCATCTCCTACCGACTTGGCAAGCGAAAGACATCTGAGGACATTGAGGAGTTTGTTGACGATGTCGCCGGCGAGCCCCTGGCCGCACCGTCCTGGGCACGGAGTGCCGCAGCGGTGCTGCTGCAGCTTCTGATTTTGTCCCTTGGCGTTGGCGCTTTGGTCTTGGGATGTGAATGGTTCGTCGCGGGGTCGGTCACATTTGCGAGATACTTTGGGCTTTCCGAAGCCGTGATTGGACTGACCATCGTGTCCGTCGGCACGTCGCTTCCCGAACTCGTAACGTCGGTGGCCGCCACGCTCAAGGGCGAGCGAGGGATTGCGATCGGCAATGCGGTCGGCAGTACGATTCTGAATATCCTCGCCGTTCTGGGCGTCGCGGCTACCGTGTCCCCGGTCAGCCTGCATGTGGCGCCGTCGTTGGAGTTCTTCGACATCCCCGTCATGATTGGAGCAGCCGTACTGACGTGGGCCGTGTTGCGGACGCATCAAGTGGTCACGCGAGTCGAAGGTTTCGTGATGGTTGGTCTGTACTGTGCTTACATCGCCTATCTTTTGATTGAAACCGTCTGAGATGGGCAGGCGTCGTCTGCAGCATTCTCGACGAGAACTGATCGAGATGGCGTTTGGGGCGTCGGCGGTTGGCCTCTTTGCGTCGACGTTAGGCTGCGACTCGATTGCTGACTGGGTTTCTGGCGACCTTCCTGACGCAGGTCGCTTGCTCTCTCAGGATCGCCGCGCCGGCCACCAGGTGCGTGACTTTGCCGCCAAACCGCGAGCTCCGCAACGACCTTCGGAGAAGCATCACTGTGTGGTGATCGGCGCAGGCGTCGCCGGCCTGTCTGCCGCGTGGCATGCGATCGAACAGGGCGTCGAAGAAATAGTCGTGCTGGAGTTGGAAGACGAGATCGGCGGTACCTCACGCAGTGGAAGCCTCGAAGGATTCCAGTTTCCGTGGGGGGCCCACTATCTTCCCGTTCCCAAACCTGACAATCAACCTCTCGTCCACTTTCTATCCCAATGCGGCGTCTTGAAAGTAGCTTCCAACGCAGCCTTGGAAGTGCAGGAGCAGTATCTCTGTCGTGAGCCCGAAGAACGAATCTTCGTTGCAGATCAGTGGTGGGGTGGTTTGTATCCGGAAGCGGTGGCAACGCCGGCCGATCTGTTGGAACTAAAACGCTTTCGTGCGAACTTACAACGGCTGGCGGCTCAGCGTGATGTTCAGGGACGGCCGCTGTTCATCCTTCCGACGCGTCATTGTTCGACCGCTGAGCAGGCCCGCGAACTCGACCGGATCTCGATGTCGCAGTGGATGGATGCTCATCACTTTGATTCGAAGCCACTACGCTGGTTGGTCGACTATGCCTGTCGCGATGACTACGGATTGAATGCTGACCAAACGAGTGCGTGGGCGGGGCTGTTCTACTTTGCGGCGCGGATCGATCCGATTAGCGGAGAGTCGCAGGATGTGATGACATGGCCGGCTGGCAACGGATTTCTGGTTGATCAGTTGGCCGCTCCTCTGGGCAACCGTTTGCGACTCGGCCAAGCCGTTGTGCGAATTTCACCGCAGGACGCGTCGTCGAAAACCACAGCGTTGGAAATCGATGTTATGGACAGCCACTCGGGAGCAATGTCAACGTTAGCAGCGGAACATGTGATCGTGGCGGTGCCGCAGTTCATCGCATCGCGTATGCTCGACGCAGCTTGGATGTCGTCGCTGGGCATCGAACGTGAGACACCGCCGAACGTTTTCTCGTATGGATCGTGGCTGGTAGCTAATGTGCACTTGAGCGAGCGACCGCGGGAAACCAAGTTTCCTATGAGTTGGGACAATGTCACCATGGCGTCCGGATCGCTCGGTTATGTCAACGCGACGCATCAACTTGGGATGGACCATGGACCGACTGTGCTGACTTGGTATCAAGCGATTCCCGCCGACCAGCCCGCCGAAGTTCGCCAACGACTCATGAGTCGAACTTGGGAGGAAATCGCTGAAACCGTGATCATGGATTTAGAACTGGCTCATCCTGATATCCGTCGTTTGATCACACGTCTCGATGCCATGATCTGGGCTCACGCGATGCCCTGTCCTCGCGTTGGATCGATTTTTCATCCCACCCGTCACGCTGCTCAGTTGCCCGTTGGAAACGTGCATTTTGCCTGCACCGATCTGAGTGGAATCGCGCTCTTCGAGGAAGCCTTCGACCATGGAAGACGCGCCGCATTGGAATGTTTCGCGTAGCGGCGCAGCAGCGGTCAATGTGGAACGAATTCGACCAAGGTCTGGCGACAATGGGATGAATTGGTGCTCCCGATGGTAGGACCACAGTTGTTTTGCAGCGGATGGCGGGCCACTGATTCAATGAGAAACGTAGTTTTCCGGTTTTTGACAGCAATTGGATGCATCCAATCACGTTTGGCACAGCAAATGCGAAATGCTTCCATTGAACGCGAGAGAAGTGACGTACACGGCTCCGCAAAATCAACTACAAATATTGGGAGACTGCCATGTTAGGCTGGGCTTTAACTTTTTTGGTCATCGCATTGATCGCAGGCGCATTCGGGTTCTTGGGTGTGGCAGGCACTGCGACCACCATCGCAAAAATCCTCTTCGTTGTGTTCTTGGTGCTGTTCGTGATCGGCCTGATCATGGGACGCCGTGGTCCAGTCGCCTAGCGTGGGGTCCCGGTAAAGCCGCGGATTTAGATGGCCCTGCACTTGAGTCGCGTTGTCGTGCTCAAGTTAGCAACGCACGATGAATAAATGTCGGTTTTAGTAGTGGACGAGGCGACGAGTCCAAAGCCGCAGGACTCGTCGCCTCGTCCACTACGACAGAAATTGATCGTGCGTTGCTTAGGGCTCATCGAGGACGATCGTAATGCTGGAGACGATCTCTTCCGATCTGCAGCACTGCGTGAGAGATGAGAGTAGAATTCGATTAGTCTCCCGCGATGTTAAATGCGTTTTGCTGCCGTCTGGCACTTTGAAGCCGCGGACGCTTTTCCCTTCATTCCCCCACCAAGAGATTCAGTGATGACAGATCAAGTAGCAACGGAAGAAAAATCGAGCGCCGATTGGGAATATGTCCGCGAAGCGATCGCAGAACGCTGGCCTCAGATCAATCGTGATGAGCTGGCGGAATGCAAGAACGACTCCGGTGACCTGATCGAGTTCGTCAAGCAGCGTGTCGGCGCCAGTAGTGACGAGGTCGAATCAGTGGTTTCCGAGTTCGCCCCCAGCGAGACGGTCGTCGACCGTGTCAGTCAGGCGGCTAGCGACCAACTGCACAGGGCGAGCGAGTCAGCGCAGTACGCCTACATGCGGGCCGATGAATGTATCGCCGAGCGACCAACCGAATCGGTGGTGGCTAGTTTCGTCGCTGGGATCGTCGTTGGAGCGGCAGTTACCGCCCTCGTGATGAGCTCGCGACCGGAGCCATCGACTTGGGATCGAGTGCGGACACGCTCCTGCTTTTAAGGCTCATCCGCCGGAAGCGTGCGCCCGAGGTTTTCAAGGCATGGCTCCCGTATCGAAGGATTTATTTGTGGGATGTGATTATCAATGTTAGACTGGCACTGCCGGGAGAAACGGAGCCGAGCTCTGCAGAGGTATCCAATGCTCGTTCAAAAATGCGTCCCTGACGAACAAACGCTCGCCAGGGACCGACAACACCATTGGCGTACCGCTTTTGCAGGGAAACGCTGGCGACCGAGATATCCCTTGCCAAGCCAGCACCTCGGCAGAGCTCGGCTCGAATGGCGTGGACTTAAGCAGCTTTACTCGAGTTTCACGGGCATCTGTTTTCGCTTCCGTCCGGCTTGTCCGGGCGGAGCGGCAACTGCAAGCTACCTGCAAAACGCCCTCGCCAGATCGATCTCCGCTCCGGGCTTGTCCCGGCGGAATCAGCGAATCAAGTCGTGTGACCGCCGGGACAAGCCCGAGACGGAGCACCGTTTCTACTTCGCATTTTTTCGGTAGCTGCCAGTTGATTCCTCCGCCGAGACAAGCTCGACGGAAGAATGTTTCACACGCGGCAATCGCTTAAGTCCACGCCATTCGAGCTCGGCTCCGTTTCTCCCGGCAGTGCCAGTCTAACATTGATAATCACATCCCACAAATAAATCCTTGGATACGGGAGCCATGCCTTGAAAACCTCCAGCGCACGCTTGCGTCGGATGAGCCCTTAATCGACCCCCTTCGCCTTTTCTTCGGCCAACGACTGGTCAATCACCTAATCGGTACCGGACACCCTTTCTTCGCCCGAAATTTTGAACCGCGAAGGAACGCGGCCCTCAGTGCTGCGCGGAAGTCGACCGTCGCTTGCCAAAAGCTGTCAAAAACAGCGTAGACAATGCCATTCGTACCGGACACCCTTTCTTCGCCCGGCCAACGACTGGTCAATCACCTAATCGGTACCGGACACCCTTTCTTCGCCCGAGAAAGCCAAGAAGCGACTCGACGTGATCAATAAAAAAGCTGCAGACACTCCGCCCCCGTTTGGCTGGGTCGAAAGAGCAAGCCGATGATCCATCGGAACTGGCAGAGCTCGAGAACGAGATCAGCAAGCTCGAGGCCGAAGCGGCTGAGCTGCGAAAGTAGTTCGGAGATCACCCGGGATTCAGCCTGAACGCAGGGGGCGGGTGAAGTCTTGCAAACAACCATTTCAGAAACGGCATGCCCCCGTCGTACGCCGAGTGCTGCGAGAACGCGTCAATCGTGACGCAATCGTGACTGAGCCCTCCCCGAGAAACTCGCTGAAGGCTCGTCTCTCGACCCTCCCAAGCTTCGCTCGGGAGGGTGAACCAGGATAGCGACCAGCGTTTTCTCAACGTTTCAACTCCTCGGACGCGATCCTGCACACGCATTGCACTGCTTCCTGCTCAGGCCGCATAGCTGAGCCAGGCCGCGAGGATGGCGATGTGGATGGTGGCGGCGATCCAGAACCGAATTCGGAATGATCGCTTCTGGGTTTTGTGTCGAAAGCGTTGCGAGGCCCACCAGGCGCCGGGCCAACCACCGACCAGAGAGACGAGCAAGAGCGTCCGCTCGGAAATGCGCTGAGACCGCCTTGCAGGCGATTGCGCGCGACGCGAAGACGCTGAAGGCTCCGCCTGCGATTTTCCGTTTTTTGTCGCCATCCGCTTGTCCCACCAGAACAAAACAATGGCAAGAGCACTGGCGAGAATCATTTCGATGACGATGATAGGTAGATAGCGCATGGGCACCGAGTCCATTTTTTATTTCAGTTTTCGTTCGGACTCATCGCATGTCGGCACGTTCTCGTAAAGGTCGATCCGCCCGGCCAGATACCTCTCATCAGAAAAATCAACGCCAGAATCGCAGCTCGAGCGGTCATGAAGTGCGTTTAGCACAGGCCGCGGACTCCTTTGGCGATGGGATTGGGGGGCGAAGCTCGGCTGGTGGGAAGTCGGCAAAAAAGAAAAAATCGGCCAAGCATGCCAAGCTCGCCGATGCCTCCGATGCGGCACCACGCGAGGTGCCCTACCCGCAGGGTTTGCCGACGGATCGGCCGCTCGATGTCGACGACTACTTCGATCAGCTCGCTCTGTGGTTGGATCTCGAGGCCGATGCGGAGCGCGCGCGGCTGGCGCGACTCCGCCAGATTCGCAACGAGCGAGATGTTGAGAGCACGGGGCAAGCGATCGTGGGTCTCGATTTGGTCGATTACCACACTGGCTTGGCCGGGCGGTATCTCTTGGACCTGGCAAAACCGGCCCGCCAGCAACTGCCCATGAACCGGCTCAAGGTCGGTTCGCCAGTTGTATTGTCCAACGACGCGGACCCTTCCGATGAGGGCATTGCCGGTGTCGTTAGCCTACGCAAGAACCATCAGATTCAGATCGCCACGGAAGTCTTTCCTGATCCCGAGGCGCCCCAGGCCAAATCGAGCAAGCGTGCTCAAGGGGCGATCGGAGAGATTCGCTACCGATTGGATCTGTCACCCGATGAGACGACGCGCAAGCGTCAACTCGTTGCGATGGCAAGAGCTCGCACCGAGCGTGGCCGCGGTGGCCGGCTGCGGGATGTCTTGTTGGGAAGCGACTCTCCCCGCTTTGACGGAAAGAAGCTCAGTGCCGGGCCACTGAGCGCGGACACGATTGCCGAAGAACGAGCCGATCTTCGCTTTCGCACCGAGCTCAATCCGCCGCAGCAAGATGCGGTCGCATTCGCATTGCTCGCCGATGACGTTGCGATCATTCACGGGCCACCGGGGACGGGAAAAACCACGACACTGGCCGAGGTGATCGCTCAAGCGGTCGATCGCGGTGAGCGGGTGCTGGCGTGTGCGGCGAGCAATACGGCCGTCGACAATCTACTCGAACGCGTGCAGCGGCTGGTTCCCTATGTCGTCCGGGTGGGCCACCCGGCCCGTGTGTTCGAGCATTTGCGGGACTACACGCTCGACGGACAGGTCGAGAAGGATCCGTCGAGCCACGTGGTGAAGGATCTCCGCCGTGAACTCGAGCAATGCTTGCGAATGGCCCAGCGCGCCCCGGGAGGCCGCCAGCGCGGTGAGTGGTTCGCCCAGGCCGGGCGACTGCGCGGGCAGATCCGATCCTTGGAAAAATCCATCGTGCGCGGCGTCCTCGATCGTGCCGATGTGATCTGCACGACCATGACCCTCGACGAGGAATTACTCGGTGACGAGCGGTTCGATTTGATCGTCATCGATGAAGCGTGTCAGAGCACCGAAGGTGGCATGTGGCAGGCCATCCTGCGAGCCGATCGACTGATCATCGCAGGTGACCACTGTCAATTGCCACCCACCGTCCTGAGCGACGAGGCGGCAAGGATTGGGATGCGTGATTCTCTCATGCAGCGGCTCGTTCAACGCTTTGGAGAACCCGTCTACCGGCGTTTGACCGTGCAATACCGGATGCATGAAGCGATCATGAGATTCAGTAGTGATCATTTCTATGAGGGGTCGCTGATTGCTGACGCCTCGGTTCGGTCTCACCTGTTGTCCGATATCGAGGGCGTCGACCAGACGTCTCTGACCGAATCGCCGTTGCTTTGGATTGATACGGCGGGCGCGGGCTATGAGGAAGAGCTCGAACCCGATGGCCAGAGCAAACTGAATCCGGCGGAAGCAAATCTGGTTGTGGATCTCGTCCATCAACTCGTTGACGCGGGCATCGAAGGTGAGGAGATCGCGATCATTGCCCCCTACGCGGCCCAGGTGCGATTGCTTCGCTCACGACTCGATCTCGAGGGATTGCAGGTCGATACGGTCGACGGTTTTCAGGGCCGCGAGAAAGAAGTCGTGTTGTTGACAATGGTCCGCAGCAATCCGGAAGCCATCATTGGATTCTTGTCCGATCGGCGGCGTAGCAACGTGGCCATGACGCGAGCCAAGCGCAAGCTGATTATTGTCGGCGATAGCGCGACATTATGTGTTCATGAATTCTACGCCGATGTGCTGAAGTACTTTGAAGACAACAATGCTTACCAAAGCGTGTTTGAGCACGAATGCTAAAAGCCTTCGACGACACGGCGCCCAACGGCGGAGAAGATTGGCGACGGATCGTGCCACTCCGGACGCAGAATGTAGCATTGGTCAATCGCGTCAGGGTCTGAGAATAGAAACGCGATTGCGTGATCGATGGTACCGCAGTTGGCAGCGGCGTCCCAACCGTCGATTGCCAGCACTTCGTTCTCGTTGAGGTGCGCCGGCAAGGAGTCTGCGGTGTGCGGTGGGAGCACTACCGCCAGACGGCCACCCGATTCCTGTCGACGCGCCAACTTGTCCCATTGCGGTGTCCAGTGATCCGGGGCTTCGATGATCACGCCCAGACCGCTGGCGAAGCGATGATCGAGCGCACTGAAAATCTCGCCTAGATTGGCAACCGAGTGGAACGATGTCACGGAGATCGACGGAGTGCTCCTGTCGACCGGCCGAGGAGCTCCCATCATGGCGAAGCTGTTTGCCAGCGTCGGTGCGAGAGCACGGGGCAAGGGGAAAGGTGAGGTGGTGATCGTTTGCATGGACATGGTTATAATCTGCTGCAGAATAGGAATGGTTGTGCGTCAATCGGCGAGACGGTTTCCAACGACAACCATATTCTGGCACGGCACCTGAAACGCATCATGAACGTGGTCTAAAGATTTCTTCATGTTCGATAGAAAGGCTTAACGATGAGCGTCCGCATTCTCGTAATCGAAGACGATCCTGGCATCGCGGATTTCCTCGTCCGCGGGCTCGTCGAAGAGGGATATGTGGTCGAGCATGCTGCCGATGGGCGGCATGGATGGCTGCGACTGCAGTCCGAAACGTGGGACCTGGTGCTGTTGGATTGGTGGCTGCCGGGCGAGGATGGCATTCACATTCTGCAGCGATACCGACAGAAGAATCGCACCACGCCGGTGCTTTTTTTAACCGCTCGCGATGGAGTGACCGAACGCGTCACGGGGCTGGATGCGGGGGCGGACGATTACCTGACCAAACCCTTTGCTTTCGAGGAACTGCTGGCGCGAGTACGTGTCCTGCTGCGGCGTCCCAACCAATCGGACTCGGTCTATTTGGACTATCGAGACATTCGCATTGATCTGGCTCAACAGCGTGCCAGCCGCAGTGGTGAAGCACTCGATTTGACCGCGAAAGAGTTTTCGTTGCTGACCATGTTCCTTCGGAACCCTCAGCGAGTGCTTTCGCGGACCCGGATTTATGAGACGGTTTGGGACGAGAACTTTGACGGGTTGTCCAATACGCTGGAAGTGCACATCAAAGACTTGCGGCGCAAACTCGAGAAGTTTGGTCCTCGCGTCATCCAAACCCGACGCGGCCAAGGTTACATTCTCGAAGCACCTCTCTCGGCAGACGCATGACACTGACCACCCGCGTTTCCGCCTTTTTTCTCGTCATGCTCGCTGCTGCCTTGGCAGTCTACTCGCTCGCGTTCTATTCGGTCACAAGTCGGCAGATTCATTTCCAGTTTGAACGTGAGATGAGCGGTGTTCTCAACGCCTTGGTGGCAGCCGCTGAGGTGGAGGATACCGAGGTCAAGTGGCAACCCTTGGAACACTCGATCGCGTTTGGATCCCTCGATGAGTTTGGCGAGGTCGAGTGGATTGTCATCGGTGACCAACAGATCATGGTGGAGTCCGCCCGGAGCGTGGATCCAGCTTTTCAGAAGGAGGCGAGAGAATTGGTTGCCTCCAGCGTCGACCGCGGGGCACTGCATATCGAAGCGTCGCGATCAGAACCTCGGCTAATGATGTATCGACGCTTGCAAGCCCCACACCCGCAAGCGATCGCTCGCGAGCTGGATGAGTTTGACGAAGTCATGGTATTTGTCAGCCGGTCGACGGTCAAACGTGATGCGCTGCTCTGGCGGTTAACCACTCTGGTAATCCTTTTACCATTAGCGGCTTGGTTGATCGCAGCGATCCTGGGCCGTTGGGCTGTCCGGCAATCACTTCGCCCCGTTTCGAAGATGTCCGAGCAGGCCCAAATGATTGCGGGGACCGATTTTCAGACACGTCTGCAGGTAGACGATACCGGTGACGAACTCGCCGAGTTGGGGCTGGCTTTCAATCGATTACTCGATCGCCAACAGGTTGCCTTTGAGCAGCAGCGTCGCTTTGCAGGAGACGCGGCGCACGAACTCAGGTCCCCCATCACGGTGCTGATGGGAGAGATTGATGTTACTCTCCGCCGCCCACGCTCCGAAACGGAGTACCAGGGTGCACTGGAGGTGTTGCGAAAGCAAACCAAGACGCTGCAGGAGATTGTGGAATCGCTGTTGTTCTTGGCCCGGAGCGAGGGCGATGCAACGCTGCCCGAATTGCAGCCCATCGACCTACATTCCTGGCTGGACAACCATTTCCGATCCTGGGCGAACCGACCTCGCGGTACCGACCTGCAACTGCAGAACCATCTCGAGGCCTCCACCACTGTGTTGGGCACGAACTCTCTTTTAGCTCAGATTGTTGAGAACCTCGTTTCCAATGCACTGAAGTACAGCGAACCGGGGACGCCCGTGGTGGTGAGTGCGGAGTGTGTGGAGGAAGAGGTATTGATCGAGGTTGCCGATTCTGGCTACGGGATCAGCGATGCGGATCAGGAGCATCTCTTCGATGCTTTCTTTCGCTCCAGCGATGCGAGAAACCGGGGGATTGCTGGCAACGGCCTCGGGCTGGCCATTGCCAGCCGGATTGCAAATGCATTGGGCGGCAGGCTGCAGTGCACGAGCAGGCTCGGCCAAGGCAGCCGATTCGGATTGTATTTGCCCGTGAATGCTCGTCCGGAGCCAGCGGACCATTGAGGGTGAGGGGGAATGCGCGTGTGGGGCTATAGGATTGCTAGCGGATTGCGTTTCGCTTCCAGGGTTCCCCGAGTGACACCGACACGATTATCGGCCGCCAAGGATTGCCACACCTCGGTGCCGCTGATCTGGCCCGATAGCAATCGGCGGTACAGAGAGAGAATTTTCTCAGCCTCCGCGGCTGATTCATCGAGCAGCTCGACGCGGAACCAGCCGACCCCTCGGTCAACGAGCGAACTGACGACATCGGCCGCGCTTTGTGGTGTAGCGTTGTAGAGCGTGTTGCGACAGGCAATATCGGCTTGCAGAACATGCATCTTGCCCACGCGATCGCGCAGCTGCACGACGTGACGATCACAGGGCCGACCGCAGTTCGTTTTGTTTGTGCCGGGCGACAAGACACTGCAAAACACACAGTGCTCCATATGGAACATTGGCATGTGTTGATGCATCACCATTTCAATCCACTGGCCCGGCGTCGTGGAAATCAATCCGTCGAGCTGGTCCGCATTGAGGTCGTAAGAAGCGGTCACACGCTCGACGCCCCGGCCGATCAGCCATTCCGCTGAGCGGTGGTTGGCGATGTTGAGCGAAAAGTCTGCCACCGTGGGTACCCCTGCAGCGACTGCGGCATCGACCGCAGCGAGGTTTCGCGCCAACACCCCATCGGGCTGGTACTTCAATACCTGGCGTATCAATCCCATCTCGCTTGGCTTCTGCATGCGAATGGTGGCGATCCAGGTCGGGACTCCCGCGGCGCGACCGATCCGGACAGCGTCGCGGTGTGTTCGCACATCGTGAAAATCAGCGATCACCGTTTCGACACCCATCTCGGCTGCGGCGGCGAGTTGATCGACGGTCCGGCACAGCACCGAGAGCTTCGGCGCGGGAGCGTTTTCTGGTCCGGCGGGATCACGTAGGCCGTCGGTGAAGGCCATCCCAGCGGCAGCATCGACGCTGCGAGCTGGCACCTGCTCCAACTCGGAGGTGAGGCCATCGATGATCTCCCGGCGGGCTGCGTTGATCATCGCCAGCGGCACCATGGGGGCGTCCTCGATGGCCGCGTCGATTCGACCGAGATGAAACGGCGTGCCACCGAGACGGCCGAGCTTGTCGGCGAGGACTTCCGAGGTGATGGCGTGTTTGCGGGCAGATTCGAGAGGCGTCTGGGAAGTGAACTGGCACGACATCGCGGGCGGCCGGGTCTGATCGTCAATGACCCCGGTGACGCATAGCGGGTTGCCACAGTGGGCCTCGACTCGAAAATCGATCCCCCGCGTGCGGCGTGGTTTGCCACCGAAGGTTGCCGCCAATTTTTTATTGAGCTTGGGATCGTCGTTCTTGAAGACATCCGCAGCGGGCTCGATACGCAGAAAATCAATCGAGTCGCGAGCAAAGCCAATCCATACATCGCTGCCCGCTTTGGCGGTTTGCATCTTCTCGCTCGAGGGTCGGCGTCGGAGTGCGGCGGGATCTTTCCGGCGGTTGGGTGAAGACGTCCGGTCGGTAGACGTCGCCGTCGATCGATGATTTTCCTGCAGCGAATAAATCCTGCCCCCTTGATGGTTGTCAGCAAAACCGCTGCCTGCGTAGGCATCGCTCGGCGACGGGGCCGGCCGTGATGCGATCGCCAGCCCATCGCCAAGAGCAACGTCGGCGGCCAGCGTCACTCGGATCTCGTCCCCGCGAACGTCCATGACCTGGCCGAGCAAGATGCCCTGCTTGGCCGCCCGCAGGCCAGGGACCAAACGCTTGTGATCGTTGCCCTCTAACCATCCCGGGGCAAAGCCTCGAGAGAAGGAGAGCTCCATCTCCTGTCGGTCACGGTCTGTCAGCCGCACTGAACCATCAGCGACCGCTTGATCGATCGCTCGACGGTAGTGCCCGGTGATATTCGCGACGTACTCGGGCGTCTTTAGCCGACCTTCGATCTTGAGACTGTCGACGCCGGCTGAGATCATGTCAGGGATCGCTGCGTAGCCAGCCAAATCTTGCGGCGAAAGCAGGTACCGCACATCTCCCAGGTCTTGGTCTTGCCCGTCACAGACGAGTTCGTAGGGCAACCGGCACGCCTGAGCACATTGGCCGCGGTTGGCGCTTCGCCCCCCGAGCGACTCGCTCGTCAGGCATTGCCCTGAATATGCCACGCACAATGCACCGTGAATGAAAGCTTCCAGAGGCATTGCGGTCTTGGAACGGATTTTCGTGATCTCCGCGATCGATAGCTCCCGCGCCAACACCACGCGAGCCAAGCCCAGTTCCGCAGCCACCGCGATCGTCTCGGCGGAGGTCAAGCTCATCTGTGTTGAGGCATGCACCTCCAGTTCGGGGCAGATGGCACGGACGATCCGAGCGACGCCAAAGTCTTGGACCAATACCGCGTCGACCCCGGCCTCAGCAACTGCAGCGACGACCTCCACCAGGGAGGGCATTTCGGCGGGGAAGACGAGTGTATTGAGGGTCACGTAGCCCCGCACGCCGCGCCGCCGCAGCATTTTCATCAATCCGGGCAGATCGCCCACACCGAAATTTGCCGCCCGCGAGCGAGCATTGAAGCCTCGATCGACGCCGAAGTAGATTGCGTCCGCTCCGTTCTCGACCGCCGCATCGGCGCAGTCCCAGCTCCCTGCAGGGGACAGAAGTTCAGGCCTCTCGGGTGCCGGCTGGTAGGGGTGTGTGTGATCCATGGCATCAGGATACCCGCTAATCAAACCAGGCCCAGAGGCAAGCGGAGGAATCATCGATTTGATTTCTGTGGCGGCCAAGACGACGCCAGCGAACTTCGCTGCAAAAAGCTCCTCTTTCCCTCCGGCGGGCGGGTTTGTTAATCAGCAGTTTGCTCGGCTGGAATACGAGCTGACCGATCCCATTATCGACCGCGAAGGATATCATGCCGAGACAACTCACCTCCCGTCGAGCGAGCCGGAACGGGTTCCCGTGCCGCGAGTGGGTCGCCGTCGTGTTGCTCGTTCTTGTGGGAACGCCTGCCACCGCCCAACAGACACTACCAGCTCCTCCCATTTCGCCAGAGACGGGATGGCAATCTGGTCACTCGAGCTGGAACGGCGACAACTACGAAACAGTGCCGACGCCTGCCCCGACTCCGGCTGAATCCGTCGAACTGCCCATCGAACTACCCGCGGAGTGGCAAGAGAATTTCGGCTTATCCGCCCCCGGCCCATCGCAATCGGTCATGGAGTCTGTGCCCCTAAGCGACCCCGGTGACATGCAGGGCGAGGTGATTCTAACGGACCCCTCGGGGGCGTACGCGGACTATCCACTCACAGGCGATCCAGAGAGCCTCCGAGATTTGCCGATTGGTGCGGGACTCGGTGAGTCGGCCGCCATGGAGGAGCCACCACTGCACGAGGAGATCCTGAGTTGGTACGAGATTCCGTGGCAATGGATCCGCAAAGGGTGGACCAACCACGCCGAACTGGGGCTCAACGGCAGTCACGGAAACTCCGTCACCTCGGCGATTCAAACTGGTCTGGAGATGAGACGGAAAACCGATATCTACACACTCGGGATCGATTTCAATTATCGCCAGGCCAGCACGGACGGGCGGAACACCGAAAGCAACGGGCGGCTCGATGTCGACTACGACCGCCTGCTCGGCGATTCTAGCTGGACCGCGTTTGGGAAGCTCGGATTGATGTACGACAAATTCAAGTCGTTTGACCTGCGTCTGAATATGAACACTGGTCTGGGGTATTACTGGATTCGGAACGACGACACGAACTTCATCACCCGGATGGGTGCTGGTGCGTCGAGAGAGTTCGGGGCCCCGATCGACCGCTGGACGCCGGAAGCGGTGCTGGGGATGAGTTTGGATCACCAGATTTCCGAACGTCAGAAAATTATCGCGAAGCTCGACTACTTCCCGAGCTTGCGTGAACTGGGCGACTACCGAGTGGTCGCTGATCTCGCGTGGGAGACCTTGATCGATACTGCGGAAAATCTATCGCTCCGGCTCTCCGTTACCGACCGCTACGACAGCACGCCGCAGGGCGCACTTCCCAACGACGTCTATTACGCGGCGCTGCTGCTGTACAAGTTCTAAAATCGGCATGACTCGCGGCGTAATACACCACTGGGACAGCACCACTGTTGGTGTGTCACAGTTAAAAGTCAGGGTTGAACGCAGTGGACGAGGCAACGACTCCTTGGATTTGACGCTAGTTAAGGACTCGTCGCCTCCTGCCAGTTACCCACAAAACCGGATCCCCCGTCAGCTTGTCTGACAGGAATCCCGGTTTTGTGATTACCCGCATGTATCCCGAAGGAAGCGTTCTTGAGCCCCAACGGGGCGGCCCTCATGTTCGCCGCAATCCTGCCGTTCGGATGGCATGTGCAAATAGAGCCGCCCCGTTGGGGCTAGCGCGAGGTGGTGGCGTCTGAAACCCCAGGCGTTGCCTGGGGCTTTCATAGAACTGCCCCGTTGGGGCGTTGTCATGAGCTATCTTCTACCCTAAAACCAAGGCGGCACAGCACCACTAGGACCAATCCATCCCCAGGTCCAACGAGGTCGCTTGATGGGTGAGAGCCCCACTGCTGATGCGATCCACGCCTGTGCCAGCAACATCGGCGATCGTATCGATCGTGATATTGCCCGATGCCTCCAGCTCGACAGGGACCGCGGCGGCGTCGCGTTTGGAGACCGCCGAGCGGAGGTCCTCGAGCGAGAAATTATCGAGCAGGATGATGTCGATGCCACTGCTCAACACCGTTTCCATCTGGTCCAATCGATCCACTTCGATTTCGACGATCGAAGGCGCCACGAGTTGATTCATCATCCCTCCTCGCATGGCAACGGCGCGGCCAGCCGCCTCGATTGGGCTCAGCTGCGCACTGTCTTGCGACTCCGACGAGCCCCCCAGTGCCAAATGATTATCTTTGATCAGGAATCCATCGAATAGTCCGGTGCGGTGGTTATGACCACCGCCACACCGAACAGCGTACTTCTCTAACCGCCGCATTCCGGGGGTGGTTTTGCGGGTGTCGTACAAGCGGGCGTTTGTGCCAGCCAGTTTGTCGACGTAACACCGCGTTATCGTCGCGATCCCACACAATCGTGAAAGCAGGTTCAGGGTCACCCGCTCGCTGGTGAGAAGGTCGCGGGCGGATCCCGAGAGCCGCACCAATGGTGTCCCTGGGGTGAAAGCATCACCTTCGTCTACCAGCAGTTCTGTCGTTAATTCCGCGTCGAACTCGTCGATGATCCAAGGTGTCAGTGCGATTCCGGCGGCGATCCCATGTGCACGCGATACGATCTCGCAAGCGCCTCGGCGCTCGGCGTCAATCATGGCGATCGTCGTCCAGTCGACGGCGACGTCGAGGTCCTCCGCAATCGCTAGCCGCACGAGTTGACGCAAGTCATTTTCGAGGCGATCGTCGATTTCAACGGGGGTATAATCCAGGGGGGTGTGTGATGAGTCCAACGTCGACCTTTCGTTGAGTCGTGGCGGTGTGGTAGTGATGTCATCGGCATGCCGGCGACGATGCCAGTGACCTGCGGAAGCCTGTGACCGGGGAAGGATCAATATGATAGGCGAATACAAAATCAACCGTACCACCCGTCGCTGCAGCGTGGGAGACCGCCCCCTTGAACCGGGCGAGTACTACTACAGTGTCGTGACCGAAGAGGATGAGGACTTTCGTCGCTTCGATATCGCAGCGGATGCCTGGGAGGGGCCCCCCGAGGGCTGCATCGGCCATTGGAAAAATCGCGTCCCCCTGCCGGAGGAAAAGAAACGAGAGCTGGCGCCGCCCGAGGTCCTGATTGAGCTTCTCCGGTCGATGGCTGAGCAGCCGAACATGGTCAAGATGCGGTACTTGCTCGCGCTGATGCTGCTCCGCAAACGGCAGCTCAAGCCGCACGAGGATGCCACGTTGATCCGATCGGAGCCCGCAGCCACGCAGGGGCCGGGTGGCAGACCGAGCGGCGAGGGGGCGAACTCGCCAGAGGTTGATACGTTGCAGCTGGAATCGAGCATCGACGGATCGGTCCTTTCGATCGTGGTAGCTGACATTGCCTCGAGCGAAGCGGAAAGCCTACAAGAGCAACTTGTCGACCTGCTCTACCGCGACGTCGAATAACCGATCTTGGCAAGGGAGCCAGTTCTCGCAATGCATGATGCACGCACCAAAACGGTCCTTCGATCTGCCTTGGCTCTCGGCCTGGTTCTGTCGGGTGGCTGTGTTCGCAACGCAACGGTTGCCAATCTGCCGCCTCCGCCGGTTGTCCTGCCAGCGGCGCCGGACATCAACGCGCTCGCTGCTGCGGTCAATCGTACTGACGCGATTCGTGAGTTGTCGACCAATTCGGCGACGCTCGATGTGCTCAGCATGACCGCCGTGCCGAAGTTGACAGCGACGATGCACTTGCAGCGCGAGCGAAACTTTCGGCTCAAGGCAAGCATCCCACTGATCATGGGCAGCGGCATCGATCTGGGCAGCAACTCGAAGGAATTCTGGTTCGAGGTTCCCGAGGGGATGTCGCAAACTCTCTACTATGCCAATCATGAACAGTATTCCCACAATCTCCAGCGGGCGATTCTTCCCGTCGACCCAAGTTGGCTGATCGAAGCGATCGGGTTGGCCCGGCTTGATCCGACCACCGTGATTGCGGGCCCGGTTACCCGCACCGACGGTTTGATCGAAGTTCGCAACTCGGTATCGACCGCTGCGGGAACGTACCAGCGAGTTTGTTTCATCGAGCCGACTGCGGGCTACATCAGTCATCTCTTTCTGTACTCACCCAACGGACGATTGGTCGCCAAGAGCTTTTCGAGCGAACACGAGTACTTTGAGAGTGTCGACAGTGTGCTGCCGCACCGTGTGAAGATCGAGCTCTTCCCCAGCGCGGGGCCGCCGTTGGCGATGCAGTTGCACGTGCCAACCTATAGCATCAATCAGTTGCTATCGGGGGATCCTCAGTTGTTTCAAATGCCAGCGACTGAGAATCGGCTCGACCTGCTGCAGATGACAGGCATGCCGCAAGCGACCTCCTATTCACCCCCGCCGGGAACCTCCGCCTGGGCGGAGCCAACGACCACTGCGGCTGGCACGCCCTCGCAGTACACCGCTGCCGCGCCGACGGGAAATCCAATGCGTGGCGTCCGCTACGAATAGCAGGCACCACGCAGTTCTGAATCGCCGGCGGATCATCCCGCTAGCTTCAGCCCAACGATTCCAGCGACGATTAACGCCATGCAGGCGACTCGCGTCATCGAGGCGGGCTCGCCCAGTAACACGATGCCGAGAGTCGCTGTTCCCACGGCACCGATGCCGGTCCAGATCGCATAGCTGGTACCGATCGGAATCTCCTTCACGGCCACCGCCAGGAAGTAGAAGCTAGCTGCCATCGTGGCGAGCGTCAGCACACTGGGCCAGAGGCGCGTCCAGCCCTCGGTGTACTTCAGGCCGATCGCCCAGCCGATCTCAAGGAAACCGGCGATTATCAAATAGATCCATGCTGACATCAGGGACCCTACAGCGCCGCCAAGACATCGTCCGCTTTGACGCGGCCGCGATGGCTGTTACTGACGTTCATAAACGAGATTTTTCCTGAGCGATCGACGACGATCGTTGACGGGTACGCCGTTTCCCGAGGGGCGTCCCAGCGCAGGCCGTAGGCATTGGTGAATTGATATCCGGGGTCCAGCAGAAACGTCATCGGCCGTGGCAGCTTCGTGCCGTGCAGAAACTCGTCGGCATGCTTTGCAAGCTGCGATTCATCACCGGGATAAACCAGGAGGACTCGCACGCCCTTCTCGGCGAACTGGTCGGCGTGCTTGACGAGGTCCGCGACTTGGGCCGAGCAGGCAGGGCATTGATAGCCGGGGTAACCCCGCAGTACCACGACCACGACCGGTCCCTTCTCGTTGACCTCGCTGAATTTAACGTCACCGGAAAGTTCGCCAGCGACCGCTGGGAGCGTGAAGTCCTTCGCGGTTTGGCCTTCGGCCAACTTTGTGCCGGACCCCTTCGATCGGTTTGCCGCATCGGACTGTGCCATCACCGGTACGGCGGCGACGGTGGCGAGAAGGAAAGAGCAAGTGGCAAGCAATGGCATCGCGGTCTTCATGGGGTACCTCAAGGTTTTCGAGCTAAAAATAGATTCAATCGCCGGCCGGGCAACGCACGGGTGAGTCTACCTCTCCGGTCGATAAGGGAGCAAATGGTCATTGCCGCCTTTCGTCCGCCATCAATCAGGCGGTGCTGCCACGCATGATAGCTGATGACGGTCGGTCAAACGTGTAGAATGGATTGAAGACGCTCCATGAGTTCCTCGGCAACACGAAGGAGAACGCAAGATGACACGGTACAACGCAACCGACCCCAGACGCGAATTTTTTAAGAAGGTGGTCGTCACGGGGGCCACACTGTCGCTAGCGGAGTTTGGATTTCTAAGGCGATTGCCGTCGGTTTCAGCAGCGGATACCCAATTGCCCGCTGACGCCGTCGCGTTCTCACCTGATATCGAGCCGCTCGTTCGCCTCCTCGAAGACACCCCGCGAGAAAAGGTGATCGAGGCCTTTGCGGCGCAAATTCAATCCGGGACGAGCTACCGAGAGGTGCTCGCAGCACTGCTTCTCGCGGGAGTTCGCAATGTCCAGCCTCGGCCCAGCGTAGGGTTTAAATTTCACGCGGTTTTGGTTGTCAACTCGGCGCATCTGGCCAGCATCAATTCGCCGAGTACCGATCGCTGGCTGCCGATTTTCTGGGCGTTGGATTACTTCAAGTCCGCTCAGGCTCGCGACGTCAACGAGAATGATTGGACCCTGTCGGCGGTGGACGAATCCAAAGTGCCGCCATCGCACCAGGCCAAGAAAGCCTTCACCGCTGCCATGGACGCGTGGGATGTCGAAGCCGCCGACGTGGCGATCGCGGGGCTCTGCCGGTCCGCTCCAGCGACCGAGGTTTTCGATACGCTCGCCCACTACGGTTGTCGGGACTACCGCAGTATCGGCCACAAATCAATCTACGTCGCTAATGCCTATCGCACTCTCCAGTGCATCGGATGGAGGTATGCCGAGCCCGTGCTTCGCTCGCTCGTCTATGCTTTACTCAATCACAACGGCGAGCCCAATCCAGCCAAGTCCCAGCTAAAGCCTGACGCCGCTTGGCAGGTAACCCAAGAAAAGCTTCCCGGTCTGCGCTCCAACTGGAGTCATGGTCGGTTCGATGCGGGGGCGACTCGATCTCTGCTCGATACCCTCCGCAGTGCCACTCCCGAAGAGGCGGTCGCGGCGACCGCTGAGTTGATCGCTAACGAGGTGTCGCCTCAATCGATCAGCGACGCGCTGTTCCTCTCATCGGCTGAAATGCTCCGGCAGCAGCCTGGGATCGTTTCGCTGCACTCGGCGACAACGACCAATGCGGTGCAGTACGCCTATCGTACTGCCTATCGCGACTCAACTCGCCGGGAGTTACTGCTCCAGAATGCTGCTTTCATCCCCTATTTCCGCGAATCCATGCGATCGCGGGGAAATGTCGGAGAACAGCGGATCGATGCGGACGCCGTCTCGAGCGAACCGGCTGAAGTCGCCGGCGTGGAAGAGATTTTCACATCCGTTTCCAGCAACCGGCAGCGGGCGGCGTCTGAGATGCAAGCTTTTCTTGCCTCCGGGGCTCGCCCCGAAACGCTCATTCATGCGGCCCGGCGGCTCGTGTTCTTGAAAGGAAACGATGCTCACGACTACAAGTTCAGTTCCGCAGCGTTGGAGGACTTCTATGCCGTTTCGCCCGAGTTTCGAAATGCCTACCTCGCCAGTGCCGCGTACTTGCTACCGGGCAGCCAAGATCGCGACAATGGGCTGGTCGAACGTGTCCAGAATGCGTTGTGAGCGCCGGTTCCCAGCGAAACGAAGGCAACAGATGGCTCATCACAACGCCCCAACGGGGCAGTCCTGTGATAGCCCCAGGCAACGCCTGGAGTTTCAGGCTGTAGAGCCCCGCAGGTCTTCCTGCGCCGGAGGCGTTGAAGAGAATAGCCGTCGGTCAGCGCAGCGCCACCTGCGGTGTCTCGTTGGTGGTGGAACGTCGACCCCGAAGTGGGTCGCAGATCCCTCATGAACGATCTTCCACCCCATTCGGGGTTGGCTCTTGCGTCTCGCGTCGTATCCGGTGGTGTTCGCTTGCGCTCAAACCTCCGGCTATTTTCTATCATCCCTGACGGGATACTTCTGGATATCGAGTGAACATGAGGACCGCCTCGTTGGAGATCGAGAACGCTTTGATGGGGCAGATCAGCACGATCACATTGAGTAGCAGGGAATCGCGGATCGTGATCAAAAGAATGATCTCGGCTAGCAGGATCAATTCAAGAGACCACCGGAAGCGAAGCTGCGATGCGATCACGCGGCCTGCGTATCCGTTTGCGACTGATTATCACGATTCGAGCTGAGAGCGCGCGCCTTCTCAAGTCGCTTGGCGACACGGGGCGGGGGTGTTCGCCAGCGGCGATGGAGCCACCAGTATTGTTCGGGGGCCAGGTCGATGAACCGCTCGAGTTGGCGGTTGTACCAATGGGTGAGCGAATCAACGGACTCGCACGCCGCGGTGCTGCGTTCGTCCTGGTCGTCAGCGAGTGGATCGACCATCTCCAGCATGGCGGATTCGAACTGCATCGGGCGCCCATCGACTCGGCGGGTATAGAGGGCCAGCATCGGGGCTTCGTTGGTGAGCGAAAACAGTGCCAACGCTTTGTGGCAGGATGCCGGAATGCCACAGAAGTCGACCCACAGTCCCTTGTCGCCTGCGTGCTGGTCCGCCAGAAGCGAAAGTGCTCCACCTTCTCGCATGAACTGGTCCACGACTGGGGCACAGCCATTCTTGTCGACGAGTCGCTGGCCCTTGGCACTGCGGAAACGGTCGACCCAATCGTGGAGGTGTGGGTTGTCGAGCGTGCGGGCGATCGCGAGAGTCTTCAGTCCCATCAGTCCCAGCGAGTAACTGCCAATCTCGAAATTACCAAAATGACCGCTGACGAGCACTGAGGGTCGCCGCGATAGGCTTGTGGCCAGAATCTGCTGGTTGCCGCTCAGGCGGATGTGATCGGTCCAGTTCGCCAGGTGCAGACGGCGCTGTGCCCACGCGATCTCACAAACCATCAGCATCAAGTGGTGCCACATCCCGAGCGTCAGTTGTCGACGCTGCTCCGGCGACGCCGTTGGGTACACCTTCTCCAGGGTGTCGACCATGATGCGGCGGCGAATCGCAAGGGGGCCCGACAGTGCGAGCGCAAGGCCGCGGCAGAGGTGGTCGCCCATGTCCAGCGGCAAGACTTGGATGACCGCCACGACCATCCGCACGATCGCGTAGGCAAAAGCGTCGGACATTGCAGGCGTCATGGTTCGGCTCGGCATCGATCACCGCTCCTTGGCGGCGTGTGTGGCAGGGACAGGCGACTGGCGTGCAGTCGTCCTATTCTGACAGGTTGCAGGGCTTGGCAACCAGACCGATTACTGGGCAGACCGATTACTGGGCGGGAGGGCGTCACACGGAGACCTGGAAAAAAGCGGACTTGTGACAGCAATCTCGAAATCGCTAGGCTTCGATGTCGTCCTTTTCTCTGTCTCTCCCATGATCCTATTCGAGCGCGAGCGACGTAATTATTGTGTTTCGGTACCTAAGCAACAGCGTCTTTCTTCCGTCCAGCGTTGTCCGCCCTGGTGTCGTGGCGGCGATGATCGTTACCGCTCTGAGCGTTGCATCCGCCGGGGATGCTCAAACGCCTTTGGTTTTGACAGCCGGTGCGACCGACACGGGATCGGACGGCCCGGCTCGATTGCCTGTCGTCCTGACGGCGGGATCGGATCAAACGCGTGGCCAGATTGTGCTAGGAGAAGAACACCGCGTGGGTAGCGATGCGCCCTCTGAGGACGGTGATTCCGAGGCGAAATTCAATCTTTTGGCAGTGTCGATGCTCGACCAGAAAGTGGTCGAGAAATGTGAGCTAACGCTTGTCCCGGCAACCGGGGAGACCGCCGACCCAGCAATCCAAGACAATCCGGCTGGAACCGAATACTGGGCGTTCGAGTTTTCTGAGCCACTACCCAGCGGTGTCTACGAGCTTGTGCTCGAACCGGCCGGTTCGGTGAGTTCTCGCTTTCGAGAGCTGCTAACATGGCAGCGTGGAGACGCAGATGAGAGCCATCTCCCGTCCGACCAGGCCCTCGGTGAACGCACTTGGCCAGTGATCGTATTGCCGCGTGTCCCAGCCAGCCAGCGAACGGACGCAGCCTCGGCCACTGCCGCACCGCTCGACGCGTCGGAGCAGCCTGCTCCTTTCGGCCGTCGCCTATTGGCACGTTGGGCTGGTTTTACTGACATGAACGCGAATAGCCAATCGCTCACGTACTCCACCCTTGGCATGTCGTCATTGACACGCATTCTGAGCCGTTCTGATCGAGAAGTAATGAGCCCATCTCAACGCTGGTTCGAGATCCTGCACCGAATGGATGAGCGGCTTGATCAAATCGTCACTGCCGGAGCCGATGGTATTGCGATTGATAGCCTGTCACCGGCGACCGCCGACGAACACGAGATGCTTCTGATGCAGTGCCTCTACGCGAAAGCCAGGCAAGTCGAACTGGAGGTGTGGCAATTCAATCCGATAGCCGAATCGATGAAGGTACCTGAGGATGGTTCCGCAGTGGAACTGGTGGATCTGCAGCAATTGGCGTCGTGGCCACCGGACGAAGATTCGCCTTCGATGCGGAAAGCGGCCAATTTCCTGCGTTCGCCGCTGCGAACGATCTCCAGTCAGTTCCCCGCTGACGTGCGAGCGGCGCCCGACGCGGATCTCCTCTGTTTTGGCTTTGAAGACTCCTCGGATATCGCCATGGAACTCAACGCCACCTCGAGCGAATCGATGGGCGGCGCGGTAGTCGATTCTCCTCCCTCGCCCGTGACAAATCACGACGCTGCATTTCAAGCAGACGCATGGCGGGCGGATTGGTCGTCATGGTGTATCCGTCATTCGAAGTCAAACGACCAGCATGGATTGGTCGTCGATGAAACCATGTTGTGCAGGAACACGGAATCGCGTTCTTGCACGGCAGGCGATATCGGGAGGTTATGGAAAGCCTGTTGGTCGGCCGACTCCCGATGGCTGCAGGACTCTCGCCTTTCTAGCGACGGCAAAGATAATGGGATGTCTGAACGATCCTTGGTCCAGGTGCGGCATGCTGGAATCGGGGAAGGAACCCTGTTGGTTTGTATCAATCAGGCCCCCTGGCCGATGAGGGTTCGGTTCCCGCTCGCAGATCTCGTTCGCTGGTCATCGGCTGCACCCTCGGAGGTGGGGACGGTGCCAGTCGTGTCGCCTGAGACGTCGAATCGAGGGTCGTCGCTCATGATCCCCGCCTCGTCCATGGTAGTCTGTTTCGCGGAACAGCGAATCTCGCCGACGATGCGGTATGCGTCGGAAACGGATGATCCCACACGCCGCGTTGCGGAGGTAACTCGCCAAGTCACGACGATCGTCGAGAATCTCGGGATCCTCGGTGAACTGGCGTGTATCTCGGCGCGGTCCAATGCGATGTCGAATCAAGTCGCCGCGGCGACGGGCGAGCGTCCGCAACGCACGCTGATCCGTCAAGCCTCAGCGGTCCGTGCGACGAACCTATCCGCGTCGTCGTCTGAGGAATCTCCAGATGATGCGTCGTTTTGGTCGCGAGAGCGATGGGGCATCGGTCGCGCCGTCGCGTCGAGCGATCCCCAGCGATCGCGTCTGACACAGGCCGTCTCTACCGTTGAGAAAGACTCGTCGACATCCAGCGAGAAGCGGAGAGTTTCTACGCTGCGCGGCGTAGCTCAATCCGAGTGCCGAAATCTTGTCAGCAATGGTGGCTTTGAACTGCCGCATGAAATTGGTGTGCCTGGCTGGATGCATGCCCACCACCCACGTGGCGCTGTCGATATCGACACGTTGGTCTGCAGTGAAGGTAGCCAATCGATTCGATTGAGTGGAAAGACCCACTCGGGGGCCTCCGCATGGCTGATCAGTCGCGAGATTGCGCAGCCGACCGCCGGGCGTTTGGGGATCTCGATGTCCTTGCGCGGCGAACCACCGCAGCTGGCGGATTCCCAGAAATCGGGCGGCGATTCACTCCCAAAGGCCAATCTGATCGAGCTTCGAGTCGCGATCGAGGGAGAACGCAATGGGCAGCCAATCCGTCATAGTGCGACAGTGCAGGTCCCCCGCAACGGCAAATGGCAGCCGGGAAGGTTTGTGCTCGAATGGCTCGACGTCGACCCGTACCAGGACCAGAATCTGCGTATCACGATTGACAATCTGTCGTATTCGGTCGTCTGGATCGATGATATTGTCGTCACGGACTATTTCGCGAGTGCTAGCGAGCGATCCGATTTGCAAAGCCTTGCGTATCTAGCCGTACAGGGGGTGCAACACTCCAATTTAAAACCCGCCGCGAGGCTGCTGAACAACTATTGGGCGCAAGATCTGCTGCGTATCGCCCAACTTCCAGCGAATTTCGACGACAAAGGAGATGGCAAGACCGCACGCTCGTCAGACGACCGCGATGCGGGAGATCGATTCCGAGCCGTTCGGAGGGATAGCCCTGCATGGGGAGAGGCGCCGGAGCGGAAGGGCGGGGCGAATTCGAAAGTCGGGGTTTCAGATGTCTCGCTGCCCGTATCGCAGTTACCCCCCCTGCCGTCGGCACAGGAACGCGCATCGGTTTCCGCTCCCACAGTGACTCACGACACGAGCGAATCGGCTGGCTCCTTCTCCGGGAAAATTCGACGGTGGTTGCCCGACCCGCTCAAGTTCTGATGTCCACACAGCCTCTTGGGGCTGGGTATGATCTCTATTACTCATTGACCTTTTCTTCGTAATTCGTTTCGCCCCTGTGGAGCACCGATGAGCCGAGCCAAAAAACTCTTTAAGAACCGTTGGTTGTGGTTTGGATTCAGCTTGGCTGCCGCTAGTGGCGTGATGGTTGGCGGTGCCAGTTGGTGGGCCGTTTCCCAGTCGCAGCAAGTTCCTGAGTTCTACACCCGCGCGAGAAGCCAGTCTGCGGCCAATGCAGAGATTGCTCGCAACCAGCTCGAGCACGATGTCGAACAGGTTCGCAAACAATCTTTACAGGGTGGGCATTGGAAAGCCTCTTTTGGTGAAGACGAAATCAATGCATGGATCCAAAGTGAATTTCCTGAGAGATTTAGTCGTCTTTTTTCCCACGGCGTCACCGATCCCGCTATCGCGATCCAACACGGCGAGATTTTTGCAGCAGCACGGTACGTCTCCAAGAGCTGGGATACCGTCGTTTCATGCCGGGTTTCGGTTGAAATGACCGAGGAGCCGAACCTGTTAGCGATCGCTTTGTACGATCTCAAGGCAGGTGCCCTGCCCCTGCCGCTCGATCCCTTTGTGCGGAAAATCAGCAAAGAGGCAGCGAGCGGTGACCTGGATGTGCGATGGGACTTCACGCAAAACGGACCGATCGCATTGGTGAAAATTCCACAGGAGGATCCTCACTTCGTCATCACACCGCTGGTCATCGAATCGATCAATCTCATTGCCGGGCAACTTCAGCTCGACGGACGAGGTGGAGCGGATGCGGCCAGTGACTACGAACCACGTGGGCCCATGCACCGTTTCGTCTCATATCGCCAGCGGCAGATGCAGTAGGTTTCAATTTCGCGGCAAGCTGCCGTTTTCGTTTTCGACGATTTTGTGAAAGTGATCGATTGCGTTGGCATCACCCAGTCGCACGAGATTTTCGCGTAAAATCACGTTCTCGACGGCCATGACGAACCGTTCATACTTGACTCGCTTTTCCTGCTCGTCGAGTTGCTGGGATTCGGCCCGTGCCAATTCGCGATAACGCTCATAGTCAGGGTGGTCTTCCACGGCGTGGATGAATTCATCGCTGCGGGACGTCACCAACTCAATTGAAGTTGGGTTCAATAGGTTGGCGAGTTCGGGCCAACGATGGCGAAGATGAGATGCGATCTGCCTCCGCAAGCGTTCGGCAGGGTCGTCGCGGCGGCCTCGATAGCGACCACGTGAGCGTCCCCGCGAGCGATTCTCTCTGGTCATTCGATCGGCGTCGCTAAGTCGGTCGGGACCTGACAATTCGAGTTGTTCCGACAGCCCTTCGAGAATCGCATGTTCCGACGCTGTTGCAAATTTGAGTACCTCGTCATAGTCCAATTCCCGCGGCAGAAGATCGGGATGCTGTTCGTCCTGGAACATGCTTTCGATCCCCAGAAATTCTCCCGAGGTGCTGACCGGGAGATCGATCGTGTCGCTGCGTAGGATCGTGTAGGCATGCGCCTCATCGAACGAGACATAGCCGTCGTCATTGTAATCCGGTGGCTCTATGGGTTGATTGATACGGCTATGGCCCGCGAGCGCTTCCCAAAAGTAAGTGCTGTATTCGACATAGGTTGACTCGTCGATATCGGGAGTGCATCCCGCCGCGGGCCGGTCATAGACGGTGGCGAAAAATCCGCACCGGGACTGTTTCGACAATCCTCGGTCTGGATTGCCCTCGTTGTAGATCAGCCTCGCGAAGCCGCCGGCGTGGCACTGGACCATGACCACACTCACTTGCACGCCGTCAGATAACTTATCGAGCAGTTCGACGAACTCCTCAACGTCCAACCGCTCCCCGTCCCACAGCGAGATCGATGTGTTGTGAGGTTCATTCCGCTCTCTGCTGTCATTGCCATGCGAGGTGACATAGATCAGCAACCGATCTCCGTCCTCCATGGACGCGCCCTCCTGATCGAACCACCCCCGGATATTCTGCAAGCTCGTTTTTCCCTCCACGTGGGGGACTCGGTGGTTGCGGTAGGACAATCCCAGATCCGATAGGCTGCCTAGGAATTCTGCCATCCACTGGTTTGCTTTCGGGATCGATTTTCGGTCAATGACTTGCAGGTCATCGTCTGGATCGTCCCCGTCAGCAAAAAAAACGCTTTGCGATTCTTGTGGGACCTGCTTCTCAGACATCACCCGTTGCCAGAACAGAACATTCCGTTCGAGCGAGGCTTGATTGCCCGAGGGCGCGTAGCCGCCTCCGATCACGAGAAATTGATCTGCGGCATCCAGGCGGCCAGCGAGCGTAGCTGCGATCAACAGCATGCCGATTCGAATCGGGGTAGCGAACGTCATCAGTAGGTCTCGTGATCGAAGAGGAATTACACTCGAATGAAAGTCGAGCGAGTCGGCGGAGTCGGCAAGGTGCCATCGGCCGCAGCCATTCTACACGGTGGAGAGAGTAGGTGTTTTGCCGTACATCGCCGCGAGGCGTTCGTTAAGCTTCACCTCGCGAAGTATCGCGTGATCCGCAAGGAGGGAACCCTGCGAAAGCGGCCGCGTGCACTACGAGATTCGCTCGCTGCCGCGTTCCTAACCGCCGATACGCGCCCGCAACTGCTCGATAAACTTCTCGCGGAGTACCGGCGAAACGACATGCTCCCGGCTGTCGGTCTCAATCGCTACCCGTCTGAGCGACAATGCGGGGCCGCTACGAAGTGTCGAAGTTCGCTGGACACTAAGTATCTCATGGTAGGGAACCTGGTAGCAGATCACGCCGCAGCGAATCGACAGGGCGTCTTGGAGAAACGTGTACCGACAGGGGACGACGAAAACGCCTGTCGCGATCAAAACTGCCGCAGCGGTCAGGAACATGCTCGATGCATCGGCAGCGCGCCCATTGAGAATGAGGATGATGCCGATGGCCGTTGCGATGACGATGGGTGATGCGAGCAACACAGCTAACCACCAGTCGACGGCCGACCGGTACACCTGCATCCTCGGCGCGTCACTCATATCAACGCGCCGCGAAGCGGATGACTCAGGCACAGGGGCGTTGGGAGATGCAGTCACCGATCGAATCTCTCTAGTAATCACTTCGCGAAAAATAAACACAGCTAATCAGCAGCATCGCAGCGATGAAGATACCACAACTCGCTAGTGGTGCTGCGATTCGGTAGCGAACCACTTCGGGCGTTCCCGATTCCCCGTCACCGATGACCAGGGAATCGTTGCCTGATACCATGGCTGCCGACGTATCCCCGAGCTGCACCACTTGCGGCGTCAACCACTCAAGTGCACCGACAACGTAGAAGTCCACCCACCGCCAAATCGACAGCGACGGTGCGACCGAGTCCGCCTTGACTATCCGAAGTTCGTCGGAGGAGCCACCGGGTCGCTCGATCGAAAACTGCGTGATGCGGTCTACGTCGTGGGCAACCGTCAGAGTACCGGCGGCCGCACCGGACCGCAAAGCCTCGGGTTGCCAGTGGACGGATTCAATCTCGTCGATCGGCAGTTCCGCGAGATGGTTTACCGTCGATCCAGTCACCTCGACGACATCGCAGTGTCCCGATGAGGTGCGGATCAAGAAGCAATCGTCCGAAATCGCGATCAGCTCCAGCGGCGTGCCCGGCACGTCTGGCTCGCGAGCCTCTGTGTCCCATTGGCCGGTCGGTTCAAGCGACACCGCATCAAAGATCCGCACAGGCAGATCTCCCTGGGCTAATACGACCCATCGCTGTGACGCCGCCACGACCGGTGGGGCTCGGTCCTCGGCTCGCGGCAGCGCCGTTTGATCGGTCGTGGCCCATTGCGAATTCCCGCCGCCATTCTCGGCAGAAATACGCTGCAAACGATCGGTCGTTAATAGAATCAGGCTGCGTTCCCCAGCCACCTGGACGACGCGGGATGGAGGGCTCAAGACAACATCAGGAGGCAGGATCGAAAGAAACGAACTCGCTGCCTCTCCCTGCGGTGTCAGCAGCGATTGAAACCATGAACGGATCGAACCGTCGGTGCGAGCGGCGCGGGCTTCGCTCGTCGAGCCGGTGGGTTGATCGGCTTGGGACTCCCCCGGTGAAGTGAGAGGTTCTTCACCGATCGCAGTTAGAATCGACGATTGGTCGGATACGAGGATGTCGGCAGAACTCAGCGCAGCGATGGATTGCTCGTCTAAACGGAGAAGCCGTTCGGTGGCGTCGGGCAGCCGCACGCTCGGCTGCGGCTTCCAATCGTGGCGTCTCGACAGGATAACGAGATCGAGCGAGCCTGAGCCGAATGGATTGAAACGCCCGTTGCGAATCCGCGCCGTCATCACGTGATCCGTTCCCAGAGCGACTGGCTGTAGGACGCGGTCACGCGATCCCGCCTCGCTCTCAATCAGCGGCATCCATTGATTCGACGCCGGCGAGAAACGCGTCAATCCGCTGCCGCCGGTGACTGCAAAGAGGTCGTCTCCTGCGGTAGTCATGCCAACGATACGATCTGGCTCCACCACGCGGGCGTTGACCACGCCGCCTACGATGCCGACCACCATGCACACCGCCGCCAACGCCCCGGCAGCAGCGATGGAGATGATCGAGGATCGCCACTTCAGTCCTGCCAACACCGAGACGCTAAAGAAAACTGCAAAGATCACCACGGCGATGGGAATGCACCACAGAATCCGCCCGTTCCAGACACCGAGCCGGCCTCCGGCGATTAGGTATAGCCCCAGCACCAACTGGGAGACGCAGAGCGTCACGAACGCACAACCGCCTATAAATTTGCTAATCAACAAGCCGCTGCGCGAAATCGGCTTGCTCAGCAACAGATGCAGCGAGCCCGCCTGCAGCATGTCGGGAATGATCGATGCGGTGACCAAGACACCTAGAAAGACGAGTACTAGCCCGAGTAACCAGTTGACCAGCAGTGGGATCACGAACTGGTTGAAGAGCGTGTCAAACTGCGCGCGATCGATTTGGAAATCTGTGGGAAACTCGAGACCAGCGTAGGTCAATAAAATCGATCGCACGCTGCGCGATTCAAAAACGCCTGGAAGAGCTGCTTCGATCCGCAACCGACTACGACGTTGCCGCAGTGAATCCGAGAGCTCCGAGTCGGCGGTCTCGTCAAGCTGCCGCAACTCCCGCAGACGCACTGTCGATGACCAGGCGTCGGCGTCATACCAAGCGAAAGCGGGCGGCTCTGTCGGTGCATCGGCGGTTGAGTGAGCTCCGTCACGCTCGGTTTTCGCGCTATCGGACTCGATGAGATCATTGAGTGCGTCGGTCAACAGGTTCAATCGGATGCGAACTTCGTTGCCCTGTTTCACTCGGCGCAGTTGTCGCTGCAGCTCCTCGGGCATGGCCGCCGCGATCCGACCGGCCGGGCGTTCTTCGGCGTCCGCCGCCGTGAGCCCCTCGGCGAGCATGATCTTCATGCGGGTGCCGTTGTGCACATCGAACCAACGGAACGTGGTCGTGTAGTCTTCACGCAGCCCAATCGGTGCGAGTGTCGCCAGCAGCACCCAGATCGCCAGGAACGCTGCCCACAGAACACGCGATGCTAACGCCGAGCGGAATGAATCAGTAATGACCGCGAAATAGGGGCTCATGCCACGTTGTCCTGCTCTTGCGACTGAACTAGACGCATGAATGTCTCTTCGAGGGATTGTCGATGGGGGACCAAGCGGATCAATGATCCGTCGGCGCCCCGCAGTCGGTCGACAATCTCATCGACAGCCATTCGATCCTCGCAAAGGAACCGACATCGGAAACGCGACCGGCCATTGTCGACATCCAGTGGCTCTCCCACCCAGACCACACTGTCCTCAATGGCTGGCTGAAAAATGATTGCCGGCCGATCGAGTTGATGTTTGCTATCGACAGGTGAATGTTCCGAATGGTCTGTCTCGTTGGGCAATTCAAACTCTATCTCAACAGCGATCTGCGTGGCGGTCGGGCCGAGGGGGCCGTCCATCTCGGAGATCGGTCCGGTTGCCAATACTTTGCCCTTGGCCATGATCGCCAAGTGCGTGCAGATGAGTTCAACCTCATGCAGAATATGGCTGTTGAGAAAGATTGTTTTGCCCGCGTCTCTCAATTGCTCAATAATCCGCCGCACCTCACTGCGTCCTACCGGATCGAGCCCGTCGGTGGGTTCGTCGAGAATCAGCAGATCCGGATCATGCATCAGGGACTGGGCTAAACCGAGCCGCTGCAACATGCCTTTGCTGAATCGCTTGACGCTCTCGCGATCACGCCCCCGTAGCCCTACGAGGTCAATCAATTCGTCGCTGCGTCGGGCGATCGTGCGCGAGTCGAGCCGGTTGAGCTTGCCATAGAAGCTCAGCGCGGATCGAGCCGTATGGTGGCGGTCGACTCGCAGTGATTCCGGGAGGTAGCCAACCCGGCGCCGTGCCGCAGACGATCCTGCGGGCAATCCGAACAGAGAGGCTTTGCCGCCCGTCGCTCCAATCACACCTAACAGGACCTTGATCAAGGTGGTCTTGCCAGCCCCGTTGGGACCGAGCAACCCAAACACTTGGCCGGCGTCGGCATGCAGCGAGACGCCCTGCAATGCACACACATCGCTACGCCGCAGCAGACCTCCACCCCGATAAGTCTTTTCGAGGCAATCGACCGAAATGATACTGTTGGATGACGCTTCTGCTGGGCTCACGTAAGCCAGTTCCGCAACGTCAATGCCAACAATACCGCTGCAGTCATCGCGATCAATGCCGCCAATAAAAGCCGGTTGGCCGGCTGACGCCACGAAGGAGAATTCACTTCGCGATTGTACAGATGCCGGAATCTCTCCCGTTCCCCAGCGGTATCAAAAACTCCGTCTTCGACGATTTCTTGGATGCCAAACTGAATGGAATACTCCACGACGCCGTGGATGTTTCGGCGTTCGGAGTGATCGTCGACGCCGATCCCCTCGAAATACCAAAGCTGGTTGCCGAACTGCCGTTCACTCTCGCAACGGTCGTCGACACAGCGGAGATTGATGATCTCACTGCTCTCTCGACAAAAGTGAGCCCGCTCGAGTGCACGACCGCTATCCAGGCGAACCTGGCGTAGCACTCGATCGGAAAATTGGCGTTGGGGAGCTTGAGCGCGCATTAGAAATCTCCGTTTACACAAACCGGTCATCCACCGGACACATTGGTATTATTGCCGACTGAGCGGCCTGCGTCATCGGCAAGCGCGAATTTTTGTGCTAATAATCGAGGTTCCCCTTCGTGGTGCAGCGGATTGCCCGAATCATCGAAGTGATCCGGAATCGGATAGTAAGGCTCAAGTTTGCGTGTTTTCGCGATTGATCCACGCGACACCGCGGCCGATCGCGGTATCTTCGAAGGGGGCTCAGACGCCTCGAAGCATCTAAGAAACTGTTCGTTTGTCCACTCGGAAATCTGTCTGTGCCTACGCCACCCAAACCGACCTCCGAGCCACTTGCGGCGGGCGAGCCCAAGTCGAGCACGCGTGCCAAAGCGAAGAACCAGCCGCTGACACGGCCGATCACACTCCGCGCTCCGGTCACCTTGGGGGTCGTGCTGATTGTCCTCGTGGTGATCTTGCTCGCGGTGTGGGTAACGGGAAATCTTTTCGGGATCTTACGCGAAAAGGAGTCGCCCCTCCTCTTCTGGGTGATGTTGTTGGCGGGATCGGTCCTGCTAATCGCAGTGCTCGCCGGCGTGATCGCCTACCTGACACTGAGCGTGAAAGCGTTCAATCTGAATCGGCGGCAATCAAATTTCATTGACGCGGTGACTCACGAGTTGAAGAGTCCAATCGCGTCGCTGAAGCTGTATCTGCAAACCATGACGCGTCGCACTGTGGGCGCAGACCAACAAGCTGAATTTCACAAAATCATGCTTGATGACGTCGAACGACTCGATCTCCTCATCGATCACCTGCTCGAAGCCGCACGGATGGAGCGGGGCGCGGCCTCCGAAGATGCTATCGAAGTTGATTTGCCCAAGCTGCTGACGGAACTCAGTACGGCAGCATGCGTGCGTTACAAACAGCCCCCAGACACCGTCGAGATCGATTGCCAAGACATCGTCCTGACGGCGCCACCCATCCAAGTTGAGATTCTGTTTCGCAATCTGCTTGACAACGCCTTTAAATACGGCGGCATCCCACCACGGGTGCATGTGATCGGCCGGATGAATGCAGACCAGAGCGGCGATGTGACGGTTTCGGTCTGTGACAA
This sequence comes from Allorhodopirellula solitaria, assembly GCF_007859855.1. Taxonomy (GTDB): domain Bacteria; phylum Planctomycetota; class Planctomycetia; order Pirellulales; family Pirellulaceae; genus Rhodopirellula; species Rhodopirellula solitaria. The sequence goes on from NZ_SJPK01000008.1 coordinate 241,445, forward strand.
TGGGCGGGGAATCCCCACGCAACTGCGGCGGAAAGTTTTCGGTCGATTTATCCGGCTAGGCAATGAACTCGAACGCAGTAAACCCGGAACCGGGCTGGGGCTCTACCTGGTACGCAATGTCACTCAAGCAATGGGCGGACGGATTGAGATCGTCGATAGCAAGAACCCCACCGGTGGAAACGTGACATTGGATCCCGCTGATCGACCGATCGGCACTCGATTTGACGTCACGCTTCCCGACGCCGTCCTGCGGCCGGAATCAGCACGAGAGTGCACCTCCAATCCCGCCTCGACGTGAATTGCTAGGTTTGGTCGACAATCGCTGCTGACGGTGGTTATACTCTCCTGCTGAAATCATTCGACATCGATCCATTTGAAATCGATTTTTATTGCCTCTTTTGCCCGACCGCAGGAAGTTTTCAGCATGTCCCTCGAAGACAACCCAATGTCGCCCGTGTTTCGCATCGACGTTTCAGCGAAATCCGAACCCAGCCCGCCCCCATCGACCGAGGAACTCACCGTCGAACTACTCCGGCAAATGCTGACTGGGCAACAGAAGCAGAATAAACTGCTCAGTGAACTGGTCGCGCAGAACGCAGCGATGCAAAAACAGCGGGCTGGCGAATTGCAGCAATGGAAGGACGCCCATCCGACACTCTCGCGTGCCTGCCGCCGGGCTGCCGAAACACTCAGTGAAGTCCAAACGGAATTTCTCCAGTCGGTGACCGATGAAATCGACGAGTCGGGTGAACATTTGGTCGACGGCGAGTACATGCTCAACGAGTTCATTGATCGCTTTGGGCCCCGAATGGCCCATCTCAATGGGATCTTGCAAGTCCTCGCCCAACTCGGAACCGCCGATGCTGTCGCCGAGCAACAGAAGCACTCGTGATTCGCAGGGGCAAGCGAGCCTGTGGGGAAAATTTGGGAGTCATCTGAGATTTTTTTCCAACTGAACCTTTCCACGAGCGACTCTGTCCGCTAATCTCTGGCGAAGTCAAACCGCGAGCCGTTGAACGCTCGCGATGGAGATCCCAAAGCTCCTTGACGACACACGACGATAGATTATCGGGGCGTAGCTCAGCCTGGCAGAGCGCCTGGTTTGGGACCAGGAGGTCGCATGTTCAAATCATGTCGCCCCGACTTGCGAAAACCTCGTAGACAGCAATGTTTACGGGGTTTTTTCGTGTGGTATCCGGTGCTGTTCGCTTGCGCTCAAGCCGCCGGCTATTCCCTACAAATCCTGACGGGATACGTCTGGGTTTCCTCACGTCACCTTCATTCTCTTAAAATCTTTCCGCGGAGCGTCGTCCGCGAGATGCCAAGGGCTCGACTCGCCTGAACCTGGTTGCCGTGGAAATGTTTCAGGACCTCATGAATGACCACCTGTTCGGTGTCGTCAATGATGTTGCGGAACACGTTGGGCTCATTGGCAGCGATCAATTCATGAACGCGATCGGCAACGTCGGGTAGGTGCCCACTGGGTCCCGAGGATGTCGCCGTCGTTCGCTCGGTTGCCTCCACCTCGCGTCCCTGTCCAGTCTCAACGTTTGGCTCGCCCTCCGCTGCTTCATCGCGTCGCCGTTGATTCGGTGGCAACAGATCAGGGAGACTGTCCACCGTCAGGGTATCACCGATCGAATGCAGGACGGTGAATTGCATCACGCTTTGCAGCTCGCGAATATTGCCAGGCCAAGAATAGTCAAGCAGTTGCTGCATTGCTGCGGGGGCAATCTTGGTGACTTGGCGTGCGAACTTTCTGTTCGAACGATTCAGGAAATGCTCGATGAGCAGCGGTAGATCTTCGCTCCGCTCCCGCAACGGAGGCAGTGGGATCGTGAATCCGTTGAGCCGGTAGAGCAAATCTTGTCGGAACAATCCCTGCTTAATTTGCTGCTCGAGATCGTGATTGGTCGCGCACACGAGCCGGACATCGGTAGCAATCGTTTGGCTACCTCCCACCCGTTCAAACTTTCCGTCCTGGAGGACTCGCAAGACCTTGGCCTGCGTTGCCAGGTTCATGTCCCCTAATTCGTCAAGAAACAGGGTGCCTCCATGAGCCCGCTCGAACTTCCCTTCGTGGCGAGCGTCGGCCCCGGTAAACGCTCCTTTCTCATGTCCGAACAGTTCGCTTTCCAAGAGTGTTTCAGACAACGCGGCGCAGTTGATCACCAAGAAAGGCCGGGATCGCCGCTGGCTGTGGCGAAATATCTCCGTGGCAACCAACTCCTTGCCCGTGCCACTCTCACCCAAGATCAAAACGGTGACATTCTCGGGGGCCACGCGTCCGATCGACTTGTAAACCGATTGCATCGCTGGTGACTGACCGATCATGCCCTCGACGGGCTGCTTGCTCCCCTCCACGCTGAAGGTCCCCGAAGGATCAGCCCGCTCGGAATGCTGGAGGCTACGATCGATCACGCTCCGCAAGTGTTCGATATCAACCGGTTTGACCAGGAAATCAAAGGCTCCTTGCTTGGTCGCCTCGATGGCCAAGTCGGTCGAAGCGTGTGCAGTGACCACGATGACGGGTACCGCGGGGCCGGCATGATGAAAATGCTTGAAGACATCCAGCCCTGACATATCGGGCAGACAAGCATTCAAGATCACCGCGTCGGGCACGGAACGCTCGAACGCGGCAATTGCCCCCACGCCGTTATCGGCTGTCGTGATCTGGATATCTTCCCGGCGCTGGCAGATTGCTTTCTCGAACGAGCAGAGAACGTTCGGTTCGTCGTCGACGATCAATACGTTGCGCATGAAGCTAACTGATTGAAGTCAAGAAATTGGGAGCGTGATCAGATTGCAATGGCAGGCGGGCAATGAAATCGGCTCCGTCCAATGGACTCAACTGAATGGACCCTGCGCTGAGCGACGAAGAAAGACCTGCTTCGATGTCGCCGCCATGCAAGCTCCCGCGATGAGACTCAATAATTCGTTTGCAAATGGATAAACTCATCCCCAGGCCCGCGTCCTTCGTACTGACAAACGGTTCCAAGATGCCTGCACGCAGAGATGCTGGCACCCAGATCCGAGCGCAAGCCGGGCCCGATTATCGCGAATCCGCACTTCGCACCAATCACGTGGGGTTTCACTCAGTGCCAATGCACTGCATTGATGATCGGCCTGCGTCACATCAGAACAGACAACATGCATTCGGCCTCCCGTGGCGACGGTCTCCACTGCGTTTAGCAATAGCTTCAGCACAACCTGACGGATCTGGGCAACATCGGCCAGCCCCCACAATTGCTCATCCTGAATGTTGCCGCGTTGGCGAATCGATCGGATTTGGCTAGCAGCATACTTCCCCGCCCACCGAGCCAGTGCCCAGGCAGCTAGCAATGGAACCATCGTGCGCGACAACAAACGGAGATTGATGGAACCATCACACTCCCTCTGACTAGTTCTCTCGGCTTCGTGTCGCCTGTACTGTTCCTGGTCAATCTGTACACAACCTGGACAGCCTCATCTCGCTCCAGGCTTGCGGCCTACCAGACGCTGCAAACGGTTCGCGCCATGTGGTCCTGGACGGCACCGCCTTTTCACTGCGACACAGGCTGAATTTCTGCAGCATGCCTACGGCTGGAACGGCAGTTGCAACGCGACGAGCAATCGTCAGACCAGCAGGCCCCTGGCGGCAGGGGGTCTGTCAATGGATTGTTAATCTCAACTCGAGGAGATCAGAATGAAACGGAATGGATACACACGCGTCCTAGCTCTCACGACAATGTTTACCGTGGTGCCGAGCATCGCATACTCGCAGCAACAGCTTCCGCAAGGTGGCCCGGTTGGCACCTCCCCAGCGGCGGCGAAACCCGTAGTGGTTGCAACGGTCAACGGCGAGCCGATCACCAAGCCAGAGTTCGATCAGGCAGCCCAGCATCAGGTGGCGAGTGTCCAGCGGAGCGCCGCTCAGAATGGTCAGCAGTTGAGTCCGCAGGATCTTGCTCAGGTGAAGTCGTCCACGCTAGATAGCCTGATCGAAAGCCGTTTGGTGGAAGCCTACGCCAGCGAAAACGTCGATGTCCCGGAGGCCCAGGTCGAGCAGACGATCCAACAGGTGGAGCAGCAGCTGGCCGAGCAGAAAGTGCCGCTGAAAACCTACGTCTCGAGCCAGGGGCAGACGATGGACAGTTTCAAGAAACGCATCGAGGGTTCCCTCGCCTGGCAGGGCCTGCAACAACGAGAATTGCAGCCCGAAAAATTGCAGCGATTCTACCAGTCGAATCAGCAGATGTTTCCCGGCGAAAACTATGAAGAGGTGCAGCCTCAAGTCGCCCAAGCCTACGTCGGCTCACTTTGGGAACGGATTGTCAAGGAAACGAAGCCCAACGCCAAGATCGAAAAGAAGAACGCGAGTCCGCGCGGTGCTCAGCCAGGTTCCTTTGCGCCCAACGGTGCTAACCGATAACCCGGCATACGCGTTGGGTCCCTCGTCGAAGACGCATTTCTCTCGGCACAATGGCTGAGAGAAGTGTGCGTCGATAGGCAACGCTGGTCGGCGTGAGTTGGTCTGCTGGATCGGAGGAATTCATTGCGACGGCTCGTCTTCTCGGGGGGGCAAATGCAGAGGCTCCTTGCCATAGCGCCGACGCATTCGATTGATCGTCTTATTGATGATGGGGCGTTGCAATATCATCACTTCGAAACGCCGCTTTCCGGGGAAGGTTGTTAGCATGAGGCCGGCGAAGATCGTCAAGAGACCCTGGCCGGGAAGGACCAGCATCGCAACTCCAGCCATAATCAGCGTGACCCCGAGCAGATTTCGCAGCACCCATACCCCGCCTATCAGCCACGGGTGTGACTGCGCGCGCTCGGTCGGCGAGTTCGGAGGTCGGGTGAAATAGTCCGCCGGAATCTTGACGAAGAGAACGGGCAGCAGCACGATGGCCAGGATCATGCCGATCCCCGAAATGGAAGCAAGCCAAACGAGCCATTCGCGGTACGGGGTCAAGAATTCAAGCATATTCAAATATGTTCGACGTGTGTTCTCGCGAGCCGTTTAGAAGTAGTAGTTGATCGAGAGGATGTGGTTCATCCCATCGGTACCGCCCTGATTGTTGATGAACTGATTGAGATAGCCAATCTCGGTTCGCCCTCGCGCATGCGAACACCGTTGGTACCCAAAACCGAAGAAGGCTCGGTTCTGATCGAGCCCAGCCCGCGCGCCCCAATCGGGATTATTCAAGTTGAAAAACACCTCGTCCCATGCAATCAGAGACCATTGGGGAGTGTCGCTGAGAACTCGCTGAACGCGATGCAGTTGCCGCCAACGCAGACCCACATCATCGCCCTCTTCTACCCAACGCTGCTCGAATCGACTCCGGTGCAGCAAGCGAAAATCACCGAACGAGGGCGCCGCCGTCCACTGCTGCCAAAATCGATGCTCATGGAAATCGCTTCGCTCGATGGGAGAAGTACGAATCCACGCGTACCCGGCCCAAAGCGCTTGCTCGTCGTTGAGCGAGAGCCCCATTCCAGGACGAACAATACTCTGATTGAACCCACCCGAGTCATCGCGCAACCGGTAGTGCGCATCGAACCACCAGAGCAATGGCGTGGATTGATCAGACTTCGTTTTCAGGTCCCCACTACCAAACGCGGCAAACCAGAGGCCTGTATCGTCCAGTGTCTGCGCATTCGATCGTTCGGCGTAGCAAACCGAGGCAATCCCAAACGCCAGCAATAGTAATCCGACTTTACGCATCTTTGATCAATCTCCGTTTCAGCATCGCTTTTCTGTTGACTTGCCAACATGCACAAGACAGGAATCGGCATGCCCAACGAGCGTGCTGGAGGAGACTCCTCTCTACGCCGCTCAAACCCAACAATCGCGACCAGTAGTAGCGATGGCGTCGATTGTGTGAAGCATCGATATCGATCTTCGTCAGCACGGAGGGAGAATGTAGAAATCTTCAACAGTAGCGTGAGTTCGGCACCCTGACTGTCTCGAGGAAACGCTAGGATAGGTTGTCGTCGGTCGCGTTGCCGCCCAAATTGCAAACACTTTCTTGTCTGGTTGAAGTCCCATGATAGCTCGCTCTTCTTTTCTTTACGTTTGCTTTTGCTTTTGCTTGACCCTCAGCGTGTGGTGCTCAGTGCCCGCACAAGGTCAAATCCAGACTACCGGTGAGATCGGCTCCCCGAGTGCGACTACCACGATATCAGGAGTGCAGTTGCCCACGCCGGATCCTGAGTTCGATGGTGTGATTAAGCCTGGTGCCTTGGATTCCAAACCCTGGTGGGCTCCGAGGATCGTCCCACCGAAGCAAGCGCCCAACGTGTTGTTGATCATTACCGACGATTCGGGCTTCGGAGTACCGAGCACATTCGGAGGTGTGATTCCCATGCCGACAATGGATCGCGTGGCTCGCGCGGGACTGCGATACAACAACATTCATTCGACCGCACTCTGCTCACCGACGCGCGCCGCACTGATCACGGGACGCAACCATCACTCAGCAGGCTTCGGCGTGATCGGCGAACAATCCACTGGTTTTCCCGGGTACAACAGCATCATCGCTGACGACAAAGCCACGATCGGACGTATTCTCCGCGACAATGGCTACGCCACATCGTGGTTTGGGAAAGATCATAACACGCCCGTCTTTGACGCCAGTTCCGTTGGTCCGTTCGACAAGTGGCCGATTGGTATGGGGTTCGAATATTTCTATGGTTTCGTCGGCGGAGATGCCAATCAATGGCAACCGAACCTGTTCCGCAACACTACTCAAATCTATCCTTTTGAAGGCGAGCCCGGATGGAATCTCGTCACCGCGATGGCGGATGATGCCATCGAATATCTCAACCGAACCCATCAGACGATGCCGGACAAGAAATTTTTCATGAAGTTTGCGCCAGGCGCGACTCACGCTCCCCATCATCCAACTGAGCAATGGGTAAAGAAGATCCATGACATGCATCTCTTCGATGACGGCTATGAAAAAGTCCGCGAGCGCATTTTCGAGAACCAAAAGAAGCTAGGCGTCATCCCAGCGAACACGAAGATGGAAGCGTGGCCCGAGGAGCTGCTCAAACCCTGGGACGAACTCGATGCGACAACCCAAAAGCTTTTCATCAAGCAAGTCGAGGTCTTCGCCGCCTACGCTGCTTACAATGACCACGAAATCGGCCGCGTCATCGATACGATCGAAGAGATGGGAAAACTCGATGACACCCTGATCATCTATATCAACGGCGATAATGGAACCTCCGCCGAAGGCGGGCCGCTGGGCACCCCAAACGAGGTGGCGTTTTTCAATGGCGTCAACGAAATGCCTGTCGAGACGCAGATGCAATGGTATGACGACTGGGGGACTGAGGAAACGTATAACCACATGTCAGCTGGTTGGTCGTGGGCGTTCGATACACCATTCTCGTGGTTCAAGCAGAATGCGTCGAAGCTCGGTGGCATCCGTCAGAACATGGTCGTTTCTTGGCCCGGGGAAATCGAAGACAAGGGGGCCCTGCGCGAGCAGTTTATGCATGTCATTGATGTTGTTCCCACCATCCTCGAGGTCACGGGTATCAATGCACCCGAGACGGTCGATGGCATCCAACAGGCGCCGATCGAGGGCACGAGTTTCGCATATACGTTCGAAAAGAAGAACGCCACGGCACCTTCGCAGCACAAGACCCAGTACTTTGAAATGATGGGCCAGTGGGCGCTCTACTACGAGGGCTGGCTGCTTAGCACGAAGGTCAATCGGGCTCCGTGGGAGGCCTTTGGCGTCGCCAATCCAGACCCACTGAACAATCAGGTCCTCGAACTCTACGATTTAAATCGCGATTTTGCCCAATCCCACGATATCGCCGAGGCGAATCCGGACAGGGTCAAAAAGATGAAGGAGATGTTCATCGCTGAGGCGAAGAAGTACCAGGTGTTCCCGATGGACGCCTCTGTCGCGGGGCGGCTGGTCGCGCCCCGTCCGAACATCACCGCAGGACGCACTGAGTTTGTCTACACGCATCCGATGGTCGGATTGCCGCAAGGCGATTCTCCGTCGATTCTCAACTCCTCCTACACGATCACTGCCGAGATCACGGTTGGCGAGAAGGGCGCCGAGGGAATGATACTTACCTCGGGCGGACGCTTTTGTGGCTACGGGTTTTACTTGCTCCACGGCAAGCCGGTTTTCTTGTGGAATCTTCTCGATCTCGAACGGATCAAATGGGAAGGCTCCGAAGCTCTCAGCCCCGGTGATCACACCATCGAGTTTGACTTCCAATACGACGGCCTCGGTGCGGGGACGCTCGCCTTCAACAGCATGAGCGGTCTTGGACGCCCCGGTGTCGGCACTCTCAAAGTGGACGGCAAGGTGGCCGATACGCGCAAGATGAAGAAGACTATCCCGATGATCCTCCAGTGGGATGAGAGTTTTGATATCGGCTCGGACACGCTTACCGGCGTCAACGATGCCGATTATCAACCGCCGTTCGCTTTCACCGGCGAGCTCAATAAGCTCACACTCCATGTCGACCGTCCCGAGCTCTCCGAAGCGGATACTGCGAAGCTTCGAGCAGCGATGCGCAACAATGCATCGAGCGAGTAGGCGTGCAGCGAAGGGAACGCGAGGACGCTGGGTGCCTGGCACATCACCCTACTTTGGGATGTCCGGTTAGCAACACACTATGAATAAGTGTCGGTTTTAGTAGTGGACGAAGTGACGAGTCCAGCGGCTTTGGGCTCGTCGTCTCGTCCACTACGACAGAAATTAATCGTGCGTTGCTTCTCTTGTCATAACCCACAAGCTTGCTCCCCTGTGTGCTTGGCACACGGGGGCAACGTTTTGAGATTGGAGAACCGCGGTATCGATACGCGTTCCCATGTCAGCTTGCCTAACAGGGGAACGAAGCCGACGGACTTTGCTGTCATGTGGGGCAAACCCACATGGGAGCCAGGGGGACGCTTCATCTTTTCTAATCGCGGATGATGGAGAAAAGCCGCCGATCAGCGCAGCGCCACCTTCGGCGAGTCTGAACATAAAGAAGACTTTAGATTCCGTTCAGGGAGACTTTAGCGAACCCTTGTAACATTTTCTCAGTGACGGAGAAGTTGTCCGTCGTCTAACTATCCTCGGGCCCCCTGGCTTTCTGTCGGAAGCCCGTCTTCAGAAACAGGAAAATGATTATGAAGTCGCTCATGCTCTATGCCATCGCCAGTTTAGCTGCACTGTTGCCCGTCGGTCACGTCATTGGCCAGACCGCGACGAGGCAGCCCAAACCGATCGTTGAAATCGTGAAGGGACTCGAGGCAGACGGTTATGGTCCGTTCAACGAAGTCTCGATGGATCACCAGAACTGGGAAGTCGAGGCGATCAAGGACCGTGTTTCTTATGAGCTGACCGTCGACGCGAAAACAGGGGAAGTTCTTGGGCAACACCGCGATGATCCCGACACCCAACCTCCCGCCAACGCAATGCCGCTGTCGAAGGTGCTGCAGAAGATCATCGAGAATACCGCCTACGATGAGATCGACGAAGTTTCCTTTGAACGGCGCTACTGGGAAGTGGAAGTCTACCAGGACCTCCAACAGCATGAACTGCATGTGGATCCTGTGACGGCGAGGATCGTTTCCGATCGTCTCGACGATTAGCGGGACAGCAGGTTGATCAGATTGAGTTTGGCAGCGTCGGATTGCAATCTATCCGACGTTCCGGGACAACGTGTGGGAGTAACTCCCCGACCCGCTTTGCCCCTCCAACTGAATGCCGCCCATCCATGACCATGCAGCTGATTGTGACCCATCCGGGCAGCGCCCACAAAGACGACTTTCTCGCCTGCAGTCTGCTGGCGCACCTGCACGGCGTACCGATCGAGCGGCGTGAGCCCACGGATGAGGATTTAGCCAACCCATTGGTCTGCGTCGTCGACGTGGGAGGATCCCACGATCCGCAGCAGAGCAATTTCGACCATCACCAGTTTCCTCGCGATGCCCCACCATTGTGTGCCTTGTCGCTTGTGCTTCAAAACATGGGGCTCTACGAGGATGCCCTGTCATTCTGTGCCTGGCTTCGCCCAGCAGAATGGCTCGATACGCTTGGCCCAAACGAAACGGCCAAGTTGATGGGGATTCCGAGGACCGCGTTGGGAGAACTCAACTCTCCCCTCGACACGACCCTGCTAAACCGATTCGCAAAGCAGACTGAGCTCGATTCGGACAGCCCGATCTATCAGGTGATGTGCATGGTCGGACAAGACATTGTTGACTATTTGACGTCTTTGCGTGAGCGTTTGGAGTATCTCAAGGGCCACTGTCAGTACTGGTCGATCCCGACCGACAACGAACCGATACAAGCGTTGTTCCTGGAGCGAAGCGACGTTCTTGCTGATTCGCCATCCCTTGGAATCCACGCTTTTGTCCATCGCGAGGGCAAGCAGAACGATGTCCAGGCTCTCGTCTATCCCGACCAGCGTGGCGAAGGATATGGATTGACGCGGTACAACGATAACCAACGCTTGGATTTCTCGCAGATCGAAGCACACGATGACGTGCGATTTGCACACAAGCGTGGCTTCGTTGCGAAAGTCACCACGACGAATCCGAGCCGACTCAAACAGCTATTGGCGGACGCCGTTGTCGAGCCAGGCGGCTGAGAAGTGCGATCGCACTTCTTTTCAGCTCACCTGTGACGTCTGTCTCGCCTATTATCAGTGACGCCGTTAAGCGTCGCCGCCTAGCGTTTCCGAATCTCGATGATGTATTTCATCAGGTCATCGAACTCCTTGCGATTTTTCAGCGTTCTGGTCAAGTTCGCTGGCATCAATGAGACGTCGGACTCAAAGACGTCGTCGACGTCTTCTTGCGAGATCTTGATCGGCTCAGGTTCAGCGAGACTTTGGAGGACAATCTCCTCGTCATTCTCGGAGACGCGTACGCCAGATTTGATTTGACCATCGAAGGTCAACACTTTGACCTGCGTGTATTCTTTGTCGATCAACTCCGAAGGACGCAGAATCGCATCGACGAGTTGCTCGGCAGTCAGCTTGGTTTTGACCGTCGTCAGATCGGGGCCAATCCGAGCGGCACCCTTGGGAGGTGCATGGCACGCAAAGCACGCGGCGGCGGAATTATAGAACAGGTCCCGGCCTGCTTTCGCATCACCCCGTTCGATGGCCGTGCTGGCCAGTTCAGCGACGGGAGCAGCCATCAGTTCTTTCTCAAGCTCCTCATTGCTGAACGCTTCGGTTTCTGCGGGAGCGTTATCGCCCACCAGGGCCTCTTCCAAGGGATGCTCGGCCAACAAGTCTTCTGGTTTCCAAAAAGTATCGCGTCCCTCGCTCTGCTTCCGAACCTTCCTGACCTCGGCTGCACTGACAGGTGACGCCTGGTTGCCCCACGTGTTCCGCACGAAGGTCAGCACAGAGGCGATCTCCTTGTCGTTGAGCAACGAGCGGAAGGCGGTCATGGGTGGCACGCCGCGAGCCGGATCGTAGGTTTTTCCATTGACTGTCAGTTTTCCCCACATCCCATGCAGCGTGAGTTTCGTCAAACGCTCTTTGCTGCCGAGCACCCAGGGGCTGCCGACGAGGGAAGGGTACACGTTCGCCGAACCCTGTCCATTTGCCATGTGACAGGTCATGCAATGTGCCTCGCGTTGGAAGATATTAGCTCCCTGCCTGTAGGCTTTCTTGCCCGCAGCATCGAGATAATTGGGGACCTCGAAACGGACCCTTTGCTCTTCGGCCCGGGACGCGAATTGGCTCGCCCCTGTCGTCGTCACATTCTGCCAGTAGTGCTTCACCGTGTTGGCAGCAACGACAGCGTGGGGGACACTCGAGTTCAGAAGTTGGTTGAGCAGCTCTTCATTCTTGACGTTGTGCTGCTGGTGCATCCAAAGCGCCTCGAGCAAATGGTGTGCTTCGAGTTCATCGTTGGCGTCAAAGTCCTTGATCCAGTCAAGCGTCGCGGCAATCACCGCTTGCGAATCTCGCGAGCTCAGTTCAACGCGACTGCGTTGACGGACACCGTCGACGGGGTGCTTGAGATTCTCCAAAAGCGTCTCGATCGGTTGGTCGTGAATCTGCACGGGTTTTTGGAGCGGTCGTCCCTTGGCCGTTAAACGGAAAATACGGCCATGTCGGTGGTCACGATTGGGGTCACGAATGTTGTGCTGCATGTGGCCGATGATCGCGTTGTGCCAGTCCGAGACGTACAGGGCGCCATCTGCTCCGATCACAGCATCGGTCGGACGGAAATTTCGATCCTCGCTATCGATCAACGCCTTCACTGGGGTCCCCCAGACTTCGCCGATCTTCCGCTTCTCGCCATCGCCGTCGCGGTCCAAGTCGTATTGCTTGACACCGAGGAACCCAATCGTATTGCAGATTAGGAAGTCCTGTTGGACGTCCTCGGGAAGGTGGTTCGATGAGATGATCGCATCGGCGGCAACGGGCCGAAACTCTTTGGTGAGCAACTGGAACATCTTGAAACCCTTTCCTTCAGGACGCACCTGGTAGGACCGTCCACCGGTGCCGTCATTGGCGTAGCAGTAGCCCCAGTAATCGAAGCTAGTGCCGTGCGGGTTGGGGGAGTTCGCAGCGTGCGGCGTGATTGCGAAGGTGCGTGGGTCAAAACGGTACATCCCCGCAGCACCGATGTTCAGGTTGTTCTGCCACGGTGTTTCGTGGTTGTGAACCAGGAAAATCCCACTCTGCCAATAGATCCCGCCATCGGGGCCGTAGACCAAGTTGTTGGCCGCGTGGTGCGTGTCGGCGGTGCCTAGGCCCTGCAGGAGTGGGAAGCGGACATCCGCAACGTCATCGCCATCGGTGTCCTTGAGGAACAGCAGGTCCGGTCCGGACGTCACAACGACGCCGCCGCCCCAGAATTCAAAGCCCAATGGGTTGTGAACGTGGGCAAAAATCTTCTGTTTGTCCGCTTTGCCATCACCATCGGTGTCCTCCAAGATCATCAGGCTGTCGTTCATCTCCTTGAGCGGCTCCCATTTGGGATAGGTCTTCCAGTTCGCGACCCACAACCGGCCTTTCGCATCGACTTGAAGCTGGACGGGGTTGGCGATGTCGGGAAACTGGACTTCGGAAGCAAACAGGTTCACCTCATATCCTTCGGGAACCTTGAGCTTAGCGAGGCTCTCCTCGGGGCTGAGGTAATCGATGTTCCCCTCTTTGGCAGCGCTGGAGCTTTTGCTGCCGCCGCCGATATTCGAAACCACCTCGACCGGCGGAGGGACGTTGCTGTCGTCGGCCTCCAGTTTCTTACCCTCGGCAGCGGCCCAGATCACTTTGTCGCGATTCGCCGTCATCACGTCGAGCATCACCAGTTCGTGCTTGAGCACATCCGCATTGGTCTGTCCATCGACAAAACTCAGTACCGAGCGGCTTCCCCAGATGTCGTTGCCATCGGTCGCCCGATAGCGATTGTGCCAGTACCAATTCTTGTCCTCGACGGCGGCATAGAGATCAGCAACCGAATCGTCATCGGGCGATGGTTTACCGAACAGCGCGTTGGAGATAATTCCCGCCAACGCATGGTATCCGTCGGCGTTGAGATGGATACCGTTGATCGTGTAACGCTGCGAACTGGAGCGAAACAACTCCAGCGTAGGATTGAAGAGATCGACAAACAGGGTGTCCGTCTCTTCGGCCGCTTGGGCGGTGGCCTCGGTATAAGCAGCCAGACTCACGTTCTGCTGCACCCCATCAGGAAGATTGCGATCGCCGGTATCTTCAAACGCGATTGGGCTGAACAGCACGAAGCGGGCGTCGACGCCCGCTTCTTTGCGCAGTTGACGATATCGTTGAACGAGCTTCACTAGCTCGGAACGGTAGGCATCGGCTTTCTCCGCTCCGCCGTACGACTCGTTGTAACCGTAAAACAAAAATACAACGTCAGGTGCCACATGCTGCAGGTACTCAGCGTCGTTGGTAAAGCCCTTGTTCCGCGGCTTTTTGTTGACGAGATCGCCTGAGAAACTCATGTTCCGAAAACTGACATCCAGGCCTTGAAGGTGGCTCTGGAGAACGGTTTCTACCCACGGATCGTGCTGCATTCGGTCGGCCAAACCGTTGCCGTAAATAGCGACCGTATCGTTGTTCTGAAAATCAAACGGATCAGCCGCGGTCGCCGTTGATGCGACCAACGCCACCGATAACGCCGTGAAAAGCGTGAATCGATGGATAATGGAAAGGGGGGGAGTCTTCGGTGTCATTCGTTGTTGCCTTGCGCGATGTGAGTTGTGTTCGAGTTGCCAGCGATAGGAGGAGCGGGAGGAAGCGGGGCCTTGAGAGCAATCGCAAAATGATCCGTCGTCGCGACGACATCGCGATCCGATCCCCGATCGTACCCATCTTACCATGACTCCCCATCTAAATTCTGGTTGGAGGAGAGCATTCTGCTCTGTCGCACACGATCCGGTGCGTTGGAAGTGTCGAGTTGCTGCGGAAAGTGCGCCATCGGCATCACTACGAGCCATGGACGGGTTCTCAAGGCACTCTCGAATGCACCGGCGACACCACAGAGCAGAAGAAGATTGCTCTGCCATCATTTCCGACGTGTGAGAAACGCGGTGTTCTAACCGTTTGTCATCGATGACTCGGTTTCTTCTAGCAGCTTCTTCTCATTCGCTTCATACTGCTCGATCTGCGAGGGGGTGACACCATCTGTCACGCTGGTGGGCTGACTGTCTTCACAGCCGGTGAAGGCAGAAACAACACCTGCCAAAACCAGATTGAATATTGAAAAGCGTTTCATTGGATGACCTATTGTGAGATTGACTTGAAAAAAGGATCGGTTCGTAAGACGGCACCGGTTGATGCCAAGGCGTCAGACGCCGTTTGGGCAGATCAACCGGAACGCAGATTGGTTCGTTGGAAGGCGGGAGCGCGAGGCAGCGGGGATTTCGCTCATTGTTCTAGGTCCACATTGGCTGGTCCTGCGTTGGAGGGCGGGCGATGGTTGGAGTCCCCAGTCGCCTTTCCCATACTTCATATAGACCTCTCATCTGGCGGTGAGATAACGCGTCGCATCTGGCTGCCGTGTTCCTTCGCCTCGCCACTGGAGACGCGTTGTCTGTCCCCAGTGGTGGTTAAAATACGCAAACGGCAAAGCTTAGAAATCGCCAATGACCTCCGAGGAGGCGCGGGTTCCCAGGGCCCCCCAGACGCCGTAAGGACTTTTGGATCCCGGGGCCTGGGTCCCAGTACCGTTTCTCCAGACCATGCCAGCCTGAGAGTTGCCGGCTTCGATGGAATCTGTGATGAACTTCACTGCACCGTCACCCATGAGCACGTGGGTGCCCCCTTGGTGATAGCTCGACGTCGAGCCGCACAGGTTCAAATCGTCACCGTTGGTCCGACTGCAGATCTCGCTATTAGGCGGCAGGATCGTGACCATTCCCGAGAAAATCGTCTTCGCATCGGCCCATCGGTAGCCACGAGCACGCGTGGGGCGACTCTGCGCGGTCCAAAACTGAGGTCTCTCAGGATCGATCATGGTTTGGCATGATTTTGGGTTGTCGCGAATTGCAGACATCGTTGCGTTGTTACTGCCGGCATTGAAGTTGGGCAGGACGGTCCGTTTATCCATGTCGCCGAGTGATGTCGCAATCTCGCCCATCGCGACAGTGTTGGCGAGGCCATCGAGACAATCGCGAAACCTTGTCTTATCAAATGGCTTAAAGAAGCCACGATGTGCCGCTTGTGCAGTTTGAGCGCGACTTCGGGTCATGCCGATTGTCCGACTGTTTGGCCAAGGACCGTACGCGGTCTCATCGGATGAGTCACCGATGCAGGCCGCGTAGTTAGTGCGCCCGAGTGCTGGCAGGCCGATGCCTGGGTCGCTGGGGCAACGGAATGTGGGGATATCCACAGTCCAAGGCCTGTAATTGATGTTTTGGGGAGTCGGCCCCATGGCATTCCAGGTTCCCCCCTCAATGCTCGGATTGGAAATCTGTTGCCACAATGCTTGCTGCTCCAGGAAAGGCAGCACGCTGACGAGCATGCTCAGCTGCATGTTGTTTGTTTCGGGTGCGTTCTGCCACCACTGATGACCGGGGCTTGCGGCCACCGTACCCGTCCCATGGGTAGGCACCTGATTGTAAGTGGCGTGGTAGTTGTGAATTCCTAATCCCAGTTGCTTGAAATTATTACTGCAGCTCATGCGTCGGGCCGCTTCGCGAGCAGCCTGAACCGCAGGCAACAGCAGCCCCACCAAAACACCTATGATCGCAATGACTACCAGCAGCTCCACGAGCGTGAAACCGCCTTTCGACTTCTGAATTGACATCTCTGTTTCCGGAAAAGAGTAGAAAAGTACCGCACCTAAGAGTGCGTCAGGGGGAGGATTTTAGCCATTTGGCAGTTCTGTCTAATCTTATTTTGCGTCGCGCGAGTAATGAATTGCGTCATCGGAAGTAGTGCCGCTACTGGCGATCTGTCGTGGCCGACGATTGTTTCTCGGTTCTCTCGTGCGGGACGGGTGTCCGGATTGCCGCCGCGCACCTGGGCACCGCAGCAGCGAGCAGCGTGTGTGCCTGGGTGAGTACCGCAGAGGCGTTGGCTCGTCGGTGACGCAATTTATTAGTGTCGAGACGCATTCACGTCTCGGTGACGCCTTCGAATCTGCTAGGGTCTAGCCGGAACAGCGATACTCGCAGGCAATGCCGAGTGCGCATTTCATTCGATTGCGGATCGATTCAGCACTTATTGACGACGAAGAGGAGAGCGGGATGAGCGACACAGGTATTGCGACAGAAACGCAAGAGGCTGGCGAGGCTGGGGCTGACCAGCGTGCTGCGGTCGTTCCAACACAGTACTTTTACCCCTTCGTCTTGGTCACGACTCTGTTCGCACTGTGGGGGTTTGCCAATAACTTCACCGATCCGATGGTCAAGGTGTTCAAGGACGTTTTTGCGATCAGCAACGCGCAGTCGTCCGTCGTTCAGATGGCTTTCTACGGTGGCTACGCGACGATGGCGATTCCGGCCGCGCTCTTCATTCGCAAGTTTTCTTACAAGGCCGGGATTCTCGTCGGCCTGGCACTCTTCGCAACCGGCGCACTGCTGTCGATCCCCGCTGCGAACAATATCAACTTCTGGCTGTTCATTCTTGGGATCTACATCCTGACGTTTGGGCTGGCGTTTTTAGAGACGACAGCGAACCCCTACATCCTCTCGATGGGACCGAAGGAAACTTCGACCATGCGTTTGAACTTGGCTCAGGCTTTCAATCCGATGGGTTCGCTCTCCGGGGCGTTCATCGCCGCTACGTTTGTGATGACCAACATGTACGTGGCTGATTTCAAGGCGGACGTGAACGGATTCAAGCATGAGTTAGCAACCGATGCGGTTGACACACCGGAGCTCAATGTACTGCCGTTTCTGAAAGCGAAGACTCGCGAGCTCAACGCGGACGCGAATGTGCGAGCCTACGTAGCAGACGTGGGGGCTGACGCCGTCAACACGGACGACGCGCTGATTGCCTTTCGCGAAGGGGAGATTGAGTCTTATCAAGACATGACGTTCGCAGAGATACAGCGGCACGACTTGAGTCTCGTTTCGAAAACCTACATGACCCTCGGCCTGGTCGTGCTCGCGACTCTGGTCGTGTTCCTCATCAAGAAGATGCCCGAGGGTACGAGTGCCGATCCCAACGACGCGAGTCTGCATCTTCGTGGCACGCTCGCTCGGCTATTGAAAAATCCTCGCTATTTGGGCGGCGTCGTCACGCAAATGTTTTACGTGGGAGCCCAGATCATGGTGTGGACGTTCATCATCCAGTACGCCGAGGCCGAACTAGGGATGGACAACGCGACCGCGGCCAACCACCAAATCGCTGCCCTGGTAATCTTTCTCGTTTCGCGATTCATTTGCACCGCGTTCTTGAAGTACGTTTCGCCAGGGAAGCTGCTGGCGACGTTGGCGGTCGGTGGCGTGCTGTGCACGTTGGGAGCGATCCACATCACAGGCATGAACGGCCTGTACAGCTTGATTCTCGTCTCGGCCTGCATGTCACTGATGTTTCCAACGATCTATGGGATCGCGTTGGAAGGGATCGGAGAAGACGCCAAGCTGGGGTCGGCTGGGTTGATCCTGGCGATCGTGGGTGCCGTCTGGCTGACAGGGTTTCAAGGACGAATCCTTGACCTGGATCGATTCATGGGGACGACGGCGACGCGCGGTTCTTTCTACTTGAGTGTCGGTTGTTTCATCATCATCGCCATCTATGGATTTCTTTGTCGCAACCCCCGTTCGACTGGCTCGACACCTCATCAACTCGAGACCTAAGCAACGCACGACTCTCCCCGAAACGAATACCCTTCACACCGCCGGACATCCTTTGATGACCTCACAAACCTCACCCACCGTTTTTCAAGGCAATCTTCCCAAAATCGGCATCCGTCCAACGATCGACGGTCGGCTGGGAGGTGTCCGCGAATCGCTCGAAGACCAGACGATGAATCTGGCCAAGCGGGTTGCTGAGATGATCTCCGGTGAACTGCGTTATCCCAACGGTGAACCGGCCCAATGCGTCATCGCTGAAACGTGCATCGGCGGCGTGGCCGAATCGAATGCCTGTGATGAGCAGTTTCGGATGGAGAACGTGGGCGTGTCCCTGACGGTAACGCCTTGTTGGTGTTATGGCAGCGAGACGATGGACATGGACCCGCTCCGGCCCAAGGCTGTCTTTGGCTTCAATGGAACCGAGCGGCCCGGGGCCGTCTATCTCGCAGCGGTGCTCTCGGGCTACACGCAAAAGGGCATCCCAGCATTTGGGATCTATGGCCGTGACGTGCAAGAGGCTGGCGATGATGCCATGCCGGCCGACGTGAAAGCCAAGGTTCTCGATTTTGCTCGCTGTGGTTTAGCGGCAGCGTTGATGAAGGGGAAAGCGTATCTGTCGATGGGTGGCACCTCGATGGGGATCGCCGGTTCGATGGTCGATCACGCATTCTGGGAGAAGTGGCTGGGGATGCGTGTCGAGGACATCGACATGAGTGAATTCATCGGCCGGATGAACAAGGGGCAGTTCGATCAAGCCGAGTACGAGTTAGCGATGGCGTGGGTGAAAGAAAAGTGTTCTGAGGGCGATGATTTTAATAGCGAAGAAGCGAAACGCTCACGCGAACATCTCGACAGTGAATGGTCCGACGGCGTGAAGATGGCGTTGATCGCTCGTGACCTGATGGTTGGCAATCCCAAACTCGCTGAGATGGGATTGAAGGAGCAAGCTCAGGGACACTACGCAATCGCATCGGGTTTTCAAGGCCAGCGGCAGTGGACCGATCACTTTCCCAATGGCGACTTCATGGAAGCGATACTGAACACGTCTTTTGATTGGAACGGAAATCGGGCACCCTATCTTGTCGCTACGGAAAACGACGCATTGAACGCGGCGACGATGCTCTTTGGGCACACGCTGACCAATACCGCGCAGGTGTTCGCTGATTTGAGAACGTATTGGAGTCCGCAGGCCGTTGCCGCGGCCTGTGACGGCTATACGCTGGAAGAAACCGCCGCCGACGGGCTATTGCATCTGCTCAATTCAGGTCCTGCGACGCTTGATGGGACCGGTCAGCAAACGCACGCGGACGGCACGCCAACGATGAAGCCGTTCTGGGAAATCAGCGACGATGAGGTCGAAAAGTGCTTGAACGCTACCACTTGGCACCCGTCGATCACAGAATATTTTCCTGGCGGTGGGATGAGCACTCGATACTGCACCAAGGGTGGCATGCTCGCAACGATGTCGCGGATTAACCTAGTCGCGGGGTTAGGGCCAGTGCTGCAGATCGCTGAGGGGCACACGGTTGAACTTCCCGATGGGGTTCACGATACGCTCGACGAGCGGACGAACCCGACCTGGCCGACGACTTGGTTTGCTCCCCGGGTGACCGGTCGCGGCGCCTTCACGTCCACCTACGAAGTAATGAATCGATGGGGCGCCAATCACTGCGTTTTGACTGCGGGACATGTCGGGCACCTCTTCATCACGCTTGCCTCGATGCTGCGGATTCCCGTGTACATGCACAATGTCCCCGACGACCGTGTGTTCCGCCCCAGTGCCTGGAATTTGTTTGGAACCGACGACTGCGAGTCGGCCGACTTTCGAGCGTGTGAGAATTTCGGCCCCTTGTACGGTTGAACCGGTCGGAATTTGGTGGCACGTCGGCTCTTGGTGTAGAATCTGGGCGGAGAATGATGCCTAGTGAACAACAAATCCCGTCCTCGGATCGCCTTGATCGTTGAAGCATCGCGCGTTTATGGGCGAGAATTGCTTCGTGGGACTGCTTTGTTTGCGCGAACGCAAGTGGACTGGGCGCTCCTGCACCAAGAGATGACCCTTGACTCTGATCTGCCCGACTGGATCAAGAGTGTGCGCCCCTGCGGCGTGATCGCTCGGGTCGATACGCACACGATTGAACCGCTACGAGAGCTTGGCGTGCCCATCGTCGACGTGCGATGCAATCGTAAATTTGACGGGGTTCCCCAAGTGGAAACCGACAATGAAATGGTTGCTCAAATGGCGTTTGAGCACCTTTGGGAGCGTGGCTTTCGTCGGTTTGCGTTCTGTGGCTTTCGTTTCGCGACTTACTCGGCGTTAAGGCTCAACCATTTTCAACATCTGGTGCAGCAGTCAGGGTGCCCGTTCTCATACTACGAGTCACCGGGGCGCCCCGGCACTACACTCACGGGACTCGAGCAAGCAGGGATTGGAGACTTCGAAGAGATTTCTGAGTGGATTGCGGGGCTCGAACGACCAACCGGGCTATTTGTTTGCAATGACATCAGAGGCCAGCAGGTGCTCAACGCTTGCCATGCCGTTGACGCTGCCATACCAGAAGATATCGCGGTGATCGGTGCCGACGATGACGACGCCATCTGCATGTTGTGTGAACCGACACTTTCGAGCGTCCGACCCAATGCGGAGCGAGTAGGGTACCGGGCAGCCGAGTTGCTGCACGAGATGCTATCGGGCCGGATGCCTGAAAAAGAGACGGAGTACATCGCTCCCATTTCGGTTTCGGAGCGTCAATCAACCCGGGTGATCGCAGTCGAAGACCAGGAGCTCGCGCGGGTCTGCCGCTACATCCGCCAAGCGGCCTGCGAGGGGATCAATGTTGCCGATGTCGTCTCGTTTTCATCCCTCACCCGCCGGCCACTCGAACGCCGCTTTCGAGAGGAACTCGGAAAGACACCGCGTGAACTAATCACGGAAGTCCAAGTCGAGCGTGTGAAGCAACTCCTCCGAGAAACGAGCATGACGCTTGAGCAAATCACTCATCGCACCGGGTTTAGCCACAAGGAGAGGCTCAGCGCCGTTTTTAAACGCGAAGCGAAGCAGACGCCCGGCGAATATCGAAAGCAAATACATTGAGTTTGCGGCGCGGCTTCCAGTTAGCGATACCGAGATTGCCTTGTCGAGGTAGCGCTCCGGCGCAATGTCCGAGCGAGCCGGCTGGTCGGGGAGCTTTGATGTCTCGGTGTCGACGCCATCACGGCTGAATGTGTCCGATGCATGGCTACGACCTCGCATTGCCGATGTTATTGACGATTGAAAGCTACTTACCGATAGAGAACGGTTTTGACCAATATGATAGTACGAGCATCCTTGAGCCTTCTACGCAGCGTGGGCATGCGGGCGCAACCGTCTTGCGCCGAGATTGCCCTGCAACGACGAAGGGCCGCAGCCTCCACCGACATCTGGCCGGCGGCAAGGGCGTGCGCCGCTGCCGCGTCGACCACCGTTCGGATCCTTCCTGCCTTGTTCGCCCTGGTGCCGCTGGCCGGGTTAGTTGAGAAGCCGGCGTTGGCTGCCGCCGATATCTATGTTTCGCCGTCGGGTAGCGATGCGAACGAGGGTGCGTCCGATGCGCCTGTGCAATCCATCGCGAGAGCGAAGACGCTCGCGTCCCAGTGGGCAGGGACGGAATCCGTCACCGTTCACGTTGCCGATGGCGTGTACTCGTTGCCCGAGACTGTCGTCTTCACGGCCCAGGATTCAGGCACCGAGGCGGCGCCGGTTGTTTACCAATCGGAAAACGAAGGCGGCGCAGTGATCAGCGGCGGTACACCATTGGATTTGACATGGGAGCCCTTCCGAGATGGCATCTTCATGGCGAAGACCGAGGATGGCTTGCAAATCGACCAACTCTTTGTCGGGGGGCAGAACCAACGGATGGCGCGGTATCCCAATTTTGACAGCGAGAAAACAACCGCGCCTTACCAAGGGTTCGCAGCCGATGCGTTCTCGCCGGATCGAGCAGCGCGGTGGAAGAACCCCGCGGGCGGATACATCCACGCCATGCACCGAGCCCGGTGGGGTGGCTATCACTATCTCATCACTGGCAAAAACTCCGCTGGTGAGGTGACCTACGAAGGCGGCTGGCAGAACAATCGCCAAATGGGAATGCACGAAGACCACCGCATGGTGGAAAACATTTTCGAGGAACTCGATGCGCCAGGCGAATGGTACCACGACGCTTCATCGAGCACGCTGTACTACATGCCTGAGCCGGGCATGGTGTTGGCCGACGCGATGATCGAGGTTGTGCGGTTACGCCACTTGATTGAATTTCGTGGCAGCGAGTCGTCTCCGGTGCAGTTTGTTACTTTGCAAGGTTTTACCTTCCGTCACGCCGCTCGCACCTTCATGGAGACGAAAGAACCACTGTTGCGGAGCGATTGGACGATCTATCGCGGTGGGGGTGTCGTGTTGGAAGGCACTCAGGATGTCTCCATCGAAGATTGTCATTTCGACCAACTCGGTGGCAACGCGATCTTCATCAGCAACTACAACCGACGTGCGGTGGTGAAGGGATGCCATATCCACGATTGCGGCGCCAGCGGCGTGTGTTGGGTGGGCGACCCCGATGCGGTGCGCAATCCGCTCTTCGAGTATCGACAGACCAATGATCTCGCTAAAATTGATCGCACCCCCGGTCCGCGGACGAACAACTATCCTGCGGATTCGATTGTCGAGGATTGCTTGATTCATGCAGTTGGCAGCGTCGAACGACAACCAGCGGGCGTGCAGATATCCATGTCCCGGCGGATCACGGTGCGCGATTGTTCCATCTACGATTGCGCCCGGGCCGGAATCAACATCGGTGACGGCACTTGGGGTGGTCACCTGATTGAGCGGAACGATGTTTTTCAGACCGTTCAAGAGACGGGGGATCACGGATCGTTTAATTCATGGGGCCGCGACCGGTATTGGCGACGCGACCAGAAGACCACCCAAGCGGCGGTCGATCAATCGCCCGAACTTCCGCTGCTCGATGCGGTGCAAACCACCGTGCTGCGCAACAATCGGTTTCGTTGCGACCACGGCTGGGACATCGATTTGGACGACGGTTCCTCGAACTATCACATCTACAATAATTTGATGCTCAATGGTGGTCTCAAGCTTCGCGAAGGCTTCCACCGGCGGGTCTGGAACAACATCACCGTCAACAATGGATTGCACCCGCACGTTTGGTACAACGACAGCGGTGACGAAGTGTTCGGAAACATCTTCATGCACGCTCCCAAAGCGGCTCGGATGCCGACCGACAAGGCCAAGGGAAAGCGGGTCGATGAGAATCTCTATTACTCGAACGTCCCCGAAATGAAGAGTCGTTTCGCCCAGTTTGGCTGGGATGTCCACTCGATCGTGGCCGATCCCAAATTCGTCGACCCGGAGGCGGGTGACTTCCGTGTCGCAGCGGATTCACCCGCGAAGGCGATCGGTTTTCAGAACTTTGCGACGGATCATTTTGGTGTCAAGAAACCGGCGCTGCGATCGATCGCCGAAACGCCACAGATCCCGACTGTTGAGGTTCGCCAAACATTGACGAAGCCGCGTTCGGACAGCCCCAAACCGCGGGGCGATCAGACCGTCACGTTTTTTGGTGCCAAAGTCCGTTCGTTAACCGGGGACGAATTCTCGGCCTACGGGGTGAGCAAATCCGACGGCGGCGTCGCCGTGATTGCGGCACCTCGCTCCTCCGTCGCTGCGGCTGCAGGCTTGACCACGGGCGACCTGATTCAAGCTATTAACCGAAAGCGTATTCGAGGCTCCGCTGATCTGGCCGGGACCCCGCAACCGACTGTTCATGCTCCGCTGACCTTGACAGTGATTCGGGATCAAAACGCGATCGAGTTGAAACTGGCCGCCGCGCCGATGCCAACGCTCATCGACCAAGACACCTTTGTGCTCGATGCCAGCGACGCCTATCTGCACAACAACGGAGGCGGTACCCCCATCGTCAAGCGAGAGCGAGCTCGCCGTACGGAGCTGGCCTACTGGACCGATGAAGATGCGTTCGTGCAATGGAGCTTCCGCGTTGAGAAAGCGGGCACGTTTGAGGTCTTGGCGGAGTTGGCAGTGTTGAAACCCTCGTCAAGCCTTCAGTATGGCCTACCCGGTAACCTTCACATCGTCGAATTGAAAAGCACCGGCAGCTACACCCGTTACAAACTCCAGCCGCTTGGACAGATTGAGCTGGAAGCTGCTGACGAGACGACGCTGCGGTTGCAGCCCGACCGCGAGGCTTGGAATCCGATCAACCTTCGCGCCATCACGCTCCGAAGAGTCCAGCCCTAGGCTCAGTCCCTACCGATCGACTCCAGCGTTAACGCGGTCGCTGTTCGGGCTGTCGATTCATTGAGCCGAGACGCCCAAGCAACGCGTGATCACTAAGTGGCGAATGGAGCGAAAGCTATTCTGTCGTATCCGGTGGTTTTCGCTTGCGCTCAAACCACCGGCGATATTCCATCGTCCCTGACGGGGCGCTTCCGGATATTGAGCAGCTCGTTGGTTCGTCCAATACGACACTTAGTCCTCCTCCCCGTTCCTACGCGGCCGGGTGGGCGGCGCTACCCGGGGCCTTACGACTCTCGGCTCACCATTGCGGGGCCAACGTCGCTTCAATCGACAGGCCGTGTTGTTTCGACGCTGCTTAGACGGCCTCGTACTCCAGCGAATCGTCAATCGCGATCTGGAACTCTTCGTTGGTGAGTTCGAGCAGGTCACGCATCACCTTGAGCGTTTGCATCTTTTTCGGTGACAGATCCTCACCGCTGGCTGTCGCGGCGAGAAACATGCCTTGGAGTGCTAGCATCCGCTGGGGTCTCGTCCATCGCTTTGACACGCTCATGACATAGTTACTCGCTTGAATCCCCGATTGCCGCGCGATCGACGAGAGTCGGCCCAACTCCTCGCGGTCGAGCGGTCGGTCGAAAAGCGTGTCCGACAGGGACTGCAGCGACTCGATCTCTTGTTCGGTGATCGTATCGTCGATGAGTGTCATCAGAACAGCTGACCGAATCGCCTCGTCGCGAAACTGATCCTCTTGAACCTGCTCATGACTGGCTCGGTCCATTTCCAGCACGGTGACGTCCCAGTTGGACCGGCAACCATCGCAATTCACGAACGTTTCCGAGCCACCGATGGGTACCGTCGGAATGAAGTAGAGCGTTAGAAATGGTCGCCGGGTCCGCAACCGATAGGCCTGCGAGGCGCTGCAGGTAGGACAATAAAAATCCCCTCGATCGCGGGTCCGCGTCAAGTTCATCGTACCGATCAAAATCATCTTTGGATTCAGCTTCGAGGGCAGGGCAACGAGTTCAACCACTCATTCTATCTCGATGTGTTGGAAGAGGGAAACCGAAAACGCCTTTCGTCAGGCCCGGCTACGCGCTGTCGATCTATTGAGGCTGATCCGACGGAAGCGTGCGCCCGAGGTTTTCAAGTACTGTCATATCCAGAACGAAAATTTGCAGTGCGCGCGTACGCTCAGCGGCACCACCAATAGGGTAGCTTTTTCGACACTCAAAGTCCACTGTTTGTCGGCCAGCCAGCACGGCTCGGTTAGCTT
>NZ_SJPK01000009.1 GCF_007859855.1 Allorhodopirellula solitaria
ACTTGGATCTGCGTTTGGCGCAGTCGACCGAAACGACACCAAAGTGAGAGGGACCGACCGCCTCGACTCGCTGCTGAATCACCCCAGCTGGCTTGCCGATGTAACGGGCCTGATTGGATTTTGACGATTTTGACGAACGTTTCTTGGTGGCGATTGCCATATCGGAGTTCCTTGATTGAAGGGGAAGTGAATTCCTTCAATGAAAGCACTCAGAATGCGCCCCTGGTAGTTATTTAGGCTAACTTGGGGACATACCAGGCATGGCTCTCGTATCCAATGATCGTTCAGAAATGCGTCCCTGACGAACAAGGGCTCGCCAGGGACCGACAACACCATTGGCGTACCGCTTTTGCAGGGAAACGCTGGCGACCGAGATATCCCTTGCCAAGCCAGCACCTCTGCAGAGCTCGGCTCCGTTTCTCTCGGCAGTGCCAGTCTAACATTGATAATCACATCCCAAAAATAAATCCTTGGATACGGGAGCCATGCCTTGAAAACCTCGGGCGCACGCTTCCGTCGGATGAGCCGAAATAGCAATTGTTTTAGGCCGGAGGCCACCAGAACCCCAGCCGGTGGCGCCACGGCCTGTCGATCTATTCGATGCCTGCCACTAAATTCCGAGAAGAACATGATCAATAGGTAGCGGATTTTGCGAGATTGTTTCTGTAGTGAACGAGGCGACGAGCTGTTGATTCCCCATGAGTTTGCTCCCCCGTGTGCTTGTCATACGCCGATGCGACGTTTTCAAATGAGAAAACCGCGGCATCGACACGCGGTCCCCTGTCAGCTTGTCTGGCAGGAAACCAAGCCGACAAACTTTGCTCTCATGCGGGGCAAGCCTGGGCTGTTCAATCTTTGGGGTTGCGACCCGTTTCGGTTGATTTTCATGGAGGTGATTTCTGTCCTGATTTCACCCTCCCGAGCGAAGCTGGGGAGGGTCGAGAAACGAGCCTTCAGCGAGTTTCTCGGGGAGGGCTCGGTCAGGGTTTTGCAGCGATTGAGGCGTTTTCCCAGTGCTGGGCCCCTCCCCGACGAGGCTTCGCCCGTCGACCCTCCCCAAACTTCGTTTGGAGAGGGTGAAGTCAAGAAATTGCGCAAGACCAATCGAGCGTCAACCCCAAAGATTGAACAGCCCAGGGCTACCCCCACGTCAGATTGTTCGGCCTCTAAGAAAATTCGCTTAGGCGATCTGGGATCGTTTTGCTCGGCGGCGGTGTCGACGGTGGGCCAAGGCGGCACACAGTAGCACTCCAAATGAAGCGATGGAGGCAGGTTCCGGCGCGGCGCTGGTGGGTGGCGTCGGTGGTACCGTCGGCAGTGGTGGCAGCGCCAGATTCGGGAGGTGGATTTCTGCACTGAGGACAACGTTATTGCCAACTACCGTGCCGGTAATGTTGGATTGAAAATCGATTGTAGCGTTTGGAGCGATCAAAGCGCCGTTCAAAGCTCCATTAACATTGACTGTTGTCGCATTTGGGAAATACCACACGATACGATCCAGAAAGCTGGCTTTGTTGAACTCGTTCATGTTGAGGTTCAGCCCGGACAGGAAATTAATACTGGTGGCATCGTCCTTGATCAGAAACAGATCTCCCGTCGGTTCCGGATCACCCACCAGGCTCGCTCCACCGTTTTTGCGGTCAAAGAAGTACGGCTGTCCCACTTGTTCCGTCAAGTCAAAAACTGCCACACCGTCCTTGCCGGGGGTAGTGATGAACTTCGCGTTGTTCATGTCCGCCAAGTCAGTTTTACTATTCGCGTTCAGAGTGTCGAAGTAGCTCGTCAAGCGATCAACCTCAGCGCGAGCATCGTCCAGGATCGCTTGCACTCCGTCCGCGTCATAAATCGTTTTTGCGTTATCAATTTTGGCCCCAGCTATCTGGGCTTCCTTGAGTTTCGCATTCCCATTATTCACTTTGATATTGGTTTTGAGTTGCCCCCCCAGAATCAGACCGTCGTTTTCGTACGAGGCCCCCGGTGTAACGGGACCTGAGTCCACTAATTTGTCCTGCGCGAAATCCATCGTGCCCTTTACGATGTCGCCAAAGATCAAGGATCGACCGTGAACGTGACTTTTCCCGCTAACATTCCCGAAAGCGATCAGGTTGAAATCTTTCAGCACGCCTGCGGATGCAGAGGCGGCCGACAGCAAGAGGGAACCAACGACGATCAAATGACGAATCATTAACGTTAACTAACCTGGAAGGGTGATTTTGAGAGAGGGGGGGAACTGTTACGACAGTCTCGAACACCCGGCGGGTATTCATAAGCCAGAACGTACCCATCCTACGCATGTACTCACTGTGAAAGTTCGGCCAGCGAGGGACTGCTGCGGAACACCCCATGGGTGCGGCAAGAAAGGCGTCGATTCTCACCCAGTCGGCAGAGAAAAATATCCCGACGGGTGGCCACTCGGTTATCGCAGCGACTCGGTACGCACGTTGGGGATTGCGTAGCCCGGTCGGATTCCTTGGAGGATCGCCACACCACTGGCGGCGGTGATGATCGCGACAGCCAACCAGAGAGCTCGCGCGGCGGATTTGCCAAAGCGATTCTGCACGTACTTTACCGACCGGATTTGATAGGGGGCCGTCCAAGGGCCAATCGCGATCACCGTGGTCAGGATCGCCAGAGCCAGGGCCAACGAGCCAACAAAAAACTCATCCATAGTCAAAACAGGTTCTTAATTTGGGCGTTCAAACGTCGCTTTGGCGCAGCCGCCGGCGGATCTGGCCCCGCTGCATGCGGGCGGTATCGAGATCGGGATTGATCGCCAAACAATAGTCGAGCGCTTGCAGGGCCTTTTCGAAATCGCCCTTGAGATAGCGGATCTTGGCCAAACTCTGCCAGGCGAGATAGTGAAATCGGCAATGCCAGAGACAATTCTCATAGGCTTGCTGGGCACGTGAGAAGTCCTCTAAACCGTGCCAACAGATGGCGAGTTGATGGTGGGCTTCGGCGTACATCGGGGCCTGGTCGATAAGAATCATCGCTGGCGAGAGCGCCGCAGCATACTCGGCTCCGTCATTGAGATGCATCACACGGAGCAACTGCTGATGATGCAGCGGCGCTGCGTCACGGACCATCACAGCCCGAAAAGAGTCGTCCGCCACCAACCGAACTCCTGGATCACTGTCGCAGATGGCGCGGCCGAGAGCTTCCACGCTGCACCGATCGCCTAACATCCCCAGGGCCAAAGCGGCGGCGCGGCGCTGTTCCACCTGACCGCGACTGAGCAGAGCGTTCAACGTCGCAGCTGTGTAAAATTCATCGATTTCGTGAGCGAAACGGCACGGGTTGGCGGATTGCAGATATCGCCGATAGGACTTCGCCAAATGGGTGGTGTGTACTTGAGGTGTCGTCACGTGGGTTTCCATTGGGGTCGATATTTTCGGTGCAGCCAACCAACAGCAGTGTCGCCAAACGGAGCCATTTTGCCTTCGAATTCTCCCCCGTCTGACCCTTCGATGTTAGACCGATTAGACTAGCAGGCAAGACAACAACTGAAAAAAGAGTGGGAGATGAATCGAGCTTCATTACTGCGATCGGCGATCATTCTACTCGTGTCCGGGCCCCTGCTGTTTCCACGTGGGGCCGCCTGTCAGCCGCCTCGTTTGAGTGTGATTGCCAGTGAATCGTTGGTCCAGACGCCGATCACGCTCAGTGTCGACGAACAGACGATCGGTGAGTTACTGTCCCAACTGCTCAGCTCGGTCGCAGCGATCGAGGGGACTCGGCGGGGCCAGCAGCGACCGATCCGGTCACTTTGGTTTGCCCCCGGGGTCGACACCGAGGCCCGCGTGAGCCTCGCCGAAGCTCAGACGCCCGCCGCCCAGTTGTTCTTAAAGGTAGCCCAGTCAAAGGATTTGGCTGTGTTCCCGTTGCCCGGTGTGCTGGTCGTGGGACCTCCCGAGTGGATCGACGCGATGCTCAGCCACTTGCACACGAACGAGCAGGCAAACCGCGACTCGATCTCGATCCGCTGGCCGACAGGGAGTACGGCAGCGGAGATATTGGCCCTCATCCTGGCGGCTCCTTCCGATGAGGCCGCTGGCGGTCCGGTGACGAATTGGGCGGAGCTAGAATCCCTGCAGGCGGCTGGCAAGCGAGCTGGCAGGATTCCGACTTGGGTCCCGCATGACATCTGGTCGGCGGGCAGCCTGATCGGCGTGGATCGCAATTTAGCGGTCGGCCTGCTGCTGGCCCAATTCCGCTGTGGGCTCCGTCCCGGCACACCGCTGGCGAGCCTCACGGGCAAGCAGTCGACCCAGCCGGATACCGATCCGCTCGACGGGCGATCGGACACCCCTGCTGGCGTCTTGCCTTGGGAGGCGATGCCTGCTGCCAAGCCATTTCTGCTGGCCTATCCCGCGGGCGATTCGGCGCTGCCGATTCGCACGGCTCTCGCCAAGGTTCGCCCCCGGCCCTCGATCCGCGTCTCGGACAACCGATTGCTGATCAATACGTTCGCCTCACATCACCTCCGCCTCGTTGCGGTGCACTGGAAAGCAGCGACTGAGAAAGCGGCTCGGGCAGCGGTGGCTAAAAATGGTACTCCAGCCGTGTTCGATTTGCAGCTGATCGATACGCCCGCCTCGTCCGTCCTGAGTCAGCTCGCTCAAGCGGCGGGCAAGAAATTTCGTCTCGATCCTGAAGCCGAAGCCGCCGGTGAAACATTGGTCTCGCTTGATGAAACCAAGAAGACCCTCGAAGAGCTGGCCGAACTCGTCGCCGCCTCAGTCGGGCTGGATCTGAGTTGGGGCGAAGCCGAGGTGGTCGTGACGAACCCCTGAGGGGCACAGAACTGCCCCGTCGCTGCCGGTCTCATGATCGTCACCAGCCCCGCGTGGGCGGCGGCGATCAGGCAGCCTTGTTCTGTTCGCGGGGATCGGATGCGCCGAGGGCAGGGACATTGGCTCGCTTGCGCCGGAGGTCCCTCATCGCCACCGCATTTTCGTGCAGTTGCCCCTCGATTTGACGCAACCGCTGTTGCATCACCACATTGGCATCGAGGCTAGCGTCGAGTTCAGCAGAAACCCGGTGGAGCTGCTGTTGCAAGTCGTCCCGGTGGGTTTGCGTCGCGACCACCTTCTCGTGCATCTCGCCCGCTAGCAGCTCGAACCGCTGAGCGGACTCAAATTGAGCCCTGGCATCGCGAAGCTCCTGTCCCAGCCGCTCGATCACCGCCGCTTGGTTTTCGGCCTGCACCTGGCTCTGTTGTTGATGTTCATTGAGTGAGCTGATTTGGCGGTCCCGGCTCTCGAGTTCCGTGCGCAGTCTCGCTTGGTCTTCGCGGATCGATTGCAGTTCCGACTGCGTCTGCGCCAAGGCTGCTGATTTCTGCGTCACCGCGTCCTCGAGCTCAGCCAACTCGGGGGCGTCCGCGCTGAGTCGCTCCACTTCGGTGAGATGCCGATCGATCGCCTCCGTCTGCTCGGAGATCTGTTTCTCGAGTTCCGCGATCTGTTGATCTTTCTTGCTGAGTGTGGTGGTGAGATCGCCCGATTGCGATTCGATCTCGGTCTTGCTGAGTTGTAGGTCGGCCAGTTTCGCTTCGTGGTGTGCGCAGAGTTCGTTGGCTGCCGCAATTTCAGCGAGCAACGATTCGGTACGAAACTCCATTTCACTCAGGGCTGTCTCGGCAGTGACCCGGCCGTCAATCGCAGCTTGGATTCGGGAGGTGCGTTCATCGAGCTGATCGAGCAACTCATCGTGTTCGACCTGCATCGTCTGTACTTGAACGGTGGACTGATCGAGCGCCTCGGCCAACCGCTGAATCTCGGCTTGGTGCGATTCAAAGGTGCTCGACTGTTCCTGGTTGGCGGTAATGGCCGCTGCATACTCGTCACGGAGGGCAGCGTAGTCTTTCTGCAGCTGAGTGTACTCTTCGTCGGTCTGCCCCACCTGCGTTGACGTTTCCTCTCGCTCACTCCGCAGCTGGTCGCGTTCCCGCGTGACTTCGTCGTGTTTGGTCACGAGTTCATCGTGCTGAGTAATGATCTGATCGCGTTCAACCGTCGCTTGATCGCGATCGACAACGATTTGGTCGCGTTCGCCGACGAGTCGATCCCGCTCGGCAACCACCGCGGTATGCTGGCTCGTGATCGTCTCGAGCTGTTGAGCGATTTGTTCTTGTTCGCTCGTCAGTCGATCATGGTCACTGAGAAGCTGGACTCGCTGACGAGCCATCTCGTCGCGTTCGGCGGTGAGTTGATCGTGCTGGACAGTCAGCTGCTCGCGTTCGGCAGTGAGTTGGTCCCGCTCGGCGGTGACCTGATCGCGCTCGGCGGTTACTTGATCACGCTCAGCGACAGCCTGATCGCGATCGGCAACGATTTGATCGCGGTCGGAGGCGGTTTGCCCCTGTTCAGCAACGAGCTCGGTGTGCTGGCTGGTGATGGCCTCGAGCTGTTGAGCGATTTGTACTCGTTCGCCCGCCAGTCGATCACGTTCACTGAGGAGTTGGTCGCGTTGACGAGCCACCTCATCGCGTTCGGCAGTGCATCGTTCGTGCTCAGCCGTAAGTTGATCGCGTTCCGCGGTGAGTTGATCGCGTTGGATAACGACTTGATCGCGCTGGGCGGTTACCTGATCACGTTGGACGACCGCCTGATCGCGTTGGGCAACAACTTGGTCACGGTCGGACGCGGTTTGATCCTGTTCAGCAACAACATGGGTGTGCTGGCTGGTGATAGCCTCGAGCTGTTCCGCGATTCGGTCTCGTTCGCTCGCGAGTTGGTCGCGATCAGCAGCGAGTTGGTCGCGTTCGGCGGTGAGTTGGTCACGTTGGCTGGCGGCGTCATCGCGTTCGGTGGCAATTTGATCCCGCTCGCGGGCGAGGTAGTGGCGTTGGTCCGCGAGAGAGTTGCGCTGCGTGATCGCTTGGTCGCGTTCCTCATGGGCAGCATCACGCAACGTGATCAGTTCGTCACATCGACTGCGCAGTTGCTCCATCTCCGCAGCGAGTTGTTCTCCTCGTCGACTGATTTGCCCCAAGTCACGGGTGCTGTCATCGTGGAGCTGGGCGAGCTGATCGCGTTCGGTTTCGAGTTGATCGGCGCGTAGACGATGTTCCCCGACTTGGGCGTTCGCGCGTTCAGCCGCCTCGGCGTGATCGCGAACATCAGCGGACGCCTGTTCCAGTTTTGTTTCGGCTTCCTGCAAACTCTCCTGCAAACGGGCGAGTTCCGTGCTCGCATCTTCCGCCTGCCCGTGAGCTGCATCACGCTGGTGCTGCGCATCTCGACAGGCGAGTTCGAATCGGCTTTGCTCGGCGTGGAGTTTCCCCAATTCGCTCTCAAACGATTCGGCTCGCGCGGTCTGCATGGCGAGCGATTGACGCAGCGACTCTGCCTCGGAGCGATACTCGCTCGACTGCGTCTCAAAATTGCGGGCGTCTCGCGAGAGGAGAACAAATTTGCGCTTCCGATTTCGCGCCGCAGCCTTGGCCCGGTTGTATTTCGACTCCGCTTCCTTGACGGCCCGGAGATCGCTGCTGCGGTCCCGGTACCAGAGCAGGTGACCGATCAGGATCCCGCCCATGAACAGCAGAAACACGGAAATAAAGGAGCTTCCAATCCAAGTACTCATCGACGACTCCGCAGGCACACGTGCCTCAACGGAGGCCACTCTTCTCGTTGAGCTGGCGTCGTAGCGAGCCAGCCGGTTCGGGGCGATTCACGCGGCCAAAGCCGCAACCACCTCGGGCTGTATCAACTTCCTAGACGCAATGTCCACCCCAATCAATCGAAAGGGCAAACGAAACGATAAACGATGAAATCCGCAGAATGCGTACAGTCCTTCCTCTTTCCTGTTGTCGACTTCGAGATCGGTGGGGCGGCGATCTCGGAGCGTGGCTTCGTGCCAGTTTTGTGAGCTACACTATGAGGTCTGGGTAAAATATGCTTAGCAACACACGATGAATAAGTGTCGGTTTTAGTAGTGGACGAGGCGACGAGTCCTGCGGCTTTGGACTCGTCGCCTCGTCCACTACGACAGAAATTGATCGTGCGTTGCTTAGGCAATTGCGGACTCGTCGGCCAATCAATGGGGTTGGTCGCGCTCAATCGCCTCATTTCACACAACGATTGGCTCGTGGATCACGAAACCGGAATCGAATCGGCAACCCAATTTTCTGATATTTGGACCCCGTGCGGCTCAGCTTCCCCTGAGGTGTCGACACTCGTTCACTACTGCCGCAATCATGCTCACGGGCGGATGGCCGCTGCGCCGGCGTTCACGCATGTTACCGGAGAGCCGGGTGAGCACGACCGGCTGAGTTTTGCCCAGCTCGATGCCCGCGCCCGCACGATTGCCGCAGAGATTCAGCGACGAGGTGGCGTTGGAAAACCCGTTCTCGTTGTGCTCGATCCGGGGGCCGACTACGCCGCTTCGCTCTTCGGATGCTTATACGCCCGGGCGATCGCGGTTCCCATCTATCCGCCGCAGATGCTGCGACTGCAGCATACTCTGCCACGACTCAAGGCGATCATTGAGAACGCCGACGCGAACATTATGCTGAGCGATCGATCCACGATCGGAGAATCGCTCAGTTCGATGTGGCGGATGCCCAGCGACGGGGCGATCGCCGTCGATGAGATCGACTCCGCTGCTGCCGACGGTTGGGACGGTCGGCTGCCCAAGCCCCACGATATCGCCCTGCTGCAGTACACATCCGGGTCGACGGGCAACCCGCGTGGCGTGGTGCTCACACACCGGACCCTGCTCAGCAATCTGGCGGCGATTGTCGAGCATGTTCACTTCGAGGGGGCCCGCAGTGTGCAGTGGGTGCCACCTTATCATGACATGGGTTTGATCGGAGGCATTCTGTTGCCGATCTATCGGGGAGTGGAGACTGTCATCATTTCGCCCGCTGACTTCGTTCGCAATCCGCTGCTGTGGCTGCGTTGCATCGACCATTACCGCGGTTCGAGTAACGGGGCCCCGAACTTCGGTTACGAACTCTGCGTGCGGCGGGTAGATCACGCCGATTGCGAGGGGCTCGATCTGAGCTCATGGAAGATGGCCGTGGCTGGCGCAGAGCCGGTTCGAGCCGCAACGCTGCGTCGATTTGAAGAGAAATTCGCGAGATACGGTTTTGAATCCACGGCATTCTGTCCCGCTTTCGGGATGGCCGAGACGACGGTGATGGCAACGGGATCTCGTTTGGGCGAACCCTACCGGACCTTTCATGTCGACGCCCAATCTCTCCAGCTCGGCAAGATTGAACTGGTCTCACCGGGCCCCCAATCGACGGTGTCCGAAGATGTTACCGGGACGATGAGCGACGCTGGTTCCTCGCGACGGGCGGAGTCGTCGGACGACGGTCGGTCGCGGCCGGTGCTGGAGTTAGTGAGTTCGGGGACCCCAGTCGCCGGAATGCACTACGAAATCGTTGACCCTCAAACTCATCGTGCACTACCCGATGGCGAAATCGGAGAGATCTGGGTACGCGGTGGATCGGTCGCCTCAGGCTACTGGCAGGATGACGAGGCGAGTCAATACACGTTCCATGCCAACCTTGCCGCTGCGCCGGAGAATCCGGACGTGCGAGCCGTCGATGCAACGGCCGATTATTTGCGCACCGGCGACCTCGCTGCCCGAGTCGATGGCGAATTGATCGTTACCGGACGGCTGAAGGAACTGATCATCGTCGCGGGCCGCAATTTCTATCCGCACGACATTGAACAGATCGTGCAATCGACCAGCGAAGCGTTCAAACCGGACACGGGAACGGCGTTGAGCGTCGATATCGGCGACAGTGAAGAGATGGTCGTCATCCAAGAGTTGTGGCGGCCCAAGAAATTCCCAGCCGATGAACTGCTGCCGGAGGTCGTTGCGGCGATTGCCGAGCAAGCTCAAGTGACACCAGCGTCGATCGTGCTCGTCCGCAGCGGGTCGTTGCCGAAAACCTCCAGCGGCAAACTGCGCCGGACCGACGCGAAGAAGCTCTTTCTCGAGGGCGAATTGGTGGAACTGGCTCGCTGGGAATCCGGAACACTGCGGGCGACGACGACGCGGGACATCGAGCCTCCAGCCACGGCGACGGAAACTCAGATTGCGGAGATCTGGTCTCGTATCCTTGACGTCGAGGCCATCGGTCGCGGCGACGACTTTTTCCATCTCGGTGGCAGTTCACTTCTGGTCGCCAACATGCTCATCGAGGTCGGTGAGTGCTATTCGGTCGCGATTCCGATGAAAGCGCTGTTCTGCAGTCCCACGCTGGAGGGCTTCTCGGCGTTGGTGGACTCTCACAGCGCTGGGACCGCTGCTCCGCCCACGATCGCGCCGTCGGGCATCCAATGGAACGAAACAAACCCGCTTTCCTCGGCGCAGCAACGGTTTTGGCTGCTCGACCAGCTGGGACAGACCAATGCGTTCGTGCACGTACCGATCAGTATACAACTCGACCGTCCGCTAGCCCTGCAACAACTGCAGTCGGCGTGTGGGCGGGTGCTCGATCGCCATCCAATGCTGCGAGCTCGGTTTACACAGATTGGGGCGGACGTCACACAATCGGTCGATGAAGTGGCGGAGGTTGATATCCGAACCTTCCTCAACGATCCGTCCGACGAGAATGAGCTTTCATCAGAACGGCGAGAGTTTCTCAATGCGCCCTTCGACCTCAGCCAGCCGCCGCTGATGCGGGTGGCGGTCACGAACCAAACCGCGGGCGGCTGCCGGATTGATATCGTCCTACATCACTTGGTATGTGATGCGAGCAGCCTGCAGATCCTGCTCGCAGATCTACAGCGCGAGTTTGCCCCCGATTCAGATCGTCGTCCGCAGCGTGATGACGATTCCGGGTGCGACGAGGGATCGGCGGCAGCGCAGCTACGCTATGTCGACTACGCCGCGTGGGATTTCGCGCCGCAGCGGCGCGACCAGATACAGGAGCGAGTGAACTACTGGGCCGAGCGGCTAGCGGGAATGCCCGCGGACTTGAATCTGCCG
This sequence comes from Allorhodopirellula solitaria, assembly GCF_007859855.1. Taxonomy (GTDB): domain Bacteria; phylum Planctomycetota; class Planctomycetia; order Pirellulales; family Pirellulaceae; genus Rhodopirellula; species Rhodopirellula solitaria. The sequence goes on from NZ_SJPK01000009.1 coordinate 10,954, forward strand.
CAGTGCAGCAATCGCCATCGAGATGCGGCGGTAGCACATTCGTCCGATTCCGGCATACCGGCGTCGACATGCGTCAGCCCCGATCTGATGCGCCAGATCGACAACCTGGCGATCAGTCACAACCTCACCCCGTCGATGGTCTATCTGACCGCGCTTGAATGGGTGCTAGCACGCTACGGTGCGAGCGATGATTTCGGGATCACGATTCCCACATCCTCTCGTCCAGCGTCGCAGCTTCGAGACGTCGTGGGTTGTTTCGTGAACCCCATCGTGTACCGGGCTGAAGTCGATGGTGAGCAGACCGTCGCTAGCCTGCTGTCGGAAACACGCGATGCATTGCTATCGGATCTCGAACATGCTGATGTGCCTTTTCAAGACGTGGTCGCCGTGACCGGTGGTGCCCGAGATACCGATCGGATGCCGCTCTCACCAGTAATGTTTTTGTATCAGCCGCCGCTGCCATCGGTCACTCGGTTCGGAGCCGCCCGCGTCACGTCCGTCCAGCCCGACTACTCGGCGGTCACGGCATATGATGTTTCATTGATCGTTCAACCAGGCGAAACAACGGAAATGACCGTCGTCCTGGGCGAACTCGTTTCACCCGACCTCGGTGATCGCATCCTCAGCTCGATGCAGACAGTGCTCCGGCAACTCGTTGCCCCCGATGTGGGCCAATCGCCGATCTCGTCATTGAGCATCCTGTCGGTCTCGGATCGAGCCAGCCTGGAATCTGCGCAGCAGGGCAAGAAGATTGAGAACCGGAGTCAAACCAGCGTGGTGGATCGGCTGCGTGAGCACGTCGAGCATCAGCCCGATGCCTTGGCCATCCGCGACGATCACACGGGACTGACGTATCGCGAGGTCAACGAACAGAGTGATCGAATCGCGGCGGCTTTGGTCAACGAAGGCGTGCGTCCCTCACCACTCGTCGCTCTGGCGATGCCACGACGAGCCGAAGCCATTGTCGCCATTATCGGCATCTGGAAAGCCGGTGCGGCCTACGTGCCGATTGACCTCGATCTTCCCGACGGGCGTCGTGATCAGATCCTTCGCGAATCAGGTGCGGAGATTGTCGTCGATCCAGAACGATGGGATGTTTGGACGCAGCGTTGCGATACGTCGCCTCAACCGACCTTTCTGGACGCTTCGATCAATCCAACCGATTTGGCGTACGTGATGTATACCTCGGGATCGACCGGGAAACCCAAGGGGGTTGCCGTGAGCCACAGCAACCTTGTCAATCTGTTGACATCCTTCGGTGACGAGCCCGGATTTTCGGCGAGTGATTCCATGTTCGCCGTGACGACAATGTCCTTCGACATTTCACTCCTCGAGATGTTTCTCCCGCTATGGTGTGGCGGTCATGTCTGCCTGACGGCGCACCGAATTGGTGAAGATCCAGAATCCGTGATCGCGGCAATCGAGCAGTCGCATCCCTCGGTGATTCAGTCCACACCCTCGGCATTTCGAATGCTGCTGTCGGCGAATTGGCGTCCCGCGCCCGGGACACGACTGCTCTGCGGCGGCGAGCCCATGCTCGCCGATCTGGCCCGCGATCTGTTAGCGACATCCTGTGAGTTATGGAACGTGTACGGGCCTACCGAGACGACGGTTTGGTCCACGGTCACTCGCATCGATTCGGCTGAGAAAATCAGCATCGGTCACCCGATTGCGAACACGATCTGCCGCGTCGTCGATCGTCATGGTTTGCTCGCTCCGACCGGTGTCGCGGGGGAACTGCACATCGGAGGTGCGGGGGTGGCGCAGGGTTATTGGCGTGATCCTACGCAAACCGAGGAACGTTTCTTCATCGATCAGGGCGAACGATTCTATAAAACCGGCGACCAGGTCCGCCGCACACCCAATGGTGACCTAGAGTTTCTCGCCAGGAACGATCGACAGATCAAACTGCGTGGTTTCCGCATCGAACTCGATGAAATCGAATCCATGCTGCAGCAGTGCCGTGGCGTCGATCGCGCCGCCGTGGTACTGCGTAACGCCGACGTTCCTGGTGGCAGCCGAATGGTCGCATTTTTCAGTGGACCGGGAACGGTGGAAACTGTCCGGGCTCAACTGACTGGGATGCTGCCTGACTACATGATACCTGCAACGATCGCTTGGTTAGAAACCCTGCCACGCACTCCGGCAGGAAAAACTGATTACACGTCATTGCCGTTAGATACACCGCCGCGTGGGGAGCCAGACGATGCATCCACCCAGACGCCTTTGGAAGGTGTGCTGGCCGAGATGTGGTGCGAAGTCCTGGGTCGCCAAAGCGTTGGGCGGCATGATCACTTTTTTGATCTTGGCGGGAACTCGTTGATGGCGGCTCAGTTGTTTGCTCGGTTGCGACAACGATTCGATGTCAACCTACCGCTGCGAGAAGTTTACTCACGACCCACGATTGCCGCATTGGCCGAAGCGATTGTCATCCATCAAGCTGAAACCGAGGCGGACGATCTCAGCGACCTGCTCGGCCAGCTCGACACGCTTTCGGACGACGATGTCCTGCGAGCTCTCGAAGAGACCAACAAACCATGATTAAAACGAGTCAAGAACGCGACATCGACTTCCTCGTCATTGGCGCCGGGCCTGCCGGTGTGCAGTTGGGATACTTCCTCAAACGGGCTGGTTACGATCATCTCATCCTCGAGGCCAATGATCGCCCCGGCACTTTTCTCGAGAAGTACCCGAGGCACGGCAAGTTGTTGTCGATCAACAAGATCCACACCGGATACACCGATCGAGCCTCCCAGCTCCGCTACGATTGGAACTCGCTGTTATGCGACGACGATGAGATGGCGTTTACGAAATACTCCAAAGAGTATTTCCCGAGCACGGAGGATTATGCCCGCTACACCCGCGACTTTGCGGAACGCTTTGATCTGGATATTCAGTTCAACACTCGTGTGGAGTCCGTCGAAAAAGCGATCGATGGCGAAGAGGGGCACCTTGTTCGTGATTCACATGGGACGACCTACCACGTCCGCTGCCTGATCGTCGCTGTCGGAGTTCAGAAACCCTACATCCCCGAGATTCCTGGCATCGAGCTGACCGAGAACTACATGGAGATGTCGCTCGATCCAGAGGACTACGCCGGGCAACGTGTGCTGATTCTGGGCAAGGGAAACTCTGCCTTCGAAACCGCAGACCATCTGACGGCCGCGACGCGGGTCACCCACCTGTGCAGTCCCAGTCCGATCAAGATGGCGTGGCAAACGCATTTCTTCGGTCACCTTCGCGCGGTCAACAATAGTTTTCTAGACACGTATATTCTCAAAGGACAGAACTCGGTTCTCGATGCAACGGTGGACTCCATCCAAAAGGTTGACGGTGAGTACCACGTTGAGATCACGTTTGCCCATGCAGAGGGTCAACGAGCCTTGCTGGCTTACGACCGTGTCCTGTGCTGCACGGGATTTCGTTGGGACCCCACGTTCTTCGCCGATGACTGCCGCCCTGAGATGGGCTGCGAAGATCGCTTGCCGGCTATGACGAGCTCGTGGGAGTCGACCAATCTGCCGGGCGTGTTCTATGCCGGCACCATCACCCAGATCCGCGATTTGAAGAAGACCATGTCGAGCGTTCTGCATGGGTTCCGTTTCAATACTGCCTCGTTATTCAACGTGATCGCTGAGCAGTTCATGGACGCACCCTGGCCCGCAGACACCTTCGCTGCCACGGCAGAGAACATTGCCGACAAGATCACTGCGCAGGTCAGTTCGGCGGCCGGATTGATGCACCAACCTGGCTTCCTCGGCGATTGTCTCGTGGTTGATGACGAGAGCGGCCAAGCCAAGTATCACGAAAATCTGGCGGTCGACTACATCCAGGACAGCGCGTTTGCATCGAATCCCCACTACTACATCATCACGATGGAATACGGTGAGTTCGAGGGTGACATTTTCAACAAGCAGCGTGTCCCCGATGCAGCCAAAGGGTACGACGATGCCTACCTGCACCCTCGGATCCGCCGCATGTGCCGCGGCCGGTTGATTGCCGAACACCATATCTCCGAATCACTCGAGAATGATTGGCGCGTCGGCGAGCATCCCGGCGAACGCCCCTTGATCCGCGCGATTGATTTTATCGGTCAAGCAGACCCGACGGACTATCAACGCACGCATCGAAATCAATTGCTCTGTTTCCTCAACGCGCAGCTGGCAGTGGGATCACCCTCGCTCGCTGAGATGCCAGACGACTCTTCGTGTCCTTCGATGAGCTCCCCTTCTCCAGCGATCCCCGCAGCTACTCATTCAGCAGGAACCTCATGTCCGACATCCAGAAACGGCTAGCCTCACTCACCCCGGCGAAACGGGCGTTGCTTGAGCAGATGCTGCTGGAGCGGGCTGGGACACGAGGTTCCAAGATCATGCCGCGGCCCCGTGGTTGTGATGAACAGCTCTCCGATGCGGAACGCCGGCTGTGGTTTGTGGACCAAATTGCCAAGGACGATCCATTCTATAACATGCCTTTGGCAGCACGCTTGCGCGGTCCCCTCGACCGGGAATCGCTGCAGCATGCGGTCGATCAGTTAGTGGCCCGGCATGAATCGCTACGTTCGACCTATCATCTCGTCGACGGAGAACCCCAGCGAACGATTCACGAGCAGATGCGTGTCGACTGCGTTTGGTATGACGTCTCGCACGGCGAGCATGTCGAGGCGGACCTGAAACGCCGCATGCGGGTTGCCGGTCGGACGCCGTTTGATCTCGAGCACGGCCCTCTGCTACGCGTGAACGTCTATCGCATCAGCGATGACGAACACGTCGTGCTGTTTGTCATGCACCACATCGTCTCGGACGGGTGGTCGATGATCGTGATGCTACGTGAGCTCACGCTCGTTTACGAAGTCGCTCAAGGCGACCATGCCGCTAGCGATGAGAGCAATGCGACACTGCCACCGCTGGCGATCCAGTACGCAGACTTCGCTCGCTGGCAGCAGGAACGAAGCTCGAGTGAGCGTATCGAAGAGCAGATGGATTATTGGCGACGCAACCTCCAGGATGCGCCTGCGGTCCTCGACCTGCCCACGGATCGACCTCGGCCGGCAGTCCAAGACTTCATCGGTGCGACGGTCGAGTTCGAGTTTTCACGGGAATTAACGACCGCCATCAATGAACTCGCGACCCGTTTGCAAACGACACCTTTCGCGGTTCTGATGGCGGCGGAGGCCGTTCTGCTCGGGCGATACTCGCAGAGCGATGACCTCGTGCTGGGGACCGCCTCAGCCGGCCGGACGCATCCGGAGATTGAGCCCCTAATCGGATTCTTCGTCAACACGCTCGCCCTGCGCATTCGCTTGCATGATCAACCCACGTTTGCGGACCTCGTCGGGCAGGTCCATCAGCGAACAGTCGAGGCCCACGAGCACGCCGATGTCCCTTTCGAGCGACTCGTTGAGGAACTTGCACCGTCCCGCGATCGCAGTTTCTCGCCAATCTTTCAATCGGCGTTGGTGATGCAGAATCTGCCGCGCGACATCAGTGAGAAGGGCAGGTTGGAAGTCGAACCCATGCTCGTCGATAACGGTACGGCCAAGTACGACTTGACGTTCTTTTTGTGGGAGGAGTCCCACCGGCTGATCGGTCATGTCGAGTATCGTTCGACTCTGTTTGACCGCGAGACGATCGAGCGATTGATCGACTCCTTTCGCACGCTACTCGAGGCAGCGACCGGCTCTCCGGAAACGCAAGTCGATCGATTGCCGATTCTTTCGAGCGACCAATACGACCAGGTAGTCCATGCATTCAATGCAACCGAAAAGGGCTATCCCGGACCGCACTTGCTGCATGAACTCGTTGCCACTCAAGCGGCAAAGTTTCCTGAGAAAACGGCTGTGGTCGATCGATCGCAGAGCATCAGCTACGACGAATTGATGCGGCGTGTCGATTGGTTCGCCGGGCAACTACTCGAAGCGGGCGTCCAGCGTGAGTCCGCAGTCGTCATTCGTCTGCCGCGATCGGTCGACCTAATCGCTGCGATCTTGGGTGTTTTGAAAGCGGGAGGCTCTTTCGTGCCAGTCGATCCGGGCCTGCCGTCGGCCCGAGTCGAACACATCGTCACGGATACCGCTGCGGTGGCCGTCGTGGACGAGGAGTGGATTGCGACGCGCGGCGAGCTGACTGTACCCACTCACTTTCCCGACATCGATCCGGGCGATCGAGCCTACGTGATCTTCACTTCCGGCTCGACCGGACGCGCTAAGGGCGTGGAGATCGAACATGACGGCATCAGCAACTTTGTTCGTGCGCAGATCGACCGGATGGGGCTAACAGCGGACGATCGCTTCAGTTTCAGCTTTTCCCCATCGTTCGATGGCGCCGTTTCGGAGATCTTCTACGCACTCGGTAGTGGCGGCACGTGCGTGGTCGTTGACCAAGAGACGTTGTTGGTCCCCGATGCATTGGCCGAACTGCTCCGCGATCAACGCGTCAGCGTAGCGAAGTTTGCACCCGCGGTACTGGCGATGCTCGATCATGAGCACCTCCCCTACCTACGGACGGTTGCGTCCGCTGGTGACAAGCTCAGTGGTGAGCTCGCCCGTCGTTGGACCGAGGGCGGCCGGCGTCTGTTCAACGGATACGGTCCGACCGAAGTCTCCGTAGGCTGCTCGATGATGCCGCTGCACCGCGAGTGGACCGGCGAGCGTCCGCCGATCGGTGGCCCGATGCATAACATGCTGATGTATGTTCTCGACGAGCATCGGCAACCGCTACCCATTGGTGCCACCGGCGAGATCTACATCGGTGGCCGCGGAGTCGGACGCGGCTACCTGAATCAACCCGAACAAACCGCCGCCGTTTTTCTGCCCAATCCATTTCTCGGTGAGAAAACAAGGCCGCATTCCCGTATGTACCGCACCGGCGACCTGGGACGATGGCTTCCCGGCGGTGTCGTGGAATTCGTCGGACGAGCGGACGATCAAGTCAGCTTGCGTGGATACCGGGTCGAACCGGGCGAGATCGCAGCAACTCTCGAAACACTCGGCGAAGTCCGCCAAGCGGCCGTCATCGAACGTCGTGACCGCGAGAACACACAGCTCGTCGCCTATGTCGTCCCGCAGCCCAACGCGGCGAAAGACGCCAAGGGATCCCAACTGCAAGCCGATCATGTGACGCATTGGCGAAACCTGTTTGAGCAAACCCACCGTCTCGCTCCACCCGTACTCGACAACTCGTTCAATATCACGGGATGGGTGAGCACGTATACCGGCACGCCGATCCCCAGTGACGAGATGAAGCAGTGGACCGATGCGACCGTGGCTCGGATCCTGGATTTGCAGCCGCGCCGTGTGCTCGAAATCGGCTGCGGAACCGGCCTGCTGCTGTTGAGGATCGCCGAACATTGCGATCGCTACGTCGGCTCAGACTTGCTCGAGCCTTCCCTCGATAATATTCGTGCTGAACTTGGCCGACGCCCGGAATTGGATGAGACGGTCTCGCTGCACCATGCCGACGCGGATGAATTCGGCCACCTCGACGGCGAAATGTTCGACTGCATCGTGCTCAATTCGGTGGTGCAGTACTTCCCGAGCATCGATTATCTGCTGCGTGTCCTCGACGGAGCGATTGCCCATCTCGCCCCCGGTGGCAAGATCTTCTTGGGCGACCTACGCAATCTGCGGCTACAGCCCGCCATGGCCGCTGGCATCGAACTGCTGCACGCCGACGACTCACTAGCCGTCGGTGAACTGCGCCATCGGATTCATGCGCGAATGGAACATGAAGAAGAGTTGCTGCTCGATCCGCGTCTGTTCGCCCATCGAGACGCGCTGCATCCACGAATCACCGCGGCCACGGTCCAGCTCAAAGGCGCTGCCGAAACCAATGAACTCGGCCGCTTTCGCTACGACACCGTGCTGCACGCCGATACCGAGGATGTTGTGACGGCTCGAGATTTGGTGCCATGCGATTCACAGGAAGACGTGCCCCAGCCGATTGCAGACGCAGCCGCACCAACCCGTTTCACTGATATCGTCAATCAACGTGTGGCCCAGGATTGCCATCTCTTTGAATCGATTGCGTCACTGCCCGCATCGGCCACGGTCGCCGATCTCAAGGAGCACGTCGCGGGGTTCGCCGCGTCGAATCGCATGCACGAACCCAACACGACGTTGGCTCACTCGGCAACTGCCATCGCGACATGGAATGATGCCAACCCCGCGGCATTTGATGTCGTGGTGGGTGGATCTTTATCGACGCAGCCCAGCGATGATCGGCCCATCGACTTCGCCGACTTCGCAAACGATCCGACAGGTACGGAATCGTCTCGCCAGCTCACCCAGCGACTCCGCGATGAGTTGACGGCACGCTTGCCCGCCTACATGATCCCGTCCGCATTCGTGGTGCTCGACGAATTGCCACAAACGATCAACGGCAAAATCGATCGGGCCGCCCTGCCACGACCAGCTGGACGCCCGGCTTGGGCGGGGCATTTCGAAGCCCCCACTACCCCCACGCAGGAGACGCTCGTCGCCATCTGGGAAGAACTCCTCGATACCCGTCCGATCGGGATCCAGGACGACTTTTTTCAACTCGGTGGTCACTCCATGCTCGCCGTTCGCATGACGAGTGAAGTCGAACGACTATTGGGCAAACGGCTACCGTTGGTAGCCTTGTTCCAGAACGCTACGATCGACCATCTGTCAACGATCATCGATCAAGACGAGCTGGCGACATTAGGGACGACGTTGATGCCGCTCCGCGCGAACGGGCCACCGCCACAGGAACCCGGGGATTCCCATTCGCAATCGCCGCTGTTCTGTATCCATCCCGCCGGCGGAACAGTCTTCTGTTATCTGGAAATGGCGCAGTCGCTGAGTGCGGGACGAGCCGTTTATGGGGTGCAGGCCAATGGTATCGATGGAAATCAACCGCCCCATGAGACCCTCGCTGAAATGGCGGCCCACTACGCGCGCACGATTCGGGAGATTCATCCCCAGGGGCAAGTGCATCTAGCAGGCTGGTCACTCGGCGGCAACATTGCCTTTGAAGTCGCTCGGCAACTCCACTCGCGAGGTACGCCGGTTGGTGTCGTCGCCCTGCTCGACTCGGGACTGCTGTCGCCCGAGGAGCAACTCCGCGAGGAGGATTTCCTGCCACTGCTAACGGCGTTATTCCCCGGTGCAATGAACCTCGATCTCGAAGCGATCCGGCAGCAGAGTCCTGCTGATCAATTGCAGTTCTTTGTCGATCGAGCTTCTCAGGCCGGGATCGTACCGGATGAGCTGCACGATATCGTCGCGACCAAGGATGCTCCGGATGCGGCACATGTGTTTGGTGTTTTCCAGGCCAACGTGAAGGCGGTCCATGAGTACATCGCCGAGCCTTACGCCGGCGACGTGCATCTGTTCCGGCCCGCCGATCAAGGGAAAACGAACCGACTCTTCGACGACCCGCTATTGGGTTGGCGAGAGGTCACCGAGCAAACCTTGGTTCGTGAAGTCCCCGGCGACCATGCTCACATGTTGCAGTCACCCGCCGCCGAGTCGATCGCCGAGCAACTCGACGAACTAATGGTGGCGAGCGAACTCTCACCGGCCGCCGCCAGTACCCTCTGAACTCGATGCAAAGAAAGCGTGCGCCCTTTTTTCCGGTGCATGAGCCGGTGGTATGAGCGTAGGGAACATCACCGGAGACGTCTGAATGACTTCCTCGCGCCTGCTTAGCAACACACGATGATAAGTGTCGGTTTTAGTAGTGGACGAGGCGACGAGCTGTTGGTTACCCACAAGTGCAGCATTCTATCGATTGCTGAAGATAGCTCATGACAACGCCCCAACGGGGCAGTTCTATGAAAGCCCCAGGCAACGCCTGGGGTTTCAGACGCCACCACCTCGCGTTAGCCCCAACGGGGCGGCTCTATTTGCACATGCCATCCGAACCGCAGGATTGCGGCGAACATGAGGGCCGCCCCGTTGGGGCTAACGAAACATTTCGCTATCCGATTATCCGACCCCAGGGCGATGCCCTGGGCTTTCATACAGCCGCCCCGTTGGGGCTCAAGAACGCTTCCGTCGGATGAACCGGAATCAACAGCTCGTTGCCTCGTCATAGACGACATTCATTACTCCGGCGTTGCTTCGTCTTTGCCCTGGGGCTCACTGTATCGCGCGGCCAAAACTGCGACGGCCGCTGCGACCGCGTCGCGATATTCGGGCGGTGAGAGGACTTCGGCGTCTGCTCCCAGGGCGAGCACCTTGGGTAGCAATTCACGTGGGTGTGATGCAGGGACTGTGAGCAGAAAATCGGTGGCGGGCGCTATTTCATCACTCGTCTGCGAATCGGAATCCTGAGCCTCCGGCGAGCTTGCGTCGTCACTGATTGGCTCCAGCAATTGGTCGGGATGCCAGGGGTCCTCTTTGAGATAGGAGGCGGATCGAGCCCCGAGCCGAATCTGGACCTGCGTCGAGGTTTCCCCCGAGAAAATACCGATGCTCTTGCTCAGGAACTTGGCGAGGTCGACCTTGGAATCGGGCTTGAAATAGTCGTCGGTGACCTGGGCATGCTGGAAACGATCGAGCTTCCAGTTTCGCAGTCGCTCGGTCGCGTCGGTCACTTCCGGTGCCGCGGCCACGACGTAGATGCTGCTCTGATGAACGGCGAGGGCGTAGGGCTCAATCCGGCGCCGGGTAGCCGGCCGGCCAACGGATTTGTACTCAATTTCGACGACCCGATGTTCCAGAATACTGCGGGTGATCGTCTTGAGCATCCCTGAATGGGCAGCATAGGTTTTCGACGGCGTTCCCGACACATAGAGTACCTTGCGATACCGTTGATAGTGCTCGTAGACTCCCTCTGGAATCGCTTCTTGGACCTTGTTCCAGAACGTTTCGATGCCCTGCCAATACTGTGTCCCCATCAGCGGTGTGAGCAGATCACGGCCGATTGAAAGCGCGATCAGTTCGGTTGCCGAGAAGGCGATTTCGTGGACCGCGGTGTGATTGCGTCCGAGTTTGTACACCTTGCCACGTTCGACCATCTCGTTCTGGATGTCGTATCCCGCTGCTTGGAGCGCCTCCATGTCCCGCCGCACCGTGCGGCCGTGAAGCGTCGTCAGCCCCAGGTCAGCGACCAGGTCGGCCTTCAGTTCATTGACCGTTCGACCGAAGCGGGATTCCTCGAGAAGCTGTAGCAACTTGTGCTGACGAATGAGCTGTTCGTTACGTGCCACGTCGGTTCCATCCAATCAAGGAGCGGTGGGGGAAGTGGGTTGCACAATGGGGTTGGACAGAGTGCCGATGTCAGCGATCGTGATCTCGACGATATCAGCGGGCTGCAGGGTGAAGTCGTTGCCCGGCACGATCCCAGTTCCTGTCATCAAGAACGCGCCGTTTGCGAAAGTGTTGTCGCGGCCCAGCCATCCGACGAGATCGTCAAATTGCCTGGCCATCTCGGCCGCGCTGGTGGATTGCTCGAAAACAACGGAGTCACCACGGCGGATTTTTAGATCGACCGTGATTGCTTCAACCGGTGGCAATTCGTCGTAGAGGCGAATCCATGGCCCGAGCCCCGCGCATTGGTCGTAACACTTCGCCTGCGGCAAGTACAACGGATTTTCGCCTTCGATGTCTCGCGAACTCATGTCGTTGCCGATCGTCAATCCGACGATCCGCAAGGCTGGCGAGAGCACCAGTGTGATTTCGGGCTCCGGGACGTTCCAGGTCGCGTCGTAGCGGATTCGTAGTGGTTGGCCGTGCCCACTGACACGGCTCGGTGTGGCTTTGAAGAACAGCTCGGGCCGGTCGGCTTGGTAGACTCGATCGTAGCAAGATGCCGCCGCAGCGGACTCTTCCATCCGCGCCGTTTGGCTGCGTCGATACGTCACCCCGGCTGCCCAGACCTCTTGCTGGTCAATCGGCGGCAACCATGCGGTCTGAGCATCAATGGCGATCGGTTCGTCACGCGCCAACGACTCAGCTGCTGCCACGGGACGGTCCGCGGCGAGAATGTCCGCGAGAGTGGCTAGCTCCGGCGTCAACTGGAGCGGGACCAGCTGCGCGCCTTCCACGATGGCGACGCGCGGCCCCCCCGATGCGTCCGAGAACTTGGCAATGTGCATGGCGTTGCTGCTTCGCGTAGGGAATTCAAAGGTGGTTCGGCGCGACCCATCATCGTCGCTACCGAGTCGTTGGGTAGCAACGCGAAATTATCGCACAAGTGCCCAGGCCGTGACACCCAGTGTGCATTCAATCACCCGGGTGGAGTGTCTCGAGGAAGAAATTGGTCATCAGCTGGTGCAAGTGCATCACCGTTCCCTCGCCCTCGGATATCGAGTGAGATCGGCCGGGGTAGCTCATCATGTCAAACTGTTTCCCAAGGGCCACCAAGCGATTAATCAATCGCTCAGTCGATGCGAAGTGCACGTTGTCGTCTCCCGTTCCATGAATGAGCAACAAGGGGTCGGCAAGTCCCTCGGCGTGCGTCAGCGGCGACCCCTCGACGAAGGGCTGGCGGTCGTCCTCGACCAAGCCCATGTATCGTTCTTGATAGATCGTGTCGTAATCGAGTTGGTCCGATACCGGAGCGACCGCAATCCCAGCGGCATAGAGTTCGGGATAGCGGAACAGGCTGTGCAGGGTCGTCGAACCTCCGCCGCTCCAACCCCAGACACCGACACGGTCAGGGGCGAGCTGCGGAAATCGTTTGAGCAGCTGCTGCACGCCCGCGGCTTGATCGGCAGGCGGGAGGATACCGATTTTGCCATACACGCTCTGCCGGAACTCGCGGCCACGCGGCGAGGCAGAGCCGCGAGCGTCGATGGTGGCGACGGCGAAGCCGAGTTGAGTCAGGTAGCGATGCCATAGATACGTCCGACCGAGATAACGATCTCGCACCGTCTGCCCGGCGGGTTCCGCGTAAACGTGCAGAACGAGGGGCACGCTATGACGACTGCCCGTGGCGTCCGCGTTGCCACTGGATTGCGGCAGCATGATCCACGCATCGAGTGATTCTTGATCATCGATTTGAAGCGAAATGAACTGCTGCTCGATCGGCCGCAGCGCCTCGATCGCTGCCCGGCATGTGGCGTTGTCATGGAGCACTTCGATGCGTTGATAGGCATCGAGGTGCACAAGACGCTCGACGGGGGGAGTGGATATGTCAGACCACGTTTCCAACGCAAACTGCCCAGTGGGGCTGATCCGATACTCGAACGTCCCCTCTTTCTCAGGTGATACCCGGCTGGGGTGAGCATTGGGTTGCTCCCGATTGCTTGCACACATGTAAAGAGCTCGTGCCGCGGCATCGTCGGGAGATGCCGTGAAGAAAAGATCACCCGTCGTTTGACTGACCGCATCGAGATCGATCACGTCCCAGGCCCCCGTTGTGATTGGATCGAGCTGAACACCTCGGTGGGTATTGGCATCATCGAGCACTTCGCTGGTGTCGATCGGGCTGGTCAACAGCCATGGCATGATGGCCGCGCGGTACAGGTGACGCCACCCGCTGCGTTCACTCAGCCAAATTAAATCCACCGTTTCCCGTCGCACCCCCGCGCTCGGGCCCGATTCTTGTTGGGGTAGCAATGGCATGTTCGCTTGCCGCATGACCCAGCCAGGACTCGTTTCCTTGAGCAGGACAACACAGTCGCCTGAGGAAGCGTCGCAAAGCCACAACCTATTCGCGTTCTGGGGGCGGTTGAGTTGCTGAACGAGCAACCGTTCGTTGCTCCCGGGTGATTCCGCGGGCAACCACCGCAGCGCCGCGAGGTAGTGCTGGCGCGGATCGCCGGCAATTCGCAACCACGTCGTTTGAGCGTCGTCGAAGTGAAAGATGCCGATCTTGGCCGCTGAATTGGTTTGCCCGACTTTCGGGTAAGCGAACTGCTTGATAATCGGATAACGTTCCGACGTGTTGTCGATAAGCGAGTGGACGGGAACCTCCGATTCGTCCAATTGCCAGAAGGCGATTTTCTCGCCGTTGGGACTGAACTGAAATCCACGGGTGAGTTTGAGTTCCTCTTCATAGACCCAATCAAAAGTGCCTTCGATGAGGTTCGGTTCGTCACTCGCCGCGATCGCGTCGACTTCGCCGCTGGCGGTGGATTCCCAGTACAGATGCCGATCTCGGACGTAGGCGATCTTGTCTCCTTGAGGGGAGAACGTCGCGAACATCAGTGACTGATTGGCCGCTTCTTCGCCCCCCAGTTTCCGCCAAGACTTGGAGATTAAATCGAGTAGCCAGTAGTCACCGCGAGTATGCGATCGCCACACCCGGACTGAGTTTGTGAAGACGAGCAGGTATTGGTGGTCGGGAGACCAGCGGTACTGGTCGATCGAAATCCGCTCGCCCGAGGGAAGTCGAAACTGATCGGCAGAAACCGCAACGGTTTCCTTGCCTTCGGGAATGGACCGGCGGATGATCTCGGGGTGCCCCGCATCGTTGTCCCGCAGCGACCACAGCACATTCTGGCGTGCGTCCCAGCGAATGGACTCCTGCTGCAGGTTGAAATCGGGGCCATGATAGATACGCGCCAGCGAGAGCGTGGTCCGCTCGGCGAGAGCCGGCGGCAGGGGCGGCCCACCGCCACGACTGGGAGGTGCGGCGGCAACCGCCATGTCCTGACACAGCAGTAGCAGCGGACACAAGCAGCCGACCAACAAAAGTTCCATCCGAGTTGTTTTCATCACACTGTGTTCCGTCGAGTCCAATCCGCGAGTGGTGAGGTATTCATGCTATCGCACCAGATTCACTCCGCCCACCCAATTCAACAGGCTGCCGACTTAATCGATGTGGGTCGCCGCAATATTGAGCTGAGGGCCGTGAAACCCCGGGTAGCGCAGCCTACCTGGCCACTTCGCAACGCGTGATCAACACGATGGGTGTGGGCAGCTTCGCATAGCGTGGCAGCCCGCCCTAAAAAAAACCGCCAGAAATCGCTTGACCAAGACACCCGACCCCTGTACCATGCAACCAGTACACCAGCCAACCGATCAGGCGATCGCAAACGGCGTTTTTTCAACGGTGCGTTATGTTTTTTTCCATCGATACCTCCGATGACGTTGCCATCTACGAGCAAATCGTTCGTCAGGTGAAGTTCGCGATCGCTGAGGGCAGCCTCCAACCGCGGCAACAACTCCCCAGTGCTCGGCAGCTCAGTGGTGAGTTGGCGATCAACCCCAACACGGTTAATCGGGCTTATCAGCAGTTGCAGTCCGACGGCGTGCTGGAATTGCTGCGGGGACGCGGGATGGCCGTTTGCGTCGATGCGGTCAAGAAGTGCCATGCCGCCCGTGCGGATCTGATTACCGCACGCCTGCGGAGTGCTCTTCGCGAAGCGCTTCACGGTGGGCTGACTGCGGACCAGATCCGTGAATTGCTGCACACGGAACTCGAATCACTCGAAGGAGCGACCCCCACGGTCGCCTCAAAAACCAACTCCTCTTCCCATGGTGGTCCTGCATGAGCTCGGCAACAAACGAAACTGGCTCGCGTGATCCGGCGACGGATGACTCCGTGGCCCCCGTCATTAGTACGAATGAGATCGAGATGCACTTCAGCGGCTGTGACGCGCTGCGAGGTGTCAATCTCGCTGTCCGCCGTGGTACGGTATTCGCCTTGCTCGGTGAGAACGGTGCTGGCAAAACGACGTTAATCCGTATCTTGACCGGATTCCAGCCGCCTTCCTCGGGCACCGCTCGGGTGTGTGGCATGGATCCGACGCGGCAAGCCTTGGAGATCCGCCGCCGGATCGGATACGTCTCGGACTCGCCGACGATGTACGATTGGATGAAGGTCGACGAGATCGGTTGGTTTACCGCCGGTTTCTACCCAGACGGATACCTCGAAGGTTATCGCGATCTGATCGGCCGTTATGAACTGCCGCCCACACGAAGAATCCGCGAACTGAGCAAAGGCCAGCGGGCGAAGGTTGCCCTGAGTCTCGCCCTCGCTCATGACCCGGAGTTATTGATTCTCGATGAACCGACGTCGGGGCTCGATCCGCTGGTCCGGCGAGAGTTTCTCGAAAGCATGATCGACCGGGCGGCCACGGGGCGCACCGTGCTGTTGTCGAGTCATCAAATCAGCGAGGTGGAGCGGGTCGCAGACGAGATCGCCATTGTGCATCAGGGCCGTGTCCAGCTCACTGGGGTATTGGCGGACCTTCGCCAATCGATTTCGGAAGTCACCGTCAAGCTCCATGATCCTTTGACGACGCTACCATCGCTCACTCAGCCGTCGCAAATTTTGAGCGAACAAACCAGTGGTCGGCAGCGGCGGATGATCGTCCGCGATCTGACACCGGAGAATGAGGCTTTGCTGTCGAGTTCCTATGGCGTTTTCGACGTCGCACACCGCTCCGCGAGTTTGGAGGAACTGTTTGTCGCCTGCACCCGTGGCGTCGACGCGACCAAGGCGATTGCCGCCGAGCATGAAGCAGCTCCAGCACCCCCAGTGCAAGGAGTCACGCCATGAACACGTCTGCTTCCATGAGCCGGCGGCTGCTGTGGAAAGAAACTCGACAAGCTATCCCGCTGGTCGTCACGATTGTCGGCTTGGCCGTGCTGCTCATTGTCTGGCGCGCGTCCTGGCAATTGGGGTTCGATTCAGTCGATCCATACGTCTACAAAGTCATCGCCTGCATTCCGCCGATCCTTTTCTCGTTGGGTGCAGGCACGGTACTCGTGGGGCAGGAGAAGGAAAGTCGGTCTCTGAACTGGCTCAACTCCCTGCCCGTTCCGCCGAACTATCTGATCCGACATCAGTTCTTGTTTGCCCTCAGCCTGCTCGCCATCTTATGGCTGGCGGCTTTCCTGGTGTTTTGCGCGGTCGCGGCGTTGGCCAACCAACCGCTGCTAAGGAATTGGAATGAGACCACGGTCATGCTGTTCGTTGTCCTCAACTCGCTGTACTTGCTCGTGTGTGGATTCACGATGTCGTGGCTGAGTCCTTCACCGCTGATGGGATTGGTCAGTGTATTGCCACTCGCGGTCCTTCCCTACATGGCTGCATACGCATGGCAGTATGTACTCAATACGTTCGATGACCAGATCTACCTGCCCTCGGATCCGTCGCCTGGGATGATCGCAACAGCGCTCGTACTCGGCATCGTGGTTATCGGCACACTTGGCTATCGCATCGCCCGAGCACAGCTCACCGGTCAAGCGAATCGAACTCCATCGCAGCGCGAACAGTCATGGAAGGCGTCCTGGCAGCGTTGGACCACCATCGCCGATGACTTTTTTCGTGGCGACAGTCAGACCAAGCAGCAGCCCTTGTCCGCCACGGGCACACTGCTCTGGCAATTCCGAAATCAAAATCGTCTCATTTTTTTCAGCCTCGTCGCTGCGGTGGCAGTTTGCGCTCCGATCGCGATCCGCGAGATTCTGCACATCAGCGAAGGGACCAACTTCGTCCTTCTCAATTCGATTTGTGTCGTGATCTTTGTCAGTTCACCGTGCTGGTTCGCGTTGCTGACGTTTCACGGAGACCAGGTCGACAAACGCATCGAATTCCTCGCCGAACGCGGCGTGTCACCGCCGCGCGTGTGGTGGACGCGGCAACTCGTGCCCGCGCTGTGTGTACTCGGTTTCACAATCGTCTGTCTGGTCTCCGAAAGCATCTTCGGCAAAGGCGAGAGCCTGCACGTGCTCATCGCCTGCGGGATTCTCTACGCAGTCTCCCAGTGGCTCAGCCAATTGATCCGGCCCGTTGTGATTGTCGCCCTACTGGCTCCGATTGCCAGCCTCTTTGCGTGCATGTATGGCTCGGCCACCCATGCCGAGATGGCGACGTCAGCAAAGACCGTGGCAATCTCGTTGATTGCTATCCCCATGTTGGCGACCTGGTTGATGATGCGGCATTGGATGGATGGGCGGCGAGGCTGGAGTTACTGGATGATGCACGCGGGTCTGATTGTGGTTGCCGTGGCAATGCCAGCTTTCCAGTATCTGCGTGTGTACGCTTTTTCTGGTGGTTTCTCGTCCTGGCAAAAAGCACAACTGCTATTCGAAGCGAACGAATTTGTCGATGGCGTTCCTGCGTCTCTGAATATTGCCCCGTCAGCCGACCAGGACCCCCTTCTCGATTGGAGAAAAATCAAGGACGAGGAGCAGCAGCAAGCGTCTCGTCTGCGAGCGGTCGATTTGGAATCACAACACAGAGAGTTACTCGCTTCATTAAAAACTAGCTTGAAAGAACTGCAGCGTGACCGAAAACAATCGGTCGAATTGGTGTCATGGCATTTGCAACAATGCGTCGGCCGGCCAACATCGCTGCGGATGCGGATCGAAACGAACTCGGCAAACGACGAGCAAGCTTTGCGTGAGTATCGAGACTGGATGCGGACCCTACCTGATTTGGCTTCAGCGATGCGAAATAGCCTGCAATTGGGAACACAGGAAGCCGCTGATTCCCTTGAGATCTTCTTGATCGCCGAGCTTCGAAACCCGAAGAACGCGACGAGAATCGATGACGAAACACGTCAAGCGATCCTCGACGTGACCGGTGCGACCGACGCTCGGTGGCTGGCCCGGCGCCGGGCATTGATCTATTCCGCCAGAGATCTTTATCGCAGCAACGCGAGATTTGGTATCGGCGAGCACCTCGGGGGAGTTCAGCTGTCCACGACCTACAGAGACGACCGAAACAGCTACGAAAATTTAGTTCACGTGCGCGAGACTGAGCATCTCGTCAAAACGCTGCTGGAGTACATCGACCGAGCCCGTCAAGGCAACAACGACTACCCGCTTGATGAACTCTTGGAGTACTGGGATGGCCCGTCAATCATGTATGGCGTAGGCCCAGGGGGCGACTACTACCGTATTGATGATGTCCGCAAGTTCGCGAATATTGAATCCGGTAGCATGCCGATTGCTTCCCAGTGGGGCGCCGGTTGGGAAGCGGCCCCGGGCATCACCAGTTCCAACGATACCGACCTGGAGGCGAACCGATGAACATCAAGCGAGTGCTTTCTCCCTGGTGGTTGCTCGTCGCAATCTCGCTGGCGGGTTTGGCGGCGCCTTTCGCATGGCAACACATGCGCCACGCCACCGTCGTTCGTGAGGTTGGCGCGCAGGCCGCATCACTTCGTCAATCGGGCCACCCTGGCGACGTAAACTCGCTGCTGCAGCAATTCCGAGAGACGGCGAGCGATGAGCATACCGTTGCCTGGTTGGAGTGGATGTATATTGCGTTTGAGTTTCGTAAAATCGCCCTTTCTGCTGGTGTGCTCGATCGCAATAGTGGTGAACTTCAGGTCGCTGACCCCGACTCGGGAGGTTCATGGTCCGACGATCCGGTGCTCGACGTGCTCCTCCAGCAGAGCGAACCGGTTTACGAGCGATTGAAAGAGCTCTGCCGCCATGGTGACCAGGTCTGGCTGCCGTGGCCACCCAATGCCGACACGGGTGGGCTATCGCCGCTGGGCATGATTTGGGAGATCCAGTCATTCATGCTGACGCGAATGTCGCATGCGGTCGATAGCCGCGATGCAGAAACCGCGATGGAGGCGTTTGCGACGCATCAGGCGGCGTTGGATGCGTTTGATTGGCAGTTATCCGTGTCCGTCGAGGTTCAGCTCAGCAAGATATTTGAGCAACGCGACACAATCGTCATCGAAGCGATTGAGCAAGGGTTATTCGATGCCGATCAGATCAATCAGTTGGAGCAAACGATTGCTCGTCCATTCGATGTGCGCAAGCGATGGCGAAGCGTCGTCGCGGCGAACCAGGTCGTCTTTCTAGATCAACTCCGCGACCAGCTTGAGAAGGACCGTAGCATCGTGGACTCACAACGGGATGACCAATCCGGTGACCGGCGAATCGCGAGAGCGAGCCTGCAACAGGTCCTCCTGGGTTGGGACCGGATCATGGATGCCGCCGACGATGGCATCGAGAACCTACAACACAACGCAAACACCGCCGCGAGTGCCCTGAGTCCGGTCGAGCAAAACGAACTGGCGAACCGGCCCCAGCTTGCAGGGATCCAGGGGCTCGAAAATGTCGCATCCAACGTGAGGGGATTGGCTCGAGCGATGGTGCTCCGCGAAGCGTCCCGTAAAAAGACAATTCGCACGATGGACCGGGAACGCAAGGCTAAGTAGTGTGAGTTATCCCTCGGGGGGGATGGAGCGGAACAGATCACGCCTCGGCAATGTTCTTATCGAAATCAGGTGTGTTCGGAGCTGCTCGGGCAGGCATCGCGATGCACCTCCGCACCATCCACTTTGATCCCGAACTGCGCCGCGAACGCGTCGTCAGGAAGTACCAAATGTCCAAACGCCCCCTTTCCTCGTGGATCACGAGCGTGCGACAATGGGAGGTTCAGGCGGGATTCTTTGTTCGCGTTTGGTGCCATTCATCGTTATCAAGAGAAAACTCGTGTCCACTTTATCACCCGCTGGCCAGCAGCTCGTTCAAGATCTGGCCCAACGCCATCATGTTTCACCTGAGGCTGTCACGCATATGTTGATTGCCGTCCAGAATGGCAATGGCAGCATGGCTCAATTCAACCATCCCGAATTTGGTGGTTCGGGCCAGTGGATGCGGGGCGGCATGACCATGGTCAGCGATCTGTTCAACAACCAATTGAAATTCCGCGTCGACAGTCTGTGCAGCGATATCACCAACGCGCTTGCCAACCACCAGACCTCCCCCCTGTTTGGCTCGTTTCAATCGCAATCACAAAACGGTTCCAACCAACAGACACAGGCGGCGGGAGGTCTTGGCGGATCGAACTCGCTGTTCGTGCCTGACCCAGATCAAAATTGGTGGCCACAGGATCTCGGTGCCCCCAATGCGGTGGGAAACCAGAACAACATCCGCTACGCCTACTTTTCCAATGCACGCCGATTGGCTGTTTCCACAAACGGCGACGTCTGGGTCTATGACACCGGCAACCATCAGATTGGCGGCTTCTCACAACAGCAAGGCGTCGGCGGTTCGATCACGTTTAGTAGCCAGCTCGGTACGGTGAACCTGTCTGAACTACCGGTCGTAACGCGAAATGGCACTCCCGTGGAGAGGGACCAACAGCCTGCCACGAGTCCCTCGGTTCCAGAACGGAACCCGATCCCACCAGTGGAATCTCACGTGGAAGCCCCCGATGCGATCCCGGATGGGAACAGCACGTCGACCGCCACCCCCGCCGACGAACACAACATCCTAGCCATGCTGGAAAAACTCGGCGGACTGCACGACAAGGGGTATCTCACCGATGAAGAGTTCCAGGCGAAAAAATCTGATTTGCTCTCTCGATTGTAGGCTCTGATGGTTCTGGCGGTGCTTCGTCGTCCTTGGGCGGCGGCCATCCTAGAGTTGGTTCATCCCAAATACGATCGCCTGGGGCGCGGCATCACCATGCGATGCGTCGGGAAAGATTTTGGATGTCACTTGGAGCTGAGTATCTTGGAGCGTCTCCATTCGGTCAGCGAAGTCTTCCGTCGTGCCGAATTGACGCTTGGCCTCCGTTTCATCAAGCGCCGCGGCTGGCCCCGCATCGGGGCCCAGCTCCAACTCGCCGACCGTTAGCACTAGATTCAACGAGGTCCGGCCCTGCGAGTGTTTTTCG
Organism: Allorhodopirellula solitaria; assembly: GCF_007859855.1. Classification (GTDB taxonomy): domain Bacteria; phylum Planctomycetota; class Planctomycetia; order Pirellulales; family Pirellulaceae; genus Rhodopirellula; species Rhodopirellula solitaria. The sequence goes on from NZ_SJPK01000009.1 coordinate 32,466, forward strand.
CCAAACGCAGCTGCGGCTTCACCGATCGCATAGTCGTTCCACCACACCGATGGACTGGCGGCGATGTAGGTTTGGAAGCATCCAGGACGTGTGAAGAGCGTATGGAGCACGAACAGCCCACCAAAGGAATGCCCGAAAATTGTTTGCTTTGTCTGATCGATGGCATATCGATTCTGTAGCTGCGGCTTCAGTTCCGTCTCGATGAACTGGAGAAACACATCCGCGCCACCCCAGGTGGGCCAGGCGTCGCCACCGCGACGCGGCGGCAGGGTGCGTTGCTCGGCCGGCGGAGTCAGATCAAATGTCCGGCGCACGAAATCAATGCGGCCTTCGATGGGGTAGCCGATGCCAACGACCACCATGGTCCGTCGCAGTTCAGCCAACGCATCGCGAGCGCGAACGACATCGGCAAAATAGGCATTCCCGTCGAGAACGTAGGTCACCGAATAGCCGCCCGGTGGTGGCTCTGGACCGGGCACTGAGATGAAGATTCGATACGACCGCTGGCCGGCCGATTCAATGTCCAAAACATCGGTCGCATGCTCGGCAGGATCCGCCGGCTGCTGCCGTGAGGGTATCGGCGGCTGGGCCGAAACAGGGAGAGCTGCCAGCGTGAATGCCAACACGCCCGCGAAGGTCGCTGAAATCGTCGTTATGTTCATGGTGAAATTTGCCAGGAAAGACATTCCGCTACGTGTTTAGGAAGGCGGGGACAATTGGTGTCGCCTCGTCCACTACCGAACCGCTCTCGCAAGATCCTCCACTCATCGATCGCGCGAAGTTTAGGAAACCGAGGCCACACGCGACTCCCAGTGCTGAAGTGCTTCCGGATCGCCATCGTCAACTTCGATGATATCGAACAGAGTTTCAGCGCCGCAGCCTCGCAGCCATGTAGTGATGTCGTGGCCGAATGCACAGTATTCGTCATAGCTACGGTCTCCCAAGGCCAACACTCCGAACTTGAGTTCTCGCAAACTCAGCGACTGTTGCATGAGGGATTCCGAGAACTCCATGGCGTGATCGGGTGGATCGCCTTGTCCAGCGGTACTGGCAATGAACAACGCCTGTTTCGCCGCCACCAACTGTTCGCTGGTGATGGCATCGATCGGGGCGAGGTGTACTGGTGTGCCGCGTTGCTGCAAGTGATCGTGGGTCTGATGAGCCAGCGATTCAGCGAATCCCGTTTCGCTCGCGTAGACAACGAGCACGCTATCGCTGCGGGGAGCGACGTGCGGCGTCGGCGTCTGAGCCCGGGTCTGGCGTTGCGCTGAATTTCGCCAGGCCCATCCGGCCAGGAGGAGGTAGGCTGCTCCCACGCCAGCGGCCCAGTACAGGCGAGATGGCAGCGGCGAGGCGGGCCACCAATCTCCAGGCGTCCACCACAGACACAGCAGTGCGGCGATCGCGACCACCACGCCCGCGAGAACGCTCGCGAGAGTGGTCTTGGTAGGCAGAGAGCAACAATTCATCATCGGGCAACTACTGTGGCAATACTTCGAGTGTTGCCGCGTAGCTCAGGCGTCGACTCGTCGCTTGAGGGATCGACGTGTCGTCATCCTCCGTGCTGGTTTCTAGCCAGTACATGCCTGGCTCGTCCCAGGCCACTGAGAACTCACCGTTCTCGTCCGTGGTCAGCTCCTTGGCTTCCTGTGCATCGCGATAGCGAGTGCCACCTTGAATGACGGTGATCGTCAATCCCTCGGCGGGCTTGCCGTTAACGACCAAGCGAAACTTCGTCGTTTCACCGGCGTAGAGATCGTTCGGGTGCGTCAGTGGAACCAGCTCCACGCCTTCCCCGGCGGGTTGGATCGATTCGGTCGAAGGAGCTCCGTTGGTGACAAACGTTTCAATGCGGCCGATGCTCTCGGTAACGCGAACGTTGGTAGCATCGCTCGGGATCGATTCGGCGAGTTCCTTGGGGGAGCCCCGGAATCGCTTCCGCTCGCCGTCTACTTCCCAGCTCGCGAAAGCGCCGCGATTGACGATGGCGATTCGATAGGTGCCTTTTTCAGTCAGCGGTAGATCGAAAACGCTGCGGTACTTGCCCACCGATTCGTTCTGGGCGCTGACTTCCTCGCCGCTCGGTGCAATGATCTCGAGTCCATCGAGCCGAAGTGGGAAGTGATTGAAATAGAACAGGTCGTTGGAGACGGCGGCGTCAACGGTTACCCAGGGTTCCGGCCCGGAGAGGACCGTTTGCGAAGGTCGGAGCCAGACTTTGTGTGCGAAACTCGTCGCGGGTAGCGCGATGATGAGCGTCAGGGCGAGTAGAAAGCTTCGGGTCATCTTCAGTTCCTTCAATGGAGAGGGGATTCAAGAACGGTAAGTAGGTGTGAAAAATTGTTGGGTGCATCAGCCGGTGGGCGTTAGCCCCGGTTTTCAAAACGCTTCGCATTTAGCGTGGGAAAACCGGGACTAACGTCCATCGGCTCATCGGGTTATCCAAAACGACCTACCCACAACTGCTTAGCAATTCAAAAAGTGCGGTCGCATCGATGCGTCAGTGGGTTGGCTGGATCGTGAGGGTGACTTCGCCCAGTTCTTTCTTGCCTGCGGCCTGTTCTTCCTGGAGGTCTTTGGCGGGCCATGTGAACGGGAGGGTCAGCAGTTCACGGCCGCCGACTTCGCGTGAGGCTTCCACGACGAGGCTGTATTCTCCGGGCGGGAGTTTCGCCAGCCGAGGATCACTACTAGAATAGGACAGAGTGTGCTTCCCCGCCGGACGCGTTGCAGAGGACACCCCATCGACTGGCATTTCGAGACTGCGTCCCGATCGACGCCACCACTGGCGTAGGTCCGGCAACCACTTCGTACCGGCGCCTTCACTCGACTCGGTCATCTGGTACCAAACGTTCAGGTTGGCGACGGCTTGGCGATCTTCGTCTTGAATCCACGCAGCCACGTAGGGGCGATGGTATTCGGAGACGTCGATCCGGGGAATCTCGATCGTGACTGCCACATCGGGTGTTGGCTCATCGGCCCAAGCCATCCCAGCGATCGCGCAGCCGAGGATCAGGGTAGTGATTTTTTTGTTCATCAATCAATTCTCTGCGTGTATAAGGTTTCCGTTTAATGAATCAACAGAATCGCAACCAACCAGGGTGCGATCAATCCGAGACCGACCAGCGGCCAGGTGAGGCTCCGGCGGCGAGCATGCTCGATCAGCAACAAGAGTCCTGTCAGGCAAAACACGAGCGTGGCGATCGCAAACAGGTCCAATACCCATTTCCACGCCGGCCCGGTATTGCGACCTTTGTGCAGATCGTTGAAATAGGAAATCCAACCTCGCTGAGTCTGCTCAAACTCGACAAATCCTGTCTCTCGATCGATTGCCAGCCAGGCATCACTGCCCGGCCCAGGCATGGAAAGATAGACTTCGTACTCCGACCATTCGGCTTGACGCTGGCCGATCGGTTTCTGAAAACGTTCGCCCAGCCAATCGGCTAGCTCCACAGGCAGGGCGGCTTTGTCCTCATGCTGCTCGATTTGGAGAAGCTCCTGCAGATCCGGTGGCAACTCAGCCGACTGAGTTTGAACATCGGGCTTGGCTGAAATCTGAGACGCATGGTTGAGCGTAATTCCCGTTATCGCGAACAGCATCATTCCCACCAGGCTGATCGCGGAACTGATCCAGTGCCATGTGATGATCGTTCGCAAGCGATACTTGCGTTGAGCAACTTCAGCGGGATCGTTAGCTGGCGCGGATGGCATGATGCTATTGGCGTGAGGAACGAACCAGGATTATTCCGACGAAACCGTTTTGACTTCACTGCCGTGTCGGGTCCAGCTCGCGTGCCAGACATCACGGTCGATGGAGTCGGTGACGTTGCGAACGCTGCCGTCGGCCAGGGCGACCTTGGCAATTCCGGTATGGTAGCTACGTGCCGCAGTGATCTTCGAAGATCCGTAAACCAGGTCCGGAACCGGGCTATTGGGTGTCAGGCGGCCGTTGATAACCGGGCCATTGGGAACGCTGCCACGCAGCCAGTAGTGATTGCGATCGCCACTCCAGCCGCTGATGTAGCTCTGGACTCCACTGAGTCCACCGGAATCAGCGGCTTCGGCGAGCGTGACGTCGATCCCAGTATTGGCTGAGGCCCGGTATCCACGCACATCCATCGCAGGCGTGGGAGATGCTGTGTCAATTCCCGACCCGACGATCGTTTCGGCGAAAACGATCGTGTTACTAGTCCCATCTAGGATGTCCCGGAATTTGACTTTCGCATCAATCCAACACAGCCCATCGGACTTGACAGCTGGATGGAAAACGCCATCCAGTCCACTGCCTTGATTCATCGCGTAGCTCGAACCGGCGATCTGGATCGAGGCTCCCGAAGGCATCGTCAGAGAGTGTAGTTCTGTATTGACGTCGCTGGGGCATAGATAGGTCGCCACGCGTGTCCCCGCCGCCTGGTGCAATTCCGCGGGAAGATCAGCCAACGCCGGATGCCCCATGTAGATATCAAAATCGATGAGTTCCTGTAGCTGCGCCTGCTCCAGGTAAGGCAACAGTTTTGCCAGTGGTGAGTAATCACTCGGGTAGCCGCCCGTCCACGAGTAGCCATTGTTTGGAAAGGCGCCGTTATAGGTGGAGGCGTAGTTGTGCAGTCCCAGTCCAACCTGTTTAAGATTGTTGCCACATTGCATGGAACGCGCCGCTTCACGGGCTGCTTGGACAGCCGGAAGGAGCAAGCCCACGAGGACACCAATGATCGCGATCACGACCAACAGTTCGACGAGCGTGAAGGCGTTTCGCGACCGCCGTCGGGCCGGGCGCCCGCTGCGAGGGGCCAGTTGGATTGGGGTGGTTTTCAGAAAGGACATGACGAAGTCTCAGGCTAGAGGCACACGTGCTGAACAATGCAATTGAGGATTCATCGAGAGCGGCCGAGGGCCGCCAGGATCTCAAGGGATTACCGGCGTGGCTGGCTAGCAGACCATCGAATGTCTGTGGCTGGCGAGAGCAGGGACCGAGAACGCTACTGCGAGTCAGTTGCAATAGTATGTCTGGACAGGAGTTCAACAGGTAGGGGGTAGGGAAGAAAATACGGGGTGGATCGACCCCGCGGCGAAAAAGGGGATTTTTTAGCATGGCTCCGATCGTTGGCGACCGATGCGTGCATGCTCAATCAAACCGATGCCAGGGGCGAAATCACGGGAGCGTCTCGGCGAGGACACTCTCCTCCGCGCCGACGACCTGTTGGTAGTAGGCTGCGAGGGACTGTGGGTCGGCATGCTCCGACGTAGCGAACTGATCGATGATCTGGCCGTCCTTCAAAATGACCACACGGTCGGCCCATGCAGCCACGCTCGGTTCGTGAGTCACCATGACGATCGTGCGACATTGTTGATCACACAACTTCCGTAGTAATTCACAGATCGCCTGCCCGGTCACTGAGTCCAGACTGCCGGTCGGTTCGTCGGCAAAAACGATTGCCGGATGGGTGATTAACGATCGAGCGATCGCTACTCGCTGTTGCTCGCCTCCGCTGAGCGAATCAGGCCGATGCGACAATCGGTCTGCAATCCCCAATTGCTCGGCGAGCTCCTGCAGTACTCCATCGTCCGATGGAGTGATGCCTGCCGCGTAGAGCGGGAACAGAATATTGTCGGTAGCGTCGAGTGACGGGATCAAGTTGAAGGCTTGGAAAATTAAACCGATTCGGCGACGGCGAAAATGAGTGAGCTTGCGATCGGAGAGTCCCGCGAGATCTTGCCCGTCGATGGTGATGCTGCCGGAACTCGGCCGCGTCAGTCCGCTCATCAAGTGCAACAGCGTGCTCTTGCCGGAGCCGCTCGCGCCCATCACTGCCACAAACTCACCCGAGTCGACGGTCAAGCCCACGTTTTGAAGCGCACTCACCGTTCGATTACCTTGCCGATAATTCTTCGACACGTCGTGGACGACGGAGAGAGGCGATGCAGCGGTATCGTTCATGAAGATCGGCAGCCAGTAGGATTCGAGGTTGTGCGTCGGGGAGACCCTTGCTCTCTTTGCATGGGGCGTGCCAGCTTCAACCGGCCCGCCTTTCTCAAAGAGCCAGTGGTGCCGCACGGGTAGCGAAACCCAACGCAATGTCGGTTTTCATGCCCATACCGAGCATTTACGTTTCGGAGCGACGTAGCTGGCGCTGGCGTTTTCCGGGTAGGTCGATGGCGAAATTGCCACCGCCGGCGGACAAATATCCGCCCGGTGGGCTGACGCCTGTGTACCGATGCGTTCACCCCGTTTCACTGCCCGTCTGCAGTAGTTCCATGGGCCGAGCCCTGCCGATCGATACTGCGGGCCAAGCGGCGCTCAAAATCCCTAGAAGTAACACCAGCGTGATTGCACCGAGAATCGGCAACCATGGAATCATCAGCGGCGGATGCAGGCCACCAAAAAAACTAATGTGTTGGGCCATGACGCAACCGAACCAGCCGCTGAGGATTCCGAACCCGAGACTCAGTACGATGGCGACGAACGCAATCAGAATTCCTTCCACCAAGATTGCTCTGGTCAGCTCAGAGCGAGTGATGCCGATGGCGCGCATCACACCGAACTCCCACCGGCGGGCCCGAACGGAGGCCAACATGACATTCAATACGCCCAGGCAGGCGATCAACAAAGCCGTCAGCGGCACGCAGCTGGTCACCCAGATCCAACGCCGCGCCGCCCCATCCAAATGGTCACGAATCTGCTGGACAGGCACGACATTGACGTCTCCGGCCGCTTCGCCGTCGGGACTCGCCTCCACTGACCGAAGCGATGCCACGAGAGTCTGAGCGGATTGTTCGAGTTGCGTCCAATCGACAGCATCGTCGTGATCGCAGGAAAACCAAATATGCGAGGCGGAGTTCAGATCAAAATCCTCGGCGACCGATTCATAGTCAGCAAACACCAAGGCGGCAGCACGATGCGTACGCGTCCGCAATCCAGTCAGCTTTGTCTGCCAGTGCCACCCCGGCAACTCCACTCCGCCGACGATCTCATACACGCATCGTTGGCCAGCATTCCGCGGTGGATCCAAGGTGATCGTATCGCCTATTTCGAGCCCCGCCTCGACGAGGAAGTGATTCGGCACCACGCAGGCGTGCCCCTGTTTCATTCGCTCCACGGCCGCCACTGGATCGCCGGCAGTCCACTCCAATTTGAGTAACGGTGTCTCGCCACCAAAGGCTCCTAGCGGATCCAGACCGACGATGACCACGTTGTCCTGGCGAACAACTGACGCTCGCGCTGCGCTGTCGGTGGGATCGCCAGCCAACCGCGGTTGCTCGACCACGAGCGGTAGGCATCGAGAGGCATCCACGTCGGGGAGCGCTGCAAACTCAGCGACTCGGTCGGGCGGCAGTCCAGGCTCCATCATCACGATTGCGTCGGGGACCCAATCACCGGGAATGAAGGCCTGAAGCATGGTGAAGCCCCAGACCTGGATGCCGATGAATAGGCTCAGGCCGAACGCCAGCGATAACGACGCCCCCACAGCCCGCCATACGTTGCTGGTTATTTGGCTAGAGACGAGCTTGGGATCAATCCGGAACACCCGCGAAAAAATGGGGCTGAGCCAGCGATCGATGAGAATCACCGTTGGCGGTGTGATCAAGATGAACCCCAACGCGGCACAAGCGAACCCGATTCCCATCGCCCAGGCGATGCTGGTCTGATGAAGCGGAATGACGAGTGCGAGCAGTGGGGTGACCGAGATCAAGATCACCGCCAGGGTGACCAGTGGCCAGTGGATAGATGCCTCCATCACCGATTCTTGGCGGGGGGCCATCGCATCGACCGGCTTCACACGGATGGCGCGATAGGCGGGAACGATTGCCGCCAGCAATGCGCCACCGATGCCAGCGATCCCAGCGAGCAGCAAACTGTTCGCACCAAAACCCACACCATGGTGGAGCAATCCAGCGAACACGGATTCGACGATCTGGAGGAGCATCCAGCCGATCGCGATGCCGGCAACCAGGCCGAGGGTCCCCAAGACGAACGCTTCGATCAGGATCAGCCAGCCGATTTGGCGACGGGTGAAAACGACGGCGCGAAGAATCGCATACTGCCGTGTGCGTTCGGACACGCCCATGCTCAGCGTGCAGTAGATGACCAGCATGGCGACGAGCATCGCCACACCGGTCGCTGCATAGGTCTGCAACTTCACGTTCTCTGCGGCCGACGCTTGGTCCAATGCCTCCTCGATCTCAAACGCTTCTTGGAACTGCAAAGGCGTGGCATAGCCACTCAGACGAGGTGCCCAGCCGAAGCGAAACGAGGTGATATCCGCGTCAGGATTCACCGCCACTCCGAGCAAGCTGATTTGTGACGAGCGGCCGGCAATGCGTTCGGCGACAGGCGTGGCAATAAAGGCTTCTCCTGTGCTCGGAGTGAGCATCGGGATGCCCACTGCTTCCGCTCCCATCAGGGCGGGGGCACTGACAATCCCGACCACTCGCAAGTCGAGTTGCGATTCTCCGTTGAGCCCCGGGCGTGGCAGCTCAACGGTGATGAAGTCGTCGATGTCGAGCCCACGCTGCGCCGCCACGTCCTGGCGCAAAACCACCTGCGGTGCAGTGGATGCGGACATATCGATCCACGTGCCTGCGATAATGTCAAAGGGCGAAACATCGGAATCGAGCGCCAGGAACATCATGCTGGGCAGGCGGGCGAGCGGCCCTGTGCCCGGACCGCGCGTGGGACTGCCGCTGCTTGCGGTCGGATTGAAAGTTCCGTCTCCGGCGCTCGCTGCGTCTGTGCGGACACCAAAGCGATTCGCCCACATCGGTTCCACCGCCCGCACCGCTGGGTCGCGCCGCAGCTGCGGCAGAACCTCGGGCGCGACGAAGTCGGTATCGGCGGCGCTGATCGGAGCGATTGCTAACTCATAGCGTCCGAGGGCAAGATCTGCGTAGTCGTCGTAGGTTTGGTGCAAGGCCTCATAGCCGCTACTGACCCAGATCACCATGCACACTGCAGCGGCGGTCGCGACCGTCGTCAGGGCCACTCGCGAAATCCGCTCCCGCAAAAATGAAATCGCGAGCGATAGAACTTTCAACGTTCACACCCCGCATCGAGGGACTGGTGGTATCGGTTGCCCAGCGATTGAGGATCTCGTCGACCATCAGTGGCAAACTCAGCCAGGTTCTCGCCATCCTTGAGCACCACGACTCGATCAGCCCACATCGCGACGTGGGGTTCGTGGGTGACCATCACGATCGAACGTCCTTGCTCATCGACCATCGCCCGCAACAACTGGCAAAGATGCGTTCCACTGACGGAATCGAGACTGCCCGTCGGCTCATCGGCGAGCAAGATCGCAGGATTGCAGATCAAGGCTCGCGCGATCGCCACGCGTTGTTGTTCGCCACCCGAGAGTGCGGCAGGTTTGTGTTGCCGTCGATCGGTCATTCCCAGCCGATCGAGCATGGCATCGACCTCCCGATCGAGCCCGGCACTGGCAGTAGCGGGCAACCGAATATTGTCCTCGGCCGAGAGCGTCGGGATCAAATTGTACGCCTGGAACACGATTCCGAGTTGGCGTCGCCGGAACCGCGTGAGCGCCGCGTCACCGAACTGGGCAAGGTCTTGGCCGGCGATCACAACACGCCCCTCGTCGACATCGATCAGGCCTGCGATCGCGTGCAGTAGCGTGCTCTTGCCCGACCCCGAGGCGCCCATGATGGCGACGAACTCGCCCGCTTCCACGGACAGACTCACGTTTTTCAAAGCGCGAACGCTCGCCCGTCCCTGGCGATAGGACTTGCCGATCTGATCGACGTCGAGTGGAAGAGAGGAGTCAGGTGTGGTCACGGGCTGGCCGGCTTCTGAGAGTAACGAAAGGGACAGATTCTAGGTGAAAGAGGGCGGCGGCAAATCCGCCACGAGAGGCGGAAATTGCGACTCGCTGCTGTCACCTATTCACCCCGATCGGTAGATTTCCGGTGGGTTAGCGGCCTCTCGTATCCATGGCGCGTCGATTGCATGCGGCACGCCGTGATCCGCCCACCCCTCCGGTTTGGAGGTCGCGCAGTTTTTATGCTGCGTGAGCAGGTCGGCTCACCAGAGTTGTGCGGAATCATTTCCCCCGATGTGCTTCCTGGCAATCACTTTCATCATCATCGAGAAACCCGACCCTATGGCCAACCTTCGATTCCTTGCCAAGTTGGTATTGTCACAGCTGCGGTTGCATCCGGGACGCGCGGTTATCACGACCCTCGGTGTGGTGGCATCGACGTGTGCGGTTGTGTGGGTCGTCAGCGGCTACGACGCGTTGGTGTCGCAGTTCGACGAGAACGCTGGCAAGTATCTCGGTCGCTATGATGCGTTGATTCTCTCTCGGGGCGGCCCTCCGGGATCCCCCACACCCCCGATCGACGAATCACTGATCGCGAGCTTGCGGCTCGACGCGGGAGTACTCGAAGTCAATCCGATCAGCAATTCGCGAGTTTCCGTCAACCGTGTGCAGCCCGACTCGGAGCCGCGCGAACCTGCATCATCACTGGGGTTGCTCGTGGGCAATCGCCCGCCCGTCAACGGGGCCCCGCCGATCGACCCCACCCTGGTCAGCACTCCCGCCAGTGACCCACCCTATGAAATCGTTAGCGGTGAGTGGTTGGGAACGGATCCTGAGTCGCTGTTCGTGGTGGTGGGCGCCGACGTGGCCGAGGAGATGGGGGTCGCCGTCGGTGACGAACTGCTCGTCACGGCTCTAGCCAACCAGGTTCGCTTGCAAGTCGTTGGATTGGTTGAGCAAGCTCCCGAAACACCATCGCTGAGCGAGGGCCGTGGCGGCGGCGGCGGTGGCCAGCCGGACGCTGCGAAACGAGCTGGCCGTGATCCCGACCGAGCCTCCAAAGAACGCCCCCCGGTAAAGCCGGCTGCGGAGGCGGGCGGAACTCAGCTGGGGCTCCCAAGCGGGTTCGTCCAAGGCGTCGCGACCAACGCGATCTATGTCCGCCCCTCGATTGCCGCGCAGATCAACGGCTACGCGTCCCAGCCCCAGGTGCTGCAGGTTGCCGTTCGCCATACCGTCTCGACCGACCAGTTTCGCCAAGTTTGGCAGGAGAAATTGGCGTCGAATCGACCGCCTCTCAAGATCGTCGATTTTGCCGCCGTCCGCGGTGGGATGGAGTCGACCCGCTCGGTATCGGGCCAGCAATCCCAGGCTTGGGCAGCTACCGGCATGGCATCTCTGGCGGCCATCTTTATTATCTTTTCAACATTGAGCATGGGGGTGAGCGAACGGGCCCGCGAACTGGCGATGATGCGTGCTGTCGCCCTGACACGAACGCAGATCGCAGGCATTATCGCGATTGAGAGCGTGCTGTTGGCTGCGATTGGATGGTTGGCGGGATTATTGGCAGGGTGGTTGATGGTGATCGTCGGCAGCAGGGTGCTGCCAGGACTGTTCAGCTCCGGTGCAGTGCTGGGGTGGGGCTGTGTTCTCTTGACGGGGTTGACCGTATTGATCGGGGCACTCGGAGCAGCGATCTTGCCGGCTTGGCGGGCGATGCGGATCGAACCACTCGATGCGATGTCCGCGCCGGTAACCACGCCGCACGCGGGGAAATGGGTGGTGATGGGTATGGTCGGAATCGTCTTGTCGGCGGCCACGCCGCTGTGTGTGTTCGTGATTCCCATGTCGGACGCGTGGCGAAAATGGTGCTATGCCTTCGTCACCTATCCCGTCCTGTTGCTGGGAATGATTTTATTGGCTCCCGCGGTCGTGGTGATCTGCGAACGTGTCTTCGCACCCCTATTGAACAGCGTGCTAAAGCTCGACCGACGCATGATGAAAACGCAGTTGTCGAGTAATCTGTGGCGGTCTGTCAGCGCGACGTTGGCACTGTCGGTGGGTCTCGGCCTGTATGCCTCAACCCAAACGTGGGGCTACTCCATGCTCAAGCCGTTCACCCCCGGCGACTGGTTGCCCGATGCGATTGTTGCGTTCCATCCCGTTGGACTGGAGAAGGCAGACGAGCCTTTGATTGAGCAAGTCGACGGCGTCGAACCCGAGCAAGTCATGCCACTGGCAATCGAACAGGCCAAATTCGATTGGGGGGAAAGCGAGCAGCCGAGCCGGCTGAAGTTTGGCGACAACGGCGTGATCTGCGGACTCGATCCGCAAGCGGCCTGGGCAGCGGACGATCCCATGCTGCCCGTCGAATTTGTCGAGGGAGATCGGGAATCGGCGATCGCTGCTCTTGCGCGAGGCAATGCCTGCGTGGTCTCGCAGGACTTTTCCATGGCGACAGGGCGTGGCATCGGCGATGAGATCACGATGATCCCACCGTCCGCCGATAGTGAGCGAGTGGGCTACCGAATCGCTGGCATCGTCTCATTGCCGGGTTGGCAGTGGGTAACCAAGTTCTCGGGGGTGCGACGACACTTCGTACGGACAGGAGCATTGATCTTTGCCAACCGGGAACAGGTTCACAAAGACTTTCATCTCGGACGCACCGAATTCTTCTGGTTGAATTTAAAACCGCATGCGGACCTGACTGCTGTGGAAGCTGAATTTCAGTCGATCGCCGAACGGCATGCTGGAGAATCTTTCACCGCCACCGGCGTCGGAGAGATCAAGGCCTACCGTCCCTTCGCCCGCATGACGGCGTCGGAGACCGTTCGCAAGGCGATCGAGATGCGGGCCGATGACATGATTTGGGGGATGAGTTACCTGCCCCTGGTGACGTTGGTAATCATGTCGCTCGCTGTTGCCAACACGGTCATCGCATCGGTCCGTTCACGGACGTGGGAGTTCGGTGTGATGCGTTCGGTGGGTGTGACGCGGGGGCAATTGGTGCGATTGGTTGTCGCTGAGACCGTACTGATCGCGATCGCCGCCTGCGTGCTGAGCCTGCTCTTCGGTCTCACCGCCGGTTGGTGCGGGGTCGGCATGGCACAGTTCGGTGGCTGGTTTGCGGGGCCACCCTCGTTCACGATCCCATGGGCACAGCTCTCCATAGGGTTTGCCATCACAGTGGGGCTTTGCCTGTTGGCCGGTCTCTGGCCAGCGATCAAGATCGGTCGCGCCGAGCCACTCGAATTGCTGCAGGCAGGACGCGCGTCACAGTAAAACCTGGGCAACCCGAACACGGTTGCTCAACCACGGCGACGGATTCGGTAACGAGCGTTCCTCCCAGCCACGGATGCTCTCCCCGCCGATGCGCCCCGGCCGTTGATGCGCCTAGCCGGGAACAGGATTCACAAAAACGCCATTTTTTTGTTGACAAGCCCCTGGCAACCCCTTAATGTGAAACATCCCAACACTGGCTAAACCTGACGCGGGCCCACAACCCGCTAAAACAGTGTAAGTGCGACAATCTGCTCGCGGTTTGGCTAAGTTTCTTGAGTGGTTTCAACGACACCCGATGAAACGGAATCAGACGCCAGACGCGGAGCTGATTCGAGCATGGCTGGACACAGCGAACTCTCGCTGTCCAGATTTCTTCTCATCGATTCATGCAGGTTTTACATGACAAAGTTCTTTTTCCTTTCCGCTCTGGCGATTTTCTGTGTCGGTTGCGGTAGCGACCAATCTACGGTCGTCGACGATTCAGGGATGACGACTGAGCAACAGGCTGAGCAAGAAGCCTATGTCAACGAGATGGACGGCCCGGCACCGGACTGATCGACGCCGCTCGATCCATCATCGGCGAGTCGGATTCGACTCGCATTTGTTCTTCAGAGTCACTTCGTTTCGGTTCTCGATGAGGGCGCCGCTGCGCAGTGATTAAACGCTACTTTTTTCTTTTCTACGAAGGTTCAGTTTGATGAAACGGTATTCTAGATCAGCGTTCACGCTGGTCGAACTCTTGGTGGTCATCGCGATCATCGGCGTCCTGGTGGGGCTCTTGTTGCCCGCCGTCCAAGCTGCCCGCGAGGCAGCGCGACGGATGAGTTGCAGTAACAACTTCAAACAGATTGGTTTGGCGATACATAACTATCATTCGGCGTATGACCAGTTGCCGCAACACATGACGGGCAACACGCGGACGCACACCAACGACTCGCAGGTATGCAACCGCCTCTACATCAGTGCCCAGGTCGGGTTGACTCCGTTCCTCGAGCAGCAAGCTCTGTGGCAGACCATTTCCAATCCCTACGATCGCAATGGTGACGGTGTCCTCGCGTACCCCCCTGACAGCCCTCCGATGGGCCCCGGCCCTTGGCAAACGTATTACCAGCCGTGGATGACCGAACTGCCGATGCTGCGTTGCCCGAGTGATCCCGGACGTGGTCTGCCGGCACTCGGTCGTTGCAACTACGCGGTCTGCGTCGGCGACGTGATCGAGCTGGTGCATAGCGGCGGCAAAAACGAAAGCGGCATTTATGACGCGACCGATCCGCTCGATCATGACGAGTGCAGTATGCGTCGCGGCGGTGGGAGCAATAACAACAACCGGGCTCAACAGGCACAGGGCCGTAACCGCGGTTTGTTCTGGTGCCGGCACACTACCCGCTTTCGCGACTGCTTGGATGGCCTTTCGGGAACCATTGCGATGGGCGAAATTGCGACCATCCTCGGTGGACGTGAGATCATCTCGGAGTTCGTGCTCAATGGTCCTGATTTGATCACCACCAACCCAGCGGCCTGTGACGACCAGGTCGACCCAACGCGGCCTCAGTTCTGGCTGCAGAGCGCTAGCGTGGGTGGGGGCAACCAGATCCGTGGAGGACGCTGGGCCGATGGCCGGATCCAGTACACCGCCTTCCAAACGATCAAGCCGCCCAACAGCTTGAGTTGTTTCCGCGGCGGTGACGCCTCGCAGGGAATCTCCTCTGCGTCGAGCCGTCACCAAGGGGGTGCTCACGTGCTGATGGGTGACGGTGCCGTTCGATTCATCACCGACAGCATCGAGTCGGGCAACCAACAGGCAACGCCAGGCCACTCGGGTGCCCAAAGCAGCTTCGGTCTGTGGGGAGCACTCGGCACGCGGGCCTCTCGCGAGACCGCTCAGCTGGATCAGTAAACGGCGCACCGCGTAGCAGCAACAGCCGAGTCAGCCGCCCGAATGTGAGGTTCACGTTCGGGCGGCTTTTTTTGTTGCATCAACGGAATGCCGGGACTCGGCGAAGACTCGGTAGGGTGCCCAGCGGCCTTGCTTGCGTCGCAGAATGGCGACAAGATCGCCGCCAGCGTCCACGGCCATGCACTCATCCGGAGGCAGGCCGGAGCCCTCGGAACAGTGCAGCGACTGCTCCTGCACATTCTCTTGATCGAGCTCCGTTTGCTGCGGTTGCTGCGGCTCACCACCAATGCGTATCCCATGCCGGACCCGTATTACATCGTCGGGAGAAAGTGGCATCGACGGCACATGAGCCAGCCCAGTGACGGGAGCCTGAATACTGTTTTGCAGCTCCGCGGTCCCTTCCATCGGTGTCAGTCCCTCGGCGAGCTGCGCGGGGTTACCCGGGGGTGGATCATCCGGCGGCACCGCTGGCACCGCGCCGGCGAGTTGGAAGGGGCCGACTTCGGTACGAGTCAAACGAGTCATCACGGCGACGTTTTGACAGCGGGCGGCGATGTCCATCCCGAGTGAGCGCAGATACGTGCCTGATCCGCAACGCACATCGACATCGAGGTGCGGATAGTCGTACTTGAGTACGTCGATCGAATCGATCCAAACTCGCCGGGTGGGCATCTCGACTTGCTCGCCCCGCCGAACCCGTAGGTGCGCCCGCTCACCGTCAACCCAGATCGCGGAATGGGTGGGCGGGACTTGATCGAGCCACCCATGCATCTGCGCGCAGACGGATTCGATTTCTTCGAGACTGGGGCGCGGTGCATTGGGCAGTGCGGTGACGGGTTCCTCCAGGTCCCCCGACACGCTGCTGACGCCGAATTCAAAGCGGGCGACATAACGCTTGGAGTGCTGGAGCAACCAAGGTGTCAATCGAGCCGCAGCACCGACGGCGATCACCACCAGCCCGTCGGCCAGAGGATCCAACGTGCCGGTGTGCCCCACTTTGAGCTTTCGATTGTTCTGTTCCCGGCGCAGGCGACGCTGCACTCGATTGACGAGCTCGCGAGATGTCATGCCGTGCGGTTTCGCGTAGGGAAGAAAACCAAACCCATGCGTGACTGCGTTCGATTGAGCTGAGGTCATCCTTCCCCAAGGGGTTGCAGGTAATGGAGATGGCGAAGATAGGCCGCCGAGAGGCCCGCCATCAACGCTTCGACGATGATAAACATGAGCCGAGCGGCGATCACCGCGAGCAGAGCGTGGGTCGACCCAATGACCGGCGTGAGGACCAACAGGGTGACGTATTCACGCACACCCGCGCCGCCCGGCAGAAGCGAGGCGAACCCCAACACCATGCCGAGTGAGATCGCTGCGGTAGCGACCGCTGCGAGTTCGCTCGCAGCGGGCAGGGGCTCGAACGACGGTATCGATGCGATCAGCAAGGCGAACGCGCCACCAATGAGTGCCCAGGAGATGAGCGACAGCCCCCAGCACTGGATGAGCAACGACCACGTGATTGAATCGGGCGAGAACGTTTCCTCACGCGCGGCCGGATTCTGATCGGGCTTGATTTTGCGGCGAGCCGCAATGAAGGCGAGCAGGCGACGAAGCAGCGGCGGACAGAGCGGGATCAAGGACCCAATCGCCATCGCTGCTGCGATCAGACGCACCCAGTCCGGTAACGGGGAACGCCACAACAACAGGCCTGCGACGGCGCCGCCCACCCCCATCATCAACAGCGTTTCAAAAAACACGCAGCTCGCCACGCGGCCGATCGGCCGCGTGGAAACGGGGGCCTGCCCACGAGGATCCAGCGAGGTAGTGTGGGCGTGCAGGGCCTCGCCAGCGGAACTCGGCCCGACGTCAGAACTCGCCGCAACAGCGGAACTCGATTTCGGCAGAATCGCCCCGACACGTAAAAACACCACCATGGCCTTGCCAGGAATGTACTTGCCGGCATGTCCCAGCAATTGGGCGGCGACCGCGCGGCGGCGCGAGCAGGGAACCGAGAGCGCCTGCAATCCCCGGTGGAGCACCCATCCGGGTGGCACCAGACCCGCGGCATACATCAACCCAGCCAACGCGGCGTAGCCCCAACGGACGTTGCCCCAGCCTGGAATCGCTGACTCATGCCGCTGAGCGTCTTGCCGTAGAGCCGCCGCGAGCACGGGATCGGGCTCCGACGCAGCCTCCCTTCGCAACCGCTCCGCCTCGGCCGTCAAGGCAGCCGTTTCGGCGTGCCATCGCTGGGCCGCTTGACTCGCCGCACTGATCAATCCGATCACGACGAGTAGGAAAACAGCACGTTTGATCCACGCAAGCCAACGCACAGTGGAACTAATTATCGGCCAACGGCTCTTTCTTCTCGGTGATCACTTCACAATTTTCTGACTCGGTGGCATTGATTTCGATATAGTTCTGCCATTCTTCAGGTAGATTATCTTCGTGGAAGATCGCTTCGACCGGGCACTCAGGAACGCAGGCTTCACAGTCAATGCATTCCTCAGGGTGGATATACAGCATCTGCTCACCCTCGTAGAAACACTCCACAGGACAAACGACGACGCAATCGGTGTACTTGCATCCCGAGCAGGGTTCGGCGACGACGTGCATAACTTGGTTACCTTTGCTTATTTTGAAAAAACAGTTGCGATCTCGCTGTCCGTCGGAGCAGCATGGTGACGAGCAACCCATCGAGTATCGACCATGTCGAAGTTGGAACTTCGCAAAAAAACGATCTCAGGCACGACACTTTTAGCGACATTTCGACGAACTCACTCAATCGCTGGCACCCCATTTTGCCTATTCGGCAGTTTCCAGCCAACCGGCCAACAGCGAAAATCTCAACTTATTTCCATGTGTCCTATCGGCGCACCTCTTCTTTCTGAAAACGCCTTCCTTCTGAAAACCCATTTTCCCCTCTGAAACGCAGCTCCGTGAACTCACACCCCGATCAACCGTCCTCGGACCTCTCGACGCCCGCCGGCCAGTCCCAACCACTGACCCTGAGAACCAAGCCCAATCGTCACTTCCCATTTCTTTCACGCCATCCCTGGGTGTTAGCGACCGCGATCGCTGACCGGGGAAAAAAGGGCGGCGAGCGAAGAGCGGACGCCTCCTCGAAACCGTCCGCCGGCGAGAGGGAATTTGTCGCGGCGGCCGGACCGGCAGACCCGCCCGCAGAAACTCCGGAACTCGGCGACGCCGTGGAATTGCTCGACCACGACGGCAACTGGATCGCTCGCGGCTTGTACAACCCGGCCAGTCGGCTGCGGTTGCGGCTGTACAGTTTCTCTCGTAACGAAGCGATTGACGACGCGATGTTTGCCCGGCGGATCGACGAAGCCATCGGGCGTCGCCGCCTGACCACCCCATCCAATCTGCGCGAGACGGGCGAACGCCTGATCTTCAGTGAATCTGACCGCATCAGCGGGTTGATCGTTGATCGCTATGCCGACTGTTTGAGCGTGCAGTTCACTGCGGCGGCGCTGCTCTCGCGGGGGCCGCTGTTGATTGAGCAGGTCCTGCAGGCAGCGAGCAAGCACGGCACACCCTGCCAACGAGTGATCTCGCGGATCGATGCAGCCACGGCCCGCCACGAAGGGGTTACCAGTGGCCGGGTAGCGGAAGTGGAATCGTGGAGCCGGGGCATCTCGCTCGATCAAGCGGTCGTGCCAGGATCCCAGGAGTCAGATACCGTTTGGTATCAACACAATGAATTGAAGATGGCGATCGACCTACGCGACGGCCAAAAAACCGGCGGCTATCTCGACCAACAAGCCAATCACGCCGAGGCGGCGCGGTACATGGAGGGGCGGCGGGTACTCGATATCTGCACCTACACCGGCGGGTTCGCGTTGGCGGCCGCCCGGGCTGGCGCCAGCGAGGTGATCGGCGTCGACAGCAGCGAGAAGGCGCTAGAGATGGCCCAGCGTAATGCGACCGAAAACTCACTGACGCAGGTGAGTTTTCAGCGCGCCGACTGTTTTGACGATCTCAAGGCGCGGCGAGCTGAAAATGAGTCATTTGACGCCGTGATCCTCGATCCCCCCCGATTCGCTGGAGCTCGCCGCCAAGTCGATGCGGCACTTCGGGCCTATGCAAGATTGAACATGTCGGCCATCGATCTCCTGCCGCCCGGTGGAATCCTCGTCACCTGCAGTTGCTCAGGTCATGTGTCCCGCGCCGATTTCCTCAACATGCTCGTCGATGCGGGGCGCAAACGCCAGCGGGATATCATCATCCTGCAGTCGCGCGGCCCTTCCCCGGACCACCCCTGCGCCGTCTCATGCCCCGAGAGTGACTACCTGAAATGCGTCATCGCCCAAGTCCAATAGCGGCCCGCGACCGATCGCCGGGGCGACGTCCCACCGCATTTCCGATATAATCAGAGGCAGGTTGCTCGAGAGCACCAGCCCGCCGGCGGTTAGATCCTCAAAAGACCCTGAAAGGTCACAATTGCACGCGTCGCTGCACGAGAACGCGTTTATACTGGAAGTGAGCGGCACGGGCACGACGGATGTGCCACGAGATGACTATCGACTCACCCTCATCACGATCGAGGCTATTGGTGACGAATGTAACGATCAAGGTTTTGCATGGGTCGGATCGCGGCAAAATTTTTGAGGAGATCAACCCGCCGTTGACCATCGGACGCGAGGAGGGCAACGACATCCAGCTCAATGATGAGCGTGTCAGCCGCTGTCACTTGAAGATCCAGCGTGACAACGACCGGCTCGTGCTGACCGATCTCGACAGCACCAACGGGACCAAGGTCAACGGTGCGGAGTGTCAACTGAAGATACTCCGGCACGGTGATCTGATCGCGGTCGGACGCAGTCTGATGTTACTCGGGTCGGAACAACAGATTGCCGAGCGTTTGCGTCACGGCCACGGGGGCAGCGGATCGCACAACCTCGACGTGAAATCGTCCGACGAATCGCTCGCCGTGGATCTGCACCAAGAACCCGTCAGCCCGCTGCCGGTTGAAGCCATGCAGGTCGATGAGTTGCCAGCGGTTCCCGATGGATTGACCCCCGGGCAAAAAGCGCAATTATGCGAGATCCTGGACTACCTGCAAAACCGGCTCGAACGGCTGATTGAAACAGCCGAGACCGACGAAGAGACGGAACAGGTTTTGCTAAAACAATCCGCTTGGCAACGTTTACTCGATGTTCAATCGCGTCTAGCATCCTTGAACCGCTCGATCACTGATCCCCAATGGCCCTGACATTTCGCTTTGACCGATACCGCCACCACCCAAGCTCCTACGACACACCGCGACGTCTCTATGGCCCTGAAACGGAACGAAGCTGGCTGCGCTGCCCCTGAACTCGGCGGCGGGGCCGCAGACGCTGCTCCTTCAGGATACCTCGCCTACCACGCCTGCAGCGAGAACCGTAGCGCGCTGATCCAACCACCCCTCGACGACGCCGAATTGTTGCTGAAGAAAAATCTCAGTCGGCAACCATCGGACTTCTGGGCCGGACTGCGGCAGCAGGCGAGAACCCAACTGCTCGCTGACGCCCGCCATTATACCGCGGCCTATCGCGATGTCCCCGGTGGCTCCGCCCGACCGGCAGCCCAATCCGGGGAGAAGGGCGATGACTGCACGCATGGCCTGGGACCGATCGTGATGGCCGGTCACCAACCAACGCTGTTTCATCCTGGCGTGTGGTTCAAGAACTTCGCGTTGCAGGGGATCGCCAGCAGCGTGGGGGCCCATGCCATCAATCTCGTCATCGACAACGACGTGGCTGCCGGGCGATCGATTCGAGTGCCCGTCCGCGATTCGGTCGGCCGCGTCTACTTCAAGTCGGTTGCCTACGATGCGGGCGGTGCAGGCGTCCCCTTCGAGCAAGCGAAGATCCGAGACCTGCGTCAATTCGACCGGTTTGACCAGGACGTCCGCCAAACCATTTCGCCGCTGGTGTCGGACCCCTGTGTGAGCGAACTGTGGCCGCACGCGCGGGCGGCGATCCGCCGCTGCGAAATCGCGGGCTGTGCGTTGGCCCAAGCCCGCCATCGCCTCGAGGCTGATCTGGGTTGGCAAACCCTGG
This sequence comes from Allorhodopirellula solitaria, assembly GCF_007859855.1. Taxonomy (GTDB): domain Bacteria; phylum Planctomycetota; class Planctomycetia; order Pirellulales; family Pirellulaceae; genus Rhodopirellula; species Rhodopirellula solitaria. The sequence goes on from NZ_SJPK01000009.1 coordinate 53,468, forward strand.
AAATTCCGCTGGGCGTGGCCGTCCGAGGTGTTCCCTTCGCGCGGTTCGTGATGGAAGTCATCGACGATGCAGAGCGTTTCCACCAGGTCTACAATGATGCCGCTGACCACTATCGGGCCTGGCACGGAATCCGCAGTACCGCTCACCCCGTGCCCAATCTAGGCCGCGACGGTGAGTGGCTGGAACTCCCCCTTTGGGTCTATGGCAACGATCATCCTGTGCGGCGAGCGATTTGGGTGCGTCGTCGGGAGGGCCAGATCGAGCTCAGTGACCGCGCCAGCGATCTGGCGGGCAGTGGCCCGGCAGGCAACAGTCCACCGCGGCACTCGGTCGTCCTCCCTGCCGACGACCGGGACGCGGCAGCCGAAATACTCGCCGAGGCCGCCTCACCAGAGTGGAAACTCCGCCCGCGCGCCCTGATGACGACCATGTTCGCCAGACTATTGCTGAGCGATCTGTTCTTACACGGCATCGGCGGCGGCAAATACGACCAGCTCGCTGACCGCATTATCTGTCGGTTCTTTCAACTGACACTGCCTGCCCTGCAAGTCGTTTCAGCCACCCTGCGCCTGCCAGGCCAAGATCGCGATCCCAATCGTCCCGACAGGATCCAGGCATTGCAAAATCGAATTCGGGAGACTCGGTATCACGGGGAGAATTGGGTCGACGCCACCGGCGCGGCGAACCAACGGCTGATTGAGCGAAAGCAGGAACTGCTCGAGCACATGCCGCCGCGGGGCGATCGAGGCGACTGGCACCGGGAGATCACCCGCGTCAACGGGACCCTCGCTGACGAACTGCGGTCGCAGCGTCAGGAGATGCAGGCGGAGCTGCAGCGGTTGCGGCTGGAATCCAAAGAGGAGCAGATTTTAGCCAGTCGCGAGCTGTCATTCTGCCTGTTTCCGCTGCCCGAACTCGTGGGCGCCTTTGAGCAAATGTTGCGATAGCCCTTGCTTTGGCGTTGCCGACGCCAGAAAAATCGCTATCCTGCCGATGCTAAAAACATTCAGGAGCGAAAACGCTCCTTTTTCCCATCGATCACCAACCGAGAATCCTACCCATGAAGGTCGTCAGCAGTATCGGCGCTTTGAAGTACCGCCACCCCGATTGCCAAGTGGTCAAACGCCGTGGCCGCATCTATGTGATCTGCAAGAGCAATCCGAAATTCAAGGTCCGCCAAGGCGGTGCCAAGGTCAAAAAAGCTCGCCGTTAAAGCCGCTGCGATTGGCGTGGGGACCGAGACGCCAGTCGCTGATGGATATATTCACCCTCTGAGCGAAACTTTAATGTGCGAAGAGGGTTCTATAGGGGAGTTCACTAATCTTGCGGGCGATTCACTCGCCCCACCACCCTCTCTCTTGTAGGTCCCCGAATGAAGACGCGTTTATTTGCTGGTATGGCTGCCCTGTTCGCGATGGTTGTCGCGTTGGAACTCTCCGAGGTCCCATCTGCCTCAGCACAACCCCCTGGCCGCAACCAAGGCGATGCTGACCGAGGCCGCGGTGGCGGTCGCCAAGCTGGTGGTGGACAACGAGGCTTCGGCGGTGGCGCGACACGTGGCGGCGATCCTGTCATGAGTCTGCTGCGGTCTGAAGATGTCCGGAAAGAGCTCAAGATCGACACCGAGCAAGAAGCTGCTCTCAAGAAGATCGAAGAGCACGTGCGGAGCCAGCCCCGCGACAATGCCGGCGCCCGTGATTTCGATTTTCGAAATGCCAGCGAAGAAGAACGCCAAGAGTTCTTCGCCAAAATGCAAGCGGCTCAGAAAGAGCAATCCGCCAAGTCGCGTGAACTGCTCCAAGAAGTCCTGATGCCCGCCCAACTGGAACGGCTCGATGAATTGGCCCTGCAACAGCGTGGCGTGATGGCCCTGGGCGATGCCGAAACTCAAAAAGCACTCGGCATGACCTCGCAGCAAGTTGACAAGCTCGACAAAGTCCGCAGCGAACAAGAGTCGGCCATGCGTGAGAAAATGCAAGAACTCGCGCAGTCAGGCGATCGTGGCTCAATGCGTGAAAAGATGAGCGAAGCCCGAGAGGAGCTCGAAGAGTCTGTGCTAGGTGTCCTCACTCCAGAACAAAAAGAGAAGTTCGAAGAAATGAAGGGTGAAGAGTTCGACTTCGGAGATCGCGGCGGCCGGGGCGGTGGCCGAGGTGGCGATCGCGCCGAACGAGGCGGTGAGCGTGGCGGAGAACGCGGCGGTCGAGGTGGTGAACGCGGCGGCCGCGGTGGCGGTCGCGGTGGTGCCGGCCGATAGGCTAGAATAACTGCTCGAAAGTCACTGGCTGTTGCCAGCCAGTTTTTCGCTCTGGCAGAGGCCGCGAGCCGTTACGCAGCCCCTGCCGGGCAGTGCACCTCACACCGGCGGAAATGATCGATGAAACGCAGAACGCTACTCACCCTCTTGATCCTGGGGGTAGCGTTTTGCTTTTTGAAGCTACCCGCCCAAGAGAGCCCCTCCACCGGCGAAGCGAACCCGCCCCGCGGCACGAAGAGCCCGCCCCGCGACAAGAAGAGCCCGCCCAGCGGCGCGAAGAACCCGCTCGGCGACACGAAGAACCCGCTCGGCAGCGAAGGTGAATCATTCTCGCAGCCAACGACTGTCGCCCAAGCCCGATCGCGTGCACAGTTGTTGCACGAGTCGATCCATGGCACCCTCCAAGTCGTTCATCGTGATTTTTTTGATGACGACAATCCCATTGCGATCCCATCGAATTCACTCGAGGACGTGTTCGCCGCACTCGAGGATTCCTATCAGCTCGAACTGAGCTGGCTGATCGTGGAAACGGATACTCTCAACATAGATCACGAGCCCCAAGACGAATTTGAGAACGCCGCCGTAAAAGCGCTGCGCAGCGGCGAACCACGACATGAGGCTATCGAAAATGGTCGCTATCGCTTCGCCGGCCCCATCCGTTTGGCGTCACAGTGCTTGAAATGCCATGTCAAGAATCGACTCAGCACCGAGGATCGCACAGCCGGCCTGCTGATCTCGATGCCCCTGGATCAAGATCGTTAGCCAATGAACGCGATAACCGCCGCAGTTCTGTCCATTCAAGTGGGCAAACCTCAGCAGATCTCCGGAGAGAAGCCGTGGACATCGGGCTTTCTCAAGAATCCCGTGTCCGAACCGCTATGGCTAGGAACGACGAGCTTGGCCGGTGATGGACAGGCGGATCTGGCCCATCATGGCGGTGTCCACAAAGCCGTCTGTGTCTATCCGGCAGCGCACTATCCGTTCTGGCGCGAGACGCTCGAAATGCCGGAACTCTGCGGTGGCGGGTTCGGCGAGAATTTCACCGTCGATTCACTGACCGAGAGTGACGTTTGCATCGGCGATGTATGGACAATCGGCGCAGCGACTGTGCAAGTTTCTCAGCCACGTCAGCCCTGTTGGAAATTGGCTCGCCGCTGGGGCATCAAGGATTTGGCCCTGCAAGTCCAGCAAACCGGACGAACAGGCTGGTACTTCCGCGTTCTCACCGAAGCGAACGTGCAGCAAGGAATGTCCTTGACGCTGGCCGAGCGGCCCCACCCCGAGTGGACCATCGGAGCTGCCAACCAGATCATGCACCATGACCGAACCAACCTCACCGCGGCAGCCCGCCTCGCCGAACTGGAATCGCTCTCACCGAGCTGGAAGGAAACCCTCCACAAACGCATCCAACGGAAACCGCAGGCGAGCGAGAGCGCACGACTCGAAGGTAATTGATTGGAAGCAGTCAACCTTGGCGATTCCCCACGAGTATCCCGTCAATGATTTACGAGAATAGCCATAGGTCAGCGCAGCGCCACCTGCGGTGTATCCACCTCTATTTTCAAATACGCCTTCGGCGCCGGAAAACCTGTGGGTAGGTCCCGGTCTGATGGAGCTTGCTACGGCTGGATGAGCGATATCTATTTTCACCGGTGCTATGAAAATCGGTTTTGAAACGTTATCAGAGTGTGGCCACTGCTTGAGCCTGTGCCACTGCAGAGGCAGCGGACTGAGTTTTTGGCTGAGCTGCACTGCGGCGACTGGCCCGCTAGAATCCACGTTTCGATGAACCCCAGCGTGCTCGATCTCAACACGCGGGAACGCTCCGCCCCCAGGAATCTCACATGTTTCGAATTACAAACGCCGTGCCTACTACCCGATTGTCGATGTTGATTGCGGTTCTCATGACCAGCAGCCTCTCTGTCTCTGCCCAGACGACTCGTCCCGGGGCTACCCAACCGACGGTGCGCCGCAACGCTCCCAAATTAACCGTTGCCGGTGCCGAACAGGCGATCGCTGCCGCTCGCCAACAGGCAGAGAAGATGGGCGTGCACTCCAATATTGCCGTCGTCGACGAGGGCGGACATCTCTTGGCGTTTATCCGGATGGACAACGCCCGACCCAGCAGTGTCTACACCGCGATCACGAAAGCGGCATCGGCAGCGACGCGTCGCCGGCCGACCGGCCCGCTCGAAGGCGAGGGTCCGGGCGGCGTGCAGCTGAGTCTGGCTCTCGAGAATGCTGCAGCCGCCAGCGGTGGCAAGTTCACAACGCTCCAAGGCGGCGTTCCGATTCTCTGTGATGATCAAGTCATCGGCGCCATCGGTGTCGGTGGCGCGACCGGCGAACAAGATGCTGAAGTCGCCGCCGCTGGGGTGAACGCTTTGACCAAAACCTTCGGCAGCGGCAAAGTGGCTTCCGAGTCCCCCACGCCTGCGGACGAATCTCGCCTGATTGGAAAATGGCTGATTGAAGACATCGCAGGCAAGGGTGTCGTCGATCTGGCGCAAACCACGCTCGAGGTCCAAGACGATGGCTCGATCTCAGGAAATACTTCCGTCAATCGCTACTTCGGCAAAGCCAATATGGAAGGGGAGCAGATTCAATTTGGGAAAATGGGGGCCACCCGTCGCGCGGGGCCACCCGCGTTGATGGATCAGGAGAACAAGTTCATGAAAGCGATGAACCAAGTCACACGCTATCAGGTCGATGACCGGGGATTGTTGCACTTGTTCAACGAGGCGGGCGAAGAGCTGCTGCGTGCGGCCCCGATGGAGTAAGCAACGCACGATCAATTTCTGTCGTAGTGGACTCGTCGCCTCCTGTCAGTTACCCACAAAAACGGATCCCCTGTCAGCTTGTCTGACAGGAATCCCGGTTTTGTGATTACCCGCATGTATCCCGAAGCAAATAGAGCCGCCCCGTTGGGGCTAACGCGAGGTGGTGGCGTCTGAAACCCCAGGCGTTGCCAGGGGCTTTCATAGAACTGCCCCGTTGGGGCGTTGTCATGAGCTATCTTCAGCAATCGATAGAATGCTGCACTTGTGGGTAACCAACAGCTCGTCGCCTCGTCCACTACGAAAACCGACACCTATTCATCGTGTGTTGCTAAGCCCCTGCTGCGATAGATTGTTCCTCGGCTTAAATTCAACCGTCGGTTGCTAATCGACGGTAGGCGTCAGCCAAACACAGCGCGTTGACGTCGCCCCAGCTGTCACTTCCCAGTCGACTCAGCGTTGTACTCGCCGAGTCGCTCAGCCGCCGGCAATTGTTGCTGCAATTCAAACTCGGGGCGATCGTGGCTGTTGACGAACGCGGCGATATCGAACGCTTCCTGTTCGCTCAGATAGGGATCGTCGAGTGGCATCGCGACTTTCAACCAAGATGCGAGTTTCAGCTCCCGGCTCAGCCCCGCACCGTTGTTATAGGATTGGTCGCCCCACACAGGCGGCCCATCAACGCCGCCGAGCCCCTCGTCACCGTGACATGAGGCACAGTGATCCTCGTACAGCGTCGCGCCTCGCTCGACATCGCCTTTCAATGTGCTCCCGTCGACGACAGCCAAACCAGGAACGTGGTGCGGGCCGAGCGGCTTGTCGGGGTTCTGCTTGATTTTCTCGCCAGTAGACAGCCATGTGATGTATGCGGTGACGGCGATCGACACGTTGCTGCCCTGAGGCGGTCGCACGCCGTTTTGGCTGCGCATGAAACAGTTCAACACCCGGTCTTGTAGCGTGATGACACGCTGTTCCCGAGGCGACCAGGCAGGATAAGCCGTCGCGATGCCGAGGAAGGTACCGGCCTCGGGGTGGGTGCCCCCATCGAGATGGCATGAGGTGCAATTGAGTGAATTGCCCACGTACGCTTTGGACAGCGGGTGATCCTTCGTGTTGTTAACAATGTCCCGCCCCAACTCGATGACTCGCCCCAGTTCACCCGGTGGCAGCTCACTCGGCGGGGTCGGAGGTGTGGACGTGCCAGCAACAGGGCCGTCTGCGGCGGAGACGCGGTGGAACGAGCCGCTGACCAGCAAAACCCCCAACAGCGTGGAGGTCGTGATAGCGGCAAACAACAGCGTGATGGGGCGTGATCGAAAGGCGATCTGAAGAGAACGGGTCACGAAATCCTCGTATTGGCGAAAGGCGGGCGACTCATTGACGTGAAATGGCGATTCATCGATATAAGCCGACAGCCCGTTTCTGTGATACGAGAGACCGCTGCCGAGTGGCTACGCGATGACGCTCTCAATCACGTGCCCTTTGACATCGGTCAATCGCATGTCGCGCCCCCCAAAACGGAACGTGGAACGGGTATGGTCGACCCCCATGAGGTGCAGCATGGTAGCGTGCAAATCATGAATCTCCGTCCGGTTTTCGATCGCCTTGTACCCCCACTCATCCGTTGCGCCGTACACCGTCCCTGGCTTCACCCCACCACCGGCCATCCACACAGTAAATCCGAATGGGTTGTGGTCACGGCCATTGGTTCCCTGAGCGAAGGGCGTGCGCCCAAATTCACCTGCCCAGACCACTAGGGTTTCATCGAGCAGGCCGCGAGCGCGGAGGTCTTTGAGCAACGCGGCGATCGGTTGATCGACAGCCTTGGCGTTATTCTCATGACCTTTCTTCAAATTGCTATGTTGATCCCATCGGTCGCCACCGACCTGCGGACAGGTCAGCTCGATGAACCGCACACCTTGCTCGATCATCTTCCGCGCGATCATGCACTGGGCCCCGTAGATACGAGTGGGTTCGTACTTCGATTCCAAGCCGTACATTTTCTGCAGATGGGCGGGCTCATCCGTTAGCGACATCACCTCCGGCACGGCCATCTGCATAGCGTAAGCGAGTTCATAGTTGGCGATCGCAGACTCAATGCTGTCGTGTCGGCCATCGCGGTGGACCGCGATGTCGTCGAGACTGCGAGCCAAATCGAGCTTACCACGCTGGCGATCCGGACTCAGCTCGGTTGGCGAGATATTGGCCACGCCACTACCGGACGGCTGGAAGATCGAGCCCTGGTAGCTGGCCGGCAAGAAACCGCTGCCAAAACAATCCAATCCGCCCGGTGGGATCAGGCCTCCGTTGAGAACAACAAAGCCCGGCAGGTTTTCGCATTCACTGCCCAGACCATAATTGACCCAGGCCCCCATTGTCGGCCGCCCCTGCAATCCGCTGCCGGTATGCAGGAAATAATTGGCGAACGTATGCTCGGGGAATTCAGACACCATCGAGCGAATGACGGCGAGTTCGTCCACGCAGGTGGCGATATTGGGGAACAAATCGCTGACCGACATGCCGGATTCACCGTACTGATGAAACTCCCATGGACTTGCCAATACCGTTCCATTGTTATTGAACTGGGTCGGCTCGACGGTGAAGAGCTTGCCGGGGTCTTTCCCATGAAATCGCTTCAGCAGCGGTTTGGGATCGAACGTGTCGACTTGCGACGGCCCGCCGTCCATATACAGAAAAATCACATTCTTGGCACGGACCTCGTGATGGGGGCCATGCCCGGCCTTTCGTGTCGCGTCGATCGAGTCTGCGAAAGCGCTGTTTTGCTGCAAGGCCGCGAGTGCCAGGGCACCGAAGCCACCGGCGCATTGACTGAGCATCTCGCGCCGCGAGAGAGGAGGCGACTGCAGACGCTGGCATGGGTAGGGGGAGGGCACGTTCATGGGATGTAGATAAATTCCTTCGTATTGACCAACGCGTGAGCCAGGTCTGCCCACACGTCGATTGAGTCCGCCGTGGTCTCGCGAGCAGACGCTTGGGCAGCGATATACTCCGCTGCAATCGCTCGTTCCTGCTCGCTGGCAGGGCGGCCGAACGCGGACTGGAACATCCAGTCGATTCGCTCGACGTGTTCGTCAAACTGCTCGATAGCCCGCTCCGCCCAATCACGTGAGAATTCCACAACGAGCGGATCGTTCATCAGAATCAAGGCTTGCGCGGGAACATTCGAAACGGTGCGTCTGCCCATCGTGCTAAACGGCGTGGGCGTGTCAAAGGTTGTCATGAAGGGCGACAGGAAATTGCGGCGAACGGCCGTGTAAATGGAGCGTCGCCCCTTCCCGTCGCGGGGACCACTGTGCGCCGGTCGGCCGCGACCCTCCATGAACGGCGTCAAGTGCACGGGCACCGACGGCCCGAAGAGAGTGGCGTCCAAACGTCCCGATAAAACCAAGAGCGAATCACGAATCGCCTCTCCCGGCAGGCGTTGAACAGGGCGATGATGCCAGAGCAAATTCTTCGGATCCGCTGCGACGGCCGCGGCATCGGTCTGGCTCGCCATCTGATAGGTTCGTGACAACACGATGCGGCGAATCAAGTCCTTCAGACTCTGGCCCTCGTCGGCGAACTCAGTCGCGAGATAATCGAGCAGTCCCGGGTGTGTCGGCCGCTGGCCGAGCACGCCAAAATCGTCCGGCGTTGGCACGATCCCGCGCCCCATCAAATGGTGCCAGGTTCGATTGACGATCACTCGCCGAGTCAACGGATTATCCGCAGCATTGATCGCCTCGGCGAGTTGCAAGCGGCCACTCCCGGTGGGAATCTCCAGCGGCTCGCCACTGATCGCGGTCAGAAAGTGGCGGGGTTCTAAATCGCCAGGTTTCGAGGAATTGCCGCGAATAAGAATATGATCGTCCTCACCGCTGCCGTCAGACATCGCAATCGCCAGCGCCGAGCGGCGGTTCACACGTTCGCTGAGTTTCTCTCGCTCGACTGCCCAATCTGCCGCCAACTGCTGCCACTGTTCCAGGACCGCTGAGTCAACCGCCGACTCATATTCCGCGACAGAATCAGCGATCTCGGATTCATGTTGTTCCAGTTGGGCACGCATCTCATCGGTTGCCCCGTCGGTAACCAGAACCACTGAGAGGTCGGCGTCGGTGGAGGGGGTGAACTCCAAATGCACGCGGTGTCCCACATAGCGGTTCAAATCGAGCTGCACCCATTGTTTCTCTCCCTTGATGGGTCGGACAACCTGCCCGTGCAACGGCCCAGCGATCATCCGGTGAGAATCAACACAGGCGAAGACATGCCCCTGGCCGTCAACACGTGCGGCCACATTGCCATGCTCAACGAGGAAGGTGGGCGTTCGCAAAGTGCGCCCCGACTGCGGGATCTTCACCAACGCGCCGCGTTTATTGGTAGCGGGACCGGAAACCGACTCCAGCCCGTCCCAGAACCGATCACTGGTAGCAGCATTCCTCTTGGCCAGCTGAATCGTCGCTCCAGCGTCCGTCCTCGCCAGCACCGCATCGCCTGCGTGCCGGGGCCGCTCGCCAAAAATAAAACCGTCCTGCATGTACTCAGGGGAAGCAATCTCTGCGTAGTCCACCACAACCGTCGCCGCGGCAGCCTCATCCAGGGGTGTTGATAGCTGGTCCAATGCAGGCTCGTTCGGCAATGTCTCTGCTACCCGCTCGCGATATCTTGCATCGAGTGCAGCGAGTTCTTCCGAGATCTCTCGATTGTTCTCGATTGATTCAAAACGCACTTGGCGATAATCGCTGCTCTGCAAAAAACCACTGAGCGAGTAATAGTCTGCTGTCGAAATTGCATCAAACTTATGATCGTGGCACCGCGCACAGGCGACCGTCACCCCCAAAAACGTCTTGGACATCACGTCGATCATGTTGTCAAAACGATCACTCTCGTCTTTGCGGATATCCACGGGTGAATGCACCCATTCACCCAAGAACCAAAATCCAGTACCGAGGATGGATTCGTTAAAATCTTGGTCGGGGTTCAATCGCGGAGCCGGTAACAGGTCACCTGCAATCTGTTCCCGCACGAACTGATCGTAAGGGACATCTGCATTGAGGGCGCGAATCACGTAATCACGATACTGATAGGCGTTGCGAATATCGGGGTCGAACTCGTGCCCACGAGATTCCGCATACCGCACCAGATCGAGCCAGTGCCTCGCCCAGTGTTCGCCAAAATGCTTGGAGGCGAGTAATTCGTCAACGAGATTCTCGACTGCCTGCGGATCGGACTGAGAGAGAAAATCCGCGGCTTGATCAGCCGTGGGAGGCATCCCGATTAAATCAAAGTACAGTCGCCGCATGAGCACATGACGATCGGCGTCGGCAGCCGGCGGCAGGCCGGCCTCCTCGAGCCTCGCCAGAATGAACGAATCGATTTCGTCACGCGGCCAGTCGGTTGCCTGGACCTGCGGTGGCTCGGGGGACTCAATCGCTTGCCAAGCCCAATGGTTTGTCTTGCGATCGTCCAAGTCGAACGTGGGCCGAGATGTGACTGGCGTCGGGGCGACCTCGTCTGGCCAAGGAGCCCCCATCTCAACCCAACGGCTGAGCGCCTCGATCTCTTCATCGGCGAGTTTGCCCTCGGGCGGCATCTCGTAAGATTCGTAGCGTACCGCTTCGATAATCAGGCTGCCGTCGGCGTCACCTGGGATCAACGCTGCTCCCGAATCGCCACCTTCGAGTAGCGAGGCGCGATTGTCCACCTGCAGTCCTGCCTGCAGCGTTTCGGACTGGGACCCGTGGCATTCGAAACAATGCTCCGCCAGCAACGGGCGGACCTCTTTTTCGAAAAACTCCAAGTCGACAGGATCGGCCGAGGGTGTCTCACCCGCGACCGAAATGTCGTTCGCGAGACAGCACGAGGCCATTGCCACACTCACCACGAGGCTGCTCGCCAGTCTCGCGGTCGCTCCCGCCGCACCGATAATCGTCATGATACTGCTCTGTCGAAATGATTCACTCATGCTGCATAGTCTACACGATTTGCCCCCCTGATTGCACATCGATTCCGCCTCGAACCCCTCTCACCCAGGCCCGATCATGAACATCCTCTGCTTTAGCGACCTCCACCGTGACCAAAATGCCGCTCGCAACCTCGTCGAGATGGCGGAGGACGCCGATCTCGTAATCGGCGCCGGAGATTTTGCCAACCAACACCAGGGGCTCGCCGACACGCTCGACATTCTCTGCCAAATCGAGAAACCAGCTTGTTTGGTCCCAGGCAATGGCGAAACGGTGGAGGAACTTCGCCGCGCCACACAGGACTGGCCGACTGCGTTCGTCCTGCACGGGGAGGGCCATACGCTTTCCACCTCAGCCGGAGAGGCGGCGTTGTGGGGAGTGGGCGGCGGGATCCCTGTGACCCCATTCGGCGACTGGAGCTACGATTTCGACGAAGACTGCGCCCGCGAAATGCTGGCCTCCTGCCCCAGCGGTGGTATCCTGGTCACGCATTCGCCACCCATCGACACCGTCGATCACGACAGCAGTGGCCGAATTCGCGGCAGCGTTAGTATTCGAGAGTGTATCCTGCGGTGTCATCCCAAACTGGTCGTCTGCGGACACATCCACAGCGACTGGGGAAAACAAGTGCGACTCGAAGATACTCTGATCCTCAACGCGGGGCCTCTCGGTACGATCATCGAGCTCGACTGAATCACAGCTTCGAGCGGCAATCCTGTCAGCCATTCACCTATGCCGCGAGGCCAAACGCATTGCCAACCAGCCGGTGGTTTGAGCGTCGCGAGCACTACTGCAAACGTCGGAAAACGCAATCGCCAATCCGCGAGAACAAGCTTCATCCGTTCTACCGGGCAACTTCACCGTCCCTTCATTTCCATCGCGACAATTGGCCAAGTGTTGCTGGCATCCCACACGGGGTTTGTCACCTTGCTACCATGGTGCACCACAAACCCGGTGCATCACAAACTCGCTGGATCAAACTTCAAAGGATCATTCGCAATGAGTCAGAGTTCGTTCAAACGTAAGAAAATCAGTCGTGTCAGATTCGTCGCATGGGGAGCAACCGTCTGCTCGCTTGCGTTTCTAAGCCCAGAACTACTAGGAGCGGAACCCACGAATACTGCCACTCGCTCGTCTGCAAAACAGCCACTGATCGTTGCTCACCGCGGCGCTTCGCACGACGCCCCCGAAAATACGCTGGCGGCTTTCAACCTTGCGTGGAAACAAAACGCCGATGTCATCGAAGGTGATTTCTATTTGACGGCCGACGACCAGATCGTTTGCCTTCACGACAAGACCACCTCGCGCACCGCGCCGAATCAACCCTCCTATACGCCTGCCGATGCCACACTCGAACAGCTTCGCACACTGGACGTCGGTGCCTGGAAAGGTGCACAGTTCGCCGGGGAAAAAATCCCTACCTTGGACGAAGTCCTAAAAACGATCCCGGCCGGAAAGAAGATCTTTGTTGAGATCAAGTGCGGCCCTGAAATCCTACCTGTGCTCAAGGAACAACTGGCATCGAGTGACCTGCGCCCCGACCAGATCGTTTTGATCTGTTTCAATACCGAAGTGGTGACCCAGGCACGCAAGACCATGGACCAGTACCAAACCAATTGGCTGACCTCGTACCGCCGAGACTCGAAGACCCAGTCCCTGACTCCGACGACGTCCACCATTGTCGACACCCTGCGGAAAACTTCGGCCTCTGGGTTGGGGACGAGGGACGAGATGGACGCGATCGATGGCGAGATGGTCCGCGCGGTACATGAGATGGGATGCGGCATCCATGCCTGGACAGTCGACAACCCCAGCGTGGCGAAAACCTTGCATCAACTCGGATTTGATTCGATCACGACCAATCGTCCCGCTGAGATCCGCGCTGCGATTGGTACCACTAAAACTCAATGACCTGTTGGTCATCGACGATTTCGCAGGGCATCGCGAAACGCGAGTCGTTCGGCTGGAGAGAAATCGGGTCAATCGGGCTGATGTGGGTTAGCAGCACTCGCTGCGCCGCGGCCGCGGCGCTGACCTCGGCCACCCGTTCGAGATAGCAATGGCCGGTTTTGCGTGCCCACTCGCGCTGGTGATCATGAAAATTGCATTCATGCAGCAGCACGTTTGCACCCTGCATCCACTGCAGCACAGACGGGTCAGTCGCGCCCGTCGTGTCGGTCGCATAGACGAGAGCGCGCGCGGGGCCGTCGGTCGCGAGCGGGCCCCTGTTCGCGGGCCAGTCGATCCGGTAGGCGACCGATCCCCCAGGATGCTCTTGGTGTCGCCAGCTTACCTGGGCTCCTGCGATTTCGAGCGGCGTCTCTGCGTCCGAACCAGACCGGTCGATCGCATGCCAACTGACGGGTAATGCGGCGGGAAAGATGGTCTCGCTGAGCATCAGTTTCTGCACCGCAGCGATTTTTTCCGCTTCGCCCCACACCCGGATACGCTCCACAGGATGCTGAAAAACGATCCCGAGTAAAAAGGTCAGGCCAACGATGTGATCCAAATGAGCGTGGGACAGCAAAACGTCGAGATGATCAGTTTGGATCAGTCCGGGAAGTCGGAACATGCCCGTGCCCGCATCGAGGACAATCCCCGATTCGGGAAGAAAGTAACACGACGTGTGCCGCGATTCATTGGGATGGTAACCGGCCGTGCCGAGACAATGAAGCTGCATGACGGGACGATATCGAGGGAGGTTGTTGAATTGGACTGGAATGGTCAATTTACACGGTTCCACCTCCCTTATGTTTTCCGTTTCAGTCGTCTGCCCGTTGGTATCCGCCTTGAATTGTGCCCCACAACCTTCATCGACCGCTTCCCAAGAGCGGGCAACCGCTGTCGCGTTGGAGTCGTGTACGGTGGAGTTTCCAGGCGGGCAACGGGCCGCTGACTCGGTCGACCTGAAAATCCAACAGGGCGAATGCGTCTCGATCGTGGGGCGGAGTGGCTGCGGTAAAACGACGCTCTTACGAGTACTCGCCGGCCTGCAAACACTCAGTAGTGGCAGGTGTGTCCGCCATACCGAGACAACCTCATTCGTATTTCAACAGCCCGCCCTGCTGCCCTGGCGAAGCGTTGTCGGCAATGTGATGCTGCCACTGGAATTGCTGTCGCGCCGGCGACGTCGCCCAGCAACTCGAAAGGACCTCAGATCACTGCGGCAGCGGGCCGACGCGGCTATCGATGAAGTAGAACTCGGCGACGCCGCCGACCAGTTCCCCTACGAACTTTCTGGTGGAATGAGAATGCGGGTTTCGATTGCGCGGGCCCTCGTGACGCGGCCCGACCTCTTGCTGCTCGATGAACCTTTCGCTGCACTCGACGACATGCTCCGCACCCAACTCGGCAGCCTCGTCACCGAACTATGGCGGACCCACCGCTTCACGATGGTGCTCGTCACGCACAATATCGCTGAGGCGATTGCACTCAGCGATCGAATCTGCGTGATGCACGCTGGCCGGATCGAAACGGTTCTCGACAACCCAGTCACGCGTCTCGCACCACCCCAATCAACCGAGCAATGGGACGTTCGGCGAACAGCTGAGTTCGGCGAGTTTTATGGAACGATCACCGATCGCCTGCGTGGGGCAGCGCAGCGATGAAGCGCCCAGTCCGAGAATCACTGATCACAATATTGAGCGTCGCCAGCGTAGCGGTAGCCGTCATGGTTGCCTGGCAACTGAGCGTGCAATTCTTTGATCTACCCAAGATTCTTTTGCCCACACCTTGGCAGGTCCTCGAGGCGGGATGGCAACGGCGGCAGGAATTGGTCGCAGCGAGCCTGGTCACGTTCATGACCGCTGCGATCAGTCTCATCGTGGCGATCACGATCGGCAGCGGCCTGTCGATCCTCTTCAGCCAATCGCGGTTGCTTCACCGCGCCTTCTTCCCCTACGTGGTGTTCCTACAAACCGTGCCGATTGTCGCTATCGCACCTCTGCTGATCATTTGGAGCGGCTATGAATTCCGCACTGCCGTGATTGCGACCGTCATCATCTGTCTCTTTCCAATCGTCAACAATGTGACCACCGGGCTGCAGGCGGCCCGCGTCGAACACCGCGATCTCTTTCATCTCTATGGTGCGTCGCGATTGCAAACACTGACCCGCTTGCAAATCCCCACCGCGATCCCCTACCTGTTGCTGGGGGCGAGAATCAGCAGCGGTCTGGCAGTGATCGGTGCGATCGTCGCAGAGTTCTTTGTTAGCAATGGTGCCAACTACGTCGGACTGGGGGCGCTAATGACACGTTGGCAGGGGCTACTGCAAACCGACGCCTTGATCGCAGCCCTGGGCATGTCAACGCTACTGGGTCTGCTATTATTTGCCAGTGTGGACTGGCTCGGACGAATTTTCCTGAGTCGTTACACTCGGGTCGACTGAAACGACGAGAACGACATAGGTGAATCCAGACGTGAATGATTTTCGAAAATGGACGGTAGCTTGGGCCGCGGTTTCGCTCGTGATCTCGCTAGTCAACTCGGGATGCTCGGCACGACGTGAAAGTGAATCGGGGCCGGGCGATGAAGCTCGAGGGCAACCGGTCAGCGTGCAACTGAACTGGTACCCAGAGGTCGAACATGGCGGTGCTTACCATGCCCTCGTCGACGGTCTGTATGACGACCAGGACCTCGCCGTTGAGATTAAACCGGGCAGTCGAGAGACGCCCGTCGCCCCTGAGTTGCTGCTCGGCAGAAGCCAATTTGCCATCACCAATGCAGACGACGTGGTGCTGTTTCGCGCCCAGGGGGCCGACATTGTCGCGGTGCTTGCGGCGGTCCAGAATAACCCACGATGCTTGCTCGTTCGGGCCGATAGCGGTGTCGAAGGGTTCGACGACCTGTCGGGTATGACGCTGCAGTGCCAACCCGGACGCACGTTCCTTCCATTCCTGCGGGAACGAGGCTTTCTCAATGGGGTTCGCGAAGTCCCCTATTTCAACTCGATCGCGGGGATGATGGACGATCCGCAAATGGCGGTCCAGGCCTATGCAGTCGCCGAACCGCTCTTGGCACGCCAACAAGGCTTGCAGGTGCGAACACTCATGGTCAGCGATCTCGGTTGGAATCCTTATTCGAGCGTGCTGGTCACGACAGGAACCCTGATCCGCCAATCCCCGGAACTGGTGCGGAAATTCGTAGCGGCTACACAGGCCGGTTGGACTGAATACTTGGAGGCACCGGCGCAGGCCAACACCGCCATCTTGAAAGCCAACACGCATGGCATGACCGAGGAGGTACTGCAGTTCGGTGCCGAACAAATGCGTCCGTTGGCGTTCCCCACCGACACCACCCAACTCGGGGAAATGTCACTCGCGCGCTGGCAACAGCTCGTCGCGCAGATGAAAGAGCTGGACGTGATCGCTCCGGATTCCGTACAGGCCGAGGAGTGCTTCACCGATCAATTCTTGCCCTAGACCGGATCGCTGAGAAGCATTTTTCACCGTGTTGACTAGACCCGCGAGAGCGTCCATCAGGCGAGTCTCGCCGAAGGCGGTCACCTCGGTTTCGAATCGATGTTGTCGTCGAGCGAGAGAAAGTACTCACGGGCGGTACGGTGGAAGGCGAGCCCCTGCCACTCGGCGGCATGGTTAGCGGGGATCAAGCCAACTAACGTGGGCCGATGGTAGAGTGACTCGAGCGTGGCCTGCACCAGGGCATCCGAGGCGTCGCGACGACAAACCAAAAACGCCGTCGTACCGAGCGTTTCAATCCCCCCCTCATCGCTCGCGATTGCCGGGGTGCTACCGTCTTCTGCACCGGGGTCCCCCTCGGCAACCGGCTGGGATGCTGTTTCAGCAGTGTAGGTATTTCGATACGCCGACCGTTGCAGAATCATCGGCCGCAAGGTGGGGTGCTGCAGCGAAATTTCGACGCTTCCGCTGAGCGAAATCAATTCCCAGTCCCCGTCAGCGAGCAAATCGCGGACGAGTTTGCTGCCCGGGCCAATGCAGATAATTGCGACCGACACCCCACGCTGCTGCCCGCTGTCTGAGGGCAGCCCCTCCTTCAACTGCGGCCACTCCACCTCCACGCGTGGACACACTTCCGCGTCGAGCTGGAGGGAATCCAAAACGAGATCCGCGGCGCGCCGTGACCCGCTGCCCGAGGGGCCCACCGCGATCCGCTGTCCCGCCAAATCGGCGATCGTACGCACGGGACCGTCTCGGCGTACGAGCACATGCACCGCTTCGTAGAACAGCGGCGCTACGACGGCGAGTTCCTCACCCCCGACCGCAGAGGCTTGCATCGGCGCGAGCTGGACCTCACCGGCAATCAACTTGGCCCGGTTGTCCCAGGTACCTCGCGTCGGCAGGACATGACACGGCACACCGGATTGCTGCTGCATCACATCGGCGAGGTGCTGGGCGGCGTCGGTATAGAGCCCGCCGACCAATCCCCCCGCCAAACTCACTTGAGAGGGCATGGCAGCGATTCGCCGGCTATCCCACCATGACCACGCCAACAACATGACCGGGAGCAAGATTGCGAGCACCAACAGGGAGGTCTGAAATCGCCGCTGGCCCAGCGGAGCATCCGTCGTCGGGTGGCCCGTCAAGGCGGCGACGAGGGGGACCTGGCGTGTCCACGCCACGGTCTTGCCCAACCGCCCTTTCGACCGCGCCGTAATCGACTTGCCCGCGAGATAACGATCGAGATCGTCGGCGAGTTGCCCAGCGGTGGCGTACCGCAGCGCGGGTTGCTTCTCTAAACACTTGCCCACAATCGCTTCGATCTCGATATCGGCGTCTGGGCAAACACTCCGCAGTGCGGGGGCGGGATGATGGGCAACACGCATCAAAGTTTGCATCACCGTATCACCGACCAGCGGCGGGTGCCCGGCGATGGCAGCAAAAAGGATCCCGCCGAGCGAATAAATGTCGCTCTGCGATGTCGCCTCGTCACTGTTGCCGACCGCCTGCTCGGGCGCCATGTAGTGCGGCGTGCCGATCGCCGTGCCCTGGCCGGTGAGGCTGCTATCGCCATCGGTGTGCTTGGCCAGACCAAAATCGGTAACGTGAATGTGGTCGTGTTCGTCGATCATCACGTTGCCCGGTTTCAGATCCCGATGCAACACGCCCCGGCTATGGGCATGTTGAATCGCCCGGGCGGCATCGCGTACGATCGCAGCGGCGCGGCGCGGTGGCAGCGGACCGGTCTTGAGGACACGCTGCAAATCCATGCCCTGGATATACTGCATCGAGAAAAAATGGTGCCCCGCTCGTTGCCCGAACTGATGCACCGCGACGATGTTCGGATGCCGCAAACGTGCAGCCGCTTTGGCCTCGATATAAAAACGCTTGACTTCATCCGAGCCCGCCAAGATCCCGCTACGAATCATCTTGACGGCAACAAGGCGGTCGAGATCACGCTGTTTGGCCAGGTAGACGACCCCCATGCCGCCCATGCCCAGTACTTTCATCAGCGTGTAGTCTTCCATCTCGAAAGGCAGCGAGGGTCCCGAATCGCCTTGGGGTCGATGGGCGACCGGCAGGGTGGCGTGAGGAT
This sequence comes from Allorhodopirellula solitaria, assembly GCF_007859855.1. Classification (GTDB taxonomy): domain Bacteria; phylum Planctomycetota; class Planctomycetia; order Pirellulales; family Pirellulaceae; genus Rhodopirellula; species Rhodopirellula solitaria. The sequence goes on from NZ_SJPK01000009.1 coordinate 71,974, forward strand.
CGAGCCCCGAGAGGTCTCCAGCGGTTTCCCCTGGTCCTAACGCGCCGATTCCAATGGTCTCGATATCCTCATCACTTTTCACGGGATGCGTCGGCGCAGACGCATCGACGTCAGCGGCGGTAGATCCGGCAGCCGGCTGGGTGCGCAGCTGTGTGAACCCGCCAATGAGATCGGCGGCCTCCATCAATTCGCTCAGCTGTCCCGCGAGGCTGGGGAACTGCCGGAGGAACTCTTCTCGAGAAGCGATCTCGCCGCGATCGCACGCTCGTAGATACATCGCAAAGGCCTCGTCGACCTGGGCTTCTTGATCAGACATCACTTCGTCTTGGGCTTCGTCCAACGGAGCTGGTTTGTCATCAGCCTCGTCGACGGGGTCGCTCGACTCGCCTTGGTTCATGTCGTCCACCATGGGTTGCTATCGGTCTGCAGCAGCGTCCGCAGTTTCTGCAACCCGCGTTTGAGCAACCCTGCGACCGCCGTCTCGCTCTTGCCCATCCGCTCGACAATCTCCTTCAACGGCAACCCTTCCATGTACCGCAATCGAATCGCCTCGGCTTGGTTTTCGGGGATCTGGTGCAGCGCATCCATCATGGCGAGCACAGCCTCCTCTCGCACGGCCACCCCGCTCGGGCTGGTCTTGCCGCCGGGCAGTTGAGCGATCCAGTGTTCGCGTGAGCCTGATTCCCCGCCGCCCGCTCGCGTGTGGACCTCCTTTTTCGTGCTACGCTTTTGTGTCATCACATGATGTGAGAGCGCCGACGCCACATTGTTTTTCAACATGCCTCGCAACCAGCCAGCGAATTCGGCAGGCGTGTCACCGCGAAACGCCCCCAGATCACGTTTGGCCTCGAGGAAGGTCACCTGCACAATGTCAGCCGGATCGATGCGACGGCGCAGCTGATCCGATAGATAGCGGTGGGCCAGCATCAGCAGAAACCCCCTGTATTGCAGCAGCAATTTCCCCAATGCCTCGTTGCTGCCCCGTTTCGATGCGATCACCAGAGCCGTGGTCGACGAAGAGTCCGACGGCGTCGGGGCGGCGGGTGGATCACCTGAGGCGCGGTTCACGGAATTTGCGGTATTATTAACAGGGTACGGGGGCGTGAGCATCCCATGTTATCATACCGACTCGATTGACGTAGTCAGTCCGATGGTTGACCGCCCATCGATTGAAAGTCGTCAAAGATGCTTGCCATGGCGGCTTCATAGTCGCTGGCAACCCCTTCGGTACGCCGCCAAGCGTTGACTTTCGCCGTTTCAAACCCAATCGCCATTTCCGGATTCGCCCGCAAGCGGTCGCGGAAGCGGATCGTTTGCTCCAACAAGATCGAACCCTGGGTCACGAGATAGAGTCGATGGGTGGCTTCACCGTGCCGAGGTTTCGACAGCATTGCCTGCTGTCCATGACCCTCAAATCGTTGCATCCAGGCTGGGGAGGAAACCGTGATGAAATTCAATCCCTCGATGAGCAGCACGGCGTCTCGGAAGTCGACTGGATCGGCGATCACCGCAACGGCATCGATGACCGGCTGGGCTATGATCCCGCCAATCGCCGTCGACCCGATGTGTTCGACCGTGACGACGCGGCCCTGACAAGCCTGCAGGAGACCGCTGCGGGTCTGCTCGAATTCCTGCCGCCATCGGGCGTCGTGGTGCATCAATCGAACGCGGCCAGCGTCGCTGGTTGGGTCGACGTGATCTCCATCGCGGTCATTCAATCGCTCACCTGTCCCTTTCTAGCTACCATTTCAATCCCCGGTCTGATTTCGAGCCGAGTGGATCTCGGTTATAACCACGACTCCTCGCATTGGATTGGCCAGCCTACATTTTCCTTGACCTAGAAGGCACCCCCACGTGAATTCGACAACCGCCGAGCATTCGCCCGCTCTCGACGCCACGACGGACGCTGTGGTGGGAGTGATCATGGGCAGCCGCAACGATTGGGACACCATGTCGGCGGCCTGCGAGATGCTAGCACAGTTCGAAATCCCGTTCGAAAAAGCGGTCGTCTCGGCCCACCGGACCCCTCTCCGCATGTTCGAGTACGCTCAATCGGCGCGGCGGCGTGGGCTGAAAGTCATTATCGCGGGCGCCGGGGGTGCCGCACACCTGCCCGGCATGGTGGCCTCGGAAACAATCTTGCCCGTCATTGGCGTGCCGATCCAAAGCCGGGCGTTGCAGGGGCTCGACTCGCTCTTGTCAATCGTCCAGATGCCTGGCGGAATTCCGGTTGCTACGATGGCAATCGGTAAGGCCGGTGCCAAGAACGCCGGCATTCTCGCCGCCCGCATGCTGGCGATGTCCGACCCCACACTTGCCGAGCGGATTGCCGAGTTTGTCCAACGACAACACGACGACGTACTCGCTAACGCCGACCTCTCGGACACCTAAGCGAGCGGCAGATCAAACCTTCCCCCGCATCGCAGTGGACGAGGCGACGAGTCCACCCGCATCGCAGTGGACAAGTTTACCTACGCCGAAGGCGTTGAAGAAAATAGCCGGTGGTTTGAGCGCAAGCGAACACCACCGGATTCGACGCGAAACGCAGGAGCCAACCCCGAATGGGGTTGAAGACCGCCCCCGACGAGGTCTGCGACCCACTTCGGGGTCGGCGCTCCATCTTCCACGAACAACCATAGGTGGCGCTGCGCTGACCTACGGCTATTCTCTATAATCCCTGACGGGATAATTGTGGGCAATCACACGGGAGGCGACGAGTCCTCAGAAAAATGGACTCGTCGCCTCGTCCACTACGTTTCAATCTGTTCTGGCGATCAGCTTACAACCGATCCGCTCGGCTTCCTTTCATCCTTTCGTTTTCAATCACGCTGCCATGAATTCCACCATCGCTCCCATTCTGCCTGGCTCGACAATCGGCATGGTCGGCGGTGGCCAACTCGGACGCATGTTCGCCATGGCCGCCGCCAAGTTGGGCTATCGCGTCGGGGTGTTCTGCGGCAGCAGTGATGAGCCGGCCGCCGATGTCGCTTCCTTCACCGTTTGCGGCCCGCTCGAAGATCACTCGGCAATCGAAAACTTTGCCCGCCGATGTGATGTGATTACGCTCGAGTTCGAGAATATTCCGGCCGAGACCATTGCTGTTTGTGGCCGCCACGCGCCAACCTATCCCAATGCCTCCGTGCTCGCGATCGCCCAAGACCGGCTGGTTGAGAAGACGACGCTGCGTGATGCGGGCTTGCCCGTCACCCCGTTCGCCCCCGTTCGCAATGCCCAGGAAACCCGAACTGCGGCAGAATCACTCGGCTGGCCACTGATCGTGAAAACACAGCGGAGCGGCTACGACGGTAAAGGACAGCATCGCTTGGTGGACGTTCAACAAGCCGAATCGGTGGATTGGCAGGCGGGCGGTGACTGGGTCGCCGAAGCCTTGATCGACCTGCAGCGTGAAGTCTCCGTCGTCGTCGCGCGCCGGGCCGACGGCGTGACTCGCACCTTCCCCGTCTTTGAGAATCTGCACCGCAATCATGTACTCGACGTGACCACGCTGCCTGCCGCCATTTCGCCCGAAATCGAATCCGATGCCCGCGCGATGGCCATCGCAGCGGCAGAATGTTTGGACGTCGTGGGCCTGTTGTGCGTCGAGATGTTTATCGAGGACACCGATCAGGGACCGCCCCGGATTTTGATCAACGAAGTTGCCCCGCGACCACACAATTCAGGCCACGTGAGCATCGAGGCCTGCCGGACCAGCCAATTTGAACAGCACGTCCGCGCCATTTGCGGCTTGCCGCTCGGTGATACCGCGCCGACCACACCGGCCGCGGCAATGGTCAATCTGCTCGGTGACTGGTGGGGCGAAGGGGGCGAGCAACCAAACTGGCCAGCCGCACTGAGCGTCGATGGGGTCTCGCTGCATCTCTACGGCAAACACGCCGCCCGGCCGGGACGCAAGATGGGACATCTCTCCGCCGTCGGCGAATCGCTTGACGAAGTGACCGGGCGTTTGGAACAGGCCCGCCGATCACTGGGCGACCGGAAAAACGAAGGAACGCGAGAGCAGTAAACGTCGGATTGGACGAGGCACCGAGCCCTTTCGCTTTGCGTGATCGATCGCGTTTCAGGGACTCGTCGCCTCGTCCACTACGGAAACGCTTTCGCCAAATTCGTCATCCATTGATCACGCGATGCCGAGCGGTTTCGCATCCCCACCGCCAACCGGATCGCTAGACGCGGCTCGTAAGGGGGCAATAGCAAGTCTTCACCGCAACGCAAGGAGGCTCGTGGCAACCGTCCCCTGGCGGGAGTGGTTCCGGGAAATTTCTCCTATTGCAATTGGCAATCTTCAGCTAAACTCTCCCCCACGTAAGAGCCGTCGAAGGTCCACAGAACTTCGACCGTTTTGGTCGCTTTCCCCCCAACCTCATGTGCTGGTCGCCCCGAGCGAATGGTGCCATTGCCGGGGATGCTGCCGAATCCATTCACGGGCTCATCAACGCGACAAGTCTTTGATCGGTTCTCAGCGGTGTTTCATCGCGGCATTGGAACCGTCCTGCGAGCGGGAACGTTCGGCGAGTGATCCTCGCCCATCTCCCTGGAAGCGAAAGCAGCGTCGCGATCTGTGTTGCGTCGCACCGGATTGTATCGGTTGCGTACGTTCGCCACGCCATCCTTCCAACCCTCCCCCACTCCTGACCAGCCGGTTTCGTGACTCGGTGATGGGAGTCCCTTTGCGCACACGGTACCGATATGTCGAGCCACCTCCCCAACTCTGAGCATCTTCTCTTGTCTGACAACGAACCTTCCAACGACCCGTCCTTGCTCGCCAATAGCGAGTCTCTCCTGGCGGATCCAAACGACGCCATTCGTCTGGACCCCACCCCGGCGACCAACAATGCGTTGCTCGCCTGCTACGCCCAAGACATCAGCGTCGAATGCCTGGCATCGCCAGCAACACCCGAAGTCGAGATCATCTGCTCGACTCCGGCCGCAGAGATCGACGAACCCACTGCCCCCGAACCGGAATCCAACGCCGCAGTTCCAGCCGAACCGGCTGCTGCTCAGCCCGCCGACCTGGCAACCCACACCGACCAGGCTACCGAGACTCAGCAAGAGCGACAGGAACTCCAGACGGAAATGAAGGAACAGGCACCTCAGGCGGAACAGGCACCTCAAAAGCCAGCCGCCCCACAGCAAGCTGCAGCCGAAAAGAATGTGGCTGAAAAGAACACGGCCGAGAAAAACACAGTGGAAGAACCCGCAGTCGAAGAACCCGCCGACGCTGGCTTCGCTGCCTTTCCACTTCGCCCCGAGGTACTCCAGGCTGTTGTCAAATCGGGATACGACACCCCGACGGCGATTCAAGCCGAGATCATTCCTTACATGCTCGACGGCCGAGACGTCTTGGCCCAGTCCCAGACCGGCACGGGCAAGACGGCTGCTTTTGCACTGCCTATCCTCACCACGATCGATCTGCACAAATCGCATCCGCAGGTCTTGGTGCTCGCCCCAACACGGGAACTGGCGATTCAAGTCGCCAGATCATTCTCGACTTACGGTGCCAAAGTTCCTGGATTCGCGGTCGCCGCTATCTACGGCGGGCAGGACTACGAGCCCCAGCTCAAGCAACTGCGACGCGGTGTCCAGGTCGTCGTCGGAACACCGGGCCGTGTCATCGACCACGTCAATCGCGGCACACTCGACCTGAGCAAACTCGATTGCCTCGTTCTCGACGAAGCCGACGAGATGCTCAACATGGGCTTCCTCGAAGACGTCCAGTTCGTACTCGAGAAGTCGCCTGCGACGCGCCAGGTTGCGTTGTTCTCAGCCACCCTGCCGGGTCCCATCCGCGAAATTGCCGATGAGTACCTCAACGATCCCGCCCGAATCACGATCAAGAAGAAAACAGCGACCGCCGATTCCATTCGCCAACGCGCCCTGTTCGTCTCTCCGCGAGACAAGATGGATGCTCTGCTGCGTTTGCTCGAGGTCGAAGAGACCGACGGTGTGATCGTCTTTACGAAAACGAAAGACGCCACGATCAGTGTCGCTGAGGGACTGAGCCGGGAAGGCTTGTCAGCGGTCGCTCTCAATGGCGACATGCCCCAGAAAGTGCGTGAACGCACCATCAGCCAACTCAAAAATGGCAAGCTCGATATCCTCGTTGCCACCGATGTCGCCGCCCGCGGCCTCGACGTGCCACGGATCAGCCACGTGTTCAATTACGACCTGCCCCATGACAGTGAATCGTACATCCACCGCGTCGGTCGGACCGGACGCGCCGGACGCGACGGGGAAGCGATCATCTTCCTGACCAACGCCCAACGCGGCAAACTTCGCTACATCGAGCGAGCGACGAAACAGCCGATCGAGACGATCGGTATCCCGACGTCCAAAGAAATTAACGCGATGCGGGTCAAACGATTTGGCCAACAGATCACGGACATTGCCGCCGAGAAGGACCTGACCCACTTCAAAGAACTGATCGCGAACTACGCCGAGGAAACAGGCAAACCCTTGGAAATGATCGCCGCGGCGCTCGCTGAAATCTCGCAACAGGGACGCCCGTTCCTGATGAAAGATCGCCCCAAGACCGCCAAATCAGAACATCGCGATGGATTCGATCGCGGCGATCATTTCAGCCGCGGTGACCGCCGGGGCGATTCCCATGAACGCGGCGGCAAACCGCCCCGCCAACTCGGCCCGCCACGCGAAGGCATGGTTCGCTACCGGATCGACGTCGGTTGGCAGGATGGTGTCAAGCCAGGCAATATCGTTGGCGCAGTCGCTAACGAAGCAGGCATTGAAGGCCAATACATCGGCCCCATCAACATCCGCAACGAGTTCTCCACGGTCGACCTCCCCGAAGGGATGCCCTCGGACATCTATCAGAAGCTTCGCAAAACCTGGGTCTCCGGAAAACGCCTGAATCTCGAGGTCGCTCGCGAGGGCGATCATGACGGCGGTTCACGTGGTGGTTACTCCCACGGCAATCGATCGGGACGATTCCAGCCCAAGCATGGCAAGGGCGGCGGCGGTCCGCATAACGCAAAACGATCCTTCGTTGGCAAAAGCAAGAAGAACAAACGCAAAGCCAAATCCTAACGGGCCTGCGATTCGTTGAGCACCTCGAACAGGGCACCTGTTCGGGCTGGCTCTCGCGAACTCCACACATTCCCTTCGGGGAATCGGTGGAGTTCGATGAATTCAGGACGAAATTCCAATCCCCATCCCGCCGCCGTGGGTGCTTCATAACAGCCATCACGCACTCGGACGGGATGCTCCAATTCGTCCTGTAGAAAGTCGATGTATTCGATCAACTGGGTGGACGACTGTCCCGAAACCGCGATCTGGTCCCACATGCCGTAGTGTTGGATCATGTTGCAGAGCGCAATGCCACCGCCGTGCGGGCAGACGGGCACGCCGAACTTGGCTGCCATCAAAATGATTGCCATCACGTCGTTGACGCCCGCAACACGAACAGCATCGATCTGACAATATTGGATCGCTCCGCTCTTGAGCAACTGCTTGAAGATGACCGGGGAGGCAGCGTGTTCGCCACAAGCGAAGCCAAAATCGGCGCTAGCGAATGTCTCTGCAAGCTCGATGTAGCCCAGGACATCGTCACGCGCGATCGGCTCTTCGATCCACTTCAAGCCGAACGGCGTGTAACGCTCGATATGGCACTTGGCCTCTTCAATCCCCCAATACTGATTCGCGTCCACCATCAGATTGCAGGCGGGACCGATCGCCTCGCGCATGAACCGAATCCGCTCAACATCTTGCTCCGAATCGAGCCCCACCTTGAGCTTGAACGAATCGAAACCCTGACCTTGCAGCTTGCGGATCGTCGCGAGAATCTCGGCATCGCTCAGCCCAAGCCATCCGGCGGTGCAGTACGCTTTCGGGCCCCGCTGAGTCAGCTCACGCTCGCGTTGCTCGATACCGGGTCCTCGCTCCCGGAGAATGCCGATCGCTTCGTCGCGGGTCAACGCGTCGCTGATGTTGCGCCAATCGATGCAGTCGGCGATGAACTCAGGATCGAGGTCCACGAGCAGCTTCCACAAGGGCTTGCCCACCGACTTCGCCCAGAGATCCCACATCGCGTTGAGCACCGCCCCCGCCGCCATCCGGAACACTCCATCGTGTAGCCACCGCAGTTGATGGTGATCGACGAGTCGTCGATAGAGACCGATCGGTGCCGATGAAAAATCATCGAGCGTCGTTCCAACAACGAGTTGCGCCAGATCACGGATCCCATGGCAAATCCAATCCGTCCCCGCGCCAACGGTAAAGACCACCGATGTACCACTCAGCCCCGCGTCGGTCTCGAGATACAAGACGGCGGAGGAGTAGTCGGGCTGCTTGTGGAAGGGGTCCGATCCGAGCAGATGGTCAGATGTCGGGACGCGAAGGTCGACGACCTCTGCCGAGATGATCTTGATCGACTTCGATGTCATTCCGCGTCTTCCTTATCTCGTTTGTCGTAATGATTGCACCCGACGACAGGCAATCTTCGGCGTCACGGACCGTGAAAATACCATGAAGTCTCCATGTAGGCTCGGTGTATGCCCCGTGTGCGAGATCTCCACTTTAACGCTAAAAGCGGTCTCCTGTGCACCTCAGCACCGCATTCTCTGCCCCGCCACGAGCGAGTGTTCCATCAACCTTCTCGCAAAAGAGCCAGGCGTTCCCCCGGGAGTCCGTTGAGAAGATTATAAATGGACACGCATCCTAGCAGTCCACTGTTTCTACGAAACGAAATGAACGCAAATCCATTCGAACCATCCCGTGACACCACTTCGTCCATTACTCCCGAATCCCGGAGCGAGCCGGCTGGATTTGGGCCGCGTTTTGCCGCCTATCTGATCGATATCCTGCCGATCTCCATTGCCCTCGCCGTCATCTATTACTTCTTGCTGGGCTTCGATGAAACTTGGCTGCATTACACCACCTCGCCAGATGACGCCGAGGCGAGAGCTGCATTTTTGTCGCAGCGAAACCAGATGCGAGATTTGTCATTCCTAGTCTACGTACTCTACTGCGGCGTCATGGAATGCTCGGCGTGGCAAGCGACGCTCGGCAAAAAGCTGATGGGGATTCGAGTGACCGACAACCAGGGACAACCACTGAGTGTCGGCAGATCCTTTGGACGCAACTTTGCCAAGTTCCTTTCGTACATCCCCTTGGGACTCGGATTCTTGTGGATGATATGGTCCAAGCAAAAGCGAGGCTGGCACGACATGCTCGCCAAGACATTGGTTATGAAGTAAAGCTGCTCTGTGTTGGACGAGGCGACGAACTGTTGAGCCCCAAAAGTTTTCCTACGCCGAAGGCGCTTTAGAAAATAGCCGGTGGTTTGAGCGGAGCGAACACCACCGGAAAAGACGTGAGACGCAAGAGCCAACCCTGAATGGGGTTGAAGATACACCGTAGGTGGCGCTGCGCTGACCTACAGCTATTCTCTTTAATCCCTGACGGGATACTTCTGAGCATTGAACAGCGCGTTGCTTCGTCCCATACGACACTTATTTCTCCCCGCTCCTATAGCTGCTCTGGCGAGAACATCCCAACGAGAATCACGCCATGCAGGAGACGCTCGCGCCGAGACGTCTTGTGTTGAGCACACTTCGGATATCGGCTGAGAACACGAAGGATTCGCAGGTCCGTATCAGTCCGCAGGGCGAGTCGAATCAACGTGGAGGCGTCGATTCCGCACACCGCGAAAGACGAGAAATGCTGACAACGCGAACACCAATGGGGCGACGCCGAAGGTCAGGATCTGCGCGGTGGTTGGTGTGATCGAAATCCCGAAAAGATAAAGTTCTGGTTCATAGGTCGCGTATCGACGTCTAAACCATGGTTCAACCTCTCTCGTGTGGGCTTGCACTCGGCGCTTCAGGCGAACCAGGCGCAGGCGCCAGTAATTGTGACTGATAATGCAACAGTCGAAAGAGATGGTAGTAGCCCAGTCGCATGAAACCCATGATGACGCTCGCGAACGCGAACGCCAACAGGGCGAAGTACCAGGACGGCCGCGATGTGATAAAAGCAAGTCCACCGACAGCTAGCGCAGCAGCGAGAAAGAACATTGGGTATGCCATTCTCCGCTGTGGCTCGAGGTCCGAAACTGAAAGGATACGTTCGAGTCGCGCCAGTTCGCTGTCGGAAAGTGTGATGCGGGCCATGTTGATCGAGAAACGTGGTATGCAAGCCGGGCCGGCTTTGTTGGCAGTTGAGTTAAATAGCGGCGTCCCTACCGCGATTGGCAGGGGTTCGCTGCTCCTTCATTCGTGATCAGATCACGAAGATACCAGGTACGACATCAGCGTGGTTTGGCGATCGCAAGGTATAATCGCAATGGCTTTGTCGAAACAACGCCTATTCCTCGAAGATGGAGGGGAACTGGAGCCCGGCCATCCGGAGATAGACCGAAAGTATACCACGATGATGAGCCGAATGACTAAAGACCCGTTCGCGAAGACAATCGCCTTTCTTCAAGGTGAATAGAGTCTGCCCTCCCATCAATAGCGACCACGGCTCATCCATCACAGAATCTTGGACGCCTCGCAGAGCCTCCATTGCCTCCTTGCCGTGGTCATCGAATACCTCCAACAACTGACTCGTTTGCGAAATATCAGGCGCAGCGTACGGCTCCTCCCCTACCGGCGATATGTCCCATTCGCTCTGCCCGAGAATGCCGGGTACCCAGCCAATGATCTCCACCAGATGATTTGCGTTCCAAGAAATCGAATGAAGGTCGCCTGGGGGCTGCCATTTCCATCTTTTCATCGGGAATTCTCTCCAGCAGCCTACGCGTCATCACCATTTCACTTGCAAGTTCAGTAGCCATTAATCGAGAGACTAGCATTTCCAAGTCCATCCGAGGGTTCGAATCGGGTTCAAGTGGCAGGGAGTGTGCCCTCCCTCCGGCAGTTGAGCCGGTGTGTTTGATTTTAAGAGGCATCGTCACCCGCGTCCGACGATTCGATGCAAAGATTCCTCCGAGCAAGATCAGTTCGGTGAGTCACACCCCTCATCATCTTTGGTTTCAAGGACTACAACGCGTTGAACCAAGTCGGTGTATTGCGACGGTTTTCGAGCATCCGGGTCATCTGGGATCGAATTTAGCAGCATGCGAACTCGCTCGGTTTGGCGTCTCGTGAACACTCGCTTTTCGATGAGTGAAAGACATGCCTCTGCCATTTCCATCGATTGTTTCTCCGTCTTGTTGGGCACGTGAAAAAGTGACTCGTATCTCTCACGCTGGCGAGCAATTCCCTGGAGTGTCTTTCGGCAATCAACGCATCGAACGCAATCTGAATCCAAGCCAAACCCAAGTTGTTCGTACCAGTGCTTTTGTTCTTCGGCAAAGAAGATGAATGAACGACTGCAATCTCGACAACGTCGTTCCAGGTCAAAGTAGTGGGTCACGGCGACAATTGCTGGCGTCTGCCGTGTGAGATCGGCAGGAATCGCTGTGTTCGGAATTCTTCGACTCAGCTCGCAGTACGCACTATGGTCAGCATAAGGCCAACGCTTTCCAGTGACCGACTCGTACTGGGCCACGATTTCCTTGCGCGTCGTCGCATTCCAGTGAAGATGCACCCCGCGATCCATAGGACTTGGATTCGAGTTGGTGACATTGGGTCTGCTGCCATAGCGGGGATGATCAGCGAATTGGCCATACTTGTCGGTCTTGCGCGTCATAGCTCAGTCTACGAACGGTAACCGTCGCCTACGACGGAGGATTGGTTTTCCAGTTACGAAACCGCGCAAGCCGTCCTTCAGCTTACGAAATGGCTCTGGCTTCCTACCTTCATCGTACTCAATGCCACTAGGGAGATGATCCGCGAGAACTGGGAGACGATTGGCCATTTCGAAAAGATGTCCAGCGTTAACACGTTGAATCGCATCGTTCTGGGGGCATCGACGGGCAACTGCGTTGCGTCGGAAGGTTTGCTTACCCCGGCGTCACAACGGAGTAGTCAAGCCTGACCGGTGCACATTGTACCAGCAATGGCGCGGGGGCAAGAATCGCCCACATTACGTACATGTGGCAGGTCCAGAACGCGGCGACGGCGGGCGATCGAACCAACCGAGCATCAATGTGACGCGGGAACTGACTTTTCTTGAAGTGCCCTGCCGAATCATAGGCAACGCGAAGGTCGCCCATCGTTACGAATGGGGTCACGATCTCGTCGTAAGGACCCCGTTCGACATTTGCTCGGCGGAAATGTGAAAGGGCAATCGAAGCCAAGCCGAAGGGCACAAAAAAGATAAACAGATGAGAACCAACGCCGAATCGGACAGCTATGCCAATACACGCAGCGAGAAGAAACGCTGCGCACCATTGAGTGACCGACCACTCTCGGCGGTGTTCGTGAGACACGGTCGAGTTTGATTCCAACAGCAGCAGCAGACGTTGTAAGTAATCCCACTGCTGCTTGGACGCGACGATCAAGTGGTCATCGCAATCGTCGTAGTGGTACCACATCGCGTTGGCAACGTATTCAATGGCAGAATCCTCCGAATCGCGAAACGGGTCGAGTGCTTCGTCAAAATCGAACGCCTTGATTTGCTCACCGAGGTAGCGGCGGATCAGCCCCGCGAGATCGTTACGTGCACTTCGGTCGATCATAGCAAAAGGTCAGCCTGTTTGATTGAAATAGCGATAACGATCGCGATCGCAAACCCGATCGATCAACCGTGTCCCTTCCGATTCGATCACGAGCACGACTGCAGTTCTCCAGTGCTTCCTCATACGGGAATACCCACACACATTGAGAGCAATGCCGCAAAGAACCCCGTGATCACCATCCAATGACCGACGCGAGTTCGACGCTTCCAGTATACGATCGAAGCAAGCATCCACAATAGTCCGCTGACAGTCAGAAGTGCAGAAATCAGTGTCCATTCCAATTTCGCAGTTCCGTGCGTCGCGCTGTGGTGGTCGCTAATCGCTAAGCTTGAATAGGTGCTAACGCCCGCAATCAGAAGCCCGAGTCCGGCGGCAAGCACAATTGTGGACGTTGAGTAACGAATAATTCGTTTGCTCACGGAATCCGTCGCCTCGGAAGATTCCACGCCCTTTGTTGGGGCATACGGATTGACAGTTTCAACAATGGTGACGCCTCGAGTGTGCGAGGCAGGCGATTCGGTTAGCGCGATGACGGTCACCTTCACCGAGAATGGACGATAGAACCTGGATTCGCGAAGCCACGCACGCCGCTCGTAGGTGTACGCAATGGTTCTGGCCTCCTACTTCCTTGATACTTGTACTCGCACTCGTACTCAGCATCGCGGTACTCGTACTCGACTCCCGTATTGTACTCGGCCGAGAGCTCGCCAACAGCATCCGAGCGTCGGTCTGGCATGCAGTGCAGATCAGAAAGCAAGGACGCCAAGATGCAAACTCGCCGTGCATTTCCATGTTCCTTCGCGTCTTTGCGTCCTAGCGACTCTGCGTATACTTCGGTCACGCATCCCGCAGAGCAACCATTTACGCCCCCGATTCGAGCAGGAGCACGAGTACCGGCTGACGCCTGAGCACGAGCACGAGCACGAGCACGACTCAATGGCACAACGCAGATGATTCGCGAGAACTGGGAGACGATTGGCCATTTCGAAAATACGCTCCAGCGATTACACGTTGAATCGCATCGTTTTGGGAGCATCGAAGCGGCCGTAGGTTGGCCGACGCGATGCGGTTAGCGTTCTGGGCACGGAATTTCTCTAGCTAGCTTTCGGTGTCGAATGGGTCTTCATACGGATCCCCAATTTCTGCGTTGTCATGCAATGTTGAACTACCGCGGATTGCGTAAATGATGCCAGGGACTCCGAACGCCAGGAGTCCTAACATAGCCTTCAAAACTGTCGCGGGCCCACGCACCCATCTACCTTGGGCGATAGCGTAGATCAGGTATGCGACATAAGCGAGAAAGACCATTGCGCCAACCGCTCGCCAGCACCACCAGAATCGTTTCGAGTCATACAGTCCTAGCAGCACGAACATAGCAAAGACCTGACACCCAACTACCACCATCCAACCGCTTGGCTCAGACGATTGCATCAGGAATGGAAACAGCACCATGAATGCGATCAAGAACGGAGCGGTGCACCAGAAGACGAAGCGACTGGATTGTGACAGTGTTTCCATTTTTGACGATGTCATACCTCAGAATCAGTGGGCTCGTTGGTGGCAAAACATTGATTGCGATGCCTGGATGGGCGCCGCAGCCGTGCTCCGTTGGATGGATTGGTCACCCGCCGCTCTGGCTTTCAGTAGGGTTAAACAATGTAGCGTTAATGGATGCGACAGCGGAAAGGAATGTCGGAGAGACGTCATGCGGTGCGTCCAGGACGATAGCAGCAAGTGAATCGGCGAGGGGAACTCCGGTGACCAGCGAAATTGCCGCAGATGCGATCACGGGTGATCGGCTCATACCAGCAGAACATGCAACAAGGGTTCGTGCATCGCTAAGGATCAGTGATCGAACGCAGGCAATGGAAACACCGATAAGCTGCGGGCAGTTCGATCCGTCGTCGTGTAGCGGAAAGCGGCAATAGATGTGACCGCGTCCGAGTTGTGCAGGCTTTTCGTTCGCAGCAAGATCGACAACCGCCGCAATATCGTGATCATATAGTTGTCGCAGATCGCGAGCATTGATCGCGTCTCCGATGAACAGCAGGTTGTGGTACGTGGATCGGATCAATGTTGCGTCACGGCGGCAAAGACTTCAGTTGGCGAACGGGATCCGTCATCTGGGACGGACGAGTGATTTTCCATTTCCAAAACCAAGCAAGGCGTCCCTCAGGTCACGAAATGGTTCTGGCTTCCTACTTCCTTGATACTCGCACTCGCACTCGCACTCAGCATCGCGGTACTCGTACTCGACTCCCGTATTGTACTCGGCCGAGAGCTCGCCAACAGCATCCGAGCGTCGGTCTGGCATGCAGTGCAGATCAGAATGCCAAGGACGCCAAGATGCAAACTCGCCGTGCATTTCCATGTTCCTTCGCGTCTTTGCGTCCTAGCGACTCTGCGTATACTTCGGTCACGCATCCCGCCGAGCAACCATTGACGCCCCCGATTCGAGCAGGAGCACGAGTACCGGCTGACGCCTGAGCACGAGCACGACTCAGTGGCACAACGCAGATGATTCGCGAGAACTGGGAGACGATTGACAACGGGTAAACAATAACGAGAACTGCGTGGATCGTTCGCCGGGCGGTTGAATTCACCGAAAACGCGCGGAAGACGTTGTGATGGTTAAGCAACCTGGCTCACGTTCTCCGGTGCGTTCCCTAGCTCTTCAGCGACTGGTTCAAGTTGTGCGTACCGCTCGCATTCGGCGTGCACGAAGATCCAATCCGAATGCAAAGAAACTAGGCAACATCAGCAGTGTTATCATTGCAGCGATTGGTGCTTCAGCCCAGTCAACCTCGGCGAAGAATTGCCGTTCGACGAACCAAATCGATAACACACCGAGCACATGCAGCGGGACGTACCCGATCCAAGTGATGTACGGCACCAATCCAAGGCAAAGTCCAAACAGCGACATGTAGAATCCAACGCCAACAACAACGATTGAAAACTGGCCGTAGTTCGGTGGGGATTTCAACGGAGGCGTCAGCAGAGTTTCGATCACCACGATAATCGCAATGTAACCAAACGTACCGAGTAAGCCACCTCCGATGAAACCTGTGACTGCGAACTTGCCGGCTAGCTCACCACGTGAAAGTCGTACTTGCTGTTGGCGAACCGGCTTGTCATTCCCCGTCGGTACGGTGTACGGGTTGCCCTTCACGGATGCTCCTGGTTGGACGAACGAAGAGAAGGGGGCTCATCCGACGGAATTACGGAGGATGGGAGGAAGGCTTGCAAGCCGACCATTGCATACCGCTTCCGTACTCCTGTACTCTTCATAGTTCTCCGCACTTGCGATGACGTTTGCCATCAGGACGCTTGGGAGTGTGACGCGGGAAGACGATCGAGTCACGGTTAGGCGATCGCTGGGTGATCGGCCGGTGGGAACCGGCCCTACTTGGTGGTTATGTCTTTTCTGAGTTTGGCCAACCTGCTTGATTACGAAACGATTCGTAACTCAACTCAGGCACATGATCGAAATCTTGACCGGTCTTCCGCTCGAATGCCGTGGAGGCAACCGTCAAAAGAGATTCAAATTCTATATCCTTCGGCATTTCAGTCGGGTCGGCTAGGACGGATTCATACAGCGACGGACCGTTTGCCACGACCACGCACCGCACGTAGAGAAACCAATCGGGCGAGAAGTATCTATCGAACTGGTACGCCTCCTCGCCAATCTCGCGGGCATGCGCCTCGGTGTCCAGTGCATGCAGTTTCTCGGTCAAGATGTCTTCAAATCGCTTGATGTCGTCGACGCTCATTTCGGCGAGTGCCTCAACAGCAGGTTCGATAACGGCGTCGTCTTCACCCGTTTTCTTCCAATTGAATAGGCTAATGATACGCCAAAAAACCTCATCCGACATCGCCATCGATGTCCAATCGGGTTTCGCGTATTCGGGAGCAATGCCCTGGACGTAACCCTTTTTGACCTTGGCGGCGATCTGTTTCTCAATGCCGAGCCTGGCGTCTTCCGCGGTGGCGAATTGCTTACGAGTTTGGCGTGGCGTGGCACCAACGCGCCCGTGCGTCGTGATCGATTCGTTACCAACCAACTCAATCGTCCAAAACTTGTTGGAACGATCGTCCTGGAAGTAGAACTGGCGTTTCATTGGGACGCATCCCCTGAGGCATTACGGTTGCAACCATGCGGTCGCGACGAGATGGTTTCCATTTCCGAAACACACGGCACGCAGATCCCGTTCATGTCATGGGTGGGACCTTCGGTTCCCTCGGTGACACGAGATGTGTTATCGCCGGTTCGAGGGAGGGTGATTGCCGTTTGTCGGCTGTTGAGTATGGGGGGCTGGATTTGGGGGGTCAAGCAAATTTTTCGTGCAAGTTTCGCTGCGTGAGAATGGATCGAGTTGGCAGACAGGTGAAGAATCGGCGTCGGCATCGATTCCGCGATGCGTTACCTGGGAAGCGGGATGATTGAAATGCCAGGGGGCGTAAGCGAAACGCGGCACGATTATCCAGACAGCAGACCGCGCTCGCAGGGTGATCGGCCGGTGGGAACCGGCCCTACTTGGTGAGATGGCGTGCGTGGGAAACGGGATCTGCTAGAATGTCGCTCGAACTAGCCATCCTGGCTCTCGCTGGGTTCGCACCCGGCGAGTCGGTCATGGCTCCTGTGTCGATTTTTCGAGTCTCACCATGTCCACTGACGCCGCTTCCGATCCACCGCCCTCTCGATCCGATCCCGACTGGATCGCTCGGTATGAGCCTTACCTGCGGATGCTGGCGCGGACTCACATGCGCGCTGCCTACCGGGCCAAGATTGGCGATTCGGACATTGTCCAACAAACGATGCTCAATGCGGTCGGCGCGATCGACCAGTTTCGGGGCGAAACGGAGGCGGAGCTGAGAGCGTGGCTGCGCAAGATTCTCGTCCGCCAGATCTGCCACCTCGATCGCGATTTACACCGCGATAAACGCGACGTGCGACGCGAGCGTTCCATGGAACAAAAACTGGCCCAGTCCTCGATGCGGCTTGAAGGGTTGCTCGCGGCCGACCAAGCCACGCCGAGCCAGGTGGCGGTGGTGGGCGAGAACGTTACCGCGTTGGCGGCAG
The DNA here is from genome assembly GCF_007859855.1 of Allorhodopirellula solitaria. Lineage (GTDB taxonomy): Bacteria > Planctomycetota > Planctomycetia > Pirellulales > Pirellulaceae > Rhodopirellula > Rhodopirellula solitaria. The sequence continues at coordinate 89,652 of NZ_SJPK01000009.1, forward strand.
CGGTCGAGCGACTGCCCGACGGCCAACGGCAAGCGATTGAGCTGCATTATCTCGAAGGTCTGAAACTCGCCGAGGTCGCCGAGGTGCTCGACAAAACGACCGGCGCCGTCGCCGGGTTGCTGCACCGGGGCATGAAACAGTTGCGTTCCGAATGGACGGCGTCCCAGTACGGGGGCGGCTCCCGATGAACGATTCCGGCAACCGGGTTGATACGCCCGAGGACGACGACGATCTCGTCGACGACAATCAGGAGCTCGATGCCGATTTCGACGACGACGAGGATGCATTCTCACTCGAGGAACTCGGTGCGGCCTACCAACACCTCGTCGCCGACGGGGGCTCGGACGACAACGGCACGTCGATGGAAATCGGCGAGGTGCTACAGCGAGAACACTTGGTTGCCGCCCAAGCCAGTGGTCTGCAGAATGCGGACGGCGATAGCGAGAGCGATCCGGATGATCCAGACGAAGCGTGGCAGTCGGCGGATGAGCAATCGACCGCTGAGATCGCTGCCTCTCCCGAGGCGATCATCGAAGCCGCCCTGTTCGTCGGGAACCCCAACGGCAATGGGATCACCGCCGCCCGTTTGGCCTCGATCATGCGGGACATGACACCCGAGGAGGTCATCGAAACCATTGACAGCCTACAGACGTCCTATCGCGAGCACCGGCAGGGCATTCGAATCGCCGAGGATGAAACGGGATACCGGCTCATTGTCGCACCCGAAGCGGAATCGATGCGTCACGTTTTCACGGGCAAGGTCCGTGAAACCAAACTCGCCCAGGCCGCCATTGAGGTACTCGCGATGGTGGCTTACCAACCCGGTATCACCGCTGCGGAATGCACAGACAAACGAGGCCGTGATAGCGGTCCGCTGCTCAATCAAATGGTTCGCCGCCGTTTGATCGAGGTGCGGCGTGAACCCGCAGCGCTACCCGACGCTGGCTCGGAGACCGCCACCGACTCCCCACCGGCGAAGGCTAAGAAAAAAGCCTCGCCGAAACTGGTTTCCAAGTTCTATCCAGCTGAACGGTTGCTGGTGCTACTCGGACTGGACTCGCTCGACGACCTCCCTCAAGTCGAGGAAGTGCACTTGCAGTGAGCTGTTCCGCCCGCGATCGCACTGACATCACTGCAATGGTACGCTGCGGAAACGGCAGCCAACCGCCGTCGTCTCTTCGCATCGCGTGATCAATAAGTGGCGAATTATAGTGATCGAGGCGACGAGCTGTTGATTCCTCATAAGTTTGCTCCCCCGTGTGCTTACCACTCCCTTCCCCTGACCCACCGAGCCCACCACCATGAGATCATTGTTGTTCCTATTACCGACCCTGCTATTGACAGTATCGCTGGCCAGCACTCCCCAACCGGCAGCGGGGCAGGACGCTGCACCTGTGCTCGATCCGACGACCGTGCCGGCTGGGATCAATGAGACCTTCCAAGATCCTGAACTGGACGTCGACCGATGGCTGGCGCGTTTTGAAGTCGAGAGCCGCGAAGTCTACGGTGCTCGCAAAGAAGTACTGGCGGCCTGCGATATCAAGCCGGGCGAGTGGATCGCGGACATCGGGGCGGGAACGGGCTTCTACAGCCAGCTGTTTGCCCGTGCGACTGGCTGGGACGGTTGGGTTATGAGCGTCGACGTGGCCCCTAAATTCTTGCAGCACATCGCAGCCCGCGCGACTGCCGACGGCATCAAGAACTTGACGCCGGTACTCGGGACGGACGTTTCCATCCGCTTGCCGCCGGAGTCCGTGGACCTGGTTTTCATTTGCGATACCTACCATCATTTCGAGCACTACGAAAAGATGTTGGCGTCGATCAAACGAGCCTTGAAACCCGGTGGACGATTAGTGCTGATCGATTTCCACCGGATCCCCGGTCAATCACGCGAGTTCATCCTCGGGCATGTGCGAGCCGGCCAAGACGTCTTTCGCGGTGAAGTCGAAGCGGCCGGACTGGAGTTTGTCGACGAGGTCAAAGTCGATGCCTTCGAAGACAACTACTTGATGCGATTTCGCAAACCCGAATGATGCGATTAGCTGGACTGCGATTTTTTGATTTCGTCCAGCAATCGGCCGGGGCTGCCCATGGCGTTGTAACCGCCATCGACGTGCAAGACCTCGCCGGTAATCCCGCTGCTGTTATCGCTGAGCAAGAACGCACCGGTCCGACCGACCTCCTCGTGCGTCACATTGCGTCCCAGCGGCGCCATGTGTTCGTACATCTGCAGCATGTCTTCGACGCCGGCGGCGCGGCCGGCGAGGGTGCGGATCGGGCCAGCTGAGAGAGCGTTGACGCGAACATCGCGGGCGCCCATGTCGAAGGCGAGATACCGCATCGATGCTTCCAAAGCAGCTTTGCAGACACCCATGACGTTGTATCCGGGGACACATTTTTCGCCGCCGTAGTAGGTCATCGTCAACACGGAACCGCCGGGAGCGAGAATGGGCTCCGCTGCGGCGGTCACCGCCATCAGCGAGAACACGCTGGCTTCCATCGCGATCTTGAATCCGTTTCGCGACGTGTGCAGGGTTTCGCGGCCCAAGTCATCGCGGTCGGCGAAGGCGATCGAGTGCAGCAGGAAGTCGATTTTGCCGAATGTTTTCTCCGTATGCTCCATAATGCTGCGGATGTCATCGTCGTTGTTGGCGTCCATCGGCAGCAGGAATTCGGCGCCCTCGTATTTGTCAGTGAGTTTGGCGACGCGGCGACGATTTTTCTTCTTTTCGTCATCGGGACGGTCGGGCAAATGGGTGAATCCGCACTTTCCGCCGCCTTCGAGGATCTGTTGAGCGATGGCCCAAGCGATCGAGTGATCGTTGGCAACACCGACAATGAGTCCTTTTTTTCCTTCAAATTGCATTTCTAATACCTTTGCGGCTAGATTGGGTCGAGTTTTTGCAGTGGGGTGGACCATCATCGCTGGATGCGTGCATGCTCACAAGGCATCCTTGACACACCAAACTGGAAATCCCTGTGATCGGCCCTCACTCTCAACGCTCGGTAGCCCGTGGGGACAGCTCCACGCCCGATCGTCAGGCGGCTGGCGCGACTGGCGGCGGAGGACAGGGATCGCTCGATTCGAGGCAGCGACCATCACAGATCGGCCGATTATCGGACCAAGACTTGATCGGAGAGCTGATGCCAGAACTGCTCCGCCTCGCAGCCGCCGATTCCCTGGCCGGCCGGCAAAAGCGAGTCGCGCCGGGATCGACCTCAGGGTCATCCTCGGGGTCATCTTTGGCGGCGAGCGAGTTGGGATGGCGGTGTGGGGTCGTCCGCCAGCATGCCGATCACTGGGTGACAGACTACTGGACCGGCGACCCTTGGCCGCTATCGCATGAACTGGCCAGCGACGCGACCGATCGGGGCGCAGTCGTTGTCCAAGGTGAGTTTGCAGCGGTCCCGATCGAGGAGCATCCCATCGACGGCGACGGCGGGACAGCGATGCCGAACATGGCGATGCTGCTATCGATCGACGGCCGGCCGGGCGACTCCGAACTGCTGGCGGCGATGGGCCAGACCCTGAGTCAGCTGTTTGTGCTGCGGCGCGATCGCCAAGACAACACACGTCGCCTATGGCAAACGACGCGGATGCTCCAAGCGGCGGCGCAGTGGCAACAGGTTGACAACGACCAAACTCTGCTCGAGGCCATCGCCCGCTGCGCCTGCGATGTCCTCACCTGCGAACGGGCGACGATTTTCCTGTGGGATAAACCGGGGCAGCGTTTAATTGGCCGGCCCGCGATCGGGATTGAAGGCGGTGTGCTCGAAGTCGCCGACAATGTGGGGATCGTTGGTGAGGTACTACGCAGTGCGAGCCCGCGTTGCTGGGCCGCAAGCAGTGACGAGGATGAACGAGTCAACCGCCGCGTCGACCGGGCCCAGAGCTTTCAAACACACTCGCTCGCGGCGGTGCCGATGGTGAATTCCCAAGATCAGATCGTGGGAGTTTTCGAAGCCATCAACGCCTGCGGCGAAGGGGAGGGCGAGAGCATATTCGCGGCCGCCGATGTGCACACGCTGTCCGAACTGGCGCGGCATGCCGTCGTCGCCATCGACTCCCAACGGACCCGCGCTGAACTCACCCGCACCCGTGATCATTTCATTGCCCAGGCCGTCGAATCGATCCCCTTGATCGGCGATCATGAGGTGATTGGTGAACTGCGAAATCAGGCGGCGAAGGTAGCCGTGACCGAACTGAGCGTCTTGATCCTCGGCCAGAATGGCACCGGCAAAGAGGTGCTGGCTCAGCAGGTTCATTACCAGAGCGAACGACGCAACGGGCCCTTCATCGCCGTGAACTGCGCCGCGATCGTCGAATCGTTACTCGAGAGTGAACTGTTTGGGCACGAGAAGGGATCCTTCACCGATGCCTCCACCGCTCGGCCGGGCAAGTTTGAACTCGCCCATGGCGGCACACTCTTTCTCGACGAGATCGGTGATATGAGTTTGGGCGGGCAGGCGAAGTTATTACGCGTGCTCGAGGAACGCGCCGTCGTGCGTGTCGGCGGGTCGCAGTCCATCCCCGTCGACACCCGTGTGATCGCAGCGACCAACCAACCGCTGCAAGCGCTCATTGCTGCCAAACGATTTCGCGAGGATCTCTTTTTCCGGCTCAACGTGGTTTCGCTGACCCTGCCACCGTTGGCTGAGCGAGGCAACGACGTGATCCTACTCGCCGAACATTTCCTGAACCATTTTTGTCGTCAAATCGGGCGGCCGGTCCCGGTCTTTGACGATGCGGCGCAGCGGGCCATGCTCGCCCACCCGTGGCCGGGCAACGTCCGCGAGCTACGCAACGCCGTCGAGCGAGTATCGTACCTGAGCACGGGAAAAACGGTCGGTCAAAGCGACCTCATGCTACGAAGCGGCGTTTCGACAGCGGCTCCGGCGACGGAGCGACCGGGCGGTACCGGCAGTGGTCGACTCAGCGACGTGACGCGGGAATTCCAAGTGGCTCATATCGAGTCCGCAATCGCTCAATGCGGCGGAAACATGTCCCAGGCGGCCAAACGGCTCGGACTGCATCGCGCAAATCTTTATCGCAAGATGAACCAGTTGGGGATGACGACGCCCGAGTGAGCAGCATGTTTCTAAGCGTGCCTGGCGAAAGACACCCTCTTTCGCGTAACCTAGGGGCATGAACAAGCCCAACTATTCCGCCGACGGCTACGCCGCCCGGCCACGCATCGAAACCATCGGTTCTCTTCGCTGTCTCGTCGTCGACGGATCCGAAGAGCCTCAGATCCCTGTCATCCTATGTCATGGCTACGGTGCCCCCGGCGATGACCTCGCTTCGCTGACGCCTCACTTGATCGAATGGATCGGCCGCGACTCGGCGCAGCTTCGGTTCATCTACCCCGAAGCGCCTCACGACTTATCCGACGTGGGAATGCCCGAGGGGCGTGCGTGGTGGCCGTTGAACATGGGCATGCTGCAAGAGCTCTTGCAGACGAATCAGTTTGCTCAGCTGCACGATGAAGTTCCACCCGGCATTGACGAGGCTCGCGCGGCCTTGGAGGAAACCGTGACCGCCGTGCTTGCGGATTTCCCCGACGACACCCCCTACGTGCTCGGTGGATTTTCCCAGGGTGCGATGTTGACGATGGACGTGGCCCTGCGCGGTAGCGTGCGACCACCGAGCATGCTGGTACAGTTCTCAGGAACCCTGGTCTGCCAATCATCCTGGACCGAGGCCATGCCACGGCTCGCTGAAACACACGTTCTCCAATCACACGGTCGGGTCGATCCGATCCTGCCTTTCTCCAGTGCCGAAGCTTTGCGTGATCTCTTGCGAGGCGGCGGCGTGGAAGTGGAGTTCAAGTCCTTTCAGGGACCGCACACGATCGAGACCGACACCTTATTTCGGCTGGTTGAGCGTCTGCGACTGATGGCGGTTTCGATCGAGTAATGAGTTTCCTCAGTGCAACATTGCTGTTGGGAACATTGGCGGCGGGAGTTCCCATCGCCTTGCATTTTTTGGCTCGCCAGCCACCTCGCCGTGTTGTCTTTCCCGCGGTCTCCTTTCTACGACAACGCTTGACGACGCAGAGCAGCCGACTGCGAGTGCGCCGTCTGTGGTTGTTGGTACTGAGGATCCTCGCTCTGGTCGCCTTCGCCATCGTATTGGCCCAGCCTCACATTGATGCCGCGATGTCGTCCCAGTGGATTTCCACTGGCATGCTGCTGGTCGCTGGAGCGGTATTGTTGGTCATGGCGTCGGTCGCCTTCTCACGCGGTCTGGCCCGATCGTTGGCGTGGTCACTGTTGGCCGTCGCCATCGTGTTGGCGAGCATCGGTGGGATCGTGGCAGTCCGCGCGATCGCAAGCGGCACCTCCCCGCGCATCGCTGGCGACGGCCCGATGGCGATCGCAATCCTCATCGACAACTCCCCCTCCTCGGCCTGGCGCATCGACGACGACTTCACTTCCACCGCTGGCAACACGCAGGCGGTGGCGGAGAACAGCGAAGAGCTGCGTGAGCAGGCGGGGCTGGATCTCGCGGGCACACGCCTGGCCCTGGCCCTGGCCTGGGCGAGCGACCTGATCGACAGCCTGCCGAGCGGCAGCCGCGTGGCGATCGTGGACCGATCGGGGTCGCCGGCAGGTTTTTCGCTCGATCCGCGAGCCGCCCAGGCGAGGTTGGATCGGATCACACCGCACGCGGTGCCCGCGCCGATTGCGGAGCGGATCGTCGCGGCGGTGGATCTCGTCGGCACCAGCGATCTGCCCCAACATCAAGTCGTCGTGATATCCGACATGTCGGCGCCGACTTGGGAAACGAACGCGCCTGCATCGAACACGCGATCGCCCTTGGCTGCGGCTCAGCACGAAGGTGTCCCGATTCGAATCCTCAGCACCCACGAGCAAGGGGAACTCGAACTCGAAAGCGAGGGAAACCGTCAAGCGGATTCGGCGGGGCGACCGGTTGCCGATGCGGACACGTTCAACTCATGGATTTCGCCGCCGCAGGTAGCCGAGGTCGCCCCCTCACCGGAAACAGCGATCCCGATTCGCTTCGAGGTCGGTGCGTGGCCCGCGAGCGCAATGGCAGCCGCCCCTTTGCCTGACTCCGGTGCAGACGGAACGAGCACGAAGGCGTTCACGGCTACGGTTCAGCTCAGTCTCTATGACCAGAATCCGGCGCTGCCCGTCGTCCGCGATGGGAGAATCGTTTTCCCACAACGACGAACGGTCGACCGAGCATCGGTTGCACTGAGCGGTGGCGCTGCCAAGGAGGTTTCCTTGACACTGCCCCCGCTGACGCGAGGCACCCACCATGCGGTGGTCGAGTTGCTTGGCGGCGATCGTTTTCAATGGGATAATCTGCGGTTCATCACCGTCGACATCCCCGCCTCCCCACGCGTTTTAGTGGTGGGCGAGGACCGCAACGAGACCTCGGTATTGGCGGCCGCCATGACGGCGCCGCACGCGCCCGATTCGGCATCAGCGAGCTACAACATCGAAACGGTGAGTTACCGTGATCTGGCCGCCGTCGATTGGACCGTGTTCAACCTAGTCGTGCTGATCGACCCACCACTGCACTTTGATGCGGGGAGACGCGAAATTGTTGGTTCGTCCAATGGGATCAGCACGGCCATGTGGAACGATATCGCGGGCGTGGTCTCGCGCGGCGGCGGTCTCATGATCAGCCTCGGTCCCGCCGCCGAGGTGATTGGCATGGCGTCGAGCGGCGGTGATCTCGGGCAAGCAGCGCGGTCAACTGAGCCACTGGCCCCGCCCCTGATTCGGTCCTGGCGTGTGCCTGCGCCGGGCACGTTTTGGCAAGTAACGAACAACACCCACCCGATCTTCTCCACATTGATGCGGCCAACTTCCATGCCGAATTGGAGCGATTTTCGCATCCAGCGATACTGGCAAGTGGCCGAGGCGACCTCCGGCAACGCTGCATCCATGCAGCAGCCATCGAGGGAAGGTGAATCAACGGGTCAGAATTCAGCCGGTCAGGGATCAGCATGGGATGTGATTGCTCGGTATGCAAAGCCCAACGACCAGGCTGGCGGGGGACACCCCGCGGTACTGATCCGGCGACTGGGCGAGGGACGGGTTGCTTTGACAACGACCCCCTTGCCCGCCCTCGGCCGGTCAACGCGAGATTGGAACGATCTGTTTGGTGCTGCCGACGCGTGGCCCGCATTCATGGCCGTTCGCGGACTCGCCGCGTGGGCGGCGGGACTGCATCACGAGGATACGACCGTCCTCGCAGGCCAACCTGTCCTGCGGCACTTGGAATGGGGGACCGGTGATGGCAGAGGCAACACCGACGGCAATAGCGACGGAAGCGGCGTTCAAGACGAACCGGTGGTCGAGCTCTACCAACCCGGGCAAGCGAGCGGGCGTACCCTTCCGGCGACCGAGTCCCATGTTTTGATTCAAGACACCGACACACCGGGCACCTACTTTCTGCGTGGGCCGCGGTTGTGGAGCGGTCTCTCGGTAAATTTGCCACCAGTCTGGTCCGCGGGGGAAACGACCGACCAGGAGACGTTGCAGCGGTGGTTTGGTGATCAGGATTGGTCGATGGATCATGACCTCGGTGAACTGTCGCTGCGGACGGGAGGGCAGGCAGGAGCTGCTGTTTCGTTGCATGGGCCGCTGATGCTGATGGTGGTGCTGGTGTTCTTGGCGGAGCAAATCTTGAGCAATCGTTTTTACGGTTCGTCATCCGATCGGGAGTCCGATTGATGCGATTGAGTTATGACCCGATCTACAACTCGGGGATCACTGGGTTGGTGCTCACGATCCTGGTGGTCTCACTTTTGTTTTGGATCATGCCTCTGGGTGTGACGCGGGGCAGGCGCCGACTCCTATTGGCCCTTCGCGGCATCGCCGCCATCACGCTGGTGCTCGCCATGCTCCGGCCCTCGTGGGTTCAAACGGACAATCGGCCAGCCGCCGCGACGCTCGCGATCGCGATCGACACATCGCGGAGCATGACGCTGGCATCAGGTGACCCTTCGGTAACAACACCGGCCGGCGGGGCGAATGAGGGGCATCCGAACGTGCCCAGCGCGATTGGTGGCGCGGAAAACCGTTGGCACCAGCAGTGGAGATCCCTGACTGCCTTGGCGGAGGGACTGTCCTCCCTCGATGACCATCTCAACGTGTCCCTGTATCGGTTTGACGATTCGAGTGAACGGCTCGTCGGGGGCCCAGCAGGTGATCTGTCTCGAACGCTTCCATCGCTTGACACGGTCCAGCCCGATGGCCGATTATCAAACCTGGCGTCACCGCTCGAGGCGGCCGTGGCAACATCGCGGAGCACGCCACTGGCCGGGATCGTCTTGATCAGCGATGGGACGCAAACGATGCCCTCCGATGCTGGGCAGACCAGCGATCCCGTCGCATCGGCGCAGTGGGTGGCTTCGATCGGGGTCCCACTGTGGACGGTGGCTCTGGGACCGCGGGCTGCGAGCGGTCCAGAGCGAGATGTATCGGTCAGCTCCTTGCCGGAAACCTATCGCATGTTTACTGGCAACGAGACCGACGTTTCACTGGAGGTTCAAACCCGCGGCTACGCAGGGACACCGATCGAACTCACATTGGTCTGGGTGGACGAAGCAGGCGAACAGACGGTCGCCGCGACGCGCACGATCACGTCGGATCAGGACGCCAGTCGCGAGGTGATGAATATTCCAGTCGTTGCACCGGACCCGGGTCAGTACCGACTGATTGCTGGGGTGAGCTCTCCAGCGGGAGAGACCGACACGACCAACGACCAGCAGATTTCGTTTGTTGATGTGCGCTCGGGCGGTGGCCGCGTCTTGTATCTCGAGGGGACGCCACGATTGGAACAACGGTACCTGCGACGGGCTCTGCGGCGGTTTCCCGATCTCGAACTCACCTATCGCTGGATCCCACGGGACACGTCGTCGCTTTGGCCGATCGATCTCGATGACGATCTCCAACCAGGCCGATTTGACGTCATTATTCTCGGGGACCTGCATTCGGCCGCCTTGGGCCAGGAGCAACTCAGCCGGATCGCCGAGCTGGTTGCCAGTGGAACGGCATTGCTGACGCTCGGTGGTGAGCGGACCTACGGCCCCGGAGGCTACGAGGCAACGCCGTTGGCGAATGTCTTGCCAGTGCAGTTGGATGGGGCAACCGCGCAGTCGCCTGGCAGAGAAACGAGCGACCTGCGGCGACCGCTGGGGCCGGATGGGGCAGAGGCTTTATTGCCTGGCCAACTCGCAGGTCCAGTGTCGCTCCACATCGCTGCTGTCCACCCGATCACTCGAATCGATTTGGACGCATCGCAATCCGATGAGGACGAATGGTTGGCTCTGCCCGCCATGCCCGGGGGCAACCGGTTTGCTGGCGTGAAGGTGGCGCCGGGTGTCCAGGTACTTTTAGAGGATTCACAGGCGCAGCCGATGATGGTCGTGGGCGAATTCGGCCAAGGACGTGTTGCCTCGCTCGCTTTCGATTCGACTTGGATTTGGTGGACGAGTGGAGCGAGCGAGTTTCATCGGCGCTACTGGCGACAACTGATGCTGTGGATGCTCTCGCGTGAAGAGACCACCGAGGGTGAGTTGGAACTGACGATGACGCGTCGGCGGATGAGCACGTCCGAGCGTAGCCTGTTCACGGCTACCCAGCGTCCAGGCGGCGAGGGCGAGGGCGTGGGCGCCGGAGACTGGACGGTGGAAGTGGTATCGGCATCAGGTGACGTGCGTTCACTCGACGTCACGACAACGACGAGGGGCAGCGGAGATGCAATGCGCGTCGAGGCCAGCGGCGAGGTCGCCGGGGCGGCCGCTGACGAAAATGCCGAGACGCTGACCAACGGACTGCCTCCAGGGATTTACCGACTGCGGGTGCGATCAAGCGATTCGGCTGGCCAAGCCGCTGCCGCTGAACTGCCGTTTCAAGTCATCGATGATACCCGGGAGTTGGCGGTGAGGAATGCTGATCACGCGTTGCTCGATCGCCTCGCATTGATCACTGAAGCCGCTGGCGGAGAGTCGTTTCGGGCCGACCAGATCTCCGAATTGATCGAGCGGATCGGGAACCAACGACGGCGAGCGGAGCGGGCGGTGATTGAGAAATGGCGGCTCGGTGACGGCCCCCTCAGCGGTTGGCTCGTGTTCGGCTTGTTCGCTGGTAGCCTCTGTGTCGAGTGGATACTTCGCCGACGCTGGGGCCTGGCCTGATCACCTGTCCGGTAGTCATTCGGAGGATTCAAAACGCGAAGAATGCGGTAGAGTAAAACGCGAATTCCGTTACACTGTCAGTATCCCCGACCCCCTTGCTCCAGACGGTTAGTTAATGGGCGTAGAACAACCGGCGACTTCGAATGTGGAAACGTCGCCACCGCTCATCGTTGGTATCGCCGTCGGAGCCGACAGTTGGTCGGTGGCTGTTCAGGTAGCAGAAAGCCTAGCCGCAGAGATCTCCGCCAACACGCAAGCGGATGCTGGCAGAGCGATCACGCTCGTGTTCGCGACCAGCCGGGCGGGAGCGAGTCCATCGGCTCACCAGTCCGAGATCGAATCCCAGACGCCCGACGAGGGCGATACGGCAGCGTTGTTTGCTGGGAAGGCATGGCAAGAGATCTCTAGTGATGAAGAGGTCTCGATCCGAGCGGGTTGCGCGTATTGCCCTGCTACGGGATTGGCGTTCGAGATCCGCAGCGGGAAACTGGTAGCAATTCAACTTCCCGCTGACGAGCGGGCCGCACCGGTCGACCACTTCTTTGCGAGTCTAGCGACGTCGCGAAAGGAGCACGCCGTTGCCGTGGTGCTTTCAGGAACGGGATCCGATGGCACCCTCGGACTCCGCGCCATCGGTGACGCTGGAGGCATGACGATTGCTCAGAGCATCGATACCGCGGACGAGCGTTCGATGCCTCGCTCGGCGGCAACGCTCGGGAGCGTCGATCACGTTTTACCGCCCGAGAAAATCGCAGCCGAGATTTGGGATCACGCTCAACACATGCATGAGCAACAGGACGCCGAGAACGCTGATCAACTCAATCGGAACATCATCACGGCGATTCCTACAATCGCGTCCGCTGTACAGATCCACACCAACAACGACTTCAGACACTACAAAACGACGACCTTGGTCCGCCGAATCCGGCGGCGGATGCAGGTGCTTAAGATCAGCAGCGTGGACGCGTATGTCGAGATGCTCAAAACGTCCCGTGAAGAATCCGTCCGGTTGTTCCGCGACCTATTGATCAGTGTCACTGCATTTTTCCGCGATTCGCAAGCATTTGACTCCCTGGCACGCGACGTCTTGACGCCGCTGGTCGAACAACATCAGGGAGACACACCGTTGAGGGTGTGGGTCCCTGGCTGCGCCACTGGTCAAGAACCTTACTCGATCGCGATCCTGCTCGCGGAGATTCTGGACCAAAACGACAAAGAGGCGAGCGTTCAAATATTCGCGACCGATCTCGACGAACATGCGCTCACAGTGGCACGAACGGGCGACTACCCGATCGGGATTCAAGATGAGATGTCCGCCGATCGCTTGCGTAGGTTTTTCGTCAAACGCGGCAATCGTTATTTCGCGAGCAAGCGGATCCGGGACATGGTTGTGTTCTCGTCGCACAATCTCATCAGTGATCCGCCTTTCACCAAAATCGACCTGGTCTCCTGCCGCAATCTACTGATCTATCTTGGCAGCCATCTGCAAAAGAAACTCATCCCGCTATTTCACTACGCGATTAAGCCGGGTGGGTTTCTCTTCCTAGGGCCCGCCGAAACCCTTTCTGTCAACAAGGAACTGTTTCGTCCGATCCATATCAAGCATCGTGTGTACCAACGGCGGATCACGTCGCTCGATCATTCCGCGAAACTGGATTTCCCCATTCTCAATCTCGGCCAGTCCGACCGGATTGTGGGGGAGTCATCTGATGAAATCGATTTGTTTCGTTATGCCCAAGAGATCATTCTTGGGGAATTTGCGCCGCAGTGGGCGGTCGTCGACGATGAGGGGCATATTCAAACTTTGTCGTCGGACCCAACTCCTTTTCTGAAAATGTCGGGAGGGCGATTTAAAAATAATATCATCACGATGGCCCACGATTCCATTCGAATTGGATTGCGTGCGGCGTTCGCTGAAGCCAAGAATCATCGTCGCCGAGCGCTCGCCGAAGACTTGTCACTGAGCGTTGCCGGAGGATTGCAACGAGTCCACATAACCGTCCAGCCGATGCCGGAAATGGGCGAGGACGCGAGCCTGCACTTGGTCGTGTTCCATCGCGTGGGGACACCGTTGCAGGTGGATGATGATGCCGAGGGGGACCCACCGCGCGACCCTCGGCGCAATCGTCGCGATGATTCCTCGGCCACCCAGGTCATCGAGCAGCTCGAATCAGAACTCGCGCGGACACGCGAGGCACTCGAACGTACCGTCCAGGAACTCGAAACATCCAACGAAGAGCTGAAGTCATCGAACGAGGAACTGCTCTCGATGAACGAGGAGTTGCAGTCGGCCAATGAGGAGCTCGAAACATCGAAAGAGGAACTCCAGGCGACCAACGAGATGCTCGTGCGAAGTAATAACGACATCCAGTACCTGCAACGTAGCACCCACATCGCCACAATCTTCCTCGACAATGAGCTGCGAATTCGAAGTTTCACTCCGGCAGTGACAGCCATCTACGATCTACTCGATACCGACATCGGACGCCCGCTCGCAAATTTTGTCTCCACAATTGAACCGATGCCGAGTCTGCCCACCCCAGACAGTTTGGCCGACAACGATGTCATTGAGAACACTCTGAGTTCGAAGTCAGGCCGGGTTTATATTCGCAGTGTCATCCCCTACCACACCCCCAGTGGCGACCATGATGGAATCGTTGTGACGTTCGTGGATGTGACCCAATTGGCCGAAGCCAAGTCTCGACTGGAATTGGCTCTAGGGGCTGCGGGCATGGCAGCCTGGGAATGGACCCCCCAAGAAAGCTTCTGGACGAGCGAAGTGTTTGCCTTGCTAGGAATCGACACGGGTACTCAGCCCAGCTCGGAGCTGTTCTTTTCGTATGTTCATCCCGACGATATCGACGAGCTGAAAGCGACCTGGGCGCAGGCCTTGGACGATGGCGACACCTATGACTGTGAATTTCGCATCGTTCGGGCCGATGGAGAAACCCGCTGGTTGCAGGGTGTCGGTGAAGTCATCCAAGATGCCTCCGGTCGGGTGGTGCGTATGTACGGACTCAACTGGGACTCCACCCGAGAACACGTGCAGGCGATCGAGCTTCGCGAGAGCGAGCGAATAGCAACCGAAGCGAGTAAATCCAAGAGCGAGTTTCTAGCGAACATGAGCCATGAGATTCGCACCCCCATGACCGCGATCCTGGGCTATGCCGATCTCTTACAAGATTTCGTTGAGAGCGAAGAAGCCAAGCAGTACCTGCAGACGATCCGCCGCAACGGTGCCTACCTGCTCGACATCGTCAACGACATCCTGGATCTCTCGAAGATCGAAGCGGGCAAACTCGATATCGAACCTGAACGATTCGATCCCTGTCAGCTCGTCGAGGATGTGCGAGGGATTATGGACGTGCGTGCTACCGAACGCGGTCTTAAGCTCGCGGTGGAATACGACGGCAAACTGCCCACGACGATCGTGTCCGATGCCAAGCGTCTCAAGCAAATCCTCATCAATCTCGTCGGCAATGCGGTCAAGTTCACTAGCGAAGGCCGAGTGAACATTCGCGTGCGTCTCGACTCCGAAGAGAGGTTGTTGCACATCGAAGTCTCCGACACAGGCATCGGGATGACAGCCCAGCAGCAGGAGTGCTTGTTCCTGCCGTTCTCCCAAGGTGATGCCTCGGTGAGCCGACATTTTGGAGGCACCGGGCTGGGACTCGCCATCAGCCAACGATTGGCAGCCATGCTCGGTGGTGAAATCGGTGTCAGCAGTACCGTCGGCGTCGGCAGCACATTTTTTGTCAGGGTCGCCACCGGTGACCTGACCGATGTCGAGCGGACGGGCTACCCAAGATCCTCCACGAATGACCCAGTCTCGACATTGCAGGTCGAGGACGAAACGACACGCCTGAGCGGCCTCGTCCTGATCGTGGACGACCGGCGTGATATCCGCTTTTTAAGCAAACGCTTGCTCACCGCCGCTGGAGCGACCGTCGATGAGTGTGAAGACGGTCAGATCGCGGTGAACTACTTTCACGATTGCTTGAAAGGCGGTAGGTGCCCTGATCTCATTCTGCTCGATATGCAGATGCCTAACCTGGATGGTTATGAAACGGCTCGGCAAATTCGCAAGCTCGGATACACCGGACCTATCGTCGCCCTGACCGCGGATGCGATGCAGGGCGATATGAACGAGTGTCTCCAAGCGGGTTGCAATGACTACCTCAGCAAACCCATCGACGCGAAGAAACTCATTGGGATGGTCCAGCGTTTCCAGCAGTAGACACCACGTGCGGCGGCGGATGCGATCCAGACTACCACGACGCAGACACCGTGTACCTTACTGGTCGCTGTCCGCAGGCAAATCGAAATCGCCGGTCAGGTCGCGGTAGATGCAGTGAATGTGATTGGCCGGGTTCCCTGACGGATCGGACTGGGTGTTGTTGAACTCGATCAAAAAACGCTCGCCCGTAATACGGTAAGCGTGACCGACCCCCGGTTTCGTGGCGCCAGCCCAGGCGAATTGAACCTGATCCCAACCATCGGCTTCGATCTGAGCCCGCCGCGCCTCGGCGACGGGTTCAGCGACCACGTTGGTGTGAGTCTTCACCAGATCCCGCAGGACATCTTGCTGGGCCGCGTCGAGCTTCGCATACTCGATTCCCTCTGCGGGGCCGGGCGTGGGCTGGGCCTCGCCAGCGAAGCGAATATCTCGCGGGGCCTCCTCAGCGAATACTGCCATTTCCTTCTGCTCGTCGCTGAGCGAACGAATCAGTTTGAAACCCAACTGCTCTTCACGACTGAGTACCGCAGTCCCCTTGCTCAACGTCACTCCCGTGTCGTCTTTGATCACCCCGGGATTGGCCCCTAGAAACTGGGGCGTGCTGTCGAGCATCTGATTACCACGGCAAACGAAATTGAGCGACATGTGATGACCTTCGAAACTCAACCCCCAGCGGTCTGCTGCGTCGCCACTTGCAGATGACTCGTCACTACCCGGCGTTCCAAAGAGCGTGACGTAGTACTTTTCAGGATTCCGTTCGTTCCCGCCCTGGCCCTTTTCGAGCTCGTTGAGCACCTCTTCGAGCAGCATGATCTGGTTCGCTTTGCGATACCCTGCTTCGCTGAGTGCCGCACGCAATAGCCGCAGTGCTGCGGTGCGTTGGGCGTCGTTCATCTGCTCCAATTTCAATCCTTTGCGGTCATCCTTGGGGATGAAGTGCCAGCCAACTCGTTTGGGTGAATCGAAGTCCATCGTCGTTTGCTGACGTTGCGATTCGTCAAGAGTATCGAGATAAGCCGTCGCATAGGTCTGCATCTGCCGAGCAGGCGATTGGCCAAGATCCAATCCCGTGGCCCCGACGGCAAGCAAGCCAACTGTCACAAGACTCAAGCGCCGCGAATACGCTGGCAGTGATTTAGAAGAAAACAATTTCATAAGGCGGGGCCACGATCATAGGAGGGAGGTGGAGGATGGATGCTCGCCAGTATAACGGTACTTCCGCCGTGCCGCCAACCTTCACGGGACCATCGCAGCCAGACGGCTCCGACCGTCTGAGCATAAAACCATGCCGGGTGTTCCTCGCGACGGGCGGAGCCGTCGGTCCACTATCAAAATCGTAGCCAGACGGCTCCGACCGTCTGAGCTAAAAACCACGCCAGCTGTTCCTCGCGACGGGCGGAGCCGTCGGTCCACTGTCAAATTCGTAGCCAGACGGCTCCGTCCGTCTGAGCTAAAAACCATGCCAGGTGCTCCTCGCGACGGGCGGAGCCGTCGGTCGACTATCAAATTCGCAACCTGACGGCTCCGACCGTCTGAGCTAAAAACCACACCAGCTGTTCTTCGCGACGGGCGGAGCCGTCGGTCGACTGTCAAATTCGTAGCCAGACGGCTCCGTCCGTCTGAGCTAAAAACAACGCCAGGTGTTCCTCACGACGGTCGGAGCCGTCGGTCGACTATCAAATTCGTAGCCAGACGGCTCCGAACGTCTGAGCTAAAGACCACGCCGGGTGTTCCTCACGACGGGCGGAGCCGTCGGTCCACTATCAAATTCGTAGCCAGACGGCTCCGTCCGTCTGAGCTAAAAACAACGCCAGGTGTTCCTCACGACGGGCGGAGCCGTCGGTCGACTATCAAGTTCGTAGCCAGACGGCTCCGACCGTCTGAGCTAAAAACCACGCAAGCTGCTCCTCACGACGGGCGGAGCCGTCGGTCCACTATCAAATTCGTAGCCAGACGGCTCCGTCCGTCTGAGCTAAAAACAACGCCGGCTGTTCCTCGCGACGGGCGGAGCCGTCGGTCGACTATGATTCAATTCGCGTTAACTGCCTGCAATCGCGACTGCCAGAAATCGCGAGCGGACCTGATGAACGGGGCGTAGGCGTTGAGGTCAGCGTCGGGTTGGGATCGCAGATATGTTTCATATTCGGCGAGCCAATTCTGAAAGAACTCGATGCTGCTCCGTGTGATCCGCCGCTCACCGTCGACTTCAAAATACCATGGAGCCGTTGTGGCGGCGCGGAAGTGATTCTCATAGAGCGTGACGACTCGGATCAAAGCCCATCCGGATCGGTCGACGTGCAGAGGCGGTATCTTCCCACCGGCCTTGGCATACTCATCGAGCTTGGCCGAGTAGTGGACTTGCCCATTGTAGATCACCTCCAAGTAGTCGACCGGGTCTTGGACGGTGAGCGTCAGCTCGGCTCGCAACTGAATCGGGTCGGCTGCATCGACACGAAAGACATGCCCAGGCAATTTGCCGTCGAGATTGGCAATCAGCAACGGTCCATTGGTCGCGAAGCTGCGCCCTTCCCAAACTCCCTGCCACCATTGCTCGGCAGACTCCACGGGCTGGCTCGACGATGAGCTCGAATCGATCGATTCGCCCGCAACATAGAGGCGGTTGTATCCGACCGGATGCAAGCCTCTCTCATCACCGCTACCCGCCAGGGGTGCCATTCGGAATCCCGCGTCGAGTAGCTCCCAACCAATCTGTTCGGCTTCGCGGCCGAGCGAGATGGCTGTGCGATGGTTGCTGGTCGAGTAGGGACGTCCCGACTTCGTCTGCGTGATCGGTCGATCCAGTCGCAACCAATCACCGAGTACGAAGTAACCATCGACCTGATCGCTAGCGAGATAAACCGGCAGCGGCCAGGCAAACGGGTTTTCAACAGCAACCTTACCCTGCACCAGTGGATGAGCGGAGGAGTCTCGGCGTTGCGATGCCAGGCGGGCGAGTAATTGCAGGGCAGCGAGGTCTGAATCAGTCTCCGAGGGATCCTCGGATTCAGATCCCGTGGCGAGAGCGTCGGGCCCAGTTGCAGCGCTACCATAGAACGCCAAACCGCCCAAGGCGTTAACATCGTTGCCGATCCACAGCGGATCGCTCAAGGGCGGTTCTTCGTGTCGGCGGCGCCGGGCGCGAAGTTCGACAACTTTCTTTGCTGGGTCGTCACCTTCGCGGGCGACCGGATTGGCAACGGCCATGGCCACGTGAAGATCCTCGGCGGTCATCCGAATCGGTAGGTTCTCCCGCGACCACGGGACGAAACAATCTCCGCTCGTCCAGCCCAGTTGCCGCATGTTGAGGATCCGAGGAAGAGCAAATACGTGCTCGTCAGAACTTGTTTTCTCAATCGTCGAATTGCCCCCGATCACCCGATACTCTGGCCCACGCGAAACACGAAATTCGTAGCCACCTTCGCTTAGGTTCAAATTCGTGGGACCGTCAAGCACAAATCCGAATCCAGCTTCCACCGCCGTTCGGCCTGGGAGAGGCCGAACGATCCGGAGCCGCTTGACACGGCTAGTGGGCCGGTTGCCACCGCGAGATACCGTCGGTCGGGTCAGCTCGATTCGTGCCACACGCGGTTCACCATCAGACTCTTCGACCGCAGAAATGGTCCACTTCCCATCGGCCGCTCCGACTGGCGACAGCGTCCCAGATAAAGCGAGCAAAACAATCGCGAGCGTGGGGCGCTGCGGAATTGGTTTGCATTTTGCTACAGTCTTCCAAGCAATTGTGGCGATGCCAAATTGACAGAGACGACCTCTGTCGCGGCCCCGCCCGTTTTTCTCGCCCCTGCGACGTTTCCTACTCTGTTGATGACACACTGTGGCTGAAGACCTTTATCAAACGCTTGGAGTCTCTCGCGACGCGGATAAATCCGATCTGCAAAAATCCTATCGTAAATTGGCGCGCAAGTACCACCCGGACATGAACCCGGATGACAAAGCGGCCCAGGAAAAATTCAAACGCGTTCAAGAAGCCTACGAAGTCCTGGGAGACGAGGACAAACGAGCTGCCTACGATCGCTATGGCGCTGATTTCGAGAAAATCCGCGGCGGGTACCCGCCTGGCGCCGGTGGCGGTGGCGGCGGAGGAGGAGCGGGACCTTCATTTGATGGCCTCGATCTCGAACAGATCTTCGGCGCGGCGGGTCGTCAAGGCGGCGGCGATGCGGGCGGAGGCTTCGAAAATGGATTCAATGATTTCTTCGAACAGATCCTCGGCGGCGGGGCTGCGCCGGGCGGCGGCCGACATCGGACTGCCGCGCCACCGCAGCGTGGGTCCAACGTTCGCTATGAGTTAGCGATCCCGTTCGAAAAAGCGGTTCTCGGCGGGAAAGCTGAGTTTTATCCCACCGGCACAGGCAAGCATGAAAAACTCTCTGTCACGATCCCGGCCGGCGTCGAAGATGGTGCAAAAATTCGCTTGCGAGAACAGGGCCAATCCAGCCCCGGGGGGACGCCGGGTGATTTGATCCTGATCATCCAAATCGATTCGCACCCCTACTTCGAGCGAAAAGGCAAGAACCTGGAACTCGATCTGCCGATCACCGTCGGGGAAGCGGCAATGGGTACGAAAGCCGATGTTCCGACTCCCAAAGGGACTGTCACGCTCTCGATTCCCCCTCGCAGCCGAAGCGGGAAACGCCTCCGGCTGAAGGGGCTCGGAGTGCAATCGGCCAAAGGAGCCCCTGGTGACCTGATCGTCGAACTGCAAATCCAGCTGCCCGACGACATGTCCGACGCAGCGGTCGAGTTACTGAAACAGTTCGAGAGCGAACAATCCTTCGAGCCACGCAGCGGCTTGAAGTTCTAAACGCGCGGTGGCTGATCCGGTTTGCTCCCCTACGTGGCTCTCACACAGGGGCAGTGCTTGGACGTAAGAATACCAAGCATGGATTTCAGCCGAACCAACGGGCTATCGGTTGAATCGAGGTTGTCCGCCGCGATATTGAGCCGAGTGCCGCAAGGAGAATGGCACTTACTTGAGGCTGCGAAGCGGGCTTGGCAACCCGACGCGTGCGCGAGGCGGCGAGCCCTGCGTCCCAAGGACTCGTCGCCTCGTCCACTACTAGAACCGGCACTTATTCATCGTGTGTTGCTAAGTGCCATTCGCAGTAAGGTCCCGGGTAGCGCCGCAGACGCGTCTCGGCTCACGCAATCGCGAGCCGGTACAGCAGCCGATCCGTGACAAGCTACGCGCCGATATCAGCCGGCCCCGAGTTCGACGTCAATTTTCGCGTCGCGGGCGGCTTCGCGAAGTTTTGTCAACGCTCGGGCTTCGAGTTGGCGGACGCGTTCTTTCGTCACACCCATCTCGGCACCGACCTCTTTGAGCGTCAGCGGCTCGACACCGCGTTGGAGACCGAATCGAGCGGAGATAATCTTTTGCTCGCGTTCGTCCAAGCGATCGAGAATCCGAGCGAGCTCCCGTTGTCGCTGGCGCTGGACGGTCTCCTCGGTGTAGGGATCTCGTCGCTGGTCTTGGTGGGCATCGAACATCTCCTCGCCACTGGTGCGGAACCGGTCGCGATGCTTGAACTCCTTAGGAATTGTCCGGGCGAAGTTCTTCATGATCGCCCAGGTCGCATAGGTGCTGAACTTGTTGCCACGCGAGTAGTCGAATTTCTCAACCGCCCGGATCAACGACATGTTGCCGTCGCTGATCAGCGAGAAGAAATCATCGGTACTAGCGAGGTGACGTTTGGCGATCGAGACTACCAAACGCAAGTTTGCCTGCACGATCTTGTTCTTAACCCGCACGGCATCTTCGTAGAGAGACTGGATTTGATCCATGGTGGCTGCATTGGTCTGGCCACTGGCGATCAATTCATCCCGCAGCACACCGGCGCGGTGTTTGAGGTAGTTCATCTTGCGAAACAAATGCCCCTCTTGCTCACGGTTGAGCAAGGCCACGTCGTAGAGGGCTGCCAAGTAACTAGGCAGGTCTGCGGGCGTGCGAACCTTGCGGGCGGGGGGTCCGTCGGGCATGTCGGCCAAATATTCCGCTTCTCGGCTCGTGTCCTCGAAATCTTCGTTGTAGATGTGATCGAGCGGCAGTTCGGAGATTTCCTGCATCCGCACCTCGTCGAGGATGCGGCGAATGCTCGAACGGGTGCGTTTGAATCGCTTGCACAATTGCGGGATGGTCGCTCCGTGGGCGTATAACTGGGCGATGACACGTTTGTCATCCTCGGTCAAGGACTCCCGATGGTGGGGAAAGATCGCGAGCGATTGATTCTTGACGTCAAAATTCTTCAACGTGTAGCGAATCGTTTCAGGCGAGCGGTCCATTTGCCCAGCCAATTGGAGGGTGACTTCGGAGAGACTGGCGCCGCCTTCGGCCAATTGCCGAGCACGTTCGATCATCTCTGATTTCTCGTCGCCACTGAGCTGGCTGAACCGCTCACCGCGACGAACCTTATCCCGGTTGTCCTTGATGAACTGGTCCACACTGCTCTGTAGAAACCCGACCCGTTTGCGTTTGCCAAACATGAATTTGCGGGCAACCAAACCCGCATCGCGCCAGCGGCTGATGGTCTTGGTGGACACCTGAAACTTCTTGGCCAGTTCATTGACCGTCAGCACCCGCTCACCAGCCGACTCGGAATCGAGGACTGCCGCATCGGCGAGGTCTTCGATCAACAGACGCAGGTCGTGCTGCAGGTCCTCCGAGCGGATCGTTTGCCGCAGCTTGGAATCGGGATGGTAGTTTGTGATTCGGAAATAGACGTAATCGAACAGGTAGTCGCGATCGTCCTCGAGTTCGTTGAGCAGTTTCTCGGCGAGCAATCCTTGTTCGATCTTTTTCGGCCGCGGCGCAAACCGGGTCAGTTGGTCGCGAAGTTCGATCAATCCGATGTGACGGTAGCTGGTAAGCATAATCTTGTTTTCCCAGTGCGTGATCGCTCATGTCTGTTTTCCATGCAACCCCGGCGGGTCGCCAACACATCGATCTGATTTGCCCGGGGATCGCCAAATCCATATGGCGATGAAGGGATCCGAACCGTCCGGGCAAAGCAATTGGATCAGCGATCCAAAGCTTACCAGACAGCCCGAAGGTTTCGAGTGGCTCCATGCCACGCGAGGCTTCTGTGTCTCGTTTCTCGATGTCCCCTCACGCCTGACTGCCACCA
The DNA here is from genome assembly GCF_007859855.1 of Allorhodopirellula solitaria. Lineage (GTDB taxonomy): Bacteria > Planctomycetota > Planctomycetia > Pirellulales > Pirellulaceae > Rhodopirellula > Rhodopirellula solitaria. The sequence continues at coordinate 112,211 of NZ_SJPK01000009.1, forward strand.
CCGCTTCCGTCTCGTTCCGACGACTAGCTTGGGGTGAAAAATCCGACCTTCGACGACTTCGAAGTCGTGCCCACAACAAAGACCGTGAAAGTCGGGGTAGTGTTCGTCCCCCAGCCGAATTTGCTTCGAAATTCAGGCCGCGTTCCCACGGTTTCATGCGAACGGAACCTAGGTACTGAAATTTCCGCGCCAAAGTGCTCCAGAACCGTTCATGGAGAACACTTGACTTCATAAGTGTCCCGTAAATACCCGCATTTCTGTACCGATAAAAAAATCCAGGCGTCCCCAAGTGTCCCGCCGAGGATGCCTGAGATTGTCACTTTTACAATCAGATTGAAACTTTGGGGTCTCATTTTGAGAATAAGGGCGATTCTGGGACAAGCATTCAATCGCTTGGTGGGTGCGTGCCGATTGTGCAGAGACGCGGTGTCGTGAACGCCGCTTTTGCGCTGATTCTCGCCTCATTTTTCCAAACGACTGGTCCGCTGCCATGAGCAATCGCCCCCGCCCTGGAATTTTGTCCCGCTCCGTTTCGCTCGAGAAACTGGCTCAATCGCTGCCTAGTGGGCCTCCGCCAGCCACCCTTCCTGAGGGGCCAAGTCACTCCCGGCGAGGATTCTTACGATCGATATCCGCGGGTACTGCCTTGGCGGGCGCGAGTCTGGGCGCGTTGAGCGGTACTCTGCTGTCGGGTCCAGACCGCTCGGCGACGGCTGGCGATGCGAACGAGCAGACGCGGCTTGGCATCAACCGGGATCAAGACCTCTTTCGGGTCCGCATGGAAATTGAAGTCAACGGGAATGTGAACTTGCTCCAAGACCCATTGGTGCGTAACAGCAAAAAACGCATGCTGCCGATCGAAGCGAAATTGGCACTGGATTATGAAGAGCGGTATCTGCGGCCCGCTGGGGCGACCGCTGACTCGGAGATTATTGCGGCCGAACGGCATTTTCATGAAGCCACGGGGACCAGTCGGATCAGCCGCAACGACCAGGAGATCACTCTTCGGCATTCGGTGGGCGATGTGATTGCCAGGCGCGACGAGCTACCCGAAACGATCTACTCCAATGACGATTATCTAACCCATGAGGAAATGGACCTGCTACGCACGCCCATCGCCAGCACGGCGATCGACGCGTTGGTCCCCGATCAGATGATGCGAGCGGGCGAGAAGGTAACGCTTCTCTCGTCGGACCTCGCTTCCTTTTTCAATCTGTCGGCGATCGCATCGAGTGACGTGCAGGTGGAATTGGTCGCTGCGAACGCCGCGGAAGCGAAGCTGCAGTTACGTGGCAAGATGCACGGTTCGGTCTCAGGCGTACCCACCGAGTTGAAGGTTGTGGGGAAACTGACGCTCGACCGCAAAGCTGGAGCGGTTACCTGGGCAGCCGTCGCGGTCCACGAGACCCGTGAGATCGGCAATGCCGAGCCGGGGTTCGATGTGACCGCCACAATCCGCATGGTTCGCAAGCCGCTGCCGAGCGTGCAGACTTTGCCGCAGGCCCCGCAACGAATCGCATTCGATGAGCCGCCACCAGCAAGCCGTTTGCTGGTGACGATGGCCAGCGATCATGTCGGCGTGGAGGGCTTGATGGACCGTCGCTGGCGGGTGATGAAGGACCTCCCGGGCGAGGCGGTGCTGCGAATGATCGAGAACGATCGATCCATCGCGCAGCTGAACCTGAAACCGCTGCCCCGCCTGGTCGAAGGCAAACAACTGAGCTTGGAACAATTCCAGAGCAATGTCGAGAAAACACTCGGGGATCGCTTCGGCGAACTCATCGGCAGCAGCGAAGGCATGACAGAGGGGGGGCTGCGGATGCTCCATGTGGTCGTCGGCGGCCGCGTTGAAGGCGTGCCGATCCAGTGGATCATGATGCACTTGAGTGACGATAGCCGCCGCCGCGTGCTCGCCACCTGGACCATGGACGGGCAGAGCGTCCCACTGTTGGCAGGGTCCGACACCCAGCTCGCCGCGTCGCTGCGATTGACAGGCGATACCGGGAACACGGGCCAAAGCGATCCCGATTCCGGGAAAAACGACAAAAATCTTGAATTATCCGCGGCCGAATCGGGGGACGAAGTAGAATCAGGAGCAGCGGTAGCCGAGCTACTCTCACCGAGCGACGTGAAGTCCCGCTAGGGAAGCGACGAACCGGGTAGCCGGCCGTGACGGAACGCGTGACAGGTCGCACCTGCGTGATGAAGCGGTGCGATCCGCTGCCGTCCTGACGAGCGAGGTGCATCGACCCGTTCTGCTCCATGCTGCGTCATACCCCTAATCTACTGACAGCCGTTTTCGAGTTTTTGGCGTTTTCCCCGATGCAACTTTTTCGCAACGAACGTTCCATGAGCCGGGTGAGACGCCCTCAGTCCGTACGAGCCCGCGATATCAGAGTCGCCCTCAGTATGCTGGCGATCACGCTGGGTAGCGCCATCGCCGCCGCCCCGTCGATGGGCCAGGGCGCCGCTGCGAATCCAGCTGGCGAGACGAAGCAGGATCCATCGAGCCAGACGCAAACCGCTTTTGCCCCGGGCGTCGTCACGGTCATCCCGCCAGCTCCGGATCCCAAGGAAACCTTTGACGGACCGCAAACCCTGCAGGCGCTGATCAACGCCCACCCGGAGATCTCTTGGGAAAAATCAGGAGATCACCCGGAGGGCAAGCCTCATTTTGATCCGCGATCCCGCACACTCGAAGAGATGCTGAAGCAGGTGATTTATCGCCGCGAGATTTTTTGCTTCGAATTGTCCTTCAAACCGCTTCGCCAAATTTATCTGGACATCCCGCGGCCGGACGGGAAGATGCAGCGAAAACTCGTGCAGTACATGGTCTACCGCGTGCGATATCGCGGCGGCGACCTGCGTCCGGCGGTGGACAATCCCGACGAACCGATCTTCAAACGGATTGAGTCGGTGAGCTACCAGTCCCGTCGTTTCTTCCCGATGTTCGTTCTGGAGGACCGCGAGGCAGACCAGCAATACGTCGACCAAATCTTGCCGACCGCAGTCGAGCGGATCGCCATTCGCGAACAGATCACGGCCCCTTTGCACAATAGCGTGGACATTTCCCGCGTCAAAATCCCACGCACCGAGGATCCCAATGCCCCGGGCGTGTGGGGCGTGGCGACCTGGGTCGATGTGGACCCGAACATCGATTACATCAGTGTCAACGTCTTCGGTCTGACCAACGCGTTTGAACAGGACGGTGAAGGCGACGATGCCCCATATCGCCGCAAAGCCCTGATGCTGAATTTCTATCGCCCCGGCGATGCGACCAACCAGATCGACGACCGGGTCCGATTCGGGATCCCCGCTTTCGACGACGAAAAGCAACAATCCTACGTGTTGGAGAAATATGGGCTCGATAAACGGCTTGATTACCGGTGGGTCTTCCGGTAACTTTCTCGTCTTCCCAATCCAATTCAATTTTGACGCGTCCCCGCAGACGGCGTCAAAACCAGCAAACAAAATCAGCAAGCGAAGAGATCATGGCACATAAAAAGGGTCAGGGCAGTAGCCGTAACGGTCGCGACAGTAACGCACAACGCCGTGGCGTGAAACGATTCGGCGGCGAAGCTGTCGCTGCCGGCAATATTCTCATCCGCCAGGTCGGCACCAAGTTCCATCCCGGCAAGGGCGTCGGCATGGGCAACGACTACACCCTCTACGCCCTCGTGGCGGGCAAGGTACGCTTCGATCGCGAAGGTCGCCGTATCAACGTCGACGTCGCCTGAGCATTCTCTTTTGAACGGATTCAGCGTCGAGGGGCTCAACCCTCCGCAAGCCGAAGCGGTCACGACCCTGTCGGGACCGCTCCTGGTTTTGGCCGGTGCCGGCACTGGCAAAACGCGGGTGGTCACGTTCCGGATCGCGAACCTGATCAAGCACGGGATCGCTCCCGAGCGGATTCTCGCGGTGACGTTCACCAATAAAGCCGCCGGCGAGATGCTCGAACGCGTCTCCGAACTGCTCGGCCATAAAAACCAACGCCGCCGCAAAGGCGAGAAAGCGCCGCCCAAGCCGGTCATCAGCACGTTTCACTCGCAATGTGTGCGGATGCTTCGCGAGCACGCCAACGTGCTCGGCTTTCCCAAAAAATTCTCGATCTACGATCGCAGCGATCAAGAATCGCTGGCCCGCGCCGTCCTCCGCGAACTTCGCTTGCCCGGCACGGCCCTGAAACCCTCGGACATGCTGTCGATCATCGGTTCCTGGAAGAACGAATCGATTTTGCCCGAACAGGCTGCGGGGCACGCTTGCACGGACAAGGAACACTTCGCGGCCTCGGGCTACCGCCGCTATCAAGACGCCCTCCGCGCCCGCGGCGCGATGGACTTCGATGATCTCTTGCTGCATACCGAAACACTGCTGACCGAGCACGAAGAGGTCCGGCAAGCCGAAGCGGCTAAGTACGATCACGTGCTCGTCGACGAGTACCAAGACACCAACGGTAGCCAGTACCGGATCACGCAAGCATTGACCCGCGACCACCGTAATTTCTGCGTCGTCGGTGACGATGACCAGTCGATCTACGCTTGGCGTGGCGCCGACGTCTCTCACATCCTGAGCTTTTCCCAGGATTGGCCCGATGCCAAGGTCGTCTGGCTCGAGGACAACTATCGCTCCACCGGCGCGATCCTGGAGATGGCCAATACCCTGATCGCATTCAATACCGAGCGGCACGACAAGATCCTCAAGCCCGATCGGCCGATGGGCAAACGCCCCCGAATCGTCCAGCACAAAGACGAGATTGTCGAAGCCGAAACGGTCGTCCGCGAAATCCGGCATCTGATCGACAACGAACACGTACAGCCGAAGAATATTGCGATTCTGTTTCGCACCAATGAGCAACCGCGATTGTTCGAAACTGAACTACGCAAAGCCGACGTGCCCTACGTGATGCTCGGCAGTCAATCGTTTTTCGATCGCCGCGAGGTCCGCGATCTGATCGCCTACCTCAAATGGATCGATCAACCCGACGATGAGATCTCCCTGCTTCGTGTGATCAACACACCGGCTCGAGGGCTGAGCAACAAGACGACACGGTTACTCGTCGACCGGGCCGTGCAGCGGGGTGTGCCCGTGTGGCAGGTCATGCAGAACGCAGCGGCCACCGAGGATTTGCCCCCAGCCGCCAAGCGTGGTATTGAGCAACTCCGCCAACTCTGCGCCGACGTGCAACAGCGAGCCGAGAATGACTCGCTCGTCGGTGCCATGGAGACGCTGATGCAGCGGACCGCCTACGCAGACGAGATCACCAAGCTGTACGACCAACCCGACGAACGGGAAGCTCGGATGGCCTCGATTGGTGAATTCACCAATGCCCTCTCAGCCTATCAAGACAAAAGCGAGAAAGCGGAGCTGTCCGGGTTCCTCAGCGATATCGCCCTGTCGGGTCGCGAAATGGGCAGCGAGAAAGACAAGCTCGCCATGAAGAACGCGGTCTGGCTACTGACCATGCACGCGGCCAAGGGACTCGAGTTTCCTGTTGTCTACATGGTGGGAATGGAAGATGGCTTCGTGCCTCACAGCCGTAGCGTCAAAAGCGGGCGTGACGAGGACATCGCCGAAGAGCGACGGTTGTGCTACGTGGGCATTACCCGAGCCCAAGAGAATCTCACCATGTCTTTGGCCCTGACGCGGAGGAAATGGGGCAAGCCGCGTCCCACGCAACCGAGCCGGTTCCTGTACGAGATCACGGGCAAAGCTGATAACCCGAATAAATACCGCAAGCAGGGCCGCCGCGGCTCGGGCGCACGACATCGGTAAACGTCACCGCTAGGCTCTCACTGACGAGGCACCCCCGATGGCTGAACCGATTTCGCTGACGCGTTTAGCGATCGCCCTCGTGCCGGTCCTCGGACTGCTCGTCTGGTTAGCCGCCGAAGGCCATTCATTGCGGACAACCCTGCAGGGTCTCGGGCGAATGCTGATCCAGCTATCGCTCGTTGGCTACGTGCTCGTCTATCTCTTTCGGTCCGATCGAGCTTGGGTGACCTTGGCGACGCTGACTGCGATGATGATCGCGTCCTCGGCGATCGCGATCCGCACCGCGGAGAAGAGGCCTTGGCGGCGCTATGCTGACGTCCTCCTGTCGATCTTGATCGGCGGTGGCACAACGCTCGCTGTGATCACCGTTGGCGTCCTCGACGTCGAGCCCTGGTACAACCCACGCATCTTGATTCCGCTAGCAGGGATGACCTTCAGCAACTGCATGAACGCACTCTCATTGGCGATCGAGCGACTCGATTCCGCCACCGAGGGCACTCCCGACTCAGCCGTTCGCGTGGCGTTGATCCCAATCACCAACAGTCTCTTCGCTGTCGGTGTCGTTTCCATTCCCGGGATGATGACCGGCCAAGTTCTCGCAGGAGTATCCCCACTGATCGCAGCCCGCTACCAGATCATGATCATGTGCCTGATCTTCGCGTCGGCCGGTTTGTCGCTGATGATCTTCATGCGATTGCAGCGCAGACCGCAATCGTTGAACGACCCCACATCCTGAGTCGGCGAATCTCTCGGACTCGAAGGCCGTACGGCTATTCGGGGCTGCCGAAACCGGCTTTGCGGTCACGGATCAAGAGGCTCGTCAGATCGCTACGACGCACCGTCGCGATCAGCCGATGCGGGGTATCGTCGGTGACCACGGCAACGCAGTCATCGCTGGTTTTGCGAAACAGGTTGACCGCGTCTTTAACGGGCTGCGACGGCCGCAGCAGCAGGTCGGGCGGTGTCGCCAAATCTCCGGCGCGGACCAGGAGATCCGACTGCGGATCGAAAAAGGCTTGGTTGAGCAGGTCGAATCGGATCAACCCAACCACGCAGCGATCGTCGTCGACGACGGGAAAGGTGTTGGCATGCGAGTGCTCGACAAAATGCACGACTTCGTTGAAATCTGCGTTCTCGGCGATCCCTTCGACGCTTCGCCGCATCACCTGTTCGACCCGCATCCGCTCCGACAGGGCGGTTTTCTTGTCCAGCAGTCCAGCGGACCCTGCCAACCGGGTGAACACATTCCGCAGCGCGCTCAGCGGCGTGCCGAACGTGTGGTGAATGGAATTGGCAATCGGCATCTCACCGCTGTGCAGCACCGCGGCTCGAGTCAGCAGGGGACCGAAGATCTCGAACACGACCACGGTGCCGAGGATGATCGTCTGCACATGACCGGCGATCTCTGGGTTCCTTGAGGTCGCCGTTGCGCTGAGCGAGATCGCCACCCCGGCCTGGGCCAATAGCGCCGGCCCTAACCAAGTGCGGATCTCGGGAGAGGCTTCTGTGCGGGAGGCAACGGCCCACACACCGACAATCTTGCCCAGAGATCGCAAGATGACATACCCGGCCCCTACCAATCCGACCTGCCATAGCAAGCGGAGGTTGAGCTCACTGCCATGAACAGAGAAGAACACGACGGTGAGCAGGCCGCCAATCGAATCAAACTGTTCCGTTATCTTCTGCGTGCCGCTCGATGAGTTGACCACAACGACGCCCACGACCAGGAACACGAGCATGTACGGCAGCTGCCACGTCTCGCTCAGCCCGAGCAGCAGCGAGGCCATCCCGACCAGCAGCACCAGCCAGCGGCGCGTGTGCATGATCTCGCAGGCGTAGCTCATCACCAACCCACCGACCAAGCCGAGGACAAACGCACCCCCAAGGGACTGAACCAATCGCATCAAGGTGGCTGCGATTGATTGCGTCTGACCACCGGGCATCGCCAACTCGATGCCCAACCATACCAGTTCGAAGACGATCACCGCAGCGAGGTTGTTGAGTGTGACGAGAGTGCTGATGAGACTCGTCACCGGACCTTCGGCGTTCGTCTCCCGCAATACAAACATCGTCGTCGCGGGCGATGTGGCGAGCGCCAGCGTGCCAAGCAAAACAGATTGGGCGGGCGTCATGCCGAGTAGGTAAACGCCAATGGTCACGAAGACCCCGGTGCAAACCATCTCGCCGATCGAAAGCGGGATCGCCCGGCGACTGATCCGGCGAATCTGATCAAAGGGAAAAAGCGTGCCGAGATAAAACAGCACCAAAGCCATTGCCAACTTCGTCAGCGGCTCGAGAAATTGATAGTGCTGGTGCGGGATCACGTCAAAGACGCTCGTGCCGAGCAGCAGCCCCGCGACGAGATAGGCGGTGACTTTGGGCAGCCTCAGCAATTCGCTGGCCAACCCCGCGAACAAACTCGCGGTCAGGAGCATGCCGATGGTCGTCGCGATGTGAATCGGTTCGGTCACAACCAAATCCATTGGCGACACGTTCACAGTGGTATCGCTCGTCGCGACGCTAGCCAGCCCCATCATGAGGCCCGTGGTTGTCATCATGGCGATGGCCGCTAAAAGATCGAAAACAGGGGCACAGGACGCGGCGAGCCAATTCGCACGACCATGCGTGGCGACATTCTACCCGGCAACGCTCGCCATGGGGAGGCGGATTGGCGACACCTCCAGCAGCCTGCTGGGCGCCAATCCGGTCCGCGGCTACTCGTCCAAGGAACGCGGGAGTAAATAGAGCCGAGTATTGCGAAAGCTGTTCCGTGGTGGACAAGTCGACGAGCAGTTGATCCCCCACAAGTTTCCCTACGCCGAAGGCGTTGAAGAAAATAGCCGGTGGTTTGAGCGGAGCGAACACCACCGGAAAGGACCTCAATAGCGATAATTAGCGGAGTTAGAAATACTCGCTCCCTTCCATTTCACGCTGGTCGCGTGTGCCCAGAGCTCCCCAGAGGCCGAACGGACTGGGGCTTCCGGGGGCGAGATTGCCGGTCCCATTTTCGCTGACGGTGCCTTGATTATAGCCAGCCTCGATCGAATCCGTGATGAACTTGATCGCCCCGTCGCCCATCGCGACGTGGCAGCCACCCTGGTGCCGGCTGCTGAAGGTGAGCGTGCCGATCGTCGACTCGTCGCCACCGAAGCAAAGTTCACGGTTGGGAGCCAGGGTCGTGTTGACTCCTGTCATCAGGCCGTTTGAGTCCGCCCAACGGTAACCACGACCTTCGGTACGCTTGGACGTCGCGCCCACTCCGGAGCCCTGCAGCCAAAAACTTGGGCGGTTGGGGTCGATTTGACCATAGCATGTCTTCACATCGTCCAGGACGCCGGGCGACCATCCGTTGTCAATCGATGGGGTCGTGCGTGTGTCGCGATCACCGAGATCGGTGGCCATCTCACCGAGCATGATCGTGTTGGATAATCCATCGGTGACGTCACTGTAGGAGGTCACCATGCGTGGCACGAACATCCCACGTCCGGTCACCCGCATCAGGTCTTTGCCACTGGGTGACCACTTCGAAGCCTCGTATCGCCAGGAACCCTGGTCCAGGCCTTCGATGGCATCACCGAGACAGGCCGCGTAATTGGTGCGCCCCATCGCAGGGAGCCCAGCACCAGGATCAGAGGGACAGCGGTACGTCGCGACCTCGGTTTGCCAAGGCCGATAGGTCGCCATCGAGGGCACCGGCCCCATCGGCGGATACAGGTGGGTCGGTTCCTCGCCACCATCGCCCACGTCGAACTGAGGAAGCATCCCCATCGAAGCGTCATTCGGATCGCTGGGGTCGCCCCCAGTCCCGATGGGCGGCGTGCCCGCGAAACCCTCACTGATCGCATCCCACAGCGGTGCCTGACCCGTGAACGGGGTGATCGACACGAGAAAGCTCAGCCGGAACTGGTTCGTGTTGGCAGGGTCGTTGGCGTTGCTGAACGTGCCCGTTCCGTGCAACGGTAGGTTACCAAACGATTCATGGTACTGGGCCACGCCCAAGGCGATCTGCTGAAAGTTATTACTGCAGCTCATCCGGCGAGCGGCCTCGCGGGCGGCCTGGACCGCCGGCAACAGCAACCCTACTAAAATTCCGATGACGCCCATCACGACGAGCAACTCGAGCAGCGTGAATGCGTTATGATGACGACTTCGTTGCATGAGGATCTCTATTTCAATGGGTGTGGCGAGCTCACTGCGATCCTTCAGTCTAGCGGTCCTCGCGAGCGTGCGGGGCCGCGATGCAAAATTTCTGAAAGACTTCATGGCGGTTTCTCTCTCTTCTCGTCGACTTCCCCCCTCGGACGCGAATTTTGCCGCGGCCATGGTGGATGATTGCTTGACGACTGCGATCCGGTGCGGTGCCAGTGACGTGCATCTGCAGCCGCGGGCAGAGAGCTGGGATGTGTCGTTTCGCATCGACGGTGTATTGCAGCCGCGGGAATCCTATCAGCGGAGCAGCGAGAGTGATCCGGTATCCCGATTGATGGCGTTAGCGGGATTGCCGTCCTATCACGGCGGTGTGCCGCAAGAAGGTCCGCTGCGTTGGCGGGACGCCGACGGGGATCTGCGAGAGATGCGGCTGGGCATCTTTCCGACCGTGCATGGCAACCGCGCGGCGATTCGAATCATGGATGACCGCGAGGCGATCCGGCGACTCGACCAACTCGGCTTCGATGCTGCCACGACCGGGCAGATCGAGTCCGTCTGCGATTCACGAGAGGGTTGGTTGTTGGTCGCCGGGCCCGCCGGCAGCGGCAAGACAACCACTCTGTATGCCTGCTTATCTCAAATTGCCTCGCGTGATTTTCATCGCAGCGTGCTGACGATCGAGGATCCAATCGAATCGGTAATCGATTCGATCAGCCAGAGCCAATTGCAGCCGGCCAGCGGTTTGACGCTTGCCGCAGCGATGCGGGCGGCCGTGCGGCAGGATGCTGAGGTCTTGTTGGTCAGCGAGATTCGTGACGTCGAGACCGCCGAAGCCGTCTTGGCCGCTTCGATGACCGGACATCTGTGCTTTTCCTCGATTCACGCCGGATCGCTCGGCACGACGCTGCGCCGCCTCGTGCAGATGCAGCTCCCGCTCTTCGCCATCCAAAGCGGTCTGCGGGGAATACTGTGCCAGCGGTTGTTGCGGCGAAAATGTGCGGCCTGTGCCGGCGGATCTCAAACCGCCGCTTCGACATGTGAGCGTTGTCATGCCACCGGTTACGAGGGGCGCATCCCGATCGCTCAAATGGTCACACTCGATAGTGGGCCGGCCGGACAAGCGATCTGGGGAGCGGTGGTCGACGGGCGACCGGCCTCGGAGATCGACGACGTCGCCGCACAAGCAGGGGTCGCGTCACTGCGGTCGCAAGCCGAACGGTTGGTCGAGGAAGGCCAAACCGATGCAGCCGAAGTCTTCCGGGTACTGGGGCGATCTTCATGAACTCACTCCAGGCGGCCCCTCGTTCGATCGATGACGAATCCCTGGCAATGCTGCTCGATGAGGTCGCTGCCATGGCCGATTCGGGCCGTTCCTTGACGCTGGGGCTGACCGGACTTGGCGACTCGGCAATGGGCACGATCGGCCGCGCCGCCAAAGGGGTTCGCAACCGGATGGAGCAAGGCCAATCCGCTGCCGAAGCGATCGCCTCGCTGTCGCCGACCTACCACGCACCCATTCGCTGCGCGATGCAGTTGATGGCGCAAACGGGATCCACTCGCCCGCTCAACGAAACGGTGCGGATGATTCGTCGATCCAACCAGCGCCGGCGTCAGGTCCGGCTCGCGACGATCAACCCGATGCTCAACATCTTTGTCGCCGCGACGGTGCTATGCTTGGTCATCCCCTGGATTTTGTTGTCGCTTGTCCAAGCCGACCTGATCACGACAGCGTTCTCGCCGACGTTCATCGACCTACTGCGGACGTTCACTCGTCATTCCATCGTCGCGATTGCGACCATGCTCGTGGTCATCGGACTCTTTGCGTTGTTCATCGTTTGGGGACAACGTCGATCGCTGCAAAGCGACGACGCGGCTCGCGACCAAGCCATCTTTTGTCGCTGGCTGGCGATGCAAATGGGACAGCCCGGACACGAATCCATTGAATCGGCCCGAGCGATCGAGACGGCTGCCAAGGTGGTCAGCCCCGCTTTCGCCGCATCCTGGAATGAGGCGGTTGAAAACATCCGAGCCGGAGCTCAAAGCGAACGAGCGATCGCGATGCCCGAGTCACTATCGCAACCCGTGCGACAATGTGTTGTCGACTTGGTCGCCGCCGAGCGTGATCGCCAGTCGATTGCCGTCGACCTGGAATCTCTCGGTGAGCTGTACGAAACCGAGGCGTGGAACCGGCAAACTTGGTGGATCGAATCCATTCCGAAATGGTTGGCCGGGATCCTGATGGTGGCGGTGATCACCATTCTGATTCGAACGATGGTGGCGCCACTGCTCGATGTGATCGGTGAGGTGCTCTAATGAATCCAGGTAACATGAAACAGCACGAGGATACCATGCCGAGTTCCTGGACGATTGCCCAGCAGGCCGAGGTGGAACTCTGGACGCGGGGCCGTGAATCGACGCGTCGGAGGTTAAGCGGCGCCGTCACCGGGTCGTTCCTTTATATCGTCGCTGCTCTGGCGGTGGGTGCGTACTTGATCTTAGCCGTTGCCGCGGTCGCCGATGGTTCGACGACGATCACTGGATGGAATTGGGGCTTGGACGAGCGAGAGATCGATCTCGATTGGATGCGACAGATCGCGTGGGGGTACGCCGGACTCGCGATCCTGGCAGTGATCGTCTACCCCCTGACTCGGTTGCTGGTCAGTGGAAAACTGCCGCCCGTCTTGGCGTCAATCATGCGTTGCCTACCGGGGATCGGACGAACGATGCGTACGGTCGAACTCGGCGAGTTCTGCCAATCGATGTATCGGTCCGTGGCCCACTCCAAGACATACGGTGAAGCGTTCTCGGAGGCTTCGCGGGAGCTTCAAGACGCGAGCATGCGTCGCTGGTCGGCCCAGGCAGCTGAAGACATCGAGGCGGGGCAATCGATCGCCGATGTACTGCGATCCTCACCGATTACAGACCTGCCACTGCCCGTAGTTCTCGCCTTCGTCGATGGCCAGCATTCGCACCGCGAGTCGCTCCGTGTCTGGCATGAGGCGGCGCGGGATTGTCACCTCCACGCTCAGCGGCAGCTCAAGCGGACCACTCAGGTTGTTTCGTTCTCCTGCCTGTTCGTGTCCGTGTTCCTTGCGGCACTCGGATTGCTATTAGCAGCAACGATTACGAACATGGTGCTGCAGGGCTGGGTGGGAATGTATTCTTGGCATCACAGCGGGCCCGATTGGACCGAGAAGCTTGTCGAATCGGAATTGCTCTTCCTCCCCGCATCCGTAGGCATCCTGTTATTGGCCGGGACCGTCGGTGCGATCGAGCGAAACCTGACGGGACTGGCCTGGCTGCGATCGCGGCGATTGATGATCCTCCTGCTCTGGTTCATCAAGTGGTCGCTGTGGATACTCGGCACACTCGCTCTGTTAGTCGCATTGCCGCACCCGATCACGCTGGTGATGGTGGCGATCTTCTTCACCTCGATCGTGGTCGCCAATCGCTGGCGTTATCGAGAGGAAACCGAGTCGCTCAACCACTGGCTGCGACTGGCCGCAGGCACGACCGTGTCGATCCCCGATCTCGTCGACCACATGGGCGATGGATTTCATGGCAAGATGACCGGGCAAGCGAAGCGTTTTGCATCACGCGTGCGGCTCGGGCAATCGATCGAGCTAGCCGTCCGTCGCTCCGGACTCCCTGTTCATGCCGACACACTGGCGGCGCTGATGACGCCCAGCGGAAAGCTGCCCGCTGGTTCGGCAACGGCATCGGCCGAACGTGCTGCCTCGACCCCAGATCTCGCTGACAGGGACTTTGCGGACAGGAACATCGCTGACAGGGACACTACCCCTCAGCGAGTGAATTCGTCGATCGAGTCACCGTCGATGGTGTCGGAACAGTTCGTTTACGTCGTCGCCACGATCCTACTCGCCTGGGCGATTGGCTGGATGGTCCGTTCGCTCTCCATGCCCATATTCGGAAAGCTGCTGGAAGAGTTCAGCCCTCATCAAGACGTGTCTTCCTGGGGACTCGAGACGACTGTGTTGATTGGCAATGTGGTGGTGATACTCCTGGTGGTCTGGCTCGTCGCTGCCTTCCTGATACGTCGTCTACCGCTTTGGATGGTGGCTTGGGTTCCCTGGTTCGGCCGCCGGTCGATCGACCGCTGGCGGTGCGAGGTTTTAGGTGCAGTCGCGCGGGGTGTGCGCCGTCGCCAGCCAGCCGGTGATATTTTCCGATTCGCTTGCGAGACGACACGCGTGAGGTGGATTCGCAACCGCTGCTCCAAGGCAAATAAACTGTCCGAGCAAGGCACGGGGCTGGCGGCGACCCTGCGGGGAGCCAAACTGATCTCCGCCGACGAGCAGGCTTGGTTGAGCAGTGCGGAGAAAAACGGCGTCTTCGCCGACACGCTCGATCAGGTGATCGCCAACATTCGCCGCCGACAATCGTTACGATGGAAGGCCCGCAAATCCTGGGTCGTTCCGTTGGCTACCTTCGGGGTGGGCATCTACGTTCTCGTTCACGGCGTCGTGGTCGTCCGCGCCCTGCGCATTTTGATTAGTGGAGTGTCGTGAAAAATCGAAAAAGTCACCGTCAACGCACTGGGTTTACCCTGATCGAAACCCTCATTGCGACCGCGTTTTTGGCCGCTGCGATGGGAATGACGCTGAAGATGCATCAGTCACGGTTGGACTTTGAACGCATCTCGCTGCAGCGATTGACCGACCAATTGGCCATTGAGAATATTGCCGAGCGACTCGTCGCTGTCGATGACGAGAGCCTTTCCGACACCGCTGCGGAGCTAGCCGATCAAGCCGGGGGGCAGGTCAATGTCGATCCGTTCGAATCCGGTTCCACGCGAGGTCAGCATCTTACGATCACGATCGATTCGGCAGGCGGACCGCTCGTCCATCACGTTTGGCGATTGGAGCCCGAGTCATGAGCCGAATCCAACGTCAAACCAATGGCAGCAAGCTCGGTTTTACTCTGATCGAGGTGCTCCTGGTCCTCGTCCTGGTGAGCTCGCTGCTCGCGGGCGTGGCAGGATTGCTTTCACTCGTCCGAGTGAGCAATCAGAATGGGAGTTCGCGTTCGCTGCACCGGCACGAGATCCGCCGCTTCGCCAATGACCTCCGCCGCGATATGCATTCCACCCAAAACGCTGGGATGAGCAACGGGGAACTCACCCTGACTAGCGAAGATCCTTCCTGGGAGGTCGTCTATCGGGTCGAGGACGGCACGCTGAGTCGCCGCAAACAGAACGATGCAGACCCACCGGTTGTGTCGACCGATCGATATGGGATCGATGGTGAGGCAACGATCGATCTAGAGTGGCTCGAGGAGGGCAGCGAAATCCAGTGGACCATCACGTCTCCAGATCGATCCGAGGATCCGGTGCAAATCGTCGCGTCCCGGAGGTCGGACTCATGAACCGAACGAGATGCACTCATCATCGCAGGGGCGCGGTCGCACTGATGCTCGTCCTGGTCCTCACCCTGTTGGTCGGTACCTTCGCGATTTCATTGACCAGCCGCGCCAACCAACAGCGACGCACCGAAAGACAACATCAAGCCATCGCGGCGCTCGAATCGGCAATCGACGCGGCGCGGCGAGCGGACCTGCCGGGCGAATCGAGTATTCGCCTGCCGCTCGGCAGTGAGGGCGATCGCTGGATCATTGTCGAAACGGATTCATCTCCCGACGAACCTTCCGAACGCTACCGAGCGACTCAGTATCATAACGATCGCCCGGGGCTCTCCATCAGTCGGCCCTGAAACGAAAACCTGTTCCGATGGAATCATCACGCTCACGTCCCCACTCGCGCCCGCTGCCTCTTACTCCCCTCACCACCATGTCCAGACACCGACACGCCTTCACGCTCGTTGAACTCTTGGTCGTGATCGCCATCATCGGCGTGCTGGTGGGACTGGCCGCTCCCGCGGTGCAATCGATGCGTGAGTCGTCCCGTCGCGCGGTCTGTCAATCTCGACTCACTGCAATCGGTATGGCCGTCCAAAGCTACCACGATCGCTGGCAACACTATCCCGTGGGAACCGTTGCTGAATCCGGACCAATTGAAAGCGTCGCACAGGGCGATCACCACAATTGGCTCGGCCGCCTCTTGGAGCTCATGGATCAACCGGTCATCGAGTCCCATATCGATCGCAGCGTAAGCATTTACGATTCCGCCAACGCCCCCGTTTTGAAACTGAGCTATGTGGGAGTGCACTGCCCATCGGCGACCAACGATCCGGACAACGCGAGCAATTACGTGGGGCTGCACAGCCCGGTTGAGAAGCCGATTGATGAATCTGATCTCGGTGTGTTCGTTCTCAATGAACCGATCAGCCGTGACGACGTCACCGATGGCTTGGCTAACACAGCATTTGTATCGGAGAAGCTCTCGTGGGCTGATGACCTGGGCTGGCTCAGCGGCACGCGGGCAACCCTTCGCAATGTCGGGGGCGGGATCGTTTCGTCGAGCAACGCTTTTCAATCGCCGCCTCCATCGGCGGTGGGATCGATTGGCAGCCACCACCCCGGCGGCGTGCATGTCCTGTTCGGGTCCGGCGAAATTCGCTTCCAGTCGACTCAAACGAACCAACAGGTTCTCGAGCAGATCGCCAACCGCCAGGATGGTCAGTTACCGTTAGAGTTCCAACCACTCGATGCACTACGCCAGAAGAGCGTCGAGTGAGTCAGCGAGAATTCGGTCGTGAACGCCCCGATGAACACCTCCTGGTTTGGCTAGCAGTGTGGTCGATCACGCTAACGGTAGTGATTGCTGCATTACAAGGTGAACTAGAGAGTTTGGCCGAAGGGGGACACGCGGTGCTCGGGGCAGCGATGGGAGGATTGATTGCCGCCTGGCTCACGACACTTACTTGGGTAGCCCTCATCGAATTGCCTTCGTCTGCGCCATCAGCGGGTCAGCGGACGCCTCAGCGATGGCTTCCTCGGGTTGTGGTCTTTTTAGCTTGGTTGCTCAACGTCATTGTCTTGGGCGTTGTCGCTCGAGACCACGCTTGGGTCTTGATCCAGGTCCTGTTGGCGGTCGCCTTGGGGATCCTCGGCCCATGGATTGGATGGCAATGGACGCACCAACGGATTCATCGCACCACAGCACCTCCGCCTGTCCGCCGCAGCATTGGACACTTACTCGGCATTGCCTTCACGATCGCGGTGGGCAGTGCATTGCTGCGAATGAGCGACCGCTGGGCTGGATTGACCAGTTCAGCGACCGCACTGATCCTCTCGATTGCGCTGCTGTGGATTGTGATGCTAACCATCCTGCTCAGCCGGTGGTGGGGGCTGATGCTCATCACCATCCCGCTGATCATGGCGCAGACGGTTACGGTCAGCTCGATGATCGACTTGCGCAGTCCTGACGCGGATGCCGAGTTCATGCGATCGATTGGCATCATCGCCGGTTTCGATTGTTTCGCCGTCCTGTTTCTACTGCTGATGCGGTCGAGCGGCCACCGTTGGCTCAGCCCTCCCGACTGAGCGGTCGTGCAGTTCTTAGTGATGGTGACTCAACGATTTACACCACCCGCCCGGCGAAGCTGAGGGGGTCAGAAGACGAGCCTTTAGCGAGTCTTCCGGGGAGGGCCAACAGCGCAGCGGGACCCCCAAACCAGCGTGATCACCCCGCCCCGACTTCGTCGGAGCAGAGTGAAGTCCTGTCATCGTTTACCAACAAACAGATCATTGAGCCGAGACGCGTGCGCGGCCCCTTCGGCGGCGTTACCCGCGGCCTCACGGCGAATGGCACTTACTTTGTACCCGCTTGCAATCGAATTGCAAAATCTCGCTTGGACGTGTGACAAGCACACGATGGGCAAACGGATGGACAACTCACGGGTAACCGGCACTCTCAATATTCGTGCGACGTTTCACCCGAATCGGCGATGGACACCGACGAGGACCCCACGGCTTGGCGGACGGTGCGGTTCTTAATTTCGTCTGTCAATCGGGCGATCGCTTCGGCGATCGGCATCGATCCGAGGTCGCCATCGATGCGGTCGCGCAGAGCCACGTGTCCCTTCTCGGCTTCCTTGGGGCCGACGACGGCCATGTAGTTGACGAGGTCGAGCTGCGCGTTGCGAATCTTGGCTTGCACCTTGCCATCATGGGAATCCACGGTGACCTTGAGTCCCGCCTCATCGAACTGCTTGGCAACTGCCACGGCATAATCGAGCGATTTGTCGCTCAGTGGCAGCACACGAATTTGCTCCGGCGAGAGCCACATTGGGAACGCGCCAGCGAAGTGTTCGACGAGCATCCCCGTGAACCGCTCAAGCGATCCGAAGGGGGCCCGGTGGATCATGACGGGTTGATGGGTGGCGTTGTCGCTGCCTTTGTACTCGAGCTTGAATCGCTGCGGCAGGTTATAGTCCAACTGCACGGTGCCGAGCTGCCAGGAACGACCGATGCAGTCGCGGACCATGAAGTCAGCCTTCGGGCCATAGAAAGCAGCCTCGCCGGGTTCTTCGTTGAAATCTAACCCAGAGTGTTGCAGCACGCCACGCAGTGCGCTCTCGGCATGATCCCAATTGGATTCGCTGCCGACGTACTTGCTGCTATCGGGATCGCGTAGTGATAGTTGCACGCGGTAGTCCTCCAAACCGACGGACTCCAGCACGAACTTGGTCAGATCGATGGTCGCTCGGAATTCCTCTTCGACTTGCTCGGCAGTGCAGAAGATATGAGCATCGTCCTGGGTCAAACCACGAACTCGCATCATGCCGTTGAGCTCGCCGGTCTGTTCGTGCCGATAGACGGTGCCGAACTCGAACAAACGCAGTGGGAGTTGGCGATAGGATCGCGGTTGGGCGGCAAAGATTTGGCAGTGATGCGGGCAGTTCATCGGCTTGAGCAGGTAGCGTTCGTGGGCGAGCTGCCAGTCGTGCAGTACCTTTTGTTTCGCATCGGCTGCCGCCGAGGCTTTGTACTGCGGCAACTTGACCCCGAAGACTTCCGCCGCGGCCATCAGTTTATCCTCATCATCACTGCTGAGGTTGCCCTCACTCAACCGGCTGCTCCAAGCGTCGAGCAGGCCGCCGACCTCGGTACCAAAGAGCGGTGCGAATTGGCTGTCGCGATAGTAGGGGAAGTGACCGCTGGTTTCGTACAACTCCACCCGCCCGATGTGCGGGCTGTAGACCGGGTCGTAGCCGCGTGAGAGCAGTTCTTTGCGGAGGAAGTCCTCGAGCGCCACCCGTACCCGCGCGCCCTTGGGCAGCCACAAACAGAGGCCTTGGCCGACGTCGGGATTGATCGCGAAGAGGCCATGCTGTTTGCCGAGTACGCGGTGATCGCGGCGACGGGCTTCCTCGAGTTGCTCGAGATAGGCGGCGAGTTCTTTCTTGTCAAAGAATGCGGTGCCGTAGACCCGTTGCAACTGCCGGCCGGAGGCATCGCCTTTCCAATACGCTCCGGCAACCGAGAGCAGCTTGATCGCTTTGATCATGCCCGCGTGCGGGATGTGCGGCCCCCGACAAAGATCGACAAACTCGCCTTGGCGGTAGAAACTGACGGTGGATTGATCGCTCAGCCCCGTGTCGATGTGCTCGACCTTGAGGTCTTGGTCGAGATCGTCGCAGAGTTTTCGGGCTTCGTCGCGTTCGAGCACGAAGCGCTCGAAAGGCTCTTTCGCCTTGATGATCTTTTTAATCTCAGCTTCGATTTTGGGGAAATCGTCCTCGCTAATTTTTTCACTGAGGTCGAAATCATAGTAAAACCCCCCCGAAGTGGTCGGTCCGAAGGCTAGCGAAACCCCGTCGTAGACCCGCATGATCGCCCGCGCCATCACGTGCGCGGCCGAATGGCGGAGGACATCAAGGGCGTCCGAATCTCGGGAAGTCAATAGTTTCAACGACACCGAACCGTCTTCGCCCGCGACTTCGCCGAGCGGGCGGAAGGAATCGACAATTTTCCCGTCTACCTCGGCAGCCACGACGGCACGCGCCAAACCATCGCTAATTCCCCGGGCGACGTCCATCGCCGTGGTGTCGCCAGGATGACTGTGAGTGGTGCCATCGGGGAGGCGAACGTCAATGTTTTGAGCCGAAGCGGTAGACATGTTTTGCAAAAGGGGGACAAAAGGGGAAACGTGAAAGAAAAATTGAGCGACAACTGTGCCGCAGGATAGCGTTTTAGAGCGAGAAAGAGAAACCTCGGTTCAGTTGCGGTGTTAGAACGGGAGCCCTGATTTTCCACCACGCGGGAATAAGAGAGCTAAAATACAAGGGATAGAGAACGTTCAATGGTGCTCACGTCCCAACAAGCTCTCGGGAAATCGGCGTCCCTTCTCACTTTTCGCGAATTTGAACCATGTTGATGAACTTATCTTCCTGCCTGCGGCGTGTCGCTCTGACGATGGCGATTGCTAGTTTTTCTCTTCTCTCGGTGCATGCGCAGCGAGGTGGCGGAGGCGGAAGGGACGGAGGTGGCGGAAGAGGCGGACGTGGCGGCGGGGGCGGAGGCGGCAGCTTTGATCCAAGCGGGTTTCTGTCACGGCTAGACCGCAACGGCAACGGGATGCTCGACCCTGACGAGCAGGAAGGCCGGATGGGCGAGATGGTCGAACGCATGGCGTCAGCCGACCCGAGTATCAAGCCAGGGCGACCGATTCCGATGAGCAAGCTCACCGAAGCATTCTCGAAAATGCGTAGCGGCGGCGATCGTGGCGGTGGTGGCCGTGGGGGGGATGACCGGGGCCGCGGAGGAGACGACCGCGGGCGCGGTGGCGACCGGGGCCGCGGTGATGACCGGGGCGACGAGAATGAAGATCCGACCGCCGTGGCGCCGCTGGTGCCGGGGTTTGGCGTCGATATCCCCGTACTACCGCTGCTCGGGTTCGGCCCATCTGCTGAAATCATGGCGGTTGTTCCCGCCGAAGAGGATCTCGAGGAGGCCCGCAATAACTTACGGCGGTACGACCGCAACCGCGATGGCCAACTCGACGCCGAAGAAATCCGGCGGGGTGGGTTCTGGGGTGACCCCATGGATTTCGACCGCAACGGGGACGGCAAACTATCCGAACAGGAATTGGCGACCCGCGAAGCAGTTGAGCGGAATGGGAAGGAAGCCAACCGTCAAGACCGACGTGACAACCCGCAAAGCGAGGTATCCGATAGCGAGGGTGGGGAGTTCGTCGACTTCGAAGGCCGACGTTCCTACCGGGTGTACTCCGCTGAATCTCCCGAAGGGTTGCCGCGATTTTTCACTGATCGTGATCTCAATCGCGACGGCCAGGTTTCGATGAGCGAGTACACATCCGAGTGGACCAGTTCCCTGGTGGCTGAATTCTACGACTGGGACGCCAACCACGATGGGGTGATCGTTGCTTCGGAAGTTCTCAAGGGGGTCAACGGCGGGCTGACGGCGAGCGCTACGCGATCTGGAACCGCACCTCAGAACGAGACCACCGTTAGCCGTTCGTCGTCCGCATCCTCCGGCTCGAGTCGATCGGCGACATCGGACGGCGGTGCGACTGCTGAAAAGTTGGAGATGCCCAGCGAACCGCCGACCGAAAAGATACTCAGCATGGCGAAAACGATCATCAAACGCTACGACAAGAACGGAGACTTCGCACTCTCGGCCGCCGAATGGGGGGAGATGATGATCAGCCCCGCGGGAGCCGACTTCAACGGCGATGGCCGGATCACGGTGGAAGAGTATGCCGGGTTCCTGACCGCCAAGTCCAAACGCTTAAAATAGTGAGCTAGCCCAACACGATCCGGGCCACGTTGATGTAGATCACAATGCCGAGGATGTCGACGATCCCGGCAACAAACGGATTGCTCATCAGGGCCGGATCGAGCCCCAAGCGTTTGAATAGGATCGGCAGGGTGACGCCGCATAGACAGCCGCAGACGATCACGCTGAGCAGGGTCAGCGGGATCACCAGTGCTGCCACAGCAGAGGGGGCGACGAACAGCGCAACGAAAAAACCGATCGCTGACAGAAAACCGCCCAGCATGAGCGAGACCCCCAGCTCTCGTCCGAGCACCTTGGGCAAGTCCGTTAGCTCGACCTCGCCACCGGTCATCGCCGTGATCACCAGTGTCGCCGATTGACTGCCGGAGTTACCTCCCGAGCTGATAATGAGCGGGATAAACCAGACTAACCAGGCATGCACGGCGAGTTCATCCTCGTAGTGCCGCAAGGCGAAGGCGGTCAGCAAGGCTGCGAAAAAGAGGATCGTTAGCCACAGTCCGCGTTTGTACGAGAGAACGGCCAGTCCGATGCGCAGGAAGTCATCGTCGAACGGCTCGACGGCCGCAATCCGCTGGGCATCCTCGGTCAATTCTTCACGGACAACATCGATGACATCGTCGTGGGTGATGATGCCGAGCATTTGACGGCCTGAATCGATCACTGGAATCGCGAGCAAGTTGAAACGCTCGACCGTTTCGGCTACGGATTCTTGGTCCTCTCCGGCCAACGCAGTGACGACATCGGTTTCCATCAACTCGCCGAGGGTCAGCGACCGATCGTTCAGCGATGAAACGAGTTGCCGCGTCGAGACGATGCCTCGCAAGAGGTTGTGATCATCGACGATGTAGAGGTAGTAAATCGTCTCCAGGCTTCTGGCGATTCCGGCCAGTTCATCAAACGCCTGTCCGACGGTCAGTTTCTCAGCCAACTTGGCGACCTCGGTCGTCATCAATGCCCCGGCAGTGCCTTCGGGGTAGGATCGCAGACGTTCGATGTCGCGCCGCTCGCTGACCGGCAGCAGCGGCAAAATCTCATCCACCGTTTCGGTCGGCAAACCCTGGATCAGGTCGACTCGATCGTCCGCTGGAATCTCTTCGATCAGTTTGGCGGTCTCGACAGGAGGCTCGCAAGCGAGCATGGCGAGTTGCCGCTCTTCATCGAAGTGACCGAAGATTTCTGCCCGCCGGTCAGACTGGGCGAATTGCAGAACCCGCCACACGTCCGAGTCGTCGAGTCCCTCCATGAACTCCGCCGTCCGGCCAGGATTCAAAGCAGTGCAAAACTCTTGCAGTTCGGATTCCTGGTCAAGGGCCAGCATCTCACGGAGTTCTGGCAGGAGAAGCGTATTGACCAAATCATAATTCCGGGAACGAACGTTCGTTTACGACGGGTTGGCTAACCTTTGAACTCGGCAATCATATGGGAAATCGATTGCTTCGCATCGCCAAAGAGCATTCGCGTATTCTCCTTGAAAAACAGCGGATTGTCGACGCCTGAGAACCCCGACGCCATCGACCGCTTGAGCACGAATACCGTACGGGCCTGGTCCACGTTGATGATCGGCATCCCATAAATGGGACTGTTTTCGTCCTCCCGTGCCGCGGGATTGACCACATCATTGGCACCGATCACGATCGCCACATCGACGTTCTCGATACGGCGGTTGATATCGTCCATTTCAATCAGTTGATCATAGGGCACATTCGCTTCGGCCAATAACACGTTCATGTGGCCCGGCATTCGCCCGGCAACGGGGTGGATCGCGTAGCTTACCTCGGTTCCGTGTTCTTCGAGCAGTTCACCGAGTTCACGCACCACATGTTGCGCCTGGGCAACAGCCATCCCGTACCCCGGCACCATCACGACCGACGACGCAGCCTCGAGGATCAAGTACGCATCATCGGGCGAGATCGGCTTGACCTCTCCCTCGACCTTCGCAGCCGACTTGGACGCCGTGAACCCGGAGAACAACACATTAGACAGCGACCGGTTCATCGCCTTGCACATGATGTTCGTCAGAATGATCCCCGCGGCCCCCACGAGTGCTCCGGCAACGATCAAAATGGTATTGTTGATTGCGAGGCCTGCCGCACAGGCCGCGAGTCCCGAGTAACTATTGAGGAGCGAAATCACAACGGGCATGTCGGCGCCACCAATTGGGATCACCGCCATCACACCGAGCAGCACCGACAATGCGATGACCGCATAGACCAGCATCGCGGTGCCAGCATCGGGTTGGGCCAGCATCGCGGCGCCGCAGCCGATCGTGGCAACGAGTAAAATCAAGCTGACGAATTGTTGGCCTGGAAATGAAATCGCGCCGCTGGGCATCGTCTCGGAGAGTTTCGCCCAAGCCACCAGGCTGCCTGAAAAGGTCACGCCGCCAATTAAAATCGACAGCAAGACCGTGATGATCGTGAACGCGGATTGGGAATCACCTTCGGCCCCTTCCATACCGAGCGCAGCCCAACCCACCAAGAGACTAGCCAGACCTCCGGATCCGTTGAACAGAGCAACCATTTCCGGCATCCCGGTCATCGCGACACGCTGCGCCGCGACAATGCCCACGACTGCCCCGAGAGCCGCGGCGATCGCGATCCAGCGGTAATCGATGATATCCGTCGACCCCAAGGTGACGACGACTGCGACAAGCATCCCCAACGTCGAAAGCTGGTTGCCACGGACCGCCGTGGCAGGAGAGCCGAGCAGTTTCAACCCAAACACAAAAAGGATAGCCGATACGATGTAGACGGCTCCGATCAGTTCCTCACTCATGATCGCGCCTCCGGCTTATCCTTCTTCTTGAACATGCTTAGCATGCGGTCGGTAACCATGTACCCACCGACGACATTGACGGTTGCAAAGAACACCGCCATAGCAGCGAGCAAAGTCGCCCATCCCGCCAACTCGCCACCGGCCAGCGTGATCGCACCGACAACTGTGATCCCTGAGATCGCATTGGCGCCCGACATCAACGGGGTGTGCAAAGTCGCAGGGACTTTCGAGATCAGCTCAAAACCTAAAAAGATCGAGAGCATCAACACGAAGCCTAAGAATACCATTTCCATTTTTCGGCCCTCGGTGACTATTTGTCTTCAAGCATGGGGTGAACGATGTTACCGTCGCGCGTGATCACGGCGGCTTGCACAATCTCATCGTCGGGTGACAGGTTCCACTGTTTCGTTTCAGCATCCCAGAACTCGTCGATCAAATTGAACAGGTTGTTGGAATACATCTCGCTGGCACTGCGGCTGACTTGGGACGGCAAATTACCGAAGCCATAAATATTCACGCCGCCGACATCGACGATTTCATTGAGCACGGCGCCTTCAACGTTGCCGCCCGACTCCACCGCCATGTCGACGATGACGCTGCCCGGTTGCATAGAGGAAACCATTTCAGCGGTCACGATCCGCGGGGCGGGGCGGCCGAATAACTGCGCCGTGGTGATCACGACGTCGGATTCCGCAATCACTTTGGCTTGCCCAGCTTTCTGCAACTCAATCTGTTCAGGTGTGAGTGCTTTGGCGTATCCCTGATCGGTCTGGCCGACTTCACCCAGATCGATTTCGACGAATTTGGCCCCCAGCGACCGAACTTGTTCGGCAACGACGGGCCGCGTATCAAAGGCTTCGACACGGGCACCGAGTCGTTTGGCGGTCGCGATCGCTTGCAACCCGGCCACGCCCGCTCCGATCACAAACACTTTGGCGGGGCGGATGGTTCCCGACGGCGTCATCATCATCGGGAAGATCTTGGGGCAATGATTTGCCGCCGCGATGACCGTCACATAACCAGCCAGGTTGGCCTGGGATGAGAGCGCGTCCATCTTCTGCGCCCGCGTGCTGCGGGGAATCATCTCCATCGAGACCGCCGTGACACCGCGTGCCGCCAGCGAATCGACTAACTCACGGCGATTCATGGGATCGAGGAAACTGACATGGACGCAGCCCGATTTCAGTGATTCGATATCGGCTGGTTCGGGTTGCCGAACCCGTAACACCAAATCAGCTTGCGAGAGCACCTCGCCACGGTCGTTGCCGATCGTTACACCGGCGTCGGTATACTCTTCATCGGGGAACCCTGAGGCGCGACCCAACCCTGACTCAGCGATAATTTCAAAACCGCTCCGGATCAGTTTTTTTGCGTTACCCGGCACGAGCGCCGTTCTAAGTTCGCCCGGCCACGTCTCGACTGGCACACCAATTCGCATTTCATTTTCCGTCGGATTGTCGCAGCGATCACACCCAAGTCAGATGACAGCGTAAGCTGAGCGAGCGCAAAAAGAAAGTCTGGCGCCTGGGAACAATCACAAACAACATACCGAACTGTCGATGCTTGCTTCGCATCGCCGGCGCCGCGGCGTCGATGTGATCAGCGTCAGACTCAGTTGCGAGCTACGACATCAGCATGAGAGACAGCCCCGTGATCACAGCGGCGGCGATCAGGTTGAGGACCAATCCCGTGCGAGCCATCTCCTCGGTACTGATCCCGCCGGCACCGAAGACGATCGCGTTGGGTGGTGTGGCAACAGGCAACATGAAGGCGCACGAACAACTGATCGTGCCCGGCACCATCAGCATGGCGGGCGGCAGGCCCAACTGCACGGCGAGTTCCCCGAGGATCGGCAGTAGCAACATCGCCGTCGCCGTGCTGCTGGTGATCTCGGTCATGAAGGTTACCAAGCAGCACACTGCGAGCACGATCAACCACGTCGGCGCTCCTTCCATAAACGTCAGCTGGTGCCCAATCGCGGTGCTCAGTCCTGAGTCCTGGAACCCTCGTGCTAAAGCCATGCCACCGCCGAACATCACCAGAATCCCCCAGGGAATCTTTGCAGCCGTCTCCCAGTCCAAAAGCCGCTCACACTTTCCATCGACTCCGTTTGATTGCCCTGCGACAGAGCCGGATGGTCGACCGGTGGCTCCGCCCGCCGGGAGCGACTCAGCATGCTCCCCACTCCGCCGACCACTCGGACAAAGAAACATCATCAACGACGCACCGAGCGCCACCGTCGAATCACCCACCATCGCGCTATCGACGGGCAGCAGCGCCGACCAACCGCCCCCGGGTCCGGCGCGAAAGATCCACAGCAGTGCCGTGATGAAAAAAATCATGAGCACGCGCCGCTCATTGCTCTGCATCGGACCGATCGAGGGCATCTCAATGGGCTGCATCGAAGCCACTCCGCGAGTCAACCACCACCAAATGATCGGCAGCATGACCAGCGTGATCGGCAGCCCGATCGACATCCAAGTTGCAAAGGGCATCTCATGCCCAGTCCGCTCGAAGAACTGCCCCATGAAGACGACGTTGGGCGGGGTTCCAATCGGTGTCGCCATGCCGCCCACACTCGCCGAATACGCAATACCGAGCAACAGTGGTGTGCGCAATCGGGAGTCACCGGATTGCTGCAGCACCGCCATCGCGATCGGCAGCATCATCAGCGCGGTCGCCGAATTGCTAATCCACATCGACAACACCGCCGTGGCCAGCATGAAGCCGAGCACCAATCGTTTCCCACTTGTCCCGCCGACGAGTCGCACCATCGCAATGGCGATACGGCGATGGGCACCGCTACGTTCCATGGCAGCCGATAGCAGAAACCCGCCGAGCAACAAGAGGATCACCGTGTGGCCGTAGGACGACGCGATCTCCTTGTGCCCGACGACACCGAGCAGCGGCAGCAATACGAAGGGGACCAAACCCACGACAGCCAAGGACAAACTCTCAAAAATCCACCAGGTTGCACAGAGAACCGCAACACCGGCGCACGCACTGGCTTGCGGGGGCAAACCACCGACATAGCAGGCGAGCGAAATGACCACGGCAAGCGTGGGGCCGCCGAGCAACATCCATCGTGAGATCGCTGCGTTCATGAAATCCTTCGAGTGGGCTCAAAATGGGCTGGGTCAATACATCGGAGGAGTGGCAACCGCGACGCAAGTAGCAGGCGTGAGCCCAGAAAACACGGGCCGGTTCGCCCCAGACAGCTCGCGCTAGGTAGAATCGGGGCCTCTCCCATCTCGCCCGCTACTATAACGAAATGAAATATGCCATACGCTCGCTGCCGCATGCTTCTTCTGATTTGCTGTTGGTTCACGGCCCAAAGCTTAGCAATCGACAACAGCTCGTTGGCCCAGCCCCCATCGTCCCCAAGCGATGCATCTCTGAAACCGCGCCGCAATGTGGTGCTGGTCACACTCGACGGGCTGCGTTGGCAAGAGGTTTTCCGGGGTGCTGACAAACGGCTGATCTCGCCCGACGCAGGCGCAAAAAACATTCGCGAGACTCAAGAGCGATTTCTTAATGCCGATCCCATGGAGGCTCGAGAGAAACTCATGCCGTTTCTGTGGTCGACCGTTGCGGACCAAGGCGTGATCTATGGCGACGCCGAACAAGAGTCCTTTGTCCACGTCACCAACAACCAGCATTTTTCGTATCCAGGTTATAGCGAATTGCTATGCGGGTTCGCGGATCCGGAAGTGGACTCCAACGCCAAGAAGTACAACGAAAACGTCACGGTACTCGAATGGCTCGATGAGCAACCCGCCCTCAACGGCCGCGTCGCAGCATTCTGCTCGTGGGATGTGTTCCCCTTTATCATCAACGACCAACGCAGCGGCGTGTTGGTCAACGCGGGCTGGGCACCGGTGTCCGACCTACTCGACGCGAGCGGTGATGCGAACCAACAGTGGGTGAGTGAACTGCAGCGTCTCGACGAAATCGCAGCCGAGATCCCGCATCTTTGGAGCGCGGTTCGCTATGACTACATCACCTTGGAGGCGGCGCGGATCTACTTACAGGCGAAACGCCCACGGGTGCTCTATCTCTCGTTGGGTGAAACCGACGACTGGGCCCACGAAGGTCGCTACGACCTCTACTTGGAGTCGGCCCAGCGAAACGACGATTACATTCGCCGAATCTGGGA
Source organism: Allorhodopirellula solitaria (assembly GCF_007859855.1). Taxonomy (GTDB): domain Bacteria; phylum Planctomycetota; class Planctomycetia; order Pirellulales; family Pirellulaceae; genus Rhodopirellula; species Rhodopirellula solitaria. Next base: position 140,742 of record NZ_SJPK01000009.1, read on the forward strand.
AACGATCCAGTCCATGGAAGAATACCGCGACAACACAACCTTGATCATCACCTCCGACCATGGTCGCGGTGACAACCGGACCGCCTGGAAATCGCACAGCGCATCGATCCCCGGCTGTGAACTGATCTGGGCCGCCGCGATGGGACCTGGCATCGGCCCCGGCGATCGAGATGCCGGCCAGCTAACTCAATCGCAGATCGCCGCGACCGTCGCCGCGGCAATGGGATACGACTTCACCGAGGATCGGCCTCGAGTTGCCGAGCCACTACCGTGTATCAAGATCGAACCGCAGAACTAAGGAACGGGGGAGGAAGTAAGTGTCGTGTTGGACGAACCAACGAGCTGCTCAGTATCCAGAAGTCTCCCGTCAGGGATGATAGAAAATAGCCGGTGGTTTGAGCGCATGCGAACACCACCGGATACGTCGCGAGACTCAAGAACCAACCCCGAATGGGGTGAAAGATCATTCATGACGGGATCTGCGATCCGCTTCGGGGTCGACGTTCCACGACCAACGAAGCGCTTTCGCCAAATTCTCCAAATTCGCCACTTGTTGATCACGCGTTGCTTGCGCCACTCGGCTCACCATGGCGTCGCCTCTACCCCGCCGAACAGATGCATGATCCCATAAAAAAACCCGCGGCGATGGCCGCGGGTTCTAACTTAGGCGATGGAAGCTACGAGCGTGCGTCGATCACTCCGATTCGTTGTCGGACGCATCGTCATCGCTCTCGGGCTCTGCCGACATCTCTTTGATTTGCTCGAGCACCTGCTGCATGCGTTCTTTCTGTTGACCTTCGGACAGTTCGATCGCTTTGGTTTGGGCCGCGATCGCTTCGTCGAAGTTGGACATCGACGCATTGATCTGTGCGATGCACAGGTACATCAACGGTTTGATCTCAGCATCGGCTTTCTCCACATCGGCTTCGAGTGCCGTAATCGTTTCGGCTGCCAATGGACCAGGATCGGTGCCTTGTTGCATGGAGGACATCAGTCCGAAACCGAACTGGGTCACCGCACGTGGGTCGCCCTTGGCATCGGCAATCTGCTTGCGGAAGAACTCCAGGACATCTTCGGATTGATCACCGGCATCCAAACGCAGGTTGAAGCGGAAGTTAGTGAGTTGCTCACGGATCATTTCCGATTCGGGGTTGTCGCTGTCGATCTCGCCGAGAACTTTATCGACAACTTTGATGGCGTCTTGAAATTCGCCATTGCGGGCGAGTTGGTTGATTTTTTGCATCGCCGCGAGCAGTTGCTGCTCTTGCTTCATCTGTTCCTTGTAGGCTTCGCGATCCCAGGTACCGGCGACCACTTCTGCCAAGGGTTCATCCATCTTCATCGGGTGGCCAATCCACTCGACTTGCCCGGTCTTGCCAACGACGAAGGCACACGGGATTCCGTTCTGGCCAGCGGCCCGCATGTAGGCGTCACTGACCGAGCCATCGGGGTCGGTCGTGATCGTGTAGGCGCTGGTTAGTTCGCTGAACGTGACGTCTTTCTCAGGATAATCCTTCTCCATCAATTCATTGACCGTCTCGACATCCTCATCTGAGATGCTGACGATTTGAACGCCTTCGCCACGATACTTGTTTTGCAGTTCGACCAGATGCGGCATGCTGGCGATGCAGGGGCCACACCAGGTCGCCCAAAATTCAACCACGTAGACCTTATCTTTTTCAAACTCAGTCACTTCGCCAAAACCGTCGGCGGGATCGTGGACGTAGTGCTCGATGTCCAGTGCCGGGGCTTCATCACCGATATGCAAGGTGATTTCAGCTGACGACGGCTGGGCCGTGAGGAACCCCGCCAGTCCGACGGAGCAGGCGAGGGCAGTGGCGAAACGAAAGGTTCGGCGATTCATAAAAAAACCTAGGCAGGTGGATAGGTCGGGTGGGTGATCAGCGATCAGACGATCGCCAGCTAATCCAGAATACAGGCGGAAAGTCGACCCGTCGAGAGAGGCGATCTGTCAGTCAATGGCCGATCGCCTCAATTGTCCGCCGCAAGTTCAGCTTGCCGCAGCGCTTCGACGAGATCCTGGATCTGCTGCAAATTCAGTGCCTCTGCTCGAACCGTCTCACCGTGGCCGAGTGACGCGAGGACTTCATCGACGGCGGATTTGTCCAACCGGCCTTTGAAGGCACTGATCACGACGCTCCGCAGGAACTTGCGGCGATGGAAGAACAGGGCCCGGACGGTCTGGTGGAAAAAGGCCAGATCCGGAATCGCATCGCGACGCGCGTGATCGAGATCCAATCGGATAATCGCTGATTCGACCTTGGGGCGTGGCCAAAAGACGCCGGGCGAGAGAATTCGCACGATCTCCGCATGGCAGACCGATTGGACCCACACGCTCAGCGCCCCGTAGTCCTTGGTGCCCGGTGAGGCTGTCATCCGCTCGGCGAGCTCCTTCTGGATCGTGACCACCATCCGGTCTGGCGGCGGTGACTCATGCAGCAAATTGCTGATGATGGGGGTGGCGACGTTGTAGGGCAAATTTGCCACGAGCATGAATCGGCCGTCCTCGGGCAGGCGTGCCTTGGCATCCCGGACGCTTTCCATGATATCGGGGCGCAGCGAATTCTTGTTACGCAGCGCGTCACCTTGAATCAGCTTGACATGGGGATAGTCGGCCAACTCTTCACTGGCGAGCTGGTGCAGATTTTTGTCGATTTCAACAGTCAGGATCGCCCCGGCTTGCTCCGCCATGATCGTGGTCAGGGATCCCACGCCCGTCCCAATTTCGAGCACCAAATCACGTTGAGTGAGCTCGGCCGAGCGCGCGATTAACTCGACGAGATTCAGATCAACGAGAAAGTTCTGGCCGTATTTCGACACCGGACGCAGGCCCGCCGACGCTAGGCGATCCGAAAGATAACTGACGGTTTGCCGCGGGCCCTGTTGGTCACGCTTGGCGCGGATGTAGGCGGCGTGCGAGTTATCGGCCGCCGCCGCATCGTATGGCGATGGCGACCGCTTCTTACTGGTGCGGCCGCTCTTGGCTTGTTCGGCGGGCGGCTGCGCGGGCCAAGCAGGCCCGGCGTCCGAAGATGCCGGGGGCCGGCGGTGTCGACTGCGGTCGCGATCGAGCCGGATCGGCTCCACGGACTCGGATGCAGACTCATCGGGGAGTGGATCGGTAGGTTCGTCAGAGGGCGAGACGTCGTCAGGAGCGTTCATCGGATTGGTTTTCAATTTTCACGGTGTTGCAGACTGCGCTGCACGTATTTAGCAAGAATATCGGTTTCCAGGTTCACTGTGTCACCGACACTGCAGCGGCCCAATGTGGTGGCGTTGAGGGTGTGCGGAATCAGAGCGACCGTGAAGTAGGAATCGTCGACGCCCTTGTTATCGCCCACGTCGACCACGGTGAGGCTGATCCCGTCCACTGTGATGCTGCCTTTGGCAACAATCTGATGGATGAACTCGGCGGGGATACTGAATTTCAGGTGCGCCCATGGAGGATCGTCGCTTCGCTCGACCAACTTGCCAATCGCATCGACATGACCGGTCACGTAGTGCCCACCGAGTCGATCACCGACGGCGAGGGCACGCTCGAGATTCACCTGCGATTCCGCGACGAGTTTCCCCAAATTCGTTCGCAGCAAGGTTTCCTCCCCCGCCTCGAAGGAAAACCGGTCGCCGTCGATCTCGACTACCGTCAAGCAACAGCCATTGATCGCGATACTGTCGCCGATCTGAACGGCGTGATTCTCGCCACTGTTGCAGAATGCTGGTGCCGAAACCGCAATGCGTTTACCGGGCGGTTGGTCGTCGATAGCGACGACGTCAGCGAGGGTTTCGATCAGTCCGGTGAACATGGACGGTGGCGGTCGCACGAGAAACGGGGCGGGGTATTCAACTTGCCGCTCATTGGACAAACTACGCCGCGAAAGCACAACGCCCAGCGTTATCGACACGCCCCTCCTTTTCAGTTTTTTCAACCTTCAGCCCTGCAAAGAATCATGACACTGATTGAAGCCATCCACGCCCGTCAAATTCTCGACAGCCGCGGCAACCCGACCATCGAGTGCGAAGTCACCCTGATGGACGGAGCGGCTGGCCGCGCCGCCGTACCCAGTGGTGCTAGCACCGGTATCCACGAAGCCTGGGAACTGCGAGACGGCGACAAGTCCGTCTTCATGGGCAAGGGCGTCACCAAAGCCGTTGAGAACGTCAATGGTAAAATCGCCGACGCCCTCGAGGGCATGGACGCGACCGATCAAGCCGCCGTGGACCAAGCCATGATCGACTTGGACGGTTCCCCAAACAAGAAAAACCTCGGTGCCAACGCGATTCTCGGCGTGTCGCTGGCAACCGCCCACGCGGCCGCCGCGTCAACGAACCAGCCCCTGTTTCGCTATCTTGGCGGTTGCGGAGCCCGCATGTTGCCAGCACCGATGATGAATATCATCAACGGTGGCGAGCATGCCGACAACAACGTCGACGTGCAAGAATTCATGGTCATGCCACTCGGTTTCGATCGATTCAGCGACGCCCTGCGAGCCGGTACCGAAATTTTCCACAACCTGAAAAAGGTGCTGACCGACAAAGGCTACAACACCGCCGTCGGTGACGAAGGCGGCTTTGCTCCCGACTTGAAGAGCAACCAGGAAGCCCTCGATGTGATCATGACGGCGATCGATAAAGCCGGCTACAAAGCGGGCGAACAGATCTGGATCGCTCTCGACGCTGCATCGACTGAGTTCTACGACACCAAGACCGAGAAATACACGATCGACGGCAAGCAGCTCTCGGGCGACGAAATGGTCGATTTCTTTGCTGATTGGTGCAACAAGTACCCGATCTGCAGCATCGAAGACGGTTGCAGCGAAGACGACTGGGACACGTGGAAGAAGATGACCCTCAAACTCGGCGACAAAGTGCAGCTCGTCGGTGACGATCTGTTCGTCACCAACGTCGAGCGTCTGCAACGCGGAATCGACGAAAACATCGGGAACAGCATCCTGATCAAGGTCAACCAAATTGGCACGTTGACCGAGACCATCGATGCAATCCAATTGGCACACCGCAGTGGCTACACGTCGATTTCGAGCCACCGCAGCGGCGAAACCGAAGACAGCACGATCGCTGACTTGGCCGTCGCCCTGTCGACCGGCCAAATCAAAACCGGATCGGCAAGCCGCTCGGACCGGATGGCGAAATACAACCAATTGCTGCGGATCGAAGAACTGCTCGGCGATTCCGCTCAATACGGCGGCCCGATCTTCGCTGCCAAGTGCAAATCCTAAGGATTTCGCGTTCATCCGCGGAAGCTCGTGCAGTTGATTTTGCAAGGGCTCGCAATGCCTTCACCCTCTTCAAACGAAGTTTGAGGAGGGTCGGCCTCACCCAGCTGCGCCGGGAGAGGTGAATCGTTGCGAACACAGCACTCAAAATCTGAACGACCTCTCCGCTGGAGAGAGTGAGGACGTGTCCGGTAGTGTTCACTACCCTCAACCGGGCGTCGATTCAACCGCCAGCCCGTCAAACCACCGGCTCACGTGTCAAACGACCTGCGCCCACCTCTCACCCCTCGGCCAGTCATGCTCAACCGCACTCCGCTTCTGCTCGCACTCGCAGCCTCTCTTCACGCACCGACTAGCCTCTGGGCCGAGGCGACCGTTTCAGTCGGGCATCAATCCGAGCGGCGTGCCGACGCAAGATTCCAGATTCCCGAGATGGAATCACCCGTCCAAGGTGACGCGGGCGAAGAAGGAACATGGGCCGTGGTCTCCGGGACACCGGATCGAGCTGGCGGAGGATTGACCAAGCTCAACGATGGGCAGCTGCCCCGGTTATCGGACCAACCGAGCGAGAACTTTTTCTTTGCTCCCGCGACCGACGGTGGGCGATTGCTGCTCGACCTAGAGCGATCGATCGAGCTCGCCGAAATTCGCAGCTACTCGTGGCACCCCAGCGAGCGGTCCCCCCAGGTCTACACGGTGTACGGCTGCGATCCGCCAGCCGAGGACCAACGCGAGCGGCAAATCGATAACGACGGCAGCTTCCAGCTTAAACCCGCTGCCGAGACAGACCCAGAGTCCTGTGGATGGACCAAAATCGCCTCCATCAACACACGCGGCCCCAAAGTCGACCGACGGCTCCGCCCGTCGGATAATAGCAAAGTCGACCGACGGCTCCGCCCGTCGGAAAGAAACAATGCCGACCGACGGCTCCGCCCGTCGGAAAGAAACAATGTCGACCGACGGCTCCGCCCGTCGAGAGAAAACACAGCCTCCCAGCCGCTCCGCCCAGCCACTGTTGGTGGGCAGGTGGGCGTCAAAATCGCCAACAATGACGAAGATTCTCGAAGCCCTCTGGGTCGTTTTCGCTACCTGTTGTTCGAGATCCAACCGGCTGAGCCCGGGGCCCGATTCTCCAACACGTTTTTCAGTGAGATCGACGTCTTGGAGAAGGGTGCCGCCGTCACTCCCGCCCACTCAATTGACGTCGAGGGAATCGCTACCTTCGAGATCGAAAGCGGCGAGTACGAGTTTGTCATGGATACATCTGATTGCTCAGACTTGACCCGCTGGGCGGAACAGGAATTGGCTCCTGTCGTACAGCAGTGGTACCCGAAAGTCGTCGAGCTATTGGCAAGCGACGGATACGAGGCACCGCAGAGCTTCCGCATCCACATCAGCTCGGCGATGGATGGCGTGGCAGCGACGAGCGGCACGAACGTAACCTGCTCAGCAGATTGGTACCGCCGTAATTTGCAGGGCGAAGCCAAGGGCGCCACCGTGCACGAACTCGTCCACGTGGTCCAGCAGTATGGCAACGCGCGTCGGACCAACCCGCAGGCCAAGCGAACACCGGGCTGGGTCGTCGAAGGCATCGCCGACTACGTCCGCTGGCATTTGTACGAACCGGAATCAGTCGGTGGCGGTGTGGCTCGACGTCGGCCTTCGAGCCTGCGTTACGACGCCAGCTACCGGGACACGGCGGCGTTTCTGGCCTGGGTGATCGACGAGGGCAACCCAGACCTTCTCGCCCAGCTCAACGCGGCCGCTCGCACGGGAACCTATACCGACGCGTTCTGGAGGAAGACAACCGGATCCACAGCCCAACAACTGTCCGACGCTTGGCATGCAGAGCTCGACCCGAAACCTGCCGCGCAGGATTGATGGAGCGACAGGTGATTTGGGGTACAATGCCGTCGCCTCTCCCTCGCAACACGCGTGACCTGCACGATACGGCTGAAATGGAAACGGAATCGCCCTCAACGGTTCCCGCACGCCCCCGTCGAACAGGCCCGCAAGCATGCCAGCGTCGGGCGATGCCGCGAAATCGGCATCGAATTGCCGGTAGATCAGTCGTACAGATCGCCCTCCTCCATTCCTTCTTTCATCACATCGCCCATGCTGCCATCGAATCTACCTTTTTCGGTTCTGCCTACTCGTTCCATCGCATCTGCCTGCGCGTTTTTGGCGTGCCTCTCATGCCTGCCTGCTCCGCTGAGGGCGCAGGACTCCGAGCCGGATGTAGAATCCGCTGCCGCGCCCGCCTACCCAATTGCGGTCGCAGTGGATGGGGACAATGTGTACACCGTTGACCTGGATCTGCCGGGCGTATGGAAGAGCAGCATCACGGGTGATGCCGAGCGAGAACTGTTTGTCGCTGGATCAAAACTGCTTCGCAAACCCATGAACCGTCCCCGCTGCATCGCCATGCATCCCGATGGCGGGATCCTCGTCGGTGACTCAGCCACCCGGGAGGTCTACCACATCGCGAAGGATGGCGGCGAACCGCAAGGCTTGAGCGGCGGCAAGATTGGGATCGCCATGACGCTGGCCGTCAGTGCCGATGGCGAGACCCTGTACGTGGGCGATGCTGAAAAACGGGCGACCCTGAAACTGCCCATCAGTGGCGGCGCCCCAGAACTGGTCGCTCGGGTCAACGCGAGAGGCCTCGCGTTCGACGAGGATGGCAATCTGTGGGCGGTCACTCCGGATGATGCCGCCGTGGTCAAGATCGACGTGGGGACTGGAGACGTCGACAACGTGATCACAGGACGTCCCTTCCAGTACCCCAACGGCCTCGTCTGGGCAGGTGACGGGAATGGATATGTCACCGATGGCTACGGGCACGCAATCTGGAAGTTCACTGCCGAAGGCAAAACCGAAAAATGGCACGAAGGTGAACCGCTTGTCGGGCCGGTCGGGATCGCCATCGCTGACCAAAGCGTGTGGGTTGCAGATCCCAAGCAGAAACAGATTTACCAGTTCGACCGCGAGAGCAAGCAGGCCACGCCCAAGCTGTAACGGGCTCAAGCGATAACGCGCCGATCACTCAGCGGAGCAGTCCACAGGCGTCATGAAGGAACGCAGGAACAATGGTTGTCCTCGTGGTCGAGGCCACGAGCTGTCGTTACCCACCGTCGCCCCGAGTAAACTCGCGGGCGAAACCGACGCGGGCCGCAGCAGACTATTGACCTTTGTAGGCGCGATCGACGTACTTGGTATCGACGCTGCCGCCGAGGAACGCCTCGTCCTTCAAGATCCACTGGTGGAACGGCACCGTCGTCGAGATGCCTTCAACTTGGAGCTCTTGAAGGGCACGGAGCATTGTTGCAATCGCCAGTTCTCGCGTGGGGCGGTGAACGATCAACTTTCCGATCATCGAATCGTAGTACGGCGGCACGCTATAGCCGGTCGTCACATGCGAATCGAACCGCACACCCAAACCGCCCGGGGCGAACATCGACGCGATCTTACCGGGGCAGGGCTGGAAGTTCTTGGTGGGATCCTCCGCGTTGATCCGGCATTCAATCGAGACACCGTTGCACTGCAATTCGTCCTGACGAAACGAGAGAGGTTCGCCGGCGGCCACGCGGATTTGTTCCTGGATCAGATCCACGCCAGTGATCATTTCCGAGACGGGATGTTCGACTTGGATCCGCGCGTTGACTTCGATGAAGTAGAAATTGTAATCCTTGTCAACGATGAACTCGACGGTGCCCGCACCGGAGTAATCCGCTCCGGCGATCATGCGTACCGCGGCATCGCAGATGGCCTCGCGGCGATCCTGCGGCAAATCGGGGCTGGGGGCCTCCTCGACGAGTTTCTGGTGCCGCCGCTGAACGCTGCAATCGCGTTCGAAGAGATGGCACACGTTGCCGTGCGTATCGGCAATCACCTGGACCTCGATGTGGCGCGGGTTCTCGACAAACTTTTCCAGATAGACGCCACCATTGCCGAAGGCCGCGATGGCTTCATTGCGGGCCGCTTCAAGCTGGCTGACGAGGACGTCCTCGGTCTCGGCGACACGCATCCCTTTACCACCACCACCCGCGGTGGCTTTAATCAGGACTGGGAAGCCGATTTCATGAGCAACTGCGGCTGCCCGACTAAAATCGTTGATCAGCCCATCGCTGCCCGGCACAACGGGCACGTCTTGGGCGACCGCCATGCTGCGAGCCGTGTTCTTATCGCCGAGCTTTTCCATGGCGCTAGGCGAAGGGCCAATGAATTCAAAGCCACTGCTGCGGCACATCTCATTGAATTGGGCATTCTCCGCTAAGAACCCGTACCCCGGATGAATCGCGTCTGCGCCAGAAACTTCGGCGGCGGCGATGATGCGATCGGTCTTCAGATAGCTGTCGGCGCTGCGAGCGGTGCCGACGCAGATCGCCCGATCGGCCAATTTCACGTGCATGGATTCCGCATCGGCCTGGCTATAGACCGCCACCGATTCAATCCCCATTTCACGACAGGCGCGGATGATGCGCAGTGCGATTTCGCCGCGATTGGCGATCAAGATTCGTTGAAACATCGCTCAGCTACCGGTTTGGATGCGGAAGAGGGGCTTGTTGAAGTCGACCGGCTCCTGGTCGCCAACGAGGATCTCGACGATCTTGCCACTGCATTCGGCGGGAATTTCGTTGAACACCTTCATCGCCTCGACGATGCACACGACCGTATCGTCGCTGACCTGATCGCCTACTTTGACAAACGGCGGTGCTTCTGGGTTCGCTCGCGAGTAGAACGTCCCCACCATGGGTGAATTGATGGTGATCGTGCCAGCCGTAGACGCCGCGTCGCCCGCTCCCGAGGAGGCGTTCGACGCAGGTGCAGCCGCCGCTGGTACAGGTGCCGGGGGGGCCGCTGCCGCGGCGGCCGGTGGTGCGTACCCAGGCGGGAGGGCTGCTGCGACGGGAGCACCGCCACGGGTCAGCCGAATGCGATCATCGGACTGCTGCAAATCCACCTCGTTGAGCTCGTGCTGCTCCATCAGCTCCACGATCTGGCGGATGCGGTCAATGTCAAAAACATCGCTCGATCCAGAACCCGAGCGGGATCGGGTTCCCGTGGTTGATTTCGAGCCAGTGCTCTTGGAGGTGGAGCCACGTTTGGGCGAATCAGCAGTCATGCGAAAGGCCTGAGTTACTAAACAAAGGAGCGGGGTGCGTGTGGGGATTCAGATCGATGTTTTACATTACCAGCGGGCAATCATCGAGGCCCTTGGGCAAGTCACTGAGCAATTCGCAGCCCGCATCGGTGACCAACAAGTCATCTTCGATACGGATTCCAAATTCACCCTCGAAATAGACACCTGGTTCCACGGTCAGCACCATGCCGCTGCGAAGCGTCTGGGTTGCCGATGGTCCCATGCGTGGATCCTCGTGAATTTCCAGCCCAAAGCCGTGCCCGAGGCCGTGGGTGAAGGCTTCGGCGAATCCGTGTTTGGCCAACACCGCGCGGGCTGCCGCGTCCACCGCCGAAGCTTCAACACCGTCGCGAATGGTCGCAATCGCCGCGAGTTGAGCCTCTAAAACCGCCTCGTAAGCAGCTTCATACCGGGCCGAATTAGCCGATTTCGTCCCCGGCCGGTGCAGCGTACGCGTCAGATCGCTGCAGTACCCGTCGACCCTCGCGCCCCAATCGATCAACAGCGTGCGGCACTCGCCCAGTGGCATGTCGCCGGGGCGATAGTGCGGCAGGGCACCGCTCGGTTCGGCGCCGACGATGGGGTGAAAGGATACGCCTTCGGCCCCCAGATGCCGCACCGCAGCCTCGATCTCATAGTAAATATCTTCTTCGGTTTTGGTCGCTTTGAAGTCCGAGATCACGGTGAGGAACGCCTGCTGAGCAACGGCAACGGCTTGCCGAATCGTCGCGATTTCTGTGGAATCCTTGATCGCCCGGAGGTCTTCCACGAGGCCACTCGTTTCGACCCACGTCATCTCGGGGAGCTGTTCCTGGAGGTCACGCAAAGTCGCGATCGACATATGAGCCGATTCCACGCCGACCCGGCGAAGGCTCTGCCCGCCGGCCACCTCGGCGTACAACTCGACCATTTTCTGACTCGGTGGGCGGATCGCGGCCGGGAGGTTGGGGCACTCCTGGGCGAGCTGAACGCGGTATCGCCCATCGGAGAGAATCGTCGCCGAAGCATCCGGTCGTACCAGCAACCACGAGCTATCGCCGGTAAACCCACTGAGATAGCGGACGTTCGTCTCATCGATAATCAACAGAGCATCGATGTCGAAGTCGGACAGTGAGGCAGCCAGGCGTGATATGCGATCAGTCATTGGTTGAGCGATGAGGTGATAGCTACTAGCGGCTAGCTACTAGCGAATAGCTGCTAGCTCGGTAGGACGGGAAGGTGTTGGGTGATGGGCACGGGGTCGCCGAACGGGGACAACCGAGCCAATAGACTAACCTGCTTTGTAACCCAATGCCTCCTGCGCGGGAACGGCTGGGCCAAAAGGCTAAAAGCTAGCAGCTGAGCACATCGGGAGAAATGATTCCGCACATCTTTGGTGAGCCGACGGCCGTAAGACCCCAGGTACCCCGCCCACCCGGTCGCCTACGCGTCTCGGCTCAATAGAACGACAGCTCGTAGCGTCGTCGGCTCATTCCACCGAAAAACTTCACCCGACCTGCTTAGGACAAAAAAAAACGCCACGGACGCGAGCGGGCAAGCGTCAGTGGCGTTTTTGAGCGAGGCGATGAATCGGCCGGTCTTAAACCAGCTCTTTCTTCGTACCGACGAGGGTTCGCAAGCGTTCGGCGAGCAGGTGCGCGTCGAAGGGCTTCTTGAACGTTTCGTTGATACTGCTGCGATCGAAACTCATCGGTTGGCCGTCGTCAGGCAGCAACGCGATCAGCACGATGTCGGTGAAGTCGATGTTCTTCCGCAGATTCTGGCAGATCTGAACCGCTTCGATCTTACCGATCGAGAAGTCCACGATGATGCAGTCTGGGTTGAAACTCTCAGCTTGAATCCCAGCTTCGAAACCGCTGGCCGCGACTGCGACTTTGAACGATTTCTCAGGGGGTAGCTCGCGCTTCAGGTTTTCGATCAGCACCTGATCCTGGGCGACGATCAGGCATTTCGCCATCGCTTCGTCTTCCAGATCGCCCAGCGGCATGCCGTGCTCTTTCAGGAATTTGATCAGATATTCTCGCGGAATCCGTCGATCTTGCGATCCAGGAATCCGGTAGCCTTTTAACCGCCCCGAGTCGAACCATTTGCTAACGGTTCTCGGGGCAACTTTACAGATCTTGGCGACCTGACCAGTTGTGAAGACCTTCATTCTAGGTGCTCCAAACGCCTCGTTGATTCATCCCTTGAAAACATGGTGCGTCGGTAACCATGTTCTCGATGGCCCGTGGTCGTTCGTCCAATCGTTTGTCAGTGAAACAAGCGTTTGCGGTGGGTCGCAATCGGTTTACACCAAACGATCTTCAAAACGCTGGGTCTGGGCCAGCCGGCTCGCATCCTGCTGAACGCTTTGCCGAAGTGGGATCCTCGCTGTTGATAAATGTAAATATGAGGTTGCTCATCCACGCGGGTACGTGAACGATCGGGGGAAAAAATAGATGCCGCGTTTCGCCATTTCGCTTCCAACTCGTTCTCGATCCAATCTCAGCCGCTCGGCATGCCCGTCTGGTGGCGTGCTGGCGGTCGAAATCACTGTCTCGAATCCGAATTCAACGAAGTAAAATCGCTCATCGACCGTGCTCTGGTTCTCCACGCCGATCACCGCACTGACTGACCGAAGTCGCAGAGACGTTGACTGACGTGGAGTCACGCAAACACGTTTCCCAGAATTCCCCCCTGGGTGTCCGTCGACCTTCACCGTCGCCTTCGATACTCTACCGGAGCAGAAAACCGAAGGAAAAGGGAAAGTGTCCTTCCAAGGCTTAGTGTCGAGCAAAACCGGGGTAACTCTTTAATGTGATTCATCACGAATAATCACTATCAGCCGATCGAGCCGCCAACTGACGTGAATTGCGAGTCAAGATCATTCGGCTTCACGGAAACTTTTTTTCCTCGTACCGTTACGACGTGCTCAATCGGACAACGGTTCCCCAGCCACACTGTCGCAATCGGTAGTATTTACCCACTTTTTCCGAGAAAGGATGGATTCCATGAGTCGATCGGACCCGCCGGGCTCGACCCATTTCAATCATGCCGGCCAAGCACATATGGTGGATGTCACCGGCAAACCCGTCACCTCGCGAGTGGCGGTGGCGTCGTCCACGGTTCGCATGAACCCCGCCGCCGCCGCTGCGATTCGAGCCGGGTCGAGCCGCAAGGGCGATGTGCTCGGTGTTGCTCGCCTGGCCGCGATCAGTGCCACCAAGTGGACGTCGACCCTGATCCCGCTCTGTCACGCGATCCCCGTCGAAGGCGTCGAGGTGCAGTTCACATGGTTGTCCCACGGCGACCCCACCTCTCCCGCCTCCCCAGAAACGCTGCAGTGCGAGGTGACGGTGCGGACCACGTCCAGAACCGGCGTGGAGATGGAAGCGCTCACCGCCGCCTCGGTCGCTGCCCTGACGGTCTACGACATGCTCAAGAGCGTTGACCGTGCGATGGAAATCACCGCCACCCGCTTGGAATCCAAGTCTGGAGGGAAATCAGGCGACTTCTCCAGAGCGTAGTCGGAGCTTCGCACTCTGGAAGGAACGAAAAACGGTTCATCCGACGGAAGCGTGCGCAGAGCACAGCGGAAGGTTTTTTGAGACATGGCTCTCGTATCCAATGATCGTTCAAAAATGCGTCCCTGACGAACAAACGCTCGCCAGGGACCGACAACACCATGGGCGTACCGCTTTTGCAGGGAAACGCTGGCGACCGAGATATCCCTTGCCAAGCCAGCACCTCTGCAGGGCTCGGCTCCGTTTCTCCCGGCAGTGCCAGTCTAACATTGATAATCACATCCCACAAATAAATCCTTGGATACCGGAGCCATGCCTTGAAAACCTCGGGCCCACGCTTCCGTCGGATCAGCCCGAAAAACTTCGATTCAGAACAGGTCTGAATAACGGCTGATAAAAACCCGTCACCGCGTTGGCCAACGGGGCGAAAATCGTCGGCCTTCTATCCCAGACATCTCGGTTGGGAAAAACGTGAGATGGAGCAGGCGGCTGCAAACGACGTTCGCGGGCAACGTCAAGGAGACAGCCTGGCAGAGTACCGGAGCAGTCGTGCCTTCGCACCGGAAGGGAAACAGTCCCTCCCACCCGCACGTGGGACCTCCTGTCTGTGTAACAGGCAGACGCGGTCGTAGGTTTGCCTAATTTATTGGCAAAGCCGGTAATTCGACTGGAGAAACGTGGCGTGCACAGACGGGCGTCCGAGGTTCTTTTCTCCGCCTTTGGACTCGATGACGGCGGACTGGGCAGCATAAAAACTCATGAACGAAGAAATGTTGTCTAGCGGATCAGCGATTGCTTCACATTGACGGCGTTCGTCTCGGAGGCGTTGACGGCGATTGCGTGTGCAACCGTCATCAAGTCGGAGCGAAATGAATTTCGCAACCAATGCACGCGTCTCCGAATCTCGCCCCTTTTCGAGTCCTATGGCAATGAAACTACTGCGGCTTCCCGTTCTTACTTTTCTCGCTTTCCTCTGCTCCGGATGCAGTTCCAACGAGCAGGCGACCTATGAGCCACTTGCCCTCCCGACCGCCGAGGAGGAGGCGGCCGCGAAGGCTTACAACGAAGAAATGTCAAAGCCGCCGGGAGCTTAGCCCCCGCTTCCCTGCCGTGGGTGATTACTTCGCCTCTCCTCCTACTACAACTTGCTTCCTACCTCATTGAGAATTGACTGTGTTTCGTACTGTTTCAAGAAACGACTTCCGCCGCCACGGCTTTACCCTGGTGGAACTCTTGGTCGTGATCGCCATTATTGGCGTTTTGGTGGGCCTGCTTCTGCCCGCCGTGCAAGCTGCCCGCGAGGCTGCCCGCCGAATGAGCTGCTCGAATAATCTCAAGCAAATCGGCTTGGCCCTTCACAACTATCACTCCGCATTTGACCGGCTGCCGATGCAAGCAGGCGGTACGAAAGGGACGGATTCGAGCATCACGAACCAGCACTGGTTGAGTTGGTGCGTCGGTGTCTTGCCGATGATGGAGCAGCAGGCTCTCTGGGAACAGATTTCGAATCCGTTCGCGTATCAGCGGGATTTGGTCACACCGCAAGTCCCGCCATTTCCGGCGATGGGCAACGGCCCTTGGAACACGAGCTATGTGCCTTGGTTGACACAGGTCCCGTCCCTGCGATGCCCAAGTGACCCCGCCGTCGCCAACCAAGGTGAGGTGGCGTTTAATAACTACGCCGCTTGCACGGGAGACGCGATTCGGGAGCAACACCACTCTGGGATTTGGCATGACGGGCGAGACGCGTCCCAAGCCGGTTGGGACTGGGGATCGGCTGCCGAGCAACCCTACGCGCGCGGTGCTTTTCGAGCGCGGCACTTCACTCGTTTCCGCGATTTCCAAGACGGTTTGAGCAATACCCTGATGGCGGGCGAGGTGGCCTGTGACTTGGGCGACCGTGATGTCATGACGTCGCCCCTCCGAGATAACACGGTCGAACGAAATGGTGCAGCCATTTACACTGCGGCACCCTACATCGATCCCACACGGCCTAAGTTTTGGGCCGTCGGTCAAAATCTCGATGTCGACAACGGATCTGCAGGAAGTGGGAGCGCACCCCAACACGGGCGCGGGCGACGTTGGGCAGACGGTCGTCCACAGTTCTCGGCATTTGTAACCGTCTCGCCGCCAAACTCCGCCTGCATTGTTGAGGCGCACGGCAGCCGAGGGATCCTACCGCCCTCGAGTCGTCACCAAGGCGGTGTTCATGTGGCGTTCGGAGATGGCGCGATTAAATTCTTGACGGAGTCCATTGAAGCGGGAACACAGAGCCGTCCCACGATCGGATTCGACGCATCCGGGAAGATCTCCGAAACTGGGATCGCCAGCCCTTATGGATTGTGGGGAGCGCTGGGGACGAAAGCGAGCAGGGAAGTCATCTCGACTGATTTTTGATTGCTGCTGGACATGGTTGTGCATCCCGATCTCTACTTCGAGCGTAGTATCGACTGTCACCGCAGAAAGCGGGGGCAGTCGATGCTGCTTGTGCTCGTGCTCGCAGTGCTTGGATCGGTCGGATGCGAGCCACACCAGCATTCCTCAACACCTCCGTCTAACGAAGTTCCCACTGCAGCGGCGCAACCGCGTATCAACGCAACAGAGGTACGATCAACTCCGCGCGAAGAACTCAAATCTCTGTTGATTGTGGGAGGCGATGAAGCCGCGGATTCGGCCGAACGCCTGGGCGACGAATACCTGAAGAACGGTCGAATCGACGACGCCATCGAGTCTTATCGTGCGGTGATGGAGATCAGGCCCGAATCGCCTAGGGGGTTCTATGACAAACTATTGCAAGCGTACGTTCGCTCTGGCCAGCCCTACGAAGCGGTCCAGTTATTAAAGCAAGCCATTGCCGAGCACCCGTCCGCGACGCAATTTTACTATGACATCGCCGGCATCAGCTCGGCGATCGGAATGGCGGAAGAATCGCTGTTTGCATTGCGTGTGCTGATCAAACACGGGCAGGGAGATTTTCAAACCATTGCCGTTGCAATGGATCCCGGTCGCGTCAAGCCAGATTGGAATTACATCTATGACCTGGTTCGTGCTCACCCGCAACGCCAGGAGCTGCAGTATGGGTTGGCGGCGATTGATTTCGCTGATCGAAAATACCACGAAGCGGCCACAAAACTATCACAATTGCTAGCCGTTCGCCCCGATATCGATCCAGCTTGGGTCCTCTACGGCCAGGCGATTGTTGAGGCCGAGGACGGTACGGCGATCCAAGATTGGGCCCAACGCTTACCTGTCCATCTGCGGGAAACGGAAGACTACTGGGCGATTGCTGGGGATTGGTCGCTTCGCACTGGAAATCACGAAGAGGCCAGCCGCGCCTATCTGGAAACGCTCAGAATCAACCCAGGTCATTTCCACGCCATGAGAGGCCTCTATCAGAGCCTCTCCGAACTCGGTCTTTCGTCGCAAGCAGATCTGGTCGCCGAGCGAATCGAAATGGAAACAGCCGTTCGCGATGCGTTGGGCCGTTTCTTCGAGGGCGAGCATCAGTCGCAAACATTTTGTTTCGAGATTGCTGATCAGCTGATCGAATTAGGCCGGCCTTGGGAGGCATACGGTTGGGCTCGCAAAGCGAATGAGGTTACCCATGACCCTGTGGCAAACCTCGACCAACGATTGGCTCATGTCACCCGAAGCATTGCTGCTGGAACGCCATGGCAAATGCCAGGATCGAGCCTCGCCGAACAGTTCGACCCATCGGAACTTGGTGCCTTTCATTGGCATTTTGATCTCGAAGGCGTGCAGCCCGATTCGTTCCCGCCGAATCGGGTTCCGAAGCTCGACGATCGAGCCCTTGCGTTGACCTATCACCACGAAGCGTTGCCTCGGTCGTCCGACGAAGAGATGTGGCTTTGGATCTATCAGACCGTTGGCGGCGGCGTGGGCGTGATCGATTTTGATCTCGACGGATGGCCTGACCTGGCTTCCTCCGTGCTCGACGGAACGCCTATGAAATCCGATAATTTGCCGAACACCTTGCACCGAAATATCGATGGTAAGTTTCGGCAGTGCAACGTCGAGGCAGGCTACGTTGACCATGGTTTTGGACAAGGCATCTTGGTTTGCGATTACAACGAGGATGGTTTTCCAGACCTGTTTGATTGCAACATCGGCGAGAACCGCTTGTATCAAAACCAGGGCGACGGAACTTTTCTCGACGTCACTCATGCTGTTGGGCTCGAAGGGAAACGCTGGTCGGCGTCGGCGGCCATGGCGGACCTTGATGGAGACGGATTGAACGAGATTTTCGAGGTCTGTTATTGTGGCGGCGACGAGCCGTTTCGTCATCAATGCGGCGGCGACAGCCATCTCGTCACGTGCCCACCGCTGCAGTTTCCTGCCGAGCCAGACGTTCTTTGGTCGGTACAGCCCGATGGGCGGCTTGTCGATAAGAGCCAGCTTCTCGCTGACGTGTCCACCGTCGGGCGTGGCTTGGGGATTGTCGCCGGACAGCTCGATGGGTCGGGTGGACTGGATTGTTACATTGCCAATGATATGTCTGCCAATCACTTGTGGAGCTATCGACACGAGCAGGACGGGTTCCAGGAGACAGGGACGACTCGCGGGCTCGGCCTCAGTGGCGCTTCGCTGGCGCAAGCCTCCATGGGTGTCGCCGTTGCCGATGCCGATGGGGACGGCGACTTGGATTTCTACGTGACCCATTTCTCGCGGGATTACAACACTTACTATGAGCAGATCTCACCCGGGAATTGGGCCGATCGGACCTATCAAGCGGGTATGCTCGAGCCGACCATGCCATGGCTCGGGTTCGGGACGCAGTTTCTCGATTTAACGAATTCAGGACGCCCTGATCTTTTTATCGCTAATGGGCACGTCAATCGGCCGGCGGGTGGCGACAAGGATTACGAGATGCCGCCGCAACTCTTTCAGCGCGCCGAGACGGGGCGCTGGGGCGAATCCGCCGCCAGCGATATCGGGGGGTACTTTGAAGGACGCCACCTCGGACGGTCTGTGGCAATCACCGACCTCAATCGAGACGGGCGGCTCGACCTGGCGGTCACGCACGCTTCCACTCCGTCGGCGCTGCTGGTCAACCAAACCGAGAAAGTCGCCAATGAGGGTGCCTACGTTCGTATCTACTTAAGGGGTACTGTGTCTTCACGTGATGCCGTCGGTGCCACCGTCAGTGGTACGGTACAGGGTGCTCTGCGATCTTATCCCTTGCTCTCGGGCAACGGATACATGGGCTCGAACGAAAGCGTCATTCATGTTGGCTTGGGGCCTGCCGACACGTTTCAGGACGTCAAGATCACATGGCCATCCGGCCGCGTCGATCAGGTCGGGGATTTAAGCAAGAGCCAGGAGTATCTTTGCGTGGAGTCGAGCGAGCAGAATGCTCCCATCGTTTTTAAATTGACGCGTTGAGATCATTCTTGGTGTTCGAAGTCAGGAGGGAAATCAGGTGACTTTTCCAGAGATCCATCCGGCGCCGAGTTAACGAGCTGATCGGAAATGCGGTTGGGGAACCAGCTGCTTTCTGCACGTTCGACCCCGGAACCACATGCCATGAAACCACTCGTCGCCACTGACGTGTCACCCACCGACCGTCCTGAACACCACGACGATTTCAGCCCAGACGAGCGGGGTCGTCGGGATACATTGTCGACCGACGGCTCCGACCGTCGTGAGAGAACAGCGCACCTCAGCTCAGACGAACGGAGTCGTCTGGCTACATTGTCGACCGACGGCTCCGACCGTCGCGAGAGAACAGCGCACCTCAGCTCAGACGAACGGAGTCGTCTGGCTACATTGTCGACCGACGGCTCCGACCGTCGCGAGGAGACAGCACACCTCAGCTCAGACGAGCGGAGTCGTGGGGATACTTTGTCGACCGACGGCTCCGACCGGCGCGAGAGAACAGCGCACCCAAGCTCAGACGAACGGAGTCGTCTGGCTACATTGTCGACCGACGGCTCCGACCGGCGCGAGAAAACAGCGCACCCGAGCTCAGACGAACGGAGTCGTCTGGCTACTTTGTCGACCGACGGCTCCGACCGTCGTGAGAGAACAGCGCACCTCAGCTCAGACGAGCGGAGTCGTCTGGCTACTTTGCCGACCGACGGCTCCGTCCGTCGCGAGAGAACAGCGCACCCGAGCTCAGACGAGCGGAGTCGTCTGGCTACTTTGTCGACCAACGGCTCCGACCGGCGCGAGAGAACAGCGCACCCGAGCTCAGACGAGCAGGTTCGTCGGGATACTTTGTCGACCGACGGCTCCGACCGTCGCGAGAAAACAGCGCACCTCAGCTCAGACGAACGGAGTCGTCTGGCTACTTTGTCGACCGACGGCTCCGACCGTCGCGAGAGAACAGCGCACCGCAGCACCGCTAGCGCTGAGATGCGGCGGGTGTATGCACCGATCTCCGATCATCTTGCCGCTGTCGATGCACGGCTGCGTCGAGAGCTGCAGTCTCGCTACGAAGCGATCGCGCCGGTTCTGCGACACGGCACACAGCTCGGTGGAAAGCGATTGCGGCCCGCCCTGCTGCTGCTCTCTGCGGTCGCAACCGAGCACCACCTTGATTCACTCGATGCACAGCCCGCCCCTGGGAACGACGGGGATACGATCCGTGATGACCACATCACGATGGCAACGGTGATCGAGATGGTGCATACCGCGACGCTGGTCCATGACGATGTCCTCGACAAGGCGGCCACACGGCGGCACACGCCCACGATCAACGCGAAGTGGGACAGCGACACCAGCATTCTGTTGGGGGACTATCTGTTCGCCCAAAGTTTCTCGCTGGCCGCGACACTATCCTCGCCGGTGGCCTCGACGCAGGCCTGTCGCTGGGTCGGCCAAGCCGCCCAGCAGGTCTGTGAGGGTGAGCTGCGACAGATCCTCAGCCGCGATCACTTGGGGATGGACGAGCAGACCTATCTGGATATTCTGCGTGGCAAAACCGCCGAGCTGACGAGTGTTTCCTGTCGACTCGGCTGCAGCCTCTCCGGTGGCGATCCGGAGCTGGCAGCGGCCCTGAGCTGCTACGGCAACGACCTGGGGATTGCCTTCCAAATCGCCGACGATTATCTCGACCTGTGGGGCGATGCTGACGAGATTGGCAAAACGCTCGGAACGGACTTAATCCAGGGCAAGCTCACGCTGCCTCTGATCCGGCTGTTGCATAGCGGTGACGCCGCCCTCGCCGCAGAAACGCAGGCGGCGCTGCAGGCCGCCCCAGCGGAGCGGTTAGCCCGAGTCCTCCCGCTGTTGAGCAACAGTGATGCGGCAGAATATACTCGCGGCGTCGCAAATCGTTTCCGCCGTTCGGCGATCTCTGCGATCGAGCACCTCAGGCCCTCACCGGCCCTCGATTCCCTGATCGAAATCGCCCACTTCTCGGTGGCACGACGAATTTGACATTCGCTGGCTCAACCACGCCCCCTCCCACTTCGAAAGTTCCCATGCTTCGCTTCGGCGCCGTTTCCTATCTCAATACCAAACCGCTCATTGAAACCCTGCCGCAGCGTTTGGCCGATTGGGGCACACTCCGTTTGGACCTGCCCTCCCGGTTGGCCACGGATCTGTCCCGAGGCGATCTCGATGTCGCTTTGATTCCGAGCGTGGAGTACTTTCGTCACAGCGAAGAGTATGAAATCGTATCCGATGCAGCGATTGCTTGTCGCGGGCCGGTATGGAGCGTGCGATTGCTCAGCCGGGTGCCGATGTCAGAGATCCAGACGCTGGCTCTGGACGAGGGCAGTCGCACCAGCGCCGCGATGGCCCAGGTCCTGCTCTGGGAGATGCACGGGGTTCGCCCCACCACAGTCCCGTTCCCGATCGGGACCGATGCTGCCGATGTCTCTGCCGATGCTGTGTTGACGATCGGCGACCGGGCCATGCATCCGCCGCATGGCGTCTATCACGAAATCTGGGACCTCGGTGACCGCTGGTGCCGCTGGACCGAACTGCCGTTCGTCTTCGCCATGTGGGTTGCCCGCCGCGAAATCAGCCAAGATCCAGCCGTGCGAGAACGAATTGCCGACACCCTGAATGTCTGCCGCGACGAAGGCAAACAGTGTTTCGAAGCGATCGCGGTGCGGGAAGCGGCCGAGCACGGTTTGACGAACGAAGACCTGCACCGTTACTTTGCTGAAAACCTGCACTTTCAACTCGGCAGCGGCGAGCGTGCAGGACTCGAACTCTTTCGCCAGAAATCAGAGGCCACCGGCTTGATCACGCACTCCAACCCAACGACCACCACTGTGTCCAGATCCTCCTCCGTCCGTGACATCCTCGACAAAGCGGTCGCCGGCACTCGCTTGGACGATGCCGATGCCTTAGCACTGCTGCAATCCCATGATTTGGCGGCCATCGGAGCTGCCGCCGAAGCGGTCTCCCGGCAAAAGCATCCGGAGTCCTATCGAACCTACAATATCGACCGGAACATCAACTACACGAACGTCTGCACCGCCGTTTGTGACTTCTGCGCGTTCTACCGTGGCCCCAAGAGCGACGAGGGTTACGTGTTGCCCCGCGAGGTGCTGCTGCAGAAGATTCAAGAGACGGTCGATCTTGGCGGCAACCAGATCCTGCTGCAGGGCGGGCTGCATCCGCAGTTCAAACTCGATTGGTATGAGGAGATGCTCGGCGATATCAAATCCCGTTTCCCGCAAGTCAACGTGCACGGATTCTCGCCGCCCGAACTGCATCACTTTACCAAGATGAACCGGCTGTCGATCACCGAGGTCCTGACCCGGCTCAAGGCCGCAGGGTTGGGCAGTATTCCTGGTGGCGGCGCCG
Source organism: Allorhodopirellula solitaria (assembly GCF_007859855.1). Lineage (GTDB taxonomy): Bacteria > Planctomycetota > Planctomycetia > Pirellulales > Pirellulaceae > Rhodopirellula > Rhodopirellula solitaria. The sequence goes on from NZ_SJPK01000009.1 coordinate 163,424, forward strand.
AGATTCTTAACGACCGCGTCCGGGGCGAGATCACGCGGGGCAAGGTCATGACCGATGACTGGCTGGGCGTGATGCGGGCCTGGCACGAACTTGGCGGAGTCAGCTCGGCGACGATGATGTTCGGTCACGTTGAAACGCTCGCCGAACGTGTCGAGCACCTCCGCCGACTGCGCGAACTGCAAGACGAAACCGGTGGATTCACCGCCTTCATCTGCTGGACGTTCCAGCCCGAGCATACCGAGATGAGCGAACTGCCTAAGATCGGCTCGTTCGAATACCTGAAGATGCTGGCCGTATCACGACTCTACCTCGACAACATCCCGAATCTGCAGAGCAGTTGGGTGACTCAGGGTTTGAAAATCGGCCAGATGGCGTTGATGTTTGGTGCCAACGATATGGGCAGCCTGATGATCGAGGAAAACGTGGTCGCCGAAGCTGGCACAGTCCACTACCTGTCCCTGCAACAGATCCGCGGGTCGATCGAGGAACACGGGTTCGAACCCCGCCAACGAGATGTGTTTTACAACCTCGTTGATCAGGAACTCGAGCAGAAAGCGATCACAGCCAACGCCGATGCCAGCGCCCGCGAACTGGTCCAGGTCTCACTGTAGTCGGTTTGCGGGTCGCTACCCAAGCCACCACAATCATTCGCTTTCCGGCCCTGGGCGATTGCTGCGACAGAGTGTCGTCTACTAGAAACGATGTACGCCTCAGGTACCCACTGATCACAACCTTACTGTTTCTCGTTCGCGTCCTGTGGGCGTCGCCGTACACACTGGTTGGCCTCCTGATCGGTGGCATCGGACTATGCTTCGGCGGCCGCGTTCGAGTTCGTGGCCGCTCGATCGAATTCTACGGTGGCGGCATTCGATGGTTTCTCCACCGGCTACCACACGGCCAATTCACACTCGCGTTGACACTGGGTCACACGATACTCGGCCAAACCGATGCCGCTCTCGATATCTGTCGCAGACACGAGGCGATTCACGTCGCACAATACGAACGTTGGGGGCCTTTCATGCTACCTGCGTACTACCTCTCGTCGGTATTCGTGTGGCTGACCGGTCGGCGGTTCTACCGTGATAACCCGTTTGAAGTCGAGGCCAACGATTTTCATGGTGGCGAGCATGGCCCGTAGCGCAACGGCGCCTCACTTGCATTCGACGCTGAGTTGCCCTGCGATCACGTTCGCTAAACGGCAACGGGCTTTGGCCGAATACCGCTGACTTTCGATGGGAAGCGGCCTGGGTAATCAACAGCTCGGCTCCGTTTCTCCCGGCAGTGCCAGTCTAACATTGATAATCACATCCCACAAAGAAATCCTTCGATACGGGAGCCATGCCTTGAAAACCTCGGGCGCACGCTTCCGTCGGATGAGCCTGAAAAAATAGCCGGTGGCTCGAGCGCAAGCGAACACCACCTGAACAGACACTACACTCGTCTACCGACACGCCCACCTAACCCTCGTCATCGACGACGGCTTCGCTTTTGCCAGCCTTGAGTCGCAGGAAGGCGTCGAAAAAGCCTTGCAGTTCGCTACCATTGAGCACGCTTTCGAAGTTCCCGACATAGTGTCCGGTGCGTGAGTCTTTGACCCGTTGATCGGGGTGCAAGAAGTAGTTGCGGATCTGGCTACCAAATCCGGTCTTGGCCTGTCCGGCATACTTCGACGCCTCTTCGGCTTCGCGGCGATCTTCTTCGATCCGTGCCATCTTCGCACGTAGCATCTTCCACGCCGTATCGCGGTTTTGGTGTTGGCTGCGTTCGTTTTGGCACTGCACGACGGTGTTGGTGGGAATGTGGGTCAAGCGGACTGCACTATCAGTTTTGTTAACGTGTTGTCCACCCGCTCCGCCAGCCCGGTAAGTGTCCTCCCGCACGTCCTTTTTCTCGATGTCGATAACGATCGAATCATCGATCTCTGGCGAGACACTGACGGCGGCAAAACTGGTTTGGCGTTTGCCCTCGCTATTGAAGGGGCTAATCCGGACGAGCCGGTGCATTCCCTCTTCGCCCTTGAGGTACCCATAGGCCATGGGGCCGCGGATCGCGATCGACGCGTTATTGATCCCCGCCTCCTCGTTCTCGTGGCGGTCGAGCAGCTCAATTTTGTAGCCGTGTCCCACCGCCCAAGCGGAGTACATGCGGAGCATCATGTCGGCCCAGTCGTTGGCGTCGGTACCGCCATCGCGGGCGTTGAGCGTGAGGATCGCGCCAGCCGCGTCGTGGGGGCCGCTCAGGAGAGCCTTCAGCTCGAGATCGTCGAGGATCCCTTCGAGCCGATCGATTTCACCGCGAACTTCCTCCTCGATCGAGGGGTCTTCCTCTGCCATCTCGAACAAAGCGTTCAGGTCGGTCGCCGATTCATCGAGATCGTCCAACGGCCCGACAATGCCCTTGAGCGTCTTCAGCTGCATCACGACCTTCTGAGCCGACTCGCTGTTATCCCAGAAATCAGGGGCCGCCATCTGAGTCTCGATCGTCTGGATCTGCTCGTTCTTTGCCGCGTGGTCAAAGAGAGTCCTGTAGCTGTTTCAGGCGAGCGACGATCGATTTTCGGCGTTGGGTCAATTCAGCGTCCATGACGGATCAGGCTCAATGGGTATGATAGGGGTGGTGTGATGATGCTCGCCGATCCGATCGGCGACAGAATCCTGGTTTTTGTGTGCTTCTTTCACTGGGTTATTTATACATGTCTCGTGTCGTTCTTGCGATGAGTGGCGGGGTGGATTCGTCCGTCGCGGCCCACCTGCTCACCCAGGCTGGCCATGAGGTGATCGGCGTGTTCATGCGGCACGGCGAAGCCTCGGCGTCAGCGTGCCGAATCAGCAGCGACGAGGCGTCCGACTCCAATCCGCTCGGACTGCCCGTCCTCGCTGGGACGTCGATGGGCGCCGTATCGACGGGCAAACGCGCCGATCACAAACAGGGTTGCTGCAGCGCCACCGATGCTGCCGACGCCCGCCGCGTGGCGATGTCGATGGATATCCCCTTCTATTCGCTCGACCTGCAGGAAGATTTTCGAAAAATCGTCGACTATTTCGTGGACGACTACCTCAACGCTCGCACCCCCAACCCCTGCGTCAAATGCAACCATTGGATCAAGTTCGGCAAACTCTTCGACTACGCTGACGGTGTCGATGCGGACTACGTCGCCACCGGCCACTACGCCCGGATGCAGCACACCGAGGGCACAGCGCAGCTCCTGCGAGGACTCGATGACGGCAAAGACCAATCCTACGCACTCTTTGGCATCGGTCGCGAGCGGCTGGCGCGAATGATGCTGCCTGTCGGCGATTTCAAGAAATCTGAAATTCGCGAGATCGCTGCCTCGCTGGGCTTGGGCGTCTCCGAGAAGAAAGACAGCCAAGAGATCTGCTTCGTTACCCAGGGGCACCACAGTGACTTTGTGAAGTCGCGTCGCCCCGATCGTGTCGGCACCACCGCAGGCGATTTCGTCACGACCGACGGACGTGTTGTCGGGCAACACAACGGGTTCGAAGCGTTCACGATCGGCCAGCGGAAAGGACTCGGCGTGGCGCTCGGTACCCCCCACTTCGTCGTCCGCATCGAAGCCGATACGCGGCGGGTCGTGCTCGGCAGCCCCGAGGAACTGCTCGCCCCAGGGCTGGAGGCGGACCAAGCCAATTGGTTGATCGATCCTGAGTCGCTGCCCGATCAGGTCAGCGTGCAGATTCGCTACAACGGCCGCCCCCACGCTGCTCGCGTGAAGCTCAACCCCGCCGACCCGGCGCGATTCACCGTGCAGTTCGTCGAGCCTCAATCCGCAGTCGCACCCGGCCAAGCCGCCGTGGTCTACGACGCCCACCGCGTCCTCGGTGGCGGTTGGATCGTGGCTGCGACCGAGTAGGCAACTGCCGTACTTATCCAAGCGGGCTATCGGGCGAGTAGTAGTAGTAGTAGTAGTAGGGCCGGTTCCTACCGGCCACACACACCTCGGCCGCCGTCAGTACTGGGTTTGCATTGACGCGGGACAGGAAACCAAGTCGATCAACTTTGCTGTCATGCGGGGCAAGCCCGCATGGGAGCGGGGTGAATGCTGCATCTTGATCTAATCACAAAACGGAGATTCCTGTCAGACAAGCTGACAGGGGATCCGGTTTTGTGGATAAAGACAAGGTTCCCACCGGCCACACGCACCTCAGCCGCCATCAGTACTGGGTTTGCGTTGACGCGGGACCACTGACGTCGGCTAGACAAGTTGATCAGAGGGGTACTTGTTGTGCGCGAGAGCTGACAGCTCATCGACTCGGCCGTCATCGGCCGTCGATTCAATGAAGCCAGCATTGGCTCGGAAAACAAAGTGCTATGTCCCTCTGGTACTCTGCTGGTACTCTGGTAGCTCTCTTCATCGGGATGTCTGGGATGAGGATTTCTATCGCAGAGGCGCAGAGAGCGCAGAGGCCAGTGCTGGTGTGTCCTTGATTTCACCTCTGCGTGCTCTGCGCCTCTGCGTTGTGAACTGAATCTGAATGAATTCAACGCAGAGCGCATTGGTCTAATTTTTCTGCGATTCATTCTATCATCACGGCGGCTGGGTCGGCGTGGACGATTCTGATCACACTGTGGCTGGGGTTCGCGGCACCGATGATTCACTCGGTGAGTGGGTCCTTCTTCATCGGGATGCTCTGGGATGAGGATTTTCTATCGCAGAGGCGCAGAGAGCGCAGAGTCCTGTTGCTGGTGTGTTCTTGATTTTACCTCTGCGTGCTCTGAGCCTCTGCGTTGTGAACTCCATCTGAATGAATTCAACGCAGGGCGGATGGTCTAATTTTTCTGCGATTCATTCTATCATCGCGGCGGCCCAATTGCCATCACCGGGGGCTTCGATGCGAATCGAGGCGGCCGCGGGGAGTGATTTCGGCTCGATCGCTTCGCCTGTTTCGATGTTGATCCAGTGAATGGTCAGTGGACGGGTGTGCCCGGAGCGATCCAAGTGAACACTGCCACCTGCAGGGAAATAGATTGCATAGGCGCGGCCAGGATCGGCAGCGAGATAGGCTTCATTGTCTTCACGATCAGAGAGCAATTCATTGGCGGCCTCGACGGACCAAAGCGGGACCCGGGCCTCGAGTTCTCGTGCCGCTTGGATGCTCGCGACGGCCTGATCGTTGAGCCCTAGACCTGCGCTGGGACGATGGAATCTCATTGAGGCGGCACCGGCCAGCAGATGTCGCCAGAAACGCTCGATCCCATCCTGATCGGTATGGCCAAACTTGTTGCCCGACGCCCCGTATGTTTTGGTGGTGTTCATGGGCCGCGGTTGCACCCTGAGGTACTCGCGGACACTTAGGAAATTGTCCCAGTGCTCTTGCCCGTGGTTGTGATTATTTTGAGAAACGTCGACATAGTTATATAACTCCGGGTGATCAAACGTTTGCTTGTGCTGCGGAGACGTCAAATTCCAATCGTCCCACATTTCGGTGACGTCGAGTGTTTTGTGCTTGGCCGCCGCCCGTTGCTTAATGAACTGCGCCCAGTAGCGACTCCACGCTGGTTCGCCTTTCGTTTCGTTGTCGATGCAGTACAGCACGTGGTCGTAGGGCAAGATGTGCTCGAGCAACTTACTGACGAAGCGTTGCTGGTACGGCAAAACGACTTGATTATTTCGTTGCTGGGGCGTCGTGAAAAAGAAAGGTTGCTTGTTGGCACCCGGGTGATCCGGATAACTCTGGGCAAACCCAGACTGCTCGGCGGTGTAATTGACGTTGTTGCGGGGGTGGTAGGGATGGCCTTGCCAGTGATCCTGACCGCCTTGGTCCGTGTAATCGAACCGATCCCAAATCTCAATCTGGACGACGATGTTTCGCTTGGACGTCTCGCGGAGCATTCGTTCGAAACGGGTCCAGTACTCGACGTTCCAACGATCGAGGTCATACTTGCCACTGGCGAGTCGCTTGAAGGGATAGACTTCGAATCCCTTGTCGTGACGGTCGCTCATCGTGTTGCGAATCACATTGCCACCCGCCGCGGACAACCGTTCCAACTGCGCGATCAGCTGCGATTCCGGCCACTGGAACAGGTTGTCATCATCGCTGCCTCCCAACAGCAACACTGGTTCGCCGCGAAAGCTCCAATACCATGGGTACTCGGCAGACGGCCGCAGCGGCTGCTCAGCGGCCAGACGCCCCGTGGCAGAAAACGCCAACGCACAGAGCAACAGATAGCGAACACATTGATTCATGATCGAACTCGATGGTGCAAGGAAAAGCAAAAAGAGGGAAACCTGACGGAAACGAGAGGCAATCAACAGCACGTCCACTTAGGAATTGCCCTCATCCGCAGTGCTGCGGGGCACCTTCCAGATGGGGACGTGTTTTTTCATCGCGTCGATAAAATCGTCGACGAACGCAATGGCTTCCTTGCGATGGGCCGCAGCGACCTGCAGTACAAACGAGCAACCACCGTTGCCGACGAAGCCAAAACTATGCTCCACGTCGACGGCAATGACACCATGTTTGATCGCGTGTGAATGAGCGAGACGATCGAGTTCGCGGGAGGTCATTGGTTCGTAGATCTCGTACTCCAAACCATCGATCGGCTCGAGGGTGTTCTCCGAGGTCGCCTCACTGCCGCGGACACAACCTAGAAAGGTGATCACCGCGCCGGCGTTGGCCGCTTGACGGGCCGCCTCAGCGAAATTCGCAGGAGCGATAATCGGGCCCTCGGTCAACGCGACCCGGATGTGCGGCCCGGGGGAGAGAACGCTTAGGTCAGCCTCCACTGATCAGCCCCACCAATGCGACTTCATCACCACGCTGGATCGGGCACCCCGCGGTAGCGAACTCATGATTGACCGCGATCCGGCTGACGTTCAGCGAACTGGCGAGATCGGGGTAGGTCTCGGCTATCTTGCTGATCAGCTTGCCCGCCGTGATCGGGAACTCGATCGCCGACAATCGCAGGCGATCAGTGCCGGCGCTACGTGCCTGGGGACCGAAAACGAGAACCGACAAATCGCCAACCGATGGATGGGACGAAGACGCAGCGGACGACATACCTAACCTCCGATCGCATGCATGGGGCGTGATGGGCGGAGGAATGACAGATCATCCGTCCCGTGCCCACGTTTTTTCAATTTCACGGATTCCTGCATCGCCGCGATAATTCTCTCATCGCTCGCATCGCTTCGCAGCAACTCACGGACATCGCCAGAGTCTTCACCAAACAAGCAATTTCGCAGCTGCCCGTCAGCGGTCAGGCGAAATCGGTCGCAGGTGTTGCAGAAGGGTTTCGTCACCGAGGCGATCACACCTACGGTTCCCTGCCCGTCGGTGAAACGATAGTCGGCAGCCGGGGCCGACCCCCGTTGTTGGACTGGCTCGAGCGGCCCGACCAAACGTTCGAACATCGCGATAATCTCATCGCCCGAGAACACCGCGGAGGTGTCCCAGTTCCCGTCGCTATCGAGCGGCATGAATTCGATGAAGCGGACAGGGATTCCCGTCCGTCTGGTGAATTTTCCGAAGGCAACGATCTGATGTTCAGTGAGCCCTCGCATGGCGATCGAGTTCACCTTGACGTTCATGCCCGCCTGCACCGCGGCGTCAATCCCGCTGAGCACACGCTGCAATCCCGAGCGGCGGGTGGCCGCTCGGAACGTCTCCTCATCGAGTGCATCGAGGCTCACGTTGACGTGCCGGAGTCCAGCGGCGAGGAGATCATCGAGTTGGTCCTCGAGCAGGACGCCGTTGGTCGTTACCGATACCTTGTCCAAACCCTCGATCCGACATAGCGATTCGATGAGGCGATGCAGTTGGGCGCGGACGAGCGGCTCGCCACCGGTTAAGCGCACATCGGCAACGCCAAGTGAGACCGCGATCTGGACAAAGCGAACGATCTCTTCAAACGTCAAGATTTCGCTGCGCGGCTGATACTGCGGCGTGTGCTCGGGCATGCAGTACGTGCAACGCAAATTGCAGCGGTCAGTGACACTGACTCGCAAACTGCGATGGACGCGCCCGAAACGATCTACGAGAGCGGAGCCGGCGGCTACTCCATTTTGATTCGACATAGCTCTTTATCGGCGGTGATGTACAACCATTTTTCGTCTTGATCGAACGTACAATTGCTGACGCGTCCGCCTGTGATCATTCGTCCGAGCAATTCACCCTCGGGAGTGATCACGTAGATCCCACCGGGACCGCTGCAGAACAGCGTCCCAGAGGAATGCACCGCCATGCCATCAAAAGCACCGGGCATGTCGCTCATGAATCGCTTGGCGTTGGCGAGTTCCCGTAGCGGCCCGAGTTTGCCGTCGGCTTGGATTGGGAACGCAACGACGACAGGTCGCTGGCCATCGCTTTGGGCGATGTAAAGAGTTTCCTGGTCGGGTGAAATCCCGATGCCATTGGGACGCACCATTTCGGTGGTCAGCAAGCTCAGTTCACCGTCGGTGGACAAGCGATAGACGCCACAAAAATCCAGTTCACGACGATCGTCCTTTTCGCGGCGGGGCAAGCCATAGGGCGGGTCGGTGAAGTAGACATTTCCGGCTCGATCGAAGACCAGATCGTTAGGGCTATTGAGCCGCTTGCCTTCGAAGCGATCGACGAGTGTTTTTTTGCCACCGCCGCTGGTCAGCACCGAGAGCCGGCGGTCACCATGCTCACACATCGTCAAACGACCACTGGGGTCGAGAGCCAAACCATTGCTACCCGGCTCGGCGCCATAATAGGAGACACCGGTGTAGCCGCTCGGCGTGAGGAAAGTGTCGATACCCTGACCGGGCGTCCAACGAAAAATGGTGTTCCGAGGGATGTCCGAAAACAGCAGGCAGCCGGCATCGCTTTGGCATCCGTCAACCTGCGATCCGCTAGGCACCCACAGCGGGCCTTCGGTCCAGGTAAATCCTCCTGCGAGCACTTCCATTTTGGCGTCCGGCGCGAAGAACTTCTCCAGTTCTGGTTGGAGCGTTTCGACGCGTCCGATCATGCGTGGGGATTCCGCCTCGGCATCGCGGGCGGGACTGACTAACAGGGCCGACAGTGCGAACACACAAGTGCCCAATAACGACGGAATTATCTTCATGCGGTTTCTCTCGGTGGGTGGGGTGTGACCAGGCAGGACCCGCCAGGATAACAGCCAGCGAGCAAGAACTGTAGAGGCACCCCCAGACGGCAAGGGAATGCCAGAAATTCCGGCTCATCCGACGGAAGCGTGCGCCCGAGGTTTTCAAGGCATGGCTCCAGTATCGAAGGATTTATTTGTGGGATGTGATTATCAATGTTAGACTGGCACTGCCGGGAGAAACGGAGCCGAGCTCTGCAGAGCTGCTGGCTTGGCAAGGGATATCTCGGTCGCCAGCGTTTCCCTGCAAAAGCGGTACGCCAATGGTGTTGTCTGTCTCTTGCGAGCGTTTGTTCGTCAGGGACGCATTTTTGAACGATCATTGGATACGAGAGCCATGCCTCAAAAAAACTTCCGCTGTGCTCTGCGCACGCTTCCGTCGGATGAACCGAAATTCTCCCCTTATGGCTGTCAACAGCATGCCGTCGAGCTATCTTGGTTAGCTTCCCATTCCTTGCAAGCTCGTGATGGTTGATTGCGGAATCGATCGGATCGACAGCCAGATGGAACCCAGTTCCCCCCCAGGATACTTTTTATGAATTCTATGTCACTCTCGCGGCGTCAATGGCTCGCAGCAGCTGCCGCGACGGCTGCCGCAGCCTCCTTGCCTCGCCGTGTTTTCGCTGCCGATGCCGCGCAGCCAAAGCTCGGCATCCAGCTCTATTCACTGCGTGGCTATGACGTCAATGAGGCATTGCAACATGCCGCTGACCTCGGGTTTGAGCAGGTCGAGTTTTACAGCGGAATGCTTCCAGTCGATTCGACACCCGAACAGATCGCAGCGATGAAAAAACAGGTCGCCGACCTCGGTCTGTCGATCTCGGCCCATGGCGTGAATGGACTCGGGGGCAACTCGGATAAGAATCGCAAGATATTTGAATTCGCCAAGGCGCTCGGCATCCCCACGATCACGGCTGACCCAACCACAGACTCCTTTGACAATTTAGACGAACTCGTCAAGGAGTTCGACATTCGGATTGCGATTCACAATCATGGTCCCGCCGCCCGCTACAACCGTGTCATCGATGTGCTGCGAGCGATCGAGGGGCGGGACGAACGGATCGGTGCCTGTGCTGATCTCGGCCACTACATTCGCTCCGGCGAGCAACCGACCGATGTCATCCGCTCGCTCAAGGGGCGTCTCTACGGAGTCCACCTCAAAGACTTTGCCGAGATGAAAGAACGCACCGAAGGCGTTGTCTTGGGCAAGGGACACCTCGATGTCGAAGGTGTCTTTTTCGCGATGCAGGAAGTCGGCTTCCCCGCCAACGGTGCCCTCTCGTTGGAGTACGAAGAAAACCCCAGCAATCCGCTGGCCGACATCCGCCAATGCGTCAAGGTCGCCCAAGCGGCGATGCACAAGGTCGCGACCACCTAGCAAAGCGACCTTCTCAGAACTGGCAGACGTTTCCGGCGTTGCTCCCCGCGTTCAAAAGAGCGTCCGGCTATTTTCGAAAACGCCGCTTACGAAGAGGAACATGTAGGTAGCTGGCCGCGTGAGAAAGATCCCGCCTAACACGGGATCTTCCTTGAGTTCACTACCTCAGCAATCGCTCGCTCGTCGCTCTCAACACCACTCCCGAGAGAGGTGTTCTCGGACGGACAGGCGTTCAATCCCTGTAGGGCCACTCGGGACTGCCCGGTGGATCAGGCATGTCGGTCGATTGACCTAAACCAAAATCACTCGGCTGGAGATCGGCGTTCTTCCAAAAGTTCTTTTCGCGGATGAACCCGTAGAAAGCTGGGTGATAGGGATCGACGAAATCAACATTCGCCTTCGCTGGGACATCGTGCCCGGTGAGATAGAATGCCGCGTTGACGATCATCCTTCGCAAATCTTCGCTGACCAAGTCGACCGATGCACCTGCCGTGGTCGCGAAGGACCGACCTTCGCTACCGTTGGGAGCTTCGTAGGGATGCAACCAGGCGAATGGCTGCATGGGATCATTCTTCTCGCCGTCCACGTTTTCGGAATCGGGGTCGAGAGATTCGGTGACCGCCGCTCGCAAGAGAATCTGATCCTTGTCGGTCAGGTGAGTCACTCCGTATACGTCACTGGGGGCGAAGACGTCTGCGACCGAATTTAGGATGGGATGTTCCGCATTGGCATCCTCAATGACCCCGCGGGCACCCTGACGCTTATGGCCGCCATGATGATTGACCCATTGTTCACCTAAGATTTGGCGCCCCCATTTTCCAAACGGGATTTTGTCGCCGAAGCTGCCCTTTCCCGTAAAGGCATGCGTGGCGGTACGCATGCCAATGACAGGCTTGCCGTCGTTGAGAAACTGGGTGATGTGCTCTGCTTCGTCTTCACCGGGAGTCCGAAACCGCGTGGCGATGATCATCAAGTCAGCGTCATCGAGTGCTTCCAAACCTCGCAAGCCGGTTGGATTATTGGGGTCGATATAACTGCCGTCTTCGGAATGCGAGAACACGACGGTACAACGGAATCCATGATGTTGGCTGAGGATCTTGGCCAGCATGGGCATCGACTCTTCGCTGCGATATTCTTCGTCGCCCGACACCAGCACGATGTCCCCGATCGGCTTCGCCGGCGGCGTAAAAACGAGCGTGGAGTCGTTGCCTTGAGCGGTCTGGACGACGCCGCAGACGAATACCAGGGCAGCAAGCATGCTGGCGCGTGTGTGCATCCACGCTGAAATCATCTTCATGGAGAGCTCTCGGTTGGAGGTCGGATCGGTGAGCGAGCGGCTCACGGTTTAGAATCGCCTATCCTACCTCAAAGTTGCTGCGATCGTACTGGGATGGGTTCGATCTGCTACAGAAAGTGCTCGATCATTCACGAGCCCAGAACTCGCGAAAGGACTGGGTTCGCTGCAGGTGATCCGCATTGATCTGATAGCGGGCCTCGCTCTGAGCAGCCCCATCGGGCCCCGGCGGATAGGATTTCATTTCCCGGTAGGGCAGCGGGCCAATCTGTTGTCCAGCAAGGGTGTTGAGGTCGGCGTCTTTATCCCAACCGACATTGTGCATCACAAAGTCACGAACCCAACCTTCGGGAAGAGCCTGGTCGGGTTCTGCAAACTTCAGGCGAATCTCATCGCCCGCCCCAATGACGACCATCTCGTCATCCCAGTCGCGCAGGAGTTCCAGACAATCCCCAAACCGGGTCACCTTGCCTCGCAGCGGTGGCCAGCGTGGTTGCTCCGACACGTCGTCATACCGATAGGTCTCCGGATGCGTTGGGTCGGCCCGCACTGCACTGGAAAAACCATGAAAACCGACGGAGGCCGATTCCAAGGCGAGCGGCTGTTCGATGTACTCCGCAGCGGTCTCTTGGACGACGAGTTCGGCGGCGTCCCAATAGATCTGCGCCGAAGTTCGAATTCGCACCCGGGAATCATCCCGGGAGATCACATCGCTGACGTCGACGACGATCGTTTTCGTTTTCCCTCCCGGGAAGCCGATAAAGGGAATCGCGTTTCGCCAGCCTTCAGGCGACTCGGTGTCGGGAACCCAGAGGGAGGGGAACTCGATCGCAGACAGTTCGGGGTTTTGGTCGATTTGGATATTCAGGGACGTATCAGTCGGCATGATCCAACCGGTGAGAACCAAATAGACCTTGTCTTGAGACGCCGGTTCGGCCGCGTCGCCGGGGAGGTCACCGAAGTCGAGATCGATCCAGTGCGGTGGGCATAAACCTTGCCGCAGACGCCGGTCAAAACCTTGAACGAACTCCCGGTCGGCTGCCCCAAGTTTCTCGGTAACGTCACGACCCTCAGTATCGACCGCTAGGGTTGGTGCGATCCGCTGAGTGTCGGCGAAGGCAAAAATGGTAGGCGTGGCAATTTGACCAGGACCGACCTTTTCATTGGTCCAAACCTCTACGTTCGCGGGGTGATCGATCGCGGTCAGTTTGACTTCGTCGAAATACGCGACCTCCCAGAGTTCCTCGGTGATGCGGAATTCATAACGCCCGTCTCGAGGCCGGATCTCGCGACCGTCAATCTTGAGGTATTCCCACGGTCGATCCTTGGCAACGATTCCATCGGCGACCTGCAATCCCAACGGCGCCGCCCACAGACAATCGGTTACAAAGCGGAACCGCTCGCCATCGAACGCATACAGGTAGGGGCAAGAACCCTTGAGGGTTTGCTCTTCTTCGACGAGCATATCGACCGGCGGATTGCGGATCGTCTGGGTAAGTCCATTGGGCAAGATGGCCCGGATACTGTCGGCCTGTTCGAAGCCGTCGATGCCGAAGTGCGTCGACGGGGTGGTGACGATACGGGCGCGGTAGTGTGGCCCAAACCGAGCCTCCAGGACGCTGCCGATTGCGAAGTGGTTGACCCGCCCGCTAGCGTTGTCGTCGATCCCTTTGAATCGCACGTCCAGGAAATGAGCGGCGTTTTCGATGCGGTTCTCCCACACCTCAGCCTGAGCATTGTTGACCACGGCAAGGTCGATGGTCCCATCGCCGCTGAAATCACCCGTCGCGATCGTTGAGACATCGGCCTGATCGGAATCGCTGACCACGGGCGTCCAATCTCCAAACCCCCAGGGTCCGATTCGTGACATCATCAGCTCGCCCGCCGTGCAGCGAATGATCTCGAGCCACGAGTCATTATCGATATCGGCTACCGCGATCGCTTCCGCAGGCGACTGCGTCGCGGAGCTCTCCACCCGATCGACTGTCCATGCTCCCGCGTCCGCGGTCTGGGAATAGACGATCGTATTGTCGGTCGGGCCGGAGACGATCAGGTCCCACGAGACGTTGGCATCGACATCCTCGACAGCGACGAAGAACGCGCCCGGCACCGGGGGAATCTCGGGGATCGCTCGGGCGCGAAACTGCAGGTGCAACAGATTCTCCAGTATCCCGACCTGTCCCGAGGCGGCCTGGGTCGTGATGATATCCAAATCCAGATCGCGGTCGATGTCAGCGATCGCCATCGCCGTGACCGGGTCACCGCCGGCGAAGCGATCGGAGCTCCCTGGCAGCTCAAAGAAGGTTCGATTGCCGCGATTGCAAAACATTCTCACCCCATCCTCTTCCGTCGCCAGGACGAGATCCAAATCCCCATCCGCCTCCAAATCGCCCGCGACGGCCGCGGTCACCGACCGCACCTCTTCGAGCCCTGTTTCCTCGCTCACCACGGCCAGGCGATCTTCTTGGTCGTCAAGATTCTCACGTCCGTCGATTCGCACGATCCTCACACCGGCGTCTCCGTAGACGACCAGATTCAAAAAAGTATCGTGGCGACCCGCAGTCGATTCTCCGCTGCGCAGCCGCTGAGGGCTGCTGCTGTCGACGACGAACATATCCGCCGCGATCATCCCGGTGGCCTCCATGTCCAGCGCCAGTTCACCTGCCGCGGACCAGGAGTCGCCGCCGTCATTCTGCCAGAGCTGTAGCCGCCCAGCGGAAGTAAGTGTGATGATATCGGCGTCCATATCGAGATCGAAATCGATCGACTGGATAATCGAGACATCCTCGCTCCCCAGTGGACGCACCGAAAACGTCGCTTGCTCCGATCCCTCTTGAATGGGCGAGACAGCCTCGAGGTCCGCCGACAGCCGTCGGAGTGTGTCGAAACTGAGCCGATCGAGCGGATGCGGTGAGGCGCGGCGGCGGTCCGTTTTCACCAACTCGGTCCCATTGAGCACATTGAACCACTGCATCATGCTCGCATCGGCATCGGGCCACTGCCCAGCATCGATGGCAGACGTGATCTGGCCGACGAGTTCCGTGGGCGTCACACCGAGGGCGCGAATATCCCGCGCCAGCGAAGGCTCGATGGCACGCGTTAACTCAGCACTTCGCTGCGCGTATTTCGCCGCCTGCTGCTGCTGGGATTCGATATTCAAGCGAGCCGCACGCAGAGCAAAGAAGAGATTGTCGGGATGCTGATCCGAGAGAGTCGCCAGTGTACGACTCGCTGTACTGCGGACATCTTCGGGCAACCCATCGATCGGGTCTTCCATCTGCAGGAGGACTTCAATCAAGGAGCCGCCCAGGATCATGCTGCGAGGGTCTTCCCCCATCTCTCCCTGCACCGCTGCGACGAGGCGTTGCATGATTTCACGCCGCAAACTCTTCGTCATCGAGGCGGGTAGCAACGCTGCTTCGTGCAGATCCACGCGTGTTTGCAGCCACAAGGGCGTGACCTGGTCTTCGGTAACTCGAGCGGCATCGTCGACGCTATCGCGGGCCGCCGCAATCGCCTTGGGCAGTTGAGATCGAACCGACGTTTTGGCCTCGGCGTCGAGAGCAGGGTTGTTGGCTTGCGCGGCCAAGTCATCGACGAGCAACACCCGGTTGATTGCCCGGTCGAGCGCAATCGAGGCATCTTCGGGAGACTGCTGGTGCAGCGTCGACCAGGATTCGTCCGCCGAACGCAAGTCGAGGTTCTCGGTCGCCGCGAGGGCCGAACGCAGCACTTCCAATTGCGCGACGGTCGCGGAGGCATCCGCTGGCGCTTGCCTTGCCTCGTCCTCGCCACGGCGGAGCAGGATCCAGGCGGTGATCGCCAACAACACGGCCACGACGATAGCCGCTACACCCCAACCGAAGCTCCAACGCGGTTGCCGCGTTTCGGGTTTTTGCGATTTACTCGGGGTTGGATCGTTCATGATGCCTTCCATTGGCCGAATGGAAATTGGGAGGAGGGGCAGAAGCTGAGCGTGAACCGTTCGCGCAGTCAGTTATACATCAGTACCTCGCAAAGATTCGAAGAGGCAAGGGTTCTGCAAGAATAACCGTAGGTCGGCGCCGCGCCAGCTACGGTCATCGCCTCGCTACCCGCTGGGCCCTGCTTTTTCTGCGGCGTGATCTCGGCTACCTTGGCGGCTCCGATTGTTCCCGTGAAGCCTTTTATTGCCGACCCACTCACCTATGCATCCGGTTCATTCACTCGCCGCGATCATCGGTTGCGTGTTGCTCTTTGGAGCGACACCGACTCACGCTCAGGCCCCTCCATCGTCGGCACAAGCGAGCACGGAAAAACAGTCCGGCGAGGCATCCGCCCCCACGATCCAACTTGGAGTGGGGCCGGGGGGAATGCAGCGCCACGTGCCGGGACGCTGGGCCATGTTGGCGGTCGGCGGCTCGAATCCCACCGATCAGGACCGCGAAGAAACCGTGACGGTGAGCGTCGACGGAGATGCCAGCGTGCAGTACGCCCGGCGCGTGTGGCTGCCCGCAGGGGCGAGTCGCATCGCATGGATGCCGGTTCCGATCCCCAGCGACATCGCTCCGGATCAAACTCTTCTCGATCTCACATCGATGCAGATTCGGCACTCGGCGGATGGAGTCGAGCAGTTCCAAGACAACCCGGTCGGCATGCCGAAAACCAGCCGATCGTTGCTGTTGTCAAAGGAACAGTCTCGCGCAGCGATCATTCTTGATCAGGTTGCCGCGACTGATCAGGCCGGCAACGAGCGGAATGAAGAGATCGCTGATGTAGTCAATGCAGGACGCGACATCGAGGTCCAAGACAACCGTGTCGAAGGGATGGTCCATGTCCAGGGTCATTTCTTACCCGCTTCGCCCGTCGGCCTCGATGCGATCGATCAAATCGTCATCGCCAGCGATCGGATCTTGAACGATACACTGGCGCTCTCGCGGCTGCAGAGTTGGTTGCAGGCAGGGGGCCAGGTTTGGTTGATGACGGACCAGGTCAGCCCCGAGGCGGCCCGCATGCTCCTGGGCGACGCGATGTGCTACAGCGTTGTCGATCGCGTAGAACTCAATGAGATCGAGTTTGAAACCGTTGACGTTACCCACAGCGGCGCGGGGCCAACCATCGACGCATGGAGTTCTGAACGCCCCGTTGAATTCGTGCGTGTCTTCACCGACAGTGCCGACGTGCTCTGCACGGTCGACGATTGGCCCGCCGCCTTTATCAAAAAAGTCGGTCGCGGCAGCGTGTTGTTCACCACAGTTGGTGCTCGGGGATGGATGCAAGATGGCGCTCCCTTGTTACCCTACGCGAACATCTCGAGTTTTTTCTTTGCAGGCCGCGAGAACAAGCCGCAACCAACCGCGAGGCTGACCTCCTTCGCTGATGATGAAATTGGGTACTCGATCCCCCAACGCCACCGGATCGCAATATTGCTGGGGCTGCATTTACTGATGATTGCCGCCGCAGGAGTTTGGTTGGCACGACGCCAGCGTCTGCAGTATCTCGCTGCGATCGTCCCGGTCGTTTCGTTGTTGGCTGCGGGTGCCTTGGTGGTAATGGGGCAACGCCAATCCAATGCTGTTCCCTCGACAGTCGCAGTCAGCCAGGTCATTCGCAACCTACCGGGCAATCCGTTGGTTAATCTCCATTCGGTCGCGGCCGTGTACAGTCAAGACGCGCAGCCCCTCGAGCTTGTGTCCTCTCCAGACAGCACGACGACTCTTAAACAGGAACAAGCAAGCGGCCAGATCCAACGATTGTTGTGGGACGACAGCGGTCGTTCGAAATGGCTGTTCGTTGATCAGCCGCCCGGTGCCGTGCGGCACGCCGAGACTCGCACGTCCGTCGAGTTCTCACCACCTTGGTCGGTACAGGGGACATTTTCAGACCAGGGGTTTGAGGGCACCGTGCAGGGCTTGCCTGCCAACCAAATTGCAGATGCAATCGTTGCGGCCGAACCACGCTCTGCACTCGCGATCACGGTCGATCCCGAAACCGGCGCCGTGCGGCCAAGCGGTCATGATGCTGTGCTCGCACCGGACCAATACATCGATGCGGCGATCGTGTCCGATGTCCAGCGTGCTCGCCAGCAACTCCTGCGTGAAATGTTCGCTGAGCACGCGACTCCGTTTGGTAACGATCCCGTGCTATTGGCATGGACCGAGCCAGTCGATTCCGGTGCCCAGTTCGCTGCTGATTTTCAACAGCGTGGCTCGGCGCTAGCGTCCTTGCCGATCGAGCTGGCGCCGGCTCCGTCGGGAACGGAATTCCACGTCCCAGCGACATTCGTGCAGATTGAACCTTACGCGGGTTCGCGGGGCATGACGGCAATCTACAATGCCCGGACCGGGCAATGGTTGGAGATGAACCAAGCCAGCGAACCGGAACTGCAGTGCATGATGCCGGCCGAGATGTTGCCCTGCCAACTTCGCCGGGCATCGGTCACGATTAAAATCAATGCTCCTTCTCGCACACTCGATATCAAGGCTCTTGTCGGCGACGAGTTCCAGTCGGTGTATCAGCAATCCAACCCCACCGGGATCCTCCGCTTTGACATCGTCGATCCCGCTCATTTGACGTTGAATGATCGAGGGGGACTCGTTCTCTCTTTGGCCATTTCCGAAAGCGAAGAGGAACTGGCTCGCCAACAGCAGGAGACATCCTCTCCCACCGCGGCCGCCAACGCCCCGAATCGCAGCACCTGGACGATCGATTACGTCCAGGTTGATTTTGATGCCACGATGCAGTGACCGATTTCCTATCGACTCGGAGCCCCGAGCGAGCCCATCCGCCCATCCGCCCATCCGCCCATCCGCCCAGAGGAACCCCATTGCCGTGAGCAGCTCAGAAACGGTAGTCGAAACGAAGGCGTTGACCAAACGCTATGACGATTTCACAGCGCTCGATGCGCTGACGATGCGCGTCGGCAAGGGAGAGATCCTCGGTTTCATCGGCCCCAACGGAGCCGGCAAAACCACGACCATCCGCATTCTCGTGGGGCTGTCGAAACCGACCAGCGGCACGGCAACGATCGCGGGAGCGGATTGCTTGAATGACGCTCACAAGATCAAGCGGCTCGTCGGCTACATGCCCGACGACTTTGGCAGCTACCACAACATGCGGGTGAGTGAATACTTGGATTTCTTCGGTGCCGCCTATGGCATCGGCCGCAGCCATCGGATCAAACGCATCGACGAGGTGCTCGACATTACCGGAGCGACCTACATGCACGATCTGTATGTCGATGCACTCAGTCGCGGCATGCAGCAGCGGGTGGCGATCGCGCGAACGCTGATGCACGATCCTCAAGTCCTGATCCTCGACGAACCCGCCAATGGTCTCGACCCCCAGGCCCGGATCGATATGCGAGTGATGCTCTTGCGACTCTCCGAGATGGGAAAGACGCTGATCGTGACCAGCCATATCCTGCCCGAACTGGCTCGGATCTGTAACGTGGTGGCGATGATCACCCGAGGCAAATTGCGGGCGTTTGGGACGCTCGACGAGATCATGCGTGACGTCCAGCAAAAACGCACGTTCGAAATCATGTTGATCTCGGGCGATCAAGTCGAGCGGGTGGGCCAAACGGTCCGTCGCTGGCTGCAGGAACACACGGTCGACGATGACGACACAGCCGTGACGTGCGCGCAGACCGAAATGATGGTGCGCTTTTCGACGCACCTCAACGATCGTGAAGTGGCCCCGCTGCTGTCACACTTGATCAGCCAAGGCGAGACGATAACGCAGTTCCGCGAGGTGGCGACCGATTTGGAGGACGCTTTTCTCTCGGTCGCCAATGCGGGGGATCGCAGCGACGGTGGAGTTGCCGACAAACCGGCGTCATCCGAGGTATCTTCGGGGGTATCTGCCACAGGAGCCGACGCGTGATCAATCCCGTGATCCAGCGAGAGTTCTACGGCATCCTGCGCTCGCCTCGGGCAATGGTTGTGTTGGTATGCCTGACGCTCGCCTTTTCTGTCTTGGTGCTGATGCGTTGGCCCGCAGATGCCTCGGTCGATCTGACGGGCACCCAATCGCTCGAAGTGTTTCGCGTGTTCGGGTATGGCCTGCTCGCAGGCATTGTGTTCCTGGTCCCTGCTTTCCCGGCGACGTCGGTCGTCAACGAAAAGAATGACGGGACGCTCGCGCTGCTGTTGAACTCGCCGATGAGCGCCCTTTCGATCTACTTTGGAAAGACATCGGGAGTCCTACTATTCAGCGGATTGGTGCTGTTATGCAGCCTCCCCGCCTCGGCGGCTTGTTATGCGATGGGTGGCATCCATCTCACCAGCCAACTCGGGTTGCTCTACGTGATCCTCTCGCTGCTCGTGATCCAGTACGTGACGCTCGGGATGTTAGTCAGCAGCCACGTTCAGTCGGCGGACGCCGGGGTGCGGGTCACGTACACGATTGTGTTGGCGCTGTGTTTTCTCACCCTGATTCCAGCGGCGTTCTTTCCCGGTGCGGGCGGCCTGGTCTCGTCCTTAACGAGTTGGCTCCGGAATATTTCTCCGATCCCAGCGGTGATGGAGATCATGAGGCACAGCGGGGTCGGGGCAGCCGGGCTGAAGCAGGAATCCGCCATCGGTGAATTCATCATCATCACGCTGGTGAGCAGCGGTGTGTTCGCGGCCCTCACTCTATCGCGATTCAACTACCGGATCTTCGATCGCTCCCGGGCTAAGGGATTGATCACTGACGATCGCGGGCGGGCTGCCAAGACTGCCAGGCGGCTGTTTTACCTGGTCGACCCCCAACGGCGGAAACGCGGGATTCCATGGTACCTCAACCCGGTCATGGTGAAAGAATTTCGCTGCCGAAAATTCGGTCGATCCCAGTGGCTACTCCGACTGATTTCCGTCTGCGCCGTCGCCTCTGTGATGGTCACGTTCGCCGCAGCCACCAGCGCCACGTCGTGGGGCGTCGAGGCGATTGGCGGTCTGATGGTGTTGCTGCAAGTGATCTTGGTCGTCGTGCTCACCCCGAGCCTGGCCTCCGGTCTCATCAGTGGCGAGCGTGATGGCAGCGGATGGGAACTGTTGCGATTGACCCCGCTCTCGCCGTTGCAGATTATTCACGGGAAAGTGCTCAGCGTATTGTGGACGCTCGGGTTGGTTTTGATGGCGACGCTGCCTGGTTATCTGATCATGATTCTGATTCAACCGGTGATGTGGCTGCAGGTCAACATCGTACTGATTTGCTTGGTCGCGATTGCTATCGAAGCCTTGGCGGTGAGCGCCGCCATCGGCAGTCTGTTTCGCACCACGGCCGTCTCCACGACCGCATCGTACATCGCGGTCATAACGCTGTTCCTGACGCCGATGTTGGTGTGGCTCGGCCGAGACGCACCATTTGGCCATGAAACCGTCGAAACGGCACTGCTGTTGACACCCGTCGGGGCGGCGCTGAACGTGATCGGTGCCCCCGGGTTTGAAAACTACGACCTCTTGCCGCTCGCGTGGTGGATCGCCGGTGGGGTTTCGATCTTGATGTTTAGCATTCTCGGGGCAAAGGTATGGCGGCTGACACGCGCGGTATGAACGGCATGAATTTGACAATGATGTTTCGATCGATTTCCGCCCTGGCTCTCGGTGTCCTTTTGACGCTTTGGGCTCAGCCGAGCCGAGCGGTGGATCCCTTTGCCGACTATGACATGGTGATGTACGAGCGTCCGGGCTTCCCTTCGGTACTAATCGAGGACGTGTTTCCTGATGGCTTGCTCGATCTTTGGTCGCGGGCACTGGCGCGACCCGAGGTGGAGCTCCAACGAATGGCAATCGATAGTATGGCGATTGCACACCAACAGGGCCTCGCTGGTGTGGAGACACTGCGCCCCGAGTTGCGGCAGATCCTAGACGCCTCTGATCAGAACCGCGATCTCGTTCGCGCAGCGGCCCAGGCGTTGATTGCAATCGATTCCAAGTCGGATGCCGACCGACTCGCTGACGCCGCGGTCGAGTATGGCGGGACAGTCGCGCAAGTGATCGAACCGGCACTGGGCGCATGGAACTCCGACGCGATGAAGAGCCACTGGCTGCAACGCATCGGCTCGCCCGCCGCGAGCGGCAATCGACTGCTGATGGCAATCGAAGGCCTCGGTGCGCTCGGGGCAGAGGAAGCCGCACCTACACTCGTCGAGATCGTCCGGCAGCGTCATGCTGCACCGCGAGTCCGCATGGCTGCGGCACGAGTGTTGTCGCAGCTTGATTCTTCCGAAGTTGTCGGCCTCGCGCAGTCCCTGTTGCGTGAAGACACCTACCGGCAACCCTTGGCAGCGATCATGTCGATTGAGCTCTTGAAACGTCACAATGACGATGACGCCATTGAGCTATTCAAAAGCCTGCTCGAGAGTCCCAACCTCGCTGTTCAGGGTGGAGCACTCTCGCAACTCTATCGAATCGACCCGGAACAAGTTGATCAGTATGTACCGCGTTTCGTCGACAGCCGAGATGCGGCCGTACGCTCGGTTTGCGCTCGCTCGATGATCGCAACACGGAAACAAAAAAACATCGAACGACTCGCCGTGATGCTCGATGATCAGAACCCGTCGCTACGGCGTGAAGTGGCCGCTGGGTTGGTAGCTCTCGCCGATCAGCAGGATTTGAAGGACGAAATCCAGCAGCGTGTGTTTGAAGTCCTCCGGCAGGATTCGTGGCAGGGCTGTGAGCAGGCTGCCGTGGTGCTGGCGAAACTGGACTTCAAAGCGTCGGGACCGCGGATGGTCGAGTTGTTGACTCACCAACGCGGGGAAGTGAAAGTGGCATCGGCGTGGGGATTGACGCAGTTGCGGATCGAGGAACTTCTGCCGGCGATGCTCGAACATGCACAACAGATCCACGCGGGCTTTCAATCGGATCGATACAACGACGAGATGCCGGGACTCTCCGACCACGTCGCCCACCTCTTCATCGCGATGGGCGATCAGAGCTATGCGCCGGCGGCACCGTTGATGCGGCAGTACCTGCCGAAGAACTATTCACTGGGCCTTCACGCCCGGGCTGCGGCGGCATGGGCACTCGGCTTGATTCATGAAGATGATCCCCCAGCCGACCTGGTAACCATCATGGTCGGCCGGATCAACGATGTTTACTCGCTCGAACCAGAATCGGGAGCGGTCCGACGAATGTGCGCGGTCAGTTTGGGGCGTATGGAAGCTGAATCCGCTCTGCCTGATCTGCGAGAACAAGCAGGCACCGAAGCCCCCGCCTCCCGTGCTTGTGACTGGGCCATCGAAAAGATAACCGGAGATCCGGTACCCCAGTTCCCGCCACGCCAACGGGAATTGACCGGTTGGTTCCTCTCACCGATTCCCACGACCAAGCCGTAGCGGGCGGCCAAAGCAATCCGTTTTGCCTGGAAGGTTATGCCCAGCGAACGCTCGTTTGCAGACATTCGAGCCGCCCTGGCTTGTCGAGAACCTGGTCAGCACCCTGATCCACTGCACGGCTGCGCTGTTGGGTTGTGGCCATTCCGGTGACCCAAACGTGACGTGACTGCGGAGCGATCCCCCGGCGTTGTCGCCACTGCTCGGTCGACTGCGGAGCGGCCGTCGACTCATCCCATAGGACAGTGGCAAACCCACGAGCCGAACGGGGTGTCAGATCTCGCTGCCACTGCACCAACGGCTCGTCCGTTCCAAGGCCAGAGCACAGCATGGCGAGTGAATCGATCAAACTCTCAGCGAAGGCGTAGCGGGCTGCCACGACGACGACCGGTAGCAGACGCCGCGCGACAATTGCCTCCGGCGCCAACCAATGTGGGAGGTAGTCCGGGGCCGCACTCAGTGGAATGGATTCCACCCACGGGGGAGCACCCGACTGTGCGGTGGCCCCCGACTGCGGCGGCAGACGCACCGTGGGGGCGACCAGTTCACCGCGGATGACCAACGTCGTGGCGTCTGCGAATTGAGATCGCAGTGCTGCGATTTCCGGGCCGTCGATCGCTTGCATCCCTCGCTCGTGCCGCGTTGTCTGGGCGACCAACACGTGCGTGGGCGGTTGCCGCGGCGGCGCGGCGAGCGACTCTGCGATGGACTGCCGCATGGAAATCGAATCGCACCCGCGCTGACAGACACGCCAAGCGGGCGCGACGTCCGGGTGCCCCGGATCGCCGATCCACAGCAATGATTCGCAAGCAAAACGAGGCGTCCCCGATGGAGAACCTCCCGGCTGCGAAGGGTTGCTAGAGTGAGAGGTTTTCATCGACTGCGGCTTCGGCTTCTTTCAGGATCAACCACGCTTCCCCGGGCGACTCGCTTGTCCGAAGCCCTTCGAGAAACGCATCGTCGGCGACAATACGGCTCAGCTTGGCCAAGATACGAAGGTGGCTGGAGTCGTCGTAAGAGCAGATCAGAAAGAAAATATCGGTCAGCTGCCCGCGGTCGGAGAAGGGCAGTCCCGCCTGGCAGATCCCCAGACCGATCACGGAATCGGCCAGAATCGAGGTTTGCGGTCGTCTTGGGTGCAGCAGGGCAACGCCGTTATCGAGCGCCGTCGGATGCAGTTTTTCTCGCTCGGCCACTGCCGACGCCATCGCTGGTGCGTCCCACAACATACCCGTCGTCGCCGCCAGGCTGCTCATCGTGCGGATCACGCTGCCGCGGGTGCGGGCCGACAGCGGGTTGGCGATCGTGTCGACCGTACACAATTCGCTGAGTTTCTGTGGGGGCGCATCCGCCCGGCGATGCAGCACACGGCGGACGCGGTCGAGCTCATCTGGGTCGCTCAAACCGATGCGTTCTTCGAGCCAGTGATGAATCTCGGCTTCGTTGAACCGCCACTGGCCGCCGATCTTGCGGCCTGGGAGATTTCCACGGGTGACCATCTTGGTGATCTGGTCAGGGGTCACATGAAGATATTCGGCGAGTTGGGGGATATCGAGGTCTTCCATAGCAAACTGAACATTTCTCTTGACGGATGTTTGGGAAAATAGCTAAATCGACTCAAGTTATTGCAATGTCGACCCGACGTCGACGTGCCCACTGGGAGAGTTTTTGTTTGCCAACCGCATCGAGCTACCGAAAATCGTCACGCTGGCGCGACCTTGCCCCCGCTGTGGCGATAGCATTGGGTGCAATGATTGTGCCGATAACCGGCCACGCTCAGAACGGATTCTCGACAGCGCCCCAAACCAATATGGGTCCGATCAGCCCGCCTTCGACGGGAAATGCCTATCCGTCGAACGGTTATAGCGGTCAAACACTGCCACCGGCCACGGGGAGTCTCGGACCGGCGACCCCACAATACGATCCCTACGCAACGTCGCAGGGCTCGTCATCCACCTTCGGCCCCCCAGCATACCCCAGCTCCCCTGCTGCGACGCCTCCGCCGGGAACAAACTCTTCGTATCCCAACGGCGGCCTGCTCGGTGGAATATTCTCGGGCAGTATGTTTAGTGGTCAGAGCAACGTGTATTCGGGAGCGGGCTACCCGGCGACGAGCGTTCCCCCCTTCGGAGGCACGACGTCCAGCGCCGCGCCCTACAATGCTCCTCCCATCTACGGGCCGTCCACCGACGGATCTCCCTACTATGGTGGAGGTACTAACGGCAGCATGCCCTACGGATCCGGTTCGACTTTCTCCACTCCACCCCCGGCCAACTACGGCACACCGACCTTCCCACCCTCGGCGTATCCGTCGGGAGCCCCCACGTCGCTGTTCCCTCAGGGTTTCGGCGACGTCTACAGCAACACGATGCTGCCGGTGGGAAGCGGCATGACGGCCTATGATTTATTGCGTGGGCCGCGATTCCGACAAACCTTTGTCACCGGCGGCAACAGCCAGGACGACCTCGGAGTCAGCCAGACCGATGTGTCGATCGGCTTGACCTGCGACAACTTCCTCTACAGCAACCGTCCGCTCAGTATCGCGCCGTCGTTTTCGCTGTACCTTTTTGATGGACCGATCTCCATTCCCTCTCACCAAGCCGATCTGCCGGGAAATGCCTACGCCGGTTTCCTCGATTTCGGCTGGCAATCCGATCCCAACCAAATCGTGGGAGGGGAATTTGGCGTCCGAGTCGGTGCGTTCTCCGACTTTGACACCTTCAATGAGGATAGCATCCGGATCTTAGGCCGAGGCCTGTTTGCTTTCCGATTGACGCCCTCGTCGACGATCAAAGCGGGACTTTACTATCTCGATCGGGAAAGCATCAAAATGCTGCCCGCCGGTGGGGTCCTCTGCCAACCCAACCCGTACACACGCTACGACATCTTCTTCCCCGAGCCCAAATTTGCGAAATACTGGCGAACGCTCGGGACGCAAGACGTCTGGTGGTACATCGCGGGCAACTACGGCGGCGGATCTTGGACGATCACTCGCGCCAACGCAGGTCAAATCGAGGAACGCGTCGACATCAACCAAATCGAAGCCGTCTTCGGATGGGAATGGGGACGCAGCGATCTGATCCGCATGGGGCAGCGAACCGCCTTCTTCGAGATCGGCGGCGTGTTCAACCGCGAACTCGAATATGAGATCTCTCCCGATGACCAGTCGCTGTCCAACGCGTTCATGTTCCGAGGTGGATTCGGGTACTGATAGACACGTCAAGAAAAGCCGCTTCGCAGAACACTTTTGAGCCGGCGGTCGGAACGTGGCAAAAACCACCGGAAACATCAGCCTGAACGTCGCTTCGCACCGGTGCAGATGCGGGCCAGTTACCCAATCTGCCTTTGCGGTGTCTGACAGCTTTGATCTATCTAATCTTCTTTGCGGTCTGCGTGTGTTGCTTAGTTTCCTATCGGGAAGAGGGCTGTCGGTTCAGTGAGCCGAGACGCGTCCGTGGCCGGGTGGGCGGCGTTGTTGAATTAACTAAGGTCCATCCAACGGAAGCGTGCGCAGAGCACAGCGGAAGGTTTTTTGAGTACTGTCATATCCAGAACGAAAATTTGCAGTGCGCGCGTACGCTCAGCGGCACCACCAATAGGGTAGCTTTTTCGACACTCAAAGTCCACTGTTTGTCGGCCAGCCAGCACGGCTCGGTTAGCTTTGGTGGTTCAGTCTCGCCACCCTGGTAGATATCCGAAGCTCTGAGAGCCCCACACTGTCTCATCCGGCGTTTGAACCGCTAACAGAGCATCTCACTCTAGCACGGGCTTGCTCAGCAGAGCTACGCTCCACCGATACCCTCGGCATGCGACGACGTTGTTAGTGTGCTTGGCAGCACGACAATTCAGCCTAAGGCTTCAGAGCTTCGGACGGTTTCGATTCTACAGTGTTTTCCTGGTTCACTCCAAGACGAATTAGTAAGCCGATCAGCAAGTCGCCGATCGATTGAGGGCCTCGACGCTTCTTGCCAGCGAGAAGCTGCGGGATTGAATTTCAGAATCTGCGATTGCTTGAGTGAGGCTTCCGACGATACCTTTGACATCCATGAGGCTTCCTTTCCTGCGGTGTTAGTTTGAGCACCAACATTTTGCAGGAGGAAGCCTCTTTTCGTGAATACCAATCTCGCCAGATCACAGGCGCACTACGCGGATCGCACCCCCGGAAGACGTTAGATCCTTCCAGCTCTACCTGATCGAAAACAAGAATCTCGCGTATAGCAGCTTCAACCAAGCTGTTTGTGCCTTACGGTTCCTCTATACCCATTCGATCCGTGTCCCGTGGCCGGTCTCCATGGTTCCGTTTGGGAAAAGCCCTAAGACGCTGCCCGTTGTCCTCAGCCGCAATGAAGTCAACGAGCTGCTCACATGCACCAAGAATCTCAAACAGTGAACGTTTCTGACGACACTCTACGCGACTCCTACGCGACCGGACTTCTCGAAGCGGGCGTGGACTTGCTGACAATCAGCAAGTTGCTCGGTCACGCCAGTTTCGTCACGACGATGATCTATCTGCACTGCCGCAGGGAACACATGATCTCGACCCCCAGCCCACTGGATTGGCTACCGGTGCAGCAACTGCCGACTTATCAACCGCCGGCCGAGAACGGCAGGCTGGAAAGCAGAGAGACAGAGAGGGCCGAAACGGAGGAGCCGAATCCGCCCGGCAACCCAGCCGAATAGCGTCATCGGCCGAGAAGCTCAGCGTCGCTCAAATCGTTCGACTCGGTGCGGCTCAGTACGTCGCCGAGTACCGGGATCGCGGAGCCTGCTACAACGTGCAGAGTGTGTTGGCCAAGCTGTCGCTGCGCCGTACCTCTGCTCTGGGCGGGCACAAGTATCAGTGCGACACATGTGAGTCGACATGCCATGTTTATAATTCGTGTGGTGATCGCCACTGCAATCAGTGCAGCGGCAGCAAACGATACGACTTTGCCGAGCGGGCTGGCAAACTGCTGCTCGATGAAGTGGACTACTATCAAGTCGTATTCACATTACCGAGCCAACTGTCGCGGTTAGCTCTGAGCAACCGCGAGTCGCTCGCTGACTTGCTGTTCCGGTCGGCTTGGAAGAGTCTTCGAAAAACCATTCGGAGTGAACAGGGGTATGATCCCGCAGCGATCATGGTGTTGCACACGTGGAATCAAAAACTAGTGGTCTGTCACAGTTAAAAGTTAGGGTTGATCGTAGTGGACGAGGCGACGAGCTGGTCATTACCCACAAAACCAGATCCCCTGTCAGCTTGTCTGACAGGAATCACCGTTTTGTGATTAGATCAAGATGGAGCATTCACCCCGCTCCCATGCGGGCTTGCCCCGCATGACAGCAAAGTTTATCGACTTGGTTTCCTGTCAGACAAGCTGACAGGGGAACGTGTGTCGATACCGCGGTTTTCTAATTTAAAAACGTCGCTTCCCGTGTGACAAGCACACGGGGGAGCAAACTAATGGGTAATCAACAGGAGGCGACGAGTCCTTGGATTTGACGCCAGTTCAGGACTCGTCGCCTCGTCCACTACCCTAAGAATAAGTCGTGACAGACCACTAGAAGCCCACTGGCACGTCCATGCACTCGTTCCTGGATCGGGACCGGGCGTAGACAACAGCGGTTGGCAAGTCAGTATGGCGCCGCCAGATTCCAACAACAGCGACCGTCACTACCTAGTCGATGCGATCAACCTTCGCGATTCGTTTCGCAAGTCTGCGATTTCGCACTTGAAGCGACTGCGAGAGCGCGGCGAACTCAAGCTCGACACGGACAGTGAGTTTGGCGACTTGCGAGAAGACGCTGCCTGGGAATCGCTAGTCGAACATCTTTCGTCGCTGGATTGGGTCAGCTACATCCAGCCGCCGCCATCGGGATCGAGCGGGCCACAGGATTTAGTACGCTACTTGACTCGGTACTTGACTGGCGGTCCGATCAGCAATTCACGCATCGTCGCTGCGGACGAACATGAAGTGACATTCATGGCTCGCCAGGGGAAGAAGCAGGGTGGTGAGTCGCAGCAAGTTCCGGTGACGCTCACAACCCTTGACTTCATGCGTAGTTGGTGTCTCCACATCCAGCCCGATCAGTTAACCAAGACACGGTATTTCGGCGGTTGGAGCAATAGTCAATTGGCGAGCTACCAACAACGCTGCGCCGACGATATCAACACCGCCGAGTTTCCGTATGCCGCCGATGCAATCGAGTTCCCACCGCAATACCCCGAGGCCACCGAACCACGATCGACTCAGCCCACGTGTCCGCACTGTGAGCAGTCTACTCTGCGAGTGGTGTCGACGTATCCACGACCATCCTGGCGCGAGATCTTCTCGCGAGGCAGCACAACGGCGCCGCCATGGTACGCCGGTTCGCTGCAGGATTCGGATCGAGTGTTCTGGGACAGTGCCAATGGTGAGGGATTTTACGATTGGTACCTGAAACATCAGGTAGAAGGTGCATATGCAGGCTCGGCGGCGATGCCGGTGCCACTGAGTACCGAAAGTAGTCAGCTGATGCTCCCCGGACTGGAATCCGGTGGCTACTATGCAATAGAATAGAGACGATAGTCGCCGCTTCCTCACCACACGGTGTGTGGCCCCCACAGTGATTGCCCCCTCAGTGTGGCGACAAAGTTCAACGCACGATCTATCCGCACGTCAGGCGATCAGCTCAACCGACTAAGTTGAGCTTTTTCTACGCCTGACATGCGGATAGATGGCAATTCGTTTTCGTTTAGATCGCAATTCGTTCTGCTGCTAAAAGCTTTCATGAGTGACACTTCCAAGCGAACACAGGAGTCTCGCGTGACCTGCGGTTCGGAAGTGGACTGGACCGAAATCCAGCGAGTGGAACGCGATATTTGCCTGCTGTACCATCAGTTGGCCGATTACTCGTACATCATGGGAGACCTCTGTTACGGCGAGGTATTCTCGCTTCCTTACTGGGAGTATCTGCAGGTAGAAGAATTGGAACCCGATCAGCGGCGTTTCATTTGCGACGGATGCTTGGTCATGCTCTATGCCATGGCACTCGATGTTCTAGACGGCAGCGGAAACTACTTGACGATGGATCGCGAACGTTACACCGCTATAAGAAGTGCGGTGGATTGCCTACAACCCAATGGCTACGATACGGATCGACTTGCATCCGCTTTGAAGAAATTGTTGCAAGAGATCGATCGCAACCCTTCGGAAATCGAGGGGTCGGTATATTTGATGGACGAAGTTACCGATATGACATGGGTCCACGAACACTTCGTTCAACGCTATTTCACTGAACGAGCAAGTAGATTTCCGCCGACATGACAGGACGTCCCGCAGATCCAGTACAGCCATTGCAAAGTAGAAAGCCGGAGGGACACAGCACCTTTCTAACGAGTTTGACTTCGCCTAGACGAGGGGATAGGTTGGATTTGACGCTTCCGGCAAACTCCTGAAAAAGGGTTCATCCGACGGAATCGTGCGCAGAGCACAGCGGAAGGTTTTTTGAGGCATGGCTCTAGTATTCAATGATCGTTCAAAAATGCGTCCCTGACGAACAAACGCTCGCCAGGGACCGACAACACCATTGGCGTACCGCTTTTGCAGGGAAACGCTGGCGACCGAGATATCCCTTGCCAAGCCAGCACCTCTGCAGAGCTCGGCTCCGTTTCTCCCGGCAGTGCCAGTCTAACATTGATAATCACATCCCACAAATAAATCCTTCGATACTGGAGCCATGCCTTGAAAACCTCGGGCGCACGCTTGCGTCGGATGAGCCTGAAAAAGCGAGGTGAGTGATGAGTCGGATGGCACGTTGTGAGGTCTTTGACCCCGAGGAAGTAGCGATCGCCCACGTTTACACCCGCGTCTGTCGCAGGTGTTTTCTGCTGGGCGACGATCCTGTCTCCGGGACGAACTTCGATCACCGGAAAGTCTGGATTGAGGAGTATTTGCAGCAATTCGCTGCCTGTTTTGGAATCGACCTGATCGGCTTTTCGATTCTGTCAAATCACTTCCATTGAATCCTCCGGTCACGCCCTGATGTGGTCGCGACATGGACGGATAAGGAAGTGGCGCGGCGGTGGTTGATGCTGTGCCCGCATCGCCGCAAAGCGGATGGATTCCCCATGACTCCGACCGATCCTGAGATCCAATCCATCGCAGGTTGTCCCATCAAACGGTAGGAAATCCGCAAACGGCTGAGTAGTTTCAGTTGGTGGATGCGGTTGCTGTGCCAGCGGGTAGCGATGCGAGCCAATCGCGAAGATGAGCAAACAGGTCGATTCTTCCAAGATCGATACCGCGCCACACGTCTCGCCGACGAAGCCTCGTTGCTGGCGTGTGCTGCCTAGGTGGACCTGAATCCAATTCGGGCGGCGGTGGCCGAAACCGTCGAGGACAGTGATCATACCTCGGTGCAAAGACGGATCGAGGGGTTGGTCGATGAAGACTGCGTATCGAGCGATGCGGGCGGTGATGCCAGCGACGGCGATGGGGAGGCTCACGACGGGCGGAGCCGTCGGTCGACAATTGTAGCCAGACGGCTCCGTCCGTCTGAGCTGATACGCGCTGGTTGCTTACGACGGGCGGAGCCATCGGTCGACAATTGTAGCCAGACGGCTCCGTCCGTCTGAGCTGATACGTGCTGGTTGCTTACGACGGGCCGAGCCCATTTGCGACGAGGTTGTTTGGCCATGCCGATCGAGGATTATTTGGAACTGCTGGACTGGACGTCCCGGCAGACCGCGCCCGCACGCCTGCAGGTATCCCACCGATATTGATTCGTCTGGGACTGGACCGGGCGACTTGGTGTGAATTGGTGAGCGACTTTGGGCGTCTGTTCTGCTGCGTGGCAGGACGTCCTGAATGTGTCGACTCGATGCGCTGCCATCGCACGCATCGCCGCTATCACCTCCGCCGCAGCGCCCGTGAACTGCTGACAACCGACTAGCGGCTCTCACTCTTCTGCTCTCAACATTGCGCAGTTGAACGGGTAGATCGAAGGAACCGCGAGTTTGACACAATTACGCTGTTAGAGCTAAACTGTGTTCGGAGAAAACTTATGTCAACACAATCAATTCAGACCGAACTTCGCGAATTCGTTCAGTTTGCTTCTCAGCGAGTGACGCGCGGTGAAGAGTGTTCTTCGTTGGAGGAACTCGTTCAACAATGGCGCAGTGACAGTGAGTACACTGCAGCGGTGGCAGATGTACGGCACGGGACTGAAGCTGATGCCGTTGGCCAAGCGAAGCCTGTTGACGAAGCCTTTGCTGAGATACGCAACGATTTGGGCATGACCCCTTGAGTCGCTTAGTTGAGATTCTGCCGCGAGCCACATCTCAACTTTACGAGTCGGCGTCTTGGTGGGCGGAGAACCACAGTGTTGCTCAAGCCGCTCGGTGGCTGTCTGGAATTGAGTCAGCGATACGGGCCCTCGCTGATACCGCACCCCGGCACCCACTCGCACCGGAGTCAGCCGCTTTCGATTTTCCGCTTCATCAAATGAACTTTGGCGTGTCGAGCAAATCAACGCATCGAGTTTTGTTTTCATTCGACGATGCTCGCGTGCTGGTTTTCGCAGTCCGCCATCTATCGCAGTCTGATGTGTCATCCGACGACCTCGGATAACGACGTGGGATTGAACCTTTCGTTTAACCGCTTCGGCGAACTATCAACGTGCGAGACTATCATAGGTCTACGCTCGCTTCGGCCTGCGTGGTCGCTTTCATGACAGCCTGAAGATCTTTCCGATGCGTTTCGGTGAAGTAGACATCGAACGAGTTCCCAGCGAGGACGATCGTCAGACGTTCACCAACGAGACTAGCAAATTGCTCAGCGATCGCGTCCTTCGATTCGTTGACGTGTTGAACCATCGCAGGTTGTCCCATCAAACGGTAGGAAATCCGCAAACGGCTGAGTAGTTTCAGTTGGTGGATGCGGTTGTTGTGCCAGCGTATGGCGATGCGTGCCAATCGCGAAGATGAGCAAGCAGGTCGATTCTTTCAAGATCGATACCGCGCCACACGTCTCGCCGACGAAGCCTCGTTGCTGGCGTGTGCTGCCTAGGTGGACCTGAATCCATTTCGGGCGGCGATGGCCGAAACCCTCGAGGACCGTGATCATACATCGGTGCAAAGACGGATCGAGGGGTTGGTCGATGAAGCCTGCCTATCACGCGATGCGGGCGGTGATGCCAGCGACGGCGGTGGGGAGGCTCACGACGGGCGGAGCCATCGGTCGACAATTGTAGCCAGACGGCTCCGTCCGTCTGAGCTGATACGCATTGGTTGCTTACGACGGGCCGAGCCCATTTGCGACAAAGGACTCTTGGCGATGCCGATCGAGGATTACTTGAACTGCTGGACTGGACGGCCCGGCAGACCGCGCCCGGTAAGCGTGGCCGCACTCCAGCGAGTATCCCACCGATATTGATTCGTCTGGGACTGGACCGGGCGACTCGGTGTGAGTTGGTGAGCGACTTTGGGCGTTTGTTCTGCTGAGTGGCGGGACGTCCTGAATGTGTCGACTCGATGCGCTGCCATCGAACGCATCGCCGCTATCACCTCCGCCGCCGCGCCCGTGAACTGCTGACAACCGACTAGCGGCTCCCACTCTTCTTCCCATGCAGAAATCGTCGGCGGAGAACCGAAATAGGAAAGGTGCGCACTGACGTCGGCTAGACAAGTTGATCCGAGCGGCACTTGTTGCACGCGAGAGAGCTGACAACTCGTCGACTCAGCCGCCATTGGCCGTTAGTTCAGTCAAGCCAGCATTGACTCGGTCGACAAAGTGCTCTGTCCCCCTGTCCCTTGTACACGACTCCACTGGCAACGAGGTGATGGCACACTACCGGTACTACTTGCCGGAGGATCGCGTGATTCTCCGTGATCTGATCGAGCGTCTTCGGCGGCCACGACCAACGGCGCCTGTGGGATTACCATTCCGATGAACGGGAGCGGCGAAGTCTCGTTTTTTGAAAATTCAATATTCCTCTTCGCCGCCGGCTGATCGGCGACGTTCTGGCACGAAGTGACATCTTCGTGCTCGTACTCAGGCGTCAGCCGGTACTCGTACTCCTACTCGAGTCGGGGAACATCCGTGACCGAACCAATTTCTGCGACCACGATAGACTCGACGTTTATCGCCTCTCGATCGCGTATGTCGCATCGTCGTTCGCCGTCGCGAAGAACTCAATGGCTGCCATCGTCATGCTCGCGACCCATGGCTCCGAACTGACCGTTCGATTTCGCTAAAAGCCAATCAATCACGCAGAGCGAAAGAACTGGTTGCCTCCTGTTGATTACCCACGGGCTTGCTCCCCCCGTGTACTTGTCACACGCCGAAGCGACGTTTTGAAATTAGAAAGCCGCGGCATCGCCACAAGTTCCCCTGTCAGCATGTCTGGCAGGAAACCAATTCGACAAACTTTGCTATCATGCGGGGCAAGCCCACATGGGAGCGGGGTGAACGCTCCCGTCTTCTAATCGCAAAACGTAGATTCCTGTCAGGCAAGCTGACAGGAGATCTGGTTTTGTAGTGAATGAACAACTCATCGACTCGGCCGCCATCTGCCGTTAGTTCAGTCAAGCCAGCATTGACTCGGTCGACAACGCTGACCTACGGCTATTTTCTATCATCCCTTTCGGGATACTTAGGGGGACTTTTCTTCGCTGGCGAATTCCTCAATCGCCTGGCGAGTCTGAACGACGAACGGATGCGACGCCAACTCGGAGTCGATCGCGTCCAGATCTGCCAGCGCGGTCGCGATGGCTTCCCGCTCAAGTTCCGTGTGGTGCTCGCGTCGATGCACCTCGGCGAGACTGCGGTACAGCAGCGCTCGCCAGCATCGATGGGGCATGCTGTTGGGTGACGCATCGATCAGGGACGATTGAATCGAGATCGCCTTCTCGAGCCGTTCTAGCGAGATTGAGTCATTCCCCTGCATGCGAGCAAGGTTGGATAGCTTGTGCAGGATGTGAACTTCGGAGACTGCAAAGAGTGCTGTCTCGGGATTGCTGGATCGAAGCGGTCGCAACTCCCTCAGTGCGTGATGCAGTCGCTCTTGAGCTTCTTGGATCGATCGTTGCGAACCGATCTGTCGTCTCAAGTTGACGCTAGCGAGAGTTTCCACCAGGGCAAAGCGAATGCGAGAGTCGTCCGGTGTTTGGGCAAGTCGTTCCTGTAGGATTTCGATTGCCGAGAGCAACTCGGACCTTCGAACCACAGGCCGTTTTGCTCGTCGCGACTCGATCAGGTGAATCCGAGCCCGCAGCACGGCGACCTCACCAGCGTCCTGGGTTGATGGATTCCATTCGTCGAGAATCGCCTTGCCCGCTGCCAATCGATCCCGCTGGATTCGTGATGAAACTGGCGAATCGATCTGATGGCGACGGCGTTGGGCAGGCGGATCACCGAGTGAAACGTAGGCATTGGCGAGCTGGAGCGTGACTCGCTCGTCTGGATCGGAGACCGCTTCGCCGACTTCGATCGCCATGCCGTAGGCTTCATCCGATTTTTCGTACTCCAGTTCCGACGCGTAGACCTTGCCGAGCTCGTTGTGCAGACGAACGAGGAGGAGTTGTTTCTCGCCGATCGGCAAACCTGCCAGATCACCACGTCTCTCCAAAAGAGCGACACTCTCTTTGAGCGTTTTGATCGCGATATCGGTCCGTCCGAGTTGTTGTTGAATCTGTGCCAGCCGAAGGCTCGCTTGGGTCATCTGCTCGACAATATCCGGACGCGTAGGAGACTGGTTGGCAAGCCGCTCGTAGAGCGGCTGGATGCTCTCGAGCACCCGGGCGGCATGCGGCGACGGATTCAGTAGAAATTGCGTCGCATCGAGCTCTCCCATATCCATATCCCCCATCGCCGACGCTGGCACGGAAACCACGTCCACGACGCCATCGAGTGATCGCAGAGCGAGATCGACGGTTTGCTCAGCCTGCGTGAGGGCGTCGGTGGTCCGCTCGTTGGCCGCAGATGTCATTGCAAACCCGACCGACGATGCGGTGGTTGCTGCCAACATCGAGGCAATGGCGATGCCCGAGACTCCAGCGAGCTTTGGGTTGCGGCGACACCAACGAACGAACCGCTGAAACGCAGTCGTACGGCGAGCGAGAATCGGCTCATCGGACAAGAAGCGATGCAGGTCATCTCGTAGATCGGATGCGGATTGATATCGATGGACCGGGTCAGGACTCATCGCTTTGGCGACGATCGTCTGCAAATCGGTAGAAACGTCCGGGCGAACGCTCTTGAGCGGTTTGACGAGCTGATGCTTGATGGCTTCGGGCAACTGTTGTGGGGTAAGGTTCTCGAACGCGGGAGAACCTGCCAACATTTCATAGAGCGTCACCCCCAGTCCATAGACGTCGCATTGCTCGTTGGACCGACCTTGGAACCGCTCCGGGGCCATGTAGCGAGGGCTTCCGCTGAGCGTTTGCGTCATGGTCGGGTCGTCTTGCGTGTTCCGGGCAAGTCCGAAATCGGTCAATTGCGCGAGGCCTTCTCCATCGATCAGAATATTCGCGGGCTTCACGTCGCGATGAAGCACGCCGTTGGCGTGCGCGTAGGCAAGTCCGTCAGCAATCTCGGCAGCGGTCCTAGCAGCGGTGCGACCATCCAGTGGCGATTCCTCAGCTGCGATCTGCTTCTCGAGCGAAACGCCTCGAACGAGTTGCATCACCAAGTAGTGCGTACCATCGCATTGGCCAATGCCGAAGATCGGCACGATGTTGGAATGGTGCATCGCCGCCGCCGTGCTGGCTTCGTGCTGGAATCGCTGCAGAGCGTCCTCTTCCAACAGAGACTGTTTCGGCAAGACCTTGATCGCGACGCTGCGGCCAAGCGACTCTTGCTCGGCTTCGTAAACGATCCCCATGCCACCCCGGCCAATTTCGCGCACCAGCCGGAAATCACCGAGCCTTTCCAGTGTTCGTCCAGCGAGTGTTGCCCTGCCGTCACTGCCAGATTGCTGGTCCACCTTGACCTTTTCGACCGATAACACCAGCGGGAAAATCCGCCGAATCGGCTCGCTCCAATCGGGATGACGATTGGCGTATTCTTCCACGGTAGGGCGTTCGCCGTTGCGATAACGGGCCACAAAATCGCTGGCCAAAACATCCACTGATGAATAGGTGTCGTCGTCGATTGCGTCGGGTAATTGCATGCCGCGTCACAGGAGAGTGAAGGAACCTGAAAGCAAAACCGGCCGACCGGGAGAGGCTCGTCAACGGGTCCAAGTTCTCGTAAGTGTAGTGAAGTTCATCGTGTTTGGACGATTTCTACCGGCCCGCGGGCCGCTGGTCGGCGCGTCCGCCCGACCTCTGGCCCGCTCCCAAGCGGCCTTGGCCTCCCTGACGGGCGCTACCGCGGCCACCGGGAAAATGGCTGCGCCCATTGACCATGCCAGCCGATTCGTCTTCGTCCAACCAGACCGTGAACTCCTGTTGCACCGATTGGCACCAACCCTTCTCTTTATTGCACGCGAAGTACTGGAGCTTCACCGAGATCGGTTTGCCCGCTTCCCAATTCTGCACGTCGACCAGGAACTCGCGTGGCTCGTTATCCGATTCCACCTCCAAACGCTTTGACTGACCTGTTGCGGGTGAGACCGTCGCACCTTCGGCAACGATCTTGTACTCCGGAGGGCTGGCCAAATTGTTCCAGCTTGCTCCCAGCACAGGGTCTTGGCGGAACCCAAGATACAGTTTGCCAGTTCCGGTCTCGATCAATTGTTGGTCTGCCTCGGGTCGTAGTTTGGCATAACGATTGGTCTGCGTAAAATTATCGGAGCGCAGTGCGGCGACGGGACTACTTTCCCCGCCCGACTCGACACGCAATGGAACCGCTTTCCCTTCCACGCTCACTCGCTCCATGAGCATGTCATTACGGGACGTGAGGTGGCGTTCGAAACGGGGCAGGTTCAAGTCATCGGTGGTCGTTAGCGTTGCTGGCTTGCCGACCAAGGTCTCCAGCGATTCGCGAAGACTCGAGCCACGTCCCCATGACTCCCGATGCACCACCTTGCCCTCCCGGTCGAACACGAACTGAGAGTTCGGAGTCAAGACAAAATAGGTCTTCAGCTTATTTTCCATCGTATCAGTCAGCCACGGGATTTCGGTCTGCAGCAGCTCCTCGGCATGTTCGACTTGAGCAAAGCGATCCTCGATCGAAGACGGCTGCACGAACCCCCAATTCTCTGGGTGGGTGAGGGATTGATATAGAAAGTAGAAATCAACACCTCGATCCTGGAAGTCACGAGCGACCGCTTCAATCTCGGGATAGGAATTTCGGTATTCGGGGCATGTTAAGCAGCCACCGACGATCACCGTGTACTTCGACTCGAAGATGCTATTGATGGGCACGAGTTCCTGATCGACGTTGTAGACCTGGAGATCGGCCGGCAACTCGGATCCGATGGGGAATTTCTCTTTGAATTCTGTGTCACGAGGACGCTCGCGATCACGGGGCCGACCACCCCGTGAGGCTTGCCCCTCCTGAGTTCCCCGTTGAGCGGGCGCGTTGACGGGAACATCGTCGGTCGGATTCAATTGATTGCGTCGAAACTGCTTCGCCAGCGCGAGTCGCTCGGCTTCGTCGAGCATGCCATTCTTGTCGGCGTCCGCAATCGCGAAGGCTTTGTGCATGTGCTCAGGGAGTTCAGACTTCGCCAGCATGCCGTCCTGATTCTCGTCGAAGGACATCAGCTGCTCGGCAAAGGCCGCGTCCTCTTGAGCCGGATCGCCGCCACGGCCACCGCCTCCACCACCGCCGCCGGGGCGTCCACCAACGCCTCCACCGCCGCGTGCACCGCCGCCAGCTCCACCACCGCGTGGGCCACCGCCACCGGGACGCCCACCACCGGCGACATCGCCAGCTCCAGGACGCCCACCGCGGGCGGCACCGCCACCGCCGGGACGTCCACCTCCACCGGGTTGGCCACGTTGCATCCCGCCTTGCTGTGCTCCGCGTCCGCGTTCTTGTCGCTCAGCCGATCCGCCCGCTCCGGCG
Source organism: Allorhodopirellula solitaria (assembly GCF_007859855.1). Classification (GTDB taxonomy): domain Bacteria; phylum Planctomycetota; class Planctomycetia; order Pirellulales; family Pirellulaceae; genus Rhodopirellula; species Rhodopirellula solitaria. The sequence continues at coordinate 202,459 of NZ_SJPK01000009.1, forward strand.
GGTCGCAACTCTTCTCCGGTCAGCTTCCCATCGCGATTGCGATCGAGATTTCGCAGCGTTGTGGCGGCCTCATCCATCTCGCTAGAAGAAACTTCGCCATCGCCGTCGGCATCAAAAAATCGAAGGAGCGGGGACATCGGTTGTGTTCGTGTTTCACCCGAACCTTGCCCGCGCGGGCCACCACGACCGCCCGGTCCACCCGGCCCGCCGCCCTGCCGGCCTGCCCCTTGACCGCCTCGCCCGCCCGGGGGCTGTGCGTTGGCGAGAGAATGGTTCGACAACCAAAACAATGCGCAGAAAACAGTGAGTAACGATAGACGCTTCATGATCGGTTCCATAGGCGTTTGAATGAGAGGGGTTGCCTTGGTGAAACCCCGCCGCTGGCGAGGATCTACAGATAAATCACGAATTGTTTTCAAATCACGGGGTCTCAATCTTTTCCAGGACCGATCGCAGGCGTTCGAGCGCCCGCACGTAGCGAATGCTGGCGGCCTTGGACGTGATCCCAAGCTCCGTCGCCACTTCGCTGTTGGTGAGTTCTTCGAAGTGACGCAAAGCGACGACTTCGCGGTCGATCTCGCTCATTCCCTGCAGCGCCCGCTGGATCTCGGCGATCAACTCTCCCTTCACCGCCACTTGGCTGGGCGACGTCAGATGCGCAACGAAACGTCGGGATAGGCACAACGAAGTGTCACCCCCGAGTGTCCCCTCACGGGGACTCGATTCACGGCGTGCCGACCGCGATTCGGTGGCCAAGTGTCGGCGGTGAACCCGGCTGAGTGTTTGCCCGGTGACCAGCCGTAACCAAAGAAACAATGACGGGAAATCGCCTTCCACATAGTGAGTTAGCCGCTTCTCGGCATCCAAATAGACCTCCTGCAAAACGTCATCAGCATCCACGCGAGCCCGCACCTGATCGCTGAGCCGAAAATGGACGATCTGCCACAACCGGGGTCGATGGTACGAGAAGGCATCGGCAAACAGCGACAAATCGCCCTGTTTGAGTTGCTGCTCGATATCTCCAACGCTGGTATTCACAAAAAAGATTCGGTTGGTGTGTAGATTGTCGACAACGCTGGGGTTTCAGAACGGATGCCAAACGCTCATCCCATTGTATCTGAGGCCAACCCGAATGAAACCGAGTCACAAAATCCCCGCGTTGGTGTTGTTTGTAGCGACACTACTGACCCCTCATGTCGTGCTCGGAGCGGAGGCTTCCACCACGAACGCGAACATCCTTGTCCTGCTCGCCGATGACCTCGGCTGGGGAGATGTTGGATACAACGGAGGCGTTCCTGAAACTCCTCACATTGATTCCCTGTGCCGGGACGGCGTGCGGCTGAGCCGTTTCTATGCCTACCCGGCCTGCAGCCCTTCGCGTGCAGCGCTGTTGACGGGCCGGTTCCCGCAACGCTACGGAATTTCTGGCCCCGTGCGACCTCGCGATGAGGGCTTGCCGATGAGCGAAACCTTGCTACCCGCCGCGTTTCAAAACGCCGGTTACCAAACTAGCCTGATCGGCAAGTGGCACCTGGGGCTCGCCGGCGATCAAGCGCATCCCATCCGACGAGGATTCGATCACTTCTACGGCTTCCTCGACGCATCGATCGACTACTACAAGCACACCACTGGACGGGGCCAGGTCGATTGGCAACGCGATGGAAAAGATGTCATTGAATCGGGCTACGCAACCGATCTGCTCGCCGATGAAGCCGTACGCCAGATCCGCACCTCCGACTCCGAATCACCATTTTGCATTGTCGTTTCCTTCAGTGCTCCTCATTCACCTTTTCAAGCGCCTGCGAACCTCGTCGCAAAGTATCGCAACAACCTCAGCGAAACCGAAGCAACCTACGCGGCGATGGTCGACTCGATGGATCAAGGCATCGGCCGCATTCTTGACGCGATTGACGACCAACAACTACGCGACAACACCATCGTCGTGTTTGCATCGGACAATGGTGCGGCAAGAGCTGGAACGAACGATCCCTTTCGCGGGCAGAAACGCCAGGTCTACGAGGGCGGAATCCACGTCCCCTGCGTGATCCGCGCTCCCGGACTCCGAGCTGGAACCGAAAACGAACAGCTCTGTGCCATCCACGACCTCTTCCCAACACTCGCTGCAGCCACCGGTACCACGATCCCAGCGGCGAAACCGCTCGACGGATTCAGTCTCTGGTCGCAGTTGGTCAGTGGCAAGCCGAGTTCGCGAACCATCGTGCTCGCCGAAAACGATCATGCCATCATCCGCGACGACTGGAAATTGATTCAGTTTGCCAACGGGGACACGGAACTCTACAACTTGCGTGTGGACCCAACGGAAGCTCAAAACTTGGCCGATGCAAAGCCCGAGGTTGCCTCGCGACTGTTATCTCAACTGACACAGTACCGCGTAGTTGTCCAAACAGATGGCCCCGCCGAGGATGCGATCGAGACACTCGTGGCTGAGCGGAACCGGTCGAATCCAACGTCCGACGACCTGCAGGAAGGTGAATCGCTGGCCGCGGCAACACTCATCGGCGACGCCAGGTACGGCGTACTCGGAGATCATCGGGTCGAGGCCAACGGACGCGGAATCCGCTTGCTCTCCAGCGAAGACGTCGATGGCAACGGCAAATTCGCGGGCGTTGCCTACCTACAGAGCAATCAGGTTTCGCCCAGCCAACGCTGGTATCGCTTCTACATTTCAGGACTCGCTCAAGACAATTTCGCTGTCGATCAAGACGACCTGTATCTCAAAGTCGAGTTTCTGCAAAAGAACGGCACCAACTCGCTGGACTCCATCACCGAGCGAATCTACCCACAGGTTATGCAAGAACGCGAAGATTTTTTCGATCACGCGACCAACGAGAGTCTTGGTCACGCGATGTGGCGAACCTACGCGATGGACTTCCGCACACCGTTCGCCAAAGTCGATACGCTGAGACTGAGTGTCGGTTTTGCACAGGGGAAGAACCAAGGCGGCAAGAGCGAGTTCTGGATCAACTCGATGGACATCGAACCCATCAATGTTCCCGCTAACTATCAGGCCACCAAGCCGGCGATCCACGAGTTTCCTCAGCCAGATGAATCCAAACTGATCGCACTCGGCGGTCGCTGGTACTTCCACCCGCACAATGGAGAACAAGAGGCGCCGCAGCAGTTCGACCACACCAATGCCGAACAGCTTCTCTATAAAACGGATCGCTACCATGCTCCCTTTGCTGGCAACATGAGTTCTTGGTTGCGTACCGGATACCTCGATTTCAATGGCGACGAAGTCACCGAAGACAAGCACAAACCTTATGCGGTTGTCATTACCTTCACCGACGACCACCTTGTCATGCGAAGTCGAAACCTGCCGAACCATCCGACGGCAACCTTCCCTGACCGCTGGCGAATGCTCGACGGCAATCCGTCGTACATCCAAGAGCAGGCAAACACATGGCACATCCCGTTAAACCCCAAACGTGATCCAGATGCGATTGCCATGGACGCGAAAAACGCAAACCAGGCGCTGCCAATGGGTGCGATCGGTGTCGCCACCAACGGTGTCATCTTCTTCAATCCCTTTGACCATATCTTCGAAACCGATGCGGTGTGGCGTCTCGATCGTTGCTGCGGCCACCCGAGTCCACGGCAGCAGTACCACTATCACAAGTACCCCGTGTGTGTGAAAACGCCTTGGAGTGACGAAGGGCAATCGCATTCGAGTGTGATCGGGTTCGCGTTCGATGGCTTCCCCGTCTACGGGCCTTACGAGTCCAAAGGCTTGCTCGCCAAGGATGCGACGAACAACCCGCTGAACGATTTCAATCTTCACGAAGACCCTGATCGTGGCCCTCACTATCATGTGACCCCCGGCGAGTACCCTCACATCATCGGAGGATACTGGGGCCAAATCGACACGAACAATCGTCCCGGCCGGCGATAAGCATCGGCCTTCGGTAGTGGACGAGAGGCCCCGGCGCCTCCTGTTGATTACCCACAAGACTTTGTACGCCGAAGGCGTTCAAGAAAATAGCCGGTGGTCGAGCGCAAGCGAACACCACCGGAAAAGTCGCGAGACGCAGGAGCCAACCCCGAACGGGGTTGAAGATCATCCAAGACGAGGTCTGCGACCCACTTCGGGGTCGACGTTCTACGACCAACGAGCCCCCGTAGGTGGCGCTGCGCTGACCTGCGGCTATTTTCTGCCATCCCTTCGGGATGTTTGGAAGGGAGGACTCGTCGCCTCGTCCACTACGGGGTGGATTCACGTGGGGAGCGGGGCAGCCTAGACTGCTGCGATGCCTGCCGACTCCACCCTCGCCGCCCCACCTCGCCGCTGGCAACTGTTGGTCAGCGTGCGTAATCTGGACGAAGCCAAGACTGCGGCGGCGCTCGGCGTCGACATCATCGATTTCAAAGAGCCACGGCGGGGACCGCTTGCTCCGGTCGACGCGGCCGTGTGGGAGGCCGCAGCGCAAGCCTTGCCCGACGCGTCCCTATCGGCCGCCCTCGGTGAGTCCGATTCCGCATTGCGATTGGCCAGCCGCGTGCCTGCGACTTTCCGGTTTGCCAAAGTCGGCCCCAGCGGATTGCGGGCAGCATCAGACCTGACGGATCTCTGGAGCGAACTTCCGCTCCCCGCCAGTGTTGAGCTGGTCCCCGTCGCCTATGCCGATGCTGACACCGCTGCCTGCGTCGAAGTGGAACAGGTGCTCGAGCTCGTGATTGCGGCAGGTCGAACGCGAATGCTGATTGACACGTTCAGCAAAGACGGTCGGTCGCTATTCGATCATCTCACCCACGATCATCTGGTGAGGCTCTTGAGGCGAGCCAACGCGGCCGGGGTGTGGGTTGCCCTGGCGGGATCCGTCCGGCTCGATCAGGTTGCCGAGTTCGCCGAGCAGCCCGTGGTTGCAGGGTGCTGGGGTGTCCGCGGTGATGTCTGCGTCCCCAGCGTTGATCGTGTCCCGAGCGTTAATCCGGCCGAGCGGCGTGCTGGCCAATTGGATGCCGATCGGGTCCACGCGTGGATGCAAACGCTGCAGACCCACGGCAACTGAACCGGTCGGCTCGCGAAGATTTCAATCGCGTTGACGCGTTTACGGACGCGTCGCGATCTCGATCGGACGCACCAAGCCGAGATAGGCCATCAGGTCTCGCACCTGAGTCTGGGTTAGGTCATCGATCAGACCGCTAGGCATGATGCTGGTGCCGTTGGGGGTCACCGAATCAACCTCGCCATCGGGGATGAACGTGACTTCATTCCTGGCGTCACGAACCTGCACCCCATCGCTAACGTCGCTGACCATGCCCACGTGGACCTGGCCTGAAACAGTCAGGACTTGCTTGCTCGCATATTGGTTACTGACCACATGGGAGGGATGCAAAATCGACTCCAGAATCTCACGACGTGTGAAACGTTTAGCGAGATTGGTCAGATCGGGCCCGATCGACTCACCGATTCCTTGGTGGCGGTGACAGGTAGCACACTGGGCACTTTCAAAAACGGTTGTGCCCGCATGCACGTCGCCGGCTTCCCCATCGTCCGAATCGAGGTAAGTGAGCAGTTGGTCGAGATCCCATTTCGATTCATCCACACTCGGCAGTTCTGCGGCGGGCCGATCGGGGAATGTTTTCGCGTACCAACGTTGCCATAGTCTCATGGTGGGAGCTGCCTCCTCGGGACGCTGCATGCCCGTCCAGTGCTCGAGCAGTCGCTCCACCTTCTCAAAGCTTGTGTGTTGCTTTTCAGCCCGCAGTCCCATCAGCACGAGAGCGCGAAGGGCCATGGGGTCATCGGTTGCGATGGGAACGCCCCGCAACTTCGAGACGACCTCCTCGGCAGCCGGGCCATCGAGAATATTCAGGCTACGAACCAGGTAGTCCCAGTTTTCTCCGCCCGGTTTCTGGGCGAGTGCCAACGCGACAACGGCGCGGCGTTCCGGTTCGGTGCGCCAGATTTTGCGTAGGTGTTCGCCCGATTCCTCATCGGCGGCGGTCGATAACATCGCAATGATGCCAGTCCGCAAGCGACGATGCACATCGTCAATCTTGGGTTCCGCCATCAGCTGGGTGTCGAGGCTGCGAAGCTTTTCAGCTGTCGCGTCGTCGATCGGTCTTTGCAGACGGAAGATGGCACTGAGCGCCGCGTTTCGCCAACGAGCTCCTTCGTCCAGGATCGCCTGCACGTCGTCATCGGAGAGATGCTGGGCAAAGTCTCGCGTGACGCTCACCATGTACATCGGCAACGACCCTTCGGAGTCTTCGCTGGCGATGCGTTCGTACATCTTCAGCATCGCGAAACGCTCTTGGGCAGTCCAATCTCGTTGGATCATCTGCAGACACATCGCGGTCAAAACGCGATCGAGTTTGGGAGCGTCCGATTCAATGTACTCCATCGCTCGGGGAACGATCGCTTCGGCTTGCAGGTACGCAGCCAGGCGAATCAGTTCATGATTGATACGGGAATCGCCTGAAGGAAACTCAGCGGCAATGCGATCTCGCAGCCAAGTCACCTCGGTCGGCTCGATTTGACAACGGCTCAAAGTGACTTGGCACAACCGTAGCGTATCGACAAAATCCTTGTCACTGAGGAACCCTTTCATCAGTTCGCCTGCTCGCTGCAGTACGACGTCACCGGTCTCGGTGGAAGGATCCGCAGCCACGAGGGCCAACATGCCGACCAGAGCGATGCGTGTGTCCTCGGTGCTCAGAACGGATTCCTTCCAAGTGTTCACGGGCATCCGCTGCAGCACCTGCCTAGCGACGTACGAGACAGACCGGTCACGGCTCGCGAGCAGAGGCAGCAACGCACTGGCGTCTTCGGGGAACTGCTCGCTACGAAGAATCGCTTCACATGCGGTACGAATCACTCGCGCGTCGCTGTCGCTGAGCAATTCTTCGAGGCGCCGGGCCGCTCCGGGAGAAGGAGACAGTCCCAATTGCATGGTGGCACGGCGACGGACCGCTTCGTTTTCGGTTTGCGAGAGTTCGAGAAGCAACTCTTCGCTCGGCACGGGCCCGTACATTTGCATCAGGTTGATCGCTCGAACACGGTAGGCCGCAGGATTCTCATCGCTATAGGCAACGCCTGCGACTTGACGGTCCCAGTCATCACCGAGTTCATGACGAACCGTCGCGATCGCTTGCCGACCCCAGGCTGCATCGAGTTGGGGTTGGCGAACAGCGGCGGCGATTCCGCTGCCCATCTCTTTCATCGCATCGGGCACCTTGCCCTGATAGACCACACGGTAAACACCGCCGGCGGTCCCGCGACCTCCGGTGCAGAAATACAACGCACCGTCAGCACCCACTGCGAGATCCGTCACGTTGAGCGGTGTGCCCCTGAGGAAGACTTCACTGTCAGCGGAGTAGCCGCCACCATTCGGTTTCAACCGCACATTGAGAATCCGTCCCTCCGACCAATCCGCCAGGAAGAGACTGTCGTGATAGCGGACGGGGAACATGTGATGTTCATAGCATTCGATCCCCGTGGGGCTGCCACGACCGGTATCGAGCAGGTTCGGCAAGCGGTCAAAGTAGTACTCAGGCCATTTGGCCCAACCGGTTCTCCATCCAAACTCTCCCGCCTCGGTGATTTCCATCAGCGCGGTCGGTCGATACCAAGGGGTCTCGATATCCGCTTCCATGTCCGCATCATGCACGAACAGGCTGCCCGAGGGATGGAACGCGAGGTCGTAGGTGTTGCGCAGTCCACCGGCGACGCGTTCGATAACTTTCCCTTCAATATCGGTGCGAATGATGGTACCGCCAGGGGCCTCGATCCCACGGCCATGTCCGCCTGGGTCTTCGAATCGCGCCAGCAGATCGCCTTCATAAATGTCGCGTAAGGTTTCGCCTTTGCCCGTTTTGCCGATCGGTTGCACGTAGCTTCCTAAAGACACGTAGATCATCCCATCGGGGCCGAGACGTAGACCGTGCGGACCATGTTCGCCACCCTCGCCCCGGAACTTCATCAACGTCTTGACCGTTTCCAGGCTGCCGTCGCGATTGCTATCGCTGAGCCGGTACAGTGCCGTCCCATCGGGACCTTCGCCGGTAACGAAGACCTCGCCATTGAGTGGTAGGATCCCCTGGATCGATTCGACTTTATCACAGTAGGTGCGAACGTCTTCGGGAACGCCGTCGTCGTCGCGGTCCACCGCGATCAACAGCGGCCCCTGCTCTTGAGACAGCACCACGTGCCCGAACTCGTCGAATGCCATGGCGATCACCGAGCCAACTTGTTCGTCGTTGAGCACCCGCTGGACACCAAAGCCGCGCTGGATTTGAAATCGCTCGCTGTGTTCCGTTTCCGAGGCCACGGCAACTTTCTGTTCGCGATCCCAGGGTACTGTTTCGCCCAGCACGCCGAACGAAGACGCCGATACCCACGTCCGATCATTGAAGGTGGGGTGGTCCCACATTCCCTGCTCATCCAGGCTCGTCCGCCAACTGGGGTCGGAACTGAACGTGTACCACTTGTCTTCGGTCTCCGGACGGATCGAAACGCGTGCGACCAGGGCTGCGGTGGAGCCCTTGGTATTCTCAACGCGAATGGCGACCACATTTCGACCTGCCTCGAGATAGTCCGTAATCTCGATTTCCTGCATCTCGCGGTAGGACTGGCCCTTTCCGATCACGCGTCCATTGACACGAACTTCGTAGTCGTCATCGGCGGCGATCTCCACAAAGCCCTCGCCCCGTTCTCGCAGGTTCAAAACTTTGCGGAACCAGCAGGTTTCCCCGACCTCGATGGCTTGGTCCGGCGTCGTTCCGCCAGCCCAAATCCATTGGGCTTCCGTCGCCGTTGCCACGGAACCTGTCGACAGCCCAGGCAATAGAGGGAGGCCCAGCCCCAACGAGGAGGCGATGCCGATCGCGATTACGGCAAACAGCGATAAATGACGTCCTGCAAACATTACTGACTGGCCTTCCATGGCGAGAAATCAGACTTCCCTTGAAAACTGCGCTGGGGAGAAAACACCCCAGAAATCCGCAATATGATCAATTCACAACCTGCGGTATCAAAAATGCAGGCAAGACCGCAAGCCCAACGCGAAATTTCTCAACGCCGGCGGCCCGGTTCGTCGGCTCGGGGAGCTACTTCGATGGGCCACCATGTCGCCGCACTCTCGGCGCGTGGGTGAGCTGCAATGCAGCTGATCGCACCTCAAAACGAGCATCGACGGGGATGCTGCCTCCCGTGCCACAGATATCCTCCCAACCATTCTCCTTAATCGGCAAAGTCGGCCCAATCGCCGTCTTTTTCTCAATTCGCGCATGGCGGTCGAAAAGACGCTAAATCAGCAGTTCTCCTGCACTTCCATCGCGAGTCGAGTGGTCTCGTCACCGATAACCTACCGCAGCAGCACCGATGCATGGAGCTGAGCTACCCAGCCTCTTTGCAGCGGCGAAACGAACGTCGTTGCGAACACGAGAGCTGGGGCAATGGCAACCCATGGCGGTTATTTCTCTCTGTTGTAGGCGGCATCAGATAGCGATTTAGATCCATGCTATCGAACCTTGTACTACTATCCATTATGGACTTTGGGGAGTTAATAAATAGCAATGAAGCTTCGTAAACTAGCGATCATCGCCGCCGTCGCCTGTGGCATTCCCGCCGGCCACGCTCGGGCTGAACAGCCAACTGACATTCAACCTGTTTCGCATGCCGCCCAGTGCGACTGCGGACAACCCGTCTGCGGATGCGAATCCGTTGAACCGGCCTACCAGCTTGGCGATTTCGCCTTGGCCGGTTGTGACGACCCCGCCTGCGACGGCGGGTGTGATTCCGCCTGCGATTCGGCGGCCTGCTATGGAGGCAGCTTCTGTGGCGACAGCGAACTCGACGATCCCTGGACGCTGTTCGGCGAACACGACGGCTGGGTAGCCGGCGGGTGGACGAACATCGGCTACCACACCAGCAATAACGCGGGTGCCGGTATCCTTGGAACTGGCGGCGCACCAGCGAACTTCAACAACTATGCCGACCGGGTGCAACTGCAACAGCAATGGCTATATGCAGAAAAGGTTACCGATGGCACCGACGGATTGAGTTTCGGCGGTCGGATCGACTACGTCTACGGCACCGATGGTCCTGACACGCAGGCATTCGGCGTGGCCAACAATAGCTACGACAACTCCTGGGACAATGGCGGCGCATACGGCCACGCACTTCCACAGGTCTATGGCGAAGTCGCTTACGGCAACACGACGGTGAAGGTCGGTCACTTCTTTACCATCGAGGGTTACGAAGTCGTCGCAGCGACCGGGAACTTCTTCTACAGCCGCGAGTTCACGTTCTACAACGCCGAACCATTCACCCATACCGGTGTCCTGGCAACGCACACGATGAACGATGACAAGACCACCTTGTACGGCGGCTGGGTGACGGGTTGGGACAGCGGCTTTGAAGACAATGGTGATGCATTCTTGGGCGGGATCGGCCATCAGTTCACCGACAACTTCAGCTTGCTCTACACCACCTGTATGGGACGCTTCAACGACGATGTTGCCAGTCCTAACTTTGGCGAACGCGGCACGGACCACTGCTTCATCGCAACGACGCAGTTGACGGATAAACTGATGAACATGATTCAGTTCGACTACCTCGATACAAACGATGCGGCGGACGCGTTGGTGCGGCGGGCGTATGGGTTGAATGTCGACTTCATCTATCAGGTGAATGATCGTCTCGCCTTGGGCAGTCGGACGGAGTACTTCAACTGGGCGACACCGCAAGTGCGTGCCGCGAACCCCGGCCTCAACAATGCCGACCTGTTCAATCAAACCATTGGCATCAACTACAACCTCACCGCCAATGTAAAGATTCGTCCAGAAGTACGCTGGATCGTCGATTATGACAGGACCGGCGTGAACGAAGATTTTGCACGCAACAAAGCCATCTTCGGCATGGATGCGATCTTCACGTTCTAAGTAGCAGCGGAAGACTGTTCAACAGCCTATCCGGAAACCGAGAACAGCTCACGCCGCTTGCGGCGGATCTGTTCACGGTTCTCGGATAGGTTTTTTTGCGTTGATAGAGCCACTGGCCAGCTTGGTGGAAACTCGGCAATCGGGGGTGGCTTGAACATTGACTCGGGAGCGGTCACGATAGAGCGGTGGTGTTGGCCGCCCTTCCTCCGTTGATTTCATCATGATTCTTGCTGAGAAAACCCGCTCCTTTACCTTGGTCGTTTCCAAGGGCCAGTCCCGAAATCCCGCGAAACGGGCATTAGAGGAAGCGATCGCTGATGCGGGTGGCAAGATCGCTGAGATGGACGTCATCGTTGTCCCCCACCTCTACGACTTGCCGAAGAACGGTGAGGCAGTGACCCGTCTGCGAGAAATTGAAGGCGACATCATCTTGGCGAGCTGGATATTCCCCCGCGCCGCACACTGGGTACTCGACCGCAACGGCGTCGATGGGCGTGTTGGTGACGTCGTGCTCGGCAGCGACGATTCAGCGGACGACTCGGATACGGACGCGGCCGCCGAGACTGCGGATCAATCTCCGCCAGCGAGCGATCCGGCCGCCCCCGCGTCGAGCGAGCCCGATAGGGTGCTCCGCATGACGGAGCTCTATCCTCGCGCCGAACGAAATATTTTTTCCATCGACCTGAGAGCCTCCGAGGACACATCGGATTTTGTCGCCGAAATACAGCGCATCCTCGGCGTCCAGCCTGCCCAAGCCCACACGCTGCCGATCGTGGGCGGGAATATCGAATCGGTCGAAGAAACGACGGGCCGACGTTGGTATCCTGTGATCGACTACAGTCGCTGTACGAACTGCATGGAATGCGTCGATTTCTGTCTGTTCGGCGTCTACGGGCTCGACGGGGCGGAGAGCATCCTGGTCGAACAGCCTGATAACTGTCGCAAGGGATGCCCGGCCTGCAGCCGGGTGTGCCCGGAGAACGCAATTATCTTTCCCCAACACAAGGCGCCAGCGATCGCGGGTGCCGAGACCGAAGGGGACGAGGGATTCAAGATCGATCTCTCGCAATTGTTTGGCGCCCCCGCTGGGTCGGGTGATCCGATTGCTACCGCGGCCCGTGAGCGTGATGAACAGTTGCTGCTCGCTGGACGCGGCACCGTCGGCGTGGACTCAGTCCTGAAAAAACGTCAGGACGCACGCAATTCTCAACCCAAAGATGAACTCGATCGGCTCGTCGATACACTCGATGAGATGGAACTTTGAATAAGCATCAACCACTCCAAACGCCCGCGGCAGCCACCCCCGACGATACCAAGTCCCAAGCGACCCCTCGCGATATTCAAGGGGTGGCTCTCGACATGGACGGTTTGCTCTTCGACACAGAGCGAATTTATTGGCAGGTCGGCGATGTTATATTGCAGCGTCGCGGCTTTCGATTCAGTAGTGATCTGCAGAAACAGATGATGGGCCGCGTGGGCCTCAGCGCGATCGGCGAAATGATCGCATTTCATCAGCTCGATGACGAGCCCGCCACTTTGTTAGCGGAATCCAATACGGTCTACGCCGAGCTGTTGCTCGATCATATCAGGCCGATGCCCAACCTCGACCGATTCATCGATCACCTCTGTCGCTCAGGCATCCCCTTCGGCGTGGCCACAAGCAGCCAGCGGCAATTTGTTGAGATGATCTTGCCAACGACCACGTGGCAGGACCGGCTCACCTTTGTATTAACCGGTGATGACGTCACTCACGGCAAGCCACACCCCGAGATGTATTTGCGGGCTGCTGAATTGCTGTCGATTGCCCCTGCCAAAATGCTCGTGCTCGAGGACAGTGGCAATGGTGCTGCCGCCGGGATGGCGGCGGGAGCGGTCACCGTCGCCGTTCCGAATGAACACTCTCATGACCAACCCTTCGATGGCGTTGAACTGATCGCGGAATCGCTCGGGGATGATCGGTTGTGGGCGATGCTGCCGGCCGCAGCTTCGCCGACCGACACAGGCTCCTCTTCATGAGCGAGACCTGTGTCAGCCGTTTAACGGCTGCTGGTCGCTCTGCTGTTGCTGTGATTGGAGTGTGTGGACCTCGCGCCGCAGTCTTCATCTCGGCCTGCTACTGCGCAGCCACGCAGACCCCGAGACGCGCCGGTCAGATCCGCTACGGGACGTGGCGTCCCCAGCCTGACGCGGCCGAGAACGAAACACCCCAGCAGCGTGATGGTGAATCCGTGGTCGTAACACCACTGGCCGCGGACCATTTTGAGATCCACGGACACGGCGGTGCCGCCGCAGTATCGCGGATCATGGATTCGCTCGTCCAACTCGGCGCCACCCCCGTCGATACAGCTGCATGGAAGCAGCACGTGCTTCGATGCCAGGGTGAACCTGATGAGACACTGATCGTCGAAGCCGAACAGGTGCTCAGCCAGTGCACGACGCGGGCCAACGCCGCGATCGCGTTGCAGCAGTACCGGGGAGCCCTGTTGGACTGGACGGTGGGCTGGATCAATCGCATCGGCAGCGAGCCCCATTCGATCGACGAGCTCAGAACATCCGCTGCTGAAATCGCTCAGCGGCAATCGCTCGGCCGGCACCTGACGGAACCCTACCGTGTGGTGTTGGCGGGACCGCCCAATGTCGGCAAGAGCAGTTTGGTCAACCGATTGGTTGGGTATGGACGTAGCATCACCCACGACGAAGCTGGGACGACGCGCGATGTCGTGGACTGTGATACCGTGATCGGCGGCCTTCCAATCCGCTTGGGAGACACAGCCGGCATCCGCTCGGGAGGCGGCGTGATCGAACAGGAGGGCATCCGCCGCGGAGCCCTCGCCATCGCAGCTGCCGATCTCGTCCTACTCGTCATCGATCCCTCCACCGCCGACAGCGTTGATGCCATCGAACAGACGATCGACAGCCTGAACAGCTCGGGCGAAGTCATCCCGGTCCTCAACAAAGCCGACTGCATCGAGGACGGCATGTTCTCCGCCGACCGTCCGCAGCGGTCGATAAAAACGATCGCCACGCCGCAGGACTCTGGTGCAGCGAATGGAACCGTCGACGCAGCCACTGGCGACGACGCTGGCGATGGCTTGATTGAGTTGGCGTCGGCGATCGTCAACCGATTGCGGCCCCGCCGATTGCCAGCCCGTGCACCGCTGCCGATCAACGTTCGGCAAGCTCGCTGGATGAGTCTGATCGCGGATTCTCCCGACGCTGCCTCAGCGAGTGAGCGACTGCAGGCTCTTCGCAGCGGGGCGGAGTGCTCGTAATGTCAACTCCTTCCTTCTGCCATAGCGTGCTGGGCGAGATCACACCGGAGATGTGCTCCCGGTTGGCCGAACTGAGCCAGGATCCGAGCTCGAAATCAAAACCGGATTCCCTCACATCCGCCACTCGTGCGGTGCTGTTTGATATCGCCTCGCTGCAGGTCAAAGCTATTCGCACCTTCGGTCCACCCCCGCACGCCGGAACCGCTTGGTGGGTGACGCGACACTCCTTGCAGCAATCGACTCATCACGCGGTCGCAGCCCTGAAAGCATCCTGGATGGGGAGTGGCCGCGTGGCTGACCTATGCTGCGGACTCGGCAGCGACCTGATCGCGTTGGCGCGGCGTGGCCCCGCCGTGGGCATGGACCTCCACGCGGATGTGTTGGCGTTTGCGAGTACCAATCTGCAAGCGGCAGACGTTGAGGCGTCGCTGTCGCAAACCGATGTCACTTCCGCTGAACCAACATCCATGATCGACAGCGAGGACTGGATCCACGTTGACCCCGATCGTCGCGCCGATGGGAAACGGCATACCGCCCTCGATGGTCTCGTGCCGGACTGGGGACGTGTGACGGAACTGCTGCAGTCGTGTCGTGGCGGGCTGGTCAAGTTAGCGCCCGCTACCCAGGTGCCCGAGGACGATGCCGGCGAGTTTCACCGGACCTGGATCGCGGCGGGAGGCAGCGTCCGGGAGCAAACCCTGATCGCCGGCGCGGTGCTCGACGATGCCTGGATTCGCCAACAAAACATGTCAGCCGGAGGTCGCTCGGCAATCTCGATCCGAAACGGCATCGCAAGTGTGTTCGCCACTGACAGAGACGCCATCAGCCGGACCTCGGAACATGGCGGGGCTCACAGCAATCAGGGCGTCGGCGGTACGGGCATTGGCCAGTGGATGGTCGACCCCGACGCAGCGATCCGGGCCGCAGGATTGACCGAAGCGTTCGCGGGAGCGACGGGCACGCAAGCGGTGGGTGGGCCGAGTGGATTTCTAAGTTGTGAAGATCCGGCAGGGTTGACACCTTGGTCTGAGATGGCGACCGCTGCCCGGGTAATCGATGTCGTTGGTTGTGACGACCGCAAGCTGCGGAGGTGGTTTCGAGCCCACGACGGTTATCCCGAGGTGATCAAGGTACGCGGCGGGGACGTGGATCCAGCCGCGCTGAACCGCCGCTTGAAAACATGCGGCCAAACCCCGATGGGGTTGTGGATCGGACGACAAGGGAAACGGACTTACGCCGTCGTCACCGAATAAGCATCGCGTGATCAATTTCGGTCGTAGGGGACGAGGCGGAGAGTCCAAAGCGGCAGGACTCGTCGCCTCGTCCACTACTAAAACCGACACTCATTCGTCGTGTGTTGCTAAGCTGCTATATTGAATTCTTCACCACAGTTGACCGAGCGCAAAGAATTGGGAGCCGAAGATGCAAAGCAAGGCAGCCGCCGTCTGGCGGGGAGGACTCAATGAAGGCCATGGCAGTCTGTCAGGCGACAACGAGACGTTCGCGGGGATGCCGTTCACTTCGAACTTTCGAAACCAAACCTCGGGCACGACGAATCCGGAGGAGTTGCTCGCCGCTGCTCACGCCAGCTGCTTTTCACTGACTCTGTCGATGATTCTCAGCGGCGACGAGTTCGCTGTGGGCAAGATCGAAACCGAAGCGACGGTCACGCTCGAGAAGACTCCCGGTGGACTCGCCATTACCAGATCACATCTGATTGTTCATGCAATTGTTCCTGGAGCGTCGCCCGAGCGATTCGTCGAAGCGGCTAAGCAAGCGGAGAAAGATTGCCCGATCTCCAAGCTCATCCAAGGTGGAGTCACCATGGAAGCCCACCTGCTCGATATCGGTTAGAGAGGGTGTGGACGAGCCAGAGATCATTCGCGATTTGTCTGTTCAAGCGGCACGCTTTGCAAGCTCCACGTAGTCGGGACGGTCGGAGGCTCGGTCGTGCTGGAACCCCTCAATCACCTGACCCCGGTAGTAGGTGAACACGCCCGGCATTTGAAACGAGTTGCTGTGCGGCCAGCCCAATCCGTGACCCTGGAACAGCCCCGCGAAGATCCCTCGCAACCAGACCTGCAGCCCGAATAGCTGGCGAAACTCGCCCAAGTCGAGGCCGAACTGGCGATAGAGACGACAATTAGGATCGGAGATTCGCGGGACATCCTCCATATCATATTGGGCGAAAAACTCCCGCCCGTCGCTCTCATCCAAGTGCACCAGGACAATGCCGCAGCCGGTCGCCTCAATCTCCTGACGTCGCGCTGAAATAGCAGCCAAGGCCTCTCGGCAGAACGTGCATCCGAAATGCCGCAGGAACACAACCATCTGAGGCTGAGTGTTGGCGAGATGATCGAGACTTTGCCCGGTATTGGTGCGCAGCTCCTGGAGGGGAATGTCCGCCTCCGGCGTCTCGTACGCAGACCCAACCGCGTGATGATGCTGGATCGCACCCCAAAGGATAACGACAAACGGAGCGAGCCAGACAAGGTCGGCCACCAAAACCACCCAACCGGTCCGTGCCGGTATTTCACCTGTCGATAAAGCGATCGTAAAACCCAGCACGCCCAACGAGTTCACGAGCAAACCCATCAGCACGATCGGCCAATGACGATAGGGATCTCGTGCAGCAATTAGAAAGCCGAGCCCAAGCACGCCAATGCACTGCCACAGGATCGAAGGTGTCGAGGACTGATCGGGCCCGAACCAAGCGAACATCCCATCAGGCATGCAGATCGCCAGCCCAGCCCAAACGAAATGGGAGAGCGCGGCGAAGAGCAAAACTGCCTTCATCCAGCTGCGAGGTTGATAATGCATGGCTACTTCACTGCGAACATGGATTCAAAAGGTTTGGCAACTTGAGCTAACTTTTCGAGACTTTGGTAGAGGATCTGTCGCGCTCGCTCTTTGCTGATTCCGACTTCATCCCCCAACGCTCGCAAAGATTTTCCTTTCTCGGAACCATCCAAGCCGAACCGCCCACGGACGATGAAACATTCACGCTCGTCGAGAATCTGTTCCATCCCATCGAGCACGACGGTCGCCGCTGCCAAAACATCGGATTGGGAGGGCTGATCTGAGTCGGGTACCGAAGCGGCCGAGGAAAGAGCTTCGTTACCGTCGCTGAGCTCGCGAGTGCGGCGTTTGCTCGCACGGCCAATCAGCCGAGCGAGATGCCGCTGGACCGCATGCGTCAGATACGTGCTGAAACGATAGCCTCGACTGAAGTCAAACTTGTCGATCGCGTTGAGCAGAATCGTATTGGCCTCGGCGACAAACTCATCGAACTCGTCACTCGAGGTCGACCGTTTCCGACAGACAAAAGCGATCAGCCGCAGGTTTGAGCGAGCGATCTCCTCTCTCGTGTCGTTCGCTTCGTCGAGTAACCGCTGGATCTCCACCTTGGTTTTCCGAGGCCGACGCTGATTCCGCAGTGTTGACGTGAGTGCATGGGCCCGGAACCGCAGAAAGTTCAATCGCTTGAATAGGAACTGCTCCCCCTCAAACGTCAGGATGCGACATTCCTCCACCGCCGTCAAAAACGTTGCGGCGGCCTCACCCGCATCCCTAAGCGCTCGGTCCTCCTCCTCCACATAGAGTGCGCAGTCGATCTCGGCAAAATCCTGCTCACAGGCCGACTCGAAGTCAGCGTGTGGGATGAAGGGGATTTTAGCGTCGGCCACGAGTGCCTCCGGGTGGAGAGATGATGTGCTGTTAAAAGCTGGCCTCTTTGTATCACCCCGTTCCTCGATGACCACTGAGAAACTCGTAGTTTTTCCTGCGTGCTCCGCCCCTGGACCAGTTCAGGCAGCGAAGCAGGACAAAATCATCTCAAAAACGTGGTCATTCGCAACGCCACGTCTACTGTTGAGAGAGAGTCCGACCCGATCAGAAACCAGTAGCTGGGGAGAAGTTTTGCACATCGCTATCATCGGATCCGGAATCTCAGGGCTCGTGTGCGCTCGTCTGCTCAGTCGGGACCACGATGTAACCGTGTTTGAATCGGCGGGGCATGTCGGTGGCCACGCCCACACTGTCAGCATCGATCTCGATGGCCAAAGCTACGACGTCGACACGGGATTCCTCGTCTACAATGATCGGACTTATCCCGTGTTCTCGCAGATGCTGCGGGACTTGTGCGTCGATACGGTGCCCACTTCGATGAGTTTTAGTGTCCGGTGTGATCGATCCGGTCTGGAATACAACGGCACCTCCCTCAACGGCATCTTTGCCCAGCGGCAGAACTCGCTACGGCCCACATTTTGGAAGATGCTCCGAGACATCGGCCGTTTCAACCGCAACGGATCGCGTGACTTCAGCACTCTGCCTGACGACCTGACCGTCGGTGACTATCTGACGACGGGCGGTTACTCGGCTGCCTTTGCGCAACAGTACTTGTTGCCAATGGGCGCCGCGATCTGGTCGTGCCCTCGAGAGGCGTTCTTACAATTCCCGATCCGCTTTATCCTCGAGTTCTACCACCATCACGGTCTGCTCAGCCTGACGGACCGACCGATCTGGAGAACGGTCGCGGGCGGATCCAAACACTACGTCGACAAGCTCATCTCGC
Organism: Allorhodopirellula solitaria; assembly: GCF_007859855.1. GTDB lineage: Bacteria > Planctomycetota > Planctomycetia > Pirellulales > Pirellulaceae > Rhodopirellula > Rhodopirellula solitaria. Next base: position 221,212 of record NZ_SJPK01000009.1, read on the forward strand.
CCTTTCGTGATAAAATTCGCTGCAACCACCCCGTGAGTCGGGTCCGGCGCATGGAGAGCGAAGTCATCGTGTCTCATGTGGGCGGGAGCGAGGCATTTGACGAAGTCATCTTTGCCTGCCATAGCGATCAAGCGTTGCGGTTGCTGGACGATCCCGACGAACTCGAAACCGAGCTACTGACGTCGTTCCCGTACAGTGACAATACCGCCGTACTGCATACGGATTCATCGATCCTACCGCAGCGTCGACGGGCGTGGGCGAGTTGGAACTACCGGATATTCCGACGTCCCGAGACGCGACCAACCGTGACCTATCTCCTCAATCACCTGCAGGGAGTTCGATCCCCTCATTCCCTCTGCGTCACATTGAATGCGGAGGACATGATCGATCCAGCTCACGTGTTGCGTCGATTCCGGTATTCCCATCCCGTGTTCACGACGGAGCGTGCCGCTGTGCAACAACAACATGGCAGCGTCATTCGTCGGCGACGAACATCGTACTGCGGCGCGTACTGGCGAAACGGATTCCACGAAGACGGAGTCGTCAGCGGTCTAGCTGTCTGTCGCCGGTTCGGCATCCCCGGCTGGTCATCCGACCAGGCAACCCTCCATCGCCCTGCGACGGTTGCGGCCAACAGGGACGCAGCATCATGAATATCACGCATAGTTGCCTTTACGAGGGCACCATTCGGCATCGACGCTTCCGTGATAGGGAGCACGAATTTCGCTTCCCACTTTTCTTCTTTTACCTCGATCTTGACGAAGTCGACCGAGTGTTCTGCGCGCCGCCCTGGCTGTCGACTCGCCGGTTCAGCTTGGTCCGCTACCACCGCGCTGATTTTCTCGGCGATCCCACACTTTCGCTCGCCGATGCGATCCGAGAACGGGTCAATCACGACACGGGAATCGACTTTGCAGGCCCGGTGCGGATGCTCGCCCACCTGCGGTATGCCGGCTTGGTCTTCAACCCGATCTCTCTCTACTACTGCTTTCATGAAGACGGAGAAACGCTCGCTGCAACCGTCGCGGAAGTCACCAACACGCCCTGGCGTGAACGGCACAGCTATGTGATCCCCTGGCGCGGCGTCGGTCGCATCCAGAGACATCGCTGTAACAAAAAACTGCACGTGTCGCCGTTCCTTCCGATGCAGCTCGAGTATCGATGGAGATTGAGCCAACCATCGCGCCAGCTATCAATCCACTTAGAAGACCATGATCGAGACGGCTGTCTGTTCGATGCAACCATGCTGCTCAAACGGAAACCTCTCACGTCTCGACAGCTGATCAAGACCTTAACGCGGTTCCCATTGATGACCAGCCAAGTCGTCGGAGGTATCTACTGGCAAGCCTTTCGGTTGTGGCTCAAGGGGACTCCATTCTACCCGCACCCCTCCGGCGACAGTCGTCGACCGCCATCGGCAGCCCGTCAGTCGATAAACGATCGCTCGGGCTCCCTGCACGATCACCAGGGCTAGGTCATGGCCTACCCACGCACTTTTCAATCTTACTCCTTGAGCAACCCTTCGAAAGCAAGCACGATGTCGAGCGGAACCACCACGGAACGACCTCGAACAGATTGGAATGCTGGCGCGATTCCTAGCGTTCGCCCGGAACGCAATGCTGCGACACTCGGTTGGATGCAGCGATTGACCAGACACAAGATGTTGAACTGGCTTTCCTCACTCGAGGGTGGGCAAGTCCAATTTTCGGATCCTCAATCCAACGAGGTCTTTGGTTCCTGGGAATCCCCGCATTCTGTGTCATGGCAAATTCACGATCCAACTTTCTACAGTCTGCTGGCGACGCAGGGGTCACTCGGGTTGGCGGAATCCTACCTCTGCGGTCACTGGGAAGTGGACGATCTCACGACGTTTCTGCGGATACTCTGCCGCAACCTTGGACGGACGTCGGGTATCACCACGCGTTTGGCGTCGGCGGCGGGGCAGTTGCGGCGATTGGCGTTTCGCCTCGACAATAATTCTCGCCGGGGCAGTCGCCGGCATATCGCAGCACACTACGACCTCAGCAATGAGTTCTTTGAGATGTTTCTCGACCCCACGATGATGTATTCGTCGGCCTGGTTCGAGAGTGCGGACACGCCGCTGCACGACGCCTCCCGAGCGAAAATCGATCGGGTTTGCGGCAAGCTCAAACTGCAACCCACCGATCACCTGCTCGAAATCGGAACGGGATGGGGCGGTTTCGCCCTACATGCGGCTCAGCAGTATGGCTGCCAGGTGACGACGACGACGATCTCGCAGGCGCAGTTCGAGATGACACGTGATCGTGTCCGTCGTGCTGGCCTGAGCGAGCGTATCGACACACTCGCAAGCGACTATCGCGACCTCAATGGCCGCTACGACAAGCTCGTTTCGATCGAGGTGGTCGAAGCGATTGGCGAACGGCATCTAGACGATTTCTTTCGTCAATCCAGCCGTCTGCTCAAGCCCGGGGGACGATGCGTGATGCAGGCCATCGTCATGCCTGAGCAGCGCTATCAATCGTACCGTCGCTCCGTGGACTTCATTCAAAAATACATTTTCCCCGGTGGATTCCTGCCTTCGATTGCGGCAATCCAGGATTCGGTGGGGCGGTCGACGTCATTTCGGCTGGACTCCATCGAGGATATTTCGCCGCACTACGCGCAGACGCTATCGCACTGGCGCGAGCGATTTCAAAATCGTCTCGCTGACGTTCGCTCACTCGGCTTTGATGATCGCTTTATTCGGATGTGGGAGTTTTACTTATGTTACTGCGAAGCCGCCTTTCGAGAACACGCAGTGAGAGTTGTTCAGATTGCTTGGGACAAACCAGCACGATGAATCCACCGTGGAACCTCGCCTCGGTAGTGCCCAACTACCTATTCGCCCGACTCGCCGGGACAGCCGAGCAAGGCCGTGTCCCCGATTGGTTGGTGAGGCGCGGGATCCGCCGGTTGCTCAGGAACCGGCTCGATGATCTCGATGCCGTCCACGCCGATGATGCGGCGCAGCGTCTGCGTACCGAAGTGGCCGCTCAACCGATCGCAGTCTCAACCCATGAAGCCAATGATCAGCACTACGAAGTCCCCGCGTCGTTCTATGAACACGTGCTCGGTCCGCAACTCAAGTATAGCTGTTGCTACTGGGACACTCGAACAACCGAATTGGCCGAAGCCGAGACGAACGCGTTGGAGATCACCGCGTCCCACGCAGAACTCGCCGATGGTATGGACATACTCGAACTGGGATGCGGGTGGGGTTCGCTGTCGCTGTGGATGGCGGAGCGGTTTCCCAGCAGCCGGATCACTTCGCTTTCCAACTCCCATTCACAACGGCGGTTCATCGAAGCCCATGCTCGAGAACGCGGATTGACCAACCTCAGTGTCGTGACAGCCGACGTCAATGCGTTTCGGTCGCTTGAGACGTTCGACCGCATCGTCTCAGTAGAAATGTTCGAGCATATGCGAAACCATGAGCGTCTGATGTCCCATATTCATGCCTGGCTGCGGCCCAAAGGGAAACTGTTCGTGCACCTGTTCTGCCACCGCACGACGCCTTATCTGTTTGATACCGACGGGGAGAGGAATTGGATGGGACGCCACTTCTTCACCGGCGGCATGATGCCCAGCGATGGCTGGCTGCCCCAATCCAGCGGTGCACTCGGGCTTGCCGACCAATGGCAGTGGAATGGAGAACATTACGCGAAGACCTGCCGCCACTGGCTGGCGAACCTCGACGCGAACATGCAATCGCTTCAGCCGATCATGGCGAAGACCTACGGCCGTCCGAATGCCAACCGCTGGCTGCATCGTTGGCGAATATTTTTCATGGCCTGCGAAGAACTGTTTGCCACTGAAAACGGCACGCAGTGGTATGTCAATCATTACCTGTTCGAAAAGTAAATGTTGTGATCGTTAGTTTCACCTACTGCGCCGCTGTTATCGGCGTCCTGATGGTCAGCGTTTGGCTGGTCAGTCTCTACCGACGCGACGTCAGCATCATCGATATCGTGTGGGGGCTGGGGTTCGTCTTGGTTGCATGGACCGCCTACGCCATGAGATCGGAGCCCGGCGACAGCCTGCTTGTACCGGTACTCACGACGATCTGGGGTTTGCGGCTCAGCGCATACCTCGGCTGGAGAAATCACGGTCAGGGCGAAGATCCACGCTATCAGAAGATGCGTTCGAAGTGGGGAGACGCATTCCCATGGGTGAGTTTGTTGACAGTCTTTGGTGTGCAAGCCGCCGTGATGTGGGTCGTCTCCCTACCGCTGCAATCTCTCTATGATGGCGCTGACGATTCTCGTGTTGGGATGAGCGTGTTCGGCGTCATCCTTTTCTCGGTTGGATTGTTCTTCGAAGCGGTCGGCGACTGGCAACTGGCACGATTCAAAGCGAATCCGACGAACGCCGGCCAAGTCATGGATCAGGGCTTGTGGCGCTACACGCGCCATCCCAACTACTTCGGTGACTTTCTCGTCTGGTGGGGATTGTTTTTTACGGCGTACGCCACCAGCCACGTGGGTTGGGCGATCATCGGTCCGATCGTGATGTCAATATTCCTCATGCGCGTCTCCGGTGTGACGCTCCTGGAAAAATCGCTCGAAGAGTCCAAGCCGGGCTATCGCGAGTATGTCGAGCGGACCAACGCGTTCTTCCCAGGTTGGCGTTCTGTGAAAAATCAGAGTGTCCAGTAAACGAGCAGTCCGCAAGCGTAGACCACGAGGACGGCGAATGAATCCACACCCATCCCCAATATGGTCTTGTCCCGTCGTTCGAGAATCCCCCACAGGTAGAGGCTGGTCACGACGATGCCCAAGGCCGCCAGGAACGCTGCGGAGTTCGGCATCGCGTCAAAAATGGGGCCATCTCGATATGCGAGTTCCGCAGGCAGAAAGAGGGCAATCTCCATGCTATTCGTTCCCAAGATGTTCGCTGCCGCCATACTGTAGGCGCCAAAGCGAACAGCAGAATAGGTGGTGCTAACCTCGGGTAAGCTGGTGGCGAAAGCGACCAGGGTCGCGCCGACAATGCCTTGCCCCAGCCCACTCTGCTCGGCGATGGCCTCACCCGTTTTCGCCACGGTCACGCCGCCAACCAAAACGACCAGCGAAGCCATCGAGAAATATCCAACCAGCATTGCCGTGGACGTCTTTTGGAATGATTGCTCGTGAGCGTCCTTGAGATCGCGAGCGGACTCAGGTGGCTGAGCCACCTCTCCACGCGGCTCCCAACGTGGATCGCCTTCGTAGCGGTAAATGACCCAAACCGAGAACACGTAGGCTGCGAAAAGCGCGACCGGCCAAAAGCCGATTCCCGCCACCGAAAAGAGCTCTTGGCTGGTGACAGCGGCCGAGGCGAGAGCGACCAATCCGATCAGCATCACACCGACCATCAGCAAGGAGGACTGTGGTGAAAACAATGTCAGCGGCCGACCGCGGAGCACGAATGCGTCAACCAGCGCGAGCACAGCGATCTGCATCACGACGCCACCAAGCAGATTCGTGCCAGCGAGTTCTGCCGCACCGCTCGATGCTGCCGTCACGGTCGTTGCCAGTTCAGGCAGACTCGTGGCGCCGCCGAGAAGCAGCGCTCCAGCGAACGCCTTGCCGAGCCCCGTGCGATCAGCGAACAAGTCGACATACTGACTCAGCTTCGTTCCCGCCAACCATACCAGCAGCGCACCGCCAGCGAATAGCAGTCCGTTGATCGCCAGCGAGGTTTCGGTGAGATCGGGCATGAGGAAGCTTTCGTGATGCAGGAAGCCGAGATCGCCGTGGGAAGAACCGTTCTGGACGCTTCCCATCCTGCGCACGACCGACGCAACTGGCGCGCCGTCTGCTGCACTGGGAGACTCTCAATACGCGGAGGCCCTATGCATTCTATGATTAGTGAATTTCTCGAGCACTACGGCGCGCTGGGTGTCGCCGCGCTCATGCTGCTGGAGAACATCTTCCCACCGATTCCATCGGAACTCGTCATGCCCTGGGCAGGATACTCGGTCAGCCAGTCCGAGATGTCTTTCGCAGCCGTCGTCACTGCGGGGAGTTGCGGATCGTTCATTGGGGCGATGCTCTGGTATTTCCTCGCTCGATGGATCGGCAAGGATCGGTTAGCGCGGTGGATTGAAGGTCATGGCGTTTGGTTAACGATCACCCCGCAGGACCTCGATCGCGTAGAAGATTGGTTCGATGCGTGGGGGACCGTGGCGGTGTTCGTGTGCCGAATGATCCCGGGACTGCGAACGTTAATCAGCGTCCCCGCCGGTTTCGCTCAAATGCCCATCGGCCGGTTCACGGTGATGACGGCACTGGGCACCGTGATTTGGACCGCACTGTTGGCGGGACTGGGTTGGTGGCTAGGGGACAACTACAGCCAACTCGCTGGGCCGCTGGGTTGGATCAGCACGGCCGTCGTAGCTGCCATGTTCGCATGGTGGGTCTACCGACTGGTTCAACATCGATCGCGATCGGCAAACGAGGCTTGAGATGCCGGCGACGCCTGAGCGGAGCGGAAAACTGCTCGAGCGCGAGCAGCATCAGCTGGCTTAATCCGCCTTCGAATCCTCTCCCTCTTCGAGATCGTCGGTCACGCGATCGGTCAGCCACTTCAGTATATACAGCACAGATGCTGCGAAGACGGTCAGCGAGACCGCTAGAAAGGTGCGTTCCACTGCAATCGCGACGCCAATGCCCGCGGTCAGGTAGATCGTCGCTGCGGTCGTCAGCCCTTCCACGCCCTGGTTTTTCTGATGGACGATCGTGCCGGCGCCTAAGAAACTGATTCCGACGACGATCGCTTGTAGAATCCGGATCGGATCGGGGCTAAGCATGGAGTCGGGATAGCGAACCTCAAACTGATCAACGATCTCGCGGCTCAAGATCATCAGCAACGCCGAGCCAGCACAGACGAAAATGTGGGTGCGAACGCCCGCTGGCTTGTCGGCCAACTCCCGTTCCAACCCCAACACGCCACCGCATGCCGCCGCAATGGCGATGGTGATCAGGTTCGCGATATCATTGGGGTGCATCATATCGGACAAGGGACATACTCCACGTCTCGCAGGCGGCACGATCAGGCTTGAGATTCCCCATGACGCCAAGCTTGCGGCGGTAGGGATGCCTGGTTAGGGATCACGGCGATCATCATCAAGAACAACCCGACGACGATATGGTTTTGATGGGCGGGCGTGGGAGGAATTTCCGCAAAGCGTCCCCAAAGCACCAATCCGGCACTCACTAATAGGATCAGTAAATGCGCGTGACGTGTCGGCCGCCAGTAGGAAAGCCCCGAAAACAGCCAGATCAGTGAAGCGATCCCGATGTCCGCCCACAATAGTGTCCCATTGTCCTGCACACCGAAGACAAACGGGCTCACGGCCAACCAGACCGCGGTCATGATTTCAACTACTCGTCCCCACATCAGTCCACCTCTCGCGATAGAAGTCGTTCGGCTGTCGCGTCAAGCCGCTCGTTCCGCCTGCCCCAGAAAGCGTCCCACAGCAAACGTTTGTCATGATGTTCCTTCCAGATCAACCACAAGTACGTCAGTGAGACTCGCACTTCGTCCCACGCCCAATAAACCAGCAACAGCGAAATCGCCGCTGTGACCAAACAGAGAAAGCACCATGAGCCAACAAGAAATGCCTGGCAGAGGACTAGCACAACGCTCACGACACCGAGTGGAATCACATCAATGCCGAAGAGAATGACCAGCCACGGACGGTATTGCCATCGCCGGGTTGAGCCAGCAAACCCCAAGATCGCGTCGCCAAGATAGGCGAGAACCCCCAGCGATGCGTCATGGATCCCCAGCAGACCGTACATCGTTGTCGCGGTGTCAGACTTCAGCACATTTTCGCTGCCATCACCGAAAACCGGGTCGTAGACGCTATCGATGAGCCCCCACTGAAACAGCGAAAGATGCACCGAGATCAGTGCGGCGACGAGCGCCAAGACGCAGATCGGAATCCGCTGACTCCACGCAGACGGATTGTAGCGGTACGGGGGAACGTTCGCGTGGATGTCTTGCGTGCTTAAGATTTGATTCGACATCAGTTCAACCCATTCTTACGGAACCATGCCTCCGAATCCGATTGCAGCAACCCCGTCATCTTGGGGATGGTCTCTCGTAGACTGTGTTTGGGCTGCCACGCCAGTAGCTCCTTGGCTCTGGTAATATCCAAGGCGTAGTGATCGTCCGCCATGCTCACCATGAACGGTTTGATGAACGCGTCACCGCCCTGAAGTACATCGGTCACGGCCGCTCCGACTTTGGCGACGGTGGGCGGCACATACAACGTGGCCCATTCTTTCCCATAGAGTTCCTCGCCGATCAGGTCTTGCAGGTCGCCGTAGGAAAGAGGATCCGCTTCCCCAATCAGGATAGCGGTCTTCGGCTCAATCGATTGCCGCCGCTCCACCGTCAACACGATCGATTCGACAGCGTCGTCAAGGTGAACCGCAGATTGGCCAGCATCGCTATCTCCGGGGAAGAAATGGCCTTGAAAATCTTTTTCGTAAATGCGCTTCATCTGTTGGACGATGGTGGGCTGGCGACCATAGTCGGTGTACACACCCGCCATACGGAGAAACACGCTCGGCACGCCCGGGTGACCATCGCGTATTAACCGTTCCGTTTTGACCTTGCTCTGAGGGTAGGGCCATTTCGCTTCGAGCGGATCGTCCTCGCGGATGTGGTCGCCGATCGAGCAGGGAGCGTGAACCAACATGGTGCTCGTGAAGACAAATTGATCGCACTGAAAATCTTCAAGCTCGTTGAGCAACCGATCGGTGCCGTTGACGGTGACCTTGTCGTAAAGATCGCTGTCCTCTCCGGAGAAGTCGTAGTACGCCGCCATATGCACGACGCTGGCGAGTTTCGAGCCAGTCAATTCAGCGACCTTGCTCATCGCCGCACGAACGGAACTCGAATCGGTGACATCGCATTCGATATCCCGAACCCGCTCGTGATTCTTGGGCGGTTCGGGCAATCCCACCCGGTCGAACCCGAAGACCTGATAGCCCGCTCCAGCGAGCCGGTCGCAAACGGCGCTACCGAGCAGCCCAGAACTGCCGGTTACGATCACAGCTGGAAGTTCGTCCATCTCGTCGCTCCTCATCGTAAAAGCCTACCCAAACAAGAGATCGCCCTCTCGAACGGGCTCTCAGGGTGGATTGTCATGCACATCGTCGATTTTCCGAGCCACACTCGGCTCTCTCCGGCAGGGCGTTTCACAGGCTGGGCCGTGAAAACACGTCCTCTGCGGTACGGCATCGGGCATGCAATTGGCGTGCCGCCACGAGGCCTCAACGACATGCCGGGTTCTTCTCGCTCTGCAGCGGCAGTCATCTAGGATGCGAGAAATGACAGGTGAGCGGAAACGTCTTGGTAAGCTGGTGGGATCATGGCAGCGGCGCCGGTTTTTTCGATTTCTTCGCTGGAATCGGTTATCAGCGATGGGGAGGCTGGCCGATTGATGCAGTAACGCTACTTTCATCACGCGCAAGTCTCCTGTTACTCGGAATCCAGCCATGCGGATTGACACTCATCGCTTCGGCACACTCGAAATGAATGCCGATCAATTGTTCGTCTTCCCACAGGGTCTCGTTGGCATGGAGTCACTGCATCAATGGGCATTGATCCCTGACCCTGACAACGAGTCGGTGGCATGGTTGCAGTCGGCCGCACGTGGGGACCGGGCTTTGGCCGTGGTCAGCCCGCGTGCTTTCTTCCCCGATTACCGGGTTCACGTCGGTCGTCGCGACCTGGCGGGACTGCATCTCGGCTCGGGGGCGGAGGTATACATCATGACGACGGTCGCCGGGCATGTGGGGAAACTGACAACGAACTTGCGAGCACCTTTGTTGATCAACCTGGACCGGCGGCTGGGATGCCAGGTCATCACCAATGACGATCGACCGCTACGCCAACCGCTGCCGACGTTGCTCCGTAGCATGGACGCACCGCTGCCGATTTCGCAGGTCCGCGCCGCATAGACATTGCTAGAAGCTAGTATCGGCACGACCGGTACGTGTGGACCTTCTGAGGGGATCGTGGACAAAACAGAGCATGGGGGACGATTAGCCTTTTAACGAGGCGGAGGCAATCAGTTTTGCCGCCAGGTTCAGACCTCGTTGGATTGTTGCGATGGAATGCAGATCACGGCATGGATTGCCGAACCGAACGCATCAAGATTCCAACCAATTTGGTCCCATAGATTCTCTCCCTAGAAATATCATACCGAGGACATCATGCTCGTCCTTTCCAGACACCGCGACGAAAGCATCATGATTGGTGATGACGTGGTTGTAACCATCGTTGACATTCGCGGCGACAAAGTTCGCCTCGGCATCGAGGCGCCCCAGGCGATACCGGTGCACCGTCAAGAGGTTTACGACGCGATCCAACGTGAGAACCGCCGCGCTTCGCAAACCGGAGCCGGTGCCACCAAGGATGTGCGTCCGCCCAAATCTTGAGCGGCACGCCCTCATAGCCCGCATCGCCACGCTCGCTCGAGTGAGGGGCGGGCCGGTGAAAAAAACAAGTCCGTCCGGCTGTGTCGCGGAGTGATTGCACCTCGCTCCATCCCGGCTCGGCGGGCGTATGGATTTCATGACAGCGGCCAAGGCACACGTCATCGCTCGAAGCCTGGTCCTTCTTCCACTCGATACACCGGGTGATCCGCTCGCCGCTAAGTCCCCCGGCTGAGTTCTGGCCGCGGTAGCCGTCCGTAGGCATGAGCGAGTAGTTTCAATGGATGGACCGCGGAGTAATCGCCACCGTGTTCCATTTGCAATTTGCAAGCGCTGCATTCGGTCGCCGGTGCCGACTGGCTGGCTTTGCGAACGGCAGAAATCATCGGCCAGCCGATCCGTAGGCTGTTGCGAAAATTCTTGCGATGCAGCCCCCATGTGCCGGCCATCCCGCTGCACCCCTTGCCCACCACATCGACATCGATGCCGGGGATCAGACGCATCAAGCTCGCCGCAACCGGTTCCCGGTCGAGCACCCGACTGTGACAGGGTTGATGATAGACGATTCGATGATCGACGGTTTCGAACTCAAGGGCGAGCCGATCTTCTTGGTGCAGCGACCACAGGTACTGACACGCCTCGTGAGAATGCCGAGCAACGAGGTGCGCGTCCTCGCTATCGAGCAAATTGGGGTACTCATGTTGCAGGCACAACGCGGCCGCAGGCTCGCTCGCCAAGACGGTATAGCCTTGCCGTACCGCGTCGGCGAGCACGCGGACGTTGCGCCGGGCAACCCGCCGGGCACCTTTCAGATCGCCCGCGGTGATTCGCCCCATCCCACTGAGCCCCTGGCCGACGGGCACATAGAACCCAATCCGGTTGTGTTGCAGAATTTCTGCCAGCGCCCGACCGATTTCTGGGTCGTGATAGTTGGCGTAGTGATCGACAAAATAAACTACCTTCAAACCTCCATGCGGCGACGCTTTGTGCCAGCGGCGGCGGATCGCGTAACGCAGGAATGTCTCTCTCACCAATGGCGGAACTTCACGGGCGGCCGATAAACCGAACAGGTTCTCACCGAGCCAACGCATCGAGCGGCGACGCAATAGGAAATTGGAGAACCACGCCACTCGCGAGGCAACAGCCGCCACCAGATCGATGCGGCTGATCAACCAATCCGATAGCGGCATCCCGTTGGTGGCGACGTACTGGGCTTTGATCTCACCAACGATTTTGGGAATGTTCACCGACGCGGGACAGTCGATACGGCACGAGTGACAATTGAAACAGAGGTCAGCGACAGCCTTGGCACGCTCGCCCGTTAATTCATCCACCCCCAATTCTCCACTGAGAACGCCCCGCAACAGGTTGGCTTTGGCCCGTGGCGAAGCCTCCTCGATCGCGGTGATGCGGAACATCGGGCATTGCCGTTCGTCGGGACTGTGGGAACGGCACCGACCGCAGCCGTTGCAGGCTCGAGTGGTGGTCGTGATCGGCGCACTGCCCGGCCACTGCTGCAACACCTCGAGTTGCGGTGGCGGCTGGTGCGGCATCAGAGAGGTGACCAACTTCGACGCTGCTGACTCGACAAGGTGCGGTTCACCCGCTGGGCTGGACTCACTTGGCTGCGCACCGGCAGGAGTGTCCGTTCCGGGGACGGACGTGCCGTCACGGCGCCCCTCTGATCCGCGGGCAATAGCGGTGGGGGCGGGGGTGTCCTCGGGGGCGAGCGTTGGGCCAACTTCGTCCGATCGCCGCAGTGGTAGCACGCTGCGGCCTGACTCCACGATCTCGATGGTGTGATTGAAGGGACGCAGATTCTCGTCGGGCTTCTGCAATACCGCCCCAAAGAGTTTACCGCCGTTGAAGCGGTATTGTGGGTCGAAGAGACGTTTGACCTGCCCCATTGCGGGCCACAGCTCGCCGAACTGCCTCGGCATCAGGTACGAGCGACTGAGTCCAGCGGCGTGTTCGACGCCGATCTGTCCGCCCAGTTTCCACACCACTTCGGCAATCGCTTCGCTGAGCGGACGGACCTGGTCGCGGTCCTCGGGGTTGGCGAGGTCGAGCATCGGACGAACATGCAGCTGGCCATGGCCGGCATGCGCGAAGACGGTCGCGGTGACGTGATGCCGTTTGAGGACGTCCTGGACCGCCAAGAGCATGCTGGGCAAGCGTTCTGGTGGCGCAAAAATGTCTTCAACAAAGGGCAGCGGCATGGCGCGTCCGGGAACCCGATACTGCCGCTGGATCACGCGTCGAAACAGCACCCAAAACAAATCCCGCTGCTCGTTTTGGACGGTATCCTGAGACGCAAACGCCGCATCCGGACCGCTGGCGAGAGTCTTGCGAAGGATCCCTAAACGGTGATAGAGATCTCCCAGAGATTCCCCTTGAATCTCCACCAACATGCCCGCCTCGGCTTCCCGAGGAACCAGGTCAGCGAATCGCTTTTCACCCTCTCTGGCAATTTGAAGCAAGCGACGATCCATCACATCGCAAGCGATCGGACCATGGTCGAGCGCCATCACAGCAGCCCGCATGGCGGAGTCGAGTCGACGAAAGAACAGCAGCACGACGCCGCGATGGGCCGGGATCAACTCCGTGCGAAGTGTGGCGTCGACCATCACCGCCAATGTCCCCTGAGTGCCCGCGTAGAACTTGGCCAAGTCCACCGTGCCCGAGGGGGTGTGGAAATCGTCGAGACGGTAGCCGTTGCTCGCGGGCGACCGAAAACGATGCGATTGCAGGGCCGTCTGAAACTGTTTCTGGATCTCTCCGAGCCCGCGAGCTACGCGATTGGCAAACGCGGGCCCGTCCTCGCCGTCACCTTCCACCGGCGGGGCGAGGTATTCGTCGGGAGCATGTTGAGATAACTCGACCAATTCGCCCTGGGCGTTGATCACACGCACCGACTCCACCGTGTCGCGGGCCGACCCACTACGCAGGAAATGGCTGCCCGACGCGTTGGTCGCGATCACACCCCCCATCGTGTTGATCGCGCGTGTTGCCGGGTCCGGGCCGTACCAACGACCCGCGTGAGCGAGCAAACGATTGACGCTGGCCAAGGTCGCCCCGCTCTGCACAGTGATCCGGGTCGCGTCCTCCTGAAGAGCCACCCGCCGCAGATGACACGACATGTCCAGAACGATACCGGGGCCGAGCGATTCACCGGCCACCCCACTGCCGCTGCCACGAGGATGGATCGTCAATCCGTGGTCGCGAGCGTAAATCACCGTCGCTGAGATGTCGGCCGCCGATCGCGGGCGGACCACGCACAGTGGGCTGACTTGGTAGATGCTCGCGTCGGAGGCATACAGTTGCAACGAGACGTCATCGCACAAAACCTCCCCTTCGACTAAGCCGCGGAGGTCATCGTGCAATCGTTGGCGGTCGAGATCGGTGCGCATCAGCATCATTACGACTCAGATGGGTAGGGTTCGTCAAGACCCATAGCCTCAGAGCGTCTCGATCCCGACCACACTCTTAGCAACACACGATGCATAAGCGTCGGTTTTAGTAATGGACGAGGCGTCGAGTCCTGCGGCTTTGGACTCGTCGCCTCGTCCACTACGACAGAAATTGATCGTGTGTTGCTTAGCGGTCGAGGACCATGTCAATCATTTGGTCGATGCCCATTCGGTTGTCTTTTCGGACCACTAAACGGTCGCCCGGACGCAGCGCGTAATCGGATTCCGGACGAATTTGCTCCGCGTCATGAGGTGAAAATAGCACATCCATGCGGACCCCGTCCAAACTGTTCGGTGCCGGCCGGTACAACGCCGCTTGGACCTTGCCGAGCTTATGCAGGACGCCGGTTTGCTCCAACAGCGTGCTGACATAGACGCTCCGTGGTGCCGCGCCGGCAGTACCTGTATCACAACTGGGATCGCCCGCGGTGGGCAGTGGCAGCACCCGAATAGGCTCATTGTCGTCGAGGACCTGCAACACGATGGAGTTGTTCGCCTTGGCATTGCGAACACTCTGGTATGCCTCTTGGGTGAATGTCGTCGATGGCAGGCTCGCCCCAGTCCCCACCGGCACATAGTTGGCCTGCTGCTCGGTCGAACTCGGCAACGGTCCCTGGCTGATTCCTGGGATGCTCGGCATTTGAATGGTCGGCCCCGAGTAGAGCGAACAGCCTGAGACGAGGACCGGAAAGAGAGCCAGGGCAATCCAGACTCCTTGCCTGGACCAGTCAAATCCGTTGTCGCGGCGGGATGGGATACGACACGCCTCGGGAGATTGGGCAGGTTGCATGGATCGATAACTTTGCGAACGTGAGGGATTGGGGGGAGATGCTGGTTGCCCGGGTCAGGTGAATTGGGCAAACTTTAACACCACTGGTTGCATCGACTTGGCAGCCAGGTTTTCTTGACGAATTTTATTGATTTTCCTCATCTTGCCTCTCCCGCAAGCACTCGGGTTGCCCCGTTGGATGCGGATTGGTAGAAGCGTGTCCATGTCCATTTCAAATAGCGTCCGCCCATCGACCCCCAAGCGTTTTAACCGCAAACGCGGTGTGATCGGCGTGATTTTTCGCGATGATCGACTGCTCATTATCCGTCGTTCTTTGACCGTCAATGCTCCCGGCAAACTCTGCTTGCCCGGCGGAGGCATCGAAATGGGCGAGAGCGAAGAGGAGGCCCTGATCCGTGAAATGCAGGAAGAAATTGCTGTCGATGTCGACCCCATTCGGCTCTGCCACCGCAGCGTCACACCTTGGGGGACCCGTTTGGCGTGGTGGATTTCAGAGATCCGTGGTGACGTCGACCCGGTCGCCAACCCGGAGGAAGTGGCCGAAATCCACTGGATGACACCCCGTGACATCGCCGTGGCCAAAAATGTACTGCCCAGTTTGCCCGAGTTCTTGTCCCAGTGGCGGGCCGGACAGATCGACCTGCCGTGGAACGCCCCGAGCGAATAAACGGCTCCCGACGCATTCGTACTCGCTTTGCACCTTGCTTGATTACAAGGGTCTGCTAGGCTAAGAGACCCTGCATGGCGAGGAAACCTTTACTTCCCCGTTATCCAATTCGCAGGAAGCACCTGCACGTCAGCTTATCGGCTGCCCCGCATCATTGGTCGCGCGTTCGCGTGCCGCACCCCGTCAATCGTGAGCGAGTGCTCTGTGGCGGGGCGATGTCGGATCCCTTGGGACAGGTGCGACCATTTCCAATTTCCAGCAGAATCGTCGAGGAGAATGAACTAGGTGGGTACTAAGAGAACAGGCAAAGGCCGACGCAAGGTAGGACGAAAGAAACGACGCATGCGAGCAAAGATTCGTCACCGCAAGAAATAAATTTGCGGCGGGCATGGTGCGACTGTACCATGTGGGCTTGGATCCGCTTTCAGCCCCACTGTCGAACCCTGCTTTCGAATAGACTCGAACGTCGGGTCGGTTGTTCCACATCTTCGAATCGACGCTTTCGAGTGCCAACACGATGCCTGGTCCTTCGATCCACGAACTATTAGGGTTGCCCTCGGACGCCTCCCACCCAAATGCTTATCAGGTGTTTGGGTTGGCGCTAGGCGAATCGGACCAACAGGTCATTCGGGCGGCAATCGAGCGGCGGATCAAGACGATCAAACAGGCCAAGTCAGCGACCGAACCAGACGTTTGGATGAAAGCTGTCAAAGCGGTCCAGGCTGCTCAGAAAGTCCTCAGCGACCCGGAACAGAAAGCGTCTCTCGACGCCAAGTACGGGATTTTGAGCGATCCCAGCCCCGCGCCTGCAGACACCCCTGCTGAGGAGAGTTCTGCAGACCCGCTCGCCGCCCTCCTGCCCGGCTCGAGCCCCCCATCGACGAACGGCCCCCACACCGGACCGCGGGAGACCGCCCCCACCCAACCGCGTGAAGCCCAGCCACTCGAAGCCTCACAGCCGAACACGCCCGCAACACCTGCGGCGGCGACGCCGCGACGAAACACCGGCATCCAGGTCTCCGACGACAGTCGACGCTCGAGCCGGCGACGCGGATCGGGAGGATTGATCTTCGGATCCATCGTCGTCGTGATGCTGGGCCTGATCGTCGCTGGACTGGGCTATCTATTCATCAACGGCGGCACGATCCAGCTCGTCAAAGGTGATCAGGGGCTTCAAGTCGGAGCAGGAAAATCGGCCGCCCCAGGGCGAAGTTCTCGGATGGCTGCGCCCCAAGCCGGATCGCAGAGGGAGCGCGGCGACGGAATCATGACTCCCGCCCCGCGGACACCCGCCCCGCGGACACCCGCTCCGACAGCCCCCCCAGCTGAGTCGATGCCGGCCCCCGCTGAACCGTCCATGCCCGCCCCGCAGCGGAACAATGCAGAGCCACCGATGACGCCCGAGACGTCCTCGCCGGAAATGCCTGCACCGCCCGATGGAACAACGGACACCGGATCACCCAGTGGCGGGATGACCGCCGACATGCCAAATCCATCCGCTGCGCCGACACCGCCTGCGCCCACTCCCCCCGGACCGCAGCGGATCGCCTCAGCCGACGCCGCTTTGAGCGCCGCACGCGATGCGATCGCCGGCGCGGAATGGGATAGCATGAAAACCCTTAGCGAGACGGCGGAGAAGCAAGCGGTCACTGCCGCACAGAAACAAGCAGCCGAGACCCTCTACCAGTTCGCGGACCTCGCCATGTTCTACCGCTCGGGGATCGAGAAGGCGATGTCAGAACTAGTAGCGGGCAACGAATTCAAGCTGACTGATTCGTTGACGTTCCTGGTGCAGCGATCCAGTGCCGAGCAGATCACGCTGTACCGCAACAAACGGGAATACACGTACACCCTCGACGAGTTGCCGCTGAGCGTCGCACATGCCCTAGCACCCTTTGGGTTGGACGCCGCCTCCAACGAGGGCCAAGCTGCGATGGCTGTCTTCCAAACCATTTCGCCCAAAACAACAGCCGGTCACCGCGCCCAATCGATCGATATCCTGCGTGGCCTCGGCGACGTCGAGGGAGCCGACCCGCAAAAACTCGCCGACTTCATCGGCTCGCTCGACGACCGGTGAGCCGCTTCCGCAACTGGCGCTGCACTGCGGCTATTTCCTAAAGTTCCATTCGGGACACTTGTGGGCAATCAATAGGGCTGACGCCGTCGGCTCATTCCAACGCAAACATCATTTCATCCGGTGCGGTTACTTGTTGCCTTTCCTGCGTTTGTCGCTTCTGGCGGGCTCCGCGTTCGCAGCGGGGAGAAACTCGGCTAGCTCGGCTTTCAGACTGTCCAGCGATCCGTCGCCCGCCAAGTTGTTCCATTCGTTCGGATCGCTCTGCAGATCGTAGAGTTCTTCACTCCCATCGCTGTATCGGATGTATCGATGCGTTTCACTGCGGACGGCGTGATTGTCTTTGCCAAACGTCGTCAATGCCACATTGGGCCATTCGGCAACCGGGTCGGCCAACAACGGCTTCACACTGACGCCCTCGAGCCCCGCTTGGGTTGGCAAGTCACACAATTCGACCAGCGTAGGGTAGATCGATAACAGTTCGACCGGACGCTGGCACGGCCTGCCCTGCTCCAGGCCCGGCACACTGATGATGAACGGAACGCGAGTGGCCTGCTCCCAAAGCGATTGCTTTGCCCAGCGTTCCTTTTCACCCAGAAAAAAGCCATGGTCTGAATAGAGGACGACGATGGTATTGTCCGCATGGGGACTGGCGGCCAGCGCATCGAGCACACGGCCAACCTGCTCGTCCGTCCAACGGACGCAGGCCAGATACGATTGCACGGCTTCTTTCCAGCGACCGCTTTCAACGAACCATGCATGATCGGGCGCCGCGGGCGCCTTCATCAGCTTGGTCGCAATGCCTGGCAAGTCGTCGCGGTCACCGTCTTTGACCTCCGGCAATTGAATCGTATCAGCGGGAATCTCAAGAAACACTCGAGTTGGCGAATAGAACGGAACATGGGGCCGATAGAAGCCGACCGCCAGGAAGAACGGTTGCTCACCCCGCTTGCCAATCACATCGATTGCCCAGGATGCGTCGACATAATCCTGAAACAATTCTTCGTCGTAAGACTGGCCTCCAAAATCCCACAGGCCGCCTGCACCATCCCGCGTTTCGGGGACCAGGCGCTCATCCAACTTCTGTCGCTGCCCAGGCCGCGGACCGACCTCGTCGAAGTCCCCGGGAGGCAATCCCGAACCGTGATAAATCTTGCCCGCCGTGTAAGTTTGGTAACCGCTCGCCGCGAAGTGACGTGGTAGCGTGACGCGGTCATTCATGGATGCCACCGTCCAGGGCCTTGGCGCATTCATGTACACACCGCTTGTCGATGGCCGCATTCCATACATGATGCTGGTTCGCGACGGATTACATATCGGTGCCTGGCAATGAGCGTTGGTGAATAGCGTTCCGCGTTGAGCCAGCCGATCGATGTTCGGTGAACGAGCCTGTGGGTGTCCATCGAGACAGCCAACCCAGTTGTTCAAATCGTCAATCGCGATCAGCAGAACGTTGGGTCGTTCAGCGCGAACGGGAACTGCCAACGAGGAGCAGACCAGTAGTACGAAGTATACGAGTATCGATCGAGAATGAACCATGATGAACGCCGGGGCAGTGAGGAAACGATTAAGGAACGTGGGAGCAATCAATGTCGTATTGAACGAGGCAACGAGCTGCTCAATATCCAGAAGTATGGCTCATCCGCCGGAAGCGTGCGTCCGAGGTTTTCAAGGCATGGCTCCAGTATCCAATGATTGATTTGTCGGAGGTGATTATCAATGTTAGCCTGGCACTGCCGGGAGAAACGGAGCCGAGCTCGAATGGCGTGGACTTAGGGCTTTTCTGGTGGTTTCACGGGCTCGACCGCGATCCGCTTGGCTCGGCTGGGTCGAGGCTTTTTTAGCTTGGGATATTTTGATTGATTTCGGCGTTTGAGCTCGCGAGGTTCCTGGCGACCGGGGCGATCTCGGACCAGCCGGGAAGTTGCCGACAGCACGATCCACATTAAATCGTTGGACGTTTCAAGCT
>NZ_SJPK01000010.1 GCF_007859855.1 Allorhodopirellula solitaria
CAGGTCGCCTAATTCAAGCCAAGCGAACTCCGATTCAATCCATTCCATCGCCGCAGCCCTCCCTGAGCACACTAAGATCCTTTATGTGCCTGTGTATCTACCCGAAAAGATGTGTAGGATAAAGAGGGCGTTGCCTGGGGCTTTCATAGAACTGCCCCGTTGGGGCGTTGTCATGAGCTATCTTCAGCAATCGATAGAATGCTGCACTTGTGGGTAACCAACAGGAGACGACGAGTCCACTACGATGCTGGGGGGACTCGTGGCCTCGTCCACTACGGTGTTGCTTAGCGGCGGATCCAGACTGCGGCAGCTTGTCCTTGAGGGGAGACGTTGACTTTGATGAAGCTATCGCCTGCTGCGACGTTGGAGCCGGTAACCGCACGGATCGGGCAGTCATCGGCCAATTTGTCGAGGTTGCGGATCGCGAACAGGTCGCTGCCCAGAGACATCAGGCTGCTGATGATCTCCACCATCCCACTGCCGGCACCGAGATTGCCAAAGTGCCCCTTGGCAGTCGTCACAGGAGGTTGGGACGAGGCATCACCGAACACGTCGACGATTGCCGCAGCCTCGTCGCGATCGCATCCGACATCGGACAGCCCATGGGCGTGAATGTGTCCGATCGGTGTGTCGCCATGGCCCCGTGACTGGGCCGAGCGAATCGCCGCTCGCAAGGCGTTGGCGATCGCGATTTGAATCGGGCGGGGACCGGCTGATTCACCGGCCGCGCTGGTTCCGTAACCAATGACTTCGCCGAGAATGTTGGCACCTCGAGCCTCCGCGTGCTCGCGAGATTCACAAAGCATCGAGGCGGCACCTTCGCCGAGCACGCTGCCGTCGCGGGAGGCGTCAAAGGGCCGTGACATCTCAGTGGGATCTTCGCGGTCAGCGGCCAGTTGTTCTTGGGTCGACGCGTGCAGGGTGCGGAGTGGATGGACCCGTGAGCCGGTCGCTCCCACGACGAGGGCATCAGCGTGGCCTCGCATGATCGTCGAAGTGGCCTCGGCGATCGCGGCGCAGCTCGACGCTTCTCGCACGGTCAGAGAATTATTCGGCCCACGAAGATCGTTGTAAATCGCGATATGCGAAGCCGGCATATTGGGTAGGTATTTCAACAGCCAAAGAGGACTGATCTTCGGCAATCCCTGCTGCCCCCATTTCGAAAACTGGAATTCGCCGTCCTCGATACAGGCCGCGATCCCCTCGGCGTATTCCTCGGGCAGGGACATGATGTAATCGCTGCCGAAGAGCACCCCGGTGCGATCACGATCAAACTTTTCGGTCGTGAACCCGGCGTCATGCAGCGCCAGCTGGGCCGAGGCGACGCCCATCTCGATCTCACGGCACATCACTTTGCTGCCCTTTTTGATCGTTCGCTGCATCGGTTTTTCGAGCGGCCCGTAATCTTTGATGTCGCCCGTGAATCCGCGTGCCTCGGCCCCGTGACTGGTGCAATAGGCTCCCAAGGGAATTTGCGTGAACTCGGCAATCCCCGAGCGTCCGCTGCGGAGGCCCTCGAGGAGGTCGCCAGGTGTATTTCCCAACGGGCTGATGACTCCCAACCCCGTGATCACGACGCTGGAGGACGGTTTTCTCGCCAAAGTCGCCGCGGCTGGTGAAGGAGCGACGTCGGAGGTGGTTTGGGCAGTGGTTGCGGGCATGGACAATTGACGCAGACAAAAGAAACTGAATTCACGACGCTGGGAAGATAGCAAATCCTGCCGCTCGAAGGAACGTCGCTATGAACCGATCGAAAAACGGTGAGCCTATCCTAGCCGCCCATATCGGGCCAAGTCATTTTGAAGCGGAAACCACGACTCGGTAAGAATCCGCCCGGATTTGTTTCGGGAAGGGTACCGAGCCTAGGTCAACCGCAATCGCTGCAGGGCGTCAATTAGCTCACGGCCGGCGAGTTCAATCTCGTCGCTAGTCGTCATCCGGCCAATCCCCATTCGCACGCTGCGGCGGGCCTGTGATTCGCTCAATCCCATTGCTAACAACACGTGACTGGCGACCGGATCGCTGCTGCTACACGCCGATCCGCTGCTAAAGGCCACCCCGGGGGCCGCCGCCATCCACGTCTCTCCCTCCACCTCCCGCAAGTGAAAATTAAGATTCCCAGACACACGGCTGGAACGATCCGACAGCGGGGGGCCGTTGATTTCCAGCCCGTCGATGGAGCCGCGGAGGATATCCCAAAGCTGATTTCGCAGCGTCTCGATCCGCGCTGACTCGCCGCCGTGCGGGTCGGCAGACGTCTTGGCCAGCGACAAGGCGGTGGCCATTGCGATGATCCCCGCCGGGTTCATCGTCCCGCTGCGGAGCCCCTGTTGTTGTCCGCCACCGACGATTTGCGGCCGTAAACGCACACGCCGTTCACCTCCGCCCGCGACGAGAAACCCGACGCCTTTGGGACCATAAAACTTGTGAGCCGAGGCGCTGACCAGGTCCAGCCCCATTTCGGCCACGTCGAGCGGTATCCGTCCGATCGCTTGCGTCGCATCACAGTGCACCAACGCGTCGGCCGCGTGTGCGATCCGCACGACTTCCCGGATGGGGTGAATGGCCCCTATTTCATTATTGACCAGCATCATGTTGACCAGGGCCGTGTCGGGCGTGATCGCAGCGGCGAGAGCATCCAGATCGATCGTCCCGGGAGCGGCCTCGCCCCCACTCTGCTGAGGATGAACGCGGACGTGGCTCACCTCGACACCGGATCGCTGCAGATCGGAGGCAACGTCGAGCACCGCGGGGTGTTCAGTGCTGCAGACGACCATGTGATTGCGGCGGTTCCGGGGATGCGTCATCACGCCTCGCATCGCCAGATTGATGCTCTCGGTAGCCCCCGAGGTCATCAGCAGCGAACTGGCCGGGGCGCCAATCGCACCAGCAATCGACTCGATCGCGCCGTTCATGGCCTCGGCAACCTGCCGGCCTGCCGCGTGCGAATCACTGTGCGGATTGGCGAAGGAATCACTCAACCATGGCAACATGGCCTCGACGACCCGCCGGTCGCAAGGCGTCGTGGCGTGATAGTCCAAGTAGATCATGATGGCCGCCGAGACTCATGGGTAGCCGAGTCACTCTGGGACTCGGGCGAATGT
Organism: Allorhodopirellula solitaria; assembly: GCF_007859855.1. GTDB lineage: Bacteria > Planctomycetota > Planctomycetia > Pirellulales > Pirellulaceae > Rhodopirellula > Rhodopirellula solitaria. The sequence continues at coordinate 3,105 of NZ_SJPK01000010.1, forward strand.
CGAGAAGCGGCATTCTCTCCGAGACTCCGGCGTGTGTCCAGAAAGGACACATCGACTACGGATCGACGCGAGTAAGTGGGACGCGTCGGCCACTACACTGCGTGCCTCGCAGAGACACGCAGTGACAAACGTACTTCGCAGGTCGACTTAGTACAGAGAATTCTCTGCGTCTCCCTGGCTCGCCATTTGCTTTGGCTCTTGCGGCTGATAGGAGTTTTGGAAAACCTTCCAATCGCTCGGTGGCTTCTCATCGATAAAGTTTTTCATGAATCGATCGAAGAGGCCCTGTGAAATCGAATTGCGTTTCACGTCGACGAACTCATAGTGGTCCCACCGCGGCGCCGTTTTGATGTTGAAGTTTGGAGCATACATCAGCAGCGCTTCGGGCATGTACGTTTTCTCGTTCAAGGCAATCTGAACGAGTTTGTATTGCGAACGATCTTCTTGGCGTTTGGGATAGGCCTCGATCAGAATCATGCCCTCCTTGGGTGCCTGCACCTGCCGCACCCAATATCGCTCGACGATCTGTTTGGCGTCGAGATTGAACACGAACGGCAGTGGACTTTCGAAAATCTTCTTACCACGCATCTCAGGCGGCAATTGTTGGATACGGCATTCTTTCTTGCTGTGGTCGAACTCGAGCAACTCTTCGCCGTTGCATACCCAGTGCTCACCGAACTGTCCCGGTTTTTCGCTGTACTGGGGTTTCTCATCCTTCATGCCATCGAAAGTGAGTTTCTGATCGACTTTGAACAAGCCACGGTCGGGCGCGGCGTACTTGATCTCGCCCTGGCACTTGGTGGCGTGAACTCCGGCTGGGGCAGCAAAGAGATCGTAGTGCCAGCGTTGGAACCTACATTCGAGCGTCTTGGTGCCCTTGCTCTGAGTCTCCCAGGCGTGCAGCATCGCGCTGAGCTGGGCTTGAGCTTTCGCATCTAGCGGTGCGAAGGGTGCGGTGAGATTGGCCGGGACGGCGTGACTCGTGGCCCCGTTCTGCAGCGCCGCATTCTGAGCAGCTGTGGTTTGGGCTGCGCTGCCCGCCTGGGGTGGCCTCGCTTGGTTCTGAGCTGACGCGGGGGCTGCCCCCACCGTCGATAGCAATAATCCTGTCACTGCAATCTTGGTCGCCAGCGAGCGGGTGCGACGCGCCCGCTCAGCTACACAACATAAAAGTGAAGCCATCGGCAACCGCGCCAGGCCAGTGGGGGGGCAACAGAGATTCATTCGCATCATCCTTGACGCATCGAGTCGGGGTGGGCAGGACGAAACCGTCCGTTTGGGAACACCCTAACCGATCGAGCCCAACCAGGGAAAGACCGAAAACAGCAACAGAGCCCCTCGTTTTCACACCCATTTCCACGGTTTTCTTCAAGTTTTCTCTCTTGGCGGCAGCACCGCCAATTTGATAGAGGCTAGGCAATACTCAACCTGCAGTTCTGAAGAGATCGCGGAGGTTGGTCTTACTAGTATCACCGAACAGACGTCCAGGACTCCTGCCACTTCGGTGGCAATACAGGGCGTTCACCCGCCCCGCGGACACGCAAAGGAATGCGAACGATGATGGATTTCGGAAAACGACTGTCTTGGCGTCTCAGCGGCGGCGTCGCCGCTGTCGCGATGGGAGCCCTCGCTGCTGCTCAAGCCCAGTGGCAAGACCTGCCGCCCGAGACCGATTCGCCACAGCAACAAGCGTCCATCGCCGATTCGCTTCCGCTTCCCATTGCTGCCGACGAAGGCCCAACCTCGCCCGTCCAGCCCGCTAACTTTCTGGCCGCTATCCCACCGACTGATTCCCAGAACAGTCCCGCGGGATTTGCCGCTGAACAGTCACAGCCCGGCCTCGATGACGCCCCCCCCGAAACCTTTGTCGCCCAAGTTGCTCATGAGGAACCTGTTCAAGGTTTCGATGACGCCCCCCCCGAGGACGCCGCTGATGGTCCGGCTACGGAGGCATCAATGTCACTGCCGGCACCAGGATTCGGCCCAGCCGGCATGATGGGTCTCCCCAGCGAGACGACGGATCCCGATCAGGCGACCGGCCCAGAATCCAGCCCGACCGGCAACGAAGGCCCCGCCATGGCGATGTCCTACATGGGGTTGCCCGAAACCGATGCTGGACCACCACCCGCTCCAGCGGATTCCGCACCGCCGGAACAAGGATTCGCAATGGAACAGGTTCCTGAGATGGGACAGGCTCCTGAGATGGGACAGGACAGTCCGATCGCACAGTCCCCCGAGATGTCCGAGACCGGGTCGCTGCCGGAGATCCAGTTTGAGCAGGGACCGATGATGATGGATTCAGCGCCAGCCGCTGGCGAAGCACCATCCGCTGGCGAAGCTCCGTCGATGATGGCAATGCCCCCGCCCCAGACACGTTCAGCTACCAGTGCTGGACCCACCATGGGCGTTCCCGCCCCGGGCCCCGACGCGGCACCGATGAACGCGATGCCCGAGATGGCATCCATGTCAGCCGCCGCGCCCATGCATGAGACTCCCCCCATGGATGATTCCGGGCCCATGAACGGCCCAGGACCTGTCCACAGCGCAGGCCCAATGCACAGCGCAGGCCCAATGCACGACGCAGGCCCAAGGAACGCGATGGGAGCGATGGCTGGCCCCGTCGATGAAGCGGGCCCTATGTACGGAAGCGCCCCAGCACCGTCGGCCGGTCAAGAAACACCGGCCATGCAGGGCTATGCGGGCCCGGCCAACAGCGGCCCCAGTGAATCCTTTGGCAACAACTCGCTGAGACAGCCCGCGGCCATGGAGAACCAACTGCGTTCCGCCCCCGTCGCCGCGACGGCAGGACCGAATCAGCCCTCGGAACCGGCACTGCCCGAGTTGCCCCAACCGACACAGTACTCCAGTGGTCCCGCTGGCGGCATGTCTGGATACGATCCTGCGAACACCCAGGCCTCTGCTGCGGCTGCGCCAGACTCTTATGCCTCCAGCCCGGCCATGAGCGGCCTCGGCGCGCCGGCCGCTCAAACCCCAGCTCAATTCGCTGGGCACCAGCGGGAGGGCAACCCAGCGATGGGCATGCCGGGGCGACCGGGCAGCGGAACACCTCAGGATCAGTATTTGGCAGCCGGTGACGATCCCGTCTCGATTAATTTGCCGGGCGATCGCAAACTCGAAGGCGTGCAAACGCCGAGCATTGTCATCCACAAACGGGCTCCTGCGGAAGTCAAGGTCGGCCAGCCCGCCACGTTTGTGATCCAGGTCCGCAACACTGGTACTTCCGAAGCTCTCGGCGTGCTCGTTCACGACCGTGTCCCGGCAGGCATGGAACTCGTCGATGCAACCCCGGCCCCAACCATGCAAGGCGATCTGCTCGTCTGGCAACTCGGCGCGATGCCCGCTGGCGACGAACGCTCGATCACGATGCAACTGGTCCCGCAAGAGGAAGGTGAACTCGGCAGTGTCGCCCGGGTCACTTTCGAAGCCGCCGCATCGGTGCGAACACGATCCACCCGCCCCGAACTCAAAATCACTCAACGGGCGCCGCAAAAGGTGCTCATCGGACAACAACTCGAGATTGAACTGGAAGTGGCCAACGTCGGCACCGGCGCAGCGACGGGCGTGATCCTGCAGGCTGACGTGCCGCCAGGACTCGACCATCCCAATGGCCGACAACTCGACAACGCGATTGGATCCCTACGTCCGGGTGAAGTTCGTAAGGAAGTTCTGCGGATGCGTGCGGTAGAACCGGGCATGATCGAAAACGTCGTGCTGCTGACCTCCGAAGACGCCCAGCCTGCCAAACACTCCGTCAACGTGGAGGTCGTCTCGCCGAAATTGAAGGTGGCTGCCTCCGGCCCGAGTCGCCGGTTCCTCGAACGTCAGGCCACTTACGAGGTCAAGATCGAGAATCCTGGCACCGCATCGGCCCGCAATGTCGAGGTGCTCGCTCGACTCGATCGCGGATTCACCTTCGTTAGCACCGAGAACAATGGCCAGTACGACGCCAACCTTCACGCTGTCCGCTGGTCGATCGTGGAACTGCCCGCTGGTGAAATCGCGTCGGTCCCACTCACGCTGCTACCCGTCGAAGCGGGTGACCAGGTCATCCGGATGGAAGCCTCCGCGGATCTCGACACACGCAGCGAAAGCGAACATACCGTGGCTGTGGAATCCCAAGCCGAACTGAGCTTCAGCATCGCTGACACCGCCGACCCCATCGAACTCGGCAGCGAGACCACCTACGAGATCAAGGTCAAGAACGTGGGCTCGCGAAACGACACGAACGTGCAAGTTCAGTTGCTACTGCCGCCGGGCCTCGAGATGCTCGAAAGCGACTCCGACGCTGGCACCGACGGACGCGGTGGCGTGGTCTTCGCACCGCATGCCAACCTGCCTGCCGGCGGCGACTTGACGTATCGCATTCGTGTCCGTGGCGTGCAGCCCGACACGCACGTGATCAAGGCTGTTGTGACCAGCGAACAATCACGCGTGCCAGTGACCAAGGAAGAGAGCACGATGGTCTACGCCGACCAGTAGCCCCTCGTGCTTGAGAATCCCGAACCGGTCGGTTGCTCATTCGAAGCCATCGACCGAATCGTCGCATGCTGCCGTCCCGAGGGTTCCCCATAAGCCGTAGGGACTGGCTCGGTCACTCCAGGCGTTGGGTGCGGACGCCCCGAAATCCCCCGATTCGATGCTGTCGGTGATGAATTTCACCGCCCCGTCGGCCATCAGCACATGCATGCCGCCCGCGTGGTGGCTGCCCCCAGAATAAACGCCATCGACGGCATCAAGCCCGTCGACTGCGAAACTGATCTGGTTGGGCGGCAGGATCGTATTGATTAGGGCAACGCCCGCGGCACCATCGGCCCAGCGACCACCGCGGCCAAGCTCACTCAAGGGTGCTTCCTCCACGTAGAATGCGGGTCGCTGCGGGTCGACGAATTGGCGGGCATCTTGCGGCGCGTCGAGAAACGCTACAGGTTGCTCGACCAGATAACTCCCCTTGATCATTCGGTCGGACCGGTTGGCGATCTCCGTCATCGCGATCGTGTTGGCGAGCCCGTCGAGCACATCTTTGAACCGCGTCTGCCGCTGGCTCGCGGCCGCAAAGACACCGCGCGGCGGCAATAGCTCACCGCTGTCGGATGTCTTCTCGTGGTACAGATCACGTCCGGCATCGCCGATACAGAACGCGTAGTTGGTCAGTCCAAACGGCGTCGGCTCTGCCGGATCACTCGGACAACGCAACACACTGATTTGAGTCGCCCAAGGATCGTACGTCGCCCTCGTCGGAGCTGGCCCCATCGCGGGATAGGTGACACTGGCGTCCTGCAGCGGCGAGTTGATCTGATCCCACAGAGCCTGCTGCTCCAAATACGGAAGCATCGCCACCAATCCGCTCAGCCGCCCCGCGTTGTCACGCCAATGCGATGTCCCCTGATCATCACCTGAGAAACTCCCCGTCCCTCCCATCGCTGGCGGAAGTTGTTGGTAAGAGGTGTGATAGAGGTGCATTGCCAGCCCGACCTGTTTGAAATTGTTTGAACACGACATGCGTCGCGCGGCAACACTCGATGTTCGCATGGCTGGCAGAAGCAAACCAACTAAAATCATGATGGTCGCGATGACGAAAAATAGCTCGAGCAGAGTAAACCCAGTGGGCCGGCGACGCGTTTCAATCCAGATGAGGTGATCCATGACGATACCTTCGAGGGGAGACGAACTTCGATAGACTCCATGGTAACTTGCTCGCGTGGCCATGGTAGTAACACCACACCTCGTAGCACGCGAGCGGCAACAGCCAACTTGCCCAGGCATTGAGGCGGTAGAACCCAGGCGTATCCCGCTGGATCACGAACGCGGCCCCGGTGGCAAACCGCAACAATAGCGGCGACCCCAGCAAAATCGCCGAGCGAATCGCCCAGCGCCGATGCGACCGCAGGTGCCCACCGATCGCCGTCACGGCCGCTGCGGCGACACTCAGACCGGTCGCCAGCGACAAGCAGACGAGGCCGACAGCCGCGACCGGCCCAGCGAGTGCGTGCGTGGCCATCACCAATCCGCTCGGCACGAGCAAGAAGACGACCAAGCCGAACTGCACGCGTCCGGCGACCCGGTGCCACTTGCTGGCGGCGGGATTCGGCTTCCGCCCCGTCGTGACCAATAGCACGGCGAGCAAGAGCGTTGTCGGGGCGACGATCAAGTGCGTGTAAAACGCGATGGCATAGAGCCCCGCAAATGTCGCCTCGCGGCCATGCAAAAAGGTCGATTGAAAATCGGCGGGGAAGTAGAACCGATACTCGACCAAAATCGTCACGAAGACCTTGGCTGCGACCAGGGCGAGGGCAAGCAGCAAGATCGTGCGGGGGCGTGGTCGCCGCAATCTCGCCATCGGCTGATGCGGTGGCGGCAGCGATGCGATGGTATCGCTCATCCGGTCGATCCTGTGAAAACGCAGGCGGCGCTGTCACGCTTTGAGAAGAGCTTCCCGGTGATTGAAAAGAGTGAATGCGAAGCGAGCTGCTTCAACTTATCACGTCCCAGCCCGCTGCACAAATTTTTGGTTCATCCGACGGAAGCGTGCGCAGAGCACAGCGGAAAGTTTTTTGAGTACTGTCATATCCAGAACGAAAATTTGCAGTGCGCGCGTACGCTCAGCGGCACCACCAATAGGGTAGCTTTTTCGACACTCAAAGTCCACTGTTTGTCGGCCAGCCAGCACGGCTCGGTTAGGCAGCTTCTCGCTGGCAAGAAGCGTCGAGGCCCTCAATCGATCGGCGACTTGCTGATCGGCTTACTAATTCGTCTTGGAGTGAACCAGGAAAACACTGTAGAATCGAAACCGTCCGAAGCTCTGAAGCCTTAGGCTGAATTGTCGTGCTGCCAAGCACACTAACAACGTCGTCGCATGCCGAGGGTATCGGTGGAGCGTAGCTCTGCTGAGCAAGCCCGTGCTTGAGTGAGATGCTCTGTTAGCGGTTCAAACGCCGGATGAGACAGTGTGGGGCTCTCAGAGCTTCGGATATCTACCAGGGTGGCGAGACTGAACCACCAAAGCTAACCGAGCCGTGCTGGCTGGCCGACAAACAGTGGACTTTGAGTGTCGAAAAAGCTACCCTACTGGTGGTGCCGCTGAGCGTACGCGCGCACTGCAAATTTTCGTTCTGGATATGACAGTACTCAAAAAACCTTCCGCTGTGCTCTGCGCACGCTTCCGTCGGATGAACCGGAAAATGCAGTGCTTTGCGTGGTCAAGAGATCATCCTCGCTCACGCGTCGGGTTATCAAGACCGCTTTGCAAACTAAAGTAAGTGCCATTCGCCTCACGGTCCTCGGTTCACCATTGCGGGGCCAACGTCGATTAAATCGACAAACCGTGACGGCACTCGGCTCAGCCGATTGACAGCCCGTCGAGTAACTGGGCTGAGATTCCGCTGCGGTGAAAGATTCAGCCACAGCTATCGATGTGGTGAAGTGATCGCGCCGAGGGCGGCTCGAAGAGGGGGGCGAGGCGGTAGATCTCGGGTGGCGTACTTCGGAGTCGCGGTGGTTGCATCAGACTGATCTTGACATCGGCGAAGAAAAAAACGAATGCTGCGGATGTTACGAACAGAATCTTGAGAAAATATTGTAAAAACCTCCAAAGTCTGATCCGGTGCCAAATTCAATTCTTGATAACCGCCTCTCCCATTCTCGCCTGCCAGCTTCGGTAGCGAGGGTTGCCGCCATGTGTCTGGTTGCGATCCTGTGGCACGCTGACGTCTCGGCGCAAGCTCCCCCGATGGACCCATACGCGACTGGGGCCTATTCGGGCGGGACCACGAATATCTTCACTTCGCCACAGGCTTGGCTTGGATACCCAGCCGGGGGTGGATATCCGAACTCCATGCAGGCGAGTGATCGGCTGTGGCTCCGCGCGGAATATTTGTACTGGAGGACAGCGGGGATGGAGACGCCTCCACTGGCCACGACGAGTACCAGCGGGACGCCCCAAGATGAGGCGGGCATTCTCGGTTTTGACTCCACGAGCGTGTTGTTTGGAGGAGGCAAGATCAACAGTGGCACCACCAACGGTGCACGGATCAAAGGTGGATTTTACTTCACGCAATCGGCAGCGTTCGGCATCGAGGGTGAGTACTTCGGCTTGGCCGATCAGAGTGACGGATTCTCAGGCGGCAGCAATTACGAAATCTTGGCGAGACCGTTCTACGACACGACGAATGACCGTGAAACGGCCCAGCTGATCAACTATCCCGGTCGCTTCGAAGGCAATATGTCTATACAGTCGGCCAGTAGCCTGCGGTCGGCGATGCTGGTCGGGCGCACGTCGCTGTGTCCGACATGTGGCGGCAACTGTGTCTCGTGCCAGAACACCGACCGCGTGGATTGGATCGTCGGCTATCGGCATATGCGGTTATCGGACCAATTGACGATTTCAGAATCAGCGGAATCCTTTGTTCCGGGTGCGTTGGGGACGATCCAGTTGAGTGATCAGTTCAGCACCAAGAATGACTTCAACGGTCTGCAGTTGGGGGTGGCTTACCAGGCCAACATGCAGCGCGTTTGGTTGGAGTCTTTGCTGCGTGTCGCTGTGGGGCAGAATAAGCAATCCGTCGGGATCGGCGGGTCGACATCATTGACTGAGTTTGGGGCCACGACCGACTACCCGGGTGGGTTGCTCGCTCAGCGATTCAATTCAGGAACCTATGAACGCAACGAGTTCACGATGATTCCCGAGATTGGATTGACGCTGGGGGTACGGATTTTGGATTGCCTGCACGCCACGGTCGGCTACACGCTCGTCTATCTTCCTGCCGTCGTGCGGGCGGGCGATCAGATTGACACCGAGGTAAATCCCAGTCTGCTCGCGCCACCGATCGACCCGTTGACCGGGGCGCAGCGACCCCAGTTTCGTTTTGTCGAGAGTGACTATTATGCCCATGGTCTCAGCCTCGGGATGCAGCTGCAGTTTTAGGCAGCAGCACCGATCCGGACGCTAGTTGAAATCGGTCGGTTTGCCCACGCGTGTTTCCCATCATCATCGCAATCCAGCTCGTGAGATAGATGCAATGATCGGCAGGTGCTATGCTTGTCCGACCGCTCACCAACGGCTGCCTGATGATAACCATGACGCGATCGCTTCCCCCTGTCACTGAAACTGCCTCAGAGCAGGGTAGCATCGCCGAAGTATGGATCTGTGCATCGCCAAAGGCGGGCAGTGGCCAGGGACGCCATGAGATTGGATTGTTAGTCGATCGCTTGCGGGCAGGCTTGATTGATGTCCACGTCACGCACAGTATCGCGGCGCTGCGTGCCCGCGTGGCGGATGAGTCTCGGTCGACGGCCCGGTTTGCCGTGGTCGCCGCAGGGGGCGACGGGACACTGGCTCTCGTGGCACAGAATCTTCCCCAAGAGATCCCAATCGTGCCGATGCCGATGGGAACTGAGAATCTGTTGGCGCGGTACTTTGGTTACGCCTGTCGGGCGGCGAGCGTCTACGAATGCTTGGAGCGTGCAGAGCGATTTTCGATCGATGCCGGTCTGGCCAATGGGCGGATGTTCCTCGTGATGGTTACTGCGGGGATGGATGCGGAAGTGGTGCGGGGGATGCATCTGACCCGGCGAGGGCATATCACGCGATGGAGTTATGCTCGCCCGATCTGGAGAGCCATATCCAAGTATCGCTTTCCCGCGATCACTGCGCAGGAATCGACCGAGGATGGGGAGGTCGCGACCACGTCGGCGTGCTGGATGATGGCGTTCAACCTACCCCGTTATGGTGGCGGTTTGGGAATCGAGCCGGGTGCGGTCGCGGACGACGGGAAGCTCGACCGGATCGCGCTGCTGCAAGGTTTCTTCTTTCAAGGCCTTCACTACTTTGCACGGATCAAACTGGGCAAGCATCTGCGGCATCGCGATATCTCTCGCCGCCGCTTCCAACGAGCCCTGTGGACGTCGCCCGAACGGGTCCCCTATCAGATTGATGGCGACTACGGTGGGCGGCTTCCATTGGAGATTGAGGTGCTGCCTGGGCGGGTGACTCTGTTGCGGCCGTCGACCTGATCGATTGGCGTCATTGAGCCCGCTGCCCAGGCTGTAAACAGTTCCCCGTCGGTTGGGGGCATTGTGAACAGATGGGGCATCTGGCTGCCCCATGGAACCCCTCTGTGGACATGGGGGACCCGTTGTGGGCATTCAGCGGGGCAGGGGAATACTTTGTGGGTTTGCAACAGAATTCTTGCGGATCCCTCTTTACTCCAACCGAACACAGGGAATAATCCTCAAGTTATCGATGAACGTTGATTGAGATTTGCTGACTCAGTTTGTCGACCTTTTCGCCAGCAATTAACAAGACGCCTCTTCCAATCGGCTCAGTTTTTGCATGTCGAGCGAAGTCTAATCCATCGCGTGATGGGTAGATGCGACTCGATGATCAGAAGCAGTAGCCGGATGTCGGGCGCCAGTTCAAACCCACTCAGAGATCCGCTGTTGGATGGCAGCGCGGTCATTGGATCTGTCACGCAATAGTTGCTCGCTTTTCATCATCGCCGATGTCGGCATGATTCGAGCAACACAGTTTCTCCTCAAATTGAAAGAGAACGGTCAGTGAACGGCTTGGTAGCATTGGTGGCAGTCGCCGCCATCGTCGGTTTGATAGCCCTGTTGGAAGCGTGGTGGTACCACCATCAGCTCAAGAAGATCCCCTATCGGATTCATGTCAACGGAACTCGAGGGAAATCCTCGGTGACGCGACTGATTGCCGCAGGTTTGCGGGCCGGTGGCGTGCGTACCTGTGCTAAGACGACAGGGACGTTGGCCAGAATGATCTTCGATGACGGCCGCGAGTTGCCGATTTTTCGTCCCGATCGGGCCAACGTGATCGAGCAAAAGCGGATTGTCAAAACGGCAGTCGCTGAGCGTGCCGAAGCGCTGGTGATCGAGTGCATGGCGTTGCAACCGCTGCTGCAATCTGTTTGTGAATTGAAGTTGGTGCGCTCCACGCACGGGGTGATCACCAATGCGCGGGCGGATCACTTGGATGTGATGGGCCCGACGCGTCTCGATGTCGCCCGAGCACTCTCCGCGACCGTGCCGGTGGGAGGCACGTTGCTGACGGCCGAGGACCGCGACGATTCATTGCGGGTGATGAGCGAAGCTTGTCAGGACCGAGGGTCGTCCCTGAAGAATATCACGGCGGCCGATTCGGCCTCCATCACTCCCGAGGAACTGGCTCAGTTCTCTTATTTGGAACATGCCGAGAACGTCGCTTTATCGCTGGCCGTGTGTGAGCAGATGGGGGTTTCCCGCGAAGTGGCGCTGCAGGGCATGTGGGCCGCCCAACCGGATCCTGGTGCGATGCGAGTGCACCAGCACACAATCAGTGGTGATTCCTGGCACTTTGTGAACGCCTTCGCCGCCAACGACCCCGAATCGACAACGCGAATTTGGGATGCCGCGTATGACTATTTCCCTGGCGCTTCGCGGCGTGTGTTGGTGATGAATTGCCGCGTCGACCGGATCGATCGCTCGGTCACAATGGCCAACGCCTGTGTGGATTGGCGTACCTACGACCGGGTCGTGATCATCGGTTCGGGCACGGACGTGTTCTTGCGCCGATTGCTCAAGGGCGGTATCGACCAAAATCGAATTTTGTGTCTGGGTAACGCGACGGGTGACGAAGTGGTCACGATGCTGTTGGAGTCCTTTGCTGCCGAAGCGGCCGCGAAGTCCTCGCAGACACCGCAACTCGTCGCCAGCCAGGGCGATGCAATCGCCGAAGGTAGTTCGTCGATCACTGCGACCGATTCGACGACAACAACCGATACCGATGCAGGTGTGCTGCTCGTGGGCATTGGCAATATCGCTGGCCCGGGGATGGCTTTGGCAGAATTCTTTGAAGGACAGGAGGGTTGGGACCGCTACGAACGCCCTCAATCGACCCCTGCCCGTGCGCTGGAGATGGTTTGAAATGGAATGGCTCGCTCTTTCAATTGGAATTGGTTTAGTCGTCAGTCTGCTATTCACCGAAGCCTTCGGCTTGAGCGTCGGAGGAATGATTGTTCCGGGGTACCTGGCGCTTTCATTCGATCAACCGTTAACGGTCATCGCTACGATCACTGCTGCACTATTGACGGCGTGGTTGGTGCATCAGATCGATCGCTACGCGATCCTCTTTGGACGCCGACGGGTGGTGCTGACGATGGTGTTTGGATTTGCAGTGGCTGCCATGCTACGTGCAGGTCTCGAGATGGTGTGGCCGAGCGTTAGCACGGCGATGGTAGGCAGTTCGGTCGTCGAACCGGGGGGCTCGCTCGCCTGGATGCATAGCATGACGGTGATCGGGTTCGTGATTCCCGGATTGGTAGCATTGTGGATCGCCCGCAGCGGTGTTGTGCAAACGCTCTCGCCGCTGATCATCGCAACGTCGTTGGTCTATCTCACTCTTGTCGCTCTCGGTGTCACGAACCTCGCTTGAAATCTGTGGTTCGGGCTGTGGTCTGCTGTCAGGCGGATCAGGAGCCGAACTTTGTTGTCTTCCCCCGTGTTAGTTGGCCCCCGTTCCTCGAAGAACGAACCATGAAGAAACTGTACTACCGACCGCAGAAAATATCTTCGGTGTCTTTGTTGTTTTTGGCTGCCTTGTCCGTCGTGGTCGTGATCGCCTTGCGGCACGCACCCAGTCGTTCCCAAGGGGTTGAGCGTCTCGCGGGAAGGGCCGTGCAAATCCCTGACTTCGAGCAGCGCATGCTGCGGGCGTCCGAGCAGGCTGCGGCGGGCTTCGAAGCCATTCACTGCCAGCGAACTGCGCTCGGTCACCGCATGCTGAAGATTCACGACCCTGCCAACACGGGTATGGTGGGGCCATCGATGTCGATGGTGACGAGCCTGCCGGGACACCTCGACGCGAAACTGACGAGTGTCAATCCGAACTTTGCTGCCGTCGCGATGCGATTGCTCGTCGATGCAGGCGTGCGTCCAGGCGACCGGATTGCGATCGGTTGCACGGGATCCTTTCCCGCATTGGATATCGCGGTCTATACCGCCGCGGAAGCGTTGGACCTGCGCCCGGTCATCGTCAGCAGTGCGGCATCGAGCCAGTTCGGCGCCAATTCGCCCGACATGATGTGGCCCGACATGGAGAAGTTGCTTTACGAACAGGGCATCATTCATCATCGCAGTGAGGCGATCTCACGCGGTGGTTTCCAGGACCGTGCGGCCGGGATGAGCGATGAGACGCTCGACATGCTCGATGCTTCGATCCGTCGCAGCGGGTTACCGATGATGGACAGCCAAAGCGATGAGGATGCGATTGAACGACGCATGTTGGTTTACTCGCAAGCCGTGGAGGACGAAACCTACACCGCTTACATCAATGTCGGCGGCGGGGATGCCTCGGTCGGCGGGACGGTGGGCAACGATGTGCTCGGCGAGGGTTTGATCCGTCCCATGTCGAAACTCAATCCGCGCCGCCTGCTCGGGCTTGGACGCGACACGACGGCCGCCGCGACCGTGCGTGTTGTCACCGACGAAGACCCGACGGGCGAATCGAGCGCGGCTACAGCGACCGATTGTGTCGCCACACGGTTCCTAGCTTCGGGTGTGCCCGTCATCAACATGATCAACGTGGTGTCCTTGGCTGAACAGTACGGGTTGCCTGTTTGCTCCACCGAGTTCATTCGCGTCGGCGAGGGCGGTGTCTACACGATTGCTGACTTGCGTCGGCCATTGGCTGTACTCGGTATCTTGTTCATCATGGTATCCACGTTGTTGGTGGTCCGCCCGCCTGCCCGCGTCGTCGATGCAGCTAAGAAACGCGGCTGGTTCGGGGACGATGCCAAGTCGCAGCCCCAGTGGATGGTATAGCGGGCGCAGAAAAGACGCCTCACGCGGAGATTTCTTGCACGTAGGGATCTTCGCGGTGCTCAGCCAGCACTGGCGAGCTGATGTGGGTGCGTGGGGTCGTTGTATCGGCGAGCCCGAACCACTTCGGTGTTTGACCTTTCGTCTCGAAGCAGATCGCGACTGGGCCATCGAAGTCGTTCGCCGTGACCACGCGTTGGCGTTTCCCACCGATGGTGATCGTGACGCTATTGAACCAGGTCGCTCCGTTGACCTCGCCCACGCGATCGCCAAAGGAAACGAATGGGAAGCCATTGAGTTTGCTGGTGTGGAGTTGCTTGTTGCCTCGATAGTAGGTGATGAATGACTTGTTCATGGAGGGTGCTCCTGTTGGTACGATTGAATCGATGGCCGTCAGGTATAGTTTTGGTCTCGGGGTGGACACGTTTGGTCAGGTGGGCAGCCACAGGTTGGACTTTTCCTGTTGCGTTGATTCTCGCGATTCGCTACCGCCGCGGCGGCGGGCCTTGATTCGGACGTACGGAGCGATGACCGCGCCTCGGTCAGCGAAGCTATTCACAGCGGCATCCTGGGTAGCGTGTTTGGGTTCAATCAAGTCTTCGATGTGGAAGCCGGCGCGACACATGCCGCCAACGAGTTGTTCCCAGCGATGCAGGAACTCGACCGCGCCATTTTCACGCAGTCGCTGCGAGACCGCCGTGGGGTTCTCCGGTGGCGGCACGGGGGCGGTTCGGTAGTAATCGTGCAGCCAGGTGAAGTGGCCATCGCGGCGATGCGCCGAGGATTGTAGGCTGGCGGGTGTTTTGTGCTGGCTGACGTAAAGTCCACCGGGCCGGATCACCGCCGCAACTTGCGCATAGACCGAGGCGATGTCGGGCAGGTAGCAGGTGCTGACCGGTTGGATGACGAGATCGAAGGAAGCGCGCGGCAGCATGGAAAGATCGTCCATCGAGCCCTCGATCAAGCGCACTGGGAATTTTCGCTGCGCGGCCGCTTGGCGATCAAGTTCCAACATCGCGGGGCTGAGATCAACGACAGTCACGCGGGCCCCGGCAGCAGCGTACAGGCAGCTTTGACGCCCCCCGCCTGCTGCCAGGCAGAGCACATTCCAATCCCGGATATTGCCGCCTAGCCAACCCACACCGTCAACGGTTCCCAGCGGATCTTGCAGTTCCTCGTCGGAGACAATTCGGCAGAGTGGCGAACCAGCGGCCTGCATTTGCTGGTAGCATTGTCGGTTAGCTTGCAGAAGGGAGTGGCGGTCGACGGACAAAAGAGCCTGCGTGATTGAGAAAGGAGGGAAGGGTATCGAATTCGCCGCGAGGATCGCTCAGGCGGGCCGATTTCGCCCTTTCGGGAGACGGGGAGCGGCAACGAAGTAGAAGTTTGCCTCGGTTTTTGCTTAATTTAGGAACTTTTCCTGGGTACAAGTCATCTCAGTTCTATCAACCAAACCGGACGATCTTTTCACCACAGGGATGTAACGCGACGCAGCCGAGCAAACGGATTCGCTCAGAGAAGCCTCGCCGCGCCCAGATTCTATTGAGACCACGACAGCATGTCAGCTCCCAAACCCGATTTCGACCAACTTCTCAGCGACCATCTTGACGGACGGCTCGATGAGACGGATGCGCAGTTGCTTCGGCAGCAGTTGCGCGACGATCCTGCGCTGCAATCTCAGTTGGAGGGGCTGCGTGCGGACCGAGAAAGTCTCCGCGCCCTGTTCGCTGCCGAGCGATCCGGGGGCTCGCGTTTGGGACGTGACTTTGCGTCCGGTGTGCTCGCCGAAAGTCGTCGCCGGGGAGTTTCGATGAGCGGGCGCCGCCAGTCGGATGAGGATGCTGCAGTCGAGCCGGCTCACGCGGTTCAAGACCGTGAGCAACCCGACGTCGCTTGGATCCGAAAACGAGCGCCCATGTTCATTGGCTGGCTGTCTGCGGCGGCAGCGGTGCTGTTGATTGTGTCGTGGAACATCCGTGAAAACGAGCCTGGAGATGCCATTCACACGGTCGCTCAGAACGATCCCGATGGTCACTCAAGTCCCAATGGTCACTCAAGTCCTGAGGGGCCGGTGGTCGCGCAGCCGGGAGAAGGTGTCGAGCCAGGCGACAGCGCCGAAGGATCCAGTCAGTCGCCGGCTACGGCGATTGCTTCCTCCGACAAGGAATCAGCGGCCGCCACCGCCGCAGCCCCCACGCCAGACGCGATCGTCTCCGATTCTTCGTCCGATCCGGTGATGGATCGTTCAGCGATGGCTTCGGTCGGCGACGACACCGCTTTGCCGAGTGGTTCGCCGTTCACCGGAGCGATGATGGTGTACGAAGTGCGTTTGAGCCCGCGCGGCCGCCAGACGAATTTTTTGAGTGAAGCGATGCGAGAAGTTGGGTTGCAGGACGCGCAACGGTTGCCGGTCAATCGCGACGTCATCGCGGCGGCGAAGCAAGCGGACACGTTTGATGAAGATTCGCGATTCCAGGTCCTCTATCTGCAGGCATCGGCAAGGAAAGTTGATCAACTGTTCTTGAAGCTGCGTCGTGACCCACAACAGGTTGAGGCAGTCGGGTTGTCATTGGTCACCGACGCGCCGGTTTTGCAGATGGCAGGTGATTTGGCGAAGGTCGAAGCAACTGAGATCCAGCATGACGAGCCACTTAGCTTTGAATTGAACGACAGCGAGAGTGAAGAGCTCGCGACTTTCCGCGAACTGCTGGGCGAGAAAGCGTTCTTGCCGCTGCCCTCGCCATCCTCGGGCGACGTGGACGTGCAACCCGAATCGCTTTCAAGCACGGGTAACGATGTCATGACGCGAGTCTTGATCTTGGTACGCTAAGGGATCACGAGGCCGGGCGACACCGCTCTGGCGGGCCGCAGGGATGAGGTTGCTCTTGTCACTGCAGTGCATTTCGGAGGTGGCGCCTGCGGGACCCGTCTCTGCTAGGATGCCGTGCTGCATTCGGTACTTCCTCCCCCTGCATTCTCTGTTGGCATGATCAAGCAGCAATCCATTGAATCCATCCGCCGGATCGTACTTTGTTATCCGGTCGAGGCGCGCCATCGCCAGCAGATCGAGCGTACGCTCGCCGAGCTCAAGGACGACGCCACGGTCCCGCTCGAACACGCGGTCGATGTCGTTGATGCCGGCCAGGAGCGGATTGATGAGTTACTGCCGACGGCAGACATTTTTGTCGGGCATGCCAAGGTCCCCGTGGACTGGGACCGAGTGCTGGCGGCTAAGCGGCTGCAGTGGATCCAGTCGTCCGCCGCGGGGCTGGATCATTGTCTCGTGCCTGGTGTGATCGCTGAGCCTCGGATTGTTGTCAGCAGTGCATCGGGATTGTTCGCTCCACAGGTTGCCGAGCAAACGTTTGCGTTGCTAATGGGCCTGCTGCGCCGCATCGGCCTGTTTGAGCGGGCGCGTCAGATTCCGGAGTTCATTCGTCGTCCGACTGGCGATTTGCGGGGCAAGACGGTTGGGATCGTGGGATTGGGCGGCAATGGTCGAGAGATCGCCAAAATGCTGCGGCCTTGGGAAGTGCGCATTCTCGCGACGGATTATTATCCAGAGAATCCTCCGCCGGAGGTTGATGAACTTTGGCCGGCGGCGCGGTTGAACGACTTATTCGCAGCATCCGATATCGTGATTCTGACACTGCCGTTGAACTCCACGACACGTCACTACGTGGGAGCGGAACAGTTTGCCGCGATGAAGCCCGGTGGTTATTTCGTCAATGTCGCTCGAGGATCGGTCGTCGACGAAGCTGCTCTGGTGGCAGCATCCACGAGTGGGCATCTGGCAGGCGTCGGGGTGGACGTGACCGAGGTCGAACCGCTGCCACCTGAAAGCCCTCTCTGGACTGACCCGCGAGCTTTGATCACGCCTCACGTGGGTGCCCAGTCAGCACGGCGCGTCGATGATACGACGGATCTCGTTTGCGTCAATCTGCGGCGGTACTTCACAGCCGCCCCCCTGTTCAACCGCGTCGACAAGGAGCTCGGGTTCCCCCACCCCAGCGTCTCGTATCGGGTTGCCGGGGCCGCCGAGACGGGAGGAAATGTTTCCCGGCGCGATCGAGACCGATCATGAGCAGCCCCCGCGCGGCAATCGATTCGGCAGCCGTCGTCTGCCACGGGCCACGGGCCGTCGGACCCATGGTCGTGCCGCCCACCGACAGTGAGTCTTTTGTGGAAGAATTCAACCGTACCTACCGCTCGATCGGATTGACAGTGACGATCAATGATCAGGGACGCCCTTTAGTCTCGCAGCCGAAAGGTTTACACTCTGCAGGTGCAACGGCGGCGGCGACGAGCCGAGCGTGAATAATCCTGACCGGTGAAAAGATCGAGAGAGCAATGAGTGACGCAAAAGTACGTGGTGTGGTCCATTTGGTAGAGGAAACCAAGACCTACGGTCAGAAAGGCTTTCGCAAGCGGATGGTCGTTCTGGAACAGGATAAGGGCAGCTTTACCAACTATGTTCCTGTCGAATTCACCCGCGACGCCTGCGATACCGTCGATGGTCTGAAAAAGGGCGACGAAGTTGAGATTGTCTATCGGCTCAACGGACGTCGTTGGCAGCGGGATGCGGACAGCGAAGTGAAGTTTTTCGTCAATCTCGAAGCGTTGACCTACCAGGTCGTCGGTGGCAGTTCCGGTGCGAGCGGTTCGGCAAACGATGCCTTCGCCGAAGCCGGTGGGGAAGATGACGACGCTCCCTTCTAGAAATTCGCGTTCTCGGAGCCGTCGCAATCGCGTCGTCTGCTCGGTTTGAGTAGAATATCAGGGCAGCTGCATCCTCCGCGCGTACTGACCCTGTATGAAATCTCGCTCGCTATCCCGATTTCGCTCGCTTTTCGATTCGCTGCGCAGTCATTGGCGGCAGGAACGAAGCGAATCGATCGGGGTGGGCAGACTCCGTACCGATTCGCAGCCGGCCCAGCCTTGGGTTCCGCGGGTCCGCACGCTCGAACCGCGCATCGTGCTCAATGCCACTGCGGAACTCGGTGTTTTGGGAGATCTCGTTCTCTCCGGTGATGCTGCCGATGATGCCCTCGACGTGACACTCAATGGGGCGGGGCAGATCGAAATCTTTGACGCCAGTGCCACGGTGGTGCCGATCCGGATCGGCACCGACATGATGGGCAATCCCATTACCGTTGACTCGCTCGACCCGAACCAGATCACTTCGGGACGGCTACGGGCGGACCTCGGCGGCGGCAATGATTCCCTGCGAGTTGACGTCCCGGTGGGATTGAATGTCACGGTGGTCGACGGGGCTGGGAACGATTCACTCGACATCTCGCTCAACGCAGATGCCTCCGGCGAGTCCGCCAATCAATTAGACCTCGCTGCCGAGGACATTCATATCGATGGCGGCGGAGATGACATCGATCTGGCAGCAAGCCAACTGCTGGCCACGGGACCAGGTGCCCAGATTACGATTGACGATGCCCGGTCGGTGCGACTCGGAGAAGTAGCCGTTGCCGAGGGGGCCCTGAGAGTCGGTGCGGTGGGCGATCCGCTGCAGGGTGAGGTCAGCCAAGCCGCTGGGACGAGTGTTTCCGCAAGCCACCTCTGGGTTAGCGCCGAGGGCGACGTCGACCTCTCCGATGATGCCAATTCCATCGTCACCGTCGACCGTGTCCATAGTGCGGGTAGCATTGATCTGCACAGTGATGTCAGCGGCCAGCCCGATGCGACGATGACTGTGCACGACATGGTTACCACCAGCGGTGCTCTGCAGGGTGATATCAACGTCGATGTCGACGGTTCGGTGGACCTCGTGTCATCGGATCTTAGTAACGACAATGTGTTAGTAACTGAGAACGGTCAGATCTCGGTCACTGCGAGTGGGGATATTCAGGTCATGGACTTCGTCGCTGCCAATGATGCTGACGATGTGGCGACGAGCCACGAGATTATCGCTGGTGGAGACAATGGTCGATTAATGATGTCGGCTGGCAATGAGTGGGTGGCGGGTGATTCGGTTCAGATCCACGCCAGCCAGACTACCGATGGTGCGGTTCGGCTTGATGCATCGAGTTTTGTCATCGGTGATGATTTTGAGATCAATACGGGCGATGGCGTCGGGATTGCCCGTCGCTTTGCCCCACGACCGGAGCTCGATGTTGTTCCGCCGAGTGGCATCGAGCCGGTTTACCCGGGCCTGATTACGGACCCCACGGATCCAAACTATGTGAAAATCGAGACCGCATTCTACGATGTGGAATCGATTCAAACCGATACGTTGACGCAGGCGAACGAGAACGATGCGACTGGGGTATTGTCGATCGATATTGGCGCTGCCGGCGAAAATGGGCTGACTCTTTCGATTGATTGGGGCGGCCCAGCGAACCGCTTCGAACGGATAGAAAATCTCGCGGGAGATTCGACGCGTGTGGACGTCTCTCACGTCTATCTTGAATCGGATATTTTGAACTCGACACTCAATGGTCGCCCCAGCGCCACGGATCCTTTGGCGGTTCGCTTTGCTGTATCCCACCATGACTCCATCGTTTTGACCGGAGATTCGATCGTACAAACAGTGCCGCCGGACCAAGTTGTGACTGCGGGCGGCCCGACGCTACAAGATTCGGTGCCCGGGGGTGTTCTGACCTCGACGGACAATCCGCTGACGCCACAGCTCGAGAGCGGACGGGCGTTCTTTGTTATCCCCCGTGTCAACGTGCCGCTCGCGTTCCTCCCGGTACGAGATGTGATTCCCGATCCAGTCGAACCGGCGACTCCTGTGATTTTGACGTCTTCGGTGCAGCTTAACCAGGTCATGGTGGATGCGGTTGAATCATCTGCCTCACCACCCTCGATCCGCGATGAGTATTTTCAATTGCGCGTGCTATCGCCCGACCCTGACGGAGATGACTTGGTCGACCCGATTCGTCTGCCCGATAGCATCCTAGCCGAGGATCGTTTGGATGAACTTTTCTCCGAACTACCCGACGGTGCTTATGAGATTGATTACGTGATCGGTGAGAGCGATCAACGCGTGATCTTGCGTGTTGATTTGCGAAACGGGAAAGCCATCATCTCAGACGATGATGTCGGTGGTGCGCCCTTGAAGCTCGACATGCTCGAGATCCACAATGAACTCGAACCGATTGAGGTTGAGATGCTGCCTGCGACAGAGGCGGAGCATGAATCGAGATAAAAAGATCCATCAAGACGATCTGGATGCCACGCAGAACGAAATCCCTGAATCGGATCCGGATGCCACCATCGAGGACACGACAGCGTTTGAATCCAATCTGACCCAGGAGGACGTAGCCGGCAGCGATCCCAACGCGACTTTGGAGGAAACTGCGGGCAGTGATCCCAATGCCACGTTAGAAGAGATCGATGCTGCTGATCCGAATGCGACGATCGAGGTGTCGCCCCCGGCTGATTCGGCCGGCACGTATCCAGGTAGTGGCAACACGGACCACGATGCGACGATCGAAATCGGCGAGGAGCTGGATCCCAATGCGACGTTGGAAATCGACGACGGATTGGATACTGACGCGACGGTTGACCAAACTTCGGAGTTCGATCCCAACGCCACCGTGGACGCTGCCGGTGCATTTGACCCGCAGGCGACGGTCGACTCCAGTGACGATTTTTCAGTGGATCTGGGCCCGTCGCCTGTTGATGGCAGCGACCGCTCGGTGCTGGACGATTCCAATCTGGGCCAGACCATCAACCCTCGCGAGTTGTCCGATGACGAGGCGAGTTATTGGGCGGGGATTTCTGCTGAGTTCACTTCTCCGGGCGACCCAACGGTACAGCCGCCGCCAATCGATCGCACGATCGTCGAGACGCGGTTACGGATCCGCAATCAAACGGTTGCAACTCAGATCCAGGACGCCGGAGAGCCGGCCGACTACCGGCTCGTGCGATTGCTCGGACGGGGCGGAATGGGCAACGTGTTCGTTGCGCGACAGGGTTCGTTGGATCGGCTGATCGCGGTGAAAGTGATTCGTCCACTCGACGACTCCAAGCGAGAGAAACTGCAGCAGCAGGGCCAGCTCGAAGCCGTCGAGCAAGGCCGAAGGCAACAGTTCTTGACCGAAGCTGTCGTCACGGGGGACCTCGACCATCCCAATATCGTGCCGATCCATGACGTCGCGTTGACCGGCGACAGCACGTTGTTTTATTCCATGAAACGTGTCATTGGCACGCCATGGTCAGATGTGATTCAGGAGAAAACCCGGGATGAGAATCTTGAGATTCTGATCAAGGTGGCCGATGCGATTGGATTCGCCCACACGCGAGGTGTGGTGCACCGCGATATCAAACCTGAAAATGTGATGTTGGGTGATTTCGGGGTCGTCATGGTGATGGACTGGGGGATCGCCCTGGCCAAGCCGGACTTCGAGAAACTCGATTCGATCACGCCTGCCACGGGACTCGGTGGCACGCCCTCGATGATGGCGCCTGAGATGGCCACCGGGCCGCTCGAGAAAATCGGGCCGGCCGCGGATATCTACTTGCTCGGCGCGACCCTGTTCATGATCATCACGGGCAAGCCACCTCACCACGCGCCCAACGTGAGCCAGTGTTTACGCGCGGTCGCGAACAATGAAATCAGCGAGTTCGACCCCACGCACCAGGGCGAACTGATGAACATCGCTCTCAAGGCGATGGCCAGGGAGCCCGCCGATCGCTACCCCGATACGAAATCCTTTCAAGATGTTATTCGGCAATACCGTTCTCACGCTGAGAGCATCGCTCTGGGTAGCCGCGCCCAGCAAGACCTCCGGATCGCCAACGAAGAGAAGTCGTACACGCAGTACACACGCGCGCAATTCGGATTTGAAGAGGCAATTGCGTTATGGGAGGGCAACCAAGCAGCACAGGAAGGGCTCAGCGAAGCCAAAGTTGCTCACGCTGACGCCGCTTTCGAGAACGAGGATTATGATCTAGGGCTCTCGATGCTCGACGCTCAGAATCCTGAGCACCAGGAACGGATCGAGCGATTGCAGGCGGCACTCCGGCAACGGCGCCAAAGCGAAGCGAGGTTCGGCATCTTGAAGAAGGTGGCTGTGGCACTACTCGCCTTTATTTTGGTCGGTGGTTCCGTGGCGATTTATTTGATTGATCGAGAAAGCAAGATCGCCCATCGCAACGCTCTCGAGGCAATCGAGAAATCCAAGCTTGCCGAGCAACAGACTGAACTGGCTGAACGAAGAACCGCCGAGGTGGTCGAGCAACGGAATCGAGCCGACAAGAATGCCCTGCAGTCTAAACTCAATGCGGAGCGAGCGAGTCGCAACGCTGCCGAGGCGATTGCCAATGGAAAGGAGGCGGTGCAGCAGGCCGAACGAGCCGACGAGAACGCCGAGGAGGCGAGAGCCAATGCGATCGCAGCACAAGAGAATGCCGATCGAGCACAACGCAATGAACGACAAGCAATACTGGCGCAGGAAAAAGCGGAGTATGAGGCGTACGTTTCCGGAGTGGGGCTCGCCAAGGCACGGATCGACCGCAACGAGTTCACCGATGCCAGACGCTTGATCGCAGACCTGATCGGCCAACGCAGCCCGCAGGACGTTCCCTGGGAACTTCGTTACCTCTCGTCGCTCGCCAATCAATCCACCGCGTCGGTAGCCACCGCCACCGGCGTCACCAGACTGGCGGTTGCCGACCGTGCTGGTGAAACCGGTAATGCCGCCGCCTGGGTGCGGCTCGATGATGGTAGGTTGGCGACGTACGAGATCGACCCGGCTGCCGAGCAGCCGATCGTTGCCGGGACGCCAAACGCATTGGGCGTGTCCGGTGATGTGCAGGCAGCCTGTATCGCAGTCACGGCCGACAATACGCTGGCGGCGGTTGGGAGCGAGAATGGTGAAATCCTGATTATCCCCACGGGACGACTCGAATCGGGAGAACCAGCCGCAGAGGCGCCTCTTCAAAGGCTGGTCGGCCATAGTGGACCCGTTACCGCGCTGCAGTGGATGGGCAGCGAGTACCTGGTTTCCGCATCGAGCGACCGGACGGTTCGGATCTGGAACATCGAGTCTCCGAGCGACGAGGAGGTCATGTGGCACATCGCACCGGTGGTCGATCTTGCCTGCTCCCCCACCGCAGAAGGCTTTCGGATTGCTGCGGCAATTTCCGGCAAAGGTCTTGGTCGAGTCGTGTTTTGGGACGTGTCTACCGATGGCGAGCTTCGCGCCGATCGCATTGGCGTCTTTGCAGGTAACGCCACGCCTTTGACGAGTGTTGCAATCTCTCCCGACGGTCAACTCGCTGCCGCAGGAGACGTCAATGGTGAAGTCCTGTTGTGGCCAGTCTCGCAGATCCAATCGCGTGATATCGGCAACCTCGTTAAAAATGCGGTCGACAGCGTAGGCCAACCCGACCCAGAATCTCGGGAACAATCCTCCGAACAATCCGGTAGCGCCGAAAAGGTGTCCGACCCCTTTTTGGAAGCGGGACGCCTTCGCGGGCCCCCGATGGCTGGCGAAGATGTCTCCGAAATGGCGGAGCCCATGCCCGCCCACCGGTCCAATGTACGCCAGGTACGGTTTTCGGCTGATGGCCGAACCCTGCTCACCTGCGGCGATGATTACCTGATTCATCTTTGGGAAGTGATCCCAGCGGAGGCGGCGAATGAGCGTCCTCAAGGCCGTTTGCGGCGGACACTGCGTGGGCATGGCGGCGCCGTTGCAGACGCACGATTTTTATCGGCTGATGGACAAGATGTACTATCGGTCGGCGCTGATGATTCTATTCGTCTCTGGACGTCGGGGGGCGAATCCGGTCCCACCTCGTCGGCCTCCTTCCGGCCGGGCGGCGAAAACCCGGTCCCAGGCAGAGGAGCAGGACCGAGCCGAGACGGTGCGGATGCCGAGACGATGAGGCACGATCCTGTGATGACGCATGTTCACGACGACGCGATCACGTCGGCTGCGCTTTCGGCCGACGGCCAGCACGTGGTTACAGCGAGTCGTGATCGCACGGCAAAAATTTTGACCATGGATCCGGCGACCCTGCGGCTGAAAACGACCGCCGAGATGGCAACCGGTGAATCCGCAGTCGATGAGAATCGTTCGCAGATCGCGCAGGCCAAACCAATTGTTTCGCTCGACGAGGGCACCGAGTTCCGGGCTATGTCGATGCGGTTGAGCCGCGCCGCCGGACGGCTTTTTGTCGGCGGGGCCGACGCGGTGGTGCGAATTTGGGATCTGCAGCGCGGGACGGAGATGGGAACGATACCCGGCACGGGACTCAATCAGGTACTGGCTGTTTCCGCTGATTCCCGCGTAATCATGACCGGTTCGAGTTCACCGGAGGCCCGGGTGATTCTCTGGCGATTTGACCCGGCGACATCGACCGCGACGGTGCGGCACCGGCTCGGCGGACATGAGGAATCGGTAACCGCGGTAGCGATCGCTCCGAACGCGGCGACCGCTGTGACGGCCGATCGTGCAGGACGCATGATGGTGTGGGATGTGCAGTCCGGTGCGGTGATAGGCGAGCCGATCGACTTGCTGCTCGGGACACGCATCAATCATGTTGTGTTCTCTCCTGATGGGGCGAGTGTTTGGATCGCTGCCGACGACAACCAACTCTCTCGATTCAACGTTCGCTCTCGGCAGATCGTCGATCGCCTGAACCATGACGGCATGGTCACTCGTGTGGATTTGTCGGCCGACGGCCGCCGAGCAGTTACCTCCTCCGAGTTACAGAAAGTGGATGCCACTGTCCATCATGCGGTGTTGTGGCAATTGACTACTTCCGAATCGGCCGCTGTGCGGCAAACGCTCCTGACGCAGAGCATCCCCGTTGATGCGCGTACCCGATCGGGAGGACGAGCGGGTATCGCTTACGTTGCCATCGGCGAGTCAGGCGATCACGTGTTCGTGGCCGTGAATCCATCGGGTGATCAACCACGTCGTGTCGAGCAATGGCGATGCGATGATGGGGTGGGGCAAGCCGCCAAGGAGATGGTTTTGGGGTTGCCCGACCGTCTCGGTGATGTCTCATCTATCATTCCGGTCGCGGACAATGAATTGATTTCTCTGCATGGCAATTCCGCTTACCGTTGGAACACGGCCTCACGCAGTCTCGAGGTCAGCTACCGAATTCACGGATCAATCGGCGTGACAGCGTTTTCGCCGGACGGGTCGATTGTGCTAACGGGAAGCGGCAGCCTGAAAGCCTGGGATGCCCGTAGCGGCGTGGCGATGGCGAAACTCGAGTCACCGCATGCCGGATCAGTGCGTTCGATCGCTTATCGAGGCGTCGCAACACCGGCACAGTTCTTTACGGGCGGCGAAGATGGCATGATCCACGAATGGTTGTTGGACCGCGATTCTGGAACGTTTGAACAACTCGGTACGATTGCCATTGAACGCGATAGCTCGACAATGAGTACCGAGTTTCTGTTGTCGTTGACGGTTTCGCCCGCGGGCCGACAACTCCTGGCGACGACGAATCAGGGGCGAGTGATCTTGATCGATCTCGATAACGGGAAACAACGAGTTTTATTCTCGGACTCGGAGGTTGGAAGCATCCTTTCAGGCTGTTTTTCATCCGATGGACGCTTCGTGGCCGCTGCCGGTCAGGATCGATTGGCACGGATGTGGGATTTGTCCCAACGTGATCGCCCTGGTGATTCACCGGACGCAGTCTTTCAAGGGCACGCCGAAGCGATTGAAGCCGTGGATCTGATTGGTTCGGCGCCCTCGAGCGAACCCGGGCCCGGACTCCTCTCACCGTCCACGCTCCGTTTGGTTACCGCTTCGCTCGACCGTAGCGTTCGCATCTGGGACCCACGTTTCACACTGGGAGTGGCTGACGAGGAGGGGAATTCGTCACCGAGCCGGCTAGGACCGGAGGGACGAGAACTGCTCGAGCTGGTTCGCCACCGCGATGGCGTCAGCGCAGTCGATTTCAATCCTGGGGAGACCCTCATGATAACGGCAGGACGCGATGGCAACGTTGTGATCTGGCCAGCGAACGATCCGTAGTAGTCGAAATCATGTCAATCACGGATGCTTTCTCGCACAGCGACACGCGGCCACAATTTCCAGTTCTTTTTTCGCCGTGGGTTGATCTGCTCACTTTCGGCGGCAGCGCGTTGTTGGCATTAGCGATGCTGCCTCTCGGTGCAGCGATGGGGATTTTGCACGAAGACACGCCGGGGTGGACGTGGGTCGCGGCGATCCTATTGATCGATGTTGCACACGTTTACGCGACCGGCTTTCGTGTTTATTTCGACCCTGTTGAACTGCGCCGCCGGCCGTGGTTGTACGCCCTGACACCGTTGCTCGCGTTTCTCGTCGGCGCAGCGGTGTACAGTGAGAGCGTTGTGTTGTTTTGGAGTTTCCTGGCCTATCTCGCTGTCTTTCATTTCATCCGCCAACAGTACGGATGGGTGGCCCTGTATCGCTCTCGCGAGAACGATCGTGAGCCGGTGGGGTGGTGGATCGATGCGGCAGCGATCTACCTCGCGACGATCTATCCGTTGGTTTACTGGCACGCGCACCTGCCGCGTAATTTCAGTTGGTTCACCGCAGGCGACTTCGTCACACTGCCGCCGTTCACCGCCACGATTCTCCAACCCATCTACTGGCTATCGTTGGCGATATACGCTGGCCGATCGCTCTACCGCGGTCTCTCATGCGGTGCTTGGAATCCAGGGAAAGATCTCGTCGTGGTGACGACGGCGCTGTGTTGGTATATCGGGATCATCACGCTCAATTCCGACTACGCGTTCACCGTCACCAATGTGATCATCCACGGCATTCCCTACATGGTGCTGATCTATTGGTATCGCTGGCAACGCGGAGCCTCATCGATGACCTCACGTTGGCAGACGACCGTGGGCCGAGTCTCGCTGTTTCTCGGCGCGATTTGGATACTGGCCTATGCGGAGGAATTGCTATGGGATTGTGGCCTATCGCATCAACGCACATGGCTGTTTGGGTGGGCCGATCTGGGGGCCGCGGATCAAGCGGATGGGACGGGCGATCGGCTTGCAATCGGCATGTGGTTAGCCCCGCTACTCGCCGTGCCCCAGATCACGCACTATGTCCTCGATGGCTTTATCTGGAAACGCTCGGCCCGACGCAGTTCAACCGTCTCGTCGTAGACGTTGTTGCGGAACCGTGCTCGAAAAATGCATCGGCGGAGATCGTGAGATCGCTGCCCGGTCGTCTTCCACTCGAATCGGCAAGAAGTTATCCGGACAGGCCCCTGGGCCTGGCTAGTCGCTCGTTACTTCGTCTGGTTTGCCGTTGGATGGTCCAATGCTTTCTCGATGACAGTCGCCACCCGCTCGGCTTGGACGGTTCGGCCTTTGGCATTGAAGTGGACGTTCTTATGGAGTTGGAGCTCTTCCATGCGGTCTTGGCAGAGTGCGTGCAGATCATTGATCTCGATATCGTGGGACCGCATGATCTCGACGGCGAGCTCATTGTAGAGATTGGCGTCGGCAGGCAGTCGAGCCGGCTTCACGCCTGCGGGGTACCCGGTCGTGGTGGCGTATATCAACTTGGCCTCGGTGGCGCTGAGTTTTTTGACGATCTCCGTTAGGTTCTTTCGGTAGGCTTCCGGTTCCGCTTGGCGTGGATCCTGCATCGAATTAGAGGCTTGTGCCGCTCCCGCTTCCTTGACGTGTTTCAGATCGTGCAAGCCGAAGTTGAAGTGAATCACATCCCAGTCACGACCATCCAGCCAACGGTCAATCGATGCCACGCCCTTGGTCGTGCCGCTGCAGTTCTCTGGGCGTTGACCGTCGTCGGAAATCGGCCGGAACACATTGGCTTTACCCTGCAGTGTTTCTCGGACTTGCAGTGTGTAGCCAATCGAGATGGAGTCACCCAGGATCAGGACATTGGGGAGATTTGGGTCCGGTGTGAAGGCCCAATTGCCCTGTCGGACTTCGGCCGTTGACCCCGTTTCCGGTTGGGAGGGGGTGGCTTGGTCCGCAGACGTCAAAGCGGGCGTCGCGATGGTGACACAAAGCAAGAAGAGCAGGCGGGTGTAGCGGTGCATGGCTATTTCTCGGTTGAGGGAAGGGCTATTGATAGACGCGGACGTAGTCGACGAGGAGCTGTTGTGGAAAAGCTGTGGTGGCGTCTGGGGAGCCGACGAAACCGCCGCCGACGGCCAGGTTCAATAGCAAATGAAACCTCTGATCAAACGGCGCAGGGTACTCGGCCTGACTGGAATGCCACTTGGTCTCGGTGCGATAGGCGTGTCCATCGACTGACCAGACCATTTTTTCGGCTTGCCAATCCAGTGTGAAGACATGGAATTCCTCAGCAAACGTGCCGGCGGGCAGTTTGTACGATGCGCTCGAATGGGTGTTCTCGGGCCAGCTACCGCCGAAGTGCAGTGTGCCCAGCACTTCGTTGGGCGTTTGGCCGCGATACTCCATGATGTCAATCTCTCCGCTCGCCGCCCAACCGCCATATGCGTCGTCGGTGGGAAGCATCCAGATCGCTGGCCAAATTCCTTGACCGACTGGTAGCTTGGCTCGCACCTCGACGCGGCCGTAGGTCCAATCGCCACGATGTTTAGTATGGATTCGGCCCGACGAATATTCCCGCTCGGTTCCCGCGATCGCGGCGTGGTCGTGCCGCGCCTCCAGAACCAGGTTGCCGTTCTCGACGCGAACGTTCTCGGGGCGGTCGGTGTAGATTTGGAGCTCGTGGTTGCCACCACCGAATGCGTTCACGGCGACGCCCCATTTGGAATAGTCCAGCGAATCGCCATCGAACTCATCGCTCCACACCAACTCGGCTTGGGGCGTGGTGTCTTGGGCCGGTGCGAGCGCCTGGCCCATGATCAGGGTGCCCAAGGCGGTTCTCAAAATGATGGGCAGACGCTCGGTCAATCGAGTGGCCAGCTTTGATAATTTCTTCATCAACGATATCTCTGTGAGTTGGTGTGGCGGTGACAACCGCCGGTCAATCGCGTTTCGTCTAATCGATCGGTGGCGAGGACCTATCATAACTGTAGAGTATCTTGTGGCCCGCAGTACGAACCTCGGACGCTCGATCCTGCGGAAGCTGACCGTGGCGGCGTTGGTCGGTAGCACTGCCCCGACCATCTGACGAGTTCGAGCTTTGGCGGCCTTCCGATTGCGAGCCTCGCTTCAGCAGCTCGCGAATTGCTGCAGACACCTGCGGCTTGACCCGCTGAGCCCCATGTTCGGATAGATGAGCTCGGTCGTGGAACAATTGGCGCCCCGCCTTATTGAGCAAGACGATTTCGCCATCCGGGCGTTGGAACTCGGAGTTGATGCGAACCACTGCGATGCGATCCGAAGCAAGTGTTGCGAGAAACTCGTTCGTGCGATGTCGTCGACTCTCTAATTCCGCATCCTCATAAACAGGCTCGATACCGTGCTCTCGAAAGTACTGCCGTGTCGCGTTCTGAGGGAGGACAGGCGGCTGAGTGATGAGCACGATCGACGAAGAGTGTTGTAAAATTGCATCTAACGCCACCGTTAGTTTGGCTTGATCTCCATCGAGTTTCGTTGCCCACGCCGCTGCAAAAACAGTCACATCGGGCTGATAAGACTGAAGGCACTTCAGAGATTCCCGGTATTGTCGCGTCCCTGGAAAGGGCGCCCCCGCAGCGACACTGATCACATTCAAGTTCAGTTTCTCTTCTGCAGCCAGCGATTTCATCATGGTTCCGTACATGGACCCGTTGCTGTCACCCATCAACACGATACGTGGCGAGTTGCTTTCCCCAGGGAATTGGATACCACCGCTCGCGATTTCACGAACCGACGAGTCGATGTAATTGTCTTGCCGGATGGTGTAGCCTGCCCAGCCGAGCATCGCCACGCCGACTGCGAGGCCAATGAATCCAAGCGACTTCCGCTGGGGTTGGTTCAGGTAAGCACGAAACGGTTTCTCGATGAGAAAATAGGAAGCCACCGAACACGCTACCGTTAACGCGACCTTCAGACCGATGCGCACTGACGGCGTGTCCGAGAACAAGCGATAATCAACGAAGCAGTAGATCGGCCAGTGCCATAGATAAAGTGAATACGAAAGCCGACCGATACGAATCAGCCAATCGTGAGAGAGAAGCCGCTCTGTCAGTTGCTCAGGTTCATGGGCCACCCCAATCAGCAAAACGCTTCCTAGAACCGGAAACAGAGCAACGTAACCTGGAAACGGCATCGATTCGTTGATCAAACCCATTGAGAGCACGATCAAGGAAAGTCCAATTAAGGAGAGGGCATTCTTGGCTCGCAGGGATGACTGCCCCGCACGGGTAGCGGTGACAGCGAGAATTGCCCCGGCGAGCAGTTCCCAGGCCCTCGTCGGTAGCAGGTAGAAGGCCCAGGTGGGGTTCAGGGGAGTGGCGTACAGGCACGCCGCGAAGCTGCTCAGAGCGAGTATCCACAGGACCGAAAGCAACACACCTCGTGAGAATCGAAATCGCTGGGCAACCATCAGCAGCACCGGAAGAAAGATGTAGAACTGCTCTTCTACCGACAACGACCAGAAATGCAGAAAGGGCTGGCTGTCGGCGGTGACATCAAAGTAATCGCCCTGCAGCATCAGTTTGAGGTTAGCAACCGAAAGCACCGAGGCCACGGCTAATGCCCCTGCGGAAGCAAAGTCCTGGGGGCTGTAGATCCACGAAGCTGCCACGAGGATCGCCAGCGTCACGGCAAAGAGAACCGGAAAGATTCGCGAGATGCGGCGTTGATAGAATCTTGAAATCGAAAAGTGATTCGCTTCCGCCGCGCGATAGATGATTGACGTGATCAGATACCCGGAGATAACGAAGAACACGTCGACGCCTACGAAACCACCGGGCAGCAGGCATTCATCTAAATGAAAAAGCAGGACGCCCAGGACAGCGATCGCGCGCATCCCGTCGATCGAAGGGCGGTATCGAATACCGGACAAACGCAGCTCCATCGACGGGGAAACGCGGGTAAACAAGAAAGATAATGACGCGCCGCACCAACGAACAACTGCCAGAGAGAATTTCCCCCTGGCAGTGATGTTCAGCGAGTCGTGTGGGCAATCGGCCGTTTAGAACTGGCCACTGTTCTGCTGCTGCATCTGCTGAGCTTGTGCTTGGCGGATGGCGCCACCGATCGCACGCAGCAGTCCGTCACGCAGAACAACCCGCGTCGATTGACCGTTGTCGATTGGCTCACTGACGGCTCGCAGCGTCCCGGGATCATCGGCGCGGCTGAGTGCGTCAATCATGCTCGAGATCCCATCATTGGCTTCTACCGACTGGGTGTACTGTAGAATCGGCATCAGGTTGATTTCAAAACGAGCCAATTCCGTAGCTGCTGAGGCGGACGGCGTGGCTGCCGAATCGATCAGCTCCTTCATCAAAGGCACGCTCTGGTCGCCCAGTGCGACGTAAACAGCTTTGTCTGCGGTACCAATGTGGACCCGCACCGTATCGCCAAAAATCTTGCGTACTTCGTCGTCTTTCTCAGGGACATCGGCGGCGATCAAGTGCATCTTGACACCGTTGTAAGTCTCCCGGTCAAACTCGAAGCGAGGCGCGTCGCTGTGGCCTTCAGCCTTGCTAGCGATGTCTTGAAGGATCGCAGCAGCTTCGGCACCATCGGCGACATAGCCCCCCATGACAAATTTCATCGAACCGGCGTCGGTCAGCAGCACAGCGCCGGCGTCCACCTTGCCGTCTTGGTAGGTCGCGAGCACCAATTCGGCGATCCGGTTGACCACTTCGGTCGCGTTTTTGGCTTCTGTCTCATCGAGCTTGTCCGACTTCTGGAAAGCTTGACCGACCATCTTCAGCATGCTGTCGACACCGGCACTGGCATCTTCAACCGCTTGGGGGCTAATCGACGAGGCAAAATGGAAGTATCCGGCGGCATCGTCACGCACCACCATTGAGAATGCGGATGGAATCGGTTTTTGGTCGGCGTACATTGCCGCCAGCTTGGTGCCGGGCAGAGCCGTGAACGAACCGTCCAAGACGATGCGTTTGCCCGCCGAATCAATATCGATGCCGAACATCACGTCATCGGTTTGACTGATCATCTGCTCGAGTTGATCCATCGACTGTTGGGCGTATTGGCGGGTCGATTCAGCATCTTCTCCCTGCTGTTGGCTCATCGCTTGGTCGAACCCTTGCCGGATCTGTGCGACCAGGGCTTCGCGGACCGAGTTGGGGATCTGCTGCATGTCCAGGCGAACTGCCAAATCATAGTCGGCTCCCATCTGAGCGATGACACTCGACGGGTCGGCGGGAGCTTGATCGAGCACACGGCGATTGCGTGCGAGCACTGCCCAATTTCCAACCTGACGGATGAAAATCGTGTTGGCTCCGACAGCAACGACGAGGGTGCCATCGTCGAGCTCATCGGCGGGGCCGGTTTTGTCTTCGAGGCGTTTGAGTACTGTCTTGACGTCCGCGGTGGGGATCAAGGCGATGGGTTCGGGAGCACCGTCCACCAACGGGACGAGCACACCAACCGGCTGGCTCGTGTCGATGCCCTGCGTGAACGTGCCCGCCATCATCGCGAACATGCCACCCACCTGCGGTTGACCCAAGGCGCCAGTGAGGTAGTTGAGGTCCTGGGTCATCTGGTTGACGCTACCAACGGTCACGACAACGACCGGGTCGGTCACTGCGGGGGCGGCAACAGTCTCACCGGCCGAGATCGGCTGCTTATCCTGAGCCGACACGCTGCGAAGCGGCAGCTGTGCCGTCGCAAAGGTCGACAGAGCGACGACAGCCACTGCGGCTGAGCGAGAAAATCGGGAGGGGGCAAAAATGCAACTCACAAATACATCCTTCGGTGTGTTGTACTGACGGGAGAGAGCGATCATCGATACACGGGGCCACAAGATTTGACAAGCCGCGTCCAGATCGCTCAACACCCTCATTACCCCCACAAGCCGGGCAAAGTTTCAGTAAAAGGGGCAAAATGCGAGATTTCTTTGCGAAACTTAGTCTTCGTCCGTTTCCTCCTCGTCGGCGAGCTCAGGAAACTGGATTTCCCGTTCAATGCGCACGATCATCAACCGAATCATTCTCGCCTCGCGCTGGGTCACGGACAGTTCCTGCCGCAATCGATGCAGCCGCTTTTCGGGCGTCGAGCGAAACAGACGGGCTGACACATCGAGTAGAACGAGGGCGCGAAACGCTCTCAAAACGGTTCCACGCAGCCGGTAGGCTCGCGCCAATTTCGTCAGCTGAGGCACTTTGGCCAGCTTCGCCAGCCGTGTTCCCCGGACTGCCTGGAGCGACCGCAGAAACGAGAAAAACGGTAGCACGATGATCGCTAAGTCGATCCAGTGACGGCGGAGATAGTCGAATTTTTTCTCCGCGATCGAGATCATTAAGATGAATTCCGCGGCGAATGCAAACCAAATCACGCCCGTCCCAATGTGCAGGGCAACCCGCAGCCAAGCATACCGAGCGACTTGGTCTTTCAGCAGAAACTCGACGACCAGTACCGGGACAATCAACATCGCGATCCCAATCATCGGGACGCTAAAGGACTGCTCCAAACGCCTTCGCAATCGTCGGTCGGGACGCTGCCAAGACCATCTGGGCAGCCACAACCGATCCCCCATCTCGGCGCTCCGGGCACACATCCGAAGCGAGGGGCTGATGCAAAATATCAACGAATACGCGTGCATCGGCGCCGTGGCCCAGGTTTTCGGCCGAATCATCCAGTGGTAGACGGATTCGAGGAGAACGATCGGCCAAATCAGACACATCGCGATCACCGCCGCCCCCTCCAACATCAACTGGGCCGGAGAGGTCGGACCGAGCAAGGCTCGGTGAAGCGTCTCGATTTGGTGCTGGTCGGGGTCGATCGATGGGGGGCTGGGGGAGGGGGTTGGGTTGGAGGGGGTGAGGGGGGCTTGCTCGCTGGGGGCGTGCTCGCGACGGGCGGAGTCGTCGGTCGACAATTCGCCGTCGGTCGCTGATGGGTTGGTGGGGTTAGTGGCTGCGGCCAGTGATTTTTCCCGCAGCGTGGGAACATCGACCCACATCACGATCAATACGGCCTGGCAGACGAGGAACACGACCGCCAGCACAAACATTAGCGGAGCGGTCCAGATCGCGATGCGTCGATGCAGCATCGGCACGGGGTGTGATGCGTTATTCACGACTCACCGTTCCGAAACTCGCGCCAATCTGTTGTACTCTCTCTCATGAAAACTAACTTACACTTTGAATGCGTCAGTGGCATCAGTGGTGACATGACGTTGGCGGCGCTCTTTGACCTGGGGGTTTCCCCCCAACTCGTTCGCGACGGTCTGGCTTCGCTCGATGTGGCGGATTTAAAACTGCACGTCGACGACATCCAAAAATGCGGCTTTCGAGCCAAGTCCATTCGCGTTGAGCATCCCGAGCAACACGCCCATCGTCATCTCCATCACATCGAAGCCATGATCGGCTCGTCGGCGGGGATTACGGACTCAGCAAAAGAGCTTGCGTTGCGGATTTTTCGCTGCATTGGCGAGGCCGAAGCTAAAGTCCACGGCTGTGACCTGCAGAAGGTCCATTTCCACGAAGTCGGGGCCGTCGATTCGATCGCCGATATCGTGGGGGTCGCGATCGCGATCGACTCACTCGGGATCGACTCGGTGTCGTCCTCGCCAATCCCAACCGGCACGGGGTCGATCGTCATCGATCATGGACGTGTCGCGATTCCAGCGCCAGCGACCGCCGAACTCTTGATCGGGGTGCCGCTGATGCACAGCGACATCGAATCGGAGCTCACAACCCCGACCGGCGCCGCCATCATCAAAACCCTCTCGTCCACATTCGGCCCCTCCCCAGCGATGATAGCGCGACGGGTTGGCTATGGCGCCGGAACACGTGACCTGCCCGGTCAAGCCAATGTGCTGCGCATCACTCTCGGCGAACTCACCGAATCGACCGCGACATCGCGGCACGTCCAGACGGACCGAGTCACCCTGCTGGAAACCAATATTGACGACGCGACGGCCGAACAGATGGCCGCTGCGACGGCGCGCTTGTTCGCCGCCGGTGCGATCGATGTCTGGCAAACCCCGTGTGTGATGAAGAAGGGGAGATTGGCGGGCATCGTGTCAGTTCTTTGCGACGATTCCGATGTGGTGGCGATGCAGAATTTGTTGTTCCATCACACGTCCACGATCGGTATCCGCCGGCAGACGCTCGATCGAGCCAAACTCGCCCGGCAAGCAGTTCAGATCGAAACAACTCATGGTGCCGCCCAAGGCAAAGTCGTGACATTGCCCGACGGTTCCCAGCGGTTCTCACTCGAAGATGCCGAGGCCTGCCGACTCGCCGATCAAAGCGGCGCATCGACTCGGGAGATCCACGACGACGCCCTGCGATGTTGGCACAGTCAGAAGAGTTAAAGCAGCTGCGCACCTTCAGGGCCGCTTCGAGCGAACGTCGCTAGAAAGGCTTTGATCCTTTCTCGCCTCTTCACCTGCGGCCGCGTACCGTTCGCGTGCCAGCCGATTCGGATGGGCAGATTGCTGGGGATCTGATGCGTAGCAAACTCGCTAGCGAAGTGTTAAGTTTCTTCCTGCGCGGCTTCCTCGCCATCGGTCCTGCGTCAACAGAATTTCGTGGCCACACCACAAAACTAGCCATTGATCGAGCGACACTCAGTGGCCAGCGGTCTCTCATTGTTCGGTTATTGGAAGCTCATGTTAACCCGTATCCACGGCAGTCGATTGATCGATCCTGAGCGATCTGTTGACGGG
This sequence comes from Allorhodopirellula solitaria, assembly GCF_007859855.1. Taxonomy (GTDB): domain Bacteria; phylum Planctomycetota; class Planctomycetia; order Pirellulales; family Pirellulaceae; genus Rhodopirellula; species Rhodopirellula solitaria. The sequence continues at coordinate 39,614 of NZ_SJPK01000010.1, forward strand.
ACGACAGCTGGTATCTCGCCCCCGTCGGATTTGTGGATGCGAGATGGTCGTCTTTTGGACGCACCGGAGCAGCCTGTCACGCCGGACCTGGACATCGACGCGACCGGTTGCCTGAGCATGGCGGGCGGGATCGATTTGCATACACATATCGGGGGCGGCAAGGTTTCGTTGGCGCGGATGCTGTTGCGAGACCAGATGCCTCCATGGCGAGGGGCGCAGCCGACGGATTCCTCCGATCCCGCTGATTGCCGGTTCCTGCCTTCGGCGAGTACGACGGCCTCGCGGTATCTCGACATGGGATACACGACTTGCCTCGAACCCGCCGTGATCCCCTGCAACGCGCGTGCGGCGCATGCGGAGATGGCGGACGTCCGCGGGATCGATACAGGCGGCTACTGCCTACTCGGCAATGATGACGTGCTGTTGCAGTTGATCGCCGAAAAATCGCCGCAAGAGACCATCAACGCCTACGTGGCTTGGATGGTGATGGCGACCCGCTGTATCGCGGTCAAAGTCGTCAACCCAGGTGGGATTCATGCGTTCAAATTCAACCATCGATCATTGGATGTTGACACCCCGCACCCGTGCAGCGGTGTCACGCCGGGGCAAATTGTGCGCGTGTTGTGCCGGGCGGTGCACGAGATCGGCTTGGCCCATCCGCTGCACGTCCACTGCAGCAATCTTGGCGTGCCCGGTAATATTGCCTCCACGCTCGCCACGATTGAGGCCGCCGATGGATACCCGATTCATTTGACGCACGCGCAGTTTCATTGCTACGGCAAGGATGGCCCCTACCAGTTCTCGTCGGCCGCTTCGGCGCTAGTCGAGGCAATGGGTAAGCACTCCAACGTGACCATTGATGTTGGCCAGGTGCAGTTTGGTCAAACGGTCACGATCAGTGCCGATTCCATGCACCAACACGTCAACTCCGCCCACGCCAAGCCGCGTAAGTCGGTGTTGGTGGATGTGGAATGCGAAGCGGGGTGCGGTGTCGTTCCGTTTCGATATCGGCGGCGGGAGTTTGTGCATTCGCTGCAGTGGGCGATCGGACTCGAATTGTTCCTGATGGTTGATGATCCGTCACGAGTCTTTTTGACGACCGACCATCCCAACGGCGGTCCCTTCACCGCCTACCCCCATTTGCTCGGTCTGCTCGCCGACCGCACGCTGCGAGAAACAGCCCTGGCTGAAATTCACCCGGAGGCGGCTGCCGCCAGTTCGCTGGCAGGAATCTCGCGTGAGTACTCACTCTCGGATATCGCGATGATGACGCGAAACGCTCCAGCCCGTATTTTGGGGCTATCTGATCGAGGGACATTGGCCCCCGGTTGTGTTGCCGATGTGGTGGTGTACCGCCAACAGGCAAGCATCGAGAAAATGTTCGCGGTCCCCGAGCTGGTCTTCAAATCGGGGGAATTGATTCGCCGCTGCGGCGCCGCCGTAGAGCCCACAGGTTCCCCGCAGCTCGATTGCACACTCGCGGCGGATGCGCAGGCGATCGGCAGCCGGGTCGCCTCCAAACAACTCACTGATTTTCGCAAACGATATGCTCAGAACGGCACCTTCGCACTGGATCGCTTGTGGATCAGCGATGCGGAGCTGGAAGACGTGCTCGGCAGTCGGTTGCGAAATACTGGGATGCAGGGCGAGACGTCGACGGTCCACGGGGGGGCCGCATCGTGACCGATTCAAGAAAACTCACCGGCGATACCGCAGGAGACTGGGCCATCGGTTCATCGCTGCGAATTGCTGGCGTGCCAATTCACGCCACGTTTGCGGAAGCTTTCGACATGAAGATGACGCGGTTGATCGTGACAGCTGCTGACCGGCAGTGGTGTGAGGCGGCGGCCGCGGCGATGGTAGGGTTTGGAACGAGCGTGATTGCCTGCGGTGTTGAGATCGCCGTCGAACGGGAGCTCGCGCCGCAGGAGACACCCGATGGGCGGCCGGGCGTGGCAATTTTAGCGTTTGCCGTCTCGGGGAAAGAACTCGAAGAACAGATCCCGCGCCGCGCCGGTCAGTGCATTTTGACGTGTCCCACAACGGCCCTCTACGCCGGCTTAATCGGAGGCCCATCGGTGTACCCGAAACGTGTGCCGCTGGGCAAGACGCTGCGTTATTTCGGTGATGGCAATCAGATCAGCAAACAGATTTGGTCTACCGGTTTGGGTGAGGGGGAGCCCACCGAGACCGAAGCGACGCGTTATTGGCGGGTTCCGGTGATGGATGGAGAATTCGTGTGTGAGCACGATTGCGGACGGACCGAGGCGATCGGCGGTGGTAACTTCATCCTGCTCGGCCGGTCCATCGAGACTGTCGTGACCGCGTGCCGCGCGGCGGTTGCGGCGATCGCGCCGCTGTCCGGCGTGATCACGCCGTTCCCGGGCGGTGCGACTCGCAGTGGTTCCAAGGTGGGGTCGAAGTACGCTTCTCTATTCGCATCGACCAACGAAGGATTTTGTCCTTCGCTGCGCGAGCTGACCAAGACAGAACTGCCCTCGGGAACGAAGGCCGTGCTTGAAATTGTCCTCGATGGAGCGAGTTTCGACGCGATCGCCGAGGCGATCGCAGCGGGCGTGGTCGCGGCTTGTGAAGCGGTCGGCGGCGATGGATTGACGGGCATCACAGCGGGCAACTACGGAGGCAAACTCGGCCGCCACCACTTTCACCTTCATGACCTCATGACGGGGAGGGAAGCATGAAGGCGATTTCACTTCGGTTGCGAACCGGCACCACCGAATCGATTGATATTTCGAGCCTGCGGCTTGAGGACTTGGTGGAGAGGACCCCGGATCAGATATCACACCTCGTGATTCGGGTCGACTCGCTCTCCGTGCAGTTGGGTGAAATCTTTGAATTGGAATCCCAGACGACGGGGGATTCCCATCCGACTTTGGTTCTCAAAGGAGACTGTCGGCGAGTCCATCATCTCGGCCATCAACATCGCGTTGGGCGGATCATGGTGGAAGCGGATATCGGTGACCACTGCGGCGCCTGCATGAGTGGTGGTTCGATCCGGATCGCTGGAAACGCAGGCCGATATCTGGCGGCGCCAACGGGCTCGCGAAAGGGTGGCATGGACGGCGGGCAGATTGTCGTCGGCGGCAGTGCAGGGGATTTTGCTGGGTCTCGAATGCGACGAGGCGAGATTTGGATCGCTGGCGATGCGGGGGCGAAAGTCGCGGCGTGGCAGGTGGCGGGCACGATCGGTGTTGGCGGCGTCGTCGGCAATCACGTGGGCTATGGCATGCGGCGTGGCACATTGATACTCGCCGCCGCGACGAGGTTGCCGGAGTTTCGCTTCACGACGCCGATCGAACTCGCAACACCCTTTCTCGCTCTGCGTCTGCACAACTCGGCGTTGCGATCGATCTGGCCGCCAGCCCGCCCCGAGACGGGACTAACGCAGTGGTTCACCAGTCGCGGGGACCGCAGTATCGGTGGCATCGGCGAAGTCTGGCACCCATTGCCACCCCCCAATTGATTTTTCTCAGATTGATCTTGGTGGGGGATTGGCAAATCAGTAGACTGCCGGCGTGATACCCAGTTCTCGAAAGGATTTCGAATGTCGTCGCTTGCAGGAAGCCATGTTTTAATTACCGGTGGCACCGGTTCGTTTGGAAAGAAATGTGTCGAAACGCTGCTGCGCGAACATCGACCAAAGCGTTTGGTCGTCTTTAGCCGCGACGAACAAAAGCATGTTGATATGGCGCGGAACCATTTCCCTGCCGCCGATTTCCCAGAGGTGCGCTACTTCGTGGGGGACGTTCGCGATAAGAACCGGCTGCAACGCGCTCTCGGTGGCATCGACTATGTGATCCACGCTGCAGCAATGAAGCACGTCGATATCGCTGAGTACAATCCGCAAGAATGCATCAGCACCAATATTGGTGGCGCCGAAAACCTGATCGATGCGTGCATTGACACCGGCGTTAAGAAACTGGTCGCCCTGTCGACCGACAAAGCGGCGGCTCCAGTGAATCTTTATGGAGCGACGAAGCTGTGCAGCGACAAACTGTTCGCCGCCGCGAATTCGCTCTCGGGCGAGAGCGGAACTCGTTTCTGTGCGGTTCGCTACGGCAACGTGCTCGGTTCCAATGGTAGTGTGGTGCCGTTCTTCGAGAGCAAACGCGGCGAGGGAGTCTTGCCCATCACCAGCCCTGATATGACTCGGTTCGTGATCACGCTCGAAGAAGGCGTGGAGTTTGTGTTGAAATCATTCGAACGAATGGAAGGCGGCGAGATTTTCGTGCCGAAGATTCCGAGTGTTTCGATCATGGACATCGCGAAAGCCGTCGCGCCGGAATGCAAGACGAAAGTCGTCGGGGTTCGTCCGGGCGAAAAAATGCATGAATGCATGATCCCAGCTGACGAGGCCCGCATGACCCTCGAATTCGATGATCACTACATTGTTCAGCCATCGGCACGCCCGTGGTGCAAAGACGCACCGAGCTATGTCGCGTCCGGAAAACCTTGCACAGACAATTTCTGCTACGCGAGCGATAACAACCCGCATTGGCTAAGCGTTGAGGAACTCCGTGACACGATCGCGCGTTGCTGCGGTCCCGTCGAACCCCATCGTCTGCGAGTGGCTGCTTAACGCCTGTCCGAATAAGGGGCTGACCCCTTGGAGGCGAATCCGTCGGCCTGCTCGGGAACGTCCTCGGCGAATGCGGACGGTCTTCTTTCTGAACACCTTCTCGGAAAGGCTTTTAGCTTGATTGGGGTAGCTTCGATTGTCGGAGAGCCTCTACTACGGCGTGAGAGAACAGTATTGACTGGCGTTTCCTCGTGTTTGCATCAGCATCCGATATGGTGCTGTGCTGGACGTGAGTGAGTCAGCATCACGACCATTACTATTGGCCAAGGAGGGCCATTCACGTGATTCCATACGGCCGTCAATCGATTGACGAGACGGACATCGAAGCCGTCGCTAACGCTCTGCGTTCAGACTGGTTGACGCAAGGACCTGCGATCGACGCCTTTGAGGCATCCCTGGCTCAGCGATGCCAATCTCGTTACGCGGTAGCGTGCAATTCCGGAACCGCGGCTTTGCATATGGCCTATGCGGCTGCGGACGTGGGGCCGGGCACTGTCGTGGTCGTGCCAGCGAATACTTTTTTAGCGACCGCCAATGCAGCAATCTACTTGGGTGCAGAGGTTCGTTTTTGCGATGTTGATTCCCAAACGGGACTGATGACCGCCGAGACGCTCGCCGCAGCACTGTCGAGTGATGTGCGCCAGCGGGTTCGAGCGGTGGCCCCTGTTCACTTCGCTGGCCAAGCCTGCGATATGGCGGCGATTGCCGATACGGTGAACCGTTTGTGCCCTCAGGCGGTGGTAGTCGAAGATGCCAGCCATGCGATTGGTGGCGTTCACCAGGATGGTGTGCCCGTCGGTTCACTCGGTCACGCAGCCATGGTGACCTTTAGTTTCCATCCCGTTAAACATATCGCTGCCGGTGAAGGCGGTGCGGTGACTACAGATTGTCCTGAGCTGCAGAACAAACTCAATCAATTTCGTTGCCATGGGATGACGAAGGATCCCGGCGAGTTGCGCCGGCCCGAGGAGGGGCCTTGGTACTACGAAATGCACACACCGGGATTCAATTACCGCATCCCCGAGATGTCGTGTGCACTCGCGTGTTCGCAGTTGAAGAAGCTGGATCGATTCATCACCCGGCGACGTGAGATAGCCGAGCGCTACCTCGACGAACTGCGGAATGTTAGCCATCTCAAACTGCCGTCGTCGCACACGCTCAACACTTCGGCGTGGCACCTGTTCTGCCTGCATGTTGATTTCCAATCGCTGGGATGCGACCGGGCGGAGTTGATGCAGCGTCTTGTTAACTGCGGTGTGGGAACCCAGGTCCACTACTACCCAGTCCCACTCCAGCCGTTTTACGTCGATCGATATCAACATACCGCCTCCCAATTCCCGGGCGCTGTTGGGCATTACGACCGGGCATTGAGTATCCCGGTCTTTCCAGCCATGACCGACGCGGAGGTCAAGCAAGTGATCTCTTCGGTTCGCCGGACATTCGCGACCGCGGGCCATGTGCGGACGATGGCCGCCTAAAGCGGCCACCTCAAGAACGAAATCAGCAAATACGAGGTAGACAACCACTGCTCTCGGGAAGTGGTTGAATCGGAGAATGTGGCCACCCCGATTTTGGGGATGGCTCGAGCAAACAGTCTCGCCAAGAAGGGGTCTGACCCTCGCCGGTGAGAACGACGAGAAACAAGTCAAAGGACTCGCCTCCAAAGGGTCAGACCCCTTTACGGATAGTGCTAAAGTAAAACCCATGAAAACAGTTGTTATCATTCAAGCTCGAGTGGGATCGACCCGGTTGCCGCGGAAGGTGCTACTACGCCTTGGCGATCAAACCGTGCTCGGCCGAATCGTCGATCGGATGCGGGCCTGCAAGCGGGTCGATGAGGTTGTGGTAGCGACCACGCATGAGTCCGCTGATGATGCGATCATCGAGGAATGTCAACGTTGCCGGGTGCGGGTGGTTCGCGGCAGCGAACACGATGTGTTGGCTCGCTACCATCATGCCGCCTTGGTTTCTCGGGCCACCGATGTGATTCGGATCACAGCGGATTGCCCGCTGATCGATCCCCAATTGGCAGACCAGCTCATCGCGCAGTATCGAGTCCACCGGAACAACGTTCCTCCGGTGGATTACATTTCCAATACGCGTCCGCGCAGCTATCCGCATGGACTCGACATGGAGATGTTCAGCATGGAAGCATTGGAAGTGGCGCACCGCGAAGCGACAGCCGCTTACGAGCGTGAGCACGTGACGCCTTATTTCTATCAACACCCCGAGCGATTCCACTTAGAGAATATCGTTCAGCAGGTCGACCAATCGGCGCTAAGGTGGACGCTCGATGAGCCGACCGATTTTGTCTTCTTTCAAGCTGTGTTCCGACACTTTGGCGGTACGGACTTTGTCACCACCGCGGAAGTATTGAAACTACTCGACCAGCATCCGCACCTCCAACGTATCAACGCAGCCGTGAAACAGAAGAAGCTGAGAGCCGCATGACATTGCCGAGTTTTCCAATCGCGACGACCTCGATTGGAACGGATCAGCCTCCGTTCGTGATCGCAGAGATGTCGGGGAATCATAACCAGTCGCTCGATCGAGCCATTGCGATCGTCGATGCAGCGGCCGATGCTGGAGCGCACGCGGTCAAACTGCAGACGTACACCGCCGATACCATGACCCTCGATGTCGATCGGGATGAGTTCAAGATCCTCGACCCGGAGAGCCTGTGGTTTGGGCGTCGGTTGCATGAGCTCTATCGAGAGGCCGCCACTCCGTGGGATTGGCACGACGCGATCTTTGCGCATGCCAAGTCACGCGGGATCATCGCATTCAGTTCACCATTTGACGAAACGGCTGTCGATTTTCTCGAGACACTCGATGCGCCCGCCTACAAAATCGCTTCTTTTGAACTGACGGATTTGCCGCTGATCGCCAAGACCGCTGCGACCGGAAAACCGCTGGTCATGTCAACGGGAATGGCGACGTTGGCGGAGATTGATCAAGCCATCGAGTGCGCTCGTGAGCATGGCTGTGGCGACTTGGTACTGCTCAAATGTACGAGCAACTATCCCGCTACACCGGAATCGACGAACCTGCGAACGATCGAGCACCTGAGGGATAGTTTCGGTGTGCAAGTTGGTCTGTCTGATCACACCGGTGGGATTGGTGCTGCGGTCGCTGCCGTGGCCATGGGCGCGACCGTAATCGAAAAACACTTCACTCTCCGCCGCGCCGATGGCGGTGTGGATTCCGCATTCTCTCTCGAACCCAATGAGCTGAAGAGTTTGGTTGTCGAGACCGAGCGAGCTTGGCAAGCGTTGGGTGAAATTCGCTATGGCAGTGCGGGCCCACAGCAAAAATCCCTGATTTTCCGCCGCTCTATTTTCGTAACTCGAGACGTGGAAAAAGGCGAAGTCGTGGGCCCCGACTGTCTCCGCATCGTACGTCCTGGACATGGATTGACGCCGAAGAATTGGTCGCGGGTCTGCGGTCGGACGACGAACCGGAAACTGACTCGAGGTGAACCAACGAACTGGGATATGTTCGTCTGAGGGCTCGTCTCTTGCGATCAGTCTTCGAGTTCGATCATCTCGACGGGCATGATCACATCCTCACTGCGGATGAGACGGATGTTGCTGCAGCGGTTGAAATAGAATTGACGGGGTTGTTCGCGGCACAGGCACAATCCGAGAAACCGATCCGAATTGGAATAGCGAATCGGGCTGACGGTGCGGCGAGTGCGTTTGCCTTTGCTATCGGCATACTCCAGTTCCACTACCCACTCATCGGAATCGAGCATCGCGATTCGAAGCATCTGCTGAGTCGTTAGCGGTTTTCGTCGTCGCGACGGGGCGATAGCGAAGGGGGCTGAGGAAACAGCGGGATCGAGAGTCAAAGTGGTCATGGTTGGAAGTCGTCAGAGGGATGTGAAATGGGCCTGCAGCGGGTGATTTGCAATCCACAGATCGAAGCCTTGCGTTCGGCTCGGTGCGGCGTTCGCCTTGGATTACTAGTAGGATCGCAGCACAGGGTGACACGTTTGGTCAGGGGGGGGCGAAAGATGAGAAATAACGGCTGTTTGCTAAGCAAATCGATTGGGTTGAGCCGAGTGGGGACGCGTCGGGGTATCGATCTCGAACGCTCGCGCATTCTAGTGCAGGCGGCGATCCGCCCTCCTGCTCGGTGGAAGATCCCGGCTCCGCCACTGGCACGTTTCATCGTGATCGGGTTGCTGCTGTTCGGGACGAGATCCCTCTCCGCTCAATTCCCACCGAGTGCTGGCGTCTCGATGACCTCCGATCAGACCCGGCAATCGGTGCAGTGGCTCGCCCACGAACTGATGATGCAGGTCCCCCCATGCATCGATGGCGATGATGATTGGGGCGAGACGAAGAAAGTGTGGGCAGGTGTGAAGGTCCATCGGGACGGCTGGGAACTGAAGACGCATCGACGTTGGCGAGAGCTGCGGCACGGTCGCTGGCTCCGGTATGAAATTGAGCTGTCCGAGCAGAACACAGCGCCCGCGTCGGCGGGCTCGGATTCGACGGCCGCTTCGGTCACGGTTTCCGATGGCAATGTCGCTACGCTGCTGCAGCCCTATGCAGCCTCCGACGTGGTGACGATTCACAGTGTGACAGCAGTGACATCCGATGCCGGACTGCAAAGCTGGCGAGCCGACGCGACGGTCGCGACACCAGCTCGCTTTGCGGTGCGGGTCGAACGTTGGAACCTGGGGATGAAGTGGTACAGCATCGAGATATCGGGCAAGATGAACGTATCGATGAGGTCGACGCTCACGATGGGGATGTCGGCGGACTTCGCCGAGGTGCCGCCGGCGGTCGAGCTGAACGTCAATGTTGAGAAGGCGTCCTTGTCTGTGGACCGATTCGAGGTCGAGCGGATCAGCAAACTCGGAGGCGATGCGGCGGAGGAGATCGGTGATCTCGCTGAAAACACGATCGGCAAGGTTTGGATCCGCAAAGAGAACACCCGCTTGGTCGACCGGCTCAATGACGCCATTGCCGACAATCGTGATTCTCTGCGGTGGTCGATGGCCGATTGGCTTGTTCAACTGGCACCATGAATTTTCTCTGTCACGCGCTCCCTGCGATGCACTCGTTGCCTGGCCCGTCGTCGGATGCATCGTCTGAGCTCGATTTAGCGGTGCAAGCCATCTGTACGGGCATGCCTGATTTCCTATCGGTGATCGACCGCCGCATCCGAGCTCGCCGGCGGGCTGCCGAACCGTTTTTAAATGCTCCCAATACGGTCATGCGCAGCGTCGCGACCGGCATCGTCTCTCACGTCACCGATGACCAGTGGTTCCATGGTGGTGAGACATTCGCACGCATGAATCTTGAGTTCGCTGTGCAGTTGCGAGATCGCATGCCCGGCGATGCAGGGTTTCGGCCGTCGTTTGTCGGTCATATCCTGATCGAGATGTTGCTCGATGCGAACTATGTGATCGCGCAGCGGCACTGGGTTGATCGGTACTACGCGCTGTTCGACGAGGCTCCTCTGGAGGAGATCGAATCCAGTGTCAACGAGATAACAGGAAAGCCCACCGATCGCATCGCTGAGACGCTGCGTCGGTTCGCAACAACACGGTTTCTCTATGACTACGCCGACGATACGAAGCTATTGATGCGGCTCAACCAAGTCATGGCGCGCGTGGGCCTGGAGCAACTACCCGAGGCGGTTCAGCGGTGGTTGCCCGAGGCTCGAGCGGAAGTGCTCGCCAACCACACGCGTCTGCTCAGTGACCCCAGTAGGGCCACCCACTATCCGCCGCTTTGAGAGATCGTGCGGATACGCGTTTTATACTGTCGGTCGTTGAGCCGAATGCGGCTCTCGGCAACTCAGGATTGACGATCCTACCGTTCTGCAGGTTTCGATCACCCGCCATCGGTGCGCTGCGATTACTCCGCCGGCGTTTCCCGGCGGAACACAGCCACGATGTCATCGACAGGCACGACGAACAATTGATTGTCGTGCTCCAGGTCCACTGGGATCGCATTTTTGGGATGGAATAGGATCTTGTCGTACTGACGCAGCGGCAGTTCATCGTCATGCTCCACGACTGCGCTGATCGTGACGATGCGGCCCGTAATGGTTGGAATCTCGGCGGCATCAGGCAACGCGATTCCACCTCGGGTTTCCCGCTTGGGTTCATCCTTGCGGACGAGCACTCGGTCACCGATGGGTTCGACATACTCGAACGAGGAGGGAGCTACTTTTTTCTTCGTCATCAATTCAAATCCTATTGGGGCGGGCCCCTTATTTCTCTCAGTGATTCTCAGTTGACCTTGGCAAAAATCATCTTGCCAGCGTTCGTCTGCAACGTGCTCGTTACCCGAACGTCCAGTTCTTGGCCGATTTTATTGCGTCCGCCTTCGACCACGACCATGGTGCCGTCGTCCAGGTATCCAATCCCCTGTTCGGGGCCTTCACCAGGCTTGATGACCCGCAAGCGGAATGTTTCATCGGGCAAGAACACCGGTCGGAGCGAATTGCTGATCTCATTCAGATTGATGACCGGCACGCCATGAACCTTGGCAACCTTGTTCAGGTTGAAATCGCCCGTCACCACCTTGCCTTCGAGATGCTTGGCTAATAGGACCAATTTCAAATCGACCGTTTGCCCAGCGAGTTCGGGGAGCTCTCGATCAAATATTTGCAGATCCACATTCTCATCCGCTCGCAACCGATTGAGCACATCGAGCCCGCGGCGACCACGCGTGCGACGCAACTTATCGCTGCTATCGGCGATCGCCTGTAACTCGCTCAAGGCAAACCGTGGCATGATCAATTGATTGTCAAACACCCCCGTCGCAACGAGATCCGCGATCCGACCATCAATCACCACGCTCGTATCCAGGATCAACGGTTTGAAACCCTTGACCTCGCGCACAAACTCGACATACGGAATGAGAAATCGAAAGTCATCCTTGGTCTGCAACAGCACCGAGGTGCAGAGGTAGCAGAGGCAAATCCCGATCAGCAAACGGGCATGATCGGCGCTGCCGAATTGCTCCAGCAGCGGAGCGGCCGCGATACTTAAAATGTACGTCAGCAACACACCGATCAAGACACCAAAATAGACCGATGTGATCGTGTCGATGCGTTTTCGAGGCAGATAGATATCGACCACGACCATGATCACGGCCACGCCCATGATGACGATGAAGTTCAGCCACGGCAAAACCGAAGGTCCACCGCTCGGCAGCGCGGAATTGATGATTGCTGAAACGCCACCGGCGCACAACAAAAAGAACAGTCGAAGAACAATCAATGCCATGGGTGCTAGCGGCCAGCGTGGGAAACGCGGGTCGACCTGACGCGGGGAGTGGGAGGAAACAGTGAGGTGGTGTGCGGCCTAGTGTAAATGCTCGCGACGAATCGCCCAGGGGTTGAGTTCCGCTTGGCACTCGACAAGGCAAAAAACTTCACCAATCTGCCAGGGGGCCTCCTGTGGAGTGGTCCAAACTCGCGAATTGCTCGTCGCAGAATCGGTCCGTCATCCCCGCAATGTACTCGCCCACGACGCGAGCGAGCGGCACCAATTCTGCCCGTCTTCGGAATCTCAGCGGCAAACGCATCGGATTTCGCGTCAATGTGCCGAAAAGCACGCTGACGCGGTGAGCGGCCGATTCTCGCACCGGCAATAATCGCGGGTGACGATAAACGGCATCGAAGAGAAATCGCTCCAGTTCACGACGTTCCGTTGCTAACGAATCGCTGTGGTGCAAACGAATCCCCGCATCGCGAACATGGTCCGCTGACATCCCCTGAGCCGTTTGCAGCAGCTCGACCGCAATCTGCAATAAATCGCTGACCTGCAGATCGATCAATTCGTGCACGAGCAATTGGCGCGTCGGGCCCATCGGCAGGTTGCCCGCTTTCTGACGCACGCGATCCATGGCGCGACGAATAATCGCCAACTCCGAGAGACTGTCAATCGACAAGAGACCCATCTGCAATGCGTCGTCGACGTCATGGGCGTCGTAGGCGATGGAGTCTGCCGCATCGACGATTTGCACTTCCAGCAACGGAGCCCGGCCCACCGCCGCCTCCGATTTGTGCGCCCGGGTGTCCTGGCCCGCTAGCGTTTCGGCGGACAGGTTCAAGCCAGCAAAGGCGTGATAGCGTTGCTCGAGTTCTTCCACAATCGTCAGCGCAAACTGATTGTGCGAAAAACCGCCTACGCCCGCCATGCATTCGCTCAGAACATCCTCACCGCAATGTCCGTAGGGCGGGTGCCCGATGTCGTGCATCAAGGCCAAGGCCTCAGTCAAATCCTCATTCAGACGCAACACCCGAGCCAACGTCCGGGCCACCGACGCCACCTCGAAAGTATGCGTCAATCGTGTGCGATGGTAGGTCCCCATCTCGCCGGTGAAGACCTGCATTTTTCCCGACAGTCTGCGAAAGGCGCTGCTGTGCAGGATACGATCCCGGTCGCGCCCGTAGGGCCCGCGGTAGGCGTGCGGTGGTTCATGCTGCGCCCGACCAGCCGAATCGCTGCTGTGCATGGCGTAGGACGCCAGTAAGAGGTGTTCCCGATCGGCGTATCTTCGCAGATCGATCAAGGGGCCACCGGTCGACATGATAGATGGGGGTACGCTCGGAATAACGTGGAGAAAACGATCCACTGATAAGGTAGCCTCCGGGGACCGCATCGCCCAGGGCAACGAAAACCACGCTGGAATCGGGGTGGTTCTGCGGCATCGGGAATTCAGAGGATGAACGCTAACACGCTATTCTAGCGACTTTACCTCGCGTCCAGCCTTGGTACCCAGGGCGCCCCACAAGCCATACGGACTCTCTTCGCCCGGAGTGCCGGCCTTGGGCAGCGTGGCGCGGCTTTGATCGCCCGCTTCGATGCTTTCTGTGATGAACCGGATCGCACCGTCGGCCATCAAAATGTGACAACCCCCTTGGTGACGACTGCCCATCGTCAACGTGCCGTCAGCACCGTCGCCGCCCCACAGGCAGCTCTCCTTGTTCGGCGGACGCACCGTGTTGACGCTGCTGTACATCGGCCGTCCATCGGCCCAGCGCTTGCCACGGCGTTGATCGCCAGCACCCGTGTCGCTCGCATCGAGCCAGAACTGGGGACGCGCGGGATCGACATTCTCCTGGTAGCAGAGTTGTGGATCAAAGAAGAATGGATCCTGCTGATTCATCTTCGGCTGCGCATTGATTTCCAAGTTACCCGCGTCGGTCACATACTCACCACACATCAGCGTGTTGGACGTGCCGTCGAGAATGTCACGGAAACTGGTGTCGTATCGGGGCTCAAAAACACCCCGCAGTCGTGTCTTCACGCTCGCGTCGACCACCTGACCCAATGCATCAACGCCTCCATCGTGAGTGGTTTGAATCGCATCACCAACGCAACAGGCGTAATTTGAAAGGCCGGTTTGACCAGCGGTCCCTACCGTTGGATCACTCGGGCAACGAAACGAGCCGACCGTCGTGATCCAGGGTGTGTAGTTTGTGTCCCAGGGATTCGGACCCATCGCTTGATAGGCAGGCGTCTTGGGCGTCCCATTGGCATTGAGTGCCAACGGGTTGCTGATCTGTTGCCAGAGGGCTTGCTGCTCGAGAAAGGGCAGTGTGCCAACGAGCCAACTGAGGATGTGATTGTTGTCGCCCACCCCAGCAGGCGATGAACAGCAATACGTGCCACCGGACTCCTTCGGGAATTGATTGTACGCCGCGTGGTAGTTGTGTAGCGACAAACCGATCTGCTTGAAGTTATTGCTGCAGCTCATTCGGCGAGCAGCCTCCCGAGCGGCTTGGACGGCCGGCAAGAGCAAACCTACGAGCACGCCGATGATGGCGATCACAACCAACAATTCAACCAGAGTGAAACCGCTCCGGTCTCTCGGTGAGTATTTCATTTCGAGTATTGAGTTGAAAAGTAAAAAGATTCCATCGCTTGGGCCTTGGGCATCGCCCAGGCAATGGTGGTCCAGGCAATGTAGCGCGGGCGATGGTGATTGATCGATAGGCGACGAGAGCGCAATCGCTGGGGGGCCAGTCCTACGCATCCGTGTTCCCGACAGTTCTCTACCGACTGCGGTCACGTTCTCGCATGCGTTTCTGCTCGGCAGCATATTCAGCAGCTCTCTCGTCGGCCTCCGCCGCGAGTTCTTCGGCCGTTGGTGTGTTTTCAGGCGGCGCCGCGACGCTGTTCTCCGGTGTCCCACCGCAACCAGGCAGCCCGAGACAGACAGATAGCAGCAGCACGGGCCAGATCGAAGAGAAAGATCGTTGCATTGAGCGAGAGGTAACCATGGCGGCATCAATGGAGGAGCGAGACATCCCTCAATCGCGCGTCGGCGATCGGGTTCGTAGGTCGATAGCACCCACACAGGAAGGGTGGAGAGAGGGGGCGACAGTGGATTCGCTTTCGTTGCACACTTCTCGGCCCTTCCCGAACACTATAACCCAAGCATGTTGTCATTCGCTCTCAAAAAGAGCAAGTACCGCAATGATGTCCTGGTTCGAGAGGTTTTCGCGATCCCAGCGATGATTTGTGGCTCATCCGACGGAAGCGTGCGCCCGAGGTTTTCAAGGCATGGCTCCAGTATCGAAGGATTTATTTGTGGGGTGTGATTATCAATGTTAGACTGGCACTGCCGGGAGAAACGTAGCCGAGCTCTGCAGAGGTGCTGGCTTGGCAAGGGATATCTCGGTCGCCAGCGTTTCCCTGCAAAAGCGGTACGCCAATGGTGTTGTCGGTCTCTGGCGAGCGTTTGTTCGTCAGGGACGCCTTTTTTTGAACGATCATTGGATACGAGAGCCATGCCTGGTATGTCCCCAAGTTAGCCTAAAAAACTACCAGGGGCGCATTCTGAGTGCTTTCATTGAAGGAATTCACTTTCCCTTCAATCAAGGAACTCCGATATGGCAATCGCCACCAAGAAACGTTCGTCAAAATCGTCAAAATCCAATCAGGCCCGTTACATCGGCAAGCCAGCTGGGGTGATTCAGCAGCGAGTCGAGGCGGTCGGTCCCTCTCACTTTGGTGTCGTTTCGGTCGACTGCGCCAAACGCAGATCCAAGTGGGATTGAATTTCAGAATCTGCGATTGCTTGAGTGAGGCTTCCAACGATACCTTTGACATCCATGAGGCTTCCTTTCCTGCGGTGTTAGTTTGAGCACCAACATTTTGCAGGAGGAAGCCTCTTTTCATGAATACCAATCTCGCCGGATCACAGGCGCACTACGCGGATCGCACCCCATGGCTCCCGTATCCAAGGATTTATTTGTGGGATGTGATTATCAATGTTAAGCAGGTCGGGGTAGTTGTTTCGGTCTATTAGCCGGTGGGCGTTAGCCCCGGTTCCTTCAACGCTTCGCGTTTGGCGGCAGAAAACCGGGGCTAACGCCCACCGGCTAATTGAGTTATGCGGAAAAACTTCCCCAGACGTGCTTAGACTGGCACTGCCGGGAGAAACGGAGCCGAGCTCTGCAGAGGTGCGGGCTTGGCAAGGAATATCTCGGTCGCCAGCGTTTCCCTGCAAAAGCGGCACGCCAATGGTGTTGTCGGTCCCTGGCGAGCGTTTGTTCGTCAGCGACGCATTTTTGAACGATCATTGGATACGAGAGCCATGCCTCAAAAAACCTTCCGCTGTGCTCTACGCACGCTTCCGTCGGATGAACCAGACAAGACCGGTCTCTCTACCGTGCGCGTGAAGACTCAAGACTCAATAGTCCAAGCGAACGCGTAATGGCTCGTCGAGCGACACCAGAAGATACCACCTACTCGCATGGAGGCGTCGTGATCGCATCCGCATTGGTCGACGCTACCGCGGATAAAACGCTTTCGGCAAGACAGGCATTCACTCGCCGTCGTGCTCAGTGAATGCGGCACTCCCACCCGAGCGAAGATGCCTTGCGGCGTCGCCGCCGGCTTAACCACCGAGCGGCTGGAGTTATCGGAGGGTGCTCCAAGACACGCTGGCTCGCTGCCACGTGGTTTCTTAGGGGCTGACGGCGATTGAGTTGAGCTGAATCGACAGCCCGGCATGCAGAAGGGTGGACAGCGTCACCCGGTGTCTTCTTAGGGGAACAACAAGTAGCGAGCTTGAAGGTGGCGTAAACTTCCAGCTCGCGATTCTTTCCGACCGCAAGCTGGAAGCCTACTCCACTTGTTGTCCTCCCGTTGCTTCCGCACTCGGCTCAGCGGATGGGACTCAGCGAATGCTGTTCGGCGCCCGGTTCCACTTCCTATTTCGTCTTGGCCTTGCCGTTCGCCGAAGCATTGCCGCCCGCCGAAGCTTTGCCGTTGGCTTGGGCCTTGCCGTTGGCTTGAGATTTACCGTTGACCTGGACGGTGGCAACACGGCTGGTCCGTTCAGCCGAGGCTGACTTGGAAGTGGGCCGCGTGTAGTCGCTGCGGTAGTAACCGTAGTAGCCGCCGTCGGCATCAAAGGCTTTCGCTGCGCCGTAGGTATTGAGCATGCAGCCGACAAAATTGCCCCCGGCGGTTTCGACGCGGCGAAGCGTATTGACGACTTCGTCACGACGTACCTTGGAGACTCGGACGACGAGGATTGCGCCGTCGAGGCGAGGCAGCACCACGACGGGGTCCGACACTGCCAACACGGGTGGCAGGTCAACGAGCACAAAATCGAACTGGGATCGCGCGGTCGCGAGTACCTCGTCGAGCTCTTCGGACTGCAAGAACTCGGCGGGCGAAGTGCTCGACGATCCGGCTGGCATCACGTGCACATTGTCGACCTTGGTCTCTTTGACGGCTTCGTTAAAATCGATGCGTCCTTCGAGCAGATCGCACAAGCCGTTCTCTTTGCTGAGGTTAAAGAAACGGTGGGCACTTGGGCGTCGCAGGTCGGCATCGATAATCAGAATTTTCAAGCCGATTTGCGAGAAGGAGACGGCGAAGTTCGAAACGACCGTAGACTTCCCATCACCCTGCATGGGGCTGGTGAATCCGATCGTTCGCAACGCACCGCTGCGGATTTCGGGCAACAGCATTGTACGTCCGAGCCGGAAGGCTTCGGCGTCGGGTGATTCGCCGGTGGCGATCAAGCCAGAGACCCCCTTCTTGATCGACTCCAGTTTCCCGACACGTCCGAGGCTGGTCAAACCAATGGCTTCATCGAGTTCTGCCGCGGAGCGGAAGCGACCATCACGCAGATCATTGGCAACGGCAAGGAAGAGGCCGGAGAACAACCCCAGCATCAGGCCACCGAGTCCGCAGAGCGAAAGTTTCGGCCACGATTTTTCACCGCGACGTGGGACTTCGAGAAACTCGTACAGATAGCCGCTCAAACCGCTCGCGGTATCGAGATCTCGTAACTGCTGCACGATGCCTTCGAACAACGCTTCTTGGCGAGTGATCTTTTTCTGCAGCACCATGTCGGTGAGCTCATACTCGATCAATTC
Source organism: Allorhodopirellula solitaria (assembly GCF_007859855.1). Classification (GTDB taxonomy): domain Bacteria; phylum Planctomycetota; class Planctomycetia; order Pirellulales; family Pirellulaceae; genus Rhodopirellula; species Rhodopirellula solitaria. Next base: position 57,588 of record NZ_SJPK01000010.1, read on the forward strand.
CTTCGCCTTGCGTTCGGCATCGGCAGCGAGGAACGTCAGTTCCTTGCGCCGCTCGGTCAGTGTCGCGAGGTCATGGTTAAGAAATCCGACATAGGCTTTGAGCAATCCCTCGGGATTCAATGCAGTGTCGGTAAACGCCATCGCTGGGTTGGTGAGTTCCTGCTTGTCCTGCAGGAACTCTTTGACGAGATCAATCTGGTTCTGAATCTCGAGAACCTTGGGGTGAGCGGCACCGAAGATGGACGACAAACGCCGTTTCTCACTATTGAGTTCGAGCAGGTGGGTGATCTGTGTGTGCGCTTCTTCCACCTTGGCAGGCATCGCTGCTTTAAACTCGGCCGTGTTCGAAGCGTTCATCTGAAGACCGGCGAAGACACCGAGACGCTCGAGACTCTCGCTATCGATCAACGCGAGCTTATCGAGGTGGTCGACAGGATTGTCCGATCCATCCATCTCCTTGAGTGTGGCGTCGACGCGTTGCAACCGCGTGCGGACGGTGGACTCCTTGATGTCCAGATCGAGCAGTTCTTCTTGGATGCGGCGGTAGCGGTCCTGGTAGACGTTGCTGCTGCCTTCGCCTTGGAAGAAGAGCGGTGCACTCTGGCGGGACTTCATGTGCTCTTGTTCGGCAGCGACCAAATCCGCTTCAATGTCCTGCTTGGCCTCGTTAACCATTTCGTTGGCACGGCCCATCAGCTGTTCGACCTGGGCGATGATAAACTGCTCATATCGCTTCATGACCGCCGTCAGGATCAACTGAGCGTCATCGGGATCCGTATGGGTCATCGTTACCCGGAGGCTACGAGCTGCCTTCGCGGAACCTTCGCCACCCTTGGAGATCGAAATATGCTCCACGACGTAGTCCGTGGCATCAAACCCAGGACGCTCCTGATTGAGATGTGTCGTGATCGACGGCAATTCAGACAGCTCGTTTTGCTCGAGAGCCTCGCCCACGATCATGCGGCTTTTGATTAACTGGATGTGGTTAGCGAGGATGTCTTCCTCCACCATCTCCTGGCCGGTGCCGTCGGAATCCAGCCCCGCGCTCTTTTGATTGATCAGTACCGTCGCGCTGGACTGATACCAAACGGGAGCGTAAAGGGAATATGCGACGCCCGCGGTCAGTCCGCAGATGCACAGGAACAGAATGATCCAGCGTTGGCGTTGGAGGATCTGCAGGACATCCAACGAATCAGCCTGATCGTCGTCCGATTTCGGGCGCGTCAAGGCTTGGATCCGATTCTTGGGTTCGTTGGGTTCTGCCATAATCATTCAGTTCATCCCCACGTGGAAAGCAACCACGCCTAGCTTGTTTTGATAAGTTCGATGGATTGGGTGGGCTTTTGCAGCCCCGATAAGGTCTTCAATAATCCTCCGCTTTACGGGGATCGTCAAGGTAAAAAATGCTGCCCGATCCGATTTGCTAGCAGAGTCACGGCCAATCCGCACGACCGATGCAGGCGGAAGGGTTTGCGTTGTTCTGACCTCGAAAACGGGGCGAATTTGGTCTCCACAGGGGTCACGGGAGCCCATGAAACCACGGTGACGCATCAAGGTGGAGAAACCACCCGCTCGTGCGGGCGGCAGACCCCGTCTCGGATATCGCGTAGCGTTGGCCCGCTAGTGGTGAAAGCCGCCGCCGAAAATTTCTCCTATCGGCAGAAAGTGCGGATCGGCATTGGGAAATGCTACAAGTTCTCCACAATCGCAGAATTTGGTCCCCGACCATTGACTGAGTCTATTGCCGATCTGACTCTCGATTATCCACAGGGCTCGAGCGGCAATTGGCTGGCGATCTCGGCCCACCGCGTCAGCAACCGCTCTGCCGCCCTGGTATCCAAAAGTCCACTGGGTGAGCGATTGGAGATTGCGATACGCCCCTCGAACTCCCAGACCGTGAGAGAGAGTTGACCTCCCGCCTGAACGGGCCCCTCGAAAAAAACATCCTCAAGCGTGGCGCCGGCGACCCAGAGGGCGGCCCCGTCGCGGCGGACGCCAAACCGTTTTCCTAGTCGCAGGCCCGCTACGCTTGTTAATGCCGCCGTCGGCGTGAAGGTTCCCCAGCTCTCCATCAGAGACAGACACCCCGGGATTCGCTCGGCAATCGCGATTCCGCTCGCCATTTCATGGGCAGTTCCATACCGGCGAACATTCTGCATCTGCTCACTGACCGAGGCCAATGTGTCCGAAAAACGATGAAGTTGGCCGACGGTTCGTCGCACGAAAGCGATTCCGATGTGATTTTGGGTGTCGTGGCGTTGCTCCCACGTTCGCGTTTCGACTGGGTTCATGATCATGACATGGCGGCGCGGGGATATCGCCGCGTCGGAAATGGTCGCCAATGCATGCAACGTCACGGCGACGGCCCAATCGTTCAGATTGACATGACGTGCAAGCAGCGATGCGCGAATGCGGTCGCTCAGCGATCGCGAGAACATCAATCGCAGCTGACCTTGGAAGCTCGCCAAGGTGCTATCGGCACCCAGCACCGCGGCGTGAGCGCCAGCTGATTCAATACTCGGACCAACGACAGGGCGCTTCGGCAATCGGGCATTGCTCCCGCGAACCGTCGCCCACAGATTCCGCAAATCGGGAAGTGCAGTGTAGCCAGACGGCTCCGACCGTCTGGGCTGACCATCGACCTCAGACCCACTCGACGAGCCGCCCTGGGTATCCGGCGCCCGTTCTCCCGACGGGCGGAGCCGTCGGTCGACTTTGTAGCCAGACGGCTCCGACCGTCTGGGCTGGCCGTCGACCTCAGACTCACTCGGCGAGCCGTCCTGGGTATCCGGCGCCCGTTCTCCCGACGGGCAGAGCCGTCGGTCGACTTTGTAGCCAGACGGCTCCGACCGTCTGAGCTGGCCGTCGACCTCAGACTCACTCGGCGAGCCGTCCTGGGTATCCGGCGCCCGCTCTCCCGACGGGCGGAGCCGTCGGTCGACTTTGTAGCCAGACGGCTCCGACCGTCTGAGCTGGCCGTCGACCTCAGACTCACTCGGCGAGCCGTCCTGGGTATCCGGCGCCCGTTCTCCCGACGGGCAGAGCCGTCGGTCGACTTTGTAGCCAGACGGCTCCGACCGTCTGGGCTGACCATCGACCTCTGACCCACTCGACGAGCCGTCCTGGGTATCCGGCGCCCGTTCTCCCGACGGGCAGAGCCGTCGGTCGACTTTGTAGCCAGACGGCTCCGACCGTCTGGGCTGGCCGTCGACCTCAGACCCACTCGGCGAACCGTCCTGGGTATCCGGCGCCCGGTCTCCCGACGGGCGGAGCCGTCGGTCGACTATGCCCCCGCACAGCTGGGCATAGGCATGGAAAATTTGTCCAGTCAATCGGATGGCACCGACCCCGTCGCAACACGCATGATGGAACAGGATACGAACGGACCAATTTTGTTGGTCGAGGGACTGCACGACACAGCGCCCCCCCATGCCCTGACGGGGACGCACGCATTCAGCATCATCTACTTCGGCTGCGACATCGGCAGCGAGCGTGCGGTAAACGAACGATTCCTCCCTTGCCCGCTCTTGCCGCTCCCATCGCTGGCCCTGCCCACGCCCGACGAGCTGGGCATACATACGCGGGTGTTCCTGCAGATGCTCGAACCAGACCTCCCGAAGAGATTCGATCTCAACGTTTCCCTTGAGCACGACCGTGAGGCTGAACACCATGCCGCTGCCATGACTGGGTCGCGCCAGGTAGCGTTCCATGACGGTCGTGGGAAGAAACGACTGAGAGAGGGGGAGAGCCATAGTCGAGCGCGGAACTCTTGGGGAAATGAAAACAGCGAACGCAAGGACGCATTCCTCGCGTTTGATTGCGTGCAGGGATAAGCGAAGACCTCGCTGGAGGCACAGCGAACTCGCCAGTCCTCCCGCTCACACGCGAATGCTCACTCCGCCATCGACAACGATCGTTTGCCCTTGGATCAGATCACTATCGGAACTGCACAGAAACGCCACGACTTTGGCAACATCATGTTGGGCCAGCTTTCGTTCACCGAGCATCATTCGTTCACTGGCCGCTTTAACGAGGTTATCGGAATCCGGCATGCTGGCGATCGCATCAGTGGCGATAATCCCAGGGAGGACGCAGTTAAAATTGATACCGTCGTCGCCAAGTTCGAGAGCGAGATGGCGAATCAAACTTTCCAAGGCGGCTTTCGACGCCCCGATCGCACCGTAATGGGGAACCGACCAGCGAGAGCCGTGGCTACTCACAGCGACAACCTTGCCGTTTTCCGGGCCCGCACCGAGCGCCACCGCCGCAGCCTGAGCCAACCAGATGACTGGGGACGCGTTCGTTCGGAGCACGGCTTCGAAGTTAACAGGAGTCAGATCGGCTAAGGCTCGGAACCCGCCCGCCGCCGCGTTGCTGACAACGATATCGAGTCCGCCGAAGCGAGATTGAACCTCGTCGACCATCGAATGGACATCTTCGCATCGCGACACGTCCGCTTTCACCAGCATCACGTCGGCATCGGCCGCCTTTCGCTCTGCGATCTGCTTGGCGACCTCGACAGCTTTTTCTTGCGAATTCAGAAAGTTGACTGCGACACTTGCGCCACGAGCAGCCAATTCCAGCGCGATCTCGCGCCCAATCCCTCGACTCGCTCCGCTCACGAGAGCTCGCTTTCCCTTCAGATCTTGATTCATTTTCATCCCAACCATCCAATTTGATAACCGACGAGTTCCAAGATGCAGTCGCCATTGAGCCCCATTAGGCTGGCTCGGAGCGTGGCACCGTTTTCATCGTCACTCTCGCAGTCCACGATCACTCGGAGCGGTTCCCCCGGCACGGGCAAGCGGCCGATTTTGATCGTGTCGAATGAGATCGGCAGACTCGGTCGGCCGCCGACACGGTAGGCCAACATCCCCGCGGCATAGAGCACCGCGTCCATCGCGGCGGGCGAAATCACCCATCCTCGCAGCGGTCGATTCTCACCTGCGAGATGCGAGGGACTGGGCGTGACAATCACCCCCATGGCAGTTCGCCCATCGGCGGTGAAGCCGAGTTCTCGCAGACATTGGAACTGCGGTCCGTGGTAAACGGGAGCGTCGATGGATTGATAGTGGACCACATTGTAGTCAGACGGCTCAGACCGTCTGGACTCTCCATCAGCCGCTACTTCTCGCGACGGGCGGAGCCGTCGGTCGACATTGTAGTCAGACGGCTCCGACCGTCTGGACTCTCCATCAGCCGCCACTTCTCGCGACGGGCGGAGCCGTCGGTCGACATTGTAGTCAGACGGCTCCGACCGTCTGGACTCTCCATCGGCCGATACTTCTCGCGACGGGCGGAGCCGTCGGTCGACATTGTAGTCAGACGGCTCCGACCGTCTGGACTCTACATCGGCCGCTACCTCTCGCGACGGGCGGAGCCGTCGGTCGACTTTGTAGTCAGACGGCTCCGACCGTCTGGACTCTCCATCGGCCGCTACCTCTCGCGACGGGCGGAGCCGTCGGTCGACATTGTAGTCAGACGGCTCCGACCGTCTGGACTCATCATCAGCCGCCACTTCTCGCGACGGGCGGAGCCGTCGGTCGACATTGTAGTCAGACGGCTCCGACCGTCTGGACTCGCCATCGGCCGCTACTTCTCGCGACGGGCGGAGCCGTCGGTCGACATTGTAGTCAGACGGCTCCGACCGTCTGGACTCATCATCGGCCGCTACTTCTCGCGACGGGCGGAGCCGTCGGTCGACATTTTCTCCCAATTCGATGGTGGCACTGAAGTGTGGCCGCGAGGCTTCGACGAGACGTCCGTCGCGGCGTCGCAGGTCGCTGACGAGCGTCCATCGCTGGTGCGATGGCGAGGTGCTCTCCGGTGCAGCACCCTGCGCATTCACTGGCAGGAGTTCCACGGAGATGGGATCCGACGTCAGGCATTTCAGGGGACGATGGGCCTGCACGTCGTGCAATGCGATGACACCTCGGTTGGTTCCGGCTCGAGCAGCTTCGGCGAGCATCTCAATGGCGATCACGAACGGCAAGGTGGGACGTCCTTGCACCAAGTGCTCGCTCAAGAATCGATCGCTGGTAGGGTCAAGCGTGACGTTATGCGAGGCGAAGGACGCAGAGTCTTGCCATTGACTTCGGTCGCCTTCGGGATCGAGCATCGGTAGCGGCAGGCCGATTTCGCAACGATCGGAACGCCTCGAAAGCTCACTATCGCAGGAACACGTCTCCTCGCCTTCGGGAAAGAACTTCCGGACGTATCTCCGGTCCGTAATCAGGACTTCCGTCGCATCGCCGCCACACTCGATCTCGTTAAGGAAGTGTTGCAGGCCCTCATGGGCGGGCATGAAATCCATGCCGATCATGTCGAGGGCTAGTTTCGCCTCGGGTTTCGTGGCCATGCCGATGTCACCCCAAGCATGCCAATGAAACGTGACGCAGTGGGTATCGGGACGTTCTTCTTGCAGGTTGTCGATCAGTTTGGCCAGCATATCGTTGGCAGCAGAGTAGTCGGTATGCCCATTGGCTCCAAAGCGGCCACTGATGCTACCGAAGCCGATGAACCAATCGAGCGGATCGCGGCGAGTTGCGTTAGCCAAGGCGATACAGCCATCGATCTTAGCGCGGAAGCATTTCTCGACTTTGTCAGGGCGTTTGCGATCAAATCGGGCATCTTGACCGGCACCGGCACCCTGAATCACGCCGCGAATCGGACCATCGCTGTGGCGAATTTGCTCGATCAATCGATTAACAGCCTCAACGTCGGAGACATCGACGCTGTGATAGACGGCATCAATCGAGCGTCCCCGGCAGGCTTGCAAGGTTTGGTCGATCTCGATCGCCTTTTCGAGCTTCTGCCAAGTGGTGACGGGGTTGCCACCTTGAGCCTGGGTGCGGCTCATGACTTGGCGGCGTAGTGCCGGTCGATCCGTCGCCGCTTTCACACGGGTGGCCTCATCGATCTGGGGGACCGGTGCAGTGCCGAGCAGATGCAGTTTCAATCCGTGCCGCGACGCCAGTTCCATGGCGGTCAGCGCCGTAATTCCGCGTCCGCCACCGGCAACGATCCAATTGCCCCCAGGCGTAATCTGAGGCGATGTCGTGGACGAAGTCGAGGTTGGCAGGGGGCTGTAACACGCGGCGGTGGCGAAACGCTGTTCAGCCCCGACAGCGACTTCTTCATCGTAGGAAGGCACTGCGAGTTCGCGCCAAATGCCGGCCGTGACATCCGCGGCAGTAGCGTCCGGCAGCGGATCGATAATCAACATCGGCGTGTCGCGGTAACCGCGCATCCAAGCTTCGATCAACATCGCTTTGGTCAATCCGGACAGGCCGCCGGATTCGGACGAGACCAGACCGGAGCGGTCGAAATGGAAGTTGCCAGCGGAGCGCACCACCGTCGCGAGCGTCGCGTCGGAGATGCGGTCTTCGTCAATCAGTCCCTGCATCCAGCGTTGGCACAATCGGAACGGATTGCTCAGTGCAGCCCCACGCCGTGACTGCCACACCGCAGCATCGGTCGTTGCCCAAACCGCGTCATCGTCATGGGGCGTCGTGATGAACAAGTGCGGCGAAACCCCGTCTGCCCACAGCGCGTCCAATCGAGCATCCAACTGTTCCGGCGACACCGATGAATCCAACTGCTCGATCGGGTACTGCGACGAGCGAGAATCCGCTCGCCACCGTGCAAGAATCGCCCGAGAAATCGAATTATTGCCCAGCACCAATGCGGGACCGTGCCAGTCCGGACAGGTCGGCATGTTGGGCAGGCGCGGGGTAGGACGCATTGCCATCACGAACCGATGGGTTCCCGTCGCCGGGACCGGCTCGGCTAGCGTGGGTTCAACTCCGTTTTTTTTTTCGAGAGTCGACACGGAGACGGATCCCGACCCACCTTGCGACTCAGCCGTGGAGCCGATTTGCTCCCACACAAAGGCGCGAATGGATTCGAGTGTGGCGAAGTCAGCGAGTGACAAACCGGAATCCTGGAGCGACTCGAGCTGGTATTGTTGGGCCAACTCACCGAGTAACTGCGCCTTCTTGATACTATCGATCCCGAGTTCGCCCTCCATGTCGGCGTCCATGTCGATAATCGATTCATCGTATCCAGTTTGGTCAACGACCAGGTCGATCATCAAACGACGCAGGGACTCATCCGTATCGGCGACATCATGGTCCGCTTCGTCCCAGGGCTCCGGTGCAGCGTCCGCCACGATCTCCGGAGATGGCTCAGGAGCGGGATTTTCAGAATCCTGCTGCGTCGAAGCGGGGGCGAGAATCCCCAGGATATCGTTGAGCGTTTCGAACTGGGCAAGCTGCATTGATTGAACGTCGACCGGAGTGTCGGCCCACTGGACGATCTCACCGATCAACTGCGCTTTCTTGATACTGTCGACTCCCAGTTCCGCTTCTAGATCCGCATCAAACTCGATGATATCCGGGTCGTAGCCGGTCAGGTCAACGGCTAAATCGAACAAGAACGAACGGGCACCTTGCAATTCGGGGGCAGACGAAGCGTCGACGGCGGGCACCGTTACCGAATCAGCCTGTGCCGCCGGGGCGGCTGTGGCAGACCGACCGTTTACTAGTGTATCGGTTGCCCGTGTTAAGGTTGCGTGTGTTTCGGTTGCGGGCGCGGGGGCGATTGCAGGTCTTGCAGAGCTGTCCGCTGCAGACGGCTTGGGCTCGGATGAAGGCGGGCGGCGACGGTTGCGCGTCACATCGACAACCTCAAACAGATTCTCATTCGAACCGGCTGCGGACTCAGGGGCAACGTGAGTTGACGAAATACCGCGAGCCGACGAGGGAAGTTGTCCCGGAGTGGGTGTCGTTTGAGCGTTCGCTGGGGATTGCTCAAAGGATTCGCAGGCCAAGTCGATGAGTCGTTGTTGCAGCCCGTATTCACGGCGGCGATCATCGGCACTGAGGCAGATCGCCCGCCCATCCACGGTCGCTTGGGCGAGCCGGGTGAGCACGTTGTCGGGGCCAACTTCAATCAACAAGCCGCAGCCTTCGGCGACGATCCGTTGCAGGGCGCCATTGAAACAAACCGGGCGCGTCAGTTGATGGATCAGGTTGTCCATCAGATCGGTCGGTTCAGCAAGAAAACGATTCGAGACCGCTGAGAGGAACCCTAATCGCGGCGGCATCAATAACTGCCCGCCGAAGCGGGCACGCAACAGGTCCTGCGCCGGCTGCATCGCGGGCGTGTGGAATGCGGCGGGGACGTGAATCACCACGGCGGCCATTCCCGCTGCGATCAAATGTTCTTTGGCGGTTTGGATGTCCTGCTTTTCTCCCGCGATCACCGTGCTCAGGGGTGAATTGTGGTGCGAGATCACGGCGCCGAGTTTGTGCCGGTCGATCACGGCCTGGACCGCAGACGGTTCGCCGCGGACGGACAGCAATTGACCACCGACTTGGCGTGTCATGATCACGGCATCACTACGGCACTTGGCGAACTCAATCGCTTGGTCGATATCCATCACACCGGCCGCCCATGCCGCGGTGCATTCACCGAAGCTATGCCCGAGCACGACATCGGGGCGATATCCCCGATGGAACAGGGAATCTGTCATTGCCGCGCCAACGGCGAGCACCCACAACTGCGTCCACCACACATCGCGGCCGAGCTGTCCTTGGGGATCGGCCAAGCGATCGCCGACCGGCTCGATGCCTCGATTTTGCAACCGCGCGTCGACGTCTCGCAGGAACGATCGTGCCCTCTCGGCGTACGATGCACGGGAGTCGGGTGAGAGCAGGCGTGGGACGGCAGGATATTGGGATCCCTGCCCGGGGAAGAGCCACCCCACACGACTGCCCGCGGACTCTCGACAGCGAATCCAGGCAAGATGTTTCGCGATGGCGGTCGTTCGCCGGTCCATCAACGGCCCCGCTACGATTGCCTCGGCAGCGGCAGCAACCTCCTTGGTGTCTCGGCCGACGATGGCAATGTCAATGAGGTTCCTCGTAGCCGATCCCTCGCGTGCGGAGAGAGTTCCAGCGAACGTATCGACTGCCGACGACAAGGTCGAGCGAGGAGGTAGCTCCGCGTTCGTGTTGCCGGCGAGCAATCTCAAATCCTGTTCGAGACGGCTAGGATCGCTCGATTGCAAGCGAATCTGCAGTCCCCCAGCAGGTGATTCGACCGGCCCAGTCACGACAGGGTTGCCAGTGGCCGGTTCCATCCGCTGCGAACCAGCGGAAGAGTTCGCAGGGTGTGTCTCGCGAGGGCGGGACATCGATGGGGCGGACGCTCGGATCATAGGAGTCGGAGTGGGCTGTTTGGCAATTTGATATTCGATTTGGTAACCGTCCTGCGCTGTCTCGCAGATCCGCTGGACTGGCGGTGCCGCCGGTGACTGTTCCATCGCGATCGTGGCGGCCAGCGTCCGGACGATTCCTTGTCCACCGCCGAGATGCCCCAACTGGGAGATCAATTTCGGCACCGATGTCTCCCGATAGGCCGCTGACTGCCGAGCCTCATCGGCGCGGGCTCGGGCCACGTCCTCGGTCCAACTCTCCGCAGCGTGCTCGAGGACGCCAAAAATGGGTTGGTTCTGTGCGACGGCATCGGAGAATCGCTGCAACATCATGATGGCAACTCCTTCGCCGGGGAAGATCTGAGACCCGTCTGCCGGTAGATCTTCGGGTTGACCGGATTGGACCAACAGACACTTCCTGTGCAATTGTTCAAAGGCGACTAGGTCCATCGAGCGATGCGTCGTGCCGCACAGAACAGTGTCCACCTGTCCGCGTCGCAACTGTTCCATCGCCGTCACGATGGCGAGCCCACCGGACGCTTCGTCGGCGTCGACGGCGCAGGCGCCGCCCATCAGATCGAATGTCCGGGTGAGACGTGAAGCGAGTGTGCTGGCGGTGAATCCACCGGTCTCGTCGAGCAAGGCGGGATAACGCTGCATCACAGCTTCGTGAAACTGCTCCACGATCGGCTGCATCGTCTCATCGGACACCCCTTCCCGGCGGGCGATCTCGAGGAAGTGTTTGCGTACTTCCGGCAAGCGCAACCCGATTTGCAGTGCGTTGCTGAACTCGCCTCCAAAGATCGTACCGACGACGACTCCGACGCGAGTTCGGTCGACTGACCATGTTCCCCCGTCAAACTCCTCGATAGCCTGCGCGGCCGCTTGAATCAGCATCAACTGAGCGGGGTTGGCGTAGCGCACCGTTTTCGGTGGGATACGATATCCTTGGGCATCGAAATCGAAATCGCGGATGTAGCCACCCCGGCAGTGCGGGATTCGGCCATCGTAGTCCGCGCCAAGGGCAGCGGTCTGATCAACACCGATCCAGCCTCGATCGCGAGACCGCTGAGGCCAGCGTCCGGGAGGCGGGTCACCGATGCAGCTCTTGTCGGACTTTAGCCGCTCGGCGAGTTCAGCGAGATTCTTGGCACCCGGCAATACCAGGCCGCGCCCTACAATCGCGATCGGTTCGGGTACTTGCCGCTCGACTCCGCTGCGGCGAGACGTCTGGCCAGCCCGATCTGATTGCCGAATGACCACATGAGCATTCAGGCCACCGATACCGAACGCATTGACGCCCGCGACCCGGGAACCGGAGGCATTGCGGCGGGGCCACGGCTCGATCGAATCGACGACGCGAACGGGGGAATCCGTCCAGTCATAGGTCTCATTGGGCTGTTCAAAATGAATCGAAGGTGGCAGTTGCCCCTTTTGCATGGAGATCAAACATTTCACCATGCCGACCAGTCCAGCAGCTTCGAGTAGGTGCCCAAGATTGCTTTTGACACTTCCGATAGCCAATGCCGTTTGCGAAGGTGGGCGCGAGCCGGACTCCGGTTCGCTCCGCAGTATCGCCTTGAGAGTCTCGAGCTCGGTGGCGTCACCGACCTGGGTACTCGTCGCATGGCACTCCAGATAATCGACGTCCAAGGTTGCCTCTGCTGCGGAGGCCCCCCGGCGGATCGCGAGCTGTTGGCCTTCACTGCGAGGCGCCCACAGCCCCTTGCCTTTGCCGTCCGACGCGACACCGACACCCGCGACAGCAGCATGAATGGGCAGTCCAAGTCGCTCGGCGACACTGCGACGAACCAGCACGATGGCGACATAGCCTTCGCTGCTAATCAATCCGCTGGCGCGGCGATCAAACGGATAGCACCCCTCGTCACTGCAGGCACCTGACTGCGAGAACAAGGCAAGATTATCGACATTATTGAAAGTCGCCCCGCCCACCACGGCGACGTCCAAATGGTCCGCAGTAATCGCCGAGACAGCGTGATGGAGTGCAAGGAGCGACGAAGAACAGGCCGCATCAATGACTTCGCGGCGACCACGAAAACCGATCAAGCCAGCAGCAAGAGATGCGGCGCTGTATGCGTTGAAACTGGGCGATCGATCGGACTGCCAGCTCGGCCGCCCCCGGCGAATGGCGGCGGTCAGATCGGCTTTGAGCCGATCGATGCCAGTAGAATCCATGCGTTGGCCAAGATCCGTTTCTTCGATCAATTCTGAGGTCGCCGACGCGAGCGTGCTCATTGCCAGCGGACCACCGGATTGGGTTCCGCCACTATGGCCGACCAACACACCGGCCCGTTGGGGATCCAACCCGGCGAGGGCATCGATCGTTTCCACGCCAAAGGCGGACTGCACAGCTGCCATCGCAACCTGCGCGAATTGTCGATGGGTTAGATCGAAATCGCCGACCGCGTTGATGCGCCGTTCCCGCTCCGCATCGAGCGGCTCGGGAGCGACACAGCCGCCGAGTTCTGTATAGGTTTTCCCTGGCAGATTTCGCTCGGTGTCGAAATACAGCGAGCGATCCAACCGATCCTCGGGCATCAGCGCGACGCCTGAGCGTCCCTGCCATAGTAGATTGGCGAAATCGTGGGCGTTGTCCACGCCGCCGGGCAGGCGAACCTCGTATCCGCAGACAACGATCTCATCCCCATCGTGGTCGCTGCCCTCGGCGTGGGCAGTGGAGGGTGCGAATTCGCTCTCGGCAGTGCTTCCGCTCTTGGCAGTCTTCCCGCTCTCGGCAGCACTTCCGCTCCCCCGCGCCTGGCTGGCTTGTGGGATAGTCTGCGTCTTGGGGTCAGCCGAATTGTCCGTGGAAACATCGCGTCTCGGCTTCCGCTCGGCGGCCGAGGACGTGAACGCTGACCAGTGACGCACCATTTCCAATAGCTCGTCGGTACGAATTTCCGGCGTGGGCGCCAGCTCCGTTTCTGCAATCACGCGGTCAATGTGATGACGGCCGAAGGACGGATCGTCGCGGAAATAGGGCAAGAAAGTCTTCACGAATGGAGCTGCCATCCGATCAAGTTCGGATTTCTCGTCCGCATTGAGCCTGGGGGACGCTGGGCGATTACTCGGACGGCGGCTCACACGTGTGGGCCGGCTGAGCCAAGCTTGGGTCGCGGTCCGAAAGGCCCCGTCCAAATCGCTCACCGTCGTGCCCGATTGGGAGGTCAAGTGATAGGTTTGGTCGTGATAGTGTGGTGTGGAAATGACAGCCAAGATCGCGTCGGCAATCCAATCAACGTCTACAATATTCTTTTGTTCAGTACCGTCAAAACCGAGATTGCGAAACCATTGTCCATGATCGGGCAGCCCGAAGCGGGACGCCAACATTTGGTACATGGAGAATGCACCGTAGATCGTGCGATCACCTGAAACCGGCGAAAGCCCCGTCCGGTCGATCACGATCGACGGGCGATAAATCGTCAAAGAATCGAGGTTTCCTGCTTGCCATGCTTCGCGGAGCATGGCTTCAGCCATACTTTTGCTGCGTTCGTAGTCATTGGCGAAACTCTGACCGATATCCAATTCGCTCTCGAGCACCGTCCCACTCCGCTGGCCACAAACGTAAGCGGTTGAGACATGGTGAAACCGCGACAGATTAGCTTCTCGGCAGAAGTCGAGGACATGAGCGGTCCCGTCGACGTTCGTTCGGTAGGGCTCGTTGTCCGCTGATTCACTTGCCGGTGCAAAGCTCAAACTCGCGGCGCTGTGCAGGATTTGACGGCAGTTCTCGGCAATCCAACGCGTATTCTCGGTCAGCAACCCAAGGCCGGGTTGGTTCAAATCGCCTTGAAAGACTCGCGGCCGATCGAGGGCGACGTTCCACGCCTGTTCGAAGCGACTGAGAATCTGCTCGATCCGTTCAGCGGCGTTCTGAGTGCCCTTGCCACGGGCGATGACAGCGAGCGGTTGCCCCAGACGCAGCCACTGAGCCATCACGTATGAACCCACCATCCCAGTGGCCCCGGTCAACAGCAACGTCCCCGTCGAGGTACTCTTGGAACGCAAGCTCGCCTCGCGAGGGATACTGTCTCTGGAATCGGAATCTCCACTCACGCGTTCGCCTCCCCGAACGAGAGACGTGCTGGTGCCCAGTCGATGTACCTCATCAGCATGAAATTGGCTTTTCGCAGAGGATGAATGGGAGAAGAGAGACGAGACAGTTCATCATAATCACCAAAATGGGGAGCCAAGGCAAATCTTGAGGTCGGTTTTGACATCGCTGTAGCTGCCTACGGATTATTCGTCTCGGACGGATTGTGGGGGATGAAACCAGGCGAGCGGGCGAACCAGCCTCGCCATGGGACTGAGGGGGAAACTTGCGAACGCCACAGTGCTCTGATCCGGTCGGGCAGCACCCGCGAAGCTGCCTACAGTGTGAAGATAGGACAGATAGAGAGTCTGTCCAGCTCCTGTTGTCCGTAAGATGCCCGAATTCTGGTGAAAAACAACGGCTGAGCAATTGGGTCAACCGAACACAGTAGGTGAATACCCATTTCACTCAAGCTCGGACGAGTTGCGGATATGAAGAACGAAATCCATCGAGTGTCGTTGGGTCTGCTAGCGTTGATGACGCTAGGAGGCTGTGCGTCATTCAACGATTGCTATTACGAGAAAACGCAGCGAGTGCGTGCACTCAAGGAGTACATCCATTGCGGGCAGCCGGACTGTGCCGAGTTCGCTCGCGATTACAAGGCAGGCTGGATTGATGGCTTCTACGAAGTCGCAACGGGGGGGAGCGATTGCCCACCCGCGGTCGCCCCAGAGCGATACTACAAACCCGAGCAGATTCTGAAGTACTGTGACAAGAAGCGTCACGATTACTACAGTGGCTGGCAGGACGGAGCGGCACGAGCGTCGCAGTTCCCAGACACTCACTATCTGAGAATCTACGAGACGAGTGAATGCCCCTTCCCACGTTGCGAGAAACCGTGCAGCGACGGGCAGTGTGGTCCTTGCCGCGAGGCGTTCGTCGGGATGTCCGCCACGACGGAAATGATCGAGACCGCCCCCACGCCGTCCACCACAGTGCCCGCTCCGACGACCACGGTACCGGCTCCGACGACGACCGTGCCCGCTGCAATGCCGACTCTGCCTGCCGAGTTTGAGTACAGCGAGGACATCGATTTGCATTCGAGTTCGAATCAAACGATCCAGCCACAACGCGACTCAGCCCTGAACCTGACGAGCCCCAAGAGCAACGAGCTCGACGGTCCATCGGTCGGAACAGCGGCGGAATCGGTTGCCCTGCCGCTGCCGAAACCCAGCGCCAACACGCTGACCGATATCCCAACGCTGCCGCTGATTCCCCCCGCCCCGGCACCGGAACCCGCTGCGGTTCCGATGCCCGCTGCTGAGCAAACCCCCGCTGCTGCGGACGTGATCGCTGCGACACAGGCTGCGGAATCCGAAGAGGCTCCATTGGTTTCGATTCCAGGATACCGGGCCACCTCGGAGTGGAGCCGACCGACTGCTCAACCGACTCAGGCTAAACCTGTTGGCTTTATCCGCATGGTCGAGCCGATCCAAGCGGCTCCGAAATCGAGCCCAGTGATCGAAGGTGCCGAACCCATCGTGATTGTTGATGCACCCTATCAACGATTTCAGATGAGTGATTCCGAAACCGAAGACAAAGCCGTTATCAAACTCGTCGAATGATTCGCGAGTCCCTTTTTGACCTCACATCCCAATTATTCAATCCTGTATTGCGAAGGGATTCAGCAATGATTCGCTCGAGTCAACATCACCCCATCACCGCGTCAATTGCCGTTACGGCGTTGATCACCATCACGGCGCTGTCGAGCACCGGATGTCATATTCACTCCGTCGCGTCGGCTCGTAATTCGATCCCAGCCCATCGGCTCGATCCGAATCTGTTCGGTTGCTCGCGAGAAGCCCTGGCTCCGCTGCCATACTCCTCGTTGGGGCAGGTCAAGCCGGAACAGCACATCATCGGCGCAGGCGATACGCTGTCGGTCTATGTGTACGGCGTCTTCCCCGCTAACGAAGAAGAAACCCCGGTCCAGCAGCGGGCCCAGTCACTCAACCAGCGGTACTATCCACCGCGTGGTACCGTGGTCGGTCCTCTGACCGGTCTGCCGACGCGGGTGGAAGGCAACGGCACGATTGATATGCCGCTGATCGGTGACATCTCGATCTCCGGCCTGACCTTGCCGGAAGCCGTGGCCAAGATCAAACAGGCCTACTACGACGAGAACGTGCTGCAGGAAGGGAAAGAACGCGTCACCGTTGACTTGCTGATCCCACGGGTTCGCAGGATCGTGGTGTTGCGACAAGACTCGCCCGCTCCCCAGGTTTCCCTGACTCCGCCCGGAGTGGTCGACCAAGTGCACCGCGGCAGTGGCGAGGTCATCGATTTGCCAATGTACGAAAACGACGTCCTGCATGCTCTCGGTGCCACGGGCGGATTGCCCGGCACCGATGCCGCACGCGAACTGTATGTCATCCGCAATGGGGCGGGAATCAATACCCAATTCCTCAGCGGCAGTTCGCTGCAAGGCTTGGTCAGTGGTGGAGAAGGGGGCGAGTGCAATCCAGGCGTGATTCGCATCCCCTTGGTCGGCTGCCCCTGTGACGGGATCCCCTTCACACCCGCCGATGTGGTCCTCAACGATGGCGACACGATCTATATCCCCCGTCGTGATGAGTACTTCATCACCGGTGGCTTGTTGCCAGGGGCTCGTGTGCCATTGCCACGCGATAAAGACGTCGACGTGCTCGAAGCAATTGCCCTGGCGACCGGGTCTCCTGGTGGACCTCTCGGCCTGAGCGGTGCTGTTTTGGCCGGTGGCACTCCCGGTTACGTTCGCGAAGCGACGCAAGTGATGATTCTGCGAACGCTTCCCGATGGGCGTCAAATCAACATCCGCGTCGATTTGGACCGGGCCATCAACGACCAGAAGCAACGTATTCGCATCATGCCTGACGACGTCGTGATGCTGCATCAGAAACCAGGGGCCGCGTTCTTCAACACGTTCCTCAACTTCTTCAGCGGTGATTCCTTGTTAATCACAGCTGTAGATAACTGAGCCGGATAATCCTCCGAATCGTTACTCTCGAAACACCGCGGCGTTCTCGTCGCGGTGTTTTTTTGTGTCGGATCCGGCAGGCAATGGCGAATCGATCATAGCCCCGACGCTTTTCGCGACCTATGATCAATCACGACGCTTGGACGCCAGCCAATCGCGTATCCGGATTGGCTCCACGCCGACTTCCCTCGGCCGCTTCTCTGTTCCTACTTCTATACACTGCGATGCTCAATCAAATTTCCTTGAAGATCGGCTGTGTCCTCATCACCGGCCTGCTCATCGCCATGTTGGTGCATCAAAAGCAATCTCGGCCCGCTGGGTCGGCGAACGCTTCGCTGGAACAGACCGAGCGAGCGGAGCAGGCTGCCCTGGAACTCGGTAAAATCGGCGAGGGCTCTGACGCGGCAGGTTCGGACGGGGCAGCCAACGAGCCGGGGGATGCAATGCCAGACAGTCCGCAAACCCAGGTTGCTCTGCGGGTGGGAAAGATCGCCTCGACCCCTGAACGCAGCGAGATCCATCGCATCCAGACGCTGCCGATGATGGAGTCGGAAATCCGTCGTTTGTATGCCCGCGCCAAAGCGTCATCCTGCCGGATGGTAACCGCCGGTGGCTCGGTGCAGCCCAACTCCCCACCGCCGCTGCCCGGTCAAGCATCAACAATCGGCCGTGTGCCATCTATCACCGTTGGCTTGGAAATGGCCAGAGAGGGCCGTAGCAAACTGCCGACGGTAACACGCAGCCAGGTTGATGAGTATTTCCGAAAACATCGTCTCTCGATACAGCCCGTGGTTTATGCGGATCCCACCGGGCAGTACTACTTCGGCACCGATTGTCAGGCGGCGTTCTTTGAGAGCGAACGACCGGGGATCGCGATCCAGCCCGAACCCATGATCGAATCAGCGGTCGCACGGTTCCGTTCGCTGGGGGTCTTTTCATCTGCCCAGAGCGAGGATTCGCGTTTTGCAAAGAGTTCGCCGGCTGGTTCCCAACCCGATGCTGGCCGAACCCTGGTGATGGCGTTCACGTTCGAAAAGGGCGACCAACTCGTCTCGGGCGTCGGTGCGGCCAACCGTCAAAGCACGGAGTTGTTGTTTTTTCACCTACCTGACCACACCTCGGTAAACGTCGATCAGCCGAGAGGGCGAGCTAGCGATCCCGAGGTACCAATGGACGTGTTCATCACCAGCGATGATCGGCGAACATTGAACCGGCTCGATCTGCAGTCAACCGACATCAACTCACCTATGCCTACCATCTCGGCTGACATCCGGTTCGACAAAATGATTCTCTTGGGCATGTACCCAGCTGAACCGGTTGTCACCAAGATCCACTATCGCGCCGCTGGAGTCGTCTCGATGGAACTTGTAACGAAGATGATGCAAGGGTCCGGTGATCGTTCGAGCATGTCGCTCAGTGAGATTCTCGATCAGTTCGCTTTGCTCTCTCAGTCGCGGTCGACGCCCGACTCAGTAACCCGCGCCGCGGGGACAGGCAGCGAAACGGCGGGCCCGAGCGACGCTTCGGATGAGTCGTGGTACCAGGAGATGTCGCGGCGCAAATACGATTCGCTGAATCGCTCCTTGCAGCCGATCGAAAAGAACGACGCTCCGTTTTGATCGCGAACCAGCCTAGATAGAACCATCGTGCTGCCTACCAACTACCTGATCTCGCTGGTCATTCACGACATCATCCTGGCTGCCACGTGTTATGTGACGGGGTGGTGTGTGCTGCGATACCAGGTGAGGGTCAATTACACTCGCAAGATCAACCATTTTCTGTTGATGTTGATCCCATTCGTGCTGGCATGGTGGTTCCCCTACACTCCTAGTTTAGCCACGACGGTCACGAGTTTGGTCGGGTTTGTGGTGATGACGGGCGTGTTCGCGAAGCCGATTCGAGATCGCGTTCCGCTCGTTGCCACGGCTTTCGCCGCCGTCGACCGTCCCGAGGACCGGCCGCATACCCTCGCTTGGATTCTCAGCCAGGCGGTTGGCGCCTATCTCGTGATCATCGTTGTCTTTTCGATGCTGAGATGGTTCGATGCCGCCGAATTGGTTGCCATCCCGCTGCTCGTCAACGGCATAGGTGATGGGTTGGCCGAGCCGATCGGTGTCCGCTTCGGCCGTCACCGATACCACGTCCCCTCTCTCGCGCCGGGCAGGTGCTACACCCGGTCCTACGAGGGAAGCGCGTGCGTGTGGCTAACCTCAATGATCGTCGTTTTGGGTCTGCTGCCCATTCTCTCGTGGCCGGTTTTCATCGGGCTGATTATCTCGATACCGCCGGTCATGACACTCACCGAAGCGTTCTCACCGCACTCGTGGGACGCGCCATTCATGTACGCAATCGGCGGCGCCTGCATCGGCTTCGTCTTGTTGATCACTGGCGGATGAACACCAACCAATGAGCCGAAGGCCGTCAGGCCTCGGGTAGCACCCACCCGCTTCCATCACCGGTTTTCATCACGCGAACCGTTCGGTGATTTGGTCGGCGGCGCGGCGTAGATCCGCATCATCGTCGAAGGCCGCTTCCATTTTTCGAATCGCGTGCAAGACGGTCGAATGATCCCGACCACCGAATGCGTCACCGATCTGCGAGAGACTCGAGTCGGTCAGTTGACGTGACAACCACATGGCGAGGGAACGGGCGCGGACAATATTCTGCCTCCGCGACCCGCTCCGCATCTCCGACGACTTGACGCCGAGGCTTCTCGCTACCGCCGAGGTGATTGATTTGATCGAGACGGATTCTTGCTCACCGACCGGTCCACCCGCCGAGGCCAACGCTTCGGCACAAACCGGCGACGCGTTCATCCGGCACCACATAGCGACCTGTTTGACCCCCGCTTCGAGCTCCCGCACGCTCACGTTCGTCGGCAGTCCGCCGTCGAGCAACGCCCAAGTGTCCGGTTCGGCATCGGGAAGATGGGTCAGGATCAACTCCCGCAAGATCGCCTTGCGGGCGTCGCCTTCGGGCGGTCGCAATTCCACCGTCAGGCCGGGCAACGTGCGGCTGACCAGGGGCGGCCTCAAACCACGAATTTCCGAGGGCAACCGGCGACAGGTCACAATCGTGATCCGCCCGGCCGCGTCGCGGGCCTCGAGCCGCGCCGCGAGCTCTTCCTGGGCAGGCGCCTTGTCCGCGATCAAATGCAAGTCATCGATCACCCACACGCAAGCATCATCGAGATTCTTGCGCATTCGCGGCATGTCTTTGGAATCAATCGAAGAGGCGAACTCGCGAGCGAAATCGACCGCCGGTTGGTAGAGGACGCGTGAGGACAGGACCTTGCTGGTCACGCCGGCGGTCGCTGAGCTGCGTCCCGAACCGCTGCTCTCGGCAGGGGCTGCCGGATCGCTCAATTGGTCCCACACCGAGTCGATCCCAATCCGTTGGGCCAGGTGCAGTGCCAAGGCGGTTTTGCCCACCCCGGGCGGTCCGACCAACAGTAGTGGGCGGGCGATCTCGAGCAGCGGGGAAACGGTTTGGTCACAGACATAACCCGCTAATCGGTTCTCTCGCCCATAGTAAAACAGCGGTGTGACCGGCCGCACCACCGGTGCTTCACGCCGCCGCCGGCGCAGCGACGGACGCTCCAGCGGGAAGGACGAGACGGCGGGCGGTGATGGAGTGACCACGAGGCTTTCACTAACAATGAGAAACAAGCCTCCCATTCTACGCAGCTTCGCGGCACTCCGCTAGCTTTTCCACTTAGTTTTCCACATGTGCAAAACCTCCAGAAGGCTGTATTTTCCTGGAAATGATGTCGATAGCTCGATTTATCTCAGCTTCAGTGGAAAACTTAGACACCCCGAAACGTAGGGCAGCATCGACCGCCGACTTGGGTGCTCCCATGGCGATCAACACATGGCTCGGTGGGCTGCTGCCGCTGCTGCAGGCCGACCCGCTGCTGCAGGCGACGCCAGCGAGATCGAGCGACATTAAGATTTTTTGCCGGTCGGTGCCCGGAAGCGACAGGCAGGTGGTCGACCCAATCCGGGCAGCAGACCCTCCGTGCACTACCACTGCCCGATGGCGGCGGCAGAGTTCGTTCTCGAGTAGGTCGCGGAGACCAGCCATGTGGATGGCGGCGGCGGGTTGCTCCTCGACCGCAATCGCAGTGGCCTCGGCAGCAGCGATCACGAGCGGGACCGGTTCGGTTCCCGGCCGCGTGCTCAGTTGCTGTTCACCGCCGTGGATCGATGGCCGGACGGTCACTCCGGGAGCCATCCAGAGGAACCCAACGCCCGCCGGACCGTGATATTTATGGGGTGTGAACGTCACCGCCGCGGCCCCCCATTGGCTCAGATCCACCGGCACCTTGCCAATCGACTGGGTGGCATCGACGTGGAGCAGCGCACCGTACTGGCGGCAGAGTTCGCTGATCTCAGCAATCGGCTCGATCACGCCCGTCTCATTGTTGGCCGACATGACCGACACCAGGGCGACGGGGATGCCCTGACGTTGCGTTTCGACCAGCGACCTCTCGAGCTGATCCAAGCACAGGACTCCGCTGTCATCGACTCCGATCGATGCGACCGGTCGGCCCTGTCGCTCGCACTGGGCCGCCGCGGCCAGCACGCTGGGGTGCTCCACCGCACTGACGAGGACGGCGCCGTCCTCGGGACCGAGGCCAGCAACGGCGAGGTTGTTCGCCTCGGTACCGCCGCTGGTCACGATCAGCCTCGCCGCATCAACGCGTGTCAGATCGCTGCCGAGTGATTGCCCGATGCGGTCGAGAGCCGATTCGAGCTTTGCTCGAGCGCGGCGACCAAACTGGTGCTGGCTCGACGCATTCGCCGGCCCCGTTTTCCAGGCCTCGATGAGCACGTCGGCAACGCGTCGGTCCAGTGCCGTGGTGGCGTTGTTATCGAGATATATCATGGTTCGGATGGGAGGTTGGTAGCAGTCTGACGCCTGTCCTGGGCGGCCTCAGCCATCAAGGCGTCAGCCAAATCATCGCGGCCAGCCGCCCGCATATCGTCGATCAACGACGCATACTCTTGCCGCAGATAGTGATCTTGAGTCGCTCGCAACGCATCAACATCGTCGATCGGGCGGACCAATTCCAGCAATCGCGGCATCAAAATGTACAGCTCTCGCTGGGCCAGTGTGGCGATGGTAGGCCACAACACGCGAGCCAGTTGCGGGTGTTTTTGGCTCCACTGGCTCCAAAAAAGCCCACTCGTTCGGCGGAGTCGGAGCTGGCTGAGCAACAGGGCCGCGTCATCGTCGAAGCGCTCCCCGGCACCGCGCCGCAGCGAGACGAGATGCCATACCGAGGGCGGCGTCGACGGTGGCGAAATCCATTTCTTCTGGCTCAGCAGTCGGGCTGTTGCGGGAGTGCTGCGGGTCCGTTTAATCGGGGTGATCTGCCAATGAATAATAGGGATTTCGTAAAATGAAAAACGCCGCGAACGAAAATGAGTCGGGGAAAATTCTTCTCCCTCGACATACCCCATCGTGCGGACAATGCCCCATAGCACGACGCCAAAAACGATCGCAGAAACCAGCGTAATCCAGATCTGGGATCCACTGATGCGGCGGGAGGGGGACGGCGTGTTCAGGCGACAATACTCAGGTAGGTGGCGAAAAGACAAGGCTCAGGCGTGTGACGAAAAGACGAGGCCGGAGGCCGACACAATGATCTATTTCCTTTTGCCCTTTTTCACGTTGCAGCCCCTCATGTGTCTAGAGATGCAACGGAGACTTGGCCATGATACGGTCAATCAACATGTAATCGGCAGGGCATTTCCCATTCCAACCAGTATGAATCCTTACAGTGCTCCTTGGCAACGCGTGACCTCGCTTGGCGGCCGGGTCACAGCCGCCACCGCGTTTCCGCCCCTTACCGCCCCACGGCGGCGCGGGCCTGCCAATGTCCCGCATACTGATCACTCGCCTGGCAGCGACGGACAACGTGCATTCCAACGCGACGCCGAAGACCGGTTGGCCGAGCCGACCGAGCCCCACAAGCCGACCGAGGAGGAGGCCGGCGGCGCCGAGGCGGGCCCAGACACTCTCGATGCGTCGGTCGCCCGTAGCCGGGTCGAGGCGTTGCTCTTGATCGCAAAATCCCCGCTGAATTACCGTAAAATTGCCTCGCTGGCGGGACTCGAGGATGCGACGCAGGCGCGGACGCTTGTCGCCGAACTGAACGAACTCTACGATTCCCTCGGCCGGGCTTTTCGCATTGAACAGCTCGCGGGGGGCTGCCGGATGATGACCCGTTCGTTCGTCGCGCCCTGGTTGAGAAGACTCGGCGTTTTAGCTCCAGCCATTCGCTTGAGTTGGCCGATGATGGAAACGCTCGCAGTGGTGGCGTATCGCCAAGACGTCACGCGGGCGGATGTCGAAAGCGTTCGTGGAGTCGCTTGCGGAGAGATCCTGCGGCAATTGATGCAGCTCGATTTAGTCCGAATTAGTGGCCGCAGTGAAGATCTCGGACGACCCTATCTCTACGGTACCACGAAACGTTTTCTAAAAATCTGTGGATTGCCAACGATTAATGCCTTGCCAGCGATTGACTCACAGAGATTCTGTGATGATGTTTCTGGTAACCTAATCGCTACAGAAAATGATGGCGATTCTGAACTTTCCCCTGCTATCGAACCGGTCGACGAGACCGCTTCCCAAGTCCCCAAGGAGTCTGACGTGAGTCTCGCAGTGACCGACGCTCTCGCCACCGATTCGGTGTTGTCTCATTTCGCAACCGGCGTCGCCGACGCGGCCACGGAGTCGTTTGATGACGTGACTGCCTCCGCATCGAGCGATGCGGCGCCCGCAGCCGTTATCGAAGACGAAGAGGACGACCTCTACGAACATGGTCTCGATGTCGACGATGACGAGGACTTCGTAGACGATGATGAAGATGATTGGGACGACGACGAGGATGAAGATGCCGACGAGGATGATGACCTCGACGACGATGACGACGAAGACATCGATGAGGACGATAGCTGGGAAGAAGTCGACGATGACGACGCCGACGAAGATTGGGACGACGAAGACGACAGCGACGAGGAAGATGACGACGACGATTGGGATGACGACGACGATGACTAGGCGGCGATCGGCTCGTCGAAGAACTGTTCATCCCGCAGCGAGTCATGTGACTGGTTCTGGGCCAAACCGCAGATAAAACCTTGCCCGCACCGCAGAGGACGAGGCTACGAGTCCCTCACAAAACGCAGTGGACGAGGCGACGAGTCCCTCGCAAAATGTAGTGGACAACGCGACGAACTGGTCATTACCCACAAGTATCCCGTTAGGGATGATAGAGAATATCCGTAGGTCAGCGCAGCGCCACCTACGAAGTTTCAATAAGTGGCGTAAGCTTCCAGCTTGCGGTCGGCGAAAATCGCAAGCTGGAAGCTTACGCCACTTTTGAAACTCGTCACCGGTCACTTGCGCGGCGGCACTGGAGCGTCTGCTCGATGAGAGCCTTGTAATATGGCCCCAATCCGACGTAAAAGTCGATTCGATCCTCGTACCGCCCATAATAGGTGTCTGTCCCTGTGCCCCAAATGTCCACCGGGACGCCAAAGGTGTAGAAATCGGCCGAGGACGGTGGACCGTCATCGACTCGGTGGCTCAGTAACGAGTGCACGGCGTAGTCGACATTTCGATCGGCCCGGCGACGCTCGAGCCGGGGAAAGTAGTTCCCACCGTCCACGTAGGTTCCCGCAAACATTTTTGGCGGACCGCGTCGGGATTGGTAGAGTCGCCACTCCATCGCCAACGCCATCCGCCAGGACTCCTCGCGTAGGTCCTCGGACGCCATCGCATCCAATGCATCCTCAATCGCGGGCGTCACCATCGCCAAGGTCTCGGCATCGACGTGGAGGTTCAAGACACGATTGTACAACGTGTTAAGAGCAGCCCTTTCATCTGGATCGGCGTATAGGAGCACCTCGGTCGGGCGGACTGCACCGTCAAGCACCGCCAACCGGGCTGCCTTGGACCACTCGAGCATCCGCTGCGCCGATTGAATCGATTCGAGCAACGCGTCGGTGTTATTGCTGCCATGCAGGTTCAAGGATTCGAGTGTGCGGGTACGGAGCATCAACGGACTATCAACCAAATTGCCATCGACCTCGATCGGCAAGGGATGCGTCGCCAGCCACGGTTTCAGGTAGCCTGCGATCGTGGGGACGCTTTGCGGTTGGGAGGTCCATGCAAACGCCTTCGGCATCGGCTTGGCCATCATCTCCGCTCGCCACTCGGGCAGCTCTCGCGGCATGCCGCCGAAACGAACCACGAAAAAGGTCGTGGGGACGACAAGAACCGCGAGCAGGATATAGCCGCTCACCCGCAACTGGGTCGTCCAGCGATACGCGTCTTTGAGCCAATCGCCCGTCATCCGCCACGAGGCAACCACCAGCGGAATAGCGGCAAGGGCCACATAGCTGAGGTAGCCTGAATAGTGATCCAAGAACGGCATCGAGGCGAACAAAATCGCGAGCGTGAGCAGGGGTGCAACGAAAAATGCCAGCGTGCTGCGAGACATCCACATCGAGGAAAGCAGACCACAGGCAAATCCGAGCAGACAACAACTCCGCGTGATCGTTTGCCAAGGACGGGTGCGAAAACCTGCCCCTAAATAATGTACCAGCAGCAGCACCAACACCATCGCCAAGGCAGGTGCCACGATTCGCGACCACCACACATGCCGCTTAGGAAACCCGCGATCGGCTAGGAAAAAGTGTCGCCTGGAAATGGAGTCGGGATAGAAACACAGGCATCCCATCCAGGTGCAAACCAACACCAAAACCACCGACACGATCAACGGCATGTTATCGCTACTGACCCAGGGCCGTGTCAGGCCAAAGAGAAAAGTACGCAGCCAGAACGCGGTCATCAGGAGCACCGCGACGATGGCCAGACCGATCAGCGGCCGGGACTGCTGCCGCCACGCCTGCCACAGGAATGCGCGCCACATGGCTGGCCGCGACGCCTCACCGAGCATGGCGCTCGGCGCATACGGCTGATCGTCGCGTTCGGCGAGCCCCGGCGGCGGCCCCGCTGACTTGCGAGACCGACGACGCGCCAACCGCCGACGCGCAGGCAGCAATGGCATCAGTATGAGAAACGCCGTGTAGGCGATCGTGATCAACACACGACCGATCGACCACAGATGATGGGGATCCTCATGGCTGTCCCACCAGGCCTCTACCCATTGCATCGCATAGAACAGGCCCACGATGGTGGGGACCAGAATGATCAAGCCGCGAAGCGGCGACCGGCAGAGGTAGGCCAGAAAAAACCCGGTGAACAAAAGCTCGAGGCTGAAGAACGCGAAACCTCGAATCGCGTCGCTCTGCAGCATCGATTCCACCGTCAGCGGCAAGACGGATTCCCACACCGAGATCGTCATCCACAGCAGCAGCGAACTGAATACCCACGAGACGCCCACGGCAATCACCCCGACAAGCGACTTCGAGACCACCACCAGCGGCCAGGGCACGGGGAGCGAGCGAAGCCAACCCAGCGTCCCGGACTCCTCTTCGCTGCCGACCAGCATCGGCGGCACGCCGAGAGCCATCAAGTTGGGCATGAGAATCCACAACGCGATGGTGTAGTAAATATTGGAGGGGCTGGCGTTGGCCCAGATCGTGAACCAAATCATCAGCTGGAACACCAGCGTTCCCACCAAGATCGCTGTCGCCAGCGACGCGATCATCCGTGTGTCCTTCCACAGCAGATGCCGAAGTGCGACGTTCATGACAGAGCCTCCAGAGGCCGGGACAGGGCGGCGTCATCCTCGACGACTGGACGGGTTGCCCGATCATCGCAGATCGCAATGAAAATCTCTTCGAGCGTGGCTCGCTGAGCCGACAGCTTGGTCGCGCCCGCCGAGGGTGGGAAATCATCACGCCAATCGTCGGGTAAGTTCTTGACGATCCAGCGAATTTGGCGGCCGGTATGGACCTCCGTCAGCACCTCCCCGCGGGGCACCGGCACCACAGAACCGAGCGAATCCACTGTCGCTGTTACCATCTGCACCTCCGTTTTCAGCTCCTCCAAAGGCGCGACGACTTTCAGTTGTCCGTGGTGCAGGATCGCGACCCAATCGGCAACCCGCTCCACCTCGCTGATCTGGTGACTCGAGAGCAACACCGTGCGACCCACGGCCGCTCGGTCGACCATCGATTCCAAGAACTGACGGCGCACCATCGGATCGAGACCACTGGTGGGCTCATCGAGAATCAGCAACTCCGGGTCATGCCCGATCGCCAGTGCCAAGGCGACCTTCGCTCGCTGGCCCTTGCTCAAGTTTTTAATTTTTGTTTCCGCCGGGACGTTGAACTCCGCCAGCAGTTGTTGATAGCGAGTCAGGAAACCCTTCGGGTAGAACGCCGATGTGAACCAGCCGATTTCTGGCGGCGTCATCCACTCATAGAGCGCCGGCGCGTCCGACACGTAGCCGATCTTCCGGCGGATCTCCATCGATTCAAAATCACAGTCGCGACCGAGCACCGAGGCATGACCGTAGTCGGCGGACTCGTAACCCGTCAGGATCTTGATCAAAGTGGACTTGCCCGCACCATTCTCGCCGAGCAATGCAAACACAACGCCACTGGGGACATCGAGGCTGACGTCATGCAGGGCAACGGTCTGCTGGAACCGCTTGTAAACACTCTTGAGTGAGAGCACTGAGTTGCGTGCAGCCATGTTCTGGGTAGCCATATTCATCGACGGAGTTCCCCGCAAGAAAGAAAAGGTCATTGAGATTGACGCTGGAGCTCTTGTTCAAAGAGTGTCCGCAGTTCGCCAGCGGACATGCCGCCGGCCAGGGCATCGGCCAGCAGCCTCTCGAGGGCATTGGCAACGAGCGTATTGCGGGCCTTCGTGCAGCGGTCCAGTGCATCTCGCCGTACCGCCAAGCCCCGGCCGCGAACCACCTCGAGCACCCGGTCGGCCTGCAACTGCTGATAGGCCCGCTGGATCGTGTTGGGATTGATCGCCAGCTCGTTGGCCAGGTGCCGCACGCTCGGCACCATCTGCCCACCGCTGAGCACGCCGTCAGCGACCGCCAGCTTGACCTGACGGATCAGCTGCTCGTAGATCGGCACCCCATTGGCACTATCGATGGAAAAGAACATCGCCTGAAAACCCTTCTGACTAAGTGTGTTGGTGATATGGTACACCAAACCCCCGATACAGTCAACAGCCCGCCTGCTTCGTCGAATACGACATTGATTACTCTCCCCATCCCAAACAGCCCCGGTAGGGCGCCAATCTGGGTGCTCTCGCACGCTAGGGGCTTGGGATGTTAAGCTAGCTTCTTCCCTCACACCTTCCCCTTACCGACGACCTGCCCGCTAATGACTTCCCAGCCTGCCGATAATTCTCAGAGTGGCTCGATCGATCACGTGTTGAGCGAAGACCGTGTTTTCCCGCCGCCTGCGGAATTCACTCAAAACGCCGTGATCTCCAGCGTGCAGCAGTATGACGAGATGGCTGCCGCTGCTCGCGATACGCCCGACGAGTTCTGGCGGCAGGAGGCGCTCGAGCACTTGCACTGGTTCGAACCGTTCAGCGACGTCTGCCAATGGGATGCTCCTGATGCGAAGTGGTTCGTCGGTGGCAAAACCAATGCGTGCTACAACTGCGTCGATGCTCACGTCGAGGCCGGCCGAGGCGACAAGACTGCGATCATCTGGGAAGGCGAACCCGGCGACGCTCGCACGCTGACGTACCGTGAACTGCAGAGAGAGGTTGCCAAGTGTGCCGAGGCATACGAGCAACTCGGCGTGGGCGAAGGAGATGTGGTCAGCATCTACATGCCCATGACCCCGGAACTCGCCATCGCGATGTTGGCCTGTGCGCGCATCGGCGCGATCCACTCGGTAATCTTCGCAGGCTTCAGTGCCGAATCGATTGCCGACCGCAACAATGACGCATCCGCGAAACTGGTCATTACCTCCGACGGGCTGTATCGCCGCGGGAAAGTCTTGCCGCTCAAAGAGACCGTCGACGAAGCACTCGCTAAATCGACAACTGTCGAAAAGTGCTTGGTTCTCCGCCGCACGGGAGGCGATGAGACGCCGATGACGGAGGGACGCGACGTTTGGTGGCATGACGTGGTTGACACACAGCCCGGAGAGCTAGCCGCCAAACCGCTCGACAGCGAAACCCCTCTGTTTATCCTCTACACGTCCGGCAGCACGGGCAAGCCTAAGGGAATCCTGCACACCACGGCCGGCTACAACCTGTGGGCGCGGCGGACGTTCGAGTGGGTCTTCGATTACCGTGATGACGATATCTATTGGTGCACGGCAGATTGTGGCTGGATCACCGGCCACTCTTACATCGTGTATGGCCCGATGACGGCGGGGGCAACCTGTTTGATGTACGAGGGAGCGCCGAACCATCCAGCCGAAGACCGGTTCTGGGATCTGGTCGAGCGGCACAAAGTCACGGTGCTCTACACGGCCCCCACGGCGGTGCGCGCCTTCATCAAATGGGGTGATGAGCATGTCGACAAACATGATCTCTCCAGCCTGCGACTGCTCGGCAGCGTCGGCGAAGGCATCAACCCCGAAGCTTGGATGTGGTACCACAACAAGATCGGCGGCGGTCGCTGCCCGATCGTCGATACGTGGTGGCAAACCGAGACGGGCGGCATCATGATGAGCCCACTGCCGGGAATCACCCCTACCAAACCGAGTTCCTGCACCAAGCCCCTGCCGGGCGTGATGCCTAAAATCGTTGACGAGCTCGGCAACGAAGTCGACAGTGAACACGGGGGCAAGCTCTGCATCTCGAAACCCTGGCCGGGAATGCTCCGGGGCATCTGGGGTGATCGTGAACGCTTCATCGAGCAGTACTTCAGCGACGTGCCCGGACAGTACCTCACCGGCGACAATGCACGCTGCGATCGCGACGGGTATTACTGGATCATGGGCCGGATCGACGACGTGATCAATGTTTCGGGCCACCGCCTGAGCACGATCGAAGTCGAGAGCGCATTGGTATCGCACCCCCATGTGTGCGAGGCGGCGGTGGTAGGACGCCCGGACGACCTGAAAGGGCAAGCGATCGCTGCGTTCGTAACGACAACGGGCCGCGACACCGACGACGAATTCCTGAAAGAGCTCAAGCAGCACGTGCGCAAGCAAATCGGAGCTCTGGCACAGCCTGATGATATTCGAATCACCTCGGGATTGCCGAAGACTCGTAGCGGCAAGATCATGCGCCGACTGCTCCGCGACGTTGCCGCGGGACGTGAATTGGTCGGTGACACCTCGACACTGGAGGATTTGGCCTCCATCGCTCAACTGCAAGACTCAGAGTGATTGCGAGGCGTTGGCTATGACCTAAGATGGGACGAGTCCCGTCAAAACGCGTAGTGGACGAGGCCACGAGTCCTGTCAGTTACCCACAAAACCGGATCCCCTGTCAGCTTGTCTGACAGGAATCCCGGTTTTGTGATAACCCGCATGTATCCTGAAGGAAGCGTTCTTGAGCCCCAGCTGGGCGGCCCTCATGTTCGCCGCAATCCTGCCGTTGGGATGGCATGTGCAAATAGAGCCGCCCCGTTGGGGCTAACGCGAGGTGGTGGCGTCTGAAACCCCAGGCGTTGCCTGGGGCTTTCATAGAACTGCCCCGTTGGGGCGTTGTCATGAGCTATCTTCAGCAATCGATAGAATGCTGCACTGGTGGGTAACTGACAGGACTCGTCGCCACGTCCACTCCATTTAGCGTGGACGATTGATTCGCGACGCTTATCACTGGACAATCTGCAGCCATGACATGGATGGTATTGACGCTGATTTCGGCGTCGCTGCTGGGACTCTACGACGTTACCAAAAAGGTATCTGTACGCGGCAATGCGGTCCCAATCGTGCTGCTGCTGAGTGTGTGCGTGGGCGCCCTGATCTGGTCTGCACTGCTGCTCCTGCAGACGGCCCTGCCCGCCATGGACTGGCCCGACTGGCTGCGTGTCGATGCGATCGACCGCTGGGGCCATCTCGCCCTGGCAGGCAAATCCGTCTTGGTCGGCGTCTCCTGGACGCTGGCCTTTCATGCTTTGAAGGCACTTCCGCTTTCAATCGCTGCGCCGATCCGGTCGACGAGTCCGCTATGGACACTCTTCATCGCGATCGCGTTCCTGGGGGAACGCCCGACGCCGCTGCAGTGGCTCGGCATCGCAATCGTGTTGGGGTCTTTTTGGGCCCTGTCGATCGTGGGCTCGCAGGAGGGTATCCGCTTCCGCACGGACCGCGCGGTGTGGTGGATGGTTGCCGCGACCATCCTCGGCGCGATCAGTTCGGTATACGACAAGATTCTATTGCAGGAATTCGGCTACAGCCCGGCGACCGTGCAAGCTTGGTTCAGCGTCTACCTCGTGCCGGTGATGGTGCCGCTAGCGGTGCGTTGGTATCGCGAGCAAAACGCGGACATTCCCCGGCCGACAGCCCCCTTTGAATTCCGTCGCTCGATTCTGCTCATCAGCCCCCTGCTGCTGGCGGCCGACATGGCCTACTTCACCGCCCTATCGGACCCCGAGGCATTACTGTCGGTGGTTTCACCGCTGCGTCGCGCGAGCGTGATCGTGACGCTGATCGCGGGCAGCCGCATGAGTGGAGAATACAACCTCTGGCGTAAAATCGCCTGCGTACTCGGTATCCTGGTCGGCGTTATCCTGCTGATGATGTTCGGCAGTTAGGAAACGCGTCAGCAACGCGTGATCAATAAGTGGCGAATTTTGCGAGATCTTTTCTGGAGTGGACGAGGCGACGAGCTGTTGATTACCCACAAGTCTTCGTACGCCGAAGGCGTTTTAGAAAATAGCCGGTGGTTTGAGCGCAAGCGAACACCACCGGAAACGTCGCGAAACACGCGTGCCAACCCCGAATGGGGTTGAAGATCATTCACAACGAGGCCTGCGACCCACTTCGGGGTCGACGTTCCATCTTCAACGAACAACCGCAGGCGGCGCTGCGCTTACCTACGGCTATTCTCTTCAATCCCTTTCGGGATACTTGTGGATTATCCCCAGGCTTGCTCCCCCCCGTGCTTGTCACACGCCGAAGCGGTGTTTTGAAATTAGAAAACCGCGGCATCGACACGCGGACTCAATACCACTGCATCGCGTAGTCGCGAAACCTTCCCATCGCGATTTCTCCCGACGCCGGATCCTGCCGGTACTCACGCCACTTGGATTCCTCCTCCTTCAACCGCCTGTAAAGCAGCGTCTTGCTGTACTGGTACCGATGCCAACTCCATGGGGTGGACGTAGCATAAGACTCAATCTGGCGTTGTCGTTTTGCGAGCATGGCACGCACCCCATCACGAATGATCTCATCGGGATGATCGACCAAATCCAACAGCGGAAAAACACCTTCGTCATCGATCGGCTTGACCGCAATCATGACCGCTGGCGGGAGGTAGTCGCCGGCGACCTGGCTCGCGTTGTACCGGTGGGCAACGTAGTCAACCGGAAACAAGCAATACAGTACGATCGCCAGCGATAACGCGATCAGTTGAGACTGGATCAACCACGACAGCGAGCGGCGCCGCACGATCTTGAAGATCACCAAACCAAAGCCGACCAGGACCAGTGTGATGCCGAAGAATCCAACCGTTCGCATCCGGGTCAGGCCGTTGTAGCCAACATAGATGAACAAGCGGTTGTAAACGGCCATGGCTAGCAGCAGGTTCATCCCAGACCAGATCCATGCGAGCATCCGCAGTCGTTCGATTCGCGGATCACGAAACATGGCCTCGTGAAAGACCAGAGATAGAGTGAAGGTTGCCAGAGCGAGCGCGACGGTCAGCCAAGCTGCTCCTTCGTGAGCGTAGCCGGCATAGTAAAAACCCGCGGGGAATTCCCGCCGCCACAACGTACTGAACTCGAAGACGAGATACGCAGCAAACAACCCGATCAACGCGACCAGCATGTTGCGGAAGGGAGCGTACAGTGGACTCTTGACTTCACCCGTCGTTACCGCGCCGACATCGGCTACGTCAGACGGGGGCCCGCCAACGAGCCGCTTGACCAAGTCGTCGGCGCCGGGAACGAGGGGGCGGAGCAGCCCTGCACCCACCAAAAACGCCAAAACGCAAAACGGGAGCTCCCAGACCGAGACCTGTGAAAAGAAATTAAAAAATCGCTCGAGGGAGTCGCCGGCCCAGTTCGACACCCAGTCGACCAAATCGGGGTTGGCGAGGACAAAGATGCCGCTGAAGAGCAACACAGCAGCGGCGGGCAGCAGGACCGACAGCCACAGAGGTCGCGTCGACGCCAGCCGCCTCGCCATCGAGACCGAGCGCAGTTGCGGGAGACGTTCGGCGCCGAGAAACGCAGCGAAGACGAGAGTCGTCAGGGTGCGCAGGAGCGTCGGCAGCCAACCCGAGAGAGTGAGCACCAAGGCGACGAAGATGACCACGGTCGCGAGCGTTAACGGGACCGAACCCTCCCAGCCCAAGCGGAGAATCGCCACGACCAACAACGCCCCGGCGAGGAGAGCAGCGACCCAGCCGGCGGATTCGCTGTCGCTGCGCGCGACCAATTCCGCCCTACCACCCGCGTCCTCGGTGCTGGCCGCGTCCTCGATGCTGGCCGCGCCCTCGATGCCGCTACCGACCTCGCCATCCAGTCTCCGCTCTCGCAATCGATGCACGACGACGGCGGCCACCAACGCGACGGCGAAAAAGGCAGCCAGAGCGAAGTACCCCCGACCGCGAAAAACGAACAGATCGGCGGCGATCGTCCACACCACCACCATCAACAGTTCCGAGGCAATCGCGCGGATTCGGCCGGCCCCTTCCCGATCGGCTGCAGTGTGGGCTGGCGCTGATTCGCTCGAATCAGGAAGGTTCGCATCGTGAGACATCGCCGCTGACCGCTACAAAATAGGCAAGAGAAGAGAGTGAATGCCCGTCTATCGTACTGTCCTCCGTCGGTCAATGTTTAGCTGGGCTTGTGGCGATTTTTGGCCTTCCATATCATGCCGCATTGACTTTCCCGCCTGATGTTGTGGTTTCCGCCCCAACCGCGACCCTTTCCTGCATCCCTCCGGTGCCCGGACCCATTGTTTTGATACCACGCTTGGACCCCATTTTCATTGAAAAAGCCAACGAATTCCTGACGGGCACGCCTGTCGGGCGTGCCTCAGATTGGGCTGCGCGATTGGCGTCGCCCGACACATGGATCACGCAAGCGATGCTGCTGGCCCAGGACGGTGGGGCCGAAGGTGCCAAGCCAGTTGGTCCACAAAATATTTGGGAAGCATTTTTTGCTTCGCCCCTGCCGCTGATCGCTGGCTTGGCGATGATCTGGTACGTGACGTGGTTTCTGCCGGAAAAACGCAAGCGTCAGAACGAGACCAATTTGCTCGCCTCGCTGACCAAAAATGATCGTGTTGTCACCATCGGAGGGCTGCACGGGACCGTTGTCTCGGCGACCGCCGATAGTGATGTGATCACGTTGAAGATTGACGAAGCGGGAACGACCCGTATCAAAGTCAATCGCTCGGCCGTCGCGGCCATCACCGAACACGCCAAAGGCAAACCGCTTGGAAAAGACGGCAAGCCCGGCACCGCACAACAGCCCGGTAAAGTCACCCGTGGCGAATCTCCGTCCAAAAACGCGTCCGGCGAGGAGTCGTCGGACTAGCCGTTTTCTCGTTCTCAATCACCGTCTTTCGAAAAATCACGATGGATCTTCTTTCCTCTCGCCTCGACTGTGTCGTCTCCTCCGCAAGCAATATCGCGTGGGACACCTCGACCAGCCTCATGGCTCTGCTCGCACAAACGGATTCCGCAGTCGCGGGCGAAGTCACCCGAGGCATGGACACCGCCAAATGGGTGGCTCTCCTCGTCGCGGCCGCTGTCCTGATCCTGCCCTTCGTATTCGGTGGCTGGCTGGCCAGAGCTCTGAAAATGCCGGGCTACGGCACACGCTTCGGTTTCATCCTGGTCGCCCTGATCGGTAGCGGTGTGACGCTGTGGAACCGACTGCCCGGCCTCGGTGTCGACCTTCGCGGCGGTACGATCTTGGTCTACGAGATCGACCCGGAGAAACAGGAAGAACTCCGCCAAAACAACTCACCGATTTCCAGCCAGGATCTCGTCGAACCGCTCACCCGACGGATCAACCCGTCGGGCACGCAGGAGATCGTGATCCGC
Organism: Allorhodopirellula solitaria; assembly: GCF_007859855.1. Taxonomy (GTDB): domain Bacteria; phylum Planctomycetota; class Planctomycetia; order Pirellulales; family Pirellulaceae; genus Rhodopirellula; species Rhodopirellula solitaria. Next base: position 93,018 of record NZ_SJPK01000010.1, read on the forward strand.
CCGTACGGCGAATCGCAAATCGAAATCATCGTCCCCGCAGTGGACGATCGTGAGGTCGCCCGGATCAAGAAGCTCGTCGAGGAAGCCGGCGTGCTGCGTTTCGCGATCCTCGCCAACGATCGCGACCACGCCGCCATCATTACTCAGGCCATCGAGCAGTCCGAGTCCAACGATCCCGCTGTCGCCACCGCCGTTCAAGTCGGTGATATCGATGATGGCCTCTATGGCCGGTGGGTGAAAATGGGCCGGGAATCGAAAACCGTCGACGACGTGCGGCCGATGCGGATGTCCACCTTCGGCACGACGATCCGAAACCCGAACACGGGTGCCATCCTGCAGATCCCCAGCGATTTGCCGGGCGCCGACGACGAACCCGAAGTCCTGCGGGTCGCCAAATGGCTGAAAACCCAGCCGTTTGCGAACATCGAAGTGCTGATGATCATCAACCCGCTGCTGGACATCCAGGGCAGCGACTTATCCTATGCCGCCAGCACGTTTGATGAACACGGCGGCCCCGCGGTCGCATTTAACCTAACCGATCTCGGTTCGGGACGATTCCGTGCCCTGACGCAGAACAATTCGCCCGAAGGCACGCACCAACGACAACTCGGCATCATTCTCGATGATACGCTGTTGTCGGCACCCAATATTCGCCAGGCGATTTCCAAAGAAGGCCGAATCACGGGCAACTTCACCCGCGAGGAGGTCGACGGTCTCGTGCAGATTCTCAAAGCGGGACAGTTGCCAGCAACGGTAACGAAACAGCCGATCGCCGAGAACCAAATTGACGCCACGCTCGGAGCCGACACCATCGACAAGGGTGTCTTCGCGATCCAACTGTCGTTCGGCTTGGTGCTGATCTTTATCCTCTGCTACTACCGGTTCTCAGGTTTGATCGCGTGCATCGCACTGATCATGAACCTGATGCTCATCCTGGCCACGATGGTCTTCATCAACCAACCGATGACCCTGCCGGGACTCGCTGGTTTGGTGTTGACGGTCGGTATGTCCGTTGACGCCAACGTGCTGATTTTTGAGCGTATTCGGGAGGAGCGGAAGAAGGGGGCGAAAGACCGGATGGCCATCCGCAACGGCTTCGCCCGCGCCACGACGACCATTGTCGACGCCAACCTGACGACGCTGATCACGGCGATCGTGCTCTACGCGATCGGCACTGACCAGATCCGCGGCTTTGCCGTCACGCTGATCCTGGGGATTTTGTTCTCGATGTTCACCGCGATCTATGTTTCGCGAACGCTCTTCGACCTGGCTGAACGCCGAGGCTTGCTCTCGCTTTCCATGTCCGACACTGTCAATTCAATTCGCTCGTCGATTTCCGGTGGTGGCCAGATCAACTTCATGAGCGTTAGACGGACGATGCTGATCGTTTCGGCAGTCTTCGTGACCGCGGGCATCGTCGCTCTCTATGAGCGTGGCCGCGGTATTCTCGACATCGATTTCGCTGGCGGGTCCTCGGTCCAGTTCCGAGTCGACGCCCCAACCGAGACCGACGAGGTTCGGCAGATCATGAACGAGGCGTTCACCACCGACGACGCGGAACCGATTCAGTTCACCGTTAACGGTGTTAGCATGGACGGCGCGGCCGAAAACACTGTCTTCAAAGTTGACTCATCGGTCGATGACGTCGACCTGCTCAAGCAGGCCATCGTGGACGGATTCGCCAAAGACCAACGCGTCGGCCTCTCCACCTACCAAATCGAAATCACGCCTGCGGATCTCGCCCCCGAAGGGCGAAACGAAGCGGCCCAACCGGCCGCCGACACCACCGGCGCGGCCGCCACACCGAGCCAAGCAGACCAATCGCAGTGGGAATCGAATCGAAACGGCGTCATGCTGACGGCATTCCAAGCGAGCGATGAACCTGCGACCGAAGATTCGACAAGCGGCTCGGAAGAGCCCGAGATGCGTGAGATCGAAGTGCCCGGCTACACCTACAGCACCTCCGACATCTCGCTCGGCATCGAAGGCAGTGAAAAGGACGCCGGGATCAACGAAGCCGGCTTGCTGGAAGCACTCGTCCAAGCTGCCGCTGAAGCCAAGACCCCGCTCAATGAACGCGGTGTCCGCCTGAAACCCATCGGCGAAGATACCGAGGAATGGTCTAGCGGGTCGGCGCTCCCTTACGCGAACTGGCAAGTACAATTGCCGCTCACGGGTGATAACGCGATTGCCGTCATGACGCAGCTCGAAGAGAACCTCGGCAGCGATCCGGTTTGGATCAGCAGTAGCAGCGTGGGCTCTCGTGTGGCGGGCGACATGGTCGGCCGTGCTCTCGGTGCACTCTTTGCATCGCTGCTGTGCATCATCGGCTACATTTGGTTTCGGTTCCAGCGAGTCGTCTACGGCGTCGCCGCTGTCGTTGCCCTGCTGCACGATATCATCATCACACTCGGTGCGATCGCCATGAGCTTCTGGCTTGCCGACTACCTCGGGTTCTTGCTGATCGACCCGTTCAAGATCTCGCTGACGGTAGTTGCCGCTCTGCTGACAATCGTGGGCTACTCGCTCAACGACACGATCGTTGTCTTTGACCGTATCCGGGAAACCAAGGGCAAAGCACCGAAGCTCACGCAGGAAATGGTCAACACCAGCATCAACGACACGCTTAGCCGAACGTTGCTAACCTCGATGACGACACTGATCGTGGTCGTGTTGCTTTACGCGATCGGCGGGGCAGGCATTCACGCCTTTGCGTTCGCGTTGGTCGTCGGCGTGACGGTCGGTACCTACAGCTCGATCTTCATCGCCAGCCCCGTGTTGCTGTACCTGGTCAATCGCCAAGACCAGAAAGCTGCAGCGGCGAAGTAAGTAACGAGCAACTTGGAAACCGGCTATACTCTGAGCCGGTTTTCCTTTTTGCTCAGTATGTTGCTCCATGATCTATCCCCGCGTCGCCAGCCTCAAAACCAGCGAGGCTTTCCGAAGCCATTTATCGCAGTCGTCGATCGAACTGCCCTTTGATGACCATGTCCTCTCCGGGCCGGATTCGCCTCTGGCACGCCCGCTTCAGGTGCACGGACGCTCGATCGGCAACCGATTCTGCATCCTGCCCATGGAGGGCTGGGACGGGACCGAGGACGGCAAGCCCACCGATCTGACGCGGCGGCGATGGCGGAACTTTGGACTCAGCGGAGCGAAACTGATCTGGGGAGGTGAAGCGGTCGCGGTCCGGCGTGATGGGCGCGCCAACCCCAATCAACTGCTGATCAATGAACGCAATCTCAGCGAGATCGCCGAACTTCGCGAACTCCTCGTCTCCGCCCACGCGGAACAGTTCGACTGCACCGACGACCTCATGGTCGGTATCCAGCTGACCCATTCCGGGCGGTACGCGCGCCCCAATGACAAGAAAAAAGCTGAGCCGCGGGTGCCGCAGCGCAACCGCGTTCTCGACCGCCGTGTCGGCGTGAGTGACGACTCCGCTGTCATGTCCGATGACGACATCAGTGGCTTGGTAGACGATTTCATCACCGCCGCAGTGGCTGCCGAGCGGGCCGGGTTCACGTTTGTGGACATCAAGCATTGCCATGGCTACCTCGGCCACGAACTGCTCGCGGCGGTCGACCGACCGGGCCGGTACGGTGGCAGCTTTGAAAATCGCACCCGCTTCCTACGCGACATCGTCGACGGCATTGGCGCCGCAACGTCGGGGCTGAACATCGGCGTGCGGCTGAGCGTGTTCGACTTCGTTCCCTACTGCCCCGGTGAAGACCGCATCGGCATCCCCGAACCCGAGAGCGAAGCCAACAAGGTGTTTGGAGCAACCCTCGACGGCGAGGGAATCGATCTGACCGAGCCCGGTCGATTGATCGAGCTGATGCAGGAAATCGGCATCCGCATGGTCTGCACGACCGCGGGCAGCCCGTATTACAACCCACACATCCAACGCCCTGCGTTCTTCCCGCCGAGCGACGGATACCAGCCACCGGAAGATCCGCTCGCTGGTGTCGCCCGCCAGATCGCGGCCGTCGCCGAACTGAAGCAACAGCACCCTGAAATGACCTTCATCGGATCGGGCTACACGTATCTGCAAGATTACCTCCCTCAGGTCGGCCAAGCCGTTGTGAATCGCGGCATGGCCGATTCGATCGGCCTCGGACGCATGGTCCTGTCCTACCCCGAACTGCCCGCCGATGTGATCGCTGGCAGCGACTGGCAGCGCAAGAAAGTCTGCCGCACCTTCAGTGACTGCACCACCGCGCCGCGCGAGGGCATCCTCAGCGGCTGCTACCCGCTGGATCCGTTCTACAAAAAACGACCTGAACGCGAATTGCTCAAAGCGGCCAAGGCGAAATTAAGCAACACACGATGAATAAGTGTCGGTTTTAGCAGTGGACGAGGCGACGAGTCCCGCGGCTTTGGACTCGTCGCCTCGTCCACTACGACAGAAATTGATCGTGCGTTGCTAAAGACGTAGATGCGCGGCGAGCTTTTGACGCCGCCGCGGTCTCTTGATCGCCGGGAGGCCATGGCGGCAATTAGTCCGGGACGTCAACTTTGTCGTCACCTACAACCTGATGAACAGGCATGTCAGCGTCAGCATGTTCAAGCAAGCGCGCTTTGGCAAGCAACGCCCAAACAAATGCCGGGATGAACACTGCGAAAAAGAAAAGGTACCCGAGCACAAGAGGCAGCGGCCCCGCGATGGGTAGATGGATCAGCAGAAGTGCGATCGCTCCAGCAACGCCAAGCACTCCGAGAAGGACGAAGGAAGGGTCGATCGCTCGACGCTGTGTCCACTGAAGCATGGCGACAATCCACCTAACTGGCGAGATCAAGCTAGTGGTGAATCTACCAGTCGACATCGCGCCGGACCATTTAAATCGGGAGGAAACATTCCGCATCACTTCATTGAGGTTCAGCCGACGGAAATCCACAGCAAACGCTCTGCGATTCACCCGAAAGCTGCTCAACGCGGAAGGCGCTATGGAGAAGCGGCCGGTGGCCTGCGCGTCGCACACACCACCGGAAACGTCTTCACCCGACGTATTGACCAGGCGTTAGGAAACCTTGGCCTTGGTGCGGGCTTCCCGCAGACCACGACTGAGGATATCCCGCAGCATCGGAGAGTAATCTTCGTACTTGTTCTGGTCCGGAGCACCGTTGCTGAACTGATAGATTGCATCCCGAGGCTTGACGCCGAGTGCGATCAGGGTGCTGCATACGGTGGCGTAGTCGCCGTTGCGGACGACCATACTCGGCCGACCGGGGCCGACCGGTGCGCGGGCAAAGACCTTGCTAGCGACGGCCAGGAACTTGACGGGCGAATCGAGAGTCTGCAGTGTCAGCAGGCGACGGGCCAACTGCACGCGAGGGTCCTCGGGGTCGTTGAGGTTACGGGCACCGATGATATTCAGCCCCTCCTGCAACTCAACGACCTCTTGCCGTTCATCGGCATGGATCGCGTAGCCAGCTTTGGCGTCGGCGAGGATAATGTTACAACCCTCGTAGCGATTTTTGGCAAATTCGCTATGAGCCTTTTCGAGAGCCTTCCGCGACGACGTGCATCGCAGCAGGTCCATTGCGAGTTGACCCCGCGAGCGTTGGCCGAAGAGGGGGTTCACGGTCGCACGATTCGTCAAGCCAACGAAGAGACCGTTCTGATTGACACCCAACCAGGTGCCGCCGGCTTTTTGATCGATTCCACAGAGTACACGAGGTTTTCCCGATTGAATCGACGGAGTTTGACTCGGCCGATCCACATACTCCTCGCGGTTTGCCGCGACGAGGATAGGACTTTCGGGGACCAAACGGTACTGAACAGCTAGTAAGCACATCAGGGAGACATCCAACTTTCAAAGATCAGTGATTTCCAGTCTCACGCACGCAATCGCCCTCGCTCGAGAGCTCGATGCCCCGAATGAGAGCCTGGTGTGATTCACGTGCGACACAATGTAACTACGCACTCATCGATGACACACCCCCTAATGGGTGGTTTGGTGATCTTTTATTGCCGGCAATGGCAGAGTTTGCCGATTGGGAAGCGAAATCCCCATGGTTTCACGTCCGCTTGGCGCCCATGATTACCTTGACGCTCCCGCGGCGAGGTTTCTATACTCTCGCCCGCATCGCAGCGCACCGAGGGCGTTTGCGACCACGGAATTTTTCTCTAACGGTTTGGACCGACCCCCCCATGAATAGCGAGCGACGCCATGAACTCCAGGAGAACGAGCTAGCCTCGGCCATCGACCGGATCAATACCAAGATCGAGCCTTATTCGAAACCGATCGCAGCGGTGTTGGCGATTGCATTCATCGGGCTGCTCGCATGGGGGTTCTACTCGAGCATGCAGGCTGAGCAGCGCAGCGATGCAACCTACCAATTGATGGAGGGCTCAGTTCGAGGCGACAGCGAAATGCTGGCCACTGTGGCGGCGACTTACCCCGAGACGCCGATGGCGGCCTGGGCCCGGCTGTATCAAGGCAGCCAAAAGATGGCGGCAGGGATCAACTCCCTCTTCTCCAGCCGTGACGAAGCCGAAGAACTCCTCGCCGAAGCCAGCTCAGCCTACGAAGAGGCGCTGTCGCTGAGCGACGACAATAACATTCTCATCCAATCGCGGGCCCACTATGGCTTGGCTCGAATTGCCGAGTCGCTGGGCGATACCGACGAGGCGATCGCTCAATACGAGGCCACGATGGAGGCCGGCGAATCCGAGGCGATGACGACGGAAGCTCAACAGCGCATCGCCCTGCTGTCGAAACCGGCGGCGGAATCGTTCCTGACGTGGTTTGACGAACAAGACTTCACCCCGGCCGACCCCAGCCTGCCACCGGCACTGCCGTCGGACCAGATGTTGCCAGACCTGCCCGATCTGGACTTCCCCGAGATCGAAACCTCGACTGGACCGGAGCCCGCAGCCGCCACCGAGGAAGCGATGGACCAGCCCGCTGCCCAAGACGGCGCCGGTGAGAGCGAACCTGCCGGCAACGAGGAAGCTGCCAGCGACGCTGAGCCCGCCGCCGACGAACCGACTGCAGAGGAAACCGCCACCGAGGAAAACGCGGCAGAAGAACCGGCCACTGAAGAACCGACTGCGGACGAACCCGCCGTCGAGGAAGCAAGCACCGAGCCGGAAGCGGCCATGGAAGAGGAGGCTCCTGCCGACGCCGAACCTGAAGCCGACGCCGAACCCGCAGCCGACTCGGACCCAGAGCCTGCGGCGGAGCCAGCAGACGCTCCAGCGGAAGAACCTTCCGACGCCCCCGCCGAGACGGATTCCGAATCGAGCGGTGACGAGGGTGACGACGCCGTTGGCCTGGAAGCCCCCTCAAACTCTTGAGCATCCCCTGCGACGATGACCGCGCGGCGCCCGGCCCAGATCGGGGCGGGCAACACGGTCGCTATCCCGCCCGCCCGCTGGCCGAATCGGATCAGGTGGTACGGGAATTCGTCGTTCCCGATTCTGCCGACGGCGCGCGAATCGACCTGTTCTTGACTCAGGTCTGTGACGGGCACAGCCGCTCGCAAATCCGCCTGGCGGTGCAAGACGACGGCGGCGAGGTCGACGGACGAATCGTACGGCCGAGCTTCAAGGTTCGCAGCGGGCAACGCATTCGTTTTCGACTGCCGACCGAGTCGAGCGACGACACGGTGCCCGAAAACATTCCGCTGGATATTCTCTATGAAGATGATGGCATGGTCGTCATCAACAAACCGGCGGGCATGGTGGTCCACCCGGCCCGCGGGAACTGGACGGGAACACTCACGAGCGCTTTGGCATTCCGCTTTCAATCACTTTCCGATGTCGGTGGTCCGACACGTCCGGGAATCGTTCACCGGCTTGATCGCGACACCTCAGGCGTGATCGTCGTCGCCAAGAACAACGCGGCCCATCTTCATCTCGCGGCGCAGTGGCACGACCGACTCGTCAAGAAGACCTACCTTGCCCTGACGGCAGGGCGCTTGGATCGCGACCGAGATTGGATTCACGCCCCAATTGGTCGACATCCTTATCAACGTGACAAACAGGCGATTCGCGAGCACCACGAATCGAGCAAAGAAGCGTCCACCTTTTACGAGGTCACGGCCAGACACGGTCGAGTGACGCAGGTCAAAGTCTCCCCCAAAACAGGCCGAACGCACCAAATTCGCGTGCACCTGGCTCATATCGGCTGCCCTATTCTCTGCGATCGATTGTATGCAGGCCACGCGGTGCTCACCCGTGCGGCCCTATCGCGGGCTGCGGGCAGACCACTCGCAGCGGATCCAGATTCCGGGGCCGGTGCCGGTGCGCGATCCGCGGACGACGATGAAATCATCCTGAATCGCCAGGCCCTGCACGCTCATCAATTGACCCTGCTGAACCCGCAGTCACAAACCGAAATGACCTTCACAGCCCCCTTACCCGCCGACTTACGGCGTGTTATTGACCTACTCGATTGAACCTCGGTTCGTGTTTCTGCGCGAGTCCGAGTATACTGCGTTGAGAAATAGAAAGAGTGTGGCGGATTGCGAACCATCGACACGCATTTGCTTCTGTACTCCTTCTAAGGAAAAGCGAATCGGAAGCTCTCGTATCGACGATCCTGGCGACCGACTACGCGTTGAATCAAGGTGACAAGGAAGCCGCCACAATCGGCCGATAGCCATGCCAGCGACCACGCGTTTCGAACCCACCCCCACGGTGACCTGCCTCGGCACTCCCTCGCAAACGAGTGACCCGAAGCTGGTCAACCGTTACGACGAACTCACCCGAGACCGCAAGGTATCGTGGACGGGACACTACCGGCTATTGCGGATGCTCGGCCGGGGTGGCCAGGGCGAGGTTTACCTCACCGAGTACCGGGGCACCGACGGGTTTACCGTTCCCGTGGCGATGAAGATCTTCTCGCCCGAACGCTTCAAGGATGCCCGCTCCTACGACGAAGCGATGCACCGGGTGGCGTCCATCGCCGCGCGCGTGGCGATGATCCAGCACGATAATTTGCTCGATGTGCAGAACTTTTTCGAGCGAGACCGCATCCGTGTGATGCTGATGGAATGGATCGACGGCTACGACCTTCGCCAACTCGTCATGCCGCCCTGTCTCGAACTGCTCCGAGACTACGTCCACCCGAAACGCTGGCGATACATCAACGATGTCATCATGACCGAGGGCGTCGAGCAATCCCGCTTCAAAGCCGGGGTTGCGGTGGCGATCGTCCGGGAATGCCTCGCCGCCTTAGCTGCCTTGCATCGCGAGGGCATCGTCCATGGCGACGTCAAACCCGCCAACATCATGCTCAAACGCAGTGGACACGCCAAATTGATCGACATGGGCTCGTCGATCGACTTCCGCAATCCGCCCAACGACCGCGAGTGTACCCCGATTTACGCAGCCCCCGAGGTGCTTGAAAACCGCCCCGCGACTCCTCGCAGCGACTTGGCGAGCCTCGGCTATGTCCTGATCGAACTGCTCGCCGGGGTCAATCCCTGCTCAGGGATGACCAGTTTGTCCGAATTCTTGAAAGCCAAATGGGAGCTGCCCAAAAACCTCGAACGCATCTTGCCCGAAGAGGTTCTTCGCAATCAATTGTTGATGAACTTTTTGCGCGGCCTGATCGCGCCCGACCCCAGTCTGCGATTCATCAGTGCCGAAGAGGCGGAGCATGTCGAACAGGGCGGGGCGGCGGCGTTCCATCGCCAGTTAATCCTCAGTAACATGTCGACCGAGTACGACAACGACATCCGTCTTTGGCTCGAAGAACTCCGACATCTCGAAAACGACTGATCCCCATGGACAACGATCACCTGCACGTCGCTCTGGCCGCTGCTCGCGCAGGAGCGAAGGAGCTGATGGCGCGATACGAAAATCGCGTGGTGAGCGAGAAAGCCCCCAAGGACCTCGTCACCGACGCCGACCTGGCCGCCCAGAGCGCCATCCGAGCGATCCTCGAAAGCTCCTACCCGAGCTACGCGTTCGTGGGTGAGGAAGAGGGCGAGAATGATCCGCCCGCCGCAGTCCGTGCCGGCGACGTCGATGCGCCCCCCTGCTGGGTTGTCGACCCACTCGACGGCACCGTCAACTATGTCCACGGGCTGCATGGGTTCGCAGTCTCAATCGGCTTGTACGCGCGGGGCAAGATGAGACTCGGGGTGATCTACGATCCGATCAGGCAAGATTGCTTTACCGCCATCGACGGCCAAGGCGCACGCTGCAACGATCGATTGATGAAGAGCAGCGACGCCGATTCGCTCGATACCAGCCTCGTGGCCTGCAGCTTTCGCGCGGGTGTGACCCCCGACTCACCCGAAGTGGGGCGGTTTCTGCGGGCGCTCGAACAATGCCAATCATTGCGGCGACTTGGCTCCTGTGCGCTGAACATGTGCTACGTCGCTGACGGCAGACTCGACGCCTACTGGGCAACCAACGTGGCAGCTTGGGATTCCGCTGCCGGAACGGTCATTGCCCGCGAAGCCGGCGCGGTGCTGACGGCCCACGACGGCGGCCGGTTTGACGACTGGGCCCCCAAATTCGTGGTCGCCGCCACGCCCGACCTCCACTTCAAACTGGTCGAACTGCTCCGCTGAGTGGACTGCTCGGCTGAGTGGGCTCGCAAAAGAGCGACTGACAGATTCGAACTGCACCGGGCAACTCTGGACTGTTAAAATCAGGGACTGACGGCTGATTGCTGTATTGCGTTTTTATTCCTCCGCTGCGAACCCGCATGTCTGCCAAACTGCCTAAGAAAGCGATCTGCAAATGGGATCGCGATACGTTGGAGCAGGCCCTCCCCTTACTCGCCGACCAGATCGCTGGAGCTACGCTGGTGTGCCGCAAATGCGGTCGCGCCGCTCAAGAGAAACGCTTGCTTTGCAAACCGCTCAAGCTAAATTCGCTCAGGCAGGGAAAGGATGCCAAGGATTGATCACGTTGCCACTGCGTAGCCGCCTGCGGTTCCCCACGACCCTGCTCGCCTTGATTCCGCTGTTGGCAACCGGGTGCCGCCCCGCCGACCCACCGCCAAGGGCAGAGGTGAGTTCGGTCCCTCAGGTCGATGCAGAGACGCGTTTGCATAACGTATTCCGTCGCTACCAGGTGACGTCGTACTACCACGATGATGGGGAAGTCGTCCTGCAGGCTCCGGGAGCGAAATCGTTCCGCTCCAGCGAAACGGAAACCGCTCCGCTGAAGGTCCACTTCACACCCCATGATCTCAGGGTTGAAGCCTACACCGCGCGCATTCGCGTGCTGGCGAGCCCCGACACTTCCGATCACGACCGTGAACAGATCGAGATGCATGCTTGGTTTGATGAACCCGAGAGTTCGCATTTTGACGCTCAGGTTCTCCGCCAGACTTGGCGATCGGCGATGGCGGATCGTTTGCCCCTCCAACGAGTCTTAGCGGACGAGGTGCTGCGGGCACGGCTCTCGGCGGGATTGGCTGGGCCGCCGCCCCAACTGGAGTGGCTGCTCGCTGACGACCCGATGCAAAAACTGTTCACACCGGAGACAAAATTCGAGTGGATTGACTCGGCGTCGCTCGACGGCGCGTCGCTGCAACGCATCGCGGCGACATCGCGATCGGAGCGTTTTGTTTTCTGGATCGATCCAACGACGAGCTTGATCAGACGTGTCGAATTGCCGCTCCCCGATCTCGCGGGAAACGGTGCTGGGATTGATCGCAGCGATTGGTCACTTCGACTGGAACTGCTTTCAGCAACCTTTGAGCCGCCGCGATCCGGTCAAGCCTCGACATTTCCCTATCCTCCCCGCGACCCCAAATGGGTTGGTGCCTTCGTGCCGCTCCCGCCGCCACCACCTTCCGGGCTGATCGGCCGTCAAGTCTCACTGGCGTCCTTAGCGGACCCCGTGACGAGCCCCGGCGAACGTCGTTTTCTGCTCATTGCGATCCCGCCCGACGATGCATCCGACCGATCCGCCTGGCTGCGTTCTTGGATGCCAGCGGTACCCGCCCTGGCCTCTGCTCAGTCGGGAAAAACCCAAGTCATCGTGGTCTCCGCCGATCGCGAGGTTAGCGATGCCCTGCGCGGACTCCCCGCCTCCGCCGTCACCATCGTCGACCCTCGCGGCGCCAGCAAACTGACTCGACAGCTTCGGCTGGACGCCGGTGCGATGGCGCTTGTGCAGCCCGCTGCAGACGGCCAGACGGGCAAGGTTCTGCTGACCGAAACGGCAATCAACTCCAGCACCCTATCGAACACGTTTGCCGTCATTCGCGATGCCATGGCTGGCATCAACGTGCCCGACCGTATCCACCGAGACTACGACGCCATCGTTGCCGACTACCAGGATCGACTGGAGAAACAACGGGCGCAGTAAGGCAGCCTTGAGCAACGCGGCCGCACTTGCCGGTCGATTCTTGAGTGGGTTGGATTGAGAAGGGCATTCACACTGTGGATCGAACGCCTGAAGTCGGCTATCCGAGACCGAAACACTGACTAAACTACAGGCCGCTGTTCATTTTTCACTAACCCGCCTGTAGATCGAATCGCTCATGGCCACTTATCTCGTAACCGGTTGCGCTGGATTTATCGCCAACGAAGTCGCCGCCCAACTGATCCAAGCTGGGCACAAGGTCATCGGCATCGACAACGTCAATGACTACTATGACGTGCGGCTGAAGGAACATCGACTGGAGCGATTGCAATCACACACTCCCGAGCAGTTCGAACTAGTTCGTGGCGACATCGAGGACATTGCCACGCTGCGGGAACTTTTTGACGGCAACCAATTCGACGGTGTGTTGAATCTCGCGGCCCGCGCCGGCGTGCGATACAGCATGGAAAATCCACACGTGTACATGACCACCAATGCGATGGGCAGCCTGAATTTGCTCGAGCAGATGCAGCAGCACGGTGTGAAAAAATACGTTTTAGCATCGACGTCGTCCTTGTACGCCGGGCAGCCGATGCCCTTTGTCGAAACACTGCCCGTCAACACGCCGATCTCGCCTTACGCAGCGAGCAAGAAAGCGGCCGAGGCGATGGCCTATGCCTATCATCACCTCTATGACATCGATGTATCGGTGTGCCGCTATTTCACGGTCTACGGACCGGCCGGCCGGCCGGATATGTGTATTTTTCGATTCATCAAATGGATTGACGAAGGCACTCCGATTGAACTCTTCGGTGATGGCGAGCAGTCTCGCGACTTCACCTACGTTTCCGATATCGCTGCTGGCACGATCGCGGCACTCCAACCGGTCGGGTACGAGGTCGTCAACCTCGGCGGTGGCGGGACGCCGGTTTCACTCAACACGATCATCTCGATGCTCGAGGAACGGCTCGGCAAGAAAGCCAAAATCGAGCACAAGACGTTTCACAAAGCCGACATCAAGATTACCTCGGCGGATATTTCAAAAGCCCATGACCTGCTTGGCTGGACGCCGCAGGTCGAGCTCGACGAAGGGATCGACGCGTCAGTGAACTGGTATCTGGAGCACCAACCTTGGTCGGGGCAACTTCAGCTGCCCTGAGCGGCCGCTGCACAACCTTTGCGGGGGGACGCTCGATTGGGCTTACGCAGGTTTATGACTTTACCCTCTCCAAACGAAGTTTGGGGAGGGTCGACGGGCGAAGCCTCGTCGGAGAGGGGCCGAGCACTGGCAAAACGCATCCATTGCCGTGAAACGGCGACTGAGCCCTCCCCGAGAAACTCGCTGAAGGCTCGTTTCTCGACCCTCCCCAGCTGCGCTCGGGAGGGTGAAGTTCAGGACAGAAACGACCTCCAAGAAATCAACCGAAACTGACGTCAATCCCATGTTTTGAACAGCGCACCCTAGTGGTCTGTCACAGTTAAAAGTTAGGGTTGATCGTAGTGGACGAGGCGACGAGCTGGTCATTACCCACAAAACCAGATCCCCTGTCAGCTCGTCTGACAGGAATCACCGTTTTGTGATTAGATCAAGATGGAGCATTCACCCCGCTCCCATGCGGGCTTGCCCCGCATGACAGCAAAGTTTATCGACTTGGTTTCCTGTCAGACAAGCTGACAGGGGAACGTGTGTCGATACCGCGGTTTTCTAATTTCAAAACGTCGCTTCCCGTGTGACAAGCACACGGGGGAGCAAACTAATGGGTAATCAACAAGAGGCGACGAGTCCTTGGATTTGACGCCAGTTCAGGACTCGTCGCCTCGTCCACTACCCTAAGAATAAGTCGTGACAGACCACTAGGCCGGCACGGGAGCCTGTTTTGCTGCAACTCGATCAGCGGGTAGGCAACGGGGCGTTCACTGCCACGGCAGGGGCGGCGGCGACGGGCGCAGCATCGCCGCGGCAGCGGCTTCGGCGGGCACCTCCAATGCTCGGTGCTCCCTCAGGTCCACGAACACCCAACGCGTGCTCGCCCGGCACAGCAATTTCTCATCGGCAGGGCGGCAGATCAGATAGTTTCGCGTGCAGGCGTAACGGTGAATGCCGCTCAACCAAGTTCGAATCACGATCGCATCACCACCGAAAGCGGCGGCGCGGTAGGTGATCTGGTGATCGCGGACCACCCATCCCAGCCCTTTATCCAGGGCCTCGGCAGCGTCCCAGCCTGTCGCCGCATTATGATCGCGGGCCGCCCATAGCGTCCATTGCAGGTATCTCAGGTTATGCACATGAGCCTGGGCATCGACTTCGTCGTCGGTGACCGTATGGTGGAAGTCAAAGTAATCCGAAGGCATATGGAGAACGCACGATCTGGAGGAAAAATGGAGGGGTGCTACCTATCATCGGCGAGGAGACAGCACGACTTTTGCTAAGAGCCTATCCGAAAAAGGGAGCCCCAAAGAGGCCTGCTCCGCTTCGGCGAACTACGAGAAAGGCCATCGAAATACGGCAAAAACCGAGAATCCTACCAGCCCGATCGATCCCTCAGGCACGCAACAGCGTAAAATAGCTCACACAAAGTCCCGAACAAACCGGCCCGCTCGACTGGAGTTTTCTGATGTCCTGCCGCTCTCGCACGCTCAAATCGATCTCTCGCGCGCCTCGCGTGATGGTCGCGCTGACAATTTTCTTGGCAATAATCACCGCTCACGCGCTCACCCCGATCGCCCGTGCCGACGAAAGCGATGCACCGGCTGCTAGCCCCGAGACCGAAGAACCTGAACAAGCCGTCGCGATCCTCGCGGGGGGCTGTTTCTGGTGCACCGAAGCGGTCTTTGAACGCATGGACGGGGTCAACGATGTCGTTTCGGGATACATCGGCGGCACCGTTCCTCTGCCTACCTATGAACAGGTCTGCACGGGAAGAACTGGCCACGCCGAGGCATCGCAAATTTTCTACGACCCGGCCAAGACCTCCTTCGCGGAACTGCTCAAGGTGTTCTTCAAGACCCACGATCCGACCACGCTCAATCGCCAGGGCGTCGATGAGGGAACCCAGTACCGCAGCGCCATTTTCTATCAAAACGATGAACAGAAGAAGATCGCGGCCGAATACATCCGTGAACTCGACGAAAAAGGTGGGTTTCGAAACCCCATCGTCACGCAGCTCTCCGAGCCGAGCAAGTTTTACGTCGCCGAAGAAAAACACCAAGACTATTTCCGAAAACACCCCTACGCCGCCTACTGCCAACGTGTGGTGCTGCCCAAGGTGCGCAAGTTCAACTACAACTTTCGCGATAAGATCAAGCCGGAACTGAAAAAGTAAGGTTCATCCGACGGAAGCGTGCGCAGAGCACAGCGGAAGGTTTTTCGAGGCATGGCTCTCGTATCCAATGATCGTTCAAAAATGCGTCCCTGACGAACAAACGCTCGCCAGGGACCGACAACACCATTGGCGTACCGCTTTTGCAGGGAAACGCTGGCGACCGAGATATCCCTTGCCAAGCCAGCACCTCGGCAGAGCTCGGCTCCGTTTCTCCCGCCAGTGCCAGTCTAACTTTGATAATCACATCCCTCAAATAAATCCTTCGATACGGGAGCCATGCCTTGAAAACCTCGGGCGCACGCTTCCGTCGGATGAGCCAAGAGTAATCCCTCTCACGAAGGGAGATTGCAGCAAAATCCTATCGGCAGGAACCCTAGGTTTTTCTGACGTCGTGCGTTAAGTTTTTCAGTGGTCCCCCACTGTCCGTCACTCTTTCGCACGATGTTTTGGTAGCTCGATGAATCCGGAATCCGATGCCCCCGCCGAGCTGGATCATGGCGACTTTCGCGTTCTCGTTGTTGATAACGAAGCCGCTCACGCCCGGGCGATGACCGAGAGCCTGGAGAAGGTTGGATATCGCTGCGAGGTCGCGACCAGTGGGCCGCAAGCAGCGGATTGGATCCAACGCGATACCTTCGATATCGTGATCACCGACATGGTGATGAACGATATCGATGGCATGAAAGTGCTCAAACTGGCGCGCGAACGCTTGCCTGATTGTGAAATCGTGATGGTGACCGGGCACGCCACGGTCCCGATCGCGGTCGAGGCCATGCAGAAAGGGGCATTTAGTTTTCTAGAGAAGCCGATCACACCGTCAGGGCTGCGGGCGATCGCTGGCAAGGCGGCTGAGAAGATCGCACTTCGCCGCCAGAACACGGAGCTGATGCAGCGACTCGATGAACGATTCGGGTTCGAAGGAATCATCTACACCAGCGATAAGATGCAGACGGTCATCGATCGCCTGAAACGGATCGCGGCCACCGACGCAACCGTCTTGATCACCGGTGAGAGCGGTACAGGGAAGGAAATGGTGGCCCAAGCCATCCACCAGAACAGCCCGCGACGGAATAAGCGAATCGTCGCGTTGAACACGCGAGCGGTCTCCGAAAGTCTTGTCGAGAGCGAACTCTTTGGCCATGTCAAAGGCTCCTTCACCGATGCGGTCTCCGACCGCGAGGGCGCCTTTGAATACGCCAACGGCGGGACCTTATTTCTCGACGAAGTCGGTGACATGCCCATGAGCACGCAGATCAAATTACTGCGGGTGCTCGAGGAGAACCAGATCACCCGCGTCGGTGGCAACAAAACGATCAAGGTCAACGTGCGTTTGATCTCGGCCACCAATCGACCGCTCGAAGAAATGATCGACGCAGGCACGTTTCGCAACGATCTGTATTTCCGCCTCAAGGTGGTCACCATCGAATTGCCGGCGCTGCGTGAACGACGCGATGATGTGATCCCGCTGATGGATCACTTTCGAAAAATGTTCCTCCGCCGGCACGGTAAACCCGCAGCCCACTTCTCTCCCTCGGTCACCAAGAAGTTCTATGCGTATGACTGGCCGGGAAACATCCGTCAGCTCCGGAACTTTGTCGAAACCATGGTGGTTTTGGATACCGACGGTTCACTCGACGAGGACGACCTGCCGCCGGAATTGACCGATGAAACCGCTGGCGACGGCGACGACTCGCAGTCACCATCGGGACTGCTGACCGGTCCAGACGCATTGATTGGAGAGTCGCTTGCCACGATCGAGAGATGGGCGATTGAAGAAACGCTGAAATACACCGGTGACAACCGGGAGAAGGCAGCCAAGATCCTATCGATCGCTCCGCGGACGCTCTATCGCCGTCTCGATGACTATAAAAAGAAAGACGGGGAATCGTCCGCGTGACCGACGGTCCGCTGGCGAACTTCGCCGCCGCACTCGAACAGATGACCGCGCAGGGACGGCGGCGGCAGGTCCAACCGGTTTATCTGGATGGCCCCTGGCTCATCGACGCCGGTGGCCAGCGGCGGCTCAACTTCGGCGGCAATGACTATCTCGGTGTCGTCGCTGACGCATTGGTCTCGGTCGGTCAGGACAGAGGCGGTGGCACCGCAGGGGAGGCCGCGGGCGTTCCCGGTGGCGCAGCGGCAAGCGCTCTCGTTTGCGGCTGGACACCCCATCACGAGCGATTAGCAAAGGCGATCGCTACCGCGGAAAACTGTGAGGCGGCGGTGATTTTCCCCTCCGGCTACGCTGCCTGCAGCGGCTGCGTGGCCACGCTCTGCCGCGCGGGAGACTTGATTTTGAGCGACGAGCTCAATCATGCGTCTCTGATCGATGGCTGCCGCGCCTCTCGAGCGCAGTGCCTGGTGTACCCACACCGCGACGTCGCTGCAGTCAGCGAGATCCTCTCGCAACGACGCAGTGAGTTCAACCAGGTTTGGATTGTGACCGACGGTGTTTTTAGCATGGACGGCGATGTCGCCCCGTTGGGCGAACTCGTGGACCTGGCTGATCAACATGACGCTCAGCTGCTCGTTGACGAAGCTCATGGGACTGGCGTTCTCGGTGCACGCGGCAGCGGGTTATGCGAAGCCGTTGGCTTGCAAGAACGAATCGGAATCCGCATCGGAACGCTCAGCAAAGCGGTCGGCCATCAAGGCGGCTTTGTCACCGGGCCACGGGTCGTGATCGATTACCTGATTCAGTTCTGTCGACCACTGATATTCAGCACCGCACTGGCTCCCACCGCAGCAGCGGGAGCCTGCCGAGTGATCGAGCAAATGGAAGCCTGGCAGGAGCGGCGGAAACACCTGACCAGGCTCGCTCAGCACGCGCGAGGCCGCCTCCACAACGAGACCACGCTCATGCCCTGCAGGGATTGGAGCGAACTCGAATCGGGCATCCCGATCGTGCCCCTGATCGTCGGCAGCGACCAGCGTGCCGTCGACCTGAGCAGACGACTCGGCGAGCAAGGTTACTATGTGCCGGCCATCCGCCCACCCACGGTGCCCGAAGGCACTGCCCGGTTGCGGCTATCCCTGTCGGCGGCCCACCAGCAGGAACATGTCGATGCTCTCATCGACACCGTCATCGGCATCCTCAAGCACCCCATGGGTGCGAAACCAGCCTCCTGATGAGAGAGTCAGCTAGCCAAGGTCGGGCAACCTTGCAGGCTTGCCGCGACGATCAACGCAGGCGATCATGGAATCCGCTTCAACCAACAGCGAATCGCCACGGTGGATTCGATAACGATGGCGCATTCGCACCTTGCGAACCTCGAGCACGTCGGTCGTGACCGTCAATAGATCGTCGAAGTCGGCCGGGGCGTAGTAGCGAACCTTCATTTCGGTCACCACCAACATCTTGCCGCTGTCCTCGATCGCTTTGTAATCATGGCCAATGCTGCGGAGCATTTCGACACGGCCGCGCTCGAAATAATTCAGGTAGTTCGCGTGATGGACCCGGCGCTGACCGTCGGTTTCCTGATAGGCCACGCGTAACTCAAGCTGATGTCGCAGCAGGCTGCTGGAGTCATCCGGCTCACTCGCAACAATCACCTTAAAAGATGCCCAGGTGATCGCGGGCTTCCTCGGTCATGCACTCGGGCGACCATGCCGGTTCCATCACCACTTTGACCTCACAGAGATCAACCTCTTCGAGCGACTCCGCGGCTGCCTTCGTCCCGGCTACCAATTGCGGTCCGGCCGGACACATGGGGCTGGTCAAAGTCATTTCGACGTTCACGTCGTGATGACCATCCTCTTTTTCATCGCCCACGGCGACGACGTACACCAAGCCAAGGTCGACGATGTTGACGTACAATTCAGGGTCGATCACCTCTTTAAGGGCTTCGCGAACCTTATCTTCGGCTAATGCCATTTCACCATTCCAGTAACACATATGCGGAGGGAAGAGTTCATCCCCTAGCACAATAGAACGGCCCGGCGGCTAGGTCAATGATTGCTGGCGAGATCGCCAGTCGAAGGATCGATCGCACACCAGGGACGAATCGTTTGGATCGTGGAGGGGCCCATGCCCGGGATGCTCTCGATGTCCGCCCAACTTTCCATGGAGGGCTGGGCGCGGCGGTATCTGATGATGCGTTCGGCCATCTTGGGGCCAATCTGAGGGAGCAAACCGAGCTCCTGTGCCGTGGCGTCATTCAAACGCAATCGGATCAAGGGGCTCGCACGAGAAGGCTCGTCCGGCTGCACACCGGAGGCCGGCTCGGACAGCGGTCCAAGGCCGGTCACTGCACCGATCTTTGGCCCGATCGCAAAAGCCAGCCCCACAACGACGAGCATCCAGTTGAAACTGGTGGTCTGGAGCGGTCCTCGTGTCGTGCTGATCCCGTTCACATCGCCTCCATCGGCAGTCGAAAAGTAACCGATTTCACTTCAGTTTAGGCGATGCCGACGCCCGCATGCAAACAAGAAGAGAGGGAGCAGTCACCACCAGTTTGCTAGCAAATTGATTGACGGACCATCGATATCGCCACACCGAGGACGTCAACGGTAGGCTCGAGAGCCGCCTCCCAGACACGCAGTGATACTTCCCCGCCCGCCTGCTGACAGACAGCAACGCTGCCCTCGCGACGCTCTCGGTTGGGATCGACAATCAGGTAGTCACCATCGCGAATCCCCTTGTCAATGAAGGAACCGCCGGACACCTGGACCACAAAACAATCTTCGGTGGCTAGAACTTTCCCGAGGTCAATCACGTCGTTGGGGCCATCTCCGCGACGCGACGGATGCTCCGAGAGGATCCCCATCAACGGCATCGCTGTGGCGCTGCGAGCATGCTCGTCGGTCAATTCGATCGCTCGCGACTTGTTTGCCTTGCGAGTGATCAGCCCTTTCTTCTCGAGGGCACGCAAGTGACACATGACGCCATTGGGGCTCTTGATCCCGAAATGCTCTCCAATCTCACGCACAGTGGGGCCGTAGCCGCGCTGTTGGATCAGCGAGCGAATCAGTTCGTAAACGTGTTGTTGACGGTCGGTAAGTTGGGGTTTATCCATGTATTCTCTAAGGACGTAAATCGGAACGTGAACTCAATGACCTGCTCTCGCCAGCCCCGCTGGGGAAGGGAACGTATCCGTTGAGTTCAGTGTGGGGATATCAGCCGTGCAGGCGTTCGCACTGATCCATCGAAATTCGAATCAATGAGAATGCCAAACCGGCTGAGTCAATCCGACAGCCCGCTAGCGGCACGTGACTGACAACATGGGTGCAAATACCGTGCCTTAACTGTTCGCTCCCCCCCAGTAGTACAGGGTGAACGCGATTCCAACGGGAATGCACCAGTAGGCGAACCAGTGCAATCGATCCTCTTGGCTCCACCGGATCAGCCATTTCAAGGCGGCGATACCGACGATGAATGCGGTCAGTGCGCCGAGAATGAGAGTGAACAGGGGCAACTCACTGGCCGCTTCGCTACCGTCGACCAGGTCCTTGATGGCCAGCGTCACGGCGCCGCAGATTGCTGGGATGGCCAACAGGAACGAGAACGTCACCGAGTCCTCCTTGCTCAAGCCCAGCAAACGCCCAGCGAAAATAGTCGAACCACTCCGGCTGATCCCTGGCAGAATCGCAGCGGCTTGGAAACAGCCCACCAGGAACGCTCCCGCCCAACTCAGATGGCTGTACTTTCCCGACCGGGCCGGCAGTTTCCCCAACGCTATCAACAGGATGCCGGTGCAGATCAGCATGGGCGCGGCCACCTGCGGGGACTCGGTCAACCAAGGAAACAGTTTTTTGATCGTCAGCCCAATCACGACGGCCGGAATCGTGCCCACGACCATCAGTCCGATCACGCGGCGATCTCGTGAGATGAGATCCAGGATCCGCCGCCAATAAACAACAAGAATGGAACCGAGCGTGCCCGCGTGCAGGATAATGACGAGCGTTGCCGATTCGCCGAGCCCGCCCAGCAGATCGTTGAGGATAACGAGGTGCCCCGAGGAACTGATGGGCAAGAACTCTGCAATCCCTTGGACGACAGCGAGTACGAAAACACGGAGAAGATCAGTCACGTCGTCGAAATCTCAAAAAAGTGCGATTTGGGATGCGGCATTGCAAGGGACATGTAGCAAACTACCTTAGCCAGGATCCAGTCCCACCTCGGCGACTGAATTTTTCCGCACATCTTCTCGGTAGCGAACTCAACTGTGACGAACCCTTCTGATATTGATGATTGTGAGGCTTCCCCCGCGACCGTTGCAGGGGACTCGCGCCCGCCGACCGCGTCGATCGGCCGGGACGCCGTCAATATTTTTCGCGGGTTCTGCATGGGGGCCGCCGACACAGTCCCCGGGGTTAGCGGCGGCACGATTGCCTTGATCCTCGGGCATTACGACCGGCTGATCGCCGCCATCAGCCAGATCGATAGCGACGCTGTCAAACTGTTGCTGAGTGGCCAATTTCGTGCCCTCTCACGAAAAATCGACCTGCGTTTCCTGGCTGCCCTGGCAATCGGCATCGTCGTCGGGATCGGGGCCCTCGCGGGCCTGATGCACTGGCTCCTGCAGCACCGCATGAACGAAACCATGGCGGTGTTCTTTGGGCTGGTGCTGGCCAGTGTGTGGGTGGTCCGGCGCAACGTCGCGATCTGGACCCCAGGACGCTTTCTCGCCATGGTCGTCGGGACCGTCGCCGCGTTGGCGATCTCACAGATCCCCGCCAGCCCCGGTGAGATCAACCTGGGATATCTGTTCCTGAGCGCTGCAGTGGCGATCTGCGCCATGATCCTACCCGGCATTAGCGGCGCGTTCATCCTCTTGCTGCTCGGTGTCTACGAGCCCGTCATCGGAATGGTGAAGCAATTCTTCCAACTCGACATCGATCCGCTGCTGATCATCCGCCTGACCGTCTTCACGCTCGGCTGTGGCTTCGGCTTACTGGCGTTCTCGCGGCTACTCAACTATCTGCTCAGTCACCACCGCGACGTCACCATGGCGACCTTGATCGGACTCATGATCGGCTCGATCGGCCGACTCTGGCCGCTCCAAGCTGTTACACCGGAGACAGCCGAACTCGAACTCAAATATCAAGAAACCGTCTTCATCACCCCGGCGCAGTACGACGGCAGCCTGATCCTGCTGATCGCATTGGCACTCATCGCGGGAGGCGTCGTGCTAATCGCTGACCGGGTGACCCAACGGCTGACCGGGTTGTCGGATTAGCGAGACGCGCAAGCGGTCGTGGAAAATGGCCCCGGCATCTCAGCCCTATCAAGCGATAACCTGCCTCAGGAATCTTGAAGGAGCTCGCTGAACTGCGTCGACGTGCCCACCTTCAAACGCGCGACATCGTTGACGTCGCAGAGATCGTCAGGTTTCAGAAACAGATGGCCGAGCGAGCTAACATCCTCCTCACTGGAGATCGCGTCGCTCTCCGCCCCCGCGCCACCTGCCACAAAGAACCAATCCTGGGTCGTGACCGCGACATTTCTCTCACCCAGACTAGTCAGAATCCCGTCTTGAGCACTCGCGTCTTCCTGCGGCTGACGGGCCGCCCACGCCTCTGGGCTGAGCGGAGAACGGGTGGGCCGGTTGGCGAGAGTGGCGATCAGGTCGGGCAATCGGTCAGCGGAAGTCACATTGGGATTTCGGATCCCAACGCCTGAGATCCCCGCTTCGAACGAGCTTGCGATCAACGGCACCTGCAGGTGGCACGACCTCAGCGGGCCCGCCCGATGCCCGACTGCGCCGTTTTGTCCGAGTGAAAAGCCACTGGTCCCCGCCAACACAATCGCGTCCTGACCGGCAGCGGGGGCGACGTCGTGCAACAGTCCGAAGAGAGCGTCGATGAGTCGGATCTGGCAGCCGTAGGTGCGCATCCATGCCATCACAAGATCGGGATCGTCGCTCGCTTCTAACGCGAAGTGGGGCGGCTGCCAATCAGGAAAGATCGCGGGCAAGTTCGATCGCCCATCGAGCTCCCCCGCGTCGGCGAACTCCCGTTCGAGCGATTCCGATGCGTCCAGCGGCTCGAGGTCAGCTTCGTCGAGTTGGTCGACGGGAAAGAGATCGCGGGGCGCGTCCCAGCCGCGGGTCAGGAAGCGGCTATGCAGCCACACGTGCGGATTGTCGGCCAGCTGCTCGGCTGCGATCGCTGCGAGTGATGCGAACAGGGTTTCCTCCATCGTATCAGCGACACGGCCATCGGCCGGTGGGGGGATCACGATCAACTCGCCGATTGCATCGGCAGAAGGCAATTTACTGAGACGCTCATCGTCGGTCACAACAACCATGTCGTGCGCTGGAAACCGGTCGTGGGACAGCCAACGATCGAGCTGCCGGACTGGATCGGCCACCGGTGTCACGACCCGGTCCCATGTCGTTCCAGTCGCCGACAAGGCGTCGATCGACTCGGTGCGGTTCCAAGACGATCCGTAGCACGAGAGCGCCGCCGGGGCGAAACCTTCCAACGTGAGCAACAACATGAAATACTTCTTGGGGAGGAGCTTGACGAGAAAGCCTGGTTTTTAAAGGATCCAGTGGTCCTTCGGCGAGCGGGCAAAACTACATCGATGCCGGCGGCGGAGCGATTCGGTCTGCTAACCCGGGGGCCAGCTCATTTTCCTGCCGCCCAAGAGGTGAAAATGCAGATGCGGGACTTCCTGGCCACCGTCCTCTCCGCAATTGACGATCAACCGGTAGCCACCACCGAGCCCCTCGGCCGCGGCGATCTGGGACGCGGCGACGACGCACCGTCCCATCACGGCTTCATCCTCGACCGTGAGATCCGCAAGCGAGACAATCTCCCGCTTGGGGATCACCAATACATGCACGGGAGCCTTGGGCGAGATATCCCGGAACGCCAAACAGTCATCGTCTTCGTATACGATGTCGGCAGGGATTTCCCGGGCGATGATTTTGCTGAATATACTTGACATAGGCTCCATTTCAAAAAAGTGGCGTCCAATCCAACCAATTTCATGCAATGATGGAGAGGGGCCGATGAGCGAACTGCGACGGACGCGATATCAAAGCGTACTCTATCCGCTCACACAGCGCAAACGGTTCCGGCGCAGCGAAATGTCGGAAATTGTTGGCGAGGAAACAAGTGGGTTTGTCACTCGCACGGTCAACGAGGTCGTCCGGGCTGGCGTGCTCACGACGGTCAAACAAGACGACGAGATCCATTATGAATGGACCAGCCCGAACCCGGTTGTCGCGGTCGACCAATGGATCGACCGTCGCATCCACGGCGATCAAGTCAAAGAGACGCCGGAACAAGAACGCCCCCGAGAGCGTCTTCTACGACTCGGCGCAGCATCGCTGTCAGATGCCGATTTGCTCGCGATCTTGATCCGCGTCGGCATCGTCGGGGAATCGGCTGTCACGGGTGGTCACAAGCTCGCCAATCGCTTCCACGAGGAACTCGACCGACTCCGAGACACGGGCTTGCCTGAACTCCGCGATATCACGCCCGCGGTCACCAAAGCGAGCTACTGTCAAATCATGGCAGCGCTCGAACTCGGCCGGCGAGCCTCGGAATCGGCGCGTCAGCGTCCCGCCGAGATTCACAAGATCACGTCGACGATCGAAGCGACACAGTACTGCGCGGAAAAATTCGCCTATCTCGCTGGCGATGCAGTCCAAGAAGAATTCCACATCGTCACACTCGACACCAAGCACAAACCGATCCGCTCGCACCGCATTACCGTCGGCACGCTCGACGCCTCATTGGTCCATCCCCGCGAGGTGTTCCGCCCCGCGATCCGCGACGCGGCCGCCGCCGTGCTGCTGGTTCACAATCATCCCTCAGGCGATCCCACGCCGAGCCGCGAAGACCATGCGGTGACCGATCGGTTGACCGAAGCGGGCAAACTCATCGGCATCGTCGTTCTCGACCATATTGTCGTCGCGAGGCAGCGTTGCGTCAGCATCCGCGAAGATTCTTAGCGAACCGCGATTGAGATCCAGCCCTGACTGAGGTCGATGGCCGAGATCCGCAGCACCCGCCCTGCCAAGCTCGGTACCTTAGCGGTGTCGGGGATCGAGAACGTGCGGCGCAACATTTCCTTTGGAAAGAGCTCGTTAAAACTCTCCTGCATATTCGTCTTGATCGCTGTTTGGCTGATCGTCAAGCGGCGGTTGCCGGGGAAGGATAGTTCGACAACGTCGTCCCGGCGCAGCCACATCTCGCCGTCCTCGCTGCGAACGGGGCGATAGGTTGCAGTGGCCTGGAGCGTCCGATCCATCTCGCGGCCCCCTTGGGCAAAACGTGTGCCGCGTAGTCCAAGACGCAAAGCTTGATTGTCCGCCTCGATGAAAACTGGCCGAAAGCTTGCCAAGTCAACTTCGTAGTCCTCTCGATCGGGAGTATCATCGGCCGCCCCGACGGCGTCGGGGCTGTTGCGGAGTTCGAGATCGAGTGTCTCGGCGAGTTGCCCGATCCGATCTGGCGTGAATGTCTGCCCGGCGAGCAGTTGAGAGATCGAGTTATCGATCACGCTTTGGTGCACCTGCACAGCCGCGAGATACCGCCCCGGTAACACGCCGGCGCCATCGTGCGACCACAGCGAGTCCAGTGCCGGCGGCTCGGTCGGGGCGGACAAGCCATGTTTCCTCTGGAGGTTCGCTTGCGCGTAGACACTGTCTGAACGCGATCCGATCGTGCGAATCAACTCCGGAAAATCGAGCCGGTGCAACCAGGGGTTCACGACCGAGTCGAGCCCGGGAAAGGTTCGGCCTGCCATCTCGGCGGTCTGCTCATCAAATTGGCTGTGGACCTGGGTCCGCAATTTTTCGCGGGAGATCGCTTCGGCGAGCGGGCGTTGTTCCGCCGCTTGCTGGCTGGCGATCCGCCGCACGATCCTCAACGGGTGATTGATCCGGCTGATCTGGGTGGACAGTTCTGCGGTGGAAACAGTCTGGCCGAGCTGGACGCCTTTCTCGGTGATCGCCAGCTGGCGCGCCGCGTAGACTCGCCCCGTGCCGGTCGTGTCGAGCGTGATTGGTTTGTGGTACCCGCGAGCGGTCGTTGAAAACCGACCGTCCATCCGAATCAACAGCCGCACGTATCCCTCGGCAGGCAAAAGTTGCCCGGTCACGTTCCCGTCGACCCGGGCCTGACCGATCATCCGGGTCCCCAAAATGCAATCATTGACCACATTGGGAGTGTGGACCGGCCGCACGATCGCATCGGCCACGGCTTGACCGTCTACCCACCCGCGAATGTTCCAGTGGTTGTAGTGCGACTGGACTTGGCTGATCAGTTCGCTCGCTTGATTGGCGTCCGCGAGTCCGCCGAGGATCAAATCGACCTGGGCGACTTCTTCGGGCGACAAGTCGCTCCATCCTCTCGATTCTTGCCCAGGGTCCGCGTCATCTCCGTCCGCGGTCGCAGGGGAGGTGCTGTCATCGTCGGAATCAAGCGACATCATTTCCGCCAAGACATCGAGCTGGCGCTGCACCGCGACCAGACCGCGTTTCGGATCGGAGTACCGAAGGGCGGCGATGTATCGCTGGACCACATCCCTCAGCGAGACGATCGGTTCCACTTCCAGACCCGGGTGAACATCACGGAGGCGAGACTCCAACTCCACCGCGGCGCGGCCCCGCTGGCCGACGGACTCACCCGTTTGGATCGCCTCGGTCAACGGGCCAAGGTTCAAATAACGCATCCACGCTGCTGCATTCTCCGCACCGGCCCGGCCCTGCAGCGAAGCGGCACACTCATCGATGGCGTCGAGAACTGCCGCCTCGGCCTCTGGTAAACGAGGCAACCGCTCAGGGTCTAACTCTGCTCGAGCCCACGCAATTTCGGCGGCAATCGAACCAATGGGCTGATCCGCAGAGCAAACCGAAGCCAAGGGGCTCGGCAGCGGAGCAGACCCGCCAACCAGGAGGGTTGCTGTGAACAATAATTGCTTGAGCATAGGACATTTCGTCAAGTTACAGGCCGGATAACCCCCGCAGTCTAACTAATCTGCCAGCAAAAGCACGGCCCACCAGCACCGGAATCTTAACGAATCAGCGCGACTTCGATCTCCAGCCCTGGGCCAAATCCCAGCATCAGCCAAGGCCGAGGGACCGCGCTCCGAGCGAACTGTTCCAGCACCATGCCCAGGGTCGCTGAGGACATGTTGCCGTGCTGTCGCAGTACGCTGCGTGATATTTGCAACTGTTCCGGTGCCAGACCGAGCGAGGTTTCGACGGCATCGAGGATGCGCACCCCTCCCGGGTGGACAGCCCACCCGCCGATGGAACCCAGGTCCAAACCGTGATCGGCTAACCAACCGCTGAGGTAACTTGCGAGGCTGGCTTCGATCAGCCCAGGGACGCTGGCGCGGAGCGTCATTTCGAACCCATGATTGCCGATCGACCATGTCATCGCATCGCGACTCTCGGGAACCAAGCACGACCCGGTCGCTAGGATTTCAGGGGTGGGGTCTTGTCGATGGTCGGCCGCGAAATCGCGTCCCGCCACGACCGCTGCGGCCGCACCATCAGCAAACAGTGACCCCGAAACGATGCGTTGAGCATCGTATCCGTATTGATAATGCAGCGAACACAGCTCCACGCTGCTGATCAACACGCAGGCTGCCGGATCGGCCGCGACCAGCCCGCGGGCGGTGCGGAAGGCGTTGATCAGGGCATGGCAGCCCATGAACCCAATCTGCACACGCTGAGTGGTCGCTGGCAGGCCTAAGCCCTGGATCAAATCGATGTCGAACCCAGGAGCACCAAACCCCGTGCAGGTAACCGTGATCAGGTGGGTGAATTGCTCTCCATGGCAACCGGCCTGCTCGACCGCGCGGGCCGCAGCGGCCTGCGCCAGCGGCCCCGACTCTTGGACGAAACGTTGATTTCGCGCGTCGGTGGTGGGCCCGTGCGAGTCGACACTCAACGCTTGATAAAACGACTGGGTCACCGTTCCCGGAGTGGGTTCATCCAACAGTACGCTGCCGCGGGTCTCCACGCCTGCCCGTCGGAAGAGCTTCTCGACCGTGTCCGCCTCGCGTGGAGTGCGGCAGGACATCCGCTGCGCTTGCGCCGTTGCCAACGCTCGGTCGGCTTGATGGCGCGGTGTTGCTGAGGCAACGGAAAGAAGGTGAGCCATGCTTGACGTTCATTGGTGGTGGTGAGGATCGAGGTGCTGAGAATCGAGGTGCTGAGCGGTTTGTTCGAAGGTTGCCCCCCGCGCCAGACCACGTGTTATCGGAATCGCCAGCCACGGGGCGTGAGCCAGCCCCAGGCGGGCCGCTCGCCGCAGCCACGCCGAACGCATCGCACGGGTCACGCCACCGCAAAGGATGCGCCGCTTACGCTGAAGTGCTTGCAATTTGTGTTGCCAAAGATTTGCCAGGTCGGATCGAGCGGAAGCACCGTTCCATAAATCCGCGATCGCCAAACCGCTTTCGATCGCCCAGGTCATCCCCTCGCCCGTCATCGGCTCGACATACCCCGCGCAATCACCAATCAGCACCACCCCGTCACGACCGGCGCAACGAGAGCGACGTAGAGGGGGCGCGGTCATCAAATCAGCCTCGTCCCTCAACCACGCAAAAACTTGCTGGCCCATGTTAGCTGAGATTTCCGGGTGGCTCATCAGGAGCGCCGCCAAGCGATCGGCGGGAGCACCGGAACTAGCCTCGCCAAGACGATCGCCGGCCTGGCCGCTCGGCCGCTGCCGTCGGGATCGCAGCGCCGCCGCGATATCAATAGCCCCGCCCGGCAATCGCACCAATCCGACATAGCCCTCGTCACCGCACACCATCTGAATTTCACCGTCCGCGAGATTCCACTGGCGGGCGAGCTGATGCCCTCCAGGCAGGTGGGCAGCAACCCCCAGCGGACCGTGGGGCGGTTGCCGCCATGGCAATTGCCACCTTGGCACATGCGGTGCGGATTCGCCGCCCGGCTGTCCCCCAGCAAACACTCCGCTCAGCCCAGTCGCCACGACGACCAAGTCAAACTCGTCGGTCAACTGCCAGTCACGGCACGATCCCATGTGATTGATGGGCCGGTACCGAATACGCGTTTGCGAGTTCGTAGTGGAGACGACCTGAGCCTCGCACGGCTGCCACACGCGGACGCCAGCCCGCTTGGCTTGATCCAATAGCAACGGGTCCAGCACACTGCGGGAGATCGCGACCCCTGCCGCAACAGGCAAGCGAACCGCTGCACCGCCGCATGGAATGGGCTGAGACCCCGTCGGTGAAGGCCGGGTCTGCAGGTACCCCACCCACTGATTCGTGGGCGTGCCCAGCTCGCGAACCCGTTCTCCGGCACCAATGGCGTCGAGAGCCTGCAGGCCTGAGGCGCCGAGACAGCAACCACAGATTTTCTCCCGAGGAAACACTGCCCTCTCGGCGAGCGTGACGGCGTGACCCAAGTGGGCCAGCCGGATCGCGGCCGTACTGCCAGCCACGCCGGCACCGATAACGAGCACCTGCGAGGGCGAAGATCGGTCAGGGAGAGTCATGGCAAAGCCTAGAGATGTCAAATCGTTGGGGTTCCAGCCGATTTCCTGACGCAGTTTTCGTTCCCCTCTTCGCCCCACCGGGGCAATTCGATGATAGGCGGTGCCCGTTACTCAGCTGGCGGTGAGTTCTCGCAGCGGCTTCGGCGCCAACCCTGCCGAGCGGAACAAGCGGCTGAGGCCGGACATCGTCTGGTGCCAGAGTAGCAGGATTTCGGGCGTGCCGAGGGGGGTGGCATCGCCGCGATCGAGCCCCTGCTCACTGACCCGAATCTCCGGTGCCAAAGTGAGCAGCGCCTCGATGGCGAGGTGCGCGTGCCGATCTCCGTCGCTCAAGTCAGCATCGTCATAGATCCAGCCATGGGGTTTCATGACCAAGTCCATCAAATGCATCGCGGCCGCTTGGCTGTCCATCGCTTCGACGACAACGCTGCGGTTTCCACACTGAACGTAATACTTAGCCATGATAGAGGTCTCTTCCGTGATAGGGGCGATTGGGCAATCAAAAACGAGCCGTGACACCGTGTGAGATGCTCTTGGCTCGACAGTGAATAGGATCGCCGGTGGGTGGACACCTTTGGTCACCGCCACAATTTTCTAGAAATAGCGGCTGTCCATTTACAAAAACCCCCAGTGATGCGTAAACTGTCGGGCTTTCCGTTACCCTCGCCGACTCTGCGTACCCCTCGCCCGTGTTCGATTCCCTCTCTGAAGGCCTGCAATCCGCTTTCAAAAGCTTGTCTGGAAAAGGCAAGCTGACCGAGGGCAATATGCGCGACGGCCTGAAAATCGTCGAACAATCGCTGCTCGAATCCGACGTCAGCTACAGTGTCGTGAAGGAATTCATGGCCCATGTGAGCGAGAAAGCTCTCGGCAAACGGGTCTTGCTCAGCCTTCGCCCGCACGAGGAATTGGTGCGGATCGTCCACGAGGAACTCATCGAGACCCTCGGTCCTGTCGACCCGTCGCTGCATCTCAAAGCCGACCGCCCGACCGTGCTGATGCTGTGCGGATTGCAAGGAAGCGGTAAAACGACGACCTGCGGCAAATTGACGCAGATGCTCCGCGAGCAGCAGATCGAGCCGTTGCTCGTCGCCGCTGACCTTCAACGTCCTGCCGCGATCGAGCAGCTCAAAATTATCGGTGAACAGCTCGGCGTGCCCGTTCACACCGAGACCGACCACCAAGACCCTGTGAAGGTCTGCCAGAACGGTGTCGACCGCGCTCGCCGCGACGGCAACCGCGTGGTGATCCTCGATACCGCCGGGCGATTGGCGATCGACGAAGAGCTGATGGCCCAGCTCAAGCGAATCGACAAGAAAGTTGGCCCCGATCAGGTTTATCTCGTTGTCGACGGCATGACGGGTCAAGACGCGGTCAACAGTGCGGGCGCGTTCAACGATGCTCTCGAGCTCGATGGCGTCGTCATGACCAAGCTCGATGGTGACGCCCGCGGTGGTGCGCTGCTGTCTGTCAAACAGGTGACCGGCGTCCCGATCAAATTCATTGGTACCGGCGAGCGATTTGACGCGCTCGAGCCATTCCGCCCCGAGGGCATGGCCGGCCGTATCTTGCAGATGGGCGACATGGTCGCGGCAGCCCGCGAAGCCCACCGAATTGTCGACGAAAGTGAACGTGAGTCACTCGAAGAGAAAATGGCCTCCGGCCAGTTCTCGCTCGACGACTTCAAAAACTTGATGCAGAAAGTCGCTCAGCCCGGGCTGATGGGGCGCATGATGGGCATGATGCCCGGGATGTCCCAATTCAAAGAGGCGCTCGACAGCGAAGAGGCTGGCGGCCAGATGAAACAGATCATCGGCGCGATCAACTCGATGACGCCTGCCGAACGCAAAAACCCAAAGCTAATCGATGCAGCCCGACGAACCCGCATCGCCGCTGGAGCGGGAGTGCAATCTTCGTCGATCACTCAGTTGATCAAACAGTTCGACACCATGAAACCGATCATGCAAATGATGTCGGGCAAGGGTGGTGGCGATCGGATGGCGATGCTCCGTCAGTTGCAAAGTGGAGCGATGCCGGGCATGGGCGGGGGTGGCGCCAAAATCAAACAATCCACCGGCAAACGCCTGTCGCCCGCCGAGCGGGAAAAACAACGCAAAGAACGCGAGAAGCTCAAACGCAAGATGAAACGGAAACGTCGCTGAGCACCACGGTGATTCTCTGCGTTTTGTGATCAATCGAACCGAAACCCATGTTAACAGTGCCTGTTCGAAAAGGGGTCTGACCCTCTTCGGCGTGGCCACAAATTCAATGAAATCGACTTGCCTCCAAAGGGTCAGACCCCTTTTCGGATAGGCGCTAATTATCTTTTTGGAGACCTGACCGAGATGGCTGTCAAAATTCGCATGAAAAAAATGGGACGCACTCATCGTCCTTTCTTTCGTGTTTGTGCAATGGATCAACGCAAACCGCGTGATGGACGCGTGATCGAGGAACTCGGCTTCTACGACCCGATGTGCCCCGAAACCGACGCGCGTGCCCAACTCAAGAGCGACCGCATCGATTATTGGATCAGCGTCGGTGCTCAACCGAGCGAGAAGTGCGCGACCCTGATCAAGAAGTACGGCACCGAAGGCACGCACCTCGATGCCCAACGTGAGGCACTCGAGCGACTTGGACGCCGCAAGGACTATACCCCGGCGCCCGTTACCGCTGCTCCTCAGCCCAAAGCGGAAGCTCCTAAGCCAGAAGAGCCTGCACCTGCTGCTGAAGAGTCGCCTGCGGCTTCCGAAGCCGAAACGACTGCCTCCGAGTAAGCTGTCCGGCGAGTAAAACCCTGTGAGGATTGACGTTGTTACCCTGTTCCCGGCGATTTTTGACGGTTACCTGACGCAAAGTTTGTTGCACAAGGCAATCGTCCGAGGGCTGGTCGACATCCAACGTCATGATCTGCGGCAGTGGGCCGAAAACGTACCTCATCGCAAAGTCGATGACCGTCCGTTCGGCGGCGGCCCGGGGATGTTGATTCAAGTCGAACCCACGATAAATTGTGTTCGCGAAATCGAGTCGGATGCTGATTCAGGGAAACCCCCAGTCCCTGCCCGCAGGATCCTACTGACGCCGCAAGGCAAACGACTCGACCAACGCGTGGCAGAGGATCTCGCCACCAGCGAGCGGATTGTTTTGCTCTGCGGTCGATACGAAGGTTTTGACCAACGGGTCCATGATATTTTGGAGCCAGAAGAAATAAGTGTTGGCGATTTCGTACTCAATGGAGGCGAAGTCGCTGCCATGACCATCATCGATGCCGTCGTGCGGTTGATCCCCGGCGTCCTTGGCGATGAAAACAGCCACCGAGACGATTCCTTCAGCCGCGGAAACCGGATGCTGGAATTCCCCCAATACACCCGGCCTCGTGAATTCGAAGGACACTTCGTTCCCGAGGTCTTGCTCAGCGGTGACCATGCGGCAATTGCCGCCTGGCGGGCTGAGCAAACACTGATTCGAACCAGGACGCGCCGCAGCGATTTGCTCGACGAGTCCTAAGCATCTGCTGATGAGTTTTTCAAAGACGGAGCCGTTTCGGGCGTTCCCCGAAGCACACTGAAAACTTATCGAGCAACGCGTCACCCACTCCATTTTCACAATCTAGCCAGCCCTCCAAAAAGATAGCGAGAAACGTCATGAGCAATGCCATCATGGACATGGTCAACAAGGCCAACCAAAAAGAAGAAGCCCCCAAGTTTGATATCGGCGATACCGTCGACGTACACACCAAGATCCTCGAAGGTGCCAAAGAGCGCATCCAGGTCTTCAGTGGCGTCGTGATCGGCCGCTCGGGCAAGGGATCGCAGGAAATGTTCATGGTCCGCCGCATCGTTGCTGGCCAAGGCGTCGAACGGAAATTCCCTGTTCACAGCCCCCGAATTGACAAGATCGAAGTCAAGCGGAGCGGGGTTACCCGCCGGGCGAAGCTGTACTTCCTCCGCGATCGCGTCGGCAAAGCTGTCCGCCTGAAAGAGCGCCGCCGCGTTTGAGCGAGAGCTTCAATCCTCAACGTCCTTCCCTCGCTCGGGGAGGGCGGTGAATCCGCCGGCCTAGCGTCCAACAGGCCACCTCAGAAATGGAGCGGGACTGCCCGCGAGGCGATACGAGGTAACTAGGAAACCTACCAATGCGCATGGCGTATTGATTTCGCATGTCTGAAGTATAGAGCTGATGAGCGCTGACGCTGAACCCGATTCCGATCCCTCCGCCGGCGGTCGACCAACGATCGCATCGATGGAGAAAGCAGTGTCGGCGCTGGCCCTGACACTGCAACAGCCGATGGATCAGGCGTCCATGAAGGCAACGGACCCCATGGAGGGTACCAACCAAGACCCGTTGGGGCCGTTGTTCATAGGCGCCAAGAACTCAGGGATCAATTTGCTGGAGACGTCTGCTCCTTCAATCGGCGATATCTTCGCAACCGTCCGCCAAGGCTTTCCGCTCACTTTCAGCTTGCCCGACGATCGTTTGGTTGTGCTGCAAAAGCCCGATGGGCGCAAGATCGATTCCGCGGTGATCGGCGACCATGTGGATCACCGCGCCCTGGGCAAATCGGAACTAACGAGACTACTCGGCGATTTGTCGCAGGTGAGAATGTTGGTTGCCAAGAAAGAATTTGAGTGCGATTCGCTCTCAGCAACGTCTGGTCATGGCCAGCAGAAACCATCCGGCGATCGCCCCACTCCGCTGCGTCGTCTGATCGCACTGCTGCATCTCGATCGCCGCGATATCGAGCTGGTCACTCTGTTTGCGGGCGTCTCAGGAGTCCTGGGTTTAGCGACGCCTCTGATCGTCGAAAGCCTCGTCAACGTGGTCAGCTGGGGTGTTTATTTCCAGCCCTTGTTGGTCTTGGCCAGCATGCTGCTGATCTGTCTGGGGATCGCTGGTTTTTTGAAGGTGCTGCAGACCTGGGTCGTGGAAATCATCCAACGCCGGCAGTTTGTTCGTATCGTCAACGACTTGGTGCACCGGTTCCCCCGCGCCGACCAGGACGCGTTCGCGGAGAAATTCCCCCGAGAGTTTGCCAACCGCGTGTTCGATACGGTCACGATTCAAAAAGCGACCTCGGTCCTGCTGCTCGACGGTGTATCGATCGTGTTGACGACGATCATTGGATTGTTGCTGTTGGCGTTCTACCATCCCTTTCTGCTCGGTTTTGACATCGTCCTGGTGTTGGCGATGATCTCGATGACGTGGATCTTGGGACGCGGTGGTGTCGTGACGGCGATCGATGAATCGGGGTGCAAGTACCGCGTCGCGCACTGGCTGCAAGATGTGATCGCCATGCCCAACGCCTTTAAAATCGGCGGAGGCGAGCAACTGGCGATCCAGCGAGCCAACCAGCTGACAGTCGACTATCTCAATGCTCGCAGCCGGCAATTCAGTGTCGTGATTCGGCAGGTCATTTTTGCAGTGGGGCTGCAGGTGGTGGCTTCGACAGCGTTACTCAGCCTTGGCGGCTGGCTGGTAATCGACGGCCAATTGACGCTCGGGCAACTCGTGGCCAGCGAATTGGTTGTCACCGTCGTCGTCGGTGCCTTCGCCAAAGCAGGTAAGTCTTTGGAAAAATTCTATGACCTGATGGCTGGCATCGATAAGGTCGGTTACCTGCTCGATATCCCAGTCGACCCTCGCGCCGAGGTCGGTGAGATTCCGGCCGGCCCCGCAGAGGTCTCATGGTCCGATTTGGTGTTCGACTCGCCCACTGGCCGATCGCGGGTCTCGACAACCTCGCTGTCACCCGGTTCGACTGTTGCGATTGTTGGTGACGATCCGAGTGGACAATCACGGCTCGCACGCGCCTTGGGCGGATTAGCCGCTCCCACCGCAGGACTGATTCAGATCGCTGGCTACGATGCCGTCGAAGCGGCGCTTGGTGCTCCGGGAGAAATCGTCGCGTATGCGGGAGAATCCTCTCTGTTTGACGGAACACTCCGAGAGAATATTGACCTGGGGCGGGGTGGCATCGACCACAGCCGCGTCCGCGACGTTCTCCGCGAAGCTGGGTTGGGTGAAGTGATGCTGCAACTCAAGAGTGGACTCAATACGCGGCTGCTATCCGATGGCCGGCCGTTTTCAGTTGCCCAACAATCTCGGCTGATGATCGCTCGCGCGCTCGCCTCGCGACCACGGTTGTTAATCATTAATGGTCTGCTCGACGGGTTGGGCGAAGCAGGACGCCAAGAAATTTGGAAAAGCATTGCTGCCGATGGGGTTCCCTGGACACTCGTCATCGTAACTCATCAAGAAGATGTCGCTCAGTGGTGTGACAATCGAGTCACCGTCCGAAAGTAAATGCCCTACCCAATGAGCCGATGGCTAGAAGGTTTCGATTCACACCAACGCCCACATCAACGCTCCGTCTGTCTGTTTGTCTTTCTCTGCTAGCTTGAACCATGATCAGTACGCCTGAATCGACCGACGATTTCCCGACGCTGCAAATGGTCCGTACCGGCCGGATCGTACGGATGATTGGCAAATTAGCCTTCGCGGCATTGGTGATCTCCATGGTGGCGATGGTCTTCGTGCCGTGGCGACAGACGGCGCGCGGTCTCGGCACCGTCGTCGCGCTCGATCCCCAACAACGCCCACAACCACTGCTCAGCCCCTCGATGGGCGTTGTTAGCTACGTCAAGCCTGGTTTGCGGGAGGGTAGCTATGTCAACAAATCCGAGCTGCTCCTGCGGCTGACCCCGTTCGCAATCGACGCTGTCGATCAATTGGAAACGCAGATCATTGCGATGGAATCGAAAGAGGCCTCCGCGTTGGCCAGCCTCGAGGTGGCCAAACAATCGGCGGACCTGCAAGAGAGCAGTGGCCGCAGGATGGCGGAATCACTCAGACAGGAATACCAAGCTGCCCACCAGAAATGGGAACAGGCCAAGAACGAGGTCACCTCACTGCAGGCCGATCTCGAGGATAAACGCAACCAGTTACAGATCGCTGAACGCGTCGCCGAACAGGGCTTGGTCTCCCGTGAGGAGCTATTCTCCAAACGCCGAGCGGCGGAGTCGCAGTCCGCCAAGGTCTTGAAAGCGGAAAATGCGGTGGCGGAGGTTTACGCATCATTGCTGTCCAAAGAAGAGCAGATCGAAGCAAAGAAGCAAGAGATCGACATCAAGAACCGCACCGCGAACCAGAAGGTTCTCGAAGACATGCAAAAGATCAATAACATTGAAAAGGAGATCCTCGACCTTCGCAATCAACGCGGCCAGATGGATCGGTTGGAAATTCGTGCCCCCCGCTCCGGATACATTCAACAATGGTTCGGGGTCGAGGGCAGCGATACGATCAAACAGGGCGATCAGCTATTCGTCATCGTGCCCGACGCCGATGAAATGGCAGTGGAGCTGAAGATTCGTGGCATGGACATTCCGTTGATCCAAACGGGGGACCCCGTGCGATTGCGGTTCGATGGATGGCCAGCAGTGCAGTTCGTCGGCTGGCCATCAGTCGCCATCGGAACATTTGGCGGTAAAGTCAACCGAATCCTCCCAACTGACGACGGTGCCGGATATTTTCGTGTCGTCGTCACGCCTGATAATCATTTTGAGCGGGAGCAGGGTTGGCCGGATGACCGATACCTACGGCAGGGCATCCGTGCAAATGGATGGGTTTTATTAAAGCGAGTGCCACTAGGCTACGAAATATGGCGT
The DNA here is from genome assembly GCF_007859855.1 of Allorhodopirellula solitaria. Lineage (GTDB taxonomy): Bacteria > Planctomycetota > Planctomycetia > Pirellulales > Pirellulaceae > Rhodopirellula > Rhodopirellula solitaria. Next base: position 130,718 of record NZ_SJPK01000010.1, read on the forward strand.
CAATTGAACGGGTTCCCGCCAGTCGTGGCTGGCGACGAACCGGGAACATCCAAAGAGAAAAAGGCAGTCAAGGTCAAGTTGCCCAAGATCTAGCTGCGCACTTTCTCTCGCTGGAGCCCCCGAATCATCACCATGCTTTAACAAGCCCGGGCCCCCTCCAATCCGTCTCCAGAGTGGGCAGCCCGGGGTTTTCGGGCATCGCGACTGCTCTCGCCGGTGTCCTGGTGGCGGCATTGTTTTCACCGAACGCGCCCGCTCAGACGCCCGAGCTCCGTTCGGCACGGCAGCGGGCGACAGCCGATTCAAACGATTCTGAATCCTTTGCTAACTTTCTAAGCATGGTCCAGGACGATGAGCGAGAGCCCGCCCAGACCGCGGCACCGCTGCCGAACCCACCCGCATCCGCTCCCGCCACGGCGCGGACCGATGGAGCGGCCGCCGGGCCACCGCAAACCCTCGCGCCGGGTGGCAACGTTGCGCCGGCAAATGTCGTTGGATCGCCCGATACCGTTGCCTCGCCCGAAATCATCGCGGCACCTGAAGGCGTTGCTGCCGAAGAAGCCCATGGCGAATCACTGACACTGGCTGATGTCGTTGCCAGTCTGTACCAATCGTTCCCAAAGATCGAGCAAGCCCGGCAATTGCAACCAATCGCTCAAGGTGATCTGACGTCTGCCTATGGCACCTACGACACCAAGTTCTATGCCGAATCGCTCAGCGAGCCTACGGGTTACTATCGCAACTACCGCAACGAATTGGGGCTTGCCCGGCGGACCTGGTGGGGCGGGTACCTTTCGGCCGGATACCGGATCGGCCGCGGCTACTATCAGCCATGGTACAAAGGGCGCCAGACCGATGATGCTGGCGAATTTAAAATCAAAGCGGCCCAGCCTCTCCTGCGTGGACGCGCGATCGATGCCGAACGCGTCGCAGTCTTCCAAGCCTCGCTCCAACGAGAGGCAGCTCTTCCACGGCTGCAGCAAACCATCCTAGAAACGTCACGGCAGGCCATCGACCTGTACTGGAAATGGGTCTCCGCCGGGTCAATCTTGCAAGCCCAGCGGGAACTGTGGGAGCTCGCCGAGAAGCGAGGAAAACAGTATGAGGTCGGAGTGCGGGCAGGCAAATTTGCAGAGATCGACCTGATACTCAATCAACAATTGATCGCCGAACGCCGAGCATTGCTGCTCAAGGCGGAACAAAAGTTTCGCGAACTCTCCTTCAAATTGGGGCTGTATCTGCGAGATGAAACGGGACAGCCAATGCCGCCGGATCACCAATGGCTACCCAAGCGGTTTCCCGATATCACTCCCCAACCTCCCATCGATCTGCAGGCGGATCTAACTGCCGCGATCAGCCGCCGCCCCGAACCGGAGTTGCTGCAGTTGGAGATGCGCAGCACGCAGTGGGACCGGCGCCTCGCCGATAACGACCTTCTACCCAACTTCGATTTCATTTCCGAGGCCTCCCAGGATATGGGAGAGCAGGCAACCTATGCGGACGATAAAGGCGAGTTCGAACTGATGATCGGATTTGAGAGCCACGTCCCGATCCAACGCCGCAAGGCGCGTGGTAAGATCCAATCCACCTCCGCCAAGCTCAATCAGATCGATCAAAAGCTTCGGCTGACCTACGATAAAATTGCCGTGGAGCTGCAAACCCAATCCAACCGACTGCAGCTGGCGACCCAAATCGCACGCGAACTCGATATCGCCCTGGAAGCGGCTCTGGAGACACTCCAACGCTACCGTTTCGCGTTTGACAGTGGCAAAATCGATCTGATCTACCTAAACCTGTTGGAAACCAAAGTCAACGAAACCGAGATCAAGCTGATCGAGGCGCAGCGTGAATGGTTTTCGGCCCTGGCCGAACTACAGCTTGCCCTCGCACTCGACCCGTTGGACCAAGCCATGCTGATTTCCGATTTGCCCGAAAGCCAAATGTTGGGCCCAGGCCATCTCGAGGTGCCACCGCCACCCGATGCCGAACAACTCGAAGCCGATTGGAAACGTCACCGCAACGCGCCGTAGGCACCTGGATCATTCAGATTCCCCGTTGGCTTGTGCGACGGGAACTCTTCTCGGAATTGAGTGGCAGGCTACCGAGTGCCGAGACCGATCCAACGTAGTGGATTTTCTGAGGATCGCGGTAGGGCCGGCTGTTGCCAGCCGCCCCCCGCACAGATCCGTACGTGAGCCTTGACTCATACGGCTCCTCTGTTGGGTCAGACGATCGCGACACGCCATGGGCACGGTGGCCGGAAGTGTCGCTACCTGTCGTGATTTCCCGTGACGCTCCAATTGATACTTGGTCCGGCTCAGAGTCCGGAGCATCGACGGCAATTCGGCAATACTTCCCTTCCGTGAGGTCCCTTTCCTCGACGGACTCCGCCACTGCGGTCGCAGCTTTGTTCGCCCGCGTCGATGATGTAAGCAGGTCGGGGTAGTTGTTTCGGTCTATTAGCCGGTGGGCGTTAGCCCCGGTTCCTTCAACGCTTCGCGTTTGGCGGCAGAAAACCGGGGCTAACGCCCACCGGCTAATTGAGTTATGCGGAAAAACTTCCCCAGACGTGCTTAGTAGCCGCCAAGTTGTTCGGTCGTTTTGGCAAACGGGCCGTCAATGATTTGTCGTTGCCCACTACGAATGCGGACACAGGTCGCAGGCGTTACCGAATGCAACGGAGACGAGGCGCCCCACTTTCCTTGCGCTTCCAGTTCGTCGCAAATCTTCATGGAATCAAGCATGCACTCAGTCCGCTCGCCCTCGGTCCATCCATCCTCTGAGCCGTAGATCAGCAGCATGTATCTCATCTTCCGCTCTCCTTTGTTCCACGTTTGATCGGTTGGTTGGCGCAGGGTCCAAACGCCAACTTCAATATCTCTGATCGTCGTAGTGCGATTCCGAGCCACGCGACGATCCCAATGATCAGTGGAAAGTACCACGGTTCGCCGACGCGAAAATGGGTGAGGATGGCTCCGCCGAGGTATCCCGTCATCAAGATGGCTCCCAGAAAAGACGTCCGCGGGATCAGGTAAATCAATGTCACGGTGATTTCCAGTGCAGCGATTGTGGGAATCAGTTCGAGAGGCAATCCAAGTTTCGCCATCATCTCGTCCTTGCCAGGGAAGTCGAAGAATTTCGGGATGCCGCTGGCGCCGATCATGAATAGTCCGACCAGCACGGTAAGCACCCAGCCAGTGGTCCACCGTTTTCTTGATACATGCATCTGTTGGTTCCTGTGCTTTCCTGATTAGATTTGCGGTTCTTCGCCGGCATGGGGTTGGGACAACGTTTGACCCACTGGATCGCTTGCTCCATCGAATCGACTTCCCACTACCAATACCCAGCGATCAATTCTTTGGTTTCTGCGAAGGGTCCGTCGGTCAAAGTGCGTTTTGATCCGCTGAAATGAACTCGCACACCTTCATGACTGGGTTTCAAACCGTCGCCGGCTTTCATGATGCCTGCTTTGACGAGTTCTTCATTGAACTTGCCCATCTCGGCCATCAATTGCTCGCTGGGCAGTTCACCTGCTTCAGAACTCTTGGCCGCTTTGACCATTACCATGACTCTCATCGACTACTCTCCAGTTCGTTTGTTGAACGGTGGTTTTTGAATGTCTGCCTTACTCTTGCATGCTGCTGGGGTCCATCCAAAGCATCTCCCAGACATGGCCATCCAAATCGGCGAGGCGACGGCATTGATCTCGTGAATTTTGCCGACGAATCCATATGGCGGCAACCAACGCGTCAAGGCGTCAGGGTCGAGGAAGGCCTTGTAGACTCGCTCGGGCGGGGCTTTCAGCACGCGATGCAGTGTGACGGTATTGGAGGTAGCAGACATGGAAAGGATTCTCATGTTTTGTGGTGGTTGTTTAATGGTTAGTCGAATCGGTTTCGCTCAAATCGACACCCCTCAAAAAAATCTGTTCAATGGTGGTCTGGGCGAGGTTTCGCCCCTGTGGATTCGACAGCATTCACGGGTGGGCTGACGTTGACGAATCATGAAATATCACACTGGCGTTTTTCACTGTCGTAGTCATCGTGAAGTCGCCACCACCTGTATGGCTCACTCTGTGGCCAGCCTGTGGGTGAGTCCTCCCATTTTTCCTGCCGTCCGTATGGGGTCAGGTCAAGCAACCTAAAATTGGTGTCGAACAACTCGCCGCCCCGGTTCGTTGTGAAATAGGTGCGGTAGATACGATTGACGTCGTCACGAATGAAAACATTGGCGGCAAACCCCTTGCCGGCACCGAACGCATCGGCGAATCTTCGACCGGGATCGGTGTACCACGGCGCATTCCAGTTCATTCGCTGCTGCAATGCTGCGATCTCTGTTTGGGGGGCCGGGGAAGTAAAAACGAAAGTCGTGTCACGCGCATGGACGTGGGCCAGGTTGTGCCCAATGTTGTCCATCACCATGGAACAGCCTTCGCAGGGAGCGACTCCCGGTTCCAGCATCGCACAGTAGGCGATCAATTGGCGACGGCCTTCGAACAGGCCGAGTAGGCTTGTGTTGCCGCCTGGCCCTTTAAACTCGAACTGCTCATTGACCTTGACCATTGGCAGCAGACGGCGTTTGGAAGCGAGTTTGTCGCCAGCGCGCGTGTGAGCTTTTTCGTGCTCCAGCAGTTCAGAGAGTGCTTGTTCCCACTTTTCGTTGGAAACGATGTCAGGCAGAGCGAGCTTAGTCATGGGATTCTCCTTCCACGGCAGTTTGACGTTCTTCATTCATCCAGGTGATTTCTTCGTTGGCGGCTCGAATCTCAAACGGCCCGGCGTTCAGCCCGGGATGATTCGACATCAAAGCAATTGCATGGTTTGACTCCCAAGTTCTCGTTTCCTCAGAACAGGACGTTTTCCGTTCCTTCAACAACTGGTCGATCGGAGACAGACGAAATCGACAGGAGGCCGAAGAAGAAACGAGAAATTTGCGGCTTATCCGACGGAAGCGTGCGCCCGAGGTTTTCAAGGCATGGCTCCCGTATCGAAGGATTTATTTGTGGGATGTGATTATCAATTTTAGACTGGCACTGCCGGGAGAAACGGAGCCGAGCTTTGCAGAGGTGCTGGCTTGGCGAGGGATATCTCGGTCGCCAGCGTTTCCCTGCCAAAGCGGTACGCCAATGGTGTTGTCGGTCCCTGGCGAGCGTTTGTTCGTCAGGGACGCATTTTTGAACGATCATCGGATACGAGAGCCATGCGTCAAAAAACCTTCCGCTGGGCTCTGCGCACGCTTCCGTCGGATGAACCATATTCGCCCGCCCTTCGTCGAACTCACGCTTTCGCCTGCAATTCCAACAGCTTGGCCTCAAGGAATCGCCGCTCAGGCTCCTGCACAGCCAGCTCCAATGCACGGCGGTGCTACCGCTGCCTTGTCGAGTTGGCCTGTCTGGCGAAGCAACTCGCCTCTTGTGGAATGCAGCAGGTCCGTCAACGAAAGCACGATTCCAGAGTGAACGATCCTGAACTTCCAGCAGAATGATATCGCCCTCGTTCGACATCCGCGTTTGCCGACGCGATTCGTACCTTCAATCGTAGACAAGTATGTTGCTCATACTCGCCACATAGGCGACACCGCAAATTACCCTTTTTGGACGGCCACATCGAGATCATCGAGTCAGAGGGAATTGAATCGTGCTCGTGCTCGTGCTCGTGCTCGTGCTCAGTCACGTCAGCGACGGTGCTCGCAATCGAAACCAGCCTCTATGTCCGAGCAAACACCTGCCCCCGAACGACTCGACATTTAGCGGTTGGTATCGTCACGCTCGCGACCAATGGTTGCGTGCCGCACGATCGATTCCGCCCAACATTGCAAAGGGCAATGACAAACGAAGCCAGAAGGGTCGTGCCCGGCTTCTCGACATCGCACGCAGGTCCGCCTTGGAGTGTGCCAATATCCAAGACGTGCTGTTGAGGACCAACGGAATCAAAATGAAAGGCGATGCGGCAAGGAAAGCGATGCACTACCGGATCGTCGCGGGTGCTGACTCGAATGGCGATGTAATTCGATGGTGTCGCGGAGTTCGGCGCGGAGTATCATGCTGGGATCGATTACGAGCACCGCTTCGCTGAGCACGAGCACGAGCATGACGCAAGCTAACCAGGTCGATCTGAGTCGCATCTGCTGGGCGAGAGGTCTATCAGTTCAGCGTCTCGGCCACCATCTGCTATTGCGATGCCGTGAAGCCCATGGCAACTCCGTTGGCAAAGTGCTCGCCCCTCTCTTTCTTCAACCCAAGGCTTTCAGAGGACCGCCCCCGTTGGGGCGAAAAGGCAGAACAAGACGAGCTTAGGTCAATGCGATCATTTCGATCGCTTCGGGCAGCGCCAAACACTCTTGCTCAAACACCCTCGCAGCCAAACTGTCGGGGGTATCGTCGGCGAGCACGGGGCAGGATCGTTGATGGACAATGGGACCGTTGTCGTACTCATTGTCAACGAAATGGACCGTGCATCCGGTGATCTTCACGCCCCGCTCGATCACCGCCGCATGCACCCGGCTGCCGTACATGCCTTGGCCTCCGAAGGCGGGAAGGAGCGAGGGGTGAATATTGAGCACGCGGTTTTCGAACGCATGGGGTATCAAAACGTGTTTGAGGAAGCCCGCCATGACGACGTATTCAATGCCTAACTCGCCGAGCGGGGCGAACATGGCTGCGCTGTACCCGTTGGCATCGGGATAATCACGCTGGCGGATGATCTGGGTTTCAATACCCGCCTGTCTCGCAATCTCGACGCCGCGGACGTCGCTGCGGCTACTGATCACGATGCGAATGTCAATCGGTAGTCCGTGCTGATCACGATGCTCGATCAAATTAGCCAACGTGCGGCCACTGCCGCTGAGGAACACGGCGATCGGGATCGTTTGGGAGCGGCTCGACGCGGACATCAATCATTTACCCTGGTTACAAACAGTTCGCCATTCTCGATCTCGACTGCCTCGACACTCGGCAGCCCATCCATCACAAGCTGACGAGCCAAAGTCTCTTGGCAGATCATCTCGCGATGACATTCGATCGCCTTGCGGATGTCGGCGTCTTCGGTGACCACACCGACTTCGATTTGATCAGTGTATTCGCAGCCGATCTCTTTTCTTTGGCTCTGGATCGCCCGAATCAAGTCCTTGGCGATGCCTTCGCGGCGAAGCTCCTCGGTGACCTCGGTATTGAGAACGACCACGCAAGAGGCGCCCTGGGCGGCGGCCCAACCCTCGCGTGCCTGCAATCGCACCTCGATGTCGTCGCTGTCGAGTTCCAACGTGCTGCCGTCGGGCAGCGATAACGAAACCGTGCCGGTCGTCTGCAGCTGGCTGAGCAGTTCATTCCCATCGGCTTCGCCGAGCAGCTTTTTGACAGCCGGAATCTGCTTGCCCACCTTCGGCCCGAGCCGTTTGAAATTCGGTACCACGCTGTACTGCACATAGTCGCCACCGTCGGTGGTGTAGGCGACCGATTTGACGTTGAGTTCTTCCCGCACGAGCGAATCGTGTGATTGCAACCAAGCGATCTGGGTGTCCTCGCTCAACACCACCTCGACTGCCGCGAGCGGTAGGCGAACCTTGAGTTTGGCATCGGCGCGAGCGGCCCGTCCCAGCGATGCGATCTCACGGAGCACCTTCATTGAAGTCGACAACTGCGTGTCGACGCGTGTCTCATCCGATGCGGGATAGTCGCACAAATGAACGCTGGCGAGGACCCGATCACCGAACGGGCGCGTGAGTTCCTGCCACAGTCGCTCGGCCAGAAACGGAACGAATGGAGCGATCAGCTTGGTGAGCTGGACGAGGACTTCATACAGTGTCCAATACGCATCATGCTTGTCAGCGGACTGGGAATCCTTCGCCCAAAACCGGTCACGGCTGCGGCGGACATACCAATTGCTCAACCCATCGAGCAGCGAAGTGATCGCAGCACAGGCGTTGTAGTTGTCGAGACGATCCATGCGATCGGTGATCGTGCCAATGGCCACGTTTAGCTCCGAGAGGATCCAACGATCGATTTCACTGCGCTGCGAAGCCGGTCGATAGGTCGGTGCCGAGGCAAGGCTTTCGGGGGTCAGTTGATCGTCGGCGTCGGTGGCCGTGGTGGGATCGAAACCATCGATCTCGGCATAGATCGTGAAGAAGCTGAATGTGTTCCAAAGCCGCAACAGGAACTCGGGGATGGAGTCGCGGATCGCGCTGTCGGAATAGATGATCGAATTCCACGGAGCTTGATTGGCGAAGAAGTACCAACGCATCGCATCGGCGCCGTAGCGGTCAAAGATCTCCGAGGGGCTGCGGTAGTTCCGCAACTGCTTGGACATCTTGCCGGTCTTCTTAGTGAAAGACAGTCCCGCATGCTCGGCAGTTTCCTCCTGCGTCAGCGCGACCACCTTCTTGCCGTCTTCGTCCGTCGCCTCGAACCACTGTGACAGCATCAAGCCGAGCACGATGCAGTTGCGATAAGGATGGGGGTAGGCCTGCTCGGAGCGCCGGTCGGCGAGTTGGGTCGATGCGCCAGCGGAACCGCTCGGTGCCCCTGCAGAACCGCTGGCTGCCGAATCACTCACATCGATCGACGCTCCCTCGCCGAACAACATCGTACTGATCGCCAATTGGCTGTAGAACCAACCTCGGGTTTGGTCGATCGCTTCGCTGATGAAATCGGCAGGAAACTGTTCGGCGAATTGATCGGCGTTCTGGTGTGGCCACCCCCACTGAGCAAACGGCATCGCGCCGCTGTCGTACCAGCAATCGATCACCTCGCTGACGCGTTTCATCCGCGCACCTTCGGCGAATGGCGACGCGTAGGTGACCGCGTCGATATACGGCTTATGCACACAGAGATCATCGGCCAATTCCGGATTGGCTCGCTTGGCTTCCTCCCAGACCTCGGTTCCCTGCACGTCCGGTTTCGCCAGCACCTCATCGTAGCTGCAGACCGCTTCCATTCTGCCGGTCGTTTCGCAAACCCAGATCGGCAGCGGCGTACCCCAGTATCGTTCGCGTGAGAGCGCCCAATCGACGTTGCTGTCGAGGAAATTCCCAAACCGTCCGTCACGGATGTGCTCGGGCTGCCATCCGATCTGCGAGTTGTTCTTCAACATCAGATCGCGGAACTGGGTCGTGCGGATGAACCAGCTCTCGCGCGGGTACTGGATCAGTGGATCCTGGTCCGCCCGCCAGCAGAACGGATAATCGTGCAAGTACTGTTCTTGGTAGAGCAGTTTGCCGCCGTCGCGAAGCTGCCGCGTGAGTGCCTTGTCAGCCGACTTCACCCATTCGCCTTCCATCTCGGGAAACTCAGCAGTGAATTTTCCGTCGGGGCCAACGGCGCACAACAGGTCAGGGGCTTCGCCCTCGGCGAATCGGCTGCGTTGCTCACTGAACACCTCGTAATCCACTTCGCCAAAGGCCGGCGCCAGGTGCACCAGGCCGCTACCGGAATCCGTCGTGACAAAATCCGCCGCGACGACCCGCCAATACCAATGTTCTTGACCACCTGATTTCAGCGCACCCTGTGGATCGCTCAACCGATCGTGGTAGTCGGCGAAGGGGGGTTCGTAGCGACGGCCGACCAGCGATGCACCGGAGACGGTCTCGACGACGTTCAATTCGCGTTTCATCTTGGCCGCGAGGGTTTCGACAAGGGCTGCGGCGAGCACGAACTGTTCGCCCGTTTCGCCGTCCTCGACGACCGCATAGTTCAGGTCCGCTTTCACCGCCGCATACATGTTGCTGGGCAGGGTCCAGGGCGTCGTGGTCCACACAACGAGCGATCGTTTAGGGGCGGCGTCCGACGCGGCGATCAACGGGAAGAGCACATACACGCTGGGGTCGGCCACCTCGCGATACCCCTGGCCGACTTCACCGGCAGACAACGCGGTGCCGCCCTGAGCCCACCACCACACGATCTTGTGCCCCTGATAGAGCAATCCGCGATCGAACAGATTCTTCAGGCTCCACCACACGCTCTCGACGTAGGATTGACGGTAGGTCACGTACGCCTCGCCGAGATCGACCCAAAAGCCGAGCCGGCGGGTGAGCGTCTCCCACTGCTGCATGTATCGCCACACACTCTGTTGGCACTTCTGGATGAAGGGTTCGACCCCGTATTCTTCGATCTCCTCTTTCGAGTGAATTCCGAGTGCTTTACCGACCTCCACCTCGACGGGCAATCCGTGGGTATCCCAGCCCGCTTTGCGTTCACACCGGTAGCCCCGCATCGTTTTATAGCGAGGAAAAACGTCCTTGATCGCCCGGGTCAAGCAGTGGCCTGGGTGCGGCATCCCGTTCGCTGTGGGTGGTCCCTCGAAGAAAACGAAGGTGGGCGCGTCGGCCCGTCGAGCCAGCGATTTCTCGTAAATTTGCTGCTCATCCCAAAATGCCAGCACCTCTTCTTCGAGCGCGGGAAAAGAAGGGCTCGCCGCAGCGGCGCGAAACGCCTTTTCCGCAGCCGATGGGGTGGGATCAGTGGAAGAGGGAGCAGGGCCGGGTTTCGCGGACATCGAAAACCAAAACGTAGAGGAACCAGGACGGAAATGGAGTATCTAGCAGGACTCCAAAGCAACACTTTAGGTTCTCCGCGACTTTTTCCCCAGCCCCGATCGTTTTCGCGTCGCCAATGGAACAATTCGGCGTGTTGTCACGCCGGGGACTGCGTTGTCACGCCGGGGTACGTAGCTTCGTGCGGATCGCCGCGACGACCTCGCGGGGGACAAATTTGGCGAGATGGTCATCATCGTCGCTGATCATCGCAATCTGCTTGAGCAACGAGCTGCTGACGTGGGCAAACCGCTCGTCAGCCATCAGAAACACGGTCTCGATGGCGGGATCGAGCTGCCGGTTGGCCATCAGCATGGTGAACTCGCCCGCGATATCCGTCAGCGGGCGGATCCCCCGGACCATCACACCGGACCCGAGCGAGCGCACAAAGTCGACCGCGAGCGTATCGAATGTTTCGACACGAACATTGGGGAGCTCACGGGTGACTTCCGAAACCAGCTCGACACGTTCGTTGATATCGAAAAGCGGTCGCTTGTCAGCATTGATACCGATGCCGACGACGAGCGTTTGAAAAATCTTCGACGCGCGCTCAATGATATGCAGATGGCCCGAGGTGATCGGATCGAACGATCCCGTGTACACCGCGATGCGGTGAGAGAGTTCGCTGCGGTCCGAACGCGACTCAGTGGGGATGGAGTCAGACAAGAGAGGAGGTCCCTGAATTGGACGGGGAGTTTGAGATCAAATCGGCCAGACGGTGCAGGTCAGCGTCGTCATTGTAAACATGAACGCTGGCCCGCACGCCCCCGCCACGGCAACTGACGACGACATCGTTGGCCAGCGCACGCGAACGGAAATCAGCGGGGGATTCACCATCGACCTCGAACGTCACGATGCCGCTGTCGTGGGTCGGGGCGGGCGAGTTGTCAAAGAGCAGCTTGCCACCCCGCTCGGCGATCAAGCTGCGCAGCCGGGCGGATCGCTCTAGCACGCGATCACCGATTGCCGACGCGCCATGGCGGCGTGCGACTTCGACAAACATTTCCAAGGAGGCAGCAAACGCCATCAACCCCGGCATGTTCGCGGAGCCGGTTTCGTACCGCGCCGCATCTTCCCGCAACTCCAATTCCCCAGCAGCAAACAGGTGGGCATTGCGGACGCTGGCCCAACCGACGTTCTGGCATCGCAACAACGACAGGTGACGGCGACGGATCACCGCCACGCCCGCGCCCTCGGGGCCGAGCATCCATTTGTGCCCATCGGCCGATAGAAAATCGACATCGCAACTGCGGAGGTCGAGCGGGAACATCCCCATGCCCTGGATCGCATCGACGAACACGAGCACACCGCGGCGGTGAGCCTCGTCCACCAATCGCTCGAGATCGATACGAAATCCGCTCGCGTAGCCCACCCAACTGACCGAAACCAAGCGAGTCCGATCGTCCATCGCCGCGATCAAATCGTCCACCTCGACGCGTCCCTGACGGCGCGGCACGAGTTTCACCTCGACGCCCTCTGACGCCAGGTTCAGCCACGGGTAATGATTGCTGGGGAATTCACCCTCAGGCAAGACCACGTTGTCGCCGCTCTGCCAGGGATAGCCGCCTGCGACAAAGTTGATCCCGGCGGTCGTATTGGGAATCAGTGCGACTTCGTCTTTCTCGCAGTGAATCAACTCCGCCGTCAGGCTTCGCAGCGACTCCACCTTGGCCGACCACTCCAACCAATGGACATCGCCGCTGGTCGCTGCCATCTCGGTGTAGTCGCGCAGGGTTTCGGCGGCCGGCTGACTCAGTGGCGCGACCGCGGCATGGTCCAAGTACGCCCAACGGCGCGCCACCGGCATTTGATCACGCCACCATGTCCAGACCTCGTCGAGTTGGCTCGGGCAGGGCTCCCGGGTCAGCGAATCGGTCACGGCTTGCTCCCGATCATCATCCCCAATCCAACTCGGCTGGCGGCGATATAGGTGAACTGCACTTTTTCAAAGCCAGCGCCGCGGAGTTTCTCTTCGGCCGCCTTTAGCTCAGGGACCGAACCCTCGGCTGACTGCACCTGCAAGCGAAGGGCTTCGAGTGATTCCGATAGTGTGGGGCGATGCGGGCCTTGGAACGAGTCGATCACCACGATTCGCCCACCGGCTTTCAATCCCGCGCGGCAGGAGGCGAGAATCTCATCAATCTGCGCGGGGGAATAAGCGTGCAGCCGCTGCGCGATCACGATCATGTCATAGGTATCGGGATCGAGAGAGATGCCGAGCACATCGCCAACCTTCGTTTCGAAGCGATCCTTCAATTCGATCGAGTCCGCCATCGATTGGGCAGCGACCAAGGCTGCCTCGCTATCAACTGCAGTGATGTGAATCGCGGGTTCGCGAAAGGCCATCGCGCAGCTCCACACGGCCGACCCGCAACCGAGATCGAGCAATTCGAAGGGTTCGCTCGCGGCCGAATCCGTGACGATCTCGCCAGTGACCGTACCGGAGGATGCGTCCACTTCCGACTCGCTCTGGGCAGCAATTTCAGGGCTTTCGCCAGTTGTTTCAACGCTCTCTTGGTCGGGTCCAAATCCAAGAATTTCGGCCGCTTGCATGGCAGCGGGCGTATGCACCCACTGAGTGGCGGCCACCGCATCGGCCCGCAACCGCAATTGCTCCGCCGGGTCGACTTGCCCGGGGGTCTCCCCCGGTGCATCGCTTGGCGATTTTTTGAGGGCATCGGCTAGCTGTTCCCAGGTCGCATCACCGAGGTCGGTGTCGTACTGGCAGAGCAACCGGGCGGTGGCCGAGAGGGCATAGTCCTCTTGATACTGCTCGATGATCCCGACTGGAATCAGCGACTTCAGCAGCAGGAGCAGTCGCTGCTCGGGAATTTGCAGTTTCTCCGATAGCTCCGGCAGCGTTTTCTGGCCGGATGCGAGCTCATCCAACAACCCAACCGTCCGCGCGGCTCGCAAGAGATGCGACGTCGCGTTGATGGTCATCAGTTCTTGATAGCGATCGATTGTGCGGTCTTGATTTGACATGATTACCATTCCTCCCCACGCAAGCGGGCGATTTCCATCGCGTCTTTGTCGCCGCGACCGGACAGACAGACGACGAGATGTTCCTTGGGAGACATCTCCGCGGCAATCTCGATTGCCTTGGCGACAGCATGGGCTGTTTCGAGGGCACACAGAATGCCTTCGGTTCGGGCGAGTTGCTCAAACGCTTTCATCGCTTGGTCATCCCGGCAGCCGACGTACTCGGCCCGCTGGGAGTCCTTCCAATAGCTGTGTTCGGGGCCGACGCCGGGATAGTCCAGCCCCGCGCTCATCGAATGGACGTCACAGGTTTGCCCGTCTTCGTCTTGCATCACGTAGCTATAGCTACCGTGCAAGACACCGGGGTTGCCGTAGGACAGCGGTGAGGCGTGATCGCCCGCGGATTCGGATCGCCCGCCCGCTTCGACACCGACCATTCGCACCGACTCGTCTTCGACAAACGGGAAGAACATTCCGGCCGCGTTGGAGCCGCCGCCGACGCAGGCGACCAAACAATCGGGCAACCGCTCGAAGGTATCGCGGCACTGTTCGCGGGTTTCTCGACCAATGATCGCTTGAAAATCGCGGACCATCATCGGGAAGGGGTGCGGTCCGATCACGCTCCCGATGATGTAGTGGGTGTCCTCGACTGACGACATCCAGTCCCGCATGGCTTCGTTGACCGCGTCGCGTAGCGTTTTCGAGCCGCTCTCGACCGGAGACACCTTTGCTCCGAGCAGCTGCATGCTGAACACATTGGGTTTCTGGCGTCGGATGTCTTCCGAACCCATGTAGACCGTGCAAGGCAGTCCGAAATGGGCACAGGCAGTCGCCGTGGCGACCCCGTGCTGGCCCGCCCCCGTCTCAGCGATCACGCGTTTCTTGCCCATCCGCAACGTCAGCAAGGCTTGCCCGATCGTATTGTTGATCTTGTGAGCACCGGTGTGATTGAGGTCTTCGCGTTTGAGCCAAATCTGGGCCCCGCCGACATTCTCGGACAGCCGCCGGGCGTGATACAGCGGGCTGGGCCGGCCCACGAACGTCTTGAGCAGCCCGCTGAGTTCACGCTGAAACTCCGGGTCCCGCTTGGCGAGATCGTATTGCTCGGCGAGCTGATCGAGGGCGTTGGTGAGCGTTTCTGGCACAAACCGCCCACCAAAATCCCCAAATCGGCCCTGTGGGTCGGGAACCTGAGCAGACGCGGCGGCAATTTTCGAAGCGGAGGGGTCAGCTGTGTTCATTCTATCTCAGTGGGTGATATCGGCAGTGGATGGCTCAATTGTCACGGCAAACGAAAAGCGGGTCAACGCGACCGACTCCGCGATCAGCAATTTCAGGATGAAAGAAACCGGCCGCGTGAGGCGAAAACGCTACAATGAAAGAACGTCCCAGACGGACTTTGCTGTGATGCGGGGCAAGCCCACATGGGAGCGGGGTGAAAGCTCCATTTTCTAATCACAAAACAGAGTTTCCTGTCAGGCAAGCTGACAGGGGATCCGGTTTTGTGAGGAATCAACAGCGACATCCCCCCGCCAATCCGGGGCCGCCAGAGCAGCCTGCTCCGTGAGTTTCCAATCCAATTCCCTAATTCCCATGCCACGAAAGGGAGCCCTGCGATGTCTCCGAAAAGTATGAAAGCGATACCGTTTCACTGCGGCATGGCGACGCTCACGCTACTGCTGTCGACGACCACGGTTGCGGCGGCGGACCTTGAAATGGTCGATGGCTACGGAAATATCGCCGGGGTGATCGACGCCAGCCGCAAGGGGCTGATGGTGACAGAGAACTCGGGCAACCGATTCTTCTACCGCCGCGCCCGCCGCTACGATCTGCCCGACGGCCGGTATCTGGGCTTCTACAACGAAACCCTCAACCGGATCATCCGCTTCCCGCGTAGCGGTCGAGGACCGGTCGAACGCGCTGACCTGGATTCGATCTACCCTCAATTCGTTCCCGCCAGCGTCAGGGTCCGGCCGATTGGCAGCGGCCCGGGATTCGCCCCCTATCTCCCCACGTGGCTGGAGACATCGTACCAGTTCACGGCTCCCGGTTATCGCTTCTACAGTGGGACGATTTCAGGCGGCCCCGGCTATGGCGGCTTTCGGTATGGCGGCCCAGGCTATGGAAGTTGGCCCGCCCTCGGTGGCTACTATCGCAGTGGCGTTTCATTCTCCGTCGCATCGCCCCTCGCCGTCCCAGCGGCACCGATGATGCCGACTCTGGCCCCTGCCCAGCCCCAATCCACTCTGATCGAGTCGCGCGTGGTTGATAACGGTACCTTGGACCCGGTCGAAGTCGAGTTTGTCAATTCGCAGAACGAGACGTTGCTCGTCGTACTGACCGATGCCCGCACCCCAGGTAAGAAGGCCCAGTATCAAATTCAGCCCGGCGGCAGCCAACGCGTCAAACTGCCACGCAGCGCCGGACAAACTCGTATTGATCGCTATCAGTCATGGGACATCGCAGGCGATCCCGTGGAGCGAGAAGTCCGAGTCGCGATGGAGCCAGAAGCGCGATATCAAGTAGCCGTCGATCGGACCCGGATTCAATCCATCGCCATCGACCGCACCGGCAAGAGCCCCAATGTGATCGAAGACATCAACATGCAGAGTGTCCCCGTGGGCGTCTTCACCCTGCCACCCGGTGACCAGCTTGTGTCGGGCAAGATCGACCTTTTCGACGCAGCGACCCGCTAGGACCGCAACAGTCCCAGCAGAGACCTTGTCTTTACCCACGAAACCGGATCCCCTGTCAGCTTGTCTGACAGGAATCTCCGTTTTGTGATTAGAACAATAGAGCGTTTGCCCCGCTCCCATGCGGGCTTGCCCCACATGACAGCAAAGTTTATCGACTTGGTTTCCCGTCAGACAAGCTGACAGGGGAAGGTGTGTCAATACCGCTGGTTTTCTAATTTGAAAACGTCGCTTCGGCGTGTGACAAGCACACGGGGGAGCAAACTTGTGGGTAATCAACAGCCAACAGGGACTGCCCCCCAAGTCCCGACAGGGACGACAGCCCCGTGCTGGTGGTGAAAACCACCGGCCACGCGCATAGAATTCCGAACCTGCCTCAATGAGAACGCACCAAACTGCCGATTGGTTGCAAACACCCCGACCACTCCTCCCCCACAATTAAGAACACTTCCATTGACTGCACTCGCGCCTGCTCCGATCCGTTTGGTTTCCTGGAACGTCAATGGGATCCGTGCGGCGATGAACAAGGGTCTGCGCGACTATCTCGAATCCGAGCAGCCCGAGATTGTCTGTTTGCAGGAGACCAAGGCGCGTCCTGAGCAAGTCGACACACAGTGGGCGGAATCATTGGGATACGAATTGCTATGGAATTCCGCCGACAAAGCGGGCTACAGCGGCACGTCGGTGTGGACGCGTCGCCCCATGAAAAAACACACACTTGGTATCGGCGCCGAGGAGCATGATCGCGAGGGCCGAGTCATTACCGCAACCTGGGACGATTTTCACCTGGTGAATGTCTACACCCCCAATTCGCAACGAGGCTTAGCGAGGCTGGATTACCGCTGCCGCTGGGACGCCGATTTCCTCGCCTACGTGCAGCGACTCAACCGCCGCAAACCTGTTCTCCTGTGCGGCGACCTGAACTGCGCTCATCAGGAAATCGATCTCGCCAACCCCAAAGCCAATCGCAAGAACGCTGGCTTTACCGATCAAGAGCGCAGCGGCTTGAACCTGATGGCGGAAGCTGGTTTTGTCGATTCCTTTCGGCACTTTGACGATTCACCCGGCCAATACACCTGGTGGACCTATCGCAGCAACGCTCGGGCGCGAAACATCGGCTGGCGTTTGGATTACTTCTGGGTCAGCAAGCGGTTCATGCCGCAGGTCGTCGGTGCCAGGATCCGAAATGAGATCCTCGGTTCGGATCACTGCCCGGTCGAGATCGATGTGCAGCTGCCCGACCGCCGGTCGTCTTGAGAAGCTTGCAGAATCGACTCCCACCTTCCTTAAAACTGGGACACGACGGTCCACGCGCCGGTGACCAACATGGCGGCGGCCGAGATCCACAACATCGCGTCCCACAGTCGCCCGGGGCGCAGCGGTTCGCTGACGAACTGATATCGGAAATACAGTGCAGCGCCAGCCAGCATCGGCAACATCACGCCTTGCGCCACACCACTGATCAGGACGAGCTGCGCGGGAGCGGGGAAGGCGACATAGATGATCCAGCAGAGGATGGGGAAGAAACCGCCCAGCCAGCGAATCCACTTCGCCCGCGTCGCTTCATCGCTATCGATCAGACCGACGATTCGCATCGCATCGGAGAACACCCGAGCATGTGCCGCCAACGCCACAAAGAACGTACTGTAGAGAACAGCAAAGGCACCGGCGAGGAAGATGACTGCTGCAGCGCTACCGAAGACGGGTTGATACATCACCGATAAGGTACGCACCAGCGTGTCTTTTTCCGGATTCAGCCCGATGCGGTGCAGCACACCTGCCCCCAACAAGTAGAACGCGACTGTTGCGAAGGTATAGAGCACCATCGCACCCCACGAATCGAGATGCATCACCCGCATCCAGCCCGACGCCCGAGCTGCCCAGGACGGCGACCCGTCGTCGGGACCGGTGAAGCGAGCGTAGCCTTTCTCTAGACACCAGTACGGGTAAACCACGAGCTCCGCCGCGCCAACGCCGATGATTCCAAAGGTGGCCAAGGCCGTCGCAATCGGCCGAGCATTCGTCGCAGTATCCGCCGCGGCAACATCCGGCAACTGCGGCCACAACCCGGCAGCGACCTCGGGCCAGGGAATCCCCCAGAACGGATCACTTTGCAACCAGATCGTATTGAGCACCGTCAACAGCGTGAACAAAATCACCAGCGCTGTCGATAGCGACTGGATCAGTCCATATCGGCCCACCATCAACATCAGACTGGTGACGACCGCCATCACGGCCGCCCACAGCACAGCATCGTAGGACTTCTTCGGCGGAGCGGCGGGCTCAGTAATCACGGAAGCTTCCAGAGCCGCGTCTGCTTGCTCGGCCAAGATCGCTTGTGTTGCTGCCTCGAAGGCGGCGCGCTGTTGGCGGTCGGCGTGGTCATTGTGGTCGCGGCCCGCCGAGGTCAGCGGCACACTGATCGCCAATGCCTGGCCAACGCCGCCGACAATCCCGCCGAGTTGACTGATGCTGGCCACCCACATCACGATCCAAAACCAAACCAACCAATTCCCCCGCCCCGCGATGCGAGGCCCGGGAACGAGGTCCAAGGCCGCGAGCGTCGTCTTGCCACTGATCAAGGTGTAACGCCCTAATTCAATTTGGGTAAAAACCTTGATGACACAGCCGAGCAAGATCAACCACAGCAGCGACATTCCCGCTTCGGCGCCCGTCTTGGTCGTCGCGATCAACTCGCCGCTACCGACAATCGATCCCGCCACAATCAGCCCCGGTCCGACGCAGCGTAGCATGCTGATCCAACGCGTCGGCGGATCAATCGGCTGGGGAGATGGTGCGGCGGGATGATTCATGGTGGGGGCTGAGAAGTGCGTCGAGATGATGCCGCAAACTGCACGGCCTATGCATTCTGCAGGCACCGTAGGTCATGACTTTGCAGGCGGATTCTGCGGTGGATGCGCCCGACCGAGCACTTGGCGCATCTGATCCGTATGCTACCACTAATAGCCAATCAGTGACTACAATAGCCACGTTAGCCTTCGTGCACGTTGGCTCGCCCCGCATTCTCTTAACTCGAATTTCCTCACCTGCCGACCATGCCTCATCCACTTCTGCTCCGGCTCACTTTCGCCTTGGGCGTCCTGCTGAGCGTCTGCTTCGCTACCCCTGCGACGGCCGCCGATCCCGCCTCGACTTCCGCAACCGCTTTCTCAGTTGAAAACGATCAACGGATTGCGGCCGTGGGGAACTGCTTGGCCGAGCGAATGAATCTGTTCGGTAATTTCGAGACGCGGCTGCAACTGCGGCAAGCTGGCCGAAATGTCCAGTTCCGGAACTTTGGATGGCCTGCCGACGAGGTACAGATCCGCCAGCGGCCCAACAATTACACCGAGATCGATGACCCGCTCAAAGTGTTCTCGCCCAACCTGTTTCTGTGCTTCTATGGGTTCAATGAGTCCTTTGCGGGCGATGACGCCGAATCCGTCGATGCCTTTCAGGAAGGCTACCGGCAATGGATCGCTGAGCTGAAGAAGACCTATGCGAGCGATGGGGATTCCGCTCGATTCGTGCTCGTCAGCCCCACGGCATTTGAGTCTCAATGGAACGACGATCCATTGCACAATCGGCTGCACCCCGACGCCGACAAACGCAACGCGAGCCTCGCGATTTACCGAGATGCGATCAAGGAACTCGCTGCCGAGGATGGACATCGCTATGTCGATCTATTCGACGCAACCCTGGCGGAATTCGGTAAACAAGATGGCCTGCAGTTTACCATCAACGGCGCGCACCTCAACGCGACTGGCGATCAACTGATGGGCAAACTGCTTGACGAATCCTTGTTCGGGAATGCCTCGTTGTCCGATGAGCAAAGCGATCGATATGAGCGAGTGCAAAAGTGGGTCAATGACAAGTCATGGCTGCACCAACAAGATTACCGGATGCTCAATGGATGGTATGTGTACGGTGGTCGCCGCACGTGGGACACCGAAACATTCCCCACCGAATACCGCAAGATCCGCGCCATGGTGGAGGTCCGAGATCAATACATTTGGGACCTCGTGGCGGGGCGTGACGTCGCCGACCAACCAGACGATTCGGGCACCGGCAGCGTCGTGGTGCCCGAGACAATGTTCGGAACGCGAGGCGAGAATTTCCGCAAGGGACGTGAACCCGAAGAACTCGTGTACCCCACGCCTGAAGAATCCATCGAGATGATGGACGTCCCCGAGGACTTCCGTGTCGAGTTATTTGCGTCGGAAAAAGATTTCCCCGAACTGGCCAACCCCAACCAAATCGCCTTTGACGCCAAAGGGCGTTTGTGGGTTTCCTGCATGCCGAACTACCCCCAGTGGCAACCGGGGGCGGAACGCCCCAGTGACCGATTGTTGATTCTAGAGGACACCGACGGCGACGGCCGCGCCGACAAGACAACAACGTTCTATGACAAGCTCATCTGTCCTACCGGATTCGAATTCGTAAACGGTGGCGTGATCGTCGTCGATGAACCCCGTATCCTGTTTCTCAAAGACACCGATGGGGATGACCAAGCCGATGAGGTGACTCAAATCGTCGACGGGATTGCGACTGGTGACACCCACCATGCGATGGGCGCGTGGGAACTGTCGCCCGGCGGACTGCTCTACATGCTCGAGGGCATCGCGGTATCGACCACCGTCGAAACACCTTGGGGAGCCTTCCGCAATCGCGATCGAGGGGGCGTGTATGTCTTCGATCCGATCAGCATGAAATTCCGCCACTTCATCACGCCTGGCTACGGCAACCCGTGGTGCCTGGTATTCGACGAGTGGGGCCAGGGAATTGTTGGCGATGGAACCAATGCGAAACAGCACTGGACGTCACCGCTGTCAGGTAAAGAGGTGAGCACGCGGAAAACGCTGCAACCCGTCTTCGATAATGAGGGCATGCGTCCCGCCGTGGGCAATGAGTTCCTCTTGTCGCGGCATCTGCCCGACTCGGTACAGGGGCAGTTCATCTACGCCTGCGTCATCAACATGCACGGCATGCCACGCTTCACACTCAAAGACGAAGCGGGCACTGCGGGCT
The DNA here is from genome assembly GCF_007859855.1 of Allorhodopirellula solitaria. Taxonomy (GTDB): domain Bacteria; phylum Planctomycetota; class Planctomycetia; order Pirellulales; family Pirellulaceae; genus Rhodopirellula; species Rhodopirellula solitaria. The sequence goes on from NZ_SJPK01000010.1 coordinate 151,948, forward strand.
ATACCGGCGAGCGCATCGATGACCTACTCTCCTCGACCGATATGATCTTCCGCCCAGTCGACCCGAAAATCGGTCCCGATGGCGCCATCTGGTTCGGTGATTGGTGCAACGCCTTGATCGGGCACATGCAGTACTCTCAACGGGACCCGAATCGCGATCACACGCACGGCCGGGTTTTCCGTATGGTTTACGACAAAAAACCGCTGCTTGAGAAAGCTGATTTCGATGGCGCCTCTGCCACCGAACTGCTCGAGCAGTTAGACGTCCCCGAACTCCGCACCCGCTACCGCGTGCGACGCGAACTGCGGGAACGCCCAAGAGCAGAAGCAATGGAAGCGTTGCAGGCTTGGGTTGCGGACACCAGCGATGCCCGACGACTTTGCGAAGCGATGTGGGTCCAAGAAAGCTTCCGCGATCTCGATCCAGAATTGATCAGCCGGATCCTGCAGCACGACGACTTCCACGCCCGGGCCGCCGCCATTCACGCGGTTTCCAACGAGATGGAGAGGTTCCCGCAGGCCTTCGAAGTCATCTCTGCAGCCGTCCGGGACCCGCACCCTCGCGTACGGCTCGAAGCCATCCGCGCCCTGAGCTTTTTCCCCACCGAAGAAGCCATGGTCGCTGCCCTCTCGGTCATCCAGCAGCCGCGGGATTACTGGATCGAGTACACCCTCGAACACACCCTGCACGCGATGAAACCGGTATGGTCGGGACGCGAAAAGGACGACACATTCCTAGTATCAGCCACGGATGAATCCAAACGCTACTTTCAACTCTACTTGGCACTGAGCGGCCCGGGGGGCGAAGCGGTCCGGCCGCTGCACGTCGCCGAAGACGTCGACGCCAGCATGCAGGATCGGAAAGCGGCCATTGCAAAGCTGGCTGGCATTCGAGGTGGCAATGCCGCCCGTGGCGAAGGAGTCTTCAAACAGGTCTGCTCGGCATGCCACCAAATCGGTGATCTAGGCAAACCGTTCGGCCCCGATCTCAGTGACATCGGCACCCGCTACGACGCTAAGAAAATTGTGCAGTCGATCATCATGCCCAACGAAGAAATTGCCAAGGGATTTGAGACCGTGATGCTCTTGGACTACGACGGCATCACCCACACTGGCTTCATTCTCAAGGAAGACGCCGACTCGATCACGCTCGGGATCGCCGACGGCAAAGAAGACATTGTCTCGAAGGATGAAATCGAAATCCGCAAGGACATGAAGTCGAGTTCGATGCCGGAAGGACTGATCGGGACGATCGCCCCCATCGAATTCCTCGACTTGGTGTCCTATCTCCAGACTCAAAAGGACGCCAAGCGAGTGAGCGAAAAGGGCAGCGGAAAGCACTCTCAATGGGTGCGGACCGAGTACCGCAACCCACCGCCACTGCGAGAACACGCCGGTGCTCAAGAGATTTCCCGGGATGCTTGGCTATCACTCGGCCCCAATTTCTCAAATTCCAACTGGAACGAAGAGAACCATCTGTTTCTCTCGCATGCAGCCCCGTCGAACTTTGATTTCACCTTCCATTCGGACCACGATACAGACTCCCCTTACGTGACCATCCGATTGGCAGAGGACCACGAGATCAGCCACCTGTACCTACGCAATCGCGAGAGCAGGCAGTTCCACAACCGGGCCGATGGGCTGAGCGTGTGGATCAGCAATGATGACGTGGACTATCAAAAAGTATGGTCGTCCGAAAAGCCTCAAAGCGAATGGATGATCGACTTCCCCGAGGGCACCCACGCCCGCTACATCCGCATCGGCCTAGCCGGCACCGGCACGTTCCACCTGGAGCAAGCGGTTGTGTTCGGATCGCCGTAGGCGAGCGCGCTATTCGCGGTGGACGTCAGCCGTCCGACTCAAGAGTCGGATAGGCATAGTCGAAATAGTTTTCTCGACGCACCCATCTGAGCAGCACCGGTGACGACCGAACAGCGGCCTGGTGAAAGTCGAAACCGCGACGATAAACGCGATGAAATCGTGCTTGCATCTCATCGAGTTCTTTCGGTGGTAACAGCGTACGTTTCCAATAGCTCGCCCAACGGCGGGCAATCGAAATCTTGCGGGGCACCTTTTCGACAGGGTCCTCGCCTTGGCGAATTTGCGTGTAGGAATCGCAGACTCCTTGGTAAAACGACCGCTGATCAAAGTACTCCGGTGTCATGCGTTGAGCACCAATGTGATGCCATACAAGCGCATCGGGATGATAGACCGCCCGGTGTCCAGCGGCAGCAATTTTGTGACTCAACCCCGTCTCTCCATCGCCCTGAAAGTGCTGCATCGATTTGGGCACACAATCGGGATGGAACCCACCGTACTGGCGCAGGGCCGAGCGACGAATCGCGTAGTTCAAACCCCAGACGAAATCTGGATGGATCGTCGTGACAGAATTCGTGTTCAACTCCAGCAGACTGAGCTGGGCCATTTGCCGGCCACCATCAGGCGTCGGTTGCCAGCAGCGGTGAAGCCACTCCGGAGGTTCGGCCGCAAACTCGGGCAGACTCGGTCCGCCAGCGAGCACGACCTCGGGATCGGCAAAGACACTCGACAACGCCGTCATCCATCCCGGAGCGACCGTGATGTCATCGTCGATGAAGACGAGCAGCTCACCGGATGACTCATCGGCTCCTCGATGACGCCCCGACAGCAAACCGGGAACCTCGTCATAAACGATCTTCAAATGCAAACAATCATACTGCTGAGCAACACGATCGTAGTTTGCTCGATCATCCCGTCGATCTCGCTCCGACAACCCGTTCTGAACCACGATCACTTCCTCGGGACAATCTTGAAGCGCTGCGAGTGATTGCAAAGTCTGGTCGATACATCGCAGCGTTTTGACGGTCGGGATGATTACAGAACGTTTCATGAGATATCGAATTCCTGGATCTGGACCACGCATGTCCCCTGGCCAGCTTGCCCGGCAGGAAGCAAAAGTTTTTGAGCCAACCGGGGAAGGGCGCACGGTCATCCGTTCATTCTAACTTCAAAACGTCCGCTCCTGCTGGGCAGGCCAGCAGGGGGCGTCAGTCCGCCGGAAGCACGCATGTCCCCTGGCCGGCTTGTCCGGCAGGAACAAACGTTTTGTGATTAGCTTTGTTGCGGCCAATCCCCAATCGCTCCCCTGGCCAGCTTGCCTGGCAGGAAGCAAAAGTCCATCTCATCTACGCAACGCACGAACGTCGTACTCACTAAACGTACCTGCATAAAACCCATGCTGCCAGATCGCATTCTGGCCCATGGTGTAGGCAGTGTTGTTCATGATTGCCAATGCAATCTCCGCCGGGCTTTCTTCGATATTGCCTCGCATTGCCACATGTAGATGATCGGGCATCCACGCACGAGCCGCCAGTCGGTGATGATGCTTCTTCGCTGTTGCAACAAGCGATCGATCCAGTGCCTCGAAATCCCGCTGCCTGCGATATCGAACACGATTGGAAGTCACCAAGACGATATGCACGTCGTACCAATAGCGGCCACTAATCGATTCGCTCGGTTGATCCAGGGCAACGCTAGAATCCAATGTCGTGAAGCGTTTGAGCATCGCAGCGAATCTCGGATCGACAAACTTCTCCCTGTCGACCTGCTGCGAGACGTATTCTTCAACCTCGGCAGTATGGTTGGCGCCGATCCCTCGAAAAGCGACTTTCCGGCTAAACTTCACCGTGTTTCTTGCCAAACGAAGAGCATGCTGCAATCGTCCTTTGGCGCGGGACACACACAACACCGGTGAAACGGTTGGAATGGCTGAAAAACCGAGTTGAACCTGGGATCGCTCCCAAGCAGTCGACAGATGCTTCAAATTGTCCGTTGCCCATTGTTCGTCAAGTTGCCTGAAAAAGTCGTCATCTGGCTGCGACGGGAACGCACTACCTCCTGCAGGCCAGCCGGTCCACGTGTAGCGAAGGTGATAGGCTGGCCGTGTGTTTTCAAGCACATAGATTGGTTTGGGCATGGTAGAAACTTTCCTTTCCGGTTGGACAAGCCAACCGGGGAGGGGCGCACAGTCACCCGTTCATTCTAACTTCAAAACGTCCGCTCCTGCCGGGCAAGCCAGCAGGGGGCGTCAGTCGACCGGAAACACACATGTCCCCTCGCCGGCTCGCCCGGCAGGAACAAACGTTTTGCGATTAGCTTCGTCGCCGCCAATCCCCAATCGCTCCCCTGGCCAGCTTGCCTGGCAGGAAGCAAAAGTTCTTGAGCCAACCGGGGAGGAGCGCACGGACATCCGTTCATTCTAACTTCAAAACGTCCGCTCCTGCTGGGCAAGCCAGCAGGGGGCGTCAGTCGACCGAAAACACACATGTCCCCTCGCCGGCTTGCCCGGCAGGAACAAACGTTTTGTGATTAGCTTCGTCGCCGCCAAGCCCCAATCGCTCCCCTGGCCAGCTTGCCTGGCAGGAAGCAAAAGTTTTTGAGCCAACCGGGGAGGGGCGCACAGTCACCCGTTCATTCTAACTTCAAAACGTCCGCTCCTGCTGGGCAAGCCAGCAGGGGGCCAACTCCGCGCGTCGCCAGCCTATCCTACGTGTGCCCAGAATAAATTCGGCAGGCGGCCAACGTCAGAGGCGATCGGCTGGATCGATTCATCCACCACGCGTTGGACTCCCGCGGCCCACCCGACGTCATGCATGACCACCGTCGCGCGATCACTCAGGTGCGGTGACCAGCTATCCCAATCGAGCTTCACACCGTCGTATTCGTGGTCGCCATCGATGAATAGCATATCGATCGGCAGGTCGAAATCTTTGGCTGCTTCATCACTTCTTTGACGAATCGCGCGGATGTTGGAACGGTACGACTGAGTGTTGCGGGAGAATTCCGCGAACGTGTCTCGGTTGCCTTCGGGCATCGCGTCATTGAGCCACGTGTCGACGCAGTGCAGTTGGCAGGCAGGTACTGCGGTGCGGGCAGCCCGAGCCATGAAGGAGCTCGACGCACCGAGATACGAGCCGACTTCGACGATCACCTTCGGCTTGGTTTCGCGAACCAGTCGATAGAGTGCTAACTTTTCCGGGCCGGTCATGTCGGTGGCGATCTTGTCAGCCTGGCGCAATCCGTGGCTCCAGATAAACGCGTCATATTTTAAAGCGTCCCAGACGCCGATTAAGCTATTCTTCAGCAAAGTCCATCTCCTCCTGAAAATGAAAGTCCTGACGACTTTCGCAACCGTAGGGAGTATACTTCGCCCTGCCTCCGTTCGCAGCCGCACGATCCATTTGCCGTTTTTATGTCCATCGCCATTCGTCTGGAAAGCCTTGGAAAACTCTATCGGCTCGGGGGCATCGGTACCGGCACGCTCTCGAGTGACCTGAGCCGGACATGGGCAAAGCTCCAGGGCAAGCCTGATCCGTTGGCCAAGATCGACGATTCTTCTCATCACTCGAAGCATAGCGATCAAACCGTTTGGGCGCTGCGGGATTTTACGCTAGACGTCCCTCAAGGCACCATTTTGGGGATCGTGGGACGCAATGGTGCGGGCAAATCGACGCTGCTGAAGATGCTCTCGCGAATCACCGCGCCGACGACGGGTCAGATTTGTGTGAAGGGTCGGATCGCGAGTCTTCTCGAGGTAGGCACCGGGTTCCATCCCGAGCTAACTGGTCGCGAAAACATCTATCTCAATGGCGCGATCCTCGGCATGTCGCGACAAGAGATCACCTCGCGGCTCGACGAGATTGTCGAGTTTTCGGGATGCGAGCGGTTCATTCACACGCCGGTCAAGCGATACAGCAGTGGCATGACGGTGCGGCTCGGATTCGCGGTAGCTGCGTATTTGGAGTGTGAAATCCTCGTTGTCGACGAGGTCCTGGCGGTGGGCGATATGGAATTTCAGCGAAAATGCATTGGACGAATGCGTGATGTTGCTCAATCGGGGCGAACCGTTTTGTTCGTAAGTCACAACCTGGGATCGATCGAAACCCTCTGCAGCGATGCCATTCGAATCGATCACGGCAGGCTCACCGATCAAGGTTCGCCGACGGAGGTCGTGCAGCGATATCTCGATGCGGAAGCCAACGACACGCAGCAGAAGTTATCCTCGAACGCGTCGCGTCATATCAAGTCGGTGCGACTGCTCAATGACAACGACGATCCCCGAGACCGTTTTCTCGTAGACGACACGGTCATTTTCGAAGCAGAGTTGACGGCGGACATGGATCTGGATGACCCTCGTTTTGGATTTGTGATCTCCAAACCGGGCGTCGGGCGGATTGCGACCCTGCACACCGACGTTCAGTATAGTTCGCGATGGTCGGTATCCGGATCCACGCGTGTCCGCGCGATCTGGAGAAACATCCCCTTGAATGTGGGCCAATACAGAGTGGATGCCTCCCTGTGGCGTCACGATCGGGAGCTGGAAACCCTACTGGGCTGCGCCCAATTCGATATCGAAATGCGAGATGTCTACGGCACGGGATCGCTGCCTGATCCGCACTACCAAGGACATGTAGTGCCCGACGCCTCCTGGGAAATTAGCAATGAGAGTGCCGCCCGATGAAGACGCATGACCCGGTCACCCAACTTGATTTCAACGCCATCGATTGGTCCCCGCATTCTTTTGAGGATCCAGGCGGCCGCCTGTTCTGGAAAGATGATCGTGTTTTTCGCGCCCTCCGTGGAGAATCGGCCGAGGCGTTCTGCCGCTTGGAGGACGCAGGGCTGCTCGATGAGATGCCACAGTGGAACGTCGTTAAAACCTGGCGATCGGACTTGCAGATCGATGGCTACGATCTGGTGGTCGAGCACGAGAAGCTGCCTCCGAGCCCACTGGTCAGCGAGTGGTCGCCTGCCATGCTTCGTGACGCAGCGCTGTTGTTCTGCGACCTCACCGAGCGGTTGGCGGGGCAGGATCTGCAGCTCCAAGATAGCCATGGCTGGAACATGATGTTCGACAACGCGACCCTCCGCTACATCGACTTCTCCTCGATCATTCCACTCGCAGATGGCGAGCCCTGGAAACCGCTCAATGAGTTCCTCAATTGTTTCTTGCATCCGTTGCAGTTGATTGATGCGCATGCTGCCGAGTACGCATTTTTCTTGCTCGGCCGCGACAACTGGGTGCCGTTGGAAGCAACCATCCCGCGATGGACCTCGCTTCAGTTTGAATGGACGCGGCGACGCAAGCAACGAGAGTGCGCCAAGCTGTTTGCCATCAATGACCGAGGCGGCCCAGACGCGGCTATTGAATTGGCCCGAAGTCTCAAGCGAAAGATTGAGAAGTGTTCACTCCCTCGGCCCCAGACACGCTGGTCCGATTATGCCGGCTCGTTCCCCAAATCCGGTGCCGACCCACAAGCCGACTGGAACGAGAAACAGCGAAGTGTTGCGAAAATACTCAATTCGCTCAGCGGTGGGACGGTGCTCGACGTGGGTTGCAACACGGGCTGGTACAGCATTCTGGCAGCGCAACTCGGGCTGAAAACCATCAGCATGGATACCGACCGGACCTGCATCGATGCCCTGTATCGGTACACCCGGGAGCACCAGCTCGCAATCACTCCAGTCGTCGGTTCATTCTTCAGCCCTGCGATTGCCCACGGCCCCCGTTTCTACGACCCTCTCGAGAAACGGTTTCAAGCTGACCACACGCTCATGCTAGCCCTAGCGCATCACTTGTTCTTCAAACAAGGCTACGAGGTGTCGACGATTGTGGAGGTCGCTGCCTCGGTGACACGGAAGACACTCGTCCTCGAACACGTGCCCAGCGACGATTACTGGATCGAGCAATGGAACGTGCCCCACCGTCAGGCCGACTATGCGATCGAGGTTTGGCGGGAGGCCCTCCAACGGTTCTTCACGAACATCGAATCCTATCCCAGCGAACGTTCACACGAATCATCTGACGTTCAACGAACGATTTTAGTGGCAACGCGATAGTAACATCGGAGCGAAAAAAGTTGTCGCTCGCCCTGGACTCCATTACCCTATCTATTGAGAATATTCCTCTCTGCGCCTGTTCCGCCCAGCCACCCACGGGGTGGGGGCGAGGTTTAGACGCCGCTTTTCAACCTTTTCGTCACGCCGATCTCTTTTCGCTGGCCAAAAAAATCATGATTCCTTCTAGTCGCCTCACTCTCCGCATTGCTCTACCGCTGCTGTTGTTTGTCGCAACACTTAATTTCGGGGCACTGGATTTGACCACGGCGCAGGCGTATTCCGTCGACGATGCCATCGTGGTCAACATGGTCGAGGGTGGGATGGCCAATATGCTGGCCAACACCAAAACCAAGCCATTTTACGCTCTCGACCTGACCTATTCTGGGGGCCATGGCGAGCTCTGTCTGGCAGGGTATGCGGTCATGAAGGTACACCACGATAAAAACAACGCTGTCGTCCGCCGGGGCGTCGATGCGGCGCTCGCGTTCCTGAAAATGCTCAACAACGCCCAGCAACGGAACTTCTTGGGCTCCGAGAACAAGACGCTCTACACTGTTTCAGCAGCCGTGCTGGTGCTCGCTGAGGTAGACCGCAAAAAGTATCGCCCCCAACTAAAGCTGTACGAAAAGTACCTCCGTCAGGACCGGGAATCGTTTGGCGGATATGCATACCCGGGGGACCGCAAGGGCGATGTCTCGCAAACCCAGTATGCGATTTTGGCGTTGTGGACACTCGATCGGGCGGGCATCGCCGTGGACTACAAAGGCATCCAGGCCACGATCGGTTGGTTGCTACGGGTACAGGACCCGGGCGGTGGATGGCCGTACCTCGGCGAAGACCCCGGTAGCAAAACTCGTATCAAGCAAGGCGGCGTCACGCCCTCGATGGCCGTTGCCGGGGGCAGCGCATTGATGATCGCCGCCGACATTCTCGAGGTCTGGGGCGGAGCCATGGACGAAGACAAGACCGGTATCGTGGGACTGCCCGAAGCCGTCAAGTTGTTCCAGGAAGATTTGGTCGAAGATGAAACCTCTTCGGACAAACCCTCCTACGATCCCACAGCGATTCGTCAGTCCATCGAGGATTGCCAACGCTACCTCAGCAACAGCAAGAACTCGGTCGATCCGGGAAAAGTGACTTCCCAGTGGCCGTACTACCAGCTCTATACCCTGGAACGTTACGAAAGCTTCCGGGAAGTCATCATGGGTGATGACTATCGCGAAATGAGCGGCTGGTACGACATCGGTGTCAACTACCTCAAAGCGCAGGAACAGAAAGGCAAAGGTTGGCCGGGACGCTCCTACACCACTAGCTCCGTGTCGAGCGCCTTCGCCATGCTATTCCTCATCCGCGGTACCAAGAAGGCGATCGAACAGGAAGCCGAGGGAGCGTTGGCCGGTGGGCAAGGACTACCGGGCGATACCACGAAAATTCGCGTCGACGGAACCCAGATCAAAGGTGAACCGGTCGCCGAAGCGGTTACTGACCTGCTCGATATGCTCGAGGGGGATGATCCCAATGCGCTCGAAGGAAAATCGCTGCCCGAGGACATGCAACTCCCGCAGGACCCGAAAACTCGCAGGGCACAAATTGGGCGGCTCGAGCGGCTTGTTCGAGGTTCATCTTCTTATCAAGCCCGCCGTGTGGCCGCGCGGGTCCTCGGACAAAGCGACGAAATACGCGTCGTCCCCTCTCTGATCTTTGCGCTCGATGACCGCGACACGCAGGTCCGCACCTACGCTCGCGATGGGCTGCGATTTATCAGCCGCAAATTCGAAGGGTTCGGCATGAAGATCGAGCCGGGCGAGAAGCAAAACTATGGCGAACTGCGTAAAGCGCAACGGGAATGGCGGAATTGGTATCTGACCATGGACCCCGGCTATGTGTTCCTCACCCAGTAGCCTCACGTCACGCTCTAACCCCTTTGCCAGTCGGTTTGTGAGGCCAGGGGCACTCGCGTTTCGCGGCGTCGATGGCGGCGCGGGAGCGGAGCAAAGCAGCGACGAGCCGCAGCATAATTTTGCCGAGAGATTGATCGCCCGGCTGCGTGAGGCTCGCTGTGGCGTGATCGTTGGTAATCACGGCACCGGAAAATCGACACTGCTGCGTGAGCTCGCCGGGCCACTCGATCGCGAGATGTCCGGTGGCGTTTGGGTGCAGCTGACCCAGAGCCACGGGTACCGGGAGACGCTGAATAACGTACGCACGCTGGGGCGGCTCCAACGCTCCGTCGCCCGCGGCGGCGTCTTCGTGATCGACGGGGCGGAACAGGTACCGAGATTCCTACGCAGTTGGATCGCCCATCGCTGCCGGCGGGGGGGGCAGTTCGCGCTCGTGACGAGCCACCATGAACTCGCCGGCTTCGAAACGCTCTATCACACCGAACTCTCGCCCGAATTGATCAACGAACTGCTCGGTGAGCTGCTCGCTCCTGAGAAGAACGACATAGACCCTGCACTTCACACCCAATTGCGAAACCACCTGCAGACCCGAGATCTCCGCGAGGTTAGCAATCTGCGGGATCTGTGGGACGAGCTGTACGATGTCGCCCAAGCCTATTCAAATTACTGAAGGCGGCCGGCTCGTGTTGGACTGAGCGGGTTCGCGATCCGGCTGCGGCCTGATTGCCGATCGAGTATTCTGCGGATTTCGGTTAGGATGCTGGTCTGCCGAAAGTCGAGCTCAAATGATTCACGAGCATGGTGACCGCCCTCTCGCCTGAGACGACTTTCGCTGTGAGAGTTGGCGTTTTTTCACCGACTGACTTCCCGACTTAGGAACCTCTTTCATGGCCGTTCGTCTTAGCGTTCTGATGCTCCATCCGCCCGGGGGTGGATCGACATGGCATGCTCACAGCGACGATATGCTCGGACACCTACTCGGTCGTCCGGGCCTCGACGTGACCTTGCTCGAGCGATTGCCCCGGTCCGGTGAGGACTCGACCGAAACGCTGGCGTTGGAATCGATCGGTGGCCATATCGCCTGCCTGGCGTGGCAGGATGCAGCGGATGTGCTAGCGGATCTCGACCGCGCCGGCCGGCCGATGGTGCGCCGCCCGCATGCCGGTGACCCGGACTGCGACCAGGAACTCGCTGAGCCAGAATCGGCACCACCAGGACGGATATACTTTTTTGATATGCGGCGGCGCGGCGATGCCGAGGCCGTTCTCACTGAACTGCACAAGCTGTTGCAGACGCTGCAGGTATCGACATTTCAAATTGCCTCCGCATCCCAACCAGGGGGCGCACCAAAGGCGAAAGAAACAGTGTCTGCTCCGCACCGCAGCCCGCAACCGGTCTCGCCCCCACCTCGGCCAAAACGATCTGAGACTCGCTCCGCAACACCTACAGCGCCCCCAGCGGACGATCTCGATCGGCTCGTCGATGAACTCGACGCGTTCGACGGCTAGAATGGATCTCGCCTGCTATCGATTACCCACAATCCAAACCTAGACACTGCTTCTCCTGTGACCAAACCGAACGACGGCAACCCATCCGACTCTGCAGAGCCAGCCCCTGGCGATCCCATCGATTCCGAAGCCAACCCGGCCTCTCCCGACGACAGTGGTAGCGATGGGATTGCTGATGAGAGTAAAGACGAGGGGCCGGGATGTCTGCCCGCGATCGTAGCGGGAACGCTGCTCATGGGCATTGCCGCTGCGATCCTCTGCGGAGTGACGACTTGGATTCTCTTTCAGAAACGATCCGAGATCGCCGTCCGCACACTCCAAGGCTTCGTTCCCGTGATCGAACAGAGCCTGCTCGATCCGGACGACAAGGCGGAGGTGCTAAAACAATTTGAATCATTGATTCAAGAGATGAGTGCCCCCGACTACCCACCCGCGAGCGCCGCCGCAATCATGCAGCGAGTGGTTCGGCTGCCGATCCCGCACTGGGGGGAACTCGATGCCGTGGAGGTCTACGTCCAAGAGAATTACGAGGATGCGGAGCGGGAGCAAGCGCTCGTTGAAATATCGCGGGTTCGCCGCGCTATCCAAGCCGGCCAAGCCACTGTGTTCGATGTCGTCGATGTGCTCGAACCGGTTGCCGTCATCAATGATGAGACAGGCAGCCGCACGATCAAATCAAAACTAACTCCCCAAGATGTTGATCAAGTGATCGTACGTGCAAAACTACTGGGCGACCGGGCGAAGATCGAAGATAAAAAGTACCCTCGGATCGAGATGTCCACGATCCTGCGTCAAGAGATTCAGGCGGCCAAAACCGAGGGCGGATTTTAAAAGCCTCTCCGAAAAGGCTCTCACTACAGGTGCGTCAGGGTGATGCGATGATGACCTTTCCCCAATACGGATTGATGCCTCGTTGGCCTGAGAATGGCCAGGGGTTCATCCACCCCGATGACGTTTCAATCGTCAGCCGGCTGATCCCGAGTGAACGCGTCTTGCGGCGAAACTCTTTCGACGGGCGCTACTACCACTACACCTATGGCGAGTTTGCGTTTCGCTTGTTGCCATGCATGTGGCTGCCGATCACCGCCGAGGGGCTCGATATCGGCGATGAAGTTGAAACGTTGGGGGTGGGGATGGAGCGAGATTTGTTTGTCGGCGTAATCACAGGCATGTACTACGTCCGCCGCAAGGGCCGCATTCTGTACCGGCTGCGGCGTGCTGAGCAAACACAAAGGCGTCTCTATCTGAGAGAGCACCTGCGTTTACTGTCGGAAAAACAAGTGGTCCGGCCAGGCGAAATCGAACACCCGACGCCGACTTGGAACGGGTCCGGTGATCGAATCACCGACTGGTGAGTGACTTTGCCGATTGCAGCGACCAGCGAATCTGCGGGCCTTGTGCGTCGGCCAGTTTTTTTTCACAGGTTTCCTGCTGGCCCCTGCCGATACCACTTGATGCGGCATCGGATGTGCCGCATGGAATTCAACGGCAGTCGCGTCCATGATTGGACGCCATTGCACTCAGGCCAGGGAAACGGCCTCTTTCCGTTCCCTTTGTGTCACGATACATTTCGTATCCGAACGAAATAGTGGCACCTCTCTCTTTTGCCTGAGGTCGCTAACGATGAATGTTGAAGCTCTTCACACTGCTTTTGGAATCGCGTTTACCTTCGTGTGGTTAATTGTCGGTCAGATTATCGTCGATGGGAATTGATCTTCCCGTCGGCTGCCACGCCTAAACGATAGCGACTTGACCGGAAAGGACGCCGTGTGACCAACTCTACTTCCACCTCGCCCCTATCCGCCGAGTCAACCGCCGACCAAGGCTACCGGCTCCTACTGATGCGGCATGCCAAGAGCGATTGGTCGGACGGTGATTTGACTGACCATAATCGCCCCTTGAATGACCGAGGGTTGCGAGATGCTCCCACGATGGCACGTTGGCTGGCCGAGTCGGGAGTACTGCCGGACCAGATTCTCTGTTCCTCTGCGGCCCGGACGCAGCAGACGGCGGCTCTGATGCAGTCCTATTGGGAGAACACAAAACAGGAAACAGCCAAGCTGCAAGTTCTCCCGCAGCTCTACCTCTCGCCGGCTGAGACGATTCTAGAAACCGTCCAAGAACTGGGTGCGGGTTTCGGTGATGCGGATGCTCAGAAACCGAGGACCATTTTGGTGCTCGCCCACAATCCAGGGATCAGCCACGCGGCATCGAGTCTGCTGGGGCACCCGACAGGGCTGCCAACGGCGGCGCTGGTCGTCCTGCAGTGTCTTGTCTCAGGTTGGGCGGAACCTCTCACCAGCGAAAACACTCAGTTGATCGTGGAGATGACTCCCAAATCCATTCAACGCGACGGCTGGCGTCCGGCATGAAATTGGCGTTGGTTTGCTTGGCGATCATCGCTCATTTCGGGTTGCGGCTGTCTGCGTACAACCGCATCAATTCATTGGCGTGGCCGCGGCGGACCATCAAACGCATCGTCAAACTGATGTTCGTCGAGACTTGGTTGACGCCGGTGATCATCGGGTTGATCTACTCTCGATCATTCCGCTCGCTTGCCACAGGTGATTTTGTCTGGAAGGAACTCCCCTGGGCACTCCGCGCCTACGGAATCCTGTGCTTGATCTTAGGGGCAGGGCTGTTCGCCCTGTGGCTCCTGTGGCGTCCGCTATTTGGCATCGAACATGCCGATGCTCGCCGGTCGAGCCGCATGGAACGGGCGACAGCAGAAGACATCGACCGCTTCGCCAGGACCCCCAAGTGTCGCTGGGCAGCGAAAATCCCCGGCAACCAACTGCTCGATCTTTCCATCGACTCGGTCGAACTGCCGGTTCCTCGGTTGCCGCGCGAGTTGGATGGATATCGGATCGCCCACTTGTCCGACATCCACCTGACCGGCCATCTGCATCGAGCATACACGGCGCGAGTGATCGAGCGGGCGCTGGCCTTCCGCCCAGAGATGTTTGCGTTGACGGGCGATATTGTTGATGCACAGGAGTGTGTTTCTTGGTTGCCCGAATTGTTCCAGCCTGCGACAGCACCAGACGGCAGTTTCTTCATCTTGGGGAACCACGACACCCGTGTCTCAGATCCCAACGACATCCGGGAGCAGATGTCGGCGGTGGGCTGGACCGATGTAGGCGGTCGTTGCCAGCCGGCCTCACTGCGGGGCGTTGATATCACGATGATGGGCAACGAGTGGCCCTGGTTCGGCCGCCCCGCTCCCGCGGAGATCGAGGCCGTGACGGCAAAAAATCCCGAACGGGCACTGAAGATCTGTTTAAGCCATAGCCCCGATCAGTTCGATTGGGCGCGGCGGCACGACGTTGACCTACTGATGTGCGGACACACCCACGGCGGGCAGGGTCGATTGCCTTTGGCCGGCCCCATCCTCAGTCCGAGTTGGCATGGCACGCGGTGGGCATCGGGCGATTTCTACCGCGCCCCGACAACCATGCACGTCTCGCGAGGACTCGGCGGCGTGCACCTGATGCGAATTCACTGCCGACCAGAACTGTCACTGCTGACCTTGAAAGCGGCTTAGAAACGCGGGGGTAATAGGTGCTCGGTCGATCGGATTCGAGGGACTCGTTGCCTCGTCCACTACGACAGAAATGGATCGTGCGGTGCTTAGCTGTGCACGGAACGCGGCTGTTCACTTGGCTTGGGTCAACATGTGTGCGACCGCGGCAGTGAGTTCCTCAAAGGTCCCTGCGGTATACGTTCTCTCCACCGCGATGCGCTGCATCGATTCTTGCATTTCAAACGGCCTGCCTTGCGGGAGCTCTACCGATGCAAAAGCATCTTTGGCCGGGATACCAAAAACGCTGAACTTGTCCGCATCTACGTCCATCACGCGATCCTCGTGCATATTCGGAGGCAACAGCTGCGCAGTCGTATCGGCCAGTTTCATTCCAGGACCAGCCGGTGCCCCTCGAGGCGATGGATCGATCAACCACACCAGGGTCCCGACGTTGCCATTTTTTGGGAAGACCCAGATGTAGTGCCGCACGATCATCTCCCGGTGCTCGCCCCCGATCAAGAACACGGCAGGTGCGTCGACGAGCATGCTGTGGCTCGTCCGTGCAACCTGTTCGATACGTTTGAGCGATGCCACATTTCCCTCGAGAACGCCCCGTCCGATCAAAGAGAGGTTGCCACCCAACTCGCTCTCGGTGTCCGGCGTGATGACAGTGTTTTTTCCCTTGATTGCCATGGAAAAACCGATTGCAACCTTGTCGAGCACGAACCTGCCATCGGGTCCCTGCTGTGTGTTGGCGAGCATGGCGAGATTAAAAAACTCAGCATAGTAACGCACAGTGTCCGAGATCGACGCCACATCACCACCGGTCAATTGGACCCGAACAAACGACAGCAGGTTGGACCAACCGGGAGGTGATTGGTTCTCAATCTGGGTTCCTGGCGGGATCGTGGCGAGCGGTTGACGCTGGAAACTCAGCCGCGTCGCGGCAGGCCGAGAGGCTGGGTCGGCCATCGCCGATGGCATTGCTGCCACAGCAACCAATAGGGTGCCAAAACTCAGCACTGCAAGGCGGTGCGCGCCGACGGTAGCAAACGATCGCATTGAGGAGTTCCTAAGTCTCGGGCGTTGAACAAGACATCGTAGTGGACCAGACGACGAGTCCCCAGGAAAACGGACTCGTTGCCTGGACTTTAAAAGATGCGGCGGCTTGAGTATTTTCTGCGTTGCATACACCTCTATCCCCCGTATACGAAAACCATCGAATCCATGCAACGCTCACTGATCCTCCTTAAACCCGATTGTGTCCAACGCCGCTTGATCGGTGAAGTCCTGTCCCGTTTCGAAGCCAAGGGACTGCAGATCGTCGGCTTGAAGATGCTGCAAGTCACCCCGGAATTGTCGCGTCAGCATTACGCTGAACACGTCGAAAAACCGTTCTATCAATCTCTCGAGGATTTCATCACCTCGGCGCCGGTCGTGGCAGTGGCACTCGAAGGGCTCCAGGCGATCGGCGTGGTCCGGGAGATGCTCGGCGCCACCAACGGACTGCAAGCCGCCCCGGGCACCCTGCGTGGCGATTTCAGCAGCAGCCGTCAAATGAACCTGGTCCACGCAAGCGACTCCGAAGCCTCTGCAGAGCGTGAACTCGGATTGTACTTCCAGCCAGAAGAAATCTGTGACTACTCACTCTGTCTCACCGGATTCATGCGCACCGACGACGAGTGAGTTGGATTTCGGTTAGGTTATGGTTGGACATTCCCTCCATCCCCCTTTCCGAGAGCTCTCCATGCGAAATCGATTCCTCTATCGCCGCATTCGTGTCTCGCGTTCGCTCACCACTGGTGCGGCCCTTGCGATGGCGTGTTTCTTTGCTCACTACTCACCGGCGGTAGGGCAGGCCCCCACGCCCGGCGCCGGCGGCTACGCCGCTGGGCTTCCCGCCAATGCTGCCGGGGCAGCGGCCAATGAGGTGACCAAATTCAGTGGGAAGCTCAAGGACGCCCGCGGCAACGTGATCGTGGTCACGCGGGAGGACGGGACAGATTGCATGGTGCAGTTCCCCGACGAGATCACATCGTTGAAGTTCAGTGCGGCGGCCGTTCCCGGCTACCTCCGCCGAGGCACCCCCGTTCGCTTCGCGATGGCGATCGGACCCAATGGGGCCCCGATCAGCCCCGTGGAGAAGATTGAGATTTTCGCCCCGCTCGGTCCCGGCGCCGTCCCCCGCAATCAAACCGCTCAGTTCACACCGGGTGTGCACCAAGCCGGTCGCCAGGCTCGTCAACGAGGCGCCACGCCGGGAGGCCGCGTCGACGTGGTCGGTACCCTGCTGATGATCACGCCCCAAGGAGCCCTTGCCGTCCAAGCGGGGAACACTCCGGTAAAAACAATGGTTGCCCCCAACGCTGAGATTGAGATTCAAATGAATAATCTCTCACTCGCACAAGCCGGAGACGAGGTCGAGGTGGAAGGGTTTTACAATCCACCTGATGAAACCAAGGTAAAGGCCCAACGGATCAAGATCACCACCGATCGGGTGATCGGCGAAGCGCCGGCCCAACCCAATCGCAAAGAACGCTCCAAACGAAACAAAAACGCCCTACCAACGGACCAGCCCGATCCGACCGCCGACGGCGAAGCAGGCCCAGCGACACCCGGGCAAATCCCCACCGCGACCGACACACCTACCCCCTAAGACGAACACTCCCCATGCTCCTCAACCAGCTCATTCATCCTGAAATCTCCGCGATTCTTGCAGCCTCCGGGCATCACAGCACGATCCTTATCGCCGACGGGAACTACCCCGCGCTGAACAAGCGTGGGCCGCATGCCAAACTCGTCAGCATGAACCTCTCGCCCGGTTTGATCACCTGCAACCAAGCCTTGCAGGCCCTGTTATCGGCTGTCCCGGTGGAAGCAGCGATGACGATGCAAACAGAGACCGAGGGCCCTTACGCACTCGATGGCGACCCGCCCGTCTGGGATGACTACCGCAAATCGCTCGCTGCCGCAGGCTCAGAGGTCGTGCTGCAACCACTCGAAAAATGGGCGTTCTATGACCAAGTCATCACGCCCGACCATGTCCTCACGATCCAAACCGGCGATCAACAACGCTACGCAAATCTTTTGCTGAACATCGGCGTACGAATGGATTAAGCCCATTCGAAGTTGGCTCATGTGTCTCGCCACTTATCCGGTGGTGTTCGCTTGCGATCGAACCATCGGCTATTTTCTTCAACGCCCTCGGCGAGCTGCCTCTGCTAAACGCCGAGCCACCACGCTCCCAGTGAGATCCAGATTGGGATGAGGACGAGGCCGGCCAGTGACGTTGAGAGCACGACCCGCAGGGCAGTTGCCGTATCCCCATGATAGAGTCTCGTCAGCACAATCGGGAATACGGCCGAAGACATCGCCGCTTGCAACAGCAGCACATGTTTCATGTCGGTTTGGATCGCCCACGCTCCCGCCACACTGAGCATGATCACCGGCATCAGTAGCTGGCGAAATCCAATCGAAAGAAAGATCACCGGAGCTGCCCCGGTCCACTGCGCCGCACGGAGGAAATCAATGATGATCGCGCCGCTGAGCAGCAAGCCCATCGGGATCGACGCACCTGCTAGGAGATGAATCGATTTCATCAGGGAGGAAGGAATCAACGTGTCCCAGCCGAGCGTGCGAATCGAAAGAGCGATCGCAACGGCAATCAAAGGCGCACTGGTCAGTGCGCGGAGGATTTTCCCCATCCACCCCAAACGCAAGAAACCCCGTGGCGGAGGAGCACTGGGCTGCTCAGCCGCATGAACGGGCGAGTTGCCACCGGAGATGATCGCGATCCCCACACTCCATAAAGCCAGATCAACACCCACGTTGTGCAAAATCAGCTCGACCTCGGCACTCGGATAGAAAATTTGCGACAGTGGCAGTGGAATGTATCCGTAATTGGCGATGCCGGCGCAGATCGCGAAAGCGCGTTGTTGAGCATCCGTTTTCAGACCCATCCACGGACCGATGCACCGGGCGATCGCCCATGCCAAGAGCAGCCCGCAGGTGGTCAGGCCAAAACCGAATACCGGGGGCACCCAAGCCGTCGAGAGTGCGTCGAGCGAATCATCATTGAGGATGCGGTCGAGAAAGAGCGCAGGCATCAGCACATTGGCGGTAATCTTGGCCAGCGAAAAGTCAGCTTCGCGAGACAGCCATTTCTGCGACCGGCAGAACGCGCCGATACCAATGATCAGAAACACGCCCAGCACACTGCCGACGATCTGCGTGAACTGCATCCAAAAGGGGGCGTGGGCGATATCCGTCACCGCGAGCCCGTAGCCCGATCCCAAGGTGATGCCGGTAAGCGGTGTCATGCCGGCAAACAATCCTGCAGCAAGAGCTGCCACTCCGTCCACTGAATCTGCTCGAGGTTAGCAATCCGCTCCGCATCCTGCTGCCGGCAGGCTGCTTCGACAGCGTTGATGAACTGATAGGCGTCGCGATGGTCATCGGGATACCGCCTCGCCAACTCATCGAGCACAGCGTGCCCACCAACCCGGCGGAACCAATAGGCTGTATTGGAATAATCCCCCTCCCGGCGATGCATGATGCCATGCCAGAAGCTGCCCGCCGGCGACGAATCGTCCTGGCTAATCGTGTGGCTGCGATCCAATTCCCCCGCGAGCAGCCATAATCCGGACATCGCCAGCGGGGGCAATGGGGCATTTCCCCCCTCATTCGTGGCCAAACGCAGTGCGGTGGGACGGCCGAGCAGGCGGGCCAACTCCGCCGCGGGGGGACCCGCGCCGAGCCCGGGCATCGGTGCCTCCGTGATCGCAGTGCCTAGTTCAGGGGAAAAGCGGTCCAAGGTGGGGGCGAAAAATTCGTCGATGCGAGGCATGGCGGGGCACAGATCGAGAGCATGAAAACGGAGAGCTGCCGACGGTCCGATTTCCTCCGACTCGGTAGCCACCAGCGGCGATTTTACTGAAGGCTACCGGTTGAGCGATTGGATTGCTAGACTGCAGGCATCGAGGACCTTTCTTTCATACCCCCGCTCCTGCTTGCCGACGCCCAACCCATGTCAGTGACCGAGAATCCGGACTCCACTCCGCCTTCCGCTACCCCCGATCCATCCGCCAACACTGCGGAGACTCCCGCCAGTAGCACTGCGGGAACTCCCGCCGAAAGCGCTGCGGGGACTCCCGCCGAAAGCTCGGCCCCCAGCACACCTCCTCCGGCGAACGAAAACGCCCCGGCAAACGAAAATGCTGGCGAGAAGGCTGCTCCAACTAGCGAGAGTGCGGCGGGACCGAAGAAATCCAAAGCACCGCTGCCCCGAATCGGCAGCGGCCCGCTCGCCGCCCGCGGGCTCGGTGTCGCCAAACCACAATCACCCGCCGCGGTCTCGACCGAAGACCTCGAGGGCGCCAAACCCAAGGCGGGCGGCAAGTCAGGTAGCGGGAAAAAGAAAAAGGCGCCCCGCCCACGCCTGGCTGGTGAATCGGACGAGGACGTCGCCCAAGAGAAAAAGACACAGGCCCCCAAACCCGGTAAGGTCCACGTTCCCAATATCCGCCACGACCTGTCGGACGACCTCCAAGCCGAACTCGAAGCGACCCTAGCCGACTCGGACTTGGAGTCGTTCTATGGCGGCACCGCGGGTCTACCCGATCGCCGCGAACCTCTCGCCGAAGGTGCCCGCGTTCAAGCGACCGTCCTGAAGATCAAAGAAGACACCGTCTTCGTCTCCCTGGGCGGCCCCGACGAAGGCACCGTTCCCTTTGAACAGTTCACCGAGGCCGAACCGACTCCAGGCAGCGCCGTCGAAGTACTGATCCGCGGCTTCAGTCGTGAAGATGGTCTGTACTCGTGCTCCTTGCCCGGATCAGCAATCGAAGTCAGTGATTGGGACGATATCGATGAGGGATCGGTCGTCGAAGCACTCGTGACAGGACACAATACCGGCGGCTTGGAGTGCCAGGTCGGGTCGATCCGAGCATTCATGCCGATCAGCCAAGTCACCGAATACCGCGTTGAAGATCTATCTGAATTCGTTGACCAAAAAATGATTTGCCTCGTCAACGAAGCCAACGCGCGGCGTGGCAATCTCGTCATCAGCCGACGGGCGATCCTCGAACGTGAACGGGAATCCAAACGCCAGGAACAGCTCGAACAGATCGAGGCCGGCGACATTCTCGAAGGCGTCGTGCGGAGCGTTCGCGATTTCGGTGCTTTCGTCGACCTCGGTGGTCTCGACGGCCTAATCCACGTTAGCAAGTTGAGCTGGGATCGGGTCAAACACCCCAGCGACGTGATCCAGGAAGGCCAAAAAGTGAAGGTCAAGGTCGATAAGATCGACAAGCAGACCGGCAAAATCGGTCTGTCCTACCGCGACCTGCTCGAGAACCCTTGGGATACCGCCGAGAGCGAATTCGCCGTCGGTTCCCTGCATGCGGGCACAGTGACGAAAACCGCCGATTTCGGCTGTTTCGTGCGACTGGCCGCTGGCGTCGAAGGACTCGTCCACATCAGCGAATTGGCTAACCACCGGGTGTCCAAGGTCAGCAGCGTGGTCAACGCGGGAGACGTTGTCGAAGTCAAAGTCCTGAGCTTCGATCGCGATGCTCAAAAGATTGGACTCTCGATCAAAGCCGCCCAGGCCGCCCATGAGCCGGTGGCGACGAAAACGGAAGAAGAAGTCGACGAGCCACCACGCGAAGTCGCGATTCAACCGCAGCACAGCGGCCCGCTCAAGGGCGGCAACAACCGGGACACCGGTGGCGAGCGTTTCGGACTGCGTTGGTAGGTGACGTTCAGCAGTGCGATTTTTGTTCCTTGGCGACGTTGTCGGTAAGCCGGGCTACTCGGCTGTGCTCGACCGCGCCGCGGCACTAAAAACAGAGCACCGGCTCGACGCGGTCGTCGTCAATGCGGAGAACGCAGCCGACGGCGCCGGTTTGATGCCGCGGCAGTACCGGCGCCTCATCGATGCGGGCGTCGACGCGATCACCATGGGCGATCACATCTATCGTCGCGCCGAGATCATTCCCGTATTGCAGGAAAGCGAACGGATTGTCAAACCGGCCAACTATCCCGCGGCGGCCGCCGGTCGCCCCTGGGTGATCGTGCCCACCCCGGCCGGCCGGCTCGGCGTGATCTCGATCCTCGGCCGCGTGTTCACCCGACCAGTGGATTGCCCCTTCTCCGCCGTCGATCAGGCACTCGAAGACATGGCTGGGCAAACCGACGCCATTCTCGTTGACATGCACGCCGAGGCAACGGGTGAAAAACAAACCATCGCCCGCTATCTCGATGGCCGGGTGACCGCCGTCTTGGGAACCCACAGCCATGTGCCAACCGCCGACGCTCACGTGATGGCCGATGGCACCGCCATGCAGTGCGACGTTGGCATGTGTGGACCTTACGACAGCATCATCGGCCGCGATGTGGGCCGCGTTACCAAGACGACGATCACCTTCGAGCCCTGCCACTTTTACGTCGCCACCCGCGACGTGAGACTCTGTGGCGCAATCGTCGAATCCAACGCAGAAGGGCTGGCCAGCTCCATCGAGCGATTTGAAGAGTCGATCGATGGCGATGGACCGAACCGGTGAGGGAAGCGGGAACAGCATCGGATCCCCTGCTAGCTTAGCCGATCGTTCGATATGCTACAATTTCTTATAGTCGTATCCGACAAACCAAGGGAGAGAATGGATGTCTGTGGCCGAAGAGATCGCTCGTTTAAACCAACTTCGTGAGCAAGGCGCGATCACGGAAGATGAATTCCATGCCGCCAAAGCCAAGGCGATCGACGGGTCGTCGTCTAGCGGGGCGCCTGGTCCGTTCCCCATGTCGGGCACATCAGCCAACCAAATGGCGATGTTGCTGCACTTCTCCCAATACCTCGGGTTCATGATTCCGCTGCTCGGATTTGCCGCCCCCATACTGTTCTGGCAATTGAAAAAAGACGAGATTCCTGAGCTCGATATCCATGGCCGAATCGTCGCCAATTGGCTGCTCTCATCGTTGATCTATTACATGGTCTGCGCCCTGTTAACGCTCGTTTTGATTGGGTTCGTGGGGGTGATCATTCTTGCCGCCCTGTCGCTGATCTATCCGATCATCGGCGGCATCAAAGCCAACGACGGTGAACCCTGGAACTATCCCGGCAGCATCCGCTTCTTCTAGGTCAGCCTCTTTTTTGGACGGTCTCTCACTGCTTGCGTGAGCTCAGGACCGCGACTCTCCCGGCGGCGTGACCTGGATGTTTGTTGACAGGTGTTCTTGCGTGGTTCGCTGAATGTCGTCGGCTTGGGATTGCCGTCGCACTCGCCGCACCGTCTTAGAACTCGAGAGCCGACCGAGATGGATGACGGGCTCGCCAGGTTGAACCGCTGGCAGCGTCGTCATGCCGATCACGATTCCGTCAAAGGGAGCCTCCAAACGATTGTGGTCCTCTTGAATCAGGCTGCTATTTGTCGCCAGCGGTTGACCGGCAACCACGGTTGAACCCGGTGAGACGTGCATTTCCATGAAACCGCCGCGTTCGGCACGGACCCATTTCGTCGTCCGTAATTTGACCTGATTCTCGGGCACTTCGGGGTCGCCATCGAGCATATCGAGTTCTTTGAGGACATTGACGATGCCGCGAGACATGCACTCCAACACCGAGGGCTCGACCTTCCAAACCTCTCCGCCTTCGACGACAATTGTGGGGCATCCTGCCGTGGTGGCTTCGCGGCGAAAGGATCCCTTGGGGCCGCGATTATCCAGAATCACCCCCGCTCCGAAGGCCGTCGCCAAACGCAGGCATTCGGGCTCGTTGAAATCGGCCCGCGCGTTAGGGTAATTTGTGCGGCGAACGGCGGCGGTGTGCAAATCGATGCCGTAATCGCAACGCGAGACGATCGAATCGAAGATCACGCGGGCCATCCGCGTCGCCATGCTGCCGCCGGCGTGGCCGGGAAAACAGCGATTGAGATCTCGACGGTCGGGCAGGTACCGGGAGTGCCGTTCGAATCCGAGCACGTTGAGGACCGGGATCATGATCAAATTGCCCCGAGCAGGGCCCCATTGCGGGTCACTGATCAGCGAGCGGATTGCCCCGGTTCCATTGAGTTCATCGCCATGCAGGGCGCCGGTCACAAACAGGGTTGCCCCCGGCTCGGCACCTCGGATAACACGGATAGGGATGGTGATGTTCCGGCCGCTATAGCTTTCGGTAATCTCCAGTTCGGTATTCAGGTACGTGCCTGCCGCGACATCGCGGCCAAACCAGGTTTGATTCTTCCAATCATTCATCGCGTATTCATCAGTTTCAACGAGGTACCACGCGACGGGCCAGGGTTTCGCGGGGCTCTCATTCTACGCCATAAGCCCAGGTTTGGTCAGGAATGCTGAGAACGAAGAACAAAAAACAGCGAAAGCCGACTTGACGTCGCCGCCCGCGAGATCGTACAGCCAAGTCACTCGGAAGGTTTCCGTATCAAATCGAAAAGGATTTCGAGAGGATTCG
The DNA here is from genome assembly GCF_007859855.1 of Allorhodopirellula solitaria. Classification (GTDB taxonomy): domain Bacteria; phylum Planctomycetota; class Planctomycetia; order Pirellulales; family Pirellulaceae; genus Rhodopirellula; species Rhodopirellula solitaria. The sequence continues at coordinate 176,220 of NZ_SJPK01000010.1, forward strand.
AGAGCTTTCCGAATTTTGTCCATGCCTCACGCGAAGAAGGAGTGTCGCGTTGATCCGCTCACAACAGCCATCTAGGCAGAAGAGTTCCCCCCGTATCGCCGCCCGCCAAGTCGCCACGTCGACGCGATCGGTTCTCGACCATTCCCACCGGGATCGCCTCGATGCTGACGGTGAATCCGTTCCGCAGCCTGCGACTCGATCACGCAAACGCATGGCTCGGCGAGCCCTGCTGCCCGGATGTCTGCTCGGATGCCTGCTCTTCAACGCAGTACCGGCCCACGCCCAATTCTCCCTCCCCGACTCGATGACAGCCGGTGCGAAGTCAGCACCCAACGCTGCCGACATCGGGTCGCTGATCGAGAAGATCGACGAAGCCCTCGCGGCGAAGAACTACACCGGTGCGGTGCAGCTCTATCGCACCGCATCCAAAGCGGCGCCGAACAATGCGGATCTGCAGCAGCGACGAGCTCGCTTGGTAGCACGCGGCATCGATGCCAAACTTCTCGACCTCGCGCCGAGCTCCCAAACGCCTTCGTCTTTACAGACGATCGATGCTGATACCGCGGCCCAGCCGATCGGTGCCACAACTGACTCGAGCAATCCTGCCACATGGCCGCTCGCACGTCGACAACAAGAAACGCGACGTTGGACCGCGATGGGCCGAACCGCCCTGGATCGTGGCGACGTTACCAAAGCCTATGAGTACGCGTCGGCGGCACAGAAGCTCGGCGTGGCTCAGAGCGAGTTCCAACCCGGAGACGCTCGCCCCTGGCAACTGTTGCTTGACGTTCAGTCCGCCGCCCGCCGCCAGGGAATCGATCTGAGCAAGATCAAACCGTCCACACCGGCGACCTCGCCGGGTGGGGGTGTGTTGCCGATCGGCCAAGCAGGCCAAAACTCACCGGGGTCCATGGTCGCCCAGGCCGGAGGGGCCTTCACCCCTGGTGCTTCCTCCGGTATCCAGCAAGTGCAAGCCACTGCGCCGGAGAGCGGTAATGCGAACGCATCGGAAGGTGAACGACTCTACGCCTCTGGATTGCAGTTACTCACCACCGGAAAGCAGGCCGAAGCACGCGCCCAATTTGTCAAAGCGTGGGAGTATGAAGCGGAACTGCCCACCGAAACACGGCGGGCCCTGCAAGACAAACTCACCCTGCTGCAGCCTTCTCGGATGCCAGCCACCAATACACCCAGCGAGCCACTGACCCCGATCCAAAAAGCGGATCTCGAAGCGGCGCAACAGGTCAAACGGCTCTACCGTGAGGTCACAACCGAACTCGCCAAAGCCAACGAAAAACGCGAGAACGCACCACTTGAAGCCATCGACGACCTCGAGCGTTTGGCCCGCAAGGTAGATGGGGCGAACATCGACGAAGCCTCCAAAGCATCGCTCACGGCGATGGTCGGACGGGCCGTCAGTGAACAAAACGCGTACGTCGCAGCCAACCGAGCCAAGATCGAACTCGATCTCTCCAACGAACGCATTCGTACCGAGATGGCCACCGAGGACGCTCGCGAGATTCGCGTCGACGAGGAAATCTCGCTGTTAGTCGATAGCTTTAACGACCTCATGGACCAGAAACGCTACGACGAAGCCCTGGTGATCGCGAAACAGGTCGGTGAACTGAAACCCGATTCGACGATTGCGATGACGATGGCTCACAACAGCCGGCAACAGGTTCGTTTGCAAATGAGCAACGACATCACCGCTGCGGCGGAGGAAGGTTTCGTTAGCAATATGCAGTCCCTCGACCGAGCGATGATCGCTCCCGATCCCGATCGCCCATTCTCGTTCCAGGACGCCAAGGACTGGGAAGCACTCTCACGCCGTCGCCTGGCGACGAAGGACCAACAAACTCGGCTGAGTCCACGCGAACAAGAAATTAAGCGTCAACTCGAAACCAGTGTCGAGATGAAGTATCGCAACAGCCCACTCGGCGAAGTCCTCGATGAGCTGTCCGCCATCACCGGCGTACCGATCGTGATGGACCAACGCGCCTTGGCGGCGATCCGTGTCAATCGCGATACACCGGTTTCCAAGTCGGTCAACAGCCGCTTGCCGCTCAAGAGTGCGTTGAACATCTTGCTCGAAGATCTCGATCTCACCTACGTACTCAAGAACGATGTTCTCAACGTCACCAGCCGCGAGGCCCGACGCACGATGACGACCTCGCGAACCTACCGTGTGGCCGACCTCGTCACTCCAATTCCGAACTTCATCTCGGGGTATGAACATGGCCTAGCAGGAGCACTGAAGTCAGCCTACCAGATGGTCCGGCCGACGACGGACGTTCAGGTAACGCCCGTTTCGATGGCCGGCCTCGGCGGTGGGATGGCGAGTAATTCTGCCGAAGAGCTCGGCAAGAATATGCTCGGCCAGTACAGCCCGATGGGCGGCAACGCCGCATTCGCGGGCGGTATCGGCAGTGGCCTCGGGGCCGCCGGACCCATGCCTTCCGGGCGTGGGGGCGGATCGATCGCTAACTTCAGCCAGCTAATCCAGTTGATTCAAACGACTGTCGAACCTGACTCCTGGGAAGCACTGGGAGGCGTCGGAACGATGGCCCCCTATCCTCAGAACCTGTCCTTGGTCATCAGCACAACGAGCGATGTCCATGATCAAATCGTCGACTTGCTCGAATCACTGCGTCGACTGCAAAACCTGCAGATCACCATCGAAGTCCGATTCATCACGCTCTCGGATAACTTCTATGAGCAAATCGGTATCGATTTTGATGTGCAATTCGACGACAACGCCCAAGCCATCCCCGCGGATGATTCGGGTCCTGCAGTGACGATCGGACTTAGCGATGGAGTGGGGACTCCTACGAATGACCTCGACATTCGGCTGGACAACCAAACTTTCGGTGGCTCCACTCCTCCGTTCAATGCTCCCAGTGCCGTTTCCTCGATCGGCTTTGCCATCCTCAGCGATATCGAAGCTTACTTCTTCCTGCAGGCTGCTCAGGGTGACAACCGCAGCAATATCATGCAGGCACCGAAGGTGACGCTATTCGATGGACAGATCGCCACGATCAACGACACTGTTTCGCGACCATTCGTGACCAGTATCGTCCCTGTTGTCGGTGACTTCGCCGTCGCTCAACAGCCCGTCATCGTCGTCCTCGACGAAGGCACCCGGTTGAACGTGCAGGGCGTCGTTAGTGAAGACAAACGCTTCGTCCGATTGACACTCGTGCCGACCTTCAGCCAGATTGGCGAGGTCAACACGTTCACCTACGAGGGCAGTCGGTCCTCCAATTCATCGAGCACCACGAATGTCGACACCAATGGTGACGGCGTGATTGATGCCGAGGATGAGAATACCGAAGATACCGTGACCCAAGGTACCACCGTGCAACAGCCAACCTTCGCGACGACTTCGGTTAGCACCACGGTTAGCGTTCCCGATGGTGGTACGATTCTGCTCGGTGGGATCAAGCGTCAAAGCGAGGGACGCAATGAAACGGGCATCCCGTTCTTGAGCAAAATCCCTTACGTCAGCCGTCTGTTCCGGAACACCGGTGTCGGCCGGACGTCCCAGAGCCTGATGCTGATGGTCACCCCACGGATCATCATCCAGGAGGAAGAGGAAGTCGCTCAAACCGGCTTCTCTGCCGCAGGGAACTGATCGAGCCGGACAATCGGCCACATCGCAGGATTGCATGAGCCGACTCGGCGAGCGGAGTTTTCATCAGGAACAAAGATGAACACTTCGCTCTTGCCGAGTCGGCTCAAATCCATATCTGCCCCACAGCGCCACTCTTGCTCGCTCGTCCAATCGTAGGTCGTACCGACGGATTGAAATCGGAACCGCTGGTCAAGGTCGAGCTCGTTCCGCAGCTCCCGGTCACCGTAGATCACCGGTTGCACCCCAAGCCGCGACGCAGCATCTCTCTTGATCGCGATCCCATAAGGTTCGTAGTCCCAACGATGCAGGTGGCTGCGATAGGCGCGTCCTGCCAATAGCCTCGGCAGCTCTACGGCCGAGAAACAGACGACCGGTTCGGTTCGCTCCGATGTCACCGCCCCAGCAACCAAACGCTGGCCGCGCACGATTCGGCACAATGCATCGATCGCGTCACGGGCCGCCGAAGCAGGGTTGGCGAACAACAAGTCATCGCGGTACTTCGCCCAGGTCTGCCCCGGCCAGGGTCCCGCCGCAGCCCTCGTGCAGTGGACCAGGAATTCCGACCAAGCGATCGATGGGCGATCGACTCCCAGGGGAGCCTCGTCTCCGCGCTCGCTCTCGCCAACCTCCTCGGCCGGCAAGTATCGCCCGACGGCGCCCGCATCGAGCAACTCCCACACTGCCTGGCGATCTCTCCGCTGAGAGCCGTTCGCTACGCCGTCGATTGCCACACGCACAATTCCGGACTGTAGCCGTGAACGCATCCGCAGCAGCTCGGTCACCTTCCCGCCCTGACGGACGTAAGCCGCGTCGACGCGATCGGCGATGGCAATCACTTGACGATCCCGTCCCGTAGACGACTCAACCCGGATCACAGGCACCTGAAAGACAGCGGCCGCGTGCGTGAGCCACGGATCGATCGCCGTGCCATCGGCGACTAGAACCGTGGCGGCATCACGCCGTGCTTGCTCGAGCGAGGCAGCAATCTGCTGTGAGAGGCTGCGATGGCGATGAGGATCGTGACCGACCCGACTGCATACGATCGCAACTAAAGGCGTCTTATGATCGACCGCTGCGCGGCAAGATTCGCTCGCCCCGTTGAGATCGATCCCCATCGCTTGACAGCGATATCGCCTTGCGGCAAGGATCGAAACTGCTGAACACATGGCTGTCTCGTGGTGAAAGGTCGTCCCACCGGTTCAAGGTTGGTTGCCATCCTCACCCGGCCATGGGTATCGGTACAGGTGTAGCCGCGGTTTTCTCATTTGGAACGTCGCTTCGGCGTGTGACAAGCACACGGGGAAGCAAACCTGTGGGTAATCCACAAGAGGCAACGAGTCCTTTCGCTTTGCTTGATCGATTGGCTTATGGACTCGTTGCCGCGTCTACTGCGACGTTGATTTCGCCTGCCCTGCTTATCAAGCGTTCCCAGCAAAGTGCTGCTGGATCTTTGCCGCACTCGGTTTCTCAATCACACCTTGCTCGGTCACGATTGCGGTAACGAGTTCAGCGGGCGTAACGTCGAATGCGGGATTGATCACAGCCGCTTGCTGCGGCACCGTCATCGGGCCACTGACGTGACCACTGGCGTGCCTCACCTCGGCTTCATCACGTTGCTCAATGGGAATCAATTCACCGGATTCGAGCTCCCGATCAAACGTATTGGTGGGCGCAACAACGAAGAACGGAATCGAATGGTATCGCGCGAGCACCGCCAACGGGTATGTTCCAATTTTATTGGCGACGTCACCACACGCTGCGATCCGGTCGGCGCCCACGATCACGGCATCAACCATCCCGCGGCGCATCAATCCGCCAGCCATCGAGTCCGTACACACGGTCACGGGAACGCCCGCCTGCGACAATTCCCAAGCCGTCAATCGGGCTCCCTGCAACAGCGGGCGGGTCTCGTCTGCGAAAACCTGCAGCGAATGGCCGTGCTCATGGAGGTAGTAGATCGGTGCCAACGCGGTACCATACGCCGACGTGGCCAGCGACCCGGCATTGCAGTGCGTTAACACCGTTTCGCAACCGCGGAGCAGTTCGGCACCATGCCGCCCCATCTCCCGGCACATCACGCGGTCTTCCTCATGGATCCGCGCCGCCTCCGCTGCCAACTGCCCGGGCAATTCTGAAATCGCCTCGTCCCGAACGCTGTCCACCAAGCCTCTCATCCGATCGAGAGCCCAGAACAGATTAACGGCCGTCGGGCGGCTGGTGGCGAGATAGTCAATCGCATCGCGGTAGGATTGCCGCACCTGCTGCGGCGTAGCCGAAGCGTCGGCCCGGGCGAGGGTCACCCCATACGCCGCCGCGATACCGATCGCGGGCGCGCCGCGAACGACCAACCGCACGATCGCGTCGTGCAGCTCAGACAACTCGGTGCAGACCAAGCGGCTGACCTCGCCCGGCAAGCGGGTTTGGTCGAGCAAATCGACTGCGGCCGGCACACCCTTGTCGGCGGCGCGGTAGCGAATTGTTTCGGCGTCCGGCATCAGACGTCTTCAGGCGCCGGAACGGAAAAGTCTTCCCGGAAATTGCGAGTCAACATCTCATTAGCAGCGTCGTTGCCGATGTATCGCTCCGTCTTGGGGTCGAACTTCAATACCGGACCGAGTGACAACTGATCCGTCGATGGATCGACACCGTTGTCCCGAAGGTGCTGCAGCGTTCGCTCGAGTGTCGCCTTGTCATCGTCTCGCGAGTCGAGTTTCGCTACAGCAGCGGCAATCTCGTCCGGTGTGGACTTGTTCGTCTCGCCCAAGTAGTACGAGTTATTACCATGGTGCGCCATCGCGGCAGAGAGATGACCAACGCGAGCATCCGCGGTGAGTTTGGACGCGTCTCGAGAAACGACGGCATCGACGAAGTTGCTCACGTGAACGTTGACCAAGTTGCCGTCTTTGCGCGAATCATGCGTGAACGCTCGCGTTTGTTTCATGTCGAGGTCATAGACAAGGCAGCGGTCATAGCTCGTTTGCACGACATAACCGTCACTGCCGTAGAACACGACACCGATTTTGTTCCCTCGTTTGGATTGGAACAAGGCATTGAGTTCCGTATCGGCCGAGTCATCAACGCCCAATCCACGGGTCTCGAAAACGATCGTCTTGTCGCCGTAATCGTAAACAGCAACTTGGGTGTTCGCCGTGTCGCCGGCGTCGACATACTGCGGGTCCTTTCGCTCGGCTTGATAGCCGAGTCGCCCGGCGTAGCTGAGGATCGCGTTGGGATGGCGATCCAATCCCAATCCCCAACGTGAGATATCGGTTTGGTGCGGCCCCTGGTTGCCCGAATCGCCGTTGCCATAGTGCCGTTGCCAGTGCCAATCGTAATGGAACCGCTGCCGCGTGACCTTGGGCGCCGTGTATTGAGCTGGGCCACTCCACAAATTGAAGTCGACCGAAGGTGGAACGGGATAATCGCCTAGCGGCCCGATCGATTTCCGTCGCTTGTAGCACAGACCCCTGGCCAGATTGACGTCACCGATGCCACCATCGGCCATGAAGTCGACCGCGTCGATACACGCCTTGCTGCTGCGGCACTGGCTGCCGGTCTGAAACATCCGCTCGTACTTCTCGGCGGCTGCAACGAGGGCCCGGCCCTCGTCGATGTTGTGACTGACGGGCTTTTCAATGTAGACGTCTTTGCCCGCCTGCATCGCCCACACGCCGATCGCAGCGTGCCAATGATTGGGGGTCGCCGCGGTGATGATCTGCACATCATCATTATCGAGGACTTCCCGTACATCGCGAACCACGCGTGGGCGGGTGCCCTGCCGCTTTTCAACTTCGTCGGCCCGCTTTTCACCGACTTTGGAATCAACATCGACGAGAACTCGAATCGTCGAGCGTGGGTCATTCACAAAACCGCCCACGTGAGCCATTCCGCGACTGTTGACGCCACAAACTGCCACGCCTAGCTGATCGGTCTCAGCGGCGACGGCACGGGAACTGGTGTGAACGCCCGCTGCCAACCCGGCGGCCAAGCCAGCGGCAGTAGCGGATGCGGAAAACTCACGTCGAGTGACACGATTCATAGTCATGGAGACTCAGGGGAGGGAGGATTTGAGGAGGGAATGCTAGCCCCTGCATTATGCACACCGGTAGCATCCGTGCCAATGGCTGGCCCGAGCTGGTTCTCAAATAAGCCCATCCCAAAAAACTGAGCCGAGGGCCGTCAGACCCCAGGTAAACGGCATGGCAAACGCACGCCGCGCCGCCTGATGATCACCCCCCCAGCCCGGCGACCCAACTGAGCAGACCAATGACCACCACGCAGGCGGCGCAGGCCAACAGGAACCCTGCCAGGTCACGGCGGGTGGGCCAGGTAAATTCCCAATCGCTGCTAGCAAAGATCTTTCGCGCTGTCGGTGGCTGGTCATAAGCGGCCTGCAGCCGAGCAGCATCCGCAGCGGGATCGCCCAGCACGGGAGTGTTCATCTTGGCAAAGTATCGGTCGAGCATGGCTTCCTCGTCTCGGGGGGTGAAGAAACTCAGCCCAATCAACACCAGAAACGGCAACAACACCCGGGCCGGCAAACGCAGCGTCTCCAGCGTCGCTTTGGAAACTCCACTGAGATCGAATCCCAATCCCGAATAGAGAACGAAATCGAGGTTCAACGAGCCGCTACCTACCTGTTGGCCGACCTTTCTCTCGACGAGCCGATGGATCTCACCTTGAGTCGATTCGGATACCTTTTCGATCTGCACGTCTTCCGACTCGGTCATCGGCCCATTCCAAAAAATCGGCGTGCCACCTGTGGTATGAACGACGGTGATGGTTTCTCCCACCTCCGCATCGGGAGGCGGCGGACCAAGCGATTCGACGGCCGCCTCAGGATCGCTTTCCCGGACCGCTACCCACGCCTGACGCTTGGCAACATCCGATTCAGTCGCCGGACGCTCGAGCGTTGTCGTCACCATTTGAGTGGTCGCCGCCAGACGCGGTGATTCGTAAAGAGACGGTGCCAATCGAGGAACGACTTGTGGCAGGACAAAAAAGAATAGCAATGAAAACGCGATCGTCCCCCAAACCGCGACGCGGTTGGCGCGTCGCCAGTACATCCCGATCCAAAACGGGGCTGCGAACAGAATCGGAAGCTCCATCGCCATCTTGAACTGCGCGAACACGTCGGAGAACCGCAGTGCCACCGCTGAGGCGCCGACGATAATCAGCAACCCCGTCAGCCGTCCGACCATCACATACTTCCGCTCCTCCGCATTCGGATTGACGTATGGTGCATAAAGATTACGCACCACCAACGCCGACGTCACGATCATGTAGGTATCTGCCGAACTCATCATCGCGGCGAGCAAACAGGCCAACATCAATCCCACCAATCCCAGATTGAGCGGCCCCAAGATCTCCCGAGCCGCCACGCCCCAAACGCGGTCTGGATCCGCTGCGATCTCAGGGTTGCCCGCGAGCAGTGCCAAGGCGATCAACGCCGTCAGTGCCCAGCCGATGGTGCACAGTCGCTTTAAAAAGTTACCGACCACCAATCCAATGCGAGCCTCATCTTCCGTCTTGGCCGAACCGCCTCCGGTGGCGATGAAGTGGGGTTGGACCACGATGCCAATCAACGCCAGAATCGAGAGCGAAACAATGTACTGAACCGGAAACTCACCACTGCTCGGTCCCGAGAACAATTGAAAATAGTCCGAGGAAACACGCTCGTGCATGATCCGAAAACCATCCATCAAACCATCTTCGCCCGCCCCACCGTACTTGGCCGCAAGCGCCCACAGGCCGTTGGGTATCAGCAGAATAGACAACAGTATGATGAACAGACCCTGGATCAGGTCGGTCCAGTAGGCGGCCGTCAAACCACCGAGAACGCCGTAGAGAATCACGATGGCCGCGATCGCTGGAATGATCGTGTACTTCAACTCGTATCCGAACAAACCGACCTCGACCCCGAGTAGCGGCGCCGCAAACTTCGCGATCGCCGACAACATCGTCGACAGATAGAACATGTAGAATGCGATCGCGAACAGCGTGTAAGCAGCGCCGAGAGCCCGTGATTGATACCGCTCAACAAACCAATCGCCGAGAGTGAGGTGCCGCATCCGTCGGTACCAAACCGCCGTGATCCAGTACACCGGAGTCACGAACAACCACATCATCGCGGACCACACCCCGCTCAGACCGCTCGTCCACGTCGTCCGCCCGACGGTGACCGGCTCATGAGCACCGGTCCCCGCACCAAATGCCGCAAAGGTTTGGAGCAATTTCCCAAACCCGCGGCCGCCCATGAAATAGTCCTCTTGGTTCCGGACACGCCGCATTGCCCAAATTCCGATCGCGATCATGGTCGCGAAATAGACTGCCAATACAGCATAATCAATCAACGTCATGAATCGTCTTTCACTCGAGGCGGGTCGTTTTCGGGGCGGGAGTCGAATAGAACTGTAGCAAAATATTCCGTTGCCAAGGGCCAAGAGAGAGCACCGATGCGAGTTCAAGTTTGTTCCAGTCCCGTCACACTCGGCCAAAATGCAGCCGAGGAGGGAGCCACTAAAATCCGAAATGCGATCCGCGACCGGGGTCAAGCAACCATTCTCGTGGCCACGGGGGCCTCGCAGTTCGAAACTCTCGCCGCCCTCGTGCAAGCATCCGATATTGATTGGTCACGCGTGACGGGGTTTCACCTCGACGAGTACATCGGCTTGCCCAGCTCACACGGAGCCTCCTTCCGCAACTATCTCAAAGAACGGTTCGTCGACCGGGTACCGATCGGGGCATTCCACTACGTCAATGGTGACCACGACGCGACAGCCGAATGCAAACGGCTCGGCGAACTGATCCACGATCATGAGATCGACGTCGCCTTCATCGGGATCGGTGAGAACGCCCATCTCGCTTTCAACGACCCACCCGCCGACCTGGACACGCAACAATCCTATTTGATTGTTGATCTCGACGAGGCCTGTCGACAACAACAACTCGGCGAAGGCTGGTTCGACACGCTCGACGACGTGCCGCGACAAGCCATCAGTATGTCCGTTTCGCAGATCCTCAAATCCAAGCACATCGTGTGCAGCGTCCCCGACGAGAGGAAGGCGGTCGCGGTTCGCGACAGCTTGACCGGTCCAGTGTCCTCGGCCACACCCGCCTCCGTCCTGCAGTCCCACCCCTCGGCAACACTGTACCTCGATCCACCCGCGGCGAGTCTGATTGACCCGAGCCAGTTCGCTCCAGCCGACGCGGAAGTTTAGCCATGAATGCTACCTCGCCCGGCTATATCGATTTGCAGGTCAACGGATACGGCGGCGTGGACTTCAACGGCGATGAAGTCTCCGCCGAATCACTCCATGCCGCTTGCGAGCGATTGACCGAGGATGGCGTTTCTAAAATACTCGCCACGATCATCACCGCCGACGTACAGGCGATGTCACGCAAGCTGGCCCGGATCGCTGCCATTCGGCAGCAAGACCCGTTGGTGGCAAAGGTCATTGCGGGCCTTCACATCGAAGGCCCCTTCATCAACGAACAAACGGGCTACGTCGGGGCCCATCCTCGGGACGCGGTACGACCTGCCGACGTCGAATCGATGCAGCGGCTTCTCGATGCCGCCGAGGGACTCGCTCGAATCGTCACCCTCGCCCCCGAACGCGACCCGAACTTTCAGGTCACCCGCATGCTCGCCGGTCAAGGCATCTGTGTTTCGGGCGGCCACTGTAACCCGTCGCTCGATCAGCTCGACGGCGCCATCGATGCCGGTCTCTCGATGTTCACGCACCTGGGCAACGGATGCCCCCTCAGCATGCATCGCCATGACAACATCATCCAACGCGCCCTCAGTCGATCGAGGAATTTGCATATCGGCCTGATCGCTGACGGCGTGCACGTGCCGTGGCCCGCGCTGGGGAACTCGATCCGCTGTGCCGGTGTGGAGCGTTGCTTTATCGTAACCGACGCCATCAGCGCGGCAGGACTGGGGCCAGGTCACTATCAATTAGGCGAGCGCGAAGTTGTTGTCGATAGCGATGGAGCCACCTGGGCGGCAGACCGCTCACACCTGGTCGGATCATCAGGCACGATGCCCCAGGTCGCAGCCAATTTGAAACACCATCTCCACCTCTCCGACGAGGACGTGACCCGGCTGACGGTGACCAATCCGCAACAAATCCTAAGCCTTTGAGTCCAGCGAAATTTGGATGCGGCTTGGTTTCCGGCCAGACAAGCTGACAGGGGAACGCGTGTCGATGCCGCGGTTTTCTAATTTCAAAACGTCGCTTCCCGTGTGACAAGCACACGGGGGAGCAAACTTACAGATATTCATCTCGGTGGAGTCGAGCCGCACTCGCGAATCAGCCGCCGAGCCAATCGCCCCGGCGGCAGACCGGGTAATACCAGTGGCGAACACGACGAGGACGGGGAGGATTGGCGGAGAATCGATTCGGCGGCCTGACGGCCGCTGATCACAGCCCCCTCCATGGTCGCTGGCCAGCCCGTGCGGACGTAGTCACCGGCCAGGTGCAACCAGCTCAGTGGTGTGGCAGCGGAGGGACGACGAGACTCCAAATCGGGACTGATGCGGAACACGGAAGCGGGATCGGTCACCGTGCGACTGTGCAGGAGCACCGCGTCCTTGGCCGCAGGAAACGCGGCTCGCAGTTCACCGGTAACCCGCTCGACAAGCGCGTTTTTCGCCGCGTCGCTAAATGGATGCCGGCCACTGATCACAACCTGGTGGTAGTGACCCGCGGCCGGATCGGTACCTTGTCGTACCGGATCACGAAAAAGCCACTGGGCGGTGGTGCCGACCATCACTACATGCGGATGAGGTGTCAGCGGACGATCAAACCACAGATGCAAACCGCTGATCGGCGAGGGCTCGATCGATGCCAGCGTTTCCATCAACCCTCGATGCCATCTCGCGATCGCAAGCGGCCACGACTGCCTTCGAAGTGTGTCAACCAAACGCGATGCGGCGCGCCAGTTCGTGGCTAGGATCACGTGATCAGCAGCTATCGTTTCGCCGTCTCCGAGCACGACACTCGCTTCGCCGGTATCACCTTCCGCGAAACCCCTGCGAATCTCCCGCACGCTATTGCCCGTTCGCACCCGCACACCGCGCTCCTTGAGAACCTGTATAAGCGTCGTGCCGAAAACCTCAGAGAGGGTGCGGTTGGGTACCCAGACATCACTGGCACCGCGGGCCGCTGCGAAACCATCCACGATGACCTTACGCGCCGCCGCCATCGAAACGCATTCAGGAACGTCTCCCAAGGCGCTGACGAGGATCGGATCCCAGAACCGCGCCCGCAACTCGGCATCTTGCCCGTGCCGAGACAACCACGTCGCCGCATCGAAGTCGGACACGGCGGCGTGTGTCGTCCGCATCAACCGCCACAACCCACCACGAATTCGTCGCTGTTGCCTACGTGACAGATACTTCAATCCGGACAATGCCGAGTGCAAGTGCAACGGCGCCGGCAACCAACCGTTTGCCCGGAACAGTGAGGCCCCGGTGCTGGGATGATAGAAATGCAGCTCGTCGTAGCGGGTAAAACACTCGCTCAGACCGGCTTCACGCAGCAAGCTGAGCAGGTTCGTGCAACACCCCATCGCGACATGCTGGCAGTAGTCAATCGTTTCATGGGAGGCCGGATCGGTGAACGAACCGGCTCGACCACCGGCCGCTGATTTCGCCTCGACGAGCACGATTTCCCAACTCGGCCGATCATCCTCCGCGGACCGCTGGCCTGCTAACGCCATGGCGGCCGACATGCCCGCGATCCCGCCACCGACGATGACCACCCGGGGGTGACGCGACGCCGAACTCGCTGCTGATCCTGTCACGCGTTCGTCTCGGCGGTCGACGTCCCTGCCGGCCGGGGATCGCGTCCGACCTCCTCGGGCGGCACCGGCAACCTGCGATACAAAGGGCCGATGAAATGCGTCGATACGATCCCCAACCGGGTCCGCTTCCCCAAAGACACCCGGCGACTGAGGATGGCATCGGGATCCTCGGCGATCCGCTGCAACAGCGCTCGGTAGGTCCGCCACATCATGCTGAACATCGGCCGCCCGGGTTCTTCGAGCGAATCCCAGACCCGCCAGCCGGAATCGAAGAGCTCTGACGCTCGACGGGTTTCGTCCAAGATTAAACATCGCAGCCGCGCATCGCGCCGCGGTTGGAGCAGATCGTCTTCCTCTAAACCATGCTGTTCAAAATGCTGGCGTGGCAAGTAGATACGCCCCCGAGCGGCGTCCTCTGCGACGTCTCGCAGGATATTGGTGAGCTGAAACGCCAACCCACAATCGATCGCTGCTCGCATCGGCAGCGGCGAGCGGAATCCCCAAATGTGCAAGCAAGCGATCCCGACCGCCGACGCTACCAAGTAACAGTAATGCTCGAGCTGCTCGAAGGTATCGAAACGGCTCTTCTGCTGATCGGCGAGTACCCCGTCAATGATCTCGAGCAGATACCGCGAGGGGATCGAAAAATGGTCCGAAGCGTGGCGCAGGGCTGGCATGATTTCACTCGACCGCGAGCTCAATAGTATTGCCGTTGATGGCGAGAATTCGTCGATCCCTTCGGCCAACCGGAGCGAGTCGGGGGCGTCACCGATCAAATTCATAGCCGTGGTCTGACGCCACCAATCCAAAGCCCGGCGCCGCAGCAAAACGGGCTCGCTCGAATCGCCGAGGTCATCCGTGATGCGGGCGAAGGCGTACAGCGCGAGCATCGCATCGCGTTGCTCGCGGGGCAACAACCAGAACGAACGATAGAAACTGCTGCCGCTGCGACGCGAGATTCGACGCACCGCTGCATAGCTAGCAGCGACTTCACCGGTGGCTCGACCGCTCATGATGGCTGCCTCCGATCGGGCACCGACAGCGACGTCCGCTCAGACGATGGATGCGACCATGCCGTCAATCGACGCATCAACGCTCGCATCACGAACCCGGCTTGCGTGCGTTTGGGAACCTGGGGACGGTGCTGCAGTACGTCGTAGTCCAACTTCGCAATCGCGTCGAGGGTCGCCAACCCACCGAGGGCGAACAAATCAATATCGGCCGCTAACCAGGGTGGCACGATCCGGGCGAGCGGACGACCGCGTTCAAAACGGTCGCGGGCACAATCGCATTGCTCGGCAATCGCCTCGCGGACACGGCCCGGTGTCGGCTGGGCTCGCTCGATCGTATTGGCAATCACCGATTCGTCGAACCCGTGCCGCTGCATCACTGACTCGGGGAGATAGATCCGGCCGATTGCGTAATCACGGCCGACGTCTTGCCAAAAATTTGCCAACTGCAAGGCGGTACAAATCTCGTCGCTCAGGCAGTAGTGCTCATCGCTATCGCAGCCCGCCATGGCCAGCACGAGGCGGCCGACGGGGTTGGCCGAGCGACGGCAATAATCCCACAACTGGGACTCGTCGGAGTAGCGATGAACCGATTGGTCTTGGACGAATGCATCTAGCAAATCGTCGAATGGTTTTCGCGGCAGATCGAACCGCCGAACCGTGACGGCCAAGGCTAGGAACGGGCCGGCGACCTCACCACCATCAAAGAGGCCGGCGATCGAGCGACGAAACTTCGCCAACGCCTCCGTCGCCTCCGCCGGACTGGCCGACTCGTCGGCCGCATCGTCAGCCGTGCGGCAAAACGCGTAAACGTCGAAAAACGGCTGTCGCATCCGCCGCGGCAGCAAAACGCTGGCAACGAGAAAGTTCTCTCGGTGCGAGCGCGCGATCTGACGACACCGCCTCTGCGCGGCGGCGAGTTCGTGGTCCGGTGGTGGCACTGAGGAGCGAGCGATGGTGGAACCGACGGAGGCGGGGGAACGCAGATACGGGGGAGTACGTAACAGGCAACAACGGGGGGCTCATCGTTCCGTGACAGGAATCCTCAGGCATTCTCGACGCTGCTGAGAACGGGAAGTGCGCAAGGGCGTTGGACGCGATGGCCGGTCTGCGGTTATTCTACCGGGTCGGCGATGAATGACATTCCTCAAGCGGGCGTTTTTTCATTCGGCGGCGTTTTTTGTTCTAACTTTCACCGTGATCCGACATTCACCATGAAGATCCTCTTAGCCGCGCCCCGTGGATTCTGTGCGGGGGTACACATGGCGATCGATTCCCTCGATCTGACGCTGCAGAAATTTGGGCCACCGGTCTACGTTTACCACGAAATTGTCCACAATCAGCATGTCGTGGGCGAGTTCAAGGGCAAGGGAGCGGTTTTTGTCGACTCCATCGACGAGGTGCCCCGCGGCAGCGTGCTGCTGTTTTCCGCTCACGGCGTCTCGCCGGAGATCCGCGAGGCCGCCCGCAGCCGGGAACTGTTCGCCATCGACGCCACCTGTCCGCTGGTGACGAAGGTCCACTTGGAGGCAATTAAATATGCCAAGGCAGGATACACGATCGTGCTGATCGGCCACGAAGGCCATGACGAGGTCCTCGGCACGATGGGGGAGGCCCCCGAAGCGATCGTGCTGGTGGAGAACGATGCGGACGTCGACGGGCTGGAATTCCCTGCCGGAACCGAACTGGCCTATCTCACGCAAACGACACTGAGTGTGGATGACGCCAACCGCGTGATCAAACGACTCCGAGCACGATTCCCCGAAATCCACAGCCCGCCCAAGGACGATATCTGCTACGCCACGCAAAATCGCCAAGAAGCAGTTCGCCAACTCAGCGAGGACGCTGACGTCGTCGTTGTGCTGGGCAGCCAGAACAGCAGCAACAGTCAACGGCTGCGCGAACTCGCTGCCGAAAAAGGTCAACGGGCGTACCTCGTCGACGGACCTCAGGATCTGCAGCAACAGCAATTTGAATCCGCCGACACGGTTTTGATCTCCGCCGGTGCGAGCGCTCCTGAATCAGTCGTCCAAGCCACGATCGATTGGCTCGTTTCCAATTTCGATGCGACGCTCGAGCAACGCGAAATCCGCAAAGAAGATGTGAAATTTCCGCTACCCAAGCCACTGCGGGCTTACGCGAAAGAACTCGCCGCTAAAACATAGGACCATCTCCGGCGATCCCGAGCCGCCTCCGTCCTAACCGTACTCTAGAACCGTCCACCTCCCTGAGAGAACAAATTCATGGTCGCACCGCTTCCACTGCCCACCCCCAAGATCACCGCTCCGAGCCAATTGCCGGCCGATCCAGGCGTGTTGGTCATTCTCTCCGCTCAGAGTGAGCCGAGCAGCGAGGGCGCTGTCTCGGGAGCGCAAATCGACGCCAGCGTTCGTGCGGAATTGTCCGCTGCATTGTGTGCCACGCTCGACCGCTTGATCGAGTCAGGGGAGATCGAAGGGAAGCGGGGTGAGGTCCAATGCCTCGCCACCGCAGATGGCGAATTCCCGTTGCTCGTGGTGGCCGGAGTTGGCAAACCCTCGGACGCGACGCGCGGCGGCACGTACGACATCGCCGCCACCGTCATTCGCCGACTCGCCGACAAACCGCGCTCGCAGGTCACCTTTCTTGTCGGTGAGACGACCGTGGCCGCCAACCACGACGCCCTGGTAGCCGGCGCAGTGAGCGCCTGCGAAGGCCAGCATCTCTATCAGAGCGAGCCCGCGACCCATGTCCCCGATGCGATCGCGTTCGTTGGCGTTTCGGCCGAAGCAGCCGCCGCTGGCGAAAACCTGGGCGGATCGATCAACCACACACGCCGATTGGTCAACGAGCCACCGACCATCATGAACCCAACCGAGTTCGCCGACCGGGCCGCCGCGATGGCAGCCACCGAAGGGTTGCAGTGCGAAATCTGGGATGAAAAGCGCTTGGCAGCGGAAAATTGCCGTGCAATTCTGGCCGTTGGCCGCGCTTCGACAAGCCCACCGCGACTGGTGATCTTGAAACACAATGGCGGGGGTGACGAAGCGCCGCTGGCCATCGTCGGCAAAGGGGTCACGTTTGATTCAGGCGGGCTGTCACTCAAACCGAGTGATGGAATGGTCGATATGAAGTGCGACATGGCCGGCGCCGCGACCGTGGTCGGCGTGATGCGGGCCATCGCGAAACTGGGCATCCGCCGCAATGTGATCGGGCTGTGTGGATTGGCCGAAAACATGGTCAGCGGCGACGCATACAAGCTCGGTGACGTCATCGAAACACGCTCGGGGAAAACGATCGAAATCCGCAACACCGATGCCGAGGGCCGGGTCGTGCTCGCCGATACCCTCGATGTTGCTGTCGAACATTCCCCCGCTGCGATCGTCGACCTGGCCACCCTGACCGGCGCCTGCATGGTCGCCTTGGGAAATGAAGTCGCCGGGCTAATGACAAACAACCAGGAACTCTGCGAACAGGTCAGCGCGGCGGCTGAACAGGAGAACGAACCCGTTTGGCAATTGCCAATGTTCTCCCTTTACAACGAGAAAGTAAAAAGCAAGGTGGCGGACATCAAGAACGTCGGCGAAGGGCGTTGGGGCGGAGCGATTACCGCTGCCAAATTCCTGGAGAATTTTGTCCAGGATACCCCTTGGCTGCACATCGACATCGCGGGCCCCGCGTTCGCCGACTCCGCCAAAGCCTCACATGATGCTGGCGCAACCGGGGTGATGGTCCGGACACTCGTCCGTTGGATTGACGATGCGGCGGCTCGCTAGGCACGGCAAGCTCACCCAGCGGACCGTATGGTGGAAACAACCGGAACAACTTGAGCGCCCTGGTTCCCCTGCTGCCATTCATCGAACAACAGGCATTATGGCAACAGATCAGTAATCCGTTCAAAGTGCTCGATCCAGCTACCCCTGTGCAGTTCTACAGTTCGATGGGACCCAATCCCGAGATGGGTTTGAGCGCTCACCAATCGGCGCGCTACGATCCTTGGATGACAAACGTCGCGACCTATCGCTGCCCGAGCGATCCCGGCACGGGGCTGCCGGCTCAAGGTCGAACGAACCATGGTGTTTGTATCGGCGATGCACTGGGCCAGCAGAACACAGGTGGTGTCAACGAAACGGGACAAGCCAACGCCACCGTCTATCCGCGAGCCGTCAAAGCGAATCGTGGCATGTTTCGTTCGCGCGTGGCGATGGGATTCCGGGATGTGTTGGACGGCTTGGCCAATACCATCGCAGCCGGTGAGTTCAATACGGATCTCGGTGACCGTCAAGTCACCACGCAAGCGGTAAACGACGCTTCGTTTTCAGCAACGATTATCAACAACCCCTCGCTGTGCACGACGTCAACGGAGATCGATCCGCCCCGTCCAAGTTTTGGCTCATCCGACGGAAGCGTGCGCCCGAGGTTTTCAAGGCATGGCTCCCGTATCGAAGGATTTATTTGTGGGATGTGATTATCAATGTTAGACTGGCACTGCCGGGAGAAACGGAGCCGAGCTCTGCAGAGGTGCTGGCTTGGCAAGGGATATCTCGGTCGCCAGCGTTTCCCTGCAAAAGCGGTACGCCAATGGTGTTGTCGGTCCCTGGCGAGCGTTTGTTCGTCAGGGACGCATTTCTGAACGATCATTGGATACGAGAGCCATGCCTCAAAAATCCTTCCGCTGTGCTCTGCGCACGATTCCGTCGGATGAACCCAAGTTTTTGGAGAGGTGATTCCACGGCCCTGGCAGGGGCGGCTGAAATCCAACGTGGTATGAAATGGGCATGTGGTTTTCCCGTGTTCTCTACTATCACGACGATGACGCCGCCGAACTCGCCCATCTGCAGCACCGGCGGCAGCACATGACAACCCGGCAGCTACAGCCCCAGCAGTCGACATCAAGGCGGTGCTCACGTCCTGGTGGGCGATGGCGCGGTGAAGTTCATTACGGATTCAATTGAATCCGGGAACCAGCAAGCCGGCAACATCTGGTATGGCGGCACCGGGAATGACCACGCTCCCCCAGTGAAGCAACTTCATTGGGGGGCGGCTCAAACACGTGCTGTATTGCGACGGTTGTCGGTCGCGCCAGCCCCACTGAATCGACTCAGCAGGGCTGGCAATAGCACGAGGTCGGCGAACAAGGCCGTCGTGAGTGTGAGACAGCCCATGATCCCAAACAGCCTGGCATCGCGGGCGTCGGCGAAGACGGCGGTCAGCATCCCAGCCACCAACACGATCGTTGTCATCAGCAAGGCGGAGCCGACCCCGGTGAAGGCGCGGCGGATCACATCTTCATGATCGCCGCCGATTCGCCTCTCCTCTTGATAACGCGTCAAAAAGTGAATCGTGTCGTCCACCGCGATGCCGATGCAGATCGTGAAAACACACACCGTCACGAGCTCTAAATGCTGTCCGCTGAGCATCAGCATCGCGCCGGTTGCCGCCAGCGGGAAAAGGTTGGGTACGATCGAAATCAATCCGATTCGAATCGAACGGTACACCAGCGTCAGAACCAGCCAAATGACAATGCTGGCCGTCCCCAGGCTGGTCGCGAGGTCGGTGACGATGCGGTAGACATTTCGCCACCGCCACGGCGCATCCCCTTCGAGAGAAAGCGAGAAGTTCGGGTGCTGCTGCATGACGCCGCCAAGTCGCGATTCGATGCGTGAGAACACATCACCGTAGGCGGCGATGCCCAGGTCTTGCACACGGAACTGAACCGATGCGAATCGGCCCTCAGGTTGATAGAACGCTCGCTTCAGAGGCGGCGGCAGCAGCTCCAGCAGCGTCATTCGCTCCGCCGCGTCACCGTCACCAGGCAAAGCTGCGATCAATTGATGCAGCCCCAACGGATGACCGATGAGGGGTTCCTGACGAAGCGTCTCGTCGACGTCGTTGAGAACCTGCAGCAGCTCACCATCGTCGGCCTGTTCGCTCCAGTTCACTGAGACGAAACCGAATTCGAGTCCACCGAGCGACTGGTCGAGATGGCGGAGTGCTTGGGCCGCCTCGGCCGATTCGCTCAACCCACTGTATCGTTTCTCATCCGGCTGTAGGTTGAGGGCGATTATCGCCAAGATCGTCGTGGAGATGATCGCCGCTGCGGCCACCGCCCGATCATGCCGCAACACCCAGGCAATGAGCGGATCGATCCGCTTGAGCTGCCCATCGATGAGACTGTTTCCGATACCCACGTGCAGGCGTCGTCCCAGCGGCGAGCGGCATCCCAAGGGGATCACCGTCAATACACTGATCAAGGTCATCGCCACGCCCAGTACACAGCACCAACCAAAGTCTTGGACGATCTCATGGTGGGCGAACGACAATGAGAAAAATCCGATCGCGGTCGTGAGGCTGGTCAACAGACAGGCCAATCCGACGCGGGCGAGCCCCCGGCGTGTGGCGTCGCGAACACTCAGTCCAGCGGCGCGTTGGCTACGGATCTCCACCATCAAATGCACCGCATCGGTCAAGCCCACCAGGCTGATCAGGATCGGGACGATGATGTCGTTAAAAGGATTGTCCTGCAAGTCAAAGAAGTGCAGCACACCCATCGTCCAGAACACCCCCATCGCCGGGGCTACCGCGACCAACAGCACAGCGGCGAACCCGCGGAAGAGAAACAAAGCCGACAGCAGCATGATGCTATAGCCGAGCAACTGATACTGACGTGAATTGACCACGTGATTCTCGACGGTCATCAGGTGCAGCGGGACCGGGCCGGTCAACTGGACGTCGATATCCGCGCCAGCAATCTGCGCCGCTGCCCGCTCGGCCTGCTCGCGAATCTCGGTCGTCGCCGCAGCATCGTCGGTGACGAAAAACCAATCGAGCTGCAGGTGCAACAGCAAGGTTTTGCCATCGGAAGAGATCAGCTGCCCCACGGCCAGTGGATTGCGGAGGACTTCGTCGCGGGCGGTTTGCATTTGGCGGGGCGACGCATGCGAACTCGGCAATAGAGTTCCTGAAAGCCCGAAAACGTTGAAGTCCGGAATGTCGTCGAGCCACAAGACGCTGCTCACCTGTGGCAATGCTTGCAACTGCTCGGTCACATGGCGCATCGCCGTCAATCCAGCCTCGGTGAAGAACCCGTCACTGCGCGCCACCAGTACGCATTCACCACCAGCGACCTGGAACGGTTTGACTCTCGATGCCTGACGCGAAACATTCTTTGGCTTCGGTTGACTGCGGCGATGCGTCTCAGCAGCCGGCTCGGTCTGGGATACCGGTGGGGTGACCCAGTCCAGGATGAGCGATGGTTGGATGTATCCGATCAACGCGATCGTCGACATCACGACGACGACGATCACTTGTAAGATCGGGCGATCGGCCCATCCATAGAACAACCGAGTGGCCAGACCCGGGCGGCCTGCGGCGTTTTCATTTTCACTTGGAGGCATTACCGCTCCGCCGCCGCGGTCTCGACTTCCTCATGATCCAAAACACCATCCCGGTTTCGATCCATTTTGCGAAACCCAAACTTCTGAAAAGTCAACGGAGTTTCTTCACGGAGGATCCGGCCGTCGCCGTCTTGGTCCATCGCCGCCAAGAACTTCCGCACCCGGCTTTGGATTGCCTGGTCGGCGGCCAATCGATCGTCATCCTGGCCACCGGCCGACGAACCGGATTGCGCCGTCGGCACGTCGCCAGCCTCCTCCCGCCGGGCAACAGTGCGGGTGCGGTGTCGCGGCCGGGCGACATCCAGAAACGCGATCGCCATCTCCTCCCAGGTTTGATCGCCCCAGGTGACGTACTCCTCCGGCGCGGGATTGGCTGGGTTGGCCGCGGAGTTGTCAAATGTCACCGTCATGTCCAAGGATTCGATCTCATCAAGCGGAAGAGACTCAGCAAATTGGTAGTAGTGCTGCCAATTGAAATCGTAATGAGGCACCCGCAGCAGATCCTCTACCTCGCCACCGCGCCGCTGCGCTTTCAATTGAAACGACTTGCCACGCAGGTGCATGTGAGGCGTCACTCCGAGTAGCCGGCTCTCAGGATCGAACCGATCGAGTGAGATGTGCACGTCGTAGTCTTCGGTTCGCGGCGGGATCTCGAAGTCGTGATCAATAGCCACGCGCGTGAACACCTCATGGGTCACGTCGGCCGGCTCCGCAAACCAAACGCCGACGCGCGAGATATCGTCGCTGGCGCGTCCGTTGGGCGTGTAGTGCATCTGGAAAATCAGCTTTGATCCAGCTGGGATGCGGCGAGCATGGTCAGGAGGCAATATCGCCGTTCGCTGGCCGGGGACGTAGGCCCCGAGCCAACCGATACCGCGCGAATCACTGCCGTCGGGTGGGCGGACAAATACAATCGCATGATGGACCACGCGGGCGTTGCCCGGCACGACCTGGGCGGCCCGGACCCAACGATCTTCCTCCCATCCGGGGTCCACGACATAGTATTGGTAATCGACAACGTCATCTGCGGGAACATGGAAAGGGCGGTCCCGCATCGGGATCACCAGTTCCGGATCCGTCGGCAGATGCCACCCCGAGTTCCACGTTGGTGTCGGCGGCAGGTCGTCCGCATCTCCCTCGGCCATGCCCTGGTCGATCCAGCGGGCGATCGTATCGCGGGCCTGCTCGGGCATCTTCCGCTCGCCGACGAAATGTCCGATCGTCGGGTCGGCATGCCACGGCGGCATGCGTTTCTGATCGATGACCTCCAACATCATCTGCCCCCATCCCACGACCTCGTCATAATCGGTCAAGGCAAATGGCGCGATCTCACTGTCGCGGTGACATTCCACGCAGTGCTGATTCAAGATCGGTGCCACGTCCGCAGTGAAAGTCACCGTGGCTGCGTCTGCATCCTTTCCGCTCGGGTGAGGGATCTTCGTGATCAAACAACCGACACCAGGTGTCTGTGGATGCTCAACGGTTTCGCCTGCGAGCAACGATTCGATCGCCTCACGCAGGTCATGCTGCGTCGGTTTCGCCCGAGCCAATCCCGGCTCGTATTGATCATCGATGCGGCCTCGGTAGCGAACCCGTCCCGCTGCATCGACAACGAAAACCTCAGGCGTCCGCTCGGCATCGAAGACGGCAAGGACCGACTGATCGGCGTCTTTGGCGATAGGAAAGGTCAGACCCACGTCCTTGGCATAGTCAGCGATTTCAGCCGGTGAGTCCTGAGCGTTGCTGTCGACGCCAACAAACGTCACTCCTTGATCGCCAAATCTGTCCTTCAGTCGCTCCAGTCGCGGTCCGTATAGTCTCGCCAACGGGCATTCCGTGCCCAGAAAGCAGACGACGGTGAACTCGCTCGGCGGCAACGTGATCGCCTGGCCTGCGGGATCGCGCAGCTGCAGTTTCAATAGCGGAATTGGACCTGCAGCGGTGGCTCCCCGCATCCCGACGAGGCAAACAAACACACCAATACCAGCATAACGAAGAAGCTGCGAGCAAATATTCATGACGTGGCCGGACAGTCCATCTTCGTGCACAGGATCGATCAACAACGTGATTGATTGTCCCGGCCCCGCCGTCAGTAGTCAATCGCGCCAGCATGAACTCACTGCAGCGGTCTCGATCTCCGCGTGAACGAAGCAGCCGCCCGCAATTCTTTTGCGGCGGTGACCATCTGCTCGAGAGCGGGAACAACCTCTTCCCAGCGACGGGTTTTCAGACCGCAATCCGGATTTACCCACAGTCGCTGATAAGGAATTCGTTCGGCCGCCTTTTGCATCAGCCCGATGATTTGTTCCTGTGTGGGGATGTTGGGCGAATGGATGTCGTAGACGCCCGGCCCGATGGCGTTGGGATAATCGAAGCGACGGAACGCCTCGAGCAGCTCCATGTCCGATCTCGATGTTTCGATTGTGATCACGTCGGCGTCCATCTCGGCAATCGATTCGATGATGTCATTGAACTCGGAGTAGCACATGTGCGTGTGAATTTGTGTTGCATCGGCGACACCATTCGCGGCAATTCGAAAAGACTCGATGGCCCAGTCTAGATAGACCTTCCATTGGGACCGTCTCAAGGGCAAGCCCTCACGTAGGGCAGCTTCATCGATCTGAATGATACGCACGCCGGCTTTCTCGAGATCCTGCACTTCGCTGCGAATCGCCAACGCGAGCTGTTGGCAAGAGACCCAACGCGGTTGGTCGTCCCGCACAAAGGACCAATTCAAGATCGTCACCGGGCCGGTCAACATGCCTTTCACGGGCTGGTCGGTGAGCGATTGGGCATAGGTCGTCCACGCCACCGTCATCGGTTGAGGGCGGCTGATGTCACCGAAGAGAACCGGTGGTTTGACACAGCGTGAGCCATAGGATTGGACCCAGCCCAACTCGCTGAAGGCGTAACCATCGAGCTGTTCGCCGAAGTACTCAACCATGTCGTTTCGTTCGGGCTCGCCATGGACCAGCACGTCGAGTCCGAGTGATTCCTGTTCGGCGATGCAGTGCGCGATTTCGGCTTGCATCACGTCGCGGTAGGCGGTCTCTGTTATCGCTCCCGACTTAAACTGTCTTCGCACGCGGCGAATCTCAGGGGTTTGCGGGAAGGAACCGATTGTGGTCGTGGGAAAGAGTGGCAGCGGCACCACGCCTGCCTGAACCTTCGCTCGCTCCGCGTAGGCGCTGCTGCGTTTGCCGAGCTGCGCATCGATCTTGGCAACGGCGGCCCGGACGGCTGGACTGTTCACCCGAGGTGAGCCCCGTCGCGATTGCACCGCTGCGGCGTTGGCGTCGAGTGCAGCCTGCACCGAGCTGCGGCCGCGGTTGAGAGCTGTCTGTAGAATCTGGAGCTCCTCCAGTTTCTGGGTAGCGAAAGCCAACCAAGACTGGACCTCGCTATCCAATTTCGATTCCAATGCCAAGTCGACAGGCACGTGCAGCAGCGAGCAGGAGGGAGCGATCCACAGTCGATTACCCAACTGCTCTGCGATGGGTTCGAGCCAATCAAGGGTTGCGTTCAGATCTGCCTTCCAGATATTGCGGCCGTTGACAACACCCAGCGAAATAACTCGATCCTCAGGTGCCTGGCGGATTAAGTCGCGTACCTCACTGGGCGCATTAACGGCGTCGAGATGGACGCCATCTACCGGCAGAGCGGCAGCAGCCGCGAGATTGTCCTGCAACGGACCGAAGTAGGTCGTCAGCATCATCTTGACACCTGTACCACGGAGCGATTCGTAGGCGGCAGCAAAGGTCGCTTTCCATTCCGGATCAAGATCCATCGCCAAAATCGGTTCGTCGATCTGCACCCACTGCACGCCCTCGGCGGCGAGCGTGCGCAGCAACTCCGCGTACACAGGCAACAGCCGAGGTAGCAGCGAGAGCTTGTCCGTCGCGTCCTTGGATTTACCCAGGGCGAGGTAGGTCAACGGTCCGATCAGGACAGGCTTGGCGTCGAACACCCGCGACCGCACCTCGCGAACCTGAGCCAACAACTCGGCCGCATGAAGTGAGAACACGGTATCGGTGTCGAACTCGGGGACGATGTAGTGGTAGTTGGTGTCAAACCACTTCGTCATCTCTCCCGCAGCGATGCCGAGGGAACAACCGTCGTGTCGATCGGCCGATGGTGCCGACCGGCCACGGGCAACCCGGAAGTACAGATCTCGCGACTCACCGCTGAAATCCCGCACACGCCTGGGAAGATTACCCAAGAGGAAACTCATGTCGAGCACTTGATCGTAGAACGAAAAGTCTCCGACCGGCACCCAATCCAGCCGCGACTGGGTCCGCCAGTTCTGTTGGCGGAGATCAGCACCCACTTCTTCTAGCTCACTGAGCGTAGATTGGCCCTTCCAATAGGCTTCTAAGGCGAACTTCAACTCACGGGCTGCCCCGATACGCGGGAATCCCAAGTTGTGCGTCTTGACCATCGTGAAAATCTCTCTGAAAGCGGTAATGAGTATCGTCGATGGGCAAACAGTATCACTGCATTAGCATGAGTAGAAATGATATGATTTGATACATCCATGAATATTACTCATAGACAACTACACCATGAATTCAATCGAACGCATCCATTTAGAGATTGTCCGCGCCGTCGACGAGTTAGGGTCGCTGACAGCGGCAGCCGAGCGTTTATATGTCACCCAGCCGGCCCTGAGTCATTCGATTCGCAAGCTCGAAGAGTCGATCGGCCTCCAGGTCTGGACGCGCGAAGGCAGATCGTTGAGGTTGACCCAGGCGGGAGAGTACGTGCTGTCGGTCGCCCAGCGCATATTGCCGCAGTTCGAGCAACTCGAACTGCAACTCGAGCAGTTTGCCGAAGGCGGACGAGGCGTCCTGCGCATCGGGATGGAATGCCATCCATGCTATCAATGGCTGCTGAAAATCGTTGCGCCGTACCTGGAGGCCTGGCCGGGGGTCGACCTGGACGTGAAGCAGAAGTTCCAGTTTGGTGGCGTCGATGCTCTCGACGATCACGAGATCGACGTGCTCGTGACACCGGACCCGGTTCGGAGGTCGGGTTTGGTATTCGAGCCGGTATTCGACTATGAACACGTCTTGGTTGTCGGCCCCGACCATTCGCTATGCGGGGAAAAGTTCGTCACACCCGCCCATCTCGCTGGCGAGACGATCATCACGTATCCGGTTTCAGCCGACCGACTCGATGTCTTCAGCCGATTTTTAACGCCGGCCGGAATGGTTCCGAAGCGTCACAAGCGGATTGAAACCACAGACATCATGTTGCAGATGGTCGCAAGCGGCCGCGGCGTCGCGGCGCTCCCGCGTTGGCTGGTTGTCGAACAAGGCAAACACTTTGACCTCGTCCCCCTGCCATTGGGCGAGAACGGGCTATCGAAGCAAATCTTTCTCGGACTGCGTCAGGCCGATTTGGAAGTTGACTACGTCAGCGCGTTCCTAGACCGAGCGCGAGCGATGCGGTCGAACCCTCCCTGCGCAGAGCCTGGATCTTGATCGCCGGGGCGGTCGCCCCGGCCGATCCTGGCCATGTCTACAGCGACAATTTCAAGATCGGCGCCAGGATCTGTTTCAGCGATTCGTCTTGCGTCGATCGTCCCGCGACCATGGCGGTCGATTTCAGTTGACGCAGAGCCGCCCGGGCCGCGGGCATTCGCTCGTTGGGCTGGACGTGCGAATAGGTCCACTGATTGGCATCGAGACGGAACTGGACCCAACGGGCGTCGGCGTGATCGGAGGTCCCCGTCGCCCCCGATTCCGACTCTGACTGGGGAGTGGTCGTGTAATCGTCCATTGCAATTCGGCGGAGCAGGCCGGCGGTCACGCGTGGGTCGACCTTCGGTTGGCTTTCACTTTCGGCTCGAGCTTGTGCAGCAGACTCCTCTCGGTTGACCTCTCGTTCGATCTCGTCCAGCTCGCCGCTGTAGACTTTCGATGCGCCCACGGACATGGGAGCGTCGTCGAGATAATTGCCACCCGGCTGGTAGCTCCCGTGATCATAGATCGAGCCGGCGCTATAGGGGAGCGTGTCGGAGAGAGTTTGTCCATCGCGTTCGCTCATTCGGCTCGATGCCCGCGGCAGGGGCTTGAGCGGGCTGGCTGCCTCCGCCTGGGCTTGCCCCCGGGCTCGAGCCGCCTCCATCTTCTCTGCCATGATCTCCTGGGTCGACGCCGGAGCATTTTCAGCGGCGGCGGCAGCGGGATTGGCAGTGGGAGCAGCAGAATCTGGTGCCGCCTCCGAGCCAGCGGATTGCTTGTGCGACCAACCGAATTGCTCGAGCGCCTTAATGATCTGCTGAGATTGGTCGGCGAGCTGTTGCAGTGCTGCTTGAGTGGATTGATCGGCGCCTTCGCTCTGGGCCTGGCGGAGCGAATCGGCAGCCAATTTTCGGGTCAAGCTCGCATCGCTCCAGACCACTCCAGCCAACGCCCAGTCGCTGACGCCGCTCGGGGAAGCGGCACTCGGCTGTGCCGGACGCGTTCCCGTTCCCGGGCCGGTGTCTTGAGCGTGCGTCGGGGCAAGGGGCATGGCCACCAGGGCGGCCAGACAGGAATTCAGTAGCAGGCAAACCTTGAAACTCATCGAAACTCTCCGCTAGGTGTTGGACAGGACGCCGCCATTCTAATGCAAGCGGTATGCCAATGCGAACAAGTGCTCAGCGAATCCAGTGCCCGGTCTGCCGAGCCCGATCCCGAAAATCCTCATCGATCAGCAAACGCAGTAAGCCGCGATACCGTTGGGAGATCAGAGCCAGCGTTCGCGTATCGACTTGGTGGTGGCGACAGGCCCGCCGCAGAGCGCAGGCGTGACGCGCCAGTAGTCGCCGATCGCTGGAGCTAGAAACCAGGGCCGTGAGATTGCCGATCATCTCCATCATCATGACCGATGCGTTTCGATCCGCGGCGACATAGGTTCGCAATTGGTCAAACACGAGCGAGGCAAAGACTGCGAACGTGACCGGTGCCACGATGATCCGCAGTCGCTCCTGCTCATCGTAGCGAGCCGATTCAGGCAACTCACGCTCCGCCAGAGTTTCCAGGGCCGATTGCAGCCATTCCAAGCAACTGATCGCGGTGAAGGGATCGTTCACGCCCGGCGACAACGCCCGCATGGCGACCTCGACCAACTGATCGATCAGAAAACGCAAATCTTGGGTCGCCGATCGCTGGGCCCCGCAGACAAATAACGCTGCCAGTTTCCCTTGCAAGTGCTCGTCGACGCGATCGCAGGGCGAAGCCAGTAGAAGGACGCTCGACCGGGTGACAAAATCGCCCGGACTCGGCTGCAGATGTAGAACCAAATCCTTCTCCTGAGCAATCTCCATCAGCCGATCGCCATCGACGTACTGAAGGTACCCCGTGCCGTTGGAGCAAACCTGTGCCGCCGATTCATCAAACAGAGGCGGCAGCGTGGCAACGCGTTGGTCGTCGGAATCGGCCGACTGAGGATCGCCGAGGCGGGCGGGAAACTGCCCATCGATTTGACGATCGAGTTCCCTTCCAACATTGGCAATGATATTGGAAACGTGAATGGTCTCGGGAATGTGATGGATATAAAAGATCAATACACCCACACTCGCGATCGCCATCAACACGCCCACGATCACCGACAGGTGCGGCACGAAGGCAGAGGCTAAATCCATTTCGCTCTGCACCCCTGGAGGGAGCGATTCGGCATTGCGGACCGTACGAAGTACCATCAAGCAATACAAGAAAGTGGCGATGAACACGCCCAGAGTGAACTGATTGGCTTTGTCAGCCATGAAGTTATTGAGCAGTCGGGGACCGACCTGGCTCGTGGCTGACGAAATCGACAGGATCGTCATGGAGAAGGTCACGCCCGCCACGGTGATCATGGACCCCGCGACCGTCGACAGCACCGCCCGTGCCCCCGCCGGCTGGTTCGCATTGAGCCAATCGATATCGTCTATCCATCCCGCCCCGATCCGGCTGTCGATGGTCGTCGTGACCAGCGACAGAATGATCGCACCGATGGCCATCAGCGAAGGAACGAACCAGTAGGAGGCACGGATTTTTTCCCAAAGTGGCACGAACAAGGCGCGCATCGAAAGTTCGCTCATGAATGCGGCGCTATGATTTAACCGCGCAGGTTTCGCAGGACCGTGGGCAGGATACCGCCGTTGCGGTAGTACTGCAGTTCCACGGGCGTATCGATCCGGACACGGCAATCGAACTGCGTTTTCTTGCCCGCAGGGTCAGTCGCAGTCACCGCAATCAGCGATCGCGGCTCGAGATCATTAGACAAGTCCACAATATCGAAGCTTTCCTCACCGGTGATCCCCAGCGATTCCCAGGTTGCGTCGTTGGCAAACTCCAGCGGCAAGACACCCATGCCGACGAGATTGCTACGGTGAATCCGCTCAAAACTCGCAGCGATGACGGCTTTGACGCCTAGCATCATCGTGCCCTTGGCAGCCCAGTCACGGCTGCTGCCGGTACCGTACTCCGTGCCTGCCAGAACAACGAGTGGGACATCGTCTGCCTGATACTTCATCGAAGCATCGTAGATACTCATCACTTCGTCGGTCGGCAGGTAACGTGTCACGCCGCCTTCGGTACCCGGTGCGAGCCGATTGCGAATCCGGATGTTGGCGAATGTGCCCCGTACCATCACGCGGTCGTTACCGCGCCGCGAACCGAACGAATTGAACTCGCGAACGGGAACGCCGTTCTCTTGCAAGTAATGCCCGGCAGGCCCGTCCGACGCGATGGCGCCCGCGGGAGAAATATGGTCGGTCGTGACTGAATCGTTCAACAGAGCCAGCACCCGGGCGCCGGTGATCGGGCCAATGTCTGGAACCGCCTCTCCGGTGACCCCATCGAGGAATGGTGGGTGGTGAATGTAGGTGCTCTCTTCACGCCATGGATACAGGGCACCGCCAGCGATATCGATGGCATTCCACAACTCATTTCCTTTAACCGCCGCGTCGTATTCCTTGGTAAACATCTCAGGCTTGATGCAGGCCGCGATGGTGTCGCGGATCTCATCGGCGGTTGGCCAGATGTCGCTGAGGAAGACATCTTTGCCGTCGGTGCCTTGACCGAGTGGCTCTTTGACGAGATCAATGTCCGTCGTTCCGGCAAGTGCATAAGCGACAACCAACGGTGGGCTCGCCAAGTAGTTCGCCCGGGTCATCGGATTGACGCGGCCTTCAAAGTTGCGGTTCCCACTGAGCACGGCTGAGGCGACGAGATCACCTTCCTTGATCGCGTTGGCAACAGGCTCGGGCAAGGGGCCGGAGTTGCCGATGCAGGTCGTGCATCCATATCCGACCGTGTTGAACCCGAGCTGGTCGAGGGCTTCGGTCAGCCCAGCACGATTGAGGTAGTCCGTCACGACACGGGACCCTGGTGCCAACGACGTCTTGACGTGCGAGGCCACTTTCAGTCCTCGCTCGGCAGCCCGTTTGGCAACCAATCCGGCCCCCACCATCACCGATGGATTGGACGTGTTGGTGCAGGAAGTGATCGCAGCGATCACGACCGCGCCGTGGGTGATCTCGCTGCTTTGTCCGTCGCCGGACACCTTGCCCACTCGATCGAGTGCAGCAGCATCCAAACCGAAGCCGGACTTGCCGACAGGTGCAGTCAACGATTTCTCAAACTCGTTCTTCATGTTCGCCAGCTCAATGCGGTCTTGAGGGCGCTTCGGTCCCGCCAAGCTCGGCACGACAGTCGACAGGTCCAGCGAGAGGGTTTTCGTGTAGTTCAATTTCGGTCCGTCATCGACACGGAACAAACCTTGTTCCTTGCAATATCGCTCGACGAGCTCCACGTTCTGTTTGCTGCGTCCGGTTTGCCGCAGGTACTCGAGCGTCACATCATCGACGGGGAAGAATCCCATCGTGGCCCCGTATTCCGGCGCCATGTTTGCGATCGTCGCCCGGTCGGCCACGCTCATCGCGTTCATGCCCGTTCCAAAGAACTCAACGAACTTGCCAACAACCCCTTCGTTGCGAAGGATTTCGACGACCCGCAACACCATATCCGTCGCGGTCGCGCCAGCAGGAATTTCGCCAGTCAATTCGAATCCGATGACTTCGGGCATCAGCATATACAGCGGCTGGCCGAGCATATTGGCTTCGGCTTCGATTCCGCCGACACCCCAGCCGAGGACGCCGAGCCCGTTGATCATCGTGGTGTGAGAATCAGTTCCCACTAAGGTATCCGGGACGGCGACGGGGCCCTGGTCGTCATTGGAGATCGCGACCACGCGAGCGAGGTATTCCAGGTTCACTTGGTGGACGATGCCCACGTTGGGCGGCACGACGGTGAAATTATCGAATGCGTTCTGCCCCCAGCGCAGAAACTCGTAGCGTTCCTTGTTCCGCTCGAACTCCATTTCGACATTGCGAATCAGTGCCCCTTCGCTACCGAAAAAGTCGACTTGGACGGAGTGATCAACCACCAGATCGACGGGAATCAGCGGGTTGATCTTGTTCGGATCACCACCAATTCGCTGCATCGCCGATCGCATCGCGGCGAGGTCCACTACAGCGGGAACGCCCGTAAAATCCTGCAGAACCACGCGATAGGGTTTGAATGGCACCTCGTGAGGGGCGACCTCCGAGGCCTGCCAGCTCGCCAGGTTCTTGACGTCGTCCTGCGAAATCTGGAAGTCATCACAATTTCGCAACACCGCCTCGAGCAGCACGCGGATCGAAAACGGCAAACGGTCGATTTGCCCCAACCCCTGTTTCTGCAACGTTTCCAAACGATACAGGGCCGCTTTGCCCGAGCCGGTTTCGAACTGTTCGCGTGCACCGAATAAATCCGCAGTCACTGGTTGGTTTCCTTCATAGAATGGCAAAAGCTAGCGTAGTTACCTGAGTTTAACAGCGATTGCCCGAAATGTCTTCTAGCCATGGATCACCACTGATCGTTTTCCCCCCTCAATGAGCCCCCCATGATTGAAAAACCCCACGATACGGATGATTTCCACGCCTTCAACGCGGGCACGGGTGAACCGATTTCCCCCGGATTCTCAGAAGCCACCGAGCAGCAGATCGAGACAGCCGCCGAGGCAGCCGCCGACGCCTCGCTGTGGCTGAGTAGCAGTTCGCCACGCCGCCGCGGCGAACTGCTCGACCGCGTCGCGGCGGGGCTGATCGAGCGACAACAGGAAATTGTCGAACGCTGTGCACTCGAAACGGGATACCTTGCCGAGCGGGTGATTGGCGAGTTCCAGCGTGCCACCGGGCAATTGAAACTTTTCGCCCAGCTCGCCCGCCAATCATGGTGGGACGAGCGTCAAGTCGATCCCGCCGATCCCGACCGTGGCATCGGTACTGGCATCGCTCGCCCCCGACCCGAAATGCGGCGACGGCTCGTGCCCGTCGGCCCCGTCGCCGTGTTCGGCGCCTGCAACTTCCCCTTGGCGATCTCGGTCATCGGCAACGAGTTTGTCGCCGCGATCGCGGTTGGCTGTCCCGTGATCGTGAAATCACATCCCTCCCACCCTGGCACCTGTGAACTGCTCGGCCAGGTCGCTACCGAAGCGGTGAAGGAACTTGGCTTCCCCAGCGGCACGTTTGCGCTCCTGCACGGCCGCCGCCCCGAGACTTCCCGGCGACTCGTCGAGCACCCCGCGATTGCCGCAGTGGGCTTCACCGGCAGCCCCAAGGGCGGCCGGGCCCTTGCCGACGCGGTCCTGCATCGCCCGCACCCCATCCCCCTGTTCGCTGAACTCGGCAGCACCAACCCAGTCTTCTTGGCCGCCGGCGCGATCGAGAGCCGGGGCGAATCGATTGCGACCGGGTTTGCTGAGTCGCTGCGTTTCGGAAATGGTCACATGTGTACCAAACCCGGCGTGGTGCTCATGCTCGAGCGCCAGAGCGGCCCTTGGATCGAACAGGTCACGCGCGTGATGTCGCAGCAACCGCCACTGCCACTCCTGAGTGAATCCATTGCAGAGGCCTTCGATCAAAGTATCGCCAGGTACCGATCGACGCCCGACGTGCAAACGCTCTATGACGGCGGACGGGGCGGACCAGCAGACGGCCCCTGGCATCGCGGCCCACACTGGTTCGCGACCGATCCGGCGACCGCGATCGGCTGCCCGGACCTGCAAGCTGAATCGCTGTTGCACTGCGAAACCTTCGGGCCGGCATCCTTATTGGTTCTCTGCCAGGACGAGTCGGAGATGCTCTTGATGGCGAGACAATTCAGCGGTTCGCTGACAACGACCTTGCACGCCAGCGAAGCCGACGGCGAGTTCACGGCGGATTGGCTGCCCCTCGCGGAACGCTTCGCTGGCCGCATCATCCACAATGGCTGGCCCACAGGAATGGAGATCGGGCCCGCGACGCAGCACGGTGGCCCCTACCCAGCGAGCTTGGACGGCAACAGCACCTCGGTCGGATACGCCAGCCTCCAACGTTTCCTACGCCCAGTCTGCTACCAGAACTGGCCCGCCAGCGAACTCACCGCGACCGGGGATTGGTCTCAGGCCACGGGACCGATGCCGTGACAGTGGGAACCCGCAGCGATGACGCTGTCGTTCACCCACCAACCGCTCTACGCCGAAGACGCTTTACAAAACAGCCGGTCACTCGAGCGTCGCGAACGCCGTCGGAGATGTCAAACTACGAGTCGGTCACGCGGAATCGAACAGGCGTACCGTCGGGCAAGTCCTTGATCTGACGATGGAGATCACCACAGAATCGGACCCTTTCGTCGATAGTGTTCGTACCGACGTTATCCACATCAACTTCGCCACCGAGAATTGTCGGCATCTTGAAATGATAACAACGCAGGGGATCGATACTGAGGCCGACGCAGCGAAGTCGGTCGACTAGGCTCGAGTACAAAAGCACGTCGGCATCGTCGTCTTGGCTGAGCGTCCGAAGTAGTGACGATTCGGTTTCGCAGTAGCGATCAAATGCCGCCTCTTCGAGATCAAGCAAGTAGACGCCAGACTCAGCGGTCAGGAACACGTCACCAAAACAAGTAACGCATATCGGGATACATTTCGGTGGAAGCAGCCAGCCCCATTCGACGAGCGCCGCGGTCCAGTTGATGTCAGGCTTCGGCAGAAGATAGTCGGATGGGTTCATTTCTTCAGTCGGACGATCCCGCACCCAGGAGCCACATTTGAATCGGGCCAACACTGGGGGCTCTTCTAAAAGGGCAGTTAGCGTGTGCAGCGGCTCAATCCACCGGTAGCCACTGAACACCGTCGAGGATGACATGTCCGTCCGTGTCGCGGTTGGTGATCGTAAGCTGGGATTGTTGACTGAATTCGAATTGCCCCAGCGAGATGAACAGTCCTTCGATAGGCGGCTTCTGACGTTGGTTGACCTGGACGTTGGCGGTTCCGTTGAGGTGAACGATCGAAACGGGGACGTTGGTGGCTCGGTTGTCATGGGTCGTGTAGGCAAGACGAACCTCATATCGGCCGCGCTTGGGAAGCCGGGCGGTGTAGGTGGCGGAGCATTGACCGTTTCCAAGACCACCGTCGTGAAAGTAGCCGAGGCCCAGCGATTCCCCGGTGCGTGTGCTGCGGGTCCAAGTGCCGCTGCGTTCTGCCTGTTCGTCATCCAAGACGAGCCCAGAAAGTTTGTCGGGATTCAGACCGATCGTAGCGGATTGCTCAGTCGGATCGGCCGCTGCTACCTCGAGCTGGGCACCATCTTCTATCAGGCGTTTCCGTAGCAAGTCGTAGGGGACGTCCTGCACTGAGATATCTGCGTCGATGGCCTGAGCCGCGGCGGTAGCAGCAGCCTGGCCGAGGCACATGAAGACTGGTTCCATCCGAATACTTCCGAAAGCGATGTGTGTGGAAGAGAGCGACCAGGGTACAAGCAGGTTGGTACACTCGTCATGCGGCGGGACGATCGCCCGGTAAGAGATAGGGTACGGCCCCTTGTTGCGGAGCGGCTTTTGGATGTCGCCTTCGTTCTTCACGGATCCATTGTCCACCAGACGCTGGACGTTGTGCGAGTCCATGGTGTAGGCCCCCATGGCGATGGAATCACTGATGGGTGTCTCGTTGCGACAGTGAGCCTCGGTCATGACGAACGGTGACGCCATGCGGCGGGCTTCGCGTACGTAGAGGTTGTAGGGGACACCTTCGTTGTCGGAAAACTCGTCTTTGGAGAGCCCCCACTTGGACCACGTTCTGCGGACGTCCTCGGGAACTCGCGAGTGATTTTGGATCGTCCAGATGAGGCCGAGTTGCCAGTACGCGTGTCGGTCAGCGAGGGCGTCGCGTTGGCGATGTGTCAGTGTCGCCCAGTTCCACGGCTCCCCCTCTTCGTCGATCCCATAGTTCATTCCGATGTAGTCCATCGAAACTCCCGAGGCGTTATTGGCATCGGTCTTGCGATTGGGGATGGGGGAAGTCTTGAAATACTTTGCTGACTTTCCGGCCTCCGCGGCACGAAGGACCAGCTCAAAGTCGGCTTCGTCATAGCTTGCGGGTTTCTCGATGGTGATGCGATTCTGGGGCACATCGGTTAAACAGAGACGATAACAGTACGCCTGAAAACGGTCGTCACCGGCACCTGCGACAGTCTTCGGTGCGTTCGGGTTGGAGTTGGTCACACCTCGAATCAAACCCGAATCACGATCGCCTGGAATGACATAAGGGTCGATCCTAACCGTGATCTGGTTCCCGTGGCTCGTGCTGGTAAAGCCATTATGAGTCTCATCAAACTCCGCGTTTGATTCACGGCCCATGCGGAACGAGACGTCTGCAGCCGCCATCAGGTCGCCTTCATAAGAGGCGTCGATGAACATCTGCCCCTGGATGGTCCTGCCATCTTCGAGCCGGAGTTGTGTGATCGTCGTGCCATGCTTTTGAATCCCGCGTGCCTGGTCGATACGACCTGACAAGATTGCCACACCGGCTTCCGCAGCCATGTCCTGGAATACCTTCTCGGCGACTTTCGGCTCGAAGACACTGGCGAGCTGCGTTGACGAATCGAAGGTCGGGGCTCCTTGGCCGCGCGTCGGGAACTCGCTGCGTTGTTGCTGAACCCACGCCGAGTCATCTTGATAATGCTGGTAAACGCGGTGATAGAATTCTCGGGAAAGACCACCGAGAATGGCTCTGTTGCCGATGTCGGTCCATCCCAGCCCGGAAGACGTCAGGCCGCCGAGGTGGCCGTGATGGTCCGAAATCAGAACGACGTCCTTGCCCATCCGCGCAGCCTGGACCGCAGCCGTAACACCGCCTGCGCCGTCACCATAAACGACGATATCGGCAGCAACATCGCCAGCGATTGTGGGCTCGGCGGCATCGGCTCGCGCCTCAGCCTCGTTTGACTTCTCAGGCTTCGAGTGTGCAGCAGTGACGGATGTTTTCTCAGACTGATGCTCATCCAGGATGTCCTGAAGTTCGCTCCGAGCGGCTCTCGCGTCCCCGTCTGCTTCGTCTGCAATAGGTTCGGCAGGAAGGTTCCGCGCATCGACCAGCTCCCCGGTCTTCTTCAGGCGCCACTGGCCGTTAAAAACCGCTTCTTTGCTGTCGACGACACCGTAGGTATAGGCGTGTGATCTGCCGGGTCGACCGTGGAACTGGGGAACAAGCGAGTGGCCGTCCAGAGAGAGCCCGTCGGAAGATTTCGCGCCGCTCAATTCGCAGAATGTTGGAAAGAGATCGACAACGTCCACGAGGTCATCACAAATCGTACCGACGGGAACGGCCGGCGGCCCCCAAACGATCATGGGAACGTGGGTTCCACCGTCGGTGACCGAGAACTTTCCACCGTTGACGTTTCCAAATTTCGTATGCCGGGTATGAGCCCGTTCGCCGGGTTGGCCGACTTTCGGGTTAGCAAAGTCAGGCTCGTTGGTCCCGTTATCGGCCATGAAAACGACATAGGTGTTCTCTCGGATCCCCAGCTCATCGACCGCATCGAGGAGTCGCTTGACCAGCTTGTCGAGGTAGGCGACCATGCCGCTCAGGCTGGCCTCACGTTGTGGCGTTGCCGCCCGGTCGTCAGGTGTCTGGATCACCGGCCAATGGGGCATCATCTCGTTGTGCACGATCAGAAATGGCTCGTCAGCCTGCTGGGCTTGCCGCATGAAATCGATGGCATAGTCAACGAGCACGTCAGGACCAAAGCTATCTGCAATGTCATTGCGGATGACGCCATCCTGGTTAAAAGTCGGGTTCCAATACCGCGTCGTCTTCTCCCCTCTGCCCGACTCGGGATTGGTCTTCCAAATCTGCCACAGACACCACGAGTCGAAGCCTGAATCGCGAGGATGCTCAGGGTGAATTTCGAGCGTGCCCAGCTGCCACTTTCCCGTGACGGTGGTGCGATAACCTCTCGCACGCAACCGCTGGGCGAACGTCGGCATCCTCTGAAAGTCAACAATCTTTTTCGTGCCGCGATGAACCGGTAACACTCCGGTCTGCTGGTGGCGACTCGCATAGAGGCCTGTGTGCATGCTGACGCGTGAAGGTGTGCAGACGCCGCTAGCGTATGCCCGGGTAAAACGAATGCCTTCGGCCGCCATCTGATCAAGATTCGGTGTTGAGAAATCCAGCCCGCCATAGGAGTTCAGTGCCTCGTACCCCAGGTCATCCACGTAGACAAACAGGATGTTGGGCTTGCTCGTGTCGTCGACTGCATTGGCGTCCAATACACTGAGCAAAGTCAACACAGCCACCAGGCCTGCGATTACTGCTTGATTCACTTGTCTTCCAGCTAGTTTGTGGGGATCTCTCAAAGCGACAGGGGAAACTTCTTTCGCTTCCCCCAAGCCTTGCTCCTGACGTGGTGCTCGGCCCCGGTATTGTACTCGACGCCGGGATTAGCCATGACATCGCTGTGCCCGACTCGAATCGGAGCACGAGCACGATGTCGCTTCCTGCCACAACAGTTGCGTCCCTAAGGGACAAGAAAAAGGGCGGCAGTCCCATGCTCTCGATAAGTTGGAGCAAATCGTCAGCTGAGACCGTCCACACGGCAATACTTCGAAGCTTGCGCCATTGCGTCCTAACAACTTTGCGTTTGTTACCGTTAACCATCCTGCCGGTGGTGTCACTGTTTGTCGATCTAATCGACGTTGGCCCCGCAGTGGTGAGCCGAGGGTCGTAGGGCTCCGAGTAGCTCCCCCAGCGGGTGACACAAATCACGCAGTTTTTAAGACTCATCCGACGGAAGCGTGCGCGAGGTTTTCAAGGCATGGCTCCCGTATCCAAGGATTTATTTGTGGGATGTGATTATCAATGTTAGACTGGCACTGCCGGAAGAAACGGAGCCGAGCTCTGCAGAGGTGCTGACTTGGCAAGGGATATCTCGGTCGACGGTACGCCAATGGTGTTGTCGGTCCCTGGCGAGCGTTTGTTCGTCAGGGACGCATTTTTGAACGGGTGTGACCGGCGTTCCGCCGGTCACTTTTTAAGCGATTGGCAATCTGGGTAACGAAAAAGCGGCCAACCTGCCATGATCTGGGTTCTGAACATCCGAATCACATAGGCAGGAGGCCGCTAAGATGAGCGTCGAGCATTCAAACACGAATGGCAACCCCACTTCCACGACAAATATCCCGCAATCACCTGAGCAGCTTGCCGAGCAACGGCAGCAACTTGGCGATCAACTGCGTGCTGGGGTTCGTGAGGCTGCCAAGCAAGGACAGTCGTTCGATCAGACCGAGCGATCCGTTCAAGAGGCTCTCAGGAAGATCGGTTGCCAGGCAATGCAGTTCTTCATTTCAATGCAGGGAA
>NZ_SJPK01000011.1:0-126333 GCF_007859855.1 Allorhodopirellula solitaria
ATCAACAAGCGCGTTATATTTCGATCGGAGTCCATCGACCAGTGTTGCATCCGGCATTTAACCATTATGCAAATCCGTATGCCGCAGGTCGATGCCAATCAGGTAAGTTATTTCCGAACGACGCCTAAGCACTTCCCACTGGTGTTAGTCTATCGATAATCGTCCGTGCTGTCGCAGGCACATCCGTCCGAGATGTGTCCTCGCAAATGTCGTGACCTTACGCGGGGTCAGGCGAGTTCGACTCCATGAATTCTCCAATTGGCCGTATTGGCAGCGGGTGCGTTTGAGGTTAATCGGTATTGCATGTCTTTAGGTGGATGTCACTTCCGCATTCTGAATCGATTGAATGGTGCAAATTCGCGAGCGACCGCTCCAGTCGACTTTGATCTCCTCGTAAATGTTCGCGTTTGCCAGTTGCTGTCCAAGTGTGCTGGTGAACGAAACCAATCCGTCGACCAGTTCTGACTCGCCCTCAATCATCGTCAGTTGGTACACGCGGTTTGGTTCATCGTCAAACAAGATGGTGACGGCATCACCAACTCCGACCGGATCTGACTCCATCGTCGCGGACTCGTCCTGGTTTTCACCGTCCTGATCTGACTCACGCTGTTTGGGTTCTGAACTGCCCAATAGATCCGTCGCGTCTAAAACTCGATGTTCAGTGAACGGACTTAGTCCCGTCGATTGTCCGATGGGTTGAATCCCTCGTTCCTGTAGCGTGTCGACGAGGTCTGCCATGCAACCTTCGGGATCGAGCGCGAAGCTTGAACCCCAACATCGCCAGAACTGCCAGTTCATTCGCTCAAGCGTCTTTTGACGAGCGTAGTCTTCAAACCATCGATCAGGACCATGGTACCGGTCACCATCCAGTTCGATCGCCAAGCGACGATCATCGCCGCCATCGACAACAAGGTCGATCCGATATTCGCCAACAGCAACTTGCGGTGTCACTCGGTAGTTGAGTTCCGCCAGCCGACGAAAAACATCCTTCTCGAAGTCCGAATCGCAAAGATCAATGAGTTCTTTCATGTGTTCCAACGCAGCAGGCATCGGTTCTTTGAAGTGGCTGATAACTTTTCCTTTTAGGTCACGCTCATTCGGCAAATCTGTTTCGGCAACCGACCGGTACAAATACATTCGATCTCGGGCGCGTGACAGCGCGACGTTGTAGCGCTGCTCGAACTGCCGTGCTGTTTGCGCGGTTGCATTTCCAGGAACGGCGACCATGGACAGGAAGATGATATCACGTTCTTTCCCCTGGAACGTTGGCGGATCTCCGCATTGAATATTGTGCTTGAGAAATTTCTCTTCGCCGATCCGCTGAAGCAATCGCTTTTGAATCACGCTGGCTTGCTTGTTTCCAACCAAGCAGACCACGCCAATTGATCGCGTGTCATAGTCAGGATTTTCAACGAGTCGCTCGATTTCATCCACAATCGCGGATACCTCGGCTTCATTGACCATTCCGTTACGAGTAGCGTTCTTGATGTAAACATCAATCAACGGCGGATCGAGACGCTCGGACGGTTTTGGAATCCGAAGCGGTGTGAACTTCTCCGGGTAGAACTGCAAACTGAATCGAATGATCGGCTCGACACAGCGGAAGTGTTCATTCAACAGCGTCCGTCCCGACGGGAAGATAGCCTGCGCCAGTTCGTAGAACGACGTCCCCGGCATCAATAAGTCTTGGAATGGCTGCCCCTTCAAGTAACCATGACGCAACTGAAGCAGTTTGCGTTCTTCAAGTCCAACTGTTGACGGACTCACTTGACGATCGTCCCCTACCACCAATACCTTCCTACCTCGCAGTAGTGCGGGCAGGGCCATGATATCTGACTGAGATGCCTCATCAATGATGACCAAATCGAATGACCCCAGCGTCGCCGGTAGAGATTCCGACACCCGCCAGGTCGGCATGATCCAGCAGGGGACCGCCTCCATGGACTTTTGCATCGCTTTTTGGGCATCACCACGATGCCGATTTGCACTTACTCCGGTGCCCTGTCCAATTTTGCGAATCGCGGACACAAATTGCTGTAGCGACGACATCCGCCCGCCAACACTCATCCGCTGATGTAGCCCCAAGTAGGTTCGGGTTTTCACCAATTCTCGAGTCGCTCGCTCAAGAGCCTGTTGCGTGTTGATCCGTTTCGACGACATCGCCTTCAGCTCATCACGCGCATCTATCTTCTTGAGGAACGCTTCCAGTCGTCGGGACCGCCAAGCATTAGCCCAGTCCTTTGGCGAGAGCGGGTCGGAATCTGCTTCAGCGGGCACGGATAGCAAGCGAGACGCCCAACGCGGCGCCCCCGAACTGGCGATCTTCTCTGCAACTCGGTTGACCGCCGAGAATTGATTCCTCAATGCACCCAAGCGATCGAACTCGGTGAGTAACACTGCCCACCGTTCTTCGATCCATTGCGGATCGCGATTGCCATTGCCAACTTCGATTTTCAAAATTGCTCGGCAAGCGTCAAAGACTTCGCCTGTTCGTCCGTGCAAGTCACGTTGTGCCTTCTCCAGCAAGAATCGGCTCTCACTCAGCTCCTGGCGGTGCAAGAACGCATCGACCGCTTCAATCATTTCCGCAATCTTTTCAGAATCAAACGGGAGTGACTTGCGATCAACTCCCGAAACAAACAGATTCTGGACATCCGCAGCTACCGTTTCGTGGTAGCTGATCGCAGCTGTTAGTACGATTGAAAGTGGCTTCTGCTGACGTCCAATCCAAAGTTCCAATTCGATCGCATCAACGGGGATCTCGGGAACATCAAAATCGTCCGCAAGTGCATTCCAACGATACGCAAACTGTACCATCTTTTCTCGGAACTGAACGTAGTCGAATACGTACGACCAATCTGCGGCTCCATCAGGAAGTTGCCCCGCAATGGTCAACTCTTGAAGGTAGTGCTTGATGTCCTTCGCACCCAGCGACACGAATCCGAATGCCTTTCCAGTTTCTGATCCACGCTGAAGAGCTAGTTTCAGCTTCTTGGTCGAAACGTTTTGAAGCGGTAATGCAATCGGTCTCTTGCGAAAGGTTTTGCGTGTTTCGCCAAGCTTTTCCAATTCGGTGATCGCTGCCTCAACGCTCGATTCGTCATCGATCGAAACACCATCGGCGATCCAGCGGCAATAGAGTTTTTCGACCCATGCTTCTTCGGCTGTGTGTAGGAGAGATTGCTGCATCCTCTTCAGTTCCCCGACCAATCGTTTTCCACTCGCACGGGTCGGCTCGTCTTGTCCCAAGATTGGCGGCAACGATCCCGACGTTGATGCTGTTCGCAGGGAGGCGGCTTGAACAAGACTCGCGTGAGCGCTGGCGACGTCGCGCGACGACGGCAAGTCCTGTCGATTCGGAATCGTCGTTCCGGCATAAGTCAGGTCTTTGCCAAGCATCCGCCGTGCTTCGCTCAGGGATGCAATGTCGGACTGATCGAATTGAGGCTCGGATCTGTCCGAAAATCCAATTGCGTCATCTAGCCACGCGTGTTTAACACGATCCGTTGCCAGCGACTGCGCTGCGTCGAACGGCCAATTCTTATCGTCGCCCCGCAGGGAAGCAGGAATCTGGGTCAGTTGGGCTTCTGCTAATTCACGCATCCGCTTGTCGATAGAACGCAGATCTCGCTTGAGTTGTTCGGCACGCTCTTTGTTGTCCCGGATCTCTCTATTGAGGAAGTCAGGCGATTTGCTAAGAACGTCGTTCATCATAAACATGACGGAACCCTCGAGCTGCTTCAAACCCTCTCGCTCGCTAGTCAATAGACTGATGGTTAGGTCGCGTATGCCCTCGGGAATCTGATCGCGCAGAACAGCGAGCGCCGGTTCTCCCTTGGACACCACCAGAACGCTGCGTCCAGTGGCTAGGTAATGACAAATGATGTTGGCGATCGTGTGTGTCTTGCCCGTTCCCGGCGGACCTTGCACTACGATTCCATCTTCACGTTGCAATCCCTTAACGATTTTAAGCTGTGCATCGTTGGAGGGCTTTGGAAATAGAATTTCCGCATCATCGTCCAGCGGGTTTGCATTACTTCGGCTATTGTTGGGAGCACCATCAGTTCCGCCGCTTTTCCGAACGCGTTTTTC
Organism: Allorhodopirellula solitaria; assembly: GCF_007859855.1. Lineage (GTDB taxonomy): Bacteria > Planctomycetota > Planctomycetia > Pirellulales > Pirellulaceae > Rhodopirellula > Rhodopirellula solitaria. The sequence goes on from NZ_SJPK01000011.1 coordinate 4,093, forward strand.
ATCGTGTGGGTCTTGGACAATCGCGTTCCCGACAGGCGGAAGCTCGACTTCTTCTTTTTGTTCGACCTCTTTGCGTAAGCGGTTGATGTCTTCAACCAAGATGTTGCTGCCACGCCGTCGTGCATAGATCGCCCAGGTATCCGTGACGGTCAGCGTTTCCGTGACCTTCGGGTGCTGACGGTTTTCCGGTTCGCGATTGACATTGGGCCAGTAGCGTCCGTCGCCGGTCAGCGAACCAGCCGCAGTTTCCAGAACGGATTCAAAGCTGGCGCGATTAAATGGCGAAAATTCATCCACTTTCGCTATTCCAGTCTTCTCATCCACGGCAAGAATCGCGTCAAGGCGGACTCGCATTTGTTCCTGGGTAACACGAACCGTTTCGATTCCCAGTTCGGTGAACGGACTGAGATAGAACTGAGGCTCGCGATCGCGCGGCGTGATCAGGATCGCCTGACTCTGCCGATCTATGCGTACTTCGACCAACGCCTCAATCAATGGATGCTGAAGCGTCTTCCTCCCTTTCTTCCATAACGCAAAACCAAGCCCCCAAACAGCCTCTAGCGGATTCTCTGCGCCGCTGTTCTCCATGGTCTGGCACAGATTGAAAAACTTTTCGTAAACGTGGATCGTCTGAATTTTTGGAAGTTCCTCCGTCTTCCACTCCGCCCATGGTCCGGCAAGGTAAATTTCGATATTCTCTCCAACATCTGGCTGGTTTTTCAGCAACACGCGAACGTCGACAGTCTCTGGATCGCCATTGGAAGAGTCCATTAGGTCCACTTGAGCAATTTCGCCCGAGTCGACCAACTGCTCTGCATCTGCCCGAGGCATTGTTCGGAGAATGGACTCATTGACGTTCGGCTTCTTCGTCGGATCACGATGTAGCTCAATCCAATCAGCGATCTCGCTTGCGGGCGTCGGAGGGTCCCGACGTTGCAGGCGTTCGATTTTTAGCCAAGCAAGACCATCGTCGTCGGTGACATCGTGATGGATTCCGACGCGATTGCGTAACTGTTGCTCGGTATACAGCAGCAGTGAGTACGCCTTTGTCGTGAAGTTCGCTTTTTGCGTCAGCTTCGCTAGCTGGTCCGTGTACGCCAGCAAACCGACGAGTCTATCTTTAATGCTCATGTTAGCGATGTGCTTCTAATTGAAATGGTTGTCGAGTCATTCAGGCGCTTCGTGATGTTTTCCATGGTTTCTATCGCATTGCATTGCCGACTTGGTCAGTGACTTGCTCACTGCTCGGTTCCCCAAGCGGAAACTCAAGCCCAACATCCCTGATTGCTTTCCAGTCACTCGCCAGCATCTTCTTTCTTTGCAAGCCATCGCGTCCCTAAATCGGTTACGCGGTATTTTTGAGATCGGCTTCTCGGCTTGTCAGGAAGCGTCATTGCGAGCAGTTTCGCAGCGAGCAATTTGTCCATGGATCGCTTGAAATTGCCTGTTCGTGTTGCATATCCTGCCGCGTCCAGCAGATCAGCTCGCGTCGCAGGTTGCACCGAACTGGCCCGGATCATCGCGATTTCACGGTTGGTCAGTTCGACATGGGCCTCGACATGGGCCTCGACATGGGCCTCGACATGGTGCCGACCCGATCCCTGCTTAGCCCCCTTTCGCTCCCTGAAACCAAATGTCAGCATCATTCCGATGGTTTCAGGGGCGAATTGGGGAGCAGGGCTGCCGTGCTTCTGACACGCCAACATCATTCGCTCGATGCCGCTGCCCCAGGCCTCAATGTCATCCGCGATCACGCCGAGCAAGTCGCGCATCTTGTTGGGCAAGTCTTCCAGCAGCTTCTTGGCATCAGCGACACCGACCGCCACGCCATCGTCGCGTCGACCGACCTCGAGCACTCCGCCCTGGGCATTGGCGAAGGCGCACACCCACTTCAGGTATTCGTCGCGCCAGGATTCTTTCCACTCGACCGTTTGGCTTTCAACCATGCTGCCTGCCTCCGATGTTCAATTGTGTTCTGGCGCGAATGGGCATGGCGATTCTCGGGGGGCGGGCGCGACGCAGAGTAGGCATCCATCATCCTCCACCGCATCGGCGTTGCTTCTTGAGTCCAGCAACGGTTTCGCTCAATGCTACCTGTTTTGCTCCCCCGTGTGCTTGTCACACGCCGAAGCAACGTTTTGAAATTAGAAAACCGCGTCATCGACACGCGTTCCCCTGTCAGCTTGTCTGGCAGGAAACCAAGCCGACAAACTTTGCTCTCATGCGGGGCAAGCCCGCATGGGAGCGGGGTGAACGCTCCCTCTTTATCTAAGCAGAGAACGGGGCTTCCTGTCAGTCAAGCTGACAGGGGATCTGGCGTTGTGGGAAAGCAGCAGCCAGCTCGAAGCTCGTGCAGATCGTGAGCCTCGGAAAGCACGGCCGCCTTAGCTACCGTGACGACACGAAAAAACCCGCGAAAACCTAGTTTTCCGCGGGGTAGATGATGGGCTGCGTGGGCGCATGAAAATACACCCCAGAGGATTCGAACCTCTAACCTTCGGTTCCGTAGACCGATGCTCTATCCAATTGAGCTAGGGGTGCATGGGCTGGGTGGGCGGTGCGATTTCTCGCTTGGGCCGACCGTGTGCCACGGGACGGGGAGAGTAGAGATTTCCTGTTCTCCTTGCAAGGGGGATGGAGGCTTTTGCGGAGGATATTTTTTGTTGCCGATGGCAAAAAATTTCCCTGCCAGGGGGACCGCTTGACGACTTTACCGCAGTTTCGATAATCTACGCCCTTCGCAATCGCCAGCGTAGCTTCAATTGGCAGAGCATCGCATTCGTAATGCGAGGGTTGCCGGTTCAAATCCGGCCGCTGGCTTTTATGCAAGCGAATCCGATTCCCAGGTGGAAGACAACGGATTCGCCCGCAAAATCGTGTCGGAATTGCGAACACCTCCTTTCCTTTCGGGAATCTCACTTATGAGTGAAGTCGATCTTGATGTGCTCGACTTGAAGCAAATGGTCCTCACGAGCAACGCATTCGGCCCGAATGAGGTTGGTGAGATTCGCAAGGCAATCACGGAGAATTACGGCCATTTCGGCGAACTCCGCGAAGCTGTCCAAGAATTGGAGCAGGATGAGGCGTTGACCCCGGCCTCTCGTACCAAGATGGGCGTTTGCCAGTTTTTGCTGGGTCGGTTCCAGGATGCACTGGATACTCTGACGTCGGCAGACGGCAGTGCGATGGCGCTGTTCTACACCGCTCGCTGCCGTTTCGAGCTGGGCCAGTACGACGAGGCCATCCAGGCTTACGAGAACGCCAAGGTTTCGGGTTACAACGAAGACCAGTGCAAAATTGGTGTCGCTGAAGCGAAACGCTATTCGGGCGAGATCGAAGAAGCGATGGGCATCCTCGATGACATCTTCGGCCCCGCCGAGCAGACGGCTGACTACATGTATCAGCGGGCGGCTACTGCGGCTCTGATCGGTGGTCGGATGGACGAGGCGGTCAATCTCTATCAGCGAGCCGTCGCCACGGACGAAAACCACGCTGGCGCACTCTTCGGTTTGGCGCTGGAAAACGATCGCTTAGGCAATGACGAGGAAGCCCTGCAGCTCTACGAGCGTGCGGCCAAGGCATTCCCCACCGGTCTCGGTGCCCTGACGAACTTGGGCGTGATGTACGAGGATCGCAACGACTACGAAAAAGCACAGCAGTGCTACAAGCGGATCCTGGATTGCTTCCCCGGTCACCCCCGCACCGCACTCTACATGAAAGACGCGTCGGCCACGGGCAATATGCTCTACGACGAAGAGGCGCAGCGTCGCAACGATCGCTTGACCCAAATCCTCAGCATGCCGGTCACGAACTTCGAACTGAGTGTTCGCAGTCGCAATTGCCTGCAGAAGATGGGCATTGAAACGATCGGTGAGCTGACCCGGCACAGCGAGCAGGAACTGCTCGGTAGCAAGAATTTCGGTGAAACCAGCCTCGTCGAAATTCGCGAGATGCTGCAGCAGAAGGGCTTGTCGCTCGGCCAGTTCGCGGGCGAGAAGAAAGCCAACGATCCGCCGATCGATACTTCGCACATGTCGGCTGACGAACAGGCTCTGCTCGAGCGGCCCATCGCCGACTTGAACCTCTCGGTGCGTGCCCGCAAGTGCATGACTCGGTTGCAGATCAACTCGATTGGTGAACTGATCCGCAAAACGGGTGACGACATGCTCGAGTGCAAGAACTTCGGCGTGACGAGCCTCAACGAGGTCCGCGAGAAGCTTGCTGATCTCGGCTTGAAAATGCGTGGCGATTGATCGGAGTGTTTCACTTCGACTTGCTGCAACAGAGCGACGGTGCCCGCCGGGGCGTTTTTCACACGCCCCGCGGCGACGTGCAGACACCGACGTTCATGCCCGTTGGAACCGTCGGCACCGTCAAGGGGCTGACGATTGACCAAGTCGCTGCGACGGGTGCCGAGATCATCCTCGGCAATACCTATCACCTGCGATTGCGGCCTGGTCATGAGACTGTTGCCAAGCTCGGTGGTTTGCACGCCATGTGCGGCTGGGAAGGCCCGATCCTGACCGATTCAGGAGGCTTTCAAGTCTTCTCGCTCGGCGCACTGAACAAGGTGACCGAGCAAGCAGCGACGTTCCGGTCGCACCTCGATGGTGCCAAAATCGTGCTCACGCCGGAGCATTCGATCGAGATCCAGCAGGCACTCGGTAGCGACATAGCGATGGTGCTCGATCATGTGATCGCGCTACCAGCATCCGCTGCTGAGGTCGAAGACGCTTTGGCCCGTTCAATCCGCTGGGCAAAACGTTGCCGCGAAGCTGCGGATCGGCCGGAGCAGGCCCTGTTCGCGATCGTTCAGGGCGGGCTCGACCCAGTGCTTCGGCAGCAGTGTGCCACCGAGCTCGCATCGATGCCCTTTGAAGGCTATGCCGTGGGTGGGCTGAGTGTGGGTGAGACGCCGGAGGAGATGTACGCCACCGCCGGTGTGACGACGCGGCATCTGCCGGCGGAGAAGCCGCGATACCTGATGGGAGTCGGGACGCCCCGTGACCTGATCGAGAATATTGCTCGCGGGATCGACATGTTCGATTGTGTGATGCCGACGCGTAACGGGCGCAACGCCCTGGCGTTTACCGACGAGGGGCCGCTGAAGCTGCGTAATGCCGTCCATCGCGAAGACCTGCGGCCGATCATGGATGATTGTCCCTGTTTGGCATGCCGGCATAGCCGCGGATACTTGCGGCATCTCTTCAACGCTGGCGAGATGTTGGGGCCGATTTTGTTGTCACATCACAATTTGATGTATTACTCTCGGCTGATGCAGCAGGCTCGTGCAGCGATCGAGCAGGATCGGTTTGCCGAGTTCGCCAATAGCAAGCTGCGGGGCTGGGGTTACGAGCCGGTGCCGTGCGGCTGAGCGGGCTGAGGTTCTATTGAGCCGAGGCGCGTAAGCGGCCGGGTTGGCGGCGCTACCTGGTGCCTTACGGCCAATGCCATCTAGTTTCGACCGCGAAGCGGTTTTGGTAACCCGACGCGTCAGCGAGGATCACTTGTTCGCCACGCAAAACACTGCATTTTCCTCGCTGACGCGTCGGGTTACCATCGTGATGACGCCCCGAACGGGGGCAAAGTAGATGGCATTGGCCTTACGGCATTCGGCTCATTATTGTGGCGTCAGCCTGGATCAAGTCGACCGCCCGCTGGTGGTCAGGGGCTTGTCCGCTCCTGCTGATTACCCACAAAACCAGATCCCCTGTCAGCTTGACTGACAGGAATCCCCGTTTTGTGATTAGAAAAATTGAGCATTCACCCCGCTCCCATGTGGGCTTGCCCCACATGAAAGCAAAGTTTGTCGGCTTGGTTTCCTGTCAGACAAGCTGACAGGGGAACGCGCATCAATGTTGCGGTTTTCTAATTTGAAAACGTCGCTTCCCGTGTGACAAGCACACGGGGGAGCAAACTGGTGGGTAATGACCAGCTCGTCGCCTCACCCGCAGCATCCGTTACTGATCGCCTGATGCTTCGGGGGTTGGTTCAGGTGCCGGTTCGGCTGGGGGGGCGTCCTCGGATTTTTCTTCTGCAGGGACGCGGACGACAGCGATGAGTTCGTCGTCTTTGTCGACGCTCATGATTCGCACGCCTTGGGTGTTTCGTCCGATCACGTTGATGTCCGACGCAGCGATGCGTTGCAGCTTGCCTTTGGCGGTCATCATGAACAGTTCGTCATCGTCGGTCACCCGAGCGATACCGATCACTTTCCCGTTACGCTCGCTAGTCTTGATGTCGCGGAGGCCCTTGCCGCCCCGTTTCTGGGTCCGGTATCGAGCCGATCCGCTGGTGGCCGAGTTCTCGTCATCGGCGCCGGCGTCGGAGCCATTGGTATCGCCGTTCTCGTCGTCGCCATCGGCTGTGTCAGCGATATCGAGGGCGTTGGGTCCGAACGGGGTGCGTTTGCCGTAGCCGTTCTTGCAAACGGTGAGCAGGGTGGCATCGGGTTTGGTCACGACCATGCCCACGAGCCGGTCATCGCCGATCAGGGAGATGCCTTTGACGCCGGAGGTGTTGCGGCCCATCGGGCGAGAATCGGATTCGCGGAAGCGGATCGCCATGCCGCCGGCGGTGACCAGGATGATCTCGTCACCGGGGCCGACGACGACGGCATCGACGAGTTCATCGTCTTCGCGCAGTTTGATGGCGATGATCCCACCACGTTTCGGCCGGCTGTATTGTTCGAGCGGCGTTTTCTTTACCAATCCACTGCGTGTCACCATGGCGACGTAGTGACCGGGCTGGTTGAAATCGCGGACAGCGAGGCATTGGGCAATCTGTTCGTCGGGTTCCATCTGCAACAGATTAACGATCGCGCGGCCTTTCGCATCCCGGGCCAATTGTGGGATGTCGTAGACCTTTTGCCAGCGGACTTTGCCGGTCGTGGTCAGGAACAGCAGGTAGGCGTGGGTGCTGGCGACGAACAGGTGTTCGATCGGATCCTCATCATCGCTCTTGGCGCCTTTGAGTCCTTTGCCGCCACGACGTTGGGTGTTGTAGACGCTCGTCGGTGTGCGCTTGATGTAGCCACGGTGGCTGATCGACACGACCATCGGTTCCTCGGTGATGAGGTCTTCGAGGTCAATGTTGCCGAGTTCCTCGTGGCTGATCTCAGTCCGCCGCTTGTCGCCGAAGCGGCGTTTCATCTCCTCGAGGTCTTCCTTGATAATGTCGCTGACACGTTGCGGTGTGGCGAGGATATCGAGGTAGTCGATGATTTCTTTGAGCAGCTCGGCGTGTTCGCCGGACAGTTTTTCTTGCTCGAGATTGACCAATTGACCGAGCCGCATCCGCAGGATCTCGTCCGTTTGGACGCTCGTCAGCGTGTAGCTGTCGGACTTGCCTCGTTCGGTCGTGAATTGTTGGAAGCCATCATCGCCGAGCGCCCGCTGCAGCATCGATGCAGGGCACTGGATCCCCATCAATCGCTCTTTCGCTTCGGGCTGGGTGCGGGAGGTGCGGATCGTTTGGATGATCTCGTCGATATTGGCCAGGGCCAGCAGCAGGCCTTCGACGGTGTGTTTGCGGCGGCGGGCGCGGGCGAGCAGGAACTGCGTCCGGCGGCGGATCACGTTGCCGCGGTGCCGCAGGAACTCGGTCAGCATCTCTTTGAGTGTCAGCTCGCGTGGTTTCCCGTCGACCAGGGCCAGGAAGATGAGCGAGAACGTGTCCTGCAGAGGCGAGAACTGGTAGAGCTGGTTCAGGATGACGTCGGGGTCTTCGCCGCGTTTGAGCTCGACGACCAACCGGACCGGTTCCTTCAAATCGCTCTCGTCGCGAATCCCGGAGATACCTTTGATGCGGTCGCCGTTGACCAGCGCCGCGATCTTTTCGATGATGCGGTCGCGGTATTGTTGGTAAGGGATCTCGGTGATGACGATGCGGCTGCGGTTGCCCCGCATCTCTTCGATTGCGCATTTCGCGCGCACGACCATGGTGCTGCGCCCCGTCTTGTAGGCGCGGCGGATGCCGGCGCGGCCGCAGATGATGCCGCCGGTGGGGAAGTCCGGACCGGGGATGATCTCGCACAATTCATCGATGGTCGTATCGGGATCATCGACGAGTTTGATCAGCGCGTCGCAGACTTCGGTGGGGTTGTGAGGGGGGATGCTGGTCGCCATCCCGACAGCGATCCCGCCCGAGCCATTGACGAGCAGGTTGGGGAACCGGCTCGGCAGCACGGTGGGCTCGTTGCGAGCCTCATCGTAGGTGGGCACGAAGTCGACGGTATCGAGTTTAAGATCGTCGAGCAGCTGTGCGGCGACCGCTGACATCCGGGCTTCGGTATACCGCATAGCGGCCGGTGGCAGGCCGGCAACGCTACCGAAGTTTCCTTGTTTGTCGATCAGCAACGCCCGCATGTTCCATTCCTGGGCCATCCGGACGAGCGTCGGGTAGATCACACTTTCACCGTGGGGGTGATAGTTCCCCGAGGTGTCACCGGAGATTTTCGCGCATTTGACGCGTTTGCTACCGGGGCCGAGGTTGAGATCGTTCATCGCCACTAGGATCCGGCGCTGCGACGGTTTGAGTCCATCGCGAACATCGGGCAGTGCGCGGCTGACGATGACGCTCATCGCGTAGGTCAGATAGCTGTCACGCAGTTCGTCCTCGATCGGCAGGTCGACCATCCGCATGGCCCCGAAGCCTCCCGACTCGTCACGTCCACCGTCGGGGGTACCGTCACCGGGGAAGCCAGTCCGTGGCGGGTCATCGCCCCCGCCATTGCCGCCACCGGATGCTGCTCCACCCGATGCCGAGGGTTCGTTGCCGTCGCCGCTCACGCCTGAGTCGTCGTTTGGGGTGTCGCTATTGTCGAGGTCGTCTGTGTTTTCGCCGTCGTCAGCCAAGTGTCTGCTCGGTAAAAATGCGTGAGAAACGTAGAGCCAATCCGAAAAGGGGTCTGACCCTCTCCGGTGAGGCCGCTAAGAACGATGTCAAGTGACTCGCCTCCAAAAGGGTCAGACCCCTTTTCGGATAGGCTCTTAGTGTCAAATCGCCGCGAAAACGGGTCGCGGAGTAGCCACACAGTGTACTCGACCGGCGCTTTCCTCACAACGGGCCAGACGCTCTGTGTGATTGACGCAAGGCCTTGATTTTCAAATACTTAGGCCTCCTTTTTTGCGAACCACTCCCGCTCGATTTCGGAAGTCCATGTTCATGTCTGGTCCTGACGACGAAACCATCCTGCGTTCGATCCGCTTGTTCCGCGAAGCCTTGGAGCAGACGCAGCAGCTCTACGTTGAGGCGGGCAAGCTCGCCGAGGGCAGTTACGGATGGTTGGCGGGTGACGACGCGGTCGAAGGGGCCGACATGTCGGCGCAGATGGACGCGTTGCATCAAGGATTCGTGATGAAGGTGTTCGCCGAGACGCTGCCCGACCCGAGTGCCCGGACGATGGAACAGCGGCAGCTCGGCCGTGTGCTCTTGGAGCATCTTTGGGGGCAACCCGTCATGGGCGCGCACCTGCATGATTCAATTGACTGGCTGCTCGATACGGCCCAGGACCTCAGTTGGTACGACGTCGTGCGGCCGTTTCTTGAAGTCCCGTCGCTACGCGATTCGTGGAGCGAGGTCGAGACGATGGCTGCCCGCTTGGCGACGATGATCGCGGTGGTCGACGGCAGCGAAGACGGTTCGGATCGTGATCGCTTGCGAAAGATTCAAGCGGAACTGTTGGCGGCGGAGCAGCAGGCCAAGTCGGCGCCAGCGTCTGCGCCGAGTGCGGGCTCACCCCGCCGGATCGACGCAGCTCCGACGCCGACTCACGGTGACCATCAAACTGACATCGACCACGCTCGCGACGCGATCGCGTGGCTGCGTGGGGAAGCCAAACGCCTGCGAGCGGGTACGGCGGATCCAACCGCTTCCGCAGACCTCGCCGATCCCGGTACCGAACGGGCCGATCCCAGTACCGAGCGGGCCCCCGAGCCCACGCCGACGGTTACCGGCGGGAGGGCGGCGGCAGCACCGACGGCCGCCGCGACGCCAGCCAAATCGGCGGAGGAAGAGGTCGACAACCGCACGCCCGAAGAGCGGCTGGCCGCGGCCCGCGAGAAACTCGACCGGCTCGTGGGGCTCGATGCGATCAAGAATCAGATTCAGACGCTGGCGAACTTTCTCAGAATGGAACGCAAGCGGGAGGAGCTGGGGTTGCCGACGATGCGGCCGAGCTTACACATGTCCTTTGTCGGCAATCCAGGGACGGGCAAGACCACGGTCGCGAGGATTATTGCCGAAATCTATGGTGCTCTCGGTGTGCTTGAGAAAGGACACCTCGTCGAGACCGATCGCAGCGGACTCGTCGCGGAGTACGCTGGCCAGACCGGGCCGAAGACCAACGCGAAAGTCGACGAGGCACTCGACGGCGTGTTATTCATCGACGAGGCCTACACGTTGGTCGATGAAGATGGGCAGGATCAATACGGCCGGGAAGCGGTCCAGACGCTGTTGAAACGCATGGAGGACCAGCGAGACCGGCTCGTCGTGATCTTGGCGGGATATCCCCGTGAGATGACCCGGATGATCCGCAGCAATCCAGGGCTCAGTTCGCGGGTAGGCACGACCATGCATTTCGATGACTACGATCCCGAGGCGTTGTGCCGGATCTTTGAGTTGATGGCCGCCAAGGCCAAGTATGAGCTGCCGAGTGAAACACGGCGATACGTTCTGCGTGGCTTCACTCATCTGTATATCAATCGCGACCGGCATTTCGGCAACGGCCGCATGTCTCGCAATTCGTTTGAACGCAGCGTCCGCCGGCTCGCCAATCGCATCGCGTCTGCACCGGAGATCACCCGGGAGTTGCTGATGACGATGCAGGCCGCCGATATCGAGGTGCCAGGGATCACCGATGAACAGCTTGCCGCGCTCGTTGAGCCCGATGGGTTGATTCGCGTGCTCTGCAAGCATTGTGAAGCGCCGCAGGTCGTTGATGACAAGGCTCTCGGCACCGAGGTTGCCTGCACCGCTTGCAAGGAAACATTTCAGTGCGATTGGGGCAGCCCCGTCATCGATCGACACCTCCCCGAGATCGGAGTCGCGAAGTCCGAAACCGCGAAGTCCGAAGAAGCCGATGAGTCGCTCGAGGCGGCGACATCAGATGAAACGGCGCCGTGAGGTCACGGATCGACCGGCGTTTCACCGCGGCATGATGCCAACTGGGTTGTTAGAAAGCTGAAGTTGACACCGAAGTTTGGCGAGGAGCGGACCGAGCGAAGCAAGGTTCGGAGAGGGGGGGCACGCTGGTTTGGGACTTTCCGTTGCGCTGTCTGCCCTCCCCGGAAGACTCGCGAAAGCCTCGTCTTCCGACCCTCCCTGCTTCGCCGGGCGGGTGAAGTAAATCGTTGACTCACCCTCACTTAAAACTGCACGCCCTCTGCGGTGCCATGGGCGTGCCGAGTTGTGGCATAATGCGCACCTTTCTCCAACGCACCCTCGCTCCAGGCCGTTGTCACTGCGACATGGCCGGACAAAAAACTCTTCTAGGAAACGACAGGTTATGGCACTTCACTCTCGCAGTAATGTTCGCGGCAGTTTGCTCGATGACACCTACGGATCGGCTGACATCTCGCAGACGCTACCGAAATACAGAATGCCTAAGGCTGAGCACGACGCTGATCTCGCGTTCTCGGTCGTGCGAGATGAGTTGATGCTGGACGGGAATGCCCGCCAGAACCTGGCGACGTTCTGTCAGACGTGGCTCGATGAAGAGATCCACAAGATCATGGACTTGTGCATCGACAAAAACATGATCGACAAGGATGAGTACCCCCAGACGGCTGAGATCGAAGCCCGCTGCGTCCATATGTTGGCCGATCTTTGGAACGCACCCGATGAAACCGATATCATCGGCACGTCGACCACGGGGTCGTCTGACGCGGCGATGCTCGGCGGGATGGCGGCCAAGTGGCGTTGGCGTGAGAAGCGGAAGGCTGCGGGCAAGCCAATTGACAAGCCGAATATGATCTGTGGGCCAGTCCAGGTTTGCTGGCACAAGTTCGCCAAGTATTGGGACATCGAACTGCGCGAAGTTCCTTTGGAAGGCGACCGTTTGATCATGGACCCCGAAGAGGTGCTCAAGCGAGTCGATGAGAACACAATTTTCGTGGTTCCGACGTTTGGTGTGACCTTCACGTGCAACTATGAACCAGTCAAAGAGATCGCCGACGCGTTGGACAAATTGCAGGAGGAGACGGGGTTGGATGTCCCCATGCATGTCGATGCGGCATCGGGTGGTTTTTTGGCACCGTTTTGTGCACCGGAGATCGAGTGGGATTTCCGGATCCCGCGGGTCAAGTCGATCAATGCTTCAGGGCACAAGTTTGGGTTGGCGCCACTGGGAACGGGCTGGTGTATTTTCCGTGACAGCGCCGACCTGCCCGAGGACCTGGTTTTTTGGGTCAATTATCTCGGCGGGAATATGCCAACGTTCGCATTGAGCTTCTCACGGCCCGGCGGTCAGATCGTTGCGCAGTACTACAACTTCCTGCGGCTTGGCATGGAAGGTTATCGCAAAATTCACATGAATTGCTACGAGATTGCCCAGTACCTCGCTGACGAGATCGGGAAAATCGGCCCCTTCGAAGTGCTCTACAATGGCGACCCTCAACAGGGGATCCCGGCGCTCTCCTGGACGCTGAAAGAAGGTTTCGATACCAAGGGATATACCCTGTTCGACCTCAGTGACCGGTTGCGAATGCGGGGTTGGCAGGTGGCTGCCTATACGATGCCGCCCAAACGTGAGGACTTGGTCGTTCAGAGGATCTTGGTGCGCCACGGATTCAGCATGGACCTCGGGGCGCTGTTCATTGAAGATCTCAAGCGTTGCTTGAAACACTTTGCTGCGCATCCCGTAAGCACACCCATGGACGAAACGGAAGCCGGCGGGTTCCACCACTGAGAGCGTTTGGAAAACGGGGCCGCTTCGAGCGAGAACGATAGAGCTCGTTTTCGGATAGTCCTGAGGCAAGACGGGGCAACACTTCCGCCGCGGTCGTCTGTTAGACTGACTCGCTCGACGCGTTCTGCAGCGCTGGATGGTCAGCGCGGAACCGTTCCCGCCTAGTGAGTTTTTCGATGCTGAAGTTTCCGGTTTTTCTTGTGGTTCTCGTCGGCTTCTGCGCCGCCAGTGTTCTCGGTGCCGAGCCGATCCATCCGGCAGTGCCTTTGAACCAACAACTCGAGGCCGCGGCGCCCGCGTACCTCGCCGAACAAGCGAAGCTGCGTGGCGATGCACATCGCGGTGCACTTGTGTTTTACCGCTCGCCTGCGAATTGTGTGGGTTGTCACACCAGCGGAGATGAGCCGTCGCCGCTCGGGCCGAACCTGGCCAGCCTTGGCAAGCAGACCACCTACGTGGAGCTCATCGACGGGTTGCTGCGCCCGTCCAAGCACATTCAGCCGGGATTCGAGACCTACACCGTGGTCACCACGAGCGGGCAGGTCCATGTCGGGTTGCTGTCTCAGCAAAGCGAAGAATCGGTGACGATGCGGTTGGCGCAATCGCTCGACCAAGATTTCGTGCTGGAGACAGACGAAATCGAAGTGATGCAGAAGAATTCCCAGTCGATGATGCCCGCAGGATTGATGGCGGCCCTGAAGTCGCAGGCGGACTTTCTCGATTTGGTGGCCTACCTGAACGCCGTCGCCCAAGGCGGCGGTGAAGCGGCCAGGCGTTTGCAACCGTCGGCCGAGCAGCTCGCCGTCGAAGATGACACTGCCAACCTCGACCATGCTGGTATTCTCGCAAGTCTGAGAACACGTGATTTCGAGGCAGGTGAAAAGCTATTCCAAGGCGACTGCGCTAGCTGTCATGGCGCCGACGGGGATACTCCGTCACTGGCGACTGCCCGCGCGTTTGGAACGCAAAAACTGAAGTTCGGTTCGGATCCCTACCGGATGTTCATGACATTGACCGAGGGCAACGGCCTGATGGCGCCGATGACCTATCTCACGCCGTTTGAACGCTACCAGGTCGTGCACTACATCCGGGAAGCGTTTATGAAGGACCGCAATCCCGACTACGTCGAAATCGACGCGGAGTACCTTGCCTCGTTGCCTCAGGGTACCGAGGACGGCCAGCAAATCGAGGTGGTCCAGCGAGACTTTGGCTTGGCATTGGGATCGCAGTTGCGAACTGACTTCCCCAGCGTGCTGAATATTCCTCAGGGCGAACTGACCGTCGCGTTTGACTTGCACACGATGGATTTGGCGGACGTTTGGACTGGCGGTTTCCTCGATCTGAGTGAGACGCAGCACATTCGGCCGCGGGGTGAGGGGACAGCCAACCCGGTCGGCGAGTCCCTGCCCTCGCTCGCTGCTTGGCGCTGGGGCCATGACGGGGCGCTGGACTATTCCCGTGAAGGGCTACTGCCGCGAGGTCCTCTGCCACCGAAATGGATGGATTACCACGGCTACTATCTGCACGACGAAGACGTTGTGCTCAGCTACCGCATCGATGGGCGTGAGATACTGCACCGGGTTGAAACGCGAGGTTCCCACACGCTGATTCACCATCTAGAGATTGGGGCGGGACAACGCTTGGTGCTCAGCCCATGCCAGGCCCCCGAGGGGGCGAGCGTTGACATTGCAAGTGCATCTGCCATCGCCAAGACGAATTCCTCGACGAATTTCTCGACGAATTCGCTCGCGAGTTCGTTCACGGCTGCGAACTTCGCTGGCGATGTCGACGGGGTGACGTGGCAGGCGTTGGTGGACACCGCCTTTACGATGACGATCCCTGCTGACGAGGAGTCGCGAACGATCCAGGTTTCGATCGGCATTGGAGCGGAGGAAGGCGATCTCGAAGTTTGGCGGCGCAGTTCCACCTCGCTAGCCAAACTCGATACGGCTTCTTCGCTGCCGGAACTTGTCCGCGGTGGCGAGCTGCGTTGGCCCGAACGGATGCGAACGACTGGATACCTGGGGCTGAACCGGAGCGGTTACGCACTCGACACGCTGACCCGTCCGGCATCGACGCCTTGGAATACATGGTTCCGCACCTCGGCACTGGACTTTTTCCCCGACGGGCGAATGGTCGTGTCGACGTACGGCGGCGACATTTGGATTGTTTCGGGAGTGGACGAAGAGTTGCTCGATTTGTCCTGGAAACGGTTCGCGAGCGGGCTCTACGAACCCTTTGGTTTGAAAGTCGTCGATGGCGACGTCTACGTGACGTGCAAGGACCGGCTCGTTCGGTTGCATGATTTTAATCAAGACGGCGAAGCCGATTTCTATGAGAGCTTCAGTGCCGACAGCGACGTGTCCACCAATTTCCATGCTTTCAATTTCGATTTGCAGACCGATGACGAAGGCAATTTCTACTACGCCAAGAGTGGCCATGGTGCCAACTTTTCGCTGCCGGGAGCGGTGTGGAAAATATCGCCCGATGGCAAAGAACGCGAGGTCGTCTGCACCGGTTTTCGCTCGCCCAATGGCATGGGCAGTATGCCGGGTGGCCGCATGACGGTGAGCGACAATCAGGGGCAATGGATTCCGGCTTCCAAGATTTGTTTGATCAAGCCTGGTGCGTTCTATGGTTGGGTGCCTACCTATGCGGCGCCGCCGAGATGGGCTCCCGACGGGGGCAAGATTGATATCACCAAGGTCGTGCCGCCGGAGACCTCGGACCAGCCGCTCGTGTGGATGCCCCAATCGTTGGATAATTCGTCAGGCGGGCAGCTATGGGCCGGAGATGCGAGGTTTGGTCCGCTTGCGAACCATTTACTGCACATGAGTTTCGGCAAGGGATGGATGGCGTACTTGGCGATTCAGGATGTGGGGGAGACTTCGCAAGCCGCGATCATCAAACTGCCGTTTGATTTTTCCACAGGGGTGATGCGCGGTCGCGTCAATCCGGCCGATGGCCAGGTCTACGCGACCGGTCTGCACGGTTGGAACGGAGGCGGGCGCGTGGGGCTGGCCGATGGCGGCGTGCAGCGTTTGCGCTACACAGGGACCCCGCCGCGGATGATCACCGATGCACGGGTTGTTGCAGGCGGCTTGGAACTCGATGTCAATTTCACTGTCGATCCGGAGTCAGCCACTCACGCGTCGTCTTTCGTCACCGAACAGTGGGATTATCTCTGGTCACGTAATTACGGATCGGACCAGTACCTTCCGGGAACGAGCGAGAAGGGGACCGAGGTGCTCGAGGTCGCGGCGGTTCGACTGCAGCCACTTGGCTCGGGCGGCGAGGAGGGCACCCGAATCCATTTAAGCACCCCCGCGATTCAGCCGGTCGACCAACTTCGGATCGAGGTGCGTCTGCGCGACCGGGGCGGCAGTGCCTTCGAGGAAGAAGTCTACTGGACCATCCACGCGATCCCGCCGCAGGAGTAGAGAGGTACCCGGTACGCGGCGCTGAGCTACGCCCCACGGATGGTAAAACGGGCGGTCGATTGACTGAGCCGAGGCGCGTCAGGAACGGGGGAGTAATCAATGTCGTATTGGACGAAGCAACGAGCTGTTTAATCCCCAGAGGTATCCCGTTAGGGATGATAGAGAATAGCCGGTGGTTTGAGGGCAAGCGAACATCACTGGATACGTCTTCGGGGTCGACGTTCCACGGCCAACGAACCACCGTCGGTGGCGCTGTGCTGACCTACGGCTATTCTCTTCAACTCCGTCGGCGTAGGAAGACTTGCGGGGTGCAACAGCACGTCGCCTCGTCCACCACAAAAAGGCTCTCGCGGAATTCGCCACTTACCACCGGACCAAGCGAAACTTCATGTTGTCGCAGGTTTTATGCCAGGTCGTAGACCATCGCATAGCGCCGCCGCAGGCTGGCGATGAGCGGTTGGGCCGAGAGAGGTTTGCCGGTTGTGTTTTGAACCAGTTCGTCGGCGGTGAACTTGCGACCGTGGGTGTGGACATTTTCTCGCAGCCAGCCGAGCAGGGGAGCGAAATCGCCTTGCTCGATTTGGGCATCGAGCCCACCGAGGGCCTCGTCGGCAGATTCGTAGAGCTGCGCGGCGATGAGGTTTCCGAGCGTGTAGGTGGGGAAGTACCCGAACAAACCTGCGCTCCAGTGGACGTCTTGTAGCACCCCGTTTGCGGCGGAGGGTGGGCTGACGCCGATCACGCTGGTGTAACGTTCGTTCCAGGCGAATGGTAGGTCGTTGGTGGAGAGTTCGCCCGAGATCAACGCTTGCTCGAGTTCGAATCGCACGATGATATGCAGGTTGTAGGTGGCTTCATCGGCTTCGACGCGGATCAGCGAGGGCTGTACGCGATTGAAACAGGCGTGCCACTGTTCGGGTGTCGCGGTTTGCGAGAACGTTTCGTTGATCTGTGGCGTGAAGTGCTTCCAGAAGGCGAGTGACCGGCCGACGAGGTTTTCCCACAATCGTGATTGGGACTCATGTATCCCCAAAGAGACGAACGTTCCTGGGGGCAATCCGTACCAATCCGGTCTCAGGCCTTGCTCGTACATCCCGTGGCCGGCTTCGTGGAGCGTTCCAAACAGGCTGCCGGGCAGCCAATCCTCGTCGTAGCGAGTCAGGATGCGGCAGTCCGAAGGTCCCAGGCTCGTGCAGAATGGATGCGAGGTTTCATCGAGTCTGCCCCGTTGGAAATCGAAGCCGACGGCCTTGGCGAGCTCAGTAGATAGCTGGCGTTGGCCATCGACGCTGTACTTTTGTTTCAGGAGGCGATCGTCGACTTGGCGAGCCGAGACCGTGATCTCGCTGAGCAGTTGGACGAGTTCGTCGCGAAGTCCAGCGAACACGCTGGCGAGATCCTGCACTCGGGCGCCGGGTTCGTATTGGTCGAGCAAACCTTCGTAGGCGGATTGACCTGGGTCGGCGAGCAGCTCGCCCGCTCTCCGCTGGAGCGAAATCATCTCATCGAGTGCGGGTTGGAACTGTGCGTAGTCGTCATTGCGGCGGGCGGTATCCCAACATCCCTGACCGCGGACGGTCGCCGCAGCAATGGATTCGACGAGCTCGCCTGGCAGGCGACGTTGTTTCTCATAGTCTTTCCGCGCCAGTGCGACGGTGGCACCGATATCACTGTGCGGATCTGCGGCCGCCTCCCAGCCTTCGAGTTCGTCGAGCCAACGTGCCAGTTGGCTGTCGGTTCGCATGGCGTGCGCCCGGCCGCTGAGGTAGGCAACTTGTTCGGCGCGAAACTCGCTGGCCTGCGTCGGCATCATCGTCCGTTCGTCCCATTGCAGCAGTTCTGCCGCTGAGGCAATCAGGGCACACTGATGAAGATGGTCACGCAGAGACGCGAACGTCTGGGTGGGAGCAGTCATGAAGAGCACGCGTTGGGTTGGAAAGAAAGCGAAGACAAGGGGGGCGAAGACCAAGTGTCCCGCCCGCGAAGTGACTTCCTCTCGGCGCACGAGCGGGGACGGGAGACGGCCGAATTACTGGTCTGGCGCGAGGGTCTCAGGCCGGAGCGTTTGTTCCGCGGCGACGCCAGCCGACGAGTACTGCCAGCACCAAGGAGACGGCGGCGAGGGCGGCAAAGGTGAGCGTCTTTTGTTGCCACGCTTGTTTCTCGAGTTCCATGGTTCGGTAGTTGAGCGGAGCTTCCACTGCGACCCCGTACTCGGTGATGTCCTCGAACTCGCGGATCATTTGGGCGGAATCTGCCGCCGCATAATCTTCTTTGAGCAGTTCGAGGTGTCCCTCGGTGGTGATGGGAACCTCGCTAGTGGCCCAGTTTACCCCGCAAAACCCGGCCCCGAGGAGGGCGAGCAGACCTACCAAACCGAGCGTGGCGAAGGCCAGCGACCGACCCCCGGAGAGGCCCACTGCGGCATTGGCGGCGACCCGGGCGTCGGCTGTTTCGCCGGCGGCCGGCAGTTGCCGGAGTTCTCCGAGTTTGGGCACATCGATGGTGTGCTGACAGGCATCGCAGACGATTTCGTCCCCCGCCTTCGCGGTCGATACCACATGGATTGCCTCGCAGTGCGGACAGGTAAGTTTGTACATCGTCGAACCTAAGCCAATTGAAAGTGCTACGTCTTGAGGAAAAATCCCCTCCAACGTCCATAAATTACATGCCGCCTGGGTAGACCCGCCGCACAGACAGACTACCATTGCTGTGTGCTGAGGTTAACACACGACCAGTCGCTCCCGCCGGGTGAACGCATCCGACCGGACATTTTCACATGATTCGCGACATCCAACACAACGAACTGTCGTTCGTCTTCGCAACCCAAAGGGATTGGGTTCGCGCCCCCCACCGGTTCGTGGTACCTCTGATTCGCCAGGATGGCCCGCCGGAATAATCTGCACCGACATTGCAGGTTACGATGTGAGTATGTTTTTCGAGGATTGTTTCCTGTGAAAAGTGGACTTGCACCGAAAAGTTTTCCGAGACAGCAAGTTCCCCTTAAACGGGAAGTCCAGCCAATCGGAATGTTTTTCCATTTCGCGAGGTACTTGGGATGGGTAGGCGAGTGGGTGGTAGATTGAAATTACAAGAAGATGCTGTCCTCGGCAATTGGATCGGAAACTTTCATGTGCACCAACTCGTAGAATTGACCGACGGGACAAGGCCGACACAGGGGTGAGCGTAAGGGGCGATTATTTGACGTTGAAGGGATTCGCTCCTGACTCACGAAGATTCTCCCGCATCTTGACTCGTTTTACCTTTCCGGCCAACTACACTCGCCACAACATCGCGAAAAAAATAGACGCTAATACTTTGAAGGAGTTAATACTTTGTTCGATCCGATGATGGATGATTTTGACGATGTTTCGGCGCAAAACACCGATGTCGTCTCCACTGGCTTTCGCAAGCTCCCCGTTGACGACAACGAGGACGATAATGGCGTGAACGTTGCCGATCTCAGCGACGGACAGGTTCAGTTGGAAAGCCCGGATGAATTGATCACGATCGACGAGTCGGAGACTTGGTCGGACGATCCTGTCCGCATGTATCTGACCCAGATGGGCGAGATCCCCTTGCTGACCCGTCGTGAAGAGATCGAATTGGCCAAGCGGATTGAAGAGACGCGTCGTCGTTTTCGCACCAAATTGCTTGAGAACCACTACGTTCTCGTCGAGGCTTACAAGACGCTCAAGAAGGTTTATCGGGGACAATTGCCCTTCGACCGGACGGTCCAGGTCAGTGTCACCGATCGTTTGGAGAAGGAGCAGATCGTCGGCCGTTTGCCGCACAACCTCCGGACCCTGCAGACCTTGCTCAGCCGCAACCGGCACGACTGGAAAGTGGCGATGAGCAAGAGCGCACCGGCTCGTCGTCGCGCTGAAGCGTGGCGGGCACTCGCTCGTCGCCGTCGCCGCGCCGTCCGCTTGATCGAAGAACTGGGGCTGCGGACCCAACGCATCGAGACTCGTATCGGGATGCTAGAGAAATTCTCGCGCCGACTCGCTGAAATCGATGCCCAGATCAAAGATCAAAAGCGTACCAAGCACGGCCGCGAAGTCCGCGAGCAACTGCTCCACGAACGCCGTCAGATCTTGACCGCTTGCCAGGAAACACCGACCTCGCTCCGCAATCGTTGCTCGATGCTCGGCCGGGTCTACAGTGAATACCAGCAGGCCAAGCGGGAGCTCAGCGAAGGGAACCTGCGGCTGGTCGTTTCGATTGCCAAGAAGTATCGCAATCGCGGCTTGTCCTTCCTCGACCTGATCCAAGAAGGTAACGCTGGGTTGATGCGAGCGGTCGACAAGTTCGAGTACCGCCGTGGATTCAAGTTCTGTACCTACGCGACCTGGTGGATTCGCCAAGCGATCACCCGTGCGGTGGCCGACCAGAGTCGTACGATTCGTATCCCCGTGCACATGGTCGAGACGATGAGCCGCGTGCGAAACGTGGCCCGCGCCTTGCTCCAAGAGCTCGGCCGCGAGCCGTCGATTGAGGAAACGGCCCGTCGGGCTGATGTGACGATCGAGGAAGCTCGCCGGGTACTCACCATGAGCCGGTTTCCAATCTCGCTCGACCGACCCGTCGGCAATAGCGAAGATAGCCAATTCGGTGACCTGCTTCCTGATGGGACAGCAGAGAGCCCGCAAATCGGTGCGACCCAAGAAATGCTGCGGCAACGGATCACCGGTGTGCTCAAATCGCTGTCCTACCGGGAACGCGAAATCATCAAACTTCGCTACGGCCTCGGTGACGGGTACAGTTACACCCTCGAAGAAGTCGGCCATATCTTCAAGGTGACCCGCGAGCGGATTCGCCAGATCGAAGCCAAGGCGGTGCGGAAACTGCAGCAACCCAGCCGCAGCCAGGACCTGGTTGGGTTCTTGGACTGATGCCGTCCGTCGGCGAAGTTCTGCAGCAGGGCTGGCAGGTTCACCAAAGTGGAAACGTTGACGCCGCGATGCAATTGTATCGCGGCGTTTTGCGTCAGGTTCCCGACTCGGCCGAAGCCTGGGTGTACCTCGGTATCGCTCAGTTCGATCTGCGAGATTTCGCGGGGTCGGTCGGTTCGTATCGCAAGGCCTTGGCGATCAAAAAGCATTTCCCGATCGCGTGGAACAATCTCGGCAACTCGCTACGGATGCTCGGCGAAGTCGACGAAGCCGAACGCTGTTTCAAGAAATCGCTGGTGCAGCAACCCGGGTATCTTTCGGCGCTGAAGAATCGTGGCACTCTGTGGGTTTGGAACGGTGATATCGAGCGTGGTTTGAAGTCCTATGCACGGGGTTTGGAAGTCGACCCGAACAACGCGGAGTTGCACCGCAACCTCGGGGTCATCTCGCTGCTGATGGGCGATTACAAAAAAGGATTCGAGGAGTTTCGCTGGCGTTGGCGAATGCCTGGTCTCGGGCGTCCCGCCGTTGCTGCAGCCTGGCAGGCTGCGGGCATCGCGGTGCCCGTGTGGACGGGCCAACCGCTCGACGGACGGACCATCGTGATCTATCCCGAACAGGGCCTCGGTGATGCCATTCATTTCATCCGCGTCGCGGCTGCGTTGAAGTCCAGCGGCGCGACCGTGATCGTCGTCTGCAACCCTAAGCTGGTGCCGCTGTTTCGAAGCGCGCCAGGGATCGATGAAATCGTGGCGGAAGTCCTGCCCAGCTCAACGGGCGGCGACGCGGTCGCGGCAGGCATGTCGATGCTGCACGGGGGGCTGACGCAAGCGAACTATCAAGGCTCCTTCTTGGAAGTACTCGACGGTCTGTACACACGCGACGGCGAGATCTATTCCGGGAAAGAGCTCTTCGGCGATCTTTCGCAGTGTCCCGGTCAGGGCTATCTGAGGGTGCCCGGTGACGTGGTCGGGAAGTGGAAAACTTGGCTGGCAGAGAATCGAGATCCATCGCGATCGACCAAGCCGCTCATTGGAATCAATTGGCAGGGTAATCGAGAGCACCATGCCGACGTGTACCGCAGCGTCTCACTCGACGTGTTCGGGCCGCTGATCGAGATGGACGAGCTGGAGATCGTCAATATGCAATTTGGTCATGGTGTCGAACAGCTCGACCAAGTTGATTTCGCCGATCGCATCCTGCGGCTACCCGATTCGCTCGACCAGGCGGCGGGAAAGTTCATCGATACCGCGGCGGTGCTGTGTAACCTCGATGCCTTGGTGACCACCGACACGGCGATCGCCCACCTCGCCGGTGCTCTCGGCGTTCGCACTCATTTGTTGCTCGGCCGCGTCCCGGACTGGCGGTGGTTAACCGCAGGTGACACCACGGACTGGTACCCCAGTATGATCATCAGCCGCCAAAGCGAATTCGGCCATTGGCAAGAGCCGGTTGAGCGGATTGGCGAGCGGCTGTTGTCGCGCACCAACTCGCGTTGAAAGGATCGGTCGATTGCGGGAACCGATTTTCAACGCGAGTGGAGATCAGGTCACAGCGGACTTCAGATAGTCAGCTCGATATGGTTGGGGCCGGTTGCGAGCACTTCCGCAGTCAGGCCTTCAACCGTTTTGGGGCCACCTGAGCTGTTGCGACGCCCTTTCTTGGGGCCACCGATTGGTTGCAGAGTACCTTCGGCTGCGTCGGCTCCCGCCATCGACGTGACTTCGACGCTTGGTGCATTGCGTTCACCCTCGACACGGCCACCGATCACACTGACGGTGTGCTCGTCGACGGCCGCCCCGGGCTTCCCGGTGGAGTAGCGGAGCACGAAGTTGCCCTCCTCATCGGTCTTGCCGTAGGAGGCAGCTCCCGCCGAGATGGGGTAGAACTCAACCTGGGCACCGGCCACCGGTTTGCCCGATTTCGTTAGCGTTCCAGTGACTTCGCTGAGGTCGGGGGTGTCGTCGAACGAGCAGCCGATGCTCATGCAGCTCAGTAGCATCAGTGTCATACCGGTGACTAGGCGGAGCGAGCTTTTCGGTAGGAAATGGAATGGGAGGTTCACGTCGTTATTCCTCGGTGAGTCTGATTGGTTGAAAAAACGGGTTTTTGAAATCGTCGTAGGCAGTGCACGCATGCTTAGAACTCCTCGGTGATGACTTCACGGTCGGCACGGTTGGTAAGCAGGCTGAGGATATCGAACCGGACGTTCTCAGTGACGAATCGGACGGAGCCATCTCCCATCACGAACTGGGCACCGCCGATGTGGGCGGAGTTAAGGATGGAGTGCCGACCAGGACGACCGTACCAGTAGGGGCCAATTCCGTGAGGGACGAAGCGGCTGTCCAGAGGTGAGAAGTTGATGCCAACTCGTGTGGAGGTGACATTCATCCAGTAGCCCTCGGACGTATTGCTTTCGTCACCGCCGCCACCGGACCAGGCACCGCCCCACCAGTTGCTAGCTCGTTGGTCAAAGTACTCGAGCGTTCCGTCTGCGTTCTGCAAGCGAATTTCCATGCCCTGTTCCCCGACGGCGAATGTGTTGGTCGTCCCGTCAAGAATCGAAGCGAATTTCACAACACCGTTGTTTCGGTTGTCGACGGCCACGATCACACCGTTGTAATCGCTCATCCCGTGATACCCATTCCACTGCGAATTGGCTTCGTTGTAGTCACCAGTGATGCCCACATAGTTCGCCATCTGAACTTCGATTTGGTCGGGAGCTCCAAGGGCCCGAGTATCAGCACTGGTATCGTCTAGACGAGTGGTCGGTAGCGGGCTCGACGGGCAGTTGTATCCCGGGACGCGTAAGCCGTCGTAGACCTGCCAGTTTCGGTTCAGGCCGGGGTCACGATTGGAGAAATCGGTTCCTGAAAAGGTCGTTTGGCCGTAGGCCGCGTTCTGTTCCAGGAACGGCAAGATACGCACCATCCAAGAGGCGGGCCGGTCATTGGGGCTCGTTTTGAGCATCGTCGCTGGTGGCATCGCATTGTAGCTATCGTGGTACATATGGATCGCCAATCCAATCTGTTTCATATTATTAGAACATTGCATGCGGCGGGCCGCTTCTCGTGCTGACTGGACTGCAGGCAATAGCAGGCCGACCAGCACACCGATGATCGCGATCACGACCAATAACTCAACGAGCGTGAATGCTCGACGATTCAAACTCATTCCACGGACAAACATTAAGGTTTCCTTCAAATTTTCAAAAAACATTGTTCTCGTGACGGGTGTCCAGCTGATGCTCGACACGATGCCGTCCTGCGGAAATGTGGAATCGCAAAACGGGTGCCAGAGCGATTGCGGGGGATTCTGCCGATCGTCGCGGTGGCGTCGATTCCTTGGCCAAGTGGATTGGAGGCCGACAGACTGAATGCGTGAAGGTGCGTTTTGACGCCTCTAAGGTTTTTGAAGATTTCTTCTCATTTGTGGTAATGAGGTATCGGGTCGGTGGCGGAGTGCCGCCGATAGCGTGTGTGTGCATTGATCTGAGGCAGGTGCTGCCCAAGTTGGTGGCAGGTGCATCACCTGCCTTGCCTGCGTCCGCTTAAGGGTGGAGAAGTCGACAAAGTCATTCTGCTAGGCTGGCCTGGGAGATGTTCGGTGCCAACCATTTGGGCGATCGCCGACAACGGGCTGGCTACGCCGGTACCGGCGGCGTCTGGTGACGTGCGCAGTGGACTGCATCACGTGTTGGGGGGTATCGTTTCCTTAGCGGCGGGCCCGTCACGGAGTCCTCAGCCTGCTCCCGTGCAATCGGATCTGATCGCAGATCCTCTCATCTGACTCTGGATCACCAATACAATGCACTCACCGGATAGCGAATCGCCCCCACGAGCGAGGCGACACTGGTACGCCATCGCCACCTTGATTGTGGCGGGCGAAGCGATTTTTTTCTTGCCGTTCGTGATCGCGCGAGTATTCCGGCCGACCCTGTTGGAAGTCTTCGGGCTGAGTAATTGGCAGTTGGGCATGGCGTTTTCCGCCTACGGGATCACGGCGATGCTCTCGTATTTTCCCGGTGGTCCTTTGGCGGACCGCTTTGCCGCTCGCACGTTGATGTCGATTGCGCTGGCGAGCACAGCGGCGGGGGGATTGGTGATGGCGGCGATCCCTGACTTGAACACGTTCATTCTGCTGTACGCGTTTTGGGGCCTGACGACGGTGTTGGTGTTTTGGGCAGCACTGATTCGCGCAACGCGAAGTTGGGGCGGTCAGGACATGCAGGGCCGCGCGTTCGGTTTTCTCGATGGCGGCCGTGGGTTGGTTGCCGCGATCATCGGCTCGCTCGCCGTTGCGATTTTCGCGGCACTCCTGCCTGCCGACCTGGAGACGTCGACGTTAGCGCAGCGTGGCGAAGCGTTCCGGCATGTTATCCTTTTGTTCACCGCGGTCACGTTCCTCACGGCGCTATTGGTCTGGTGTGTGCTGCCAGATGAAGAGACCACGACGGTGGTCACGAATGATCAGTCCGCTTGGGAAGGCATTCGATATGTCGCTCGGCTGCCGACGGTGTGGCTGCAAGCGGCCATCATCGTGTGCGCGTATGTCGGTTACAAAGGCCTCGATGACGTGTCGTTGTACGCCAAGGAAGCGTTGGGATTCGATGAGGTATCGGCAGCCTATGCCAGTACGATATCGATGTGGGTTCGACCGCCTGCGGCGATCATCACCGGATGGATTGCCGATCGCTATCGGGTGACAAGTGTGACCTGTTGGGCGTTCATCGCGATGCTGCTAGGCAGTCTCGTGGCTGCCTCGGGGGTGATCCAGATGGGCATGACCGCGTTGTTTTTCGCTACGATTCTCACGACCAGCGCGGCGATCTTTGCTCTGCGTGGACTATATTTTTCGATCATGCGTGAGGGCAACATCCCGTTCGTGTATACCGGCAGTGCGGTGGGACTCGTCTCGGCGATCGGCTACACTCCTGAGGTATTCATGGGGCCGTTGATGGGATTTTTGCTGGACCGTAGTCCGGGGGCTATTGGCCATCAACAGGTTTTCGCAGTGATCGCAGTGTTCTCGTTGATCGGGTTGGCTGCCACGCTGTGGTACCAACGTTTGTCGGCACCAACGCTCACTCCTAAAACAGAAGGCTCTTGATCATCACGATGAATCAACGCTATCGCATCCAGTTTCCGCGACACGATTCCCAGCATCTCGGCCAAGATGAAGCTAAGTTTCAGCTCACCGAGGGTGACCAACGAACGGAGCTGCGATTTCACGATTACGATCAGATATACGCGCGTCCGGGTCTGTACGAACAGTTATTCTACGATCGTTTGAAGTGCGCTTCGCCGACCAAGGTCGGGCAGATATTGAAGCAGACGATCGACGCTGCTGATCAAACGTTCTCGGAGTTGCGTGTGCTCGATTTTGGAGCGGGAAATGGGATGATGGGCGAAGTGCTCAAGTCCTACGGCGTCTCCCGACTGATCGGAGCCGACCTGATTCCCGAGGCCCGTGACGCTGCTCTGCGGGACCGACCCCAAGTCTACGATGAGTACTATGTCGCGGACTTTACCAAGTTGAGTGACGAACTGAACACGGAGATCGATGAGTGGTCGATCGACTGTTTAACGTCAGTTGCGGCACTCGGCTTCGGCGACATTCCCCTGGACGCGTTCCTACCCGCCTTGCGGTTTGTGAAA
Organism: Allorhodopirellula solitaria; assembly: GCF_007859855.1. Lineage (GTDB taxonomy): Bacteria > Planctomycetota > Planctomycetia > Pirellulales > Pirellulaceae > Rhodopirellula > Rhodopirellula solitaria. The sequence goes on from NZ_SJPK01000011.1 coordinate 30,992, forward strand.
ACGGACGGTTGGGTCGCCTTCAACATTAAGGAAACCTTCCTCGACGATTCCGATCGGACGGGTTTCTCTCGGTTCATCCGCGAGCTGATCTTCTCCGAATATTTGAACGTCTGGCAGATCGAGAAATACCGGCATCGGCTCTCGATGGAAGGTGCCCCTTTGTTCTACTTTGCGGTCGTCGCTCAGAAGACCGCAGACATCCCGGCAGAGTTCCTTCGGGATCATCAATTGCTGTCGTCGTGATGAAACGAGTCCGGCCCTTCAGTCGACCAAGGAGTACAAACCGCCGCCGTTGCGGCGCAGTTTGCCTTGGTCGGCTAGCGCTCTCCAGAGTGCAGCGGGGTATTGGTCGGGTGGCCGAATGGCCGCGACTCCGGATTGATTGCCCGACGACATCGGACCGTAGCCGAGTCGCGACTCATCGTCCAAACGGGTGAGTTTGAGGCGTTTGCGAAAGGCCTTCATTGCCAGGCGCAGTTCCTCTTTGGAGAATTCCGGTTCGGCTGGTTCGGCGGGCGTTTCGTTGGATTCAGGCATGATCGACATGGGGGATGGAGCACACGGAAGGAAGCTATGTCGCGTTGGACAGCATGTTTCGCTCGAGTATAGACGTTCGTCGCCCAATTGGTTTGGCGCAGGAATTGCGTTAGAGGGTTTTGTAAAGAATAACTGCTTCATGACGCGTGCGCGAACAAACTGAATCGATGGGATTTTTAAAACAGACTTTCTCGGAGTTTTCAAAAAACAATTGCAGTACGCTGGCGGCGGCTTTGGCCTACTACACCGCGTTTGCGCTGCCGCCGCTGCTCTATCTGCTGCTCACCATTCTGACGCTGGGCATGTCGCTGATGTACGACAGTGATGCGGCCAAGTCCAAGGCGAAAGCAGTTTTAACGAATGAGGCGGCCGAGATGCTGGGCAATCAGGCGGCCACCGAGCAGATCTCGACCATCATGGAGAACGATGAGAAGTCGGGCGGTAAATGGTGGAAGACGCTGTTGAGCTTCGCAGGGATCGTCGTTGGGGCCACTGGGGTGGTGGCGGCTTTGCAGGCGGCGCTGAATCAGGTTTGGGAGGTTCAGCCCGATCCGGAGCGTGCGAGTTGGAAGAATTTGTTGGGCAAGCGAGTGCTCTCGTTCGGGATGATTCTGGGGCTCGGCTTTCTGCTGCTGGTCTCGCTCATCGTCTCCTCGGTGCTATCCGCATTGGGAGATCGCGTGGGTAGCATGATCGGGCTTTCAGAGACATTTGCGTGGGCCATCAACCTCTTCGTGCAAGCTGCCGTCATTTTCATTGTGTTCGCCTCGCTCTTCAAATTCATGCCCGATGCCGTTGTGAAGTGGCGGGATGTGATGGTGGGTGCATCGATCACGACTGTGCTGTTTTTGTTGGGGCGGTACGCGCTGCACCTATACTTTTCCTACAGTTCCCCCGGTGCCCAGTTGGGCGCGGCTGCCGCGTCGCTCGCCGTGTTGCTGGTTTGGGTGTATTACACGGCGATGATCGTGTTGCTCGGCGCTGAAGCGACCCAGGTTTACGCAGTTCGCTACGGCGATGGTATCCAGCCTGAACGGCACGCCGTCCGTGTCGTCAAAGAAATCAAACGGAACGGCGTATCATGAAGTGACACCCAGACACCTACCCACAAAATCTGGTTCGTCGGATGAGCCTCCAAGATGCGAAATTTTCAAGCCATGAGCTCCGACGTCCAGTGAACCAAAAGGCCTCCACGGCAAGTACAAGCTCACCAAGGGATGCCCCCACCACTGGCGACCAGCTGATGCTGGAAATGACAGGCGACCGAATGAAACCTTCCCACGCGAGCGTCCCCCTCAGAGCCTATTCAGTCCGCTAATTCCGGCAGCTGAGTTTTACGCGATTTCGGGATGAATGGCAAAAATACTCGGCACAGGAGTACGCGCCTGGAAAATCCACCACATTTAGGAACGCGGAAAGAATAAGTGACGCATTTTAATTCACTCTCCCAAAGGGAGGGTGAAGTTCTCGACACTTATTCCTACCGCGTTTCGTAGCCGCGGTTGAGAAGCTGAGAACCGGCAAGCTCGACGCGGTTCGAAAGCAGACTGGATTCGCCCGACGATCGCCGCCATCGATCAGGCTCGCCTAGATGTCGGTGCCGTCCTGTTTGCTGCCGTAGGGGCGAGTGCTGATCACACCGTCACGGGGGCTGCTCGCGGTGCCGTAGAGTCGCCGGGGGATTCGTCCGGCGAGGGCCGCGTGCCGGCCAGCGATGACACCATGTTTCATCGCCGCCGCCATGCGGATCGGATCGCGGGCATGAGCGATTGCCGTGTTCAAGAGGACTCCATCGGCGCCGAGCTCCATTGCCACGGCGACGTCGCTGGCGGTACCGACCCCGGCATCGATAATCACCGGGTAGTCGGGGTCGTCTTGTTTGAGGTATTCCAAGATGATTTGCAGGTTGCCGGGATTGAGGATTCCTTGGCCGCTACCGATCGGGCTGCCCGCCGGCATGACGCTGGCCGCTCCCACGTTCTTAAGCCGCTGGGCCGTGACGGGGCAATCGCTGGTGTAGCAGAGTACGGAGAAGCCATCGGCAACGAGTTTCTCGCAGGCGAGAACCGTTTCGGTGGGATCGGGAAGCAACGTTTTGGAATCGCCGAGCACTTCGAGCTTGACCCAGTCCTGTCCCGGATTCTCGAGTGTTTTTAGGATCTCGCGGCCCAGTCGAGCGGCGCGAACGGCGTCGGTGGCGGTGTAGCATCCCGCCGTATTGGGCAGCAGGGTATACCGGGCGGGGTCGAGGAAATCGAGGATATTCTGGCCGGTTTTGTCGTAGAGCCGCTCGCGGCGGACTGCCACGGTCACGCACTGCGTCCCCGACGCGACCAGCGAATCACGCATCTGGTCCATCGTATCGTAGCGGCCGGTGCCGACGATCAAACGGCTTTGAAGAACATGTTTGCCAACCCGCAGCGGCGCATCGTTGGCGAACGGGTCGACGTGATTGGGAGTGGGGTCGGAGGCAGCGGGCATCAGGCAGCTTGGAATACGAGTTTTTCTGGCTCATCCGACGGCAGCGTGCGTCGGATGAGCCGTTTTTCTTGTATTCTATCGCTCGATGAAGGAAATGGGGAGGCGTGCCCGGCCCACTGCGGACCGGCTGTCGATTCATTAAGCCGAGACGCATAAGCGGCCGGGTGGGCCGCGTTACCCGAGTCCTTACGGACCTCGGTTCACCATTGCGGAGTCAAGTCGATTTAATCGACAGCCCGTTTAGGGAGCGAGGATATCGTTCCCTTGCTGCATCCCTTCACCGTTGTCGCGGAAGATCGACGGCAAGTTATTGGGGATCGATCCTGCGGCATCGGATGGTTCCGGAGCGAAGTCCTTTCCGCGGACGGCCGAGCCCAGTGGAGTGGTCAGCGAGTCGTCGATCGTTCGCAGGTACGCTTGCAGTTTCCAAGCGGGGATGACGGTAACACCGAGTTCCTTAGCCTGCGTCTTTGCCTTCGACAAGGCAACGACTTCTCCGGTGTCGGCTTCACCGGTCGCTTCGGGTGGTTCGCCGAGGACGAGGAACCGCACGCTGCTATCGAACTCACCTTCGCTGCTGCCATCGGGCTGCAGGATCGAGGCGACTTCCGCACCCGCAGCGCGGACCATTGATGCCACAGAGTCCGTGTCAGGTCGTTCGTCGCCATCGAGGTCGATATTCCAACCCAGTGCGATCTTGACGCGGCGTCCTGGTGCCCAGAACGGCGAGTAGATTTGATCGCCCGCGATGATCGGGTAGCGGATTTCGGGGCGAGCAACGACACGTGCTTCGGCGCGATGTTGACCGAGAATCTTAGTGACCTGAATCGTGGCTTTTACCTTGGCATCCTGCAATCGCGTCTCATCGACATCGATGACCCCGAAGGTCACGCCCGGACGGAGAGCATCGGCTGAGCCCAAATTGATGTTCACCACGTTGCCGTCTCGGACGACGTAGGCGATCTGTCCTTGAGTGCTCTCGAAGTTATCGCTACGCAGTTTCTGCAACTCGATCAGCTGGGTATTGATCGTCGAGAGCAGTGTGTCTTCGCGTTTCTGGAAGGTGGCCATTTCCGTTTGCAACTTCTTACGCACGCCATTGAGCTCTTGCGACGTTCGCAGCAGGCTATCACGGTTCTCGGCACTAGCGATCTGCATCTGCTCACGATCTTCCGAGAATTTGGATTGCTCTTCCTCGAGTTTCTTGTTGGCTTTGTCCTTGTCGGTTTCGGCTTGAGCTTGGGCCTTGCGAGCGATTTCTACTTCCGCATCCGCTTGATTGCGAATTGACGTCGCTTCCTCGCGGGCCTGGCTGTACTGCACGTTGCGTGAGCGGATGGCGTTGACGAGGTATTCAGGGAGAGCCGGATAGTTCTGGCTTTGCGGATCCACTTCATCGCCGAAATACGACATGTTGCGAACGAACTCTTGCGAGATGGTGTCCATGTCCGCGTCCCCGGTGACGCTTGTGGCCAGCATCTCTCGCTGGGCATCGGTTAGATTGCCTACGCCCAGCATCGATTTCATCATCGTCGCTTGACTCTGCATGTTTTGCAGTTCCCCTTGAGCGCTACTGAGCTGGCTCTTGGCGGCTTCCTCGGTCTGCGATGAGGTGCTGCCCCATTGGTAGAGGAAAAAGTTCAGGGCCAGGGAAAGGACCAGGAAGATCAGGCAAGCGATCAAGCTGCCACGGATGACGGAATCGTCGCGTGCGGCCATGATGAGGGTCGTGGATTAGGGGAAAGGAGCGGCAGTACAGGGCAATTGTATTCGCACAAAGCAGCAATCGCACGCGCCGAAGGTGATTTTCGTTACGAATTAGGCGAGATAGGGGTTCGGATCGTGGCGATTGCGGCGGGGAATCCGGTAAGGCGGGCGGAGGCCGTCCGGTTCAGTCAAGCAATTCGCGTCGGATATTACGGACCCTGTCCTGAATCAGCAGCGGAAGTTTACTGCGGAGCAGATTGCGGCCATGGAACCAATCGACTGGCTCGTGGAGGACGAATCGCAGTTGCACGAGCGAGACGGCAGGATCACCGGGCAGGGGGGTGATCGTCACGTATCCGCCCATGCCCGCGTACGGAGAGGGTGGTCCGAGGACGCGCTTGCCGACCTCGGTCCGCTCGATGGCCCGCCACTGATTGGCCACCGAGTCCGGTTGGGGCGAGGGGTGGGCGAAGCGGGAGTCGAGCAGCCAGGTCAGAATAACGGGTGCGGATTCATCGTCGCTCGACCATACCGAGCGGCGGGCCCGCGCGACGCCACGCAAGACCACTTTTCCCAGTAGAGGTAGCTGCAGGTAGCCCAGTGTTTCCTGATCGCGGTCCAGTCTGACATCGAACTGCGACCGTTCCGCTGCGGTCAGCGAGCGGGTGCTTGTTATCTCAAAAGCATCCGCATTCTCTCGGTCGGCAAACTCAAAGGCTGCTTCCTCCGCTGAGGATTGTGTCTCGGAATCGGATTTGAAATCACTGAGCACTTCGGACTGCCGGATTTCGGCGATTGATTGGTGGACGACGAATTCGACATCGATGTAGTGGCCGATCCGTTTGCCCGCCTCGTTTTCGATGGAGTCGATTTGGACCGAGAGGGGAGCGACAACCGAGTTGCGGGTGAATCGAGTGGTCCCTTGAGGTCCAGCAATCTCGTCGAGTGCTTGACGAGCCGCCTCGGGGGCCGCCAGTTCCCCGGCAATCGAAACGAAGGTCGGTTCGGGCAGCGGGAAGGAGACGTCGTCGGTGAGCTGGATCCCGGTCGTGGTCATCTGTCTCAGTAGATCGTCGGTGGTGGACGGTTCGTCCGCCGCGGCGACTGGAGTGGCCTCATCCGCTGTCGCTACCGAGGGCGGGCTATCTGTCTCCGGTGCAGGTGATTGTGCATGAAGTTGGGGGCCGAGACGCTCCACGCTCATGCAGAGGAACGTTAGTAGAACGCTAACGCAAAGCGTCCGGCAGCTCGCTCGGGATAGAATCGCCCAGCTACGCTTTGATCGAATCGCAGCAAAGGGAATCGCAGCAAAGGTATGGTTCATCGAGGTCTTGGGGATGGGAGGCATCGGATTCAAAGGGTCTCCAGTGACGCACGGCGCGGCCGCCCCGTCAAGCGAATCCTGCTTGGAAGTTCGATCGCTGTCAGAGATTGGGCCGCAGATTCGTCACGACCACGCTAGTCCTCAGGAACGCTACAGAGAACCACGGCGCAGGTCATAACCGAGTGAATTGACAAACTTTCTACTGACAGGACAGCTTTCGTGACCGATATCTACTTGTGCATCGGTAAGCTTTCCGAGGTTTACCGAATCGGCAAATTGTACGACGTTGAGATTTGGATCTCCCCAGTGTCCAGACGCCAACGCACCGTGCAGTTGATAACTTCCTCTCAAATGAATCCATGGAGACCTTACGATGCGTCGTATCCTAGTACCTGCTGTTTTGGCTATCGCGTTGCTCGCTGGAAATGCATCCAACGCGAGTGCCTTCGGCCACATGAAATCGCTCTTCGGCGGTTGTGACTCGGGTTGTGACACTGCTTGCGAGCCAGTTTGTGGCTGTGAGCCCGTGTGCGAGCCTGTTTGTGGTTGCGAAACCATCATCGAGCCAGCTTGCGGTTGTGAGCCAACTTGCTGCACCCCAAAGAAGGCTGGCTTGCTTCACAAGCTGTTCCACCACCACAAGAGCTCTTGCGACACTGGCTGTTGCGAAGTCGTTGAGCCTGTTTGCTGCGAACCCACCTGCGGCATTGAGCCTGCTTGTGGTTGCGAAGCCCCCTGCTGCGATTCGAAGCCTTGCCGTCCTTTCGGTGGCTTCTTCGCTCGCATGTTCGAAAAGAAGAGCTGCTGCGACAGCGCTTGTGAGTCCGTTTGCGAACCCACCTGCGGTTGCGAACCCACTTGCGGTATCGAAGCACCTTGCGGATGCCACTAAGTTCGCAGTTGCGACCGAATTTTTCCGTCCATTGACCGATCTTGTCAGCTAACACATCGAGCCGGTGTTGTTGCGACAACGAGCGATGGATCGATTGATCAGGGACACCCCTGAAACGTTATCGAAACCCCGCGATCGGAACCAAAATTTCCGTTCGCGGGGTTTTTTCGTGTCAAGCTGTGACGATGCGTAGCCGAACTTCCCGTTAGGCAAACAATTGTGGCGGTGATGCGTACCTGTTAAGTTGGGTTGTCCCGGCGGGGTGTCGGGAGACGGGTGTATTCCCAGAATCTAGCGAAGAAAGTTCTTCGGTTTGAGAATCCCCGCCTGCCCGCCTCACCAGACTGTTCGATGGTTGAAGATCAATCATGCGAGCGGCCCTCCCTTTCATTTCTTTCCTTGATGGTAAACCTTCCTATGAGCAATCGAACAAATCGTCGTCGTTTTTTGAGCCAGTCTGCGGCAGTGACCGCAGGGGTTGGCTACTTTGCTGGCACTTCATTGGCAGCAGATGAGAAGCCAGCATCGGCGCTCAACGCGCTGTCGGCAGGTTGTATTGGCGTCGGCGGTAAGGGCGGCAGCGACACCAGCCACATCGGCGATCAAGGTGTCCGCATCGCAGCGTTGTGTGACGTCGATCGCGATACGCTAGCGAAAAAGGGACGCGAGTTTCCCGATGCTGAGCACTTCGACGACTATCGCGAAATGCTGGACAAACTCGGCGACAAAGTGGATATCGTGACGTGCAGCACGCCCGATCACACGCACGCGGCTGCTTGTGTCAAAGCCATGAACATGGGCAAGCATATCTATTGCCAGAAACCGTTGACCTGGTCGATCGAGGAAGCTCGCGTGATGCGAGAAACCGCTGAGAAGTCGGGCGTGGTCACTCAGATGGGTAACCAAGGGACCAGCGAAGATGGATTGCGGGAAGCCGTTGAGGTTATCCGTAGCGGTGCAATCGGTGATGTGTCCGAGCTGCATGTCTTCTCCAACCGTCCTGTGTGGCCACAGGGTGGTGGGCGGCCTGATAAAGAGGATCCGATTCCAGACTCCCTGAACTGGGACGCTTGGATCGGACCTGCTCCGATGCGTCCGTTCGTGTCCGGCATCTACCACTCGTTCAACTGGCGTGGTTGGGTGGACTTCGGCACCGGCGCCCTCGGCGACATGGCCTGCCATACCACCAACATGCCCGTCATGGCTCTGAACTTGTGGGATCCCGTTGCCGTCACGGCCATCAAGAATCCGGGCATCGTCGAAGGCGAACAGTACCCGGCCAGCAGCGAACTGAAGTTCGAGTTCCCGGAACGTGACGGACTCGCCCCCTGTAACTTCCACTGGTACGACGGCGGCAATCTGCCACCGGAGCGGATCATCTCGCAATTGCCAGAGTCGTTTCAGAAACGCGTCGCACGCCAACGCGAAGGTGGACCCAAAATGTCGGGTGCGGTGATCGTCGGTAGCAAGGGAATTATGTTCTCGCCAGATGATTATGGCGCCAAGTACTACCTGTTGCCTGAAGACAAGTTCACCGACTACAAGCTCCCCGAGCAAACTCTACCGCGGATCCCTTACAAGTCGGGCGGCGATGAGCGGCAGAAGTGGGAGTTCGTGCAGTCCGTGAAAGGCGAGTACGAGCCCGGCACGATGTCAAACTTCGGTTACGCCGGACGGCTGACCGAGACGATCTTGGTAGGCAACCTGGCAATGCGTGCTGGCCAAGGCCAACGCATCGAGTGGAACGCCAAGGATATGACCAGCCCGAATGTGAAATCGGTCAACGAGTTCGTCGGACGTGAGTACCGCGAAGGTTGGTCGCTCGGCTAAACCGACGCTGGAATTTCAATGCGCCGCGTGCCATCGAGCACCGGCGCCGAAGGTAATTTGACGCCGGCGTGAGCGCCGCGACAGCGGTTCGCACGCGGAGCTAAGCAACACACGATGAATAAGTGTCGGCTTTCGTAGTGGACGAGGCGACGAGCAGTCAGTTACCCACAAGTTTGCCCACGCCGAAGGCGTTTTAGAAAATAGCCGGTGGTTTGAGCGCAAGCGAACACCACCGGATACGACGCGAAACGCAAGAGCCAACCCCGAATGGGGTTGAAGATCATTCATGAAGAGGTCTGCGACCCACTTCGGGGTCGACGTTCGGTGACCAACGAATCACCGCAGGTGGCGCTACGCTGACCTACGGCTATTCTCTCTAATCCCTAACGGGATACTTGTGGATAATCAACAGGAGGCGACGAGTCCTGCGGCTTTGGACCCGTCGCCTCGTCCACTACGAAAGAAATTACTCCCGCGTTGCTAACAGACTGCGGACCGCTCCTGTTAGCTGCCCTTTTGTAGCAGTATTCTCCTGTGCAGTGTTCAGTTGCCCAGCTAGGCATCGGGATGATACAGCTTGAGCATGGGGGCCGACCCCCGTGGCTCGCTGTCGTCGAACGGTTTTTGCTGTGACTCCAACATCATCTCCTGCAGATGCTGCAGGCTTTGGCTTTGAGCGGGAGGCGAGGATCGATCCACTCCACCGAGCACCACGACGGTATCTTGGGCATTGGCGGCGTTCGCAGCCCACATGATCGCTCTTTCTTGGTCAGCGACCAAGCGGATGGCAGCGCAGTTTTCCACACCATCCAAGACGCTGTGGCTCAGCGATAGGAATCGGTCTTTGCAGCTGGCCACGCAGGTCAGAACACAATGGTCTGTCATGGTTTCGAGCAGTCGGCCGTAGTGGGCGAGGCAATCGTCATCTTCGTTTCCTGAAATCGCCAGCACGCACCACAGTTCGGCTCGTCCTGCTCTCGGCGAGCGAGTGCGGGCGTTCATGGATATCACGTTTGCTGACCGTGCCCGTGTTTGAGTATCCAGTGCTCGCAGCACAAACTCAGCCCGCTGTGGGGAGCCCGCCACATCGAGCAGCATTTTCGGGTTCGCCTGCGCTGTCTCCCAATTGTCCCCGCCAATCATTTGGCAGCGACCGGGAAGCTCTCGGAGGCCACTGAGCGATTCAGCGATTTGGACCAAGGGGTTGTCCGTTGCAATGCCTACAGCGGTTGCAGCGACGAGGGATGGAGCCATCACGCCATGGCCGAGGTGGGATTCCATGAGCGCGGAATTTCTGCCATGGCGAATCATTGCCGTTAGCACGCCGTCTTCGACATCGACGACATGCAAGGACACGTCCGCGTTCGTATTGACGCCATAGGTGAGATGCGGCAGGCCGGCCTCCCGGATCGACGCCAGGCTACGCCGGTCCCCACTATCGACGACAACCACCCCGTCGTGGCGAAGTCTTTCCAGTGCACATTCCACGGGTGATGGGCCGAAATCGGACCTCGCTGCGACACAGGCAGTGATCACCAGGATGTCCAACCCGATTTCATCGTACCCACCGCGGCGGAGGACGTTCGCATCGAGTTCAAAGACGGAAACCGCTGCTCCTGCATCGGCGGCCTCGCAGAGCTGTTGCATTAGGTTCGCGCCGGTTGCCGGCGCGTGGCCGGGAGCGTCCTCGGTCACACCGTCACTCTGGCCGAGATCACTTTGGTAGGCCACTCGACAGGGGATGTCTCGTAGAATCGCGGCGAGGCTTAACGCTGTCGTGCCCTTGCCGCTGTCACCGACGATACCGACCGTCAGCAGTCGTTGATCGGGCCGCGAGCCTGTTTCGGCAATCGAATCGAGAGCGGCGATTTCTGCCATCGCCCGATCGGTGTCCGCAACGATGCACTGGGGCAGGGGGACGGGGAGGATCTGTTCGGTCAAAATCCCAGCAGCGCCACGGGCCAATGCTTGGCAGATCAGTTCTTCTGGGCAATCCAGGCCGATCCGATAGACGACCAGTTGTCCTGCCTCGCACTCCTGGGCCGATGCCGCGATCGAGTGAAAGTGGACATCGCTTCCCGAGAAAAAGCGGGATTTCGGTAGCAGCGATGCCAGGGAGCGGAGTTCCGTATCCCCATCCTGTGGCGGGACCTGTGCTGTTTCGCTCTGGCGAGACGATGCGACCGTCACACGATCAGACGGGTCGACGCGTCTTGGGAACGTTTGCGTGGCGACCGCGGTGGCGGAACCGTCCTCGCCGCTGCGGAAGTTTGCCGAGCCGATTCGGTCTCGGTTGCTGGAAAAATCGATCGAGCGATTGATAGAATGATGCATCTCGTCGCCTCCTTGCTGACGCAGAATGTTCGGAACTGCCTCTCGCCCGCGGGTCTGGGTGCATGCTCAGCCAGCGAAATTCATTCGCTGCTCAAGCGTCCCACGCGGAGAGACATCCACAGGAAATCCGTTCCCGTGCTCGCCGGGTGCGTGTGCCGTGGAAAAACCACGGTGCTCACTCGGCGTGTAATCGCAATTGTTCCCATCTGACCCAACGGGTCAAGGTCGAAATTTCATTTAATTTTCTCTGCCATCCGCTCGCCGGTGTCCTTCTCGGCGCGTCGTGGCGACCTTTGAGGGCTCAAATGCCGTTGCTGGCCGCAGTTTTCAATGCCGAGTGGTGGGGGGCATCAGGCGGAACAGAGAGGCGGGGGCGGAGGAAAAATCTCGGTAGAGAGACGCTTCACTCGGGGCCTGGGTGGGGATGGTCGCCAAGGTCGCGACGCGGCCGGGAAGTAGTGAGCCAAAGAGAGCCCCTCGCTGCATGGCGATCGCGCCTCCTTGGGTCGCCATCTGCAGCACACAATCAGGCGGGAGGTCTTGACGCTCGTTGAGCAGGAACTGCACTTCTCGCCAGAGCTGTAGGTCGGGGTTGCTCGCTCGCGAGTCCGTGCCGAGGCCGACGTTGATCCCGGCAGCGAGCAGCTTGGCAACCGGGTGGGGGGCGTGCCCGAAATAGGCATGCGTCCGAGGGCAATACACGACACTGAGCGACGGGTGGATCGCCATGCGGTGGATTTCATCGTCGCGGAGGTCGTTGCCGTGGACAATCGATGCAGCCGGGGCGTGGGCAAGCGAATCGATCAGCCAGTTCATGGGCGATTCCCTCCGCCAGGGGAAATGGGCCGCGACATCGAGTCCGAGCGACTGCAGGTTCTCCGCGAAAGGACCGCTGCCGTGCTGTAGCAATTCACGTTCGGCGGGTGATTCGGCTACGTGCATCGCCAGGGGGCTGCTCGAGCGAAGGGCGAAATCGATGCATTGTTTGATCAGCTCAGGAGGCGCCGAGTAAGGGGCGTGAGGGCTGATTCCGGCGGCGTGTGGATAGGACTGTGCATGCTGCGTCGCGGCTTGGAATCGTTCGGCGGCGCGACTCGCTGAGAGACCGAGGACTTCTGCGTAGGAGACGACCGTGACTTCGGTAGCGGGTGCCTGCCAAGGCGTCGTGGCAATCTCACCGATCAACGCCGTCCCGGATTGAGCGGCCTCGATGGCTCCCGTTGTGATTACGTCTCGATCGGGCTGAGGGGCGTCACGATCGCGCTCGCTGCGAGCGTTGCGGGACTTGATGACGGCGACGATCCAGTCGGCCAGTTCCATCCCCGCGTGACCGACAGGTTCGACCAGGTCGCTAAACTCAAGGTGCGTGTGAGCATTGACGAGCCCGGGCAGGATGGCGGTGTCACCGAGATCGTGGCAAATGGAGGTCTCAGCGGTCGCTTTGCCGGTACAAAGAACGCGGCCATCGCCAATCTCGAGGAACCCATTCTCGATTGGCGGGCCAGCGATGGGGACCACCCAGCGGGCGCGGAGCGTCGTTGAGCGGTTCACGTGCAATCAGCGCCCCTCAAGAACGCGGGAACAATCAGGTCATCGCGACGCCCCGGCGGGGCAGTCTTGTGATAGCCCCAGGCGTTCTGGCAAATAGCGAGCCACGGCTTCCGATCCTGTTCCAGAACCCGGGAGCTAATCAAAACGGCGTTTTCCGGCTACGCACCCGCTGGGTGACTGGCTCCGACGGCGGGGCTGATGCGGCCTGGATCGAAGATCTTGTCAGGATCCATTTGCGAGGCGTCGTCCATCGCATTGGGGTCGTCGTCGAGATGCTCGTCGTGATCGTGGACGGCCATTGCCGCGATGAACAGCACTGTCAAGAACGTGAAAATGAAGGCCTGCAGGCAGCACACGAACAGTTCCAGCAGCGTCAGGGCGGTGCCGACCAGGACGACCGGGATACTGACGGCGAACGCGGTACCATCGCCAGCAGCACGGGCGGCGAAGATCAGCCCCACGAACGCGGCGAGGACGAGGTGCCCCGCCATCATGGTACCGAAAAGCCTCATCGCCAGGACGAAGCACTTGATCAAGAGGCTCAGCACTTCGAGTACGTAAAGCATCAGCGCGATCGGCAGCATCATGATCCCACCATCCCAGCCGATCGGATTGAAGTGGTTGAGGAACTCTTTGAGGCTGGTTTCACGGATCCCGATGAACACGATCGCGAACAGCGATGTCACTGCCAATACACCGGTCAAGGAAAGGTTCCCCGTTGCACTACCGCCCCAGTGGGAAAAGTGCGAGTCGCCGGTGATCATCTGCAGCATGTACCCAAACGGAATGATCCCGAGAATATTGGCAAAGAGGATGAAGAAAAACACGGTCCATATGTAGTAGATGTACTTGTCCGTGAGCCCACGCAGGTTGGGATAGGCCACCTCATCGCGAATGAACGCGCAAATGGTTTCAAACAGCTGCGAGACTCGGCCCCGGGTTTGGTATCGTCCCAGCCCCTGGCCATCGTAGATGCTGATCCGACGCGAGCAGTAGATGCCCACGATGATCAAGCATAACCCAGCGAACGCCGACATCATCAAGTGATTGGTGATGAAGAACTCGTAGTATCCGTTGTGGATCCCCAAGGCCGGGATGTTCGTGTCGCTATCACCCGCAGGAATCCGCAACAAAGGCGAGTTGACCAGCGAGTGCGGGATAGCGTGGTCGGTCGGGTCGTGGCCGGCGGCAAGGAGATGAAACATGGGTGATGCGAGACGGCGAGGAGGACGGGGAATGGGCCGGGACCGGCAAGCAGGCGACGCAACCCTCTACGGGAAAGTCTCCTCTGCTGAGCGGTCGAGCATCAAGACACGCGGACTTGGCGAGAGAGCGTGATGACCTCCGTCATCAGGAGGGCGAGGTGCCATCCCAACACCCAAATTCCAATTTGTGTCGCTGACGCCTCCATGTAATAACTGCTGGCTAAAAACAAAGCAACGGTGCCGGTGATCCGAATCAGCATTCCGCTGAGAAAAGCCGGCCACAATCGCGCCACCGCGATCGCTTGGTCAGATGGTTCCGCCCCGTCCGTCGCCAGCTCCTCGGCGGTGAGGCCGGATTCGCCCGAGATACGCGAGGATGACGGTACTTCGCCGCCTGAAGTCCCGTATTCTGGGAGCACAATCGTCATTCCTGGGATCGTTGCCGCGATCGCGATCAAGCCGCTAACACCGGCGATCACGAGCAAGTCGCCTGATGGGAGACTCCCCACCCCCCCTGAATCGGCCGCCGCTGCCGCTGCGGTTCCCATCATCCAGTTCACTGCGAGCGAGGCAAGTGCGACAATCAACCACACCGCGGCAATGGCCTGGAGCACGGTTTGGTATGGGCGAATGGCGTGCGAGGGCATGGGCGAGCAAGACGGGCTGGTTATGCGGGGGCGGGCGTCACGCCAACCCTAGCGTGAAAGGGGACGGAAGAAAACGCCAGGGAGAGACACGCCGCTGCTCCTGTTCAAGCGGCTCGCCGTCGATCAGTGACCTTCGATGTACCGTTTACAGATGTGGTAATACGTCACCATCGACTCGATATCGATCCATTCATCGATGGCGTGCAAATTGCCGACGAGTGGACGCGACAGATTGACGGGAATGTCGTGGGTCCGGAAAAAACGCCCGTCACTGCCGCCGGACGCACGGCTCATGACGACGCTCAGGCCGGTTTCCGCCGCCGTCGCCTCACAGAACCGTGGATCGGGCGCGAGATCCGTGGGCGCAGCGGTCATCAAGGGTTCGACCTCGCAATCCTCTCCCATCACTTCGGCGACGTCGGCAAGTATCGACTCAACGCTGTGCGGCGGCGGGAAACGAACATCGATCACCGCCGAGGCGCTCGACGGAATGCGGTTGACGGTCGTGTTCTCGCTCTCGCACATGGTGATACTGCAGGTCGGAAACCAATGGTCGACGCGCGGGTCGATCGGGGCGTCTGGCCAGTACTGACGGAAGTGCTCCATCAGCCGATTCAAAGGTGGCAACAGACGTTCGATCGCATTCTCTCCGAGCCACGGACGAGCCGCGTGTGCCTCGTGGCCGTCGTGGCTTAGCCGCGCATGCAGAACACCTTTCTCAGCGGTAGTGATCTCATTGAGAGACCCGCCGTCGGGGATGATCGCGATCCCGCACCGCAAGCCGATTTCGTCGAGTAGAAACCGGACTCCATCGGCACCGCCGCGTTCTTCATCGGACGTGATCGCCAGCCCGACGCTCGCGCCGGTACTGCGGCGATGGATCGATCTCATCAATTCGATCATGATCGCGATCTGCCCCTTCATATCCCCGCTACCCGGGCCGATGATCCTGCCGTTTTCGACTCGAGAGTGGTAGCAATCCGGCTCGGAATGCTCGATCACATCGATGTGTCCGCACAGTAGAATTTCGGGCGCGACACAGCCCTCGGGACGCACCACGAGCGATTGATGCCCATTCCTATCGAACATGTCCAATCGCACGCCGGGAGTGGAGTCGAGGTGATGGCGAAGAAACTCAAAGGATCTCTGACGCTCGCTCGGACGATCCTCCGTACTCGGAATCAAAATCAGGTCTCGCGTCAATGATGTCAAACGCCCTCGCAGATGTTCGTGTTCGCTCGTCGCAGCCAAATCAAATTCGCCTTGTTGAAAGGTTGGAGGTGTCGTTGTTGGAATGGCGGCGGACTTTCAAACGAGTGACTCAGTCGCTTCGCAGCACCGGGTCATCAAGTTAGCAACGCACGATCAATTTCTGTCGTAGTGGACGAGGCGACGAGTCCAAAGCCGTAGGACTCGTCGCCTCGTCCACTACGAAAACCAACACTCATTCATCGTGTGTTGCTTAGTCGCGATCGGCTTTCCAGCCGCCAGGGAGGTCCTGTTCCGCCAAGGTTAGGAAGTGATGGCACTGCGCAGTGTCCTCGCCGACGCAGATGAACTGGCCTTTGTGAACCAATCCGTCTTTGCCGAAATTAAAGTTCAAGGGTAGCACACCAGCCCGGCGCCCTTGCTGAAACAGATGGTTTCGCGACGCGAAAATATTCAATAGCGTCTTGGCAGTGACGGGGCGCGACAGACGTAGGTTGCGAAGCAACCAAGCGCCCGACGGATGGAAATGCTTGGCGAGCAAGGATGGGTAGGTTGCCCCCGTGACGCGGGCGTTGATCTCGCAAACATACACATCGCTCTCTGCATGGGATTCGCGTTGCACCACTAACCAATCGATGCTGGCGGTTCCCCGGTATCCCGTCTCATGGAGCCAGCCGCCGACGAGTGCTGCTTGACGCATCGTTTCGGCGCGGAGTTCCGGTTGCTCCTTCAAGTAGGGTGGCGGTGACTCGTTGCCTTCGTGAACGTGATGACCACTGAGGATTTGCTCGGTCGTGTCAAACGCGTGCACTTGGTCTTCGTCGAGAAACAACTGTGTGCTCGGACTCCGGATCTGCGAAATGCCAAGCACTTCGGGGCTGAGCCAGCCCTGGACCAAACAGGGGCCCTCGTGGAAGAAATATTCGGGAACGGCCGGGAACTGGTCCGGCTGGCTGAGGTCATGCAGTTTGAGCATCCCGACGCCCGAAGCGCCGACTTGGGATCGGACAACCGCAGCAAGATAGCCTTGTTGTTGCAGGCGTGCGGCGCAGCGAGCGAGGTCATCCGGACCTTCGGCGAGCTCCGTGGCGACGGTCGGCAAACCTTGTTCGGTCAGAAATTGATGCAGCTGAAGTTTGTTGTTGCCCGCTTGGCTGGCCTGCATGGACGAAATGGTCGGGCACTCCATCCGCTCGGCAATTCGCGGCAGAATATCGTCGGTGACGTAGCCGTCGAGCCAGCCCGGGTCGTCGCGATCGGCCGCGGCCGCGAGGGCGTGTCCACCTGGTAGGAGCTCCTGCAATGAGGCCTCCGGATTCTGCTCGAGCTGGCGGCCGAGTTGGAGATAGTCCTGGTGCGCTAGCACGCAGATCTCGGGCAATGCGAGGCCGAGGTCTTCACGCAGGTAGCGACAGAGGTCCGGATCGGGCTCTCGCTCCACCACCAGCAGGTTCCCCGGTCCAGCAAACAGGAGATTCAAAATGGGTATCAAGCGGTTGCTGTAAGAATCCAGTTCGCCGATCTCGTCGGCTAGCACGCGGGTTTGATCGGCATTGCCGAAAAAGAGCGACAGGAGGTTGGCAAAGAAAATGGTGCGCCGCGGCCACATCGGCGGCAGTTGCCCGTGAGTATCGACGAATCTCTGGGGGGAACCCGCTTGCGAAGAATTCATTGGCTGACAAACCGGGGAGGAGTCAATTGGTCGCGTCGTGGAACCTGTTCGAACACATCGATGCTCCCGCAATCAACCAGATCATTCTCGTAGCCAGCAGCGATCAGGTTCTGACCGCCAGCCGTCATCGCGAGGCGACGTGCCAAGGAGTCCGCGTCAACGACCTTGTCGTGCGTGATGCAGTGTTGCCATGCCGCCAGGGCGATCGACCCCGAATCGTTGGCTAGTTGGACCGGCCCATCGTAAAAACGAGAGGTGTCACTGAGTTTGCGATGACAGACTGCGATCAACGCACCGGCCAACAGTACGTCTTCGCTCGTGATGGCACCATTGGTCCCCGCGCACACAATGCGCACGACTCCCGAGGTCTGCGGCGGTTCGCTGCCCGCCAATTCTGGGTTGGATGCCTGCGACGCGTCGTCGCTCGATACCTCCGCGATGATGGCGTCGGCGACCGCAGAGAGGTTGGCAAAACATGCCAGGAACATGACGTCGCAATCTGCAGCGGCATCGATCGCACGCGTACCATTGGTCGTCGTCATCACCAGCTCTCGTTCACCCACGCCCGCGGGCGAGTACTCCGACGGCGAATTCCCGAAATCGAATCCGTCGATGCGGCGACATTCACGCTCGCCGCAGAGCAGCGGTTTCGATGCCTCCGCAGCTTGTTGCTGCATGGCGAACGCGTCGCTGACGTCGAGGCACGTCGTCACGGATCTTGCGCCAGCAGCGAGGGCGGTCGTGACCACCGTCGTGGCACGCAACACATCGATCACCACCGCGACCCGGGCACGCTCGCGCTCGTGAGGCCCGACCGCTGTCGGCGATAGCCAGGTTTCAATCTGCATCAGGTTTATGTCAGTCCTATTCGGGTTCGGCTCGCACGTCGACGCGCTCGTTGTCAACGTGTACATGGATCACGTTGGGGCTGCAACAGACCGGGCAATCTTCCACGTAGGTTTGCATTTCGCCGCCCGCCAAGTCAACTGGGATGACAATCTCCTCGCCACAATGATCGCACACATAACCAGCGGTGTCGTCCATGTGAGACAACTGAGCTTCATGGTCCCAAATGTCGTCGCTGCTGTCGTCCTCGCGGAGTTGCTCCGCCATCGAATCGTGTTGCGGTGTCATCGTACCGGTACCCTCGGGAACATGTCATGCGAGCGGAGAGGTTTCATTGTACCGTGGTCGATCGCGTCGCCACAGTAGCGAGCGAACGATGTCGCGTCCGCTCACACTGGACGCGTCCGCTCACGGCGGGCCAGGGCAGGTGCCGGGGAACCAGGTGCCGGGGAACAAGGTGATCGCCGAAAGGCTATAATTTGCCCATAAGCTCATTGGGCGGTACGTACCGTTGGCATCGGAGACGCCCAGTGATCACAATGAACGCCGAGAACTACCGAACCCACCGACCCGGAGACTTTTAGAATGAAGCGTTTCGTATATCCGACCTTGATGGTGGGGCTGCTCGGAGCATTCGGGGCAATGAGCTGTTGCCCAGCACACGTGATCGCCGGCGAGACCCTCCATCGGCAGGCGGCACTCTCGGCGCACGACGAGGAATCCGCGGAAGACAAATCGACTCACGACGATCCGGATCGAGAAAAAGATGCGGGCGAGGCGTCTCCGGAAGCAGAACCTGCAGCGAAGGATAAAGCGAAAAAGCAGGCAGATGACGAGGCTAGCGCTCAGAAGGATGCCGAGAAAGACGCCAAGAAGGACTCTGAGAAGGACTCTGAGAAGGATGGTAACGAGCAAGCCGAGGTGGTGAAGGTCGACGGGGTCTTCGAAGCTGTTCGGTCTTGGGAGTTGGTTCACGACCGCGACCAAATCCAGACGCTCGAGGTGGAACGGATCTTGCCCCATGGCGATCGGGTGACCAAAGGGCAAACGGTTGTCTGGTTCGATTCCGAAGCCGTTGATCGGCAACTGGACAATGCCGAAACGGAGATGCAGTTGGCCGAGCTCGCCGCTGATGACGATCAGTTTGCTTACGAGCAGTTTCTCAAAACGCAGGAGTTTGATCGCGAGGCTGCGGAGAGAACACGCGATCAAGCCCGTCAGGACTACGATAACTATGTCAAAGTTGACCGCGAGCAAACCATCGAGAGCGCCGAGTTCAGCCTCAAAAACTCGCGGTACTATCTCGCCAATGCCCAGGAAGAGTTGACTCAACTGACGCAGATGTACGAGGAGGACGATCTCACCGAGGAGTCCGAAGAAATCGTGTTGAAGCGAGCCAAGCAAGCGGTTGAGTCGGCTGAATTCAATTTGGAGAAAGCCGAAGTTCGCACTGAACGCATGATCTCCCAAACCGTTCCGCTGCAGGATGCGACGCACGAGGACGCTTTGGCCAAAGCGGAGATGGCGTATGCCAAGACGACCCGGAACCTAACGAGCGCCAAGAAACAACGTGACCTGAAACGGAAACAAGCCGCGCGGGAACTCGCGAAGAAATCAGAAGATTTGCAAACGCTGCGAGAGCAGCGCAAGGCGATTGTGATGAAGGCTCCAGGCGATGGGATTGTGCTCTACGGTCAGCTCACTCGTGGGGCACTGGGGTCCAAGCCGAGTACGATCGAGGTGGGGTCGAAGATCAGTCAGAAGCAAGTCGTGGCGACGATCGTCAATCCGAATCGGCTTCGTGTGCGGGTGGAGTTGTCCGAGTCGCAGCTAGCGACGGTGGTGGCGGACGCGAAATGCGTGATCAAGCCTGTCTCACAACCGGATCTTTCCTTTGACGGTGTCGTCACTCGCGTTGCGGGAGTGCCATTTGCCGCCAAGAAGTTCGACGCCGAGATCAAGATCAAGGGGAAAGTCGACGATGCGATCGTCCCTGCGATGACCTGTTCGGTCGAGTTCACCAAGTAAGTTTCCCGCCTCCGTTTTTTTCGGATCCATCACATGTCTGCCCCTCCCTTGAGATCGCTGCCCTTGCTGAGATCGCTAGCCATGATGTGGTGCAGCGTGGGATTACTATGCGTCGTCGCTGTTGCGGATGCCCCGGTGGTAGACGGCGATGCGAAGCCGAGTCGGGAGGCGATCGAGGCTGCCGATCGCTTTGATTGGCAGCGTTCACCGACACCACCGGTCGTCGATGGGCCCTCGGATGAAGAAATCTTGGACTCGGTAATCCGGGGCGTCGAGTTTCTGTTGGCCGATCAAAACCCCAATGGTTCTTGGGGATCGGCGACCCGGACGAAGAGCCTGAATATCTACGCCCCCGTCCCCGGGGCCCATCATGCGTTCCGAACCGGCACGACGTCCCTGGCGATCGCGGGCTTGCTCGAAACATACCGCCACTTGCCCGAGGGAGACGCGCAGTCCGATTTGAAGTCGCGGGTGCGTGAAAGTTTGACGCGAGCGGAGGCGTGGTTGGTGGAGGATCTACCCCGGCTGCGACGGGCCGGCGGCGATGCACTCTACAACGTGTGGGGGCACGGCTATTCGATTGAAGCCATGACGCAGTTGTATCGATGGCACGAAGGGTCGCCTGAGAAACAGGCCCAGCTGACTGCGATGATTCAAACGCAGTTCGAGATGTTGCAGCGGTACGAATCGGTTGACGGGGGATGGGGCTACTATGACTTCCGCTATCAAGCCGATCAGCCGACGTCCTCCTCCACGAGTTTCGTCAACGGGGCTGTGCTGGTCGCCCTCGCTTCGGCCCGAGACATTGGCATCGAGCCACCCGCACGGATGGTGGAACGGGCAATCCGAGCACTCCGCCGGCAGCGCAAACCCGACTTTAGCTATCTCTATAGCGAAAATTTGAGGACGCAGCCCATGCGGAGCATCAATCGGCCGGGAGGAAGTCTAGGCCGCTCTCAGTGCTGCAACGCAGCTCTGCGTTTGTGGGGCGATGACGCGATTACAGACAACGTCATCCAGGTTTGGCTGTGTCGTCTCTATTTGCGTAATGGATGGTTGGACATCGGCCGTAAACGCCCGATTCCCCACGAAGCCTGGATGCAGGTAGCTGGCTATTTCTACTATTTCGGCCACTACTATGCCGCTGTGGGCATGGATTTGTTGCCCGCGGGAGAGATTGATCCCTACCAAGCGATGCTCGCTAAGTTGATGCTCGATCGTCAGGAGGCGGACGGTTCGTGGTGGGACTATCCGCTCTATGACTACCACCAGCCCTACGGGACGGGTTTCGCGCTGCTCACGTTGGCGTCATGCCTCGAGTGAGCACAGGTCGCCGGCGTTGCCGGCCGAGTGTCGACGAGAGCGGGAAAGGACTTTCCCGAGCGTCTCGTTAGAGCACGCCGCCGTGAGTTCGGATGGGCGTCAGGTGGCTCGGGGCGTCGAGCTGCCAGAAGCGTTCCCATTCGTCGACCATCGCTCGAAGGTTTTCCGAGGTGTAGAGCAACTGCTGGACGCGGCGTTCGGGCCGGGCAGAATAGATCGGTAGGAAGCAACCGACAGATGTCATTGCGGTCATCATCAACGCGGCGCTGAAGACCATCCGGGTGGCGAAGGCTCGCATCGATGCCGAGGGACTTCGCTTTGCCCGGCCAGTTGTTTCGGCCGCTGGGGTGGCGTCGATCGCCGATGTCGCAAGTTTCATGGGAAGTTCCTCCGTGAACAACATGGACCCGCGAGTTCGAATCACGCCCAATCGCCGGTGGGGCGGTTGGGGTGGTCAGCCTCGCGGGCTGATTTCAAATTTTGGCTGTGCGTGGATCGAGCGGGATGCTCGGTTGAGTCGGCGGTCGGTTGAGGTGGCGAGCCTTCGGGTTCGTAGTCCGGGTCGAGCCATGCGGGACGGCCGGGCTGCTCGCTCAAGTTTTGGACGCGTTGTTCCATCTCCTTACCGGGTTTGAAACTGACGACGTACTTTTCAGGAACGTGAACTTGTTGGCTTGTTTTGGGATTCCTCGCACTGCGAGCGGCTCGAAGTTTAACCTCGAAGACGCCGAAATTTCGCAGTTCGACTCGTCCCTCTCGGACCAACATCTCGACAATCGAGTCGAAGGTCCGCTGCACCACCTCTTTGGTCTGTTGTTGCGTCAATCCGAGTTCTTCAGAGATGACGCGTACGATTTCTTTTTTGGTCACTCCGCTGGCACTCCCATCCAGTTGACTCGTTCGGATGTGCAGCGAGATCGGCATCATTTTGACGCAAACCACGAAAGCTGCTCGACTTAGGAGTCGCCACTGTATGGACGCAAGCGGGCGAATGTCAAGCGGCGTGGCGACAGAAAGGCAGGCGAATGATGAATTCGCCAGACTGTCTGCGTGTCGTTGACCTCGTTAATCGAGGCCTCAGACGCCGCGCCGCAATGACCCGCACAATAGGTATCGACCGGCACAACCGTCAAAGTCCAATCAATCTTAGAAAAATTCGGTTTCGTTGCTCGAAAGCTCTCAGACCGATTTCTCACGGCGGCGGACTTCGATCTCGTCGAATGTGTAGAGTTGGCCCTTTCCCGCGCCCGGGCAGGCGTCACAGGTATCACGCCAGTCGGCGGGTGACTCCAGCGTACTGTCCCAGAACGGCCACGTCCGACACTGGATCGGACGGGATCGGTAGACCAAGCAGTGACGCGATTTAGGGTCGAGAAAGATGCAGTCGCCATCGGGATACTCCCGCAGACTGAACTGGCTGCCGACGCGGCGCAAGAACTTTTGGTGGAACTCCTCCACGCTGAGCCGCAGTTCCTCCGCCATCGCGGCGATTTCGGATTCGTCGACAAACACGTAGCCCGGCTCGCCGCTGCAGCAGGCACCGCACTGCGTGCATTCAAATCGTAGTCCGTCAGCGTACCAGGGGCGATCAGCAGAATCGCTGGCGGATTTCGCTCGGGGGGGCGTGGAATTCATCGAATCGCGGGCCCTAGGAGCTGTACCCACGCGGGTGGGATTGGTGCCACCGCCATGCCGTTTGGACGACTTCCTTCACGTCGGTGTATTGGGCTTTCCAGTCCAACAGTTCGTTGGCCAAAGTCGCATCGGCGACGAGTTCAGCAGGGTCGCCGGCGCGGCGGTCGCCCATCACCACGGGGATCTCGTGACCGGTCACGCTGCGGCAGGCTTCGACGATTTCACGCACACTGATGCCTTTTCCAGTACCCAAATTGACACAGATTCCTTGGCCGGGCTGGAGCCGATCCATGGCTCGCAAATGGGCCTCGGCGAGGTCTTCGACGTGGATGTAATCGCGGATGCAGGTGCCATCGGGCGTGGGGTAGTCGTCGCCAAAGATGGTGATGCTCTCACGCTGGCCCAGTGCCACCTGCAGGACAATCGGAATCAGGTGCGATTCGGGTTCGTGGTGTTCCCCGATATGACCATCGGGATGGGCCCCGGCTGCATTGAAGTACCGCAGGGCGGCGTAGGCGAACCCGTAGGCGTTGGCATAATCGGCGAGGGCTCGCTCGATGACAAGTTTGGTGAAACCGTAAGGGTTGATTGGATTTTGCGGGGTCGTTTCAGCGATCGGCACCTTGTCGGGCTGGCCGTAGGTGGCCGTCGTGCTGCTGAAAACAATCTTTTTGACGTCGGCCCGGCGCATCGCTTCGAGCAACGACAGGGCTGCAACGACGTTGTTTTGATAGTAGGACGCGGGGTCTTTAACCGATTCCCCGACCTCGGCGAAGGCAGCGAAATGCATGACCACGTCGATGTCGTTCTCTCGGAGCGTTTTTTCCACGAAATCTGTGTCGTTGAGATTACCGCGAACGAGCATGCCGTCAGGTACCGCAGCAGCATGGCCGCGGGAAAGGTTGTCCAATACAACGATTTGGTGACCTGCATCGATCAGTCGTGCGACCGCATGCGAGCCAATGTATCCGGCACCACCTACTACCAAAACGTTCATCTACTTCAATCCAAACGATACGAGGGTCGATAAGAAGAGTCAGAGAATAGCGAATTCCTAGGTGAGAGACTACTCATGGCGAAACGGATGACCAAGCTGCAACAGCTCCAAAGTGGCGGTGCTGCAGCGAAACCGGTTGAGGCAAGCGATTCGGTTTGCGCCGACTTCTTGATCTATCTCAAACGGGAGTGCCATCTCGCGAAAAATACGGTGGATGCCTACACCCGCGACATGAAACAGTTCCTCGCCTGGCTCGATGGTCGCCAAGCGGCGGACATGAATATCACGGAACTCTCCGGATTCGTAGGCTATCTTCACGACCGCAATCTGGCTCCCGCATCGATCTCACGCAACATCGTGGCGGTGCGGACGTTTTACAAATATTTGCAATTGGAGGGTCTCGCCAGCGAGAATCCTGCGGAATTGCTCGCGACCCAAAAGGCATGGCAGCGGATGCCGGGCGTGATGTCGCCCTCCGAGGTCGAGGCGTTTCTGTCCGCGGTTAAGAAGAGCGATTCGTTTTGGGAGCGGGACCGGGCGCTGCTCGAAGTGCTCTACGCCACGGGCTGCCGCGTCTCGGAGGTGTGTTCGCTGCGGGTCCGCGACCTATCCCTGCCCGAGAAACACCTGCGTTGCCACGGCAAGGGGGATAAACAGCGGATGGTACCGATCGGGGGACAGGCGATCGCCGCCATTGAATTCTATCTCGCGCAAGCCCGTGGGATTCTGGCCGGCCGCGCTCCCTCGCTCTGTGATGAACTGTTTTTATCTCGCAGCGGACGTCCGCTCGACCGCATCCAGCTCTGGCGGCTGGTCAAACGCTACGCCAAGCGGGCAGGGATCCTCGCTGAGATCAGTCCGCACTCGCTCCGGCACAGCTTCGCAACCCATCTGCTCGGCGGCGGCGCCGACCTGCGGCAGGTCCAAGAGATGCTTGGTCACGCCAGCATTCAAACGACGCAGATCTACACGCATGTCGAGCATAGCCGATTGCAACGCGTCCACCGCGAGTTTCATCCGCGGGCGTGAAATAGTCGACCGACGGCTCCGCCCGTCGGGAGTTCGGTGCGCTGGTTGAGCTCAGACGGTCGGAGCCGTCTGGCTACGATAGTCGACCGACGGCTCCGCCCGTTGGGAGTATGGTGTGTTGGATTAGCTCAGACGGACGGAGCCGTCTGGCTACGATGGTCAACCGACGGCTCGGCCCGTCGGGAGTATGGTGCGTTGGATTAGCTCAGACGGTCGGAGCCGTCTGGCTACGATAGTCGACCGACGGCTCCGCCCGTCGGGAGTATGGTGCGTTGGATTAGCTCAGACGGACGGAGCCGTCTGGCTACGATGGTCGACCGACGGCTCCGCCCGTCGGGAGTTCGGTGCGTTGGATTAGCTCAGACGGACGGAGCCGTCTGGCTACGATAGTCGACCGACGGCTCGGCCCGTCGGGAGTTTGGTGCGTTGGATTAGCTCAGACGGTCGGAGCCGTCTGGCTACGATAGTCGACCGACGGCTCCGCCCGTCGACCGACGGCTCCGCCCGTCGGGAGCCTCCTCCTATCGGCTTTCAGCACGACCTGCCGCGTCCGAGATGATCGCTGATCCAACGGCGAGCTCGCTGGTCTCTCTTTCCACCAAATCACCCGTCGCTAGCGCGGCTTCCCATGGGCGGCTGAGCAGAAATCGAACGATCTCGTTTGGCGCGCGGCGGTGTGATGTGGGTGAGATCGCGACTCGAACGAAGAGAATGACACTCTTTCGGCAAAAAAAATTTCAACAGGCATCTGGCAAGGGCAGCTCCTACAAGGTGAAAACGAAAGCCCCTGTCGATTGTTGGGGGGCAGGTTCTTAGCGACAGGAGTGTGCCGTCGGCTCCCACTCGCGGTTGCGCTGGAGAACTATTGCACAAAAAAATCCCCCAGATATACAAAGCCTATAGAGCCGAGCTAGACTTGTTCACTCGTTCTTTCTGAGGGGAGCATGTGAGCCCTTCGTTCCCACGAAACCGTGTTGTCCGAGAGATTGCAGTCGTTCATCTGCAGTTCTTGGCAGAGAGTAGATCCTAATGAAGAATATGGCCAACCTCATCGGCGGTGGACTCGCGTTGCTATTCTGCGCGTTTGCGTCCGTTGCGTCGTCTCACGCGGCTACCGTGCTGTATTTCGATGGATTCGAGTCGAACCCAAATACTTGGAGTGGGGTTACTCAGGTTCCAAATGGTACTGACGGGGTGCCCTCGGCATCGGGCTCTTTTCACGGATCGCCGAGTCTCAACGCCTTTACCCAACTCGGAGGGTATAACTTCGGTGCAGGAGGTGGTGTTCCAACGGCGTTTCAGGACTATTCAACTTCACTCGATATCTATCTCGACGTGGGCGGCAGCGGATGGACCAACGGGACTCGCTTCGACTATACCTCCGCCATCAATGATAGCGATGGAAATCATGTGCGAGATTTCGCGTTCAATGCTGGATTTTATGATGATGCCACCGGGCCTGGTAGCGCCAACACGGATCGGTTCATCATTGGTACGAGCAACAATACAGGGCCAAACGAAGATCCCAAGGCGAAGTCGAACCCCATCGCGATCGAGATGACTGGATGGTATACGTTCCGGCACACGTTCTATGAGAGCGGTGGCAGTCTGAACGTGGACCTAGCGGTGCTGGATTCATCGGATGTTGTTTTGGGGAGTTGGATGTTGACTAGCGGTGCACCCAGCGACCCGATCGGAGATTTCGGCGGAAATCGCTACGGTTGGTTCCCGGGGACTACTCCTGGCGCTAGTAACTTGTTTATCGACAACTCCCAACTGACACTCGCTGCCGCGGTTCCAGAACCCGCCTCGCTCGCGTTCTGTGCTCTGGTAGCAATCGGAATGGTCGTGGGTGAAAAGCGTCGCCGCAGGCAAAAAGAAGCCTCCTGAAGATTGTTGACGACGTCTTGCTGTCGTCGCATGCGGTTGCATGACCCTGAATTCGACTTGGGTTAGGAGTGACTCAGGCTCGACGAGCGGCCCAAACGACAGCAGAGTGGGGCTCTCACGCGAGTCGGGTGGTCGACGGGTTGGCTCCGAAGGGTGCGCTGGTTGAGCTCAGACGGACGGAGCCGTCTGGCTACGATAGTCGACCGACGGCTCCGCCCGTTGGGAGTATGGTGTGTTGGATTAGCTCAGACGGACGGAGCCGTCTGGCTACGATGGTCGACCGACGGCTCCGCCCGTCGGGAGTTTGTGGCGTTGGTTGAGCTCAGACGGACGGAGCCGTCTGGCTACGATAGTCAACCGACGGCTCCGCCCGTCGGGAGTTCGGCAGGTCAATTTGCTGCGGCGGACCGGGCTGTTTACCCATCCATTTTGTGTTCTCTGCGGTTCTCAGTAGCAGGTATCCAGGATGAGAAATTTTCGTTGGCATTTCTTGCTGCGTCCAACGAGCCCTTGAGCTAGCCTGCGGCGGAGAACGCCCGGTAAGGACTGGCCGCACCACCTGCACCCCATCGGCCGAGACAACTCTGCTCAGGCCATTGTCCCGGCAGCACCCAAACCTGTTTCGTCCAGGTATCATGAAGGTGACCGGCTTCTTGCGATCTCTGCAAAGAATCATCGACGCAGGCGACGCAGTTTTCTCGTCGACCAGCGTCGTTTGTGGATTGTTCCGCCTTGAACGATTGCGATTTGGCTGGGATCTTGCAAATCATCTTCTCAGTAACTCATCTGACGTGAGCACTTCATGCAAATTTCTTCATCCGACCAACGAGCCAAGTGGATTCACCCACGCGATGAGATCATCGCGACGATGCAGCGGATCTATCGTTCGCGGATGACGACGACGTCGGGAGGCAACCTGTCCATCCGCGACACGAACGGGGATATTTGGATTACGCCAGCCCGGGTGGACAAGGGGCGGTTACAGCGGGACGACATCGTTTGCGTTCGGCCTGATGGTTCGGTCGATGGCAAGCATCCGCCGTCGTCGGAGTTCCCGTTTCACAAGGCGATCTATGCTGTGCGACCCGACATCGGTGCCATCGTGCACGCTCACCCGGTGGCGTTGGTGGCCTTCAGCATTTGTGGCCGCACACCGGAGACGCGTATTTTCCATCAGGCCAATGCGGTCTGCGGGACGACGGGGTTCGCGCCTTACGCATTGCCAGGTAGTGAACGGCTCGGCGAATCGATTGCCAAGCAGTTTGCGGGCGGCTGTGATAGTGTGATCCTGGAGAATCACGGGGTGGTCGTCGGCGGTGAGTCGCTGTCGCAATCCTTCGATCGGTTTGAGGCGTTCGAGTTCTGTGCCAAGACGTTGATCCATGCTGGTAAGATTGGCAAGATCCAGCACCTCGATGAAACGCAGTTGCAGTTGGCGCGTGATCGCAGCGTCGACCTGGATTCAATTGACGCTCACGAGCCGACGTCGAATGAGCTCGAGCTGCGCCGCTCGCTGAGCGAATTTGTCCGCCGGGGATGTCGCCAAGGACTTCTGATCAGCACCGAAGGCAGCTTTTCAGCACGGGTCGACGACGACGCATTTGTCATCACGCCCACCCAGCGTGACCGAGAAACGTTGCAGCCTGGTGATTTGGTCTATGTCGAAGGGGCCGCGCGGGAGGCAGGAAAGAAGGCGAGCCGAGCGGTGTTAGCCCATCAAGCTATCTATCGCAAGCATCCTGAGGTGCAAGCGATCGCCTTTGCACACCCCGTCGCAGCGACAGCTTTCAGTGTCACCGATGCCGAGTTCGATTCTAAAACGATCCCCGAGAGTTACGTTTTTCTGCGAGACGTTTGTCGGGTTCCCTACGGTGTGCAGTATCGGGGCGATGGATCGATCGCCGATCACATCTCCTCCTCGTCGCCCACCGCGGTACTCGAGAATGACGGTGTCCTGATCACCGGCGGGAGCATCCTGGCGACGTTTGACCGCTTGGAAGTTTTTGAGTCGACTGCCGAGGCGCTTGTTCAGTCACGAGCCATTGGCCCACTGTCGGTGATGCAGGACAACGTGATCAGTGAACTTCGCGACGCCTTCGGGCTCAACGATTAGGGCTCGCCCGCAGGGGGCAATTTCAGACCCGCTTCGCTACCAGCACTCGAAACAGCGACAGCGGGTTGTTTTTGTGGCAGCTCTCCACCTCGATGGGCAATTCGGTCAGCAGCGAATTGACTTCCAGGTCGGTACGCCAACCAAGCCGGCGAGTGATCCCGCCTGCGGAATCGACGACGCGGGCGATCAACGGATTGTCGCTGCGGAAGTGATTGATCACAAGAATCCGGCCGCCCGGTTTGCAGACACGGACCATTTCTCGCATCATCTTCTCCGGTTGGGACACCACGCTGATGGTGTGAAAGGACGTCACCAAATCGAAGCTGGCGTCGTCAAACTCGAGCTTCTCCGCGTTCATGGGGCGCACCTGAATGTGGTCCCATTTCTCTTTCGCGATGAGCGCTTCGGCTTCGGCGAGCATCGACTCGGATAAATCGACGCCGAGCACGTTCGCGTGGAGGGGGTACGCTTCGAGTGACATGCCGGTCCCCACGCCGACCTCGAGCACCTGGGTTCCCTGCGGGATGTCCAGGGCGGTCAGGTTGCCCTGGATCCGCCGCCGGGCCACCGCGGGCCAAACCGCTTGATAGGCAGGAACCAGGTTGTGATAAAATGAGCTTTCGTGTGGCTGCGGCGCAGTCTCGCCCGAGGTTGATTCCAGTTTCAGCATGCTGCACCTTTTCTCACTGCGTGGATCGGTGAGCGTTCGGCTCACGGATGTTTTGATGGGGATTCAATATTTAATCGAAATCGAGGCCTGTGTCCCAGGCCTGGGGGTCATTTCTCAGCGAATTTTACGCCACAATTACAATTCCGCTACGTTTTCCTCTCTAGGGAGCCCATCGTTGGCCGGCGCGCTCGCTAGGAATCCCGTCGAATCTTGAGTAGGGTGAATTATCTCACGTTAACAGTATACTCATGCGGTTCGATTTCTCCCACGGGTCATCCATGTTCGCGCTCCTCCCCTACCGGCAAACTCTACCGCCTTGTTCGCAGAATCGCTCCGCAATGGGGCCGCTGCGCCGCTGTGGCTGGCCATTGTACACAATCGTCTACACGAGTCTTCTCGTTGTCTCACTCACACACGGTGCTCAGGGCGGGGGCTCGCCCGTGGCGGCGGAGGATCCACCGACTTTCAATGAGCAGGTGCGTCCGATTCTCTCGAACCACTGTTTTGCCTGCCACGGTCCCGACGAGGACCACCGTGAGGCTGGGCTGCGCTTGGATCTTCCTGACGAGGCTGACTGGGAGGAAGTGGTTTCGCGCATCCGCTCGGACGACGCGGATGTTCGGATGCCACCGCCGCACGCTAATAAACCGCTCGATGCAGAACAAATCAACACGCTCGGGCGATGGGTCGAGGCGGGGGCGAACTATGAGGAGCACTGGGCGTTTGTGGCGCCCGTGGCAGCGGCCGTGCCACAGGGCGTCCACCCGATCGACCATTTCGTCGACCAGCGACTCACTCGCGAGGGCTTGGCTCGCGCCCCTGCCGCCGATCCACTCCTATTGATCCGCCGTCTGTACCTCGATTTGATCGGGCTGCCACCGTCGGTCGCTCAGGCGGATGCGTTTGCTGCCGATCCATCTCCCGAGGCGTACGGGCAGATCGTTGACGAGTTGTTACAGCGAGACGAGTACGGTGAACGCTGGGCCCGGCGGTGGCTTGACCTGGCGCGTTACGCCGACACCAACGGCTATGAGAAGGATCGCGATCGCAGCATGTGGCCCTACCGCGACTGGGTCATCGATGCCATCAACGATGGCATGCCATTCGACCGCTTCACTATCGAACAGCTCGCTGGGGATATGCTCCCCGGGGCCGGGCCGCAGCAACGCGTGGCGACCGGGTTCCATCGCAATACCATGCTCAACGAAGAAGGCGGTATCGACCCGATGGAGTTTCGTTATCACGCGATGACCGATCGCGTCGCGACAACGGGTACGACGTGGCTGGGGCTGACGACTGGCTGTGCCCAGTGCCACACGCACAAGTACGATCCGATCACGCATCGCGATTATTTTGGGATGATGGCCCTACTCAATAACGTCGACGAACCCGACTACTTCATCCGCAGCGAGCAGTCGCTCGAGCATCAAGCCTCTCAATGGGCCAAGGCGGACAAGATTCTTTTGGGACTGGAGTCCCATTGGCCGGAACCCGAGAGCAGCGAAACCGCTGGGGAAAGCTCGAGCGGTCAGGACGCTCCGTCTGAGAACACTTTCGTTGCCGCGTTCTCGGCCTGGTGGTCAGTTACTGCGAAGCAAGACGCGTCCTGGGCCACGATCGAGCCCACGGCGGTGTCTGCGAATGTTCCCTATCTGATGCATGAAGACGACGGGATCATCTTTGCTGGCGGCGATACCTCCAAGCATGACATCTACTCCCTCGCATACCCAGGATCGAAGGCGCCCATTACCGCTATTCGCTTGGAAGCACTTCCCGATCAGCGGTTGCCCAAATCGGGCCCCGGATCGACTTACTACGAAGGGCCCAAGGGCGACTTTTTTCTAAGTGAATTGGAGATCGAAACGGCGGCGGAAGATTCCGGTACCGAGCCACAACGAATCGGAATCGCTGGGGCCAGCCAGAGCTATGCGAAGAACCACTTCGGCAGCAATCCGGCTACCGCCGAGATGGCATGCGACGGTGACCTGCAAACGGGATGGTCGGCGTCGGGGCGCCCTGGGCTGCGGCACATCGCCGTCTTCGTTCTCGAAAAACCCATTCCAGCGGGCACGCCGCTGAACCTGCGAATGCACTTTGGACGCCATTTCGCCAGCTCGTTGGGGAAGTTCCGGGTTAGTGTCACCAACGCCACAGGCGAGAAACCCCGGGCGACCCTGTTGGCGACCGAGCTACTGCAGTCGCTCGATGTTGATGCCGCCAAAGCGAACAGGGAGGTCCGAAAAGCCTTCCTCCTGGGTACCGAAGAGCTGGAGAAAACCGCTCGGCAATGGGTGAGCCTCCGCAGTACACCGCCCGGCACACCCACGCTTGTGATGCGGGAACGACCGCCGGAGCACCCCCGGCCGACGTTCTTGCACCGGCGTGGTGAGTACACGCAGCCGACCGAGCAAGTTTCACCGCGTGTCCCCGATGTGCTGCGCTGGGCGGGCGACGCCTCGCCGACGAACCGGTTGGAATTCGCTCGTTGGATCGTCGCACGTGACAATCCGTTGACCGCCCGCGTCGTCGCCAACCGAGCCTGGGCCGCTTTCTTCGGGAACGGCATAGTGAACACGGTCACGGATTTCGGCATGCAGGGATCGCCCCCCTCTCACCCGCAGCTGCTTGACTATCTCGCGGTCGATTTGATGGACGGTGGTTGGGACGTCAAGCAGCTCCATCGATTGATCGTGACCAGCGCCACCTACCAGCAATCCTCGCGGATCGATCCATCGAATGATGACCCGCGAGCGGGGGTGCTCTTGAGTCGATTTCCACGCAAGCGATTGGACGCCGAGGTCATTCGCGACGTCTCACTTGCCGCTGCGGGGTTGCTCGAATCGAAAATGCATGGACCGCCCGTGCGGCCACCCCAACCCGCCGCCGCGCAAGCGGCGAACTACGCCAAGTCGAATTGGCACGCTAGTGAGGGTGCGGACCGGTACCGCCGGGGAATCTATACCTATCAGCAGCGGACGGCACCTTTTGCTATGTTCGCGACGTTCGATGCGGGATCAGGTGAGTCCTGTCTCGCCCGCCGCGACGTCTCCAACACGCCATTGCAGTCGCTGACATTGATGAATGATCCGATGTTCATCGAGATCGCAGAGCATTTCGGTAGCGAGATGGCGGATGCTGCGGGCGACGATCGCGATCGAATCAGGCTCGGATTTCGCCGCTTGCTCACTCGTTGTCCAAGCCCGAGCGAAATCGAGATGCTCACAGCGTTTCACCAACAGCACCATGACTGGGCGGCCACGGCCCGAGTGCTGTTATGCCTCGACGAGTCGATCACTAAGAACTGAGTTGTCCACGCGATGCACCTGAGAAGAAACATGCACGAACCCACCTCCCGTTCGCCCAATCTCTCCCGTCGTTATTTCTTGAATGAGTGCCGCGTGGGGCTTGGCAAGATGGCAGCAGCGGGACTGCTCAGTGGCGCAGTGCCTGGGACAAACGTCGCCGCTCAGGACCTCGCTTCCAATCCACTAGCACCGAAAACGCCGCATTTCCGTGGGTCGGCCAAGGCGGTCATTCATCTCTTCATGGCGGGGGCCCCGAGCCAGATCGAGTTGTTCGATCCTAAGCCAACGCTCACTGAGTTCGAGGGCAAGCCGTTGCCGCCGTCCGTGATCGGCGACCAACGTTACGCGTTCATCCAACCGGATGCTGCCGTGTTGGGGCCCCAGTTCGAGTTTGAACAATACGGAGATTGTGGTGCGGTGCTCGGTTCGCCCATGGCGCCACTCGGTGCAGTCGCTGACGACATCTGTTTCATCAAGTCCGTCTCAACGGACCAGTTCAATCATGCTCCAGCCCAACTGCTGTTTCATTCTGGGTTCTCACAGCCCGGACGCCCCTGCCTCGGCTCCTGGGCGCTTTACGGGCTCGGCGCCGAAACTCAGAACCTGCCTGCGTTCGTCGTCATGAGCACAGGTGCCGGGCTCAGCGGCGGCACGTCGTTGTGGTCGAGTGGGTTCATGCCGAGTCTCTACAGCGGCGTCCCCTTTCGCAGTGGTAGCGAGCCGATTCTTAATGTCAACACGCCGTCGCGATTCAGTGAGGACGTGCAGCGTGACAGTTTCGAATTGATCAACCGGCTCAATGCCGAGCGACTCGCTCAGGTCCACGATCCGGAAATCGCGACTCGGATCGCTGCTTTCGAAATGGCGGCCCGGATGCAGACCTCGGCACCGGAGTTGATGGATTTCAGCAACGAGACGCAGGAGACGCTGGACCTCTATGGCTGCGATCCCAAGCAGGATTCGTTTGCTCGGGCCTGCCTGCTCGCCCGCCGCATGGTGCAGCGAGGCGTTCGATTCATCAACATTTATCATTCGGGGTGGGACGCCCATAGTGACGTCAAAGGCAACTCGATTAAAAATTGCCAGACCACGGCGACCGCCACAGCGGCTCTGGTCGCCGACCTCAAACGAACGGGACTTCTCGATGAAACGCTCGTGATCTGGGGTGGCGAATTCGGGCGGACGCCGATGGTCGAGACGAATCCCGCGTTGGGACGCAAGGCGGGCCGCGATCATCACCCGCAAGCGTTCACCATGTGGATGGCGGGCGGAGGCATCCGGCCCGGGATCAGCCACGGTGCGACCGACGAGTTCGGATTTCACATCACCGAGAACCCCGTCCACGTGCATGACATCCAAGCCACCGTGTTGCACGCACTCGGTTTCGATCACGAGCGTCTCACCTATCACCATGCCGGTCGCGATTTCCGTTTGACCGATGTGCATGGCAAAGTCGTTGAGGAATTGCTAGCGTGACATCTCTTTCAAAAACGTTTCCATCGGCCGTGGCGGCTGGTAGAAACGTCGCTTAGCAAGCAGACAAAGAGACGCGTTTTGTGTCGCTCTTCGCCCCCACGGAGGCCTGGCGTGTCATTCAGCCAGCGACGATGGTGCCGGAGTCTTCGACCGACACGAACAGCAGTCGGCCGCCGACGATCGTGTGGGTGACACGACCGAATAATTCGCGGTCTTCCATCGGGCTGCTCTGGCAGCGTGACAAGAATTGGCTAGCGTTGACCGTCCAGGGAGTTTCGGGATCAATAACCGCGACGTCGGCGGAAGCCCCGATACCGAG
The DNA here is from genome assembly GCF_007859855.1 of Allorhodopirellula solitaria. Classification (GTDB taxonomy): domain Bacteria; phylum Planctomycetota; class Planctomycetia; order Pirellulales; family Pirellulaceae; genus Rhodopirellula; species Rhodopirellula solitaria. Next base: position 66,012 of record NZ_SJPK01000011.1, read on the forward strand.
CGTCCCGGCATCGAGTTTGGCAATTTTGGCAGGGTTGGTGGAGAGACACTCGATCGCCCGTGACCAGCTCAAGATATCGGTGCGAATCATATCGGTGATCGTGGCGGCAAGCGTCGTTTCGAGCGTGGCGGCGCCGAAGGGTGCCAGTTCGAGGTCGTTGCCCTTCTTTTCACGCGCTCGCGGCATGTGACCGGACTGGATTGCGTCGATGGTGCCGTCGGCGACGGCTTGCTGCAGCGACTCGACATGCGCGGGGCTGCGCATCGGCGGATGGACTTTGAATTGGGAGTCGAAAGTGCGCAGCAGCGCGTCGCTGCCGTGCAAATTTTGCGGGCAGACCGAGGCGGAGATCGGTATCCCGCGACTCTTGACGCGTCCGATCATGTCGATCGCTCCCATCGTGCTGACAGGCCCAACGTGCAGCCGCCCCTTGGTGGCCTCGGCCAATCGCACATCTCGGGCTACGGCGAGGTCCTCCGCTTCGGTTGGCAGTCCTTTCAACCCAAGAACCAGTGCGACGCGGCCGTCGTGCATCACGCCGCCTTCGGCAAGCCCGGGAACCTCAGGTCGATCGAAGATCGGCAGATCAAACATCCGGCAGTAATCGAGGGCCCGTTTGAGCAGGGCGTCGTTGGGCATCGCTTGCGGGGAATCGCTGAAGCCGATCGCGCCGGCTTCGGCGAGAATCGCCAGCTCGGCCATCTGTTCGGCTTTGCGTCCCTTGCTCAAGCACCCGATTGGGAAGACACGCACACCGCCGACGCGCTGCGAGATTTGGATCACCAATTCGACGGCGGCGGCGGAATCGATGACAGGGTTGGTGTTGCTGCAACAGAGCACCGAGGTGTAACCGCCAGCGAGAGCTGAGTCGCTGCCGGTTTGAATCGTTTCGTCTTCTTCGCGGCCGGGTTGCCGCAATTCGGCACCGAGATCTACCAATCCTGGCGCCACGATGCGGTCCTGCGCGTCGATCCAGTAGGCGTCATCTGGGCAATCGTCGTCGCTCGGGTCGAGGGCGGCGACCCGCCCCTCGTTGATCAGCAAGCGGCCAATGCGGTCGACCCCGTGCGCGGGGTCAATGATCCGGCCACCATCGATCACAATCGGTTGGTGCGGCGATGGCGTGGGAAAGGACATAGCGATCGATTTTCCTTCAACTGCGCGAGTTGGATTCCGAGGAGGCATTCTCACAGGCGCCCGACAACAGCCACAAGGCAGCCATGCGGACTGCGATGCCATTGGTGACTTGTTCGAGGATCACCGAATGAGGGCCATCGGCAACCTCGGGGGTGATCTCCACGCCCCGGTTAATCGGCCCGGGAGCCATGATCAAAATATCAGACTTCGCTCGCTGCATTCGAGCGCCGTTCATTGCGTACAACGCTGCGTATTCACGGACACTGGGGAATGGCCGTGTGTGTTGGCGTTCGAACTGAATTCGCAGGAGATTTAGCACGTCGCAGCGATCCACAATGTCGTCGAGTCGGTGCGCCACTTCGAATCCAATCTCTTCCCAACGCGGGCTGACGAGCGTCGGTGGACCACAAATAATCACGTTGGCGCCCAACGATTTCAGCCCCCAGATATTGCTGCGGGCCGTCCGGCTGTGAGCGATATCGCCCACCATCGCCACGGTCTTGCCCGCTAGCAGTTGGCTCGGGTTGATCGACGCCTGCGTCCAATCGCCGGGCCCGCGATGCTGCAGGATCGTGAGAATATCAAGCAAGCCTTGGGTGGGGTGCTCGTGTGGGCCATCGCCCGCATTGAGCACACTGCAACCGATCTCACGAGCGAGCAGATGTGGTGTGCCAGGCGTTTGGTGGCGGGTCACGACCCAATCCACCCCCATCGCCTCGATCGTTTTCGCTGTGTCGACAAACGTTTCGCCTTTGGCCACGCTGCTGCCGGCGCTACTGAATTCAACCGTGTCCGCACCGAGCCGTTTGGCCGCCAAGGAGAAACTGTTTCGAGTCCGCGTGCTGTTCTCAAAAAAGAGATTGGCGCAGGTCTTCCCCGACAGCAGGGACAATTTTCGGCGGCATCCATCGGTGAGCCGCTTCAGCCGCTCCGCTGTGCTGAGTATCGCAAACAACTCATCTGCCTGCAGTCGCTCCAAGTCCAATAGATGACGATGACGCCAATTCGAGGGGAAGGGGAGCGGCGAAGTTTCAGTCATCGTGTCCATGCCCAGGATTGTAAACGTCGATTACTCTTTGCGGGAGGAGGGTTGCAGGAACGCGAGCAAGATCCAAGCCACGATCCAGCAGGTACCGCCGATGGGGGTGATCGCACCGAGCCACGGCGTGTTGGTTAGCACGAGTACGTACAGGCTGCCCGAAAACAGAACGATGCCCGCGAGAAAAAGCCAGAAGCTCCATCGCAACGCGGCACTCGCTCGGACGGGCAATGCAACTAGCGCGAGCAGCACAACCGCGTGGGCGAGATGGTAGCGAGCGCCGGTATCGAATTGGGCCAATCGCCGTGGCAAGGTCTCCGCATCGACGCCTATCTCGACGAGCCGGTCGGGTAGCAGGTGAGCGCCGAAAGCACCGATCAGGACGGCCAAAGCGCCCGCGATGGCAGCGATGACGAGGCGGTGACGGGAGATGTCGTTCACTTGACTGCCAACATCCGTTCCAGGGCGATCAAACTCCATTTCGATGTTTCGTCATCGACGCGAATTTGATTGACGTAGTTTCCGTCGCGTAAATTCTCGAGCGTCCAGCAAAGGTGGGGAAGATCAATGCGGTACATCGTGGCACACATGCAGACAACGGGGCTGAGGAAGTGGATCTCCTGTTCGGGATGCTCGGCCTTGAGCCGGTTGACGAGGTGCAGTTCTGTCCCGATCGCCCACTTGGTCCCCGGAGCGGCCTGTTTGACGGAGTCGATGATCTTTCCCGTGCTGCCACTGATGTCTGCGATGTCGTTGACGTCTCGCGGGCATTCCGGGTGCACCAAAATCTGGATTCCCGGGTGATCGGCGCGGAATTTCGCGACGTGTTCGGGACGGAACATCTGGTGGACACTGCAGTGCCCTTTCCACAAAATCACGCGGCTGTTTTCAACTTGCTCATCCGTGTTCCCACCGAGTTCGAGCGCGTAGGGATCCCAAACGGGCATCTGGTCCTCGGAGATGTCCATGGTCAGGGCCGTGTTGCGACCGAGATGCTGATCGGGGAAGAACAGCACACGCTGGCCGCGTTGGAACGCCCATTTCAGCACCGCCTGGGCGTTGCTGCTGGTACAAACGATCCCGCCATGGCGACCGCAGAACGCTTTCAAGCTCGCAGCACTATTGATGTAGGTCACCGGGATGACCTGTTCGGTATCGATCACTTCTCCCATGTCGGCCCAGGCCGCTTCGACCTGGCGGATGCCCGCCATATCCGCCATCGAACAGCCGGCGGCCATGTCGGGCAGGAGGACATCGACGCGCTGCCCGTCGCGGGTTGCCAAGCGTTCGGGAGTGTTGGCTAAAATATCCGCCGTTTCCGCCATGAAATGCACGCCGCAGAAAACAATCGTGCGGCATTCCCCACTCGAGGCCGCCATCTGCGAGAGCTGGTAGCTGTCGCCGCGAAGGTCCGTGTGAGCGATCACATCGTCTTGCTGGTAGTGATGTCCCAGGATCAGCAAACGTTTTCCGAACTCTTGACGTACAGCTTCAATCCGCTCGCGCAACTCCGGTTCGCCCAGCGTTTTGTAGTTCGCCAGTGGAATCATCGCGTCGGTTTCACACGCGGGCCCCTCTGCAGGACCGTCTGCAGGGTTGCTCGTCGTTGTGGGCAACGAATTGCGAGGTGGGGTGGTGGGAACGGATTCAGCCATGAATTTTGCTCTGGATTGCCGCAGCGGAAGTGGGGAGGCGGTGAATGCTCATCATTCTACCCGTCTCCGGCAGATGCACAAACGGCTTCTGGCAAACGGGGGCTCCACCGCGCCCCGCTCGACCGCCCAAAAGCATGTTGTGCAATGGGGCGGTATGGTTAGAATCGGTTTCACTAGTCACCTACCACCGGGGCTACCTCCGCACTTGCCCTCCCCGCCGATTTCCCTCCCTCGCCCTCTCCTTCCTGCCCCTGATTTCTCGCATGTCTTCATCACGCTCTCATTTCTGTGGCCGAACCCGTCGCGAATTCATCTGGGAATCCGGTGCCGGATTCGGCGCCGCTGCCCTGAGCAGTATGTTTGCCAACGACGGATTCTTCCCATCCGCCAGTGCGGCATCGCTCGAAAACGACCCGATGGCGGGACCGATGGCGGTCAAACCACCGCATTTTGCCCCCAAAGCCAAATCGGTAATCTTTCTGTTTATGTATGGCGGGCCAAGTCATATCGACACGTTCGATTACAAACCCGCGATGAAGGGGATGGATGGCAAGACCGTCGATGTCAAAACATTTGGTCGCGGTGGCCACAAAGCGGGCGGGCGAATTGTCGAGCCACGTTGGGATTTCAAGCAGTATGGCGAATGCGGCAAGCACGTCAGTTCTCTGTTTCCCAATGTCGCTAAGCACGTCGATGACATTGCGTTCTTGCATTCGATGACCGCGGACTCGCCCATTCATGGGTCCGCCATGCTGATGATGAACAGTGGCAAGCTGCTATCGGGAAACCCTGCGATGGGATCGTGGGTGACCTACGGATTGGGCAGCGAAAACCAGAACATGCCTGGATTTGTCGTCATGCTCGACCCCAGTGGCGGGCCGATCAGTGGTGCCAAGAACTGGAGCAGCGGGTACATGCCAGCGACCTATCAGGGCACCGTGTTCCGCACCAAAGGGGCTCCGATTCTTGATCTAGCGCCCCCAAAAGATCTACCGCTGGGGGTCCAACGCCAACTGATCGATTCGGTGCAGACCGCCAACCGTCGACACTTGGTCGGTCACGGCCACGAAGAAGCCTTGGCGTCGCGTATCAGCAGCTACGAACTCGCCTACAACATGCAGACGGCAGCCCCTGAGGCCGTGGATCTGTCCGACGAGACCGCCGAGACGCTGGACCTGTATGGGGTAGAGAACCCGCAAACGGCCGATTTCGGCCGCCGCTGTTTGCTCGCCCGCAGGCTCGTTCAACGCGGTGTCCGTTTCATCCAACTCTACAGTGGTGGAGCCCATAACGATGCCAACTGGGATGCGCACGGTAACCTGGAAACCAACCACAATTTGCACGCAGGAGAGACTGACCAACCCGTCGCGGCCCTGCTAAGCGATCTCAAGCGAACTGGGCTCCTCGACGAAACTCTCGTCGTTTGGGGAGGTGAGTTCGGCCGCCAACCAACCGCTGAGTATGCCGAAGGTAGTGGCCGGGACCACAACTCGTACGGATTCACCATGTGGATGGCGGGCGGCGGGGTCAAGGGCGGCATCAGCCACGGAACCACCGATGAACTCGGGGCCGTCGCGGTGGAGGATCCTCTGCACGTGAGGAACCTGCACGCGACCATCCTGCATCAAATGGGTCTCGACCCCAATCACCTGTCGTACTTCTACAGCGGCCTGGACCAAAAGCTCGTTGGCGTTGAGCACGTCGAACCGATCCACGCGATCATCTGAGCACGCGCGCACACGACCGGAATCGTCTCATTCGTCTTTGTGTTGAAACCGGCCCGGTGGGCTGGTTGCTTCGATCGCTACGATCGTTTCGATAATGCGGTAATGATGTTTCGCCCCGGCGGGGACTAACCACGAATCGCCCGGATTGAGCGTCGCACACTGGCCGTTGATCTCAATCTCCATCTGGCCACTGATCAGATAACCGACCGTTTCGTAGTCTCGGCAGGATGATTGGCAGGCATTGCCAGGCTCTTCGTCCCAACGCCTCAGGTCCACGTTCTTACCCGTCACGAGGTAGCCCTGCCCCATGTCACCGATGCTAGCATCGCCTGCGTTGATTACCTGCGGAATATCCATGTCATGAATCTCTAAATGGGAACGCGAAAGTGGCTATTCGAGCGCGGTGGCAGTGCTTCCAAATGGAGCATTTGCTGCCACTCTGCGGTGTGACAGGCACAGAAATCATGCCACCGAAATCGATAAACGCGCCTTTCACACAGCTGTAGATATTATAGCAAACCCCATTCCGGCTGGCTCGACCGACAGCGACAGGAGACTGGCTATCGTTTTGGCGCCGATTACCCAGAGACGCGGTAGCCGATCTTGGCCAGGCAATCACGGGCAGCCGCGGTGTGGTCGCCCTGGAGTTCGATCAGGTCGTCCTTGGGTTTGACAGTGCCCCCGGTCCCGCAGGCAGCCTGCAACTGCGAGAGCAATGCCGGCAGGTCGTTGCCGGCCGTGGTCAGACCCGTGATGACGGTTGCTGTCCGGCCCCCTTTGCGTTTCTCCGTGCGCAAGGTTGCGGTTTGTTTTTCCGGTGCAATGCGTTCCGAAGCAATCCGGCGACGCGTTTCGGCCGCCTCTTTTTCCGCAGGGGTACATGCACACTGCTCCTCGGGTTGCTCACAGAGGTCGCAGGTCGGCGGGATGTCGAAGGGGGTGCCAGCAAAAAGTCGGGACATGAAATTACTCCTTCTTGATGATCCCTTTTTTCTTCGCCGCTTTCTTTGCGGTTTTCTTCTTGGCTGCCTTCTTCTTAGCTGTCTTCTTTTTGGCAGCCTTTTTCTTCACTGCCTTCTTTTTCTTCTTCTTTTTCGACGGGCCCTTCGCGGCGCGTTCGGCGAGCAGATCGAGTGCCGTCTCGAAAGTGACTTCCTTGGCATCGGTCCCTCGGGGGATCGATGCGTTGGTTTCACCATCGGTGGCGTAGGGGCCAAATCGACCCTCGAGAATCTTGACTTCTTGCTCGGTGACGGGGCTGTTCTTTTCGAACTTGACGATCGGCTCCTTGGGCGCGGCGCGGCCCCGCTTCTTGGGCTCCTTGAGCAGTTTGATCGCTTCGTCGAAGGTGACTTCGAGTGGCGAGACGCCTGCTGGCAAAGACCGTGTCTCCTTTTCGCATTTGACGTAGGGTCCGTAACGCCCGTCGTGCGCCATCACGGGCTCGTTGTTCTCAGGATTGTTGCCGAGGTTCCGAGGCAGGGTCAGCAGTTGGCAGGCAATTTCAAAGTTCACATCCTCGGGGTTGATACTCCGAGGGATCGACTGGTTGCGTTTCTCTTCGTCGTCCTTCTCCCCGAGCTGGATGTACTGACCAAATCGGCCGGCTTTGATATAGACGTTCTTGCCGGTTTCCGGATGAACGCCGAGCGGCTCGTCTTCACGCGCCGCCGCGTCGAACAATTCCATTGCCTTTTCGAGGGACATCTCATCGGGTGGCGTGCCTTCGAGAATCGGAGCCTTCCGCTCGCCTTGCTCGAGGAACGGGCCGTACTTGCCGACGCGGACGAAGACCTCCTCCCGGTTTTCCCCCTGTTCAGGCGTACCGAGAGAAAACATTGCCGAGACCCGAGGGTCGATCTCTTCGATTTTTTCGGCAAGTCGTTTCTTCAATCCCACAGCGGCTTTGTGGTCAGCAGGAAACTCGATGTCCTCATCATCGCCGAAGTAGAAGCCTTTCAGGTACGCCAACGACTCAGCTTCCTGGCGGCTGATCGTGTCGAGGAAGTCTTCCATTTGGGCGGTGAAGTCGTAGTCGACTAAGGGCTCGAAATGAGTCTCCATCAAGCGAATCACACTGAACGCAGTCCAGCTCGGCACCAACGCGCTGCCTTTTTTATAGACGTAATCGCGTTTTTGGATGGTGTCGATGATCGATGCGTAGGTACTTGGCCGGCCGATCCCCTTCTCTTCGAGCGTGCGGGTCAGTGAGGCTTCGCTGAACCGAGCCGGCGGCTGAGTGGTGTGACTCTTGGGGTCCATCTCGGCGACGCCGAGCGGATCGTTTTCGGAAACCGAGGGAAGCAGCCGCTCTTTGTCGGCCAGCTCGGCTTCGGGATCGTCACTGCCCTCGACATAGGCTCGCAAGAACCCCTCGAACAGGATGCTGGTCCCCGACGCGGTAAAGGTGCATTCGCCACCACTCACCGTGACGCTGATACGTTGCTTTTTGGCATCAGCCATCTGGCAGGCAACGGTTCGTTTCCAGATCAGCTCGAACAACCGAAACTGGTCACTATCGAGTTCGCCCTGGACGGCCGAGGGCACACGAAACGGCGTACCTGCCGGCCGGATCGCCTCGTGGGCCTCCTGTGCATTTTTGACTTTGCCTTGATACGTCCGCACGCTCTCGTGCAGGAACTTGTCACCGTACTCGCTGCGTACCAGGTCGCGAGCGGCATTGACCGCTTCGGTCGACAGGGTTGTCGAGTCGGTCCGCATGTACGTGATGTAGCCATTCTCATAGAGTCGCTGGGCCGCCTGCATGCAGCGACGTGCGGTCATGCCGAGTTTGCGGTTGGCTTCCTGTTGCAGCGTGCTCGTCGTGAAGGGGGCTTTGGGGCGTTCGACAAAGGGCTTGACCTCCACCTTGGTGACCTGAAACTCACCGCTTCGCAGCCGCTCGGCCAGCTCCTTGGATTCGGCCTCATCCATCTGCAGAAGCTGCGTGTTGATCAATTTTCCCGTGTCGGGATCAAAGTCCTTGCCCGATGGGATTTTTCGCCCCGATACGGTACTGAGCGTGGCCGGCAATGAATCGCCGTTGGCGGTCGTGAAAATCGCTTCGAGGTCCCAGTACGTCGCGTTATGAAAAGCGATCCGCTCGCGTTCACGCTGCACGATCAGCCGCACCGCGACGCTCTGCACGCGGCCTGCCGAGAGCCCGCGGCCAACTTTCCGCCACAGCAGTTGCGAGACGTCATAGCCGTAGAGCCGGTCAAGAATTCGGCGAGTTTCTTGAGCGCGAACCAAGCCATCGTCAATCTCACGGGGCGTGTCGAGCGCGTGCTGGATCGCATCCTTGGTGATTTCGTGGAAGACGAGCCGGTGGACTGGCACGGTCGGCTTGAGTAGCTCGAAGAGGTGCCAACTGATCGCTTCTCCCTCACGATCCTCGTCCGTCGCGAGATAGAGGCTGTCGGCATCTTTGAGTGCGTCTTTGAGCTTGTCGACCTGCTTCTTTTTGTCAGCGGGGACGATGTAAACAGGCTCAAAATCCTTCTCGACGTTCACGCCGAGATAGGCCCACGGCTCTTTTTTGTATTTTTTGGGGATGTCCTTCGTGCCCCCCGGCAAATCGCGGACGTGTCCCACGCTGGCTTCGACCTGGTATCCACTGCCGAGAAACTTCGAGATGGTGCGGGCTTTGGCGGGTGATTCGACGATCACCAAACTTTTGCTGGTCGGTTTAGCCATGAACGGGCGGGGCGTAAGAGTGAGGAAAACAGCGTTGAATCTCGGACGCGAATGTTGGCGTTGTGACGGAATCGGCGCCAGCCGTCAACATGAGCTAACGTAGCTGACGTCGCCAGAGAGTCGGTTTTTACTAAAATCGCTATGTTATCAGGGTATCGCACCTTACTCTGGAGTGAAGGCCGAGCGTCCGCGAACAACCGTAGCTGACGCTGCGCTGAACTACGGCTATTTTCTATCGTCCCTGTCGCGATACTTGTGGGCAACCAACAGGCAAGGCCCGCACATTCCAGTCACGAGGCGGGAGGCTGGCCATCAGGGATTTGCTGCCACTGGCCATCGATGAGCCGTTGCTGGGGAACAAATCGTGCTTTGTAGTTCAGGTGCGCATTGCTGCTGACGTACAAACCGAGGTACACCCACTTTCTCTCGTGTTCGAGCGCCCACTCGATCTGTTTCAACACGCCGAGGGTGCCGGGGCTGTACCGCGCCGCGGCTGGATCGAAGTGAGTGTACACCGCGCTCACGCTCGTCCGCCCCACATCCATGATCGAGATGCCGATTAACTGATCCCGCCTGCGCATCTCCAGTTCCAACGTGGGCCAGCAGGAGTCGGTCAAGAATGCGCGATAGTCTGCGGCATCGATCGGCGGGTTTTTGCCTAGATCGCGGCCGAGGCGATGGGCGTTGTAGAGTCGGACACGCTGCTCATCGACCCGCGGTGTTTGCCAGGTCAACGTGAGCTCCTTTTCGGCCCGGCGGAGCACCCGTTTCAACGAACCGCTCATGCGAAACGTGCCGGCATTGACCCGGGTCGGCTCGCATGCATGACAGGGGGCGCAGCGGGTGAAATACAGCATCGCTCCGCTGCGGCGAAAACCACCCTCGAGCAACCGGTCGACATCGTCACCGTCGAGGGGCGTGGTGGGATAGAGCAGCGGCATTCGCGCCGTCATTGAGTCGATATAGGGACACGGCGTGGGCGCGTCTTGAACTTCGATCAACCGGTCGCGTACCGGGAGAGCTTGGAACGGGAACTCGTCGGCAGGACGTGACATCGCGTTATTGCACCAATCCCTCAGTGACTTGCAGGAAGACGTCCTCGAGACTCTTTCGGTGCGAGGCCACTTCTGCGACGGCGAAGCCACGTTCGACCAGCCACACGACCAATTCGGATTGGTCGCGCACGTCGCCGGCGAACCCAAACCGCAGCAATTCACCATCAACGATCGGCTCGCCGAGCAAATGCGAGGGCGCGGCGCCGGTATCGGATTCCTGCTGCGCCGCGACGAGTTGGGCGGCCGCGTCGGCTGCTCGGTCGAGAATTCGTACGGTCAGTTCTCGCGTCTGGTTTCGCTGCTGTTGAATTTCATCGACGCTGCCGGTGGCCAGTAGCTGGCCCTGCTCGATAATCCCGACGGCGTCGCACATCTCAGCGAGTTCAGTCAAGATATGGCTGCTGATCAGAATTGTTTTCCCCCGATCGGCCAATTCACGGATCATCTTGCGGAGCTGAATGCGAGCGCGGGGATCGAGGCCTGCGGCGGGCTCATCGAGGATCATCACCGCCGGGTCATGCACCAGTGCTCGGCCCAGGCACAAACGCTGCTTCATGCCTTTGGACAACCCACGGATCGGCTTGTCTTTCATCCCGATGGTGCCGGTAAACTCCAATACCCATCTCAGCCGCCTCGTTCGCTCGCGACCAATCAAGCCATAGGCTCGCGCGAAGAAATCGAGATACTCCTCGCAGTTGACGTCGCGATAGGTACCGAACGAATCAGGCATGAATCCCAGCCGGCGGCGCACCAATTCAGGGTCATTGATCACCGAGAAGCCATCGACAAACGCATCGCCGTAACTGGGGAGGTCGAGCGTGGCTAAGATTCGCATCGACGTCGTCTTGCCCGCGCCGTTGGGGCCGATGTATCCGAACACGTGGCCGCGGGCCACGCTGAAGGAAATGTCGTGAACCGCTTTCGTCTTGCCGAAATAACGATAGACGCGGCGCAGTTCGATGCAATCGCTACCGCTGGTATGCACGTTCATGGCAACGTTCCAAACACATAATGGATGCTGGCGGTGGGCTGAGCGTCCGGGATCGCGACCGCGTCGGCCGTGAGATCGGTGAGTCCGAGAAAGCTATTCGCGGGGAGATCTGATTGTAGCTGCATCCGCTGTTGCAGCTCGAATTCAAAGGCTCCTTCGGTTGGCTTGACCGTGCTTTGGAGCGTCGATAGTTGCCGAGCGAGCAAATCGGTCGTGTTATTTCGGCGATTCACGTTCCGCTGGCCAGTGCCCTGGTTCTGGCCAATGATACTACTGACCAGCCACTGGCGTTTGTACATCTCGCCCATGCGAGTCGAAGCGTCCTCGCGGCTGATCCGCGTCGCCGTGGCGGACTGCCCGGCAGCAAGCTCGTCTACGAAGAAATAGCGTTTTTGGGCGTCGCAGATGATCAGTTCCTGCAAGGGCGACGACAGCTCGCTCGAGACCCGGATCGACTTCGGTCCTATGATCGGCGCCCCATCCTCGAGCTGGGCATCCGAGTTAGACGAGGCGTCGTTGCCCGCAATCGCGTCGATACGGATCCGCCCCCATTGGTGACTCGGTCGATGAACGACGAATTGTTTCTGCTGGCGGCTGGGGAGAAACTCGCGGCTCAGGCGGAGGGCTTCGGCGGTCGCCGTGACCAGACCCCGCGATTCAAAGCGATCATCAAGGCGCGCTTCCCAGCCTCGATTTTGGTTATCGGGATATAGGGTCACCTCCGCATCGGGTGCGAAGGTCAATCCTTCGGCAGGGCGAATGCCCGCGAAATAGGTGCTCCGGGTTCGCGTGAACGCATCGCCCGTCGCGCCGTCGACCCAGGTGATCTGACGGCTCCGCACCCTCGTTCCAAAACCGTCCGAGATGACGCCATAGCCGAGCATGGCTCCCGTCGTGGCCAGTGCGAGTACAGGAGCGATGGCAAACATCAGATAGCTGCGTCCGGCTTTGGCGGTTTTTCGATATGCCACCGGGCCCACCAGGATCACGAACAGGCCGAGTAACCCCATGAACGTGTAAACCGGTGGCTGGGCCACGCCAGGGATCACCCACTGAAAAAAACGTTGGCTGCCGAGGATCGGTTCAACACCGCTGCGGGTCAGCCGATGTCGGTGCCAGCTCATCAGATCGATCACCGCGGCCCACTGCAGGATCTGCACAGGCTCCTCATCGGGTTGATCACCGAGATAAATCACGCTCCCTGCCATGGCTTCTTTTTGCCGCACGCCTGAGGCCGAAGTCGCTAGAGTTATCGGATAGTCTTGGATCGATTGCCGGATCATTTTTGCCGCTTTCGGAAACCAATCCTGCCAGGCTTGGATGTTTTCGGCGCTAAAGTCAAAGAAGCGGTTTTGGCTAGCGAAAGTCTGTTCGTTCATCGTGGCGTAGGCATCGAGCTTGCCCGTGTCCACCTGCTGAATCATCTCGCGGAGGGAATCCACTGCGGGGCGCGTCCCAGTGTTCGCTATTGCCTTCCCCGTCGCTGTACTTCCTGTTGCTGCAGTGTCGAAACTGGGCGACGCGTCTCGGACGATGAGCACGCCGCCAGCATGAACCCAGTCTCGAATTGCAATCGCTGAGGGCGAATCGGACGAAGCCAACCTTTCCCAGTCTGTGCGATGAACCATGACGGCATCAAAACCACGCAGCGCCCGCCAATCCAACGGCATCTGGTCTATCGACCGATTGACCACGGATGGTCCCGAGTTTTCGTTGATCCCTGTTTGGACCATCTCTTCCCACTGTTGCGGCGTCGCGGCGACTTGAAAAGGTTGAGGGTTATTAAAAAGAGACAACAGCTGCATCGATTTCAAACGAATCGATTCATCTGCGTCCGATTCGACCCACAATACTTTCCACGCATTCTGTTGGGACTCATTGTAGTAGATCGCGTACTCAGGGTCAGCGATTGGTTGTCCGATGGTGGCTTCACCACCAGGAACCTGGCGGCCGTCTTGGCGCAACTCCACACGGTAGAGATTGCCGAATGAGCTCTTCGGGACGTGCCGCGCAAATTGGATTCGGTCGGTGCCCTCAGGGATGGTCAACGGCAAGGAAACGCGGGCACTCGATTGAGGTGGTGAATGGCCTGCCGCGATCGGCCTCAACCGCAGTTCCAGAACCTGCTCCGCAGTGGTGGGGCCGCCGGTGGTCGCGAACTCCACCTCCACCCGCATGGTGTCGGCGGTGGCATGAGAGGAAGTCCGTACGCGTAAGGTCCAACCGAGCGAGTTGCGCGAGCCCATCGGAAGCCGAACGGTCTGCCCGATCGTGTCGTCGAGGAAACGAGGAACCTCGCTCGCTGGGTCGTCCTGACTCCAGGCGGCAACGGGCGTGCTTGCGTGCGCGATCACCGCCAACATCAACAGGCCGGTCGTTCCGAGCGGGGATGTGATTGCTCGACGGTGTGCGCCAGATGGAGGCATCACAGTTCCTGCTCGCGTGGTTTGAGGAGTTGAGGTGGCAGTTGATCTTTGGCGAAGGGGTTCCCTTCCCGCGTATTGTCGAACCTGCCAATCGCGAGCCGCGCCGTTAGCCATGCCAGTAAAAAGGCGCCCGCAGCAAGCAAAAAGAAGAGGCCCAGCAGAGCGATTGCTACCGTGACGGCTTTGGCAAACGTCGCCCCATCGCCCGCGGCCCGGGCAATCGCTGCGATCACGGCTGCTACAACCGTCCCGATCATCAGAGTGCGAAATGATATTCGCGGCAGCACCCGGCTGCGCACGACCGGCTCCATCGACGAGGGGGCCGATGAGGGCGAAGGAGTGGTCATGGGCATCAACGAGCTCGATGGATGGAATAGACGTTCTCACGACCGAGACGTAGCGGCCGGGCGAGCTTCACTCGCGCGCACGATGTGGTTCAAAAACAGACTGCGTGCTTGGCTGCAACCCTTTGCGACCTTGGAACGCCTTGACCGCCTTCCGGTACAGGCTTTCCTGCGACCGCACTCGCTTCTGCTTCTTCTCTGGCGAAATCCGTTCGTAGGAACCGTCGCTTTGCATCGACCACGCGTTCTGGTTGTCTCGGAAGTGCAACTGTAGCATCTCTCGCAGCCGCCTGCGAATCGCAGGATCGTTGACGGGGACAAGGAGTTCGACCCGGCGATCGAGGTTGCGGGGCATCCAGTCGGCGCTGCTGATGAAAATCTGTGGGTCTCCACCGTGCCGAAAGTAGAGCACACGGGCATGCTCCAAGTACCGGTCGACGATCGAAACAACCTCGATCGATTCACTCAGGCCTGGGATACCCGGCCGCAAGCAACACACGCCACGAACATTGAGCTGGATCTTCACACCCGCCTGGCTGGCTTCATAAAGTGTATCGATAACCTCTTTGTCGACCAATGCGTTGAGCTTGACCATGATATGCGTCTTCTGGCCCTGTCGAGACCGTTCAGTCTCACCACGAATGAGCTCTAAAACGGTGCTGCGGAGAGTCAACGGCGCGATCGCCAGTTGTTGGAGTGGCTGGGGATGGCTCGAACCGGTCACCGCATTGAAGAACATCGTCGCGTCCGTGCCGAGCACCTCGTCCTTGGTGAGAATAGAAACGTCGCCGTAGAGATTGGCGGTCACCTCGTTGTAGTTGCCGGTGCCGAAATGCACGTAGCGAACCAAGCCGTGAGGTTCTCGGCGGACAATGATGCAGACTTTGGCATGCGTTTTTAACCCGCGGATTCCATAGATAACCTGCACCCCAGACTGCTCCATCTCGCGCGCCCATTCGATATTGCGAGCCTCATCGAAGCGGGCCTTCAATTCCACGATCGCTGTCACATACTTGCCACGCTCGGCGGCCCTTTTCAATGCGGCAACAATCGGGCTGTCGCGGCTGGTCCGATACAAAATCTGCTTCACCGCTAAAACGTCGGGATCAATTGCAGCCTCTTCGATCAATCGCACCACCGGGTCGAAGGTTTGATAGGGATGCAGCAGCATGATGTCGCCGGCGGCGATCGAAGCGAACATCGGCTCGGCAGGGTCCACTGCGGGACTCCGCTGGGGAGGCCAGGTTTCATTGCGCAGTGAATCGAACCCCTTGGCTCCATGCAGGCCAAAGAGGTAGGTCAAATCCAAGGGGCCTTCCATGCGAAAAACATAGTCCGGATCGACGTAGAAACTCTCCATCAGGTAGTTGCGAATGGCATCGCTCGCTGACCCATCCATCTCCAGCCGCACGACGTCGGAGAGACGCCGGCTTTCGAGAACCTCCTCCATGCCGCCGAGCAAATCGCCTGCCCCATCCTCGCGAAGTTCCACGTCGGCATTGCGCGTGATCCGAAAGGGCTTGCACTGCACGACTTCTCGGCCGGGAAAGAAGTCCTGGACAAAATGCGATACGAGATCTTCGAGCAGAACATAGTTGAAACTCGGTTCGTGCGGCGAAGGCGAGCTGTCACCGGCGTCGTCAGCGGACGAATCGCTCACCGGTTTTTCCGCCGGCAGCGGCACGATCCTCGGCAGGGTGCGGCCGAGCGGAATGACCGCAAACTGTGGTTCGTCTTCGTCCTGAGCCGAGCCGGGAAGAGCTTCGCCGGCAGGCAAAATCTGAGGCATGTTCTGGGGCGTCAGTTCAGCGACTCCACGCAGCTCCACACAGAGGTGAATCCCGAGACCCGGCAGCATCGGGAAGCGGCGATCATGGAGGGCCTGCGGCGACAAAACCGCGACAACATCGCCCCGGAAATGTTGCTCCGCAGCCGCCTTCATTCGTTCGCTGCACTGGTTCAAATCCACGCGCGTGATGCGGTGCTCGGCCAACTGGGGCAGCAGATCATCGGCGAGGATTTTATATTGCCGCCCCACATGTCGATGGCATCGATTGGCCACCGCCTGCAGTTGTTCTCGTGCGGTCAAGCCTGCGGGATCGCGGCGTCCGCCACCACCGGCTGCCTGCAGTTTCAAGCTGCCTACCCGCACCATCACGAACTCGTCGAGATTCGATGCCGTGATGGCGAGAAACTTCGCCCGCTCAAGTAGATCCACGCGCGGGTCGTCGGCCTGATCGAGGACTCGTGAATTGAACTCGAGCCACGCCAGTTCACGATTCAGGTAACGCGGCTCGTCGGCAACAGGAGGCGATGGCACGAATGGATCTCAATCTAAGGAACGGGACGTGACGCGGAGGTTGACAGGGCGGGTGCGAAAATAACGGCGGGCGATCGGACGTTTCGTCTCCGGTTTTCTCGCCAGGGCGAGTTGCTCTCACAAAGACAGGGGCGTCTGGTGAGAACGAGGTCGGCTCACGAAGTCGAGACGACGTCGTCTGCCGCCGCGTCCGCTTCGGCAGGCTCTTCGATCGATTCCATCTCCGTTTTGACGGGATGCCCTAAAAGTATACTGATTGCTTTGGGGTAAAACTCTTTGCCATACGTCAATTCACCACCTTGGTGCCCGACGGCGGCAACTAGGCCTGCGATCAGAAGCAAACCGACCTTCCAAGTTTTCGCCAAACCGGGAGACGGGCGTTTGACCCAAACGAAGGCCACGATCGAGAAGATGCATGACAAAATGGTTACCACGACAGCCGACCACCGATGCCAAAATATCTCGGAGTCCAAATCGAAGCGAGCCCAGGAGCCGTACCCCTTTTCGACACTGAATGACCATCCCATCAGGGTCGCGACCACTGCCGATACGGCACCGATCCATAAACAGGCCAACGGCATCTGCGTCCCCAAGGTGGGCCATTTCCATCCGAGGACGACAAACATCGCACCGATGATCAGTAACGCGATCGGGAAGTGAATCGTGGCGGGATGCAGGAATCCTTGGAACGACCACACCCGCGAAAGCAAGCCTCGGTTCTCGTGGGTGAGTTCTTCAGCGGCCGGTAGCGGCGCTCCCGAACCATCGAGCATCGCGTCTTCAGGCCACGCCGCGCCCTCGTCAATCCACAACCGCACCAATGCGAGTTCAGCCGGGCTGAGGGGGCCGCCGTGACTTCGGGGCGGCATCAACATATCGTCGTCTTCGGATGCCATGTAATCGATAAATAGGGTGCTCGACATCGCATCCTCTGCGATGAGGTAGTCCAACATCAATTCCCGATCGTCGACGCGGAAATCGTTCTTGGCCTCGTCCGCCCCGTGGCATTCCAGGCAATGCGATCGCAGGATCGGCACGACGTCTCGTTCGAAATCCACGACGCGTCCCTCGTCATCAATAGGCATCCGCTTGACTGGCTCGGTGGAGACGTCCGCCATCATTTCTGAAGTGGATTTGCCGATCGCGTCCTCTTCGGCTCTGCTGGTCTTCGGCAGACCGACCAGGAACACGATCGCCGTTATCGCAATCGAGGCGGGAAAGTAGAATGACCGAAAACTGCGAACTTGTCTGTGCATGGTGAATCCGTGCCGATGAGGCGACCAAGGTGGGAAGGCGGTGGGGAACGAGGCGGGGCGTCCCGGCGGGACGGGACGGTGGGGAGTGAAAGGACGGTGTGGTGGGGAGTGAAAGAACGGGGCGGGGGGCGGGCAGCGAGCCCTATTGTAGTGCGATGTTCGGTGCGCTACCAACCACCGGTAGGCAGCCGACTGCGATTGTTCAGGTGGGGGGGTGGGATATTGACCTGGAACGGTCGCCTGCCCTCCAATTGAACATCAACTCTGTGCTCGTGCGTCTGAGAAGGCTGCGGAAATTGTTCGCGAGTGTTGGTGGCCGGATTTGCGGGCCCGTCGACGCGGATCACAGTGAGAAGGCGACGGTTATTCTTTCGCTTCCCTATCGAGCCGATGTGAACATGCCCGAATCCGCTCACCATTCTACGCGCAGTCGCCGCAGAGTGCGGCCGCCCCATCTTGCTGAACCGATCGCGATCGCGGTCGTGATCGCCGTGCTCGTGGTCAGTGGAGTGATCGCCCTGCGTAACTTCCAGGACCTCCAAGACAATCGCTTGATGGTACGGCACGCCAACCTCGTTCTAGCGGCGCTACGAGAGGTCGAGAATTCGGTCATGGACGCAGAGAGCGCCCAACGGGGATACCTGATTACCGGCAACGATTCCTATCTTGCGCCGATAGACGAGGCGGTGATCCATGCCAACGAGTCCCTCGACCGATTCGAGCAGTTGACGCGCGATAACCCTGTCCAACAAGACGCAGTCAATGACCTGCGGGAATTGGTTAGCGACCGCCTCTCGGAACTGACGATTGTGCTGGCGGTCTACGACGAGCAGGGACTCGAGGGGGCGAGTTTGGCGGTGACGACAGACATTGGCAAACGCACCATGAAACGCATCGCTGATAGAGCGGACCAAATGCGGCGGAGTCAAGCCGAGTCGCTGGGCGAACGAGAATTGCTCGCCAATCACTCCTACCAAAGCGGCCGCACCACGTCGGTACTGTCCACCTTGATCGGATTGATTCTGGTCGGCGGTGTGCTGTACCTGCTCCAACACAACCGCCGCAAAGCCGAGCAAGCGACCACGGTGCTGGCGAAAACTCGTGAACGCCTCCAATTGGCCTTGGACGCTGCGGAGATGGGATCTTGGAACATCAACCTGGCGAAAGAACACTTGATGGGGGACGCCCAATTTCGAAACATCTATGGCTTTCATGCCGGTGAAGTGACTTTCCAACGCGCAATCGATGCACTCCATCCCGAGGATCGTCACGGTGTCGAAACGGCGATCGCTGCAGCGACACGCCCTGTCGATCCCCTTCCCTACGCGATTGAATATCGCGTCGTGCACGACGATGGGACCGTTCATTGGGTGCTCGCCAAGGGGGCACCGCATTTTGTCGGCAGTGGCAGCAAGCGGATGCTCGCTAGTTTCGATGGGATTATCTCGGACGTCACCGATCGAAAACAGCAGGAACAACGCTTGCTCGAGAGCGAACAGGCGGCGCTGGCTGCGAATCAATCCAAGAGCGAATTCCTCGCTAACATGAGTCACGAAATTCGTACCCCAATGGCCGCCATCTTGGGTTACGCCGATGTCCTTCTCGGACATCTCCGTGACCCGGATAATCGCAATTGCGTGCTCGTTATGAAACGCAACGGGCAGCATCTGCTCGAACTGATCAATGATATCTTGGATCTATCGCGAATCGAAGCCGGGAAATTAGATGTCGACTTGGAGGTGGTGTCCCTCCCTCAACTCGTTGCCGATGTGCAGTCATTGATGCACGTTCGTGCTGATCAAAAGAACCTGCCTTTTCATGCCGAGTTTTGTGGCCAGGTCCCTCAAGAGATTCGTACCGATGCGACACGCCTGCGGCAGGTACTGATCAATTTGATCGGCAACGCAATCAAATTTACCGACCAAGGCGATGTGACGCTGAGCGTTTCCTATGACACTGCCGAACGGCAGGTATCCTTCGCCGTTGAGGACACCGGCATCGGCATCAGTCTCGAGCAGCAACAGCGGCTGTTCCAGCCCTTCACGCAAGGGGATTCATCGGTGACGCGGTCCTACGGCGGCAGCGGACTCGGCCTCGCCATCAGCCAGCGTCTTGTTCACATGCTCGATGGAGAGGTGTCCATGACAAGTCAACCGGGCAGCGGTTCAACGTTCACCGTCAACCTACCTGTCTCGGAGAGAGAGGACGTGAAACTGGTCGCCCCTGACTTGGTGTCGCTGACGGGTGAACAAGACGACGCCCCGGATCAGGACCGAACTTTGAGTTGTAATGTGTTGGTCGTCGACGATCGACGCGACGTCCGGCACATCAGCCAGCACTTCCTTGAGAAGGCAGGGGCCACCGTGGATACCGCCGAGGATGGTCGGCAGGGTGTCGAGGCGACGATTGCAGCACGCGAGGCGGGCACACCTTTCGATCTGATCGTCATGGATATGCAGATGCCGAATGTCGATGGGATGCAGGCCACCGCCCAATTGCGTTCGGCGGGAATCCAAGGCCCCATCATCGCGCTCACCGCCGACGCCATGAAGGGAGACCGCGAGAGATGCCTTGCCGGTGGTTGCGATGACTACCTATCCAAACCCATCGACCATGCACACCTTGTCGCGATGGTCGCCCACTACACCCAAGACGTGACCACAACGGACCTGCAGCAATCTCGCCGCGACCGCTTAACGCGAATGCGGGCCAACCTACAAGGCGAGTCCTCCCGCTGACAGGAACCGAAAACTTGGCAGGTGGACCACGCCCACCTAAACCGCCTCCGAGGACGACTCTGATGAATTTTAGCGGTGAATTGTCAGGTGTGGTCGATCGGGGGGTGTCCTGGAGAAACACGCTGCCGGTGCATTCCTTTTTGCTGGCGCGAGAATCACGTAGGAACCTCTGCAAATCGCCGTGGGGTGAAAATTCGACTTGACGCGGTCGTTGCCAGCGACTAATTCTGAATTTCAGGTTTTCTGATTCGCTTCGGTTTCTCTAGTGTTTTCCGACTCGGCCTGCGAATCGCCCTTCATCCCCTGAAGGAATAGATGCAATGCCTGAAAACGCGCAGCCCAAGCGAACTACTCTCGATCGCTTTCTCAGCGGATTGTCGGAGTATATCTTCCAAACCAAGCTCGGCGTCGCCGATGTGCAGTTGGTGGAGTACATCAGCGAACTGATGTTGCGGTTCACACGTGTCGATGCAATCCAACGTGTCCGACGTGACGATGGCCGGCCAGCGACGGAGGTCTTTCAGCTGATGTGCGAGGCCGAGCGACGCATCGGCATGGCCCGCCGCGAAGTCCATCGC
This sequence comes from Allorhodopirellula solitaria, assembly GCF_007859855.1. GTDB lineage: Bacteria > Planctomycetota > Planctomycetia > Pirellulales > Pirellulaceae > Rhodopirellula > Rhodopirellula solitaria. Next base: position 86,974 of record NZ_SJPK01000011.1, read on the forward strand.
CATATCGGCGACGTGACCCTGTTTCGCTCGGGAATGTACCCCGAGAGCGTTCGCGGCAATGCCAAAGGATCCCCCGATCAATTGCTCGACTACTTCCATCAAGGCAAACGCTCGTACAAAATTGCGTCGACGATTGAGGCGGACGAAGATCGACCGCCCTGCGATCTGCTCGATCGACTGAGCGATCAATTCGAACTGTGCGCCTATGGCCTCCGGGAGATTCGCCGGGCTTGGGAAGAATCGGGGCCGGCGGATGAATTGATCATCAGTTGAACCCGGAGTGTCTCAGCGGGAATCGAAAGGACCACCGTTGGGAATCGCAGCCCCATCGACGACTCTTGCTACTTTGACACGAGACATTTCAACGCATGCTGATTGATTCGCACCATCACCTATGGACTTACGATCCCGCGCAGTACGGCTGGATCAACGACGAAATGGCGGTTTTGAAACACGATTTCCTCGGCCCTCAACTCCGCCAGGTTGCTCGCGAGAACGAGGTGCAGGGTTTCGTTAGCGTTCAGGCGCGTCAGAGCTTGGGCGAAACGCGAGACCTGCTCGAGATCGCGAGTGGAGAGCCATTGGTCGCCGGGGTCGTGGGCTGGGCGCCGTTTGTTCAGCCAAACGTCGTTGACATTATCGACGAGTTCGCAGGTCACGCGAAACTCAAGGGGTTCCGGCACGTTGTGCAGGACGAACCCGACGACCGGTTTCTAGATCGCGAGGACTTCAATGCGGGCATTCGAACGCTGCGCGGCCGGGACATGGTCTACGACCTGCTCGTCTTCCCCAAGCAGTTGCCTGCCGCGATCGACTTTGCCGATCGTCATTCCGACCTGCCGATGGTTCTCGATCACATTGCCAAGCCAGCGATCGCGGAGGGTGCTTTGGATGAGGCTTGGAAACGAGACTTCTGTGAGTTGGCGCAGCGTGAGAACGTCACTTGCAAATTTTCCGGAGCCGCTACCGAAGTCCGCGACGCTTCTTGGTCGATCGAAACCCTCCGCCCGTACTGGGACGTCGCCCTTGAGGCATTCGGCACCGATCGGCTGATGTTCGGTAGCGATTGGCCGGTCTGCCTGCTCGCCACCGAATACAGTCGCTGGCTCGACGCGGTGAAAACGCTCGCCGCATCCCTGAGCGATTCGGAGCAATCAAAATTCTTCGCTGGTAACGCCAGCCGCGTCTATCGGCTCAGCTAAAGCTTGCTGCCTAACGTCACGCCGCGGGTCCCTCGCGGACAGGCAGCGGGGGCTTATGGCGACAGTTCGCTGGGAATCTCGCTCACTCAGGTGCGCGATAGGCACAAAAAAAGGCTCATCCGACGGAAGCGTGCGCCCGAGGTTTTCAAGGCATGGCTCCAGTATCGAAGGATTTATTTGAGGGATGTGATTATCAATGTTAGACTGGCACTGCCGGGAGAAACGGAGCCGATTTCGAATGGCGTGGACTTAAGCGATTGCCGCGTGTGAAACATCCTTCCGTCGAGCTTGTCTCGGCGGAGGAACCAACTGGCAGCTACCGAAAAAATGCGAAGTAGAAACGGTGCTCCGTCTCGGGCTTGTCCCGGCGGTCACACGACTTGATTCGCTGATTCCGCCGGGACAAGCCCGGAGCGGAGATCGATCTGGCGAGGGCGTTTTGCAGGTAGCTTGCAGTTGCCACTCCGCCCGGACAAGCCGGACGGAAGCGAAAACAGATGCCCGTGAAACTCGAGTAAATCTGCTTAAGTCCACGCCATTCGAGCCGAGCTCTGCAGAGGTGCTGGCTTGGCAAGGGATATCTCGGTCGACGGTACGCCAATGGTGTTGTCGGTCTCTGGCGAGCGTTTGTTCGTCAGGGACGCATTTTTGAACGATCATTGGATACGAGAGCCATGCCTCAAAAAACCTTCCGCTGTGCTCTGCGCACGCTTCCGTCGGATGAACCAAAAAAAACCACTTGCTCAGACCAAGGTAACCATCTGAGCAAGTGGCAATAGCTCGCGCTGTGCTCATTCGTTGAGCGAAGCTCAAAAAGTGAGTGTGATCGCGAGTGGGGTGGCTGACCCAGGCGTCAGCCCGCCGACTTTCGTCAAGGGTTTCCACCCCGTTGGCTAGTACAGCAATAATCCACTTGATCACCTCCTTTAAAACATGGTTCGACGTGACGCTCATCCAGGTGCCAACCAGAACGGACGAGTCTCACGTACGGAAGTTATGTCGCGACGCGTATCACGACCCAGTGACGGTATTATCGTCACGGATAGAGACGATTGCAAGCTCGATCGGGTTCGGGGGGGCAATCTGAATTTTGGAGAAAAACAGAATCCAGAAGTGCGAAGCATCGCGGATCAATCAGTGGCGGATTTCGCGAAATCTTTGCTGGAGTGGACGAGTCCCCAAACGCCAATCAATCACGCCAAGCAAATGGGTTCGTTGCATCCTGTTGATTACCCGCAGGTTTGCTGCCCCGTGTGCTTGTCACACGCCGAAGCGACGTTTTGAAATTAGAAAACTGCGGCGTCGACATGGCCTTTCTGAGCCGGCCGCTGTCCACTGATACCTGTAGGGCGGCGTGTCTGTTGATTCGGACCGGCGGAGCGGTCCGACTACACTCGCTAGTCGTCACCGCTGCTGAGCACGGACATGAACGCTTTCTGGCTGATCTCGACGTTGCCGATCGCCTTCATTCGTTTCTTGCCTTCCTTCTGCTTCTGCAAGAGTTTGCGTTTCCGCGAAACGTCACCGCCATAGCACTTGGCTGTCACGTTCTTTCGCATTGCGGGCACCGTTTCCCGCGCGATCACACGGCTGCCAATGGCTGCTTGGACGGCGACCTCGAACATGTGCCGCTCGATTTCGGTTTTTAGCTTCTTCGCGACCGCGCGGCCGCGTCGGTCGGCATCGGCGCGGTGGCAGACCACCGAGAGGGCGTCGACACGGTTGCCGTTGACCAAGATGTCCAGACGGCTCAAATCGGCGGCTTCGTAGCCCACGATCTCGTAGTCGAGTGTTCCGTACCCACGCGTGCAGCTCTTGATCCTGTCGTGCAGGTCGTAGATGACTTCCGCTAAGGGGATGTTGTAAGTCAACATGGCCCGTCCCGCTCCGAGGTATTCTTGATTGCGCTGAATCCCCCGTCGCTCTTGGCAGAGTTGAATGACCGCGCCGATGTAATCTTCCGGCACGATCACGTTGCATTTCACGATCGGCTGACGAAACTCATCGATTTCGCCCGGATCAGGAACGTCTTGAGGCTTGTGGATCATCAACGTCTCGCCCTTTTTCGTGATGATCTCATAGGTCACATTCGGGGCGGTCTGGACCAAGTCGATGTCCGATTCGTTCTCGAGCCGCTGTTGGATAATCTCCATGTGGAGCAATCCCAGGAAACCGCAGCGGAAACCGAACCCGAGTGCGTCGCTGGTTTCCGGTTCAAACTCGAAGCTCGGATCATTCACTGCCAATCGCTCGAGCGCGTCTCGCAGATCGGAGAACTCCTGTCCGTCACTGGGGAACAGGCCGCAATACACCATCGGCCTCGGCTGGTCGTACCCCGGCAGGGCCTCCGCCGAATGTTTTCCTGGCACGGTCACGGTATCGCCGATATGAACGTCGCCGAGGCTCTTGATATTGCAGATCAAGTAGCCGACCTGGCCCGCGGCGAGCTCGTCACAGGCGACGCGGCTGGGAGCAAATTGCCCAAGCTCGACGACTTCATGCTCGGATTCGGCGCGTAGGAATCGAATTTTCTGGCCTGTCCGGACGGTTCCCTGCATGACGCGGATGTAGGTGATCGCGCCTCGAAAGTCGTCGTAGTTGGAATCGAAAACCATGGCCTGCAGGGCGCCACCGGGATCACCGGTCGGTGGAGGAATGCGGTCGATGATCGCGTCGAGCAAACCGGCAACGCCCTGGCCTGTCTTGGCGCTCACACGCACGCATTCATCCGGATCCGTGCCGAGTGAATTCATCATCTCCTCGGCGACTTCATCGCTGCGAGCGTGAACCAAGTCGATCTTGTTGATCACGGGCACGATCGTGAGGTCATGCTCCATGGCGGCAAAGGCATTCGCCATCGTCTGTGCCTCGACCCCCTGGAACGCATCGACCAACAGCAAGGCTCCCTCGCAACAGGCGAGCGAACGGGAAACCTCGTACTGAAAATCCACGTGGCCTGGCGTGTCGATCAGGTTGAGCTGATAGTCGATGCCGTCACGCTGAAAGGGCATCGCGACGGCCCGCGCCTTGATCGTGATCCCGCGTTGGCGTTCGAGAGCGAGGTCATCGAGCAACTGTGATTTCATCTCGCGCGAGGTCACCGCACCGGTCTCTTCGAGCAAGCGATCGGCCAACGTGCTCTTGCCGTGATCGATGTGCGCGATGATGCAGAAGTTACGGATGTATTTCGTTTCGACCGAAGGAAGCGAAGCCATGGATACTGGGGGAGAGAGAGGTGGGGAGAGCGAGAGAAGAAGCGGGGGGAGGAGAACGACCAGCGTTAGGAGGCGTCCGTCTGGGTGGCTTCCTTTTGGGCATAGCCAGCGGCGCCGAGGTACCCGGCGGCGCTGCCGAGAGTAGCGAAGTTGATCTGGGTTCCTGCTGCGACATTGTCAAAGGTTCGCTGGCGAAACTCAGTACGGATGCCATCGAGGAAACGTTTTCCAACGGAGCATTTCGCACCACCGAAATCCATGGCTCCGCCGAGCACCACGTTGCCTGGATCGACGGTGTGGACCAAGGTCGTGACCGCGATGCCGAGCCAGCGAGCGGTCTCGTCGATGATCGCTAGCGCCAACGCGTCATCCTCGACCGCCGCGTCGTGGACCCGTTTGCTGGTCAGTCCTTCGTCGTCGGCTTCCGGACCGACGTAGCGATGCAGGAGACTGTCGGGGGTTTCGGCAAGTTTCTTCCGAGCGATCGCCGAGACGCCGGTTGCCGACGCATAGGCTTCGAGTTGGCCGCGCCCGCCACCCCATTCACAGAGCATCGCGTCGTCAGCGGTGTCGACGAGAATGTGTCCACACTCGCTGCCAAAACTGTTGACGCCATTAACGAGTTCGTTCTCGATGATGATCCCGCCGCCGACACCGGTTCCTAAGGTGAGCAGGATCATCGAGTTCTGTTTGGCGCCGCTGCCCAGCCAGAACTCGCCGTAGGCAGCCGCGTTGGCATCATTGAGAAAGGAAACGCCGCGCCCGGTCGCCTCGCTCAGCTTTTGCACGATCGGAAAATCCCACCAAGATGGGAGTTGCGGCGGGGCGACGAGCAGTCCGCGTGGCAGGTCCATCGGCCCGGGGGCCCCCATCCCGATCCGTTTGACCTGGCCTGCCGTTGCCGTCTTCGTTTCGGTCTCGTTGATGACTTCGGTCAGACGTTTCACGGCTGCCTCGGGGCCAGCGGATTCCTTGGTGGGAACCTGTTCAAAGGCGACCGTATTGCCGTCATGGTCGACGAGCCCGCATTTGATGCTGGTACCGCCGATATCGATCCCCCAGTAGTACGGGGGGGTGTGGTTTGAGGTGGATGAGGATGAAGTGGCAGGCACGGCAAATGTTTCGTAGGTGGAAAATGGTAGCCAGACGGCTCCGCCCGTCTGAGCTGATACACACTGGTTCCTCCCGACGGGCGGAGCCATCGGTCGACAATTGCTTCCGACGGGCGGAGCCGTCGGTCGACAATGAGGCCGGATAGTATAGAGCTGCGACGCAATTCGGCGAGGTCGCAATCACATTCTCCGCCATTTCCGCTACGATATCCCCGTCACCGCTCTTTGCCTGCTGCCAGCCGGCTCGTTTCCTCCACCACTTTTTTTCGGCCACCTGTTTTCCATGCAGCGATTGTTGAATTTCATTGGACCGATGCTCGCGTTGATCATTGTCGTTGCGCTTTTCGCGGCGGCGGAATGGATTTCGGGCACCGACGGGAACTTTGCCTCGGTATCGTCGGCGCGGCTGGTCGGCGTGCAGAGCGTGAAGCTCGGGATCGCGGCGTTGGGAATGACGTTGATCATCATCAGCGGCGGGATCGACTTGTCTGCGGGGACGGCGGCCGCGATGTGCGGATGCGTCGCGGCCGTGGTGCTCGACGGGGGCCATTCGATCTACCTGGCCATCGCAGCGGCTGTTTTAGCGGGGGCGGCTTGCGGGCTGTTCAATGGTGTTCTGATCGCGGGATTGCGATTGGTTCCGTTTATCATCACGCTCGGATCGATGACGATCTTCGTGGGGATTGGCAAAATGTTGTGCGATCGCGGCGGCACGATCACGCCACCTCGCCAGAGCATTCCGGATTGGCTCCGCGAGATGGTGACGCAGTATCCCGAACCGCGATGGATTCCCTACCTCTATCCGCTGCCGAACTTCGGTTGGGGTGTGTGGTTGACGCTCGCTCTCGCGGTGGTTGTCGCCGTGGGGCTTCACAAAACCGTTTTCGGTCGTCATCTCTTTGCCATCGGCTCGAGCGAGGCGACGGCGCGGCTGTGTGGAGTGCGTGTCCAGTCCACTAAGATTCTTGTCTATGTGATTGCAGGGGCACTGTTCGGACTCGCGGGCTGTGTCGATATCGCGCGGTTGGAGAAAGGTGACGCCACCGCAGGTGCGGGTTTGGAACTGAAGATCATCGCTGCGGTGGTGATTGGCGGCGGCTCCCTGCTGGGGGGCCGCGGGAGTATTCTGGGGACTCTCTGTGGCGTGCTGATCATGGGCGTCATCGGGCTGGGGTGCACGTCCCTTCAGCTGGAAACGCAAGTTGAAAATATTCTGGTCGGTGTGATTATTATTGGCGCCGTCTACGTTGATCGGCTGCGCAGTACACGAACTTCCCAGGGTGCGTCGTGACACAACGAAATCAACGATACCTCGGCGCTGCATTTTGGCTCGCCGCGGTCGGGGCTGCCGCGACCTGGATGCTGGCGGGTCACGCTCAGCCCGGAGGGGCTGATGCGGCTGCGGAGATCAATGCGAGCCCCGCCTCGCTGATCATGGATTCGCTCTGGTCGCCCACCGAGTCCATCGAAGTCTCCGACCCGACCGGCGCCCTTCGCGTCGGCGACGTCGCTTTTTCTCGCCAATCCGATCGCTGGCAAGAGGTCGGTTACATCACGTCGGTTCGCCAGGTCGATCAAAGCGCCAATCGCTTGACCCTCAGCCTGTTCGATCGCAGCGTCTGGACCCCCGCGGCGACGTTGCGGGTGCACCGCAATAGCGGTCGGATCGGCGACGTGATGGAAACGCTTCTGCCGCCGCAGAAACGCGAGCGTTTGCAGCAGAAGTTAGCGGCCGCGTTCGAAGCTCATGCCGACGCCGTCGCGAGCGAAATCCTGCCTTTGATTGTTAGTTCCATCGGTGCCTCGGTGCCCTTGATCGAAATCGGGGTGGAAGAATCGATCGCGAGGCATCGGGCGGAAATCGATACGCTCGTGAAACGCTATCGCGAAGAGATCGTCCGAGAGAAACTGGTGCCATTGGTGCGTGAGGAAGTCATGCCCATCGTCCGCCGACACGCTGCCGAACCGGCCGAAGCCATTGGGCGGGAGATTTGGGACAAGGCGTCACTGTGGCGGTTCGGTTGGCGGGCGGTGTACGATCAAACACCGCTGCCCGAACGGGCGCTCGTGGCGACGGAATGGAGCCGATTCGTCGACGAGGAAGTCACGCCGATTCTCGAGGCCCATTTGGAGGAGATCGCCACCGCGGTCGAGGAAATCGCGAAGGAAATCGCTGCCAATGAAAACGTCCGAGACGAACTCGCCGAAACCGCCACAACGATCGCATCAGACCCGGAGGCCCGCCATCTCCTGCGGATCATTCTTCGAGAGTCGATCGTCGACAACGAACAGCTCCGTCAGGCGTGGACAGACGTGTGGTCATCACCGGCCGCGAAAGAGCGACTTCGCCGCGCCGGGGAACGACTCGAACCGATCCTGCGCGAAACCGGCGATGAACTGATGGGGACGCGGGAACACGGCATCGAGCCAGGCTTCGCTCGCGTGCTGCGGAATCAAGTTCTCAGCAAGGACCGCACCTGGATCACGATCACGTCGGGAGAGGGGACCGCGCCAGCCGGGGAGCCTGTCGCGATGCAGAGGGCGACCGAGTTCATGCCCTATCCGGTCGTCTATTTGGCGCAATGAGCGTGGCGGCTTAGGCAGCGGCCAATTTCCAACCCGAACCGATTCCACTACGCTGTCGCACCCCGACGCGATTGGATTTCTGCTAGTTCCCTCGTTGGCACATCGGGTTATGATGAACCAGCATTGATCGGCTCATCCTGCCAACCACTTTCTTTTGAAGTACTTTTCCTAAATGCCACGCAGCCGAATCGGACCGCTTGCGATTGAATCGCCCTTGGGATCCAACCCGACGAGCCGCGATGCCCGGGTCTGGAGGGCGGTGCATGTGTCCCAGCGAAAAGCGGTAGCGGTTCGAGTTTTTCATCTGGCCTTCGGGGGCACCCAGGAATCACGCACTGAGTTCTCCGAGGAATGGGATCGGCTCAAGAAACTAACCCATCCCGCGATCTGTCAATGCTACGGTGGCGGTTTCGATGCGAGCGACGCGTACCTCGTCCACGAGTTGATCGAAGGCCCCACGTTGGCCGATGAGATCGAACGCCGCGGCCGGTTGCCGTGGGAGAGCGTCTTGGAACTGGCCGAACCGATTGCCGATGCGATCAGCTACTTGCATCAACAGGGCATCGTTCATGGTCGGATCGCCCCGGACAAAATCATGATCGCGGGGCTGAGCCCCGTGCTAGTCGATGTTCGCCTGGAGGATGGCAGTGCCCCTTTTCGCGACGGTCCTTACCACTTTCAGCGGCCGCCCTCGCCCCAGCAGATCCAGAGACGACCGCCCGAAGCGGCCGGGATGCATGACGCCCTGACACCTCGCAGCGACCTCTATCAGTTTGGCGCGGTGATGTATGAAGCGCTCACTGGATTGCCCCCCATCAGTGGATCCACGCTCCAGGAAACGACTGCGAATCTGCAGTACCAACAACCCACCAAAGTGGCGTCGTCGGTGATGGACACGCCGGTGTGGATGGATACGCTCGTCATGCAACTGCTCGCCAAGGAACCCACCGAGCGGCCGGTCTCGGCCGATGCGGTCAAATTGCAGTTGGCCGAGGTCCGCCGCCGGTCGATGAGCCGCAGCGGCGTCGCCGAACACGCTTCGTCAGGCTTCAGCCCCCTGGCGGTGACCAACCAAGCGGATCGAGATGAGGCACGCAGTCTATTGGGACGAGGCGCCGTTGCCCCCAAGCGAGATCGTTCCATGGACGCGACACCCTGGCACGACAAAGCCTTGGTCCTGCTCCCAGTCCTCGGCGTCCTCCTGGCCCTGTTGGTTTGGATCGCCTGGCCACCCAACCCGGACACGATGCGGCAACGCGCCGAGGAATTGCTCGACGAGGGCACGCGTTCGTCCATGTCGCAAGCCCGTATCAGCTATCTCGAACCGCTCGTTCACCAATACCCCGACGGTGAACATTTTACCTGGGCATCCGAACAGATTGATCGTGTCCAAATGCTCGAAGCGGAGCATGCACTGACTGTCAAACTGAACCGCAACCTGCCTCTGAAAAATGAAGCCGAGCGACTCTGCGCCGAAGCGATGCGGTACGAAACCTTCGGTGACAATGCAACGGCGATCGATAAATACCGCAGTTTGGTCACCTTGCTCGGCGAAGAATCTGCTGGGAAAGAGCCGGGCAAGTACGCCGAGTATCGCCCCCTGGTGAACCTCGCCCGCACCAAGATCGCTCGCATCTCTGCAGCCGATACCGATCAGAGCGAAGCAGCACGGATCATTTCGGCGAAACTCGATGCGGCCGATCAGCTGTACCTCGAAGGCCGGACGATCGCGGCCAAAGAGATCTGGTACTCGATCGTCGAACTCTATGCGACCAATTCCGCAGTCGCACCATTGGTTCAGACTGCCCAGGAACGCATCGCTGAAACCTCCGCGAGCAGTGCGGGGGCAACGGAGACGTCTCCGTAAGCCGACGGTACTCGACGAGATGCATTGGCTTTCGCGGCCTGATTGGGAGAGGAAAGAGGCGTAATTTGCCTTTAATGGGAAAAATAACGGTCCAAACTGCTCTGGGCTGGGTTAAAGTCTATAGGTAATTCCGTTTTCTTTCTCTGAGGTGATTTTCATGAATAAGCATCGTTCACAAGGTTTTACGCTCGTTGAGCTATTGGTGGTCATCGCGATCATCGGCGTCCTCGTTGGGCTGCTGCTGCCAGCGGTCCAAGCGGCACGGGAGGCAGCCCGACGGATGAGCTGCAGCAACAATTTCAAGCAGATCGGATTGGGGATCCACAATTACCATTCGACCTACAACCAGTTGCCGATTCACGGCACGGGGACCTATGTCGTCGGCGGTCGAGATTTGTGGGATCAGCCATCACCGACCACGGCAGCGGCCACCGGCACGTCGAACCGCCGGCTCTCCATGTTGGTGGGTTTGCTCCCGTTTATCGAGCAACAGGCAGTTTGGCAACAGTTGAGCAATCCGCTCGCGATCAATTCGGACGGTTCGGTCCGTAACCCGCCTTGGCAGGCGATGGGCCCGCGGCCGGACGAGCGCCAGTACCCGCCCTACGTGACAGAGCTCGCAACGCTGCGATGCCCCAGCGACCCCGGCACCGGACTGCCCGCGTTGGGGCGGACGAACTATGCGGCCTGCACCGGAGATTCGAGCTATCGCTCGCGTGACCCCTATCTCAACGTCAACGAGCAGGGTGACGACTCATCGGTCACGTTGCCCTATACTCCCAACGACGGCACCGCAAGACACTCCAATGCGGCTCACCGCGGTATGTTTGTGTTGACGCGGAATGCGAAGTTCCGTGACACCTTGGATGGGTTGGCCAACACGGTGATGTGTGGAGAGATTGCCACTGACTTGGGGGATCTCGATGCGAGAACGTCGCTACCGAGGACCGGCGCCGTAGGTGTTACGGGCGAACGTCAAAACTGTCACCTTAATCCTTCGTTCCTAAGGGAAACGCTCGATCCCCAACGTCCACAATTCTGGATCAACACGGTGGGAACCAATGCCAACTGGGGACGAGGTTTTCACTGGTACGACGCGATGCCAGTCTATTGCCAAGTACACACCATTCTGCCACCGAACGCTTTGCTATGCACCGATGCAGGCCCAGGGGCAGGCCATGGTGACTTGGTGTCAACGGTATCGAGCCGCCACCAAGGCGGTGCCCACGTGCTGATGGGAGATGGAGCGGTCAAGTTCATCACCGACTCCATCGAAGCCGGGAATTCGACCAACCCTGTGGTCTACCTAAACGGAAGCGCCGCCACGAACAACCAAGCTGGTGCCGCCAGCCCGTTTGGGCTTTGGGGTGCTCTCGGTACACGTGGTGGACGTGAAGTCGTTTCAGGCGACTTCTAAGCTGCTGAGAATCGTGTGGTGACCGTTAAGTTTTCACTGCGGCGAGGCAATACGCCCTCGCCGCGTAAGACTGGTAGCCTGCTGCGCTTGGAGCCACGCGTCTGCTCCGCCGTGTGCGTGTCACACGTGAATCGCCGTTTCGAAATGAGGCAAACTCAGCTAGGCAACGCGTGGTCCATGAGTGGCGGATTTAGCGAAAGCTATTCTGTGGTGGACGAGGCGACGAACTGTTGAGCCACGCAAGTCTTCCTACGCCGGAGGCGTTGAAGAGAATAGCCGCAGGTCAGCGCAGCGCCACCTGCGGTGTCTCTTATCACTCCCCCGTTCCGAGAGAGACGTTCCTCGGGCGGCTTGCGGGGTGTTCTCCCGATGCTTCACGCACCTGGTCGCGTTGCGATTGATAAATCGAGATCGGTCAGCGAGGAAACCGCAATGCCTTCCTCGCTGACTCGATCGGGCCGAAAAATATCAGTCGATTTCTTTGTAGTCTCCCAACGCAGCAGCATCCTTTTCAGCTTGGGCATCGTACGCGTCGATCGCTTCTTGATCTGCTGAATCCATGATATTCGAGGAATTCGAACGACCACATCCAGAAACCGATACGATCCCAGAAATTAACAATAACACGAGTAAGCGATTCATTTAGCTTGGTCCAACTGTGACGGGCGAATGGAGAAAATATTGTCAAACGACGTGGGTTGTATTCTAGTCGTTGGGCAATCGTATGGGTGTGAGCCAGCACAATTTTATCGGATTGAAGTTGAGAATCGAAACGCTGCGATCTGCTTCACCGCAGCTCGTGATCTAACAGCTGAATTCTCGGGTGCATCAAGGGGTTTCCGCTGACACTTGGATAGGCGACTGCAGGTATCCCATCAAATCCACGACCTGTTGATCGGTGAATGGTTGCAGTAATCCGCTCGGCATCGGTGACTGATCCGTGGGGATTTCCTCTTCCACCTCGTCGACTGGAATTGTTTCGCTGTTGGATGCGGACACGATCGTCAGTGTTTGGCGGGTGCGTTGGGTGATCAATCCGACTAACAAACGTCCGTCGGCGGTCAAGACCTTCGTCGCTCGGAAATCGGCACCCACGACAGCATCGGGGTCAACGATGTTGCTGAGCAAGTAATCGAGATTGTTGCGCTGAGAACCGGTGAGATCCGGTCCTATCTGTTCGCCGTTACCGAACATTTTGTGGCAGGTGGCGCAGGTGCGATCGAACAGTGTGCGGCCCGCACTTCGATCGGCGTCGCGCAATCGCTCGGGTGTCAGGTAGGTCTTCCAGCGGGCGATCTCACCTAATCGCTCGTCGGGGGTTTCGCGAACGCGGCCCCAGACCGTTTCGATGCGGCGGATGAGAGCGTCGTTGCCGAGTGCGGCAATGCTACGCACATGCGACGCGGTCAATGCTTCCTTGGGCAATCGACCTCGCTCGATCTGTTCGATCAAAGCCAGGGCGAATACCTCGCGGGCACATAGTAACGAAACGACATTGGGTCGTAGCGGGGCACGGAAACGACCGTAGTTGCTCAGCAGTACCTCGGCAACGGCGGGGTGTTCGACGCGGGCGAGCGATTCGGCTGCCGCTAAATTGACGTGTGGGTCAGCGATCAGGGGGCGAGCGGATGCAGCCAATCCCTCGGCCGCGGGTGCATCGTGCGGTGCTTTCTCCAACCATGCCGCCACACATCCGCGTAGAGCGGCGAGTCGCTTGGTCGGCTCCGCGTCACGATCATCGAGGACCGCGCGCAATTGCTCGGCACTCAGTCCATCGCCGTAGAGAGTGTCGATGCGATCGACGAGCGGCTGATGGCCGGGGGAGGCAGCCAGGATGGCGGAACGCAGTTGCGGCCAGACATTGCTTTTAGGAGCTTGGCGGATTCCCACGAGCCCCTGTTCCACACCGGTCAACACTGTGTTGCACCAAGCTGATGGAGCTGGGGAAGCTTGCTCGCGATAGCGTTTAAGAGCCAGCTGCTGCAGCTCGGCAAAAGCTTGGGGCGACGATTCTGCTTGCTCGGCAATCGACCGTGCCAAATAGGTCGTGAGTTCTGGGATTTCGCATGCTTGCAGGACGCCGATCATGTCGTCGGGAACCGTTGAGGACCGGCTCATCAAGCCATACCAAATCAACTTGGGCAGGTTATGGTCGCCGACGTCTTGGTCACCGCTGAATCGCAGCAGCTCCCCTGCCGCCTCGGCACGCAGTGATGCAGGGAGTCGCTGCAGAGTCGACGCCAGATTGCGTCGGATCAGCGGCGAGGACTCCGCTCCGAGTTTCTCCATCGCGTTGATCAGCGATCGTGCGGGTTGTTCCATTCGTGGCCATGCCGCCCGGCTGTCGGCGGTCGGCCCGTAGACATCGTCGAGTGGCCAGTCCTGCACAGAGGAGCGAATCGCTGCAGCCCGAACGTACTCCGAAGGGTCGGCGAACCAGGATTCGTAGTCGTCGATGCCGGCCAGCACATCGAGGGCCCACAGAATTCGGCAGCGACAGGCTGGATCTTCCTGCCGTTTCGTCTGGGATTGCAGGCGATTGATCGCCTGCGTCAGATCGACGCCGCTGTCCCGAAGTTCCCGCAAACGCATCAGAGCCTGATGGGAATACCAGCGATCATTTTCCAGAATCATCTCGACGAGCGACTCGGCATCGCCTGCGATCAGTTGTCCGATCCTTCGGAGCTGAATTTCTTGAAGTCGTTGTTGCTGCTTATCGCTATGGTCCGCCGTGATGTGATAGATGCGGCCGCTGCTGCGATGCACACCGGTGTGTTCATGGCATTCGCCGAGGTCACTCCAGTCCAAGAGGAAGACGTTTCCATCGGGGCCAGCGGACAGTTCGATGCCCCGAAACCACTCGTCACTCGTTAAGAAAAAGTCTTTCCCATGGGTACCGACATACCCGCTGCGGCGGCGCACAAGGTTTTCACGGTTGGCGCGTCGGCCATGGAAGTTCAACGTCATCAGGGATCCCCGATATGACTGGGGCCACGTCGATTCCTGGTAGATCATCATGCCCGTGTGAGCGTGCCCGCCACCGAAATCATTCGCGGCGCCGTCGCGAGACTTCGTCCAATGTTGGCCGGTGTCGAAGTGGTAGTGATCGGCGTGTTGATCGATAGTTTCGTAGACAGCTGGATTCGGGTCGAGAGTGAAGGGGCGACGGAAGTGCGCCCCTTCGAACCCGTGCCAGAGGTGCCCATTGACGGTGTTGATGAAGAACAGATCGCCGTAGCGGGTGAAGTCATGGCCCCAGGGATTCGTCGTGCCATGGCAGATCACTTCAAAGCGGTCGCTGTCGATATCGCAGCGCCACACCCCGCCTTCCAGAGCCACGCGATCTTCGTCGGCCGTTCCCGGTTGCCCGATACGGCCGGGGCAGGATCCACCGCAGCGACCATAGAGCCACCCGTCGGGACCAAACCGCAACCCATTGGCAAAGTTGTGGTAGTTCTGCTGAGCGATCTCGAACCCATCGAGGATGACTTGCGGCGGTCCGTCGGGGGTCAGGTCGTGATCCGCGTCGGGTACGAACAGCAATTGCGGCGGGCACATCAACCAAACGCCATTGACGCCGCCGGGACCTGGCCCCACTTCCACGCTCGTTAAACGCGTCAACGTGTCCATGAACACATCGCGGTGCTCGGGTATCCCGTCTCCGTCGGCATCGGTGAACACGACGACCCTATCCCGCAGGTCATCGCGGAAGCGAACACCGCTCTTGGCATAGGTGTAGTTTTCAGCGATCCACAACCGGCCGTGATAGTCCCAGGCCAGGTCGATGGGGTTTTGCACATCGGGTTCAGCAGCAATGGCTGCGACGGAGAATCCAGCGGGTAGTTTTATCGCAGCGGCGCTCGCCGCCGGGGGCAGCTGGGGATGGGAGGCCGCCAGCGGCTCAGTGTTATCGAGGGCTGGAAAGCTATTCGTGGGGCTGGGATCGGCTGGTTCGGCGGTAGATGCGATGGGGCACAAAAATAAGGC
Source organism: Allorhodopirellula solitaria (assembly GCF_007859855.1). Lineage (GTDB taxonomy): Bacteria > Planctomycetota > Planctomycetia > Pirellulales > Pirellulaceae > Rhodopirellula > Rhodopirellula solitaria. The sequence goes on from NZ_SJPK01000011.1 coordinate 102,360, forward strand.
AACCAGCATGAGCGAGGCAGCACCGAGCGGCCCGCCAGGAACGGGGGGGCACCTCCGCCGATTCGCCCCGAGAGACCGCTGCCGCCATGCTGCGGATCGCCGCATTCTCTGCCGCTGCTCGCCGGGCAGGTTCCGCAAATCGTCAAGGCGTCGTGCATTCGAAGCGAGAAGCGCGTAGAACATAGCGGAAATGAAATTCATCGGACGATCATTCTGGAAGTATTGAAGATGCGGCGAATCGGCAACCTACCGGGCGAATCCCAAGCAAATCGTTTCTGCGATTATCTGCAAACGCAGTCGATCGATGCCAAGGCGAGCTCGACGGACGAGTCGGCGCCAGCGGCTTCGACGTCCCATGATATCTGGGTTCGGCATGAACAGGATGTCCCACGTGCTCGCGAGTTTTTTGCTGAGTATGAAGCCAATCCATCTGCCAAAGAGTATGACGTGTCCGCTGAGGCGGCGCGGCAGCGAAAGCAGCGTTCCCAGCAGATTGCCCAGAAAATTGCGGCCCAGAAAAAAGCTCAGATGCAGATTCGTCGCAGCCAGGCGACCGGATTTGGGGGCGGGCAATCGCCAGGCTCGATCCCCGTCACGATCGGTTTCGTGGTGCTGGCCACGATCATCGGCTTCGTTACCAACTTCAGCGATTTGAGAGTCAACCAGACCACTGCCATCTGGCTCTTCAATACGCTTTCCTGCGTCGACTTCCCGCTCTACCAGATGACTGGCGATTTGATGGCTTCGGTAAAACGCGGCGAAATTTGGCGATTGTTCACGCCGATGTTGTTGCACGGCAGCATGATGCACCTCGCCTTCAATATGCTCAATCTTGTCTTTCTCGGCGGGGTCGTCGAACGCATCCACGGCCACTGGTTCTTTCTCGCTCTGTTCTTGGCCTGCGGTGGCGTCGGGACGCTGGTGCAGATTCTGCTGCCGCCTGCATGGGGGGGCGCGATGGTCATCGGAGCCTCCGGTGGCGTCTTAGGGATTTTCGGGTTCATATGGATTCGGCCCAAGGTTCAACAGGGTTATCCCGTCGAAATCCCTCCGATCGGTGTGATCTACATGCTCGGTTTTATCGCCCTCTGCTTCACCCCTCTGATGCCTGGGATCGCCAACGGGGCCCACATTGGCGGTTTGGTAACGGGGATGCTGATCGCGGTGGCTGTCCCGAAACCGAAATGATCGCCAATTCATTTTGCACCCGATCGCGACGCCGCAGTGGTTGCCAGTCTCAGTGAGTATCCCCGACGGGCTCTGGCGATCGGATCTGGTCAGATCTCGTTCTGCTGTGTTATAGTCTCGCGACGTTTTTCCCCAGACCTGACCGAGACCAAGTCCTTTGGCCAAAAAGATTTCCGCCTCGATGCCTGAATCCGCCTCTGCCACGCCCCCAGTCGACCAGGCGGGCGAGAAGCTGGACTTTGAAGCCTCTTTGGCGGAGATCGAGACGGTTGTGCGGAAGCTCGAAAGCGGCGAACTGAGCCTCGACGATTCGCTCCGCCAATACGAATCGGCGGTCAAGAAAATGCGTCAGTGCTACGAACTGCTCGAGATCGCCGAACGCCGAGTCAGTGTATTGGCGGGATTCGATGCCGACGGCAACCCGGTCACCCAACCGCTCGACGATGCCGGTGGCGGTCATGGCAACGATACCGAGACGCTGCTGGAAAAGCAGAAAACTCGCGGGCAGCGCCGCGGTGCGGTGTCGAGCGAATCGACCAGCGAGAATTCCTCTGCGGGCGATGACCAATGAGCGGCATTGCCGAGATACTCCAGCCCTATCGGGACGCCATCGAACCGGCGCTCGACGAAGCTACCCAGTTTGGTCAGGGCTGTCCCGATCGATTGAAGCAAGCGATCCGTTACGCCCTGCTCGCGCCCGGCAAACGTTTGCGACCGGCCTTGGTGATGATGTCGGCCGAAGCCTGCGGCGGGGCAATCTCCGACGCCCTCGTGCCCGCGGTCGCGGTCGAGATGATTCACGCCTATTCATTGATCCACGATGACTTGCCCGCGATGGATGATGATGATTTGCGTCGAGGCCGGCCGACAACGCATATCGAGTTCGGTCAAGCGACCGCGATCCTGGCCGGTGACGCTCTGCAGGCGGCGGCAATGGCACATCTGTATACACATACGCCCGATCGAGCTCGGGCCGCTCGGATGATGGGCGAGTTGGCAATGGCGGCTGGGCCGGCCGGCTTGGTTGGCGGCCAGGAGGATGATCTCGCCGCTGAGAGTCTGCAAATTGCTGATTTTGCCTCGCCGCTGGCCGCTCGACTGCATTTGGAGTCCATCCACCGACGCAAAACCGGCGATTTGTTCATTGCCTGTGCCAAGCTGGGCGGCATTGCAGCGGGTGGTAGCGACGCACAGATCGAAGCGCTGGTTGGCTTTGCGACCGCCTTCGGGCTGGCATTTCAAATCACCGATGATGTTCTCGATTACACCGCGAGCGACGAACAACTCGGAAAACGGACCGGAAAAGACAGCGGCCGTGGCAAATTCACGTTCCCCGATCTGATGGCAGCGGAAAATTCGAGCGAGTCTCAATTAAAATCAAATCAAGCGATCACCCAGGCAACGGATGCCACCGCAACGCAGCAACACGCCGGCATCGAATTGGCTCGGCGTCACGCGGAGGCCATGATCAGCGCGGCCCAGCAGTCTCTCGAGTTATTCGGGGACCGGTCAGTGCGGTTAAGCCAGACGGCGGACTACCTTTTGGAGCGAACTTCATGAATGCAAACGAACCTCAAACGACGCCGGACACAGACGCTCGCCATCCCTTGTTAGGGGGTTTGCAGGACGCTCGCGCTCTGTCGAGCATGTCGTCCGAGCAACTAGCCGAGATCGGCGTCGAGATTCGCGACGTCCTATGCAATCTGTTGGCCACGCGAACCGCTCACTTTGCCTCCAATCTCGGCGTCGTCGAGCTGTGTTTGGCACTGCATAGCGAGTTCAATTTCCTCGACGACCGATTGATTTGGGATACGGGGCACCAAATCTATCCACATAAGTTGGTCACGGGTCGGTACGGGCAGTTTGAAACGATCCGTACGCACGGCGGATTGATGGGGTATCCCAACCCGGCCGAAAGCGATTACGACCTGTTCATGACCGGGCACGCCGGCAGCAGCATCAGTACCGCGGTGGGACTCCGCAGCGGCGATATCCTGACCGGCCACGACAGTCGCCGGACGGTCGCTGTGATCGGTGACGGCGCCTTTCCCAGCGGCATCGTTTTTGAAGCACTCAACAACGCCGGGGCTTCGCAAGAAGACCTGACCATCGTGCTCAATGACAACAAGATGTCGATTTGTCACCGGACCGGCGCCGTGGCAAGCTATCTCGATCGGTTGCGGAACAACCCTTTCTACACCGGGCTGAAGCACGAAGTCGGACGCTTGCTCGATCATGTGCCGATGTTCGGCGATCCTGCCGAACGGCTGCTCGCGCAGATGAAGGAAGGTGTCAAAGCGGGCTTGCTCGGCGGGATGCTGTTCGAGGAACTCAATATCCGCTACATCGGGCCCATCGACGGGCACGATATCGGGCTGCTGCGAAAATACTTGAAACTCTGTAAAGAGACACCGGGACCTGTCCTGTTGCATGTGGTGACAGAAAAGGGGCATGGCTACAAACCGGCGGCGGAAGACCCCGTCTTCTTTCACACGCCGCCTGCCTTTGAAGACCGTGGCGGCACACCGGTCACGCGTGGCAGCGAGGGGCGTCCGCCGTACACGGTGCATGCTCGTGACGCGATCGGCGAAGTCATGAAGCGTGACGATCGAGTCACGGTGATCACCGCCGCCATGTGCCAAGGCAACAAGCTAGAGCCGGTTCGCGAGCACTTCCCGAAACGCTTTTTCGACGTGGGGATCTGCGAAGCCCATGCGGTCGCCTTTGCCGCCGGTCAATGCAAATCAGGCATGCGGCCGATCGTTGATATCTACAGCACGTTTCTCCAACGCAGCTACGACCATATTTTCCAAGAGGTCGTGTTGCAGGATCTGCCGGTCGTCTTCATGCTCGACCGGGCCGGTCTGACGGGGCCGGATGGACCGACGCACCATGGCGTCTATGACATCGCGTATATGCGGGTATTCCCAAATCTTGCCCTGATGGCACCCGGTTACGCGGCCGAGCTGCCGCTGATGCTCGACGCAGCCTTGGCTCATGATCACCCCACCGGAATCCGCTACCCCAAAGCCTCGGCTCTCGAGCTGACGCACACACCGGCGCCCATTGAGATCGGCAAAGCGGAATGGATTCGAGAGGGGGAAGACGGCACGATCGTGGCCTATGGTGCGATGCTCGAACAGGCCATGGAAGCGGCAGCGGCGCTCGAAGGCGAACTCAGCGTGGGGGTGGTCAACGCGCGTTTCGTCAAGCCGATCGACCACGAGATGGTAGCTCGCTCGATGGCCGATGGCCGATTTGCGGTCACGCTCGAGGAAGGCACGATCATGGGTGGGTTCGCATCGGCGTTCCTGGAGTCGGCCGCCGATCAAGGGCTCGATACTCGCAACATTCATCGCTTGGCTCTGCCCGATGCCTTTGTCGAGCACGGCGACCGCAGCGACCTGTTGGCCGATTGCTCCTTGTCGGCTGAGGGAATCGCAGAGACTTGCCGATCGGCCGCTTCGAGCGTCAGTAGTGTATAAAGGTGGCACTCGCGTCGAATGTCTGACGTTAAAAGAAACCGGGGTGTTCCGCCTCATGCGGCGTCGACGTGACGGGCGCGTGGGACGCCCTCGAGACGCCAGCGGTGTCGCTCGTTTTTTCGAGTACTGCGTTGGCCGCCTTGTGACTGGAACCGTCTCGTGAGCGAAATCAATTGGTGTGGGTGCGATCGACCGCCACGAATCGTGGTGATCGGTATTCCCGAACGTCAACGTGTCCAAGCCGCTTGGCGACGGCTGCGGCCGGTCATCGCGACGAGCGCGGAGATTGTGGCGGAGGACTTTTCGTTCGCCTACGAGTTTTCCGATCAAGACGAAGTGGACCTCGTCATCGTGCTCGGCGGCGATGGGTCGATCCTGCAGTCGGCGCGGCAGATGGGAGCGCACCAAGTCCCCGTGCTCGGCATCAATTGCGGGCACCTCGGCTTCCTCGCAGCCCTCTCGCCCGAAGATTTTCTCGATGTTTGGCCGCGGGTCTGTGAAGGCGACTTCCGGATCGTCGATCACTTGATGTTGCAGGTGCAAATCGTTCGCGCTGACGCGGTCGTGGCGGAACAGTTGGCTCTCAATGAAGCCGCGGTGTTGTCAGGGCCGCCCTTTCATATCCTCGACATTGACTACTACGCCGATGGCGAGCTGGCCACGCAGTACCGCTGTGATGGGTTGATCGTTGCCACACCCGTCGGCTCGACCGCGCACAGTCTCTCGGCGGGCGGCCCGATCGTACGCCGGCAATTGCAGGCCATGATCTTGTCACCGATCAGCCCGCACACGCTCACCTACCGGCCGGTCGTCGAGTCCGCCGACACCGTGGTCGAACTCGCCGTTACCGAACCGCAGCCGACCACTTGCATCCTCGTCGATGGCCGTGTGCTCGGCACCCTGCTTTCCGGTGATCGGGTTCGTATCCAACGCTCGCCCACGTCGTTTCGAATGCTGCGGGTTCCTGGCCAGAACGATTATCGCACGCTGCGAGAGAAACTCGGTTGGAGTGGTTCGCTGAACCTACGGCGTTGATCCCGATCCTCTGGCAATGCCGTAGCGCCGTGGTGGTGGTTAAGCCAGCGGGTTTGAGCACCACGTCACCACCGGGTACCGCCAGCGTCGAATGGCGTCTGCGCGAGCAACTCGATCGAGCAGACGGTTTTTTATCGGCTGTCCATCGGCTCGACCGCGACGTCAGCGGAGTGCTGATGATTGCGCTGAGCAAGAAATCGGCGCGATTGCTCTGCGAGCAATTTGCCGCCCGCCGCGTTTCGAAAACCTATCATGCATGGGTACAGGGCCGCCTGGCACCGTCGGCATCCGGCGCCGCACCGGAGCGTTGGTCCGATCATGTGCGTAAGATCGAGGATGTGGCTCGGGGCGAGGTCTGCGGCCCAGACGCGCCCGGTGCCAAGGTCGCCGAAACGGACGTCCGATCAATCCGCTACGACGAAGCGTTCGATCGCACCTTGATCGAACTCAAACCGATCACTGGACGCATGCATCAACTGCGGCTGCAAACCGCCTCCCGCGGCCACGCGATCCTCCATGACCCCATCTACGGCCCCGCGCCATCGGCTGACCCCATCGCCCTGACCGCCGTCAGTCTCGCGTTCCACGACCCCCACACCGGTGTGCGGACAAAGGTAAGCTTCGATCGACAGATCAATGACCCGACCGATACCTGAAAAGCCCCAACGGGGGCGGTCCTATGACAGCCCCAGGCAACGCCTGGGGACCAACCGGACAATGCCAAACGAAAGCCCCCACGGGGGCGGCCCTATGACAGCCCCAGGCAACGCCTGGGGACGAACCGGACAATGCCAAACGAAAGCCCCAACGGGGGCGGTCCTATGATAGCCCCAGGCAACGCCTGGGGACCAGCCGGACAATACCAAACGAAAGCCCCAACGGGGGCGGCCCTATGACCGATGTAGGATGAGGACCGCCCCGTTGGGGCTGCGGAATCGACGACCAGGGCGTTGCCCTGGGCTTTTGTAGGATCGCCCCGTTGGGGCTGCCCGATGGACTTATTGCATCACGGGGTCGCCGAGTGGTGGGGATTGGGGATCAATCTTTTTTCCTTGCCAATAGAAACCGTCGGCTCGTTTTTCGAGGATGCGGTGGGCGCTGCCGGTGGCGAGGGGGCGGTCTTCAGCGGGCAGCCAGCCTCGTAGTCGCTCGATGACGGCGGTCAGTTCGGCTGGCCTCGTTTGATCCGAGAGCAGATTGTTGAGCTCGTCTGGGTCGCTATTGCGGTCATAAAGTTCTTCGCTGCCGTCGGCGTAGACAATGTACCGCCAGCGCTGGTCACAGATGCTGTGGTTGCCCGCGTTGTGCGTGCAGATCGCGGGGCGACTGCGTTTCGCAGTGACGTCTTGAATCTGCGGGGCGAGCGAGAGCCCTTCGACCCCTTCGGGTTGGGGCAGACCAGCCAACGAGGCGAGCGTCGGATAGATGTCGAGTAGTTCGGCAGGCTGGTCGCACTTGCGGTCCCCTTCAATCATCGGCCCGGCGAAGATCAGAGGGACATGAGTGGATCGGGCCCACAGCGAATTCTTGCCCGAAATCGCTTTCTCGCCCAGGTGATAGCCATGGTCGCTCCACAGGACGACGATGGTGTTGTCAGCGTAGGGAGATGCTTCGAGGGCCGCTAACACCCGGCCGACTTGACTGTCGACAAAGCTGATCGAGGCGAGATAAGCCCGAACCAACGGTTGCAGCTGGTCGTTTTCAAGTAACCACTTGGTGCGCGGTTCGGGTAGATCCCAATGAATGTACCACGAGGACAGTGGGGTATCCTCGCGATCATCGGCGACGATTTTCGGTAGCTGCAAGCTGTCTTCGGGATAGAGGTCGAACCATTTCTGCGTCGCGTAGCAGGGGACATGCGGCAGGAAGAAACCAACCGACAGAAAGAATGGTTTTTCATCGGGCATCTGTTCGAGTTGGTCGACTGCCCAGGAGGCAACCTTCCAATCGCCCTTGTCTTCGTCGCGGTGATCAAACGTGCCCCAATCCATTAACGCGTGATTGCCACCGGGGGTCGGTGGGATGATTTTGTGTTCGGGTCTCACGCCCACCGATGCGCTCGGCCCCAGCACGTCACACTCAGCGGCGGAGTCTTTGCCGCGACCGTAGGGGCCGTGAAAGATCTTGCCACCGATCAGCGTCCGGTATCCGTGTTGGTGGAAGTACTGTGGCATCGTCACCCGATCTTGGAACTCGGGCAGGGTGCGGAACCAGGGTGCGAGTCCATAGACGCCGGTCGAGCCCGGTCGCAATCCCGTCATCAGCGACGTGCGGCTGGGGTTGCACAACGGGGCTTGGCAATGCGCATTGGTGAAGGTCACCGCCCGCTGCGCCAGCCCCGCCATCGCTGGCGTTTGTACTTGAGGGTGCCCGCCGAGAGGTTCAACCCAGTCATTGAGATCGTCGATCGCGATCATCACAATGTTCGGTCGCGACGATGCCTTGGGCTGCGCTGGATGCTGCTGTGCCGATGCCGCAACCATTGCCAGGACGGGGAGGATACTGAGAAAAATTCGAAGCGTCATCAAACCTGCCAGGGTTTCAAGAGAAAGATATGAATGAAAGACGGATCCGATCGTTCGCATACCGCTGACTTTCAAAGGGGTGAAAGTACGGGAGCGTTTCCTGGTGGATCCGGCGGGGTGGGGATTCCCATCATAGCTCATCGCCGAGGGCGACGGAGCCATTCGTTGGGGAAGTCGGTGCACTCCCCCATTTCCGTCATCCGCCTGCGAGATGACGTCCGATGGCTCGCAGACTGGGACGTCTCGCAGACTGGGACGTCTCGTTGGCGGGGGCGACAGTAGACGCTCAGGCTTCACCCAAACGCTGGACATGGAACTCGTCGGGGCCCAATGTTTGCCCCGCCAGTTCGATCAGGTGTTCGTGGTGAGTGAACAGGATCACCTGCGTTCGCAGGGATAAATCGGAAAGTGTTCGCATCGCGGCAGCGGAGCGATGATCGTCGAGTTGGACTAAGCAGTCGTCGATGACCAGGGGCAGCGGTGTGCCGCGTGTTAGCTGGTGATCAATCGAAGCAAGTCGGAGGGATAGGTACAGAGCATCCGCCGTCCCCGTGCTCATCGCGTGAGCAGGAACGTCGGATTCTTCGTCTGCTGAGCGAACGCCGAACAGAATCGCCTTCCCCTTGCCGTCGAAATCGACTTTCAAGGACGTGTACTCGCCGCGAGTGAGCTGTTCGAAGGTGGTCGAGGCGAGCTGCAAGACCGGCCCTTGGTTCTCCTGGCGGTAGTCATCGATTGCCCGGCGGAGGATCATCGAAGCGATCTTGACCCGCGAATACTCATCGACGTGATTATCGATTTTCCCGGTGAGAAACTGCAGCTCCTGAGACTGCTCTGCCGCTTGATCGCTGCCGTCGATTCGCGCCATCCGTTCTTGCAGTCCACCGAGGGTCTGCTGCGACTGGGCGAGCTGTTCGCGTGCGCCGGCGAGTTTGTTCTCGAGTTGATCGATCTCCATCGCGAGCAATTCGGTTTGCTGTTGGGCGACTTCTTGGACGAACTCTTCGAACCCAATCGATCCAGCGAGAAGACGCAGTTGCTGCTCGACGTTGTGTTTGGATTGCTCGACTTGCTGTCGCTGCTTGGACCGCTGCTCAACTTCGATCAATTGATCAGGCGATTGGCAGGCGGCTTCTTCGCAGAGCCGTCCCAGACTCACGTCGGCATCGGCAACCTGTTTTCGTGCCGCGGCGAGTTGATGTTGTGCGGTGTCAAGTTGCTGTTGAAGCTTCGCGCGTTGTGTGGTTGCCGAACGTTCTGTTTGCAGTCGTTCGAAGAAGTCCTTGACGAGGCGAAATGCGTCTTGAATCTCCCCATCACGCTCACCGAACTCGCTGCCCAAGCTCGTCGCCAATCGAGCGAGATCGCTACGGTACGTGTTGTCATCGTCGAGCATCGCCCGGATCCGATGCAGCACAATATCTCGTTCCCGTTTCTGCGCGTTGAGGCCATCGATCTGAGCGATCTTTTCGAGCACCACAGCAGGTGTGCGGTCGACGTCAGCCGCGAGCGCCGAGGTGGCGTCGGCCCAGTCGCTGTCCCAACGATCGAGCTGGTTCTGACGCGATTCCAGTCTCGCCTCAGCCTTGGGTAGCTCAGCTCGCAGGGAATCGTGCTGCTTGACTCGTTCATCGTACCGCTTGCGGGCATGCTGCAACTGCGTTCGGAGCTGGATCGCTTGGTCATGCAGAATCGAGAAATTCGAATCTGAAGTGCTCTCGTCCACTTCGCCCGATCGCGCTGACTCCTGGTCAGCTTCATGCACGAGCGTCGCCTGCTGAGCCTGGTCGACGACGGCCGACGAGATCGCCCTCCGCAGTCGTTGGCATGCCGAGGCGATGCGAGTTTGTATTTGATTCACCCGCTCGGTCTCCTCATCGTACTGGGAGACGCTCTCGACCAATTGAGCATGGGTAGACGTCCACCGCTCCATAGTGGGCGGATCTCCCGCGGCGATACCGATGGGCTGCCACAAGGCCTGCCAATCTCGATGGGCGCTGTTGAGATCGGTTTGGGAATCGTCACGAATTGACCGGACGGTTGCCTTTTGGTTGCCGAGATCGTTGATCTGGTTTTGGATCGAGGCCTGCAAATGAACTTGCTCGTGATGCTGACGCATCGTGTCGACCAATTCATCGGACTTGCGGATCAATGCCTGCAGGCGGGTGAAATCCTCGGTGGAGACGGACTGGGATGAGTAGCCGGCGACAATCGAACAGAACTTTTCATCACGGAGTCCCCGAGCCTCGCCGAGCTGTTCAGCCGTCGGCAGTTCACCGAGTGTCCCTGCCGATGCGAGTTTGTCTGCGAGCGAGCGTTCGCTCGTCTCGAGCTGATCGAACTTTTCGCTAGCATATTGCAGGGCGTTCTCGCGCTGATGAAGCGACTGAGTGGCCGCATCGACCGCCTGTTCGCTGGGCAGTGTTAACCTCGCCGCCGCAGTAATTGAGTCGGCGAACGATCCTTCTGTCTTGGGACACAGGGTGTCGAGTTTTCGCGCGAGCTGTTCGCAGCGGAGACGAGACTGCTTCGCGTCAGCAGTTTGCTGGGCGAGGTTGGCCAGCACGCTGTCGGGCGATCCCACCGATTCGATGATCTGACTGATCACGCTGGGGTCATCAGGGGTGATTCCGCTTTTGCGATTCTTCTCCACCTCAGCCATGTCACGCTGCAGTGAGCGAAGGTCTTCATCGGCATCGTCGCGTTGCCGCACGAGCATCGCATATTGCTGGGCCAATCCATTGACTCGGGTGCGAACCGAATCGACCATGTGCAAGCGTTTCAGCGATGCATCAATCTGTTGCGTCGCGGCGTCCGCCTCTTTCTCGTTGATCTCGATGGAGAGTTCGGCAAGCGTCTCCATCATCCGCCGGTCGAGGTTCTTTCGCTTCCGCTGCAATTCCACGCAGTCGGTCCGAGCTTTCTCCCGTTCACCCAAACGGTGAAAGAGGGATTCGATGTCGGCTTCGTGGATCAGGATCACGGAATCGTCGCCGAGACGTTCGAGTTCTTGCTGCAGGTCGGAGACACTAATCTCGTTGGAGTTGGATTGTCGCAGTGCGATCTGGCGATCAGAATCGAGTTTGCGGCGGCGTTCACTGAAAGCATCATCGAGAAGCGGTGCGTCGCTAAGTTGGTCCAACTCTTGGCACATCGATCGCCACCGCGGCACGAGCGGCAAGGCGTTCTCGAAGGCACGGAGTTTGGACAGGCGGACGGCCGATTCGCGATGAGCGTCTTCGAGCTCGGTGACGGTCGCTTGTTGTGTCTTGAGGTCGCGTTGCAGATCCGCCCATTCTCGCGGCAGAATTTTGGCTTTCTCCAGCTCGCGTTTTTTCTCAGTGATCTCGCGGGAGAGAATATTAATCGCCCCTTTACTGCCTCCAGCAACGAATAGCTCTGAAAGGCGATTGTCGATCTTGGTCTGGACCGCTTTGAGCTGGCTGACCCCTGCTCCGGCGGCAAACAGAATCTCGCCGAGATCCCCTTCGCCTTCCAAGATCGCCTTACCGCCCTGGACGAGTTCATCGTGCGAAAGCCCAAAGCGATGCTCGAATGCTTCGCGATCCACCCCACCGAGCAACGCATCGAGGTCTGCATCGGGGATCACCGTGCTGTCATCGGTTTGACGCAGGGTCCCCTTTCTGCCACGGCGACGAATGCACTCCAGTGATGTTCCTTCGGCACCTTCGAGCACCCCGCCAACGCGGATCTTGGTCTTGGGGTGCAGGTAGTCGTCCTCCGCTCGCGTGGTCATCCCGTAGAGCAATGAGGTGATCGCGCGCAAGCTCGTTGATTTGCCCGATTCATTGGGGCCGTAGATGATATGAAAACGACGCGGGCCCGCCGACAAGTCAATCCGTGTATCGGTGAACCGGCCGTACGCGATCAAGTCGAGTCGCTGAATGATCATTCTTCTAATCGCCCCAACAAGTCGGCTGCTGCGGATTCAATCAATTCATCGACCCAGTCCAAGTCGGACGTGTCGAGAGACTCTTGTTGGCCAGGCAATTTCTTAATCAGCGAGGCGAACTCACTGGCGATTCGTTGACCTCGGTCATCGGCGACTCGCAGGCTCTCGACAATTTTTGACACACTCGCCATCGGGCCCTCGGTATCGCCAACGTCCAGCTTGGCATGAGGCGGCGTGGTGCGCAGCCGAAACTTTTCCATCCAAGCTTGCCCCGCACCCTGCGAGATTGCGATCGCGCGTAGGGATGATTCAAGACCATGTCGTTGCTGGTGCAATTGATTATGCAGCGGCGTGGCACCTGTGATCGAGACTCGCGAAACCAGCAGGCGATCGTCGATTTCAGAGATCCGTTCTCCTAGCCATGTTTGATAGGCATCGATGATGGCATCGGTCGATTCCAGTTCCGCGGCCTCGACATCAAACGCTTCCCAGCGGACCACGTCGAGCGGATGGAAGTTCAGGTCGACCTTGCCGCGGTCGTCGATGTCCAAGATGTAGCAACCCTTCGCCCCGCATTCACGAATATGACGTCCCTGAATGTTGCCGCTGAAGACGATCGGTGCTTCCCCAGGCACGTGGTGCTCGCCCCGGGTATGGACGTGGCCGAGGGCCCAGTAGTCATACTCCTTCGCGGCCAGATCGGCTGGGGTGCACGGTGAATAGGTATCGTGTCCTTCGGCGCCGGTGAGGCTCGTGTGCAACAATCCCAGGTTGAACATGCCACGGTGTGGGCGTGGATAGGAACGCGACAGGTCTTCGAGTTCCGCTTTGTTGCGAAAAGATCGTCCATGCACGGCGACACCAATCGACTCAAACTCGCGGCAGTCGACCCGCTTCGATGCCAGCATGATCTCGCTGCCATCGGGGTTTTTAGGCAGCGGCAAGGAGGAAGTCATGACATTTTCGGCGTCATGGTTGCCGCGGATAACCACGAGGGGAATGCCAGCCTGCGTGAGTTTGGCAGCTTGTCCGACAAAGAACAGGCCTGTGTTCTGCTCTCGCCAATCGCCGTCGTATAGGTCGCCGGCGATCACAACCAGGTCGACATTCTGATCGATCGCCAACCGCACGAGATTTTCCAGCGCACGACGCGATGCGCCGCGGATCTGTTCCAGCGGTGCTTGATCGTACGACTCCAAATTACGCAGCGGGCTATCGAGATGAATATCTGCCGCGTGCAGAATTCGTCGCGTACTCACTAGGCGAGTTTGGCACCCGAGATCAGCTTCAAGAAGCCCTCGTTGTCATCGAAACGACCGAGCTGTTTGGTCAACTGCTCCATCGCATCGACGGGATGCATTTCGCTGAGCGTTCGCCGCAGCATCGAAACCGTCTCATAGGTCTCTTCGTCGAGCAATAGTTCTTCACGCCGGGTTCCCGACTGAGAAATATCGATGGCCGGATAGACACGGCGATCGGCGAGTCGTCGGTCCAAGACGACTTCCATATTCCCGGTTCCTTTGAACTCTTGGAAAATGGCTTCGTCCATGCGGCTATTCGTGTCGACCAGGCAGGTACCGACGATGGTCAGTGAACCACCTTCTTGGAATGCCCGTGCGGTCGCGAACAGTTTCTTGGGGATGTCCATCGCTCGGATGTCCAAGCCGCCCGTGCCTGTTGCACCACCGCGGCCGGCTTTGCCGACCCATTTATTGAATGCGCGAGCCAACCGTGTGATTGAATCGAGCATGAGGAATACGTCTTGTCCGGATTCGGCAAGTCGCTTGGCCCGGTCGATCGCCAATTGGCTCAATCGAACGTGGCTCTCCACGTCCATATCCAAGCTGCTGGCGATGACTTCGCCGTTCTGGATACTGCGCCGCATGTCGGTGACTTCTTCCGGCCGCTCGTCGATCAACAGTACCATCAGCTTGACATCGGGATGGTTCTGAGAGACGCCTTCAGCAATATGCTGGAGCATGATGGTTTTCCCGCTACGCGGCGGTGCCACGATCAGGGCGCGTTGCCCACGGCCCATCGGTGCCAGCAGATCGACGACGCGATTGGTCAGCGGTTGCTTGCCGTTCTCGAGTTTCAAGAACTCTTCAGGGTTGATGGCCGTGAGGTCATCGAAGAGCGGCATCTCGGTGTACTTCTCAGGCGGTTGGCCTTCGACATCGAGAATTTCGCGAACTCGGGGACCCTGCTGCCGCTTGGCTTGCTGCACCATCGTGTGCAACATCACGCCTTGGCGAAGTCCAAACTTTTCGACCATCGTGCCAGGCACGAATGGGTCGGTGCGTTCGCGGGTGTAGTTGTTCGTGGGGCTGCGGAGGAACCCATAGCCATTGGGGTGCATTTCGAGCACGCCGGACCATTCTTCGAGCGGGGCGTCGCTGACGAAATCTTCTGGTTCGCCATTGGAATTCCCACCGCCAGAGTTGTTCCCTCCACCACCGCCGCCTCTGCGGCGACGCCGGGTTCGTGGCTTGCTGCCACCTCCGCCGCCGGAAGAACCATTTTGTGAGCCGAAACCACCTCGGCCGCGTGAAGAACGCTTCTTTTTTGCCATCTTTCAATCCAGGAAAACTTTGATCAATGCTTTCCTACCGGAAAACAATTTGCGGTGAGGCTCTACGACACCATGCGGTATGCAACCCGCTCTCCGAAGAAGGCGGATTCGGTCGCAATGGGCGTAACGAAACCACAAAGCCGATCAAGGCAACCAACAAGAGGAACCGCGTTTTAAAAACGAATATAAGGTCGCCTGCACCTAAGGTGGCGGTAACACCATCGGCGCGACCAAGTTGCTCATATGGTGTTCATTCGCATATGAGCGGCAAATCCTTGCCTCAAAAGATTCCCATCCAACGAGTCAGGTCTAGTACGATTGATTCGTAACTTATGTGAGCATGCCCGGTCTGAATTCTCGGCAGGATCGCGTCCGGCTCGAAGTTGACGGGCAAGCCCTCACGCTGAAGACATTTATTGTAACGTCTTCGGGGGGGCCGTCGAAAGATTGGCCCGGCTGCGATCCAGACTGGATCGAAAAAACCAAGGCCAATGCCATTTACTGGCAACTATAAGCATTCATTTGATGCTGTCAAGCCAGTTTCGTACCCATTTCGACGTCAGATTCCGTTTTTGGCCGAGAATTACCCGTCAACAACGACACAATCACTAGCGTCAGCAGGGCTAAAGGAATGGTGACAATTCCTGGCTGGCTAAACGGAATCGGGCTGCTAGCCGGATCCAGCCCGTAGACCTTGCTATACGTGTCTGCCGACAGCAGGATCCAACCGAGTGAACTGAACATCCCGACGACAACACTGGCGATGATCCCAGCAGCGGTCGTCCGCGGCCAGAACAGCAGCATCACGAGGGCCGGCAAGTTCGCACTGGCCGCAATACTAAAAGCCCAGCCAACTAGGTAACTCACGTTCAGGTTCTGGAACAGAATCCCCAGCGCGATCGAGATGGCACCGACGACCACGGCGGCTACCTTCGCCACCCGCACTTGATTGCCCTCAGAGAATTGAATCCCCATCACGCCACCAAGCAAATCGTGAGCGACCGCACCACTGCTGGCGAGGATCAGCCCGCTGACCGTGCCCAGAACTGTCGTGAACGCAATCGCGGAAATGATCGCGAACAGGAGATCGCTGATCCCCCGCGCCAACAAGGGAGCCGCCATGTTGCTGTTGGTCACGTCGAGCGTGCCACTCACCATGGCCCCAAGTCCCAGGTAGAGCGTCAGCACATAGAAAAATCCGATACTCGCGATCCCGACGATCGTGCTCTTCCGGGCTGCCGCTGCGTCTTTAACGGTGTAGTACCGGATTAAAATATGTGGCAGCGATGCGGTGCCGCAGAACAACGCGAGCATCAACGAAAGGAAGTTGATGCGATCGGTCCAGCGGCCGCTGCGGATGCCCGCAAACGTCGGGTGCTCGCCCGGCCGCAATACCTTTGAACCGGAGGTCGGCTTTTGAAAGTAGACGGTGGTCGTTGCGGCGTCATTTTGGACGAGCTTTTCACTGCCCCATAGGGTCACCTCACTGCGGCGGAGGACATCGAAAAACTCAATCGGGCCGAGCGGGCCGGTGCTCGCGCTCTCCGATGTGGGCTCGCTCGTCGTCTCGTCGGCTGCATACTCGGCCGGCAATTCAGTTAAGTGGCCAACCGGGCGGAGTGATCGCTCTCCCTCTCCCGCTCCGAAGGGCAAGCCACCGACGAATTTTTCTCCGCCCGCTGTCTCAGTGACCGCTTGTGCCTGACGCAAGCGAATGCCGTCGTCGCTTTGCTCGATCCGGAACACGTCGTATCCCGCGTCTTCACGCGAGGCAAAGCGAATGTATTGGCTGGCCTGGTCCCAGGGGGCAGATAGGCCCGCGTCGGACTGATCCACATACAGGCTCCGGCCCGCCGCAGCGGCGATTGCCTGTGGGCTCGGCGAACCGCCGTTACCCTCAGCAGTTGTCAGTTCAAGCGGTCCAATGGTCTCAAACGCAGTGCGATCGGTATGGAATCCTTGCTGCAGCACGAGCACGACGAGCACCGTGCTGAAGACAACCAGCAGCGAGCCTTTGAGGAACTGCACCCAGGTCGTCGACACCATGCCAGCGGTCACCACGATCGTGATCACCACGCAGCCCACTAGAACCACGCCGACCCAGTGAGGGAATCCCAGCAAGGGCTGAATCAACACGCCCGCGCCGACCATCTGCGGAATCAAGTAGAACACACTCACGACCAGCGTGCTGATACCAGCGGCAGCCTTGATTCCAGGGGAGTCGAACTTCGCATCGAGCGCGTCGGCGAACGTGAACTTGCCCAACCGCTTCATCGGCTCGGCAATCACAAACAACGCCACAATCCAACCGGCGAGATAACCGATCGAGTAGAGGAATCCGTCGTAGCCGTACGCCGCAATCATCCCGCAGATGCCGAGGAAGGATGCTGCCGAAAGGTAATCGCCTGCGAAAGCCACCCCATTGATAAACCACGGGATCTGCCCGTGTGCGGCAAAGTAACCCGCCGATGATTTCGCTTTGCTGCCCAGGTAAAAGCTGAGGCCGACCGTGAAGCCAACGAACAGGAAGAATACGATGACCGCTGTTGAGGAAGGATCGTAGATCATGCCGACTCTCCTTTGTCGTCCGCCGCGGGATGTGATCCGGTGTCGCCACGAAGTGCGAAGCCATAAATGAATGCCATCACAATCGCAGCGATGATCAAGCCAAACCCATAGACAATCGCGAGATTCAAGCCCGCCACCACGACCATATCCATCGTCTCAGTCGCAAAGGCATTGAGCAGAACAAAGCCCAGGTACAACAGGGTGTAAATGACAAACAGTGTCAGCCCTAGCGGTGAAACCGATGAGGGGGCGGCAGGCGCGTTAACGGGTTCAGTCACGTCGGAAGATTCCCAGAAGAAGCAGGCGATATTAGAACGTCGGATATTGGAGGTACGAAGCATACACGATCGCATGACCAGTGTGTTTGCGACTCGCTTCGAGGCCAACGCTGGGCTGTTATCGAACTGAGGTTGCGCTGGTTTGAGATATTCTCTTGCATTGTCGGCCCTCCCCGGCAGACCCGCGAAAGGCTCGTCTTCGGACCTTCCCAGCTTCGCCGGGCGGGTGAAGAGGCACCGTAGGTGGCGCTGCGCTGTGTTCTGCAACCCCTTCAAGGAATGGCCGGCACGCGACGCACTGATGCCCGCGTGAACAAGCCGATCAGCCATCCAGTCGCGACTGGAACGCGCGGAAGTCATCCAGCGTGTCGATTCCACGCGGCGATGGTCCCACCGCGGCGACAACGATCGTCTTGCCCGCCTCGATGGCCCGCAGTTGCTCGAGCTTTTCGATGTTCTCGAGTCGCCCTGGTGGCTGGGTGGCGAACCACAGCAAGAAATCACGGCGATACGCATAGAGGCCGATGTGTTGCCAATAGGCTGGCGGCTGTCCACTCAATAACGCCTCACTGGCACCATCGCGGGCATGCGGCACCGCGGCGCGACTGAAGTAAACCGCGCGGTCTTCACTGCCCATGACCACCTTCACGCAGGCTGGGTCTTCGAGTTTGTCGGTGGTGTCGATCGGGCAAGCTGCGGTGGCGATGTCGGCGTCAGGTCGTGATGCGAGCAACGATGCGACCGCATCGATCACCTGGGCGTCGAGTTCTGGCTCGTCGCCCTGCACGTTGACGAAGATATCGATGTCTTCATGCATGAGTGCGACCTCAGCGATCCGGTCCGTGCCGCTCTGGCAATCCACACTCGTCAAGCGTGCTTCGCCGCCAAATGAATTCACCTCCGCTACGAGCCGCGGATCGTCAGCGGCCACGATCACACGATCGGCAACTGTTGCCCGCCCTGCGGCTTCGTAGGTGTGCTGGAGGACGGATTTTCCGCCCGCTCGCAGCAATAGCTTTTCGCTGAGTCGACTCGACGCCAAACGCGCCGGAATCACGATCATGATCTTCATGGAGGTCTGCTCGTTGAACTGAGAGGTATTGCGCTCGTCGGCAAAGTGACCCGTCTTCAGTGTGACCCGTCTTCAGTGCGACCCGGTCTTCGATATGACCAGGACGCGACGAGTTTGCGGGGATCAGCACGTTTTACCTTAGCGAATGGCGGCGTCCCAGGCGATCGACAAGTTCCCGCTTCGAGGCCGGCCATGCCGTCTGCAACGCAGTGCCATCTGCTTGGGCACTCCGTGCATCGATTCTAGGCATCTCCCTGGATCGCTCCACTGGGCAGCGTTCCGTTGGGTTTTGTGGAAAGTTGTAAGGTGTTTTGTGTTAATGGCTTGCGGTTTGTTTTTGAGGTGCGGTCGCCGGTTTGGCGCGGGGTGTGCTTTAACAGTGCGGCGAAAGCAACTTGCTTACGCATTGATCACCTGAGACTCACGAGCATTTTTAATTGGCCCGGGCAGGAGTATGACGGTCGGCTCGATCGCGTGGGCGTCGTGTTGCTGACATATACCCAGTGGGCGTGAGTGTTTCCAAGGTCGTTGCGACAATTGCGAGGCCGCACTTCCCTGTTGGTTCACACAAAACTGTCTTTGAGAAGGTAAGACTTTATGTTTAGAAGTTCGAATGGATTAAGAAGCCCGATTGGGCAAACTCCAGGATTTCGTTGGACGCATTTTCGCTCTTCCTGGCTGATGATGATCCTCGTTGTGGGGATGCTCGGAATGAGCACGGCACTCGTCTCGGTGGCCTCGGCGCAGGATGAAGTCGTTACTGTCACGGAGGTCGCAGAGGCCGCCGATGCGAGTGAGACCGAGGATCTCGGCGTGGGCTACGCCCTCGACAATGCCGTGTTGTTTTTATGTGCCGTTCTTGTGTTGTTCATGCAGGCTGGCTTCGCGATGGTGGAAGTCGGGATGAACTCGGCAAAGAACACCGTCAATATTCTCGCTAAGAACATCATGGATTTGTCCGTCGGGACCCTGTTGTTCTTCGTCGTCGGATTTGGCTTGATGTATCCCACTCTCTACATGAGCGAAGCCGATGCGGAAACGGTCAGCGGCTATTTTGCCTTTGGCGGATCGGGGATCTACACGACCGACGACCCCGGTCGGACCTTCTCGCCTCAGGTGGACTGGTTCTTCCAGGCCGTCTTTGCAGCGACGGCAGCCACGATCGTCTCCGGTGCAGTGGCCGGTCGCATGAAGTTCACGGCCTATCTCGTCTACAGTGCCATCCTGACCGGATTGATCTATCCTATCAGCGGATATTGGAAATGGGGCGGTGGCTGGATCGATGCCATGGGGTTCCAAGATTTTGCCGGTTCGGCAGTGGTTCACGCCGTGGGCGGTTTCGCTGGCCTCGCGGGTGCTCTGTTCCTCGGCCCCCGGTTGGGACGCTATACACCCGATGGCCGTTCGGTACCGCTGCCTGGTCACAACGTTGCCTTCTCGGCTCTGGGTGTGTTCATCCTGTGGGTGGGTTGGTACGGGTTCAACCCCGGCAGCCAGTTGGCTTTCCAGGGGACTGGAGACATTGATGCGGTCACCTTGATCGCGGTGAACACAACTCTCGCCGCGTCCGCCGGTGCGTTCATTGCTACCTTCATTGGCTGGGGATTGTTCGGCAAGCCGGACTTGACCATGAGCCTCAACGGTGCTCTCGGCGGATTGGTTGGGATCACTGCCTGCTGCGATGCCTTTAGCAACTCCATGTCCATCGTGATCGGTGGCGTAGCCGGTGTGCTCGTCGTCCTGGCAATCGTGGCTTTGGACAAACTCAAAATTGACGATCCCGTGGGTGCCTTTCCTGTGCACGGTGTGTGCGGGGTGTGGGGATGCATGGCGATGGGGATTTTTCCCAACACTCACTTCGAGGGTGTGTTCGAAGGATTCGTGACCCAGGCAATCGGTACGGTCGCCATCTGCGGATGGGCGTTTGTCACCATGTCGGTTGTCTTTGGAGTGCTCAAGGCAGTTGGCATGTTGCGAGTAACGCCTGCCGAAGAGCACGCTGGACTGGATATCAGTGAGCACGGGATGCACGCCTATCCATCGGACGCCATCCATAGTGGTTCGGTTACTTGATCTACCCACCGCGGCTTCGTCGCCGGATCGCTTTGGCGATTCGGCGGCGTAGCAGCCCGCGGTGGAAGACACGGCGTCTCGGTGAGACGTTTCATCGGGTCTCGGAGAGACTCGATTATTGACACGAAGGTCTTCTCGGCTCTTGCCTGGGCCGGAAGAATGCCCCCAATGGCCCGTAGTGAATGTCCGCCTCATTCACTGCGGGTCGGGGGTTTTTTCATGCGCAACGCCGTCTGGTTTTCCAGCGATGTTTGCGAATCTTAAACCATGGTCATTGTCTGCAGGGCTTGGCTCAGAGCAGGGCGCGTCGGGAAAAATAGATGGGGCACCCGCCGGCCACGCCCCCTATCGATGCTTCGATTTTCATTCGAGAACACGATGGCTGGTGCAGCGGTTTTGCTGGGGCGCTGATCTGTGGAGTGTGGCTAATGCGCCGACGCACTGTCTTGACAGCTCAGACGGTCGGAGCCGTCTGGCTACATAGTCGACCGACGACTCCGCCCGCTGCGAGTGTAGGGGCGTTGGTTAAGCTCAGACGGACGGAGCCGTCTGGCTACATAGTCGACCGACGGCTCCGCCCGCTGCGAGTTTGGAGGCGTTGGTTGAGCTCAGGCGGTCGGAGCCGTCTGGCTACATAGTCGACCGACGGCTCCGCCCGTCGCGAGTGTGGAGGCGTTGGTTCAGCTCAGACGGTCGGAGCCGTCTGGCTGCTTTGCTCTCAAATTGGCTATTCGAGGCTGTAGGCCGCTTTTGCTTTCCGGCGTGCGACACCGGATTCGATCGCGGCAGCTGAGACGGCTGACGCGACTACCTTGGCGACTCGACGGTCGAACACACTCGGGATGATGTAATCATCGAGCAAGTCCGAAGGTGGGATCACTGCAGCGATTGCCTCGGCCGCGGCAATCTTCATTTCCGTATTGATCGTGGTAGCCCGAACGTCCAGGACGCCGCGGAAAAGGCCTGGGAAACACAACACGTTGTTGATTTGGTTGGGGAAGTCACTGCGGCCGGTCGCAATGATCCGAGCGTAAGGTTCCGCGAGGCTGGGATCAATCTCCGGATCGGGGTTCGCTAATGCGAAAACAATCGGATCTGTGCTCATGTTCTGAACATCTTCCACGGCCAGCGTATTGGCTCCGGAGACGCCAATGAACACATCTGCTCCTTGGATCGCCCGGCTCAGTGGTCCAGCGACGGCTTCGGGGTTCGTGTTCTCAGCCAACCATTGCTTAGTCGGGTCCGCCTCGGGTTCTCTCCGGTGCAACGCACCATTGCGATCGCAGACGATGATGTTTTCAACTCCAGAGGTAATCAGCAGTTGGCAAATCGCCGTGCCAGCCGCGCCGGCGCCGTTGATCACAACGCGCACATCGGACATGTTCTTGTTGACCCGTCGCAGGGAATTCTTCAGGCCCGCGAGGACAACGATTGCTGTACCGTGCTGGTCATCGTGAAAGACCGGGATCTCCAACTCGGCATCGAGGCGTTTTTCGATCTCGATACAGCGTGGTGCGGAGATGTCCTCCAGATTGACACCGCCGAAGGTGGGCGCGAGATTCCGCACGATCGCGACGATTTCGTCTGTGTCCTGCGTATCCAAACAGATCGGAAAGGCATCGACATCGGCAAACTCTTTGAACAGCATGGCTTTGCCCTCCATCACCGGCATTGCGGCGCGCGGGCCAATGTTGCCCAACCCCAGCACAGCGGACCCATCGCTCACGACGGCCACGGTGTTTTGCCGAATCGTCAGCGCAAAGGATGCCTCCGGGTCTGCTTCAATGGACTTGCAGACGCGGGCGACGCCGGGCGTGTACGCCATCGAAAGGTCGTCGCGTGTCTTGATCGGCGTCTTCGAAATGACTTCGATTTTGCCGCCCAAGTGCATGAGGAAAACACGGTCGGAAACATGCACAACCTCCACATCGTCCAGCTTTCTCAATCGCTCAACAATCTGTTTGCCGTGGTCGACGTCTTTGGCGTTGACGGTGAAGTCACGCGAGATTCGATGGCCAGCGATGTTGACGATGTCGACTGCGCCGATCGCCCCGTCGGCTTCACCGATCGCCGTCGTAATGTGCCCCATGGCGCCCGGCGCATCGGCGTAGCGTAAGCGGATGGTGATGGCGTAAGTGGGACTGTGCTGAACCATGGGATACTGCTGAAAGACGGGAGTTCGAAGTGTGCCGTTTTTTACCATGAATGGAATGGCGAAAACATCCGGGCGCTGGGCACCGTGGCGGCCAGCAGTTTGGGTCGCCGTGCCCCGTCTTTAAGCGATATCGCTCAGCGCCGACGCCTGGCCAGCCTTGATGTCGCCGATGAGTTCGCGGATCTGGGCAAAGAGTTTATCAAAATCGATCGGTTTGGGATGGAACGTATCACAGCCCGCCGCCTCGGCCCGAGCCTGGTCATCGGGCAGCGCGTACGCCGTCAACGCGATCACTGGCGTATGTTTGTCTCCGTCGGCGGCGCGAATCTGCATGGTCGCTTCCAAGCCGTCGAGATCCGGCAGGTTGATATCCATCAGGATCAAGGCAACGTCCAGCTTTTCCGCCAGTTCGACGGCTTCGACTCCATCACCGGCAGTGGCGACCGAGAAACCGTGCGATTTCATCTTACGCGTCAAGAGGTCGCGAATATCATCGTTGTCATCAACAATTAGGATCGTTGTCATGTCCTCGTCCTGCCGTGCATCCTCAAGTAACGTTGCGGCCCGTCAGCAAGCGATAGATCAGCAGGGCCACTGCGATGATCAAGAACAGATGAATGAGCCCTCCGGCGGTAACTTTCGCTACGAACGCGATGACCCAGATCACCAACAAAATTCCGATTAAACTCCACCACATCTCTGACTCCCCAATGCCTCGATTTTAGCGGCCCTGATCTCAGCGGCTACGATTTCACCGCAGCTCCCTGGCCATTTTGGACATCGCGTTCGATCGGCCAGTTGAACGGGTATTTGCAACGATCTCAAACCAAGCTGCAAATGGCATGCCGGGTTGGGATAGGGTTGGGATAGCCAGTGCAAATAGAGCCGCCCCGTTGGGGCTACCGCGAGGTGGTGGTGTCTGAAACTGAAACCCCAGGCGTTGCCCTCTTTATCCTACACATCTTTTTTTAGCCCGTTCCGAATGCAATATAGGCTTCGCGGTACGCCTGCAGTCGCCGCAGTCCACGCCAGATTACGGTGGAACCGGGCGGTCCTTGCCCTGTTTTGTTCAAGTAGCCGCCCAACTGCGCCAACACCAGCATGAACTCG
>NZ_SJPK01000011.1:126433-187099 GCF_007859855.1 Allorhodopirellula solitaria
GCAGCTTCTCGCTGGCAAGAAGCGTCGAGGCCCTCAATCGATCGGCGACTTGCTGATCGGCTTACTAATTCGTCTTGGAGTGAACCAGGAAAACACTGTAGAATCGAAACCGTCCGAAGCTCTGAAGTCTTAGGCTGAATTGTCGTGCTGCCAAGCACACTAACAACGTCGTCGCATGCCGAGGGTATCGGTGGAGCGTAGCTCTGCTGAGCAAGCCCGTGCTAGAGTGAGATGCTCTGTTAGCGGTTCAAACGCCGGATGAGACAGTGTGGGGCTCTCAGAGCTTCGGATATCTACCAGGGTGGCGAGACTGAACCACCAAAGCTAACCGAGCCGTGCTGGCTGGCCGACAAACAGTGGACTTTGAGTGTCGAAAAAGCTACCCTATTGGTGGTGCCGCTGAGCGTACGCGCGCACTGCAAATTTTCGTTCTGGATATGACAGTACTCAAAAAACCTTCCGCTGTGCTCTGCGCACGCTTCCGTCGGATGAACCAATCAATGGGTATCGCGTAACGCAGGATGTCAGGAGCGTGAGGGAGGAGATCGAAGCGGTCGTGCGGAGGTTGCGCAGCGATGGCCCCTCACCCCCGGCCCCTCTCCCCGAAGCGGGGAGAGGGGAACCAGGATCATAAAGTGCACGAATCGACCGCGAAATGGAGCGGTAAAAAGCAACCCCGAACAGGACCAAATTAAAACGAAAAAGACCTGTGGCACCCCAATCTTTTGACAGGCCACGTCAACACGAGAATACTCAATCTTTGATAACAAGCTGATTTACGTTTGCGCAGCTATTTCACCGCTGCTCTGATTTGAGAGTTCCCCAAAAACACCCTGGCTCCCCTCGCCCCGTTTCGGGGAGAGGGGTTGGGGGTGAGGGGCAACATACGGCATCCCCTCGACTCGCGCCCTCTCCATCATGCCCCACCCAAGACGATCCCGGGGCGACTCGGAACGTATCGAGTTCGCCCGTCGACAGCGTCAAACCGCCAACGAGTTTGCTCGCGATGTGTGGGAACTGGTCCGGGGGCGTCGCGTGCTCGGGCACAAATTTCGTCGTGAGCATCCCGTCGGACCGTATACACTCGACTTTGTTTGCTTGGAGCTGATGCTGGATTTAGAAATCGATGGCAAAGATCATCTCACCGATGCCGGAAAGATTCGTGATCATCGACGCGACGCGTATTTGAAGTCGCTCGGTTATGAGGTTTTGCGAATCAATGGGTATCGCGTAACGCAGGATGTCAGGAGCGTGAGGGAGGAGATCGAAGCGGTCGTGCGGAGGTTGCGCAGCGATGGCCCCTCACCCCCGGCCCCTCTCCCCGAAGCGGGGAGAGGGGAGCCAGGATCATAAAGTGCACGAATCGACCGCGAAATGGAGCGGTAAAATGCAAACTGGAACAGGCCGAACCAAAACGCAACGGACCTGTGGCAACTCCGACCGTTTAACAGGGCATGTCAACACGAGAATACTCAATCTTTGATAACAAGCTGATTTACGTTTGCGCAGCTATTTCACCGCTGCTCTGATTTGAGAGTTCCCCAATAACACCCTGGCTCCCCTCGCCCCGCTTGGGGGAGAGGGGAGCCAGGATCATAAAAAAATCACGAGGACCATCGACTACACTGATCTCAAACACTGCCCTCGAGACCGGGAAGGTGATGGTTTCGCAGTGTGCCTGACTAGCAAGAAAGTGATGTAATTTGCGTGTATAGTTGCAAACGGCATGAAGAATCTGCAATCGCCGCAAACCCTTTCTTGAAAAAGACTTGCTTGTTTAGGCGCAATTTCACTTCCTCCTTCTTTTGGACTGATTCTGTTCCACCACGACCATAAAATGAATGCGGAACCAGTAAGATTCGGATGACCACAATTAACGAAGATACCGTCGAACAGGCCGCATTGGATTGGCTTGTGGAAGTTGGTTTTGATGTGATTCATGGTTCAACGATCGCTCCGGACGGAGAGGATCCGGAACGAGAGTCGTTTCAAAATGTTGTTCTCGAAGAACGACTATTGGCCGCGATCCAGCGGTTGAACCCTCATCTGCCAATCGAGGCGGTCGACGAAGCGATGCGAAAGGTTTTGCGTCCGGACCTGCCAACATTGATCCAGAACAACCGAGCGTTTCACCAGCGACTCCGCGATGGCGTCGAAATCGAATACCGACGCGATGATGGCTCGATCGCAGGCGACCATGCCAAGCTGCTTGATGACACTGTGTCAGCGAATGACTTCCTGGCGGTGAATCAGTTCACCGTGACGGAACACGGGCACAATCGAAGGCTGGATATCGTGCTGTTCGTCAACGGCTTGCCGCTGGTGATCATCGAGCTGAAAAATTCTGCCGATGAGCAGGCGACTGTGGACAAAGCCTTCGCCCAACTGCAAACGTACCAGGCCGAGCTCCCTACGTTGTTTGGATACAACGAATTGCTGGTCGCCAGCGATGGCACTTACGCTCGCATGGGTTCGTTGACCGCTGGCCGGGAATGGTTCAAGCCCTGGCGAGCGATCGACTCGGAGTCACCCGTGAAGGGACTCAGCGAGATTGAGGTTCTGATCCGCGGGGTATTTGATCCTCAGCGTTTGATTCCTCTGCTTCGTAACTTCGTCGTCTTTGAAGAGGACTCGGACACCGGTCGGATCAGCAAGGTGTTGGCCGGGTACCACCAATTTCATGCGGCGGCGACGGCGATCGAGTCGACTGTCACCGCGTCACGAGCCGAGGGTAGCCGTCAGTGCGGTGTGGTTTGGCACACGCAGGGAAGCGGCAAGAGTTTTACCATGCTGTTCTATGCTGGCTTGGTGATCTCGCACCCCGAGATGAACAACCCGACGGTGATCGTGCTGACCGACCGCAACGATCTGGACGATCAACTCTTCGGACAATTCCAACGCTGCCACGATCTGTTGCGACAGACGCCGGTTCAGGCCGACAGTGTTGAGCATCTGCGAGAACTGCTGCAGGTTGGTTCCGGAGGAGTGATCTTCACGACCGTTCACAAGTTTGCGGAGAAGGCCGGTCAATTCCCCGAACTGTCTGACCGTTCCAACGTCGTGGTTCTGGCAGACGAGGCGCATCGCAGTCAGTATGGTTTCCAGGCCAAGGTCGACAAGGAATCGGGGAAGGTTTCCTACGGGTTTGCTCGCAACATCCGCGACGCGCTGCCCAATGCGTCCTTCATCGGCTTCACCGGGACGCCTGTTGAACTAGACGACAAGAACACGCGTTCGGTCTTTGGCGACTACATCAGCGTCTATGACATCCAACGCGCGGTGGAGGACAAAGCGACTGTCCCGATCTACTACGAAAGCCGGGTGATCAAGCTGGCGTTGACCAATGAGTCGATGCAGACGATCGACGAGGATTTCGATTGTGTCACCGAGTCAGCGGAAGACACCACGCGAGAGAGGCTGAAAACGAAGTGGGCCGCATTGGAAGCGATGGTTGGCGATGAGGACCGGATCCGTGTCCTGGCGGCCGACTTGGTCGAGCACTTCGACACTCGGTGCGAGTCGATGCCGGGCAAGGCGATGGTGGTCTGCATGAGTCGCCGGATCTGCGTGGACCTCTACAACGAGATTGCGAAACTGCGCCCGGAATGGGTGGGCAAGCCTGCTGATGAGGAACCGCCGATGGTGACGCTGCACCGCGATACATCCTGGCAAGAATCTACTAACGCTGACGCGCCGCAGGTGGTCGCCGAATCGGGGCTTGGGGTACTGACCACGTCCAAGAATTCATCGCAGACAGACAATGCAACGATCGACGACACCGTGTCAGTGGATGAGGATGACACGGGTGCTGTGAAGGTCATCATGACGGGGTCCGCATCCGATCCGGCCGACTGGCAACAACACATCCGCACCAAGCGACGCCGCAAAGAGCTGGCGAATCGCTTCAAGGACCCCAACAGTGCTTTTCGGATCGTCATCGTGCGTGACATGTGGCTGACCGGCTTCGACGCACCCTGTCTGCACACGATGTATTTGGACAAACCAATGCAGGGGCACGGTTTGATGCAAGCAATCGCCCGCGTGAACCGTGTCTTTCGAGACAAGCCCGGCGGGCTGGTGGTCGACTACTTGGGGATTGGTGATTCGCTGAAAGCCGCGATGCGGACCTACACCGAGTCGGGTGGGAAGGGCAAAACGACGATCGACACGACTCAGGCCGTCGCGGCGCTGCGTCGGCAGTACGAGATCTGCAGTGACATGCTGCACGGGTTCGACTGGTCAGCGTGGCATCAAGGCAAACCCACTGACATGGTGTCACTGCCGGTTGCGGCCCAGGATTTCCTGCTGGAGGACAATGGAAAGCAACGCTGGCTAGCTTGCGTGAGTGGCTTGTCCAAGGCGTTTGCACTGTGCCCGACCGAACCCTACGCGATTGAGATTCGTGACGACGTCGCGTTCTTCCAAACCATCGCCACCGGGTTCCGAAAGTACGAGAGCAGCGGCAAATCCAAGAGTGAACTGGATTACGCGGTCCGGCAGCTGGTTGGAAAGGCTGTTGTCACGACCGATGACGCAGCGATCGACGTGTTCTCAGCAGCTGGGATGGACAAGCCTGACCTCTCGATCCTATCGGACGAGTTTCTCGAAGAAGTCCGCCGGCTACCTTACAAGAACGTGGCAGTGGAACTGCTGCAGAAACTGCTCAACGATGAGATCCAAGCACGTTCACCGCGCAATGTCGTCCAGGCTCGTGCTCTTTCGGAAATGCTCGGGCGTACCCTCAACGCCTACCACAATCGAGCGATCGGGACGCAGGAAGTGCTCGACGAGCTATTCAAGGTTTGCCATGAAGTGCGAGCACGTGCCGCCCGCGGTGAAGAGCTCGGGTTGAACGATGACGAGTTGGCCTTCTACGACGCTCTGGCCGAAAACGATTCAGCGATGGACGCCCTGGGCAACGAGAAACTGAAGGTGATTGCCACAGAGCTGATCATCGCCGTGCGCAAAAACGTGACAATCGACTGGACGCTTCGCGAGTCGGCCAGAGCCAAAATTCGAGTCCTGATCCGGCGGATCCTACGGCGTCATGGCTACCCACCGGACATGCAGGCCTCGGCTACGAAGCTGGTTTTGGAGCAGGCCGAAGCGATCTGCAGAGATACACGGCAATGACAGGCTGTCGATTGTCAAGAAATTGGGCTCATCCGACGGAAGCGTGCGCCCGAGGTTTTCAAGGCATGGCTCCCGTATCGAAGGATTTATTTGTGGGATGTGATTATCAATGTTAGACAGGCACTGCCGGGAGAAGCGGAGCCGAGCTCTGCAGAGGTGCTGGCTTGGCAAGGGATATCTCGGTCGCCAGCGTTTCCCTGCAAAAGCGGTACGCCAATGGTGTTGTCGGTCCCTGG
Source organism: Allorhodopirellula solitaria (assembly GCF_007859855.1). GTDB lineage: Bacteria > Planctomycetota > Planctomycetia > Pirellulales > Pirellulaceae > Rhodopirellula > Rhodopirellula solitaria. The sequence continues at coordinate 131,803 of NZ_SJPK01000011.1, forward strand.
CGAGCGTTTATTCGTCAGGGACGCATTCTAGAACGATCATTGGATACGAGAGCGATGCCTCAAAAAACCTTCCGCTGTGCTCTGCGCACGCTTCCGTCGGATGAACCAGAAATTGGCGAGCGGTACCGAGTCAGATTGCCTAGCTTTTACGCAGTCGTGACGGTTCACTCCTAGGAAAATCGTGGCGACTGGGGCCACTCGATGCGAATGCGAACCTTTCCGGTCGGGGCGGCGTAGCTGTTGCCAGGGCGTCGCACTGCTACAATGCCCGCTCAATCCGCGTCGTCGATTTCAGAGACGTGTGTTGGGTTACCCATTTTTTGATCACCTTTGCCAGGGATTTTTTATGTCACGTCCAGCTTGGTTGCTGAGTTCTGCTCAGTGGTTCGTTCTGATGATTGCGGTCGCCTATGTGGGCGGAATGACTGGGTGTCAGCCGGCCGAATCCACCCCGGAAACACCGGCTGCTGCTGATCATGACCACGATCATGATCATGACGGACATGACCACGATCATGCTGAGCAGGGCGCTGATTTGGACGTGGATAACTTGCCAGAACTCAACACTCCCCCGCCGTTGGATTCGCTCGATGAGGGGGTCGAGAAGTTGGTCTCGATGCGAGATGAGATCGCCAAAGGGTTCGCTGATGACGACGTGGATTCCATTCACGATCAACTGCATGGCGTAGGCGATTTGTTGGGGCAAATCGAGGAGAAGGTTGCCACATCTGAACTTTCTGACGATGCCAAACAGGCCGCGCGAGAAGCGGTCGAGACGCTGTTCGATGCTTACGGTGAGGTCGATGCGAAGCTTCATGGCGTGGAAGGGAAAGATTACCAAGACGTCTCGGAGGACATTGATTCGGCGATCGAGACTCTCACCAACAAATCTTCTTCCTAACGAGTGGGTTCATGATGACTTCGTTTTCTGTTGAGCGTTTGTTGCGGTCTGCCGCGTTGGTGCCCTGCGTTCTGTTGGGTCTATTGGCCATTGTTGGCACGACAGGGTGTGACGCAACGGGTACATCGGAGTCGGCGTCCGGGGCTGGCTCGCCCAACAGCGAGCATTTGTTGCAAACGCCACCCGCCGATCCAATGTCGTTGACGCAGGCAGCCGAAGATCTTTCGGCCGAGCAAGCCTCGGGCGGCGCGGCGGGGGCATCGCAGGAGATGGTGTTGATTGGCAAGATCGATGCGGGAGACTTCCCTGCTTTCCAGGCAGGTCAGGCGACCTTCATGCTCAGCGAATTGCCAGCGGAAGGGCACGGGCTGGACGATCCTGATCACGAGGACAATTGCCCGTTCTGCAAACGTCGAGCTGAGAAAGCCCCCAAAGCCATCGTCAACTTGGTCGGAGCCGACGGTGATACGTTGGCGACGGACGCCCGCGAGCTGCTCGGCGTGGCGGAGGGCGACCGCGTGATGGTGGTGGGGTCAGCGACGTTCGATGAAGCGGTCAACGCGATCACGCTGCAGTGCCATGGCGTCTATTTCAAGCGTTAGACGCGTGAGAAGACCAAGTGAGGCGTTTCGCTTTACCCTCCTTGTTGCCGGTAAGCGGACCGTTGTCGGGCGTATTCTTCGGGGGTCGGCAGATTCTCTTCGTCATGGCTGAGCGAACCGGCCTGTTCCTGATCGAGCAATCGTTTCAGGAAGGGGCGGCACCAGCCGCAACCGGTGCCCGCGCCGTAGCACTGTGACAATTCGCTCGGCCGACGTGGTTGCCGCACCCGGATGTACTGGATCACTTTCCGCCGGGTCACGTGAAAGCAGAGGCACAGCTCATCGTCGTCGTTCATGGCGTGTTGGAGACGATCGGCAGGATTTGGCTCAAGACAATGGTGGTGAACAAGCCGCCGATTGAGAGGGTTGCCAGCAGCGGTGTCCAACAGCGAAGGGATTCTCCCTCGGTCAAGCCGCCCATTTTGGTGAACACCCAGAAACCGCTGTCGTTCATCCAGCTGCCCATTAAGGCGCCACTGCCCACTGCGGTCGCAACATAGACGAGGTGGAAAGGTGGTTCCTCTCCGCCCATGATGGCCGCGATCATGCCGGCGCCCACGATCATGGCGACGGTACTGCTGCCTTGGGCGACCTTCAAGATGGCGGAAACCGACCATGCCAGTAGTAGAATTGCGATCCCAGCAGCCTCTTTGCCGGCAAAATACTGTTGGATCGTTTCACCCACACCCGTTTGGCTGAGCATGGCTCCAAAAGCCCCGCCTGCGGCTGTGATGAGGATAATCACCCCGCCGCTCATCAGCGATTCTTCGACATCCACACCGAGATCTCGCCAGGACAGAGAGCGGACGATCTTGAACGTCAACATCGCTGTCAGGGCTGCGATCAGGAGGGCAAAGTTGGGGTTGCTCCACAATCCGAGCGAGTTGGCCGTCTTCCGCATGGGGCTATCCCAACGCTGCGGGGCGATCAATTCGGGGTAGGCTGCGTCGAGCAATGCACGGTTCATCCTGCGGCGGTCGACAGGTTTCATCCGCAGTTGATTGGCCTTTTGCAATTTCGCTGTAATTGCGGGCATCGGCACATCGGCGAACGCGTCGGCAGTGTAGAAATCGGGGTCGAGTAGTGCGTCGTTGATAATCGAGACGACCCGTTGTTTCTCAATGTCGTCGGTGGCGGCTTCTCGGAGTCGCTCGCGTTGCCCGGCGGTGATCCGGTCGCTGGCTAAAATCCGGCCCGCTGGCGATTTTTCGGTAGCAGCCGCGAAACGCTCGGCGAGCAAGTCAAAGCTTTCCACATCGGTGGTCAGTACCGCAGCACGGTCCTCGCGGTCGGCCAGCGTTGTCGCGAGTGTTCCCGCGCCGATCATGACGACTGGCAGCAGCACCGGCAGCAGCGAGACAAACAGACCCGGTAGTTTCTCTTCGGCGAGCGGTTGATGGCGATCCTCGCGGACACTGAGCGGCCGCATGGGGATGGGCATTTTCTTATCGACATAGATTGAGAACAACAGCCCCAGGATCGCCGACGGGATGGCCACGATCGCCCCGATCATCATCATCATGCCAATGTCGACCCCAAGAATCGCCGCTACCAACAGGGGCCCGGGGGTGGGCGGGACAAGCGTGTGCGTGATGCAGCCGCCGGTAGCGATTGCCATCAGGTAGCGGAGATAGTGTTTTCCAGTACGGCGATGCAGGGACCGGGCCAACGGCACGAGCAGGTAGAAAACCGTATCGAAAAACACGGGAATCGCCAGCACAAAACCGCTGATCATCAGTCCCAGCGAGGCCTTCTTTTCACCGGTGGCTTTGACGGCCGAACGCACGATGCGGTCCGCCGAGCCGCTGTCGAGCATGCACTTGCCGATGATCGCTGCCATGGCGATCACGATGCCGACGCCCGCGGCCGAGCTGCCAAATGAGTCGACGACTGCATCCATTCGCTCGCCTAACCCGATACCTTCGACACGGCCGACCAGCACACTGACGAGGATCGCGGAAATGAGCAGCGCCAAGAACGCGTTGAGTTTCAGCCCAATGATCAAGCTCAGGACGCTCACGATACCGATCAAGACCAACCACGCAGGCGTCCAATCGATTCCCGCCTCGCTTTCGCTGCTCGCCGGCAGCTCGCCCTCGTCTGAAACGATAGCTGCCTCGCTCTCGGAGTCTTGGTTCAGAGTGCCATCGCTGTCGTCGGCGTTGATGTTCGCTGACGACGGGGTTGTGGAGACGGCGTCTTGTGCCGCCAACGCAGGGGGCAGCGTCAGGGTTGTCAGTATCGCGAGGCAGACAACGAAAAATCCGAAACGAGCTAAGCAGGGAGCGTGGGTGGGCATCGACGGGGGGCTAAGAACAGAGGAGGCGGGAGCGGCAATTGGGTGTGGATCTTAGCATAAGCGTTACAGTGTGGGGCGTTTTCCGGCAAGCGGTGGGCACCTTCTCAGCGAAAAGGAGGCCAGTGAGATGAGGGTGGGCTCTCACGGCTCGTCAAAGCTGGTTTCTAGGATGGTGGATTCGACGCAGGCTCCCCAACCGCTAGCGGTTTGATGCCTAACCAATCAACAATTGGTTGCGACGGTGGGTTCCGAGCGGCCGAGCCTGCAGAGCAGGTGTGATCAAATCGTTCGGTTCAAGAGCCGTACCTGCCTAGCGAGCCAGTATTTCGGCAGCAATTCGGTCAGGCAAATTGCGTTGATGGTCGCCTTATGGCATTCGGCTTTCCCTTGGCGAGAAAATAATAGGTGGTAGTGACAAAGGGCCTGTCGGAGGCGTTCCAATGCAGGTCCCATCCAAACGGTAAGTAACTGCGAATCATTTGCCCGGGGACAGGCGGCGATGATCACTGTCGATTCGACGTTGGCGTGATTATCCTATCCATCTATACTCCTGCCCCCGGCTCCAGGATGATTCCGTTGCCCCGGCACCAAGATGCCCAGTCCTCGCATAGGCGACATTCGTTTTAACTGGCTCCTATCACTTTCTCATTGAAAGCACAAACGTACATGTCTAATACGCATCCCGCTCCATCGTCCTCGAAGGTTCCGTCCACCACGAAGATCCCGAGCACCCTCGGCGAGCTGGATCTACCGACCGATGTCCGTCGGCATTTGACGGTCACGCTGGGGCACTTCGACGACCGCCAACCACCTTCGAGCGAGTCTGATAAACGCTATTTGTATCGGGCATTAGCGATTTCAGTTCGCGATCGTTTGGTGCCCGAATGGCAACAAACATGGCGTCGGATGTGGCAGAGCGATGATCGCAAAGTCTACTACCTCTCGCTCGAGTTCTTGATCGGGCGCTCCCTGACCAACGCAATCCAGAATCTCGATTTGGATGATGAAACACGCTCGGCGATGCATGCCTACGGGATGGAGCTCGAAGAAGTTGCTGACCGCGAACTCGATGCCGGATTGGGCAACGGTGGCTTGGGACGGCTGGCAGCCTGTTTTCTAGACAGCTGTGCGAACCTGCAGCTGCCCGTGGTCGGCTACGGAATTCGCTATGAATACGGCATGTTCCATCAACACATCAAAGATGGGCGTCAAGTCGAAGACCCCGATCACTGGCTCCGCGATGGGAACCCGTGGGAGATCGTGCGAGCAGAGAGCACGCGACGGATTCGTTTCTATGGGCGGACGGAACAGCATCCTGATGAGCAGGGAAGGATGAAAACGCGTTTGGTCGATACCAGCGACGTGCTCGCCGTCCCCTTTGACATGCCCATTCCCGGGTACCGCAACAAGACCATCAATACGCTGCGGCTCTGGAAGGCCTCGACCACGGATGTGTTCGACCTCGCTGAGTTCAATGCCGGAAGTTATACCGAGGCGGTGGCGACGAAGAACAACGCGGAACAGATCTCGATGGTGTTGTATCCCAACGACGCCAGTGAGAATGGCAAGGAGCTGCGACTGAAACAGCAGTACTTCCTCGTTTCAGCATCGCTTCAAGACGTGATCGATCGCTGGGTGAAGAAGCACGGCGACGACTTCTCCGAGTTTGGCCAGAAGAACTGCTTCCAGCTCAACGACACCCACCCCGCTTGTGCCGTTCCTGAATTGATGCGATTGCTGCTCGATGAACACGGCATGGAGTGGGACGATGCCTGGGAGGTGGTGACGCGTTGCATGGCCTACACGAACCACACGCTGCTGCCCGAAGCACTGGAGCGATGGTCGGTTGGACTGTTCAGTCGATTGTTGCCGCGGCTGTTGGAAATCATTTATGAAATCAACGCTCGTTTCTTGAAATTGGTCGACCAGCAGTGGCCGGGTGATGTGGGCATGCGTCGCGAGATGTCGTTGATCGAAGAAAGTGATAATCCTCACATCCGCATGGCTTATCTCGCGATCGTCGGCAGTTTCTCGGTCAACGGCGTTGCTGGATTGCACACCCAATTGCTCGAGAGCGGCCTGTTCAAGAACTTTGCCGAGCTATGGCCTCGCAAGTTCAACAACAAAACCAATGGCGTGACTCAACGCCGTTGGCTCGCTCACTGCAATCCGGGCCTGCGGGAATTGCTCAATGAAACAATTGGTGATGGCTGGCAGACCGATCTCACCAAGATCGATCAGCTCGCTCCCCACGCGACCGATCCAGCTTTCCGTGAGCGGTGGCAGTCGATCAAGCTCGAGAACAAACAGCGATTGGCAGATCTCGTCAAGGAAACGACGGACGTCGATTTCGACACCTCGTTCCTGTTCGATGTACAGGTAAAGCGGATTCACGAGTACAAGCGGCAGTTGCTCAATGTGCTACATATCATCCATCTCTACGATCGCATTCAGCGGGGAGAGACGGCTGGTATGGTGCCTCGCTGTGTCTTGATCGGTGGCAAGGCTGCACCGGGATACCACGTTGCGAAATTGATCGTCAAGCTTATCAATGACGTGGCGAAAGTCGTCAACGCGGACGCGAAGTGCCGAGACCTGCTGCGGGTGGTGTTCTTCCCGAACTACCGTGTTTCATCGATGGAAGTTATCTGTCCGGCAACGGAACTGTCCGAGCAAATTTCTACTGCCGGCAAAGAGGCATCCGGAACCGGGAACATGAAGTTCATGATGAACGGGGCGCTCACGATCGGAACACTCGACGGCGCCAATATCGAAATCCGAGAGAACGCGGGCGACGAGAACTTTTTCCTCTTTGGACTCGATGCCGCCGAAGTCGTTGAAACCAAGAAAGAGTATCGTCCCAATGACATCATCGCCGCCGACCCCGATATCGCACGGCTGATGAACATTCTCGAAAGCGGAACGTTTAACCCCGACAATCCCGGGTTGTACGATCTGCTCACCGGTGGCCTGCGCAGCCCTCACGATCCTTGGGTCACCATCGCTGACCTGCGCAGCTACATCGATGCTCAAGCCGAGGTCGGCAAAGCCTACCAAGACACTGACAAGTGGAACGAGATGAGCATTCTCAATGCCGCTGGTAGTGGTTGGTTCAGCAGCGACCGCACCATCAGCCAGTACGCCCAGGACATCTGGGACGTCCGCGCACTGCCACCGCTGAAGTAAGCACCGGTACGACGCAAGCGGCGGACGAATCTTGTTTGCCGCGGTCGCGGCGGTAGCATCTCGCCGGGGATGCTAGCCCCTGTCGGTTATACATAAGTCCAAACCATTCGCTCCCCTGCCAGCTTGTCTGGCAGGATGCAACGGTTGGCAATTCGATCGGCCCACCTCGCCGCGGGGAAGCATTTTTGGGGACGAACCCTATCTGCTTTGGCCCCGCTGCAGGCATACCTGGGGTGGTAACCCGATGCGTCAGCGAGGAAGATGCAGGGTTTTAGGTGGCGAGCGGATGGTCCTCGCTCACGCGTCGGGTTACCAAGTTCGCCTCGGAGTGTCATTCGGCTAACGCCCATGCCTCGATGGCGACAGAAAGATGAAATCACTACCGACAAGCTCTCTCTCAAGCAAACCTCACATGTCCGAAGAACACATCCTGGTCATCCCCGCGGACCTCATTACTTCCTTGGGGCACCTGGAGGGATTTGAAGTCGACGTCGATCGTTTTCTCGTTCCTATTCTCGCTAGCGATCGGCTTTCGTACCGGCCCCGCGCCGCGATGGAAACGGATCCAAGTTTCAAGCAGTTGATTCCTTATGTCGTGATGCAGTGGACCGATCCGAATGACGGTCTCGTGCGGGTGTTCACCTACACACGTGGAGGTGGATCAGGGGAGTCCCGTTTGCACGCCAAACGCAGCATCGGTGTGGGCGGGCATATCAGCCAAGAGGATGCCGACGGCGACGAGGACCCATACCTCACTGGAATGCGACGGGAACTCGATGAGGAAGTCACGATCGAGTGTGACTACACCGATCAACGCGAAGGCTTGCTCTACGATCCAAGCAACGAGGTCGGGCGTGTCCATCTCGGTGTCATTCACCGTTTCACGCTCGAACAACCCAGCGTGACGAGCAACGAGGCGGAACTCGCTGATGGTGAATTCCTGACGGTTGCGGAGTTGCGATCCCAGTACGACGCGTTGGAAACATGGAGCCAATTGTGTCTGGATGCCTTGTTCCCGGAGAACCACTGAATGCACGCTCAACAAACCATTGACCGGTTGGTCAATTTAATGGACACGGACGCCAACGTCCTGCTCAATGAAACCAGCGAATCGGCTGCCGAGATTGTGCGCAGCGGTGACCGCGATCGCATTTCCCAGCTCGAGGGCCAGTTCGCGATCTGTGAAAAGGACGGCCGGGCCGTGCGAATGGTGCGTACGATCGGGCGACCGATGCGCTATTTCATGGCCAAGCTCAAAGCCGGACCGTGCCTGGTCGTCGCCGAGCGGATCGATGAGATCGCCTCATGGTTGGAGCAGGAAGGTCTGCGAGATCAGTTTGACCCCTCGTACACGCGAATGGTCCCCGCCCACTACTTGATCGAACTGCAACTCGTCGGCTGTCCGGACCCGAACCCGGTTCATCAGCGATTTTTCACACCTCAGCGGAATCGGCTGCCCGCGGATATTCCTTCGATTGGCCACGAGTACATCACGCGTCTGGCGCGGGTGTGCGACGCATGGCTCGATCGAATCGGCGATACCGAGCCGATTGGCGTGCTCTTTTCGGGCGGGATCGACAGCGGGGCCGTGCTCTGTGTGTTGTACGATCTGTTGCTAAAACGCGGCCAAGCCCCCACGCGATTGAAGGCCTTCTCGCTGGCCGTTGAGGGTCAGGCGCAAGACTTCCAGCAGGCGGCGGAGTTCGTCACGAAGTGCGGATTTCCCGAGCTGCTCGAGGTCGTTGACGTCCCCGTCGAACGGGTCGATTGGCGGCGAGCCATTGAGATTGTTGAGGACTACAAGCCCCTCGATATCCAATCGGCGACCTTCGCCGTGGCGCTTGCCGAAGCGATCCGCACGCGGTATCCGGAGTGGCGTTGGCTCGTCGATGGTGATGGCGGTGATGAGAACCTCAAGGACTACCCGATTGAGGAAAACCCAGAGCTGACGATCCGCAGCGTGCTGAACAACCTGATGCTCTATCAAGAGGGTTGGGGCGTCGATTCGATCAAGCATTCGCTGACCTACAGCGGTGGACAAAGCCGTGGCCATTCCCGCTCGTCGGCCGTCATGCGAGCATTCGATTTTTCAGGCTTCAGCCCCTTTGCTGTGCCGTCGGTGATCGAAGTTGCCGAAGCAATCCCCTTCATCGATCTGACCGATTGGGACCACGAATCGTTGTACCAGCTCAAGGGCAGCGTCGTTGCAGCGGGAGTGAAATCGGTGACCGGTATCGAAATGCCGACGTTCGAAAAACGCCGCTTTCAGCATGGCGCGGTGACCTCGGAGACTTTTGACAAAATTTTCCCCGCCGCTCCGATGGACTATCGCAAGGCATTCCGAGAACTGTGCACATAGATCCCCACGCCCAGGGCGAGCCACGGGCGTACGGTGTTAGCGTGGAGCACGAACCGATCGGCGAGCATCTCACGCGTCCTACGCTGACGCTATTGCTGACTGCCCGCCGCTGCCCAGTAGAATGCGTCTTTTGCGATCTGTGGAGACACAATCACGCCGAGCCCACCCCGCGTGGATCGATCCCCCAGCAGATTGCGGCAGCGATCGACTCACTCTCGTCGCCTGTCTCGAGCTGGTCGATCAAACTCTACAACGGGGGCAACTTCACCGATCCCCAGAGTATCCCGCCTGCGGACTGGCCCGCGATCGCGGAACTCTGCGATCCGTTTGAACGCGTGATTGTCGAGAATCACGCCACGATGTGTGGCGACCGACTGCTCCGATTTCACGATCTGCTCCGTTCAAAGCTCGAAGTCGCCATCGGGCTCGAGACGTCCGATCCAAACGTTTTAGCGCGGCAGAAGAAAAAGATGACGCTGGAGGACTTCGCCCAGGCGGCGGAGTTTCTTCGTGGTAACGACATCACGCTCCGGTGCTTCGTCATGTTGCAATTGCCCTACGCCGATCCAGAGCGGTGCGTCGGCGATGCCGTGCGAGCAGTCCAGCATGCCGCCGACGCCGGAGCGGGATTTGTCGCGATCATTCCCACCCGCAGCGATACGGTCGAGATGCAGCAGATCGTGGCCAGCGGTGAGTTTGTACCGCCCCGGCTACGTCAACTGGAAACTGCTCTGCGTGAGTCTCTGGCTTGGGGCCACGCTCAACGACTCCACTGCGTCGTGACGGCCGACACGTGGGACATCGAGACCGTGCGACATTGTCCGGACTGCCAGGCGAGCCGGATCGCAAATATCGAAAAGATGAACCTTACCCAGCAGCCTCGTCCGTTGACGCGGTGCTCCTGTCGGTGACAGTTAAGCCATCGAACGCGATCTCAACGGCGCGGTCGAACCGGCTGCGTAGCACTGCCATCTGGTCGGCGCTGAGTTGTTGGCCGACGAGGCTCGCGACGTGCAGTCCGACGATGACCAGCAGCCCGATGGGTACCGCCGCCAGCGACCAGGGGGCATAGCCGAGTGACCACTGCACGTACCCGATCGTCAGCGCCAGGCAGATCAGGATGGCGACGACAAAGTAGATAGCGATGAACATCGTCCAGATTTCTGGGCGTGGCGAGAAGCGAGCAAAGATTTGTGTGCCCTCTTCGCTCGCACTGCACTGGGCTGATAGGTGCGGTGACCAAAACCGCCGCTCCGCTGGAGCGATCTTGAAATCGATCACAGCCCCAGCGGCCTCGGCCACACCACGCAGTTCGTCGCTCGCCGCGGCCGCCTTCAATCGGGCGATCGCTTGGGGCTGTTCCAGCGGGATGTCGACGGTGAAGGCGGGTTGAAATTGAAAAATATTCATCGTCGCCGACAACGCTTGGGAGGAGGACTTGGGGGGAGACGGGTTCACTTTGGCGACATATTATCGCACACTCATCGCTCGTTGATGTTGAACGCCTTACCCTTGGGACCCTTTTTTGATGAATTCCGAACCGACCGTGCTGCTCAGTGGTTTTGCTGACGAGTCCGCCCTCTCCAAGAAAGCCAACGAACAATTCGCCGCTCTCGCCGCCATTGGCCTGGAATACTATTCGATCCGCTTTGTCGATGTCGGTAACGGGATCAAGAACGTGATGGCGCTCGAGGAAGCGGAGATCACGCTCTTGCAGCAGATGCACGCGGACTACGGTATGAAGGTATCGAGTATCGGGTCGCCGATCGGCAAGGTGAAGCTGCTCGATGTGGACGATGGGACCGCGAACAAATTCGTTCCCTTCGAGAAGTATCTCCGCGAGGATGTGTCGGTCGCCTGCGACCGTGCCGAAGCGTTCGGCTCGAAATTGCTGCGCGGTTTCTCGTTCTATCACCCCAAGGGCACCGCCCCCGAAGATCACATCGATCAGGTTGCCGACCAATTGGGGCAGATCGCCGAGGCCTGCGATGCCCGGGGGCTGACGTTTGGTTTGGAGGTGGAAGCGAATTTGGTAGGGCAAACCGGCGATTTGCTCGCCGCGATTGCCGAACGGGTCAACCATCCCGCGATGTTGACGATTTTCGATGGAGCGAACATCGCCATGCAAGGCTTCACGCCCGATCAGGTCTACGCGCAGTACGTCGCCATGAAACCGACACTCGGTTGGCTGCATATCAAGGACTACAGCGACCCGTCACTGCGAGGCCGGGTGGAGCATGTCGACGAGGAATCGGCGAGCCACTTCGTACCCGCTGATCGGGGCGATAGTGCCCATGAGGCGATTTTCCGCGACCTCCGGGACTTCCTGCCGACGCTGCACCAGCGGATGGTCGATCGCGGAGCCGACGGTGTGTTCTTGGATCTCGAGCCACACGTCCGCGGCGGGGGCCAATTCGGTGGCTTCAGCGGCCCCGATGGCTTTGGTATCGCATCCCGGGCGCTGTGCAGTCTGCTCGACTACACACGAGTGGGGTACCAATTGAGAACGTTTGAGTCGCTCCAAGGCTGAGCGAAGACGCGCAAGCAAGCTGTCGATTGAATGATTGCAGCTTTTTATTCGGCGTTCTTGAGCCCCAACGGGGCGGCTGTATGAAAGCCCAGGGCATCGCCCTGGGGGCGGATAGCGAAACGTTTTGGTTCATCCGACGGGGCGGCCCTCGTGTTCGCGCCAATCTGCCGTTCGGATGGCGTGTGCAAATAGAATCGCCCCGTTGGGGCTACCGCGAGGTGGCGGCGTCTGAAACCCCAGGCGGTGCCTGGGGCTGTCATAGGACTGCCCCGTTGGGGCGCTGTCATGAGCTATCTTCTGCGCAACCGATGTCCGTGCGCTGTCAGCTCGGAGAGCTGAGCGACTTTGCGTGGCTCGTCACTGCGTCAATGGAATTGACCGCGAGTTACGCGAACCCATCGAGGAAACGGTCCAATGCCATGTCCATCTTCTCGGGCGTGTCATAGTTGCCTTGGGCGATCTGACGGCGCAGATCGGCGACTCGGTCAACGCGAATTTCGCCACCACCGGCAATCGCGGAGCTCTCCTGCAGCCGATTCGTCGGCGTGCTGGCGGAGGCTTTCGCAGTCGACGATAGGTCCAATTGATCTACGGGCGCCGCAGACGTTTTAGCCGCGTCGGGCGTGGCCAGCCGGTTGGCGCTGCGTTGGGGTGCTGCGGCACTGGCGGTCGACGACGTGGGTGCGGCGGTCGAAAGTCGGAATGGTCCGTAAATTTGCATCTTCACTGGCTCCCTGGGAGGAAAGCGGAACCTGGCGAGCCCCTCATTGCCACCCTTCGTGGGTGTTCGCCGCCGGCAAGGCGGGCGATCGACAATAGATTGGGGATCGTCAGAAACGGTTTTAGAATTGGGCTGTGCAGTAACCGAGTCGACTCGTGGACGCTCGAACAGGTTGGTTTCCCAGCAAAATTCGTTCGCTTGAGTGACAATTCTCGGGTTCGGTTACCAGCGCCGCAATCCTTGTCCCAGGATGTATTCCGTCAGAATCAGTGGAGACTTCGCAAGCGCAGATGAGTGAGAACACAGATAGTATCGGCTCAGCCAACGCGATGTCTAAAGCGTATTTTATTCGTTCAAACAGAAAACATTCCCGGAGCATGGGTCAACGGCGAGAGTAGCAACCCCGGCGCCCGCGTCGCAAGAGCAGTCGCCGGCGGCCGGCGACTAGCGGACTGGGCTGGTGAAAACTCTACGGACACGGCGGTTTGGGTAGACTGCGAGTCGTTCCACAACCCAATCAAGAGGTGCTAGTTGCAAATTGCGAACGGATCAGTGCAAATCGTGAATTGTTCCAACGTCATCAAATCACTTGCCTATTTGCCTTTTGCAGTTTGCAATCTCCGACCGTGTCGGTGGCCGGTAACAATCGCAAGCTTTTCACCACCCACCACCCTCGGCAGCCCGGTTGCCCGATTCCGCTTGACAGGGGACGATTGGGCGCCGCAGAGTGCCCGATTCACTCGTCCACTTTTCAATTTGTCCCCACTGACCACCCATGACTACCCCGACTCCTGCTCCCGCCCCGACGGCTGTGGCCGTGATTTTGGCTGCCGGCAAGGGCACTCGCATGAACAGCGAACTGCCCAAGGTGCTGTGCCCTGTCGTCGACCGGCCCATGATCCATTTCGTCCTCGATGCCGCCTCCCACGCTGGTTTCGGAAAAAAAATCGTCGTCGTCGGGTATGAAAAGCAAGCCGTGCGTGACGAGCTTCAAACGCGTGACGATGCCAGCATCGCCTTTGCCGAACAGAACGAGCAGCTCGGTACCGGGCACGCTGTGCAGATGTGCCGCGACCAGTTGGCCGGCCACGAGGGATTGACCCTCGTGATCGCGGGCGACTCGCCGCTGATCCAAGCGGAAAGCCTGCAGAAGCTGGTGGCCCATTTTGAGCAAACACGCCCTGCCCTCCTGCTCGGCACTTTGAAGAAAGAGGATCCGACCGGATTGGGACGCATCGTCCGGGATTCCGAAGGCCAGTTCACTGGGATTGTCGAGCATAAGGACGCGACCGCCGAACAGCTCGAAATCAACGAGGTGAACATGAGCACCTATCTATTCTCCACGCCCGATTTACTGTGGGCTCTGGATAATCTCAGCAACGACAATGCTCAGGGCGAGTATTATCTCACCGACTGCGCTCGTTTGCTCTACGAAGCGGGCCGGCCCGTCGAGGCGTTGCCCGTGCTCAAAGATTGCGAGTCTTTGTCGATCAACAATCCGGCTGAACTTCAACTTGTCGATCAAACCATGCGAGCGATGGGATATGCGTGAACTTAAAATCTTCAGCGGCCGAGCCAATCCGGATCTCGCTGAAAAGCTCTGCCGGCACCTGCACCTGAAGCCGGCTCGGATAACGCTTGGGCAGTTCCCCGATGGGGAGAATTTCTGCAAGCTCGACGAGGACGTGCGCGGCCGCGACGTCTTTTTGATGCAGCCAACCTGCCCGCCGGTCAATGACAATTTGATCGAGCTGCTGACCATGATCGATTGCTGCAAACGGGCCAGTGCCGAGCGGATCACGGCAGTGATCCCGTACTTCGGATACGCCCGGCAGGACCGCAAGGACGAGGGACGCGTGCCGATCACCGCCAAACTCGTGGCCAATTTGATCACCCGCGCCGGAGCCGACCGCGTGCTCACGATGGACCTGCATGCGGCCCAAATTCAAGGCTTCTTCGACGTTCCCGTCGATCACCTGTACGCCGCTCCGGTGATCAACGATCACTTTGTCAGCCGCCGATTCGATGGCGAAGAGGTCGTCGTGGTCAGCCCGGATGAAGGCAGCATTAAACGCGCCGTCGGGCACGGCAAACGGCTCGGTGGCACGCTCGCGATTGTCGACAAACGCCGCAGCAGCGCCCTCGAAGTGCGGCAGAGTACGATTATCGGTGGACCGGTCGAGGGCCGGATCGCACTGATGTTCGACGACATGATCAGTACCGCGGGCTCGATCTGCGGTGCGGCCCGGCTCGTCCACGAGTTTGGAGCCAAGGAAATTCACATCGCGTGCACCCACGGTATCTTCTGTGGTCCGGCAATCGAACGATTGCGAGACGCACCCATCGATTCGATTACCGTCACCGACACGATCCCGATCGCCGATGATAAACAGCTGCCCAATTTGGTCCAGCTGTCCATCGCTCCTCTGTTGGCCGAGGCGATCAAGCGAATTCACCACGACCAATCAATCAGCGAACTGTTTCGAGAACGTTGATTTTTATCGCCGGTATCTGTTCCCGGCATCGATCACACGATTAGAATAAAGAGCCTCCCCATACCCCCTCGAGCGAGCGGAATCGATGGCTCTTGTTCTTACCTGCGCCAAGTGTGCCCAACGACTGAGCATCCCGGATGAGATGCGGGGGAAGCAGGTTCGCTGTCCGAAATGCAGGGAAGTCTATACGGTCGATCGCAAAGCGGCGAAAACCGGCCCGACGGCAGCCAGCCCGCGGCCGGCTGTTCGTTCCCCTGGTCAGGCCGCGCCTGCGGTTTCGCGACCACCCCAGTCGCCTGGGGCTGCTAAGCAGCGGACGCTGCGTTGTCCCCAATGCAGCGTGCAGATGCGATTGCCCTCTCAGTCAGCAGCCACCACCTTCCAATGCCCCAAGTGCGCCGCGAAGCTGACCGTTGGAGCATCGCGAGCGGGCACCCCCAAAACTGGCGCCCCAAAAACTGGTCCTCCCTCAGCAACACCCCGGCCCGCAGCCTCGCAGCCCTCCGCGCCGCGAGCCCCCACCGCGCCGCAGGCAGCACCGACGGCGCCGTCGGATGACTCGATTTTCGGTAGTTTGCCGAGTTCTTCGGCAGCGCCCTATTCGCCTTCGGGGGCAGCCCGGAGCAGCCCGGCGGGCCAGAACCCTTACGCTGCATCTGCATCGAGCCCGCGGTCTGCGCCGGCGTTCTCGGCCAAGGGGCGAGCGGGTAAGTCGTCTCTGCTGTGGCAGGGGTTGATGATCGCCGTCCCCAATGGGTTGTCGATGCTGTTTCTGATTTTCTTGGTCGCTGCCGCCTTCGCTGTCGATGACTCCAAGAGTTTTTCCAACGAGACCGGCTCCTTGATTGTCATGGCGGTCATCTCGGTGTACTACCTGCTCGTGGTCGCTGGGGCAATTGGGATGATCAAGGGAGCCCCACGATGGCTGAGCACGACCATCTGCATCGCGTCTCTTCTACCCGCGATCCCCTTGTTTGTGCCCTGCTTCGGTTTTTTCCTCTACCCCGTCGTGTTGGGAGGGGCCGTGTGGGGCCTGATCAGCCTCTTCGGTGGTGCTCCGTCGCTCGCAGGCGGCGGCTACTCCCCGTCGGCCGCGAGCCCCGCAGCAAACTATCACGCGGCCAGCGGCCCGTTGGCGCAAGCGCAGCGTGAGGCCAACCAGAAAAAATCATCTAGCGGGGAGTCGGGCTCGACCGCCGCTGCGGTCGCCTGCGTGTTCGGCGGCGTCGTCTGCACAGGGATTTCGATCGCTCTGATCGTGCTGCTCTGCCTCGTTATGGCAGGTCAGCTGGAAGTCGAGACGCGGCGTCCCTTCAAGGCGATCGCAGGCGTCATCTTCTTTGGGTCGACCGGTTTTAGCTTTCTCGCCAAAGGCATCATGCACTTCCAAAACCGCTGCTGATTATGCTGTAGCGCCGGTTGGTTCCCCACGGGGTTGCTCCCCTGTGCTTGTCACACGCCGAGGCGACGAGCTGTTGCGCCCCGCAGGTTTCCCTACGCCGAAGGCGTTGAAGAGAATAGCCGTAGGTCAGCGCAGCGCCATCTACGGTGTCTCAGTCACTCACGTCATTCGGAATCGGGCGGCCAAGACGCGCGACGGGATCAGTAATGCGAAAACCAGAATGGCGATTTCGGGTCCGACGGCGAGCATGGTGATGGTCGCCGAAATGGGAATGATCGCCATCAAGGCGGATCCAATCGTAGCTCCGATCCGCTCCGGGGAAGGGTTTTTTGCCGCGACGAACCCGCGATAAAGCGCCGTCGCGAGCATCAACAGAATCGCGGTGGGAAAGATTACGACGGGGTCGACGCGCCATGCGGTCATCCACGCGTCGGATCCATCGCCCAGCGGCCAGCCCGCCATCCGCGGCGCAAAGGAGAGCATGATCGCACCGGCCACCATCATCACTAAGCCGACGGGCAGGTGGAACGAGCGATCCCCCACTGCTTCGCGGCGACCGAACGTGGTGATTCCCGCGATATACGTTCCCATGCCGATCGCAAACGACAGGACAACGGGCGTGAGTCCCCACGCAATCGGATCTCCCAACCTCACACTCTGAAGAGTTCCCAACGCCTCGGCTCCCGTCAGTTTGGATAAAACGGCATTGGCCGAAGTCGCTCCGAGCAGGAAACTCAGTGTCCGGCAGGCGCCCATCAGCAGCGGTGCCAACGGCGTGCGTTTGAGCGGTCCGTCATACAGCACAATGCCGACGCAGAGGGCGACCGCGACCGCCGTCGGTATCCAACCCAGCGGGCTGTCGCACCACAGACCCATTACCAGTGGCGGCGCGACCCCAGCGAACAGGAGGCTCCAACCGACGCAGCGGGCCGTGCCGACTGAGATCGCCCGGCGGGCCAGCGGCCGGCCGCGGCGAGCGCGGACATCACGGCGCAGATCGAACACATCATTGAGAATCATGCCGGCCCAGTACAGCGACACTCCTGCGATCAAGGCCAATGCGAGCGCCGTCCAGATCGCGCGCGCGTCGGAGGTCGATTGGATGGCCTGCCACGCTCCCGTGTACCAACCGCTGCCCCCAAGGACCAGCAGGAATGCGGCAGAAATGTCAGCGATGACCGTGAATACATTGGGCAGACGCACCAATTCGGCCCAGGATTTCCATTTCGCTGTGTTCATCGTTGATCGTTTCAGGGATAGGTCGTTACCGCCGCAGCATGCGGCTTTGGCGTTCAGTGATATGAATACCATACCTGGAAAGATAGCGATCGGTATCGTTGGTGAAATTCACTTCCATGTCCTGGTTCTCAAACCGGAACCGACCGATCGGCGGCGTTGAGATCGGTCGAATCGAATACAGTTCGATCAGGCTGATGAGCTGGGTTGGATCCGACCTCACCGTGGGAGTGGCCGGGGCGGATTGGTCCACCGCAGAAGGAGGCGTGGTGGCAGACTCTGCGGCAGCGGCCGTGTCCTTAGCAGCCGTGTCTGCTGCAGTCGGGCTCGTCGGAGGAGCCGGGGGCGTGACAACGGGGTCGGCATAGAATTCGAGTCGCAGCGGCAGCCCTCGTCCAAATCCCGTTTCCGGCGAGGCCGACTTGGCGACCGCCACAACGACTTCGGTTGGATAGAGCTCAGGCCATGCTTCCGAGCCGAATTCAGTGAGCCGTTGGGCTCGGACTGCCGGTTTCAATTTTCCCCGGACGATCCAAACGTCACGCTGTTCGAGTCTCCCCGACGCCAGCGTCAAATCATGATCCGAAGCGATCCGTTCGAGCATCTCGGTCCAGGCGCCGACCCGCACACTCGGCGGCAAATGGCTGGCGATTGGTGCGTCGGTCGCATCGGTTTGGCGATAGACGGGTGCTACCGCTCCTTGGACCCATTGATCGAGCCGGCCGACATCGACCCGCTGCAGCGTGACCTCTTCGCCGATCTGTTCGCGGGTCCAGGCCAGCCGCCCGTCGCTGATCTGTTGCAAGGTGTGTTTGCCGTCGCCGTCATGCATCGCGACTTGGAGATTGAACCAACCGCTGCCATCGCCAGCCTGTTCGTAGGTCCCCACGCCGATGACTTCGCGATCGCCCACTCGGACCCGTTGGCGGATTTTAGCGTCGAAGGCGGGGCCGAGGGCGATCTGTTCGATCACGCGGGCTAACAAGCGGCGGGCCGGCGCGATCGTTTTGACTGATTCTGGATTCTCCGCCGCCGGTTGCTGCGTGGGGGCTGTCGGTTGTTGGGCGGGCTCTGTTGGTGATTGGGCAATCGCCAACCGCGGTAGCGAGCCCAGCGTGATTGCCAACGCCAGGCCTACCCAGATCACGCTGGCCGGGGGCATGATCGATGCCGCTTCGCGGCGGCTATTGGTCGGAGCAACCCTGCAAGAATTCAGCCAGGGAAGAGGCCGACGGTGGTAGGAATCGATCTTCATATGCAGGTTGTGACGATTTTAGCAAAGATTCGGAGCTTCGATTGCCGATGCAACCCCATAGCGATGGGTCCAACTGCGGATTCAGAGCCAACGGCGACGCGATCGTAAAGATCGGCGGTCGTCCAAGTCCATCCCATTCGATCCCGATTCGTCTTCAGGCGAATCACCACCCGTTCGATTCTCTTCGTAATTCTCAATGGAATTGCCAGGGAAACCCGAACTCAGCGACCCATGACGGGGGAAAAAATGAAACGAATCGTCACTCATTTGGCGCTCACGGCGACCACGGCGTTCATCGCCTCCGGGTGTGTGCCGGTTCGCCACAACATGCCACCGGAGCAGCGTATGATGCAGCCCGGACCTGGCGTTGGTGGCCCCGGCCCCGGAGTACTCGGACCCTCTTCCTATGGCCCCATGATGGGCGCAGCGGAGAAAGCGGATTCCGCTGGTCAAGCACTCGCCAGTAGCGAGCAAGAGAAAAGCAAATCAACCGGCGACAAGCTCGCCGGGGACAACCCAGCGATCGCGCAGGTTGGTTACGATCAAGTCGACGTGCAAACAGCGGGATTCCGCGCCATGCTCCAAGACGGCGGAGCAGCCGATTGCAACTGCGGCGGTCACGGCACCGCCGGGGCCGGATCGAGCTGTCTAACGGGTGGTGGCGGCCAGTCGATCCCACCGGGAGGCGGTGTGATGATGGCCTCGGGCATGCCCGGCATGGTCAGTACCGCCCAGGTCACCTTCGGCACGCCTGACGGAATGCACGTTCGCTACGATGCGACCGGAGCGGGGATGTTCGACAGCGAACCGCTCGTCGTGCCCGCCCGGCAAAACTTCCCTCAAGGTGGTCTGTACCGCTTGAAGTTGACTAATATTCCCAGCCGTCCCGGCGTGGAACTGTATCCGACCGTGGAGTTGGCTTACGCCAATCCACGCACCGGAGCCTACCTGGCTCACAACTCGGTGCCGTTGCAGTTCAGTGAAGAGGATTTTGACCAAGTCCTGACGGGTAACTTCGTCACCAAAGTCATCTACCTACCGGATCCCGAGTTCCAGGGACCCGCGATCGCAGGCATCGATACGCTCGTCAGCACACGGCTCGATCCAGGTATCGATCCGATCGTCGAAGCCGATCGTCGGGGTAGCATCCTCGCCATCATCCGTCTCGGTGACAAAGACATCGAGATGGCCGGAGGCAACCTGGGCGGTATCGCCAGCAGCGGCATGATGGGACCACCGATCACAGGTCTCCCATCGCCATTCGCACCGGCCATGACCGATGGTTGTGGTGGCGGCGGTCCCAATGCGGGCAAGGTCGGTGCTCCACCGAACCTGCCTGGCATGGTCGCTGGCGTGAACGCTCCCCAGTACGGAATGCCTTACACCGGCACGCCCATTGGATTGCCTGGCCCACCGCACATCCCATTGGGATCACCGGCGGGACTGAAGAGTCACACGATCCGCAACCACACGGCGATGCACATGCCTCAACCGGTCGAGAACGTCAAAATCGATGTTCGTCAGCAGCCTGGCATGAGCTATCCCAACCCGGTTAGCCGCATCAAGGTGACCGAGCAGAACATCCATCCCGGTGTTCCCAACGCTCGACCGCTGTATGACCAACAAAGTCAACGCGTCTACTAATCGCAGGCGTCTGTAGCCGAGCGAAGCGGACTCCTGTAGTCCGCTTCGCTTGCGTTGAAACCCGGTGGGATTTCCACCGATTGATGATGATTGGCATCGGTACCCGATACGAAACGATCAAGTAATGTCACGAACATCTGTTCTCCTGCTATTGGTTATCTCCGCGGCAGCGAGTATCACCCAGGCGGCTGATCCGCGAGAGATCCTTGGGGCTCCAGGGGGCCACGCGTTGCTGACCGGTGATATGCCCGCGGGCGTGGTCGCCGCGACCCGCCAAAGCATGGGATATCAACAGCCTCCGCCGACCTACTACCAGCCTGTGGAGTTTCATGGCCCCGAGGGCGTGCGATTCTCATTGGCCCAGTACGGTTCCTTTGAGGAAGGCGAATCCAACCTGATGGCTGGGTTGATGATCGGCCAGGTCTATCGCTTCCGGGTGACAGGCATCCCGCAGCAAGCCGGTGCCGAACTCTACCCGACGATCGAAATGGTCGACCGCACCTATCCGCCACCGGGACTGGCGACCTCGTATCCCATTCCGATCAACCTGGATCAAAACGATCTGATCGCTGCACTCGAAGGGCGATTGGTGACCCGTGTGATCTATTTGGAAGATCCACAGACCGCCACGCCGCTACCCGAAGGTCCCAACGGACCGGCAGCGATCGATGTACCCGAATACCAAGACCCGCTGGAGATCGCCGATCTACGCGGTCGCACGGTCGCCATCCTGCGGATCGGCTCACTCGCTCCACCACGGGCAGAGGTCCTGCAATCTCAATTCTTCTTCGGACACCCTTCCTGGGCCCCCATTTTCAAGCCACAGCCATGAACGCTTTCGCGGAAATGTCCAACCATCTACCGAAGACATCCATCTGGAAACACCTGGGCGCGCTGTTGTGCGTCACGGTCGTGGCCAGCGGATGCACAGGGGTCCCGAAGACGGTCCCATCTCCTTCGCCCATTGCAGGGAAAGCCGCGCCGCAGGCTGCGCCGGTACAAGAGGACGCTCTGTCGGTCGCTCCGACGCCCACTCCCAGCAACAGCATCGCTCAGGTCGGCTTTCGACATCGGGCTCATGTAGGTGATGACAATTGGGTCGGCGACAGCTGTGGTTGCGCCTCCGGTCCCTGCGCCAATCCCGGTGCCGCTTGCGGCAACCCGATGGCCACTGCCTGTGCGCCTCAACCATGGCAGTATGACCCACAAGAGTACCTGTGTGACGGTGGTGACCAGCCACCCAGCGCCGTCCTCACTCGCGATGACCGCATCCGTGGACTGCAACCCCAAGACACCGTGACCCACTACACCACCGAAGCCGGTGACATCGAGTTCGCCGCCTCGAACCGGGTCTGCGTGTACTCACCTCGTTTCGGCAATGTGCGGCGCATCACCGGTGCGATTCAAGGCGACGGGGCGATCGCGGTTTCAGGAACTTCACGGCCGGTTGGCCCGCAGGGTGTCGACTACGACCTGCCCGGATTGGTCATGACCGATACCGTCGAGGTGGGCCAAGAAGAATTCACTCGCCGGATCGACTCGATGCGTGATCGCAATCGCGGCGTTCGCATCGAAAGTGTGCAGCAGCCGCGACAAGCCGCCGACGTGCGGACCGTGCTCGCGGGGATTCAGAATGTCGGCATCTCCGAACTCGATGAGTCGTTACTTGCTCTCATCGAACGCTATGCGGTCGCGGCAACGATCTGGACATTGGACGAGAGCGTCGAAGTCGCAATCGAAGACCTCGCGCCACCGGTGCTGACTCGCGATCAGCGAGTAGACGCCTTGGTCGTCTATGAGTTCCCTGGTCCCGGGCGACTCAATCTGCTCAAGCTTGCTGACAAGAAGCATGCCGCCACCGGCGACACCGTCACGTTCGCTCTCCGTCTGCAGAATGTCGGCGACTCACCTGTCTCCGGCGTGGTCGTGACCGACAACCTCGTCACACGGCTCGAGTATGTGGCCGACAGTCAAACGGCGAGTGTCGATGCTGAGTTTGAAACCAAGCCCAATGAAGCGAACTCGTCCCAGTTGATCTGGCGTCTGAAAGAAGAACTCGCCGTCGGTGACAGCGTCACGATCGAGTTCGAGTGCCGGGTGCGTTGATCTACTGCATCTTTCGTCCCCCCGCCGGCTTGGAGGTCGTGCCGTTTTTTAGCTGCTGTGCTGAAATGATTGACTTCACCCGCCCGGCGAAGCTGGGAGGGTCGGAGGACGAGCCTTTCGCGAGTCTTCCGGGGAGGGCCGACAGCGCAACGGAAAGTCCCATACCAGCGTGCCGCCCCTCCCCGAACCCTGCTTCGCTCGGTTCGCCCCTCGCCCAACTTTGGAGCACCGCTTCTACCGCATCTTTTGCTATCTGCCACATGGTTCCTCCGCCGAGACAAGCTCGACGGAAGGATGTCTCACAGGTGTCAGTCGCTTAAGTCCACGCCATTCGAGCCGAGCTCCATTTCTCCCGGCATCGTCAGAACAACGGTTCGCCAGCACGCCGCCAATATCTGGATGCTACCGCGATGCCTTCAAAATCCACCACCCTGAGTCTGCACTGAAAAGATTGCATACCAGCGATGGTCGAAGCCAACGCGACCAAAGGGTGCTCCCGTCGGATGAGCCCAGATTTCCGGAAAGTGCGAGGTGAGTGATGACTCCAATGGCACGTTGTGAGGTCTTGGTCTCGATGAAGTGACGATAGCTCAAGTTGACACGCTGTTGATTACCCACAAGTATCCCGAAAGGGATGATAGAAAATAGCCGTCGGTCAGCGCAGCGCCACCTCATAGGCATCAAGTTAAGCAGTACTCGAGGAGGTTTGGGTCGGCGAGCAACTCCATTGTTCCTGGTTTTGCCTTGCGTTTGGTTCTTTGGCAACGACGTCGGACGCGGGAGATGAGACGATTGAAAAAATCCACCAGTTGAGCACTCGATGCGTTGAGGTGACTGGCGATTTCCGCCGCCATCTTCGCAATCAGTGATGCCAGCTTGGCGAAACTAATCGCTGTCGCTTCAGGCCATCCGATGATAACGATCAACCAATGCTGCAAGATCGCAGCGCAAAGGCGAATCCACAATCTTGTCATTTTGATCTCGTCGTCACGTCCGTCCAGCAGATCGATCTGACAATTGGATTTCCAGCGTTTAAAAAGCAGCTCGATTTGCCATCGGCTGCGGTACATGATGATCGCTTCACGAAACGAAAGTTGGTCTTCGCTCAGATTCGTAATCAGATATTCCCACGCACAGTTCGCAAGCGCTTTCTCACTCGGAGTTCGACCACGATCGATCAACGATTGACGCAGTTTTCTGCGGCGTGCGTTTTCAATCTGTGGGGGAACCCTCCAAGCAATCAGTCGGCACGCGAGTTTGTTTTTCGTTCCCAAGATGACTTCTTGATCGATCGCGCGGACTCCCTGGCGAGAAAGCCACGCGATCAGATTCATACCTTTGCCGCCGGAGCAAAGCGAAACAGTGTGCTGCGTACGACTGAGGAAGAAGGCCCCAGCAGCGTGAATCATTGCGAAAACAGCAAGATTGAAATAGCCAAGATCGGTTATCCGGAGCGAGCCTGCGGGCGGTCGAATGTGTTGGCGGTCGGTCCCTTGGTCGGGTTGCTTGCCGGGTTCAATTTGAATCCCTAAGAGCTGGCCGCTCTTGAGATCCAATTCTGTTTGCAGCTTCAGTGCTGATTTGACGTGACCATTTCGAACACCGCATCCGCGATAGGTTTCGGCTTGGCTATCAGGCAACGCGATCACCGACGAGTCGATCAGACGCACCTCGGTAAACCGATCCAGGATAGTGGTCAGCGGACCCTCCGCTCGCACCACCACCTGAACCATTTTCTCAAAGAGTGTTCGGAAGAAGACTTGCAGCTGGGGGCTGTAGCGTTGCTCGACGGCTTGCGGCGAAATGCTCACCCCCAAACTGGCGGCGGTGTCAGCGATGTGATCCGCACCGGCGCGAGGATCTGAAAGAAATCCGAGGATGAACGCCTGGGCTAAAGAAACGGGTGAAAACTTCCTAACGCGTTTGACGCATTTGGCGACATCATTGGCCTCAACGGCAACGGTCGAAAAAGTGGTCTGTAGTAAATCGGCCAGCGCTGTTACTCTGTCCATGCGGAAACTCCGTTCTCCGAGGTGACGAGGTTGTAATTCAAGTCACTTTATGAACGGTTTTCCGCTTTTTTTATAGATCAATCCTTAACTTGATGCCTATGAGGTGGCGCTGCGCTGACCTACGGCTATTTTCTATCATCCCTTTCGGGATACTGGTGGGCAACCAACATCGCGTTGCTAGGGTGAGCCGCGACGCGTGGGCGGACTTTAGTAGTCGAACCAGATTCCCCAGCCGAGATACTCATCACTGCGCTGGAAGAACGAGAATTGGTTGGTGGGGCCTTGGCCGTATTGGAAACCGAACCGGAGACGTTGTGCCGACCGGGAGCCCTGCAAGGCCCATCCGGCTTGGAGCGTCGTTTGCATGTGGTACTCGGTGGCTTCAAAGAAGCCGAGGTTCGCCGCTGCGAAGGGAGCGATCCAGCGTGAAGGCGAAGGTGCTGGCGTCCACTCCGCACCGGTTTGAAATTGCCACGGCTGAGCACCGCCGGCGCAGTGGACCGCATATGCCGCCTCGCCGTAGAGCCGAACGGGTTGCGTCGGTTTATAGCTGACGCCCCAAATCAGCGATTCGGTGACATAGTTGATCCGCTCGAACGTTGGATTGCGAATCAGGTATTCGTCGCCCACATGGGAGCTGATGTGAAAGTATCCGGCCTTCATCGCCCATGGACCTTCCGCCCAAGTCAACTCGGTGCCGAAGCGATAGTCCACCGACTCCACATCCTGGGACTCCCACATATCCAAACGGGTGATCGCGGCGCCCTCGAGGTCCCACTGCCAGCCGTGAGGATCCGCCGCGCCCGGCGTTCCATACCGCAACAGGCCGACGCGTCCGCCCAAGGTCGCGTCCCAGAAAAACCCTCCGTCGTCGTCGCCAAAGAGAATCGCAGAAATCCGCGGCTCTTGAGGTCCGGCGAGGTAGGAATGCCAGAGCAAACCCTGGGGCAAGACAATCCATTCGTATTCCTCACCACCCGCTGCCGACGATGCGAACTGGGCCGGCACGAACACTGTCGTTTCGGAGCCCGTGATCTCACCGGGCGGGTAGGCTGCATCGACGCCCAAGGTCTCCGTGCCGAACTGCGTGCTATCAAATTCTTCCGTCGCGGCCGCCATCGAGGGGGCGTCGCCAGGGAAGACAAGCGGAGCGATCGGAGGTGGTTCCTGGGGCGGATCGGCCAGCGGAGCGTGGTCGCTGAGCAGAACCGGCAGGTCTTTCTCGCCTCTCGCTGTGGTCTCCTCGCTAGCGACCGAGGATTCGGCAGCCATTGAAGGAGTGCTCATCGCAGCGACGACGGCATACAGCAACGCTAGCGCAGTGCGTCGCGATCTCCCATCTGCCATCGTAACGAACCTCTCGGTTTTCTAGGTCCGCACGTTGCATCGGTCTGCGACGTGCCAAGTGAGAATGCTGTGCCGCCCGGTAGCAATCAACCCGACACTTTTAAAGATTTCGACTCAAGAATTACGCCACGACGAAAGGACAGCCTTTCGTCATTTTGCAGGTGAGTCTGGTTGTAATGGTCGGACGATTGGGCTGCCCCGCGTGAGACTTTTCGTAAAAATCTTAGTGGCACACGCACCTGCCAAGGCTCCCCGATACCGTGCTAAACGACGCTATCGTCCGTCAGCTCAGCTGCACGGGTCAGGCCGGACTGCACCCACGCGTTGGCGTCGTCAGTGAGCTCGCCGATGGCATCGCGAAGGTTGGCAGGTACGAATACGCGAACGCGTTTGACATGGTTATCAAACTGCCGATTGGCGAGTACCGAGGCCACCGGTGAAACGTCGCCGAGGGTCATCACGTCACCGCTGCGAGTAATCACGTCGATATTGATATCCACCTCGAGTTTGACCGGAGGCGCATCGATCAGAACCAAGCTTGGATCAATCTCCCTGCCGAGCTCTTCGCTCCAGATCTTCGCCAGCGAACGGGAGCATTCGACCAACCACCAATAGGGGCGGCGGGCCAGCAGCGAGTGGACTTCACCGCCCGACTCCACATTGAATTCAGCAGCCCGTTTGAGCAAGGTTCGAGAGGGGCCGAAGAGTCCTTCGACCAGTGTTTGCACCGAGCTGGCCGCAGCGGCGGCCCGGAATGCGGCGATCCAGTCCGCGTCGGCAAGATCGCACCATGCGGCGAGGTCGCAGGTGATTGGATGAGTGGAGTGGTCGGTTTCGTGTTGCAGGGCAAACAGGGCCCGCTGCAACATCGCCGTCGCGGCGCGAACCGTGTGGTGCCAGTAGACTTCGCTGAACATCACGTAGCGACCAAACACCATCATCTCCGCTGCGGTTCGCCCCTTCTCACTGATCGCGAGTTGAGGCTGCGATGGATGCGGGCAGAGCGCCGAGATAATTCGCTCGGGATCGAAATTGCGACCGTAGGGCACTCCCGCATGCAGGCTGTCGCGTTGCAGGTAATCGAGTTTATCGATATCGATGGGCCCACTTAGGCAGCTCGCTAAGAACGAGACATCCCGGGAGGTGAGTTGGCACTGGGGGCGATCGGCAAACGACTTCGGTCGCAGGATCGCCATCACATCATCGGCTGTGCAGCTCCAGTCTTGCTGCAGGCAGACTGCGATCTCCGAGTCTCGCAGGATCGCGGCCACCCGGTCTTCGTGCTTCCGCATTCCGGCGCCCAACTGGCGGTTCGGTCCGCTCAGCGAGTTCCCCATGTCTTCGATCGGATGACAGAACGGCCAATGACCCGAGTCATGGACCAATGCCGCCACGATGAACGCTTCCTGGGCCAGCGGATCGAATGTGTTGTCGAGCGAACTGAAATGATCCAACACCCGCAGGGCGTTGGCGTAAACGCCGAGGGAATGTTCCAAGCGGCTGTGGGTGGCGCCCGGGTAAACCAGTGAAACCAAACCCAGTTGGCTGATCGAACCGAGTCGACGCAGCGGCGGCGTATCGACGAGCCGGCGAACCCGCCCGGTCATCGGCACGTCCATCGAGGGCGGGATGCGCACCCGCGATGAGCCGCGTCGCAGTGAAGCGATTTCAGGGATAGTCACCGGGCGACAGGCTCCGCAGCCCGCTCGGCGGGGGCACCTGCGGCCGGTCCGGCATCGGGTAGGGCTCGACGGCCGACCGGTGTTTTGCCTGCCAAAGTGACCCCAGCGACCAGGGCCAAGATGATCACAACGGAATAATAGAACCCGGCATGCGCCAAACCATTGGGAAACTCCAATTCGAAACAGGCAACCGATGCGAATGCTCCTAACACGAGCATCACGCAGAAGGTTATCCCTGCCATCGTCCAGCTCATCTCACTGGCCGACTCGAGATCGAGCACGTAGGCGGGGACGAACGCATAGACGATCCACGTCGCCACCAACAACGCAGAACAAACCAAGACGCGATTGCGTAGTTCGACACCCGTGTAAGGAGCCAACTCGCGATCATGGACGAACGTATAACCAATCCGAA
This sequence comes from Allorhodopirellula solitaria, assembly GCF_007859855.1. Taxonomy (GTDB): domain Bacteria; phylum Planctomycetota; class Planctomycetia; order Pirellulales; family Pirellulaceae; genus Rhodopirellula; species Rhodopirellula solitaria. The sequence continues at coordinate 159,995 of NZ_SJPK01000011.1, forward strand.
CGAGCAGCGGCGCCAGCAGGACGACACCGAGCAGTTGCCCCCACAGCGGTGTGCCACCGGTCAAGCGAAACGCCAATGCAACGGCAAACAACGCGACCACACCGGCTGCCGCCATGAACAGCATCCGATTGGTCAGTACGGGATCCTCCGCCGTGATCGGTTTGAGAACACTGCGTCCCTTGGAATCCTTAGGCGATTCGTCCTCAGGTGCGTGAACGACAACCTGTTCGGTCAGTTCGGGGACCTTGATCGACTTTTTGCAGGCGGGGCAGGGTCCCGACTTGCCCGCGAACTTATCGCTGACCTGGAATCGTTTGAAACAATGGGGACAAGTGACTTGAATCGACATCGCGACTCGCTGACGAGAGAGAAGACGTGGGGCAGGAAAGCGGGCGCCGTCGCGTGGGAGGCTGATTGGAGGCCCGCCGCATTCTAACCTGCTTGGTCGAGCGTTTCACCCACCCGTTGACGGCGGTCGCCGGGTTGCATGCGACAGGGTATCCACCCGATGATGGACAGGCACTGCGCGAACTCTGTGTCGATCAACTTTCCCCCTCCTAGCCCCAGTGGAAACCAGGGTGTCCAACCCCTCTTCACCGTCGCCGCCGGACGATCTCAACGGGAATCTCGATGACCGGTCCATTGAGCATACCCAAGCGCAGGGATCGCTCGACCAGGCCGCTGCGCGCCGGCGGTCGATGATGCCGACCATGCCGCCGGCGGAAGTTCCCGGTGTGCGCGTGGAGAGATTCCTCGGGGCGGGGGCGTTCGGACAGGTTTGGGTCGGCAAGAACCTGAACACGGGACGCGGTGTCGCCGTCAAGTTCTATCTGCACCGCGGCGGAGTCAACTGGTCGCTGCTCTCGCGGGAGGTCAAGAACCTCGTCCAGCTCTCAGGCGATCGTCACGTCGTGCAGGTTCTCGAAGTGGGTTGGGATGCCGACCCACCCTACTATGTGATGGAACTCGTCGCAGGCGGTTCGCTCGAGGATCTGCTGCGACGAAGAGGACGTTTGCCCTTGAGCGAAGCCGTTGGGTTGTTCCAGAAGATCTGTGTGGGTTTGAACCACTGCCACAGCAAAGGTGTGCTGCACTGCGATATCAAGCCAGCCAATATATTGATCGCCGACGACAACGAACCCCGGCTCGCTGATTTCGGGCAGAGCCGGATGTCCCACGACCAAACGCCTGCGATGGGGACGCTGTTTTACATGGCGCCCGAACAAGCTGATTTTCATTCCACCCCCAACAGTGGATGGGACGTCTACGCCGCGGGTGCGTTGCTGTACCGGATGCTCTCGGGCAACGCCCCACACCGAGATCAATCGCTGCTTTCCCAGCTCGATACCGCAGGCTCGTTGCCGGGGCGATTGGCCCGCTATCGAGAAGCCATTTCGGCAGCTCCGCCCGCCGTGGATTCGCTATCACGACGGGACATCGACCGGCCCCTACGACGTATCCTGCAAAAGTGCTTAAACGTTGAGCCAAACCAACGTTATAGCAACATGCAGCAGGTAATCGATGACCTACAGCGCCGTGAAGTGAAGCAGCAACAACGTCCCATGATGCTGCTCGGGATCGCCGGACCATTGCTACTGCTGATCGCGACGTGTGCCTACGCCTACCGTGGGATCAATGGTGCGACCGAAACTGCGACGACCGCGTTGCGACGCGAAGCGTTTGGCAGCAATCAGCTGGCCGCGCGATTTGCGGCGCAAACACTCGAAACCGAAATCGAACATTACTTTCATTTGGCGGAGGCAGAGGCGACGCGTGTTGAGTTCAACGACTTGCTCCGCGACACACTCGCCGACCGGGAGGTGGAATCAGCTTTGAATGAACTGGGGACTTCGAAATCGCCCCGCGCGGCGCTCTCGAAAACCGCTGCTCGTGACACATTGCTCGACAACCCCACACGGTTGCGGCTCAATGACTATCTCCAGCAGCGGCTCCAGTCGCATACTTCCGATACAGGCCTCAGCGGGGAGCGGCAACCGCTCGACTCCCTATTCGTCATCGACTCCTCAGGGACCACCTTTGCCAGTGCATTTGGTGGTTCTGTCCCTCGCAACAAAAACAGTGCCGGGCGCAACTTTGCATTCCGCACCTACTTCCACGGGGGGCAAGATGAGCTCCCCGCGACGGTCTCGCTCGATCAGGTCGATCCCCTCGAGGCGACGCACCTCTCGTCGGCATTCCAAAGCACCTCGACAGGACTATGGAAAGTCGCCATCAGTGCACCGATCGACTTGCATCCTGATGACGAGGACCAACGTGTCGACGCGATCTTTGTCGCGACCATCAACGTGGGCGATTTTGAACTTCTGCGTGAGAATGATGTCGCGCCGAATCATCCGCGTCGCTCCGGAAGTCAGGTCGCGGTCCTCGTCGAAGCCCGTCAAGGACCACTGCGTGGTACCGTCTTGCAGCATCCCTTGATGGATCAGCACCGCCGGACGGGCGAATCGTTGTCGGACAGTCGTTTCCAAGTCGATTCGGATCTGGTGGACCAATTGCTCGAGGGAGGCGATGTTGGCTATCGTGACCCGATGGCTCAGGCGCCCGGTGGGAAAGCCTATGCCGGAGAATGGATCGCCGCGATGCAACCGGTGACCTTGCCGCGCCCTCTAAGCAGCGAAGAGGATGAAGAGCCTGGCGTCGACCGGTCGGGCAGCGGAGTCGCAGGGGTTGCGCAGCGGGAAAGCACATCGCGCGGAGCATCTTCCTCCAACGGAGCCCAGAAACGTCCCACCGATCTACTCGTGCTCGTGCAGTACCGACTCTCCGATGTCCTCGGCCCAGTGGGTGAATTGCGGCGGTCTCTCTTCCGGGAAGGTTTGACAACGATCGCATCGATTCTGTTGGTCACTTTCATTCTGTGGTGGGTCGTCCGCCGCAGCGGTGATGACGAAGGCACCACCACACCGCACCCAGTGGAGCCATCCGACAGCACCGCCGAACCCGGCGAAACGATGCCGGTCAACTAGAAACCGTCTCAACACGATAGAATGCCCCCGAATTGTTCAGTTTTCGGCTCAGAATTGCCCTGTCCAGCTAGTCGCAAATTGAGATAGCCGGTATTCTGGGGCACGCTGGTGAACTTCCCAGCCGTGGGCCAGTTTCATTTCTTGAATACATTGCAGCGAAGATGACGGTATGCCGGGGGGTTCGTGGCGCGACCACTGTCGCGACGGACGATCGAGACGAAATTTTGAAGGCGACGACCCAGTTGCTTGCTCTGATGATTCGTCGTAACGACATTCAAACGGAGGATGTCGCCAGCGCCATTTTTACGGTAACCAAGGACCTGCAGAGCGAATTCCCGGCCCTGGCGGCGCGGCAGTTGGGGTGGCTCGAAGTCCCGTTGCTGTGCAGCTATGAGGTCTCCGTCGAACGCTCGCTGCCTCGCTGTATCCGTATTCTGTTGCACTGGAATACCGAGCGAACTCAGTCGGAGATTCACCACGTCTACATTCGCGACGCAGTCAAACTGCGTCCGGATCTGACCCAAGTGCCGACAGTGGATTTTGAAGAACTCGAGGAGTGGATTCAAACGCACTTGCGAGACGACTGTTGAAACTCCACTGGATCGCCTCGACGTCGCTGAGTTTGGTTCGGATGGTGCAGTCCTGCGCCGCGGTCCATCATCCAGCCGCCCCGGTCCGCCGAGACCGTGGTGAGCTGCCGCTGAAGAACTCTGCAGCGAGCAGCACGTTCGTTCACGAGTCCCAGCGGGTGGCCGAGCGGTTGATCTCGGCCTCGGTCGATGAAGGGTTGTTCTGGGAGCAGCTGAGCGATGAGTTGGTTTCTGCAGCCAATGACGCCCCGCTGACGCCAGCACTATGCGAAGTCGCGCTGTTGCGCGCCGGTCATTCACAGTTGCAGTCTGACCAAACCGCGGCCTCGGTCCACCGGTCGCTCGACAGTTGCCGACGGTTGCTCGCCAATGACCAACCGCGACTGGCCGATCAGTTGCGTTTGCGGTATGCGCCGCTGAAACAAGCCTACGAGGCTTATGGTCCCGGGCTGCTGCGGTCCATCGGCAATCAGATCTGGAGTGGATCACCTCCCAAGGATTGGTGGCCCGGGCGTGTCAGTGTGCATGCGGTTCAGCCATTGCAAACGGGCGCTGCCGGGCGGAGTTCTTATCAGGGTTCGGTATGGATCGAAGCCGTGCTGACGGACATCTCACCCGCCGTGCCGGAATGGTTGCGGTTGGTTTATCAATTAACGCAGATGGCGATCGACACCCACACCCGCACGCATGCTTCGGGCATGCGTGAAGGGCGATCGGCCGCCGACGGCAAGTCCGCCATCGAGTTGCCGTGGTCGCTGGGCACCATCCCGCTGATTTTCGACCGCGCGGGGGAGGCTGGCATGATTCCTGCCAATTCGATGCCGATCGCCACGGCGATCGATTTAGGTTGGGCCAGCGATGATCCGACCGCCGCGGCTTTGTTAGTACGCAACGCGACCTCCGAAGAGCTTTCCCGCGTACTCGAAGACTGGTGGGACGCCACCGGCCGGACCACGCCGGTCTTCCCCGTTGCACTGAAGAATCTGTCCGCTCGGCTTGCTGAACTCACTCAAACAGGAACACGCTGATGGCTGCCTATCTGGCCATTCAGAACGGTCACGACAAGGGAACGCAGTATCCCTTGGACCGCGACCGCCCGATGCACATTGGCCGAGCCAATGGTTGTGACATCATGCTGTCGGACCCCAACAGCAGCCGCTTTCACGCCGTCGTGTATTTCGAAGATTACGCTTGGCATCTGCGGGACACCAACAGTCGCAACGGCACTCTCGTCAATGGTCAACGTGTCGATGATGCGCGTTTGATTGACCAAACTCAAATCGTGATCGGCAAAACCGCCCTGATGCTGATCTCGACCGATGATGAGTCGACTGGAGCAGACGCTCTGTCGCAGACGGTTTACGAAGATGTCGAAAGCTGGAAAGCTCGCGACTCGGAGATCGTCCGCGAAGCCGGGGACTTGGTCGAGCAACCACAACACTTGCTCGATCTCTACCAGCTCAGTCTCGCTCTGCTGCACGGTCAAAAACCCGACGACGTGATCGACACAACTCTCGAACTGTTGCGCGCCCGTACGGAGTCGGAGACCGTCGGATTGGCGATCGATGGCGGTGACGGACGCTGGAAATTGCGGCGGCAATTTCCCAAGAAAAGCCCCCCGGTGAAACTCGACCGCGCCCAGCTCCGCCGCGTCACCAAGGGTGGCGAGGTGTACCTCAATGAGATCCCCGATTCCTCCGATAAGCGATCAGGCACGACCCAGCGTTTGATGGTTCCGATCACTGGGAACCAGAAAGTGGTCGGTGCACTGATCTTTCATCGCCGTACCGATCCCTATGGCGATGCCATGGTCGATCTCGCTCTCGGCGCCGCTGGGTTGCTCGCGATGGGATTGACCCAGTCCACGTTCACCGAGCATTTACGCGTCGAACATCAACGCATCGCCAACCGCAACGCCGACCAAGGTGAACTGATTGGTGAGAGTGCGCCGATGCGAAAACTTAAAGAACGGATCGAGCGGATCGGCCGGGCCAGTGGCTCGGTATTGATTCGCGGTGAAAGCGGCTCGGGCAAAGAGCTAGTCGCTCGCGCGGTGCACCGGGCGGGCAACCGCAACGATCGACCGATGCTGACGGTGAATTGCGCGGCCATCCCCCGCGAGTTACTCGAGAGTCAACTCTTCGGCCATAAACGAGGCTCGTTTACGGGCGCCGATAGCGATCACGTGGGACTGTTCGAGCAAGCCGATCAGGGCACGCTGTTCCTCGATGAGATTGGCGAGATGAGCTTGGAAGGGCAAGCCAAACTGCTGCGGATTTTAGAAGGGCACCCGTTTCTTCCCGTCGGCGCCAGTAAACAGGTGCGAGTGGACGTGCGGGTGATCGCTGCGACCAACCGCGACTTGACCGAATTCGTACGCGATGGACGGTTTCGAGAAGATCTCTTCTATCGGCTCAGTGTCTTCGAACTGCCGGTGCCGCCACTGCGTGATCGCGATGAAGACATCAATCTGCTGATCGATCACTTCCTCGTCCACTTCTTACTGCAGCATGGACGCCCTCAGCTGACTCTTTCAACAACCGCCCGCGAACGGTTGTTATCGTACGCTTGGCCTGGCAATGTCAGGCAACTACGCAACGTGATCGATAGCGCCGTCGTGATGGCCGATGAACCGGAGATTGTCGACGATGACTTGGGGCTGCGCGATGCAGGTCTGTCGAACATCGACACGCTCCGGATCGATGTCTGGGAAAAACGCTTGATTGAGAAAGCTCTCAGCCGCTCCAGCGGAGGAGTTCCTGAAGCCGCGAAACTGCTCGGCATTAGCCGCGCAACGGCCTACCGCAAGATCACCGAGTATGACATCGACCGGTCATGACCCAGCCCCGTGCGATTTTGTCCGCACCCGGGTCACGTGGCGATGTCAATCCGGTTGTCGCAATCGGACGCGAGCTGACAAAGCGAGGGTTCGAATGTTTCCTCAGTGTTGCTGAGCCTTACGCAGACATCGTCCGGGATGCGGGATTGACTGCGAATGTCGTGATCGACAGTCAGTCGTTTCATGCGGTCGCATCGCAGCGCGAATTTTGGAAACCGCTGGCCGGCGCCCGCCGCGTGCTCAGCGAGGTCGCTGAACAGTTCTTTCGGCCGCACCTCGAGTTTCTTGACAGCATGGTCCTCCCCGGGAATACCGTGCTCGTGGCCCACCCGCTCGACTTCGCATCGCGCGTCTATCGCGAAACGACTCCCGGTTGCCTACTTTCGAGCATCCAGCTCGCCCCCTCGATGATGCGGCATCCGGAACTTCCACCTCGACTGCTGCCCGACCATGGCTGGTCCCGGCCCGCCATGCCGGCGGGCTGGCCTCGACTGAATCGACTTTCCTACTGGCTCGGCGACCGATTGATCATCGATCGCGCCATTGGCCCCGTGATCAACAATGCTCGCCATCATCGAGCAAAACTCCCGCCACGTTCGCGACTCATGCACGATTGGTGGCGATCGCCCGACCAAGTGCTCGGTTTGTATCCGGGTTGGTTCGCCCCTGAGATCGCCGCTCGCTACGCTCGAGTACGTCAGGCGACCGCGCCGCTGCAGTGCATCGGTTTTCCGCTCGACGATGGTACCGATCCGGTCCCGGCTAGCGAATTGCCTGCGGATCGGCCGCTGATCATGACGACCGGTTCGGCGCATCCGGGTGATCACGAGTTCCCGGTCCGGGTCGCCGAGCTATGCCAGCCCGCGGGAGTGCCGGTCGTCTGGTGTTGTCCGTCCAACCCCGGTGGGGTCTCGCATCCCAACCTGCGCTGCGTCGGCTACGTGCCTCTCGGTCAGTGGCTGCCGCACTGCCACGCCATCCTGCACCACGGCGGGATCGGCACGACCAGCCGCGCGATCGATGCTGGCGTCCCTCAGATGATCCGGCCGATGGCTTTCGACCAATTCGACAATGCCGCCCGAGTCGAGCGGTTTGGTTTGGGATCCCATCTGCGACGCGCTTCGGACCTCCCCAGTGCCCTCACCGAACTGCTCGCCCGAAAGCACTTTCAACCGCCACCGCACGAGCACCCCCAATCCGCCGCCAACCTAGCCGCACAACGAATCGCCGCGCTGCTGTAAGGGGGTTGTCGATTCACTCGACAACCCGCCAACCAGGTGTTCCAACTCAGCGTCCTACCGACAGTGCGGTTTCACCGGAGATCCCGTGAGCCACATCTCCGCCTTGCTGGGCAGCCTGATGAGCGATCTCCTGCAGATGTGCGGCATAGTCCACATCGAGTTTCTCGGGGACAAATCCGTTGCCCACCGGACTTTCGCCATACAGGCACTCGAACCAAACGCAAGCACCTAAGTACTCACCGGCCAAGTTCGCGTGATGGCCGTCCATTCCTAGTTGTGGCTCGCCGTCGCGATTCTTCCAGCGATAGCCGACGTGTAGCGAGTGGGGTTGAGCTGGCAGATCGGTAGAAACAAACGATCCAGCATCGAAATTGGGAGACGCACGATATCCAAAGTCAGGATCGTTATCGGCCAGCCAAAAGGCATCGCCGACGGGTATCCGCTGGGCCGACAGATCGGCGGTGATCGTGCGGTAGGCCTTGCTCAACCCCTCATACATCGCTCGCTGGGTGGCTGGTTCACCTGCGGCGGGATTGGATTTCCCAAAGCGTGGATCGTCACTACGGTATGCCCAGGTCTGGTGTACGAGCAGTGTGGCCTCTGGAGCGTCGCGGCGGATGATGTCAGCCAATTGCCGTGCGAATGGACGATACGTCTTGATGTTGTGGCTCTGGATGCTGACCTGTTGAATGGTGACGAAGTCCCAAGGTTCGCTTTTCAAGGCTTGTTGCAAACTCTCCCCGCCCCTGTAGTGTGCCGACGGCGCCTCAGGATTTTTCTCGAACGCCATTGCTTTGCTCGCATGCAGTCTCAGCGGTGAGCCGCTGATCGACAGCATCTTGTGCGTCAGACGGTGACCTGCAGCCGCGACGAGTTCATCGAGATACCGCGTGGCATTGTGGGTAAAACTATTGCCAACGGTAAGAATACGCACATGCTTCTGCTGCGGATTCGACTGCGTCTGCGGCGTTTGCGCAGTCGCTGGTGAACCAAGGCCGTAGGCGATCGCGATCAGCAGACATTGCGAAATGAGTGTTCGAAACATGGTGTGTGGAAAGTCCTGATTAATAGAATTGCTAAGCGACGCGGGTGGGATCTGATAAAGCGGCGTTTCGTTTCGTGTCCGATGCAGCCAACTCTACCAGATCCGCAGAAGTCAGTTGGCGTGGAACCACTCCACGCGCTGGCTCCTGTAGATTTCCCACCAATCGGATCCCCGTCAGCTCGCCGGCTATCAACAACGTGAGCCGAGACGCGCAAGCGGCTGGCTGGAAGACGCTCGCGGGTGTCTGACTGGGCTGTCAGGAATCCATGGTTTGCGATCGAAGAATACAAAACTTTCTTGTCCATGCTTCGCATCTGCGTCGGCCTCATGCTAGGCTGGAGTCGATGCGTTCCGCGTCCTCAAGTTCACTATGACCGATTGCCAAGGAACACTTATGATTTCCAGACGTCAATGGATCGGGATGACTGCAATGACTGCTTCGGGAAGGTTGCTCGCGATGGCAGACGAGAAACCAACGCCGAATCGCCCCGTGGTGATTTCCACTTGGCAACATGGCCTCGCCGCCAACGAAGCTGCCTGGAAAGTGCTTTCCCAAGGCGGCCGAGCTCTCGATGCGGTTGAAGCCGGGGTTCGTCAGAGTGAATCGGATCCGAAGGTGTCGAGCGTGGGCTTCGGTGGGCTTCCCGATGCGTCCGGTGAAGTCACTCTCGATGCGTGCATCATGGACGAGCAGGGCGACTGCGGATCGGTTGCCTACCTCAAAGATATCGAAAACCCGATCTCGGTCGCTCGCATGGTGATGGAAAAAACACCGCACGTGATGATGGTCGGCGAAGGTGCCAAGAGCTTTGCATTGGCCAATGGGATGCAGGAAAAGGATCTGCTCACTCCCAAAGCGAAACAAGAGTGGGGAAAATGGAAAGCCGAACATCCCGATGCGATCCAGCACCGAGAGATCAATATCGAGAACCACGACACGATCGGCATGGTTGCCATCGATGAGGCAGGAAATCTCTCGGGTGCCTGCACGACGAGCGGGCTGGCGTGGAAACTACCCGGCCGAGTCGGTGATTCGCCACTGATCGGCGCGGGGCTGTATGTGGATAACGAGATCGGCGCCGCCAGTGCGACGGGGGTCGGCGAAGCAGTCATCCGCGCCGTCGGCAGCTTCCTCGTCGTCGAACTGATGCGGCAGGGCAACTCGCCTCAAGAGGCCTGCCGCTTGGCGACCGAGCGTGTCATTGCGAAGAACCCGGAATGGAAAAGCGTCCAAGTGGGTTTTATCGCGATCGATAAACTCGGCCGAGTCGGTGGGTATTGTATCCAACCCGGCTTCGACTACGCCGTCTACGACCGCCAAAGCGGAAATCGAATGGTACCCGCACCAAGCCGCATCCCCGCCACCTAACCATCACAGCCCGTAGTGGACGAGGCGACGAGTCCATGCCAGCAACCGTAGTGGACGAGGCGACGAGTCCATGCCAGCAACCGTCGTGGACGAGGCGACGAGTCCATGCGACGCTCGCAACCTGCTCCCCCGTTTTTGCCACACGCGAAGCGACTTTTCAAAACTAGAAAACCGCGGCATCGATAACCGTATCGCCCATGCTCCTTGAAATTTGCATCGATTCTTTCCAGTCCGCAGCCGCCGCGAAGGCTGGCGGAGCAGATCGGCTGGAGGTCTGCAGCTCACTCGCCGCTGGAGGCACCACCCCGAGTTACGCTCTGGTGGAGCAATGCGTCGTCGACTTGAAGATGCCCGTCATGATGATGATCCGGCCGCACGACGGCGGGTTCGTCTACGACGAAGCTGACGTGGAAACGATGAAAAGAGACATCGAGATCGCTAAGTCGATCGGCGTCCAGGGAATTGTACTGGGAGCATTGACGAGCGAGCGGATGATCGATCACGAGACGTGCGGGCGCTTGATCGACGCGGCCGCAGCGCTCGAGGTTACCTTCCATCGCGCGTTCGATCTCGTCCCCAACCCGCTCGCCGCGGTCGAAGAACTCGAAACGCTGGGATTCCACCGAGTGCTGACGTCGGGACAGCAACGGACGGCATTGGCGGGTGCCGAATTGATCGCCGGGTTAACCGAGCGAGCAGCCTCGCTCTGCATTCTCGCTGGCGGCGGTGTCAATGCGGACAACGCACGTCAGCTCGTCGAACGAACTGGGGTGCAAGAGGTCCATGGCAGCGCCAGCGTGTTGGCCAACGACGGACAATCCCTCGGCAACGTTTCCTTCGGAACCCAGCGTCGCGTCACGAACGCAGCCCAAGTCCGAGCCATCCAAACCGCGATCGCTTCTCCATAACGTAGGGCCGGTTCCACCGGCCATATGCGCCGGTTCGTGGACCGACTTGGCGGGCAATGGCGACAACTAGCTTGGTGGTTTGTCGGCCGGTTCACGCCCAGGGGACAGCCGGTGGAACCGGCCCTACGGCTGCTCGAAACGGGTTGCCAAGCGAGCGAGGTGAATGACGAACATTCCGATCACTTCACTAGCCCAAAAAGCATGAAAGGCGTATGCAGACGTTGGCTGGTGGGAAGACGGTAAAAGCAACCCCGGCCAAAGCCGCTCCCGTTGGTCGCTATCCTAGCCAGAGGACCACCTCGGTATGCGATGATCGGCGCTCACCGCGAGCGTCCCTCGCGAACCAAACATCGTTCGGTCCATTCACCGCAGCGTTCGCGCGACGGTGGGTGAGATACTCGATCAACGTAGGGCCGGTTCCACCGGCCATATGCGCCGGTTTGTCGACCCGTTCGGCGGGCGATGGCAACAATTAGCTTGGTGGTTCGTCGGCCGGTTCACGCCCAGGGGACGGCCGGTAGAACCGGCCCTACGGCTACTCGAAACGGGGTGCCAAGCGAGCGAGGCGAATGAAAAACACTCCGAGCACTTCACCAACCAAAAACTTGAAAGGCGTATGCAGACGTTGGCTGGTGGGCGGAGACGGTACAAGCAACCTCGGCCAAAACCGCTCCCGTTGGTCGCTATCCAACTAGGCGGCCACCTCGGCATGCGATGATCGGCACTCACCGCGAGCATCTCTCGCGAACCAAACATCGTTCGGTCGGATCACTGCCGCGTTTGCACGACGGTGGGTGAGATACTCGATCGACGTAGGGCCGGTTCCACCGGCCATATGCGCCGGTTCGTGGACCCGTTCGGCGGGCGATGGCAACAATTAGCTTGGTGGTTCGTCGCCCCGTTCACGCCCAGGGGACGGCCGGTAGAACCGGCCCTACGGCTGCTCGAAACGGGTTGCCAAGCGAGCGAGGTGAATGACGAACATTCCGATCACTTCACTAGCCCAAAAAGCATGAAAGGCGTATGCAGACGTTGGCTGGTTGGAAGACGGTACAAACTGCCCTGGCCAAAGCCGCTCCCGTTGGTCGCTATCTAACTTGACGGCCACCTCGGCATGCGATGATCGGCACTCACCGCGAGCGTCCCTCGCGAACCAAACATCGTTCGGTCCATTCACCGCAGCGTTTGCACGACGGTGGGTGAGATACTCGATCGACGTAGGGCCGGTTCCACCGGCCATATACGCCGGTTCGTGGACCCGTTCGGCGGGCGATGGCAACAATTAGCTTGGTGGTTCGTCGCCCCGTTCACGCCCAGGGAACGGCCGGTAGAACCGGCCCTACCGCTGGTATCACACCGGACGTGCTTCAAAAAACAGCCGGTCTTTTTGACCGGGAGCGAACACCACCGGGAATGTCCTTAAGGCTCGTCTCTGGAGTCTCTTCGAAAATTTCAGAATCGCAGCATGAAATATCTGACGCGGTTGCACGTTGGCGGTGTCTACACTGTACCAATCCCGCTGAGTCTGAGACTGCATGAATGCTTCCATTCCACCCATCGATCCCGTCTGCACTGATGCGGACTTGGTCCGTCGCTGGGGGCCGGCATTGGTGCTGTTTGCTCGTGGGCGCTGTGATTGTGCCGAGGACGTTGTGCAGGAAGCATTTGTAAAATTATTCCGATTGCGGCATCGGCCCGATAACATCCGAGCTTGGCTGTTTCGCGTTGTACGCAACGAATCCGCGAACGCCTATCGCAGCCAGGTGCGACGCGAACGACATGAACAATCGGCTAGCCAGAATCGCGAACTGTGGTTTGAACCGACGCCAGGAGCCACGATCGATATCGAAACTGCCACCGCAGCGCTGCAGAATCAACCCGTCGAAGTCCGCGAGACAATCGTCGCCCGATTGTGGGGCGGGTTGTCCTTCGACGAAATCGCAGTGCTCACGGAGGTCTCTCCCAGTACCGCGTCCCGTCGATACCAGTCAGGACTACAAGCAATCCGCCAACAACTCCACATCCAAACTACCGAGGTGCTGCGATGAACCAAGATTCCAAGGATGACATTCAGAGCGAAGCCGCATCCGAGATGATGGTTTCCGATGATCTCGCGGCATTTGAACAACGACTCTGTAAGCTAGTTCCGGCCAGTGCCCTCAATCACGATCGGTTGCTCTTTGCAGCTGGGGTCGCGCATGAAAGTCAGCGTCGAATGAACGACCGTATTCCTGCTCTCATGCGTTATGCCGGTATCGCCATCGCGGCATCACTGCTAACCACGCTGACGCTGTCATTTTACGATCTGCATGCGAACGGCGATGCCCCCAGAGCACAGTTAATTATGACTCAAGACGATCAGCCGGTCCAGCACGCCATCGCTAGTTCTGGCGAGCAAACCAATGCAATGGACTCCATCGCATCCGGACCCGAACCAGCCGCGTTGCTTGAGGAGCATAATTATCCATTGAAACCTCAACGTGTATCCACACGTTCCAGTCTGAGCACATTGCTTAACCAATACTCCGGTGAAGAATGGATCGATGATCAAAAACACTATGGACCGGAGGACTTTAAAGATCGACACACGCCCACGTTCCCCACAATGAGTTTACCGACCACTCTGCAGTGGCAGCGTCAGTTGTTTCGCTCGTAATGGCGCCGCCACCTACTGTTACCAGACTTTTTTTCCCGCAAGAGGAGTTCACGATGAAACGTTTCTTTCAGCCGCATTGGTTAGGGATGATTTTTGGATATTTTGTCACGGTATCGGCGCTAGCGGCGCCACCTGAGGATCGGGAAACGACTCTGCATTTGACGATCACCCCTTCCGTACCAACGCAGCCGCTCCTGCAGCACCGATTTGTGTTCACTGTACCCGAGCAGACCACCGGGAACGCGGCTGTGAAGTACGGGAAGGTCTTTGCTGAGCAACAAGCATTCGTTCGATACGACGACTATTGGCTGCGCGAACATGAACTTCGAAAAATGTCGTTGGCGGAACTCAAACATGACAAAGTGGCGCAATATCTAGCTAGCTATCCGATGCTTTTCGACAATATTCATTCAGGGGCAATTTGTGAAACATGTGATTGGCAACTACCAATACGACGAACCCCCTTTTATGAAATTTTGTTGCCAGAGATCCAGCAGGTTCGCTCCTTTGCGAGGATGTTGATTATTCGTGCCCGCCTGCAAATTGCCGAAGGAGACTTCGACGGTGCGATTGCGACGATGCGCGACGGATTTGGCTTGGCACGCCATGTCGCTGACGCACCGGTATTCATCAATCCGGCAATCGGTGCGCAGATGGTTCGCAACCTCTGCCGCGTCGCGATGGAACTGCAACAACAGCCCGATGCGCCAAATTTGATTTGGGCGTGGACGACGATGGCGGATCCGTTTATCGACTTTCGCCGAGGCATGGAGGGTTCGCTCTACGGAGTTGAACTCTCCTTCGACTTTGTCCAACATTTTGACAGCGATGATTTCACAAAGGAATACTGGGATGCGCAGCTACGACAGGTCTGGGAGATGATAGTCGACGGGGATGATGAACTTGCCAAGTCATTAGGGGCCATCGAAACGTGGTCAAACCACGCCTACCCACTCGCCAAAAAGCGGCTGATCGCGTCTGGGATTCCTGCCGATGTGGTCGAGAAGATGCCGGTTTCCAGAGTGATTCTGAGGCAAAGCTACCACGAATACCAGCAGCAATTGCAACATCGCTATCGGTGGACATTCTTACCGTACAACGAAGCCAAAGAGCAGCTGAAAGAGGAGCAAAATCTCATGCAGAGTTCGGGCGACATTCTACCGCTCGAAAAAGCATTCTCAATCAATTTTGGATCCTTACTGGATGCTGACTTCGGCACCCGGTCCTACTTGGCGCTGCTCCAAAACATCGAAGCGATCCGCTGGCACGCTGCACTCAACGACGGGCAACTTCCTGAATCACTCGACCAAGTCACCGTTGCGCCTGTTCCATTGGATCCGTTGACCGGCGAGCGCTTTCGCTACGAACTCGACGGCGATACCGCCATCATCACGGCCGTTTGGGAGAACGACCAGCCCAATCGTTTTGAGGTTCAAGTTGCCGATTCCACACAGAACGCAACGCCAAAGTCCGATTGACGGTGCTGCCATTGCCAACAATTCGAGAGGGTCTGTATTGACAGACCTTCGAAACAGGCATGTTGCACGTAGGGCCGGTTCCACCGGCCATATGCGCCGGTTCGTGGACCCGTTCGGCGGGCGATGGCAACAATTAGCTTGGTGGTTCGTCGCCCCGTTCACGCCCAGGGGACGGCCGGTAGAACCGGCCCTACCGCTACTCGAATCGGGACGCCAAGCGAGCGAGGTGAATGAAAAACACTCCGAGCACTTCACCAGCCAGAAAAAGCATGAAAGGCGTATGCAGACGTTGGCTGGTGGGAAGACGGTACAAACTGCCCCGGCCAAACCCGTTCCCTTGGTCGCTATCTAACTTGACGGCAACCTCGCTTGCGATGATCGGCGCTCACCGCGAGCGTCCCTCGCGAACCAAACATCGTTCGGTCCATTCACCGCAGCGTTTGCACGACGGTGGGTGAGATACTCGATCGACGTAGGGCCGGTTCCACCGGCCATATGCGTTGGTTCGTGGACCCAATGGGCGGGCAATGGCGACAACTAGCTTGGTGGTTCGTCGGCCGGTTCACGCCCAGGGGACGGCCGGTGGAACCGGCCCTACTTCTCGGTTCACACCGAAGGAGTTACCGGACATAGCCGGCGATAGGAGCTCAAGCGAACACCACCGGGTACGTCGTCGCTCCCATCTGACTCGACGATAGACCAATGCTCACGCGTGGTCAGCTCAAGCGGTCGGCGCGATTGGCGACCGCATCCACCGCGATGATGCTGAGGGTTAGGACCGCCGAGAAGGAAACGCTGGCTAATAAGATGGATGCGGCAGCACGAAGGATGTAGCCGATGTATTTCGTAACGACTACGATGCCCAGGAACCCGATCTCGCCAGTCTCCTCGGGCGCGATCATTTCCTTGCTCGGCCAAGTGAACCAGGCGATAGCCAACCAGGCGATCGAAGCGAGTGCCACAGTCGCGGCAGAAATGAGTTTGGAAATCATAGCGGCACAACTAAAAATGAGTTGGGGAAGAAACGCGACTCAAGAACTTTGCCGGAAACGAGCCATCTTCCCATTCTGGTTCTTCACAGATTCTAGTGGCTGGAGTCCAGGATATTGGATTTTTCAAGCAGCTACTTCCGCGTCCAATGAGCAAAACAAGGAAGTCCTCGACGAGAGTCTTCTCGTCGAGAACTTGTCGCACCATTGGCGCGATATCGGACGAGTTACCCTTTCCTAGGACCGAGTCCGTTTCGCTCCGGTCTGTCGATCGGTAATTCGCCGCTCCCGCTGGCCGTGGCGGCGGAATGCGGAGGCGGATCGCCATTACAGCTCTATCACTAAACGACTCCCCGCTACTGTGAATGAATTCGATGATGCAGATGCCTCGCCGCCGGACCCTAGCCGGCCTTTTGGGAACCCTTCTTCTGACCGGAACGACTATGGCTCAGCAAAACAGCACGGAAACTAGTCTGGCAGACCAGTTGGCCGAAAAAACCGCCCAATTCGCTGCGAGAGCCCCGGAAGAGCGGAAAGCCGCCTTCCAAAAGGGCATTGACATGGTCCGGGCGACTGGGATCGAGAAGTCCGCCAAACAGGTCGGCGACAAGGCGGTTGATGGCACGGCTGAAGACTGGCAAGGCAACACCGTCCAACTCAGCGAGTTGTGGAATAAGGGGCCCGTCGTTCTGATGTGGTACCGTGGCGGTTGGTGTCCCTACTGCAACCTGCAACTGCGGGCGATGCAGCAGAACCTGGACCAGATCGAGAATGCCGGTGCTAGGCTGGTCGTGATGACACCGGAGCTTCCCGCGAAAGCCCAACAAACGGCTGAAGCGAGCGGCATCGATATCGTTGCTCTGCACGATGCAAACAACGAGTTGGCCAAGAAATATGGCATCGTCTTCGATTTGCCCGAGCCGATCGCACCGATGTATCGCGACAGCGGACGGCTGAAGACCTACAACGGAAACGACGATCTTCAATTGCCACTCTCAGCGACCTACGTTGTCGATCAATCGGGTAAGATCACCTACGCGTTCCTCGACGCCGACTACAAGAAACGCGCCGAACCTTCTGAGGTCATCGCGGCTGTCAAAGCGGCTGCCAAGTAACCATCGCGTAGTGATTAAAAAGTTTTGGGTATGACGATGAAAACTGCAGTTGTGACGGGCGGATCTGGTGGAATTGGCGGCGGCATCTGTCGTCGTCTGGCGGCCGACGGATTCCAAGTAGTCGTGCATTATGGATCCGACCAGAACGCGGCCAATGCAGTCGTCTCCGATATCCAGCGCGAAAATGGAGCGGCGCTCGCGATCGGGGCTGACGTATCCAGTGAGAAGGAAGTGCAGGATTTGTTCGCACAAACGCTCAGCCGATTCGGAAGCGTCGACGTGGTCGTCGCTAACGCCGGCGCGATGCGTGGCGGACCTATCGCGGATTGCTCCGTGGATGACTTTGATCGTCTGATGGCGGTCAATTTCCGGGGAGCGTTCCTGACGATCCGCGAAGCAGCCAGCCATGTTCGTGACAATGGCCGGATCATCTTCGTTTCCTCGCAACTCGCTGAACGCCCGCGCCAGGGCACCGGGCTCTACTCGGCCACCAAAGCCGCGATTGACGCGATGCTGGTGTCACTCTCGAAAGAAGTGGGCGGTCGAGGCATTGCTGTTAACAGCGTGCGGCCTGGTGCCACCAGCCCGGGCATGTTTGACGAGAGTGACGAGGAAAAGAAGCAGCAGTTCATCGATTTGTCAGCGTTCGGCCGTTTGGGTACGCCGGAGGACATTGCCGCCGTCGTCTCGTTCCTGGCCGGCAGCGATGGCAAATGGCTCACCGGCCAGCACATCCGCGCCGATGGCGGGATGTCGAACTGAGCGAGTTGGACGCTCGTTCGACAGCGGGCGGCAGATAGAATCTGATAGCGGACTCGTCGCCTCGTCTATTACCCTGCCATTGTGGCGGCGCTGTCCGTTTCTAAGTTGGCGGCTCATGGCACCACACGCAAAGGGTGGCGGTGTTCTGGCCCAGATTGACGGACTTAATCTGTACGCGGGCGATGTCCATGCCGGTGCGTGACCTGAGGTCGTCCAGCATGACCTGTCGCATCTCGCTGCCGAGCCACTGGACTTTGTCGTACTCGATCGTGTACTTGGTCGGCTTGCCGTTGGCGTTGCCGGTTCCATCCCCATTACCGTTCTTCTTCGATTTCGACAATGCGTCTTGCTCGGGTGGGACGCGTCCGATCACCCATTCCTTCAACATCACCGCGGCGACGATCAGCGTGTTGACCAAAGCGATCTCGGCATAGCTGGTCTTCCGATTGGCCAGCGAGTTGATAACGGCGATCCCGATCACGACGAAGAGGTAAGTCATCTCCTTGGTGCAGATCGCATCGGTGCGATATCGAAGCACACCGAAGATGGCGAACAGTCCCAACGCCATGCCAATATCAATCTCGAGCTTCTTCAACGTGAAGCAAATGAAGAACACGGTGACGTTCAGCATGACGGCGGTGAATGCGAAACTACGCTCGCGTTGGTTCGGATAAATCGCGAAGACGACGACGATCGACAGGAAGAATAAGTTGACGCCAAAGCGGACGAGCATCTTGAAGATGTCGTCGTCATAAAGCGGGATGTCAAGGAATTCCATGAGCATTTTGAGTGCAGATGTTCAAACAAAGTGAGGAAATGTCGAGGAACTCTGCAGGAGTTCCGTTGAGCATCGCGTGAACAATAAGTGGCGCAAGCTTCCAGGTTGCGGTCGGCAAACAATCGCAAGCTGGAAGCTTAGCAACGCACGATCAATTCCTGTCGTAGTGGACGAGGCGACGAGTCCAAAGTCGCAGGACTCGTCGCCTCGTCCACTACGAAAACCGACACTTATTCATCGTGTGTTGCTGACGCCACTCTTGACGTCGTCAGTTATTGTTCACGCGTGTTTGGCTAGCGAAGAGTCCGCTACGGCACATCAGGGTGTCGTGACTTCGAGTAGATACTTTTGGCGAGCTTCAGCAAACGACTTGATGTTCATCGCACGGCGACCACCGTCCGCGTTGGCGGGGTCCGGACCGGCGTCGTCGCTATGGGTTGCCGCTACAAAAGCCTCGTACGTGCTCAGCTTTTTCGTATCCTCTCGGACAGCCTCGCCGATTAGATTGATGGACTCATCGACGATGCGGCCTAGCTGACTCCAATCCAGCGATTCTTCGGCGAGCTGACGCACGTTGCGGAGGTATTGTTCACGATACTGGGGCACTGCCAAAACTTTGCTCCGCAGCGGTTTGCTTGGGTCGTTCATGCCGATCATCGGGTCGAGTTCGACAGCCGATCCGGCGATTGCCGGCGGCCCACCTCGGCCCGGCCCACCTCGGCCCGGCCCACCTCGGCCCGGTCCACCTCGGCCCGGTCCACCTGGTCCTCCCCGCTCATCACGCTGAGGTCGATCTCCTTCGGGTCGCCCCCGCTCGGGGCCTCTGCCACGAGCATCGCGTTGGCGTGGCTCACCGCCAGGAGGCGGTCCGCCGGGGCCGAATCCGCCCGGTCCAAAACCGCGACCCTCTGGACCGCCTCGCCCGCCTCCCGCATCAGGTCCACCGGGCCCACCCGGGCCTCGAGGGCCACCTGGCCCGCCGGGGCCACCCCGTCCGCCGCGTGCTGGTTGGAAGGCTTCATTCATGTCATGGGGGATGATGTGAAATCGGTCATCTGGATCCAAATAGATGCTGTAATCGCTCGCACGCACCCAATATCCATCGCCGTTGATCAGCCCATTGTCGAGGGCGAGGAACCACAGCAGCCCATCGACGTCGCAGATTGGCTCGAGGGCCGCTGGAAGCTGTTCAGTCGGCGTTTGCTCGAGGACGCGGCAGAGCTCGGCCAGTTTGGCGAGCGATTTCTTGCCTCCCGATTTCTGCTCGTAGGGATGCTCGTAGTTGGCGAGATCTTCGCCTCGGTAGTCCAGTCCGCCACCGCCCCGGGGCGAGCCATGGACTTTCCACCGAGCACCCTTCTTACTGCCGAAGTTCGCTTTTAAGAAGTCCTTATTGAACTGCTCGACATTCGTAAAGACACCCCAGTTCTCTCCGTTGATGACAACACGTACAAAATTGGCTTTCGGCGCCGCGATGTGCTGCCGGGCGATGTGCGAGTACAACACAGTACTCAACATCGAGTCATCGCCGTGTGCATTGAGCAGATTCAACGTTTTGTAGCCAAGCACCCGTTGCTCGTCGTCAGCCATATCAACCGAAACGTTCAGCGATCGTTTGTGGCCCGAGGGGACGTGACCGTAAGATGAGGCGCCGCGGAACCGGATGCCGCAATTGGGGAACTCCTCGCCGTCGACGGTCAGAGTCGCAGGGACTTCGACGTCGGTGTTGTGAAAGTCTTCGAGTTCCGATTCCCAATCATCGCTGGCGAAATCAATAAAAACGGTCCGCAGAACCGAAGGATCGTACAGGTCCCCTTCCTGAGGCGTGACGGAATCCTTGGAAATTTGCTTGCCTGGCTCGGGTGCAGGCATCTCGCCGCCGCGACCGAACCGGCGTGCCATGCCGCGAAGGTCAAACCCAACACCCTGCCCCGACTGAACCTCCTCACGGGCAATGGCTCGCTCTTGGTCGTCGAGCCAGCCGTTGCCGTCGGTGTCCGCCGCTTCCAGAAGGAGAACTTTCTCTTGCTCGCCCGGCGGCTGCGCAAAGACGTACGCGATGCTGGTAACGCCAGCAAGACAGGAGAGGGTGATTAGCCCGACACGTTTCTTGGTCATGAGAGTGGATCCGTTGGTTCTGAATGAAATGCCGTCAGAGATCCATGCGTCTTTCACAATTCAAGCGGGCCACCGTTTCCTGAAGAAACGGACAAAATCTGCTGTTTCATAGTTTGCGGTAGATCATCTTCGCGTGGGGATTGCCGACGCACCCCGTTGGCTTCGGCCAAAACCGACGGCTGGACGAAGCTCAATCATGGGACTTGTTCGGCTTCCCTATTGTGGCGCACCGCGAGATATATTGGCGGATCGAATTGTCTCCGGAGTTGTTTGACATTAAAGTGCGTTCGTCCGGTTCAAACCGTGAGCGTGCTCTTCCTCGCCTCTCCCTTCCCAAGATTCCACCATGCAACTGGCCTATCGCGTCTTCGATCTTCCTCTCAAGCACGTCTTTCGAATCTCACGCGGGGCAACCTCGGTCCAACCCACATTCATTGTTCAGCTCTCCCACGACGATCAGCACGGCTATGGCGAAGCGACGACCAATCGTTACTACAACGCCACCGCGGCCGCGATGGCCGCGGCATTGGAATCAGTTCGACACCTGGTCGAGTCGGCTGATCCGCTACAACCCGATGCGCTGCTCGATCGCGTCTCCAGTGCTTTAGGGGGCGACAACCAATTCGCACTGGCCGCGCTCGATCTGGCGCTGCACGATCTGCACGGAAAGTTGAAAGGCGAGCCGCTGCATCGACTTTGGGGGTGGGAGTTGGCTGATGTTCCTGCTTCGAACTACACAATCGGCATCGATACGATCGAATCCATGGTTGCCAAATTGAATCAGATGCCGGGATGGCCTGTGTACAAGATTAAGCTTGGCACCCCTGACGACTTGGCGATAGTGCGTGAACTGCGGGAACACACGAGCGCCGCGTTTCGCGTCGACGCCAACTGCGGTTGGACCGTTGAGCAAACGATTCGGTACGCACCCCAGATGGCGGAATTGGGGGTGGAGTTTATCGAGCAACCGCTACCTGCAGCGGATCGCGACGGCGCGGCAGAAGTCCGCCATGGTTCCGCCCTTCCGATCATCGCCGATGAAAGCTGCGTGGTCGAAGACGATGTGCAGCACTGTATCGGTCGCTTCGATGGCATCAATATCAAATTAACAAAGTGCGGTGGCATGGCTCCGGCGCGACGGATGATCGATCATGCCAAATCGGCGGGCATGAAAGTCATGATGGGCTGCATGACTGAATCATCTGTCGGCATCTCAGCGATCGCGCAGTTTCTGCCTGCACTGGATTACGTTGACATGGATGGCGCCGCGCTGATCGCAACCGACATCGCCGACGGGGCCAAGGTGATCCAGGGACGTTGTCAGTTCCCGAGCGGCAACGGTACCGGCGTCAGCCTGCATGATGGTCCCCTAGCGACGGACTGCCGACAAATCGAGTCCACCGTTGATGAAATCGAAACCCAAACCTGAGCGAGAAATGATGCAACGAGTTTTCTTCTGCCAGTCTTTACTGCTGCTATGCTCCATGGCGACCACCGCCGGGATCCTCTCGGTGTCCGCTGACGATTCGATCTCCACCGATAAACCAGTCGCTGCCGTTGACGCAGGCAAGCCAGACATCGATGTGGCTGCCCAGGAGAAGCAACTCGCAAAGTTGATTCTTCCCCTGATCCGCTCGCATCAGGGCCAAGTCAATGTGATGCTGAAGCACCTTCCTTCCGGTGCGACTTTTGCCCATCAAGCCGATTCGGTTAGCGGGACGGCCAGTTTGATCAAGCTGCCGCTGCTGGTCACACTGTACGACGAAGTCGACAACGGCCGAGCTGATCTGGACGCCATGATCACACTCCAAGCGAAAGACATGGTGCCTGGTTCGGGCATCCTGACCACACAGTTTTCGCCCGGCTTGACGCTTTCACTTCGCGACGCCGCCCATCTGATGATCGTTCGCTCGGACAATACCGCCACTAATCTGGTGATCGATGCTATTGGCTTAGACAGCACCAACGAGAAGATGAAGTCGCTGGGACTGACCGAAACGCGGCTGAACTCGAAGCTCTACAGGCGACGCACGACCAACGATTTGCCCCGGAGTAAATTGTATGGAATCGGCAGCACCACACCGGCAGAGATGGTCAGTCTGCTCGAACGACTGCATGAGAATCAGCTATTCGACAAAGCGACCACGAAACAGGTGACGTCACATCTATACGCCTGCGATGATACCACCAAGTTCCAGCGTTACCTTCCTGCAGGAGCCCGTATTGCTCACAAAACCGGTTACGTCGACGATATCCGAACCGATGCCGGATGGGTTGAAACCGTTGACGGCACGATGCTGTATTGCGTGATGACTCATGACAACGTTGACCGTGGGTCATCCGATCAGAATAGTGCCGATCTGGTGATCGGTGAGATCGGACGCATTGCCTATGAGACCTTCAAGAATCAAGCCCCGGTGACGGCCCCCAGTCTGGTGCAGACGCTCCGCACGGGAAGTCGCGGTGATTTGGTGGAGGGCTTGCAGCGGACACTCAACGGGCGAATGCAGCCATCACCGAGCATGGAGGTGGATGGTGTCTTTGGACCTGAAACCAAGTCAGTCGTTCGTCGTTTTCAAACCGAGAAGAATCTGGCGGCGACAGGCATCGTCGATCGTGATTTCTGGATGGCGCTCGGACCGATCATCAGCGCCGCAGAAGCCGCTGCGGTACCAGCCCACGCGACTCCACCCAAGGCCAAACTTGCCGCCGATTCGCTGTCCGGTCCCCCGCTCACGACCGCATCGGCATGGACGATCGTGGACGCGAAAAGCGGCATCGAAATCGCCGGTTCGTCGTCCGGCGAGCAGCGGCATCCCGCCAGTGTCACCAAAATCATGACGGCCTACCTGGTGCTGGAGTTAGCTGAAAAGCAACCGCAGGTATTGGAAGAATTGTTGACGTTTTCACGTGCTGCCGACGATGTCATCGGCTCATCTTCGGAGCTTGTCGCGGGCGAACAGATCTCGGTCGGTGATCTGCTATACGGCTTACTGTTGCCTTCGGGAAACGACGCCTCCGTCGCGTTGGCAGAACATTTCGGCGGTCGCGTTTCGGGCGGGGAATACGGCGATGGACTGCAAGACTTCATCGCCGCAATGAATTCGACCGCTGAGCGGTTGGGCATGCTTCATACGACCTACAAGAACACCCACGGATTGACGTCCAATGGTCATCTGACGACCGCCGCTGACTTAGCGATCCTCGCCAAGGCCGCCATGCAACTACCACTGTTTCGCAAGATTGTTGGCACGGCCCGCTATGTCTGTCGCGTCGGTTCCGAAAGTGGCTATCAACGAGATGTCGCTTGGAAGAACACCAATCGACTTCTGCGTTACGAAGGCTTCACCGGAATCAAGACCGGGACGACCAGCGCTGCGGGTTGTTGCCTAGTTGCCAGCGGTACACGCGACGGCATCGAGTTGATCGTCGTGGTGCTTGGGAGCGCGTCGAGTGACTCACGTTACATTGATTCCCGAAATCTGTTCCGCTGGGGATGGTCCCACCCCAAGGATGAGAAAACAACAACCAAGTAAGGTCGCTCTCCGGCGAGGCCGTTGCAAACCATTTCAAATGGTTTGCGTCCGACCCTCCCAGGGGGGGCAGTCGCCCTTTTGTCAACGCTGTGAAGCGTTGGCGTTGAGAGATCGGCACAGCGTGTCCGATAACGCGTCGCGAGTCGTGTGGTTCACGCGAACAGTGCGACCGTTGCCGTCCACATCGCCGCAGCAAGAGCTGCGGCATACGACGCTGGCACAATTTGGGTTTTCACATGGTCGGTCAGGTCGCACCCGGTCGTCATCGCGCTGAGGATGGTCGTATCGGAGATCGGTGAACATTGATCGCCATACACACTGCCGTTCAACACGGTTGCGAAACAGACGGACATAAACAGCTCTGGATTCGAAATCCCGCTTGCCGTTGCCACATTCCACGCCAATGGCATGGCGAGGGGAAAGGCGATCGCGTAGGTACCCCAGCTTGTTCCCGTTGAAAAGGCAATGACCATCGTGATGAGCTGGAGGGCGACCGGCAGTGCGATGTAGGGGATACGATCGCCAAGCAGGTCCACCAGATACACACCCGCCCCAACTTCGCTGCTGATACTACCAATGGTCACGGCCAACATCAGAATGACGGATCCAACAACCACTCCTTTGAGTCCATCACCGACGCCGGCGATCACATCACTCAGTCGCATCCCTTTCGCCAGAGCCACTAATACGGATAGGAGCAACGCCGCTCCAAAGGCCCAGTTCACCTTCGGTGTGCCCAGCACATAAAACGTGCTCACAGCCGTGCCGATCAACAGTAGCAGCGGGATGAAAAATTCTAACACGTTGGGGCGATATCCGCGTGGAACGTTTGCGAGCTGAGCTGAGTCCAGGCGCGTGGGCGTAGCTCCCGGTGCATCCAGTTGTCCCGTGGTTCTGGCACGCTCACTCGCCGCCCGAATTCCTCGACCCGAGAAGCGGGTGATTCCGATACTGAGTAGAAAAGTACCGGTCACCGCAAGAATGCCGTAGAAGCTGAACGGGACGCTCTGGAAGAAGAACGCAATTCGATCCGATTCGGTCGCCAGGAAGCTGACTCCCGGGACAAATATTAACGCTTGGATATAGATCGGCCATGCGTTGAATGCCAACACGGAAGCGATCGGTGATGCTGTCGAATCGACGATGTAGGCAAGCTCCTCGTGGCTCACTTTTTCCTTGTCCGCAACCGGCGTGACGATCGTTCCGACCAGCACGACGCTGACCGTTCCGCCCTGAAAGAATACGATCCCCATGAGCCAGGCGACCAATTTTGCCGACCGTGGCCCTTTCACGAAGTGGGCGGTCATGAATTCGGCAAACGCTTGAGCCGCTCCGGTCCGCGACCAGATTCCCATTAAACCGCCGAGCAACCAAAGGTACAGCAACAAAATGGTCGCAGCACTTTCACTGGCTAGGCTCGGCAACAACACGGCATCGGTGATATCGAACCGTCCCAGCATGAACGCGCCAACAACCACTGCGCTCAATAACGCGGTGAGAGGTTCTTTGGTGATCAAGCAAAGTCCGATGGCAACCGCTGCAGGCAGCAACGACCACAAACCGAAGTGGAACCGGGTTTCCAAAAGCGAATAGCCTCGCGTGTCGGCGCCTTCGTCCGGCACCGATTCGACCACCCATTGTTGGCTCAGAGGCGGTTCTCCATCGAGCGTCTGCAACGCCTCCTGTCGGAGCGGCGATTCTTCATAAGGAACAACATCTTCGACAGGCGTTTCCTCACCCTTGAACGTGTAAACTAGATGACCGGCGTCGTTTTCGTACACGTTGTACGTTGTCTTCTGCTCCTGCCATTGTGGGTCAACGCGTGCGAATGCATACAGGCTGCCGAGGAGGCCAAACACAACGATCGCGACCGCCACTCTTCTCGCGGTCGGAGAACTTGTCGAGAGATCGGGCGCCATTTCAGGCTGTGCGGTGATTTCAGGATCTGCTCCTTCACTCTCAGGAACTGAGGGAGGATCAGGCCGGCCCCGCGATTCGTCACTGGGATGCGTGTCGTCGTCCATCGATTTCATACCGTTTCACGCCTGATCAGAAAACCGAACGAAAGTGGACCAGCCAACGAGTCCCAAGGGTGCAAGGGCACGTACCCTCATCCACTACGCGAGATGATCTCTCGCGGTTACTGAGTCGAATCAGAATTTTCAATGGCTCATCCGACGGAAGCGTGCGTCCGAGGTTTTCAAGGCATGGCTCCCGTATCGAAGGATTTATTTGTGGGATGTGATTATCAATGTTAGACTGGCACTGCCGGGAGAAACGGAGCCGAACTCTGCAGAGGTGCTGGCTTGGCAAGGGATATCTCGGTCGCCAGCGTTTCCCTGCAAAAGCGGTACGCCAATGGTGTTGTCGGTCCCTGGCGAGCGTTTGTTCGTCAGGGACGCATTTTGGAACGATCATTGGATACGAGAGCCATGCCTGGTATGTCCCCAAGTTAGCCTAAAAAACTACCAGGGGCGCATTCTGAGTGCTTTCATTGAAGGAATTCACTTTCCCTTCAATCAAGGAACTCCGATATGGCAATCGCCACCAAGAAACGTTCGTCAAAATCGTCAAAATCCAATCAGGCCCGTTACATCGGCAAGCCAGCTGGGGTGATTCAGCAGCGAGTCGAGGCGGTCGGTCCCTCTCACTTTGGTGTCGTTTCGGTCGACTGCGCCAAACGCAGATCCAAGT
>NZ_SJPK01000012.1:0-76935 GCF_007859855.1 Allorhodopirellula solitaria
GAATCATCGACGGCATCCTTGCTTGTGTTGAGATTTTTGTGAAGAAAAACCACGATGCAACAAGGATGCCGTTCTTCGCTAGCTCAAAATTGTTTCACGCCAGATTCGCCCTAAGTCCACGCCATTCTCCCGGCAATACGATTGGAACGCAATGTCATGTGAAAACCAAAATCATTGGACGCAGGAGCCCAGACCTCTCAAAATCCAACATCCTGGATGGGATTTGCAGAGCGCGGCGTGCCGGCACGGTCAGCGAGTCGATCTCACCACTGATTCTGCGGATGAACCTCCCTTGAAAAAGGCCAACACATCCGCTTATGGGTTGATCATTAATCCATCGCGTTGGCACGCAAAACGACACCGCCGCACCGGGCACCTTTACCAGGGACGGTACAAGACCTTTCCCTGTTGAGAACGCGATTTGTCGGCTTATCTTTGTCGTCGCCACGCCACCGCGACGCTGGCTGGACTGTCCGAGCGGTTCGATTTGAAACATCCCGATCGATCCTCCGACATGGTCAAGCGAGCCAAACGGCTCGTCAATGAGAATCAGGTGGATGAAACGAATCCAGAAGAAGCCAGGCGATGAAACCCGAAACGCGAGCCTGCCCCCGTAGGACGTATTCTCGCGAGCAAGACTCCATGCGAAGTATTCGTACATTTCGCCACGGCATTTTAACAGCGCGAACTGCCAATGAATGACACCCCAGTCATTCATTCATGACTAATAATGCCCTTCTTTGAAAAGTCTATGCGCCCTGTAACAGTGTCGTTGTTCGTGCGATCGCGAAACAATATTTTGCCCTTCGGACTTGGCCACAGTTCAAACTTTTGTCCCGGGCTAATAATCCGCAGCCTAGCGTTCTCGTCGGTTACATGTCGCTTAATTGTCCACTTCCAGTTTCTCCCCGCCGTGTTTATTTCCTCTACGCCGTCTATCCGGTCAATGTTCAGGATATCAACACCGCCGCTTCTGCTGAAATGACTCTCCCGAAATCGCTTCTCTGACTGAACGGTCTTGCTCAGGTTGCTTGCGTTTATTTTTAGTTGCTGTAAGCCATCACGTTGATCCTCAAGAGCCTTAGCCACATCATCGGACCTGCTAGCAGTGCTCATCCGATGTTTTTCTAGATCCGACCTCAAAGCCGCGATTTCCGCACGCAACTCTGAAAACACGTCGGACGCGCCTTCACGACGGGACCACCGAACTTGCTTTCGAGCGGCCGACTGAACATACCGAACAACATCCGCCGTGTATACTAAGTCTTCTGAAAGCAAATCCCAATCGCGTTTCCGGAACAACCTGTATTCCTTAAGCTCCCAGATATCACCCGCCCCCTTACGGATCCATTCAACTTCGCTTGACTCAGCGCTTCGTGCAGTATCCTTCAGGTGCTCTGTCAGTTTTGACTTCTTGTTTTCCACCTCAAGTTTCTCGTTACCAAGGATCTTTCGAACTTCTTCATTGACCCGTGCTTTAGCCTCGCCGCTCCCCCAGCCTATCCCATACGAGCCGCTACCCTTGGTTTCTCCCTTTCGTTGCATCTTACTCCATTCATCTTTAAGCGAGCTAAAATGCTTCAGGCTTTCTTGGTCGCTATACTTGTCGATTAAGTGATCAGATAGCGTTTCTGCACTTTCCTTCACTTTTTCTATTTGTCGCTCATATAATTCGGTGTAGTGGTCGGGTTTAAACTGTTCGCCATCTACGTACGCATTTTCAAATTCGCTAGCTCGAATCTCCTCTCCCGATTTGGTGGCTAGCTCAAAATGATCGTTTAGTAGTCCTCGCAAATCTTTAATCTTCGAATCTTGCAGTGGGTACGGAGCATTTGCGCTACTGCGATACACAGCTGAGACACGTTTCTCGACGTCGCTGAAAAGCCTAGATTTCGCACGTACTGTAAAATACTCGTTGTCATTCTTGACTTGGGACGGCGGTCCGAATTCATTCGACCAGTCTTCCACAAGCTTGACAAACCCTTTCACTTCAAGGGCATGCTGCTCTTTGTCCGCGGTGCCAGTAAACTGCCATTTGAAAGAAAACGGCAGTCCATCCTTCATTTTTGCAGCAAGCAACTCGGCGGTCCGCACATCTGGGCACTTCCACTCGACGGCAGTACCTTCGTAGTCAGGTGAAATCGTTCCAGTCGCCGAGTCAATGGCAGATACCCAAGGCTGCACATCCTCGAATCCCCGTTGAGGCTGCAGCATCATGAAGTCCAATTCCAGCGGATTGACATCAGTCGCTTCAAATGCATCACGTGACGTCGACAGCCTTTCCGCAACTTTCCTTCGTAGTTCATACGGACAACAATCCACCGTTGCGTCGACATATGCTTCCAATGAATCTAAAGACGGACGGACCTCAATGTCCTCTAGATTCATGACTACCGCTGGAGAAACAAGCAGTTTACCCGGTTGCCCCTGGTAGACCTTCACGGAACCCCCTTGCCAGTCAACATCGTCTATATAAGTTGGCCGCAATGGTTCGGTATCGCCCGCAGAGGACGCTTTGAGATCGGTCTGCCCCATCGCCGTGTTACCCCGACACAAAACGCTACTTAGGAGCGTTAGCGTCACAATTGAGGCCAGATGCGTTGTAGAAGTCATCGAATTACCGTTTGCCTAGGGGATAGAAAATGCCTTCTGCCTTATCTCAGACCAAGTTCCACCTATAAATCTGTGACAAGCCGTAGCAGGTTTATTTTCGAAGACCTGCGGTAAGCCATTCCAGGATGAAGCAGTCAAAGCGGCACAGTATTACCCACCAGCATAGGGCCCTGCAGAGGGGGCGTCAACCCATCCACTTTTCCTCGGCCCTTGGCAACGATGAGACCTGGCTGAGAAGCCGGAGAAGAAAGCAATCACAGTGAGCGACCTTGAGCCATGATTAAGTTGCGTGGCAAGACAGGGCCAACCAGCATCACCCTGACTGTCGCAGTAACTGGAGTCTTTCAAATCCCGGGTCGTCGTGCCTTCGATGCCAAACCACTACATTTGCAAGAAACGCTTCGCGTGGGGGCAGGCACGGGTTTCGGGGTTGGCAAGCTGCGAATCCGGTCCAGCACCCGCCCGCGACCTTGAGGTTTTACGATGCCACGCCAACCAAGGTTGAAATACGAGAACGCGATCTACCACATCGTCACACGGGGTGACGGACGTCGCCTGCTGTTTACACGATGACCGCCACTATGAACGATTCACCGAGGGGCTCATCGACGAGGTCGATCCAAGTGGATGGATCGTCGTCGCTTATTGTTGGATGCGCAATCATGTGCATGTGTTGGTCAAGACTCCCACAGCCCAATCTATGCCCAGGAATGCAACACTGGCCAAGCGGGTACGCCAATTGGCACGCAAAACGACACCGCCACACCGGGCACCTTTACCAGGGACGGTACAAGACCTTTCCCTGTTGAGAACGCGATTTGTCGGCTTATCTTTGTCGTCGCCACGCCACCGCGACGCTGGCTGGACTGTCCGAGCGGTTCGATTTGAAACATCCCGATCGATCCTCCGACATGGTCAAGCGAGCCAAACGGCTCGTCAATGAGAATCAGGCGGATGCCCGCCGGATGAAACGAATCCAGAAGACGCCAGGCGTGAAACCCGAAACGCGAGCCTGCCCCCATGGGAAGCATTCGCTCCACCGGATCGCAGCTGACACGATGTCAGTTGCGTTTGGTCTTGGTGGTTTGGCGTTGTTGGCGGATGCGGGCGAGGAGTTCGGAGGCCGGTTCGTCACGCGGGTCCTGCGGGACCAACTCGCCTCGAAACGCTTTCGAGAGGATGGACTGGTCGAGATGGGTTAGGGAGTTTTCTATTGAGGATTCGACTGCTGAAATGTTGTCCAACATCTCCAATGCTTGCGTGATTCTTCTTGCAATCTCGTGCTGTTCCTCGAGTGATGGAAGTGGGATCGGCAACATTCTCAGATCAGAGAGATTTATGCCGGACTGTGCGACGCCCTTGACCTGCCCGGTAATGAGACGCTTCGCCGCAGGACACGCGAGAAGGTACATCAAGAACGTGGCATCAACCCCCGAAAGCACCGGTATCAAAGCTACTTCTCGGCTGATGTTCATGCCTTTCATTTCGGCGGGAACAACGGCCGTTTCCCCAACGGTCCCCCGAATAGCAATGATCACTTCTCCACCTTGCAGGTACGTGCGTCGGTACTGCCTGTGAACGTCGGGATTTACGAGTTTCAGATCAGTGATCGCAATTGAGAAACGTTTTATATCTCCACATCTGACTGTAGGGACTCCGTTTCGATATGGGTCGCCGGTTTTAACGATGCCGTAAGGGATGCTCTTTTCAGGATCGACCAAAAGTTCAAGCGGCGCGACCTCCCAATTGCAAGTTTTCTCTACATTGAACTCTGTTACTAGAGCGTCTGCATCGAGAATGCCGTCAGGTTCTTTGTACTTATCCTGCCAGTTCTTCGGCGGCTTTTTGCCTTTGGCTTCGTACTTGGCTAGCTGCTCGGATTGCCAGCGTTCTCTTCGCTCGGTGCGGATGCGGAGGAGAAGCTCGCGGGCCGTTTCACCGTCAGCGGCGGGATTCTGCCGCCGCCAGTCGGCAGTCAGCTTGCCGCTGAAAGCATCTCGCAGCACACTCTGACGAAGCTGACCGATCAGCGGACCGACTTCCGAAAGCAATTCCCGTGCTCGCGAACTACGCGTTTGAAGCGACTCGATCGCCGATACGATACGGGATTGCTCGGCGAGGGGAGCCCAAGGTATCTGAAACGAAAGCACTTGGCCCTTTGTTAAGGCGGGGCGTGTTACACCGTATTCTTCGCCGGAAATCTGGTTCTGAATCGCTGGGGATGACAGGTAGAACCGGAGATAATCTTGTGAAAATGATTCCACTAATCTAAGGATGCATACATGCTGATTGACTCTGGCTTTCGCTAGATCGTCGGGCACATACGAGACTCGACCGATAGAAGCTCCCGTGATGTTCAATAGCGTATCGTTCGCGTTTACTGTCACCCCATCGAGCGCCGCAGCTTGATCATCATCGATGAATGCCAATCCATCGCGATTAAACTCCTCGAAGTGAACATTCATAGAACGAATAAGCGGAGTGCCTGATGCCTTGTAAGCAGCCTTGCCCCCTTTCGGTGTCGCGCCACTTCCAACTTTTGTCGTGGTATCTTTGATCGAACCAAACGCCCAGCCATCCGGCAACGCTTCTTCATTGCCACTCTCGCTTGCGTTTCGTGCGCCCTCGTTCGAATCGCTTTGTGACAATTCGTCAATTTGCGGGCGGTTCATTCTCGCCCCCATTTTGTCGGTAGGCTTGAAGGCTGGCGAACAGACTTGTACCGGCGGCTAGCGTCTTGCCGCTCAGGGGTTGGGCGAAGAGGTTGTGGTTGGCTCATTTGGTTGGCTCCAGCAGTTCGGTCAGGGCGTCCATCTCGGCGAGCGCGCCGCTCAGGCGTTCGCGGATCATCGCTGCAATCTCAGCTGGCTCGGCAAGCTCGTCACCCGAACCGCCGCCGCTGTCGTCCTTCAGCCAACTAATGTCCAGGTTGTCGCCGCGCTCTCGCACGAAGTCTCGCGTGAAGACTCGAAAGCGGCTGTTTTCGCCTTCATGGATCGTGTCGCCTTGATTGATGGCAGGACAAACTTTCTTGCCGCCCGTCTTCTCGGCTCGTTTGCTGCTGCCGTCCGCTTTCTTGCCGTAGCATTTCTCGAACTCGGCGAAGTGACCCAGTGTCAGTGGTGTCCGCTTGCCGAAGACGGGGACGTTGGTCCGCAGGTCATAGACCCAGGTCTTCTTCGTGTTGCCAGTGTCGCTCTGGCCTCGGGTGAAGAACAGTACGTTCGTCTTCACGCCCTGGGCGTAGAAAATGCCGGTGGGGAGCCTGAGGATCGTGTGCAGGTTGCACTTGTCCATCAGGTCAACGCGGATCCTGGTGCCCACGCCTTCCTCGAACAGCACGTTGTCCGGCAAGACGACTGCCGCGCGGCCGCCCGGTTTCAACCCACGATAGATGTGCTGCAAGAAACAGAGTTGTTTGTTGCTGCTGAGGTAGGTGAAGTCATCTCGCGTGATCCCGCCTCCTTTCTTGGTGCCGAAGGGCGGATTGGAGAGGATCAGGTCGGCGGCGGGCAGTTCCTGACCGGCCGAGCCCATGGTGTCGCCGGAGACGTAGTTCCCATCCATGCCATGCAGCATGACGTTCATCAGAAGAAGACGCTGGGTGTCGTCGACCAGTTCGACCGCGTGATAGGCGTCGTGCTTCTGAAAATGCTGCTGCTGCTCATCCAGGTCGAACAGGTCGTCGGTGTTCGCTTTGATGTAGCGGTCGGCGTGCGTCAAGAAACCACCGGTGCCGGCTGCCGGATCCTGAATGATCTCGCCCGGTTGCGGTTTGATGCAGTTGACCATGCACTCGATCAGCGGACGGGGCGTGAAGTACTGGCCGGCGCCCGATTTCTTCTCGCTGGCGTTCTTCTCCAGCAAGCCTTCGTACAGATCGCCCAGCCCCTCGGTGCGAGCGCTATACCAATCCAGCGCATCGATGTCGGTGACAAGTTTCAGCAGGTTCTTGGGTTTCTTCAATGACGAGTTGGCATTGTTAAAAATGGCCTGAACACGTCCGGTGGGCTGGGTGCCCAGGTGAACCAACAGTTCACGGTAGAAGTTCAGTTGCTCGACGCCTTCGCGACCGTGGAGGTCGTCCCAGCGATAGCCTTCGGGCAGCTGGCTTTCCTGACCGGTCTCCTTCATCATTTTCAAAAACAGCAGGTACGTCAGCTCGGTGACGTAGGCCTGGTACGTGATGCCATCGTCACGCAGGACGTGGCACATGCTCCAAAGCTTGGCGACAATATCTTGGGTGTTCATTAAGGCTTGATGGGGTGGCATGATGTCATCTTGTTCGGTGCAGGGAGTCTGCCGAACAAGCTGGATTGATTATGTGGCGGTGTTGGAATTGTCGCTCGGCTCTCCGAGCCGAAGGCGGAGGGACTAGCGCATTCGGTTCGGAGAACCGAGCGACATTGATTGTTCCGAGAGTCCTCAGGCGGCGACGCCCCAGATTTCGTCGGTGATTTGGGCTAGTAGTTCGGAGAGGTTCCCGTCGAAAACCTTGTTCAAGCGATCGAAGCCGCCTTGTTCGCGGAATTGTCCCCGCTCGATGGCTTCTCGGTCGACGAGTGTGTTTTCTTTGAACTGTTTTCCGATCCGATTGAGCCATTGGCGCTGAGTGCCGGTCCACTGACGCGATGTCAGTATCGTGGTCATGGCTTTGTTGACGCGATCTTCGAACGGTTCCAGAGGCGTTTGCAGGATCGCGTTTCGGATGTAGCCGATGATCGTGGCGGCAATCTCGACGTTCTTGGTCTCGCGCCAGGCGACCCGCAGCCGAGTTTCGCTGAATCCCTCCTTGTCGAGTTCGATCTGCAGATCTTTGAGGGCTTGCCGTGTTAGGTCTCGAGGCCGGGTCGCACACAGCTTGATTGCCGCGATCTCATCTTGGTGTCCGGTGACAAACTCGCGAAACTCTTCCAGATAGTCTTTCGGCCTTTTGTTGCCTTTGCCGAATCCTGATTCGACTGACACGACTTCATCGTCGTGCTCAGAGACGAAGAACCGGACACCATTGCCGCCACCTTTTTGATCCAGAAATTCGATCACGTTGGTTTTGTCGGCAAACCACTCGACAATTTCGTCAGGCGTCGCCCGTTGAATCTGCTCGACCAGCGACTCCGGATTCTGGCCCGATTTTTCTTCCAGCGTCTTCGCTCTCGGGCCTTTCAGGGAGCGTTTTTTTCGCTGGAGTTTGGCAATCAATTGTTCTTTGATGGTTTGACGTTGTTCGTCACCGGTGACGCTTGCGAGTTCGTCGATCAGTTGGCCGAAGGACAGGTTGGGATTGGTGACCACCGCCTTCATGTCGGTGTACGATTTCAGCGACGAATACAGCTCGACACAGTCGAAGATACGAAAGCAGGATTTATCATCGTTGGGCCCGTGAAGGCTAGGGCAAAGCCTTGTGCCTCGGCCGAGCATCTGATCGTAGAGAATGCGGCTGCGGACGCGTCGCAGGAAAACAAGGTTGCAGATCTCAGGGACGTCGATTCCCGAGGTCAGCGAATCGACTGTCACGACGACACTGGGGTATTGTTCGTTCTTGAACTCGCGGATCAGCCCGAGCGGCTTGTGAGCTTTGCCGGTGATTTTCCTCACGGCTTGGTTCTCGATTTCGCCGTATCGTTCCTGGAACGCATCATTCAGGTCCGAGACGACCATGTCGGCGTGCATGTCATTGACGCAGAAGATCAGTGTTTTGCCTGGCAAACTCGGATCGATGTGCCTTGCCAATTCACTGCAAATGGCGCGATTGAAGTTCTCGTTGACGACCTTGCGGTTGAAGCTGTCGATTTCCAACGTGATTTCGTCGGGGGTGTTGAAGAGTTCGAGTTGCTGTTTCTGGGTGTCGTAGACGGCGACATCTTCGTTGACCTGGAACTGAATGCCATCCTGCGCCAGTCTGGTCTTGATTTGCAGCGGTGGTTCGTGATCCACCAGGTAGCCGTCCAAGACGGCTTGGCGATAGCTGTATTGGTAGATCGGCAATCCGCTGGTGCCGCCAAAGATCTCGGTGGTATGAACGGCGGGGGTCGCTGTCAGCCCAATTTTGACGGCGTCGAAGTACTCCAGAACGCGGGAGTATTTTGAGATGTAGTCTGTCTCGTCACGGAAACTGAGTTCACTGTCGGTGAGTTCCTGGTCGAGGCTGTAACCGCGGTGGCATTCGTCGACGACGATGCAGTCGTATTGGTCCACGGGCAGAGTGACACCGTGTCATCGGATCCCAGGACCCGTTTGACCATGGCTTGGATGGTGGCGATGTGGAATTTGGTGTCTTGATCGGGATTGAGGTCACCGAGTTCTTTCACATCGTAGATATCCGCGAATGTCTGGTCGTTTTCGATGCGCAAGTCATGAAGCGAGTCGGAGGTTTGCTCGCCCAGGCTGGTTCGATCAACCAGAAACAGGATTCGTCGAAAACGCTTGGCTTTGATCAGCCGATAGCAGATACCGATGCATGTCCGCGTTTTGCCGGTACCAGTCGCCATCGCCAGCAGCATTTCTCGTTCGCCGTCGCGGATGGCATTCTCAACCGCATTGACGGCGTCGTGTTGGTAGTAGCGAAGCGGCAGATACTCGGTGGATTCCGCGCACAGCCGTTTCTCGGCTTCGTCGATGTCCTGTGAGAGCAGTTGTTTCAATCCCTTTGGGGTGTACCAACTGACCAGCGGGCGTGGGAGATTGGTGCTGCGTCGAGAGTCCTGGAACCAGACACCGCTCTTGGTTTTGAGTTGTTTCAGGTAGCCACGTCCGTTCGTCGAGAACAGAAAGGGGACTTTGCAGTCTCCCCGAGGCCCGCCCGCTGACACGATGTCATCGGTGATAACAAAGTCGTTGCTGTACCGGCGGGCTTGTTCGATGGCCCCGGCAACGTCGATGTTCTTTCGTTTCGCTTCCCACCGTGGCGACAGGCGTCAATCAAATGAACAGCACATAGTCCGCTGGGCCGCTGGACGTGGGCCACTCCGCGATGGCGGTGTTCTTGTTCTTTTGCGGGCGTGAGCCTTTGCTGTAGCGGAGGTTCTTGGAATCCACGATCCACCCGGCTTCTCGCAACTGGATGTCGATCAGTTCACGGGTGTCGGCTTCCGAGAGCACTTCGTCAGCGACTTGTTGGCCGGTTTCGATCATCTGCTCGGCTTCGGATTCGGTTGGCTTGGCAGCCTGGGACGCTTCGGCCAGCCGGCCCTCCAGTTCCGCGATTCGCGTTTGTGTTGTCGTGGATTCTTCTTCCACAAGTCTGAAACCCCAGGCGTTGCCTGGGGTTGTCATAGGACTGCCCCGTTGGGGCGTTTTCATGAGCGATTAAAACTGACTGTTATTCATCGTGCGTTGCTTCGACCTTGAGCGCGAAGATCTTGACGTCGTCAACGACTGCGCTGTGGGGTACCGATAGACGCAGCGTTCTCTTGGTCGGATGGGCGAAGCCTGGGGCGATGAAGCTTCCGGCCTCGGTGTCATCGACCGTTGCGGTCACCTTGTCGCCTTCGATCCGTACGACGAGCTGATGCCATTGGCCTGTTTCGATCTTGGCGGGAAATTTTTTGGTCGTTGTCTTGATGAACGCCTTTTGCTGCTTCGTCAACTGCTTTGCCTTCTTGGCATCGTAGAACTTCATGTTCATGTTGCCGCTCTTCATGTCATTGATCTGTACAAATCTGGGCGTCACATCGACTTTGAATAAGTGGCCCGCGTGTACGTCTTTGAACTTCAGGTCGGCGAAGTCGAGGCCGAGTCGGTCGTTGTTGTTCTCGAGCATGAACCGCAGCTTCACGATGCCGTCGCGGAATTCAGCGGGGTGGACCACCGATACCGCGTGGTCCGCGGCCGGGTGCATCTGGATATGCATCGCGCCATCTTGGAGATCGACTTGCTTGTTTCCTCCCGCCCGAGCCTTGCTGTTGGTTCTCCAGCCATTGCCGACTTCATCCTTGTTTTCTTGCGATTCGGTTCGCTCAAAGTCGTCACTGAAAATCAGCGTCTCGCTGTCGTCCGAGCGTGCGGCATTGGTGAGAACCAATGGAATCAAGAGCGTCAGAGCCAAGAGTGTTTTGAACATGAATTTTGTTTGCTGTAGAGAGACTGCCGGGATAGGATGCTGTTGTTTCGAGGGTCTTGGTCGAGGAGATCGTCCGGTGCAGATTCTATCCCATTGCCTGTTCGCTGGCGCGGTCATTCTACCATTGCCTTTGGCGTGCCTATGGGATTACGACACGCTGGCGGTCGAGCGGACTGAGTTCCCTGGGATCCACGAAATGATCGTGGGTCAGTTTGCGCGGCATTCGCCCGCCTACTACCGCTGGCGGATCGCCGATCGATCGGCGATGCCGTTCGAACAACGCACTCCTGAGGTGGAAGACGACATCGCGGTGGCGCATGAGAAGCTAGGCGATC
Organism: Allorhodopirellula solitaria; assembly: GCF_007859855.1. Taxonomy (GTDB): domain Bacteria; phylum Planctomycetota; class Planctomycetia; order Pirellulales; family Pirellulaceae; genus Rhodopirellula; species Rhodopirellula solitaria. The sequence continues at coordinate 11,008 of NZ_SJPK01000012.1, forward strand.
ACGACACAGCCATTCGAATTACCAACGAGAAGATTGAGCGCTGGCCGGTGACAGGGCGGTATCAGTCCGAAGCGAATCTGGCGACGTTTTTGATTCACGCAGGTTACTCGGGGCGGTGCTTTTCGCCCTCGCCCTCGCGATTCTTTTCGTTTTCCTTCAGCGTCGTCGGGCGAAGGCTGGCTGAGTAAGCTTTGTCGCTCGGCTCTCCGAGCCGTTGACGTCGCGGGGAACTACGCTGTCGGCTCGGAGAGCCGAGCGACAATAATTGCCCCGCATCCCCAACGCCGCAGATTGCCCTACAATCAGCGCAGTCCTGGCTCCCACTCTCTTTCCCTTCCTACCCTGCTGCCGCTATGACTTTCTCTGGACTTCGCATTGCCTCGCTCGAAAGTCGTCGGGCGGAAGACATGGCCCGGCTGATCACCAAGTTTGGCGGCGATGCCTGCGTGAGCCCATCGATGCGGGAGGTGCCGATCGAGCCGAACCGGCCTGCGATCGACTTTGCTTACCGCGTGATCACGGGCGAGATCCCGATCATGATTTTCATGACCGGCGGCGGTTTCCGGTACCTGCTCAAGAGCATCGAAAAGCACGTTCAGCCGCAGCGGTTCCTCGATGCGTTGAGCGACATCACGACGATTTGCCGGGGCCCCAAACCGGCTGCCGCGATGCGGGACGTCGGGGTGACCCCCACCTACCGGGTGCCGGAACCGAACACGTGGCGGGACCTGCTCAAGATGATCGACGGGGGCATCCCGATCGCCAACCAGGTCGTTGGCGTCCAAGAGTATGGTGTCACCAATACCTCGTTAATCGCTGGCTTGGAAACGCGGGGCGCGATCCCCGAAACGGTTCGGGTCTATGGCTGGGAATACCCTGAAGACACCGGGCCGCTGGAGTCCAACATTCGCGCCATCGCCGCGGGCGAACGTGACATGCTGCTGCTGACGAGTGCCCATCAGGTCGTCAATATGCTCCGCATGGCGGATTCGCTGAACCTGACCGATGCACTGCGAAAAGGACTGAGCCATACCGCCGTCGCATCGATTGGACCGACGACGAGCGACATGCTCCGCGAGAGCGATATTCATGTCGACATGGAACCCTCGCACCCGAAAATGGGGCATCTCGTCAATGAAGCCGCCCGGGATTCGGCGATGCTCGTGGAGAAACGACGGACTTTGGCGGCGTCGAATTCCCCGATTCGCGTCAACGCCATCGATGAAGAGGATCGTGAGCCTTTGACGGCGATCGACGACCATCCGGCCCAGTCCAGCTTGTTCATGAAAGCGTGCCGGGGTGAACCGACGTCGCGGACACCGGTTTGGCTGATGCGCCAAGCCGGACGCTATATGCAGGAGTATCGTTCCGTTCGTTCGCAGCAGTCTTTCCTCGAACTCTGCGCCAATCCGACCCTGTGCAGCGAGGTGATGTGCACGGCAGTCGATCGACTGGGGGTCGATGCCGCGATCATCTTCTCCGACCTGCTGCCGATCCTCGTGCCAATGGGTTTCGACCTCGAGTTCGTCAAAGGCGATGGGCCGGTTATCCACAACCCAGTGCGAACGGCAGCAGACATCGACCGCGTCAAGGGACTCGATAACCCTCAAGACCTTGGGTTTGTTTACGAAACGGTGCGGCAAACTCGCAAGGACTTGCCCGAGGCGATTCCGTTGATCGGATTTGCCGGCGCTCCGTTCACGCTCGCTAGCTACGCGATCGAAGGCGGCGGCAGCAAGCAATACGCGGCGACCAAGCAGTTGATGCGGGCTGACGACGGGGGTTGGTCGGCGCTGATGGATCGCTTCACCGATGCGATCATCGTCTACCTGAACGAGCAGATCGCCGCCGGTGCGCAGTGCGTGCAGCTCTTCGATAGCTGGGCGGGCTGCCTCTCGGCCGCCGACTACAGCCGCTTTGTCTTGCCGTGGATGCAGCGAATCATCGCTGGGGTCACCCCCGGCGTGCCGCTGATTAATTTTGCCACGGGAAACCCCGAATTACTGCCGCTGCTGCGGGGCGATCGCCGCACGGTCGTCGGCGTGGATTGGCGGATTGACATGGAAACGGCATGGAAACGCATTGGCCATGACATCTCTGTCCAAGGCAACATGGACCCCACGGTGTTGCTAACCGACCCCACCACCATTCGCGCAGCCGCCAAGGAGCTGCTCGACCAGGTCGGCGGCCGGCCCGGGCATATCTTTAACTTGGGCCATGGTGTCATGCAGATGACCCCCGTCGAGAACGCCATCGAATTGGTCAAAGCGGTTCAGGAGCTCTCGGTGCGGGACGATTATGCGGGCGGACCGGACGCATGACGAGCATCGTTTGCCCGCTCTGTCCGCTGCACTGTGACGACGTAGGCATCGATGAGCAGGGTGGACTGGAAGCAAACGGCTGCCCGATCGCGGCGGCAGCACCACCGGAAAAAAACCGGCCTCCCTGCCGGGGTGAAATCTTAATCGCGAGCGATGCGGCGAAACCCCTTCGCGTGGTCACGACAGGAGTTGATTTGACGACCGCGAGACAGTTGGCTCGCTGGCAAGCGGCAGGGCGGATTGATTTAACGTTCGAGTCTGACCCGAGCATCGAGGCGCTGCTGCAGGCGGCCAGCCGTGATGGGATCGTCTCGGCCACGCTCGCCGACGCTGCCACTCACGCCGACCTCGTCTGGCTGCTCGGCCGCGCCGATCAGGCTTGGCCAAGGCTGGCGGAGAAACTACGGCTGGGGGGCAACGGTGCCGATGAAACGAAGTCGCAACGGTTCGAGCGCTGCACGGCCGACGATCTTTCTCGCTTTGCCGCCGCTATCGAAAGCGGGGCGGGCTCCTCGTCGCCGGCCACCGGGGAATTGGCCGATCACACGGACACCTGGACGTCGTCCGAGTATGCCGCTGTATTGGTTGGTCCGGGGGCATTCGCGGACGGCGAAGAATCACTCTGTGCGACCATGCTGGCGAGATTGGTGCGACAACGCAATACAAAGTTTCGCTGCGTGCTGTTGACGCTCGACGCCGCGGCGACACTGCGCAGTGTCTGCTTGTGGACCAACAACACCAGCCCCTCCGCAACGACTGAGGGCGACCAGAGCGTGGGTTTCGACATCCGAATCGGCTCGCCGCTCGGCCGCGATTCGCGAGCAGCAAGCGTGCAGATCGGCGGCATCGATCCTGGAGCGGAATTCGCAGCCGCCTACCGAGCCTGTTCGGTCGCTGGGCTGCATCGCCCGGGGATGGTGATCCGAGGCGACGGCTCGGTTTCACTGCCGCTGGCGGCTCCAGTGGAAGCCGATTTGCCGAGTTCCGCCGAGTTGCTCAACGAGATACTGAGTGATGGATTTTAGTGCCCCTTTCGCAATTTCCACGCTTCCACGACACTTGGCGTTCAGTGTTAAAGTCCCCATGAATGAACCGGCGGAGGAATCGCCATGAAGTATGTAATCATTATTCCCGATGGCTGTGCCGACGAACCGCTCGATTCCCTCGGCGGGAAAACACCGCTGCAGGCGGCGCGTTTGCCGACCATGGACGCCATCGCGGCGGCGGGATGCGTGGGCGTGACCAACAACACACCCGTTGACTTTCCGGCTGGTAGCGAAGTCGCCAATCTGTGCTTACTGGGCTATGACCCGAACGAATTTTTCACCGGCCGGGCACCGATCGAGGCGGCCGCGACCGGCATCGAACTGGGGCCCTACGACTGCGCCGTTCGCTGCAATCTCGTCACTGTCGACGATCAGATCATGGTGGATTTCACCGCTGGGCATATCAGCACGGAGGAATCCGGCGAGCTGCTCGCCGAGCTGAACCAGACACTGCTCAGCGGGGAGCATCCGGCGGTACCCGCCGAGCTGGCCGAGCGGTTGGAGTTCGTTCGCGGCGTCAGCTACCGCAATCTGCTGATCTATCGCGGTGACGCCGATCACCCCTCGCCGTTCACCCCCACAACTCGATCGACGGCGCCTCACGATCTGACAGACCTATCGATTGCCGATGATTTCCCCCGCGGTCCGGGCAGCGATCTATTGGTGGCGTTGATGAGCGCCTCGGCGGAGATTCTCGCCGACCACCCGGTCAATCGGGCTCGCGCGGCGGCGGGCAAGTCAACGGCCACCAACGTGTGGCTATGGAGCAGTGGCGGGGCACCGGGGCTGCCGACTTTTGACGAACGATTCGGTTTAAAAGGCGTCATGATCACCGCGGTCGACCTGCTGCGAGGGCTGGCGGCGTTGGCGGGTTGGGACCGCATCGAAGTCGAGGGAGCGACGGGATATCTCGACACGAATTATGCTGGCAAGGGTCAAGCCGCCGTCGATGCCTTGGAACAGTACGACATCGTGTGCGTGCATGTGGAGGCTCCCGACGAGGCTTCGCATGAAGGACGGGCCGACGCCAAGGTCGAGGCGCTCGAGCAGATCGATCGCCTGATCGCTGGGCCGTTGTGGACAGCGGTCTCCGCACGCGAGGACGCGCGGATCCTGATTCTGCCCGATCACCCAACCTTTTGCCGGACGAAGAAGCACGCCCACGGCCCCGTGCCGCTGGTGATGGCCGGCTGCGGCGTCGAAGCAGACAGCGCGAAAACCTACGACGAAATCTCCGCCGGCGCATCGGGGCTCACCTACGATCCGGGCTGGACGATGATGGCAAAGTTCCTCGCTTGACCCGCTCATTGAGGAACTTCCGGAAAATTCGCACCGCACGGGTGAGTTGAGGTTGACGATCGGCGGACCGTTCGCCAAACTTCGCCACTTCTCACGAGTCGACCTTCTTATTGAGCCGGCCGGAATCTCGTGAGACCCCAAGTGGGAGAAGTGATCGCTCACTATCCAATCGCCAACCTGAGCGACTGGATAACCAACGCGGGTCATTTCGCCGAACCACCCGACACCTTGAGTCGTGACCAATATGGCAAAACAATCCAAGCGGTATCGCTCCGCGCTCGCAAAACAACCCAAAGAGCTTCAGCCGCTGAACAAAGCGGTTGAAACGCTCAAGACTTACGATGCAACGAAATTCGACCAAACGGTTGAAGTTCACATGCGTTTAGGAGTCGATCCCAACCAGGCGGATCAGATCATCCGCGGTTCGCTCGTCCTTCCCCATGGTATCGGCAAGACGCAACGCGTCGTCGTGTTCGCCAAGGGTGACCAAGCCAAGGCGGCTGAAGAAGCCGGTGCGGATGAAGTTGGCCAAGACGATTTGGCTAAGAAGATCAAAGACGGGTACACCGACTTTGACGTTTGCATCGCCGCCCCAGACATGATGGGTTTGGTTGGTCCACTCGGCCGAGTCCTCGGCCCCCGTGGATTGATGCCTAGCCCCCGTGCGGGAACTGTAACCGCTGACGTCGGCAAGGTCGTCGGCGAATACAAAGCGGGTAAAGTCGAGTTCCGCAATGACAAGGGTGGCAACGTCCACGCGATGGTGGGCAAGATGAGTTTCGACTCACAAAAGCTCGAAGAGAACATCTCGGCATTCGTCGACTACATCTCTGGAATGAAGCCCCAGTCCATCAAGGGCACGTACATCAAAGGCGTTGCCATCTGTGCAACGATGACCCCCAGCGTCCGAGTCCTTACCTAAGCGTCGATTGCGATCGAGAAGGATCGGCGAATTCAAGTTTCTGCCCAGCCACGCGTTGTCGCGGTAGTGAGTTTCGTCAGCGAAAAAATCAAATGAGTAAATACGTAAAAGAGCTGGTCACCCGTGACCTCAAACGCCGCTTCGATGGCGTGTCCGACGCCGTGCTGGTGAGCTACACCGGCATGGATGCGAACACCACCAACGAACTGCGTGGCGAGCTCAGCGAAAAGAACATCCAGATGATGGTTGTCAAGAATTCGCTGGCACGCCGGGCAACCGAAGGCTCCTCGCTTTCCCCCGCCTTTGATGACACTCGCGGTCAAGTTGCCGTGATGTGGGGAGCCGATGACTTTGTCTCGCTCGTCAAAGAAGTCGTGCGGCTAGACAAGGACAGCGAAAAATACGAAGAATTCACCGCCACCGGCGGCGTCATGGATGGCGAGCGTCTCGACTCCGAAGGTGTCAAGGCGATCAGCAAGTGGCCGAGCCGCGAAGAGCAAGTCTCGATGTTGGTCGGTCAAATCCTCTCGCCAGGTGCCAACCTCAGCGGTGCATTGCTCGGTCCCGGGCGCACGCTCAACAGCCAAATCAAGAGCAAGGGCGAAGGCGACGAGTCGTAACGTCACCTTCATTGCACCCGAGCCTTTCCCCATTCAACTTTTCCGAATCACCTTTTTCGTTTTTGAGGTAGTTTGACATGTCCGATGAAGCAACTGCGGTCGCCGAATACAGCGCCGAATCCAAAGAACTCGGCGACAAGATCGCCAACATGACCCTGAAGCAAGCCAAAGAATTGAGCGACTACCTCAAGGATGAGCATGGCATCGAGCCAGCCTCCGGTGGCGGTGCCGTCGTGATGGCAGCTGCAGGCGACGGTGGCGGCGCCGAAGCCGTTGAGAAGACCGAATTCGATGTCGTCCTGACCAGCTTCGGCGATAAGAAGCTGAACGTTGTCAAGGTCGTCAAGAACATCACCGGCGCTTCCCTGATGGAAGCCAAGAAGTTGGTCGAAGGTGCCCCTGCGACCCTCAAAGAAGCTGTCTCGAAAGAAGACGCCGAGAAGATCAAGGGCGAAGTCGAAGAAGCTGGTGGATCCATCGAACTCAAGTAGTTCGCCAGGTGGTTTCGGAAACCCAATCGAACGTTCACCGAGTCGTCTGTATTCGGTGAGCGTTTTTTGCTGCGCCAGACCAGAAGTTGACCTCAGCTGACTTGCCGGACAGCTCGGCCAGGCGAGCGTCTAGGACGACGGCCCCATCATCAGACCAACACGCAAGCCCCGGAGATCTCCCTATGAAAGCTGCTTACATCTCTGCGACCGGGTCGCCCGATGCGATCCAGTTCGGTGATGCTGCCGATCCAGTGCCGGGTGCGGACCAAGTCTTGATCCGTGTCGAAGCCAGCAGTGTCAATCCGATCGATACCTATGTTCGCGGTGGCGTGATCGCCATGGAACTGCCCACACCCTATTTCCCTGGCTGCGATGCCGCCGGGGTCGTTGCTGCGGTCGGCGAGGGTGTCCAGCGTTTTGCTGTCGGCGATCGGGTCTGGACGACCAACCAAGGACTGCTCGGACGCCAGGGAACGTTCGCCGAACGGATAGCGGTTGACGAGGACTGGGTCTATGCCCTGCCCGATTCGGTCTCCTTCGAAGACGCCGCTGCCTGTGCCCTCGTCGGCGTGACCGCTCACCTCGGATTGTTTCGCGAAGCCCAGCTGAAACGCGGCGAGAGCGTCCTGGTGATCGGCGGCAGCGGAGGCGTGGGATCGATCGTCGTGCAGATGGCGGCCGCGCACGGGGCCCGTGTGATCGCGACAGCCGGGAGCGAGGAGAAAGCAGAGAAGGTCCGCAGCTTCGGTGCCGAAGAAGTCATCCTGTATAAAACCCAGTCCATCGCCGAGCAGGTTCAGCGGTTTGCCCCCGAGGGCGTCAACGTGCTCTGGGAAACCCGCCGTGAACCCGATTTCGCCACTTCGATCGAGATGCTATCCGAGCGTGGGCGGATGGTTTTGATGGCCGGACGCGATGCCCAGCCGCCTCTGCCGGTGGGCCCGTTCTACGTCAAAGAATGCTCGCTGCACGGCTTCGTGATGTTCAAGGCGACGCCCACCGAGATGCGTTCTGCTGCCGAAGAGCTATCTCAACTCATGCTCGACGGAAAGATCCGAGCCAACATTGGTGCCCGCTTCCCGCTCGACCAAGCCGCCGAGGCACATCGCTTGCAAGAATCAGCGACACTCGGCGATAGCGATCAATTGTGCGGCAAGATCGTGGTGAACCACCGCATGAGCAGCAGCACATGAGCGAGTCACCCGTCACGATCCCGAATTTTACTGCTGGCGTCCGCTGCGCGGCGAGCGGCGATCCCTTGCTGCCCGCCATCGCCCAAGATGCAACGTCCGGCCGCGTGCTGATGTTGGCGTGGATGAACCAGGAGGCTTGGGACGAGACGCTCCGCACCGGCCGCGCCGTTTACTTCAGCCGATCACGCGGCAAGCTTTGGCGCAAAGGTGAAACAAGCGGACACCAACAAGTCATCCGCGAGATCCAGATCGACTGCGACGCGGACACAATCTTGCTGCATGTCGAACAAACCGGCGCCGCCTGCCACGAGGGATACGCGAGCTGCTTCTTTCGCAGCGTCAACGCGGACGCTGCGGTTGAAATCCGCGAGCGGCGGCTCGTCAATCCTGAGGATGTCTACGGCTCCAAGCAGTAGAGCGGCGACGGATTCAGGCAGATTCCTGACGTCGTGCCGGACAAGCGAACCCCTCGGCCGCAGCCTCGACTGCGCTGAGTCAATCCTGGCTCATCCGACGGAAGCGTGCGCCCGAGGTTTTCAAGGCATGGCTCCCGTATCCAAGGATCTATTTGTGGGATGTGATTATCAATGTTAGACTGGCAGTGGCGGGAGAAACGGAGCCGAGCTCTGCAGAGGTGCTGGCTTGGCAAGGGATATCTCGGTCGCCAGCGTTTCCCTGCAAAAGCGGTACGCCAATGGTGTTGTCGGTCCCTGGCGAGCGTTTGTTCGTCAGGGACGCATTTTTGAACGATCATTGGATACGAGAGCCATGCCTGGTATGTCCCCAAGTTAGCCTAAAAAACTACCAGGGGCGCATTCTGAGTGCTTTCATTGAAGGAATTCACTTTCCCTTCAATCAAGGAACTCCGATATGGCAATCGCCACCAAGAAACGTTCGTCAAAATCGTCAAAATCCAATCAGGCCCGTTACATCGGCAAGCCAGCTGGGGTGATTCAGCAGCGAGTCGAGGCGGTCGGTCCCTCTCACTTTGGTGTCGTTTCGGTCGACTGCGCCAAACGCAGATCCAAGTTCAATCCATCAAGTCAGCCGCAAGAGGCTTTCGTTCCTTCGCCAACTACCGACTCAGGATTCTGTTTTACTGCGGCAAACTCGATCTGATGCCGGAAAATACGTGCCACTAAATTCCGAGAAGAACCGCCTGCTTGAGACCCTCGGATTGTGTATTCCGCGTGCATGTTGTTGGGGAGCACGATGTAAACGGCTTCGACTTCACTATTTTCAGACAGTCGATCGTAGTTATCATTGTCGTAAATGGCGTTCTGCTTCACGCCATAGTACTTGGCCACCTGGGCGGCTTTCTTAGGATGCCCGCTGACCAAAGCAACGCATTTCGAGTGCTGGGTTTCAGCAAACGCTGGCAGTATCTCTTCGAGCGAGAGCACTCCGAGCCCCACAATCGCGAAACCTACCTTCCGATCGACCACCTCGGGCAGCGACAAGTTTGGTGGTTGCTTGTCCGGCGGTGCCAAGGCGACATCACTACTGGTCGATGAACGGTCTTGGACAGGTGTCGTTACCGAGCCACCAGACGCCCCACCCGCTTCCGCAGCACGGGACGCAGCGGCGGTCGCACCAGCAACGACCGAACCGGTCGTCGCAATCGTGCATGAACGGGTCAGAAATGAGCGACGGGATGATGTTTGGGACTCAGCCATGGAAGTGAACTCAGCTTCTCTGGAGGGGCGAAACAGTTGTCAGACCCTATGTCCAGCTCGCAAATGACGTTCCTCAAATCGAAGCCAAATAAGCCTCTGGCAGTCAGTCACGGCAGTCAGGTATTAAAGGAAAATGACCTGCTAGGCTCGTTAGGCACACCGGATGCTGGGAAGAAGTGCTCCCCCGAGCCGTCCCAACGGTACCTGCTGGTCCACCTTGCAGCGACTTGTTAAGCAACGCACGATCAATTTCTGTCGTAGTGGACGAGGCGACGAGTCCAAAGCCGCAGGACTCGTCGCCTCGCCCACTACTAAAACCGACACTTATTCATCGTGTGTTGCTAAGCCGTCGGATCCCTCCCCCAGAGTTTCAGTAGTATGAGGTGCTATCCATGAAAACAGCCGATAAAACGAAGGGGCTCGGCGCGAGTGCGGCGGCAACTGGGGCGACTGCGCTTCTACTCGTCGACGTAATCAACGACCTCGAGTTTGACGATGGGGAGGAATTGTTGAAGCTCGGTGTTCCAGCGGCGATCAATCTCCGGAATCTGAAGCAGCGTTTTCGCTCCCATGATTTGCCAGTGATTTACGCAAACGACAACTTTGGCAAATGGAAGTCCGACTTTAGGGCGCAGTTTGAGCACTGCGTCGGAGATGATACGCGGGGCAAACCCATCGCTGAGCTGTTGGCCCCCGAACCAGCAGATTACTTCGTGCTAAAGCCGAAGCATTCCGCCTTCTATGGCACCACGCTCGAATTGTTACTGCAGGCCCTGGAAGTCAAAACGCTCGTCGTCACCGGGTTCGCGACCGATATTTGTGTGTTGTTTTCAGCGAATGACGCGTACATGCGGGATTACAAGGTGTGTGTACCGCCAGATTGCGTTGCAGCTAACACTCAAGAACGCTCCGATGAAGCTGTCTCGCTGATGCAGCGGGTGCTCAAAGCAGATGTGCGTTCAGCGAGCGAGCTGGATGTCTCGGTGGTCCAGTAGGAACGTCGGAAGAAATCATTCCACGTAACTCTTTTGAGTCGACGGCGATACGGGCTGTCGATTTAGTAACCCGACGGTTTGAAAGCAGCGAACACTACCGGAAAAGTCAGCAACTCTAATCGGCATGATAAATGCTACGGCGATACTCGCAATCGCACACTCGGGAGGGCGTCGCATGCACTCTCACCAATGAAACCGCCACAGGACAAGTGAAGCACAATGGCTAAGAAATCTTCGACGTCTCCTCTGAACGCAGGCAAAGGTGGCGAGCCCCACCAAACGGCAACAGGCAAACCGGTACTGACGACCAACCAGGGTCTGCCCGTCGCAGATGATCAAAATACGCTCACGGTGGGCCCGCGTGGGCCACAGCTTCTCGAAGACTTTATGATGCGTGAAAAAATCACGCACTTCGACCACGAGCGGATTCCCGAGCGAGTCGTGCACGCTCGTGGATACGCCGCTCACGGTTGCTTCCAGGCGTACGAATCTCACGCCGATCTGACCGCGGCTGACTTCTTGAGCGATCCTAAAAAGAAGACTCCTGTCTTTTGTCGCTTTTCTACCGTCGCTGGCAGCCAAGGCTCTCACGACACCGCGCGAGACGTGCGTGGTTTCGCCGTCAAGTTCTACACCGAGCAGGGCAATTATGACCTGGTCGGAAACAATATGCCTGTGTTCTTCATTCAGGATGGAATCAAGTTTCCCGATCTGATCCACTCCGTGAAGCCCGCTCCCGATCGCGCGTTTCCACAAGCTCAGTCAGCCCACGATACGTTTTGGGATTTCGTGTCGCTCAATGCCGAAGCCATGCACATGCTGATGTGGATCATGTCGGACCGCGCCATCCCGAGATCATTTCGGATGATGGAGGGTTTCGGCGTACATACCTTCCGGATGATCAATCAAAAGGGAGAATCCAAGTTCGTCAAATTTCACTGGCGACCGAAGCTAGGCACCTTTTCGCTGATTTGGGATGAGGCGGTGAAAATTGGGGGTGCCGACCCCGATTTCAACCGTCGCGATTTGTTTAATGCAATCGAGAGAGGCGACTACCCCGAGTGGGAGCTTTCAGTGCAGGCATTCACTGAGGAGCAAGCCAACGAGTTTGATTTCGACGTCCTCGACGCCACCAAATTGATACCCGAGGAAATCGTGCCGCTGACACCTTTGGGGAAGATGGTCCTCGACCGCAACGTCGACAACTTCTTCGCCGAAACCGAACAGGTCGCTTTTTGTCCGTCCCATGTTGTGCCGGGCATCGATTTCTCCAATGACCCGCTGCTGCAGGGGCGACTGTTCTCGTATCTCGACACTCAGTTGTCGCGACTGGGCAGCCCCAATTTTCACCAGATTCCCGTTAACAAGCCAAAGTGCCCATTTGCAAACTTTCAGCGGGATGGCCATATGCAGACCGAAGTGCCTACGGGCCGTGTCGCGAACGAGCCCAACAGCCTCGACGATGGCCTGCTGCGTGAAGACCCGAAGCGGGGGTTCCATTCCCATCCGTCCGACGAAGCCGGATCGAAACTGCGGGTCCGCCCCGAGAGCTTTGCAGATTACTACTCCCAGGCCCGGCTCTTCTATCGTTCGATGACCGAGCCGGAGCAGAGACACATCGCGGCTGGATTTGCATTCGAGCTAGGCAAGTGCGAGGAAGCAAAAATCCGCACACGCATGCTCGGCCATCTGCAGAACGTAGATGCATCCTTGGCTGACGTGGTCGCTGAGTCGTTGGGCATGAAAGGACAGGCTGACGACATTTCGCCTCGGGTCCCCGTTCAGGACGTTGATGCCTCGCCCGCTTTGTCGCAGTACGCCAAGGCCCCCAAATCGATTGCTGGCAAAAAAATCGGCGTGCTGGTGACGGAAGGCTCGGACAGCAAACTGATCGCTGCCATCCGAAAGGCTGCGAAGGCGGAGCAGGCAGTGGTTGAACTCATCGCTCCAAAAATTGGTCCGATGAAGGACAGCAGCGGCAAAACGGTTCATCCGGATCACTTCTTATCGGGAGCACCATCGTCGCTATTTGACAACGTGGTGGTTGCGCCCGAGAAATCACACGTCGATGCGTTGCTCAATCAAAGCGCCGCAATCGACTGGATACGTGACGCTTTCGGGCACCTGAAGGTCATCGGCTACACGGCCGCTGCGATGCCGCTGATGGAGAAGGCCGCCGTGCCCACGGAAGGCGAAGTCGGCGTTATTGACCTTACCAATGCCAAGGTCGCTGATTTTATCGAACAAGCCAAAGAGCATCGCATTTGGGCGCGAGAGACGGAGGTTCGCTGACCATGAATGCTCTTTGAATCAAACGATCTGCCGCTATGTGCTTGCTGAGGCGGTGATGTGTTGTCGCAAAGGAGGCACGGTGTCGATCCCAGGCGTCTACACCAACGTCGTGGACAACTTTCCAATGAACGCGGCGATGAACAAAGGCTTGACGCTGAAAATGGGGCAGACTCATGTGCAGCACTACCTCGACGATCTACTGGCCAAGGTGACCGAAGGCAAGATCGACCCTTCGTTCGTAATCACACACCGGGGCTCTCTCGATGATGCCCCCAAACTCTACGAAACATTCGCGGAGAAATCAGACGGGTGCATCAAGGTTGTGCTGACTCCTTAAGCAAAGTCGCACTCGTATATCGCAACTTCAATTGCCGTAGGAAGAGATGACCATGGCAACTATCAACGCATACTGGCGGCACGCTCCCTTTTCGCATGACGCCGGCCAACGCAATCGTGACGATATCGCTGGCTCGGAAGCCGACAGCGTTCATACCGGTACTCTGAGCGATGAGCACCAGGAAGTCAGCGACGGGCGACCGGTATTGGTTGAAGACGAGACAGGCCGGGTCTATCAAGCGGCTGATTTGCCACCAGGAACTCAGGTAATGGTCTCCCATACAACTGACCAGATCCAACAGATCATCGAAAAATCTCGTCGCGTGGGCTTTGAAGTTATTATCAATGATAAGAATTAGGAAGTGACTTGAGAAATCGCGAGCCGCTTCCTGGCACAGGTTTTGCTAAACCAGAATCGGTCGCGAAGGTCCGCAGCCACTGAGCCTTCATTTCTTTTCACCTGGATCCCTACGATGTCTCTCGATTCACTTGCCGATGCGTTTTACGATGAACTGCGTGATGTCTACAGCGCCGAAAAGCAATTGACCAAAGCACTCCCTAAACTGGTCAAAAATGCGACTTATGCTGATCTAAAGAAAGCCCTGAAGGAGCATTTGGCTGAGACGGAACAACAGGTCGAACGCGTAGAGAAAGCATTTGAAGACACAGGGAAAGCTGCTCGCGCGAAATCTTGCGCAGCAATGAAGGGGCTGATCGAGGAAGCGGAAGAGATGCTCAAAATGGACGCGGAGCCCGCGGTGAAGGATGCGGTCATCATCGCGTGCGGTCAGAAAGTGGAGCACTACGAAATCGCGACTTACGGAACGCTTTGCACGTGGGCGGAGCTACTCGGATACAAGACGGCGACAGAGCAGCTCAAACTCAACATGGCCGAGGAAGAAGCCGCCGATCAAAACCTATCGAAGATTGCCGAGGCGGTTAACTCCGAGGCAATGACATCGGGGAACGCCAAAAAAAAGTAGCGAAAGCCGACGTCAGTGAACTCGCAAAGCTGTCGACTCACAACTCCTACTGGCTAGAACGACGTCCACTGAGCCCGTCGCGGCCGACGCTCGGTGGAAAACACTCTACCGAGGTGCTGGTCATCGGGGCGGGTATCGCCGGTCTGAGCACAGCGCTGGAATTACTGCAGCGTGGCAAGCGTGTCATTGTTTGTGAGGCGACCACGATCGGGGCGGGCACGACCGGTGGCAGCAGCGCCCATCTGGATGCTCATCCCGAAGCTGGGACGGTCGAAGTGATCTCAAAACTCGGTGTTGAACAAGCCGCCGCGTACACAAAACTTCGCATGCAGGCGATTGATGTGATTGAGCGTCGCGTCTCAAGTAGCTGCGGCTTCCAGCGGGTTCCTGCATATTTCTACACCGAAGATCCCGCCCACGAGAAGGATATGCGGGATGCTTTTCATGCTGCGAAGGAACTCGGCCTGGACGTCTCGTGGTGCGATGCCGTACCGATCGCGTCGGCGGCTTGCGGCTACGAAATCTCCAACATGGGGCGAATTGATGTTCTGCAGTATCTCCATGAACTCGCTGAGGCGGTTGAGGCCGCCGGTGGCGTCATTTTTGAAAACACCCTGGTCAGCGGACCGGTGGAGAAGCATCCGACCGAACTGGAAACCACCAGTACCTGTACGGTCGAGTCGGATCGAATCAACGGACAGGTAAAGTTTGAACATGTCGTTTGTGCGGTTCACTGCAACTACTCGAGCGTGCAAAGACTCTATCTTCAAACGCCTGCGTACCAGTCCTATATGATCGCCGCTCGTGTGAGAGAGCCAATCCCGGACGCATTGTTCTGGGACGACAGTGACCCGTACTATTATACCCGGCGAGCAACGAACGATGGACTGACCATTCTTGCTGGCGGCTGCGATCATCGAACGGGCGCTGGCGACGAAGAGGCGTCGATGGCGGCCCTTCAGAACTGGGTGCAGGAGCGGTTCCACGTTGAGGAGATTGTGTCACAGTGGAGTGCTGAATTCTTTGAACCGACCGATGGATTGCCCTTCATTGGCGAACTGCCGGGCTTGGAGAACGCTTGGATTGCAACAGGCTTCAGTGGGATGGGCCTGACACTGGGCACAGCGGCGGGATGGATCATCGCTGACTTGATCGACCGTAAAAAGGTAGGTCTTGCCGATGCGTTCTCCCCGGGTCGGTTAGGTCTGTCCTCATTGGGACAGCTCGTCAGTGAAGGCACGACGACGGCATTGGATTATGTCGAGCGTGTCGTTCCACAGTCCGCCGTCGATGCGGATTCACTGGAGCCCGGCGAAGGTGCCGTGGGATCCTGTGATGGTGCGCAGGTCGCGATTTGTCGTGACCGCAGCGGTTGCGTGCATCGGCTCAATCCTGTTTGCACCCACATGGGCGGCGTCGTACGTTGGAACCCAGTTGAGCAGACCTGGGACTGTCCCGTTCACGGTGGCCGATTCGCTGCCGACGGAAGCCGTATCTACGGACCTCCTGAATCGGGATTAGAGAATGCGCAGGAATAGCAATGATAGACAATCAGACGAAGCGATTTTGGATCGGACTTGCCAGAGCGGTCGCCGGAGCACTGTTGTTCTCGCTTCCAATGATGCTGACGATGGAGATGTGGTCTATCGGGCCAACGTCTAGCCCGCTGCAGATGGGTGCTTTGTTATCGATGACGTTTCCAATCCTGTTCGGACTGGCCAAGCTAAGCGGCTTTGAGGAGCCGGAGGGGTGGGCCGGGACTGCCGTCGACGCCTTCGTCGCGTACGCGGTCGGTTGGTTGACTACCTTTATGATCCTAAGCGTCTTCGCGGTCTTGAATGTGGCGACAATGCCGCTCAGCGAACTCATCGGGGTGATTTCGATTCAAACGATTCCGGCAAGTATTGGCGCGGTACTTGCCGCCAGCCAACTTGGGGGCCACACCGATAGTGATGACGAAATACAAACGAATGATGACGATGGGGCTCACACGACGCGGGAATACTTTCGAGAACTCTTTGTTATGGCAATCGGTGCCCTCTTTCTCGCCTTCAACGTTGCCCCAACCGAGGAAATGGTACTCGTCGCGTTCAAAATGACCGCTTGGCACGGCTGCCTGGTAATGCTGCTGTCATTGATGATTATGCATGGGTTTGTATTCAAAGTTAAATTCCACGGACAAAAACCGATACCCCAAGAGCAATCGGCGTGGAGTGTTTTCCTCCGTTTTACCATCCCAGGCTACGCCATCGCTTTGCTCGTCAGTTTATTTTGCCTCTGGTCGTTCGGCAGCACCGCCAATACCGCCATCGACGAAGTGGTCATGGCGACGACAGTGTTAGGGTTGCCAGCGGCGGTGGGTGCCTCCTCTGCGAGACTGATTCTGTGAGACAAACACATGAAAAACGGTAATCAATCTGCTGCCACCATACCGCTCGCCGAATGTATAGTTGCTGGCGTGGGTCTGCTGCTCGTCCTCGCTACCTTTGGATACTTGGGCCAGCGGGCGATGCGCGAGCAATCTCCGCCTTCGTTCGTCGCTCGCACCGAAAAGATTATCGCATTGGGTGACCAGTTCGTGGCGAAGGTTGTCGTGCAAAATATCGGAGGAACACCCGTCGCCGATTTACGAGTGATCGCCGACTTCGGAGAAGACGAACCTCCCAAAGAAGTCGTTATCGACTACTTACCTTCCCGTTCGGATCGCCGTGTGGGCTTCGTCCTCAAACGGATGCCCAGCGAACCGGAGCCTACGTTTCAGTTTGTCTCTTACACCGAACCTTGAACGCTTGCTAGTTGCGGGTGACGGGTGACGGGTGACGGGTGACGACGAGGATGAAAGCGAAGTCTTCGCGAACGTACCGATCCCGCTTACCGCATGTTTGCGTCGCGACGCCGCCTGGGATCCAGAGAAAAGACCCTACAATTGGTCGATGCAACCGAGCCGAAACATCGCAAAGTAGCGTGAGACGATGCAGCCAGTGAGAAGTACCGAGGGGCGAAAACCTGAGGCCGACTGCAACTGCAGCGATCGGGCTGGTAGTCCGGCACGGGCCTTGCACCAACCCATCAATGCAACGAAAGCATTGTGCGACAATGCTGCTTCAACCTTGTCGAATCACTGGAGATTTTAACATGAGTAAAACTCTCGATGGAAAACGTATCGCGTTCTTGGCAACCGACGGCTTCGAGCAAGTCGAACTGACGCAGCCGTGGGATGCGATTAAAAATGCAGGGGCGGACGTCGTGCTGGTGTCTCCAGAGTCTGGCACGATCCAGGGAATGAACCACGATGAGAAAGCAGATAAATTCAAGGTCGATGAAAATGCCGGTTCGGTATCTGCCGAAAACTTTGACGGCTTGGTGCTGCCGGGTGGCGTTGCCAACCCCGACGCGCTCCGGATGTGCGACGACTCAGTTAGCTTTGTGCGCGACTTTTTTAAACAGCACAAACCCGTTGCCGCGATTTGTCATGGACCTTGGACACTTATCGAAGCGGACGTCGTCCGCGGCCGGAAAGTCACGTCTTGGCCGAGTCTGAAGACAGACCTAACCAACGCGGGTGCGGAGTGGGTTGATCAAGAGTGTGTCGTCGACGAAGGCTTGGTTACCAGCCGCAAGCCGGATGACCTCGACGCATTCTGCGCCAAGGCCATCGAGGAGTTCGCTGAAGGCAAGCACGCTCAGCAAACAGCGTAGTGGCCGCCGGTCCTCTCCCGGCAACGTTGCCCCCTGCTGCCTTGGCCGAAACGACTCCAAAAGTTACGAGCGAACCGAGAATCGCAGCATCTTGCCAAGTATCCCGGCAAGGATGGGGCCTGTGACCAGAACAACTGATGAAGCGTTCCAGAGAGCGATGCGACGTCTCGCACCGAGTATCAGCGCGAAGCCGTTTCGGGGACCATCCCTCCAAACACCGTCCACAAAAAAACCGCTGGAACCATCGTAAATGACGGTGCCAGCGGTCTTGTGACGGTTGGTGACAGTGACCAACGATGGGCGATACAGAACTCGAATCTGTGACCTCTGCCGTGTGAAAACGAATAAACCATGCGTTGCACGGAAAGCCCGGTCTCGTTTTAGCCCGTTATTTACGTGAAAAAACTCGCAATCGGTGTCACATAGGACGTTAGCGAAGCACGCCCAATGTTGCAATAGTTGCATCCAAACGGGACAGTCTTGACCTCTGCCGGGAGTCCGCAGCTTGATTTTGCCTGTCATTTTTCAGCCCGTTCGAGGATGTATTCCATCACCGAAACTGTGCTGAACCGCCGATGCCCAATCATGGCATCATCCCAGCGATCGCCCGGTCGATCTCACGCCTTCGTTGACTGATCCCACTACCGGGAACCCGGCGGGGCCGGAAATTGACGCCTAGCGGCTTGGTCGGCTCACTCGGCTCGGATGTCGCGATTGCACTTTGAACGCTCTGAGAGTCGACGTCAGGAACCCGTTTTTCGCCTCCGTCCGACTTGGCACCTCGCTGTCGGTCGATTTGCTCCATTCGCTCGCCTCCGGCCACCTCATCGGCAGTTGCGAACCGTTCCAGCCCGGCGGCGGTGAGTTTCCGAAACGTGATCCCGGCGGTGATCCACGTCGCGGCACCTTCTGCTTGGCCGGACTGGGTGACCGATGCGCGAATCGATTCAGCTTCGTCGCTTTGGATCCTCCGTCGCTGATCATCGCGGCGGAGTACCTCGAACACGTCGAACGGCGGCGGGGTCTTGCCGGTCAACCAGTTCGATAGCTGTCCCGGCTCCCAGCGATTCGGGTCACGGTCCCCTCCAGCTTCCAAGAAGAGCTCCCGAACGTACTCGATCGACCAACCACGCTCACGAGCCGAGTCCACGGCTTGGGCGGCTGTTTTCAAACCCCATCGAAACATTTCCGCCACCACCGCCCCCCATTCGTCTGGGCGGTTGGTGGTGGGCGATTCTTGGGCGATTAAATGGGCGTTTCGGGGTTCATGGTGAACTCTCGGGGATGCCTCAGTGAGCTCTGGGAGGTGCCTCAGTGAACTATCTAAGGTGCTCCCATGAGCGGCCGAGAGCTCATCATGGTCGCTCGTGATCCTCTGCATCTCAGTCCAATTGATTCGGTGATGGTTTGGGCTCCAGTGATTCGGACGTTCACGAGTGATCAAGTCGCGGTCGACCAGGGCGGCGATGCCCCGGCGAACAGTGGAAACGGCGTACCCGGTTTCCTCTGCGATTGTCTTTTGACTCGCAAACGATGCCCGGCTTCCTTCGTGATCATCGATCGCTTTGAGCACTGCTTTCTGAACCGCGCCAGACACCCGGCCCGATGGACAGGTGTGCGTCGAGAGTTTCAGCCGCCTGAGCGCGGCGAGCTGCTCGCCGCGAGGCAAGTCGGTGAATAGATCCTGTTGGTGATTCATCGGCCCACCTCGCTTTCACCTTGGCTGGCGTTTTGCATCGATCTCGCCTCGGCCTTGGTCATTTCATAGAGGTGCGTGAAAGCGTCGTCACTCATGTGCTCGATGTCGTGCAGCCTGCACCAATCATCAGCCCACTCGTCGACGTCGAATTGGAAGTGCGACCACAACGTGCATTCTGTGGTCACAACATCGAGCGGTCGCACCTGGCCTGGTTCCAACACAACCAACCGGGCGTATCCCTCGAACGTATTCCCAGGAAACGAGTCGCGGATACTGTCGACATGATCGGTGATCTCGATCAGCTCGCCCACTCCGGATACGCCTGGTCGCACCCCGATAAATTCGTAGTGGGTCGTAACGCACCCGCGATTGAACCGGTAGTGGGCCTGTCCTCCGGAAACACGGCAATCGACCGCATGGGCGGAGTCTGACTGGTTGAGATTGTCGGCAGCGATGTGGTTAGGTTTGACGCTCATTTCGTCACCTCACCTTTCGATGTCGCTTCCTGATTGGCATCGGCACGGCGGCTGGCCTCATCAACTCGCAGCTTTCCGGCACGTCGCCTCCTGGCATTGCGGGCGTTGTCCAATTTACGCGCGGCAACGTCCGCCCCTTGGGCGGACAATCGTCTTGAACATGTTGCGCAGAGAAACGCGGGCCACCGGCAACAGAGCGTTGCCCCGGACGCGCCGCAGCATTCACACAGTTTGGCTTCTGACGGTCTTGACATTGGAAATGTCGACTTCCGCAACCACATTTTTTTGGTTGCGCATGAATCGGCCCGGCATCCCTGTAGAAAACACGGGACTTACTCCGTGTCGACATTCTCGTTGCTCCCCGCCTGCGCGGATCAATGCTTCGATGTGTCCAGAAATGCCGGGCCGATTCATTCTCGCTCGTTTAGATGTAAGTCTTGGCATGGTCACCGCTGGGAAAAGAAACTCCAGCGGTCAAGCGTGATCAAGTTTTCTAGTCCTGATCTCGCTGCCAACGATGCAACGAATTTGTCCGATCCTGGCCGCGCTGTCAAGCTCGATCAGGATTTTGTTTCGGGGTCGCTCGCAAAGTGGGGCGGAAGTGGCGGGATTTGCGGGGTGGAATTGGGGTACTGTGGAAGTGACCGTGGGCCTCGTTGGTTGGTGCATCCGACGGCCCTCGGGTCATCGGTTGAGGCATCGGGTGTGGAAGTGACCGTGGGCCTCGTTGGTTGGTGCATCACGTGTAAGCCAAAGGTCAGAATCCTGACGCTCATTTGATGGTATCGCATCAGTGATTGAACCTCGATTGACTTTTCCAGCAGCACGCCTGGGTTGTACTGTCGTGGCTTTTCGCGTCGGTGTCCATGGTGCAAGGGTCAGCATCCTTTAAGTTTTGCTCAATCGCAATCGCAAGAGCCCTGCTCTCTCTGACCCTGACCCTGACCCTCATCAATCATTTGTTGGCACAAGGCAGCGAGTTTCATGTAAAGACGACTGTTCACGATTATTACTGGTATCGCTTCCCTGCAGGTTTCCAGGAACGCACGCTCGGCCTCTGTGAGCATCGCAGGATTATCGTCTTCCGCTTGATCAATCCAATCTTGCAAGTGCTCGGCTTGGATGCGAAAGGAATCCCCAGCGGTCTCATACGCCAGCGGAAACTTTGGATTGTTGACTAGCATACTATCCCCACCTCGCCATGTTGTCTTTTCTTACTTGCTTGTCTGAGTTACTGACCAAATGTTTAAGGCAGATGAGTTGCTTGGATTCAATTGATTCGGTGGCAGCTCCACTGGTTACGGCAGGTTTGGTTGGATCGGCGTTTCGTCCCTTGTACGTGCTCGCGTTGGCGATCGCATCGCGAGTGTCGATCGCGACTGACTGCCTCGCCACTGTCTGTTTCCTGATGTCGTCCATCGGGGTATCGACTGCGTTACCTGGTTCCGACTCCGCCCAGAGCGCCTCCAACGCATCATTTGGAGATACTTCTTCGGTCCCAAACTTCTTCTTGTTCTCCTCGGCTTTGACTTGCAATTTTTGATCGCGAGCTAGTTCTCGATCCGCTTTGCCTTGACGCAGGAAATCTCTTCTCTCCACTGCCTTAGCGATGCGCTCGGTGAGCGTGAGCATCTTCTGAGGCATCGACGGTCCGCCTCTCATGGCCAACGCCGCGAACCCACTCGATGTGCCGGTGGCTCCGGAATTTGATTTTGGCGTGTCAATCGTCGTTGGTTGCTCGTATCCATTCGCTTTCAACATCGCCGCAAAATCCGGCTTTTCGTCGGCGCTTGGTTTCTCGGGTTCCGATTTTTTCGGCTGCTTGGCTCTGGCGTTCGCGTCAGACGTTGCCGTTTGCAGTTGGTTACGCAGTGCGTCAATGCGTGCTTGACGTTCCTTTCGTGATGCCTGACGCTCGGCCATCCGCTCTCCGATCATGCCAGCGGATTCAGCTTCGAGAGCTGATCCAAACTCACGAATGCCAGCAATGGTGCTATTGAGGGAATCATTCGCGGTGCCAAACTGCTGTTCGAATGCTGATCCCGTGGGCTCGACGGGGGCTCCAATCGTCTCGACACCCATATAACTGTCGACAGATTTCGAAAATTCAGATTCAGCTGAATTGTAGATGGAATCGTAGATGTCTTTGTACGAATCAAAAAGCGTTTTCAGTGTTCCCGCAAGCGATTGAAATAGCTTCCCCATTTGCTCAGTGGTGGTCGATCCGGCATCGAGCACATACCCCATCGCTTCCGCCCAGGCATCTTGTAGGCCGCCGGTCAGATCGAGCCATACGAGTTCCATTAATTGCGTGGTGAGTTCCCACGCCGTTTCCAGGTCACCAGCTTTGATTGCGTCTCCGATGGCGGACACTGCGTTCTGTGCGGTCTCAACGAGTGGACTGAATCGAGTGGACAACCAGTCAACGGCGTCCGCACCGATCGACGTGTATTTAACGAATGCGTACCCCATCGCCGCCACGCCCGCCGTGGCCAACACAATCGGTGACAGAAGCAATCCAATACCGGCGGCTGCAATCTGAGCGGAAATACCGACCCCGACTAATGCTGCACCTGTGCCGATCAGCCCAATCGAGGTGCCAGCTAACGCGAGCACAAGACCCTGGTTTTCGTCGATCCACTGAGTGACTGCGCCAATGGAGCTGGTTAGTTGATCCACCATGGACTGCAGTGCGGGCGAAAAGCTTTCGCCGACCGCGATTGTGGCACCCTCGATCGCTGACTGGATCTTGCGGAATGAACCGCCTAGGCCCCCATCCATTTTGTCGGCGGTCTCTGCGGCAACGCCAGCGGCATTTTCTAGAGTTTCCAGTAACTCTCTCGTTGCGGTGGTAGATTTTCCGATTGCCGATGCACCGGTGATTCCTAGCAGACCGAACGCGGCGTTCATTTTCTCAACACGCGAGTTTTGATCGAGCCCATTGGTGGCAACTGAGATCTGCTCCAGCATGTCAATCAGTGGCAATCCTGACCCTGCGGCATCGCGGAAACTTCGCCCGAAGATCTTCTCCAGGTTACCGAGTTCTGCCGCGCTGATAACGCTCAACCGCTTAAGCGTCGTACCGGCCATCGATCCTTGAATGCCGACGTTCCCAAGAGTGCCGAGAATCGCTGCGGTTTCCTCTAGACTCATCCCGAGATCGGCCGCAACCGGACCTGCATACTTCATCGCTTCGCCCAACGCCTCGACTGTGTTAAACGATCCGTTGGCCGCCGCCGTCAGAACATCCGATACACGTGCGGCGTCTGTCGCGGCTAATCCGTATTGTCGAATTGTTGCGGACATGATCCCCGCTGCGAGTGTCGCATCGGTGCCGGTGGCTTTTGCGAGGTTCAATACGGCCCCGGTCATCTCGTTGATCTGATCGGGTTTGAATCCCGCACGGCCCAGTTCACCCATAAGGCTTGCGACGTCGACTGCGGTGTAGCTAGTGGTTCGGCCCAGTTCCTTGGCGGTGTCTGTCAACATTGCCAGGTCTATCGCAGATGCTTGACTGACTGCACCGACTGCCCGCATCGCGTCGTCGAACGCTGCAAACTTCACCGCAGCGTAAGCGAACGGGGTTCCGATCGCTAAGCCAACCCCGCCGATCATTCTTCCGATCGAAGTTGCTCTCTTGCCTAGCCTGTTGAGATCTCGCTCGACGCCCTTGGCACCCTGCGCAATGCGGTTGCGAAGGCCGATCTCAACTTCGGCCTTTCCGGCCTTGATACTCGAACGTCCCATGATTTGTTGCCTTATCCTCTCACCACGTTGGACCATGCACCGGCGACGGTGCCTTTTGCGATCTCACGATCGAGTGCCACTGACATGAAGGGCCGTGCCCTAATGTGTACGACTCGCGAACGGTCGAGCTTTTGTAGTTTTTGCTTTCCCCGTTTGTTGCGTTTGCCTTTTCCTGCAGAGATCAAGGTGCCTCTGCGTTGGATCACCGATCCACCGTGCTCGAGCACTCCCGGCACAGGCGTTGGACCCACCCAACTACCATTCGTCTTCACGGGCCCGACGACACCGCTAGACGTGGCTGCGTCGTAGGCAAACCAGATGTTTTTTAATGATGTAACCCGGCTCGTCGAGCGTACCGAAGGCGGACTACCAGGCCGACTGACTCCTACGCGTCTGCGCAGTACATCTCGCTGGGCCGTCCGCCGAATGTAGGCGAGCGATTTGCTCATCGCACGAAGTTCGGCACGATCCACCGCATCAATGACCGCCTGGCGGTCAAAGAACGCTTGCTTCATGTTCATCGTGATTTGAATCGCCATCATTTCCGCCTCTCGCGCCTTCGCTCGCGTCGTTTGATTCGTTCGTACTCGTCAGTCGCGTTCACCGATTCGCCCTTGTCCGGTCGTTCCATATGGGGATGAAAATCAGCTCGCGTGCAGGGATTGCCCGAATGCATCGACGCAAGCAACGCCATCGTCTCGGCCGTGTGGTTCCACTGCTCCGTGCAATGCGCGGTTGCCGCCGCGATCAGCTCACGCATCGTCAGCGGCCACGGATCCACGCCGGATGTCGCGGCTAGCTCGACGACGATTGTCCATCCGTTAGACCCAGCTCTTTCCGCCATTGCGTCTCCATCGCATCCATGAGTGAATCGAGCCGCCCATTCGTCGCGAGTTCGACTTGCCGCGCTCGCAGGTCCGTCGTCAGTCGTATTACTCGCCTTGTCGTCTGGTACTCCTCGATCCGCCCGTAGCGGTGGAAAAAAAAAGCACACTCCTCCAAGAATGCGATACTCGCGTCCTGTGCTACGGAGTCGCCAGCCAATCGGTCTTCAAAATCGTCAATCGATATGGAGTGCTCTTTCGCCTGCTCCTCACACAACAGAAACACGAACGCGAGCTGATCCGTCAGACTGTCCAGGATCTGGGCGTGATGGAGTGGCTTGAGCAGATCGAGACCCAGCTTCTCACGGATCTTCCTCACCTTCCCCAGCGTCAACGCGATCGTCCACGTCTGCCCCTGGTTGTCCTTGAACGTCTGCATCTATCATGATCTCCGGTGTAAAGGCGAGAACGCCTGGTGGTTGATTGAAAAACCACCATGACAAACCGACGAGTCCGACCGGTCGCCATGGTGGGGAGCGTGCTAAGCCTCAGCGGGAATCACGCCCGCCGATCACATCCTGTGGTAGCCACGAAAGGAGTAAGCTGGCCATTTTCCCACGGCTGCAAAGCGTTAGACGTCCGTTATTTCGTTTCGAGCGTCGTGACCGAATCCAAGCCCTGTTGCCTCAAGATCGTGTTCACCTGGTCAACGTGCATCGCGTCGACTCTTGCCTCTGACTCCTTTTCGGATGCGTCAAGACGTTTGCGAATGCCCGTGATCACGGTCGAGAAAACGGCGTTCACCTCGGTGCCGTCAAAGAGTTCGGGGTTCTCATCTGCAAGCCTTTGAACCCGGGCCTGGGCTTCGGTCATCGCCGCGTGCTTTCGGCGCTCGACGTTACCGATTCGCTGAGCACGTTTTGACTTCGCGGCGAACACCAGGAAATCACGCTGGGCGGACAATACGCGCTCGTGACTGCCGTTCGCGTTGATTTTATTGATTTGCGACTGCGCGACCGCTTCGCAAACCTCCTCGATCGCTTGCCGCGTCTTCGCGAAATCCGCCTCGGTCAGGTCGAGAGCCTGCATCACGCCAATCAACTGGTCGGCATCTTCGGCAGTGGCCTTACCCAGGTAGTCACGCTTGGCGATCGCGAAATAAGTCTTCCGCTCCTCCGCCAGTGCGTCCGTCAGCAATTGTTTGTCTTCGCTACGGATCTCGGCGATTCGGTCTAACACGCTTGTCGTCATGGTTGGTTCCTTTTTGGAGGAGGTTAAAGAGTCGCTTCGGTTGCGGTTGGTCAGTGGTTAGAACGCCAGCTGCGTCAGGCGAGCGTCGTTCAATTCGAGCCCGCTGGAAAACGCGGAAAATGGAATCGACTGGGTGACGCGGACGGGATTGGATCGGCCTTCGATGCTGCGAGATTCCGTGAACGAGACCGCCAGCTCTGTGAGTGCGTTGGCCAATGCCAGGCTGAAAAGACTCTTAAACCGCTCTGGGCTTGCGTAAAGCTTCGCGATGTCCGAAGTCATCCCTTCCGCGCCCGAAACTTTCAGTTGGCGAACCTTCCGCTGGGCTGCGTTGCGGATTTGGGTAACCAGCGCGGCCTGTCCAAAGCTCAGCGTTGTTTCCGACGCTCCGAAACTCGCGGTCTGTTTTTTGTTGAACGCGTTCCGCATCGCTTCTGTCGGTCGGGCTTCAAACTTGAAACTGGTCTCGCGGCGGTTGGCTTGGAATGCGGCAACCAATTGCTGATCGGTCACCTTCGCCAGCGTGGTCCCGGCTTCACGAATCTTGCTCTGGAATGTGATACGGTCGACTTCACCGCGAGAGGTCGCGAACCATCCGGAAGCGAAGAGGGACGTTTTGATGTTGGGAGTGCCTTGCCCGATGAATCGCTCGGCATCGGCAAGAAACACGACTGAACCTTTGGAATCTCGGGTATCAGGGAGGTTTCCAAATGCGATAGCCCGTTTGACGGAATGCGGCTCGCATCGGAACATCTCAGCGGCTTGGTCGATGGAGAGGATTCCCGCTGGAGGCGTGTACTCGGTTCCAGGGGTCTCACGCGTTCTGTTCGTCATGGATTTTGGCATCGTTGGATTCCTCGGGAATTATCCGAACCTCGTAGTAGTGGTCGATTCGCCTTGTGCCGCAAGCCTTGCATTTGCATCGCTTGGACGACCTGTGTGTCCACGGCGATGATTCTGTAGGCGTCAAGACCACACTTCGGCCTCGGTTGTAGGGGTCGCGTTCTGTGCATCCGCATTGTGGACACTGGCGACTCTCACCGAAGGTTTGAGTGGTAACCGGTGCTCGGCTGCTACTCGCAATATTAGGCGATGAACCTTTGGTTTCGTTCATAGAGTGTTCCTTGTCGAGGACTAACCTTGTTAGAAATGTGGGTGGGCGGTATCGGCTCGGGAATGTCTGTCCAATGTCTGATTGAGTGCGGCTGTTCCCTTTGGCATCGAGGGTGCGGGGGA
Organism: Allorhodopirellula solitaria; assembly: GCF_007859855.1. Classification (GTDB taxonomy): domain Bacteria; phylum Planctomycetota; class Planctomycetia; order Pirellulales; family Pirellulaceae; genus Rhodopirellula; species Rhodopirellula solitaria. Next base: position 38,114 of record NZ_SJPK01000012.1, read on the forward strand.
GGGGGGAAGTACCTACTTTTTTTTGGGATTTGCTAGATCGAGTCAAATTTCGATTGAATGACCGCCTGCACACGATCCATTGCTCTATCGGTGTCGTCGAATACTCTAGGAACCCCAGGATCCCCTGGGAAATTCCTCTCGAGGACGTGTCCGAATTGGCGGAGCAGATCCGCCATCTGGCCAATTTGTTCATTGATGGATTCGCCGATTTCCTGAATGGATTCGTCGTCGGGCTTGGGCATTTTGGGTTCTCGTTGGTGGTTGGCAAAAAACGTCGTGATTCGGTGCCGTTGGCGGGGCTGAGCGATCGCGATAGCGGTGACGTGGTGGTGATCGGTTTCATGGCTTCACCGGCCTATATCCAAGGAAGCTCCCGCAAGCCTCGCACTCCGAGCGAATCCATCCCTGCCGGCCGGGGGCGGGCTTATCGACAACGGGGGCAATGCAAGCGAGGTGCGGGCGACATCTCACACTCACAATCGAGGTCACTTCTTCGCGACTCCTGGTCAGGAATTCCGCTTCGTCATGGGACAACTCCCCGTGCGGAATTGAATAGACAATGCGATTGTCGCGGATCTTCAAAACAACTCCGCGACCTTCCATGAGGGCAATTCGCTCAGAAACTACCATTGGACCCACCCCCAAAGCCTGTGTCGTAGCCCAGGAACTCATCATGCGGCGTCGTCTGCTCTCGGGTTGGCGCGTCAGCGTCGACGAACCAGGTCGACGGCAAGTCCATTCGCATCGCATGGCGACCAATTCGCCCGTTCCTGACCTTTGCGAACGAGAATATCGTTTCAGGGTCGAGCGGCTTCGGTCGGTAAAGAATGATCACGTTGTCGCTGTCGGCTTCGACCGACGTGGAGTCTGCGATGTGAGATAGCTTCGGGCAGCCTTCGGCCTTGTCGCCTTCGCGATTGATCTGGCTCGCCATGAACACCGGAATTTCAAGCTCTCGAGCAAGTCGCTTCATTGATCGCGAGAAATTGGCAATCCCGTCAGACCGGAACCGTTCTGGGTACTCGACCAAGCCAATGTGATCGATGAACAAAGCATCGAGGCCGGTTGTCGCCTTCTTGTTTCTTGCGGACGCTGCGACGGTGCTGGCGCTCTGTTGCGACGAGTCGTTGATAAACAGCCCCAACTCCCTGTAGCGATCCAACGTGTTGCGGAGCTTGGCTATTTCGCTCGCATCAACAGAGCGATTCGCCATTTGCTGGCTACACACGCCCGCGTCGTTCCCAAGGAATCGCCGTGCGATTTCTATGGAGGGCATCTCCAGAGAAAAGTAAAGGACCTTCTTTCCGTCCATTGCGATGTTAACGGCTGACTGAACGCAGACGCCCGACTTCCCTACTGACGTTCTCGCGGCGATCGTTGTCAAGCTGCCATTGGTGAACGTCCCGAAGCATTCGTCGACGGCGGGAATCCCCGAATAAACCCCGCCCTCGGAATCAGACTCCTGCTCTAAATGCTCTATCGCAAGCAGGCCAGCCTCATATGCCGAGACTTCACCTCGTGCTGACTCAGTTGCTCGCGTCGCCGTCGCATCGCGAATCAGCGAATCGAGCAAGCTATCCAGCGACGTCATCGGATCTTGGATCTCGGCAGACGCCTTTCTGAGCAAAGCGGCAACTCTCCTGCGATTGGCCAGGTTCTTGATCTGGCGTGCGTAGGTCGGCGCGTTTGGAGGATAACCGGAACTGTCCATCAGTTTGGCTATCCTGGCCATGCCGCCGACAGCTCCGAGTGCGTCAACGGAACGCAGATGACTGACCAATTGTGTGAGGTCGGCGTGATCGCCTCCGCCGTCGACCATGTCACTGATTTCAGCGAATAGGCGACGGCGAGTCCCTGTCATATCGTCGGCACTGATGATCTCTCGAGCGGCGTGGATCTGCTGCCGATCAATCAGGATCGAATAAAGCAATGCCGTCTCGATGTCTTCGGTCTGCTCTGGGTGAGGGTCTCTCATTTGGATCTCCCTGCTGACGTGGGCCGCTTGAACTTACGTTCCATTTGGGGCGGATCGTCGGCGGACTGCTGCGCCGTGGAAATAGGCGTGTCAGGCTCAAATAACCCGGCCCATCCGCTCTTTATTGACTTCTCGATCGCTGCGATTGCCTTCGCCTCTCCCATCGCTGCGAGATCCTTGATCTGGAGCGAAGCCGCGTTCTCGGTGATCGGCTTGCGGCGGGCTTTTCGATCCGAGCACCACGACGACCACGCATCACGGAAGCGATCGGTACGCAGCACGGGCGGCAGGTCGATGCCCTCGGGCGAGAACTTCGGTTTCTTTGGCTTTCGCTTTTTTCCTGAAGGAGAAACGGCGGCGGCAGCCGCGCCCTCTTCTTTAGGTATAGGGTTAGGGATAGGGTTAGAAGGCTTTCCGCTTCGTGTTCCGCAACGTGTTCCGCAACGTGTTCCGCTTCGTGTTCCGCTTCGTGTTCCGCTTCGTGTTCCGTATTCGGAATGCTTTCCGCTTCGTGTTCCGTATTCGGAATGCTTTCCGTTATCGGAATGGGTAGGCTCAATTGGCGTATCGTCGAAGCCCGACACCGACGTTGGAATCTCGGTCCAATAGTGGCCAACAGATCGGTCGTTGGTCCGGTGGTAGACCAACCAACCGGCGTCGACGGCAGCCTCTCGAGCATTGTTGAGTTGCTTTGGACTCTTGAACCCTAGGACCTCCATCAGCTGCGAATTCCAGAACCGAACTGGTCCCTGGTATCGTGCCGCGTCCTCTGTGTGGGCGATATGGATCACCAGGCAAACGGCGTGATGCCCAATCGATTGAGCTGCGCAGCCCTTGAACAGTAGGCGGGTGATCCTGTGTGCATGATGTGATTGACGGGTTGGGTATGGGGTCATCGTCCAGCCCTCCGGCTCCCCGCGAATCGTCCGAACAATTCCGCGATCGCGATCTCGTACGCGATCGATGTGCCGAGCAGCTCGTCGCGCACGTGCCAGCCGACCAACTTCGCCGCAGACCTCTTGATTGACTCCCATTTCCGCCACCAGTCGAGCGTACGGCGTCGACGGCACCCGCAGCCTGCCTGTTCGACCCGCTTGGCGAGAACGCCCAAGCGGGGCTCGAGCTCGACCAGGTCCCGCCACGTATGGGGGCGTGGGATCATGGGGTAGTGATGGCCAATCGCCCATTTATCAATTGACCGGTATGCTGAATCGCGTATCATATGTGATGCCTCGGGCCTCCAACCCATTGTTTGATTGCCGCTTGCGACGGCATGAATAGAAAACGAAAGCCATCGAACTGTCAGCTCAGCTCGATGGTTTTTTTATTTCTTGGCGGTGCGGCGAATCGGCTGGGGGCCGATCGTCTTGGCCGTGCGGGCGGCGATGAACCGAGTGAGTGCCTGCCGACTGGTCAGCAGGTGCGATCCCCCAATACGAACGGCCTCCAATCGGACGCCTCCTACACCTCGATGAATCCACCTCGTCATGGTGGCTTTGTCTGGCCGTTTGCCCGTGATGTGGCGTAGCTCGGCGCGGGCGTCGGCTAGTGTGAGGACGTCCTCGCTCAGGATCTGAGATACCACCGTTTCGGCGGTGGATGGGGTGATAGGCACTGTGGATACTCCTGTGTGCGGTGCGGCGGAATTGCAACACGGGGGAGTATCAGGGGGCTGTGGACGCTCAGCCGGATGTGCCGCTTATTTGCCGCTTATGCCGTATGTTTGCCGCTTGTTCACGTTTCGATTTGCCGCTTATCGAAATAGAACAGCCGTCCTTTCGGCGGGACTAGTTGGATCGCAGCGACTTCGTTTGCAACGACCATCCTTCGGAACTCTCGCTTCTTGTGATCTGGGGAGTATTCGACGTTGCGGAAATACCGCAGCGCCGCTTTTGCTTGGCTCATCGCTTGGGTTCGATGCTCCTCGGGTATCGTGGATCTGACTTTATCGTCACCTGTGATCTCCTCGGGTGATGCCGTCCCGTCGTCGCCTGATATTGCTTTCTTCTTGGCGACGCCGTCAATCGATTCCATTCTCTCCAGCAATCGTGCCTCCAGTACCTTTTTCCGTGCTTCCGTCACGACCGAAACGGCCTCCTTGAATGAGATATTGTTGATACAGTAGCCTTCCTCCTCCAGCCAATAGAGGACTTCGGTTAAATCCTTGTATGGCAATCCCAGGTCTCTCAGTTCGGCCCTGATTGCGTTAAAGAACGCATCAGCTCGCGCCTGGGCAATTGCGCGTTCATTGGCAACGGATGCCTTCCTCTCTCCAGATTCCAGCCAACGATACATTGCAGCCGGATCGTCTGGGTCGGCCTTTCCGCCTCCAGGAAGCGAAAGAGGCTGTTGGTTTACAGGAACGAACAGCCTTAATTTCTTTTGGAACCAGTAGTCTTCGACAGCCATCGTTCAGAATCCCTTAGTGATAGAAGTCGCTGCCGATCCATCGAGCATCGCTAAGGGACGATGACGACGGACCGGCGGCGCGGGGATCAATCCGCTGGCGACAGTGATTTCGTTTTTAGCCGTTCGTTAACCGTGGTGCAACCTTGGCGGCTTCGATGGCTTTGAGCTCCGACACCTTGGCATAAATCTCCGTGGTGCTTAGGCGGCTGTGCCCCGCCAATGCCTGGGCTCCCTCGGGGCCCTGGACATCTCGGACAGCTTGAAGCGATGTGTGCCGAATCTGGTACGGCGTCCAGTGTTCGGCCTTGGCCGCTTTGGCAGCGCGGCGGATCGCAATCCGAAACGCGTCTTTGTTCCATGCGGTCCCCTTCTCGGTCATGAAACAGGGTTGGTCGGCATCACCGAATAGAAACGGCGTCAGGGCCTCCAGGGCATCGCCCAGGATCGGCACGGCCTTCTCTTTTCCGTGGTGCTCGGTCTTGTGCCGAGCTGGTCGATAGAACCAGACCTCACCACTCCTGTCGATCATCGATGGCGTCATCGAGAACATTTCGCTAGGACGCATCGCGGTCGCCAGCTGCAAGCGGACCATAGCGGCGGCAGTTGACGTCAGGTGTGGTAGCGTCGCCTGGACCGTCTCGAGCGATACGCCTTTGCGTTTCGGATTCTCTCGGGCCTGTCCACGGCGCAGCGGCGGCAGTGATCGCAGAGCGACAATCCGCTCCGGCGAGACCAGTTCACGGGAAACCCCGTGCTCGATGATCTTGATGATCTTGCGGGCTTGATCATTGGCGTAGGGCCTCGAGTTGGGCCGGTGCTTCTTACCGATACCTCGGGCAATCAGCACGTCTCGCATCGCCTCCAGCTTTCTCGGGCCAAACTCCTCGGCAGGTTCATCCCCGTGCCGCTCGTCCAGGAAGTCGCAAAGGTTCGCGTACTTAGACTGGTTCGCTGGGTTGCTCTCATGCAGCGGCAGCACCCGCGCCCGGAAGTCGGCAGTGATGTGTTTGACTCGAACGACCGAATCGGCAAGCCGTACCGCCTCCGCTTCGCCCTCGTCCTCAGCTTTCTCAGGTGCCTGCTTCCCATTGGCGTTGTACTCAGCCAACAAGGAGTAATACCTCGCATAGCTCTCAGGTGAACCGTGCTTGCCGAGGTAGAAAACCTCGTGCCCCAACCGCACCCTGGCTTGGCCGCTCGTGTGATACGAATAGGCAGGTTGCTCGCTTCGTTTACGTGGCATCGGCGAATCTCCTTCGATCGATTCAGGACAGTCCTTTGTCCCGGAATGATCCGATTGGGAGCCGCTCGCCATGATGGCGGTAACGCGTTTGATGCGTTCCAGCAGGGATAAAATGAGAAGTGGGCGATACAGAACTCGAATCTGTGACCTCTGCCGTGTGAAAGCAGCGCTCTAACCAACTGAGCTAATCGCCCGTATTTGCGAAAATACGGTGGTCCCATGGTGCGACGTCGTCTGGGGCGGCTCGAAAATCGCGGCTGGGACGGACGTTCTTGGAACTGATGCGGGCATGATAGTGCTCTGGCGGCGCGGCTGCAAGATCCGGTCGCTGTCCGGATCAGGCGGGCGATGGGATTCGGACGCCGGTAGGCTGGAGGCTGGTGGCGATTTGACTATCCTGGTGCCCTACCCCGCTTTCCGATTTCCAGGTTTTGCTTTGTCCCGCCACTACCAACTGATCGACTTTGGCAACGGGCGGAAACTCGAGTCGCTGGCCGGTCGGATCATCGATCGGCCCAGCCCTGCGGCCGAGAACGTATCGCCCCGCGACCCGGCTGCGTGGGCGGACGTTGACAGTCGCTATGACTTGAACTCGCGAACCTGGAACCACAGGACCGCGTGGCCCGATCAGCTCGCTATCGAGGTGCCTGACCTCGCGGATCCTGAAACGCCAGCGCTGCGGCTGCCGGTCCAGCCGACGCCGTTTGGTCATATTGGTGTCTTTCCCGAACAGATGGACAACTGGCGGTGGTTGATGCGCACGGCCCCAGTGGAGGAACTCTCCGGTTCGCCGCGTAGTCGCCAGCGTCATGCGCTCAATCTATTTGCCTACACGGGGGCTTCGACGATGGCGATGGCCGGCAGCGGGATGTCGGTCGCCCACGTCGATGCGGCCAAGCCGAACGTGGAAGCGGCCAAGCGAGTGGCCGTCGCCAGTGGACTGCGGGACGCTCCGGTGCGTTACCTCGTCGATGACGCTGCCGCCTTTGTGCAGCGAGAAATTCGCCGCGGTAACCGCTATCACACGATCGTTCTTGACCCGCCCGCTTATGGGCATGGCCCCAAGAGCAAAAGCAAGAGTAAAGCCAACGCCAACTCAGCGGATAAACGCCCCGCCAAGCAGGCTCAGGCCTGGCGGATTGCTCGCGATCTTCCTGAACTCCTCAAAAACTGTTTTCAACTGGTATCGGGCCGATCCTTCCGCATCCTGGTGACCGGCCACTCCGCGGAGATGGACCAAGCCGATGTGGTCGATCTCGTTGAGCGAAATCTCAGTCACCGCCGCATCGGTCGACTCCAGCCCCAGGTCGAAGCGGGCCGGATGACGCTCAGCGATCAGGCCGGCCGCAAGCTCGATGCGGGTTTCTACGTCCGCTGTTTGCTAGCCACTAGCCACTAGCCACTAGCTTCTTTCCTTCCGCATTCGATCGAGACGGTGGCGATGATGGAGCATCGTGCGAACGATGTCGAGCGCCGCCAGAGCAACGATGGTACAGAGCACGACCATGGCGCTCATCCAGCAACCGATCCAGAAGACGCGGTGTTCGGGGGTCGCCAGCGTCGCTGCGAGAACCAGCAATCCACAGACGAAAAACAGAGCGTTGACCCGTTTGCGAGAACGCGAGCGACGGCGCAGGTACAGCTCGTCGGCGGGATCGTCGTAGACGTCATTCGGCCACCCGAGCTGCTCAGATCGAAACAACCAGATCGAGAAGAAAATCAACGTGGCTGCAAGGATCAAGCCGCCGGCAAACATGGGTTGGTTGTCCAAAGAGGGAAAGGGGATCGAGGCATCAGTCGGCGATTTCAGACTGCTCAACGATCCACTGGTGCACCACCCAAGTTACTGCAGCCAGGCTCGAACCGCTACACTTATCAGCCGTATCCTCGGTCGTGTGCCAGTACTGGGGGGCCCGAAAACCGGGTCGAGGGTAGTCGAAATCGATCAGGTCGGTGGTCGGGATTTTGGCAATCTGGTTGAGCGGTAAGTGGTCGTCGCGAAGCTCCTGCATTCGCGTGCGGGGCACAAACGCACTGACGCCCAATTTAGCCGCAGTCCGCCAAATCGACTTGGTCACATCCCTGGCGTACCGCAAGCTGGCGCGGTCATAGATCAGTTGCAGTTCGCGGTCACCGACCATATCCAGCAACACGCCGGCGCGGTAAGGAACCTCCGGTGGCGACATCCGGTACTGCTGAGCAAAGAAGATCGAGCCCAGGAAATAGTCGTCACGCCCCTCTTCGAAGACAAACTCCTCGGCATCAAAGAGCACCACGTCGACACCGACGTCTTCAGGCAGGTCGGTAAAATGGTGGCTCATTTCCATCCACGCCGCCACACCGCTGGCCCCATCATTGGCACCGACGAACACGCCCTTGGGATCCTTTCGGTCGCGGTCGGGAAACGGCCGGGTGTCATAATGGGCGCACAGTAGAAACCGGATCGGACGCTCGGGGTACCAAGCCGCGATCAGGTTCGCCATCTCGACGCTCTCACCGGTAAGCGGATGGCGGATATTCTCCTTCTGCAGCGAGACCTTGGCACCTTGTTTGGTAAAGAACTCTGTCAGGTACGCCTGCTGCTGCAGCATCCCTTCGCTGCCTGTCGGTCGCGGCCCGATATCGACGATCTCGCGCAAGTATCCGATCGCCCGGTCAGGCGAGTAGGCTGGCGGGATCGGGGCGCTGGCCAGCTGCGTGGCCTGACCCGGACCCTGTCGCCGCGCCCCCCAGTAATAGGCGGCCAGGCCAGCACCGATGGCGAGCCCCAGCACGAACAGGGGCCAGTATCGTCGCAGCCGACCCGAAAAAGCACCACGCCGAGGGCTGGCATCCTGCTGCCGGGACGCCGTTCCCGCCGCCTGCGGAGACAACCCGGCTGGGCGGGAGAGCCGCTTTTCGGCTGATTTTTCTGAATAGCGATGTGTCTGATCCGAAACCGACATCAAGAAATTCCGTTATTTCCGTGAGTTAAACGACATACCAAAACAAGCTCGGCGGTCTGGTATCACCCTAGCGAAAGTCTGACAGTTTCGGTAGAGTTTGTCGTTCGAAAGGGAAGCCCGATTTTTCGGCCCCTCTCTTTCGGGTCGCGGGATGTGGCTCAGCCTGGTTAGAGCGCTGCACTGGGGGTGCAGAGGTCGCAAGTTCGAATCTTGTCATCCCGATTTCTTGAAGATGTGGTAAACTCAGTGTTTTCCGGGTCGATACGCTTCAAAGCGTAACCAGCGATGTCGCTGTGCGGTCCTCTCTCAATCTAGTTTTCCGGTAATCCATACCGGAAAACCCATTTTGACAGGGTTTCACACATGGGACGTCCCAAGAAATCAATGCCTGACTACCGATACCACGTGTCGGGTCAGGGCGTCGTAGAGTTATCGGGTAAGACTTTCTACCTAGGGACCTACGACTCACCAGAAAGCCGGGCCAAGTATTTTGCTCTGCTTCAGATCTACAATGGGAACGGTCTGTCGATTCCAGACGACCTCAGCATCGTTCACCAACAAGACGTGCCGGTCAGCGTCCGATGCGTGACGGCTGAGTTCCGTGAGCACGTCAAAATCAAGTACGCGAGGTCCCCCTCCCACAATGGCAGGCTCACTAACCTCTGCAAGCTACTTGAAGACGAGTACGGTGATGAACCAGCTGCCGAGTTCGGCCCCCGAAAGCTGGCGGCTCTCCGGGATACCTTTGTCGCCTCCGGCAATAATCGAAACTACGCAAACTCCCAGACCCGCAGTATCTGTCAAATCTTCAAGTACGGCGTCGCTCGCGAGCTGATCGAAGTATCGGTGCTGCAACGACTGGAGACGCTCGAACCACTGCGGCAAGGTCAAACAACCGCCAAAGAGACCAAACCGCGCCAGCCGATATCGCTGGAAGTCGTGCGTGCAACGGCACGCTATCTATCCCCAACGATCAAGGCGATGGTCATGGTCCAATTGGCGACTGGCATGCGTCCGTCAGAGGTGTTCGCAATGCGCCCAAGGGATATCGACCAACGAGGCGATGAATGGATCTACCGTCCCGATAGCCACAAGACAGCACACCACGGAGTCACCAAAGCAGTGCCGATCGTCGGCGATGCCCGGCTAGTGGTAGCGAGATTTCTTGACCGGCCATCTGATCAATATCTCTTTTCGCCCATCGAGAGTGCCGCGTGGCATCGTGAGCAACGCAGCCTCGCTCGGAAGACGCACAAGAGCTGTGGCAACCGCGTGGGATCCAACCTCAAGAAAGATCCAAAGCGAAAACCGGGTGAGATGTTTACGAAGGACAGCTATCGTCGAGCCGTCGTGAACGCGGCCAAAAAAGCGGAGGTCGAACACTGGACGCCTTATCAGCTCCGTTACACGGCGGCAGCGGCCATTCGCGAAGCTCTGGGGATCGAAGCCGCCCAGGCGATCCTTGGACATACGAAAGCCGCGATGACCGAGCACTACGCCAAGAGCACGGAGGCGAAGGCAATCGAAGCGGCCAAGGTCGGCCCCACCCTGGGTGCTGGATTTCTCGACGGTTAAGCCAGTCCCATCATGGCCATGAAAACGATGATCGGGAGATGCCCGGTCGCCGCTAGGTCCCTGTTCGCCGGCAGCGGCCAGAAATCTTGAACCAGATCACAGCCACGCTGAGTGAATTCGCCTGCGAATGGCCGACACATTTTGGAGATCCTGAGACTATCGGCTCTGCTGCATCTTGATTAACACACTTGCACGGGAGCTACATAATGCCACGACCCAACATAAACTCAAACACGAAGCCGCCCCGCAGTACTCCGATGCACCTGCTCACCGAAGATCTGCTCGGTATGAGCGAGGTCCCGCCACTCCTTCAGAAACGCGTTAACGTATCGACGGTCTGGCGGTGGGCGAACCGGGGAATCAAGGGCAACAAGCTGGAGACGATCAAGCTCGGTGGCAAGACATTGACCAGCCAGCAGGCGTTGACTCGATTCATCGAGACGACTGCGTGAGACGCGATCCATGGTCCCGGTGCCTGCCAACGCTCGACACACCACTCAGGTCGTTCGCAGGACACCACGGTCAGCCATCTCGAGCAAATCTTACACGGGTGCCGATGTGTTGGTTTGCGAGATGCCCAATACTGGAGCCAGCGACATAGGTCCGCCCTTCACCGTCAATCAAAGAGTTCTCGTGTTCTGCAGAGGCTAGAGTCTCCCGCCAAGGAGTCTTGACGAGTGCCTCGTCGGTAGTGGAATGGCCAGAGAATATACCCTGCCGAGCTCGTGTAGTACTGTCAACAGCGTGACCAGCACCTCTCTCTCATCGCGAAACAGCTGCGCATAGCCCAGGCTGTCGGAGATCAGCCCCTCGAAAGACGAGAACTGTTTGGTCAGCTTCGGCAGGTCGACGGCGATGCAGGCTCGTAAGCCATCCTCGACGGGCTGTTGGCTTTCATCGGTCCCCTGACAGGCCACGAGATTGAGAACTTCCAGAGCTCGGCAATGCGATCGCGTACTGTGATTTGCGTCACCGTTCGCCGAACAGGGCGATCGTTTTGAGAAGAGGTTCAGCGTAGGGCGACTGCTCGACCTCATCTCAAACGTCAGAAAACGGATCTATCCGCGTTTCGGTACTGCCGGGTTCGTTCCGACCCAGTAGCGATCGCTCGTCATCGCGGTGGGGCGAGTAGTGTCCTTGCCCATAACAGCGGCGTCCTGGGCAAGATGAAACACCCGCTGACCGGCTCGCGACTGGAATGAACCTGGTGCGCGAATTTATTCCACGCGTGTGACAACGTCTTGCAGTTGGCGGATTCGCTGTACGGCAGCGGATCCGATAAGACAGGTGTATGGGCGAAGCTGCCGCAGCATACCCTACCGCACCAGGTCAACCCGCCCAGGACAGCGATCACGCGAGCGGCGATGTGGACTGAAAGATACCAAGGAATACTCCGCCCAGGCACCGAACGACTTGAAGAAGCAGAAGTCGCACATGAACGACGCGGAGCGCAGGACAGGGACTGGAGTGAATGGACATTACGGTAGTCGCACAGGGTGCCCCAACACATCGACTCGGGAAATGTGGACGGCGTGTTGACCAGAGTAAGAAACCCAACAGAAACGGTGGCGAAAAGAGGGTTTCCACCCAAGCAATCGAACGAGCCAAAAGCAACAATCGGCAGTAATTGGAGAACTCATGTTGGTAATCTATCGCTAATGGGACACGATATAGCCATGGCAAGTGCATCCCGCATGTACTTATCCGCCATAGCTTAATACTAATAAGAGAGATGGAAGTGATGGCTGCCGTATCACGCGTAAGAAGTAGTAGCGTCCCGGTGCGCCCCCGCGGCGAGATTCTGCTAACCCATGGTGCAGTGGGCATAGAGAGTCATGCTGATTACATCGACGATGCAGAGGAGCGAATCAGCCAGCTCTACGCCAAGGATCCGACAAGGCTAGAGGACTGCGTTGATGCACTGGTTTGCGCCCGCACGATCGGTCGAGCCAGCCCTGCAGAGGACTATCAGATACTGAACTATTGCCGGAGGAACCGAGTCTGCGGCCGATGTGCGCACTGTTGCAATGCGGCTAGGTCCGCGAACATTGCGGGTCAAACCGTTTCTCATGGTCGCGAGCGAGTGTTTTCGAGCGTGTATACAACTCCAGAGCCCTATGGCTACGAGCAATCTCTCGACTTCCTCATTCGAATCGCAAAAGGACTCAAGGCGATCGCCCACGCGATAACGGTTTGGAATGCGAGGCGGATCGGTAAGCCAAGCTATCGCGTCCTGGAATATGGTCTCGGTCTGCACATGCGCCCCTGCGACACGCCAGAATCAGCCTGGTCACATCTACATCTGACGATGGTGACCGGCCAATCCGTCCGACCGAACACTGATGGTGTTGATGGACTGGCGAAATACCTTAATGAGGCATTCTGGCACGCAGTGGATTTCGACCAGCAGCCCGCGTGTCCCTTCAAGTCGATGGGAACGCTAGCTAAGAAGTCTCTTTCAGAGGTCGAGCGACAGCGTCAGCATCGAGGAAAAACAGTGACTTTCGTAGATCTCCAGAAAATGCTGACCTATGGTTTCAACCTTCACAAGCCAGGTGACAGCGCCGAGACGATCGCTCTCCGCAACCGTCTCCTCTGGGATGCAAACCTGACTACGACTCTGACCCACTCGCGGGTCAAACGCGGTCAACTAGCCGACCCGGCGGATTGCGTGAAGAAGAGGTCGCAACCACATCTATTTGATCCAGTCGCACTAGGCAAAGAAGACGTCTTGGTATTCGATTTCGATGAGCAACCTCCGCGTCCGATCGCTGCCGAGCAATGGAGGACGGAACTCAAGCAGTTGAAGAAAGAAGCCAGAACCCGGCTTGAAACCTGGACACCCCGTAACCTCACCATCTTTCTCGAAGGAACTCAGGATGCCACGCCCACCCCGCCACGAACTGCACCGATACGTGTCCAGGGCCCCAGACGACAATGACGACAATTGGCTTCGCCCCTACTCCGAAGTCATCGCAACCGCTGGTCAAGAATGCTCCGTGTCTTCCCAAGCGAAAGCATTGACAGCAGCCATCGATATTTGCTGCCACATCCGCAACAGCAACGATGCTGAGTTGAATCAGAAGCACAGCCTCGAGCCCGTAATTATCGACTACCTCGGCAAAATGGACGCCCTGGGGAGGACGCTGAAGGCGGCAGGAGTCAGGGAGTATCGAACCACAGCTGAAGCCATAATAACGATTGGGTTTACTCTCCACGATCTACCAGAGCGATTTGGCTTAGGCTCGATCCTCTCTCTCTGGAGCAAGAACTTCGAAATCGAGTGGCAATACTGGGTCGAGATCGCATCTGCCTGCCGCACAGACATCGCCCGATACCCAGGAACGTATCAGCTGGTCACACACGATCGTATCCTCCGGGTATGCCCGGTTGGACCAAAGCCGACCAATCCATTTCAACATGAATTCACCTTCTTCGTGGACGACTTTCTCGAGGCGATGAACGACAATCGCAAACGAGTTTACTATCTCTTCGCGGCTGTAGCCAACGATCAGCTCTCTCCCGGCCAGCTACGCGCCAGAAAGGAGCATTTGATGCGGGACTACACTCGGCGGTACGGAACGCCGTCACATCCCTACATATTCTCTCCCGATGTCCCGGCTCCGCTAGCAACAGCCTCGGAGCATCCTAAGCTCCGGTACGTATCGCTGAACTGGTGATTGCTTGGCGCAGACGTCGCCGTGATCTGGGCTTGGGCCAAGTAAGGGCAATAGGCTCGAGACGCAAGCATTGATGTAGCACCCGTGCGGGTCGTGCTCTGCTCCTGATAATCTCTCCAGGCAAGGTTTGCCGGGGAGCACTCCCCGGTCATCTACGCGAATGAAAACTCAGGTTCGACCGCTAGCTGAGTTGATTCGATCCGCGATGGTTGCAAACACTATTTGGAGTCAAGCGACAAATGGCACATATTCGTCTTCGCCACAACTGACCCACTTCAACTACCTGATCGATCTGCCGACGTGCCTCTGTGGCAACTCACGGGACTGGGCGATCGTCCATTCGGAGCAAGAAAATGTCTAAAGACAAGGCGTACACTTCCAAGTATTCGATTCCCGATTTCGACGTTGTGTTGGCGAAAAATGAGGCGTCTATCAGTGAGGTGCATCCCACCTGTATGAGTGTACCCATGATTGACGCTCAAGACTTCGATCGGCTGGTGGACGCCATTCGGGCCGACGGCATGATCGATTCGATCCGGATCAATGATAAGAAGCAGCTGCTTGATGGGCGATGTCGCCTCAGCGCGCTTTACGTACTTGGTGAATCGCTGGAAGACAGCCAAGTCATCGTGGCCGATCACCCCGCCGAGTCTATCGCGGAAGCGAACTACGCTCGCCGACACCTGACCTCCGACCAGAAGGCGATGCGTGCCGTTGCTGACCTCGAGACAGAACGAACTGCGGCTGCGGACCGGAAACTGCGGGGTAGCCAGAAAGGGAGGCAAAGCCGAATGGCGAAGTCGAACTTGGATGCAACCGACGCGGTTGCAAGCAAGGCAAAGGAGAGCCGACGGGAGCCGTCGCTCAACAGGGTCGCGAAAGAACACGGTGTGCCTCGTCAGCAGTTGCGAGATGCAGAGAAGGTAAAAAAAGAGCGGCCTGACTTGGCTGAAAAGGTGTCCAATGGCCAGGTGTCACTCGACAAGGCACGTTCGGAAGCCGGTATCAAGAAGACACCCACCAGACGCAGAAACGGAAAAACAGCGTCTTCTGACAATCGCCCAGCGAAGCAATCAGATGACTCTGGAAAGACATTGAAATACTCGGATGAGATGACCTCGATCAGCGATCGTCAAGACGGGATACGAATTGTTCGCAGTGGCGACGTCACGATCATGCGCCACCCGGATGCAGACAAGCAGGTGCTCGTCTATGCCAACAAGAATAGCTGGCGTGTCCGAACCGTCGGTGCAAAGAAGGTAGTTCGTTTCAGAAAATCGTCGGGTGCTGAGGAGCTAGCCATCAAGCGGATCAGAGTGCAGCTGTCGTCGGTTACAGACGAGCACACCTAATCGCTCAGATTCGGCGCCGCTGAGTATTTCACCGATGAGATGTCCACCCTCATGACTCGCCTGCTCGCGGTCGCCTGGACTAGAAAAATGGTTTACTTTTCCACTACGACGCAACGCCGACTGAGATATGCTGGACGATTACGAGGATACGGAGCCGCTGACGCTCGACGACATCCGCCAGAAAAGGATGTCAGCCGAGGAGTTTCGCCGGTATTGGCGATCGACACTTGGCCCTTCGTGGCGATGGATTAAGGCAGGGCGTGTAGCCGCTCGTCGGCGAGTATCAGGACGCGTCGAGCGAGGTTCAGTATTCTGGCGGTGCGTTGACTATATCGATGGGCTGCCTGCCGATATGCGAGATAAGCTCTGTGGCGACGGCCAGCTCGATATATCGAGTGCGGAGGCAATCTATCGCGATCCAGTGAAGCGACTTGAGGTCGACGCCAGGCTCGTCGCCGGACTGTCACCGGAGGAGGCTGCGGCCCGCTGCGGCCTGAACGCTGAAACTGTGCGAGACTACTGCGAAATCTTTTTCGACGTGCTCGATAGTCTCCGAGCCACAGACTGGCTGGCAATTCACATCTTTGATCCTGCTGACGAAGCCATCGACAACCTATACACAACCGTGTGCCGTGAATCGTATCAGGGCGGTCCTGCGGTCTGCGAGTATTGGCTGGAGCGAGTGCCGCATCTCGATGAGCCATGTGATTTGACAACCATCGCTGGTCGCGAGATGAAACGCCTGCATCTGACCCTACTTCAAGATCGCCTGATGCGTACGACCCCGGATCGACTAGGAGAGATCGCCATCAGGGTTGGTGACCTGTCGTCGCAGCTGCCTCCGAGCTTTGTGAATGCCAGCGATGTAATCGGACGACGAGCCGCTCAGCAGCTTGGGCTGTTACTGAATCGAGATGACAACGGAGCACAGACTTTGCCGTTTACGAACGGAACGCACTCATTGGTAGACCATCAAACACACATCGCGTAGTTTTTGCGATATCTGTGGGTCTGTTACACAAGGTGGATGCAGATTGAAAACCGACCCGGCACGACAAATACGTATGTCGTCTCCACGTTCCGACGCGATGGCAAGCTACGAAAACGCTACATCGGAAAAGCGAGCGACTCAGTCGTTCATCTATTCGTGGAGTACGAGCGGCTAGCCAAAGCGAACGAGCATGCTTACCGCGAGGCGTGTAGCCTCGAACAGGATAATGATATCGCAGCGAGCAAGTCGCTCGATTGGCTGTGTCGGTGGTCAGCCGGCTGGAAAGTCATCAGTAAGATTAACGAGTTAGAGATGAGCAGTAAGCCAACGTCAGCAACAGCGTCCGAGCGAGAGCTCCCCGGCCTGCATAGGATAAATCGGATTTGCAGTCTCGCTCAAGAGGGCGATCCCGACGCACAGCGGCAGCTCGATATATGGATCGCAGAGACGCCCGAGGTACTCAGTGTCGCAACCGATCTGATGGGCCTCACACGTGAATACTTGGTTCAATTTGTCAGTTCGGCGGCGCCCGAAAACTCCATGCTGTGGCAGAAACAGATTGATGAAAAATCAGCCCAGCTATGTGCCGACTTGCCCGACGATCCACTCAGCGACATGTACGCTGAGCTCACCACGCTGGCGTGGCTTGACGTTATGCGAAGTTCGCTTATGCCCTACGTAGCGGGTGGTGACGTGACGAGGTCATCGTATTGGGGATCGGAATTAGGACGATCCCAACGGCGATGGACGAAGATCAGCACAGCTTTTCAGCAGCATCGCAAAACACGATGCGTCACGAGACGCTGAAAAGGGAAAGAGAACAAGTGGCCAGTGAGGCCGCTCTCATCACGACGTGTCCTGGCGCGTCGCACTTCAAGTACCTGCTCGGCGATCTGCCCTCGCCTTCTTGCGAACGCACTCTCTTGTCCCTGCTCAAGGAACTCATATTTGGACGACAGTCGATACCCGCAATCATGTAGGAGATCAATGTGATTGCTAGTAGACGAACCCCAACAAGGACATCTGATGAAACAAGACACTAACCCAACTCCAACGCAACCATCCATTGCCGAACTCATCTCTACCGCCCATGGTCACTGGGCCGAAATCCTAGACGATGCCGGTATCCCGAAGTCTCTACTCGATGGGGGTGCGTACGCCTGTCCACTGTGCGGAGGCTGGGATCGGTTCTCTGCCCTGCCAAATGTGGAGGACCGGGGTGTCGTCTGCTGCAGGCAATGCTTCTTGCACGACGGAGAGAATGCATTCGTAGACGGGATTACGACCCTGCAATGGATCATTCGGACAGATTTAGATTCAGCCTGTCGTTGGTTGGCGGATTGGCTGGGTTTCTATCGCCCAGATAGTGGAGTAGTCGCCCCGAGAAAAATGGCCCGCTACCTCAGGGATCACGTCGATGAGATTCTCGAGGAACTGCCCGACGATCGATCGCTCGCCAGTATTTCCGTCGACTTCCGGGCGGCGATGACCGAGGGGAAATGGCGGGAGTTCTCGAAGCTCCTCGACCTACCGATCGAAACACTTGAGCGGATAGGCGTCGGGTGGTCACAGCGACACGGTGCGATCACATGGCCGATGACAGACGAATACGGCCGGGTCGTCGGGATCGGATTGCTTTACCTAAGCAATGGGAAGGAGACGTCATTGGTGGGCGAGTTCGATGGTATGATCATGCCCACTGGAGTGAGGGCGCCTGTCCATCGACTGTACATCGCGGAGGGAGGAATCGATACAGCCGCGCTCCTGTCCCTCGGGATCTCGGTCATCGGCAGGCCGCTTGAGAGGGACGAGACATGCTATGAGATTGATCAAATGCGAGCCCTCATGGCGTCTGATTGTGTGGTTGTCGCGTCCCAAGGTAAAGCTGGCCGCGACCGTGCCAATCATCTTGCCGACGCACTTTTAGAGTACTGCCGAACGGTGCGGGTACTGGTTCTTCCCGCTGGTTACAGCAGCGTGCGAGAGTGGGTGAGATCAGGCATAACGGCAGCTGATGTTGATGCGGCAGTCTGTCAGGCTCAGCCGCGCAGGCTGTGGGGCCCGTCGCAGAAATGAGTCTGCCTCCGCGGCAAGACTAAACGCGGAGTCTATTGGCTGTCAATATTCAGTGCATGCTCAAGCAATTGATCATGCACCCGAAACGAACTGCTGAGATTGAAGTCAAGTGACGGGTACGGAGATCGACTGGCACCTCCAGTGACTCGACCTGCCAGTTGTGAGATCGACTCGCAAATCGATTCGACATACGGACGAATTAGCCGCGGCGCACTCCCCGGCTGTTTCTGGTTGAGGAGGACCGAGATACGGGCGAGTGCGAGCAATAGGTCGAGCACTGTGGGATCTAGCCGCGAGTGGTTTCGGGTTTCGAACAGGACGACGCCTAGGCTGTTACAGAACCAGGCGGTGGCGAATGCGGTGGAGGTAGCGTGATGGGATTGTCTTTCACGTTCTGTCAACATGCGGTTGATGGCGAGGAGCATGCCCCGGACAACTACGCCCTAGAAGAGAATGGGGTGGTAGGGACGAGAACCCTAGAAGGCGTAAGGAAGGCCAGAGCGTGTACGGGGGAAAGCAACACATGGAGCTAGCGATGCTTGTTGCCGTGAAGCAGGCCCGGGTATTGGAGGGGGATGGGGATGTACGGGAGGCTTGTGTGGTAGCGGAGGTGAGAGACGGGAGTAGATGGAGTTGCTACCAAGGCTGGGAGTGGTAGGCGTTGATGTAGAAGTGGGAGGTGTAGGGTGCGGTAGGATGAGGAGCCGTTGGGAGTGAAGATGGGCTGTCTAAAGGGTGGTTTTGGGTGCGAAAAGTTTTTAAACGTGTTTTCGAGGGTGGTTAGGGCGGTTTGACCCCGTAAAAGGCTGGGTTTTTGAAAAGCTGGGAAGCGGGAAAAATGCGCACAGCCACCCACGGGTATAATAAAGGTCCATGTACCGAACATGCGAGTTCGGTCAGCGGATGTTGCGAGCGGAGGCAACGCCCGGTTTAGATGGTCCGTATACCAGGGCGCACTCCCGGGTTGCACCGTTCCTTCTTCTGAATCGAATACGCCACCCACCATCGGTGCCGAGGTTCTCGATAAAGCGGTGGGCAAGCCAATCGAGTCCGCAATCGCCGGCAGGTGCTCCCGGTTTCCATAGGTATTGATAATGGACCAACTCGCCGAACCCCAAGGCCCGATCCTACGCCACGCCACAATGTCGAACCATCAGCGGCTCCGTGAGTTCGTGTCGCGATGCAATAAACGAGGGAAGGCATTTCGATGCGGGACGCAGTGGTTTCCCGACATGAATGAACTCTCGGAGATCTGCCAGTGCAGTGAGTCCACGATCAGCAGAATCGGGACCGGCCAACAACAGGCGATCAAGGCTCCCGTCTCCGATATCCTGCTCGCAGTCGGTTGCATCTCCCCGTATGCAGCCTACGAGGAGTGGTCGGACTATGACTCTGAGCAGCGAAGTCGTTACGCAGATGCCCGCCGCCGGATTGACGCCGGCCCCGCAACGCAGGCTGAGGTCCTCGATGCCATCCTGGATGGGATCCACTCTCGGATCTACGGGGAATGAGGTCAGGGTCACGGATATGAGCCCAGCCAGCTGCGGCACGAACCGGCTGAGGCTCATGAGATAGCGATACTACTGGCGGCGACAGTCGCCTTCGACGCCACGCGGTCCCGGTGCCAAAGGTGGGCTCTGTCGTGATTCGGGAATTTGATTGTCGCCATTGTCACCGCTTGCCGGTTCTTCACCGATCCAGCGGCTCCAGGCCTCAAGCTGCACTATCGCGAGTGCACTTTTTTGGAGTCTCCACCAATGCACATATCCTTATGCATTCTCAACAACGCTCCCCGGAGAGGACCGAAGTAAATGCCCAGCTCATCACAACCAAAAGTTTCCAGCTCCGTCCTTGTGGACGAAGCCTACCTCGACTTAATCGGGGCGGATGGTGTAACAAGCACATTGGAGATGTCCAACACTGATCCCGAAGAGTACGCGAAATACTGTAAGTGGTACGAGGGCAGGTTGGACATCAGGAGAATTGGTAATCCCAAGCTAACAATCGAAGCTCGACTAGCGGCGTATCTGCGAGTTATTGCTAAGCAACGACAGCGGTTCTCCCTGGGGATGGAGAGTATTCCCAGCTGCAGTTGGCTGCGGGAGCATCTCGGAATTCACCGGAATACGATGAGCAAGTACGTCAGCGTTGCTCGGTCCAACAAGCAGATCGAGCTCAACCTTGGCATTGCTGCTCAGCTAGCCTTCGCTGCCGCTATCTATCCGCGGCAATCCAAGTGGGAAAAGAACTCCTCCAAGAACGTATTGGCAATCCGTCTCGATCTGATCAATGACTTCCACCTCACCGGACGAAACAAGGAGGAGATGGTTCGCTGCCTCATGCCGATCACCCGAACCGGTAAGAACAAGTTGTTTACGGTGCCGAAGAGCTATCCGTGCCAATACGACCTGGACGAGAAAATGCGACCGATGAAGCGGGCCTCCGATCACATCCCACGCCAGCGGGCTGGCAGCTAACTCACGTTGACGGCTGGGTTTTGAGGGGCGTCTATTGAGGCTCGCGTCCTTCACCCACTGCTACCTCATCAGCAGGGGGATCAGGTGGTCAACGATCTTCGCCAGATGTTGCCGTTCCTCTTCGTAATCAAGATCCCGTCGCCTCTCCTGGACCGGGCGGAGCACCTGATCGACGCGGCGCCTCGCAGTCTCATGCGAGGGCCGCGAACCGCCGTTGCTCGCGACGACGAGACTCACTCTCTGCATCTGGGTGTGGCGACAGCTGCCCCTAAACATGTGCAACCGACGCACGCTTCCCGGTAAGGCCCCGCATGCCCAACCTATCGACCCCGAAACTGCCCAAGCCGACTCTCGTCCATCCCGACTATTGCAGGCAGTGGGGGCTGGACGGTGAGACCAGCACGGCTTCACTATCTGTGGCAGATCGGGATAGGTACTCCCACTACTGCGAGTGGCGGAGGAATTGGCGTAGGCTGAGATGCGATCGTCTTCCGATGGATGTGCGATTGACAGCCTATCTGTGGCTTGTCGGGGAACAGGGGGGATGGTTTCACTTGGGTCGCTCGCCGATACCGAGTGAGAAATGGCTGCGGAAGATGCTGGGAATTCACCGCCATGCACTGGGCAGGTACATCAGGGATGCGAAGACAAAAGGGCGGGTCCAACCAAAGTTAGCGGCGGTGAGTCAGCTGGCATTCGCTGCAGCAATCTACCCGCCAGTATCCCGGCACGAGAGAGAGGCAGAGCAGGAGGTGCTCTGCAGCCGACTTGATCTGATCCACGACTATCACCTGACGGGCAGGGACCAAGCGAATATGGCTAGCGATCTGATCCCAATCGTGAGATCCGGGGAGAACAATCTGTCCACGCATTCCAGAAACTATCCGAGGCTGTGTCTGATCTGACACCCCGTGAGGCGGCAGAGGAAACGCGTCTCGGAGCTCTCCTCACCTCGGGAAACCGGACGCAGCAGGTCGAGGGCCAGAGCCTTGTGTGAGTGAGCCGGCGGCAACATGTTCCCCGGTTCTGTTGAGTCCGTCGTGCCTCTGAAGGTGCACGTCATCCTATGCAAGTCAGGTAAACTGATTGTGCTCCATGGGGAAATACGAGCCGCATCGAGAGAAACCGTTACTCGGCAAGGGGTAAAAATCACGCTTGCGATGGCACGCGAAAAGCCACCCGCATGGGGGTTCGCAAATGTGGTTTTGATGGCATGCACACGGAACGGACCGAATTCCAGACTATCCACTGCCTCACTCACTATGGCGAGTACGAGCAAAATGCTCGGGAGTGAATCCAACCCTATGCGAGAAGGTGCGGTTTTTACGGGGTTTTAGCGATATTGGTGAAACCTCGCTGCCGCTGAAATCACTTAAATTCGCAAAAACGGCCATTTCGACGGTTCGAGCGGCTCAGAACGTTCAAAGTACCGAAAATCACGATGAGCTGGTTCGGGGCATACATTTCGGTGCGTTGAATCGTGTCTGGCGAAGGGTGTACTTTCTATTGTGCAGCCCAACAACGCTCTCCGGCGAGGTGAGTCAGATGGCGAATTTTCGCCGGCCATCACCCGGTGGCCCGCAGGAATCAAGACGCGACCCCGATGAACCATCGAGGCTGCGGATCGACGCTAGCCCACTGTCTGCTTGACTAGATCTGGCTCACTGCTATCTGAACATTGTGGTCGCCTGCCATGACGTTAGGCCCTGCGGTGGTCCTACGCCGAATCCTGCGAGGAGATGCTGGCGAGCAGTGCTGCCTGGTCGAGGCCGTTCCGGCCAGTCAGCTGACTCTAGAGTGAGATGGTCGAGCGTCTTTGCGTGTTGAATCGATGAGATAGCCTGTGGCTTGTATCCAGTGAAGATGGCCGCAACCGCGCCGGCGGTGAGAACGTCCGGTAACGGCATACTGCAGGTCAGGCATGCTTCGCTCTAGGAAGCCTTAGATGTGCACACATCGTCGTGCAGCCCGTCGAAGCTCCTCGGGCAGAACAACGCAACTAGATGCCCCGGCAACTGGCCAGTAGCTCAATCAGCGATAGCCGCATCATCCAGGCAAACCGTGGTGAAGTGGTGTTGGTGGTAAGGGGCCGCCTACGTGTGGCCGGTGAACGACGGTATGTTGCGACCACGCTAGCAGTTCAAGACTTCCTGCGACGCAGGTGATCTCACAGGGAACTCAATCACGTCGCCTGCTCGGAACTCGCAGGTCGCCTGAGGCGCGCGACGACGTAAGCGACAGAGTTCCTGGAATCAAACTCTCGCCCAGGTATGTCGACGCATGGTTCCGGGCTCAAAAACCCGTGCAATGGTATCGTCCAACGAAATCACCTGACTCCGCCAGGCGAAACTCGTGCAGTCAGTCGTACGCAGCGGGGCAATCTCAGTGCGCTGCAGTCTCGCGTTGAAGACCACCGACCACTTCCATGGGGATTGCACCGCGAGGGTTTTGTGGTGCCTGGACTGGAGTCGCCCTGTCAAGTCGACTCTTCACACCTCCGCGGAACAGTTCAATGCACAAAAGCTGAGAACCCGTTGCTTGACTTAAGGATCGCGAGCCCATAAGATACCCGTCTTCTAGACGGGTGGGTCACCCTCTGGTAAGGTGGATTGCGGCCACTGGCCACCTGATGTATTGCGGGGCTAGCCGACGATAACACCCTCGTGGATCAGAATATCACCCACACGACCGGTGCTGATTCCCTCGTTCCACGATAGATTCAGCTAGTGCCTACAGGTGACACAATGAGACTTACCGCGATTGTTCTTCTGCTGCTATCTGCGCCACATCTGTGTGAAGCAGATAAAGTTCCTGGATTCAAGAAGTCCAAGCCTCCAAGATCTTACGGGCATTTTGAGCCGAACACGCTCGATGTCAGAACCCTTGTTGATGGTCGGCAATACAAACTTCTGCATGATGTAACATACGTTGACAGAAAAGGCACTCGATGGATCGCTCCGAAGGACTCGATTGTGAACGGCGCTTCGATCCCCCGAGCATTTTGGACGTTCCTCGGTGGACCATTTACCGGAAGATTTAGACGCGCCTCCATCGTTCATGATGTCTATTGCGTGACGAGGGAGAGACCAAGTGCAGATGCACATTTAATGTTTTACGAGGCATGTCTTCGAGATGGTGTCCCTCCAATCAAGGCCAAGGTTCTCTACTATGCGGTGCATAATTTCGGTCCGAAATGGAAGCTTGTCGATACGAAGGCCACAGCAGTAGATGAAGTAAAACTGGGGAAACCGCTAGTGTTCCCCGACGCTCCCGAAAAGCAAGAGTGGACCGTCAAGGACGTACAGAAACTGGAGAACTTCATTGCACGCAATGGACTCGATGTCGACAAGCTCTAGCGAACGGCACAGCACGATTACCAATGGAAAATCAACTCGCCCCCCCCCGATGACGGCAGCCGTTTTACCGTCCGAGAAGCTTGAGATCCTATATGACCGACCTAACTAATAGTCAGCAATGGTGGCGCGACCAGCTCGCAAAATCCTTAAATGGTGGAATACTGACGACGATCGCCCTAGGTAGCTGGGTGCTCGCCGCTATGGGCGAAATTGATCGCTACTATTTGTTTGAAGCGAATGTGCCTGAGAATTGTGATGGTGACCAATATTCGGACCTGTGGCGATCATGGGGCCTGCTCGTCCTGGGATCCGTTGGTATCTCTGCATGGTCCGGCACCTGCATATGGATGCGCCGCACCAAACTTCCGAGGACGACCGGGCACGTGTTCTCGACAAACATGGTTCAAAAGACCTGCTTCTCGATTGCATTTGCGTTTCAGTCCATTGTCGTGGCGTTAGTCGGCTTTGACGCAACAAAAACAGAAGGGAATCCAGTTCTTCGCGAGTTTCCGTGCCTGATTGTCACCATACTCCTTGCTTACTCCCCGCTGTTGGTTGTAGCGTGGGCGAGCCGAAACTGGAGGTTTGACGAAGAGGAGTCCCGAGAATCCGAATCGGATCGATGAACTGGTTGCGGGTAGCCATCACACGCGACGTAGCCGGGATTGCGCTTTTTTTAAATCGAACATCAACCCTTCCGATTCGGTGCTGTGAAACGTAATCTGTTGGATGTGATCCGGAAGCCAGCGACGAGCGAAGTTGTGTTCCGACATTTTCCGAACTGTGCCACCCCGTGAATCAGCACGCGAGACCAACTGACATAGAAATCCAAAACGGTTGTTTTAACAATTTCCTATTCAGGCAATTTTGTTTTGTTCTCGGATCGGCAGGTGTTGTCACGCATATGGTTGAGATGTTGCCACTCAGTGGCGTTCCAGTAGTCCTCGGCATATTGATCGTTGTTTTGGGGTGTTTGACAAGCAGACCAAACTCATAAAACTCCGTGTTATTCGACGTCATGCAGCCCCAAGACCGCGGAAGTCGAGCTTAGGTACATAGCCAAATTCAGGCCGCAAATGCAGTTGTCGATTGAGATGCCGCACAGGTGGCCGGCACCATCCTATACCACCCAGCGTGCAGGATCCGCACTCCGCGGTTCCTAGTTCGCTCCATCGGTCTGCTAATACAAGCAGGCCCTGAGCGGCCAGACAGCCAGTGCCCTCCACTCGCCCATGTGCGAGGTAGCCTGCCTGGTCTCGGGTGCACCTATCATTGTGCAACCTAATAACGCTCCCCGGGCGCGGATACCCTGGCGAAGGGACTTTCGCCAGGGCCGTGCGGGGCCTAGGCCGACGATGCCGCTTGTGGGACCAGCTCTCCATCAGATTCTGATGGTCCCCGCTCGTGCTGGCGACGATTCAACACGTGATATGGATCTTCTTGAGCGATGGCGGTGACATCCGCAGCCGGTGCCGCCGTTGAGCCGGTGGAACTATCCGATATTCGGCAAGGCAGTGCTCTGGGGGCTAAAAACCGTGACCGTGATGCGGGAGCATCAGGCCACGGTGACGAGCCAGATCACTGCTGGTGTTAACCGGGCTGGATCTGGCTCTTCAGTTTCTCGATCAACTCGCTCGCCTGCTGCAGAGTCAGGCTCTGCGGAGACCCGACACCGAACTCGGCGTCGAGTTCGCTGGCGAGCCTCACGTTCGCTTTGGAAGCGATCGCGTGGATAGCTCGGATCTGAGCATCCGTGGCCGGACGCACACGGTTGGTGCTTGGCCTCGCGTTCGAATGGATAACGGTCCCGTTGGTGGGGCCGTTGACCTTTCGCGGCTCACTGGGCTGCGACGCCGCGTGCTGCGAGAGCTCGGTGTCGACTTCACGGCGGCAGATTGCGAACGTCCGCCGAATCCGCTCGGTGAGGGTATCGGCGTGGTCGTTCATCAACGTGCTGTCGATCTCAATCTCGAGCTGGCAGGTAGCACAGGCACTGCCATAGTTTGGCTGGCCGACTTTGCGGGTCACTCCCACGCTAAGACGTGTGGTCATCGTGATCTCCATTGTTGTTAGTGGATTTGAATTCTGTACTGGCGAGCCAGTGACGCCGAAGCCACGCGACTTCGGCGTTGAGTGCCTCCGAGCGGAGGCTGAAGGGGCCGAGGACCGGACCGCCAACCGGGTGAAGGTCGGCGGTCCATCGTCCGTCGGTTGTTGGCTCCACGTGCGAGCCACGCTGGATAGACACCCGGCCGAAGCGGCCGAGGTCCAGCCTCTCGTCATAGATCATCCGCAGCGATCCGCTGTGCTCGACGATGATCTCGATACCAGGCGACATCACTTGGACCGACGCAGGATGCTGCGACGGGGGCGATCCGTCATCCAACCCTCGAGCGATGCCTCGACACGAGACAGCTCACTGGCGACGCGGCGACGGACCGTTGATTGATCCCGCAGCTCCTGTGGAACCACGCCACCGACGATGCTCCGGGCGTCCGCGACGAGTCGGTCGAGCTGATCGTCCGACCGAATGTTCAGCCGCTGGAATCGGTCGAAGAACTCCAAGAGGTTGGTGACCGCGGTATCGCGGAAGATCTTGGGCGAGCCATCGTCTTCCCCGCTGAGCCGCTCGGCCAGGTGGCCGACCAAATGCTCCAGCTCGTCGGCGAACGCCTGCTCGGCAAGTTTGACCGCTTCGTCGAAGCGACGCTGCACCCGAGCACACTCACCGTAGTAGAGGTGAGGGCTGACCTGCAGCAGGTACTCCGGCGGATTGCAACTGGGATAGTCCCACTCGATGCCGAACAGTCGCCGCAGGTTGGTGTCGTAGTCGGACGAGTCGAACAGGTTTCCCAGTCGCTCGCGGGCTTGGTCGATCATCTCGTCGAGGTGTGATTCCAGGACTTCGATCGCCTCGGTCAGCTCAGCCCGCACTGATGTCATGAAGACATCGAATGTTGGCACGTCGTCGCGTCGGATCAGTCGCATCCCCGGCTCGGTAAAGGGAAGCGTGTTCAGCTTCCAGTAGTCGGCCGCCTGTTTTCGCACCGCCGTCGCCGCTCGAAATGCGGGGTGGCTCGTATCGAATAGTTTCTTCGACGCCGACACGGACTTGGACTCCGCGTCGAACGTTCCCGCTGCCTGCCGCGTTTGATCCGAGCTGAGCGTCTTGCGAACGCTCGGCCAGTGGATTTTCAGCCGCACGGCAGTGGTTTCAGTCTTCAGACGCTCGCCGACGCTGGCCATCGGGTTGTCGAGGACTTCGGTTGGATCAGCGTGTGGGTTGGTCTCGAGTGTGGTACTCATACTAGATTTCCTATGGAGGTGAGATGGAGCCACGAAAAAACCCCGCAGGCTGTGGCAGCCGACGGGGCAATTCGTGGTTGGTAAGTAGGTCGATGGAGAAAACACACGGCATCGCCGGGTGTCATGATTTGCGTGAGGTAAGACGATCCCGCGAGTCATGGTCCGCGTTGGGTGCGGATTGATGATTGGCGGACTCGATGGCGGTAACCATCTCGTCCATCACCAACTCGCAAACCGCATCGTCCCCGGTGTCGGAGCGACGGGGCCAAAGCAGCACCCCGACGAGGACGACCGGCAGCACGCAACAGATCAGGAGCACGGAGGACGAGATCACGGCCGCCAAGATAGGCTCGCTGCGTTCACGTTCGCTCCACTGCCGTCGGTCGTCCTCCAGGAGGTCGCGTTGATGGCCGACCTCCGCACGCTCGGCTTGTAAGTCCTGCTGCATCCCAAGCCACTGAGCATCGCTGAGGTCACGACCCGAAGGGCCGCAGCCGCAGAGGATGCTAGTGAACAGGAACAGCAATGTCCGACAGTGGACGCTGGCGGTGCTAATCCTCATCGTCGTCACGATAGTAGTGCTCCCGACGTAAGAGTTGTAGACAAAGCGTGTGCATCCCACGTAGCCGCTTCTGCAGTCGCATCACAAGTAGTGAGGCGACGGCAACGGCAAGCGACAGCAGTGCACACACCGCGAGAAGTGGTGACAATGGTGACTCCTTGTTGGTTAGAGTGTGACCTCTTGGCCGGGGGCACAGAGTCAATTGCGGGAAACGCAATTGCCGGACGGTGCTCCCCAGTGCGGAGGTGTTGTTGAATCAGTTGACAGACGGTTGGGTATTGACTCGCCGCCGTGACTTTGGCTTCGCAGAGCACCGATAGATGCCCGACTGATCCGATGACAGACAGCGACCATCAGCCCACTGCCGCAGCCGGTCGATCGACTCTGCCGAGGTGACCGCAATCGGAACCAGGTTCTCGGCAGCTTGCGAAAGCGGCGTGTCGAGCAGTGCCGCCAGCCGGCAACACGACTTGATCTCCGCACCCGTCCACTGCTCATCGCTCGGTCGAGACTCGTCTTCGCTGATCCCGAACTCGGTTCGGTACAGCGACCAGATCTCGTCCTTCTGCTCTCGACCGGGCAGATCCACGAAGAACACCCCGTCGAATCGCTCGGCTCGGCTGAATTCCGGCGGCAGCCGTTGCACATCATTCGCGGTGCAGACGACAAACACGTCCGAGTCGTGGTCATTGAGCCAGGTCAGAAACGTTCCCATCATCCGTGAGGACACGCCGCTGTCGTTGGCACCGCCGGTGGCACCGGCGAATGCCTTCTCGACCTCGTCGATCATTAGCACGCACGGTGCCATCGCATCGACGGTCTGCAACGCCTGACGCGTCCGCTCCTCGGATTGACCGACGAGCGATCCCATCAGGCTGCCCACGTCCAAGCTCAGTACCGGACGATTGACCTCACGGCCCAAGCATTTACAGAATGCCGACTTGCCACATCCCGGCGGCGACAGCAGCATCACGCCACGGGCTCGCAGCGCACGACCACCGCGTGAACGCAACATCGCCCGCCGCGTGAACGCCTTCAATGCGGACAATCCTCCCAGGCTGTGGAAGTCCGCATCACCTTGATGCAACGTCAACAGTCCGGAGCTCTTCAGCGTCTGAGTCTTGATCTCCCAGATCGCGGAAGGCTGTAACCGCTGATGCCGAACCAGTGACAGCGAGAACGCGTTCTCGGCCTCCAATCGTGTCAGTCCCGCCGCCGCGTCGAGCACAGCGTCCAGTTCGTTACCCTCAGGCAACTCTCCGTCCACCGTCGCGACGCCCGCTGCGATCTCCCCAAGCTGCGACCGGTCCGGCCGCTGGTGAGGCACCGTCGCGAACAGCGTTTCGAGTTCCGGCGGTATCTGCACGATCGGCGACAGGACCACCACGAACGTTCGTGCTGACTTGCCCTCGATGACAGCTCGGTAGACCGCTTGGACGATCTCCGCCGACTGCAAGAATCGGTGGAAGTTCTGCAGTACCAAGATCGTCGTGCCATCGGCTTGCCGCAGGGTCCGTAGGGACGCCACGGCGGACAATGGATCGGCAGCTTCGATTTCGAGGTCGCCGCCACCAGGACGATGGAGTCCTCGGTCGACGTCCCACATTGTCAGCTGCCAAGCCTCATCGACGCATAACCGCCCCAGTTCGGCGATCGCGTCCTCGTGCTCTTGAGACTCGATCCAGATGCCGGTGAAGCAGGCATCGACGAGTTCACGTAGTTTTTGAGTCAGTGTCATGCACTGGTCTCCTTCTTGTTTGAGTGATGGGTAGACAAAAGAAAAGCCCGGTCAGCGTGTCACCGCTGCCGGGCTTGTTGTTGTTCGCGGGCGTCAGCCTGAGCGTAGAACTCAGGCTTCAGCCGCTCGCTCTGACGCGAGCCGAGAGCCTGCTCCAGGAACTCGCTGGCTTGCCGGCAATCACTGCCGCCGTAGCCGTTCGTTTCAAGCCTCGATTCGCCATCGGGGCCGACAATCACTTCGATGGTTTTCATCGCTTAGCTCCCCGTGCTCAGAGAGAGTTTGACGCTACCATCGGCGAGCGATTGCTCCGTCACCGAGTAGCCCTTGCGGCGAGCCTCGATCGTCGTCTTCTCGACGGCGTAGGCCTGCAGGAACTCGTCGAGCCGCTCCTGCTTGCCCCAGTGGCCCTGATAGTTGTCGTACTTGGTTTCACCGGTCGTCGTATTGAAAACGACCGGATACCGCCACTGCCGAAGCTGGACAGCGAGCCCTGTCACGGTCTCGCTAAAAAGCTTCACCTCGCCTTCGACCGGCTGATCGAGTCCCAGTCGAACACACCCAGCCCGAACCGCCGCAGCGTCCCGGACCTGAGTAGAAATCTGCACCACGTGCGACATACGCACCTCCTCACAGAGAAATAGGTAAACCCCGGTGGCTACAACGCCACCGTCACCTATATGTAGCGAAGAATGGGTAGCAATTTAGCCCTGCCCGTCGATTTCAGCCTATCGCGAAGATGGCAGTCGCAGAGGGTTTCAACGTGTGAGACAAGAACGGGGTCAAGTGGCCGGGTCGGGGATGGCTTACGGTAACCAGGTCTGTCCAGAGTTCTCAAAAAGAGCCCTACGCCTGAGTGCGTCGGTCGACGAAAGCGGAAACGCCTAGAAAAGTCATGAATCTACTCCGGTGTCGGCCACCGGTGCAATTTCACTCGCAAGATAGCCTAGAATGAGTCCGCGTACCTTTTCTTCTTTCATGGATCCCATCAAAAACTTACCCAAAGCAACCGCAATGCATTCAGGGAGGAAATGCGGCAGGCAATCGCAGCGAATCTGGACATCGATCCCGAGCGAATCCGTTATGGACCGCTCGCGGATGGGAAACCGGGGAGGATGAACACCGCAGGCGATCACTGGCAAATTTACTATCGGGATGAGTGGCAAGAGCTACCCTGGCACTTCGACGGCCCGCTGTGGGTCACGCGGGAGCTGGTTCGAAAGTGGTGGGGATGAGGAAAAGAAGATTTCAATTGGAGCGAGGCGATTTCACTACCCCAGCTGTTTGGCAATAGACAGGGCGTAACCACACTTCTCCGCGACCAGACCAGCGGCACCGGGATCACTCAACAGCGTTTCAGCAAACACGGCCGCCCGTGCTCGGCATGCTTCAAGGGCAAGGTCCTCGTCTGGCAGCGTGTCAGACGAAGCTTCTTGGTGCTCGTATTGCTCAAGCAGGCGGAGCATCGCCACACCTGAAGCAACGGTTCGAGAAGTCAAGGCTGTTAGCCCGCGTCGATTCAACGGAGAACCCATTCATCGTCCAGAAAATCGAGTGTACCGACTATCCGCTTCAGCACACGAGCGACTGGGCAGTCTACGACGGAGTACGCTGGACGCTATGCCTTCCCTCTGAGCACTAGCCAAAAAGCACGAGGCCGCTTGTCGGCTTCATTTTGAAGCACCCACTTCACTTTCGGTGCCAAAAGTCCGATACTATGGACAGGCAACGCTTTCGAAGGGAATTCCAATGACAATCGTTCTGAAGTTCGGTACTGACCAAGTGGACGAACTGGGGGAGCGGATTCGCGGACGATTGGAGCCGAGCAAGGGTGAGCGTCCGGGGCGACCAAGCGACCCGTCGTGGACGGTTCAGCGAAAGCTTTCGATGAGCGACGAGACACTGCGAACATTGGAACTGATTGCCGACTCTATCAGCACAGATTCCCGACGCGTCAGTCCGATGCAGGTTGCCGCCATGTTAGTTGAAGACGCAACGCAACGATTGCGAAGCGACGTAAACCAGAGAGGGTGAAGCCAAGATGGCTACCGCACAACAACTCAAAGCACTGCTGCAAAGCTACAGCGAAGCCGATGGCGAATTGTTCGTCTCGGTTGCGTTGCAGATTGCCGCGCACGAAGCTAAAGCAGGCAAGGGAAGGCTTGCGACTGAGATCAAGCGCCTGGTTGATGATATCAAGATCAAACACAAAGAAGCAAAGGTCGGCGGGTCGGTACCCATTTCGCGACCGGCTGGCGAACTGGCGTCCCTGCTGTCTGCAACGTACCCCGGCACGAAGCTTTCTGAAATGGTGCTGGCACCAGAGCAACGCCAGTCGTTGGAATTGGTTCTACACGAATACCGCCAACAGTCCAAACTACGAGAACACGGTTTGTCGGCACGCCGCAAACTGCTGCTGGTTGGCCCGCCGGGTGTCGGGAAGACAATGACTTCCTGGGCACTGGCCGGTGAATTGAAGCTTCCCCTTTTTACAGTTCAACTGCATTCGTTGATTACGAAGTTCATGGGCGAAACTGCTGCGAAGTTGTTCGCCATTTTTGAGTCAATGCGGCACACTCGAGGCGTCTATCTGTTCGACGAGTTTGATGCGATCGGCTCGATGCGAGAAGGTAGCAACGACGTCGGTGAGATTCGTCGCGTGCTCAATTCGTTTCTTCAGTTCCTTGAGCAGGATGAATCGGATAGCCTCATCGTCGCCGCGACTAACTTGGAAGCGATCTTGGACGACGCGTTGTTCCGCCGGTTTGACGACTACATCCGCTACGAACTTCCGAAAGCAGCCGAGCTTGAACGATTGATCGAGAATCGGTTGGCTGCATTTTCCATCGACCAGCAAAGCATTCAGGAGGCGTCTAGCATGGCGGAAGGATTGAGCCATGCAGAAGTATGTCGAGCATGCGACCAAGCAGCGAAAATTGCGGTATTGGCAGATCGACGGAACATCGGTCCGGATGATTTGGCTTGTACCATCGCTACACTCAGCAAACGAAAACAAACCGTCAAATAGGCGACGCAATAGCGAATGGCTGATTCTCCTCACTTTGTTCTGAAGGACACGCGACAAACGGTGGACTACACAGCGGTCAATCGTGGCGGCACTCCAAAGACCAGTCCGCCACGCCCGGAACGTAAAACTCACGCCGATCAACTTCTGAAGTCGCTGGAGCAAGCGGAGAAGAAAGCGACCGTTCGTCAATCAACTGAGCCAGCAAGAGAAGGGCTTCAGTTCATCCCCATGGTTTTCGACCAGAGTTCAGTCTTTGCTCTTGAGATCGAACAGCTCGAAAACACCTCGCCCGGTACACGAATCGTCAGTGCGAAGGAGCGAGACGGAAAGAAAAATTTCCTGGTCGCTGTGCCTAATAGCGAAGTCAGCAAGTTCGCGGATAAGTTCAGAGACTATCGAGACAAGCAGACCACCAAGAAACAGACGCCGCTGAATGAAAAGCTGGCGTCGAGCATCGCTGAGATCGATGCCGCTGAGCTAGAGGACTATTGGACGGATGCCTCTGAAACGCTGCCACCAAGCGATAAGGCGTTGTGGTGGGAGGTCTGGCTAAACACAGAAATCGCTGACAAAGATGTTGCAGCGTGGTTTCGGGAAATGGCGGGCAAACAGAAAATCACCGTGAGTTCGCAGCAGGTTGATTTTCCGGACAGGACTGTCATTCTTGGCTACGCGAGTTTTGACCAATGGCGGAGTCTCCCCGGCTTGCTCAATTTCTTAGCCGAACTACGCAAGGCAAATATTGTCGCGGGTGAATTCACAAGCTTGCCGCCATCGGGACAAGCGGAGTTCATCAACGATCTAATCGGCAGGACAACCGTTGCCTCGCCGAACGAGGGACGTATATGCATCCTTGATACTGGCGTGAATCGTGGTCATCCGCTGCTGGAACAGTCTTTGACCACTGAAGACACGCAAACTTGGGAAGCTGTATGGGGGGCCAGTGACCATGATGGGCACGGAACGGAGATGGCGGGAGTTTGCCTGTATGGATTGCTCCGTGATTCGCTCTACGGTGATGAAGAGGTCGAACTGAAACATCGTCTTGAATCGGTCAAGATTCTTCCTCCGCAAGGCTCGAACGATGCACCCGACTATGGGCCGATTACAGTTGGGGCTATGGCGCTCGCGGAAATCGTTTCGCCGAACAACAATCGCGTTTACTGCATGGCGATTACTGCTCCCGGCGATGATCAGTGGAGACCAACGCTGTGGTCGGCATCAATCGACCAAGCAGCCAGCGGCTCGAACGACGGTGTTCGTCGCTTGATCGCGATCTCCACCGGAAACATTCGTGAAGACACCGGCAAGAGCTATCCGCACGAGAATTACGTTTCCAGTATTGAAGACCCATCACAGTCTTGGAACGCTCTGACTGTTGGAGCCTATACCGAACTTGCTTGGGTGCAGGAACCGGGCTTAGAAGGTTATTCGCCCATCGCCAGACCGGGGACACTTTCGCCCGGAAGTCGGACTTCGATGTGTTGGGGTGAATCGTCGTGGCCTTACAAACCAGACGTCGTTTTCGAGGGTGGCAATTACGCGGCGGATGCAAGTGGATTCATCACGAACGCAGACGACCTTGAGTTACTCACGACTCGCTCTGAAGCCAGTTCGGACGCATTGCTTGGAACGACGAGAGACACCAGTGCCGCAACGGCAAATGCTGCCCACATGGCGGCAACATTGCAATCCGAATACCCAGCTTTCTGGCCCGAAACGATTCGAGGATTGATCGTTCATTCCGCAGAATGGACACCGCAAATGATCGAAGAGTTTCCAACTAGCGAGCGTCGGAATCGCGTTCGTGTGTACGGGATGGGTGTTCCCAACTTGCAGCGGGCGAGACGGTCCGCTCGTGGAATCGCAACGATGGTGATCGAGGATAGCTTGCAGCCATTCAAATACGGCTCGTCCAAGAACGAAAGCCACGAGATGCACTTGCATGACTTACCGTTGCCGCGAGAAGTGCTGGAGGAACTGGGCAGCACACAAATCAAGATGCGGGTGACCCTCTCTTACTTCATCGAGCCGAACCCGCCGCGTCGTGGCTATGTTGCTCAGTACCAATACGCTTCTCACGGGCTCCGGTTCTCCGTTCGGCGTCCTGAAGAAAGCCCGAAGCGGATGACTCAGCGACTGTCGCGGGCGTTATGGCCTGTCGGTGAAGACGGAAAAAAACACTCTCCGGGAACCGTGAGCGACGACCGCAGTTGGGAGCTGAAAGAAACGGTCGCAACGCGAGGTTCAATTCACTCGGACTATTGGAGTGGAACGGCAGCCCAATTGGCATCATCGAATTTGATTGCGGTGTATCCCGTCACCGGATGGTGGCGTTATCGTCGTGACCAGTCCGTCGTTGAGAGGCAAGCCCGCTACTCACTGATCGTGACAATCTCAACTAACGACGCCAAAGTCGACTTGGTCAGCATGATCTCAAACGAGATCGACAATAGAATCCAAGCCAAAACCGTAATTGAAACAGCGACTGATCTTTAGCCAAAGCTGTCAAATCTCCGTATCGCTCTCGTCTCCACCCTCGTCGGTCGGCGAGTTTTGCAACTCAACGATTTGCTCTCGAAGTACTTCGATGGTTGTTTGCAACGATTCAATTTCCGACTTTAAGTCGTCGACTTTGTCTTCGCTCTCAGACCGGAATTCCTCAATTTCGGAAGCGAGCCTCGAAGTAGCTTCGACAAACGGGTTTTGAACAAACGTGCGTGAACATTTTCGACCAGACTCAGTCGACGTTCTGGTGACAAGCTCTCATTAATTTCCATGAATGGGAGAACCCCCGGGTTCTGGCCACGTTGACCAAGTGCTCGAAGGAATGCCCGGAGTCCAGACGGTCTAGGCCTCACGAAGTTGTCCTTCGATCTGTGACAACCGAGCGATGAATGATAACGCAGTGTTCGCACGAACCCCATCATTATCAATTGCTTGATGCCTATAACGCCGCGCATGAATCCAACACGCCACTTCGCGCACGCGACCACTCGCGTAGATGCAGTCGTATCCCGAATGCGCATCGGCTTGTAGATATCCTTGGTAACCTTCAAGAAGATTCAAAGGCCCGTCACGCTTTCGTTCGATCGTAAAGTCGTAAACCGCGTAAGGATGTAGCCAATCGCCAAGGAAAGGCCAGAATTTGGCTTCTCGAGCGATCCCCGCACTTGGCTCGAGCATCTTGATCGAAGTGTCATCCGTGTGGATGACTTTCGGCTGAAGCACCAAGTACTTCATTCGCATCGCAAGCGGACGGGCCAACTCAGCCAGCTTGATCAGCCAACCACACAGCGTGCTGCGACGAATCTCGAGCCAGGTTCGCAAGAAGATATCTTCGAGGCGATAAAGCGGAGTGTGGTCGCCGGACTTCGAGAGGGTGACGTGCGCACAGAGTCCTGGACCGGGTAAGCCTTTCTCGATCGGTTGCGGCGGCTTGGGAGCGACCACAATGTTCTCTTGGCACGCACGGCAGGCATACTTCACGCGGTCATGCTGGATCACTTCGACACAAGCCGGGATAATTTCGATTTGCTTGCTGCTCTCGACCGCGAACTCGGTGCAGGTCTCACCGCAGCACGCGCACTTGCGCTGGTCTTCGGGTAACTCGTGACGGAGCACTCGGGTCGGTTCGACTTCCGATAAGTCGCGGCGACCATGACCACGACCCTTTCTTTTCTTGCCAGTGGAGTCTTCCTCCCCGGCGGCTTCTTCTTCGGCTTCTGCTCGAAGTTCATCTGCGAGTTCTTTGAGCTCATCGATCGAGAACAACATCAGCTGATCAGGATCGATGCGTTCTTGCCGCGAGCCACTTTCAAAAGTAGCAGTTTGATTTGATGGCGAAGCGACCGAACGAGCGTGTCTTTCTCGGCGATCGTTCTGGCGAACTGCTCTTCGAGTGCCGCTTGGTGCGTGGCGGCTTCTTGAAGCTGTTGCTTCAGTCGTTCGTTTTCGCGTTTGAGTTCAGCGGCATCCATGATGTTCGCTACGCGCCGCCGAGATACCGGTTCGACGGAAATTGAATATTTTCAAAAGAAAAACGCTCACCTGATGGATGACAATCAGGCGAGCGTTTAACGCAGGAACTTGAATCGAGAAACGAATCGTCAAGCGGTCACTGAGTCTTCAACTTTCGCTGTTTCAGGATCTGTGAGCTTGTATCGTTTTCGCCGATGAACATTCTCATAGTCGAGGCCGCGAATAAGCATGAGAAGGTCTTCCCGATTGATTTCGGCAGCGGTTTTGTCATTGCGGATCGAGGGCATCTGAAAGGTTCCCTGCTCAAGCCTGCGGTACCAGATCGCGAGCCCGTCGCCGTCCCAGTAAAGCACCTTCAGTTTATCGCGTCGACGATTGACGAAGAGGAACAGATGACCTGAAAGCGGGGCTTGGCCGAGGGTACCAGCGACAAGTCCTTGCAAGCCGTCGAATCCTTTTCGCATGTCGGTGGGCGAGGTGGCAACGAAGATGCGAGTTGACGATGCAATGCTAATCAAGAGGCGGCCACACGCGAAAGGGCTAGTAGCCAAGCGGTAACGTGCTGGGCGTCCGTCGCCGCATCGGCCCGTAAAGTAATCCCGCGGGGAACGGTGACTTCGACCACGCCTGAACTGGCTGGTCGCTGGTCGCCGTCGGTGAGATCGGCTTGTGAGTTACACGAATCTGAGTCGACAACGCGGACAGGGATGATCGCAGGAGAGTTTGGAGTTTGACCGGACTGCTCATGACGAATCGCCAGTTCACGTCGCCAAAAATAGAACGACGCTTCGGAAACCGCTTCGCGTTTACAAAAGGCTTTTATCGACAAACCGCTGGCGGCGTGCTCATCGAGCACCAATCGCCAAAACTCTTCCTTCTCGACCGACCGCTTCGAACGTGCCATGGGTAAGGTTCCCAAGTTGGAGGAAACAAATTCCGCAAACCTAAACCACCTTGCAAGATGCACTTCACAGAACGCTCACGGTGGAAACGTGTGCGACCGCCACCTCCTCGAGATCAGAGATCTCGCACCGTGCCATTGGAGACATCAGACACCTCGCATTTCAGGAAAATTAGCACCGGCGTCAAAATCAGCCCGTTGCGTCTGATGGGTGGCCACAGGCCCCAGGGAAAGTGCTGTGTCCCTCTGGGGTTCATAGCAGAACACCGCTCGGAGCATCTGATTTTACCAAGCCAGGCGATCGCCCCACAGTAAACCAACGCGATGCAGTCCTGTTACACACATGCGAGCCCAGATCTCGCTGCACAAATCCACCAGCGCCACCACGTTCGCAAAGCCGATGCCGATGGTGACGACTTGCTCGGTGACGCCTACGAATACCTGATGAGGCACGTTGCCACCGAATCCGGCAAACGCAGAGGGCAGTTCTAGACGCCCGTCGAAGTCTCTCGGGTCATATCGTGTCACGAGTGATTGGCATCGGTAAAGCGACCAGCGGTAGCCAGACTATTTTCGATCCAACTTGCGGCGCAGAACTCGCAAACTCGACCTGGATTTCAGTGGCGTTGACGAACAATTGCCAGAAAATTTTCAGAAAAAGCTTGCATCACTCCGCTCTATTGGGGAAGTTAACACCAGTGTCGTAGGAGGACCGAGGATTTCAAGCCGCTAGTGGTCGCCACATCTCTCAATGATGTAGACGGACAACTATCGGTAGCAAGATCGTTATCGGGACTCGATGCCAGTCCGCGTATGATCCATACAGCGGACACGCTGATGATCAACTTCCCGCTTGTACGTAAGCATCTTATGCATCGTAGACATTCCAGAAGTACGAATCGTGTTTGGAGCTTTCTTTCGCGATCTAAGAATTGTCAGCGTTCTGGGGCTCGACGCACGCGGTTTCTACGCAGCGAGACACTCGAGAAGCGGCAGTTGCTGGCGGCCGATCTCGCTGGTGATGATCTTAAGCACATCGGGTGAATTCATTCGGCATAACTAAAAAGCGTGGGCATATAGGTCACGTCTCCGAACTCACCGAGTGTTTTCGTAAGCGTGTTTAGCAGTGTACTGAATCTCTCCCATGCCTCCACAGGGAGCAATTGGTACTTCAGTTTTTTCCAAAGCCCTTCGATCGCATTTAGCTCTGGGCTATAGGGCGACAGA
>NZ_SJPK01000012.1:77035-160001 GCF_007859855.1 Allorhodopirellula solitaria
CGTCTCATCTCCCGCGTCCGACGTCGTTGCCAAAGAACCAAACGCAAGGCAAAACCAGGAACAATGGAGTTGCTCGCCGACCCAAACCTCCTCGAGTACTGCTTAACTTGATGCCTATGAGGTGGCGATCCGCTGACCTACGACTATTCTCTTCAACGCCTCCGGCGTAGGAAGACTTGCGAGGCTCAACAGTTCGTCGCCTCGTCCACCACAGAATAGGTTTTCGCTAAATTCTCCACTGATTGATCACGCGTTGCTTACTTCTTGCCCAAGGCACGTTTGGCGGCGAAGAATTCAGTGAGCATGCCGCCGCATCGCTCCGCCATCACGCCGGATGTTACCTGGCACTGATGGTTAAGTCTCGCGTCGCTGAGGACTTGGTATAAACTCGTCACCGCACCCGCCTTGGCATCGGTTGCTCCGAAGACCACGCGCGGCACGCGGGCCTGTAGGATCGCGCCAGCACACATCAAGCACGGCTCGAGAGTGACGTAGAGGGTCGATTCCTCGAGCCGCCAATCTTCGATCGCTGCTGCCGCTTGAGTGATCGCAATCATCTCCGCGTGCGCTGTGGGGTCGTGCAAGGATTCCCGCTGATTCGCTGCACCGCCGATCATCCGCCCGCGGCGCACGATGACAGCGCCAACAGGCACTTCATCATCGATCGCTGCAGCCTGGGCAAGTTCAATCGCACGTCCCATCCAATGGGCATCAAAGTCAATCAGGTCCTGGCTATCCAGTGCACCTTCGCTCCCGTTCACAATCACCGTTTCTCCTCCGCATCGGACGTCGGGCCGTCAGTCTCTGGGGCGGGAATTGGGGCGGGGGTGGCAGAATCTTCAGCCGGCTTGGCTGTTGGGCTCGCTGCCTGCTGGGCTGCCGGCCCAATTCGACGCAGACCTATACTCTTGAGCTCGCTGCGGGTGATGTAGTTGGCGATTCCCATCGGCAAACAGGGGTCCATCTCAATTCGAATACTCAATTCGCTCTCGCCCCGGGGGACGAGTGCGTACTCGTCCTCGTCAATCCAACAGCGGACGGCTTCGTCGTCGACGCGGATCCGGATGGTATACCACCGGTTCGTTTCGAATTCTTTGTACTGGGTAGTTTGATTGGTCGACGCGTCATTGCCATCGATGCTGCTGATGCCCACCATACCACCGCCCCAACCGCCGAGCACGAACGAGCAATGCTCTTTGCCGACGGGAAACGTGATGGCTGCGAAGAAGTCGAACCCCTCGATGCGGCGGGCTTGCAGTCGCAGCTCATAGTTCTCCTGAGGAAAGTCACCTGTCCAACGAATGCCCGTCAGAGGATCCCCCGCGAGCATCTCTACCAACTCATCGCCCTTGTCGGTTTTGCTGAAGTGCACCGCCCCTTCACCGCCGAAAACGACTTTCTTCCACGACCCTCGCAGCGGCGTAAAGCTCTGCTTTACCACCGCTTCTGCGGCGTCTTGAACACCGTTTTCAGAGGAACGCAGTCGCCCCTCTTGGCAAACTGCACTCGTCGCAGAGACTGCAAAGATCGCTGCAATCGTCATGGTGGACAGGGCGAAGTGTCGGAGAGATCGTATCACAGTATTTGGCCTGTTCGTGGGAAAGGTTTGATAGCCGTGCGGCAAACGCACGATAGTGACCATCGTGGCGAGTTACATTCTTCAGCAGAGCGTGGTTAATGCAATCGGTTTCAGGAGTTCGGCTGTTTGGTTTCCGACTGGGAATTCTAATCCTGGTGGTTTACTGGTGCGCGATTTTTACCGGCACCCACCTGCCTGTTATTCCCGGCGGAATGCCACGCATCAATGACAAAGTCCTGCATTTTACAGCATTCTTCATTCTCGCCACACTGCTCTGCTACTGCACGACCTCGAAACGAGTCTGGCCGCGGGTGGGATGGATCATCGCGACGTGCCTCATCTACGGCGTGGTCGACGAATTAACGCAGGCACTCGTGCGCGGTCGCACCCCCGATGTGAAGGATTTTTTCGCTGACGCGTTGGGCACCTTAGCCGCCGTCAGTCTGTATTTTGGGATCCGCGCCGTTTGGAGAAGTTGGCGGCGAGCCACTCGCCGCCGCCGGGCGACCGCTCCGAATCGATCGCTGTCATAACGCCGGCTGCAGCTAGACACTATGTTGTCAGCTTCGCCCGGGATCGTCCCGCCCGGGCCGCGGCGGCGTGGTAGGCGGTCGCGTCGGGGACATCGCTGAGTGCCTCCAGCCTCGCCAGGGCTGGGTCCGCAGCAGCGGCGGCGGTGCCAATCCGCCCGATCATCGTAGCGGTCCAGTACAGCTGGTCGGCCAGCAGCGGCGCATCCGCACCTTGCGTCCCGGCGGCTTGGCGAGCGAGTAAGTCGCTGAGCAGCTCGTTCAGGGACTTGGTTTCATCCGCCGTGGGCTGTACTGCGGACTCGAGCGACTCGCTTGTCCACAGACGGACTTCCGAATCGTCGTGGTCGAGAAGTTCAAGGCACCGCCGAGTGATTCCCGATACGCTGTCCTCGGTCGCGAGTTCTTGTAGCGCAGCGGACAGATCTGCCGCTTGATGGACAGGGTCCAAGCGGTTTGCCCAATCTTCAGCGGGCGATGGAGTTGGATTTGGCATGGGAGGGGGAAGGTCCGTGCGAGTTCGATGTGAGGGGAATCGTTTCAGACAGGCTGAGTCGTTAGATTATGCCAATTCAACGCTGTGTTGGAGTAGTGGATATGTCCACATGCAGCGGCAAAAGTTCTACTTAAGTCGACGACTAAATATGATCCCGCTTCGCGATGATATCCCCAGCCGTACGATCCCGTGGGTCAATTACGTCGTCATCGCCCTCTGCGCACTCGCCTTCCTGGCCCAAGAGACCTCCCATGACGAGAGCGAGGGGATCGTTGCCAAGTTCGCGATGATTCCCATGCGGTTGAGCGATCCCGACGCGGTCCCCGTGATTGAGCAGGAGCGGGCGGTGCAAACTCCCCGGGGGATCGAGGTGGTCCACGTTCAGCAGGAAATTGGCCCCTCCCCGATTCCACCTTGGATGACACTGATTACCTGCATGTTTTTACATGGTGGCTGGATGCATTTCCTGGGCAATATGTGGTTCCTCTATATCTTTGGCGATAACGTCGAAGATCGTTTTGGGCACCTCGGCTTTGCGGGACTGTATTTGGGCACGGGGATACTCGCCGGGCTATCGCATTATTTTACCGATCCGCACAGTCCGATTCCGACGCTTGGGGCCAGCGGCGCGATCGCGGGTGTGATGGGCGCCTACGCGGTGTTGTATCCGCACGCCCGCGTCTTGACGCTATTGCCGCTGATCGTGATCTTTACGACGATCGTGGTACCGGCTCCCATTTTCCTAGGCATCTGGTTCGTGATCCAGCTCTACAGCGGTGTCGGTTCACTCGTTGGCGAACCTATCGCGGGGGTTGCGTGGTGGGCTCATGCAGGCGGCTTCGCCGCGGGCATGATTGCCGCCTTCGCCGTCCGGCGTTTTCCGGTAGGTCCCCCACCCGTTAGCCAACGACGGTTTTGATACCGACGCGGCCCCTATTTTTCCTTTGCGAGGTTCTCCATGCTATCTCACGAAAAACTTCTCGCCGATTGGCAGTCCCATCACGAGCAGCGACTTTCAACCCTGATCGAGGTCGGCCTGGCGGCAGGCAACCACACGCTCAAACACTTCCGGGATCGCTCACTCTCGGTCGACCGCAAGGGAGACGATTCACCGGTCACGATCGCTGATCGCGAGGCCGAGACACTCACGCGTGAATTGCTCGAGAAAAGATTCCCCGATGACACCATCGCGGGTGAAGAGTTTGCTGAACGCACGGGCAGCAGCGATTATCGCTGGACCGTCGATCCCATCGACGGCACCAAATCCTTCATCTGTGGAGTCCCCCTGTATTCGACGCTCTTAGCGCTCGAGCATGCGGGCGAACCGCTCGCTGGGATGATCCTCATTCCAGCCCTCGGCCAGGCCGCCGTGGCTGCCATCGGTCACGGTTGTTACTACTCCGACGACCTATCGGGAGCCGATCTTTGCCAACCCAGTCACGCCCAATGGTCAGGGGCGAAGGTTTCCGACTGCGACCAACTCGCCGATGCGGTCTTTGTCACCAGCGAAGTGGGATCGTTTGCCCAACGCAACAGTCCCGACGCCTACAAACGGCTCGAAGATGCTTGTTTTCTCAGCCGCACCTGGGGCGATGGCTACGGCTATCTGATGGTGGCAACCGGCCGCGCCGACCTGATGGTCGACCCGATCTGCAACGCCTGGGACGTCGCCGCGATCCTGCCCATCTTGATCGAGTCCGGTGGGCGATTCTCCGATTGGAAAGGCACGGAGTCGGTGCGCGGTGGTGATGGCGTGGGGAGCAACGGCAAACTGCACGATCAAGTCCTGACACTGCTGAGATAGGTTTTCAACGTCCGTCACGGTGCCGGAATCGTCCGCCAACCAGCAATCAAACCTTCATCGGAATCCCCATCACCCGCGCGAATCGACGCAGCAGCAAGGGGTGCGTGAGGGCGCCCTCGGACTTCTTGGATAGCTTGTTGCTGGCAACCTGCTGGGCCTGCTCGAAGAGGGCATCGACATTCACCTTGGGCAGCAATTGCGGGCCCACCGAGAGCAGAGCAAGTGCTTTGCCACACGCCTTTTGGTCGTTGACGATCGCTGCGGCCACCCCGTCACAGGTGAATTCGTTGAGTCGCGACAGCGGTTTGTAAGCCATTGCGATATGGCTGCGGATCAGTCCGCTGTGTCCGAGATAATGATGGGCGAGTTCGTGTGCGATCACGAACTGCAGCACCTTGGCACTCTTGGTGGTCAGTGCACCGTAAACCATGTCATCGGTTAGCAAGACGATGCGTTTGCCTTTGATCTTGGCCGCCGCGGCGTTCTGCGTATTGTCTTCGTAAATATACGCCTCGGGAACATCAGCCATGCCCATTTGGGCCGCCGCGTGGCAGAGAATATTGTAGACATCAGGGAATTGCTCCGGGCCGACCTTGATCGCGCTGCCGTGCAGTTTAGCCAGATGTTTCTTCTGATTGAGAAAGAATAAGAGGAGTCCGATCAGCGCCACCACAAGCCCGATACCAAAGGTTGCTCCAATCAAGAAGAGCATCGTCAGGAAAAAGCCGAGTGCGGCCAGGATGCCGCCGACGGCCTGGTGGAATCCAGTTCCTGGGGCGATGTAATCCCGCGGGTCGATGGTGGGACGCACATTGGCAGTCTGGGATGGAGGCGGGGAGGTTGGTGCGACGCTTGACATGGTGGTTTCCGGTAAAAAAGGAGTGCAGAATGAATCCGCAAAATACCAGAATCACGCCTCCCGGTGGGGGGAACCCCATCTACTCGCTGCGGCCGCTCCGCCCAGGCGGTCACCCACCCGGGCATATAGTTCACGATTCTGCTGTGAATTCTCGATGAGATCCGCGTCGAACTCGATCGCCCCCGGAGGAAAGATGACGATCGTCGAGGACCCGCCGAAACGGAAGTAGCCTTTCTCATCACCTTTGTCGATCGCCACGCCTTCCGGATAGGTCTGACAGATGCCGCCAACGCACGTCGCACCAATCTCCATCACCAATACCTTTCCAAACATCGACGTCTGCAATTCAGTGACACACCGCTTGTTCGTTGCCAAGATCTCGATGTTCTGACGCAGCGCGATTGGGTTGACCGAGTACAGCGGCCCGTTGATCAACCGGGTCGGCCCGGGAACGCCCGCAACGGGAAAGTGAAATCGGTGGTAGTCGACCGGA
Source organism: Allorhodopirellula solitaria (assembly GCF_007859855.1). Classification (GTDB taxonomy): domain Bacteria; phylum Planctomycetota; class Planctomycetia; order Pirellulales; family Pirellulaceae; genus Rhodopirellula; species Rhodopirellula solitaria. Next base: position 82,797 of record NZ_SJPK01000012.1, read on the forward strand.
CATAATCGTGACAACAGGAGACTGCCGGTCGCATACTGCTCGGTGAGCGCGTCGTCGTCGATCAGTGTCGCCAAATCGAACATCTCGCCCTTGATGAACAAACCTTCGCAGTCCGAGAGGTCTGGCACGCACAGATGACGGCCGTCGGCAGGAAAGACAACGGACGCGGGGTCGAGATCAATCGGCCGCGCCTCGGGCCGCAGTTGGCGATAGAAGAACTCGTTGAAGTTCGCGAATTCATCCACGTCGCGGACGAACTCGGACGCATCGAGCTCGTATTCTTGGATGAACGGAGCAATCTTCGATCGCGTGCTCGGTTGATCCATACGCCATCCATACCAATGCGAAAACAGGGCTCGCTTGACGACTGTGTTCAGCGAGATGCGGCCGGGTAGCGTACCGTAGGTCCACCGCAGCGCCTTGTCACCGTACACCTTTTCAACGCATGTTTCCTGCAGGTATCGGTCGTAGTAAACGATTTCATCCACGTGGTATTCTCTCGGAGTAGGAGGGCAATGCTGGCGTCACCGGTCTAGCGGCGGACGCCCGAAGAGTGTCCGATCCGCTTGCGACCGCTCGCTCCTCGCAGGTCATGCTTGGAACCATGTGTCTTGCCTCGGCTGGCGGCATCGGGGTCATGCTGGCTGCGCCCGCTACTGCCTTTGAGGACGATCGAGATATCACACTCGAGCTTCAGCCACTCGCGACTGGCCTGTTTGACCGCCAGGGTGCGGGCATGAATCAATGCGGACTCGTTGGCTTGTTGATCGCCCGGCCCCGAAGTGTGGTAGCGAGGCAACCCGTTGACGTACCCCTCCGCGTAGGACGCACCACTGCCGCGAGCGTACCCGCCGTATTGCAATTGCGCCGACGCCGCAATCGTTAGCAAGAGTTCCCGGAACAGGGCGATGCAGTTGTCGACATCATCCTTGGGCCCGTAGAACCAGAACAAGGTACGTGCCCCGCGGGTACCGAAATACCAACTCGTCAAGGGAAATATCTCGTTGACAACATAGGCCGCTAAACCTTTTTCCCAGCCACAGGCGCGGCGACCATTGACCGGACACGCCATGTTCGTGAATCGCATATTGTCGACGTTGTCTTGCTCAACAATATCGTCTCGCGAGAGATTATGCCGTAGCAGCAAGTTCTGCATCATCCGCAAGGCGTTGCGTTTCTCACCTTCGGTGCTGGCCGAGTTGCTCGCGGTGCTGTCGAGTGAACGCAAGCGATGCAGAACCTTGTTAAACTCCTTCTGCGTCAGCGACTCTTCCGCATTCCGGTGGGCGAGCCGCGAGGCGACCGGCAGTGTGGACTCACCCGTAATCTCCGGCCGCGTCCAATAAGCCGAGACCACAAAGTTATCATCGTCGCTGGGGTTCCACGTGTCATAGATGACGTGATCGATCACGCTGCAGAAATGTCCCGAGCGACGATGCTTGGGCGCGTTCAGCTGCACGATCACTGGCCCTTTGGGCAGCCGATCGGGGGCCAGTGCCGTTTCACAGCCTGGAGACTCGACCCAGCCCAGTGTCTCCAGGTATTCACCTGCGACACTGGTGAGAACACCGTTTCGCGGTGTCATCTCGGAAATCTCACCCAGGGCTCGGTAGACGTCGCGATAACTCGTTCCCGTCGCAATCGCGATCGCGCGGGTGACGCAGTCGCCAGCCAATCCGACGTAACCACTCGCAGAACGGCCGCCGTCATCCCAAATCAATTCCATCGGTTCGCATCTCGTCCTGCGTTCAAAAACGCGTGCCGATCATATCCACACGCCCACGGCAAGGTTGTCGCCTGCGGCCGAACCGATGTCAATCAGCCGAATGCTCTCCAATTCGAACGGAATTTGGGCCCATCGCCGGCCATCAGCGGACGCCCGGCGATAAAAAGTTGTTCCGATGTCAGTCCTGGATTGATTTCGCACGGCGGCGACGCAGGCCAACACCCGCCACCGCGAGCCCAAAACAAGCGATCAGGAATGAACTCGGTTCAGGAACCGTACTGCTAACGAGGGCGTTTGCAACGACATAACCCTCGCTGGATCCGGAAAGATAATTGGCAAGGGAGTCGCCAAATACCCAGTTCACTCCGAACGATTCGTTAGCTGATCGTCCCGAGAGCACGATCGGTGCCCCCGATCCCAGGCCAGTCCACTCTGGCACACCATTGGGCGGCGCGATGGTGTAGTCTGCGAAGTCGGCAAATGTATAGCTCGAGCCAGTCATTGTTGGTAACGCAAATCCATTGGGCGCTTCAAATACCTTGGCTGTCTGGTTGGCGAGGTCCGCGAAGGTCAAGTCGTATCCATCGCTATACAGTGGTTGAAATGCCCCGTTGGATGGCTCATTCGCCAAGACGGCATATTTACCCGCCCCATCGGTAATCCAGAAGTTCAAGTAGGGCGCAACTGCTGGGCCACTCCCAGCCGTAAATCGGCTTATATCATCGTGCCGATCGATAGAGAGGCGATTCAGTTCGCCCAGTTTGGTGCCATCGATATCCGATGAGCCCAACGCAGCTTTCTGCCCAGCTTGGGAAATTGTAAATTCCGTCTGCCCACCAGTAGTCAATATCGTTGGAGAACCTCCTCCGTCTTCTCGGATCACGAAAGATACAAATCCGGCTTCTGAGTTGGTGGCAGTGCCTATCAGCACTGCTGTGGTGAGGACACCGAGGCAAATAGTCGTCGTCAATCTCATGAAATTTCCCTTCTCGAGATAGGATCGAAGTCACTGTCTAGCCAGATCGTCTGGCCAAATCAGAACCTACCTGCCCGGGGGGGCAACTTCAACCCTTCGGTCATCAGGCTCGAACGGAAGCCGCGCCCTATGGCGGCCGTCGGCAAGAAATCGACTTCGATGCCCGCCCCCCACACGAAGCGTTTCGCATTAAAATATTTCGCCGCAGATCTCACGGATCGACACGCATGAAGATCTGGATTTCATTCGTATCGATGCGAGCGGTTTGTTGGGTCCAACCGCGTGGCAAATCTCCGCACGCGGGGCGCAATGGAATGCCTGTCAGGCCAATCCTACTCTTTGCTCACGTGTGCCAGCGTCGGCTACGTTGACAGAGTGCATCGCCCCCATACTGCTCACCATCCACGACAACACCTATCGCGTCTGCGTTGCGAATCGGCACGGCTAATTTCGCTACGCCCGATCCAATCTCGCTGGCAGCGTCTCAATAGCGGTAGTCTGCGCCGTCTCGGCTGCGTTGGCAACTCGCTTCGATCTCGGCGAGCTTCCGGCTCAGCGTCGAGGCTCGCTCGGGAAACTCGTCGGTGAGGTCGTGTTCCTCGTAAGGATCTTTGCTTAGATCGAACAGGTATCGCCTGCCGCTTTTCTTGGCCTCCTGCAGCAGCTTCCAGTCGCCTGAGATAATCGCCTTGCCATCGGTTCCCTGATAGAGCCGGCGGTATCCGAAGAACAGGTCGCGATCCGGATCCGGATCCGCACCGGTCAGCACGGGCATCAAGTCGATTCCGTCGATCGGCAGCGAACTCTTAATCGCGGACTCAACGCCGCAGGCCTGGGCGATCGTCGGCAAGAAATCGACGGTCGAGCAGCGTACATCGCTGGTGGTTCCCGCCGGGATCACACCTGGCCATTCCACACAGGCTGGCACCAAGACGCCACCCTCGTACATCGTGTGTTTGTGACCACGAAACGGGCCCGCTGAAGCGACGCCTTTTTTCGCTAAACCATCCGACGGGCCGTTGTCGCTGCAGAACAACACGAGCGTGTTCTTCTCGAGATTCAGTTCACGCAGCTTCGCTCGCAGGCGACCAATCTGTTCGTCCATCGCCGTGATACAGCCATAGTAGTTTTGACGCAGCCGACCAAACTTGGAATAACGCTTTTTGTATTCCTCTCCAGCGACCACGGGTTCGTGCGGCGCGTGGAACCACACCGTGGCCAGAAACGGTTGGTCCGCGTTGGATTCGATAAACGGGATGACTCGATCCATGATGATCCGGCTATCATCCCCAGCGAGGTTCTCGGTCGCCTCCTCACCGTCCTGGACATAGGGGAAACCACCTTTCCATGGTTCGCCAGCCTCATTGCCCCATTTGCTCCACCCCTCGGGCGTGACGGTTGGGTCCCAGGTGGGCACAGCACTCGTGGTTGCAAAGTACTGGTCGAACCCATGATGCGATGGCGGCGAATAGAAACCTCGCGAACTGACAACATCCGGTTTGACCCAGCCGATGTGCCACTTCCCAAAGAAGCCGGTTCGATAGTCCTTCTTTTTCAGCAATTCCGGAATCGTCGTCTCGCCCACTCGCATGGCACCAGTGTGAGCAGCCAGAATCCCGAACCGGAACGGATAGCGTCCCGTTAAGCAACTGCCTCTCGTTGGTGAACAGAGCGGAGCGGCGGCGTAAAACCGGTCTAGGCGAGCACCGCCAGCGGCCATCGCGTCCAAGTTCGGTGTGTGGATATCGTCATTGCCGTTGAAACCAACATCCCCCCACCCTTGATCATCACTCATCAGCATGATCACGTTCGGAGGCGCGGACTCACGTTCAGGTTGCTCGGCGGCCTTGAGCGCAGATTGGCTCAGCCCGATCAAGCAGAAAACCCCGACACTCAGTCGAGCACCGAAACCCGATCGCTCGTTCATTCTCGATTTCATCATTTGATTTTTTCCCCTTCGGTCAGCGTGTCGATCCACTGCGCATGTTGATTCTTGATTTCGCGATATTCCGGTTGATCGGCCAGGTTGGTCCATTCGTTGGGATCTTCGGAATGATCGTACAGTTCTTCGGAGCCGTCTCGATAACGAATGTATCGCCACCGCTCGGACCGCACCGTGTGGTTGCCTGCTTTCGTTGATGTCAGGGCTGGCCGCGTCCATGTGGCCTGGGGGTTGGTCAACAGGTCGCGGAAACTTTCGCCCTCCAGCTGGTCGGGAGCTTCGATCTCACAAAGTTCGGTGAGCGTTGGAAAGATGTCAATCAATCCGACCGTCCGATCGCAGACCTCGCCTTCGGCAGAGAGTCCCGGGACGCGAACGGCTAGAAAGCTTCGCGTGGATTCTTCCCAGGGCATCCATTTCCGCCAGTGACGTTTTTCACCCAGATGCCAGCCATGGTCGGACCACAAGACCACGATGGTGTCATTGGCGTAGGAGCTGTTCTTTAAGTGCGAGAGCACCTGGCCGATGCAGTCGTCGGTCAACGCCACACAGGCGTGGTAGGCATGCACCAGCTCGCGACGGTAGGTGGGGCTGAACTGGTCCACGGCATCGTCAGCGATCAATTCTTGGCGATCCAGAACCCAACGGCGCCCGATCTCCGGCACGTCGTCTAAGTCATTTTTGCGTACCTCAGGCATCGTCAGCTTGTCTCGCTCAAACTGGTCAAAGTACCGCTTCGGAGCAGTCATCGGCGTGTGTGGCTTGTAGAAACCCAGGGCCAGGAAGAACGGTTTCTGGTGATCCTTGTTCAACTGTTGCTTCGCCCAGGCTGCGATTTGCTCATCGGGCATCTCACCACGCTCGATATCCAGCGCCGCCCAAGCGAGCGAGTCTTTTGCCCGACCGCCGAACTTGTTGGCAAACTGCCGCCCATCGGGTGGTTCAGGTCCCCAGCGCAGAGTCTTCGGTCCGACTTCATCCCAGTAAGCTTTTTTGCCGTGATCATTGTGGTAGATCTTACCCATGCACATCGTGCGGTAACCGTGTTCACGAAACCACAACGGCATCTGCTCAGCCGACCGGTAGGCCGGGCGAGCCTGTTTCGAGCTGTTTCCGTAGACCCCTGTCGTTGACGCATACATGCCGGTCATGACCGAGGTCCGCGACGCATTGCAGAGCGCGACCTGGCAATGGGCGTTGCGAAACAGCGTACTCTGCTTCGCAAATTCGTCCATGTTCGGAGTCTGTGCGTCCGGGTTGCCGCCGAGGCAGCCCACCCAGTCGTTGAGGTCGTCGACAGCGATGAATAAAACGTTGGGCCGCTCACCAGTTGGATCTGATGCCGACACGGAATCCGAATCGGCAGCGAGACATTCACCGTGCCAGGCGATCGCCAGCAACAGCAGGGCTATCGTTCGGCAGGCCCGAAAACACTGAGAGAAAACCGCTATCATCATCGATCAACCTTCTTCTGCGTTGGCTTTTGCTTGAGACGCTTCTAGCTGCTGTTGATAGGAATCGATGTCACTTTGGGAGACGTCCTGCGACAGCGAGTTGTCTGAGTTACCGCACCCAGTCTGGATGCAGAGGGCGACACTGAGGCTGAGCAGAGCAAGCGCCCCAACGTATGGGCGAGAGGAGATCTGACGTTTCATGGGTAGAAGGATCCGGAGAGAAAGAGTCGTAATGAAAATGGATGGAACCTGAGCGAGCATCGGTTGGACGTACGTGTGAGACTTCCTGTGCTAGAAATCTTCGATTAATTCACGGGCGGCCCGAGTTCCCAGGCCTCCCCACAATCCGTAGGGGCTCGCTGCACCTGGATTGTTGCCCGACCAGATCATTGGGGCCCGAGAATTCCCGGCGTCAATGGACTCGGTAACAAATTTCACAGCACCGTCGCCCATCAACACGTGAACGCCGCCTTGATGCCGGCTCGAGGTCGACCCCAGCGTACTGGAGGTCAAACTGATCCCGCAGGTTTCCGAATTCGGCGGTCGCACTGTGTAAAATCCGCAAAAGTTAGGAAGATAGTCCGCCCAGCGAAAACCGCGACCGGCAATCGCATCATACAGGTTGGAACTTGGATTCCAAAACTGAGGGCGTTCAGGATTTATCAACGGGGTGGTGTCGTCGCTGCAAAAAGCAGGGTTCTGAAGAATACTGCTTTGATCGGAGCTCCCTCCGATGTCGTAACCAATCGTTCGAGCATCGTTGTCTCCGAGGTCGGTTGCGATCTCTCCGGCGCAGATCGTATTGGACAGACCATCAAGGATATCGCGGAAACGACTGCTTTGATGGATTTTGAAAAAGCCGCGGTTCTTCGCAAGAGCTGCCTGTGCGAAAGCGGAGTCGGCCTGATAGGGAACCGGTTCGTTATTGCGAACCTTCAACGCTCCGTCGCGGCCATCGAGAAAGCAGTCGCCCAGGTTGGCAGCGTAATTAGTACGTCCCAGTGCGGGCAATCCGACACCTGGGTCACTTGGGCATCGCAGGGCAGGGATATTGGTGAACCAGGGGATGTAATTGATCTCTTCCGGGGTTGGCCCCATCGCAGGCCACGGGTTTCCCACCACCCCGCGGACCGCCGATGCGTTCCCATCGGTGCGAACGGTGCTGGGGTTGGAGATCTGGCTCCACAGGGCCTGCTGCTCCATGAACGGAAGGATCCCCACGAGAAAGCTGAGACGCCGATTCGAGGCGTCATTGCGGTCTAGCCAAATATTTCTCCCAGAGGTCGGGTGAGTCCCCGCCCCGTGAATGGGCAGTTGTTGGTAGGCGGAGTGGTAGTTGTGAACGGCCAGACCGATTTGCTTGAAATTATTGCTGCAGCTCATCCGGCGAGCGGCTTCGCGAGCCGCCTGCACGGCGGGCAATAGCAAACCAACCAGCACGCCGATGATGGCGATCACAACCAACAATTCTACCAGGGTGAAACCTGCCGGCCCGCGATGACGGAGTCGAGAACGCATAAGGGTGTTCCTTCGGGAAAAGATTATTAAAAAAAGAGGATAAAATGTGATCCGACGCGTTCGTCGGGGAACGTCAAGGTGCATAGGGAGCCAGCACCCTCTTCGAAAACGCCGTACACCGGGGCGCAAGGGGAAAGGGCAGACCACTATCCCGTTTGGACAAGAAAAAGTGAATTCCGCCAGGAAAAGTCTGCAGGTCGCTTCATTTCTTGGGCAGACCGGGATTTCTGTCCATTTCCGGGACTGAAATGCCCTTGTACGATGGGCGGTGTTCCATTCGCGCAACCCTTCACTCCGCTCGTCCAGCAGGTGCACGCCATGTCATTGGATTCCGACCACTCTGAGTTCGCCCGGCTGATTGCACAGCACCAGCGGTCAGTGCAGGGATACATCCTTGCCAACGTGCCCAGTTGGAGTGATGCGGACGAGATCTGGCAGGAAACGAGCGTCCGACTTTGGCTGGAGTTTGACAAGTTCGAACCCGGATCCAACTTCTCAGCCTGGGCGATTCGCGTTGCTCACTTTGAAATCCTGACTTGGCGAAAAAAAGCCAGCCGAAGCCGGCTTATCTTTGGTGATGACCTCATCGAATGCCTCGCAAGCGAACAGGGCGGCTTCGCATCGCCGCATGGCGACGAGCGGCTCAAGGCACTCGACCATTGTCTTGAACATTGCCCGCCGCACCAGCGCGACCTGTTGTCGCGGTTCTACGAACCGGGCCGGCAAGTCGAACAGGTCGCCGTCACAATGAAGTGCAGCGTCGACGCTGTCTACAAGTCCGTACAGCGAATTCGCAGATCGCTCCGATTCTGCATCGAACACCAACTTCAACACGCGGGAGTATCTTCCTGATGAATACCTCCGATGACTCACGACCGTTTGACCTCGTCCACGAACTGGTTACCAAGCAACTCGAAGGTTCAGCGACGGAGGCCGACCAGCAGCAATTAGCAGCCGCTGTCACCGGCGACACCGATGTGCGGCGCGAGTACATTGAGTACATGCAGGAAACGGCTCACATCGCTTCGAGATTGGTTCATCCTCAGCCCACCAAGTCGATGGCGAATTCACAGGTTTTGGAAGCCTTTGATTCAGCGGACCTGGCCGGGACCACTCACCAATCAGGGCGATCGTTCAGCCCAGCAATCGCGGTCAGCGCTGTCGTTTTGCTAGCAGCCTCGTTGGCGATTTGGCAGGTCTTTGTTGGCCAACAGACCCCGGCTACTCCGACGCTCATTGCCAATCAATCCCACGTCGCGACATTGATTCACAGTGCCGGCGTGGTCTGGGACAGTCAGCACCGGGCGGTCGACGAACTGAGCCGTGTATCGATTGGGCAAAAGCTTTGCATTCATGAAGGGACGTTGAAGCTCGTGTTTGATTCAGGCGTCGAAGCGTTGCTGCTGGCTCCCTGCCTGATGGAAGTCCAGGACCGGGACCGGGTGTACTGTACCTACGGTCGTATCGCGGCGAAGGCGGGACCGCACGGCAGCGGGTTTGTGATCGACACCCCGGTAGCTCGAGTCACCGACCTGGGTACGGAGTTCGGTGTCGCCATCAGTGACTCGGGTGAAACCGAGGTTGCCGTCTTCGAAGGCGAGGTCGACGTTGAACTGGGGTCTGCCGATCAGCGTCGCCAGCAAACGGTCTCCACCAAACGCGAACACCTCGTTCAAGGCCAAGCGACTCGGGTAGGCCGCGATGGCCGATCTCGTCGGATCCAATCGATCGATAATCAACGACTCCCAGGCGTCCGCGACCTTGCCCCGCTACACTCCAAAAGCCCAGTCATCGCAGCGGTCCGAGATAACCTGAGCGAGCGTCGCCCTGAAAGCCGTATGTTCTACCGGATCGTCCATGCTGGCCTGCGGGAAGACTGCAAAGCATTTGTCGACCGAGATCACCAATGGAACGGCGTCAGCGAAGACGGGATCCCAACCGATCTGATTGGTGCCGACTACGTCATGCCTTTCAACGACGATAAGTTCGCCGACGATCTGGAGGTCCGAGTCACTGTGGCCCAGCCGGCTACGGTTTACCTGTTCTTCAACGACAACATTGCCGTGCCGCCGTGGCTCGCCGACAAATTCCAAGACACAGGCATCGACCTCGGCCTCGATGAGGCAGCACACCGTTTCAATCACTCCAGACGACTCGCCGTCGGCCCGGCGGCCAGCATCGATCGAACCTTCTCGATTTGGAAATGCGTTGTCGATGAACCCCAGGATTTGGTGCTCGGTTCCTTCGAGCGTCCCGACGACGTCCAATTGGGATACAACATGTACGGTATCGCTGCGGTCGCCCAGTAGGGCTTCCCAGTCATGACGACGCCCCCTTGGGTCTCACTTGGATGTCCGTATCCCCTTCCTTTTTTTGCGCTGCCGAACCACCTTGGTTTTATGAATTACCAAAACGCATTCCGGTCCCGAGTTACCGCTGCCGCTGTCCTGCTGGCAGTGACGATGCCATTGGCTTCCCATGCGGAGACCACGATGGTCATGGCCAAGCCCAAGCCGCACCACAGTTGGCGTGAGCGACCAACACGAACCGTTGCCCTGCTCGATGGTTTTCAGGCCAAACCGATCCAACGCAACCAGTACGGAAGCCGAATGGATCAACGAGAAGAATCAACTGGCTTTTTCTATACAGCTCAGCTGGATGGGCGGTGGTGGATCATCGACCCAGAAGGCTATCGCCACATCAATCGTGGCGTTGTCTCGGTCAAGATCGGGACTGGCCCGGCACAGAAAGAAGCCTTCGATCACGCGTTTAAAAGCAAACAGCAATGGGCAGCCCAGACAGTCGCTCTGCTTCGCGAAAATGGGTTCACTGGCACAGGCTCCTGGACATCGGACACGCCGATCCAAAAAGCCAGTGATGGAGTCAGCTACTGCGTCAACTGGAACTTCATGACAACGTTCAGTAGAGGCCGAACCCGACGCGGTTCAGGACACGCCAACTATCCCGGTGACTGTATCCTCGTGTTCGATCCAGGGTGGGAGGAGTTCTGCGATCAGCATGCCGAGAAGAACCTGCCCGAATTCCGGGACGATCCCAATCTGCTGGGTTATTTCTTCGACAATGAGCTGCCGCTGAAACCCAACATGATCTCGCGATACCTGAAACTCAACGAACGCGACCATGGTTATCGTGCCGCAGCGGCGTTTTTACAGAATCGTCACGGGGCCGATGCCTCGGAGACTGATCTCACCGAAACGGATCGTCAAGAATTCGACGACCTCGTGATGGAGAAATACGTTGGTACGGTCGCCCGAGCGATCCGCCGTGTTGACGCCAACCACATGCTGCTGGGACCACGACTCTACTCGGCCAATACATCGTATGACGTTCTCGGAAAATACATCGATGCGTTCTGTTACAACCTCTACGGAAAATGGTCGCCTGCGAAGAAGGCGACGGAGTTGGCCAATGCGATCGGCAAACCGTTGATCGTGACGGAATTTTACACCAAAGGGATGGACGCCCCCGGGCTGACTAATGACAGCGGGGCGGGTTGGTGCGTGCCGACCCAAGCCGATCGCGGGCGGTTCTACCAGAATTTCTGCATCGATTTGATCGAGTCAAAAATCTGTGTCGGCTGGCACTGGTTCAAATACCAAGACAACGATCCTACCGACAAAACCAAGGACCCTTCAAACCTGCATTCCAACAAGGGAATCCTGAACAATCAGTACGAACCCTATTCGCCACTGTTGTCACGGATGAGGGAACTCAATACGCAGGTCTATTCCCTGGCCGATCATTTCGATCAGCCGTAATCGTTCAGTAGCCGCTAACGGAGGCTCGTGCCGAACGAGGTCCGCAGCTTGCCGAGATAGCTATCGGCGTCACCGACTTCGGCGAGCACTTTCTGGCTCATCTCTTCAATCGATCGATCCGCTGAGGCGAGCAGAGACTGGGCTTCGTTCTGTTGTTGGGACATCCATTCACGGAGCTGGAGCATTTGCTCGCGATGGGCATCGTCGACTTTGGCTGCGAGTTTGGCTTTACTCTCGGAGAGTTGCTGGGCGATGGCTGCTTCCAGTGCATCTCCAAACACGCTGCCCAGATTCGTCTTCAGGTCCAGATCGAACTTCTTCCAATCGCCGCGGAAGGCCGCGTCGACTTCGATGCTTTCGATGTTGGCGAGGGATTGATTCATCGTGACGACGGCCGGCGAGTTGGCCGCATCGCCATCGACATCGAGGTGCATGTTGACGCCCATTTGCTTGCTCACCAATCGGCCTTGAACCTGTTCCCCCTGGCTATCGAGCTGCACCCATACTTCACGCTGGCCCCCGTTAACGGCAACGGCGACGTTCTTTCCGTCGCCCAGCCGCATCGGGTCGGCGTCCATTTGCGGCCAGTGCAGGGTCAAGCGATCATTGGTCATGCCCTGGCGTCGATCGCGAATGTAGTCAACCTGAACCGTCTCAGGACCTTCGAGCAGCAACCGGGCGCGGGTGGGGTTGGCCAAATATTCAGGCTGCGGCGTCATGTTTTCAATCAACCCGGTCAATGAATAGGTCTTGCCATCGGCGCGCATCAGACCATCGACCTGGCATTTCTGGATCAGCATTTCCGGTTGCCGGCGATCGCCGAGGAAGTCGAAGTTTTCCCCGCGAACCCGCTCGGTATCCGGTGCGACGACGGTGTAATTGGCGAGCGTTCGCCCGTTGTCGAGATAGCCCCGCAGCTGAGTCAACGAGCTGCGAATTTGTGTCGAGATCAAATCGATGCCAAAGTTCTCTGATTCACTCAGATCGCCGGGCACATAGGCGTCCACTTTCGCCAAGTCGGCTTGCCGGGCCTCTTCGAGTTTCACCAGATCGCTGCGCAATTGGTCAGGCATCTTGTCCATCGCTTCGCGGACCTGCAATAGCTCCTCGCGTGCGGTGCGAGCTTCGGCAAGGGTACGCTCGAGCTCGGGCCAATCGCGGAGCGGGTTATCTATCCCCTTGGCTGCATCGCGAATCGTCTTGACGCGTTGTTCGAGACTGCGAGCCTGCTGAACGAGCGTTTCGTACTGCGACTTCCATCGCACGCGAATGTCTTCGCCGGTTTGAACCGTTTCGAGGTTCTCTCCGATGGACTCGGCACGATCCGCCAAACCGCTGGTCGCCTGCGAGAGCATCTGTCCAATCATCGACGGCCCAGCGTCCTCTTCGGGAGTCTCCGGTTCCTCTTCAAAATGCCCAGAGGTCTCTCGTTGGGAACCAACCTGCAGGCCACTGATTCTGCCCTCACGAATCACCCAGCGACGGCGTAGAAGAGCATCGCCATCGATGGCTAGCTCGATGGAGTCCGCCATGAAGGCATCTCGCATCTCTTTGCCATCGCGTGGATCAGCGACGTGCACGTCCGTGAATCGCAGCGAGGGTGGGAACAGATTCACAGAGGTGGCGCCAATTTCCGCCCGGGCCCCCGTTGATGTTTGCAGCCCCGCTACCGTGATGTAACTCGCGATCGGGCCGAGGCCCAACGTGAGGATCATTAAGATCGCAACGGCGACAATCAATCGCGTTAATAGAAATCGCCAACGAATCATGCTACATCCTTGTCTTTGGAATCACGCAACTGTCGAAGCAGATAGCTGAGGGCTTCATCAATTTTGTGTTGGTCATCGACGGACGATCCCTGCGAATCGTCTGCTGTTTGTATTTGGGCGGATCGGTTGGCAACCAGCTTTTGGGTCGTCATGAATCCTTCTGACGAGCCCGGACTAATCGCGACACGGGTGGGACGTGAGGCGGGCGCCGATCCAGCGGGTCGCCAACTGGCCTGGTCCGACACGATCTCTCCGGCGGGTCGGGAATCGGCATCTGTATTCCCGGCAATCGTTGACGGATCACGCTCGTCTTGATGTTCCAACGCGACGCTCTGCTGGGTCGCTGGAGAGGACGGGCTCTCGGCCGGTACGTGTTCCGGGGCCACCGGCTGCGAAGCCTGATAGCTCGCGGCGACTGGACTGGCGACTAGCGGGGTCTCGATGTGGTTGTTTCGACTATCAGCATGACTGGCATCAATTCGCTGCACCGAAGCGTCTTGCTCGGGCGTGTCGGTACCCTGATGAGGATCTGCCGCTCGGCCGGTCTGGGCGTGGGCCGCGGCCTCGGCGTTTGTCTCGGCCTCAGCCCCAGCGTGCGTCTCAGTGCCTGCGTCTGGATCGTCCGCATCAGCGGCATCGTCGGCGGCATCGACAGGTGCCCAGGCGCGAAGCAGCGGGTAGGTGATCAGGAAAATTGGCACGACGGAGATCAGTCCAATGACGAAGCTTCCCATCACGATCGTGTTGTTGAGATCCGTCCAAGGCACCAGCGGATACTGCCACGCCAAACTGAGCCGCTCGGCGACCTGGGGTTGCTCGAACAGCCACCGACCGAAGGCATCGAAGGTCGGATCGAGACGTGGGGCTGCAAACGTGACCATCACGCCGACCAATGCGACCATGGCGTGATTGACGTGTAGCATCAAAACGAGCAGCACCAATACCACGGCCAACAGGTTGCCGTGCGGGATCAGACCCACGAGGGCACCCAGCGCAATGCCCCAAGCGAGCTGGGAAGGATGCTTCCTTCCCGCGATTGCTTTGCGCACGCTGCGTATGAGCTTGATCGTCCAGAGAATCATGGTTTCCGCCTCTTGCGGTGAATCGCGACGCAACTCGATCGATGAGACTGGTCAGCCGAAAGACCTGCTCAAAAATCGCTTGCTATCCATGCGGTGGGGTAGGGCGCAATCGTTTCAACAACGCGCTGTCCTACTAAATCGGCACGATTGGCCCGGACATTGAATACAATCCGCAAAATCGTCGCTGCTAGTCCAAAACCTCATTTGGATCCGACAATCAGGCGGTGGAGAGTCCCGCACACATCGAGAGCGTCGCCAGGCCGTAAAAGGTGTACTCCACATCAGCGGTCTGATCGAGAGCGAAGCCGACAAAGCCGCCCGAGCCTGCCGACTGCATCGATTCCGCATAGGCGGCCAACCGCGGAATCGAAAGTCCTGCAGCGGCATCCAAGTCGGCCAACGTCGTCAGCCCCGTGAAACTGCTCAGTAGGTCGGCGAAGGGGATACGCGTGTTTGCGGTCAGGCCGCCCTCGTCGCCCTGCATCTCTAAGAGAAACTCGACAGTATCGACTTCGCTTGCAACCTCGAGGCGGCCGAGAGCCTTCAGTGCCCCGATAGCTGCTGCGGTGGGATTGACGCCTGGGCGTTTGGCGGCGCGAATTTCCAGGTAGCCACCATCCTCGTGACGCTGCGAATTCAGAAAACGGATCACACCATCAACGTCGGCAACAGGGACCTCCATCAATTCGTGACAGAGGATACATAGAAACGTTTGGTAGGTACTGCCCGCCCGGCCCTCGGGTGTTTTCGCGAATCCGCCGTCGCTACAACGCAGTTCCCCGAGCATCCCCGCGACATTCTCTCGCCATGTCGTGTCCTCGTCCGAGATCACGATCTCGCCAGCGGCCATCTCCAAGATCGCGGCGCCGAAAATTAGCGAGATCAGGTCAATGACGCTGTCGCGATGCGACAATCGCTGACGCAGGAATTGGCCCGCTCGCTCGGCCACCGAGGCGTCGAGGCGTTCGAGAATCCACAGGGAACGCAGTGCAAAGGCTGTGTAGTACGGATCGCTCGCCCCTTCGCGGCCGGCAAATCCACCGTCGGCCCCTTGCTGGGCGAGCAGCCACTGCGCGTGCGTATCGCGCTGTTTCGATGGCAGCATGGCCGCGCCGAGCGCCAGCCGAAGTGTGAGTTCGTGTAGATACCCGCTCATGTCGCGATCACCTCGTTTCCATCGGTTGAGAACCCCTCGGTTCCTGGGCAATCTGTTCTGTGAGACTCGTCGAACTCATCGGGCAGCAGATTGTCATTGAGTGAGTCGACCACCGTTGCGATCCAACGTTGGCGAAAACCGGGAAAGATTCCTGCTTCGACTTCGTGGGCGTCGCTACCGGTTCGCGATGGAGTGTAATCGTTCGCCACCGTCAATCAGCTGCGAAAATGGCCGAAAGATCATTCAATCATTGGGAAACGGCAGCACTTTCCCAGTTCGGCGGGTCGGGGGCCGTTCCTTTTTTTGACAAGTTGCGTAGAGTGAAGGAGAGGAGCGCCACGCGAAATGATGACGAAGACTCAGGCACTGCGTGCTCCTGTCGCCTATTTTTCCACGCCCTTCTACGTTTCCACGCCAATGGCCCACCCCCAGGACAATCCTGACGACCAGGACATTTACCAAGAAAACGTGCTCGACCATTACGAAGACCCCTATAACCGGGGGGCCCTCGCGACGGCGACTCACGCTCATGATGGAAAAAATCCGCTCTGTGGTGATAAAATCCACATCGATCTGCAATTGGACGATCAGGGACGTGTGGCCCAAGCCTGGTTCGAAGGCGATGGCTGCGTGATCAGCCAGGCGTCAGCCTCGATGCTGCTCGAAGAGCTCGAGGGCAAGTCGATTGATGAGATCCAGTCGTTTTCGGCTGAGAACATGCTGCAGCTCTTTGGCCCCCGCCTGACGCCGAATCGCCAGAAGTGCTGCCTGCTCAGCTGGAAGGTATTGCAGGGTGCGCTGAAGCGTCCCGTCGGTACCGATGCGGACCCGATTGTGACCGAGAACGATGAGGAGATCGAAACCGATCCGTCCTTCGGTGGCCCGTCACTGGGGGAGGAACAATGAGTTTGCTCGATACCGATCGGATCCGCGAAGATTTTCCCGTTCTCGATCGCAACGTCGCCAGTGGCCAGCCGTTGGCCTATCTCGACAACGCCGCGTCGACGCAGCGGCCGCGGGCGGTGATCGATGCAATGGATGACTGCTATCGCCGCTACTACAGCAACGTTCACCGCGGCATCCACACGCTCAGCGAAGAATCGACGCGCGCCTATGAAATGGCCCGCAAAACGACAGCCTCCTTCATCAACGCGCCCGCCACATGCGAAGTCATTTTCGCTGCCGGTACGACGGCGGCCATCAACACAGTGGCTCGTTCGTGGGGCGATACCCATGTTGGTCCGGATGACGTGATCTTGGTGCTCATCAGTGAGCATCATGCCAATATCGTTCCCTGGCACCAGCTCGCTGCCCGCACGGGGTGCCGAGTCGAGTTTGTCCCGATGGATGAGAATTTCGAGATTTCCGACGCCGTGGTGGCGGAGTATCTCGATCGATTCCAACCCAAGATGTTTGCCTTTGCCGCTGCCAGCAATACGCTCGGCAGCGAGTATCCGGTCCAGCGGTGGACGTCGATGGCACACGACTATGGTGCGACCGTGTTGATCGATGCCGCCCAAGCCGCGCCACACCAACAGATTGACGTGCAAGCCTGGGATGCCGACTTCATCGTCTTCAGCGGCCACAAGGTTTGTGGACCGACCGGGATCGGCGTGCTCTATGGAAAACAGGAACTGCTCGAAGAGATTCCTGCGTTTCTCGGCGGTGGCGGCATGATACTCAATGTCACGACCGACGGTTTTACGAGCCAGGAGCTGCCCGAAAAATTCGAAGCTGGCACGCCACCGATTGTCGAAGCGATCGGGTTAGCCGCCGCACTGAAATACCTCTCGGCAATCGGCATGGATCGTATCCATGCCCACGAGTGCGTGCTCGGCCAGCGTGTTGACGCTGGACTACGCGCCATCGATGGTGTTCGCGTGATCGGACCGACCGCAGACAAAAAGGCGGGGATCAACAGTTTCCTGATCGATGGTGTGCACGCCCACGACGTGTCTCAATTCCTCGACGGATACGGCGTGGCCGTGCGAGCCGGTCATCACTGCACGATGCCACTGCATGAGGCGATGGGCGTGACGGCCACCACGCGAGCGAGTTGCTACCTCTACAACACACCGGCAGAGGTGGATCGATTGCTCGAAGCGGTTACCGACGTGCGCTCCAAGTTCGCCAAATCGGGACGGCGGCGCCGTTCGCGACGATCGGCTGAGTCGACTTCATGACCGGTGGCGATCAGCAACTCCCCTTTGACTTCGGGGGCGGCGACGATGACACGGTCGCCCCCTCGGTAAAGCCAGCCTCGAAATCCAAACCACGCGGTAAACGGAAGTCAGCCGCGCCGAAGAAGGCGACCCAATCCAGTGGTGCGGCGACCAAGGCCGTAGCGTCCACAGCCGACGACGCGCTGAGCATCAGTGAGGTCACTCTGCGGATCAAACAGGCTGTTGAGTCGTCGCTGTCGAGCATGTGGGTGGCGGGCGAGATCACCGACATCGCCCGGCCGCGCAGCGGGCACCTGTACTTCACGCTCAAGGACGAGCGTTCGCAACTGCGTGGCGTGATGTGGCGGAGCGTGGCCGAACGATTGCCGTTTGACCTCGATGATGGCCAGAGTGTGCTCTGCTATGGCGATATCGAAGTCTACGCGGCTCGTGGTTCGGTGCAGATGGTGGTTCGCAAATGTCAACCGCAAGGCATGGGGGCCCTGCAGTTGGCGCTGGCACAATTGCAGGCCAAACTCGAATCCGAGGGTTTGTTTGCGCCCGAACGCAAACGCCCACTGCCGCGACTGCCGCGGAAGGTAGCGATCATCTCCAGCCCCACGGGAGCAGCCATTCGCGACTTTTTACAAGCTGCGGCCTCGCGGCACGCAGGCGTCGAGATCGTCCTCATTCCCGCGAGCGTCCAGGGACCGGGCAGCGTCGATGCACTCGTTGCGGGAATTGCCGCCGCACACCAGCTCGATCCCCAACCCGATGTACTGATCGTCTCGCGAGGTGGCGGGTCGCTCGAGGACCTGTGGTCGTTCAACGACGAACGCTTCGTTAGAACGCTCGCCCGATCGCGAATCCCCACCGTCTCGGCGGTCGGCCACGAAATCGACGTCACCCTGTCGGATCTCGTCGCCGACGTGCGTGCACTCACGCCCACCGATGCCGCCAGCCGTGTGTTGCCGGATCGAGAAGTCCTCGTCGACGTGCTCGGCGCTCTTGCCGCAACGATGCGGCGGTCGCTCTTCCAGCGGATCGAGGGCTCGCGTCAGCGACTCGATTGGATTGAATCGCGACCAATCTTTCGGAATCCCTTTGAGCTGGTCCAGCATCGAAGCCGTCTGGTGGACGATCTCGATGAACAGGCTCGAGGCTTGATGTGGCGCCGTGTTGAGCAACAACGCAGCCGTCTGCAACAGCTCGCCGCCGCAGTCTCAGCACTGTCACCACTCGATGTACTGGCGCGAGGTTACAGTGTCACGCTGAACGAACATGGCGACGTCGTGCGCTCGGTCGCTGATATGCAGCCAGGCCAAACGTTACGCAGCCGGGTCACCGATGGGGTGATCGAATCAACCGTCGTGGACGAGGCGGGGCGTCCCTGAATGCCAACCGATCACGCGAAGCGAGCGGACTCGCTGCCGGACTTCGCTGTAGGACTTCGAAAAGGAGTCGGTGGTCATCCGTTTTATTTAGTACTTGCCGTTGGTCCCAAACATTTCCTGCTTCGATGGCCGGGGGCGTTTTCGCACGCTGTGGTCGGGTTCCCCAGTTACGCGGTCGAACTCGTCGGGAGTGCGTTTGCTCGGAAGATAGTCGTCGGTCTGTATCGACCATTCCTGAAGAGCCGATCGCAGCCGCGAATGGATCGCCGCGTAGGCGGGGTCGTCGATGCGGTTGTCCAGTTCACCGGGATCCCGCTGCAGGTCATACAGTTCCCACTTCGCGCGTGGGGCACGGAAACAGCTCTGTTGTTCAGGCGTGAGCGTCCCTTCAGCCTGGCGTTGGAGCATGTCCTGCCACGACAGGCCGCGACCAGCATCCGCCGAAGGCGTGGAAGGTAGATCCACGTAGTCGTTTCGAATCAGCTTGAACTGTTGATCGACCACGCACCTCGCATGGTCTTCGTAGTCGTGCCAATGGTCCTCGGCGAAGGCGTATCGGCGGTGCGATTGAGCAGGATCGGCGAGTACAGCAGCAAAGCTCTCGCCCTCGGTCGACAGCGCGTCCGAAGGCAAGCCAGCAATCTGCAGCAGTGTTGCCGCGATATCGACTGAACTCACGATCGTCTCGGCGACGCCTCCCGGAGCGATCTCACCGGGCCACCGCACAATCCACGGTGTACGGATACCGCCATCGTAGAGCGTCGTCTTGTCGCGCGGGAAAGGACGGCCGTTGTCGCTGATGAACAAGACGATCGTATCATCGGCCACGCTCTGGGCTTCGAGCTCGTCGAGTACCTTGCCAACGTACCCATCGAGCCGTCCGATCTCATCGTAGTACAAACGCAAGTCCTCACGAACGTCCGGCGTGTCGGGCAAATGAGGTGGAACGATCACGTCGGAGAGTTGATGCGGGGGATCGAGAGCTCCGTCGTGATACTCACGGTGCGGGTCCAGAGACGCCAACCACATGAAGAACGGTTTGGACCGCTCGCGTTCCTGCAGAGCTCGCTCCCAATCCTCGCAACCACTCGGTTGCTTGGCGATCATCTGAGCTGGCTCGCCGTCTGCACTGCTTGGCAATACGAAGCCTGCCGTCGACGCCTCGTAGATTCGGTCAAAGTGGTCGCGGACGGCATCGCCCATGTGCCACTTCCCTGCCGCAGCGGTGTAGTAGCCAGATGATTGTAGCTTGCCCACAAACGTCGAGGTGTCCGCTGGGATGGGCCAGTGCAACTGTTCGGCGCCGGTGTTGTGCGGGTACTTGCCGGTGATGATGCTCGCCCGTGAAGGGCTGCAGGAGTTCGTCGTCAGGTACGCGTGCTGAAATCGCAATCCCTCGCTGGCGAGCTGATCGATGTGAGGTGTCGCGATGGCGGGATGTCCGTAGGCGCCGCAATCATCCCAGTTCATGTCGTCGGCAATGATCAACACGATGTTGGGCGGCTGCCTATCAATCGCCTCGACCGCGTTCGCGCTCGATCCCGACACCCCCACAGCGACGACAACCAGGCAACACAGTCGCCAGACGTCACGTGCTGCGAGGCGGTCTTGCTGTGTCGATTGCGATTGGATTCTGCTCATGATTTGCGGGGCTGATTGCGGGCGACTCGGATGGGTTGACTTTCTGCTCAAACAATCCGGCGGACGGGAGAAGCGCTGGCATCTGGAGGGGAAGCGGGCAGGTACCTCAGGCGTCGACTCGGTTTTGCCAACACGTGAAAACGATACGGATCTCATCGCAACTGATCGGCGGATCGAGGGTTTGTTGGGATTGAACCGCTTCGAAGATCGGTTTGAGCCGGCCATCCTCGCTGGCGGGGATCGCCGCTTCGATCAGCCGGATTCGCTCTGGGGAAACCCAGGCCGACGCGTCGGTAATCTCGGCGCTGCGGAGGTACTCGCTGAGGTAGCCACACACCGTGGACGAGGCTCGTCCCATTTTTTCGGCGACCTCGTCGATCGATATCCCTTTGGCGAACATCTCGTCCGCCTCCTGTTGGGCCATGGCTCCCTTGATACTTTTCGGCGGGGACGATGTGCTGACAGGCGTACTGGGTGAATCAGCCCCAGCGACATCGCGTGACAAATCGGTCTGTTGGCAATACGCGTCGATTTCTGTTAAGAAAATCTCGCCATACTCTTCGAGTTTGCGTTGGCCGATACCGCGGATGTCCCCTAGTCGGGCGATCGAAGTGGGACGGATCCGAGCCAGGTCACGGAGCACGGCATCTCCAAAAACAATGTAGGCGGGAACGCCGCGCTCGGTTGCCAACTCACTGCGTTTGGCACGCAGCGCATCGAAGAGTGCCCGGTCGACGCCCTCCCAAGAATCCACGGCCGGTGATTTGGCTGAGCGTCCGCCCGAGGAAGGGGCGGCGCGGGTCAGAGTGACGGTCCCCCGCCGGTGCAGTAGCTCCCGTCCGGCTGGGGTCAGTTGCAACACGTTGTACTCGCCGGTGCGTTGGAGAAAACGCTGCGAGACCAATTGTTCGATCCAAGTCCGCACGTTGGCAGCCGATTCATTGCCGAGCAGGTTGTGGGTGCTGAGCTGATCGTGACCGGCGCGAGTGATTTTTTGGTCCCGGGATCCTGTCAGGACTTTGACGTTATAGGCGACCCCAAAACGTTCCTGCAGCCGCAACACATTGGAGAGAATCTTCTGTGACAAGGTGATCGGATCGTCGACCGTATCGAGTTCGCCCAAACAGACATCGCAGGCGTTGCAATTATCAACATCGAACTCTTGCCCAAAGTAGTTCACGATTGCTGCGTGCCGGCACTGCACGCCGGAACACAGCTCCGCCATGGCATTCACGTTTGCCATCGCTTCATCAAAGTTCGATCGGTCGCCCATCTCGAGGATGCGTTTCCAGGTCATCAGGTCGCCGCCGCTGTACAAGAGAATGCACTGAGACGCCAATCCATCGCGCCCAGCGCGGCCGCTTTCCTGTTGGTAGTGCTCGATCGATTTGGGCATCCCGGCATGGATGACGAATCGAACATTCGATTTGTCGATGCCCATTCCGAAGGCCACCGTGGCCACGATCACATCTACCTGTTCACGAATAAAGGCTTCCTGGTTGGCATGCCGGGTCACGTCATCGAGGCCGGCATGGTACGGCTTGGTTGAGATGCCTCTTGCCGCCAACGCCGCAGCGGTCTGCTCCACTTCCTTTCGCGTGATGCAGTACACGATTCCGGATTCGCCGGGGTGCTGTTCGACGACGCCCATGATCTGCTGCAGCGCGTTATCGCGGCGGAGCATGCGATAGGTAAGGTTCGGGCGGTCGAAACTGCCGACCAACATCTGAGGTTGGCGAAGCTCGAGTTGTTCGGCGATGTCCTCACGCACTCGCTCGGACGCCGTTGCAGTGAAGGCGTGCACCGATGCCTCGGGAAACCGCTGTTTTAAAACCCGCAGGCCACGGTACTCCGGACGAAAATCATGCCCCCAATTACTCACACAGTGAGCTTCGTCGATGGCGAAGAATGAGATCGGGATCGACGTGAGAAAATCGAGCGTGCGTGGGGAGAGCAGTCGTTCGGGTGCGAGGTAGAGCAAGCGAATCTCGCCCCGTCGAATCCGAGCGGCCGTCTCGCGTTTCTGATCCTCGCTCTGGGTGCTGTTGACTAACGCCGCCGCAACACCGTTGCTCTGCAACGCGTCGACTTGATCCTTCATCAGCGAGATCAGTGGCGAGACGACCACCGCCATCCCGTCGCGGACCAGAGCCGGGACTTGATAGCACAGCGATTTGCCTCCGCCCGTCGGTAGCACCACCACGCTGTCGCGGCCCGCGATCACATCGCCGACCGCTTCCTCCTGTAAGGGGCGGAAGTCGTCAAAGCCCCAGACCTGAGCAAGAATCTCCCGGGCGGAGGAGGATTCGTCTTGAGTTGAATGAACCATTGGAATCTCGTGAGCGACCGATCGCCAGCGGTCAGACTAGTGGCAATCCGGTGGGGCGGCGACTGCGGAGGGAGTCCTCTTTCCGGCGGCCAGACTGTTCGAACTGGGGGCCGAAGAGCGCATCGGCATACTCGTCTATCTGTTCCGGGGTTTCGAAATAGCGTTCGTAACACCAATCGTCTTCGAACTCGCACTCGTCGGTCGTGTACTCCCGGCAGATTTGAGGGCGTGTCTCGTAGATCCCACAACGGTTGTCATCTTGCAGATGTTTGCAGGTCGTGTGTACCAACAGATACCAGGTTTCCTCGTCCACAAATACGCTCGCTCGGTCATGCAGCAGGTACCAACGGACGAAATCGAAATCCTTACGTGAGACCGGTTCGTCGATCGGCAAGGCGAAATAATGGCAGCACTTGGCCGAGCAATGGTCACACAGATTTTCGCCCTGGGGCAGATCCTCGCGGCGCCGGATCCGCTGCCGGGTCGCGGCGGGCGATGGGTCTTTTTTTGCTTTCGGTTTTGACATGGGATGAGTCTCGGGCGAACGCCAGCAACAAGGATGGTATAGGCAACGCTGGATTGCCCTCTATCATGATACGCCATCCACCCTCCATTACGAGGCCGCGGCTCCCGTCGCCACTGCGATCACGCGAGATTCCACCCTCTCGGACTTCGTGCCTCCTATTCCTGCCATCCTTGTCCTCCACACCTGCTCCGTCGCTCATGGAAGTCGTCATCACCGCTCTCGGACCTGACCACACCGGCCTGGCCGATCCCATCATTCACCATCTCACCGGTCGCGGGGCGCGGATCGCTGAGATTCAGATGTACGACCACGACGAGCAATCACTGTTCGCGATGCTCTGCCGAATCCAGTTCGACGAGATGCCCGAGGTCCAAGGCCAAGTCTCGCTGGCAGAATTGCGAAATGAGATGCGTCAGATCGGCGACCACACGGGGCTGTCGATCCGCGTCTGGAGCCCGAATGTCCGCCCGCACAGGCGGCCCCGTATCGCGCTAGCCTGCACTTACGTGGAAGACACGCCGCGCGCCGTCCTGCAAGCCGTTGCCAATGGCACGATCGCGGCGGATGTCCCCGTCGTGATTTCCAATCGCAAGAAACTCGAACCCCTCGCCGGTGAATTCGGCTCGGAATTTCGCATGATCGGCGATGGACAAGGCGGCGCCGACAACGAAGCGATGGTCCAGATTCTCGATAAAATGGACATCGATTATCTGATCCTCGCCCGCTACATGCGCGTGCTTCCTGCGGAGGTGTGTTGGCAGTTCGCCGGTGGGCGGATCATCAATCTCCATCATGGTCTATTGCCAGGATTCCCCGGTTTTCGGCCCTACCACGATGCCAACAACGCCCGCATGCTCACGTTCGGGGCGACCTGCCACTTCATCATCCCCGAGCTCGATGCCGGCAATCAAACCATCAATCAACGCACCTTCTCGGTCGCACCTGGCACACCGATTGAAAAGATCATTGCCGAAGGCGAGCGCGACAATGAGCCCAAATGCCTCGTCGAGGGCGTGCGGCGCGTGGTCGACCGGGAAGTGTACCTGCACTTTCACCGCGTCGTGCCGAGACAACGCTAGTTTTCGGTGCCAAGAACGCAAAGTGGCAGCGTCGACGCCCAACGATTCCGAGGCGGCATTGAACGAGTAGTCTTGTCTGACAATCAGATCGACCGCGTTCTGCTTAAATTCCGCGGTGAACGTTCCCTTGCTTCTTCTGTTTTTCTGACCTGGTAGGTCTCCTGAGAGGATTGTGGAAATTTCTCAGGTGTCCGCCAGTCGTGGGCGAACGCCGCAACGTGGAGTTCAGCTGTCGCGTCCACGCCAGGACACCCGTTTGCCGCACAGGTGGGTGAAAAATGCCCACCATTGAAGGAGCAGGAACAACACGATGGAGAGGGGATGGAAGAACGCGCCCGTTGGACTTTGCGGTAGTTTCCACGCCGCGACCCACCGCGGTAGATGACTGAGGATGATCGCTGCGAAACTGGTCAGGGCAGCAAACCAAACCGCGACGCCATGGTTATCGTCGGAATATTGAACGAGAGCATATCCCAACGTCACGTAGGGCAGCACGTTGGCACCGCTGAGGAGCACGGTAAAGGGCATCAGCAATCGCCAGTTCGCAATGCCTTCATGGGCGTTCTTGAGCAGTCCTCGGACCACTTCTCCAGCACCACGGTACATCCGGCAGTTGGCCAGCCCCGTGCCGTCGACGCAGTCCGTCAGCATGCCATTTTGGCGATAGATTCTTGGCAGCTGCAGCCCATCGTGTCGCGATGTTCGGATCGCCGCATGCGTGCCGCTGCGTTGGTAGGCTTCCCGGTCGGTCACAAAGATTTGCCCACACCCCGCTGCATACCCCGGGTCGGTCCGCGATCGCATTCGGTCGAAGGGCAGGTAACACAGCAGGATGTAGTGCATCATCGGGATCAGTATTTTCTCAAACAGCGACCCGGTCTCTTGGTTCGGAAACGCGCTGAGCAGCGAGATCGGTTCGCCCTTGGCGGGGCCCTGGTCCGCGTACTGAGCTTTGCGCCGCGTCAGCTGTTGCAGCGCGGTTGGCTTCAGCCGCACATCGGCATCGAGAAATAGCAGCAAGTCAAATTGGGCCGCCTCGGCGAGACGGCAGCAGGCGTGTTGTTTTCCGTTCCAGCCCGGTGGCAGCGTCACGCCGTCGAGCAACCGCACGCGTCCGTCGTCCTGAGCGATTTCACGAACGAGCTCGGCCGTACTGTCACTGGAATCGTCATCGAGCACGACAACTTCTAAAACGACGCCCGTGTTCGCTAGCACGGCTTGGACGGAGTCGCTGATCCCGGCGGCTTCGTTACGGGCGGGGATCAACACGGAGATCGACGGTTCCTCCTCGGTGGGACTGAGCTCGCCGGCCCGCCATCTCAGAAACCTGGGCAGGTTTCCAGAAAACATCAGTGCTGCCAAACCGGCCAGCAGCAGGGCAACGGCAGGGAGCACCCAGAGCATGACGATCATGAACCAATCATTCACTCGAGCGAACTCCAAATTTGTCTCCATGTGCAGCATCGAACTTGCGAAGGGATAACCATGATTGGATGCGGCGTGACCAATCGTAGACGCCGGAGGCGCCCTGTTTTCCACGCAGCAGGTTCTCGAAGGGTTCGGCCGAGCGGGCGATGGCGAGCGAGGAGAGTTTCCTCTGGTTCTCACGCAGCCCGACGGTGAGCCGCTCGGCCCATCTTGATTTCGAATCCCCCGGGTGCTCGGCGAGCGAGACCACCTCACCGATTCGCAGCAAGCATTCTGGCAACCGCTCTTCCCAAAAAACATACTCCAGAGCGATGGGGACGACTAACCCTCGCGGCAATTTGGAACACAGGTGGGCGAGTCCCGGCATCAGGTTGGCCGCGTGATCTCGGGCGTCAGCAAAATGCCCTTCCGGCGTCAACCATAACGCCGAGGCGGGCCGCTGCAATAACTCCCCAGTTGATCGCAGAAAACGAGCCGCCCCGCGATTCGAATTCAGATCAACGCCAAAAAAACCGAGCTTCGCCAGCACCTTGTATTTCGCCAGTGCCACCTCGTCGATGGGCGCGTAGAGTTGACGCGGCGACATCAAGCGACGATTGATGAAGTGGGCGATCATCGGATCCCACCACGATGGATGGTTGCAATATACGATCACGGGCACGTTCTCGTCGGGATCCATCGTGGCCCAGGACCGCGATCCCTCTCGCTCAACGGCGATCGCGTGAAAGTGGCGTTTCAAATAGGAATCGAGGAACCGATGAAATCCATTTTGAAACCAAGCGGCTGGCGCGGGGGCGAGTTCAGACGTCACGCGGTCGATTCCGCTGTGATCGTACCGAATTGGCCAGCCCGTGCGTCTTGATCGAGGGAATCCGCCGCGATCCATCCGCTCATCAACACCATCGGCATGCCCGGGCCGGGATGGGCTGCGCCGCCCGCGAGGTATAAGCCTGGAATTTCTTTTCGACGATTGCCCGGTTTGAACGCACCTGTGAATTTGCCGTGACTGGCGAGCCCGTAGATCGCACCGTTGAGCACTCGATAGCGATTGTGAATGTCCTCAGGAGTCAGCGCATCTTCGGTCACGATGGCGTCCCGGATCCCTTCCATGCCCGCCGTCCGTTCGAGCTTGTCGAGAATCACGTCGCGGTAGTCCGGCAACATCGCTTTCCAGTCATGCCCGCTGCGGAGATAGGGGGTGTGGACGAGCACATACAAAGCCTCTCCTCCCTCGGGCGCAACGCCTGGCTCGGAAATCGAAGGGGCGCAAACGTACGCTGTCGGATCAGGGGCAACCTCACCGCGGCGATAGATCGAGTCGAATTCCGCTTTGGGGTCTTTGGAAAAGATGAAATTGTGGTGTAGCAGTTGTTCGTAGCGGCGATTCAAACCGAGATACAAAACCACGCCGCTGCAGGCAGCCTCGTAGTCGCTCTTGCGCTGGAAGGTTTTCGCCGCAGGCGTTCCCCGCAACAACTCTCGGTAGGTGCGAACCGAATCACAATTACTGACCACGGCATCGCAGGCAATCGTTTCGTCTCCCGCCGTAACCACATCGCGAACACCGGACGCGTCCGATTCAATGCGCAGGATATCGGTGCCGGTGCGGATGTCGACGCCCAGTTCCTCGGCGAGCTTTGCCAAAGCTTCTGGAACGGCGCCGGTGCCGCCGACGGGATACCAGATGCCTTCCTCGGTCTGCATGTGGGCAATCCCGCAGAGCACGGCAGGCGACGCGTAGGGAGACGACCCCACGTACTGGGTGAAGTGGTCCATCATCTGGGAAACGCGGTGCTCGGGCACATGCGACCGCACCACGGAGGCCACGCTCCGCCCCATCCGCAGGGACATGACGTCCTTGAGCACAGCCGCGGAGAACGCCCCTCCCATCTCCATCGTGTCCGCCAAACCGCCGATCGATCGCCAAAAGAAAAATCGATCCGAAACACCATGCAACTGCTCGCTGACGCGGAGGAACTTTTCATAGCCGTCGGCAGTCACCTCTTCCCCGGTGAACTCGCGGAGGTGTTGTTTCATCGCGTCGACATCGGCCACGAGGTCGAGCACCGTGTTCTCGCTCGTTTTGGCGGCCTCGGATCCCTCAAAGAAACAACGCCACTGCGGATCCAAGGGGACCAATTCGAGGTAGTCATCGAGATTGCGGTCCGCTTCGGCGAAGACGCGTCGCAGCACGCTCGGGAGCGTGAGGATCGTCGGGCCCATGTCGAACCGATACCCGTCCGTATGCAGGACCGCCGCCTTGCCCCCGACCCAATCGTTCTTCTCGCACAAGGTGACACGATGGCCTCGAGCCGCCAGCACGCAGGCCGATGACAATCCCGCCAATCCACCCCCGATGACGACCACATGCTGCGGGGCGGTTGTCGCGCCAGTGGCTTCAGATTGGTCGGGAGCAATCATGAGAAGTGGGTTCACTCGGAAAAGAAGACGAAAAGACTACTCGAAAAGAGGGCTGCTATGACTCGCTATTTTACCCGACGGCGCTTGCCAACGGCAGAGGCCAGTCGGCGTAGACCGGCGATTCGAGCTCGAAAATTGCCGCCGTGATCCCATTGCATCACCCCGGTCAGCAATTCCGCATCGGAGTCGCGGCGTGATACCAAGTGAGGGGCCAGTCGCCCCGATCGCGTCGAAATCACACGAGGGGTCGTCATCGCCAGCAGTCCTTCGGGGCCACGCGTCACGCCGAATCCACTCGATCCACGCCCGCCAAAGGGCAATCGTGGATCGGCCGTTGGCGCGACGAGATCGTTGATTGTCACCGAACCGACCCGCAATTCGGCCGCCACTTGCTCGGCCTCATGACGCGGACCAAACACGGAGGCTGCCAAGCGATAGGGGCAATCGTTCACTTCGGCAATCATCTCATCGCGTGAATCCATCTCCATCAAGGTCATCACGGGAGCAAACAGGTCGGTCTGCAAGATCGCGTGATCGCGGGGAACATCGGCCAACACCACCGGGTGCATGCGGCCACTGCGACGAACTTCGCTTTCATCAAACCGTCCGATCCGGTCCACGCCGCCTGCAGCGAGCGCCGAGGCAACCGCGTCGGCCACCGCCTCCCGAGCGGCGGGGTGCACGATCATCGGCGGGCAGCTCTGCAGTTTCTCGGTCAGCTCGCCCAGCCAAGTCGGCTCTGCTGGGCGTTTTAAATCTTCGTCTGGCAGATTTCGCCCTCGCAGATACATCACCCGCCGAGGTCCGATGCAGGTTGCCCCACTGTTGAACAGCAATCCGAAACCGATCGCGTTGACGAGACGCTCGGGATCCGCAGCGGGCAAGACGACGACGGCATCGACACCCGAAAGTTCCATGATCGTGGGCGTCAACGAGTCAGCCGTCTGATGCAGGACCGCTTGCCCAGTCTTCGCCGCGCCCGTCAGCACCACCAGTTCCACGCCGTCATCGATCGCATTTTTCGCAGCCTCAGTCGAACTGTCGAGCAACTGCAGCGCGTCCGTCGGCACGCCCGCCCGGTAGAATGCGTTGACCAACTCCTCCGAGACCGCTTCACTGCCCCGGGCGGGTTTGAGCAGCACCGTATTTCCGCCTGCGAGTGCCTGGGCCAGCTGCACACCGCTTAAAAAAACGGGGTAATTCCAAGTCCCCAGGATCAGCACACGGCCCCACGGCAATCGCTCGACCCGGCTGCCGACGCCCCACAACCAGAGTGGGCGTCCTGACAAACCGACGCGGCGATCGGCCAATACCTTTGGCCCGCGGCGGGCGATCCACCCCAATGCATCGCACAAGGGAATCAACTCCGACGCCACCGTCTCCACATCCTCCCGACGCTGTTCATTGCGTGAGGCTGCGACCAACCGATCGGCTGCAGCGGCGACCTCGTGACGCGCCGCACCAATGAGCCGGCAACGAGCCCGATTCGACCGCATAGCCCAAATCGGCTGTTCATGATAATTTGTCGCTCGATTCAATTCGTTCTCGTCAGGTTGGAAAAACCGGGTGAAAGACAATCCTACCAGCCCAGCTAGTTGCCCGTGAGTGTCCGGAATCAATTGTTGCCGGGCGTGATTGGACAATCGCCTGCCATGCGCGAAGTCAATCGCGTGACCCGCAAGGTCGCCGTTAGCAATGCATCGGTTTTGATCCTCGGTGAGACCGGGACCGGGAAAGAACTCGTTGCCTCAGCGATCCATCAACTCAGCCAACGCAGCGGTGGCCCTTTCGTCAAAGTGAACTGTGGCGCACTGAGCGAAAGCCTGCTCGAGAGTGAACTGTTCGGACACGTTCGCGGTTCGTTCACCGGCGCCATTGCCAACCGGGCCGGCCGTTTCGAAGCCGCCGATGGCGGTTCGATCTTCCTCGATGAGATCAATTCAACCACCATGACCCTGCAGGTCAAACTGCTGCGTGTGCTGCAGGAGCGCGAGTTCGAGCGGGTCGGCGATACCGCCACCCATCACACCGACGCCCGTGTGATCGCTGCGAGTAACCGCGATCTGATGCGGCAGGTCCACAACGATCGATTCCGCGAAGATCTCTATTGGCGGCTCAATGTGGTCCCGATCGAAATCCCTGCCCTCCGCCACCGCCGCGACGATATTCCCGATCTCGTTTCGTTTTTCTTGGACTATTACAACGAGACCAACGATCGCTACGTCACCCATATCGAGCCCTCAGTGATGCTGGCCCTGCAGGACTATCACTGGCCCGGCAATGTGCGGGAACTGCAAAACTATATCGAACGCGCTGTCGTGATGAGCGATACCGACGAACTGACGCTCGACCTTTTGCCCGCCTGCGTCACCAGCGGCGAGCCACTCGTCAGCGGACCGACTGAATCATTTGCAGCGGGCGAACCGGCAGGCACCGGACCACCGTCACCCGGCCACACGCCGGCGGGCGAATCAGCAACCGCTGCCCAGCCCGCTGCCGAACCGGCCGTCAGTCCAGCGGCCTATGTCGATCGCATGGATGTCAAAACCCTGACTCGTTTCGTCGTCTCGCGTGGTCTCGCCGAAGCGGGCGACGACGAAAATGTGCACGCCACGGTCGTCGACCAGATCGAGAAAGAACTCATTTCCCAGGTCCTGACGCAGTGTGGCGGCGTGCAAACCAAAGCGGCAGCTCGGTTGGGGATGAACCGCAACACACTCTATAAGAAAATCAAACAGTACGACTTGGGCTGATCCCGCTCACTCGTGTCCACCGCCTGGCCGATGATGCTAGACTACTGAGCCAGCCAACGACTCTCTGCTGTGATTCCACCAACCGGGATGGCTGTTTTCCATCCTGATTCGGTGCTGCTGATTTCTCGCAGTCTCCCCGTCACACCCCACCTTGCTGCACCATGGTCACACCACCCCCACGCGAAGATGATGCCAGCCAACTCCCGCAAAGTGACAACGAAGTTGCTGCGTCCTTGATCGCAAGCGTCAACGAGGTCAAGGATCAAGTCAGCCGGATCGTGGTCGGCCAAAGCGAAGTGGTCGAACAGCTGCTGATTGCCATCCTTGCGCGAGGCCATTGCCTGCTCGAGGGAGTACCGGGGCTGGCCAAGACCCTGATGGTCCGCACCTTGGCGTCGTCCATGAGCCTCGAATTCCGGCGCATTCAGTTCACTCCCGATTTGATGCCAGGCGATATCACGGGTACCGATATCATCCAAGAGGATCACGAGACCGGGCGGCGTGAGATGGTGTTTCGCAAGGGGCCGATTTTCACTCAGATGCTGCTCGCCGACGAGATCAACCGCACGCCACCGAAAACCCAAGCGGCGCTGCTCGAAGCGATGCAGGAACACGAGGTCACCGCGGGCGGGCAAACCTACCGTCTCGCAGAGCCGTTCTTCGTACTCGCCACGCAAAACCCGATCGAACAGGAAGGCACCTATCCGCTGCCCGAAGCCCAACGCGACCGGTTCTTATTCCATGTCGTTGTCGCTTACCCAAGCCGCGACGAAGAGGCCGAGATCGTCGATCGCACCACCTCGGGGGAACTCCCCGACGTTCAACATGTGATCAGCGGCGAGGATATCGTTCGCTTTCAATCGCTCGTCCGCCGGGTCCCGCTTCCCGACCACGTGAAGGACTGGGTGATCGACTTGGTCCGCGACGCGCGACCGGGTGAAGCCGATGCCAAACCCTGGGTGCGCGAGTGGATTCAGTGGGGCCCGGGGCCTCGAGCGAGCCAGCAGCTGGTGCTCGCCTCCAAAGCCCGGGCACTGCTGCATGGGCGTACCCACGTGACCATGGACGATGTCCAGACGCTCGCACTGCCCGTGCTGAGACACCGGATCGTGCCCACGTTTGCCGCCGAAGCGGACGGGGTTTCCGTGTCCGACCTGATCGCCAGACTCGTTAAGGAACATCGGGTAGCCGCCGCAAGCCTGCTCTAAAATATGCAGTGGATAAAACCTTCCCCATCGTTGTGGGCGAGGCGACGAGTCCATGATTACCCGCACGCATCCCGGCAGGGATGATAGAGAACAGCCGTAGTTCGGCGCGCCGCCACCTCCGGTGGTCCTACGCTAGGCTGGACCGTCCAAACCTTGGGGTTGTGAGCCGCTTCGGGTTGAATTTCCTTGGGGTGCTCTCGTCCTGATTTCACCGTCCCGAGCGAAGCCTGGGAGGTGCGAAGAGCGAGCCCTCAGCGAGTTTCACGGGGCGGGAATATTCAGGGATTCGAGTGGGCGAGATCGGGTTGGGGAGTTTCGCCTGGGACCTCGGATTCGTTACGCTTTGTGAGTCTCTGAACCTGTTTCTTCCTCCCGCTTTCGATCTGCATGATGTCTGCACCCGCTGATGCTGTCGCCTCGACCGATTCTGTCCGCCCGGTACGCAAATTACTGGTGGCCAACCGCAGTGAAATTGCGACGCGTGTCTTCCGCTCGGCAACAGAACTGGGGATTCGCACCGTTGCTATCTACTCGCACGAAGATCGCTATGCGCTGCACCGGTTCAAAGCGGATGAGGCCTACCAGATTGGCCAGCCCGGAGAGCCGATCCGCTCGTACCTGAACATCGATGCGATCGTTGACATCTGCAAACAACACGACGTCGATGCGGTCCATCCCGGCTATGGCTTCCTGTCGGAGAATCCGGAATTCGCGCAAGCACTCGACGATGCCGGGATTCTGTTTGTCGGTCCGAGCGTCCGGTCGCTGCGAGATTTGGGGGACAAGACCAGTGCCCGGAGTTTGGCCGAGGTCGCCGGCGTGCCCGTGCTCAGCGGGACGGCGGGAGCGGTATCGTCACTCGACGAAGCCGAGAAGGCCGCCGAAAAGCTGGGGTATCCGATTATCCTGAAGGCGTCCAAGGGCGGTGGAGGACGCGGCATGCGGGTCGTCCAGAAACCGGAGGAACTCGCTGGTTCACTCGAGACGGCTCAGCGGGAAGCCAAGACGGCATTCGGCAGCGACGAGGTCTTTTTAGAGAAATTTGTGCAGCGGGCCAGGCACCTCGAGGTCCAATTGCTCGGTGACCGACACGGCAATCTCGTCCACCTCTGGGAACGCGACTGCAGCGTCCAACGTCGCCATCAGAAAGTTGTCGAACTCGCTCCCGCACCGAACTTGCCACCGCAAATGCGGATCGACCTGTGCGAAGCGGCGCTGAAGATCGGACGCGCCGTGGGCGGCGGCGGAGGCTATGAGAATGCGGGCACTGTCGAGTTCCTGCTCGATGTCGATGAGAACAAATTCTACTTCATCGAAGTCAATCCCCGCATCCAAGTCGAGCACACGGTGAGCGAGGAGGTGACCGGGATCGATGTCGTCCGCAGCCAAATCCTGATCGCCCAAGGCAATCCGCTCGGCAGCGACGAAGTGGGATTGGGGTCGCAAGAGGCGATCCGCACCAATGGCTTCGCGATGCAGTGCCGCGTGACGACCGAAGACCCCGCCGCTGATTTCCGGCCCGATTATGGACGGATCAGCCATTATCGCTCCGCTGCGGGTTTAGGCATTCGGCTCGATGCGGGTAGCGCCTATAGCGGTGCGGTCGTCAATCCTTTCTACGACTCGATGCTCGTGAAAGTCACCGCCCGCGCCCCGACGCTCGCAGCGGCCGCATCGCGAATGGACCGCGTCCTGCAGGAGTTCCGGGTGCGAGGCGTGAAAACGAACATCCCCTTCCTGCTGAAACTGGTCAACCATCCGACATTTTTGGCGGGTGAAGCAACAACGCGACTGATCGACACGACGCCGGAGCTGTTCCGTTTGCCTCGCCGCCGCGACCGGGCGACCAAACTGCTCACCTTCCTGGCCGAGACGATCGTCAACGGCAACACGCTCGTCGCCGATCGCCCGGTCGCCGTGCGGACCGAGCCCGCACCGATCCCCGCTTTTCCAAAACGCCCCACGCCACCGCGTGGAACCGCCGACATCTTCCGCGAGGAGGGTATCGAAGGATTGACCCGCTGGATCGGTCAACAGAAAGGGCTGTTGATCACCGACACCACCATGCGTGACGCGCATCAATCCCTCCTGGCCACGCGGGTTCGCAGTTTCGACATGCTGCAAATTGCCCCTGCGTACGCTCATCTGGCCCCGGAACTCTTCTCGCTGGAGATGTGGGGCGGGGCAACGTTCGACACCAGCATGCGGTTTCTCAAAGAATCCCCTTGGCAACGGCTCGCTGATCTCCGCGCCACCGTGCCCAACATTCTCACTCAAATGTTGCTGCGGGCCAGCAACGCGGTGGGGTACACGAACTATCCCGATAACGTCGTCCGTGTCTTCGTCCGCGAAGCCGTGCAGGCTGGCATGGATATCTTCCGTGTCTTCGACGCGTTGAACTGGGAAGAGAACATGCGTGTCGCCATGGATGCGGTCTTGGCCGAAGGCGGTATCTGTGAAGCCTCGATTTGCTACACCGGCGACCTGCAGAATCCATCGCGCACCAAGTACAACCTCAAGTACTACGTCGACCTGGCGAAGAAACTCGAGGCTGGTGGCGCTCATCTGCTTGCGATCAAGGACATGGCGGGGCTGCTCAAACCAGCGGCCGCGGTGACGCTGATGCGTGCCCTGCGCGAGGAGATCGGTATCCCCATCCATCTCCACACGCACGACACGGCTGGCATTCAAGCTTCCACGCTGCTCGCCGCTGCCGGGGAGGGACTGCAGATCGCTGATGCGGCTTTGGCACCGATGTCCGGTGGCACCAGCCAAGTGAACCTCAACACGCTCGTCGAAGCCCTTCGCTACACCGATCGGGAATCATCGCTCGACACCACGGCGCTGACGAACCTGGCAACCTATTGGCAGGCCGCCCGCGAGTTTTATCGTCCCTTTGAAAGCGACGTGCTACCCGCGACGGGCGACCTCTACGAACATGAAATGCCCGGCGGGCAATACACCAACCTGTTCCAACAAGCCCGCGCTCTCGGGCTCGCCGATCGCTGGTCAGGGGTCTGCCGCGCCTACGCCGACGTCAATCGCTTGTTCGGCGATATCGTCAAAGTCACGCCGACGAGCAAAGCCGTTGGCGACATGGCCTTGTTCTTGGTCGCTAACGACATGTCCGCCAGCGATGTGCTGACGTCGGGTAAACAACACGCCTACCCCGCCAGTGTGCTCGATCTGATCGGCGGCCGGATGGGCCAACCACCCGGAGGTTTCCCCGCCGACGTCACCAAGACCATTTTGGCCGGTGAGGCGCCGCTGAAGGACCGCCCCGGGGCCAGCATGCCGGCAGCCGATATGGACGCTGCCCGCGAGAAAGCCGCTGAGCTGACCAAGGAAAAACCGAGCGATCGGGATGCCGTCACCTATCTGCTCTACCCTAAGGTTTTCGAAGAGTTCGCCGCCCACCGCGAGAAGTACGGGGACGTCGCTCCCTTGCCCACGACGAACTTCCTCTACGGCCAAAAACCTGGAGATGAGATCGCCGTCGACATCGAGCCCGGCAAACGCTTGATCGTCAAATACCTCGCCGTGGGCCAACCCCACCCCGACGGCAGTCGCACGGTGTTCTTCGAACTCAACGGCCAACCCCGCGAGGTCGCCGTCATCGACCGGTCCCTGGACGTCCAGGTCAAAGCGGCCGTCCAAGCCGACGCCCAGGACCCGACGCACATCGCCGCCTCGATGCCCGGCATGGTGATCACCGTCGCCGTGGCGGAAGGTGACAAGGTCAAAGCCGGTCAAAAACTGTTTGTGCTCGAGGCGATGAAGATGGAAACCACCATCAACGCCTCCATCGACGGGGTGGTGGAAACCATCCACACCCCACCGGGCACCCAGGTCGAAGCCGGCAACCTGCTCGCGATCGTCAAATAGACGGGCGGATTGCGTCGATTCATTCGACGCTGGCACCACAATATTGAGCCGAGCGCCCTCAGACGCTCGGTAGCGCGGCCTACCCGGCCGCATACGCGACGCGTGATCAATAAGTGGCGAATTTTGCGAAAGCTTTTCTGTGGTGGACAAGGCGACGAGCTGTGGATCCCCCGCAAGTTTCCCTACGCCGAAGGCGTTGAAGAAAATAGCCGGTGGCTGGAGCGCAGCGAACACCACCGGAACAGATACGAAACGCAGAAGCCGACCCCGAATGGGGTTGAAGACCATTCACGATGAGGCCTGCTACCCACTGCGGGGTCGGCGTTCGATGACCAACGAACCACCGTAGGAGACGCTGCGCTGACCTACGGCGATTCTCGATCATTCCTGACGAGACTCGGGAGAATCAGCACAATCCCACCCGGCGAAAACATGAAATTTCGAGAATTTTGGATCTCTGCCCTGACCCCCATTGCATGACACAGCAGCACGGATATACTTCCACCCACACGAACGAAGGAGCCACCCAAGCCACCTTCGCTCGTCGCCTTTTCAGGAAGGCATCGCCTCATACGAAGGCGCGGTAGCTCAATTGGTTAGAGCCCCGGACTGTCGATCCGGAGGTTGCGGGTTCGAGTCCCGTCCGCGTCGCTTCTTCAAAAAACCGCGTTAGCAAATTCGCTACCGCGGTTTTTTTCGTTATTGAAGGCTGGCAGCGCAGGCTAGACGTTGATCCAGTACTCGCGACAAATGCGGGAAGCGGTCTCGGCCGGTCTTTCGAGAATTCATGACGCGGGAGGGAACTCGGGCTTGGTTTCCCACGCTACAATGCGGTAACAGGAACTGCCAGTTGTTCCGCACAGATTGCTGAGTGAACTAACAATTTTTCAAATCGCAGCAAGCCGTGTTCGAGATCGAATCCGCCAAGATCGTTCTGCTGGGGAGTTTCAACCCTTACATCATCTCCCCTGAGTGGCTGAAGGAGAGGTCCATTTGGACCCCTTCGGACGTTCGCCGTAACCTCGGTGGGGGCGCTCGCGATGGCGCGCAGTTCCGCGGTGACGGAACGGAATGGATTGTTACGGCTGAGCGACTTGTCATCGCATCGGTGACGACTGACTGCGGTTTGCTTGTCGATGGACTTCTGGCCGTGTTGCCACATACGCCACTCTCGGCAGTTCTCTCGAGCTTTGCATTTGCGATCACACCAAGTGATAGCAACGCCGAAACGACCCACGACATATTTGACGCAATCAGAGCGAGGACTCCAAGAGGCTTCGATGCGGAGTTGCTACGCTGGGGTGTTGTTTTGCATCGCGATCAAACTCGAATCGATTTAACATTTGTAAGTGGCGAGCAAGGCGTGACCGTTGCGGTGAACCATCGCCGTACTGCTCGAACCGCAAACGAAGCGAGGCAGGCGGGCAACAAGTTCATTGGCGATCGCGACGTCTCCGAACAACTGATCCGTGACATGGCTCGTCCCTCCGCTTAGCCCAACGCAGGTTTCGTCCAACTGCTCTACATTCCATTGATACTCCGGTAATCCCTTCCTCTCTTTCGCCAAAGCAACCGATGTCTTCCGTACTCGACGATCCAGCTGACCAGTGGATGAATGACGAACAGACTCGAGATGGGGAGCTCGAAGGAGAGCATGGTCGCTTCTGTATGATTTTTCGTCACTATGCAGCAGCTTCCGGGGATCGACGACGTGAATTGCGAAACGAATTGCTCGAGTACTTGAAGTTCAGCCCACAAAGCGAGTCCCTCATCACGGAGCTAATCGCTCTCGCCGTTGACCATCATTCTCCGGACCGCCTGTACCTCGCAATCGATATTCTGCCACAGCTTGGCGACAGACTGTTCGAGTACGCTCACACGTTTTTGATTCGCGATGTTGATCGCTGGAATCAGGTCTATTCGAGTCGCGCCTACGAGCCCGATGACGATTACTGGTTTGTGCTATTGAGATCGGTTGGACAAGCAGACATCGCGGAAGCAACCAAGCTGATGTTCATTACGTCGTGTTTAATCGAAAGCAACCGCGGAATCGCCGAAGCCGTGGTAGAGGCTTTAGGAGATATCGATTCAGGGGCTGCTTATGATGCATTGCGTCGGCTGACGACCGAGCAAGACCGCTTTATCGCGGAACTGACGCAAAATGCTCTCGACGAGTAACGCGTTTGAGTTGGGTGGGTGACTTAACGACTCGGTGTGAGATGATGTTTGACGAAAAATCGATTGATTTAGGCGGTCTCTGGCTTGATGAAGCAACGAAAGCAGGCAGATCGCAAACGCTGTATCTTCAAAAGTTGGGCAGACAGAGCGACTGGGGACACGAAACCGACCCAATCGATACCCGGGTTGAGTCAGCCGTCGCTGCTGTTTTTCGTCCGGACGACTCCGCATTCAGTCTCTATCAAATCGGATCTTACCCAGAACTATCGAGTGTCATTGCAGGATTACCCGCCAACCGCGAGAAGCCGCGCCAGAACATTGACGTCATCGTCTTCACACACGCCGAACTGGTGTCGGCAGGCATCACGGTTCTATCGGACGTTCCCGGAGAACTGGGGTGTGTTGCTGCCAATCGACTTCACGTTGATATCGAATCAGACAACCGAGACTCGTACGCGACACTTTGCCGCCAGGCGATGAGTGGTGGCAGGACCGTTCGCAGGTTCAAAAAGAAAAGCGAGGTTTCCCAAATCGTCTCCGCGCAAGAAGCATACGGTTGCGAGGCATTCGCAGGAAATGGAAATTGCCCCTGTCACTGAGTGTTCTTCGAGTCTTGGCTACCAGACACTCATGCAGTTTATATCGAATCACCCAGCTTGCATTTCCCAGATCTTTGCCGCAAGCCTAGAACTGAGCCGCCTCTCAACTGAATAAAGTCCAATTCCTGGCAATAGTGCTGTGTCCCTCGGACCATTGCATCGAGTCGACACACTAGGACCACCCGGCCACGCTACAAAACAATCGCTCACCAGTTCACATCACTTCGCCAAATCCAGGCCAAGTCGGACCAGAACCGGTGACACACCTGCGTCGTCTTCTTCATCCTTTCCTTCTGCAAGTTGTCTACGCACTGCGACTTGAAGGAAACTGGATGGGGACGGAAACTGGATGGGGACAGAGCACTTTGGCAAGTTAGTCGACGCTGGCGTAATTGAACGATGTGCGCGTTGGGGTGACCGTAGTGCCAGCGGTGTTCGCGCGTAACGATTCGCACCTCGTTCTTGACTGGGCGCGCCGACCTCAGCACGTCCCCCCCTGTACTCCAGTTCCTAACAACCTCACGATTAACCGGACAAGCGTGAGTCGATCCCGAAATTGGCGACGAGTTGTTGCAAATATACTTCGATCGAGACCTTCCGGTTGTCGAAGTGCTCGCCGGAGAGTGGATCCTCCCTCAGCGGAAAGCACCTGCGGCAAACGTGGGTGGAATCAGGGACGATGGCGACCTCATCGGGAACAACGATTTCTCAGCGTGGCATTCGAAGCTATTACCCACCGCGCCTTCCCAGGAACTTTGCCGCAAGGCAAAATCTCGGCCCACCCATCAACTGAGTGATGTCAAATTCCGGGTAAAAGTGCTGTGTCCCTCAGCCACTTTCAAAAGCCTCCGTGTGTGAATTGCAACCCACGTGAAGGATGCAGCACTTTCCGCTATGTTCAAACCTCGTACATGGTCAGCTCAATTGAGGTTGTCGAGAGTCGGTGAGTGGCGGTGCGAAGTAAGGGGCTGAGCAGTGATGATAAAAATGACACCAAAGTTTTCAGACCGTTTGATTTAGCTACTCTTTGGTCTGCTCTACGTTACCGCTGTCGGTGGCACGTTCAATGCGAATATGTTCTGGACCACGACTTTTATGTTCGTGCTCGACGACGGCGTCGGAGTTTTGGCGGTCAGCAGACAATTGCTTCAGCTTCATCTTCCTCAAGCGAATATCGGTTTTAAGTCTATCTCCGTCCGATGGGAGATCGAGGAATGTGTGGAGCTCGGAGACGTTCTTGAATTGGGTGCACGTTCTAAGACAAAAGAAGAGCAGGCCATGGACACAACGAAGTAACATGAACATCGACTGCGGCGTAGTTGCACCTCGCAAGTCATGAATCATCTGATTCCGAAGTATCCGGAGGTGAGCGAGGATTGTCTTCTTTTCGTTCGGATGGGCGAAAGCGTTTACGGTTCGCTTTATCAGCCGATCATAGTTCATTTGCCCATCAGTGCCGCAGCCAGAAAGGCTTTCGAGCACGGCCCAGAGATTGGGGTAAATCTCCAAATGGTGCGATGAATCCAGAGCAATCGTGTAGTTGATGAGGTTGGTCTCAATGATGTCGGCATAGCTACATTTGGTAAGGTTTCGCAGCAACCACTTCTCTTGCTGTCGGTAAAATACGACTTCGTCGTCGGTGTAATAACTCGGTCGTCCCGGGTAGTCCATCGCAACAAATGGGTTTTGGTACCACCAATTTTGAATGACCGGCCCTGACGCTTCCGCGTGAGACGTCTGCAGTGGCCCTAGCCGGATGGGATTTATCGGCGTCGGAGTTGGTGACGAGTGGCGTGACTGCAAGCCCGCTTGTGCAGAGAAGTTCCAAATCGATCTAAGAAGATTGATTGACCGAAAAGCTTTTGACGCTGCTTCGGCCGAGTCTCTCGCATCCACCCGTATCGTCGCGTAGTACCACTCCGGTTGGTCTTGATGAATCCCAAGTGACTTGAGTTGACGCGAATAATGCTCCGAAGTCGGTGCATGCTTTTGGCGGATTTCAGAAAAACACACAGTCCCATCAGCAACCTTCACCCTCTGCGGCAACTTGGTTCCAATATCTATCGATATCTGCGTGAAAAGAAAGTGCGGCGTCCTTCGTGTGCGACGGTATTTCCGTTCGTTAGCGGCAATGCAATGGTCAATGCTTTTCGGTGTGATTTTATTGCTGTCTGATTCCTTCGCAATTTCGAAGAGGCTGCTCTGGATGATGTTGTGGCAATTGTGCGCCGACACGTCGTGATGAAACCTGTAGCTGTGGCTCAGCAGTTCGCAAACGTCTTGGAAATACGGTTCAGTACTACTAAAAGCAATCGACGTAGTTGTACCGTCAGACGGTCGGCGATTCTTTCGGATTAACTCTGCGGCCAACTCGAGGTGCTTCTCGTGACGCCCACTGCGGTTTGATCGTGTTTCAGACATCTGGGAAAAGGACTCTCAAGTGTGTGCGATAGAAATTAGGGTTCTTCTCGGAATTTAGTGGCAGATAGCCGATTTTAGCTGGTTTTTGTAAACTGGTGGGATGAACAGTCTCAACGAACATTACCGTGATCTTCTTGGCCTCGATGATTCTTGGACAGTGTCCAAGACTTGGATCTGCGTTTGGCGCAGTCGACCGAAACGACACCAAAGTGAGAGGGACCGACCGCCTCGACTCGCTGCTGAATCACCCCAGCTGGCTTGCCGATGTAACGGGCCTGATTGGATTTTGACGATTTTGACGAACGTTTCTTGGTGGCGATTGCCATATCGGAGTTCCTTGATTGAAGGGAAAGTGAATTCCTTCAATGAAAGCACTCAGAATGCGCCCCTGGTAGTTTTTTAGGCTAACTTGGGGACATACCAGGCATGGCTCTCGTATCCAATGATCGTTCAAAAATGCGTCCCTGACGAACAAACGCTCGCCAGGGACCGACAACACCATTGTCGTACCGCTTTTGCAGGGAAACGCTGGCGACCGAGATATCCCTTGCCAAGCCAGCACCTCTGCAGAGCTCGGCTCCGTTTCTCCCGGCAGTGCCAGTCTAACATTGATAATCACATCCCACAAATCAATCCTTGGATACGGGAGCCATGCCTTGAAAACCTCGGGCGCACGCTTCCGTCGGATGAGCCGACTTTGGTCCAAGACTCCCATGATGAACAAGACGTTCGGCGGCGAGTCGGTTTCTTCTGCACACACCGCTGGCATCAGCGAGAGCGTGAACAGCAACGTCGCGAGTGTCCGCATGACTTGGTTGCACCGAGAGAGCGTCGACTTATTGATCATTGGACGCCTGAGTATTGCTGCACGCTCATCTTCTGTTCCCATTGGATCAGCTCGTCAGTGAGTTGGCGAACTACCGATTGGTTTTCACTCGCGACGTCGTGTTTCTCAGAGACATCTTTCACCACGTCGTAAAGCTCTACTTTGCCGCTTCGGTAAGCCAACATGTTCCAGTCGCCCTTCCGAACGGACGCATAAAGATCCTGGTAGGCGCGGTAGCCAAACAGTGGACTCGAGCGTTCCAGTGAATGCTTTCCATTCAAAAGCGGGGCCAGTGAAACGCCATCAAGATCGCTGTGAGATTCAGGATCGCCGCCCGCAATTTCAACGATGGTGGGGAAAAGATCGGTCGATTGAACCGGTATGTCGGATTTCGCGCCAGCATCCGTTTTGCCAGGCCAATGAATCATCATGGGAACGCGGACTCCGCCTTCGCAGAGCGTGTCGACTCGTTTATTGCCGCGAAGTGGAAGGTTCTCGTACCAGCTTCCTTGATCCGAAAGGAACACGAGGATCGTTTCCCTCTCGATTCCCTTACTTGAAATCGCCTCTCGAATCCTGCCGACCGACTCGTCGACGGCTTTGACTTGGGCTGCATAGATCGCGTCTGATTCCGCGTAACCCTTGTCCAAAAAATATTCGACTAGGTCGGGCCGTCCAATCGGTGGCCGATGGACACCGTAGTACCACAGCGAAAGCATGAATGGCTGATCACGCTCGTATTCGGATAGGAACCGGACTGATTCGTCGGTGAGCACATCCGTGAGATGTTGGCTTTTGGCGTCCGTGAGTACGTCGGTGTTTTTGAAGAATGGCGAGTTGTATGACTTCGGGTGGCCAAAGTTTGTGGTTCCAAACTGCGAGTCAAAGCCTTGATGAACAGGATGGTACGGCTCGTGACCTAAATGCCACTTGCCGACGAATTGGTTGTAGTAGCCCAGTTCGCGGAGTGCTTCGGCATAGGTTGTGTGTTCAAGCGGCAGCCAGTTGCGACAGGGGAACCTGGCTGGATCACCTTCCCAGTGGTTGTACTCGACATCGGTGCGTCCCCACGTGTCGAAATCCTCGTTCTTCGATCCTGTCGGAATGTGCCGAACCATCTGTAGTCGCGCCGGATGTTGCCCGGTCAGTAGCGTCGCTCGACTTGGACTGCAGGTTGGACTGGCGACGTAAGCTCGTTGAAAATCCAGCGACTGGCCCGCCAATCGGTCAATGTTTGGTGTTTCAAATTTTGCGTTGCGATATCCCAGGTCGTTCCAACCCAAATCATCGACGAACAGCAAAACGATGTTCGGATTCTTCGCCTTCGCTTGGGCATTGTCATCCGCAGACGGCGATGCAGCATCGATCCCTTGGTTCGCATCAAGTTGCACATCCTCGCTGTTCTCGGAAGAGATGACGCTGAGGTTTCGATCGAATCCGTCCGCATCATTGCTGTTGATCGTGACGTTTTGACAATACTCCAGGTCAATCGACGGCCCCTCGTTCGCTCCGGGGTAGTCGTCGTTCAAAACGACCTGGTTCCCAGTGATGGTGAGTCCTGACACGGAGGCCGCTTTGGCGATCAATCCATTGAATCCAGAAATGGTATTGTCTGTGAAGTGAATGTTTCGGTGGTACCTTTGGTCACCCCAACGTTGTTCGGACGTGAGCAGCGGCGATGCCAGCAACGGATAGCATTGATTGACCGAAAAGCCAATGTTCTCGAAGCGATTGCGCCGAATGGTGACATCGTCGACCGCGCCTGACTCGTACCACTTGTTATTGTCGCCT
The DNA here is from genome assembly GCF_007859855.1 of Allorhodopirellula solitaria. Classification (GTDB taxonomy): domain Bacteria; phylum Planctomycetota; class Planctomycetia; order Pirellulales; family Pirellulaceae; genus Rhodopirellula; species Rhodopirellula solitaria. The sequence goes on from NZ_SJPK01000012.1 coordinate 126,840, forward strand.
TCGATCAGGATGCCGTGCATCTGTGACGAGAATAGGTTGTCTTCAATCAGGACCTTTCCCTTCGTCGTCACCAAGATGCTGCGAGCCCGGTTTTCGCGGATCGTGGTGTTGCGAACGACAAGATCGGGATACCACGTCAAATTCTCGACTGAGAGGGCAACGTCGGGCAATTCGTCGGGAAGGTCGGCAAGCGTGATAGCGAAGCGGTGTTCGTTGAGCGGTTGAACAGCCTCGATCGTGGTTTCATGAAAAGGCAATAACGTCTCGCGTGACAACAAGGCGACCTTGTCGCCCGGTTGAGCAAAGGTGAGTCCCCACTGTTGAAAGTGACTGATCTCGCACAGCAGCCTTCGCTCGCCAAGACCCTCGATGACTTTGACGTACGCACCATGAACGTTGATGCCATCGTCGAGCATGTGCTCGAAGAGACAATTTTCGATCCGCACCGTTCCTTTGCAGCCGATGAAGTGAGTGGCATCGGCACGTGTTGCCGCCAATCGTTCCTCATTGGATGTCACGACCATGCCGTCGAGGGAGATGTTGTCGGTTCGTTCGACGATCAGCCCCATTCCGCCGGCTTCGTGGACCGTGACGTTTTCAATCCGCAGATCATTCGAGTTGGTGACATGAATCGCAGGGCAAAGGCGACTGGTCGGGTGGACGCCGTAGACGACCAGGACGCTGCCCACCGGCGGTGGCTGCTTGAAGCCCTTCTCGATTGCAAAACGACCCGGTCCGATGGCAGTGAATTTCGCTTTCTTTTCATTCAAACGATATTCGTTGGTTCGATAGATCGGCGAATTCGTTTTAGGGTCGAAGACGATGTTGGAACCGACGGGATCGTCTTGACCGTATCGGTGAAAGCGGATCTCGCCGCCCGCAATCGTGTAGGGATAGGCTTCGGCATCGGTCTCGACCACGCAGCGTTTCTCCGCGGCGTCGCTCCCGACGACATGAAGTTCGGCGTGAAAGGACTGAGTCCAGTCGATCGTGAAGTTTTTCAAGGTGACTTCGCTGCCACCGTCGACGGTGAACGGCACCATGCGTCCATGAAATAGAAACGTGGAGCCGCCGCCATCGATGGTCAGTGAATCACGACCAAATATTGGAAATCCGAACCGCTTCAGCCCGTTGTCGTGATTGGCGACCGCTCGGTAGCTCTCGAAGGCGTTGTCGGGGTGAAAGTCATAGACACCCTTGGGAAATGAGAGCGTGACGTCCTTGCGGTCCCGCACTGATTCCAGCAGATCCCTGACTGCGAGCGTCACATCTCTGCCAGGTACGATGCCGTGGTCGGCGACGTCAATGGTTTCTGCGGCGACTGTTGACGTGGCGGCTGTTGACATGGCTAAGCAAGCCAACCCGAGAATGAGAACTCTCAATAAATCGTTGCAGTTCATGGCGTTGGTAAACAATGGTGTTGATAAGTTCGGGGAAAATGAATGCCGTGGATCGCTCCTGGCTTCGGCACATTGGCCCGGCAACGGTTTCATGCGTCAAACAGTTCATCGATGGTTCCGGTCGAATCGCCAAAAGAGGCCGCGTTGGCGTCTTCCGGAACTGGATTGCCCGCCAGCTCTTCGACCGGCTTCCCCGTTAACTTGCCTCGATTGACAAAGATGCGTTCCAACTCACCTTCAAACAGAATTCCGTTGCCGTGTGCCAGGTGCGACGAATCGACATCGCACAACGCGACCAGATCGGCAAACGTCTGACCGACCGGAGCCGTGCGAGTGTCATTGCCGCCAACCCCAATCAATGCAAATCGTCGTCGCTCGTTGGGCGACGCTGCCAATGCTTGACGGGTTGGTGCAGTCCAAGGAATCAGTGAGCCAGCCTGAATTGCGCTCGCGGCTTTTAAGAATCGTCGGCGGGTGAGGCAATGTTGGAAATCATTCATGAGTTTGCAGTCGGATGGAGTTTCGCGAATCACTTCTCGCGAACTTTCGGTTTTTTCGTAAACGGGATCTCAGGGCGTTTCATGTCGCTGTTGACATCACGAAACACCCATGGCTCCCAAGTCTTCCGCACTTCTCGCCACTGCTGAAGCGTTCGTGTTGGGTACCAAGGAGGAACTCCATTGTCCAGGAAATCATATTCGCCTGCGTGCTCGACAGACCACTGACCGACCGTTTGATCCGCTGTGCGTTCAGCAGGAAAGACGTTCTCGGCACGGAATGCTTCGGAGACTCCCTGGTCACGGATGACTTCGTCTCGCCAACGATTGAGTTCCGCGAGCAATTTCGACTTCACGTCAGCGTATTTTGGATCGTCAGCGACATTGTGGACTTCGTGTGGATCGTCGCGCAGATCAAACAACTCGATAGGTGGCTTCGTGGGTGACATGAACGCGGCTTGTTCCGGTGTGAGCTTCCCTTCCAAATTCAAGACGTTTAATTCGGCCAGCGGCGGATACGCACCCTCTTTGTAGAAACTGAATTGGCAGTAAGCCCGCTCCGGCATCAGATTCAAAATAAGCTTGTGGTCCTTTGACCGGATGCTTCGCATCGCGTCGTGCGTCGTATCCATCTTGTCACGGGCGGCAAAGGTGTACTGACGACTTTTTACGTCATCGCTGAATAGACTCTTTCCGTGAAGTGGCACCGGAGGAGTCACCCCGGCTGCTTCGAGGACTGTCGCACAGATATCAATCGACATCACCAGGTCGCCATTCACCTGCCCAGGCTGAACCTTACCGGGCCAACGCATGACCATCGGTATGCGAGTTCCTTCGTCATACAGAAATTGCTTGCCACGAATGTGGCAGCGTCCGTGGTCGCCGATGAAGAACACAATCGTGTTGTTGGCCAGGCCCTCGTCATCGAGACGTTTCAAAATCGCTCCCACTTCACGATCGACCAGTTGCATTTGCTCGAGCCCATTGGCCCAGTCGCGTCGAATGAAAGGCGTGTCGGGATAGTAGGGCGGAAGTTCAACGTCCTCTATATCAATGGGGCGTTCGGGGTCGCGTGCCCACTTGCGGTGAGTGCCGCCGAACGTGATGCGAGCGAAAAACGGTTGATTGGCGTCACGATTCTTCCAGTCCTTCACATCCATGAACAACTCTTCCTTTTGATCGGGCAGGAAGTTGCAGTCCGTCTTCCAGCTCATCAAAACGGTGTAGTACCCTGCGTCGGCAAGCAGTTGCGGGATCGGCCGAATTCCGTAGGGTAGCGGCTGCTTGTCTTCGGTTCGGTGTTGGTGCGCACCGATATAGTTCTGATGAAACCCCGTCATCATCGCTGATCGAGAGGTCGAGCAAACGGGCGAGGTCGTGAAGGCCCGTTCATATCGAATGCCTTGGGAAGCAAGCCTGTCGACGTTTGGCGTCGCGATCCCCTTCGTGCCGTAGCAAGACAGATCGGGTGACCAGTCCTCAATCGTGATCCACAAAATGTTCGGTCGCTCCGCGACTGAGGTGTTCAGCTCCCCCCCCAAGCAGAAACAAAGCGACGGAAGCAATTAGGCGAATAGATTGCGTCACCATTCAGACCTTCATGAAATTTGGAAGCATTCGTGCTGTCTCGACGCAGAACGAGGTTTTGCGGGAATCAGCATCAGGGACAACGATGAGTGGTAATCGCAGCTCCAACGTAAGTTTGGAATTTATTCTTGGAATTTCTTCCAAAATGAACGGGTTGCCGCGATTACCTATCATCGGATGGCGAACCACCGTTGCCCGTCGGACCATTGTGGTCGAAAAATTGACCTGCCACCTCATTGTTCCCATCGAATCGTGCTCAAACCGCTTGAAGTGACTGAACCTACCAACTTCAAAGAAGCCTTCAGCTTCTCATTCGCGACGCTGCGCGGTATTTGCTGCTTGCTGCTGTTTGGGGTGGCGGCCAATGCGAACGCTGCCGGGCCGCCTGCAAGCATTGCGGAATTTTTAGATTTGAATTGCACTGGGTGTCACGACGCTAGCACGCACGAAGGTGGCCTGGACCTGGATTCGCTCACTCTGACGCTCGAAGATCCCGACAATTTTCACCTTTGGCAGCGAGTGTTCGATCGCGTTGGAACGGGCGAGATGCCGCCGGACGAGGATCTCGACCAAGAGGAAACCACACCATTCCTTGCGAGTCTCCACCAACGATTGAAAGCAACCGATTCTGCTCGGATTGCATCCGAGGGACGTGTGTCTGCAAGACGACTGACACGCTCTCAGTACGAACGCAATGTGTGCGAATTGCTGGCCATCGACATTCCGCTCCGCGATTTCCTACCTGAGGAGTCGTATACCAGAATCTTCGACACGGTTTCTAAAAGCCAACAGGTTTCTGATCACTCGATGGCAGCTTACCTGCAAGCTGCCGATGCAGCGCTCGAGGCCTCATTCAACCGACTGCTGACGGAAACGGAACCACTGAACGTTCGCTTGGACTGGAATCAATTACGACGTGATGAAGAGCGTACAGATCGTGAACCGGAGGGACGCCCTCAACATCAAGACATTGTTTCCTGGTCGACGCGGAAGAACTTCTATGGACGGATGCCGGCCACCAGCGTCCCCACGACGGGTCGCTACCGAGTCCGGATGAGGGTTCGTTCAGTTCACCCGCCGGATGCTGGTCGCGTTTGGTGCAGCGTCCAAAGTGGTGTTTGCAATGCCACGGCTTCAACGATGTATTGGGTTGGAAGCTTCGAGGCGACTGGCGAAACCAGCGAGTACGAATTGGAAGCCTGGATTCGCGAAGGACATATGCTGCGCGTCGTTCCGAATGACCGCGGTCTTCGCCAAGTTCCCGTGCCGATGATCGACGATCCAGCGGGAACCGTCGAGCCGCTGGGAATGCCGGGTGTCTCGATCAAGTGGATCGAGATACGACGCGTTGAGGCCGATCGTGCCGATGTTCAGCGAGCGTTGCTTGGCGACCTAGAGTTGCGCCGGATCGCGACAGACGTCTCGGAAGATGATCAACACGAACCGCAACGATTTGAGATCGAATCGAAAAACCCTGAACAGGATTTACGCAATACGGTTGAGTCGTTTGCCCAGCGAGCGTTTCGTCGACCCGTCACGCAAGCCGAATTGAGGCCCACGATTGAGTTCGCGTTGAAGCGACTGCAGGACGAGGGCAGCATGCTCGATGCTTTGCGAGCGGCGTACCGAACGATCCTTTGCTCGCCACAATTTCTCTACTTCGAGGAAGCACCCGGTGTACTCGACGACTACGCGTTGGCGAATCGGCTTAGTCATTTCCTGTGGGGAATCGGACCTGACGAAGAGCTACGGCAGTGGGCTGCGGCGGGCCGGCTCAGTGATCCAGCCGAGCTGCGCCGTCAGACGGATCGGTTGCTTGACGATTCTCGATCCAAGATTTTTGTTGAAGAGTTCACCGACCAATGGTTGATGTTGCATGAAATCAATAGCACGACGCCGGACAGCAAGCTGTATCCGGAGTACGACGATGTGCTTCATCATACGCTGCCAATGGAAACCTACGCGTTCGTTCACGGACTGATCGAGCATGACCTGCCTGTCCGCAACATCGTGGATTCCGATTTTACTTTCCTCAACAGCAGGCTGGCCCGCCACTACGACATCGAGTGGCCAGGTGGGATGGGAATGCAGCGAGTGAAACTTGGTCCGCTGAGCCGACGCGGTGGCATCATCACACACGCGAGTGTGTTGAAGGTAACGGCGAATGGAACCACCACGTCTCCGATCATTCGCGGCGTCTGGATGCTCGAGAGAGTGATGGGAGAGCATATTCCTCCGCCGCCAGCGAATGTGTCAGCGGTCGAACCTGACATCCGCGGTGCGACGTCGATCCGTGATCAGATTGATAAGCACAAGAGTCTCGATAGCTGCGCTGCCTGCCATGTTAAAATTGATCCTCCAGGTTTCGCATTGGAAAGCTACGATGTGATCGGCGGGTGGCGTGAGCGTTACCGAGCGGTTTCAAGCGGCAAGGGCAAGAAGTGGGTGGATGGAATGCCAGTCGACCCAAGTCATGAATTTGCCAGCGGAGAGTCGTTCGACAGTATCGAGGGCTTGAAACAGATTGTCAGCTCGCGACCAGAGCAACTCGCCAGGGCCTTGGCGACGCATCTGGCAACTTATTCGACGGGAGCCGCACCCACGTTTGCGGATCGCGAGACGCTTGATGCGATCGTTGCCGCCACCGAGTCCACGAACTACGGCGTGCGGTCGCTGATACACGAAGTTATTCAGAGTTCACTGTTCCAACAGAAGTAGCGACCGAAACATGACCCATTTTGCAAAGAACAGCTCGCTATCCCGGCGCAAACTGATCCGCGGTAGTGCAGGCGTGTCGCTGGCTCTTCCTTGGCTCAGCTCGATGGTTCCGGCGTTCGGCCGAGAAGCCTCTTCGGCCGAGTCGCCGCCACGTCGATTCGTGGGGATCAGTAACGCGTTAGGATTCCACGGTCCGTTTCTGTTCCCAAAGAAATCCGGGCGCGACTACGAAACGACGCGATACTTGAAGCCGATCGAGGACCTACGTGAGCATTTCACCATTGTGTCGGGAGCCTCGCACCCGGGCGTGGGCGGTGGCCATAAGGCGGAGCCGTGCATCTTGTCGGCAGCACCCTACAGCGGATCGAACTTTCGCAACACGATTTCGTTAGACCAAGTCATGGTCCGGGAACTCGGGGGCGAGACCCGTTACCCGTCGCTGGTGTTAAGTGCCGACGGAACGACGAGTACTTCGTATACGGCGAACGGGTCGATGATTCCGCCGCAAAACTCTCCTCAGCGACTCTTCGCTCAAATGTTCACGGACGACACACCCGCGTCCCGTATCGCTCAAAAGCAGCGGATCCGCGAAGGCCGCAGCATCATGGATCTTGTCGGCGACGAAGCGAGGGCAATGCAGCGTCGGCTTGGCCCAGGCGATCGCGATAAGTTGGACGCCTACTTTACCAGCGTTCGTGATCTTGAACGTCGCCTCGTCGTGAATCAGGGCTGGGCGGAGCGTCCCAAACCCAAAGTGGACGCAAAGGCACCGGCTCCCGTTCGTGACAACTCGGATACGATCGCGATGCAAACGGCAATGCACGACGTCATTTTTCTGGCATTGCAAACCGATAGCACACGCTTCATCACGATGCACACTGCCGGGAACGGCCAACGGATTCCGCTCGATGGCGTCGAGCAGGGATATCACCAGCTCAGTCATCACGGGCGCGATGAAGAAAAGATCGCGCAGCTAGCCATCATTGAAGAAGCCCAGATGAGATCTTGGGGCGGTTTAGTCCGACGGCTTCATGAGACACAGGAACGCGATGGAACGCTGCTCGATCACACGATGTTGTTACTCACCTCGAATCTCGGTAACGCTTCGGCGCACGACACCAAAAACATGCCAGTCGTCGTTGCCGGCGGCGGATTCAAGCACGGCCAACATCTTGCCTTCGATCGCACCAACAATTATCCGCTGCCCAACCTCTACACTTCGATGCTTCAGCGTCTCGATCTCGAAGTCGACGCATTCGCTAGCGCCACCGGAACGATGCGTGGTCTTGAGATGTTGTCTTCATGAATAATCCTGAAGATCTGAAAACCGATATCGCCAGCGAAGAGGTGTTCATGCAATTGTTCCTGCAATCGGAAAGACGAATCCTTGGATTCATCTTGGCGTTGGTCCCTCACTTGGCCGATGCCGAAGATTTACTGCAAGAGACCTGTTCGATCATGTGGCGCAAGTTCGATCAATTTGAACGCAATACTGATTTCACCGCTTGGGGAATTTCGATCGCTAGGTATCGCGTCCTCACTTATCGCCGCAAGGCGGCTAGCAGTAAGGTTCGCTTCAACGACCAACTGCTTGAGAAAATCGCGGACGCGGCAATCGGTGTTTCGATGAAGAGTGACGAGCGAGCGCTGGCTTTGCAGACGTGTTTGGCAGCGCTTCGCGAGAAGGATCGCGAGCTGATTCGGTTGCGTTACTTTGCCGAGAATTCAACCAAGCAAACTGCCGAGCAACTCGGTCGAAGCGTCGACTCGGTTTACAAGGCGCTCAACCGCGTCCACGATTCGCTGTTGTGGTGCATTCGTCGTTCATTGCTGGGAGAAGTCTGATACAATGGACCAACCACAACACGAACGCCTGATGAAACTGATCGGAATGGTACGCGATGGCGACCTGAGCGACGATCAACAAAGCGAACTGGAGGCGATGCTGGAGCAAGACCCCGGGGCGCTGGCATATTACGTTGAATCCATTGATTTGATCTCGACGTTGCATCGTCAACAAGGGATCGCCGGCGACGATCAAGTGACGCAAACGCCTCAGCCAACCGCACTGCCAGCCGCGCAGGCACCCGCCTCGCCAGCACCGATTGGTTGGTCGTCGGCGTTACAATGGAGCGGGGCTGTGCTCGCAAGCCTGGCAATTGGCGTGTTGGTAGGGCGTTTGTTCTTACCGATCCGTGACAACGTCGCGACACTTCCAGCGAACGTGAATCTGGTGAGTGCGAAGGGAAAGCCTGAGATTGCGACGCTCACCTCGGCATCGGGATGTGTCTGGGGGCCGCCCCCCGCGATGCCCCACGACGCACGCTACGACGTGCCTTACGAGGGCCAGCGACTAACGGCCCGTGCTCTGCGTCTGGCCGAGGGAGTGGCCGTTGTGCATTTCGATTGCGACGTGCGGCTTGTCCTTGAAGGCCCCGCAGATTTGGATTTGGTCAGTGTCGATCGAGCCAGACTGAACCGGGGAAAGGTCGTGTTCACTGGCGAAGGTGACCTCGATCGCTTCACGCTAGCGACTCCGTTTTCAGAGATCCGAGACGAGGGAACCGAATATGCCGTCAGCGTTGAAGAATCGGGGACGGTCGGCGAAATCCACGTCTTCGATGGACGCGTGAGTTACGTCCCCATTGACGAGTCTCCAGCGGATACAGCGGAAACGTCCATTCAAGTCGAATCGGGACAGGCAAGGCGATTTATTGGTTCTCGCCAAGTGGAAACGATCACGTTGGATCCATCGCGGTTTGTGCGGTCACCAATTAGCTCTCGCGGCACAGCGGATTCCGCCACGACAATCGAAACCTTTGCATATGACGCCAAGGCGTTGGTCGGACTTACCGGTGGATGGGGATGGCGAGGGGCTTGGAGCCAGCCGAGCAGGTTCGATTCCAAACAGGGTGCCGTGCTGCGACCGAGCGACTCATTGGCTTGGTCAAAAACACGCACACAAACAAGCGATGGAAGCTTGATCCTTGCGGGAGACACCGGATTGCATCGCACCTTGCAAGATCCGATTCGCATGGATCGCAACGCAGCCTACTACCTCAGCTTTCTGGTTCAGAAACACTCGGCGACTGGTTCCGAGAATTCAAACGGATGGGCCTACCTCACGCTCCGCGATCCGCGAACCGAAGCAGAGAAGATTGCCATTCGACTAACGAGTACTCGAGGAATCCCACGAGTGGCGCACAAGGGCCGAGCTGCGAATGCCACCAACCGACTGAACAACGAAACCGTTTACCTCATCGTGTGCAAAATTTTGGCGAGGCAAGATCAAGAAGACCAAGTTTCGGTTCGGATCTATGGCGATGATGAACCCGTTGATTCGGTAGAACCCTCGGCGTGGACCATCAAGACGCGGCCGGTTGATGACGACAGCGTGTTCAGCGAATTGCGGTTGTACTCAAAGAACAGTGACCCCATCGCGCTCGATAACATTCGTATCGGTCGAACTTGGTCGAGTGTCGCGTCCGAGTATTCGAATTAGATCTACTGAATGCCTGTTCTGGCTAGTCCGTCGTGTCAAGTTGCTCAACCGAGGCCGAGAAACCTCACGCTCCAATGCTGCGTTAGCCCACGACTGGCGGACACCCGAGATTGCTTTTCTTCTGGCTCTTCAGCCAAACAGACCGTGAAGCTGAATGAACTGCTTCAGTACAATCTTCGCAGTGTGAAAGCCTATCTGATGCGAGAAGACTTCCAACGATTCTGGACTTACGAGAGTGCGACGTGGGCGGGAAAGTTTTTGGACCAATGGTGTACTCGGGCCATGCGGTCGAAGATTGAGCTGATGAAAGAGATGGCAGGCACACTGCGTCGCCACCGTGAGCTGATGTTGAATTGGTTTCGGGCCCGGGGAGAGATTTCAAACGGCAGCGCGGAGGGCATGAACAACAAGGCCAAGCTGGCATTAAGAAAGGCCTACGGTTTCAAATCCTACGAAGCGTACGGAATGGCCCTGTATCACCAGCTCGGAAAGCTCCCTGAGCCAAATCGAACCCACCGATTCTGCTAACGAGGCTTTCTTCGAGGGCTAAGCAACACACGATGAATAAGTGTCGGTTTTAGTAGTGGACGAGGCGATGAGTCCTGCGGCTTTGGAATCGTCGCCTCGTCCACTACGACAGAAATTGATCGTGCGTTGCTAAAACACTTTCGTAAGGGGCTTCGTGTTCGTCGGGCGCCGGGTAGCTTAGGGACTAGCGGATGTGCCATGTGTTGTAATGCTCTTCGATGTAGTCAACCACGCTCAGTTCGGCTGCTTAGTGATCGATGAACGCATCCGTTCCGTCAGCGGAATGCTCACGCATCACGCACTGACAGTTCGTGTCTGCACGTCTACTGCGCGGTGACTGCTGCGATCGAAGGCAGTCCCGATGATGCCAGCCGCTCTCGACAATGCTCGGCATTCTGACGCTACGTGGCCATAAGGCGATTGCAGTCGCTGTAGAGCGAGCAGCGATGCGAAAATGTCGCACCCCCTGTTCATTGGCATTTCCTTTGCCAACCGGTGTTCAACGTATGGGTGACGACGACGACCCAACCGGGACCAGAGCTCATGCGACGAGATCTTTTGAGAAGGATTTTTCCTATCTTCACCTTAAGTTTCGAACTCGAGAGTCTACTCGCGATTTCGAGACTCTAACCTAGAGGACTGTCGATGAGTCAGACGAAACTGAAGAATTCTGGATTCACACTGGTCGAGCTTCTGGTTGTCATTGCAATCATAGGAGTGTTGGTCGGACTGTTGCTGCCTGCGGTCCAGTCGGCAAGAGAAGCGGCCCGCCGAATGAGTTGCTCTAACAACATGAAGCAACTTGGTCTCGCGATGCATAACTATCACGACACCATGTCATCCTTCCCTCTGGGTTCCTATAACCTTCGGGAAGCCTGGCCCGCCAGCGGATCGAACTGGCGAGCATTGATCCTGCCGTTCATCGAGCAGAACAACATCTACGAACAGCTTGAGTTCAGCTATTCGTCGCACTTCATGGCTGGCGGTGCCGCGGGGGCCGACGCCCTGAAAGGCAATGAAATCCTCAAATTTCTCGCCGTGCCAACTTACGCGTGCCCGTCCTCAGCGATTGAGATATTCGAGGAAGCGCCAGTCTCCAACAACTCCGAAGGAGCCATGAACGTCCATTATGTTGGAATTCAAGGGGCCGCACGTCCTGTTCCTGGTGGTGATCCTAACAAGGGGACCGCTGACCTCGGTCACGGATGGTCCTCCAACAACGGGATGCTGTTTGCCAATGGCAAAATCAAGATGCGAGACGTTGTCGACGGTACCACCAATGCGATCATGATCGCCGAGCAGTCGGGATGGGTCGACGGAGTCAATCGCACGTCCAACTACTACGGTGGCTGGATGGGGTCGCGTCACCCGCGACCCGTGGATGGTTCTAGCAGTTGGGATCTCTGGCAAACCGGGACCACCTGCGTCCGCTTTGCGCCAAATTCACAGATCGTACAGACCGGAGCAACTGATCGCATGTATCGAAACAATACCGTGATCAATTCCATGCACACCGGCGGGATCAATGTGGTCATGGGAGATGCGAGTGTTCAGTTCATTACTGACTCGATCGACTTCATGCTGCTGAAACAGCTGTGCTGTCGCTACGACGGCCAAGTCACCAGCCTCCCGCAATGAAGTCGAGACATCAGGCAATTCGGCTAAGCAACGCACATTCAATTTCTGTCGTAGTGGACGAAGCGACGAGTCCAAAGCCGCAGGACTCGTCGCCTCGTCCATTACTAAAACCGACACTTATTCATTGTGTGTTGCTAAGTCAGGAATCAAAAGCAGTCACCGAACGTTTTGATGACGTTTTCTACTACGAACAAACGAACGAATGAGATTCAAACTTCCTATGAAATTATTAATCCCATTAAACTTTCCTGCCGCTATCCTTTGCACCGCCATGGCTTTCTTTGCGACGCTATCTGTCGGTTGCAGTCAAGCACCGCCGGTAGGAACTGTTGAGGGAACTGTGACTCTTAACGGCAAACCCTACGATGATGCCGCCGTCATGTTCCTGGATGCCACAACTGGACAAGCAGCAGGTACAGACATCGAAGACGGCGGCCAATTCAGATTGAAAGAATCGATTCCCACAGGAACCTACAGCGTTTACCTCGCGCCGCGAACAGTTCCGATGGAGGAAGGTTCGCCAGAGGCCGTCAAGATTGATAAATCAGTTCCCGAAAAGTACTGGAACGAAGCGACCACCGATGTTCAGGCGGTCGTCAACGAAGGCGAGAATAGCGTGACTATCGAGCTCATGCAGTCTTAGAGTCACGACCTGATGAATCCATGACCTCGACTCGCAATTCGCACGGAACATTCGCGTACGACCGGTGCGTGAGTGTTCCGTTGCAATCGCTTTTCCCGGCGCTTCGACATCAGACAGCCTGGGCGGCATGCATCACGCTCGCACTCGGATGAGCTTACCGGGCGTGTACTGTGGCGCGGGTTTGGTCGCCAAGGCAGTTGGGGAGCCCCAAAGACGGCGTTCCCGAAGGCTGGCTGACTTGGAGGCCAGGTTGGACGGCGCCTGCATCTCGATCAGAGGCCTGCATCTCGATCACCGGCGATTTCGGAAACGATCAGTAGCTCCTGATCACCGGGACTCACGGTCGAGGAACCGCTGGGTGGTCAGCAAGAATTCTGTCGTGGGGCGAATCCGACCACGGGGGTCGAAGGCGAGTCCATCTCGCTGAGGAATGTTCGGCGGGACACCGAAATTGGAAGGGCGCTGATGGAAGCCCCTGAAGTCCACCGGGTCGGTATTAGCTCCGATGCGGCGCAGTCGGAGCCAGTCATCGGTAGCTTATTGCCGTCCCCCGGTGACGATGGCGTGGGGGTGGTCGGCGTCGTCGGCAGCTCCGCGATTCGTTCACCGAAGCAGCACAGTCACGGTTTCCTCGGGGTGGTACCGGTTGCTTCGCAACGCGTGATCAATAACTGGCGGATTTAGCGAAAGCTATTCTGTCGTGGACGCGGCGATGAACTGTCGGGCCCCGCAAGTCTTACTACGCCGAAGGCGTTGAAGAGAATAGCCGTAGGTCAGCGCCGCGCAACCTAAGGTGTTTCGTCGGTCGTGGAGCGTCGACCCGCAAGTGGGTCGCAGATCCCGTCATGAACGATCTTCAGCCCCATTCGGGGTTAGCCCTTGAGGCTCGGGTCGTATCCGGTGGTGCTCGCTCGCGCTCAAACCACCGGCTATTTTCTATCATCCCTGACGGGATCCTTGTGGGGAAACGACAGCAGGCGACGTGGTCGCCTACGCTGCGATCGTTTGTCGCTCACCGCTCACTGAGCGTATTTGTAATCGTACGCGTGACGAATGTAGGCGCGGTCTCGGTCGTAGTCGCCTGCGTACTCGGCCCGCAGACGATCGTCCAGGTCCTCGTTCCATTGCGGGTGGTCGTTGCGGTAGTGACGATGGGCGGCGTGGCCGAAGCGAAACGCTTGCTCGCGGTTTTCGAACGCATCGTCGCTGCCCGCCATCTGCTTGACCGTGTCATCGACATCTTGGTCCATGTCACGAGCGCTGTCGGATCCGAAGTCCGCTTTCGTCTGCTCCCAGTCATTTGCAAAGGCTGCTTTCACCCGTTCCCAGGTGTTGTCATAGTCTGCGGTGTTCCATTTGGCTTCAGTACTCATCTTGATCTCCAGTTGGGTTGGTCATCTCTATTGCGAAAACTCAGCCGCTCGCCGGACAGACGGGCTCCGAAAACACATCGGAGTTGCTGAGTGCATCGAGAGGACCAAGAGATGCAATTCCTGGGCCAATGTTGCCGAGATACGGCAGGAATTTCACTATGCTTTGCGGATGAAGTCTGCGGCGTAGCTTCGCACATCGCTGCCATTGAGCACATGGACCATCCGCAACTGTTGGACTTCCTGGTCGCTGAATGAAGTCAGTGGCACGTGAACGAGTTGTTTCTTGAAACGCCGGGCCAGTCTTCGCCAACCTGCTCCGGGAGGCAGGCCGCTCATCAGTGCAATCTGGCGACACCGCGAGTGCATACAGGCGGCGGCGATCAAACGCTCTTCCAAAGTTTCGGTGAAATCGAGCCGGCGATCGGTCCAGATATCACGGATCGGCGTCGGTGGGTACAGAAACATGGCGCCACCATAGGTGCCCATGCCGATTCCTGGACCTACCATCTCCTTGGTGAAATCGCTAGCGAAGAACGCCAGCGTGGATTCCCAATCGTGTTCGGCAAACCACGTCGTGCGCCAGGGGTAATCGCGCGGATCGGCAGGGGAATCAAATAACATCAAACAAGCATCGAGTTTGCCGCGGCTCGGCGGGATGACCCGGACATAGATCTCCTTCTCGTACCAGTGCCGCAGCGTGTCACGGATATCGATACCGTCCTTGACGCTGGTAGTGAACTTTTCGGTCCGCGCGAGGTCTTGTCCCATGATCGCTTGCGCCCGTTCGCACACGCGATTGCGGAGCATCTCGATACGCTCATCCTCGGGCGGGAAACTGCACTGGGAATAGGGATTCCAGTTGTACTCCCAGCGGTTCCGCTCATCCTTGCTCGGACGCGGCTGGAGCGACAGCGTCTGCCAGGTCAGTGGTGGTCCGGGCAAGCGGTTGACTAAGGAAACGATCTCACCGTCGGGCAAACGCCCTTGGTCGATCCCGAGTTTGACTTGGGTCAGAGCAGCGTCGTCTAGAAACTCAGGCGTATTCTCGGCGTGAGATTCACCCGTTCGCTGCGTGTCCTCTTCAAAGGGCTCGTCGCTGCCGTCTGACAACGCCGCATCGGTCAACTGCTCACCGAAGGGAATGTCCGACGAATCTGTCTCCGGGCCGCCGTGACTGCTCGACCCAGCAGCATGCTCGCTCGTCGGAGTCGGCAGTACCCGGTATTCCGTGGCGATTTCTGCAACATGGAGGGCGAACTGGTCACCGAGAATCTGTTGACAAGCGGTGACAATCGTCACCATGTCGGGCGTCATCCGGCGATGGAGCAAGGAGAGGTTGCGGATGTACTGCAAACATTTCGAAAGCAGCAGCGGAGTGATCCGCCGCGCCCGGTTGCCGAACTCAGCGAGGTAACTTTCCTTGGCGGCGATCAGGAGTTCCTTGACGCCGTCGACCTGCAAGTCTTCGTCCTCCTCGAGTTGAGCCCGAGCGCGTTCGTAGAGCCCCGTGATGAATGGAAGTTCGCCGAAGAGGAACAACAGCGTCTTGGGATCGACGGCGAATGTTTCCGGCGTCTGCACATGGTCATGCTCAAACGTCTGCAGTTCGCGTCCCCGGCCTTCCTTGAGCAATCGGTGGGCTTCGCGAATCCACGGCCAATCCAATACGCTGGTGACCAGCAATATCTGCTGATGGGATTTTGCCAGTTCGACCAGCCGCGCCGCCATGTAGGCCATCCGCTCTCGTGTCTGGTCGTCGCTCGGTCGCGGGATGCTCGGCAAGACCGCTGCAGCAAATTTCTCACAGTGCACGTGACGCACCGCAAACGGGTCAGGCATCACTGTCGAATACGGCTGGAATCGATTCGTTTCCAAATCAATGAATTCACGCCGGATGTGCTCACCCATCGCCGCCCGAATCGCCATGATCACACCCTGGCAGGGATCGATCGGCACGTAGCTGGTCGGGATTTCGTCGGGCGAGTCCTCGTCATCCTCGGCCCCGAATGATTGCGAAAACTCATCGGAGGCCTCCGCATCGTAGCTGCCGCGGAAATCTTGGGCCGCATCGTAGGTGGATTCGTAGTTCGGAGTCGGCTGCTGGATCACAATCGACGGCTTGGGCAATTCCAATACCGCTTGCTCAACACACTCGCGAAAGGACTCCGGCAGTGAGACGGCAACGCAGTCAAAGCGATGCTCGAGTAAGAACCGACGCGTCAACCAAGCGAACTGGCCACTGCCATGGATAATGGGCAAGATGGTCGTGCGATCATCCAACCGCAGCAGCGGCGGCACGTCGGTGCTGCCGAGGCTCATGGCGTTAAGCTCGGTTCGTCTGGAGTTTGCGCCGTCTCGGCCGAGGCGATCACCTCCGTCGCATCGGTGCACAGGTAGCTGCGGGCCATCGTCTCGATCTGGCCGATATCGACTCGTCGATAGGAATCGAGCAAGTCATCGGTCGAGAGATGCTCGCGGCAGCACAACCAATGACTTCCCAGACCGAACAATCGTTGGGCAGGACGCTCCGAGGACATGATCACCCCCGCCACCGTCCGATTGATCACCTGATCCAGTTCAGCCTGTTTGAGTCCCTCACGCACGACAAAGTCAATGGCATCATTCATCAATCGAATGTTGGCGTCCATCTGGTCAGGGGTGCAAACCAAGTACGAAAACAAAGCGCCGGTATCGGCGTACTCTTGTGGCCACATCGTAGCGACTTCAGCCCGGCCGGTGTCGATCAAGTCCCAAAACAAACGGCTGCCGCCATCATCACCAATGATCGATGCGAGCAAACGCATGGCGAATCGATCCGCCGACGCCATCGACGGGCCGCCGGACAAGGTGACTCGGTAGGCCTGGGTCGCGTCCGGGATGTTCAGCCGCGGGTCCAGGGCGATACCGGCAGGCAATTGGCTGTCGTCGTCCGGCGGCAGCGGGGCGGGCAAGGGGAGCTCATTCCAGTCCGCAGTGGACTGACTGGCTTGGTCGACGAGATCGTCGAAGTCCACGTTCCCGGACGCGGCGAGCACCATGTTGGCGGGCCGGTAGCGGGTGCGGAAATAGTCTCGCATCGTGTCGACGTGCATCGACTCAATCGACTCGGCCGTCCCCAAAACACGGCGGCCGAGGCCCCGGGGGCCGTAACAGCACTCCATCGCGCGCTCGAAGGCGCCGAAGGGCGGTTGGTCTTCGTACTTGGCGATCTCTTCCAAGATCACGTGCCGCTCCATCGCGAAATCTTCCTCCTCCAAACGAGGACGCATCATGTCCGAGAGCAGGTCCACCATCCGCCGCTGGTACTTCGGCAGCACGGCAGCGTAATACACGGTTTGTTCTTCGCTCGTGTAAGCGTTGCTCTGGCCACCGAGTTCGTCGAGCTCGCGATTGACATCGGCGGCGCTCCGGGTCGCGGTGCCCTTGAACATCATGTGTTCGAGGAAATGGCTCAGCCCCGACTGCGCGTCCGTTTCGTCACGCGCACCGGCACGCACGAAATAGCCGATTGCGGCGGAGTAACCTCGATTGTCGACGTCAGCGACGACTTGCAAACCATTGGGCAAAGTAGCGGTGCGGAACTCACTCATCGTTGTCTCCTGTGCTCAGAGCGGGGGCGGTGCCACGACCGGGCGCCTCGTTCGTCTCGCTCCAAACGCTGCCTCCGGCGAGCGGTTCGGAACCGATCGTGACGATCCGGAATGACTGCGGCGTGTGCGCCTGAAAATACTGCTTGATCTGGTCGAGCTGAATCGATTCGATCGCCGCCTCGAGCTCTTCGGTCGGCATCACGCGACCTAGCTGAAACTGATCCGAAGCCATCGAACCGGCGCGCGAACCAGCCGATTCCTGTTCCATGATCAGGCTGCTCTGAATTCGCACCTTCCAACGTTCCAGCTCGTCCTCGCTCAGGTCATCGCAGAGATGCTGGACCTCGTGAATGGTCAAGTCGAGTGTCTGTTGAGCCCGCTGTGGAGTCGTCCCCGCGTAGCCAAAGACGGCTGCGGTCGCGGGCACGGCGTTCCCTTCCCGATCCGTGCTCGAGGCGATCGAGTGCGTGCTCGCCCAAACGCTGTAGCAGAGCCCGTGCTGCTCGCGAACCCGGTCGAAAAGCCGGCTGCTCATCCCATCACTGAGGATGCCCACGCCCGCTCGCATGATGAAATAGTCGGGGTGACCGTAGGGAATGTTGTCGTACGAAAACCCAATATGGGTTTGGCTGCTGGGCAATTCAATGTGCTCGTGCCCGTCAATCGGCTCAGCTGCAGGAAGTCCCCCCCAGCTACCTGTTTTCCAATCCCCGAACGCCGCATCGACGGCATCGCAGACGGCGGCTTCGTCAAAGTTGCCTGCGATCGAGAGGATACTGCTGCCCGCATGGTATTGCTCGAGATAGAACTCTCGCACGTGCTCCATCGAGAGCGACTCCAGGCTCAGTTCACTGGCGACGGCACTCCGCCCGAGGGCCCGACCATACTGGCGTTGACGCAGACGCCGCATTAGCCGTTGGGTCGGCTCGTCTTGATTGGCGAGCATTTCTTGCCGCAGCATCAGTTTGGCGTCCTCGAACTGATCGATCGGCAGGTGAGGCCGGCGGACCTGATCGGCCAGCAACCCGATAGCGGGAACGAGAGAGTCCGCGGGCATCGCGGCTGAAAATCCCGTCATACTGGTAGAGGCGGCCCCATTGGACGTGATCCCCAAATTATCTTCGGCGGCTACGAACTGGCGACTGTTGTAGGCGCCAGCACCGCGTTGGACCATCTCGACGGTCAACGCAGACAAACCGCAACGGGCATCGGCCTCCTCATCCTCGTCGATGCCGTCAAGTTCCGCGGTCACCCCACCGGGCATCCAGAACGTGTACGCGGCCGTTCGCAGCCACGGCATCGGCTGCCAGAGAACGGTCATCCCATTGGCGAGACGTCGAGTTTGAACAGGAGAACTGGCGGCAGTCAAGTCGATGGAAGACAGAGCGAAGACCCCGGGTTGAAAGGAAAAGAGACGTTGAGCATATCGTAGTGGACGAGGCGACGAGTCCCTCGTGAAAACCGTAGTGGACGAGGCGACGAGTCCCTCGTGAAAAATTGTAATGGACGAGGCGGCGAGCTGTTGATACCCCACAAGTTTGCTCCCCCGTGTGCTTGTCACACGGGAAGCGAAGTTTTGAAGTTAGAAAAACGCAGCATCGACACGCGTTCCCCTGTCAGCTTGTCTGACAGGAAACCAAGCCGACAAACCCCGCTCCGATGTGGGCGTGCCCCCGACAACGAATTCTTCTCAGCCGTTCGCTTCAATGCCGATCGAGACGAGTTCGACCGTGCGAACCCGGCCGATCAACGTGTGGCTGCTAGCATCGTCGACGTGGACCTCGAGCATCTGGCCCGCTTGACGTCGGTTTCCATCGAAGACCACGATACGGTCGCAGTGCGTCCGTCCAGTCATCTGGACCGCAGCCGCTTCGGGTTCCGATTTCTCTCCCTTCTTGCTGGGGCCTTCCACGAGTACCTCGACCGTCTCGCCGACCAACTTCTCGTTGTCCTCCCTGGCGACGCGGTTCTGAACCTCCAAGAGTTCATGGTTGCGGGCGGCCTTGACCTCCCGCGGCACGTCGTCCTCGAGCCGCTCGGCCGCTTTGGTTCCGCCGCGAACACTGTACTGGAAGATAAAGCTATTTTTGAATCGGCAGCGTTCGATCAGCTGAACCGATTTCTGGAAATCTTCGTCCGTTTCGCCGCAGAACCCGACAATGAAATCGCTGCTCACGGCTGCGTTGGGGAGGATCCTCTCGATGCGTTCGAACATCTCCATATAATCGCCGACAGTATATCCCCGTTTCATCCGCTTCAACACCGCGTCGCTGCCGCTCTGGGCGGGCACGTGCAGGTACGGCGAGCACTTCGGTAGATCTCGCACCGTGACGAGCAATCGCTCGGTCATGTCCTTGGGATAATTCGTGACAAACTTCAGCCGGTCGATGCCCTCGATTTCATGGAGTTGTTCGAGCAAACCCGCCAGATCCGTGTCGCCTGCCTCGCTGCGATGCCGATAGCTATTGACGGTCTGCCCAAGCAGCACGATTTCGCGACACCCTTGCTCGGCGAGCGTCCGCGCCTCCGAGAGAATCTCGCTGGGGGAGCGCCCCTGCTCCGGGCCGCGGGTGTTCGGCACGACGCAGTACGTACAGAACTTGTCGCAACCGATCTGGATCCGCAGATAGGCTTGGAACGGTGTCGGACGCATCGACGGATCCCGCAGCGGATCGAAAGTCTCGTGCGACCTCGCCACTGTGGCCTGTTTCCCATCGGTCCGCGCCAACGAAACAGCCATCTGCCGCCCCTCGCCCGAGTCGATGTTCGTGATCAGTTGCGGCAGCGAGTGCAGTTGTCCTGGGCCCACGACCATGTCGACAAAAGGGGCCCGGCGGAAGATCACCTCTTGGTCTTTTTGAGCCATGCAGCCGAGCACACCGATTTTCTTGTCGGGATGGCGAGCCTTGGTGTCACGCAGCTTCCCCAAGGCGCTGTACGTCTTTTCCTCGGCCTGCTCGCGAATGCTGCAGGTGTTGTAGAGCAACAGCTCCGCTTCGGCGGGCGTGTCGACGACCCGGTATCCATGGCGTTTGAGGTCGGCCACCACCATTTCACTGTCGAGCACGTTCATTTGGCAGCCGACAGTTTTGATGTATACAGTTTTTGTCATGTCAGTCGAAGGTTTCGTCGGTGGGCGCGAAATCAGAGGCGGGCGGCGAGCCCGTTGCTGCCTCCAAGATAACCGGCAGGGGCGGGTTTCCGAAAGAGTGCCATCGGCGGGCCGCCCTCGCTAGTGGTCTGTGACGCCGTGATTTTAGGGTAGTGGACGAGGCGACGAGTCCTGAACTGGCGACGAGTCCTCTTCATCCAGCAAATTGCGGAGGACTCGTTGCCTTCTGTCAGTTACCCACAAGTATCCCGCTAGGGATTAGAGAGAATTGCCGTAGGTCAGCGCAGCGCCACCTACGGTGATTCGTTGGTCACCGAACATCGACCCCGAAGTGGGTCGCAGACCTCGTCATGAATGATCTTCCACCCCATTCGGGGTTGGCTCTTGCGTTTCGCGTCGTATCCGGTGGTGTTCGCTTGTGCTCAAACCACCGGCTATTTTCTAAAACGCCTTCGGCGTGGGCAAACTTGTGGGTAACTGACAGCTCGTTGCCTTGTCTCCTACAGCCAACCCTGATTTTTACCTGTCCCAGACCACTAGCCTCCTCTCGCTCCCTCTTCCCCCCAAGGTAGCGCGAGCGAGTCTGCGTCATTGAGCGTTCCCGCGTGCCTTAACCGAGTGCCTTTAACCGAGAGCATCGACCAATAACGCGTAGGTTTCGTCTTGAATCCCAGGAGCGTTGCTCTCTCGGGGGCCAGCAACGTTGAGCACTGTGGGACGGAGCTGGTTGAGCCAAAACACGATCTTCTCCTTGGCCTGGGACGGCTTCGTGATCGAAACGCTGAGCTCGGGCCGGTTGACCTCGCGGCACAGTCGCCGGGTCAATTTGGTACCGCCGCTCATCCGCCCGCGATACAGGATCAGGGTCGCGTCGGAATCCCGCACGTTCTTCTCCGTCCGGTCGGGATAGTATTTCGACCCGATTTCAACGAGCTGATAGCGGGCTGGGACACGCCCGTCCTCCGCCAAACGCCCCGCTGGGCACCATCCCCCATGCTCGATTCCCAACGCCATCGCCGCGTCCAGGGCCCCCCGATCCACGCCAGTCTGGCCGCCTGAAACGATGCGGGCCGGAAGAAACCGCTCGGGCGTCGGGTCGAATTCAGCAAAGAGACTGGAGGATGACATGGCCCCAATATAGCGGAGTCGCAGCTCTCGGCAGCGACCGCCAACAGAATCCAGTGTTTGCCCAGCCCCAAAAGTGGATGGCCCTTTTTCTGCCTCCCACAACAAATGGATGGCAAATCAACTCTGGAAAAGAAAACTGATCGCGATCACCGACGCACGTAGCCTTCCCCACCTCGCCGCTTGACTCCACCACCTCTGCCGTTTTTGTGATGGAGTTGTCTGTCGCGTGCAACGCGGTGGCCCTGCGTTCTCCATACGACGCTCCGTGATCTGCCCCAGATCGGCATCCTGTCTCAGCCGCATGCGGTCATTCGGTGCGGCAAGCTCACCCGCCAAAGCCGAGACCGTGCCCGAAACTCCGACACCATCAGCAGGCACGCTACACTCATCATTCGCCTGTCCCGCTGCCGATCCCTCCCTTGTGGAGCTCGCAGTCGCTTTCTCCGGCGTCACCTCCCGAGCCTCCGATTCACTGGCATCGTCGTTAGCTGAAATCGCGTGGCGATTCGAGCTCATACGATCCAACGGGCTGACCACCTTAACGTCCTCGCGATTGAGCGAGTGCAAGTAAGTTCGCGTCGTCTTGATATCCGCGTGACCGAGCAATTCCTGGATCGTGCAAATATCAGTTCCTTCACGCCGACGCAGGTTCTGAATCACGTCCGGCTCGCTCGGATCGATATAGCCGACGACATCTTCGATCTCCTCCACCGAGTCCTCACCTGATTCCCTCAGCCGCTCTTCTTTGACCTTCTCAGCCCGAGTGAGCTGCTCCAGCTTCGTCCGGATGAAGGTCAGATCATCAAACGGAGCCGTCTGGACGTAGCGACGATAGCAGATCAGCGACTGAATGATCTTCAGACGCTTCCAAGCAGGCGTCTTGCGCCGCAAGTGGTCGCGGAGGAAGGCAATCACATCGTCGGCGGTGAATTCCCAGATCGCTTGGGGCTTGCGGCCATGAAAGTGACAGAGCTTCTCAAACCAAATCTTCGCCCACTTGTCACGCTGCTCGTGCCACGTGGTCTCAGACTGACTAACGCGTGCCATGACATCGTCCTTTGCAATCATCCGACCCGGCGAAGAGAAACTCCCCAAGTCGATCATACGCAGCAGATTCCGTCCCAGTCTCACGCAGCCCTCCAGCGAAGACCACCGCCCTCTCCCACGGCCATTTTTGATGCGACCCGTTGGCGGTCCAGAAGTAGAGTCGTCCTGCCCGCCGTACCGCATCGCCGCAGCACTACCGAGCTGATTCTTCCCATGTCCGGCGAAGAGGTCAATGTTTTCGCCAGAAATTTGTTCGAAAATTTCCTTGACCGAAGAATTCAGAGCCCTCATACTCAGCAGACGCCAACCGGCGATAAGACTCCCTCGAACCGGCGATAACACTTCCCGTGTCACCGAGGGAACCGAAGGTCCAACCGGCGATAACACCCCCGAGGATCAACTTATCACCCCCACAACCGGCGATAATTACCTCGTTATCCGATTTAGATGCATGGGAACCTATTTTCAATACATAAACGATAGCAAACGCCAGCTCCTTAGTATTGACCCTACCGGTCAGGAAATAAAGCAGTACGCAATCGGACGCAACATCGGATCACGTCTGCTCCATCTTCTGCTGTTGGATGATCCCGATGGGCAGACTGGAATTGAACGACACCCTTTTCTCGGAAGCTGGATTGACGACCGCGTCTATGTGGGCGGGGATGAATACACGCCTGGATTCGACCGAATCTGCCAAGAATACGAAGACATCGGGCAGCACCTAATCGAGCTCCTGGCCATCAACGCTCCGGAAGACCTCCATCATTACGGCGGAAGCGAGTGGCTTGTAAGTCTTGCTCGCGGTGACGCGGCATTTCGCTTGAGTGCAGATTCGTGTCGGAGCGTTTTGCGATACCTACGCGGCGTAAAACGCCACTTCCCGTCCGACGAAGTGGATGATCTAATAGAAATGTTCCGATCGCAGGCGGACACTCCGTCGGATACATCAGGCGGCGGATAACAATGCCGTGAACCGGAGTCGCGTGTCACGCGTTTTGGCAATGGCAAGCTGTTTCGACGCGACCCGGTTACGGCTAGCGTTCTGCCACTGAATTTGCTGCTCGTCTGCCAATGGAGAATCGACACTGTTCCGCGTGACGCAAGACCTCTTCGTTGGACGATTTGCTTCGCGCGAACGCCTCGACGAACTGCGCTCCTTGAACGTCACCGACATCCTTAACGTCAGTGACACTGCAAGCCAGCTTACGACCGATGACGGACCTTTTCGCTCCGTTACCTGGATCGACATTGAAGATCGAACACTGATCCCAACTGACATCGCTATCAACGCGATTGACACGATTCATCAATCACTTACCGATGACGGTGGTCGCGTCTACGTTCACTGCATGGCAGGTTGGAATCGCTCGCCAACAATCCTCTGGCTGTATCTGATCGCGTGCGGACTTGATTTGGACGACGCGGCACGATTCATCTGTGCCAATGCATTCGATGCTGTACCGGGGCACTCGTTGTTGGTAGACTCAAATTTGATCGCAACGGTGCAATCACACGGACGCGACAACTACCTGCCACACCAACGTCCGACCGCAATTGCGGCGCCATAGAAGGCAGAACAATGCCGTGCACACGGAGCACGGCTTGCAAGGTTTCACAAATGGAAAGTCGTCTCTCCGTGCCCGGTGACGGCCGCCGTTATTTGATTTAGCGGCGTCGTCCAACGCCTGTCGAATCTGCGCTCCCGTTAGCGTTTCGACCCAACGATCGGCACGGCGACCATTGCCGTGGTAGCCGAACACGATGTCCGCAGCACGACCCTGCGGAAGCCAGTGCCGATCAACTCCAACGCCTGATGAATCCAACGCGTGCCAATCCCAAGGCGTGACAACTCCAACGCCTGGCGAACCCCAGGTCCGAAGTTGTGTCGTGAATCCCACACCGATACAATGCCCGTAAGACTGGTTGCTGCTGGCCGCCTCACGGCGTTTCGCTAAAGCCTAAACCATCCAACGCCATGCAAATAACAATGCCATGCAATGGAGGACGGCGTTCACGTCTTGGCAGGTGAACGTCGCTCTGCCGTCCCCATTGATGGCTGCCGTTATTCGACTGAAATAGTACTGATCTCTCACCTGGGTCGTTGATTACACCTCGAGCCATTTTTAACACCTCGTGAACATAGTTGACGCTTGATCAGAATTACTCTCGCCATACTCGCTTTGCTGATCGGCTCTTACGCTGCGTTTTGCATCTGGATCGCGACCGAATTGCGATATGTGTTTGTCCGTCCTGTGTACGACGCGGTCGAATCTGGCGAAGGCAACCCGTACGAGATTGCGCGGAACTGCATGGACGCCTATGCTTCCGAGTTTACCGGACCAGCGATCACACTGTTGGCGTGCCTTGCTGCACTGTTCGTACTTGCGGTTACCAAGCGACGCCCCGCTTCCTCCGTCAATTTTCCCGACCCCAAAAACGGCGAATAACCATCGCGTGCAACGGAGGACGGGTGGCATGCGATTTGGTATGCTTGCAAGTCTTTCGCCCGTCCCCGCTGACGCGTAACGTTCGTCGACTGAAAAATGAAGCGTCAAACAACAATCAGGTCCCTTTTACTTGCGACCACCTGGATTGCTGTTGGCTTTTGCTGCCTGCGTCAGATGAGGACAACAGACGTGACTCAGGTGATCGAATTCGCTTCTGTTCCAGTTTCGGATGATCTTCTCAAGAACACTTACGAACAATTTTCCACCGAAACAGTGAACGTAAATCGCGATGGCCTTCGGGTTACTGTTAACTACGCAAGACAAACGCTTGATCCACTTGCGCCCGAGATTGATTGGCAGTTGTTGGGTTACGGCCGATGGACGAGCAATCACTCGTCCCATACTGTGCGAACCACTTGGGTTATCGTTTACCTGGGAATGGGAATAGTCATCAGCTTGCTTACGTCAGTTCTATCTCGGTACCCAGCCGAAGCGAAATTGGCTATCGAGAACCGCGACGAACCAGCGGATGCACTTGAGTCGCCGAGTTGAGTTTATTGAAGTGGTCAGTCGTTCGCGGCGACCACGTGATCCGTACCGTTCTGGCACAAAGTGGCCATCGTGCTCGTGCTCAGTGAAACGGTGCTCGTGCTCGTGCTCGTAATTGAAATGGCACAACCATGACCGAACCAATCTTCGACCACGATCGACTCGACGTCTACCGTTTGTCAATCGGATACGTCGCTGCTGCATTCGACGTTTCGAAATCGCTGAGCGGTTTGCATCGCCACGCTCGTGATCAATGGCTTCGCGCTGCTCAATCGATTCCGCTGAACATCGCCGAGGGTAACGGCAAGCGCAGCTTGAAAGATCGTGCTCGATTTTTCGACATTGCTCGCGGATCTGCGTTTGAATGTGCTGCGATTCAATATGTTCTGGTTGCGACGGACGGTTTTGAGGACGTGGCGAGTCGAGAACTGAAACGGTTGCTCAAACGAATTGTCTCGATGCTAACTCGAATGGCGTTGAAGTTTGACGGCGTTAGGGAGCCGTCGGTAGACTATGAGCTGGGGAACGATTACGAGCACGAGCACCGCGATGCTGAGCACGAGCACGAAAGAAAGCCAGAACCAAGCCGTGCACCTAAGGACGGCTTGCGCGATTATACCAATGGAAAATCAATCGTCCGTCCTAGGTGACGGCCACCGTTACCCCACTGAATCGCCGTAATCTTTCGACACCATGAAGATAATCGACAGCTACGACGTGAAATTCCGACGCACCGGGAAGCCAGTTGCCGAATCAGAAATCTTGGATTGCGAAGCGGAACTCGAACTGACATTTCCTCTGCCCTACGCTGAATTCTTGCGTCAGCACAACGGTGGATCGCCGTCACCCGCATATCTCCCCTTCCCTGGGTCGCCGACTAAAGTTCAACGGTTTTTGTCAATTTCCGATCGCGATCTTGTGGACACGTGCAAGCGGCACCGCTCGGATTCCGGACTACCAGATCAATTCGTCTCGATTGCCGAACTTGACGATTCAGAGTCGTACTTGGTGCTTGACTGCTCGCCCATGAATCATGGTCGTCTTCTATTTTGGGTCTACGTAGACGAAGGGTTTCGACTCAATGATTCAGAGTATAGCAACGCCACCGAACTCTATTTTTCGATAGACAATCTTTTCAAAACATTCGGGCCCGCGAAGAACCGCGAAGACTTAGACGGCATGTTCTGCCGACTGTATTACTCGTCTTCCGATCCACGGAACGGTCCGAAGATTGCGACTGCATTGGTTGACGCGGGATACGACATCAATTTCGTTTTACCTACGTTTCGCCATCCCATCTTTGGATCAATTGACTCCGAGGCGTTCGGTGTTGCTGAGACCTTGCTAAAACTGGGGACTTCATCCTCTCACCTCGACCCGCTGCACGACAATGCGAGTATTGCCGACCGCTTGGCTGATGCGTTCAGGCACTGGAATGGCCTTTCGGATGCAACGATTGAAAACAAGTATCAACCGGGACAGACGATGGCCAAACGCAACATTGCGAATATCGAGTCTGCTATGATGGCGTTAGCTCAGGCCACTTCAAATCTGGGGTAACCATCGCATGCAACGGAGCCGGGCTTGCAAGTTTTCACAAATGGAACATCAACCGTCCCGGCCCGCTGATGCGTACCGTTATTTGATTTAGCTGCGTCGTCCAACGCCTGTCGAATCTGCGTTCCCGTTAGCGTTTCGACCCAGCCATCGACGCGACGTTGCGCAAGCCCGCGCCGATCAACTCTAATGCCTGGCGAAATCCGACGCCCGACAACTCCAACGCCTGTCATAATCCGACGCCTGAAAACTCCAACGCATGCCAACCCCGACGCCTGACGAATCCCAGGTCCGAAGTTGTGTCGTGAATCCCACACCGATACAATGCCTGAAAGACGGTTGCCGCTGGACGCCTCACGGCGTTTCGCGGAAGCCAAAACAAACCAACGCCCGACAAATAACAATACCATGCAGCGGAGGACGGCGTTCACGTCTTGGCAGGTGAACGTCGCTCTGCCGTCCCCGCTGATGGTCGACGTTCTGGCACAAAGTGGCCATCGTGCTCGTGCTCAGTGAAACGGTGCTCGTGCTCGTAATCGAAATGGCGCTACCATGACCGAACTAATCTTCGACCACGATCGACTCGACGTCTACCGTTTGTCAATCGGATACGTCGCTGCTGCATTCGACGTTTCGAAATCGCTGAGCGGTTTGCATCGCCACGCTCGTGATCAATGGCTTCGCACTGCTCAATCGATTCCGCTGAACATCGCCGAGGGTAACGGCAAGCGCAGCTTGAAAGATCGTGCTCGATTTTTCGACATTGCTCGCGGATCTGCGTTTGAATGTGCTGCGATTCAAGATGCTCTGGTTGCGACGGACGGTTTGGAGGACGTGGCGAGTCGAGAGCTGAAACGGATGCTCAAACGAATTGTCTCGATGCTAACTCGAATGGCGATGAAGTTTGACGGCGTTAGGGAGCCGTCGGTAGACTATGAGCTGGGGAACGATTACGAGCACGAGCACCCCGATGCTGAGCACGAGCACGAAAGAAAGCCAGAACCAAGCCGTGCACCTAAGGACGGCTTGCGCGATTATACCAATGGAAAATCAATCGTCCGTCCTAGGTGACGGCAACCGTTACGAGACAAAGTCGTGCTGACGACGAGTGGGGATGAAACGCCAAGTGTGCCCTGCGGGGCATCGTCCCACGCCGGAGTCACGACAACCAACGCCCGCCCTGCGGGACACAAAACCAGCGCATGCCCTGCGGGGCATCAACCAATGCCTGCTCTGCGAGGCACTCTCCGGCGACAGCCCTGCGAGGCATTGTCCGACGCCTGATCAATTGGTGACTGTGACTCAGTGCTCGTGTCGGATCGAAGCTGCGGGTAAGCCCACGTGTACTACGCTACAATAAACGACTCGTAACAATGCGATGATGCTGAGCGGCGTTGGTAGCCATTCTCGAAGTGGCTGAGTCGCTCGCCGCCGCCCGCATATCGCTGCCGTTATCCGACTGAAACCGCCGACTTGAACTTCCATTGGCCTACAACCTTTGCTATTCCAATGTCGTATCACTCACCTTCAAAGGAATCCGCGATGAAACGATTGACTGCTCTCGCTATGGTTGGCTGCGCAACTCTTGGACTAGTAGCTTTGCCGATGGCTTTCGCTGACACCGAAACCGCTACGATCAAAAACTCAAAAACCGTTGTTCAAACGCAGTGTAAGATCACGCGGGATCTCCAAAACGGCAAGACTTCACTTCTTGCGACCGCAACGGTTCGCGCGATCGCGAATACGCCTACGACCCTTGAAATTACGACACCGTCAGGTGAAACACTCATGATCGAATTAAAATCAACAATTTTGATTGATGACTTGCATCGAGGTGATGCGTTCAATGCTGACCCAAAGTCTACCAAGCACTAAGCCAAAACGACGGATAACCAAAGACGTGCACTGGAGCGGCGTGTCAAGCGTTTGGAAACCGTTAATTTCTCGTCGCCGCCCAGTGACGTCCAACGTTATCCGACTGAAATCGCACTTTGAACACAAGGCACCCCGGGACGGTCTGCAAACTCGAAGGAACCCTGATAATGCGATGTACATTGGCTGTTGTCTGTTTCTTGCTCGTCTCAACATACGGCTTGGGTCAGGATGCGAACAACAGACCCTCTAGCGACACTCCCGGCATTGCTGACTTGCACGCTCGCTTGGAGATGCTTGAAAAGCGCGTAAAAGAACTCGAATCCGATGCCAACGTCGGTCGGCAATCCGAGGGCCAAGAAT
Source organism: Allorhodopirellula solitaria (assembly GCF_007859855.1). Taxonomy (GTDB): domain Bacteria; phylum Planctomycetota; class Planctomycetia; order Pirellulales; family Pirellulaceae; genus Rhodopirellula; species Rhodopirellula solitaria. Next base: position 156,394 of record NZ_SJPK01000012.1, read on the forward strand.
CCCAACCCAAGAAATCCAATGTTCAGCGCGATTGGACGTATACGCCCACGAACCCTGTCGGACGGCCAACACGAATGCGATCGGTCTATTGGTTTCCGCCTCAGATATGGTCATCTGCTTCTCTTGGCCAAAAGCCGCTTCCAAGCCCACCGCCTCGCGGCGATGTACCCGACAACTGGCAGGAAATCAACTATTTCGGACGTTGGTATTACCTGGTACCGCCCGATGAAACGAATGTCACCCCCGCACCAACCGACTGAACTAAATGCATGACTCGGTACTCCGCGTTACTCACTTTGATCGCCGTCGCTATGCTGCTCGTGACGACTGGTTGCGTCTACGCACAACTACTGTCTGGTTACGGCGGAATCGGCATTGGCGGACTCACCGTGCGTAATGATTCATCTCTGCGCTCGATGCTTGGCCTAGTAGCCATTATCGCGTGGTCTACTTCGGTTGCGGCTTCGTTATACGCAATTCGGAAGTCAACCGGATTCGCTCGTGCTGTGCCTGCCGGCCCCCTGCTAATCTCGCTCGGGATGCTGGCATTTGCCATACTCGGTGCGGTCTTCTGAACACCTCATTACGCCGCGCACTGTACCAAACTGGCGGATAACAAAGCCATGCAACGGAGCCGCGTGTCACGGTTTTGGCAGTCGTTGAGTCGTTGGACGCGGCCCGCTGATGGCCGCCGTTACGAGACAAAGCCGTGCTGACGACGAGTGTGGATGAAACGCCAAGTGTGCCCTGCGGGGCATCGTCCCACGCCGGAGTCACGACAACCAACGCCAGCCCTGCGGGACACAAAACCAGCGCATGCCCTGCGGGGCATCAACCAATGGCTGCTCTGCGAGGCACTCTCCGGCGACAGCCCTGCGGGGCACTGTCCGACGCCTGACAGATCGGTGACTGTGGGGCAGTGCTCGTTTCGGACCGAAGACGCGGGCAAGCCGACGGGTACTACGCTACACTGAAAGGCTCGTAACAATGCGATGATACGGAGCGGCGATGGTCGCCGTTCTCGCAGGGGTGAGTCGCTCGCTGCCGCCCGCATATCGCCGCCGTTACGAGACAAAGCCGTGCTGACGACGAGTGTGGGTGAAACGCCAAGTGTGCCCTGCGGGGCATCGTCCCACGTCCGAGTCGTGGTAACCAACGCCAGCCCTGCGCAGCACAAAACCAGCGTATGCCCAGCGGGGCATCAACCAACGCCTGCTCTGCGAGGCACTCTCCGACGCCTGCTCTGCGAGGCACTGTCCGACGCCTGACAGATCGGTGACTGTGGCGCAGTGCTCGTTTCGGATGGAAGGCGCGGGCAAGCCCACGGGTACTACGCTACACTGAAAGACTCGTAACAATGCGATGATGACGGAGCGGCGGTGGTCGCCGTTCTCGCAGGGGTGAGTCGCTCGCTGCCGCCCGCATATCGCCCCCGTTCCCCGACGGGCATTCGCACCGATGATTGATGTTGAGGCTCAACCGCGAATTGTCGCCGAAATTGTGATGCTCTCATTAGCCGAAGGTGGCCGCACTCGGGGCATCACGATCGAACCCGATTCGCGATACATGCCGCATCTAGCGATCGACGACCGAACGAACCGCAAAGCGAGAACTGACTCGAACAATCAGTCTCTCGAACACTACATGGGCGTTCTTTTCGAACCGGCATTGTCGGCCACTGATCCCACAACTGGTTCCGGCCAATATCCGCTTCGACTCATGTACTATCCCCGCGTCGACTACTCCACGCTTCAAGCCGGGGTCACCTTCACTGTACGCGAGGGCGGACGCATTGTTGGTCACGGCGTTGTGGTATCATCGACTTTACCCATCCAACACGAACAGAGCGGGGAACAATGACATGCACGGGAGCACGGCTTGCGGCGTTCTTCGCAATGGACAGTCAACCTTCCGTGCCCCGTGATGTCCGCCGTTCCCCGACAGATAGTGGCAGTCAAAGCTGATGACCAATCCTGACACCGAGGAATCGACGCCCTACACACCTCTCGGCGAGCGGATCAACCAAGACTTGATTCACGACAACTTCGTTCCCAAATATAGCGGTCTCGCAACTTCACCCAGAACAAAACTTGTACTCATTGGTGTTTGGCTGATCTTCTTGCCAATGTCGTTTGGTGTCTTCGCGTTGCCGATTTATTTCTTGACAGGACACGATAGCCCGCTCGCAAGCATCCTGCAGGGACTGTTGGTTACGGCGTTCGGTATACTCTCGCTTGTGATCCTGTACTCGCAAACTCGGCGCTATTTGAAGAGCGAAAATGGGAATTGACGGTACACTTGAGCAACTCCTCCGATCACCGTGCAGACGAGAGCGGGGAACCATCCGATGCAACCGAGCGGCGAAGGCGGGCGTTCTGAAGTGGAAGATCAACCGTCGCCGCCCGCTGATCGCCACCGTTCGTCGAATGAATCAGGCTACGTTATTTTACTGAACGAATCGGTTGCACCATGACTACGTCTGAACATGCTCGTCTTATGGCCGCGGCAGTTTACGAGATTCGTTTGCTGCTGTCGGACCACCTTGGTAGTGAGTGCGATTCCGATCCATGCGTAAGACTTGCGGCGCACCTTGCATACGCATTGCACAATGACGCTTTGGCCGTGATGGAACGTGACGGCGAATTTGATCTGGACGCGGCACGGAAACGCATCAGAGCTGCTGAATCAATTGTCGGTGACACGTATGCGGACAATGGCGATCACCTGACGGGCGAATGATCACTGCCTGTCAGCTTTTTGCTTTGTTGGCCGTGATCGCTATACTCATTTAGGACGATTCGCTGCTGGTCAGTGCTTCGGCAAATTGCAAAACCGACGAACCATGCAGTGCACGGGAGAACGGGTGGTTCGTTTCCTCGTCTGCTTGCAAGTTGTTCGCCCGTTCCCCGTGATTTCTACCGTTCTGGCACAAAGTGGCCATCGTGCTCGTGCTCAGTGAAACGGTGCTCGTGCTCGTAATCGAAATGGCGCAACCATGACCGAACCAATCTTCGACCACGATCGACTCGACGTCTACCGTTTGTCAATCGGATACGTCGCTGCTGCANGCCGTCGGTAGACTATGAGCTGGGGAACGATTACGAGCACGAGCACCGCGATGCTGAGCACGAGCACGAAAGAAAGCCAGAACCAAGCCGTGCACCTAAGGACGGCTTGCGCGATTATACCAATGGAGAATCAGTCGTCCGTCCTAGGTGACGGCGACCGTTCTGGCACGAAGTGACATCGTACTCGTACTCAGGCGTCAGCCGGTACTCGTACTCCTACTCGACTCGGGGCACCAATGAGCGAACCGATTTTCGACCACGATCGACTCGACGTTTATCGCCTCTCGATCGAGTATGTCGCTTCCTCATTCGCCGTTGCAAAGGATTTGAACGGTTGCCATCGTCATGCTCGTGACCAATGGCTCCGTTCGGCCCAATCGATTCCGTTGAATATCGCCGAGGGCAACGGTAATCGCAGCTTGAAAGATCGTGCTCGATTTTTCGACATTGCTCGCGGATCTGCGTTTGAATGTGCTGCGATTCAAGATGTTCTGGTTGCGACGGACGGTTTGGAGGACGTGGCGAGTCGAGAACTGAAAC
>NZ_SJPK01000012.1:160101-185727 GCF_007859855.1 Allorhodopirellula solitaria
TCTGAGCATGCTGAAGCAGCAAGACGACAAGTACAGCGTTGCGATGAGGCGACGAGTCGCTGGTTGGAACCTGGACTATCTCGCTAAAGTACTGGGAATTCCCGTGCTATAGTGTGCGTTTGCCGTGCATGGTCGGCTGATCGCTGGGAAGGCTGCGGTCGTCCTGGATGGACAGGTTTTTGACGCAGAGACGCAGAGACGCAGAGGATGGTTGGGGGGGCGTGTTTTTTGTGATTGGTGCGTTGATTGGATCGTTCAGTATCGTCGTTTCGTTTCGCTTCGATTGGATCTTCGTGAGAAGGCTCTGCGTCCTTGCGCCTCCGCGGCTTTGCGTCTTGTTTTCATAAACCATTAGCAACGCGATGGATTCGGTCTTTCACGACGCGTTCACCAAAGTTGATCACCAAGCCGAGTTTCAGATTCTTCAGTCGCAGGTAGGTGAGCGAGCTTGTCGTTGGACTTGGCAACCACACTGACTTAGCTCCTACGCCAGTTCTGCCTCGTAGACTGATTCCAGCAGTCCCGGCTCATGCCCCGAGTGGCAGGGAATGGCGTCGCTATTTGGGTAGGCACTCCGTTTGTTAGGTTGCACCGAAATGCTGGCCCCTATTTGCATAGCCTGGCCATCGGGAGGCGGTTGAGGGTGTCGAGATCATCCGCGGAGGACTTGTTCGTAGGCGTCGACCATGGTGGACCAGTGGAACTGATTGCTGATTTCGGGGGCGGCGGTAGAGAGTTTGACTTGCAGCTTGACGTCGGGGAGGAGGGTGGCGAGGCCTTCGGTGAGGGCGGGGGTGGTGTTTTCGACGAGCCAGCCGTTGGCTTCGTGCTGGATCGCTGAGCGGACGCCGCCGCCTGCGTCGACGGCCAAGACCGCCAGGCCGCCTGTCATCGCTTCGAGCAATGCCGACGGGAACCCCTCATACCGGCTCGGCAGCACGAACACATCGGACTGCGCCAAATGCGGCCAGACCGAACCGACCCAGCCGCAGAATTCCACACGCTCCTCGATCCCCAGCTCGCGAGCCTGCCTTTGCAGCTCCGAGAGCTGACTGCCATCTCCGAGGATTTTCAATCTCCAGGACGGCACAGTCTTGGCTTGGGTGGCCTCAGCGAGAGCCTGCAGCAAACGATCGAAACCCTTTTCTCGCTCGAGTCGGCCGATGGCGATCAAGCTGACTGGGGACGCTTCGTTCTCGGTGGAGCCGACGTGTTCGTAGCCGGGTGGTGGTGTCTGGATGGCCGAGGGGATGACGACGGTGTGAACCTTCATGCGTCGGTTCAATGTCGCCGCGACATCGTCGCTCAAGCAAACCACCGCGTCAGCTTGAGGGTAGGCCCGGTCGCGCAGCCATTCCCGCAGCCTGCCCATCGATTGATGTGCCGGATCGCTGCGCTCACTGACGACGACGCGGGGGAGCGGGCGTAGTCCGCGGGTCGCCAGCAGCACGAGTAGGTTGGTGGAGTCACAGAACGAGAGCACGACGTCGTAACCGCCTTGTCCGATCGCTGCCCGCAAGCGTCGCACGCGGCGAATCCAGCCGACCTTACGATCGGGCGTGGACATCACGTCGAGTGGAATCCGGTGGACCGCACCGTCGAGATGGTGGCGGCTGCGGCTGCCATCATCCAGGGTGATCAGGTCGACGCGGTGGTTGCGTTTGGCGAGCCGACCGGCCAACCCCGCCATCACGCGTTCGGCTCCGCCGCCGTCGAGCGAATGGATCACGCAAGCGATTTTCTGGCTAGCGCTTGGATAAGGATGGGAGCCGTTCAAGAGATCATTCGCCTCGAATCAATTCGCTGCCCTTGCCGGTCAACTTCAGGTAGGCATCCGACGGCAATCCCTCCAGGGTCAAAAAATGAGCCTGGGCGGGGGGCGTGTTGCTGATTTTGAAAATCGCCGTCGCTTCGTCCACTTCATCGAACATGGCCACTTTGACCATCTCGATATCGAGTTCGGCGGCAGCTTCGAACTGCTTCCAAAAAAACTCGCCGCCCAGACGTGGAATGTTGGTGCTACCGGGCGGTTTGCGTTTCAAATTGTCCCAGCTGAATCCGGGGTAGACGACGGGCATGTACTGCATTGCATGCTCGTGGGCTTCGGCGCGGTCGTCGGCCCAGCGTCCTGTCTCGGCGTACAGCTTCTGATTTTCGCGGCGGACGTGGCCCACGTTCCAGGGGCTGAGCACGTCAAAGCGGCGAAGTGCTCGGGCCCACTCGGGGTCGCTGACATCCCGCCAGGGCCAATTGCAGCCGCCGATCAGAGTGACTTGGTAAGGTCCATCGGTCTTGAGGAAATCGATCAGCGCATGAGCCGTTTGGCTGCTGAATCGCTCGGGGAAAAATCCCCACACTCCGAGCACTGGACGGCCATCGTGGTGCAGATAGTTTGGGTTTTCGGTGATCTTCATCTCATCGACGAGGAACCGCCAATCCTCAGTGAGCCGCTCGATCAATTCATCTTCGGGGACACCGCTCATGTCGTATTCGACTGCGAAGACCCGTCCATCGGCTTGGGCTGCCTCGGCAGCATGGCTGAGCACGCGAGCCGAGTGAGGACCTCCGGTCTCGGAAACAAATCGTTGCACCAGGGCACCGTCGATGCCGTATTGCCGCATCCAGCGAAAGTGGAGAGAGACGGTCTCGGAGTCCGCTGAGCTGAATAGTTTCGCTGGCGTTCCATCGGGGCAGTGGAACCCGGGCACCGCGTATGTCGCGTTCGTCGGATACTCTCGCATGTCCGGCCACATCTCGAAGGTGAGTGATTGTGGTGTGATTCGATCACGATCGCGACTCCAGTGAACCCATCCCCTCGAGGCGATGTCGTCGGGGCAGCGGAACCAGCCCTGGTAGCCGCAGAGCACTTTGTGGTGAAGCGTGGTGGCGTCGATCGGGCTGGGTGGGTCCGCAGCCCGCAGCGGCGAAATCGCTAGCCAAGCAGCGAATAGCATCCCAAGCTTGGTCAAGTCGGTTAACCGAGTGAAACGGTTCGGTGGGACGGTTCGCGGCATGGGGTTCGTTAGCGGATGTGGGGCAGTGTTTCGTTGGTCACCGAACGTTGACCCCGAAGTGGGTCGCAGACCTCGTCATGAATGATCTTCCACCCCATTCGGGGTTGGCTCTTGCGTTTCGCGTCGTATCCGGTGGTGTTCGCTTGCGCTCAAACCACCGGCTATTTTCTAAAACGCCTTCGGCGTGGGCAAATTTGTGGGAAATCAACAGCTCGTTGCCTCGTCGTATACGACATTGATAACTACCGCGCTCGCAATATACCGAATCATTTGCTCACACCTGCTTATCAGGCTTCCCGAAGCGGAAACCGGGTTGCAGTCGATGCCCACGGATGAACTCTGCCGCGTCCATTTCGTTCTTGCCAGCCGGTTGCAGTCGCTCGACGATCACTTTGCCGTCGCCACAGCCGATCGCGAGTTCATCCTTGACGTCGCTTGGTAGCAAACAGCCGATTTGGTCTGCGGTGACGGCGGTGTTGGGTTGTGGTGAGACGCGGCGGATGGCCAACCGGACAGGCGGCTTGCCCGGTTTCGTTTCGGCATGGGTGAACGCGACGGGCCAGGGCTGCATGCCGCGAACGAGACAATCAATTTCGCCCGCCGAACGGGTCCAATCGATCTCAGCTTCGGCTTTGCTCAGTCGGGGTGCTTTGGAGACCAGCGACGGTTCTTGCACACTGCCCAAAGGCGGCAGGGCGTCGCCACGACGGTGCTCGCCGAGCTCTCGGCTGAGTAGGGTGATTGCTTCGAGCGTCGCTGCGACACCGATCTGTGACAATCGCTCCTCGAGTTGACCGGATGTTTCGGTTCGCGAGATGGGCGTGCGACGTGTTGCCAAAATAGGGCCGCCGTCGAGACGGGGTGTCATGTGGATCACGGTCGCGCCGGTTTCGGTATCGCCGCTGAGTACGGCGCGTTGCACCGGAGCCGCTCCACGGTAGGCGGGCAGCAGCGAGCCGTGCAGATTGATCCCACCCCACCGGGTTGTTGCGAGTGCGGCGGGGCGGAGGATTTGCCCGTAGTCACAGACCACCATCAGGTCCGCGTCGAGGTCCGCGAGTCGTTGCACGACGTCGTCGTCGTTGATGTCGGCGGGTGACTCGATCGGCAGTCCGTGGGAGGCGGCCCAATCACGGACAGGGGCGGGCGGAGGACCACCGCGGCTTTTGACAGGCGGTAGCGGGCGGGTGATCACCAGGGGCAGTTCATACCCGGTGCCACGGATCGCTTCGAAGGAAGGCACGGCGAACGGCCCAGTGCCCATCAAGATGATGCGTCGTTTAACGAAATTCATGTGTATGCTTCTTCCCACTTGGCCAAGCGGCGGGCGAGTTCGGCGTCATCGGGAATACTGCCGGTGTTCCTCAACGATGCAAACGTCGTCTCGAACTCAGCCAAGGCCCCTTCGATCTCTCGTCGGGACTCCTCGCCAATCCGATCAAAGAACATCACACCGTCGAGATGATCGACTTCGTGTTGAACGACACGGGCCAAAAAGCCATCGAGTTGCACATTGATTTCGTTGCCTTTGAGGTCGTAGCCCTGCAACCGCACCGTCTTGGGCCGTTTGACTTGGGAGTAGATTCCCGGCACGCTGAGGCATCCCTCCTGGCCAGATTCATTTCCTTTCGGGCGATCGATGACTGGGTTGATCACAACCCACTCTTCCCCCTCGCCCCGCTCTCCGCTCTCGTTGGCAACGAACATGCGGATCGGCAAATCCACTTGATTGGCGGCCAACCCGACGCCCTCATTTTCGTACATCAATTCGATCATCTCAGCGGCCATCTCGCGAAGTTTCGCGTCGACGCGGACGATCGGGCGACTGCGATGTTGCAGCGTGGGGTGCGGGTAGTGAACAATCGAGAGGGACATGGCGTCAGCAAAAAATCAGTAGTGGAGGCGGTTGGCAGCATGATTATGGAGGATAAGCGTGACTTTGATAAGAACCAGCAAAAATGAGGCGGCGTGCCGTGGTCATCGCAATCGGTGTCGCTACTAACCCTGTAGAGACGGCGTCGATCGGACGACGCAGTCCGCAGGAACTCCTCCCAAAAAGAGAACTCGAAATGAAAAAGCTCATTTGCCTCGTCGCCGTACTGTCGACATCCAGCCTCTCGGCTGGAGAGAAGTGCCCGCTCTCGGCTGCGGCCGGTCACCAGCGAGCAACCACACTCGTCGCCTCCCCCGCCGATTCGACGTCCCAGAGTGACATCGTCGACACGGCCGTCGCGGCGGGCCAATTCGAAACTCTCGTGGCTGCGGTCAAGGCCGCCGGCTTGGCCGACACACTCAAGGGTGATGGACCGTTCACCGTCTTCGCACCCACGGATGAGGCGTTCGCCAAGCTGCCTGCGGGAACCGTCGAAGCGTTGCTCAAGCCAGAGAACCGCGAACAGCTGCAGGGCATCCTGAAGTACCACGTCGTCTCGGGGAAGGTCATGGCGGCCGATGCAGCCAAACTGACCAGTGCCAAGACGGTTGCAGGACAGGAGTTCGCGATTCATGCCGGCGACGGTGGCGTGAAGATCAATGACGCCAAGGTGATCAAGGCAGACATCGGTGCTAGCAACGGCGTGATCCACGTGATCGACACAGTGCTGGTCCCTGCCGATCAAGACATCGTCGCTACCGCTGCCGGCAGCGAAAACTTTTCGACCTTAGTCGCTGCCGTCAAAGCCGCGGGGCTGGTCGAAACCTTGCAGGGCGACGGTCCCTTCACTGTCTTTGCACCCACCAACGCGGCCTTCGCGGAACTTCCCGAAGGCACGATCGCGAACTTGCTCAAGCCTGAGAACAAAGACAAGTTGGTCTCGATCTTGACCTATCACGTTGTGCCCGGGAAGGTTTTTGCAGCGGATGCAGCCAAACTATCGTCTGCCAAAACCGTCAACGGGGGCGAGCTTTCGGTGAAGGCCAGTGACGGCAAGGTCATGATCGACGATGCCACCGTCACAGCAACAGACATCATGACGACCAACGGAGTGATCCACGTCATCGACAGTGTCTTGATGCCCTAGATCCCGAAGGATCAGTATTCCATCCCAGACGCCCGGGCTTCGATGTTCGGGTGTTTTTCTATTCCTAGCGGGAGGTGAACCAATGGGTGCTTATGTCGTACTCGGTGGCACTGGGGCAGTCGGATCGGCGTTGGTGGGTCAACTCATCGACGCTGGCAATCGAGTGATGGTCGGGGCGAGAGACCCGGAGAAGTTGTGCTCCTTGGCCGAACGCTGGGGATGTGAACGGAGTGAAGTCAGGGCGGATGATTCGCAGTCCGTGGACGCATGTGTCGAGTCCGCTAACGAAAAATTCGGGCAGGTCGATGGTGTGGTCAACTGCATGGGTTCGGTTCTCTTGAAACCCGCCCACTTGGTCTCGGACGAACAGTGGCACGAAACCCTTGCAGCCAACCTGTCGTCGTCGTTTTACCTCGCCCGTGCAGCGGCCAAACAGATGCGTGGTAGGGGAGGATCGATGGTGTTCGTTTCCTCTGCGGCCGCCCGCCATGGGATCGCCAATCACGAGGCGATCGCGGCGGCGAAAGCCGGCGTCGAGGGGCTCGCGATCTCGCTCGCAGCCACCTACGCGAGTCGCGGGATTCGTGTCAACGCGGTCGCCCCGGGGTTGGTCAAGTCGCAGATGACACGCAGTTTGTGGGAGCCGGCAGCGAGCGCAAAGGCTTCGGCCGCAATGCACCCGCTCGGTCGCCTCGGAGAGCCCAGTGAAGTGGCGGAGTTGATCGCATGGCTGCTCCAGCCCACAGCGGGCTGGGTGACGGGACAAGTGATCGGGATCGATGGCGGTTTGGGGTCACTAACCCCACGGCGGTAGCTGGGGCGGATTGGATCGTAGCCAGACGGCTCCGTCCGTCTGAGCTGGGTGGGGAGTGGTGGTTCGTTCTCGCGACGGTCGGAGCCGTCGGTCGACAAAGTAGCCAGACGGCTCCGCCCGTCTGTGCTGGGTGGGGAGTGGTGGTTCGTTCTCGCGACGGTCGGAGCCGTCGGTCGACAAAGTAGCCAGACGGCTCCGTCCGTCTGTGCTGGTTGGGGAGAGTGGTGGTTTGTTCTCGCGACGGTCGGAGCCGTCGGTCGACTATGTAGCCAGACGGCTCCGCCCGTCTGAGCTGGGTTGGGGGGAGTGGTGGTTCGTTTCTCGCGACGGTCGGAGCCGTCGGTCGACAATGTAGCCAGACGGCTCCGTCCGTCTGTGCTGGGTTGGGGAGAGTGGTGGTTTGTTCTCGCGACGGTCGGAGCCGTCGGTCGACAATGTAGCCAGACGGCTCCGTCCGTCTGTGCTGGGTTGGGAGTGGTGGTTCGTTTCTCGCGACGGTCGGAGCCGTCGGTCGACAAAGTAGCCAGACGGCTCCGTCCGTCTGAGCTGGGTTGTGGGGAGTGGTGGTCTGTTCTCGCGACGGTCGGAGCCGTCGGTCGACAAAGTAGCCAGACGGCTCCGCCCGTCTGTGCTGGGCGGGAGAGTGGTGGCGAGTCCCCCGCGGCATAGAGCGATTGACGTGATGCTGTTTAAGACGTGACCCTGGCGATGAAGTAACCGAGCACGAGAGCGGCTACGAAGAGGGATGCGATGATCGTCCCGAGCAGGACGGGGTCCATGCCTTGACGTGGCGGCGGGGCGGGGCGGCGCAGCCGTGTATCGCTGTCGATGATCGATTGGTCTTGCTTACGCGGTTGCTGCCGCGGGTCGCGGAACCCCGATTCCCTCTCGAGGTCGATCAAACTGCCGCTGAGTGATTCCGCGGGCGACCCCATCGAGCGGACTTTCACCAATCGCCCGCTACTACTAGCGAGTTTGTCCTGTTCGCGAATCAACTTGGAGCGGCTGCTCGCGAGCGTCTCGGCGTTTTTGTTGGTGACGGTGTCATGCTGTACCGGCTCATCGCTCAGTCCACCCGAGCTACTGCCGCTGAAGCTCAACGACGACAGTGTGCTGATTGGCTCGGGGGCCTCTCCTAAACCGACTCGCACGGGTTCGCCGCGCGGCACGTGTTGGGTGAACCGTTCGAAGGCCTCCGCAACTTCCTTGGCGGTTTGGTAGCGGTAGCGAGGATCTTTCTGCAGCATTTTCACGCACATGCCCTCGAGTTCGCCGGGGCAGTCGGGACGCAGTTCGCGGATGGAACGCGGCATTTCGTTCTGGTGCTTGATGATCCGCTGCGCCAGCGTACCGTCGGAAAACGGCGGTCGAGCGGTCAGCAGGAAGTAGAGGGTGCAGCCCAACCCGTAGATGTCCACGCGGTGATCCACCTTGTGGCTGTTGAGAGCCTGTTCGGGAGCCAAGTAGTCAGCGGTTCCGAGTACATTCTCATTGTTGGCAACCGTCAAGGAATGGTCGTCCTCGGTCGCGATCAGTGCCAGCCCCATGTCGAGTAGTTTCACCTGCCCCTGTTGGTCGATCAGCAGGTTGGCGGGTTTGACATCGCGGTGGATCACACCGCGGGCGTGGGCATGATCGAGTCCGCGGGCGGCTTGGGCGATCAGGTCCGCTGCTGTCGAAAAGTCGAGCGGCCCGTCACGACGGACGAGCATCTGCAGGTCGAGTCCATCGACGTACTCCATCACGATGAAGTGCGTATCGCCCTCGTTATCGATGTCATGAGCGAGGACAATATTGGGGTGACTGAGCGACGCGATGGCCTGCGCCTCACGTTGAAAGCGGGCCAGGTAGGAGGCATCGGTGAGGCGCTTTTTAGGCAGCACCTTGATCGCGCGTCTGTCGTGGAGTCCCACGTGTTCGGCGAGATAGACGCTGCTCATCCCGCCACTACCGATGTGACCAAGCAGCTTGTATTTCCCCAGGAAAAAGCCGCGATACTTTCCCAGGAACAGCTTCTCGATATGCCAATCGGTCAATAGCCCCGCTCGTTTGAAAGCGGCAGCGAGCTTTCGAGAATTCGTTGGCAGCTCACCTTGGCACCGCTCACGAACCTTTGCCAAGAACCGCTCGAGCTTGCTCTCATCGACCAGATTGCTCTTGGCAACCATGGATACAAAGCGTTCGGAAGTAATCGAAGACATGGAAGAGGCCGACCGTGATCCCACCCAAGGAGTTGCTGAGGCTGCCTGCAAGACGCGCGTGTCCCGCTGCAATATGTTGCAGTTTAGCTAAACCGCAACAGACTGAGTGCATTTTTTAACCGTTTTGGTAGCATGTTTCTAGTCAACCCTGGGGGTGAAGCACGCGAATTCGCTGCCCGATCACCACACGCGTCCTCTCAACGGCCATTTCTCCGCTACAAAACACCATGATCTCACGTGAGCCAGCCCTCGCCGCTGTCCCCGCTCGGCCTCCCGTCCCCGGCCGGCCTCTGAACGTCTCCACCGGAACGGCAGTCGTCGGCGGCGGGGTGATCGGACTGTCGGTGGCCTGGGAGTTGGCGCAGCGGGGGCACCGTGTGGCAGTTGTCGAAGGTCGAGCGAAGCCGGGCAGCGACGAGTCGGCAGCCGATCGGGCTCGCGACCGGAGCCATCCGGCCGCGATCGATCCCTGTACCTCCTGGACCGCCGCGGGGATCCTGCCGCCAGCCAACTTTGAACTGGCCACCGATCCGCTGGATCGCTTTCGAGGGTTCAGCCACCGGCTGTGGCCGGATTGGGCCGACCGATTGAAGCAGGCCTCCCAAGTCGACACAGGCCTGCTCGCCTGCGGCGGCTATTACCTCGCCGAAACCGCTGGTGAAGCGGCGGCGATGATGGGCATGATTGACTATTGGGGGGAGTTGGACATTGAGTGCCGATCGTTATCGCGAGCCGATTTGCTGGCCCGCCAGCCGGTCCTGTCCCACTGGATTGAAAACAATCCCTGGCTGAAGAAACATCCCGATCGCGCCGCGTGGTGGGTTCCTGATGAGTACCAAGTCCGCCCTCCCCGGTTGCTCCGCGCCCTACGCATCGCCTGTCTTCGGTCGGGTGTGCAGTTCCTCGATCGCACGTCGATTACCTCCATCGAGGACTCGCCCAGCTCAGTGAAACTCTACGCGGGGGAGGCGGGATCGGGCCAGGCCGAAGTTGCTCGGGCACAGCGGGTTGTGCTCTGCGGAGGTGCCGCCGCAGGCACAATCGACGCGGCGATCGGATTGCAGAACTCTTTGATCCCCGTCCGCGGACAAATTCTGCTGCTCCAGTGCCACCGGTTCAGCGAACCTGCGGTACTGAATATTGGGAACCGATATCTCGTCAGCCGCGGCGACGGACACGTGCTGGTGGGGTCATGCGAAGAGGAGGCTGGGTTCGCCCAGCACACGACCGAATCAATGATCGGGCAGCTGCGTTCGTTCGCGGCCCAGGTTTTCCCGCCGCTCGCCGATGCGCCGGAGGTGAAACGGTGGGCGGGGCTGCGACCGATGACCTTTGATGGGTTCCCCATGCTCGGCCAGGTTCCCGGCCGCAAAAATGTATTGGTCGCTGCGGGGCACTATCGCAGCGGGATCCATTTCTCTCCCGCCACCGCGGTCGCCATGGCCGACATGATTCAAGGGACGCCTCCCTTCATGGACCTCTCCGCGTTCTCCGTCTCGCTGGATGGTGGTTCGCCCAGCCAACCGCGATCGGGCCGCTAGGCTAGGTTGCTCTGTCTTGACGCGTTACTTCGCCATTTCCTGCTTGGCCTTCTGCAGGAACTGCAACGCGTCCATCGGCGTCATGCTATCGAGATCCAGGTTTGAGAGCTGTTGGATCATGGGGTGGTCGGCGTAGCCAAAGAGTGTCAGTTGGAACGTGTCTCCGGACGCCTCGCTGCTCGGCGGCGCGATCGCAGGCCGATCGTGGCTATCGCGGTGATTGGTTTCGAGTTGAAACAGAATGTCTTTGGCCCGGCTGTTGACTTGGGGGGGAACCCCCGCCAGCCGCGCGACTTGGATGCCGTAACTCTTGTCCGCACTGCCGCTGACGATCCGGTGCAGGAAAACGACCTCGTCCTGCCACTCTTTGACGGCCACGTTGAGATTGCGAACCCGCGGTAGGGTTTCCTCGAGCGATGCCAGCTCGTGGTAGTGGGTTGCGAACAGCGTGCGGCAGCCGATTTGCTCGTGGAGGTGTTCGGTGATCGCCCAGGCCAGCGACAGACCGTCATAGGTGCTCGTGCCGCGTCCGATCTCGTCAAGAATCACGAGGCTCTGCGCGGTGGCGGTATTGAGAATGCGAGCCGTTTCGACCATCTCGACCATGAACGTACTCTGTCCACGGCTGAGCTCGTCGCTGGCGCCGACCCGTGCAAAAATGCGGTCAGCGATACCGATTTCCGCGGCTTCGGCGGGCACGAAACTACCCGTTTGCGCCAGCAGTGTGATCAGTGCGACTTGGCGAATGTAGGTGCTCTTGCCAGCCATATTGGGACCGGTGATCAGCAGCACCATGCCATCGGCGGGGCTCTGCATGCAATCATTGGGAACAAACTGCCCGTGCGGCATCGAGACATCGAGCACGGGGTGGCGTCCACCTTCAATCCGGAGCACGTTGTCGTCGGTGATTTTGGGGCGTGTCCAATGCTGGACGGCCGCTACCTCGGCCATCGCAGCGAGCACATCGACTCGCGCGATCGCGTCGGCCACCTCTTGCAATACCGCCAAACTCGCGTGGGCCATCTGCCGCAATTGCTGGAAAATCTCCTGCTCTCGCAGACTGGCTTTGTCGTCCGCGGCGAGTACCTTTTCTTCGTACTCCTTGAGTTCCGGCGTGATGTAACGCTCGCAATTCTTAAGCGTCTGTTTGCGGATGAACTCGGTCGGTACCTTGCTCTTGTGGGCGTTGGAGACTTCGAGGAAGTAACCGAACACGCGGTTGTAACCGACCTTCAA
Organism: Allorhodopirellula solitaria; assembly: GCF_007859855.1. Classification (GTDB taxonomy): domain Bacteria; phylum Planctomycetota; class Planctomycetia; order Pirellulales; family Pirellulaceae; genus Rhodopirellula; species Rhodopirellula solitaria. Next base: position 171,928 of record NZ_SJPK01000012.1, read on the forward strand.
ATTCGGGATGCCGGTCTCGTCCATCTGCCGTTGCTGATAGCTGGCGATCCACTGTTTGCCACCCTTGGCGAGCTCTCGCAGCGAGTCGAGGTCCTCATCGTATCCAGGCCGGACGAAGTTACCCTCGCTCGCCGACAGCGGGCACTCCTCGGCCAACGCGTCCTGCAGGTTCGTACGCAGTTCGGGGCAGAGATGCAGTCGTGATTCAATCTCGCCCAAGCAGTGGCTCACGCGATCGGTCAGCCGCGCTTTCAACGTCGGTAGGCCCGCCAAAGTCACGGCAATCTGTTGCAGATCTCGCGGGCCTGTGCGACCGGTCGCGATCCGGGCCAACAACCGGGTCAGATCGTAGGTCTCACCAAGGATTTTGCGGACGTCGCTGCGGAGTGAGTGGTTGGCGACGAGTTCGGACACAGCGTCGGCGCGGTAGGCGATGCCGTCGAGTGAAACCAGTGGTGCGGCGAGGTAGTCCGCTAGTAACCGCGACCCCATCGGCGTGACGGTGCGGTCGATGACACCGAGCAGGGCTCCGTCGCGGCTGCCGCTGCGCATGGTGCGGTTGATCTCGAGGCTACGCCGGGTCGCCGCGTCGATCTGCAGCACGGGGCTGCGGTTGTGACATGTCAGTGTGCGGAAATGGTCGAGCGAACCCCGCTGCGTTTCTTGGAGGTAGGACAGTACCGCCCCGGCAGCCCGAATCGCCGGCCCAGAGTCGGATTCGAATCCGAGCCCCTCGAGGCTGGAGACGGAGAGTTGTTTGGCCAATCCCTTCTCCGCTGCATCGCGAGCGAAGCTCCAACCCGGTCGCCGTGTCCACGCCCACGGCATCGTCGTGTCGGGTGAGACGTGCGGATCATCTTCGCAGTAGATCACCTCGGCCGGCGCGATCCGGGCCAACTCATCATCGAGCCGGTTGCGAGGGAAGACACCCGACTCAAAACGGCCGCTCGAGAGTTCCGCCCAAGCGATCCCCACGGTCTGCGCCGCTGGGTCGACCGGAGCTTTCTTGCCTTTTCCGGTGGTGCCCGCCACGATGACGGCGGCGAGATAGTTCGGCTCGCGGGGGTCGAGCAAGCCCTCGTCGGTGAGTGTGCCGGCGCTGACGACCCGGGTCACCTCGCGGCGGACGAGCCCCTTGGCTTGTTTAGGATCCTCGACTTGCTCGCAGACCGCAGCTCGGTATCCCGCCCGAATCAGCTTTTGCAGGTACTGGTCGAGTTGATGGTGGGGAAAGCCAGCCATCGCGGTCGGATTTTCGCTGTCCTTGTCGCGACTCGTCAGGGTCAACCCCAGGATGCCGGCAGCGGTTTTCGCATCCTCGAGAAAGAGCTCGTAGAAGTCGCCCATGCGAAAGAACAGCAGTGCGTCGCCGCACGCTTCTTTCGCCTCGTGATATTGTCTCATCATTGGTGTCATGACGAGAATCCTACCGAGCTAACCGGTGAGCGGACAGAACCGGCAACTCACATTTGCGAGTACGGCTTGGCCTGGAGCACGAATTTGTCGATATGGCTGACCGTACCGGCATACTTCGGATTTTTGCTGAGCACCTTCCAATCGGGGTGAGCGAGGAAATCCTTCCAGGCTTGGCGCCGCGCCTCGTCGTTCTCGTAGACGGTCAGGTACGTCAGGCTGGGCATTTGTGGCCCCATCAAGCATTGGCCAATGAAAACCGGCGTGATCGCGACATCGAGGAAAATCGGCACCTCACCGTTGTTGAACATGTCGACCTTCAGGTCACCGATCCGCTCGTTCGCACTCTCGTAGAGACGCAGTTCGTAGACACGCTCGTCATTCTCCAGGCTGCCGTCGGCAACTTGAAGTTCAGGCCAACATGCCATCGACGATAGCAACTCGCTGCGGATACGTTCGTAAGGAGGGTTCGTGTGCGGTCGGTCGAGATACTCTTTCGCAGCCGCTTGGTAGTCCTCGTCGGAGGCCAAGGCGTCGCGTAGCGTGGCGATCTGTTCGAGCTGGTCGTAGGGGATCACCACGAAGACAGCCTGAGTGCCGGTCTCGTCGGCGGCCGAGGGCGAGAAAACGCCGATGGGGCCAATCTGCTGACGTTCCAGAGCGGGCAGGAGCGCGGACTCGAGGTAGGAATCCAGTAACGCTTCGTCGCCCTGATCGCCCAATTCATAGGTGCGTACTTCGTAAAACTGGGAACCGGCCTGTGGTTCGTCGGCGCGGCCGGGGGGCGTCAAAACGGCCATCCCGGCGAGCAAAATCAAAGCGGTGATTGGGACAAGGCGAAACGGCATGGTGGGTCACTTGGTAGAGGGGCGGTGCAATACGATCCATCATCACGGCATGATGAAGATCCCTAGCATAGCCGAACTGAAATCGGCGGGGGCGACGGCCAGCGGACCATCTCAGAAACCCGTTGCGGGCAATTTTATCCAAGCGAGCGTCCGCAACCGGGCACATCCTGTACCCGGCCCGTGGAGTCGTCGTGAAAAGAGACCGAAATAACTCGAATTACCACAAAAAACGGAGTCTTTGCGGGATTTTAGCGTTTTTCGGCCGATTCAACGAACGTCAGCCCATGGCCGCGAGCTGACCGCGTTCGGCTCCACGCGAAGGCGAACTCGCGGAGGTATGAACTAGCCTACGTCTCCGGCGATCCGGGTCAACATCTGTTTTCGTGAAATTCGTTTTCGCCCTCTCAATCCAGTCAGCTTTGGCGGCTTCGCCGAGCGCGACAGTCGGTACGCTAACGATCGCCAGCGTCGGAGTTTGCGGCAGCCCTCGGCAACCGAGACGGCGTTGCTAGCAAATTCGGAGAATTTCAGGCTGGAAACCAGGTGGGGGGGGGTGGGTCCTGGAATGGTTGGCCCACCTTGACCCTGTCGTCGCAGACCGCGCGGCTCGAGGGGGCCCGGGTCGCGTTTGAGTGGCGGCTTGGGTAACCTTGGGGATTGCTGGGCGAACGCTACCGGCAATTCATCTGTCGCCCTCTGAGCTTTCGATTCTCAGAGTTTTCGAAAAAGATAAAAAATCAAAAGGTGCCTGACCGTGAGTGATACCCTGGCCACTGAATTGCGCGGGCCGGTCCATCTGGCTGTTGACCTCGGCGCCTCGAGCGGGCGTGTGATCGCGGGCGGCGTTCGGGACGGAAAAGTACAGCTCGCTGAGATCTGGCGGTTCGAGAACCAGCCGATCCGTATGCAGCAGGACCTGCTGTGGAACCATCTCGGCCTGTGGCAGAACATCACGCACGGCCTGAGATTGGCCGCCGACCAATTCGACGCGACCTCCGCTGCCCAAATCGCTTCGGTCGGCGTCGATACGTGGGGGGTCGATTTCGGCCTACTCGACGAACACGACCAACTCATCAGCCCCGTGCGGTGCTACCGCGACCCACGAAATCAGGGCATGATGGACACCGCCATGCAGCGGGTCTCACGGGAGGAGATTTTCGCTGAGACGGGCCTGCAGTTCATGGAAATCAATACGCTCTATCAACTGCTCGCGGCGAAACAGGCTGGGGATGTGGGTTTTCGCAATGCCACCTCCTTCTTGATGATGGCGGACTTGTTCCACTGGATGCTCTCGGGCGAGCGGACAGTCGAGGCCACGAATGCTTCGACGACGCAGCTGCTCTCGCCGGTCACCCGCACCTGGTCTGAGAAACTGCTCGGCGAGTTCGGTTTGCCATCGGCTTGGTTCCCGCCGCCGACCCCCGCCGGAACGCAAATTGGTGTCGTGCAGGAAAGTGTCGCCGAGGCGACCGGCCTTCGTGACGTGCCCGTGGTCGCGCCCGCCACTCACGACACGGCTTCGGCCGTCCTGTCGGTCCCCGCCTCAGGGTTTGCACCGGCTCGCCCCGATTGGTGCTACATCAGTTCGGGCACCTGGTCGTTGATGGGTGTGGAGCTGCCTGAACCCAAGATCACACCGCTCTGCGCGGAGCTGAATTTCACCAACGAGGGTGGGGTTCAAGGCAGCACACGGTTGCTCAAGAACATTGGCGGGCTGTGGATTTTCCAGCAGATCCGTGCGGCGCTGCAGCGGCGGGGCTCCGCACCGAGTTGGGCCGAAATGGTCCAGCAAGCTGCTGGGGCTCCCGCGTTCTCTCTGCTGATCAATCCGGATGACGCCTCGCTGTTGGCGCCCACCGATATGATCGACGAGATTGTGGCCTTGGCAAGCCGCACGGGCCAACCGGCTCCGTCGGACAATGGAGTCCTGTTCCGAGCGGCACTCGAGGGGCTGGCCCTCCGCTACCGGCTGACGCTGGAGTCGCTCGAGCGTTTAACACAATCTTCGATCAGCACCATCCATATCGTGGGTGGTGGTTCGCTCAATGAGCTGCTCTGCCAGATGACGGCGGACGCCTGCAATCGCCGCGTGGTGGCGGGGCCCGTCGAAGCCACCGCGATCGGGAATGTCGTGATGCAGATGATTGGTACGGGGCAATTGAGTTCCATCGAAGAGGCCCGCGCCCTGGTCCAGGCTAGCTTCCCTACGAAAACCTACACGCCGCAGAACACGCAGGCGTGGGACGCCCCCGCCGATCGATTTGCTAAACTTTAAGATGCGTTGAGCATCCACTTTTTCCCGGCAGTAGAACCGTCCCCTTGATGACCACGCTCACTCCCGACCGACTCCAACGCCGCAAACAGGCGATCCGCGTCGCCGCCCATGCCGCTCGCAATGCCCAGGCAGATCGAGACGTCGTGAGCCAGCGGATTACCGATGTTGTCATGAGTCTGCCCGAGTACCAACACGCCAAGCGCGTGATGTGGTACATCGACGTGCGCGGCGAAGTCCGTACCCAACATGCATTTCCGGTAGCTCTGGCCAGCGACAAAGCGGTTGTCATTCCATACTGCGTCGAGGGTGAATTGGGGCTGTTTCATCTCGAATCCATGGACGAACTCGCCCCGGGCCGCTACGGCATCCTCGAACCCAAGCAAGAACTGCGAGATATCACCGGCAAACACATCGGCGTCGAACAGGTTGATCTGATCTTGGTGCCGGGTGTGGCCTTCGATAGCCGAGGCGGACGCATCGGCCACGGTCAGGGTTATTACGACAAACTGCTTGCCAAGACTCGTCCCGATACATCGCTGGTCGCGCTCGCATTCCAGTGCCAGATCGTTGCCGAGATCCCCGTGCTGCCGCACGACATCTCCATGGACAAGGTCGTCACGCAGACCCATGTCTACACCGGCCAAGGGCGCACGCCATCATGAGTCGTTCGTCCCATTCTCCTACGCTGTCTCCATGGATTGCCGGTCGATTATGGTAGTCAATGCAGCGGTACACTATGCCTGTTTAGCGATGATGGATTTGGCGATCCATGGTGCCGATGGTGCGCCAGTCCGGTCGGCTGAGATCATTCGTCGCAACGAGATCCCCGGCCCATACCTCGCACAGATTCTGCGCACGCTCAAATCGGCGGGCTGGGTCAAGGCGATCCGTGGCAGCCAGGGTGGGTACCAACTGATTGTTCAGCCAGACGCGATCACCCTGCTCGATATCGCAGAGACGATCGGATGCCACGATTCGATCTCACCCGCACAAGACGACGAGCCGTCCGCCCAAGCAGCACTGAAGAAACACTGGCGGGCCGCCGATGAACAATCCCGCATCCAGCTCAGTCGCGTGCGTCTGGGTGACGTGATCCGCAGCGTCCAGGAGAGCGACGAACCGATGTTCTACATCTAAAGACGTAAGCAACACTCGATGAATAAGTGTGGTTCATCCGGCGGAAGCGTGCGCAGACCTCGTCATGAATGATCTTCTACCCCATTCGGGGTTGGCTCTTGCGTTTCGCGTCGTATCCGGTGGTGTTCGCTTGCGCTCAAACCACCGGCTATTTTCTAAAACGCCTTCGGCGTGGACAAACTTGTGGGTAACTGACAGGAGGCGACGAGTCCTGCGGCTTTGGACTCGTCGCCTCGTCCACCACGACAGAAATTGATCATGCGTTGCTAAGTAGTTTCCGTTGGCTCACTTCACCGAGAAGCTTGGCCCGACCTGCTCCCGTCCCTCTGTTTTACTTCTGTCCTATCTCTTCAAAACGTCGCGCATTGTGAGTGGTTCGGTAGAAGTGTGCGGACGATTCATCATAGACCCTTATCGCCGCTTCCTCGCAATGTCGCTCAGCTCTCCGAGCTGTTAGCGTACACTCCAACTCAGGTGCGCTTTCAGCTCGGAGAGCTAGGCGACAATCGCCGAGGGATGACCTTCGACCCGCCGACGAGAAGTTGAATCTCTCCGTTTGAGTAGCTACTCATTGGCGGATGGCTTTGGGTCAGCGTCGTCGAGCTGTTCGATCCAGCGTCTCAGGACTTCGATTGCTCGCTCGCTGACTTGGTTGGTTGCCAGTGGCGGCATCTGACGGACGTCACGGTGAGCTGCACGGATGAGGAGCTCGGAGAGGTAGGGTTGGCCTGGGGCGATCAATCGTCCGCTCGGCGGTGTCATCTGACCCTGCTTGGGGATCGTATTGAGCAGTTGCATTTTGTTCAGCGGCGTGTCGGCTCGCAGATCAATTTTCCCGGGTCCGATTCCATCGGGTTGATGGCACATGGCACAATTGACCTCCAGCCAGGCCCGTGCCAATTGAGAAACACCGTCACGGAGTGGTTGTGTTTCGTTCACGCTGTCTCCACTTCGGTCAAAATTACCCATGCCCCAGTCGGGAAACTTTTCTGTTTCTGGCGCGTGCTCTTTTCGCACGGGTTCGGTGAAAACGTTCAGTCGGTTCAGCATCGCGATTTGGTCCACTCGCTCGCCATGATACGCCATCTCACGATTCATCTGGCGCGTCGTCGGCCCCAAGGCAAAGCCGGATTTTTCGGTGTGGCACGCGAAGCACTCGCTGCGGCCGGGGACATAATAGGGCTGCGTGACAAGCCCTTCATCTGTCTTGATCTCGAGCGGCAACACCTTGGAGCCATCTAACAAAACGGCCTCGCTGCCATCGTCCTTGTAGAGGTAGGTGTAGCCCTGCCATCCATCGGGCGAATGCACCATCAACCTCGTTTCCAGACGTCGCGGATCTGATTGTGAGACACGGTCCATATGCATCCAAAACGTTTTGATGAACACGGTACCGACTGGGAACTCCCAACCCTTCTTGGGATAAAACTTGACGCTTTTGGCTTCGGGCAGTGCGATATAGCGATCTTTGGCTGAGTGGTCAGACCAAAAGGGAACATTGACTTCGTAAGGGATCACACCGGGAGCCGGGACATGGTCAGCGACCGATGCAAAGAGTCGAGTCTCTGATAGTTTTTGCGGGAATGATTCGGCGATCTTCGTCAAGTCGACGGACCTCTTTCGCAGCTGATAGATGCCATCGAACACGCAGAGGTACATTTCATTCTGAGCGTCTTCGCCGAACGCTGCGATCTCGAGTCCTGTATCCGCCACCTGTCTGGGGACTGCCTTCGTGACTGGATTGCCGTGATCGTCCATCGTGGGCAAAGCCCATACTTTGCCGCTGAGATAGTCGGCATAGAAATAGTGGCCAGCGAAGTTGTCTATTTGGCTACCGCGATAGACCGTGCCTCCGGTGATCGATTGGCCCTCGTGTCTGAAGTACTCGGCAACTGGATCGATAAGATCAGCGTCGAGATCGGGAGAGTTGATATTGAAATCGTGGAAGCCTTCGCGGATGTTCCAGCCATAGTTTCCGCCCCGTTCCACTCGATCCACTTCTTCAAATCGGTCTTGGCCAACGTCTGCTGTCCAAAGCTGACCGGTCTGGCTGTCAAACGCGATCCGCCAATTATTTCGGAACCCATAAGCCCAAATTTCGTCACGTGCACCCTCTCGATTGACGAATGGATTGTCCGAAGGAATCGCATAGTTCTTTCCGCGGGATTTTTGGTCAACATCGATACGAAGAATCGAGCCCAAAAGTGTGTTCAGGTTTTGACCGTTGACGTGGGGATCGTCGGCTTTGCCCCCATCACCTAGCCCGATGTAGAGATAGCCGTCGGGGCCGAATCGCATGCTGCCTCCGTTGTGATTGCGATACGGTTGTGGGATTTCCAACAGCCGCTCTTCGGATGCTCGATCGATGCGATTGGGATCTTCTGCCGAAACGTGAAAGCGGGAAACGATCGACTTGGGAGGGTCAATGGAATAGTAAACGAAAATCTCGCCGTTGTCGGCGTACTTCGGGTGAAATGCGAAACCCAACATTCCCTCTTCGTTGCCAGCCCGCGAAACGACATCGGTCAGATCGAGAAAGGTCTCGGAATGATCAATGTCGTCCCGATTTTCAAAACAACGAACAACCCCACGTTGCTCGACTACAAAAATGCGGTTGGATCCGTCCGGTGCAAATGTCAACTCGACGGGACGTTTGAATTCCAACTGTTTGAAGACGGGCACCGCTTCGAGCGGCAGAGGATCGGGGGAACCCATCAGCAGTGACGTATCGACGGCCCGGAACTCGTGCGGTATCGCGTGTCCGCGGTGCGAACCGGGGCTCTCGGCGACAGCGTGCGTGTGGTTTGACGTCGCGAGAAGGCTTGCGGTTGCTAGAAAAATTACGGCTAATTGAGATCGCACGGGAGGCTCTTCAATGGATCGCGGGATTTGCACAGGCATTCGCCGGCAGACGGCGGTGGATTTACTCACTCCGCATCGCAGCATGTTGCATGCCATTCGAAAGGTTCTTTTCGCAATTCAGAGGCACCGAACTCGCGGTTTGACTCCCTGTTGATCTGCGCAGTGGGGTGGATTTTCGAGGCATTGACACCTGCGTCCAATGATTGATTGGCGGAGGTGCTAGTGAATGTCAGACTGGAGCTGCCGGGAGAAACGGAGCCGATGGACACGAGAGCCATGCCTAGAAAAACCTTCCCCCGTGCTCGGCGCATACTTGCGTCGGATGATCCATTTTCAACAGCCCATCCCAAGAACCAAGTTCACGCCGCCCCGGCCTTCATCAATCGATCCAGCGGACTGACGCTCGTGCGCTTCTTGGGATTCCGAACATGCGTGTATATCTCGGTCGTCTTGACATCATTGTGCCCGAGCAATACTTGAATCTCGCGGATATCAGTCCCCTCCCACAATAGATGGGTCGCAAAGCAATGACGAAATGTGTGGCTCGTGATTCGTTTGACCAACCCCGCCGCCTCGACGGCTTTCCGCAAGTGCGCCGGGAACGTGTCCTTGTGCAAGTGATGCCGGTGCAGACTCCCCGTTCGCGGGTCCCGAGACAGGCGGTGCGACGCAAACAAGTATTGCCACCTCAGCTCACGGTGCGCATTGGGATACTTTCTCGCGAGAGCATGCGGTAACCACACCGAGGCAGTCCCATCGGCCTCGTCGTGCCGGTGCAACACCTCACGTGACGCCACCCAACGCCGCAGCGGCTCGATGAGATTCTCCGGCATCGGCACCAAGCGGCTCTTGCCGCCCTTCGAATTTCGAATCTCGATCTGCGTGTTCGCAAAATCAATGTCCTTCACACGCAAGCGTAACGCCTCGCTGATCCGCATCCCGCAACCGTAGAGCAATTGACAGATCGTCAAGTGAACACCGCTCAGGCCGCTGAGAACTTGCCCCACCTCCTCCTCCGCCAGTACCGTTGGCACCCAATTTCGTTTGCTAGCCCGAATCGCCTCGACCCGCCCCATATCCCGCCTGAGTACCAGCTTGAAAAATTTCAGCAGCGCATAGTACGAACGGTTCTGAGTGCTCGGGGCCACGTTACCGTCGACCGCAAGGTCCGACAGATGCGATTCGACATCTATTTCACCCATCGGCGCAAAGTCCTGTAAGCATTTCAGCGCCCGATCCGCCATGAACGCCTTCAAGTCCGTCACATAGCATCGCTCAGTTCCAAGCTTTTTGCCGTCCAAGCGGAGTGCCCGACGAAACGCCTGAATGGCATCCGGCTCCGTCGGATTGATCTTCCCAACAGCCTCTTCGATCGAATCGTAACCACCATCTTTGGCTCGCTCGACCTGACAGATCTCGATCATCCTTTCCTTCAGCGGCACGAGATCTTCAATCCCCTGATGTTGAATCTCGTGACGATACGTCATCAACGCCTCAATAATCTTCATCCGCTTCCACGCTGGCATATTCGCATCTCGCTTGCTCCGCAAGAAAGCGATCACCTCATCCTGCGTAAACGGGCGCTGGTTCTCACCCCTTCGCCGATGAAACGCGGAAAACTGACGAAACCAAATCCAAGCCCACTTCAACTCCTGCTCCGCCTGAGCCGGTTTTTCAAACGTACCCATCACACTCACTCCCTCGATTTGGAAAACCTCTCGGCCTCCCCTCCATCTCGACATGGTTCCCGCCTACACCAAGACCCAACAAGTTTTTCGCGATGAGGCTCCGCTCACCGCCCGAACCCCTCCAGCCTACCCGATCTGTCAACACTTTTCTCAAGAATAACGGCAGCGATTTGCTAGCAATACAGCCTCTGGGAATAAAGTCACCACGAAGTACGCTTCCGTCGGGTGAGCCTAAAAAACACTCGCGCGAACGCAGATCGACGCGACTCTCGCGCAATTCGGTATCGAGCCAAAGCATCACCATTGTCGATCGATGGCTCCGCTCGTCGGGAGCGAGCAGGCACATGCCCAGATGACGAGCCACCTCCCCCACACCAATCACGCCTACCTTCCCTCGTTCCAATCCCCTCCACAGAACCAGCTCACCGACTGATAACGCCCCGGCGTTCAGGGGGGGGCACCCGCGATAAAACGTCACGGGTCAACGACGGAGCCGGTGATAACGGCTCCTCCGATGGGTGATTGACAACCCCCGGCAAGGTGGCTATTATCACCGGTGTACCCGCGATAATGAGCCAGATCGCTTATTACCAACCGGTTCGACCGGTAATAAACAAGTTATTCGACTGGGCGCGACTCACGCAATTTCTCCAACCCAGGAATCACTTGGAAGCCAACCGCGTAATATACGTTGACGTCGACGACACGTTGATCCGCACCTACGGCACCAAGCAAATTCCTATGCCCGCGAGTGCCGAGTTCGTACGCCGTATGCATACAGCGGGTCACACCCTCTATTGCTGGAGTCGTGGTGGTGGCGACTATGCTTGTGAAGTCGCAACATCACTTGATATTGCCGATTGCTTCGTTGCGTTCCTGCCGAAGCCAGACGTAGTGCTAGATGATCGCGGGGCCGACTTGCTCGATTACTGTGTCGTCGTTCTGCCGGCGAACGCTTCGAACCACTGATCACCTCGCTGCACTGCGCACGTCGCTGTGGTTCGCTATACTATCTAGTGCCGAGGAAGTTCCGTACGTCGCACTCAAACCGGACCAAGACGGCGAATAACCAAGCCATGCAGTGGAGTACGGCATCTGGCGTTTAGAAATGGAAAATCAACCGGCCGTACCCACTGATGGCCAACGTTCTGGCACAAAGTGGCCATCGTGCTCGTGCTCGTGCTCAGTGAAACGGTGCTCGTGCTCGTAATCGAAATGGCACAACCATGACCGAACCAATCTTCGACCACGATCGACTCGACGTCTACCGTTTGTCAATCGGATACGTCGCTGCTGCATTCGACGTTTCGAAATCGCTGAGCGGTTTGCATCGCCACGCTCGTGATCAATGGCTTCGCGCTGCTCAATCGATTCCGCTGAACATCGCCGAGGGTAACGGCAAGCGCAGCTTGAAAGATCGTGCTCGATTTTTCGACATTGCTCGCGGATCTGCGTTTGAATGTGCTGCGATTCAAGATGTTCTGGTTGCGACGGACGGTTTGGAGGACGTGGCGAGTCGAGAACTGAAACGGATGCTCAAACGAATTGTCTCGATGCTAACTCGAATGGCGATGAAGTTTGACGGCGTTAGGGAGCCGTCGGTAGACTATGAGCTGGGGAACGATTACGAGCACGAGCACCGCGATGCTGAGCACGAGCACGAAAGAAAGCCAGAACCAAGCCGTGCACCTAAGGACGGCTTGCGCGATTATACCAATGGAAAATCAATCGTCCGTCCTAGGTGACGGCCACCGTTACGAGACAAAGCCTTGCTGACGACGAGTGTGGGTGAAACGCCAAGTGTGCCCTGCGGGGCATCGTCCCACGCCGGAGTCGCGACAACCAACGCCAGCCCTGCGGGGCACAAAACCAGCGCATGCCCTGCGGGGCATCAACCAACGCCTGCTCTGCGAGGCGCTCTCCGACGCAAGCCCTGCGGGGCACTGTCCGACGCCTGACAGATCGGTGACTGTGACGCAGTGCTCGTTTCGGACCGAAGACGCGGGCAAGCCCACGGGTACTACGCTACACTGAAAGACTCGTAACAATGCGATGATACGGAGCGGCGTGGTCGCCGTTCTCGCAGGGGTGAGTCGCTCTCTGCCGCCCGCATATCGCCGCCGTTATTCGACTGAAGTCCGTCCCATCGAAGGAGCAGGTTGGAAACTATTGAACTTCTCGGGATTTCCGCCACCGCCGTTCTGACTGGAACACTGCTGCTGTTCACGCCTCTCTGGGGCCATTCGTTCGTTGCTGGACCTACCTTGAATCCACCGCGACCTTGTTCCTGGCCGCCATCTCGATTCGAATGCATCGGACTTGGTCTTTACCTTGCGATTGCTGCCATTGCCTGCGCCATCTATGATGTGCCCAGCTACTACGGATCGTTGGAACTGCGGACCGAATCGTCTTTTTTCGGTTTTGCGATTTCTTACTGGTGGATGGGTAGGCGGTTGATCGCGCGGCAACGAATTGATGCCCCAAAGGTTGTTCTAGCAGTCTTCGTTTTTTGGCAACCTGCAGCCTCCATGGTTACCAGCGCAATATTCTTTGGATCCTTCTTTTTGTTGTCCGCTATTCTGGCGGCCTTAGAATCTTTGCTTGCATTTCCGGTCGTTGCCCTACTGGTTGGATTGGTCGTGTCCTTCGAGGTTTGGTTGTTTCGTCGGCTCCGTTTTCTGCTCCATTCGTGGTCCGGCGAATAACCATCGCATGCAACGGAGGACGGGTGGCACGCGTTTTGGTATGCTTGCAAGTCTTTCGCCCGTCCCCGCTGATGCGTAGCGTTATTTGATTCAAATCCTCACCCCGTTATGAGACCTAGTGGCAACAGAACAAAAGCAAGCTTTCTGCTCTCGTTGCGAACGCGTTACGCTCCATGCAAGGGAGCGAACTGCGTTTGCGACAAACTGCCTGCTGACACTGATAACCGGCGGGTTGTGGTTGCTTGTTTGGATAGTGACGTCGTATCTTGAGACAGCCAAACCCTATCGTTGCCAAGTCTGTGGTAGAAATCTCTGACCCGTATTGCACCATACTGATTGCCCGATACGCCACGCCCGATTCAGCCACGGAGATCACTGATACTTTGACTGCGTCGTGCTACAATCTACTGGCGTTACCGTACCGTGTGACGGCGTCGTGGTTGCGTAAGCCAACGTCTGACAAGCTCAATGCATGACAGTTCCGGCGTTGCGTCGTGAATCCCACACAGATACAATGCCCGAAACACTGTTTGCCGCTGAACGCCTCACGGCGTTTCGCTGAAGACAAAACAAACCAACGCCCTAGCAAATAACAATGCCATGCAGTGGAGGACGGTGTTCACGTCTTGGCAGGTGAACGCTGCCCTGCCGTCCCCACTGATGGCCGCCGTTCTGGCACAAAGTGGCCATCGTGCTCGTGCTCAGTGAAACGGTGCTCGTGCTCGTGCTCGTAATTGAAATGGCACAACCATGACCGAACCAATCTTCGACCACGATCGACTCGACGTCTACCGTTTGTCAATCGGATACGTCGCTGCTGCATTCGACGTTTCGAAATCGCTGAGCGGTTTGCATCGCCACGCTCGTGATCA
>NZ_SJPK01000013.1 GCF_007859855.1 Allorhodopirellula solitaria
ACTTGGATCTGCGTTTGGCGCAGTCGACCGAAACGACACCAAAGTGAGAGGGACCGACCGCCTCGACTCGCTGCTGAATCACCCCAGCTGGCTTGCCGATGTAACGGGCCTGATTGGATTTTGACGATTTTGACGAACGTTTCTTGGTGGCGATTGCCATATCGGAGTTCCTTGATTGAAGGGAAAGTGAATTCCTTCAATGAAAGCACTCAGAATGCGCCCCTGGTAGTTTTTTAGGCTAACTTGGGGACATACCAGGCATGGCTCTCGTATCCAATGATCGTTCAAAAATGCGTCCCTGATGAACAAACGCTCGCCAGGGACCGACAACACCATTGGCGTACCGCTTTTGCAGGGAAACGCTGGCGACCGAGAGATCCCTTGCCAAGCCAGCACCTCTGCAGAGCTCGGCTACGTTTCTCCCGGCAGTGCCAGTCTAACATTGATAATCACATCCCACAAATAAATCCTTCGATACGGGAGCCATACCTTGAAAACCTCGGGCGCTCGCTTCCGTCGGATGAGCCGAAAAAACAGGAGCTCCGACTAGTTCAACAGTCTCTCACGCGTCGGGTTACCAAGACCGCTTCGAAAACGAAAGCACGTGCCATTCGCCTAAGCAACGCACGATCAATTTCTGTCGTAGTGGACGAGGCGACGAGCTGTTGATTACCCACAAAATCGGATCCCCTGTCGGCTTGTCCGACAGGAATCCATGTTTTGTAGTTAGGAAGGCTCAAGCGTGCACCTCGCTCCCATGGCCGAGCCGACAGGGGAACGACCATCGATGCCACGGTTTTCTAATTCCAAAACGTCGCTTCCCGTGTGGCAAGCACACGGGGGAGCAAACTTGTGGGTAAAGGACAGGAGGCGACGAGTCCAAAGCCGCAGGACTCGTTGCCTCGTCCACTACTAAAACCGACACTTATTCATCGTGTGTTGCTCACGGCCCTCGGCTCACCATTGCGGGGCCAACGTCGCTAAAACGACAAACCGTGAGGTTGTCGGTGGTGACCGCTACGCTCGAACCACTGGCCAATTCCTCGCGAGGCGGCCCTGGGCCTCTTGGGGTCTGGGGCCTCTTGCGGTCGCTCAGGGCAGTTCGCGCCGGTAGCGGGGCTTGCGAGCGATCGGTAGCTCGATTTGATGCTCCTCTTGAAAACGGCGTCGCTCGACAGCGTCGGCGTAGTAGGTCAACCAGGTTTCTGTGTCGTCGACACAGCGATACTCCAGTTGGTTTCCCGTCCCATCGATCTTCTTCTCGCAACACGGCAGGATATCGCGGTAGATGAGGCGATACAGTTCACGGTCACTCAGGTGATCGGTACAGGTCAGCACGATGGACTGCGAATGCAGACGCTCAATCGTTTCGTGCAGCCTCGCTGTGAGGGAATCGTCGGCCAAGGACTCGGGGGGAGGAATGTGCAGCGGGGGGTTGAACCAATCCCGAATCGGCAGTGCTGGCGCCCGTTCCCAGGCGAGAATCGAGGACAGGTATTCGTTCTCCAGCTTCAGGGGCATGCGGGCCATCGCCGGATCGTCGATCGAATCGTCTCGATACGGTTCGAGCTCGTCGCGCAATCGAGCGTTGTCAATCATCAGATCCACTTCTTCGATCATAGGTCGACTCGCCTTACTCATATCCATCGTTTGCGTCACCTTCCCCAGTGGATCGAGCCCACTTGCGAGATGTTTTGCGTGTTCTCAGGACCAACTCAGGTTGGACGCCTACTAGGCTATCCAGACGCCGGGCATCGTCCATCGAGAATTGAGTCAAAATGGGCCGTTCGTCAAGAAAACCAGCACCCGAGCTCGGCCTGATCGTTACGAGCGGCATGCTTTTCCAACCCAGCAGCGACAATCTTTGCCTAAAACTGATCTTCGACCCATTCCCGCCAATCGTCCCATTCGTCCACGCTCGCCACCAGCTCGGGGAGAGCGGGCAAGCGAACGGTCCGCCCGAGATCAGGGCGTTCCATGTGCACCGAAAGCAGCCCGTTGATATCGATCTCGAAACCGATCTTGCGGGTAGGCGATTGCTCGCTCGGGTCGACTTCGATTCGATGTCGGCCGAGCGACTGCCATGCTTCGTCCTGGACGCCGGAGGATTCAACCAGGGCGAGGGTCAGGTGATCGTCCTTGGTCGCGCCACCGAGCTGGCGATTGGTGCGTGCCGGAGTGGGCGTCCCACGGGTGATGATGGGCAGGATTTTGCGTTTGCCCCGGGCGTCGGCGACAACAAATCCGACCGAGCGAGCCGCTCGGGACTGGGCCGGCAACACATTCTCACGGTGACCGGGCAACTCCGCCTGCAGGCACGCCACGGCGCCCTCAGCGGCGTTGGTGGCGTCGAAAAAATCGACCTGCGTCTGGTCCAACGATGAAAAGACGCGTTGCCGGATCGCGGGCAGACGCAGCAGTGGACCGTGGGCGAGACAGCGGGAGATCTCCTGGGGCTCGATGCCTGCGCGACTGCAGGCCACCGCGATGGCTTGTTGCACGGATTCCATCAGATCGCCACACGCTTCGAGCCACTGGGATCGCGACAGGGTGACCGTCTCGGTCTTGCCCTCATGGCGAATCTCAACCTTGGATTCGGGCAGCAAAAGTAGCGAGTTCATCGCTCGCTCGCCCGCCATTTGAATTTTGGTGGCATAGATTAACTGGCTGCGATTGACCGACTTGGCGGCCATCACCTGGGGCGGATTCGATAGTTGCGATTGGATTCGGTCGACCAAACGGCTCGACCAGGCCATCACGCCGCGGTGCCAGTGGCCGGACGATGCGAGTTGCTCAATGCGATTTCCTCGCCGGCGAATCACGGCAACGTCGAGGGCTTGCCCAGTCAACCCAACGTACAAAACCGTTTCATTGCTATCCTCCTCGAGGCTGTCTTCAAAGGCATGCCGAGCGATCGCAAGGCCGCGATCAATCAAACGCACCCCCGGCAGTCCCGCGAGCCGCGCAGCGGTATGGATCCCCCGCCGGTGGAGTTGGTCGTAGCAGCCAGCGACCGTGATCGCGACCGCCTCCGGCCAACTTTCGTGACGCTGCCAATTGTTGCCCAGGACACTGTCGATCGATGCGTTACGCGTCGCACCGCTTGCGCTAGAATCCTGCACGTCCGCTGGTGTTCGAACGCCGCGAAAGTTCACCAGGGTCCGGCCGACGAGATGCCGCAAACACAGAGCCGTCGTCACGACCGGTGGGCACATCCGGCCCGCGATCGGACGCAGCATGTCCTCACGGCCAAAGTACATCATCTGGCAATGCGAGACGCGATGCGGATATTTGCTTCGTAGTTCGTAGGCATCCTGCCCGAAACGCAACTCAGCGGTTTCCGAATCGCGGCGAGATTTTTCCGCCACCGCGAGGCGGAACAGGGGCTGAGGTTGATCGGGTGACCCCGCCGGCCATCCCCCGCGCACGCTCCCGCCGGGACGCCCGACCGCCGTAGCCGCATGGGTGGCACTCAAATCGATGCCGAGCACACTCAGAGCACGGGGACGGATCGGTCCGGTCGATGCGCTGAGCGCGTTGGACGTCGAACCCTCTTCGTCGATCTTTCGATGTGAGAAGTCCAGTACCCAAGCCGGTGTCGAGCGATCGTTGTCGTAGGGCGCCATGGCGCGGGCGACCTCGTCCATGGAGGCGTACCGCTCCGCAGGAGACTTGGCCAACATGCGGGCGACAATGTTCGCGAGCGTGACGTCCACATCGCGGCGATACGACATCAAGTCAGGGATCTCGCCGTGCCGATGACCATAGATCTGATCGATCATCTCGCCCGGGAAAGGCGGATGACCTACCAACAAATAAAACAGCGTCGCGCCGAGTGAATACTGGTCGCTGCGGGCATCGGCGGAGTTAGGGTCCTCCAACTGCTCGGGCGAGATGAATGCGAGGGTTCCCATCAAGGAGCGTTTCGGTGAACTCAGCAGACGCAGCGAATCGTAGGGCTCGGCGACCTCCATCGCTGCCGACGGAGCATGTGCTGAGTCACGGGACGATCCCGCCACCGGATCGTTAGGTTTCGCCTTGAGAGGCTCCGCTCCTTTTCCCTTAACAGGATCCGCCCCTTTGCGTGACTTGCTGTCCTTGGCGGGGTGCCATTGGCGGGAAAACCGAGCCAAGCCGAGGTCGAGCAGCTTGATCGTGCCCTCCCGCGAACGCATTAAATTGCTCGGTTTGACATCCCGGTGAATGATCCCGGCGGCGTGAGCATGGTGCAGGGCAAAGGCGGCTTGCCGAATGGCCGACGTCGCGTCACCGACCGACATCGGCCCCTCTTCGGCAACGATCTGCGACAGCGTTTTGCCATCGACGTATTCCATCGCGAGAAAATGAATCCCCTCGGCTTGTCCGGCATCAAACGCCGTCACGATATTCGGATGCATCAACCGCGAGGCGGCCCGGATCTCGTCATGGAAACGCTCGATCGAGCCGGTATGGTTGAGCCAACGCGAGGGCAAGACCTTTAGCGCGACGGTCCGCCCCATCGATCGATGCTCGGCGAGAAAGACTTCCCCCATCCCCCCGCGACCGAGACGCTTGCCGACCCGATAGCCGCCGACGGTTTCCGGCAAAGGAACCGAGTCGGTATCGAAAAAATCGTCCATCTCAATCGCGACCGATCCCTCACTGGACAGCAACGTGCGGGTGAACTCCTGCCGGTTCTCAGCAACCGCGAGCGGCTCGGGCTCTCTCGCAATCGTCACGTCGCTCGACGATCCGGCAGCAATCGGGGCTGCCCAATGACTGCCCCGCGAATCATCGCTGGCTCTCGAATCATCGCTGGCTCTCGAATCACCCGAATCATGTTCGCGAGGCGGCAGATCGGGATCGCGGGGGGGAACTGGCACGGTGTTTCAATCGACCCCGAATGAAGAGAAAAAAAGGATGGCATTGCATAGGATAGACTATCTCGCCATCCTTGGAACGCATCCATGGCGTCATCGTTCCCACTGTTTCGTGTGAAATCACAGGATTTCCGGGCTCCTTTCGCCGGCTGCGAGTTTCTTGGCGCCCCGCTCCTGTGACTTGGACAGGTCGTTTTCCTTCCCTGCTATATAGGTTTCTTTGCTGTGCCCAGGTCCGTTCCCCCTTCCTCCACCTCCCCCTCTGGCACTGCGGTACGGACACTGCGGATCGCGACCCGAGAGAGTCCGCTGGCGATGTGGCAGGCACGACACGTGGCGGCGGGATTGACCGCCCATGGCGTGGCCACGGAACTTGTCCCCCTCGTCAGCGGTGGCGATACGGACATGCGGCCGATCGATGGCAGTCGTCAAGTCGGTTTGTTCACCAAGCGGATCCAGCAAGCATTGGTCGACAATGAAGCCGATATCGCTGTGCACTCGCTCAAGGATCTACCCACCCAAATTGACGAGCGGTTTTCGCTCGCGGCCGTCCCGCCGCGAGAGGTCGTCACGGACTGCTTGGTTTCACCCACCGGGATCGCCCTCGCCGACCTGAGCGTCGGCGCTCGCGTCGGTACCGGCAGCACGCGGCGGATGGCGCAGCTGAAGTCGCTGCGCGATGACCTCCGCGTCGAACCGATCCGAGGAAACGTGCAAACGCGATTGTCCAAACTGGA
Source organism: Allorhodopirellula solitaria (assembly GCF_007859855.1). Classification (GTDB taxonomy): domain Bacteria; phylum Planctomycetota; class Planctomycetia; order Pirellulales; family Pirellulaceae; genus Rhodopirellula; species Rhodopirellula solitaria. The sequence goes on from NZ_SJPK01000013.1 coordinate 5,597, forward strand.
ATCCGGCGAGTTCGATGCGATCGTGCTGGCCGAAGCCGGTCTGCTGCGATTGGAAATGCACGACCTGCCTCGAACGCGTTTTTCACTCGAAGAGATGCTGCCGGCCCCCGGACAAGGGGCCCTGGGTATCGAAGTCCGTAGCGACGATGCCGAGGCCTACGCGGCCGTGAACCATCTCGACGATCAACCAACCCGATGGGCCGTCGTCGCCGAGCGAACCGTCCTGGCGGCTCTGCATGGCGGATGCTTGGCGCCAATCGCCGCGTACAGTGTCGCCCTGCCAACAGCCGATTCGCAAACGGCCCAACTCAACCTGACCGCGGTGGTGATGTCGACCGATGGGACGCAGCGTCTGGAGGAATCAGCGGTCAGCAGTTTCGAGATCGCCTCCCCACCGAGCGACGCCGCGGCCATCGAATTGGGCAGCGCTGTCGCTGAGAAACTCCGCGCCGCCGGTGCCGAAAGACTCATCCAAGCCGCCCGTTAGCATTGAAAATGCAGCCGAGTGAGGCAACGAACGATCGCAGTAGCCCGGGCGAAGCCTCGCACCTAAGAAACGAAGAAACTGGCTCACCGACTCAGCAAGAAGCTTAAAGACGCTGCGATCATGCTGCTCGCAGGTGACCGCCACGGTGCAAATTCGTTCAAACCAAGCTTGGCCATTCTCACCACAGAGCGTTTGCGTCATCCGGCGATGAATCGCAACAAACCGAATCGGTATCCGTTCACGGCCTACGGCCCTGAACGAGTGATGCCTAACGCTCTGACGCGATGTATTGTGCGCAGTCAATGGGCTGTCTTGGCAAGCTCACTGGCATCTCTAATGTGCTGGGTCTTCCCGCAGCCCTAGCAGATAGTCGAACGCATTCCTGGCACTGGTTGCTTGCCCTTCCATCCATTACCTCGGCATTTGCCCTACATGATTGGCAGTGCTCAATTCCCCGATTCAATTTTTCACCTGCCCGTCGACCACGTGGTAAATCGTCGTTGATTCCGACAGACGCATTGTTGGAGATCGGCTGAGGAACCAAGAGTTCGGTTCCGTCAGAAGTTGATCGATCGATACCACCCACCATCCGTCCTTGCCGGGGCCCTCACGTGACATGGCCCCCGTGCCGACAGTAACGTCGATCCCCAGCCGGTGGAAATCCACTTCCGAGGGAGAGTAAAGGAGGTACACGGGACGACGCTTCGGATGTTCGCGGACCCAGTGGCGAATCGCGAGCAAATCCTGGCCCCAATGAAGATTGCTATGGCTCAGATAGCGATGCCCGTTCCGCCAACCGCCAACAATCTCGCCAAAATATGCATAGCTGCGTGGGACAATCGAAACGCTACTCAGAGCGAACCAGATCAACAGTGCGACCAGCAGCTTGCGAACTTGGCTACCTGCAAACCTTATCGGATAAGCCGCCAATAGAAATACTGCCGGAAATGCGGGAAGAACATATCGTAGGTGATGGTTGAATCCAGTTTGAGAACTGACTAGTACAAAGACCGCCAGTCCCGGTAGGATCATGACAAAAATCCCGATCATTCTCCGGCGCCCCAGTCGCCTGTGCCCACAACAATTACGAATCATCAGACCGCTACCAACCGCGACGATCAACCAGAACGCAAGCGGAACTTTGACCAACCAAGCCACGGTGTAGTAGTACCACCAACCACCCTCTTTCCACTCGCCCATCAAGTAGGAACGCATTTTGCCCTCGAAGTCACGTTTTTGAACATCGATCCCGTGAGTGTATTCCGCAGGCAGCGGGACCGGAATCCAGCCTAGTAGAGTCCCGGAAAAACGATTGCCGACACGCGGATTCATTGTCGGACTTCCGTTGTCGATGCCGCTAAGTGTTTGGCTGATAAAGTCAAGGGCCCCGATCGGACGAAGCATTCCCCGGAAGTCATATACCGCGTGGACCAACAGCCAAGCAAGCAAGGCCGCTACACCAATCTGTTTCCATCGCTTCGACCAGGCGTGCCTCTTTGGAGAAACGTGGCACAATATCAAGTACATCAACAACAGTAGGGGCGGCAGCACGATCCACGTTGACTTACTTAACAACGCTGCTGCGACGCTGATCCCGAGCCACACCGCATCCCGCCCGCGACCGATCTGATACCAGCAATAGAAACTCCACGTTGCCCAAAAACCGAATACCGTCGCGCCGACGTCCGGCGTGATCGTCGCTGCGTACGCGATCACCATAGGCGAAAAGACCCACAACGTTGCGGCAAATAGACCGACGGATGGACCACCCAGTCGGCGACCGACCTTTTCAATCAGGAATGTCCCGAAAATCGCAATTGGGATCGCGCCCGTCCGCGCGATCGACATCCAATAGAAAATATCCGGTCCCTGTTGGCGAATATAAGCCAAGCCTAAAAATACCTCCGACCGAACGCCGGGCCCCTTTGGGAAAATTTCGTAATTCATACCGCCGCCGAGCAAAGCCACAGGAATGGCTGATAATAATCGAATCAGAGGTGGATTGACACGATAAGGGTGAAAGTCGCCGTACTGCAAACTAAACAACCCACTGGGTAGGTGCCCCCACTCGTCCCACCCTGGCCCCGTCCACCACGCCGTCACAAGCAGCATCGTGAGTTGAATCAACGACAAGGCGAAGAGAAAAATTCGATTCAAACGCCTACTGGGGAGCATGACATCCCTTTTGAAATGACCGATCGCAACAACATCTGAACACCGCCAATCCTAAAACCGCGAACATGGAAAGCCACACAATCCAATCACCTGCCCATGCATAAACGCTGGTCGTTCTGCAAACCGGCACCTGATAGAGCTGCATTCCACCATGACACGCTGTTGGCTCGATCCTGCACCCTCGCGGACCAAAGGCGGCCGTCAATCCGCCGAGCGAGGACCGCACGATCGACCGCCTTGCCTCGACAGCGCGTATCCGGCAGTGTGTCATTGACAAATTTTGGAAAATACCCGATTGATCGAAAGTTTCATCAAGCGAACACGTCAGGAACAGGTCGCCTTCATCGATATCGTGCAAATACGACCACGCAAAAAAAGCATCGTAGCAAACGCCGACCTTCACTCGCTGTGGTTGATGAAACCAACGCAGCAGTTCTTCTGCGAGCGCCGGTGGCGTAGCATCACGCACGGCACCTTCGGGCAGCGCGCCCAGCTGAATCAGCGACTCCGTTCCCAGCGGCTGCGACTCGACAAATGGCGCAAGACGATGCTTCGCCTCAATACCAACTATCTTGCGATCTCGTATCTCAACGACCGCATTGATCCGATCGGATCGCCTTCCCACGCTTACCCAAGCTCCCACGATGACGGCGCAGTCCTCCAGCGAGGAGGCATCCAACCAAAGTCGGTCGTTCGTTCTTGTCAAATGTAAATCCCCGTCCGCAAGCGTCAAGTGGATCATTGTCTCGGCGCCCAAAATGGTAACTTCCTCGCAATCGCCATCCTTCCGTGCCTGCACTATCAGCGACTTCAGCTCCGATTCGCTGGAACTCGACAATGGGAGCGGAACCGCTACTACGGCGGCCTGGTCTGTGACGGCATTCCGAAACGACAGCGAGTTTGACGTGACAATGGCGGTCACCACGAAGCCAATGATGCCCACGCCGATGAGCCGATCTCCTCGAGATCGCTGGCCATCTGATGCGATCACCACTCCCGTCAACAGGGAAACGCAAGCAAAGGAGAGCAACGATACTCCGCCGATGGCGGCAAGCTGAAGTCCGAATCCATCCGGCACGGTCTGGCCCAACGAACCAAACGTCAATCCACTACCGTCATAGCAGTATGCGATGGCATGTCGAAAAGTCTCGTAAAATACTATAAAGAACGGCAGAACAGTTATTACAGAACAGGATCGACCGAGCATGTGGGACATCGCGCCCATGACCCCAGCATGAAACGCGGCAAAGGCCAGTGTCAAAAGCAGCCAGATCACCCAGAGATCACCACCTTTCGATAACAGAATTCCAGCGAACAAGATGCCGTATAGAAACAGGCCTCCGAGGAATCGGCTGAGATTCGTTCCGACATGACTCCCGATAACGAAAGTGAAGTACACACCCAGTAGCGCGCCCGCAAAAAACAAAATGTCGCTACGTGACGCAATCAAACTCCAGCCCAGAAAGCCAGAACCAGCGATCACGCACAGGGCATCGAGAAAACGTCCGCCTCCACCGCGCCGCCGCGCGCTATAGATTCGATTCACCTTGATTCGTCCAAAACTGTACTTACTTTTCGGCGCGTCGGCGTTTTAGCCACTTGGACCCAAAATAGAGAAATAGCAGAAAAATGCCGCTACCGAGTAGCACCAGTCGGCGGAACCAAGGATTGCTTCTCGGCATTCCGAGTTCCCCCATCGAAAATACCTCCAACGGGGCGGGCTCGAGTTGATGCTCAAGTAAGCGACACTCAAACTCGCTTGAGTAGTCCGTATTGGATACAACCGTGTCAACCGTCTTAGTTGGAAATTCATCCTGGTTCTCGCCATAGGTTATCGACGCCTGGTTTGTTCCAGTCGTCTGACCATCTTCTGCTTGGAACTGCATTTCCCATGATTGCACCCTGTAGTCCTCCGCCGTCATAACTACATTGTATTGCTTGGTTCCATCGTCGATTCGCCGTGAGAACGAACCGATGACATGGCCAGCGTCGTCACGGTTAAACTTCAAATTACGCAATCCGGGTTGCTTATTGATCCATTGGCGAATGTATGTCTGAACTTGAACCGTGCCAATTCGATTTGCCATTGACACGAAGTATTGTCCTTTTACTTTGGCGACACCTTCATCCGGATGTCCGATGTCATAAATTGCCCCTGGATCATCGACTTTTCTCGCATTGATTTTCACAAATCCTTCCGGTCGCACAATAATACGCCTAATTTCTCCACTTGCCTCTCCATTGCTGAGGGATTGCGTATCGATACGGAAATAGCGATTGTCTCTCGCCCAGTACTCAATGAGTTTTTCCTGCGCCTCGCCGTCTATTACTTCGCGCTGACGCCAAATGAAATGGCCATTGCCGTACACTTCCTCTCGAGCGGATTGAACTTCGATAATATCGGAGTATAGACTGCGTCCGTCGGCCAGCGTGGATTGGTTCATCAGTAGCCACGAAGCTAATAGCAATGAACGAACAAGGACGCGAAGATAAGTCTCAGTATGCATCATAATAAATTAGAAAAGCGGTGCGGTGTGGCGAATCAAGGTTCCACTCCGCACCTATTGTTAAAGGCATCTATTTCCAGGGCGGATTAGGCTAACCCGCCGCCGGGCGTTGTCGCGTCACAAGGACATGCGTTCTCCTCTTTCTGAGGCGGGCAACCACATGTGTTGCCGTTGACCGTTCCAGAACAGTTCCCTGTGCATTTCCTTTCATTCAGCGTCGCTTCACGGCAACTGCCGTCGCAGCCACTGCTTCCCCACGCCCATGCGTTCGTCGTCGGCAGCAATGCCGACACTAACAACGCTAATCCCAACGTGCCTATCATTCCGGACACACGATCATTCATCTCAATCTCTCCGTCAACTTGAAAATTGCATCCACGGCGTCATGGATTCGGATGCACCAAAGCCGTCACGCCCAGCATGAGGGTGGACGTGGAATCATCAAACAGCAATTCAGCCGATTCATGCTGAATGCCCGCAGTTGGTCCAGCGACCAAATGAATTCGGATTGATTCGGTCTCTTTTGGCGCCAAGGTGAGCGGCAGATCGTCGATCGCAATGCAGCGACAAGAACCTTTTGCTCCCAACACACGAACCGATTTGTTCGATGCGTTGCGCAGTTCAAAGGCGGTCGTCGCGGTATCGCCAGGCTCGACTCGACCGGCAAACTGCTCTTGTGATTTGACCAATACAGAGCTACCGGCAAGGTAGCCGATTGCCGATCGCGGCGAGCCAAAGCCCAATACGGCCGCTGCGAGTAGAACGGGCAAGATAAACCGAGCGTAATTCGCCACCTCTCCCAACAATCCAGGCGGCATCGACGACGTTCGACTCCACCACCCACGCTGCAGAATGAGACAGACGCAAACAACGAAATCCAGCCCGATCATCGCCTGGATCGGTAGCCCAACACTCCCCAGACACTGGCATTGCGTCGCACCATGAGCCCACTGGAGCAACAGTAGCGAAGCGAATACACTGATCATGACAAGCAGCAATCGGTGAAGCGGGCCATGAGCAACGAAAGTCAGTGTTACCCACCCTAGCAAACACTCAAACACACCCCAAGCGATGACAATGCTACTCGGAGCCACCCACTGCGTTGCCAATAACATCGGTTGGCCCGCTGTCGCTTTCGCCAGTCCAGCGACCATCAGGAGGCAACCAACCGCGAGTCGTGTGATGACGTAGAACCTGCTCGCAACGGGAACGCAGTACGTCTCAGAGTGGGGCGATACAGGAGCGAACCGCCATTTTAGCAGCACGAATACGAGCCGAAAGAAGTCGGCTGACCGAATTTTCTTGCCTTCCTCAAACGAGCGAGGACGATATGAAATTTGCGACTCGACGATTGAGATTCCACGCCGAAACAACTTCGCATTCATCTCAGTGCACAGTTCGAATCCAGTGCTCGATAGATTCAGTTGCCTTAGTAGCCGTGTGGGCAACAGTTTGTAGCAGGTTAACGGATCGGAGAGCCAATACCCGTACAGTACCCACTGAACGATTGCGACCATCCGCACTGCCCAGTAGGCAACAAAGTGCCCCCCCGGCGATTTTCCCGAACTGAGGTAACGAGAACCATAGAAAACAGCATCAGGCTTTTGCCTATTATTTGATCCTAACGCGTCCGCATGAAGGGCCGCGAGATCGACCGGATCGTACTCAAGATCTGCGTCCTGGATCGCTATGAATTGCCCTGTCGCGACAGCGGTTCCATCTCGAACCGCGGTCCCTTTACCACCATTTGTGTCTCGGATAATGACACGCAAATCCAGTTCCTGGGCCAGAGATAGAACTATCGAACTTGATAGATCCGTCGAACCATCGTCGACGACGATGATTTCCGCGCCAGGCAATGATTGGCGGACCGAGACTAAAGTAGCCTTGACCGTTCCTGCTTCATTGAAGCAAGGTACGACAACTGAAAGTCCCGTTCCTGTGCGACCCCGTTCTTCATCATCTTCTGCCATGGAAACTGCGACCTCCGGCTGAGGAAAAAGCGCTAGCACCGAATAACGAAGAAGTGTAACGACAGCTAGGGGGGGGGGGGCAAGCATCAAATGGCTGTTTCGTTGTTTTTTTCTCCGCAAGGAATCGCGGGGAAACGAATCCGAGAAGAAAACGATAAAGGGTAGAGGGGCACGATGAAGTCCAAGATGCTAACGCCAAGAAGAATCCGATTGCATCACGCCCGACCAACCAACGAGCCGACCATCACACTGGCGACAGCGAGAGTGTTCTGCCAACGAGACTCTAGCCCCCGAGCAGCCTCGCGTGCAGCCGCCAATGACGCGGACCCTGCAGATGCGCCCTGACCCCCACTTCGAAAAGAACCGTCCGCTCGACCGGTGAAACCAATCCTGCGGTGAGGTGCTCGTACCCGGGGCGGCAGCGACGGGCTTCGCCAATGCGGTCGACGAGCTCGGCAATTCCCTCGCTCGGCACCGCCCAGATCACAAGGGCAGGTGAGCGACCTCCATTCTCCCGTCCATGAATTGGTTGACGAGGCAGAGAAAGGGTGTCGCGCCGGTGCAAGTGGATGCGCCAGCTTTGTGGACAATCCTCTGGCGTCGAAGCGTGAGCCTTTGGCGATCGAGCACTACGGAGCAACTCGATGAAGGACTCACGCCACGCCATCGCCTCCTCGCCGACCCACCATACTTCTCTCTCCGGGGCAGCCGCTGCGAGCGCAGGGGCAAGGGAATCGAACCGGCTCATCCGACGCCACCATCGCTGAGCTTGCGGAGCAGCCGCGAGCGACTGATCCCGAGCCGCCGCGCCGCTTCGGCCTTGTTTCCGTCGGCCGCAATCATGGCACGCTCGATCAACTTCGATTCGTACTGGCTGAGCACGTCGTCGAGTGAATCGATCTGGAAATCATGCGGCGAGACGGGCCGAGGGCCGACCGTGATTACGCCATCGCTGCTGCTGACGTGGCTGCCGGAGGATTGCGGTCGCCGGTACGAGCGAATGGCCAGAGGCAGGTGCTCGCGACCAATCCGGTCTCCCGCGACGATCTCCACAGCAAACTGGATCGCGCCCGTCAGCTCGTCCCATTCGCCGGGCCAGGGATACGACCGGAGCCAATCAATCGCCTCTCGCGATATCCGCGTCGAGCGAGCCAGCCCCGACGCGATCAGCTCGAGGTCGTCCTGACGCGCCGCCAGCGGCGGAAACTCGATCGGAAAAACCTCCATCGCGTCGGCTAGCGATTCCTCGAGCGGCACGCTCGTGTCGCCGCGGTGAGCGGTATCGCGGCGGATCCCGATCAAGCGGAGACGCTGTGGCCACGCCGCCAACCATTCGGATAATCGCGTCTGAGCGTCGACAGGCATCTCATCGAGGTGATCCAGGCACAGCGTGCCTGTCGTTTCTGCCTGTTCTCTTAGTTCCGCGATGACTGGCGCGGCGTAGACCTCGAGCAATTCCGCGTCCATCAACGACGCGTCCAGAATGACCAACGGCTCCCCCGGGGCAGAATCATGGTGGATCATCGCGGCGATCTCGGCGGCGCCGCAGCCCGGGGGCCCGATCAAACCGATGTGGCTGCGTATATTGCAGGCGAGTTCGACGCGGCCGCGGAGCCGCCGGGACGGTCGGCTCGTGCCCGCCAATAACAGATTGGCGTGCCGCTTCTGTCGCCCGCGAAACCGAGCGAGTTCCTCATCGAGCTTCGCCGACTGACGCACTCCCTGGACACCAAACCAATCCTGCCACGGGATTTCGGTATCGGCGAGGTAGTTGCCCAAGCACCCCAGGATCATGCCGGGTGGTCCGGCGGGTGGAGAATCTCCTGTCCCTTGGGCCGCCGACAGATTTTCCAACACGACGAAGTGGGCGACAGCAGTGCGAGGTTCGGCGGCTGAATTCCGGTCACCGTCGCCCGCAATTTCTAGGGGCACATGCAATCGCTGTGTCACATGACCGCGAAAAGCGTCACCCGTGCGTAGGGCTGCTCGATCGAGTATCAAGGAATCGGCGACCCTCGCTGGCAGGTCAGTCTCAATGCCCAGCCATAATCTCATGGCGGGGGAGAGATACACGATCTCTCCGGCTGAGTCGATCAACCACAGGCAAGCGGCGGTGGACTCCAATAGACGCGGCAATGTCCCCGAACGCATGCGTCGCGGGGCTCCCGCGGTCGCGGTCGGGCGAGTCGGTGAATTCAGAGCGGGGTGGCTCCTGCCAAGAGACTAGAATGTGTCGAGGATGAAGTGGTGGCCTCGATGGAAGCGGCGGTTACTGGGATAATAGTTGTGCCACTTCTTATTGTAGACCGGGATTCGCATCTCGGTGGGGTAACGGTGATACAGGCTATCACTACTCTTGAAATACTCTTGTCCCCAAAAGTTCTGGGGGTAGTACACGTAGGGGTAGTGGTAGAACCGGTTCCAGTCGACGTTGGCCGCCGAACCGCCCCACGCTCGCCCGAAGGCTTGCTGGTTGCCGTATCCGGCACCTGGACCTCCCATCGCCCCAGCTCCGCCAGCCATTCCAGGTACAGGCATCTGGGCCGACACGTTACTAGCCGTAGCAGCAGAAAAAGCGATCACGCCGCAGGCGACGGATAGTAGGATGAATCGACGAATCACGTGAAGTTTCCCGTTGAACGTTTGGAAAGTGCTCAGAAAGGAGCGACACTCCGTTTCATCGGCACATCCCCGTCGAACGGTTGAGCCCTTTCCACATGAATATCCGGCAAGACCGGATTTCCATGTGGCCATCGATCGGTCAATGGCAGAGCGAACCGGTCGCTCAACGTGATTGCGAGCGTCCTTTCTGCTTGGCTTCCTCAGCCCGCGTGCGTTTCTGAAAATACAGCTTGATCGGCACCTCGCCGAAGGGCAGGTGGTCGCGGAACCAACCCAGCAGATAGCGTTGGTAATCGTGGGTGAAGGCGTTGGGGTCGGTGCACATCAAGACGATCGTGGGCGGTTCAGTCGACACCTGCGTCGCGTAGAAGATTTTCGGTCGGCGGTTCTGATAGAGTGCCGGTGGATGCACGTCCATGGCCGCCCGCACGACCCGGTTGAGCTCGCCCGTCGATACTCGCGACTGGGCTTGCTTGTGCAACATCGCGGCATGGTTGAGCAGCGTCTTGACGTTCTTTCCCGATTGTCCGGTGATGAACGCGATCGGTGCGTACGACAACGTCGTGAACTGGTGTCGCAGGTATCGCACCCATTTTTCGGTCGGCACCTGGCCCGCATAGAGATCCCATTTGTTGACGACGAAGATGACGGGCTTGTGGTGTTCGATCACGTACCCGACGAGTTGCTTGTCGACCTTGCTCGTTTTTTCACTGGCATCAAAGAACATCAGCACCACGTCGGCGCGGCGAACGCTGCGGGCCGCCCGGTGCGAGGAGTACCACTCCAAGTCCGTGCGCACGCTCTTGCGTTTTCGCAGCCCCGGGGTATCGATGGCCGTGAAAGTTTGCCCGTCGATCTCGAAATTGACGTCGACGCTGTCGCGGGTCGTCCCGGCAACCTCGCTGACGATCATCCGGTCGGATTCCGCGAGCGTGTTGACAAACGTGCTCTTGCCCACGTTGCGGCGACCGACGATCGTCAACTTCATCGCTGATTCCGGGCGGATCGTTTCATCCTCGGGCGGTAACCGATCGACAATCACTTCCATCAAATCGTCACGACCGCGGTTCTGCAGCGTGCTGACGGGAATCAACATGCCGCGTCCGAGCGTTCGGAACTCTTCCGCATGAATCTCTTGATGGTCTTGGTCGGTCTTGTTGGCGACCAAGATCACGGGCCGCTCAACGCCCCGGAGTCGCTCGACAACCTCCGTGTCGAGCGGCATCACACCGGTCTGGACATCGACAACGAGCACGATCACGTCCGCCGACGCGATCGCCAGCTCGATCTGGCGTTTGACATCCGCCGTCAGGTCGTCGGCATCCTCCACGCCCATCCCGCCGGTGTCGACGAGTTCAAAATATCGGTCATCGGTCTCGATGAGCGTGGTCATGCGGTCGCGGGTGACGCCTTCGTAATCGTCAACAATCGCCAGGCGGCGGCGGGCCAGCCAATTGAAAAGACTGCTTTTGCCGACATTGGGTCGGCCGACGATGGCAACTTGAGGAACAGGCATTTTGAGGACCGAAAGGTCGATGTGCGGGATGCGGGCGGCGTTGGGGCGTGTCTCCCAGGCGGTCAACGTTTGGGACAATTGTTCGACACGGAACTGACATGGTAGACTCTGGCCTGCTAATTCAGAATGCCATGGCAGCACGAACATGCCGAAAACTCGATTTTGACCAACGATTTGAACGCTCCCCCCTCCACCGATGGCCCCGACCCCAGCGATTTGAGCAGCAAATTCGACTGTGCTGGCGATATTCTTGGTGCCGGAGGCGAGTTGCTCGCTCATTTGCATCGTAGCGGTCTGCGTTTTTTGCCACACGCCGGTGCCGACGCAGTGAGCCAATGGACTCAGAGGCTGGCCGCCGCTGCACCGTCCCCGGACGCCGAAACTCATGCGGATACGGCACCCTCGCCGTCCGCGGCGGCGACCGATAATCCCCCCACCTCTCCTGGGCCTGCGCCTGCGGCGACCAGCACACCTGCGGCGACCAGCACGCCTGCTCACGCCGAGCCTCCCGCCCGGCGGTTCTCGCCTGTCCCGGCTACCGTCGTCAGTTCCGCGCCCTATCCCGGTGCGCCCTTGCCTGTTGCTGAAATCGCCACCTCATTGCAAACACTCGCAACCGACGTGGCTGCCTGCACACGCTGCAAAGCACTGGCGAACTGTCGGTCGCAGACTGTCTTTGGCGAAGGCCCCCCACAACCGCGTTTCGTCTTTTTCGGCGAAGCTCCCGGAGCGGAAGAAGACAAGTCGGGACGCCCTTTTGTCGGGGCCGCCGGTCAACTGCTGACCAAAATGATCGACGCGATCCACCTCAAACGCGACGACGTTTACTTGCTCAATACCGTGAAATGCCGACCGCCGGGCAATCGGAACCCGGCTCCCGATGAGATCGCCAACTGCCGCGAATATTTCGAAACTCAACTGCAACTGCTCCGGCCGGAGTACATCGTTTGTCTCGGTGCGGTCAGCGCCCAGGCATTGTTGCAGTCGAAATTGTCGATCGGTCGATTGAGGCAAACCTTCCACCAGTACCATGACAGCAAAGTGCTGGCGATTTATCACCCCGCGTATCTCCTGCGAAATCCCGATGCCAAGCGTGCGGCCTGGGCCGATCTGCAAATGCTGATGAAGGACGCGGGGCTGAACCCTTCGTCATGAAGTTAGAGATGTTGCCCATTCGCGGTCTGAAAACTACCCTTGGGGCGTTTTCGAAATCTCTTTGACGCCCAGGTCCACGGCATGTCCGAACTGAAACGCTTATTCGCCTCGCTCGCCCAGAAAAACCGCAAGGCACTGATGCCCTTCGTCACTGCGGGTGATCCCAATATCGCCAGTACCGCGGCGGTGATCCGAGCGGCGCATCAGGCGGGTGCCGATCTCTGCGAAGTCGGCGTGCCCTACAGTGATCCGATCGCCGATGGCCCCGTGATCCAAGCCTCCTATCAACGCGCCCTCGAAGCTGGTTTTCGCCTGCAGGGTGTCTTTGATTTGGGACGTGATCTGTCAGCCGACGCGGCCATGATGCCTCGCGTCACCATGGTCAGCTATTCGATTATCTATCGTATGGGAATGGCGAAGTATGTTGAGCGGGCCAAGCAGGCCGGGTACTGCGGCGCGATCGTGCCCGACCTACTCGTCGAAGAGGCCGCACCGCTGAGTCAGGTCTGTCGGGATGCCGAGTTTGACCTCATCCAGCTCATCACCCCCACCACCACCCGCGATCGCCAACGCCGCATCGCCGACCTGACTACGGGATTCCTGTACTACGTTTCTGTAACCGGAATCACCGGGGAACGCACCGTCTTGCCGACCAACCTGGTCGACAACGTCTCCTGGCTACGCGAGCAAACCGATCTACCGGTCTGCATCGGATTCGGCATCAGCGGCCCCGAAACTGCCGCCCAGCTCGCGCCGGTCGCTGATGGCTTGATCGTGGGCTCAGCGATCGTACGCCGCATCGCCGACGCGACCCGATCTGCCCAACAAGCCGGTCAAGATCCAACCCCGGCTGCCGCCAAGATTGTCGGCGAGTTCTGCAGAGAGCTGCGCCAAGCGATCGATGAAGCAACCGTCCACGCCGCTACCTAAGCACCCCATCGTCGACCGACGAGTCCGCTGCTCGTCGCAATGAGAATAGCGGGGATTGCACCCGATAGCACCAATCGCCAACGCTCCTTCCACAGCGGCTCAGTCGCGCCGGACGTAGACGTAGTAGGCGCCGCAAATTTCACTGCCCACGTCGTCTAGGAACGTGGCCCGCATCTCGATGGGGCCAGCTGAGAGCTCGACTTGAGTTTCGAATGACTGCTGATCTGAAGCGGGTTCCAAGTCGATGACTTTCCCGGCGATCTCCAGTTTGGCCGCGGCGATGGGGAGTGACTCACCAGCGACAAAGGTACCATCGGTGACCGGGGTCTCGGGAATCTTATCGGTCAGTCGCAGGCCCGACTCCCGCGGCCAACGGCGCAGTTCGATGCGATATTGCCCGGGCTCGGCAACGCGGAGGTGCCACGTGCCATTCTTCAGGTCGCCACGACGAATCTGACGCTGCTGGTCGACAAAGACATCGAGCCATTCGCACGCCGTCAACATTGTCGGGTTCTCAGCATCGTCACCAATCACCACTCGCTGCGGTGTCATCACATCGTCCTTGACTCCGAGCCACCAGTTTTGCAAATGGGATCGCATTCGGTTGACGACCTCGGGATGCTCGGCGGCCACATTGTGATCCTGATGCGGGTCTTGATCGATGTCGTAGAGCCGGCGATTCTCGAGCAGTCGCCACTGCCGCCACAAGACCGCCGCGCCGTTTCGCTTCGGGATCGCGGGGCTGACATTGGTATACTGCACCCGAAACCCAGGCATGCGACTGTAGTTAATCACGAGCATGCGATCGTCCAATGATTCCTGCTCACCGCGAAGCACGGGCGCGAGGCTGACGCCGTCGAGTTTCTCAGGCACGTCGTTCACCCCACTAAGGTCGGCGAGCGTCGGCAAGAGATCCTGCACATGAGTCAATTCGTCGACGTCGCGTGATTGCCCCGACAGACCGCTTGGCCACCGGATGAAACACGGCACTCGGTGCCCCCCTTCCCAAAGCTGAGTCTTCTTCCCTCGCATGCCTGCGTTGAAGTAGTCTTGCCCCATCGTGCTGCCGTTGTCAGTCAGGAAGACGACAATCGTGTTCTCAAACAGATCGTGCTGCTTCAACGATGCATCCAACGCACCCACGTTGTCGTCAATGCTGGCTCCCATCGCGAGGAAGCTGACGAGCTCGGACCGTTTCTGTTCACTCAAGTGCTCGACGACTGCCGGGTTCTGCTCGATCGCTTCGCGTACCGGCCCGCGATACTTGTCCGGCACGAACCAGGGCCAGTGAGCGGCGTTGAGAGCAATATAGGTAAAGAAGGGACGATCATCTTGATCGTCGATCCACTGGGTTGCCTCTTTGAAAAAGACGTCCGTGCAGTACCCGCGATATTGCTTCCGTTCGCCATTGTGCAGATACGTGTCGGCGAAGTAGTCGTTGTCCCAGAAATCGGGGACGCTGTTGATATGCGATGAAGGAAACCACAGTGTTTCTTCAAACCCACGGTCTTGCGGACGAAACGGATAGTTGTCCCCCAGGTGCCATTTTCCAAAGATTCCTGTTCGATAGCCCGCGTCCTGGAACACGTTGGCCATCGTTTCCAAATCGTGCTTGAGCAGCGTTCGGCCGCTGCTGACGTTGATGGCGGCGTTGCGAAATGCATCCAGTCCCGTCAATAGCTGGCCCCGAGTGGGCGTGCACATCGGCGCCACATGAAAATCAGTCAACCGCACCGATTCGCTAGCGAGCCGGTCGATATTCGGCGTCTCGGTGATCGGGTTTCCATTGCAGGAAAACTCTCCGTAGCCCTGGTCATCGGTCATGATGACGATCACGTTGGGACGCTCGGGCGAGGCCGATTGCGAGGACTGCGCCGAGATCAGGACAGCGATGCTGGCAACCGCCGACGCGATTACGAGTCGAGTGAGATCGATTTGGTTCATAGCTTCACGGTTCTTAGCTTCACGGGTCATGGCTTCAGGGGGGGTTGGGAGACAAGGGCGCGCTGGATCGTCACAACTCGCGAGACGGATTTTTTGGGTAGGACGAGATAACGGTCTCTCCCGCCGGGCGCTGCTGCAAACGAGGTAAAGCCATCATCGGCAACGGTAACGCGGCCGGGTTGGCTCAGTCCAAAGTAGCCCTCATCCGGACGGACCGCATACAGGACGCTGGTCAAGTCCCAACTGGGGCGGTCGTGATCCGGCCCACAGTAGGTCAGGTAGGCTTCGGAAATCAGGTGATGTGGATGGTACTGGAAATCGCGTGCGATACTTTCGCGTGGATAGAGTGCAGCGAGGCCGATCCGAAAATCGCTCCAGACGACTGGGACGTCATCGGGCCAGTGCTGGGCGAAACGCTGCATCGCGTCGACACCGTGTTTCACATTGGCCTCAAAGTAGCGAGCGTTTCCTCGGATGGGAGCGAAGGCGCCCGCCATCACGGAGACCATCTGAACCTTTTGCGAGACGAGCTCAAGGCCCGTGAGCGGGCTGATGTCGTCGCCGGGAGTTTCGATCAAGTCCGCTAGGTTGGTCGCCAACCCGACTTGCACAATCACGACGGAATCGTCGTCGGCATCTGCCAAGACGCGTCGCAACAACTCCACGGCGTCGGGAGCGTCGTCGCTCGACATCAAGTCATGGGGGTACCGCAGCTCGCCCTCATCGCGTTTCTCAACGAGGTGCAGGTATTTGCTCTCGCGGTGCTGGGAATCGTGCGTCACTCCGATGGGGATCTCACCCCGCCCGTAGAACGTGTTGACCGCATCGACAAAGGGAGCGGTTAACGGGTTGATCTTGGAAATGGTGACAGCATCGATCACGCACTCGTGACGATCGGCCAAGGCGTGCAACATCGCTAACGCCAACGCGTCATCGACGTCGCCACTGATATCGGTATCAAAGATGATGTGGACCGGTTCGCTCGCGGAGACGGAGACGAGCGGTAGGGTGGCAAGCAGCAGTAAAATTCGCAGAGTCTTCATTTTGATTTTCCCCAATGGCTTCGGACCGCATCGAGCATAACAGCAACGACGATCACTAAGCCGGTAATGATTTGTTTGTTTGCATCGGAGACCCCGATCTGCGCAAGTCCCGTTCTGAGCACCTGAATGATCAGCACGCCAATGAAGGAGCTGATCACACTCCCACGGCCACCCATCAGACTGGTTCCCCCAATCACGCATGCCGCAATCGCTGCCAGTTCCATACCGATCGCACCGTTGGGATCCGCTGTCGACAGCCGTGATGTTTGGGCGAGACCGGCCAGACCGCACATCAAGCCGCTGATCCCGAAGACGGCGATGGAATAGGGGGCGGACCGGATACCCGACATCCGCACCGCCTCAGCGTTGGTTCCGATCGCGACGCAGTATCGGCCGAACACCGTGCGTGTCAAAACGAACTGGCCAATGATCACAGCCAACACGGCAGTCAAAAATGCGGGCGAAAGCAGGATGCCGGGCAGAGGTTGCCCGAACCATTCAACCCTGCTGCCGATGTAGACCGACTGGGAATCGGTGACCACCTTCGTCGCCCCGCGAGCCATCTCTAGCATGCCCAGAGTGACAATGAACGACGGGATGCGAAAGCCAACCGACAATGAGCCATTGATCATGCCGCCGACTCCCGATACCAACATCGCCACGCCGAGCGATGGCCAGATCGACCATCCCCGATGAGCCATCAGCACGCCCAAGACTGCCGACGAGAGCGCCAACAGGGAACCGACGGAAAGATCGATGCCGCCCACAATCAGCACCAACGTCATCCCAACGGCGAGAAACGTGAGGTCGGGGACCTGGTTGGCGATCGTTACCAGCGTCGAGGTCTGAAAGAAGTTCTCGCTACTGACGCTGAAAATAAAAATTAACAGCACCAGCACGGCGAGCAGTCCACCGTACTGGAGTAGCGATTGCGTCCAGCGGGAATTTGTCATTTCACGTACCCCGAGAAACAAGCCTGCATGATCTTTTCTTGACTCCATTGATCGCGTGGGAAGGTCGCCGCCAAACGCCCGTTGCACATCACCGCGATCGCATCACAGGTTTCGAACAGCTCTTCCAAATCACTGCTGACAATGACGGATGCCTTGCCGCTGCGAGCCAACGACTCGAGTAAACGATAGATACGTTTGCGAGCGGCAACGTCGATCCCCCGCGTCGGCTCGTCAAAGAGAAACACGTCGGCGTCGCGTACCAGCCATTTGGCGACGGCGACCTTTTGTTGGTTGCCGCCGCTGAGAGTACCAACAGCTTGATCGATGCTTTCGCAACGTGTTTCCAGATCGTCAACCCATTGCTGGGAAACGTTTTGCTCGCCGCGACGATCGATCAGCCCCCACCGTGAAAAACGTTTCCGCAGGCTGCTGAGGGTCGTATTCGTTGAGATCGGTTGCGAGAGTAGCAGTCCGTTCTGCTTGCGGTCCTCGGTGACCATCGCGATCCCGGCAGCAACCGCCTCGCTGGGGCTGCGAAATCTCCGTCCCCGTGATTCTCCCCGCAGCGCGACCTCGCCCGATGTGGCGACCTCGGCGCCGAAGATCGCCCGGAGCAGCTCAGTGCGCCCCGAGCCGACAAGTCCGGTGATTCCCAATCGCTCTCCACTACGAACATCCAACGATACCTCGCGCACCATGCCGCAATCGAGCGAACGGACGCTCAGGGCGACCTCTTCGCGTGCGTGGCTCGTGTGCGTCGACGCATCACTGCCAAGGCTCTCGCCGCTCATCCGCTCCACCATTAGATCGGTGGTCATCGATTCCGTGGCGTGCGTTGCAACGAACTTCCCATCCCGCAAAATCGTGATTCGGTCGGTCAACGCGGATACTTCATCGAGACGGTGGCTAATGTAGAGAATCCCGACCCCCGAATCACGCAGTCGTCGCAAATGTCCAAACAACTGTTCGGATTCACGCCCCGACAAGGCTGCCGTCGGTTCATCGAGAATCAACAATCGGCATTGCCGCGCCAATGCCGTGGCAATCTCGACCATCTGTTGCCGGCCCACCCCGAGAGTTTCGACGAGCGTGTGCGCCCGCACATCGTTCAAGCCGAATCGGTCGAGGACCTCGCGCGATTGCTCTTCCAACAGGCGACTGTGCAGCATTCCGGCGCGCTGGGGAAGACGCGTCAAGAAGAGGTTCTCGGCAACTGAAAGCGTGCCGATCAAGTTCAACTCTTGCTGGACGATTTCAACGCCCGCCGTTTCGGCGTGTTGTTTGGTAGGCGGGTCATAGTCGTCGCCTACCAATCGCATCGAGCCCGACGTGGGCCGGACCAATCCGCTGATGATTT
Source organism: Allorhodopirellula solitaria (assembly GCF_007859855.1). Classification (GTDB taxonomy): domain Bacteria; phylum Planctomycetota; class Planctomycetia; order Pirellulales; family Pirellulaceae; genus Rhodopirellula; species Rhodopirellula solitaria. The sequence goes on from NZ_SJPK01000013.1 coordinate 24,259, forward strand.
TGCACAGTGTACTCTTGCCCGCTCCGTTGGCACCGAGCAAGGCATGAATCTCACCGCTGCGGACCTCGAAAGAGACATCGCGCAGCACCGTGACGCCGCCATAGCGTTTCGTGAGACCTCGAGTTTGCAACAACGGCGCAGACATCATTTCTTGGACAAACTTTCTGCCGTCACCAAATCAACAGGCGTTTCGATATCATTGCCTGCACCCTCACCATGGATCTCTTTCAACGCCGCTTCGATCCCAAAGACGGCCAATTGGTCACCATGTTGATCGGCGGTCGCCAACACCTTGCCCTCGCCAATGGCGTTCTGGATGGCCGTGATGTTATCGAAACCGACGATTTGAACGTCCCCGCTGCGCCCGGCACTCTTGACCGCAGCGATCGCCCCCAGAGCCATGGAGTCATTCGCACAAAGGATTGCGGCGATATCGGGGTGTTCGCTGAGCATCGATGAGGCGATCGTGTTTGCTTTGCTCATTTCCCATTCCGCCGACTGGCTGTCGATAATCGGGATGCCCGCCTCCTCCATGGCCGCCTCGAACCCCTTGCGTCGCTGCTGCGCATTGAATGAAGTGCGAATGCCTTCGAGGACCGCGACCTGGGGCGACGAACCGGTCAGAGATTCGGCGAGGTAGTCACCCACTTTCTTCGCACCGGCGAGATTATCCGGTCCGACGAATGGGATCGAAACCTCCTCCATCTCCAAAACGTCTTGGTCGAGTTGATTGTCGATATTGACGACCACAATGCCTGCTTGTTTGGCGCGGCGCAGGGCTGGCACGAGCGCCTTCGAATCGGCAGGCGCGATCACAATCGCATCCACTCCGCTGGCGACCATCTCTTCGACGAGCGCAACCTGGCGGCTGAGATCGCGTTCGTCCTTGATGCCATTGACGACCAATTCGTAGTCGTCGGCGTGCTCGGATTGGTGCTGTTGGGCACCTTTGGCCATTGTGGAGAAAAACTCATTGGCCAAGGACTTCATGATCAGCGCAACGCGAGGTTTCGACGACGCGGTGTCTGAATCTGCTGATGGGGAGGAGGTCGGTTTCGAACCGCAGCCGATCAGCAATGCGATCAAACAGAGACTCAAGATATTCTTCATGATTGACTTTGTAAGAGAGATTCAATGGCTTCACCGTCCGCCATACTGGCTTGGGCTCCGTGTTGAGACGCGGCCAGTGCCCCGGCAGCGTTGGCGAATCGTACGGCTTCGTACAGATCGTCTGTTTGCGACCAGCGTGTCGCCAAGGCGCCCGCGAAGGCGTCGCCCGCAGCGGTGGTGTCGACTGCGTTGACCGAAAATGCCGCGATCAAATGCGATTCGCCAGAGCGATGCAGCAGCGTGCCCTGATCGCCGAGAGTGATCGCGACGTGCTCAGCACCCATCTGTTGCAGCTGCGCGGCTGCCCGACGTGCATCGGCGACCGATTCAACGGGCTGTCCCGTTAGAACTGCAGCCTCAGATTCATTGGGGCAGAGCAAGTCAACCGCCAACAATTGAGATGGAAACTCACGCGGCGCCGGCGCCGGATCCAACACGACCCGTACCCCGGCTTTCTTGGCGATGTCTATTCCCGCCAAGACGGCGTCCATCGGGATTTCGAGTTGGACCAGAATCACATCGCTCCGCTCGATCAAGTCTTTCGACGCCATCACATCGTCGCGGGTGACCGATGCGTTGGCACCCGAAACCACCATGATGGCATTCTGGCCGCGCTGATCGACGGAGATCACTGCAAGCCCGCTGCTTTGACCCCTGCGTTGCTCGACTGCGTCACAGGAGACGTTGTGTTGGGAAAGGTTGCCGAGCAAGCGACCCGCGAACGCATCACTGCCCACCGCACCGATCATGGAAACGCTGCCACCCGCTGCTGTCGCCGCGACAGCTTGGTTGGCTCCCTTCCCACCACAGAACTCCGTGGAAGACTCCGCCAGTACCGTTTGACCGGCGATCGGCAACTCCGCGCAGCGGACGACGAGGTCCATGTTGATGGAGCCGAGAACAACGATCCGAGGCGAAGACTTCACGGGCGGAGAGGATCCTTTGCGTCAATGCAGTGAATAGCTGGCGGTAGGCTCCAGGCGAGGAGCTTCGCGCCAGATGATTTGGTAATGGACGAGCCGACGGGCTGTCGATTCGCATCGCGTGACCAATCAGCGGCGAAGTTCGCGAAAGCTTTTCGGTAGTGGACGAAGCGACGCGTCCCGAACAGCCAATCGGTCACGCAAAGCGAAAGGACTCATTGGCTCATCGACGACAATCTCACCACCGACTGCTCCTGCGCTGCTCACTCCGATACTGGAGGCTGGCTCGACAGTTGCACCAGGGCTTCTATCGCGCGGCCTTTCTGTTCTTCTCGAACAATCATATACCGATCTCGACCGTCAGCCTCTTCCGAAAACGTCGTCAGCCCATCGTCGGCAATCGTAACGCGGCCTTGCGGCGAGAGATCGAAGTAGCCACGGTCAGGACGAACCGCATACAGCACGGAGGTCAAATCCCATGTTGGACGATTGTGGGGCGGCGGGTTGTAGAGCGTATAAGCTTCAGCGAGCGGGTGATGGTCGACGTAGTTGTAGTCGTTCAAAATACTCTCGTGCGGGTACGCCAGGCTTGTTCCAATTTCATAGCCGCTCCACACGATCGGCGTCGGCCAGTCCTGACAGAGCAACTTTGCCGACGGGATGTCCTTCACGATGTTGTATTCTTTGTGATCTCGCGTGAAATCGCCTGCCATGATCGAGAGCAGACGAACCTTTTTAGAAACCAACTCGGCGCCCGACAATGGGCTGATGTCATCCGGCTTGGATTGCAACAGATTTGCGAGATTCGTCGAGAAACCGACCTGAGCGATCACCACACTGCCGTCCTTCTGGGACGCGAGTGCTTTACGCAGCACAACAACAGCATCAGGAGCGTCCTTGCCCGATTTCAGGTCGTGTGGATAGTCATGCGGCGGCGCTGCGAGCACGTTGAACTTGCCCTTGTGACTCGTCACCCCACTGCGGCAAACGCCGATGGGAATGTCGCCGCGACCGTAAAACGTGTTCACCACATCTGCGAACGGCGCCGCCAGCTCGTTGTCCTTCGTAATCGTAACGGCCAACAGATCGCATTCGCCGCGCGACTGCAGCGAGTGGATCACGCCCATCGCCAACACGTCGTCGCAATCATTGCCGAGGTCCGTATCGAAGATCAATGCAACCGGGTCTTGCGTTTCCGGTTCGGCAGCGGTTGCCGGCGAAGCCGCTAAGAAAAACAGGGTTGCCAACGAGAGAAAGAGTCGTTCTGACTTCATGATTGAACCTTCGCGATAGAGTGACGTGGAATCAGTTTGACTGGAATGGTGTGGGTGCGTTTACGAGGCTTCTTGCCGGTCCGCAGTTGCTTCAGGATGACTTCAGCCGCCGTGCGTCCCAGTCGCTCGACGTCCTGCGAGACCGTCGACAAGGGAACTCGCATGAAATCGGCGAACGGCGAATCATCGAACGTGACCACCGAGAGGTCGTCGGGCACGCTCCGGCCGAGTTCCTCCGCTGCCCGAAGTGCTCCGAAGGCGTTGGGTGTGCTGAATGCAAACAACGCCGAGATCTCGGGATGGGACGTCAATAGCTGCAGGGTGGACTCATACCCGGACTGTTCCGTGAAGTTATCACCGGCCAGCAGGGAGTCGGCAAAGGTCAACCCAGCCTCTTCCATGGTCTGACGAATGGTAGTGAGTCGTTGCTGATTGGGCAGCGTACCGGGCAGGCCCTGGAGGCAACCGATCTCGGTGTGCCCGTGATTCAAGAGCTGTTGCAGACCTCGGCGGGCCCCGCCCACGTTGTCCGACAGGACACTGGTCATCGAGGTTTCCGGAAAACACCGATCGATGACCACCAGCGGAATTCCCGCGTCATCGGCATCCATCAGATGTTGCGATTCGGTCCCGACCGGGCAGACCACCAGGGCCTCGACCCGCCGCGCCCGCAGCTCATCGACCAGTTTCGTTTCGACCGAAGTCGTTTCGCGGCTGTCCGCCAAGAGAACGGACATCCCCTGCGTCTCCGCTTGCAGCGTGACCTCGCGAGCGATCGCGGCAAAGAACGGGTTGGACACGTCCGGCACCACCACACCCATCAATCCGCTGCGCTGCGATTGCAACGAGCGAGCCAATAGGCTGGGGCGGAACCCTAATCGCTGGGCCTCTCTCTGCACATTCTCAACGGCTCGCTCGCTAATACGATACGTCTTGGCCCGTCCGTTGAGCGCCCGCGACGCTGTCGACACACTGACCCCTGCCGCTTCGGCGACTTGATGCAAGGTCACTGGCTGGTGGGACGTCAGGGTCATGAAAAACTCGGCGAAAGCAATGCACAAACGTTTGTGCAGAATATCAGGCGAGTTTCAAAATGCAACCCCCCGGGGGCCGACGGCGATCCCAAAACGGAACACCCATCACGCCGAGGTAATACTCGGCGGGCATTTCCAAAGCGACTGGCGGGGCCTCGACAGGAGCGGATGAGTCCACAACCGAACTCGCTCTCTCCGACACGCCGATCGGCCCCGTATCGCCTAGACGTCGGAATTCGTGCTCGAACCAGTCCGGGTTCGATCCCAAAAGGCGACTGCGAAGAGCACAAAAATAGCCGCCGCCATGATCGCCGGTGACAACCAAAAATCGCGCCACTGGGCCATCGTCTCGGCTAAAATCCCTGGATCAAGCGATTCGGGGAGGTGCCGCGAAAACATCTGGGTAAAGCTCTCTAAGAACGAGACCGGCTCGGGTTCCCCTCGCGCCTCAGTGAGCGCCTCGACATACTGAGGTGCCGCAGTGACCTGCTTGCCGTAGTCACCGAAGGTCAAGTTCAAGGGGATGCGTCCGAAGAGGTCACCACCCGCCATGATGCGATACCCAAAAAACATGCCCACGCCCTGAGTCAGGAACACGAGCAACCCTTGGGCCTGCCCACGAATCGCTTTCGAAGCCTTGGCATCGGTGTACATGAATCCGGTGACAAAGAAAAAGTCGTAACAGACACCGTGGATCGCCACAGCGGCCAGCAACATCCAGGTAGTCTGCTCAGCAGCTCCCCAGGCGAACAACAGATACCGCACCACCCAACAGGCCATGCCAATCAAGATCATGATCTTGACGCCGAGACGCCGAAAGAAAAACGGAATCAGCAGCATGAAGAAAATTTCCGACATCTGCCCGAGCGTCATCGTGGCTCCCGGCTCGACGAAGCCTGTCTGGTTAAGATAGGTCGCTGTCATCCCGTAGTAATACGCCAGCGGAACGCAGATCAGGGTCGAGCAGAGAGCAAAGACAAAGAAATTCCAATTGGCGAGCAATTTGAATGCATCGACCATGAACAGGCTCCGCAAATCCATTGCTTGACCTCGCAGCGGCGGCGGTGTATTCGGCAGGAAAAAACACAACACGCCCAAAGCTAACGAACTGGCTGCACCGAGCCAGAAAATATTGTACGAAGCCGACCAACCAAGCACGCCCAGGGTCAATCCGGCGACAATCCAACCGATCGTTCCCCACACACGAATCTTGGGAAATTGATCCTGGCTCGGCAAATGGGTGAAAGCAATCGTATTGCCCAGCCCGAGCGTCGGCATGTAACAGAGCAAATGCGCCAGAATCATCCACACGAGTAGCTTTCCAGCTGCATTCTCGGTCGACTGCAGCTCCAGGTAGGCCTCGGCGCTGTAGCTGCCACTGGCTCGCATTTCGGCCGCCGAATCGGCAGCGAAGGTCGACGCCGCCTCGGCAATCCCCGGAATGAATAGCATGATGACCCCGCCCAACAACATCAACGCGCCCATCACCTTTTCAGAGGCGAAGAAGCGGTCTGCCACCAAACCGAGAAAAAGAGGGGCGAAGATGGCGGCAATCGGCGCCGCCTCGTAGGCACCGCCAATGAACGCCCCGAGCAGGTGCGCATCCATCGCGGCGCTGAGCGTCGCAAACCACGACCCCCACGCAAAAAACTGCAAAAACATCATCGCCGAAAGTAAAAGCACGATCGTCGACGCCGACAGGTGCGTCAGGGGAGCATCGTCGGTAGCATCAGCATTCGGGTGAGATGTCGATGAGTCAGCCGAATCATTCGGTGATGTGGACATAGAGTGTTCACGTGGTGGGAAGGGAGAGGGGGTACCCGTCCGAAAACGACGGGGCTCGCATTGTAGCAAGTCGTCCTCGGTTGTTGGTATTCCCTCCCAGCGAACTAGGTTGAGATAGCTGCTCGGACACCACTATGCAGCTTTCTTGGCACGGATGTCGCCGTCTTCGCTTGCGGGTGAGAAGGGCAGAATTCGGATGTCTGAGTTCGACTGCTCGCTAGCTCGCTGGCGCTGGTACTCGCGCTCACGCACATACACGCGGCACACCTTCTCCATCACGCGCTGTTCGCTCGACATGTGCCTGACGACTTCGCCTGTCGCTGCGAACTCATCAATCATCGCATTGACTTTCTTCCGCTCGAGGCGGTGCTCGAGGCTGCGCAGGAGAAGGTGCCGGGGCGTCGACACCCCCGCCGAGAGCAACGGCAGCACGGCTCCGCGACGCGGCAGTGGTCGGTCACGAGCCCGTTCGGCATCTTCGGCCGTTCGTTCGAGCACCCGGGCCCATCCGGTGATGCAGAGACCGATCAATTGCGACACGCGATCGCGTGAAACGTCATCCCACGCCGCAGCCGGGTTTTTGCGAGCAGCCTTCAAATCGTAGTGCGCTAGCAGTGTGTCGCGGTATTCGTGGGCCACCCCGGAAGCAGTTAAGATGGCTTCCCCCAGCCATCCGGGCCCGTCGGAGAGCTGGAAGACCGTGCGGCTGGTGTCGGCTTGCCACTGCTTTCGCAGCGAAGCGTAGGACTTCGTCACGCTCCATTCCAGCGGTCGGTGCAGAATGCGATCGACCTTGGATTGCGAGGTATGCAGCGGCTGGATCGGGTCAGTAAAATAATGGCTGAGCACGCCGGCGGCATGGGCGGCATCGCCCCAACGATTCGTCCGCAGGTATCGCTGCAGTCGTTCGTACCATTGATGGGCCACCCGTGGGGCGCCTCCCCAATAGCCGTCATCGACATGGATGACATGATTGTGAAAATCACGAAATCGGAGATCGGGATCTTTGGCGCCCGCCAGGTACCGCGAGTGATTGCTCAGCAGATGCCTGCCCAGCCGCACGCCGGCAGCGGAGCGAATCAGGGGCAAGGCATCGAGCGCGAACCGGTGGTGCGTGCTGCGGCAATGCATCGCCCGCAGGATCGAAAGCAGCGGCGTTTGAAGTCCACGCATCCTTCTCTCACTTTCTGTATCGGCTGATCGTCAGGCGGCCCGACGGACTCTGCCGGGGCCGCGGACTCTGCCTTGCGACACGGACGACGCAACGCCATAGGCGGACGCCTGACGAGCCAAGCGTTCGCGTAGCGAGCGGCCAATACGCCCTTCGTCAAGCGAATCATAATGGGCGACCCGCTCCGTAAAGCCTTCACGGCAGAGCGGACGGAACTCACAATGCCCAGCCGGTGGCGGCACATCGCCATAGAGCGACTGCAGACGAAAGGCATGATCTTTCTCAGCAATCGCGTAGTAGAGGTCGTACATCTCGTCGGTCGAGAAGCCGGAAACGTCCAACAACGAGTCAATAGCCACGGCAGCGTCCTTGCTTGAAGCCTGTCCCGAAAGGGGTCTGACCCTCTGGAGACGAGTCATTTGAGATGGTTTTTAACAGCCTCGCCGGAGAGGGTCAGACCCCTTTTCGGATAGGCTTTCGAGGCAGTGGGCGGGGGAACAGTCTGACACCGGACCGAACCGGCCCATGCCCTGCCCCCGTTTCGACGTAAGACTGCGTTGAGTCTCGCAAACCTGATCCCGGGGCGGCAAGATGAAAAATCGCAATCCCCAAACATCAGATTGCTTAATCGGCACGGATTACCACCGGGCGGGCACGAAACGGGCTTTCTCCGAGATTTGGGGTCCCCTGGAGGGGCCTCGGCTGCCGAACTATGACAAATAGCCGGCGCGGTCAACCAAGTGGAGGACCCGACGCCAGTCCGAAGTGGTCGGACCGACGAGCTGTCGTGGTGTGGGATTGCGGCAGATTTCGTGGGTTCGAAAACTCTCGATGTTGATTAAGAGACGGCGGGGCGGCGTTTGGGCACGTCGCTCCCGCCTCTTTTTAATCTCTCTCCAACCGCTCGGCTCGGTGAGGCCGCTCGGCACTGCTGCGATCGCCACCGAACGATCCGATGCAGCCCATCTCTTAGCAGGCTGTCTCTTCGCAGCCCGTCTCTTAGCAGCCGGCGAGTTATTGAGCCGAAACGCGCAAGCGACCGGGTGGGCGGCGATACCCAGGGCCTTACGGGCCTCGGCTCAACATTGCGGCGCCAGCACCGATCAAATCGACAGTCCGCTAGGCCGCTGGGTTGAGGTAGGACGACAGCCGCTCGGCCCGCGATGGACTCTGCAGTTTCGCCACCGCTTTGGCTTCGATCTGGCGGACGCGTTCACGGGTCACCTTGAAAATGCGACCGCACTCTTCGAGCGTGTAACTGTACCCATCGACGAGACCGTACCGCAGCCGAATGATCTCTCGTTCGCGGAACGTCAGCGTCTTGAGCAACTCGTCGATCTTGTTCCGCAGCATGCCGCTGGCGGCCATCCGGACAGGGTTGTCATTCTCGTTGTCTTGCACGAACTCACCGAAGCTGCTGTCTTCGCCTTCGCCAACGGGGCGATCCAAGCTGACAGGGTGGCGACCGATATCCATCACCCGGCGCACTTCTTCAATCGCGACATCCGTCGCCTCTGCAATCTCCTCATAGGTCGGCTCGCGACGCAGCGTTTGCGTGAGCCGCTTTTGAGCCTGACGGAGTTTGCTGAGCACATCGATCATGTGCACGGGAATCCGAATCGTGCGGGCCTGATCAGCGATCGCTCGCGTGATCGCTTGGCGAATCCACCAGGTTGCGTAGGTGCTGAATTTGAATCCTCGGCGATATTCGTATTTATCCACTGCTCGCATCAGGCCCGTGTTGCCTTCCTGAATCAGATCGAGGAACGACAGCCCGCGATTGCGATACTTCTTAGCGATGGAAACAACCAAACGAAGGTTGCCTGCACTGAGCTCACGCTTTGTCGCTTCGTACTGGTCAAAGAACTTCCGCGTGCGAACCATGCGGTTGTGCAGGCTACGAGGACTCTCTTGAGTCACGAGCATCAGCTCCCGCAGTTCCTGGCGGAGATCCGCCGCTTCATCCCGGCTCAAAGCGTCGGTACCGAGTGAATCAAGACGCTCGCGGATGAAATTCATCCGTCCTGAGATCTTTTCCAATTGATGCAGCAGTGGCGTGACACGGCGGCTTCGCAGGCTCAGCTCCTCGACCATCTCGAGGCATTTGCGGCGGCGGCGCAGGAATCGCTTGCGGACTTCCGCCTTGAGCCGGGGCGAAACACTGCGGCGGACGAGCAGTTCAAAGTCCGCTTGGTTCTGCGCGATCATCGGCTCGAGTGTCCGCAGGTTATGGGGCATCCGCTGTGAAATTTGTTCCTTGGTCAACCGCTCGGTCAAGGAAACCTTGATGGTGCGGTCAAACGGCAACTCACCGCTGTGGACTTTCTGAAGCACCTCAACGGTCGCACGCAATGCGTAGTCACTTTCGAGCAAGGCACGGCGATACTGCTTACGCGTGATTTCAATCTTCTTGGCCAGCGAGATCTCTTGCTCACGGGTGAGCAGGGGAATCTCCGCCATCTGGCTCAAGTACATGCGGATGGGATCGTCGCTGGCCTTCGGCAGGTCAGCGGACGTGCCGAGCGTCGCGGTGTTGGAATCCTCGGCGTTTACCAATGCCAGCGCAGCCGCTCCACTGACGTCCTCCGCTTCCACTTCCGCCTCGAGGTCTGCTGCGTCGACGGCCGATGGTTCGAACTCCACGTCAGCGATTTGAACTTCGCTCGCAGCGACGTCACCATCGATCGCCTCGGGCAGCGTCGCGGCGGCGGCTCGAAGCGTCTGCGTGGCCGCTGCCATCCGTGCTTTCTTTTCAGTCGCTTCGATCAGAGAAATGCCACGCCGCTCCAGAGCCAGAAGAAGCGTGTTGAGTTTTTCAGGATTCACATCCTCATCGGGCAGGTATGCGTTGACCTCATCGAAGGTCAGGTAACCATCCTTGGTACCACGGGCGATGAGTTGCGTGAGGTCTTGGTCCATCAATTGCATAATTCTAACTTCGTGTTAAAAGGGTCACGCCCCATCATGGGACGCCGAGCTGGGTATGGATCGCTTAGCCGACGAGAGCGGGAACGCTCGCCGGCACCATCCAGCCCCTACTCAAAAGCGGGAGATCGAAAGGGAAAGGGAGAAAAAAAGAACAGTAAAAACCTGGGACATTGGTGAAGGAAGTGAGGGATTAACGGGGACTGTGTCGAATGCGTTCGGCATCGATGATCGCTTGCAACACGGCCATCTCTTCGTCTTCCGCAAGCGTTGCCGATTCGAGCTTGACGATCTGACGTGACTTCTCAGCTTCAAACTCGCGCTCATGAAACCGCGTCAAGATCGAGGCGTATCGCTCGTGAGGACTCTCGGTCATGCGTTCGCCACGGAGATCAATGCGTTGCTGCAAAGTGACGATTTGGCCTTTGAGAAATTCGTTCTCGATCAGCGTCAAAAGCGCCTCGGCATCGAGATCCCGCCCGTCAAAGTCGAGTTGCTGATAGGCGGACAGCAGCATTTTGGCAGTGACGGATTGCAACCAGTCGGCATCAATTGCCTCGATCGCCATAGCCGCCACTTCGGGGCTTTCCAACAGCGTCTCGAACAGCTCACGGTCCATCCCCGACAGGGCTGCTGACTGCGACGAATCCGCATCTCGAGAAGGGCTGGGTGAGCGTCTCGGCGATGCCATCGGGACCACTGAATCATCGATCCCAAACATCGCAGCGTCTTCCATTGCTGCCGACGCAAAGGGATCGTCGATCACCACGGCCGAGGTGGAATCATCGTTGGCCCGGGGCGAGCCCGTGGTTGCGGGAGACGTTTTTTGCTGCTGCTGATAACGAGCCTTCTTGGCTTCGCTCTCTTTCCGTGCAGCCCGCAGGGCTTCGAGCCTCCGCGACAATCGTTCCACCGGTAACTCAAACGTGCGGCTGATTCGCATCAACAGCTGATCGACTCGCAGCGAAGTGCGATCATCATTCTGTGGAACCTTAACCAATAATGAGAGTAGGGACTCGATCGCTGCGGTCACGCGGTGCGTGTCGCGAGTCACATCGACGCCATCGGTCAAACGCGCGATTTTATGGTCGACCGCGTCGGGTGCTGATCTCGCTAGTTCCAGGAGAGCATCCTTGGATTGCGCCGCGAGAAAATCGGCAGGGTCGGCATTGTCAGGCAGGGTGAGAATACGCAGGTCCGCCTCCGCTGTTACGAACAGGTCGAGTACTTCCTCGGCGCGCCGTCGGCCCGCATCATCGCCATCGAGGACGAGCACCACCCGCGACGCAAATCGCTTGAGCATCCGGACGTGCTGCTGCGTTAATGCGGTACCCAGCACAGCGACGGCGTTGTCCACGCCAGCCATCCGGGCGGCGATGACGTCGGTGTACCCTTCCATCACCAGCACTTCACCCGCACTGCGGATCGCATCGCGGGCCAAATCCAATCCGTATAGCTCCGACGACTTGCGGTATAGAAGCGTTTCGGGACCATTGAAGTATTTCGCCCCTGCAGTCACGCTGCCGCCCGAAGCCGAGGCAATTCGTTCGGCAATCGCGGGGATAATCCGCCCGCCTAACGAGATCACTTTGCCGTGTGCGTTGTTGATCGGAAACATCATCCGACCGCGGAAGAAATCGTAGCAACCCGTGGTAGCCGGAGTGCTACCGTTTGCCGAGGCCCGCGCATTTGTTGACGCCCGTGACTTGGCGACACCGCAGGCGACCGCAACGGCTTCAGAGTAGTTTTTGCGTTTCAACAGGTTGACGGCAAAATCCCACGAGTCGGGTGCGAAGCCGATCCGGAAGCGGCGACGTGTTTGATCGTCGATGCCACGTGAGGCGAGATAGTCCCAAGCGGCTTTTGCGTCATCGCTCTTGTGAGCTTCGAGCTGTTCGTAGTAGGCCTGTGCTACTTCCTCAATGGCTGCTGCTAACGTCGCTTTGTCGTCCGGGCTGCCTGGCTGTGTTTTGGGGCCGCGACGAAACTCGGGCAATTCAATCCCAGCCCGTTCGGCTAGCATCCGTAGGGCCGCGGGGAAATCGAGCCCTTCCCGCTGCATCACAAAACTGAAGACATCCCCGCCAATGTCACAAACCCAGCATTTCCACGACTGCCGTTCGGGATTCACCGTCATCGACGGTTTGGTGTCGTTGTGGAACGGACAACGGGTGACAAAGTTCCGACCCTGGGGGCGCAACTCGAGATCCCGGCCGATGACATCCACGATGTCCGACGCGCTGCGCACTCGCTCTTTTACGTCGAAGTCCGTCTGGAATGTCAAGCCAGCGCTCCTGCTAGTAACGTCGTCACCAAACATTTGCAGATCTCGTCTTGGCCGAGAGCTGCTTTGTTTGTTACCGACACAATTGCGGTTTGAGTGAATCGGTCGACCCGATCGATCACGAATGTAATCGTATCATCACCCGTCCTAGGTGACCGGCTCGCGGGATCAATAACAGCCAGGACAAGTATGCCGAAGCAAGCCTCCTGTGCCGCGTGACCCAAACGAAAAGCCGAGGCAAATTTCGAATTCGGTACGTCCCTGTAGCGTCGTGTCTCAACCGGGGCGGGTCATCTCCCTGTCACGCCGGTTGACCGCTTCGTTACAAGCAAGTCAATAGTTTGGGGCTGGCTCGAAAACGCGTCAATAGCAATCGGCATGGAAACTTGAGGCGAAATTGAAAAAGCCGCAAAAAACCTGCCCGAGCACGCGGGCCAACGATCGAGTGAGCCGAGACGCACAAGCTGGCTGTCGAATTGTTCGTTGCCAACGAAAGATGTCTTCGGCAGGCGGCCGACGCGTCCGCCGCCTGCGTTTATTCTGCGACGGCATTGCTCATTTCGGACGCCACCGCGATGCCTTTAAAATCCAACACGCTGGATGTACCCACGACAAACCCGGCTGGACCGCTAAATCGACAAACCGTTACGACACTCGGCTCACAATTGTGACGCCAGAATCGATCAAATCGGCCCGCCAAGACGCCTGCTCGCTAGTACGCCTTGGCAAAGACAGCCTTCTTCTCCGCAGGGCGTCCCGTCAAAAAACAGGTGCCGGGCGTCGTGTTGTCTCCTCGCGGAACACACCGGATAGTCACCTTGAGCTCCTTCAACAGCGGCTCCAACGCATCTTCGTCGGCAAAGTACGCATGAGCGAACCCGCCGTGAATTTTGTCTTCATTCTGCGTGCTGAAGAAGTCACGGAAATCCGCTTCGTTGGTGATCGTGACCGTGTTGGATTCTCGCAGGTGCAGGGCGGCGGCGAAGAGCTCGCTCTGCAGCGTCTCGAGCTTCGTGCCAATGGTCGAAACCAGCTCGCTGCGCGATATTCCAAAGCTCTTGGGCTGGTTCCGAATCCCACAAAACACGGTCCCCGCAGCGATGTCCTTGGGGCCGATCTCCAACCGAATCGGCACGCCGCGTTTGACGTGGTACCACTTCTTTTCACCGCCCCGGATATCCCGGTCGTCGATCGTGACCCGAACCGGAGCTCCCGCGTAGCTTTGCGCAGCGATCTCGTCCCGCAGCGACTGAGCTTCGGCCATCACCTCAGCACGCGAGTCCCCTTTATAGATAGGTTGGATCACAACATGGGTGGGTGCCAAACGCGGCGGCAGCACCAAGCCATCGTCGTCGCTGTGGGTCATGATCAGAGCCCCGACTAACCGGGTGCTGACGCCCCAGGAAGTGGTCCATGCGTGCTCCACGCCGCCCTTCTCGCTCTGGAACTTGATGTCTTGCGCCTTCGCAAAGTTTTGCCCCAGGAAGTGGCTCGTCCCGGCTTGGAGAGCCTTGCGGTCCTGCATCATCGCTTCGATAGAAAGCGTATCGACTGCACCGGGAAAGCGTTCCTTGGCAGTCTTGCTACCAACGATGACCGGCATCGCCATCCAGTCCTGGGCGAAATCGCGATAGACATCGACCATCTTTTCCGTTTCTGCAATCGCTTCGGCTGCCGTCGCATGGACCGTATGCCCTTCCTGCCACAAAAACTCTGCAGTCCGCAGGAACATCCGGGTCCGCATCTCCCAACGCACCACGTTGGCCCACTGGTTGATCAGGATCGGCAGGTCGCGGTAACTCTGCACCCACTTAGCGTAAGTCGCGCCAATAATCGTTTCGCTAGTCGGGCGCACAATCAGAGGCTCTTCCAGCTTCCCCGCCGGACGCAGGCCACCGTCCGGGTTGGGCTCGAGCCGGTGATGCGTCACGACCGCGCACTCTTTGGCGAAGCCCTCGACATGCTCGGCTTCCTTTTCCAGGTAGCTCATCGGGATGAACAGGGGAAAATACGCGTTTTGGTGCCCGGTGGCTTTGAACATGTCGTCCAGGGCGCGTTGAATGTTCTCCCACAACTGATAGCCCCATGGCTTGATCACCATGCATCCACGCACCGATGAGTTCTCGGCCAGGTCAGCGGCCTTAATCACCTGCTGGTACCATTCGGGATAATCGACCTCGCGGGTGGGGCTGATCGCGGTTTTTGGTGCTGGCATAGGAGTGGGGGCAAAAGGGGTGCGAGGAAGCGGGGAGATGAAGCGAGCGAAAGACTCTGGCACGCCCCTCGGCAAAGGCGTAGCCTACGGGCGAGGCCAATCACCGGAGGCGATCTGTCGATCCAACCGCGCGGTTGGATGCGGAGCCGCCGCCCCTGGGTGGGACAGCGTCACTCGGGGTGGAAATTCGATCATCCGCCCGAGCGGGAAGCCGAAAATCGGCTCGGGGCGTTCGCCCGGTTGCCACAGCAAAACCGTGGCGATTGCGAAAGCGATCTATTCCAAATCGCGAGGTGCCTAGGCACTCGCCCCAGCAGTAAGCTGGCGCTGGAACTGCTCGAACAGATAGTGGCTGTCGTGCGGTCCCGCTGCTGCTTCGGGATGGTATTGAACTGCGAAAACGTCGGCGGTGCGATGGCGAATACCTGCGATCGTATTGTCGTTGAGGTGCCGGTGGGTGACCTCAAGGCAATCCGGTAGATCTTGGTCGTCGACAGCAAAGCCGTGGTTCTGGGTCGTGATCTCGACCTTCTCAGTCGCCAGATTCAACACCGGTTGGTTGGCGCCGCGGTGGCCGAACTTCAACTTGAACGTCTTCGCCCCGCATGCCAAAGCGATCAGTTGATGGCCTAGGCAAATGCCAAACACAGGAACCTTCCCAATCAACTCGCCAATCGTTTGGTGAGCGTAGGCCAGCGGTTCGGGGTCACCGGGGCCATTGGACAGAAACACCCCATCGGGCTGAAGGTTTAAGATTTCTTCTGCGGACGTGTTGCCCGGCACGATGGTGACGCGGTTACCTCGCGAGCGAAGGTGCCGGGGGATGTTCCACTTCATGCCGAAATCCATGCAGACCACGTGCGGCCGATCGGAATCCTCGATCCCGTCGGCGTTGGATACGATTTTGGCACCCCGAGCACACTCGGTCGCGGACCATTCATCGAGTTCGGTGGTCCACTTTTCCTGCTGGTTCGGCATCACCTTTTGAACGAGGTCGCGACCAACCAAGCTCGGGGCCGCCTTTGCCTTGGCCACGAGCGAGTCATCGTCGAGGTCTTCCGTCGAGATCACGCCCTGCATCGCACCGACGCTGCGAATTCGACGCACTAGCGAGCGAGTATCGATCCCCGCCAACCCCAACACATTGTGCTCGCGAAGGTAATCGCTCAAGGATGCCTCGGAGCGGTAATTGCTCGGGATCCGGCTCTCGTTGCGGATCACAAAGCCGGCCAACGCGGTCCCGTGCCTCTCGACATCGATCGAATTGACCCCGTAATTGCCGATTTCCGGGTAGGTCATCGTGACGATCTGGCCGCAATAGCTGGGGTCGGTCAGAATTTCCTGATAACCGGTCATCGAGGTATTGAAGACAACTTCCCCCGTGACCTCGCCGCTCGCACCGAGCGATCGACCCAGGTAGACAGTACCGTCGGCGAGCGCGAGTTT
The DNA here is from genome assembly GCF_007859855.1 of Allorhodopirellula solitaria. GTDB lineage: Bacteria > Planctomycetota > Planctomycetia > Pirellulales > Pirellulaceae > Rhodopirellula > Rhodopirellula solitaria. Next base: position 40,426 of record NZ_SJPK01000013.1, read on the forward strand.
TGCCGGTCGCGAGTGATTATTCGAATCAGTCATTTAGCAGGCGTTCAAGTGGGTGATGGGGAGTCAACGTCCCCAGTATCACTTTGAAAAACAATCTTTTCTAGGGGGTGAAACGAAGTCACGATAATCCGGCAGCACCTAACAGCTCGGCGACGGCATTTTCGACGAGTTTCCATTCCGATGGGCTGATCGAAGTAAGCAGAGGCATGATCGGGCCCGTCCGTGAAATGCCCGCGATCTGGACCGCGTCGTGCAGCACTCGGATCGGGTTGATGTCGTTTCGCAAGTCTTCCAATCCGCAGAATTTCTCCCGGATGGCCTCCGCCTCCTCGTATCGCTGCGCGGCGATCGCCGCGAGCATCTGCATGCTCAGGGCAGGAGCGATGCAGATACACCCCGACGTGAACCCTGCCAAGCCGAAATCTCGCATGTGAATGATCGCCGGCTGCTCACCGATGCCGCTGACGATCCGGTCCGGCCCCACCGCATCGATGATCTCACGCAGGTAGTTGTCATCGGCCGGGTCGTCACGGACGACCGCGTACTTGATCGCCGAGACCAGCCCGTCATCGACCAGTTCGCGGACCTGCTCGGGTTCCATGTACCGGTCGTGCTTGATGTACAGCACGATCGGCTTGCCGAATGCCTCGGCAAACTTTCGCGTCCCTGTCGTAATCCCGCTCGACGTCGCAATCGCCTCTTGCGGCAGCACCATGACTGTTGGGTAGTCGAATTCGCGGAGGATCGCCGCTTGATCCATCATCGTCCCGTAGGCAGGGCCGACCGAGGGGATCACCGTGGTAGCTTCGCTGGAGATCTCCGCGAGCATCTCGAGCATCTCGGCGTACTCGCTCAGTGCGATGTGATAGAGCACTGCATTGCCACCGTAGAGCAGCGTCGTGACACCACCCTGTTCGAGATACTCGACCATCCGCCGGTTCTCAGCGTGGTCGATCGCGAGGTCGCCGGTGCGTGCCAACGGAGGCACGGCGATGACCGAACGTGCCAAGAGATCGTGAGTAATCGGTTGAATGTTCATGTTAGAAAATATCCGGTTCAGGTGTGGGTTGACCATGTTGAAGAAAATCGAAGTCACAGCCGTCGTGGGCTTGTGTCACATGCTTACAGAACAGCTGCCCATAGCCACGCTCGTAGTAAACCTGGGGTGGCGTCCATGCTGCACGGCGGCGAGCAAGTTCCTCGTCATCGACGAGGAGATCGAGACGCCGCTCGTGGACGTTGAGCTGAATCGAGTCACCCGTCTGCACCAGCGCCAAGGGGCCACCGAGGTGCGATTCGGGCGAGACGTGGAGGATGCACATGCCGTAGCTCGTACCGCTCATCCGGGAATCAGAGATGCGGACGAGATCTCGCACCCCAGCCTTGAGCAATCGGTCCGGAATCGGCAGCATTCCCCACTCAGGAAATCCGGGAGCTCCGAGTGGGCCGGCGCTCCGCAGGACGATCACCGAATCGGCGGTGATCCCGAGGCCCTCGTCGTTGAGCCGCGCCTTCATGTCGGCGTAGTTCTCGAATACGACCGCCGATCCGGTGTGATCGAATAGCCGTGGATCGGCGGCGGACGGTTTGACGACGCAGCCGTGTGGCGCCAAATTTCCTCGCAGAACAAAGGTGCCGCCCTCGCGATACACAGGATTATCGAGTGAGCGAATGACATCGTCGTCGTAGACTTCCGCCTCAGCAATATTTTCGCCCAAGGTTGCCCCGCTAACCGTCAGGCAATTTGTGTCGAGCAAACTCTCAATCTGCTTCATCAATGCGGTCAAACCACCCGCGTTGTAAAAATCTTCCATCAAGAACTTCGCTCCCGATGGACGCACGTTCGCAACCACAGGCGTCAGACGGGAAAGCTCATCGAAGCGATCGAGCGTGAGCGGAACCCCCGCCCGCCGGGCCATCGCAATGATATGAATGATCGCATTGGTGGAACCACCGATCGCCAAATCCGTGATAACCGCGTTGTCAAACGAAGCTGCGGTGAGGATGCGCGAAGGCTTCAGGTCTTCCCATCCCATCTCAACAATGCGTCGGCCGTATCGGGTTGCCAGCCGAGAGTGCTCCGAGAGTACCGCCGGAACGGAGGACGCCCCCGGCAGTGACATGCCGAGCGACTCGGCCACAGCCGTCATCGTTGACGCGGTGCCCATCGTCATGCAGTGACCAGGAGACCTCGCAATGGAATCTTCGATTTGACACCAGGATTGGTCGCAGAGGTTGCCTGCCCGCCGTTCGGCCCAGTACTTCCAGGCGTCGCTGCCACTGCCGAGGGTCTCCTTTTTCCAGCGAGCGTTGAGCATCGGCCCGGCCGGGAAAAACATTGTCGGCAAGTCGGCACTGATGGCACCCATCAATAGCGCCGGAGTCGTCTTGTCGCATCCACCCATCAAGATTGCCGCGTCGATAGGATGACAGCGCAGAACCTCTTCGGTCTCCATGGCGAGCAGGTTGCGGTAAAGCATCGTCGATGGCTTCATCAACATCTCACCGAGCGACATCATCGGGACTTCGACGGGAAACCCACCGGCCTGCCAAACGCCTCGTTTGATTTCTTCCGCCCGTTCCCGCAGGTGAGAGTGGCATGTGTTAAGATCACTCCACGTGTTGAGAATCCCGATAACGGGCTTGCCCCGATAGTCGTCATCGGCAAGCCCCATCCCCTTGAGCCGTGATCGGTGCCCGAACGATCGCAGGTCGTCGGGACCAAACCAACGATGGCTGCGAAGAGTCGTGGGGTCGCGTGGCGGCGGCGGGGAAGTCGACATGGATGGATTTCAACTCAATACGTGTTTGATTCGGGGAGTGCCCCCGTTCGATTTCTTAAAACATACATGCGCAACTGATCGAATGCCCCCGCTCCTGATCCTCTTTATTGGCATGGTCGTCGTTTTAGCGGGAATCGTGGTCTTTCGTTGGCACGCGTTTTTATCGCTAATCGCAGCCGCCCTGACAATCGCGCTGCTGACCTCACCAACCACGCTCGTTCGCCACGAGATGCGGCAATCCAGCGTGGTGGTCAATGCGGAGGATCTGTCAGCAGATGCGATGACGCCTGCAGCAGTCGATAGGCACCAACTTTTCGACGGAGTTTACCAGATCATTCGCTCCCCAGCAGATGAGCGCGATGCACAAGGCTCCTCCCTGGGCCCCATCGGGACGCTCAGCATCAGCCACACGGCGGACGGCTCGTTTCACGCCGCTGCAATGGATCAGGTCTCAATCACGAGCACAGCCACACTGAAACCCGCTGATCGATTGGTTTCGAGTCGCGACTGGGCAACAATCTCCGAACGATCGCAACGCAGCGTGGGGGAACGTGTCGCGGCAGGTTTCGGCGACACATGCCGGAAGATTGGAATCCTGATTGCCATGGCCGCGATCATTGGCCACTGCTTACTACGCAGCGGTGGCGCTCAACGCATCATCGACACCGCCTGTTCTCTGATGGGTGACTCACGAACGTCAATCGGATTTGTCATCAGCGGATTCGTGCTGGCGATCCCCGTGTTCTTTGATACGGTTTTCTATTTACTCATCCCGCTGGCCAAGGCTCTCTATCGCCGGACGGGTAAGAACTATCTGCTCTATGTGATGTCCATTGTCGTCGGCGCCACCATGGCTCATTCCTTGGTCCCGCCGACGCCGGGACCCTTGCTCGTGGCGAGTGAGTTGAATCTAGATCTCGGCATCGCTTTGAAAGCGGGGCTTCTTGTGGGCGCCATCTGCGCACTCGTCGGCTACGCGTATGCCGTGATGATCAATCGCCGCTGGAGCGTCGAGCCGACCCTCGAACAGGAAGCGTTTTCAACCGATTCTGAATCGAATTCACCAACAGACACAGAATCTTCGCAGCCGCTACCGTCGCTCTGGTTCTCACTGCTGCCTGTCGTACTCCCGCTCGTGCTCCTGGCCAGCGGCGCGAATTGGCAGGCCCTCGGTGGCGGGACTTCGGAGGAGACGTCGACGCAGGTGGCTCCGTGGGTCGAGACTGCCATCGAGTTCGCCTCGGACAAAAATATAGCGTTGACGCTCTCGGCGGCCGCAGCCCTGCTGCTCCTCGCGTCGTCTCCACGGCGCGACAATGTGCCGCTCGCCAAACACGTTCAAGCTGCCCTCTCCGAAGCGGGCTCGATCATCCTGATCACTGCGGCCGGCGGCGCCCTGGGCGCAGTGATCCGGGAAACAGGCATTGCCGAGGTGCTCGTCGATGCCATGCCGGCCCATGGGTCGGGGGTGATGGTCCTATGCGTGGCCTTCTTCGTCACCGTCCTGATTCGGTTCGTGCAGGGATCGGCTACCGTCGCCATGATTACCTCGGTCGCAATTGTCGGCCCCATGGCCACAGCAATGGCGCTGCCCTTCCATCCGGTCTATCTGTTCCTCGCGATCGGCTGCGGCTCTAAACCGCTACCCTGGATGAACGATTCCGGGTTCTGGGTGATCGGCCGACTCAGCGGCATGACGCCCAAGGAAACCCTTCGGAGCTTTTCAGCCACGTTGACGGTGATGGGCTTCGCTGGATTCTTGGTGACCCTGATCGGAGCCACCCTCTGGCCGATGGTCGGTCCGGTGAACTGAACCGGATCGATAGCGCAGCGGAAAGGGTCCATCAGAAATCATTGTGGGTTTCGCTGCGGTGAGCCAAGTGTGCGGGATTTCCAAGGGTCGCCGTGGCGTCCGAAGCGTTTGGTCACTCACAATTAACTGTGGTTGCATCAAAGCGCCGGGAGAAGCGGAAGCAAGCTCCAATTGTCCGCTGGCCAGGTCAGTGCTTTCGTCTCCAAACACTCACTGCATTTTGCTTGACCCCCGAATCCAGCCCTCTCATACTCAAGCGACGCTAACCCGTGATAAGACTCTCTCGAACCGGCGATAACACTTCTCGCGACACCGAGGGAACTGAAGGTCCAATCGGCGATAATTACCCCGTTATCCGACTGACGAACCATGACAGAAACTTTACTCTTCGCTCACCGTAACGGTCGACGCATCTTAGCACTTCGGGCAGCACGGATCATTCTTATCTTCGCGGCCACCGAACTACTGCTGACTTGCATTGGCAGCGAACTAAATATTGGAGTCATCGCCCATATAGCGTTTTATGGTATCGGTTCGTTCACCCTGGCCGGGATACCTCGCAGGGTTGCATTTGACGGCAATCGCTTCTCGATCAAACTTTTTGGGGCTTGGCTCAGATGGGCGGCCAATAGTCCGCCGCAAGCAACGCTGGCCGAGCCATCGCTACCCGGCGATCTTTGTCGTGTCATACGTTGGTTTCCGCTCACTACTGGCTCGCAGCGACTGATACCAACGTTCGATCTGGTAATACGGCATGACCAACTTCGTTCCCTCAGCCACTGGGCTGCACCTGCTAGCGACTCACCTGCTGACAACAATGGCCTGCACCGGAGCCGAGCTTGCACGCTTTTTTGAAGTGGTTAGCAACGCACGATCAATTTCTGTCGTAGTGGACGAGGCGACGAGTCCAAAGCCGCAGGACTCGTCGCCTCGTCCACTACTAAAACCGACACTTATTCATCGTGTGCTGCTTAGTCAAAATTCCTGGCCCCGTGATGCCCCACGCTACCCAACTGGTATTCGCGCCTCATCTGCGTTCGAATCGTGCCGATAAATACAACGCTTCATCTGTATTCAAAGGACGCTTTCGAATGCGACACAACGAAACTCTGCTCGACATTGCTGATTGGATGACCGATCCTCCGACCGGCGGTCCTATCCAGATGTGGTCCGTTGGGGGCATTCTTGCGTCGGTCGTCACATTGTACGGACTGTCATGCTGCCTAACCCAGCGAGCAACAACGCTGAACATGACAATGAGGGGCTTCCCATCTCTGGGACGCGGCCTTTGGTTGGACATTACTGGCATTCATGCTATCACATTTGGCCTAGTCATCACGTGCGTAGGGCTATTCATCCATTTCCAATGGTTCTGGGGCAACCACAAGCGGTTGTTGCCGTTCCACGAATTCGGCAAATACACTGCTGCCTTTGGCGTCGTCGCCGCAATGCTCGCTCACGTATTCACGATGATGACGCGGACATGAACGTGGCGATGAGCCAATAAGTGCACCGAAGCACGGGTGGATTGAAAATAGGTTCATCCGACGGACGCGTGCGCAGAGCACCGCGGAAGTTTTTTTGAGGCATGGCTCTCGTATCCAATGATCGTTCAAAAATGCGTCCCTGACGAACAAACGCTCGCCAGGGACCGACAACACCATTGGCGTACCGCTTTTGCAGGGAAACGCTGGCGACCGAGATATCCCTTGCCAAGCCCGCACCTCTGCAGAGCTCGGCTCCGTTTCTCCCGGCAGCTCCAGTCGAACATCCACTATCACATCCCACAAATAAATCCTTGGATACGGGAGCCATGCCTTGAAAACCTCGGGCGCTCGCTTCCGTCGGATGAGCCTGAAAATAGGCCATGACAACGTCGTTCGCCCGTGCTGGCTAAACCGCACCGTTCTGGTATCGAAGAACTACAATCGTGCTGGTGCTCAGTAAAACAGTGCTCATGCTCGATTCGGAAATGGGCACTGATGTTCGATCCAATTCTCGACCACGATCGACTCGACGTTTGTCGTCTCTCGATTGAATCCACCACTGATGTCTTCGCCGTTTCGAAGGAATGAAACGGACTCCACCGACATGCCTTGAAAATCCCGCACACTTGGCTTACCGCAGCGAAACCCACAATAGTTCCTGATGGCACAATAGATTGAGATCGAAATGCAAGCGGATCGTCTCGATGTTGACTAAGATAGCAATCAAGCTTCGCAGCGTTTCGGAATCACCAGGTGCGTATGCTGTGAATGTCGATTGCGAGCACGAGCACCGCGATGCTGAGCACGAGCACGAAGACGACCAGAATCCGGAACCAATAGCTGCCCCGAAGGACGCGGCGCCGTTTCTCTCCAGATCATTGCGCAACGCGAGTCCTCGGTGAATCCAGCCGTTTCCCCAAACAGGACAAGTTCATGCACAGTCTTTTACGCCTGCCTACTCCTCTGCTTTGCATCACGAAACTTACGTAACTCAGGCGATCAGCCGAACCGATCCAGTTGTTTTTTCACGCCTGACATGTGGATAGATCGCAATTCGTTGCCCGACTGAAATGACTGACCGCAAACGCAATGCGAAACTCGGTTGGTGGATTAGCTCCGTCGCCATCACTTGCGTGTTGCTTCTCCGTGGTCACTATCTGCTCGGGCCATCGGTTGGGATCACGTTCGCGTTCATGACGCTCGCCATAGCCGTGATCGGATATCGTTACCTTTGCATCCAAACTCCGACACGAACCGGGGTCGTAATGTTCTCGATTTTCGCGATGACCTGCACGGCGATCATGTTTACGCCCGCGACCTTCAGTCCCGATGTCCAGCATTTCATCAACAAGTACAAAAATGACCGAACCGCTCGACGCGAATTGGCTACGTTGCTCGAAGAAAATGCAGATTACCGCGACATCAGATTCGAAACTGAACAGCTGAAGGTTGTTTTTGTCTCAATTCGTGGGACCGTGCCGAATGGTGGTGTGATCGACAGCCTTCTTGCCGATCTATCTCGTCTAGACTTCGTCCGATACTGCAGTCTTGACGGTCGTCTGACTGCCCGCGACACCGGGGCGGTTCACGAGTTTTCGGATGACCATCTTCACTTTGATACAGAAAACGATGCGGATAACCAATGACGATTTGACTTCCGTTCAGGAAGCCCGATTGATCTGCCTTTCCACTTGAGCTTTGCTTCCAGCGGCGGGCCTCGGGTGCTCTGATTCACTTGTGTTTCGGTCGTACGCACCGAATCCACTTCTTGATTCGTGAGAGTTGTGGCAAACGCAATATCCTCCGCCACCACTACCTGGGTGTGGCGACAAAGCCGGGTGCACGATCTATGTAGGGAGCATTTTGGTACGTTGCTCAGCTGGGGTCCTCACGCGACCCAGCGTCGATCTCGAGCGAGTCAAAATCGACATCGTCCAGCGGCGACAACACGGGAGAGTCTTGGACTTCGATTGACATGGGATCTCCGACCGGCGGCGATAGCGGTCGCTCAGGCTCCGAAGGCAACCCAGCGTTCTCCGCTCGCCATTGTTGGATCTCTTCTTCGGTGGCGATGCGAACCTGCAGTTTTCCTGAGTAGACGCGCACGACGCTGACCAGCGTTCCTGCATCGATCGGCAGTCCCGTGCTGATCGCATCGGTTCGGTGGCCGGCCATTTTAATCTCGCCGCTGGGATAGAGGTTCGACATGGCCGTGCCAACATGCCCGACGAATTCACTCAGCGGCGTGCCATCGTTCGTTGCAGGCTCAGGGAGCGCCGAGTCGGCTTCGAGCGTATCGCGGTTGAGCATCCGCCGACCGATCTTGGTGCTCGGCCATAGCCGGATCAGCAAAGCGATCAGAATCGGTGTCGTGATCAGATAGACGAGAGTGAGCGTCAGAGCCAGGGAGGCGCTGTAGGTATAACCGATGATGATCGAGGTGACGCCCACAACCGCTGCGGTCAACCCCAGCATCCCGCCGCTGGGGATCAAAATCTCCGCGATCGCAAGGGCATAAAAGGCGATCAGTAGCCCCACTGCATAATACGCGGGCATTATTCGTCCACCGCTTCAACGACAATGCGATTGCCGTGGACCTGGATCACCCGGATGCTTTGCCCGGGATCGATTGCCGCGCCGTCGCTGATAACGCCCACAGTTTGCTCGCCAAATTTTGCCTTGCCCGAGGGCCGCAACCGCGTCGCGGCGACCCCTGTTTGCCCTGCCAAATGATCGAAGTCAGCGACTCGCTCGAGCCGATCGAGGTCCGCCGCAGGCGCGTCCATGGCCAGCCCCGTCGCGGCAGCAGCCTGCGGCAAGAAGGCGCGCACGGCCAAAAATCCAATCACCAGTCCCCCCATGGCTCCCATCGCCAGCCAGACCCCGTGTGCCAATTGGTTGGCCTGATAACTGTTCTGGGGGATAACAAAGGTTTGGCTCATCAACACCACACCCAATACCGTCAACGCGAGCCCACCGAAACCGAAGATCCCCACCCCCGGGACCACGAAAATCTCGATCGCTAAAAACGTCAGCCCCAAGCCGAACGCTAGCAGTTCCGCCCACTCAGCCGTCCCGGCAAGAAACTTGGTCCAGAAAAAGAATGCGAAGCATAGCGCGGCCAGGAAACCAGGGATCCCGAGACCGGGGGCACTCGCTTCCGTCGACAACATCATGAACCCAAACAGGAGCAGCCCGAACGCCAGCCCATCGTGCCGCCCGATCCGCTCGACCCACCGCACCAGCCCCCGGTCTGCGAGCTGGGCGGGGACAGTCGCCAGTCCCACCGAGGCCGCAACGGCCTTGAGCGAATCCGTCGTCTCATCGACCAATCCCAATTCAATCGCCTGCTGTGCCGATAGCCCCTCGTCCAGTTCGATGAGTTGCTCGCGATTCCAGTCGGACCGACCTCCGGCCTGGGCGTCCTCGGTCTCAGCAGCCAGCTCGCTCGGCACGGCGTACCGGATCCGTCCCGTCCGGCGGTTCACATAGCGGTACACGGTGAGCGTGGGATCGAGTAGACCGCGGATCAGCACTTCGCTGCGCCCCGTTCGGTCCGCTAAAAATTGAATCAGCTCGCGTTGATCGGCTACCTCCTCGGGCGTCATGGCATCCGCTCCGCTGCCGCCGAGCTTCGCGTCGGGGTGCATAGCCAACGGTCGACACGCCAACGCGATCAACGCGGCGTCGCCCCGGGCTTCCCGGGAAACGTAGCCGGCGACGTTGCGTATCGATGCACTTGGGTCGGCGAGCGTCGCCGCCAAGGAGATGCTGCTCGCCAAGTCGCCACCTGGGGAATCGATCTCGACCAGCCACGTGTTCGTGCCTCCCGACTCCGTCGTCGCAGCGAGATTCGATAGCCAGCGATGGACGCGATCGCCCCGGATCGTGCCTGTGACTCGCAGCAACGCCCCGTCGGCATCCTCGACGGTGTCGCTCGAGGTGTTCCGCAGCTTGGCCAACCCCAAGCGATCGGCGACTTCGCCAGAGGAATCCACGATAGCCGCCGCCGCTCGAAACTCCCGCAACTGATCGGCGCTGAGCACCAATGGCTCACCCGCCGGTGAGAGGATCTCTTCCTCGACAATTGTACCCTCGCTGCGATACTTCTCGAGCTGCTCGCCGAGGACGAGCTCGGGGGCGCCGTCGGACAACCGGACGCGGGCGACCGCCTCATCGGGATTGACTAACCCAGCGACAATCTCGGGTGGTAGCAAGCCTCGCCGCTTGGCAATCGACTGGAAAATCAAGGCGGTCGTTTCGTCACCAGCAACCTCGCCGTAGGTCGCATTGCCAATCGATCCATCGGGCGACACCAGAATGGACTCGCACGCCAAAACCAGCAACACTTCGCTGCCGCGCACCGGAGTCTCCACCCACGCGATCGGCCGAATGTGTTTGAGATTCGATCCGGAAATCGCGCGGGCGAGCTTGAGCGAATCTTCGAGCGGTGTACTGCTCTCTCGCGAGACCGGCTCGCCCGATCGATCGCCCCCGCGAATGTCCTCAGCCCGGCGATCCCGGTCCGGGTGAGCGAAGTGAAGCACTACACTGACCCGCTGGCTACGGCTGGCGTCGGGTGAGCTAGGAGAGTTGCGAGCCGCCTGAGACAGTCGTGCTAGCTGTGCGCTAATCCGCTCCGTGTCCCGCCCCGTCAATGGGCTAGGGATCTCAACGAGAAAGCCTTCGGTGAGTGTCTCGGCCTCGTCCGGCGATTGAGCCATCAAGGAAACTGCTGGCTCGCCCCCTGGAACGCCCCACAGCAGCAGGCAGGCTGCCACCCACCGGCTTGCAGTTTTAATGACAAACCGGCAGCCGGCCTGGTTCCGAGGCTGCGTCGGAAGAACGGTAGAACGTGAGTGATCGAGCATACCCGTCATTATAGGCACCTGATCGATCCCTGTCGCAGCGGTTGCCTCGCATTCTCAGATCCGGTAGTGACCGCGATTCAGCCGCAGGCATCGTCGTCATGATCGACGCCTCAACTTCCGCAGTCCGCCACAGCGAGGGAGCTACCGTTGGGATCTGCTTTTTCGCTCGGGCTTGGCGAGCAAGTGGATGGGGGGCACAGTGGCAGATCCGCCATGGAAAGTGCGGCGGCCGTCGATGGTGTGGTCGAAAACGAAGGCGCCCGTTGGGATCCCTTTGCGGGGGCTGAGACGGAGAATCGCTGGGTGGCCGCACTGGTGGCAGCGAATGCGAAACCCGTGCTGATCGAGCATCGACTGGATCGCCGCTGCCAGAGCTCGGTTGTGCTCGACGGAGCCCATTGAGCGGCCCACGAGATCCTGAAGTTTCCCCTGCAAGGTCAGCCGAATCGAACGCTGGATCCGATTGACCTCCTGTTGCAGAAGCTCCAGCACCTCGGCCGCGGGCACCAGCGGCTCTGGCCCATCGGCCTGCTCCTCAGGTTTGGCGCGGGAGAGCGCGACGAGATGTTCCAGCGGTGCGTTCAAGACGGAATCCATGCGAGCGGGGTGGCAATCAACGGTAGGTAGCAAAAATTCGCCAAAACTGACTAGACATTAGGTTATACGAAATGTATAACTAGTCCAGTCCCACGTTTTATAAAACCTCCTGTGGCGAGAGCAAGCTACTTTTCATTACCGTCGCCGCTTTCGGCAGATTCTCCTGCGCTTCCCCGCGTCCTCATTCGCTCCAGATCCCCAGCCCTATGTCGGTCAATCAACAATCGGTCGAAGAAACCAAGGCCCAGATTCGAGGTTTGGTCAATGAAATCGCTGCGCTCACCAAGAGTGGCTCGACGGCATCGGAGTTTTACCCAGAGCTACTTTCGCGAATCATCACGGCTTTGGCCGCAGCCGGGGGCGCCATTTGGCTGCTTGACGAGGACAAACAGCTCCGTCTGCAGTACCAAATCAATGCCGAACCCTCGATTTTGGCGGCCGACAGCGACGACGCTACCCGACACCAGCGGCTGATCCAGCGGGCTGCCAATGCGGGGCAATCGGTATTGGTGCCTCCCTACAGCGGCACGACCGACGGCGATGCTGAGGGAAACCCGACTCGCTATCTGCTCGTTCTCGGTGCCCTCCAGCACGATGGGCAGAAGGACGGCGTGATCGAGATCTTCCAGCGTCCAGACACGGCGCCGGAAACCCAGAAGGGCTACCTGCGATTTCTGCAACAGATGTGCGAACTGGCTGCCGAGTGGCTACGCAGTCAGAAGCTGATCAAACTGGGCGACCGCCAAACGCTCTGGCAGCAAGCGGATTCATTTGCTCGGGCCGCCCACGAATCGCTGGATCTCAAAGAGACAGCTTATATCGTGGCCAATGAAGGTCGCCGTTTGATTGGTTGCGACCGGGTGAGCGTCGCGATCAAGAAGGGTCGTAAGTGCAAGGTCGAAGCGATCAGTGGTCAGGACACGATCGAAAATCGGTCCAACATCGTCTCGGCTCTGAATGTCTTGGCCACGCGGGTTGTCGCCGCAGGTGAGCCCCTGTGGCATGACGGGTCGACCGAGGATTTGCCACCGCAGATCGAGGAAGCCTTGGAAGATTACGTCGATCTGTCCTACGGCCGGAACCTGGCGGTGCTGCCGCTGCGGGCGCCCCAGCGGAAACTCGGTCAAGACAAGGAGACCGGGGCAGCGGGTGAAGTGGACCGAGACGACGCCCACCGCGGTGAGGTGATCGGTGCTCTGATCGTCGAGCAGATTGAAACGGACCTGCCGGCTGATGTGTTTCGGACCCGCTGCGATCTTGTCTACGAACACGGCACTCGCGCGATCGCGAACTCCCAAGCCCACACAAACCTGTTTTTGATGCCGTTGTGGCGAACGATTGGCCGCGCCACCTGGGTGCTCCGCGCTCGCACCCTGCCCAAAACGCTTGGGATCGTCGCGTTGATCCTGGGCTTGATCGCCGCCGGCATTTTCATCCCGCTGGATTTCGACTTGGAAGCCGAAGGGACGCTCAAACCGGAAGCCCGCCGGGAGATATTCGCGGGCATTGACGGGGAAGTCCGTGAGGTGCTCGTCGACCACAATTCAACGGTCACGCAGGGGCAACCGCTCGTACGGATGATCAACCCAGATATCGAAGTGGAGATCACCGAACTCGAAGGTCAGATCTACACAACGATGGCCGAGCTGCAGCGTGTTCGGGGCCAATTGAATCAACGCGACTCTCTCAAACGCGCCGAAAAACGAGCTCTCGAAGGCGAGGAAATCGAACTCGAAACCAAACTCGAGGCTCAACGGGCAAAGCTGACGCTCAAAAAAGAACGCGCCGATGACCTGATCGTGCGGTCACCTATCGATGGACGCGTCGTTTCCTGGGAAGTCGAGAAACTACTGCTCAATCGTCCCATCACCACGGGCCAGGTGCTGATGGAGATCGCCGATCTAGACAAGCCGATGTATCTCGAAGTCGAAATGCCTGAAAAACGAGAGGGGCACTTGGATCAATACATCCATGAAAACGACTCCAAGGAACTCGAGGTCACTTATATCCTCGCCTCCGACCCAGACCAACCGCTCACCGGCACCCTGCCGATCGACAACATTTCGCTGCGAGCTGAATCGAGTGAAGAACACGGCTCGATCATCAAGATGCGAGTCCTGCCCAACCAGGCTGAACTCCGAAAACTAGCACCGAGCCCCGGTACGAAACTAACCGCAGACGTCAAGGTTGGCCGTCGTGCCAGCGGGTTCGTGCTGCTCCACGAAGTTTACGAGTGGTTCGCCAAGTTTATTTTCTGACCGCCCGCGATTCATTGACCTCCCCTTTGTCCATTGCAGTCTACTGCCCCATTGATGCTTATGACCCGCTCTCCCATCCGAAGCCGACTCCTGATTGCGGTTTTCGTTGCTTTGACAGCGTCGCTGGCAAATACTTCGGCGCCCGCTCAGCGTCCATCCAATCCGCCCTCGCCTGGCGAAAGGGTGGTGGCCGACCGCTGTTCGGTCAAATTCATCCGCAACGTCAATATCCCCGCCGAGGTCGAAGGCAAACTGATTGAGCTGCGATTTGAAGAAGGCATGGATGTGGTCTCCGGCGACGTGCTCGCAGTTGTCGATGATACCGCTGCGAAGCTAACCGTCGAATTTAAAAAGGCTCAAGAGAAGGAGGCGATGCTCAATGCGGACAACGATGTCAATGTGCAAGATGCCAGAAACACCCGCGAACTCGCCGAAGCGGAAGCGGAATCTCACAAGAAGCTTTATGACGAACAAGCCATCCCGTACTGGGAAATGAAGAAGAAGATGCTCGAGGCAGTACGTGGGGCGTTGAAAATCGACCTGGCTGAGATGCAAAAAAAGATCGCCATGGCACAGTACGTCGGCAAACGCAACGAACGTGAGATTGCCGAATACGAACTCGAACGCCGCCAGATCCTTGCTCCGTTTGACGGATATGTCGAAAACCGCATCGGCCAACAGGGGGAATGGGTGCAACCGGGAACCCCGATCGCAACGCTCGTGCAACTCGATCGAGTCCGGGTTGAAGGCGTCGTCGATGCGCTGGCATTCCCTGGCCGCGTGCGAGCCGGTTTGCCCGTCACCGTTCAGGTCTTCACATCGAGCAACCGACAGGCCCCCATCGTTGTCGAGGGAAAGATCGGCTTCGTCGGCAGCGAATTGGATCTCAGCCACCGGGTGCGAATCTGGGTCGATATCGAAAATCGCAAAGACTCCAGTGACGCCTGGATGATCAAACCTGGAATGGATGCCGAAATCATCTTTGAATAGCAATCGCTGAGACGCGCGGTACCAAAAACATTCTCCTCATTGAACCCATTTCTTCATGCCCACTCTTGCGGAATCACTGGTAAGCAGTTCGTCACGTGCGCTGACGGTGCGCCGACGTCCTGACTTGACCGCGAGCCGGCACCAATACCAAGGCCAAGGCTATTGGGTGATGAAGGAACCCGTGGGACTGCAGTACTTCCGCTTCCACGACGAGGAGTACTTCATTCTCAACATGCTCGATGGGCATGTCAGTCTCCAGCAGATCAAGGACGGATTCGAACAGCGTTTCGCTCCCCAGAAAATCACTTTCGGCGATTTGCAGCAGTTTATCGGCATGCTGCACCGCAGCGGATTGGTGATCAGCAACTCACCCGGCCAAGGCAAATCGCTACGCGAACGAGGACGGACCAAGAAGAACAAAGAACTCCTCGGCAAGATGTCCAATGTGTTTGCCGTGCGGTTTCGGGGCATTGACCCCGAACGAATTCTCAATCGAATGCTGCCGATCGCGGGATGGATCTTTACGGTCCCCGCATTGATATTCTTTGCCTGTTTGCTGCTGGCCGCTGCCTTATTGCTCGCGACGCAGTACCAGACGGTCTACGCGAAACTACCGACGTTCCATCAATTCTTTGCCGCTGATCGCTGGATCATTTTGGCGGCAACGATGGCGATCGTGAAAGTCATCCACGAATTCGGCCACGGGCTCAGTTGTAAAAAATTCGGCGGGGAGTGCCACGAGATCGGCTTCATGCTGCTCGTCTTCACGCCTTGCCTGTACTGCAACGTATCCGACTCATGGATGTTGCCCAATAAATGGAAGCGTATATGGATCGGTGCTGGAGGGATTTATGTCGAAATGATTCTGGCATCGATCGCGGCTTTTGTCTGGTTCTTCAGCGAATCGGGCACCACGATCAATGACCTCTGCTTGAACATGATGTTCCTCAACGTGGTCAGCACCGTGCTCGTCAACGGCAACCCGTTGTTGCGATTCGACGGTTACTACATCTTGATGGATTATCTTGAGATTCCCAACCTGCGTCAAAAGAGTACAGAGGTGCTCAAACGCTGGTTCCAAGAGACTTGCTTGGGATTGGAATTGCAAGACGATCCATTTTTGCCTCAGCGCAACCGGTTCATGTTCGGCATGTTCACGATATGCAGTGTGATCTACCGCTGGGTCGTCGTGTTCTCGATCGTGTGGTTTGTGATGCAGGTGCTCGAACCGTATGGTTTGCAGGCACTTGGGCGAATTCTCGCTGTGATTGGGTTTTCGGGACTCGTTGCCCAACCCATGATCCAAACTTGGAAATTCATCCGTACTCCTGGGAGACTCGCAAAAGTGAAACGTGGCCCCCTCCTGACCTCGCTCGCCGTGGCCGGTGTCGTGATCGCTGCGGTTTGTTACATCCCGCTTCCTCATCATATCGACGCCGCCTTTGAAATTCGTCCGAGCCGCGCCGGCACCGTCTACGCTGGCACTGTCGGCCGCATTGTCGAGACCGTCCCGGTGGGCACACGCGTGACCAAGGGACAACCCATCGCAGTTCTCGACGATCCCGAGCTGACGATCCGGTTGGCTGACCTGCACGGCGAAGAACGATTCGCATCGGTGCAGTTGGAAAACCTGAAGCTGCGTGCCCGAGAAGAAATGGCAGTCGTTGCCCAGATCGAAACGCAAAAAGAAATGCTGCAGTCGATTCGGTCGCTCCAAGCCAAAACGCAAGAGGAAGTGGACCGCTTAACGATCCGTGCCAAACAGGACGGATTCATCCTGCCGCCGCCGGAACGGCCGAGCAATGACCCTGGCGATGGTCGCTTGCCGGGATGGACCGGTACGCCGCTCCAGGAAGTCAATCGCGGCGCGCTGTTGACGGCGGATGACATGATCTGCGAAATCGGGGCTCCCGACGGATTCGAAGCTGTATTGATTATCGATCAGGGCGACCGTCAACTCGTCCGTGAAGATCAATCCGTTGACTTGAAACTCGACTCCCTCCGGCTGAAGACGTTCCATGGCAGTATTGAGGAGATATCCAAGAACCCGATGGATGCCGCCAGCACGTCCATGTCCAGTCAAACGGGCGGCGATTTGCAGACTGAAATTGACCCCGCGACAGGACAAGTCAAACCAAGGAGCGTGTCCTACCAAGCCCGTGTGCCCCTGGACACTTCCGATATGTTGTTGCGACCAGGCTACCGGGGTGCAGCGAAAGTACATGTCGATCCGATGTCACTTGGTCAACGCTTATGGCGCGTGATTATCAAAACATTCAACTTTGATTTTTAGGGAACTTTTAATCATTACTCTTTGTCGAACTACAAACGCTCATCAACCCGTCTTCGGACGAGTTTGAGATTCCACCTGAACCGCCGGCGCGCTGCGAGTTCGGGGGAATTCATACGAATGAAACGAAACGCGTCACTTCCATAACCTTTCCCTTTCTCACCTTTTGGAGAATTTTTAGATGGCAGACGACAACAAGAACGAATCGGAAGAAAACGAAGCGGCAACCGCAACAGCAACCGCCGAGTCGAGTTCGCCAGCAGCGAAGGCTCAAACGCCTCCGCAACAACCGGTTCAAGTTCAAGTCGAAGATCAGAACGCCCTGGCAACCTATGCAAACTTTTGCCGCGTCACCGGATCACCTGAAGAACTGATCATCGATTTCGGTCTCAACCCACAACCAATTGGTGTGCCCAAGGAGCCGATCCAAGTCAAACAACGGATCATCGTTAACTTCTTCACCGCCAAACGTTTGTTGGCCGCACTGCAAATGTCAGTCGCCCGTCACGAATCCGTCTTCGGCGTGCTCGAGACCGACATCAACAAACGCGTACGTCCCGGCCTGCAACAACAACAGCAGCCGAAGTCGTAGTGCCGCTCAACACCTGAGCTATCACAACGCACGAAAAAACCACCCGGCTAACAGGCAGGGTGGTTTTTTTTGGTTTCATGGAAACGACAGATATCGCTAGAACTCAAGACAAAGGCTCATCCGACGGAAGCGTGCGCCCGAGGTTTTCAAGGCATGGCTCCCGTATCCAAGGATTTATTTGTGGGATGTGATTATCAATGTTAGACTGGCACTGCCGGGAGAAACGGAGCCGAGCTCCGCAGAGGTGCTGGCTTGGCAAGGGATATCTCGGTCGCCAGCGTTTCCCTGCAAAAGCGGTACGCCAATGGTGCTGTCGGTCCCTGGCGAGCGTTTGTTCATCAGGGACGCATTTTTGAACGATCATTGGATACGAGAGCCATGCCTCAAAAAACCTTCCGCTGTGCTCTGCGCACGCTTCCGTCGGATGAACCAAAACAAACGCATGACACGCGGCGATTGGGAATCGTCAACGCAGTTCAATGCCGAGGGGAAGCGACTCACCGAAAATAGCGGCCTGTTCCTCATGGTCGAACTGGCCGCCCTCTTCGACGAGCCGCAAGAAATGAGCAGGAGCTTGGATTATGCGAAGCTCTCTGAGCACTCGTTCGCGAGTGTCCTCATCGACGTCGCGAAAGCGATCATGGCAGCGACGTGCGATCTGAGTCAGCGCCAAAGCCGCCGCTTTATCGATTTGCTCGGACAGTCCCGACTCACTGGATTTCTCCTGGGCAGAGGTTTGCAATGCTGGTGAGGCGAGAATACGAGTGAGAAATCCAGTCGCCTGACTCGAACCGATGACCAAGTTGAGCGGACCGTAGGTCGGGATACGCGTCGCCAAACGGCCGATCACCCATAGCAACACGGGGTACAGCGGACGCAACTTCTTACGTTCGAGTTGAGCCAACGCGGCACGCGTCCACAGCCTCTTTTCATCGACGCTGAGGTGTTCGAGTGATCCCACCAAACGCCATCCCTCACGCGTTTCGGCCGCCTCGATACGTGTGCTGCTGCCCGCCCCACCGACCAAGGTCTTTCGTAGCACACTGGAGAGTTGCGATTGCTGACCGGCGGTCAGCCCACCTGCGATCCGCCGCCACAGGATCAAGGTTTCGGCTCGTGTTTGGGCGTCGTCGTGTGCGATCTTGCCAAACAACAGACGCCACGTCTGAGCCGTCCGCCAGTCATCGACGGCGACACCGTACCCGGGACGCAGCGAATACCCCAATAGGTTCAGCCAACGTGATTCATGGGCAGGGGAACGCCGACGCGCTGGCTCCACCGCCATCAACGATTCCCAGATGCCACGCAACAACACCGGCGGCCAGTTGGCCCGGCTGATCTCGAGCGAGGACTGCAGCCGTTTGACGAGCTTGGATGGTTTCTCTGTTGCACTCCCAAAGACGGCGTTGATCTCCTGCTGACACGCCAACAGAGTGTCTTCATCGACTATCCCCGAGGCTTCACCGCCCCCGTGATGAGCTTCGCGATCGGTCTCCAGCGTGGCCCGGATATCAAACTCGAGTTTCCACCGCCTGGCGCGTCCCGAGGTTGGTCTCGACCTCTCCTCCGCGGCGGTGTCTTCGACGCAGTACACACCGATGGTTCCGATTTCAGAGAGCTGTGTTTCGATCACAATCTTCATGGTCGATTGATCGCGTTTTTTACGATTTTGCAGCGCCGTATGGATCGGCGGCAGGGGCGTCATCTCCTTTTCGTCAATCGCGACCACCTCGCCCACGCGGTCCGCCAATCGCGTGCTGCTGGCCCACAACGGAAAGCTCACTGGCACACCCACGCGCAGTTCCATTGGCAGCGAGTCGATGCGGTAGCTCTGGCCGGGCTGAGCATCGGCTGGGATCACGCAGACCGCGCGCGGAGGGGTTTGAGAGATCTGCATGAAATAGGTTCGCGCCAAATTGGCCGCGATCCGGACACCCTCGCCACGACGGACGCGGGCATAGTACGCGGCTCCCTGGGCGACCGCCAAGTCGAGCCTCGGCGATTGCAGGGCTTCGGGTTTCCAATCCTCCTGCTCGCCCGCGAACCAAGCCGCCAGACATCCGAGCACCCGAGACTGGATCGACGAAGAACGCAGCACACCACCGTTGAACAGGACGAGGTCTACCCGATCCGAGTCGCCGCCACCCTCATCGATTCCGGTCGTCCGGTGCATCCGCAGAAACTCCGCCAAATGCTTGGTGATCGCGGGGTCGGCGGCATAAGGAAGACCGAGTTCTTGAAACCCACTCTGCCCGCTCAGAACGGTTGACTCCAATTCCACGTCGGGAAAAAAACCTTCCAAAATCACCCGGTCGATTTCAGCGGCGGTGACCGTCAGTGAAAGCGAGTCGCCGATTAGGGAAGAGCCTTCACCGGCGAGGTGGACCGTGGTTTCGGCCGGGCGATCCGGCGAGAGCATCAACTCTTTGACACGTCGGGCGTCAGCAATCAACTGTTGCCACCGGCGAGCGGGCAGCGGTTCGTCCAATTTCGCTTCGACTGCCTTGGCGATGGCCAAGTCAAGATTATCGCCGCCGAGAATCAGATGCTTGCCGACTGCGACTCGATGAAACTGCACCGCGCCGGCGGCTGGATCGCCGGGCGCCGGATCCGTTTGCCCAGCATCCTCGAGTAGCTCGTTAGATGATTGGGCGCGCGAATCAGCGGGACGAACCCGAATCAAAGTCAAGTCGGTGGTACCGCCACCGATGTCACACACGAGTATCAACTGGCCCACACGAACGCGTTGAGTCCAGTCGTCACCATGCCGATCCAACCATGCGTAGAACGCCGCTTGCGGTTCTTCGATCAATTGGATCCGCGGTAGACCAGCCTTGCCTGCCGCGGCTACTGTCAATTCCCGAGCGACTTCATCGAACGAGGCAGGCAGAGTGACGACCACGTCTTGCTCAGCCATCGGGTGTTCAGGGAAGACGTCGTCCCAGGCGGCCCGCAGGTGTCCGAGGTAGGCAGCCGACGCCGCCATCGGCGATCGTCTTTCCACATCCGCATCCCCATGCCAGGGCAATAGGTCTGCTGTGCGATCGACACCTTCGTGTGATAGCCAGCTCTTGGCCGATGCGATCAAACGGCCCGGCTGCGATGTGCCCGCGGCGCGGGCGTACTGACCCACCCGAACATTTGGCGGATCGATGAGAAACTCCGCCAGTCCTCGGTTGGCTTTCGCGGCCTCAGCCGCAGCCGTTTCCGTCTCTGTTAATGTGTAATGAAACGACGGCAAGGTGCTGCGAGATTCGATCGTATCAACATCGACCCACTGGGCAACCGAGAAGACCTCGACGGACCTCTGGTCGCTCTCGGTGTCGACGAAGGCGACCACACAATTGGTTGTGCCCAGGTCGATTCCGATGCAGTATCGCGGCGGTATGGCATCAGGTGAGTCAGAAACGGATGGATTAGCCGGATCGGTCATGGAGTGAGCGTATTGGTGGTGTTGGCGGACAGCAACCGACGTCTCCAATGCTCGCGCGACATCGCATCACCGCGCATCCGCGACGCCACGCGTCAGGAATCACTGGCTGCATCGATTCAGTAGAAAAGCCTACGCAACATGACGCTCAAAGGCTAGAAGACTAGGCATCGCCGAGGCATTCGCTCAGCACCCGGCCTTCGGATCGGGCGATCGGCCTGCCAATCGGAGTGTCGTATTCATGAGCTGGATCCAACCCCAGGGCGGAATGGATCGTCGCGTGGATGTCAGCGATTTCCACGGGGGCCGCCACGTGACCGTCGGGTCCCGTGGCGTCGGTCGCCGCGGAGGTGGCCCCGTGGACGTAGCCTCGCCGAAATCGTCCACCGGCCAACAGCGTACTGAACCCATGCGGCCAATGATCGCGACCACCGGCCGGATTGATTTGAGGCGTGCGTCCAAACTCGCCCCCACAGACCACCAAAGTCGATTCGAGAAGTCCACGCTGTTGCAAACGCGTTAGCAACGCTGCCAACGCAGGGTCGAGTTGCTCACAGGCCGAAGACTGCAACGCATGATTGTTCACGTGAGTGTCCCAGCCACCCAAGGTGACCTCCACGCAGCGGACGCCCACCTCGATCAACCGTGCCGCCGCCAAACAGCCACGTCCAAACGGGTTGTCGCCGAACGCATCTCGGGTGACAGCCGATTCTTGAGCTACTTCGAACGCCGATAGCTGATCACTCGACATCATTCGCCGCGCCGCTTCCGTGCTCGCCATCTGCAGGGTGCGATTGGATTGCAAATCGACAAGGCGTCGGCGGGCGAACTGCTTTTCGAGAATCTCACTAAGATCGTCGAGTCGGCGTCGATATCGTTCCTCGTCGACTCGCGGCCGCACGTCCGGGACCGACGAGAGCGGGTCACCGGTTTTAAAAGCATCGAATCGAGCGCCAAGAAAACCACCTCGTGCTGGCGATCCACCCGGCAGGATCGAGATATGCCGGGGGATGTCGGCCCCCGCATCATCGGCATCACACAACACCGCACCGACAGAAGGATGGATCAACGTCGGATCCGGACGATATCCCGTCTTGATATTGTAGATGGCACGCTCATGGTCGCCCTCCTTGCCGACGACGCTGCGAATCAACGTCGTCAAGTGCATCTGTTCGGCCACGCGAGGCAGAGTATCGGCGATCGACACGCCCTTTAAACTGGATTGAATCGCCCGCGTGTCGCCACCTGACGATTGATCTGGATGAGGGTCGAAGGTTTCCAACTGGCTCGGGCCGCCTTCGAGCCACAGCAAGATCACGCTGAGCGGCGGTTTACCTGGATCAGGCTCCTGCTCGGCTGCGATCGCCAGACGCCGCGCCAATGTCGGCAGCATCCATCCGCCCGTGCCGCCGAGGAAGAGTCGGCGCGAAAAATGCAACCGAGGATTGCATATCCGTGGAATGGTTTCGTTCATGATGGGTTCCTATTGAGTAACCTCTTCAATCAATCAGTGATTCCAAGCCATCTCACTGCTATTGAGCAGTACCCAGACCAAATCCACAATCGCTGCTCGACGTATCTCGGCATCGGTAATCCGGGCGGCAAAATGCTCGCTCTCCAATTCCGTCGGATATCGATTCAAATTTGCTAGATACAATGATTCAACGACGGCTGCTTCGTCCGCAGCAAACAATCCCACGTGAGCCGAAGTGTTCAGGACTGGGTTCCAACTCGACGTTTCACTGGTCAGCTTCCCATTGAGTAACACGAGTCGCTGTGGAATGGTAGCGGTTTCTCGCTCAAACTCATCTTCGCCGAGATCCCCGTAGCGAGTGAGAAAGTCGTTGCGGCTTCCAAACTGCTGCAGCTGCAGCAACAACGACGACTCGCGGTCGAGCGTCTTGACTCGTCCAGCTTGAATCACCGCCCCGGCAACTTGCTCGGCGCGGAGACGCGTGATCGGGAACGCTGCCATCGCTTGTTCGTGACGCGCTGTGATCTCGAACGCTCCTTCACCCGATGGCGATTGACTGTCCACTCGAAACGCGGGGCTGTCGGTGATCAATCGGATCAAGTGCCGCATGTCGTAGCCAGAATCGATGAAAGCGTGCGAGAGCGTCAGGATCATCGGGTGAGGGGACTCATCGAGCGGAAGGTCATCGACCGAAGCTGATGGCGGACCGCCAAATAACAATGTCCAAACGCGGACGACGAACGCGCGAGAGAACTGAAGGTTTTCGGGATGCGTGATCCATTGGGCCAGTCGCTTTCGATCGTTCGCCTCACTGTTTGGTAACAGGTCTCGGCGAAAGGGAACCTCCGGTGCTACCTCCTCTTCTTCCGTTTCGTAAAGATATTGGTAGTGGTACTTTGCCTGCGAATTACGGATGCCTTGCAAGCCCTTGGCTTTGGCGGCAGTGAAAAATGCCGCGAGCCCATGGAAATCCTGCTGCGTCCCGCCTCGAAAATCACCTTCGCCCCCCATCCATGTCGGGTCGCCCATCGACACATTGCCGAGAAAGTCATCGTGACACTCAACGCAATCGATTCGCAGGCCAAGAAAAGCGCGGCAGGTGCGTGCCGCCAAACGGATGGGATCGGGTTGTTCGTCGCCACTGTCAAATGTCACGGTATAAAAATTAACTTCCGGCCGATCGGTCCATAAACCTTCGGCGGTGATCAGTTGTCGCACCAGAGCATCGTATGGCCTCTGGCTGGCGATTTGGTCTGATAACCAAGTGCGAAAGCGACGGCGTCGGTAGACGAGAAAGGGCCCCTCATCCGCCCCAACATAAAATCGCGTGAAGCGTTCGGCCCAGTAGTCGTGGAAACGAGGATCTCTCAACAGGGCGTCGCGGTGTCGCTGGATCCGTTCGTCCTCTGGGACGCGTTCGAGTAGTCGGACTTCTTCCAATGACATCCCCGAACCGACCAACGCGAGTGAGAGGCGGCGGCAGACCGTTAACCAATCCGCGGGCGGAGCTGCCTCCAATCCCGCCGCAGCAATCTGATCCTTCCACTGACGGCTCAAGGCAAACTGCACAGTCTCAGAGCCGCTGCCGGCCGCCTCGCGAGGCGAAGCGGTCCCGGACACCTGGCCGGGCAAATCCAGGTCGTCGATCGCGCCGGTGGCAGACGTTCGCTGGACCGCCCCAGGGCGAGAAACCTCTGCGTCCCGCCGAGCGGGCTCAGGACTCATCCCCGTGGTTAGAAATGCGAACGTGCCCAGCATCAAGACGATCAGTATCCCAACCTTCCCAAACGACTGCAGGCGATCCCGCATGGACGCCCGGCCAGTGGCGAGAGGAGTGTCAGTCGTCGGCGGCGTATCCATTGCAAACTCCGTCGGTTCTCGTTGGCTCGAGACAATCGTCCTTCGTGCACTGGTCGCCTCGCCAGCGGACACGTCAATTCTCCGCAGGGCCTGCCTGGCACGATCTCTCCCCAGTATAGGGATTTCGCTAGCCCACATGTCAGATTTTTTTCCCGGTGCTTTCCCGAGACAGTGGCAGCGAGTTTGCGATCGGTCGCGCGTTGGGTATCATTCGTGCACCAAAACCCGATCTTGCTAGATCATTCTGGTTTTCCTCTGTTTTTTTGCCTTGCGGGCAATGAGCGAATCCCATCCGAGCTGCCTCCCTGATTGAGTCAACGTGACCTCCACTCCCCCGACCGACTATTTCTTTGATGCCTACAACCGTGATGAGATCGCCTACGGGACCGATCCCTCCGCATGTCTGGCAGCCTATTTGAAACAAACCGCAGGCGGTGGCCCCGCTCGACGTCGTGCGATTGACCTCGGAGCGGGGGCGGGCCGTGATACTCTGGCGCTCGCAGCAGCCGGCTACGAGGTCGAATCCGTCGATCTCAGCGAGCGGGGTTTGGCAAGGATCGAGGAACGGGCGAGCGAGCGCGACCTTGGCGACCGGGTGCGAACTCGCCTAGCCGATGTCCGCCAAGTCGACTTTCCCGCTGGTCATTACGATGCCGTGATCGCCACCACCGTGCTCGATCATATCCCTGCCAAAGACGCCGAATTGGTCTGGCAACGGATGTGCGACTCCCTCAACGCTACCGGGATGCTTTACGTCCATGTGCACACGACGGAGGATCCTGGCAGCGACCAGTCCCCCGGCAATGCCAGCCCAGAGCCTGTCAGTGAAACAGCGGGAGCCGTGGTCAACTACTTCCGGCCCAATCAATTGGCCGCATTGGCAGTGCGTGAATCGTCAAAGTTGAGAATTTTGCGGTACGAGGAACGATTGGAGTGGGATTACACCCATGGCCCGGAGCATCAACATGGTAAAGCCATCCTGCTGGCCGTGCGCAGCGGATTCCACCCGCCCTGGTTCGGACAACCCGCTGCGTTCCCCAGACACGAATCGTAGCGATCTGCCGGGGCTCGAGTGCCCACGACCAGCCACCACCTCAGCGGCGCCCCACACCAGTAGCGTCGCCTTGCAGCGAGATTTTCACTCGGCCTGCACTGCGATTGTTTCGATGAGCACGTTGGACGTCGAGCCTACGAACGCAGCCGCCGCACGGCACCGGTGCTCAACCGACGCGACGCGATGCGGGCGATGCCGACGAGTGCACCGGAAGCGGCGCCCCAAAGCATTGCTTCCTTCCAGGCGACTTCCCGAGAGGCCGGGTTTTTTGGTGGATCGCGGTCAAGTGTCGTCCGCCAAGTGGTCTCCAGCAGTTCGCGGGCAACGAAGGTGGCGCCGACGGCGGCCGCTAATGCGATTACCGATTCCGTCGTGCTGATTCCTGCATTCCGCTCGTCGGGCTGCCCTACTCCCGAACGTTCGCTCACGTCATCGCGGATTCGTTCGTACCTATCTTGGATCGTATCAAGCATCTTTTCGTCTCTCCCGTTCGGTGTCGGTGAAGTCAACGTCAGTGAAACATCCTGCAATCTTCATGCCACGCCGGCTGACGATGGGGCAGTTGGTTTCCATTTGAGGTACATTCTCACGCGTCCGAGAGGGCTGGCATCCCGTTTGCCCGCAATGTCGACGCTGCAGCCCACCCCGCGACACCTCCGATCGAGTACCACCCGTAATATCCATCCGGAATCGCAAGAGAGTGAAATCATGACGGACATTTACATTGCGATCGCTGTGATGTCGCTCGTGTGTTGTCTCGCGGCCACGTTCACCTCCCGCTATGCGTACACCTCCAAGGGCCAACTCGTGATGCTGTGCATGGCGTGTAGTGTCCTTGCGGCGGTGTACTTTCAGTTCTACGGATCGGGCCAGTTGATGTGGGCGAGGTTGGTACCGCTGTCCGCAGCAATCATTTACACAAACTTGGCTGCCGTCTTCGCGGCGCTTGCAGCCGGTTGGGCGTGGAGGTTACCGAAAATCCCAGCGTGGCGACGAGCCATCATGGTGGCGCTGCTGGGAGCGATGTCGCTCGCCGCAATCATTTGGCCGCTACTCTCGATCGCGCTCCGGCCGCCACCTCAAGGCGGCGAGGAATGGGAAGACGGTGTGGCCATGCAGACATCGTGGGCGACGTGCAGCCCAGCGGCTGCCGCCACACTGCTCAGTGCGGAGGGCATCGAGGTGGATGAGAGTGACCTGGTGCCACTCTGCCTGACCGACTCCAGCGGAACGCCGACGCTCGGCCTCTACCGAGGCATTAAACTCATGGCTCAGCGCAATAACCGCCGCGTGGAAGTTCTCGACGAGAGTCTGGAACAGCTGATCGCCAAAGACGATTGGCCCGTATTACTCGCTGTCGAACTGCCCTACGGAGTCGATGACCGTCGATACGCCGATCAATGGGGCTGGATCCCAGGAATGGGACATTCGGTCGTCGCGGTAGGCACAACCGCAGACGGAGGCGTCCTGATCGCCGACCCCTCGGTGGGACTCGAACGCTGGACCGCCGACGACCTGCAAATCCTCTGGCACGGCAAAGGCATGCGACTGCATTGAGCAATCGCCAACGCATATTCTAATTTCAAAACGTTGCTTCCCCTGTGGCAAGCAAACGGAGGAGCAGTGTCCCACGAAGCGATGTCATCCAGCTTCGCCGGAACGTCTGCTAGCGTGCTTCCTTATTGAGCGGCTCGTCGACCACAAGGGCGGCGGGGAAGTCGGCGGCGTGGTCGCCATCTTTTTCTTCCCAGCGTTTGTTCTGCGAACCGCCGGCAGGCCGGTTCATGGGAATGTCCATCCCGCCGGCTTCGCCGAGCATTTCATAGAGCCGACGCTCCATCTTCTTGGCAACGGGCCGGAAACGAGGATCGGCAATCAGATTGTGATGCTCACCCGGGTCGGCCTGCAGGTCATAGAGTTCATCGACGTCCCATAACCCGTAGTAGCTGATGTATTTGTACTGGTCGCCGCGAAGTGCGAACTGCGTCGGTGTTTGGGGGAAGTTCTTTTCCCAGTAGTAAACGTAGAGAAAGGAATCTCGCCATTTGGCAGCGGGGTGATTGGGCAGATCGAGAAAGCTCTTTCCGTCCATGTAATCTGGCGTTTGCAAGCCCGCGGCGTGCATGATCGTGGGACCGATGTCGATATTGCCGATCATCGACTCGACCACCGTGCCACCTTCGTAGAGGTCGGGGCACTGCATCGTCATCGGGACTCGCATGGAGGCGTCGTAGGACACTCGCTTGTCGATCAAGCCATGTTCGCCCCACATGAAGCCATTGTCGCCCATGTAGATCACGAGAGTGGAGTCGTAGAGGCCCATCTCTTTGAGTTGGTCCAATACCCGGCCGACACTGTCATCGACACCCAACAGCGTTTCACAATAGCGCCGATAGAGGTAGTCGATCCCTTTGTCGCTGTGGTAGGGGAAATCGATTCCGTGCCAGCTATTGCGTTGATCGCGGACCCAGCGTGGAGCGTTGTTCTCAGCCGTCACGCCTTCACCACGCGAGAGGAAGCTAAGATCCTTGTCGGCGTACTTACCTTTGTCTCGATCCGCGGGAGTGAAATCGGAATGGACCGCTTTGTGGGACAGGTACAGGAAGAACGGTTTCTCTGAGTTCTGTTGCTCCTTCATCCAGTCGACTGCATAATCCGTCAGCTCGTCGGTGATGTATCCCTTCTGCTTAACACGTTCGCCGTCAACATTGAGCGTGTAGTCGGGGTTGGGCGGCCAGTAATGTCCTTGACCGCGAAAGCTGACCCAGTGATCAAAACCCGGCCGCGGGTTGTCATGGCTGCCGCCCATATGCCACTTCCCGACAAAGGCTGTGGCATAGCCGGATTGCTGTAGGTACTCAGGAAAGAACTTGGTGCCTTCAGGAACCAGCCGATTGTTATCAATGACCCGGTGCTTGTGCGTATAGAGGCCCGTCAGAATCGACGCGCGACTCGGCGAGCACAAAGACGTTGTCACAAACGCGTTTTTTAAGTGCACTCCGTTGGACGCCAAAGAATCCAAATGCGGCGTCTCGAGGAACGGATGGTCCATGAACTCCATCGTGTTGTAACTATGGTCGTCGGCCAGGATGAAGACGATGTTTGGGCGATCGCTTGACTCTGCTTTAAGTGACGGTGTATAAAGGGTTTGTGCGAAGAGTGCTGTGCAAGCCGATATGGCGAGTGTAGTTATTCTGTGTAGCAAATGACGTGGGAATTCTCGGCGGCAATCGAGAGTTCCCGATTGATGCGTCGACTTGGCAAGGAACTTGAACATGTTGAATCCCCTTCTTCGGATGGTGGATGCTGCTTGGACGTTGCGTCAGCAGTGTCGCCAACGTAAACGTGGTCCACCGCGGATAACTGCTGCGCATAAAAAAACCAAGGGACCACGGTCGGCAAACCGTATGTCGATCCCTTGGCGGCAAGGAACCGAACTCGGTTCCCAGCCATAGTGTCTTCTCTCTCATTTCATAAGTCAATTCCCGGCGGCAACCGGGACAACCCTAAAAGGTCAGTTTCAGATGGCAAGGAATCGAAAATCACGTCGCCAGCAGCACGGATCTGCGTGGCACTGGAAACAAACGGATTGCTGGTACTTCACGCCGCAAGGAACGAAGAAGAGGGAAGCCCTCTTCGACGAGAACGGGGAACGGATTCGCGGCAAGGACAGCAAGGAGGCAGCTCAGTTGGCGCTGGCTCGGATCAAGCTGACCGACGAATTGACGCCAACGGTATCATCTTCGTCCAAAGACTGGACCGTCGCTCAAGTCTGCGAAATCTATCTGGCGGATCTGACGAACACGGCGTCACCGGAGTGGGTGACACTGAGCAAGTCTTGGCTGAACGAGTTTTGTGGTTACTGTGGTGCGCTGACAGTGCCGGAACTGAAGAAAAAGCATCTTCGGACTTGGCTTCAGAAGCATAAGACTTGGAACAACAACACTCAGCGGAACGTGATCGCCTGTATCAAGGCGGCTTTCAACTTTTGCTGCAAGTTTGACGATCTCGATGTCAACCCAATCGCAAGCTATCAGAAGCCTGCGGCTACGGCTCGGGTGACATCGTTCAGTCCCGAGGAGGAAGAACGGATCTATGCGGCGACCAATGAAGCGCACGCTCTGTTTTTGAAGTGTTGCATCCTCACCGGGGCTCGTCCGTACGCCGAAATGGCGGTTGTAACCGCCGACCATGTCGTTGAAACGCCTCATGGCATGTTCTATTTGTTGAAAGCACGCACGGACGACGGTAGGCACGGGCACAAGGCGGCGAAGAAGACGGGGAAGGACCGCCGAATCATGCTTTGTGATGAGATGGAGACGATCACTCGGCAGTTGATGTTGACTGCTCCGAAGGGTTCAGGGATTCCATTGGTCCGCACCAAGCATGGAAGGCAATGGAAACGGTGTAATGGCGTGCAACACTTCTGTGAACTGAAGAAGAAGCTGAAGTTGCCAGTGGATCGCGTCACTTACACGTGTCGGCACACGTTTGCGAAGCGAACTTTGTCGGGTTATTACACCGGGAACCCGGTTTCGATCGAAGTGCTTGCCGGATTGATGGGCAACACGCCGAAGGTTTGTTGGGATCACTACGCTCAATGGGCCGACGACTACAACGATCCGCTTTGGGCGGCCCTGGGCAAGACAAAGAAGAAGCGTAAAGCGAGCTAAGGTGAAGGCGTTTTTGTGACATATTGCGTGATGGTTTCCGGCTAGCTTTCGGGTTCGCGAGCCATGTCGTGAATTGTGCAAATGCCGATTGAGATACGGCATAGGTAGTGACGACGAGATGGCAAACGAGCCTGAATTTAGGAGTCGTCGAAGGCTTTACCTGCCAAGAAGAAGCCCGGTTCAGTTTGACTGAACCGGGCTTTCTACGGTCGCTGGATTGCCGTCCATGGACCATGCCGCCAAGGATTGGTTGGTCGCTCCGGGCCGTCAGATGTCAGGACGACCAAGCGATGCTGTGATATGTTTCAGCGTTCTTTTCGGTTTCGGGGGTTGGCGATTTCGTTTCGGGCTTGGATACACACGCATCAGATCGAGTAAGCGATCAACCTCCCGCTCGGATATTTTGATCCTGCCTTGGCCCCGCCTTCCGCCCTGGAAGTACTCAATCGTCACTGGTTCTCCGCGAATTTGAAATTCTCCCGTGTCGGATTGGCCAAGCCAGTCGTACAACGTCAACACAGCGATCCCGAGACGCTCGGCGGCGGCGGCGGAGCACAATAGTGTCGACCTAGTTGGCACTGGATTTCGCTGAACGGACGTGATGCGGGAGATAACGTGTCCGACAGTATCCACACAGTCATTCCGCTATCGTTCCGCTAACCAGAATTGCAAAAAACACCGAAAATGCACTGAAAAACGTCATAACTGGAAGCGGGATCTCTTTTCGATTGGCTAAGATACGTACTCAGTTGGCACTCGCGTTGAGGCCCCACTGCACGTAGACACATGGAGGTAGTGTGATGAGTGATCCGATGAACCAGCCAAAGGCACCCTCTGACGCCGCGATCACGAAGTTCCAAGAGGCTGAGTTGCGGATTCGCAACCCGACGATAGCGATTAAACTTTGGGGTGAGTTTTTTTCCGAGGAGGAGCAGAAGCGCCTCGGCGGCAATCTCGAAACCGCCTATGCCAATGGTGTGGTCGCGATGTGGACGCAGTTGCATGGTGGCACTTATGTCCGTGCTGTGATTGAAATTGCGTTTCGATTCAATTTTCTAACACCGCAGTCTCGTGAATGGTTGTTGCTGGAGACCGGCGAGTTGCTAAATGCCGATGCCGCGTACGACGATGCCATCTTGAAAAACAAGCTGGTGCTTAATTCCTTGACACGCGAGGTTCATTGGAAAAGAAAGCTGATCGACGGTCCCTGGTCTCATGAAGCGAAGTGGTCGTTCGTCTGGGAACTGGCAAAACACGCGAAAGTGGGGCTTCCAGTCGATAGCACGACGTTCGGAGAGCGAAAAAGCGCCGACTATGTTTCGAAAGTTAAATCGGAACTCACCAATTTAGTCGGATTCCCCATCGACCTTGCCGACGCCATCCGAGTCATAGCAAAGGGAACTCAGAAATTGATGATCGATCCGTCACAGATTCGCTTGTTTGAGCATCATGTTGGCGGCGAGATTCGCGAATGGACGCCATGACCTGAATTAAAGGCGATTTGGTGTCACTATCATATGAGGAAGCACGGTTAGCTATCGGCTAGTCCTCAGTCGATCTATTCGGGTTCGTTTGCGCTCCGTTATTGACGGAGCTTTTTTCATGCGCAAGCCGGAGAGATTGGATCCATCCCGAATTCTGGTCAGCCGAACGATGTCGGAATGCTCGTTCTTAGTTTGGGCTTTTCAATTATCTGCCGAGATTCGGGCACAACGTTCGACTGGCTTAGGTGGATCCTACTCGTGGGAGGTTCAATCATGAACTCTAACATTCCTAGCATCGGTGCTGCTAATGACAAACTCACCCGCAACGCTAACATGTGGTGGTCAAAAATGGCCGCCATCCATAACCTTGACTTAATGGATTTCGATCCTGAGGCGACACTTGAAACGCGAATTGCATGGGCGATCGCCAAAGGGTATGAGATCGGCACGATTTATTCCCGGTTCAGTACGAAACTGCAGCACTCGACGGACGATCAAGTTCGTGAGAACATTCAGTGGGCCGCCAAGAATCGCATCTACGTCCCACCGGAACTGATCTCGGTCGATGAAGGCGTCAAAGGAAAGCGAACACAGCGTGCTGGGCTCGACCGAACGAAGGCGATACTTCGCGAGCGACTGGCAAGAGTGCTTCTGGTTTACAAGGCAAGTCGCCTGTTTCGGCAAGCGGGGAAAGGATACCAGTTCATCAACGAGGAAGTCGTCGAAGAAGGCCTGCGAGCGGTCAGTGTCTCGCAGGGTATCGACACGCATGATCGGAAGACGTGGAAGTTGCAATTGCAAATCCACGGGATCATGGACGACATGTTGCTGGATGCCATCGCGGACCACGTCCGCGCCGGATTGACCGGTTTGTTTTTGAACAATTGGACTACGGGAGCCATCGGAATTGGGTATCGCCGCAAGGAAATTCCTGGTGCACCGTTGACCAACCGTGAAAGGCCGCGAACGATGCCAGAGGTCGATCTGGAAGCTGCGGAGCTCATCCGTGAACATGCGCAGCTCTTACTTAACGGGATGTCGATTCGTGAGGGCGTTCGTCGCTGGAACGCCGCTGGCGGACCGATTGATCCGCGAGCGACGAGTGGAAAGCTCAACTACGCTTGTTATCGACGTCTCTTCACGAACGTACGATTGATCGGTAAATGGGAATTCGGTCGTCGGAGAAATCAGTTTTCCACGAAGCTTGACAACGTCAAGCAGGTCGAGCAGCCCGATGATGAGGTCACAACCCGCCAGTGCGAAGAACTTCGTATCTTGGACGACGAGACCTTTGAGAAGCTTCGTGTCATGTTCGACAGCAAGAAGACCGGTCCGCGCGGCCCACACAAACCAAGAAAGCTGAAACTGTGGGATCTGACGACAGAGCTCTTCTACTGCGAGAGTTGCAGTACACCAGACTCGCTCGTACGGTTTTACCAAACCGGCGCACAGGGAGCAGGGATGCAATGCAAGAACGGCGACCAGTGTAAGTGCAAGTCATCCATTCGGCGACAGGAAGCAGTCGAGGCCGTGTGCCATGTACTGACCAAATCGATTTCGCGAGATGCGGAATTGATTGAATCGGTGGTTTTGAAAAGTCAAGATCTCGATTCGCAAGCGGATCACGGTCTCGATGATGAACTTGCTCGCGCTCGCCGGCAATTGGCAGTTCTTGGAAATCGCGTCACCGATCTCTTCGAGATGTCCGGCGAGGGTACCGAGGCCGACCGCAAAGAAACGAAGACGCGGCTTCGCGCGGCGAAGTCCGAACGCTATGCGAGGCAAAGTGACGTTAGACGTCTGCAGGCCCGAATCGACGGCGAGACGAATACCCTGACAGTTGACGAAATTCGAGCACGGCTTTCGGAGATCTCAACCCTACTTTCGGATGCGGCCGCTGGCGATCTTGGAGAGGATGCTGTTTACCAAGCACTTGGCGTTTTCCGGTCTCTTACCGGTGGACAGATCATGGTGAGTGTCGAACGGCGAGCGAATCGGAAGCGAACCAATGTTCGCGGCACCTTTCAACTTCGATTGCTCGACAGTTTCGATCACTCGTTGAGTGAAGTTGAAAGTCAATCGTCAGCTTCCATCACGCTCTGGCTACGGAAACCGCCACGTTTGGACGCTATCGCCGAGCGGGTTCATGAACTCATTGATATCGAGAGCATGAGCCATCGCGAAACGGCGAAACAGCTTCGGCAAGAGGGCCACAACGTCAACTCTGGCAACGTTTGGTACAGCTACCGGCGTTGGTATGAGATGAACGAGCTTGAGCCGCCAGCCGTTCCGTACAACAACGGCAAGAAGCGACGGTCTGCTTAACGTTCTGTCGCCTCCGAATCAAAACCACCAACGCTTCGCCTTCGGACGAGGCGTTTTTCTTGCGCTAACACGCAAGCCCACATTCTTACTAAGGAACGTGATGCCCAGTCCTATCCAAACCAAGGAGAAACCAAAACTTGATGAT
The DNA here is from genome assembly GCF_007859855.1 of Allorhodopirellula solitaria. Classification (GTDB taxonomy): domain Bacteria; phylum Planctomycetota; class Planctomycetia; order Pirellulales; family Pirellulaceae; genus Rhodopirellula; species Rhodopirellula solitaria. The sequence goes on from NZ_SJPK01000013.1 coordinate 74,552, forward strand.
CCCGAACGTGAGCAAATTGTTACCAATCTCGCTCAGCTAATCGTGCAGGCGCACCGTCTCGATCAATCGACTTGCGAGTCTACCGAACAACCATCAGATAAAGCGTCAAGCTGAAGTTCATATCTAAAAGGGGCCTACAACACGATGGTTGTCATGGCTCTCCAGGCCCACTCAATCCACCCACTCAACTCAAAGGAGGTGCCCGCTGGCACACATCATTCTCACTCTCATGTCTGTTGTCCTACTACTGCTCGCCGTCGCGTTCGCCAAAGAGCGTCGACTGCGAATGGCACTGCAGCAAATCCTTAAAAGTCTCGTTCAACGATGGAGGTCGGATGAACCTGAATCAGATTTTGCTCCCATTCACGATGATGATCGTGACGCTTTCGATAGCCGGGTGCCAAGAAAGTAGTGACACTCGTCTCGTTGAAATGTCGGAGCGACACGAGCTCCGGCAAGCCGAGCAAACCCAACAGGCCAACCAGCTTCACCGAGAGGTCACTGCCATGCAGCGTGAGGTACAAGCTGAACGCACCAATATCGGACAGCAACGAGATCTACTCGAAGCGGATCGCCGCTCAATCGCATCCGAGCGCCGCTACGATTCGCTGACCGCGGCAGCCGTCATCAATATTGGACTTTGGCTCGCCTGCCTGTTGCCTCTCGTGATTGCGTGGCTCGTGCTTCGCCAACCGCAATCTTCCGCCGACGACCAGGCGATCATCGATGTGATGTTGGAAGATTTGGTCGCGGATACGCCACGATTGCTTTCCCAAAGGCCGAAAGCATCATCAAACTCGCCACGCATCCGCGTTGCATCGTCACCCGGTGACGAACCTACCTGATCCATTTAGCACCAACAAAAGGAGACTACATTGTCACACATCGTCACGATCACGACCGAGATTCGTGATCCAAACGCACTGCGAACTTCGTGTCGCAAGCTTGGTCTTGATGATCCCATTCATCAGACCATCAAACTATTTTCCGCGGAAGCAACGGGACACTGCGTCCAGCTCCCACGCTGGCGATACCCCGTCGTCTGCGATACCGACAGCGGCACTGTTCACTACGACAACTACGGAGGTCATTGGGGTGAACAGGCTCAACTGGACAAGCTGATCCAGCGGTATGCGGTTGAAAAATCGGTTTTGGAAGCTCGCAAGCAGGGGCACTTCGTGACTGAACAATCACTGGCTGACGGATCGATCAAGCTCACCGTCCAAGTTGGAGGTGCCAGTTGAAAACGTTCAACATTGTCATCTCTCCGACCGGTGCGACCAAGATCGAAACGTTTGGCTTTACTGGCGGTGAATGCCGCGAAGCCACTCAATTCCTCGAAACCGCGCTGGGCAAACGACAGTCCGAAAGACTCACAACCGAATTCTATTCGGCTCAGTCCAGCGCCAACACGGAAACACAAACGGAGAGATAATCGACAGATCTATCGAAAACTTGAATGATGCGAAAACCGAAACAGCAGATCGCGTTGGTCTGCTGTTGGTCGTCGAGGGCATGAATGACATCGAGTTTTTGCGTCGCATCAGCTTGATGCTTCATGCCACCGACTGTCAGCTGCCAAATTTGGCGGAGATGGAGCAGCGGGGTGAACTCATTTTCGTTCCATTCGGGGGCGGTCACGTTCGAGCGTGGATTAATCGTTTTGCCCCGCTCGGTCGTCCCGAATTCCATCTTTACGATCACGAGCTGCCTCCCGAGACCGGTCTCCGCAGGCAAGCTGCAGAGTCGGTCAATGATCGTGAAGGATGCAAGGCGGTCATCACCCGGAAACGGTGTCTTGAAAACTACCTGCATCCAAGCGCGATTTTTGCGGCGGGACAGATCATCGTGCAATTTGACGACTTCGATTGTGTCGCGGAACTAACCGCCCGCGAACTCTATCGCCAGCATCCTGGCGAGACCGCATGGCTACTGCAGGCCAAACGTTCGCAAAGCCGAATGGCGAATCGAGCGAAACGTTGGCTCAACACAGTTGCCGTTGAACACATGACGCCCAGCTTGCTGGCCGAGCGTGACCCAGACGGAGAAATCACGTCTTGGATGTTGGCGATCAATGACCTGCTGGCATCCTGAATTTCACTCTAAAACAAGGAGAATCTATGAAACTATCCGATCGATTGGAGGAATTGGTGAAAGCCTGTTTCACCGGCATCTGGATCGAAAGTCACGAGCATGACGACGCGTTACTCGAAATCAGCCAGCTTTGTCGTGAGCACGAGTGGCGGCTCGTGAACTGGGATATCGATCAGGGTTTGCGAGTGAGCGGAAGTCCGCTCGGTGATGATGGGTCAAATGATCCTTTGTCCGCAATTCGCTCGATGCGTTCATTCGCTGGCGATGACACGCCGTCGATCGTCGTATTGACGAATTTCCATCGCTTCCTCAGTTCCGCCGAAATCATGCAGGCGTTGGCGCGTCAGATCGTTGACGGCAAGTCAACTCGTACGATCTTCGTCATCCTATCGCCGGTGGTCCAGATCCCAACGGAACTCGAAAAACTATTCATAGTCATCGACCATCCGTTGCCCACGCGTGAACAACTCAAAGAGATCGCCGAGGGCATCGCGACTGAAGAAGGTGAACTCCCCGGCGCCGAACGACTCGAAACCGTGCTCGATGCGGCGATGGGGCTGACTCGATTGGAAGCCGAGAATGCCTTCGGATTGAGTCTGGTTCGTGATTCGGCGATCCTGCCGGAATCGGTCTGGGAACTGAAGGCAAGCATGCTCAAAAAGTCTGGCCTGCTGCAACTCTACAAGAGCAGCGACGACTTCACATCGCTGGGTGGGCTGGACAGTTTGAAGGCATTCTGCAAACGGTCGTTGCTTCAGCATGGGCGTGATAACCCATTGAAGCGCCCTCGCGGCGTGCTGCTGTTGGGTGTTCCCGGCACAGGCAAGTCAGCATTCGCCAAAGCACTTGGCAAAGAGACTGGACGTCCCACTCTGATCCTGGACGTCGGGGCATTGATGGGCAGTCTTGTGGGGCAGACAGAGCAAAACGTTCGGCGTGCACTGCAAATCGCGGACGCCATGGCTCCCTGCATTCTGTTCATCGACGAGATCGAAAAGGCTCTGAGCGGGGCGGCGGGTTCGGGGCAAAATGATTCGGGCGTGTCGTCTCGCATGCTGGGCACGTTGCTCAGCTGGATGAACGATCACACCTCGAACGTCTACCTGATTGCGACCTGCAACGATATCACGCGGATGCCTCCCGAACTCTCGCGTGCTGAGCGGTTCGACGGGATCGTGTTCCTCGATCTGCCGCAGCGTGACCAGAAAGACCGCATCTGGAACCAATATACCGCCATGTTTGGACTTGAACCTGAGCAAAAGCGTCCGGCGGATGAAAAATGGACCGGGGCGGAAATTCGTGCTTGTTGCCGGTTATCAGCGTTGCTTGATATTCCGCTCTCGCAAGCAGGGCTGAATGTAGTTCCCGTAGCCGTCACGGCAACCGAATCGGTGGACCGTTTGCGCCAATGGGCGAGCGGTCGTTGCCTGGATGCGGAGAAGTCTGGGATTTACCAGCACGATGCCAAGCCTCAATCGCGGCGCCGGGTGTCGCGTGCCAATCCGTCTCAGAACTGAGGCGATGGGACGCGCTCACTGAAAAACCTACTCTAACCAAGGAGAATCCATGAGCACCATGCTCGAAGATCCTGTGACCCAGAATCATTCATCACACGGAACTCGGCTGCAAGCCGAAACGACCGCCGTGCGATTGCACATCCGCTGGCCTGGTACTCGCAAGAGTCTCAGTCGCGACCAGAAACAACAAGCTGCTGGCGCATTCGACGCCGATAGCCGCACACTCTCAGCAGCGAAACGCCTGTTCGATACTTCGCATCCGTCATTCCGCGCCGTCTCGGCGATCAAAACGAAGGCGGGTGCGTTGTGGAAAGGCATGACGCTGCCGTACATCGAGCCGGGAGTCCGGCTGTTGCGCCGGGGTGACGTTTCAGAGTTCGATGATCGCATGATCATCATCCAAGCGGATCTGAGCGAAGCCGTTGACGAACTCGACCGCTGTTTCGCGGAACTCGTCGATCAAGCCCGCACGCAACTCGGGAACTTGTTCGATTCGGCTGACTACCCCGTCTCCGTTTCGGATCTGTTCGCGATTACTTGGGATTTCCCCTCCGTCACACCGCCGGCGTATCTGCGAACGGTGAATCCTGAGCTGTACGAGCAGGAATGCCAACGCGTGCAGGCGAAGTTCGCTGAAGCGGTTGAACTGGCTGAGCAAACCTTTGCCGAGGAACTGTCGCAGTTGGTCGGACATTTGGCCGAGCGATTGTCGGGTTCGGTGGACGGCAAACCGAAAGTCTTTCGCGATTCCGCGATTTCCAATTTGAACGAGTTTTTCGAGCGTTTCCAGCATCTCAGCATTGGCAGTAACGACGACCTCGATCAACTGGTTGAAAATGCACGACAAGTCGTCAGCGGTGTCGACCCACGAGACTTGCGTGATCGCGCGTCGTTGCGTGATCGAATGGCACGATCACTGACGGATGTCGAAACGAGTCTCGATGAACTCATGACGGATCGCCCACGCCGAAACATCATTCGGGGCCCGCGGTGAGTGCCATCGAACTGGTCGTGACCGCCAACGGTGAGACTCGAATGGTCTTCGACGACCGCGTTGATCTTCGCTCGATGGGGTGCATCTCCATCCGGCGCGGCTCGCATGTTGAGCCAACATCCGGCGGTCAATGGACCTCCGATCTCTCTCCCGTCGCTGGTCCAACTCTCGGACCGTTTGACAAACGCAGCGAAGCCCTGGCGGCAGAAGTCACTTGGCTTCATCGGAACTGGTTAGTCCGCTCGCCGGAATAACCGTTCTTTCACATCTCCCTTTACCAAAGCCCCGTTCGTCTGACGCAAGTCAGGTGTGCGGGGCTTTTTTCGTTTCCCCCCTCCTTAAGGAAATATTCCGATGAACCAGAACGACCTTAATCGTGCCGTGGCTCGTGCCACTGGCGAAACCATCTCCGCAGTCAAACGACTCGGCTTCATGATCGCTAACCCCAGCGACCTGATTGACGACCCGACCGATCCCGTGCACGGCGGTCGAGTTATCGACTGGGACGACTTCGAGTTCCTTCAAGATGAGCCCGATGAAAATAGCTTCGTTTTGGAAGCCGCAATCGGCTGATGCGATGAAGCCTCATCGCTATCAGCCCCCACTCTTCGTAGCGAAACGCCGCCGCTGTCCCGTTCGTGGACAGCGGCGGCTTCGCTTTCCCAAACGTAAAACGTTTACCCGACACCCACAACTAAAGAGCACCAAGCATGAAAGTTCTTCTCATTTCCAATGACGCCGGTGGATACGCCCATCACGTCGAAGCTCCCGACAACACGACGGTTCAGCAAATGTTCGAGCGGCATGTCGGCGCGTTTCACGCTGAAAGCTATCTCATCCGTGTCAATCGCCAACCCGCGGCGGCCGATCAACTGCTGCGAGACGGCGACCGGGTCTCGTTCACACCACAGAAAATCGAAGGCGCTGCCTGACTTCTGCTTTCATTCGCCCCAACTGAGTGTTTCCACCGAGGAATGCAATGAAAAACGAAATCAAACAAGACTATCGAGCTGCCGTTGAAATGATGCAGTCCCTGCAGCACATGAGTGACGCAACGTCGATGTCGCATTTCGATGACTCGATCGAGCAATGCAAACGTTGGCAGCGACGACTCGAAATGGCGACCCAGCGTAACTGGCCCACCGCCGCAAGAGACGCTAGTGATCGACTTCATGGCGCGCTCGACATCCTTCGAATGCGGGCGACTCACTCCATCGACAACCTAAAACGGCAATCTCGATCTCACATCGAACCCACCGCAACGTTGATCTTCCAAGAGATCCAAGCGTTGCGTGGCGAATTCGACGCGGTGACGATTGAGCGATCAATTCAGCGACTGACGGTGACGACGTCGAGCATTGTCCTCGACGGAGTCCTGCTGGGAAGCTTCGAAATTCGCTTGAATTGGAAGTATATCAAAGAATCGTCTCCGTTCGATGTGATCGCGCTCGAGCCTAACGAGCCGGCCAGCGGCGAGGGTGTGACGCATCCCCACGTCCAAAGCGATTCGCTGTGCGAGGGTGAGGGATCTGACGCGATTCGTCGCGCCCTGGATGAAGGTCGTTTGTATGACTTCTTCTGCATCGTCGATCAGATTCTGCGGACTTACAACTCGGGTTCTGCCTACGTTCAACTGGATGATTGGAATGGAGTCAACTGCCGATCCTGCGGCGACACCGTCGATTCCGACCAAGCACTCGCTTGTTCCAACTGCGAAACCGAACTGTGCATGGAATGCAGCACGTGCTGCGATTCATGCTGCGAACGGTACTGCGAAGAATGCGCCTCGTCCTGCGAAAGCTGCGGCGACGATGCGTGCAAAATGTGCCTGAAGTCGTGCGACGACTGCGGCGAAAGTTTCTGTCCCTCCTGCCTCTATGAAGGAACCTGTGATGATTGCCTCAACAACGAAAATGCAGAAAATGCAAAAGACGAACCGGAGCAACCGTGTCCTGCGGTTCAGCCCGTTTGCGTTGGCAAAGCTAGTGTACCTGCGTGACATCGGGCCCACCGAAATCGGCGGTTTTGGAATTTCCAATGCCGATGACCTGTTGCTGATCGAAGACATTCAGTTGGTCCGACAAACCTGCTCGGTCACCTCCGTCGAGTTCGACGACGCCAGCGTTGCCGACTTCTTTGACAGCCAAGTCGATGCCGGGCGCCAACCAGAGCAATTCGCGCGAGTCTGGGTCCACACGCACCCCGGCGCCTCACCCTCACCGAGTCAAACCGATGAGGAAACGTTCAGTCGCTGTTTCGGCGGCGTGGATTGGTGCGTCATGCACATTCTGGCGGAGGAGGGCAACACCTATACCCGCGCCCGCTTCAACGTAGGCCCTGGAACGGATCGTCGACTGCGCTGCCGGACGGTACTGGATTGTGAGTTCCCAGCCACAGATCACGAAAAATGGTTCGAGGAGTACTGTGAAAATGTCACGGTCTTTGACCCATTCGCATCGCGACGCTCCGCCATCGATCTGTATGACGATGCCGACTGGTGGCAGCAGCCTCCCACGGCCGCCGATTTGTGGAGCGACCGGTTGTTCGAGGTTGGCCGATGACCACCGAAACATCCAACCGGTTCGCCCGTCAGAGCGACTTGGTCCCAACGGACCGCCTCACCCAAGTCACCGCAACGGTGATCGGCGTGGGCGCGATCGGTCGCCAAGTCGCGCTGCAACTAGCAGCCATCGGCGCGCCCCGCATCCAGTTGATCGACTTCGATCATGTCGACTTGTCGAACACAACGACGCAGGGCTATCGAAAGCACGAAATCGGCTGGAGTAAACCGTTTGCATGCGGTGAAGCGATCAGTGAACTCGATCCAGCCATCGAGGTCACTCGCATCGAAGACCGCTTCCGACCACGGCAATCCATTGGCAACGCAGTTTTCTGCTGTGTCGATTCGATCACGGCCCGCTCAGCGATTTGGAAATCAGTCCAAGGTCGAGCAGCCTTCTGGGCCGACGGCAGAATGCTGGGCGAGGTGATTCGCATACTGGCTGCCGATGACCCACCGTCATCACAGCACTACGCAACCACCTTGTTCGCCGCCTCGGAAGCTCAGCAAGGAACCTGCACTTCACGCAGCACGATCTACGCCGCCAGCATCGCTGCGGGAATAATGGTTCACCAGTTCACACGCTGGCTCCGCAACATCCCGCTCGATTCGGACACGACGGTCAACCTTTTAGCCGGCGAGTGGAATCTCGCTAAAATAGCCCCGAATTGACGCCGAACTCGATAGAATATCGCTGGGCCGCCCGCCAAGGCGGCCCAGCTTGATTCTTTTTTTTAGCTATTAGTCATCCCCAATCCAACCAATCGCTTTGGCCAGAACGTTTCCCAGTCGTGTCTTCAAAGTCTTGCGGTGTCGGCCACTGGCACACCATCAATCAACGCCGAGCGGCTTCTTCGTCGCTCCACGCCGCAACTACATTGGGACGCGACCGCAGAATCAAGTGGAATCGATTGGCCAAAATCGTGAACGTTAGCAGACCGATGCCGAAGCTCACCACAAGTTACGGCAAATACTCCTCAAATTAGACCCTACGGTGATCGGAGTTCTTTCCAGAAACCTCGCCATCTCCCATCAATGAGCCGCGTCTGCAATTGCGATTATTCAGGTGACCGACCGCCACCTCACTCGGATCAGCGACTTCGCTACGTGCCAACGGAGCCATCTCGCACCTCCGCAAACAACCAAGCATTTTGCTCACTCACTTCGATCAGAACCACTCTGCAGGTGATGCAGCCACACCCCCCCGGCAGCAAGCTCGGTCCCCTCGCTTCTCCCTTGCAAAACGTTGTCCGAAGCAGATCGAGATCATTCCGGCGAGCGTCGAAGTGATTCAGCACGACCGCGTGAAGTACGCCTGCCGTGCTTGCGGGGAGAACGTTGTCGTTGCGTTCAAGCCGCCGCAGCCGATCGAGAAAGGCTTACCCGGTCCAGGACTCTGTGCGCACGTAACCCTCTCGAAGTTCGGTGACCACACGCCACTTTATCGCCTCGAAGATATCTTCCTGCGAACCGGGCTTGAGATTCGTCGCAGCACGCTGTGTGGTTGGCTTATCAAGTTGGCTGAGTTGTCGCGTCCGTTGGTGATACGAATGAAATACTTGGTGCTTCAGTCGCGAGTCATCCACACCGACGACACTTCGATCAAGATGCTCGAGCCAGGGGCGGGTATCGCTCGCGAAGCAAAGTTCTGGCCTTACCTTGGCGACTGGTTGCATCCTTATGCGGTTTACGATTTTACCATCGATCGAAAGCGTGATGGGCCGTTGAATTTTCTCGAGGGTTTCCAAGGATACCTTCAAGCCGATTTGTATTTAGGATACGACTGCATCTACGCGGGTGGACGCGTGCGCGAAGTGGCGTGTTGGATACATGCGCGGCGTTACTGGCACCAAGCGATTGATAATGATGAGGTGCTTGCGAACACGGCGTTATCGTTCATCGCTCGATTGTCACAGATCGAAGGGCAACTGCGTGAAACTTATCCGCGAACCAGCTTGCAAGGTCAGCGCGACTTCGAGGCGGTGGCAGCGGCTCGTCAGTAGCATTCGCTTCCGATTCTGAACCAGTTCAAATCGTGGATGGATCGCGAATTGGAAACTGGCCGCGTGCTTCCCAAGAGTGTGATCCGACAAGCGTCTACGTACACGCTCAACCAATGGTCAGCGTTATGTCGTTACACCGAGGAAGGCTATCTAACGTTTGAGAACAACGCTGCCGAAAGGCTTGTTAAGAACCCGGCCATTGGTCGGAAGAATTATCTATTTGTCGGCGGGAAGCGTGGTGGGCAAGATGCGGCGGTATTCTACTCGTTGGTCAGCAGTGCGAAGGCCAACGGCGTCGAACCGTTCGCCTGGCTTCGCGACGTGTTCGATAAGTTACCCTACCACCGCAGCGGCCAGGCATTCGCGCAGGCATCTGCCGGCCATCGGGTCACCAGCGAGGAACTGGACGAGTTGCTACCGGACCGATGGCTGCAGTCGCATCCCGATCACGCATGGACGATGGACAATATCCGCCGCAAAGAACGGCACGCGAAAGAAAAGAACCGCCGCCGAAAACGCCGCCGTTAGAAGCACGCCAACCACCGCCGTTCACCGAACGCTCACCGCTAGGCGACACAAAGCGATTGATGCCGGCGGCGATGAAGAGCAGCGAGAGCGATGCGACACCAAGTCTCTCCAACCAGAGGTTCATACTTCTGTGTTCAACGCGAGGGCTGTCGCGATCGCATCATGTAGCGACCGAATCTGAGGAATTGCTTCTTGATCCAACACTGGACGTTCGTATTGGCTTTCAACGATGTGATACGCGACAGCTCGTTTGCTGGGGATACCTAAATCATGTGCTTTGCACCATTGCTCGAGATTGCGCGGACGATTGGGACGTGCAACGTCCTTCTCCGTGATTGTTTTGGTGCATCCTGATCGCGTTAGTTCCTCGTTGATCGCCGCCACATACGATGTCGCTGGAACATAGTCCTCGATGACTGTCTCTTCGCCCTCGATAACGGGAAGCGAAAGCATCATCGAAGGAGAAACGCCAGCGTCAGCAATCTTCCCTCTCATTTTACGCCCCGCTTTATCGCCATCCGTCAGGTAGGCGGTTCGAGATGATTCCTTGTCAAGAATCGCAATCTCGGCACCGGTTGCGCTGGATAGACCGGGAACGACCTGGAAGCCAAGATGTTCAACATTCAGACCGGCCTTCAGCAGTTCTGGAACCAGAATTAGATCTGCCGCACCTTCTGCGATGACGGCGTATCGCATCGGCAGGAAAGCAAGCGTTTGGGCACCCATCGAAAATAGCAACGGTGAAAAACCTGGCCTCGATGAGTCCCAGAAATGATTTTCGACCTTGCTGTACGGATCCTCGGCAGCGATCATCCGAATTCCCGACCCCAAGTTCTCTGGCAGACATCCAATCGAGTGAGTCGTGTAAATGACTTTGGATGCCAAGTCCTGTCTCGCAAGCACTTGCACAAGATCGGCTTGGGCATCGTAGTGAAGACGACTTTCCGCTTCGTCGATTAGCAAAATTGGTTTGCAAACCGACGTTGGCTGTCGAGCCAAGAAGAGTAGCAATGCGACGAACTGCCGAAGCCCGTCGCTTCGCTCGACAACCTTCACATACTCACCTTCCTCCGAACGAAGCAGAATCTGAAAACGGTAACCATCCAGTTCTAGACTGATCGACAACTTGGACTGGGTCCACGATTGATGAAGACTATCCGTGATGCGGCCCTGGGCGCGCTCGAGAAGAGTTCGCACTTTCCCTCGATCATCGTTTTTCTGAGCGTCGTAAAGAGATTTCAGGTCGAGTTCAGTCGCGTGCGCAAGGTTCTTCAGTGCCACGGGAATCTTCTCACGAAGTATATTCTTCTTCCGATCCTCTTCGCGAAAGTAGCCGTCCAAATCGTATTCCGACTTTAGGTTTCGATCTTCCGCCGAGAAGAACAGGAACTTTGGCTGGCGTTTAGAAAGCAAAGCTCCGACTTGGTCGGTTGGTGAATCCCCCGATTCATAAGCATGCAAGTCTTCAAGCAGAACACGCAGCGAATCGGCCTCGTCTTCAATCAAGTCAATTGTCTCGCGAATCGCTTCGACTGTAGCCTTAGGCAAGTCGCTTTCATCGTTTTCCAGCGCCGAAGATAATTTACGAAAACAACATATAAGTTCTGATTGATCGGCCGGTTCGTCATCAACTAGATCGACATCGTCAGTCTGTTCGGTTTGTTTCAAACGTTCTACGATTTCACGCACTGATTTGTCACGTAACTCTCGCGAACGCTTAGGCCACGGAGCGAGTGAGAAATACGTTTTTCCGCTCTTTCGTTTGGCAATTCCATACCAGCGGACAGACTTCGCTTCCGGGACGTGGGCTATGGCGGCACGGTCTCCATCATCCAACGCGAATGTCCATTCTGCGACGGTATCGCTATCGGCAATTTCAACGCCACGACTGATCTCCTGTGACCCGCCCTTAGCAACGAACGGGTCACGATGATTGAAATGCAACAGACACTTCAGAAGCGATGTCTTCCCGGCTTCATTTGGGCCGACGATCGCGACCAACTTCTCGTTGACGTTGATCTTGGCAAGTTCAGCGAATCGTTTGTAGCCAGTCATCTCGAACCAAACTAATCTCATGATGTCCTCAACAAAATTTCAAATGACAGGCTGTTCATGCCACGGTTGCAAAAAGATTTTTTCTCACTAAACGCAGGAACCATTCCAGCGACTCACGACCAGTCCTGCGACTCCAAACGCGCTTTCCGCGTTTCCCAGTCGGGTAGGATGCGGGTCAGTGTTCGGTAGAACTTGGGGCTGTGGTCGTGGATTTTTAGGTGGCATAGTTCGTGGATGATGACGTAGTCGATGCAGTGGATTGGTGCGCGGATCAGGTCGAGATTGAGCGTGATGTTGCCAGCCTTTGTGCAACTGCCCCAACGCCGTGTCATCTGGCGAATGGATATTTTGGGAGGTGATTTCAGTTTGAGTGATTTGCACTTTGGTAGGCACAACGCTAATCGTCGCGCGAACGTCGCGTCGGCATGCTGGCGATACCAGTCGATGACGAGCTTTTTCGTCGCGTCGTGATCGGAGGTGTCTGATTGTCCGACTTGCAGGAACTTGCCGGATAACTTGGCCGAGTGCTCGGCTGACTTCGTGACTCTTAGGCGATATTGACGACCGAGGTAGCGGTGTGTTTCTCCGCTGGTGTATTCGCGGGCAGGTTGCGTGGGTTGGTAACGCTCGAAGTACCTCCACTGCTTCGCGATCCATGCGGACTTCGCTTCGACTCGATTCAGAACCGCTTCTCGAGACCGATGCTCAGGAGCCAAGACCGCCAGCCGCATTTCAGGATGGACATGAATCGTCAATTGCGATCGTGGCTGGAATTCGATCTTGAACGGAATGTCGAGCCGGCCGTACTTCAATAAGTAACCACCATCGGGCTGTCCATTCTCGATTGTGGTTACCACCGACATCAGGCGTACCTCCGACGTGCAATGTCGAGGCATTTCTCCAAGATCATGTCGATCTCGTCGAACGATAGGTCCAGCCCTGTGCCCTCAAGTTCATGGAGGTAATCCTCGATCGCGGTTTGCATCTGGTTTTGCACGTCGGGATTGTTCGTCCAGTTCACAATGCGATGAGTCTTGACGATGTCGTCGATCCGCAACGCTGCCTCCGCGCCGATGGTTGGCAAATCGAGATCGCCGCCCGAGTGCGACTGAAAAACTTCTTTCACCACGCCGTACAACGCGCCGGCGACCTCGTGCCCTCGCAATTCGCTTGGCAAGTTGTCGCCGCTGCGGGTACGGATCTTCTCGGCGATGTCTTGGACTTGGTTCAAGTACTCGATGTCGGCGAGCCGTTTCTGCTGGAAAGCTGCGATCGCATCTTCGAGCATCTTGGAGAACTTGACATAGAACGCGGGGTCGTCATCCATACGTTCATTGATCGTACGTTTGGTCCGGTGCGCGATCGTGTCGGCTTTCGATCCGGCACTCTTGCCTTCCAGTTGCTCCAGTTCCTTCTCGAACGCTTCCCGATCGAAGATGTTGACCAGCGACGTCATCTTTTTCACTTCACCGGTCGCGACGTGGGTATCGATCAGCTTTTGTATCTTCTCTTCGTACTCTTTGAAGTCGACGACTTCGGCGTAGCGGTGCCGGACCGAAGATCGCAGGTTCATGAAGAACTTCAGGTCTTTGCGATAGCGGTCGACCTTGGCGTCCGGTGTTTCCTCCATGAACGCCAGGGAACCGAGTGCCATCGACAGCGACCTGGCGAAATCACGCAGCGCGTCATAGAACTGGTCTCGCAACTCCTGGTCGGCCAGCTTCCGCTCGTACAGTTCCTCGTCCTGCTTGTTCGTGATGTCCTGGAACAGGTTTAGCAGTTCCGTGTGCCGGCGAGGCAGCTTCTCGATCTCGACGGCCACGTTGGTCATCGCCGCTTCCAATTCCTCCTGGTCCGCCTCTTCCAACTCGCGATAGAACTCAAACGCTTTCTGCAAATTCGACAGCACGCCGCGGTAGTCGATGATGTAGCCGAAGTCTTTCCCCTCACATAAACGGTTCACGCGAGCGATTGCTTGCAACAACGTGTGATCCTTAAGCGACCGAGTCAGGTAGAGCACCGTGTTGCGCGGCGCGTCAAACCCCGTCAGCAACTTATCGACCACGATGATGATCTCAGGGTCGTCGCCGGCCTTGAAACCGTTGATGACGTTCTTGTTGTACTGATCCTCGCTACCGTGCTTGTTCATCATCTTCCGCCAGAATTTTTGAATCTCTGGCAGATCGTCTTCGTCGATTTCAACCTCTTCATTACCCTCGCGGTCATCCGGCCCCGATATCAGCACCTCTGACGAAACCATACCGAACTCTTCCAAGAACCGCTGGTACATCAATGCCGTCTTCTTGTCCTGCGTGACAAGTTGAGCCTTGTACTTGGTGCCTTGCCAGTTGTCGCGGTAGTGAAGACTGATATCGAGAGCGATCTCACGAACCTTCTGCTCCGCCTTGTTCAACTGGTCCGTCGTCGAAAACTTCTTCTTCAAGTCCGCTTTCTGCTCTTTCGACAGATTCGTCGTGATGATCTCGAACCAGCGGTCGATCGTTTCGCGGTCGACACGTTGCTCGACATCGCGGGCCTCGTACAAAAGTGGCACAACGGCTTTGTCATCGACGGCGTCGCGGATCGAGTATGTCGGCTGGATCAAGCCGCCGAATTTGTTGATCGTGTCCTTTTCCTTCTTGCGAACGGGCGTGCCCGTGAAGCCAATGAAGCAACCACGCGGCATCGCTTTCCGCATCTTGGCGTGCATCGTCTTGTACTGCCCGCGGTGGCTTTCGTCGACCAACACGAAGATGTTGTCGCTTTCATTGCGAAGTTTGCCACGAGTCACTGCGTTATCGAACTTGTCGATCACCGTCGTGATCACGCGGCCGACCGAGCCCTGCATCAGCGAAGCCAAGTCTTTGCCGCTGGCCGCCTGCTGCGGTTGCATGTCACAGTGGGTGAACGTCTTGTAAATCTGGTCGTCCAGGTCGACGCGATCCGTCACCAGCACGATCTTGTATTGGGGCAACCGCAGTCGGGCGATCTCTTTCGCCAGCATCACCATCGTCAGCGACTTGCCCGACCCCTGTGTGTGCCAGACGACGCCGCCCTTGCGAGCACCGTTGTCGTCCCGCTGCTCGATTCGGCCCAGCGTGTTCTTCACAGTGAAGTACTGCTGGTATCGGGCTACCTTCTTTTCGCCAGCGTCAAAGACGGTGAACGAGTACGCCAAGTCCAGCAGTCGTTCGGGGCGACACAGGCAATACAACGCTCGGTCTTGGTCCGTGATCGCACGCGGGCCGGTGAAGTAGGCTGCCTGATCTTCGCTGACATAGGTGAACCGATCCATCAGCCAACGCGTGTCCGCCATCTTTTTGGGCGGCTTTGACATGATCTTGGCCAACGGTTTGTCGACGTTCTCTTTCCACACCGACCAGAACTTTGCCGGCGTTCCCGTCGTCCCATAGCTCGCGCGGTTTTTCGAGATACCGACCAATAGCTGGGTGAATAAGAACAAATGCGGGATTTCATCATCGCGTTGATTGCGAAGATGCTGCGAGACCGCCCCGGACAGCGAATCATCTTTGTCTGGGCGTTTGCATTCGATCACGCACAGCGGTATTCCGTTAACGAACAACACGATGTCGGGCCGGCGCGTTTCGTGGCTGGCCGTTCGCTCAACCACGAATTCTTCCGTGACGTGAAAGACATTGTTTTTTTGCCAGGTCTCCGGATTCCAGTCGATGTAGCTGAGCGGGAAGCTTTTCGTGTCCCCGGCGATCGTCTGCGGCAGACTCTTGCCCAGCACGAGCAAGTCATAAATCTTCTCGTTGGTCCGCACCAAGCCGTCATAGACAACATCCTTCAGCGCCAGGATCGCCGAGTGGATATTCGTTTCGCTGAACGGATGCGTTTCGCCTTTGAACTCGATCTGGTTCAATTTCTTCAGTTGGCTGACCAACACCGTGTCCAGCAAGACGCTCGACAGCTTGCCGCCGCGAGCTGCCACCGCTTCCTCGGGCGATAGGTATTTCCAACCGAGTTGCTGCAATAACTGAAGCGCCGGAATCTGCGAGATGTGATCTTCCTTGAACGAAGGCAGTGCATCGTTCATGGCGAATCCTCCGATTCAAATTCCGCTTCGATCTCTTCGATACTCGGCAAACTTCCTTTGAGTGGCTCGGGCAACGATTCCACTAATTTCGTTTGCCATTCGGCCACGCCAATCGGTTTGTTGATATCGCGCAGGGCATATTCGGCTTTGATGCGTTCCTTTGATTTGCAAAGGATCAGACCGATGGTGGGCTGGTCGCTGGGATGCCGCATCAGGTCATCAACAGCTGAGAGGTAGTAGTTCATCTGCCCCGCATCGGCTGGCGTGAACTTCTTCATCTTCAAGTCGATGACGACGAAGCATCGCAGCTTCAGATGATAAAACAGCAAATCCAGAAAGTCGTCTTCGTCGCCAACCGAGATCGGCACTTGCCGCCCAACAAATGCGAAGCCAGCACCGAGTTCGAGCAGGAATCGTTGAACATGGTCGGTGAGTCCCTGTTCGAGATCCCGCTCGACAGCGTCCTCACGAAGCGTCAGGAAATCGAACAGGTATGGATCCTTCAGTGACTCTTGGGCCAGGTCCGACTGCGGCGGAGGTAGGGTCGCGACAAAGTTGGTGATTGCCTTGCCTTGACGCTGGTACAGACCGCTTTCAATCTGAACGGTCAGTACCGCCCGGCTCCAACCGTGCTCAAGAGTTTTCACAGCATACCAGTGACGCTGTACGGGATCTTTGACCCTTTCGAGGAGCAGGATGTTGTGGGACCACGGGATTTCTGCCACTGCCGGTGGCAGTTTCAGCGTTTCCAATTCTGCCACAGCCTGTGGCAGATTCTCACTTACCGACGAATAGGCTAGGAAAAACGCTCGCATCCGCCAGATATTCCGAGCCGAAAAACCGCTCACGTCCGGGAAAGCGGCGCGTAAATCCTTCGATAGCCTGTCCACAACACTTCGCCCCCAGCCAACGTTCTGCTGCCGCTGAGCGATTTGGCATCCGATATCCCAGTAGAGCTGGATCAGTTCGCGGTTGACCGACAGCATCGCCTTGGTTTGCGACCGCCGCACTCGCGCTTTGAGTGACTCAAATACTTCCGCGTAATCGTCGGGAATGGCGATGCCACCTTTCTTCTTGGCCATCACGCGGCCCCCTTGGGGAGTTTGACGCGAGTCTTGCCGGTCAGCAGTTGCTGCATCAGGCCCTTCTTTTGCTGTTTGAGCAGCGCAACCTTTCGCTCCAACACATCCAGTTCACTGTCGCAGCACTGCATCGCTTCGGCAATCTGTTGCTGCAACTTGAGCGGCGGCAACGGCAAAGCGATTGTGGCGAAGTCTTTGAAGTACAGTCGCAAACGATCTTTAGTCAGGCCGTGCGAGTAGTCCTGAAACTTCTTCACGACGCGAGGCATCTTGAACCAATACGATGCAAACGCAGGATCGACTTTGCCGCGAGGTCGAATCACGACATAGGCCGGACTGACCAAACCAGCTTCTGTCGCCAGCCCCGAGGCGCCCTGCCACATCCGCATCATGTTGTACGCGATGTCGCCTTCTTCGATTAGCAAGTGCTGTTCGGGTCCGAGGGTGGTTTCGCTCTTGCGATCGAGTGAGTCGCGCCGTACCAGTCCAGCGTTCATTGTGACGGAGAAGGTCGGTAACCCCGACCGGCCTTTGGTTTTTCGGTTCTTGAACAGCTCGCCAAGTTTGGCCGCAGCGGTCCCCTTTTGTCCACTGTCAATCAGCTCCTGAATTAGCTCCCGCTTATAGATAAGTTTGGATTCAATCAGCTGCTCGGAGAGCTCAATTGAATGATCCCATGCCATAAAGATCTTGATTAGAAGCTGCTGCTCGATGCGAGAGGGTGTAGGAATCTTAAATGATCGAATCTGCTCAAAATTTAATCCCTCACGGTTCCCGCCGGCCTGACTTTCATAGATGAGCCGCTTCCCAAGCCTCGAATTAAAAACGGTCATCAAGTAGTAGGGCTCGACATGTTCGTTTGCTCTTAAGATACAAACATGCTGATTCACATTTGCCTCGCCACAAGAGACTGGCACAACGGCAGAGCGACCAATCGAAGCACCGGTGATATTCAAAAGCACGTCACCTGGCCGAACTATCGAACCGCCCATCTGTGAATGCATCTCACGTGAGATATATGCAACATCAGAAAAATCTAAACGGCCCACGAGCACATTCTGACTCCGGATAAAAGTAACTCCATTCTCTAAATATGCCTCTCGGCCTCCCTTGGGCGTGACTCCACTGCCAACTTTGGTTGTCAAGTCGCCCACTCGCATTGCCCTCCAAACGCTAGGCATGAGTCGTTGCGTCATAGCCCCAACTCCTTCAAATATCCCGTCATTTCCTTCTGTACTGCAGCCAACTCCTTCTCCAGCCCATCAATCTCTTTCTGCACTGCTCGCACGTCGACCTCTTCTTCTTCCTCGAACGTGTCGACGTAGCGTGGGATGTTCAGGTTGAAATCGTTTTCCTCAATCTCAGCAAAGTCGGCAACGTAGGCGTACTTGTCGACGCTCTTTCGCCTCTTGTACGTCTTTACAATCTTGGCGATATGGTCTTCGCCCAAGTACGAACGGTTCTTGGCGTCGACGAATTCGCGGCTGGCGTCGATGAACATCACGTTGCGTTTTTTCTTGTCCTTACGGAACACCAGAATCGCAGCCGGGATGCCTGTGCCGAAGAACAAACCGGCCGGCAAGCCGACGACAACATCCAGCAGGTTTTCGTCAACCAATTTCTGTCGAATCAATCCCTCGCTGCCACCACGAAACAACACCCCGTGCGGCACGATCACGCCGACGCGGCCTTCACCGGCGAGCGCCGTTTCGATCATGTGTGTGATGAACGCGAAGTCGCCCTTGCTCTTGGGCGGAATGCCACGCCAGAACCGTTTGTACTGGTCCGTGTCCGCCGTTTCGGCTCCCCATTTGTCCAGCGAGAATGGCGGATTGGCGACAACGACGTTGAACTTCATCAACTGGTCATCTTCGACCAATCGCGGGTTCGTGATCGTGTCACACCATTCGATCCGCGCACTGTCCATTTCGTGCAAGAACATGTTCATCCGCGACAATGCCCAAGTGCTGCCGTTGGACTCCTGCCCGAACAACGAAAAGTTGCGACTCGGCGAACCGTCCGCTTCTTGAATCTCTTTTGCAGTCCGAATTAACAGCGAACCACTGCCACAAGCCGGATCGCAAATCGTGTCACCGGGCTGCGGATCGACCAACTTGGCCAGCAACATCGACACTTCCTTGGGCGTGTAAAACTCACCGGCTTTCTTCCCCGCCCCTGCCGCGAACTTCTCGATCAGGTACTCGTAACAATCCCCGATCACATCACGGTTGCTCAGGTGCGACGGCCGCAGATCCAACGGCCGCGCGTCGCTGCCATAAAAATCCTCCAGCAGATTCTTCAACCGCCGGTTGCGATCTTTCGTCTGCCCCAACGCCGCTTCGGAGTTGAAATCAATGTTTCGGAAAACGTTTTCGAGCTTCGCCTTGTTGGCATCTTCGATTTTCTGCAGCGCCTTGTTGATCCGGTCCCCGATGTCAGCCGCCTCGCGGTTCTCGTACAGCGTGTCGAAGTCACACTTCGGCGGTAACGCAAACCGCTCTCGAGCCAGCGCTCGCTCGATTCGCTTTTTTTCACCCTTGTACTTCTTGGTGTACTCGTCGCGTTTATCCTTCCACAGGTCGGTCAGGTACTTCAGGAACAACATCGTCAGGATGTAGTTCTTGTATTCCGACGGATCGACGGCCCCGCGAAACGAATCGCAAGCTTTCCAGACGATCGAGTTGATCTCGTCTTGAGTGAATTCTTTGCTCATGGCGCCTTGTATGTCTTCCGAAGTTGCTCGGCGTGTTTTGATTGTTGATTAAGTTTTTGGTCCCGGCCGAAAGTTAGTCGTCGGCCCCACGAGCCGCCGCCCGCAGCAATGCCGACCGCCGGTCTCTCAGCTTCTGCATCAGTGTTCGTTCTCGATTCATCAAAGCGTCAATCGCAGCGATGCGATCTTGTGTTTCCACGTCAGGCACGTCGATCGAAAGTTCGGTCAAATTGCCTTTAGTGATTTGTGGCACAGCCGTACCCGACGACACCGAGTCGATGAGAGCCTGGAACCGATCTTGGTTGATCGCCCAAGCCAGATACCCGGACCGAACCCGCACGTCTTTGGCACGAAGCACCATGAAGTAACCAGCCGGCACGATGTTGTCGTGGTCCACCGCATCAAACAAAAATGCATACCGCCGGGCACCGCGTGCCAGAAACACAACGTCGCCAGCCGACAGTGCGTGGTTTGACAAATTCGGAATCTCCATCGGCGTCAACGCTTCCGGATCGAACCGACCATCTTCATCCACATCACGAATCTGCAGCACCAACGCATTGCCACCGGGTTCCTCCTGAACCCGGCCACGAAAGTGATAGCCCATCCGAACTTCGGTAATATCGCTGATTAAGTGCTGCATGAGGAACTAGTCTGCCTTGCGAATGACAGACACAATCTCCTCGGCGATTTCTTCAACCGTATGAGTGGCGGTGCTTCTTGCCAGCTTGTCCGCAATGGACGGGCTGTACTCGATCACTTCCTTTTTGGTGATTTCGTGCCAAATCGGAAGCAGTACCTGATCGCCCGAGACGGCCTTAGTGACGATTCCATCTAACTCGTAATTGGTCCACCCCTTGCCGAAAAAACTCCGGGACAAGACCACGACGCCGAAACGACTGCGAGCCAAGCCTTGGTCAATTTTCCGACGCAAGCTATCGCCGATACCAAGCTCAAACTCGTCGAACCAAACGCGAAGCCCGCCTTCCTTGAGCGCTTCAGCCAAAGGACGAACAACCGAGTCCTTGCCTTCACTCGCATGAGAAATGAAGACGTCGAACTCCAGCTCTTCGATGGTTCCGTCATCTGCCGGTGCGGGTGTGCGAACGAGACTCGGAATAGATCCCAATGGGGCTTCGTTAATTGTTGGCAGAGGGCGCGTTGGTCGAATCGTACGAATCGAACTGCTGACCCGGCCGCCTAGGCCTTGCATATCGACAGCGACATGCCAATGCCCATTGTTGGGTACGGGAAGCCGAACTGGCGACTTCGTTGCACGACCGCCATGATACGAATGACGCCGTCCATTTTTGTAGCTTTGGAAGTTTGACGAATCGAGAAGTCGGACATTTGCTGAATTTCCCTTCAGCGTGACTTCAACAATGTCGCCTCTTTGGCGGTGACCGAGATCGTAATGAGTGAAGTTCATTTCTACTTGCCCTCCGCAGCGAAACGCTCAATGTTCTGGATGTAGAGGTGCATCGGGTGCTGGCTGGCTCGCTCCTTTAGGTTGAAACGATCGAAGGGACTGCCGAGCGGACCACCGTACTGTTGCTCCCCTTGACTACCGTCGTCATGGAGGATGTCTTGGAGCTCTCGATACTCGTCCTCAGTCAACTGCTCGGGGTCGGGCGGCATTTCACCAGACGGTCCGCGCGGTGCCTCGCTGTCGCCGGTTTTTTGTTCCCCGAAGACTTGAATGACTTCGCCGCGACCATTGACGACCGGCTTGGCCATCATCTGCACTCCACCGCTGCGGACAAGTAGACCGTTTGAAAACTGCATCACGCTTCCACCGCTGTAGTACCGCGGAACCTTGAACGGAATGTACGGTGGCAGCGACGCAACAATGTCTTGCTCGTTGATCACTCGCAGAATCTTAGATCCGAGGCCTTGATTCAGATTTTCAGTAAAGGCTTTGTCGCCGACACGCGGTTGGCCAAACGTCACGACCCCAGTAACTGGCACTTGCAAGCGATCGAGTTCCGCCAAGCAAATCGTCGCCATCGCGCCGCCAAGCGAATGGCCCGTGATCCAAATGTGACGCGGCTTACGGCGTCTGATCTCATAATGAATGCCACCAAGTAGGGCGTTGGTCGCCAGATAGAAACCGCGATGGACGTTGCCAACCGGCGACGCCTCCGTCTCGTAGTCCAAGTCCGTCCAGACATCGGCGAGCTGAGAAATGTCCGTACCGCGAAACGCGATCACTAAAACGCGGCTGCCTTGGTCCCACCCGCTAATGACATGGTGGTTGTCGACCGTCGCAAATGACGCAAGCGACAGATCAAATAGACGCAATCGGTTTTGCACGGTTGGAAAGCTGTCTTCATAGGCGAGGAAGCTAAGCTCCGCCATCAACCGAACCACCTTCCAATCGGGTTCAGACTCCGAACGAAAAGGCTGGGTGGTTTGTAAGATTGAGTTTTCGGGAAGCGGAAAATTTGCGCCCCCAAACGCTCCGCGAGAGACATCGTCACCGGGTGCCGGAAGAAACCCCTGCCCGGCAACGGTTGTGGCGAGGCTCGCTATAACCAGCAGCATCAGGTGCACTAAACGAGAATTCATTGAATCGACTCCTATCATGCGTGGCACTGACGACCGCGCTAGACCAAACGAAAAGCGGCAAACAGAGTTGCTGCCGCCACGGTCGTCCTTGACCAGCGGGTTTTGGGAGTCAGAATGGTGTTATCAATAGGTCATCCGGGCTCCCCGCCCGCATGAACGCAGACGGCTTCGTGTTCAAGCACGGAGCCGTTTTTCATGCGCTCATGACATCCATTGCGAGAAATCTAGTGAATACCCCAAGCCGACACAACCCCACAGCAAAAATATTGCTGCACTTTCCAGCGATCGCTAAAAAGTGTGATAACCAGTAGTATTTTGTTTTCACTATTTGCCATCCAGCCATTCATTCAGATGATTGGATCAACTTTGGGTGAGGATTTGAAGCAAAATGAAAAGTGCTCACATTGTGTGCGCATGTTCATGTGTCGTAATTCGCTAGCGAGCTGTGGGTCCACCGTTGCTGATGAGAATATTGCGAAGGCCCTGGACCAATTGCTCCAGTATGTCCGCCAGGCGGACCACTTCTCCGGGCCGAATGATCAACCGTTGCCCGGCACGAAAGTCCTGTCGCCGCTTTTTTCGACGTACTTCTGGTCGACGATGCCCTGGCGATGCCCGATTTTGTGACGGCGTTGAACCATGATCTTGAGGAAGTCCAATTGCCCTGACGCAAGTATGTCGTCATAGCCGCTGTGTGTTGCGTCTCGCCATTTATTGGAGGCATCGTCGACGCGCTGGAACAAGTTGGTGTCCACTTTGAAAGTGGAAGCTGTTGGCAGTTCCGCGAACATTGCCTCGGTTACACGCTGCATCGCCGTCACGAGGTTTTCGACTTGGTCTTCCAGGATTTGATCGACGACATTGGCGGCAACGTCGACATCGTGTTTAGCTCCCAGTGCCGCCGCGATGACATCAAGTGATTCGACGCACTTGCGCGTTGTGGTGAGTGTTTGATCGAAGTCTTGAATGACCGAGTTGGGCCGCACGCCGGACAGAAGTATCCGTTGCCAATAGTGGAATAGCGACATCGGCACTGCGGACATCGAAAATCCTGTCGAAGGATCTCGTAGGCCGCCGGCGGCAGAACAATCTTCCGCGGACTCGGTCGATGCTCAACGGACATCGTAATGCCAAATAGGCCAGTTGAAATTTTCGTCGGGCGGGTTTGCCGAGCCGCCCGCCCGAGTGCCTTGTTAAGCTGATTAGCCGCGTATGCCTGCGCGGTCTCGGCGATGTATTCCTGTTGCCAATCAGTGTTGAACTCGGTCGGTTCATGACGCCCTCCACACTTTGGGCAATACGCCTGTTCCTCTGGGACTTTGTCTCGCCAGTCGACGAACTGGACCTTGAACACGCTGCCGCACGTCTCGCGCGGGCATGTTCGGTCAAGATATCCTTTTTCGTCAATCGGAATGTCAATTGAAACTTCGATACCACCTGGGCGATTCATCTCCAGTCGCTGAATCTCGCGGACAAGTTTGTCGAACATGTTAGGATTCCGTGTCGATGTGGGGCGACGAGTTGTGAAGCCAGTGCGGACGCTATAAATACGAGCCATGCTATTGTCTGGTTGCGGCCCGATGAGCGAAAGATGCGTCTGAAGCCATGGGCAAAAGAAATCCCGCCCGTGCTCTCGGTCCGCAACAACGAGACGACAGATGCCTTATTGTCGGTGAACCATGCTTGCGTTCCTGAATGCCCCGCCGAAGCCATCTTTTACGAAGACGACGAAGGGTTCATTGAGCTCAATGCAACGAAAGCCGCCGAGTGCCCATCAGCTCACGATTGATACTGGTTACCCAAGCAACCGCTTCATCGCCGCGGCGACACCCAGGGTGCCCTCGGTCATACTAGCGGGCTGGCAAAAAGAAGGATGTGAACGCTACTCACTCGCCATCAAAATATCGCCGGAGCCCTTTCGGTCGATGTAGTTGATCATTTGCTGAAGTGCCGCAGGCAAGTCGACGGATCCGCCCATTGGTCGTAGAAGTCGTTGTTGATGTCTTTGTATCGCTGTTCTGAAAAGCTCTTTTGCTTCGATCGCTATGTCTTGCTGAGGGTCAAGAAAATCGAAGTCGAACATTCGTCGTCGAAGCATGTAAACAATAATCAGACTTGCCCAACGGAAAGGGTAACCTCCACCGCCACGGTCCATTCCACGCTCAAAGATCCCCAAACACGATTGGATGACACGTTCGCATTTTTGGCTGTCGATGCTTTGAGTTGCGTCGGTCCGGTAACGGAGCACTTGTGAGATAGCTTTTAGTTCGTTTGCACCTGGTGAAACCGATCGACCATTTGCGAAAAAGACGAAGTCGAAGAGCGTCGCGATGTTGGATGGCGCACGCATTGCCAACCCCGACGTGTGCAGTACTGCTTGCCGGTCTCGAAAGCGATTACCAAGATTCGCTGCGAGCCAGTCGTCGAACTCTTTATTTTCGACAGAAAGGTAGCCCAAGGCTCGAACCACGGTAGTGACCGAGGCGGATTGCAGATGCTTCGATGATTGCCAGAACTTCAGCAGCGAGGCACCAAGGACATCTAGGGTTGCTTGATCGAATGGTGCCTTAAAGTCGGAACCAATTGCGGTCGCATCGAAAGGAGTTTGTGACTGGTCTTTGGCGAGCAAGCGATCCTTGAGGTGCGTGATGGACCAATCATCCTTTATGATGGAATCAACTGGTTCATCTCTCACGCGGCGGATTATCTTTTGGGCCGTTGGGATCGCGGCCCGCCACTTCGCGTGACTCCATCTTCGCGGGAAAAGCTCTGGGTAGGCTCTCGGCTGCATTTTCAGGAATGTTGCCTTGTCGACGGACTTGCCTTCGTGGTCGAGAACGGGCTGCATCCGATCCCAGTTTGCCAAGATCGAACGTGACGGGATGGATCCCTGGGCAACGGTCACAAGCCGAAGCTTGGCGTTGCCTTGTGCTGGCGTTGCAGAAACATTCAGGGTTGCTGCGAGGCGTTGTTCCGCTGGGCGATCGAGCGTGACTTGAAGTTCACGGACTCCGGGGTATTCGTCGTGGGCGACCACGAGTTTGATGCTGGTCGCACCGCGGCGTAGTGCGAGTCCTTCGATCGGATTAGGCAGTTCCCATTGCTGACCGCCTGGAACAAATTGATCACTGCCGCCCAGCAGGCTCAGCCAATCGTACTGGTGGTTTCGATCCACGAAGAGTTCCAAGTCTGGCAAAGTGTCGAGATAGCTTGTCCTTCTTTCGGCTCGGTCTCGTGCGAAAATAGAGGCCCCCCTCGCAAGCAAATCTTCGCCAGCGACTCCGGCTGCAACGACCGGGACGTTTGCGGTGCCATTCTCGGTTATTCGTCGGAACTGTTGATTGACATCTGGTCCAGCTGCGACCGCGTCGGCGAAATCACCAACGAAGATGGCTGAAACGGGTGAGTCGATGGTTGCGAGGTGCTTGGCCAACGCCCCGTCCACTTGAAGGCGCGATCGTTGATCGATGGTCCATCCTGTCACCCGATCGAGAAGATTCTGGTGGCCATCGGCTAGACCATTCGAGAATGTTTGGTTCTTTGCGATGAAACACTGCTTCCACGCCGATTCGATATTCGCTTCGTCACAACTCGTTACGTCATTCCAACCGAAGCCGTGGATATTCCAATCGCTGACAATAGGTCGTTGACGAGCGGGCACCCATCGAGTGCCGTGCTTGTCTTCGTACGGAACTAAATGGATGGTGCAACAATTGACTCGCCCCCAGTCCGCATGGACGACTGGCAACGCAAGACTACCGCTGGGTTGTAATTTTGGGTCGGGGAGTGATTCCTGGTGATCATCTAGCCATGCCAATGCCGCGGCCACTGGCAACCAAAGCAACGCGGCATCGACGCCGGATGTTAAACAGACGTCGATGAGCTTTTGCTGTTCACGCTGCTTGAAGTCGTTGGGAATGACGATTGCATTGGACCGCCCTCGGGCATTCCGCTGGGCGAAGGCAGAAACCGTAGTTACGATCGCGTCGAGCGAATGAAGTTCTCGCGTTTCTCCATCCACTTTCCACGACCAAACCCGGTCTTCGATTCGCCCCGTCCATGCCGCCGCCAATGGGAATCGACCACTGCCACAGTCGCTTCCAATCTTCGCCTCGGGGGGCCACATTTCTGCTGATCCACGTGGATGCGGCGGCCAGCAGTAATCCAGACGCAGTGGTTCCCCTGCCCAGCGGCTTAGCAGTACCGACGCAGCCGTGTGATCCGGTGACCGGTGTTTGGAGATCGCAGGGAGTTTTCGATCGAGTGGCATGCCGAGGGTCGACCAATGCATCGAACCAACGCTGACGCCCCACGCGTATTCTTGAGCAACTTCTTCGCTCATGATCCGCACCATTGTTGATGCATGGTATCCAGTGCGTGCGGTTGTTCGATCAACGGGAGCGGAACAGCGACGCGTTGGGCAGAAGCTTCTGCGTTCTGAATGCTTTGCAAGAGAACGGTGACTTGGTCATCGGCGAGTCCGAGTGACAACGATGTGCATCGCGCTTTTCCGTCTTCCCAAACGACGATACTGGTTCCCCCGCCTGCATGATCATCCACGCTCGACAACTGCCCAGCTGAATCAGTCGGGCCGATGTAGAAGCTACGATCGGGCGAGATTCTCCAAATCGGTGGCGGAGCGGCCCAGTCGAAAAACGTTCCCCGCAAAGGTATCTCGCGTATCCGAAGGTCAAAACGATGCGCCGTTTTACGTTGCGTGCGATCGACGCACGAGCGACTTGCAGAATTCATCCATGCGACCGTCAGCATATCCATGAATGCCTCGTGTCGCCAAATCCAGAGGTGCTGGCGACGGCGTTGTTGACGGATGACTTCCATGTACGATCGCCAAACCTGTTTGTACCGGGTTTCGTGTAAAAGCACATAGTTCGGCTTAGGAAGACTCGGGAGTCCCGACACTTCGCGAAGGTGAGGCAACGATTCGAGACGGCGGCAAAGTTTGAGGAAATCGGCCGTCATCCGGATCCAGGGATGCTTCGGGAAACGTGCCTGGTGCTGTCGCAGGTAATTGCTCGCCAGTTTGCTACAGCGTTTCAGTAGGTCGAAGACGACTCGGTTTTCTAGCGTATCAACACTCTCAAAACGCTGAACAGCCAGAACGGCACGGCGGTGTCCCGATTTTTCCGCGAGTGTGTTTCCCGGTTGGCGAGTCAACCAACGCACACATGTGGAATCGAGCTCGCGCAGACGATTGATCGGTTCCATTGCCCTGCGTCGTTGCAAAACTCGCTTGGGGTGCTGGGTCACATCCGTGAGGACCGAAGGCAACCGCCTGGCCAGCCGAACGATCAAGGCGCTAGGCGGCCGATTCGGCTTCACCGCGTGACGCCACTTGCAAACCACGCGACCGACACTGCGTATCGCCACTCGACTTGGGTTCCCCTCCCAAGCAACGGCGCGATCTCTTGGGCCGTCATAGATCTCATCAACGAACTGGGCAAATTGCTCTAACGCATCAAGGATTGGCGATTCTTCCGGCGCGATGTCGCTGGATTCAATGACGGCTTCTTGCACGCTACACCTCGCTCCGGTCAATCCCCGACCATTGGAAGTAATCGTCCTGGCTGCACTCGTTGATTTTGTTTTGCAAGACGTCGTCATCGACCTCATTCAAGATCTTGTTGATCGTCGCAATTGCCTTTTGAACATTCGGGTCTTGCGGGTTGAGTCCCATCAACTTAGGAAGAATCTTCTGTTCGATTTGATCCGCGATCACGAAGTCCAATTTCCTGTCGATATCGGGGTAGTTGGCGGCATACTCCAAAATCGAATGCGCCACCCGATAGGCGAACGGACGATTGACCGCATCCATGGCGTGACGCATCTCGCCGACCCAACCAAGCAGTCTCGTTCGCTCGTCGTCTGCTAAACTATCGGCCGACTGACACCAACCTTGCCAAATCTCACGGGTCAACCTCGGACGCGTCTCCATAATGCGACCGTTTCGTTGTGACGCCGGTACCGGAACAATCGAGTTGGGGCTTCCAAATCGCAAGACGTTCGCTCGGTCGATCACCTTGTCCGACAGTGCCTGTGTTGTTTCATCCTCGTTCATCGTCCCGACAAATAGAACGTTCTTGTCAACGAAAAGCTGCATGGGCGGATCGCCACTTCGACGCCCACCGACATCCAAGGGTATCTCGGCGAGCTTGCGATTGGCTGCGTCATGAGATTTGATGCCGCGACGCGTTTCGAGTCGGCTGAGAAACTCACTGAAATAGTATTCGATGCGTGCTAGGTTCATTTCATCGAGAAGAACGAGTAGCATCTGCTTCGGTAAACGACTCTTTTGGTAGTCTTTCGGGGCGTTCCAACCACGTCCCGTCTCTTCGCCGAAGGGATCCATCTGAATCAACGCTCGAGTCAGGTCGGTTGGGCGAAACCGGCGTTCGAGATAATCGTAGAAGCCAAAGAGGTCTTGCGGGCTGTCCCAACGCGGTTGAACGGCGACGTTCAAAAAATTCATTCCGGTGGCTTCGGCATATCGCCGCGGCAGTTCGCTTTTTCCGGTCCCGCTCACCCCGGCGAGTGTCACGAGCGGCGAGCTGTCGGTCGTCTTGAGCGAAGTGTGGAATGCGTACAAGGTGCGATTGTCAAATTTAAGACCAAGCAACCGTAGGCTGCCTGCGAGGTCTTCTAGACATTCCTGTTCACCCCGTCCATCACCCGTCGTCGCTTGATACGCTGGCAACACCGGTTGCCAGATTTCGTTGTCTTCGGGTTTCGTCACACCGTCGTGCGCAGCGACCGAGGAGGAGAGAGTGTCGAACATCGACTGCATGGTTGGAATTTGAGCACTCAGTGCATTCGACTTCGACTCCAGTTTCTCGACTTCGCTTTTGAGCTTGCGTCGTTCGCCTTCGAGATCGGATTGCTGCTTTTTCAGATCGTCCAGTGACTTCGATAGCCGCTTCGCTTCATCCTCCGATTGTGCCTTTTGGCGTTTCAACTCGTCGAGCTTAGATTCGAGTGAATCAGCATCTTGCTTCGCAGCCTTCTTCTGTTGTTCCAGTTGCGCAAGATCCTTGGCAACGGATCTCGCCTTGTCTGCTTGCGTTTCAAGTTCGGCGAGTTGACCTTTGAGTTCGCGTTCTTTGCTGCCAAGCCCATCGAGATTCTCTCGCAGCGTTTTCAATTGGCTGTCGAAGTTCGCTTGTTCTTGATTTCGGTTTGCGATCTCTTTTCCTAAATCGCTGACTTCGCGTTCCAATCCGTCTCGCTCGTGTCGGAGCGCTGCTAACTCGGTTTCCAATCGGTTGCGAAGCTCACTTGCCGCTCGACTCAGCCGATCAGCTTCCTCGGTGGCTTCTTTCTTGGCAGCTTCCAGCTTGACAATATCGTCTCTGAGCCGATTCGCCTTTTCAACTTCGATTTCGAGATTCGCTAGGTCCTTTCTCAGCTCAGCGGCCTTCGCATCAAGCTCATCCACCTGAGACTTGCGGTTAGCAATTTCGCCTTCTAAGCCAGACTTTTGCTCGATTAAGCTTGCGAGCTGTGTTTGGGTGGTCTCCAGTTCGTTTTGAACTCGTGCAACTTCTTTTTTGTCTTCTTCGAGTCGAGCGATCTCTTCTTTCGCATCTTCCATCCATTGTCGCTGGTTCGCTGCGGCTTCGATCGTTTGCTGGGCATCGAACACGTTGTCCTTTAGCTCGCCGTATTCCTCTCGGAGTTCTTCGAGTTGCACCTTTAAGTTGGCCAGGCGTGTTGCATCGGGGAGTCGCTGTTCACGTTCCCAAAACCGCATCGCTTGACGGCGGTGATGACCATACGACAAGAGTGCGACCAATGCACCAATCAACGTAACGGCAAGTGCGAGCGCAACAGAAACAATCGACCAAAAGTTCGGATCGGTCATGGCTGCTCACCGCTTGTCTCTGCCGCTGGCTCGGTAACGGATGGATCGGTACTAGGTGGCTCGGCCACGGACGACTCGATGACGGGGACTTGGATCTGGCTGACCGCCTTGCGGACCTCCGTTGCTTTGGCCGCCATCTCTTGAATCGTTGCAGCGGCCGTTTCTGAGATTTTCGACAACGACTCCGAGGCGTCGGTTGCAGCCGCACTGAGCGTTGTCGTCATTGTTGCCATCTGCTGGGCAAGTTGCTGTTCTCTCTTTCTCAAGTCGGCCAGTTGGGTCTCGGCCGCCTTCACATTGGCCTGAACGTTCGCAAGATCCTGATCGCTCTGATCGCGAGTCGCGTTTTGATCGTCGACTTGTTTCTTGAGTACAGCCAGCGCATTGGTCGCCTTCGCGACGGCGGCGGTTTGGCGTCGCAGTTCTTCGGCGGTCGTCTCCAATTCTTTCGCTGTTTGAGAAGACTTCTCCTGTTGCAACTTAAACTCCGCGACACTGGCAAGTTTCTTTTGCAAGAAGGTATCGAACTGGCTGACACGTGCTTCCATCGCTGCAAGCTCAGCTTCGCTTTTGCTTATAAGCTTCTCTTGCGTTTCGACTTCCGCTTCCGCTTTTGCCGATTCGGCTTCCAATGCTGCCAACGCGGTTTTAATTCGTTTGCCCCGCTCAATCAGTTGGTCATTCAATGACTCAGTCTGCGTCTGCGTTGCTTCGGCTGTCTTGACAGCGAGTAACACGGATTGCTGTTGTTCGGTGACGTCCGCGAGCTTCGTCTTGGCGAGGTCAACTTTATTCTGCAATCCCTCCCTCGCATCTTGTAACGATTGCAGCGTCTTGGCCTGGGAGGTCGTTGTCTCGACTAGCTGGTCACGTTGTTTTTGCAACGAATCAATCGTGCCTTGAAGAAGCGCGGACTGCTCCCGCAATTGATCGACGTTCTGACCAGCTTGCTGCTCGATGCTGTTCCAGGTGTCGATCGCTTCTTGTCGATTCTTGTTCGCCGATTCCCAGGCCGAGACCTTGGCTTGGAAATCCGATTCTTGACCGCCGGCCTCCAGCAGGCCAAGTAGCGACCATGTTTGAAGTGACAAGGCGATGACAGCGCCCGTGCCAATGAGCCATGGCCACAGGTTCGACGGAAGTTCCGGGCGGACGTTATCCGACAAATTCTGGTCAGCCGGCGTCGGCGTTTGCCCAGACGCTGGAGAACTGGACGCCGGATAATTGGCAGGAGGATAGTTCTCCCCAGGGTAACTGGACTGGCTCGGCGGGTCGGGATAGGCGGTCATGAGATAGCGGCGGCGAAATACGTATAAAAACTCCGGTT
Source organism: Allorhodopirellula solitaria (assembly GCF_007859855.1). Classification (GTDB taxonomy): domain Bacteria; phylum Planctomycetota; class Planctomycetia; order Pirellulales; family Pirellulaceae; genus Rhodopirellula; species Rhodopirellula solitaria. The sequence continues at coordinate 105,929 of NZ_SJPK01000013.1, forward strand.
TTAGCCGTCAATAGCGGCCCAGAGCCGCCATTGTAATTGCCGTCTCATCGAGGGATAGGCTTCGAGCCTGTCATCAGGAACGCCTTGGCTTTGTTTCCTACGCTGCGGAACCGCCCTCGATGGTTTGCCTGATCTTTTCAACGCAGCGGTCCATGTCCTCGCGAAGTTCGTAGACCCAGAACCGAAGGATGGTCCATCCGCCAGCGATCAAGGCTTGGTCTCGGCGAATGTCTTCCGAAACACGGTTGCCGCTTCCGCTGCGATGATAGGTCTCGCCATCGACCTCCACGTCCAGCTTCATCCTTTCGGTAAACAAAGCGAAATCGAGATACCGACCGCTGGCGGGATATTGCTGGTGATACTCGAGACCGGCTTTCGTCATCGCGTCGGCCAACGCAGGTTCCCACACTGGCCCCACTAGGTCGATGCGATATCCAGCGGTGATAGACTTCGATTTCTCCACTGTTTCCCGATCACAAAATTCGGCCAGTGTGCGAATGTGCCGGATGTCGCAGTTTCTGGCCCACGTCGAGTCTCCAAAGACATGAAGCAAATGTTTGGCCCGGCTAACGGCTACGTTAAAGCGGTTGGGGCCGCCCGCAAGAAAACGAGTGGAACCCTCAGTCAATTTTTCACCGCCAACCAAGCTGAACAAAACCGTGTCCCGCTCATCACCCTGAAATCCATCGGCCGTGTCAACCAACAACCGAGACGTGACCACGAAGTCATGTGGGATGGCTTGGTAAATGGCATCGCGAAGCCGATTGGCCTGCTGGCGAAATGGCGTGACTACGCCAAGCGATCCTTGGTAGCCACTCTCTTGCAACCGTTTGACCTCGTCACAGATCTTCAATATCTGCTGGTGGCTGATCGCACCGCCACCCGGCGCAGGCTTGCTATCGTCGGCAACGTCGGTCCATTGAATTCCCTGCTTACCCGTGTCCTCGGTCAAGACGGTCCAAGAACCCTTGTAGAACGTCTCGCTGCAGTACGCAGCGATCGAAGGGTGACACCGGTGGTGCTGACGCAGCGACACTCGCGACCCAACCTTGGGTGAAGTGTTCGCCAAATGGAACATTGATGAAGTTCGGTAGCTGAATCGCTCTAACTCGATGTCATCAACACCGAATTGGCGGCGAAGGTGCCGATCAGTCGCCGATGACAAACTTGTAACGTGCGACAACTGCATCGGGTCGCCAACAATCATCGCCCTCTTGGCTCGAAACATCAACGGAATGACCGAAGCAATATCACACTGCGACGCCTCATCAATCACCAACAGCTCAAAAACGGCGGGCTGCAAGTTGATGTCGCGGCGGATTGAAAGATTGGTGGTGGCGGCCAACGGAAAATGTTTCAAGAACACAGGAAATGCTTTTCGCATCGCCTCGGACCAGCGTCGATGATCGGCTTCGGTATCGAGACCGCTGCGATTTTCAATCGTTGCCAAGATGTTCGCGAGTAGACTTCGTTCTTCGTCGGTGATCTCTGATCCGCTTTGCCGAGCGAGTTCCAAGAACGATTCAGCCGACAGCTTAGCAACCTCGCAAGCGGCTTCGTACTCGCGACGACACGCTTCATCTGTTGCGGGCAATTGATCGAGCTGATCACGCAAGTCCTGAACCAGGCAAGCCGCCGAACTCGCGTCCGCGATGGGCTTCCAAAACTGAAGGACTTGGCGGGCAAATAAAACGGCCTCCGGCGTGATGTCTCGACTCATGCCGGGAAGCTTGCCCGATTTGTCAAACACCCGTTTCATTTCGCCATCGATGGATGCAGCCGTTATTAAGCCACTTTGCAAACGTTTCTTTTTCAGGAAACGGTGCCAAAGCCACCGAATCGACCACCGAAACGGTTCTGGGTCGAGAAGCCGTTTGATCGCAGTTTCGATTCTAGTTGTGTCCGGCAACTCGGTATGGCCAAGGATAGCAGTGTCGCGGTGCGGAGCCGGTACCTGTTGAATTGCCTCATCGAGGTCAAAGGATCGCTTGCGAAGTGTCTCACGCAATTCTCCGACTTGCGAAACGACTTCAGACGCCTCGGCGTGAACGAGAATACGTCTCGCGAGCGCATCGCGGACGTTATCGAGGTGGTCACGGTCGCCAGTCAGATCGCTCGAAACAAGTTGCCCAATGGCTGCTTGCATTGACGTGTCGGCGGGCGCGCCCCAAGGCCGGGCGAGCCGAAGCATGATCGGCCACGGTTCGGTGATCGCGTTGACGCGCGGAACCACCGCTTCGAGTGCTTGGTGATTCCGACTTGCCACCAACGCACTTCGATTTAGTAACGCTTGCTGTGCAAGCACAGCCGCAACGACACGAGATTTCCCCGTGCCCGGCGGCCCCACCACGATCGAAAGATCATGCACCGCTGCCGCACAAGACGCGACCATTTGTTCGTGATTGAGTTTCAGTACTTGAGCACCAACAACTTCGGGCGAATGATTGGAATGATTCTCCTGTTCGCCGTTGGATTGTTTTGGGCTGGCCGGCTGATGTGGAAAGAAATGCCTCAATGCACTCTGGTCAAGCTGGTCGTCCGGAGTCTCGTTGGCAAGCTTCAAAAGTTCACGATACAGACCGCCCGTGAACTTCCATTTCTTCGGAATAATCAACCCTGCTCGGTTGTAGATGCCGTCCTTCTGCAAGCTCGCCAAACTCGGTGAAGATGAGATTCTGTTTGGATCAAGTGTTTCAACCTGCCAGTCTGGATAAAAATGATTTAGCAGCCTCGCGCACTCACTCCACGTCGTCGAGTTGATACCATCATCGCTTGCCGAGTCGACACCACACAATTCCAAGAAGGTGCGTCGCTCGTCGACGTTCTTGAGCCTTCGTTCCAGCCAGCCCTCATTGATTCGCACAGGACCGACTGATTCCAGTTCGAGGTCTGTGCCACGAAGCTGTGTTCGACACGGAAGCACAAAGACTGGCGAAACGAAATCAACGTCCTTCTCCTCTTGCGTATTTCGCCAGCGGTACCTTTGCAACGGATACCCGACAAAGACGTAATCGTCTTCAGTTACCTTCCGAACCCACTTATGCCACGACTCCCGAGTTCGGATCTGCAACTGCGATGCATTGGGCAAAGCTCCATCCATGCACACAATCGTTTCAAATTCATCCGCCGCAGTGGCCGTGATCGACGACCGCTGATCCAAGCGAACGCATTCAGCGTAATAATCGCAAAGACGCCGAAACGTCGACCAACGCGATCCAGTTCGATTGATGCGGCGGGAATCGCGGTTTGCTGCATTCCTCTCAGGTTGATCCCGCTGATCAGCACGTCGTGGGACGTCTATTGAGGTGGTTGGTTGCCGGGCAACTTCGGGCAAGCTCGCAGGAATGGTTGGACTGACGGCGGCCGTCACGTTGCCACCCAGAACCGCACGCGAATTGGCGGCCAACCACTTGCCACCTCGGAATGTGACTTGGCCTTTTACCTGGAGGTCCAACAGGCATTGATTGACTTCACTCGGCCGAACTCTTAGTGACCTCGCCAGTTCCCTCGCCGTCATTCCAACAGAACGCCCGCTCAATCGTCGCAGAACTTGCTGCCCGTCTACCGATGAGTTTTCGTTCGTCACTTTGCGTGGCTGTTCCCCGTAAGATCATGTCATTTTCATTAATTCTACCGCAGACCCAGCAGACTTGGCAGCATAGGTTTGACTCACCAGCGAAAAACGCCCGCAGTGGATTGCTCCGCTGCGGGCGTTTGGAATTTCAACATCGTGTTGCGACTACAGCAAGTTCACGACGCGGTCGGCGAGGCCTTTCTCGCCGAGCACGATGTTCATGTTGCCGGCTAAAGCGATCTTTTCGAGTACTTCCAACTCTCGGAGTCGCATCAGCGTTGGGTTGTCGGCCAATAGCTTTGCCGTATTGGCTTGGCTACGCATGGCCGCCGTTTCTTCGCGACGTGAGATCAAGTTGGCTTCGGCCGCTTTCTTAGCTTCGGTCACCTTGTTCATCAGGTCCTTCATGTCGCCTGGTAGGATCACATCGCGGATACCCACCGACGCGACTTCCAGACCCAACGATGATGCTCGGTCGCGGATGCTTGCTTCGAGTTCCTCAACCAAATCATCCTTGCCGGCCAAGAATGCATCCAAATCCCGAGCACCAATCGCACCTCGCAACGCCAACTGCGTTTCGCGGTACAACGATTGACGCACATCGGTCGATGCGCTGATGGCGCGACGAGCGTCCTTCACCACATAGGTGATGATGGCGTTCATTCGCAGCGTCACCTTGTCGGCCGTCATGATTTCCTGACCACTGACATCGACTTGTGATTCTCGCAAGTCGAGTTCAACGACACGAGCGTCGGCAGCGTCCTTCCAGAACGCGTACAGACCGGGTGCCAACTCGTCGGCAAAACGTCCGTCCAGGAACAGAACGCCGACATGATCACGCTGGACCTTGCAGACGTCCAAGAACCGAACGGCATCGCTGCCGCGAACGATCGACGCAAGGTCCTTGTGTTGCAAACGAGCGTCCTCGATCGTCACGACTTCGACTCGCACATCGCGGACGCCGATCCAGTAGGCGTATAGCCCAGGACCGAGCACGCGACTGAATCGACCGTCGATCCACACGAGTGCCCGCTGGTCGTCCTTCAAGTCGACGACTTCCGCCTTGCCGGCAAGAACACCCGACTTCACGATCACGTCGAGCTGTTCGCTGTCGATCCAAGGATCACGCTTGCTGGCCACGTCTACGCGGACCTTGCCGAATCGTGTGAACATAAAGTGCTTTCCAGGAGCGACCAATCCCACGAACTCACCATCGCGGAACTTCAGACCGACTTCGTAGCTGCGAATGTGAATCTTCTTGAACATGATGAAGTCGAACTCCTACCTAAGACAGCGAGCATGATTGCCGGCTCGCTCGCGGCGTTTTGTATAGTTTTGATTGCGAGAAGGAGGCCTTTGGGCAGACGATTGTTCGCCCGAATCACACAAAACGTTCGCGGAAGTTCACTCAGGCCATTCGGTCGTGAACGGCGTCAGCTGAATCGGACCGTACGACACCGCGTCATCCAAAGATAACGCAGAGCTCGCAACGATCGTTTTCAGCATGTTCTGTTCACGCCCCGACAGTCCGTCTGTGAACCTGCAAGGCGACGTTCGATGTTGCCGACGACAGCGGTTGAGCATTCACTCGCCCATCGTCACCGGCCGATTCAGCGAGGCAACCGAATGCCCGCCAGCTTCAATTGGGACACTCTCGTGTCCAGAGCCTCGGTGATTAGCCAAGGCGGCTTTGCGTGACGGGAGTCGAACCCGTGACCGTCAGAGTTGCAATCTGATGCTCTACCCACTTCGACCGATGTTCGTTTTAGAACCCGTCCACGGAACACGGAGCATCAAACGCCCGAAAGCGTGAAAGCCCGCGCCGCCGGAACCCCACCAGTCGATCGCAAGTATGGAGACCATCCATAGCCACCAAGGGTTCGCGATACGCCACGATTGATTCTCGAACAAGAAAACGCCCGCGGAAGATTGCTCCACCGCGGGCATTTTGCGTTTGATTAGCTAGGCGACGACTTTCGTGACGACACCCGATCCGACGGTTTTGCCGCCTTCTCGAATGGCGAAGTGGTCGCCGTCGCTGATGGCGATCGGTTGCTTCAAGGCGATGCTCAAGCGAACGCCGTCACCGGGCATCGCCATCTGCACGCCGTCCATCACCGATGCACTGCCGGTCACGTTCGTGGTTCGGAAGAAAAACTGAGGTGCATAGCCGTCAAAGAACGGCGTGTGGCGGCCTCCTTCTTCTTTCTTCAACACGTAGACTTCCGCCTCGAAGTTTCGATGCGGAGTCACGCTGCCGGCTTTCGCCAAGACTTGTCCCTTCGCAATCGCCGTGTGCGTGGTCTTGCGAAGCAACACGCCGACGTTGTCACCGGCATTGCCAGCTTCCAACATGTCGCCGAACGATTCGACTTGCGTGATCACGTCACTTCCGATCTCACTAGACAAACCAACGATCTCAATCCGGTCACCTGCTCGCACAACGCCTTGCTCGATCTTGCCCGTCACGACCGTGCCGCGGCCGGCGATCGAGTAGACGTTCTCAATCGGCATCAAGAACGGCTTGTCGATCAATCGCAACGGATCGGGAATCGAACTGTCGAGTGTATCAAGCAGTTGCTCGATGCACGCGATCGTTTCGGGGTTGGTGGGATCGTCATGAGCTTGCTTCGCGGATCCGCGAATGAGGGGAACCTCGTCGCCGGGGTATCCGTACTCGCTGAGCAGTTCACGCAAGTCCATTTCGACCAAGTCCAGCAATTCAGCGTCCTCGACCAGGTCGCACTTGTTCATGAACACGACCAAGTGCGGTACGCCAACCTGACGAGCCAACAGCAAGTGTTCGCGAGTTTGCGGCATCGGACCATCGGCAGCCGACACCAACAACACCGCGCCGTCCATCTGGGCGGCACCAGTGATCATGTTCTTGATGTAGTCGGCATGACCGGGACAGTCGATGTGGGCGTATCGACGGCCGGCGGTTTCGTACTTCACGTGCGAGGCGATCACGGTAACGGTCTTGTTCTTGTCGCGAACAATGCCCCCCTTGGCGATCGACTCGTAAGACTTGTACTTAGCCAGACCCTTTTCGGCTTGAACACGCAGGATCGCGGACGTTAGTGTCGTCTTGCCGTGGTCGATGTGACCGATCGTGCCAACGTTGACCGATGTCTTTTGCGTCATTTCGTTTTGAAACATAGCTCGCAAACTCCTTTTTCAAAGGAAGCGTTTCGCACCGATCGCCAGCGGTGGAGGTGAGCAGCCTCCATCGCCTTTTCGCTCGCATGAGCGCCAAATGACCGGGAACGAAGAAACAGTAAAATGCCATCAATCGAAAACCAATCATCCACAAAAAAAAGCCCGCCAAGTATTTCACCGGGCGGGCTTTGTGGATCGTTTCGGAATCAACCTTCACTCACGACACACCATCCCCGCCTCGCCCTCGAAGGACGAGTCGATTGTTGAAGCTGTGAATGAAGTGAAAGTGGTCATCTTGTTTTCCAGAATTGACGGACTGGTGCAAAGACACTTTGCTGCCGGCGAGGTTCGCTTGATTCGATCGTTCTAGTCCGACGTTGAACCACTATCGGAACTGACCGGATAGATAACGGGATCGGGCAGCTTCTCGGAATAGTGCTCACCGGGGTGGCCTGGCGAGAGATTGTCGGGGGCGGAGTAGCCAGGCGGAACGTAGATACGGATGGTCCGGCAGCAGCCGCCGCCAAACGTGAATCGAGGGATAGGCTTCGATAACGGGCGGCTTTTCGCGGACCGGCGGCCACGGGAAATCCTCGGGCCACCCTTCGGGACGTGAGCCGAGATCATCACTCGATCCGCCGTCGTCGGTCGGACTGCCTTCGGGAATGTTCGGTAACTCAGGATCGCCACGTCGTATCGGCTTACACCGAGATCACAGTGAGAATGATGGTCGCCCGGCTACAAAAACTGTTTACTAAGATGCAGGTTCAGCACTCTACTGGACCGGGCTTTTCTACGCTCAAACCGCCACAAATGCGGGATCGAGTCCTTCGCCTGTGAGCCACGAAATGGGCTCAAACAAACTCTACACGATGGAAATAATGGGTTCCCATCAAAGGCATATCGGAAGCCACTCTCGTAACTCGTTACCTTGCAATGGTTTGCGGAATTCACTTTGAAAGTTGAATTCAAGTTAGTGGTGTCTTCGACTAACACGGATTCAATCTTTGAAAGAATTTGGAAAGGTTTCGGTCCTCGGAACCGAGGGCTACAGGTTCGAATCCTGTCGTGTACTCCTTCTGACTCATGACATGCTCCGTCATGAGTCGCCAAGTCCTGACTATTTAAGGACTCATGAACGTAGCGAAGCAGGCCAATACCAGCATCCTTTTGGTGGCTTCATTTCGGTATCCGACTCCAATGCTCCGCGAACGAAGCCGCTGCCGATGAATCCGGCGCCGCCGGTAACAAGACTCGTTTTCATTCGTTCTTCAGTAGTGGATCTTACTGGCTGCTCTTGATGGTGCTCCTTTAGCTTTTATCCAGTCGGTTTTTCTGCATCGTCACAATGTCGCCGCGTCGACTGTAAACTCGTTGATGGTGAAACCTGCTGGATCATCCGCCCCTGACTGTCATAGCTGTATGTCCATAAGTCGTAGTGGGGCCCACTCGCACCCGCTCCAGACGCCGGAATTGTGTGATAATTCCGCATTGAGGAGACGAGACAACCATCTGTATACTGCCAGCTGGTCCAACGGGTGAACGAGGCCTGTGAGAATGTATCGGTCGGCTGCAAGCGACCCGAGGTTGATCCGCGAGGCACTTGGATCTGTTCCAGAATATTCCCGCGTGCGTCCCGCTGCTGGATGTTGACCGGGTTGATCAGCGTGTAGGCGTAAGCGGGGCCGATTCCGGTGGCGTAGCCGCTGGCGGTCCAGGTCGCGTGCTCGGCATCTTTGTAAATGGTCCAGTCGGCGCGGCGCACTACAGTGGCCACGCCTCCGATGTCGATGGTGTGAACAGGGCCTAGTTGCTGGGTGGTTCGTCCCCGAGAGTCGATCTCGTAATCGAAGATCAAGTGCTTGCCACCACGGTTCGGCGTGCTCCAGCCCGACGGCACGCCAGAGAGCAATGAGGTGTTCGCATCATCGATTTGCTGAAGAATCGTCCCGAACACCTCGTCGTAAATCATGAGTGTGATGAGGCCGCAGACGTCGATCGCCCACGTGACGTTTCGCTTTTCGTCGTGAATCTGCTGTTGAAAATCTGTCTTCGCAGCGACGTTGACTACTCGACTCGAAGTTAGAGAACTGCTCGATGGCGACGAACCCGCTGGGCGGCCGCCCGAAGAAGCGTTGGAGTGCGCAGAATTACCAGTGCCAGCGTTGTCACGCATAGATTGCTTCCTTCCGTCACGTGGAAAAGTTGTGAATGAGCACCATTGTTGCGCCACGAGGAGGCAACGTCAACCGATAAGACGCGAGCAGGGTCGTACCCAGTCCACGAAAGGCGTGAAAGATCAGCGGTGGAATTCGAGCTTGATAGCTTGGTCGGTAGCCCAACGTAAACGAGCGCGGTCGCCGTATCTCACGCTTTCAACCGGGGGCTATACCATTTTAAAATTCAATTTCGTGATAACGATTCAGCCAACCCCGATCAGCAACATCCGCTTCGCTGGAAACGAGAGTGAGGTGAGCGTTCAACCGGTGGCCGATCACCCCAATTGAGACAGGTAGCATTCGTAGATCACGTTGAAAACATAGTCCATCGCAATGGCCAGTAGTCCGTCTCGTCCTCTTCGCATGCATCGCTAAAGTTGCGGAGCGGACGGATGACTCGAGACCCACTTTGTTCACCGAGCCACGCTTGCCACCATGAGAAGGTGGAATTGCTGATGATGAAATCGTCACAACTGGCACCGAGACAAAGTTGTTCGATCGCTGTGAGGCCATCGGCAAAAACGAATCCGAGTCCATCAAATGCGTGGCGGCAATAATCGAGATCGTCACTGGTTGCGAATACCTCGACGTCATGGTCCAGTGACGACAATGCCTCGAGGTAATAGTCCTTGCCGAGCTGAAAATATTTCCAGTTATTGACGAAATCACCGCGACGCACTGAAAGCAGTACTCGTCTTCTACGCGATCTTTCAACTCTCGCCGACAATGCACGAGAGAGATCGTCAGTGAAACGAAACTGACGCTTCACCAAATCAGTGTTAAAATACTTTTCTGACTGAAAATACCCAATCAAGTCCCAGTTTCCTTGAGCAACAGGGAGAACGTGGTGCGAGAACTGCCTCTCCACGTAGGTCTTTGCATTCGTGACCGACCCAACTGGAAATGCGGCGGAAAAGTACTGCGCGTATGGCCACTCCGGGAACACAACGTCTTGACCGACCGCCGCGCCCACCGAAAGGACCGAAGCTATCTGAAATAATTGATTTCCCAACCTTCCGTGTTGGCCAAGTCGCGAGAAAGTGATCATTTAATCGTGCTTCGGGACTGGATAGAGAACGGCAATTCAGAGAGCGATGCACACTGCATTTGCTCGCATTGCGGACCGCTTGCAGCCTTGGTTGATGAATGGAGCGTCTGCAGCGACTACGGAATTTCACGAGCCGAAGACTTTGTGGTTAATTCTTCAATCACGAAATGATACTCCTCTGCCCTCCATTGACCGTCCTCATCATCGTGGAATAGTGTCTCCACCGGCCAAGCATCCCAGACAAGGCTCAGGACGTTTTCCTTGGACCACTCGTAACGCCCTCGGTCGCCGTGGGACGCTTGCATTTTGCCATCTGGGTACAGAAAGAGCTTTCCCTCCCAGTCTTTGTGCAAGACAGCAAATGCTCTTGCCTCTCGGTCTGTTGCCTGCTTTGCTTCGTAGGCCATGAAATCGGATTGCGGTGGGTAGAGATAATTCTCGTGCCGACACCGTTCTGGATGCCACTGGTGATAGAAGCCGCATCCTTCTTCACGACGAACATTTGCAATTCTGCTTATCTGTTCGTGAAAAATGTCATCCTCGCCGCCCCAGCTTTGGAACTCAGGTATTCCCCCGGACGCATTGAAAAGCTGTTTCGACAGAAATACATTGCCGAAGCTCGCATCCTCAAGACCAAGCAGCGCACCGCTAATGCTCAGGTAGCGGAAAATAGGAAAGTAAGCTGAGTTCTGATCGATGGACTCGATTCCAGTACGAATTAGCTGAGGTGTCACAAGCATGTCAGCGTCGAGAAGCAGTAAGCGATCACTGGACGCTCGCGCTGCGGCGACGTTGAGTCCATGGCCGCGTGAAAAACACTCCTCCAAACAAAAATGGTTCAGTTTCAAGCCGTCTGCCGCGTCAGCAATCCATTGCGAAAGTGGCCAGTCGTCAGAAGTAAAATCCGCGATCACTAGCTCAACCGTCAATCGGTTTGGCGAGTCCGGTCCGAGCTGCACTGATTCAGGCCAGGTCTTCTCAAGCTCTTGGACGGCTTCGGCAATTGCCGCTACGCACGTTGGGAACAGCTCTAGAGCGTGACCCTGATGGACGATCCGAGAGCGATTTTTGACGCTGATACAGATTGATAGCGCAGGGCGGTTCGCGTGAACCGATGTTCTCGCAGATGACTTCGTCAATCTTGTAACACACTCAGCGTGCGTTGTGATGAGAGACTCGGTGGCCTGGCGAAGGCACGGATCGACGATGGAGATGGGCCGGATGTCAAATTCCCCAGGTGCCAAATCGAGTGATTTCTTACCTCCATTGATGGACAGCAATTCCCGGCGAGTCGGGAATTGCCCTGATTTCCGGGATGATGATTTGCTAGCATGTCGCGATCAATTGGGTGGGTCCAGCAACCTCCTGGCGATCCACCGTTGACTGGTGGCATAATAGGCTTTTCGCCTATTGATGATTGAGCAGATCTGTGACCAACCATTCGAATCTTCCACGTCAAAAACGATACCTCAACGCGGATTATCTGGTCCAGACTTTGAGACGACGCTTTGAGGACGTGGCCGATTCCAGACGCCAAAAATCAACCGACTTTACGATGGTTGATACTCTCATGGCCGCCTTCGCGATGTTCTCGCTCAAAGAGCCTTCCTTACTCAGCTTTGAAGAGCGAGAGGACGAACAGGCCATCGATCGGCTGTTCGGACTCAGTTCGATCCCATCGGATTCCACCATGCGTGAGATCCTCGATGGTATCGATATTGAACCACTCAACGAAGCATTTGCAGATATCTTTAACGAGTTGCAGCGATCAGGGGAGTTAAAAAAATGGGTGTTTGATCGTGGGCATTATCTGGTCGCGATCGATGGGACAGGCTATTTCTGTTCAACCAAAATCAGTTGCCCACAGTGCCTCGAGAAACGATCTTCCAAGGGCACCGTTGAGTATCATCATCAAGCCGTTGCTGCCGTTTTGACTCATCCTGATACCGGCGAAGTGATTCCTTTGGCCATCGAGGCAATCGTCAAACAAGATGGAGAAACGAAGAACGATTGCGAGCGGAATGCAACGAAACGCTTACTCAAACGATTGCGTGCCCTTCACCCCAAGCTCAAGATCATTGTCGTTGAAGACGGGTTGGCAAGCAATGCACCACACATCGCCGACCTACAAGCAGTCAATATGCGTTTTCTTCTCGGTGCCAAACCGGGAGATCATGTGCATCTTTTTGATCAAGTGATTGAGGCGGGCGATCATGACGAAGGCGATTGGGTGGAGACCTCGATCGTGACACCAAAGAAAGTCATCAAATGTGAAACACAGCTTATTCGTAATCTGGAACTCAATAAATCCAGCGGTGATCTTCGTATCAATTTCCTTCAACACCACGAGTTCGATTCGGACAGCGGCGAGATCAGCAAACGCTTTAGTTGGGTAACCGACATGGACATCGAGTGTTCGGAGATCGTTCTGTATCAGCGAGGGGGGCGATCGCGTTGGCGGATCGAGAATGAAACCTTCAACACGCTGAAGAACCAGGGTTACCACTATGACCATAATTATGGGCACGGGAAAAAGAATCTATCAACGGTGCTGATGCTGTTGATGTTCCTAGCATTCTTAGTCGATCAAATCCAGCAGGCTTGTTGTCCGCTGTTTCGAGCGGTGCTGGCGAAGCTGAAGACTCGTCGCAAGTTATGGGATCACCTGCGTAGTCATGTGCGTCACTTTTGTTTCGAGTCGTTCTCGGAGCTTTGGGCAACGGTCTTGAGCGGGACGGGTAAGAACCGTCCGCCGCCACGCCGTTACGCATAGGACCTCGCTGTTGCTGTGAATTTCGGCCCGATTTCAAGATCGCTTGGCTGAATGTACGCTCGCCCCAACCGCACAAACTCATCTTGTGGTGCCGATAGGAGCTACAATGGGTAGGCAGCTAGTCGATTCTTGCGATCGACAAGTTCAAAAAGGGATTGTCCACGGTCCAAAGCATTCGATCGCCAGCTTGCTCGAAACCAAAGCTAGAAAAGTACGGCTCGCCGGGAATTGCTGGACGGAACACAGGTCGAAACTTCGGGCGAACGAAAGCAGGGCATCGGTATCAACTACAAAGGCCAGTGGGGTTACCATCCGTTGGTGGTGACATTAGCCAACACGCGTGAGCCACTGTTTATCGCCAACCGCAGCGGCAACCGCCCCAGCCACGAGAACTCTGCGTTCTACTTTGATTTGGCCGTCCAGCGTTGCCGCGACGCAGGCTTCCGCAAGGTCGTGCTGCGAGGTGACACCGACTTTGCATTGACCGAAAACTTCGATCGCTGGGATGCTGACAACGTCGAGTTTGTCTTTGGTATCGACGCGATGCCCAAATTGGTCGAAATTGCTGAAAACCTTGACTCTTCGGCGTGGAAGGCGATGAAACGAAGGCGTAGCCAGAAGCCGGCGGTGGAGAAACCCCGGGCTCGGCGGCCTCGATTTAAAGAACAGATCGTCGTCAGGAATGGCTACCTCAACAAGAAACTTGCCAGCGAACGAATCGCTGAGTTCGACTATCAACCGGGCAAGTGCAACCGGACCTACCGCGTGGTGGTGCTTCATAAAGAAGTGCATTTGACTCGCGGGCAGATGCGGCTGTTCGATAAGGAGCAGCCGGTCTACTTTTTCTACATCACTAACGCGACGAAGAAATTGAAAACGCCGCGTCAGGTGGTCGTCGACGCCAACGCACGGTGCAATCAAGAGAACAACATCGCCCAACTGAAGCAGTGTTGCCTGAACGCACCGCTGAGCGATTTGACAAGTAACTGGGCCTATATGGTGATCGCATCATTGGCCTGGAACTTGAAAGTTTGGTCGGGTCTGCTGATCAAGCCCAGCGGGACGGAGCAAGAACGTGCCGAGCAAGCGGCGACAAAATCGCGTGTGATCGGGATGGACTTCCGAACTTTCCGCGACCGCATCTTGATGGTCCCTGCTCAAATCATCCGCCGCAGTCGGACCTTGGTGTACCGCTTGCTGAGCTACCGGCCATCCGTTGATGTCCTACTGCTAATTGATTCCAACATCCGACGTCCGCTTCGTTGCTGACGGGCGTGACCTCAACGAAGTCAGTGTCTGGATGCACTGATACCGCCGTCAACGCCTAGCCCAAGAAAGCCCCTCGCCGATGAGCAACCAACCTACAAGAATTTCACTGCCAGCATCGCTGGCGTGGTGGATACTGCGCGCCAAGAAAATCCGCCGCCAACGGCAAATCTTAAATCAAGCTTCGCTTGATTAAGGGCTAGCGTGTGTGTGTGCAGTGCTCAAGTAAACTGGCAAACTCTCATAGAGCCTCGTGTAGGGGCATGTTTGCGAGGTCGCACTGGACGATGCATACATTTTGAAATGAACGCATTTTTCGCCGATCCTCATGCACAGAATAGACGGTGCATCACGGTGTCATCGCCCCGGCTCAGTCAAGGTTCTGCACACTATTTTTTCTAAGAAATTCATCGTCTCCTATTTTCAGCGGTTGACATTGCCCCGTCATGTCCCAACACTGGCAGCTTGAAAATCAGTTTCACCTGAACGCATGAGGCGACCAATGTCATCGAGCAGCAGTTATTGGAGCTCCAGCAGTAGTTCACCGGGAGTCTCTTCGTCCAGTAGCTCAGCCAGTTCGAGCAGTTCCTCTTCGAGCGGACTTTCGTCGAGTAGTTCCTCGGGTGGCTCTCCAAGTTCATCTTCGTCCAGCGGCTCGCTCAGTTCCTCTTCATCGGGCTCGCACTCAAGCTCTTCTTCGGGTGGCGCCTCGTCGAGCAGTTCATGGCCGTCGAGTTCATCATCCAGTCCCTGGCAAGGCCCGGGACCCTTACCCGATCCGGGGCCGCCCGACGAGCCCTGTGATCTCCCTCCGAGTGACTCGATGACATCGTCCGGCGGCGGGGCGAGTATGGCACGATCGGCAGGTAGTGGTTCTGACGATGCTGGCACGTGTCCGCTACCGCCAGAGAACCCGTGTTCAACAGACGTTGATGGCGTGCCGAACCAGAGCGGTGCACCGGTGCGCTACTTCAACGGCGAATTGCAACTGGCTGTCACGGATCTGCAGGCGTTTGGAGCCGGTGGCCCTTGGGCACAGCGACGCCAGTACAGCAATCAACTCCAGGGTCAGAACGAAGTGGGACTGGGCTATAATTGGATCGTCGAAGCGTGGCCCTACCTACTGAAGGGACCAGACGGGACGATCGCGTTTGTTCGCAGTACCCGCAATGCGATGTGGTTCGACCGCGTCGAATCCGGTGGTGACGTCTCGTTCGTAGCACGCTACGGCGGTAAATCCACACTGACGCACGACTGCGATTCGCGTCGATACGTCCTCACGCAGCCCTCCGGTGAGATTTGGTTCTTCAAAGACTTTGGTGACGAACCCTGCGGCTCAACATCATCCTCGAGCGCTTCGGGTGCCCAGCCGCTGCCAGGTCAGTTGACCAGCATGATCGACGTATCAGGACAGCAGACCGATGTGGTTGCCTACTCTGCCTCGGGTCGGATCCAGACGATTCAGCGTGAAACGGTTGTGGGCAGCGACACTACCACGACTCAATTTGAATATGAATTCAACGGCATGGGGCTCACCACCTCGGTGACCTACCGCCGCCAAGTCAACACGGACGGCTGGGGCAACATCCGCCGCGTGACGTACGAATACTACGATGGCTCGAACAGCTTCGGCTCTTCGGGTGACCTGATGCGTGTGCGTATTCAGGTGCCTTCGGGGGCCACCTGGGTCAATGTCAAGCAGAGCTACTATCGCTACTACAAAACGGGTGACCCAAAAGGTTTTCAGCATGGCTTGCGATATGTCGTCGAGCCCGATGGTTACGAAGACCTGCTGGCTGATTCGCTCGATCCTACCACGGTCAGCAACGGAGTGCTCCTGCAGTACGCAAAGTACTGCTTTGAGTATGACGCTCAGCACCGAGTGACGAAAGAGATTGTTGATCGGGGATCGCTCACATACACCTTTGCTTATGAGCAGAGCCTGAATGCCGATGGTTACAACAGTTGGAGCCGCAAGACCACCGAGACGCGTCCGGGAGGTTCCGTCAATACGGTTTACACCAACTTCATCGGACAGGGCCTGCTCAGTGAGCTCACCTCTGGGGCCGATCAGTGGCTGCGTGCCAACGCGTATGATGACGCGGGGCGACTCCTGCAAGTGGCATTGCCCTCCGCCGTGATTAGTTTTGATGAGGGTGAAGCAGACCTCGGGATCACGCTGCGATCCACAGAGGGGCTGATCAAGCTGCGTAGTTACTACTCGACCACGGGAAGCGGTGCAGTTGAAGGTTACCTGGAGTCGACATCACTGAAGCAGGGCAGCGGCGGCACACCAGTACTCCAAAGCGAATTGGAATACACCCAACGAACCGGTGGCGGGGCGACGATCTATCCGATCGCCAAGCAGACTCGGTACCGTGACGATGCCGGGGCCGAACCACTTGAAACGACGTACGCCTATGAGTGGTACACCGACACGGTCCAAGTCAAGCAGCGAACGGTCACGCTGCCAGTAGTGACAACAGCCCAGAACGGTCCCAATACCGCGACCACTCAAAAGCAGTTTTATGACGAACGGGGTAACCTGACGTGGTCGATGGACGCCCGCGGATTCATCACGCGAATGTTCTACGACCAAGTGCTCGGGGCAATGCTACAGCGCATCAATGATGCCGACACATCGGTGCTTTCCGGTGTACCTTCTGGTTGGAGCACACCGAGCGGCGGTGGCAAGCACTTGATCTTTGATTACGAGATAGATTCACGGGGACGCACGACCCAGCAACTGGGCCCTGTCCACACGATCGACTTCGGCGGCACAGCCACTGCGGTGCGACGTGCCCACTGGACCGTGTACAAAGATGCCGAGCACGCGACCTGGACCGCCAGCGGCTACGCCACTGGAACCGGCCCTGCTTACACCTTCACGCTGATCAACCCGGTCAACATCCAGCAACGGGATGCACGCGGGAATATTCTGGAGCAGATTCAAGTGCCGCGTGGATCGACATCAGGTCGCTTGCAGCCCACCGATACGTTCTCGCAAGCCTCATTTACTAGCTGGACCACTTGGCAGTACACGGATTGCTGCTTGGTCTCGTCGACACGCGTCTATCACACCATCCCGGCCTCTGGCGAAGGAACCAGTGGGACCAACTACGACCAGACAACCTACGGCTACGACAGCCAGAAGCGGCAGAACCTGCAGATTTCGCCCGGCGGCACCATTAGCCAACGTGTTCACGACGTTCGCGACAACGTCATCGCGATCTTTGTGGGCACCAATGACACTGGGTCCACCGAGTCCGACCCAACCGGCGGCGGTGCCTCGGGCAACAATATGGTGCAGGTCAGCGGCTCTGTCTTCGACAACGGCAATGACGGGGGCGATAACAACCTGACCAGTCAGATCGCGTACGTCGATGGCGTCAACACCCGCACCACCGCGTTCACCTATGACTGGCGCAACCGCCGCGTGGACACCAACGGGGAACTCGATGCCTTTGGTCGGGTTACCTATGACAACCTGAACCGGGTGATCCAGTCCGACCGCTACGATACTTCCGCCAGCGGTAATCTGGTCTCTCGAAGTATGACCAAGTACGACAACCTGGGACGGGTTTACCAGTCCACCGGCTATGCAGTCGATCCCAACACGGGCACGGTCGGCAACCCGATCACCAGCAATAGCTGGTTCGATGCGGTCGGCAACCCGGTCAAATCGATGCCGGGAGGTTCGAGCCGCTTTACCAAACAGGTCTTCGACAGCACGGGCTGGATGGTCCACTCGTACACCGGTTATGGCAACGACACGACCTATGCCGACGCCTTGAACGTCACCGGCGACGTGATCCTCTCGCAAACGGACATGGCTTATGACGATGCGGGAAACTCGATCCAAGCCTCCAGGCGGCAGCGATACCACAATGCGTCGGCCGCCCAGACCGGTGAGTTGGGCTCTCCCTCGGCGACGCCGAATGCACGCGTTCAGTACTCAGCGAGCTATCCGGACGCCGTGGGCCGCATGATCGCCTCGGCTGAGTATGGAACCAACGGTGGCACCGCCCTGACTCGTTCGGCCACGATTCCCGCCAGCAGCGATACGACCCTCGTCTCTCGGCAAGTCTACGATAACGCGGGTCGACTGCGCGACAATATCGACCCTGCCGGCAAGATCTCGCGGACCATTTACGATGCGGCCAGTCGCCAGAGCGAAACGATCGATAACGTCGTCGATCCACCCGCCAGCTCGAGCACCGGCACCGCCTGCACGGCCTCGGACGATCAGAACCAAACCGTGCGGTTCACGTACACACTCGATGGTGATCTCAAAACACTCACCGCCGTCAACGCCTCGACCGGCAATCAGGTGACGCAGTACATCTACGGCACCACACTGTCAGACAGCGCGATCGCGTCGAGCATGCTGCTGCGTCGTGAGGTATACCCAGATTCGACGGGCACGTCCGATAGCGTCAGCTACACGTATAACCGCCAGTCGCAACGGACCAGCCTCACAGATCAAAACGGTTCGACCCGCCAGTATGACTTCGATGCCCTCGGTCGTCAGACGCAAGACCGGGTGACGACCTTAGGTGCAGGCGTCGACGGAACGATCCGCCGAGTGGAGCAAACCTACGACGTTCGCGGCAACGTCTCGGCGGTGACCTGTTATAATAACTCGTCGGTCGGCAGCGGATCGATCGAGAATCAAATCACCCGGCAGTTCGATGGGTTCGGACAAGTGACCAAGACGTTCCAGTCGCACAGCGGCGCGGTCAACCCCGCCTCGACACCCAGCGTGGGACGGTCGTACACCGATGGCAGCGGGAACGTGCTGCGCCCCACCGCCACGCTCTATCCCAACGGGCGAGAAGTCACGCTCGACTACGGCAGCAGTGGCTCGATCACCGATAAACTGAACCAGGTGTCCAGCCTAGTCGATGATGATTCCACCGTCTTGGCTGCCTACGAATACCTGGGACTCAGCACGTTCGTCCAACAGGACAGCACACAGGCCGATCTACGTTACACGCTGATCTCGCCAACCCTCTCGACCGACCCCGACACTGGCGACATCTACAGCGGTCTGGATCGCTTCGGTCGGGTGAAGGACGTTCGCTGGCGAGATGTCTCGGCAGGCACCGATCTATCCCGGATCGAGTACGGCTACGACCGGGCCAGTAACCGCACGTGGCGAGAAAACCCGTCGGATCCCAATCGAGAGCACGACTGGCTGTATCAGTATGACGGACTCAACCGCCTGCAGTCCGCTCAACGTGGCCAGCTCAATGGCACGCACACCGCGCTCACTTCGCTCGACGCCGCCCAATGCTGGACGCTCGACCCGACGGGTAATTGGAAAGAGTTCCGGCAGGATAAGAACGGTGACGGGACTTGGGATTTCAATCAGACGCGCACTGCGAACGAAGTCAACGAGATCACGGACATCAGCAACACGCCGAGCGACATCTGGGCGA
>NZ_SJPK01000014.1:0-11822 GCF_007859855.1 Allorhodopirellula solitaria
ACTTGGATCTGCGTTTGGCGCAGTCGACCGAAACGACACCAAAGTGAGAGGGACCGACCGCCTCGACTCGCTGCTGAATCACCCCAGCTGGCTTGCCGATGTAACGGGCCTGATTGGATTTTGACGATTTTGACGAACGTTTCTTGGTGGCGATTGCCATATCGGAGTTCCTTGATTGAAGGGAAGTGAATTCCTTCAATGAAAGCACTCAGAATGCGCCCCTGGTAGTTTTTTAGGCTAACTTGGGGACATACCAGGCATGGCTCTCGTATCCAATGATCGTTCAAAACTGCGTCCCTGACGAACAAACGCTCGCCAGGGACCGACAACACCATTGGCGTACCGTCGATCGAGATATCTCTTGCCAAGCCAGCACCTCTGCAGAGCTCGGCTCGAATGGCGTGGACTTAAGCGATTGCCGCCTGTGAAACATCCTTCCGTCGAGCTTGTCTCGGCGGAGGAACCAACTGGCAGCTACCGAAAAAATGCGAAGTAGAAACGGTGCTCCGTTTCGGGCTTGCCCCGGCGGTCACACGACTTGATTCGCTGATTCCGCCGGGGCAAGCCCGGAGCGGAGATCGATCTGGCGAGGGCGTTTTACAGGTAGCTTGCAGTTGCCACTCCGCCCGGACAAGCCGGACGGAAGCGAAAACAGATGCCCGTGAAACTCGAGTAAAGCTGCTTAAGTCCACGCCATTCGAGCTCGGCTCCGTTTTTCCCGGCAGTGCCAGTCTAACATTGATAATCACATCCCACAAATAAATCCTTGGATACTGGAGCCATGCCTTGAAAAACTCGGGCGCACGCTGCCGTCGGATGAGCCAAAAACGGACTGGCGGCAATGCGGGGACGGGGGCCTGGGAAGGGATATTCCGGTCGAGAGCGCGCCAGTGGTGCGGATGATGCTCGGCAAGTTCACGCTTGCCGGGCATCCGTTTTTCGCTCACTGGACGCAGGAGCCTATGCCTCAAAAATCCAACATCCCAGATGCCTGCCACTAAATTCCGAGAAGAACCAGAAAAAGTGAATCTCGATAAGGTACTGCGTTTCTACATGTCGCATTCGATCGACCGTCTCTCCCGCAGACGCATCCGCACTCTTGGCCCATGCTATACTTGACGCAATAGTATGCAAAACTGCGTCGTACTAAAAACCGTGCCTACGGGGCTATGTACTGCAGCTTTCAACCATAGACGACCAAATCGCCTTTCCCAATAAACTGAGAGATGAGAATGATGAACCAACTGAACTTGCGCGCGAACTTACTCACGATTGGCGGCATTGCCTGCCTGCTGTCGTCTGGCTGCACTCCGAGCCAGGCTGTCGACTCTGGTGAATCGACTTCTGGTGCGAGTTCCGATGGGACGCCCCGCGTTGAGCGTGTCTTAACACAAGAGGAGCGGGATAACATGACGCCCGACGGTGTTCTTCAGATGCTCAAAGATGGCAATCAACGGTTCGTTTCGGGAACACTGACGAGTCGAGATCACTCCAAGCAGGTACGCGAGGCCACTTTCGGCCAATTCCCAAAAGCGGTTGTTCTCTCGTGCCTTGACTCACGCATTCCAGTCGAGGACGTATTTGATCGAGGGATCGGAGACATCTTTGTGGCCAGGGTCGCTGGCAATTTCCAGAATACCGACATTCTTGGCAGCATGGAATTTGGCTGCAAAGTCGCCGGCGCCAAGCTGATTTTGGTCCTCGGGCACGAACACTGCGGTGCAATCAAAGGGGCGATTGATCACGTGAAGCTGGGCAACATCACACCGATGCTGAAAAATATCGAGCCAGCCGTGAAGTTCTTCGCTGACTATGAAGGTGAAAAAACGGGCGAGAACGACGAGTTCGTTCACATGGTTGCCGAGCAGAATGTTCGAATGACTATTGCCGGCATTCGTGAAAATAGCCCGATATTGGCTGAAATGGAATCCAATGGCGACCTCAAGATTGTGGGGGGAATCTACAATATGGCCACCGGAACAGTCGCGTTAATTGAAGGCTAGTGGAAGAAAATCGGCGTGACGCCTTCAGTCATCGGTGATCACAACCTTGATAGGTGTGCTATCGGGGAGATCGTAGAACGAAAGGAAAGTCAGAGGGAAAGTCAGAGGGACACGAGAGAGAGTCAGAGTGACACAGCACCTTGCTAACGAATTTGACTTCGCTTAGACGAGGGGACTGGTTGAATTTGACGCTTGCGGCAAATTTCCTGAAAATGCGAGGTGAGTGATGAGTCGGATGGTCCGTTGTGAGGTCTTTGACCCCGAGGAAGTAGCGATCGCCCACGTTTACACCCGCGTCTGTCGCCGATGTTTCCTTCTCGGCGATGATCCGGACTCTGGGATGAACTTCGACCACCGGAAATTCTGGATTGAAGAGTAATTGCAGCAATTCGCAGCCTATTTTGGGATCGACCTAATCGGCTTTGCGATTCTCTCAAATCACTTCCATTTAATCCTTCGATCACGCCCTGTCGTGGTCGCGACGCGGACGGATGAGGAAGTGGCGCGGCGGTGGTTGATGTTGTGCCCGCATCGCCGCAAAGCGGATGGATCGCCCATGGCTCCAACCCAACCTGAGATCCAATCCATCGCCGGGGGCCCCATCAAACGGGAGGAAATCCGCAAACGGCTGAGTAGTTTCAGTTGGTGGATGCGGTTGTTGTGCCAGCGTGTGGCGATGCGAGCCAATCGCGAAGATGACCAAACGGGTCGGTTTTTCCAAGATCGATATCACGCGACGCGTTTAGCGGACGAAGCCTCGTTGCTGGCCTGTGCTGCCTACGTGGACTTGAATCCAATTCGGGCGGCGATGGCCGAAACCCTCGAGGAGAGTGATCATACGTCGGTACACAGACGGATCAAGGGATTGGTGAGCGGAGCCTGCGTATCGAGCGATGGGGGCGGTGATGCCAGCGGCGGCGGTGGAGAAGCTCACGACGGGCGGAGCCATCGGTCGACAATTGTAGCCAGACGGCTCCGTCCGTCTGAGCTGATACGCGCTGGTTGCTTACGACGGGCCGAGCCCATTTGCGACAAAGGATTCTTGCCGATGCCGATCGAGGATTACTTGGAACTGCTGGACTGGACGGCCCGCCAAACCGCGCCCGGTAAGCGTGGCCGCACGCCTGCGGAGATCCCGCCGATACTGGTTCGGCTGGGACTGGACCGGGCGACTTGGTGTGAATTGGTGAGCGACTTTGGGCGTCTGTTCTGCTGCGTGGCGGGACGTCCTGCATGTGTCGACTCGATGCGTTGTCAGCGCACGCATCGTCGCTATCACCTTCGCCAATGCGCCCGTGAGCTGCTGACCACCGATTAGCGGGTCTCATTCTTCTTCGGATGCAGAAATCGTCGGCGGAGAACCGAAATAGAAAAGGTGCGCACTGACGTCGGCTAGACAGGTGGATCCGAGGGGCACTTGTTGCACGCGCGAGCTGACAAATCGTCGCCTCGGCCGCCATTCGCCGTTAGTTCAGTCAAGCCAATATTGACTCGGTCGACAAAGTGCTATGTCCCTCTGGTTTCTCCCGGAAATGTAGCCGCTCGGGTTCACCGCTTTGTCCTGCCTAGTATCGGATTGCCGGCACCCGGTCGAAAATCCCCCGCGACAATACCTGACGCTTTGCGAACGAGACATTCCCATCCGAAGCAATCGTAAGCGATTCGATCCCAAGATTCCTTTTATCGTGCATCCAACCACACAAAGTAACCGCCCGGAGAGCAACACATTTGCCATCAAGAGTTGATTCAGTTGAGCTGATGTGTGGCATTGCCATTTGAAATTCTTTCTCGCTCAACTGATAATTCTTCATCGAATGCCTGGGCTTTCCGAAGTTTCGGAGTTCGTTTGCGTCTCGAAGCACGTGATGCGACGCCTTGATGCCAGCGTCAAAGAATTTCAAAATTAGCGATGCGAGACGAACAGGATCGGAAGCCGGAAGATCAGCCCATTCATCCGCCAAGATCGTTTGGATTTCTTTGTTGATACGGGTGAGCCGGATGGCGGATCGACCATTCGCGGCGTAATACCCATAGCTTCCGTGTGGCAATGTAGGAAAGTCAAACTGTCTGGTTCGACCGTAAACGATGAAGAGTCTATGCCGGGCAAATGGACACTCGTCGGCCACTTCTTGAATCGGTTCAATCGGTTCGCGCCAGAACTGACAGGCCGCATCCCATTCTTCGGGAGAGAGGCCACGCTTTACGAGTTCGATTGGGTTCATGGGAGCAGTGTTCCACTGGGCAGAACGGTTGCCGTCACCTAGGACGGACGATTGATTTTCCATTGGTATAATCGCGCAAGCCGTCCTTAGGTGCACGGCTTGGTTCTGGCTTTCTTTCGTGCTCGTGCTCAGCATCGCGGTGCTCGTGCTCGTAATCGTTCCCCAGCTCATAGTCTACCGACGGCTCCCTAACGCCGTCAAACTTCATCGCCATTCGAGTTAGCATCGAGACAATTCGTTTGAGCATCCGTTTCAGTTCTCGACTCGCCACGTCCTCCAAACTGTCCGTCGCAACCAGAACATCTTGAATCGCAGCACATTCAAACGCAGATCCGCGAGCAATGTCGAAAAATCGAGCACGATCTTTCAAGCTGCGCTTGCCGTTACCCTCGGCGATGTTCAGCGGAATCGATTGAGCAGCGCGAAGCCATTGATCACGAGCGTGGCGATGCAAACCGCTCAGCGATTTCGAAACGTCGAATGCAGCAGCGACGTATCCGATTGACAAACGGTAGACGTCGAGTCGATCGTGGTCGAAGATTGGTTCGGTCATGGTTGCGCTATTTCGATTACGAGCACGAGCACCGTTTCACTGAGCACGAGCACGATGGCCACTTTGTGCCAGAACAATAGCTTCAACCCTTGTCAGTAGGGTCGTATTCGGGAATCTTTCCAATACGACCTAAGTGAGTGTGGTTGTTTGACCAAATACCCTCCAAAACCTCCAGCGCACGCTTCCGTCGGATGAGCCGGTTTGATGCCCAGACGGAAGGGGCCACCCCTATTTGGGGGTCCACCAGGAATTATTGTGGGTTTCGCTGCGGTGAGCCAAGTTTTGGCGTTTCAGCCAAATCTCGAGCGATCTCTCCAACGAGGGCGGAGCGGCCCCTCTCGGCGATCGGCAGCGAGATGCGTAGCCCACTCAACATGCCGTCGCATTTCAGGTTACGATTTGCACTCGCTTTTCTTGGTATTGAGAATCTCAACGGTCCACTCCCTAGTATCCATGAACATCACAATCCCAGCCAGCTCATTGGCTCGACTCTCCGCTGCGGCACTCCTCCTCCTGTTGGTGGGCTGTTCTCGCCAAGCAGATCCCGAACCCCCGGCCAGCGACCAGGCTATTGCCAGCGAGGACGCTCCTGAGCAGGCCGCTGCACCACAGGCCGATGATGCCGCGTTTACGTTCGAGGCGGAGGTCTATGAAGCGAGTGCCGAGGAATTGCTCGCGGCCCGGTTGCCGATCGAAGAAACGACCGAGGGTTGGATTCGCCTATTCGATGGGCACACGATGTTTGGATGGATGATTACCGGTCAAGCCAATTGGCGAGTCGAAGACGGGACGCTGACGGCCGATCGCGGTGAAGCCTGCTTGCTGAGCACGTCGACTCGCTGGGCAGACTTTGAACTCGAGGTGGAGTTCCAAGCCGATGCGGAGACCAATTCGGGCGTGTTCCTGCGTAGCGTGATCGACCCCAAAGACGCGCAGACCGACTGTTTTGAAATCAACATCGCCCCGGCAGACAATCCCTTTCCAACGGGCAGCATTGTCGGACGAGAGAAGTGCGATGTTTTTGCCGGCGATGCCTCCCAGTGGCATACGATGAATCTCGTCTGCAACGGGGAGTCATTGACCGTCAAGATCGATGATCAGGTGACGTGCGAAAGCGACGATGCCGGCTCACCGCGAAACGGTCACATTGGCTTGCAATTTCGCGAAGGCGCGATCCGATTTCGCAACGTTCGCTTGCGCCCTTTGAATCTCGAAAGCTTGGTCGATGCCAATCTATCGAAGTGGAAACAGTATGAGGAGATGCCCGGTGACTTCACCGTCAATGATGACCAGGCGATTGTGGTTGACGGCGGCAAGCAGCAACTCGAATCGACCGAGAGCTACGGCGACTTTACCCTGCTAACGGATTACAAGATGGACGACCCGGAGTCCAACTCAGGAATCTTTTTCCGAGCGATCCCGGGCGACGAGATGATGGGATACGAGTGCCAGGTCAACAACGCCATGGTCGATGGCAATCCGCTGCAACCGGCTGATTGTGGGCCGGGGGGGATTTTTCGACGTCAGGACGCACGGATCGTCGCCGGTGAACCGGGGCGTTGGAATTCGATCTTGCTCGCCGCCGATGGCCCGCACTTTGCTACCTGGGTCAACGGTGTCCAGGTCACCGATGTGACCGACGACCGCCCAGCCGATGAGAACCCCCGCCGCGGCACCCGTGTCGAGCCGGGAACCCTGATCCTCCAGGGCCACGACGAAACCACCCAGGCAACCTACCGCAAAATCGAGATCCAACCGGCTCCCTGAGCCGTAGGATGGGCCTCGGTGTCGCCTAGGAAAATGCCCCATTTATCAACCCAACGGAATTCGCGTATGACCTCCCGCCGAATCGGTGGCGTGATCCACGCCTATCAGAAATACGATCCCGTTGCGTTCCCGCCGCCGAGCCAGCCGCCACCGGACCTGGTCACGCCCGCCTTTGAGCAGGCGATGATGTACGGCAACTTTCGGCAACTCACCGATGAGGAGCTCGCCAATGCCGTGCGGCTCGATCCCTCTCAAATCGCGGGTTTGGGGCCGAGCATCGAATTCCTTCGCGCCTTGCTCGAAGAACGCAAACGAAAGATCCTCGAAACCTACGAAACTCGCCGGGTTCAGAAAAAGGCTCGCAAGGCGTTCCAGCAGTCCGCCCAGCGGGTGAATCCGCCAGCGCGGATGGAAAAGATGTTTCGTATCGCGGTCAACCAAGAACAACCCTTCTTGATCGAACGCCTGTGGTTTGATGCCGGTGACGACAATAGCGACCTCGCCCGCAATCTGCTAGCCACGGGAGCCACGATGGCGGACAAACACAACATCGAGGAATTGGCGAGCAAGTACGAATTCACCGGCAGCGAGTCAATAACCATCCCGCAGGCCCTCGAGATCAAAGAGGAACTGGAGAAGATCGACGAACTGCTCGCTCAACTTGACCAGGCCGAAAAGACAGCTCAGGTCGGCATCATCGACATGGACATGCTCTCTGAGTTCGCCCAGCCCGGTGACATGGAGCAGCTCGAAGAGATGCGGAACCAGGTCGAGAACTTGCTGCGCGAGCAAGCCGAGCGCCAGGGGCTCGAACGCAATGACGATGGCAGCGGATTTCGGTTGACGCCGCAGGCCTACAAGATCTTTCAAGGCCGATTGCTTAAGCGAATCTTCAGCGAACTGGCGCCCTCGCGCAGCGGTCGGCATGAAGGAGACGTGGTGGGCGAAGGGGCCGTGGAACTGCAGCAGACCAAGGCCTATGAGTTCGGCGACAGCATCGCGAACTTGGACCTGCCGCAAACCGTGATCAATGCCTTGATCCGGCACCAGGACCAACGACCACTTCGACTGCACAGCGACGACATCGTCGTCCACAAGACTCGCAATCACCCCAAGTGCGCGACCGCAGTGATCATGGATATGAGCGGGTCGATGCGGTACGACGGCCAATACATCAATGTCAAACGCATGGCTCTCGGACTGCAAGGACTGATCAACAGCGAGTACCCCGGTGACTTTCTGCGGTTCATCGAGATGTACACCTTCGCCAAACTCCGGTCGCCTGGGGAGATCATCGAATGCATGCCGAAACAGGTCACGATCCACGATCCCTGGGTGCGGCTGAAATGCGACATGAGCAATCCCGAGATCAGCGAACACCAGATCCATCCGCACTTCACCAATATTCAGCACGCGTTGCAGTTAGCACGCCAAAATCTCGTCAACTGCGACACACCCAATCGTCAGGTCATGCTGATCACCGATGGCTTGCCGACGGCGCATTTCGAGGGCGAGACGCTGTACATGCTCTATCCCCCCGACCCGCAAACCGAAGCGGCGACGATGCGGGAGGCCGCTCTCTGCCACAAGGAAGGGATCACGATCAATATTTTTCTGGTTCCGAGTTGGTCCCAGAGCGAAGAGGACATCCGCTTCGCCTACCGGATGGCCCAATCGACGCGGGGCCGCGTCTTTTTCACCAGCGGCCAGGACCTCGACCGCTTCGTACTGTGGGATTACGTGCAAAATCGCCGCGAGATCATTACCTAGGGTTTTACAAGCAGAAGGTGCCCGGGCTGTCGACTGAGTGAGCCGAGACGGGTAGGCGGCGCTAGCCGGTACTTTCCGTTGCGCTGTCGGCCCTCCCCGGAAGACTCGCTAATGGCTCGTCTTCCGACCCTCCCCGCTTCGCCGGGCGGGTGAAGTCGATCGTTGAGTCACCCCCTTGGGGTCGAATTTACCGGGACTTCTCAGACTGAGCTTCGCCGACCATCATAGACGTAGGCGTTCCGGGAGGATTTGCCAAAGCGTCCGCCGCCACGATCGATTCCCCACTGAAGAAAACGTTGCTCATGACCTCTTCCATTGAACTCAACACCATTCCCGAAGCCGTCGAGGCGATCGCACGCGGTGAGGTCATCATCGTGATCGATGCAGAGGATCGGGAGAACGAGGGCGATTTTATCTGCGCCGCAGAGAAAGCCAGCGTCGAGACGATCAATTTCATCCTCGGCGGCCGCGGCCAACTCTGTGCCCCCCTGCTACCGGACCTCTGCAAGAAACTCGAGCTCAGCCCTGTCGTGGCGCAGAACAACGCACCGCTGCAGACCGCGTTTCTAACGCCCATCGACATCACGACCGCCCGGACGGGGATCACCGCCGCAGAGCGAAGTGCGACCATCCGCCAGATGGCCGACCCCGACGTCAAAGTCGACGACTTCGTCCGTCCCGGCCACGTCTACCCCCTGCTGGCGATGGAAGGTGGCGTGCTGCGGCGAGCCGGACACACCGAAGCAGCAGTGGATTTGGCTCGCATGGCGGGTTTGTCGCCCGTCGGTGTGCTCTGCGAGATCCTCAATGATACCGGCGACCGAGCCTCCCGCGATGACCTGGCCAAGCTCGCCGCCGAACACGATCTCAAAATCATCAGCATCGAACACCTGATCGCCCATCGACGCGTCAGCGAAAAACTGATCAATCGTGCCTCGACGTCGACGTTGCCGACCCATTACGGCGATTTCCAGATCATCGTGTACGAGGTGGAGTACGAAACTCAGGAACCGATCGCACTGGTCTTCGGCGATTTGACCGCCCCCGGCCCCCCGCCGCTCGTTCGCATGCACAGCAGCTGCTTTACCGGCGACGTGGTCGCGTCGCTGCGTTGCGACTGCGGCGACCAATTGCACATGGCCTTGGAAATGATCAGCAACGAGGGCCGCGGCGTGCTGGTCTATCTGCCTCAAGAAGGACGCGGGATCGGTTTGGCTCAGAAAATCCGGGCCTACGCCCTCCAAGACAACGGATTGGATACCGTCGAAGCCAATCACGCACTCGGCTTCAAAGCCGACATGCGCGACTATGGCGTCGGGCTGCAGGTCCTCAAAGATCTCGGCCTCTCTGAAATTCGATTGCTAACGAACAACCCCAAAAAGACCAAAGCGTTCAATCTGCGTGGATTCGATTTGAAGGTCGTCGATCAAGTCCCCATCGTATCGACTGTGAACAAACACAATCAGCGATACCTCGAGACCAAGCGTGCCAAGATGGGTCATCAATTGCCGCCCATGTCGTGATCCATCGGTTCACCGTCTCGTTGCACCAGGTCGGGCCGGGCGAGCACACCGGTGACGCTCGGGGTGACCACTTGGACTGGTTCTTCGCCGTCGATCCCGAAACAGACGCGCCGCTGGTGACCTGGTCGACGCCCATCGCCTGGCCCGCGGTCGGCGGCCAACCCGCCCAGCGCTTACCCGACCATCGCACCCGTTACCTCGACTACGACGGTGAGATCTCCGGCGACCGCGGTAGGGTGCAGCGTCTGGTTGTCGGCACCTATCGACTGCTGGAGAATGATGCCGAGACAATGGCAATCGCAGTGGAGTCGATTGCTGAAGTGCCTTCTGCCAGCGCCTACTTCGCAAAACTTGCCGCTGGCTTGAGCGAGTCTCTTCGGCGGGTGGGGCGTATTGATTTTCCGTCTGCGAGTGCGGAGAACGGATTCCTTATCACTCGCCAAGAGGAATCATGAGCAGAACCAGTCGCATGCCCACTCCCGTATCTTGTGGCTACCCACAAGTATCCCGAAGGGGATGATAGAAAATAGCCGTAGGTCAGCGCAGCGCCACCCGCGGAGATTGTTGAAGATGGAGCGTTGACCCCGAAGTGGGTCGCAGACCTCGTCGCAAATGATCTTCCACCCTATTCGGGGTTGGCGTTTGCGTTTCGCGATGTATCCGGTGGTGTTCGCTTGGGCTCAAACGGCCGGCTATTTTCTGGTACGCCTTGGGACGTCGATTCAATGATTGTTGCTTTACATCTGGCGTTCTTGAGCCCCAACGGGCAACGCTGTGGTGTGTTTTTTTGGCTCATCCGACGGAAGCGTGCGCCCGAGGTTTTCAAGGCATGGCTCCCGTATCCAATAATCTTACAAAAATGGGTGCCCGACGAACGAATGTCCGCCAGGGACCGGCAACACCATTGGCGTACCATCGACCGAGATATCCCTTGCCAAGCCAGCACCTCTGCAGAGCTCGGCTCGAATGGCGTGGACTTAAGCGATTGCCGCCTGTGAAACATCCTTCCGTCGAGCTTGTCTCGGCGGAGGAACCAACTGGCAGCTACCGAAAAAATGCGAAGTAGAAACGGTGCTCCGTTTCGGGCTTGTCCCGGCGGTCACACGACTTGCTTCGCTGATTCCGCCGGGACAAGCCCGGAGCGGAGATCGATCTGGCGAGGGCGTTTTGCAGGTAGCTTGCAGTTGCCGCTCCGCCCGGACAAGCCGGACGGAAGCGAAAACAGATGCCCGTGAAACTCGAGTAAAGCTGCTTAAGTCCACGCCATTCGAGCTCGGCTCCGTTTCTCCCGGCAGTGCCAGTCTAACATTGATAATCACATCCCACAAATCAATCATTGGATACTGGAGCCATGCCTTGAAAACCTCGGGCGCACGCTTCCGTCGGATGAGCCATTTTTTTTCGCGAAAACGAGCTGTTAAGCATCGCGTGATGAGTAAGTGGCGAATTTTGGGAAACCTTTTCTGTGGTGGACGAGGCGACGAGGCCCTCAAAGCCAATCGATCACGCAAAGCGAAACGACTCGTTGCCTCTAATAGATTGCCCACAGGTTTGCTCCCCCGTGTGCTTGTCACACGCCGAAGCGACGTTTTGAAATTAGAAAACCGCGGCATCGACACGCGTTCCCCTGTCAGCTTGTCTGACAGGAAACCAAGCCGACAAACTTTGCTCTCATGCGGGGCAAGCCCACATGGGAGCGGGGTCAACGCTCCATTGTTCTAATCACAAAACGGAGATTCCTGCCAGGCAAGCTGACAGGGGATCGGGTTTTGTGGGGAATCAACAGAGGCCCCCAGGCGTTGCCCTCTTTATCCTACACATCTTTTCGGGTAGATACACAGGCACATAAAGGATCTCAGTGTGCTCAGGGAGGGCTGCGGCGATGGAATGGATTGAATCGGAGTTCGCTTGGCTTGAATTAGGCGACCTGAGACGAGAAAAACGCGTTAAAACGATTGTCGAGCAGTTTTCGAGAATCGCTGAG
>NZ_SJPK01000014.1:11922-26448 GCF_007859855.1 Allorhodopirellula solitaria
TGCGGTCCATCGGCTCCTGCAATGACCGCCATGATACAAATGACGAGTAGATCGCCGAAGATATGGAGTCGATTAACGTGGGAACGAGGGTCGTTGAGTTCGTCAAAACAAGTGAGTATCGAATCGATGTTATCGAACTGGATTTCGGCCATAGAGATGAATTTTGGAAAGCGATGGGAAGCGAACAAATCACCTCCATATCATCATCTAAAAACCGGCCGAGCGCAACTCGACGCATACTGCCCATTCAGCCCACAGTGCGCGTTGGCCGTGGCACCGCAGCGGAGGCGGTAAAATGGCGGTAGCCAACCGCCGTAGTGGAGGTGACGCGTTTCTCCGGTGCACCGAGTTGTGCGTAGGGTACACTGGATCACGCGCATAACAACACACCGCATGCGGTCGACCATTCCGCAATCGTAGCGAGTCGCCCATGCGCACGCAAGCAAATCCGGGGGTGGGGCTTCTGCGCGTGGGAAATCACGATCGTTGGATTAGTGTGTGATTAGCGAGGATTAGGGTTCTACTCAGCTTGGTTATTGGGAACACTAATCCACACTAATCGAACACTAATCTCTGAGTCGCGTCCGAGCTGCACTCACGGATGAGTCGCCCTGTGGAATCAACTCTGTCTACGAACGCTTTGTTATGCATCTTTTTCGGCGTCACGTACCCCGTAGTGTTCGGCGATCCAGTTGATGGCCCGCAGAGCGTCAACGGCATGATCAGACCAATGATGATGAAACGAAAAATGCCAATCCCACACAATTTGTTTCCGAATTGTATCGGAACAATCTGCCCAACTTGGAAGCCCCGTCTTCAGATCGCGCCAAATATCGGCCAAATCATCGGACAGGCTTGCAGCCACAGGTTGGTCGTGATCGAGTTCTAGTGGATCGTAGATCTCCCAATAGTGATCGTTGATTCCGAGTTTACGTTGCAGGCTGGTAAACATCACTGACCATTCGTCATGGCTGATATTACGAGCGACGTCTTCATCGGTCGTTTCAATATCCGGCAATCCCAACGCACAATGGTAGAGTTGAGGCAGAATCGCCCGCGTACGAGTGATGAACTCTTCGGTTGTGTAAGTGTCGTGCTGTTCGATAAGGGTGCAATACGACGATGCAAGCACGGCGAATGAATCGATTTGCTGTGTCAGATTTGCATTTTCTGGGTGACGGGGTTCTAGATGCATAACGTAGAGGTCACCGGGTAACGTGGCGCCGCAGCGGAGGCAGTAAAATGGCGAAGCCATCCGCCGTAGTGGAGGTGACGCGTTACTCCGGTGCACCGCAGTTGTTCGTATCGCACCCTCTGATCACACGCGTAGCGACACACTGCGCAACCGGCGGTACTCCAAATCGTACCGAACAGGGAAGCCACACGCAAGCAAATTCGGGGGAGTGACGCAGACGCCGGATTCTACTGCTGGGCATTGTGGGCAATGACTCGGGCGTTGGGCGTCCACTGCCGGGTGTCGCGGGCGTTGCGGCGGTCGGTTCTGTGCGGCCACCAGCATCTACGAGCGTTGCCAATCACCGAGGCCGGACCGGTGGACTGTCCATCTGCTAAAACGCGCAAGCGGTCGTTCGGTGCATTGTTTGGTTCGTCTATTTCTTTACTGATTGACCTCTCGGATTTGCGTTCTGGACATAGGGTTGATAATCGCCCGTGATCCAACTGTCGGCCAGTCGAGAGTGTTCCGCCGGTTTTCGGGCATTGATCGCCACGTCCATGCACGCTTTAGCATTCGGTGCGATCACAAAAGAAATCGAATCCGAAGCATAAAGAAGTTTAGGATTGCCGTCATACTCGAATAAGATCTGTTGTACGGACTGGCCGTCGACACGGTGGACGATGCGGAAGAAGTCGATGTCGTCTAATGACCGTAACAACCGAAGGTCAAAATCAATTTCTCGTAATTTCGGACTGTCATCCCCGGGTGCACCAATCCAGTACTTACCGCCGGAACCATTGTACCTTGACGGACGGATTCGAAAGATCCACGGATTGGCTTTTTCTACATGCGGGTCGATCAGTACAATCGGTGCTGGATGAACGCCCACGAATTCGTCTTCGTGACGCGATCTCAGGTCGGTCATCTTCTGTTCGAGTGACGCAATCCTCTGACGGAATGCGGTTTCCTCAAGTTGCTTCAACCAGATAGTTCGAAACAAGCCAACCCCCGCGAGTATCAACGCAACGATTGTTGTAGCAAGTAGCAGCGTCAGAACGAAATACCGAGGCTTCATGTCAGGAATCCTGAAACGTTGCAGGCTAAATAAAACTTTGTAGACGAACGTTACCGATCAGCCGGCGGCGACGGTTGATCAACCACTTCAAGACACCCGACTTCGCCGCTCGGTTGAATCGGATGGTCCGTCGCTACAGATCGCATCCAGCAACGAGCACAACGGTTCGACGGCATCTACGCGCCCGTCCTCTGACGCATTGGATCACGTTTCATCCTCCGTCAGTTCAACGAAGTTCTCGGTATGGTAACCGGAATACAATTGGCCCGTCTGATGGTCGGCAACTACACAATGGCCGGGCATGTTCGGAATCTCGCCGAAGAAGATGTACCTGCGGGTATCCATGAATGGATATTTTGCGTGGTAGTCGTTGGGCACAGATTTGAAGTCAAAACGCACCAAGCTCAGGTACCGTGGACAATGTGCAGACGATGAGTCACCAGTTTCAGTCATAGAGCTTTAGGGGGGCCGTGCTTTGTCGACGAACGTCAGCGATAACCACGTTCGTGTGTTCGTAGCGGAGGCGGATGCAATGGCGCAGCCAACCGGCCGTAGCGGAGAGCACACGAACTGTGGTTTATCGCAATGGCTTTACGTCGGCTCGAGTTAGGTCGACAGTGATCGCGCGGTCGCCGCGCCCTGGCGGGATCGGAATGGGGATTCGATGAAACTGACGAGTTTCGTCAGTTGTTTTTTGACGGTATTGTAGCACAAGAGAAGTTGGGGCATGGTACGTGTCGAAAATCCCAAACGCGTTTGATGTGCCCCCGGACGAGACGGAGACAAAGTCGGAATCACTCGTAGATCGGAATGCTGGTTCAAATCCGTGGACGCCGACGTGGTCGTTGTTGCAAAGCCATTGCGCCACGTTGTCATTCCAACATTCATAATAGACAAACGAATCGCGTTCAGCCTCCGGTGGGACGTCTAAATCTATGTGGGCCGTAAAGTAACCGGACCATCGAGCAGACGTCAAGAAATAAGTTGACGTGAGAAACGCCAAAATACAGATTGTGATGGCGAGTCGACGCATCTCACTTCAATCGTAGAACGGTAGACATCACGGGGGACAGACGAAAGGCTCGCAAGCAAACCAATCAACTTGACTCCCGTCCTCACGTGCATTCTATGGTTCGTCGATCCGCCAGGACGTGTGTCTCAACGCGTTGTATTTTCCAAGACGCTCGATCAATCATCGTTGCGCTCAATTTCTTCCTGCTGCCGGGAGGCCTTCTCGTACCACCGTGCAGCTTCACCGAAATCTTCAATATCGGCGAACGCACCTGCGACGACAGCATAGGCTCCCGCAAGTAACTCGGGATCGTCTTGTGCCTTTGCCTCACGAAATCGTTCTGTGAATTCCATCATCTTGTCGCTTACCCCTGGTAAAGCAAGGACTCGTCTTCCTTCACGGGTTGAACATCCAAGAACCACGCCCGCCAGTTTGTCCCAGTCGCTCAGTTGTTCCGTGCCTCGTGGCTGCATATGCAAAGTGGCTTCGGTTGTCTTACCAGAGGCTAACTCAATCCGTGTACGCCGTGACCCGAGATGAATCGGCAGTTCGTATGCATCGCTTAGAATCCATAGCGATCGTTTTCCCTCTGGCAATCCTAGCTTGGCGATGCCGCTCCGATTTGAAGTCGTGCGGAACGGTTGTGGAAAGACATGGTCAGTACCGGATTGCGCACTTCGATACTTCAAGATACGCTCGTCCTTGATGAGAGGGGCGCAATAAATCTGCGCCCCAACGTTCCACCAACCTACGTTCGGACATGATTCCACCTCGACCCCCGCAATTGGCTGGGACTCCTCATCAATCGTTTTCACAACGCATTCGACTAGCGGCACCATCTCAACTGTGATGGGCGACGTTTCGAGCGGATCAAAGACCTGCGGGCGAAGGTAGGGATCGTTAGCACGGCCCTCGCATTCTGGCGGAGGCTCTCCCGAACGTGCAATGAACCCATCGCAAAGAGCGATCAATTGAATCTTTTCATTAGGAGGCCATCCCTCCACTGTGAAAGTTCCATCGGATCGGATAGGCACCCAAGTTTGC
The DNA here is from genome assembly GCF_007859855.1 of Allorhodopirellula solitaria. GTDB lineage: Bacteria > Planctomycetota > Planctomycetia > Pirellulales > Pirellulaceae > Rhodopirellula > Rhodopirellula solitaria. The sequence goes on from NZ_SJPK01000014.1 coordinate 16,231, forward strand.
CACTGGACACGCATCCTCTCCGCATCGTTCGGAGGCAGGGTATTGACCTTGATCCGTCCTGCGTTGACAGGTCGCGGAACGTTATCACTCAACACACCTTCGATAGGACCTACCTCGCTGAGGGGAACGTCCATGACGAACTTGCCTTCACGCGGAACCTAAAAATCCACGATACGACTGAAATGTGTAACGCGATCACCATCCATTTTGGCGACGAGCACACTGTGACTACCGGGCCTCACTGGCGGTAACCGAAGACTCGTTTCTGTTCGTGCCATTGTGTGCCCCCTCCCAGAACGACCATCGGACCAAAACGCATACAGGTTGCTCGTATCGGCCGGCTTCCCGTCGATCATCGGTCGTAATTCAATAGGAACGGCGTCATCAAGTACGACTTCATATGGTGATTCATTTTCCAGAGGCACGTCAACGTGTATCGCATCTGGAAATGCATAGTCGCGATGGTCAACATGAAGTGACACTCCGATTGTGTGTGTCCCCTCATCCAAAAGCGTAAAACGAGGATACGCAATTGTCGCGCTGCCTTGCAGATCTGTGACGACTTCCTCTGGCGACACTCCCGTCCGATCGTACTCGCCATTGGGCCACATGTAATGACCCTGGCCGCTCCGGATTGCCCAGGGTTCAACAACTGCATCGCGAACAGGCTCACCCCTCGAATTGAGAATACGTACCGGTAGCGATTCCATCATCTGACTTCGCGTTTTCGTCTCTACTTCGCCCTCGCCAACGCGGATCGGAGGTTCTGCAAAGCAATGATGAGCAACCAGGACCGAGAGGGCAACTAAGTTCGCACGAGAGATACGGTTGAACATCATTCATATTTCCGTTGGGAAAAAACGTTGGCGCCGCCCAGAATTCATCGATTAGGATACTTGGCCGACGAACGTAGAGGTGACGCGTTACTCCGGTGCACCGCAGTTGTTCGCAGCGCACCCTCGATCGTGCGCGTAGTGACACACTACGCAACCGGCGGTACTCCAAATCGTACCGAACAGCAAAGCCACACACAAGCAAATTCGGGGGAGTGACGCATACGCCGGATTCTATTGCTGGGCATTGTGGGCAATGACTCGGGCGTTGGGCGTCCACTGCCGGGTATCGCGGGCGTTGCGGCGGTTGGTTCTGTGCGGCCACCAGCAACTACGAACGTCTAAAATCACCCGGTCGCGACGAGAGATTCTCCGTTGTCAAAACGCCCGACTTCGCGACTCGGGTGCATTGGTACGCCCAGCATGGGCGTGAACTTGTGGGGTGTAAGTCCCCTGTACAATTTCGGAACTTAGTTCGAAGGACAGTATACCAAATGTAATCAGCTAAGCAAAAGTACTAGGCGAAGGCAACTGCGGGGAGGTGACAATCCGTGGAGAGGAAGCCTGCCGGTGCGGTCGGTAAGCCAGTAATGAGTCGTCGCTGGCACGCACCCAACGCCAAAGCTGCGGGGTAACGAACAGAAACGCGATTGAGGCTCTGGGAGTCATTGAGGTGAGCGGCCCCAGGACTGCGAAACCGTCTTCCGACAACCTCCTGAGTAGATCGCGTGCTCGCGCAGCGAAAGTTCACGTCCCTTATCTGGGGAGATCTCAAAGCGTACCCGTGATTAGGGCTTGCCCGAAAGGCGGGGCGGATGCGGTAACGCATTTCGTGCGGCGAGAAGTCAGCAGAGGTCGTAGTAGTGACCCTCGATTCCCAATCGAGACGCGAAGGACCGAACGTTTCTTGTCAAGGAATTTCCTCACCGAAAGTAAGAGCTATTCATGAACTCGAATCCACCGAAACACATAGAGCCGACATCCAGCAACCACCAAGGAGTGGAGGACCAGAACGGCCCGTGCGCCCAGAGAGGTCTGAGCAATTCGGAATCCTTCACCGGACTAACGGATGCGGCGAGCATGGAGAAGTCACCCTTGAACCCTGTTCCCGACTTAACCCTCATGGAACAAATTGTTGACAACGACAACATGGAATGTGCTTGGGCACGCGTCAAAGCCAATCGTGGCGCACCCGGACCTGACGGGATTACCATCGACGACTTCCCCGAACACTTCCAGGGCATCTGGCCCACTGTCCGTCAGCAACTGTTGAATGAAACTTACCAACCGGGCGCAGTTCGGCGTAAGTCGATTCCCAAAGCAGATGGCACTCAGCGGCATCTCGGTATTCCAAACGTGATCGACCGTCTGATTCAACAAGCCATCTTATTAGTCCTCACGCCGATCTTTGATCCAGAGTTCTCTGAATCGAGTTTCGGCTTCCGACCTTATCGCTCGGCTCACGAAGCGATCCATCTTGTTCAGCAGCACATTCGCGCCGGTTACCGCTGGTGCGTTGACATGGATTTGTCGAAATTTTTCGACTTAGTCCAGCACGATGTTCTCATGCACCGTGTGGGCCGCAAGGTCCGAGACAAGCGTTTGTTGCGATTGATCGGGAACTATTTACGAGCCGGCGTGATGATCGATACCGACTTCCACGCATCGACTGAAGGCACGATGCAAGGCGGCCCGCTGTCCCCTTTATTAGCGAACATCCTGTTGGATGATTTTGACAAGGAGATGGAATCACGGGGTCACCGTTTTGTCCGGTACGCGGACGACTTCTTGGTGTTTTCCAAGACTGAGGAGTCAGCCACGCGTGTCTTCAAGTCGGTGGAACGTTACCTCACTGAGAAGCTCCGACTCGTCGTCAACCATGAGAAGAGCAGCGTTCGCCGCACGAAGGACACCGAGTATCTCGGTTATCGCTTTGACGGTTACGGCGGACAATTCAAAGTGAGTGCGAAGAACGAGCGTAAGTTCAAGGACCGCGTGAAGCAGATAACACGCCGCAAGGGAGGCCGGTCGATGGCTTCGCGTTTCCGAGAACTACGTCAGTATTTCCAAGGATGGATTGGCTACCTTCGATACGGATTAACGAAGACGCAGTTGCGTTACTGGGACAAGTGGGTTCGACGGCGCATCCGCGCCTGCTACTGGAAACAGTGGTATCGAGTCCGCACCCGGATACGGATGCTATTGCTTTTAGGCGTCCGTAAAGACGAAGCGATCTCGCACGGCAGCAGTGGACGTGGTTACTGGGTGATGAGTTCGAGTGCGGCGGTACACGTCGCGCTCAACAATGAATATCTCACGTCCCAAGGACTAGCAAGTCTTGAGACGATTTGGAGCAAGTTTGCTTCCAAGAAGCGAACCGCCTAGTGCGGACCCGCATGCTAGGTGGTGTGGGAGGGGTCCGCAGTAATGCGGCCCCTATCCCGATCATGGTTCTGCGACGTTTGATACACACTGACGAACCGCAGAACAAACCAAGCTAGCGAATGGCATTATCGCAAAAATAGTGATCGGATACCACAAGGTTACCATCAAAGTCCAAAGTGTAGAATCAGACCATTGGAAATGCCGATAGTAGACGCCCCATGAATCGCCAAAAGATCCTTCGCGTTCGAGCGGCGGATAGATCTCCCCGTTAGCGTGAATCAATCCGATGGTGCTGCCGCGATACGGGCCGTACTCAACGTCATTGAAGAAAACAAGTCGTGCATCAAGTCCGCGCGACGATACACCGACGTGAGAGTCATCGCGAAAGGAGAAATGGTATTCCGTTGGTTTGGCGATATAACCCACCAGAAACAGCAAGACCGAGAGCGTGAGCATCACTGTCGAAAACGCGGTTGCGATCTTGAATGTTCGATGTGCCACCGGATGACTCGCAGAACGTCCGGCGTCACCGGGCGGAGAGAGTAAAGTTGTCCATTTCAAAACGGCCGCAAGCCCCGCTCCGTGTGCACGCCATGGTTATCCGTTGTTTGGCGTCAATCCATCGATCGAGAATTCGAGCAGCTTGCCACAGCGAGGACATTCGGCGTGGGGCGTATCCAGCAACTCGCCGCAATGATAACAGAACAGATCAGTCGAAGCAGACACGACGGATTGTCGTTCGTGCCATGCATTCAACAGGTCCCTGATGTCATCTTGCGTGCAGTCGACGGCACAAACATCGTAGACAGTGCCGAAAACCGGACCTTCACCAGCATGGACCTGGCTGTATTCGTTTGCGGGGGCAATGAGTCGTGCCTTAACGCCACGTTCAAGCAGAAACGCGACCAGCGAGTCAGCCGCGGGGTAACTACGTGATCGGTAGATAGTTGTCGGCTCAGGAAGCGTCATAGTCGAGCATCAATCTTCAGTCGGATAACAATGTATTCAACCCTCGTCAGTTGGGTCGTATTGGGAAACTCCCCGAATACGCCCCGGGTGAGCAGGGGGACTTGATCGGTATCGCATGGCCCGCCAGGGGGCCAAGCGACATTCCTTTTTTCACTCAACTCGGGCGGTGTTTGCTTAACGTTGGTTGGCGTGGATGAAGGGAGGCTGCCAGCTCGGGCCGAGCGAGGCATCGTCGAGAGTCACGCCCGCTTCGAGCGTGCCCTCATGATTGAGCAGCGGATTGTCAGGAATTCGGTCGAGTGACTCGCTCGGCAGGAATGTCACATGACCATCCTCATAGAGCACATTGATACCACGCCCGCTGTGACTGGTCACGTGAAAGCGGTAGGTCGCCCGGCGGGCTGATGTTGGGTCGGTGGCGCTGAGCTGCATCACGGCGGCATCGCTCATGACGGCGAATTGGGAGCGGCCTTCGAATCGAGGGGATAAATACTGTCCTCCATCCCGGACGCCGAGCGTGTAGGAGTAGTGCCCGCCCAACATCATCTGCAACCAGCGCAATTTCGCGAGGATTTGACTGATTTTCCCGACGGTGTTGGGATCACTCTGCCCAGCATCGCGTGCGAGTTCTAGCTCTCTGGCGAGATCATCGAGATAGTCGAGATCTTGCAAGTTCGCGATTTGAAATTCTGCCGGCGGCGTGGCTGTCATTCCTTGCTGTGCTGAGACCGCGGGACGGCGCATGTCCCAGAATTCGCGCTGACCGATCGATGGGCAGAGCGTTTGCTGGGGGCTGCGCAGCAACCCGGCTCCGTGGAGCCAGGGAACGTAGATACCGGCGAACGCGAGATGCCCATCACGTGCGATTGGTGGGAGCCTCGACTGAGCATTGCGGTCGGCAAACTGCGTCATCGAAATCCCGAGTTCTCGTAGATTGTTCTGGCATGCCGTCCTGCGGGCAACGAATCGGCCTTCCATCACAGCAGGCAATGCGATTGCAACCAAAATCAACGCTGCCGCGATCGAGGCGACCCAGTCCCGCCGATTCCATGAATCACCGTTACCACCATCCTTGGTTCGGCTCAGCCGAACATCGCCGAAAAAGTTATCATTTGTAAACGACGCTTGGTCCGATTGGGGGGCGCTGGCAGCGAATGGCGGAACGCCGCCAGCGGTCGGGGGATCGCCCGCAGCGGTCGGGCTGGGGTTCCCTTCCATCGGGGGAAGTGGCGGAAGAATCGCCATCGTCCGAGAAACGAGGTCCGGCGGCGGCTGCAGATCCGTCTCGCCCATGGCATCGGCGTCGTCGGCCTCCTCTAGTCGCTTGAGCACTCCTTCCAGCTCGGCGAGTTCTCGCCTCGCCTCAGCGTCCTCACGCAGCCATTGTTCCACCCGACGCATTTCGTCGGGTTCCAAGGCACCGAGGAGATAACCAAGTAAGTCTTCGTGCATCGGCGGGGGGACCTTTGCGGTGCAAACGAGGAGAGGTGAAACCGGGGGACTGATCACGAGTACGCAGGAGAGCATTCCACGACGTATCGTTGATCGGCAGTACTCACTGCGACACCCTGGCTCTACGGAGAGGCTGGCCTCACGGTTCGAACCGCAGTCGCGGTCGAGCCTTCATTTAGCCGCAGAGCCGCTTCGGCGGCCTATTTTCTCTGGATTTCCGGCCCGAGTGGAAGGCTCGGACCGCCTCTTATCCTATCAGCTTCGCCATGTGCCAGTGGTAGGGAGCGGGCAGGGCGTCCCGGGGCGCCAATTCAAGATGCAGGACGCGGCGGCGCAGGGCGGTGGCGGGATCGGTGGGGTGAGAACCGTGGCAGAGCAGCGGACGCATGGCGAGAACATCCCCGGCGCGACAGTAAATCGTCTGCATCTCCTCGGTTGCGGCGGGCTCCACGCCGCCGTTCTGGGTCGTCTGATGCGACCGCGGCACGACGTAGAGTGGCCCGTTGTCCGCCCGCATCGGGTCCAGGTGCAGTCGCAGCGTTAGCATCTGGGACAGCACTTCATCATTAGCTTCGACGTGCGGCACTCCGGCTTTAAAGGTCGGTTTGCAAAAGGGGTCGGGGGGATCGTGGTGTTTGCTCACGGCGATCGTGCGATCGCGGTGCAGTGACAGTGCCCAGCCCTGGCCCGGTGGTTTGTCGAAATACAGCACCCGCACGACACTGGGCTTGGCACCCACATAGTTGCGAATCAAGCGTGCCATTTGGATGTTGTGGATCCAGGGTCTCCACAACGCGTCGTTTTCAATGAGGTTGCGGCCGCCCACCAGATCGCCCTCACGATTCTCGATCCGATTGTTTGCGTCGGAGCTGAGCCAGCGGGAGATTTCCTCGCCGATCTGCTCGCATTGCTCGGGGGGGACGACGTCGCGGGCGATCCGGTAGCCATAACGGTCTAGGAGTCTGATCGTCATGGCTAGCGGAAGTCTCGGGTTGGCGTTGGCAGGTCGTTGAGCATGTCGGTGAGGTCTTCGATGCGGCCAACGACGACATGAATCACCCCTTTGCGATTCTCCAATTTGCCGTCGACGATCCAAGCGTTCCGGGTGCGAGCGACCTTGAAAAATCGTTTCCAAATCGCGGCGAACAACACTAAATTCATGGATCCTGTTTCGTCCTCAATCGTTACAAACGTGATTCCTTTGGCGGTCGACGGGCGCTGTCGCATCAGCACGATCCCTGCCACACGAACGTGCCGGCCATCGCGGAGCGGTGGGAGTTCAGCCGCCGTTCGGCAGCCGCGCTCGGCCAAACGGCTTCGCAGAAACGATACAGGATGCGCCTTCAAACTCAATCCCGTCATCTCGTAATCTCGGTGGACTTCCTCCGCCGCAGACATCGATACGAGTTCCTCCGGCACGCTGGTATCGGGTGCGAGCGACTCTAGGAGCGGCATCGACGCCGCTGCACTATCGGTAGCGAGGGATTGCCACACGGCAGCCCGCCGGTCCTGAGAAATCGACGCCAGAGCGTCCGCATCGGCCAGGGTCGCGATCACTCCCGGGGCCAGTCTCGCCCGCCGCGTCAAATTGTTCAAATCCGTGAAGGGGCCTTCGGTTTGACGCTCCCTGCAGATCTGGTCGGCTGCGGCAGCGGCGAGGCCCCGAATCATTTGCAGTCCCAACCGAATCGCTGGGCCCGGCCGATTGGGATCCGCGACCAATCGCGAGTTCACATCACTGTGATTGACGTCCGCAGCGAGCACGCGCACACCATGCTTCTGCGCGTCGCTGATCAGTTGAGCGGGCGCGTAGAAGCCCATCGGTTGGCTGTCGAGCAGAGCCGCGCAGAAAGCAGCGGGGTAATGCTGTTTGAGATAGCAGGAGGCGTACACGAGTAACGCAAAGCTCGCCGCGTGCGATTCCGGGAACCCATATTCACCAAAGCCCTGAATTTGATGGAAGACCTGTTCGGCAAACTCTTCGCTCAAACCGCTGGCCTTCATGCCCTCGAGTAGCTTCACGCGGAAGCTGTCGATCACGCCCGGCCGCCGCCAAGCCGCCATGGCCCGGCGCAACTGGTCGGCTTCCCCCGGCGTGAATCCGGCCGCCACCACGGCGAGCCGCATCGCCTGCTCCTGGAAAATCGGCACCCCAAGCGTTTTCTCCAACACGCGGCGGACCGCGTCGTTGGGGTACACCGCCGCGGTAGGATCCTCTCTCGCTGTCAGAAAAGGATGGACCATATTGCCTTGAATCGGCCCCGGACGAACGATGGCGACTTCGATGACGAGGTCGTAGAAACACCGCGGCCGCAAACGCGGCAACATGCTCATCTGCGCCCGGCTCTCGATCTGGAACACCCCCATCGTGTCGGCGGCACAGATCATGTCGTACGTCGCGGTATCGTCGGCAGGAATCGTCGACAGGGTCAACTCACGGCCGTGATGCTCCTGGACGAGCTCAAAGCAGCGACGGATCGCCGAGAGCATTCCCAGCGCCAGCACATCGACTTTGAGAATCCCGAGCTCGTCGAGGTCGTCCTTGTTCCACTGGATCACCGTGCGGCCCGGCATCGCCGCATTCTCGGTCACGCACAACTCACACAAGTTTCCTGCGGTCATCACCATTCCGCCGACGTGCTGGGAGAGATGACGTGGGAACCCGATCAAAGTCCCCGTCAGGTACAAGAACCGCTTGCCCAGCGGCGTGTCGGGATCCAGCCCGGCATCGCGACAGCGCTGCGGCAGTTCCGGATCGCGGCCATAGCTGCCGGCGAGTTTGGCCACCGCATCGATGATGTCGGGAGAGACCCCCAGCGACTTGCCGACTTCACGGATCGCGCTCTTGGTTCGATACGTCGTCACGGTCGCGGTCAGCCCCGCTCGGTCGCGACCATACTTTTCATAGAGATACTGGATCACCTCCTCGCGGCGTTGGTGTTCAAAGTCGACATCGATGTCCGGCGCCTCGTTTCGCTCGCGACTGATGAAACGCTCAAATAACAAATCCGTCTGCGTCGGATCGACCGAAGTGATCCCCAGGCAATAGCAGACCGCGGAGTTGGCCGCCGAGCCGCGCCCTTGGCAGAGAATGTTCTGCGAGCGGGCAAAGCGAACGAGATCCCAGACCGTCAAGAAGTAGGCTTCGTAATGAAGTTCTTCGATCAACTCGAACTCATGGCGGAGCATCTCGATCACGTGCGGTGCGACGCCCTCGGGCCACCGCTGTTGGGCCCCTTCCCATGCCAAGCGTTTGAGATGCTCGATCGGTGTCTTTCCCGGCGGGGCCAGCTCGACGGGGTACTCGTACTTGAGTTCGTCGAGACGAAAGTGGCATCGCTCGGCGACTTCGACGGTGCGGGCGACCGCGTCGGGAACGTCGCGGTAGAGCTCGCGGATTTCATCGAGCGTTCGCAGGTGATGCTGGCTGTTGTGCAACCGGTGCCCCACGACATCTTCGACACGGGCGTGATTGCTGATCGCGGTCAGACAATCGTGCAGCAGCATGCGTTGGGCCGTGTGATAGCGAACGTCTCCGCTGGCTAAGAGCGGCACGTCGCAGGACAGTGACAAGTCTCGGAGCCAGGCGGCTTTGCCCGCATCGTCGACGCCACGATGGAACGACGCCAACATGTACCCGCGATCGTCAAATACGTCCCGGAACGGACCGCGCAGGAACGGGCGTGTGTGATTGAGCGGATCCTCATCGCTGGCCGAGTCCACGATCACCCCGGCGAGAATGCCATCGGCAAACTGGGCAATGTCGTCGAAGCGAAGTTCGCAGCGCCCTTTCTCACATCGCATCCGGCCGAGTGAGAGCAGGCGACACATCCTCCCGTAGGCTGCCCTATCGGTCGGCCACAACACCATCGCGGGAGCATCGATGGGATGCACCTCGGTGCCGACGATGTATTGCAGCCCCAACTCCTTGGCCGGGGCATGACCGCGCACTACCCCCGCGATCGACTCGCGATCGGTTAATGCGAGACCCGCGTACCCAAGCTCGGCGGCGCGCTGCACCAATTCATCGGGGTGCGAGGCAGCCTCGAGAAATGAAAAATTGCTACGGCAATGGAGTTCGACATATTGCATGAAAATGTTAACCCTCCCGCTTAGGACGACAGCCCTCTGTCACGGACATCAGTCGCCGGTCCGATGCGGAATCACTAGCGTAGTCCCGCGAGGTTACGCTGGGAAGCGAAGATGACGCGCACGAGCGACAAAGCTGAAAGAGTGAATTCTATTGATCCAGGGTCACGATTTCTCGCCAACCAAACGGGAAAGCGGGACGGAGGTTGATTCGTTCCCTGTGAAGCCACTTTCGGTTTCGGTCGCTTAGCAACACACGATGAACCAGTGTCGGTTTTAGTAGTGGACTCGTCGCCTCCTGTCGATTGCTCACAAGTATCCCGTCAGGGATGATAGAAAACAGCCGTAGGTCAGCGCAGCGCGACCTCATAGGCATCAAGTTAAGCAGTACTCGAGGAGGTTTGGGTCGGCGAGCAACTCCATTGTTCCTGGTTTTGCCTTGCGTTTGGTTCTTTGGCAACGACGTCGGACGCGGGAGATGAGACGATTG
>NZ_SJPK01000014.1:26548-115995 GCF_007859855.1 Allorhodopirellula solitaria
CCAGCGCTGTTACTCTGTCCATGCGGAAACTCCGTTCTCCGAGGTGACGAGGTTGTAATTCAAGTCACTTTATGAACGGTTTTCCGCTTTTTTTATAGATCAATCCTTAACTTGATGCCTATGAGGTGGCGCTGCGCTGACCTACGGCTATTCTCTTCAACGCCTCCGGCGTAGGAACCCTTGCGGGGCTCAACAGTTCGTCACCTCGTCCACCACAGAAAAGCGTTCGCTAAATTCGCCACTTATCGATCACGCGTTGCTTACTCGCGACAGGCGGAGCCGTCGGTCGACTATGTAGCCAGACGACTCCGTTCGTCTGAGCGGAGCGGAGAGAGTGCGCTCGTTTCTCGCGACGGGCGGAGCCGTCGGTCGACTTTAATACTGGCGTGGGGTGACGCGGCCTTGGACTCGGCAGGGGAGTCCGTGGATTCGCAGGAAGCCTTCAGCGTCGTCTTGGTTGTAGGTACCGCCGCCTTCCATCGTGGCGATCTCTTCGTCGTAGAGGCTGTTGGGACTTTGACGGGAGGCGACCATGATGTTGCCCTTGTAGAGCTGCAACGTGACTTCGCCGGTGACGGGTTTCTGAGCTTCTTCGATGAACGCGAACAGCGCGTCCATTTTCGGGGTGTACCAGAATCCGTAGTAGACCATTTCGGCGACTTCGGGGGCGAGCCGATCGCGGAGGTGCATCAGGTCACGGTCCATCGTGAGCTGTTCCACATTCATCAATGCTTCGTACAGCACGGTCATGCCAGGTGATTCGTAGACGCCGCGGCTCTTCATGCCGACGAACCGGTTTTCGACCATGTCGATTCGGCCGACGCCGTTGCGGCCGGCGATCGTGTTGAGTTGTTCGACCATCTCGAGGGCTGAGACTTTGTTGCCATTAAGTGTCACGGGGGTACCGGATTCGAATCCGATCGTGACTTCTTCGGGTTTGTCGGGTGCTTCTTGCGGTGAGACGCCCATGCCGAACTCGACAATTTCGACGCCGTTGACGTCGAGCTCTTCGAGCTTGCCAGCTTCGTAGGAGATATGCAGGACGTTCTCGTCACTGCTGTAGGGCTTGGCTGTCGAGGCTTTGACGGGGATACGCTTGACGTCACAGTACTCGATCAGCTCGGTGCGGCCTGGAAAGGCGTCACGGAACGATTGGATGCGCCAGGGTGCGATCATCTCAATGTCGGGGTTGAGTGCTTCCGCGGCGAGTTGGAAGCGGCATTGGTCGTTGCCTTTCCCGGTGGCCCCGTGAGCGTAAGCGGTCGCGCCGACTTCGCGAGCGACTTCGAGGCAGACTTTGCTGATCAGCGGCCGGGCGATCGAAGTGCCCAGCAGGTAGATTTGTTCGTACTTGGCTTGCCATGCCAGAACGGGGAACGCGAAATCGCGGCAGAGTTCTTCGCGAACATCGACGAGCCGTGAGGATTTCGCACCGCAGTTGCGAGCCTTTTCCATGATCGCGTCGCGATCCTCACAAGGCTGGCCTAAGTCCACGTAAACACAGTGAACTTCGTAGCCTTGGTCTTGCAACCAACCGAGGATGACCGAGGTATCGAGTCCACCAGAATAGGCCAGCACGCAACTTTTCATATCGAATCAGCATCCATATGCGGGGTAAAATTGTCTATTGTAGGAGGAAGAGAGCATTTCACAACCGAATCGAAAAGGGGTCCTGCCCGAAAGGGACGCGATGCAAGCGGTGCAAGTCGATTGTGATGGCCCCCCCGCCCATTGACGACACGGTAGAGTACTACCGTTCGAGCTCGATTCCCCGCCTCCTTCTGCCCCATGTCAAATCGCCCATGAACTCCCCTGCCCCGCCGTCGCCAGCTCGCGAGAAAGAAGCCCCCTGCCCTACCCTGCTAGAAATGCTGGCGGCGGTCGCCGAAGGGACGATGGCGGTCGATCAAGCCGCCGATGAGTTGTCGGTCCAGATGGCTGCGACCGAAAACGTGGCTCCCCTGATCGATGGCATGGCGCCGATTCCGGGAGCCACTGTCGACATCGGACGGCGGGCTCGGTGTGGGTTTGGAGAAGTGATTTATGGCGAGGGCAAAAGCACGGAGTTGATGATCCGGATCGTCCAGACCCAGCTCGATGCGGGCGAGCATTGTTTGATCACGCGGATCGATTCGACGGCGGCAGCGCAGTTGCGACGGATCTTCCCCTGCACACACCACAACCCACTGGCTCGCACGCTACGGATCGCCGGAGAACCCAACCAGCTTACCTGCCCAGTCCGGGAGGCGGGCGTCGCCCACGTCGCCGTCGTTACCGCGGGCAGTACCGATGCCGCTGTGGCCGAAGAAGCGATCGAAACCCTTGCCTGGATGGGCGTCGCTGCGGATCGGATCGAAGACGTCGGCGTTGCTGGACCGCAGCGACTCTTGGCCGCCGTCCCCGAACTTCGCAAGGCCGCCGCGATCGTGGTGATCGCGGGCATGGAAGGAGCATTGCCACCGACCGTTGCCGGCCACGTGGCCGTGCCCGTCATCGCCGTGCCCACGAGCACAGGATACGGCGCCAACTTTGCCGGGTTAACGCCCTTGATGGGCATGCTGACTGCGTGCGCCCCCAATGTTGCCGTCGTGAACATTGATGCTGGTTTCAAAGGCGCCTATCTCGCAGGCTTGATCGCCGCAGGACTCAATGGACAAAGTAACCAGACGGCTGCGGCTGGCTGAAATGTAGCCAGACGGATACGGCTGGCTGAGCTGAGGGGAGAGTGCCGTTTCTAGGTAGGATGATAGAACGATATACCTCGCCTACCCGGCAAAACTCCATGCACGCTTAACAACAATCCACTCAAAGGCTGCACGGCGTTCTGGGTGGGAGAGAGTGCTCGTGCTCGCGACGGGCGGAGCCGTCGGTCGACTATGTAGCCAGACGGCTCCGCCCGTCTGAGCTGAGGGGAGAGTGCCGTTTCGGAGTAGGATGATTGAACGATATACCTCGCTTACCCGGCAAAACTCCGTGCACGCTTACCAACAATCCACTCAAAGGCTGTACGGCATTCGGGGTGGGAGAGAGTGCTCGTGCTCGCGACGGGCGGAGCCGTCGATCGACTATGTAGCCAGACGGCTCCGACCGTCTGAGCTGAGGGGAGAGTGCAGTTTCGGAGTAGGATGATTGAACGGTCATCCTCGCCTACCCGGCGAAGCTCCGTGCACGCTTACCAACAATCCACTCAAAGGCTGTACGGCATTCGGGGTGGGAGAGAGTGCTCGTGCTCGCGACGGGCGGAGCCGTCGATCGACTATGTAGCCAGACGGCTCCGACCGTCTGAGCTGAGGGGAGAGTGCCGTTTCGGAGTATGATGATTGAACGATATACCTCGCCTACCCGGCAAAGCTCCGTGGACGTTTACCAACAATCCACTCAAAAGCTGCACGGCATTCGGGGTGGGAGAGAATGCTCGTGCTCGCGACGGGCGGAGCCGTCGGTCGACTATGTAGCCAGACGGCTCCGACCGTCTGAGCTGAGGGGAGAGTGCCGTTTCTAAGTATGATGATTGAACGGTCATCCTCGCCTACCCGGCGAAGCTCCGTGCACGCTTAACAACAATCCACTCAAAGGCTGTACGGCATTCGGGGTGGGAGAGAGTGCTCGTGCTCGCGACGGGCGGAGCCGTCGGTCGACTATGTAGCCAGACGGCTCCGACCGTCTGAGCTGAGAGGAGAGTGCCGTTTCGGAGTATGATGATTGAACGATCTACCTCACCCACCCGGCGAAGCTCCATGCACGCTTACCAACAATCCACTCAAAGGCTGTGCGGCATTCTGGGTGGGAGAGAGTGCTCGTGCTCGCGACGGGCGGAGCCGTCGGTCGACTATGAAAAACACAACTGAATTCTCGCGGATCCAAGGCAGAAAAACCATGACAGTGTCCTCGCCCCCATTGCTATTGCCGTCACGTCAATCCGCTGACCACAAGGGCACCTTTGGTCGTGTGCTCCTGGTGGGTGGGTCGCGTGGGATGGCCGGTTCGATCGCGTTGTCCTCGATCGCGGCACTGCATGCTGGATCGGGATTGGTTGCCGCGGCGGTCCCCGATCGAGTTCTCGAAACGGTCGCTGGGTATCATCCCGCAATCATGACCACCGCCCTGCCCTGCCTCGACGGTCACTTTGCTGACGAGGCGTGGCCGGAACTTCGGGATTGGGTATCACGCCAGGATGCGATCGGTGTGGGCCCGGGAATGGGCACCGGTGAGGGCAGCACCACGATCGTCTCCGAGTTACTGAGACAACGAAAAACCCCGCTGGTCATCGACGCCGACGCCTTGAACATCATTGCTCGGCAGGAATTTTTTGACGATGAATCCTACGCGCGCGGCGACTCGGACGCGCCTGTGGTGCTGACGCCTCATCCAGGGGAACTGGGGCGATTGACGGGGGTATCGGCGAAGGATGAGCACGCGCAGTTGGACGCGGCCCAGCAGCTGGCGGCTCGATTGCGGATCACGATCGTGGTCAAAGGCGGTCCTACGCGTGTCGTCGATGGTTGTGCTGGCGAGCAGTCAGCGGGCGTCTACGTCAACGCAACTGGAAACCCTGGGATGGGGACGGCCGGTTGTGGCGACGTGCTGACTGGGGTGATCACCTCCCTGCTCGGCCAGGGATTGTCCGGCTGGGATGCCGCTCGGCTGGGCGTCTGGATACACGGCCGAGCTGGCGACGCCGCTGCGGCAGGCATTTCTCAAGCGGGCATGACGGCCTGGCATCTCGCCCAAACACTCGCCGGCGTGGCTGATGAAATGGTAGAGAGTAGCCAGACGGCTCCGTCCGTCTGAGCTGAGGCCCGAACCGAGCTAGGCAAGGTTCGGGGGATCAGGCTGGATTGGGATGTCCCGTTGCACGTTCGGCCCTCCCCGGCTATCTCGCTGAAGGCTCGATAACCGACCGTCCCATCTCCGCCGGGCGGGTGAAGTAAATCGTTTCTGCAGGCGAACTTGAAAGCAGCAGGAGCGTCTGAGCGGGAGTGCTCGTGCTCGCGACGGGCGGAGCCGTCGGTCGACTTTGTCCGCCAACAATCGGGTTTCCGCTGAGATTGACGATTCGCTAAGATGGCGGGGTTCCTCGTTCATCTATGCCAAAGCAGCATCCATTGATTTCCACCACGCCCCCCGCGATCTCCGTGACGGATCTGCGCAAGAGCTATCCGCTGCCGGGGGCGGGTTGGGGGTTTGGCAGCCAGACTGCCAAGCAGCATGTGGCGCTCGATGGGATTACCTTTGAACTTCGCCAGGGCGAGCGGTTAGCCTATCTCGGCCCCAATGGGGCGGGCAAAACCACGATGATCCGTTGTCTCTCGGGGCGGACCCAAGCGGACTCGGGCACGATCGAATTGATGGGCCAACGCGTTCAACGCAGCTCACCACGGCACATGCTCGGTCTCGTTCCCCAAGAGATTGCTTTGTATGTGGACCTCACGACGCGCGAGAATCTGTTTGCCTTTGGCCGCTTTTATGGGCTGCGCGGCTCGGAATTGCAGCGGCAAGTCGAGTGGGCTTTGCAATGGACGGGGCTGGCCGATCGCGGTGATGAATTGGTGGGAACCTTTTCAGGCGGCATGAAACGCCGCATCAATCTCGCCTGCGGTGTGCTGCACGAGCCCGAAGTGCTGTTGCTGGACGAGCCGAGTGTCGGCGTCGATCCGCAGAGCCGCGAGCGGATCTTTGTGATGCTCGACCAGCTCAGCGACCGAGGCACCTCAATCCTATTGACGACACACCATCTCGACGAAGCCGAATCGCAGTGCGACCGGATCGTGATCGCCGACCACGGACGCGTCGTTGCTGCGGGCACGTTCGAAGAACTGCTGCAACAAACGATTGGCATCGACCGTGTCGTCCGGATCCAGCTCGATCAACCGCTCCGCGGTGAGGGGAACGAGCCGTTTGCGACGACCGGTTTGGCGTTGACGGTGCGGCCGGGCGAATCGACAGTCACCGCGAAGGTGTCCGAGATCGCCGTCGGGCTGCCGCGGTTAATCGAAGCCGTCGGCGCAGCGGACTACTGCGTTGTGGATGTTGAGGTACAGAGCCCGACCTTGCATCACGTGTTTCTACACCTCACCGGTCGCGAACTACGGGACTGAACGATCTGTGATCTGGAAAGTAATCGAAATTCACGTCCGACGCCTCCGACACAACCGTGTCGAATGGTTGCTGACGTTCGTCGTGCCCATCGCGTTCTTCAGCGTTTTTGCTTGGATTTTCACGCACGGTGTGGGCACGACCCCCAAGGTCAAAGTGGCACTCGTCAACGCAGCGGACGTCCAGGCGGCGGACGTCCAGGCAGGCTCGGCCGACGATAGCGTACCGGCGAGCGAGGCTTTTCAACGGTGCCAGCAGGTTCTCGATCATCTCGCCGAGAGCGAGGGGCTGCGAGTCATGAAGGGGACTCCCCCAGCGACGGGCTTGGACCGAAAAGCAGCTGAGACGATGGTCCGACGTGGTGTAGCAACGATCGCCGTCGTCATCGACTGGGAGGGAAACCGATTCACCGCCGATTTACTCAATGACTCGTCCGACCAAGTCGCCAGCCAGGTGGTTTCGGCGTTGGTGACCCAGGCGATGATGGGTGATGCGATGCCAAGCGCAGCCGCCCCCATTTCGGCGAAAAATAACGAGCCGCCGACAGACACGCATACTCGCCAGGCCAATCCGGAATTCAGCCAATTTGTTCGCAAAGTCGCGGCGGAATCGGCTTCGCAGTCGCCCCCCGACGCATCCTTCACCGCGGCGCCAGCGTTTGCACCGCCCCAGATCGAGGT
Source organism: Allorhodopirellula solitaria (assembly GCF_007859855.1). GTDB lineage: Bacteria > Planctomycetota > Planctomycetia > Pirellulales > Pirellulaceae > Rhodopirellula > Rhodopirellula solitaria. Next base: position 33,325 of record NZ_SJPK01000014.1, read on the forward strand.
GGTGAACATTCTCGGGCAAGGGAAATCCAATCCCGTGATCAGTGTCTATGCGGCGGGAATCGCCGTGATGTTCTTGCTATTCAATGCGTCTACCGGCGGAGGTGTGTTGCTCGAAGAGCGGGAAAATCAAACGCTCGAACGGTTGTTGGCAACGCAGATGACGATGGACCAACTGTTGCTGGGAAAATGGTTTTACCTGACCCTGTTGGGCTGTGTTCAGGTCACCGTCATGTTTCTGTGGGCCCAGCTCGTGTTCGGGTTGGACCTGCTTGGGCATCTCGATGGGTTCGCCATCATGACGATGGCGACGGCCGCAGCGGCGGCATCTTTCGGACTCTTTTTAGCGACACTCTGCCGGACACGTGGGCAACTTGGCGGTCTATCGGTGATCGCCATCCTGACGATGAGCGCCCTGGGTGGCTCGATGGTGCCCCGCTACGTGATGAGCGAGTCCTTGCAGCGGGCGGGCTTGTGGACGTTCAATGCGTGGGCACTCGATGGCTACGACAAAGTCTTTTGGCGGGAGCTGCCCGTTGCCGAACTCGGTCCCCAACTCACCGTGTTGATGGCCGCCGCATTCGGGCTACTGGTGGCAGCACGGGTGCTGGCGATTCGCTGGGAAACCGCTTGACGGGAATCAACAGGGCGATGCCTGGGGGCGATCAGAGGACTGCTCCGTTGGGCGTCGTCATCAGCCCGTCGCCGTTCAGCCCGAGTATTTTTCGAGCAGTTTGGCGACGGCGGCTGGATCGTCGGCTTCCCGCAGCTCTTCGATTCTCTTTTCCGGGACCCCGATCTTCTCCAGATGGCTAGCCAGCCGTTTCCAGATCGTGGCCCGTTTCTTGCCTTCGCTGAGATACAGATCCGTGACCGCTTCGGAGGCCTTCTGCAGACCGATCACGTCGCGATTCTCGTAGTAATTGCGAATGATCTTTTCTTGATGCCGGGTGCGGTTCATTGTTGATTCAACTTCTCTTCAGCGCGGGCGGCGCGGAGTGCGGCGGCTTCACGTGGCAGCTTGAACTCCGGTCCCGCAGGGAAATACTGGACGTCGTCCTGTAAATAGTAGGGGCTCGGCAGCGTTTGACCATTCAGAGAAGTTTGGCAGCCTGTTGTGGCGGCCAGAATCGTCGTCAGGGTGGTCAGTGCCACAGCAGTGGTCACATTTCGTCGTAGATTCATGATATTTGTCATCGTGGTACGCCTTGTGCGCGATTCAGGTCCAGCCAATCGGTGGCACAATCGTTATCGGCGGCACAACCCGGCTAACTTCACATGATTCTCCGGAAATCGCATGTTTCTCGATCTGGCGCCGGCATGCTATCGTAGGTAAGTGTGGACGCCTCACAGACTCAACGTAGCTTGCTAACCAGGCTTTTGCCATGAACTACCCCACCATCGACCGACGCCGATTTCTGCACGCCCTGGCTGCGAGCGGCTGTGTTGCGGCCACTTCGGCCACCCCGGAGACGGCCCGAGCAGCGATCCCCAAGCCCAAATGGCGAGAGGCGATCAACAAGGGGCTGGAGTGGTTAGCCAGCAAGCAATCCTCGCGGGGACAGTGGAATACCACCGTTTACCCCACCGCCATGGCAGCGCTCTCGGGCACCGCATTGATCGCCAGTGGCAGCACGACAACGCAGGGCCCGTATGCTCGCCAGATCGCCAGAGCTGCGGACTTCATCATCAGCAAATCGCGGGGCAATGGTTTGATCGGTGACCCGCAAACCGATGCGAGGTACACCTACGGCCATGGGTTTGCGATGCTGTTTCTCTCGCAGGTGCTCGGTGAGGAGGGGTTGATCGATCGCCGGGAGGAGCTCGTCGATGTGCTCAGCCGGGCGGTCCAGTTCAGTGGCAATGCGCAAACCGCCGCTGGGGGGTGGGGCTACGTCTCTGCCAAAGAGGGAAACGATTTCGATGAAGGCAGCACGACGATCACGCAAGTCCAAGGACTGCGGGGATGCCGAAACGCTGGGATTCCGGTCAGTGGTGAAGTGATCGAGAAGGCAAAGGAATACATCTACCGCTGCCAAAACCCCGATGGTGGGATCAGCTACAGCAGCCGCCAGACCGGCAGCAGCCGGCCGGCAATCACCGCTGCCGCATTGGCCGCCCTCTACAACGCGGGCGATTACAGTAGCGAGCAGGTGCCCGAAATGCTCGCCTACAGCAAAGAGGCACTCCATGGGCTGGGGGACGCCGGAGCCGCGTTTGGCCATTGGCACTACACCTACCTGTATTATAGCCAGGTTGTCTACCGCCAAGGCGACGAAGAATGGTTCCCATTCCGCGACCGGCTGTACGATCGTATCTCCGTTGAGCAGCAGCCCGACGGGTCCTGGACGGGACCGATTCACCCGGTCTACATCACCGCATGCAACTTGACGATGTTGCAGCTCGATCGCGGTTTCCTGCCGATTTACCAGCGGTGATCCAGAGTTTTCTAAAAAATCATCTGACTTGACTTTTTTGACTCAAGTTTGCTAACCCCACAGTGAACGCCTTCTGTGCGTTAACAGATTGTCGAGAAATGGAGCCGGCACGCGTCCGCGTCCGGGGCTGTGATCCTCGGCAAGCTGTTTGAACTAATTCACTGTGGGAGCGTCTGTCGCGTTGCCACCCGTGTTCGGGTCTCAGGCCGTGATCATCACATGACGAAGCAAATCCTTGAGGGCGATCGCCCCGTCCACCACGACCATGCCACGCGAGGAAAACGCGCGCTCCCGCGACTCGCAAGACTTGTCTTGGCGATCGCTTGCGCCGCATCACCGGTCAGCGCCCAAGATGATTCGCAAACGACCGAGCGGCGGATACCAATCCGTCGCTATTCATCGCCTGCTGAGCCTGCCTCGCGAGTCCTGAAGGAAGACCCAGGAGTGCAACCGGGCCGTGTTACCAGTGTCGAGATCCGTGACGCGGACGGTGAGATCCGGGAATCGGAATTGGAGGATGGAGAGTATTTCATGGGGGCCGCCCCCATGCCCGTCCACGTGGGGCAATCCGTTTCTTCCAACATGGCATCATCGTCCACGCTGACGCTGAAATCCCCATTTGCCGATGCCCCTGAAGAGATCCAAGGACGCGAAATATACGAAGGCGCGGAAATCATCGAAGGCGAGGAGTACCCCGATCCCAATGTGATGTTTTACGAACCGGAACCTGGCTATGAAGGTGAACTGATGTTTGCCGAACCCATCGATGGTGGTTGCGCGGCCTGTGGCGAGAGCGTGACGGGCGTCTGTGATTCCTGCCGCTACGCCGACGACCATTACGGGCGCTATGACAAACGCGTCGAACACCTGGCGAGATTCCTGGCTCACCCCTTGGCCAATTTTTGGGCCCGCGCCGAGTACGCCAATATTTCACTCGACGGCCAAGGTGCCCCGCCCTTGCTGACGACGAGTGATCCGGGAACATCGATTGGAAACGCTGGGATCGTCGGGCTCGCAAGCACTCAAACACTCTATGGCGGAACCCAGATTGGAGACAGCACCCGTTCGGGAGGCCGTTTCGAGGTTGGACGCTACTTCGGGGCGTCAGGATTGGGTTTGTCTGGATCGATCCTGTTCGCAGACGACGAAAAGAACCACTACTCAGCCAATTCATCTACCTACGGTATTCTGGCACGTCCCTATGTCGATGTCTCTCCCGGTGGAATGGGCAGCGAAGCCGACCTGGTGGGTTACTCAGGCGAGTACTCAGGCAACGTCAATGTCCTGTCCACGACACAGTTCGCGGCAGGCGATGTGTTCCTGCGAGCCATGTTGGTCAGCCAAGCGGATCGGCAGCTCGAAAGCTTTGTGGGCTATACCTACCTGCAACTCGACGACGACCTGACGATTGGCGAATCCAAACGTATCACCGGCAGTAGCAGTGGGCTAGCGATTGGCACTTTGATCGATCGCAGCGACCATTTCGAGGCTAGCAACCGATTCAACGCAGCCGCATTCGGCGTCCGCAGCGAAACGAGGTGGGCACGCTGGTCGCTCGCGTCGATGCTGAAACTCGGCGTCGGTAGGACGAGCACTACCGTCACGGCACGGGGGCTGACCCGAACCACCGACGGATCGACCAGCATCCAGAATGGTGGATTGCTCGTCCAAGAGAGCAACTCGGGCTCCCGAGACTACAGCCAATTCGCCGTTTCACCTGAACTGCGGATTCTACTCAGTCGACAGCTACCATACGGTTGGAGCGCGTCGGTCGGCTACCACTTCCTCTATCTCAGCCGCGTGTTGCGGGCGGGCGAACAAATCGATCCGCTACTGAACCTAACTCAGCAGAACCCTGGCGTACTGCAAGGGTTGGCCGCTCCCCGCCGCCAAGTCTATTACAACGACCTGACGGCCAATGCGATTACGTTTGGCGTGATGCGGAATTTCTAGAAAGGTATTTGCCTCGACAAAGGCGGATGCCAAAAAAGGATCATCCGACGGAAGCGTGCGCGGAGCACAGCGGGAAGGTTTTTCTAGGCATGGATCTAGTATCCAATAATCTTACAAAAATGGGTGCCCGACGAACGAATGTCCGCCAGGGGCCGGCAACACCATTGGCGTACCATCGACCGAGATATCCCTTGCCAAGCCAGCACCTCTGCAGAGCTCGGCTCCGTTTCTCCCGGCAGCTCCAGTCTAACATCCACTATCACCTCCGACAAATCAATCATTGGATACTGGAGCCATGCCTCCAAAACCTCCAGCGCACGCTTCCGTCGGATGAGCCACAAAAAAGCGAAATTGCCTACTAAATTGGCTCACTCAATCGACAGCCAGTAGGGCCGGTTCTACCGGCCGTATCCACCGGGGGCCTCAACTCATTGGAGTGAAACAGGGCGATGAGTACCCGGACAATATTCGGTGCGTCGCCCGCACCAGGGATGGTCGGTGGGAACCGGTTGATTATTCACAAGTTTGCTCCCCCGTGTGCTTGTCACACGCCGAAGCGACGTTTTCAAATTAGAAAACCGCGGTATCGACGCACGTTCCCCTGTCAGCTTGTCTGACAGGAAACCAAGTCGATCAACTTTGCTGTCATGCGGGGCAAGCCCGCATGGGAGCGGGGTGAATGCTCCATGTTGATCTAATCACAAAACGGAGATTCCTGTCAGACAAGCTGACAGGGGATCCGGTTTTGTGGGGAATGGCCGGTGGGAACCGGCCCTACGTTCGCTGACTCGAACACGGTTCGGGTACACGCTACCAGATCTGGATCCGATTCTCCGGGGCAACGTAGAGTTCATCTCCTTCTTCAATCCCGAACGCTTCGTACCATTCGTCCATGTTACGCACGATGCCGTTGACCCGGTATTCACTCGGGCTATGAGGATCGGTGATCAAGCGTTTGCGAAGCTCTTGCTCGCGATACAGCCGTCGCCAAATCTGCGACCATCCCAAGAAGAAGCGTTGGTCGCCGGTCAGACCATCGATCACGGGTGCTTCTTTGCCATCGAGTGACAAGCGATAGGCAGCGTAGGAAACGGCGAGGCCGCCCAGGTCGCCGATGTTCTCACCCAGGGTGAGCTCCCCGTTAACGTTCATGTCTTCAAAAGGTTTGAACTCGTCGTATTGGGCACTCAATCCCGCGGCACGCTTTTCGAACGCTTCCCGGTCGGTCGGTGTCCACCAATTGCGCAGGTTGCCGTCGCCGTCGTACTTGCTGCCCTTGTCGTCGAAACCGTGGCTGAGCTCGTGACCGATAACCGCTCCGATGCCGCCATAGTTAACCGCATCGTCTGCGGCCATGTTGAAAAACGGTGGCTGCAGGATGGCCGCAGGGAAGACGATCTCGTTCATCGTGGGGTTGTAGTAGGCATTGATCGTCTGCGGCGTCATGTGCCATTCGTTGCGGTCGATTGGGCCTCCGAGCTTATCTAGATCACGATTGAATTCGAACTCGGCCGCCGCGATCATGTTGGTCGCCGGTGAGGCGTCGGTGATCGTCAGCTTGGAATAGTCCTTCCACTCATCGGGGTAGCCGATCTTGGTGGTGAACTTATCGAGTTTGACCTGGGCCTGTTTTTGCGTGCCCTTGCCCATCCACTCGCGGGTTTGGATTCGCTCCGCGAAAGCTGCCTTGAGGTTGTTGACCAATTCATTCATGCGGGCTTTCGCCTGCGGTTTAAAATGTTTCTCAACATAGAGCTGGCCCACGACTTCCCCGAGCACCGCACCGGTACCATCGACCGCTCGCTTCCACATCGGCTGCTGCTCGTCGGTGCCCGAGACCGCTTTGCCGTGGAATTCGAAGTGTCGCCTTTCCAGGTCCTCGGTGAGGGCCGAGGCGTAGGAGTCGATCACATGGAACGCGAGGTAGTTCTTCCACGCGTCCAGAGGAGTGTCGGTGATGACAGAATCGATCTCGGCAAAGAAGCTGGGCTGGCGCACAACGATCGCTGCTTGATCTTTGATCTCTGCCGCGGTAAGCATCCGGTCGACCGGGAACTGTTCAACCAACTCATCGAGTTCGGGCATCGTCTTGCGGTTGTAGGTCGCGTCAGGGTCGCGATTTTCCGTCTTGGTCCATTGCCGCTCGGCAATTTGTTTTTCGATTTCAAAGACCTGCTCGGCGGCCTCGGTGGCATTTTCGGTCCCCAGCGCCGTCAGCATATCTGCGATATAGGTTTTTAGCTCGCCGCGCAGTTCGTTGTAGCGAGGCTCGTCTTCGAGATAGTAGTCGCGATCGGGTAGCGTCAGGCCGGACTGGGTCAGGTAGACGATGTACTGGTCACTGTTCTTGGCGTCCACGCTGACGTAGGGGGCGAGGGGCCCGTAGACACCCTGCCGAACGAGACTGCCCATGGCGGCGGCGAGGTCTTCCTGGGATTCAATGCCTTGGGCGATCTCCAACAACGGCTTGATCGGTGCGACCCCAGCTTGATTGCGTTTCTGCACGTCAAGTACCGATTGGTACATGTCACCCACCTTTTGACTCGGTGTGCCCTTGTCGGCGTCTTCCTCGGCAGCCGCTTCGATCAGGCTGCGCACCTGTTCACGGGTCTCGTCATCGAGGACCGTGAAGATGCCGTAGTTGGATTTGTCCGCCGGAATCGGGGTCTCGGACAACCATTTCTCGTTGGCGTAAAGGTAAAAGTTTTCGCCCGGTTGGACGGATTCGCTGAACAGTGCCTGATCGATCCCGGAGACCTTTTCCGTCGCCGCAGCGTCTTTCGCGACGGTGTCCTCTGCGAACAATCGGTGCGTTGAGGTGAGACAATTCACACTCACGCCGACCAGCAGCGTACTGGCCGCGATCGTACGAATCGCACGAGGGGTGGATTGCAAGGTTCGTTTCATAGCTGCATCGCGATCGGGAAAGAGGTCGTGAAAACGGTTGAGAATTGATTTTGGGGCAATTCGGCTCCCCTGCCCAGAGGGCGATTGGCTTGTTACTCCGCGGCTTCCGGGGGCTGTCAATCGCGTGAGCCGAGACGTGTAAGCGGCCGGGTAGGCGGCGCTGCCCGGTGCCTCACGGCACTCGGCTCAAGACTGCGACGCCAACCTCGATTGAATCGTCAGCCCGTCATCGCACTCGGCTCCATGGGCGGGCGTCTACGAAATCAGGGGCAGGCAGGCAGACTCTTGCTCGGTACGATAGAAGGCTGGTTTCTGTTTCCTGTATCCATATTCAACGCTCGAACTCCCATGCCTCGCGCAGCCCTGAGAAAACCGAACCCCGATCTCGACCTGTCAAAATGGCTGAAAAAGCCGGAGGACTTGCCGCAGGAATTGTCCAGCCAAACGCTCTTTGGGAACGATCAACCTCTCGAGATCGAAGTAGGCAGCGGCAAGGGGTTATTCATTCAAACCGAGTCGCAGCGCCGGCCGGAGCACAACTTTTTTGGGATCGAGATCGCAGGCAAATACGCGGCCCACGCGGCAGCTCGCTTAGCACGACGGGATCGAGCCAACGCCATGATGCTCGCCGGCGACGCCGAGCCGCTCTTTGCCAGCCGCCCGCGTAGCTATGCTCAATCGCCAAGTGATGCAGGCGATCCTGCCAGTTCCGACGGGCGGGTGGTGCCTCGAATCGCAAGCGGCTCGCTCGAGGCCGTGCACGTCTATTTCCCCGACCCCTGGTGGAAAAAACGGCATCGCAAACGCCGAGTGCTCAGTGATGCCAACATCCGCGAGTTCAGCCGCACGCTCCGCACCGGGGGCCAGCTGCATTTCTGGACCGATGTGCTCGACTACTTTGAGCTCACCGTGGAACTGATCGCTGAGATCGCCCCCGAATTCGGTGTGCCCCTGCCAGAAGTGCAACGGGAATCGACTCATGACCTCGATTACCACACGCACTTTGAGCGACGGAGCCGGAAGTTTGGTATTCCGGTGTACCGAGTGTGTTACCGCAAACGCGACCGCTCGTAGAACAACACTCCATTTGCCTTTCGGCGTTAGCCGAATACCGCTTACTTCAGATGCCAAGCGATCTTGTTGACTCGACACGCGAGCGCGACGACGAACCCAGCGTCCCAAGAACTCGCCGCCTCCTGTCCACTACTAATTCGACGCTTGCTCGTCATGCGGCACGGCAAAACGCAGGAACGGCTAGCAAGAATGCTTCACAGCATTGGCAAACGCGGCCAAACGAGGTGGCATCCGGCCAATCGACTGAACAATGTTTTGCCTGCTTAATCGCTCGTCAGCTCGCCTGGATCGGGATCGCCTAGGTAGTCTTTGACGTAGAGCATCTGCACGATCACCATCACGGAGACCACCAGGGGCGCGGCCATCATGACTCCGAGGACGCCCACGAGCACGCCCATCGCGAGCTGCGCTGCGATGGTCAGGATCGGTGGCAGCGTGACCTCCCGTCGTTGGATCAGGGGGGTAATTAGGTAACTCTCAATGCCTTGTAGAATAACGTTGAAGATCGCCACATAGAGCGCTGTTTGTGGGCTCACGTTCCAGGCGAGCAAGATCTGTGGAATCGCCGCGAGCAGCGGCCCAAAATTAGGCAGAAACGTCAGCAAAGCTGCCAAGACGCCCAGTGTGAATGGCAGAGGTATATCAAGAAAGTAAAGTCCGATCGTTGTCAGCACACCGACGATCGACATCGACATCAGTCGACCGATGATCCAGTGCATGAGGGCTCGGTCGAGTTGGTTAAGGACTTCTCCAGCGCGATCGCGTGATCGCAGTGGCACGAGCTTCATCATCCCAGTCCGGTACAGTTGTGGCTCGTAGGCCGCGTAAAAACCAACGAACATCATCACGAACACGCCCGTGACTACAGCCCCGAGTGATTGCATCCCGCTGAGCACGCCCTGCCAGGCGGATGTCGCATGCTGAAACAAGGTGGATTGAAGATCAAATGATTCCGGGACGACTTTCTCCGCCAGCCCCGATTCGCTCGCGCGGTCCTGCGCATTCTCAATCGCACTCTGCAACTCAGACGCAAACTCATCTGCCCTTTCGGTTACAAGGGAGCCGAGGTAATAGATTCCCAGGCAAGTCAACAGCAAGAACGACACCACGGTGATCAGATAACTCGTTCGATAGGCCAGCGGAGATCGCTCCGTCAACCAGTTCGCAATGCCATGCAGGAACAGCCCAAAAAGCAACCCAGCAAAGATCAACAGCATCACATTTGCCGCTGGAATCAGCAGTCCCGCGACGGCCAGTATCAAGCCGAGAAGCAGGATTCCGAGTAGGAACAGTTGGAAATGATGAAGACGATGCGGCACGTGTGATTCAGTCAAAAGATGAAATAAAGTTCAATCGAGCAGGCTGTGCACGCGAGTGTTCGAAAACGCGCTATGGCCTGGAGGAAGCAGCGTTGGCAGCATTTTTCATGCCAGCTACGAGGCTGGCGTCGGTCCGCAAGCTACCGCGGCGGTTGAGGAGCGGCTTCGGGACGGTCCCCCCTGCCAATCGGCTCGACTCCAAACCACAACCGCTGAGCGTTGCGGAACGGGATACGAAGCTCAAAGTTTTCGAAGCACGCACCACCGGGGATGGGGGCGTCTGTTGCCCAGTAGGTCTGTCGTGCATTGACTGCGACCTCGGGCTGGACTCCAGCCTCCGTGCGCCAGAAATGCCTCGCCGCTTGGCCCTCGTAGCGCCAGTTCGCTGGCACCGCGGAAGAGTAATCCGCGTCTTCAGGATGGGCCAGGTCACTGGTTAGGCTGACGCGGTAGCCACCGCCGCCGGTCTGCTCTAGCTCCTTCGCTGGCCAGACACGCCAGGGCAAGAAATCCAATCGATCGAGTGGCTCGTCGGCCCAGAGTTCTGCTGCCTGCTCGACCTGGTGATCGGCGAGGTGCAGCTCACGCAGCAAACCGTAATTCCCCATCGTCGCCGAGAGAACACAGCTTGTCATCGTGGCGCTATCGGCAGCAGTAAAGATCACGATCTGGACTGCATGCGGTTGATCGCAGTGAAAGACAAGCTTCAAAATGGGGTGAGCGACATTTCGAAACGGCTCTGTATGCACGAACAAAGCCAGCGTCTCGGTGTCGGGATCGTGGACTCCCGTCGGAAGCATGGCTGCAGGCTCCCCGCTGCTCTCCGAGTTCGATGGAACGAACGTCAATCCACCCTGCCCCGGATGCAATCGGCTTTGCTCCAGTTCCGACTGCCCACGACCTGGCTGGCCGACCACGGAGGGCTCCACCGATAGAAAATTCACCATCCGCGGATACGCCTGACCGAGATACGGTGTGTAAATGCGAATCAATCCGTGCGGCCCGGGCGCCGGGGCCAATCCGATCCGCAGCCCGTCGCGATGCCCCCAGACGGGACGGTCGACCGGGACACCGTTACCGGGCCAGACAAAATCGTCGCTCCCAAACGCGGCTGGATTCGCCAATATCACCAGCAGAAAGCACCGGGCCATCGAGAGCATTAAGTTTCTCACCAAAGGTTGTACGTCGATTTGTGTTAGCCGGAATGTTTCGCGAATACGAGCCCTCACAGGCACCCCCAGGCGCGTCCATGGCCCCCGATTTTAGCACGAATCCCGACCGCGCGATTGCGAATCATGTTGCACGACGCCACACCTCGAAGAGCCGTGAACAACAAGTAGGGCCGGTTCCCACCGGCCACACCCTCCGCCCCCGCACCAAAAAAACCGTTGGCCGACGATTGACGCCCCTGCTGAACAAATCGACCATCCGACGCATGTGGCCGGTAGGAACCGGCCCTACGTGACCTAGCAGGAATCCTGACCGCGCGATCACGGAGCATGCTGCACGACGCCACACCTCGAAAAGCCGTGAACAATAAGTAGGGCCGGTTCCCACCGGCCACACCCTCCGCCCCCGCACCAAACAAACCGTCGGCCGACGATTGACGTCCCTGCTCTATGAATCGACCATCCGACGCATGTGGCCGGTAGGAACCGGCCCTACGTGACCTAGCAGGAATCCTGACCGCGCGATCGCGGAGCATGTTACACGACGCCACATCCCGAAAAGCCGTGAACATACAGTAGGGCCGGTTCCCACCGGCCGCACCCTCCGCCCCCGTACCAAACGAACCGTCGGCCGCCGATTGACGTCCCTGCTGAACACATCGACCATCCGACGCATGTGGCCGGTAGGAACCGGCCCTACGTGACCTAGCAGGAATCCTGACCGCGCGATCACGGAGTATGCTGCACGACGCCACACCTCGAAAAGCCGTGAACAAAAAGTAGGGCCGGTTCCCACCGGCCACACCCTCCGCCCCTGCACCAAACAAACCGTTGGCCGACGATTGAAGTCTCCGCTGAACACATCGACCATCCGACGCATGTGGCCGGTAAGAACCGGCCCTACGTGACTTAGCATGAATTCCGACCGCACGATCGCAGAGCATGCTGCACGACGCCACACCTCGAAAAGCTGTGAACATACAGTAGGGCCGGTTCCCACCGGCCACACCCTCCGCACCCGCACCAAACAAACCGTTGGCCGACGATTGACGTCCCTGCTGAACACATCGACCATCCGACGCATGTGGCCGGTAGGAACCGGCCCTACGTGACTACAATCCCCACCGCTTCACAAATGCTTTCCATGAATTGTATTCCACTTGTTCGAGTCCAACGCTGGGCAGGGGGATCGTGATGGCGCCCACGAAGGTCAACGACACACCGACGCTGTTTCCGATCGATTTTCCATCTGCAGAACCATTGCCGAATCCCATCCAAAGTTTAGAGTAAGGAGTCAAGCCCGGCCCAGCCGAAACGTTGACGTCAGCTAAGATCGCGTAGAATGGCGCCAGCGCCGCAGAACCAAGATCCTTGACCCACTGTGCACCAGGTACATCGACACTGATCGACCCTACTCCAAGTCCAACTTCGAACGGGGAGTAGCCAGCCCCTAAACCCGAGTAAGTGCCAATGTGAGCCAGAGCTGCTCCATAAGATTGCTGGTCTTCGCCGGTGCGTGTGTACGGAGACGAAGCCACAAGTGACGCACCGAAGTACACTCCTCCTGTCGCACCAATCGTGACAGAGTCAACGCCAGTTTTGGGGCCCCACGTCGCGCCGAAAGACAAGGATCCTGTCAGTCCCTGCCAGTTGACGGGATCGCCTCCGATCGCGTGTGCATGAATCTGCTGCAAACCGGCCAGTCCGATCATCGCCAGGGTGGAAACGATCGTTGTTTTGACCGTTTGTTCGGCGAGTGATGTTTGGCCGGTAGGATCGGTGAAACGTAGTGGATTGGAGTGGGAATAGACGTAGTCGTGACGTGACATGGGATCCAAGGACGAACCTTCCAACGGATCGATGCTCAAGAAACGCCCCGTTGATGAGTCGTAATCACGCGCTCGCAAATAAACCAAGTTGGTAACTGGATCGACAAATTCGCCAGCGAAGTGGACCGGCTGATCCACCGTCCGAGACGTTTGCGGATTTCCAAACGCGTCGTATCGGTACGCTTCGACCAGACCACCGTCGGGTCCGGTGATCATCGTCGTGCTATCAACCAAATCCTGGTGATAGAATCGAAGCTCAGACCCTTCACGATAGGCAACAGGGGCATCGCCATGAGCGTATTCGCGACGGCTCTCCCCCGCTGGGCTGTACTCCGCGATGATCTGCGGAATGCCTCCGACGACTTGCCACAGCATTCGCTGCTGATCGACCACCTGGCCAACTCCATCAGTCACGATACGTTCGGTTCGCAACCCATCTCCGCTGTATTGATAGCGAACCTGTTGTTGTTCGTTTCCATCGGAAAGCGTCACTTCCTGCAGGCGTCCACCCAAATCCCAATCGAACGTCGTTGACGCACCGGTTGCCTGTGATTGTTGCAGCAGTTGTCCATTGGCATCATACGAGTACGTGGTGATTTGGCTGCCCGCCAGCGATGTCGTCTCGGCAAGCAATCGATTGTTTTGGTCATACGAATAGCTGACCACCGAGTTGCCGGTTCGCTTTTCAATACGGTTTCCTGCCGCATCGTAGCGATAGGAGGTTACTTGAGTCTGACCGCCATCGATCGAAACGTGTTCTCGGGTCAGTCGATTCAGGCGGTCGTATTCGAACGAAGATTCGGTGGTTGTTCCAGACTGGGAGACGGTCTTGGAAAGAGTGTTTCCATCGGCATCATAGGCGTACTGGATAGCTAGCAGTTCCGAGCCGTCCGCGAGTGACGTCTGGGCTAACAATCGACCGACGGAGTCGTACGTTCGGTTCTCAATGATGCCGTTGTGGTAAGCGAGTTGAGTGATTCGCCCCAACGCATCATAGGAATAATCGATGAGCGTTTGGTCGCCGTCGACCACCGCGATTAACCGGTTCAGAGCATCGTATTGGTACGAGGTTGTCTGGAAAGCGGATGTCGTGGTGATCAAGTTACCGTTTTGATCGTAATCGTAAGCGACTGATTGCGAGTCGGCTTCCGTACGCTCAGTCAACAGACCACGCTCGTCATAGGTCCAGGTGGTTGTTCTTTCGTTTTGCTCGGAATCCTGGTCGATCACCCGAGTCATTCGCCCGAAGGAATCGTATTCGAAGCGAGTGTTTGATCCATCCGCGTAGGTCGTCATGATTCGTCTGCCGAGGGCATCGTAGTCATGGGTGGCCAGATTGTCCGCCAAGTCCGTCTGAGCAATCAGCAGCGAACTGGCGTCGTAGGTGAACTGTTGACGGTTGCCATCCGGGTAGATAGTCGCGACGCGTTGGGACAGCGCGTCATACTGGTGCTCAATTCGGTTCCCCAGAGCATCCTCTTCAATGACCAAGTTTCCGAACTCGTCGTATTCAAACTGGGTGACTCCGCCGTCGGCATCCACCACGGCAACGACCTGACCGACGGGGTTCAATTCAAATCGCGTCTCGTATCCGTTGGCGTCTGTTCGGGAAATCAGTTGGCCTTCGCTGTTATAGACATTTTGAACTTGCGTGCCATCGGCAAAAAGAGTCCTTGTCGGTTGGCTGGATATGTCGAACTCAAATTTCGTTTCGTTCCCCAGTGCATCCGCAATGACAGAAACATTTCCCAAGGAATCGTATTGGTAGCGAGTCTCGCCTCCCAGTGCGTCACGGACTAGAGTGCGTCGCCCCAGAACATCAAATTCGAATTCGGTCCGGTTGCCGTTAGGGTCGATCGAGGCAACTTGATTGCCAAGGGCGTCATACTCGTACCGCGTGGTCGGGTTGTCGGTATAGTCGTTGGGCGTGTCGTCTGGAGCGATCGTGGCAACCAGGTTGTTCACGGCATCGTACTGGTAGAGCGTTTCGGCACCATTCTGATCGACGGTTTTCACCACATTGTTGTTGGCATCGTATTCTTGACGCGTCGTCGATTGATCTGCGAATGTAAACGTCTCGGGAACGGGACGATCATGGTCGCTGATCTCGATTGTTCGGCCACTCTGGTTGGTCACGCTTTGGATGTTTCCGTTGGCATCGAGCGTTTGCGTGAAAGTTGATCCCAAGGCGTCTACCGAGCCGGTTACGCGGCCGTTGCGATCTCGAACGTCGGTGTGTACCAGAGTGACCGATTGTCCGTCGATCACCTGTTCGACGTGGCTTTCAACCCGCAGCCCATTGGCATCGTATTGAAAGATTCGCGTCAAACCATTGAGGTCCGTTTCACTGATTTGATTGCCCCGATCATCGAACGCATGATGGGTCTGATCTCCACGGGCGTTGGTCGTCAGAACGATGTTGCCATCGTCATCGACTTGCTGGGCGAGGACTTGGCCTTGTCCATCGGACGCACTGATCAGATTGCCACGATCGTCGTAGGTCGCGGTGACGGTCTGGCCGGTCGGCCCGGTCGATTGCAACTGGTTGCCCAATGAGTC
The DNA here is from genome assembly GCF_007859855.1 of Allorhodopirellula solitaria. Taxonomy (GTDB): domain Bacteria; phylum Planctomycetota; class Planctomycetia; order Pirellulales; family Pirellulaceae; genus Rhodopirellula; species Rhodopirellula solitaria. Next base: position 48,570 of record NZ_SJPK01000014.1, read on the forward strand.
ATAGGTGTACGAGATGATTTGCCCCGTAGCATCACGTACCCGGGTTACATTGCCCGCTGAGTCATAGGTGTACTCGCTGCGGTTCCCCAACGCGTCGATTTCCGCAATGCGATTGCCGGTGGAATCGTATTCGTACTCCGTGCGGTGACCGAGTGCATTGGTTAGCGAGGTAACCGAGCCAAAGTTGTTGTACTCCAGGAACTCTGGGTTGCCGTTTCCATCGACAATGCGTTCTTGAGAGTTTTCGAGGTCGTGGACCAAACTGATTTGGATTCCGTTAACATTGACGAGACTCGTCAAACGACCGTCATCACCGTAGATGGCCTTGGCGCCCACGCGTCCAAGAGGATCCACGACTTCGTCGAGATAGTGCTCACGAGAGTTTTCGCTCAATATTTGCAGATAGCGATAGGTCGTCTGATTGCCTTCCCGATCGATCGATTGGGAAAGCTCTCCAGCTGAGTTGTACTCGTAGCGGGATTGATTTCCATCCAGATCGTTTATCGCGACCACTCTCTCTTGAGAGTCACGATGGATATCGATCTGAACACCTGCTTGACCAAGGATCCCTGTTTCAGTGAACCGGACTTGATTTCCGTTGCGATCTGTAGCCGATTGCAGCTTTCCACTGGAACCGTCGATCCGGTAAGCGATTCCATCCTGCGTCGTCAGCACATACGCTCCCCCAAAGTCAGGACTCACTGGGTTGTACGGGATGCCGCCGGGGGCGTGGAGTTCGCCTTGCTCGTTGACGAGGAGGTATTGGCTGACGCCGGTGGAGAGTTGTGATGTCACGCCCGGATCAGGTGTGAACCTTGGGCGAGCGAGAACCAGATTGTTGTCGCCGAATCCCGGTAAGACGCGGATCTCGGGGTTGAAGGTGAAGCCCTGGCGGCCTTCCCCCGGGACGTTCAGGTAAACCTTCACTCCAGGACGCAGCGCACTGTAGATGCCGATGTCTTCGAGACCGGATTCCGGCAAACCAACTCGTAGGTCGGTGTCGCGGTACTCGAGCCTCCAACCGTAACCGAAGTCGCCTTCTCGGTCGGCTTGCAGGGTGTCGTAGATCCGCGTGATCTCGATGGGGATGCCCGCGACAGGGATCACCATGTCGGTGAACGACAACTGGAAGTTGCCTAGTTTCAGTTCTCCCGCTAGGCCAACGCTGTGCTCAGCAATGTTGACCGCACCTGTCGTGGCGGCGACTTCGAGGCGGATGATGTACTGATCGTTCAGCAGCAGACTGGTGTCCCACACACCCAGTTCGCCATCGGTGACGGCGGTGTTACTGGAAGCAAATTCGGTGAATGTCAATTCATCGAATCGACGGTACAGTAGTTTGTAGGCTGCGAAATCTTCGTCGGCGGCGGTTCCTACGATCGAGACCATGCCGGTGACGGCGGAGTCTTGAGTGGGCGTGGTGATCTCGGCAGTCGGCAGGTCTTCGTTGGTGCCGCCAACCTCGCCGCTGAAGTTATAGCCGAACGAAATCGTCTTGGTCGTCACGTTGCCGCTCAAGTCGGTCGCCGTGGCGGTCGCGTTGATCGTCTCGTAGGTCCAGTCTTCAAACGTGAACGTGGCAATACCAGCGGCGCTAAGTGGGATGTCATGGCCGTTGGCTGACAATGTCAACGAGGCCACCGCAACGTCGTCGACCGCGCGAGCGTAGACTGTAAACGGCCCCTCCCAGTACCGGACGTTCTGGTTCGCGGCGATTGGGCGTTCGGACAGACTGATGCGTGGTGCAACGGTGTCCTCGACCACCGCCAATGTGAATGACTGGGTCGACTCGCCACCGCGTACATCAACGACTCGAACGCTGAAGTCGTGCGAGCCGATCAGCGCTACCGAAGTCGCCCAGCGGATGCGACCAAAGACATCAATTGCTGCGCCCTCGGGTGCTTCGGTCAGCTCGTATCGCAAGACATCCACGTCCGCATCGCTGGCGAGAACATCGTAGCTGAACACATTGCGAGCCGTGACTTCGATCGGTGCGGTGCTGTTGATGACCGGTGCTTGATTCGCCGCGATCACATCGAACTGGAACGATTCGATCGCACTGGCACCACCGGCATCGGTCGCGACCAGGGTGATCACGGTTTGACCGATGTCGCTGACCTCCGGTGTCCACGTCGCTACCCCGGTCGCGGCATCAATTGTCAGCCCGGCGGGCCCCTGCCCGACCGAATAGGTCAGCGGAGCGTCTTCGGGATCGGTTGCGTCGATTGCGTACGAATAGATTTCACCGACCGCGCCAAAGCGAGGTGAAGAACTGTTGATCGTAGGCGGCAAGTTGGGCACCCCGTCGCTGACCAGAACAACGAAGGCTTGCGTCGACGCGCCGCCGATGCCGTCACTGACTTGAATCACCACATCTTGTTCGCCCGTTTGATCGGCGGCAGGTGTCCAGGAAACCTCGCCGGTCGTTTCAACGATCGTCATGCCCGCCGGGGCCGCCAACAACGAATACGTCAGCGGGTCGTTTTCCCGGTCAATGGCATCAACCGAGTGCAAGAACGCAGCGCCAACACTGGCTTCCGTCGGAGGAACGCTGACAATTCGTGGCGGGCCGCCAAACCGGCTCACTTTCAACTGGAAGGCCTGTTCGTCTGTGGCTCCCGATGGATCACTGACTTGGATCAGAACATTCGACTCGCCCAGTTGATCGGCGGACGGCGTCCAGCGAATGGTCCCAAGAGACGGATGAACGCTCATCCCAACGGGAGCTTCCAACAGTGTGAAGGCAAAAATGTCGCGGTCCGCATCGGCGACCAACACGTCATACTCGAAGGTTTGCCCGAGTGAGACCGAAGTAACGGGAGTGGATTCGATGACTGGAACCGCGTTGACCGCAAAGCCCACCACTTCGATGTCCAGCGAAACGGTCTCCGTGGCATCGTCGGCTGTGGTGGCCGTCAGCTCAACAATCTGATCGCCGAGTTGACTTGCTGTGGGCGTCCAATGGATGGTGCCATCGGCGTCGATCGATAAACCCGTTGGCCCTGATGCGATTGACCACGTGACAGGGCGTCCAATTTGATCAACGGCTGAGATACGACTGAGGTAACCCGTTGCCACCGTCGCGGTCAATCGCGGAAGCGTCATATTGAGAGGCAGAATAGTGGGCGTCGTGTCGAGTACATCGACGGTCCACGTCGCCGTGGTGGTGGATCCGGAGCCGTCGCTGACTTCGACGGTGAAGTCCTTTTGGCCGACAGCGCTAGCCGCGGGTGTCCAATCGAGTCGCCCCGAATCGGTGTCGATGGTTGCCCCGGCGGGCGACTGCGTCAGTGCGTAAGTTAACTCCGTGGTTTCGGCGTCTTGAGCGATGATGTCATGAGCATAGGCGAAGCCGGCGTAGGCCTCGGTTGGCGCAGGGAACTGAGAGGCATCACCCAGCGGCTGATTGAGGATGACCGGCGGCGTATTGGGCGCGGTCACATTAAGATAAAAATCATGAAGCGAAATCGACCCGGATGCGTTTGTCGCACGGAGGATAACGAGGTGCTCGCCGACTTGGTTGATCGATGGCCGCCATGCGACCAGGCCTCTGCTCGGATCGACGGTCATGCCGTCGGGAGCAAGCGACAAATCGTAGGTGATCGCTTCGTCAGTAACTCCAGTCGCAACCGATGCGTAGCGGAACGTCTGCCGCGCCTCGATGTTCGTCGCTGGCATCGTGACGAAGTGGACACCGCCGGTCACCGACGTATTGGTCGGCTGGAGCACGAAATCGTTGTCGGCCAGGACTTCGTCGACGGCCAGCGTGACCGACAAACCATCGCGTCCAGCAGTATCGGTCCAACCCGCTGGCACATCAGGCCGAATCGTATAGGTGCCTGCATCAAGACCCGTCAACGCATAGTTTCCATTTTGGTCCGACATCGCCATCGGTTCGTGCTCATCTCGCGTGCCGTCTCCATCGATGTCTGCGTAGGCTTTCCAATACGCGATTGCCTCACCCGACTCGGTTTCCAATCGGCCACGGAGATGGCTGAGTGAAAGTCGCTCGATCGCCGAGTCAAACGTCGCTTCGGTGCTGGCGGTGACCGCAACGTTTGTGGCTGCCGTGGGGACGTCATATCCAGCCACCGGAGAAACTCGCACGGGGTATTCGCCCGGCAACAAACCATCAAACCAGTAATTGCCCTCGACATCGGTCAGCGTCTGAGGTTCGCTCGGATCGGGGTAGGCATTGCCGTTGGTGTCGATGAACAGTTGCCAGCCTGCGAGCGATGGTTCGGCGGGAACACCACTTTCGCTACCGTCGTCTTGATCGCCGTCACCGTTGAGATCTTCGAACAGATGACCCGCAATGCTTCCGCGTAATTCCGGCAGAACCTGAACATCGAACGTTTGCGTGTCGAAGCCTCCACGGCCGTCTTCCACCACGACGGTGAATGGATACGTATCGACGTCGGTCAGCCCTGGGCCGCGATAGGGAGCCATGAAATCCACTGCAATGGCTGTTGGAAAGTAACGCCCCTGATGCCCGTTGTCGGAAAAGTCTCGAATCGAAATGGTATCCAAGTCTTCAAATCGGTAGTCCAACAGCAAATTTGGATTTCCATCATAGTGCTGAGTCAGACCTTCCTGAATTTCTGCGGCGGAGCGAGCGACGTTCCAAACCCGGACATTCTCGACTCGCGAGCGAGTGCTCGCTCCGCCAATTTGTAAGGATCGCTCTTCGCCGTATTCCAAAGAACTCGGCAGCTCAACCGAACCAATCGCATTACCATCGACAAACAGAGTCGCCAGTTTGGTGGTGTCATCCACCGTCATGGCGATGTGATACCAGCGATCTACTTCGGGAATGAAATCGAATCGCGTCCTGATGGTGCCGCTGTCTTCAAAACGCGTCAACAACTGCAGCTCTCGATTGCCAAAGACTTGGACTAGAAAGGTGTAGTGCCCTGAATCAGAGAGATGTTCAAACAAAGCGGTGGCACCGTTTGAAGCAGTGAGTGCCGTCAGACTGTACCAACCCTCGACCGTGATGCTGGCTGGTCGCGGCGCCTCGGCAACCGGAGCCTCGATTCGGCCCGAAGTGGAACTGGACTCATAGGGTTTCAGCGAGACCGCCGCAGTACGGCCATCCCACGTCAACTCGCCGGAGACCGGATCGATGACCGCGCCTTCAGGACCATCGATCAGCCGATAACGCAAGGTATCGTTGTCGTCGTCGAGTGCGGTGACAGCGTGGGTGAGCGAGTCGCCAGCACCGATTTGTGTGGGTGGATCAGTAGCAATCAGGGGTGGGCTGTTGTCGCGAGCTGGTTGAACGTCGATCTTGAAGGACTGCGTCGCGACGCCGCCACGCCCATCGTCGGCGGATACTGTGACGTCGTGCTGTCCGACTTGATCTGGCGAAGCGGCCCAGAACACTTCGCCCGTTTGCGAATTGACAAACATCCCGCCGGGACCGTCAACGATTTCGTAAGTCAGCGGATCGTCGTCCGGATCGATGGCATCGGAGTCGTAGCGGTAGACTTCGTTGGGATCCAACCGGTTGTAAATCACACTGACCGTGTCGTCACCGGTGTTGCTAACCACCAAGTCCACGCGTCCATCTTCATCCGCGTCGGCCAACTCGATTGCACCAGGACGGTCGCCGACACGTATGTTCTGAACCTTGGCAAACTGATTTTGCCCACGACCATAGAAGACGCTCACCACGCCTTGATCGGGAATCGTAGCGATCAGATCTGGATTGCCGTCCTCGTTCAGATCCGTGACCGCAACATCGGCGGCTCCAGTGTTGGTATCCCCGTCACCGGTCGAAACATAAACCGGAGCAGCAAAATCCCCCGCCCCGTCACCGGCCAAGATCATGATTCGATTGGTCAGGGGAAGCGTAACGACTGCGTCGAGTCGTCCGTCGCCCGTCGCGTCAACGACCGAGATTTGACCAGGCTGATCGCCTAGCGGAACGGCGACTGGATCGGACAGGTCGCCGGTCGTCGTACCCGCGAGCACCCAGATCGAGTGGAGTGCTTCATCGATGACCAGCAAGTCAACGTTGCCATCAGCATCGATGTCACCGGAACTGATTTCAATGGGCGACTGGCCGACCGCGATTTCCGTCGAAGTGTAGCCATCCTCAAGACTGCCGGCAAAGACTGATATCGATCGTCCGGTGCGGTTGACGGTGATCAACTCTTGCTGTTCATCGTCATCCAGGTCAGCAACATGAATCGCAACCGGCCCGCGACCGGTGAACAGATCCTCTTGCCGCGTCAAGCCGCCCAGGTTGTCGCCAACGAACAGTTTGACGCGATCGTTTTGTTGATTGACCGCCAAGACCTCTTCATTGCCATCGCCGTCCAGGTCGACGGTGGTCAAGTCGACCAAGGTATCACGGTTGCCAAAGAAGATCCCCAGGCTCGCAGGATTGTTCCCGTTCATGAAAAGCATGTCGCTGTGCCCATCGTTATCAAGATCGCCAAACGCCATTTCTCCACCCGAGAAATTGTTGCGGAACTCCGACAGTTCGCCAAATGTGCCGTCCCCGTTTCCCGGTCGGAAGTACAGGATGAATCCACGAGGATCGTGATAGATAAGATCCAGATGGCCGTCATCGTCGAAATCCTTCAAGTGGGCATATTCAAGCCCTCGTTCGGTACCATGCATCGGATAGATCACAGGCATTCCAAATGTCAGGTCGCCGTTGCCCAACTGCACTCGCGCATCGTTTGAAGTGATCTGCACCAAATCGAGATGACCGTCTTCGTTGAGATCACCGGTCTGGTAGATATACGGTCTTATGGTTCGCCCGACAGCGGTTTGGTCCGGGTAGTCGAACTGCTCGTTGACAACCGCAAAGGTGCCATCACCGTTACCCCGCCACGCTTGCAGTTTGACCGTCGACTCCTCCGATGTTTGTTCGTTGATGACCAAATCGACGATGCCGTCCTCATCAAAATCGGCGACCGCCACCGTACTTCCAAAACCAAAAGCATTCTCTCCTCTAGCTTCCACATCGATTCGCTGCGACAGAGTGAAGTTCCTGCCCGGGTTCGCTGGATCATTCAGAATCACATCGACCACATTGGGATTGGTGTTGCTGCGCTGAACGTAATCGAGAAAGCCGTCGTTGTTGACATCCGCAACGTCAAGATCGGACGGCCCGTAGAACAGGTCTGAAACCCCATTGAACCCGATCTCGAACGTGCCATCGCCGATGCCCAGCAGCACTAACTGACTGGACCCACCGCCACCTCCGGACCCATTGAACGAGAGCAGATCCAGGATCCCATCACCATTGAAATCTGCGGCTCGTGCCAAACCGCCCGCATTGGGAATTGAATAGGCGGGAATCGGAGCCTCGAAAGTCCCGTCACCATGTCCCAGGTACGTTTCCGCGTATGCAGGCAGGACGTAATCGAGAATTCCATCACCGTCGAAATCGTCGACCACCACTCCTTCGTTGGTGGTAAACGCAATGGTGTTGACCTTCACGCCCCCAAATTCGCCTGGTCTGATGCCCGGCAGAATGCCGACGCCGTTCAACTCAGTGCTACTTCGGTCGGTTGTGTAGTGGGCTAGATCGTTGACTCCGTCGCCGTTGTAGTCGCCGACCAGCGCACCACCAGCGTGACCCAACGGCGTCGTTGAGTACTGATGAACCTCCAGCGTCCCATCGCCGAGGTTTTCTAGAAAATGGATCGAATAGTTGTTATCAAGGTCGCTGCCGGTTGCCAACAACAGGTCCAAATCGCCATCGCCATCGACATCGACCGGCTGATCCGAGCCGACCGGATTCGCGGGGTTGCTATCAAGAGGAATGACTTGCCCGCTGTCTGTGAAGCTGGTCATGGTCGAATCACCCACGAACAAGATGCCATCGCCCGACCGCAAACCGACAAAGACATCCAGCAGCTGATCGCCACTGAAATCAGCGATGGAAACCGTTTGGGGAGAAGCGCCAGCGAGCTCGCCCACTTTGCTGAAATTCTGGTCCCCGTCATTGAACAGGATATTGGTGTGTAGTAACTCTCCCGCCACGATGTCCAGATCGCCGTCCCGATCCATGTCAGCGATATCGTAGGGTCGCTCCAATGTCGGAAAGAACGACTCGTCGAACTCGTAAAGACCGACGAAGCTCTCAAACGTTCCGTCGCCATTTCCCGCACGCCATCCGATTTGCGTGTTGTTTGAATCACGACCGACCACGTCCAGGTTGCCGTCTTGATCCAGATCCACCAACTTCAAATCGTGCAGCGGGATTTCGCCTTCGACTCTTGCGTTTTTGATGTCTTCTGACGCATCTGAGAATGTGCCGTCACCGTTGCCCAACAGAGTGAACAGCGACGTTTCGTACACATTCAATCCGACTGCTCGTTGACGAATCAGCGTGATGTCCGGCTCGTCATCGTTATCGAGGTCGCCGAGAACCAAATGTTTGTAGGTCGGATTGTTGGAATCTTCAAAGTTCACCAACTCGTTTGGCTGGCCGAAGTTCCCGTTGCCATCGCCCAACATTGCGACCACCTGATAATGATCCGTGCGACCCGGTGTGCTTCCGTCGCCGTAATACGTGATCGCCACCAGATCAAGAATCCCATCACCGTTTAGATCCGCTTGATCCAACCCGTGGACATCAAATCGGTCTCCGGAAGTTTGCTGCGGCGGCAAGTTCACATCGACCATGTAGCCACCGGCGATCACATCACCGGTCGGTTGTGGCTCACCGGTCGAAACGAACGTCACCTCATCAAAGCGATCGTTGTTTTCGCCCGCATGCACACCGATGGTCTGGTCCCCTGCGTTGGCCGTCACGATTCGCGGACCTTGGAAACCACTGACGACGCCCACTCCCGCCGGATCGCTGCCAGTGGCGATCGTTGTGACTTCAAAACCGCTTGACGCGATCGCATCGGTCACCGGATCGGTGACAAAGCTCGGCGGACGGTTCTGTAGCGAATCAAGCACTTCGATTGCAAAACGCTGTTCGACGAATAAACCATACGGATCGGTCGCGCGCAGCGTCACCGAATGCCTGCCGATGTCGTCGCTCATAGCATCCCAGTTGAGGTGCCCGCGGTCTGGATCGATCGTCAGCGATGAGGGACCTGAGACAATGCTGTATGACAGTGACTGGTCATCTTCGTCGATCGCTGTTGCCACGTAGCGATAAGTGCGCCCCGCTTCGATTTTGTCGCCCGGAGTGGTACTAAACTCGCTCGGGGCGGCATTCAGATCACCTAGGGTCGTCAATCGATACTCGAAACGCTGCTCACCCGGGTTGGTAAACCGAATCTCTCTCGGGCGTGTCGACGCACCTGCTTCGAGAGCACCGTCCATGTAACCCGTCAAATCAAAATAGGGTCGTCCATCGGGAAGCAACCCGTCGGGGGACATCACAAATGTCTCGACGTCTGAAAACCGGTCCAGCACGACGATCATTTGCCCCGTTACCGCTTGATTGCCGTGATTGGTCACGATCAAGTCGCTGATCACCTGAGATCGGTCGGACGTATAGGACGTGCGGCCGTACTCAGCCTGTATGCTCGAGGAAACATCTGCGAGATCCTCTAGTACGAGGGGCTGTCGATCGGCGACCGCATCGATTGGTTCTCCTTCATAGGCGAGCGGCGGAAGCTCGAGCCCAGTAACGGGCTCGATGCCGTGGACCACGATCGATGAATTATCGTCTCCATCATTATTCACGAGTCGGGCCGTCACGATCACCTCCGTGCCGGCAGCAAGGTGCGCCAAATTGATCACCACGTCATGCGCCGCTCCTGCCGATGACGAGCCGCTGTCGAGAACCGACGCAGCCCCTGAAACGCCTTCCGAATCTTCAGACCAATTCAAGGCTGCCGTGCGGCCGAACGCATAGGGTTGTGTGACACGATTTCCATCCAGGTCCGTCACGGTGACTTCGAATGAATCCTGCATCGAGCCGGTCGATGAGGTATCAAACTCAGGCGTATCGAAGTGCAGACGTACACCGGAGTTTTCTGCAGGAAGAACCACGAGGCTGGTCAGTTCCGTACGCAGCGACGTGCCTTCGGTTAACTTGACGTGGCATCCGTGTGCCTCATAACTCCCCTCAAACCCCAGAGCAACGTCGTTGGAGGTCGAGTCAAACTCGAATCCTGGATAGAAATCGCTGTCGTTGAGCGTGTTGATTACCAACAATGCATCCAACGCGGTGACATGCCCGTCACAATTGACGTCGTAATACGGGGGACGTTCCTCATCAGGCAAATCCGTCACCAATTCCGAGGTGTCTGAGTCACTATAGACTCGACTATTCAGCTCATTGATCACCATTAACGCATCGAGCGCAGTGACACCAACGTCGGCATTGACGTTGGGTGAATGCAGCACGTTGTGCCAGATCACTGCCGCCAACATGCGGCGACTCTCAAGAGCCTCGTAGCGGCAAACACGATTCTTCCGCCGCTGACGCTTCGAACCCCTGCGAGCGTCCTTTTTAAATGGGCGGAAATGACTAAAACGATTTCGGTTCGTCATCGGATATATCATTGTGAATAACGAGTCACGACCCTAAGGAAGGTCAACCTCCGGCCGTTTGAGAATCCCACTTCGCCTCAGAAGTATACCGGAACTATCCTATGGAGGGGCAATCCTTCACCTGAAATTCTTGCTACCTTTCAGAAGCACACATGGATGTGCACATACATCCATCTCATGTGGCCGGTGGGAACCGGCCCTACTTGAACGCGGAAGACTTGCGAGGCTCAACAGTTCGCCGCCTCGTCCACCACAGAATAGCTTTCGCTGAATTCGCCATTTTTTGATGACGCGTTGCTAAATTGAGCGTGTGGCGCGTGCGGCCGGTGGGAACCGGCCCTACTTGAACGCGGAAGACTTGCGAGGCTCAACGGTTCGCCGCCTCGTCCACCACAGAATAGCTTTCGCTGAATTCGCCCCTTATTGACGACGCGTTGCTGAATTGAGCATGTGGCGCGTGCGGCCGGTGGGAACCGGCCCTACTTGAACGCGGAAGACTTGCGGGGCTCAACAGTTCGCCACCTCGTCCACCACAGAATAGCTTTCGCTGAATTCGCCATTTTTTGGTGACGCGTTGCTAAATTGAGCATGTGGCGCGTGTGGCCGGTGGGAACCGGCCCTACTTGAACGCGGAAGACTTGCGAGGCTCAACAGTTCGCCACCTCGTCCACCACAGAATAGCTTTCGCTGAATTCGCCATTTTTTGATGACGCGTTGCTAAATTGAGCGTGTGGCGCGTGCGGCCGGTGGGAACCGGCCCTACTTTAACGCTGCACTCGCGCCGAGCCGCCTTGGGCAAATGCCTCGACTTCGGGGAGCGAAGCGCGGCTGACGTCGCCGGGGAACGTTGTCAGCAAGGCTCCGTGGGCCCAGCCCAAACGCAGGGCTTCTTCGGGGCTGCGGCCATCGAGCAGCCCGTAGGTCAGGCCCGATGCGAACCCGTCACCGCCACCGATACGGTCGAGCACGTCGAGCTCGGCCGTCGGGGCGACGTACTCCTTGCCCTCGTGCCACAGCACGGCGCTCCACGAATGCCGGTTGGTCGAATGAACCTCCCGCAGCGTCGTCGCGACGGCTTTGACGTTGGGGAATTTCTCCACCGCATCGCCGATCATCTTGAAGAAGTTCTTCGGGTCGAGACCGCCCGAGGATTTCTCTTCCACGTCGGGGCCTTTGATGCCGCAGCCCTTTTGCAGGTCTTCCTCATTACCGACGAGCAGGTCCACGTTTTGAACGATCCGGGCCATCATCTCTTGCCCCTTGGACAAGCCGCCGATGGTGTCCCATAGCTTGGCACGATAGTTCAGATCGAAGGAGCGAATGGCACCGTGGCGACCGGCCGCTTCCATCATCTCGATCACGACTTCGGCGGTCGTTTCGGACAGAGCCGCGAAGATCCCGCCACTGTGGACCCAGCGTACGCCGCCTGCAAAAATCTTGTCCCAATCAAAATCACCCGGCTTGAGCATCCCGCCGGCTTCGTTGGCACGGTTGTAGAACACGACTGGGGCGCGAACGCCTTGACCACGATCGCTATACACGGTCGCCATGTTGGGGCCGCGGACACCATCATGCTGAAACTCTTTGTAGAACGGCCGCACACCCATCGCGCGGACTTGACGCTGGATCAACTCCCCGATGCCGTTGTCGACCATCGCTGTCGCCACGCCAGTGGACAAACCGAAACACGATGACAGGTTGGCGGCGCAGTTGTACTCGCCACCGGAAACATGCACGTCGAAGTTGCTGGCCGTGCGGAACGGGATCACGCCTGGATCAAGGCGATGCACCAGAGCACCGAGAGCGAGAAAATCGAGATCAGCACCGGCAGCAGGAATATTCAGAGACGCCATATGTTTACCATGTCAAACAAAAAGAGTTCATAAGCCGTCGAGGCAGCGCCCGTTGATAAGCGGTGACCGTGGCTAACGCCAACGCGGCTGATACGAAAATGAAGTTGCTATTAGCTAGAAGCTATATCGTCACCGAAGCGAACCCGCCATCGACGGCGATATTCTGACCGGTAACAAACGACGAAGCCCGGCGACTGGCGAGCCAGATCGCGGCGCCGGCGAGCTCTTCGGCTTTGCCAAATCGCTCCATCGGCGTGTGGCCGATGATCTGGCCGCCCCGTTCGGTGTAACTGCCATCTTCTTGGAAGAGCAATTTGCGGTTCTGTTCGGCGGGGAAGAAACCGGGGCTAATCGCATTGACGCGAACACCGGTGGTGGCCCATTCACGCGCCAGCCACAACGTCAGGTTGATCACGGCGGCTTTGGCAGCCGAATAGGCGACGACTCGCGAGAGCGGCGTGATGCCGGACATCGAGGCGATGTTGATAATGCTGCCGACCCCAGCGTCAATCATCGCGGGGGCGAACACTTGGCTGGGCAACAACGCACCGCCGACGAGATTCAAGTCGAACACCGTTTGCCAGGCGTCGAGTGGCAAGCCGCAGATATCACCGCCGGGAGGGATGGTGGCATCGGGATGATTTCCGCCTGCCGCGTTAACGAGCACGGTTGGCGTGCCAGCCCAAGCGACAATGCTTTCGCGAGCGGATTCGAGCGAATCACGCTGCAAACCGTCGGCGGCAAAAAACTTGGCTTCGCCACCCGCCGCCACGATCGCCTCGGCACGCGCGTTACCACGCTCAGCGTTCCGCCCGAGCACGGCTACTTTCGCACCCGCACTGCCGAGCGATTCGGCCATCTGTCCACCAAGTTCACCGGTCCCGCCGATCACCACGGCGACGTCATCACTGAGATTAAATAGATTGTTCATAGTGGCCGACAATCTAACCCTCCGGCGACACAATGGCTAGTCGTGGTTGAGCGTAGCGTGGAATCGTTTGTCGGCTCGGTTTCCTGTCAGACAAGCTGACAGGAGAACGCGTATTGATGCCGGGGCTGCGCGTATTCACGTTTCCTCATGACGGGCGGAGCCGTCGGTCGACAATGGACTAGAAGTCGAATGGATCGTCGGATCCACCGCTGCTGAATGGGTCTTCGGCATCTCCGCCGCCGGGGTTGGCAAACGGATCGCTCGAAGGGGCATCAAACGGGCTGCCCTCACCGGCTGGCTCCGCAGCCGCCGGAGCTTCGCCTTCGGCGGGGACGGCATTCTCGGCAACACCTTCGAGCACGTCGTTGGATTCAACCACTGGGTCTTGATCGAGATCATCGGCAAAGGGATCTTCGCCTGCGGGGACGGCGGGAGCCATCACACCACGCGGGCGTGCCGCAGCAGCCGGGTTATTGGCAGCAGCAGCGTCGGCCGCGGGGGCCATGTCATTGAGCGGAGCCATCCCATCGGCGGGCACACCGAGCTCACCGTAGCGAGCCTTGGATCGTGCCTGGCCGGTCGCCAGTGCGTTCAAGCGGGCGGTCTCGCGAATCTGCTCAAGCTGCAACCGCATCGGGCCTTGGATGCGGGAGATCGATCGACCCACTGAGTTACCGAAGGCTCCCGAGGCCTCCAATTGAGCACCTTGCTGGAAGCTACCTTCGGCTTCGACCTGCCGGCCGCTAGCAGCGGAGCTGAAGCCCAGGAAGTAGTAGGCACGCGGGTCACGGTATCCGTTGTCGATCGCCATGTTCAGCCACTCCGAGGCGCGGTCGTATTGACCGGCGTTGTAGGCGTGGACGCCGCGACCGTAAATCTCCGACAACACTGCCGACTGGGCATGGCAGGTGGTGGTGGATAGGCAGGCTGCCAGAGCAACCGCGCCAGCAAAAACACTAAAAATGGGGGTGGGGCGAGTTTTCATCGCAGACGAGATCCTTAGAGGAGACAGTGAACACGAGAGGCGTCTGTATCGGCAGCTTAACTTCCGAAATAACCAGTGGCAAACTTTTTGTTGGCGGCGCTGCCGGGATTTCAGGCGAAAAATTCGCATTTTGCCGGCGAGGCAAACTGCCTGGCCTCGTGATTTCCTGTCCGGCAGCGCCGCCAATGTCGTCGAAGCCGCAGGGCGGACGCAAAAAAACGGCGTTGTGAGCCCGAGGGGCAATGATTTGGTAAGGTGGAGCTGATGGTAACCAGACGGCTCCGCCCGTCTGAGCCGAACAGCTCGCACTTTTTTTGTGGATATTGCTGACGATGCCTTTCTGTCTGCCTCCTTCCAATGGGCTCTCCCGCCACCGCCTCTTGGTCGGCGTGATATTGATCGCCGTCAGTATCGGACCGGCCAGCGGAGCCGGAGCCTGCTTCGCTACACCGCCGAACGCGGGCAGCGTCAGCGAGGACGAGATCGCCCGCCTGATCGAGGGATTGGCGTCGGATAGCTACGCCGAGCGAATTCATTGCCGCGACCGTCTGATGCGGATCGGCTTGGCCGCGTTCGACCAATTGCGCGATGCTCGTAACCATCCTGATAGCGAAGTCGCGATTGTGACGCGGCGGCTGACGAGTGGTTCATGGGTCCAGTGGTCCACTCCATCCGATTCCACTGAGGTCCGGGGTCTGTTGTCCGAGTACAGTTCACGCAGCTTCACGCAGCGAAGGAAACGGATCGAGGCGATCGCGAAACTGCCGCGTGGGGACGCCTTTTCGCCGCTGTTGCGTTTGGCTCGATACCAACCCGAGCCCGTCCTCTCGAGGGCCTCCGCACTGGCCTTGATCGGGCTCGATGCACGCGCAGAAGCCTCTCTCGAGACGACCGAGGACGCCGAGCATCGGGCGAGTGACGCGGATTCGCCAATCCATCAAGAACTCGAAGCCACCCAGATCGAGGCGATCTCGCTGCCGCCCGATAGAACCAGCAGCCAGTGGCTGTTGCAGTACGCGGCCGACCTCCGCCGCGGAAGTTTGGACGTGCCGGCATGGGAAAAACTAATCGCTCAGAATCGTGAGCAACTCGCTCTCGATGAGAGCCATGCCGTGAACGAATCGAATGTTTCAGCTACCGAAATGCTCGAACTGATCCGCACGACTGCCGAGCGAGCGCTCGTCGACGGCAGGAAGGACGACGCGGTGCAACTGATCGTCGCCAACGCGGACCTAATCCCAGCGAGCACGCAGAGTCTGATCGAGATCGCGGGCTGGGCGTTGGACCATTCGCTCGACCGCGTTGTGGTGGCGTTGGAGGAGTCTCATCGCGACTTAGTTGCCAAGAGCCCGGTGCTACTCTATTCGGCCGCCGAAGCGCTCTCGCATCTGGATCGTGACGACGAGGCGACCGAACTCGCTGCCACCGCCCTGGCGATTAACCCATTGCCCGTTCCCGAAGAGTCGTCCGACGTCCACCCCCAAGTCGTCGAGTACAACGCATTGGCGCATATCGAAATCGCCACAGAGCTCGTCGAACGCGGGATGTTTCGATGGGCCGAACGTGAGTATCAACTCGTCATGGACCGGTTACCTGTCGATACGGCTGTCGCTTCATTCGCTCGTTTGCGACTGGCTGAACTCTTTGGCGAACTGCAGCGACATGCCGATGTCGTTGAAACGCTTCTCCCCCTCACCGAACGAATCGACCAAGATGATGAATTTCGTGACCGGCTGATCGAACGCCGGTTTTCCTATCCCGACGTGCAGAGCAACTTGGATTTTCACCGCGCCCTGCTGTTGATCGAGCAGGGAGAAGAGGATGCAGCCAAACCGGTGCTGCGGAAAGCCTTGGAATTGAACAAGAAGAATATTGATATCTTGATCGCGATGTATCAGCTCGATGGTGACGATGCGTGGAAGCAGTCGGTAGCGGAAACCCTCGAGGAACAGATTCGCTTTGCCCAGCTGGAAATTGATGATGCGCGAAACAGCATGCAGCGACGCGGACCAGCCCAAACCTCTGGGCTGGAGCTGGCAACACGACTCAATGCCTACGCGTGGTTAGTCAGTAACACCGAAGGCGATACCGCCAAGGCGCTGCGGTATAGCAAAGAATCGCTGCGACTGTCGCCAGGTCGCTCGGCCCTGATGGATACCTGTGCCCGCTGCTATTTCGCCGTCGGCGACCTCGAGGCGGCGGTGAAGATGCAAACCAAGGCGTGCAAGCTGACACCCCACTCACCGCCGCTGCAGCGTCAGCTCGAACAATTTCGCGACGCATTGCAAGCAGACCCCAAGCCTATAGACTAGGTTGGGATCTGCTCAGTCCCCGCTTCTTCCAGTCGCAATGCGTTGCTCGACGTGTGAGCATCGCCCGGGCAACGCCAGCGTGTGAGTGAGCCGAGACGGCGTGGGCCTGGGCCACGCCCTGCACATATTCACTCACCGACCTTCTATTCATTGCACATGACCCATCCCATCTCGCTCGGCCTCGATTTCGGTACTGAATCGGTGCGTGCCATCTTGGTCGACTCGACTGGCAAGCAGCATGCTGCGGTAGCAGTGCCCTATGCGGACGGCCAGATCACGTCGTCGTTACCCGGCGATACGAAACCGCTACCGCCGCACTATGCCTTGCAGTCGCCTCAGGACTGGATTGATTCAGCGTCCCAGGCGACCCGGGCGGCAATGGCGGAGGCGGGCATTGCTGCCAGTCGAGTGATTGGCGTGGGGGTGGACTTCACCAGCTGCACGATGTTGCCCACCACGCGTGACGGAACGCCACTCTGCGAACTGGAGTCGTTTCGCCGGACGCCGTTGGCGTGGCCCAAGTTGTGGAAGCATCACGGCGCAGTGACGCAAACGGAACGTCTCAATGAGGTGGCGATCGAGCGCAATGAATCGTTCTTGAATCGTTATGGTGGGACGATCGGACTCGAATGGTTCTTTCCCAAGCTGCTCGAGACGATCGAGGGGGCACCCGAGGTTGCAGCAGCAGCGGAGGTGTGGCTCGAAGCAGGCGATTGGTTTGTTTGGCAGCTCGTCGGCGGACCGGCGGAGTCGTTGACCCGTTCGACTTGCCAGGCCGGTTACAAGGCAATGTGGTCAGCGGATGACGGGTATCCGTCGCAACAGTATTTTAAGGCCGTTTCACCAGAACTCGCCGCCGCCGTCGAGAACTGTTTGCCCGGAGTGATGCGGTCACCGGGCGAACGGGCGGGAGCCTTGCGCGACACGATGGCCGAGCGTTTGGGTTTGAACCCGGGCACCGCGGTTTCCACCGCGATCATCGATGCCCATGCCGCCGTGCCAGGCGTCGGGGCGGGCGACCCTGGCACGCTCGTGATGGTGATGGGCACGAGCAGTTGTCACATGCTCAATTCGGAGACCCTCGCCGACATTCCCGGCGTGGCTGGGGTCGTCGAGGGAGGCATTTTGTCAGGCATGTATGGCTATGAAACCGGACAGGCAGCTGTCGGCGATGCGTTCGCTTGGCTACGAAACCTGCTCGGCTTGAAATCATTCGACTCGCTCGCAGACGCCGCCATGGGTCTGCCTCCGGGCGCCGAAGGCGTGACCTGCCTGGACTGGATGAATGGCTGCCGTACGCCCCTGATGGACGGCAACCTGCGAGGCGCGTTCACAGGCCTCGGCCTGCACCATAGCGGCGAACATCTGTATCTCGCGATGTTAGAAGCCTCCGCGTTCGGTCTGCGTTGGATCATCGAGTTACTGCGCGAAGGAGGAGTGGAGATCAACCGCTTGATCGCCACGGGCGGTCTACCCCACCACAATCGTGCGTTCATCGAAATTTACGCCGACGTGGTGGGTACCGAGATCGAAATCCACCCCTCGACACAAGCAACGGCCGTCGGCGCCGCAGTACTGGGGATGATCGCGGCCGGTTCCGACGCCAGTGGTTTCAGCGAGATTTCTGCTGCTGCCGCGGCGTTGGGAGCCGCACCTCCCGAGCAGTTTGACGTCGTGCATGCGAGACCGGACCGGACGAGCGAGTACAACGATCTGTACCGGAGATACCGATCCCTGGCCGCCGCCGTCGCCGGCGGGCTGTAAATGGCCGTTGGCGTCGTGGATCTTATGCGACATCCTATCGCAGCCTGCTAAAAAACGCGGACGACTGATTCGCTATCTACTTCACTTTTTTTCTACCTCACACCGCCCTGCCCTGCTCTGCCGCCCATGTCCACTGCATCACCAAACCCGAACACGCCGATCACACTTGTTGCTTCGGGCGACCTCCGCGATTCGGCAAACCAAGTCTGTTGGGAAGCCCAGCAAGCGATGGAAGCCCAGCTCACTGCTGCGGTCGAACGCTTTGGCCGCACGATCGTTCGCGGACACGATTTTGACGAGGCTCGCGGTCACGGCTTCATCCGTTCGCAGCGGCAAGGGATGGATATCTTTCGCGGTATCGATCCCGATGCGCCCGTGATTGTCGCCGAAGCGGTATGGCAGTATTCGCACCATGTGCTGGCAGGTTTGATTTCGCACCGCGGCCCCATCCTCACGGTCGCGAACTGGTCCGGGCAGTGGCCGGGGTTGGTGGGATTGCTGAACCTGAACGGATCGCTCGCCAAGGCTGGCGTGAAGTATTGCTCGCTGTGGAGCAAGAACTTTGATGACGATGTCTTTTTAGAGAAACTGCAGTCGTGGTTGGAAACCGGTACGCTCACGCATGACACATCCCATGTCCAGTCCTTCGACGCATCGGCGTGTGATGATCGGGCGCAGGCGGTCGGAAAAGAGGTAGCGCAGTCCTTCCAGCGTGACTACGCGATCATGGGCATCTTTGATGAGGGTTGCATGGGCATGTTCAATGCGATCATCCCCGATTCGCTGCTCAACCCGCTAGGCATTTTCAAAGAGCGGCTCAGCCAATCGGCGCTGTATCACGAAACCCGCAGTGTGTCGGACGACGAGGCACAAGGTGTCCGCGATTGGCTCGATCAAAAAGGAATGACGTTTCATACAGGGGGTGACCCAGCGACCGATCTCACCGATGCTCAAATTCTCGACCAATGCCGGATGTATATAGCTGCGCTGCGGATCGCAGACGATTTCGGTTGCGATTGCATCGGGATTCAGTATCAGCAAGGCCTCAAGGATCTCTTGCCGGCGAGCGATTTGGTCGAGGGCATGCTCAACGACTCGGTGCGGCCTGCGGTGAAGTCACGCGACGGGGCCCGCGAGCTTTTTGCAGGGCGCCCCCTGACTCACTTCAACGAAGTCGACGAGTGTGCGGGCGTCGATGGGATGCTGACCGACCGCGTCCACCGGGCCTTGGGTCAACCTGTTGAAAACACGCTGCATGATTTGCGCTGGTCCGACCGCGATCCAACCGGCACGGTCGATGACGAGGTCTGGGTGTTGGAGATCAGCGGCGCCGTGCCCGCGTCGCACTTTGCTGGTGGCTGGGCCGATGCGGAAGGCTTTCGGCAACCGCCGATGTATTTCCCCAGCGGCGGCAGCACGGTGCGTGGTGTCTCGAAGCCGGGGGCCGTCGTGTGGTCACGGATTTTCATAGCCGACGGACGATTGAAAATGGACATCGGCCGGGCCACGGCAGTGGAATTGCCGGCTGAGGAAACTCAGCGTCGCTGGGATAGCACGACCCCGGTGTGGCCGGTCATGCACGCGGTGCTGCACGGCGTGACCCGGGATCAGATGATGGCCCGCCACCACGCTAATCACCTCCAAGTCGCCTATGCCCAATCGGAAGCGGAAGCCGACCTCGCCCTGCAGGCCAAGGCAGTCGCCGCAGCGGAACTTGGAATCGAGGTATTCCAGTGTGGTGGCGTGAAGTAGGTTGGGACTGGTCGGCTCAAACGCAAAGCTATTGAGTGTTTGGGTTGTATTCCGTTTTGGTTCTTGACGCCAACGGCGTTCATCACCGTAGCCTATGGAATCGCCCTGCGGATTATCCCTGGAACCGGATCCCCCGGAGGCTTTGAAAACACATTTTTGATCATGGATGGTCAACCGGAAAACGGCGTTTTCAGGAATGTTGACGAGATTGCCACCGACAACGTCTACCGTTCGCCAAGCGATCTCCTCGATGCTCGGATTGTTCAGACGATGTGATTTCAATTCATAGACAGTCCCGAAGAGGGGTAGTCGATCCGATTGAGTTTCCTGCTGGTATTCTTGCATTACCCGCAAGACATCTGCCAATCGATTGCTCGACACATGCTTGTCGACGAAGGTTAGTTGATCGACCGGACGTTCCATAAAACGTGTCACATGTCGCCGGACGCCCAACAGCCAACTCGAGCAGCAACACCAGAATGTCCAGCCACAGACCGACAGGAACGCCATGCCGACTGCCGACTTGTCGCGATCGAATATCACCTGGCAGAGTGTGGCGGCACCTCCGAGGAAAATGATCACCAGCCAAATCGCTCCGTTGGCCGCTCACTGCCGTTTGATCGCCTTCATCGATCCCATGATTTCGATCTGTATCCGTGGTGGCGGCACTGAGGGTCGCAACCGAGGCGACCTGGATAGCCAGCAATTTCTCGACTGGCTCCTGCGAGACACCCCTCCCCGGTGCAGGCCGCGGTCAACCCAGGGGTCGGAAATTCTTGACGCGAGAACGATTTCTGCTTGAGCCTGGTTACCGAACGACTACGCTAAGGAAGCGTTGCAGGTGGAATAATACGCTCATCGCGTGTTCAGCTGTCTAAGGCAAGGACCGCTTGCCGATTCACGAGAGTGAGCAGACCTGCTGGTGCGTCGTTGCGGTGCTACCGTACCTTGGATAGAGATACCAACTGGAAGTTTGATCGTCATGAAGAAGTTATTCGTTTTGCCGCTCTCGTTGGCGCTGGTTTTGATTCAGGGCAACTTCGCGGGGGCCGCGGTGACCACTGAAATCGATTTTGAGTCGAGACCCCTCTCCATGGGTGGCGGTCTGCCGACCGATGATGAGGCGCTCACGGGCGCCTACGTTGATTCCAATGGCATAACGACCCGATTTGGACTCGATTTGAATGGTGATGGTTTGATCGATCCCGATCCCGGTGTCTTCTTTGAGGCCCATGGCTCCGAAATCGGAGGCACAAACGGGTTTGCATTTGATACCGGCGGGAATGATGTCTATGACGTCGGACGGGATGGCACCGCCGATGGGCAGATTGGCAATTTCCTGCTCCGCGCCAACACACTCGATGGTAGCGTGCAGAACGGGACGTTTCTTATCCAGTTCGGTGGTTCGCAGACGCATGTCGTCACGGGCACCTTCGGTGATATTTGGGATATCGACGGAAGTCTAACGCAAGGCCCAGCCGGCGGTCCGGGGTCGGAGCAGTATCTTGTCGAAGCCTTCGATTCTAATGGGAATCTGCTGGCGTCCGAGCTATCGCCTGAGGGAACGACCTTCGACGGGTCGAGTGACCCCAACTCTCCAGACTTCGGCAACGATGGATTGCCTTGGCGTTATTCCTTCAGTGGGTTTAGCCAGGGCATCGATCATCTGACGATTTCCTTCACCGGCACCAAGATAGAAGGCATCGGCTTGGCCTTTGACGGTGGAAGCATCACCACGGCGGTCGCCATCCCCGAACCCTCCGCAGTCGCCCTGACCGGCGCGGTTTCCTGCCTGTGTTTTGGGGTGAGTCTGGTTCGTCGACGCCGTCGGCGCTCTGCAGATCAAGTTGCCGGCTGATCGAGCAAAAGTTAGAATAAGGTTCGTATTTCTCGGTGTCCTTGATCCATTGGCTCCGTCATGAGCGAACCCACCACCCACCAACAGACCCGTTGGACGCAGGCGATCGATCGAGCGTTGGAAAACATGACCGACGTCGAAGCGTCCGTCCAATTTCACATTCGTCGCGCTGCCATTCGAAGACGTCGGCATGAGCTCGGTATCCTGCGGCCCACGTCAGAGGAACCCGCGTGGACTGCGAAGCACGAGTCGCTGCTGGGGACGATGCCGGATCGCGAAATTGCTGCGCAAACGGGTATCAAGTCCTATTGGGTTCGCAAGCGGCGAATCGACTTGCAGATTCCTCCGTATCAGGTTCCCGAGGCGATCGATGCGACGCAGCAACATCGCCCACCGCATCGCTGGACCGCGAGTGAGGAAGCACTGCTCGGAACCGAGCCTGATACAGTCATCGCGCACCAGCTCGACCTCACACCTTCCATCGTGACCAACCACCGCAACGCCTTGGAGATTGAGCCTTATCGCCGGGGCGGTGAAGTCGAATGGACGCCGGGGATGCTACGGATGCTCGGGGATGTGCCCGACGGGACCTTGGCCCGCGAGTACGGCGTGGCACACAGTGCCGTGAAGCTGCGGCGCATCGAGGAAGGGATCCCTCCCTTTGGCCGAGCCACGATGGATCCCGATCCGGAATTGCCGCTCGACGTGATCGAGCTGGTAGGGAAAGAAACCGATCAGCGGCTCTCGAAGACCTATGGCGTTGCCCGTTACAAGATCCGGATCTATCGAGCCCTGCATGGCATCGACCAGGCGCCTCCGATGGATCGTTTCGCGCACCACTGGACCGAGCAAGACGATCAGTTACTTGGCACCGCTTCGGACCGGCGTGTTGCGGCCAAGATCGGCGTCAGGCCGCAGCAGGTGATGTACCGGCGAGTTCAACTGGGGATCCCCTCACCGGGTAAGAAATCCAGTTTGCGATGGACAAAGAAACGGATCGACCAATTGGGGCGTGATCCAGATCACGTGCTGGGCAAGCAGTGGAACGTCTCCCCGAGCGTGGTCCGCAAGAAACGAGAGGAACTCGAAATCGAGCCATGCAAACGCCGCAGCCAAGAGCTATCCGTCGAAGCCCGCGAGCTGCTCGGGACGGTGCCCGATAATGTCTTGGCGAAACAGTTTGGCTTCTCACCGACATTTATTCGCAACGCCCGCAACGACGCGGGGATTGCTCCCTGCCGAAGCACAGCGCCCTTCATCTGGAAAAAGAAAAATCTTAAGCGACTCGGACGGGTACATGATGATGTGCTCGCACAGGAACTCAGCCTGTCCCCTGAATTCATCGCACAAAAACGTCGCGCACTCGGCATCGCCGCCTTTCGACGTGTGAACAAGGTCGATTGGAACGATCCTAAGATTCGCAAACAGCTCGGTGTCATCAGCGATGCTGAGCTGGCGAGAAAACTCGGGGTGACCTCCGGAGCGATTTTGTCCAAACGCAAGGCCCTCGGAATCCCAGCCTGGAAACCTCCCAAGAAGTGAACGGGACTGAGCAGTCCGATACAGGTTGGGGAGCGAACTTTCAGGGAACTGACACCAGCAGTTCCCGGCGGAACCCATCCGTTGGGTGGATAGGCCGCAGGCGAACCGCAATGGTTGAGTTTTGGAGGGTGTGATCGGTGATGTTGCTCCGATTGTGGGCGTCGAGCAGCGCTGTTTCGACTANTTGGAGCCAACAGGACGAGAAAANGATGGTCTTCGCGGCCCTCGGCGCGTACCCCGAGCATCGAATCCCGGTGGGATTGCTTTTCTGACGCCCAACGCTCGACTTCCCCATCACATGACTTTAGGGCGGCAAGAATCGATACCGACAGCGATCACTTAGCAAAGCCTCGAGTATCTCGCGGTAACTGCGAAAGATGAACGAGTCGACGGCACTGCGAAGTCGGAACCAAAGACTACGGCGCGAACCCAATTTAGAAAGCACTGCTTGAAACAACGGACAGCATGCTTGCTGAACTTGATCGATCAAGAACGCAAGCATCATCAAGAGCATCAGAACCGTTGATAAGTTCTGCGTGCCGTGGCCATAGTTGTGCTCGAAGTTGTAACCTTGGTTCTTGAGTGTGTTGAAAGTCTCATTCTCGATTCGCCAACGGCAACGTCCCCCAGCAGCGATCTGTAAAACCGTTGCGCGAGTGACGGCGTGATCGGTCACCCAGCTGAACATGGATTTGATGTTCCCATCGCTCGTCAAGTCAGCTTGCCCGACATAGTTCACGAGCACGTCAGGATTGCTCTTGTTCAGTGGCAGCTGCTTGGCCCACTGGGTCTCGCGGTAGGAACCCTTCTGATCAATCTTTGCAGTTCGAATACTGTGCAATTGCGAATCGTCTCCGGCATCGATCACTTGATCAAACAGATGCTTGTGATCGCCCGGTTTGGCACCCAGGATGTAGTGGTAGCCGAATTCTTCGAGGTCAGCGATATGCGGCGCATTGCTTGCCAAACCGTCTTCGGTGACTGTTAGCTTGAGTTTGGGGTGTTGCTTCTTGATTCGTTTGAGTAACCGCCGTGTGGCGTTTCGCTCACAGTCGTTCTTGGTTTCTCCATCTTGTTTAATGATCGGTTCGATCGCCAACGGAATCACTTCGCTACGCTCTGGATGGATCAAGACCGCCGCAACGCCTTGGTGGGCGTATTTCGTTTTTCCGTCTTTGGATTTCTTAACTAGGCAACTCGGGCAGCAGATCTTCGAGGAACTAAAAAAACCGGTGCCGTCGATCGCCAGCAAGTACCCTCCGTCAAGGTATCGAAACGACTTGAGCACCCCACCGCGTTGGAGTTCAGCAAAGATGTCAGCAAAGGCTTCGTTGAGGTGTTCGACATCGACGGGGTCGAGGATCTCTCGCATTTGCGAATCGCTTGGGATCTTCTTGATATTGAAGATGCTTTTGAGTGATGGATCGTCTTTTCGATCTTCGAACGCGAGCAGGGATGGATCCTTGAAGACGAACATGGCCAGAGCGCTCATCATCACATCGACCAGCGGGTAGGTGACGTTGGCGTCTTTCCGATCATCTTGGACAGCTTCGAATCGATTCCGCAGCAGCTTGAAGAGTGCATCGGCGGACAGGAACCGTCGAGTTCTCGGAGAAAGCGTACGATCTGCCATGACGAAAGTGCTCCATGCCTAGGGATTTTGGAGTTCCCATGATAGGAAATCCGCGAAATTTCGGCAGCCCACGTCCCATCGAAATCATGGCGAAGTGCTAGCAAATGCCGACCCCGCAAAACACGGTGTTTTTAACGCCGCCGGGAATCGCTGCCGTCGAATCGAGTAATTTCTGGCGTTGCTCATCATCATAATTCAGATTCTTCGCGATCCCATCGCGAAGAAGCAGGATGCCTACACCCCACTGAATCTCTGGACCCAGGTTCATATGTCGAGCTTTGGTCTTGGGCTTCGGCGGAGGCAAATGACCGAGTTTGCTTTGTCGCAAGCGGTTGCCAGTGGCACAGCTCTGCTTGCGATACTCACCCCACTTCTCTTGGCGTTCGAGAATCTTCTTGATCAAGCGTGATATCTTGTGGACGATATCGATACATCGAACAGGAGCATGTTCGCCCAGGCAAAGCACATTGAATCCACCGCTAATATCGGAGCCTTCATCGGATACGACGGCCATCGGATGACCGTATCGACTCGCCAGATCGGTAAAGTGACCTCCCATGATTTCCCCGTTGGATTTCTCCATCGGAAGCATTTCTAGCACCTGCATGTCGGTGCATTGCAGCGGACGACGAAGCTGTTGAAATTCTGAGAGTGGAATTCCCAACACAACCATGCAGAGTTGATGCCCAACCTGGATCGTATGATCGACAATCCACACCCAATCGGTCAGCTTCGCTTTGGCTCGATTAAGTTCATACAGCCCAATCCGGAGCAAATGATTGCGAACGGTATTATGGCACGGCCCAGCGAGAAGTCGGCCACGATAGATTTCTTCGCTAATCTCAATCGATTTCGCAGCTCCGCGTAGACTGGTTGCCGCCCGGAGCATCAATTGCAACCCCATCAGAACGATCAAAACCGGGAACGAACTGCCTCGCACACGTCTCTCCGAGAAGGAGACGATGGACAGTTGCTGTTCGCTGGGTTGAGGTGCTAGGCACAATTCATCCGCGATCGGCTGACGCCATAAAATCAATCCGCTGCCTGGTTGCGGTGAAGGCAGTTCGGGACACTGCTCAGGCGTTAGCTTTTTTTTAGATCTTGGCTGTCGCGAAACTTCTGTCGCCACTGATTGCGACTGGCTTCGACAGCTCGGACTTGGTTTTCGAGAACGCGACACCGCGTCATCAGCATCCGATACTTCGTCTTCCACAAATCGCGGCTTTCGGTGAGCCGGGAGATTTTACGAGAAATGGGCGTCGATGCGTCGGAGCGAGCGGCAGGCATTGAGCAATCCATTGCGAGGTTGGGACGACACGAATATCTTGACAAGAAATCGCTCGGGCGCAAACACCAATTTTCAATGTCAACCCCAAAGATTGAACAGCCCATGCTTAGCCTGGCAACTGCACTCCACCGGCAATCGGCTTCACGCAGGAACTGTCAGTCACGCCAGCACTGCGGGGAAATCCACATCTTTATGCATTGACAACGTTAAACGACCTTGCCATAATGCACTCGGGGCGGGGTAATCGGAACAATGGTGTCACCTTTCCCTGCTAAGTCGGCGTGTGTCGATTTACCTGTCTTATTTTGTCTTGATAGTTGAGGTTTCTTTACATGGCGATACAAATTCGTGGGCGTGCTAGGCGCGCATTCACCCTCGTGGAATTGCTGGTGGTGATTGCCATTATTGGTGTGCTGGTGGGACTGTTGCTGCCTGCGGTGCAAGCCGCTCGCGAAGCCGCTCGTCGCATGAGTTGTAGCAACAACATGAAACAACTGGGCTTAGCAATTCACAACTACCACAGTGCATTCAACGCGTTGCCAGTCAACGGTGGTGGAACGGACAATACGGCTGGCAGTCAAATCACATCCAACGGCAATGCGGGTAATGGCCGACGAATTAGTTGGCTGATTCCAATCCTGCCTTATATCGAGCAGCAGGCGATGTGGCAGCAGATTTCAAATCCGATGGATAGCGATGCCGATGGCACGGTCGACTATCCGGCAATGGGACCACGAGCCTGGGAGCAAAATTACACTCCATGGATGACTGACATCGGTGCCTATCGCTGCCCCAGCGATCCTGGTACGGGTGCTCCGGCTATGGGGCGGTCAAACTATGCCTGCAGTTATGGCGATAGCTTGCACTACAGCGACCAAGGACCACTTTCAGCAACGAACGGATTCTTCCACGAGAACGGCGGAAATGCGAGCCAGGTCCAACAGGGTAATCGGGGCTTTTTCGTTTTTCGCTGGACTTGCCAGGGCGTCCAGGGGCTTGGCAACGGTCGATCACGCCCCGCTATGCAATTCCGCGACATTACTGACGGGCTGAGCAATACGATTATGCTGGCGGAAATGGCGACGCATACCGATCCTAGGCGCATTACCACTGATGCTGCAGTCGGGCCTGGGAATAGGCCGCTAGGATCAGATCCAGGCTGGGCACAGACCGTCGGAGCAACTGATCCTCAACGCCCGCAGTTCTGGGCCGATGCGACCGATTCAATTGTAAGGCGAACTGCGTCTTACGGCCGGGGCTATCGATGGGCTGATGCCGCCCAGATTTATTCCGTCGTCAATACTATATTGCCACCGAACCGAGAGTGCGTCCTTCCCGGCACAGCAGATTCAGGATGGGCTGTCGTGCCGCCAAGCAGCAATCACCAAGGTGGTGTTCATCTCGTTATGGGCGATGGGGCCATCAAGTTTGTCACCGATAGCATTGAAGCCGGCAACTCACACGCTGAAGTGATCTGGTCTGAGAACTCTCCGGGGGCTGAATCGCCATACGGTGTCTGGGGAGCAATGGGGACCCGAAATGCAAAAGAGGTGTTTGAAGCCCCCTAGGATCCGCAACTTCCGCTGGCGGAGGCGTCCATTACCTTGGTGCGAGCCTCACTTTTTGTGGCAGCCGTCATCATGATCTACCACATTCTGCTCGGCAAAAATAAACTGCCTTGTGGCGCAGTTCAAACGCCCTTGCCTGACAAAATCTGATGCGGCAGTGGTAATTTCAATTTGCCGGGATTACCCCAACGGCACATTGATCTCCAACAGCCCCTTTCTTTAATTTCACCATACCCCCTTTTCTTGAATCGCTACGCAAAATGAATACACTCACCTTTTTCCGCATTTGCAGGCTGTCCTTGCTTGTGCTGCTTGTACCTGCCTATGCGATCTCCGTTTCAGGCTGCGGTGGCTCCGGCAACACGGTTGTTGAACCTGGTGATGGGTCGATGACCGAGCAGGACATGATTGATTATGAAGAACAAGTTCAGGCGGAGGCAGACAAATACAAGAAGGGTTATTAGCCAAATTGGCTCCTGGCTTTTTCGGTCGCGATTGCGGAACTCAGCATTGAAACTGGCCTCTGCAATTGATCTGGTCAGGAATTTTACTCCCACTATCGCCTGCGGAGCACGTAGACGACATCTTCGGTGGCGGCATCGACTTCGATGGGAGAGTCGATGTCGTAGCTGAAATCATGGGTGGCGACGCACTCCCATTTGCCACTGGCGTCGATCAGCCGCCGCATTTGCACGGGCGTGTAGCTGCGCAGTCTCAGGACGTCGTTGATACGAAAGCTATCGCTCGGTGTATGGACGTCGAACCGAATGCCGAATTGCTCCAGGCGTTTCTGTTTGTTGCGGTCGATTGTCCACATGTGCGTATTGATCGCCAGGTGCCCGCGACGCGCCGACCAGCTCTCGGTTTCGCTCGGCGGCACTGTGGTCGGGGTCAGGTGTACACCGAGCAAGTAGATTCCGCCCGGGCGAACGATCTCAGCCATGCACTCGAGATGTCCCCGCGCCTCGGCTTCGCTGCCGACATGGCGAAAGCTATTGATGGTGTTCAGCGCCACTCCGACCGGACCTGATTGACTGCGTGACTTGGGGAGCACCCCTCTGAAATCGCGGCGTGAAAAATCGCACATGTCCGCCACGATCGCGGCGGCAGGGAAGCCGTGCCGTTGCAGGCGTTGATTGCAAAAGGCAACCGCCTTTTCATTAAGGTCCAATCCGCAAACATCGAGTCCGCGCCGCGCCAGTGCAAAGAGCAGTCGCCCCGTCCCGCAGGCAGGCTCGAAATACCATCCCGGCTCGCCGCTGCCGTAGGCTTGCTCGCAGGCGAGGATGAACTTCGTTTCCGCAGCGACATCGGCGCCGAACACAAGGTCGTAATACTTCGGGTGGTCATAGATGGATTCGTCCACGGTCCGGATCGCCGCTGAGAATAGCTCGTCATCGAACTGGTCATCTTCGCTCATCGGATGGGATCCAGCCCGAGGGCACGGCGCGTCAAGCCGATCTGCCCTGCATGGAGGGTCTCGTGCATTGGACAGAACAGAATCGCACCTATTTTACAGGGATAGACTGCATAGGGCATATCGACGGGATCGAGCAGCGTCGAGCGATCAATCCGAGACACCTCCTGCACCGCGGATCGGTGCACCTGGTCAAGTTTCGCCATCAGCGCGTCGGCAGTGGGGCCCCCTTCGGCAGACGGAGGCGGCGTGCTGCCTCGGCCGAATGCTTTGCGAAAGCGTCCGGGAATCAATTCCAAATCGTCGGGGTGGCGGCCACGCATGCGGAACATCATCAAGCCGTATTGACTGACGGCGAGGTGACCGATCTGCCAAGCGATGTTCGTGACGCCGCCGGGAGGAATTTCGTACCAACGATCCTGAGGGGTGGCCTCGAGCAATTCCACGGTGTATCGACGGGCAAACTCTAACTGGCCCAGTGCCGAGCGCAGCATGATGGCAGCCTCGTCGATGCTCGGCAGCGGAACGGGGTCAGGATCGCCGGGAGATTGAGTGTTCATGGGCACCGTTGTAATGCCCCGGCCGAATGCTGTCACGTCGGGGAGGGACGGAGTCCTAACGCACTGCTTGCGTGCTCCTATCACCGCCGAGGGCTAGGCAAGAGCGAGTAGGCCAACAGCGACGGGCGGGGCCCGGGGCTGCGAATTGCGTGTCATATTGTCGCAGAGCGTTCAGAACACGCGGGAAAAGCGAATTATTGCTAAATTCAACGTCTTAGCCCCATCGACGCCCCCCCCTTATTCTCTTTATGATTTGCCTTCTTAATGAATCTCGGGCGGGGCTTCCATCTCACGCTGATCGAATGACCCTACAGTGTTATCGACGGCAGCGGAATGTTTTCCGATCGATTACCTGACCACTGACCCTACTTTTACCCGCTCAAAAATTTACGGAGCTCTTTGAAGATGTTGGAAATGGCAATGATTTTGGCCCAGTCTGTCGCGAATGACTTCGGACGCATGGGTCTCGGTATCGGTATCGGCTTGATCGTCATTGGTGCTGCAGTCGGCATCGGTCGCATCGGTGGAAACGCGGTAGACGCGATGTCCCGCCAGCCTGAAGCGGGCGGTCGGATTCAGACAGCGATGATTATCGCGGCGGCACTGATCGAAGGTGTTACCGTGATCGCGCTTGTGTTCATCCTGCTCTGCCGGTCCGCTTAGTCTCGGGTTGTTCCTTGACTTGGAGTCCTTGCCGCCGCAGTCGCCTGCGGTTGGCACGGTTCGTATCCCCTGCCCTGATTGTTTGTCACTGAGCTGATCGATGAAACGCTTTCTCGCCCTTTGTCTGATGACCTGCCTGAGCCTCCCGGCGTTGTCGGGAACGGCAATATTGACAGTAGGTCTGTCGGGTGCCGCCATGCTGGTCTCTCCAACGCCCGCTTTCGCTGACGTCGAGGAAGATGCCGGCCTGGTTGAAACAGAAGGCGATTCGCATGCAGCAGCGGACGATCACGAGGAGCGTGCAAAGCCCCCGATCCTTTCTTTCGATTTCGGCTCAGCGTTCTGGAACCTCGTCGTCTTCGTTTGCGTGCTCGCGGTCCTATCGATTTTCGTTTGGCCCAGTGTCCTGGGCGGCTTGCAGTCTCGCGAGGATAAGATCCGCGAAGACCTCGAGACTGCCGAGAAAGCCAATGCGGAAGCTCAGGCGATCTTGGCTGGCTATCAAACCAAACTCGATGAAGCGGCAACGCAGACCCACGCCATGCTTGCCGAGGCGCGAAGCGATGCCGAGGCCAACGGCCAGCGAATCGTTGAACAGGCAAAAGTAGAAGCTGCTGCTCAGCGAGAACGAGCGGTCGCTGATATCGAAAACGCGAAGAAGGTCGCGATGGCCGATATTGCTTCTCGCACCTCGGATATGGCGATGCAAGTCGCTCGGGGCGTGGTAGGCCGTGAGCTCAATGCACAAGATCACGCGGACCTTGTCGCCAAAGCGATGAAGCGATTGCCCAGCAATAACTAACGATCACTCGTCCAAGCGGCGGCCCGTTTGCCGGGCCGTGCATCCTTGGACCGCTCCCTTGGTACTTCTTGTCGCCTTTTTGCTGAGACCCTGACGTGTCCGAATCTGTTTCCCAACCCACGACGCTCGATGTCGGTGCCGAGCAACTCGGCAAGACCTATGCCCGGGCATTGCTGGGTGTGACACAGGCAGAAGGCTCAACGGATCAAGTCCTGAGCGAGTTCAATGCGTTGTGCGACGAGGGCCTCGCGTACCACGGTCAATTGCGGGCGGCATTCGCGTCGCCTCGGATTGACTCGGCAGAAAAATGCCGAGTGCTCGACCGATTGCTCGCCGACGCCCACCCGACGTTACTGAAGTTCCTCAAGGTGATGGCGGGGCGCCAGCGTCTCGCTTATGTCACTGCGGTTCGCGATGCGATGGTGAAGTTGCATGACGAGGCCAGCGGGCGATTGCTCGCCGAGGTCCGCACAGCGGTACCGATGGACGATGGCCTCCGGGAAGCAGTAAATCAACAATTGAATTCGTATTTTAGTAAAACGGTGCGGCTGCATGAGGTCGTTGACCCCGATATTATCGGCGGACTCGTCGTTCGTGTCGGAGACACCGTGTTTGATTCATCCGTCGCTAGCCAAATCAACAAGGTTGGTGATGCGGCAGCGGCTGGATTTGCCCGCCAATTACTTGATCGACCCAGCCAATTCGTGGGTGGTTGAGCGTCGTCAGCCACCGAAGAAATCGAAGAAACCGAAGAAACAAAAGCTTCACAGCAAGCCCAGGGCGTTCCCTTCCCAGCAATGTCCTTCCCACAAACATCCCCCTCAACGTCTCAATCATTGAAATAACGGTACGGTCCAGTGAAATTCAACAGCGATGAAATCGCATCGGTCTTGCAAGCCGAGATCGAACAGTTTGACAGCAAGATCGATGTCCGCGAAGTCGGCACGGTTTTGGAAGTCGGTGACGGGATCGCCCGTGTCTACGGTCTCTCCGGCGTCATGGCTGGCGAGATGGTCGAGTTCCCCAACGGTTCGATCGGACTGGCATTCAACCTGGAAGAGAACAGCGTCGGGGTGATCATTCTCGGCGATTACCTGACCATTGAGGAAGGCGACGAAGTCAAAGCCCTCGGCACACTTCTGTCGGTGCCCGCCGGCGAAGCAGTCGTCGGTCGCGTACTCGATCCGCTCGGCAATCCACTCGACGGAAAAGGCCCCGTGCAATCGGACGTCACCCGTCCGGTCGAGATCATTGCTACCGGTGTTGCGGAGCGGAAGCCCGTCACCGAGCCGCTACAGACCGGCATCAAGGCGATCGATTCGATGACGCCGATCGGTCGCGGTCAACGGGAACTGATCATCGGTGACCGCAAGACAGGCAAAACGGCGATTGCGATCGATGCGATCCTGAACCAAAAAGGTCAGGGCGTGAAGTGTTTCTATGTCGCCATTGGCCAGAAGGATTCGGCGGTCGCCAGCGTCGTCGATGTGCTTGAACGCTATGGTGCGATGGAATACACCACCGTCATCGCTGCCGGTGCCTCCTCGCCAGCCCCACTCCAGTACATCGCTCCGTATGCTGGAACCGCGATGGCAGAGCACTTCATGTTCAACGGCGGTCATGCATTGGTCGTTTATGACGATTTGTCCAAACAAGCGACGGCCTACCGGCAGATGAGTTTGCTGATGCGTCGTCCACCGGGCAGGGAAGCCTACCCGGGTGACGTGTTCTATTGCCACAGTCGTCTACTCGAACGCTCCTCTAAGCTGTCCGATGAGCTTGGCGGTGGTTCGATCACCAGCCTGCCCATCATCGAGACTCTCGAGGGCGAGGTTTCCGCTTATATTCCCACCAACGTGATTTCGATCACCGATGGTCAGATCTACGTCCAGCCCGACTTGTTCTTCTCGGGCGTGCGACCTGCTATGAACCCGGGAATCAGCGTATCTCGCGTTGGCGGGGCCGCTCAAACCAAAGCGATGAAGAAGGTTTCCGGCGGTTTGCGTCTGCAACTTGCAGCCTTCCGGGCCCTGGAGGCGTTCGCACAGTTGGGCACGGACCTCGACGCCACGACGCAGAAGGAACTGGACCGGGGATACCGGATGGTGGAACTGCTCAAACAACCTCAGTACCAACCGCTATCGGTCGCCGAACAAGTCGTCAGTATCTATGCCGGTACCAATGGTCTGCTCGATGACGTGCCTGTCAAAGAAGTGCAACAGTTCGAGCGTGAAATGCTCGATTTCATTCACGGCAAGCACGAATCTCTGTTCAGCGACCTGACGGCGAAGCCTGAACTGAGCGACGAAATTGTAGAGCGGATTGTTGCCGCAGTGAATGAATTCAAATCGATCTACCAAGTCGGCGAAAGGTAATCGGCCATGGCCAACGCACGTGCTCTCGATAAGCGACGCAAGTCAATCCGCAACATCCGCAAGATCACGCGGACAATGGAATTGATCGCAACGGCGCGCTACAAGAAAGCGATGGATCGGGCTGCGGCCGCGACGGCGTACACCGATCAAATCACGAAAATCGTCAAGCAGCTGGCCGATGCCGGTACGGACGTGCAGCACCCGCTGCTCGAACAGCGTGACAACATCAACTCATCACGCGTGTTGGTGCTGGCAAGCAACCGTGGGCTTTGCGGCGGTTACAACGCTTCGATCCTGCGAACGGCGATGCCTCACATACGCTCACTCAATGAAGAGATGGAGAGCGTCTCCATCGATGCTTCGGGCAAACGCGGCGTCAACGGTTTGAAATTTCGCGGCATCGACGCGGACCAGCAGTTCCTGCAGTTCGAAGATCAGCCGGCATACGCCGAAGTTGAAAAGATCGCAGAAGCCTATTTGAAGCAGTACATCACCGGCCAAATCGACCGGCTCGATGTGGTCTACACCAAGTTCATCAGCACTTCGAAACAAATTGCGGTAGTGGAAACACTGCTGCCAATCGGATCGCTCGCTGATGAGTCCGACGACGCTGTGGACGATTCCGTTGGTGCAGGCAACGCCCATTCGCAATACGAGTTCCTGCCCTCGGCAGAAAGTATTCTTGAGGAGGTCGTGCCGACGAGCTTCAAAGTCAAATTGTTCAAGTGCTTCCTCGACGCAGCCGTGTCGGAGCAAGTCGCTCGGATGATTGCCATGAAGGGAGCCACAGAGAGTGCTGGCGATATGATCAAGCAGCTTTCGATGACCTACAACCGTGCTCGTCAAAGCCAAATTACGGGCGAGATCATGGAAATCATCGGCGGCGTCGAAGCCCTGGAAGGCTAACGCTTTTCCGCTGCTAGCATTTCGCTGCTAGCTCAAAGAAACAACTTACAACGAAACGGTCCAACGGGCCGGTCCATTCCCTATTTTCCGAGCTAATAGCTAGTGGCTAGCGGCTAGTAGCTAATCACGAAGAGTTTTCCCATGTCCACTGCAACTGAAAATCAAGTCGCCGGTCGTGTCTCTCAGATCATCGGATCGACCTTTGATGCTGAATTCCCCGAAGGTCACCTGCCCAAGATCTACAACGCCTTGTCGATCCGCAGCGAGCACAAAGGCGTGACGATTGACCTTGTTGGCGAAGTCCAGCAGCACCTCGGTGGCAGCCGCGTGCGAGCAATCGCGCTGGGTAGCACCGAAGGCATGATGCGGGGCATGGACGTCATCGATACGGGCAAGCCCGTGACGGTTCCTGTGGGCAAAGAAACACTCGGCCGCGTTTTCAACGTTCTCGGCCAACCCATCGACAAACGCGGTGACGTTCAAGCGGAAGATCATTGGCCGATCCACCGTCAGGCTCCGCCGCTCAATGAACTTTCGACAAACACTGAATTGTTCGAGACGGGTATCAAGGTCGTCGATTTGCTCACGCCGTTTGTTCGCGGCGGGAAAGCAGGGCTGTTCGGTGGTGCTGGACTGGGCAAGACCGTTATTTTGACCGAGCTGATCGCTCGGATCGCTAGTAGTCACGGTGGTTATTCGGTGTTCGCCGGCGTGGGCGAACGGACCCGCGAAGGCACTGACCTTTGGTTAGAAATGCAAGACACTGAGATCGGCTCGACCGGTCGAAACGTGATTGAACAGACCTGCATGGTGTTCGGTCAGATGAACGAGCCACCAGGATCGCGACTTCGCGTCGCCCTCTCCGCTTTGACCATGGCGGAGTTTTTCCGCGACACCACGGGTGCGGACACACTGTTGTTTGTCGACAATATTTTCCGTTTCTCCCAGGCTGGGTCGGAAGTATCGGCCCTGCTCGGACGGATGCCATCCGCAGTGGGTTACCAACCGACTTTGGCGACGGAAATGGGTGCGTTGCAGGAACGGATCACGTCGACCAAACAGGGTGCGATCACGTCCGTGCAAGCTGTTTACGTGCCTGCGGATGATCCGACTGACCCGGCACCCGCGACGGCATTCGGTCAGCTCGACGCGTTCATTTACCTCGAACGTTCGATTTCTGAGAAAGGCATCTACCCCGCTATCGATCCCTTGGCGTCGAACTCGCGGATCCTCGACCCGCAATACGTCGGTGACCGGCACTACACGATCGCTCGCCGGGTGCAAACGATCCTGCAGCGGTACCGCGAACTGCAAGACATCATTGCGATTCTCGGTGTCGATGAACTCAGCGAAGAAGACAAGACCATCGTCCACCGCGCCCGTCGAATTGAGCGATTCCTATCGCAACCTTTCCTCGTCGCGGAAGTCTTCATTGGCAAGCCCGGTGAGATCACCTCGCTGGCTGATACGATTCGTAGTTTCGAAGAGATCTGCGACGGCAAGTGGGACCACCTGCCCGAGCAAGCCTTCATGTATGTCGGTGCGATCGAGCAAGCCGAAGCACAAGCCAAGAAGATGGAGTCGAAATAACCGATGTCTATTCGATGTGTCGTGGTCACGCCCGAGAGAACCGAGCTTGACCGGGAAGCGGAGTTCGTGGCCCTACCGATGTATGATGGTGAACTCGGCGTGCAACCGGGACGCGCACCGATTATCGGGCGGCTCGGCTATGGCGTGCTTCGATTGCAAACCAATGCCGGCCCGCAGCGGTACTTTGTTGATGGCGGTTTTGCGCAAGTCGAGTCGGACGTGGTCAACGTCTTGACCGCCCGCGCCATCGCCGTTGATTCACTGCAAGCAGACGAAGCGGCGCAGGCTCTTAGCGAAGCATTGGAATTGCCCAGCAACACGCCCGAGCTGGCGAAGATCAAGGAGACAGCGGTCCTCCGCGCCCGCGGCCAGCTGCGAGCTGCTCGTTAGGGTTGCTCTCGGCCCTCGCCAACCTTTCTGATCGCCAATCGCTATACTTGTTATCGACTCGCAGCCTAACAATCCCGTGGGCCGCATTTGGGTGAATAGCAGTGGTTGACCGGAATTCCGTTTCATCGCTTTACCGTGAAGTGACCCAGGCCGCATTGCTCGGTTTGGTCGTGAATCTCGTATTGGGTGTGGTCAAGCTTGTTGGCGGAATTTTAGGCAGCTCGTTCGCATTGATTGCCGACGCGGTCAATTCAATCGGGGATGTCGTCACCACTCTCGTCGTGCTGTTCGCGCTCCGGGTGGCGCAGCGCCCCGCCGATGCAGAGCACCCCTACGGTCACTCCCGCGCCGAGGGGATTGCCGCCTCGAACGTCGCTCTGCTGGTGATCATTTCGGCGGTATTGGTCGGTTGGGAAGCGATTCAGCGGATCTCGACCGAGCATACGGTGCCACCGGCTTGGACGTTGTGGATAGCCGGCGGCAACGTGATCATCAAAGAGGGTCTGTACCGTTACAAGGTCCAGGTGGGCAAGCGTACCGGGTCGGCTTCGATCATCGCCAATGCCTGGGATCATCGCAGCGATGCGTTATGCGCCTTGGCAGTACTGATTGGCTTGGCGGCCGTTCGGTTCGGTGGCCCACGGTTCGCTTGGGCTGACGAAGCGGCGTCACTGGTCGTCGTCGCGGCCATCGTCTGGACTGGGGTCCAGCTGTTTCGAGCCAGCGCCAGCGAACTGATGGATGTCCAAGCCAATCCAGACTTAGTCGACAGGATGCGAGCGGCAGCTGTGGAGGTCGACGGCGTCGAAAATGTGGAAACCCTCTGGGTGAGGAAGTCGGGACTGGAGTACTTCGCTGACATTCATATTGAGGTGGATCAGGCTCTAACTGTTGCGGAGGGGCATCGGATCGGGCACCGAGTCAAGGATCACTTGCTCGAACAATTCATCAGCTTGCGAGACGTGCTCGTGCATTTGGAGCCTTATCCGCACGAGCATCATCAGAATTCGCTCTGAAGGATGAAGTCGTGCGGCTGCTTGGCTTTGCGTGAATGGGTGCAGCAAACGTCGCATGCCCTCCGATTCGCAGAGGTGCCGGCCGTGGGGAATCGCAGGTCATGCTTGGCAAAATCCCACCGATGTTACATTTCCTCGCAATTCATTAGAGTAGAACGCTAATCCTCGTCCTCCACGAAAAAACTCTCATGAGCGAATTGATTATCAGTGTCAGCGGTCTGCGCGGCATCGTTGGTGAAACCTTGACCCCGGACGTGGCCTGCCGATATATCGCGAGCTTTGCAGCTTCGATTCCGCCGGGGCCGGTCGTCGTCGGGCGTGATGGACGCACAACTGGGCCTATGTTGAAGGCCGCGATTATCGCGGCGCTCAACGCCTGCGGCCGCGATGTGATTGACGCTGACGTGGCAGCGACCCCAACGATTGGGGTACTCGTCCGAGAGACGTCTGCAGCAGGCGGAGTTCAGATTTCTGCCAGTCACAACCCACCGCCGTACAACGGCATCAAGTTGTTTGGTAGTGACGGACGCGTGCTCGATGCAGAATCGGGCGGCCGAATCCGAGACGGCTTTCTCCAGGGCACCGCCGCCTGGTGTCGATACGATGCGATTGGATCGTCGCAATCAGCTGAGGATCCCCACGCCCCCCATCTCGAGAAAGTGCTCGCGACGATCGATGCGGAGCCGGTCCGCAAGGCCAAGTTCCAGGTCCTTTTAGACAGCAACCACGGCGCGGGCGGTTTGCTCGGCGTGCGATTGCTAGAATCCCTCGGATGCAAGGTTACCGCCGTTGGACAGGAGCCGACGGGGGTCTTCGCCCATGTCCCCGAACCGACCGCCTCCAATCTGACCGAGATCGCAGCACAGGTTGCCAGCAGCGGCTGCGCGATCGGGTTTTGCCAGGACCCGGATGCGGATCGATTGGCATTGATCGATGAGAATGGCCGCTATATCGGTGAAGAGGCGACCCTGGCACTGTGTGTCCAACGCGCGATGATGGTCGGTCGCACCGACGGGCCCATCGTGATCAATGGAGCCACCAGCTCGATGAGCGGACTCGTCGCGGAACAGTTCGGAGTCGAAACGCTTCGCAGTGCCGTCGGCGAAGCCAATGTCGCCGACATGATGATCGCCCACTCAGCAGCCTACGGCGGCGAAGGCAACGGTGGGCCAATTGATCCAACGGTCGGTTATGTCCGCGATAGCTTTGTCGGCATGGCGCAGATCCTCGATCTGCTCTGCCGTACCGGCAAACCGCTCAGCCAACTCGCTGACGAATTGCCTCAGCGGGCGATCCACAAAGATAAATCCGAAGTCTCGGCAAGCCAATTGCCCGAGATCCTCCGCCGCTTGCAAAATCATTTCCAGGATGCGCAAGCCGACACCAACGATGGTTTACGCCTCCAGTGGAGTGACTCCTGGCTGTTGGTCCGCGGCAGCAACACCGAGCCGATCGTCCGGATGATCGCCGAGGCGGAAACCACGGAACAAGCGAAGTCATTGTGCGATGCTGCGGCAGAGCTCATTGTTCATGAGTAGCAAGATCCCCCCGAGAGGCAGGTAGGCGACTCGGGGAACGACGCCTACTTTCAATCAAGGCAAACGGTATGCTCAACAGCGACACGTCACCTCGTTCGACCCGGCCACGAGTCTTTGTGGGGGAATATTTGTGCGGCGGCGGTATGCTCGACACCCCGCTCGACGCAATCCCTCCATCCTTGCTCCGTGAGGGAACCGCGATGTGGCGGGCGATCGTCGATGATGTGGCGCAGTGGGCGATTGTTCAAACGCCGGTAGATCCACGACTATCGCTACCAGAATCATCGCTTCAGCCATCTGACCAGACCGCGGTGCAGACCGTTGTCATGCAACCGTGTGCCGAGCCCTGGGTAGGATGGATTGATGCGGCACGGGACTGCGAGTTCGCTCTCGTCGTCATTCCGGAAAGCGATGATTTGTCGACGAAGGGAATCTCATTGATGCGGGCGGCAGGAATTCACGTGCTCGCCCCCACCGGCGGCGCGATTGGTTTGACCGTCGACAAATGGTCGACCGCGAAATGGCTGCATCAACATGACATTGCCCATCCCGATACCTGGTCACTGGAACCGCATCGTCGTGGCACCGCGGGCCGACATTACGTGCATTCTCGCCCCCACGCGGCAGGATTACTCGACACGCCGGTTCCCGGCAGCGACGTCCCGGGATTCCTCGTCAAACCGCGTGACGGCTGCGGCGCGATGGGAATTCGTTGGTTCAATGAGTTAGACGCGGCGCTAGCGTCGATGGGACAGCACGAGATCACGCAGCAGTACTTTCATGGCCGCTCTGCGTCGGTTTCCGTTGTCGCCAATGGCGAAAATGGCCGCGTGTGCATGTTGCCAGCCGTGTGGCAGAACATCGAGGAAGTGCCACACACAGCTTCACCGGAAAGCCACTTCGTCTATCTCGGCGGCAGTGGCCCGCTGCCGAGTGAACTGCAACTTCGCGCCCAGGCACTGACCTCACGCATCCTGCAAGCACTACCTGGAAAAATTTGCGGTTTCGTCGGCATCGACATGATCCTTGGCAACGACGCCAACCATGACTGCGTCATTGAGGTCAACCCGAGGCTGACGACCTCCTACATCGGCCAGCGGCAAATGACAGACGAGAACCTGACCCAGCGACTTGTAACTGAGCAGGACCATCCTCCTGCGTTCACGGTGTCACCGGAATCCGTCCACTGGGACCTCCAAAACTGAGCCGACGCCGTAACGGGCTGTCGATTCAATCGGCGTTGGCGCGGCAACGGTGAGCCGAGGGCAGCAAGACCACTCACCGCAGCAATCAATCATCCGCGATGGCATCGACCGTTGCTGCGGCGCGCCAACATGGACTCATTTCGCCAACTTCTTCTCCTGTCGTGCCACCAGCCGTTTCTGGTAGCGAGTTTGCACAACATCGACGATGATCATGGTCGCTAGCACGAAATAGAACGTGCTCTTGGGCATATGATGGACTTCGTGACCAAAAAGCGAAACATGAGCCAGCTCACCGCCCTCGCTTACCAGCATGACACCGACGATAAAGAGAATGAACAGACCGAGCACCTCGAACATCCGGTTTTTCTTAATGAACTCCGCGACTTTGTCAGCCATCACGATCATGAGAATGCCCGAGATAATGATTGCGGTGGACATGATCCACATGTTCTTGCTCAATGCCATCGCGCTCAGGATCGAATCGAATGAGAACACCAGGTTCATGACCACGATCAACGCGATTGCTTTGCCAACGCTCGACGTCGGCTTCTCTTCCCCGTGCCCCACTTCAGGGTCCGAAAGCAGGTGATGAATCTCCTTGATCGCCGTCCAGAGGATGAAGGCACCACCAAAGAAAACGATCAGGCTGTGACCGGAGACGGCCATATCCATATAGCCATTGTGAAGCTCGAAAAAAGAGTCTTCGAGCAGCGTGATCAAGTGCACGACTACAAAAAGCAATACGATCCGGAGCGCGATCGCCACTCCGATCCCGAGTTTGCGGACCATGGACTGCTTGTCATCGGCAACCCGCTTGCTCTCGAGGGAGATATACAGCAGGTTGTCGAACCCTAGCACAGCTTGCAGGAGGACAAGCATACCGAGTGTGAACAATCCGGAGATTGTAAAAAGTTCAGCCATGAGAAGATTCTATGTTTGCTGGCCAGCGTAACGCAGGCCGCGGATGATTGCATCGCGGACGTCGGAACTGGAAGCACGACGCGCGACTTCCATATTGGTTTGCCATTCCGGTCGCATGCGACGATCAAACAGCGTCATGCCGCGCGTCAGCGTACCGTTGACCTCCACATCACCCGCCATTTCTTCCCACTGAAACAGGTCCGGTTCGAGCAGGGACACGATCGTCACAGCATCCTGCAGTGGCATGACCTCGCGGCCGAGTTTCTGATGGCCGGCGCGGAATTTATAAGGCAGGATCTTATGCAACAACCATCCCGCACGCGAGGAGACATCGGGTAGCTTTTCGAGCAGATCGAGACCAAATGTGATCGAATCCGTCACGTCGAGCGGCACGAGACTCTTCGTCGTCGGCGATGCAAAGACTTCTTGGGCGCTGCCGGGATCGAAAAAGAAATTCATCTCGGCAACAGCCGTCGCGTTGCCGCTCTGAGCCACTGCCCCGCCGCTGATGATGACTTTGTCAATCAAAGGTGCGATCATTGGGTCGCGGCGCAGCAACCGAGCCATGTTCGACAGCGGCCCCAAACAAACGATCGTCACCTCACCGGGATAGCGCCGAATGAAGTCGGCCATTACCTTATCGCTGGGGTGATCGTTCTGCCGCGACGCCGAGGGAAAGTGACAGCCGGCTAAACCGTCGGGCCCGTTGAGATGCATGTCATCGAGCACAGGTGCATCGGCCGGCGTTACCGCCGAACCGACACGTGGATAGCGTGCCGGATCCAGTTTAGCAATGATCGCTGCGGTATTCGCATTGGCCACCTTCGCATCGACCGTGCCCGCAGTGGCCGTGACAGCCAGGACGTGCAAACGCGGATCAAATAACGCCATCGTAATGGCAACCGCGTCGTCGATTCCAGGATCGCAGTCGAGTATAATTTTTCGTGACATGCCTTTAGTCTAAGATCTCCGCCCCCGGTGGAGAAGAGGAGAAGACGAGCACGCGAAAATAACGCTACTGGCGTCGACGGGTGGCGATGGAAGCTTACAAGAGGCAAAATGCCGGCCCCCTCGACAGACCACTCATCACGGACTGATTCGTTTCTCCTGCGCACTCCCACTCTTGACCGCAATGCTTGATTTCCCTGCTGCCATTGAACTCGCCCGTTCCGGTACCGACCTGACGGCGGCGCAGACCGGGCACCTCATCGACGTCATGCTGCGTGGTGAGGCGGAGGAATCGAGTGTGGGCGCTTTCCTCTTGGCGCTGCGGGACAAGGGCGAGTCGGTCAGTGAACTCGTCGGTGCAGCCAGGGCGATGCGAACTCACATGACGCGAATCGAGCATGGCCACGAAGTCTTGCTCGATACCTGCGGAACGGGCGGCAGCGGTTCGGGGACGTTCAATATCTCCACTGCCGTTGCCATTCTCGCTGCTGCTTGCGGCGTGGCTGTCGCGAAACACGGCAATCGAGCCGCGACGAGCCGCTCGGGATCAGCCGACGTGCTCGAGCACCTCGGCGTGCGGATCGAATCCGATGCGGATGAAGTCGCGCGGAGCCTCCAAGAGATTGGCATCTGTTTTTGCTTTGCTGCAAAACTGCACCCCGCGATGAGACATGTTGTTGCCATTCGCCGTAGTCTCGGCGTGCCGACGCTGTTCAACTTGCTCGGCCCGCTCTGCAACCCCGCCGCCGCCACTCATCAACTGCTCGGCACGGTCTCGCCCACAACACAGGCCAAGATCGCCTCAGCATTGAGCGAACTCGATACTCAACGCAGTTTTGTGGTTTGTGCCGATGACGGCCAGGACGAGGTGTCGCTCGACGGAACGACACGATGCACCGAAGTTTGCTCGTCGCAGCAAACCCAACACAGCTGGACGGCAGCCGATTTTGGGCTGCCACCCACCCACGCCGAAACGCTCGTCGTCGCCGACCCCGCCGAGAGCGCTGAAGTCATTCGCGATCTCTTTGCCGGCAAGCCAGGGCCCCGGCGCGATACCGTCGTCGCCGGCTGCGCCGTCGCTCTCCTACTCGTGGGCAAGTGCGACGACCTGCGCCGAGCTACCGCCGTCGCTGCAGAAGCCATCGACAGCGGAGCTGGCCAAGAGAAACTGCAGCAACTCTGTCGCAAATAAGCAGCTGGAGTATTTAATCAACGGCCCCCGCCTGTCAGCGACCCACTCGTTTGCTCCCGCGTGTACTTGTCACAACGGTGAGCGACGTTTTCGAAATTAGCGGGCGGGGTTATCGATTGAATCGCAGAAAACTAAGACCGATCCTCCCTGCGTTGAATTTATTCAGATTCAGTTCACAACGCAGAGGTGAAATCGAGAACACACCCGCACAGGACTCTGCGTTCTATGCGCCTCTGCGATAGAGAACCCTCAGAGATCAGAGGGAAAGATCAGAGGGA
The DNA here is from genome assembly GCF_007859855.1 of Allorhodopirellula solitaria. GTDB lineage: Bacteria > Planctomycetota > Planctomycetia > Pirellulales > Pirellulaceae > Rhodopirellula > Rhodopirellula solitaria. The sequence continues at coordinate 92,339 of NZ_SJPK01000014.1, forward strand.
CGTAGCACTTTGTTCGCCGAGTCAATGCTTGCTTCATTGCATCGACGGCAGATGGCGGCCGAGTCGATAAACTGTCATCTCTTGGGCACAACAAGTACCCCGCTGATCAACTTGTCGAGCCGACTTCGGTGCGCACCTTCTCTATTTCCGGTTCCCTGCTGCCGATTGCTGCACGCGAAAATTCGTGAGAGCCGCGAATTAGTGGTCAGCAGCTCGCGGGCGCGGTCTGGCGGGCCGTCCAGTCCAGCAGATCGACGCCAAAATAGGATGCGAATCGCTGCGAATACTCCTCGATCCAGACCTTCGGGTAGTCGAAGGTCTTCCCGGATACCGGATCGCCCGCTAAGAGAAAACAACGGCGACATACGCGGGTGTAAACGTAGGCGATCGCCACTTCTTCGGGATCAAACTCCGTTTCCACTAACAAACTCGACAAGTTTCCCTTCGCTTGAAACGATCGCTGTGCTCTTGCAACCGGGGTCAGCGACAACTTGGCCCTGCTCGTCTTCGTGGACGTATTGAACCTCCACGCGATACGAATTGCGTCCGGGTTGCACGGTGTAGACGGCGGGTCGAAGTTCGCCGGCCTGTTGCTCGACATGATTGCGGACTCGTGCGATGACAGCTTCCTCGGTTTCGGGTTGCAATCCTGATTGGCTCCGCGAACGAGACTGCGTGCCGAGATTTTGCGAACGGGCAGACCGATTCTGGTCATCCCATCTTTTGGCAAAGTCACGCGAACGGCTTTGGCTTTGATCATTTCGGTTCGAGCGATCACCACGACGGCGCAATTGATCTCGATTGAGTCTGCGGATGGCTTCCGGCTGAGGGTTTTCTTCGGCCACAAATGCTTCCACTTGCTGCACTTCTTCAATCGTCGGCGGCGGTGGGTCAATGCGAGCGACGCGCTGCACGTTGACGTTTCGCATCACCGTCTGGCCGTTGCCGTTGTCAACGGGCTGAGCGACGGTCTCGACGATCGGTTCCCAACGAGGACCGAAGTGATAGACGGCGTAGTACATCAGTTTGGCTTGGTTGTCATCGACGCCGCCACAACGACATGCTTCGTAAAACATCATGTGAACATCTTCCCATGAAGCCAGCATCTCCTCGCAACCGACATCGTGAACGACCGATGCATTGCGATACTTGCCCTCAAAGGGGCCACCGATCACTGACCAGAACGCCGAAGGAATCGACGCACCGTTAACGACAGCGCCTGCCGGCGCAGTCCACTCGCGATTCGATCCGTCAACGTAACGAAACGAGTCCTTCAGAACCATGTCGCGACCATTCTCAGCCCAAGATGCGACAATGTCGCCCTCGAATCGTCCGAAGTCAGTGGTATCGGGCACTGAAGTCGGATTGCATCCAGTAAGCAGCACGAAAGTGCAGAGAGCGAAAGCCAGAGTTCGTCGCATTGCTTCATCCTTGAAAGTTGGCTTGAGGGAATACCAAAGCGATGGGGGTGGCTCGGCAGAATACCAAAGCAGTGAAAGTCGAGACAAGTCAAACCCGAATTTTTCGGCTCATCCGACGGAAGCGTGCGGCCGAGGTTTTCAAGGCATGGCTCCCGTACCCAAGGATTTATTTGTGGGATGTGATTATCAATGTTAGACTGGCACTGCCGGGAGAAACGGAGCCGAGCTCTGCAGAGGTGCGGGCTTGGCAAGGTATATCTCGGTCGCCAGCGTTTCCCTGCAAAAGCGGTACGCCAATGGTGTTGTCGGTCCCTGGGAAGCGTTTGTTCGTCAGGGACGCATTTTTGAACGATCATTGGATACGAGAGCCATGCCTCAAAAAAAACCTTCCGCTGTGCTCTGCGCACGCTTCCGTCGGATGTACCAATTTTTCGGGCTGATAGCGACTTGACGCGCTACGAATTCGGCGATCTGTGGATCGCTCTTCGCCATTCTCGGTAGATCTATTACGCTTTTGAATTGGTACGGGTTGCGCGTTGCAAGGCGATGCTCGGCAGCTATCTCTGCTGAGACACCTCTCTTTTCCATCGAGAGTCACCTGTACTTCCCATGCAGGACTGCCATGCAGGACGGAAACACGACGTTACACAACTAATTTGTTGTTCATCCATAGGACATTCGACTCTACCAATCGGGTGGAATGTGATGGTGATGGGGAAGACGGTCGATGGGCTCAAACAGAGGGGAGAATCTGGCTAAACATCGTACGATCAATTTCTGTCGTGGTGAACGAAGCGCCGAGTCCAAAGCCGCAGGACTCGTCGCCTTCTAAAGATTACCCACAAGTCTTCGTACGCCGAAGGCGTTTTAGAAAATAGCCGGTGGTCGAGCGCAGCGAACACCACCGGAAACGCTGAGAAACACGCGTGCCAACCCCGAATGGGGTTGAAGATCATGCACCACGAGGTCTGCGCCCCACTTCGGGGTCGACGCTCCATCTTCAACGATACACCGTGTGTGGCGCTGCGCTGACCTACGGCTATTCTCTTTGATCCCTAACGGGATACTTGTGGGTAACCGACAGCTCGTCGCCTCGTCCACTACAGAAAAGATCTCGCGAAATTCGCCACCTACTGTTCACGCGATGCTAAGCCGGACGCACTCGTACCGGGTAGCGCCGCCCACGTCTCGGCTCACTCACGCGACGACCGGCAGGCTGTTAACGGAGGCGACGTAGGTAGCCCTGAGGTGCCACGCTGATGAGCAGTTGATTATCGATCGAGGTGTCAACTTCGAAGTCGTCGCGAGCTTGTAGAAATTTCTTCACCGCTGACTTGGGACTGTTGCCTGGCCCCCAACTTCGGTCCGGATACATGTCGCTCGGCAGGTCCTCGACGATCGTGTCAAAGACGACGCAGTAACTGCCGACACTCGTTAGGTCCGCGTAGGCATTCAGTTCGGCCAAGACATGATCATGGGTGTGATTGCTGTCGAGGCAAACCATCACGCTGCGTTTGCCGGTCGCTTGCTGCCTGACCTGTTGGACGATCTCCGGTGCCACGCTGCTACCCTCGATCATGTTGATGCGTTTGGCCATGGGGTGATCGATGATCGCTTGGCGATTGTGCTGGCGAATATCAATGTCGATACCGAGCACCCGGGCGTCGGCTGGGCCGCCGCAAGCGGCGTTGAGCTCGAGCATGGAGGCCGAGAAGATCAACGAACCGCCATGGGCGATCCCGGTTTCAATGATAAGGTCCGGTTGAATGCGCCAAATCAACTGCTGCATGGCGATCATATCTTGCGGATACTGAATGATCGGCCGTCCCAACCAGCTGAAATTGTAGGAGTACTTTGGCTCGGTGCTCGCCCGCATGAATTCGCGGCCCGACTGCGCCATGGCACTGTCTGCATAACCTTCTACGCGATCGTGGCACTCCCGGCGAAACTCTTCGGTGGGGTCAATGGACGTCATCGTGGCTGCTCAAGCGATTGGAGGAGTGAAGGGTCGCCCCACATTGCCAGGGGCTCGTAATCGGGATAGGGATAGTGCCCAAGTTGCAGCGTCATCTCAGCGTTTCGTGCTGCGCAGTGCTGCTCGACGAGACGCCGAACAGAGATTGGCTCGCCACTGCAGATGTTGACAGTCCCGTCAAAATCCTGCTTCTCTGCGAGCATGGCCAGATGGCGGGCAACCACATTGACCGGGAGATAGTCACGTATCTGCTCTCCGCCCGACATCGCAAAACTGTCCTCACCGCGATCAATGGCCGCGTCAAGCTGTGCGATCAGGCTGCCTGGATTCTGGCCCGCACCGTAAGTGTAGAACAAACGTGCCCAGGTCAACTGAAACGGCAATGAGGTTTGCAAGATCCGCAAGAATCGGTGCAGACAATCCTTGCCGAGCGCATAGGAATTCGTAGGTTCGACGGGCATCCACTCGCTCAGCTTTCCCTCACGAGCGCCGTATTCGAAACAAGTTCCGGTGACCAGCACATTCCGACACCCCTCGTCAACGAACGCTTGGATCCAGCGGTAGGCTGCGGGCAGATTCCTCTCAAAGTGGAATCGATCTTGATAGTTGGGGAGCCCCGGCCAAGCCAGGTGCAGCAGACAATCCGTGGCGACGAGTCGCTGCAGCGTGGCTGGATCCGGCTCGTCGATGTCGATCTGCTCAAAGCACACCTTCGATGCCCAGTCCATGGTTAGAAACCGCTCCCGACTGCGTCCGACCGCGATGATTTCGTGCCCGCGCTCAAGCAGTTCGGACACGAGGTGCCGACCGATAAAACCCGTGGCTCCGGTAACAGCCATTTTCATCGTTCCAGCCACCCCAGTTCCGCGTCCTTCTGCGAAATGACCGAGACCGGCAATGGCCAATCAATCCCTAGCTCCGGATCGGCGTAATGAAACCCTCGCGCCGATGGAGCATCGAAGTAATCGCTCATCTGGTAGAAAACCTCGGTATCATCAACGAGTGTCTGGAAACCATGAGCGAAGCCTTTGGGTACGTACAGTGCCCGATGGTTTTCTGCGGTTAGCTCAAAGCCAACGTGTTGCGCGAAAGTGGCCGACTCGGGCCGGAGATCCACGATCACATCATAGACGCTACCGCGAGTACAACGCACAAGCTTGACCTCCTCCTTAGGCGTCGCCTGGTAATGCATGCCACGAAGCGTCCCCGCCTGTTTGTTGAACGAAACACTGCACTGAACCAATCTGCCGTCGAGACCATGGTCGGTGAACTCTCGATGGCACCACGTCCTCGCGAAAAAGCCTCGTACATCCACATGACGCTCCGGCTCGATCAGCCAAGCTCCCTCCAAACGGGTCGGATTCAACTGCACGACAATACTCGGTTGCAGGAAGGTATGCGATCAACTCGCTCACTGAACGACATGCTGGGAAAGCCCACCAAAAATCCTAGATAAACGAACCGAGGAACAGCCTCGATCGGGTTCTGGAGAAAAAAAAGCTACAAATTTTGTTGACTTGCCCAATGGGCCCTGCTAACACAGTGTCCTGCAACCACCCACTAATATGTCTTGTGGGCAGGGGGACGCCCCCTGTTTTTTCTTTGAAATCGTTTTGAGAGTGATTGTTATGCGTAAAAAGTTTTCAGGTAGAGGCGGCTTCACGCTCGTTGAATTGTTGGTGGTGATAGCCATCATCGGGGTGCTGGTTGGACTGTTGCTGCCCGCGGTTCAGGCGGCACGTGAGGCTGCCCGCCGAATGCAGTGCCAAAACAACATGAAGCAATTCGGGTTAGCCATGCACAACCACATGTCCGCTTTCAACGCGTTTCCGCCGGGCAATGTTAACTATGACGAGTCGGGAAACCGTTTCAAGACCGGTGGCTGGCAGCACGGCCAGAACGAACTGGGATGGCACTGGCTCGCAATGCTGTTTCCTTACATCGAACAACCCGGCATGTGGGAGCGGGTCAAAATCTGCGAAGAATCTCGCTCGGACAGCCACACTTCCAACCCCTGCGACGACTGCGAGTATCACGCCTTTACACAGCATTTGGGACGCGACCAGTTAGCGTCGTTTGATCAATGTCCCTCGGCTCCCTTGGTACGCACCCAGTTTTCAGACGGCAGCTATGGGCTGGAGGCACTTGCGAAAGGGAATAATTATGCTGCGTGCTGGGGATCGGGCGACATGCTTTCGTGGGAAGATCCGAAAACACGCGGCGCATTTGGAACCTACTACGCCCATCAAGATGAAATCTTGAATATTGAACCAAGCGGCACAACGGCAGGGGATCGTTTTCAGAACAAAAACGGTATGCAGAGTCGCGATTTTCTCGACGGTCTGAGCAACACAATGGCGATGAGTGAGATTCTCGCTGCCGACTCCAAGACGGATATTCGCGGCGTCTGGATGTCACCCGCGATGGGGGCGACGATTTTCTCTGCTTTCCGCAACCCGAACTCAATTGAGAAAGACGTCTTGGCCGCGTGTGGTGACGAGATCACCGACGCATCGACGACCACGAACATCAACACAGCCGAGCGTTTACCGTGTTTGGAGGAACGTGACACCTCAGAGATCTACGCGGCCGCTCGCAGCCATCACACCGGTGGCGTGAACGTTCTGATGGCCGATGGTGGCGTGCGGTTTGTCACTGATTCGGTTGACAACCTTAAAATCTGGCAGCCTATGAGCACTACCCAGAATAAAGAAGTGATTCAAGAATAACGGTGCGGGGCGATACGCCTGCACGTCCAACTACTGAACCAAACTCGAACTGAGAAAGAATGAAGATGAAGAGTATATTGGGATTCGCACTCGCCTTGTGTGCATGTGCAATTCTGGGCTGTGGCTCCTCGGAGGGAATCAAGCCAACCGACGAGCAGAACGTATTCGCGAGTGTCGAAGGCTTAGGTGATATCGCGGGCGATGAAGCAATGTTTGCTGACGCGTTCGTCCCCGGTTCAGTGCCTGAGAATCGACGCGAATATAGCGAACGAGGGTACCAAGTCACCGGAGAACCGACCTACGCTGGAGATCAGGTGACTGTGCCAGTGAAGATCTTCGGCGTCATGCATGCGACATCCTCCAGCGAGTCGCGGGCGAAGCGAGGGAATTCGGTAGCTGAAACACAGCAAACCTGGACGCTCGAGCAAGTTGACGGACAGTGGAAGCTTAAGGATGCTCCACTCGGCTAGACGTCGACATCGTGAGATGGAGCCTCAAAGCAGGCACCAGAACCTCGATCACGTCTGATTGCCAAACGCAGAAACCTCTCATGTCACTGGTACTCCAGCGACAGAAGTTTCTGCTGTTTGCGGCGAGTGTTGTTGCCATGGTGTTGCTGGTATCCGGCTGACGACGGGGTAGGCATTGCCGCGGGCCATGCCCTGCGGGCCATGAACGGTTTGATGGCATCTCCCCCCGATCAAAACCCAGCTCGGGCGGTATGTCGGGCAAGCAAAACACGAGCCAAGCACTCTGGTCCAAACGGAGACCATGACTTGCACCGATTTGGGATTCGATCCCGGGCTGACTCCCTGCGAACCTCGATCGCGTTTGCCTTGCTGAACGACACTATGCGGCGTTTGCATGCTGATTCGATGGGGTCTCGGATGCATAGTAGCGGATGGATGCATGACGGCTTCGCATTTCCTGGGCGACCCGGTGGGCGACGCTCCGGAGTTGCTCCAGAGAAGGGGAACCGAGGAGTTTGCGGCACGCGGGCACCGATCCCCAGAGTTGGTATTTCCACACGTATCGCAGGCAGCGTCCCATCAAGCGGCGTCGGAGCCCAGTGATCAATGTGGGGACGGGTTTGAGCTCCGTGGCGTTTTCGAGGATCGCTAGTCCACAGAGCAGCTTGTCGTGATGAAGTTGGGCCGAATTGCCTGAAAGGTGCTCCACGCAATCTCCGGTGTCGGCAAAGTGGGTGTAACAACTCAATCGCAGATAGTCGTTCATGACCAGAGAGAGCATCTCGGGAATCGCATGGTCTTGCACAGCGATGGGAGGAAACCGACCGCAGAGATCTGCAACCGCGTCGCGGGGGAACACCAACGAACTGCCACCCGTTTTGGGTTCCAGGGCGAGGTGCCATGCAGGAGTGAGGCAAACAGGATCCCCGACAGCGGGAATGAGGGTGCTCTTTCTCGGTCGATCGTGGCTCTGATCGATCCGGCCACGCATGAATCGATCCGGTCGCAGCAACGAGGAATCCACCAAGGTTTGCAGAAGATTCTCGGCGATGGTGTCGTCTCCATCGAGCGTCACGACATACGTGCCCCGGGATGCGTCGACCCCAGCCAGTGTCGCCCCCAACGCTCCTCGATTGACGGAATTGGTGATGACCCGAATATCCGGCTCGTAGCCCGATAGGATCTGGAGTGAATCGTCCGTCGAGCAATCGTCGACCACGACCACTTCAAACTGCGAACGATCAACGGTTTGCTGCAGGGCAGATCGCAGGCAGGCGTCGATCAAGCGAGCCTTATTGAAATTCGTGATTACGATCGAGAAGGGGAGTGGTTGCATTGCTTTGCTCTCTCGGAGACTAGGCCGCGGCGTGGTTGGCAGGAGTTCTCGAACGTTCGGTGGCGAGTTGTTCGGCGTTCATGCCGGCGGGAAAACGTCCGGTCATTTCGATCGCGCACCGCCAGGCATCCGATTGCAGGTACACGTGGCCGGGCCGCAGACGGCGTCTCGTCCAAACTTTCGTCGGGTGCCTGGATATACCATCTCGAATCTTCGCCACACTCTGCCGTAGTTTGCGAGCATACTTGCGAACGCCCGTTGGCCGATAGTTGCTTTTCACGGATTGACCGGTCCGCAAGTAGCCGTAGTGCTTTCGTACCGTGTGCTTAGCCGTCTCGGGCGACTCGCCGGCAGAGTCGGCAAGCTCTCCGGCCAAGCTGTTTTCAAACTGGTCGTAGAGGCGGTTGGCTTTCTCGCCGTTGGCGATTAACGGGAGCAGAGAACTGTCGTTGTCACCGTGAAGTTCAAAGAGATAGTGGGTGTGTGGCAGCACCGCGGTCTTGCCATAGATCACTCCGAGCTGGCAAAGCATCAATTCCAAAAAGATCCGGGCATCGTTGTAGTCAGTTGCCCCGTCAGCGACCTGCCAGGCGCGCCTCAGCGGCTCGGTTCGGTACACGGAATAGAAGTTTGAGAACCAGTTCCCAGCGAGCTTTTCAAAACGCCGTTTTGGACAGTCATCGTCAATCTGATCGCAGCGAAACTGAGAGCAACGGTTACTTCGCTTCGCCTCAACCTGCACCCAAATGCCGCTGGCACAGTGATAGGTTTCATTCTGCTCCAAAAACTCGACACACTTCTGAACCGATTCAGGCATCAGGAAATCGTCATCGGCGCAGAACACCGTGTAGGGGGTCGCTACCGAACCGAGCGCAGCAACGCATTTCGTCCCAAAGGATTGGTCGCTATGACGATAGCGGATCCTCAGACGATCACAGTACGAGTCGATCAAGACCTCATTCTCCGTAGCCGCCTCAGCATTGCTGGAGTCGACCACCAGGATCGGAAGATCGAAGCTACGTTGATCGAGATAGAGCAACAACCGTCGCAGAAAATGAGTGCGGTTGTGCGTGGGGACAACGAGAGTTACGGCATCGGGCATGATCGACTCTTGATCGTTTGCATGACGGAGAGGTGCTATGCGAATTGAACTTCGGGAATCGGAATGATGAATTTCCCGCCCCGATCTCGGTAGTCCTGTTGTTGCCGCATGATCTCGTCGGCAAAATTCCATGTCAGGAGAAGACAGTACTCAGGCTGGTCGACGACGAGTCGATCGGGAGAATGAATCGGCAGGTGCGTGCCCGGGGTATAGAGGCCTTGCTTGACGGTGCTACGGTCGACGACGTAATCGACCAAATCGCGTCCAATGCCGAAGAAGTTCAGCAGCGTACTGCCTTTTGCGGAGGCGCCATAAACCACGATCCGGTTGCCTTCGCGCTTCAGCTTGGTAAGGCACTCGACCAACGATTGCCGCAGTGATTCAACGCGTTCAGCAAACCGCGCGTAATGGTCTTCGTCGAACACCCACTCCGCTTCTTCATGCAGCAAGTTCTGGACTGAAGCGGACACCTCAACCGCGCCGGCGTGCGCCGCGATGATTCGCAATGAACCGCCATGGATCGCGAGTCGCTCAATCGCCACGACCTGCAATCCGTGTTTCGCGAACAGCTGTGTCAGAGCAGTGAGTGAGAAGTAGCAAAGATGCTCATGATAAATGGTGTCGAATTCCACTCGATCGATGAGGTCTCCGAGGTAGGGTGCCTCCACGACCACGCGACCGTTCTGATTCAGGAGTGTCGCCAATCCGGCAACGACCCCGTTGAGGTCAGCCACATGTGCGAGCACGTTGTTCGCATGAATCACGTCGGCGCGTTTTCCTTCGGAGGCCAGACGATTGGCCAGGTCACTACCGAAGAATTCACAAACGGTGTCGACGCCTCGGTCGCGGACCGCGACCTCAGCGATGTTCTTGGCCGGTTCGACACCGAGTACCGGAATACCTGCTTGGTGATACCACTGCAGTAGGTAACCATCATTGCTGGCAATCTCCATCGCGAGACTATCGCCACCGAGCGAATGCTCCTCAATCATTCGGCTGGCGATTTCTCGAGCGTGGGCGACCATCGTGTCTGAGAAGGATGAAAAGTATGCATACTCGCGAAACAGGCTCTCGGGCGGAATCGTTTCGGTAATCTGAACGAGCGAGCAATCCCTGCAGCGGACGAGATCCAGTGGCCACCGGCGTTCAGTTTTGCTTAGGTCGGAATCCGCGAGCAGCGCATTGGCCAGCGGAGTGCTGCCGAGCGAGAGAACCGAATTGAGATGCTCGTGACCGCAACCTCGGCAGCAGGTCGCCGCCGCGATGTTGTTGCCTACGACATCGTGTTGCGGCTTAAAAAGTTGGAGTACCATTGAATCGTTCTCTGTAGACCTTGTTCAAATGTGAATAGCGGTTCCCAGCCGAGCATGTCGCGTGCTTTGCCGGCGTCGAGGTATTGGTGCTTGATCTCGTTGGACGCCTGCCCCAATACGACGGGTTCCAAGTCACTGCCGAGTCCACCGAGCACCTTTCTGACGACGTCAAGCACCGAGACCTGCATCTCCGTCGAGAGGTTAAAAGCTTCCCCTGCCAGTTCTGGACGGACAGCCATCTGCTCGGCGAGATGCATGTACGCCGCAGCGCCGTCCTCAACGTAGAAATAGTCGCGAACAAATGAACCATCGGAGCGAATGACCGGCGCCTCTGCACGCAAAACGCTTCGGATCGTTCCTGGAATGATACGGTTCCAGTTCAAGTCTCCGCCGCCGTAGAAATTGCCGCAGCGTGTGATGCAGACAGGACTGCCGTAGGTATGAGCATAGGTCTGGGCGATGAGATCCCCACACGATTTACTGACATCGTAAGGGTGCTTCCCAGCCAGTGGCGTGGTTTCGGTGTATGGCAGCGTCTCCGCCTCGCCGTAAGCTTTGTCCGATGAGGCCATCACGATCTGTTTGACCAGCGGTGATCTCCGGCAGGCCTCTAACAGTTTCCATGTCCCACCAATATTGGCTTCGAACGTGGAGATTGGATTGCGATTGGCGATCCCGACAATCGTTTGCGCCGCCAGGTGCATGACCGTTTGGATCTCATACTCACCCAGGACGCGTTCGAGACATTCCTGGTCACAGATATCACCGCGGACGACCGTCACGCGATCCAATGAACCGTTTTGAACGATTTCCGCAGAGGGCATCCAATCTCGGATCAGGCAGATGATGTCGGCGCCGGCTTCCAAGAGACGCTTGACCAACCAACCTCCCACGAGACCGGTGGCACCGGTAACGAGAACACGACGGTCCTGCCAGAACACGGGGGCAATCGAGTCCCGGCTTTTAGGCTGCTGATCCATGGTGGAGCATTCCATTGAAGAGTGATGGATCCCGACAGGTTGGCTGACTTTTACAATGCCCATTGCAAAGAGTCCGCTTATCGAATCCCACTAGGATACCGACTGCCGAGCGGGCATCACACGCAGTCGTTTGGGTTGCTCGACTGCATTTCGCATCCAGGGTGCGTCCCCTGAATCCCAGAGTTTCTGTAGGTAATGCTTGTCGCGAAGCGTGTCCATGCACTGCCAGAAACCATCGTGCCGGTAGGCAGCAAGCTGCCCGGCGGCAGCGACCTGTTCGAGCGCGTTGGCCTCCAGGCTACATTGATCCGATTTCAGATATTTAAAAATCTCGGGTTCAAAGACCAAGAAACCACCGTTGATCCAGCCTTCGCCAGCTGTTGGTTTTTCTGTGAATTGCTCGACCGTATCTCCGTTAACGATAAGGCCGCCGAAGCGAGCGGGAGGACGAACCGCCGTCACGGTAGCGAGCAGTCCCTGTTGTCGATGGAAAGCCACCAAATCATCAATGTTGATGTCGCTGACACCGTCGCCGTAAGTGAGCATGAACGTTTCACGGCGGAGTTTGTCCTGCAAACGCAGAAGACGACCACCGGTCATGGTATCCAGCCCAGTATCGATAAGATTCACCGACCAAGACGCCACCTCTGATTCGGATCGCTGCGTCATATCCGAGCCAAAATCGATCTTCAGATCACCTGCGAGATGATACTGATCGAGAAAGTACCTTTTGATGAAGTTGCCCATATAGCCACAGGCAACGAGAAAATCGTCGTGCCCGTAGCGGGCAAAGCCCTTCATGATGTGCCACAAAATCGGCTGGCCACCTATTTCGACCATCGGTTTGGGGCGCGCAGTCGTCTCTTCTTGGAGTCGAGTCCCCAGTCCGCCTGCAAGGAGTACAACTTGCATGGATTCCATCCGTGTCAAAAGTGGCAAAGTGAGCCGTCTCGCTACGCGTCGAGAATCCAAGTTAGCGAAAACAGTTACACCGGGCAATACGATGGCCGCTCACCGCCCAATCTCGAGTGCGATATCCACTTGACACCCCACTCCCATTTTGCCTACCGGAACCACCGTGAGGTACGACGGGAGTAACGCCAAAACGCCATCTAGATAGATCTGCGGAACAGCCTCCTATTAGATAGATGTGCCAAGCAAGACCTCTCGATTGGCAAGGTACAGAAGGCACAATGGATGGACACGATCGAAACACTCAGTATGGAGGCCCGCAATCGGCAGACGCGGGGTCGCAGCGGAAACCATCGCCAGTTGGCGTACGTGGGAGATGTCTCCGTCGAAGGAACCTTTCACGGCTCGGCGGTGTTGTACCGGCTCTTCAGCAAGAATCCAGACCAGTGTCGCATCATCGAACTCGGAAGGCACTCGGATCCTGAGAATCGCGTTGAGCATGCGTTTTACGAAAATGTGAAGTACGCTTCCCAAAACCTCCGCCGCAGCGGGCTGGGTGATTTAGGAAGATTAGTCAACTACACACTCTTAGAGTCGACCATTCGACGAGTCCGGCGATCGTGCGAAGACGTGGACGCCATCGTGACCGTCGCACACGGGCTCGGATGGCTTGTCGCCGATGCAGTAGCGAGGCAGCTCCACAAGCCGCTGCACCTGATCGTGCATGATTACCCATCCCAAACTTTCCCGCGAACGCCTCTGAAAACACAGTCGATCGAGCGAGCTTTTCTTCAAGCTTACGTCGGAGCTGCATCGAGAATGTGTGTCTCACCGTACATGGAGTCGTACTATCGAGAGCGAACAGGCACCCCTGGCAGCGTGTTGTTGCCGGGGCGTTCTCAAGTCGTCTCGGATCAGCCCTATGCGGCGGCGCGAGTCCGCGGCCACGCGACATTCACGATTGGACTATTCGGCACCGTTTACTCAGAATCCTCGCTGCAGATCCTGCGGTCACTCGCTCAGTCGATCCAAGAAACGTTTGGAGCGGAATCTCGAATCAACATCTACGGTGTCCCGCCGGGTGTAACACTGCGTTCGCGGTTGAGCAAGGACTTGCCGATCCAGTTCCGCGGCTACATCCCCGCCTCCGAGTTTGTCGCGTTGTTGCGCGAGGAGCTGGATGCACTGTTCCTGCCTATTCCGTTTGAGGAAACCAGCCTCAACATGCGTATCCATTTCCCCAGCAAACTGACCGACTACACGGCTACGGGACTGCCGATCCTGGTATGCGGCCCGCGTTCATCGTCGGCCTTGAAATGGACGTCGCAGTTTCCAGATGCTTTCATTGCATGCGACGCGCCGGACGGGTTACCCGCTGCGGTTGCACGCATGCAACACTACGACGACTGCGTATCGTTGGGCGCAAACAGTTACGCTATTGGAAATGAGCACTTTGATTATTCGCTCATTGGCAATCAGTTTTGGGACACGATTCAAAGTTCAGTTTCGCCTCGCCAGGCGAGTGAGTTAGCCACCGACGCCGCCTGATCCTTCGGATTAACGTGCCGCCACCGCAACCCACGCCCGTGCAGCACGCCCGGGGTGAGTTCAACGGCTGGTTCAATTTCCAGCTACGCGGGTCTGCGTTGGGCAGGCGTCTGGACGACCTGACGGTAGGCGTCCATGGTCTGCTCGGCAGTTTTCTCCCATGTGTAAAACGCGACACGGCGATGCCCTGCGATCACTTTTTCCTCGCGATCGGCAAGCGATTGTTGGCTGATGCAGTACAACAGATCGGCGAGCGAATCCACATCTTCGGGATCGAAATAGTGTCCTGCATCAGCAGCGACTTCGCGGAATGCGGAGCAGGACGAAGCGAGAACGGGCGCGTTGTTTGACATCGCCTCCAGAATCGGCAGTCCGAATCCTTCCATCCGGGAAGGGAACACGAACGCTTCGCAATTCTGGTACAGAGCCTTCAAAAGGCTATCGGGAGCATTGGGAATCAGATGCAAGCGACTCGACTCGCAGTTCGCTCCCAGTCGTGCGCGTTCGGCACTGTCCATCGGCGGGCCCACGACGACAAGCTCCAGTTCGGGTGCTCGCTTTTGGATGTTGTTCCAGGCGTCCCATAAAACGGCAAAGTTCTTGTAATGATCGCGGCGTCCGACAAAGAGGAGAAACGGACGCTCCACGAGGCTGTTCGGTAGCGGCGCCGCCTCGCCAGCGGTAAGACTGCTGCCCAGCGGAGTGACCGAAGCACGATTCGCGGCCTCAGGAAATCGCTCGCATAACTCATGAAACGTCGTTTGGGAAATGCAGCATATGTGCGAGGCGAGTTCGATTGCTCGCTGTTTCATGGCACGCGTTACGCCACTGGGCTCCATCTCCGGAAACGCTTCGTGAATAAAATCGTAAATCGTTATCACCGATGGCACGCTCAATGAGCGAATCGGTTGCCGACAGAGTCCTTGATAATACGTCCAGTGGATCAGGCTGCCGTTCTCTTGTTGAAGTAGCCGGGCGGCATGCCGCCCCTGCGCCGCTCTCCAAAGCCCCTTGAATAGCTTGGCGGGAGGTCGCGCACGGATCTTGTGATGCACGAAATTGCGGTGCGTCATGTCGGCAAGTTGATCCTCCGAACCGATCAGAATCGGATGGACGGCAGCCGGCAAGCGATTGATGACTTCTGTGAAATATCTGGCAATGCCGCCACGTTGCGTGCTTTCGAAGATGGCACCGTCGTAGAGAACTCGCATTGGGATCGATTCTTTCAACACTGGCAGACGAGGGTTTCGAGTGAACGCAAAACTACGCCGTGATACCTCAAGGACGCAAGCGGAAAACAGGACGCCGAATCGATAGCTGAGCCCGAGTGTCTCAATCGCTCTTTACGCATTTTCCAAAGTCAGCTAATGATTCTCCACCCCGCCTTTTCAACGATGGAGATCCCCATGAAGGTCCTTACGCAGTTCGCGATCCTGTTCGCCTGCATCACGCCGATCCTGACCCAGTCCCTGACACTCGCCGAAGACTCCGGCGCCCACCTCTCGGTACAGGAGATTCGATCGGTTCTGAATTCCATTCCGCCCTACCTGCCCGAGGGCGAGGTCAGTACGGAGATCGACATCTTTGGCTCGACGAGCATGGATGCCCTCGCTCACGGTTGGACGCACGGATTCAAGAAGTTCCACCCCAAATCAACGGTCGTGATCTCCGCCGAGGGGTCTGAGACCGTCTTCGATCGCCTGAGCAGGAACCCCAGTAGCCTGGGGATGCTCTCCCGACCGGTGAGCGAAGCAGAACTCGAGAAATTGAAGCAAAGCGGCCTGAAACAACCGGTGGCCATCATGGTCGCTCGCGAAGGCCTCGGTGTTTTCGTCCACGAGAGCAATCCCATCGAGTCCATCTCGCCCGCGCAGTTCGCCGCATTGTTTTCTGTCGCCGACCCGACCCAAAAATCGGAACCCGTGACCTGGCAAGCGGCTGGGGTCACCAACGATTTAGCGGAGAGCCCTGTCGAAGTCATCGCGAGAAAAGCAAGCAGCGGCACGCAGACTTTCCTGAGAAATTACCTGCTTCCCAAGCGGACGATACGAACTCCAAAAGCGGCGTATGCTTCCAATGCCGAGGTCATCGAGAAACTCGAATCCGAAAAGAATGGTGTCGCGATCTGCTCGCTCAAGTGCGGCAGCCACTCCCTGCGTCTGGTTGAGCTCCGCAGCGGTCACGCAACGATCCCCTGTGATGACCATGCGGTCTTGATGGGGCGATATCCGTTAACGCGTCCGATGACCCTTGTTCTCGATATCGGGCAAGACAGCGAACAAGCCAAAGCTACCCGCGAGTTCGTGCGATACACGCTGCATCAAGCCGGCCAAAGCCAAGACATCCTCGCCGGTTTCTTTCCCTTCGACCCACCCACCCTGCTGGCGCAGTTGGCCAAGCTAAACCCCGCGACGACCGCGACAGAAAAATAGTTCGACGGTGTCGCCCGGTAATCCCTGCCCATCACGCGGCCCCGCACTCACCACCCCAATTCATTTGTTCGAGGATCCCCTATCATGCCCCTCTCCAATACCAATCACTGGTGGCGCATCGCCAGTTTCGCTGGGCTTCTTGCGGCGTCGCTATGGAGCACTCCCGCAATGGCACAAACCTACCCTGCCAACGGCTACGCAACCGCGAGCACCGGTTGGAATAGCGGTTGGAACAGCCCAACCTGGCCGGAGACAACGACCAGCAACAAGAGCTGGACGCTCGGTGTGACCGGAAAGAACACCGATGTCGGCCTGGCCCTTGACTCGGTCTCCCCGAACTCGGCCGCCGCGCGAGCTGGACTGAGTGCGGGCGACATTGTCGTTTGCGTCAATGGCGTTCAGGTGGGCATCGTCGGCTCAAAGATCTTCGATATCGCGCAAATCCTGAATCAACATGCCGATTCGCTGGGCAATGTTCGATTGTTGGTGATGTACCGACGCACCGGTCAGCTAGGAACGGTCCCCATTAAACTAGACGATCAACAGGCAGGCCTGACGGGAACCCTGACGGTGCAGGGCGGCTCGGTGCCAGCCAACGCGGTCATCACCGTTCAGATCGTCAATGTCACACGCCCTTATTTCGTAATTCATAACGGCCAACAAACCCTTCGCTCGACGGGATTCTCACAGGGATCAATCCCGTTCACGATCAACTATGACCCGAGCTACATCTCGGAATCAGATCGCTATAGCGTTCGCGCATTCATCACCTACAACAACACCACAATCTTCGAAACGGTTCAGCCAACCTATGTGTTGACCCAAGGCAATCCAAAGTCCGTGCAACTGGCACTGACTCCCAAATCCACCATTTCCACCATTTCCACCGCCCAACCCAACCCGAATGTGGTGGCAGCCAATTACGTCGGATACGACAATATCAGTACCCAGGTGACAGCCGCCTATCAAAAATATCTGGGACGAAACCCAACGTCGATGGAGCTCGCCGCCTGGAACTCGGTCCCCGATCCGGACTACCGCATGGGACGTCTACCGATTGAGCTGATGGCAACCCAGGAATACTTCGACCGCTGTGGCAACAACAATGTCGCGTGGCTCGAACGGGCCTTCACCGAGATGATCGGTCATGTCCCATCCACCTACGAACAGGAACAGTGGATGGCCCGCTACGCCGAAGTCCACTACTCGCGTACAGAGGTCCTGAACCAAATGGCGATCGTTGCCGGGCGAACCTAGAGGTCTGTCACAGTTAAAAGTTAGCGTTGATCGTAGTGGACGAGGCGACGAGTCCTTGGATTTGACGCCAGTTCAGGACTCGTCGCCTCGTCCACTACCCTAAGAAGAAGTCGTGACAGACCACTAGAGGGCTTGCTTTCGCGTGTGCTTGTCACACGCCGAAGCGACGTTTTGGCATTAGAAAACCGCGACAGCGATGTGCGTTCCCCTGTCAGCTTGTCTGACAGGAAACCAAGCCGACAAACTTTGCTTTCATGCGGGGCAAGCCCGCATGGGAGCGGGGTGAATGCTCCATCTTGATCTAATCACAAAACGGCGATTCCTGTCAGACAAGCTGACAGGGGATCCGGTTTTCCTGAGGAACCGGCGTCCGAGCGATGCGTCCATGACGAATGCAGCCCGGTTCACCTGGTTCTCCTAGCCGCGCCACTTCATTCCACTTGGGCCGCAGCAGCTTCTTGAGCGGCGTCGCGTCCCATCAGCATCATCAGCAAACCGGCACCTTGTTGGTTGCCGCCGTACGTGTAGCCAGCTTCGAGTGCTCGAGTGATACGCTCCTTGCTCTCGGTGAGGTGAGCAAGGGTGTAGGCATCCATTTTGCCTTCACATTTCTTCAGTGTCGATTCCATCGACGCCGCCAGAGCACGCAACTCCATGCGGGCGAGATTCGTGATCGGGCTGTAGGCCGCCGTGCTTGGCGAGTCCTCGAGGATCAAATCCACCAGCCGCTGCAGATGCTCTCGCTGCAAGTTGCGACGCAGTGATGAGATCATCGGCTTGCGATCGTTGCGTCCCTCAGGACAGGGCTGATCCAGCTCCGTCCAGACCGACGACGTGATGCTGCTGAGCAGCTCAGGCAGGGTCAACGCATCAGCATCCGAACGGAGACGCATTTCGTTGTCATAGACACGGCGGAGAGTCGTGGGATTCATCAAGAGGGTCAGCGCCGAAGCCTGCATGTCGAGCACGCGATCGTGAATTGGCCAGGTCGCTTCAGCAGAGATGCTTGCCGAGGAACCACCGTCGAGCCATTTGTCGACACCGAGTCGCTCAAGAATCTCAGGGGTCAACCCGTAGGCTTCGTCGCGGAATGTCGTTTCAATGACAAACTCGAGTGCATCGCGTTGATCTTCTGCGGCGACCACCTCGACAGGAACCCGGTTGCCCGGATCCCCTTTCTTGTCGCGGTTGACGAAGGCGCCGCCGATCCAATTCGCCATCATGCTGACCGATCGCATCTGCAAGCCCAAGGTTAGTTCGTAGCCGCGCCGCGCCTTCGCCCAGCTATCGCCGTCTTTGACAAACTTGTCGAGCAACCGGCCGCGGTACAGCTCAACAAGCTTCATTTGCTCGGAGGCGTGGGCCAGTGGATCCTTGGCGAAGTCGTAGCGGCGTGCGTAAGGATCTGGTCCGCTTGTGTCCTCGTCTGTGGCGTACTGCAGTTCCGGCTCGGAGCAGCGTTTGAGAATCTTTTCCAGGTCAGAATCCTTCATCGTGTAACCATACTCGATGGCCCAATAGTCGTAGGGACCGATGTCGATCATGGTGTAGTCGCCCTGCACGTCACCGATGTCATAGCGATAATTAATCGGGTTGTAATCCATCACCGACGAAGCAAAGGGGAGATTGCCCTTAACTTCTTTCGAGTTGATTTCCTCGAGTGTTCGCAACGACGAGGCTTTGAAATTGTGACGTAGACCGAGGGTGTGGCCGACTTCATGGGCAACCAAATCGGCGAGCAAGGGACCGACAAACCACTCGGGCATTCCGTCGAGCATTTCGTCTTCGTCCTTCTTAACAGTCTCTTCGACGCCCTTCTTATCGAGCGATTCCTCAGCATCCGATTCGGACTCGTCCTCATCTTTCTTAGCGCCATCAGACTTGTCGCCGCTTTCAGACTCATCGCCGCTTTCAGCTTTCGCTTTCTTATCGGCTTCGTCTTTTTCCTTTTGCTTCTTCTCCTCTTCCTTCTTCTTGTCCGCTTCGGCCTCGGTATCGGCGTGCAGCGACAATGCCCAATCCATGCGGGCGAGGGCCAGATCCATGCTACGTCCGCTCGCCGCCATGCAGAGGCCATTCTTTTGGCTGACGTGGCCGATCAACCCATCAAATTCCTCATCACCCAACAACGCCGGGTCGGCCTGGGCCATCTTGTACCCGGCCATCGGTGACGCGGCTTGGCGAGCGTACTTCGCTCGCAACGAATGAACGTCCTCGGGAGCCCCCATGCGGACCCGCGGATCCCAATTGGGCCGCGTTCCCAACCACGCGAGCGTTTCGGCACTGACACCTTCCATCGCCAGGTTCGGCATCAGATCAGCGTAGTTGAAATTGAAGTGCCGAATCCATCCATCGGTTAGGATGATGTCGGCATCCAAGATTTGTCCCGTTTCAGGGTGCACGCGACTCGGTCCGATCGCCGTGCCGACATCATTGTTGAGCCAGCGGACAAAGTTGTATCGCACGTCTTCGGGATCCTTCTCCATGTGGATCTTGCTGACGGCGTCCTGGTATTCCACCACGATCGCGTCGACAATTCCGACCTTCTCAAAGGCTTTGTTCCAATAGTCGATCCCCGCTTTGATCCAGCGGCGATAGCGGACCGGGGCAGTGTGTTCGACGTAGAACCGGATCGGCTCTTTGGGGGGGCTCAGTTTGAGTTTGGGGTCGCGTTTCTCCAAGTGCCAGCGGTTGATGAAACGCACTCGTGTGTCTTCATCCTCGTAGACACTCAGGTCCGAAAACGAGGTGGTGAAGAAGCCGACACGTTCGTCCGCCTTTCGCGACTTGTAGCCCGACGAACTGCCGGGCACTTCACTGAATGAATAGTGCAGCGTTTGCAGCAAACCGCCAGATCCCACGACTTCGAAGGCAAGCTCGACGTTTTTCGGGAAGACCTTGCAGGATTCGATCGAATACAAGCGTGAATTAGTGATCCGTACAGCTCGGCCGAAGAATTTGCTCGCGTTGCTAATCAATAGGCTGTCCATGTCGATGACCGGACCGCCGCTCGGTCCGATGGCCAAGATCGGCACGTCGAGTAACACGGTATCAGTGAACAAACGCTTCACCGATGCCTTGGATTCAGCATCTCCAGTGGCCCGAATGCTCAGATTAGGAACGACCAAAGCCATCCGATCATCGTAGCGCCGCCACTGCACCACCCAGTCGCCCGATTGCAATCCGGCGTAACGGTCACCACTGCTCAGCGTGAGGGCGACGAAGTAACTTTTTCCCTTGAAGTTCTTGGGCAGCTCGCCAATGACAGCCGAGTCTTTGTCACGCTTCCAAACATTAAAAAGCCCCTTGTCCGATTGTTGGTCAGACACATCCACCTTCTCGAAGCCCTCAGAAACCTTGGAGAATTCCGGCAAACTGGCGGCCAAAACCGAACTGGGCGAAGCGAGCGACACCCCCACAATGGGCAGTGCTGTCACCAAGGCGACTGCGGGAACAGAAAGTAAGCGAGTGATTCGCTGGCGAATTCGGGTCATACAAGAGTGTCCAAATGGTCCGAGACGGGGCCAGAAATGGCGAAGCGGAGAGCGACAATAAGCAAGTCTACGTCACAACGTGGCAATTTGGGTCGCCTCGATGAACGATTCCACCCGTTTTATCCGATAGAACCCGCCTCATGCAAACAGATTGCCAGACCCACGGGCGATTTCAAAACCGCCAAGTATGCCGCAGAATGCGGCTCAGAAGAGTTTGCGAGAAACGTCGCCGCAGGAAAACCGGCTCTCGGTTCCGCCCGTACGCATGCGGAACCCATCTCGTTGGGCGGCACGCAGCCCCGTCCAGGGATGGGATGCGATGCACTTGGAGCTCGCTACGAGGAACAGTCTGGGAGGGGCGTTGCCGTATTTCGCGAGATAACGCCGCCGCGCGGTTCTCGCCCGCAATCGACGCCCGCAACAGGGTTGAAACGCCATCGGCGTCTAGAAAATGGTGGGAATCAAACCGGCGGCAGCATGCTTGATTTTCCGGGGATCGAGCTATCGACCGAGCCACGGCATGGCGTCGGCGCCAATCCGGTTTCGAACCGGCTCAGGGAGCGGCTTCTGGTAGTTGGGAGGACGCGTGCTGTGGTCATCTGGCCCGATATCATCGAGCGGAAACGGATCATGGATGATCGCGTTGGACTTCTGTTGATTCAGCGTGCCAGCGGGCGGCAGGCAGGATCCGCTGCGGCACCCCGTGACGATAATTGCCAGGCCGAGGCACGAAGCGATCGCCAATGAGAAGGTGGTGCGCATGGGAGCTTCTATCCGTGAAGTTGGGGAGGTAGTAGACAAGGTACTCATTCGGAATCGTCGGGAGCGCCTCGACACTGCAAAGCTTGCGGCGGCCGCATGGAATTCCCAAACGGGTCCGGTCATCCCGGCCCTTCGGATTGAAACGGGGGTGAACGTCATTAGAACGAGAAATACCTCAGCCAATTGCGGCATCGTTGACCGGGGACATAGGCAACGGGCTGTCCCCACAATCCTTGCCCCACTTGAACCGGCAGCGATTCTTGCCCGAACGTCATCAGACTGCCGACCGGAGCGGAGGCCGGCGGGCTGACGGGCGGTACCGTCTGCGGCACTGTGATCGCTGTGGATGGCACCGTGATCGCCGTCGACGGCACCGTGATCGGAGGCGCCGCGGCAACGGGCGGCGCCGCCGTCAGAGGCGGCATCGCGGCCGGGGCGGCAATCTCCGCAGGCGGCGGTGTGTAGGGGCTGGTGTAATTCGTAGGAGCCACGCTGCTACAGAGATCGCCATAGGGACTCATCCCGGTATAGGTACTCGGTGGCGTGATCAAGCGACAATCCGCTGCGGTGGCGAACCCACCGTTGGACAGTTGCGGTGGCATCACGGGTTCGTAGTCGGCGATCGGTGGCGACGCATAAGTTGAACCGCTCGGCGGGGAACCGCCGGATGAGGAACTGGGTAGGGACCGAGGTGTCGAAGACGGCATCGATGTCGCTGGGGGCGGCGTATTGTCGAACTCGAGACTCGGAGGCGACAAAGGAGACGCGTCGCTCGGCGGTGTCGACGCAGCATTGGGTGACATCTGCGGAGGCGTGCTCAGCGGAGGCGGTGCGAACTGAGTCGGTACCTGAGGTGCGAAACCACTCGAGGGTGGCGGTGAACTGAACCCACCCGACTGCATGGCGACTTGACGGACAGGTGCCGACATCCCCTGTGCACGGACTGGTTGATCGACCATATCGCTCGTTCCCCAGCGATCGCCGGATTGAGCATGGTAGGCGGTCTCAGTGACCTGGCCGGGGTGCGAATACTGATCGACCGCGCTGGCACTTCCGATCGGACGAAACGGCAGCCTGGCATCCTCAGCGGCAACCGATTGGGTTTCCAACGGGTTCGACGCGACACCGTTGAGTAGGTAGAAAAATGTGGTGAACAGCAGGACTTGAAATAGCCCCAGTGCATTCATTTTCGATTTGGCTTTTGCCTTCTTCTTCCGTCGCATGACTTGCTCCTTCCTAGCAGTTCCATCTTCTGCCACTCATCGCATTGATGAGTTCCGTGTGCTCCAACAATCTCGCTGAGGCCCACAAAGTCAAGGCAAAAAGATTCGGTCAGGGGCCAATCGAAGGGGCCGCTCCACCGTGAAACTCTCCTGTGAAACCGCCGCTGCGATTCCCATCGACAACATGCGGTTCTTCATCCCGTAGCGTTATCAAGAAACGCCCGCGCAGTGCAAGACAGGTCAGAGATTTCGACCGCAAGCCTGGCAACGAAAGGGCTTGGCGGTCTCTTGACACGAAATCACGATCCACACGAACCACCACTGTCCTTTACCCACAAAACCAGATCCCCCGTCAGCTTGTCTGACAGGAATCGCCGTTTTGTGATTACCCGCATGTATCCCGAAGGAAGCGTTCTTGAGCCCCAACGGGGCGGCCCTCATGTTCGCCGCAATCCTGCCGTTCGGATGGCATGTGCAAATAGAGCCGCCCCGTTGGGGCTAACGCGAGGTGGTGGCGTCTGAAACCCCAGGCGTTGCCCTCTTTATCCTACACATCTTTTTTTAGCCCGTTCCGAATGCAATATAGGCTTCGCGGTACGCCTGCAGTCGCCGCAGTCCACGCCAGATTACGGTGGAACCGGGCGGTCCTTGCCCTGTTTTGTTCAAGTAGCCGCCCAACTGCGCCAACACCAGCATGAACTCG
>NZ_SJPK01000015.1 GCF_007859855.1 Allorhodopirellula solitaria
GCAGCTTCTCGCTGGCAAGAAGCGTCGAGGCCCTCAATCGATCGGCGACTTGCTGATCGGCTTACTAATTCGTCTTGGAGTGAACCAGGAAAACACTGTAGAATCGAAACCGTCCGAAGCTCTGAAGCCTTAGGCTGAATTGTCGTGCTGCCAAGCACACTAACAACGTCGTCGCATGCCGAGGGTATCGGTGGAGCGTAGCTCTGCTGAGCAAGCCCGTGCTAGAGTGAGATGCTCTGTTAGCGGTTCAAACGCCGGATGAGACAGTGTGGGGCTCTCAGAGCTTCGGATATCTACCAGGGTGGCGAGACTGAACCACCAAAGCTAACCGAGCCGT
Organism: Allorhodopirellula solitaria; assembly: GCF_007859855.1. Lineage (GTDB taxonomy): Bacteria > Planctomycetota > Planctomycetia > Pirellulales > Pirellulaceae > Rhodopirellula > Rhodopirellula solitaria. Next base: position 338 of record NZ_SJPK01000015.1, read on the forward strand.
GCTGGCTGGCCGACAAACAGTGGACTTTGAGTGTCGAAAAAGCTACCCTATTGGTGGTGCCGCTGAGCGTACGCGCGCACTGCAAATTTTCGTTCTGGATATGACAGTACTCAAAAAACCTTCCGCTGTGCTCTGCGCACGCTTCCGTCGGATGAACCCATTTTCCTCGCTAACGCATCGGATTGCCAACCTAGTCGCGCCCCAAACGAGGCCAAAGTAAGCGGTATTCGCCTTACGGCCCTCGGCTCACCGCTGCGGGTCCAACGTCGATTCGATCAACAGTCTTTAAGCTTATCGACCAGCACCGGGAACGTCAGCGTAGCGTTGGCCGGCTGTTTGGGCGCCGCAGCGGAGGCGCACCGAGTCAAATAAGCCGCCAAAGCGGCAAGCACAGATGCTTCCGAGCGGGGCCGAGATTGGTGTCACTCGCCCGATCGACGTCGGTCACCGCCGGGGCGACTACTTGCCCCAACCGGCGACGTCGATCAGCCAATCGGTGAGCGAGCTGACCGGGGCGGCAGGTTCGGAATAGCTCCACATATTGCGGACGAGATCCGACATCAGCATGCCGCCGAGGCTCATGACAATCAAAATCAGCAGCATGCCGACGGTTTGCAGCATCGTGAACGGAATTTCGAATCCAGCCGGGGCACCTGCTTGAGCACCGGCGGGTTGAGCGACAGCCTCGTCCTCGGCATCCGCTTCCCCAAAACCACCTTCGTCTTCAACTGCAGCAGCATCATCACCGAAGGCATCGACCTCTTCAAAGCCGCCGGCTTCTTCGACGACTCCGGCCTCTTCAAAGGCAGGCTCATCAAACCCGCCGCCGAAGGAGTCCGAATTCTCAACGTCGATCTCTTGCGATTCACTTTCTTCTGATTTGTCGAGCTGGATACCCGATGGAGAGAGCTGGAATTCTTCATCGGCCGGAAAGTCGATATCGGATCCGCTGTCATCGGCGGGGCTCAACCCAGATCCGTAGCTGCCGCTGCCGATTCCCGACCCGCTGCCTTCGGTGAGCTCGGCGCCCAGGTCCAGCGAGGAAACGCTGCTGCTGGCCAAATCCAATGGCTCCCCTTCGAGCGACAATCCGCTATCGGACGGGCTCATCAGATCGATACCGCTATCGCCTGCCATCGAGATGTCGTTGCCCTCGCTGCTAATAATCAGGTCATCGTCGTCATCGGAGATCATCAGATCATCGTCCGCCAAGGCATCATCGACGCCGGAACCTGTATCGGAGATACCGCTCAAGGAACCTGCGATGGGATTCTCACCGTCGCCGCTGAGCACACCGCTGCCGACTGAATCCCCGGCGAGCAGATCGAGTTCGCTGAGCACATCGCCGCTCGCACGACCGGCGGGTTTATCCTCCGCTTTGCCGCTCGAGTCGGGTTCACTGAGCATATCGAGGCTGCTAGATCGTTCGTCTTCACCGCCGAGATCGAGATTGAGATCTTGATCACTGCCGGGAACGATGTCCTCCTCGAGGTCCAATACGCTACCGATGTTGAACTCATCGCTATCTTCGGAAGCGGCCGGTGGTTGTTCACTCTTGGCTGCTGACTCGCTGGCCTGATCGCTCGCCGCTGGCGACGCGGCCCCGGCGTCGTCGGCTTTGGGCTCGGTCCCGGAACCGGTCTCGAGATTCAGTTCACCACTATCATGGGAGATCGCCGAACCAGCGACATCCAAATCGTCCAGATCGAGAATCCCCGAACCGCTGGCACTTGGAATGACGAGCACATCACTGCCATCGGAGCCATCGCCGGGGACGAGATTCACGTCGCTATCGCCACCTTGGCCCGCAGGTTCGCTACCCAACTCGATGCTGCTACCGGCTTCGTCGTCTCCGATCACACCACCGAGAGACAACGCGCTGTCGTCACCGCTGATCCCTTCTGGCTTGGATCCGGCCCCACCGCCCACGTTGATTCCTGATCCAATTCCCGAGAGATTGGGCAGGTCATCCTGCAATCGATCGATTTCATTCTCAGGAAACTTCCAACTTGTACCATCGCGGAAGCCGCGAACCTGCCCTTGAGAACGCAGGTCGATGAGTGTCTGCGTGGGAATACCGAGTTTTTTCGCAGCTTCTTCGAGCGAGAGATAGTTGGCCATGGCAGCGCGGGAGATTCGGAAATGGGCGTTAGGAAGCAGGGGTAAAAACCACACTCTGTCACGCTCGCACTTAGTCTCCGCGGATCGATTATTCGACCGTACAGGCTGCAGGGACGATCACTCGGATCGCGGCGGCAGGCCCTGAAGACGGCGGATCTCGTCCGGTATCGGAGCGGTTGCATTGAGCTGGAGTGTGAAGTCGGCGGCAATTTCGCGACTGCTTGCCAGTCGGATCGTGCCCCCTGAACCTACATGATACACCGCCATCCACCGTTTTTCCGCATCTACGATGGTAATTACCTGAGTTCCCTCGTTGTCAACGTGGGAAAATCCGATCAATCCTCCCGAACCGGCAACATCGCGTCCTTCCCGAGCCTCGACGACGGTGACACGATCCCCCACCTGATTGCGAAAACTCTTTTCTGCGGGTTGATTTGGCTCGGCGCCGAAATTCGACCAACGCCCCGCCGGCGCGTCCCCCCCCGGCGATTGGGCCGTGACCGCTGCGGGCTGCTCCGATCCCCAAACCAGGCCAATCGCGATACCGATTATCAAGGGCATGCAGCGAGCGATGGTGCGTGAGAGCCGAGGGCGATCGATGGGGAAGTTCATGGAAAATTCCAGTGAGATTGGCTTTGGTTGGATACTATCCAGGCAACGGTTCAGTCATACCGAGCACGCCGACTTCACCGCAAACCCGAATTTTGCCGTTTCGGTAAAGTCGAACGGTTGTAGTGGTCGATCTGGTGATTCGTACGTCCTGCATGATAGTGTCACGCCGATGCACGTTTGGGCTCATGTTCGAGCCCTCCCCATTTAGGCTGCTCGGCGGCCCACCTCTCCCAGCGGAAACGCAGTCCCATGACTCAGCCTCCTGAAACCCCAGACGCCTCGCTTCGAGCTGATTCCCCCAGCAAGGTGCTGGTCGGCAAACTCACCCCGTTGGTGCTGGGATTGGCCGGCTGCGGCGTGTTTTACGCGATCGTGCTGACAGTCAACTGGGCACCGTTGAACCGCTACTTCACTGGGCACCCCGTTTCGATCGCCGCTACGACCCTCTTCTCCGTCGCACTGGCCATTCTTGCCATGATGTCGCTGAGAACCGCGTCGCAGCAACGCACCCTGCGGTTGCTGCGTGACAGCGATCTCTTGCCACCCTCGTCCGACGAGGACTCGCTCGAATCGCCGGCCCAACGTTGGCGAACCGAGAACGACGCCGGCCACGCTGCCCGACTTTGGCGTGCTACCCTCAGCCGCTTGCCTGTCAGCACTCGCAGAAGCGCCGTCGTGCGAAGACTCGATGAAGTGCTGACCCGGCAGAGCTACCGTTCGACGACCGGCGAACTGCCAGAGGACCTGCGAGAGCTATCCGTCCGCGATGCGGATGCCGCTCACGATTCGCTGGGTCTGATTCGCATCATTGTCTGGGCAATCCCCATGTTGGGATTTCTCGGTACCGTCATCGGCATTACCCAAACGCTCGGTGGACTTGATTTCTCCGACGGAACCGCCGCGGTCGACCGTTTGAAAAGCGGCTTGTATGTGGCTTTCGACACGACGGCACTCGGCCTGGTTCTATCTGTCGTCGCTATCTTCCTACAGTTCCCCGTTGAGAGAGCGATGCAATCGCTGATCGTCGAAATAGACGAACGGGTTCGAAACCTAGTTTCGATTGGATTGCCCAGCGACGAATCCGCTGACGATCAAACAGCGATGATCACGAGGTTGTGCAGCGGAATCGAAACCGCGGTCGCCGAATCGCTGGCGACTCAAGCCAAACTGTGGCGTGAGACGATCGAAGAGGCCCAGGATGCCTGGCGTAGCCAGCAGACCGAGGGAGCCGAACAGTTTCGTCAATTGCTGCAGTCGGCGATGAAACCGGCATTGACGCATCACGCCGACCGGATTGATGCATCGATCGGCCGGCTCGATAACGCAGCGAATTCCGTGGGCAACGCACTGCGAGAACAAACTGCGGCTTGGCGTGCTGCCGTGCAGGAGACCACTTCCGAGGTGCACACCCATCGCCGGACCCTGCTGACGCATACTGAAGCCATGACGACCCTTGCGTCGCGGCAGAGCGACCAGGACTCCTCGCTCAGGGACGCCCTGAAGCTTGTCGTTGCGGATCGCCAAAGCGATGACCAGGCGGACTCCGCGGCGAGCTTCGATCCGGCCGTCACACAAGCGATGACCGTGCTCGCTCGCGCCGTGGATGTGCTCAGCTCGCGATTGCCAGCGTCCATGGAACAGCCGCTAGCACCGACTCAGCCCGAACAACGCGTTCGTGCTGCTGACGCAGCTGACTCCAACGTCGGGCGGGCCGCATGAGTCGCCGCCGCGCCGGAATCTCACCGTCGCTCTTCCCGTTCCTGGCGGTGCTCATCTGCACGCTCGGTACGCTGATCTTGCTTCTTGCGCTAGTCGCTCAGGATGCGAAGGAAGCGGTCGTTGCCGAGGCAGAACAGGAGTCGCAGGCTGCATCAGCGGCCACCGATCCAGACACGGCCGAGGCCGCTGAAAACTCTGCTGCAGAGAACGATTCACCTCAAACATTGACTGCTGCAGCTGCCGACAGCATGATCGAACAGGAGCGTTTTCGCGTCAGCGAGCTCGTATCCTATCGCGATCAGCAGACCGCGGAGTTGGAGCGAAAACGCGACGAGATCACCCAAGTCGAATCGCACATGCGCAAAATCCAAGACGAACTCGAGGCGTTGAATACCGAGGTCGAGACGGCGATGGAGTCGACCGACAAACCGTCCTCGGACATTGAGACCGATGAACAGACCCTGTTGTTAATGCGGGAAGAAGCCGAAAAACTGCGCGCCGAAATCAAAGATTTACAGTCGAGCGAACGAGGGACGAAACCACGCGTGGTGATTGTGCCGCACCGCGGTCCCAATGGAACCCAGCGGCGTCCGGTCTACGTGATCTGCGATGCCAATGGATTGCAGGTCATGCCCGAAGGCGTTCGGATCAGCAAAGAACAAGCCCTCGCGGCGACGGAGACCAACAACCCGCTGAGCAATCCGCTGGGGTCGGCGCTCCGCGTCGCCCGCCGGTTTGCGGTTGAGAAGTACGGCGACAACCAGCCACCCTATCCGCTGCTCATCGTCCGCCCCAATGGGATCTATATGTATCGTGTCGCCAGTGCATTGATGAAGGACTGGGACGATCAGTACGGTTACGAACTCGTCCCGGGCGAGGTAGATCTCGCATTCCCCGGCGGCGACAAAGTCCTGCGTCAAGATATGGAAACTGCTGTTGCCGAAGCAGCTGCGCGCAATCTCCAACTCGCAGGCGGCGGGTACGGAGGCGGCGGAGGTCGTGGGCGGGGCCGCGGTTACGGTCGGGCCAGCAGTGGTGATTCCAGCTACAGCGCATCGGGCACGCCGTTGGCCGCGAACCAAGCCAACGCGTCCGCTGGCGCTAGCAATGATCCATCTCAACCGGCTGGGCAAACAGGCGGCGCCGGCGAGGCTGGGGGAAGCGGAGGCGGAACGCAATCGGGCAACCGTCAACAGCGATCCCTGCCCACCTTGTCCGCCCGAGATCTCGACCGACAGGCACAATCCAAGGGTTACTCACTCGCCCGAGACCAGCGATTCTCCTCGGGGGTCTATTCGCAGCCTCCCGGATCACGATCGGAAAGCTACGGCGCCGCCCAATCTGTGGAATCGCAGTCCGATGCTCTTAACAATTTCCTCAATGGCAAATCCAATCCAGGCATGGACGATTCCAATCCCAGCGGCTCCGGCGAAATGGCGAGCCAAGGTGGCAGTGGAGGAGAAGGAACCGGCGATGCCAATGACGCTGATGCAAGCATGAACGGCGAGATGAACGGCGACGGCGAGAACACCGCAGGCGGCGCTGCCGACGGGGCAGGACCGGAGGGGCAAGCTCAATCTGCGGGCGGCAACTCGTCGACCGGAACCTCCGCGGCCTCTGGCGCCGCGATGAGCCCGACCGGTTCGGCGGAGCAGACAGAGACGCCCGAGATGACGTCCTCGGCCAATCCTAACGGAGCGAGCCAGGCGGCTGCGATGGCGTTGAGCGATGCTGGGCACGCCGGGCCGTCGTCACGCCATGACGCTGAGAGCACATCCCAATCGGACGGACAGTCCTCGGGATCTCCGTCCGCCTCCGCTGCCGGCCAGGAACCGCAGAACATGGTCCAACGCAAAGGCGTGGACTGGGCATTGCCGGAGGCCTTCCGAGGCATGGGCGGGACAGAGTTCATTCGTCCGATCGCGATGCGGTGTCAGCACGATCGCTTTGAACTAGTCGATAACGGCCGCGTGGTGCGAACGATCCCGCTGGGTAGCAGCGGTCTCGAACGCCCCACCAGAGAACTGGCCACCGCTGTCCGCGACCGCGTTGCCAACTGGGGTGCCACAATGCGAGGCGGCTACTGGAAGCCCCGCCTGGAAGTCAGCGTGGGACCGCGTGCTGAGCAGCAATTCGAAGAGTTCCAAAGGCTCATGGAAGATAGTGGTGTCGAAGTAACCAGGAGAGCACCATGAGTGGACGCCGTCGCAGTTCCGTCGAACTTGGACACGATGCCTTTTTGGACATCGTTGCTAACCTCGTCGGCATCCTAATCATTCTCGTCGTGATTCTGGGCACGCAGACCCACCATGTCACTGAGATGATGCGCGCCGAATCCGAGGTCGAAGACGAGCTCGACTCGACCGACTCCTCGTCCCCTGTCGCGACAAGGAGCCAGCTCGATGAGCTTGGCCAGATGGCGATGCGGGCGGCATCGGCACAGCGAGAATCGATGGAATTAGAAGCCAAGCTGCGCCGCTACGATGCCCAGGTCCAACAGCTCGATACCGCCCGCGGCAAGCTTCTCGATCTACTCGGGGTGGCGGAAGCCGCATGGGAGGACGCCCAATCCAAACTCGACCAATCGAAGGTTCGTGGTGCCAAATTGCAGCGTGAAATTCACGAGATCGAGGGCGAGCTCGCAGAATTGGCAGGTACCAAGGATCGGCTGGCCAATGAAAAGGCTCCGCTCGTCGCCGTCGAGCACCTGCCCACTCCGATGGCAAAAACCGTTTTCGGGGACGAAATTGACCTGCGTCTCAAGGCAGGGCGTTTGTCGGTTGTGCCCGTGGAGATTCTGATGAAGGACATCAAAGAAGATGTCCAACGAATGACTCGCAAGCCCGGAAACGCCGCGGCGACCGTCGGACCGATGCGCGACTACATCGCCAATTATGTGATCGAACGAACGGTAGAGCGTGTCTCACAGAACGGGCGTTCGGGCATGGCGATGACGGCCCGCCTCGGTGCGGTCGCCTTTGAACCGCTGACCGAATCCGTTGGCCAACCGATCGGCGAAGTGCTTCGCAACCGTAGCTTCCTCGACGTCGAGTTGGCTGGGCGAGATCCCAATGCGACCACGATCACCGTCTGGGTCTATCCAGACAGCTTCGGCGAACTCCGCCAGCTGAAAGAACATCTCTACCAACGTGGCTTCGCGACTGCTTCCCGACCTCTGATGGAAGGTCAAGCTATCATCTTCAGTAGCAGCGGCACGCGTTCGAAGGCACAGTGATTGAAGGCGCAGTGATTGAAGGCGCAGTGATTGAAGGCGCAGTGATTGAAGGCGCAGTGATCGAGGCAGCCCCGCCGTGCTTCTATCGCTGCGAAGCAGCGGAGCGAGAATCAATCCAGCGTTAGACGCTGGGGTCCAAGAGCATGGACTAGATGCTGCTGACGTGGTCGCGGAAAAGCTTATTGAGCTGCTGGGTGACAGGTCCTACCTTCCCTGCGGCGATCAGGCGACCGTCGAGCCGGACAGCGGGGATCACTTCAGCGGCACTACCGGTCAGGAAGCATTCGTCGGCGATGAACAAGTCGTGGCGGGTCAGTGTTTCTTCGGATACTTCGATCCCGGCTTCCCGTGCCAAATCGATCACCGTGTTGCGGGTGATTCCTTCCAAAATCCCAGCATGGATCGGCGGGGTCAGCAGCCGTCCACGGCGGACGATGAAAATGTTATCGCCTGTGCACTCGGCAACTTCGCCTTTGTGATTGAGCATCACAGCCTCGATGCATCCTGCTCGGATCGCCTCGATCTTGGCCATGATGTTGTTGAGGTAGTTCAGCGACTTGACCCGAGGACTCAGGGCTGCCGGATGGTTCCGAATCGTCGAGGCGGTGATCAGATCCAATCCCTCGGTGTAGAACTTTTCGGGGTACAGCGAGATCTTATCGACGATGATGATCACTTGCGGCTCTTCGCAACGGTTCGGATCGAGCCCCAATTGATTGCTGCCGCGGGTGCAGACCAATCGCACATAAGCTTCACTCAAACCATTCTTTTCAATGGTCTCGCTGACGGCACTCCGCATCGCATCGATATCGATCGGCAATGTCAACGCGATCGCGCGGGCGGATTCATAGAGGCGGACGAGGTGATCTTCCAATGCGAAAACCTTGCCATTGTAAATCCGCATCCCTTCAAACACGCCGTCACCGTACAACAGCCCGTGATCGTAGACGCTGATCTTGGCGTCTTCGCGAGAGAAAAATTCACCGTTGATGTAGATCGCTTGAGCCATGAGAAAATACTGTCGTCTGAAGTTGGAAGAAAAAAATGAAACCAGCGAAAGCGTGTCCTTTTCGCGTTTCGCTGTCGCCCCTACCGAGGCTAGCCGGGTGGGGCAATCGATCTCCTGGGACTGACGCCCGCCGTCCGAGTGCTAGCGCCACGACCGCGGCTGTCGAGATCAATCGACCGAGGCATCGGTGACCGCGCCGACCACGTCTGCATCAAAATAGTTGATCGACATGCCAGCATCGACGATCAGGGATTGAGCCGTGATTCCACTCGATCGGGGCGACAACAAAAATGCCGCCGTCGCAGCGACTTCATCTGTCTTCACCGCACGGCCGCGAGGGATGACCTTTTCGGCGTACAAGTAGGAATCAACGTATCCAGGAATGCCCGCTGAGGCGCTCGTTTTCAGCAATCCGGCGGCGACACTATTGAATCGCACCTCGCTGAAGCGACTGAAGGACTTCGTCAAGAAAGCGAGCGATGACTCCAGCGCAGCTTTGATCGGAGCCATGAAGCCGTAACTCTCACTGGCCATGCGTGTGGTACTGATCCCGATCGTGACCACGGAGGCGTCTCGAGCGAATTGGTCTCGCAGTGCCTGGCAAACCGCAGTCAACGAAAATGCTGAGATATCCATGGCCTGCAAGAACTGCCGCCGCGTCGTTTCGTGAAACGGCCGCATGCCCTCGGAGTAGTCCGCGAAGGCAATGGCATGCACCAATCCCGCCAACTCGATATTCTCGCTAGCGAGTGTTTCGGCGAGTTGGTCGATTTGGCTCTGGTCCTCGACATCACACACAATCACACGGCGGTCCGCCAATAGCTTGGCGGTACTGTCGCGACGTGATTCACTGCGAACGGTATAGATGACTTCGCCACCGGATTGCTCGACCAATCGGGCGATGCTCCAGGCAACGCTCTTCCGATTGGCCACGCCCATGACCAGAAATGTCTTTCCGGAGAATCCCAGGAAATCGATCGGGGTGGGAGCAGGACTGGATTCGCTCACGGGGCAGTCCCCCCGCTACTCGCGTCAGCACCGCCGGGATTCGTGATACTGCAGGCAAAGTCGAGGCGTGTGGTGGTTTTACCGTTGAGTAGCATTTTCCCATTTAGAAAAAAGGCGTTGGCGAGACGTTCCTTGAGCGTGACGTGGATGTCCACGGTATCACCTGGCCGCACCATGTTTTTGAACTTCACGCTATCCATCCGCGTGGCCACGGGCACGAAACCGCCCGCCTCGGGGGTCTGTTCGCTCAGCAGGATGGCGCCCGCTTGCAAACAGCATTCACACTGAATGACTCCCGGCACAAGTGGGTAGTCTGGGAAATGCCCCTGCACAAAATAGTCGTTGCTGGAAAAGGTCTTCCGCGCGTGAATCGTCGATTCCGTCAATTCGACGACTTCATCGAGCAGGAGCATCGGCGTGCGATGCGGGATTTTTCGCTCGATTTCCGCAATCCCCATCGGGGCGTTCGCTGAGGAGCGAGCATCGGAATCAGGCGGGATCGAGGCGGCAGTCATGAAATCATTTGCGTGCGGAGGGGGAGAAATCGCACGATATCAGACGTTAAAACCGGGGTCGTCGTCAAGCAGGTTGATTCCGAAACGACGCCGCTAAGTAGCGGTCGAACCCTCAGCTGATTTCTGCAGCCCCATCAAATACTCGACCAAATCGACAAGCTGCTCCGCGGTCATCAATCGCTGCAGATCCTGCGGCATCATCGACTGAGACTTTTTCTCGAACAACTCCACGGCCTCACGGTCCACCGTCCGGTCGATGCCCTCATTGGTCCGCAGGGTGATCGCGGCATCGGTTTGGCTGATCAACAACCCCGTGAAAGCGGTGCCATCGTCGGTGAGCAGCACGTACGTTTCGAAGTTATGACTGACTGCCGCACTCGGGTCGAGAATCGCGACGAACATCGCTTCACGCGAGAGTTTGCTGCCGATTTCTGAAAGATCGGGGCCGACCTCTTTCCCCTCACCGTGGATCTTGTGGCATTCGATGCAGGTTCCTGGCTCGCGAAACACCTTGGCTCCTGTTGCGACATCGCCTCTTCGCTTGGCCAGCTCGACAACGGGAGGCAGCGGTTGGCTATCGGCGGTCTCGGGTAGCGAGAGATACTTACTCGCTTCTTCCACAGCTTCCGCGTTCGGGGATGCCAAGAGCACGTTTGCGGCAGCAAATTTCAGCTCGTCAGGAAGTGCCGTTTCTTTGACCATGCTGAGGATCTGGGTTTGACCGTCGATCTGCCTGCCCATCGCGGTCAACGCGGCAATGCGGCGATCCATGGATGTTTCACCCGATGTCACCAACGGCAGTAAAGACTCGACTGTTTTGCCGCGACCGCTTCTCCCGATTAACGCGATCGCTGTCATCGCACGCTCCGAATCGTCGGCCTCGGCGACGTCGAGCAACCGCTTCTGTTGCCCCATCGCGAACAGCAATTCCGCTGCCCGGACTCCCTCGGTCTCGTTGGCATGTTCCAAACCAAAAGCGGCCAAATCGGGAGCAATCTCAACCGGTTTAAAACGCCTGATCAGGTCAAAGGACTGCTTCGATCCCAAGCGGGCACGCAGATAGCGCAGCACAGCCGCCTTCGCCGGAGCCGACGACTCCAACTGAAAACTCTGCAATCGCAGCACGGTCTCAACAACGAGCTTGTCTTGAGGAGACAGCTCGCCCCCGTCATCGGCGGCTGGCAGAAGGGGACCAGGCAGAAGGGGACAGGCAAAGATCGTGAGCAGAATCAGGATCGCTGGGCGAAGTCGCGGAGTCATGGAGATGGGGAACCGGTGGGAATGGTTGGCGATTGGAATGAGCGGTAAAGTGTCGGTTCACGGCTCGGGCGGGGTGCTGCTGAGCAGGAACCTACAGTCCGAGCAGCGATCGCAGCGCGGCGTCTTTCGCAGGTCCTTCATGAAAATCGAAGGCCCGCATGAAATGATCGTGCTGCTCGACCGGGGTATCTGGGTCCTGCAGAATCTTCACCAGCAAGGCGGCAGCTTTCGGTGCGCGGCTGCGCCAGACAATCTCTCGACCGCCGGAGGTGTTCCAGTCTCCGTCAACGAGTTCCAACCAAGCATCAAAGTACGCTTCGGCGTGCCCGTTGCCAGCGCCGATCCCGAGTGCTTCGAGATACCACCGATCGCTGCCATCATACTGCTTTGCGAGCGTTGCCCATACCTTCGCAGCTCGCGGCGAGTCGCTGCGCCGCAGCGAGATCGCCAGCTCCCGCCGCACCGCGGCAGATGCGTCCCGCTCAACCTTCGCAGCGTAGTCCGCCAAGTCGATCCCCAATTGCCGCGCCAATCGGATCCCCACGATACGGATGTTCTTATCGTCGTCACCAAGAGCTTCGTTCACCGTCTCGAGACCGCGGCCCTCGATCTTGCCCAACAACCACAAGGCGCGAGCACGGTAGATCGGGTTGTCCGAACGGGCCAGCTCGAGCAGACCAGCTTCTGCGCTGGTACCTTGGGCGCGTAGTGACTGCCAAGCCAAAGCACGGGCCGCGTCGTTGGGGCTTTGGAGTGCCTCGACCGCTCCGCCTATGGAGTCAAAGTCGTAGGTAGGCACGTCGTATTTCACGTTACCTTTTCGTGGCGTCATGCGAAACAAACGGCCGCGATCGACATCGCCCATGCCATGGCCCCCCACCCCGGGATCGTACCAATCAGCGATCACGAGTGATCCATCCGGCGCAACCTTCACATCGGAAGGACGGAACCATCGATCCTGGGTCCCCTTGAGAATGTCTCGGATCTTCGCTTGATAGCCCGCTCCGTCGCTCTTGAGTAGATACGCGCGGCAGACGTTCGGACCAGCATCGCAGTGAATGAGATCACCGCGAAACATTGGCAACAGATCGCCTTCATAGACGGTGATTCCTGTCGGAGACCCCGCACCGGTGTGCAGAAGATTGGGGACGACACCGGGGTCGTTCTGGTGCCAATGTCGCTCGACGATGACATCACTCATACCGGTGCGCTGCGAACGCCAACCGGCGCCGGTCAGTTCGTCCTTATAGCCGTAATTGCCAAACTCCATGACGAAGTTGATCCGGCAACTTTGGTTTCCGTCGTCATCGTTGTCCGACTGCCAAATCGTCCCGTAGGAGTCGACCGCGACCATCCAATTGTTCCGAAAGTTCCACGCTAGCGTCTCGAACTCAGTTCCGTCGAGATTGCAGCGAAACACCATCCCGTCCTGGTAGGGTTGTCGATGATTATTGACGACGTTGCCGGCTTGGTCGACGATCCGATTGCCAGCGGCGTCTCTGATCTGACGCCCCTCGTTGCCGATATTGAAGTAGAGTTTTCCATCGGGACCAAATCGGAACGCGTGGATGCCATGATCGTGCTGAGTCCCCGAAATCCCGCTGAACAAAACCCGCTGCTCGTCGGGCCGATCATCGCCGTCTCGGTCAGTGAACACCTGCACTTTATCGCCAGCCGACACGATGACTTGATCGCCAAGAACACAGACGCCGTGAGGCGAATTGATGTCATTGCCTTGGTAGAACACCTTCTCGCTGTCGCACAATCCATCGCCGTCGGTATCCTCGAGAATGAGGATCCGATCGCCCTCAGCCCGTTCGCCGTTGTGCCCGCGATAATTGACGACTTCGCAAACCCACACGCGACCCCGATGGTCGATGTCAATATTCGAGGGGCTCAGCAATTGGGGTTCGCCAGCAAAGAGGCTAGCCGTGAGAGCTTGCCCGACTTCTAAACCCGCCAACGCGTCAGCAACGTCGTGCGATGCGGCGCCCTGGGCTGCGGCGATCTCTGGAGGTTCAGAGGTGTAAACGAGAAACTGGACACTCGCCTCGTTTCCGCAGGCGCCTTGGTCGGTACCACCGTTGTCCAAGCCTCCGATCGCGCGAAACCGGTCGTAACCTTTGGGAACACGATACGCGATGACTGAATTGGCGTGGGTGCCGATTCCATACTCGATCGGCTCACCGGCGATCTGCAGTGGCGTGCCACCGGAACTTTTGTTAACGCGGACCTTCCCGAAGCCAGCGACCGCTGACTCCCACGTCAGTTCCGTGAGCTTCTTTTCGCCCTTTGGTCCGATCAAACGCGGCAGGGCCCAATCGGCCCAATCACACGAGAATCCGTTGCCACCATCGTTGACGACGAGATAAATCTCACTGGCGCCGTTGAGTTCGACATCGATCTCGACGCTGTGTCCGCTCGTTTGACTGGTGACGATCTCACTTTGAAAGACTGGCTTGGACGCTTGACGCTTTACCCGAGCGACGGAGCGTTTGACTTGCGGAGCTCTTTTTTTTTTGCGGCGCCGGCATTTCGTTTCGGCTGCGGCTTGGGCTCGTCTTGGTTTGCTTCGAGTTCCGCCTCGGTGGGATTCGGAGTGCTGACGCCACTATCGGGAACGTCATCATGGGCAGTCCAAACGATCGCATTGAGCATGACCTTGCGAAAGTTTTCGTCGGCCCAATTCCAGTGGAAATGGCCACCGGTGAACCCGAATCCACGTCCCCCGTCCTCTCGATCGGCGGCCCACGCCATGTGCTGGATCTCGCCCTCGGCGACAGCTTTGCGGACAGCAGGGTTGCCGCTGTGCGGGCCATCGGGTCGCCGCATCGTCGATTCCGGCGGATGAGCGGACAGGATCGGCGTGACACCTTCCATTTCGTCACGAAACCGCATGTGGAAGTACCACTCATCGTTAATCTGAAACGGCTCCACACCACGGCTAATCGGGTGAGCAGGAAAAGCTTCGAACTTTGCTACCCAGTGCGGGTTGACCGACCACCCGGCTTCGAAATAGCCGCCCATCCAGTCGAGGAAAGCGTCACCAGTTTTCCCTTTGGGCGTCTCGACTCCGTAGTGGATACAGACCAAACCGGCCCCCGCTTTCATCAACGGGTCGAACTCGTCGACATGCGGGTTGAGCAAATGCCGCGACCCACCGTCACAGTACACGACGATGGAATCGGCATCCTTCAAGGCGTCTGCGCCTTCTTTAGGCCAACCCTCCTTCATGACCACCACGTCATAATCAGGTTTGGCTTCCTTCAAAGCTTCAGCGAGCAATCGACATCCCGCATAATGCTCGTGCGCTCCGTATCCATGGGAGGGACGCCCCGCGAGAAACACAATCTTCTTGGCATCAGTCGCACCGGCGCTCGGAGCATCCGCAGCCAACGAGGGAATCTGGCCAGCGGGCAGTAGGGTGAGCAAGCAGAGAACGCGGAGTAGTCGCATTGATCGATGCCTTGTCTGTATCGGAAAGGGGGGCAATGAAGGTGGGAGGATCCGGATTATAACCCAAGCTGAGAATCGGGTGACTCGTCGGTGAAAGATTTCTTTCTCGGCCACTCAGCGATGCCAACGTTCGCATTGATCCAAAGTCGGTGATGCTGCTATCGTCGGCGAATAAGGCCTTGATTGCCCGTCTCCAGCAACCAGACTGAGGGATGTTCATCGATGGACTTCGACTTCACGCTCCTTCTAGCTGGCCCAACCGGATGATTTCTCCGCAGTTTTCTGCCCTGAACGCTCCTAACCTCATCGCTGCTCGGCGGATCGCGGTGGGGTGGATTGCGGTGGGGTGGATCGCCCCGATCACTTTCACGGCTGTCCTGTGCGTAGTCGCACTGCCACAACGAAGCGCCGCCGACGAGCCCGGATTGGCAGATCCAGCCACGCTGTCCTCTCCCGCCTCCGAAACACCTCAATCGAGCGCAGCGACGTCTGATGAGAGCACACACGATGATGCCGCCAACGAGGCATCTGCGATTCCGGTGCATTCAATCGGTCCCGGAAAACGACCACCCGATTCGCTCGAGCCGCTGATTGAATTCGCAACGAGAGCGCAGCTGCGGTTCGAGAGTGAAGTCGATGCGTATACCTGTTTGCTCGTCAAACGAGAAACGTTGGAAGGCAAGCTCGAACCGACTCACTATATCCGGCTGAAAATCCGCGAGCGTCGCGTCGACGGCGAACGTTTGGTCCAGCCGCGCAGTCTGTATGCAAAGTTCCTCAAACCGAGCGACGTCGTCGGACGTGAGGTGCTCTACGTCGAGAACGAGCGCGATGGTGACCTGTTGGTGCGTCGCGGTGGCACACGGTTGCCCAACCTAACGGTCGAACTCGATCCAGAAGGACGATTGGCTAAACGGGAGAGCCACTACTCCATCGTGCAATCTGGTATTCGCCCAATGCTCGAACAGATACTCGAACGGATCGAGTCCGAGATCGATCCGGACAACATCAAGATTCGCTACTTCGCTGACGCGAAGGTCGACGGACGTCCCTGTCAACATATCGAAGTCAGCCAAGTCGAACGCCGGTCCAATTCCACGTTCCAGGTCGCGAAGGTCTACATCGATATCGAACACGAACTTCCTGTGTTCTTTTCGTCCTATGCATGGGCAGACAACCCCGAGGACGATCCCGTCTTGCAGGAACAGTATGCGATCACGCAGATTGACTTAAACGCCGAACTGACTGACCTCGACTTCGATCGCACCAACCCGCAGTACCAGTTTCGCCCCGAAGACGAGTCGGAAAAAGAGGCCGATAGCGATCTACCGTAGCGCGGCCGCGGCGCTGCGCCCGCCCGAGCAGACCATGCCCCTCCAAGGTGACTGATGAATTCGCCTCACTCGGTCGCATTCTCAGTCGACCGTGACTGCCCCCAACCGCGCCGCCAGAGCAGGACCCCTTCTACGATCATCCAGGCCTGTAGAGACAATATCGACAGACCGAACGCGACCAACACCCAGTCGCGGGCGGGCCACCAATTCTCGATCAAGTCGAACGTCATCGCCCACGCTGGCATCAGCAACATAGCGAACATCGGAATCGCCAACAAAGCAACGCTTTGATTGCGACGGGCCAAGTAAAACACAGCGACCATCAGGGCCAATCCAGCGAGCAATTGATTGGTCGCACCAAAAAGTGGCCAGAGGATTAGACCACCCGTGCCTGGTGCCTCGCCAGCAAAGATAGCGATCAACATGGCCACAGCGACCGCGATCGCAGTCGACACATACTTGTTCTTGCCCGGTTGAAAACCGACCGATTCGGACAATTCACTGATCACGTAACGCTGCAACCGTGTCGCCGTATCGAGCGTCGTCGCGGCGAAACAGGCAACCATGACCGCCATGATAGCAACGCCAAATTTCAGGGGCACGCCAATGGAGGAGAGGAAATTGGCGCTGCCATCGATGAATGCAGCAAGGTTCTTTGCCAGTCCCTGCTTTCTCCAACCACCCGGGTTGGGATCGTCGACGCCGCTGACGCCGGCGGCTGCCGATGCAGTCGAGGCGCTCAGGCCAGTTTGGTAATAAGATCGCCATGCGGCCGAACCCTCTGCCTCCGCCGAACGATCGTCCGCGGGATCCGACGGTACCCGGGCAATCACAGTGGCTCCGTCGACGACACTTCGCTCCAAACGCCCCATCCCAACTCCGGCGCAGCAGGCCAAGATCACCAACACAGCCAACATCCCTTCCCCGAGCATGGACCCATAGCCGATCATTTGAGCGTCGGAGGCACAGCTCAACTGCTTACTCGTCGTTCCGCTGCTAACGAGACAGTGAAACCCGCTGCAGGCACCACAGGCGATCGTAATGAATAGAAATGGCAACATCGGTGGCGCATCGCTCGGGATATTTTGCGCAATCGCCGGTGCGGATTGAACCAAGTCAGCCTGGCCGCTGAAGGACGCGATCGCCAAGCCCGCAACAAGCAGGACCAGCGCGACGAGCAACTGCAACGAATTGATGAAATCGCGTGGCTGCAACAGCAACCACACCGGTAGCACCGAGGCGATGAACGCGTATCCGAGCAGCAAAGCGGTCCAGACAACAATTGGCGTGAGGTACACGTTGTCGCTCGGCAAATAAACAGCCAAGTCGATAGGGAGGTGATAGGCGCCGAGGTACACCGTTAGATAGAGGACGGCCAGCCCCAATAGGCAAGGCACGACTAAATTGCCACCTCGGCGGATCACCAGCCATCCGATCAACACCGCGACCGGCATCGCCGTCCAAACACTCAACACCGATTCGGGGTAGAGCTGGAAGATATTGGCGATCACCAACCCGAAGACCGCCAGCACGATCGACAACGCCAACATCAGGACGATCAAAAACAAGAACTTGGCTCGGGGCGAGATAAGGTGCCCAGCAGCCTGGCCGATCGACTCGCCGCGGTTGCGGATCGAAATCACCAAAGCAGCCAGATCATGCACTCCGCCGACGAGAATCGAACCAAACACCACCCACAGAAGCGCCGGCAGCCAACCCCAAAACACAGCCAAAGCCGGGCCTACAATCGGTCCTGTGCCGGCGATGCTCGTAAAATGATGACCAAAGACAACACTGCGGTCAGTCGGAACAAAGTCAACATCGTCACGCTGCTGCACGCTTGGCATGGGCTCGTCGTCACGCAGACCAAAGAGCCGCTTTGCCAGATAGCGGCCGTAGGTGTGATAGGCGACGACGAAGCCTAGCATCGAGGCCAAGGCGACAAAAAGTGTGCTCATACAGGTGGGGACAGCTTGGGGGGGCGTGGAACCAATGAATGATCGACATCATAGCGGCTCTGACGCGTCGCGTGAGCCTCGGCCGGTCACTTTGAATCATCCGCTCCGCCATCGTCCGGATCCACCTCAGCACCGCGGGCCGACAAAAAATCACCATAGGGTTCCAGCGATGGGATGTGTTCGCAGAACGTACGGAGCGTGACCAGTAGAGGAACGGCGACCAACATGCCGACGACCGACCACAACCACGCCCAGAAGGTGACCGAAATGAAAACCACGACAGTATTGAGTTTCAAGTGACGGCCCACGAAATACGGCGTGATGAACTGGCCCTCGATCGCCGTCAGCAGATAGTAGGTGGCCGCTGGCATGATCGCTGCCCACGCACCCGAGAACGTCAACAGTCCAACCACCAGGGCGAGCAGCGAACCGCCAATCGCACCGATGTAAGGCACATAGTTGAACAGGGCAGCAACGAGTCCAAACAAAAACGGGTTGGGCATCCCGAAGGCCCACATGGCCAGCCCGACCGCGATCCCCAGACCTCCGTTGATGATCGATATGGTCATCAGATACTGAGAAAGCTTGCGCTCCACATCATGCGCAATCGTGATCGCTCGTCGTTTATCGCGAAACGTGGGCATCGTATGCACAAGCTTCTCGTAGAACATGTCCCCCGACGCGAGGATGAAGAACAGCAGCACCAACACCAAGATAGTTTGCACGAACGCCGAGGGCGCCGTCGTGGCGAGCATGCCAACATAGCTCTGGTCGCGAACGACGACCTCTTGGACGTCGCCATTCGACTCTGGTGTAGCCGCGTCTTCGACCTCTTGCACCACTTCGCTGACGGACTTGCCCTCGGAACCTCCACCGAAGCCGTTGCGGATTTCGAGCATGCGTTGTTCAAGCCTAGCGCCGATCTCCGGAGCATTCTCGACCCAGTTTGTCAGCGGCGTTATCAACATCAGCCCCGTCAGTAGCAAGCCGCCGACGAGCGTCATGACGATCATCCCCGCCGCGATACCAGGCGGCGTGCCAATTCGCTCCAACAGCCGACGTACGGGACTGAACACTAGCGACAGCAGAAAAGCAAGGATTACGGGCGTCAAGAAAACCTGAGCGTAGGCCAACCCCGCAACGGACAAGAGCACGAAAATCCCGATGACCGCCCACGCTGGGGCGCCCTGACGTCGATTCGGTTTCCCCGCACGCGACTGCGGTGGGGCGGTCTGGGCAAGCTCGTCACTTGCCGCTTGTTGGTCCAACGATTTCGAATCAGGGGCAGCGGTAGGGCCGGATTTTGCTTCGTTTGACATCGTATCCTTTGATCGATTGAGGGACGAGTGAAAATCCGACAGTGCCAGCATCCTTTTCGAAAGGTCAGATCGAACACGCGGCTCTAATCTGCCAGCGGAGACACCTCCGTGCCATCAGCCCCCGCAGTCGAGACTCGGGCCGCCGCAAGTATCGTACCACCTTCGACCGCAGTCTGCGGATTGGTACGACAAATGCTGGGCTATTAGCCGAACGAGCGTTCGTCTTGTCTGATTCCACTAACGGGCCAGCCGCCGCCAGTGTCCCTGGAACTGAATAAGACGCCGAGCCCTGGGGCAGCGAAACTGCGGCTGCGCCCGGCCGCTTGGGCGAAGAATTACCGGCCCCCATTGGCTCGCAGCCCACGAACGACTTACTGCACTTTCTCAACTTTCACTGAACCAATTGAGCATGTCGAAAACAGCTACAAACCAGAATGATCTCTCCGAACACGAATCGTGGCACGGCTTTGAAACCAAGACGCTTCCCGAGGTACCGTCGTGGGTCGAACCGCTCGGTCGAGCGGGACACATCGCCAAGGGCGTGGTCTACGGGATCATCGGTGCGTTGGCATTTCAGCTCGCGATTGGGGCGGGCGGTGAGATATCGGGGTCCCGGGAAGCTGTCCGGGAGATCGGCCAGCAGCCATTCGGGCGAATTTTGCTAGGCATTGTTGCCATTGGATTGCTCGGGTACACGTTGTGGCGTTGGGTGCAGGCTGCGAAGGATACCGAGGGGGAGGGCACCGATGCCAAAGGTATCGTTAAACGCGTGGGGTACGCCCTCAGCGGAGCCGCCTACCTGTCGCTGGGGATCTTTGCCGGTTCGCTTGCCTTGGGAATGGCGGGTGGATCGGGAAGTGGATCCGGTGGCGGTTCGAGCACGCTACTCGATTCCACTTGGGGTCGCATCGTGCTAGGCGTGGCGGGTGCCGTCACGATCAGCGTCGCGATTTACTTCGTCTACAAAGCTTACCTGGCGAAGTTCATGGAGAAATATGACTTCGCCCGGATGAGCGAGTCGGCGAGGAAATTCGCACTGCACGCTGGGCGATTTGGACTGGCCACACGTGGCGTCGCTTTCGCGATCATCGGTGGGTTCATCCTTCGTTCGGCGGTCAATGGAACCGCCGATGGCGAAATTGCCGGAATGAGCGATGCCTTGGCAGCGATCGCGGCGCAACCTTTTGGCAAAGTCCTGATCGGTATCACCGGCTTAGGATTGGTTTGTTATGCCGTTCACATGTGTCTGATGGGCTGGTATCGTCGGTTCAACATTGGCAAGTGATCCGGTGATGCATCGAAAGCGGCTCATTGCCTACTCCGTCCATGTGTTGACGGCCTCTGGAGTCGTGCCGGCTGCGCTGGCGGCGATGGAGATCGCCAGCCCGACGTGTGATCCCAGAATCGTTTTTCTGTGGTTGTTGCTCTCAACGCTGATCGACGCGATCGACGGTCCACTGGCGAGACGATTTCACGTCAAGAAGTATGCAGCCAGCATTGACGGGCGGACGATCGACGACTTGTTGGACTACCTGACGTTCGCGTTCATCCCCCTCCTGTTGATCTGGCGGATGCAGTGGATGCCAATCGGCTTAGGTTGGACGGTCGTGCTGGCGATGGGCGCGAGTCTGTTTGGCTTTGCCCATACCGAAGCGAAGGACGAGACGGATGGTTTCTTCCGCGGCTTTCCTTCGTACTGGAACGCGTTCGCTCTTTACGCTGGCATTTTCTCCACACTGTTTTCACCGTGGTTGACTGCCATTACGCTGTGGATATTGACTGTGCTGACGGTTGCTCCGGTACGGATGATCTATCCGAACTTGGCTCCGAGGGCGTGGAAGCCTACCGTCATGATTGGCGCGTTGCTGTGGACGCTTATACTCCTAGCGATGCTATACAGTTTCCCTCGACCGCCGATCGTCTTGGTGGCCGTGTCACTGCTGTATCCCGTGTTCTATGCGTTCCTATCCTGGCACCTGAGTCGACGTTCATGATTTCCGATTCGTTGCCGAACTCACCAATGGCGTTACCACGTGCCATTCCGATTCGCGTCTCGGGGGGTTGGCTAGTTTCAGGGAACTCTGTCGAGACAGAAACCACTTTCGATCTATTTTCCGTCGTGCAGCACGTTGCTAAGCAGTGCGGGCAGCCGACCAGCGCAAACGAGACAAGTATGGCAAGGACAGCATCCTATCCCGGCGTGATGCTGGGGCGGATCGCAAAGCGAAGTGGCGTGGCCGCAATGGTGCAGTCTATCGGCGGTGCTCCCGAGGAAAACGGCTCGGCCCACGGCGGCCTGCCGGGCATGGTTGCATTGGCAGACACTCAGCAATTCGGCGTGAGAATCCGCTGGGGTCAGTTTGCCGCTGAACAGCTAGCTATCCTTCCCAACGACAAGGCTGCTGGCTGGAAACCGCGTGGATCTGCGAAGATGGTGAGGCGTTAGTATGAGTATCGCCTTCATCGCGTCTGTTGTGATTCTCGCGGCACTGCTTTTCCTGGCCTTCGGCTCACTGCTGAGCCTGAGCAGTCACCCACACTGGTTCGTGCGCGGCTGGGATTTCCCTCGCGTTCAGATCCTGGTACTCAGCTGGGCGCTACTGTCCCTGTATGCCGCCGTGCGCGGCGTCTGTGGTGCGGATGCCGTGCTGGCCGCCTGGCCATTCGTGACGCTGGCGGTCGCTCTGACGCTCTGGCATGGCTTCCGCATCATCCCATACACGGTGCTGTACCCGAAACAAGTCGCGGACACGCCGCCGGATCTGCCGGATCATCAACGCGAGCACAATGACACGACACGGTTGCTGATGAGCAACGTGGAGATGGAGAACGACCAGTACGAACGAGCGATGGCGGTTATCCGTCGGGCGTCGCCGGACGTCGTGCTGATGGTTGAGATTGATCAAAGTTGGCTAGAGGAAATTTCGGAATTCGTTGCTGAGTATCCACACCGAGTGATCGTTCCACAGGACAATTGGTACGGGATGATGCTGCTTTCGAAACTTCCGATTGAACGCCATGAAGTTCGCTATCTGATCCAGGACGATATTCCATCGATCGATGCGAGCCTCCGGATGGATGATGGCACCTTGATTCGCTTCATCGGCGTTCATCCCCGACCTCCCGAACCGATTCGTGACACCGACGCGACGGCGCGGGATGCAGAGCTGATACTGTGGGGTGAAGAGCTAGCCGATGAAGAAGGTCCCGTGATCATCGGTGGTGACCTCAACGACGTCGCCTGGTCACAGACGACGCGTTTGTTCCTGCGGGTCAGTCGCTTACTCGATCCCCGCCGCGGACGCGGGTTTTTCAATTCGTTCCACGCCGGCCGATGGTACCTGCGATTTCCGCTCGATCACGTTTTTCACTCCGTCCACTTTACGCTGAGCAAGATCGCCAGATTAGATAATATTGGCTCAGACCATTTTCCAATCATGATCGATCTTCGGTTGACCCCTGAGGAGAAATCGGAGCACAACCCGTTGGAGAAGGAGGAGTCCGACGATGCGGCTGCCGAGGAGCGTTTGCAGCGGGCCGCCGACGATGAGACGCTCGATGGCGACGCCGTCGACGATGACGTCGAAGACATCTCAGACCGATGAGGGCTGGCGTCGCTCGAATGCCGTCGCACCATCACCGGGCTTGGGCACCGTCAGCTCCCCTCTCGGCGGCTTGACTGCCGGCCCGCCTCGCGGTTGATTCACCGAAGAAACATCACGCCATCCAGCGTCGCTACGCATTCCACGAGAAAAATCACTGAACCTACGTTCTGTATTTCCGTCCAGCAGTGACGTCGGAGCCGACAGTTCGCTGGCGTCGAGCAGGTCCGCATAAGTCACCCGGTTCGCTCTCCCGACGGTGACCTGTCTCGCCAGGCACGAGATTCGCGTCTGATGATTGATCTATATCGCTCCTGAGCAGGAACTAAAGATGACGGACTCATCGAACCAATGAACCCATAGAGCGAGGTGTTTGGAGTGGTGGGTTTAACCCAGGCGTTCGCTGGCTGCGAAGGTCGGGCGACTGATTCGATTCAGCGAATCAATCGCGCCCTGGCAGTCCACCGAGGTTCGCAAGAGCAGCCGGATGACAAAACGATTATCGTGATCTCGAAATCAGCGGAAACACCGTAAGCGGCACCGCGCCGACCTGCAGGTATACCCTGGAGTTCCCCACGGGTTGCCTTGGGGCAGCTGACAGCTCGTCGCCTCGTTCATCGCAATTCCGCCAGCCGTCGATCAGCCAACAGTGGATCCGCCAAAAGTGGATCCGCCGGTGGTTGCTCGCAGATTGTTTAATTGCGGCATTGGCGGATTAAAATTCTCCCCACGTTCTCGCTTGCAGTTCGAACATCCGAGGATCGTGCTGTTTCAACTCGGCGCGAACGAAGGGGTAGAAGTCGTTGACCCCCAGGTAGGCTTCCGTCGACTCCGCGAAGTACTCCTTGTGATTGTTCATGCCGTAGTGCATCGCCGTGCGATGGTCGTGGGTCAATACCTTGTCGTAGCTACCGGAATTCTTCGCACTGTCATAGATCGCCCGGATCTCCGGCTCATCGAATCCCAGGACCTGATCGTGGTACGCATGCGCCAATTCGTGCAACACCGCGTAGGGATGCTTAGCCCACTGCGTTCGGCTAAGCAGATGGTCCACATTGGGCACATGGACGTGTTTCGCAAGCGCCGGGTTCATCCCGTTTCTCGCCAACCAGCGGGCGTTCGGGTGATAGACCAGCCCCCGACCTTGGCCTGCCCATTCGATCCAAATTGGCAGGCTCTGCAGTTCAGCTAATCGTTCTCCACGAACGACAAAAGCGCAGCGTTGGAGATGATTTGCGAGCGCGTCCAATGCCCGCTGTCCCTTGGCGGCATGATCGGGGGTCAGCAATTGCGGATCCACTTTGACGGTCCAACCCTCGATTTCCCGAACCACCGGTTCCTTGTACGGAGCGGAATCATCGGCCGCGCCGATGCTCGCCGAAATGTAGAAACAACCGAGCAGCAACCAACCAAATCTCATTCCGAACCAACCTTTTTGAGCTCAACCAACGGAAGCGTGCGCGGAGCACAGGGGAAGGTTATTCTAGGCATGGCTCTCGTATCCAATGATTGATTTGTCGGAGGTGATAGTGGATGTTAGACTAGAGCTGCCGGGAGAAACGGAGCCGAGATCTGCAGAGGTGCGGGCTTGGCAAGGGATATCTCGGTCGATGGTACGCCAATGGTGTTGCCGGTCCCTGGCGGACATTCGTTCGTCAGGCACCCATTTTTGTAAGATTATTGGATACTAAAGCCATGCCTAGAAAAACCTTCCCCCTGTGCTCCGCGCACGCTTCCGTCGGATGAGCCCGAAATTGCGGCAATGAGTGCTAGCAGTCCGATCATCGTTTTCTGTCCATTCGAAGTCGGTGACGCAGCGGTGCCAAAATGCACTTGATTAGCCCTTGATCTTATCCCAACGTAGCTCCTGCGGCATGACCTGCTGCTGAATCGAGACCGTCGCGGCGCGTCCCGCCGCTTCGCCCATCGCAACAGCGTTTCCAGTTACCCGGTAGCTAGAGTGGGCGATGAAGTCGCCGCTAATGCAGCGGCCTGCCAGCAGCAATCCATCGACATCTTTGGCGATCAATGCCGGATAGGGTATGTCGTACGGTTGATGGCCGCCCTTTCTGAACGCGCCATCAATCTCCTTATTGCCGTGCGCGTTCAATGCGTGCACATCGATTGGAAATTTGGCGGTACAGACCGATTGCTCGTGCTTGAGCCCCGTGGCGATATCGTTTGCGGTGATTTGGTAGCGGCCACGGATCCTTCGTCCTTCGCGAACCCCGATCTGTTCCGCCGTTGCCACGACGGCAATGTCTTTCCAAGGGCCGCCGATACGGCGCAAGCCGTTAACCAGGTCGTGAACTTCGCGGCGAGCACGAATCGTCGACTCACTGATCGCATTGGCGTCGAACGCCGAGACGCCGTACTCGTGATTCGTCATGATCGAAAAAATATCGCTGTGCAAATGTCGCAACGTGGGTGCCCGGTACGAAGGAGACAGCCCGTGTTCTTCCATCAGATCCAGTAGCAAGCGTTTTGCTGCAGGTGCTGTTTCTCGAATGTATGGGCGCACGGCATCGGGATCGATCCCAGTCAACAACGCGAGCATCGACATGGGCTGACACTCGCAGTCTTCGCCGAAGCCGAGATCGAATCGACAACCTGCATGGGCCGCCAAGTCACCATCACCACTGCAATCGATAAATCGATCGGCTAGCCAAGCTTCACGACCGGACTTTGATTCCGTCAGTACCGCGACGACGCGGCGGTTCGAGTCCGTGACAGCCCCGACCAGCCGTGTGTGCAAGCGGATCTTCACACCCGCCTGGACACAAACGTCTTCGAGCACAAACTTGGCCACTTCCGGATCGTAAACCGTGCCGTTGGTCTGATTCGCCACCGCGCTGCCGTGCTCTGCGAACCGCTGGAGTAGCTCGGCCATGATCCCGGATTTGTTCTCCGCATCAAGAATCTTGGTCAATAGCCCTGCTGTCCAGACACCGCCCAGACATCCCGCGACTTCGATCAATTGCACCGTTGCCCCGGCACGAGCAGCTGCCAAGGCCGCAGCGACTCCGGCCGGACCACCGCCACAAACGAGCACTTCGCTCTTTCCGGCCACAGGAATCTCTCGGGGTTGCTCTTTCAAAACCTGAGCGTCAGGTGAAAGCTCTGCTTCAGTGCGCAGTACGTCACCGCTGAGCGGATTCGCCATCCGAATCCCAGGGTTGGCGTCGGACGCCTTCGTGTCTGGCGAAGTCAGCGAAGCGGAGACGAAGAGCCCACCGGCGGTGGCTTGCAGAAAGTTGCGGCGTGATGGAACTGGAGTGTCCATATTTCTTCCTTCATCGCTGGGACGCTGAGCAAAGATCCAAACCCATTCACCGTGGAATGCTAGCTGCCTGTGAACGGATCATCGCGTGCATGTGGTTGATTGCCGGCGTTATGCTGAGCTCAGTACGTCGCTGGCTTTCGCAGAACATCCGCTGGTGTCTGCAAGTCTACACGCTCGAGCAACAGCGTGCGAACGACTTGGAAGCTCCCGACAGGAGGCTTGGCGACAGGAAGCTCGGCGACACAGACACAGGGAGACGCTGTACACTTGAGAGCGTTCTCTCTCTCGTTCACTGGTTCATTTAATGACACATCCAATGTTCCTCCCGGTAGCCGCGAAGTATCTCGATCTGCCCGGCCTGATCGCATCGCTGGCTCCACGACCGCTATGGCTCGCCGGTCAAGACGCTCCGCCTGCAATGATCGCCGCTACCTATGACCAGGCTTCTCAATCCAGTGCACTGGTAACCTTCACCGGTGAGGCTGAGAAGCAGCAAGCCGAGGCGATTGGGTGGCTGCTTGAATAGCAGCCCGACCGTGTCGCTCAGCTTTTCCAGCTGATAGCAATAACAATCGTAAAAAGTAAAGAATCCCAAAGATATCGAAAGTAGAATTATGAAACGCCGCCGAATCCTTCACGCCGGACTGAGCCTGGCTGTCGCACCGCCACTGTTGGCTGCCGTCCGAGAAGGTCGCTTTGACGCGGGGGCCGAGGTATTGCGGAAGGCGACAGCATCGGGGCAAGTCGAATCCGCGACGATGTACCTGCGTCAGAAAGACGACGTTTTCTCCGAAGCTTACGGCGGTGCTGGCACGGTGGACGCGAGCTTTTTATTAGGGTCGATCTCCAAGCCAATCTCCATCGCGGCGGTGATGTCTTTGTTCGATGCCGGCGAGTTCAAACTGGATGATCGAGTCGTCGAGTTTCTGCCCGAGTTCCAGGGCGAAGGTCGGGAACGGATCACCATGCAGCAACTGATGACGCATACCTCGGGACTGCCCGACCAATTGCCAGAAAATGCGAAACTGCGAGCGGCCCACAGCCCCTTGGCCGAGTTCGTTGATGCTGCCATCCGGACTCCATTGCTGTTCGCACCGGGTGGGCAATACAGTTATTCCAGCATGGCCATTCTGCTGGCGTCCGAAGTGGCGCAAAGAATCACGGACA
The DNA here is from genome assembly GCF_007859855.1 of Allorhodopirellula solitaria. GTDB lineage: Bacteria > Planctomycetota > Planctomycetia > Pirellulales > Pirellulaceae > Rhodopirellula > Rhodopirellula solitaria. The sequence goes on from NZ_SJPK01000015.1 coordinate 27,936, forward strand.
AGCCGATTGCGAAGTTGGTCGACGAAGTTGTCTGTCAGCCGCTGCAGCTCAAACGGACGTCTCTGGGAATCGGTCGATTGCACCGAGAATCATTGATGCGGTGCCAGGTCGAACACGCCGCTCCCGAATCGGGTGCGGGAGACCCGAGCACGAAATCCTGGGATTGGAACAGCGACTACTGGCGGCAACTCGGAGCACCTTGGGGGACGGCGTTTTCGTCGGCGGGCGACGTGGCTCGGTTCCTGAACGCGTTTTTGCATCCTCAGGTAACCATGCTGCAACCGGAGACTGCTCGCTTGATGATCCAGAATCACAATCCACCCAACATGAGGGCACGCGGTCTTGGATTCGATCTCGGAAGCGGTTTGAACGGCCCCGCCCGAAACGATGTGTTTGGTCATACCGGTTCGACGGGCACGATTTGTTGGGCCGATCCCGCCACCGATACCGTTTGCGTCGTGCTAACGACGCTTCCCGGTCGAGCGGTCACGCCGCACCCTCGCGAACTCGTATCCAGCCGCGTCGTTGAATCTCTCAGCAAGGAAAACTAAGGTCTTTACGTGCATCCGATTGTGTTAGCAGCAACATGGCGGAAACCAGCACTCCGAGATTCTCGGCATGCGGCTTCTTCGTGCACGGCTTCTCGGCTTCCCCTGATGATCGCAGCAGATCGAAAGGCGGGAGACCGCCCCCCCATAACAAGGCCCGATGAATGAAATTGCTACTATCCTTCCTGCTCGCGTTGAGCGTCTCAATCGCGTATGCGGCTGAGACACCCGCTGACGTTGGAAACTCTGCGAACCAGGAATCGCAAAAGACTGCCGGATCGGAACCAGACGAGCGTGCAGCCCCTCCCTACGACGGGAGCTGGGAATCGCTTCAAGAGATGCCCGTTCCCGCTTGGTTCAATGACGGCAAGATTGGTATCTTCATTCACTGGGGGCCTTACAGTGCGATTGGGTACAAGCGGGGTGGTGCTGGCTACGCCGAACACGTCCCCAAGTTGCTGTATCGGGAATCCGATCACTACTACCCGTACATGCAAAAGCGATGGGGAGCGACCCCGCCTGCGTTTGGATACAAAGACATTATCCCCGAGTTCCAAGCCGAGAACTGGGACCCGGACCGATGGGCGAAGTTGTTCGCCGAAGTCGGCGCCACGTACGTGGTCCTGACGGCAGAACACCACGATGGCTGGGCCAATTGGGACTCCGACCTGACGCCGTGGAATGCGATGGACATGGGTCCGAAACGCGACCTCGTCGGGGATCTCGGCAAGGCCGTCCGGAAACACGGGTTGAAGTACGCACCATCATACCACCGCGAACGGCACACCGGCTTCTTTGCAAAGGATCTCTATGCGGTGGAGAGCAAACCGCAAGAAGATATCGCTGAGGAGATTCAGCGGGTGCCTGAAGCTGCATCACTCTACGGCCCGTTCCGCTACGACAAGGCTTTCATCGACGACTACGTTGCTCGTTGGAAGGAGATCCAGAAAAAGTATCAACCTGACTTCTTATGGGTCGATGACTTTCCAATCTATACTCGAGACGGCAATCAGGTGAGAGCTGGAATCGCCAAGCCTCCGATCCAATATATGGACGATCAACTGCGCGGCATGATTACGGATTTCATGAACGAGGGTTCCTCCCGAGGGCAAGCGGTGTACTGCAACAACAAGGGCGGCAACCCCAACTGGCCGGATGGTGTTGGCTGTTATGAAAAGGACAATTTGAAATTCAAGGTGATCGGACCGAAATGGCAAAGTTGCACGACGTTCGGGTCCTCTTTCGGATACCTCGCGGCCGAGGAAGCGCCAGATTACCGACGCAAGAAGTCCGATCAAGCGGTGATCCATGAGCTGGTCGAAGTCATTAGCCGCAACGGTAACTTTCTAATCAATATCGGTCCCAAAACCGACGGCACAATTCCCACCTGGCAGGTCGAACGACTGCGAGCGATGGGCGATTGGCTGCGAATCAACGGGGAGGCGATCTACGGATCGAGATATTGGAAGGTGAGCGATCAGCATGACGAGCAATTGGCGTTCACGGCCAAGGGAAAGAATCTCTACGCCATCAAGATGTCGCGGCCCGAAAAACCGTTTCTGATCAAAGGGACAGCCAACTGGCAGGCGTCGGATGTTACTGCGATTGCCCTGCTCGGTTCCAACGCGGAAGTTGATTACGAAGTCACTCCCGAAGGCGTGCGTATCACGCCACCGAGCGATTTGGGCGAGTCGACGACCGCTTGGACGTTCGAGATTGCGACGACCACTCTTCAGCACCACCCGAACGTGATCGAGAAAGATCCCGCGAAGGCATTTCAAGGTACCCCATGAACCGCCCCTACGCTTTGACTCTCGCCGTGCTGCTCAGCTCGCTGTTGCTACCTCAAGCGACACGCGCGCAGTCCGGACCGGAGTCCAGCATGACAACATTTCAAGCGGATTATGAGTTTCTCCGCGAGCACACCAATACGGTCTTATTGGAACGAGAGGGCGCCGCTGTCGTTTTGGTGCCCGACTATCAAGGCCGCGTGATGACCAGCACCGTTGATCGCGAAAGCGGCCCCAGTTTCGGCTGGATCAATCGCCCTGTGATCGAGAAAGGATTGCTGAGCGAAGCTGAGCGTGAGGGGCAATTGGAGGAGCACATCTATATCTTCGGTGGTGAAGAACGATTCTGGCTCGGCCCGGAAGGAGGACAATTCGCGTTGTTCTTCAAACCGGGCACGTCGTTCGAGTTCGCCGATTGGTCCACGCCGCCGGCAATCGATACGGAACCATTCGAACTGGTTCAGCAAACCAAGACGACGGCAAAATTCGAACGGGACTGCGAAATCACCAACTTCAGCAACACGACATTCCAAATGGGTATCGAGCGAACCGTCCGGCTACTCGATCAAGAGGCCATCGCCGAATCGCTGCGTGTTTCGCAGCTGCCCGCTGGCGTGCATGTGGTCGCCTACGAATCCGATAATCGCTTGACCAACATCGGCACAGAGGCCTGGACCGTTGAAACAGGAATGCCTTCGATTTGGTTGCTCGGCATGTACAACCCATCGCCGCAGACGACGATCGTCGTCCCTTTCCGAGCTGGCAATGACTCATCGCTAGGTCCCAAAGTCAACGACAGCTATTTCGGAGAGGTTCCACCGGAACACCTGAGCGTAGAAGATGATGTCCTGTTCTTCAAAGGTGATGGGACGCGGCGCGGAAAAATCGGAATTTCCCCGCAGCGGTCTCTAGGAATCGCCGGCAGCTACGACGCAGAGGGCGAGGTGCTCACCGTGGTGACATACAATGTTCCAACGGCCCCGTTGGGATACGTCAATTCGATGTGGGAATTTCAAGACGAGCCGTTCCAGGGCGATGCTATCAATGCCTATAACGACGGTTCTCCCGCTCCCGGTGAACCTCCACTTGGTCCGTTCTACGAACTGGAAACATCTTCGCCAGCGGCGGCTCTCGGACCGGGAGAGACTTTGAAACACGTTCAGAGAACGATTCATGTCCAAGGTGCCCCGGGGCAACTCAATCCAATCTCCGAGCGTCTGCTTGGCGTTTCGATTGATGAGATCAATCATGGTATCCCGCCCGGTCCCAACGCCGCTTCGTTGAGATCACAGCAACAGCCAGGCCGAGGCGAATAAGAGCACGCTGTGCATCAACAGCCTTGGCTGGCATGGTCGTTCTGCCTGACGATGGACACGAAACACACTGGCCGCGGCGAACTGTGATACAATTTCTCTCTCTAGCTACCGTCGCCTCTCCGCTGCCAAGGAAATCATCGTCATGAGAAAGTCTTCGCAAGCTCGCTCCAATCGCCGTCAGTTTCTCAAGAGTACGTCCGCTGTTGGCGGATCCTTGATCATCATGGGGACGAAAGCAACGGCGGGAATTCAGGGTGCCAATGATCGCGTGCGGATCGCGGTCGCTGGGCTCAACGGTCGCGGACAGAGCCATATTGACGGTTGGTCTAAGGCCGACAATGTGGAACTGGCCTACGTCATCGATCCGGCTGCAAACGTCTTGCAACGCCGCATGGATGGCTTGGAAAAACGTGCCACGGGCAAGTTCACGACCAAGGGAGTGGCTGATTTTCGCGAAGCACTCGATGACAAAGGGCTCGACGCTATCTCGATCGCCACCCCGAATCACTGGCATTCGCTGATGACCATTCGTGCGGCCCAGGCGGGCAAGCACGTGTACGTCGAAAAGCCGATGAGCCATGACGTCAGCGAAGGACGCACGGCAGTTGAGGCGCAGAAGAAGTATGGCGTCGTGGTTCAGCACGGTACCCAGCGCCGCAGCAACGCAGGCATCGCGGGCCTGCACGAAGCGTTGAAATCAGGCGAATTGCCGCGTTTGAAGATCGCCTACGGCTACTGCTGCAAGCCGCGGGGTGGGATCGGCAACAAGCCACCGGGCCCTCCGCCTGAAAATCTAAACTGGGATCTCTGGAAGGGCCCCGCTGTCATCGACCAATACCATGCCAATTACCATCCCTACAACTGGCACTGGTTCTGGGAGACCGGCAATGGCGATCTCAATAACCAAGGCACGCACCAACTCGACATCGCCCGCTGGGCTATCGACGATGACCAAACGCATCCCGTGCGAGCCATGTCGATCGGAGGTCGCTTCCAGTGGGATGACCAGGGCGAAACCCCCAATACAATGTTCTCCTATGCGGAGTACCCCAACGGTCAAATGGTGTTCTTCAACGTCCGCAACGTCAATTACGAAGGTTACCAGCGCCAGGTTTTCAACGAGTATTACCTCGAAGACGGCAGCGTCATCACCGGTGAGGGCAGCTACCAGATCCTCCGACCTGGTGCCAAACGCCCCGAAAAACTCAAGCTGGCCCAGGGCCACGTGACGCCAGGCGGAAACTGGAACTCGTTTATCGCAGCGGTTCGCGCTGGAGACCCATCGATGGCCAATGGAAATGCGCTCGACGCCCACTATGGCTGCGTCCTCGGCCATCTGATGAACAATTCGTATCGAATTGGCGAACCGGTTTCCTTCCATGTCGATGCTGCCAACTTGCTAGGTAACGATGACGCGGTCGCCCATTTCACGAAGCTCCATGAGGTCATGCGCGATGGGGTCGGGATCGCTGAGAACAGCACCGAGTATCAGCTCGGCAAGTCGCTCACATTCGACCCTGCGACAGAGCGTTTCACCGGTGAATTTGCTGAGCAAGCCAATGCTTTGATCAAAGACGCTGACAACTCTGGCTTCGAGATCCCCGGAGCAACTGTGGTCTGAGCGTGACCTTGCATTTGCCCTTACCCTCTTCTTTTTCGGACCGATTCGATGTCGGATGAATCATCCCCGCCACAAGAGCAGGTGACCGAGACTTCGACAGCAAAATCCGCGTTCCCATTTCGACCTGGCAAAGCTGTTGTTCTGTTTGCGGTTTGCATGGGGATGTTGATCGGGATCGGATTCTTCACGTTCGGCTATGGCAAGGGGGCCAGCTACCTAAGTAATAACCCGCAAACCTGTGCGAATTGTCATGTCATGCAATCTCACATGGATTCGTGGCAGCAGAGTTCGCATCATGCCGTCGCGGTCTGCAATGACTGCCACCTGCCCCACTATTTCTTAGGCAAGTGGGTGACGAAAGCGGACAATGGCTTCTTCCATTCGCTGGCCTTCACGATGGGAAATTTCAAAGACCCAATCCAGATCAAGCCAAGGAACAAGCGTGTGACGCAGAATGCCTGCATCCATTGTCACCAAGACCTTGTTCATCCACTCTTACCGGACGTTCGAGGACAAGACATGCTCTCATGCGTTCATTGCCATACCAGCGTCGGACACGCCGAAAGATAGCAACCGGCGGCCTCCCTATTTGAACTCTTCCTTCGACGAGCTTACCTAATGAGTACTGAAAAAAAGCAAAGTTACGGCTGGCTCGCTTTCCTGACAGGTTTGGTTGCCTTGGCCACGATCGGCATCGCCATGCTGCTAGTCAACATCTTTGAACGCCAACAGGAAGCGCGAACGCCATTCGTCAAAGTGGTCGAAGTGAGCGAGATCAGCACCGATCCAGAACCATGGGGGCTCAACTTTCCTCAACAGTACGAGGACTACCTCCGCACAGTCGACGACGAGTACACCGACTACGGTGGGAATCACGCCTTGCCGCCGAGCAAGCTGAAAGAACACCCCTGGCTGAAACGCCTCTACGCTGGTTACGCGTTCAGCATCGAATATCGAGAGGCGCGCGGCCATGCTTATATGCTGTCCGATCAAGAAGTGAGCCCGCGGGTGACACAGGTCCAGCAAGCCGGTGCGTGTCTGCACTGCCATGCTGCGATCGTTCCCACCTATCGACGCATCGGCATGGAGGAGGCAGGAGAAGAGGTGACCGAGGCAGCTCTCGCGGAGTCCTTTGACCACGACGCGGTGATGGCAGGTTTCCGAGCCGTCAGCCAGCATAACTATGAAGACGTCTTGAAGGAGCTGGAGAAAACCCCCGACGGTGTCGTCAAAGCCGAAGCGGGTGATCCGCACTTAGGCGAGGCCCACCCCGTTTCCTGCATCGATTGCCACGATCCGGAAACCATGGCGATTCGTGTGACCCGTCCTGGCTTCATTCTCGGCATCGACAAGCTAGCCAAAAGTGACGATCCGGTCCCGCATCTACCCAGCATTCAGAAATGGCGTGACGACGGTGCCCAGGGTGACTATGACCCCAACGTGCACGCCACGCGTCAAGAGCTCCGTTCGTTTGTCTGCGGGCAGTGCCATGTTGAATACTACTGCGCCAACAAGATGACACTCACCTATCCGTGGGGTAACGGATTGAAAGTCGAAGATCTGGAAAAGGAATGGGACGAGACGCAGTTCCCCGAGGATGCTGACGGAAATGAGGGCGGTTCGTTTTATGATTACGTCCACAAAGAAACCGGCACCAAGGTCTACAAGGCCCAGCATCCTGAATTTGAACTGTGGAGCCAAGGGATTCACGCTCGTGCGGGCGTCAGTTGCAGCGATTGCCACATGCCCTATGAGAAAGTGGGAGCGACCAAGGTCAGCAGCCACTGGGTCCGCAGCCCGATGACGAATATCAACAAGGCCTGCCAGACCTGTCACCACGTTGCCGAGCAAGAACTCAAGGACCGGGTGAGCGTCATTCAAGATCGCACCGTCCAATTGATCGATCGAGCCGCCGACGCGTGCGTGGAAATGTTCGACGCGATCGTGGCAGTCCAAGAGGCCGGAGCGACCGATGAAGAGCTCGAGCCGATCCGGGACCTGCAGCGCAAAGCAATGTGGCGACTGGACTATATCTCAAGCGAAAACAGCAAAGGCTTCCATGCTCGCCAGGAAGCCGCTCGGGTTCTCGCCGAGTCAGTCGACTATGCCAGACAAGCGATCGCCCAGTGCTATCGATTAGAAGGCAAGACCGAAGAAGAAGGATCCTAAGCCGCGTCTCGAACAGTACCGGTGGCGTCCAACGGTTCCATGGGTGAAACCGAAGGACGCCACGCTTGCTTGACGAAGCCTGAGCAGACCTAGTTGCTCGGTGAGACCATCACGAACAGAGCGATGCTACGTGCGATTGATTCGACGTAATCGCTGTCCTCGGAGCTGAGGCGGTCCATTGGAACCGTGCAGGTCTTGCCATTGTTCTTGAGCAACTTGATGTGGTCGTCACCGATTTGGATCAAGCGTCCTTCGGTGCGGAATCCGCCCGTGTTATCAACCCAATCACGTACGACCGTGCTGTCGAGTGCGGTCAAGGTATCGCCTGTTTCCTCGGGCGACTCAACTTCGTCGGAATCGGCAACAGGTGCGGCGTCCTCGATCATCGCATTTTCAGCTGCCTCGGTTTCGTCGGACCACTGTGAGAACAGGTCGTCCAAAGTGTCAGCCTCCGGTTCGTCGGCAGGCGGGTCACCGAAGAGGTCATCGATGCCTTCACCAGGAGCAGCGGGCTCAATCGCTTCCGGCTCGGCGGCCCCGGGCTCGGCAGCAGGATCCCCAAACAGGTCATCGATCGCACCCGAATCATCGGCTGGCAGATCTTCCATCTCTGCGGGAGCACCAAAGAGATCGTCGCTAGCAGCGGCGTCTTCGGCTGGCATTTCCAAACCGGGCAAGGCGTCATCCGCATCGCTGCCGAACAAGTCCTCGACGCTTTCCGATTCAGCAGGTGCGGCAGGAGTGTCGGCTGGCGGGATATCTTCGGCTGGTGCGCCGAACAAGTCGTCCATTTCGTCGGACTCGTTCGCCGGCTCTACCGGCTCAGTTGGGAGCTCATTCATGTCGGCTTCGGCGGGTTCGCCAAACAGATCGTCAATTGACTCCTCCGCTGCGGGAGCGGCGGGTTCTGGGGTAATCGGTTCTGGATCAGCGGGTTGTGGGTCGTTAGGAAGCTCCATGGCTTCCTCGGCTCCGCCCATACCAGCGTCCGCTTCCGGCTCGGGAGTTGGCGCGGGCTCTTCGACTGGCGCGGGAGGCGCGTCGAGTTCTTCGTCGGCAGCCTCGACTGACTCGGCATCTGCCGCGGCTTCGCTAGCCTCGCTGTCCGCTTCCTCAGGAGCGTCGGTGGACGTCGAAGTGGTTTCCTCGGTTTCCGTCTCCGCAGCTGGCTCGGCGTCTTGACCAGCATCGGCGGCTGGCTCTTCGAGCACCGAGGCTTCCTCTGACATTTCGGTTTCAGGAACGATCGTTCCCTCCATCACCGAGCTGCCCTCGAGAACCGACACACCTTCGACCACGTCGCCACCGCAGCAGGGATCTGGCTCACAGCAGTCGACGACAGGTGGCGAGTAGACGGGCTCGGCACAGCAATCCGGAGCGGGCGGTGGCGTGCTACAAGTCGGCACGGGGCAGCACTGCGGCTCGGGTGGACATGGGTGCATGTGTCGGTGAAGCCACCCAGCGGCCACCGGGCCAGTACTGAGGTAAGTGGCCAACGTGACCACAAGGCTCCATCGCAGGGAGTGGCGGATTGAACGCTTCATCATTGTCTCGGGGTGGTTTACAGAGGTCAAAGCGGGGACAGTTACAGTTAAACGCAAGCTGATCGGTCAGCTTTTTTTCACAGTCTTCCGTGACAAAACGCAGGTAATCCTAATTATGACTCCGCAGCGAAACAAGCATTATTTCACGTGGAGGCCGCCTGGGGCACAGAAACTGTAGGAATTCGGTAAAATATCTCGATTACGCGAAAAACGAGTAATGGGTGGATTCGTCTCGTCACGGTGGCGAGTTTCAGTCAAACTAGACAGTCTGCTACCGAAAACCGGTTCGCACGTTCAGCCCATTCCCCTTGCACCTATTTTGCTGATGCTGCGGTTTTTCCAAAGCTTATTCGCGTCGATGAGTCTCGAACGCAAATGTCTGCTGTTCTTCGGCTCGGCGCTGGTCGTGCTGATGTGCGGTGCGTTCTGCGTCGTTCTATTATTGGCCGATCGCTTCGTCCGGATGACGACACAGCAACAGGCCCGTGACGTCGCGGCCACCGAGATGATGCTGCTGCACGCCAACGCAATTTACAAGAATGGGGTGCCCCCCCAACGTCTCGAGCTTGAGCAACAACAGGTCACCGCACTGCGGTCGCAACTGCTCAGCGAGGATATTGAATTCGATATCCTCGGGCTTGAGGACCCGCACCCCTTTGACAATCTCGAGCCCGCGACCCCACCCGCGTCGCCATCGGAGCGTCAACTTCTGGTTGAACTCGAGGGCATGTTTCGCTCCCGGATGGCCGATCGGCTGCGTGAGGACCAACCCGGGTTGGCCGAACCGGTCAACCTTGCCGAGGACGCAGCCATGAGCCGAATCGGGCCCGGTAACCGGCCGCTGTTCAGAGCGATTGGTCCGATTGAAGGTCGGTACGTCTACTATGAGCCCGTTTTCCTGACCCAGGACTGCATCGCCTGCCACACGCCCACGGGAGCGGCGATCGCTCTCTCGCCTGACGTCGATCCCGAAACGCGGGCTGCTGAGTTGCCGTTTCGCGTCAAACGGGTGAGCATGCCTGATGAAAAGATCCTCAACGATACCAACCAAATTCGAGCCGCTGTCGTTGCGATGGCAATGTTAATCGTGGCGGTGACCCTCTTTGTGTTGCACGCGATCGTCCGCTATCTCGTCCTCCAACCCTTGCTGCACTTGCGCGATGTCAGTGATGCGATTACCCATGGTGACACCAACCAGCGTGCGGTGATCGATACCGAAGATGAATTTCGCGAGCTCGCCGATGCCTTCAATCGCATGCTCCGGCACCTCACCGAGACGCAAACCCAGCTCCAAAGCGTCAACCGGGAACTGGATGCCCGCGTGGACCAATTCGCCCAACTGAACCTGCAACTTTACGAAGCCAACCGCCTGAAGACAGACTTTCTGGCGAACATGAGTCATGAACTGCGCACACCGCTGAACAGCATCATCGGGTTCTCGGAAGTCCTACAAGGCATCGATTCGCTCGAGGATAAACAGCGTCGGTATGCCACCAACATTCAAAAAAGTGGGCGTCTGCTATTGGAGATGATCAATGACATCCTCGACTTGGCCAAGGTCGAAGCCGGCAAGATGGAGGTGCGTCGCAGCGAATTCCAAATCTCGCGGCTGATCAGTGCCCAGTGCGACATGATCCAGTCACTCTCAGAGGACAAGAACATCTCGTTGTCGATCGACGTCCCCGATGACCTGCCCAAGGCCTATCAAGATCCCAACAAGCTCGGTCAGATCATCAACAACCTGCTCAGCAATGCCATCAAGTTCACGCCCGAAGGAGGCATGATCACGATCCGCGTCACGGACTTGGCCGACGGTCGCTTCCGGATGTCGGTGATCGATACCGGCGTCGGAATTGCCGAAGAAGACCAGCCGATCATCTTTGAGAAGTTCCGTCAGAGTACCAAAGTGCTCGAGGGCGATGGTCTGACCCGAGAATTCGCCGGGACCGGCCTGGGGCTATCGATCGTTAAAGAACTGTCGATTCTGCTCGGTGGCGAGATTGATTTTAAGAGCGAACTGGGCCGAGGCAGTACCTTCTGGGTGACGCTTCCGTACCGGCTCGATGAACAGGAAATCGAAGACGCCCCCGCCGCCATGGTCTCGCTCGCCTCGAGCTCCTAGCCCGATCGGTGTTTGGCGAGGGACTCATCGCTTCCTGGTCATTCCCCACAAGTTTTCCTACGCCGAAGGCGTAAAAGAAAATGTTTCTGCTCGTGATTGAGTGGCAGGCATCGAGGATGTTGGATTTTTGAGGCATCGGCTCCTGCATCCAGTGAGCGAAGAACGGATGCCCGGCAAGCGTGAAGTTGCCGAGCATCAACCGCACCACTGGTGCGCTATCGACCGGAATATCCCTTCCCAGGCCCGCGTCCCCGCATTGCCGCCAGTCCGTTTTTTCCGGCATCTACAAATCTATCGGAGTCGTCCCTGAAATTCAAAATTACTCAGCGCAGGAGCCCATGCCTGGAAAATCTACCACGCAGGATCCGAGAATCGATCGGTTCGACCGCGATTTCCATGCCACTCAATTCCGAGAAGAACCAAGGAAATAGGGCTCATCCGAGGGAAGCGTGCGCCCGAGGTTTTCAAGGCATGGCTCCAGTATCGAAGGATTTATTTGTGGGATGTGATTATCAATGTTAGACTGGCACTGCCGGGAGAAACGGAGCCGAGCTCTGCAGAGGTGCTGGCTTGGCAAGGGATATCTCGGTCGACAGCGTTTCCCTGCAAAAGCGGTACGCCAATGGTGTTGTCGATCCCTGGCGAGCGTTTGTTCGTCAGGGACGCATTTTTGAAAGATCATTGGATACTAAAGCCATGCCTCAAAAATCCTTCCGCTGTGCTCTGCGCACGCTTCCGTCGGATGAACCGAAAATAGCCGGTGGTCGAGCGCAAGCGAACACCACCGGAAACGCCGCGAAACACGCCTGCTAACCCCGAATGGGGTGGAAGATCGTCCACGGCGAGGTCTGCGACCCACTTCGGGGTCGGCGCTCCCCTCTTCCACGATCAATCGTAGGTGGCGCTGCGCTGACCCGCGGCTATTTTCTATTATCCCTGACGGGATATTTGTGGGGACGCAAGGACTCATCGCTTCGTCCGCTACGATGCGGGGGACTCATCGCTTCGTCCACTACTGTCACAGTTCGAAAGAGATCTTCAGCACCTTGAACTTGATCTTGCCCGCGGGCACGTCAATTTCGGCGAACTCACCCTTTTTCTTACCGAGCAAGCCCTGGCCGAAGGGGCTCGTGACGAGAATCTTGCCCGCGTCGTAGTCCTCATCACCAGCGCCGACGAGTGTGAACTCTTCCTCGTCCCCGTAGGCAACATCCTCCACCGTGACCGTGCAACCGAAAACGACTTCATCTTTGGGCAGTTTTGACGGGTCGATGATCGAGGCGCGCGCGATTTTGTCTTTCAGCTCGTTGACTTTCGCCATCAACATCCCTTGGTTTTCACGCTGAGCGTGATACTCCGCATTCTCTTTCAGATCGCCTTCCTCTCGAGCTTCGGCAATCTTCTCCGTCACGAGCGGCATTTCCACGTGCTCGAGACGGTGAATTTCCGCTTTGATTTTGTTGTAGCCCTCGCGGGTCATGGGGACGGATTCAACCATGCCTGTCATCCTGAATTTTTGCAGAAACCAAAAAAGAAACCTTTCCCACACCCATGTGTTGGAAAAGGCCGCCGTGACGAATCAAAGACGCGTCATTGTGAACCAGTCCGACGCGCGCGGCAAGTGCTCTCGAGCCCTTCCCCAGCGTGAAACCGACAATCCGACGTCCGCCGCCTGAGGCCGGCACGGCACGCAAAACAGCCGAAATCTGCAACGCGTGCGTTCGCATCTCTAAGACAGAGTCATCGCCGGGGAGGTTCGTCCGGATAGTCGCGGTACTCAACCGGTGTATCCTCCGCATCCCCCTCAAACGGCACACCAATCTCCTCGTTGAACCAGCGTCCCAGATCAATCAGTTGGCACCGGGAGGTGCAGAACGGAGGTGTCGGGGTCTCGTCGGACAAGAATTTCCGGCCGCAGGTCGGACAGGTCATGGGATTCGGTTTCATTTTCGAGACATCCATGAAAATCGACTTTACCGGGGGTCAAAGGCTGCAATGATGAGGCGTCCAACAACGGAACGCCACCGCGGACCCCCATAGCTTACAATAGAAGGATCGTTTTGAAAAACCTTGGATGGATTGCCATGTTCTCCGTGCCCCACACCGCCCCCCACCTGCCGGCCTCGCGCTCGTGGGCCCCGCGCCGCTGGGCTTCAGGTCGCCGGATCTTGGGTCGCCGGATCTGGGGTTGCTGGGCTTCAGGTCGCCGGATCTGTTCGAGGGTAGCCTGGCGGACCGGCGAGTTCGCATTGGTGCTTCTTTGTGGATCGGTCACGGGCGGTCTCGCAAGCGTCTACGCAGACGGCCCGACCGCGGCGGCGAGCGACTCCAACACGACGGCGCCCTCGGTAACCTACTCAGCGGCCGTCGTCGAAAAGGCGGAGACTGTATTGCTCGACGCTGGGCTGCGACGAAGCGGAAAATCGATCCAGAGTACCGACGCGGCGGAGTTGTCGCGGACGCTCAGTGGGCTCGGCCGCGAACGACGAGAGCTCCAACTGCAACAGAAAGCGTTCACGGTCTCCCAGAACCAGGGGGCGATGTTCGAGAATGAAATCAACCAACTTAAAAACCAAGACGGCGAACTGAACCTGCAACTCGCCCGCGTCGCTGGCATCGACGTGGCAAAAAACAATCGACTGGTAGCATTGATCAATGCCACGCGGACCAAGATTGAACAGCTTAAAAAGCAGCATGGCGAACATAAAGAGCTGATCCAGAAGGCTCGAGCGAAGATCAACACTGCCGAACAAGGTTACGCCGAGTCCGTCTTTCAAGTACGCAAGCAGATCGATGAACTCGAGGACACGATTCAAACTCAGCTCGAGAACGGGCAGGTTCAGATTGCGATCAGCGTGATGAACGCGAACTTTGACGTCCCGAAAGATGTTGATGCGGAGCAAGTCTTGCACGCGATCGAGAATCGCTTTCGCGATTTCGAACAGGAGGTCTTTCAAGAGACGATTGAACTGAACGCTGCGCCGAGTGGCGCACTGTACACAATGGTCAGCGTCAACCAGCAATCCGTCCGGATGATCATCGACAGTGGTGCCACCCTCGTGACACTGCCTGCCGACGCCGCAAAGGAGCTGCAGATCGTCGTTCCCGATGATGCTCCCATTCTCCGCCTGCAACTCGCCAATGGGCAACAGATCAGTGGCCGACGCGTCAAACTCTCGAGTGTTCGCGTCGGTCAATTCGAAGCCGAGGATGTCGATGCCGTCGTGCTCGAAGCGATCCCTCTCAAAGCCGAACCCCTGTTGGGACTCAGCTATCTCAATCGATACAAGTTCGAACTCGACTCGGCCGGCAAAACGCTCGGACTGCTCCGTGTGGATGACGCCGACTCTCCGGACGCTCAGACTCACTGATGCCGGAGCTTCCGGAAGTCGAGACGATGTGTCGAGGGATTCGACCCATCATTGGTTCGCGGGTCGCCCGTGTCGAGCAGCCACCCTGCGCCTGTCGACCGTGTCGGATCGAACCGCCAATCACCGAGATCCACCGCTCGCGCGTGGGCCAACTCGTCAGCGACATTCAGCGGCGGGGCAAGCGGGTGATGATCGTGTTCGAGGACCAGTATCGACTTGTGATCGAACCGCGTATGAGCGGGCTGGTATTGCTAGCCGATCCACCGGGTGTCGATCACCTGCGGCTCCGAATTGAATTTTGCAGTGAGCAGACTTCCGCTGCCGAGCGGTTGGGGCCAGACGAGCGTCCGGGAAGGGCCGGCTCCGCGGCGAACGAAGCCGCTGCCGGAATGTCTCGTACAGTGCCTAACGCTCGTGCAGTGCCTAGCGATAGTCCGCTCTTGGTGTGGGATCGGCGGGGCCTCGGCACGATCCGCTTGATGAGTCCCACAGAGTACGAATCACAGATCGACGCGAGATTGGGCGAAGACGCACTGTTGATTTCAGAACCGACACTTCGCGAGCGGCTCAGCCGGAGCGGACGGGCGATCAAGGTCGCTCTGCTCGATCAGACTGCCGTGGCAGGCATCGGCAACCTCTACGCAGCGGAGATCTTATTCGTCGCCGGCATCGATCCGCGACGGAGGTGCGACCAACTCAGCCGGCCGCAGTGGTCGCGGCTGCACGCAGCCATTGGCCGGGTCTTGAACCAGGCGATCGCTCACGAGGGCAGCACGCTGAGCGACGGAACGTATCGCAATGCGCTGAATCAATCGGGCGGGTACCAAAACATGCACCGCGTGTACGACCGGGCGGGGGAGCTGTGCTCACGCTGCCACGAGGGCACGATCCGCCGAATCGTTCAGGCCCAACGATCGACGTTTTTTTGTCCAAAATGCCAGCGGCGGACGGGAAAACATGTGGCGGTTGGCGAAATCGGCTTCTCCGACTAACATCTGCGGCTTCCTGCCCTGCGGTTTTTTACGATCTTTTCCTGACACGACAGCCTTTTCCCGTGCCTGATTCGCTCGCTCCACTCGATCGTCTGATGTCCACCCTCGCTGAGCGTGCCGCTGAGCGACCGGCGGGCTCGTACACGACAAAACTACTCGACGGTGGCGCCGATGCGATCGGCAAGAAGATTCGCGAGGAAGCGGAAGAGCTGATCGAGGCAGCGGGCGAAGCAGGAGCTGACGGACGTGCTCACGCCGTCTACGAGGCTGGCGATTTGATTTATCACACCCTCGTAATGTTGGCCTGGCGCGGGATCTCGCTCGACGAGGTCGCCGCGGAACTGGCCCGCCGCGAGGGCACCTCCGGGTTGGCCGAGAAGGCCGCCCGTCAATCCAACGATGGACTAACAAAGTAGTAGCCATGATCTCCGATTCTCACCTTCGATTGGGCATCCCAAGCAAGGGACGGCTGAGCGATTTAGCGACCGACCTCCTGTCACAAGCTGGGTTGCGTTTCCGACGCCAAAACCGGGGCCTGTTCGCCCGGGTCAGCGGTATGGATGTGGATCTCGTCTACCTTCGCACCGACGACATCCCCACGCTTTGCGCCGAGGGAGCCATCGACATGGGGATCACCGGCGGCGATTTAGTTCAAGAATCGGGAGCCGCCGTCGAGCAGCGGATGAAGTTTGGCGTCGGTCGATGCCGGCTCGCTTTTTGTGTCCCTGACGATAAAGAGATCAAGTCGGCCGCGGAACTCGATGGCAAACGGATCGCCACCAGTTTCCCCAATGTCACCCGGCAATATCTCGCTGAGCACGGGGCTCAAGCGCACCTGGTCTCGCTCGCTGGCAGCGTCGAAGCGATGATTCAGCTCGGCGTTGCTGACGCGATCGTCGATCTCGTGGAAACCGGCAGCACACTGGCGGCGAACCGACTCCGCATCCTCGAAGAAATCGGACACTACGAAACCGTCTTGATCCAAAACGACACGAGACGACTCAGCGGGATCGCCGACAGTCTTGTGCAGCGTCTCGAGGGTGTCGTGATCGCCCGTGACTACTCACTGATCCAGTACAACGTTCCCCGGCGCGAGCTTGCCGCTGCGGAGAAAGTGACGCCAGGTTTCAACTCTCCGACGATCAATTCGCTCGAAGATGCAGACTGGTGCAGCGTGCAAGTAATGGTGCGCCGGGGCGAAGTTGTTGACGTCATGGACCAACTCAAATTGATCGGCGCGACAGCCGTCTTCGAGATGACGCTCAATAACTGTCGGCTGTAGTCAACCGGATGGACTGGCGGAGCCTCATCCTGCTCTTTCCCGTTGCATTCAGTGAGAGCGAAGGCTGTTCGATTCGCCGAGATGGGACAGGCGGTCGATCATCGCGACCAATTGATGACGATCGAGAGGCTTGGTCGTATAGTCCGTGCATCCCGCCGCCATGCATTTGTCGCGGTCGCTTTTCATCGCGTTCGCGGTCAAGGCAATGATCGGTACATCACACCCACGGCGGCGTAGTTCTGCAGTGACCTCGTAACCGTCCATAACCGGCATTTGCATGTCCATTACAATCACACCGATCTGAGGCGAGACGCCTTCCGTGACGACCTCGATGGCTTCCCGTCCGTTGGTTGCAGTAAGAACGCGTCCGCCCGCCTTTTCGATACAATGCTGAGCGAGATAGCGAATGTCTCGACGGTCATCGACGACGAGCACGGCGACATTGAGTCGAATCGACGTGTCCGGTTTCTCCGCAGCGTCGTCGAGCGCCAGATTGGGCTGAACCAACTGACCCGGCGACCGGGCTTCCATCGCCAGGGTGAATCGACTGCCCACACCCAGGATGCTTTCGACGGCGATATCGCCGCCGAGGATGCGTGCCAATCGGCGACAGATTGTCAGACCAAGTCCCGTACCGCCGAACGAACGCGTCGACGTGTTGTCGGCCTGTACGAACGGATCAAATAGAGTTTCAATCTTATCCGGGGCGATCCCTATCCCGGTATCGATGACCTCAAAGGTTAGCATTCCGCTGGAGCCATGACTGATTCTTAAACGTACTTCCCCTTCATCGGTGAACTTAATCGCGTTGCCAACGAGATTGACGAGAATCTGACGAAGTCGGATCGCGTCGGTATGAATCGTTTCCGGAATGGGCCCAGTAAACTCGATCCTCAGCGGCAGATTCTTTTCAGCGGCGCGCACGTCCATCAGTGACCTCACCTCCGCAAGAATAGCATCTGGACGAACGATACGGTTCGCAACCTCCACCTTTCCCGCATCAATCTTGGAAAGGTCGAGGATATCGTTGATAATCTCCAACAGGAAATTGCCGTTGCGGCGAATCGTTTCGACTAATTGAAGGTTATCGGGATCGGTGAGATGGTCTTTGAGAATATCGGTATGCCCGATAATCGCTGCCATGGGGGTCCGGATTTCATGCGACATGTTCGCCAAAAACTCGCCACGGGAACGATTGGCAGATTCGGCCGACTTCTTGGCTTGTTCCAGGGAAACCTCATGCAGCTTCCGCTGCGTGATGTCCTGTAGGGTACCGATGATACGCACCGGGGATCGAACGCGCCGGCGTTCTTGGAATATAACCCGTCCGGAGTCGAGGACCCAGCGAATTTCTCCCGAGGGCCGGATGATGCGATACTCGCACTGGAAGCTTTCATCTCCGGCAGATCGTTTGGCATCTTCAATGAGCTTGCGGACCTTGGGCCGGTCTTGATCATGAATCAACCGCATCACCAAACTCGGCTGGAGGGCCGCCTTCGGTTTTTGCTGGAAGATGCGATAGAGCTGATCTGACCAAACGGTCTCATCTGTTTCTACATCGTAGTCATAGGTACCAAAGCCGGTCGCTTCGGCTGCCAATCGGAGGCGTTCCTCACTGATTTCGAGTTCATGTGCCCGATCACGAAGCGCCTTCTCAGCCGTGTGCCGCTCATGCACATCGATGACACTGCCGACATAGCCTTCAAATTCACCGCTTTCAGAAAATTTGGGGCGTCCAGAATCAATCGCCCAGCGATACTCGCCCGAGACGGTACGCAGGCGGTAGTCGAACGAAAACGTCTCGTGACGCTCGAACGCAGGCATTACCACAGCTTTGGCCACAGGACGGTCATCGGGATGAACCATATCCAGCCAACCAAATCCCAATCCATCGCATGCGTTTTGTCCGGTGTATTCACACCAACCCTGTGAGAGAAACGTGCATTGATGGTTGACGTCGGTGACCCAGACCATCGCCGGTGCAGTATTTGTCATTTCACGAAAGTACGTCTCGCGCTGCCGGATGGCTTCCTCGGCCATTTGTCGACTGGTGGCATCATAGAAGTAGCAGACAACTCCATATTGATTGTCAGGCAGTGCGATGCGGTAGATCGACCAATCGTAGGCTTCGGTCGCATCCACGTCGGTCCGACGTTCCACCAGGGGCGGCGCGATGTACGGCTCTCCGGTGCCGAGCGTACGCTGAAATTGATGCACCGCTTCGGATGCAAAGGAATCGGGCCAGATCGAATGCATCAACTCAGCGAAGTCACATCCGATCAGCGGCGTAACACTTTGGAATACGTCGCGGGCCCCCTGGCTCGCATACCGCATGCGCAGGTCTGCATCGACCACATACAACCCCAATGGATTGTCCTCGACCAAGTGATAGAAAGTCTCGTGAGCGCGCCCGAGCTCGTCTTGTAGTCGCTTTCGTTCGGTGATATCCAGCAAAGCCAGCAAGATGGATTCTGCAGCACCATCATCCCCCTCCTCAGCGGATGGATGCTGGCAACGCACGAGCAGCCAGAAAAGATCTCCATTAGGATGGACCACACGATACTCGTGTTCGAAGTGATGTTGCACTTCCTTACGGAGCGCTGCTGCGCATTGATCGTCAAACCGGCTGCGATCTTGGCAGTGAAATCGCTCACGAAACTGCCGCAGCGGAAGCCTTTGGTCAACGGGCAAACCCAGTAGTGCGGCAGCGCGGTCGTCCAGAAACGCCGTCTCAGCAGAACAGTCTATCCGTACTAGCCCCATGCCGGACATCGCAATCGCCAACTGAGCAAGATCGTTTGAGATCGCTGGGCTGCTCATCGATAGATTGCTCTCGTTAATTCAAGGGAGGCGAATTCCACGGTAGGCACCGATCGCCTCTATCGTCGCTTCCAATGGCGCGCGGGTCAATCACATGGATGTTGCGATCATGATCGCTGAATCAATCTCTCCACGGAAGGCCGTCCAATAGAACCGGTCATGAACATCTACTTCACCATGGCTGCCTTTTCCAACGCCGTGTCGTCACCAGCAACGAGCAGCGTGTCCGAATCCTTCAGGATGTAGTCGGGGTCGGGAGTCGCTGTGATCGTGTCGACGAGAACATCATGGAGCGCGACGATCGAAATGTCGTAATTCTGACGAAGCTCGAGTTGACGAATGGATTTGCCATACCAACTCGCCGGAACCCCCATCTCTTGGATACTAAAGCCTGTTCCCAGGCGGACGTAGTTTAGCAACGCCGAACCACTGATCCGGGTGGCGAGCGCCAGGGCGGTATCACGCTCGGGAAAAACGACGTCGGTAACGCCGATGCGACGCATCACGCGGGCGTGATCGCTCGATACCACCTTCACGAAAATCTCTTTCACCTTCAGGTCATGCAGCGCCATCGCAACAAGGATGCTCGATGCCATATCGTCGCCCGTGGAGACGATCGCGGCGTCGGCTTCCGCCGCCCCGATTCCACGTAGTGTTTCGACGTCGGTGGCATCGCCCACTGCGGCATGGGACACGAATGTTGCCAAACGGTCGATAACATCGCCATCCAGGTCCACTGCTATGACATCCTGTCCGCCTTCGGACAAAGTCTTGGCCACGGTGAAGCCGAAATTGCCTAAACCTACCACAACGAAACGCTTCATACCGAATCTCCTCCTATTGTTTGGATCATGGGGCTATCCGACAACCACGTCTTCATAGGCCAGACGGAAACGCCCTCGAGTCGAAAGACGAACGATGAGTGCCGCGGCAATGGACAGCGGACCTGTTCTCCCTATAAACATCAGGACGATGACAATCCAGCGTGATGGAGTCGATAATTGCGGAGTGATCCCCATCGAGAGCCCGACCGTATTAAAAGCACTTGTCGTCTCAAACAGTCGCACCAAAAACGCTTGCGTGGCCCTGTGAGAATCTCCAATGAAGGCGAGCACGAAGACTCCCAAGACTACGATGCCAGTTGCGATCACAAACAGGCCGCTTGCTCGCTGAATGGTTTCAGATGGAATGGAACGATTCGCGAAACTCGCCGTCTGATGCGATCGCAGCCGGGACCAGGCAAGCAGTCCCAGCAGTGCAAAGGTCGTCGTTTTCATCCCGCCAGCCGTTGAGCCCGGGGATCCACCTATCATCATCAAAATGATCGTCAGGAAATTCGTGCTATCCGTCGCTGATCCATAGTCAATCGTGTTAAAACCGGCCGTGCGGGGTGTGACACTCATGAAGAGCGAATTGGTCAGCTTGTCGACCAGAGGCATTTTTGAAAGAAGGCCCTGCCACTCAAACAGTGCGAAGAGTGCCCAGCCACTGAGCAGTAGGAAAGCTGTGGTTGCGAGCACAAGCTTGCTATGGATCGATAGACGCCTGAAAGCGGGATTCCGCCGAATGTAGCGTTGATGGATCTCTTCCATCGTGATGAAACCCAACCCGCCGGCGACGATAAGCACGGAGATCACGACGATCGTGGCGGGAGAGTCTTGATACTCGATCAAAGAACCCGAGTTCGTTGAAAAGCCCGCGTTGCAGAACGCACTCACGGAATGAAAGATCGAGGGCCAGATCGCCTCCTTCCACCCCATCCGAGGCGTCCAAAACAGGTACAGCGTAAACGCGCCAATTGCCTCGAATAAAAAAGTGAATCGGACCACATCGACGATGAGCCGTTTTGTGGGTACCTGCGGCAGCAAATGCCGTGCGCCAACCGCCAGGCTCTCTGTCCTTAGCGATGGCCTGCCCCCGAGAGCGCCGATGATAACGCTGGTCAGCACGAGCATGCCAAGTCCGCCGAGCTGAATCAGAACCAACACGACAGCTTGGCCCAGCGGCGTGAAATAGGTAGCGGTATCAACGACAATCAAACCCGTGACACAAACCGCACTGGTCGACGTAAAAACAGCATCGGTCCAACCCAGCCCCTCGTTCTCGTACAATCCGGGGATGAATTTAAGTGCTAATGTACCGGCAACAATCAGCGCCAAGAATGAGCCAACGAACAGTTCGGCAGGAGCAAGCCGCCGCGTTTGGCTCCATCGGGGCGGACTCGTGCTTCCCAATCGTTTTGGCGAGTTCTTTCCAGTCGTGTCTTTTGGACAGTGCGGTTGGACCACAGCGGAGAAACCTCACGTTCTGCCTGCGTAGTATGCGGTTCAGGGATACCGTAGCATTAGACAGTGAGCTCCGACATCAGCATAGGGCGAGGGCTGCGAAGCCGCGTCCCAGCGGGCAGGTCGTTTTGGGTCGTCACCTGTGTAGCAGCAGCATTGCCCGCATCAGTCGAATCGGCGAGAGAGCACCTCTGCACCGTCGCCCATCAGCACATGGAGTGGCGCGGTAGAGACACAGGTGCGGCCTTGACCCAGTCGGGAAGATCGAGCGACGGATCGGCGATCCCCATGACGACCGTGGCGGCGTCCCGGGCGGGACGACCGATGAGCAGGCAGTGTGTCAGCGAAATCGCCGCGTGCAAATTTCGCTGACTCAGAGCCCGCTGGCGTCGCCACTGCTCAAAGCGAGCTCCGATACTCGGGATCCAATTCATCCCAGCGGTATCCGTACAGAAGTCCACTCGCAAAAGAGTGTTCGGCGCCAGCGTCAATTTCTCACGCAACTCGCACCAACGACTACCGAGATCACAGAAAAACGCAGGCGTCAAGGCAAGACTCGCTGGCATGACGAGAGCCAGTGTCTTCTGTTCCGCTCGATTGGCCGCAACGGCATGCGAGAGAAACGCGTCGAG
The DNA here is from genome assembly GCF_007859855.1 of Allorhodopirellula solitaria. Taxonomy (GTDB): domain Bacteria; phylum Planctomycetota; class Planctomycetia; order Pirellulales; family Pirellulaceae; genus Rhodopirellula; species Rhodopirellula solitaria. The sequence goes on from NZ_SJPK01000015.1 coordinate 50,428, forward strand.
TGTCGTGTCACTCGAGAGCGATTGGACGGATCGTTCGTGCGTCATTGGTCAGCATGCTTGGAAGTACGCATCTTGGCGAGCATCGCGTGAAAGTCGATCGCCATCGATGGCTCATCGGGTCCGTCGCAATGGGCTTCCTCGACGATCACAGTCGATTCGACTTGCACGTCGTCCTCGATCACCAGCATATCGCGGTCATCGTGAGTGAATCCGTCCTCTTCGGCATCTTCCACCCAAAGCACCGGCGCGGTCGCGACATCTCTCAGGCTCAGCACTTCGCGATGAAGCTCTGATTCGATGTCTTCGCTATGATTCAATTCCTCGTCCTGAGGCAACTCGCGGACGTCTTCCTCGTCATCAAAGTCGCCGAAAAGATCGTTCGGCGATGGCGTGGCATCCCGAATCGGTTCCTCGCAGGCGTCTTGGTGAGAGAGAATCTGGGGCGGATCGGCGTGTGAGCTATCGTCGATTGCACCCACGCGGTCGTAATCGAAGTCACTCTCCGCTTGGCAGTCAAAGCTGACCGCCCCGTACTGAGATCCATCATCACCGGTGCAGCCAAGCTGCGTCTGCATCGTGAACTCCGGAGTCTGACTCTCGTGATCTTCGTCGGCTGATCCGCACGGATCCGACTGTTGATCGCATGGATGACAGGCCGCCTCGGCAACAGCAGCAACTGTGTCGTCCTGTGAGGCGCCGGACTGCCCGCGGTCATCGTCTGCCAGAACGTCTTGTTCAGCCGCTTGCTCAACTGCCGCTTGCTCAGAGGCGGTTTGCTCAGAGGTGACTTCCTCGAAGGCAGGCTCCTCACAGTCGGCACTCTCGAAGGCAGAGCACTCGTCGGTGAGCGGTCCGAACTCCACATTGGATTCTGGACGGCTCAGCTCCGGCTCTTCGACAAGCGGCCCTGGTAGTTGCTGCAGAATCGACCACGCTCCCTCGACCGTGTCGGTTGTGATGCAGGGCTGTTGCCGTGAGACTGCCAATCCGATGGCAGCCGACATCAACTGGTTGATCAATCGTGGCACGCCGCTGCAGGCGTGATGTACCGAACGAACGGCCGACTCGTCGATCTCAATGCTCTCCGGCTCACAGTTCTGCTCGATTGACCTGCGGATGTAGCGTTCGGTCTCGTCACTGGAGAGCGGATGGACATAACACCGCGTGGCGACCCGTTGGACAAGCGCGTCGAGCGACGGCAATGCGAGCGTCTCATCGAGCTGGGGACCACCCAGCAAAACGGCGCTGACACGTGGTCGACCATCGGACATCGCATTGGTCAAAATGCGGATCGTTTCGAGCACATCCGGGCGGAGCGATTGTGCTTCATCGACGAGCAACAACAGACCCGAGAAGTCCTTGGAACTGTTTGCGATACGCTCGATGATAGCGAGTTGAGGATCATCACCGTGAGCTGGGGGCGACGGCGCGATGCCGCGAATGCGATCGAGCCGGCTGAGCAGGTGACGCTGCAGAGCGAGCGGACTCTCCAACGTGGTGTCGCCGAACACAATGACTTCACGATCTCGCGAGAAGTATTGCTGCAGCACTTGGCAGATCAAGGATTTGCCGGTGCCGGGCGGTCCGATGACGAGCGAGATGGCCTCCCAAGCCTCCACGGCGTGGCGAACTCGCTGCAACGCGTCATCCTGGGAACCGACGCGAAGGTATCGCGAGGCGCTGGGGAAGGGAGGAAACGGGGGTACGTGAAACTGTGTTTCAACCGATGACATGGTCGACGTCCCGAAGCGGCACAAAACGAAAAAAGCGGATAACCTATCTAATCGTTACAGTCGGCATGCCGGGCGGCCAAACTGAAGCGAAAATGGTAGCATCGGTTGCGAGTGTTCCCGATCCATCGAGAAGTCGCGGCGCCGATCACGCCAAGCAACTGTCCTCGCAACCCGTTTCACGTTAACGAATCTGTCGATCCAAAGCCTATGCCACTTTCGAAACCTGCACCGGACGCGATCGCTGCCGCGATTCGAGCGGATGCATTGGCGGAAGGGTTTATCGCCTGCGGTTTTGCGCCCGCCCTAGATAGCGCGGGGTTTAGCGATCTCGTGGAATGGATCGAAGCTGGTTTCGCGGCGGAGATGACCTATTTTGCGGACCGCTTGGATGCCTATCGCCATCCCAGTGGGGTGCTGCCCGGGGCCCGGAGCGTGGTCGTTTTGGCGTATCCGTATCCCGCGACCGATCCCATTCCACCGGACCTGACTGGGAGCAAGATCGCCGACGGAAATGGGACGGGAATAACGATACACGGACGCGTCGCCCGGTACACCTGGTCCGGAGCCGACTACCACGACGTGATTCACCCCAAGCTCAAGCGGATTTGCCGCAGCATTAAGCAGCTTTCTCCCGAGGCCCACGCCCGTGGCATCGTGGACACCGCACCAATGATGGAACGGGAAGTCGCTCAGTTGGCGGGATTGGGATGGCGAGGCAAGAACACGTTGCTACTGAGCCGAACGCTGGGCAGCTATTTCTTTCTCGCGTGCGTTCTTGTCGACATCGAACTTCCGTCGGATACGCCCTTTGAGACGGACCACTGCGGCACCTGTACAGCGTGTCTGGATGCCTGTCCAACGGATGCGTTCGTAGCCCCGCACGTGCTCGACGCATCAAAGTGCATCAGCTTTCTAACCATAGAAAGTCGGGAGCTGATACCGGAATCGCTGCGTCACGACATCGGCGACTGGGTTTTCGGTTGCGACGTCTGCCAAGAAGTCTGCCCATGGAATCGCAAACCATCTCGTCGGGCGATCGCAGCGGAGGGCAGCGACGCGTCGGGCCACCAATCTGCCGCCCAGCCCTCACGCGGTCGAATGCAGCTGGCTGAACTCTTTTGGCTCGACGAGGATTCCTTTCGCGAGCGGTTTCGTAAGACTCCGATGTGGCGAACGCGGCGGCGTGGTTTGCTACGAAATGCAGCAATCGTCTTGGGAAACACTGGCACGTTCGACTGCCTCTCCCCGCTCTTATCCGGCCTCCAAGACACCGAGCCGATGGTGAGAGCGGCCTGCGTGTGGGCAATTTTTCAGATTGGCGAACGTTCGCCATTGCCGCTTCCTGATCATGTCGCCAACGCGCTCGATCAACTGCGACGAGTTGAGAGCCAGGCGATGGTCTTGGCCGAGCTGGAACCCAGGCAAGGCTAGCCTGTCAGCACGTCGGGAGAACCACAAATGGCGTGAACTGCCAGCATGCAATTTCAGCCGATCGATCGGGCGCGTCGCCACATTCGCTTTTGGCTCGCTCGATCATGCTTCTGATGCAGTTTGCTCCAGGCCTCCGAAATCTGCTCGCAGGCGACCTCTGCGGACAACTCGCCGAGTACACATTCTCGCACCTTGCGGTCGAGGACATTGTAATACTCGGCAGCACCAGCGAGCTGCAGGGTAGGCACAAACCCTGGGCTAGATAACTGCGTGCTCAGCCAAGCCCGATACCGCTCGGCCATGTCAGTGGAAGACTCGCTCGCGGGCGTCGCCACGTTGACCAGCGAAGAAATATTGCGATACAGCGGTTCGCTGCCTTGACCGCCTCCAATCCATTCCAGGAATACGCCCGCAGCCGCTGTTTGACGACAGGATGCCGCCATGGATCCGACGAGCATGAATGGATCGACCATGGCTCGGTGCGGCAGTGGGCGCCGCTCGTCCTCCGTGCCCGTCGCCCTCGAGGATACTGCGCTACCTGGCAGTTCCTTAAAAGTGATCACCGTATCGCCGGAAGGTCCATCGGCTTCCGGCCCTGTATCGAGCTGGGGGAATCCGATACCTGCCTGCAGCTCGCCATTGGCGACCGCACGGTAGATTTCTCCTGGCGTGAGACCGTGATACTCCGGACTGGATTTCGCAACAGCGTCCTTCATCTGCTGCAAGACAGCAACATATTCGGGCTGCGTCAGCAGCGGTGCGAGTGATTCGCGGTCAAACAACCACGTCGTTTGCAGGCTGCTCGCCAATCGCCATAGATACATCGCCCCGGCCCACTGCGGCGCGGTGGGTTCACTACACTTCCCATCGGATGATTCGACCAAAGCCGTGTAGTCGTCCCAGGTGGGGACCGACACGTCGCTGGACGATTCGCCCAACATCAGCGAGGGCAAGTAGCCTCCGAGTGGCTTGGCAAGCTTCTCGCCAGCGATCGAGGTTGCCATTCGCAGTGCGACCGGCACGGCCGAGCGATTCTCCAGGACCGGAACCTCCGCATCCGCATCGGCGAACTCGGCTGACACGGTCTCACTCGCGAGCAGAGGCATGACGCGTTTTCGCGACACCATCTCGGCCAGCATTGAGACAGGGTACAACAGCACATCGGCAGCAGCAGCTCGCTCGAACAATTCATCGGACAGGAGCGAAGTGGGTGCCTCGGTCGCAGGCAGCTGACGCACCGGATCGATCAACTGAATTTCGAGCGGTTGTTCGCTGATCGACCCCCATGTCCTTTGCAGCGTGTCGGCGTCCTGCTGACTTCCCATCCAAAGAACTCGCAGGGGCACGTCAGTGCGTGTTGGGCGTTTGGACGATTCTTCGGCGGCTTGTGGATCAGGGCGGCAGCCGGCCGACGCGATCACGCAGGCGGCACCTGCGATCCATTCACGGCGTGCCAGACGCGGTGTCGAGGAAGATGGGAGGTCGCCCGCGCGGGAGGATGATCGCATGAAAGAACAGTCAGGGTTCGGAACGCAAGAAAACGTTGGCCGGCGAGGCCAACGCGGCCATCATACGCGTTATATTGTCGTCTTGTTCAGGGTAGCCCCGGATCCTTCTTCTTTCGACTCTTCCAATTATTCACGATTTACGGCAGCATGAGCTATTACCTCGGAATCGACATCGGCACCAGCGGTACGAAGACACTCCTCATCGATGAAGCGGGCAAGGTGCTCGCGGAATCCGACGCGACCTATCCGATGGCCCAGCCTCGCCCCGGCTGGACCGAGCAGGACCCTGAGGACTGGTGGAAGGCAACCATCAAAACCGTTCGGGCGGTGATGCGGCAATCCAAGGTCGATAAGGCCGATGTCAAGGCGATCGGATTGTCCGGACAAATGCATGGTTCGGTCTTTCTAGATGCCTCCGACGAAGTGATCCGGCCCGCCTTGTTGTGGAACGATCAACGAACCGCCGATCAGTGCGAAGCGATCACCTCCGCGGCCGGTTCACGCGAGAAACTCATTGGCATGGTCGCCAATCCAGCGCTGACTGGATTCCAAGCACCCAAAATTCTGTGGTTGCGAGACAAAGAGAAACGCAACTTTGGAAAACTCGCAAAGGTCCTGCTGCCCAAAGACGATATTCGTCGGCGTCTGATCGGGGACTACGTAACCGAGGTCAGCGATGCGAGCGGTACCTTGTTACTCGATGTGAAAGAGCGGGCTTGGTCGAGCAAACTGCTCAGCAAGTTGGACCTGGATTCCTCGCTGCTGCCGCGCGTGGTGGAATCCGAAGATGTCACCGGAACGCTGACCACGGCAGCGGCCAAATCGCTCGGGCTGACCACCGATTGCAAAGTTGTCGGCGGAGCTGGCGATTGTGCTGCTGGTGCGATCGGCAACGGCATCGTGAAAACCGGTCTGCTGAGCACCTCGATCGGAACGAGCGGTGTCATGTTCGTGCACAGTGACCAGCCCAATATTGACGCCGCCGGACGGCTACACACCTTCTGTCACGCTGTCCGAGGCAAATGGCACATGATGGGCGTGAACCTGACCAGCGGCGGATCGCTGCAGTGGTGGGTTGAGAATGTGCTGCAGGGTTTAGCGGGCGTACCCAAGAGTCGCTCCTTCGCTGCGGCCACCGAGGAAGCCGCCGGCGCTCCCGCCGGCAGCGGTGCCTTGCTGTTCCTGCCCTACCTCAATGGCGAGCGCACACCACATGCGGATCCTCGAGCCCGAGGTGCCTTTGTCGGCATGAACCTGACCCATGACCGGGCCGCGATGACACGCAGCGTGATGGAAGGGATCACCTTCGCCCTGCGTGACAGCCTCGATATTATCGAGTCGCTCGGCGTTCCCGTTCGGCAGATCCGAGCTTCCGGAGGCGGTAGCAAGAACACGATGTGGCGACAGATGCAAGCCGATGTGTTTGGCAAAAAAATCACCACCCTGCGAGTCGAACAAGGCGCCGCTTACGGTGTCGCGCTGCTCGCGGCAGTCGGTGACGGCGCTCATCGCAATATCGCATCGGCCTGTGCTGCGACGATCGAAGTCGCCGACGAAACCAAGCCCGATGCGAAGTCGAAAGCGATTTACAACAAACTGTTCCCAGTCTATCGTGACCTCTACACTCGGCTGAGTGAACCGATGCACACGCTCGCTGATCTGCAGTAGCTCTCGCTCGGTGATCTGCCTGGTGTCCCACCTCCCCTCCCCCGCCTCCTATCCTTCCTCATATAGCCTCCCATGCCGCTGAATTTGGGTGCCCTCGCGCGCACCGGATACTTGTGTTTTTGTTTGCTCGGCCTCTGCTCCGCTGCCCAATCCAACGCCGCTGCCCAACAGGCAGGGCCTGATAACGGCGGTGAATCGAGCTTCCAAATTTTGTTCGATGGTCAATCGCTCGATGGCTGGCAAGGGCTGGACGGATTTTGGTCGGTCGTCGATGGCGCGATCCACGGTCAGACGACCAGCGATCATCCGACCAACGGCAACACTTTTCTGGTCTGGCAAGGAGGCGAAGTCGGAGACTTTGAGTTCCGCTGCAAAGTCCGGTTCGAAGGCAATAATTCAGGAGTGCAGTATCGCAGCGACATCGTCGACGCTGACAAATTTGCCATGGCGGGTTATCAAGCCGACTTGCATCCCAGCCAAGAGTACTTCGGGATGATGTACGGCGAACGAACCCCGCGTGGGATCATCGCCACCAGGGGGCAGAGAATTGTCGCCCAAGCCGATGGCACGACGCAGATCGTGAGCGAAGTCGGCAATGCGGATACTCTCGACGGCAGTAGCTGGAACGATCTTCGCATCATCGCGGTCGGTAATCGGTTGATTCATCAAGTCAATGGGATCACAACCGTCGATATCACCGACGAAAATCCCGCTGCGAAGTCATCGGGAAAGCTCGGTCTGCAGCTGCACGCCGGTCCGCCGGTGGAGGTCGAATTCCGTTCGCTGTTGCTGCGACCGCTCAGCGGCCCTGAGGCCATGTCGACGTTAAACGAGGCGGTCCAATCCTCCGCAGAGGCGGTAGCCCGCGCCGAAAAAGCCGCAGCAGCCGATGACGATAAATGGGTGACCGCGGAACCGATGCCTACCTGGATCTGGACTCCCAATCCGCAGCCGAAGCAAAAGGTGTGGTTTCGACGCAGCGTGGAAGTCGGCGGCAAGATCCAATCCGCACGCGTGTACGCGACCTGTGACAACTCGCTGAAATTGTTCATCAATGGCGAGGAGGTCGGCAGTTCTAGCGATTGGAGAAAGCCTGTCGAGCAAGATGTCTCGAAGCTACTCCAATCAGGAACCAACCTTATTGCGGCCGAGTGCCAGAACGAAACCGGTGTCGCCGCTTTCGTCTGCAAAATAATTATCCAACTCGAAGACGGCACAGAGCAATTGGTTCTCACCAATGGCGATTGGAAGTTGAGTGAAGAGCCCGGCGAGAACTGGAACAAGGCTGCCGTCGTTGAGTCCCAATGGCAGTCGTCGCACGAGCTAGGGAAGCTTGGCAAAGATCCCTGGAAGATCCCCAACCACGCAATCGGCGCGGCGGGTGGCGCGGACCCGCTCAACGCGAAGAATGTGATCGTGCCGCCGGGTTTCGCAATCGAGCGAATCTATCGCATCCCCGAGAACCAAGGCAGTTGGGTTGCGATGGCTGTCGATCCCCAGGGCCGGATCTATGCCTGTGATCAAGGCGGGCAGGGACTATTCCGGATTACGATGCACGGAAACCAACAGCCCGATGTAGAGAAAGTTTCCGTCGGCGAACTGAGTGATCTATCCGGTGCCCAGGGCTTGGTTTGGGCATTTGACAGTTTGTGGTTTCACCGCAACGGCGGCAATCTGGTTCGCTTGACCGATACTGACGGCGACGATGCCCTCGATCATGCCGAAGTGATTCCCGGTGGCCGTAGCGGTGGCGAGCATGGCAATCACGCCGTGGTCGTGACCGAAGATTGCACCGGAATTTACATGGCCGGCGGCAACCATGCTCAGCTGGGTACCCTCGCCGGGAGTAACGTACCGACGTGGTACGAAGGTCTGTTACTACCGCGGATGTGGGACTCCAACGGCCATGCGCGGGGTTTGATGGCGCCCGGTGGATGGGTCACTCGCCTCGATGTGAGCGAAAAAACTCAACGACTCGAGACGATCGGTTTTCGCAATGAATATGACTTGGCCCTGAATCGATTTGGGGACATGTTTACTTTTGATGCGGACATGGAATGGGACATGGGCACCCCTTGGTACCGCCCCACTCGCATCTGTCACGTGGTCAGTGGCGCCGATTTTGGGTGGCGAAGTGGGAGCGGGAAATGGCCCGCGTACTATGAAGACAGCCTGCCGCCGGTCGTGGATATCGGTCCCGGTTCACCGACGGGCATGGTATCCGGTCAGGGCACGCGGTTTCCCACACGGTACCAGGAGGCGGTGTTCGCCCTGGATTGGACCTTCGGCACGATCTATTCCATCGCTCTGCAGCCCAGCGGGTCGAGCTACGAGGGGACTGCGGAGCCGTTTGTCTATGGCACGCCACTGCCCGTCACGGATGCTGTCGTCGGTCTCGACGGAGCGTTGTATTTTGCCGTCGGCGGTCGGGGCACCGAATCGGCTCTGTTCCGAGTGCACTACATCGGTGATGAGTCCACCGCGCCGCCCGCTGCCCCCGCACCAGAACACGCTGCCGCTCGCGCCGATCGGCACAGGCTCGAAGCTTTCCATGGCGTCGAGGACGCCGCAGCGGTCGAGACGGCCTGGCCATTTTTATCCAGCCAAGATCGGTTTCTGCGAAATGCCGCCCGGATTGCGATCGAGAGCCAGGATGTCGAGACGTGGGCGGAGCGAGTGTTTCTCGCAGCGAACCCGCAGACCGCGATTACCGCTGCCGTCGCTCTGGCGCGGATGGGCGAGGCAGCTCACGCGTCCCCGCTGATCGATCATCTTCTCAACCTCCCCATCGGCGACCTTCCCGAGGGCCAACAGCTCGGTGCCCTCCGCGCGATGGCGTTGGTGTTCACCCAACTCCAAGAACCGGACACCGCACAACGCCGGCAATTGTTAAACAAGTTGGAACCGATGCTGCCCAGCGAGTTTGACAACGTGAACGTGGAACTGATCCGCTTGCTGACCTATTTGAGAAGCACCCAAGTAGCGGCCAAAGCGATGGCATTGATCGAACACCGCCCGGCCCCTGAGTATCCGGATTGGTCAACGCTCGCATCACGCAACAGCCGATACGGAGGCGGCGTGCAAAGAATGCTCGACAACCCGCCGCCCTCACGCGAGATTCACTATGCATTCATGCTCCGTAATCTGCGCCAGGGCTGGACGCTCCCGCTTCGCCGCACGTACTTTCGGTTTCTCAATGATGCCGCTCAAACCTCCGGCGGTTCGAGCTTCCCCGGGTACCTCACCCGTATTCGAGACGAAGCTCTTGCTGCCTGCACTGACGAACAAAGAAAGGCATTGGAGGACATCACGGGTGAGGACTTCAATCCGGTTCCCGATTTCGATATCGCTCCGATCCAAGGACCGGGCCGAACATGGGATGTCGCCTCGGCGGGAGCCGCTGCCGCTCGAGGGAAACCCAATTTTGAGAGGGGACGCTCGCTGTACTTCAGTGCCAAGTGCGCATCCTGTCACCGCTTCGCCGGCCTCGGCGGAAACATCGGCCCCGATCTGACGAGCATCCCGAACAAGTTTGATCGGAAGTACGTGGTTGAGGCGATCGTCGATCCGAGCAAGGTGATCTCTGATCAATATGGCTCATCGAATGTCCTGCTTGCTGACGGCAACCTGCTGACCGGATTGGTGATCGAGCATGCCGGCGGTGGGCTGACAGTCTATCCCCCTCAGCCGGATGCCAAAGCAATCGAGGTCGCAGCCGATGATGTCGAGGAGGTCATCGCCTCGCCAGTCTCACAGATGCCGACGGAGTTGCTCGATGATCTCAACGCGGAAGAGGTTCGCGATCTTATCGCATACCTCTTATCGGGCGGAGACGCCAACGACAAACGCTACCGCCAATAGGCGGCCAGCGGGCGGTCGCTTGAATCGACGCCGGGGGCCACAATGTCGGACCGAGTGCCGCGAATGCACCACGTACCGCCGCCCACCCGGCCGCCATCCACCCAGCCGCCATCCACCCGGCCGCTGCGAAGCGGGGGAGTATTAAGCATCGCGTGATCAATGAGTGGCGGATTTTGCGAGATCTTTTCTGTCGTAGACGAGGCAACGAGCTGTAGCTCTCCCACAACTTTTCCTACGCCGAAGGCGTTGAAGGAAAAAGCCGGTGGTTTGAGCGTAAGCGAACACCACCGGACAGGTCACCAAACGCAAACGCCAACCCCGAATGGGGTGGAAGATCAGTCACGACGGGATCTGCGACCCACTTCGGGGTCGACGTTCCACGGCCAACGAACCACCGTAGGTCACGCAGCGTAACCTCAGCGTTTCTGGCTGTCCCGGATCTCTCCATCTGTTAACGAAAGTCTGTCTCGTTTAGGGTTCATCCGACGGAAGCGTGCGCAGAGCACCGCGGAAGGTTTTTTTTTGAGGCATGGCTCTAGATCCAATGATCGTTCAAAAATGCGTCCCTGACGAACAAACGCTCGCCAGGGAGCGACAACACCATTGGCGTACCGCTTTTGCAGGGAAACGCTGGCGACCGAGATATCCCTTGCCAAGCCCGCACCTCTGCAGAGCTCGGCTCCGTTTCTCCCGGAAGTGCCAGTCTAACATTGATAATCACATCCCACAAATCAATCCTTCGATACTGGAGCCATGCCTTGAAAACCTCGGCCGCACGCTGCCGTCGGATGAGCCTCGTTTAGGTAACCCGCACGACGACTCGAGAGCCTTGCTTGGCGATTACTCGCACGGGTTCTCCGACGTCGATATAGTCGCCCTCGCTGACCACATCGACCAGCATGTCGTCGACCTCGACGCGTCCCCCCGGTCGCAGCGGTGAGACCGTCGTGCCGGTTTGCCCAATCTCCACACGCTGCCAAGTCGGTGCGGACTCGTCAATCACCGCACTCTCAGGGGAAATTTCCGCTTGCAAGGTCAATCGACTCAGTCCAGGAATACTCCCCATGTAGCTGGTTAGAAAGACGACGGCAAAGAGGAATCCCAGAAACGCACCGAGCACGATTACGAGATCATTCCCCAATCCGGTCCAGTCGATTTGGCCGCTCGGCATGGTCAGGCGCCCTGATGCCATCACGAGTGATCCGGCCGTCAGGGCGAGGCCTAAAATTCCAGCGATGCCGAAACCAGGAATCACAAAGATCTCGCAGGCGATGCAGAGCAGACCGATTGCAAAGAGCAATACCTCCAGCCATCCGGAGGTACCGCCCAAGAAACGGCTCCAAAAGAACAGCCCGAAACAGAGCAGGCTGACCAGACCGCCTGCACCCAACCCAGGGGCACTGAACTCGACCGCCAACGCGACCAGACCGGCGAGCACCAATAGGAACGTGAAGAATTTCATGTTCAGTATGAACACCAACGTATCGACCCAGCTTCGCTGCACCTCAGGTATGGGGGACTGCACGTTGAGTACACGAGCCAGATCATCTTTGCCGGAAACGAGCTGGTCGGCGACACCGAGCTCGACGGCGCGGCGACCGTTGGCGATAAAGAACATATCCTTTCCCGCCTCGCGAATGGGCTTGCCGATCTCCCAGTCGTCAGCGTCCTTCATCGCTGCGATTTCTTTGTCCGAAAGGAACCGGGTCTCGCCCGTATCCGTGTTCGTTGCACGGAAAACGACCATATCCTTGTCAGTCATCTTTTCAGCCAGCGCGATCGGGCGTCCGGTCGCCGCGGCGGTATCACGAGCCCGTTGAGCGAGCACGCTGCGGCTCTTGGCTTGGGTGTAGCGATACGCACCATCCTCTCCCATGACAATCTCTCCCGCATCGCCGATCCGCGCGTCGGGTTTCATCAGGATCGTGTCCATGGACAACGATAGCAGGGCCGCGCCGCTGATCGCGTCTTTGCCGATATAGGCTACCGTCTCCACCTGGTCGGCATCCTGCACCATATCCATCAGTTCCAGGGTGACCATGGTGAAACCACCGGGCGAGTGGATATCGAAAATAATCACATCAACCCCCGACTCGATCGCCGCCTCGAACTTCCGCTTCAACAGCGCGCCACTGAGTGGGTTGATATCTTCTTTCAGCGGGAGAATGACAGCGGTACGCCGAGTCGGGGCAGAGGCCGCATCTCCTTGCTGAGTTTCAACTTCCGCTTGCGTCGAACCTGGCATCGTGCAGATCAACAGGAACAGTGCCATCAGGACTGACTGCAATCGGAAATTTGAATTCAACATCTCACGCCCTTCGCCAAAACGACGGTACGAACAATAACAGTACACTGAAAATCTCGACCCGGCCAAGCATCATCAACCAGACAAAGAGTAGCTTAGCACCCTGGCTGAATCCCGCGTAGTTTCGCGTTGCTCCGACCACGCCCAAGCCGGGGCCGATGTTATTGAGCGTGGCTGCGACCGCACTCGCGCAATCAACGAGTTTGTCATCGAGAGTGCCCTTGAGCAATTCCTTTCCCTGCTCGGACTGTTTCGCAACGGTGCTCTCGAGGACGCCCCACGTCGAATTCGGCTCGAGGGTGACCAAAGCCAGCCAGGAGGCCAAGAAGATCGCGAGCACCATACAAAAGTACAGCAGGATATTGTGAGCAAGGGTTGGATCGTCAACGGCTTGGCCGCTAATCCTTAATGGCCGGATTACCCGGGGGCGGTGGGCGCGCTCCACTTCCAAACGCAAGATTTTACAGAATAAAACGATCCGAATCACCTTCAGACCGCCTCCCGTGCTGCCGGCACACCCTCCCACGAACATCAGCAGCAGAAGAATCCCGCGTCCAAAATTGTTCCAATGGTCAAAATCGGCCGTGCCGTACCCCGTCGTCGTCATCACCGAAACGACTTGGAACAACCCGTTGCGAACCGCCGAGAGCAGCGTCGTGAAGCCCTCATCGTCAGCTCGCATGCCGAAAAAAACCACGCCTGCGGTGACGACACCAATGATCCCCACGTAAGCCCGAAATTCTGCGTCGCGAAACATTCGCCGAGGCCGGCCGATCAAACTCAAGTAAAGCAGTGTGAAATTCGTACCGGCGAGGACCATGAAAGCGATCGTCGTGGACTCGATCAGCGGACTATCGAAACCGCCGAGCGATCGGTTGTAGGTACTGAATCCACCGGTCGCCATCGTCCCGAACGCGTGACAGAGCGAATCGAAAGCGCTCATCCCTTCACAGAAATAGATAATCGTCAACAGCACATTGAGTCCGACATAGATGGCTGCGAACACGAGCGCCGTGTGCTGCATCCGAGGCATGCTGCCGTCCTTGGTCGGCCCGGGCATCTCGGCTCGCATCATGGCTTTGCCTGCCGACCCCTGACCGAGGATCGCAACAAACAACACAACGATCCCCAGGCCGCCCAGGAAATGCGTCCACGAACGCCAAAACAAGATGCAATGGGGAACGAGCCCGGGGGACTCCAGGTCCGTCAGGACGGTCGCCCCCGTGGTGCTGAATCCGGACTGCGATTCGAACATCGCTTCGATGAAGGTAATCGGCATCCCTGCGGCCGTCTGCGTGCCGCTGAAGTAATACGGCAAGGCCCCCAGGATCGTTGCGCAGACCCATGACAGACCCACGATTGCCATGGCCTCTTTGCGAAACAGTTGACTGCCTTGCCGATGGCTGCGGCCAAGAAACCGGAACAGCAACCCCACTCCAAAACACACCGCCATGCTGGCGATCAACCCATAACTCGCTCGCTGCTCAAATTCGGCGGCCGGCGGCAAGTGGGTGCGTTCGGCCATGACGGGGAACGCAAAGGGAAAACTGAAACTCATCGACGCACCGATGAGCAAACAGATCGTCCCCAGAAATCTTAGCAGCAGTGGAAAGTTCAAGAGGGGCGCCACCCGTACGTCTCGGCCAACGAGCCCGAGACGATTTGACGGAGGTCCCGCAGCCCAATCGGTTTATGCAGAATCCGGTAGGCGCGCATCCGAGCGGCTTCCCGTTCGATAGCTTCGTCCATCATCGCGCTCATCAAAATCGTGGGAATCCGCAGCGAACGGCCAGCGATCTCGCGGATGACCTCGATTCCGGTCACACGTGGCATGTGGACATCGACCAAGACGAGGTGAATGGATTCCTGGCCGATCACTTCAAGCGCCTCATCTCCGTCACTGGCTTGATAGAGGGTCAAGCCACGGTCCGAGAGTGCATCGCACAGGGCACTGCGAAACCCTGCGTCATCGTCGGTGATTAGAACGTTCGGAATCATAGTTCATACGTTGGTCAGCTGACGAACTTCGTCGTTCGTGAACGGGGTAGCCAGTCGAGCACCAAGTTGTCCGACCACGCGAGCGGCGGCGTGCGAGGCGAGGTGCCCTGATTGCTTCCATGATAATCCATTGGTGATCCCATATAAAACACCACCGGCGTACATATCTCCGGCCCCCGTGGTATCAATCGCTTTCACGCTGACGCCTTCAATCGGAATGGCATCGCCACCGTGCATCAAGATCGAACCGTTGGGGCCGAGCGTCATAGCGACGTTTTCGGCCGACTCGTGAATCTTGTTGGCACACGCCACCGGATCGGTCAGCCCGGTTAGACTCATCGCCTCCTCTTCATTGCAGAAGAAGAGGTCGACGGGACCACGAATCAACTCCCAAATCTCGTCGCGGATCATATTGACCAGGAACGGATCCGACGCCGTGAAGGCGATTTTCACGTCGTTTTTCTTAGCCAATTCGATCGCTCGATAGGCTGCCGCCTTCGTCGATTCGCCGGTGAACAGGTAGCCCTCAATATAAATGTACTTCGCCGTTGCGATCGCGGCTTCGTCGATGTCCTCAGCCGACAACTGGCTCGATGCGCCCAGGTTGGTCAGCATCGTGCGCTCGGCATCTTCGGTAATCAGAACGGCGCAGGTCCCTGTCGGCGCGCCCGTCAACGGTGCGACGTCAATCGTCACGCCGAGCGCTCTCAAATCCTTCAGAAAAAACTCGCCCGTTTCATCATCGCCGATTTTTCCCACGAAAGCGGCCTGTCCGCCAAAATCCGCTATCGCCGCCACCGTATTGGCAGCCGATCCACCCGCACAGCGGTGCAGTGAGGGGAGGTCAAAATGAGAAAGCACGCCAGCCTGGCGCTCGTCATCGACCAGCGTCATGATGCCCTTCTCGAAGGCCAGGCGTGCTAGTAGCTCGTCGTTGACTTGAGCTTGGATGTCGACGAGGGCATTGCCGACTGCGTAAACGTCATGGGACATGTTGACTGACTGAAGATGGAGGAAATCACGGACCATTCGATGCCAAGATCGATAACTCGGGCACAGAATGCGGTCTCAGCCCGGCCAGGGCAAGTGGGGCTAGCCCGTTTTCACACCCTGGATTTCCCGAACGCGAACACCAAACCGGTCGCCAACTTTGACAGCGTCGACCGTCCCAATCGGTCGGTCGCCAATCGATAACCCCAGCGGCCCGCCACAATGGCCGTCCAGAGAAAGAATTGCACCCGGAACGAGCGAGAGAATGTCTCCCAAGCTGTGCTTGCGTTCCCCCAATACCACCTGGACCGAGGTTTTCGTCTGCAGCAACCGACGCTGATAGGCCGATTGCGATGATTCTGCGGGTTGTGCCATTTTTTCCACCTGTTCCTCCACAATCTGGTATCGAGTTGCAGGGATTCGGGCCTTGAGCCAAAATAGAGGAATCGGCAGATCACTGAGTTTGCGAAGGCACCGAAGTCGGTTGCTCCTGCATCGACGCCAGTGACCGGCTGATTCGCGGCTGGCCCGCACCCAAGAACGTTGCTGGCTCCACCGCGTATTCTTTGAATCGATCACCAGGAGTTAAAACGATGTTGAAACACAAACTGATCCTCCCGGAGGGGATCCTGCTGCTCGAACCCACCGAACCGCTCGAGGCATCCGACTTTGAGCGGGTCGCGGCAGAGATCGATCCCTACATCGCCGAGCGTGGGAAACTACCCGGCATTTTGATCCATGCCCAATCCTTCCCTGGGTGGGCAAGCCTCTCGGCCGCGACCGCGCACATGCGATTCGTCGAAACTCACCATGCCAAGGTGGGCAGACTGGCAGTCGTCAGCGATAGCCTGCTGTTGACCGAGATCCCCACAATCCTTGGTCACCTGATTGACGTGGAGGTGCAGCATTTCGCCGAATCGGCCTACGACGAAGCGTCCACCTGGCTCGAGGAGCAGCAGGGCTGAAAACCCGGAAACCCTAGCTCGGTGAAGCGTCACCGCACACACGCTCCAAGGGTGGAGCCGTGCCGTTTTCTATGTGAACGTGACTCAACAATTCACTCCACCCGCCCGGCCAAGCCGGGAGAGTCGGCGGTCGAGCATTTCGCGAGTCTTCTGGGGGGTCAATAGCCCAGCGGAAAGTCTCGAACCAGTGTGCCCCCTTCCCCGAACCTTGCTTCGGTCGGTTCGCCCCTCCCCCCAACGTCGTCGCGGACGATTGAAGTTCTCCGGACACGTCGCTCCCGTGTGCCCTCCGTTCACTCCGCGAATTGCCGGTCGACTCGCTCTCAGCTTCGCAGCACCATCACGGGACAGTGTGCAAACCGCACGACGCGTTCGGCGGTTGAACCGATGAGCAGTCGTGTCATGCCCGTGCGCCCATGCGACGGCAGGACGATCAAGTCCATTTCATTCTGTTGGGCATACTCCGTGATCCCATGCGACGGGTCACTGGCAATGGTGTCGTAGTGCAGCCCTTCATGACGAGCGTCATTGAACTCAGCTCGCAACATCTTCAAAGCGCGTTGGACATGGTCTTCATCGATTTGCGAGGCCAAGCCGATTCCGGGTAGCCCCCAATCGGCGCCGCCGGCCATGCCCAGCCCCGTGTCTCCGGAATAGCCATACAACGGCACTGGATCGACCACGTGTAGCACCGTAACGTTCTCGTTGCTGCCGGCGATCCTCATCGCGGTCTCGACAGCATCAAGTGAGAACTTCGAAAAGTCGTAGGGTGCTAGAATCTTGGAGTGTTGAAAGTAGTTCATGGCCTCGGTCCATTTGGGAATCCAGAGTCGCGTGGCAGTCTTGGGTGAATTTCACCTGGGGTGATCCACGAGAAACCCCGCCTAGCTCGACAGGTCAGCCACAATCCACTGCCTCGCTTCTTCGACCTTCGCGATATCGAAGTATTCAATCTTCGCGGAAGTGAAAGGCTTGCAGAATGCAGACATCCCCTGTTGCCACTTCGATTCCCCGACAATAGCGAGTCGCTCAATGTCACCGTGGTGATTGAAATCAAATTTAAGGTCTTCCCACAGTGCACCGGCGTCCCAGCCATGGAAGTCATGCAGCACGACCAACATGCGGACTTTGCCAAACTCCTTGATCTTCGCTTCGATCGCCGGCAGAAATGTCTCGTAGGCTTCTTTGGACAGCTTACCGCTGAGTTGAACTTCGATGACCTTACCGGCGGCGTGTTCAACGATGTTGAATGACATTGACATTAACCTTACAGAGGAACCTGGGTGGACGCCGTGACGGCGGAAGCAGCGAGGCGATGTCCAGTGGGACGCCGCGTGAACGAATGTTTCACCATTCTACAGCATGCCGCATCACGGGAGCAATCATGAGGAACCGAGTTGCCTGCACACGCACGCCCTTGGCAAGCAGGTTCGAACTGAGACCATCACCAGCAATCGACGTCCCTAGCGGCGCCGCGGTGGTGAGCCGAATACCGGTAGGCAGCGAGAGAATAACAGGCGGCGCAAACTTCCAACTTGCGGTCGGCAGAATCGGCAAGCGGGATGCTCACGCCACTTTGAAACGCGAGCAAGCGAACACGACTGAGAACGTCGTCTGCATATTCGACAGCCCAGGGGCAGCCTCCTTTTCCGATATGCTGTTATCCATGACCACCCAATCCAACCCCTACCAACCCGCTGCGGCCGAACCCGAAGCACAGCGTGGCACCGGGTCCGTACGCTGTCCGGTTTGCGATCAACCGATGAGTCGTCTGCGTCTGGTTTTCCCCGCCGCGAAGTGCAAAAACTGCCGTCACCGAATCCGCATGCGTAGCTCGTGGAGAGCGAGCTCACTGTCCACGATTACAGGGGCGATCTGTTTACTCTCGCTGGTTTATTTCGACGCAACCATTGGCCATAACTCCCCTATTTTCGCCATTCACGCAGTCGTATTTGTTGTACTGGGCACGTTCTGGTTTCACCTATTTGGCAATCCCGCGCTGGCAGGATGGTTTGGCTACGCATCGCAGTCAACGCTGGAGCGTGAGCGATTGAAATACCGCAACAGAATGAACACGCCACGTGAGTAAACGCGACATCGACCAGGAGAACGCCTGGGCGGTGTGCAACCGCACCTGCGGAGAAGATTTTTAGAGCGGAGAACGTTAATAGAATCGAGAAAGCGTTCCCCTCGCACCACTTCTCCGCTCGCATTCCCGCTGAGCCCCAGTCCATCTCAGACTCGACTGAAAACCACGATGTCGTTGCCGGTTCGTTTGCTTCTCACGTCGAAGCCGAGGCAGCGAGCATCGCTCAGGAGGATGCCTCGAACTTCGTCTTCAACTCTTCGAGTGTTTCTCGTTCACTGGCAGTCAGCCCGGTGGGGTCGAGCTTGTCGAGATCAAGTTTTTTCCAGTTCCGCGCCGCCTGCGAATCCTTCTGCTGATTGAGCTGCGCCACAATGACGTGGAAAAGGTGACGTGGCTCACGTGATGCGGAGAACGCGTCGGCAAACGTCGCCTCGGCATCGGCGAGTCGCCCCGATGCCATCAGCACCACACCTTTTGTGTCGAGCAGTTCAGGATTCTGGTTGGTCAGTCGCAGCGCCGAGTTGATGGGAGCGAGCCCCTTCGATGCGAGCTCGGGAATCTCGGAATAGGACATTGCGAGATTATTCATCGAGCGAATCGAATCGGGGTTGATCTTCAGCACCCGAACAAAGCAATCGACCGCTTTGTCGTACTGTCCCTCAGCCATCCGGAGCGTTCCGAGTCCCTCGAGAAACGCGGCGTTGTCTTTGAAGCGCTCACCCGCATCATCGAGCATCTCCTGGTGCGCGGCCGTCAACTCAGCCTGTTTGGATCGATCTTCGAAATTCAATAGCACCTCGACGAGCAGCGTGGCCGATTGGGCATCATGATGTTCGTTGAAATGGTCGGCACAGGCCTGGACCGCTTTTTCGAGCTCTTCCGCTTGCCCCAGTGCCACGACATACGGCCCCAGTGCACGGGTGGGATGTTCCCGATACGCACGTTCAAACCAAGCGAGTGAATCTTCCGAGAACCCCAGGTTCCGCAGCGCGTTCCCCGCTGCCCCCATCACCATCAACCCCCGAACCGCCGCCTGCTCATCCTCAGGCGAGGCATTCGACGAGAGGCGATCGAGTCCACGGTTGGCCCAGACGGCGACGACCTCTGCAGTCTGGTCTCGCTTTCCTTGGCGATCCGCAAACCGCACCGACAGCTCAAGCGCCTCGACAGAACTTCCTGCGAGAGAGTTCAGCTTTTCAATCAGATTATTGATCTTGGCATCATCGCTGGAGTCTTTCTCGTTCAACAGGTAGCTAGCGTATTGATAGACATCGCTGGCTTCGACTGAGCCATCGTTGATGAGTTGTTGGTAGAGAGACCGAACCTCGGTGTGGATCCGAGCCAGCTCCGGTTTGGAAAGGTCTTCCAGGACGTGTGGTTCCTGGCGAAGCAAAGTCGCCAGATACCGCGCGGGCGTCTTCCAGTCCCCACGCTGGTCTTTCACCAAATCACGAAGAATCGTAATGGACTGGCTCAACCGCAACTGAGCTTCCTCGGAACTCGCATCGGAGTTGAGTTCTCGCATGGCTTCGCTGCCGAGCAAGATAGCGTGCATCAGTTGGTTACTCGCAGCACCACCCGAACCAGCCAACAGGTCACCTACCGCTTGCCAGTCCACCGGGTCGCCCTCGGCGCTACGTGCGACCATCTTCTGAGCAAGCATATTGCGTAGGCGATCGTTCGACGGTTCCCGCTGGAGGGCGACCTGCAGTGCATGAGTTTCTTCTTCGGGACGCTCTAAGCGACGGTAGATCTCGGCGAGTCTCAGTTGGGACTCCGATGTCGGATCGAGTTGGTCCGCTTTGATGAGGAAGGTCAGGGCCTGCTCATAGTCCTCCTGCGCCACATAGGCCTGGCTGAGCAATTGATTTTGAGCGGACTCAGGCACGTTGCTGGATTGAATCGTTTCGATCACGGCATCAACCGCCTCGCTGTCGTCCCTAGCGATAGCCAGCCGCAAATTGGCAGCAATCACTCGTGGGTCATCAGAGCTCGCTAGCTCCTCAGCCCGTGCGATGGCCGACGTGATCTGCTCGGTGAGTTCATCACGGCGGTCCAAGTCCGTCACGTTCGCGATCGCCGTGGTCCCGGTCGCAGCTACCACCAATTGCGCGTTGACATCGTCAGGACGACTGGCGGCGGCTTCCTTGGCGACCTGCATGCTCTTGCTGTAATCCCCCTGACGTAGCGCCAGACTAATCCGGGTGGCAGAGAATCGGTCGGATTGACCGGTGACACTCAGTTCGGCATTGCGAATTTCTTGCTCCGCCTCAGCCGTGCGTCCCAGTGCGATAAGTTGCTGCCAAAGAGCCTGGCGAGTCTGCAGACCATTGCTTCCCGATGCGATCGCTCGCTGCAACTGGCTGACGGCGGTATCGGCATCGCCCGCCAAAGCTGAAATCCGACCTTGCAGAGCAATCGCATCACCCCAGCGAGGACGCAGCGACACGATCGCATTGGTCAATCGGCGAGCCTCGACAAGTTTTGGATTGTCGGATTCCATCGGCTGAGAGCTCTCCTGTAACTCACCGAGCAACTCGCTAGCCTTCAGGTATCGCCAAAAGGTGCCACTATCGCCTTCCCGCTCTTTCAGCAGACCGAACCAATGTCGATAGAGATCATCCGCTGACACCGATTTGCCATCGAGCGTGAGCGAAGAGGAACCTTCGGGCAATGTCCGTGCAAGCTGAGTGATCACCGATAGCGTCTGCAAATTGCGCTGCTCCTCGTCGATAGACGCAAGCGCCTCGTACGCCAATTCGTTGTCTTGGCCACGCGAGGCAAACATGGATGCGTCTCGCAAGAGCGTCGCATTCGCCTGTTTATCAGCCTCAGAATCCGCCGACGCGTCGTCCGACTGAGCTTTCTCCATCAGAAGCGTGGCAGCATCACGATACTGGCCCATCGCCGAGAGCGTGCGGGCGCGAGCGACCGCTTCCGAGTGCGAACCTGGATCGGCAACCTTCGCCAAGCGATCCAAAGCCGCCATGGCTTCCTCTTTCAGGCCCGCATGTGCGAGTCGCTCGGCAGCCAAGGCTTGCAGGTTGGCCTCGTCCAGATTCTCTTGAGCCAGTTCGTCGATCCGGCGTGCGAGCTCGGCCGATTTCAAATGGTCCTCCGCGGTGACATCGTCCGGAGGAATCGTCAGCTCAAACGCCTCAACATAGTGGAGACTCGACCGCAGAATTGTTTGTTCCGCTTCGGACAGTTCGTCTGCCGTCTCGAGCCGTTGCTCGAGTTGCTGCTGGAGCTGAGATGCCACAGCGTGAACCTCGTGAAAATTTCGCTGTTGAGGAGGCAGTTGGAGCTGGAAGTTGAATCGCGACTCCATCTCCGAAACCTCGCCCGCCAACGAACCGCTGGAATCGATCAGATCCAACTGGCGCACCGAATTGAGTTGGTTTCCCGATCGAGCCCATGCATCGGCGGTTAGCTTTCGCAAATTCGCATTTTCTGGATCCAGTGTAACCGCTTTTTCCAACGCCACCGCTGAGTTGTCCCACATGCCCTGATTGGCATAGTAACCGCCCAGGTGGACGAGCGCATCAATACGATCTTTCGGTGTGATATCGACATCGGAATTGACTGCGTTTCGAAGCAGGTCGATCGCCTTGACCTCATCCCCTTGTCCCGCCGCGAGATAACTCTTGAGAACGTTGAGTTGCCAACGCGCCGCGGCGAGCTGGCGGGCTTGCACGATCCGCTCCGAGCGGGCGAGCTGCGCTTCGGTGATACGCGACAACCGCACCTCCGATGCATCGATTGCATCGGACAATTGTTGGGTCATCTCCTCGGCTGCGTCCCAGTCAGCCCGGTTGATGTAGATCGTCGCGATGGCGCGAGGCAGTACGATCCCGTTCTCGCCGATGTCTTCGGCGGCGGCTTGCCAAATCTCGAGAGCCTCATCGGATCGATCCAGGTTGACCAATAGTTTCCCGTACTCAAAGGCGACGCTTTCGAGCAACGGATTGGGTATCGACGGCACATCGATCTCGGACAAAAACGCATACTGTTGGAGCGCCTTCTCCGCGTCGGACGCCTGATTCAAACGAGCATCGTCGTAGATCGCGAGAAAATCCCAGTACGCAGTTGGCATGGGGTTCGCCGTCACCAAGGACGATTGGGAACCGTCACTCGACTCGGAAGAACTACCGACGCCCGTGTCCTCGGATGCTCCTTCGAGAGCAGCGGCCTCGAGCCGCTCTCGAGCCGGAACCGCGGCGCCATGGACAACTGACTTAGCCGCGTCCTCGTCTCCCTTGGACTGCAGATATCGATAGTAGACTAGCTGGGAATGGCTGGTCGGTGTATCGCGAAGCGTCTGAACGGCTTGCTCCTCAATGGCTGCAATTTCCTTCGCTGGTAGCGTCGCCCCACCCTGATAACCGCGGAACGGTTCGGCCTTCTCGACACGGGTGAATAGGAAATGAGTGATCAAGTCTAGGTTCTTGGGGTTCTCTCTGAGTGCCGACCCGAGCACGAAGGTTGCAGGTTGATTGGCGAGCCACCCCCAATAGTCGTCGATCTTCGCAATCGTCTGGGGATCTCGAAGAGCGTAGCTGCCATCGGCGATCTCACCTGCCAAGGCCAACGCTAGGAACGTCATCGCCTGGGCGTCATTCTCCGGTGCATCGAGTTCTCCGATCTGCCGTTCAGCTTCACGGTTCCAGGGCCCCCCTAGCTGTACGAGACGGTTGATCAGGCGAACGCGTAGGTCCGCCACTCTTTCGTCATCCTCGCTGCCGATTTGACCGATTGCTCCGCTGAGCGATCGACGGGCTTGGTCGATCCGCTGGCCCCGCGTTTCGCGGTCCTCTTGATCAGCAGCTTTGTCCGCCGCGATCGCCATTTGGTAGGTCGTATCCAAGTCGTCTGGAACGAGCATCGAATATCGCCGCAACCATTTCGACTGGTCTTCGTAATTTTGCTCCTGCTCAGCCGCATTGGCGAGATCGAGAAATGTCGAGGCCGTCGTCTTCGAGTGATAGAAGTACGACGCCGTCGCAGCCGTCAAAACGACGATCGTCAGCACAGCCGTGACAGCGAGTAACTTCCCATTCCACTGCCAGCGGAATCGGCGCGACTTTGTGATGGCCTCACGCGTTGCGGTGAGGTCTGGAGATTGTGCATGCGTTTCTTGAGCGGCCGAGGCAGGCCGGGAAACGGTTGATCCTGACTCATGGCTCGACGGCTCACTGGTGCCCTCGTCGTCGCTGCTGCTGGTCTGATGTTCGGTCATGGAAATATACGATTGCTAGTCAGCGGTGGGACGGTCCAAGGAGATCCAAACGACCGTTTCTAAAACAGGGGGGAGACGACGAGAGTTGATCACGAACTCTAGCAACAAAGACATCCGTTCAAGGCAGGCGTGAAAGAATGATGTGCGTCGTGATCGTGCGAGTTAGCAGGAACAAACTCGTCACCTCGCCGACTACGATATGCATTTCGCGATCGTTCGCTGCCGATTAGGTTGCCATCGTGTCGGGTAATGCGTAGTGATAATTGCCGTAGCGATATCCGTACTGTCTCGCCGAAACGCCTGAGAAGACAGTGCCCGCGACGCAGGCTCCGGCAGCTTCGAGTCGTCTGGTCGTACGCACCACATTCTCTTTCAAGCTCACGTCTCGCATCACACAGATCAACGTCGAGTCGACCGCGGAGGCGATCGCGAGTGATTCACCGGCGGCCAACACGGGGGCGGTGTCAATCACGACGTACTGGTAGACCTCGAGCGCCTCCTTCACGAAGGTCTCAAACTTCTTCGGGCTGATTAGACGGTGAGGACTTGCCGAAAGCGGTCCGGCAGGAAGGACATGGATCAGGCTTCCAAGCGATTTGTCGACGGCGTCGTCAAGGGTCGATTTGTCTGATAAGACCCCCGTCAGACCGGGCCCCATCTCGAGTCCGAAAATCTCATGCTGGTCGGGACGACGCAAGTCACCATCGACCAACAATACGGTCTCTCCGGTTGACTTGGCCATCGACAGCGCGAGCTGGGACGCGACGCTGCTCTTGCCTTCGCCCGACATGCTGCTAACGACGGCAATGGAACGGGTGTGCCGGGTGTCGACCGACAGGAACAAATTGGCTCTGAGGGAGTCGATACTCTCCTCAAAGACGCGCCTCGCCTTGCGAGATCCCGACCCAGCGGGAAGGCGTGACACTTCGCCGACGACCGGTGCCAGCAGCCCTGTTTTATCGTGCGATTCCGCATCGGTGAGCCGCTGTACCTTGAACTCCCAGAGCAGTCCGAGCAGGAACGGGATCACGAAGGCGCCTGCGGATGCCATGACGAGTTTCTTGTAGGGTTTCGACTCGACGGGAGCCTTTGGCGGGGTCGCCGCAGCGAGCGTGCGAACCGCCCCGTCTTGCCGCCGCTCGGTCCGGATGGCGGCAACGCGACCGCGTAACTTCGTCAAAACGCCTGAGGCCACGACTAGTTCATCGTTGGCGAACCGCAGTTCGGCCGTCATACCACCATATTGTTCGAGACGCTCACGTTCCTCATTGTACTGGGTCTGCAAAACATCGAGCTTCGCTACCATCGCCTTGCGGGACTTCTCACGTTCTTTGGCAAAAGCTTTCTGACTGCGTTCCTGGGCGCGTTTGCGTTCCTGCTTGCTCAGATCCTGCTGTTTCTTCTGCTGTTCCTCCTGCCAGGCCAGTGTGCGCTCAGCCACGGCTTTGCGTTGTCGATAATCTTCGTCGACGACACGTTGCAGTTCCTCCTCCACCCGCGTGCGAGCCAGATCACGCTCGTCCTGCAACTTATCGCGAGCATCCTCCAAATTCTTCTTCATGTCGTTGTAATAGTCGCGGCTGATCCGAACCATGTCCTTGACTTCAATGTCCAAGATGATCGAGGTGTACCGATTGACAACTGCCTTCGCGGCGCGAACCTTCGCGTCGGCGTCGATGCCATTCTCGATATCCCGTTCACGAATGACCTGCTTTTGAATTTCCGTGGGCGCAATCGCCGGGGTTGCAGCGGCGAGCGACTCGTCGGAATCCAACGGCAGGGGAGCTTCCACAATCGCATCGAACAACGCCAACTCAATCTTTAAATCGCCAATCTGTGACCTCAATGCCGCGACACGCGACATGTGGGCTTCGCTGTCATTGCGATCAACCGACTGCCCAGGGGCGTAGCCGAGCGTCTTCTGGCTAAGTGCCGCGACACGCTTCTGCCGTTCGTCGACCTCCTGTTCCCATCGCTGAATCTCAGGCTCGAGCCAGCGTTCAAGATTATTGACGCGGGTGTCGTCGAACGAGTCGCGTTGGCGGAGGTAGGAATCCACAATCGCGTTACAGACCATCGCAGCGGCTTCGCGGTCGGTGTCGGTATAGCTGACGACGAGCCGCGAGTCCGTACCACCGCTGCTGATCGACAAATTCTTGCGCAGCTTGCCCTCGGCACTATTAGGATCCGACAAACTGGGGGCGCTACGCAGCGTGGGATCAGCCAGCACCGGATCGAGCACGATCGAATTTTGAAAGAGACTCTTCTCTGTCCTCGCCAAGTTCTCTACCTGCGGCATCACGCCTTTGAAAACCACGTAATCCTCATTGGATTCGAGCAGATAGGAGGCGCGGTACTCAGGCACGAATCCCTGCATTACTACAAACGCAGCAATCCCGGCTAAGGCTGCTCCGACCGGAACCGCCCATGGCCAGCAGCGGCGGAACGTCACCCAGATAATCCATGGATCGAAGGCCTTGGCTGCGTCATTGCTCGGTGAGTTTGCCGCCGCTTTGGCCCGAGGAGGGCCGACGATGCTGGTCCGCGAACCTTGATGATTCAAATGCTGTGTCATAAGTGGTGAATTCCTTGGCGCTCCTACCGTTGGGAGGACGTCGACTAGCGGGTGAATGAAACAACAAACTCGTAGTTATAACCGATTAGCTCAGTCCATGAACAAAATCTCTTGCCGTGACCTGCTCCACCGGGCGGTAAACCGCCTGCCAATAGCATTTCAGCAACCATAGCAGGCCGAACGCGACGGGGATCATCAGGTAGCCTGTCCAATCATGGATCAACGCTCGCTTATCCTCGCTGCCAAACCACTGGTAGAGCAATCCCACCGCTACGATCCGCATCGCA
Source organism: Allorhodopirellula solitaria (assembly GCF_007859855.1). Lineage (GTDB taxonomy): Bacteria > Planctomycetota > Planctomycetia > Pirellulales > Pirellulaceae > Rhodopirellula > Rhodopirellula solitaria. Next base: position 77,077 of record NZ_SJPK01000015.1, read on the forward strand.
TTGACAAAAATGGCTAGCGGAATGACCGACGCCAGCAAAACGAGTCGGTCCCACCAGGAACGCTGAATACTCGCCGCCCAAAAACAGGCCAACGCAGCGACTCCGATGAAAATCCGCAGGCCCGAGCATGCTTCCTCGACCATCAATCGTTGGTCGGCAATCCAAATCACATGCCCTTCCGAAACCGCCGGTTGCCCCAGAACGCGAAGGATCGCCGTGCTCAACCCCGTCGCAATCCCCTGCAACTTCCAACTCAGTAACGTCTCGGCCTGGTAGGGAAGTGGGATCATGAAGAACAGAAAACCGATCGCCGGCAAACTCCAACGCATTGCCGCTGGCCCCAACATCACCCACACAATACCCGCTACCAATGGCAAAATGGCGTAGCCATCGAAGAAATCCATGTACAACAAACGCCCGGCGAATCGCATCACCACAGCGAGTAGTATTAACCAAACGCCCCCGTAGCTCGGTCGTTCCCGAACGCCTGGAAAACTCTCGCTGCGATTAGCCAGCAGCAACAAAGCCAACAGCGGCACCAAATAACCATGGGAATAATCCGGTTCATTTCGCCAGGTCGACTCCGCCCACACGAGAGTTGGCCAGAACGCATAGATCAGCACCGCCAAGATGGGCAGGAACCGAACGAGCCACCATCCCACGCCACCCAGGGAAGACATCGGTACCAACGCTTCAGACTGCGGGACGCGAATCGATGACTGCGGAGTGGAGCGATCCTCTCGGCCCGCCTGAACTGCCGAGGGCGTCACCACCCGAGCGGGATGTCGTTTCCGATTCTTTCGTCTCGATTGCGCCACAGAAAAAATTCCAGTTTCTGCCCACGTGCATCCGGGGCTGTTCACAGAGAGGGGGTGGGGTAGGAAAGCAGACTTGCACTCAGGTATTCTTCAGTACACGCCTCGCAAGGCGTGTGCGACAGAATCCTGTCGAACTAAATGGTATCCGCTCAGGTGGTGGGGGCAAGCCGGCAGGCTGGTCCGCACTCATTGAACGCGGCCAATTGTCGGCTGTATCCAAAATTCCAATGAATTGTCTGAAAATCACAGGAGATGCCCCTAATCATATCGCAGGTAGCAGAAAACAAAACCTGTCGATGCCAACGGCTCACTATTCTACAGGCACGGCGGAGTCTTTCTGACTACGATGCGTTCCCGCTGCCTACCGCCGAAGTTTTTACCGACTTGAATTGAAGGACTGCGACAAGCTTCGCAGGATGGGATTTCACAAAGACATGGCGTACTGGACCGAATCGAAATGGGCTGTCATATCGAGTTCGGCCAACCAGAGCCAGCGATTGGAGCAGCGTTTGCCCTTTGCATTAATTGGAGCGGGCACGCACTGCGATCTACAACTGCCTGTCCAGGATGGCTTGAAAACCGCGTATTTTGCCTGTTGCTTTGACGACCGGATCGAAGTTTGGCCGCTCTGCGCGATCGCCTTCCCCGTCTGGGGCGTTATTCCCAGCGAAATCGAGGTGCTGCTTGGACACCTGCGTTTGCGTTTCGAGCGAACCGGCCGACCGGGCGGCAGCAATGAGGGGGCAAACAACACGAACGAAGAAGGGGCAATTGAGAACGCCAACTCCTTCGCGAGCGACGTTGAGCTGACCATGGCATGGAACCAGAAATCCGTTACCAAAAAGATTGCCCGGACCGTTACCATCCTCGGGTCCCAACACCCGAGTGTCTGGCGCACCCATGGACGGGGAATGCAGGCCTGTGACCATGCCATTATCTGCACCCAGAACCGTGTCTGGCTGGTCGACCTCCAGCCCGCTCCCCAGCCAGGTCTCCCCAGATCGGCGTACGAACTGCTACCCAACCAGCAATACTACCAGATCGGAGATATGCGGTTCTCTCTCGGCCCCGCTACTACCGAATCGCAACCCTCTTTGGCGCGTCGCCGGCACCAGTTGTCGGTTTCTCAGGCTGCTGCCCGTTCGCAGGTTGCCGTTGGACACGACACCGCTGAACAAAAATCAACCACAGCGGCGGGAATGACGACAACCGGCGTGGAATCAGGGCCTGCTGTGACCACTGCGGAGCAGGTCATCGCCACAAATGCACCGGCTACCAATACGGCCTCCCGGGCGGGCCTCGATTGTCCGGAAACGTTCACCTCCCACCTGACGGGCCGGTTGGTTTCAATCAACCACTCTCGATTTACCAGAGCGAAATTGCTCAAAATCGCTGCCAGTTCCGTTACCTTCGTAGCGGTAATCGTGTTTCTTACCTGGCTATTTCGCTGACGCAGCGGGCTTTTGGAACGTTATTCGCCCACTGTTAGTACCTTTGTGCTACGCTAACGCGCGTTAGCTCCCCTTTCGCCTCTCATATTGGCCGCCTTGGCTACAATCCAGTGATCAATGAGGAACAGGGGCAAATACAAGTTTTCAGCAATGGATTAGCGACATAACCGAGAGAAAACGGTAGGTGAACTAATGTCTGGCTTTGGGATCGTCGCAATCGTGACCGCGTTGGTCTTCGCCGTCTGCACGGCGATCACGGTGCGGCTGATGGCGTCGGCGCCGACAATCGAGGACTCCGACGCGGATGAACCTTTTCCTCGTCAAAGTGAAGGGCGGAATTCGGACCGTGGTTCCCAACCGCGAGACCGCCACGCTCACCGCGACCGGCAGCGTCGTAGAAGCGGTCGTGAGAAACGGCCTTCCCGCGAGAACGGTAAACGCTACTGCTGAGCCTGTTCGAGCTTTCGGACTCGGTTTTCCAGTTTTTCGATCCGAACGTGCAGCCGCAGGACGAGTTGGCTCAGATCGGTGTCGTTCATGCCTGCGTTCGCAGCTGACGATTCAGCCGCAGGGGGTTTGGCAGTCGGTGGTGCGTCGCGGCTTTCAAACGGGTTCTCCTCCACGGGGTCTCCCGGCAGCCACGCGCGCAACTGCTGCTCCGTCTCCGAGATCGCTTTTTCGATCACAGGTAGGGTGGGGTGTTTTGATCCCAGATTCGCTCGGGTTCGACGTAAGTTCCGCAAATTCTCCGCGAGAGCTCGTCCTCGATCGGTCAGGAGGGCAGCTGGAGGAACTCCGTCATCAAGACGCTGCGGCGAAGCGGCACTCTTCTCCTGAGCGCGGGCAAAGCCGATATCGGTCTGCGAAAGCCCCGTTAGACCGAGGCAAACGCACATGGTCATCAGGAGCAAGCGTTGTGCGCGTTTCATCATTCTCTCTCGATCGTAAGGGCGTTGGAGGCGGGCACTCAAACAAGTAGCCAGTAAACGGTCAGTTTGACGTACTCGACCCAAATCGGTAAATACGTTTCGGCACTCTCAGCCGGTGCGGTGGCGGAATAAGCGACAACACTCGTCTCGGCCGGGAAGACCCGCTCAAAGCACAGTCGACTGCGACGAGTATGAGGCGGGGACGTGACAACAACGAGCCGTTTGACACCGGGCCACTCGCGATGCACGGCCACCGCCTCGCTGCGTGAACTCAACCAATCGCTCGAATCTGCATCAAAGGCAACGATCGCCGAAGCGGGCACGCCGAGCATGGCGAGAAAATCAATCTCACGCTGCAGGCGTGTGTCGCTGGCCTTACGAACAAAGTTGTAGCCCGAACTTCGTTGTTCATTCAGCAGACCTACCTTTTCGATCCGGTGCATGTGAAACAGATCCGCTGCGGCCCGCAGCCGCTCCCATGTCGCCGGCCCATCGGCCATGACATAGGCAATCTCTCCGGCAGCATCTGGATCATGTACGTACAGAGGCGTGATGACCCAACCACGAACCGTCGCCGAGGACGATGCCAGGAAGCCCGCTAAGGTGACAGCGAACAGCACCCAAAAGCGTCGCCGCCAGCGCAAATCCGATGGTGATCGATGCGAGTGCTCAAGATCGTTTTCAGGCACAGTGTGGGCAACCGGAGGACGGAAGAAGGGGACCGGACAATACAAACCAACCAACTTTGTCCGGCTAAGGAATGCCACGCACGATACTGGGACCGATACACCGGGTCACCCAGACCGGCAGTCGCTGCCACGTTTGAATGAGGCGCTGATTGCCACCCGAGTCGGGGCGCATGTCGTTGGGGTCTCCGTGGCGAACATAGTACTGCCAACATGCCGGAAAGGGTTTGGCTCCCCACTGCGTTTTGAACTTGAACGTGCCACTGCCCTCACTGGAGCGACCGAAGTCAAACGTGTGACTTGATCGTTCGATCGCCCGCCGCAACAGATGTCGGTACATCAGCATATTGGCATTCGTGCGATTGAACTCACGCAAACAACTGGCGCTGGGGACCTCGCTGCAGCCGCGACGGTGGACCAACAATCCACTAGCAATCGTTTGTCCGGCTTTCGAGACAGCGCAAAATTCAGCATCGCCTTCAAAGTGTTCGATAATCGCTCGGAATAGTGACTTCGAAAAGACGGGGGTACCGAGGTCGCGCATGTTACGCGCGAACACCGCATAGAACTCATCGAGCAACGACATGCCGGCGAAAGAGACGTTCAGTTCATGCTCCCCCGCCTTTCGAATCTGACTGCGTAGTTTCGATTTGAAGGACTTTTCCAATTCCTCATCCGTCGCGGGCAATGACAACCGCAGATGCTTCTTGTCCGTTCGCACCAGGTTGAACTTTTCATGCTCGACCGGCAGCTCGTGCCGCAGCTCGAGATACTTCACGTCGAGTTCATCGGCCAGTTCACAAGCATGATCGATCAATCGGGTCGCCACCGAGTGGGAGGCCGCCCAAACCCCACCCGTGTTGAGGTAAGGCAAACTGACCAAGAACCTGCCGAAGAGTGGGCCCTTGACGAAAACGAGCGGGAGCACCCCCGTCACCGTGGCACCGTCTTTCGCCTCGAGCAGATAGATCCTGTGACCGAACCCATCCGCTAAACTCGCCATCCAACCGGGGTCGTGCCCCGCCAATCGTGGGCAGTCGCCGTCCGCGGGCAAGGTGGTTTCGGCCGACGGCCACTGACATGGCCAAGTGCTACGTTGGATTTCCAAAAAACTCTCCGGGGTAAATTTGGCTCAATCTTGGAAACCAAATCAAACCGTGCCAATCTTACTGACAATTGCTGCAATCCACTACCACAACGGCGAGATGCTTCGTGTTCGGATCGGCTCGAAGCTGCTATGTTGCTAACTTTTCCTGATTGGAGTTGTTGATGGCCAGCGTCGAAACAGGCATCCTGATAACGGGCATCTTGCTGTTGCTCGGTATTGTGTCGAGCAAATTCTCGGCTCGATTGGGCGTGCCCGTTCTAGTTTTCTTTCTTCTCGTTGGCATGCTGGCGGGTTCCGAAGGCATCGGCGGCATCGAGTTCGAAAACTACACGCTTGCCCACGCCATCGGTACGCTTGCTCTCAGCCTCATTCTTTTCGATGGCGGGCTCCGCACACCCTTCCACACGATCCGTTCGGCTTGGAAGCCCGCTGGGATGTTGGCGACATGGGGTGTGCTCATCACCGCGATGATCACGGGGCTGGCCGCTGCCTGGTTCCTAGAATTCTCCCTCGCCGAAGGACTACTGCTGGGCAGTATCGTGGGTTCCACCGATGCCGCGGTGGTCTTTACCGTTCTCCGGGGCGGTGGGGTGAACATTCGTCGCCGGCTAGCCGAGACACTGGAGGTCGAGAGTGGATCCAACGACCCGATGGCGATTTTTCTAACCGTGGGGCTCATCCAGGTGCTCTCCGGAGCGGTGCCGTTTGGTTTTGGCTTGCTGAATCTGTTCGTCAGTCAGATCGCTTTTGGCGCTCTAGCCGGTGTGGCTGTGGGAGTCGCCGGAGTTTGGATGCTCCAACAGATTCGCTTGGAGACGGCGGGACTGTATCCCGTGATGGCTACCGCCTTGGGTTTTCTCTCCTTTGGTACCGCGGCGGCACTCGGAGGCAGCGGATTCCTCGCGGTTTACCTCACAGGAATCGTAATCGGAAACCGGCGTCCGGTATTCTTCCGTGGCATCCTGCTGTTCCATGACGCCGCCGCATGGATCTGCCAAATCCTGATGTTCATCGCGTTAGGCCTACTGTCGTTTCCGAGTCGATTGCTCGATGTGGCCCCGCAAGCTCTCGCGATTTCCGCTGTCCTGATTTTCGTCGCTCGCCCGGTAGCGGTATTCCTTTGCGCCGCTCCGTTCCAGTTCGCCTTTCGCGAGCTCGTTTTCATGTCCTGGGTGGGCCTCAAGGGTGCCGTTCCCATTACCCTGGCGACCTTCCCAATGCTCGCCGGACTGCCGGGCGCGGCAGTGATCTTCGATACGGTGTTCTTTGTCGTACTCGTCTCCGCGCTGGTTCAGGGTTGGTCACTGCCGGCGGTGGCACGCTACCTGAGACTGGTTGTCCCCGCAAGGCAACCTCCCCCGGTAACGCTCGAGATCAGTTCGCTGCGAAATGTGGAAGCCGATATCGTGGAATACTTTGTCGATGACGCCAGTCGGGCGGCGGGTTGCATGGTCAAGGACCTCGCCTTGCCCGCGGGCGTCGTGGTCGGATTGATCGTCCGCGCCGAACAAATCATCCCGCCCCAGGGTCGCACTCGGATCGAGTCCGGCGACCACGTCATCGTGGTGCTGCGTCCTCAAGTGCGGCCGATGGTTGATCGCGTGTTCAGGATGGGTCTACAGATCGAATCCACCAATCTCCCCACGGCGCTGGAGTTTCCGCTACGGGGCTCGATTACCGTGGGTGAAGTCGAACGGTTCTATGACTTGAACCTCAATGGGCCGCCCGAGGAAACACTCGACGAACTGATGCGAGATCGCTTGGACAAGGAACGCGTGGAACTGGCCGATTCGGTCCGCTTTGAGGAAATCGAGCTGTTCGTCCGCGAGGTCTCCGAAACCGGCACGATCGATTATGTCGGCATGGTGATCTTGCCCGCAGCCACCGCCAGTCCTGCCGAAGACGCTACTTCTGACTCGCCCGCCGGAGACGGTCCATGATCGCGACCCCCAGCCCCACTTCGGGACACCCACTGACCTGAATCGCTTCGTACTGTGCATCATCAGCGCGGCGCAGCGTCGCATATAACTGCGCCGCAGCCGTTTCCAGCTTGCCATCGGGATTGAACGACCACATATGACCGCAGTCGCCGCCTGGCACAGCATCGATCGGTCCAAACACGATCTGCAGCACTCGTCCGGATCGATCGCACCGAACTCCACCAGGAGTGGGATCGCTCGAAAGAGACAGCGGCGTCTGTGGCGAATAATGTTTGGCGAATTGCCCCGGCGCCGCGACGACGGCAGCACCGCGTGGAGAGGCGGGCAGACTTTCGACAGGTTCCCCGACAGCCTCGCTCAATTGGGCGGGCGAAATGGCGCCGCTACGAAGAACACACAGCGGCGAGTCGTCTGCCGGCAGTAGAACGATCGTCGACTCCAGACCCACATGGCATGGCCCGCCATCGAGAATCATCTCGACCTGATCGCCCAACCCCTCCGCGACATGCTGCGCCGTCGTGGGACTGACGTAGTTCGAACGATTGGCACTTGGCGCGGCTACCGGCACCACCTGCCCCGCCCTACCCGCGAGTGACTGGAGCACCGCGATCGCGACAGGATGGTTCGGCACGCGGACCGCCACCGTGTCCCCGCCCGCGGTCACATCATCCAAAATCGACCGGTGTCGTGGTGCAATGAGCGTGAGCGGTCCCGGCCAGAATCCACTCAGCCGTCTGGCACGCTGCCAAAGCTGCGGCGAACAGTCATCAGCGAACAGAGTGAACGCATCCGCTGCCGAGGCGGTGTGTAAGATCAGCGGGTTATTTCGAGGGCGATTCTTGGCAGCGAAAATCTGAGCCACAGCCTCGGCGTCATCTCCGCGTGCCGCCAAACCATAAACTGTCTCCGTTGGCAATCCGATCAACTGGCCGTGGAGCAAACAGCTAGCCGCGCGAGATATTGCCTCCTCAGTCGCTGGTGTGATTGTTCCTGCCAAGGAAATGCTCGATTCATTCATGCCCGTAGCGATCGAGTTTGCACCGTGCCAAACTTTTCCTGCCGTGATCAATGCCTGCCAAAAGAGTACAATCGACGCGGATCACCTGCTAGCGCCTGCCCTGAATTCGAATATGAAAACCAAGAACCCCGTTTCTCGATTCGACCACCCACCGGAGCCATCGGGCGCCGACACCGAGCCTTGGATCGGTGCCAAAGAGCTGAAGTTCTTCGGCTTGGCTGGCGCGGGCGTGATTATTCTGAGTTCGGCCGTGGTGACCTGCTGCTTGCTCGTTCTCAACGGCGCCCTGGTCATGGCCATTTTAGCGGCGATGGCGGCGGCGGGAGTTGAGTGGGTCGAGAATGAACAGGCTGGACAGTTTATTTTGTTCTCCGGGCCGATCTGCCTCACGATTATCCAGTGGATGATGATCGACACGCTCCGCGGGATTCTACGCCGGCAACGCCATGGCCGCAGCGAGCCGGCGAAATCGCGTGCCTGACCTCTGCCTCGGAGCCGACCGGGTGGCTGCCGACTCCGCTTACGGCAGCTTTTTTTCAGCGGGCGTCAGGGTGGGGAGGGGGGTCGTCGGCCACGTCCAACGATAAATCGCAGTCTGCGATCCCTGATCCAAACCGACGATCAAGGTATTTCCCTGGTGGGAGATCTCAACGCACTGACATTCCTGGCAGTTCGCATCGCCCGAATACACCGCGAAACTTCCCAACTGCACCCGTTGGTCGACGTTCCAAAAGTGCGCAATCCCATCACGCCCCATCGTCATCAGCTTGGCATCATCAATGAAATGCATTTCGGCCGACCGCGTGGAATGGTCGCCGGTGATATCGACGCTGTGTAGCGTGTACTGGGCCCGACCCGTTTGCTGATCGAGACAGGTGATCGAACCGTTCTCCAACCCCACGATGAGCCGGTCGCTCTGTGGCGAAAAACACGCTGTGCGGACCAGGTCCTCGCTTGGCAAACGGAAATCGGAGACACCCGTCTCCAGATTGATCATCTCGATGCCAGCATAGCCGCATACGAATAGCCGCTGTTCGTTTGGTGCAAACGCGATGCAGGCTTGATTGTTCGCGTAGCTTCGCTGCAGCAAAGGAGCGCTCAAATCGGAGTTCATATCGTAGACGGCGAGTTCGGCCGGGTCGCTCATCACGGCCAGGAATCGCCCGCTAATGGAGAACTCCGACATGCCGAGATCCGTCGATTGGGATGCCAATGGCATCGCAATGGTGCGAACACGGGGAGTCTGCAGTTCGCCCGCCTGATCTCGCCAATGCGTCAAGAGATGCAGATTGCCGTCCCGGTCACTGACAGCGATCGTCTTGCGGTCGCTTGTGATAGCGAAAGACCGCAATGAAGTATGGGATGGGAACACCGATTGGCTCACCCTTCCGTCCTGCTGATCAGCCTCGATTGGAAGGTACACCAGTTCCCCATCGTGCTGAAGACTCAGAGCTCCCGGCGGCGATTGAACACTCACCATCTCGTAAGAGTCCACTTGAGGAAATACGTCGAGCCGATGACTCGCTCGCGTCGGTGCATAGCGTTCCACAGCGCCGTCACTGGAAACTGTCGTGAATTCGGCGGAGCCGGTAAAGGCGACGCTTTCAATACGTCCACCGAGCCCAGCAACATAGGCGATCGAGCGGTACTCGGGCGGTGGCCCCACCGCCTCCGTATCGGAGCCTGCGTTTTTGCTGGAAACAAGCTCGAAAAGCTCCACACCCGATCGTCGATCGGCGACGGCGAGGTACCGGTCATCACCGGAGAACTCGATCACATGAGGATGTGAGGTGGTCTCGATCCAGCGACGTTGGCTCAGGTCATCGTTTCGAACCAGCCCAAAGCCCACTGAATCACGTATTTGATAGGCGGCATAGGGATGTTGATGCGCCATAGCGACTTGCCCCGCGGACGCCACCAACCATTGATCGATCAATGCCCCTGATCGGGTATCCCAGACCTGCAGCGCATCAGGGTCGCGACGGGCTGTCAGTAGAAAGCTACCGTCGGTGGATAAACCGAACCCCATATTTCGACTGCCGTTCGCGATGCTAATGCTACTTTGGTTCTCCCGTGAGTAGCACCGAATGTTCTTGTACCGACTCCCCGATGCGATCACCTCTGCGTTGGCGCTAACGCGAATCGACTCCACCGTGGTGGAGTGCGAATGGATGACCGAATGAGTCTCGCCGCTATGCGGATCGATCGTGATCACCATCGGACCGAGGATGGGCCACTTCGGACGGGAGATGATTAACCTGCCCGACGGCAGGACCGCGAGGGCGTCGAGCCGCCCATCCAGCCCGCTGAGACGACGCTTTTCGAGGCCGCTGTCGGCGTCCCAAAAGATCAGGTTCCCATCTCGCGCCGCCGTGACCACGGTATCGCCTTGCGGTCCGTGGGGTCCGGCAGGGATGACCGCGACCTCGGTGCCACGTCCGGTATGCCCACCCCAAACGCCATAACGCGATTTCACCTCACTATCGAGCAAACACCATTCGAGCGACCGCAGATCGACTTCCCCGGGCTGCGGGACCTGCCGATTGAGCAACCGCCGCGCCTCACCGTATTGCCCTTGGTGGAATCGTAGGAACGCCAGCGACATATCGCTCATATAGCTCGTCCGCCGGGATCGGTCTCGCGTTCGCTGAGCCTGCCGCTCGTTGTCCTGCGCTCGTTTCTGCTGCGTGACGGCATACTCACGCTGCTGTTGGGTGCGTTCGAGCGAGCGGCGTAGCGATTCCGACTGTGCCTCACTCACCGCAGCGTGGCGTCGGGACTGAATCGCGAGCGCCGAGAGCGCCACGATTCCCACCAACAGACTGATCGCCGCTGCTGCGGCCATCGCTGCCAAACCTCGATTGCGGGTCGTCCATCTCCAGGTCCGCCCGAGCTTCCCGACCGGCCTCGCGGTGGGAGGGCGGCCGTCGAGCACCAATTGCAGATCGCGGTGCAGTTGGCCCGCATTTCGATAGCGACGTGAGGGCTGCTTCTCCAGACAGCGCTGGCAAATGGCACTGACATCACGGGACAGCGACGGCCGCCGCCGGCGTACCGAGGGCGGGTCTTGGCTGATGATTCGCCGAATCGTATCAAGCTCGCTGACCGCCGCGAAGGGAGACTCCCCCGTCAGCATTTCGTACAACAGTACCCCCAACGCGTGTACATCCGAATGCGGCCCATGCTCGTCCGTGTTACCCGATGCCTGCTCGGGGGACATATACGGGCCACTGCCGATCAAGGCTCCCACATGGGTGTCGGACGTATCGGATTTGGCACGCGCGAGACCAAAATCAGCCAACCGTGGCACCGGTAAATCTGTTTCCGCATTGGTCAGGATAATATTGGAGGGCTTGATGTCACGGTGAATCAATCCGCGGTCATGGGCGATGCTGATACCGTCGGCTAACTGAGCGACGATCAACACCGCGAGCCGCGGCGGCACCGGTGCACTGCGTTCCCTCAGCCACTGGTTGAGTGTCGGCCCAGGACAGTATTCCGAGACGATGTAGGCTCGATCATCGTCGATCACAGCCTCGAGAATCGGCACCAAGTTGGGGTGTGTCAGCTTCGCTGCTGTCTCCGCCTCACGCCGAAATCGCCTAGCCTCGAGCGTTCCAGGCCGCAGGCGGCGGTGAGGCAGTTTGATAGCCACCTCCCGTCCCAGCCGGATGTCCGACGCCAGCCAAACCTGGCCAAAACCACCTTCTCCGAGCAACTCAATCAGCACGAAATGGTCCAGCCTCTCGCCGGGCCGCAGCGAGCGACGCAGGGCAACGCGGCCACCTTCATCTCGCGTCGTCGAGCCTGCCTGCGTCCCCCCATCGTTGGGTTCCCGCTGACTTCCGTCGACCGACTGAGAAACTGGGCGGGATTCATCGGCCCCACCAGTCTGGATCCGCTCTGCGGGAGAGTCGCGATCACTCATACCAATTCAGATCAACGAGAGAACACAAAGAAAAGAGTAGCGTCCACGCACATCCTGAGTGTACCAAAATCACCCCGTTCACGCGTCGACCCCACTTCGTCCCATTAGCTACCACCCCCAACGGCAGAATGTTCAGAGAAAATTCGCAGATTACTCTTGCGGCGGGGGGGCCGCTCTAGCGATACCGAAATTCCGTTGACGCTTTTGAATACGGAAACAGGTGCGGCGAAAATACCCAACAACATCCTCGCACCCGTCTCACACCGTCACCCTGGCTCTGGCGACAGAGTCCCATCTCGACCCAAAAATCTGTAAAAACCGACTTTGGAGGTTTCATTGAACATGTCCTACCGAACGAATATGTCCTACCGAACATGGGGCGCTACCGCGCAATGGATGTTCTCGTCTCGCATCCTCACTTCGGTGGCGATGCTCGCTGGACTAACCCTCGCCAACATGGGATCGCTTCCAGCTCAAGAGCCTGACGAAACAGCTCCGACCTCGGCGGCGGCCAAGCTCAACCCAGCGAACTGGAGCATGCCCTCGTTTCGCCTGCCCGATTTCCTCGTCCGCAACGACGATCAAGAGCGCATTGTCGAACGCAAGAACACCCTTGTCGGTGATATCAAAACAACCGCGTCGGAATCTTGGCAACGCACAAAAGACACGTTCAATCCAGCCCGTTTGAACCCAATGAACCTCTTTGCAGGGGACTCCAACCAGTCTACCGACGAGAAGAAGCCGGGATTCTTTAGCACCCTTCTCGCGCCCATGACCCCCGAACCAGAAGAACGGGTCGCTACCGTCAACGAATTCCTGAACCAAGACCGACCGTAGCAACGGCCGGTCGTTTGAACGCCGCGAACCCCACCGGAAACGCCTCCTGCTCAGTACCCCAGATTCGGGGCGAGCCAGCGTTCAACCTTCTCGAGAGGCCAGCCCTTCCGCTCGGCGTAGGATTCGATTTGGTCCTTCGTCATCCGCTCGACGGTGAAGTAGCGTGATTCAGGATGGCCGAAGTACAGCCCGCTGACCGCGGCCCCCGGCGTCATCGCGAAACTACTCGTCAGCTCGATCCCGGTCTGCTTCTCGGCATCGAGCAGATCAAACAGAGTTCGCTTCTCCGTGTGATCAGGGCAGGCAGGATAGCCAGCAGCGGGGCGGATGCCGCGATACTTTTCACCGATCAATTCGTCCTTGGACAACCCTTCGGTTTGGCCAAACCCCCAATCGCCGCGGGCCTGCTCGTGGAGTTTTTCGGCCAGTGCTTCGGCGAGCCGATCGGCGACGGCTTGCACCATGATCGCTTTGTAGTCGTCGAGCTCCTCCTTGTATTTCATCGCCAACTCCATCGCGCCGATACCGGTCGTGACCGCGAACCCACCGAGGTAATCTTCACGGCCGCTATCCAGCGGCGCGATATAGTCGGCGAGCGAGCGATAGTCTTTCTGACCTTTGCGTTCCCATTGCTGGCGCAAGAAATGCATTCGCGTGAGCTCCTCGCTCCGCGTGTCATCGGTGTACAAGATCACGTCTTCACCCGTGCTCGCAGCTGGCCAGAACCCGTACACGGCATTGGCGGTCAGCAAATCGCCAGCGATGATCTCGTCGAGCAAATCGTTAGCGTCTCGGTAAAGTTCCTTGGCTTGCTCCCCGACGACTTTGTCTTCGAGGATCTTGGGATACTTGCCCTTCAATTCCCAGGTACTGAAGAATGGCGACCAATCAATGTAGGGCCGGATCTCGGCCAGCGGTATGCTTTTCAGGACGCGCGTGCCGGTGAAGGAAGGCTTGCTGATCGGCACCGTGGACCAGTCGGTCTCGAAGTGCTTTTCAAGAGCCTCCGCGTACGGGATCAGCGTTTGCTTGCGACCCTGGAAACTCGCCACTAACTTTTTCTGCGTCTCGACATTCTCGGCGATGAATCCGTCGCGATGCTCCTTGCTGAGCAACCGCTCGACGACGTTGACACTGCGACTTGCGTCGAGCACGTGGATCACCGGCCCATCGTAGGCGGGGGCGATCTTCACGGCGGTATGCTTGGCACTGGTCGTGGCGCCACCAACCAACAGCGGCATCTCGAACCCAGTCCGCTTCATCTCCCTAGCCACGTGGGTCATTTCGTCGAGCGAGGGTGTGATCAAACCGCTCAACCCGATCATGTCGACACCTTGCTTGACGGCCTCCTCGAGAATCTTCTCGGACGAAACCATCACCCCCAAATCGATGACCTCGTAATTATTGCACTGCAGGACGACGCCGACGATGTTCTTGCCGATATCGTGCACGTCTCCTTTGACGGTCGCGATCAAGAACTTACCGCGAGCGGCTTGGTCCTGCGTCCCCGCCAAGCGTTTCTCTTCTTCCATGTAGGGCTCGAGGTAGGCGACGGCTTTCTTCATCACACGGGCTGACTTAACCACCTGCGGCAGAAACATTTTGCCCTGGCCGAAAAGATCGCCGACGACTTTCATCCCGTCCATCAACGGGCCCTCGATCACCTGAATACAGCGATCGAAGAACTGGCGAGCCTCCTCGGTGTCCTCGGTGATGTATTTGTCGATACCTTTGACGAGGGCGTGTTTCATCCGCTCCGCGACCGGTTGCTCTCGCCAAGCGAGATCCTCGCCGGACTTCTTCTTACCGCCGCTCTTGACCGTCTCGGCAAACTCGAGCATCCGTTCGGTCGCGTCGGCCCGCCGATTCAGCAGCACGTCTTCGACGCGTTCGAGCAGATCTTTGGGGACTTCCTCGTAGACCTCCAATTGCCCGGCGTTGACAATTCCCATGTCCAATCCAGCCGCCACGGCGTGATACAAAAACGCGCTGTGGATGGCTTCGCGGACGGGATCGTTCCCGCGGAAGCTGAAGCTGATATTGCTGACACCGCCGCTCGTCTTCGCGCCGGGACACTCGACTTTGATTCGCCGAACGGCGTTGATGAAATCGACCGCGTAGTTGTTGTGCTCCTCCATCCCAGTCGCGATGGTCAGGATGTTGGGGTCAAAGATGATGTCTTCCGTCGGGAAATCCAGCTCTTGGGTGAGCAGGTCGTAGGCGCGTTTGCAGATCCGCACCTTGCTGTCCTCGTCCGCCGCTTGACCTTCTTCATCGAACGCCATCACCACCGCCGCGGCGCCGTATTGCCGGATCAAACGGGCCCGCCGCAGAAACTCGGCTTCGCCGTCTTTGAGCGAAATCGAGTTGACAATCGCTTTGCCCTGGACGTTCCGCAGTCCGGCTTCGAGCACTTCCCATTTGCTGCTGTCGATCATCACGGGAACCGAGGCGGCCACGTGATCTCCAGCGATCAGACGCAGGAACCGCGTCATCGCTTCGACGCCGTCGAGCATGCCCTCGTCGAAGTTGACGTCGATGATCGTCGCCCCATTCTCGACCTGCTCGCGTGCGATCTCGACCGCCTCTTCGTACTTCTCGTCACGGATCAACCGCGCGAACTTCTTGCTGCCCATCACGTTGGTACGTTCGCCAACCATCGTGAAGGGAATCTCCGGCCGCATCACCATCGGCATCTGGCCGGACAACCGCGTGTAGACGGGACCGACGGTATCCTGCTTCGGCTTGCGCCCCGCGATCCGCTCGGACATCGCACGGATGTGGTCTGGGGTGGTGCCGCAGCAACCGCCGAGAATGTTTACCCAGCCATTGTCCGCGTACTCGCCGACCTTGTCAGCCATCGCTCGTGGCCCCAGATCAAACTCGCCCATTTCGTTGGGCAACCCCGCGTTGGGGTGACAGGAAACCGGGATTTCAGCTGCGTGCGACAATTCTTCGATATGTGACCGCATCACGTCCGGGCCGAGGGCGCAGTTCATTCCCACCGACAACAGCGGGAAGTGATTGATCGCCGTCCAGAACGCTTCGACACTCTGGGCACTGACGAACGTTCGGCCACCATCACCAAACGTTCCGCTGGCCATGACCGGCACGCGGCGGCCGCCGGCCTGATAGAAATCCGAAATCGCGAACAGACAGGCCTTCAGATTCAGTGTATCGATGGCCGTTTCAGGCAATAGAATATCGACGCCCGCTGCGACCAACGAATCGACTTGGGCGCGGTAACTATCGACCATCTGTTCGAACGTCGCACCGCGGTGAGCCGGGTCGTCCTCGGTACTGATCGCGAGTTGTTTCGTCGTCGGGCCGATCGATCCAGCGACGAAACGGGGTTTGTCCGGCGTTCGCTCAGTCCACTCGTCGGCCGCGATCCGAGCGCAACGCACGGCCGCGTGATTGATCTCGTCAACCAAATCCAAGGGCAGATCGAACTCCACCATCCCGACGGGCGAGGCACCAAACGAATTCGTCTCAACAATATCGCTGCCCGCTTCGTAGTACTCGCGGTGAATGTCGGTGATCTTCTCCGGGTGGGTCAGACAAAGAATATCGGAGAAATTCTTGAGGTCCTTGTGGTGGTCGGCAAAACGCTCGCCTCGAACATCCGCTTCGCTCAGCCCAAAACGCTGGATCATCGTCCCCATGGCGCCATCGAGCAACAGGATTCGCTCGCGGATCAGGTCAGGCAGGATGGAATCAGAGGCTTCGTGGGGCATGTTGTTCGAGCGTTGGAAGATGTGGGGAGGAAACCGGAGGGAGAGGCAGCCACAAACGCTGCCTGCCTGCGCGGCCGCAAGCATTTCGCACGAATCATTGTCGCAATGAGAACATCTTGCCACACCGTGCGATCTTGACAGGGAATCCAGTTAAACCTAGAAACCATCACCCCTGTATAGCTGTTTTGAAGATATTCGTTAACCCGCGTCGTATTCAGACGAAGGAAATTGGTCGATGAGCGAAGTAGAACCCAAAAAGTCCAAGATCGAGGTGCTCAAGGAACAGAGCATCGGGCTGCGCGGTTCGATTGTGGAGGAACTCGCCGATCCCGCGACCGACCAAGTTGCCGACGGCACTACCAAACTTCTGAAATTTCACGGCACGTACCAGCAAGACGACCGGGATCTCCGCAAATCACGCCGCAAAGAAGGATTGGGCAAGGCCTACTCCTTCATGGTCCGCAACCGCATCCCCGGTGGTAAAATCACCGCTGCCCAAATCCTCGGCGAATTGGATATCGCCGACGAACTCGGCAACGGCACGATGCGGATCACCACCCGCCAAAGCATCCAGCTGCACGGCGTTGTCAAAGGCAACCTGTGGGACGTCATCCACCGCATCAATGAGATCAAGCTCTCGACCAAGTCGGCCTGCGGCGATGTGACGCGAAACGTCTGCTGCTGCCCCGCCCCACTGCGGCACAACGGACTCCGTGATCAACTCCAGGACCTGGCTGACAAAATTGCGGTCCACGTCCAACCGACGACCAAGGCCTATCACGAGATTTGGGTCAAAGACCCGGACACCGGCGAGAAAGAACAAGTCGTCGGGCCACCCGAAGAAGCCGAACCAGATCCGATCTACGGCAAAACCTATCTGCCACGAAAGTTCAAGATCGCCCTGGCGCTCTGCGATGACAACTGCATCGACATCTACGACAACGACCTCGGCTTGCTCGGTGTGACCGAGGGCGACAATCTGATCGGTTTCAATATTCTCGCCGGTGGCGGGATGGGCACGACGCCGAGCAAGAAGCAGTGCTTCCCCGCGCTGGCAAAACGTTTGACCTTCGTCGAAACCGAGCACCTGCTGCCCATCATCACGGCAATCATTCTCGTGCAACGCGACTTCGGCAACCGCGCCGACCGCAGCCAAGCGAGAATGAAGTACCTGATTAACAATCTTGGCGTCCCCGCCTTCCGCCAAAAGGTCGAGGAGTACCTGCCGCAAGCCGAAGCGATCTGTGGCATTGCCGAGGGCACCGTCCCGCGGCCGCTCCCCGAACCGCACGCAGCGGACGTCAGTGGGCACAATGACCACATGGGCTGGCACGAACAAGGCGACGGCAAGTGGTTCCTAGGACTGCCGATCGAAAATGGTCGCGTCAAAGACGAGGGGCCGCTGCAACTCAAAGCTTGCTTCCGCGAACTCTTCAGCGGTCACATCAGCAACGCGCGGCTGACCATGCAACAGAACATCATCCTCTGCGACATCGAACCCGACCAACGCGGTCAAATCGAAACGATTCTGGCCAAGCACGGTGTGGTCCGAATCGAACAGATCAGCAACGCACGCCGGTTCGCGTTCGCCTGCCCGGCCCTACCGACCTGCGGGCTCGCGGTGACCGAGAGTGAGCGAGCACTGCCCGGCGTGATCGACGAGATCGAAGCCGAACTGGAAAGTCTGGGGCTCGCCGACGAACAGTTCACCATCCGCATGACAGGTTGCCCGAACGGTTGCGCTCGGCCGTACAACGCCGACATCGGCTTGGTGGGTCGGAGCGTGATCGGCAAGACCGGCGAAGGCCGGTACACGGTGTTCCTCGGCGGAAACTTGCTCGGCAATCAAATGGCTGAGATTTACAAGGACCAAGTCCCCAGGACCGAACTCCTCGCGACCCTCCGGCCGACGTTCATCCATTTCAAAGAAAATCGTGAGCCCGGTGAGAGTTTTGGCAACTTCTGCCATCGCGTCGGCGTCGAAGCATTGGGGCAGATCGCCGAAGCGGTTGCCGAATAGCCCCACAACCCTCCCATACCAAGCGACCACGCACTGGACGGCGTGGCTCGCGCCGTGGACCTTGCGGGCGCCCCCAAGCGGGGCACTCTCCATAAGATTCACGCTCCTTTTCTACTCAACGGTCGGGATCCCCATGCGTCTTTTCTTACTTCCGCTTGCGTTCTCACTTGCCGCTTTTGTGCACTCCACCGCGTCTGCGCAAGACGCCAGCGAAGGTTTGGACGCGTTCCACCAGATCGTGTGCAGCGCTGCCGTCGATGTGGACTCGCCGCTGCACGAGCTTTCTTTGCGGGTTGTTGAAAAGCAACGTTTTCACGATCGAAAGTTCGACGCGTTCATCCGTGATACGTTGAATCTCGAGAAGCAAGACAGCCTGGTGACCGACCGTGACATGGCCGCAGTCCAGGCGTTGATGCCCTACTGCACGATCCCACCGCAAGAACGCGTCGACCTATTGCTCGACCAACTCGAAGCCAGCCGGGATGCACTGGGATTCCTGACCGCTAGCCGCGGTAACGAGATCGACCTGACCAACAAACGCTACACGCCCGCGCGCATCGTCGCGTTGGCGTCGCTGGTCCAGCAGTACCAACCCGCGTTGCTCGACGAACTCAAGGTGCGTCTGGCCGAAGAACGCCCGCACTGGATCCTCGTGTCCGCAGCCAACCTGCTGGAAACCGATTCTGAAGAATTGTTGCCGCTGCTGATCCAAGCCGCCAAAGGCAGTGACGTGCGACTGCAGTACGCCGCGGTCGACGCGATCAACCAGATGGACTTGCCCCAAGCAGGCACCGACGCAGACCTGCTCGTCCGCAACAACAGCGACTCGATGAAGTTCGCGCTCGCGACGATCCAGCGTTTTGACAAAAACGGTGACAATCGTCTCGACGAAAGCGAATGGGACGACAAGCTCGCCCCGGTCCGCAACGCAGACGTCAACCAAGACAACTTCGTCACCGCCGAAGAGCTCGCCGACTACATGGAATCCCGCCGCCGACGTTAAACAAAGTCGACCGACGGCTCCGCCCGTCGCGAGCAACAAGCGCACCCTCCCCCCAGCTCAGACGGTCAGAGCCGTCTGGCTACAAAGTCACCCACCACTCCGCCCGTCGCGAGCATCAAGCGCACCCTCCACCACCAGCTCAGACGAACAGAGTCGTCTGGCTACAAAGTCACCCACCACTCCGCCCGTCGCGAGCACCAAGCGCACCCTCCCCCCCCAGCTCAGACGAACGGAGTCGTCTGGCTACAAAGTCGACCGACGGCTCCGCCCGTCGCGAGCAACAAGCGCACCCTCCCCACCAGCTCAGACGAACGGAGTCGTCTGGCTACATAGTCACCCCACAACTCCGCCCGTCGCGAGCAACAAGCGCACCCTCCCCACCAGCTCAGACGAACGGAGTCGTCTGGCTACAAAGTCGACCGACGGCTCCGCCCGTCGCGAGCAACAAGCGCACCCTCCCCTCCAGCTCAGACGAACGGAGTCGTCTGGCTACAAAGTCGACCGACGGCTCCGCCCGTCGCGAGCAACAAGCGCACCTTCCCCACCAGCTCAGCCGGGCGGAGCCGTCTGGCTACATAGTCACCCCACAACTCCGCCCGTCGCGAGCAGCAAGCGCACCAATTCTTCGCCCCAACGGGGCAGCCCTATGACAGCCCCAGGCATCGCCTGGGGAACCCTCGCGGGAACGCTCACCCCAAGGTTCGGTCGATCCGCGCGACCGCACGCTCTTTCCCGACAATCGCCAGGGTATCGAACATGCCGAAGCCGCCAGCCGCACCGGTGGTGGCGACGCGGAGGGCATGAATGATCTCGCCGAGGCCAATCGACTCGTCCTCACAAAACCCCTTCACTGTCGCTTCGACACCCGCCGCGGAAAAATCATCGCAGCTCGCCAGTCGATCTCGCACCTTGCCGAGCAGTTCACGGGCGGCAGCCGGCTTGTTGATTCGCTTTTCGAATGCCTTCGCATTGACCTCATAATCGTCGACGAAGCAGTAATCGAAATCGATGATATCGCCGGCCATCTTCAACCGATCGCCCGCCGCCGTGACCACGTCAGCCAATAACTGCTGCGACTGAGCGTCCCCTGCTTCGGTCCACCCAGCGGCAACCGCGAAGGGCAACACTCGCTCAGTTCGCTCCTGATCCGGAAGGGCCGCGAACGCATCCGCCTGGAACGACGTCAGTTTGGCTGGATCGAACGATGCCGGAGACTTCGTGACGCGATCGAGCGTGAACAGATCGATCATCTCCTGCAGCGTGAACTTTTCGTGCTCCCCGTCGAGGGACCAGCCCAACAGCATCAGATAGTTCAGCAACGCGTCGGGCAAGAAGCCGATTTCGCGGTAGAAATCGACGAGTACGGGATTGAACGTATCCACGTCGGTCGTCAGCCCACAGCGTTTGGCAATCGCCTGACCGCGTGCCATCAGGTTCGCGAAATCGCGATTCTTCAGGTACTTGTCCAGCTTACGTTTGCTCAGCTTCGCCGTCCCGCCTGGCTCGGCGACGTAAGGCAAGTGCGCGTACTGCGGGAGTTCGTATCCGAGCGACTCGGCGATGAAGATTTGACGTGGCGTATTAGGCAGATGCTCCGCCGCACGAACGACGTGCGTGATCTCGAGATCATGGTCATCAACGACACTGGCGAGGTGGTACAGCGGGCTGCCGTCCGCACGCGCGATCACATGATCTTGCTCCGATGCCCACTCGACGACGACCTCACCACGCACCAAATCGTGGATCACACACTGGCCTTCACGGGGCATCTTCAGCCGCACGACTCCCTCACGCCCCTCCGCCTCGAACCGCTTCACGTCCGCTTCATCGGCCGCCATCCAACGCCGGTCATAGACGAACGCCCCACCGCTCTGGCGCGCTTCCTCACGGAGCGACTGCAGCTCATCAGGCTTGGCAAAATCGCGGTACGCATGTCCGCTTTCGAGCAGCGCGGCAGTCGCGGCGCGATATCGATCACCACGCTCGGACTGGAAGTAAGGCTGGTGCGGGCCACCCACCTCCGGCCCCTCATCCCAATCCATGCCGAGCCAACGAAAACCATCGAGGATCGGCTGCAAAGCCGCTTCGACATTGCGTCCCGCATCTGTATCATCGATACGCAGAATGAACTGGCCACCACTCTGACGGGCAAGCAACCAGTTGAACAAAGCGGTACGAACGCCACCAATGTGAAGGTATCCGGTGGGGCTGGGGGCAAAACGCGTGCGAATCATAGCAGTCATCAGAGGAAACGGGAGTCAACGAAAAACGAGGATGGCGGAGGAAAAGAGAGAGGCCGACGGTCGTCATTCCAGAGCAGGAGCGACCCAATCGAGTACTGCCTCAGCAGCGTTAACATGCACGGATTCCCGCCCTGCCGCTAGTGGTGGCCATAGTCGACCGACGGCTCCGCCCGTCGCGAGCATCAAGCGCAACTTCCCCACAAGCTCAGACGGGCAGAGCCGTCTGGCTACATAGTCACCCCACAACTCCGCCCGTCGCGAGCATCAAGCGCACCCTCCCCACAAGCTCAGACGAACGGAGTCGTCTGGCTACATAGTCGACCGACGGCTCCGACCGTCGCGAGCATCAAGCGCACCCTCCCCACCCAGCCCAGACGAACGGAGTCGTCTGGCTATATAGTCGACCGACGGCTCCGCCCGTCGCGAGCAACAAGCGCTCCCTCCACCACCAGCTCAGACGGGCGGAGCCGTCTGGCTACAAAGTCACCCCACAACTCCGACCGTCGCGAGCAACATGCGCACCTTCCCCCCCAGCCCGTCTGGTTACGATGCTCAATCCGAGCATCTGTAGTACCGATACTCCCCTTCGCGCAGTTTGGCTTTCGTAGGATTCTCACGGATATACCGGCGCAGGTAGTCGTACTACTCAGGGCTGCGGACGAGATGGTCGAAGGGGTCAGGTTGCCAAAATCGACAGGACTGGTCCAAGAAACCATTGATAATGTGGGCGGTATAGTGCATCCAAGACGTGCATTGCCGGCCCATCGTCTGCTCAGTCGCGAAAGCTGCCAAGAAGTGCACATGGTTGGGCATGACCACAAAGTCGCCCATCGAGTAGCGATCACCATCGAACTTCAGCAAAGAGTCCGCGACAGCCCCAGAGCACTGCGGATCGCGGAGCACACACCGACCATGGCAGTCATCCAAGCAGCTCTCGCGTGCTTTCAGAAATTGGCGGCGGAATTGGTGGGCTTCCTCGGATGGGATTTCTTCGACGACCTGTTTCCAATCGTCTTGTTCCGGACGCATGTATCCTCGCCGCACCAGCCAGTCGCACTTTTCGCGGTGCCAGCGATGGATCACCTCTTTCGGAATCGAGTCCGCAGTGCGGAAAGTGATGAAGACGACGGCGCCCGCCTGAGACCAATGCGGCTTGCAAGTTTCGCGAATGGAGAACTCCGCGTTTGGATCAAACAGTTCGCCGATCATCATGGCACCTCTGCTGATCATTGTACGCCGCGAGAATGCGAGTTGCGAGCATTGAGGCGCGGTTTCAGCTCAGACGAACGGAGTCCTGCCCCCAAGCCAGCTCAGACGGCCGGAGCCGTCTGGCTACATAGTCGACCGACGGCTCCGACCGTCGCGAGCACCAAGCGCACCTTCCCTCCAGCTCAGACGGGCGGAGCCGTCTGGCTACTATGCTTTCCGAATCTTGTCCCGATTCTGGCTCACGCTGGCGGTCGCATTGCGTGTATCGATCACCAACGGGGCATGCTCGACGATCGCGTCGTAATCGAAGTCCGAATGGTCCGTCGCGATCAACACGGCGTCTTGTTGCGCCAAAAACTCCGGGGTCAATTCTTGGCTCGTCATCGTGGGCAAGTCAAAATGCCGCATCGAGGGGAGCACGGCCACGTGCGGGTCGCTATAGGTCAGCTCAGCACCCTGTTTGAGCAGCAACTCCATCAATTCGAACGACGGACTCTCGCGCGGGTCGTCCACATCCTTCTTGTAAGCCACGCCGAGCATGCAAATCTTGCTGCCACGGACCGGCTTGCTGACATCATTGAGAAACTCGCCCGTCCGCGAAACCACATACGCCGGCATCGAGCGATTGACTTCACCGGCCAGTTCGATGAATCGTGCGTTGAGCCCCTGTTTTCGCGCCAACCACGACAGGTAGAACGGATCGATCGGGATGCAGTGCCCGCCCAATCCGGGGCCGGGGTAGAACGCATGAAACCCGAACGGTTTCGTCTTGGCTGCGTTAATGACATCCCAAACGTCGATGTCCATCGAATCAAAGAGCACCTTCAGCTCGTTGACCAACGCGATATTGACCGCCCGATAGATATTCTCAAGCACCTTGGCTGCCTCGGCAACTTCACAGCTGCCGACCGGCACCGTGCCCGCGACGGCCGCGTTGTAAAGCGTCGTGGCGACGGACAGACTGTCCTCGTTGATCGCCCCAACCACTTTAGGAATCCCAGCTGCCGAGAACTGTGGGTTCCCCGGATCTTCACGCTCCGGACTGTAGGCGACAAAGACGTCGACTCCCGCCTTCATTCCCGACTTCTCCAAAATCGGCACCATCACGTCGCGAGTCGTCGTCGGGTAGGTCGTGCTCTCGAGCACGATCAACTGCCCTGGCCGTAGGTGCTGCGAAATCTGTTCGCACGTACTCACGACATATGTCAAATCCGGATCGCGAGCATCATCGAGCGGCGTCGGCACGCAGATCAACAACGCATCGGCCTCCGCCAACCGCGACATATCGGAAGTCGCACCGAAGCGACCTTGATCGAACCAGGCCGCGATCTTGGCATCGCTGATGTGTTTGATATAGCTCCGCTTAGCCTGCAGAGCATCCACCTTGCTCTGGTCGACATCAAAGCCAATGCAGGCAAACCCTTTCGCCATGAAGGCATCGATCAGCGGCAGCCCAACGTAGCCCAGCCCAATGATACCCACGCGGGCCGTGCGTTCATCGATGGATTGGCAGAGTGAATCAGCAGAAATTTCGGTCATTTCGATATCAACCAGAAGGAATGAACAGTGCGGTTCCAACTATCGCACAAGCCCCCACACGAGACCACCACCCCCATTCCCCCCACCAGCCCAGACGAACGGAGTCCTGCCCCCAAACCAGCTCAGACGGGCGGAGCCGTCTGGCTACAAAGTCGACCGACGGCTCCGACCGTCGCGAGCAACAAGCGCACTCTCCCCACCAGCCCAGACGAACGGAGCCGTCTGGCTACATAGTCGACCGACGGCTCCGACCGTCGCGAGCATCAAGCGCACCCTCCACCCTCAGCTCAGACGAACGGAGTCGTCTGGTTACAAAGTCACCCCACAACTCCGCCCGTCGCGAGCAACAAGCGCACCCTCCCCACCAGCTCAGACGGGCGGAGCCGTCTGGCTACATAGTCACCCACCACTCCGCCCGTCGCGAGCACCAAGCGCACCCTCCCCACCAGCTCAGACGAACGGAGTCGTCTGGTTACAAAGTCACCCCACAACTCCGCCCGTCGCGAGCAACAAGCGCACCCTCCCCACCAGCTCAGACGAACGGAGTCGTCTGGTTACAAAGTCACCCCACAACTCCGCCCGTCGCGAGCAACAAGCGCACCCTCCCCACCAGCTCAGACGGGCGGAGCCGTCTGGTTACAAAGTCACCCCACAACTCCGCCCGTCGCGAGCAACAAGCGCACCCTCCCCACCAGCCCAGAGTTCGGAATCCTGCTCCCAATCAAGCTCAGACGAACGGAGTCGTCTGGCTACAAAGTCGACCGACGGCTCCGCCCGTCGCGAGCATCGAGCGCACCTTCCCTCCCAGCTCAGACGAACGGAGCCGTCTGGCTACATAGTCGACCGACGGCTCCGACCGTCGCAAGCAACAAGCACCCCCTCCACCCCCAGCTCAGACGAACGGAGTCGTCTGGCTACAAAGTCGACCGACGGCTCCGACCGTCGCGAGCATCAAGCGCACCTTCCCTCCCAGCTCAGACGAACGGAGTCGTCTGGCTACATAGTCGACCGACGGCTCCGACCGTCGCGAGCATCAAGCGCACCCACCCACCAACCCAGACGAACGAAGTCCTGCCCCCAAGCCAGCTCAGACGGGCGGAGCCGTCTGGCTACACTGCCCATCAGTAGGTCATAAACCGCCTCGTCTCTGCCCTTGAAAGCGCAGCGTCAATCCGGGAGAGTATCGCCTGCTCACTAACGGAGCGATGTCTCCCGTAACTTGTCGATACAGAGAGTTTCGACAACAGCTGGTAGACACCACGATTACTGGCAGTTACAGTTCTTCCATCTTTCATGGTTGGTTCGGTCTTATCGGTTTTCCCACCCAACTCCCTGCTACTTCTTATTTTTCCATACAAGCCAGGGGGATTGGGTGAGGCCAGCGGTAGTCTGCATGCGACCTGGTAATAGCCCCTTCTCTTCTTTTCGGAACGTTGCCAATGCGATCCCTTCACCTTGGGACTGATGTCAATCCACCTCGCAATCAATGGGAACCTCGAAACAGGGTCTCGGCCCAGGGCGTCCGCTACGCCACTATCGCTGACGAGCCAGGAAGGTTGAGAGCGGATTTAACTTGCCTCTCGGCCGCACCCGTCGAATTGCGGCAGGATCAAATTTGCTATCGCGCTGTACAATCACGCTCTGATTTGCTCGGTGCATTCGGGTTGCTGCAAGAGCGCTATGAATCGGCTGGGCTTGCTGAGCCAGCCTCCAACTGTGTGGACGAGCGGCGTATTCGCATGATGCCCTTCCACGGCTGGCGACAATCGCAGGTTTTTATCGCTGCCCTGGGTGATCGCATTGTCGGAACCGTCACGCTGATTTGCGATGGCCGGTACAATTTGCCGATCGCGCAGCACTATCGCGACGAGATCAAGGCCGCTCGCAAGATGGGCCGCGTCGGCGAAATCACATCGCTGGCCGTCGATCCAGTGCACCCCAAGCCCGCAGAGATTTTTGGCCAGCTGACGCGGCTACTGACGTTCTTTGCCAGAGTCCAAAGAATGGACTTCTTGGCAGCAACCGTGCACCCTCGGCATGCCAAGTTTTATTGCAACGCGATGGGGTTTCAGCTCATCGGCGAAGAAGTCCAGTGCCATCACGTCGCCGGGAACCCGGGTGTCGCCGTCCTGGGGAGCGTCAATGACGAATCCAAATACCGAAAACGCTGGAGAGATTACTACTTCTCAGGTAGTTTCGGCGAGACTGACCTGCAAGCCCGCCCGATGGCCGTGAACGAGTTCCGGGAATGCCAAGCGATGACTGAACAAGCACTTCTGGACACAGGAAGCATCACCAGATCCGAGGTTGCGTAGGCGCCAAGCCGGAGCGAGGCTGCCCTTACGAGGCGATTCATGCGGCGTTATTTGACAGCCTGACCGGAGGGGGACTGGTTGTTGCGAATAGCAGTGCTGAGAAGTGACGCGCCCCCCACTCGCTCCTGGAGGTTGCAGAGCACGGCAAAGCAACTCTTGGCAAATCCCGCACCTAAATCATTCACGCCCCCTCATTCTGAGGGTACAATGCACTGATAGTATGCCAGCACGGCAATTCAGTAGTATTGAGAATCGTAGCGATGACAGACGCATCAGGCGAGGGCGGAGTGGACCACCGTCGCAAACGGACAGTAGCCTCTCCCACCAGCGACGCAGAGTCGTTTCCTGAAATGCCGCGGGCAATCGAGCGTTGGCGGAACCTGATCGGTAGTGAGCGCGTCATCACGGATTCAGAGAGATTGCAGTCGCATGGGCAAAACGCCATTGGTTCAGTCAACCGAGCGTCTGTTCTGCTCAGGCCCCCGAACGCTCAAAAAATTCCCGATCTGGTTCGGATAGCAGAACGTTTTCGTACGCCACTCTTTCCGATCAGCACAGGTCGAAATTGGGGCTATGGTGCGAGCAGCCCAGCGATCGACGGCGCTGTGGTACTCGACCTTTCTGAACTGCAATCAATCGAGTTCGTTGATCGGGAACTCGGCGTAGTCGATCTTGAACCAGGCGTTACTCAAGGCATGCTGCATCAGTTTCTCTGCTCTCAGGGAAGCGAGTGGTTGACGCCAGTCCATGGAGGAGGCCCAGATTGCTCTATTCTTGGCAATGCGCTTGAGAGGGGCTATGGCTTAACGCCAACCACGGATCATTTTGAAGCATTGACTTCGCTCCAAGCCGTTCTTGCCGATGGCACCCTCTACCGCTCCGCATTCCAGGTAATGGGCGCCCCCTTGATCGGTGCCTGTCATCGCTGGGGTGTCGGACCGTACGCCGAAGGCTTGTTTAGCCAAGGAAATTTGGGCATTGTGACCAGCGCCACATTCGCTCTACGCCGCCGCGCCGAACATACCGAAGCCTTCTTCCTGCGGATCCGCAACGAAGCAGAATTTGGCGAGCTGGTCGATTCGCTGCGTGGCATCCTCAATGGCTTGCCCGGGATCATCACGGGAGTCAATCTGATGAATGACCGCCGCATGCTGTCGATGTCCCGCCCCTATCCGCGTGATCAGGTTGCAGAAGGTGAAATCATCAGTGACAAGTTGTGTCGATCCATGGCGAAGGAAGCAGGGATCAGCCAATGGACAGCAGCGGGTGTAATTCACTGCCCCCGATCGATGCGCCGCGTGATCCGACAGCACCTGCGTCAGTCGCTCCCAGCCTCAATCGGACGGCCCATTCATTTCAATCGACGCCGGCACGGAGTCGCTCGCAAGGCTCTCCGCTGGACTCCGATTCCCGCGACTGGAATCACACGGCAGCTCGATTCCATTGATGCGCTGCTAGATCTTGCCGACGGAATCCCCCGCCGAGTTGCGCTCGCATTGGCCTATTGGCTACGCGGTCAGAGAGTCGACACCGAGGCGGAACTCAATCCAGCACGAGACGGCTGCGGTTTGATTTGGTACAGCCCGCTCGTGCCGATGAAGCGTGACATCGCCACCCGCTTTGTCACCATGGCCCGACATGTCTGCACCGCCCACGGCATCGAACCGCTAATTACCCTGACGAGCCTCTCACCACGGCTCTTCGACTCGACCGTCCCCATTCTCTTTCGCCCCGAGCAACCGGGTGCATCCGATCGCGCTCACGCATGCTATGAAGCTTTGACAGCAGGAGGTCGCGAGATGGGCTGCCTACCGTACCGACTGAACAATCAATCCGCCGCTGCCGTTCTGGCTGATGCAGATCCCGGCCATTTCGATATCATCAACCGTCTGAGCCGCCATTTCGACCCTCACCAACTCATCTCCCCAGAGCGATATCACCCACTCAGCATCGACGGAGGACAAACGCGATGATTGAATCATTACCGTTGTTAAGGGTTGCACTCGGCCAACTGCTCATGCCGCAGACCTTGGCTCGCACCCCTGAACCGCAGATCATGGACTCGGCCACCGGCGTCGCACAGTACAACCAGGCACTCCAGAGCAAACTCTCGATTGTGTATGCTGGTGCACTACTGAAGATCCACCAGATGCGTCGTACGAAGGGAGGCCGAGCCCTTGATTTGTGCTGCGGTCCGGGTCACTTCACGCTTCAACTTGCCAAGTATTTTGATTTTGACGAAGTCATTGGATTGGACTTGTCAGGGACCATGATAGAAGCGGCAAATACAAACGCAGAGGAATGGGGGCTTGCCGATCGCGTTCGCTTTATTCACGCGGATGCGACAAGTGTGCCATTTGACGATGCGTCGTTTGCTCTGGTTAGCTGCAACGACGCTGCCCACCACTTGCCCAACCTAGAAATCGTTGGTCGATTACTAACAGAAATGGGCCGGCTGTGCTCCAAAGATGGCGTCACGTTGCTAACGGACTTGGTGCGTATGAAGAATGCTCAAGTTACCAACTGGTACACCGATGCAATTGGCCGAGATTACACCGATAAAGGTTTACACGAGTTTCAGCAGGATTTCTGCAATTCAATGCAAGCGGCATGGCTCCCGTCCGAATTGTCGCATGTGATGCCAAACCGATCTGATCGAACTTGGGAGCAAATTGTTCAACGAATAATTCCGACCGTTCAGTTCCTCGCTAGCTACCCAACTGACGGATCCCCGCGACAAGTGCGTGGCGACGCTCCATGGAGGATCGATCAACCACCAGTTCCCCAAACGCTACAGTCACAGTGGCGGCTGTTCAGCCGCCTGGTTTAAGATGGGTGTGACCGGCGTTCCGCCGGTCACTTTTTAAGCGATTGGCAATCTGGGTAACGGAAAAGCGGCCAACCTGCCATGATCTGGGTTCTGAACATCCGAATCACATAGGCAGGAGGCCGCTAAGATGAGCGTCGAGCAGTCAAATACAAATGGCAACCCCACTTCCACGACAAATACTCCGCAATCACCTGAGCAGCTTGCCGAGCAACTGCAGCAACTTGGCGATCAACTGCGTGCTGGGGTTCGTGAGGCTGCCAAGCAAGGACAGTCATTCGATCAGACCGAGCGATCCGTTCAAGAGACGCTCAGGAAGATCGGTTGCCAGGCAATGCAGTTCTTCATTTCAATGCAGGGAAACGGGGATCTGGGTGACGAAGTCGCCACTGACAGTGGCCGAGTTTTGAAACGCAGCGAGCACACCTCCACCACCCACATTCGGTCCATCTTTGGGATGCACACCTTCGACGAGTTCACCTACGCCCTTGGAACGAACAAAGCAATTCAACTGCGACCAGTGAGTGCTCGGATGCAGCTACCGCCCACTCGCTGGTCTTTCTTGCTTCAAGAGATTTCACAGGCATTCTGTGCCGAGGCGGCCTTCAATCAAGCAGCCGACCATTTGGAACTGGTTCTCGGTGGCAAGTTCTCGGTCGACACGATGGAGCAGGTCAATCTCAGCATGGGCGTCGACGCTGGCGAGTTCTTGGACCAGCTTCCTCAACCCGACCCACAGAAAGAAGCGGAGTTCCTCGTCGCGACGGCGGACTGCAAAGGCGTCCCGTTGCTAAAAAAGGATGCTGCAAAAGTGAAAGCCTTTCAAACCGCCAAGAAACGTCCTGGCAATCGACGTATGGCAACTGTCACGAGTCTTTACAGTGTCGATCCCTATCATCGCACGGCCGAAGATCTGCTGGCCGCACTCTTTCGAGAACAGCCCACTGAGCTCGATGCATCGACAGATTCAACGGCTCGTCCCGAACCGAAGTTCAAGCACACGACGGCACACTTTCCAACGGTTGCGATCGACGGGGAAGACGATGAGGAGATTCAGATCAGCGGAATTCATCAGGGTTTGGGCTGGCTCAACAGCGAAGTGCAATCACGTCGAGCCAAAGATCAGAAATTGATTGTCTTGATGGATGGGCAGGAGGCATCGTGGGACACCTCAGCGATGCACTTTTGTGATGAACAAACCGTCGAGATACTCGATTTTTTGCACGTAGCGGTTTACGTTTGGGCAGCCGCAGCGTTGTTTCACCAGAGCAGTGAGATGAAAGAGGCTTTTACCTACGATCGTCTGGCACGGTTACTTGCTGGCGACGTCAAGGGCGTCATCCGGGGCTTGCGTCGCATGGGTTCGCTCCACAAGCTCACCGGAGAATACGCAGAGGATTGCGCACGAATCACGGGGTATCTTGAAAAGCACGCAGCGAGAATGAAGTACGATGAGTACCTCGCAATGGGCTACCCCATTTGCTCTGGCGTGATTGAAGGCGCGTGTCGGCACTTAGTGAAAGATCGAATGGAGCGCAGTGGGATGCGTTGGTCTCTTGAGGGTGCTCGAAGCATGCTGCATGTTCGAGCCGCATATCAAAGCGATTACTGGAACCAATTCCATGACGAACGCAAAGCAAGGATCATGGACCGCACACACACCAACCGATCTCTTATCGCACCCCACAGACCACCAGCACTCGGGTGTTGACCGGCGGAACGCCGGTCACACCCGTTTAAGTTCACCCTCTGCACCAAGGAACGCTGCTATTAGCTATAATAACAACGTTCTAACGATGTACCATGTGCAACCATCGGGAAACTACTCGAGCCGTCACATAGGACTCCCGACCTACGAGCGACGGCGTCGCCGAGAACACAGACCAATCAAGCCGAGCCCGGTGAAGGCGAGGATTGTGGCAGGTTCAGGCACGGCATTTAATCTAATACCATCGCTCGTCGTCTGGTATGTCCAGCCGTTATTGGACGGTGTGGTACCAGCAAGCTTGACAAACGTGGTATCCAGCGCGATGTTTGCTTCGGTAGTCGCTGGCGGCGAGAAAAGCGAATTACTCGCGACATTCTTAAATGTCAGTGAACCGAGGTCACCGACTCCGCTCAGCACATTAAACCCACCACGTTGCAATCCAATTGAACCTCCGCTACTGCCTCCTTCAAACTGAAAGAAGCCAGGACCAGCGCCTTGACCCATATCTTGCAAACCAGCTGCGATTTCCAAGTCATAATCTGATGAACCGAAATGCTTTAAACCATCACCCGAAGAATTGTCAGCACTCGCGTAGGACGAGAGCAAACTCCCACTACCGCCAGACAACATCACTGCCACGACATCGTCGGCGACACCTGCAATCTCTGCGGCAAACACAGGATCTATTAAGTCCCCAAGCCGATACCCGGAAACAGCATCAGGAGCAACTAGATTGTACCCTCCACTCCCCTGCATAAGTTGTGCAGAAAACATCGCGACCGCATGACCGCCCATGAAATCCTGTCCGGTCGCCGAGTCATTCAGCCCAACTCCAGCCACGACGAACCCGTAGATTATATCTCCGTCTGAATAACCAGTGGCACCTAAGTCAACATAAGCCGCCAAGCCCGCAGGACTGGTCGTTGAGATCAGGTCTTCCAAACCATTGAAAGTCAGAACTGACCCGAGAAGACCAGCTTGAGCAGGAACCGCGAAAACTGCCAGCGCAGCAACGCACAAAAATTTACGTAACATATTGAAATTTCCTAAATTGAAAAACTGTCATTGAAAAACTTGGTCGATTGATCAAGATCCTCAACTACGCAGGTTTCAATTTGGCTTCCAAAAAGGGACACGTCGGCAGCGTGGAACTCCACACCCGGACGAATTCGGCCATCGGCACGTCAACGGAGGCCGCGAAAGCGTCCACGCTCATCGCAACGCTCGAACCACTCGTGTGACTGGAAGTCACCGTCAGGTCCAGTGAAAGATCGCCTTGCTGGAACGCAGCCGGTAAGGCCGGTGCGTCGTCGTCCACGGGCATACTCATCGACACGACCGCCTCTGGGACTTGCTCAGCACGCACCATGATGCCCGCCGAAGCAAAGTTTGCTCCGAAACACATCAGGATCACGATCATGAGAAAGCGGGCGTACATGTGGCTATTTATAAACATCCATGTGAGGGGTGTCAAGCTGCTTACTGAGAAACGGTCGATTATTCTCGCGGCGCGCGTGCAGGCCTCGCCCCCATTTGTGGGCAATCCGCCGCCGCTAATGTCGCCGACTCAGGGAGCATATTACGTCCGAGCCACTGGGAATGTCAACGGACGAAGTTGGTCTTTGGGGTCGCGTCTCGCACCCCCATCTTTTGTTTCGGCGTCGGTGAGTCCCCCAGTTGAGCCGCAGCAGGCGGTGCAGACATAAAGTACGCCAACCGCACCGTCCCAAACCCCGCAGCTGACACCCGAGTCCGCTTATCTTACGCCACCCCTGTCATTGCCCACCCTCTTCGACCCACGCGGTCCTCGTCGCGACGGACGCTCTCTGCGGTGACACATCCTCGGGACTCGCTGGACACTTGGGGCAACCGAGATGTTCTGCACGATAAGGTAGCCAACGACCACCCCAGCCTGCTGCACCAGGGCGCTCAGCATGCTGCATGTCCGCGAGGGCTCGAGCAACTGCCCTAACTCAACGGCGACGACAAACAGTTCCAGTACGCCGATGACGAGGATGTCGGACGGATGGTATATTGCGCCACGCGCCGCGTGCTCCTCACGCGGCAGACACTTCAGAAACATCGCCGCCAGTCCGCCGAGGACCGCACCCAACATCCACGAGCGGAACAGCGTCAGTACGTTGTACGTGTCGCTTCCAGCGGGATCCCGCAGCGGTGAGTCCGTAAAGCTGTGCCATCGCTCGCGCAAGAATTCCGGATCGGTGTTGAACTCCATCGGCAGCCACGCCAACGAGCAGATTACGGTAGCCTGCAAGCATACCAAGGCGAACCAAAAGCCGGGCGACCGACATGTTTGCTGCCAACGCGGCACGAAGGATTGAAGACGCCCCCCAGAGACTGCCACGGCAAACAAAGCCCCCGCGATCGAGCCGAGAACAAGGAATACGGCGTCGGTTGCCGAGGCGACTCGCGAACGAATCGGAGACGCTCGCGTCACTTTGTACGTGTCTTGCCAAACCTGTCTCGACACAACTATACTGATCTATTATGTGAGCGGACGTCAGTCAAAATCTCTTTCACTTTTTTCGCTCTGGAATCCCAAACAGAGCAAAGATGCGCACCAACAATGAAAATCATCCAGTTCACGCTAGCCATCTTAGCCTTGACTGGTGCCACGAGCCGCGTGTATGCGGGAATCATGGTCGATCGGAGTCCGGATGCTACTGGTGCTAAGACAATTGGGTACTATGAGAATCGTTTTGGC
Source organism: Allorhodopirellula solitaria (assembly GCF_007859855.1). Lineage (GTDB taxonomy): Bacteria > Planctomycetota > Planctomycetia > Pirellulales > Pirellulaceae > Rhodopirellula > Rhodopirellula solitaria. The sequence continues at coordinate 111,118 of NZ_SJPK01000015.1, forward strand.
GAAGGCGGTCAGTATCTTGGCGAGTACTTTTCGTGGGAAGGAGGTGTGCTTACAGGCGGTTCGATCTTCTCGGCATATTGGGCGGGTGAAGTTGGCGATACCGTGCAATTTGTTGTCCTGCCAACGGTAGGACCAGGCGTCGCTCCCGTCGTGCAGTCAAGGACGACCATTGACGCGGTCGACAGACTCTCCACTTTGAACAATGACGAGCTGACGAGAAAGCACGCGTCAATCTCACCCACTTACTTGCCTACCGGCAACTATTGGTTCTACATGACTGGGGTCGATTTTGATCTTGTTCAAGCGATCGGCAACTGGGGCGATGGTTATGTTGCCGTCGGAATTGACTCAAACTACGACTTGGAAATTGGAATCGCGGATGCAGGAGGCGATAATTTTTTTCAGTTAGAGGGGAACGTTGTCACCGTGCCTGAGCCCACGTCGCTCGCGATTTATGGATTCATTGCCTTTGTTGCCGCAACCGGTACGGTGCGACGCCGCATTCAGAAACAGTGAATCACGCTTCTAAAGCGGCGGGGGTCAGGCCCATATCTGGGATTCGCGACGCTAGTCAGAAGCGGTGCGAAGATTGTCGCCCGGGTTTGCGTGTTAAATCGTTCAGGGGACCTACGCTATCGGCTCGGAGAGCCGAGCGACATTTGTTGCAGGATTAGTTCCGAACGTCACCGACTCTGATCTCGGTTGAGGGTTTGAACTCTTTGCCGAAGACGTGCTGGCCACATCGGTAAACTCTGTCGCACGGGCCAGTGCCCACTCCAATCGCAACACTGCCTACGTTGTCGCAGCATAGACACCGACGACTTTCTGCATTCGCTGCGAAAAGGAGAAACGATCCTCGACAGTGGTCCGGCCCGCCTCGCTTAGCCGGTCACGTAGCTCGGCATCGCCGAGCAATTCGGCAATGGCACCCTGCAAGGCCGGGAGGTCGTCTGGTGCGACGAGGCGGCCATTGACGTCATGCTGAATCAGCTTGGGCATCCCTGCGATCTCGGTTGCGACCACGGGCACGCCCATCGCCATCGCTTCGAGCACCACGTTGGGCAACCCTTCGCGGCGACTGCTCAGCACGTACAAATCCGCGGCGCGGTAGAGAGTCCGTGGATCTTGCACAAAACCGAGCAATCGAATTCGGTCGCCATGCCCGGTGCTGGCAATAAGTCGTTCAAGCGGTCCCTGCTCTGCCCCTCCCCCAGCGATCACCAAGCCGACGTCGACGCCGCCATCGATCAGGTTGGCAACCGCCCGGACCAAGATATCAAAGCCCTTTTCCTGCGATAAACGCCCAACAGCGACGACGAGTTGTTGGTCAGGGGGGACGCCCAGCTCGCGTTTCGCGTCGTCGCGAGTCATATCCAGCTCGTAGTCATCGAGGGCGATTGCATTATCGATCAACGACAAGTTCTCGTTCGGCACCTTCAACCGAATGCAATCGTCGTAGAGATCCTGGGAAACACAGATCACCTCGTCATACCGGGGCAGACACTGTCGATCGATGTAATAGTAGAGCGGAGTCTTCCAGGTCTTCTGCACCCAGCCGTGGACAGTCGTCACCAGCCGCATGGGATGATCGCGACGTAACATCAATCCCAGCAGGTTCGACTTATAGTCATGCCCATGCCAGATCGCGGGCTGATGCTCTTGAACGATCTCTCGCAAACGCCCCAAAATCCGCCAGTCTGAAAATCCAAAGTCGTCGACAGCGATCAGTGGGGCAGCACTGGCGGCGGCGCGATCTTCGATCGCCGCGAATTCTGAATCGGCTGGATCCCGCAAATACACGCACACCGAACGATACCCCAGTGGATTCAGAAACCGAGGCGAATTCAGAATCGTCTTTTCCGGACCGCCACCGGTGCCGCTGACGACACGGGCATGCATGACAAGTGGGCTTTCGGGCATTGTAGACAATACTAAGTCAGAGATTGATCTTTTCAGTGAACTCGTTGACGCCCGTGGAAAACACGGCTCCATTTGACGAACTGGAGTGCAAAGCTGTACGAATATGCTCTCACGCGGTTTTAATTACGCCTGGAATCTTACGAGCCGCCCTGCCGAGTTTCGAGACCGCTTTCCGGCTTAATGTAAAAATGCTGTCTGGACGTTCGCTAGGACGTGAACTGCAGTCGTTCGCATTGTAAAGTTCGTCAAACTCTGCCAACGCCAGGTCTCGGTCGCCCTCAGCATCAATCCTCTCCCAAAAGACAGCGAAACCCGACCTGACTTCATCCAGGTCAATGGTCATCGCACTGTGCTTATTCCTGAGAAAGAACTCAATATTCTCCGTGACGGTATTAACGTAGTCACGTGATATTTCAAGTGACCACGCCTCAATGTCGGCGGGCAAAGACATATAGATTCCTCTCGCGTAGGCCGGGATAATATTCTCAGACCCTAACCGCTTCGCGTAGCTACTGGCCGTGGCTTCTGCATCTCGCTTCAGATGAACGTAAAACGCGTCGTCACCATATGTTTTATCAAGACGACCGAGAAACCACGCCAGACGGTTGTCCGATTCGATGTGGTTGTCTTTGTAGTTTAGCCGTTCTTCACCAAGCTTGCTCACACGCGACTCATGAGAAGCAGTGTAGTTGCTAATATGACTGCATGCACGCTCGAATGTCGTCGACCCGCACCGGCCAGTGCTAAGAATAAAAATATTCATATCCGCTCGCTGTTCAAGGGTATATAGTGGTCAAAATCCATCATTTCCAATATCTTTAATTCGTGTTGCGGTGAAAGCCGATCCGTTACGGCCTAGTATTTCGGTTTTTTGCGGAATGGTTCTTCTCGGAATTTGGTGGCATGCTACAGATTGCCCAGACCGTTCCAACGTGGCGGACTTTCCAAGGCATGTATTCCTGCCACGGCAAACGCACACTATAGCACGGGAATTCCCAGTACTTTAGCGAGATAGTCCAGGTTCCAACCAGCGACTCGTCGCCTCATCGCAACGCTGTACTTGTCGTCTTGCTGCTTCAGCATGCTCAGACCAAAGCGTTTCAGCCACGCCATATTGTTCGCAGTGTTTCGCTCGCGGACTCGATTTTCATCCTCGCGGAATGTCACATCGAGGCACCAATGAAGCGTGTTCTCGATCGCCCAGTGACCGCGTACGTAGCGAGCAAACTTCTTTACTCCCGGTACAATCGAAGCGATGAAGAATCGAACCTCGGTTGAGGACTTTGAGCCACTCTCACTTTGCCGGATAGCGACACCGATCGTGCGTAGTCCTGGCCATCTGTCGAAGTTCGCAAGTTCCTTCGGGGCCCGCATATGGTAGTAGGTGATTTCATCCACACGACCGTGTCCTTTGAGAGTCTCAGCGTAGCGGCGTACCTTGATGTCCGCGAAGTCATTTTCCATATGCTCGGTGATATAGTCCCGTACGGAGTCATGCAGCTTTCCTTGGTTGCCCTTAAGCGCAAGAACAAAGTCACCTTCGCCATCAATGATCTTCCTAGCAATCTCTCGCTGACACCCTGCAGCGTCGATCGTGACCACCGCACCCTTGATTTCAATATTGTCCAGAAGTTCAGGAATCGCAGTGATTTCGTTAGATTTCTCTTCGGTGGCGAGTTGTCCAAGGCTGATCGAGCGATCTACTGCCCAGGCGCTTACCAACCACAAAGGCCCCAGTCCTTTTGACCGATCATGGCTGCGTCGGAGAGCCTTCCCGTCAATCGCGATCTGATTCATAGCGGCATCTTCCTCCAACGGTGCAACCTTTTGAATCCATGCCTGGAAACAGTTCTGAAATGCGAGTGGCTTGAGGGCTGCAAGCAAGCGTCCCAAGGTATCGTGAGACGGAATACCGTTGGGGAGTTTGAGATGCTTTTTCAGCCATGCTTGATTCGTGTCCGCCCAGATGCCGATTGCTTGCGGTCCATCGGCTCCTGCAATGACCGCCATGATACAAATGACGAGTAGATCGCCGAAGATATGGAGTCGATTAACGTGGGAACGAGGGTCGTTGAGTTCGTCAAAACAAGTGAGTATCGAATCGA
>NZ_SJPK01000016.1:0-54506 GCF_007859855.1 Allorhodopirellula solitaria
TCGGCCAGCGCTGTTACTCTGTCCATGCGGAAACTCCGTTCTCCGAGGTGACGAGGTTGTAATTCAAGTCACTTTATGAACGGTTTTCCGCTTTTTTTATAGATCAATCCTTAACTTGATGCCTATGCGGTCAGCGCAGCGCCACCTACGGTGGTTCGTTGGCCGTGGAACGTCGACCCCGAAGTGGGTCGCAGATTCTCTCATGAACGTTCTTCAACCCCATTCGGGGTTGGTTCTTGCGTCTCGCGACGTATCCGGTGGTGTTCGCTTGCGCTCAAACCACCGGCTATTTACTTCAACGCCTTCGGCGTAGGGAACTTGTAGTGAATCAATAGCCCGCCATCGTTCACTACGCCCCCGCGTCGAGCGAGGCATCAGATCGACGCTTGATCGCAATCAACACCTCTCGTTTGCCATCGGCGGGTCCTGCTACCCGCTGGACCTCGAAGCCGACCGCGGCCATGCGTCGACGGACGTCTCCCTTGACGCAGTAGGTGACCAACCGACCGCCCGACCGCAGACAGCGAATCACATCGCCAAAGACAGTTTCGGACCAAAGGTCTGGGTTGGATGCAGGGTCGAAGGGGTCGAAATAGACGGTGTCGAAGGCATCTCCAGCGGCGGTGGCCAGCCATTCTCTAGCGTCGGTCCAGACAACCTCCACGCGCCGCTCCGCATCCACATGCCAATGCAACGACCGAGCTTGCTTCGGCCCTGGCTCTGGCGGCAGGCGATCGGCCGAGGCTGCCCAGCGATGCAGGAACTGATCAGCAAGGCCAGTGTTCACTAGGCCTTGCCCAAGCTCCAGGTGCCGCAGAACCTCGACGGGCAGGGCGGAATTTTCCAGGGCCAGATAGTGCAGTGGACGGCTCGCTGAAATCACTCGGTCGAGCGTCCGCAGCATCGCGAGACCGGTCCCGAAACCGACTTCGAGCACCGACCGCGGCCAAAACGGTGGGGGACCGTCGAAGCCACCGTTTCGCAGGTAAACGTGATCGCATTCTGAGGCTGCCCCACATCCACTGTGAAACGATAAATCGTCATCGCGGCGAACGAGCGTACGGCTGCCATCGTCCGTCGTTTCCACCAGATACGCGTTGCCAGCGATGGGAATGCGCTGACGGATGGGGTGGCTCATCGTTTCGACCCGAGATACCTGCCAAGCGGCCGGCCGTTTTCATCGAGGCCGGAAGGTCGCTCCGGGGAGCTTAGCTCCGCTGTTTGCGACGACGACGGTAGCTGACGCCACAAAAACCCGAAATTGCCAAGCCCAACAGGAGGGTGGAAGAAGGCTCAGGAACTGCAGTCGGAGTGATGTTGGGGTCAAAGTTCGGTCCGTGGATCTCACCACCTGACTGGGTAACTGTGGCTGCGAAAACCGCACCCTCGGTTGAGGCCGCGACATCGACGTCAGCCAACGGGGCGAGCGTGGCACCTGGCACCGACGTGGCGAGCCTGACATCGGTGGCGTTGTAGTAGTTCCAAATCGTCTTCGCCTTGAAAGCTTCGTCGTTCAGTTCACTCCCCACAACATTGGCAGTGAAGTCGACCGTCGTGTCGGCGACATTGATCACAATGGCGCTGGCGGCAGCGGCGTTGTTGAACTGAATACTTTGGATCTGGTCAACTCGTGCACCGGCTGGAATCTCGAAAACTGCAATCCCATCGGGAGCTGTCGAAATTGAAAAAACATCGAAAATAACTGGACCGGGAGGCCCCGCCGTGAACGATGCGCTGCTGTTGGCTGTCATTCCTGCGAGCGACTGTGATGTCGAGTTCAGCTCACGAGTCAATGTCGCAAGCGTTTGTTCGATACCGGCGTTGGTGATCGTGCTGCCGCCGGGCCCATTTTGAAGAGCGCCGGAGACATTGGTGGTGTCGTTGATCACGAAATTACCGACGCTGTTGTCAGTCGCGCCAGACTGAATGTCCCCGACCACTGCCAGCGACACATCACCGGCTTGGATGAACGAATCGGAATTCGTTCCCACAATCACGGATCCTGTCGTGTTTCCTCCGACAAATCCTGAACCTTCAATCTCGATATTGCTGTTGTAGTCACCCAGTGAAACCATGGTGAACTGATTAAACAAAGCCGCGTGCAGTTGGCTCGAACTCAGCAGGAAGACGAGCAGAGGAGCGGCGAGGCGAACGATGGGGCGCATATACTTATGTTCCTTGGAGTGATTCAGTGTAGATAAACTAGTCACCGAGTCGGTGGTGTCAAGAAACCACACGGAACCAATCGGAAGAAACGGGCCCCGCCCACCCCAAACGAGGGAAGCAACTACCCTCTTGGGTCGGATGTGGATTGATAATGACGCATGGAGGGCAAGGCGACTCCCCGCTTAGCGGCTTCATAGCGAAGGGCGCGTTCGAAGTAGGGGAACGCGTAGCGGGGGTTGCGATGCAGTGCATACTTCTCAATCGCGATGACCAAGCGGGCCTCGAGCTTCTTTTGGTCGACAAGTTTGGCGACGTGGCGTAGATAGTCTGCCTGAACGGTGGTGGTCGCATGCAACCGATTGATCAACTGCTCCTCGAGCGTCGCGACGGGCGATTCGCTACCCGCCATACTGCGGGCGACCGTGATTTGGGCGGACGCGGTGTCCACCAGCAGGAAACTGGCCGCGAAGCTGGCACCGACGAGGAGTACTCGCAGCGATAAGGACATTTTCAATGATGGGAGCATGTGGGCCGACGGCGACACGAACGTGCCGGTGTGGGTTTTTCTCAGTGGGGGCATCGTCGATCTCCTGCGAGTATTCGGTGGATTTCGAAAAACGGCATGAGGCGTTGCTAACAAATTCGTCGCCGTTGTGGCAACTGCCAATGCAGTTGTGGCAACTACTAAAAAAAGCGTGGTGGGTCTGTACCCACCACGCTTGACGAAGTATCCATTCGATTGTCGAGAGCCGAGCGAAAACCGTCTCGGTGTTCCGGACTTTTTTGAGCCGGATTTCACCCGGCAAAACCTTCTCACACGGGTTTGGGTTCGGCTCGCTCTAGAACTGGATGACGCAGCCCAAGTCGACGCCGTGGACGAACAGCGAATCGGTCTCTAGCCCTTGGAACGCTGGGCGTTGTGGCGGCTGGACGACACCGGCACCATCACCCACCAGGTAGCTGGAGTTGATGCTACGATTCAAGTTGTCGCCAGCCATCAGCACGTCATTCCACATCAGGAACGTGTAGCCGACCGAGAAGCGAATGTTCTCACGAACCCGGTAAGCGAGCTTGAGGTTGGCTTCGGGAGCGAACGTGAAGCTATCTCGGCTGATGGACGCCTGATCGGAGGGGCTGAAAATGCCTCCCTCTTGGACGCCGGCGGGAGCTGGCAGGGTGCGTGAACTCGCGTTGGTCAGGGTTTGGTCCATGTTACCCAAGTGAACCTTGGTCAACGCTGAGAGCGTCCAAGCACCACGACCGACGGTCGTCAAGAAACCGATTTGGCCGCCATAGAACTCGTTGCTGGCGGTGTAGCTATCAAAGTAGCTGAACCGGTTGCCTTGCCCCGGCCCCACTTCCACTTGCGTCGTCGTGGCGCTCAAGGACAGATCGTCTTCGATGTTGAAGTGCGAGAAACCGCCGATGAAGTCGCTGCGGTAGCCGTTACCACCAAGCAATCGGAGACGTCCATAGGCTTCTGCCGCATAGACTGAGAACGAGGATTTCGCCGAGACACTGCCGGTGAAGTCACTGTCGCCAGCGCCGATGCCGTCGGCATAAGCGATGCGAATCGCATTCTCCGCTCCGGTACTGAGATCGGTATCGTAGAACGGGATGCCAATCGAACCATTCGTGCCATCGCCCCCCTGGGAGAAGCTGTCACTGTCTTGGCCGAGCATCCAAAAGCGTCCGCCCACACCAAAATCATCGCTGAGCATGAAACCGCCGTCGACTCGGAACCCCGCTTGGAGGTTCCCTCCGAACGCGTCATTGCCGCCATAGGCAACCGACGCGCCCTGGTCGAGTTCAGGCAGAGTGCCCGCGGCCGAGGTGCTGACCAGAGGCACCGAGGAACGCACCTGGGGGAACCACAGCAACGCTTCGAGCGTGAGCCAGTGGCCGGTCTCGCAGGCCATGCTGCGAGCAGGTCGGCAAGACTCCGCGTAGGTCGGCCCACACGAACCATCGCTGCAGCCGCCTTGGCCCGACGCGTATGCGTAAGACCCGGTATCCATCACAACACCGCTGCCGAAGTCTTGCGGATATCCCTCGTGTTGAGGGTAGACTTCGTGTTCATAGCTCGGCTGTGAGTCGCCTACGAAGGCTACCGGCTCGACAGTGTTCAAAGCCGAATCGGCTTCGTCGACGTAGTCACTCTCGCTGACGGTGCCCGCGGCATTGCCGTTGGCGCCGTCTTCGTACAGGCCACCGATGTATTCGGAAGTCTCAGCGAAGTAGGCGTCTTCGCCATACTCGCTGATGTAGCCATTGTCAGCAGCAGTTGCCGCGGTCGTACCAGCCGACAGCATCGCTGCCAACGTCAACATCTTCCATTTAGTATTCATATTTTTCTTCATTAGGATTCTCGTGTAGTCCGGGAACACGGGATTGATCTGCATAATGAAATCGACCATATCCACCGGACTATTCAGAGCGAACGGAGCGGTAGGAAAAGAAAACGCAAACCACCCATTTTCACACCCGCCGGTAGATCATCTTGCCTATCCCACCAGGAATCGGGCTAAAATGGCCTTTCGCAGCGATTGCACCTCGTCGAAGCCGTCGGTTTGTGCGTAAAACGAGCGCCCGTCCGATCAGTTGCCGCCGAATTCTGCTAAATTTTTCTGCTGTATTCCCGCTGTCTCCCCAAAGTTCATGTCCGATTCCACTGCCTCCCGTTCTGAATCTTCTGAGAATCCAGATCCGGCTGCGCCCTCAGCCCCCCCCCAGGAGCCAGCGGTGGACTCTCCGGCGGCGACCGGACCGCCCGACTTGGCGGCTGCGGCCGAGCTGGCCGCTGCGGCCGACAACGGTCCAGACGCCTTGAGTCCCGATGCGGCTGCTCAGGCGTCATCGAGTCCGGCTGCGCCTGACGTCGCCAATGAGCGTCGTTCGGGGGACCCGAGTGCGCGGGCGACCTCGTTCTTGTCGGCCCGGAATTTGCGCCCGCGGATGGTGCGTTGGCGGCGGCAACTCGCTCGCGTCAACGCATTCGAGCCGATCCTGCGAGAGGAATCCGACGCCGACATCCGCAAGCGTTCCCTGGCGCTGCGGTACCGGGCGATGGCGGGCGAAAAACTCGGCACACTATTGCCCGAGGGCTATGCGTTGTGTCGCGAAGCCGGACGACGGGCTCTGTCGATGCGGCACTACGACGTTCAGATCGTCGGCGGGATCGGACTCTACGAAGGGCACATCACCGAGATGCAAACCGGGGAAGGGAAAACCCTGACCGCGACGCTGCCGCTGTATCTGCATTCACTCGTCGGCAAAGGTGCCCACCTCGCCACGGTCAACGACTATCTCGCCAAGCGGGATGCCGAGTGGATGATGCCGCTCTTTGAGATGCTCGGCGTGAGCGTCGGGATCATCCAAACCGAAGACGACCAGGGCAGTCGGCGGAAGAGCTACGGCGCGGCGATCACTTACGGGACGGCAAAGGAGTTTGGTTTTGACTTTCTCCGTGACCGCTTGCTGCTGCGCGCCCAAAACCGCATCCAAACCGAAATGCTTGGCGGCGGCGACGGTGGGTTCTCCGATTCGGGCGACCAAGTCGTGATGAGAGGCATGCATTTTTGCCTCGTCGATGAAGCTGACAGTATTCTGATCGATGAAGCCCGGACCCCACTGATCATCGGGAGCATCGAAGACAACGTTCGCGACCAAGTCGTCGAGACCTATCGCTGGGCGTCGGAAAATGCCCCCAGTTTTGAGATCGACGAGCACTTTGAAATCGACGACGACACCAAGAAGTATGAGCTTACCGCTCGAGGGCGCAGTCGCGTGCGATCCTTGCCCAAGAACGACTTGGTTCGCACCATGGGTCTGGTCGATCTTTACGAATACATCGAGCGATCGGTGAAGGTCCATCGGGAGTTCCTACTCAACCGTCAGTACGTGATCCGGCCGAGCGAGAAGGATCCGAACGTGGACGAAATCGTGATCGTTGACGAGTTCACCGGGCGACTGGCCGAGGGTCGGAAATGGCGTGACGGTATCCACCAGGCCATTGAGTCCAAAGAGGGATTGGAGATCAGTGTGCCGACCGGACAAGCGGCACGGATCACGGTCCAAGATCTCTTTCTTCGCTACCCTCACCTGGCTGGGATGACGGGGACGGCCGCGACCAGCGCCAGCGAAATGCGGCGGATCTACCGCACACCGGTGGTGCGAGTTCCCACCAACCGCCCGCCGCAACGCAAGCAGTTACCGCCGCGGGTGTTTGGCACCTTGGATTCCAAGTTCGAGGCGATCGCCCGAGAGGTTGCCGACATCCATGCGTCGGGGCGACCGGTGTTGATCGGGACGCGGTCGATCGACAAAAGTGTGCTGCTGTCGAAACTGCTCGACGAACTGGGGATTGAACACGAGGTGCTCAATGCGAACAACGTGGAGCGGGAAGCTGAAATCGTCGCCGCTGCCGGGGGCATTGGACGCGTCACCGTAGCGACCAACATGGCGGGCCGGGGAACCGACATCAAACTCGCCGACGAAGTCGAGAGTCTCGGCGGGATGCATGTGATCTGCACCGAACTGCACGATGCTGCCCGGATTGACCGCCAATTGATTGGACGCTGTGGCCGCCAAGGAGACCGGGGTTCCTATCGTCAATACCTCTCGCTCGACGACGATATCCTCAAAGGGGGTTTCGGCGTGGGCCGATCCGATAAACTGAAATCGCGTGGTGCCGCCAACACCGGCAGCGCCGATCGTCTGGCCACGACCTTCACACGAGCTCAGCGAAAGGTGGAACGCAAGCACTTTCGTGACCGCATGGTGATGATGCACGGTGAGAAGGACCGCAAGAAAATGCAGCGCGAAATGGGCCAGGATCCATATCTCGATACACCGGACTGATTGGCGGGAGCCCCTGTGTGGGATAAGTTAAGCCCCACCGACCGTTGGAAATCATTTCTCCATTCCCCACTCAGTGATCCCAGCTATGGCGAATCCATCGATCTACAACGTGCCCAATGCGCTGACCGCGGTGCGGTTTGCGTTGGCGATCGCCGTTGTGGCGCTCATCCCCCTCGAGGAATTCTGGGCCGCATTGGTCGTCTTTCTAGTCGCGGTCTCCACTGACTGGATGGACGGTTATTGGGCGCGGAAGTACGGACAGGTCACGAAGCTCGGACGAATCTTTGATCCATTCGTGGACAAGATCATTATCTGCGGGACTTTCATTGCACTCGTCGGCGTCCCCGGCAGTCCCGTCAAACCCTGGATGGCCACCATCGTCGTCGCCCGTGAGTTGCTGGTGACGAGTTTGCGAGGAATCATCGAGGGCGCCGGGGGCGATTTCTCAGCCCGCTGGTTGGGCAAGTGGAAGATGGTCGTGCAGTGCGCCGCCGTGGTCGCCGCGATGCTGAGCTTGGCCCTTGACCCCACACCAAATTGGTTGCCCCTGACAACCCAAGTGCTGCTCTGGGGCGCCATTTTGATAACCGTCTACTCCGGTGCCGAGTACACCCTGATCGCCGGGCGCGTGATGCAGACGGATCCGCAAACGCCCGTTGATCGAGAAGAGCTCGATGCAAGCTGAAACCGCTGTCCCTGCGCCCAAGGCCAACGTCACCGCCACGACCGATGCGGCCCCGCTCAGCTCTCTCGAACTGGTCCTGTCGCTGGTCTCGCTGTTGATTCTGACGGCCTTCGTGACATCGCTGATCAAATGGGCGACACTCCTGCGTCACGGCGCCCGATTGTTCGGTGAGCGAGCCTTGGTTCCCGCCCGCCCGCGCGCTCGACCCTACTGGAACCCCGCCCTCTTTCTGTTCTTCTTCGGGGTGCTGATCATCGCCAGCATGATGCTCAACCGCTGGGCCAGCGATGCCGGATGGATCCCCAAACCCACCGCATCGGCTGAAGCCGAGGTTGTCGCCGAGACAGCCCTGCCCGATGCGATCACTCCCGACGAAGTCATCCCCGATCCCGTCAGCCCGGTAACGATCGACCCACTGACCGACGCCGAGAATCCGCCGGCGACCGCGCCGACCTCGCCACCGGCTCAGGAGATATCGGTCCCGCATCTCTTTATCAGTTCAGCTGGAATGCTAGCGGCCACGATCGTCACGTTGTTGCTAGCGCAGACTTTCCGCCCGTCCCTGCCGACCCCATCGAGCGGGATCGACCCGACCGTCGCCCACGAACGGCCACGCATCGGCTTAGTGCCCCGTCGAGGTGACCTATCGCTCGGTTTCCGTGCCGCGTGGTTGATCTTGCCGCCGACCATGCTACTGATGGGATTGGTCTCGATCTTGCAAAAATACACGCACCCGGTGCTCGAGGCGCTCAAGCCAGCGGGACCGGATTCGGCTCCAGATCTGACGGTATTTGCAGCCTTGTTCTTCACAACCGCAATCATCACGCCATTGGTAGAGGAGTTCTGGTTCCGCGGTCTCTTGCAAGGCGGCTTGCAACGACTCGCCGACATGGCGGTCGACTCGCAGAGGCAGTGGAACCGCCTCACCGCCAGCCGCTCGTCGAGCGACACGGAGTTTTCTCCTGACGCGTCGAACGATGTCGTCGATCATCCCAATGCGTTGGCTACCGACGATCCCTACGCGTCACCCCGAGACTTGGCCCAAAATGAGTCAGTTGCGCAGAACCATTTGACCGCCCGTGAGCTCGAGCGAGATCAGGACACCCGTAGCGACTGGACGCCGACAGCGGTGTGGCCCATTTTGGTAACGAGCGTGATCTTTGCCGTCATGCACTGGGGCCAGGGACTCGCCCCGATCCCCTTGTTCTTCTTATCGCTGGGCCTCGGGTATTTGTACCGCCAAACCGGATCGCTGGTTCCCTCGATTGTGGTGCATTTCACTCTCAATGGATTCACGATGTGCGTGACCCTGCTGCAGATTCTACGTTGACCGCACCGATACGCATTCACGGAGCTCGCGTTCATAACTTAAAGAACGTGAGCGTCGATATCCCTCGCAATCAGCTCACCGTGATCACGGGTGTCTCGGGCAGTGGCAAGAGTTCACTCGCGTTTGACACGCTCTTTGCCGAAGGACAGCGGCAATACATCGACACGCTCTCCACCTACGCCCGGCAGTATCTCGACGCGATCCCGCGCCCCGACGTCGACCTGATCGAGGGCCTCGCCCCCACGCTGTCGATCGATCAAAAGAGCGGTTCGCAGTCAGCGCGCAGCACCGTGGCGACGGTCACTGAAATCTACGACTACCTGCGACTGCTCTTCGCACGGGTGGGGATACCGCATTGCACCGAGTGCGGCAGTGCAGTCAGTACGCAGACCCCTGATGCAATCATCGAATCTCTTGGCGCATACCCACCACGCACGAAACTCACTCTGATGAGTCCCATGGTTCGAGGTCGCAAGGGAAGACACACCGATGTGCTGGAGAAAATTGCCGCTCACGGCTTAGTCCGAGCGCGCGTCGATGGCGAAGTCTTTCTCCTCGAAGACGTCCCACCACTCGCCGTTCGCAAGAACCACACGATTGAAGCCGTGGTCGATCGCATCGTTGTCAAAGCAGGCATCGAAGCGCGCCTCGATGAATCCACACGCTTGGCGATCCGGCTGTCCGGTGGTCTCTGTGCGGCGCTCGTCGAGACACCCGATGGCGATTCCCACTCGGAGTTATTCAGCACCACGATGGCCTGTGTTCAGTGCGGTGCGAGTATGGAAGAACTCGAACCGCGCACGTTCAGTTTTAACAGTCCCTACGGGGCCTGTCCTACTTGCGATGGATTGGGCGTCGTCGAGCAGTCGTCAGCGGACAATCGGACAGCAAGTAAACGCTCAGCGGGCAAACAAAAACCGGCCGCTCGAAAGTCTTCAAAGAAAACAGATCCCCAACTCACGATCACCTGTCCAACATGCTTGGGTGGGCGTTTACGGCCCGAAGCGCTCGCGGTCTCCATCGCCGGAGAGTCGCTGCCCCACGTGGTTTCGATGCCGCTACTGCAGACTCAGGATTGGATGAAATCGATCACTGAGTCGCTATCGGAACTGCATCAGCGGGTCGCCGCACCGATTCAAGACGAGGTCGTTCGCCGCATCGAGTTTCTTTGCCGGGTCGGAGTGGACTACCTCACCCTCGACCGATCGGCGGACACACTCAGCGGCGGCGAACTCCAACGAATCCGTCTGGCGAGTTGCATCGGCAGCGGTCTGGTCAGTGTCTGCTACGTCCTCGATGAACCATCCATTGGACTGCACCCCGCCGATCACGACCGGTTGCTCGACGCGATCGGCGAGCTCAAGGATCAAGGCAATACGATTGTGATCGTCGAACATGACGAAGACACGATGCGGGCGGCCGACTATCTCATCGACATCGGCCCCGGCGCCGGCGTCCATGGCGGATACATCGTCAGCCAGGGAACCCCCGACGAGGTCGCCAACGACCCCGCGAGTCCCACCGGCAGATACCTCGCAGGCAAAGAACCCATAGTCGCCCGACGGCTCCGCCCGTCGGAAAAAAACAACCAACAGCCCCACCCGCCGGAAGAAGCCATAGTCGACCGACGGCTCCGCCCGTCGGAAGTGGACAACCAACAGCCCCACCCGCCGGAAGAATCCATAGTCGACCGACGGTTCCGCCCGTCGGAAGTGGACAACCAACAGCCCCACCCGCCGGAAGAAGCGATAGTCGACCGACGGCTCCGCCCGTCGGAAAAGAACAACCAACAGCCCCGTCCGTCCACCAAGTCTTGGCTGACGCTGCGTGGGGCGAGTCTGCACAATCTCGACAACGTCACACTGAAACTGCCGCTGGGCAATTTGATCGGCGTCAGTGGCGTGTCGGGCAGCGGCAAGAGTTCGCTCATCGTCGACACGTTGTACCCCGCCCTGGCAGCCAAACTCGGCCTCGTGGCCAAGCCACCGGGCAAGCATTCGCGATTGATCGGTGCTGAGAAGATCGACAAATTAATTCCGATCGACCAATCGCCGATCGGGCGGACGTCGCGGTCTTGTCCAGCGACCTACGCGGGCGTACTCGATCCCATCCGGAATGTTTTTGCCAGCACGCGAGCGGCCAAAACCCTCGGGTTCTCTGCCTCACGTTTCAGCTTCAACTCGCCCGCGGGCAGATGTGATCTCTGCAAAGGAAACGGATTCGAACGCATCGAGATGAACTTTCTCAGCGATCTTTTGATCGAGTGCTCTCGGTGTGGCGGCAAACGCTTCAATCGTCAGACGCTGCAGGTGCGTTTCAAGGGAGCGACGATCGCGGATGTCTTGAACATGACCGTCGAAGCGGCGTTGGAGTTCTTTGAGAATGTGCCGAAAGTCAAAACGCTGCTCTCGTCACTCTTTGATGTCGGCTTGGGTTACGTCACCCTCGGACAATCGAGCACAACACTGAGCGGTGGCGAAGCGCAACGGATCAAGCTGGCCACCGAACTGGCACGCCCTGGCACCGGCAGCACACTATATCTGCTCGACGAACCAACCACGGGGCTGCACTTCAGCGACGTGCAGCGTCTGCTCACTGTCCTGGACCGACTCGTCGAGGCGGGCAACACGGTCGTCGTGATCGAGCACCACACCGACCTACTGGCCGCCTGCGATTGGCTCGTCGACCTCGGCCCGCGCGGCGGCGAAGGCGGCGGCCGCATCATCGCCGCCGGACCGCCCAGCGACATCGCTGCCTGCCCCGACTCGCTAACAGGCGAGTTCTTGAGCAAAAAGCTAGCAGCTAAGAACTAACAGCTAGCCAGTACGTCTTTGGCGGCTTCCACGGTTTCGTCGATGATGGCTTCGTCGTGCAGGCGGCTGAAGAACAAGGCTTCGAATTGGCTGCAGGGCAGGTAGACACCTTTTTGGATCATGCCCCAGAAGAAGCGGCCGAAGGCTTCGCGATCGCAGCGGTCGGCATCGTCCCAGCAAGTGACGGGGTCTGGATTGAAAAACAGCGTCATCATGCTGCCCACACGTGTGATCGTATGGGGGATGCCGGCGGCGGTCGCGGCCGCATCGAGTCCTGCGGCAAGTCGTGCGCCCATCTGTTCGAGTTGATCGTAGGGAGGGTTCTCTTTGAGAATCTTCAGGGTCGCGGAGCCTGCGGCGACGGCGACCGGGTTTCCGCTCAGCGTCCCGGCTTGGTACACCTTGCCCGCTGGCAAAACGTTGTCCATGATCTCTGCCCGCCCTCCATAGGCGCCCAGAGGCATCCCACCGCCCACGATTTTACCCAGCGTGGTCATATCGGGGGTGACCCCGAAAAGCTCCTGAGCTCCGCCCGGCGCAACGCGAAACCCGCTCATGACTTCGTCAAAAATCAACACTGTGCCATGCCGCGTCGTCAGGTCACGCAGAGCACTAAGAAACTCTTGGGAGGGAACCACGCATCCCATGTTTCCGACGACGGGTTCCAGGATCACGGCAGCGATCTGATCCCCCTCGGCAGAGAACGCGTTCTCCAATTGAGCGACGTCGTTGTATGAGAGCACGAGAGTATCCCCCGCTGCACCTGGCGTGACGCCGGGCGAATCCGGTGCACCGAGCGTCGCCGCGGCGCTGCCCGCTGCCACCAACAGCGAGTCGACGTGGCCGTGGTAGTTCCCAGCGAACTTGATCACCTTGTTCCGGCCGGTTGCACCGCGTGCCACCCGGATCGCGCTCATCGTGGCTTCGGTGCCACTGTTGACCAACCGCACCTTCTCGATGCTCGGCACGGCTTGGATGATCTGTTCGGCGAGCTCGGATTCGGCTTCCGTCGGCGCCCCGTAGCTCGTCCCACGCTGGGCCGCCCTCGTGATCGCGTCGAGCACCTCGGCTTGGGCATGACCGAGAATCATCGGGCCCCAGGAGCCGACGTAGTCGATGTAGCGATTGCCATCGATGTCGAACAAATAAGGGCCTTCGGCCCGCTCGATAAACAACGGCGTGCCGCCCACGGCACCGAATGCTCGAGCGGGTGAATTCACGCCTCCTGGCATCAATCGCAATGCCCGCTCAAAAGCGGCTTGACTGCGGGCAGGCACGGCAGGAGTTGTGGTCGACACGGACATATCAAAACAGAGGGGTTGGAGTCATCGAATCAGTGCGGGTCAATCGCTGCAGTCTAAAGCTCACAGGCAGTTCGTTCCAGGCGCGACTCGGTGGTCCTGAAAAATGGCTCATCCGCGGTCTACGACGGCTCGGCGAGCACCTTTCCGGTGCGGTCGTCCACCCGGTGGAAATGAGTTTCACCACCAAGTGCAGCCTCGCCGGGCTTTAGCGAGACCAACCAATAGGGTTCACTTGGAACGTTGGCGGCGACCATCGCTCGACGGATCTCTGGGTCATGCACGCCGTTCTGGCTGTACAACTTGGCGTGAAATTCCTGTTCCCGTCGAACCCTCTCGGTATCGAAAAAGACTGCAGAACACTTGGTACCCGGTGGGATGTCGCCCAAATGTTCGATCACGATCATGATCGCTGCCTTTTGATCTATTTCTCTGTTCGTCATCTCTTGCTCCTAGCACGCGACCGTTCTCATCGACTCGAATTTCGTTTCCGCGTTATTTGCTGCGGGGACCGGACACGCCCGAACGCGGAGAGGCTGCTTCAATCATCGAGCACCCGCGCCGCGACGACACAGGCGGCAGTTTCAATCCTTAGAATTCGAGTGCCGAGATCGACCGGCCGCATGCCTGCCTCGACACAGCGGGCGAGCTCGTCCTCGGTCAGTCCCCCTTCCGGACCGATCACGCAGCACACAGCTGGGTTGGCCTGCTGCGCCGCGTCTCGCAGCGGACCTCCGCCTGGCATGGCGACCAAGTGAATCGGCGAATCGCTCTGCCCGGGGGCCGTCTGGCCGATCCATTGATCCAACGACATCACCGGTGCGATCGTCATCAATTGGTTGCGGTTGGATTGCTTACAGGCTTCGACCACGATTCGTTCCAACTTTCCGATCAAGGAATCACTTGGAGGTCGCTGGGTCCTTGCGAACGTCAGTGGAACAATTTCGTGGACACCGAGTTCGGTCAGTCGCTCGACCATCTCCTTCGCTCGATCGGGTTTGGGTATCGCGATCGCCAGGACGAGACGCCGGCCCGCTTCCCGATCCACATGCTGTGGTTGTTCGCTCAGGCATTCACATTCGCGCCGCCCCACGTTGGTGACCTCGGCGTTGGCCTGGCTACCACGACCATCGAAGAGTTCCACTGAGTCACCCGCGCGCAGTCGCATCACCTTCACTGCATGAGCGGCCTCATCGTCGGGCAGGCGGACGTGGGGGTGCTGCGTTAACAAGTCGGGAACGTAATATCGCCGGGTCATGGGAGAGATGAAATTCCGAGTGACATGATAGACGAGTGATATCGAAGACGAATCATCATGAGGACAAATGGAGCGGCAGTGCCAATCGTCTCGTCGGCGAGCTTAGGCTAACAAGATCTTTGCCAGTCGATCGAAGATTGGAACCATCCAAAGAGGCGTTATCGGCACAACACGCGCTGCGACATGACGTCGTCCTGGGGACGCTGCAGTGAAACCCTGCCGGTAGATCCTATCGCGAAGACTGTGACGTCGGCAGGGTTTGTCTCGCAGTGCGATGGCGGCTTCGGTCGATTGGAGTCGCACAGGCAAGTGTGTCCCCGCCTCACCGAATTGGCGGGAGGTTGCTGAGATTCCATCAATTGACGCGTCAACGAGGTACCCGGCATTGAGAACCAAGCAGAGTTCACGAGATCCCCGACGCCACCATGCGGCCGGCCCCCGACGTCGGATATTTCTGTCCGGCGAGCTGCTCGGGGATGAATTCAGCAGTTATCCGGTTGAGGAAACAGCCATCCTGTCGCCCCCGGTGTTGCATTACTGGGGGCTGCTCGCCTCTCCATTTGCGCAGCCACAATCACTCGCCGAGCCGCCCCGGCCAACCGAGTTCTATTACCACAGTGCTGCCCATGTGGGGGCCTGGGCGTGGGTCCAGCGTCTCGTCAGCCAGCCGGCTCGCTTGGGCATGCTGACCGCATCCGCAGGCGCTGGCACGACGACCCTGCTCCGACAGCTCACCACGACGTCCGGTCTCGGCGACACCGCGATCGCGACTGCCAAGGCGCAGTGGGGCGATCAATCGATCGATGACCTTGTTGGAAAGCTTCGCCGCACCGCCGAGGCGTATCAGGGGCCCAGCCCAGTGCGGTCGATCTGGTTCATCGATACCGCCACCAACCAAATGGGGGCCGGTTTCCAGCGCGCCGTCGCGTTTTCGAAGTGGTATGAGAATCATGCCCCCAGCCTGTCCAACGTGTCGGTGGTGATGGTCGTCCGCAAATCCGTCGATCACGTCAGACTCGTTTCCGACGCCACCCAATCGATACCGGCCCACCATCTATCGCGAACAAACAACCACGACCTTAATCAGTGCGTCTCAGCGGCGATGCGTCATGCCGGCGGAACGCGTCCGGCGTTCACCGTTGCGGCGACCTCACGATTGGCCGAAGCGGCAGCGGGATCAATCCACCGTCTCGGACTGCTCGTCCACACCGCCCTGCTGCACGGCTACCACGCGAGACTGAGGCAAGTTTCTCGAACCGACTTGGGCAGCGGGATCACCGCTGCCTCTCCGAGCGCGCAATCCGCTGAGGTCTACCGAACCGCATGAGCCCGGGCTGCAGCGGTCAGGGCAAACGGAAAATCACATCCAATCGAGTGATTCTAAATGAGAGATGCGGTGGTGATCGACGCCCTCGGGCCGATGTGAGAATCTGAGGGAAACCGCACACTTCTGCCTGATTCTGCAGTATCCTAGTGCTATGCCAAAGACAGCGACCAACTACGATTTTCTCGACGCACCCACCCAAGACGGTGACTTGGGGATGCTCGGTTCGTATCGAATTCTCGGCGAACTCGGGCGCGGCGGGATGGGGTACGTGTTTCGGGCGATCGACACGGTGCTCGAGCGGCCTGTGGCTTTGAAGGTGATGAATAAGAAAGTCGCCTCGACCCCCAATAGCCGTGATCGCTTTCTCCAAGAGGCCCGGGCGATGGCCGCGGTGCACCACGACAACGTCGTCGTGATCTTTGAAGTCGGCACGCATGGGGGAACCCCTTTCATGGCGATGGAGATGCTCCGCGGCGAAACGCTCGAGGCAATCAACAAGAAAAAAGAGCACCGGCAATACGACCGGGTAATTGACTACGCACGCCAGATCGCACGCGGGCTGGGAGCGGCTCACGCGAAAGGGATTGTGCACCGCGATATCAAGCCCGCCAACATCTGGGTGGAGGAAGGTACCGAACGAATTAAAATCCTCGATTTCGGCTTGGCTCTGGCCACGTCCCCTGATGCCGATGCGTCGGGGGTGGGGTCCGTTTGCGGCACACCGGGATACCTCACGCCCGAGCAGGCACGCAGTGACCCTCTCGATGATCGCAGCGACTTGTACAGTCTCGGGGTGGTGTTGTACGAAATGTGCACGGGCAAGCTACCGACGTCCCAACCCGCGATTCCTCAACAGTTGGTGGCTTTGCTGACGGGCTCCCCGACGCCGCTGCGCGAGCTCAACCCTGACATCCCACAGCCGCTCGCTGACCTGATCCACCAACTGCTCGCCAAGGAGCCTCGTGATCGGCCAGCCAACGCTGCCGCCTTGGAAGCACAGCTCGACGTCGTTGCCCGGGAATGCGAAGCGAAGTCGGAGACCGCCGTTTCGTTGAGTAAACTTCAGCTCAGCCTGAAGGAGGTCGTCGACAAACAAGACGACGCGAAAACCGAATCGTTCGACATGGCGGCGTTTGACGACTTAGCGGTCCCCGCGACCGCACCGGCAGCCTTTCCCAGTTCACCCACTCCCAAACCAGGCAGCGGTGCAGCGGCGAATCGGCCAGCAGCCTCTCCGCCCACCGGCACGCATCCATCCGGCAAGCACCAGCCAGCTGCCGCCGCCAGGCCTGCCCCTGCCGGCTCGAAAACCAAGGGTTCGCCGGCCCCGGAATCCCAACCCCTCAGCCCCGTGGTGTGGATGGGGGCAGGGATCCTGGTGACGCTGCTACTCGTGCTGGGACTGCTATGGTTCATCTTGCCCGGCCAACCGGAAAACACAGTCTCCGTCGTCCCCCCGGCTGAGGACCTCGGGAACGCGGAGTCCTCACCGGCCCCACGTCCAACGCCCGCTCCCACACCTCCAACGCCAACCGAAAAAGCCGCGCCGTCATCGTCTCGGTCGACCCCCGCGAAGAGCGAGCCCCGCAGCTCGAACGAGAACCGGACGCGGGCCCCGCGTGAGCCGTCAGCCCCTGACACGCCGGCACCGACTCAGCCCAACGCGTCGATCGCAACGGAATCAACCGATGTTGAAATGCCCGTTGAGACCACTCCCGAACCGTTGACCGAGCCTGACGTGGCGGCGGTGGAGCAAGAACCCGCCGAGCAACCCGACCCGACCGAGCGAGTCAAAGTCAACACGACTGCAGGCATCGGTGCCGACTCCACGGTGCGAGAGGACTATGAAAGTTCGCTGGGAACCAAACCCATTCTGCTCGTCCAGAAACGCAAAGGCGATGGCGAGGACAAACAGCATGTGCACCTACGCTTTGACCTGCAGGCGGCAGGGGTTTCCCATGCGGACGTCCAACAAGCTCGACTGGGTATGGTTCTGTCGATCCCAGGACATGAAAAGCTGCACGACACGACACTGAACCTCTATGGTTTCGACGCCAAAGGGGCCGATCGATGGCGGGAGGAGGATGGCAATCGAGCCATCCTGTGGGAGAATTCGATCTCACGAGAGGGGCTCGATTCGTTGCCCTTGCTGGCTCAGTGGAGCAGTGAAGGCCCCGAGTATGCGAACGCGCAAGTCGTCTTTTTCAGTTCTCCCGAACTCGCCGAGTTCATTCGAAAAGCCACAGGCAATTCGGTTAGCTTTGTCATCTCGGGCGGCAATTTGGAAGGCACAGCGGTCCGATTCATTAGCAAAGAGGCCGACGCTGCGAAGGCCCCGACACTGCTGCTCTCGGTCGCCGCTCCCTCCGAGTGAGCCGATCGCCGCAGGCAACTCGCTGCAGAGATCTGCGGGCGTCGCGATGATGTATCGGCATCCAACAAGTGCCACTCGTGGAAACATGCCTCATTATCAACAGCTACGGAGGCGATAGGCAACCTTGCCGCGATTTCGCCTAGTGATACTTCCACAGGGCTATTAGAACTAGCGAGTGCATCGCATGTGAATGCCCCCGCCCGAACTCAGTCCTGATCGAAAGCTCCTCCCTTGTCTGCCCCAGCTACTTTGAATCACGCCACCTCCCCCGGCGCTTCTACCACCCGTGAAGACATTCGCAATGTGGTAATCATCGCCCACGTCGACCATGGCAAAACCACGCTCGTGGATTGCCTGCTACGCCAAAGTGGTCAGTACCGTGACACAGAACTACAGGGCGAACGCATTCTCGATTCGAACGATCT
The DNA here is from genome assembly GCF_007859855.1 of Allorhodopirellula solitaria. Lineage (GTDB taxonomy): Bacteria > Planctomycetota > Planctomycetia > Pirellulales > Pirellulaceae > Rhodopirellula > Rhodopirellula solitaria. The sequence continues at coordinate 18,540 of NZ_SJPK01000016.1, forward strand.
CGAGAAAGAACGTGGGATCACGATTCTAGCGAAGAACATCGCGATTCCTTATCGGGGAGTGAAAATCAATCTCATCGATACGCCGGGTCACGCGGACTTCGGCGGCGAAGTCGAACGGGTCGTCAAGATGGCCGACGGTTGCGTGGTGCTCGTCGACGCGGCCGAAGGTCCGATGCCACAAACCCGCTTCGTGCTTGAAAAGGCCCTGCAAGCGGGCTGCAAGCCCATCGTGGTGGTCAACAAAGTCGATCGTCCCGATGGTCGCCCCCACGAGGCGCTTGACGAGGCTTTGGAACTGCTCGCTGAACTCGGTGGCGAAGAACAGTTGGACGACGTGGGGTACGTCTTCACCAGCGCCAAAGAAGGGTTTGCCACCACCGACCACGAGGTTCGCACCGACAACATGCTGCCGTTGCTCGACCTGTTTGTCGATCACATCCCGGGCCCGACGATCGATGCGGACTCTGATTTCCAAATGATGGTCACCACACTCGACTGGAGTGAGTATGTCGGCCGGATCGCCGTGGGACGCATCAACGCGGGCACAATTTCAGCCGGACAATCGTTTGACCTGCACTGCCTCGGTGCCGACGGTCAACCGACCAAACGCCGCGTCAAACCCTCGGCGCTCTACTTGTTTGACAATCTAGGACGGGTCGCCGCTGACTCCGCATCGGCGGGCGACATCGTGGCCATCGAAGGGCTCGACGCTGTTGAAATCGGCGACACCCTGACGGCCATCGATGCCAACAACCCCCTGCCGCGACTGAAAGTCGACGAGCCGACTCTGGAGATGGTTTTCAGCGTCAACTCTTCGCCGATGGCCGGTCGTGAAGGCAAATACGTGACCACGCGACAGATCAAGAATCGGCTCGAAAAAGAACTCGAGCGCAACGTCGCGCTGCGGGTCAGCATGATCGAGGGCACCGAAGCCTATGCGGTCGCCGGACGCGGCGTGCTGCACCTCGCCGTCCTGATCGAAACGATGAGGCGAGAAGGGTTTGAACTGAGCGTCGGCAAACCGCGCGTCGTTTTCAAAGAAATTGACGGCAAGAAGCACGAACCATTCGAAACACTCCGAGTCGAAGTGCCCACCGATGCGATGGGCCCCGTGATGGAACTGGTCGGCCATCGACGCGGCCAACTCGAAGAGATGAAGCAACGGGGCGATTACAGCCTGTTGAAATTCAACGTGCCCTCGCGTGGTCTGATTGGACTTCGCACGAAACTGCTCAACGCGACTCGCGGTACGGCCATCATCCACCACCGATTCGAAAGTTACCGGGTCGTCGAAGGTGATGTGCCCCGCCGAGCCAATGGCGTCTTGATCTCGATGACCGGCGGCAAGACCATGCCGTTTGCTCTCTTCGCCCTCCAGGATCGCAGCGAACTGTTGGTCCCCGCGGGCATCGAAGTCTACGAGGGCATGATCGTCGGCGAGAATGCACGCGAAGGTGATATGGTCGTCAACCCATCACGCGAGAAGAAACTGACGAATATGCGGGCCAGCGGCAGTGACGAGAACGTGATCCTCAAGCCACCACGCGATATGTCGCTCGAAGCCGCGCTGGAATACATCGAAGATGACGAACTCGTCGAGGTCACGCCATTGTCGATCCGGTTGCGGAAAATCGCGTTGAAGGAAAACGAGCGTCGCCGGAAAGGCCGCAACGCCTAGTTCTCGCCTAACCTTTGCGTAACGAAGCGAAAAAAGCGTCGGGTTCATCGAGCTCTTTTGTTTTCTCCGGATCACGATCGAGCTTGCCCAATCCCGCGTCATGCTTAACGTTTCCCGAGACGTAGGTTAGGAGCATGATTTCCTGATCGCTGATCTTGTAGAGTTCAGCCTCCGATTCCAGACCGTTGAGTTGCCTGAGGCTCAGATGCAGCCCATCGAGTCCCGCTCGCGAGACAGGGCGGGTCTGGCCGACGATCGCCCCCTGCCGCTTCATCATCGCAATGAGCTGATCCAGCTCAAAATCTTGCCCTTGGATAGCGACCGGTTTCGTTGAGATAGCAAACTCGCTGTTGGTCCGGCGATGGAGAACACCGACACTCTTGACGGAAGCTTTGCTAGAGCGATCGGCTATTTTGCCGGGCGCATCGACCGAGTAACCGGCCAGCGTGATGGTAGTTTTCGATTCGGCAGTCGCCCCGAGATAGAAAATGACGGCAACGATTGCGACGCCGCTGAGCACCCCCAATCCCGCCAATGCTCCGCAACCGATCAGAATAGGCTTCATCGCGCCACCGGACGATAATTTGCGTTTCCGCTTCGTGGACTGGGCTGCGTAGGGAGCTGATGGTCCAGACCGATTGCTCGACGGCGAGCCAAACCCTGCGCCTGGACCGGGAGGGGGAGGCGCCGCGATGTCGTCCCAATCGAGGTCCGGCGACGGGATGTCGGCCGCAGCGGCTAGGGCGGGCTGGCTCGCGGCGGGTCGCGATGATGGTGGCCGCGATGATGCCGGCCGGGCGGCGGCTGACCGCTGGGCAGAGGCCGCAGCAGGCGCCCCCCCAGAGGCCCCAGACGACTGGCGAGGTGCCGCTGGACTGCCACTGGCTGCCCCGGGTGTCTTGATCCGCATCTGCTGTTGGCACTTCGGGCATTTCAGCATCGAGACTTGCCCCGTGGGCGTGAACCGCAAGACGGTGCCGCATTGGGAGCATTTGACCTGCATCGGTGCTGACATGAGAATGGACTCCAGGGGGTGTTGGGTTGGCGACAAACCAGAGCAAGAGGGGGCATCGAAGAGCCCGAATGAGCGTCCCCATTCTCGCTCAGTCACTGCGCCATTTCAATCCACAAAGCGGTTGGTGGCGCGCGGAATAGTGCCGGCAAGACATGGCCGGTACAAACAGAACGAATCGTGGCCTGAGGTGTACTCAGGCAACACTGTCCCGCGGCGCTGTCGAGATTCGAATCCGATCAGCGGCAGCCCGCCCAGGACCGGACAAGCGCCCGCCCTCGCGGCCATAGATATGAGTTATAGTGGGAGGGTTCCGCTCAGCTCTAAACCAGTTTGCCATCGTTGGTCTGATGTCCGCTTCGCACCATCCCACCGGAGATTCGCCCGAGAAATCGGCACCTCACAAGACAACGGGGAGCCCGAATCGGAGGCAATCCCTGGAACACCGCCTCAAAGACGCTCGCACCGATCGCGACGCCTACTTTGAGTTGGCGTCAATCTATCGCGAGGAGGGGCGCCCGATGCAGGCGACCAAACTCCTCAAGCAGGCATGTGAAGTATTTTCCGATGACCGCGATCTGCTGTGGGAGTACGAAGAGGCCCAACTGGCACGTTCGATCCAGCAGCTGACGGAAGTCCGTGAGATGTCGTCGAAGGCGAAAAACGCAGCCTTTGATCAAGACCTGGAACGCTGCACGACCGATTGGGCAAATTGCCGCGTGAAAGTCTGTCGGGCGCGGCTGGAGCGGGACGATACGTTACAGCATCTCCGCCTGGTGCTTGGAGAAGCACTCTACGATCTCGAGCGACCCGCCGAAGCAATCGAGGCGATCGAACCCTTACACGAGAACGAAACGCACAGCTCGACGGCAGCCTACTGGACCGGCAAGTGCCACCTGGCGCTGGGGAGTGACATCGAAGCGATGCATTGGTTCCGACTCGCTTCGTTACGGCGAAGCGTCCCGACCCCGCCGAGGGTCCGCGTCGCGGCGCTCAAGATGTTAGTCGATCTAGCCGATCGTCACGGAGTCACGGCCACTCACGAATTCTATCAATCGACGCTCGCGTCGGCCTTGGAATCAGCCAAATCTCATCACACCTAGGAGCGTTCCAGGATGACTCAAGCGATCGGTGACCCCGACCAGATCCGTCAATTTGCCGCGCAGCTGTCCCAGTTCACCGAGGAATTGCGGCAGCGCGGCGGCATGCTTGCGGCTCAGATGAATCAGCTCGAACAGAGTTGGCGTGATGAACAACAGCGTCAATTCAGCCAAGAATTCCAGGATCAGTTGCGTCAACTGCAGCGTCTCGTGCAGGCCACCGACCAGCACATCCCGTACCTGCTGCGCAAGGCCGATCAGCTCGATCAATACTTAGGGCGGTGACAACAGCACTACTTGCAATCAGGGGGACGATCTGCAAGCATTCTCGTTCGCCGAGTCCCAGTGGGATTCAGTAGGAATCCGGCTGCGCCCCTAAGCCATTGCTAATCCCGCGGTGGGCGACGCAGGTCTTGGTGGCCTCTCCAGCGTTCACCCCTTTCCTCTCTCCAATGATTTTGAATTAGATGAACCAACATCCTCATACTTATCCCAAACTGCACAATGCAGCTTGGCCTGGCGTGGTCGGAAAAGGTGACGACGACGAGAATCCGGTGATTTCACTTGTGGAGATTCTGGACCTGACGGCGGCGGCCGAAGTGGACGGACGCAAATTTGACGGTGTTGACATCTTTCTGTCTGAGCCTCACATCTCGATCGATGCCACCGACGAAGACCTCGAACAGGTCGCCGAAGAAGTCCGCAGCCGCGGCTTGGATATCGGCACCGTCGTCGCTCCCGTTTGGACACCCACCGGCGGCGGGAGCGCCGCGGGAGGCCCCGAGGAAGTCGAAGCCTTCCTCACCCAGGTGCGCAAAGGTTGCGAGATCGGGCGCAAACTGCGTCAACTCGGCGTCCGGCCTCACGGCGTCGTGCGGATCGATAGCGCCACCCCGACAGCCCAGTGGTTCGAAGATCCGGAGAAAAATCAAAGCACGATCGCTGATACGTTCAAAGCCGCCTGCGATATTGCCGAAGAGTACGACGAACGGCTCGCTGCCGAAGGTGAAATTTGTTGGGGCGGAATGCACAGCTGGAAAGCCATGGTTGATCTGCTGGAAAAAGTCGGTCACCCAGAACGACTCGGCTTCCAAGCCGACATGGCCCACACACTGCTGTATTTGCTCGGCTACAACGCCCCGGAAGACGCCATTCTCCCTCGCGACTTTGATTGGCAGAACGAGGAGAAAAAGACCGAAGCGCTCCGTGAACTCACGCATGCCTTGCGGCCGTGGACCATCGATTTTCACGTCGCTCAAAATGATGCCACCGTTCATGGCACCGGCAGCCACGACAAGACGGGACGGCACTGCTTGCCAAACGATCCCAACGGGAAACTGAACATCCCTGTCGATGCAGCTCACTGGTTGCGAGACGAGCACGGTGATGTGCTGCAGGTCTGCAAGCATATCTGTTGGGACGGCTGCATGTTCCCCAACGATGTCATGCACCAACCAGAAACCTGGAACGATATCCTCTCGGCGATGCTGAGCGTCCAAGACGCTCATGGTTGGAACTGAGTATCGAGCCCAGCAGCGTCGGCGGGGTGCCGTCCCCATGGCAGACGATTACTGAAAACCTATCCCTCTCTCGAAATCAAATCACAAGAGTATGAAACCACTCAACATCGGCATGATCGGTTACGGCTTCATGGGCCGTACACACAGCAACGGGTATCGCCAGGCCAACCGATTCTTTGACTTGGAATACCACCCGGTACTCAAAGCGGTGTGCGCCCGCAGTGCGGACAAGGCTCAAGCGTTCGCCGACCAACAGGGCTACGAGTCCATCGAAACGGACTGGCGTCAATTGATTGCACGCGATGACATCGACGCCATTGACGTTTGCACACCGAATAATCTGCACAAAGAAATTGCCATCGCGGCAGCACAGGCTGGCAAGATGGTTCTCTGTGAAAAACCTCTGGCCATGAACGTGGCGGAGGGTGTGGAGATGTGTGAGGCGATCGAGAAGGCCGGCGTGCCCAACATGGTTTGGTATAACTATCGCCGCGTACCCGCTGTCGCTCTGGCGAAACAACTGATCGACGAAGGCCGGCTCGGGAAGATTTTTCACTACCGTGCCAACTTCCTCCAGGATTGGACCATCAACGCGGACGTGCCCCAGGGCGGCGCGGCAACGTGGCGACTCGACGCCGAAGCGGCCGGCAGCGGCGTGACTGGCGATTTGCTCGCCCACTGCATCGATACGGCTCTGTGGCTCAACGGTGGTATCCAAGATGTCTCGGCGATGACGGAAACGTTCGTGAAAGAACGCGTCCACGCCGAAACAGGTGCCAAACAGGCGGTAACGATCGACGATGCCTGCATGTTCCATTGCCACTTCGATAATGGATCACTCGGGATCTTCGAATCCACGCGTTACGCTCGCGGTCACAAAGCGATGTACACGCTCGAGGTCAACGGTGAAAACGCGTCCCTGCGTTGGGACCTTCACGACCTGCATCGTCTCGAATACTTCGATCACAGCGACGACTCGATTGTCCGGGGCTGGCGAAGTGTCCACGTCAGCGATGGCGACCAACCCTACATGGGCAACTGGTGGGTTCCAGGACTGCAGATCGGCTACGAACACACCTTCATCCACCAAGTCGCTGACTTCCTGAAATCCCTCGAGTCGGGTGAGCCAGTGCAGCCTAATTTCCGAGCCGCTCTGGAGACCCAAAAAGTCTGCGATGCGGTCCTGGCGAGTGCCAAAGAGCGCTGCTGGAAAGACGTCTAAGCAACGTTTTAAAATTAGAGAACGATGATCTCGGTAGCGGTCGTGGCGTCCCTGACGCCGCTACAGTGAGCCGAGATGCGTCACGGGCTGTCGATTCATTGAGCCAAGACGCGTCAGCGGCCGGGTGGGCGGCGTTACCCGGGGCCTTACGGCCAATGCCAACTACTTCCGACCGCGAAGCGGTCTTGGTAGCCCGACGCGTCAGCGAGGATCACTTGTTCGCCACGCAAAACACTGCATTTTCCTCGCTGACGCGTCGGGTTGCCATCGTGATGATGCCCCGAACGGGGGCAGAATCGATGGCCCTGGCCTGACGGCCCTCGGCTCAACGCTGCGGAGCCAACATCGAATAAATCGATAGCCTGCAAGCCGCGGGGGGAACTTGCTCCCACTTCTTGCTGAGCGACTCCACCGGAAACCCGGCTGCAGCACTAGTTCGCTTCGACGAGCTGGCGTCGCGCGTCGATCTCGTCCGCGGCCAGCCCCGCGTCGCTGAGCTGTTGCATGACGGCGGCTTCGGCCGAGGCAACCGCGTTGGGCGTCCGCGCAACACGGACGCGTATGCCACTCTCCTCGCCGTCAACGGTCGACGCCATCGCGACGATCTGGTCGAGCGTCATGGGTTCGCGGGTCGCCTCACCGGCCTGCACGATCACCAGGTACAAGCTGCCGTCGATCAGAATGTCTACAACGTCAGGCGGTGATGGTTCGGGTGTTTCAGCGAACGAGGGAATCGAATCCTCGGCGGCTTCATCCCGCGTTGACTCACGTTCGCTCTGCGATGGGGATGGAGTGATCGTCGGGTCCATCGAGACCTGGGCGTTCGGGTCGCTCGTCGCTCCTGGTCCGTCGCCCTCTTGGAAACCCAAGCCAAAGTCTAAGAACTGACTGGCGGCCAGCAACGCAATACCAGCACCGACGATAATGGGACCACGTTTTTTCATTCGATACACCGATAGGAAGAACCGCCGAATGGATCGGCAGACGGGCAGGGGGCAGACACGCCGTTTTCGACCGTGGAGTTACTCACCGACGGTCGCAGGGAGGGGCAGCGGTCTAGAGGGCTGCCCTCATATTACCAGCAGAGCGAAGATGATGCTTGCCCAGTAATTGTACTGGTTATGGCCCTGTGCGATTAATTGAACTGTGCGATTACTGCCCTGCGCGATTACAACAACCCAGCAAACAGGCGCGAACCGATTCGCACCATCGTAGCGCCTTCGGCAATGGCAGCGGCATAGTCCCCGCTCATTCCCATCGATAGCTCTGGCAGGACCAGCCCGGTTTGTTGAGCAAGGGCATCGCGAAGCTCGCGGAGGCGAGCGAACTGAGGGCGGGCTTGCTGTGGATCAGTCCCCCAGCCCGCCATGGCCATCAAACCGGCGATCCGCACCCCTGACGGTGCGGAAGATGCTGGCTGTTGAGCGAGAAATCGCTCGACCAGTTTGGTGAGTTCGGCTGCGGGCAGTCCCGTCTTAGCGTCCTCGTCACTGACGTTGACCTCGATCAAGACATCCACTTGGTCGCCACGGCGCTGCGCGTGATCGGCTACCTCCACGAGCAAACGCTCGCTATCGATCGAATGGATCCATGGTGAGGCGGCGAGCAAGCGTCGCACCTTGTTGCGTTGCAGGTGACCAATTTGATGCCAATGCAAACCCTCGACCAGATCTTGCCGATGCTCGGCGAACCAATGAACTTTCTGATCGAGTGCTTGAGGGCGGTTTTCTCCCAGGTCACGACAGCCCGCCTCGACCAACCAGCTCGTGATTTCGGCATCGACGTATTTCGAAACGCCAACGATTCGCACCTCGCTCGGCGTTCGCCCAGCATCCGCTGCGGCTTGGGCCACATCACGGCAGACACCGTTCCAATTCTCTGCGATTCGCTGTCGTGCCTCGTCGGCGGTACCGGGGAGCTGTGGGGTGGAAATGGGGGTGACCATGTTTACTCACTCGCTTTCGTCGACGGTGACAAGCTCTTCCATCCCACCGTCGCCGGGGTGAAAGCGGGCAGCAAAGAAGTCAGCGATCAAGTGCTTGCCCATGACCGAACGCGGCCCTCGCCCGGACATCGAGCGGTACAAGAACCAGTGTTCACTGCCAATTTGGACTCGGAAAGCGGCGGCAATGTGCCGCTGGATCTCGGTAAGGTCCTCAGCGATCGTGAGCTGCCGCCAGGTTCGCTTGCGACGGAACCGACGCGTCTGAAAATCCAGCCACAGCGGTGAATAAACCGCGTCCCTGCCCGTCGTCGTGACCACGAGATGTTGATCTTCGGAGAGAAAGACGTGGCATGCCGAAGGGCCGACCTTCCATTCGCTCGAAGCCAACGGCATCACCAAGCCGCGTTTCTTCTTGCCGTCGCTCAAGACGAGCTCCCGGGTCTGGTCATCTTCGATCACGTCCACGCCCGCGGCCAAGGGCAAGCGACTGACACAGCGAATTTCGCGACCATCACGCCCAGTGCTTCCTATCTGCTTGGGATCGCTCATCCGCGCGGGCAGCACGGCATCGGAGACCATCACGCAGCAGTCGTCCCGGACCACCATCCATTGCCGCTGCAGCACCACATCGCCGCTGTGGGGTTGCTCGAGTTCGATCAGGTGCACGTCGTCGTCGGTGTATTCACACGTGCATTCCCAGGCCCCTGTCGGTTCCTGCAAAACACCGTCGACATGGACCATTGTTTCGTGTGTGCCTTGCAAAATGGATCGGCGACCGCCCATCACATCCACAGCGAAATCGTCGCCAGCATAGTTCAGAAAGGTGCGTCCCCGCCGCACATCCCATTCCGGTAGCATCGCGACGACTCCACTCGTTTCGCTGTGCCACATCGCCTCGGGGAGTGAGACTTCCCAGGCCAACCGCCCGCCCGAATGGCCCTGGCCGAGCGCAGCCCCCATCGCGGGCTGCAGCGTTTCCGGATCAAACCTGCTGGCCGCTTGCATCAACCCTTGCAACTCGGTTTGCTCTTTCTTTTTCTTCTTCGTTGCTGATTCCCCCGAGTGATTCTGGACATCGAGGCGACAGTGAGCGGCATCGGCTTGGGAGAACACCTGCGTGCCATCGTGCCTTGTCAGCGCCGCCATCCAGGTCGCCATTTCGGCAGCGATTTCACGTTCTCGCTTGGTGAGCTTTTTAACAGCGGTCTGGGGGTGTTCTGGCAGCCGGGTGGGCTTCGCCAGCACAGTGAGCAACCGATCGCAGCGGACGAGCGAGGCAACCACGAGTCGCAATTCTTGAGGGCGAACCAAACACCGGTCAATGGATTCTGCCTCGCCCTGCAAGAAAACCGTGATGGCTTCCCGCGCGGACTTCGCGAGCTTGCCGCAGGAGGGCATCGAGGCGAGTCGCCACGCCAGGGTGAGACCGAGTTCGCCGGCGAGCAACAGATGCAGCGGCGAAGTCGCATCGGATCGCAGCGAAGCATCGGCGCGAAGCTGCAGGAGTTGCTCCCCGCATTGCCACCATGTTTCGGCCGGCAAGACATCGCTGAGTCCGGGCATTGCGGCGGCCCACAGCACCGCCTCACTCGCCACGACGCAGCTTATCGAGTCACGGAAGACTTGATCGATAAATCGATCGGCCTGATCGATCCACCACTGACGCTCCGATGCGGAGACTTGGCCGCCCTGCCCGCCATCATCGCGACTGGCTAGCCCCGCGAGTTTTTGCTGCAAAGCGGTATCCGGCCCCTCGACCGCAACCGCCTCGCCCCAGCGATAAATCGCGTCTTCGTTGAGCGCATCAGCAAAAACGGTGGCCGCAGAGCGGCTGGACAACTCCCCGCCCAGCAGGGTTCGTTTCAACGCATCCCACTGGGAAAGATCCAACGGATTGCCGAAATCGGGCAATTTCCCACCCGCCGCTGGGGACTGCAGTGATGCCTTTTTGGTGCGTTTACGTTTCTTCGCGGGCGTGGGGGTCAATGTCATGGACCGATGGGCGGACAACGGGGATACTGGGGCGGTCACGCAGTTTAACCGCCCGCCGATGGGAACCGAAGATGCACACTCCAAATTTCACATTCCGGGCACAGCCCCGCCGCGCCCTCATGCTCTCACTGGCAATCTCCTCGCTCGTTGCGATCGGGCCAGGCTGCCAGCAGAAAGCGAGCGAAGCGCCTGTCGAACCTGCCCCCGCCGCCAAGTCACCTTCGGCGGGCGACGCGAGCGAACCCCAAAGCCCTCAAGCCAAAAGCCCCCAAGCCCCAACTGCATCGTCCCCAACCGCATCGACCCCGGATCCCTCCAGCCCGGCATCACAACCGCAGCCAAACGAGGACGGCGGTGCCGATGGCGACAGCCCCACTCAACCCATGGGCAAACTGCAACTCCAACCGCCACCGAAGACCGACGCGGATCCGGCCCCGACAAACGCTTCCTCCGAGACAGCCTCAGCGGACAGCTCCGCCGAGGAATCCGAATCTCCCAACGTGGGGGACGCGACGGAGGAGGACGATTACGAGATCGATCCTGAGATCCTGGCACACATCGAGGCCCAGAAACGCGCCCTGCGACGGATCGCTGACACCTATGCAGCTCCCCCTGAGGCCAAACAGCTCGGCAAGCAACCTGATCTCTGGGTCGATATGAATGCCAAGCGAGTTTATGTCGATGGCTATGTCACGATGCGTCGTGGTCCGCTGGAAATGTTTGCCTGCCCGATCGGAACGAAGGAGCACGAATCCGTCGTCGCCGTGTTTGCTAAAAGTAGCGAGGTTCACGCGGCGTTGCTCGCGATCGGTGCCCAAAGCGGCACGCCGGTGCGTTGGAACCCAGAGTTCTTACCACCGACGGGGCAAACAATCTCGGTCTGGGTGGCATGGCGTAGCCCAGAACCTTCGTCTGCACCGGAACCCGCCGACGACAGTGAGCCTGCATCGCCCCAGGAGTTTGTACCGAGTGATGAATTCCATGTCGCCGACGCGCGGAAATGGGTTCGCAACATGAAAACGCAAACGGAACTGGAGGAGCCGTGGGTCTTTGCCGGCAGTATGTTTTGGTCCGATCCCGAGGACGATATGGAACACTATTCCGCCGATGCAGGTGACATGATCTGCGTGTCGAACTTTTCCTCGGCCATGCTCGATGTTCCCTTCAACAGCAGCGCTGACGCAGGCAGCTTGCTCTTCGAACCTTTCAGTGATCGCATCCCCGAGCGGGGCACCCCGGTACGTTTGGTGCTCGTCCCCCAGCCCATCCCTCGCGACGAGCCCGCCCCCCCGCAGCCTGTCGACCCGACGACAGCACCGGATCAGGCGATCTTGCCGATCGCTGACTCAGCCCCCAAAGATGCAGCGGTGACAACGCAATGAGCGAAACGCAGCAGAATCCAGTGACGTCTTGCTGTGACCATGTTCTGCTCGTCGGAGCGGGGGTGGTCGGCCGCGCGATCGCGGTCGATCATCTCAGGGCGGGTGTGCCGGTGTGGCTGGCCGATCGCGACGAAGACGTCCTCCGAGAGAGCTGCGACCGCGTGCTCGAGCACTCCGACTGCGTCGCGGTATCCGCTTCCCCCTGGGGTTCACGGTTGCCACTGCCCGTCGTGCATCTGAGCCCAACACACCCGTCTGCGGGTGAACCCACGGCCGAGTCCGCTCCCGCCGGCATCCCGAGATGGCTGCTGATCGAGTCCATCGCGGAGCGACTCGATATCAAGCAAGATTTTTTTGCGGAGGCTGAGCAGTGGTTTGAGCGGGATGCGATCCTGACGACAAACACGTCGACGCTATCGATCGCTTCGATTGCAGCCAACATGCGTTCCCCCGAGCGACTCTGCGGATTGCATTTTTTCATGCCCGTCGTCGATCGGCCAGCAGTCGAGATCATCCCGCATCGCAGCGTCCCGGCCGCTACCGAGCAGCGTCCGGGGACGACTGCGGAAGTGATCGAGGCGTGTTGCACACATGCCCGCGCACTCGACAAAACACCGCTGTTGGTTCGAGATGCACCGGGGTTCGTCGTCAACAGGCTGCTGGCGCCCTACCTCAACCTGGCCATGAACCTGCTTTGCGGCGGGGTACCTGCGGAAACAATCGAGCGAGCGGCCCTGATGTATGGGATGCCGATCTCGCCGCTTCAACTCGTCGACTTGATTGGTCCGCGGACCGCGTTCGATGGCGGACGTGTGGTCTGGAGTGCGTTCCCGACACGGATGGATCCGTCCCCGCTGCTGCCCGCGATGGTGAAGGCCAAGCTAACAGGCGTTGCCTCTGGGGAGGGCTTCTATCGGTACGACGCCAGTGGTCGGCGTTTGGAACGGTCCTTGGCAGATCGCGCCGCGGCCATCGCCCAAAAATACCAACACGATCAATTCGCCGGTTTTCCCGAATCCGAACCGGAGCGAACGGCGCTCGTTGCCGACCTATTTGCCGCCGTGCTGCGGATCGAGGCGATCGCGATCGAGCGTGACGCTGTGGCGGATTCCGAAACGATCCACGCGGCGATGCGAGGTGGATTACGATGGCGGGCCGATGGCTCCCACGCGGGGCCGACGAATTGCTTGACGAGCGATCGCGCCGCTCAACTGGCCAGCGAGTTCTCGCATCTCAAATCGATTCAACCTTGCCACTAACCCGGGTGTATTTTTTTCATGAGATTGGCTTTCGTTTGCTTTCTCGGTTCATGTGCCGCTGCACTAGCGGTACCGACTCTTGCCGGCGACGGCACTGATTCCAAGGATGGACCTCAGGCGGCCACGACCGCGGATCGGCCGACGCCCGAGCCGCCCCTCGATGGCTGCGACGGTCGTGAACTCTCGGTGCGTCACTTCGATCCGGTGCCTCAGCTCCAGGTCAAAGCCACACTGTTGACGCGGGCGAAAACCCCGGTCGTCAACGTTCACACGCACCTGTTCTATCGGCTACGCCAAAACGAACAGGCTCTCGCGGACTATGTCTCGGAAATGGATGCCAACAACATCGCGGTCTCGGTGTCGCTCGATGGCAAGCTCGGCAGCCAACTTGACGAGCATCTCAAGCAACTCTGGAAACGCTACCGCGACCGGTTCGTAGTCTTTGCCAATGTCGACTGGCAGGGAGACGGAGCTACCGACAACCCAGCCACCTGGGCCTGTCACCGACCCGGTTTCGCCGAGCGGACTGCCGAGCAACTGAGAGCCGCGGTCGATGACGGCGTTTCGGGATTGAAACTCTTCAAACGGTTTGGGCTGGGGTATCGAAACCCCGATGGATCGCTCGTCGAGATCGACGACCGACGTTGGGATCCGATCTGGGCCGCCTGTGGCGAACTCGGGATCCCAATCATCATCCACACCAGCGACCCGGCCGCATTCTTTGAGCCCATCGACTCCGCCAACGAACGCTGGGAGGAACTCTCTCGCCATCCGAATTGGAGTTTCCACGGGGACGAATATCCCTCGCGGGAGGCACTGCTCGCGGCCCGCAATCGGGTCATCGCCAGACACCCGAAAACGCAGTTCATCGGTGCCCACATCGCGAACAATGCCGAGGACCTCGCCACGGTTTCGAAGTGGCTCGACGAGTATCCCAATCTGTGGGTCGAGCCCGCCTCTCGGATCAGCGAACTGGGTCGGCAACCGTACACGGCACGGGACTTTTTTCTCCGCCATGCCGACCGGATTTTATTCGGAACCGACGGCCCCTGGCCTGCCCAGCGGCTGCACTACTACTGGCGTTTTCTGGAAACGCGGGACGAGTACTTTCCCTACAGTGAAAAATCCCCGCCACCGCAAGGTTTGTGGCGGATCTACGGCATCAATCTGCCCGACGAGGTACTCAGTAAAATCTACCACGAAAACGCTGCGAGATTGATTCCAGGCGTGGCCCAACGTCTGGAGAAATACGAAAAGCGTCGCTGACTTAAGTGATGTATCCGCTGGCACCCGCGTCACTACTCACGGTTGTCATAGCTCTCCTGTTTGACCTGTTCGAGCAGTCCGATCTGATACTTCAACGCCGGGCGAACGCGGTCGTTGACCCGTACCCGGCGAGATTGATCGGCGGGGCCGACGACGCCGTGGTTCAGCTCCAGATCAATGCGAGCCTTGGGGAAGCGTTTGAGGGTCGGATCGGAAAACTCCAAGCGGACGCACTCGACCTCGTCGGTCTCTTTGCAAAACTCGGCGATGCCGCCATCGGTCTCGGTTGCCCAGTCATAGTGCCGTTCGTCCAACAACGCCTTGCGGAGGTGTCCGAGACCGGGAAATGCCGTCAGTTCAACCGGTTCAAAATCGCTACCCTCGAGCGGCAACAACATCACGTGATCACCGAGCTGGAGTGCTTCGATTGTGGGCTTCCCCCAAAAGCGTGTGGTTTCGACCAAGCGTGTCCGCCGCGCGTAGATACTGGCAAAGGTAAACAAGGTGGCACCAACGAGGACCGCGACCACACCCAGCCACGCTCGGGCGCCAAAGTGCACACGTGGGTCGTTGTACTTGTCCGCATGTGGATCGACCGCCGTCGGGTCACCGCTGGGCGTACTCGCAGCGGGTTGCATCGCCTCAGAGGGTGGGATCGTCTCAGCGGGTTGCGAAGGCTGAGCGGGTTGCGAAGGCTCATCGGGGGGCGAATTGGGCGTGTCGGGCAAGTTGGAATCCGTCCGTAGTAGGGCAGGCGAGTGGGAGTGGAACGAGACAGGTCGCTCAATCGGCATGGTCGAGGTTAGGATAGACGACCCATTCTTGTCACTACCCTCGTTTTTGCATACTCACCGTGTCGATCCCTCCCCGCTCTGAATCAACCTCTGCCAGGACACGCCCAACGAACAACGCCACAGAAATCACTGTGGATCTGGGCCAACGGAGCTACCCCATCTGTATCGAGAGTTCTGCGACCGGTCGACCCGATGAATCGGGGTTTGCCGGCCGGTTGCGGGCCGCACTCGGTGACTGCACTCACGCGATCGTGATCCAGGACGCCGCGATCGCCACGTCGGCGGGGCAGCAAATCCTGGATTCGCTCGCAGGGGAAGACATTCGAATCAGTGAGATCGAAGTCGCCTCGGGCGAGACGAGCAAATCAACCGATCGGCTCGCCGAACTCTGGAGCGAACTGCTCGATTGTGGGGCGGATCGTCGCAGCGTGGTGATTGCCGTTGGCGGTGGCGTGATCGGTGACCTGGCCGGCTTCGCAGCCGCCACGTTCACTCGCGGCCTGCGATTCGTGCAAGTCCCCACCACCCTGCTGGCGATGGTCGACAGCAGCGTCGGCGGAAAAACGGGGATCAACCTGCCCGGCGGCAAGAATATGGTCGGTGCATTCTGGCAACCGCACCTGGTCTGGATCGATACCGATTTCCTCGCCACGCTACCCCGGCGTGAGTATCTCAGCGGGTTGGCGGAGGTGATTAAATACGGCGTGATCGAAGACGCGCCTTTCTTCGACTACCTCGAGACCAACATCGCTGCCATCCTCGAGCGCGAGCCGCAGACGACCCGCCATGCGATCTCACGAAGCTGCCAATCCAAAGCCCGTGTGGTCGCCGATGACGAGCGAGAAACGACAGGACGCCGCGCTATCCTGAACTATGGTCACACGTTCGCCCACGCAATCGAAGCAACCGCCGGCTACGGCGTGATGCTGCACGGAGAAGCCGTCGCGATCGGGATGCAGATGGCCGCGAGCCTCGGCGTGGACCTCGGTCTGTGCAGCGACGAGCTGTTGAGGCGGCAGACCGCATTGATCCAAGCTGCAGGATTGCCACGGAGCTGGGCCGAGGCGGATCCCGCCAAGATGGTTCCAGTCATGGCTCACGACAAGAAAGTCGCTCACGGTAAATTGCGTTTCGTGCTTCCCCAGGAAATCGGTAGCGTCGGACTGATCGCTGACGTCCCCCAGGAAAAAGTCGTGGCGGCGATCCGATCCTGGAGCGACCGCTAGCAGTCCGCTTCGATCAATTGCCAGTTGCCTGCATCGGCTTCCACTTTCCACATATCCGGCATCGCTTCGTCGTTGAGCTGAGCCGCCACGAGGCTGGCCAGCGGATCGGGAATCACCAATGCGATGACTTGGTTGCGGCCCTTGCGGAGCACTCGGTGAATCGCTTTCATCGCCCGAGCGGCAGCGGCTTGCAGGGACTCGCCACCCGGAGGGCAAACGGTCTCGGGATTCTCGGCGACGCAACGATACAGACGCGGTTGGTTGCGGCGGATCTCGTCGATGAGTTTGCCATGCCACAATCCGTGGTCGATATTGCGGAAGCCGTCGATCGCTTTGGGACGCAGTTCGCGGCCTTCGACGAGCAGCGCAGCGGTTTCACCAGCTGACTCGCAGGGGGCGTGATAGACAGCATGGAACCGGACCCCAGCCAATTCCTCGGCGAGATTCTCCGCTTGCTCACGGCCGCGTTGGCTCATCGGCATATCGAGCGAGCCTTTCATGCGGCCCTGTTCGTCAAACGTGGTGGCACCCGGTCGAATCAGGATCACTTTGGATCGGGCGGCGGCTTTGAGAGACATCATCACTTGGCTCCTTGGTTGGAGGCCATCGCATCATTCAAACCGGCAATGGCTACACCGTAGTCGTCACTGGAAAAAATCGCTGAACCGACGACAAAAAGATCACATCCGGCCTGCCGTGCGGGACCGATCGTCGAGGCATTGATGCCACCATCGATCTCCAACAACAGATCGGGAAAGCGAGCGCGGAGATCGCGGATTCGGTCGAGCGCCACCGGATTGAAGGACTGGCCCCCAAAACCGGCCTGGACGCTCATCACGAGCACCATATCGACACCGTCGAGGGCTCCGTCGAGCTGGCTCATCGGTGTGTCTGGATTGATCGCCAAACCGACACCGACGCCGAGATCGCGGATTTGCCCAGCGACATCGACGGCATCGTCAACGGCTTCGACGTGGAAGGTCAACATATCGGCACCGGCATCAACCATCGCTTTGGCGTATGCCAATGGATCGCTGATCATCAGGTGAACGTCGAGTGGCAGGCTCGTGTGCCGGCGCAGCCCTGCAACGATCGGCATTCCGTAGGTCAGGTTGGGCACAAAATGCCCGTCCATGACGTCGAGATGCAGCACCGACGTGCCCGCCTGGCTCAGGCGTTCGACTTCCGACTGGAGATTACCGAAATCACATTGCAACAGGCTCGGCAGAATTGCCGGGCCCGCTTGGCGAATCGAATCGAGCTCGGCTCGGTTCATATAGTCCATTCCAACGAGAATTGAATACCGGCAACACGTGTGCCGGGTGTCCAGCTGCAAGGTTGGACAGTCCGAGCGACGTTGTCAATCGCTTGATTTTTCGGCAGTGGCGGCTGAATCCGCTTGAATATCACGTCGACAACGCGTTTTCAGGCCAATGAGCGGTTCGGAAATGAGGATTTGGTAAAATATTCCGCCGCTAAAAAATCAGCCTTCGCGGCATCCCGGGGACATTCACCCTTGGGAGATAGGCCCCAACAGGTTATACCTACGTGGAAACTACCCCCTACAACAGATCGGCGGTGTATTTCCCACCGCCCGATTCTCATCGGATTTCCACTCCCCATGCCCGACAATTGGAACATTCTCGCCAGCCTCCTGGGTACACCTCGCCCTCCTGAGCCGGCTGAAGTCAAGAAAGAGAAGGCCCCCGCGGCCTCCACCCCCGCTGAAAAGGATTCGGCCCCACCGCCCGCGGAGGCCGCTGGCGACAGCAAGGCTGACCCAGCGGACACCGGTCGCTCCGAGCAGGGTTCGGACACCTCCGGTGCTGACGCCGCAAAATCCCCAACGAGCTCATCAGCGAAATCGGACGAAGCGGGAGCTGAGGTTCTCGACGCGTTAACCGCAGTCGAACCGCCTCCAAAGTTACCCGGCTTTGGCGTTCCCGCAGACGAACCGACCACTGCTCCAGAAGCTCCCGCGAAAGCAAGCGGATTCGGCTCGGCCGAAGAGGAAATCGAGCAGCGGGAATCGCAGCTCGGTGCCGGCCGCCGCGGCCGCTCATCCGCCGGACGCGACGAATCGTCCTCAGATCGCTCGTCGCAGCCCAGCGACAACCGCAAACGCCGAGGTGGCGGCTCAGGCTTTGCCGATGGCCTCGGGGTCGATGCATTCGACGACGACACCTCCGACGACGATGCCTCCGACAGTGACGACGAGCTCGAAGGATTCGCTGGGTTCGTGGGCGATGAACTCGATTCCGACGATGACAGCGATGCCGCGGCCGACACCAGCCCTTCACGCGGCGAATCACGGGGTCGCCGATCCCAAGACCGCCGGTCACGGGACGGCCGTTCAGAGAGCCGCGACCCACAGCCGAACGAATCGCGGGGCAACGACAATCCCCGCGGACGCGGCAAAGGCGAAAGCGCCAACCGTGGACCCTCCCAACGGGCTGAACAGGCCGACTCCTCGGAAGAGGAAGCCCCTCGCTCGCGACGCGGTGGACGCCGTGGTCAACGTCAACGCATGAGCGAAGAGGATGTGACCGAAACCTCCTCGCGGCCCGCTCGCCGCTCGAACTCCCGCGAGGATGAAGTCGTCGCCGAAAGCGATGACTCGCCACGCCGCTCACGCGGCCGCCGCGGTGGACAACGCGGCGAGTCCCGCCGTGCTGACTCTCCACGCAGCGACCGGGAATCGAACCAGCCCCGGGCTGCGAGAACCCGCGAACCCATCCTCGATGACGAAGATGACGATGTCGGATTCGCCTCAGAGCTATTCGATGATCTCGACGAAAGCGACGGCTCCGATTCGGGATCGGACGATCCTCGTGCAGCGGATCGCGGCGAAAAAAGCGATGACGACGGCCCCCGTGCCGGACGCCGGTCGCGACGCGGTGGTCGCCGACGAGGACGCCGGGGCGCTGGCAGCAGCGACTCCAGCGACCGAGACGCCGCCCCCCGGGACAGCAAGAAATCAGACGATTTGCCTCGCTCCGCTTTCGACGACGACCTGGAAGACGACGATGAAGCGGAAACTCTTCGCCGACGCCCGCGTGGAGACGCCTCGCGTCGCTCCGAGGGCGAGGACGAAGACCGACGTGATCGATCACGCCGAGGCGGGCGTGGCCGCAGCCGACAGCGTGACTCGCGTAGCGATTCCCCAGCCCCTAACCAGGATTTCCCCAGCTGGAACTCGTTGGTCAATTCAATGGTCGACAAAAACCTCAGCGGTCGCCGCGGCGGCGGGAACTCCCGTGGTAACAATGGCAATGGCCGAGGCAACTCAGCCGGTAGCGCGTCGGGCGGTTCGTCCGGAAACTCGCGCGGCCGCCGCCGATAGTCTGCTCGCGGCTTCCGCATTCGCATCGCCGTATCACCCCAGAAAACTCAAACTCTCTCAATCATTTAGTCAAGGAATTTAACCACGTGTTTAAGAATTTTTGCCCGCAAGCACTTGGCATCAACGGACGCCAAAGCGAATTGATCGAACTGGCGTTGACCTATGCTTTCCGTGGCATGGATATCGACATGCACGATATGCTTCGCCGCTCGCAACGGTCCTCCTTCGAAGAAGCCTCGAAATACCTCCGGGCCGCTGACATTCGGATCGGCACCTTCGCGTTGGCAATCGATCTCGACGCTGACGATGATGCCTTCACTGCCGGCGTCGCCACCCTGCACCCGCTCAGTGAAGTCGCTCAGCAATTGCAAGTCGATCGCGCCCTGATCCGCGTGCCCGCCGCAACCGATCGTCTCCCCTTCAATGAATTCTTTGACATCCAGCGTCAACGAATCACCCAAATCGCCGAAGTCCTCGCTGCCCGAGACATCAAGCTCGGCGTCGGGTTCCGAGCAGGCAAGGAGCATCTGGAAGAGAAGCAGTTCCCGTTTGTGTCCAATGTCGAAACGTTCCGCGCTCTCGTCGACGCCATCCCCGAGGTCGGATACCTCATCGACACCTGGGATTGGGTCGTTGGCGACGGTGGCATGGACCAGTTCGGAGAAATTCCAGGCGAGAAAATCGTCGCCGTTCGCTTGGGCTCGATCCCCGAAGACATCGACCCGAGTTCCGCAACCACGCACGATCGTATCCTGCCCGAACTCAACGGGCCACTCGATCACGTCAAGGTTGTCCAGCACCTCGATGAGGGCCAATTCTCAGGACCGCTCAGCCCCACCGCATCGACGATGCAGTACAAGGGCGAAACCCGCGAATTCTTGGTACAGAAGGCCCAGGAAGCCATCGACGGGATCTGCAAAGAAGCCGGATTGACCGTCGCACCTCTGCCGATGGAACTGATCGAGGACATCCCTTACGAACCCACCTCGATGATCTAAGCAGGTCGGGATAGGGCGATGCCAAAGGTTTTTATCCCCGCAGGGCTTTCGCCAGCGGGCAGTGGGCCATGGCGTCGGGCGCCCCGCGACGGTACTTCTCGAGCAAGCGTCGCGATTGGGCGGCGAGTTGCCGGCGGACCTCTCTCCGCTCGCCTTTGACCCTCGCGATCGACATATCGTCGTAAGCGGTGGTCTGGTGACGCATCCACGCGATCACAGCGGACTCCGCCCGCTGCTGGATCGGGATCCGCTGCGTTCGCGCCACCGTGCCGCTGCCAACGGGCGTGGCATGCTCCGTGACGGCTTGAGCGAGCCGTTCGGCGATGCTGCCATACGATTCATCAAAGGCGAGAAACTCGACGACAGCCGCTTGGAAATCTTCCACGTACTCGCCCTGTTTCTCGTCGCGGCGGACCTTGGCGGCGGCTTTCGCCTTGGCGTACTGGGCTGTACTGCGGGTGGCCTCCATCGATGCCCGAGCCTGTTGAATTTGGGCCCCGTCGGCCCACAGGCCCTGCGAGAATTCACGCCGCCCCTTTCGCTCCTTGACCGTCCAGGTCGGTCCGGCCGCTTTGACCCGCCGGGTCACGCCAGCATCGCCTGGAGGCAGCAACTCCCAAGTGTCCGGCACGGGCACGATGTCGCCCGAGGGCAACTTGACAGATCGATCCCTGCTGGCAGGACCGACCACCAAGGTCTGTTCGCAGAGAGGTTGGCTGGGGTCAGGATCCGGGTGACGAGACGTTTTTTTGGGTTTCGTTTTAGGCATGGGCTGCGGGTTGGAGGTGCGGAGGCTTGGAGGTTCGGCGATTGGGTTTTGTCGTATCCGGTGGTGTTCGCTTGCGCTCAAACCACCGGCTATTTTCTAAAACGCCTTCGGCGTGGGCGAAATCATGGGTAACTGATAGCTCGTCGCCTCGTCCAAAGCGGTTCTGTCGTACACAAATTCAAGCATGGCGAATCAGGTTCGGGAAACAGCATCCCTTTAGCTCATGGCACGGCATTGCTGCCCCCCCCAAACAGGCAGGTTGTCGCGGTGCGAGGGAACCAAACAGTCACTCTCAGCGTCAAAACTGGCAATGTCGGCACAGAGGTCAGCTTATGAAAACCAATTAGTTGTGTCGGATAAACTCAGTCGATCGTCATCTTGGATTGTGCTCGATGGCGATCCTAGGAACGTTAATAACGTGTTTTCGGTCCACGCGGGACTCATCCGAGTGCTAGAGTTTTTTTGCTCGCACAACTGGACCTTCCCGGGGCGTCTGCGAAGACTGAGGCGAGTTTCCCGGTTGGCGAAAGCTGTCCGGCTGTACTGAAATACCTTGTTAATCCAACTATCGATCGTCGACTTTTCCGATATCTCCTGCATTTCCACACTGTGGTGGTTGCCGGATTCGAATCATCCTATTGAACGCGTTTATTGATGAATCTCGCTCAAAAACTACGCCAACGTCTCGCTCGCCTGATCGCTTTGGACGCCCGTGGTGGCGCCGCGAGAACCTCGGCCGATCGCGGACGGCTGCTGCTCGAGACGCTCGAGGCGAGGCAATTGATGGCGGGTGACGTCGGCATGTGGTTTACCGATCCGGCCCCCACGACGGCCGATGACGTGTCGGTCGTGACGGACACCTCGGCGAGCGATCGCGGCAGTTCTCAAATTGCGGCCGAAGGCGAAGCGCCAGTCGATCTCGTTGAGCTGGCCAAACATCTCGACCAGGAAGGGTTTGAATTCTATGGGGCGTACTGGTGTGCCGCCTGCACGCAGCAGAAAGACCTCTTCCAGGACGGCCAGGAATACCTGCCCTTCACCGATGTGACGCTCGACAATGCCGAACAATCGCAAGATCCGCAGTACGCGGACCTGAATATTACCGAGTACCCGACGTGGGTCTTCCCCGATGGCACCCATCACAGCGGCGTGCAATCGATTGAGTCGCTGATCGAAGCAAGTGACTACGTCAATCCGGCCGAAGCTCTCCCGACGTTCCAGCAGATCGGCCCGCAAACGGTTGCCATCGGCTCTCCCCTGCACATCCCCATCGACGCCTATGATGCCGATGGTAGTCCGCTGACGGTGACCGTGTCGGTGGAAGACCAAGCGATCTTGTCAGGGACCGTCCTGAGCGGGAATCGTTCACTGCGATTGGACATGGAAGGCTACGGCGACATGGTGTTCGAGTTATTCGAACAACGTGCTCCCGAAGCGACAGGCCGCATCGTCGAATTGACTGAGGATGGTTTCTATGACGGAATCCTGTTCCACCGCGTCGTCGACGATTTTGTGATCCAAGCCGGCGACCCACAGGGCACTGGCACGGGCGGGTCGGATCTGGGCTCTTTCGACGATGAATTCCACCCTGACCTGCAGCACAACCGATCGGGCGTGCTGTCGTTCGCAAAGTCGTCCGACGATACAAATAATTCACAGTTCTTCATTACCGAGGTCCCCACTCGGTTTTTGGACTATCAGCATTCCGTCTTCGGACAACTCGTCGAGGGTGACGACGTCCGCGAGGCGATCAGCGAAACCTACCTCGACGCCAACGACAAACCCGTCAATCCGGTCCGGATTGGTAACGCCACGATTTTCAATGACACCGAAAACAGTGTCGTGATGCTCAAAGCCCTCGGCGGTACTGGCACGACGAACGTGACCTTCACGGTCACCGACAGCGATGGCAATCAGCACCAAGAGGTCGTGGAGGTGACGGTTACCGAAGACCTGGACGCCAACGGCAACGAGATCAACAGCCAACCCTATTTGAAACCCATCGATGACCCGATCGTCTCCAGCGGAACTGGGCCAGCGACACTGCAGCTCGAGAGCGTTGACGTTGAGGGCGACCCAGTGAGCTATTTCGTCGGCGGCACGAGCTCGGATGATGCCACGGCCTCGGTCGATCCCGCAACTGGTCTGGTTACCGTGACTCCCGCGGCCGGTTTCCAGGGCAGCGTGGATGTCGGCGTGGGCGTCTTTGCCACGACCGGAGCTGGGGATGCTGCCGACACGCAGGTCGTCACGTTTACCTTCGATGATTCCGCGATCGCCGTGCCCACTTCCATTGACCTGCGAGCGAGCAGCGACTCAGGAAGCAGCAACACGGACAACATCACCAATCTCGGCTCGATGACGTTTGACGTCACCGGTGTGACCGATGGTGCAACGGTGCAGATCATTGATACCTCTGACAACACGGTCATCGGTGTGGGTACCGCTAGTGGCAGCACGATCTCCATCACCACCAACAACATCGCGGCCATCGGCCAGGGCACCTATACCCTGGCGGCGCGGCAGGTGGTCAGCGGAACCGCGGGCGAGGCGTCGGCACCGATTACACTGATCTACGACACCAGCTCACCGAGCTTCGACACCAGTGCGGTCACGACGACGGGCAACGTCAACACACCCTACCAAACCAACCTCGTCAGTTCCGAGGAAGGCAGCGGGGTCACCTACGCGTTGACGACCCGCCCCAGCGGCGCGACCATCGTCGCCGGCACCGGCGTGATCAACTGGACGCCGACGGCCGCCCAAGTCGGAGCCAATGCGTTCACAGTCACCCTCACCGACCAGGCCGGCAATGTCGAGACGCAGTCCTTCAGCGTCAACGTCGCCGACGAACCGGTAGCGGGGATCCAGCTCGAAATTACCGACCTCGATGGCAACCCCGTCAGTTCGCTCGACGTCGGCGACCAGTTCTTGCTGAAAATGTACGGTACCGACGAACGCGCTCGAGGCGAGCAGGGAGGCATCTATGCTGCCTACGCGGACATCGTGTTCGACGGCACACTGGTACGTGTCGTCCCCGGCACCTCGATCGATCACGCGGTGCAGTTCGCCAACACGCCCTCCGGGACAATCAATACTGGATTGATCGACGAACTCGGTGGCGTCAACACAGGCACGACACCTACCAACGAGGAAAAATCGCTAATCGCCACGCTGCAGATGGAAACGCTCGCTGCCGGATCGGTCAATTTCGTGACCAATCCCGCCGATGGTTCCAATCGCGAAGTGCTGCTGTTCTTCAATAATGAGAACGTGCCGACCGAAGCTGTCAACTATCGCAGTGCGTCCTTAGCCGTGGGGCAGGGCTTCACCGCCAACCCGGATAGCTTTACCGTCGCTGAGGACAGCGGTGCGACGGAACTCGACGTGCTCGCCAACGACGAGATCGTCTCGGGATCCGGATCGCTGTCGGTCGTCAGTGTGACGCAGCCGAGCAGCGGCGGCAGCGTATCGCTCGACAACGGCATCGTCAGCTTCACACCCGCCCCCGATTTCGTGGGCACTGCCGAGTTCACCTATTTGGTCGCGGGGCCCGGCGGCGTCCAGAACACGGTCCCGGTGACCGTGACCGTCACCGGTGCTAACGACCCTCCCGTCGGTGTCGACGATACGTTCCAGGTCGATTCCGACTCGGGCGAGAACCGGCTCGACGTTTTGGCAAACGAACTCGATACCGCCGATCCTGGTGAGACACTCAGCGTGACCAACGTGACCACACCGACTTCGGGCGGGACGGTGACGATCACCGCAGACGGCGACGCGGTGAACTACACGCCGCCCGCATCCTTTGTCGGCACCGATACGTTTGAGTACACGCTCAGCGACGGAACGAGTACTGATACGGTATCGGTCACTGTGACTGTGCAACCAGCCGATGCACCGCCAACAGCCGTGGATGATTCGTTCCCAGTCGAGGGCGACCCCGCGATCAACGAGGATGCCCCGCAGGCCAGCTACGATGTGCTCGCCAATGACACGGCCGATGCCGACGGCCAAACGTTCGAAATCACAGCCTTGGGCACACCGTCCGCTGGCGGGTCGGTCGCCATCGGTAGCGATGGCACGTCACTGTTGTATCAACCCGTTGCCAATTTCCACGGGGTCGAAACCGTTACCTATACGATTCGCGACAGTGGCGGTGGCCTGTCGACGGCAACGGCGACCTTCAACGTCACCAGCGTGAACGATGACCCACCGATCTCCGACAGCGAGCTGACGATTTCCAAGGGCAGTGGAACCTCGACAGTCCTGTCCATCTCGGACTTGCCCGCCAACGTCGACACGGGTGAGACGCTCCAGTTCGTTGACCTGAGCACGCCGACGAGCGGCACGGTGTCCGTGTCCAGCGATGGGCAATCGATCCTCTTCACTCCCGACGACGCGGACTTTACGGGCGAAGTGACCTTTGATTTCTCCGTCGAAGACTCCGGTGGTCTGACCAGTGGCCCAGCCACCATGACGATCACGGTCGCGGAATACCTACCGCGCTCAATCGAGGTGTTGTTCGATACGAACTCATTCGCCCTGCTGAGCGGTGATCTCTCGCAGTTCATTTTGACGGGCACGGATATCCAGAACCAATCCATCAGCATCCCACTGAGTGACAGCAGTGTCGAAATCACCGATCAAGGCGTTCGCGTGCCCGACCTATTGCCCGGATCCTACCAACTCAACGTGCCCGCCATCCCGTTCCTACATGAGGGCGAGACGGCCCAGGAAATTGACATCGAAAGCGGTGTCGATGAGGGCGATGAAACCGTCGAGCTGAGCTTCGGCAGCGTGAAAGCGGAGTACTACAGCGTCGCCGATTGGCTGGGCTCGGCACCGCGGTTGTCGGTCATGGCAGCGGTCACGCCTGGTAGCCCAGCGGTCTTCGCTCAATCCAGTGGGCCGACCGCCGGGGCGGTCTCGGACGTGCAGGTCGGTCTCGATGAAACTGGCTCAGCGATTACGGTCGATGCACTCGCCCCAGCTGCCGCCGATGCCACGGATCAATCGCCGGTGCCTGTGAGCCTGTCGGCGAACATCAACGACAACACCGTCATCCAAGTGATGGGCCAAGAGGACGAGATGCAGTTGATCCGCATCAGCCTGGAGAATAGTGATGGGGAACTGAATCTCAACACCGGTGACTCCAGTGGATCTTCGTCCGCTGCTGCAGCCGCCTCGACCTTGATCGCCGACAACGCCGCTACCGCGGATGACTTGGCCACGGCGGATGGCAGCGACGAAATAGTGCCGCAGGCTGCCGGCGATCTGGTGACGGCCAGCGGAGAGCCGCTTGCGGAGAGTGTCGATGCGACGGGCTCCTCGATCGATCTCCAGCCAGCCGGAGAGCCCTTGCCAACCTCGTCGCAAACCGATTCCCATGCCAGCGTGGACGCCGCCATGGCGGACGTCACCGACGGTTTAAAGCGGGTTTCGCAGGCGGGAGACCAGGTCGCTGAAGCGATTTCCGGATCGGTTGAGACGTTCTCCGAAGCGGTCGATCGGGTGTTGACAGCCGACTCGGATGCCTGAATCAGTCGCTTTTTGGCATCAATTGGGTAAAAACACGTGAAAACACACGGTTTTTGTCGGTCAAGTGGGTTGCGGGTTTTAGAGTGCCGACATAACACTTGGAACGCAACGAAGTAGAAACGTTTGTTGATTTCTCTCGTTTTTTCCTGTCTCGATTTCCATTTCACAGGTTCAGCCCATGCCCGCAGCCATTCCACCCAAAGCGCCCACCAAGACCCAAATTCTCGCTAACATCGCCGAAGAAACGGAGTTGAGCAAGAAAGACGTCGCCGCCGTCCTCGACGCCTTGGCAGGCGAGATTGGCAAGTCGCTCCAGAAGGGTGGCCCCGGCCAGTTCGCGATCCCTGGTCTGTGCAAGATCGTCCTGAAGGACGTGCCTGCCAAGCCGAAGCGAAAAGGTCGTAACCCCGCCAACGGCGAAGAAATCTGGTTGGCCCCGAAGCCCGCTAGCAAGAAGTTGACCATCCGCCCACTGAAGGGCCTCAAGGAAATGGTCTAAGCGATTCCGCATTGACCCCTCTCCTCCTGAGTTCGCGCGACTGCCTTCCTCTCGATACCAATCGGGACGGAAGGCAGTTCTCTTTTGGGATGGAGCTGCCGCGACCTATTTGCTATTGAGAACCTGGCTCGGGATCGATATCCCTAGCCATTCAAGCGGTTGCCGGCCGAGCCAAAGGACCCAACGGAGTTGACGGCATGATTCTCAAACGAGGCCAACGCACTCGACGCTGGCTACCCAGCGGTAACTGGATCATCGGCGGTTGGTTGATCGGTGCCATGGCCATCGCGGCCTCCCTCCCAGCGACCGCGGAAGAGACCCTCGTCTCAACAGCCCCTCCTCCAACATGGTCGGCGCTGACGAAGGTCTTCCAGGGCGATGCCCAGCGTCCGGCCGAGACCCATCAAATTGCCTATCAGAACGGGGTCTACTACGATTTCTCTGCGGCGGAAAGCCAGCCGTGGGTGATTTTTGATCTCGGACAATCCCGCGTGATCATGCTCGATCGGGAACGCCAGCAACGCACGAGCATCGCCACCGGGGACCTCGTCCGACTCACCGCTCGCGCCGAATCCGAGATCACCGACGAGCAGCAGCGAGCCCGGTTCGGGATGGATGCCCAGCCGATGCGAACGAGCGATTTGAACTTCGCACTCGATTACGAGGGCACGCGGTACCGCATCTCGGGCATGCGTGCGAGCAATCCCGACGTGGCGGCTCAGTACGGGCGATTTGTTGACTGGGTCTGCCGTTTGAATATCGCTCGTCCACGGGGCGTTCCACCGTTTGCCCGGATGAAGCTCAACGAAATGATGACGAGTCATGATGTCCTCCCCGAGGAAACCAAGGTGACGCTAACACGGTATCTCGGCGCCGATCGCATCGCCGCAACCATCCGACTGCGGTCATCGATGTCACTGCAAAACGAAATCGACGACGCGATCGCATCGCAAATTCAAGATGCACAGACGATGCGCGTTGTTTTCGAAGAAGTTCCCTGGGATCAGTACGAGCATTAAATGAATCCTTCCCAGCCCCACGATCGAGCGGCCGCCAAGACGACGCGCCGTCGGAATCGAACCCCAAAACTGTCCTGGGCCAAACGCTTGGAACGCCTGGGCGTGCTCGGATACTTCACGCTAATGCGGCGTACCGTCCGGATCCGGGTGACCAATGATCGCCGTGACGAGATCTGCCACCAATCGGATCGGCAGTTCGTGTACGCACTCCTGCACGCTCACCAAGCAGCGGCGATCGCTTTATCAGACCCCAATACCGGAGCACTGGTGTCGCGTTCTCGCGACGGAGAACTCCTCGTCCCGCTTTTGAAGTCATGTGGATGCGTTCCCATCCGCGGTAGCAGCGGCGGTAGCAAAGGTGGCGCCACCGCACTGACACAAATGATCCGGCACTGCCAGGACGGGCACCCAGCGGTGATTGCCGTCGACGGCCCCAAGGGGCCCCGCGGGAAGGTCCAAAAAGGCGTTGCGAAGCTGGCTCAAAAGGCCGACATTCCAATCGTCCCCGTGGTGCTTGTTCCCAAACGCCGGTTTCTATTCGCCAAGGCCTGGGATCGGATGCAACTGCCGTGGCCTTTCACCCAACTCGATTGCCGCTTTGGCGATCCGATCTCCGTAGCTGCCGACGACGATCTCGACGACGTCGCCAGCCGCTTGGAGGTGGAGCTGGCGAAGCTCGAATTAGCCGCCGACCCCCAAGAGGCTGAGCGCTCGCAAGAGAAGTCTTCGATTGAGCTCCCAGCCGACGCGACGGGGCTGAACCGGGCCGCCTGAGCACACCCAGTATCGATCGCGCTCGCAGTGACGCACAGGAACGACGGATGACTTCATCGCTCGGCAGTATATTGCTCGGCAGTCTTCTGCTCGGCAGTATCCAAGGAAAACCTACTCAGCGGACTGTTCCCGGCCCGCCACTGTCCATACAATGAGGGCATGATCCACCTCATAAAACACTCCATGCTCGCGATCACGCTGAGCACATCCACGACGCTGGCGGCGCCGCCCGCAACGAGCACCTCCGATACCGAGACGGTCCCGATCGAGGCCTCGGTGACGTACAAACAGGTGCCGCTCGACGCTCCATCCGCCTCCGACAAGCGAAGCTTGCGGATCGACTGGACACGGCCAGCGGATTGGCAGGCCTCGGATGCTCGCGGAGCCGTTGTATTCTTTCACGGGGGTGGCTGGGTAGGCGGGAAACCCGGCCAGTTCGCTGAGCACTCCACGGCTCTCGCGGACCTCGGGTTGGTCTGCTTCCGAGTCGAGTATCGCTTGCTGGACCGCAAAAACGGCGAACCGCCCACAGACTGCGTTGAAGATGCCTCCGATGCAATGCGGTTCATCCGTGGATCGGCGAAACGTTTCGGAATCGATCCCCACCGCATTGCGTGCGGAGGAGGGTCCGCAGGCGGCCACCTGGCGGCTTACCTAGGCATGATGGACGATGAAGAGGTCGATGGGGTATCACGCAAAGCCGATGCACTCCTGCTCTTCAATCCCGTCTACGACAACGGTCCAGGACAATGGGGGGCCAAACGCGTTGGCGAGCAAACGGATCAATATTCACCCGCCCACAATATCACCTCCGACGACCCACCGGCCATCGTGTTCCTGGGCGAAAGCGATGCGTTGATCCCCATGGCGACCGCCGAGCGGTTTCAGCAACGCAGCCAACAGGCAGATTTGGTTAGCGAGCTGCACACCTACCCTGACCAGCCTCATGGTTTCTTCAACGTGCATGTCGCCGACGGTAAATACTTCGACGACACGCTCGGGAAATCAATTGCATTTCTAAAACGCCTCGGCTGGATGGACGCTAAGTAAATCGCGAATCATCCCGTAACGGACGAGGCGACGAGCCCATGCGACATCCGTAGTAAACCAGACGAGCAGTTAATTACCCACAAGCCTACCTCCGCCGACGGCGGCCTGGAAAAATAGCCGGTGGCCTGAACGCAAGCGAACACCACCGGATACGACTTCGCAGTATCGGCCGACGGGGCGGCACTCTCGATCGTCTACAGATCCACTGCCGTGTCGCTGGCCGAATCGTCCTGTTGCTTTCGCAGTAGCGTCATGGCTTGCAGCGCCGCGTCGCATTCATGCTCGATCGCTGATTTCCAGTTGCCCGCTGCAGCGGCATCGGACGCTTGACTGGAAAACACATCGACTCCGCTCCAATCCAGGTCCCAGTGATGCTGCTCGGACGAGCGGTGGATTTCAGAAACGACTTCCACGAGTCGCTCAAAGACCGCTTTGTGTTGATCGACGGGGTAGTGGCGGTAGGGCCCGGTGCCAGCCGCGATTTCGGAAGCCTTCAGTCCCGAGTCGTAGCTTCCCTGGACCGGCTGATCGGCATGCTTGCTGGAGTGGCGTCGTCGCACGCTTAAGGGTCGCCGGCGATCATCAGTGACCAACACACCGCTGGCCCAAATCCCCAGCGAGATGGCACCGAGCAGGAAGGCCACGATCGCCGACCCAGCCCACTTGGAGCCCCCTGAGTAGGCTGCGATAGCCAAGCCGATCGCTCCCAGCCAGCAAACCGTGGTGGCCGCCAGCAGCGAACTGGAGGAATGCACACTGCTCCAGCGGAACCCTTCGCTGCTCGAAGCGTTCTTGGGTGCGGGGGATGGATCGATCAAGTTTTCGCTGGTCACATCCACCGCGATGACGGTGATGTTGTCCGGCCCGCCGCGCAGGTTTGCTAGATCAACGAGAACGGGCGTGAGTTTTTCTAGCGGCAGGCTATCCATCAACACGCCGAGATCCTCATCCTCGACCAGACCGGTCAAGCCGTCGCTGCAAAGCAGGTATCGGTCGCCGAGCTCGAGTGAGAAAGGCCCTTCCAAGTCCACCATCACGTGAGCCCCCGGCCCCAGAGATCGCGTGATGACGTTCTTCGGGATTGCTTTGCCGAGTGGGCTATCGCTGCTGACCTGGCCGCTCGCCTCCATCTCCCAGACGAGTGAATGATCGAAGGTGAGCTGTTCGAGCAACCCGTTTCGCAACCGATAGACGCGCGAGTCTCCGACCTGCGCGACATAACCTCGGCCCTGGACGAGCACCAACGAACTGGCAGTCGTGCCCATATTGTGGAATTCGGGGTTGCTTTGGCCTCGCTCAAAAATGGCGGTATTGGCTTGATGAACCGCCTCCCCTAAGGCTTGCCCGACATCACTTTCTTGCGAGCCGATGTACCGCATCGCGATCTGTTCGCATGCGATCTTCGACGCCAATTCGCCCGCAGCGTGAGCCCCCATGCCGTCGGCGACGACAAATAAGTGCCCGCGTCGATCGAACCGATCCTCCGACTTCGCCACCATCACCGCGTAGGAATCCTGGTTATTGGCCCGGCGCATCCCCACATGGGTTAGCTCGGCGACATTCACTCCAGGGTGCCAAGAATCAGACAAGCCAAAAGCTCGTGGGGTGAGGGTGGTGGAGGATCCGACTGCGCGCGATGCATGTCGTGAAGGACAAGCAGGGAAAGCTGGTGTTCGCCGCCGTCGCGTTCCCCACGTTCAATGCCCCCCATTATAGACCGCTCGCAGTGCGCAACCTAGTACCGGTGCTACGATTTCGCGACCAAGATCGACGAAGCCAAGCGGCAGGCATCGAGATAATCGGCGACCACGAGGTACTCCTCATCCGTATGGATCATCGCCTGACCACACCCCAACGTCACCGCAGCGATCCCATGCCGGAAGAGCCAATTCGCATCGAGACCACCGTTGGCGACCTCGCAGATGGGATCGCGTCCAAGCTTGCCGACCCAGTAACGCGCCGCCTGCACGGAGGGGTGATCCAAATCCAATGCGAAGGCCTCGTAGTCGACGTGGCTGCTCCACTCAATCCGCCCGCAGCGACCCTTGACATCGGTCACCTCGGTGGCGGCCCGCTGCAGCGCGTCGTGAATCTGGTTGACGATCCAACCTCGAAACTCAGCATCGTGGCTGCGGGCTTCGATTCGTAGCAGCACCTCGGGCGTGACCACATTGGTCGCTTCACCACCCTCGATGACACCCACATTGGCGGTTCCTCGCTTGCCATCGATGTCCACCTCCCCGAGCAACCCAGCACCATGGAGGGCGGCGATCGCTTTCGCTGCGATCACGGTCGCGCTGACACCTTTCTCAGGTGCAGCGCCGGCATGCGAAGCGAATCCGTGGACCACGGCCTGCATCCGCTCACCACCGATGGCGCCGTGGCGGATCATGTTCATGCTCCCACCGTCAAAATTGAACGCCTGGTCCACCCGCCCTATCTTTTCAGCGTCGAGGTGACAGGCTCCCGCTAAGCCTACCTCCTCTTGAATCAAAAACGTGATCACCGCCGGTGGCAGACGCGTTTCGGGGTGCTCGGCAGCAAACCGGAGTCGCTCCAGAATCGCCGTCAGGATAATCGCACAGCCAGCCCGGTCGTCGCCTCCCAAGCCGGTCTCGCCCTCAGCGGCAATTATCAGACCGAGTTCGGGATCGTCTTTCTGTATCGGCTTGGCGCCCACGCAAATCGGCACCGTGTCCATGTGCGCCGAAAGCATGGTCCGGGGCAGACTCTCGTCGCCGGGAAGACTGACGATGAGATTGCCGCAGTCGCCGCGAAGACGTGTCCGCTCGTGAGCATCATCCTGGACGATCATGGCGGGATCGATCCCCGCCTCGACCAACGTCTTGGTGATCGCCGCAGCCACGCCGGCCTCCTCTCCACTTCGGCCCGCAATCGCCGTCAACCGCATGAATCGCTCCAAGGCAGCATCGGCATCAACATCGAGAAGTGGGTTTTCATCGTTCGAGGACATCGCAACAGGTCTCATCGAGGAGGCAGGAATCAAAAGACTTTTCGGATCATCACCCTGCAATCCTATCGGGTATCCAAAAGGCTGCAATACTCGCTCGCCGCAGGCCGATGAGAGGGCGAGCGACAATCAACGAATCGCGTTGTAACGCCTCTACCAGTTGCGCGGCCACGGTGGCGAACAAAGCAAACTTTGCCGATTGATCCGCTGGGGGAAGATGAATCATCTCGACGATGAGGCTAGCAAGTTGAACTACTCCGCTCGCCTCTTTTCGGGTTGACGACATCGTGTCCACATCATTGCCAAGCTATCTGAAAATCCACTGCGCTGACCACGAAACCGATCGCGTAGCGGAATCGCAAGTCGAGTCCGAAGCGAAATGGGAGCAGACCGAACTGGCCGTCCAGGCGACCTCGGTTCTCATCAACGCAGCGGCAAAAAAAGGCAGCGACCAGGTCGACCAAGTGCTCGCCGACGCGTTGCTCGCCACTGACGCGACAGCCGCGGCCGTCTACCTGCTCGATGACGCGACCGAACAGCTCAACACCCGGTTCGTCTTCGGCATGCTACCGGCACACCGACTCGGCACATCGCGTCCACTGCGTGGCGCTCGCGGTGATCTCGAAGCGATGGTGCAAGGAACCTTCACGATGCAGGACCTGCCTGCCAATCGAATGGACCAGCACTCCATTCCGGAGCCCTTCGCCTCGGCGATATGCCTTTGTTTGAACGGCACTGAATTGCCGATCGGCACCCTGTGGCTCTATAGCAACGCCCCGCATGCCTTCGACGAAAAGGCAACCGCCGCCGCTCGGTTGGCTGCCACCGACATCTGCCACACCCTCGTTTCACTCCATCGCCTGTCGTCCCCTGCCAATGGCTCGTCTGCCCCTGCATCCGCTCGGGGACGCGACCTGATTGATGAAGAGAACGCGGCACCCGATTTTGATGCTGATCGTTTCGTCGAAGCCATGGAACCACTCCCCGGACACACACCTCCGGCCATCGACGACGCCCCTTCCGCAATGCACGAGTGGGAGAAACAAATCTCCGATTGGCAATGCGATACTTTGCCACTGGGAACCCGGTTGGCCCGGGACTGGATGGTGGATGGGATGGTAGAGTCCCCGTTGGCGGTCGCCCAAAGCTGGCACCACTGGGATGTGCTTCCCGATGGTATTCTGGCGATCGCGATGTGCCAATTCGGACACGCGTGGGCCCCCCAAGGTGATCTGGGCGATACACTCGATGCGACCGTAGCCCGCGCCGCACTCCAGGCTCATCTGGGCTATCGACATACGCCGCAGGAAGCATTGATGCGAACCTTGCACAGTCTCCTGCAGGTACGAGATGCCGCCATTGATGAAAGCGGACGGCCCAGCCTATCGCTGCTTTATGCCCACGTGGATCCCCAATCGGGACGGGCCGCGATCTCGTCGATTGGCCAGTGGTCGAGCCTCATTGCCTCCCCTCAAGGCTATCGCTCGCTCAATCTCGATCGCGCTGCCACGATCGCGGCCGAGGAGATCCCCGGCGAGTTGCCGATCATGAGTCATGAGACAACCCTGCTCGACGGGGAAGCCCTGTTGGTGACGAGCGCCCAGTGGATGGGGATCGCGTCCGAAGCACCGCCGCTCACACCACGCCTCGATGAAACCATCCGCCGCGACGGCATCGACCACGATAGCGAATCGGTACGCCATCAGATTGGAGCGTCGCTGCAGAAAGCCATGATGGAGGGCGAACGCAGTCCACTCGCAGCCCTCCGCCGACACACCGCTTCAATCCCCCTGAACCGAGAACGCGCCGCACTGGCCCTGCTGCACCAAGCGAATCCAATATCGTAGTGGACGAGGCGACGAGTCCTCCCAGCGCCGTACTGGACGAGGCGACGAGCTGTTGATTACCCACAAGTATCCCGAAAGGGATGATAGAAAATAGCCGTATGGTAAGCGCAGCGCCACCTACGGTTGTTCGTTGAAGATGGAGCGTCGACCCCGAAGTGGGTCGCAGACCTTGTCGTCAATGATCTTCCACCCCATTCGGGGTTGGCACGCGTATTTCGCGGAGGTTCCGGTGGTGTTCGCTTGCGCTCGACCACCTGCTATTTTCGGTTCATCCGACGGAAGCGTGCGCAGACCACAGCGGAAGGTTTTTTGAGTACTGTCATATCCAGAACGAAAATTTGCAGTGCGCGCGTACGCTCAGCGGCACCACCAATAGGGTAGCTTTTTCGACACTCAAAGTCCACTGTTTGTCGGCCAGCCAGCACGGCTCGGTTAGCTTTGGTGGTTCAGTCTCGCCACCCTGGTAGATATCCGAAGCTCTGAGAGCCCCACACTGTCTCATCCGGCGTTTGAACCGCTAACAGAGCATCTCACTCTAGCACGGGCTTGCTCAGCAGAGCTACGCTCCACCGATACCCTCGGCATGCGACGACGTTGTTAGTGTGCTTGGCAGCACGACAATTCAGCCTAAGACTTCAGAGCTTCGGACGGTTTCGATTCTACAGTGTTTTCCTGGTTCACTCCAAGACGAATTAGTAAGCCGATCAGCAAGTCGCCGATCGATTGAGGGCCTCGACGCTTCTTGCCAGCGAGAAGCTGC
>NZ_SJPK01000016.1:54606-100550 GCF_007859855.1 Allorhodopirellula solitaria
CGAGTTCATGCTGGTGTTGGCGCAGTTGGGCGGCTACTTGAACAAAACAGGGCAAGGACCGCCCGGTTCCACCGTAATCTGGCGTGGACTGCGGCGACTGCAGGCGTACCGCGAAGCCTATATTGCATTCGGAACGGGCTAAAAAAAGATGTGTAGGATAAAGAGGGGCGATGCCCTGGGCTTTCATACAGCCGCCCCGTTTGGGGCTCAAGAACGCCGAACGAAAAGCTGCAATCAGTACATCGACGTCCCTCGGGATGCCTGCGGCTAATGACCAGCCCGTTGCCTCGCCCACGGTGGGGCAGCTAAGGTTTCATTTGCCGCTCGCCTCAGAAAGAAGCCGGCAGTCAATCCAGACATCATCTGAGCCCGGCTGAACAGGCTCATCGCGGGATGGTTGTGCCGGATCAGGCGCAGTAGGCGACGGCACCCGTCGCATGCGGATTCCACCGTGGTCGGATTCGAACGATCCCGGCTCGATCAGATAAGGCGGGTCTGGCAGGCAAAGCCGATTGCTGGTCTCGTCGTAGGTGGCGAGGCGGTACCGAATACCCGGCTTGTCCTCCCGCGGTGTCTGATCTCGCTCGATGACCACCAGCAACGCGTCATCGAGGAGGACGCGTTGACCGACCTGCAGCCCCAGCAATCGCCCCTCATCGGGGGCGATGCGAATCGGGGCGCCTAACAGGGCGCGGCGGAGACGCGCTATCCAAGTCACTATTGCTGCGCGGTTTCCGCCGTGCCAGTAACGAACTTGTAGATGCGTCCGCCGCCCATCATCGTGCTCATCAGAGCTTCACCGGATTCGGTTTCACCGAAGGTGAAGATCGGGAGTTGCTGCCACGCGATGGTGCGGTTCTCGAGCACCTCTTCGCTTTCGGGATCGATCTTCATCGCCCACAAGCGGCCACTGACATAGTCGCCGTAGAGATAGTATCCGTCGAGCGATGGTGTCTCTTTGCCACGGTAAACCAATCCGCCTGTGACCGATTTCCCCCAATCGTCGGTATGGGGGTACTCGATCAACGGCTCGATGTATTTGTCGCTGACGTCGGATCCTTTCTCGCCGCCGAGTGTGAAGCGGTTGGCTCCTTCCCGAAGACTCCAGCCATAGTTACCGCCCTTGCGGATCAGATTCACTTCTTCCCAATCGTTCTGGCCAACGTCGGCAGCCCACAACTTGTCAGTGGCCGGGTCGAAGGACATTCGCCAGATGTTGCGAATTCCCCAGGCGTAGATTTCAGGCCAAACGTGCGAGCGGCCTACCAACGGGTTGTCCTTGGGGATCCCATAGGGCAACTCGCCGTCTTGCGTGTCGATATCGATTCGCAAAATCGAACCGAGCAGTTTGCTGAAATCTTGGGCCGATTTGAGCGGGTCGTTCGCTTTGCCGCCGTCACCCAACCCAACGTAAAGATAGCCATCGGGGCCAAACGCAACGGTGCCGCCGTTGTGGTTCCAGAACGGTTGGTCGATTCGCATCAATTCACGTTCGCTGTCCGGATCGCCAAGCTTTCCGTCGGAGTCTTTCTTAGTCTGGAACTCGCTCAGGATCGAAACATGAGGACGCTGCGAAGTGGTGTAGTAGATGTAGAGTTTCCCGTTTTCGGCGAACTCGGGATGGAAGGCCATGCCCAGGAACCCCTCTTCGTTTTCACGATCTTTGTAACCCACTCGATCGCTCAGATCCATGAACAACTCGGGTTCTTCAACCTCTTCGTCGTCCTGATCGAAATAGTAGATCTCACCTGTCTGGCTGGCGACAAACAGGCGCCCGCTGCCGTCTCCCGCGCCCGTCATCACGATCGGGCGGCTGATCCGCAGGTTCGGGTAGGCCTCGACAACCTGAATGTCCAAGGGGTCCGTGTTGAGATCGGCTGGCGGATTGGCGAGATTGATCGTCGGCGACCCGGGACTTTCCGCAATCGCGGTTGCGGTCGTCAATGCCGAGGTGGTGGAGACGACAAGGCACGCCGCCGCCAAGCGACGACAAAATACACGCGTGAATCGAGTTGATACTGGCACGGAAGACCTCAAGATCATGGTGTCGGAGGAAGGAGAGAGCGTTCGGCGCCCAAAACAAATTGGTGTCTGGGAGCCATCGCAACATCGCTCTACAATGGTAGCGGAATCGGCGAACGGGAGGTTTTCGGCAGTCTTGCATTCCAACAGCGAAAGCACCCGGCCACTGACCGCCGCCCATTCTAGTGAGTGAAGCGGAAGCGGTTGAAGGGGGCCGATTGTCCAGCCGCGGCAGCGACCGCCACCGCAGCACGCAACTTACCTGGAGATTTGACGATGCCGCGTTTTTTACAATCGAGCTGGGAAAGTCCCGTCGGCCGGCTGCGAATCGTCCTCAATGAGGACTCCAGCGGTGCCGCCGACTGCGTGGGTCTATATTTCGCCGACCATCGGCCCGAACCAAAATTTTGGTCCGAGGAGATTGCGGAGCAGAGTTGGCAGGACGATGAGCTGACCCGATGGATCGTCGAGCAGCTCACGGCTTACTTTGCCGACGGTCGATTCCGCTTCGATCTGCCCTACCGGTTCAGCGGAACTGAGTTTCAAGAACAGGTTTGGCGGCAACTCTGCGAGATCCCAGCTGGAACGACACAGAGCTATCGGGAGGTCGCCGATTCGATCGGGCGACCCGCTGCCGTCCGGGCAGTGGGCTCAGCAGTGGCCCGCAATCCGCTGTCCGTGCTGATCCCCTGCCACCGTGTTGTCGCCAGCGACGGTGGTCTGGCGGGATTTGCAGGCGGGTTGGCGCGCAAGCGATTCCTGCTCGACCACGAAACGGCAGCTCACCAGGCGAGTCGTGTGCCCCAGTCCACGAGGGTCACCGCTCCCGTGGCGACGATGGACCAGCCCAGCCCAGTGAGTATGCGTGAGCTGGGCAGCCGCCCCGTCCAAACGACTCGGCAGGCGACCAGTGCGACGGCCAGGGCAACGAAGGCCAAGCACACCCCGCCAACATTGGCTTGGGCCGCCGGCCACCACTGACCTCGCGTCCAGTGGCTCCAGGATGTTGTCATCCCGCAGGCGGGACAACGCAGGCCGAAAAGCACGCGCATGGAACAAGGGGGCAGCCCGAGTTGTTGATGGGTGCCTAAACCTGCGGCAGCCGGCGAGAGCGACCGCGCCATGGCTAACAACGTGAACAAGACCAGGGCCAGTATCGCGGCGGCCCAGCGAAGTGGTTTCGCCGGCAGCCCCCCGACGCCGCATTCTTTCGGCTGGGACGCCTTGCCGGAGGTATCACGCTGCGAGCCTGCGATGAGGCTGGGGCTGAGATCAGGCTCGGGCGGATTCATGTGCCTCGCCGGTTACCGTACCACCGGATTTGCATGCGGTCACAATATGCAAACCCAGCCGCCTCGGCCCAAGGCCGCAGCCAGACCGCGGCCGCATCGAGCTGTTCCACGGTGACGCCCTGGGGCATGATCCAAACGTCCGAGGCCGCGACGTCCAAATCGGCGACGACCTCGAGGATCTCATCGTATTCAGCGGGTGAGTCGACAACAAATTTGACTTGGACGGCAGGTGCGCGTTCGATCAGCCCCCGCATCGTGGCGATGGGCAGCCGCCGTTGCTCGTGCAGTTCGCCCCAACGAGAATTCTCACTGAGTGCTGGCCCTGCGCCTCGCCCAGGGGTGCTCCCACGGAGCTTGGGACTGAGCGATAGCAAATCACAAGAGATATCGATATCGACGGTACCCGCCGTTTCGATCGTTACATGCATTCCGGCCGCCCGCAGCGCAATGGCTAGATCCGCGACCCCGGACATGATCAGCGGCTCGCCGCCCGTCAACACGACGTGCTCGACCGCCGCAGCGGATTGTGAGTGCTCGTCGGAGTCAGTCCATCGCGACCCGGCAGCGGCTTCGATCAGGTCAACGAGGGGCCAGCGGTTTCCTTCCGGGTTCCATGACGCATAAGGAGTGTCGCAGAACCAACAACGCAAATTACAGCCGCTCGTGCGAATGAAAAAGCTAGGGACGCCCGTCAGCAAACCCTCGCCCTGAAGGCTGGTAAAGGTCTCGGCGATTCTCAGCGATGGGCTGCCCGACGCGTTCAAGTGGAGTGTTTTTTCTTGCGTTTTCAAATTTCGAGACCGTCTAACCCACAATCGAATGACCCCACCAAAGAACGAGAGAACAATGAATGATGCATTTCGATTCACCCTCGCTCTGGGAGGGGCGAGTTCTCGGCATCTATTGTTCCCGTGTTCCTAATATCCCCGAAACGACGCCGCCGGCAACCCTCAATTACCCGCCGAGCATTTTCCCTCACCCCACAGCGCGGGCCACCGAGCACGTGCTGCGAAACAGCTGTTAGAATGCAGCGAAACACTCTAGCAACGTAAAGCACCCCAATCACCATGTACGTTCCATTTCTATTTCTTGCTGCGGTCGTCGCGGTGAACCTGCCAGTCGCGAATCCGATCGCCGATGAGATCAAACCGCATCGCCAGGCTCATGCTCACAACGACTACCTGCACCATCGCCCGCTCCTGGACGCACTCGACCAGGGGTTCACGAGCGTGGAAGCCGACGTTTTTTTGGTCGATGGCGAGTTGTTGGTCGCACACACCTTCCTCGAACTCAAGCCGAACCGCACGCTGCGGGCTCTATATCTTGACCCGCTGCGTGCCCGTATCCAGGACCATGGCGGGTTCGTTTATTCCGACCAAACCCCCATCACTCTCCTCATCGACTTCAAATCAGATGGTGAAGCCACTTTTGCAGCCTTGAACCAGCTTCTGAGCGAATACCGTGACGTGTTCTCTTGGACGGAGGACGGCACCGAGCATCCCGGCGCCGTCGTGGCGATCGTCAGCGGTAATCGACCGATCGCAACGATGAAGGCGGCCTCGCCTCGCTTCGCCGGTATCGACGGCCGCTTAGGAGACCTCAACAGCGATCTCCCGCCGGAGGTGATGCCACTGATCAGTGACAACTGGAAAAATCACTTCGAGTGGCGCGGCAAGGGAGAGTTCCCAGCGACCGAACGAATCGCTCTCGAGCGAATCGTTGACCAAGCACACACACAAAATCGACGAGTCCGCTTCTGGGGCACACCCGACAATCCGGCAATGTGGGCAGCACTCCGCGATGCAGGAGTCGACCTAATCAACACCGACGACCTCGCCGGCCTCAGCGATTTCTTAGCATCAGCATTAGGGAATCAATAAATCCGGCCCCAGGGCGATGCCCTGGGCTTTCATACAGCCGCCCCATTGGGGCTGAAGAACGCCCGACGAACAGCTGCAATTAGTAAATCGACGTCCCTCGGGAAACCTGCGGCCGATGACCAGCAGGCGACGAGCCCATGATTCTCCACTCGTTTTCATACGCCGAAGGCGTGGAAGAGAATAGCCGGTGGTTTGAGCGTGGGCGAACACCACCGGATACGCGGAGAACACGCCTGCAAACCCCGAATGGGGTTGAAGATCATCTACGGCTCTTCTCTATCATCCCTTGCGACGTCGATCATTTTATTGAGTGCTGGAGATTGCTCACGACACCGCCCCAACGGGGCAGTCCTATGACAGCCCCAGGCAACGCCTGGGGTTCCAGGCACCACCGCCTCGCGTTAGCCCCAACGGGGTGGCTCTATTTGCACACGCCATCCGAACGGCAGGGTTGGGGCGAACATGAGGGCCGCCCCGTTGGGGCTACCGAACGATTTCGCTATCCAAACCCAGGGCGATGCCCTCTTTATCCTACACATCTTTTCGGGTAGATACACAGGCACATAAAGGATCTCAGTGTGCTCAGGGAGGGCTGCGGCGATGGAATGGATTGAATCGGAGTTCGCTTGGCTTGAATTAGGCGACCTGAGACGAGAAAAACGCGTTAAAACGATTGTCGAGCAGTTTTCGAGAATCGCTGAGTTCAGCAAGCGTGCTGTCCGTTATTTCAAGCCGTACTTGCGAAACTTGGTTCGCGCCGCAGTCTTTGGTCTCGCCTTCGCAGTGCCGTTGATTCGTTCATCTTTCGCAGCTACTGCGAGATACTCGATGCCATCTTGAGTGACCGGTGTCGGAATCAATTCTTACCGCCATAGAGTCACCCGCTCAGCGAGTCGAACGTTGGGGCGTCGGAAAAGCAATCCCGGGGGAATGCGACGCTACCGGTGCGCTTCGAGAGTCGCGAAAGTCAGTGTTTTTCCTTTCCGCTGGTTCCAATTTAGTGAAATTGACACGCTCGATGCCGACAATCGCAGCAGCGGCACCGATCACGCCCTCTAAAAACCAACCATCGCAGTTCACATGCCGCCTATCCACCCAATAGCGGGGTGCCGCCGGGAACTGCTGAGTTTAGGCTTCACCAGCCAATACATCGCCCTTGCTGAAAAGACCGCGAATGTCCTCGAGGATGAGATACAAGCAAGGCACCAGCACGAGAATAATTCCGGTAGCGAATAGGATCCCAAAGCCGAGGGAAATGGCCATTGGGATGATGTACTGAGCCTGCAGGGATTTTTCAAAGATCAATGGCATCAATCCACCAAACGTGGTCAATGTTGTCAATAGAATCGGCCGAAAACGCCGGATGCCCGCTTGCGAGATCGCTTCGTAGGCAGAGCACGTTTTCCGACGTCGGTTGGCGTAGTCGATCATGATCAGTGAATCGTTGATCACCACTCCCGATAGTGCGATCACCCCCATGAATGAGACCAGCGACAGATCATAGCCAAGGAGGATGTGCCCCAGCACCGCGCCGACGATGCCAAACGGGATGGCCACCAATACGATCAGCGGTTGGATGTAACCGCGAAAAGCAACTGCCAGAAGCGAGTAGATGATTGCCAGGGCGAGGCCGAATGTTCCCACCAGTGAGGAGGTCGCTCGGCGGAGTTCAGCATCACTGCCCTCAAAGGTCCAGGTGATGCCGGGGTAATCGTCCCGCAGGCTCGGCAGCTCTTTGCTTTTGAGCACCGAAATCAATTGGGTCACGGCCCGTTTGGGCTCGACGTCCATCGAGACGTTGATTACCCGTCGGCCTTCGCGACGGTTGATCCGCGAGAACGCATCGGTCTGTGTGACAGTGGCCACGTCCAACAGCGGGACTTCACCTCCCGATGGGGTGCGGATGATGAGATCTTCGAGATTGAAAATGTCCTCGCGTTGATCCTCCGGCAGCTTCACGCGGACTTCGATCTCGTTGGTCCCCCGCAGCAAGCGTAAAGCCAGCGAACCGAAGAACGCACCTCTCAACTGATTGCCGAGCTCCTGGTCGGTCAATCCTAGAGCACGACCTTCTGGACGCAAACTGACGTCGTACTGCGACTTCCCTTTGTCGTAATTGTCGCTGACATCGACGGCATTGGCGTAGGTCTCGACACGCTCAACGAATGCCGTCGCGGCCCGCTCGAGAACACTCGTATCGCTGTGGCTCAAGTCGATACTGATGGCGCGGCGGTGGCCGCCTGGCCCACTCTCGGCCTCGAACGTTACCTGATTGACGCCCGGTAGGTCGCCGATCGATTCTCGCCACAATTCGATCACTTCGTTTGCCGTCATGTCCCGCTCGTCAGGCGGCCGGAGCACAATCTCAACATCGATAAAGCTTTGGCCGCGAACATTCGTTTTGATCCCCTCGGCAACCTCATACAGATTGTGCTCATCGAACATCTGCATACTCGCCCGCGTCACCGCTTCGGCAATCTCAGCAGCCTGGTCCTGTGTCGTTCCGACCGGCATTCGCACCCCCGCTTCGATTTCGTCTGCGGAGACCTCGGGCATGAGGATCAACCCCATATGCGAGCTGTTGGCATAGCCGACGATGATGGCGAAGAGGCCGAGCGCCAGCGCCGTGGTGATGTACCGAAAACGCAGACATACCGCTAGGAGTGGACCGAAGGTGGCTTCGACAAATCGATTGAATCCGCGGCTGAACGCTTGTTGAAGACCATGTAGCCTGACCCGCAAACCGCCTCGGCTACGGCCCGAGCGACGTCCCCATTTGCGCACGTGGCCGAGGTGAGCGGGCAAGATAAACAGCGATTCCACCAGTGACAGAATCAACACGATAATGACCACGATCGGCAGCGGCGCCCAGAATTTCCCGGTTTCGCCCGGAATAAACAGCAGTGGGATGAACGCGACGATGTTGGTCAGGAT
This sequence comes from Allorhodopirellula solitaria, assembly GCF_007859855.1. Classification (GTDB taxonomy): domain Bacteria; phylum Planctomycetota; class Planctomycetia; order Pirellulales; family Pirellulaceae; genus Rhodopirellula; species Rhodopirellula solitaria. The sequence continues at coordinate 62,735 of NZ_SJPK01000016.1, forward strand.
GCTAAACGTGACCGGACCTGCAACCTCTCGTGTTCCGACGATGGCCGCGGTTTCATTATCACTTCCCTCTTGGCGTTTTTCGTAAACGTTCTCGCCGACGACCACAGCGTCATCGACCACGATCCCCAACACGACGAGGAAGCCGAACAGCGAAATCATATTGATGCTGACGCCCACGATCGGTAGGAACAGCACTCCGCCGACAAAAGACACCGCCATGCCCATCATCACCCAAAACGCCAGTCGAAATTCCAAAAACACAGCGAGGATCAAGAGCACGATCACGACAGCGAGCATGGCATTTTCAAGCACCAAGTAGAGCCGCCGCCGGAACTCCTCTGCATTATTGCTATCGACCCGCCACTTCACGTCTGGAGGCAGCAGAGACTCGAACTCCTTCATTGTTTGTTCAGTCGCAGCGGCCACTTCGATCGGTGATTGTGAGCCGACACGAAACACATCCAGCTCCACCGAGGGTGTTCCGCTGAACTGCGAATGGAAACCAACTTCGTCGAAACCATCGCGGAGCGTCGCGATATCGCCGAGGGTGACCGAGGGGCCGGAGTCAGCTGACACGATTTCTATCTTGGCGAATTCATCCGCCCATTGCTTGCGGGCTTTCACACGCAACAAGATCTCACCGGCAGTCGTCTGCACACTGCCGGCGGCAACATCGCGACTGGCGTTGCGGATGATATCGGCGATGCCCGGCAAGGTTAGCCCATACTGACGTAGCGTTTGCCGCGGAATCTCAATGTGCGTGACGTAGGGCGGCACCCGGCGCAGCTCGACCTGGGTGATATCGGGGTGCGCCTGCAAGGTATCACGCAGCTGTTCGGAAAGCTTGCGCAACGACCAGATATCGATCGGACCGTACAATGCGACCTGCAGGGCCTCCTGCTGCTGTGATTGCAAGCGGACTTCGGGCTGCTCAATGTTTTCGGGGAACGTCCGAATGCGACTGATCGCTTGGTCGATGTCTTGGAACGCCTTCATGCGTTGTTGACCGGCAACGATCTCGATCGTGACTGTTCCTCGCCCCTCGCGTGCTTCGCTGATTACCGAGCGGATCCCCTCGACGCTACGAACAGCACCCTCGATCGGCTGCAGAATCCCTTGTTCCACCTCCTCAGGAGCGGCGCCGGGGTAGCCCACATTGACTTCAACAATATCGAGCTGGAACTGCGGAAAGACCTCTTTCTGCATGTAGGCTGCCGCCCAGATACCGCCGCCAAGCAGGATCACCATCAACAGGTTCGCTGCGATGGAATTGTGGGCCATCCATGCGATCGGCCCCGACTGCGGCTGAACGCTATCGGCAGCGGTAGTGGCTTCCGGCTCAGCGTTTGGTTTCATATCGCTGCACCGCTCGGCTCTGGCCCCACTTCGTCGCTCGCGCCGGGTTGGTCGCTGATCCGTTTCAGCCCCACACCATCGGCTACGGTCGCCAGCGTCGTCAACACGACCTCGTCGCCATTTTCCAACCCCTCGCCGATGTAAGCATGTGCCCCGTCGCGAAAGACGATTTGGCACGGGCGAATCTCGAGTTTGTCATCCTTCATCACCCACACGGTGTCCCCGTCACGAACATACTCTCGCTCCAACCGCACCACGTCCTCGATCGATTGACCCTCGATCTCCACCTGCAAAAGCGACTGCAGAATCAAAGGTGGAGCGTCAGATTGCTCGCCGAGTGGGTCGTCAACGGTGATCAAAACGCGAGCAAGCCGTGTCTGCTGGTCAACGCTCCCGATCATCCTGGCGACTTTGCCCGCACGCTCCACACCGGCTGGCCAGCCGTCTGTATTCCGCAACGTCACATCCGAACCCGGCGTGTTCTCACCCGATGGTCCGTCCGAGGGGAAGCGGACCCAGCGCAAACTGCGCACCGGCAAGGCAGCGGAAACCCAATATTGCTTCGTTCCGACCATCCGCGCCAGCTCGTCGCCGGGGGACACTTGCGACCCCACATTGACTGACTGAGAAATGATTTGGGCATCAAAAGGCGCGACAATGGTGGCCCGGTCGAGCTCGAGTTGCGCCCGCTCGACAGCCGCTTTGGCCGCGTTGACCTCCGCGCGAATCGATGCGATCTGAGGCCCCCGCAACACGAGTTCCCGATTGGTTTCATCGATCGTGCTCTCGAGTAGCTCGAGCTCTTTCTCGGCGAGGCTTTGACGCCCCTGCTCAATTTGCAGCGAAGCGACAGCCTGTTCCAATTCGCTCACCCGGATCGAGAGCTGATTTTCAAAGTCTGCGGGATCAATCCGCATCAACAAATCGCCTTGACGCACCATGCCGCCCGGCAAAAACGAATCGGATACCTCCAGAACTTGCCCATCAACCCGCGGGCTGAGTGTGATGTCGCGGGCGGGCAGAACCGTTCCGAGAACGCTCAGCCGCGGCGCATAGCTGTCACGCCGAACGATCACCGTATCGACCAAGGCCGACGACTTGCGAGTGGCTTTGACCTGTTTCGCTGTTGGCTGAGTGCGATTGATAACGACGATCGCAGCGGCAGCAGCGGAGAAAATGCAAACACATACGACAATCGTCGCCAGCACGCCGAGCCATCGCCATCGTTTGGGGGGCGGCAAATCAGTCATGATTCGTCATCGGAGTGTTCATGGCAAAATGGGGTGGGTCTTAGCGGGGAGGGCCTCTCGGGGCGAACCTCAGCGTGCGGCCTCAGCGAGGACGCTCCAGCGGGAGAACCTCTGTGGGCGGGCCCTCATCATAATTGCTCAGACCCGGCCGTGAACTCAACCTGGGCCTCTCGACAGCAGAAACTGATCAATTACTTTCCATCGAACGCAGCAATTCGCCAAAACGCTTCGCACTCGCCTCTTCACTGGTATCGAGCGGCTGCGGATATTCGTCTGATGGCAAATCCAAGCCACCATCCTCCATCGCACCCTCGAGCTCGCTGGCTGCGTCGTCGCCGGTGGTCTCGAGTACTTCATCCTCCGAAACGGCACCGACAACCTCATCAGCGTCGAGTTGATCTTCGAGATCATCGGCAACCTCCTCGTCAGTCGCATCGTTGGCGGCGTCCGCGGAATCACTCGATGTTGCGATCTCATCGGAGACGACGAACTCCGTCACCATCTGTGGCTGAGGATCGAATCCACCGGCTAGCGCCAAGTAGAGTGATACCCGAATGACCCGCAATTCGAGCTGGGCGGCCAGCACTTCACGCTGCAAACGCTGTTTTCCGGTGATGGCGGTCAGCACATTGAGGTAGTCCGTGTCCGGTTCGAGCAGATACTGCTCCTTCAACCGCTCGGCCGATTCGCCCGCCAATTTGAGCTGAGCTTGCAGGTGTTCCAACCGCTCGCGTTGATATCGCTCCCGGGTCAAGGCGTCCTCGACCTCCTGGAAAGCAACGAGGGTGGCTTGTCCATATCGGCTGAGCAGCTCGTCGACGACCGCCGATGTCCGAGCCACTTCGGCCCGCCGCTGACCACCGTCAATCAAAGGTGCGACCAAGGATCCACCGAGTGACAGGAACCAATCCTGGAAAATAGTCTCCGGGCGGCTGGCGACATTCAGCAGCGACCCGAACAGGTTCACCCGCGGGTACTGGTCCGCAATCGCGGATGCCAGGTCTCGATCGGCGGCCTGGAAGGCGAGATATTCACGCCGCACATCCGGCCGTCGCTGCAGTAGTAGCGACGACAGGCCCGTTTCGGGCAGCGGCGGCACATCGGGCAGGTAGCGTCCCGGTTCGTAGCTCGCCGTTTGCGGCATCGCTCCGAGGAGCACCGCCATCTGATGCTCGAGCACCTCGACACGCGACTTCGCCACCGCTTTCTGTTCGAGCGTCGACTCTACGAGCTGGCGTTGCCGGAGCACGTCAGCACTGCGGATCAGCCCCAGACCGAAGCGGGATTCTTGCAGCGCCAGGCCGGTCTCGTTGGTATCGATCTGTTCATCGAGCAATCGAATCTGGGCTTTGGCCTCGATTATCGAGAACCATGTATTGGAGATCTCTGCCGCCAGCATCAACGCAATCGCACGGTAGTCTTCCTGGGTCGCAGCAGCCCGCAAACGCTGCGCATCGACCCGTGATTCGATCTCCCCCCACAAGTCGACCGGATAGGCCGCCTCAAAGCCAAGTACGTAACCCTCGATATCGCGGCCGGGGCCGAATGTCTTGTCCACATCGATGACGCCATTGACGTCCGGGTAGAAATCCGACGCTTCCCGGCGGGCGATGGCCCGGGCGGCGCGAACCCGCTGGCGGGCTGCCGACAGCGAGAAGTTGCTGCCCAATGCCATGTTGATCTGTTGATCGAGCAGCGGGTCGCGAAACGCAATCCACCAGCGTTCGGCCACGAGATCTTGCCCCGAATCCGAGAACGGCGGCGGGTTTCGAGACGGCATGCTCTGACGCAGGTCCGCACCGGCGCAGCCGACCAGCACCGGCAGCAGCACTGCCAGCAAAGAAAGCCAAATCAATCGTCTAGGGGGGCTGGACCTATTCATTGAAAGTCTACATACGCAACCAGATGGCGGCGTCACAAGGTCGCTAAACAGATTCGGCAGAGATCGATCAACTTTGCAGACCAACGCAGTCGATTCGGGCCGACCAATCCAGCGTATTCTGACGGCGAATCGTATTCAGGTCAGATCCGGTACTCGTACTCGTGCTCGTGCTCGTGCTCGTGCTCGTGCTCGTGGCCGCGCGTCATTTCCGAGCGAGCGTTCGATGGCAATCAATGGGTCGCATGCCGAGTCGATTGTTCACTGGCAGTCCCGTCGCGACTCAGACTGCGTTCGCATGAGTCGCCGGGGGAGGTGAGTACGAGTACCGCTTCGCTGAGCACGAGCACGAGCACGACTATGATGGCGTGTATGATGGGGGGGGACACGTCCGGACAATGAGACACCGTAGTTGGCGCTGCGCTGACCTCATAGGCATCAAGTTAAGCGATACTCGAGGAGGTTTGGGTTGGCGAGCAACTCAATTGTTCCTGGGTTTGCCTTGCGTTTGGTTCTTTGGCAACGACGTCGGACGCGGGAGATGAGCCGATTGAAAAAATCCACCAGTTGAGCACTCGATGTGTTGAGGTGACTGGCGATTTCCGCCGCCATCTTCGCAATCGGTGATGCCAGCTTGGCGAAACTAATGGCTCATCCGACGCAAGCGTGCGCCCGAGGTTTTCAAGGCATGGCTCCAGTATCGAAGGATTTATTTGTGGGATGTGATTATCAATGTTAGACTGGCACTGGCGGGAGAAACGGAGCCGAGCTCTGCAGAGGTGCTGGCCTGGCAAGGGATATCTCGGTCGCCAGCGCTTCCCTGCAAAAGCGGTACGCCAATGGTGTTGTCGGTCCCTGGCGGCCATTCGTTCGTCAGGGACGCATTTTTGTAAGATTATTGGATACGAGAGCCATGCCTAGAAAAACCTTCCCCCTGTGCTCCGCGCACGCTTCCGTCGGATGAGCCTGAAAACTTTCTAACGAGTTTGACGCATTTCGCGACATCATTGGCCTCAACGGCAACGGTCGAAAAAGTGGTCTGTCGTAAATCGGCCAGCGCCGTTACTCTGTCCATGCGGAAACTCCATTCTCCGAGGTGACGAGGTTGCAATCCAAGTCACTTTATGAACGGTTTTCCGCTTTTTTTGTAGCACAATCCTTAACTTGATGCCTATGAGCTGGCGCTGCGCTGACCTACGGCTATTCTCTTCAGCGCCTCCGGCGTCGGAAAACTTGCGGGGCTCGACAGTTCGTCCCCTCGTTCACCACGGAAAAGCTTTCGCTAAATTCGCCACTCCTTGATGACGCGTTGCTAACTGGGCGCGTCGACGACGTATTTGACGATCCCGATCAAGTGCACGATTGAGGCGGTCATCACGAACAAATGCCACACGGCGTGAAAATACTTCACCCGGCTGTCGTTTATCAAGAACAGCACGCCAACACTGTAGATCACACCGCCAGCGAGCATGTAACCAAATAAGTCCATGGGAACACGGCCGAACAGCGGGATCGCCGGCAGCCACCCCAACATCAGGTAGGTGGCCGTGCTCATCGTATGAATTCGATGATTCAAGATCGCTTTGTTGACGAACCCCCACAACGCCAGTCCCCACATCGCGGTGAGCAGCACGAGCCGATACTTCGGGTCGGCCAGCTGGTAGGTGATCGGCGTGTAGGTACCGATGATCATCAGATAGATCATCGCCTGGTCCCAGGCCCGAAAGCGATCGAGTCGCGGCCGCTCTAGAAACGTATGCGACAGCGTTGAGCAGGTGAACGTGCCGATGCAACTGGCGCCGTAGGCAGCGCAGGCGATCGCTAACCCCGTGTTGACCTGAGACGCGCGAGTGACCAGCCACACAGTGATCGCCAACCACACCAATGCCGCGATCCCGTGCGTCCATGCGTTCGCCCATTCTTGCTCAGGTTGGATGGGCGGGGAATCCTCCGAAACCCAGTCCGGAAGCTTGTCCTGGGCATGGGGAGACAGGGATTCCTGGGCGGTTTCACTAGGTGACATGTCAATCAATGGATACGGAAGACCACGAGCGAATCAGTGATCGGATTGTAGCGATATTCACGCTCATCGCAGACACAACGCCTCAAGAATCACGGCCGGTCGTGACGATGGAAGCAGTTGTACGGAAATAACCCTCACTGCGCTGCGATTGACGCCATTCGGCTGCCATTCCAAGGCAAGGTACCCGACACTGAGAACTACCGCATGCTTCAAACTAGAAAAAAGGTCGCTAAGCGACCGCAGAAATGGATCGTCACGGTACTGCTGTTCGCCATCGCGTTCAATGGTGCTTGGCTCTCCAATGCAGTCGCTGACCGCCCGGACGCTCCCGAACTGCGTCAGGTCGAAGTGCCAATGGGAATGATGGAGGCGATCGCAACCCAGTTGAGCCTGCACTACCACGACGAGGTCGGAGTCAGTATCACGGCGGACGATCGCAATGGAGGGGGGATCCTCGTGATGGCCCCGCCATCGCTGCAAGACAAAATCGCCAATCAGATCCAGCAGCTCACCAAGAGCCTGGACTCGGTTGCCCACGATGCTGGCGAACGCACCACGATCAATCTCCCTCTGAAACACATCAGCTGGCGTGAGGCCGAGGATGTGCTGCGTGCCATCGCCGGGAAAGAGGTCCCTGTGACGACCAGCCGCAGTGGCGAGCGAGCGACTTTCCAAATTCGCCTCGGCAACGCGACGTCGCCGACTCAGGTGGACGTCGATCGCCGCCGCGACTTGATCACACTGACCACCTTCGAGGCGTCGCAGCGGATGTGGCAAAGCCTGTTCACAGTCGTCGATCAACCGATCCGCTTCGCCGATGAACGCACCGAAGTGCTCCGGCTCGTCCATGCCGAGATCGCGCCCGTGCAGCGGATGATCCGCTTGTTAGAGGAACTCGACGAGAAAACCGCACCGCAAGCCGAAGAGCAACAGCTCAACCGGCCCGCAGTCATGCGGAACAAACCTAAGTTTCGAACGGCCGCCTTCGCCCAGAACACCGCCGATGATGAAGAGATCATCGAAGAGCAACTGCCCACTCCCTCGGGAGACGTTGCCGCCGCCGTGGCGGAAGCTGCCGCAGAAGACACCGAGGGCGGTGTGATCGGCGACACCGATATTCAAATCGTCCCCGACTCGGGCCTGATCATTATCAAAGGTGCCAAACGCGACGTCCAACGCATCAAAGAGGTCATCGCGGAGATCGAAGCTCAAGCGAAAATCACGCAACCGGAAATCGAGGTTCGCCAGCTAAAGTACGCCGATTCCAATGCCGTGGCTGAACTGCTGCAGCAACTCTACGAAGACGTGCTGTCGGCACGCCAAGGCGACGTCAGCATCACTTCGCTCGACGCCCCCAACGCATTGTTGCTGATCGGCCGCGCCGAGGCGATCAAAGCCGTCATGGACCTGGTCGAGAAGATCGACCAACCGATCCCCGACAGCGATAAGCTGCGAGTGTTCCGTCTCAAGCATGCCTCGGCATTGGACGTGGAAGAAAACGTCCGCGAGTTCTTCACCAGCCAACCCGGTGAAGATTCCGATCCCCGAGAGGGCTTGGGCATTCGCGTCCGGATCAAGGCGGATCAACGAACGAACTCACTGATCGTTTCAGCATCGCCGCGCGACCTGACGGAAGTAACGCGGTTGGTGGAGGAACTCGATGTCGCCAACACAGCGGCGACCAGCCAGATTCGCATCTTCCCACTGCGCAACGCACGGGCGGAGGATCTAGCACCTGTCCTCCAGGACTCCGTCACGGCCGAACCAGAGAACGTGCCTGAGGGGACCACCCCGAAGTCTTCGACGCTCTCGATCGTTTCCCTGGGTGCTGATGGAAGCTCCGTCCTCGACTCCGGCGTGCTTTCGGGAACCGTTGTGACGGCGGACAACAACGCCAACGCCATCGTGGTGCGAGCTCCAAGCGAAGGCATGGCGTTGATCGCCGAGTTGATCCGCCAGCTCGATACTCCCGCCGGCATCGATTCTCTCGTGAAAGTGTTCACCATCGAGAACGGTGACGCGACCCAGTTGACCACTGCTCTGCAAAACCTCTTTGGTGAGGACGCGGGTAGCTCGGGCACCAGCATCGGAGCTGGCAACCAGGCCGGATTGGCATCCCTGTCGGCCTCCGAAAGCGCCCTGGTCCCACTGCGTTTCTCCACCGATGCTCGCACCAACAGCATCATCGCGAGCGGCTCGGCAGAGGATCTCGAGGTTGTCGAAAGCATCCTGTTGCGGCTCGATAGCACTGGCTTTGCCGAACGAATCACGGAAGTCATTTGGTTGAAGCACCAGATTGCTGACAATATCGCTGCGGCGATCACCAACTACGTGTCCGCTCGCCAGCAGACTCAGAACCTGATCCCGCAGTTGCAACAAAGCCTCGGTCCTTACGACCTGCCGGACCGCGACTTGGTCGTCGTTCCCGAAGGCCAGACCAATAGTTTGCTGCTGAGCGTGTCGCCACGACTCTACGAAGAGGTCCGCCGGTTGATCGATCGTCTCGATCGCCGACCGCCCATGGTCTTGATCAAGACACTCATCGCGGAGGTTCGGCTTGATGACGGTTTTGAAATCGGCGGTGAGCTGGGGCTGCAAGACTCGCTGTTGTTTGATCGAGGTATTGCCGGAGGCGGCCGCGGGACGCCTTCTCTACCTGGTTTCAACTTCAATAACGCAGGATTGCCCAACCTCAATCAGGTGGGCCGCGACTCGCTAGCATCGCAGGGTGTGACCGCCTTCGGTGTCGCTCAAAGTGCTCTCGATCCAACCAATAACGGCGGATTCGTATTCTCCGCAGCGAGCGAGTCGATCAGTCTATTCCTGAGAACGTTGCAAACCGCCAACCGCCTGCAAATTCTCAGCCGTCCTCAGGTGATGACCACCGACAACACGGAAGGATTCGTGACCGTCGGTCAGTCGTTTCCTCGACCTACCGAGCTTAGCACCAACCAGAACAGCACGACGATCGGCGTCACAGACGTTGACGTAGGGATTATCCTGCGAGTCACGCCACGCGTGGGTGCGGATGGCTTGATCATCATGAACATTGACGCGTCACGCAGTTCCATCAGTCCGAACGATGGCCAAGTGATCGGCTTCTTCGACCCCGACGGTGACGGCGATGGTGCGCCACAACCGATCTCGGTACCAGCAATCGATCAGACCGTCGCTCAATCGGTAATCACCGCCTACGACGGTCAGACGGTCGTCTTTGGTGGACTGATTCAAAAGAGCCGGACCAATTTTACTCGCCGCGTGCCATATCTCGCTGATATCCCACTGCTCGGATACATGTTCAAGTATGACCGCGAAGAGGAGATCCGCAGCGAGCTGCTGATCGTAATGACGCCGATGCTGGTCACCGGCGACGAGGACCTCGAGTACGTCAAGCAGACCGAATCGAGCAAGATGAGCTGGTGCTTGGCCGACGTGGTCGAGGCTCAAGGCGACGATGGACTCTCCGGAGGATACGGATTGTGGGGGCCTGCCATTGGTCCAACGATCTACCCGGACATCCAGCCCACCGTGGACGTGTTCCCACCGCAGGACATGCCTACCCACTCCGCAGTGCGGACAGGGCTCCCGGGATACACTGGCGAGATGATCGACGGCGATGGAACGATGCCCGCAACAGGGCTACCCCCAGGTGTTGAACTCGGCCCCGGCGAATCCATTATGTCGCCCGCTGAGCTATTCCAATCGGAACCCTACGGGAATGCTCCGTCGCCAAACCACGGAGCCCAAGGCTCATCGAGCCCCTATGTCGGCGACGGCAATCCCGTGGACAGTTCCGAGTTCATCAATCCGAATGCTCCTCGCGAGGGAAATTATTCCACCGGCGGCCAGGCGATGGAAAACCAGACTCATCAGTGGACACCCGAGCAATCGCCTTCGCAGCGACGGCCATCGCGTGCACCCGAGGTAATTCAACCGAATCCGGAACCGAATTTCTCCGCACCAGCGGGCGGGGTATCGCCGACGGAGTCGCAGATAATGTCACCTTCGGATTCGCGAGCTGGAGCTTCGACCAGCCAATCGGGGGGAACCCCCGCAACGCCGGCCGCGATGAGAACCGCTCCAACGCGGTTGCCTGAATCCGCCGCGACCACTGCCAAACCCGCTGGCCGTTGGTCGACCTTTCAGGGCAAAATGGGCCGGTGGATCGCTCCCGCCAGCTCGAGTGCCCAGTAGTTAATGATCCCGCCGACCCAACGAGCAACCCGAGAGATCCCATGAAACGTCAGTCCAACCCCTTGCCACTTCTTCGCCTTCGATACCGCCGCGTCTTCGGCACGCAGTACGCCATCACCTGTGTGGGTGGCGTCCTGCTGGCCACGCTGTCGGGATGCACCACCTTTGATAAGGACGGTGCCCCGGTTGCAGAGAAGCCGTCGAAGTCGTTTTTAGAGCGGATGCCCTGGTCGAAGTCCAAGGATGGAATGCCTGAACCGTATCCCAATCCAGTCAAACTGGCGGCGACGTGGACTCCGGATACCTTGACTCAGGTTGGGCGGATTCCCACTCGTGGTTTCGGAGCTCGGGTCTTCTTTTACGACGAGAAATCTCGGCCGGTGCCCGTCGAAGGCACCTTGACCGTGCATGCTTTCGACGAGAAGAAAAAGCCCGAGGCGAACGCTCCTGAAGTAAAACGCTATGAGTTCACCCCGGAACAGTTCACGCAGCACTTCAGCAAATCGGACTTGGGAGCATCCTACAGTGTCTGGATTCCTTGGGACGCCGTCGGTGGCGAGCAAACACGGATCTCGCTCGTAGCTTCATTCCGCACCCCGGAAGGCGTTACGGTCCAAGGTACACCGACGACGGTCTTGTTGCCCGGTGCGAAGGACTCCTCCGCTGAGACTCTAGCCCAACGTTTTGCACCGGAGTACCGGCAATGGCAGGCCGCAGCCTCGGGGTCGAAGCCACCGACGAGTGGACTGACCACGACAACGATCCATCGCAACGCACCGGCGGCGCGATCCACCCCAGAGGTTCCCGAACCGACAGCGGGCTTACCGACGTGGAATATCGCTCGCGACAGCTCGTCGACGTCACGCAACGTCGCGATGAAGCCAACCGAGCCGCAGGTGAAAGCAGACGATGGCCGCATCGAGTACCAAACGTTGCCCGCGAGCACGAGCACCATCCAACGCTAGTGCCGCCGAAGAGCCCACCAGACTCGCGGCAAACGCAACCGTAGCCGCGCCGTAGTGGACGAGGCGACGAGTCCCTGATTCTTCGTACTGGACGAGGCAACGAGTTGGTCAGTTACCCATAAGTTTGCCCACGCCGAAGGCGTTTTGGAAAATAGCCGGTGGTTTGAGCGCAAGCGAACACCACCGGATACAACGCGAAACGCGAGAGCCAACCCCGAATGGGGTGGAAGATCATTCATGACGAGGTCTGCGACCCACTTCGGGGTCGACGTTCGGTGACCAACGAATCACCGTAGGTGGCGTTGCGCTGACCTGCGGCTATTCTCTTTAATCCCTAACGGGATACTTGTGGGTGACTGACAGGAATCTCCGTTTTGTGATTAGATAAAGATGGAGCATTCAGCCCGCTCCCATGTGGGCTTGCCCCGCATGACAGCAAAGTTGATCGACTTGGTTTCCTGTCAGACAAGCTGACAGGGGAACGCGTGTCGATACCGCGTTTTTCTGATTTCAAAACGTCGCTTCGGCGTGTGACAAGCACACGGGGGAGAAAATTGGTGGGTAATCAACAGGAGTCCCCAACGCGAGCCCCTTTACCGCCGTTCGCCTAGGGGGCGATCTCAGTGGGCTGGCGTGCAGCGATCCCGGCGGGGAAGTTGCGACTGACCGCTTCGATCAACAGATTGAAGTTCTGCGGCTGGTTGCTCTGCAGGACAAGTTCATAGTCAATGGACTCACGCGGTTTGATCGAACGAATCTCTTCAAAGTAGATCGTGTTGCCACCGCGTGTGAACCGACCGAGCTCCGGGCTCTGCGTCTGGGTCAGACGGACGACCGTGACCCCTGCGGGCAGATCAAAGGCGATCTGGACGGCCTGATCGATTTGGTCGGTGTCGTTGGTCAGTCGAATCGAGTATCCAATTGGGTCGCCAACGCGGGGTGAAATGTCCCGTTGCAGGACATCGAGACGCAGCGTGCCGGGGGCGGGCTGGTCCGATGGACTTGGCGGTGGCGTGTACGGTTGCTGAGGCGCCGGCGGCGTCCCCGGTCCGCCCGGGATCGCCGGCGGGGTCATCGCGGGTGGCAGCGTGGGCGGTAATGCTGGCGGTGGCGTAGGAGCAGCTCCTGGGAAGATTTGCACGCTGGTGCCGGCGCGACCGCGGGCTCCCTCAGCCGACTCCGCCGTGAAAATGAACTGGCTCGTGACGCTGTGCTGTTGAGCGGCAAACTCGGCCTCGAGTACCGCCGTCTCGCCAGCAGGCAACTCTGGAATGGTCCATGTGATCAAGTAGGGTGTATCGAGGTTGCGTGGGAAATCCACCGTGGCTTGTTCTGGAATAAGCTGCGCGTCATACGACATCGTTACCCGGACAGACTGCAACGGCAGCTTGCCCGTATTCTCGACCCGGCCGCGCACAAACACTTTCTCCCCAACAGCCAACTCGTCACGGGCTGCCGAGACGGTGACTGCGAGCGCGGGTGTCGGCGGTGCCGGATGAATCACGGTCACGCAGGCGGACTGAGTTTGTTGCTGCCCGCCGGCTGCATTAGCAGTGAAGTTCACGCAGCGCAGTCCCGAGTCTGTGGGTGTGAAATGGACGGTGCTCCGCCACGTTTCACCTGGTTGTAGCGGACCATCGACTTTGTCGTTGCCCACTTCTCGCGTGCCCTTCTCGCTGTGCATCATGTACTGATCACCCGATGCGGTGAGCGTGACATCGCGGAGCGGTCGGTCTCCGGTGTTTTCGACTTCGATCTCAAAGGGAACCTTCTCACCCGTCTCACAGCGTTCTTTTCCGGGAACAACGCGCATCGCCAACGCGGGCCGGAAAATGTCGACGCGAATGTTGCCGTTGGCGCCCAATCCTCCGTCACCGCGGGCTTCAAAATCAATCGACACCGGCGATCCCGAACTCAGCTTCAGCCCAATGTCGAGTTGCTGCTGGGGCGGAATGGTTCCAATTTCCCAAACCACGCTATTGGGAAATGTCTTTGCAAAGGCGTCCGTCGCAATGACCTGGACCCCATCGGGGATCGCAGCTCGGACTTCAATTCCCGTCGCGTCCTGATCGCCGGGATTGGCAATATTCGCAAACACATCAAAGGGCGTGTTGTACGATGCGATTTCCGGTCCGCCGGTGCGCAGAGTCAGCTGAGGAGAGGACCATGTCACGTAGGACTGTCCTCGTCCGAGCGTCAACTCGGGCATGTTGTCGGCGGTGCCACCGGGGCGGATCACGCGGATGTCGATGACCGCATTGCCTGAGGTGTCAGGAATCGGCACGAGTGTTGCCAACGCATTCCCGGAATCGTCCACGTTGACCTCCACGACAGAGGACCCATCGGTGCCCGCAAAAGTAGCCAGTTCCGGATTCATGTTCTCGTAACGGACTTTCCATCCGCGTGCTGGTAGGGAACCCTCGGCGCGAGTCACACGGGTGACGAGTTCGGCAGCGACGCCAGCGGTGAGGCGTTGCGGTCCGGGGAAGGACCACCGGGCATCGACCCAGTAAATTGTCGCGGAGGCTTTACGTTGATCCCAGCAATCACTTTCGGGAGCAAGCACGGTAACGTGACTGGTGCCTTCGCTCGGGCTGCTCAACGTCATCCATGTTTGCCCTTTCTCGAGTTTGACATCGTCATTCGGATTCGTATTGCCACGCGTGATCAACATTTCCTTGGTGCTGGTCACTCCACGTGCGTAGGAGCCGTCCTGCTTCTTGGCCAGGGGTACGCTGGCGAGCTGGTGCATCAGACCGGGCGCGTTGTCGTCGACGGCAATGATGTTGCCGACGCTATCGCGACTGAGCATCCACTCAAGCGGTTCGGCAACCTGCAAATAGCCATCGGTCCCGCAGATTCCTGATAAGAACATGACTTCACCGCCGACCGGAGCGACGATCTTCTGCGGTGATAGTAGGATACAGCCTCTTTTGCCGCGCGAAGGCAGCTTGCAATCATGCTTGGCGTAGATTTCACTGCCGTAGAGAACCGCAGGCGGTCCGACGAGGCAATCACCGCTACAGTCCGGCCCGGGTACGCAGGGTTCATTGTCGACGAATCCGCTGCCGGTCGCGGCTCCGGGTTCGGCGCACGGTGCTGGTTCGACCGGCTCCGGGAACGCTGAGTTGGGAAAATCGAATCCAGGGCAACGCAAGCAACACCCCAGATCATTCAAGCACCCCAAACACCCGCAGGAGCTCAAGCAGCCCTCTCCGTTCATGCACGGCAGCGCGAGTTGCGTGGTGGTTGGCAAGGGAGCAAACAAGCAAGTGCCGGTGCGATCAATCGCTGGCAAACGCAGATGACTGCATCCGCTGCAGGCGACGAGAGCCACGACAACCCACAGCGAGAATCCACGCAACAAACGTGCGGCTGCACGCTGCGGTCGGCGTAGATCGTCAATGATCGCTGTGAAATGCATCGTTCCATCGGTCGAGCAAGAAAAAAGAATTCGTCCGTAGGAACGCTAGCACGCAAACCTTGCCAAAGCCGATTGAGCAAGAGTGAAATTGAAAATCGATGGAGAAGCTGGGTTCCCGATTGCGGATTGTGAGCATTGCGAGGAAGATTGGGCCGATCGCCCGTAGGAATCACTTCTCTCCCTTGATTTTACGAACTCTCCATGGCTTCCTCCCCCGTTCGATTTGGCGTCCTTGGTACCGGCCGGATCACGCGCCGATTGGTCGCCGACTTGCAATCGACTCCTGGCGTCGAAGTGTCGGCCATCGCGTCTCGAACGGCCGAGCGAGCGAGATGGGCAGCCGACAGCCACGGGATACCTGCGGCGGTATCAGGTTACGACGCGCTGCTCGCTCGCGACGATGTCGATGCCGTCTACATCGCCCTGCCTCCCTCGCTGCATCACCAATGGACGCTCGCGGCCTGCCGAGCGGGCAAGCACGTGCTCTGTGAAAAACCCGTTGCGCTCACGGCGGCCGAGGTCGTTGAGATGATCGCGGCTGCCGACCGCGCCAACGTGCGGTTCCTCGACGCGACCGCCTGGCTGCACCACGAACGCACCGCTCAGTTTCGCCAGTGGCTGAGCACGGCGACCCCGCCGCCCGATGTTGCCACCGCTGCTGCTAAGCAGGATGAATTATTCCTCGATGAACAGCCGCCTGCGGATCCCGCGATTCCGTTTCGAGTCGGCCCACTACGACACGTCAGCGCCGCGGTTTCGTTTCCCAATCCGTTTCAAAGCGGTGATCACCGACTCGCTGCGGACTTGGGCGGCGGGGTGCTGCTCGACCTGGGTTGGTACGCAGCGGGAATGATCCGATTTGCTCACGGTGGATTGCCCGAGCAAGTTTACGCAACCGCCGTGATGCGAGATGGGATCGACGTCCGTGTATCGGCAACCATGCGTTTCCCCGATGCGGCCACCGCTACCCTGTCCTGCGGATTCGACACGACAACGCGAAAATGGTGCGAGATTGCTGGCCAGGACGCGTCGATCGTATGCGACGATTTCACCCGGCCCTGGGCTGACAAACCCGCTCGCAGCTGGGTACACGAAGCGTCAGGCAAAGTCCACACGTTCGTTCCACCGAGCGAGACGCAAACCGATTCCACGGGTGCCGGGCAGTCTCAGCCTGGCACGCGGTGCCATCAGGAACGAGAGATGATTGCTCGTTTGGCTGATTGGATCCGAATCGACACGGCTGCTGAGAGCGTGACGCCCTGGCAAGAGTTTCACGATCAGGCCGTGCAAACCCAGATGCTGCTCGATGCGCTCGCTGCCTCGATCGATGCCGCCACGCCGATCGACTTGGCAGAGCGGGTATGAGATCTCTGCGGAGACGACTATCCTCCACCGATCACCTTGTTTGACTTTTGACTTCCTCTCACCCAATCGCAATTCCATGTCAGTAGAAATCACAGCGGTATATCAGGGTCAGCTTCATTGCCAGGCGACCCACGGCCCAAGTGGCCAACAGATTGTCACCGACGCACCGACGGACAACGGCGGTCGTGGCGAGGCGTTTTCACCGAGCGATTTGGTCGCTACCGCATTGGGTACGTGTGTGATGACGATCATGGGGATTGTGGCTGCCCGGCATGATGTCGATCTCAGCGGCACAGCAGTCAAGGTGACCAAGGAAATGGTTCAGGCACCGACGCGGCGGATCGGGCGGCTGGCGACGACGGTAACGTTCCCCGCCTCGCTGGAATTGGACGAGGCGATGCGAGATCGCCTGACCTCGGCGGCCCGTCAGTGCCCCGTTCACCAGAGCCTGCATCCGGATATTGACGCTCCTATCGATTTTTCGCTCGCCTGAAGTCTGGATTTCACGCGAAATCCCCGCCTAGAGGCTGGTGGGTCGACCACTTCCTGACCATACTGGTGCGGCAAATACCCGCGGGATTTCGCTATTGTCTGCCATCTGTCACTCATCATCGTTCCAAAGTCACGCCCCATGAAATCGTCCGACATCGTGATTACCGGCGTGGGCATGGTGTCGTCGATCGGGGTCGGCCGCGAGGCGTTTACTAAGGCTCTGCTCAACGGCGACAGCGGGGTGCGGCACTTCGACGAACAAGCGACGGCGTCGAGCGAAGACGTGGTGCTGCAATATCGAACCGAGAACGGCAACCTCGAACTTGTCGGTGAAACAGCCGTCGTTGCCGGACTGGTTGACTTCAATGCCAAACAGTTCGTCACACCGCGGAAGGCGCTCAAGGTCATGTGCCGCGAGATTCAAACGGCTTACGCCGCCTCGCAACTCGCGGTCAAGGACGCTGGTTTACACGCCTATCTGCCCGCCGAACCCGCGGCCGAGCCATCGTCGCAGACCCCCTGTTACACCGAGAGCGGCAAGATCCAGAGCCATCGGATCGGCACTGTTTTTGGAAGCGAACTGCTCTACGGGCCACCCTTGGAACTCAGCGACGCCTATGCCGACAGCGTCGATTCCGATGGTGTGTTCGACCCCAGTGAGTTTGGTAACTCAGCCATGCGGCACATCACGCCGCTCTGGTTGTTGAAGTACCTGCCTAACATGCCGGCGTGTCACTACAGCATCGTGCTCAACGCCCACGGACCGAACAACTCGCTCACGGTCGGCGACGTCTCAGGGGCCGCTGCCCTGATCGAAGCTTGTGGTTACTTGCATCGCGGGATCGCTGATTTCCTCGTCGTCAGCGCCAGCGGCACTCGATTGAATGCGACCCGGGCATCGTTTACCGAGGACCAACCGCTCGCGACCGTGGTCGATCCGATCGCCCGCACCAGCCGTCCGCACGCGGTCGACGCCGACGGTTTGGTCCGCGGTGAGGGCGCCGGAGGACTGGTCCTCGAACGAGCCGATACGGCTGAGGCGCGAGGAGCCAAGCCACTGGCGCGGGTACTCGGTTTTGCATCCCGATTCATCGGATCGCCGGCATTCGTCTCCGGCGACCGCAACGCCGATATTCGCCCCGATGCCGGTCGGGGATCCGCTGCGGCAATCGTTGCAGCCATGGAGGGCGCGCTCGCCGACGCGGCAATGGAAGCCCACCAAGTTGGCGCCGTGGTAGGACATGCTGCGGGCGATCCAGTCCTCGATGCCTGTGAACGCGAAGCGTTGACACAGGTACTGCCCAACGCCGCAGTCATCCTGCCTGCCACGCTGCTCGGCCACACCGGTGCGGCCAGCGGCATGATGGGGCTACTCGCCGGCTGCGTTTGCCTGCAAACCAAACAGATCCCACCGGTGCCGCACGCCGACCTGTGTCAGAGCAGCGGGGGTGCTGATATCGAGCCCCTCAACGTCAGCGATCAGCTTCGGCCGCTCGAGAGTCCTATCGTAATGGTCATCACGCACACCTCTCCGGGACACGCCATCGCCGTGATCCTGACCGCCTGAGCGAGGGCACCTGTCTCCCATCAGGACGACCGGCTCCCGTCACAAGCGGAAGCGGATGGGCAGTACCTCTTCGGTTTCAATCGGCACGCCAAAGCGAGTGGCGGGTTTGCCATGCCACTTGGAAACCGCAGCCAACGCGGCCTCATCGAGGAGCTGACTCCCACTGGATCGCAGCACAACGGCCCGACGAACTCGGCCCTGCCGGTCGATCGAAAGCCTTAACATCGTCGTGCCTTCCAGCCGCTGTGCGACTGCGGCGGCCGGATACTCAGGCATCGGATTGGAATCGAACTCAACCTCCGTCGCTTCCAATCCAGCCATCGGGTTGACCGCGGGCGTGGCAACAGTAGCCATCGCCGTAGTCGCTCGACGCCGCCGCGGGCGTTTCGGTTTGATGTCCGACACCGTGGGTCGCTCCGCCGAAGTGGCAACCCGCTCGAGCGGCGCCTTAGCGTCTTGCGTCGCGCTCGGGATGGTCTCTTGCCGGGCTGCATCGAGAGCCGGCAACCTTTCCTTCATGCGATCGAGCCCGTTGTCAGCGCGAACAAGCCGTTTCATCTCTCGCCGTTGATCAAGGTCCGTGCGTTTGGGCGGCGGCGTCCGAAGCAGCTCAACGGGTCGTTTCACTGGCTTTTCTTCGGCTGTTTCTTCGGATATTTCCGCTGGCAATTTTACGCTCTCCGGTGGCGAGTCCGCAGTCGAGCCAGCGGCGCCAAGTGTCATTTCGATCGCAATGACCTGGCGTTGGCCGCTGGTGCGAAATCGCTCCAAAGCCGAGACCGGAATCCACATCAAGCCCAACGTCACAACCGCATGCGCGGCGAGCGACACGAACGTGGAACGCTGGTTGGAAATGGACCGATTCACGTCCGTCAGTATAGCTATTGTGTCGCTCGAAGGCGAAGGTGATGAACGGTGATCTGCTCCTGGATTTTCGCCCAGAAGGACGCCGGCGGGGTCTGTTCGGCCAAAGATGGCGAACATTTCGCCCCGGGTGGTGGAATCTTCGCCGACAACCCCGCTGCGTCCTGTTGAGTTCCGTTTTTTAGCGTTAATCCCATGGCAACGGCGCGGATGCATTGAAGCGATCAAATCACGTTTACCGATTCTGAAGGTGGTCACCCCCCTTGGGGTGAATTGCTAGGCAGGCATCCCATCGTGAACCAACCGCTCGACTACGGAATCGAATCGTGAAGTTATCAACCCGACTCATCCTGACGCTCTTGCCGACGCTGGCCACGACCGCACTCGCCGATGAGCCCTTCGGCGCGTCCGGGCGGCAGCTGTCGCTGACAAACGCCCTGCAGCAGATCGACACCCCCACCCTCCCTGAAATTGAAATTCGGCCGCCCGAGACGAGTGATTCAGCCCCGCCCACCGACGCGGTATCCCCGCCGAGCGCCGGCGCGAACACGGATCCGCCGGCGAGTGCTGGCTTGGATCCAGCGACCCCATCGGATCCTCTCACCGATATCCCAGCAGCGGATTCGAGCAACGCAGGCCAAACCAGTAATAGCGACTCTGATTCGCCGAACGCCACCACCCCAGACGCACCATGGAGCGATTCCTTTGAGTCGCTGAGCGAGCAGACCTTTGGTGGCACGATGAGCAATCCGACCGGTCTCAACAGCGTCCTGCGGACCGAGTCGAACCTGTTCGACTCGCCCCGACTCGGCACCATTATCGACCAAGAGGAACTCGACCGACGTCACGCATCGACCGTCTACCGAGCCTTGCAGAACGAGGTCGGCGTGATGCTGCAACAAACCGGTAACGGTCAAGTCTCTCCTTTCATTCGAGGTCTCACTGGCCAGCAAATCCTCGTCCTCATCGACGGCATTCGTATGAACACCAGTGTGCTGAGGCCGGGGCCCAACCAGTACACGGCGACAATCGATCCCGGCTCTCTTTCTCGAATCGAGGTCATCCGGGGTGCGGAATCCGCACTGTGGGGGAGTGACGCAATCGGGGGCGTGATCAATTTCGTCACCCGGTCAGCCGATCCGCTTCGTGGTGACTACGCCAGTCCTCAGTTCACGCAGTACTACAGCACGGCGGAAGCATCCTCGTACACACGAACCGGTTTCAGTGGATGGTATGGCGCCACCGGCGTCAGCGGCGGCATCTCTTACCTCGATGTCGGCAACCTCGATCGTGGCGGTGATCTCGGACGCCAACCAGGCACCGACTACAAACAGTACGCGGGCGATGTCAAACTGCAGCGGATGCTGACCGACGACCACTTGCTGACATTCGCCATGCAGCATTTCGAACAGAACGACCTTAAACGCAGCGACCGCTTTCTCCCGTTCGTGCTCGGCCCCGCCTCCAATGGGGACGTCCCGACTCAACGTCCGACTGTTTTCGATCCGCAACAGCGAGATCTGATTTATGGACGCTTAGAAGGACTGCTTCCCGACGACGCGTACCTGGCCAACGCCTACTCGGTAACCCTCTCTGGTATGCGTACCAAAGAAGCGAGCATCGTTGACCATTACGCCGACAATGATCCCGATTCGGTACCGACTCGGCGGGAAATCGGGGAATTCGATGATTGGGGATGGGGCACCACGATGTCATTGATCAAAGACCTTGATGACTACGGGAAACTGACCTACGGCACGGACTACTACGACGAGTCCATCGATGCTCAACGCGTCCGCATCGATGACCCCACCCAAGCTGGCGCTGCTCCCGTTCCCGATGATCCTCAGTACCCTGACGACTCGCAGGCCGACCGGGTGGGTGTCTATGGATCCTGGAATGTTGACGTCACCCAACGGCTCAACGCGACCACGTCTGTGCGATACGAGAACATCAATATTTCCGCGTCGCCCGAATTTGACACACTGGGCAAACAGTATTTCCAACGCACCTATCAAGACTGGGTGGCAAGCCTCGGGCTCTCTTACAAACTGAGCCGCGAGTGGCGGTTGGTCGGAGGCTACTACGAAGGCTTCCGAGCCCCCACGATCGACGACCTGACCGCGAACAAGACTTTCCTGCAGAACGACCAGTCAACTCCCTTGATAGGAAACCTGGACGTCGAGCCAGAACACAGCAAAACGTACGAGGTGGGCTTGAAGTTCAACTATGACAGGCTGCGTCTGCAAGTCACCGAGTTCTGGACGGACTTTGACAGTTTCATTGACCGCGAGGTGATCGATGGACAGCGATTCTTGACGAACCAAGAAGCAAAAATCAACGGTACCGAGCTGGCAGGAGAATACTTGCTCGATCGCAACATCGCTCTGTATGGCAACTTCTTCTACACCTACGGGAATAACACGACACGCGACGACCCTCTCTCCCGCATCCCACCCATGCAAGGCACACTGGGGCTGAGATTCACCGAGCCGTCGCTCGGTGGGTACGTCGATGTCTACACATGGATGGTCGATCGAGCCGATCGCTACGCAGAGTCTAATTTGGGAGACGTTCGATTCATCGCCGGAGGGACGCCGGGATACGCGACACTGAACGTGCGAACAGGGCGATCATTCGGCGATGCGCGCCAACATCGCGTTTCCGTTGCGATCGAAAACATCACTGACAAGTACTACCGCGTGCTCGGCAGCGGAGTCGACGGCCCCGGCTTCAACGCGGTCTTCGGCTACCAGTACGAGATGTGATCCGAGGTGGCTAGGGTCAGCAGATTGCGAATCGCACTCGATAGATCTGGACGCCCCCCGGCAGTCTGGTCGTCGAGAGGGGCAGATTGCTCTAAACTGCAGGAGTAGGGGGTCGCTAGAAAAACGACCCCATGACGAAGCATTTCCATCCATTTTCGGAACAATATGTCTACTGAGCTAGCTGAAACCTGTCTCGAAATCGCTACAGCTGCGAAAGCCGCCTCGCGCCAATTGGCGGCGCTCGACACGACAATCAAAGACCGTTGGTTGCTCGATTCTGCCGACGCGCTGATCGCGGCCACCGATGCCATTCTGGCGGCCAATGAGAAGGATCTCGCAGCGGCCCCGGACTACGGCCTCACCGACGCCAGCGTCGATCGATTGCGACTCAACGCGGAGCGGATTGAAGGAATCGCGACGGGGCTGCGCGAAATCGCGGCCTTGAATGACCCCATCGGCGAAGTCCTCGATGGCTTCACCCGCCCAGGTGGAATGCGAATTGAAAAACGCCGCGTGCCGCTGGGTGTGGTCTTCTTCATCTACGAAAGCCGGCCCAATGTCACCGCCGATGCGGCGGGAATCTGCGTCAAGAGCGGCAATGCCGTGATCTTGCGAGGCGGCAAAGAGGCCATGCATAGCAGCCAAGCGATCGTCAACGTGCTTGCCGAAGTGGCTCGCAAGGTCGGTGTCCCTGAAAAAGCGGTTCAGTTGGTCGCTACGACCGACCGAGCGGCCGTCGGACACTTCCTGAAAATGGATAAACAGATTGACGTCACCATCCCCCGCGGTGGCGAGGGGCTGATTCGACGCGTGGCCAGCGAAGCCACTATGCCGGTGATTAAGCACTACCACGGGAATTGTCACGTTTACGTCGACTCCGAAGCCGACGTGGAAATGGCAGTGGACGTGGTCGAGAACGCGAAATGCCATCGCCTGGGCGTCTGCAACGCATGCGAATCCCTGCTCGTTCACGAGCAGATCGCTGGCGACGCACTGCCCAAAATCGCCGAGCGACTCTCCGCCCGTGGAATCGAGCTGCGGGTCGACGATCGGGCTGCCAAACTCGTCAGCAACGGTGTCCCTGCGACCCCGGAAGACTTCGCAACGGAGTACCTCGGACCAACGATCAGCATCGCGATCGTCGATTCCCTCGACGCGGCTATCGACCACATCGCCGAGTACGGTTCGGGTCACACCGAGGCAATCGTTACCAATAATATTGCCAATGCGGAGAAGTTCACTGAACGGGTCGATAGCGCGGCCGTGATGGTCAACGCCAGCACCCGGTTTAACGACGGCGGGATGTTCGGGTTGGGAGCTGAAATCGGAATTTCCACCGATAAGTTTCACGCCCGTGGCCCATGCGGCTTGCGGGAACTGACCAGCTACAAGTACATCGTACGTGGCAACGGTCATCTACGCAGCTGAGGTTTTTCATGTCCGCCGAATCGCTAAGCCCCAATCAAGTCGAAAATTTGCTCAAAGCAATGGAATCGGCCCATGGGGGCGAGAACGCCTGTGCAGGCGATCGGGCGGCCGAGCAGCAAAGTGCTGTTGGAAAGTCACTTAGCGAAACATCCGGACGCGAGCCGCCAGCAACACCAGCCGCCGCGGAAACCGGCAGTGTGCCTGCCCCGGCTGGATCGCACGGATCCGAGCCTACCGTGCCAGCCGGCGATCGGGGATCGTCCCCGTCCGTCACCCCCTACGATTTCAGAAGCCCCGACCGCGTCGGCAAGGAGCAATTGCAAACGCTCTGGTCGCTGCACGAGACCGTCGCCGAGAGTTTCGCGCTCTCGGCGTCGGAATTGCTGCGGGTGTCGCTCGATGTCAAAGTGCTCAGCGTCCAGCCTGCGGACTACGCGACGTTTGTGGCATCGCGGGAGAAGCCGACCTGCCTCAGCGTGATCGCGCCCACGCCGCTCGACGGCAAGTGGCTACTCGATATGCCGTCATCTCTCGCCTTCGCAATCATCGACCGCATGCTCGGTGGTGATCCCATTCCGGGTGAAGTGCCCCCCAGACCCCTGACAGAGATCGAGAATCGCTTAATCTCGCGACTGGTCGCGTTGTTCATCGAGCCGCTGGCTCCCGCCTGGAACGCGATCCTCACGCTGAATCCCACGCTCGAGTCGATCGAAAGTCGGCCCCACCAAGCTCAAGTGGCACGGCCCGATGAGACCATTATCCAGACGGACTTTGAGATTCAATGGGGCACCCACCGGGAGACGATCACCCTGTGCATCCCCTACCGCACCATCGAAACGTACCGTGATCGGCTTGCTCATGCCGGGATGCAAGAGCCAACCGATCGTGCGGGCGCGGATTTCACGCGGGGACAGATTGCCGAGAGAATGGATGCAGCCAACGTGAGTGTCGTCGTGTCGCTCGCCCATAGCCGGATCAAGACGAGCGATCTGCTCGGGCTCACCGTGGGCGACATCATCACGACCGAACAAGCTACCGACGCCCCCTTGGAACTGGCAATCCAGGACGTGCCCAAGTTCCATGCCAGCGCCGGTGCGTACCAAGGCCAGAAGGCGGCCCAAGTGCAATCGATGATCGATCCGAAACGGCGTCGACGCCCTAGCGGTGAGGCTGCCGAGACCGAGTGCAAATAAGGTTGCCCGGTCGGGTAACGAGGGCATCGAGCACTCAGGTGAGCAAGTTTTTTTCAATTCGACTTGCGGGATTCTGCGAAAAAAACCTATAGCTGCGAGCATCACATGCCGACAGGCCCGCGTTTGTCGCCTGCGACCGTACGACGCCGCTCCTCCTGCTCCACGAATTCATCATGCGACGCAATCCGATCCCATTGGCCTCCTCTACACGAAACCTCTTCGGAAGGCTTGCCTGCGTCGGGGCGATAGTGACACCTGTGGTTTTCCTCTTCGCTCTGTGCGTCTCAGGAGTCGCGGGGCAAGGCCCCACGCTGCCGGCGAGTTCCGTCTCCGGCCAGCCGTCGACGCAGCCGCAAGGTTCGTCGCAACAAGGAGGTTTCGTTCCGCGTGCCGACACGCCTCCGAGCCTGCAAGCAGCGCCCGCACAGAACACCCCCTCAGGCGGTTCATCAGGTCGCCTCAGCGATGGCGGCGAGTTGCCGCGCGGTGCCGGCCAAGAACTGCGGGTCTATGACCTGCGCCCCTACACCGGCTACCTCACCAAAGAGGATAGTCCTCACCAAGCGGTCGTGGACTGGATCGTTCGCGAAACTGGAACCGATGTCTGGCACACCGAGCCGTTTGGTTTCATGACCGCTGACCGAGACGAGTTGACCGTCTATCACACCAACGAAATGCATCAAGCCATCGCGGGCATCGTTGATCGCTTCGTCGCCGGCGACAAGGACCCGCAAGTCATGAACTTGAAGGTGATGACCGTCGGCAGCCCGAATTGGCGGAGCCGCGCCCACATGCTGATGCAGCACGTCAACGTGCAAACGCCCGGCATCCAAGCCTGGTTGCTGACCAAAGAGAATGCCGCTCTCGTGATGAACCTGTTGCGGCAACGCACCGACGTGAGGCAAGTGCAAGCTGTCGATATCGTTGCCCACAACGGCCAGACCAAGAAATTGTCGCACACGCGTGGCCGAAACTATGTCCTCAACGTCAAACATTCGCCTGCCGGTTGGCCTCCCTACGAGCCCGAGACGGGCGAGATCCAGGAAGGCTACCAACTCGAACTGAGCCCGCTGCTGAGCATCGATGGCCGCACGCTCGACTGCGTCATTAATGCAAACATCGATCAAGTCGACAAATTCGTCCCCGTGGAGCTGGATCTGCCGCTGCCCAACCAACAGGTTCACCGAACGAAAATCGACGTGCCCCAACTGGTAAGCTGGCGTTTGCACGAGCGATTCCGCTGGCCATCGGACATGGTATTGCTGCTGTCCTGTGGTGTTGTCGCAAGCCCGGATCGCGAACAGGCAGCGATTCCGTTCCTCGACCTCGCGTCGATCACGGGCGCCACCGCCGGCCGCGCCGATGCTCTGATGTTCGTAGAGTTCCGCGGCAAGGCATCGCAGAACTTGACACAGACCCCCATGGTGCCCCAGGTCAGCAGCCGCGTCTCGTCGCCGAATCGCGGCCGATATTAACGGCCACGTCCTTCAGAACGCGCGGCTCCGGGCAGCCAACATTTGGCTGCCGATTTGGATCGCGAGACTGCCATAGATGAAATACACAAACATCCCAGGAATGAACGGCATCACGGCCACGACAGCGGATGCCAGCCCAATTCCAATCCGGCCCATCCGGGTCGGCATGTTCATCGTGGCAACCACGAACACGGCCAACAGGAAACAGTACACGACCCCCGCCATGGCCACGGTGAGGTTGAACCACACCAGCCCTACGATCAGCGATACCAACGCCAACCCCATCAGGATGGCGATCAGGTTGGACGTTAGTCGCTCGCGGCCGTTGAGTAGGTGCCGGCCGAAGGGGTGCAGTCGCAAGGCGGTGTTCATCAGCGGAGAGGCGATCCAGGTCGTGAGCGCAAAGATCACGTAGCCCATCACGATCGCAGTTGTGTAGGGAGCCAAAAAAGGCACCGCCTCAGCCAGGCGATCGATGTTCCGAATCAGCAAGTAAAACCCGATCATCACCGCGAACGCGACGCGCTGATCGAGTCGTCCCATCCAGACGAAATAGCGATGCAGTGTGCGGTAGAAGATATTGCTCGAATTGATCGCTTCGATCATCCCCCGCCGTGCGAACTCATCGGTGGGGTCGAGCCGCAGGGCTTCGCGGAAAGCTAGCTGAGCCTGTTTGTACTCACCCTGGTTAAGGTGTGCGTAGGCGACGGCGGCATGGGCAGTCGAGTCATCGGGCTGCCGCCCCAATTGCGCCTTGGCTGCCTCGATCGCGTCGCCGCCGCGTCCGAGCCGCTCCAGCGAGAGGCTGCGGATATTGGTGCAGGAACCATGCTCGGGGTCGACTTTCAGCCCCCGATCGGCTGTCTCTAAAGCGTCTGCGAACTTGCGGCTCTGCAGCTGTGCTCCGGCGACGATCGCGTAGGAATCGGCATCGTACGGATCGAGCGCGATCGCCGTCTGGCCCGCTTCGATCGCTGCGGGACAGTCGCCGCGTTGGAGTCGTGAGAACGCCAACGCGTAGAACCCCAGTGCATCGTTTGGATCGCTCGCAATCGCCAGCTCGGCATGCCGCGTCGCCTCGAGCAACTGCTCGCGATGCTCCTGCGTGCGTGCAGCGTCGCCGACTCGTTCATCTTGCGAGAGGGCGAGCGACAGGAGCGAGTGTGCGTAGGTGTGTTCGGGATACTCCGCCAAAACCTGCCGCAGCTCCGCTTGTGCGGCGCTGTATCGACGCTGTTCCAACAGCATGCCTGCCCGTCGCAGGATCGTTTCACTCGGATCGTTCGACATCAGCGTTTCACCTTCAAGTAGTCCAGCACCTCGTCGTAGACGCCGCCTTCGTTGGCATACAGAGCATGGTTCCGCGCAGTCGCGAACCATTCGTTGACCGAGGGGCGAATGGTCTTCGCCGCAGTCAAAAGATCTTTGGTGACGATCGGTTTGGGCAATCCGGTTGCGATGGCTTCGGTTAGCTTTTGCTCAACGCACACATCGATCACCGACTTCAGGTCTGCCCCGGAAAAACCTTCCGTCTTGGCCGCGACCTTGCCGTGATCGACCGAGTCGGTGGGTTTGCCTCGCAACTGGATCTCCAGTACCGCCTCGCGGCCTTTGGCATCGGGTGGAGGAACAAAGATCACACGATCGAAACGACCGGGTCTGCGAAAAGCGCTATCGAGATGCCAGGGTGTATTTGTTGCCGCCAGGATCAAGACACCATCATTGTTCGTTTCGACGCCGTCGAGCTCGCTGAGAAACTGGTTGATCATCTGGCGTCCACCGCTGCGGCGCATGTCACTGCGACTGGCACCGAGTGCATCCACCTCATCAAAGAACAACACGCAGGGTTTACTGCGCCGCGCCTTGTCAAAGATAGCGTGCAGGTTCTTTTCGCTATTGCCAACCCACATGTCCAAGACGTCGCTGATGCCCACCGAGAGAAAACCGGCCCCCACTTCCCCGGCTGTCGCGCGGGCGAGATGCGTCTTGCCGCAGCCGGGAGGTCCGTAAAGCAAAATGCCGCCACCGACCTTTTTTCCATACGCCGCATACATTTCGGCATGCTGCAGCGGGTAGATGATCTTCAGCCGA
Organism: Allorhodopirellula solitaria; assembly: GCF_007859855.1. Taxonomy (GTDB): domain Bacteria; phylum Planctomycetota; class Planctomycetia; order Pirellulales; family Pirellulaceae; genus Rhodopirellula; species Rhodopirellula solitaria. The sequence continues at coordinate 91,069 of NZ_SJPK01000016.1, forward strand.
ATCTGCTCCTTGACCGAGTCCATGCCACCAACCGATTCGAAACCGTCGGAAAGGTCGGCTTCCATTTCGGGCAGTGCCGCATCCTCTTCATCGCGACTGCCGTCAACGTCGAAATCGGGCATACCCACCGCGTCGGGGATCTTGCCTTCGTCGGATTCATCAAAGTCGCGCAGCCCGAGCAAACTCTCGAGTTCGGAATCACGAGCCGACTCGTCATTGGCCACCGCATCTCGGTAGGTAGCGACAGCACCGCGAATATCCCCTCGGCGTTGCTGCAGTCGGCATTGCAACAGCAGCACCGAAGCGTCGTCGCGGTCCGCCTTCAACAGGGTTTCCACAATGGCGGAGGCGTGCGAGTCCTTGCCGCGGCGGAAGAAGATCTGAGCCAACAGCAGTGTAAAGTTGTGACGATCTGGGAAGCGAGCCGAGGCGGCCTTGGCTTGATCCTCCGCCTCGTCGTCTCGCCCCACGCGCATCAACAGTTCGCAGAGCTGACGCACCAACTCGATGTTTCCAGGTGCTGCCGAGACCGCCGCTCGCAGCGCATCGATCGCAATTTGATTCGGGTCCATCGTCGCCATTCCTGACTGGTGTTCGATATCGGATGATTTGCCAGCAATGCGGCTGCGGGCGGGACCGCCCCAATCTCATGGATTCCATTCGGCGCGTCAATGGTTCGCTGAGCGTCGTTGGTTCACCGAGCCGACTCAGGAGGCTCAAGGAAGAGCGACTTGGGGAGCCGCGAGCACGCCCTCGTACTCGATGTCCGCATACGCCACCTCGGTGACTGACGAAGGCCCCATCACGGGCTCGGCGAAAGGCTCGGCGAAAGGCTCGGTGGAAGGCTCGGTGGAAGGCTCGGTGGAAGGCTCGGTGACGGGCTCGGTGAAAGGATTTGCGTAAGACTCTGTGAAAGGGTTCGTGATGGGGAGCGTCCCAGGCTCGGCGGCGAGATGAGCTCGCAAGATGCCAAGCACGATCTGCTGAGCTTCGGGAGATTGCAGGATGGTCGTGTGGGTGGAGCCAACCAACGATGTCGACTCCGCGTTGGCCCGATACGCGCTACGGACAGGAACGACACCATCGGACGCCCCCGAAACGGGTAACCAGCAGGAATTCCCGATGATCGAATCGACGCGAACGCGAGGCGTCGACGGCGTATCGGCGAGCGATTGCAGCAATTGGCTGGTCGGTCGCAACAGCTCCACGCTCGACGGGAACGATGCCGAATACTCGCCTGAGAACGCGCCCGGGTTGTCCCGAATGATGGTTTCATAGTCGCTTCTCTTCCGCCCCCAAATCCCCGCCAATGCGGATCCGATCCGACCGATACATTGCGAGGCCCACTGGGACCCTCGATGCGGCGTGGCTATGTAAATGACCCGGCCGATCTCGGGATTGGCTCGGAAAAAGAATGCCTGGCGTAGTTCCTCAATCAACTCCGGCGAACCACGCAGCTGCGCAAACGGAATGTTGGCGACCGAATGCCACAATCGATCGCCACTATCGGTCACCTGCAGTTTCGAAAGCAATCCACCCATGCTGTGCCCCACAATCACCGCAGGTGGACGAGATGCCTGGGGCGATTCGCGCCGGCTAGGTTCAAGCGCCAGCAAACCGATCGGCTCATCGAGAGGTATCTCATCGCTAGGTACCAGTCCGCTCGGCAGTGACATCTCGGGAGCCGCGATCATCGGCGATGGGCTTCCGCACGCGTTACAGCACGCGAACGCTTCGGCGAGCCGCTCGCGCAGAGCCGCCGCGGAGTCCAACACATTGTCGCCGGTCGGGTACCGAAACACCCAGATTTGATAGCGTCGCCGCAGCACTGGATCGGACTGCACGGCCTCCGCCATCCCTAAGAACGCAGCAGGATCCGACAGCAATCCATGGACGACGATGAGCGGAATCTTGTCAGGCTGGTAGGGTTGGAGGAATCGCAGGTGCGGCTGGTCGACCCCGTTGTTGCCGCTCAAAAACGCGACGAGTGGATTGTATCGACTGGCCTGCCGCGCATAGTCGAGAGACATCGCTGGGCTCTGAGCGATCGCACCGCCACTACCATCGGCGTCGACGAAGCCACCGTCGCTGCCGGGGGCAAGCTCAAGCGGATTGACGAATGTCACCGAAGCTGACTCGGGCACTGCCAACGGGCCAGCTTCCGCCTCCGCTGTCTCCCGAAACAGAGAGCTGGGAAAATCGAACAATGCCGTAGCTGAGAACGGCGTTCGCGAGTCCACAAAGTCACAGGGGGTTCGCTGAGGCCGGTCGCCCGCTGAATCGCTATCACAGGGCGTCGGTGTCAAATGGTTTGCCTTCGTCCGGGACACGACGACCAGCGGGATACCACGCCCACAGACATTGCCAGGGGCGTCAGCAGGCGGTTCGAACACGAGCAAATGCTCAAAGTCTTGCGTCTCCCAGACAAACCCGTGGTGGACAATGGGGATTCGCAGCGGTCCTGTGGCCGCATTGACGAGCAGGTCTGAGGTCGGGTCCAGACGCCCGTAGGCCTCCCCAAAGGTAAGGATACGGATCATCGCGCTCTTGCGGACCTGCTCGGCACGCCCGACTCGGCTTCCCCATCGGCATCCGGTCCCCAAACACCCTCCACTGCACTGGCACGCGTCACCTTGAGCCAAGGCGTCGCCGCTCCAAGCGATCGCGCGAGCCCAATAGTCGACGGCCTGGTCGTCGCAGTCCATGTGCAAACGTTCGGCCTGCGCGTACGCGTTCTCAGCAAGCACCAATGGCGATGGCGACGTGAAGGGGATGCCGTCGAGCTGCCCAGCGATAAGCGGATCGCAGGCGCGTGAGTCCTGCCGAGGCTGGTACCACGGCAACCAATCGCACTTCCAATTCGCCGGAGACGGGGCGATCACATACGGCGTCCGCAACGGCGGCGGCCCCAAGCAGCAGCAACCATTGATGCTGAGGATCAGCATCACCGCGCAAAACGTAGGGAATAGACGACGTGCGTTCACAATCGACCCAAACATGGACAGAACAGGTACGTTCGATCGTCCTTGATCGATTGGGATCCCCCAATCGGAGCATGCCGCGGTGTTGGTTGATGCCAACCACCGATCGACGCGTTCCCCGAACTGGGACATCCGTGCGCACCCACTGACTGCCGTCTGGATCCAATGCCTCGGCTCGGCGTGGGCCGCGCAGATTGAATCCAGTGACAACCAATCAATAGGTACTGATCAGGTCATCGGTAACGATCCCCCCTGGGATTGACGCTTGCCGAAAGAATTCCGCATGGGCCGGTTAGGAGGGTTAGTCAGGGCAGTTCGAAGCTGGCCACTCACCGCCATTTTCATCGAATCCAGTCGGGGTTCTTGTTGTCCTGGCTCCATCCTTGGCAGCGAAGCGGGCGGGGGTCTACAAGCTCGTCCTCAGGGTGCCGTCCGTCATGCGCAGCTGACGATTTCCGCTCGCGTGGCCCGCTACCCGGTGACCTCGAGTCTGACCCAGCCCCCCATCTGAACCAGTGTGGATCAAGCAGCCACACACGATCGAAGCTGCGTTTGGACCGTCTGCACCTGGCACTCTGAAACACAGTTCGGGGGGGAACCATTTGACCCATTAAGGGAAACTCCATACCCTATAGGAACTCCAGTGGCTGCCGGATTCTCCGTGACAACTGTTGGTCTTTTCTAATTTTTCTCTGATGGATAGGTGAAAATGATGTTTTATTCGTTCAAATTTTCGGGACTCACGGATCGGCCGCGATTCTCCAGACGAGCTGGCTTCACGCTAGTGGAACTGCTCGTGGTGATCGCAATTATTGGCGTTTTAGTGGGGCTGCTCCTACCGGCGGTTCAAGCCGCTCGGGAAGCGGCGCGACGGATGAGTTGTGGCAATAACGTCAAACAACTCGGCTTGGCGCTGCACAACTACCACTCGACCTACCAACGGCTGCCGAAACAGGGCGGCGGCACGACAGGCGGAGGTCTGACCAACCGTGGTCGGCAGAGCGCCTTCCCAGGCATGCTTCCTTTCATGGAGCAACAGGCTGTGTGGCAACAGATTTCCAATCCCTGGGTCGATCCAGACACCAGCGATGTCTACCCGCCGATGGGACCACCACACTGGTTTGACCAATACGACCCCTTCAATACCCAGATTGCGACGCTGCTGTGTCCCAGCGACGTCTATCCTCCCTCGCCCACTCCTCAGGGGAAAAACAACTATGGGTTCTCCTATGGCGATAGCTTCTGGAACTGCAACAACGTCAATCAAAGCAACCCCGACCAGCAACGAGGCGCCTTCATCGATACCAAATTCACTCGGTTCCGTGATTGCCTCGACGGTACTAGTAACACCGTCGCCATGGCAGAGATCGTGCTCTCGAGCGGCAATCGCGAGGTGATCGGCGACATTGTCAACGGTTCAGGACTTGAGTTTCGTAACGATCCGCGGCAAAACTGCCTGCTCGATCCGGTCGACCCGCAGCGACCGCAGTTCTACGCCGTCGGCACCCCGCTCTGTGCCGATGCCGACTCCGGACGTACGCGCGGCAATAGCTGGGTCTGTGGAGATCCCCTGTTTTCCGGTGTCACCACGTCGTTCCCACCGAATTCCCCCAGCTGCAATCGGGGTAACAACCCCGGTTCGCAGGGCGGTAATTTCAGCGCCGCCAGCCGTCACCAGGGTGGTTGTCACGTGCTCAAACTCGACGGCTCGGTCACCTTTGTTACCGAAAGCATCGACACCGGGGATCTCTCCTCGCGTCCGGTTGGCGTGACCGGTGGTCCTCCACCTGGAGCCGCCAGTCCTTACGGGATCTGGGGCGCAGCCGGCAGCATGCAAGGTCGTGAGACCGACACGACACTTTAATCATCTCTTTCCCACTCACCCAGGATCACTCCATGATCAGGAAACTACTCACACTCACTTCAATCTGCTGTCTTTGTACGTTCGCCCCTGGATGCTCCGACTCCGGGCCGAACACTGTCAATCAACCCGAGGAAACCAAGACGATTGAACAGCAGTTGGAGGAGGACAAAGTCCGCGCCAAAGAAGAGGCTGCCGAACTGCGTGAGCAAGCGCAGTACAACTAGCTATTCCGCTGCAACTGGGGTCGCTCTGATTTGAAATGGCGGGCAGCCATACTTCGGAGCGATTCCTGCCGCAGTCTCCACCTAAGCTAAATGAGGAACTACACTGCTTACGCCCTCGTAGTGACCTCGAGGACTTGCCGCTTTCCCTTTCTTCCCCACATTCTGATTGCGATACCGAGTTCGTTCTCGCATTCGTAGGACCCACCACCCATATGAAATCCATGCCTTCTCGCCTGCTACTAGCGAGTCTCACTTCCTGTTTAACGGTCTGTCTCACCGGTCATTCGCTGCCCGCAATGGCTGACGAGGGACAGACCGACGCTCCCGAGGTGATCACGACCGTCACAGACGCTCAGGAGCAACAGACGAAACAAGTGCGGCCGGACTACCTGCAACCCACACCCTTCGAGGGCGACGCGCCCGCGACATCGCTGCCACTGGATCCGGTCGAAGGCGAAACGATTGCCTTTCTCGGCAACACCTTGGCCGCTCGCATGGAATTGTATAACGCGTTCGAAACGGCGCTCTACCAACAATTCCCCGAGAAGAAGCTGACGTTTCGTAACATGGGATTCCCGGGCCACACCCCAGCGTTTCGTCCTGAGGCCGGGAACCCTGACCCGTGGGCCTTTCCCGGTGCTGAAAAGTTCCGACCCGAGATCCAAGGTCACTTCGGGGAAGGACACTACCCCAAACCAGATGATTGGTTGACCACCGTCCAGGCGAGCACAATCGTCGCGTTCTTCGGTTTCAACGAATCGTTCGATGGCATGGACGGCATCGAGAATTTCAAGAATGAACTCCGCGCCTTCGTTGACCACACGCTGTCACGTTCCTACGAGAGTGATGCCGAGCAACCGCCGCGACTCGTCCTGGCGACGCCCATCGCGATGCAGCAGCTGCCTGAGTTCGATCTTCCGAACGCGGAGCAACGCAATACACTACTGAAGGCCTACGCCGACGCGGTGCAGAGTGTTGCTGAGGAGAAAAACGTCGGCTTCGTCGATCTGTTTTCGCCAACCCTGCAGTGGTTTGAGAACTCCACGCAGCCGCTCACGATCAATGGTGTGCACCTCACCGAAACCGGCTATCAGAAACTCGCCCCGGTTTTGATGAAACAACTCTTCAGTGCTGACGGAGTTACCCCGAAAACCGATTCTCTGCTCCACCAAGCCGTGCAGGACAAGGCGTGGTATTGGCGCAACGACTATCGCATGCTCAACGGCGTGCACGCTTATGGCCGCCGATGGGCCCCCTATGGGAACTTCAATTACCCAGAGGAAATTGAGAAGATCCGTCAGATGACGGTGTTGCGTGACCGAAATATTTGGGCAATCGCCGAAGGCAAGTCGGCGACACTCGAGATCGATGATTCGATTACGCGTCCCCTGACGACGGTCGAAACCAATTTCCGGATCAGCCCTAAGAATGGCTCGACGAACTATCTCGATGCCGAAACAGACGCGATGGAGAAGTTCACCCTTCCCGACGGCTATGAAGTCTCCCTGTTCGCGTCAGAACATGACTTCCCGAATCTTGGCAACCCAGCCCAGATGGAGTTCGACAACCAGGGACGCCTGTGGGTCTCGACGCTTCCGAGCTACCCGCACTACAAGCCGGGCGACTCTAAGCCCAACGACATGCTGCTGATCTACGAAGACACCGATGGAGATGGCCGGGCCGATAAGGAAACTGTTTTCGCCGACGGACTGCATATGCCGATCGGCTTTGAGCTGACTCCCGAGGGCGTCTACCTTTCTCAAGAGCCGTACTTGGTATTACTCCAAGACACCGATGGGGATGACCACGCGGACAAGATTGAATACCTGCTCGATGGCTTCGATTCACACGACACCCACCATGCCATCTCCGCCTTCGACATGGATCATGGAAATGGTATCTACATGTGCGAAGGTCGATTCCTGCACTCGCAAGTCGAAACGCCCTGGGGTCCTCAACGGATGACCGACGGTGGGGTTTGGCGATTCGATCCGAACTCATGGAAAGTCGAACGAGTGATGCAGACCGACGTGAATAACCCCTGGGGGGTTGCCCACGACGAATTCGGCCAGACCGTTGTCAATGATGCTTCCGGTGGTGCTCAATATTGGATGCTCGGCTACTCCGTCAAAGTCCCGCACTCCAAAGAAATTCCGAAGGTTTCGAAATTCAATTACGAACACCACGCTCGGCCCACCTCGGGTGCGGAGTTTCTCTACAGCAGGCACTTCCCCGACGAAGTACAAGGCGATTATCTCTACACAAACTCGATCGGGTTTCTTGGCATCAAACAGTACGACACGATGGAAGATGGTGTCGAGATCAAAGGTAAGTTCCGCCAGGACCTGATTCAGTCTTCCGATGGGAACTTCCGGCCCTGTGATTTGCAGGTGGCCCCCGACGGTAGTTTGTACTTCGTCGATTGGCACAACACGCTGATCGGGCACATGCAACACAGCGCACGAGATCCGTTACGGAACTCAGAGTATGGTCGCATCTACCGAATCACGCACACCGACCGAGCGTTGGTGGATCCACCCGCCGTTGCAGGCGCCGAGATCGATCAATTGTTCGAGAACATGAAGCTGCCTGAGCTCAACGCGAGAACGCGATCGCACGTCGAACTGAGTGGTCGTGACAAGCAAGCCGTTCTCGATGCCGCCATGCAGTTCGCCAGCAATCACGAAAGTGATGAGCGCTTGGTTCTCGAGGCATTGTGGGCTACCTGGGGACAACAGGAACCGTCGACGGAGCTGCTCGAGCAATGCCTGAAGGCAAAAGACCACCGGGTCCGCGCCGCTGCCGTTCGAGTCGTTCGTCACTGCCTGCACCTCTTAGACGAACCGCAAACCTACCTGCTCACAGCTGCGAAAGATGAACATCCACGCGTTCGGCTGGAAGCACTCGCGGCGGGTTCGTGGCTCGGTGGGAAAGCGGGAGCGGAAGTCCTGCTGACCGTCGCATCTCGCAATACCGATCGCTGGATTCGCAACGCGCTCAATAGCGCCATGTGGTTGCTCAAGCCCGCTGTGGAGCGCCAAGTCGATGAGCACTCATTCGACCCACTCACCCTCTCGGTCGATTATGACCAACTGCTCGCCGGGAAACTCGAAGGTGCGATGAAACCGAAAGACTATCGCACCAAGTCCGACAAGTTCAAGAACAAGAATTTTGCCAAGACTTACGACCTCGGCCAGAAGGTGTTCTTTGAAGAAGGCTCCTGCTACGCCTGCCACCGTGAAAATGGTGAAGGTGTTGTGCGAGTCTATCCACCACTGGCGGGCAGCGAGTGGATCAACGGCGATCCCGATCGCTTGATCAAACTAACCCTCCACGGTATCTGGGGCAAAATCCGTGTGCGCGGAAAAGTCTTTGAGCCGGACTTGGGTGTCCCTCCCATGACCGCGATCGGCAACATGTTCTCCGATGAAGAGATCGCCAGTGTGCTGACCTACGTTCGCAATAGCTGGGGCAACGATGCCGATCGAGTCCGCCCTCAAGATGTCAAACGCGTCCGGGCCGAGACCACCGGTCGTCAACGCTTTTACAGCCCCGAGGAGCTGCTCGAGATGCATCCCTTCCCCGAGGGAAGCCGCCCGGAAATGGTCCAAGAGGAACTCGCCAATAGCGAGCTGGAGAAAGAACTGCTCCAAGAACCGGTCGCCGACTTGATCCGCGACGCTCGCGAAAATGGTGACGCGATTCGAGGTGCCAAACTCTTCTACTGGGAACAGACCGGCTGCGCAACCTGCCATGATGTCCGCGCTGGATATCAGCTCGGTCCTAAGTTGACTGACACTCGCAAAGAGTTCACCGACGAATACCTTGTCGAGTCGATCCTGAAGCCCTCTGAAAGCATCCTTGAAGGGTACCAAACGGCCAACGTCATCACTGTTGACGGGGCGATCCTATCCGGATTCCTCATCGAGGAGACCGAAGACGAGATCACGCTCAGTATCGCAGCCGACCAAGGCAAACCTCGCGTGATCCCGATGGATGATGTCGAAGACGTGATCACGTCGAAAACATCGACGATGCCCGTCGGACTGGCCAACACTTTGCAAAGCCGAGAACAGTTTCTGGATCTCACCCGCTTCTTGATCGAAATTAGAGACGGCGGCCCGACGAAGCTCAACCGACTGCGAAAGCAGGCTGAGTCGAAAAAATAGCGAAGTTGAACTTTGGGCCTATCCTCCAACGGGTCCGACCCGTTGGAGGCGGCTCGACTGACCTAATCTTTTAGGTTCATCCGACGGAAGCGTGCGCAGAGCACAGCGGAAGGTTTTTTGAGTACTGTCATATCCAGAACGAAAATTTGCAGTGCGCGCGTACGCTCAGCGGCACCACCAATAGGGTAGCTTTTTCGACACTCAAAGTCCACTGTTTGTCGGCCAGCCAGCACGGCTCGGTTAG
>NZ_SJPK01000017.1 GCF_007859855.1 Allorhodopirellula solitaria
GCAAAGTGACTGACAATGAGATGCAAAGCATACGCCTAAAACGTAACAGCTTTCACGGTGACTGGAACTATGAGATTCAACCACACAAGAACAGGTCAAACGGGTAAGTTATTTCCGAACGACGCCTAAGTCGATAGCACGGCGCCAAACTCGTCAGGTTTCTCGCCCGGATTCATGCCGATCTCCATAAATCGGTTTCAACTCACCTTAACCACGAGAGATTCATGCTTGGTACCATTTTAGCGGAGCCACACGCGAAACAGCACCGCTCGCCCACTCAGCCTCAAGCGGATCGGCGTGCGGGCAGCTATCTTGCCAAGATTGAGCAAGCGGTGATCCACCGGCTCTGGCACAGCGGACGCTCAACACTCCACGCCGTCAAATGTAGTTGCTCGCGAACGGAAGGTGGTCGCACCTTGGCGACCTTAACGGGGCAGTTGCCCTCGTTCTATTTGAAGCAAGTTGCGCAAGAAATTGTCCGTTACGTTGACGGAGTCGAGCGAATCGACAACAAGATTGAAGTGATCGATGCAAACCAAGTAGAATCAACCGGTCTTCGATCGCGGTGAATTCCAACCATCAATCCAACAGACCAGGGCATCCTCCGCTTCTTCCAATGGATCGGTCGCGTTGGCCTGCTAAAACTGATCGAAATATCTATCCTGCTTCCGACTTCGGCGTCCTGCTCAAGTTCGGGTTCTCCTGGCTCGTTGACGGCTGCGACTCACGCCAATCGCTCTGAAGTACATAGTGAAGGGAATGAATCAGTGTTCGCCCCTTCTCGATGGCGCATTCATTGGCTGTGCAATGAGCCATCATTCATTTCCTGTGTTCGGCAGCTTGCCTTTTCGCTGGCCCGTCGAAACACATCTTCAAGCATCTCCATGGAGGCTGGTTTGAGTCGATACAGATCGATGCCAGCCGACGTCGCTTGCTGCCGCAAGTCAGCATCATCGTACCCCGTCACGGCGACGAGGAACGTTTTTCGGCAGTGCTGTAGCTTGCGTATTTCTCGTGCCAGATCCAGTCCCGACATATCCTGCAGGCCGATGTCCAGCAGGATGAGGTCCGGCTGAAAGTCCTTCAACGCAGTCAGCGCCGAGACTCCGTCGGTGGCGGAGCGGGTCTCTTTGGCCCCCAGCTTTGTCACCAGCGCCTTGAGAACGTACTCGTTATCGCGGCGGTCATCGACGATCAACACACGCTCGCACTTCGATACCGCCGGTGGCGTCTGCGCCGAATCGTCGGGCTCGGGTGCTGCACATGTTGGCAAGCGCACGACGAATGTTGCCCCTTGTTCCTTTCCGTCGCTATGAGCGGTGACACTGCCATCATGCATATCGATCAAGCTCTTGACCAAGCCCAATCCGATGCCAAGTCCGCCGCAGGAGTGATCGAGCGAAGCCGACGATTGAGATTGGGAGAAGAACTCAAATAGCCTGTGCATATCGTCGGGATCGATACCAATGCCCTGGTCGATTATGTGAAACTCAGCACATTCGTTATCCGCGCTGACGTTCAATCGGATCGAAGCTCCGTCTTCGCTGAACTTCGATGCGTTGGAAATCAGATTGATCAGCACTTGAGTAAGTCGAAAACGATCACCGTCAATCCACGTCGATTCCGACGGAAGATTAGTCACAACACGCTGTCGTTTATCGCTGAGAGTGGACTGCATACTCTGCAGCGCCGCCTCGACGATCGATGGTATTTGCGTCGGCTCTTTCTTAAGTCGTGTTTTTCCGTTGAGGCAGCGTGACATATCCAGTAGGTCGTCGACCAGATGTGTCATCCGCTCAGTTTGCAGCTTCAGCATTCCATGCAGCGGTTCGCTGGACGATCCGTCGTTCTCCATCAGGTCGACGGCGGTGCGGAAAACGCTCAGCGGGTTACGAAGTTCATGTGCGAGAACGCCGCAGAGGTGGTGTAAGCGAGCTTCGGTTGGTTGAGCATCCGGTACGGATTGCTGCGGATGCGGTTGGAGGTCGGCCGCCGGCCCAGCGGCCATGCTCGCGGCGATCCGGCTCGCGACCATTCGAGACAGTCGTTGTGCTCTCGCCCGTTCGCCCTCAGAAAACGGTTTCGATGCCGGTAAACGCGCGAGCGATATCGCCCCGACGAAGCCTCCGGCATAGGTCAGAGGCAGCTTCGTAAAACGCTCGCGATCGCGAACGCCTCTCAATTTTTCATTGTCAGCGACAAACACCAACTCGTCACTGGCAAACTTCGCATACCGTTGCGTCAATCCACTGGGCTGGAAACAATCGACACAGACCTCGTCGGCGAACTCTGGAACCAGCAACGCGACCACCGTGCTCAGCTCTTGTTGCAAGCGCGTAGTCGACGCCGGCTGTGTACTCTGCGTTTGTAAATATCGCCATGCCGCGGCTTGCTCTTGTTCGGGTAGTCCGGGTACTTCTGATTCAGTCTCGCGTTTTTGCGTCATGGAGCATCCTCTCGTCGCAGGTCGATACATCTGTTGGCGGAGCATCATTGGGTTCCCACTGAAACGGGTTCTTAAGACGTCATTCCAAATCCAGTTCCATACGGTCCATCGCGCCTCATCAGCAGTGCATCTCTGCGGTGATCGCCATCGCCTTCACGTTGGCTGCAAAGCTTTCCATCGGTGCCTCGCATTTTCGACACGAGAGAATTCCGCGAGCCAGGACGGGAGATTATCTTCGTGGTGCCCGTAACCCCAGCAAAGCGTAGAAATACCATATTGCTGGTGGGAGAATCCCCCATCTCAGGCTAGCCCTTGCCTCTCTCGACATTCGCGGTGGTGTTCACGATGCCCCAACCCACCACTATTTTCTGAAACGCATGCCGGGTCAGAAAACTTGCCGCTGATCCACAGCGTTAAACGGCACACTATGTGCTCCGCCCCGTCCCGTGTACAAACACTCCGTTTCAAAAAGCGTGAGCTCGTAGGACCCCTCGCTCTCGTATCGGACCCTGCCGGGCAGTCCAGGGCATCGCGCCAGCCAGATGTTCAAAGTGACATCGTTTCATGGGCGGGGCTTCGAATTGGGAAACGACCAAATGACTGTTCGAAGCACATCCGTCTCCCGTATCATGAACATTCATTCAGATCCCGCATCGGAGGCACCGTGTCGAAGCCAGCGCAGCCTGACGTTCCAATCGCTTCCCCATCCGCACCGGACCGGTTTCCGATCGTGGGAGTGGGTGCGTCGGCGGGCGGCCTGCAGGCGCTCCGGCGGTTGCTGGAGGCGGTACCCGAGGCCCCGCGTTTTGCCCTCGTCATCGTCCATCACTTAGCTCGAGATCGACCGAGCCTGGCACCTGAGTTGTTGGCAAAGTACACGCGGATGCCGGTCAACCAGGTCGACGACGGGCCACTAGTGAAACCGGGGCATGTCTATGTGATCCCACCGGGCCAATTCTTGAGCATTGACGACGGGAGGCTGAGCTTGACTCGAATGGAGGGTCCGCGCCGCACTCCCGTCGCGATCGACTTCTTTTTTCGAGCGCTTGCGAAAGATCAGCAACAGTGTGCCGTCGGCATCATCCTGTCCGGTACCGGCAGCGATGGAACGCTCGGGGTCAAGGCGATTAAGGAGGCGGGCGGCCTGGTGTTGGCGCAAGAATTGAACTCGACCGAGTTTAGTGGGATGCCCGACAGTGCCATCAATACCGGCATCGTCGATCAAGTGTTAACGCCCGAAGCGATGCCGGAAATCTTGGCTCGGTTCGCCAGTCACGATTACATCTGCGGCGAAGAGGCAACGCAAGCCGCCGGCCCGAAGACATCCGAGGTCAAGAATTTTCGCCACGAAGGATCCGCTCCCGCCCCACGGGCTGGCACCGCCGAGCCAGCGGCGGAAACGCCGGATTCAAATGAGGCTGGACTCGGCGAAATCATCAAACTCTTGGCGAAGCAGGCCAAGCGGGATTTCCAAAACTACAAACTGGCGACCTTGTCGCGTCGCACGCGGCGGCGGATGTGTTTGCATCACATCGATCGGTACGAGGACTACCTCGAGTTCTTGGGCGAGCATCCGGACGAAATTCAAGCCCTCGCGAAGGATTTGCTGATCAGTGTTACCGATTTTTTTCGCGACCCGCGAGTTTGGGAGAAACTGGCGGCCCACGCGATTCCCGAAATCGTCGCGTCGAAATCGCATGATGATGTGGTGCGAGTTTGGAGTGCGGGTTGCGCAACGGGTGAGGAAGCCTATTCCATTGCGATGCTGTGTTTGGAGGAAATCGGGAGGCAGCGAAAATCTTGTCGTTTGCAGGTCTTTGCCTCCGACATCGATGTCGATGCCCTCGATCGAGCCCGGTCGGGAAATTATCCCACAAGTATCGAGGCGGACGTGTCCCGGGAACGCCTAAAGCGTTTCTTTACGCTGCGGGATGGAGACGTCCATTACCAGGTCAACAAATCGCTACGTGAGACAGTTGTGTTCGCCGATCAAAACGTGATTGCGGATCCACCCTTCTCCCAGCTCGACATGGTCTGCTGCCGCAACCTGCTAATCTACCTGAAGCCCGACCTGCAGCAGAAAATCATCTCTCTCTTCCATTTTGCCCTTCGTCAGCAAGGTTACCTCTTGCTGGGTACGGCCGAGACGGTTGGCCGGCATGAAGACCTGTTCAAGACGATCGACAAGAGCAGCCGAATTTTCCAGAGCAGGGGGCGAACGGCGCAGGACAAGTTCAGCTTGCCGGCGAATCGCATCGGGCCGCGCCGCGAATATGAACTGCCGACCCGACCGGCACTGCCCAAACGTCCGGCTCAGCTCGCCCAGCAGAAACTGCTGGCGATGATGTCGGCCCGGGCAGTGTTGATCAACCGCCAGTGGCAAATTCTCTACATCTGCGGCGACGTGAACCCTTACCTGACGCACCAGGAGGGTGTTCCCAACGACAATCTACTCCGCAAGATTGTGCCCATCCTACGGAGCCAACTCCGCGCTGCGGTGCAGCGTGCCTACCACGAGGATACCGACGTGAGCGTCGTGTGTCGCGGTGAACTCATTTCCAGTGCCTCTTCGATTCGGCTCGACGTGCGACTGATTTCCGGCGAAGACCAGCAGGATGATTTTGCCCTGATCGTTTTCGAAGACGTCACTGATAACGGCGACCGTCCTAACACGCGACCTGCACAACCACCAAGTAAGGCTGGCGGGACCGCACCGACGTCCGAGGCGACGTTGTCCTCGATCGATGAGAACACCCAACTCCATCAATTAGAGAAAGAACTGGCCGCGACCCAAGATGACCTGCAATCCACGGTGGAACAGTTCGAGGCGGCCAGCGAAGAGCACAAGGCCAGCAACGAAGAGGTGATGAGCATCAATGAGGAATTGCAGAGCACCAACGAAGAACTTGAGACGGGAAAGGAGGAGCTGCAATCGCTCAATGAGGAGCTCTCTACCGTCAACCAACAACTCGCCAGCAAAGTGGGAGAGCTGGAGGTCAAGCACGCGGACCTCGAAAACCTCATCTCCGCCACCGAGGTGCCCACCGCGTGCCTCGGCAGAGAGCTGACGATTCGTTGGTTCACCCCCGCGATGCGGGAATTGATTCGCATCAAGCCAGCTGACATCGGCCGCCCTTTGGGGGACTTGCACAATGATTTCCTGAACGATCATTTGGTCGATGAGTGTGAACAGGTACTGCAGCGATTGACACCTGTTGAAAAGGAAGTGGATTGCTCCGGCGATCGAACCTTCATACGGCGAATTGTGCCCTACCGAACCGACGACCATCGAATCGGCGGCGTTGTGATCACACTGATGGATATCACCTCCCGGCGAAAACGCGAAGTCGAACTGGAAGAGAGTGAGGAAAAACTTCGCGACGCGAACCGAACGCTGGAACGACGAGTGGCTCGGCGAACCGAACTGCTAACCATCCTGCAACATGTCACTCGAATCGCGAACGAAGCCCAGTCGGTCGAGTCGGCAATGCGTCTCGCAATGGCCGGGCTGGCCGACTTCAATGGTTGGCGGATCGGTCATCTGTGGCGATTGAGCACGCAACATGACAGCGAGATGCCCCGACTGACCAGTACCAAGATCTGGCATGTCAGCGACCAGATCGACCAGCAGAAGGCCGAGCTGACCGAGTTTCAGCGCCGGATTGAGCAGACAACGATTGACACGCCGGGAACCCTCGCTGGCATCGTCGCAGAAACGGGACAACCGCAGCAGGTCCGTGACATCTCGGAGGTACCCGATGCATTGCAAAGACAAGCCGCAGCGGCGGGGCTGCGTGGAGCGATCGCCTTCCCCATCATGATCCGCGAAGAGACCGTCGCGGTCATCGAGTTTTTCTCCGAGGAGCCAACCTCGCCCGAACCGGAATTTTTAGAGATCATGCCCGAGGTAGGCATCCAGCTAGGGCACGTGGTCCAGAGAAAACGACTCGAACGAGTAGTCGCAGATATCGCCAACGAAGAGGAGCGGCGAATCGGCCGCGAACTGCATGACGGAATCGCTCAGCAGTTGACCGGCGGTGCCTTGATCGCCGAATCAATTCGCGCTCGTATGCCGCCGGAACTATCGCCCCAAATCACTAATCTCGATCATCTCATCGAGATTTTGCAGGAAGCCCACGAAGACGTCAGCCGACTCTCGCGTGGATTGATGCCCGACACGGTCGCGGCCGCAGATCTAATGCCCTCGCTCAACCGCCTTGCCGCTGAACTCGAACGGCGGTTTCGGATCGACATCACTCTGCATTGCGAAGAATTCGATGACTCATTCGTACGTATCGATGCAGCTGCAGCAACGATCTACCAAATCGCACGCGAATCGCTTCATAACGCAATCAAGCACTCAGGCAGCGGTCGCATAGACGTTGAACTTTCCACGAGCGACTTCTTTCGGATGGTCGTTGTGGATCGAGGAGATGGATTTGATACCCGCCAAATCAAACCCAAGAGCAATGGCCTGCGAATCATGCGTTATCGAGCCGAGATGATCGGCGGCGAATTGACCGTCGAGACCGCCGACGGCGACGGAACCCGCATCATTCTCACCATCCCACTGAAAAGGTGCCAATCATGAGCGAGACGTTGCGGAAAGTTGCGAGAATCGTTGTCGTCGACGATCATGGAATTGTGCGATTTGGTTACGCTCAACTGATCAATCAGGAACCGGCGATGGACGTCGTCGGGATGGCCGAAGGGGAAAGGGAGGGCCTGGAACTGATCAAGCGTGAACACCCGGACCTGGCCATCGTCGACCTGTCACTCGACGAGGGCGACGGGATCAGCTTGATCCGGTCGATCGACTCACGCAAAGACGGCACCAAAGTGCTTGTGATATCTGCCCACGACGAGGTACTGTTCGCCCATCGCGTCCTAGCCGCTGGGGGGGCGGGCTATATCAACAAAAGAGAAGCCCCTCAAAAGCTGATCCAAGGAATCGAGACGATCTTGCACGGTGGGTTGTACTTTAGCAATGCGTTGACCGATGGGCTGCTGCGCGGACGCATGGGCTCGCCAGGGACCAAGTCGGTCGAAGGCATCGACTCGCTATCGAACCGTGAACTGCAAGTGTTCGAGCAAATTGGCAATGGCCGCAGTACTCGCCAGATCGCTGACGCGATGTATTTGAGCGTCAAAACGATCGAACGACACAAAGAGAACATCAAGCAAAAACTTGGCATCGAGCACGCCGCCCAACTCGCCCAACACGCGACGAGCTGGGTACTCGGTGGCGATTTATGAACACCGCCTGAGCTCATCACGACAGGGTTGCTTCATTGATCTTTGAGGGACTCCACCGCCGTCCTGACATTCCCTCACAGTGACCCTTGATGGACTGGAACAATTGGCACGAAACTCGCTTAACTACCCAGCAGTACTCAGTTCTATCCCGATAGTGCGACAGGCACTTCTTCTAGCGAGGCTTAACATGAAAACGACATTCTTCTTGACACTGGTATCGGCAGCCCTACTCACGTTCGCTGGATGCGGCGACGCAGACGAGGCTCCGCCGAACGCGACGACGCCATCGTCAAATCCACCGACCACCTTGAGCGATACCACGGCCATTGATAGCCCCGAATTCAATCTGGCTGGGCGAGACGGGATGGCGGAGAATGCATTCTACAGCGAAGACGCCTGCTAGTGTCTCGAGCACGGAACTGGCGGCCCGATGGCTCTTTCCGACGCAGCCGAAGCTGCCACAGCCCTGGGGACGCACCGCACCGTTGTTGGCTCTGCCTGCTGGCATGATCAGGAGGCAGGGCCTCTACGGCAGATTGTTTCCAGGCAGCGTCTGAAAGCAAGCATTCCCGTACTTCACGGGAGAAAAAGGCTTCGCATTGTTGCCTGCCGGGGTCAAGAGGTGGGACGTCCCCCGCTCGCGAGGTTTGCGTCGTGGACAAATGGCTTTCGCGATTTTATCGCTGGGAGGGAACAGCACGAGGTTCCCCGAGAGTGTCTATGCTAAGGTTTGAGGTTTGACGGTCTTCGGGAGATCATCCTAGCTCTGAGTGAGCTCAACAGATGGAGCGTTCATGATCTCGTTTTCAGAGTTCGTGTTTTCAGCTACGAGCCTCACCTACATTTTTTTCGGAGTGAAATGGATGCTCAGTTTCCGTTGGTTTGCTTTTGTATTCTTAGCGGTAGCGCCGATTGGCTTGGTTTCTGCCGAACCGAACCGGCCGAACGTCCTGTTTCTAATCGCTGACGACTTGAACACGGCGTTGAGTGGTTTTGGACACCCGCAGTGCCAGACACCGAACCTCGACCGCTTGGCAGCACGCGGCGTTCAATTTGAGAACATGCACTGCCAGTATCCCGTGTGCGGTTCGTCGCGGGCATCGATCATGTCAGGTTTGTATCCGTATTCCAACTTGACACTCGGCAACGCGGGCACGCTGCGTGGTAGCCTGCCCGAGGTCGTGACGCTGTCGCAAGCGTTCCGCAATCGCGGCTACTACGCAGCCCGGGTGAGCAAGATCTATCACATGGGGATCCCATCAGAGATTATCGCGGGAACGGCGGATAGCGATGATCCGCTGTCGTGGGACGAGGCGATCAATGTTCGAGCTCCCGAGCATCACACGCCGGGCGAGTTGACCAACTGGTCACCGAAGGACAAAGGCTCACAGAGTTTTACGGCCGTCATCACCTCGGCCACAGACAGCGATCACGCCGATGCATTGGCGGCCGATCGTGCCGTCGAGGTATTGGAAAGAGTCAAGGACAGACCGTTTTTTCTTGCCGTGGGTTTCGTCCGACCTCACGTGCCGTTGGTCGCACCCAAAGAGTTCTTTGACCGCTACCAACGAGACGCG
The DNA here is from genome assembly GCF_007859855.1 of Allorhodopirellula solitaria. Taxonomy (GTDB): domain Bacteria; phylum Planctomycetota; class Planctomycetia; order Pirellulales; family Pirellulaceae; genus Rhodopirellula; species Rhodopirellula solitaria. The sequence goes on from NZ_SJPK01000017.1 coordinate 9,280, forward strand.
ATGCAAGCACCGCTCGTCCCCGAGGATGATCTCGACGATGTGCCAAAGGTGATTCGCAACTACAAGAGAAACAAGTCGAGATATGGGGTCACGCCTGAACTCCACAAGGGTTTGCTGCAGGCCTACTACGCCAGCGTTTCGTATATGGACGCTCAGGTCGGGCGCGTGCTCGATGCACTGCAAGAAAAAGGTTTGGCCGACAACACGATCGTCGTCTTCAGCAGCGATCACGGATACCTGCTGGGTCATCACCACAAGTTTCAGAAACAGCACCTCTTCGAGGAAGCGACGCGAGTGCCGTTCATCGTCAGTGTCCCGTGGCTCACCGAAATGCATGGCCACGGCACCAGTGAGATCACGGAACTGATTGACCTGTATCCCACCCTCACCGACTTAGCTGGCGTTGACGCGCCGGAAGTCCTCCAGGGAGAGAGTCTCCGGCCGCTGCTGACCGATACCGATTCACCGGAGTGGAAGAAGCAACAGGCATTCACGATCAGCCGTAGCGGCGGTGAGTCCCTGCGGACAGACCGTTGGCGATTCACCCAGTGGGGCTGGGGCGAGAAGGGAATGGAACTCTACGACCTGAAGAATGATCCCGGCGAGTTCACCAACCAAGCGAGCAACCCCGAGTACGTGTCCGTCGTGGAGGAGATGCGGGCGAAGCTGATTGCAAAACGACGAGAGGCCGGCTTCGACACCAATCGCGAGGCGATGTTTGGTAAACGGCGATAGGCTGGCAGACGTCGCGCCGTCGAATTTGGAATTTTGACTGATTTCCCCTCGCCAAGAACGCCGATATCGCCTATCGTGAATGGACGATAAAGGAACCCCATGGCAAAGCGATTGACTCAGAAACCCTGCGACTCGACCCCGGTGCAGCTTCATGCGGACCCGACGGCAGAGTCGTTTGCGAAGCTGGCATGGGCGATCGCCCACCCGGCCCGGGTTCAGATCGTGCGGTTGCTGATTGGCCGTGAGGCTTGCATTTGCGGTGAGATTGTCGATTGCCTGCCCTTGGCCCAATCGACAGTTTCTCAGCACCTGAAGATCCTCAAAGAGTCGGGGTTGATCCAGGGAGAAGTGGATGGCCCCAAGGTCTGTTACTGCATCAACCACGAGAAACTCGACCAATTAAAAGCCCTGGTTGCGGATTTATGACGTTTTCTGGCTGGACCTATCGTCCATCGCCGATGGACGTTCCGTCTTTGCCGTCTACTTCCCACCATTGAAACTTTCATCCCAGGAGACGAAGCGATGACCCAAGTTCAAATCTACGACAAAGCAATGTGTTGCTCGACCGGCGTTTGCGGGCCGCAAGTTGACCCGGTGTTACCAAAATTTTCTGCTGACCTGGATTGGCTCAAGGCGGAGGGGCACGACGTGGTCCGATTCAATCTGGCCCAAGATCCGGCTGAGTTCGCCAGCAACGCCACAGTGCAACAACTGCTCACCGACGAAGGCGTTGATTGCCTGCCGCTGGTTATTGTCGATGGCCGCGTTGTCAGCCGTAGCGAATACCCATCGCGAGAGAACCTCGCCCTGTGGACCGGAACTGCGATGAAGCCCAAGGCGACGCTGCCGGTGTCCGGTGACTCGGGCTGCTGTGGCGGCAGTTCGGACTGTTGCTAAGCAGGTCGGGGGAATTGTTTCGGTTTATTAGCCGGCGGGCGTTAGCTCCGGTTGCTTCAACGCTTCGCGTTTGGCGGCAGAAAACCGGGGCTAGCGCCGAATGGCACTTACTTTGGCCCCGTTTGGGGCATGGCTAGGTTGGTAACCCGATGCGTGAGCGAGGAAAATGCAGTGCTTTGCGTGCAATAGATCATCCTCGCTCACGCATCGGGTTACCAAGACCGCTTCGCATCTGAAGTAAGCGGTATTCGGCTAGCGCCCACCGGCTAATTAAGTTATGCGGAGAACCTTCCCCAGACGTGCTTAAGCATCGGGAGGACAACAAGTGGCTTCAGCTTCCAGCTGCGGCCGGCTCAAATCGCAAGCTGAAAGCTTACGCCGCTTTCAAACGGGGATACCTGTCAGACAAGCTGACAGGGGATCCGGTTTTGTGGGTAGTCAACAGCTCGCTGCTTTGTCCACGTCGGCGTTCATTGTTTCCGCGTCGGTTACCCGATGTCTTACGGCATTCGGCACATTTTTGTACTAGGAATTACCCGATGCCTTACGGCATTCGGCTCACTTTTGAGCCAGGAGAATGAAAATGCAGTTTCTCGATCAGCCCACTCGCAATCTTTTTTTCACCGGCAAGGGCGGCGTGGGGAAAACGTCGATGGCGTGTGCGAGTGCGGTTCAGCTGGCCGATCGCGGCCTACGCGTGCTGCTTGTTTCGACTGATCCGGCGTCCAATCTCGATGAAGTTTTGGGCACGCCCTTGGCGAGTGAACCGACGCCGGTCGAGTCCGTCCCCAACCTGTACGCGGTCAACCTGGATCCTGAGGTGGCAGCTCAGGACTACCGAGAGCGGATGGTTGGTCCCTACCGTGGCGTCTTGCCTGATGCAGCTGTAGCGAGCATGGAGGAACAGTTTTCGGGTTCCTGCACGCTGGAGATCGCGGCATTCGACGAGTTCGCCAAACTGCTCGGTGATCAAGAAGCGACTTCGCAGTTTGATCACGTCGTTTTCGACACGGCTCCGACCGGGCACACCCTGCGTCTGCTGACGCTGCCTTCGGCTTGGTCGGGATACATCGACAACAACACAACGGGCACGTCCTGCTTGGGCCCGCTCGCTGGATTACAGGCCCAGACATTGATTTACAAGCAAACGGTTGATGCGTTGGCCGACGGCGGCTGCACGACCTTGGTTTTGGTCACCCGTCCAGAAACCTCCGCGTTTCGCGAGGCAGGGCGGACCAGCGGCGAGTTACAGGAGCTCGGCGTGCACAATCAGCATCTGATCGTCAACGGTATCTTCACCAGCCAAACACCCGAAGACACGATTGCGGCGGCGATGCAGCGGCGTGGTGAAGAGGCGATCGCAGCCATGCCCGACGTGATCGCGGGGCTGGACCGCTCAACCGTTCCGCTGGCCAGCGGCGGACTGATGGGGATCGATTCGCTGCGGAGTGTCGGTACGACTGGCGGCACGGCAGGCCTTGAATCGATCAATGACAGCAATGATCTGCTGGAGGCAGAGCCCACCTCGGCCGCTGGACTCGGCTCACTGATCGATGATCTCGCCGCCGTTGGCCATGGCGTGATTCTGGCGATGGGCAAGGGAGGAGTCGGCAAGACGACGGTAGCAGCTGCCGTGGCGGTCGCGTTAGCCGAGCGTGGTTTCGACGTGCACCTGTCGACGACAGATCCCGCTGCTCATGTCTCGGCCCTGATCGCGGCGGACGAGCTCGCAGGATTGACCGTTGGGCGCATCGACCCGGTTCAGGAAACCGCCGACTACACCGACGAAGTGATGCAAACGGCAGGCAAAGACTTGGACGAGGAGGGCAAAGCGTTGCTCGAAGAGGACTTGCGTTCGCCTTGCACAGAAGAAATCGCTGTGTTCCGTGCGTTCGCCCGAGCGGTTTCCGAAGGTGCGGACCGTTTCGTTGTCTTGGATACAGCACCGACGGGGCACACCATTCTTTTGCTCGATTCCGCACTGGCGTACCACCGGGAAGTGACACGGCAATCAAGCCAGATGCCCGAGGCGGTTGAGAAGTTGTTGCCGCGACTGCGTGACCCCGATTTCACGCGAGTGCTCGTGGTGACATTGCCTGAAGCGACTCCGGTTCACGAAGCGGCACGGTTGCAGGAGGACCTACGCCGTGCTGAGATCGAACCTTTCGCCTGGGTCATTAATCAAAGCCTCGTGCCACTGAGCGTCACGGATCCGGCGCTCCGCCAACGCCGCCAACGTGAGTTACCGTTCATCAACGAGGTGCGATCGACACTGGCGACTCGCGTGGGGATTGTTCCTTGGCAGAGCGAAGCTCCCACTGGATTGTCGGGGCTACGCCGCATCGTCGCTGTGGATTCCGCACCGGCGAGCTAACAAACGAATTGACTGATACCTTATTTATCAAAGAAAGGTGGGCTCTCATGGCTCCAAAGCAGGTTCTATTTCTATGCACGGGCAACTCCTGTCGCAGCCAGATGGCAGAGGGTTGGGCGAGGCATTTTCACGGCGATGAAATCGAAGTGCACTCCGCTGGCATCGAGGCGCACGGGATGAACCCCAATGCGATGCAAGTGATGCAAGAGGCTGGCGTGGATATTTCGGCGCAGACCTCGAAACTCGCCAGTACGCTGGCAGAAACACCGCTCGATTTGGTGGTCACGGTGTGCGGTCATGCGGACGAGAATTGTCCGGCATTTCTAACGGATGCGAAACTGGTACACGTCGGTTTCGACGACCCACCGAAACTCGCCAAGGAAGCGGCAAGCGAGGAAGAGGCTCTCGATGAGTATCGCCGGGTTCGCGACGAGATTCGCGATTTTGTCCGAGACCAACTCTTGGATATGCTTCCGGGACGTTAGGAACGCGAGAGTAAAAAGTGTCGTATTGGACGAAGCATCGAGCTGTTGGATACCCAGAAGTATCCCGTCGTGAATGATCTTCAACCCCATTCGGGGTTGGCTCTTGCGTTTGGTGACCTATCCGGTGGTGTTCGCTTACGCTCAAACCACCGGCTATTTTCTTCAACGCCTTCGGCGTAGGGAAACTTGTGGGGGATCTACAGATCGTTGCCTCGTCCACCACAGAAAAGCCTTCGCAAAATCCGCCACTTATTGGCTTGCCGTTGGCGGACCGGCAACGGGCTACCGCCCTAATGCCGGTGGTGAAACGGCCTGTCGATTAAATCGACAGGCCGTTTCACCACCGGACCCATGAGTTTCCCCACACCTCGCCGATCAACGCGCCATGAACAGGCGTTTGGAGAGTGTGGCGGGGGGATGGATCGAGACGCTGGTTTGGTCGTCTTCCTCGGGATCGTGGTTGCCCGCGGTGCTGTCGATATCGATCTCATTGGTTTCGAGGACTTCGATCTCAAACGTCTTCAGAGTGAGCGTATCGACACGGAAGGTTAGGATGAGCTGCTTGCTCGAGTTGGCGGCGACTTCGCCGGCCGTCCACTGTTCCGAGGGCGCGTCGTAGACACCCGCTGGACTGGCGTCGATCAACGTCAATCCTTCGGGAATCGTCACACCGACAACGACGCCGGTGGCATCGGAGATTTCCCGGTCATCGGCAGCCGCAAGCGGTGCGGTGGAGGACGATCCGTTGTGAACGGTCACGGTGACCTCTACGGTATCGCCGAGTTCAATCTCCTCTGGGATCGCCGATGCCTCGACGCTGACGTCGATGACTCGCGGGATCACCTGGACACTCGCCATATCATCTTCGCTGGGGTCGCTATTGCCTGGCGTGCTGTTCGGATCGAGTTGATCGGCGGCGATGATCTCGGCGACGTTCGTTACGATGTTGGCGCTCGTCACCCGGGCTCGGATCTGCAATTGAGCGGAGCCTCCCGACTCGAGCTCTGCGATCGTCCAGTGGTTCGTCGACGCGTCGAAGTCGCCCGTCAGTGCAGTGACCTGTACATCGGAAAGACCGACTGGGAGTGCGTCGTTGACAACGATATTGGTCGCGGTATCGGGCCCGGAATTATTGACGGTAACCAGGAACGTAATAATGTCGTTCTGGTCCGGGGTGGCATTGTCGACGGTCTTCGTCAGCGACAAGTCGGACTGGGCAATTTCTAGCGTGATGGCTTGGTAGTCATCTTCGCCAGGACCGTTGTCGGGCGTGCTATCGCGATCGGGCTGATCGGCGGCAATCACCTCGGCGATGTTGGTAATCCCGCTGGCGAGGATCTCGTCGACGATACTGGGGTCGGGCGAGACGGTGGCGTTCAGAATCAGCTCCCGGGTCTCGCCGGCAGGGATTTGAGGGATCGACCAATCGCCTGTTTGTGGATTGTAGTTTTCTCCGCTCGAGGGTGTTGCCGAAACAAATGTCAACCCAGCGGGCAGCGGGTCGGAGACGACCACGCCGGTTGCATCGGTCGGTCCATCGTTGCTCACCGTGACGCGGTATTCGATCGTGTCGCCGACGTTGGCGCGATCGGAATCGCTCGTTTTCGTCAACGCGAGATCGATCAACTGTGGGACGAACGAAACCGAGGCGCTGTCGTCTTCGTCGTTGTCACCGTTGCCGGGCGTGCTATCAGGGTCGAACTGGGAACTGGCGATGATTTCAGCGAAGTTGGTTCGCGTGATCGGCTCGTCGCTGTCGTTGGCACTGCGGTCGACCGTTGCGGTGAGCGTGAGCACGGCCGTACTGCCGGACTCGAGTTCGTCGATTCGCCAAATCCGGTCGTCTGGATCGTAGCTGCCGGTTTGCTCGTCGGCACGAATGTCAGTCAATCCCGGTGGCAAGGTATCGAGCACCTCAATGCCCGCGGCGGTATCTGGCCCGTCGTTGCGGACGGTCAGGGTGAACACAACATCGTCGCCAACGTTGGGTGTGTCATCGTCCACTGTCTTGGTCAGCGACAGGTCAGCACTGGCGGGCGTGACCGTGACGCGGGCGGTATCGTCTTCGCCATTGTCGAAACCGTTATCGGGCGTGCTGTCGCTATCGAATTGGTCCGCCGCCACCACTTCGGCGAGGTTCTCAAAGGGTTCGGTCGAGATCACATTGCCTCGAATCTCCAGCGATTGCGATTCGCCACTGGCCAGAGCGCCGACATTCCAGAGGCCGGTTAGGGGCGAAAAGGCGATGGGGTGGTTCGATGAGAGGAACTCAAATCCATCGGGCAGCTCATCGGAGACAACAACACCGGTGGCGTCATCGGGCCCATCGTTGAGCACCTCGAGTGTGAAAGTGACCTCGCTACCGACCGATGGTCGCAGCGGCATGTTGGTCTTCTGCAGCGAGAGATCGATGACGGGCGTGGACAGCGTGGCGCTGGACTGATCGTCTTCGTCAGGCAGTTGATTGTTGGGGGTCGAATCGGGGTCGTCCTGATCCACCGAAATCAGTTCGGCCGTATTGGTGAACATCCCCGCCAACTCGACGTCAGCAACAAGCTGCATCGATACACTTTGCCCCACACCGAGTGTGGCGATGGTCCACAGCCCCGTGTCGGACGCGTACTCGTTGTCGTTATCACTCTGACTATCCGAGAGGTAGGTCAGACCCGGTGGCAGCGTATCGGCGATGACAATATTCGTGGCCACATCGGGTCCAGCGTTCTGGACGACGATCTCGAACCGGGCATTCTCACCAATGTTGGGATTGGGCGTCAGTGTGGTCTTTTCGACAGAAAGGTCCGCGATCGGCACGCGTACGCTGACGGAGTCCTGGTCATCCTCACTCTCGACATCGTTGCCGGGTGTGCTATCGGAATCGGTCTGATCGACGGACATGACTTCGGCGGTATTGAGCACGCCCGTAAAGATTGGGTCATCTGAGGGCAACCCCGCGATGGAATCGATCCGCCCATCAAGCTTCAGAGTCGTCGACTCGCCGGCCGCGAGCGAGGGAATCGTCCAAAGTCCGGTGCTCGAGACAAAGGACCCCGACGCGGGCTCATTGCCGACGAGCGTCACCTCGTCGGGCAAGCGATCGGCGACGACGATGTTGGTCGCGGTATCGGGGCCACCGTTGGCGATTGTAATCGTGTAGCTGAATGTTTCACCGGCGCGGGGGGTGGGGTTATCGGTGTCCTTGGTCAGCGACAGATCGATCTGTTCGGCTTGAGCCACCGCGGCTGCTTGGTCGTCTTCCTCTTCGACACCGTTGCCCGGCGTGCTGTCGGGGTCGGGTAGACTCGCCGAGACAATTTCCGCAACGTTGTTGATCGTACCGCTCGCACTGGCTCGGAGCACGAGTGTCAAGGTTGCGGTTTCGTTCAGTTCGAGGCCCGCGACGGACCAGCGCTGTGTTCCCGGATCATAGGAACCGTTTTCTGTGGTTGCATCCACAAAGACAGCGCCTTCGGGAAGCGGGTCGGCGACGACAAAGGAGCCCGAGGGGTCGGGGCCGGAGTTCGTTGCCGTGATCGTGAACGTGACATCCTCGCCCACGTTGGCGAGTGGATTTTCGACCGTCTTGGTCAGAGACAGATCCGCATTGGCCGGTGTGACCGCGATCGTCATCTGATCGTCTTCATTGGGCTCGTGGTTGTCGGGCGTGCTATCGATATCAAACTCGTTGGCCGCAGTGATCTCGGCCGTGTTGCTGATCGGGCTCAGGAGATCGGACCGTGACGGATCGAGCGACACGTTGATGGCGATCGTCCGTGACTCACCGGCAGGCACGCTGCCTACGTTCCAGACACCGGTGTCGGGTGCGTAATCTTCATCCACGGTGGAGGACTGAAAGATCAATCCGACGGGAATCTGATCGGTGACCCTCACACCGGTCGCGTTGTCAGCGCTGGTGTTGGTGACGGTCAGGTTGTAGGTGAACGTTTCCCCTGGGGCGGGACGCTCCGAGGTCGTGGTCTTGCTCAGTTCGAGGTCGATGGCGACGGGTGTGAGCATGACCGAGTCGATGTCATCCTCTTCGCCCGCCGTTCCTGAGGAACCGTTGCCCGGCGTGCTATCGGGATCGGATTGATCCGACGCCATGATCTCGGCGGTATTCGTTTTCGTCCCGGTCGTGGTGACTTCGGCGACCAAATTGAGCGTTACCGGCGTGCCGACAGGCACTTCGGCAATCGTCCAATCTCCACTGGCCGAATCGTAATCGCCGACGCTCGTGGTGTCCGACACGTAGGTCAAACCCGCCGGCAGCACATCTCGGACGCGGACATTCGTCGCTGGATTGGGTCCCTCATTGTTGACCGTGATCGAGAACGTCACGTTGTCGCCAATGCTCGAGACCTGCCCGACGACGGTCTTGGCCAGCGAGAGATCGGCAGTCTGCGTTTGAAACGTAACCTGATCCTGGTCGTCTTCATTGGGATCGTTGTTGTTGGGAGTGCTGTTGGTGTCGAACTGATCCGCGGCGATCACCTCAGCAACATTGGTGTAGCTACCCGCCGCCGTGACGGTTGAATTCAGCAACAGCGTGGTCGACTGACCCGCGGCGAGCGAGGGAATCGTCCATTGTGCGTTGCTCGGGTTGAACGTCCCTGACGCCGGTTCGTTCGATGAGATCGTCAGCCCTGGCGGCAGCGTGTCCTGCACGACGATGTTGGTCGCGTCATCGATTCCGGAGTTCGAAAGAGTCAAGGTAAACGAGACCGGATCACCGACGTTGGGACTGGGTTCAGAAACGGTTTTGTCGAGCGCAAGATTGATCTGTGCTGCTGTCACGACCGCCGAGTCTTGGTCATCTTCGCTCGGATCGGAATTATCCGGCGTGCTGTCGACATCGAACTGGTCAGCGGCCGTGACCTGCGCCGTGTTCGTTTGAGGTGCGTTGCTGGTCAAGAGCCCGGTCAATTCGAGCGTGACGGTTGCACCAGGTGCCAGGCTCGGGATCGTCCAAAGCCCTGTATCGGATGCATAGGTCGACCCTGCCGAAGGTTGATCCGAACTGTACGTAATGCCCGCGGGCAGGTTGTCGGTAACCACCACGTTCGTGGCGGTACTCTCACCTTCGTTGAGCAGCGTCAAACGAAACGAGACGGGCAAGTTCACGTTCGGATCTGCCGTGATCAGTTCTTTCGAAAGATTCAAATCGATCGGTTCATAGTTATCGAAATCGGCAACGGGAATCAAATTCGGTCCGATCGTACCGATCAAATCCGCGAGCGCATCGTAATTGGGGTCCGCGACGACCTCGAACTCAATCGCACCGATACTCGTCAGGTCCGCCGGACCGCTCGCTCCCGAAGCGGTGGTGAAGTCCGAAAAGGGTACGAATTCCACCGACGTGGGCTGGGTCGTCGTTTGCGGGATATCGAGTGTTGCCGTGCTGCTCAGGGTCAGCGTGCTGCCATTGCCGTCGTCGGTGTAGAGCCGCACGATGGCCGCCCCTGCAGGCAAATCCGCACCGATGACCAGGCGCATGCCCGCAGCCTCGCCATTGCTAGTCAAATCGATTCCACCGAGACCATCATCGTTGACGACGGTCGGGTCATCGTCGGCCCCGTCCCAAATCACAACACGCTGCCCGCCACCGAAACCGTCCGAGCGAACTTGCAAGAGATCCGGTGAGACAGGGTCGTTGACGACCAGGCTGATCGTGCCGATATCACTTGTCTTGTTGACCAGTAGATCTCGCGAGCCACCAATCGCTTCGGGTGCGTCCGCAGTCGACGTCACAGGGACGCCGTCGAGCACTTCATCCGAAACGGTCTGCATGGCGCCATCGAATCCATCGATCGTGCGGATCAATTGCCCCGCGACCTGCTCCGCGGTGATCGTGACCGGCGGCGAAACAGCCTGCTGCAAGGAGACCCCGCTGACGTCCTGGGCCGGTTGCAATACGAAGTACTGACCCGCAGTCAATCGCTCGAACGTGTACCGACCGTCGGCGTCCGTCGGCGTTGTCGCAACTTGACTGTCGCCACTATCCGGTTCGAACTGCCCATCGCCATCATCGCGGTAAAGCGTCACCGAGGCATTGACAACCTGCTCGCCCGGCGTGAATCCGTCACCATTGAAATCGTTGTAGACGAGGCCCGAGAGATTCGCGAGGTCGGTGCCTGCGGCCAGCAACCGGCGATTCTCCAGCGGTTCCAGATGCAGCCGACGACGGTAGTCGCGGCTGATTCGACGGCGGCGTCGCTTGGTGTTTGCTGTAGCGTGGGGGAACTTTGTCCGTCGGCGTTGGTCCGTCATGGGCTGATTATCCTGATTCTCGCGGACTGAGTGATTAGTCAGACTAGGCAAGATAAGAGGATAGCACCGCGCAGAAAAGATGGCGAGTCGGCAGCGTGTCGTCAGCTCACGACTGCAACTGGCTGATCCAGAGCCGCAAGAAGCGATCGGTGATCACGTAGGATGATTCCTCACGCTCGACCACGTCGCTGACGACGAGGGACTGAGCAGCCCGCTGGGCATTGGAGGCGGTGCGAAGTCCGTGTATTTGCGGGTGAAATCGGACGAGAACGGCTGCGGCGGTGTTTCGCTGTCAGCCAAACCTCGCAGAAAGCGTTGTTCGTTCTTGGTCAAGGTTGCCAGTGCTGGGTGTCGATCGGCCCGATCGGATAATGCATCGCCGATCGAAACAGAGGTCTCGATTGGACTCAGAACATGGACTGCAACAGATGCTTGCGACTCCCCAAAAAGAGAATACGCCACGTGCTTGTGATGTCCGGCCCATTCGCCTGGCCTGCATCCATCGGCCTGGATGCTTGACCGTTGGCCCTGCGCGTCGTGAGAGACGGTTAGAACAAGCTTGCCGGATCGGCGCGAACGAGGTTGCGCAGGGCCAGCAGGCCGCTGATCAAGCACATCGAGGTGGTCAGTGCGAGCACGGTGATGGCACGCGTGAATGTCAGCCGCATCGGCAGCCCGGAATAACTCTCGAGCATCCAGAACAACGCCAGTGCCACGAGCACCGCCGGGACGAAGCCAAACCAGGACAGGAATACCGATTGGCGAACGACCACGCCTACAAAGTATCTGTTGGGATAGCCCATCGCCTTGAGCGTGGCGAACTCGGGCATCGCGTCCTGCAGGCTGGTGTAGAGGATCTGGTAACAGATAATCACACCGACGACGAAACCCATCACGGTGCCGATAAAGAAGATTGCGCCGACGGGCGTCTGCTCACTCCAAAACTTCCTTTCCTTCTGTTTCAACTCGTCCTTACGAACGACGTTCCAGATACAAGGAGCCAGGTTGGTCAAACGCTCGGCGACTTGATCGGGGTCGGCGCCTCGCTTGATCCGAAACATCCCCACATCAACGACACCGAGGGGACTGCCGCTTCCGCGAAGTGGGAAATACCTGGCAAACTCGCTCTCTCGGATCAGCAGCGAACCTTCGTTGGCAAAGTCCGTTCCGATCGTGACGCTGCCGACGATCCGGATGCGTTTTTCGGCGAGTTCCACCGTTTGCGGTAGAGGCGAGCCCCGGTGATCGAATTGGAATCCATACCGAGCGCGTGTTTTTCGGTCGATCAACGCCGTCCCCGGTGGCTGGAGAGACAACCGCTGCTCCTTCAATCCTGGAATCGTCAACCAGCCGGGCGGGTCGGGAACGGAGACCACCCGGATCGGGCGCGCCCGCTCACCGGCAACACGCACGCGGGCCATCAATCGTTCGATCAGCAGCGCCTCGGCGGCGGAAACGTCGGGATCGGACTCGGCCCGGCGGAGCAGCGAGCGGGCGAATCGCTGGTTCACCGGCAGCATGTATCGGGCGGTGCTGGTCGCAACGAGATCACACTCCATCCACTCGATCAGTTGCACGGGGCTATCGAGCAGCGCGTGTCGAAATCCATTCTGCGTGAACATCAACACCGCGGCGAACCCGACGCCCGCCGACGCCAGCAGCAGTCGGCGGGGCTCGTGGACGAGATTCTTCCAGGCCAGTGGCGTGCGGCTCATGAGCCGTTTCGCTGGGCGCGGGAATGTCGTTTGAATTTTTCCTTCACCGGTGGCTCGTCTTCTGGGTCATCAGCGACCGGGGGGACCTCAACCTGATCGTCGCCCGCGACTTGCTGCAGCCCAGTGATCATTCGCAGGAAATCCGTGGCCCCGGAGAACTCGCGGTACACGCTAGCGAATCGGATGTAGGCGACCTCGTCGACATCGGCGAGAAAACGCAGCACCACCTCGCCGATTTTTTGAGCCGGGATTTCGAAATCAAACTCGGCATAGATCGCGGCTTCGATCTGCTGCACGGTCGCTTCGATTGTTTCGCTCGCCACGGAGCGTTTGGAGCAAGCTCGCTCGATGCCACGGCGGATTTTTTCGCGATCAAAGGGCTCTCGGGTTTCGTCGCCTTTGACAACCCGCACATTGAGCGCCTCGATATGCTCCATCGTCACGAATCGCCGCCCACACTCCTGGCAGACCCGTTTCCTGCGCACCCGATAGCCGGCCTGGGCGGAGCGGGAATCGAGCACTTTGTCGTTATCGGAGTGGCAAAACGGGCAACGCATGGCGGCGACGGGAGAGAGTAGGGTGGGGCAGAGCAGGGGAGCGTTGGGTGCTCCTAGCCCAACGGACGAGTGATTTCGCGATCGGAAAATTCGCGGTCGATGTCGAGAGCGGAACACCGGTTGCGGAAGAAAATCGGGACACTCACGATTTCCTCCGCCCTGTGTTATATTCGATCCTGCCGTATTTCCCCATGGCAACACCGACCGATCTGGAAAAGCGACCTACCATGAGTGAATCAGAGCCTCTCGACCCAACCGCCGACGACCAACGACGGGGCGGCCCGCCCCCAGGCCCTGCGTCGAATCCGCCGCCCGCGGACCGGGCACACCCGCTGGAACACGAATCCCCACGCGATCGATTTGAGAAACACGTCGCCAACCACCGCGATTCGCACGACGATCATGATCCCGAGGAGACCTTGTGGAGCGGCGGATATAGCCCGAAAGCCATGACCGGGTGGTGGATCGTCCTGGTTGTGATCACGATCGCGCTGCTGGTGGCCTGTTTCATGTTCAGCCAATTGCCCCTTACTGTCGCACTGGGCATCATTGTGCTGCTCTGGGTTTTGGTCGCTGCGAACTACGCCCGCATGCGATTGGGGTATCATTACGAACTGACGAGCCAGCGATTCATTCACAAGACGGGGCTGCTTACCCGCCGGAGCGATCGTGTGGAAGTAATCGATATCGACGACGTCAGCTACGAGCAGGGCCCTGTGCAACGACTCTTGGGTGTGGGCTCGATCCTGATCACGAGTTCGGATCGCAGCGACCCGGAACTCAAATTGCTCGGTATTGATCGAGTCAGTCAAGTCGCGGGTTTGATCGACGATGTCCGGCGCAAGGAGCGCCGTCGTCGCAGCCTGCATATTGAATCCATTTGAGCGAAGCTCCCGTTTTCTTTCGCCTGATACGAGCGCAAACATGACCGCATGGTTTGTCAAACGCGAAAACGAAGAGGTTGGGCCTCTCCGGCCCGCCGATTTGTTGGATCTCGTCCGTGACGGGAGCGTGCGTCCTGAAACGATGATCCGCAAGAACGATTCCTCGTGGTTCTCCGCCGATAGCGTGGGGGGACTGTTCGAAGCGGCCCGCCGGCCGACGATCGAGCACTATTGCCCGCACTGCGAGAACGTCCGCGTCGCCGCGCCGCCGTCGACCTGTCCCAAGTGCGACCAGAATTTAACGAACACCCGCCAGCGAATCATTGAGAATTCGCTGAGCAAATCCAGTCGCACGACCAAGGAGCCAGGTGCCTCCCAAGGCCCCGCACTCTCCGCCCGCCGCTGGCTGCAAAAGCGGGTTGGCAAAGACTCGTCGAACTGAGCAATGCGGGAACAGTCCACGTGGTGGTGGACGAGGCAACAAGCTCCGTACGAACAAATCGACTTCTCGAAAAAGTCAAGCAATCGACCGCGAGGAACACCCGGGCCGCAAAACCCTGGCGACCCATTCCATCGTACGCATTCGATCGGAACAGCCAAGGAGAAAATGCCTGTCCGCTGCTGTCGCTACAGCATTTGTCAAATTCGCTCTCACACGGCCCCACCGGATCAGATTGTTCGTTAATCGACACGGGCGAGAGAAATTCATCGCCACCAACTGACACTACTCAGCCGTTTGCGGATTTCCTCGCGTTTGATAGGCCCCCCCAGCAATGCCATGTTTCTAGGCAGTTGCGATTCCGCCGCTAGCAACTGCTGCATCTTTGGTGCGCACGCGGTGCCAACCGGATATCAGTCAACGGAGATTCTCAGTCGCAAACTTCACTAGCCAATCGAAAGTGCATGGGGGGCGTCCGGCGCCGTTGACTATCGGATAAGGGGGGGGGCAGCGCACCGTGTTGAAATAGGGTTTCCGTTGGACCAAATGTCCCGCTGCCATGTGGCATCGTTGTTGCTCGGACGTGCTAATGCCCACGAGCGATCCATGCACCAGCACGAAAAGGCATTCCCTCTTTTGCGATACCTCAAGCTTCAAAACACCGGTCCGAAGATCAATCAAACTGTGAGATCCTCCCGTTGGAATTCCGATGTAGCGAAACTCTCGCGCTGTGTTATGTTTCTGCTGTTACTGCTGTTACTGCTGTCCGGAAATGGCCGTGCTAGCGCGCAGGAACTCGCGCCACACGTCTTTGATGTCACGACATCGAAACTCCTCAACGGCGGTGCTGTCCAGATTGATCTGGGAAATCTAGCTTCAGGCACAACGACGAAACTTGACTTAGAAATAACGAACGATCAACCTACAACAGTATCGGTTTCGTTCCGAGCAGCATCGTGCGGTTGTACCAGCGCAGAGCCGAGTGAACTCGTCATAGCGTCCGGCGAAACACGTGATCTTAAGGTCAGCGTCAAAAGTAATCGGTCTGACGGCGTTACGTCAATCGTTACCCTCAGTCTCCATGTCAGTCGTGAAGGCGAACTGGCGTTTGCGAGACGTGTCGCGATTCGCTTCGCCTCGCGGACTGACTACAGCCTGACACTCAAGAATCCGGTATCTCGGTTCATCGCTGGGGTTGATGATTCGGTCTCAACGGAAATCGTTGTTGATAGCTTCTACGGAAAATCCCTGGAAGGTCTGGAAGTTCGATGTAGTCTCGCTGACTGCGAATTGACAAAGGTCTCTAACACCTCGAACGGGAAACTGTTGTATCTTGCTAAGTTGAAAGGTCTCACTGACTCTAGCATGAGCCGGGTCGGCGAAGTCCGCCTTGTTCGCGCCGATGAGACGAAAGAGAAGACGTTAGCTCGAGCCAAAGTATACATACGTGCCGTAGAACCCATCAGCGCTTATCCCCGCGTGCTTACATTGCCTCACGACCGTTTGACAATTGTCTTCGCGGAGGGTCTGTCCTTGGGTCGAACGATAGTGCTTCGCTGTGAGAAGGGTGGACCAGTCATAGCTGAGCCTACTCAGATAGGAAAGAGAATTGTAAGTTTTGATAGAATCAGCATCCCGAATGACTGCCAAGCGATAAGTGTCGTTAACGAGGCCACGGATACTACGTTGGCACAAATTCCAGTTAAAAGGACGCCAAGATTTTCTCCGTCAATCGAGGGCCCCACGAAATGATGCACGCCAACCAACCAAATCCCCCACTGTTCCTGATCGTCATCTGCTTGACCTTACTCGCTGGGGAGCCTGCGTGCCCGATTGCTTGGGCGGACGAACCCCAGCAGCCATTGGATTCCAAGTGGAGCCCGTTGGTTGACATCAGCAAAGCCGAGTTCAGCCAATTGCCAAAGGTGGATTCGCAGTACATCACGGATAGAGTGGCACGGAATCGGGATGTGCTCATCAAAGGTGCGTTCGACTATACGTTAACGATGAAGCGCGCCGGGCAAATCAAGAATGAATTTGAACAGTCCGGGGTGTTTTCATTTGATGAGGAAACACAGAGAGTTCTGCACGTGCATCAGGATCGCACCAATCTGCCCGCAGGACGGGAACGCACCTCCACTGGCCCGGTCGATCGTCCTGCGATCAATACGGTCGTCCGGAAAGCGATCTTGAGGGTTGGCGACCAAGTGGAAACGGCTGTTTTTGAAGCTGGTCAGTTTTCTTCCCGATCAACGTTTTATCAACCGCAAACACACGACGTGGACCTCTATCCGTTTCACATCCAAACTCTGGGACTCGCCTTCTATGGCGATATCCGCACAAAACGTTCCAGCCATGAAGTCCTTGCCTCCTATAGCAACTGGCCACCGTTTCGCGTTCTGGTGGGCAGGCGAGACGAGTCGACCTACATTTCGCTTGGGACCAGAATCACTTTTGATAAGCAACACGAATTTTGGCCAACGAGTCATTTGTCGGTGTACCCAACTGGGCGAAAGGATGGCGAATTCATTTATGAAACAATCTCCCAATGCACGACGACTCTCGTTTCCGTCAGTGGATTGTCGCTTCCGTCCCTGGTCGTTTACAAAGCTGCTAAGAAACCGACAATGACGATTCAACTCAAGTGGCGCTCGGTGAACGATGATGCAAAACTGAGCTTGCTCGACCAAGATGTCTTCATCCCAAACACAATTTCTCTCCTCGAAGAACTGGATCAAAACTGATTTGCAAGCTCGTGATTTTCGTGATTTCCATTCCTGTGCTTTTCAACTTGGCGTTGGGTAACGACCGCTTGTATGAGCATTCACGCAGAAGGACTGATTGTCTCGAGATGCATTGACATTGATTGCGAATTTGAGCCCTACCTCGATGGTTCTTCTCGGAACTTAGTGGCAGGCATCCAGGATGTTGGATTTTTGAGGCATAGGCTCCTGCGTCCAGTGAGCGAAAAACGGATGCCCGGCAAGGGCTCATCCGACGGAAGCGTGCGCCCGAGGTTTTCAAGGATCGCGGTAGGGACGGCTGTTGCCAGCCGCCCCCCGCACAGATCCGTACGTGAGCCTTGACTCATACGGCTCCTCCGTCGGGTCAAACGATCGCGACACATCGTGTCGCTACCTGTCGTGATTTCCTGGTGGAGTCCGCATGCAAACAGATCGTCAGCGAACGGATGAAGCTGTCGGGGATGCGTTGGAAGAAGGAAGGCGGTCAACAAACGATGACACTTCGTTGTCTGCTGCTCAGTGGAGTGTGGGATGCCGTCTATGAGAACTGGCTCCAGTCAAAACCGACCGTCGGCGACCTTATCAATTTGGAAACAGCGTGATGCAGGACTCGTCGAGCGCACCAAGCGGATCGCACCCGTTACAATCGTTCCTCTGGCGGTGGTACGTGCAGGACGTGAAAGAATGCGTTCGCCGACTGAAAAAAGTAGCGGCATCGCAATGAAGAATGCTGGGACCAAGATAAACGGAAGAATGCATCCAAGCGAATCGGACCACCAGGCAGACGACGAGCGGCTCTGAACGGCTGCGCGCGATTCAGCGATCTGCTCCGCGGTCTTGATGTCACGATCAAGTGTCAGCTTCCGGTGGATTGCAGCAAGCACCTCGTGGGAGTCTGCCGTGTCGGGCAAGTCGTCGAGCGCCTCGCGGGCGCGGTCGATGTAGGTCGAGTCAGCGGTCACGGTTTGTTCATCGTCCTAGTCGGATAACGTTGCGGATCACGCGGTCGCCGCGAGTGATCCTCCACTTCAAAAATCACGACTCGGCGACTCGTCGTGCATCCGATGGTTATCCGTTCTTATGCCGCGAACCCCACCAACTCTCAAACCCGCGGCTAATGTCGAGAGACACACCGAGATCCACGTTCCCCTGGAACGCGTTGAACAGGAAACTGCAAAGCCCTTGCCGAAAGACGCGGAAGCTGAGGTTGCGCGACAAAACGACAGCCTCCTGTTCTTCAGATGTGCGCCAAAAAAGATAGCACCCATTCGGGTTCAGACCCAAGTAGTTGTTGCCGATGTAACCCAGTGGCAACAGTCCAGGATTAGATGGATAGAACTCGTATGGTGAGGCCTCGTGAATGTTGCATGCAGCTCGTTGACAATCGTGGAACGCCTTCAAGTATTGAGAGTCCTCGGACAATGGAGCAGCACGCGGGTTGAAAAGATGTGAGTTGCTCGCTATTTCGACAGTGTTTCGGTAGACATTGCAGAACCTTGGAGTAATCAGCACCAAACTGCCCCCCCACAAGCCGTCTCCGTAACGTTCAACCACCCGCTTGTGATCTTCGGGGAAGGAAATGCCAAGAGTTTCTTCCGCATCCTCCCATGAGCGACCGAACCCGTTTGAAGCTCCACGTATTGGAGGAACGACAAACGGCCGTCGCGGCGGAGGAACTAGTTGCGTTAGGTTTTCCACCATACTGATTCACGGATAACGGCAGACATCACCGGGCACGAGCGGAAAGGCAACCATCGCCAAAACGCGTTTTCGAGTGCTCCGTGTGAATGTCATGGTTCTGCATCTTTTTCAGCCTGTCAAGTGAAAGTCGCCCTGCGAATCGAATCGTCGCTCAAGATGTCGCGTCGCGTGAAATGGGTCAGAAGCCACGCTGACGAGTGCGTTCGTCCAGGATCATCGAAAACGTCCTCGTCGCGGTCCGTCGGTCAGCGAAACGACGAGTTACCGGCAGTTGGTAAACGTGCCCGAAGACCCAAGCGTAATACGACCGGTCCGTAGTTACGGTGTTGCCAAATGGTTCACCAACGACCGTCACGCGTTCCAACACGAACGGCAAGTAGTATTCGGGAGGGCCGAATTCTTTGAGTTTTGTGGAGACAAAAGCTGCCTCGGGAAACGCCACGTCAGAGTCGAGCAAGGACAGATAATTTGTCACATCGTCAACCCCTGATGTTTTCGTCGCAACGCCGCATGCCAAATACACGGCAAGCAACAACGGAATCGTAAGGACGAATCGGAGCGAGAATCGTGGACACCATCGGGCGGACGTTTTGTTCATAGGAAATCATTCCTTTGATTGGCAGAACGTCCGCGATGACCGAGTCGCGGCATTGTGGTTTCCATTCTTAAACGCCTTATCCGCGACTTCGGTCCATCGCATGGTTCGTCGGTGCATTACCCATCCATTGTCGCTTTAGGGGCCAAACGGGTTTCCGCTCTGCGAAGCACTTTGGCCTCGCAAATCATAGGCAAACTCCGGAAAGAACGGATCTCCGTGACTGAAGCGGCGGTGCAATAGCTTGTCAGGATCAGCGATCGTGGTGTCGTGTATTCCAAGGCCATTGAGTCCCTTGGTTAACGCGCGAGTCGCGTCAAACGGAAAATCGCTCCCGGGAGCAACCGTTAAATCGTCACCGTCGATTCTCATAATCATGAATGAGGCGGTAGAGAATTCCAATACGATGTTATGGCGTGTGATCAAACGCCCGATATCGATGCCTCGATCGGAGAGCGTATTTGCGATGGCGTCGATGACCTTAAAGTCGATACCGCTAGGAACCTGCAAGTCAAAACTCGATGTTTTACGGTCGTTAGACTGCGACTTACAGATAGTGATCCAAGTCGGACTTGATGCTTGTCGTGGCGTTTCCGCGGAGATATTGCCTCCGAGCACCATGGTGCACAGACAAGCAACGGAAGCAAAGATTCTAGATCGCATAGCGTATTCCTCAAGTTTGAAGGAGAAGGAGAGAATTTGTGGGAAAGAGTCACCGCTCAAAAGTTAGTGCAACTCAAAACCGTAGCGGCGCGCGAAATCCAAAAAGAACGTTCGACATTTGTCCGCTGAGTCGATGTTAAGGCAGTCGACGAACGTTGGCCATCAGCGAGCCGCGACGAGCGATTCAACCACTGCCAAAACGTATGGCACGCGGCTTCGTTGCATGGCATTGTTACGAGTCTTTCAGTGTAGCGTAGTACCCGTCGGCTTGCCCGCGTCTTCGGTCCGAAACGAGCACTGCCCCACAGTCACCGATCTGTCAGGCGTCGGACAGTGCCCCGCAGGGCTGTCGCCGGAGAGTGCCTCGCAGAGCAGGCATTGGTTGATGCCCCGCAGGGCATGCGCTGGTTTTGTGTCCCGCAGGGCGGGCGTTGGTTGTCGTGACTCCGGCGTGGGACGATGCCCCGCAGGGCACACTTGGCGTTTCATCCACACTCGTCGTCAGCACGGCTTTGTCTCGTAACGTTACCAATCACCCGGCGGCGTCGAGAGATTGTCCATTTAAAAACGCCCGACTTCGCCGCTCGGGTGCATTGGATGGTTCCCCGCTCATCAATACGTGTAAATCGTCGCGTCGTCAAAGCCATCCTCAATTGTTGCAGAAGCCTCAACGTGATAATCGGAAAGTCGGGTGTCGGAGCCGCCCCAGTCATGCCCGCCACCATTGAAATCGATCCGAACGGTATCAGAATCGTCAAGCGGACGAATCGTAATCATGTAAGGGCAAATCAGCGAATCACGTATCTGCTTTGCAGTTATCGTTTGCGGCGGATCCTCCTGGCTCAGCAGCGTCCTAAATTGCGAAAGACGATCTGCGGCGACGAAATCGCGAAATTTCTTGAACCATGAGTTGTGCGTCATCCAAATGCGATTGGCAGTCGGCGTGAGACTTGCCAGCAATTCGTCGGATCGTATCTGGTTCGTGTCGAACGTGAAGCCAACCGTTTGGCCGTTGAAATTGCGGTCCGCGACAAAAGTCTGGAAATGTTCGTCCCAGTGAATGCCGTCAAACTTCGTGTTGACTTTTGAACCGCCCATGCTTTCTTCAGTCGGGGAACGTTACGCGTCAGCGGGGACGGGCGAAAGACTTGCAAGCATACCAAATCGCATGCCACCCGTCCTCCGTTGCACGCGATGGTTATTCGCCGTTTTTGGGGTCGGGAAAATTGACGGAGGAAGCGGGGCGTCGCTTGGTAACCGCAAGTACGAACAGTGCAGCAAGGCACGCCAACAGTGTGATCGCTGGTCCGGTAAACTCGGAAGCATAGGCGTCCATGCAGTTCCGCGCAATCTCGTACGGGTTGCCTTCGCCAGATTCGACCGCGTCGTACACAGGACGGACAAACACATATCGCAATTCGGTCGCGATCCAGATGCAAAACGCAGCGTAAGAGCCGATCAGCAAAGCGAGTATGGCGAGAGTAATTCTGATCAAGCGTCAACTATGTTCACGAGGTGTTAAAAATGGCTCGAGGTGTAATCAACGACCCAGGTGAGAGATCAGTACTATTTCAGTCGAATAACGAGGTAATTATCGCCGGTTGTGGAGGTGATAAGTTGATCCTCGGGGGTGTTATCGCCGGTTGGACCTTCGGTTCCCTCGGTGACACGGGAAGTGTTATCGCCGGTTCGAGGGAGTCTTATCGCCGGTTGGCGTGGCTTGAGTATGAGGGCTCTGGATTCTTGGGTCAAGCAAAATCTTGGATCAATTTTGAGGCGTAAGGCTTGACCTGTTTTGAGGACATGCGAAGAATCGGCTCGGTAAAGCTGCGGCGATGCGGTACGGCGGGGAGCACGAATTAACTCCTGGGAACGTCAATAGCTCGCATTGGAAATGGCCGTGGGAGAGGGCGGTGCTCTTCGCTGGAGGGCTGCGTGAGACTGGGACGGAATCTGCTGCGTATGATCGACTTGGTGAGTTTCTCTTCGCCGAGTCGGATGATTGCAAAGGACGATGTCATGGCAGGCGTTAGTCAGTCTGAGACCACGTGGCACGATCAGCGTGACAAGTGGGCGAAGATTTGGTTTGAGAAGCTCAGTCGCTTTCATGGTCGCAAGCCCCAAGCGACCTGGGAATTCACAGCTGACGATGTGATTGCCTTCCTTCGCGACCACCTGCGGCGCAAGACACCGGGGTGGAAGCGTCTGAAGATCGTTCATGCCGGGATCTGCGACCCACTTCGGGGTCGACGTTTCACGACCAACAAGACTCCGTAGGTGGCGCTGCGCTGACCTACGGCAATTCTCTTCAACGCCTCCGGCGTAGGAAGACTTGCGGGGCCGACATCGATTAGATCGACAGTCCGCTACGTGGGAGGGAAAGGGGTGAGATACAGTTTTCGCACTGATTTGATGCGCGGACTGCCCTCCCCGGAAGACTCGCTGAAGGCTCGTCTTGCGACCCTCCCGGCTTCGCCGGGCGGGTGAAGTCAATCGCTGAGTCACGATCACTTAAAAACTGCGACCCTCCCAGCTTCGCCGGGCGGGTGAAGTCGATCGTTTCTGCGCAGTAACTTAAATATTGTACGACCTGCGCAGGGGAGACGGGCGTGGGCCAATGGCTCGGCTCTCGCGGGGGTTGCTCGGCCTCCGGAGGAGTTGCGGACAATCGTTGAAACATCATTGCATCGCCGGCTGCTGCGGATCACTCTCGGCGGCGCGTTGTGCTTTTGGGTGTGGTGTTCGGTCTCGGTTGACGCGCGCGATCACGCGTATCGTCGCTTCCAGTCACATACTTGGGGATTGCTTTTAGGGGTGCGAATCAGCCCTAATGCGAAAATGGCGGTAATCAACTTCACTTTGGGGTGCCGGCTGCGTATAGTGGAATGTTCGGCCAGTCGGACCTTTGGGGTTCGATCTTCTTTTGCGTTCGCCTTGCTGAGCCACCGCCGATGGAGCGGAACGGGGCAGCCTTCATGGGACGTCCCGTTCGCCGCGACCTGTCAAGGACGACCCACAAGCCTGACTCTCTGAACAGGAATCGAGTGATGGGTGACGTTCTTCCCGTATCCAATGCAGACGCGATCTCACAACCAGCCGGCACCCAGGGCGCCGCCGCAGCCATCGGCGGTTTTCCGAGGACGGGGGAGCTTCCAGCGATCGGCGGCGTCGGATTGCCAGCGGATTCTGCCAGCGGTGCGGCTGGCGTTGTTAGGGCCATCGAAGACTACCGAGAGCTGCCCGCCTTTGGTTTGGTCCGTCACGCTGCCGAGGTCATCCCACACCGTGTTGCGGTAATCTATGGGGAACGCAGCTGGACCTATGAGGAGCTCAACTATGACATCGTCCGCTGCGCGGCGTTGTTCCAAGCCTATGGGATCCAGCCAGGCGACCGCGTTGGCCTATTGTTGCCGAATGTGCCCGAGTTCATTGTCGCGGCGAACGCGATTTGGAGAGCCGGTGCGATCGCGGTGGCCCTGAGTCCCTTGATGGCGGCGGAGGAGATTGACAAGCTGGTCGATTGCACGGGGTGCCAGGTGATCGTCACGCTCGACATGCTGGCCCACCTGCTGGCTCCCTGCCAAGGAAAACTAAAACACACGTTTTATGTTTCCATTCGCGAGCATTTGCCAGCCTTGAAACAGATCGGTTATCTCTGGATGCGGGGCCAGCGATTGGGCACGTGGTCTCTGCCGTCGGACGATGCGCACCATTGGTTGCGCGAAGGGATCGCGGCAACGCAGCGTGAGTGGCAACCTGTGCCGATCGAACCGCGCAGTGATGTCGCGTACATCTTGCCCACCGGCGGCACGACCGGCGCCCCCAAGGCGGTCGCGCTCAGCCATCAGAACATGGTCGCCAACGCATGGCAGCAGTTGGAGTGGACGCGTCGTCGGTTCGCTCAAGACACGATGCTCGCGGTGCTGCCGTTTTTCCATAGTTATGGCATGTCGGCGATGGTCATGGGGGGAGCCGCCATGGGGGCGACCCTGGTCGTCCATCACCGATTCAATGTCCGGCAAGTGATCTCGTTGATGGTGGAGCACCATCCGACGGTACTGCATGCGGTACCCGCGATGTTGTCGGCCCTGAACGAACGGCTTGACGATTACCCAGCAGACCTGAACTCGCTGGACTGGGTCATTTCTGGTGGAGCCTCTTTGGACGCCGAAATCGCAGAGACGTTTGCTGCCCACTGCGGGACGTTGGTGGTCGAGGGGTTTGGATTGTCCGAAGCCTCGCCGGTCACGCATGTTGGAGACCTTTTTAGCGAACCTCGCTACGGCACGATCGGTTTGCCGCTGCCGGAAACTCAGTGCCGGATTGTCGATCCCCGAGGGGGACTCGGTGATCTGGGCTGCGGCGTGGTCGGGGAACTGATAGTACGCGGACCGCAGGTGATGCTGGGGTATTGGCAGGATCCCGAGCGAACTGCTGCGACGATCGAAAAGGGTTGGTTGCGTACGGGCGACTTGGCTACCCGCGACCCGAGCGGTTGTTACACGATCGTCGGTCGCAAGAAGGATTTGATCATCACGTCGGGATTCAATGTTTATCCGGTCGAGGTGGAAGCGGTCCTGCAAGCGGCCCCGGGGGTCGCGGAGGTGGCCGTGATCGGGCAGCCCGATGACCAGCGTGGCGAAATCGTCACCGCCATCATCGTGATGAAAGCAGGTGCTCAGTGGGATGAGGAGTCGCTGCGCGAGCACTGCCAAGAACACTTGTCCAAACACAAACAGCCGCGGCAGTACGAGCAATCCACCAGGGAACTGCCCAAGAACTTTCTCGGCAAGGTTATCCGCCGCAAACTGCGAACGGTGGCAGCGTCGGGGCAACTGGGAGAAGCGTCATGAGCGAGTCAACGAGCCGGCGATCCTTCACGCCCGTTGCGATTGTCGACGGCGTGCGAACTCCGTTTGCGAAAGCCTTTGGTGGGCTTGCTCAGGTGACTGCCGTCGAGCTCGGTAGGATCGCGTTGGAGCAATCCCTGGATCGCTGCGGATTGTCTGCCGAGGCGGTCGACCAAGTGATTTTCGGAAACGTGGCATCGCCGCCCGATGCTGCCAATATTGCGCGTGTGATCTCGTTGAAAGCAGGCGTGCCGCAATCGCGGATCGCCCATACGGTCAATCGCAACTGTGCATCGGGAATGCAATCGCTGATCGCAGCGTGTACCGCCATCGAACATCAAGGCGCCAACGCAGTTGTTGCGGGCGGCACCGAATCGATGTCTCAGATCCCACTATTGGTGAGCCCGGAGGCGGCTGGATTGTGGACGCGACTATCGCGGGCCAAGACGATGATGTCGCGGTTGGCGGTGCTGAAGGATTTTCGCCCCCATCATTTCAAACCGGTTGCTGGGATTGAGCTGGGGCTGACCGATCCGGTCAGCGGCATGAACATGGGTGAAACGGCCGAGCTGCTCGCTCGCGAATTTGCTGTCTCTCGGAGCGAGCAAGATGAATTTGCCGCCGCCAGCCACGTCAAAGCGGCCCGGACGCAGGAACAGTGTTTCTTCGCCGGCGAGATCGCTGCTGTGCCGCTGCCTCGCGGTGAGACGATGGACAAGGACGATGGAATTCGCAGCGGGCAAACGGTCGAGAAACTTGCCAAGCTGCGTCCCATTTTTGACAAAGACGGCACCGTGACGGCGGGCAACAGTTGCCAGATCACCGACGGCGCGGCGGCGTTGGTGGTGTCATCGGCCTCGGGGCTTGAGCGATTCTCGCGGCCGCCGCTGGGGTACCTGACCGCCTATGCGATCGCGGGATGTGACCCCCGGCGTATGGGTCTGGGGCCTGTTTACGCGGTCGCCAAGCTGTTTCGGCAAACCGGCTTCTCGCTGGGAGATTTCGATTTGATCGAGATCAACGAGGCCTTCGCGGCCCAGGTCATCGCTTGTCAGCGAGCGATGGCTTCTCAGTCCTTTGCCAAGAAGGAGCTCGGACTCGACAAACCGCTGGGCGAGTTGCCGATGGACCGGGTCAATATTCACGGGGGGGCGATTGCTTTGGGGCATCCCGTGGGCACAACAGGAACGCGGATGGTGTTGACCCTGCTCCGTTCGCTCCGTGACCAGCAGAAACACCGGGGGCTCGCCACACTCTGCGTAGGCGGCGGCCAAGGGGTCGCGATTGTCGTCGAAACGCAGTGATCATTCATTTTAGGAGATCGTCATGAAGATCGAAGAGAAGGACTACGAAGCATTTCACGTTTCCGTTAACCCGGTGGGTGTGATGACTGTGGCGATCGACGTTCCCCAGCGACCCATGAATGTGTTCACGCACGTTGTCATGGACGAGCTCGACTCGATTGTGAGCGAAGTTGAATCACGTTCAGATCTGCGTCTGGTTGTCTTCCGCAGCGAGAAGGAGAGCGGCTTCTTGGCGGGAGCTGACGTTCGGGATGTCGCCGATATCCGCAGCCCATCGCAGGCGGGCCGTTTGATTGATGCGGGGCAACAACTGTTTCACCGGATCGATCATCTCAAGACACCGACCTTGGTGGTGATTCACGGACCTTGTATGGGAGGTGGTCTGGAATGGGCACTGGCCTGCGACTACCGGATCGCCCGTGACAACAGCAGCACGAAGATCGGCCTGCCTGAGATCAAGCTCGGAGTGATCCCGGCGTGGGGTGGCACTCAGCGTTTGCCACGACAGGTGGGATTGGTCCAGAGTCTCGGGATGATCTTGCAGGGCAAAGCGGTGTCGGCACATCAAGCTGGCAAGATCGGATTGATCGACCGCGCCCTGTCGCCGGACGACTGGGAGCATGGAGTCGATCGCTTCATTGACGACGTGTTGCAGGGTAGGGTCCGCACCAAATTGCCACTGCGAAAGCGGGTGGCGAGACTGCTCGAATTCAGTAAGCCGGGGCGGATGTGGATTCTCCGTTCCGCCCGCGCCAAGATCCGTGACAAGGCCGAACAGTACCCGGCCCTGCCCGCTGCGATTCATGCCATCGAGACTGGATTGCAGAAACAGGGTGCGGGGTATGTGACCGAGCGCAGCGAGTTTGTCAAACTGCTGGCCACACCGACCTGCCGTAATCTGCTGAACCTGTTCTTTGCCCGGGAATCGGCGCGGAATATCAAGACGTGGGCGACGCAGACCGATCGCGCCGACATCCACTTTCATGAGATACGCCGAGTGGGTGTCGTTGGCGCGGGCGCCATGGGAGCAGGTATCGGCCAGTTCGCTGCCACGCGGGGGTACGACGTGGCTTTTCGTGAGGTCGACGAGTCGGCAGCCCAGCAGGGCCGCACCCGAGTCGAAAAACTAATGAGCAGCTTTGCCGATCGAAACCGCTTGGACTCCGACCAGCGACGGGAGCTGAACAATCGCATTGTGATGTCGACCGATGACGATGCCATCGTACTGTGCGATCTCGTGGTGGAAGCCGCCGTTGAACGCGTGGATGTTAAGCAGCAGATCTTTGCTCGGCTCGATCGGTTGGTCGCCACGGACTGCATTCTGGCAACGAATACTTCTTCGCTTTCAGTGGATGCCATCGCGACGGCGACGGACAGTCCTGAGCGGGTCGCGGGACTGCACTTTTTCAATCCGGTGCATCGGATGGAGTTGGTCGAGGTGGTGCGGGGAGAACGCACCAACGACGATACGATCACGCGATTGGTTGCATTTGTCCGCTCACTCGGCAAGACACCGATCGTGACCAAGGACGCTCCTGGGTTCCTTGTCAACCGAATCCTATTTCCATATCTCGGAGAGGCGATTCTGATGTCTCGCGAGGGCTACCCAGCGACGGAGATCGATCGGGAGTTGCGTCAGTTTGGGATGCCGATGGGGCCGCTGGAACTCGTCGATCAGGTGGGCGTGGATGTTGCCAAACACGTTGCGATGTCGCTAGGTGGCGTGATCACAGGGCTCGATGCTTCTGTCGACGAGCTAACGGAAATGGTCCAACGGGGTGACCTGGGAAAGAAATCAGGCAGTGGATTCTATCAGTATCGCGATGGGAAGGCCGAGCCAGCGGATGCCCGGTCTCACTCACAGGCGGTTGCCTCGCAACCGGGTGATGGTTTTTCCGACGATGGTCTCACTGCGATCCAGCGACGGTTGGTTTACCCCATGCTGCGTGAGGCGGTGCTCTGCAAAGAACAGGAGATCGTTCGAGAGGACTGGATGGTCGATCTCGGCATGGTGCTCGCAACCGGTTTTGCACCGCACCGAGGCGGTCCTTTACGCGTGATCGATGGAGTTGGCGCCCGCGTGGTACACGAGAATTTGAAACGCTTGCAGGTCGCCTTCGGGAAGCGATTCGCACCACCCCATACGATCGCCGCAATGGCCGAGACGGACCAGCGTTTTTATGTTCGAGAGTGTACCGAGGCGGATGCCTCGAAACAGGCGGTTCGCCCTGACGAGTCCTCTTCCCCTAGGAGCCCACGATGAGTATCGATTTTCGCAGCAAGCCATCGGCGGAGTCGACTGCCTCCGCTCCCGCTGGAACCGAGACCCCGTGTTCGGAGAAGCCAGGTTCAGGCAAGCCAGGTTCAGGCAAGCCAGGTTCAGAGAAGCCAGTGAAGAAAGACTCGTTTGCCGAGGTCGCTCTGAGATTGGGTGGCGCTTCGGCCGATGAAGCCAAACGCACGGGCGTTCTCGATACGGCTGATGATGAAGTCGAGTCGCTCTTTGCGCCTCGTTACCAAACCGTCAATAGCCCGGTGCATCGGGCGGTGTGGGAGAAACAAAATGATACCGCTCTGTTTGCATCCGATCCGCTGCACCCATCCCCCACTGTATCGCTCGTTGTCGACCAGTCTTTGACCATCGTTCGCAAACATCGCAATGAAGGCACCCTGTTCGGTGTCGACGGAAAAATTACCAGCAGGGTTCTGGCTGAGTTGGGCTCGGTTGGCTACTGGGGTCTGTTGGTGGATCGCCAGTACGGCGGCAGTGGCGCGACGATGCGAGAATTTGCCGACATGATCACACGCATGGCCACGATCGATCCCACCGTCGCGGGGCTGGCGTCGGTTCATGGCTGTATCGGCGCGGTCGACCCAGTTCGCTCGTTCGGCAACGAGGAACAGAAAACGCGATTTCTACCCAAGCTTGCTGACGGGCGAACTCTCTCTGCGTTCGCGCTCACCGAACCCGGTGCCGGTAGCGACCTGACGGCGTTGCGGACGACGGCCGTTCTCGACGGTGACGAATACGTCGTCAACGGCGAAAAACTTTTCATCACCAACGCTATCCCAGGGCGGACGATCGGATTGGTCTGCAAAATTGAGGGTGAGCCGAGTGCCTTGATTGTCGATTTGCCTCGCGAAACGGACGAGTCGTTTTCGATACGTGAGTACCAAATTTACGCGCTGCAACGAGCTCACAACAACGGTTTGGTTTTTCGTGATTTCCGTGTTCCCAAGGAGAATCGCCTCGAACCCAATCACGGGGATGGACTAACGATTGCCTACCATGGTCTGAACTTGGGACGCGTGTCGCTCTGCGCGAATGCTGCTGGGGCGATGCGGTGGATGCTTGCTGAGATGTTGCCATGGGCGGCGTACCGGGAAACCTATGGACTGCCGATTGAGCGGCGAGAGTTGGTCCGCCGTCGCGTTGGCCGGCTGGCGGGAATGATTGTCGCCTGTGATGCGCTTTCGGCCTGGTGTTCGGGACTGCTCGACCAAGGGTACCGGGGAGAAATGGAGTGCATCATCGCTAAGATTTTCGGCAGTGAGATGCAGAAGGAAGCAGCGATTGAATTGTTCATGAAAACGCATGGCGGACGATCGTTCCTGCAAGGTCACCTGTTCGGTGATAACGTCCACGATTTCCTCGCACCCTGTATCTACGAGGGCGAGGGCGAGATGCTAGGCATGGCGTTCTTCAAATCGATGGTCAAACATCACGGCAAAGAGTTCTTTGAACCGATCGGTCAGACGCTCCATGAGTTGGGCGTGAAGTCACCCAATCCACTTAACCCGACCCACGTCTGGGCATTACGCCATCCGATGGCGAAATACGCCCACTGGTCACTGGGACAATGGCTGCGACCGGCGCACTGGACCCATGATCGCCTGGCCGACTCTGATCTGCAGGGACACGTTGAGTTTGCACGGCGGTATCTATCCGCGAGCGGTAAGGAGGTCAGTGCGACGATGCGCAAGTATCAGTTGAAACTCGCCGATCGTCAGTGCCGGATGTCTGCCCTGTCGCTCGACATTCAATCCGCCGTGGTGATGTTGGTCACGAGTCTGTATGCCGGTCGCAGTGAAGATGCCACTACCCGAGCGGCGGGCGACACGATCTGCCGCGAGCTGCGACGGAAAATGGAAGGCGGCCGAGCGACGGATGACGAATTTCGACGGGCCACGCAGCTCGGTGCCACGATCAGCAAGCAGGGGTGGTCAGCGCTCGAAGGTGTGCAAGCAGGAAAGATCCTGATGCCCTATAAGGAAGACTCGGCCGCATGAAGTTTCGAGACCTGATTGCGTTTCTACCACCTTCGAAGCCGCTACCACGTCGCGAGCGTTCTGCGGTCGTTGCCTTGGGTGGGGGTGGCGCGAGGGGACTGGCGCACCTCGGTGCGGTCGAGGCGATCATGCAAACAGAGGTCTCTCCCCATCGCTTCGTCGGGGTCAGTATCGGTGCGTTGATCGGAGCGATGTGTGCGATCGACACCAATATCCGCCGTATCCAATCCCGCGTGACGGGATTCTTGACGTCGCCTGAATTCCGACGTCATCAAAGCCAGTTGTTCGGCTCGACTGGGGTGAATGACGAGTATCCTTCCACGGGCATTGTCGCTTGGTATGAGCGCGCCAGGTACCTCTATTCGGCTCACCGCCGCTTGACGCGTGCTGTCACGCAGCAGTCGCTCATGCCAGCTGCGATCCTGACCACGTCCATCGCCGAGTTGGTTCCCGATATTGAATTCTCCGACTTGACGACTCCTCTGAGTATCGTCGCTGCGGATCTACGCAGTGGGCACTGCGTGGTGATGGAATCGGGGTCACTGCGCAGCGCCATTGAGGCATCGATGGCGCTGCCCGGGATCTTTCCTCCCGTGGAACGCGATGGGATGTTGTTATGCGATGTCGGTGTGGTGGATTCGATCCCCAGCACGGTGGCGAGTGCGTATGCGACGGACCTGACCATTGCCGTGGACATTGGACAGCACAACGCACGGATCGAGAGTTTTGACACAGCCCTGGACGTGATGATGCGGGTTCAAGACATCGGCGAACAGATTCTCCGCCGCGAGAAGTCTCAGTGGGCCGACATCCATATTCGTCCCGATCTTGCGGAGGTTGCTTGGTTCGATTTTCGCAACCCTGAACGGCTGATCGATCGGGGGCGTGCGGCGGCCTGGGAACAACTCGCCCGCCACCGATTCCGCCGCGTCGAGGACATGCCAGCCGAGCGATCCAATGCCCTATGTGGGTGACGTGTCCGTTCGGGCACATGCCTGCTGGAGCGATATCGCACACGGCTAGCGTGATTGACTACAACCGTGTGCTTGTCACACGCTGAAGCGACGCAGGGATATGAGTAACCCGCGGCATCGCTACGCGTTCCTCTGTCAGCTTGTCTGACAGAAAGCCAAGCCGATACACTTTGCTCTCAAGCGGGGCATGCCCACTTGGGAGCGGGTTGAACGTTCCGTTGTTTTAATCACAAAACGGGGATTCCTGTTAGGCAAGCCGAAAGGAGATTTGGTTTTGTCGGGAATCAACAGCTCGTCGCCTCCTGTCCTTTGACCACCAGTTTTCCTTTTCCGGAGGCGTTTTAGAGGATATCTGGTGGTTTGAGCGGAGCAAACACCACCGGAACAGCTGCCAAACGCAAGGATCAATCCCGAATGCGGGTGAAGATCACTCACGACGAGGTCTGCGACCCACTCCGGGGTCGACGCTCCATCTTCAACAAAATATCGTAGGTGGCGCTGCGCTGACCTACGGCTATTTTCTATCATCCCTTCGGGATACTTATGGGTGACGACCAGCTCGTCGCCTCGTTCACCACTTATTGATCGCGTGGTGCTACGATCACCGATTTTCAACCCATTTCCGAGCTCTACCCTGCAATGAATTCCCGATTCTGTTTCTGCGTTCTCATGATCGCAATCACCGTCTCTGTATTTCGCTCTGCCGAGGCGGAGTCTCAGCCGCCCAATCTCCTGATCTTGCTCGCCGACGACATGGGGTATGGTGATCTTGGTTGCACCCATAGCGATCATTTGCGGACTCCGAACATCGATGCGTTGGCGGAATCCGGGGTGATCTGTAGCGCCGCCTATGTCACCAGTTCGGTGTGTTCGCCGTCCCGGGCGGGATTGATGACCGGTCGCGACCCGCGACGGTTCGGCTATGAATCGAATTTGAACCAATCCGCGTCCGGCTATGGCACGCGGCCCGAACTCCTCGGGCTGGCCCCGACCGAGCACACGATCGGCGATCAACTGCATAGTGCTGGGTACGAGACCGCTTTGGTCGGAAAATGGCACCTTGGCGGGGGGCCTGGTTTTCATCCCAACCGGCGCGGCTTTGACTACTTCTGCGGGATGATTGTTGGGCATCACGATTACTTTCCTGATCCACAAAAGAACAAGCTCGAGCGGAATGGAGCGCCGCTCGAAGAGTTCAGCAGTCCTTACTTGACGGATTTTTTCACAGATGAAGGCATTGACTGGATCCAACAGCGAGAAGGCGAGGAGGGAACCCAGCGGAAACCGTGGATGTTGATGATGTCCTACAACGCTCCGCATACACCGATGCAGGCTCGGGAGGATGATCTCGCGCGATTCGAACATATCGAGAACCCTCGCCGGCGTACCTACGCAGCCATGGTATGGGCGCTTGATCGTGGCATCGGCCGGATTGTCGAGCATTTGAAGTCGACCGGCCAATACGAAAACACGCTCGTCGTATTCTTTTCTGACAACGGTGGTGCCACCAACAACGCCAGTTGGAACGGGCCCTACTCGGGAGCCAAGGGGTCGCTTCGTGAAGGCGGTGTCCGGATTCCCATGATTTGGTCTTGGCCGGGCCATTTGCCATCAGAGAGTACGCATCGGGGCGTCGTTTCGAGTCTCGATGTGTTGCCAACGTTCATGGCGGCGGCGGGGCAGGAATTGCTCCCTTTGAATGATCCGCCCTCGCATGAGGACGCGAGAAATCGACGTCGAGGTATCCGGCAATACGGTGCCTATGACGGGATCAATCTGTTGCCACAACTTGCTGGCGAGCAACCTGCTGCTCATCGCACGCTGTTTTGGCGTCTGCAAGGTCAGACGGCCGTTCGCGACGGCGAGGACAAACTGATTTCACTGTCACACCGCCCGGCTGAGATGTTTCAGGTGGATGTGGACGCCGCCGAGGCCGACGATCTCTCCCGCGAGTCACCTGAGCGATTTGAAGAACTCTACCGGAAACTCGGAGAGTGGGAGGTTTCGCTACCCACGGTACCGCTCTGGGGATCGTCTCCATTTTGGTCCGGCGAAAGCGCCGGAATATACGACTCCTGGCAACCCCGACCCGAGCCGGAATGAGCACAGGGCATCACCCGTGCTAGCAGCAGATGGGTGGGAGCGTAGATGAAGGCTGGCAATCCCACCATCAAAGCCGTTAGCCATGCCCAACCTGGCATCCAGGTTTGCGGCGCGTCGGCGCTCATGCCGTAGACATAGTTGACGTTGCGTGGTTGGTTGGCGAAATCCAACGCATCGCCCGGTGCAGGGAGGAGGAAGTATCCGATCAGCATCGCAGCCCACGCGGTCAGCGTCCACGCCCAAAACGCGCGCCGGTCGTAGCCGAGACGGTATACGATTACGAGCAGCAGGATCGGCAGCCAGAAGTGAAAAAACGACAGACCGCGGCCCATCAGTGAGATGTTGGGGTCGAACATGTAGTCCGTCATTCCTGTTAGCGGCAGGCCGACGAAATTTCCGAGAAAGTCGACCTGCCAGAGCAGTTGCGGCACGGCGATCCCCACCAATGCCATCGAGGCGAAGATCGACTTTTCGGTCCACACCGCCGCCAAGGTTAGGAACAGAGCGATGTCGCAGAAGTAGACGAAGTTGGTGGGACCGTACTCGATCCAGTAATACGGAACCAGGACCGCCATGAAAGCGGTGAATCCGATTTTCGCCACCAAGGCAGTGCGTTGCTTCGATCGAGTTTCGGTGGTCGATGTCATGAGAGGCACGTCCGTCATGGAGGAGTGGAAGCGAAAACCGCAAGAACGTTTCGCTGTTCTCACTGGTGACCGCTGACGGGGAAACACTGCGCCAGATCGCCTCAGTATTGCAAAAAAATCAACATGGATGTTGACCAAAGGAAACGTGGAGCATTCCTCGCGACTGTTGTGGTCGGCCACGTAGGGTGTCGTAAGTCTCGTGCCGGTAGTGGTTTAGAGGCTGTTGAGTGTGTCTAGGGGGAGCCGGTGAGGAGAGCGGGCACGGCGAATGCACTTAGGGCGTGCGAGGCGGCTGTTGGTCACCGTGTGAGCCGACTCGGTTTTCGCTCCGCCGTCTGTTGTTTATCCCCGGTCTTTCGCCATCCTATGCACGTCGTCAAGCTAGCCGAACTCGCCGCCGTGATGACTCACCACGGACCCGCTCTGTTGTACCGTCACGCGAGCGTGTCGCCGGAGGCTGTCAATTGCTATTGGACGGCATCGCGCCAACGATTGGAACTTTGGCACCAAGCATTGATTCGATTTCAACGAGCCAAGGACGACGCCGATTCCAGTCGAGTTCAAGAGTGGTGGCAGGACCATATCGGCGTGGTCGAAGAAATCTTGGCGAGTGAGCTACTGACTCGCGTGATGGCTGCGATTGCCGACGGCAGTGACCGAGCCAGCGGTCGTGACGAGTTTTCTCCGATCGCCCAGGCCATCTATCTATCGCACTTGGAGGTTCGCAATCGAGTGCAGATGCTGCTTTTGGACCGCCGCGGGTGCAGTGTATCCGATGCGATGCGATTGAACCGACTCCGGCGTTTGGTCGAGCGATGGATTGATGTTCTGATCGGTGAGCTGGCTTGCTACGACGAAGAGCTGCTGCGATATGGTGTCGATGAAGAGCGGACGCGGTGTCATGCCGACGACTCCGACGGGTTGGCGTCTTCGCCTCAGCGGCAAATGGTCGGGTGTTTGATTCGCGCATCGATGACGGATTCAATCCAGCGTCGGGTCGCGGAGCGGGCTTCACTGCCTCTCGCAAACCAAGCCGTTGCTGAGAGTGTTTTATTGATGTTGCGTCCCGAGATGTTCGACAGCGTCGGTGTATTGAAGTCGCTCTGTTTGCACAGGATCGAAAATCAAGCCACTCGTACCGATCAGATGATCGATGACTACCTGCGTCCCAATCTCGACGACTCGCCTACTGCCTCGGCGATTGACACCGTCAATGACACCGCATGGGCGCAGTGGTATCGGTAAACCGTTAGGCAGGGGCGAACCCACGTGGGATTTTTTTTAGCTCGAGCGGTATTGGGGGACAAACATGCCGCAGCATTGGAATACACTGCTGGCTGTATGTTGACGCTTCACACCTCCTGTGCACCCGCTCATTGATTCTTAGTGCGAGATGACCGGCCGAAAATCACGACGAACGCGAGTGGCCCTGCCCGAGCAATTGCCTTTGGCTCGCCGCAAAAACGTCCAGCAAGCCGACGATCAGCTTTTGCCGCTATCGGATGCCGAGTTGCTCGATCTGCGAATGAGCGATCTCAGGCTGACCATTCGTGGCACGATTTTGGAAAAGCGCATTGCTCAGCTCAATGAGGAATTGGCTGCCCGAGGTTTGAAGTTCAAACCACACTTTTGGTTGAGTGAAGATTGGTTTTCGCCTGATGATGTGCCCGGCATCGCGATCCCATTCTATTTGGCTCACCGCCGCTTGGTGCGTTTGGAACGCAAGCAGTTACTCGACGTCGAGGGTGGTACGCATGAATGGTGTATGAAAATTCTGCGTCACGAAACCGGACATGCCATCGATACGGCATTTCGGTTGCGGCGCCGGGCGATTTACCGCAATGTCTTTGGGAGGTCGTCGGAACCTTATCCCGAGTCGTACCAACCAACACCCTCGAGCCGGGACTATGTTCATCATCTCGAGATGTGGTATGCGCAGTCGCATCCGCTAGAGGATTTTGCCGAGACGTTTGCAGTTTGGTTGCGACCGGGTTCGCGGTGGCGCGCTCGCTATCGCGAGTGGCCGGCGATCAAGAAACTCGAGACGGTCGATGAACTGATGAGCTCGATTCAAGGCAAAAAGCCCGTCGTCCGGTCTCGCGCGACCGTTGACCCGTTGTCGCGACTGCGTAAGACTCTGCGGACCCATTACCAACGCAAACGTGCGCACTATGGAGTCGATTTGCCGAGCGTGTATGACGGCGATCTGCGGCGTCTTTTTTCGGCAGATCCTGCGCATCGACGCAACATGACCGCAGCCGCATTCCTGACCCGCATTCGCACCGAGTTGCACCGAACGGTTTCCAAATGGACGGGCCAGTATGCCTATACGATCGACCAGGTCGTTCAGGAGATGATCGAGAGATGCCGTGAGCTGAATTTGCGTTTAGGTGGACCGATCGAGGAAGTCAAACGGGACGCGATGATCTTGGTCGCAGTTCGCACCACTAATTTTTTGCATGAGGGAGGCCA
Source organism: Allorhodopirellula solitaria (assembly GCF_007859855.1). Taxonomy (GTDB): domain Bacteria; phylum Planctomycetota; class Planctomycetia; order Pirellulales; family Pirellulaceae; genus Rhodopirellula; species Rhodopirellula solitaria. The sequence goes on from NZ_SJPK01000017.1 coordinate 45,973, forward strand.
TCGTGTCGCCATTTGAACACCGCCCCCACTTGAGGCCGATATGAGCAAACTGCGCGTATTGGTATTGGTTCGGGACGGCCACGTGCCTCCTGAGTCCCTCCACGGAATTGATGAGAAGGAGTGGGGAGCATGGAAGGCAGAGTTTGATATCTGTGAAACCCTGCGTGGGCTCGGTCACGAAGTGCTGCCGCTCGGCCTCTACGATGATTTGGGACCGATCCGGAAAGCTCTCAGAGAGTTTGAGCCGGACATCACCTACATGCTGCTCGAAGAATTCCACGGAGTGGTGACCTACGACTTCGCGGTGATCAGTTATCTCGAATTGATGCAGCAGCCCTACACAGGCTGCAATCCACGGGGGTTGCTATTGAGCAAGGACAAGGCGCTGTCGAAGAAAATACTTGCCTATCACCGAATCCCAACGCCTCGGTTTGCTGTTTTCAAGCAGGGCCGTGCGGTCCGGCGTCCCAAGCGGCTGACCTTTCCGCTGTTCGTCAAATCGGTGACTGAGGACGCGTCGTTCGCGATCTCGCAAGCTTCACTGGTCCACAACGACGAGGCCTTGGCCGAGCGTGTTGCGTTCGTCCATGAGAAAGCAGACGACGATGCGCTCGTTGAACAATACATCGACGGACGCGAAATTTACTGTGGAGTACTCGGCAATGATCGTTTGGTTTGTTTCCCCGCGTGGGAAATGGATTTTGGTAGCATGCCCGACGACGCCGCCCCGATCGCGACGAGCCGTGTGAAGTGGGATCTCAACTACCAGGAGCGACATCAGATCACCACGCACGCGGCCAAGGACCTCGATCCAGCGATGGAGCAGAAGATCGCCAAGCTGTGCAAGCGAACCTATCGCGCCCTCAGCATGAGCGGTTATGGCCGCATGGACCTTCGTTTGACGCCGGGTGGAGAGATTTTCGTGATCGAAGCCAACGCCAACCCGAATATCGAGTACGGCGAAGATTTCGCGGAGTCCGCTGAGGCCGCAGGAATCTCCTACGAAGCTTTGATTCAACGAATCCTCAACCTCGGGCTCAACCACAAAGCAGCCTGGATGGCCTGAGGCCAGCCAGGGCTTGGCTGGGGGCTCACTCGTGGTTGGGGGCTCACTCGTGGCGGAGGGCGTCGATTGGGTTCATGCGGGCGGCGCGGATAGCGGGATAGAGACCGCTACCGAGCCCCACGGCAACGGCGATGAATACGGCCAGTGGGATGGTTTCCATCACGATCGTGGGTTGAGAATCACGGATGGCACTGGGCAATACCGCGAACTGTTCCGGGAAGCCCTGTTCGATCATCAGCATCGCCCCGCGGTAAAGTGGTGGTCCAGCGAACCCGAGTAAGATTCCGAGTGCGGCTCCGGCGAATGAGAGCAAGATCGTCTCCACAAGAAACTGCCGCACGATATCACGCCGCCGAGCTCCAAGAGCACGCCGGATCCCAATTTCCCGGGTCCGCTCGGTGACACTGGCGAGCATAATATTCATGATCCCGATGCCGCCCACGAGCAGCGAAATGCAGGCGATTAAAACGCCGATCCCTAAAAACATCAGTCGCAGGTTTCGCGCTTGCTCGAGCAGTTCGAGCGGCACGACGACAGCGATGTCGCCTGCCTCTTGATGCTTCGGGGCCAAAATGTCCTCGATCACCTTGGCGGTCGGACGCACTTGGCTGACGCGCTGGACCTGCATCGTGATCTGGTTGAGTTCCATGATCTCGATCTGAAACTGGCCGCTTCGCCGAGTCACGATCGTATCCCCGATGCGCTTCTGCATGGTTTCGATCGGAATGTAGACGTCTCGATTAAAGTCTTGGGAATCGAGCGAACCACCGATAGCTGCCGAGGCGCTGCGTGATTCGAGCACTCCGACGATGCGGTAGTAGTCGGTATGCTCGGGAACGTAAATACGTTTCCCTACCGCATCTTCGAAGGGGAACAGTTTTTCAGCGATACCCGCAGCGATGACGCAGACGTTCTCTGCACGAGCGCCGTCAGCATCGGTGAGGAATCGCCCGCCTCGCTTTCTGAGTTCTAGCTGGTTGACGGTTTTGTATCCGGGCGTGCACCCGACGAGCCGTCCGGACGCGAGTTCATCGCCGTGCGTGAACTGTCGTTTGATTTCGCGAATCGGGATCGCCCGATCAATCATCGGGAGGGTCGCGACGATTTGGTCGAATTCGCTGCGTGACAATCCGTATTTGGATGCGTCGGAACCGGCGAGTTTTTCTTCGGGTGGCTTGACCGAGCGGACGATGATCGTGGTCGCACCGAGCGATTCGATCTGCTTTTGCACTTGGTCACTAGCGCCCTGGCTGATGGCCGTCAAAACGATCACCGACCAGACCCCGATCAAGATGCCGAGCATCGTCAGGCCGGTGCGAAGAGGGTGCAGCGTCAAGCTCTTGACGCCCATGCGGATTGTTCGCAACCACATTAACATTGGTCAACGGCCTTCATGAGAGTCCTTGTTTGTTTTTAACCGCGAGCGCTGCGGCGGCTTGAAGCTCACGGGCGGATTGGCGTTGCTCGTCGCTAACGGGTTCATCGCTGTGCAGCATCCCATCTTTGAGTCGGATGATCCGGCGAGCTCGTTCGGCAACGTCGTCCTCGTGAGTCACCAGGATGATGGTACGACCTTCCCCATTGAGTTGATCGAAGAGGGCCAGGATCTCGTCCGTCGTGACACTGTCGAGGTTACCGGTCGGTTCGTCGGCCAGGATAAAGTAGGGGTCGTTGACGAGACTGCGGGCGATCGCGACCCGCTGCTGTTGTCCACCGGAGAGTTGATTGGGTCGGTGATCGAGCCGGTCGGCCAACCCCACGCGTTCGGCCAAGTCGACAGCGCGAGCATACTCCTTGGGACCGAGCAGGCCTTGGTAGTAGAGTGGGACTTGAATGTTCTCAACGACGGTGAGCTGCTGGATCAGGTTGTAGGACTGGAAGACGAACCCGATCCGACGGCTGCGAATATCCGCCAATTGGTCGTCTGTCATCAGACTGATATTGTCTTTCCCGAGCATGAGACTGCCCGATGTCGGTTGGTCGAGGCAACCGAGCATGTTCAGCAGCGTACTCTTGCCGCTGCCCGACGGACCCATGATGGCGACATAGTCGCCCTGAGGAACGTCAAAGGAGACGCCACGCAGAGCCCGGACGGTCTCGCTCTTGAGAACGTATTCTTTGGTCAGGGCATCAATGCGCGTAGCGAGCTTGGCGGTCGAAGTCGGCTTTTCAGCAGCGGGCGAGGCGGTAGGAATGGGCACGTCGGGAGATATAGGCACAGGTGCTGGCGGATTGGAATGCAGCAGGAAATTTTTCATGCGGCCGGTTGATCGGATTTTTCGGCTTTCAGATCCGCCGTTTCCTTGGCATCGCCCCGGTTCGCTGCGGGCGTCGATTGGACACCGGGCTGAGCGTCACCTCGCGGGGCATTCTCGGACATGTTGTCCTTGGCGGCGGCAACCGATCCCGGCCGACGAATCATGTCGCTGTTGTCCTCGGCTTCGACCTCCGGCAAATTCATCAGCGACAGATGTTGACGAAGATTCAGCACGGCTTTCTCGCCTGGGTTAAGCCCCTCGGTGATGCTCGCCATGGTGTCGTTGGTAGCCGAGATCTCCACTTCGCGAGTTTCGAAGCTTTGGGCTCCTGTTTGGACCAACGCGAACATGTTTTTATCGTGTTCGTAGACAGCCTGGATAGGGACCTGTATCGCCTCGGGAATCTGTTCGACGAACACCTCGACGGCGGCAGTCATGCCGGTGCGAATGTGATCAGGTGGATCGGTGATTTCAACGATCACCCCGTACTCTTTAATCGATGAGCTGAACCAGCTGCCTGGTTCGGCATAGCGGTTGACTTTCGCGACGTGCCCCTTGAGCATCAGAGACGACAGGGCATCGATGCGAATCTTTGCAGGCATGCCTTTTTCAAGCAGCGTGATGCGAGATTCATTCACGTTGCAGCGAACTTGCATTTTGGTTGGGTCGGGCAAGCGGATGAGTGTTTGGCGTTCACGGACGACCGCGCCAGCTTCGACAACGAACTCCGAATCGCCGCGGCGGCTTTGTTTATTGGCATGCACGACCACGCCATCGGTCGGCGCCACCATCACGCAACTCGCAATCTGCTGCTCAATCTGCTTGTACTCGAGCTTTTCCTCGGAGAGTTTTTCGCGGGCCGCGGTCAAACCAGCCTTCGCTGCTTCGATATCACTATCGAACTGCACAAGCATCTTCCGCTTGGTCAGATCTTGGAGTACCCGGAGCCGACCTTTCGCCGCATCGAGTTGGTTTCGTGTATTGGCGAGAGCAAACTTGTCCGCCTCGAGTTGAAGTGAATTGACGAGTCCCTTGGCGACGAGTCGCTCGCTACTCTCGAGTGCGAGTTGAGCCTTCCGCATCTCCTGTTCGGCGATCGCCATCTCACTGAGGATCGCTTTCTCTTCAGTTTGAAACAAACCTTCGAGGTATTCTTCCCGAGAAATCGTGGCCTGTTCCAACAACGCATCTGCCGTCGCCACAGCGGCTTCTGCGGTGATCACTTCGAGCCGATTCTCTTTTAACTCAATTTCGAGATTGGACGAATCCAACTCGACGAGCTTGTCGCCTGTGCGAACGTGGGTCCCTTCATCGATGACCCACAAAATTGCGGTGCCCGTATTGCCGCGAGACTCAATCTCGCAAACCACTTCCGTATTGCTGCTACTCTCGATTTCACCCTGCTCGACGATAGTGTGGTCAAACGAACCCTGCGTGACCTCACTGATGAGCAGGTCGTCAGGCGAAATCAGCGTTTGCTGTGTCTGATAGGTATCGTAAGCGTACCAACCGGCGCCACCGAGAATCGCCAACACCACGAGCAGGATCGTTTTCGCTCCGCCGCGACGGGCGTGGGTGGGTGGGCGGAAGCGGGGCGAGATGACGGGATGCATGGTGAAGTGGTGGGGAGAGAGGGGAGGGGCGAGCATGCGAGGAATCCTGGTCGCTCGATATCGATGGACCCGATCGAGTTCTTTCTTGGGTCGAGTGACGGGCCGACACCTGCGGTGGGATGCGACGACGGCAGCAGCAAACCACTCATTTCGGCCACAGTGTTCCTCGCCGGGACCGCAGCCTGGTTGAAACCCCGGACCGCGTTGAACCGATCGGTGGTTTCTACGAAACTCGATTGAAAAATATCACTCAAATATCGCGGGAAGCCAGTAAGGTTGCTCGAACTTCCCTTAAGCGATGTTTCTGGAGTGGTGGGTTCCGAATATTCGCTTAGGCATCCCAGTAGCGGTCGGCGTCAACGCTTACCTCTGCAGGTAGTTTAGCTTGCAATTGCGCGGGATCGAGCGCGAATTGGGCATTGATCTCGACTTTTACGCCCGTGGCGACGCTGCCGCCCGCATCTTCGATCCAGGCCCGGTGCAAATCCACCATTGCCTGTCGGGCTAGGGTCGGCGTGTCCGCCTCGGCGCCGTCCGCATTTTTGACAGGAGCAAATGCCTTGGCCGGTTCTACTTCACAGATAATGGTCTGTTCCGCCGCTGGCAGGAGGTCGAAGATGAACTTCTCGAACTTGGTCGCATTGGGCGACGAAGGCTCGACGAGGTTCGCGTTGGCGTCCAGGTAAGGCACCTTCTTGCTGGCCCGGTGAAAGGGAAGTGACGTGCTGCTGTTTCGTTCACGAGCGAGAAACGCGATGTCGAACAGGTGCACGGCAATGCTGCCGGCCCACAGTTTCAGGCCGCCGCTCTCGTCGGTCATCTCGGCGGCCTCATCTGGCAGGTCGCTGTACTCGATCACATGGGTGCGACCATCGACTTCAACAACATTGCCAACTTTCTCAGTCGGGTAGCGTTTACGAATGACCTGCGACGTCATCTCGCTGCTTGAGAGCAGATGGTGCCCAATGAATTCGGGATCACAGAGGGTGACGAGTGGATTGTCGACTTGGAAATAGAACAGGTGCCGATGCCCTGCTGCGTGCATGCGATCCAAGCAACCATGACGGGCGAGAGCCGTCAGGGTGCCGCCGTGGCCGTCGGGGCTCAGCGCGAGTGAGTCCTGTTCGGCGAGCAGCAATTTTCCCGACGCTGCATCGACTGCCGGCATGGTACCCTGCTTGAAGATCACGACCTGATCACGATCGATCCCGAAATAATCGTTCGCTTCGAAATAGTCGCGTGTGGGAGCATCCGTCGCGTCGCTGGTCATGATGTACCATGGGATCGTCACGCCGTAGCGTCGACCAGTCGCGATCAAGCGATCCGCGAAGATTTGGAACAGGGTGCGTTCGCTGATCGGCCCGATGGGGAACATGCCCTTGGGCGAGTCAAAACCGAGCCGAGTGCCCTGCCCACCCGCGACGAGAACGACAGCGATTTCACCGGCGCGGAGAGCTTCCTCACCGCGCTGGCGAGCATCGGCAACCGACCAGGGAACGCCGCTACCATCGGCCGAAACGGCGAGCGGTAGCGTGGCACCGCGCGCCATCGCGGCGTAGTCGGTAGGCTCTTCGGCGCCGCTGACCAAATCGGCGAGCTCGGCTAAGTCGATGGCTTGAACTTGTGCGGCGAGCTGGTCACGCGAAGCGGAGTCCAGTTCGTCCCAATACCGCAGAATGTGCGTCTGATCATACGGTGCGAGGAGGGCGGTGAGTTCGTCGCGAGTGGCAGTCATGATCGAATCGGAGGTATGAAAGGGAGCGGACGGATGCGTTCGCGGGGAGTGCGATTGCGGGGAGTGCGATTCCGGGTGTGATCTACTGAGCGGCAGTGAGTGCTTTGTCGCTGATGTCTTTGCGGCACCAGGCACCCTGCCAGCGGATCTGGGCGACGGCTTTGTACGCCTGCAGTTTCGCGGCGCTGATCGTGTCGCCCATCGCCGTGACGCCGAGCACTCGCCCGCCGGTATTAACAACCTTGCCATCAGCAACTCCCGTGCCCGCATGGAACACCTTCACATCGGTCATCGCGTCAGCTGCATCGATTCCGGTAATCGTGTGTCCCTTGTCGTAGGAAGCAGGATAACCCTCACTCGCCATCACCACACAGATCCCCGGACGCGGATCGAAAGTCAACTCATCGAGTTCGCCGAGACGCCCGTCGACGGTTGCTTCCATGACGTCAACGATGTCGGTCTGCAACCGCATCAACAGCGGTTGGCACTCCGGATCGCCGAACCGCACGTTGAACTCGAGCACTTTGGGGCCGGCGGGGGTTAGCATCAATCCGGCATAAAGGACACCTTTGAAGGGGCGACGCGCCCGTTTCATAGCGTGGACGACGGGCACGAGAATCCCCGATTCGACCTCTGCGAGTGTCTGTTCATCGAGCACCGCCGCGGGGCTGTAGGCACCCATGCCGCCGGTGTTCGGGCCACGGTCTCCGTCGTGGGCCGGTTTGTGGTCCTGGGCCGTCGGCAGGGTGAGAATGGTTTCGCCATCGGTGATCGCCAGCACGCTGACCTCGGGACCGGTCAGCCGTTCTTCAATGATCAGTTCTTTGCCTGCGGCGCCAAATTCTTTGCGGGCGGCGATGCGGTCGATCGCTTCGAGGGCTTCACTTCGCGTGGTGCAAACGACGACGCCTTTACCGGCCGCCAAGCCGTCGGCTTTGACAACCACGTTGACTGGATCGTTCGGTTCGCTGTAGCGATCCTTGATATACCGCATCGCGTCGTCAGCGGACCGGAAGGTACGGTAATCGGCGGTGGGGATATCGGCCGATCGCAGCAGGTTTTTGCAGAAGACCTTGCTACCCTCGAGTTCAGCGGCGGCCCGCGACGGACCAAATACCTTCAACCCAGCGGCTTGCATGTCATCGACCAAACCGGCGACCAAGGGGGCCTCCGGCCCGACGACGACGAGGCCGACATCGTTGGATTTGGCGAAGGCAATCAATGCCTCATGATCATCTTGGGCGATATCCACGTTGACAGCATCCGCTCCCGTGCCCGCATTGCCGGGCGCCACGAATACCTGGTCGACACGTGGGCTTTGGCGGATTTTCCACGCCAGAGCGTGCTCGCGACCGCCACTGCCGACGATGAGAACGTTGTAGGAGGTCATATATCAAGAGGTGGCCAAAGGAGCGAAACGGGTAAGCTGCGCTGATGGTAGAAAACCAGCGAGAAAATGAAAGACGTCGGAGGTCAAATTGCCCGTTTCCGTGCGAATTCTTTCATTCGCTAGTGGGGGCGGGCAGTGATTGCTCACACCCCGCAGCATTCCGGGCCATCGGTTTTGTGAGCCGAGCCGCGTAGGCGCCCGGGTGGGCGGCGCTACCCGGGGCCTTGCGGCCCTCGGCTCAATTTTGCGGTGCCAGTTTCGAATAAATCAACAGCTCGCTTCGTTGGCGGTCCATTTTACCCCGGTTGGGTCTGGAGCGGGAGACGCTCGAGTGGGCGCCTTCACACTGCCTGCGGCAGCACGGTCAGCGGGCCGGAATCGATCCAGGATGTTGGCTGTCCGGCTAGCTCACGAGCAGGTCATCGACCGCGTCGAGGACCCGGCTGGATTCGTCGAGCAGGGATTGTAGGAGCTGCCGCGACTGAGCGGGATCGGAAAGCTGACGCTCGTTGGCCTCGATTTCAATTTCGCAGACGACCGCTTGCAGTTGGTCGGCGCCGAGCAGGCTGCAGGCACCTTTGAGTGTGTGTGCATTTCGCCTGGCAGCGTCATGGTCGCCAGCCAGGATATCTTTCTGAAGTTCCGCTACCAGGCTTTGGCACTCCTCTTTGAAAACGGCTGCCAGCCGCAGCACGCCCGATACCCCGCCGGGGATTCGGGAGCGAGCCGAATCCAAGTCCAAGCATTCGGCGTGTTCATCGGCGATCGACAGGCGGCTCGACGGATTTTTCACGAACGGGGCCGCCGGGCTCTGTTGCGCGGCGGGTTCGGCTGGTCGGATATCCACAGCGCTGCTCCGCCTCGCGGCAGATTCTGCTTCACGGCGTTCATCCACATCTTCGTCGTCCGCTGCGACAGCGGGATGGGCGGGGTGGATGCAAGCGAGTATTTCCTGCAGTTTCCGGCGGCGGATCGGTTTGGTGAGGAAGTCATCCATGCCCGATTCTCGACAAAGCCGGGCGTCCTCCGCCATGGCCGCAGCCGTCACAGCAATAATCGGAATGTGGCGGTCACCGCCAAGTTCCTGTTGGCGAATCGCTCGCGTGGCCGCGGGCCCATCCATCACCGGCATGTGCATGTCCATCAACACCAGATCGAAGGGTTCACTTCGCCACTTCACAAATGCCTCGCGTCCGTCGCTCGCGATGAAACACTCATGGCCGAGGGAACGCAGCAATCCCGCGATCACGTGCTGGTTGGTGACGCCGTCTTCAGCGACGAGTACCCGCAGGGGCTGGGTCGGCACGGATTCGTCGATGACGAGGTCCTGTTCCTGGTCGGCATCGTATTGGTTGGCCGCGTCGGTGTCGGCGGTTGGCAATTCCAGGTCAAAGTAAAACGAGCTGCCCACGCCTACTTCGCTGTTCAATTGCAGGGTGCCGCCCATCAATTCGACGAGTTGCCGGGTGATGCTGAGCCCCAAGCCGGTGCCGCCGAAACGCCGAGTGGTGGATGCATCGGCTTGCGTGAACGGCGCCAAAACAGCAGCTTGCTGGGCGGGGGAGATGCCGATCCCGGTATCGATGATGCTGATCCGAAACGCAGAGGTGGAGCCAGCCAGGCTCGGGCCTGATTCATCGCCGGGTGCCTTCGGTTCCTGGCCAGGCACCTGCTGCACCTCCACGGTGACGCTGCCGCGATCGGTGAATTTGACCGCGTTGCCGATCAAATTCACGAGAATCTGCCGCAATCGCCCCGGGTCACCGATCAAGTGATTGGGTAACAAGGAATCGCTGGTGTAGTGGAGTTGCAGCCCCTTTTCGGTCGCTTGAAACCTCAGCGTTGAGATGGCGGCTTGGATTTCATAGCCGAGGGAAAAAACGATGGATTCCAGTTCGAGTTTGCGGGCCTCGATCTTCGAAAAATCGAGGATGTCATTGAGCAGTCGCAGTAGCGAATCGGAGGAGCGACGAATCGTGTCAACGTACTCGCGTTGATCTTCATCGAGTGGTGTTTGGGCCAGTAGATCTGCCATGCCCACCATCGCGTTCATGGGAGTGCGAATTTCATGGCTCATGTTGGCGAGGAATTCGCTCTTGGCTCGGTTAGCGGTATCGGCCATCCGCACGGCTTCTTGCAGAGCCGCTTCACTTCGTTTGAGGGCCGTGATGTCGCGTGAAATCCCACACGTGCCCATGATTTCGCCCGTGTCGCTTCGCAGCGGCATCTTGGTTGTCAGGCACCACGTATCGTCTTGATCGGGCCAAGTTTCTCGTTCCGCTCGGTCGACCAGGGCGTCTCCCGATTCAATGACTCGACGTTCATCCTCGAGTGCTTGCTGAGCGTGCTCGGGGGTGAAGACGTCGGCATCGGTCAGGCCTAGAATCGCTTCGACGTCGGTATGGCCAAATTTCTTTGCCATGGCGCTGCTGACGCGAATGTAACGACTCTCGAGATCCTTGAAGTAAATCGAGTCGGGGATCGTTTTGAGGAGCGTCTTCAAGAGTGATTGCTCGAAGCGGCTCTTCTCTTCGGCCTCGACGCGGGCGGTCACATCCCAAAACAAAACTTGCAGTCCGATCAACCGGCCGTGGGCATCGTAGATGGGACTTTTGACCCGCTCGATCCAGCCGAGGCTGCCATCGGCCAGGCGGGTGCGTTCGACCGCGAGGTTGGATCCCTTTCCCGCGAGTACGGCTTCGTCGTCGACCGAGTACTGCTGAGCAATTTCAGGCGGGAACAATTCCGCATCGACTTTGCCGATGACATCTTCCCAAGTCACGCCCCGCCATCTCAGGTAGGCATCGTTGGCGAAAACCCGCCGGCCATCGGGCGCCTTGATCAAGACACTCAGGGGCAAACTGTTTGCCAGGGCGCGATAGGTGGCTGAGCTTTGGAATTCACGATCCATGTGATCACTCGCTGCGTCGGATTCAGGCATTGCTCATCACACCATGGGGAACCGTTCAAACATGGCAACGCTTTACTAAGGTGACCTGGTTGCCCTTTTCATTGTAAACCAGCTCATCGACGAAGCTGGTCATCAGAATGAACCCTTGGCCGCGAGGGGCGTCTCCATCCTCGGAGAGGGACTTGGGATCAAAGAGGCCTTTCTTGGGAACTCTCGTCGTGTCGAAACCGTTGCCTTGGTCGGTCACGATGACTCGGACTTGGTCGGTTTGGGCGATCGCTTCGACCCGCACCGTGCGATCTCGGTAGGGAGCTTCGGTGAGCCGTTTTTCCATGGCAGGGCTGATCTCGCCAAATCTCGCCAAGTCATGGTGGCTGGGGCATTGCTCGGCGGGGAGTTGCAGGTTGCCGTGCACCATCGCGTTGGCGACGGCGTGTTCGACCGCCACGCCGAGCCGCACCATGTCCACGCTCGGCAGCAACTCCATGCCCGAGCTAACCTGCATCAGTAACCCCACCAAGGGTGAGATTAAAATCGGATCGTTGGGCAGTTCGAATACGAACAAATTCTTCCGCAGCGTCGAAATCAATCTCGCGTAGCTTGCATCGGTGCGGATCACACCGAGCACATCGACGATCGTATTGTTGAGCATTTCGTCAATGCGGTTCTTGGGCACATAGCCCGCGGCACCGAGCTGCAGTGCTTCGGCGGCGAGTTCCTCGCTGCCATGGCCGGTCACGAGAATCGTGGGAATGTGCGAGAAGTCCTCCCGCATCTGCTCCACGAGTTGCAGTCCGTTGAGTTCGGGCATTTCGAGATCGGTCACGACGATGTCGAACGATTGGGCGTGCATCTCGCTCAGTGCCAGGTGCCCATTGAGGGCGTGAGCGACGTCATGGTCCGCCGCTTCCAAGAGTATCCGTATCTGTGCCGCCTGGGTGGGACTGTCTTCGACGAGTAGGATCCTAGCCATGGTTGTCCGTCCTTTCGTGATGAACTATTCGCGGGCAGCAGCGTCGAACGGATCCGAAAAATGGGTGCCCCCTTTTCGGAAAGGTTCTCACACCAAACAATAACCCGTTGCGGTGAGTAAAACCAGTAGTCCCTCCCTTTTGACCCAGCCTCTCCAACGTGACCATCTACTACGCCAACGGATCACCGACCACATCGTTGGATACCGAGGATCTACGCGAGGCACTGCAGAGCACCTTCGCTGCCATCTCGCGGCCGGAGAAAGTGCTGCTGCTGCCGCCGGATCAAACCCGGTTGTTCAGCCGGGCGGGCGAGCTGACGGTGCTCTCGCATGAGCTGCTCGGTGACCGGGTGACCGATATCATGCCGGCCCTTGGGACGCACTCGGCGATGACACCGGCCCAGCTGGATCATATGTTCCCCGGCATCCCCCACGATCTGTTTCGACCTCACCGTTGGCGTGATGACGTCGTGCAGCTCGGTGAGGTCCCTGCCGAATTTGTCTCCCGGGTCACGGGCGGGATTTATCGCGACGCGTGGCCCGCCCAAGTCAACCGTCTGCTCCGCGATGGTGGTCACGATCTCATCTTTTCGATCGGTCAAGTCGTCCCGCATGAAGTGATCGGGATGGCCAATTACAACAAGAACGTTTTTGTGGGTACCGGCGGCGTAGCTGGGATCAATGAAAGCCATTATCTCAGCGCGATGGTGGGTATCGATGCAACGCTTGGGATCGCCGATACGCCGCTCCGCCAGATCCTCAACTATGCCCAGGATCACTTCTGCCAAGACGTGCCGTTGCTCTACGCGTTGACCGTGATCGAGCAGCTCAAGGATGGCACGAAGCTGACCCGTGGTCTGTACATCGGTGATGATCACGACACGTTCTTTGCCGCCGCTGAATTGGCGCGGCAAGTCAATATCACCCATCTGCCACGGGCCCCCCAGCACGTTGTGGCCTATCTCGATCCACGTGAATTCAAGAGCACGTGGCTGGGCAACAAAGCGATCTACCGGACTCGCAAAGCGGTTGCCACGGGTGGGCGTTTGACTGTGCTCGGGCCCGCCGTGGAGGAGTTTGGCGAAGACAAACGCATCGATCAATTGATCCGCAAGTACGGCTACCGGACCAAGTCCGAAGTGATGCAGTTAGTTGCCGATAACGAGGATCTCGCCGCCGACCCATCCGCAGCGGCGCACTTGGTGCATGGTTCGCCTGAGAATCGTTTTGAAGTTGTTTACGCAGCGGGCAAGCTCACCGACGAAGAGATTCGTTCGGTCGGTTTCATCCCAGGTGACCTCGACGCTCTCTTGCAGCGATACGATATCAACCAGCTCCAAGACGGATTTCATACGGATATCGACGGGACGGAATTCTACTATGTGCAGAACCCTGCCTTGGGATTGTGGGAAGCACCGCTAGGATAGGAGGCCGATCGGTTAATCATCCATGGACATCGCTATTCAATGACATCAGATTCTTCCCCGTCAGAGACAACCTCGGCTGCGTCATCTCAGGGTTCAAGCTCCCTGCCGAAGCACGTCGCGATCATCATGGACGGCAACGGGCGCTGGGCTCAAAACCGAGGTCTGCCACGAATCGAAGGGCATCGGCGCGGTGTCGACACTGTTCGCAGTACCACGGAACTGGCCGCCCAGCTCCAACTCGAGGCGCTCACCCTCTATTGTTTTTCCAGTGAGAACTGGAAACGCCCTCAAATCGAACTCGATTTTCTGATGCAGCTGTTGCGTCAGTATTTGATCGAGGAGCGGGCCACGCTGATGGATAACAATCTGCGACTGCGGTTCATCGGTCGTGTCGATCGGCTCGATGCGGGGGTGCTCGAAGAGGTCGAGCGGACTCAGGCTCTTTGTCGTGACAACACTGGGACGGAACTGGTTTTGGCCGTGGATTACGGTGGCCGCGATGAACTCGCCCGCGCCGCTCGCGCCCTCGCCACAGAGGTTCTCGCCGGTGAACTCTCCGCGGAGTCCATTGATGAGCAGGCGATCGCCGACCGCTTGGATACCGATGGGCTGGCCGAGGTGGATTTGATGATCCGCACCGGGGGCGACATGCGAATTAGCAACTTCTTGCTATGGCAACTCAGTTACGCTGAGCTCTGGTTCACCTCCAAGTGCTGGCCCGAGTTCGACGAATCCGATTTCCGCCAAGCTCTTGCTGATTTCGGCGACCGTACCCGCCGCTTTGGCGGACTGGAAGAGTAAGGAACGCGGGAGCAAAAAGTCTTCTCCGGTGGTGTTCGCTCCGCTCAAACCACCGGCTGTTTTCTTAAACGCCTCCGGCGTAGGAAAACTTGCGAGGCTCCACAGTTCGTCGCCTCGGCCACCACAGAAGAGCTTTCGCTAATTCGCCACTTATTGATTACGCGTTGCCAAGCGATCCCCGGGTAGCACCGACGTCTCTTACTCTCCGCCAGCCGGCCCATCCTGCTTGCGCAGTGAAGCTCGAACCAACTCTTTGTCGTTGCGGGCATAGATGTAACCGTCGGCAACGGCCGGATGAGACCAAGTGACACCATTTCGCCGCGGCAATTGACGGCGGGTGGGAGAGAGCAGTTGGGTGCGAGAATGCTCGTCGAAACCCTGGGGTGAGAGTGTGGCGAAGATCAATTCACCCTGATCATTGAGCATGATCTCATCGTCGCCGTGCTGCATGATATGGATCGTTCCCCAGCGATTTCGTGGCACTGCCGTGAGGTCTTCCCAAACCCGGTCGCCGTTGCTCATCTTCAAACAACGCAGTTCACCGTAGCTGTCGACACCGTAGATATGCTCGCCTTTCATGATCGGCGTGCTGATAATCGACTGTAACGCGTCGGTGTTCCTTTCATCGACACCGACGCGGTGCCACTGTTGGGTCGCGTCGGGTTTCGAGGGATCGAGTTCAATCAACATCGATCCGTCGTAGAAGGAGGTTACGAACAGGTGCTCGCCATCGGTCACCGGTGTGGGGACACCGATCGGCATGTTTCGCGAAGGCATCGCCACTCGCCAGAAGACCTCGCCCGTCTGTGGGTCCAGTCCTGACACGCTCGCCCCGGTCCAGCACACGACGACATCTTGGTCGCCCTGGTGGATCAAAATCGGGGCGCTGTAGCCTGCGGGTTCGTCGAGCGAACGCCAGCGTTCTTTGCCCGTCTCCAGGTCAAAAGCGAGGACGCAGGCACCGTCGGAACCGGCGGCAATTTGGATCACGAGGTCGTCGACGACCAAGGGGGCCCCGGCGATGCCCCAGATCGGCAGCCGGGCCTCGTATTCCGTTTCGATATCGTGTGCCCAGAGCACTTCTCCGGTGGCTGCATCGAAGCAGTGCAGGTGCCCCATTGCGCCGACCGAAAGGGCACGGCCTTGGTGGATCGTGACCGCCGCCCGAGGGCCCGCGGTGTACTGGATCGTGTAGGGTGCGTTGTACTGATGCGTCCACACCGTCTTGCCCGTTTCAGTGTCCAGGCACAGCACCCGTTCACGGCTGTCACGCTCGTTCTCGGATTGCCGGTCCATCACGTAGACTCGATTACCGACAACCGTCGGCGCGGAGTAACCGGCGCCGATGGGCACGCTCCACAGCAGCGGTAATTGTCCTTGAGGAAGTGACTCCATCAGAGGTACGTCCATGGCGATCGCACCGTCGCGATTTTCCCCTCGCCACTGTGGCCAATCCTCCGCTTGAGACGTGGAGAGGCCGAGTCCGAGCAGAGCGACACCGGCGAGGATCGCCAGGTGTCGCGGGCGAAGTGGGGGCGTCATGCAAGAGCCTATGCGAAACGTGGTCGAGCGGGCGTCTAGAGGTCTGAAGCGTCCAGTTCGGGAGCTTCGGCGGCAGCGACCACGGTGTCCAGGTCGTCAGCTTGTTCGACGTCATTGTCGAGGTTCAAGAAGATCTTGTTCTGCACGATCTCCTGCAACACGATCGACATCTTGTCGTGGGTATCGATATTCACCAACGCTCGCGAGCCTTGGTTGAGCTGAACCAATCGCTTTTGGATCAAAGTCGATAGTTTGAATCGACCGCCGACCTTGTTGACGATTTCTTCTTCTTTTAGTTCTTCGAGCATGGCGTCGATTCCTTGTGAGTTTGCAAGAGTTGGCAGATTTCGTCGACAGTGTGGTCGACGGTCTCGTTGATGACTTCGTGAAGGTAGACGTGGCGAAATTCCATCTCGCCCGCAGCGGTGTCGAGGCGTGACCGGATCGCATCCTCGGACTCGGTGCCCCGGGTTCGGAGTCGCCGTTCGAGTTCGCGCATGCTGCCGGGGTGGATGAAAACGGAGACCGGAGCGTAGCGAGAATCCGCCATCACGCTCATCGCGCCCTGCACGTCGATCTCTAAAATTACCCACTTTCCCGCATTCAGACCAGTGGCAACTTGATCAGCGAGCGTTCCATACCAGTGTCCCTGGTTGAAAACCTGTTTGCATTCGAGAAATTCACCAGCATCTCGGCGGCGATGGAACTCGGTCTCGCTAATGAAAAAGTAGTCTTTTCCATTGACTTCGCCGTCGCGTGGTCTGCGGGTCGTCGCTGAAATCGATGTCGCCAAGGGCAGGGTGCAGACCTCGCGCAACCGCTGGGTCACCGTGGATTTGCCCGCGCCGCTGGGACCGGAAATGATCACGAGCTGACCTGGATGAGCCGTTTCGAGGCGCGATGATTCTCCATGCGACATGTCGCAGTGATCCAGTGCTTCGGGAGGGAATTGAACGGGCATGCTAGCGTTTACTCCAAATTCTGGACGAGTTCGCGCATCCGCTCAATCGCACATTTGATTTCGACAATATGTTCTGCTACTTCGGCGTTGCCCGCTTTACTGCCAATGGTGTTGGTCTCGCGGAACAACTCTTGAATGATGAAGTCGAGCTTTCGCCCGACGGCTTCGGTTCCGGGTTGGCTCGCTTGGTCGCGATCACCTGCGGCACCATGCGTGCCTGTTAAGACGCCGCGGAACAACTCCAGGTGACTGGCCAGCCGCGTGAGTTCTTCGCTGATGTCACTGCGGTCGGCAAAGACCTGGACTTCGCGGATCAGGTCGACCGGTTCAGTAGGCTGTTGCTGTTCTGCCAGCGCCTTCTTTATTTTCTCAGTCAGCCGTTCACGGTACCGCTGGATGACGGCCGGTGCGAGCCCCTCAATGGAATCGGTATGCGATCGGATGGTTTTTAGGTCGGATTCGAGGGCGACAGCCATCGCGACGGCTTCGTGGTGCCGCATGTGATTGAATCGCTGTACTGCCAGGCCCACTCCCTCGGCGACCAGCAGTCGCCGCTGTTGGCCCCGTTCGTCCTCCGCATCGGTCTGGTCTTCGACAGTCAAGACTCCGGGCAGAGTGAGCAAGGTGCTCAGGTCGATCTGGGTGGCAGCGTCGATCTCTTTCGTCGCCGCCACCAATTGACTGGCGTAAGCGTTGACGACAGCCTGGTTGATCCGCGGTACGTCCTGGCCTGGTGGCGGCTTGAGCGTGGCGTGGACGGTTACGGTTCCCCGTTCGATTTTCCCTCGCAGCCCAGTGGTGATGTCGCCCTCGTGGGCCGAGAGCGCATCGTTGGTACGCAGGTTGATCTTCAGCCCGCGGTGATTGACCGAACGAAGTTCGACGACGAGCGTTCCCGCTTCACTGCTGACCTCGCTTCGCCCCTGCCCAGTCATGCTTCTCAAGTGCGGGTAGGAATGATCGGGCATTGAGAGCAAGGAGAAGAGTGAGAGGGGATAGAAAGGATGAAAACGAGCAGATCAGTCCGCCGAGGTTGTTTCCGGCGTCTCTGATTCTGCATCGTCGGGGGTGGCTTCCACTCCGGTCGTCGCGTCGGCCCGCGAGGTGGCCTCGCCCAGTTCCGCGTCTTGGCTGGCGTCGACAGCGGTTTCCATTTCAACGGGCGTCTCATCCTCAACGGGCTCGTCGGCGGGGCTCAGGTCTCCGTTTCCGAGTTCGCTCTCGAGGTTCTCGTTGGTGGGGATGACCAAGTCGTTCGATGCATCGTCGGCTTGGTCGTCGCCCGGTCCCGCGATCACATTGGACTCATTCGCAGCGGTTTGGTCGGTTCCCAGGTGCGGTCCTAGTTTCCACATGGCGAAGGCACAAACGAAAATCCAGATACCCGCCAGAGAAACGGTCAGGACGGTGAACGTGTCGCCCGCTTTGCTACCGAAGGCACTCTGTCCGCCCGCTCCGCCGAGTGCCCCGGCAAGCCCTCCGCCGCGGCCACGCTGCAGCAAGATCAGCAGGATCAAGAAGAGCGAGAGGAATGCCATCAGCATTCCCAGCACCATGCTGACGAAGTCAGCCAGGGGAAGGAAGGGAGTCAAATCGATGGAATGGAGCATGTTTCGTCCTGAAAGAAAGCTTCTCGCTATTAGCTGCTAGCTTCTAGCTGTCATTTTGGAGAGGGAGTGAGGCGGGCCGCCAACGGCTTAGCACTGGATGATGCCGACGAAGTCATCGACCTTGAGGCTGGCGCCACCGACGAGCGCGCCATCGATATTGGGTTGAGCGAGCAGTTCGGCGGCATTGCCAGGTTTTACGCTGCCACCGTACTGAATTCGGACTTGAGCCGCCACGTCGGGCGTGAACATTTTGCCCAGCAGTTCGCGGATGAAAGCGTGCACGGCTTCGGCCTGTTCCTTGGTGGCGACCTTGCCTGTTCCAATAGCCCAGACCGGTTCATAAGCGATCACGATCCCGGCAGCCCGGGCTTCGTCGAGGCCCTCGAGAGAGCCGCGGATCTGGGATTCCACCACCGCTTCAGTCTCATCGGCTTCGCGTTGTTCGAGGGTCTCGCCTACACAAACGATCGGGACCAAGTTTCCTGCCAAAGCGGCATGAAGCTTTTTGCTGACGTCGGCATCGGCTTCGCCCATCAGTTGACGCCGTTCGCTGTGGCCGAGAATGACATAGCGGCAACCGACATCGGTCAGCATGTCCGCGTTCAGTTCACCGGTGAAGGCGCCGTCGTCGGCAGGGAACAGATTCTGGGCACCAACCTCGACGGGCGTGCCCGCAGTCACGTCCGTCACCGCTCCGATGTAGGCCGCGGGCGGACAGAGGACGACTTCCACGTCAGAGGTCTTGCCGACGGCGTCGACGATCCCCTTGGCGAGCGACCGGGCTGAGGCCGATCGCATGTTCATTTTCCAGTTTCCAGCGATGATAGTACGTCGAGTCACGCGAGAGCCTCGGTAGGTGGTGGAGGGTTGTTTTAAGAAGGATTTTTGGGGGTGCTCGCGGAATCCGCAAGCGGTGAGATGGTTTTGCCGAGCAGATCGGCCATCAATCGCATCTGCTGCGATATTTGTTCGTATTGTTCAGGCAGCAATGCCTGAGGCCCGTCGCTCTTGGCCTCTTCGGGGCAATCATGCACCTCGATGTGAACCCCGTCGGCGCCGGCGGCGAGTCCAGCGAGAGCACAGGGTGGGATCAAGTCAGGCCGCCCGGTGGCATGCGAAGGATCGACGATGATCGGCAGGTGAGTCAACCCTTGCACAGCGGGCACTGCGGCGACATCGAATAGATTTCGCGTCGCTGGGTCGAAGCTTTTGACCCCCCGCTCGCACAACACCACGTCAGGATTGCCTTCGGAGAGCACGTATTCGGCGCTCATCAGTAGGTCGGCGATCGTGGCGCTCATGCCGCGTTTGAGCAGCACGGGGCGCGATGTTTTACCGACCTCGCTCAGGAGCACGAAGTTCTGCATATTGCGGGCGCCGACCTGCAGCATGTCCGCATACTGAGCGACCAACTCGACGTTGCGGGGATCGGTGACCTCCGTTACCACGGGAACGCCAAAACGATCGCCGACTTCACGCAGGAGTTCCAGTCCCTTTTCGCCCATGCCTTGAAACGCATAGGGGCTGGTGCGAGGTTTGTACGCCCCGCCGCGAAACAGGTTTGCTCCCGATTGGCAGACGCTTTCGGCGATCCGCATCATCCGGTCACGGTCCTCGACGCTACAGGGGCCCGCAATCATGCCCAGCTGACCGCCGCCAATCTTGACGCCTGAGACATCGATCACGCTCGATTCGGGATGGGCTTCGCGGGACGCCAACTTGTACGGCGGCAGCACCGGGATGACCTGCGACACTCCGGCGAGCGAACTGAGCGTTTCTTGGCTGACTTGAGATTCGTCGCCAATCAATCCAATGATTGTCCGAAACGTGCCACGGCTGAGGTGAGTTTGCAGCCCCCAGCCTTCGAGTCGCGCGATAACTCGCTCGATTTGCTCGTCAGAGGCACCGTTTTTGAGGATCAAAATCACAAGAAAAGCCTGCTCGGCTGCTTAAATAAGGGAAACCCTTCCAGAATCGGAGGCGACACGATAGCAGGCAGGGGGGAAATCGTCGAGAGGAGTCGGGAATCACCCGAGGGGCGAAACCCACTCTCCAGCCTGCACGAAACGCGAACCCTCGGCGTTCGTCCGCAGCGCGAGCGTTTTCGATGCGGCGTAGCACCGATTCAGTGAGCCCAGACGCGGACGAGAACGTCGATTTTCGCTGCCCGATCGTCAAGCAGCTTTTGATTCTCCAGTCGGCAGGTCGTTCGGCGTTTCCTCTCTTCCCAGTCGAAGGATTTTGGCTGTTTACACCATTCAGTCTGGTCGGCCAGGCGATCGGCGCCGCGCAAGCCAGGGGTAGAAAAATCCGCCAGCCTCCCACTTGCGGTGTCGGGTGCAGGTGCATAGCATCTGCATATGCATCACAAACATAAAAGGCATCGCAATTCGAACGCGCGCCCCAGTCAGTGCACTTCGCCGGGCAGGAGCGGTTTTACGGTTGTGGAGTTACTGGTGGTGATCACGGTGATCGGAGTTCTGATTGGTCTTCTACTGCCTGCGGTCCAAAAAGCTCGCGAGGCGGCCGATCGTGTCACCGATGCAAATAATCTCCGTCAGATCGGTATTGCTACGCATGCCTTTTGCGATACCCATCGTGGGTACTTTCCAAAGTCGACGCATGACACGCATTTTGAAGGGGCTTGGATCCACACGCTCTCGCCGTACTTCGAGGACGTCGACAGTATTCGGCTCTGCCCGGTCGATCCTCAGATCGACAAACGCCGCGAGAATCAAGGGACCAGCTACATCTTTAACGAGTACCTGTGCGTTCCAGGCCCTGATCAAGCGCTGTCTATCAATCACCTGCAGTCGACGCACCGCACGATCATGGTCTTCACGATTTCAGACTCGCGTGGCACGGCGGTCACGGAAGACCATACCCATTCGCGAAACTGGATTCGCTATCCCCAGTCCGGCAATTGGTCTCGCGTACTGGCTGACGTGAAAGCGGATCGTTTTCAAGGCGTGGGCGATCCGCTGGAGCCCCCCCCTGCCGCCGACCGCAATTCCGGCTTTGCTCATTACCTTTTCGCTGACGGGCATGTGGAGTTGATCCCCTGTCAGATTGTTAAAGGCTGGGCTGAAGCGGATATCAACTTTGCACTTCCCAATCTATGTCCCGTCGTCGAGTAGTTCTTTCGAAAGGTTTCTAAAATGTTCCGTTCTCTCCGTCGTCGTGCCTCCAAAACGTCTCGGCGACGCTCGCTGTCGAAGCGATTGTTTCGCATGGAGTCCCTTGAGCAACGCCGATTGCTGGTTGCCAGCCTGGACAGTTTCGCCACGACGGAGCATGTCGATCTGAATTTCCAGCACTCGGGATCCGAGTGGTCGCTAGGGGTCAATGCAGACAGTGCCACTTACCAAAACGACCAAGTGGTTTTGTACGCTGGCGACAAGTCGGTCACTTCACAGCCCGCGAATGCGGCGTACGATTTCACTGGTGCCACTGCGGGGCAAGATCTCTACTGGCTGCCTCAGTCTCAGGATAGTGAATCGCTGTTTCTTGGTTTCGCTTCTTACGGGGTGAATGGGTCGGTCGACCGGTACGACCCAGTTGACGATTCGAGTGGGCGTTTCTACGGCTATGGTCGGTGGGTCAAAGCCACTCTAACCGACGTGCGTCACACCACTCCCGAAGGGGCCGAGGGAGGGGGCGACTTCTCAATGTGGCACAACGACTCGTTTGGAACGCCGATCGTGTCCATGGCTTCTTACGACGACGGTGTGGCAAACCCAAATGGAAACGGTTTGGATCTCACCGATGGGATCACCAGCGACGACGCGATGTGGATCTTTAACGGCGGGCATGCTCACTTCAGTTTTGGTTTTTCCGCTCCTGGGCGCTATGAGGTTGACGTGAAATTGTCGGCCTACTTCGGCGACGATAATAATCAAACGCCCAATGAAGCGGGGTTCAGCGAAAGCGACGACATCACGATTTACTTCTCGATCGACAGCGTCGGGCAGTTGCAACTTGATGCTTCCAGTTACGCGGTGAGTGAAGATGCGGGGACCGCGTCGATCGATGTGCTCCGCGTTGGAGGTAGCGATGGCCGGATCGCCGTGAACTACGCAACCACTGCCGACACCGCAACAGCCGGCAATGATTACACCTCGTCCTCGGGAACGCTCGAGTTCCTCGATGGCGAGACGCTGAAGACGATTACGATCCCGGTCCTGGATGACACGCTCGTCGAGGGTGATGAAACATTCAGCGTGGCGCTCTCGGCAGCAGCGCCGGGAAATCTAGATGGTTACATCCGCGTGATCGAAGAAGATGCCAACGGTCTGATTGGCGAACACGGTACAGCAGTCGTCACCATTGTCGACAATGACCAACCGGTCAACACGGCCCCCACGATCTCCGATGTGGGTGACCAGGAGGTGGAGGCGAGTAACTCAACAGCCGCTCTAGCCTTTACTGTCGGAGACGCGGAAACAGACGCAGTCGCGTTGGCGGTCACTGCGACGTCTTCCAACGCAGCGCTCGTGCCCAACGGTAACATCACGCTCGGCGGCAGCGGAGCAAGCCGGACGGTCACCGTCACTCCAGCTGCCGATCAGGTCGGAACAACGACGATCACCCTGACGGTCGAGGATGGCGACGGAGGCATGGCGTCGGAAGCATTCGTGTTGACGGTGGCTGCTGCGAACACGGCTCCCACGGTCTCCCACATCGCCAGTCAATTCGTTGTCGAAAACACCTCATCCGACCCGATCGCGTTTACTATCGGTGACAGCGAAACCGCTGCCGCAGCATTGGTCGTGACGGCGACTTCGTCCGATCCAGCGATCGTCCCCAATGGGAATATCGTGCTCGGCGGTAATGGGACGGAACGTACCTTGACAATCACTCCGGCGGCGGACCAAGCCGGTTCGACCACGATTACCGTTACGGTCACTGATGGCGACGGCCTGCAAGCCACCGAAACATTCGATGTCACCGTCCCGGCCAACGGGCTGGTGCCGTTTGAACTGCCGGTGGAACTGGACGACCTGGGCGTCAGCGTTTCCGCGGTAACGGCCGACTTCAACGGTGACGGGAATGTCGATATCGCTCAGAAAATCACGACGGAAGAGATCTACCTGTATCTAGGCAGCGGAGATGGGACGTTCTCATCGGCCGTGCTCATCAACCCCGAGGATCCGTACAGTCGCGGCGCCAACGATCTGTTCCCAATCGATGCAGATGCGGACGGCGATATCGACATTCTGACCCGCCAGGGGTCTGGCAGCAACGAAGTCATCGCCGTTTATGTGAACGATGGCAACGCAAACTTTACACTCGAGACAATCGGTAGCGAATTCTCGGGGACCGTTCTTCAAGTAGCGGACATGAACGGCGACAATCGAGCGGACGTCGTTCGCTATGACAGCGCAACGTCCTTGGTCTACTATGAATCTCAAGCGGACGGTAGTCACTCGGAAGTGGTCGTCAACGGGACCTTTACGAGCATCAACAGTATCCTGCTTGAAGATGTCGATGGAGACGACGCCCCGGAACTGTTGGTCTACGAGGGTTCTTCCGTACGAAAACTGTCGATCCTCAAACATGACGGTGCCGGGAACTTTACGACTGACCAGGAGCTGACATTCGACTCCACGACGAGCGTTCTGGCCGTGACCGACATTACGGGGGACGGGTTGCCAGACATTCTAACGTATCAGTCGAGTACAACCTGGTACTATGCCCAGGACACGGATGGTAGTTTCGGCCCGCGAACAGAACTGTTCGATTCGAGAATTTCTTATGTCACACCGACCGACCTGAATCAGGACGGGGTGACTGATCTGCTTTTCTACCATTCAACCGGCGCCCACTGGGCGCCTGGTCAGGGCAACGCGACGTTCGGCGATCCCTTGTTAATTGATCCCGGTTTCGTCTTCGCGCTCACGCCTGATGATTTCGACAATGACGGGGATCAGGACGTTGTCTCCGTTCCATTGGGCGCTCCACTCAAAGTCCTGGAGAACTTGACGGGCGAGAACCCGATGCGGTTGGTACCGCCGGATTCACGTCACTACCTCGAAGGCGATCAGATTGAGATGGAGGTGTTTTTCGGTTTCCCGATCGAAGTGAGCGGGACACCTCGCATCGCGCTGGAAATGGGCGAGGACGTTGTCTATGCCGACTATCTCAGCGGATCGGGTTCGCCCTCGCTACTCTTCGGCCATACAGTGGGGGGCAACGACCTTGACCTCGATGGCGTCCAATTGGTTGACAATACCATCGACCTCAACAGCGGCGCTCTGACGGACCCCATCGGCGGGCCGGCCGTGCTCCAATTTCCAGGAACGCTCGACGGCGTGACCGTCAACGCACCCGGCGCATTGGTTCAAATGATCAGCCGGCAGGATGCGAATCCCACCGGGGCAGACACTGTGCAGTTCGCCGTTGAGTTCAGCGACGACGTAACGGGTGTCGATACGTCCGACTTCATGGTCGTGATGAACGCTGGCGATCTGTCGGACGCGACCGTCGATTCAGTCACCGGGTCGGGCAGCTTGTACGAGGTCACCGTGACGACCGGTTCTGGCAGCGGAACCCTCGGCCTGAGCGTGCTGGGCGACGGAACCATCATCAATGGCGATGACTTCCCGCTCGCACTCCCGTACATCGGTGGTGAAGTCTACACCTTGCGTCGCGGTGCAGCGGATCCGATCGACCACTACTATGTCGAAAATCACGCCGATTATCGCCCAGTGTGGGATGACGGTGAGTTCACGGTGGCGTTGCATGGCAGCACTAGTACGATTCCCGATGGAGAAATTCGCAGCGACGAGATCTACACGTACGCCGATTCCAACACACTGGTCGATCGGCCGGAAAGCGCCGACTACGACTTTACCGGGGTCGGATCGGGCGAGGCGCTTTATGTCCTGCCCAGTTCAAACACATCCTCCGTCCCACACTTGGGCTTCAGTGGAGAGAGCATTCCGTCGGACCTGTTTGCAAGCTATGTTCCCGACGATGCCCGGATCACTTCCAGTACGGCTCGTCCGTATATGAAGTACCAGATTGTCGACCTGCAAAGCAGCAGCGATGGCGACTTCTCGATCTGGTCTGTTTCCGGTGGAGCGCCCCGGATCTACGTGGCTTCCAGCGATGGACTGGACGATACCGACAATTTCTGGCTCCGCGCGGATAGTCACAGTCACTACAACGTCGGCTTCAGCGAAGCGGGCATTTATGAAGTCGATGTGGTAGTCAGCGCCTTCCTCGACAACAACGCCAACGGTGTCTACGACGAAGGCAAAGACGCCTACTACGAAAGCGGTATCCAGACGATGGTGTTCAACGTCGACACTCAGGGGGCCGTTGACGATGACTTCCGGATCGGTAGCGACATTTTCCAAGGTGATGTGACACAGAACGATGAATGGCACGCGGCCCTGGGCGAGTTTCTGATCAGCGTTGAAACCGATCCGGCCCATGGGACTCTGGAACTCCAGGCCGATGGAACGTTTTCTTACGAACCCTCTTCGAGCTTCGATGGCGACGATCAGTTTGAATACCGCATGACCAATGCTCGCGGCGGATTCACCACAGCGTTCGTGACGCTGTCGGGCAATCACACGCCTGTCGCGAACCTGGACTCCTACACCGTCAGCGAAGATGAAACCCTGGCCGTTGCCGGCCCCGGAGTTCTCGGGAACGACACCGACGCCGATGGCGACAATCTGAAAGCAGCGGTTGTAACTGGCCCGCAGAATGGTTCCTTGTCGCTCCAACCCGACGGTTCGTTTACCTACACCCCGGATCCTGACTTCTATGGGACCGACACGTTTACGTACACCACGACCGACGTGCAATATGAAGTGACGCCTCTGGGGACCTTAAGCGGCACTTCCAGCTACGCGCTGGATGTCAACAACCTGAACCAAGTCAGCGGTAACTCCGGGATTGTGGAAGGTTCCGGCAATCCGCTGCATGCGTTCCGCTGGACCGGCGGAGCGATGGAGGACCTGGGGGTGGTCGCGGGCACCGGCAGCAATAACTTCAGTCGCGGATACGCAATCAACGACCAGGGAGTCGTCGTCGGAGAAAGTGACAACAGTACCCCCAAGGCATTCCGCTGGGAAAACGGAGTCATTGCGAATCTTGGAACGCTTGGTGGAACGTCGGCAGTTGCCAATGACATCAACAATCTGAACCAGATTGTCGGCAGCAGCAGCAATGGAACGGCAACCAAACCGTTCGTCTACGTCGACGGCGTGATGCTGGAACTTCCGACGGTCGCTGGCAACGCCGCTTCGAGTGGTCGAGCGTGGGGAATCAGCCCCGATGGTCAGTTTATCGTCGGCGTCACCCGAGCCGATGATGCGGAATTCCTGTCGCATGCAACGCTGTGGGAACGGCAGCCCGACGACAGTTACGCAGAAGTCGACATGGGAGCGTTGGTCGATGATCACCATTACAGTGCTGCCTTTGCGGTGAATGCATCCGGCAACGCGGTAGGCAGTTCCGTCGTGGGAACCGTTTCGCCAACCAGTTCCACCAGCCTGTATCACGGCTTCGTCTATCACGACGAACAGATGATCGACATCGGCACACTGGACTATTTGAGCTACAACCACAGCGAACTGAAAGATATCAATGCGACCGATCAGTTCGTCGGTTATGTGGCAGGATTCTACAACTACCCGACATTCGGCGGGGCGGCGATCCTCGGTGAGCTTGTTGCTGAAGAAACAGCCATCATTGACCTGAATGAATTGATCGATGACGAAGACTGGACGCTTCTGATCGGCGAAGGAATTAACAATGGCCGCAGCATTGTAGGTTATGGAAAACAGGACGGAGCGACCCGCGCGTACCTGCTGACGCCGGTGTCGCCGGACAACGACAACCGTCTGTTCGGAAACGTCGCGACCGTCACGGTTGAAGTCACGCCGGCACCCGACGCTCCCGTGGCAATGGATGATGCCTTTGTTGTCGATTCGGGCAGTTCCGTCTTTGGCAACGTTCTATTCAACGATTTCGATCCCGATGGAGATCCATTGACGGCACAGTTGGACGTTACGGCATCCAGCGGTGACGTGTCGGTCGCGCCGGATGGATCTTTCGTCTATACGCCGTCCGATGCATTCCATCAGTCCGATAGCTTCACCTACACCGTCAGCGACGGAACAGGCCGTACGGACTCCGGAACCGTTGTGATCAACCAGTCAGCCAAAACCGATTTCCAGATCGTTCTCTCTGAAGGTCATGCCGACATCGGCATCCTGTTCGGCGATCACGATCACGACGAGCATGACGAGCACGATCACGACGAGCACGATCACGACGAGCACGATCACGACGAGCATGATCACGATGAGCATGATCACGAAAATGAAAATGGCTGGGATCTGCACGTTCACGATCATGAAAACGAAGCCGAGTATCACCCTGACGAAGCCGTGTTCTATGTCGGCATGGGGGCCCTCACGAGTCGTCCAGTTGCATCGGAGTTCGCTTTCACCGGAGTAAGCGCCGGCGAGTCGTTCTTTGTACTACCTGCCATCCCAAGTCCGGAATTACTATTCCTTGGGCTGGGAACCGAAGAGATCGAGGACGGTACCTTCCTCGATGGTTCACTGTCTCTGCGTCTGAAATCGGTGAGTGCCCCTGGGGACTTTTCAATGTGGACATCTGCACCGGACGGTTCTCCCGCTGTTGCCATGGCGACCTCGGACGGGATCATCGAAGCCGATGCGGTGATGCTCTCCGAAGGCCAGCATGCTCACACCAATTTCGGCTTTACGGAAATGGGCATCTATCAAGTTACGTTCCAAGCGACGGGCACGTTGGCGAACGGTGACGTGGTTGCCAGTCAAGATACGACCTACTTCTTCAAGGTTGGCAATGCGGCCGAAGCGATCGAGGTGCAGAATGGGATGACTCAGCGTTCGTATGTTCGCGATGTCGACGTCCTGTTTAGTAGCGACGACGGCCTGGAGGAACTACTCGCCGATTCTGACCGTGTGCAGATCATGAAGTATGACCTGGACGGCGAGAACGGCGCGGAGCTGGCCGCATCCGCTTTTGATCTGAGTGCCTCCGGAAACGCGTTGCAGTTCGACTTTGGCGAACAAGGACTAGGAGGGAATCGCAATTCAAACGCAGGCGACGGCTACTACGAAATCGGTATCGATGCGGATGGCGACGGTGAGTTTGAAACGATTCAATCCTTCTACCGAATGCTGGGTGACCTCAACGGCGACCGCAAGGTGGACATCGCGGACCGGATGGCTGTGATGCAATCGATGAGAAATCAGGATCCGGAAGCCGACGCCAACGGAGATGGTGTGGTCAATAGCGTTGACCTGGCTGTCGTCAGTCGAGCGATCGGCAAAAAACTCAAGGATGGTTTGCTAACCGAAGAGGACAACAACTAATGCTTCCCAATACGAAAATCTTTCAAAACTCCATTCTCCAACCAAACGAGAGACTTATGAACTTCAAATTCATTCTGACCATCCCGCTGATTCTCCTGACCTGTGGTGCGGCGAGCACCGCGCGAGCCGGTATCGTGCTTACGATGACGCCATCGGCAGCCAGCTATGGACCTGTTCGGAAACAACTTCGGGAATCGTGTAAACTGGTTTCGTCACTTTCCACGGAAGCCAGCGATGAAGAATGTTTACCGAGGCGATGTTGAAACGCAGATGCGGAATTTGTACGAATCGCTCAGCGAGAAGGACCGACGACGGTATGCGGCCATTGAAGCGAGCAAGTTGGGCCATGGCGGGATCGGTTACGTTGCTGAGTTGTTCGGCTGTCACCCCGATACGATCACGCGAGGCAAGCGTGACCTGCAAAGCCTGCCCCATGATGAGGCTCAAGGGCGAGTTCGTAAAAAAGGGGAGGCCGCCGATTTGCTAGCAAAGCCCAGCCGGGGGTCGTCGATGCGATTGAAACTGAAGTCACGACGCAAACAGCTGGATCGCCGGTCCACGACGGTCAAATCTGGACCAACATCGGGCTGCGAGTGATTGCCTCGGCTATCGATCGGCTTGGGTTTTCACTCTCACCGGGCGTGATCGCTGAGATCCTTCGTAGAAACCTAAAACTGGGGCGTCGCAAGATCTCCAAAGACATTCCTCTGGGGGCTAGCGAGTTTCGCCAGCCACAGTTCGACCGGTTGCAGCAGCTTCGCCAGCAGTACGAACGCCTCGGATGGCCGATCTTGAGCGTGGACACGAAGAAGAAGGAGTTGATCGGTCAGTTTTCCCGCAGCGGACGCTCTTGGACTGATGGCTCGCTACATGCTTTTGACCATGACTTCGGGTCGTACAGCAGTGATTCAAAAGCAATTCCCTACGGCGTCTACGATTCAGTTGCCAACGAAGCGTTTGTGTATTTGGCGACGGGCGCTGACACCGGTGAGTTAGCTGCCGATGCGGTTCGTCGTTGGTGGCATCGAATGGGACGAACCCGTTACGCCGATGCCGGGGGAATGTTGCTCCTGGCCGACTGCGGTGGCAGCAACGGCTACCGCGTCCCGCTCTATCGGGAACGCCTGCACCGCGTGGCGGTCACCCTTGGAATCCCAATTCGCGTCGCTCATCTGCCTCCGTATTGCAGCAAATACAACCCGATCGATCATCGCCTGTTCTGTCACCTAACACGAGCGATCAGCGGACGGCTCGTCGAATCACTCTCATGGATGCAGACGCTGATTTCGAAAGTCAATACGCGAACTGGTCTGAAGGTTGTCTGCGAGTTGGCTCGCAAAGTCTACCACTCTGGCATCAAGGTAGAGCAAGCATTCAAAGACAACGAACCGACTCAGCGGGACTCAAGCCTCAGTAAATTCAACTATGTCATCCCATGCTGAAATCCCGAAGTTGTTTCCGAACAGGTCCTTGAAATCTTCGCCGCAGCGTTTGAATCAACGCGTCTGCGGAAAGGCCTCGTCGTGGTTCGGGTAGATCTATCTGGTTTCTCATCCTTGACCTCGTGAGTCGAGGCCACATTGTTACTCATCGCCCCACCGCTGAAACCCCCTCCACAGAGCCTGGCCTCTCGTCGCGACGTGCAAGCAAATCAAAGTCGCTCAAACACGAAGAAAATCAGCCCTCAGTTACTCACCGGGAATTGCTGTCCTTCAATAGCGAGAATGTTAATCCCTTTTCCAGGTATAAGGCCATCAACCTTGGGCCGCAGCTGCTACTACAAGACGTAGAAGAAGTCGAACGCGATCAGTTTTTTTCGCTTAAAACGTTTCAAATACTAGGCCGACATGCACGTCGTCATCCCACTTAGGAATCTTCTTTGATTCAATCCAGTCAAAACTTGTGTAGACACTGGTTGCTCCCATACGAAGATTGAAACTTCCGTCAGATTTCAACTGCTCAAACTGTATCCTAAGTTTATCTTGCCGATCATGAAAAACCGACAAATCTACCGTGGTTGATTCGTATTTGATCCACAGAGAACAAACTTCGCTACCACTCAGTCGCTCTACTAACCCGTGCAACTCCTCCAGGTTTGCTGATGAAATAGCACCGACCTCCAGATAGAACTCTTCGCCTGATAGCTCAGTGATATGCTTTTTGAATGCAAAGTGTTCGCGTCCATAGAGCACCATCGCACGGCCAATTGGTGGCTCCGGTTTGGTGTCCTGCCTTTCCAGTCTACTGCCAGCGTGGTCGAGCAGCAGACGGTTGCGACTCTGTCGTAAATTGTCATCTAGTTGCATCCTGCGGCTTACGAATTGGCAAACCTTCGAAACGATGATTGGATCGTCAAAAATGACGCTCGTACCCGAAAATGCGTCTTGCCCACCCAGCCACCTATAGCTGCCTACTGCGAAATCTATTTTACCATCTCTATCACTAATCACAATTGACGTGTGAAGTTGAGAAATACTGCCACACATCATAAGACGACCTGCAAGGGAATTCCCCTTTGAAGCACTCTCCATTCTACGTAGTAGTGCTAGGCCGTCTCGAATGTTCGGCTGAGTTCTTTTCTGGTCATTGATGGACCAAATAACATCGATGTTGACACCTCGGGCAAGTGCCCGTGTCATTAGTGGCATTAGCTGTCGAATTGCACTGCTGTTGACCTCAGATGTAGACAAAATTATGCTCGTGGATGCTTTTTCAAAGCACTGTTTCAGATGCTGCTGATGCGCCTCGGATGAGCTCAAGAGCGATGGCTTGCGACACGTGTGAACCCAACTCCCCTCTGATGCTTTTTCTTCCGAATTCTCTTTAGTCGTTTCCGAGACTGTGCCAGTCTCTTCGAGGGATGCATTGAACCGACGTCGACCGAGCATTGGGCGAATGCGAGGTCGCACGCAAGCATTGAACCATTCGCTATCCGCCTTACGGTCTCCTTCGGAATACGACGCCGCTTTCTCCTTTGCAACTCGGATTACTTCCTCAACCAGGAGGTCCTCCCAATCTGGAGGTAGCCCAATGACTTCATTGTCTTCCGACGAAACGAGCAACGGCAAGAAGTCAGACCCATCTCGCATTATAGTAATCGGTCCAATTGACCTTATATAGTGCCCTGCTTCCGTATTCGCTGAAAGTAACGACCGGACTAGACCGGGCTCCGGAGAGTGGTCTATGTCGCTCCGACGCATCTGAATTCCGCGTTCCCAAATAGAGTCAGGCTGGTCTCCCAAATCATCCCTGGACCAAAAAACTGCTTGGTTACCTCGGGCAATTTGGCCCTCGCACGCGTCTACGATTACCCACGTGTGCCTCGAGGAAATCTCCCGATTCAACGGCAAGTCTGCACCGTCGCTCAGTGCGTGTTTCCCAAGGTCTGTGACCGCATAGGTCGTTCCATCCCTTGCGCTGTCGATTCCGACCCATCCAGCCTGCACTAGTGTGACCACGGTGCCAATGATGAGACTTGGGTGTACACGAAACGTATTCTCCAAATCATCAAGACCTCCGCATCCTTCGTAGATAGCTTGCAAAACCAACCCATCAAATTTTGAATAGGGTCGACCTCCAGCGATTTGATAATGGACTCGGTAACGACTAACTGGAAGGAAAACAATCATGACAGCTCCCGTAATGATGAAATGTGAATACGAGCTGCATTTCCCATTTCGATTTGTTCAGCGATGAAATCGAATGCCAGTCGCATATGGCCAAGCGGTTGTCCTGGGTCGGCCGGCACATCTTCAAGAATACGTTCAAAAAACTTCCAACTGCCTACAAGGACAAGAAGCTTCTCCGCACGAGACATCATCACGTTTAGTCGCTCAGCATCTTCCACGAAACCAAGCGCGGAGCGTTTGTTGTCCTTCTCGTTATTCCGAACAAGGGAAACCACCACAACGTCAGCCTGATTCCCTTGGAACGAGTCTACAGTGCTTGCAAAACGGTCGCCTTCACCGATGCTGGTAAGCCATTCAGGGATCGAATCGTAGACGTCCGTTTTTAGTTTCGCGTCGAGCTTCATAACTTGCAATCTGTACGGAGACAAAACTGCAAGATCTTGCTTTTCCCGACGCGAAGTTTTAAGAGTGTTTATCAATGAAACAATCGCCTCGACCTCAGACGGGGACGTATATGGTCCAGTAGTACTATCCTCCCCTGGGAATCCATCGGTTGCGGCACCGGTATCAAGCCATACGATTGGGCGGCCACGAATCTCACTTGGCAATTCAAATGAGTGCAGTACACTCTCCTTTGGATTTCCATCTGAGTCGACGGTCATGCTTTCAATAGATCCGTTGTAGAATGCCCGCGAAACCAAGTCTGAGATCATGGGATGCATGCGGTGCTGCTGCGTTAGCATTGACGAAAGCCCAGGTGCGTGGGCTCGGCCTGTCCTCTCTTTGCACAGTTGGAACAGACGCTCAAATACAGGCAACCAGCTCAGCCAAAGGTCGCGTGCTTTCGCCTTCTCCCCGTTAGACTTGCTACTCCAGTCACGGACGAAGTCACGGTCCACGAGATCTTCGCCAGCTTGGCGCAGTTCGTCTAATCGGGAAACCATTTCGTCCAGGTGCCGGAGCGATTCTTGGAAATCTTTGTATCGATAAGGCGGCAACTGCTTGTGATCACCGATGAGGAGCCATCTGTGACCATTTTGAAGCGGAAGAACAAGGTCGAATCCGTGTGCTTTTCCAGCCTCTTCAATAATTGACCAGTCGAATGTTTGCTTAGATACTGCGAGTTGAGCAAGCGTGGCAGAGGTAGTCGTGCAGTACGTAATATTCGCTGAACGGCGAACCAGTTCTACGAAGTCTTCGACTTCACTTTCAGTATCCTGTCGCATAAGTGCGGCGACTGCTTCATCGACAAAATTCGACCAGTCTTTCTGGACAGGCGAAAGCTTGCCATGAATAGCCGCCAGCCTTGTTTTAGCTGATTCCAAAAGCCGCTTAGCAACTGCATGGGGATAGTCACTATCGCCAAAGGGTTTGTCATTTCTACTTCTAGGAATTCGAACTGCAAGCGGACGGGAGTCGTCGCTCGTGTCGCTAAACACTTCTTCTGAGACTTTGTTTCGCAGAACATCCACGGCGGCATGAGCTTGTGCCGACACCAGAACCTGCGAGACAGGGTTGTCTCTGAATATTTGCTCAAGAAGATTGGCAACTAGGGTTGTTTTTCCTGTACCTGGTGGGCCTTGGACCGCGAAAATTGGACGAGTGGACCAGATGTTCTTAATGGCCTCTTGCTTGGCAGAATCAAGAGAATCGTCTAGTTTCGCTGGAAGCCTCGTCAGTTCTGAATGCATGTACAGAAAACTGGGGTCGAGCAGCGCCTGAAGCAAGAACGTATGAGATCGCAAATTCGCAATCGCTTTTGCACGGCGCTCGATCAGACGTACCGATCCGAACATTCCATAGCAACGTAAGAAACCCTTGTCCGGCGCTGGGAGCATCGGGCCAGCAATCCCGCGACGTAATGTTATCTCTCCGCTAGAGGGATCGAGGTCAACAATTCTCCAGAACTCCGGCAAGTCGACATTCGCAGTGCTTCGTATCTCATCGTCGTCGCTAAGCAGCACATGGTCGCCGTATCTGTTCGAAGCACGTTCTCGATTAAGAAATCCCACCATTTCTTGTTTTTGAAGATAGCTTGTATTGGTTAACTGCCTTCTCTCGTTTTCTCGGACTACCAGAGTTTCTCCGTTTTCGCTTGGTGGCTTTCTCTCAACTACTTCATACGAAAATATCTCAGCATCTCGCATCAGCAACTCGATCTGATTCGTTGCCCGAAAAAAATCGTGAAACTGTGTAATGTTATCGCCAGCGACTGGACCGTCGCTGCCTGTCGGAAAGAATCTTTTCCAACGAACTGCGTTCTTTAGAACTGTTTCTGGATTGTTAAAAACTGCATTTTTCGTAAATACGGAGATGGGTATATCCCTAAGCTCATTCTGGCTTTCGTCCCCTTCTGAATGACGAACCTCAGCAGGGCTGTATGAAAAAGCGAGGTCCCATTCTTGTTTTGGAGATTCACCCGGCCGAGTGTACTCAGAAATGAAGTACCGCAAACGACGACCTTTTACGATGTATTCATTCGGGCGATGCTCAAGTATGGTCGGACGAGACAAATCATTCTGAATGAATGATCGCTGCCGTTCAATCTCGTCTGCGGCAATGCGGTCGTCTAGTTCGATGATCGCTTGCGTCATCGGTTGTTGCGGCCCCAATTGGACCACGAGTCCCAAGTATTGATCTTCACCAACCGGTGGATTATCTAGCTCACGCATGATTCTTGACAGCACATCGAAAACTTCATGACTAGACGAAAGTCTTGTTTGCGGGGTTGGCGATAAGAGTCGCTCTATCAAGCTCTTTTCTACATCAGTCAAGAACGTTTGCTCCGTTACGCAACGAAAGAAGTTTGAGTATTGATCTTCCGGTTTGTCATCTGGGGAGAAACTTGCTCCGCAAAGAATGTGTGCGATCAGCGCGCCAAACATGAACCAATCAGATTCGATCGAAAAAGGTCTTGCTTCGGTTTCGTAAAATTCTGGCGGGAATAAGATGCTCTCTTCGAGATGTATTGCCCGATGCGGGTCGCCAATTCGGACGGTCCATTCGAACGCGCTGAGCCGCATGCTTGACGGTCCAATCGCTTCGCTAAGAAAAATACTTTTGGCACTTATCCTTCGATGAAGCATGTGGAGTTCATGAATTCGGTTTACTCCTTCCGCCAGAACTCGAATGGATCGCCAGAGTTGTACTCTTACATCTATCTCATCCACTCTTCGTAGCCAGGGGACCTGACCTCGACGTTCTAGCATCTGATCAAGACGGTTTACTCCGGGTGACTGCAGAACTAAGACAAAATATCCACCGCCGCCAGTCTCGTTCCAATGCAAATCAGCTTCACGCATGACAAGCATTTGGTCTTTTGCATTCGGCGAACTAGCTAAGCGGTACAGATTCCGCTGTTCGACTTCCCAGAGTTGCCTGTCCACCGCGTCCGGCTTTCCATCGAATGCCCACGTTTTTAGAACATATTCGATCCCCAGTTGGTCAACTGCGGCCCATACTTCGTGCCGATCATTTTGCGATACGGGGTGAAGGACCGTGTAGTTGCCTTTGAGAACCTGTGCTCCTTCTTTTAACATCAGACAATCGCTATTCAGAATGTAAAGTTAAATTGTGCCGTATGCCATCTTATCGTGACTGTAGTTCCTCCAAAAGGGTGTGACCGGCGTTCCGCCGGTCACTTTTTAAGCGATTGGCAATCTGGGTAACTAAAAAGCGGCCAACCTGCCATGATCTGGGTTCTGAACATCCGAATCACATAGGCAGGAGGCCGCTAAGATGAGCGTCGAGCAGTCAAACACAAATGGCAACCCCACTTCCACGACAAATACTCCGCAATCACCTGAGCAGCTTGCCGAGCAACTGCAGCAACTTGGCGATCAGCTGCGTGCTGGGGTTCGTGAGGCTGCCAAGCAAGGACAGTCGTTCGATCAGACCGAGCGATCCGTTCAAGAGGCTCTCAGGAAGATCGGTTGCCAGGCAATGCAGTTCTTCATTTCAATGCAGGGAA
>NZ_SJPK01000018.1 GCF_007859855.1 Allorhodopirellula solitaria
TCGCCCAGATGTCGCTCGGCGTGTTGCTGATGTCCGTGATCTCGTTGACTTCGTTCGCAGTGCGCGTCTGATTGAAATCCCAAGTCCCGTCACCGTTCTTATCCTGCCGGAACTCTTTCCAATTACCTGTCGGGTCGAGCGTCCAGCACTGAGCGGCGTCGAGCGAAGTGAGCGCGGTGTGCGTGCCATTGAGCTGGCCACGTTGAGCGGACTGCAGGCGGTTGAGTCCGTCGTATTGATACAGCCAATCGTGTTCCCGGTTGGGATCCGACGGGTTCTCTCGCCAAGTGCGGTTACTGGCCCGATCATAGCCATATTCGATCCGGGATAGGTCGGTGCCTGCCGAGACATCTCGCCAGCGGACATCCTTTACCCGACCAAAGCGATCTAGACCGCTGTAGATGTCGCCAGTGTCGGGGTCGGTCGACAGGGTTGGCGAGACCAGGGTGTAACGGAGATCGGCCTGGGTGCTGTCCTGTTGGACGAAGGTGCCAAAACCCAAGTATTCGTAGGCGGCTAAGACGGTGGAATCATCATCGATCAGGCTGGACACCTGGTTCAGTTTATCGGTGATCGAGCCGCTGCTGCCGTAGTCGAGCGTGACTTCTCGCCCGTTGGGATAGAGCGTGGCGGTGGGACGCAGCACGTTCCCGCTGCCATCGGTGTACGACCGTCCCACGCTGGGTGTCGAGGCGGGGTTGACCGCGCCGCTGTGCGACTGGAACGTTTTCGTCACTTGTCCGAACCCATCGAACTGCCGGGTGATTTGATTCTCGATCGATCCGCTACCGACCGATGCATTATTATAACAGGTCACCGCCGAGACATTCCCGCGAACATCGTAGGTTTGCTCCACCCGGCGGATCGCTCCGTCGCCTGCACTTCGTACGCGACGCCCGCTCGCGGCTCACTGGATCAAGGATGGAACCAACCGGCGGTCGACTTGCAACCTGAAACGCAGGCCTGACCCCCGGCGCAGCCGTTCCCTCGCACTCCAGTGCAGTGCGTGGAAATCCACCTAATCGGTACCGGACACCTTAATCTTTTTCGGTACCGGACACCTTAATCTTTTTCGCCGCAATCGCATCAACCCGCGAGTCATCAAACGCAGAATGTCCAAATGGAACAAATGCCGCCCCGAACACCGCAAGCAACCACCGTTGACGAAACTCTTTGAGGATACAGTAGTTATGCTTCGTTGAACGGTATTGGGTCTAATCGGTGACGGGCATCTTAATCTTCGCGATGATCTCTTTTCCTAGCTTTGCGTTGCCACCCAGATACCTGTAACCATCGAAAGAAAACTCAATTTCATCGCCCACGAACTTAAAGTCGACGACTGCCGAATTGCCCGCTGCAAATACCTTCAACGAGTACTCTGGATCTGATGTGAAACCGATGCCCAGTTCTTGATACGGCACAAAAGCGTCAATAACATCAGTTATTTTGTCGTACGGATATCCACTGAATTCTTCGCCCGTCGAAACATCCACAATCACAGCGTCCTGAACACGCGTGTGTTGGAGAACCTCCACACGAGAGCGTTCTTGATGACAACTCGGAATCAACGCAAGAACCAAGATCGCAAAACAATATCGCCAGGACATTGATTTAAACGTGTATATCACTTTGATTCACTCACCGCAGCAGGGGAAGTCAAAAGACTCTTTGAATGACTCGGAGTGCTCTCCAAAAATATTGAACGCAGCGGCACCAAATCGCTCAGTTAGAGGGTTTCTCTCATAGCACCTCTTGCGACAGTTAAACCACTTTATCGTATTCCGTTTGTGCCCGCGATCGCAATCGTCTAAGCACTTCTGATATTTGATTGGATCGTGTTCGTGGTACTCACCTCCAATGTCGAACGGGTTTGCAAAGCGGTCTCGATATTGAACATTGACCTTGCAACTTAGCGTCAACTGCTTGGTTGACTTTCCGTCTGAACAGCAGCTTCGCTGGACCGTGCAACTCCAACTGGCATCGGCCGCTCCAGTATTCAAAATATACTTGTCTTGAAAAAACGCCCAAATGCTTCCCTTTGGAACATTGAGGCCAAATCCTTTCATCCGCGTATTTCCATGGACTTGCACTGAGCTATTGCAAGCTCCCACGCTGTCAAAAGCGGACTTCCTCGCCATACCGCGCAGAGCTCCCATCGCATTAGATGAGCCCGCGATAAACACCGACATATCTTCCGCATCAACGCTGTACGGCCTGCCCCCACCAAAATAGTAA
Organism: Allorhodopirellula solitaria; assembly: GCF_007859855.1. Lineage (GTDB taxonomy): Bacteria > Planctomycetota > Planctomycetia > Pirellulales > Pirellulaceae > Rhodopirellula > Rhodopirellula solitaria. The sequence goes on from NZ_SJPK01000018.1 coordinate 2,236, forward strand.
TGCCAAGCAAACTTTGGGAAATCCCAAAGATCAGAAACTCCCATCTCGCCACTTGGCAGAGCACCCGAAACAAGTCCGCCTGGATCAACTCGATTTGACGGTTGATTCTGCACATATACGTACTGGGAAGGACCGTCCATGTACCCGATTGGATCTCTGGAGCTAAACCTGCCTAGTTGAGCGTCGTACCAGCGGTTGCGGAAGTAGTACAACCCTGCATCCGGTGTCCACTCGCGACTGGTATACGTGTAGTGGACGCCGTAGGTGCTAACCGCTCGCGGCGCGAAGTTGGCCTCGAAGACGCCTAGGTTACCGTACGGGTCGTACTCGTAGCGTTCTTGCACGCTACCCGAATCACTCACTATCGCAGTCGTGTTCCAGTTCGCGTCAGCTAAATAAAACATTCGCTCGCCCAAGATCCCGCCCGAGGGCGAGATGTCGCGATCGCGGAGCACGAGGTCGTCGATGTAACGCATCCCCCAAACGTATTGGCGGCGTGGAGTGTTCGAGGTGTCGACGTGTTCCTCGACACACTGCCAGGCGTCGGTGAAGTAGTAGTCTCGGGTACGTGCCAGTATTCCTGAAGCGTACTCCTTCGCGACGATTCGGAAATTACGACCGTCGAATTGATTCTCTAAGAGGACGTTGGAGGTGTCGTTGTCGACGAGCCGGGTCATGCGGTTCCAAGCATCGTACGTCGCGGTCATGCTGGCACCTGGCCCCAGGTCGGGACGGGGCTGAACGAGCGAGTTGCCATTGGGGTCGTAGGTGGGCGTCGCCCACGCGGCACCGGTCGTGTTGGCGATGCCTGTGATCTCGTTGACGGCATTGGCGGTGCGAGTTTGAACCAAGTCCGCGGTGCCGTCGGCGTTGTCGTCTTGTTGGAACTCTTTCCAATTGCCCGTCGGATCCAGTGACCAGCACTGGCTGAACTGATCGTTGATCAGCGCAGTATGCTCCGAGTTCAAATGGCCGCGTTCTGCCGATGACAGGCGATGCAGTCCATCGTAAGCGTACAGCCAGTCGTGTTCCCGGTTGGGGTCCGATGGGTTTTCTCTCCAGGTGCGGTTACTCGCCCGGTCATAGCCATACTCGATCCGCGATAGGTCCGTTCCTGCCGAGACGTCGCGCCAGCGAACGTCCTTCACCCGTCCAAAGCGATCCAGGCCGCTGTAGATATCGCCGGTGTCTGGGTCGGTCGACAGGGTTGGCGAGATGAGCGTGTAGCGGAGGTCGGGTTGAGGACTGGTTTGTTGGACGAACGTGGAGAGACCCATGTATTCGTACTCAGCCAACACGATGGAATCATCGTCGATCAAGCTGGACACTTGGTTAAACTTGTCGGTGATGGAACCTGTCGTACCGTAGTTGCGCGTGATGGTTCGTCCGTTGGGGTACGTGATCGATGTGGGGCGAATCGTGTTGGCACTGCCATCAGTATAGTTCATTTTGACGCTGGGCGTCGCGGAAGGGTGGACCGTGTCATGATGTGCCTGGCCGGAATCGATCGACTGACTGAAATCGTTGAATTCAAAGGTGACTTCATTGACGACGCTACCGCTGCCGACTGCGGCATTATCAAAAGACGTGATTCGCACGGTGTTACTGCGGACGTCATATGCCCGTTCGATCCGTCGCACGCTACCATCGACGCCCGCGCCGAGCGTGGTCACGCGGTCTTGGGTGGGACGGCCCAGTGCGTCTCGTTCGAATTGCCGGACGGTGCCATTTTGATCGGTGAGCGATGTTTTCTCCGACTGCCGGTTGTAGGTGTGCGTGATTCGGTCCGCAGGGCCCGCTGAATCAGGATAAATCTCTTGGCTCAGTAGGTGGCTCGTGGCGATCGCCGATGTCGCCAGAGTTGTGCCGTGGATGTACTGCGTAACTTGGTCTCCGGTTTCCGCGTTGACTGCGGTGATCGTCTCTGTATTTCCATCGGGGGTGTAGGTCGTGAGGACCGTTTGATTGACATCGTTCGATGGCGCGCAGGATGTGCTGCTCGATGGCGTGCCGGGGGAGGCGACGTAGTTGTTAATCAACTCCACGTCACGTCCCGCATCGTCTTGATTTACTCGCATGACTTTGCCGGCGGGGTCGGTAGTGTCTCGCAAATCCCCGGCAGGGCTGAACGCTTGCCGCGACACTAGCACGGTATCGCTCGATGCGGGAATGGTGGCCGAACGTATGAACCCAGCACCGCCGGCGGTGCCGTATGCCGCGCCTGCGATCGTTCGACCGATGGGGTCCGGGTACGTTGCGGTGTACATGACGCGGGCATTGGGCGTGAGCGAAGGCGAACCGAGTGCACCGGCCTGGCTGGCCGGAGCGTTGTGGTATCGATCTCGCTGGGTCGTTTGAATCACGTTGCCCGCGTCATCCTGGGCCGTTTCCACTTGTTGCAAGACCACATCGCCGGCCACGGTGAACACATCCGCGTAACTCGAATCATCGCCGAAACCGGTGTACGTCGCTGTGTTCCACCCCAAGCCATTGAAAGTTCGCTTGGTGAAGGCTTCGCCACCGCCCGCGGGGAGCGTCTTGACTTGGTTGCCGACCGCGTCGAACCAAGTGTTATCGGTTAGGCTGTTGCCAACCGTGCCGGTGCTGGGGTCGACCGCATAGCGAATCGACTGATACGCGCGGCGACGGTTATCAAACCGAGTCTCGCGGCGAGAGATCAGATTGCCGGACGCGGAGGTGTCGTAGCCATCAACGCGAATGACTTGGTTGAGGTTGTCATACGTGCGCCGCGTGAAGCGATCCAGCTCTCCATTGATGTCCGTTTGTCGATTCCGCCAGTCGTAGACGAAGTCGGTGGCGCGCGTGTTCAGCGCATCGACGAAGTCGACCGAGCGGGTGAGATTGCCATCGCCACCGTCGTCGCCTCCATCATAGATCAAGGATTGAACTGGAACCATGTTATTGCCCATCGCACCGCCGCCGGTGGGGTCGCTATCGGTCGCGCCGTTGTCGTTGGTGCCGATGAACATACCGGTGGTTTGGCCACGCGCGTCAAATGTCGTCAGCGTGATCGTCCCTCCCGGCGAGACGCTGCGATTGCGCCGCCGCATCAAGTCATAGCCGTAGGTCGTTTGATCGTAATTATCGCCGCTCAGCCCTGGGCCCGTGGCGGGGATGCTGTGGTAGACACGAACGGACGACAGCAGGCAGCAATCGGTGTATTGTTGAGTCGTCAGGCGTGTGTAGGACGACTGCGAGAACGTGTCGCTGGGCTGGAGTTTTCCAGACGTCGTGGGACGGATCGCTTGAATCTGCTCGGTGACGTTGCCGCGTGAACGCTAGAAAAGGGCCACCCATAAAGTAGGAGCTAGAAAAGGGCCACCCATAAAGTAGGCAGCATCCATGGACACGCGTGACAAAAGTCGATCATTGGTTTCGGTGACTTTGGGCTTGGTCTCGGTCGATTTTGCGTTAGGATTTCGGCTGTTCTTTGGCCCGGAGTCCTATCGTGCGATATCAACAAGACCCTTCGCAAACGGAGCTGTTCGACTTTTACGAGCAGATTCTTTCCCCCGTCGGTTACCGTAGACTGCTCAACGGTTGGCAGCATCTCTTTCGCACAGCCATCCTCCGACTGATGCCTGTGGGACGCTTAGCCGAGCGTTTTGATCCCGCCATCGGGCGACCTACCAAGGAACTCTACTCAGTCGCCGCCTTGCTCTTTGTGATGGAATTCCGTGATTGGACCCACCAAGAAGCGGCCGACGCTTACATGTTCAACGTGGACGTTCAGTACGCATTGAACCTTCGACCGGAGAACCAGAGCCTGTGTCGTCGCACCATCGAGCGTTACATTGAGCTCTTTCGAGAAGATGAATTGGCAGCGGACATCATGAACGATGTTACCGCCGAATTGGTCAAACTGCTTGAACTGGACGTCTCCAAGCAGCGACTCGATTCGACACACATCGAATCAAACATGGCCAAATTCGGACGCATCAGATTGATGGTCACCGCGATCAAACGTTTCTTGACTCAAATCAAACGGCACGATGAAGGAAGCTATAACGCCCTGCCGCGAAGCGTTCGAGATCGCTACGAAGCCGGTGCAAACGCCTTGTTCGGCTGGAAGAAACTTGAGGATGACGAGATCGACACCCTTCGTCAGAGCGTGGCCGAGGACTTGCTGTACTTGGTCGAGCGTTACCGACGCAACCGGAAGCATCATCAACGATCGACCTACCTAGCGATGGCCAAAATCCTGGAGCAGCAGTGCGAGATCACTGACGGAACAGTCGAGCTGAAGAAGAATACCGGCGGAGACGTGATCTGCAACTCCTCTGATGTCGATGCGACCTTTGACGGACACAAGGGCAGCGGCTACCAGGTTCAGTTGAGTGAGACCTACAGCAGCGAAAATTGCGTTCAGTTGATCGTCGCCGCACATGTCGAAACGGCCTGCACCCACGACAGCCACGCCATCGGCTGGCTCCTGGATCACTATCAATCGCAAGGCGGATCGATGCCACAGACGCTGCTTGCCGATACGGCCTATGGCAGTGACGACAACTTCCAGAAGTGTGCCAACGGAGCAAGTTGGACCAGTCCGCTGAAACCGGATCATGAAGCGACCTCTGCTCCCGTGGTCAAGCTTGTCAGTCCCACCAGCGGAAAGGTCAGCGAAGCGGAAACCCTATCACCGAATGCTTCGAAACCACTGACGACTCTGGACTTCCCCTATGATGCGTCGGTGAATCGCTTCACGCATTGCCCCGCTGGCAAGGAACTCCATCGAGCCCACTACCGTAAGATGCATGACCAACATCACTTGCTGATGCTCAGCGATGATTGCCGCAGTTGTCCGTTGCGGTCGCGTTGTCCGATGCAAGGCGACCCGATGCTTTATGACATGCGGATTGATGGGAAAGACTTGCGTTTGGCCCAGCGGCGTCAGGCCGAGGAGACCGATACGTTTCGCCGGGAGTACCGCAAACGAGGCGGCATTGAGGCGACCAACAGCATCCTGAAACGCGTGACGGGCCTGAGTCGCCTGCGGGTTCGCGGTCGGCCCGCAATGACAACGAGTACCCTGCTGAAAGTCGCCGGTTGGAATGTCCTTCAGGCTACCCGCGGGCACCGATCGCGGCAAAAATCGCTCTCCGCAGCTTAGGTGTTACCGACCTCGCTCTGATCGCATTTGACGGTCTTTTTCTGCCGAATTGTTGTCGTAGTCACGGACTGTTCTTACACCGGTAATTCGGTAGGCAGCAGCCCGCCGCCTGCAGACCAGAGCCTCGCCCCCCGCGTCTCTCGCAACCCGCCCCCTTCAACTAAATCGTACCCCGCCTCTCCCCCGCCCCCAGACTTGCTTTTCAGGCAGTCGGTTCGCGTTCGTTCGAATCCGTGATTCGACCGACTATCCTGCTGGACTTTTCCTCTCCAAGTTCAGGAGCCAGCGCCCGTGCGAGCCAGAATCTTCCGCTCTCAAACAGAGCGTGACGAGTTCCTGCTGAACCTCAAACTCACCCAGTGCCCCCACTGCAAGAAAGTCGGCACACTTAATCGTCATGGGGCCTTGCGCGGATACGACGAGAACAACGTCCGCCACAAATCCATTCGGGCACGAAGGGTCTTCTGTAGCAACCGAAATCAAGCCGCCGGATGTGGACGCACCTTCAGCGCGTGGATCGCTGACAAGGTCAAACGGCTCTTTCTTAGTGCCGAGCAACTCTGGACATTTCTCAACGAAGCTGCCGCGAACGGCAACAAACGCAAAGCATTCAAAAAGCTCAATAGCAGCATGAGCGATTCGGCACCCTATCGAATTTGGAAACGATTGCAGAATGCACAGTCCTCCATTCGGACCACGCTGTCGACCATGTGCCCGCCGTCAAAAATCGATGGCTCACAGCCCAGCAACACGCCCGCTGAGAGCACACTCGCTCATCTGATCAAAGCCTTCACTGGCCACGGGCTCAATCCCATCGCCGCCTTCCAGCTCACGCTGCAGGCCTTCTTCATCTGACCCGCCGCGAGCCGCACCTAGGCAAGCCGATCTGGCCCGTGATCGCACGGCAACTTGTCGATCCTGGCCAGCATCATCTGCCTCGGGTGGTCGATTTGCCATCGTGCCTCACGCTTGGAAATTCTTTCTTTCTGCTCGACAACACAACCCGACGATAGATCCACCGCCGACCGCGCTTAGACTCGCCAGCGAATCGAATTCATGAATCGATTTCACTTCAGTCAACAGTCACTCGTCAATCAAACCCAGCGGAGCGGTCCATGAAACGACCATCGGTCTACGTCAAAATGAAAGTCCTCGGAGCGATTGAGGTCGCCGCCGGAAGAACACGTCACGAGAGAATCCACAGCGTCGCCGCCATGACGTTTCTCGATGAGCAGGGAGACCAACATCAGTTCACCTGGCGGACCATCCAAACCTGGTACTACCGTTACAAGAACCACGGTGTCACCGGCATGGACGCCTCGCCGCGAGCCGACAAAGGACGGACACGCAAGGTCACACCCGAAGAGGTTCTCGAAGCGATCAACACCGCGCTGCCGCACTTTGTTTCTGCGAAAACGGGGCACAAGAGGACGCCCACCAAGTCAGCCGTCTATCGGTTCTGCATTGAAAAGGGACTCCTGCACGCCAGCCAGATCGCTCTGACCACGTTCTGCCGGTTCGTCCGCGAGTACGAATTACTCAAGGACGATCCAGGCGAAAACCGACGCCGGCTCGCCTTCAGCATGCAGTACGCCAATCAACTTTGGCAGGCGGACACGATGTTCGGACCGCACATCGGTGGCCGGCAAGCCAAGCTGATCGCGCTGATCGATGACGCCAGTCGTGTGATCTGTCATGGTGAGTTCTTCTTCGAGGAGAACACCGATTCGATGATCAAGGCTCTTCGCTCGGCCTTCTACAAACGAGGCTTGCCCGAACAGTTATACGTCGACAACGGTTCGATCTATTGCAGCCAAGAGATCACGCTGATTGCGGCGCGCGTGGGCTGCATCCTTCGTCACACGGCGGTGCGAGATGCGGCGGCGAAAGGGAAAGTCGAGCGATTCTTTCGCCGCGTGCGTGATCAATTTCTGATCCGCAAACTCGACCTCACTTCGATCGAGGCACTCAACAAACAGTTCACGCACTGGGTCGAACATGACTACAACGCCACCGTGCACACCACCCTCGGGATGAAGCCGATCGATCGCTTCGGTGTGGACCTTTCTCGGATCCGGTTTCTCTCACCGTCGGAGGATACTGACGAGCTGTTCTACGCCGAGGCGATGCGCAGTGTCAAAAAGGACAACACGTTCAGCTTCCAAGGCGAGCGTTACGAAACTCCGATCGACTTGCGTGGCAAGAAGGTCACGCTGCGGCATGAGCGACATCACAAAGGCGCAGTCGTCGTCTACGAAAACGATCGACGCATCGGCAAGGCGAGACTGCTCGATGCCGTCGCCAACGGCATGAAACGCAGAACATCAGCCGAAGAGCGTTAGCTCACGGTTCTCTCATCTTCTTCATCCTTCCTCCTTCACCACTCAAACTTCCCATGATCCGTTCTTACTTCGGCTTGTCCGAAAACCCCTTCGCGCTACGCGACATCCAACTTCTACAACATCAGCAGGAAATCTATGACACGCTGCGAGTCCACTGCCAACAAGGCGGTCTGTGTCTGGTCGTCGGCAGACCCGGCACCGGCAAATCCGTCATCAAAGAATCACTCAAAAAACTTCCCGAGAAAGAGTACTTGGTCGCCACGGTCGCACGGACGCTGCACACTTACACCAACACGGTAAAAATCCTCTGCGAAGCGTTTCGGATTGAGTTTGAAAGCTCGGCGTTCAAGTGCGAACGCAAGCTGATCCAGCAAGCCTTCAGCCTGAATCGCAGTGGCAAGATGCTTGTCACGGTGATCGACGATGCCCATCTGATGGCGATGGAGAACCTTCGTCGATTGCGACTGCTGCTGGAAGATTTCCCGAAGAATCACAACCTGATTCTGGTGGGCCAGCCGGAGTTGCTCGCCGATCTGGACTTGGCGGTCAACTTAGATCTGAAAAGCCGGGTGACATATTCGGTCATCACCAAGCGGTTGCACGACGATGTGATGCGCGCGTTCATCGAGCGTGAACTCGATTCGATCGGCCTCGCACATAGCACATTCACCTCCGGGGCAACCGAGTTGATTATCCGCAGTGCCGATGGGGTCTTGCGCAAGTGCCGCAACCTGTGCCTAGCGTCGATGCTCGAAGCGGTCCGCGCGACAGCTGGCACGACGATCGACATCGACTTGGTCAATCGCGTGTTACTTCAGCCGCACTGGCAAAACGAAGTCGACCTGACGGATTTTTAAGCCTCAAAAGATGCTCTTGTTACAAACCCCTACTTCTAACTCCAAACTCCTGTTATGAAAATCACCAAGGAAATACTCCGCGCGATTCGCAACGATCTACCGATGAAACTGACGATCGTTCGGCTCGGCCAGCACGGTCCGATTGCGAAACAAAGCGATGGCTACTTCCGCTTTGCATGCCCATCGTGCAAAGAACTTCGAGCGACGGTGAACCCGAAGAACAATCTCGCCCATTGTTTTAGCTGCGGCGAGAATTTTAATAACATCGACCTGATGATGGTGCAGGGTCACGACTTCTTGCCGGCGGTCGACATCCTGAGCAACTGGCTAGTGCAATACCAACGGGACCTCAGCCAGAGGAAGTCCTCAGCCTAATCGATCAAGCCGATCCGATCTCTACAGACAACCTCGATCAGTGCGACCGCTTTGCCGAAGCGATCGCGCTTTTTTCATGCGCTGAGCGCACACGAATCCGAGCACAACAGGGTCGAGCCACGACTCGGTCGCTCCCATCGCAAAACCCACAAACGGGCTCTCCAAAATACTCAGCAATTCGGCAAAACGACCAATTCGGGCCTCAAATCCATACAGTCATAATTTGGCAGAAAGTGCGACCGCAATTCGGTCGGTAACAGGGTCTCTGGAGCTAAACCTACCCAGTTGCGCGTCGTACCAGCGGTTCCTGAAGTAGTACAGCCCGGCATCCGGCGTCCACTCGCGGCTAGTATAAGTGTAGTGAACCCCATAGGTGCTAACAGCCCGTGGCGTGAAGTTGGCCTCGAAGATGCTCAGGTTGCCGTAGGGGCCGTATTCGTAGCGTTCTTGCACACTACCCGAATCGCTCACTACCGCCGTCGTGTTCCAGTTCGCATCGGCCAGGTAGTACAGTCGCTCACTCAAGAGTCCTCCCGACGGCGAGATGTCCCGGTCTCGGAGTACGAGATCGTCGATGTACCGCATGCCCCACACGTAGTGGCGCCGTGGTGTATTGGAGGTGTCGACGCGTTCCTCCACACACTGCCAGGCGTCGGTGAAGTAGTAGTCACGCGTCCGAGCGAGCGTTCCCGACGTGTACTCCTTGGCAACCACGCGGAAGTTGCGGCCGTCATACTGATTTTCGAGGAGCACGTTCGAAGTTGCGTCATCGACCAGCTTCGTCATCCGGTTCCAGGCGTCGAACGTCGCTGTCATCGTCGCGTCGGTGCCCAGGTCCGGACGCGGGTTCGTTGTCGTGTTACCGTTCCTGTCGTAAACGGGGGTCGCCCAGATGTCGCTCGGCGTGTTGCTGATGTCCGTGATCTCGTTGACTTCGTTCGCAGTGCGCGTCTGATTGAAATCCCAAGTCCCGTCACCGTTCTTATCCTGCCGGAACTCTTTCCAATTACCGAATCATCGACGGCATCCTTGCTTGTGTTGAGATTTTTGTGAAGAAAAACCACGATGCAACAAGGATGCCGTTCTTCGCTAGCTCAAAATTGTTTCACGCCAGATTCGCCCTAAGTCCACGCCATTCGAGCTCGGCTCCGTTTCTCCCGGCAGTGCCAGTCTAACATTGATAATCACATCCCACAAATAAATCCTTGGATACGGGAGCCATGCCTTGAAAACCTCGGGCGCACGCTTCCGTCGGATGAGCCACCTTTCTTGACCGAAACCCTAGCATCTGCCTATCCGTTGGCGGCTTCGGGTCAGGCGTTCCCGTCTGGCAGCCATCACCGACCTCCTTGACATCTGATTTGGTACGGACGAACCTGCGATCATGGAAAAAACGAGTGATTTCGACCCTTCTTTAGCCGCTGATCCGCCCGGCGGTTGGCCGGTACCGAAGTCGCTGTATCTGCATGTCCCCTTTTGCCGGCATCGCTGTGGGTACTGCAATTTCAGCGTGTTGGCTGGTCGAGATGATCTGCAAGATCGATTTTTGGACGCCGTCGAGAGAGAGCTTTCGGAGCTCCAGGGGCGGCGTGGAGAACTGGGGGAAGATCGTGGGGAGGCTCGCGACGGGCGGAGCCGTCGGTCGACAATGACAATGACCATGGCGCCGATTGAGCTCGATACGCTGTACTTGGGCGGCGGGACGCCGACTCAACTGACGCCGCCCCGCCTGCGGCGGCTCTTTCACATTCTGTCCGAGCGAGTGTCGCTCGCCGAGGACGCCGAGTTCACCTGTGAAGCCAATCCGGAGGACTTGACGACGGAGACGCTCACAGGGCTCGTCGAGGGCGGAGTGAATCGGCTTAGCCTGGGCGTCCAGTCCTTTGACGATGCCAAACTCGAGACACTGCAGCGGAGCCACAGTGGGGAGGAAGCGGTTACCGCGATCCGGCGTGCCGGCGAGTCCATCGGAAATATCTCGATCGATTTGATCTTCGCCGCCCCCGGCGAGACCTCCCCGGCCTGGCAACGGGACCTCGATACCGCCTGCGAACTTCCTATCGAGCACATCTCGACGTATTCATTGACCTATGAAAAGGGAACCGAGTTCTGGTCTCGGCGACGGCAAGGGACGCTGCAACCGGTCAGCGAGGATACCGACATCGAGATGTATCACGCCTCCCGGCAGACACTCACTGCGGCGGGTTTTCAACAGTATGAGATCAGTAGTTTTGCCAAGCAGGGAGCCCGCAGTCGCCACAACTCTGTGTATTGGAACGGCCACGGTTGGTACGCCGTCGGACCGTCAGCAGCCCGGTTTGTTGATGGATGGCGTGACGTGAATCATCGCAGCCCGACGACATATCTCAAACAGGTGCTCGCGCAGGGATCGGCGGTTGCCGAGCGTGAACGCATTGAGCTGGACCAACATGCCCGTGAAATTGCTGCCTTTGGAATCCGCCAGATCGACGGTATCGATCTCCAGGAAATTAACCGGCGGGTGGGATACGACTTCGCGGCCACGATCGATGAGGTTGTCGATCGATTTGTGAAAACCGATACCCTAATTCGCTGTGGGCACCACATTCGATTGACCGAACAGGGGCTGTTATTCGCCGATATGGTGGAGTCGCAAATACTGGACTGAATTGCCCGTCCTGGTCGATTCCCGGCGACTTTGCAAGAATGCCTGTTGCCGTTTTCTCCATCCTCCCGTTTGCCTTGTTTGTTGAGACTGCGTTACTGCTCATGTCGCGTCGCCTACTCGTTACCGCTGCGTTACCCTACGCCAATGGCCCCATTCATATCGGGCATCTCGTCGAGTATTTGCAAACCGATATCTGGGTGCGTTTTCAGAAGCTGCGCGGACATCGCTGTTTGTATATCTGTGCTGACGACACCCATGGCACGGCGATCATGATCCGGGCCCGAAAAGAGGGACGCAGCGAACTCGACCTGATTGCAGAGATGAGCGAATCGCACCAGCGAGATTTTGCTGGGTTTGGGATCGAGTTTGATCACTACGGCAGCACCCATAGTGATGAAAACCAAGCGATCTGTGGCGAATTCTGGCAGGCGCTGCGGTCGCAAGACCTGGTCGTCGAGAGAATCGTTCAGCAGCTCTTCGATCCCGAAGCGGAAACCTTTCTCGCTGACCGGTTCGTCCGTGGCACCTGCCCCAAATGTGGCCGGACCGACCAGGCGGGTGACAACTGCACCTGCGGCCACACCTACGCCCCCACGGACCTGATCGATCCCATCAGCACGCTCAGCGGCGCCACGCCCGTCCTCAAAGAGGCACCGCACCTGTTCGTGCAATTGGAAAAACTCCATGGCTTCCTCCAGGAATGGGTGGCGACGTCGGGTGCGCTGCAGAGCGAGACCGCCAACTACCTCCAGGGGCATTTTCTTGCCGAGGAGTTGCGGGATTGGGACGTCAGTCGCCCGGCACCCTACTTCGGCTTTGAAATCCCCGATTCACCCGGCAATTACTGGTACGTTTGGTTTGATGCACCGATCGGATACATCGCCAGCACCCAGCAGTGGTGCCAACGAAACGGTGAACAACTCGCTGATTGGTGGAAGAGCGATGATTGCGAAGTGCACCACTTCATCGGCAAAGACATCACCTATTTCCATACCCTGTTTTGGCCAGGGATGCTCAAGACGGCTGGCTATTCGCTGCCGACCAAGGTCCATATCCATGGTTTCCTGAACGTCAACGGCACGAAAATGTCCAAGCGTGATGGCACGCTGGTCAAAGCGGAAACGTTCTTGAAGCACGTCGATCCCAAGGCGCTGCGTTATTTCTATGCGTCGAAACTTTCGTCTCGTGTGGAAGACTTGGATCTCTCGATCTCGGAATTTGTCGACAAAGTGAATTCGGATTTGGTCGGCAAGGTCGTCAATCTCGCCAGCCGAGTGGGCAAATTCGCCCATCGAACGGGACTCTCCGATTCGTATCCGGAGGATGGTGGATTGTTCGCCAAAGCGGCGGCGCAGGGCGAGGCGATCGCCGAAGCCTACGAGCAGTGCGAGTACGCCCGGGCAATGCGGCTGATCATGGAATTGGCCGACGCGGCGAATCCCTTTGTTGAACACGCACGCCCTTGGGAAATGAACAAAGACGAAAGCCGGCAGGATGAACTGCGGGATGTTTGCACGGTGGCCCTGAACCTATTTCGCCAGCTCGCCGTCTATCTCGCCCCTGTCCTGCCGTCGCTGGCCGATTCCTGTGGGGAACTGCTCGGCGACAAACTCGTTTCTTGGGACCAAAGCCAAACGCCGCTGGTCGGTTCCAGCGTCGGTAAATTCACTCGCATGATGGACCGAGTCCAAATTGAGGATCTAGAAAAGATGATCGAAGAAAGCAAAGTAGAAGCGGCAGCAGATGCCGAGGCCACCGGTTTAGCGACACCGACCTTCCAGGACAGCGACCAACCGCTCAAGGATGAACCACTGGCCGACGAGATCACGATTGATGACTTCATGAAAGTCGATTTGCGAGTGGCGCGAGTGATCACTGCGGAACAGGTTCCCGAAGCAAACAAATTGCTCAAACTCACCCTCGGGCTCGGTGGCGATGAAACCCGCCAGGTCTTCGCAGGGATCAAAGCCGCCTACGATCCGGACCAACTCGTCGGCCGCATGGTCGTGATGGTCGCCAACCTCAAACCACGCAAAATGCGTTTTGGCATGAGCGAGGGCATGGTCGCTGCATCCGGCCCAGGAGGCGCTGACGTGTTTATCTTGAGTGTCGACGAAGGAGCTTTGCCCGGGCAACGGGTTCACTAAGCATCGTTCTTAACCCAATGAGCCCGCTGGGCGCCAACTCACGTGACCACGACTCCCCACCACATCGCGATCGTCCACAGCGACTTTGATCCTGGCAGCGTCACTGACACAGTCCGCAGCCATGTCGAATGCTTGTGTTCCGCCAACCACCAGGACGCCGACACGATCGGCAAGGTTGTGTTGCTCTCGGGCAACCGCGTGGCTGGCCTCAATCATGCCACGTTTGACGGTACCGAGACGATCCAAATCGGTGGTCTCGATGACGATCGGCCAGTCGAGCCTTTACCGCCCGAATCGACCGGCGGACTCAAAGGATTTCGCCGGGCCGCGTCTGGTCACGCCTCGCTGACGGGCCGCAATCTCTTCGAGCGAGTTGACGGGGCACTGCGCCGAGCGGGGATGCAGCCGGGTAACTGCGTGGTCCATTGGCACAATGCGAGTCTTGGCAGGAATGCCGCCATCCCCTTTGCCGTCGCCCATCTCGCCAACGCAGGATGGTGTTTGCTGCTGCAGATCCACGATCTCGAGGCAGATCAAAAGCCCGAGAACATCCGTCATCTACTCAAGCAAACCGGAGCCACGCGGGCGGCGACGCTCGATGCGATCCGATATCCCGTTCATGAGAATATTGCCTACGCTCATTCAATTGCCACCGGTAAGGAACCGCCCGAGCAATACGCTATGATGACCTCATGGCTGGCATCGATCCCCAGCATCGAGCGTTTTCCGCCCGGCGATCGGGCCGAACGCGAAGCGGCAGTGGACGACGTTTTGCGTGCTACCATCTGAATCAAGCCTCCCTTCCCCAATCGAGACCAATCATGAAAGCGCTCTTGCTGACCGAATACCAAAAGATGCAGCACACCGATGTGGATGAACCGGTCGTCGGTGATGACGACGTTCTGATTCAGGTCGAAGCTTGCGGAATCTGCGGCAGTGACATCCATGGCTACGACGGCAGTACCGGCCGCCGCATCCCGCCGCTGGTCATGGGGCACGAGGCCGCCGGGACGGTCGTCGAGTGTGGCGCCAACGTGACGGATCTCGAGACCGGGGCGCGGGTGACGTTCGATTCGATGGTCTCCTGCGGACAATGCCACTTCTGCCGTGACGGGCATCAAAACCTCTGCGACAACCGCATGGTGCTCGGGGTTTCCTGTGGTGAGTATCGGCGGCACGGCGCGTTCGCCCAGCGGATCTCGGTCCCTCGCCGGATCGTCTATGAGCTGCCTGAGTCGCTGCCATTTGAACACGCGGCGCTCGTGGAAGCGGTCAGTGTTGCCGTCCATGCGGTCGCCGTGACACCGATTCGTCTCGGCGACACAGTCGTCGTCGTTGGTGCCGGCATGATCGGACTGCTAACCTTGCAAGCCGCACGCGCTGCGGGGGCGACTCGCATCATCGCGGTCGATTTGAACGACAAGCGACTCGAGACGGCCCGCCAACTCGGTGCCACGGACATTCTTCGTGGCGACCAAGTCGATGTGCCCGCGGCGGTCCGCGATTTGACGAGCGGACGCGGAGCCGATGTGGCCTTCGAAGTCGTCGGGGCAACCCCGACGATCCAAACCGCGATCGAGTCAGTGCGCAAAGGCGGTTCGGTGACTCTCGTCGGCAACGTGGCGCCCACCATTGAACTGCCACTGCAATCGGTCGTCACACGAGAGATTCGCCTGCAAGGCACCTGCGGGTGCAACGGCGAGTACCCGCAGTGCATCGACCTGATGAACCGGGGCGTGATCAATGTGGAGCCCTTGATCACAGCCAAAATTTCACTCGCCGACGGTCCCAAATGGTTCGAACGTCTCTACGCCGGTGATCCCGAACAGATGAAAGTCGTGATCTGCCCGAACGGGTGAACACAGAGCTGACCTCGATGACGAAATGCGGCGCAGATGGTCCTATCAAAAACGCGGGGCGGGTCGTCGTTCGACAGTGACCTCCATGCGAAGCAATTCAACCGGGGCCCCGAACTGCGTGTAGATAGCGACATCCGCTGCATCACGACCATATGCGATTGCCACGCGCCCTCCCTGTAGGTCGCTCTGCGTTGGATCAAAGGTAAACCACCTTCCTCCCAGATAGGCCTCAAACCACGCATGCAGATCCATTGGTTCTAGATTCTCGAGATAACCGACGACCATCCGAGCGGGAATTGAAAGCGCCCGACAACAGGCAATGCCTAGATGAGCCATGTCTCGGCAGACAGCGTGCGTCTGTTCGTTGACCTCGCCAGCACTGATGATCTGCTGGCCGGATCCTGGCGTGTATCGCTTTGTCCGGCGAATGTAGTCGACGATTGCCGCACATTGATCGTACCCAGGCGCCCAACCGGATCCAATGGACGACGCCATTTCGGTGAAGCGATCGGATTCGCAAAATCGACTGGGCAGCAAGAATGGTATCGTCTCGTCAGGCAAATGCTGCACCTCAACAAAGGGAGCGCCCGGAGCAGTATCGGAAGCTTCAGCAGATTCCACATCCACGGACGTGTGGACGGAGAATCGCCCAGCTGGTGCCACCAACCGCTGGCAAAGATTGCCAAACGGGTCGGTGAACTCAACCGCCGATACACTCGGCGAGAGAACGTACTGTTCGCGTCCAACCCACTGCTGCCATCCGCTGCGCGGTCGCAGCATGAACAAGAACGGAGTGGCAACCGGAATCTGAAAGTCAAGCGAACAGCTTGTGTGCATCCACATGAAAAGGCTCTTGCTGTCAGAAGACATTACTGGAAATTAACATCGCCGAAGACAGCGAATTCATTCTCGCTCTGACAAATCGGGGCAACACGTTCCTTATTGCTCGACCTGAACCGGAACTCTCGGCTGCTTCGCAATCATACTCGACTCACGCATTGTAATTGCATTTGTTCGTGGTCGATAATGGATCCAACCCTTGGTACGGCGATTTGAGTTGAAGCACGATGTCATCCGTGGAATTTCGTCTGCGGTCACGGGGAACGGAGAGAGGGCCTCCCATTGATCCAATTCTATGAGCCGTGCTTCGCGTGCACGGCATCGTCATTTGACCGTCGTGGTACACCAGAGTCTAGCCAGCCCAAGACTAGGTCGCAGGCGTGAAGCAATGGGTACCACGGCTTGGATCTCCTTTCCTCGAAGATGCGTTCGATCCGCCGGGAGAACTCCAACGGTACCGGATGTTCAAACCACGTACCCTCGCGTTCGGGAGTTTCGTACAGCGGGTTCTTTCCGGCGTTTAGTACAATACAAGCGACATGCGAGTAGTGATCCGAGGTTGCTTTCGCATAAGCGAGAGCGTCCAGTTCTGACTCGAACGGAATTGCTGATATCGCGTGCGGTTTGCGAATTTGCAGATGGGGGCGAAGACGGTTTAACAAGATGCCAGTGGATGCATCAATGTGAACAACCGAGAAGCACGGGGCTCGGTACCGTGCAGTCTGCTCACGCCTGCTGAACGATCGCCGGTCGGCACCCGCTGAGTGCTGGGAGGCTGGGTTCATGCCGCGAGCCATGTTTCGTCACTCCTCCGGCCAGCCCGCTAGCTCAAACTTCTTGATCGTGTTGGCGGTGTGTTCTTGGTAGTGTCTGTCCATCTGTACCAGCAACGCTCTCAGTGATGGCCAGCGGCTTCCCGGGGCTTTCTCGTCGGCTTTCATGCCATCGAGGAGGTAGGCGAACCGGCGACAAAATTCACTGACCCGTTGCATCTGCCGGGCTTCCTCGGCTCCGTCCCATTGCGGGTGGGCGAACTCGTAGTCCGCCGGCATCTGCTTGGGATTCAAGTTCATCACTGGGATTTCTGCATCGAACGCATGATAAATCTGCGAGAAGAACTGCAGCTGCCGCCCCATCATGTGCTCCACATTCCAGCGTGGAGTGTGGGTGCCGTTGGCGGGTTGAAAGTTCAGCTGTGCTGCCGAGAGTTCGGCGAATACCTTCTGGGAATCGCTGCAGGCGCCTTCCATGTTGTCAAACAAAGTTGTGAGGTCTGCGGGCATCTCCCACGGCGTGTGACTCAGCAGGATCGTCTTGGTCGCTTCTTCATCACGATCGGCCGCAGAGACCGCGAGCGTGTTGTGATCGAGCACTTCACTGCTGTTCTGTTGCGACTGAGCGATCATCAACGGGACGACGTAGCGTGGGTGCAAGAACTGCTGAGTCGACGCGGTTGGCTCGCTGGTCAGCTGGGCGGCGGAAGCATCGGTGATCACCAGCACGTCCACTTTCATCTCGCCGGGTACCTCGGATGCTTGCCATTGACGGGTCGCGATGATCACGCAGACACCATCGACATTGATTTGCAAAGCGTTCTTGTCAATCGATTGGACGAACAGCGCGTTCGGGTCGTCGGCGTCGTAATCGCTTGCAGCGATCCATTCAGGTGCGGCTTGGTTGGGCGGCCGCGAAAGTATGTGATCGGTCGCATCGGTGATCTTGACCACGCGATCAGCCTCCGCCGAGAGGTCGGCGTCTGGCGTCCCGCCGGAGCTGACGATCACGTGCAACCCCCACTGTGTTTCGATGGAGACGATCCCGTCGTCCCAGGCTCGCACGGCAAGTGGGTCACCCTCGGCGGCGGATGCCTGACCGAGGAATAAGAAAATGATCAGAGGGCAGAGAAGAAGCCGGTTCATGGACGAGGCCTGGGTTCGCGGTGGAAGCTTTGTTGATGGATCAGCGATTCATTCTATCGGAAATGTCGCGTCTCCTGGCTCGCAGTCCAGCTGCACTTATCGTTGATGCATCCTGCGTTAGCAACGCACGATCAATCTCTGTCGTAGTGGACGAGGCGACGAGTCCAAAGCCGCAGGACTCGTCGCCTCCTGGTCATTACCCACAAAACCGGATCCCCTGTCAGCTTGTCTGATAGGGGAACGCGTGTCGATGGCGAGGTTTTCTAAATTCAAAACGTCGCCTCCCGTGTGACAAGCACACGGGGGAGCCAACTGGTGGGTAATCAACAGCTCGTCGCCCCGTCCACCACGAGATTTGCTGCTCTAGGGCGTCAACGTCTTGCCCGGCACACTGACTGCCTTGGGACGCTGTACGTTTTTGGCCAATCCGCACATCTCAAACAAGCGGATCACGCCCCAGGACATGTCGAACTCGTACCAGCGGTGGCCGTGACGGGCGGCGCGGGGGGCGGCATGGTGATTATTGTGCCAGCCTTCTCCATGGCTGATCAATGCGACCAACCAGTTGTTGGTGCTGTGGTCGCGGGTTTCGTAGTTGCGGTATCCAAAGACATGGCCGAGAGAATTAACCGACCAGGTACCGTGCAAAACAAAGACGGTGCGAACAGCGACCGCCCATACGGCCCAGCTCAAGTAGTAGCGTCCTGCCTCAGACCAATCCCCGCCGCTGACGATCAGCCCGAGCAGTCCACCGATCAGCGAGATGATGACCGCATGAGCGAGAAAGACGAAGAACCAGCCATCCTTGCGTTCGAGTTTCAGGTAGAAGGGGTCACGCAAGAGATCGCGAACATAGCGTTCATAGTGGCTCGTCCGATCGAGGTCGCGATGCCGGCAGACGACCCAGCCCATGTGCCCCCATAGGAAACTGGCGAGCGGCGAGTGAGGGTCGGGCTGGTGATCGGAATGCTGGTGATGCATGCGATGGATTGCCACCCACCGCGCGGGGCTGTCTTGCATATTGCACATCCCGCACACCGCCAGGGAATGTTCGAGCCACCTGGGGCAGGTGAACCCGCGATGGGTCAGCAGGCGATGATAGCCGATCGTGATCCCCATCATGCCGAAGAGGAAGTGTCCCGCGATACCTGCGATCAATCCCGACCAGGTAAACAGATAGCTGGCGAAGGGGGGCACGAAGGCGAGCAGGGCCACGACGTGCACGACCGTCAGCACGATCAAATACTTCCACATGATCTGCAGCGGCTCAGTCGCCTCGGGCCGCGGTAGCCGCTGGGGATCGTGACCGGAGAGCTTATCGTCTTGATAGAGCAGTTCGTCGCCCATCGGGTCGTACTGGGCAGCGGCCTGGTCGCCTGGAGAGCTACCGGACGGCGTCGATTTTGCAATCGGCCGGGAGTCGGGTGGCGTCAGTTCGGAGGTCGGCATCGGCAGCGTCTCAAACTCGAGTGGACGAGAAATAATAGCGGGTTGAAGAAATAGCGGCTTTCACCGCGTTTCTTGCCATCCCAATCTAGTCATCGGCAGCGACGAGGTCGAATCGAATTCAATTTTCCAATGCGCGGAATATCCGCACAGTAGCCAATCGAGGGGGTTTCGAGTGCTCAGCTCATCCAGGTCGGCAGTTCGCCTGCAGCGGGCAGCTCGATCAGCTTCGTCTGCTGGATCGCGTCGATTTCCATCAATTCGTTGACCACGGCATTGGGGACGTCGCCGTCGACGCTGAGCACGCCGATCGCTTGGCCGCCGGGTGCATCGCCTTCACGGCCCACTGCCATCTGGGCGATATTGACGCCATTTTTGCCGAATACGGTACCGACACTGCCAATGATGCCGGGCACGTCTTTGTGGGCGAAGACGAACAACCGCCCGTCGAGGAAGGACTCGAGACGGTATCCGTCGAGCAGGATCAGCCGCGGCATCCCGTGGCCGAGCACAGCGGCCCCGGCACTGACCGATTTCCCACCGCCGGATACTTCCGCAATGATGCTGCTGGTGAAGGCGCTCTGGTCGCTGTTGTGTTCGATACTCAGTTCGATGCCACGTTCTTTCGAGAGCATTTCTGAATTGATCACGTTGACATCTTCGACCACCCGTTCGAGCAGTCCGGCACAGAAGGCGTTGGTCAGCACGCGGGTATCTTTGCCTGCGACATCACCGCGATATCGCAATCGGATTTGGTCGATACCGCCGCCATGCCACTGGTGGATCAGCAGGCCGAGTCGGTGAGCGATGTTGAGATAGCTGCGCAGTTCGCTGAGCGTTTTCGGATCCAGCGACGCGACATTGACGCTGTGCCGGATCTCGCCAGTTTGCAGGTAGTTGATCAGCAGGTGGATGCCTTCGACGGCGACTTGGGTCTGGGCTTCCTCGGTGCTGGCGCCGAGGTGTGGCGTGCAGCAAGTGCCTGGCATTTGGAACAGCGGGCTGTCTGTGCAGGGCTCGTTTTCGTAAACGTCCAAGGCCACGCCACCGAGCTTGCCGCTCTCGAGTCCCGTCACGAGGGCGGCTTCGTCGTAGATGCCTCCGCGAGCGACGTTGACCACCCGCAGCCCCGGTTTGACTTTGTCGAGTTGTGCCATGCCGATCAACCCCTTGGTCTCCGGCGTCAGGGGCGTGTGGACGGTCAGGTAATCGATCTTTGGCAGCATCTCGTCGACGGTCTCGACCCGTTTCACTTTCAGTGATTCGGCTTGATCGTCGGTGAGGAAGGGATCGAAGGCGACGACGTTCATGTCAAATGCTTGGGCGCGGGCAGCAACTTCGCGGCCGATGCGCCCCATGCCGACGACGCCGAGAGTTTTCCCTGCGAGTTGGTTGCCCATGTAGGCTTTGCGGTCCCAGCGGCCTTCGGCCAAGCTTTGATGGGCAGGCGCGATGTTGCGGCTCAGGGCGAGCATCATCGCGAAGGTGTGTTCGGCGGTCGAAACCGTGTTCCCCGCGGGCGTGTTCATGACGACGATCCCACGACGCGTCGCAGCGGCTTTGTCGATATTATCGGTCCCCACCCCCGCTCGCACCAAGGCTCGCATCCGCGTGTTGCCTTCGAGCGATTCCGGCGTGATCTTCACGCCGCTGCGCAGGATCGCTCCATCGAACTCGTTGAGAGCTTGCCGTAGCTCTTCGCCTTTGAGTTTGGTGCGGACCTCGTATTCGACACCCGGAGCGGCTGCGAGTAGGTCAAGTCCTTCTTGGGCGATGTCGTCGAGAACTAAGATGCGATGCATGGCAATTGCGTGGGGAAGTTTGGGAGGTTGAGAGTAGAGGAGGGATGGAGCCGCACCGCCTGGCGAAGCGGGTTCGCGAAACGCGCCGGTGCCCGGGAACACTCCGCTCATGGTTTCCATGGGCAGCCCGGACACGATCGATGGACGCTTCTAGCCGTTGGCGGCTGCGAAATCGGTCATGAATTGACCCAGCGTCTCGACGCCTTCACGCGGCATCGCGTTGTAGATGCTCGCCCGGATGCCACCGACGCTGCGGTGTCCCTTGAGAGCTGCCAGGCGATGAGTCGCCGCCTCGGCAATGAACTTCGCTGTCAAATCATCCGAAGGTAGATTGAATGTAACATTCATCAACGAGCGACAATCCTGTTGAGCATGGCCCCGATAGAACCCGTTGCTGCCATCGATGATCTTGTAGAGCGAATCAGATTTCTCGCGGTTGATCTTCTCCATCGCTTCGAGGCCACCGATTTCATCGCGCAGCCAGCGAGCGACTTTGCCCAAGACGTAAATGGCGAATGTCGGAGGCGTGTTCCACTCGGAATCGTTGTCGTGGTGGTTTTTGTAATAGAGATAACCGGGCGTGTTGGGATCAGCGCGCTCGAGGAGATCCTTTCGCATCACCACCATGGTCACGCCCGCCGGGCCGGCGTTCTTCTGCGCACAGGCGTAGAGCAGTCCATAGCGGTCGACGGGCACGGGGCGACAGAGTAAATCGCTCGACGCGTCGCTGACCAAGGGAACCGAATCTGGGCAATCCGGTTCGCTGGGGTACTGAACCCCTTGAATCGTCTCGTTGCTGCAGTAATACAAATACGCGGCATCGTCGCTCACCGTGTAATCCGAGGCGGTGGGCAAGCGATCGTAGTTGGTCTCCTTCGCGTCGTAGATGGCGACGGCATCGCCTTCCTTTTTGGCTTCAGCGATGGCTTTTTTGCCCCAGGATCCCGTCAGCAGGTACTCGGCTCGCTTGCCGCTGCCGCGGAGCAAATTGGCGGCGATCGCCGAGAACTGCAGGGTCGCTCCGCCCTGCATGAACATCACGCTGTAGTCCTCGCTGATACCCAGCAGGCTCCGCAGGGTGTCCTGAGCGTCATGCAAAATGTCAACAAACAGCTTGTCGCGGTGGCTAATTTCCAGCAACGAGGCACCCGCTCCCGGCAAACACAGCATCTCGTCTTGCACCTCGCGGAGCACCGATTCGGGCAACGCAGCCGGTCCGGCAGAGAAGTTGAATACGCGGTTGGTGGCGGAGGAAGCCGAAGCGGTCATGCGAAGAACTCTTTATGGAAAGAGTGATGGGGGAAGGGGGAAAGCGTCCGGTCGGGCTGGATTCTATGCTTCGTACCCATTTCGTGAAAGGCAACACATCTTTCTACGCAAACTTTCGATTCCAACCGCCGTTGACGTTGACCGTCTGGCCAGTGACGAATCCCGCTTCGGGCCGGCTCAGGTAGGCGACCGCAGCAGCCACGTCGCTGGGCCGGCCCCAGCGGCCCATCAATGCTTGGGTCGTCGCACGCTCGTTCCAGTACTCGCTCGTTGACTCACCCCAGGCGGTCTGGATCCAGCCCGGAGCAACAGTGTTGACCCGTACCCGCGGCGCGAGCGTTTGGGCGAGACTTGCGGCGAAGGCCATCACGGCGGCTTTGACCGGACCAAACATCATTCCGGCGTCGCCCTCCATCCCCTCGGCGGCCTGGTCCCAGCCGATGAAGACCATCGAGGGCGTGGCAGCTGCCCCCTCGCCAGCGTTCTCGCTGTGCTCCTTTTCTCCTCGCTCCTTCTCGTCTTGCTTTTGCTCGCCGGGTTCTGGCTCGCCGGGTTCTGGTTCGCCGTGTTCTGGCCGATCTTGCTCGGCCATTGCCGGGCCGACGATCCGCGAGACCGCGGCGGTGCCACACAGATCCACATCGAGCAGCCAGCGCAGCTTCTCGTGAAACGACCAAGCGGCGGGCTCGCCGGTCAAAACGTCGGCGCCGGCGTTGTTCACCCAAGTATCGATCGGCCCCATTTGATCGAGAGCGTTCTGAGCGAACTTTTCAGCTGTGGGAATCTTGCTCAAATCGGCAGCCATGATCTGGCAATCCACGCCCATGCCTCGGACTTCGTTG
Organism: Allorhodopirellula solitaria; assembly: GCF_007859855.1. GTDB lineage: Bacteria > Planctomycetota > Planctomycetia > Pirellulales > Pirellulaceae > Rhodopirellula > Rhodopirellula solitaria. Next base: position 25,712 of record NZ_SJPK01000018.1, read on the forward strand.
GCAGTGGCCTCGGCGCCGGCGCGGTTGCAGCGATAGTGGATCAGCATCCGTGTTGGTGTCGGCCTCGGGCGAGCGACAGTGTCCGCGGCCAAACGGATCGCTATCGCGCGACCGATCCCGCTACTTGCGCCCGTAACGACGATGCCTGCCATGAGATCGATTTGCCTGGAAAGAGGTCGCGGGTGGGTGCGGCCGCCATCATAACGCGTATTGCAATCGAGGGTCATCCAGGCCGAGTCGTTTCATCTTCTTGTAGAGCGTGGTGCGATTGATCTCAAGTTCATCGGCGGTGGCCGCCCGGTTCCAAGCATGGCGGCGGAGCGATTGAAGAATGATTTCGCGTTCGGGAAACTCCAGTGCCTCGCGGAGGCTCCGCCCGCTGGTCGAATCTGCGGTGGCACCCCACCGGGACGCGCCCGGCTCACTCGTCACCGCGGCCCGCGGAGACGCCAGCTCGCGGTCCTGGCGATTGGGGGTCCCAAAAGCATTCGGGTTCCCCAATACTTCCGGGGCGAGATCTCCGATACCGAGTACACGCTCACTGCTCAGCAAGACGGCTCGCTCGACGACGTTTTCGAGCTGGCGGACATTGCCGGGCCAGTGATAGGACTGCAGTGCAGCCAAGGCTTCTCGATCGAATCCCTCGACATCACGGGACGCCGTCAGGGCCGCCTCGCGTACGAAGTGTTCGACGAGCAAAGGGATGTCGCTACGCCGTTCTCGCAGCGGCGGCAAGGCGATCCGAATCACATTGATCCGGTAGTACAAATCTTGCCGGAAGGTCCCGTTGGCGACACTGCTCTCGAGATCCTGATTGGTTGCCAAAATCACACGCGTGTCACTTTGACGTGTTTCCATCCCACCGAGTGGCTCGAACTGGAATTCCTGCAACACCCGCAGCAGTTTGACCTGCATGGCGGGCGTGGATGTCCCGATCTCGTCGAGGAATAAGGTGCCGCGATCGGCCAATTCGAATTTGCCGATTCGATCCGTCGCCGCGCCGGTGTAGGCACCCGCCACATGGCCAAACAATTCGCTCTCGAGCAAGGTGTCCGGTAACGCCCCGCAGGCCACCTCGACGAAGGGGCCCGCCCGCCGCGAGCTGCGGTGATGGATCGCGCGGGCGATCATGCTCTTGCCCGTGCCGTTCTCGCCTGTGATCAAGATCGAAGCCTGCGTATCGGCAACGCTGTCGATCACATCGAAAATTTTCGTCATCCGGTAGTCATGGCTGAGAATATTCTCGAGCCCACTGCGGCGGTCGAGTTGCTTGCGCAGCGACTCGTTCTTCTGTTCGACTTGACGATGGTTGATCGCCCGATCGATTGCCAGCAGCAACTCGTCATCGGCCACCGGCTTGGTCAATAGGTCAAACGCACCGGCGCGAACGGCTTCCACGGCCGTGTGCGGACCGGCGTAGCCTGTCATGACCAGAATGGCGGTCGAGGGATGCTGCTTCGCGGTAAAGCGGATCAGATCAAAACCATCCTCGTCAGCGATTCGCAGGTCCGTGATGACCACATCGAATGACTCCTCGCTGAGCCGCTGGCGGGCTTGACGGAGATCCGCCGCGATCTCCACCGAAAATGTCTTCCCTGCCAACCAATCACAAAGCGATTGCGCCAGATGGGCATCGTCATCAACAAGCAGAATTCGGGTGGTTTGGTTCATGGACGGTTTCCGGAGCAACGTGAGCGAGTGCGTCTACTCAATTACTTAGGTCAGAAAACCGGCAAAGTCAAAAAAGAAGGTGCCCGGCGCGGCTGCGAATCACGAAAGCAGCACCGGGCACAGACTCCCTTAAGGAAGGGAAGCGGTTTCGGCGCCGCGAATCGTGCCGAGAGCACCCCACAGCCCATAAGGGCTCTTCGTGCCCGGCGCGGTGAAAGCACCGCCATTGGCAATCGGGGTTTGCGTCAGGTCGCCGGTATCGATGGAGTCGGTGATAAACCGGACGGCACCATCACCCATCAACACATGGGCACCGCCCTGGTGGTAGCTCGTCACGGACGCCAATCCGTCGTTTGCATCCGTGCTGCGGAGGCATGAGGGTGCGTTGGGTGACAGAACCGTCATGATGGCCGTCGAGTGCCAGTGGCCGTCGGCCCAGCGGCGGCCACGCTGCCAGATCCCGCCGGTCGCGTACTGTGACGGCGAATCGGGATTGATGTGGTCACCCGTTTTGCACTCAGACGGCCGCGGTGGCCACCATTCGCTACCGTTGAGGTGGTAGACATAGCTGTTCGTCCCACGTGCGAAGTCTTGGACGCACATCTCACCCATCGCGACCGTGTTGGCGGTCCCATCTAGGATGTCACGGAATCGGGTGGCTTTCTCGCGGGCGAATAGGCCGCGATGATGGCCGGTGACGCCAGTGTGGTGGGCGCGATCGCCGGGCTCGGGCGAGCGACCGGCGCCGCGAACCGTGTCGCCATAGCAATTGGCGTAGTTCAATTGCCCGGCACCGTTGAGTACCGCCGGATCACTGGGGCATCGATATGTCGCCACCTGGGTCATCCATGGCAAATAGGACGGTGAATCCGTCCCCGGGTTCTGTCCGAATGGAGCAAAATCAGTGGTTCCTTGACGAGAAGGATTGCTCATCTGATCCCACAAGGCTTGTTGTTCGATAAACGGCAGGATCCCGACGGCATTCAAGTTGATGCGATAGCCGTTCGGAGTTGATCCGTCCCAAGTACTCGCAAAGGTCTGAAACGCGGAATGGTAGTTATGCATCCCCAGACCGAGTTGTTTGAAGTTATTGCTGCATTGCATCCGCCGCGCCGCTTCGCGGGCAGCCTGGACCGCCGGCAGCAACAACCCAACTAAAACACCAATGATGGCAATCACCACTAGAAGCTCAACCAGAGTAAAGCCCATGTGACGACGAGGCATTCTTTCGACTTCATTCATAACTTTTCCTAAATGAAACGCACATAATTCGAACGAACTTAAAAATCATTTGGGTTGTGATGGGTCGGCATCCATCATGGCTTCCATCGCCTCAGGATCGTTAACACTGGCATCGACGTTCGGATCAACAGCAACCTCGCCGTTGAGAACCTTGGTCCCCGACTCGGCGCCACAGCCGATAACAACCGTCGTCGGAACGAGAACAACAACCAACATCATGAATTTGTGGAGCATAAGCCTGCAGCAGTTAATAGAAGACCAGGATGACAAGCCAACGGGAAACGGAGCCCGCTAGCAATCGAAGGTTAAGGGGGTTGCTTGGCCCCTGTTTGGGCGATATTACTGCGGCCGATTGTCGCTGTCAACTAACTGACTCCATCCCGAAATCGATTGGGGGTCGCCGGTCGAGCGGAGAGGGAGCCTCGATGCTCACCAAGCCGGAGACTAATAGAATGAGTACTCGATCGTGGATTCGAAGGCGGCTGGGTAATGCTCGATCCGCAGAGGCAATGGTTCATCGGTCGGCCACCAAACCGCCACGACATCGAAGCGACAGGCGGTGCCGACCAGTTTCTTTCGTTTGAGATACCGCAGCGCCGCCCGGCTGATTCTTGCTTGCTTGTTTTCATCGACGCGATCGGCAGGATGGCCGGGGCGACGAGTCGCGAGTGTTTTGACTTCCACGAAGACGATGATCCGCTGGCGCAAGTCCATGGCAATCAAGTCGATTTCGCCCGCTCGATCGGATTCGCTTTCGGCGATCACTCGCAGTCCCTTGCGGCGCAGCTCGATCGCGGCGACCTGCTCGCCCCGCTTGCCGAGTTTTTCCCTAGCGTCAAAAGTCCCGTACCGCCAGCCAACATACCGCTGGGTAAGCCTCGCCGGCGACAGCAGCGAGAGCAGTCGCCCGAGCCGGGAGCCTCTCATTGCTGTAGCGCGTAGAGGATCACGCCTGCGACAATCTTGGCGGCATCCGCCGTCGCATATCCCGGACATTGAATCGAGTTCTGACTCTCGAGGGCGCAGCTCAAATCGAGCGGCGAGAAGAATACCGTGTCGACCCCGTTGACCTGCATCGCTTCCATCAGCGGTGCTCCCGATCGCCGCGCCACTTCAACCGACTTGCCCGCTCCCGATGTTTCGTTGGGAGTCCGGATTTCCACATTCGTCAAGTCAAAGCCACCGAAGCGGGTGGTCCAGGCGGGATGGTCACTCGGCATCGGTTCCAGCTTCGCATCGGATGCAATCGCGGCGAGCTCACGGCGCAGCGAAGTCGCGAAGGCTTCATTCCCACAGATCGGTGTCGCGAGCAGGATTCCTTCCCGGTCAATGTAGTTCTTCAATGCCCGGCGAGATTCCGCATCCAACTCAAACTCGGTCTGGCCGGTCAGGTAGAGCACGCCCACGCGGGCCAAGGACTGATCCGTCAGCGCAATCGGCTTGTCCACGGCGATGACTTCGACAGCGATTTTCTCGCGAATGATGGTGGCCGCGTGCGGCAACGCTCGATTGACCTGTTCTTCTCCTGCTCCAACGGCTCCCGCGGCAATCGGGATCGCTCCGCGGGTGGGGATGGGTGCGTCCTCGGCCAAGATTGACATGGAATTGTCGAGTTTATCCTTGAGCTCCCTGCCTGTCGCATAGGCGAGAATGTTCTCGCCGAGGGTCACACCGGCGACCACGCCCGCATGGACACCCGGTGGCAGGTCAGCGCCCCGCAGCAGCGGTCCGCCTCGCGACCAGCGGCACGCCAGTGACCTCGGCGAATAGAACACCGGTGTCCGACAACAGGCACCCACGCCAAACATCCAGTAATCGTCAGCGATGTTGGCCGGATCGGCTGGGGCTTCGGCAAACCACACCGGATGCGATGGAGGCAGTCGCTCGAGCTTCGCCTGCGGATACCACTGGCTGCACAGAGAACTCACGCTTTGCTCAAACGCTGCCGCATCCCCACAGCCATCGCCCGCCAACGCGTCAAACAGGATCGTACCGCCTTGGTCGAGATACGCTTTGAGGTGATCACGTAAACCAGCATCGAAATCAAGCGATTGGTTGCCGGCGATCACGAGCACGGGCGACTTCAAGAGGTCCGCAGCGGTCGCGTGTTCGGCGGCGGTGGTTTGCCAGGTCAATTCACGCGACCAATCCCGTTCGACGTGCCGAACCAACGAATGCAAGGATCCTGAAAGGGGCATCGACGAGGATGCATCCGCCCCGCTGCCCCGCCCAAACGCAGCGTTGGCAGGGTCCGGATCTACGCCAGTACGGAGGGAGGGATGATCCAGGCGCGAGATCACGACTTGGCGTTTCCCCTTGGCCAAGAACAGCAGCGCAAAAGATGTCGCCACATCCCGGTTGGATTCCACCACACCGCCACCTTTCCAAAAGCCTTGGAATTGGTCCTGCAGGCCGACCAGCCGCTCGGCACCTTCACGGTACCAATCTCGATTGCCGATCAAGCGGCGGCCAGACAAGCGACCGATCCGCTCGACCGCGTAGAGGTAGTAGTAATAACTCAACATCTCACCACCCGGATTCGCATTGATGGTGAATATTTTGCTGAGGTATTCCAAACCGCGGTCGACGGCCTCGTCGCTGGGATCACCTCCGCAGCAATTCAATTGTCCCGCGGCGGTGTCTTCGAGATCGTTCAGGCTGCTGCCGCAGATAATCAGAGATCCGATTCCCGCGCAGGTCATGGATCCGCTCGGCCGCGGTCCGCTGCCATAGGACCAACCGCCACCGGGCAACTGGACGCGGCGCCAGTACGCGGCGGATGCATTGAAAACATCCGGTGAAACCTCCACGCCTCGCTCGGCGGCCGCCCCGAGGGCCAACACGGCGAACTGAGAATTCGACGGGTCCCCGTAACCACGAACTTTCGTGTAGCCCCAGGCACCCGCGTTCCGAGCTCCCTCGGGTTTCTGCAACTCGCTCAGCCACTGCACATTGCGGCGGATCCGCGGCACGTCTTCGAGGGCGCCGACGGCGCAAAAAACGAGCGTCTGGAGCGAAACGGAATAGGTGTCTGCGGGCGGGAAGGTGCGTAGGTACTCGATCGCACGAATGAAATCGGGATCCTCTCGCGAAACACCTGCGTTGATCCAAGCCAGCGTGCAGAGGGCTGTCAGGCCGCAGTTGTAGCCGCTGTATTCCTGCCAGCCGCCACGCTGCGTTTGAGTTTTCCGTAGATAGTCGATCCCCCGATCAATCGATCGCTGCACCGTGATCGCGTCGATGTCGGCGCGAGCCGATACGGGGGCCGATAGGAACGCAATCAGCGTGAGGGTCCAAACGAGTGGCAGTGCCAAGCGATTCGGGCCCCAGTAAGAGAAGCGTTGGACTGAGCTGTTTTTCATCGCACACCGATTTTGACTTTCCTTGACAACGCCTAGACTGATATCGTTGAGTTGAACCTGTACTTCCCTGCCGTCCCGTCCACGCGCCGAGTTCTCGATGACCGATCCGTCTTCGCCCACCCCACCGCCCGTGGTCAAACCATCCGGTACGGCACAGCAACCGGGTACGGCACAGCAGCCAGGTACGGCACAGCAACCGGGTAATCCGCCAGTCTCCCCGAAAACGCCCGAGGCTGCAAATCCAACCGCCGCCTCCGCCGCCGGGAACAAGCCACGCAATCTCGCCGATGTGCTGCGTGAATTTGCCGAATACCAACAGAAAATGCGCGATGAGCTCGGCAAAGTCATCGTGGGGCAGACCGAGACGATCGAACAGTTGCTCGCTGCGATCTTCACCCGCGGGCACTGCCTCCTCGAAGGTGTCCCCGGCCTCGCCAAAACGCTGATGGTCAGTACCCTCGCCGATATCCTTGATGTCAACTTCAAACGCGTCCAGTTCACCCCCGACCTGATGCCATCGGACATCACCGGGACGCAGGTGTTGGAGGAAACCGAAACGGGCCGGCGGAGTTTTCGCTTTGTCGAAGGCCCCATCTTCACCAACATTCTGCTCGCTGACGAAATCAACCGCACACCCCCCAAGACGCAGGCCGCCCTACTCGAAGCGATGCAGGAACGGCAGGTTTCCGTGGGCCGGGAAACACATACCTTGCCCGATCCCTTCTTCACCATCGCGACGCAGAACCCCGTCGAGCAGGAAGGCACCTACCCGTTGCCTGAGGCTCAGTTGGACCGGTTCATGTTCAATATCAAAATCGACTATCCGACCGCCGATGAAGAAGAACGCATCCTGACGGCGACCACGCGGGGCGAGTCGCCGACGGTCAACAAAGTCCTGTCGGCGCGGGCGATCCTGACCTGCCAGAAACTCGTCGCCAGCATCGCGGCGGGCCCGCTCGTGATCCGCTACGCCTCACGGTTGGTGCGGGCCACGCGGCCGAGCGATTTGTCGGCGCCGGAATATGTCCGCGAACTCGTCGATTGGGGAGCCGGCCCGCGGGCTGGCCAAAACCTGATCGCCGGCGCCAAAGCGATCGCAGCCATGAACGGCCGATTCAATGTCGAACCCGGCGATATCCACCGCGTCGCCCTGCCCGTGCTCCGCCACCGGATTGCCACCAACTTCCAAGCCCAAGCTGAAGGGATGGATACCGACGCGATCATCCGACGGCTGCTCGAGGACGTCGAGATCCCCGAACCACCCAAAATGGCCAAGGAAACACCCCGCAAGTAATCCCTGCTCCCCTGTGTTGCTCGAAGCTCAAGTCACGACAACGCCCCAACGGGGCAGTCCTATGACAGCCCCAGGCAACGCCTGGGGAATCCTTTCAATAAATCCGAATGAAAATCGTCACAAACTCCATCGATAGCCGGTGGATGCACGGGGGCGTCGACTCGTTTCGACAACGCCAATCGCTGGGTGATGACGGGGACCGGCATCCGCGGCTATATTCTGTCGTCGCTTAGGGGCCTCATCCCCGCTCCCCTCTCCTTCATCCACCACACAATCGGTTTAGCCGCATGGAAATTTGGCCCGCGATCGACCTACGTCATGGCAAACCCGTGCGGCTACGCCAGGGTGACTACGAGCAACAGACCACCTTTGGTGACGATCCCGTGGAGTTTGCTCAGAAGTGGCAAGCCGCTGGAGCAAAATGTCTGCACTTGGTGGACCTCGACGCTGCTCGGGGCGACGATCCGGCGCCCAACCGGGCCGCTGTGCGACGCATCGTCGAGGCCACAGGATTGCCCTGTCAAATGGGTGGCGGCGTCCGCGATCAAGAAACCATCGAAGCCTTGATCGAAGCGGGGGTCGCTCGCTTGGTCGTCGGCTCGCGGGCGCTCAAGGACCCCAACTGGTTCACGCAAATGTGCGACGCTTTCCCGGGGAAACTCGCGGCGGGAATTGACGCCCGCAACGGATTGGTGGCCACCCAGGGTTGGCTGGAGACGAGCGAAGTCACCGCGATCGAACTGGCGAAGACACTTCGCGAGCAGACCGCCAACATCGCCGCAATCATCTACACCGACATCGCCAAAGACGGCATGATGCAAGGACCGAATTTTGAAGGGCTGGCCGAGATGGCAGCCGCGACGGATATCCCCCTCGTCGCCAGTGGCGGAGTGACGACCTACGAGGACGTGCAAAAGCTCGTGGAGATGAAGATGCCCGCCGCCATCATCGGCCGCTCCCTCTATGACGGCGTGATGGATCTGCAACGCGTCCTTGAGATTGCCCAGCCCTAACCGACGGCTATACTCTGAAACCCCCGCCGGGATACTTTTGGGCAACCGACAGAGCTCGCGTTGCCTGCCGATCACACGGCCACGGGAGCTTTGATGTGTGGATGAGGGTGGTAATCGATCAGCTCGAAATCTTCGAACTGGAAGTCCGCCATCGACTGGACATCGCGAACGATTTTCAGCTGAGGTCGCGGGCGCGGGGTGCGGGAGAGCTGCTCTTTGGCCTGTTCCAGGTGATTCGAATACAGATGCACGTCGCCGAAGGTATGCACGAACTCGCCGGGCTGCAGCCCCGTGACGTGCGCCATCATCGTGGTCAACAAAGCGTAGCTGGCGATATTGAAGGGAACGCCGAGAAACAAGTCTGCGCTGCGTTGGTAGAGTTGGCACGAGAGTCGGCCGTCGGCTACGTAGAACTGGAATAGCAGGTGGCAGGGAGGCAACGCCATCCGCGGCACGTCCGCGACGTTCCATGCCGAGACGATCAAACGCCGCGACTGAGGGTTGGTGCGAATCTCGTTCTCCACCCAAGCGATCTGGTCGATCGACGAGGCACCATCGTTATTGGAATCCGGGCCGACTGGCCAGCTCCGCCATTGGTGCCCATAGACGGGGCCGAGCTCTCCATCGGCATCTGCCCATTCATCCCAGATCGAAACACCATGTTCTCGGAGCCAGCCGACGTTGGTCTCTCCGCGTAGAAACCACAACAGCTCATAGAGAATCGAGCGGACGTGCAGCTTCTTGGTCGTCAGCAGCGGAAAGCCGTCGGCTAAATCAAATCGGATCTGGCGGCCGAACAGGCTACGCGTTCCGACTCCCGTGCGATCGCCGCGATCGCCGCCCTGATGGAGGACTTCGTCGAGGAGATTTAAGTAGCCTTGCATGAGTGATTCACAGTAGAGGAAGATTTCGTTAAGTGCCCTCATTCCGGGCGGTTGATGCCGAGCGGAACAGCATCGCATTGGCAAATCAAACGCCGCGTTTCGCCATCCCTGATTGCCGTAGTGGCTTCATCATGTCGCTGCTCGTCTGGTAACTGAACCGGGGCGAACGGCGGTTAGTCTAGCTTAGATCGACGGCTAGGAACTCGACTGCCCGGCCCTAGCGCTCCCGCAGCGCCGCGACGACGTCAGCGGGCTCGGCCCGTTGCCGATAGTCAACGTTCACGAAACGCCAAGTCACCACGCCATCGCGGTTCAGCACGAACGTCGCCGGAATGGGCAGTACGCTTGCGTTTCCGCCATTGATGTCCGCCAAGTCAAGTTTTCGATCATTCCGCATGTGATCGAGAATCGTATCGGGAACGTTCCAGGCAACTCCATACGCCGACGCGACGCGCGCGTCTTGGTCCGAGAGCACGGGAAACGCCAGTTCCTGCTGCTGGGCCTGCGACAGCGATTGATCGGGTACGGCGGGACTGATTGCGACCAGTTCTGCATCCAAGGCATGGATCTCGGGCAATCGCTGCTGCATCGCTCGCAGTTGTAGATTGCAGTAGGGACACCAGCTGCCGCGATAGAACGTCACCACCAGCGGCCCTTGAGCCAGTAGCTTCGACAGCGAGACAATCTCGCCTTGAGGGTTCGGCAGCTCGAAGTCAGGAGCTTTCTCACCGACCTCGATCGCCTTCGCAGCTGCTTGGAGGGCCTCTGTCGAAGACAGCAGTTCATCGACCCGGTTTGCGAACCCTGGATTGTTCTTGCGGGTGTTGGCAAACTTTTCTTCCGTCTGTTCTCGAAGCGTGGTCATCGATATCTCTCTGAGGGCAAGGTTTCAAGTTTGCTGAGGGCTCCAACCGAGTAGATGCGGCACCGCCGTCGGGATTATTGTCGCAGCCAATCACATTGAGCAACCGTTCTACCGATAGCCGCTCGGAGACATGATGAACGGAGAACACCGGTGCAGAAAATTCAGGCACGAAAAAACCCCGCAGAACGCTTGGTTCTGCGGGGTTGATGTCGTTGGGTGGTGAAACCCAGATGATCCCTACGGGACTCGAACCCGTGTTGCCGCCGTGAAAGGGCAGTGTCCTAGACCGCTAGACGAAGGGACCTGGTTTTGGAATTTCTTCCTGGCATTTTTGCCGTGATCAAGGCGTTGCTGCCGTGATGGGCGTGTTTTACAAAGAGACGCTAGAGGCGTCAAGGGTTCCCGGGGCAGACATCGCGAAAAACGCAAGAAGTCCCTCGAGAGTAGGTGAAATCGCAAGCCGAGTGCGTCCAGACCGCTTGTTCGGCGGCAATGATTGTGGACGGCTGAGCCTGGAGATCATGCCCGGAGCTGAACGCGACCCGAAGTCGATCTCGACTCTGAGCTGAACGGACCCGGACGATGGACTCGCGGATTAGCCTTCGATGGAGCTGTCGGTCGCTTCGTTAGAACGCTGGATCGCTTCATAGACTTCGTGGCGATGAACCGGCACTTCGCGCGGAGCTTCCACCCCAAGGCGTACCTTGTCGCCGCGAATCTCAACAACAACGATTTTGATGTCGTTGTTGATGATGATGCTTTCGTTCTTCTTTCTTGACAAAACCAACATGGACTAATTCCTTTACAATGGCCACAGTATCTCTCAAAAACGACCTTCCAAGTTTTCGGTAGGAAGGACAGGCCGTAGGGTTCTTAACCGTGGACGGGGATCCTAGAGCACTTTACTCTAGGACAAAAACGGACGCGGTCAAGGAATTCTGGGTTGACAAACCCGCAAAAATCTCTTTTCCATCCAATATACGCTCAGTTGTGGTGAAATGTCTGCCTATTTTTCATTTCAGGCCTATGTTTATCTCGCCCAAGGGCAACCCTTGGGCCGTTCCCTCGAACAGATTGCCCAGGCCATGAGCTCTCTCTCTGGGCTGTTTTTTGAATGGGATGGGTCGCTCACCTGGGCGAACCAGGCCGCCGGATGGCAGGTCGACGCGACAATTTTCGATAATGGTCAGGAGGTTCAGTACATCGATTTGCACGGCCGGGCGAACTCACGAGAGGGATGCTTGGTGCTCAACGAGCGTCTCAGCGAGCTTTTTGCAGCCTGGGGCGACCCCTCCGAACTCAGACTCCTGCGCCTGCCAGAGCGGCGTTGGCAAAATTTACATCAGTTTGCAAAAGAGTCGCTTGGCTCCAACTAACAGGCTGGTGACCCAGAACCCCATGAAATTCTCAGCCAGCTGCTCTGCGACGCTCCGATAACACGCCAAACACAGCGTTAACCATCGTATTTCCCCGTCTCAGTCGACTGGCTCGTCGTGTCGGTGGGAAAGCCGAGGGGCGGTTTTCGCTGGAAATAGCTTTTTTTCAAGCGGGTTGGTTCGGTTTTGGCACGGGTTCTGCATAACCCTCGATTCATCATCAAAAACGGAATCGCAGGCAACGTCGTCTGCAACCGACAGAAACCCACCTAATTCAGGATGAATCACCATGATGACTGCAACAGTTTCCCCCTCGACTGCCGCCGACCCATTTGTCTCGCCCGTCGCTGAAGTGGCTCAAAATGAGACGCAGTTGACGGATTTGGAGATTCTTCGCCGGGTGCGGAGCATCCGCAGCACCTGGTCGGTTGCCGAGCGAATGGAACGTCGCGAAGTCGCTGGCAAGCGATTCGCTCGTCTGATGGACGCCCTGTCTTTGGACCAGCACGCTGCGTAACTCGGGGGCGATCGCACGCACCTGAGGGTTTCCCTGTCCCCGCTAATCCGTTTAGACTGCGGTTTTCGCTTCTGGGGGAGGGACCTAACGCGTGCTTAACTATCAGTTCCCACGTGTCGCAGCCAGTTGTTGGCGGACACAGATTTTTCGAGGATGGATTCTCAGCCTTGGGCTGGTCACTGTCGGAGTGACCGGTTGCGGGTCGACGACGACCTCGTCACCAGAGGAAGCGTCCCCAGAAGAGAGTTCCCGAGCCAATCCAGGGGCAAGTCACCCCGGGTCCGCCAGCGGTCCTGCCGCGAGTCACCAGCTCGTTGATGAACAGAACAGTAGCAGCAGTGACTCACTGCCCTCTCCCGCCATGGCGAATCCGCCTGCGGCAAGCAGCTCGTCTGGTGAGCTGGCCTCTTCGAGTGCCTCCGCAACCGACTCGGTGCAGCGGCCCGATTCCGCCGAGCCGATTGAGCAGCTGCCCTCGCCCACCGCGCTCATCCCACGCTTGGAACTCAAGAGCGGTTGGTCGCCGAGCCAGTTGGAAGATTTTTTGGGCGATGCTGACGCCGAGATGGGCGGATTGATCAACAGTAGATCGGGGGCGATGGACCCCCAGGCGCTACGGACGGAAGTGGAACGAATTGTCACGCTAAAACGCGTTGCGGCTGAACGCTTGAGCGAGCATCCCGATGCGACTGAGCGCGAGCAGGCCAATGGGCATCGGGGCGTGCTGCAGTCGCTCTCGCACCTGGCGTCGATGGGCGACGTAAAGGCTGCCACAGAGCTGCAAGCGGTCGCCGAGGAGTCACGTCATTCGTCAAATCCAGCTTTGCGGGCGGACAGCCAGTTGGTGCTCATTGGATTGGCCATTGAATCACTGCGGCACGGCAAGGCCGACGCCGCGCAGCGGATACTCAGTCTCCTCGACGAACTGCTTGACACCGACGAGCAGGTCGACGTCGCCACGTTGATGGTGCTCGGCCAAGCCAAGGACGCGTTGTTGCAGTACGAATACCAGGACGAGGCGGAGCAGGTTCGCGATTTGATCCTCGAGCGGTTTAGCGGTGCGCAGGACGCTGAGGTGGCCCGGATGGCAGCCTTGATCGCCGCATCGGGATTTTCGCAGGCCGACACGGCACTGGAGCGACTCGATCAGCTCCGGCAACAATGGGTTACTGCGGCACCCGAGGCGAGTGACCCAGAGGGAGATCAAGACGCCGCTGAGCGCGTCACCGCGGCAGCGTGGCGGGCTGCCGTCGACGAGGTGCTAACAACACCCGCCGATGTACTGACCGTCGAGTTTCTGTGCGGCGCGAGTTTGGAAGCGGAAGCGGTCGGTCGCGAGGATATCGCCGCAGCGACCTATGAAGTCCTCCAGAAGGATTTTTCACAGCGTCAGGATGCTCTGGGGCAGGTTGCCCGCACGGCCCTGCGAGCGCGTGAGAATCGCGAGGCGGTGATTGGCCAAGACTTTGATCCAGATTTGCCATCGGTCGACGGTCGCCCACTGAAGATGGAAGATTATCGTGGGAAGGTCGTTTTGATGCCGTTCTGGTCGAGCGCCTTCCCCACTTCGCTGGCGGTGCTTCCTAATCTGCAAGAGATCCAAGCGGCCAATCCCGACAGTGTGGCAGTCGTGGGTATGAATTTAGATGTCGCGGGTACGGATGTCGCGGGATTCCTGCAGCGTGAGAATCTATCGCTGCCTAGTTTTCGCAGCGAGTCCGATCCAGGTGCCGACATCGTTAACGAGGTCGCCTACCGCTTTGGCGCCGTGACACTGCTATTTGTCGCCGTGATCGACGCCGAGGGACAAGTCGTTCACCTCGATTTTTCCGGCGAAGATTTGACGTCCGAGGTCCAAAAGAGAATTCGTTGAACTAAAATCGAACGAATCAGAGGACCCGGTGAGCGGTTCTCAATCCTCTCTCCCTCCTCGGCACGCCATGTCGGCAACAACAGTCATGCAGTTCATCGAACTTACTGGCAAAACCTTGCTGGATATTGTTAACGAAGGTGAAATCGACATGCGTCAACTCCATGACGCAGGGGTCAATGGTGATTCCATTTTGCGGATCAACAAGTTTGGCGAGATTGAACTAAGGCAGTCCCACGAGTGGGTCATGGTCGGTGGTTTGATCGGCAATTTCGACGAGCGACTCCGCAAAATCACGCAGTTGGATTGGCTGTCGTCCTGAGCTCAGCGGCGAATCCTGCCTCTTTGAGACTGCGAGCGGTCCTGGTAACCCGACGCGTGAGCGAGGCGACAAGCCCCGTCTTCCAAGGCCCCGTCTCCCAAGACACCGTCGCCTCCTGTCGATTGCCCGTAAGCATCGCGTGATCAATAAGTGGCGAATTTTGCGAGATCTTTTCTGTGGCGGACGAGACGACGAGCTGTAGAGCTCCCACGAGTTTTCCTACGCCGAAGGCGTTGAAGAAAATAGCCGGTGGTTTGAGCGTAAGCGAACACCACCGGATAGGCCAACGAATCACAGTAGGTGACGCTGCGCTGACCTACGGCTAATGTCTGTAATCCCTGACGGGATACTTCTGGGGATCCAACAGTTCGTCGCTTCGTCCAACACGACACTTATTACTCCCGCGTTCCTAAATATCCCGAGAGGGATTGCAAAGAATTGCGGTAGGCCAGCGCAGCGCAACTTCTCTCTCGTCGTACTCGTGCTCGTGCTCGTACTCGTGCTCGTGCTCGTGCTCGTGCTCGGCGCGATCGCTGGCTCGCATAGGCTGGGTCCGAATTGCCTGGGCGGCATTGCGGTCTATTTTCGAGTACGGCTACCGGCGGCGCAGTCCTGTTGCTAGAGGCGCAATAAAAAAACCGCGTGAGCGGATGGCTCACGCGGTTTTCGTAGAATCAACTTGCCGTCTCTTCAACAGTCGGAGGCGGGGCTAGTGAAACTAGCTGCCACAGTTGGTGCAACCAGCACCGGCTTGCATGACGGGTGTCGCATGCACGGGGCTAGCTTGCACGGCGGTCGAGCCACAGCCACATCCAGCTGCAGGAGCAGCCGAGTTGTAGACAGGAACTTGAACAGTCGTTGGAACCTGCTTGCAGACGCGGACCTGAACTTCCTTGGTCGACTGCACAGGAACGCAGACGGTGTAGGTTTCAGGAACTTCTTCGGTGACGGTGTCATAGACAGTCACGTTGTAGTTGCGAGTGCGGGTTTCTGGCACGCAGACGGTGTAAGAAACTTCGCGTTCGCGTTGTTCCGTTTCCATCCGGGTGCGGTTGACCGTACGGGTCCGTTCCTCGGTCTTCATGGTCGTTTGGGGGACCATGCGAGTGCGAGTTTCGGTACGGGTGCGGGTCACAGGAACCGTGCGAGTGCGGGTTTCGGTGCGGCACTTGGTGACTTGATATTCACGAGTGCGTTGCTCTTGACGGGTCTTTTGAACCGATACCGTACGGGTACGTTGCTCGGTCTTCATGGTCGTCACAGGAACTTCGCGGGTGCGAGTTTCCATGCGAGTGCGTTGCACGGGGACTTCGCGAGTCCGCTGTTCGGTCGTGTACGTCGTGACTTGGTAGTCACGGGTACGCGTTTCTTGACGGCAGCGGGTCACGGGGACGGTGCGGGTACGGGTTTCCGTACGGCAGCGAGTCACGTTAACCGTGCGCTCACGGGATTCGCTACGCGTGCGGGTAACTGGGACCATGCGGGTCTTGGTTTCGCAGTTGTAGGAAGTCGTGGTGTAGGTGTAAGGGACCTTCTCAGTCGTGCGTTGGTAGGTGGTCGTTGGGACCTGTTCGCAGACGACGTTGGGAACGTACACGCGACGATAGCTAACCGCTGGAGCACATCCAGCACCGGCTGCGGAGCTACCGCAACCACAGCTGCTTTGGCATCCGCCACAGCCACCGCATGGGTCGCCGCAGGCGTTTGAGCTGCTGCTGCCACAACCGCAACCGGTTGCTGCAGGAGCGGCGGGAACTGCTTGGCACTCGTAACCACCCAGGTCGCGCTGAACCGTTCGCATCGTGGTCACGGGGACGCACTTGCTAACGGTGCGGTAGGCCGTTTGAGTTTGCTGAACAGGAACACGCACGGTGTAAGTCTGCTCAACTTGCTCGGTGTAAGGGACCATCACGTTGTACGTTTGGGTCACTTGCTCGGTGTAAGGAACCGTCACGTTGTAGGACTGTTCCACTTGCTCGGTGTAAGGGACGTTGACCGTGTACTCTTGGGTACGGGTCTCAGTCTGAGGAACACGAACGGTGTACGTTTGTGTTTGGGTTTCGGTGTAGGGAACGCAGACTTGGTATTCTTGCGTTTGCGTGGTCGTCACAGGAACCTGAACGCTGTAGGTCTGCTCGATTTGCTCGGTGTAGGGCACGCAGACCGTGTAGTCTTGAGTCTTGGTCTCGGTGTAAGGCACGTTGACCTGGTAGGACTGTTCGACCTGTTCGGTGTACGGCACGCTGACCTGATAGGACTGTTCGACTTCCGTGGTCACGGGAACTGAAACTGTGTACGTTTGTTCTTCCGTGTAGGGCACAGAGACTTGAACGTCGTAGGTTTCCGTACGAGTCTTCGTTTGAGGCACGTTGACGGTGTATTCTTGCGAACGAGTTTCCACGCGTGCAACTTGCTTGGTCACGTTTCGCGTGCGGGTTTTGGTTTGCCGCTCGTAAGTGGTCGTTGGAACCATACGGGTTTCGGTGACGTATTGTGAACGCATGACAGTTTGCGTTTCGTATGACACGGTCGTGCCACAGCCCGCACCACTGCCGTCGGCACAGCCGCCGCATCCAGCCGTTGAGCTTTGCGAAGCGCAACCATTTCCACTGGCGCAACCGCCACAACTTCCGCATCCTGCGTGGACCGAGGCAGCGAACAACATCGCTGCGGTGGCCCCCATAAACATCCTCAATACACTAGACTTCATTGATAACCCTCTCGAAATGCTCACGAACTGTGAGGCAACAGAAGAAACACGGGCAAGCTTTAACGGCTGCGTAGTTTGGGCGGACATCGCCCTGCAGCTATCAAAGGTAGATGCTGGGTATCCTATGTCAACAATGCGATCCTAGTTCCACGGCAAGTTTCACGGATTTTTCTCACGACGGGTCGTTGCCAAAAAACGCGATAATTTCATTTTTTTTGCCATCTGTCTGGTACGCTGCTCGCCGCCGCGGGAATTTCTACCGCTCCGGGTCGGTTTTGCCGGCGCCCTCCGGCTAGCCCTGCCTGGGTTCCTTCACAGGCTTGCTCGGTG
This sequence comes from Allorhodopirellula solitaria, assembly GCF_007859855.1. GTDB lineage: Bacteria > Planctomycetota > Planctomycetia > Pirellulales > Pirellulaceae > Rhodopirellula > Rhodopirellula solitaria. The sequence continues at coordinate 43,168 of NZ_SJPK01000018.1, forward strand.
AATGATCGCCCCCTTGGTGACGCGGCGATTTTTCTGAGACGCGCTAGCGGGGAGCTGATGGCGGCCAAGCGGGGGTTCCCAGGGTCTCTCGGAGTTGAAAAGGAAGCTCGTTCTGCAAACATTTGGGCACATCCGCCGTGGCGTTTTCGTTTATAGTTTTCTGTGTGGCGTTGTCGAACGTGTTTGGGTGCGACGCGATGAAGGGCTTGCAGAGGTGGGAGTAATCAGGCTGTGTCAAGAATGATTTGGGTAGGCGACGGAGGACTGCCGCCCGAGGCGATTGCCGCTGGCGCCGCCGATCGATCCGGTGACATCGAATGGGTGCACGCGGAATCGATCGTCGAAGCGTTTCCGTTGCTCGAAGAGGAGTCGGTCTCAGGGATCTGGCTCGGGCGATCGAGTTTGCCGCAGGTCTCGGAGATTCGCGGAATCACGCAGAGCGGTTTGATGCTGCGCGATATGCCCGAGGGTGTCGCACTGCTCGACTCTGACCTGCGGGTCATCTGGGCGAACCGGCAGCTCCTGCAGTGGGCAGAACGAGAGGAGGGCACTCCATTGGGGATGACGTTCTTCGAGCTGCTTCACAACCCGGAGATCATGGGCCCCGATTTCTGTCCGTTTCATACGTCCCTGGCGACGGGTGACCAGAGCCATTCGACATTACACAGTTCTCGCAACCAATATTTCAAGATCCACGCCGCCCCGATCCATTCCGCAGCGGCACCGCGGCACTTGATCGTCACGATCAGTGACATCACCGAGGAGATCCTGCAGGAGCAAAAGCTCGCTGCGATCCATCAAGCCGGACGCGAGCTCGCTGATCTCCGCCCCAACGAAATCTTCATGATGGAGGTCGACGAGCGGATCGACCTGCTCAAAGACAACATTCAGCACTATTTGCGTGATTTGTTGAACTTCGACGTGATTGAAATTCGCGTCCTTGAGCAGTCCACCGGCGACTTGTTGCCGCTTTTGAGCGTGGGCATCGACGAAGAGGCCTCCGATCGCAAACTGCTCGCGAGAATGCACGAGAACGGGATCACGGGATATGTCGCCGCCAGTGGTGTGCCCTATATCTGTCACGACGTGCTCAATGATCCCCTGTTCATTCCTGGTGTGGCGAATACGCGCAGTTCGTTGACCGTTCCATTGATTCTGCACGATCAAGTGCTCGGGACGATCAATGTCGAGAGCCCCGACGTGGCGACGTTCACCGACAGCGACCTGCAGTTTCTAGAGATTTTCGCTCGCGATATCGCCTTCGCTCTCAATACGCTCGAATTGCTCGTGGCCCAGAAGGCCAACACCGCTCAACAGAGTTGCGACGCGATCCACAGCGCCGTCGCGATGCCCGTTGACGCGATCCTCAATGATGCCGTGCATGTGATGGAGGGCTACATCGGGCACAGCAGCGAGGTGATGGATCGACTCGGCCGGATCCTTCAGAACTCACGTGATATCAAACGCACCATCCAACAGATCGGGCAGAAGATGACACCCCTCGAGGCGGTTGCTGCCGATGAGAAATCGGAACTGCATGCGGTGCTCCGCGGAAAACGCGTGCTCGTTGTCGATGAAGACGAGCAAGTTCGCGAGGATGCCCACCGGTTGCTCGAACGCTATGGATGTGTCGTGGAAACGGCACATGCCGGCGACGAGGCGCTGCTGATGGTGCGGCGCAGCGGTGGCCAAAACTTTTATGATGCAATCATTAGTGACATTCGGTTGTCCGAGTACAGCGGCTATCAGTTGATGTTGCGTCTGGGCAAGTTCATGGATCACGTCCCGATGATCCTGATGACTGGATTTGGCTACGATCCAGGCCATTCGATCGTTAAGGCGAAACAGAATGGGTTGCATCCCAAAGCGGTTCTGTACAAACCGTTTCGCTTGGACCAGTTGATCGACGTGCTGAAAACAGTTCTCGAGGCGACCCCCCGGTCGCCAGACGCGGACGAAAAGAACGACGGTGCGGAGTCCGCGTCCACCCCGAGCGGGGCTCAGCCCTAGGGATAACGGAGGGTCGGCCGATCATGCCCGAATTCAGTGACATTGAATTGCTCGCTTTTTTGGACGAGCAGCTGGGGTCGGAAGACTCCGCGCGGATCGAAGAGGCGATCCGTGAGTATCCCGAGTTGCACCAACGCCTGGTCAGGCTCCGTGGCCAAAACGTTGCTGGGCTGCATACCATTGGCGCGATCTGGCGCCGCGAGCATCTGAGCTGTCCTGACCGCGGGCTGCTCAGGCGATATCTCTTGAACGAGCTAGTGGGTGAGCACCGCGATTACATTCGATTTCATCTGGAGGAGATCGGTTGCCGGGTTTGCAACGCCAATTACGACGACTTGAGCCAAGCGATCTCCCAAGAACAGGATGCACGAACGCGGCGTCGCCGGATGTTCCAAACCAGTGCGGGGCATTTGAAATGAGGACGCAGGGATGAAAAACGGCAGGCCTCCCAAGCGGGAGCCTGCCGTAGCGATTCTCACCCATTTGGGCGAGTGAGTTGAGAACTCGCGATCGATTAAGGAAGCGATTCGACTTCCCGGCCATTCTTGGAGCCTAGGGCCCCCCATAATCCATAAGTGCTGGGAAGCCCATTACCTGGGCTGGGGCCACTCTGGTTGCCAGCTTCAATCGATTCGGTAATGAACCGCACCGCACCATCTGCCATCAGCACGTGACAGCCACCTTGGTGACGGCTGCCTGCGGAGTACAGCCCATCGTTATTGTCGCTGCCACCACCAATGCAGCTCTCTTTGTTGGGCGGTTTGATGCAATTGACACTGGTGTAGAACGGTAGGCCCATTGCCCACTGCCGGCCTCGACGCCAATCCCCGTTAATGTCCGACCCCAAGGTTGCTGCGGCAGTATAGAACTGCGGGCGAGTCGGATCGATGATGTCGGGGCCTGCACAACCTGGGGTCATGGGGTTTTGGTCGACAGCGCCTGCGTTCATGACAGGCTGGGCTTTGATTTCTCGCATGCCTCCGTCGGTCACGATCTCAGCACACATGATCGTGTTGGAGGTGCCGTCAAGGATGTCGCGGAAGCCAGTCACGCGGCGAGTGTTGAAAACGCCTCGCATGAATGAATTGGCCGCTGCTGTATCGGCGTCCGAGCCGTCGGGATTCACGCCGCCATTATTGGTCCATGGCTTGGCATCACCCACGCACGCGGCGAAGTTGGTCAGGCCAAATTCGCCAGCGGACGGAACCGAGGGATCACTGGGGCAGCGGTATCCGCCTACCGTCGTCTTCCACGGCGTGTAGTTATTGTCCCACGGGACCGGGCCCATGGCAGGGAATGTTGCAATCGAACCATCCGAGTTGGTTTGTTGAGATGGGTTGGAAATTTGCTGCCACAGCGCCTGCTGCTCGATAAAGGGCAGCATGCCGATGAGAAAGCTTAAATGATTTCCGTTGGATGAGACGATTCCGGTCCCGTTGTAAGATCCGCCGCACTGTTTGGGCAACTGGTTGTACGCAGCATGATAGTTGTGCAGCGCCAGTCCGACTTGTTTGAAGTTATTGCTGCAACTCATTCGTCGGGCTGCTTCGCGGGCCGCTTGGACCGCCGGTAGCAAGAGCCCGACCAGCACGCCGATGATGGCAATCACCACCAGCAATTCGACCAGAGTGAAACCCTGGCGTGTTTTTCGATAGGCCATGAAAGACCACCTCTTATACTTGTTTGAAATGGGGGAACTGCGAGACGATCGACGCGATCGCCCGCCAGCGTGAAAATAGAAGGTCGCGACAGACTAGCCCGACGGCTTGCTCGCCTTGCCGCCATAGTGAGCCGCTTTCTCTTTCGCGACTTCGGGCGAATCAGGTTCTGCCGGAGGAGCCACGACGTTTTCGCTCGATGAGCTGCAACCGGGAGTGGTAGCGGCGAAGCAGCTCAAACCGGCTAGCAGCAGCAATGTGATGGCGGTGTGCTTGTGGATGTTCATAGCGTCAATCTTGAAAGGGATTGGGGGAAGTTATGCGGCCATCCTGTAAGCTCTGAGCAAATAGGTGGCATAGGGTGTCTCAGGAAAAGCGGGCATTATTATCAGTGGCATGGATCACGCAATGTCTATCCTCTTATTCAGGCCGACTCTACGTAAGTTTCGTCACGTCGCCGTCAAACACCACATTGCAGAAAAGAGGCCGCACATATTGCCAGATGGCTTTCATTGACGCGTTGTCTTCCCCAGGGTAGCTGTTAGGGTGTGGTTCTTTGCACGATCGGGATTGTTGCGCTTGCCTCTGTTTGCTTTGCGCGGCGATGCACTGACCCAAGCGCGTCCCATTGGTTAGGATTGTTGGTTGCCAGCAGCGAGGCTGCCTCGCTGGAGGGGGCAAGATCGCGCAGCGAGTTCGGTCCAACAGCTGTGACGGTGGTTGGCTCGCTCGTCTATCACTCTGGGAGAGGATTTCGTCTATTGTCTGCTTCGCCTCGGGGAACTCCCAAGCACCGCGTGCGTCGTTGGATCGCTGCCGGTCTCGGGGTGGTGGTCGTTTGCCTAGCGATCTTTTGGGGTGTCTCGAAATACCAGCTCCATCAGTTTGAGAGCGCAGCTCGAGCGGCTCGCCAACGAGGTGATTGGGGACGGGTCGCGGTGGCGAGTCGTCTGTGGTTGGAACGTGAGCCCACGGATCCGTTGGCGTTGACTTACTCCGGGGAAGCCGCTCAGGCGCGGGGTGCGTTTGGCCAAGCCGCAGAGTTTTTTGAACGATTGCCGAGCGATGACCCTCGCTCTGCCGAGGGGATGTGTCAGCTCGCAAGGTTGTACCGGCTCCCGCTCAATGAACCGGAGTTGGCTGCTGCAACACTGCGTCATGTGATCAAGCTCGATCCCTCGGTACGGCAAGCGAGTGTCGATTTGTTGCGGTATTATGCGGTGACTCTGCAGAGCGACTTGGCTCACGAGTTAGCGCGTCAGGTGGTGCTCTCGGGTGAGGAGCCACTGGTTGCATATGTCTATTTGATGGATCTCGAAGCGGTTGTCCTCGCCAGCGGTGCTGACGACAATGCGCATTGGCTCGAGCAGCATCCCGATAGCGAGCGATACGACGTGGCCCGGACCGTTCACTTGGCCCGAGCTGTCAGTGATGGCATTGCCAAGCAAGGGTTCGTGGCCGCAGAGCAGCGACAGGAGCAACTCGAGCACCAAGAGGATTTGCTGCAACAGGGGCTGGCGAAGTATCCTGGCAATCGCGAGTTGTTGATCGCGAGCATGAAGCTTTACTCGGGCCGTGGCGATCGCGATCAGGTCGCAAGGCTGCTCGCCGAGGTGCCCACCTCCGCTGCAAGGGATAGCCGGGTCTGGCGGTATAAGGGATGGTTGCATCGGGCCGACGACGAGTTCCAGCAAGCCGAGGCCGCCTATCGCACGGCGATCGAGAAGAACCCCTACGATTGGAAGAGCCGCACGCAGCTCGGTGAGGTCTTGCGGCTACAGAGCGATATGCCAGCGGCAGAGAAACAGCTGCAAATTGCGGACGTCGGACACGAACTGGAAACCACCCTGATGAACATGGATAGCGCCGCAGTCTTGCCGATACCGGTTCTGGAATCCATGCGGTTCAACGCCGAACAGGTCGGTGACGGGCCGGTTGCCGAACAGCTCGAGCGGCGGATCGCAGTATTGAACGCAGCCCAAGCTGCAGAACCCGAGGCAGCTCGCATGACGGGAGGGGGCCGATGAGACCTACGAGAGAACCCGTTGGTAATGGTTGGGCTGTCGGGCGGCTGTCGGGTAGTGAACGCGCCGGAATCTCGCCGGCCGCCGCCCGGCCCCGGCCAGGTCGTTGCGATTGCGTTGCGATGTTGGTGGCGGCGATGATGGGAGCGTGCCTGGCTGCGCCGGGTTGCGGAGAACGCAGCGGCGTTACAGGCATCGACAATCCGCAGGAACGCTCGGCAGCCGAGGGCGATCACCCGGGCGGCGATAAATTGTTCGGTGCCGATATCCAGGCCGAGCCAGCAGCCAGCCGGTTGCCAGGCGATCGCGTTGTCTCCTCGACCACTGGCGAGAATCGGCTGCACTTTGTCGACGTGGCGCAGTCGTCGGGGATGGATTTCGTCTATCGCAACGGTGAACAGGGCGAATCCTTGATGGTCGAGTCGACGGGCGGCGGCGTCGGTGTCCTGGACTACGACAATGACGGCCGGCCCGATCTGTTTTTTAATCAGGGCGGCGATCCGCAGCGGCCGCAGGCTGGCGATGCACCGGTGGCCTTGTTTCGGAATTCGCCCGCTGGGCGGTGGGTCGATGTCGCGTCTTTGGCTGGGTTGGCCGACAACGGTTATGGCCAAGGTGTCGCCACCGGCGACTTCAATGCCGATGGCTTTGACGACGTCTATCTCACTTTCGTCGGTGGAAATATCCTGCTGCAAAATCAGGGTGACGGCACGTTTGTCGATGTCACACCGGCGACGGGAACCGCCGGTGCAACGACAGGTTCACGTTGGAGTAGTTCGGCTGCGTTTGCCGATTTGTCGGGTGACGGATTGCTTGATCTGTTCGTTTGTAACTACACCAACTACGACCCGCTGCATCCGGTTCTGTGCAGGAACAGCAAAGGTGAAAACCGAATTTGTCATCCGCGTGAAATGGACGCGCTGCCCAATGAGTGCTTCATCAACCAGGGAGACGGCACCTTTGTCGAACGGGCCAGCGAGTTGGGGTTGGTCGGTCCCGGCAGTAAATCGCTAGGAGTTGCCGTTGCCGATTTTGACGTCGACGGCGACCCCGATGTCTATGTGGCCAACGACACGACCGCCAATTTTTTGTTCCTCAATGATGGCCATGGTTCGTTTCAAGAGCGGGCCTTGTTACGCGGCTGCGCCGTCAGTGGCGATGGGTTGTTCCAGGCCAGTATGGGGTTGGCGATCGGTGATTATGACCGCAATGGCTTCCCCGACATCTATTCGACTCATTACTACGACGAGTCCAACACGCTCTACCGCAACCTCGGCCCGAAAGGGTTTCAGGATGTGACGGCGCGCACCGGGCTGCATGTGCCGGTGCTGCACGTGCTCGCCTTTGGTACCGAAATGCAGGATTTCGATCTCGATGGCTATCAGGATTTATTTGTGACCAATGGGCACGTGGAAAACTATGCCAAAAATCCGATCCATGCGATGCCGCCGCAATTGTTCGCCTTCGACGGAACGCATTGGATCGAACGCAGCGAGTCGGCGGGCGAGTTTTTCGGCCGTGAGTATGTTGGCCGCGGCGCCGTTTCGCTAGATTTCGACGATGATGGTGATCTCGACCTGGCAGTCGTGCACCAGAATTCCCCGGCGGCGCTACTGCGGAACGATTCCCAGCGAGGCCACTTCCTTAAGCTGCGTTTGATCGGCCGCGAATCACCTCGGGGGGGTACCGGAGCGAGGGTGGTTGTGACCGCCGGTGACCTCGTGCTGCACCAGCAACGCTATGGCGGCGGCAGCTTCGCATCGACCCGGCAATCTGTCTTGGTCTTCGGCTTGGCAGGGCATCAGGGACCCTGCGACGTGGAAGTGCATTGGCCAAGCGGGAAGATTTCGACGCTGAGCCAGGTGGACGTGGATGAGCAAGTCGACGTCGTCGAGCCCTCGGCCAGTTAAGCAGGTGTGCGCAAATTGTTCGGCGCTTGAGCCTGCGGGCGATAGTCGAATCGCCGCTCAGTGTGGTCCCGTTTGACGACGCTTGGGACCTGTGTCGAAACGATGCGCGGTGCGAACGATGAGTTCACGGATCCGATTGTAAATAATCGTGCGCACATCGATCTCTTTTCGAACCATCGAAGGGCTCTTGCAGCGAGGGTGCTCCATTTGCACGCGTATCTTGCGACGTCCGAGGAGAACGTCGAACGTCAAAACTTTGGCTCATCCGACGGGAGCGTGGGCCCGAGGTTTTCAAGGCATGGCTCCCGTATCGAAGGATTTAATTGTGGGATGTGATTATCAATGTTAGACTGGCACTGTCTGGAGAAACGGAGCCGAGCTCTGCAGAGGTGCTGGCTTGGCAAGGGATATCTCGGTCGCCAGCGTTTCCCTGCAAAAGCGGTACGCCAATGGTGTTGTCGGTCCCTGGCGAGCGTTTGTTCGTCAGGGACGCATTTTTGAACGATCATTGGATACGAGAGCCATGTCTCAAAAAACCTCCCGCTGTGCTCTGCGCACGCTTCCGTCGGATGAACCAAAACGTTGCCACAACTGCTTAGCGTTGTTGGGAGAACAGCCAGTCGTAGGTTTCCTCGTCAGCATAGGTTTGTGTCCAGCTGTCGTGGCCGACGCCGGCGTGTTCGGTGTACCGAATTTCGCCGGGGTGTCCGCCGTTGACCAAGGCCGCGATCATGGATCGGCTACGAGCGACCGGCACGGCCCGATCCGCATCGCCGTGGACCGCCCAGATGCTGACGGGATCATAGCGATCGACCCAGCTCGGGTCGCCGCCGCCACAGATCGCGATCATGGCAGCAAACCCGCTGGTCGTGGCTTGGTCGAGATCGGAGGGCGCTCCAGAGGTTGGGCGATTGGCCATGGTGCGATACTCGGCTGCTGCGTACCAGCTTCCATACCCGCCCATCGAGAGGCCGGTCACATACAGTCGTGACGGATCGACTTGGCCGCCCGCGATGGTTTCGTCCAATAGCTGGAAGACGAGTTTCATCGTTGGTGAGGGAGTCGACATGAAGGTTCCCTCGCCATCGGATTGCGACCAATCCGCATCGACCCACTTTCGGTCGCGCGGGCACTGCGGGGCGATAAGGATGGCGGGATAGCGCGTCCCGCGCCCCTCTTTCAAGAACTCGGTCACGCCGTGCTTCAGTTGAGCGGAATTGTCGCTGCCACGCTCACCGGCGCCATGTAGGAATAAAACGAGCGGTAGTTTCGCGTCCTCGCCAGCCGAATCGGGGGTGTAGATGCGGTATTCCAGTTCACCGCCACCGGGACTGGTAAAGGTTTTCTTCTCAAACAAGGTTTCGACTTGGTTGGCCTGCGTTGCACTGCCCTCATCGCCGCCGGCGTCTTGTCCATTAGATCGTTGCCAGGGCATGCAGGTCACGGTCGCGATCAGGGCAGAGAAAACAAATGAGCGATTCAGGGTCATCATGGTCAGCAGCAGGGGTGGGAGTGGCGAACGAGATCGTGCGTTGAGCACACGGCACATGATAGCTGCGACGCATCGCCCGAGGGCGTTCGTTTGCGAGTTCTGTGTAGAGATCGCACCGCCAGTAATGGATCTGCCTGAAACCTGTCAGTTCCCCACAGGTTCGCTGGCTCGTGCGCCAGCCTCACGGCAAAGCGGCGCTTTCGAATGACAAGCTATCCGGGGCTCTGTCGTTCTCGGGAAGCTGACGAGGCTCTTGGGAAGCAGACGAACTCTGCCCCGTTTTCAGACCACTGCCGAACCGATGCCAAATTTCAGCAGTGTCTCTTGCAGCACACTGCGCTCGGACTCGTCGAGGGCGACCATGGGCAGGCGAAGTTCGCCGGTATCGCGGCCGAGCATCTCCATCGCGGCTTTCACGGGGATGGGGTTGGTCGAGAGTCCCAGCATGGTGTTGCAGAAGGCGTATAGCCGATGGTGGAGTTCTGCGGCGGTGGTGTAATCGCCTGCCGCGGCGGCGCGGACCATCTCGAGCATGACGCTTGGGACGACGTTGCCGGCCACCGAGATCACGCCTTCGGCGCCCACGCTCATCATCGGCAGGGTCAACGAATCGTCGCCCGAGAGCACCGTCAAGTCCGTCGAGCCGAGAATCGCCGAGCACTGGTCGAGCGAACCGGTCGCTTCCTTGACCATCGTGATGCCGGGCAGATCAGCGAGTCGTTGGATCGTCTCGACTTCGATGTTTTTGCCGGTTCGGCCAGGGATATTGTAAACGCAGACTGGCACATCGACCTCTTCGGCGATGGCGCGGAAGTGTTGGTACATGCCTTCTTGGGTCGGCTTGTTGTAATAGGGGGCGACCTGCAAAACCGCGTCGGCCCCCTCTGCAGCGGCGCGCCGGGAGAGGCGGAGGGCTTCGGCTGTATTATTGCTGCCGGCACCCGCCATCACTTTCACTCGGCCTGCGACGCAGGCGATCGTCTCAGCGATCACGCGTTCGTGCTCCTCGTGAGAGAGTGTCGGTGACTCGCCCGTCGTGCCAGCGGGCACGATGCAGTTGGTGCCGGCGTCGATTTGAAACTCGATTTGCTCGCGCAGACGCGCCACATCGAGTTGGTCATCGCGAAACGGGGTAATGATGGCGACGGCCAATCCAGCGAATTGACTCCCTTTTCGTTGACTCATATGCGGTGGACCTCGGTGGGTGGTGTGAAAATTTGCGGCCGACAGTGTAACCGTTGGTGGGTAGGTTTCACGAGGGCAAAAGGAATCTGCAGTGACTGAAAAATCTCTGTCGCGGTTCGGACTTGACAAATCTGTGTCACACGCGATACTTCGCCCCTTGCCGTATGGAATTGTTCTCGCAGCAAAACCATTGCCCGTGTCACCCTTTCGTTGTCGATCGCTCCGGCGATCTTACGTTTCGACTGCATCTATGCCCACAATCAACCAGCTCGTCCGCAAGAATCGCAAGCTCAAGAAGAGCCAGAGTAAGTCACCGGTTCTCGAAAAATGCCCGCAAAAACAGGGTGTTTGCCTGCAAGTCCGGACCATGACCCCGAAAAAGCCGAACTCGGCCCTGCGAAAAATCACTCGGGTGCGACTGAGCAACGGCAAAGAAGTCACGGTTTACATCCCCGGCGAAGGCCACAACCTGCAGGAGCACTCGATCGTGCTCGTTCGCGGCGGACGTGTCCGCGATTTGCCCGGTGTGCGTTACCAAGTCGTTCGCGGATCTCGCGATGCCCTCGGCGTCGACGGCCGGAAGCAGTCACGCAGCCGCTACGGTGCGAAGAAATAGTTTTTCGCTCCGTTGGTCCGCAGTTTCCGAATTGCACCGAATACTCCCCCACCCCAAACACTCTTTTTCAACCGACGTACTTTCATGGGACGAATCACCTCCAGTCGCTCGCAGCTCAAAGGCGACCCACGGCACCAGTCGCTGCTGGCGAGCAAGTTCATCAATTGCCTGATGCTCGACGGCAAAAAGACGACCGCCCAGCGAGTTTTCTACGATGCACTCGAGGAAATTGGCAAGCGGCACGAAGGCGAAGAGACACCTTTCGAAGTCTTTGAAATCGCTCTGGAAAACATCAAGCCCTACATCGAAGTGCGTAGCAAGCGAGTCGGTGGTGCCAGCTACCAGGTGCCGATGCAGGTCAACAAGGCTCGCCAACAGAGCCTCGCGATCCGCTGGATCCTGATGGCTGTCCGTGACAAGAAGGGACGCCCCATGCACCTGAAGCTCGCCGATGAGTTCTTGGCTGGGTTCAAGAAAGAAGGCGCCGCCTACACCCGTCGTGAAAACACGCACCGCATGGCCGACGCTAACAAGGCGTTTGCTCACTTTGCGTGGTAAGCGATTGGCTACTAGCCATTAGCGTCTAGCTGCAAGCTTTTTGATTCGGGGCGAAAGCCTCCCCAAAACACTTCAAGCGCTGGTGATCCCTGGTTGGGGGTCAGCAGCGTTTTTGCATATCGGCTGTCGGTTGAATTCATTTCACGGGATCGCCACGAAGACACTCACCCGAGACGCACGCGGGCAATGACGTGAAAGCTTCGCGCAGCCTCGTCGGATTCCTCGCATCGACGGTCCGCTTTCGCCATGTCACTCTGATCTCAGGATGATTGGCACGCATCGTTAGGGCACCCATTGCCCGCTGCCGAACCGCATTTTATTGTTTGGCCATTCCTCTTTCCCTAAATCGCTCACAGCTAGTAGCTAGACGCTAGTAGCTCACCGCGAGCCGCTAACCGCTCTTTGCTATCCATGGCCGCCGACATATCCAAGCTGCGAAATATTGGCATCATTGCTCACATCGATGCGGGCAAAACCACTGTCACCGAGCGGATGCTCTATCTCAGTGGGGAGAAGCACCGGGTCGGCCGTGTCGACCATGGAACCACCGATACCGATGACGATCCGGAGGAACAGGAACGCGGGATCACCATCTTCAGCGCCTGTGTGAAGTACAAGTGGGGCGATTACAACATCAACCTGCTCGACACCCCTGGCCACGTCGACTTCACCGCTGAGGTCGAACGCTGCCTGCGTGTTCTCGATGGGGCTGTCGTCGTATTCTCCGCTCGCGAGGGTGTCGAGGCTCAGAGCGAGACGGTGTGGCGGCAAGCGGATCGCTACGAGGTCCCTCGTATCGTCTTCATCAACAAAATGGATCGTGAGGGAGCGAGTTTCGACGACGTCTTCGGTGACATTGGCCCTCGTTTGGGCGGACGCCCCGTGGCTGTCGAAATTCCTGTCGGGCAAGGCCCGACCCACGTCGCCGACCCATTTCGTGGAGTAATCGATCTCGTCGATATGAAGCTGGTGCAGTTCGATCCGGAGACCGAGGGCAAAACGGTCACGGAAGTCGACCTGCCCAGCGAGCTGCGCGACGATGCCATGCTCTGGCGTGAGCAATTGATGGAGGTCGTCTACGAACTCAGCGAAGAGGCCATGACGTTGGCCATGGAGGAAAAGGAGGTGCCCCGAGAGGTTGTGCTCGCGGCGCTCCGCAAGGGATGTATCGAGCGGAAGATTCAGCCGGTGTTTTGTGGTTCGGCGTTACATGGGATCGGTGTCCAGCCGCTGATGACGGGCGTCGGCAATTTCCTGCCCAGCCCGCTCGATCGCCCACCGGTCGAGGGCATCACACCGGGCAAGGAAGATAAACCGCAGACGCGGAAGCCTGATATCAAGGAACCGTTCTGCGGGCTGGTCTTTAAAATCCTGCCCGCCAAAACCGGCGATAATTATTGGATTCGTATCTACAGCGGCACGCTCGAGCAGAATTCACGTGTTTTTTGTCCGAACCGAGACAAGAAAGAAAACGTGGCACAGATCTGGCAGATCCATGCGACGAAAAAGGAACGCGATGGCCAGAGCGACTCGGTCGGCGCCGGCGATATCTGCTGCGTCATCGGACCGCGGTTCGCCATCACTGGTGATACCGTTTGTGAAACCAAGGCTCCAGTTCAACTCCCGACGATCCAGTTCGCCGAAGCGGTGTTGTCGATGGCGATCGAACCCGAGAGCACAGCCGACCGCAAGAAGCTCGAAGAAACGCTCGACATGCTACGGCGGCAAGACCCCACCTTCCGCGCGGTCGAAAACGAGGAGCTCGGACAGACCATCATCAGTGGGATGGGAGAATTGCACCTCGAAGTCATCCAGCACCGCTTGACCCGCGATTTCAATCTGAACGTCAAGTTCTACAAGCCGCGGGTCAACTACCGAGAGACAATCAGTGGTCAGGCGGACGTGACGGGCCAGTGCAACCGGGTCGTCGGCGCCAACACGATGTTCGCCCGGTTGAAGACCCGCGTGCTGCCTGCCGAGAACCCGTCGGCGCCGGTTGTCGTGTTTGATCGTCTGCCGCCGGATTGTGGGCTCCCCAACGCAGTGCGAACTGCCGCGATCGAAGAAATCCGCGAGCGGGCCGGTGGTGGGGGCGTGATCGCCGGCTTCCCGCTTTCAGGAGTGCGATTCGAAGTCTACGAGGCGGAGATGCAGGAAGAGGGCAGTGACGAGGTCGCCTTCCGAATTGCCGCCGGTGACGCTTTCGAATCCGGCATCCAAGCAGCTGGGCCTGTCCTGCTCGAACCCGTGATGCGTGTCGAGGTCACCACACCGGATGACTACATGGGTGAGATCGTGGGGGACCTCCAGCAGCGGCGGGCCATAATCGCTTCAACGGAGACACGCGGCGCCATGACCGTCATCGTCGCCCACGCGCCTTTGAAAGAAATGTTCGGATACAGCAGCGCCATTCGCAGTCTCAGCCAAGGACGCGCGGGCAGCAGCATGGAACCCCATGGGTACCAGCCTGCACCGCAGGAAGACGCTCAAAGCTTCCAGTTCTGAATTCTCGCCATCGTTGCGAGCGGGCGCCAATTCTCCGGACGCGCTGCGGTCGAGGGCGTTGATCCGTCCTCTTTGTTAGCTCAGGCGCAGGCGACATTCTAGAAAACTCTCGGCGGCAACGCTCACTGCCGCCTCGCCAACGGCTATGATGGGCAGGCTGGTATCGTTTTGCCAATGGATTTCTAACGAGATCCAATCCTGTTCCCATCCGGAGATTTCACGATGTCGCAGACGGCTGTGCCCGAGAACCAAGTCGCCCCGGCAGCGACGCTCAGTGACGACGACGTCCAAGCGGTCGATCGGTTGGGCAAGATTCACAACCGCCTCCGGGATGAGCTCGCACGGGTGATCGTGGGTCAGCGTGATACGATCGATCTATTGTTGGTTTGTTTGTTTGCCCGGCGGCATGCGTTGCTGATGGGCGTGCCGGGGTTGGCCAAGACACTCTTGGTCAGCAAGCTGGCCGAGACGATGTCGCTTCAGTTCAGCCGCATCCAGTTCACGCCCGATTTGATGCCGATGGACATCACCGGCACGGATATCTTGCAGGACAACGGTCAGGGGCGGCGCGAGTTCGAGTTTGCCCATGGCCCCGTGTTCGCCAACATCATTTTGGCGGATGAGATCAATCGTGCACCGCCTAAAACGCAAGCGGCGATGTTGGAGGCGATGCAGGAACAGCGCATCACGGTCGTCGGCAAAGGCTTCGACCTGCCATCGCCGTTCATGGTCCTGGCGACACAGAACCCTGTTGAGCAGGAGGGCACGTATCCCTTGCCCGAAGCACAGCTCGATCGATTCATGGCATTGATCGAACTGGATTATCCGTCGGAGGCCGAAGAGATCGCCATCGCCCGGTCGACAACGGGATCGGGGCTACCATCGCTCGAGCAGCTGATGACCGCTGAGGACATCCTCGCTCACCAAGAGCTCGTCCGGCGGATCCCCGTGCCCGACCACATCTACACGCAGGCTGCTCAATTGGTTCGCAAGACACGACCGGGAGGCGGCACGGCGCCGGAGTGGTTGCTGCCACTGGTCTCGTGGGGGGCGGGGCCACGAGCGGTCCAGGATCTCATATTGGGTGCCAAGGCGCGGGCGGCTTTGGAGGGTTCGTACATGGTGCGCAGCGAGGATGTTCGCTATGTGGCGCTGCCGGTGTTGACGCACCGGTTGATCACGACGTTCGCGGCCCAGGCCGAAGGGTTGTCGGCCAGCGATATCGTCAAACGCTTGTTGAGCGAAGAAGCCCAATAGTATGTGGAACCAACAGCAGCCGCGTGACTTTCTCGATCCTGCTGTGTTGGCAGCGCTCGGAGGGATGCCGTTGATGGCTCGTCGCCCGATGCGAGGGTCGGTGTCAGGGATGCACACCAGTCCAACGCGTGGTTCGAGCGTGGAGTTCGCCCAGTATCGCAAGTACGTGCCGGGCGACGATCTGCGCCGTCTCGATTGGCGGGCCCACGGGCGTAGCGATCGCTACTACGTCAAGGAGTTCGAGGCCGATACGAATTTGCGCTGTTGTCTCGTCGTCGACACAAGTGGATCGATGGAGTTTGGCACGGTTGCGGAAAAGGCGAGCGATGCGGTGACGAAGAAGACGCTCACCAAACTGCAGTATGCACGGCGGTTGGCGGCCACGATCGGCTATCTCGCGGTCGGACAAGGCGACGCGGTGGGCCTTTCCTGCGTGGCCGGAGGGATCGTCAAGCATTTGCCAGCACTGCGGAATCCATCGCACTTGCGGGCCATCTTCGATATTCTCGAGGAGATTCGTGGTCAGGGTGAGACGCACCTCGTCGAAGTCTTGCACGAGCTCGCCGAAACGACGCGGCAGGGAGCGATGATCATTGTCATGTCGGACTTCTTCGTCGACCCCGATTTGCTGCGGGGTTGTTTCGAGCATATTCGATTCCGCAAACATGACCTATCGCTGTTTCACCTGCTCGATCCGATGGAGCTGAGTTTTTCATTTGGGCGGCCGACGCGATTTTTGGACATGGAGGGGGGAACCGCGATCTTTGCCGAACCGAGCGAGATCGCCGACCGCTATCATCAAGCTTTGCAGCAGTACCTCGAGAACATGCAGGAGATCGTCACGCAGACCGGGGTGGACTACCACCGGGTGAGCATGGATGAATCCTATCAAGATGTTTTGACGCGGTTCCTGACCCGGCGTGCGACAGCGAGGAAGGTGCGATGAGTTTTCTGCAGCCCTGGATGCTGGTGGCTCTGCCGTTGGCATTGATCCCGATCATCATCCATTTGATCAACCAACGTCGGTTTCAATCGACGCAGTGGGCCGCGATGATGTTTCTGTTATCGGCCAATCGAATGAATCGCGGTTATGCGAAGATTCGCCAATGGTTGATTCTGGCGCTGCGAGCACTCGTGATCGCAGCGTTGGTGTTTGCCATCGGTCGGCCGATCGCCAGTGGATTGTTGGGTGGTTCGGTCGCAGGATCGATCACGGGTCGCGGTCCTGCCAATACGATCGTGCTGTTGGATCGATCGCCATCGATGCAGGCCAGTAGCGATGGGACATCACGGACCAAGCTGGAGACCGGTGTTGCGGAGATCGCCGAGACCTTGCAAACAATCGGCACGCAGCGGTTGGTGTTGATTGAGAGCAATGCGGTGACGCCTCGTGAAGTCGCCTCACCGGCGGATCTACTGGAACTGCCCGAGGCGGGGCCGTCCGATGCGTCGGCGGACATCCCGGCGATGATGCTAGCTGCGTTGGACCATATCAATGCCAACCAACTCGGCCAGACCGAGATTTGGATCTGTTCAGACCTGCGCAGTCACGACTGGCGGGGGGATGACGGGCGTTGGTCATCGCTGCAGGATGCGTTTGCGGAATTTGGCCGGCGTGTCCGGTTTCGGTTGCTCGCCTTTGCGAAGCCCGCGATTGCGGGCAGCACCGTGACGGACAATCGATCGGTGCGCATGGACGACGCTCACCTCGAGAAATCGGACGATGACGCCGAATCGGAAGTGCTGATCTCGCTCAAAATCACTGCGGATGAGGAAGACGCTGAGGTCGCCGCGCAGAGCGTTCCCGTGACGCTCGATCTCGATCAATCGCGGAGTGTGGTCGACGTGGGTATGCGCGGCGGCGTGGGCCAGATCAGCGGGCATCGCGTGCCTCTCTCACGCGAGCAAACACAGGGTTACGGATCGGTAGCGATCCCAGCGGATTTCAATGCGGCGGACAATCGATACTACTTCACCTTCGATACACCGCCGCCCCAGCGGACGGTTGTGGTCAGCGACAACGAAGAGATCGGCCGCGTGTTGAAATTGGCCGCTGAGATTACGCCGGACGAGAATTTGCAGAGTGTGGCGGAAGTGGTTTCACCGCGCGACTTGGCCGGGATCTCTTGGGAAGACGTTTCTTTAGTACTGTGGCAGGCTGCATTGCCGAGTGGGCCAGACTCAGGCGGGCCAGACTCGAGTGGACCAGACTCGGGGGGCGATGCAGCGGCGATGTTGCAATCGTTCGTCGATCGCGGTGGCCGGGTGATCTTCTTTCCGCCCGAATCGAGCGGTGAGCTGGCGGCGTCGGCGGAACTCTTTGGGATGCAGTGGCAACAGTGGGAGGACGTCGAAGGCGAGCACGCGGTGAGTTCCTGGCGCGGTGATGCCGATCTGCTCGCGGCGACGATGGCGGGCAGTGGGTTACCGGTTGGAACGCTGCGGGTGAACCGCTCGGTAGGGATTGAGGGAGAGGCGACGGCGTTGGCGAAATTGGCCGATGGGTCGCCGCTATTGTCGCGAGTGCCCACTCCCCAGGGCGGCGTTTATTTTTGCAGTACCACACCGCTGGCCAAGGATTCCTCGTTGGCGGCCGATGGTGTCGTGTTGTACGTCATGATTCAGCGTGCCTTGGCCGCTGGGGCCTTGTCCTTGGGCAACACGTCCCAGGTCGATGCGGGTGCTGTTCCCGCGTCCGAAGCGGAGCGATGGCAGCGGTTGGCAGGTCGCGACTCGGCATTGTCGAGTGAAAACGCTTTCGTCGCCGGCGTTTTTCGCGATCGCGATAGCGGTCGGTTGATAGCGATCAATCGCAGTGCCGACGAAGATGCGATATCGACGCTCGGTGATGAGCAAGTCGAGGCTTTGTTTGGCGACTTGCCTTTCGTGCGCGTCGATCGGACGGCGGGCCGATCCAACTCGCTCGTCGAAGAGGTCTGGCGAGCGTTCTTGATCCTGATGCTGGTCGCGATGATTGGTGAGGCGTGTTTATGTTTGCCGCGATTGCGTCCGGCTGACGATTCGGCTGTGCGTGAGGGGGTCTCGGCATGATCCAAACCAACTCGATTTCATTTGCATGGACACCTGCCACCGCGACGATTGCCGTGTTCGCCGTAGTGGCGACGGCGGTGTTGGGGTTCATTGCTTGCCGGCGCAGTCGTTGGCGAGGTGCGACGGTGGCACTCGAAGGCCTGCGGTTAACGATGGTTTCGATCGCAGCCTTACTATTGGGAGGCCCTGAGTGGGTCGAGCAGTATCGTCCCGACGAGAAGCCCGTCGTGGCGGTGTTGTGGGATGAATCGGCGAGCATGCAGACACGCGATGCGTCGCTCAATGCGGAATCTCGCGGCGATGCGATCGCGCCGCTGACCGAGGCGAGCACGTGGCGGTCCCTGCAGGATCGCGCCGACGTGGTGATTGAGCCATTTGCCGAGACTCAAGCAGCGTCAGGTTCGGCCGTCAAAGTCAACACCATCTCCAGTGCAGAGGATGGTGCCGCCAGCGGCGGTGACGTGGGGGACGGCCAAACCGGCGACGATGAGGCGGGGACGGACTTGGCCAGCCCGTTGATCGATGCGGCCAAAAAACACGACAACCTGCTCGGCGTGGTATTGGCATCGGACGGTGATTGGAACCAGGGTTCGGCACCGGTCCAAGCCGCGACCCGGTTGCGGTCGCTGGGGATTCCGGTCTTTGCCTTCCCGGTTGGCAGCGACACGCGTTTGCCCGATGTGGAACTACTCAGTTTTGACGTGCCGACGTTTGCCATCGCGGGGAAGCGCGTGCGCATCCCGTTTTCAATCGAAAGTTCGCTGCCGCGCGATCATCAGGCGACCGTGACGATGAAAACCAACGAGGGCGAGACGATCGAGAAGGATGTGCGTGTCCAGGCGATGGGCCGGACCAATAGTTCGATCGATTGGCAGCCCGAGTCACTCGGTGAGACCTCCCTGACGCTTCAGGTATCGCCGACGACGGGCGAAGTTCGCGATGACAACAATGAGTTGACCGCACCGATTTCGATTCGTGAAGAGAAACTTCGCGTGCTCGTGGTCGAATCGGTGCCCCGCTGGGAGTACCGCTATCTGCGCAACGCGCTGTCGCGGGATCCTGGGGTGGATGTTTCGTGTTTGTTGTTCCATCCTGGCTTGGACAAGCACGGGGGCGGGAACGCCGACTACATTAGTGAGTTCCCGGCCACGAAAGCGGAGCTGTCGGAGTACGACGTGGTGTTCATCGGTGACGTTGGCATCGACGATGGACAGCTGACGATCGAACAATGTGAGTGGCTGCGGGGGCTGGTCGGGCAACAGGCCAGTGGGATTGTGTTCATGCCGGGTTGGCAGGGGCGTGAATTCAGTTTGCTCGACACTCCACTCGGTGAACTGATTCCCGTCGTGATGGACGATGCTCAGCCGCGTGGATGGGGATCGCGCACGGCGCAGCACTTTGAGTTGACCGAACTCGGCCGGCGAAGTTTGTTGACCAAGCTTGCTGACACCGCTGACGAGAACCTTGAGGTGTGGGGGAATCTGCCCGGTTTCCAGTGGTACGCGCCCGTCGTGCGAGCCAAACCGGGGACCGAGACGCTGTGTGTGCACCAGGAAACGAGCAACCAATTTGGGCGGCTGCCCCTGCTCGTGACACGCACCTTCGGTGGCGGCAAGGTGCTGTTCATGGGTACCGATGGGGCCTGGCGGTGGCGAAAGGGCGTCGAGGACCTCTATCACTACCGGTTCTGGGGCCAGGTTGTCCGCTGGATGGCGTATCGCCGCAGCATGACGTCGGGCGAGAACATGTATTTGTATCAATCACCCGAGCGGCCGCGGGTGCGGCAAACCGTGACGGTCAACGCCAACGTGATGGAATCCAATGGGGAACCGCTCAGCAAGGGCGACGTGACCCTGAGGATTGTCTCGCCAGCGGGCCAGATCGAAACGATTTCGATGGGATCGGTTGGCGAGGAGTGGGGGGCATTTTCCGGCCGGTTCACGCCGCAGGAGCACGGTATGCATGAGTTGACGCTGTTTTGCAAAGAGACCGGCGACACGTTGCAGACCAAACTGCTGATCCAGGGCACGTCGCGCGAACAGATCGGCAAACCGGCTCGACCGGAGGTTTTGGAAGAGATCGCCCGTGTCACGCGAGGGCAAATTTTGACCGTTGACCGGGTCGAGGACGTGGTACAATGGCTCGCTGCGATGCCCGATCCTCCGCCCTCGGTGCGGCGCGTCGCGTTGTGGAGTCATCCGGTTGTGGTCGGATTATTCGTCGCCCTATTGGCGCTATTTTGGATCGCACGCAAGGGAGTTGGATTGATATGAGTGATGTCACGAATTCGTCCGTGGACCCGAAACCGGCGACTTCGCCGCCGCCGAGCCTATCATCGCCGCACCACGGTTCGCTGCGAGTCCCCGATTCGCTGCAGCAGCAATTGCTCGCCTACCGCAGTCATGTGTGGCGGATCAAGCTGGTCGAAGCGGTTGCGATCGCGGTCTTTGGGATCGCTGCGGCGTTCTTAGTTGTCTACGGATGGGACCGCTTGGCCGACACGCCTCGAGCGATCCGGACGGGGCTGCTCATCGCGGCGGTGGCGTTGATGGCGATCGTGCCTTGGTTTCTCTATCGCTGGGTATGGCGAAACCGCGGGCTCGAACCGCTCGCCCGACTGCTCAGCGGCGAGTTGCCGGCGGTCGGGGATCAATTGCTCGGTGTCATCGAACTGACCCACAGCGATAGTGAGCAAGCTCGTTCGCCAGCCCTCTGTCAGGCGGCGATGAACCAAGTTGCGGAGGACGCTGCAGGCCGCGATCTGACTCAGGCGGCGCCACGATCGCGTTATCGCACCTGGGGTGTTGCTGCCGCGGTGGTTGTCTTGGCCGGGATCACCTTGGCAGCGATTTACCCCGCCGCCTCGGCGAACGCCATGTCACGGTTGACCATGCCGTGGAAAGATACCCCGCGCTACACTTTCACTCGCATCGAGCCGCTCCCGAACCAATTGGTGTTGCCGCATGGCGAAGCCACAACGCTACCGATCGCCCTCGCGGCGGCGACGCGTTGGCAGCCGTCAACGGCGACGTTGCAGATCGGTGACCAACCGATCACCCAAGCAGAATTGAAGGACGGGCAGTATCACTTCAATCTGCCACCGCAAATCACCCCGGACCAGCTGACGCTGCATGTCGGCGACGTGACGCAGAGCGTGACGGTTGAGCCAACGCTGCGCCCCGAGCTCGCCTCCGTGATGGCAGCGGTTCGGCTGCCGGAGTATTTGGGCCAGAACGACGTTCGCAACGTCGATTCGCGAGGTGGAAGTGTGACGATGGTGCGCGGCAGCCAAGCGGTGTTCACCGCGACGATCAATCGCGATTTGGACTCGGGACAAATCAATGACCAACAGCGTCAGGTCGCCGGTGCGACGCTGGCCAGTGACAGCGTTGCGATCGACGATGTCTCGTCGCTGAAATTCAAGTGGCAGGATCAATTGGGACTCGCCGGGCGGGAGCCATTCGAGTTGACTGTCAACGCTGTCGATGATGAAGCCCCCACGCTGATCTGTGACGGATTGCCTCGGCAAGCCGTCGTGCTCGATAGCGAAACGATCAAGTTCACGGCTCGCGCCAATGATGATTTTGGGATTCGCCGGATCGGTTTGATGTGGCGAGGTCTCGATGTCGGCGCGGTCGAGCATCCGGCCTCGGGAGAGAAACCACTCGCTGCAGGCGATTTTGAAACACCTGAGGTCGAAGCGTTGGGGACGTTCTGCGCCACGACACTCGGAATCGAACCGCAGCCGATCGAAGTATTTGTCTGGGCGGAAGATTTCCTGCCCGGGCGAAAACGGATCTATTCGCCGCCCCACGTGCTCTACGTGTTGACGCCGGACCAGCACGCGATTTGGATGACTGAACAGCTCAGTAAATGGCATCGCCAGGCTCTCGATGTGCGTGATCGTGAGCGGCAGCTCTATGAGAAGAACAAAGAGCTGCGAGAGCTGTCATCCGAGGAACTCGACACGGCCGAGAATCGCCGCGCCATCGAACGGCAAGCCTCTGCGGAAACGTCCAATGGCAGGCGGCTCGATCGGCTCGGCAAACTCGGTGACGATCTCGTCCTCGCCGCTTCCCGCAATCCCGAGATCGGCGTGGGACACTTGGAACGCTGGGCCGAAATGCTGCAGGTCTTGAACGATCTGTCGCAGAACCGCATGCCCTCGGTCGCCGATCTACTCAACAACGCCGCCGAGCAGCCGAGCCAAGTCGCCGCTGCGCCGGCGCAGGCGAAACCGAACAGCGTCTCCGGTCCCAAGGCGGGCCAGAACCGAGCCGGCGGCGGTGGCAAAGGCAGCAAACCGTTCGAAGGCAAAACACCTCCGCTACGAAATGCTCCCTCGCTCGTGGACATGGAGTCCTCGGCCAACTCGCCCGATGAAGGCGGTGGCGAACCCGGACCCGCTAAGAAACCGAGCAGCCCGTCGCTGCGGTTGCCCGTCACGACCGTGATGGGCAAGAGCCAACCGAACAAGGACGAGCCGCCCCAGAACCAACAGGATTCCATGGACAAGGCAGTCGAGGAGCAAGCCGATGTGCTGGCCGAGTTCGATCGGCTCGCTGACGAACTCAATGCGGTGCTGGCTAATCTCGAAGGCAGCACGCTCGTCAAACGACTCAAGGCAGAATCACGTCAACAGAACGTCGTTGCCGGTCGCTTGACCGAGCAATTGCAGCCCGCCTTTGGCGTCAGCCGTCCCAAGATCGACGTCCCCGTGCGCGAGGAACTGGATAAATTGACAGAGACCGAAGCGACCAGTGCGACGAATGTCTCTTACATCATGGATGATTTGGCTGCGTACTTTCAACGTCGCCGCTTCATGCGTTTCAAGGCAACGCTCGATGAGATGAAACAGGCTGACGTGATCGGCGGCCTGCGAGAGCTGTCCAGTGAGATCACCAAGAAACAGGGGCTCTCGGTTGCCCAGGCGGAGTATTGGTCCGACGCGATGGATCGGTGGGCAGAGAATCTCGTCGATCCCGCCTGCAGCGGTTCCTGCCCGGGCGGCAAGTCGCCTGAGAGTTTGCCGCCGTCGATCGTGTTGGAGGTCCTGCAGATTCTCGAGGCCGAGGTGAACCTCCGCGAAGAAACCCGTGTGGCCGAACAAGCCAAACCAGCGATGGAGGAGAAAGATCGCGCCGAGAGCGTTGACACGCTCGCCACCACCCAAGCCGAGGTTGATGAGCGCGTGGTCAAGGTGATCGCCAGAATCGAGGAGTTGCCAGACGCTCACAAACACTTTGGCAAGGAACTCAATATGCTCGCGGCCGTCGACCGTGTGATGGCCGAGGCGGCGGGCATTTTGCAGGATGGTGATACCGGGGCGATGGCGATTGCAGCGGAAACCGAAGCGATCGAGTTGTTGCTGCGATCCAAACGGATCAACCCCAAGGGCGGTGGCGGTGGTGGCTCCTCGCCCGGTGGCGGAGGAAGTGGCAATACCACCGATTCTGCCTTGGCTTTGGTCGGCAAGGGCCGCAACGTCAAGGAGGTTCGTGAGAACCGCGACGTTGGCCAGACGACTGGTGAGAGCGGGGCGGTCTTGCCTGAAGAATTCCGCCGTGGTTTGGATCTGTATTTCAATCGGATCGGAGGATCGTGATGTTGCAACGAGGTTTCGCACTTGCAAGAGTTGTTCAACGACGACCGAATTGGATCGTCGCCGAGCGTGCGCAGCCCTTTGCCCTACTCGCAATTGGGTGGGTGTTGTGCTTCGCCCTACCCGGCGTCGGCGCCGCCCAGGACGATGAGGGTGAAGACCAAGAGGTGGAAGAGGTCGTCGTGATGCACGCGATCGCAATCGCGCCAGCAGGCCAGGCTCCTGATAAGGACGCGCCACCGGAGTTTCTCAAATCCCTCGTCAACGCAGAGATCTCGTTCATCAAACGGGTCTGCGAGCCAACGGATGATCAGATGAAAGAGATCATTGCTGCGGCCACACAGGCATACCAAGCCACCGGCGATATCGTCCGCGAGCCCAATCAGCAATTCTTCGCAGCCAATGCGGTGCGAATGATGGGACCGGGCAATGAACAGCTCAACGAGAACCCCTATGACCGCATCCGCAGCGATGCAGCAAAATACTTAAAGCCCATCATATCCAAAGAGCAGTACGCTCGATACGAAACCGAGTCTCAGCAGCGGTCCGATTTTGAGCGAGCAGCCGTTGTGGGAATCATCGTCGGATTGGTCGACGATAAAATCCCCATGACCGATCCACAGCGGGAACAGATGGCTGAGATGTTGATGCAGGATGTGGACCACCGCGGATACGATTTACAGTCGATCCAGGTCTATCTGAACAACTCTCAGTACTTGCCTAGGTTGCCTGGCGAGGTGGTTCGCGAGGTCTTTAACGAGAAACAGGCTGAGGCGTGGAACTCTCAAAATTCAAACGTCTCCTTTGCCGCCCGTTTTAATGCGGACCAGCAAATGTCGATCGATGAGGAGTGGATCGAGTGAAACAATTTGTAATGGCATGGTGTTGCCTTCTCGCCTCGGCGACGACCGCACCGGCTCAAAATTTTCAGATTGATATCAATCAGTTTGATAGCTGGATCTTTTCCGGAATGGGCGACGCCAAGCTGGCGCGGGAAAAACTGGCAGATCGCGCTGAGATGGAGATCGATCGAATCGGTTTCTCCACCTCGCTACTTGACTCACAGATTGCCAAACTTCGCTTTGCCGCGAAAGGCGATATCAAGCGGTTCTATGATGATGTCGAAGAAGCGCATCGCCAGTTCCACACCATGCAGGAGGCAGGTAAAATCGGCCAGGAAAACATCAACGACGTCTATCAGCTTGCCTCGCCGCTGGCCCAGCGTCTCAATGCGGGCATCTTTGACGAGGAATCGTTGCTGAAGAAAGTCGCTCGCGTTTGTGTCGTGGGTGAGCAAGCCGAGCGGTTGCGGGCGCGACAAAAGCGGCAAATCAAGTTGCAAAGCGATGCCGCCATCACTCTTTTTGTTGCGACTTTGGGGAGGCGACTTCCGATGACGCAGGTTCAACGAGAAACGCTGATGGAGATAGCGATGACGAATATCACGCTGCCAGACCCTACCCACCAGTATGCCCAGTATTTGCTGATGTATGAACTGAGTGAGTTGCCGCAAGGCAAACTGAAGGAGATCTTCGATGAGACGCAGTATCAAACGCTCAAAAAGGTCTATACCCAGGGCCTCGGGATGAAAGCCAACCTGAAACGAATGGGGATGTTGGATGATGAGTGATTCCACGCTCCGTTTCAAAGTCGTTCGGGTATTTGTTCTTAGCGGACTGTTGTCTGTTTCTGCGGTGACGCACGCTCAATACCCCACCGCGCAGATGGGTGAGGCCGTGCCCCGGGATGTGCGGGAAGTCTACGAGAAGGGGTTGCAGTTCCTAGTCGAGACGCAGAGTGACGAGGGTGATTGGCGGGGCGGCCAGAGCGGTCCGGCGGTCACGGGATTGGCGGTGCTGGCGTTCTTGGCATCTGGCGAAGATCCTAATTTCGGAATCTATAGTGGCAACATTCGCCGTGGGTTGCTGAGTATTCTCCGGAGTCAGGATGCAGCGACGGGGATTTATGGTGGCTCCATGGGGCACACGAGCATGTACCACCATGGCTTCGCAATGTTGGCGATTGCCGAATCCTACGGCGCCGTCGACGATTCCGATCTCTGGCGTGGCAGCGGACAGAGTTCCGGCGAGGTCCGCAGCGAGCTGACGCTGGGCAGGTCGCTCGAACTCGCCGTGCGAGGCGCGGTCACGTCGCAGAAGAAAAATCGCTTTGGCGGCTGGCGTTATGGACCCGATGCGACCGACGCGGATACCTCCGTCAGTGGCGCGGTGATGGTTGGGTTGCTCGCCGCCCGGAACGCTGGCATCGAGGTGCCCGATGAAGCAATTGATCGCGGCGTGGCGTACTTCAAATCGATGACCAGCCCATCGGGTCAGGTCGCCTATGCCGGGGTCGGCGGATTTGATGATTCGATCCCACGGATTTCGATCGGGACGCTCGTCTACGCGATCGCTCGCCGCAAGGACATGGCCGAGTTCAAAGCCACGTTGGGGTCGCTAACGAGCCGATTGGAACAGCCATCCAGCAGTAGCTATCTTCGCTACGGACAGTACTACCAAGCTCAAGCGTTGTTTCAGGGGGACGTCGAAGCCTGGAAGAAATGGAATGAGCAACTGATCCGCGAACTCAAAGCCGACCAGGGAGTCGACGGTGGTTTTTCCGGCGGATTAGGCAACTCGGTTGACACCTCCTTGTCCCTGCTCGCCATGGCCCTCAATTTCCGCTTCTTGCCGATTTATGAACGATGAAACAAGGCATCCTGTTTGCAGTTCTGTGCGTCATTCTTGGCGGCGTATCTACGCAAGCGGCGGAGGTGAACCGACTCGGTTTGTTACGTC
The DNA here is from genome assembly GCF_007859855.1 of Allorhodopirellula solitaria. Lineage (GTDB taxonomy): Bacteria > Planctomycetota > Planctomycetia > Pirellulales > Pirellulaceae > Rhodopirellula > Rhodopirellula solitaria. The sequence goes on from NZ_SJPK01000018.1 coordinate 69,834, forward strand.
TCGCCGGTGGCGACTACATGCCGGGCAGATTGGCTGATTCCCAATCCGACCCGGAGGGTGATGACAGCTCCCGACGATTGGCGTGGCAGCATCCCGACTTTGCGGCCCCGTTTGAGTTTGATCTCAGCGCCGTCATCGCTGCGTCTTTTCCACCGCCTCAGCCTTCTCAGCCTGCACCGGGCGAGTTCGCGATTGAGATGACGCAGGGTGATCGCCTCTTCGGAGATATACTCGATGTGGATGCCGAGTCGATTCGAGTCGGAACGAAGTCCTACGGTGAGGTGTCGATCGAGCGAGCCGCCGTCCGGCGTATCACACGGTGGGACGATGGTGGATCGGTACTGTTTTCGGGCCCGGGTCCCGTGTTGGATTGGCAAGTGCGTCCGGCGCTCAACGCTTGGCATTCCGGAGGCAGCCAGCTGCATACGGATATGGTGGGCGCGACGGCTTTCCGCGATCTCGACCTACCCGACTCGGTGCAGATCGAAGTGGAATTGACGTGGGAAGGCGAACCCAATTTTGCACTCGCGATCGGCGTCGACGCCAAGAACTCAGAATACGGTGCGATGAGTGCATTCCGTATCGAGGTCTGGGATGATGAAATTGCATTGGTCCGAGAGCTCGATGAGGTTGCCAACTGTGTACCACTTGCCAAGTGGAAGGATCTCAACGGGCAGTTGCGTTTGACTCTCGAGATCGATCAGAACGCAGGCCGAATTGTGGCGCTGTCTCCCCACGACCAGATGCTCGGCGAATTTGTCATGGGAGGCGAGGGGTACCCGGGCGTCCGTCCAGGAATTCGATTGACCAATATCAACGGCAACGTGAGTTTGGAGTCGCTTTGCGTGAAGCAGATCTCCGGCCGGACCGATCGCGAACGAGCCGAAGGTCACGATCTCGTTGTCCTCGATGACGAAACGTCTCACAGTGGTCAGTGGACCGGCGTCGTTGATGGAGCATGGGTGTTGACCGAGGGGGACTCGCAGCGATCGCTCGATCCTCAATCCATCCGATCGATTGAGCTGCAGCCACAGGAAGGCACACGGGATCGAGACACTGCGGAAGATTCTGGATCCACCTCCGAGACGCCAGACGACGGGAACGATCAGCGGCCCCTGACGGCTCAGGTTGTCACCCACGGTGGCGTTCGTCTCAGCGGTGAGATGGAATCGTCCAACGAGGGGCGGTTGACGTTGCGCAACGATCTCATGGACCATCCCATTGCGATCGACCATGCCACCATCAGCCGGATCTCGGTCGCCAACCCACGGCCGCCGAAAACGGAATCGTTCAACTTCATTCTCGGCCGGTTGGAGTTCCCCGACGGAAAGATGAGCGGTCTATTGGTGGATACCGAGAGCGAATCGGATCCGACGCCTCTGCGTTTCGCCCCACGGCACGCCTCCGCGGTCAATTTCAAGTCAACCTTCACCGGTCGGATGGTGTATCGAGAGTCGCCTCCGCCTGAGACTGCGAAACAAAGGCACGCCCGCGAGCAGCGTGAAGCTGCGGTCAGACGAGCGAATCAGCGAAAGCAGAATCAAGGAGGACTCTTGAACATTCTCGCCCGCGCCTTCGGTAATAACGCTGAAAACCAACAACGTGACGCATCACCGCGTTCGATGCATCTACGCTCGGGTGAGATTATCCCCTGCGAGGTGACTTCGATCGACGAACGTGGCGTCGTGTTTACGTCTGATGTGACCGAGCGCACCCGGTTGCCGCTGGATCAGATTCGAGCGGTTGCGTTCACTGCCGGGTGTCGGGATCCCGAAATTGAAGCGGTTCGTCGTGAGCGATTGCTGACCGTGCCGCGTGTGCGGAAGAAAAACCCACCGACCCATCTGATTGTTGCGGTCAATGATGATGTCATGCGGGGTCGGCTGGTACGCGTGACTCAAGACACGGTCGAAGTCGAGACGCGGCTCGACACGATCCCGATCGACCGCGCGGTGGTGGCCCAAATCATCTGGCTCGATGATCACAGCGATGAGGACGCGGCGGACTTAGTGGACGAAGAGCAAAACGATGAGTTAGCAGTTCGGGCACTCCTGCGAAACGGCAATCGGATGTCGCTCTGGGCGGGTCGCATGGAGGACAGCGTCTTGATCGGGCAGCATCCCTTGCTCGGCGAATCACGGATCAAATTAGGCGATGTCGACGAGTTGTTGATTGGTGTCGATATCAACGAGGCTGATCAGAACCAACCCTATGGTGATTGGCTGTTACAGGATGCTCCCGAGCCTATCGTGCCCGAAGATGGCGCCGGCGGGACGGCTGCGATGTCGCCATTGGTCGGTACGGAGGCCCCCGATTTCTCATTGGATCTGCTGACCGGAGGAACCTTCACGATCTCTGCCGCTCGCGGGCAGGTGCTCGTGTTGGATTTCTGGGCGACATGGTGTGGTCCTTGCTTGCAGGCGATGCCGGTCATTGAAGAGGCCGTTTCGCAGTTCGATGCCGATGACGTGCGATTGGTGGCTGTCAACCTGCAGGAGACAGCCGAGCCTATTCATGAAATGCTGGATCGATTGCAGATTTCACCGGAGGTTGCGTTGGATATCGACGGGGTTGCCGCCGCCCGCTACCAGGCCGATGCCATCCCCCAGACTGTCGTGATTGATCGTGAAGGCAAAGTGACTCACGTGTTCGTTGGCGGTGGACCGAAGCTAGGCGAGCAGCTGCGAGCCGCCATTTCTGAGACGCTCGGCGAAGACCAAGTCGACGCGCCGCAACAGAAAGCTCCTTGAGAACAAGTAGCGTAGTGGACGAGGCGACGAGTCCTTTCTCCTTTTCTCCCTGCTCGTGCGGTCGGATTTTAGGGACTCGCCGCCTCCTGTTGATTGCCCACAAGTCTTCGTACGCCGAAGGCGGTTTAGCAAATAGCCGGTGGTTTGAGCGCAAGCGAGCACCACCGGAAACTCCGCGAAACACGCGTGCCAACCCCGGATGGGGTTGAAGATCATTCACGACGAGGTCTGCGACCCACTTCGGGGTCGACGCTCCATCTTCGACGAACAACCGTAGGTGGCGCTGCGCTGACTTACGGCTATTTTCTATCATCCCTCTCGGAGTGCAGAGGCGAAAAAAATCCTGGAATCGCTGTTGCTCTGACGCCAGCTCAATTGATAGACGACAAGGGTGACTTCTTTCCCCCGAAATCGTATGCCAGGACACCTGATCCTATGACCACGATGATCGATCGACACTTCTCGGCGACGTCCGATCCGTTGTCCCTACCGCAGTTGACTGAAATGACTGGCGGGCAATTGCTGCCGCTGCTGGGTGACGGACGATCCCAGGAGCGGGACACCGTCGGTGGTGCTGCGCCTCCGGCCGAGGCGTTAGCCAGCGATGTTACGTTGGTGGACCGCCGCGAGCATGTCGGTGCGCTCGAAGGCTGCCACGCGATCGCTGTGATTACGCCCGAGGAGCTTGCCGCCGAAACGCTCGCTGGCGCAGGGCCACGATGGCAGATCGTGGTTGCCGATCCCCATGCGGCTTTCACGCAGATCATTCGCTATTTCCGTCCACCGGTGGATCAAGATGTCCCCGGAGCTGGGATCGATTCGACTGCCCAGATTCATCCGTCGGCCCAGGTCAGCGACGCGGCTTGCATTGGCGCAGGCGTTGTGATCGGTCCAGACTGCAAGATTCACGCGGGCGTGAGTATCGCCGCGGGATGCGAGATCGGCCCCGAATGTGTGTTGTATCCCAACGTCACCTTGTATTCCTATTCGCGGCTGGGCGCACGGGTCGTCATTCACGCTGGCTCGACCCTTGGCGCTCATGGTTTCGGATATCGCAACGTCGATGGGAAGCACATTCCCACCGCTCAACTCGGTTTCGTACAGATCGACGATGACGTCGAACTCGGCGCCTCGGTCACAATCGACCGGGGGACGTACGGAGCGACGAGGATTGGTGAAGGCACCAAGATCGACAACCAAGTCATGATCGGACACAACTGCCGCATCGGCAAGCACAATCTATTGTGCAGCCAGGTCGGCATCGCCGGCAGCTGCACGACGGGCGACTACGTCGTTCTGGCGGGCCAGGTCGGCTTGAAAGACCACATTGAACTGGGCGATGGCGTCATCGTCGGTGCGCAAGCTGGCGTGATGGACAGTCTCCAAAGCGGGGTGCACATCGGCTCACCGGCGACACCGCAGAGCGACCAGATGCGAGTCTTTGCCGTCCAACGCAAGCTGCCTGAGATGCGGCGAGATATCAAGCACCTGCAGCGGGAAGTCAAAACGTTGATCTCGATCCACGGCAGCGAGTCCAACGACTCGTCGTCGAAAGCGGCTTGAGGCGATGTCGATCATGCTTTCCGCCACGCACGCGCCCCCGGGACGGCCTGCCGGTCTCGGTGTTCCCGTGGAAGACCGCGTCCAGCATGATCTCGATGTCGCCTTGGCTCCGGGCGAACCGGTGGGACTGATTGCTGGATGGGGGCGGTTCCCCATTTCAGTCGCGGCCCGGCTACGCGAGGGCGGCCACCCGGTGGTCTGCGTGGCGATCACAGGGCACGCTGGGGAGGAATTGGAAGACGCATGCGATCACGTGCTCTGGTCGGGGGTAGGACGTTTCGGCCGGCATCTCAAATTCTTCAAAAAGCAGAATGTCGCGAAAGTGACGATGGCTGGCAAGCTTTTTAAGTCGGACCTGCTTTACAGCGGCTCCGTGTGGCTGCGCCACTTTCCAGATCTTGTCTGCCTGAAAACATTCGGCCCACTCCTGCTCGGACGTGGCCGTGATGCTCGCGATGATCGTTTGCTGACGGCGGTGATCGATACCTACCATCGCCACGACCTCGAAATCTGTTCCGCCACTCGCCTCGCTCCGGAGTTACTCGTGAAGGCAGGACAACTGACCCGCAGAAAACTATCGGACAGCTCTCAACGCGATGCGGAGTTGGGATGGTCCATTGCCAAAACAATGGGCGGACTCGACATCGGCCAGGCCGTGACGGTCAAAGATGCCACGGTGATCGCGGTCGAGGCCATCGAGGGAACTGACGCGTGCATTCGCCGCAGTGGTGAATTGTGCCAACGTGGTGGCTGGACGCTGGTCAAGGTGAGCAAGCCGAACCAAGACATGCGGTTTGATGTACCCACGATCGGTACCCAAACCGTGCAGAACGTCGCTGATGCAGGTGGCGTTGCGATCGTCGTCGAAGCAGACCGGACCATTTTGCTCGAACGAGATGAGACGATCGCGCTGGCCGACCGGTTAGGGATCGCGATTGTCGCCCGGACGCCGCCCGCGAGTGGTCTCGCTGAGTGAGCGTCGCCCCGCGGGCTCGTTGACTTGACAGTAGGCAAATCCCCCGGCTCGCGGAACTTCTGTGTTCCAGCGGGTTTTGAGTCTCTGTCGCAAGTGCTACTAAGCAACGCACGATCAATTTCTGTCGTAGTGGACGAGGCGACGAGTCCTGCGGCTTTGGACTCGTCGCCTCGTCCACTACTAGAACCGACACTTATTCATCGTGTGTTGCTAAGCAGGTCCGGTGAAGTTTTTCGGGTTCATCCGACGGAAGCGTGCGCAGAGCACAGCGGGAGGTTTTTTGAGGCATGGCTCTAGCATCCAATGATCGTTCAAAAATGCGTCCCTGACGAACGAACGCTCGCCAGGGACCGACAACACCATTGGCGTACCGCTTTTGCAGGGAAACGCTGGCGACCGAGATATCCCTTGCCAAGCCAGCACCTCTGCAGAGCTCGGCTCCGTTTCTCCCGGCAGTGCCAGTCTAACATTGATAATCACATCCCACAAATAAATCCTTCGATACGGGAGCCATGCCTTGAAAACCTCGGGCGCACGCTTCCGTCGGATGAGCCGTTTTTCGTTGGAATGAGCCGATGGGGCTAGCCCTCTTTATCCTACACATCTTTTCGGGTAGATACACAGGCACATAAAGGATCTCAGTGTGCTCAGGGAGGGCTGCGGCGATGGAATGGATTGAATCGGAGTTCGCTTGGCTTGAATTAGGCGACCTG
>NZ_SJPK01000019.1:0-293 GCF_007859855.1 Allorhodopirellula solitaria
CGATGTTCGGGCCGCACATCGCCGGCCGACAAGCCAAGCTGATTGCGTTCATTGATGACGCCAGCCGTGTGCTGTGCCACGGCGAGTTCTTCTTTGAAGAGAACGTCGACTCGATGGTCAAGGCAATCCGCTGTGCGTTTTACAAACGCGGTCTTCCCGAACAGCTCTACGTTGATAACGGCTCGATCTACTGTTGCCAGGAAATCACGCTGATAGCGGCGCGTGTAGGCTGCATCCTGCGTCACACGGCGGTGCGCGACGCGGCAGCGAAAGGGAAAATTGAACGCTTCTTC
>NZ_SJPK01000019.1:393-24414 GCF_007859855.1 Allorhodopirellula solitaria
CTACGTTGATAACGGCTCGATCTACTGTTGCCAGGAAATCACGCTGATAGCGGCGCGTGTAGGCTGCATCCTGCGTCACACGGCGGTGCGCGACGCGGCAGCGAAAGGGAAAATTGAACGCTTCTTCTGTAATGGTTCAGCGGGACGACTAGTTTCCGTATGTTTGGTTTAGCTATTCGAGGTAGTTTTCTGGGTCGGGACATCCGATCCAGGGTGGCCGGCTTCCTGCCGGGGAAGATCCGGCATCCTGCCGGAAGGTTTTGCGCATTACGGTGCATTCCGAAACGTAAGGGGTGCGGTCGCTGCCGGTTAAGGTCAACGACCGCACATCCTTTCGGACTACACACCTGACGCGGCGCTCAGGATGCTCCTCAGCAGAGCCTTATCCTCCGGTCAGGCAACGTTATTGTACTTCGCCGTTTCTCCGCGTGCTGCCTGCCTGGCTTCGCTGCGGCGATTGCGAGCTTCGGCAAGTTTGCGATCTCGATCTTCGTGAATCTCTTTGGCTCGGCCAGCAAGCATGTCTGCCGGCGTAACGTAACCGATCGCACTATGAAGTCGATCGTGGTTGTAAATGTGAACGAATTCGCCCACGATTCGTCTCGCTTCGTCCAGTGACAATGGCGTCTTGGGCCGGATGCACTCGGACTTAATCGTGCGATGGTAACGCTCGATTTTGCCATTGCTTTGCGGATAGTACGGGCTCGTTCTAACGTGACTCATGCCGCTGACGCGGATGAACTGTTTGAAGTCGCCTGAGATGAATTGCGGGCCGTTGTCAGTGATGATCCGCGGCGTCACATTGGGATGCTTTTCTTTGGCCCGTTGCAGAATCGTCTCGATGTCTTGCTCTGTCATTTGTTCGCGAATTTCTTGATGGACCACCGCTCGGGAGTAGCCGTCGATGACGCTGGTCATGTAGTAGAACGTTCCGCAGATGTTCAAGTAAGACACGTCGACGTGCCAGTGCCGGTGGGGCGCAATGGGCTGATGGAAACCCGTCCCTTTGGTTTTCGTCTTGCTCGTTCTGCGGCCCAGAAGCCCTGCGGCGCTCAAAACGCGATAGGCGGTCGCGGCGCTGACAGCGACAATATCGGCATCAATCATCATGTAGGTCAAGCGACGATAGCCATCCAGCGGATGGTCGAAATGGAACTTGATGATCGCGTCTCTGTAACTATTCAGCTCCCTGGAACTGATCTTGGCTGAATCGGTGGAACCCGCTCTATTGTTGGGGCCATGGACGGAACCGATGTCACTGCCGTTGTTGACCCACCGGTCGACGCCACCTTGCTCGACAAGCTGTTTTCCAATCAGCTTAGCGAAGCCGATGCACGTCGGTTTGCTAGCGGCGATCTCGAATGCACTGTCTTCACCCTGCTGGCGTTGCAGCAACGTATTGCCGGCGGCAAGCCTGGGACCGGTCCGAACACGCCTTCGTCGGTGATTCCTCCCTACGAAAAGCCACCGACCAAGCCGAAGAACACCAAAGGCAAGAAGAAACGTGGTGGGCAAGCGGGACACGCCGGTCGTACTCGGCCGCCGCTTCCCGAGCCCGATCGAACTCGTGATCATCGGTGCGAGTCTTGTCCCGATTGTGGTGGCAAGCTCACCCGCACCACGCGGACACGAACGCGGCGAAGTGAAGACATTGCCGAAAATCTCAAGCCGGTTATCACCGAAGACACGATCCATCGTGATTACTGCCCGGCCTGCGATAAACGGGTCGAGCCAAAACTGCCTGACGTTCTGCCGCGTTGCACACTGGGCAACCGCACCTTGGTTCTCTCGGCGATGTGGCATTTTCTGCAAGGCCTAACGATCAGCCAGATCGTCGACACGTTCAACTTTCATTTGCGAATGAAGGTCACTCCCGGCGGCTTGGTGCAGATGTGGCACCGCTTGGCGGACCTGCTGTTTGTTTGGTACGAACAGATTCACCGCGAAAGCCTTGACAGTGCGAAACTGCACGCCGACGAAACGAGTTGGCGTGTGAGCGGCAAAACGCACTGGTTGTGGTGCTTTGCGGGCGATGACAGCGTCTTTTACATGATCGATCGAAGCCGCGGTTCCCCTGCGTTACAGAAGTTCTTTACTGAAGCGTTCGAAGGCACGTTGATCACCGATTTCTGGTCGCCGTACGACGCGGTCGTGTGCGCCGACAAGCAGAAATGCTGGCCTCATCTGCTGCGCGACGCCGCTGCGGTCAGCGAGAAAGATGGGGCTCATCCCGAATGGAGATCGTTCTCGCGTCGCTTAGTCAGTGTGTACCGCGATGCGAAGAAACTGCATGCTCAAAAAGGGAAACTCGACGAGGCGGCCTACGACGTTGCGGTTGCGAGGCTGGAATCGCGTTTGGCGAAACTCGGCGGAGAATCGTGGGAACATCCCGATGCGAATCGCTTGTCCAAGCGGATGGCGAAATATGGAAACGAGCTGTTGACGTTCTTGTGGTATGACGAAATGCCATCGGACAACAATGCAGGCGAACGAGCGATCCGTCCGGCGGTGATGATTCGCAAGAACAGCTACTGCAACCACAGCGACCGGGGTGCTTTGACGCAATCAGTTCTGATGACAGTACTCCGTACGCTCCGCGTCCGCGGCCACCAACCCCTGGACTGCATCCTGACATCTTTGGCGACCTACGCTGCTACAGGAGAACTGCCATCCTTGCCCCCGAAGAACCACGCGGCTGAATAGTTACGCGTCTCTTTCCCAGTCCTCGAGCCAGTGGTCGCGAGGGATCGCACCATTGTGCTCGTAGGCGACGCCATAGCTACGAACCCATTTATAGAAGGTGGATTCATACAAGCCAATCAGTCCAAGGAGTTGCTTGTAGCTGATCTCGGCTCGGCCGGTCCAGTAGTTGGCGAAGTCGACTACTGAGTCTCGAATATCGTGAGGCACCCAGCGACCGTTTAGGACGCCCCACTGGCTTTTTTTAGTTTGACATGCTCCTCGAGTAATTCGGCAACCACTTCGTTTTTAAGTTGGATCTTGGCCTCGAGTTGCTCGATTTGTTTCTGTCGAGCGTCGTCTTGTCGTCGAACATTGGCCGAATTGGTCTTCCTGGCAAAGCAGCCTGCACCGTTTTCAAAGAGCTGTTTCTGCCAAGTGTAGAACTGGGTGGCGTGAATGCCGTGCTTATCGCAAAGATCGGAAATGGGCACCCCATCAAGCAGGTGTGCCCGAACAATCGCGACTTTCGTCTCAGGAGTTAAATTGCGTCGTTTGGCCATCGTTTGGATTCTCCGTTGTAAGTGCTAAACTCTAGCACACGGATTACGCAAGGCGTTCAGCTGAGGCAAAACACTTCCGCCGAGTCCGTGACCAGTTCTTGATCCGCAACCTGGATCTCTCTTCGATCGAAAGCCTTAACAAACAGTTCAGTGCATGGGTCGAAGGCGACTACAACTCGACCGTTCACTCAACCCTGGGCATGAAACCGATCGACCGCTTCGGCGTCGATCTTTCACGAATTCGTTTTCTCACACCCAGTGAAGACACTGACGAGTTGTTCTATGCCGAAGCGGAACGTCAGGTCAAAAAAGACAACACGTTCAGCTTCCGAGGCCAACGCTACGAAACGCCCATCGACCTCCGCGGTCGCAAGATTGACTTGCGTTACGAACGTCATCGCGACGGTGCCGTGATCGTCTACCAAGGCGGTCGCTGGATCGGCAAAGCGCGCCCATTGGATGCCGTCGCCAACGGCCTGTTGAGGCGAACGGAATCGTAGTTGGTTAGCTGTTAGCCAACCAAACCTCACGCCTCATCTTTTCAAACTTCACCCTTCACCCTTCAAACTTCCAATCATGATTCGTTCCTACTTCGGTCTCAGCGAAGACCCATTCACTCTGCGTGACATCCGGCTTCTGAGCCATCAACAAGAGATCCATGACACGCTTCGCGTTCACAGCCAACAAGGCGGCTTGTGTCTGGTCGTTGGCAGGCCCGGCACCGGCAAGTCAGTTATCAAAGAATCCTTGCGGCTTCTGCCCGACAAAGATTACCTCGTCGCCACCGTCGCCCGCACCCTGCATACCTACACCAACACGGTAAAAATACTCTGCGAAGCGTTCAAGATCGAGTTTGAATCGAGCGCGTTCAAGTGCGAACGCAAACTGATCCAGCAAGCCTTCGCTCTGAATCGCAGTGGCAAGATGCTCGTTACCGTGATTGACGACGCCCATCTAATGGAAATGGAAAATCTTCGTCGATTGCGACTGTTGTTGGAGGATTTTCCGAAGAACCACAACTTGATTCTGGTCGGTCAAGTCGAGTTGATGGCCAGCCTGGACCTGGCGGTCAATCAAGACATCAAAAGCCGCGTGACGTACTCCGTCATCACCAAGCGTCTGAACGACGATGCGATGCGAGAGTTCATCGAAGGCCAGTTGGATCGGATCGGCTTAGCCCACAACACGTGGGTTGCGAGTTGCGGGTTGCGAGGGCGGGCGAGACTGTACCGAATTAGCGGTGTAACAATCACTGCCACTTGCGACAACAATTCGGCCCAAAACCGGCGGGAAGTGCGACCAAAGCGAGGCCGGTATCGAGCGTGAACTCGATTCGATCGGCCTACCGCACAGCACGTTCACCTCCGGGGCAACGGAGTTGATCATCCGCTCTGCCGATGGGGTGTTGCGCAAGTGCCGCAACCTGTGCCTGGCGTCGATGCTCGAAGCGGTCCGCGCGGCCGCTGGCACCACGATCGACATCGATTTGGTTAATCGCGTGCTACTTCAACCGCACTGGCAAAACGAGGTCGATCTGACGGATTTTTAAGCCCAAAAAATGCCCCGCCCCTACCTCCAACTCCAGACTCCTGTTATGAAGATCACCAAAGACTTACTGCGCGCGATCCGCAACGATCTGCCGATGAAACTCACAATCGTTCGGCTCGGCCAGCACGGTCCGATAGCGAAACAAAGCGATGGCTACTTCCGCTTTGCGTGTCCATCGTGCAAAGAACTTCGAGCGACAGTGAACCCGAAGAACAATCTCGCTCATTGTTTTAGCTGCGGCGAGAACTACAACAACATTGACCTGATGATGATGCAGGGTCACGATTTTTTGCCAGCGGTCGACATCCTCGGAAATTGGCTAGAGCAATACCAACGCGACCTCGGCGCAAGGAAGTCCTCCGCCTAATCGGCCAAGCCCATCGCCCCCCTCAATCAGTGCGTCCGTTTCTTCGAAGCGGTCGCACTTTTTTATGCGCTGATCACTCACTACCGGATCCCGATTGCGACTAGCCTCGACTCGGCCCGCCCGATCGTATTGCCCCCAAACACGCTCTCCAGAATTCTCAACAATTCGGCAAAAGAGCCATTTCGGGCCTCAGATCCCTACAGTCTCAATTCGGCAAAAAGTGCGACTGGTATTCGGCCGGTAACAATCTAATGGAAATGGAAAATCTTCGTCGATTGCGACTGTTGTTGGAGGATTTTCCGAAGAACCACAACTTGATTCTGGTCGGTCAAGTCGAACTGATGGCCAGCTTAGATCTGGCGGTCAATCAAGACATCAAAAGCCGCGTGACGTACTCCGTCATCACCAAGCGTCTGAACGACGATGCGATGCGAGAGTTCATCGAAGGCCAGTTGGATCGGATCGGCTTAGCCCACAACACGTTCACCACCGGAGCGACCGAACTGATCGTCCGCACCGCAGATGGCGTGCTGCGCCGTTGCCGCAATCTGTGTTTGGCTTCGATGCTCGAAGCGGTCCGTAGCACCTCTGGAACCACGATCGACATCGACGTGGTCAACCGAGTGTTACTTCAACCGCACTGGCAAAAAGAAGTCGACCTGACGGACTTCTAAATCACATGGCCTATCTTCCAACTTCACCCTTCCACCTTCGAACTTTCAAAGCTATGATCACGAGAGAACTACTGCGAGCGATCCGCAACGACTTACCGATGAAATTGACGGTCACTCGACTTGGTCAGCACGGTCCGATTTCAAAGCAGAGCGATGGCTACTTTCGTTTTCAGTGTCCCCATTGCAAAGAGTTGCGAGCGACAGTGAATCCGAAGAACAACTTGGCCCATTGCTTCTGTTGTCAGAAGAACACCAACAACATCGACCTGATGTTACTGCAGGGTCACGACTTCGTCCCGGCGGTCACGATCCTGCGTCGTTGGTTGGAAGACTACCGAGATGACCTCGGCGATCCGACGCCATCGGCCAACTCCGATTCCTTGCAGACATCGTGAGTGATGGCAGTCACTGTGCGCGAATGCTGACATCGTGAGTTGAGTCCGAGCATCGGTTCAGCATCATCGAATTGGAACCAACGTCCATGCGATCGTTCGCTCAGAACGATCGCATTTTTGCTGCGCGGTTAGCTTTTTGCTGCGCAGTTGGCATTGATCGTTCCCTAGCGATCGCAATCGGATTTCGATCAAGAGTCCGAATCGCCGAGCAGATCAATCGGCGCCATCCATCCTTCACAAAGTCGGTCCAGGATCATCCAGCTCTCCGACACCAAATCGGCCAAAAAGTGCGGCGCGAAATCCTTCTCCAAAATTCGCAACAATTCGGCCAACACGCCAAAATCACCGCCAAATCCCTACAGTCTCAATTCGGCCAAAAATGCGACATCAAAAAGGCCGGTAACACTTAATCATGCGGCGACATCCATGTCGCCGTCGTTCAGCGATCTATCGGAGGACGGCGGAATCCAGCCGAAACAGCCGCGACGCACTTCGTGTGCGTCGCCCGGTCGCTTCGCTGACCGGAAGAACCAACGCCCAACGCCTGGGCGGCTTCGTGCCGCGAAGATGGCGGACTTCGTGTCCGCCAACAAAAAAGGCCACCTTGCGGTGGCCTGTTAAAACGTTGTTTCATTCCGGTGCAACGACTGGCTTATAACCTAATCGGTACCGGACACCTTAATCTTCTCCGCCAACGAAAAACGGCAGCCTATTGGCTACCGCTTTCTTGACCGCCTCCGGTGTACCGGTTGGTTATTTGGGGTCGGACACCTTTAATCCCTTCCCGTTGTCGCTTAGCTCCGGTGCATCACTAGGTCTACTCAATAAAGAGATTTGACTCGCTTGATCGGCGTCCCCAAATCGCCGTGGTTGTTTACTGTAATTGAAGCAAATCCCAGCGAAGAAAAAGACGACCCCCAACAAGACGAACGCGCTTCCTACTCCAGTTACTTCAAATGAAATCCTAGGTAGCGAAAAAAACATATATGACTGATATGTAACTGGTTGAGAAATGCCATCGATTTCTTCGTCGTTTGGAAAGTCACTAGTTGAGACTTTCGAAACAAAGTGCTCAATGGAAGTGAAAATGATCTGTATGCATACCACGCCGACAACCATTGCAACCACTGCACTCAGACAAAACTTAAATAGTTCGCTCATCGTGACTCACAATAAAATCTAAATATCGATATTTCCGCCACCTGCTGGCTGCCACTTCCCGTTTTGAAATTTAGGATTTCCGCCACGGCATATATAAATGCACTTGCAGGGTTGACCGGGGAAACGCCCTGATGTTGTTGCATTAAGCGGATTGCCTGGACCACAATTCAGCGGCGGCGGTGGACATTTGCAGGTGAAATTATTCGTAGTGCAAGTGCATTTTCCCGTCCATGCAACATCAGTACGAACTCTGGTCCAAAGTGGACAATTTAGACGCCATGTACAGGTCCGAGTTTTCGTCTTACACGTACCTGGCTTGAGAGTTCCGGTAATGTGTCCTTTTGCGAAACATCGTGCCGCACATGCGGCACCTGTCCCACCTCCAATGCACCCAGCATCACCCGCTGCTCTCCATGGTGACCAGGCTCCACAATTCCAGAGCACGCTCTCGCCCATCGGATCGGTAGAACTCAAGGAGCTATAGTTGGAATAAAGATTCTCTCCATCCACATACCCGATAGGGTCTCTGGAGCTAAACCTACCCAGTTGCGCGTCGTACCAGCGGTTCCTGAAGTAGTACAGCCCGGCATCCGGCGTCCACTCGCGGCTAGTATAAGTGTAGTGAACCCCATAGGTGCTAACAGCCCGGCCAAGAAGAGCGGCGCGAAATGCTTCTCCAAATTTCGCACCAATTCGGCCAACACGCCAAAATCACCGCCAAATCCCTACAGTCTCAATTCGGCCAAAAATGCGACATCAAAAAGGCCGGTAACAGTTAGTAGCGATTCGCACGGGATCTCATTCAGGCAGATTGTTTATCAACGGTTGATCCAAGTTGAGAAACTTGATTCCAATAATTAGCGACGATCTGCAGATGATAGACAACGACTTTCTCACGCTGGTCAACGCCTCCTAAGAGTGTCAAGTAGAATCATCGCCCGCAATGGATTCTCAGCATTGCTGCAGATTCCCGGTGACGCAGAACCGTCGGCCGATTGATTGCCTGGATGGCCAGCCCGTCGACCATGTGCTGCGCGGAATCGTCCACGGTTCGTGATACGTTGTTCGGGTCGATGTTCAAGTGCGATTCCCCCTGGATATTTTCCGCTTCGCTGTTTTCGGCTTCGCGGCCGGATCAAACTTCGCCACGAGACGACCACCCGCGGCATCGGCCAACGCGGCCACGGCTGCCAATGATGCCGATCGGTTTCGCGTGAATAACTGGCTAACAACCACGGGATTCATCCCAGCAGCTTCACCGACTTCGGCGTTTGTTTTGCCTGCCAGGCGTGAACGAACTTCGTCGAGGAATCAGGCTAAATCGATGCCATAGTTCGCAGGGTCACCAGGATTCGTCATGCGGCGACATCCTGTCATCACTTGGGTCGCGTCGCTCCGGTACGTTCAATTGTTGCGCAGGCTACCGATGAGAAAGGCTACCGTGCGGTGGTCTCATCTGGCGTCGTTGGTGCAAACCATGGCACTGAGTTTCAATCCGTACCGGCCACCTTAATCTCCTTCATGGGCTGGTTCTTCGGTACCGGACACCTTTTCTTCATCGTCTTCAAACGTAAAAAATGCTGACTGCAAACCAGCGGTCCGAAATTGAATTCTACAGGTAAGTAATCTCTTATCGGATGATCGAACCGTAATAGTTGTATCCCCCTTCGCCCATCGTCGTTTTATCGCTACTTCGCCATCTGAAGGATTTTCATCGGATTGAATTGTCCAGCCTACAGGCTGAATATGTCGCCCGAAAAACGCACTGTCGTCGCGTAATAATAAAGCCGGTAAGGTTGCAGGTATCAGAGAGTAGTGGAAAACTTTTGTTTTGACGAACTCCTCTGGACTTGTGTCGTGCCTATGTGTCTCAATCCCAAAAAGATACTCGTGAGCTTGGCCGCCCCAAATTCTAAAATCCTTCTCGAACGCGCCATTTGCCGGCGTCTCGAATGGGACACTGCGTGTTTTGACGCACAGTTCCTTCCCACGACTGAATGCGATCTCAAAAAAGGCCTCCGTCTCCTTGTCATTTTGAAACAAGATCTCAACCTTGCCTCGTAGACGCAACCTATCCAGGTCCCTGTATTTGGCGGCTACCTCAAGAAATATTGCGTTTCCTTTAGCCAGCGCCGAACCAGTTTCAGCATCGGATGCACAAATGCTTGATGGATTTGCTAATTGCCACAAGAGAAGAAGCAAGGTGCAGTATTTGGAGCAATTCATTCGCAAATTCCCTAAGGTTAATTATGGTCCGAACTGGTTATGGCAATTCGTGACCTGTCCTTGATACCATTGCTCGGCAAACTGCATGCCCGTAGCGAGTCTTGCGGCGACGGCTTGAGCACAAGTTAGATACTCAAGCTCGCAATTTCTTAGTTCAAGATCTTCATCCGGGAATATCTCGCTTAACTCTTCGGCCCCAATATTATAGCTAAGACAATCTTTGTATGCGCTGTGACAGTTGCACAGTTGACGTGCAACCGAGTTCGCCGCGGTGCTAAATAGCAGCTCTCTATCGTCTGCGGCCTTACTCAAGCAGTTATCCAATTGTGAGGGCCGTTCGATTGATTTGCCACTTGGGTCAACATTCTTAGTGGGACTGCCGCCGGCGTACTCGTGAAGATTCCACGGACTTCCCTCATACCCAATAGGATCTCTGGAGCTGAACCGTCCAAGTTGAGCGTCGTACCACCGGTTGCGGAAGTAGTACAGTCCTGCATCCGGTGTCCACTCACGACTAGTGTACGTGTAGTGGACGGCGTAGCTGCTAACCGCTCGCGGCGTGAAGTTGGCCTCGAAGACGCTCAGGTTGCCGTACGGGTCGTACTCGTAGCGTTCTTGCACACTACCCGAATCGCTCACCACCGCCGTCGTGTTCCAGTTGGCATCGGCAAGGTAGTACAGCCGCTCGGTTAAGAGTCCTCCCGAAGGCGAGATGTCACGGTCTCGCAGCACAAGATCATCGATGTACCGCATCCCCCACACGTATTGGCGATGTGGGGTGTTGGAGGTGTCGACGTGTTCTTCCACACACTGCCAGGCGTCGGTGAAGTAGTATTCACGCGTCCGAGCAAGTGTTCCCGACGTGTACTCCTTGGCAACGATGCGGAAGTTGCGGCCATCGTACAGGTTCTCGAGCAGCACGTTTGAACTGGAGCCGTCAACAAGCTTCGTCATACGGTTCCACGCGTCGAACGTCGCCGTCATCGTCGCGTTGGTCCCGAGATCAGGTCGCGGGTTGGTCGTTGTATTGCCGTTTTTGTCGTAAACCGGAGTGGCCCAGATATCGCTCGGCGCGTTGCTGATGTCCGTGATCTCGTTGACTTGGTTGGCGGTCCGCGTCTGATTAAAATCCCACGTACCGTCACCGTTCTTGTCTTGCCGGAATTCCTTCCAGTTACCAGTCGGGTCGAGCGTCCAGCACTGCGCGGCGTCGAGCGTCGTGATCGCGGTGTGCGTGCCGTTGAGCTGGCCACGCTGGGCAGACTGCAGGCGATCGAGCCCATCATATTTATACAGCCAGTCGTGCTCCCGGTTGGGGTCTGACGGATTTTCTCGCCACGTGCGGTTGCTGGCCCGGTCATAGCCGTACTCGATCCGGGAGAGGTCGGTCGCTGCGGAGATATCTCGCCAACGAACGTCCGTCACCCGACTGAAGCGATCCAGACCGCTGTAGATATCACCAGTGTCGGGATCCGTCGCCAGGGTTGGTGAGATCAGCGTGTACCGGAGGTCTGCCTGCGTGCTGTCCTGCTGGACGAACGTGCTGAGACCCAGGTATTGGTAGGCGGCCAAGACGGTGGAGTCATCATCGATCAGGCTGGATACCTGGTTCAGTTTATCGGTGATCGAGCCACTGCTGCCGTAGTCGAGCGTGACTTCTCGCCCGTTGGGATAGAGCGTGGTGATGGGACGCAGCACGTTCCCGCTGCCATCGGTGTACGACCGTCCCACGCTGGGTGTCGAGGCGGGGTTGACCGCGCCGCTGTGCGATTGGAACGTGTTTGTCACTTGTCCGAAACCATCGAACTGCCGGGTGATTTGATTGACGATCGATCCGCTGCCGACCGACGCGTTATTGTAGCAGGTCACCGCCGAGACATTTCCGCGAACATCGTAGGTTTGCTCTACCCGACGAATGGTTCCGTCGACGCCTGCGCCCAAGGTCGTAACGCGGTCTTGCTTCTGACGGCCTAGGGAGTCGAAATCATACTGGCGGGTCGAGCCGTTTTGATCGGTGAGGCTGGTCCGCTGCGACTGGCGGTTATACGTGTAGCTAACGCTATCAGACGGGCCCGTCGAATCCGGGTAGATCTCACGACGCAGCAGGCCGCTTGACGCGATCGCACTATCTGAGAGTGTGGTCCCGTAGATGTACTGCGTCACCTGATTGCCGGTCACGGCATTGACTGCGGTCAGCGTTTTGAGATCGCCATCGGGTGTGTAGGTGAACTGCACGGTTTGGTTTTGATCGTCCGAGGCCGTGCAGGCGGTGCTGGTGCTCGAACTAGTCGATGGATCGACGACGTTGTCAATCTTTTCAGTTTGGCGACTGGCCGCGTCGTAAATTGTCCGTGAGATCTTGCCAGCACGGTCGGTGGTGTCACGCAGCCGGCCGGCGTTATCGAAAACTTGCTGGGAGATCAGAGTCGTATCGCTGCTGGAAGGGATCGTAGCCGAACGGGTCAGGGCGGTGCCACCGTTGGTTCCATACTCAGCCGAGGCGATCATGCGTCCCAGGGCATCGGGGTAGCTCGCTGAATACACAACGCGGGCGTTCGGCGTCGCCGCGGGAGAGCCCAAAACGCCGGTTTGGGAGGCCGGGGCATTGTGGTAACGCTGGCGAGTGGAGGTCTGGATCGTGTTTCCCGCATTGTCATAAGCCAAGTCGGTCTGCGATAAAATCACGTCGCCAGTGACGTTTAAGGCGTCGGCATAGGTCGTGTCATTGCCGTAGCCGACGTAGGAACGCGTCATCCAGCCCGTGCTGTCAAAGACTTGCTTGGTAAAGCCGCTCGAGCCACCAGGCATGGACTTAACAGTGTTGCCGACCGCATCGAACCAGGTGTTACTGGTGAGCGGGTTGCCGACCGAGCCCGTACTGGGATCCACCGCATAGCGGACAGACTGGTAAACCCGACCCAGGTTGTCGTGCTTGGTTAGATTCCGAGAAACGAGATTGCCGCTGGTAGAAGTGTCGTAGCGGTCGGACTGGATCACCCGGTTCAGGTTATCGTAGGTGACCCGCGCAAAGACATCGAGTTCCCCGTTAGTGTCTACCCGCCGATTGCGCCAGTCATAGGTGAACGCAGTGGTGCGGGTGTTGACGCCATCGACATAAGCGATCTGACTGGTGAGGTTATTATCGCCACCGTCATTGCCGCTATCGAAGACAAAGCCGCTCACCTGGACCATGTTGTTGCCCGAGGCACCGCTACCGGTCGGGTCTGACTCAGTGGACCCGGTGTCGTTGGTACCCACGTAAATCGCCACCACATTATCGCGAACGTCGTAAACACGTTGGCTGATGGTACCGCCCGGAGAGAACTGCAGGTTCTGCCGCTTCTGGCTGTCATAGCCATAGGTCGTTTGGTCGTAGTTGGTCCCACTGGTTCCTTCGCCGGAGGCCGGGATGGTGTGATAGGCACGGGTCGATGAGACCAGACAGCAGTCGGTGTACTGCCAAGTGGTCCAACTCGTGAAGGACGCTTGTGAGAACGTATCGGTGGGCTGCAAACGACCGGAGGTTGATCCCCGCGGCACTTCGATCTGCTCCAGTATATTCCCGCGTGCGTCCCGCTGCTGGATGTTGACCGGGTTGATCAGTGTGTAGGTGTAAGCAGGACCGGTTCCGGTAGCGTAGCCGCTGGCGGTCCAGGTCGCGTGCTCGGCATCTTTGTAAACGGTCCAACTGGCACGCCGTACAGCAGTGGCCGTGCCGCCGATGTCGAGTGTGTGAACAGGGCCGAGTTGCTGGGTCGTTCGTCCTCGCGAATCGATCTCATAGTCAAAGATCAAGTGCTTGCCACCGACGCTCGGAGTGCTCCAACCTGCCGGCACGCCAGAGAGTAACGAAGTGTCGGCATCGTCAATGCGTTGTAGCATCGCTCCGAGTACTTGGTCGTAGAACATACGCGTGATGAACCCGCGGGCGTCCATGGACCACGTCAGGTTACCCCGTTCATCATAAACTTGCTTCTGAGTGGTCGCGGTATTGGGACCGTTCTGTGCTGTCGTCACCACCGGTAAAGTAATGGTTCGCTGTTTGATCTGGACCGCGTCCGTATACCACTCGTAGGTGTAGGTCGTATCAAGTGGCTCGGCACCCGCATCGTCACGGTACCGAGTCTGCTTGGCGATCGGATAGATCGTCGCCCCGCCACCGGTTCGTTGGGTGTATTCCAGTTCACTCTGCAACACCGGTGTGCCGCCGCTGCCCTGCTTCAGCGACGTCGACTCCAGGTAACCCGTAGCAGCACCACTTCCCGTGGTCGCGTAATAACTACGCAGCTTGATGAGACCCTCCGTGGATCGCAGTACGATCCCCAGGTCCGCCTCACCCGGATCAAAACTGATCACGGCGGAGGGCAATGCCACTTGCAGGAGACGCCCCGCGTCATCATACGCGTTGGCGGTCAGCCACTGATCTGACCCGGACGTAAGCACACTGAGCAGTCCCTGCCCGATGAAGTTGGTGTAAACCGTATTGACCGAACCGCCCGGACGAGTCTCGGTGGTCTTGCGGCTCCAGTGATTGTAACCGTCGACGTTCAGGCTCTGCTCATACGCAAAGGTGTATGTCAGCGAGCCGCGGTCGACAATCTCTTTGGTCACCCGGTGCTGCGCATCATATTCGAAGCAGTACTTCGAGTACTGCAAGAGCACCGTATTACTGGCCGTCGTGGGGTCGAGCGAATCAGCCAACAGGTCTTCGTAACCATCCGATTCGACGACGTATCGCAAGCCATGCTCAAAACCCTTCGGATCAGCAGTTTTGTAGTAGCGATAGTAACTCTGTTTGACATTGACCCAGGTCGCCCCGGAAGGCTCCTGAATACGCACACGCATCAGATCGCCCGAAGAGCCGAAGTTGTTCGAGCCGTCGTAGTATTCGTACGTCACACGGCGGATGTTGACCCAGCCGTCCGTGTTGACCTGGCGGCGGTAGGTCACCGCAGTGGTGAGCCCCATGCCGTTGAATTCATATTCAAATTGGGTTGTGGTGGTGTCGCTGCCCACTACCGTTTCGCGCTGAATCGTCTGGATCCGCCCCGAGGCAGAGTAGGCAACGACATCGGTCTGCTGTCCCGATACGTCGATCATGCCGGTCAACTGACCTGGCAGCGGTTGAGTACCCGAAGCGCTCGAGGATGAAGTTGAGCCGCAGGGTTCGTCACCAAAGTCCTTAAAGAACCAAATCTCACCGGAGGGTTGGGCCAAGGAGTATCGACGCGAATCGCAGTCGTGCGTCAGCGTGGATTTACCGCCGTAGCGTGCTGCGAACGAGACGTCACCACCGGATTCGACGCGGTCAAACCACATCGCATTGCGGGTACTGCGAACAAAAGCGATCGCCCCGTCTGGTCCCTTCAGTAGGTAGGGCCACGCTTCGACGAGCCAATTATAGCCCAGACCCACTTCGTTCTGACCCTGGAGTTGATTACTGTACTGACGCCGCTGTGCCCAGGGCCCGTCGGCTCCCATGGCTTGCATGTCCGTGACAGCCAATTGCAACTCACCATTGAAGTAGCGAACGGGGTGTTTGCTGGTTGGATCAACCCCACCGCCTTCCTCATTGCATTTTTTGCACCCCTCTTTATCACTGCCTTCGGCTGGCAAATCGCAGGTTTCAGGTGGAGTCGGATCAGGCTCAGGCCCTGGACCCTGCCAAGTGCTTGACGATGAGCTAGTTGACCACGAACTGCTCGAAGAGCCTCCACTCGAAGAAGAACTGAAATGTGAGCTGGAAGACGAAGAACTGAGCGAGCCGCTGGAGGATGAGCTGCTCGTTGAAGGAGAGCTACTCGAAGACGAAGATCCAGTTGAAGAACTGCTGGAACTCGAAAATCCGCCACTGCTGCTGGAACTCATTGATCGACTCTTTCGATACGGGGAAGGCATATTCTGACGCCAGTGTTGGAGGTTGAAAGAGCGATGTCAAGCGCTAGAGCCCACGCGAAATGGATTTTTCTAAAGAACACCGGTTTGCATCAGCCTTCGCGAAGCCAGGACACTTGTAAATGCGACGCATGACGTCGATGAACGCCGGCAAATCAGCTGGCTCATTTCATTGGTGCGAATCGCCTAGCACAAACCGTCAAACATGACACTCGCGCACTATCGCACCCATCAACAGGCACGCGATTCAAAAAGAGAGACATGCGGCTTCAGCAATCGAAGATCTACTCTGTCGAGATTGACATTCGGCTTATAGACTGCGAGAGTAAACACCCTTCGGTTCGACGTGGCTATGTTACGTACGCATAGCCTGTGAACAGGAATCTCATTGCTCGTCAACCTCTTGACCTTCGAGCCACTTTTCGCGACCGCCCAATCCCGTGTTTTTAGCATGCGACCACAACAGATTGACGACTCTCTCAATCAGAACTCGGACCTGCCGAATCAACAGAAGGTGGCTGCTTGCTTAATCCAGGTCAAGGAACCGGTGGTGTCGGCAATCATGCCAACGTTTGGACGACCTGAGTTGGTCGGTGAATCTGTCGCGATGTTCTTGGCTCAGGACTATCCGCGAAAAGAGCTCGTCATCCTGAACGATTGTGACGGACAGATATTCCGCTTTGACCATCCCCAAGTGACCATCGTCAACCAGTCTCAGCGGTATGCAACACTGGGCGAGAAACGTAATGCTTGCATTGAGATCGCCAAGGGCGAAGTCATTGCCGTATGGGATGATGATGACGTTTACCTGCCATGGAGATTCTCAGATGCAGTGTCCGAAATGTTGTCCCGCAAAGCAGCCTTCTACCGACCGAGCGAATTTTGGGCATATTGGGGTGCCGCCAGTTTGCACGACAATCAATCCACGCCCGGCTGGGTAAGTCATGGATTCTGTTGCTTTACGAAGAAACTTTGGGAGACCGTTGGGGGATATCCGCAGCAAAGTTTGGGTGAAGATGCGGTCTTCTTTAAGCGGATACACGAGTTTCTCGGGTTGCCGTTCATTACCATGCCGGTGCTGAAGTACAAGCGACCAGGAATTTTACGGGGTGCGTCACCCTACCAGCATCTCTCCATCAATGGAGGCCAGAAATCACTCGATTCGGCACCTGGGGAGTTCGATGTTCGCCCAGTCCCCATCGCGGACCCATGTCTTCGCCAGGCCGCTGAGTCTATTATCGCAACTCACACTGAAACCGCTATGAAATCGGCTGAGCTGTCCACCAAAGATTCTTTCTGTTCGAGTCTTCCTGCGTTATCGGTATGTGTCAGCCTCAAAAACCGTTCTCGGATTGCCCATCAGGATCATCTGCTGGAGCTATTTCCAAAGTGTGTGGAGACGATCATCGCAGCGTCCCGAGAGTTCATGGAAACTTGGGCTGAACCCAGTCCGCAGGGATCGCACTTTTCACATCGCGCGACCGTGGAGTTGGTAATCGCAGATTTCAACTCAGACGACTGGCCACTTTCTCAGTGGATTGCAAATACCGCAGACGGCTTGACGCTAAAGTACTTCAACTTGACGGAAGGCTTTTCACGGGGGCGTGGTCTCAATATGGCTGCGATGCATGCTTCGAGCGATCGATTGTTATTCCTGGATGCCGACATGCTGGTGACGGCCCAGTTGATGCGTGATGGAATCGAAGCGATCGATCAGGCGACAGCGTATTTTCCTGTTTTTCGCTATCTGAACATTCACGGAAGCTTGCTCGATTTGGAACACGCGAGCTTCGGCAATGTGTTTCTATCAAAACAAATGTTCGCCGCATCCGGAGGAGTTCCCGAGTTCCAAAGCTGGGGCGGTGAGGACGACATTTTTTACGAGCGAGTACGCAGGATCACGAACATTCGCCGCGACGAGGGAAACGGCTTCTATCACCAGTGGCATCCAGAACGCTGTCGACACGAGAACTATCAACTCCCGCCGCAAACCGATTTCCACGCCTATGTAGACAGCCGGGTAGCAGACCGTGAGGTCAGGCATTTTTTAGTCTCGCATAAGGACTGGGCTGGAAAGATTTCCTTGTATCCTGATGGCAAGATGCAAGCGTGCCATGGCGACCAAGGACGTTACGAACGGTCCGATCAGAACGTGTTGAGCCTTCTGTGGGATGACTGGCCGGCGGAAACGTTATATCCTGATGCTGAAAACAAGCAGTGGAAGGCTGTGGGCTACCACTTTGTGATGGAGGAAATTCCCATCGCCCATTCCGCGACCGAATTAAGCTAAACTCCACAGGCAATATTCTGATTGACGCATGGCCGTGAATGAATCGGGTAGCTATTCGTCTACACCGGCCCAACCGACATGCGAAAAGGATTCTGCGGGCTCTCAGGGTTGGTCAAGGAGCACTTCCAAGTCGATCTGTTTACCGGGCATCTGTTCGTCTTCTTCAACCGCCGGCGTGACTACGTCAAAATTCTTGCCTGGGACAATGATGGACTTTCGATCTGGTCCAAGCGGCTCGAACGTGGCACGTTTGAGAAGCTGAGCCGAACCGCTGACGGCGACTTTGAGATCGATTCTGCGGAGCTGGTCATGATGCTTCACGGCGTGCAGATCGAAGGAACCCAGCGGCGTAGCGCCACGGCCATCGCATCAAATCTACGGTTAGTATTGGCGTGGGGCTTGCCTGAGTCCACAGTAGGTGCGAAAGATTGCGGTGTTAGGATTTTTGTTTCACGCTGCACGGATGGATTTTGCAATGGCTGTCGATCAACTGGTTTCGTTTGAATCTTGCTTCGAGATTGTCTCGGATCCGCGCGTGCAAGGACGCAGCTTTCACCCACTCAATTCAGTGTTGTTTCTCGTGGTAGCGGCGGTTATTTCTGGAGCTGACGGGCCTGCGGAGATCGAAGACTTTGGAAAGGAACGACAAGACTGGTTGGAGCAGTTCATCGAGTTACCTTGTGGCATCCCATCACATGACACGATTGGTCGAATCCTGTCGATCATCAAACCAGCGGAGTTTCAAAAGGCACTTCTTGCTTGGCTCAGTGAACTGCGAAGGACACCTGATGGCGATTCGCCCATTGTGGTTCCGATCGATGGCAAAACCGCTCGTGGTTCGTATACCGATGCGGAGAAGTCCAACGCGATTCACATCGTCAGTGCTTGGGCATCCGATTATGGAATCACGCTGGGGCAAATCGCGGTCGATTCAAAGTCCAATGAGATCACAGCGGTTCCGCAATTACTTGACATGATGGAACTCAAGGGAACGATCGTCACGCTCGATGCGATGGGCTGCCAAAAAGCCATCGCAAAGAAGGTGATCGAAGGCGGCGGCGACTTCACATTTGCAGTCAAGGACAATCACCAGAAGCTTGCTGCCGCCATTGAGCAAGCGTTCTTGGACGCCTATGAAGCGGGTCTGTTGGAGTCGGGGTTTCGATCCAAGACCGTCCGCGAAAAAGGGCATGGCCGTGAGGAAATGAGAAGCTATTGCGTGGGTTCTTCTCGGAATTTAGTGGCAGATGGTCGATTTCGGCTTGTTTTTGTACATTTCGGGGATGAACAATCTCAACGAACATTATCGGGTTCTGCTGGGCCTCGATGAATCTTGGACAGTCTCCGACGTGGACCTTCAATTGGAGGATAATTCGGTTGTAATCGAACTCTCTCACCGAGGCGGTCCCTTGACCTGCCCTGAGTGCCAAGGCAGCTGCGGCAAGGCTGATACGGCACCTCCAAGATCATGGCGACACCTCGATACCATGCAATTCAAGACAGAGATCAGGGCCGCCGTTCCGCGATGTCGATGTGCGAGATGTGGAGTCAAGACGGTCGCGGTTCCGTGGGCGGGAAAGCACTCTCGATTCACTTTGATGTTCGAAGCTTTCGGTATTCGCGTTCTTCAGGCCGCAGCGAATGTCTCGCGGGCGGCAGCCTTGCTGGACTTGAATTGGGAGTCGGTGCATACGCTGATCGAACGAGCTGTTGCTCGTGGAATCGACCGACGAACATTGGACGAAATCAAGCACGTTGGTATTGACGAAAAGAGTCTGGGCAAGGGTCATGACTACGTCTCGGTATTGACTGACCAGGATCATCGGCGAGTTCTTGATGTGACCAAAGATCGCACCATCATGGCAACCGATGAACTTTGGCAAACACTGAGCGAAACCCAGCGAAATGCGGTCGAATCGGTGTCGCTGGACATGTGGCAGGCATTCATGACCAGTACGAGCAAGAATGCTCCCGGTGCCGAGATCGTGCATGATAAATTTCATGTCAGCAAATATCTCAATGAGGCGGTCGACAAGGTGCGGCGAAGGGAGCATCGCGAACTTAAGTCCGAAGGTGATGAGCGATTGACGGGGTTGCGTCAGTTGCTGTTGTACAACGAAGAGAATCTCGATGAAGATGGTCAGGTGGAGATGCAGATTCTTCAGAAAAGTGATCTTCGAACCGGTCGTGCTTGGGCGATCAAGGAGAACTTTCGCCATTTCTGGTTGAGTGCAGATTCCGAATCAGCGGGGGAGTTTTTTCGCTCTTGGTACGGCTGGGCGATTCGCAGTCGCTTGGAGCCGATCAAGACGGTTGCGAGAATGCTCAAGAGACATCTGCCTGGACTACTAAGCTACTTTCGGCATCATGTCACCAACGGGCTCGCGGAAGGATTCAATAGCAAGATTCAATCCATCAAGTCAGCCGCAAGAGGCTTTCGTTCTTTTGCCAATTATCGTCTCCGGATTCTGTTCTATTGCGGAAGACTCAACCTGCTGCCTGAAATACCGTGCCACTAAATTCCGAGAAGAACCATTTGATAAGAACTTGCTTTCGTTGCACGTTTCGTTGCCATTGGATGCTGATTGTGAGGGCTGGGTGGCTTGTGAGACGTAACCAATCGAATCGCGTTCGTCGACGGCTGTCAATTTGAACTCTCTGAGCGTCTGTGTGATGTGGATTTGTCACGTGTTGCGAATCTGGAGTTGTTGGATACAAAAGCCAACAGCTTTGAATGTCGGTAATATATCTGAAGACTTCCGATTTTTGCTTGGTAAGTTACAAACACCTCTACAGCAACAGTTCTGGACTACGAGAAACTGTTCGAGATACCACACGTAGTCGATCGAAACATCGCCTTCAGAGAGTGTGAAAATGATTACTGTCTCGATTATTTGGACGGATCGAAGACGACAGAAGTCGCCAATCACTCCGTAAGGGGTGAGGGAATATCTGACGTACTTAGGATCAAGTAGCGTCAAGAAATTCACCACCCCTAAGCTGCATGTTCAACATTGAACAGGGGATGTTTTTCCATGACGAATTTTACGGCCCAAGCTGACGTCTCGACATCGTCAAGCTTTTTACCAGCGAGGTACCGAAACCTGAGGCTCGATTGCGGCACATTCCAAAGCCCACCGGCAATGACGTCAAAAGTGTCATGTCGCACGAATATTTGAGAAACTTCTTTCAAGTTGCGGTTCCATCCAGCGTATATGGAGTTCCGTGGAGAACTAACTTCAAAAAAACCTTCCTCCGCTGGCACGTGGCTACTGAGAGATTCGCTCACGGGCTCTGAAGTTAAGCTTGTTGTTAGTCGTGATAGGTCTAGGGGTTCGATGATCTCTTTTACCCTCTTGCGAACGCCTTTCCGCAAATACAAAGCACCTTGAATCGCGTGTTTCAATGAAAGAGCAGGTGCCAAAGATGAGATAATGCTGGCAAACTGATCTCGCAAATCTTCGCGAATAAATATTTCGTCGATTGATTGACCAGACGAATATCTGATACGTGCAACGGCAGACTCAATGACGGGCAGATAGTCCTTCGCATCCTGCGGGGTCGGAATGGCGAATTTAGTTTCGGAAAGCTTTACAGGCGTGTCGCTCGCCTTACGGATGCGAAAAATGACCTTTCGGCATTGGGTGGCTGAAAGCTGAATTCCATCATTGAGGCAGGCATTCTCAAATGCAGTGCGAAGATCCTCGTCGAACAGGAGCGAATCTGTCGGGGCTCCTTTGCGCACTTTCTCGAATGCGACAACTACGCGACGCTGAATCTCAACCGACGAAAGCAGATCGTTTGCATACGGACGGTACGCGGACACTGACTGATCTCGATAACTCGCCAAAGCTGATTCGAGTCCGAATCCACCAAACTGCAGAGCGCCCAATGGGACCTGCACACGAGAACCCAGTATACGACTAATCTCAAAATGGTTTAAATCTGCCATCAGAGGATTCCTAAATGAAATGGGTGTAATTATCAATCACAAGCATGACAGACTCTTGGCTTAGCTTGGCTTTCATTTCATTCGCAAAGGAGCCCAACTTTGTTAAGGCTTCTTTTAGTTCGTCGCCTGAAAGACTCACGTATGCTTCGACTATGACTGGAAGATCCCAAAGAACTTTTCCCTGCTCTCTTGACCAGTAACTACCTTCGATTGCCTCAAATGCTGTTGAACCGCCAAACAACTCGGCGAAGAGTTCCTGAGCGTCGCGCCGCCACTTGATACGCAGTTTCTCAGAAATCTCCTTCTCGCTCTTGCGATGGCTCGGGATGATCAAAATCACGAGAATCGTCGCCGATTGCTCATTTTCATTTTCGGCGGACATAGGCACCGATCTCCATCAATTGTAGTCAGCCCGGGCAGGGTAGGCACCCACTTTTTCGTATTTCCCGTTACCCAGCAGCTTCGCAGAAGCGCAGTAGCGATACAACCCAGGCAGGGGGGTGAGGCTGCAGATGCCGCCAAATCGATCGAAGAGATTCTTTCACACCACGAACGGGCTTGCATAGAATCGCCAGTGGTCAGTCATTTTTCAGGATCCGAGCAACCGCCAGCGTCCCCGTGAAGCATCTCCTGGGCCTTCGCGATGATCATGCTGCTGATGGAATCGCCGTCGAGCGGGTCGTAGCCGCTATCTCCGTAGCCCTCGCTGGCCAATGCGTCCCGGTGAATCGACGTATCGTGATCATGCAACTTCCAGGCGTTCCGGATCGTTAAGCCGATACCGAAGTGCATTGCGAGGGCGTCGGCATCTCGGAACTCTTCCTGTTCGGCCTCGGTCAGACTGTCGATTAGCTGCTGCGCGGCGACGTCCACGGTTGTCGGTACATTCTTCTTGCTGATCTTCATTATCGTTTCCTCTTGGTTGTCTTCTCGTTTACATCGTATTCGTGGGAACGTCCAGCGTTCTCGCGTTCATCCCCACCACGTCCGAACCAGATCGCGTGTCACCCAGAGCGGACCATCGTAGTGCCAGCGGAGTTCACGCCACTGATCACGGTAGAAAATCTGCCAGTGGTCACCGCCAGTGCCAAGTCTGCCCTGCAGGTCGTCTTCCAGCGGACCAAAGTGAATCCGATCTGAATCTATTTCGAGTCGCGCAGCAATCGCCAGTCGCATTTCGTCGATGACTGGCGCGGTATGCGATTGGTTCGGTTTGTGGCTTCTGCCGCGATGTCGGCTCATGTTTACACGTTCGCACCGGACGTTGACACGTTTGGTCATTAATCACCATTGACGTCCCGCCAATCTCACTACGCCGCTGCCTAGTTCGTGACTTGTCTGGTCGCGAACGCGGCATCCGCGCCGACATCACCCACGCCGTCACTGACAGCATCGTCGACTCCCACCTCGCCACCGCCATCACCATCACCCTCGACCCCACTCCCACCGGCCCCGCGGCCACTAATCGAGACCGCCTCGACGTGTTCGAGTTGACGATCGAAGTTCCTTTTCCACAGCCGCGATCACGATTGGAGGCGCCGGGATACGAACCAAGTGTGCCGCATGACGGAAGTCGGCTTTTCGGTCCCGAACGACCCACTTGACGTGGGCGGCTGGGCTGCAGCACGCATTTCCCGGAATTATCGTCGGAAGATTTCATCTCCGTGACGAAGCGAACTTGCTCTTTGCGTTCGGTCGATGCAACCTTTGCACGATCGCGAGCACGCGAACTCGCGTCGGTGTCCGGAAAAGCCCATGCCTGTTCCGATGTCGGCCACGAATGGCACGTAGTTATTTCCTAAGTCCTGCCAGGATCTGACGTTTCGCTTCGTGGCGGTGAACGTGCAAGTAGTCATGATGTTTTCGATGAGGTTGCTTTATCTTTCTCGGTTCAAAGCGGTTCGGTCTGTCGGCAACACGATGGACAACAATCGATTCGAGTACTTGGTCATAAATGTTTTGCCGAACTTCGTAAGAACAACGTCCCATGTTCGCAAGTATTGGTTGAAACGCCTTCAGCGTTTGCAGCGTTGCCTTGAAACTAATCGTTCGCGGCTCGATTCCATGCTTATCAGCTGCTCTCGCGATGATCGTGCGAATCAGGTTGTAAGCCAGCACGTGAATCCACATTTCCTTGCGAACTAAGGTGTTACCGACCTCGCTCTGATCGCATTTGACGGTCTTTTTCTGCCGAATTGTTGTCGTAGTCACGGACTGTTCTTACACCGGTAATTCGGTAGGCAGCAGCCCGCCGCCTGCAGACCAGAGCCT
>NZ_SJPK01000019.1:24514-68269 GCF_007859855.1 Allorhodopirellula solitaria
GGCCAAGAAGAGCGGCGCGAAATGCTTCTCCAAATTTCGCACCAATTCGGCCAACACGCCAAAATCACCGCCAAATCCCTACAGTCTCAATTCGGCCAAAAATGCGACATCAAAAAGGCCGGTAACAGATGAATTGGGTTGTGTGCTGCGCATTCATCGCCATCGCGCGACCCACGATCCAGTGCGTAGTGCCAACCAAAAAATGGAGGCGATGCGTTCCGAAACTTCGCCGTATCATGCCAGCATCGAGGCTGTGGAATCACTTACCGTCTGCCGCCATGTTCGGCTGATGGAATTCCAAAAGCGATACCGGGGACTAAACTGTTACCCGCCCACCGCGTTGGTACGAGTCCGAAGCGTCTCAGTCACAAGGGTGCCGTTCAAGCGCTCAATGCCTTTGCAGAAAACCTTCAAGCTGAAAGCGAACGTATTGATGCGCTCGAACAGGCATTGCTGCACTCGATTGCCGACCATCCGATAGGCGACCGAAAACCGAGAATTCATCCCCGTGAAATTAAGCGCCGACCCAAACCATACCCCACGATGAAACAGCCACGCCACGCCTCCCGAAGGTCAGCGGCATGAAGGACTTACGGCTAATACTCGCGGCATTCACGCATGACCCATTTGGCTTCTCCCGATACTCAGAATCCTCCTTTGACAGTAACTGAACCGTCTTTCTCGATCTTGCAGAAAAGCTCATCACCAATTGTGGCAGGCAAAAAACGGTAATGAACGGTCCATCCTTTCTTTCCACGATACAATTGGATTTTGTAATCGCGTCCTTTACGTTCCTTCGCCGTTGCGTTCAGGGTTTTGGCAAACATCTCGACAATCGCTTTGTCCGAAGGCGATAGTTTAACGTGATCCTCGTTCGTCGTTGCAGCATGTGCAGGCGCGAACAACATTGTTGTTAGCATGATGCAAATGATGGTTGTTTTGAACATTGATTAGTCTCTAGTCAAGATATGAATACAATTGACGGCTAGCCAATCAGTGAGATCGTCACGTTCATCTTTCATCGCTTCCTTGCATCTTCCTTCTGGCGCGCCATCGATAGCGCGAAGTAAATCTTGAACAGATTGAATCCGAAGCTCACACTCCCTGTCCTTCATGTTAACTTCAGGTTTCGGCATTCCTCGATCGATTCCTTCCTTAGGGCATTCAACATCTTTGAAGTGCTCTCGCTCGTGATCAATTACGATTCGCTCCAATGCTGGACACTGGCCTGGCATGATGTTGCGTGCTTTGATCCCGAAAAAACAAGGGCATTTGAGTCCATCGTTGCAAATGACTGTTCCAACACTATTCTTCCTTATATTAGGATCGGCCAAAGCAACTCTACAAGCTTCATCGCAGTCGATTTTATCAGAGTAGTTACAAGCAGCCGCTGGTTCCATTGCTTCAATTAATTCAGTTGACAATCCTGCCGAATCGGAATAGATAACGGGCGCTGAGCTGAGGAATTCGTACAAGCCATAGGGACTCCCCTCATACCCGATGGGGTCTCTGGAGCTAAACCTGCCTAGCAACGCGTCGTACCAACGGTTCCGGAAGTAATACAGCCCAGCAGCCGGTGTCCACTCGCGGCTGGTGTGCGTGTAGTGGACGCCGTAATTGCTGATCGCTCGCGGCGTGAAGTTGGCTTCAAAGATGCTGAGGTTGCCGTACGGGTCGTACTCGTAGCGTTCTTGCACGCTACCTGAATCACTCACAACCGCCGTCGTATTCCAGTTCGCATCGGCAAGGTAGTACAGTCGCTCGGTCAAGAGTCCTCCCGACGGCGAGATGTCACGGTCGCGGAGTACGAGATCATCTATGTAACGCA
Source organism: Allorhodopirellula solitaria (assembly GCF_007859855.1). Classification (GTDB taxonomy): domain Bacteria; phylum Planctomycetota; class Planctomycetia; order Pirellulales; family Pirellulaceae; genus Rhodopirellula; species Rhodopirellula solitaria. Next base: position 26,343 of record NZ_SJPK01000019.1, read on the forward strand.
TGCCCCACACATATTGTCGGCGAGGCGTGTTGGAGGTGTCGACGTGTTCCTCGACACACTGCCAGGCGTCGGTGAAGTAGTACTCACGCGTCCGAGCGAGTGTTCCCGAGGTGTACTCCTTGGCAGCGACGCGGAAGTTGCGGCCGTCGAACTGGTTTTCTAGGAGCACGTTCGATGTCGCGTCATCAACCAGCTTCGTCATTCGGTTCCACGCATCAAACGTCGCAGTCATCGTGGCGTCGGTACCCAGGTCAGGCCGAGGGTTGGTGGTCGTGTTGCCATTCTTGTCATAGGCAGGCGTGGCCCAGATGTCGCTTGGCGTGTTGCTGATGTCGGTGATCTCGTTGACTTCGTTCGCCGTCCGCGTTTGATTGAAATCCCAGGTACCGTCCCCGTTCTCGTCCTGCCGGAATTCTTTCCAGTTACCAGTCGGGTCGAGCGTCCAGCATTGGGCGGCGTCGAGCGTCGTGATCGCGGTGTGCGTGCCGTTGAGCTGGCCACGTTGAGCGGACTGCAGGCGATGGAGCCCGTCATACTGATACAGCCAGTCGTGCTCTCGATTGGGATCGGATGGGTTTTCTCGCCAAGTGCGGTTACTGGCCCGGTCGTAGCCGTATTCGACCCGGGACAGATCGGTGCCTGCCGAGACATCTCGCCAGCGAACGCCCTTTACTCGACCGAAGCGATCCAGACCGCTGTAGATGTCGCCAGTGTCGGGGTCGGTCGACAGGGTTGGCGAGATCAGCGTGTAACGTAGATCGGCCTGTGTGCTGTCCTGTTGGACGAAGGTGCCAGAACCCAGGTATTCGTAGGCGGCTAAGACGGTCGAATCATCATCGATCAGGCTGGACACCTGGTTCAGTTTATCGGTGATCGAGCCACTGCTGCCGTAGTTGAGCGTGACTTCTCGCCCGTTGGGATAGAGCGTGGCGGTGGGACGCAGCACGTTGCCGCTGCCATCGGTGTACGACCGTCCCACGCTCGGTGTCGAGGCGGGGTTGACCGCGCCGCTGTGCGACTGGAACGTTTTCGTCACTTGTCCGAACCCATCGAACTGCCGGGTGATTTGATTCTCGATCGATCCGCTGCCGACCGACGAGTTATTATAACACGTCACCGCCGAGACATTCCCGCGAACGTCGTAGGTTTGCTCCACCCGGCGGATGGTTCCGTCGACGCCTGCACCCAAGGTCGTCACTCGGTCCTGCGTCTGACGACCGAGGGCGTCAAAGTCGTACTGGCGGGTCGAACCGTTTTGATCCGTGAGGCTGGTCCGCTGGGACTGGCGGTTATACGTGTAGCTGACGCTATCAGACGTGCCGGTTGAATCCGGGTAGATTTCACGACGCAGCAGACTGCTCGACGCGATCGCGCTGTCTGACAGTGTGGTCCCGTAGATGTACTGCGTCACCTGATTGCCGGTGGAGGCGTTGACGGCGGTGAGTGTTTTGAGATCACCATCGGGTGTGTAGGTGAACTGCACGGTTTGGTTCTGATCGTCCGATGCTGTGCAGGCAGTGCCGGTGCTCGAGCTGGCCGGTGGATCGACCAGGTTATCGATCGTTTCGCTCTGGCGACTGGCCGCATCGTAAATTGTCCGCGAAATCTTGCCGGCAGGGTCGATATTGTCGCGCCGTCGACCCGCGTTATCGTAGACTTGCCGGGAGACGAGGATCGTATCGCTGCTGGAGGGGATCGTGGCCGAACGGGTCAGGGCCGTGCCACCGTTGGTTCCATACTCGGCCGAGGCGATCATGCGGCCCACGGCGTCCGGATAGCTCGCTGAGTACTGAACGCGTGCATTCGGCGTCGCCGAGGGAGAGCCCAACTCACCGGTCTGGGCGGCCGAAGCATTGTGGTATCGCTGCCGCCTGGAGGCTTGGATCGAGTTTCCCGCATCGTCGTAAGCCATGTCCGTTTGCGAGAGGATCACGTCGCCGGTGACGTTCAAGGCATCGGCATAGGTCGTGTCGTTGCCATAGCCGGTATACGAGTGGACCATCCAGCCCGTGCTGTCGAAGACCTGTTTGGTAAAGCGGCTCGAACCTCCCGTCATGGATTTGACCGGGTTGCCGACCGCATCGAACCAGGTATTGCTAGTGATCGGGTTGCCGACCGTGCCCGTGTTGGGATCGACTGCATAGCGAATGGACTGGTAAACCCGTCCCAGGTTGTCGTACTTGGTTGCATTCCGGGAGACGAGATTACCGCTGGCGGAAGTATCGTAGCGGTCGGACTGGATCACCCGGTTCAGGTTGTCGTAGGTGACCCGTCCAAAGGCATCGAGTTCCCCGTTGGTGTCCACGCGGCGATTGCGCCAGTCATAGGTGTACGCGGTGGTGCGGGTGTTGACGCCATCGACGTAAGCGATCTGACTGGTCAGGTTGTTATCGCCCCCGTCATTGCCGTTGTCGAAGACAGAGCCGCTGACCTGCACCATGTTGTTGCCCGAGGCACCGCCGCCGGTCGGGTCGGACTCGGTGGACCCGGTGTCATTGGTGCCCACAAAGATCGCGATGACGTTGTCGCGAACGTCGTGAACACGTTGGCTGATGGTGCCGCCGGGGGAAATCTGCAGGTTCTGCCGCTTCTGGCTGTCGTAGCCGTAGGTTGTCTGGTTGTAGTTGGTCCCACTGGTTCCTTCGCCAGAGGCCGGGATGGTGTGATAGATGCGAGTCGACGAGACCAGACAGCAATCCGTGTACTGCCAGCTGGTCCAACGGGTGAACGAGGCCTGTGAGAATGTATCGGTCGGCTGCAAGCGGCCCGAGGTTGATCCACGCGACACTTGGATCTGCTCCAGAATATTGCCGCGTGCATCCCGTTGCTGGATGTTGACTGGGTTGATCAGCGTGTTGGTGTAAGCAGGTGCCGTTCCAGTGGCATAACCGCTGGCGGTCCAGGTCGCGTGCTCAGCATCTTTGTAAACCGTCCAGCGGGCACGTCGCACCGCAGTGGCTGTACCGCCGATGTCGATCGTGTGGACAGGGCCCAGTTGTTGGGTTGTGCGTCCCCGTGAATCGATCTCGTAATCAGAAATCAAGTGTTTTCCACCGCCGCTCGGTGTGCTCCAGCCCGCTGGCACGCCGGAGAGCATCGAGGTGTCGGCATCGTTAATTCGCTGCAGCATCGCTCCGAGAACTTGATCGTAGAACATTCGCGTGATGAACCCGCGGGCGTCCATGGACCACGTCAGGTTACCCCGTTCGTCAAAAAATTGCTTTTGAGTCGTCGCGGTATTGGGACCGTTCTGTGCTGTCGTCACCACAGGTAACGTCGCCGTTCGCTGCTTGACTTGGACCGTGTCGGTATACCACTCATAGGCGTAGGTCGTAGCAAGTCGATCCGCACCGGCATCGTCGCGGAACTGAGTTTGCTTGGCGATCGGGTAGATTGTAGCTCCGCCACCCGTTCTTTCGGTGTATTCCAGTTCGCTTTGGATGACCGGTGTGCCGCCGCTACCCTGCTTCAGCGATGTCGACTTCAGATATCCAGCAGCGGCACCACCGCCCGTCGTCGAGTAGTAACTACGCAGCTTGATAAGGCCCTCATTGGATCGCAGCGTAATCCCTAGGTCCGCCTCATCAGGGTCGTAACTGACGACAGACGAAGGCAAAGCTGTCTCGATGAGTCGCCCCGCGTCATTATACTTATCAGCCGTCAACCACTGATCTGACCCGGAGGTGAGCACACTGAGCAGGCCCTGTCCGATGAAGTTGGTATAGACCGTATTCACGGAACCGCCTGGACGAGTCTCGGTGGTCTTGCGGCTCCAGTGATTATAATCATCGGTATTCAGACTCTGCTCATAAGCAAAGCTATACGTGAGTGAGCCGCGATCAACGATCTCTTTGGTCACCCGACGCTGCGCGTCATACTCAAAGTAGTACTTGGAATACTGCAGGAGCACACTGTTGCTGACCGCGGTGGGGTCGAGTGAATCGGCCAGCAGATCTTCGTAACCATCCGGCTCGACGACGTATCGCAAGCCGTGCTGGAAACCTTTCGGATCGGATGTTTTGTAGTAGCGATAATAGCTCTGCTTGACATTGACCCACGTCGCCCCGGACGGCTCCTGGATGCGAACACGCATCAGGTCACCCGAGGAGCCGAAGCTGTTCGAGCCGTCGTAGTATTCATACGTCACACGGCGGATGTTGATCCAGCCGTCCGTGTTGACCTGGCGGCGGTAGGTCACCGAGGTGGTGAGTCCCATGCCATTGAATTCATATTCAAATTGGGTTGTGGTGGTGTCGCTGCCCACTACAGTTTCACGCTGAATGGTCTGGATCCGACCAGATGCAGAGTATGCAACTACATCGGTCTGCTGTCCCGATACGTCAATCATCCCGGTCAATTGACCAGGCAGCGGCTGCGCACTAGAAGCAGCCGAAGAGGATGAAGACGAATCACACGGTTCATCACCAAAATCTTTAAAGAACCAGATCTCACCGGAGGGTTGAGCCAAGACGTATCGACGCGAATCACAGTCGTGCGTCAGCGTGGATTTACCGCCGTAACGCGAAACGAAGGAGACGTCGCCACCGGATTCGACGCGGTCAAACCACAACGCGTTGCGTGTGCTGCGAACAAACGCGATAGCCCCGCCTGGCCCTTTGAGCAAGTAAGGCCAAGCTTCGAGGAGCCAGTTATAGCCCAGGCCTACGTCACTCTGACCTTGCAGTTGATTGCTGTACTGACGCCGCTGTGCCCAGGGACCGCCCGCACCCATGGCTTGCATGTCAGTGACTTCAAGCTGCAATTCACCGTTAAAGTTGCGAACGGGCCGCTTGCTGGTTGAATCAACTCCTCCGCTTGCCTCATCACACTTTTTACATTCCTCTTCGCCACTTCCTTCGGACGGCAAATCGCAGGTTTCAGGTGGCGTCGGATCAGGCTCAGGCCCTGGACCTTGCCAATTACTTGACGATGAACTCGACAGCCAGGAACTGCTCGACGAGCCTCCGCTCGACGAAGAGCTCGCATGCGAACTCGATGAAGAACTTAGCGAGCCGCTGGAGGATGAGCTACTCGAATTGAGTGAACTGCTGGAACTCGAAAATCCGCCACTGCTGCTGGAACTCATAGATCGACTTTTCCGACTCAGGGAACTGCTTCAGTAAGCACCAGTGTTGAGGCATGATGAGACAAAGTCAACCGATAAAACTGGCGGGGGGTGGCGTTTTCTTAAGAATAGCATCCAGGTCCAGTGACGACGGGGCTCTTTAACGACGCATTCCGACGGGGCAATTGTCCCGATTTCGGCGAGAAATTGCCGCCTAGTCAAACCCACCGATTCCGCTGACACCGCCTCATTTTAAAGTATCTTGATCAAAAAACCGACGTCATCCACCGTGAATCCGAGCCAACTGACAGCTCCACTTCGGCAAGGCGCGGTTGTCGTGACATAGGATCGTCCGTCAAGCCAGATCGAAACCCACCAAGCTACGCCAACCGCCACGGTGGAAGCCCCAGTCGCACACGACAATTCTGCTCGCGGCGCACGCTGGCAAGCTGTAGCGATTATACCAGTACTTCACCGGCTGATTGGGTGGGGTAGAGATTTATCGCGTAAACTGATTGCGCCAGCCGCGCCGATTGTCGATGACTTGCCTTAAGAAACAGTCCTACGGATTGGATCGGATATTCAGGGATTTGAGTGCGTGTTGGATTGGAAACATGAAGCCAAAATTTGCCCCCGTAGTAATTTTGCTGGGCATGATGACTGGATGCACTTCGGTAACCAGCACGCTGCTCAATCGAATAGAAACTGATGAACTCATCGGCAACTCGAATGGAGTTCCTAAGAAGCATTGCGAGACTCGACCTTACAAGGGAGTCCCCATTACGATGCGTGTCCCAACGCACGTCGATATCGCCATCTACGAGAAGATCTACTTCTCGTTGGAAGACGCTACACTGCGTCCACTCTTTAGTGAGAACCGCCATCTTGGTCTCGTTACTGATCTAATCTACACGGACAAGGTCTTTACCGTGGATGTGAAGCGTCCCGCCGCGGGCACTTCAGACTATAAGATGGAGTTCGGCGAGAAAAATGACCTCAATGACAATCGGCAGTACTTCAAAACGCTGGAAAACAAAATCGTTGACGAAACGATCAAGGATGTCACGGGCGCCATCAACACCATCTTCGAAGCAATTCCCACGGCAACAAGAACTGGGACCGACAACGGGCCCCCGCCAGCAGTTCTCTACTTCACGGAAGATCGCATGGTAGCTTGGAAAAGATTCGACATTGACACGATAGATTTTGAAGATCAAGTCGCCTGCTTCGTCGCCCAGCACATGAACAACTGCCATAGGTGTGCAACCGATGTTTTTGAAGGAGCGATTATCTCGGCGTCCAATGACGCAGGCCCGAACGACGATGGCATACTTTCTTTGCCCCAGGATATGGTATCACGTCGGATCGAAAGCGACCAATACGCACCAACTCAATTATTGGAGTAAGATATGCGATCCACTATTACGCTGACTGCCAGTTTACTCGCATTGACATTAAGCGGGTGCATGTCGTTTAGCAGCACCGCCTTGAATCGATTCGACGACAATACTTTTTCCGCCGAATCCAATGGACAGGAAAAAATCTTCGGTCAAGCGAGGCCATTTAAAGGAATTCCGATCACGTTGAAGGTTCCTACACACTTAGATATTTACGTTGACGAAACGTACTTTGTTAAACTTTCAGCGGAAACCGCCACCGAGCCACTTGAGGGCAAGGCTCGACTGCTGAGCATTCGCCCGGAGGTAGTCAAAAGTGACAAAGTGTTCATCGTTGATTTTAAACGACCGGGTAGCGGAACGCTGGATGTCAAAATGACCTTTGACCAGGACGAACAGTATTTCAAGTCGATCACAAGCTCGCTAGAGGACACCACGATCACAGATACTGCCGAGTTGGTGAGCACCGTGATCAAACAATTTGGAGCCTTCTCGGTTTCCACCGGCGCGGAGCAAAGTACCGTCGACGCGCTGAAAGCCAAGGGCATTTACCGCGATTCTCGAGTGGTCGCCTACAAACGGTTCGACATCAATTCACAAACGTTCGAGCAAGATGTTGAATGTTTTGTCGAGACGCATTTGAACTCCTGCGATCGCTGCGGCACTCGACCGGATTATGATCAAACGGTAGATCTTCGATAGTTATTCTTGCTCGATGAGGCTAATTACATGGCACACAAACAGCCCCTATCGATCTTAGATTGGTTGCTAGAGGTCGATGGCATTGGCGAAAAAACCGCCCAGGCTATTCTCGCGGAATATGGGGAAAATACCTCGCAAGCACTGATTGAGGATCCTCACGCGGTCGCCAAGGCAATTCGAGGGGTATCGCTTTCGCGAGCCAACAACGCCGCGAAAATGATGCGGAAGATGCTCGCGACAAGCGGCGAGCCTGCCAGGACTGATGGCCGACAGGATGAAAGCCAAATCCGCGATTCGCTGAGTCAATTTCATCAGATCGATGCGATTGACAATGCGCCCGAACGGCCGCTTGACAACGATGCGGTTCGGACGGCCATGCTGGAGCGTTGGGGGGAAATTTTTGCCGAACGCCGTCGCGCCCAAGAGGTATTTTCTCGACATAAACACGAATTGATGGAGCGACCCAACGTGCGCGGTACGCATGTCGGATTTCGTCGGCGAAGGTTCGGCGGAGATAAGGCGATGATCTCAAGTGATCTAGAATGTTGCATTCGCGTTCATGTCGAATTCAAACTTGATCCAAACGACCCTCGGTTCATTGATCCACGGATAGCTCAAATGCTTCCAAAAGAAATTGAAGGCGTTCCAGTTGACGTTGTGGAGAGATCCTACGTTACTTTTGATCCACCGAATTCATCCGCGTCCGCAGCAATCGCGACGGGCTACGAGAACCCCATTGTTGGTGGCATTCAGATTGCCAGGGACAATAATCATCAAAACGCTGGTACTTTAGGTGGAATTGTCTTTGACGGATTTCGCCCAGTATTCATCACCAATTTCCACGTCGCCGGATCGGAAGGTGAGGCAATCGTGCAACCGGCCGACTGCCAAACGCCCGATGGGAGTTCGGCGATCATCGGCAAGGTGGTCCGCGCGAGCGTCCCCTCGGTGGATGGCCAGCGGCAAGTTGATTGCTCAATCATACGCCCAGGCCCCATGAATCGCGAGTTTAAGCGAACGATCAAAAACATCGGCTTACCTGACCAGTATCTCAGCACGAAATTGACGTGGCCGGACGAGCACCGCACTTTTGCGTTCAAGATTGGCGCGGTCAGCGGACGGACCAATGGCATCGTACAGAGCGTCAATGCCACCGTTCGATTGAATGGCATTGATATGGACAACCAGATATTGGTTGAGTCGGTCGACGATAATCCCATGCTGCTGCCAGGTGACAGCGGATCTTTGTTGTTAACCGAAGCAACGGATCATTCCGTCTTCTACGTGGTTGGCCTCGTTCACGCAAAAACCAATGATTCGGGTGCTCTCGTCGCATCACACATTGATGATGTCGAGTCAACCATGGGCGTCAAAGTCTCGCTGGCTCAATAAGCATCGTTGTTTTCAGTACGCAGTCAAAACCCGGCAACACTTTCGACGGATGGAAATCATGACAAAGATTCACGACGCGGACTTGCGTCTAGCGCCATCGGTTGTGTTGCTTTTTTTGTTGACTGGATGCCATATCGGGGGAGTTCGACAGCGACCGTTGTTGCTGAAACATTCAACTCAGCCATCCGGTACGGTGACGACCGGCGGAACGTTTGCGGAAGCGAAGACATTGGCAATCGGCGACGAGGGGATGACGTTATCTGAGGCAATTCAGAAGTCTATTCGACCAGGTGTCGCCGACCGTGTCTCGCGGCAACTGGCGGGAGGTGCAGATCCCCGGATGTTGCCGGGGATTTCTAGCGCAGAGTTGACGGCGGCAGAGGCTCCAAAGCCAAATTTCAAGGTAGCCAGAGCATTGGACAACTTAGTGATAGCTGCTGAGCAGGGCGCGTTTGATGGTGACGTGACTCATAATGAGCGTTTCGTGATAATCTCCAGCATTTTTGAGGGCGTCGTGCCAGCTGAGTCGTCGGCAGAAAAAACCGAGAAACTCGCAGAGTTGATCGATACGCCAAAGAGTATCCAAACGCTGCGATCGGAGCACCGGCCTGGTGAACTAAACAGTCAACAAAATGCTCTTTTGAAGGAGATTGCCGCGATCATTGCTCCAAGTGCCATGGGTGAGCAGTCCGCAACCGTTAGTACTGACGCTTCCACCAATGTTGTTGTTGGTTCATCTCAGAGCGAAAGCAGTGCGAAGGCGGAACTCTGGCGTCTTCAGAATGGACTCTACTCTGAATACGATAACGTATATATCGTTCAGTTGAAGCGTCAAGGCGATCCCGTTCGCAACTTTCCTTTGGAACTCATTCGGATGACTCCGGCAGGCGACATTGAATTGATTGCGGGCGACCATGTTGGCTTGGTTGGCTATAGCCAGACCTCACTGGGTCAACGCAATCAGACTGGCGGCATCAGCAGCAGGCAAACGTCGGCAAGACTAACTGGCTTCGTGAAACGTGAAGAGCCGATCGGTTCAGCGACCACGGTTTCAAGCATTTCATCGAGGGCAAGCGAATCGAACTACGGTTCCATCATCGATCTGATGGTTTTGCGGCCAGTCCTGCCTAACGGCGGCAACGAAGAATATTGGTTTCCTCGCGTAAGAAGCGGTGTCTATACATCGCTGACATCATTCCAACAGGACAATCCGCAACGCATTATCGGCGGGGACGAGGTGCAGTTCTCAGCACTGCGGTTGCATCCTCTTGTTCGTGGTAGCCAAATCCGAGGCCGTGTTCGAGACCGGATGTCGATCGAAGCCGAGAAAGGAATGTTGCGAGAAGCCCTAGACCGAAAGTCAGAGTACGAGAAGAGTTTCGTTGAGCGGGCGAGTGTCATCCCTGGCGTTCCGGCGATAATGGAAGCTTGTAGTCAACTGAGTGGTATGCTCCCGGGTTTTGGTGGCTAATTCGTTTCACTGCGTCGAACTACATCGCGAACGTTGTCCCTGCGAAACGTCAACGCGTCATCTTGACTGTAGTGAAGCAGGCCATGTTGCGTTAGCCTATCCCACTCCAGAGTACAGTTTGCGAGATTAGCTTGAGTGGATAGTCCATCGCGAAGGCCAAAAGTCTTTCTCGTCTTCCTTGCGAGCATCGCTGAAGTTTCGTAGCGGGCGAATAACTCGGGACCCATTCCGCTCTCCAAGCCACGCTTGCCACCACGAAAAGGTGGAATTGCTGATAATAAAATCATCGCAACTGGCACCAAGACAAAGTTGCTCGATCGCCGTGAGGCCCTCCGCAAACACGAATCCGAGTCCATCGAATGCGTCTCGGCAATAATTAAAATCGTCACTGGTTACGAACACTTCACGGTCATTGCCCAACGACGCCAATGCCTGGAGGTAAAAATCTTTGCTTAGCTGAAAGTATTTCCAGTTGTTGACGAAATCACCACGCCGCACTGACAGCAACGTTCGTCTTTGACCCGCGTTCCTAAATCCCGCCAACGTTGCGCGAGACAATTCGTCAGTGAAACGAAACTGACTCTTCACGATGTGCGTAGGGTAGCGTCTGGTAGGACTGCTGCTGGCGGCGCTCGTTGACGCGGCGAAATTCAGCTCTCGCTTATCTTCAGTGTAGCAAAGTGTAGCTAATCTCCGTTATTTCATCTTAATTTGGGTCACTTTGCTGCAATTTGCAATCGCCGAAAATCACGCTGGAAATGCCTTTTTCGTGGCGTTTTCATTCGATCATCGTTGCGAAGCATCCCTGATCGTCGGTCAAAATGAACACCACGTTGCGAGGTTTGACGTCGTCCCGCTTGTCGACCGGTGGCAGGTCGGCCGCCCGCACACCCTGTGATGTGGCAAACAAGAGAGCGAGCGTGAACGGAACCGTCAGATGCAAACGCATGCGAATATATCTCTAGTAGGATCTTGGGGAGTCAACGGCATCGTCGCCTGTTGAAGAATCGTGCCGGATCCAGTGTACGCTCTGGTGAGTGCGCGCACAAATCATCTGCGGGCGAGGTTCACGCATGGAATCAATCGAGATACAATCCGAGCCCACGGCCGAATTCTCTCACAGGTGGTCAGATGCCTAGTACCGAACAAATCCAGGCTTTTCAACGCGATGGGTACGTGTTGTTACCCGCTGTCTTTGATGCCGACGAGATGGCCGGATTGCTGCGTTATTCGAAGGCCGATCGCGCGCTCGATCGCGAGGCGAAAACTCGTAAAGATGCAACAGGCGGAGAGAGCCGCTTGGCCGTTCGCGACGACCTCGATGACGAATCCATGTACACAGCCGTGGTGCGTTCACACCGAATCGCTGACACGATGGAATCACTGCTCGGGTCAGAGGTGTATCACTATCATCACAAGATGATGCTCAAGGAACCTCGTGTGGGCGGAGCCTGGGAATGGCATCAGGACTACGGGTATTGGTACAATTTCGGTTGCCTGTATCCCGACATGGGCAGCGCCTTGGTTGCCGTCGATCACGCCCATCGCGAGAACGGTTGCCTGCAGGTGCTCAAGGGATCGCACAAGATCGGTCGTGTCGATCACGGCAAGTCCGGCCAACAGGTCGGTGCCGATATGGAACGCGTGGAACATGCGATGAAGCACCACGAGTTGGTCTACTGCGAGATGCAGCCCGGTGACGTTCTTTTTTTCCACGCGAATCTGTTGCATCGCAGTGACAAGAACGAGAGCGAGCACCCGCGTTGGTCACTGATCTGTTGCTACAACACTCGCCACAACGACCCCTTCGTCTCGGGAAAACATGCCAGCTACCAGCCTTTGCAGCGGTGGGATGACGAGCGAGTGCGAACACGATTGACGTCGCCGTCGGGGTGCTCCTCATGACCGGCATTGCCATGCTCGGGACCGGCTTGATCGGTTCCTGCTACACACAGGCATTGCATGGCGGGCGGAGTCGCGACCATGTGGACCTCGTCTATTCTCGTTCGGCAGAGAAAGCGGCTGCGTTTGCCTCCACGTGGAACGTGGCTCGCTCGACGACGAACTTGGCCGAAGCGGTCAACGACCCGGGTATTGATGTCGTGGTAGTGGCGTTGCCGAACGATCTGCACGAGCAGGCAGTCACCGCTGCAGCCGGAGCTGGCAAAGCCGTGCTGTGTACCAAGCCGCTGGGACGCAACGCTGCCGAGGGGCTGCGGATGCTACGCGCGGTGGAAGATGCAGGCGTCTTTCATGGCTATCTGGAAGATCTCGTCTATCCACCGAAAACCCTCAAGGGGCTGCAGTCTGTCCAGGCCGGGGATCTCGGCAGAGTCCTCTGGGTGCGATCCCGCGAAACCCACCCCGGCCCACACAGCGACTGGTTCTTTGACAGGGCTCGCGCCGGCGGCGGGGCCATCATCGACATGGGCTGCCACTGCATCGAAATCGCCCGATCTTTTATTGGAAAAGAGGTACGCCCAGTCGAAGTCGTGTGCTGGGGAGATACCCAAGTCCATCCGATCGAATCCGAAGACCATGCGGTGGGGATGGTTCGCTACGAAAATGGTGCCATCGGGCAATTCGAAGTGAGCTGGGCATTCCGCGGCGGCATGGACCTGCGGGATGAAGTCGCCGGTACCGAAGGCACCTTGTGGCTGAATCATTGGCTGCGAACGGGCATGGAAATGTACTCGGCGAAAGAATCGACGCAGTACGTTGCTGAGAAGTCCGAGAGCAGCAGAGGATGGATGTTCCCCGTCGGTGATGAAGTTGCTGCGTTGGGATACACCAACATGTTCGCCGACATGCTCGATGCGTTTGAGCAAGGGCATGAGCCCGCCGAAACATTCTACGATGGCTATGTTGTCAATGCGATCATGGACGCGAGCTATCGGTCCATCGATACCAAACGCTGGGAACCCATCGACCTGCCGCTCTGGCACGGCCAGGGGGCCAACGAAACAAGCCGTCTCTCGCGAGCATTCGACAAAGATCACGAACTGGTCAAACGCGAGCGGATGCCCGACGGCAAAACCAAGCTGATTCTCCGCAACACTTTGACCGGCGAGATCAGCCAACGCGTGCAGTGAACACCACGCCGCCGCCCATCGCATGATGTCCTTCCTCCAATCAGTCGGAACTGTCCGGTTTCGGATCCAGGGCCGAATAGGGGATTTTCTTGGCTCATCCGACGGAAGCGTGCGCGGAGCACAGGGGGAAGGTTTTTTCTAGGCATGGCTCAAGTATCCAATAATCTTACAAAAATGCGTCCCTGACGAACGAATGTCCGCCAGGGACCGGCAACACCATTGGCGTACCATCGACCGAGATATCCCTTGCCAAGCCAGCACCTCTGCAGAGCTCGGCTCGAATGGCGTGGACTTAGGGCTTTTCTGGTGGTTTCACGGGCTCGACCGCGATCCGCTTGGCTCGGCTGGGTCGAGGCTTTTTTAGCTTGGGATATTTTGATTGATTTCGGCGTTTGAGCTCGCGAGGTTCCTGGCGACCGGGGCGATCTCGGACCAGCCGGGAAGTTGCCGACAGCACGATCCACATTAAATCGTTGGACGTTTCAAGCTTCCCATCGCAAAACCCACAAACGGGCTCTCCAAAATACTCAGCAATTCGGCAAAACGACCAATTCGGGCCTCAAATCCATACAGTCATAATTTGGCAGAAAGTGCGACCGCAATTCGGTCGGTAACACTTAGGTCGGGGGCTTTGCGCCGTTTTGGCAAGATGCTTGCTGCTGACAGACCCTCTGAGCGGTCTACTTCGCGACTGAACTGCTTTCAAACCGATCGCATCGCATCATGCTTTCGAAATCGAAATTTCCGTCAGCCAAGATCAGCCGACTTTTGTCACGCGTGTCTCCATGCGGAAGGCACGCGACAGACAATTGAAACCAGGTGCATCACTGGCGAAATCGGCGATCTGATACGGACGGCGCCAGCAAAAATTGCTGAACGGTTACTGACCGCGCAGCGGGCACCGCGACGGCTGACTGCGAAATCAAAAGAATGGGGTGTCGGTTCAGACCGAAGAGAGGCCTAGCGGGTTTTCGCGGGCACACAACCAGCCCTGACCGCGACGGCACGCTTCACCCGCGAGACTCTCCGGCGTGCCCGCCGCCCGCTTGAAGATGCGACCAAACTTTCGCACCACGTCGCACCAACCGTGAGTGTCCAATCCGATCCGCTGCAAGATCGGGGTCAGGTGATCTGGAATGCTACCGATCTTATCAGCACGTAACTGGCGTCCTGTCCAATCGAGCAATTCCAAATACCTCGCCATCGATACCGGTAGGAATCCCTTGCTGCTGGCCCGACGCCCCGAAGTTTCAACAGCAGGCCCCGTCGCATCGGACTGTTCGTCAATCTCGATCGGACTCATCCAACCGCTACGTCGCCGTCGACGACTCCGCTCCCACTCGTGAGTGCTGGGCCGACTGCGATCCTCCCGTTCGCTCAGATCGTCGATCCGATCCTTTGCTCCGGTGTAGTCGCTGGTCTCCGGAGTTTCCGCCAAGGCAGCACGAATCGGATTCAGATCAACGTACGCCGCACAGACGAGTAAACTGGATTCATCGAGCAAAATTTGTGCTCGGTATCTTCCTTCCCAAAAGTGGCCGGTAACTGAATCCTCGGCGTTGCTACGTCGAGCAATATTTTCAGCCGTGCAGCGCATCCACCAACTGATATCGGACAGTCGCGAGCGTCTTTCAGCCAGCACTTCAGGCTGATTGAGAATCATGTCCAGTTCCGGCTTGCTGGGGTCGGCGGGCGAACCGTCATCATTTCGCCGCCGAGGAAACAACCGCAACCAACGCCGGGCCACCTCCTCGTCGGACCAGGCCGCCACAACGTCTGGGCGACTGCGAAGAACGAGGTGAATATGGTTATGCATCACCGAAAAAGTCAAGCAATCCACAGCGAAGACCGAAGCTAGGAACTCTAGCCGATCACGAATCCAACCTCGCCGGTGCTCGTACGAATTGCCCGTCAACGGGTCGTCTCCACAGAGAAACGCTCGGCGCACACATCTCTGAATGCAGTGAACCACCTGGACTTCGGATGGATCGAGAACTTCACCACGAGCTTGACGAGGCATCAGATCGACTCCACAAAGAGGAACATCAGGGCCGCATAACCGTTGCGACCACCCTCATAGTACGCTCTTGAGCAGGACGGTCAAGCAGAAATTGCCTGTCCCTTTTTGCTCTCCTTCGGTGCGGTCTTCGTTCGTCGCAAAGCCTCCTCACTGCGCCTTCCCTGCGCTGCCGTCGCTACGACCCGGCGAACGCGGCGTCGGCCTCGCTTCGCTGGCCTTCCTTGACCGCGTTCGCCGGGCGGCATCCTGCCGCCGGGCTTAAATCATGCGGCGACGTCCTGTCGCCGTCGTTCAGCGATCTATCGGAGGGTGGCGGCATCCAGCCGAAACAGCCGCGACGCACTTCGTGTGCGTCGGTGCGTCCGCTTCGCTTGTCGGAAGAACCAACGCCTGAGCGGCTTCGTGCCGCAAGTGTGGCGGACTTCCTGTCCGCCAACGAAAAACGGCAGCCTGTCGGCTACCGCTTCAATGCTCAACTCCGGTGCAACTAGTGGCTAATCGGTGTCCGACACCTTTGGTCTCTCTAGGAAGACGAGGGAAGCCATCAGCAACCACTGAGTGCGCCTGGGCCGGGCCAATTTTGCCGGGTACGTAGAGAGAACGCCGCTTGCTACGCTTCAGGACCCTGCGAATCCGCCGAAATGCTCGTAAAACAGCGTAGACAATGCCATTCGTACCGGACACCTTAATCTTATTTAATCTTCTTCGCTTTAAACGGCTACTGGCACGAGCATATAGATCGCAAAGATGATCGCGGCGACAATAGCCGCTACAAACGCTCCAAGCCAAGCGACATCACCACTAGAATTTTGATCATACGCGAAGCTCGCGGCACTCAAAAGTATGCCGATCGGAAAAATTGCAAGAACTCCAACTCCCACAAAAATGCTTGCAATAGTCTTGCTTCTCATCGGACCATCCAGCAAAGGCACTGAACCCGAGGCAAACGCAAACATTCCTGAAAGCGTGATCGCTAGAATGACAAGCGTACGAATACTATACTTCACCGTAAGCACCTTTGCGCCCGATCCACTCGAAAGCGAACGAGGTTGACACCAGTTAATACACGGAGAAAAAACCATAGCAATGTTCATCGATTAGATCCCATACCTCCTGAATCCGCGCCTCAATCTCTGACTCGCAAATTGCGTTCCCTCCGCATCTGCGGATATTACTCTGGAGGCAATGCAACTCAACACGATATGCACTGCACTCCGATTTATTCAAATTCCACCGATGAACCCCACCTCGCTTTAGCTCGGTCACATTCGAGCCTGTTTTGCAATTAACTGCTCCAGGGACATGGTCGTTCTCGTGCGCCTTGATACAGTCGACGCGAATTTGCTGGACAATCGGCATCGTGATAATGCGTGGAATATTTTGTTTCCAAGCACAGGACACTGTCCGACCATCACAGCAAACAATGCCACCTTGATCCGTTCCGGCAAGTCCGCTGTTAAAGGCCTGATCGCAGCATTCTTTTTCCGTTCGCCGGGGGGGCTGCCGCCCTCCACCAAAAGCGATTGGGCAATACTTAAAGAACTCGTTGATAACCGGGATTGGGATGCCGGTTTGTGGCTCGGTCCACTGCTTTCCACTTGGGTCAGTCCTTCTCAGTGGATTTGAAGAAACATACTGATACAAATCACAGGAACCGCCTCTGTACCCGATAGGGTCTCTGGAGCTAAACCTACCCAGTTGCGCGTCGTACCAGCGGTTCCTGAAGTAGTACAGCCCGGCATCCGGCGTCCACTCGCGGCTAGTATAAGTGTAGTGAACCCCAAAGGTGCTAACAGCTCGCGGCGTGAAGTTGGCCGCGAAGATGCTCAGGTTACCGTACGGGTCATACTCGTAGCGTTCCTGAACGCTACCCGAATCGCTCACCACCGCGGTCGTGTTCCAGTTCGCATCGGCCAGATAGTACAGTCGCTCGGTCAAGAGTCCACCCGAGGGTGAGATGTCGCGGTCACGCAGCACGAGATCGTCGATGTACCGCATCCCCCACACGTATTGGCGACGTGGCGTGTTCGACGTATCGACGTGTTCCTCGACACACTGCCAGGCGTCGGTGAAGTAGTACTCACGCGTCCGAGCGAGTGTTCCCGAGGTGTACTCCTTGGCAGCGACGCGGAAGTTGCGACCATCGAACTGATTTTCTAGGAGAACGTTCGAAGTCGCGTCATCAACCAGCTTCGTCATTCGGTTCCAGGCGTCAAACGTCGCCGTCATTGTCGCGTCGGTGCCAAGATCAGGGCGGGGGTTGGTCGTCGTGTTCCCGTTCCTGTCGTAAACGGGTGTCGCCCAGATGTCGCTTGGCGTGTTGCTGATGTCCGTAATCTCGTTGACTTCGTTCGCAGTCCGCGTCTGATTGAAATCCCAGGTACCGTCGCCGTTCTCGTCCTGCCGGAATTCTTTCCAGTTACCCGTCGGATCGAGCGTCCAGCATTGGGCGGCGTCGAGCGAAGTGATCGCGCTGTGCGTGCCATTAAGCTGGCCACGTTGAGCGGACTGCAGGCGGTTGAGTCCGTCGTATGCGTACAGCCAGTCGTGCTCCCGGTTGGGATCCGACGGGTTTTCTCGCCACGCGCGGTTACTGGCCCGGTCGTAGCCGTATTCAATTCGGGACAGGTCGGTGCCTGCCGAGACATCTCGCCAGCGAACGTCTTTTACCCGACCGAAGCGGTCCAGACCGCTGTAGATATCACCAGTGTCGGGGTCCGTCGACAGGGTTGGCGAGATCAGCGTGTAACGCAGGTCTGCCTGCGCGCTGTCCTGTTGGACGAACGTAGAGAGGCCCAGGTAGTTGTAGGCGGCCAAGACGGTCGCATCATCATCGATCAGGCTGGACACCTGGTTCATTTTATCGGTGATCGATCCACTGCTGCCGTAGTCGAGCGTGACTTCTCGCCCGTTGGGATAGAGCGTCGCGGTGGGACGCAGCACGTTGCCACTGCCGTTGGTGTACGACCGTCCCACGCTGGGTGTCGAGGCGGGGTTGACCGCGCCGCTGTGCGACTGGAATGTTTTCGTCACTTGTCCGAACCCATCGAACTGCCGGGTGATTTGATTCTCGATCGAGCCGCTGCCGACCGATGCATTATTATAGCAAGTCACCGCCGAGACATTCCCGCGAACATCGTAGGTTTGCTCCACGCGGCGAATGGTTCCGTCGACGCCTGCGCCCAAGGTCGTCACCCGGTCTTGCGTCTGACGACCGAGGGCATCGAAGTCGTACTGGCGTGTCGTACCGTTTTGATCCGTGAGGCTGGTCCGCTGCGACTGGCGGTTATACGTGTAGCTGACGCTATCGGACGTGCCCGTCGAATCCGGGTAGATCTCTCGACGCAGCAGGCTGCTCGAGGCGATCGCGCTGTCTGAGAGTGTGGTCCCGTAGATGTACTGCGTCACCTGATTGCCGGTGGAGGCGTTGACGGCGGTGAGTGTTTTGAGATCACCATCGGGTGTGTAGGTGAACTGCACGGTTTGGTTTTGATCGTCCGAGGCCGTGCAGGCAGTGCCGGTGCTCGAACTGGCGGGTGGATCGACCACGTTATCGATCGTATCGCTCTGGCGACTGGCCGCATCGTAAATTGTCCGCGAAATCTTGCCGGCAGGGTCGATACTGTCGCGCAGTCGACCCGCGTTATCGTAGACTTGCCGGGAGACGAGGACCGTATCGCTACTGGCGGGAATCGTGGCCGAACGGGTCAGGGCCGTGCCACCGTTGGTTCCATACTCGGCCGAGGCGATCATGCGGCCCACGGCGTCCGGGTAGCTCGCTGAGTACTGAACACGTGCATTCGGCGTCGCCGAGGGCGAGCCCAACTCACCGGTCTGGGCAGCCGCAGCATTGTGGTAGCGCTGCCGTGTGGTGGATTGGATCGAATTTCCCGCATCGTCGTAAGCCATGTCCGTTTGCGAGAGGATCACGTCGCCGGTGACGTTCAAGGCGTCGGCATAGGTCGTGTCGTTGCCATAGCCGGTATACGAGTGGACCATCCAGCCCGTGCTGTCAAAGACTTGTTTGGTAAAGCGGCTCGAACCTCCCGGCATGGATTTGACCGGGTTGCCGACCGCATCGAACCAGGTATTGCTGGTGATCGGGTTGCCGACCGTGCCCGTGTTGGGATCGACTGCATAGCCGATGGACTGGTAAACCCGTCCCAGGTTGTCGTACTTGGTCACATTTCGGGAGACCAGATTACCGCTGGCGGAAGTGTCGTAGCGGTCGGACTGGATCACCCGGTTCAGGTTGTCATAGGTAACCCGACCAAAGGCATCGAGCTCCCCGTTGGTGTCCACCCGTCGATTGCGCCAGTCATAGGTGTATGCGGTGGTGCGGGTGTTGACGCCATCGACGTAAGCGATCTGGCTGGTCAGGTTGTTGTCGCCCCCGTCATTGCCGTTGTCGAAGACAAATCCGCTGACGTGCACCATGTTATTGCCCGAGGCACCGCCGCCGGTTGGGTCGGACTCGGTGGACCCAGTGTCATTGGTGCCCACGAAGATCGCGATGACGTTGTCGCGAATATCGTAAACACGTTGGCTGATCGTGCCGCCGGGCGAAATCTGCAGGTTCTGCCGCTTCTGGCTATCGTAGCCGTAGGTTGTCTGGTCGTAGTTGGTCCCACTGGATCCTTCGCCAGAGGCCGGGATGGTGTGATAGACACGTGTCGACGAGACCAAGCAGCAATCCGTGTACTGCCAAGTCGTCCAGCTCGTGAACGACGCTTGCGAGAACGTATCGGTGGGCTGCAAACGACCGGAAGTTGATCCTCGCGGCACTTGGATCTGCTCCAGAATATTCCCGCGTGCATCCCGTTGCTGGATGTTGACCGGGTTGATCAGCGTGTAGGTGTAAGCAGGTGCCGTTCCGGTGGCGTAGCCGCTGGCGGTCCAGGTCGCGTGCTCAGCATCTTTGTAAACTGTCCAGTGAGCACGTCGCACCGCAGTGGCCGTGCCGCCGATGTCGATCGTATGGACAGGGCCCAGTTGCTGGGTGGTGCGCCCCCGTGAATCGATCTCGTAATCAGAAATCAAGTGTTTTCCACCACCACCGCCGCTCGGTGTGCTCCAGCCCGCTGGCACGCCGGAGAGCAGTGAGGTGTCGGCATCGTTAATTCGCTGCAGCATCGCTCCGAGAACTTGATCGTAGAACATTCGCGTGATGAACCCGCGGGCGTCCATCGACCACGTCAGGTTACCCCGTTCGTCATAAAACTGCTTTTGAGTGGTCGCGGTATTGGGACCGTTCTGGGCTGTTGTCACTACTGGCAGCGTGACCGTTCGCTGCTTGACTTGGACCGTGTCGGCGTACCACTCATAAGCGTAGGTCGTATCAAGTCGATCGGTGCCCGCATCGTCACGGAACTGGCTCTGCTTAGCGATCGGGTAGATCGTGGCCCCGCCGCCTGTTCGTTCGGTGTATTCCAGTTCGCTTTGCAGCACCGGCGTGCCGCTGCTACCCTTCTTCAGCGATGCTGACTCTAGGTAACCGGTAGCGGCACCACTCCCCGTGGTCGCGTAGTAGCTGCGCAGCTTGATGAGACCCTCGGTGGATCGAAGTACGATCCCCAGGTCCGCTTCACCCGGATCGTAGCTGACGACAGCCGAAGGCGAAGCAGTCTCGATGAGGCGCCCCGCGTCATCATACTTATCAGCGGTCAGCCATTGGTCTGCACCGGAGGTGAGCACACTGAGCAGGCCCTGCCCGATGAAGTTGGTGTAAACCGTATTGACCGAACCACCCGGACGCGTCTCGGTGGTCTTGCGGCTCCAGTGGTTGTAGCCATCGGCGTTCAGACTCTGCTCGTAAGCGAATCCATACGTCAATGAACCGCGATCAACGATCTCCTTGGTCACTCGGTGCTGCGCATCATACTCAAAGCAGTACTTGGCGTATTGCAGGAGCACTCCGTTGCTGACCGTGGTTGGATCGAGCGAATCAGCCAGCAGGTCTTCGTAACCGTCGGGCTCGACGACATATCGCAAGCCATGCTGAAAACCTTTGGCGTCACCCGTTTTGTAGTAGCGATAGTAGCTCTGCTTGACATTGACCCACGTCGCCCCCGAAGGCACCTGAATACGCACACGCATCAGGTCACCCGAAGAGCCGAAGCTGTTCGAGCCATCGTAGTATTCGTACGTCACGCGGCGGATGTTGACCCAGCCGTCCGTGTTGACCTGGCGGCGGTAGGTCACCGAGGTGGTGAGCCCCATGCCGTTGAATTCATATTCAAATTGAGTCGTGGTGGTGTCGCTGCCCACAACCGTTTCACGCTGAATCGTCTGGATCCGCCCCGAGGCAGAGTAGGCAACCACATCGGTCTGCTGCCCTGATACGTCGATCATGCTGGTCAACTGACCTGGCAGCGGCTGGGTACCCGAATCGCTCGAGGATGATGTTGAGCCGCAGGGTTCGTCACCAAAGTCCTTGAAGAACCAAATCTCACCGGAGGGCTGCGTGAGGACGTATCGACGCGAATCGCAGTCGTGCGTCAGTGTGGATTTACCGCCGTAGCGTGCTACGAACGAGACGTCACCACCGGATTCGACGCGGTCAAACCACATCGCATTGCGGGTACTGCGAACAAACGCGATCGTCCCGTCTGGTCCCTTCAGTAGGTAGGGCCACGCTTCGACGATCCAATTATAGCCCAGTCCCACTTCGTTCTGACCCTGGAGTTGATTGCTGTACTGGCGTCGCTGTGCCCAAGGGCCACCGGCTCCAAACGCCTGCAGATCCGTGACAGCCAGTTGCAATTCGCCGTTGAAGTATCGGACAGGACGCTCGCTGGTTGAATCGACTCCTCCGCCTTCCTCATTGCATTTTTTGCACCCCTCTTTATCGCTGCCTTCGGCTGGCAAATCGCAGGTTTCAGGCGGAGTCGGATCGGGCAAGGGTCCTGGGCCTTGCCAGGGACTGGATGATGAACTCGACGGCCATGAACTGCTTGACGAGCCCCCGCTCGAAGACGAAGAGCTGAGCGAGCTACTGGACGATGAGGATCCTGTTGAACTGCTCGAAGAGCCACCACCCGAAGAAGAGCTCGAGTACGAACTCGATGAAGAAGAACTGAGCGAACCGCTCGAGGATGAGCTGCTCGTTGAAGGAGAGCTACTCGAAGACGATGATCCAGATGAAGAACTACTGGAACTCGAAAAACTGCTACTGCTGCTGGAACTCATCGATCGACTCTTGCATCATGCGGAAGGCTTGGTTCGCAGCCAGTGTCAAGGCGTTAAGGAGCGGTGTCAAGCGATAAAGCTAATGGGGGGTGCGTTTTTCCGCAAAATAGCGTTTTAATTCACGACTGCTGCTTCGGGACACTTGTGCAGAAGACGCATCGCCTGTGAGAATCGCATTCAATAACGGGCCACCAACTTAACGAGATAGCCACGCGGCTCGCGGTGACCTAAGACTGTCTCTGGTGAGATTGACACCCGGCTTGGCGACTGCGAGAGTAGACGCCCTTCTGGCTCGACGTGGCGAAGCCCTGCCGTATAAAGCAGGCACAGGGGCACCGTTGCTCATTGCCCTCGTGATCCCTGAGCCAATATCGCGTCCGTGCCATTTCGTGTTCTTAGCATGCAACCACGACAGACTGACCACTCTCTCTCGCCAATTTCGGAGCTGTCGGATTCTCAGAAAGTGGCTGCATGCCTGTCCACGGGTATCAAACCAGTGGTGTCGGCAATCATGCCAACGTTTGGACGCCCTGAGTTAGTCAGCGAATCCGTTGCGATGTTTTTGGCTCAAGACTATCCGCAAAAAGAGCTCATCATCCTGAACGATTGTGACGGACAGATTTTTCGCTTTGACCATCCGCAGGTGCGCGTCGTCAATCAGTCTCAGCGGTATGCAACACTGGGCGAGAAACGCAATGCTTGTATCAAGCTCGCCGAGGGGGAGGTCATTGCCGTATGGGACGACGATGACGTTTATCTGCCGTGGAGATTCTCAGATGCAGTGTCCGAAATGTTGTCCCGCCAAGGGTCCTGGGCCTTGCCAAGGACTGGATGATGAACTCGACGGCCATGAACTGCTTGACGAGCCCCCACTCGAAGACGAAGAACTGAGCGAGCTACTGGACGATGAGGATCCTGTTGAACTGCTCGAAGAGCCACCACCCGAAGAAGAGCTCGAGTACGAACTCGATGAAGAAGAACTGAGCGAGCCGCTGGAGGATGAGCTGCTCGTTGAAGGAGAGCTACTCGAAGACGATGATCCAGTCGAAAAACTGCTACTGCTACTCATCGATCGACTCTTGCGTCATGCGGAAGGATTGACTGGCTGCCATTGTTGAGGCATGAAGGAGCAGTGTCAAACGCTAAAGCTAATGGGGGGCGTTTTTCCGCAAAACAGCGTTTTAATTCACGGCTGCTGTTTCGGGACACTTGTGCAGAAGACGCATCGCCTGTGAGATAAACGAGCACCGGCAAGTCAACTGGCATCTCTCAATGAGCACGAATCAGTTTGCACGCCATCGGATGCACAGATAAAAGACGACCGGGGCGACTGGGTTCCACCGGTTCGCTTGCTCACTATCGCATTCAATAACGGGCCACCAACTCAATGAGAGAGTCAAGCGGCTCGCGGTGATCTGAGACTGTCTTTGGTGAGATTGACATCCGCCGCAGTCGGTCCTTGGTGTATCGCTTGTTGAGCTATCGGCCATCGGTCGATGTGCTGTTGTTGATTGATTCAAACATCCGTCGCCCACTTCGTTGCTGACGGGCATCACTTCAACGAAGTCAGTGTCTGAATGCACTGATGCCGCCGCCAACGCCCAACCCAAAAAAGCCACTCGACGATGAGCAACTCACCCACCAAAATTCGCCACCAGCGTCGCTGGGGCGGTGGAAGTTGCGCGCTGAGAAAATCCGCCGCCAGCCGCAAAACCTTCATCAAGCTTCGCTTGATGAAGGGCAAGAACTCATCAATCAGATCTCATTGTTGTAGCACGGATCATTCGAATAACGCTCATTACGAGGACGCTGAAGCGGCAGAGTCAACCGATGCGGTTGGCTGCAGCGGAAGTTTTCCTGAAAACCTGTCGGAATCCCCAGCTCGATCGAGACTAAAATACGCACAGTCAAGATGATTTCCCACTTCCCTGTTCCATGAATCATGCACCGGAATACGCCGCCAATCCCCGGAAAAAGTTTTTCCAGTCACCCAACGTTGACTCCATCGACCAGTGCGCCGCGAGCCATTTGCGGGCTTCACGGATCATCGCGTTCCGCTCGTCGAGTTCGTAGGCGGCTCGCGATGCGTAGTAGACAAACTCGCGTTGGTCCGAGCAGAGGAATCCAGTCTTGCCATGCTGAACCAATTCACGCCAACCACCTCGATCGTCCACGATCAGCAGGCATCCACTCGCCATCGCTTCGAAGCCCACACGCGGAAGGTTTTCGTACGTCTCAGTTGCCTGGATGATGCAATGAGACTGTCCATAGACCGTCTGCGGAGTCAACTCTCCTGGCGGATAGGCGCGAATCCAGTCCGGTTCTTGACCAATTTTTGCACGAACTCCCGCGTCAACGCCCAGCATGATCCCACTTTTCAACACGGGCGCCACCATGGTTTCATAAATCCACAACTGGGCAGGATGAAATTTCCCTGGATCGGCGCGAGAAAGACGAGCGAATCGAAACGTGTTTTCATCGCGATGTTCGATAAACGGGAAGGCATCCAAGTGAAAATGTGGACGCACCTTTACCGGCCGGTAAGTGTCGTTGATCGATCTCAGCTCTGTCGACACCTTTTCCATGGCGTGGTCCGTTTGGTATAGAAAGAAGTCGATCATGCCACGGGCGTGCATCGCTTTTTCCTTTTCAAATAACCACGTCATGCAGTTGACGAAGGTGGTCGATTTGGCGCGCGAGCGGATCGCATCGAGGTTATCTAAGAATCCCGCATTGCAATACGAAATGACGTGCTTTCCCGCACACACGCTCCAGTCGCACGGCTCGTGGACAATGCATCCGCGTTCGCTCATCCCCATCAGGTGGCAATTGTGGTCCATCGGACCGGTATGAACCAGGTGAACCTTCACGCCCAGCTTCTGCCAAACGTAAATCTGATGATCCAGTTCCGTGTCAGCCCCACCTAGCCGCGATGGAAACCCAATTACGCAAATTTCATCAATCAACGACCTCTCCCTATCTTCTGCGGTGAGACTCTTTGTGCAAGATGGGCCTCTGACACCGCCTCAGGGTGCATGCCACGTCGCCACTGACGTGACACGCCCATTCCAAACCGCAATCCTAAGTCGCCAGTTCGATTTTGGATATGCCAGCGTCGAGAAACGTGATACGGCGGTCGCTGTTGACACACCGACGCGACGCCAGAAAATTGATTTGGCTCGTGGCACGCCGCCAGGTTCCGCATGGTTGATTGAACTATCCTGACTTCCAATCCAATAGCGAGGCTCGCAATGCTTCGCGTACTGGGGAAAGGTTGAGGCCGGCTGCAACAGCCTTGGCACTATCGAGCACACAATTCGATCTCGGTGTTTTTGCGGCCAACTGCATAAACTGCTCTTCGCTATCGAAGAAACGGAAGTCCTTGTTGGAAATTCCCGCCTCACGAATCATCGCTACCACCTCCGACGTAGTAACACTCCCAGGGTTGGTCAGGTTGTAGATGCCAAAAGGAACCTGAAGCTCGAAAGATCTGATCGCCGCATTAGCAAATTCCGTCAGGTGCGACAGACTGTTCTCGGCCTCCAAGAGCATGTTGTATCGCATCAGTTTCGACAGGTAATTCCGCGACGAATCGATACGCGAGAATGGAATACGCAGCCGCCAAATGTAACCACCGTCAAAATCCGCCAACAACTCTTCGCCCATCGCTTTCGTTCCCGAGTAAAAACTGCAGTTATTCTGACGGAAACTGAAATTGGGTGGGTCGATTTCACAAAACCCCCGACCGTCCTGGCGTCGCCCTCTATAGATACAGCCAGACGAAACGTGTCCCCACGGCACCGCAGTACGCTGGCACGCCGTAGCGACAATGCTAGGCAGTACCGCGTTTCCTGCCAAGCAATTTACTTTATCGCTCTCACACGCATCAACGTTGGGTTTGCCCGTGTAGCCCGCGCAGTTGATCATCGCGTCTGCCGAAACCTCCCGAAGAAATCGCGAGATCGCATCGGCGGAGTGGAGATCGCATTGATCACGGTTGAGGGGGATTAGTTGATGGCCCCACGCGATAATCTGCCTCGCAAACTCCGAGCCAACATAACCCGAAAAACCGAGAAGTACGAATCGCATATTGATCCAATGAGCAGGGTGAAGCTGAGAAGTTTCAAGACGCGTCACGTTCCATAGAAATACTAACGGATGAAAGACGCTAGATTCAACTCCAGCGATTCGCTCGGCCTCGCTGACGCGACGACCACCGAGCCTGGACTCATTGAGCAGCAAACTTTCAATTCGCTGCTAAGATCCCGAGCAGATAGACTCCGTATTCGTTTTTCATCCCCTCAGCGAGGTCTCGCAGTCGCGTGTCCTCGATGAACGCCATCCGCCAGGCGACTTCTTCGAGACAGCCGATCTTGAGCCCCTGACGCTTTTCGATCGCAGCGACAAAATTACAGGCGTCCAACAACGAATCTAAGGTCCCCGTATCGAGCCATGCGAAACCGCGACTGAGCCGCTCAACGGAAAGCTGATTCCGCTTGAGGTAAATTCGATTGACATCGGTAATCTCCAGTTCCCTTCGCGCCGAGGGTTTGAGCGAATGTGCGATTTGGACGACGTCGTTGCCATAGAAGTACAGGCCTGGAATTGCGAAGTTTGATCTTGGCCGGGCAGGTTTTTCTTCGAGCGAGATGGCATTACCGCTGGCATCAGTCTCGACGATTCCGTATCGCCCAGGGTCACGGACCTTGTATCCGAAGATCGTCGCGCCGGTTGGACGCGCGGAGACCTGCTGGAGCTGGATGCTGAAACCTTGCCCGTAGAAGATATTATCGCCCAGTATCATCGCGACCGAACTATCGCCGATGAAATTCTCGCCGATGATGAAGGCTTGAGCCAGTCCATCAGGGCTGGGCTGCTCGGCATACGACAATTCGATCCCCCAATCGCTGCCGTCGCCGAGCAGGCGTTGAAAGCCCGGTAGATCGTGCGGCGTGGAGATCAGCAGAATTTCCCGAATGCCCGCTAGCATCAATGTCGACAGGGGATAATACACCATCGGCTTGTCGTAGACCGGAATCAGTTGCTTGCTGATTCCTTTAGTGATCGGGTGCAACCGCGAGCCCGAGCCACCAGCCAGAATGATGCCTTTGCGATTGATTCTGTCGAGTTCATTTCCCATTGCTGGCTCCACCAAGGCGTTCCATCCGGTACGCTCCACTGAGCATGTGATCAGTCCAGGCCGGGTTATCAAGGTACCACTGGATTGTGTCGCGAATCGCGATTTCAAAGGTTCGTGCAGGCCGCCAGCCTAATTTATCACGGATCTTGCTGGCGTCGATTGCGTAGCGATGATCGTGACCTGGTCGATCGGGTACGTGGGTGATCAACGACCTGCAGTCATGAGGCAGGTAGGAACACAGTTCATTGACGGTACGGCAGATCGTGTGGACAATGTCGAGGTTAGTGCGTTCGCAATTCCCACCAATGTTGTACGTTTCGCCCACGTGACCCGATTTCAATACCGTCTGAATCGCATCACAGTGGTCGCTCACGTACAGCCAATCGCGAACATTCAGCCCATTGCCGTAGACGGGGAGCGGCTTACCCGCGATGGCATTGAGCGTCATCAGCGGTATCAGCTTTTCAGGAAACTGGTATGGTCCATAATTGTTGCTGCAGTTGGTGATCAACGTCGGCAATCCAAAGGTGTGGTGCCATGCTCGGACGAGCATGTCGCTGGACGCTTTCGAGGCAGAATAGGGCGAGCTGGGCGCATAGGCGGTCGTTTCCGTAAAATATCCTTTCGCGCCCACCGCCCCGTAAACTTCGTCGGTGGACACGTGCAGAAACCGGAACTGAGCTTTGGCGTCCCCCGCGAGGCCACTGAAGTGCTGGCGAGCGGCAGTGAGGAGTTCATAGGTTCCGTTGATATTGGTCCGAATAAACTGATCGGGACCGTCAATGGAGCGGTCCACATGCGATTCAGCAGCAAAATGAACCACCGCGTCGGGAACGTACTGCTCGAACACCTGCGTCACCGTGTCACGGTCGGCAATGTCGCCCCGTACAAAAACATGTCGGTCGCTGTCTGCCGGAATCGATTCGCGATTACCCGCGTAGGTTAACGCATCGAAGTTAACGACTCGCACTGTATCCGATTCAAGTACGTCGCGAACGAAGCAACTGCCGATGAATCCGGCGCCGCCGGTAACAAGAATGGTTTTCATTGGTTCTTCACTAGTGGATCTTGCCAGCATGCGCCTGCGAAAAAAATGCCGGACGGTGGAGTCAATGCTAGCTGAATCGCGTTACGCTGCTAGCGTTTGCAATCTGATTCCATCGCTTTGTCCGCCACGCAGGCGTGTTGAGAGAAATTTCGGCGACTCGATTTCGCATCAAATTGTCAAGAATACCGGACTGGGTTGACGTGCCGGTGAGTGCGTGGATACTGATACACTTGTCCTGGCGAGCGATTCATCGCGCGGGCCGACTTGGGTCCCAGAGGAACAATATCGAAGACTACCCTGGGATTGCGAGGGCGATTTCATTCAGTGCATTGCGGGCTTACTCGAGGGCGAGCGATTGAACCGAACGACGATTATTAATTCGCTGATTTTGCAGTATAATTACCAGTCGTATCTGGAAATCGGTCTCGGTTCAGGGTGCAATTACCAAGACGTGCGATGTGACGACAAAACTGGTGTTGATCCAACGCCCCCTCCGCGGCACGCAATGACTGGTAGCATTCACGCAACCACATCTGACGAGTTCTTCGCGGTTAACGAACGTTGTTTCGACATTGTCTTCATCGACGGGCTGCATCACGCGGACCAGGTTTACAGGGACATCGAGAACAGTCTGCTGTGGCTATCTGAGGGAGGGATCATTGTCTGCCATGACATGATGCCCGTCACGGAACTGCAGCAGCGGGTGCCTAGAGAAACGAAAGCCTGGACCGGGGACTGCTGGAGGGCTTTGGTGCGCGCGCGGGGCAATCGGGAAATCGAGGTATGCGTTGTCGACACGGACTGGGGCTGTGGTCTCATTAAACCGGCTGAGCAACCGGTATTCCAGCCGAAAGAAGAGCTTGCGTTTGAAAATTTCCAACGGTGCAAACACGCGTGGCTTAACGTGATTTCCGTAGCCGAATTTAAGATTCGCTACCTGCTGTCGCAGAACTGATGAGAGAACAGTTCGAGAACCCGAAGATCTACGCTTCTGACTTTTATTATTTATTATCTGTGTAGGCCCACGATCATCGGTGTTGCCATGCTCTCGGACATCGACCAGCTAACAACTTTGCGGCTTAACGAATCGAGTGCCACAGCGAGAGATAACGTTGTTTGACAATGAAGTCGTTCGCGCTCTGCTTCAACTCAGCGGTGAACGCCCGTCGTTTCTGTTTTTATTTTTCTGACACTCGAATCTCCAGAGCGATTTTTGAAAAAAATCATGTGTCCGTCAGTCGTGGGCCACGGCCATCGCATCAAATCTACGGATAGTATTGGCGTGGGGCTTGTCTGAGTCCACAGTAGGTGCGAAAGATTGCGGTGTTAGGATTTTTGTTTCACGCTGCACGGATGGGTTTTGCAATGGCTGTCGATCAACTGGTTTCGTTTGAATCTTGCTTCGAGATTGTCTCGGATCCGCGTGTGCAAGGACGCAGCTATCACCCACTCAATTCAGTGCTGTTTCTTGTGGTAGCGGCGGTCATCTCTGGAGCCGACGGGCCTGCGGAGATCGAAGACTTTGGAAAGGAATGACAAGACTGGTTGGAGCAGTTCATTGAGTTACCTTGTGGCATCCCGTCACATGACACGATTGGTCGAATCCTGTCGATCATCAAACCAGCGGAGTTTCAAAAGGCACTTCTTGCTTGGCTCAGTGAACTGCGAAGGATTCCTGATGGCGATTCGCCCATTGTGGTTCCGATCGATGGCAAAACCGCTCGTGGTTCGTATACCGATGCGGAGAAGTCCAACGCAATTCACATCGTCAGTGCTTGGGCATCGGATTATGGAATCACGCTGGGGCAAGTCGCGGTCGATTCAAAGTCCAATGAGATCACAGCGGTTCCGCAATTACTTGATATGATGGAACTCAAGGGAACGATCGTCACGCTCGATGCGATGGGCTGCCAAAAAGCCATTGCAAAGAAGGTGATCGAAGGCGGCGGCGACTTCACATTTGCAGTCAAGGACAATCACCCGAAGCTTGCTGCCGCCATTGAGCAAGCGTTCTTGGACGCCTATGAAGCGGGTCTGTTGGAGTCGGGATTTCGATCGAAGACTGTCCGCGAAAAAGGGCATGGCCGTGAGGAAATGAGAAGCTATTGTGTGGCATCGGTTCCTGAATCGATGAAGGCGTTGACGAGAGCGTGGCCAGGGATCCAAAGCATTGGTCAGGCGATCAACGTCACGACCAATGGCGAGAAGGAAACCAGCGAAACCCGCTATTACATCAGCAGCCGAGCACCGAAGGTTGGTGAGTTCTCGCAGTCGGTCCGAAAGCATTGGGGCATCGAAAGTATGCACTGGATACTGGATGTCGTTTTTGGCGAAGATGCCAGCCGGATCCGCACCGGGCACGCGGTTGAAAACATGAGTTTCACAAAGAAGTTCGTCATCAGCCTACTGAAGCAAGACACTTCCAAGACAAGTTTGAAGGGCAAGCGGAAACGTGCGGGATGGAACACCGATTTCCTTCAAAAACTCATGTTCGGTGAATAATTTGGTGCGATGGCCGTGAGTCGTGGGCCAACGCAGTTCCGAGCATGCTATGTTTTTAAGGTCTAAAATATCATTAATTCTGTGAAACATCTAATTTATATGCAATGGTGTGAATTCCCTGTCTGTAATGAGAACTTCAAAAAACGTATCGTCAGACAGTATCCTACTGAAGACATTGTCGCTAATTTTCCTGTAAATTTCGGTCATTTCTTTCGCCATAACCTCATCGCTTGCGGAGTAGCCCAAGGCAACCCGATGCACATCGACGGTAGGATGCCTGCTTCCACAGCCATGATGATAAATCAAGTTGCCGTACACACCAAATAATACTGGCATCACATCAAGAACATTAGTCCTAAGTAGAGGGGACCATCTTAAGTTCGCTCTATCGATGCAGTACGTCAAGCATCCTACAGCATCTTTTTTATGAGGCATGTATCTGTTGCGAACGCCATATGGAAGCCATACTGACTTAGAATCATTTGGCAAAAATCCGCTGAGATACCGCACAGTCTTTTGCTTCAGCATGATAAAGGCAGGATGACAATAGTAATCTCCATTGTCTGTTCTCTGGATGCCATAGATATTTTCGATGTCCTCAACAATGCATGCTATTAAGGAATCAATATTTGCGATAGGAAAAGCATCAGAGTCTATAATCAATAAGACGTCATCATTATCTAAGAAACCAGATATGCTCTCGTGCATGGCCCTGATGCTCAAAGAATGATCCATGCTTCCCCATTTGCATTTCTTTTCAACCAGTAGTGGTTTGCAAGCAAAGATGCTTTCTGCCATCAGCTTATCTTCGCGATTCTTTACGACAACGTGCCAGTTGATTTTATGGGTGGTATTTTTGTCAAAGAAGCGTTTCTGTATCTTCATCCATTTTTGCGAGGTGTGCACGGTGATTATATTGATCGTTGACATAAATTTATGCAAACCTCGGATACAAAAAGAGTGTTATCTACGGAACTGCGTTAGCGGAGTATTGATTGCTATAGCCAAGCGGCCACGCAAGTCAGTGTCGGCGAAAAGTGCGATTTGGAAGTTAGGGAGTGTCTGGGCAGTCGCGAAGCGAAGGTCAACGAGTTAGCTACGAGCGTTCGAAGTCACTGAAGCGTGGAGTCGATGCACTGCGGCTCGGATGTCGTGTTTTATGACCACGCGAGCCGCCGTCGCTCAAAACGCGCGAAATCGCGTTTTAAGTTCGTACCGGGTTGCGAGACCAGACTTCTGGAGCAGGGCGCTTGCAGAACAAGTCTCAAGCAGAAGCGAAAGAAACAAACCACATCGGTCGAACATAAGAATCGCGCGCACACCAAATTTTGGCACCACCTCACACAATTCTCCGAGATTTTTGGGATGCGGAATGCGATTCGATAAAGGAAATGGCATCGTCGATCATACGTCTGTCGCATTTGAGCTCTAGGTGCTCTACGAGACTAAGGATAGTGGCTTCCGGCGAAGTCAGCATTTTCGAATATCCAACGCGATAAAGCGAATAGTCTTGACTCGCCTCCTCTAGCGAATTCCAGAGAGTTCGCTGAATGCGATCAGGAGATTCCCAGTTCCATCGGGCACGAACGATCGAGTCAATTGATTGATCCAGTTCACGCCATGACCAAATGAATTTAGTCCTTGGTCCCCATGCCTCTTCTAACTCGGGGCACGACAACGAAAGCAGAGGATGCTTGGCGCCGACGTTCGATCGTCCCGAGCCGCACTGATCTAGCAACCATTCCTTCAGGAACGTGACCCGTTCGTTACGATTGCAAGTTGGAATGAGCTGCGGCTCATGCCAAAACTCACGAAGTCTCTCAGCAAGTCTAACTTCCTCATAGTGGTTCCCCCAAAACTGCACGCCCATGTAGACGCCAAGGCGATGCAACACACCGGCTAAGGCACTTGATCCCGATCGATACAGGCCAACTACCGCGATAGGTGATACGTTCGGCTTTCGCATTTCTCCAATGATTTGATTCATTTCCACTGTAACTCCCGAACACTGTGGCTTCCTTATCTCATGCCGCATGAGAGTTCCGTTGCGCCAGCTCCAAGCATCTTTTGAGCGATTCCAGGCTGTTCTCAACAGACGTTCTAACCGCAGAAGGGCCGCCCGTTCCAGCGATCACGGATGGGGTGCAAATGACAATCAACATGTTGAGTCGATGGTGGCGGTCAACGGTCGATTTTGGGTCATCGAGATCACCAAATCTTTGCAAGACTGAAAAAGCATCATCGGAAAAGTTTGTCCCAGGTTTTGCGTGATCATAGGCAATCGCAGCACTCAGCAAATGAGTTGTCCTTCATTCCTCAAATCATCACGAAAATCAAGTTGCTCTATCACTCGCTACTTGACTAAAGCATGTCGTGCTGGTGCGAAGCAGGCCTCAGTGCTTAGCGATGGAATTCAACTGCCACCGCCATCGGTGGGAGACTGGTTGTTTGCGATCTGGTAACTCTATTGTAAAAATTCGATCGTCCATGCTACCGCGTCGCGAACCCAGACCATTTTCTCTACGCCCTTTGTGCAACGATCAGGGTAGCACGTGGGATCGGGTTCGTAAAGATGGACTCGCCCACTCGTCATTGAGAGGATTCCATGTCAGCTATTGTGGCGTCACGGATCAGTGTAAGAACGCCGATAGGAAATCCGGGGTATCTTCCGCAAGATACGGGGATTTGTTTTGATCCGGTAGTCTTTCAAAGTCGCACATGGATTCGAGACAAGGGGCGTCGGAGAAAAATTGGCAGAGATAATCGGGGATGCTGCTGGCGTTGGTGCTCAGATTCCGGCCACCGAGCAGCGGCCAGGTGTTACGATTTGTGACCAGATTGAATCGCTTGCTCATGCGAGCCGTAATCGTGATAAAGAACGTCGTTGGGCATCCTGTGTCAACCAATACGATCGAACGCATCGCACTTGAAGTCGGCAATGATCTCGAAGCCGCCGAGCGGTCTGGTAGGCAGGACATTCTCACCGGCGAAGTGCCCGTGCCACTGCTTGCGATTCTTTCGGACGCCAACACGTCAGCTACAGCCTGCTTGTGTGGTACGATTGGTTTGCGAGTCTCGCTTCCTATGAGGTGCCGCGTCGTCTTTGTTCAATTTAGCAGATACTCGAATCCCAACTGTCCTGTTGCTCCAGAGGCTTGCGCGAGAATGAAAGTCAGTCCAGCTAAGATGCCGTTTGGGTGCGATCGACTATCTCGATGTCGCTTAGGGATGCTCACTGTCATCCTCCCGAGGATGGAGCTAGGGCATTTGCGGGAATGGCTGCGTCACTACGCCGCTCGCGGTTTCAGACATTTCTGGATTTTTTCCATAGGACATGTCGTTCTGGATCAACGCTTCGGAAACAACGGAGAAAAATATTGGAAAAAACAACCGGAGGCGGATTATCGGTTAGACCTGAGCAACGATGACATCGACCAATGTCTTGAGAATATCCTGGAAGACGCTCGACGCGACTTTGGGCTGAGCATTTCGTTTGAGCGAGTGTCCGCGAATCCGAAGGGAGTCGGTACTGTTCAGAAACAAGCGGCGAGTAGCGTTCTAAATCGTGCGATCAGTGATGTGGACTGGCTCGGTTTTTTTGATGTGGATGAACTGCTTGTCGGTGATCTGAGTGTCTTCGATGAAGTGCCAACTGATGTAGCCGTCCTTGAAGTTCATCAACGAGTCTTTGAGACTCGCTGGCAGAACGGAAGCTGCCGCCCAATGAGTGCGGTGCATCGTCACTATGGAAATGTCGAATTCAATCAAAAGCTATTTGTTCGTCCTCAATTGATTCAAAATTGGTCGCGCGTTCACGCTATTCATGCTTCGGATCGCCACGGAAAAGTTGAGATCGCTGATAGCAAGCGGCTTCGGTTTGGGCACTTTCGCGGAAAGC
The DNA here is from genome assembly GCF_007859855.1 of Allorhodopirellula solitaria. GTDB lineage: Bacteria > Planctomycetota > Planctomycetia > Pirellulales > Pirellulaceae > Rhodopirellula > Rhodopirellula solitaria. The sequence goes on from NZ_SJPK01000019.1 coordinate 61,258, forward strand.
CAAAGCACAAAGTAGAGACAGACGCTCATGCTTCGCCTTCGTTAGAACACTACGCACGACTGGCTCTTCGGCCTGAGAGCGATACGATGCACAGACCACCGTTTGACGTGATTTTAGGTGTGATGCGAAGTGGTTCTACGCTGCTGGGGCACCTATTGAGTTCGATGGGTTATGGAAGGTATGCAGGAGAGACTCACACAAATATTTCTCATGAGCGAGGCGTTCAAAACGCGATTAAGATAATCGACGAAAAAGTGCGCGTCTCGAAGCCACTTTGGTTGCCGACGATTGACAAAGTACTTCATCGAGAGCACGTCGGTGGCGCGAGGTTCTTATCAGAACGAGTCGATACAGTCTATCTGCTGCACCGACATCCAATGGTCATCTGGCGTTCGTTAAAAGACACGGGCTGGGAAAGAGCAACACTCACCTATCTCCTCAGCCATGCTCGTTGGCTCAACGAAATCACCGAGATCGTGCCGGCGCATAAATTGATTGGCATCTCCTACTACGATATCGTAGATCCGTCGAGAACCCACCGGAAATTCAATCGAGCTTTAGATGCCTATGAGCTTCTACCGACGACCGGGAAACGAGGTTGGGGAGATCCGATTGGCGTCATCGCAGATGGGCGAATCAGAATTGGTTGCGAACAAGAGGATTTGGCGGATGCGGCTAATGCAATCGGTGATATCCCGCCGGAACTGGAACAGGCAATCACTGAACACGAGCAATTGATCAAAAGACTTCTTGCGAATGGCTCAGAGAGGCAGTTGCTCGCTCCTCCAGCCAGTCTCAACATTTCTCGAACATGAGCGGGGGTTGACTCGGTCGCTCCCATCGCACAGCCCACAAACACGCTCTCCAAAATCCTCAACAATTCGGCAAAAGGACCATTTGAAGCTCCAAATCCCTACAGTCACAATTCAGCAAAAACTACGACCGCAATTCGGTCGGCAACATCCAGCCGAAACAGCCGCGACGCACTTCGTGTGCGTCGGTGCGTCCGCTTCGCTTGCCGGAAGAACCAACGCCTGGGCGGCTTCGTGCCGCAGGTGTGGCGGACTTCGTGTCCGCCAATAAAAAACGGCAGCCTATCGGCTACCGTTTCAATACTCAACTCCAGTGCAATCACTGGTTAATCGGTGTCCGATACCTTTGATTTCTCCAATGAGAAAGGCCACCTTGCGGTGGCCTCGTTTCACTCCGGTGCAGTGTCTGGATTCCTCATCTAAGAGACTAGACCCATTAGATAGTTCATTAGATGGTTCCCTTACTCTTATCCGCTTTTTAAAAAAAGCCATAAAATAGCAGTGGGAGGAGCATGCAAAGAAAAATCAACGCCATTGTCATCTTCTTAACGAATCCTACCAGTAGTGGATCCCGATTGAACATCAGCATGACTCCTAGCATACCAACGCCCATGTTCCAGAAGCTTAAATAGATCAAACTACTCGGGTACAGCACCACCTGCATTTGACCAACAACGGCAAGTAATACCATTGCGATTGGCCATACGCCATTTCGGATCATGGGAGCAATCATTCCTTTATACAACGTTCACATCCTGCAACACACCCAGCAGTATACGTCGCTATTGCTGTCCCGACATCCATGAAACAAGCTATGCGGCCAGTGCCCGGTGGGAATGCCGCGCACGCCGAGAATCCAAGAGTGCCTATTGAGCCAGCTACACGCGTGCACTGGTCGCGGCATTCGCTTGCACTGCAATCTCTAAACAGCTCACACGTAGTCGGCGGTTTGTACGATTCTGCCCCGTCAATTTCAAACCCTCCATCCGGATTGTACCAGTCTGGTCCCACGTCCGCGCACGCATCGCGGCAACAATCTTCGATGTTCCCAGCACACGGTACCGTAACAGTTTTCTTCAGCCCCCATGGTCCGGTGCTATTGCACGTGCAAGTTACGTTCGTCGGCTTAAAAGGTGGAATCCCACCTTTCTTTGGCGGTGGAAGCGGTGGACGCACGTCATAAATTGTTTTCGGCGGCGGCAAATGCCAATCCATGGGTGGCGAGCCCATGCCTGGCGGCGGTCCATCGCCAAAGGTTTGTAAACCCATGGGGTCCATATATTGAATTGGCACCGAGCTTACATACTCGTACAGGCTCCACTCACTCCCCACATACCCGATGGGATCTCTGGAGCAAGACTCCAATCGTCGGCAACTTTCGTAAACGCAAGCCGGTTTGCTAGTGCGTTTTGCGGTCGTTTCGCACGAAGCTCGGCGCGATCGACAGCGCTCCACTCTCGCGCGTGCGCGAGTGCGGTTTTTCAGGTTCGGGCGGCGGATCGTAGATGCGGTTTTCACGCCTCTGATTGTAACCGATGACGCGGCGGTGGGGGCAACTACGAAGCCAAAAAGTTTTTTCTTTAGCTGCCCGTCCACCCACCGTCATGACGCAGCGGGCGGTGGATCGAGCAGCTAATAGCAGCTAATAGCAGCTAAAGAAGAAGTTTTATTCAGCGCGATGGCGCGGGCGTGGGCGCTTTGATTTAGACGCGCGCGGGTGAACCAGCAGGATCGTCGTCAGGGTCGCTGTCGTCGTCGCTGTTGGCTTTCAAGTCGTCGGGGTCGGGTTCCTCTCGGTCGTGGTCGGCCGGATGGGTCAGCTCGTGGATCTGTTGAAGTTTTCGGATCGGGACTTGAGTGTAGATTTCCGTCGTTGTCAGTTTCGCATGACCAAGCATCGCTTGGATGTAACGGATATCGGCACCGTGTTCGAGCATCAGCGTTGCCATCGTATGGCGGAACAAGTGACATGATCCTTTCTTGCCGACGCCAGAAGACTCGATGTAACGGCGGACGTATTCAGTCAGCGAGTCGGGGTTGATTGGCCCGCCGTCGTTGGTGATGAACAGCGTTCGTTCACTCATGTTCATCAAGAGTTCATTCCGCGCTGATTCGATGTAGACCGTGATCCACGACAGAGCGCGGCGACCGATCGGAATGACTCGATCTTTTTTTCCCTTGCCCTCACGGATCATCAGCGTTCGACGTTCACTGTCAACGTCTTCGATCTGCAGTGAAGCCAGTTCACTGCGTCGGATTCCCGTTGAGTACAGCGTTTCTAAGATGGCCCGATCACGGATGCCAAGCGGTTGCGTGATATTGGGTTGCGATAGGACTTGCTCGGCTTCATTGGCCGTTAGGATCGCTTTAGGGAGTCGATGGCCGAGCTTGGGTAAGTCGAGTTCACTGGCCGGATTGAACAGCAAGTAGTTTTTTCGGGCCAGCCATTTGAACCAGGCGCGCAGACTTGAGAGGTGCGTGTACTGCGATCGGAACGACAGCGGTTTGTCTTGCTCGGTGCGATGATGGAACAGGTGACGTTGGAACCGTTCCAAGATTGGCTTGGTGATTTCATTGGGTCTTGAGATGCCGCGAGCCAGGCACCACAGCGCGAAGCGACGAACGTACTTGGATCGGTTGTCGATGGTTAGCTCCGAGTAGTTGCGGGTTCGCAAGTCTTCAACATGGATGTTGATGAAGTGCTGGAAGCCGTGTTTGTCAGTGGCATCATCGACGGGTTGAATTGGTTTGCGTTGGCGTTTCTTGGACATGGTTTTCTCCACAGAAGGAAGGATCGGAACGGACGTCAGCGGGAGCGGGAACGACAACGGCTTCTGATTCTTTGAAGAACCAGAAGCCGTGATCGAGTTGACAGTTTGGGGTGCAGTTACGACGAGGAGCTAAGCGGCGTCCGCTTGCTCGTTTTCGTCGTTTTCCCGACTACTTGGCGGAAGTGGCGTCTTTTGCCGAGTCGATCGGTTTTCGGCGGGGGCGACTTCTTCCGTTTTCTCCCCGACTTCTACCGACTTTGCGGCTGAGTTGTCGGGGGTCGGTTGGGAGTTGTCGGGGCTTCGTAGATGTTTGACGTCGATCAGGCCGGAGTTGATTGACGTGGTTTGATCGTGGTCGGGATCGTAAGACAGCGTGTACTCGACCACTCGGCCTTTGCCGCCACCGGCTTCGACGCGCAGGTATTCGTAATCGACCAGCCGCGCCAGATGTTCTTTCAACTGCGTGTCACCGAACGTTCCCCATCGTCGGACGTCCTTGCGCGAGAAGCGTTGTTCATGCAGTTCGATGCCTTGGAACTCGCAGAGACTGCGAAGCCCACCGATGAGTTGTTCCAGGAGGATTTGAGTGCGTTCGGGAAGTTCGGCGAACGAGCGTTCTAAGAAGTGATCGGCCAGACGGTTGGCCAGTTCGATATCTGCGAGCGTCGTTTCAATGAACGTGCATGGTTCGCCCGCCTCGTTGGTGAACGTGCCTTCGGTTCGTTGATGCTGATGCAGCAGCGTTACCGATTCGATCAGCGTGAGGTAATGATCGTGGGCGCGGCGGCTCTTGGTCTTGTCGCTGCGGAAGGTCAGTTGCTCCGCGTAATTGTTCACCACCGTGAGCGGACGTAACAGACGCTGCGAGTTTTGATGCAACGCCCGGATAGCACGTCGTTCGTGTTGCACTTGACGTCCGCCCAGCGTGCGGCGCGTTCGCTGTTGGCGGTGGATCGCTTCGGTATGCTGGGCGTGTTCGCACACGCCCAGCGTCACGCAGCGATTCTTTAGCTCGGGGTCGGTTTTGTCACTGGTCGTCGTCAAAATGTTACCGGCCTCGCTTTGGTCGCACTTCCCGCCGGTTTTGGGCCGAATTGTTGTCGCAAGTGGCAGTGATTGTTACACCGCTAATTCGGTACAGTCTCGCCCGCCCTCGCAACCCGCAACTCGCAACCCGCCTTTCTGAAGAATCAATCGTACCTCGCCTCGACCCCGCCCCTTTGGATGCGCGCAGTGCTCCAAACTGAAACCCGGTAGGCTGGCGCTGATGCCCTGCCATTTCGATCCAGAGCCTCGGGAACTTCAGCAGTATCGTGTGGATTTTCGCCTCCAAGGAGCAGCGTGACCGGCGACTCGCCCTGCTAAAGTGCCTGCCCTGTCCTCACTGCAAACACACCGGGGCACTGAATCGACATGGATTCCTCAAAGGTTATGACGAGCTGAACTTCAAGCAAAAAGCCATCCGGGCGATTCGCGTCTTCTGCTCCGATCGTGCAAACGCTGGCGGCTGCGGCAGAACCTTCAGTGTCTGGATCGCCGACAAAGTCAAAAGACTCTTCCTCGATACCGACAGCCTGTGGCAATTTCTTGAACAAGCCGCTACGACGGGAAGTAAGTCCCAGGCTTTCAGAGACCTGCAAAGCTCACTGAGCGACTCGGCACCCTACCGGATCTGGAAACGATTTCTGCAAGCCCAGGCGGCGATACGAACCGCTCTGACGGCGATCGGGCCGCCGCCCAAGCATGTCCATCAAGACGGAGTGCCGTCGCCTGCCCAGTCCGCTGCCCAAGGGACCATCGCCCACCTCAAAGCAGCCTTCCAGGATTCTTCCAGCAACCCCATCGCCGCCTTCCAGAACGCGACACAGCGTTTCTTCATCTGATGGCAGTTCTGCTCTGACGGACATCCCGCTGAGACAACGGAAATCTCGCGCCATGATCTGACGCGGTGGCCCCACCACCGGCAAAGTCGGCACGGTCGGCGCGCCGCCGACGCCGACTGGGCCGATTTGATGTCGCACCGGATCGCGACGAAAACTCGATTTCTACCCAGCAACACAACCCGACGATTGAGTCACCGCCAGACGCTTCTAAATTCGATGCCGGTCGAACTTCCGACCGCTGCCATTGGCACCGAAGTCCTCACCCTCATCACCGGAGCGTCTGCATGAAACGTCCATCGATCTATCTCAAAATGAAAGTCCTCGGAGCGATCGACATCGCCGAAGGGAAAACGAGTGACGCACGCATCAAGAACGTCGCCGAAATGACATTCACCGACGAAGAAGGAAAGCCGCATCAGTTCACCTGGCGAACCATCCAAACGTGGCACTACCGCTACAAAAATCACGGCATCACCGCGATGCAAAACCAATCACGGTCCGACAAGGGACGCACACGCAAAGTCACCCCCGAAGAAGTTCTCGAAGCGATCAATGCGGCGCTGCCTCATTTTCATGGGAAAACACCGGGCAAAACCGCTATCTATCGTTTCTGTATCGAGAAAGGCTTGCTCAACGCAAACCAAATCGCACGAAACACGTTCAGCCGGATGGTGGGCAAGTACGAGTTCCTCAAAGAGGACTCCGGCGAGAGCCGTCAGCGTCGGGCCTTCAGCATGCAGTACGCTAACCAGCTTTGGCAGGCCGACACGATGTTCGGGCCGCACATCGCCGGCCGACAAGCCAAGCTGATTGCGTTCATTGATGACGCCAGCCGTGTGCTGTGCCACGGCGAGTTCTTCTTTGAAGAGAACGTCGACTCGATGGTCAAGGCAATCCGCTGTGCGTTTTACAAACGCGGTCTTCCCGAACAGCTCTACGTTGATAACGGCTCGATCTACTGTTGCCAGGAAATCACGCTGATAGCGGCGCGTGTAGGCTGCATCCTGCGTCACACGGCGGTGCGCGACGCGGCAGCGAAAGGGAAAATTGAACGCTTCTTCCGCCGAGTCCGTGACCAGTTCTTGATCCGCAACCTGGATCTCTCTTCGATCGAAAGCCTTAACAAACAGTTCAGTGCATGGGTCGAAGGCGACTACAACTCGACCGTTCACTCAACCCTGGGCATGAAACCGATCGACCGCTTCGGCGTCGATCTTTCACGAATTCGTTTTCTCACACCCAGTGAAGACACTGACGAGTTGTTCTATGCCGAAGCGGAACGTCAGGTCAAAAAAGACAACACGTTCAGCTTCCGCGGCACACGCTACGAAACGCCGATCGACCTCCGCGGTCGCAAGATTGACTTGCGTTACGAACGTCATCGCGACGGTGCCGTGATCGTCTACCAAGGCGGTCGCTGGATCGGCAAAGCGCGCCCATTGGATGCCGTCGCCAACGGCCTGTTGAGGCGAACGGAATCGTAGTTGGTTAGCTGTTAGCCAACCAAACCTCACGCCTCATCTTTTCAAACTTCACCCTTCACCCT
>NZ_SJPK01000020.1 GCF_007859855.1 Allorhodopirellula solitaria
AGCGAACGGATGAAGCTGTCGGGGATGCGTTGGAAGAAGGAAGGCGGTCAACAAACGATGACACTTCGTTGTCTGCTGCTCAGTGGAGTGTGGGATGCTGTCTATGAGAACTGGCTCCAGTCAAAACCGACCGTCGGCGACCTTATCAATTTGGAAACAGCGTGATGCAGGACTCGTCGAGCGCACCAAGCGGATCGCACCCTCGCCCAATTATTACCTCCGTCACCTTTTCTTTTCTACCTCCGTCACCTTTTCTTTTCTACCTCCGTCACCTTTTCTTTTCCAGTGATGACTGCAATCTGGAGATAGATGACTGTGAAGCGGAAGCGAAGGATTTACTTGAATTTGACCTGGACAACGCAGATCGAGACCAAGTTCGGTGTTGGCGGATGTGTACAATGCCATTTCCCGGTGGTGTACCGCCTCAACCTCCACGGGATCTGAATCCCGAGGAAGAGCGTTATTTGGATGACCCACCTAGACTTTGGTGATCTGACCGAGTCTTCCGAAACGCCATCGCAAAGCGAAACCAGCAATTTTAAGGAGCGTTCAAGATGTTACGTCTGTGGTCAATGCCAATTGTATGCATTCTAGTTTTGATATCGTCGCACTGTTTTGCCGACGAGACGGAAAACATTCGAATTACGCACGAAGCGACAAAAAACGCTCTCAGATACTATCAGTCGCCGAGCGATCTTGCTGTGATTGGCACAGTCTTTTCGGAAAACCAACAAGGCGAACGTGTAGAGAAAGGGGTATTTGAGATAACTCGTAAAGGCACAGCTGAACTGTTGTTCAGATACCGCAATGGGTTCGAGATAAAAATTGCGAACAGGGGTAGAGTCTGCGAGTACACGAACTTTAGAGATGTCATTCGAACGGACCGGAGTCTTGAGAGAACGCTGAACGCCGTTGCTGGGATAACTCGCCTAACCAGCACTCTTATTTTAGAGGAACTTTTTGTCGACAATGCTGATGTTTTTGACAGAAACGCTGACACGATCGTTCTGGAATCAGTTAATTACGTCAATGGCGTTCTTTGCACGAGATTAGGCATGAAGAGAGGATCAGGCCACGTAAGTTATTGTATCGACAATGGCTCCGGTGCGGTGCTTGATATTGTATACAAGTCGTTGCTTCAAGGCCGAGAAAGAACAACACGCTATTGCATGCGATATTCCAAACGCGAAGAAGATTAAACACTGATGAAGGGTAAGCGCCCAACGGCACCATGTGCAGTTGGGGCGGGCGGATCGCTTATTTGGGCTCGGATTGGCTGAGGCGGCGATCGAGACGGGCTCGGTCGCGTCGGGCGTTTCGCTGGCGACGTTCCTCGGTTCGGTAGTGGCGAACCGATTCGGGGTTGGAAGCGGCCAAATGGGTCAGGCCCGAATGCCGCGTGTTTTAGCCGTAAGTCCTTCATGCTGCTGACCTTCTGGGGGCGTGTCGTGACCGTTTCATCGTGGGATATGGTTTGGGCCTGCGCTTAATTTCACGAGGATGTGGAAGAAAAAGGTGACGGGGGTAGTTTTAGCTGATTCAGTCGTTCAAAATGAGCCATTCTACGCAATCATCCTTGAGGCGAGCCATGCCCCGGCAAAAGCGATCTGACGAAACGGGGATCATTTACCATGCCCTGAATCGTGGAAATAATCGGAATGAAATTTTCAAGAAGCCTGAGGACTACGATGCGTTCATTCGCATCGTCGATGAAGGATTGCAGAAGTACCCCGTCGAATTGTTCTCATTCAGTCTGATGCCCAATCATTGGCACCTTGTTCTGCGACCAAGGAAAGACGGGCAAATGGGACGATTGCTGCGTTGGGTCTCAGCGACTCACACTTTGCGTTATCATGGACATTACCTCCGTCACGGATACGGTCACCTTTACCAGTCGAGGTTCAAGAGTTTCCCAGTCCAGAGCGATGAGCATTTTTACGTGGTCTGCCGGTACGTCGAGCGAAACCCTCTACGTGCGTGTCTGGTCGATAAGGCAGAGGACTGGCGACATGGATCACTCCACCGTTGGTGCACACGTCCTGAGCCAACTCCTAAGATCCTCTCGCCGTGGCCGATTCCGCGTTTACGAGACTGGCTCAAGCGTGTTAATGCAGCGCTCACGAAAACGGAACTCGAAGCAATGCGCACGTCGGTCAATCGCGGTCGGCCCTTTGGTGACGAGACCTGGACTGACGAAATTGCGGAAAGGCACGGGCTGTGGTACACGATGCGGTCGGTCGGACGTCCTCGGAAGAAGCTCACGCAACCGAAATGAGCAACATCGCCCAATTATTACCTCCGTCACCTTTTCTTTTTCATTTTGTAACGAATCACGGTCCCGATGGGTCGTCGGGGTTTTGGACAGGACGGGCCCCGGATGTGCCCGATATCGGTTCTCGCGCATGTCAATGTTTACGTTTGACCATGACAGTGCTTAGATTTCTTCAACGTTTTAGCTAAATCTCTAATCGCGTTCGCTACCGACGTCCATCGAACGTGAAAATCGGATCTGTGTTGTCCACTCTCCAAACTCCTGCAATGTCGTCGCGTCCCAGATGATCCAGTAATAGCGATCCTTGTCCACACAATGAGTCAAAACATCGCGAACAGAGCGATGTTTCACGTTGATTTTGACGTCAGTTATTGTGTCGTTGTACATTTGCGTATTATCTCCAGACAACGGCCACGCAATCTGCGTAATATCACGGCGATGAAGTTCTCTGGCAATAAACCCTACCGGCCCCGAATAATTTAAGTCTACTAGGCGATCAAAAATCTTGCTCTGCTTTTCGGCGGCTTCTTCGATGACATGGATCACCGGATGTTTCTTGTCTTTTTCGTCTAGGATCACCCGGATGCCCGGCAGCTTCGCCTCGATCTCTCGGATCAGCTCATGAATAGTGGAAACCGAGGGATCGAAAGACCTCTTTGGACTGCTCAACGCGTCTGAGCCGTACAAGCGATGTATCGTAAAATGGACTTTGAGTTTTGGACCCATCATTTCAAAGTAAGCGTCTGACGTGTCCAAGGAACTCGGATCAATCTGCGTTGTATTTTGTGGCGACATGGAGTAGCCCCTTGCGTGAGTGATTAGTGAAATCATCGCGACGGCAATCGCAATGCTAAGGATATCGGGGAAATAGCGGTGCCCCAGATTTCGCTGAGACCGCACGCAAGCATCCAGTTCATGTTCATTCTTCATATCGCCCTTTCCCTTCGAAACCAAATTTGGGACAACCATATCGGCAGCGCGGATCAAACCACAATGGCTCCATCTGGACAAACGATCCATACACAGTCAAGCTGTCGATGACAGAGCCAGCGGTCGGTCTTGCCGATCTCATGGCCGCATATTCGCACAGGAATTCGCTGCGGAGCACACGCCGAAGACGCCATGGTTAGTGCTTGTTCAGCCGGCCAGTCTTCGGCAGATTGACTATCAGCATCTACGATGGACGGATCCGGTTCTTGGTACCACATCACAGGATCCTGATACTTTCCGTCGCTAGTGATCGCCTGATTGATCGGGTACCAATTGCCGCGATTCTTTTCTTCGACACAACATCCTTCGTACATCTCATCGAGCGAGTCTTCGAACTGATCACAAACTTCCATTGTCACCCAGGCGATCCACGCGGTTATTAATTTCACTTTTCCGGTAGGTAAGTTTATAAACGCGGGACTAGTCGTGCCGTCGAGTACAAGGTTTTCTGGCGTCCGGTGTGAGCCCGGCGGGCAGGCTGGCGTACCGGACGAACTGCTGCTGGAAGTGCCGTAGTGACAGGGACCGCATATCGATTTTGGCACAATCACGACTGCCTGTGCGGAACCACAGACATGACCATCGAGCTTCGCTTCAATAGTGGTGTCACCGTTCGGCTTGGTGTTAGGTGTTGCAGACGTACCTCTCACATCGATCACGATCTTACCGGTGCCTGAGTCTCGCGAGATCTCCGTGACACTGACTCGGCTAATTCCAGAGATATTGATTTCAAAATCATCGGTCCGCCCTTTTGGGGTAACCGTGATCGTTACCCGTCGCTTGATATCCTTGACACACGAATTGCTTGAGCTGCTGGACGAGTTACTTGACGAACTGCTGCCTGCGACGGGGCCTGCCGGAATCGTAAAACCTGTCTTAACTTTCGAAGGATCAAATACAGCGGAACACGCAGAGCTGCTGCTGGAGGACGAGTACCCAGACGAGCTACTTGAGGACGAGCAACTGGACGAACTTCCCATCCACGAGGAACTAGACGAGCTGCCACCACCATGAGAGGAACTGCTGCTGCTTGATGAAGATCCTGGCGATGAACTGCTGGATGACATTCGCAAACTTTCCGCGATTGAAGTAAAGGGGCGTAATCGGTCGCAAACCCATTGTTACAGGGTCACTTCCAGAAAACAACCTCAGCGGAGCAGCAGCAGTTCCCGGCGGAACCCATCCGTTGGGTGGATAGGCCGCAGGCGAACCGCAATGGTTGAGTTTTGGAGGGTGTGATCGGTGATGTTGCTCCGATTGTGGGCGTCGAGCAGCGCTGTTTCGACTAATTGGAGCCAACAGGACGAGAAAACGATGGTCTTCGCGGCCCTCGGCGCGTACCCCGAGCATCGAATCCCGGTGGGATTGCTTTTCTGACGCCCAACGCTCGACTTCCCCATCACATGACTTTAGGGCGGCAAGAATCGATACCGACAGCGATCACTTAGGGAAGAAAAAGGTGACGGGGGTAGTTTTGGCTGATTCAGCCGTTCAAAATGAGCCTTTCTACGCAATCATCCTTGAGGCGAGCCATGCCCCGGCAAAAGCGATCTGACGAAGCGGGGATCATTTACCATGCCCTGAATCGTGGAAATGATCGGAATGAAATTTTCAAGAAGCCTGAGGACTACGATGCGTTCATTCGCATCGTCGATGAAGGATTGCAGAAGTACCCCGTCGAATTGTTCTCATTCAGTCTGATGCCCAATCATTGGCACCTTGTTCTGCGACCAAGGAAAGACGGGCAAATGGGACGATTGCTGCGTTGGGTCTCAGCGACTCACACTTTGCGTTATCATGGACATTACCTCCGTCACGGATACGGTCACCTTTACCAGTCGAGGTTCAAGAGTTTCCCAGTCCAGAGCGATGAGCATTTTTACGTGGTCTGCCGGTACGTCGAGCGAAACCCTCTACGTGCGTGTCTGGTCGATAAGGCAGAGGACTGGCGACATGGATCACTCCACCGTTGGTGCACACGTCCTGAGCCAACTCCTAAGATCCTCTCGCCGTGGCCGATTCCGCGTTTACGAGACTGGCTCAAGCGTGTTAATGCAGCGCTCACGAAAACGGAACTCGAAGCAATGCGCACGTCGGTCAATCGCGGTCGGCCCTTTGGTGACGAGACCTGGACTGACGAAATTGGGGAAAGGCACGGGTTGTGGTACACGATGCGCTCGGTCGGACGTCCTCGGAAGAAGCTCACGCAACCGAAATGAGCAACATCGCCCAATTATTACCTCCGTCACCTTTTCTTTTCCAATTATTACCTCCGTCACCTTTTCTTTTCTCACCTTTTCTTTTCGTCACCTTTTCTTTTCTTACCTCCGTCACCTTTTCTTTTCTCACCTTTTCTTTTCGTCACCTTTTCTTTTCTTACCTCCGTCACCTTTTCTTTTCCTGAAGGTCCAAATTCGCGACCTGATGCACCGATCGATGCCGGGGTATGCCGATCTATTTGAAGACGACAAACTGTTTACCAAGTCAATCGCGATTGCGGTCGCAAAACACTTCCCGTCGTCGGCATCGATCAAACGGGCCAGTAGCAAATCGATCGCCAAGTACCTGAAGTCACAAAAGATTCGCTACCAAAGCGATGAGGTCGACCGCAGCAGCAGTGTCGCCAAAATTTGCAACCGGCGGTTGCGCGCTGCCTGCATGATGGTTGCCACCAATCTAATAAAGTGCCACCCATATGATCGCGGACAAGCCGCTCTGATGAAGATCAAGAAAGTTGCTACCGTCGGGGAAGAAAAAGGTGACGGGGGTAGTTTTAGCTGATTCAGTCGTTCAAAATGAGCCTTTCTACGCAATCATCCTTGAGGCGAGCCATGCCCCGGCAAAAGCGATCTGACGAAGCGGGGAAGAAAAAGGTGACGGGGGTAGTTTTGAAGAAAAAGGTGACGGGGGTAGTGAAGAAAAAGGTGACGGGGGTAGTTTTAGCTGATTCAGTCGTTCAAAATGAGCCTTTCTACGCAATCATCCTTGATGCGAGCCATGCCCCGGCAAAAGCGATCTGACGAAGCGGGGATCATTTACCATGCCCTGAATCGTGGAAATGATCGGAATGAAATTTTCAAGAAGCCTGAGGACTACGATGCGTTCATTCGCATCGTCGATGAAGGATTGCAGAAGTACCCCGTCGAATTGTTCTCATTCAGTCTGATGCCCAATCATTGGCACCTTGTTCTGCGACCAAGGAAAGACGGACAAATGGGACGATTGCTGCGTTGGGTCTCAGCGACTCACACTTTGCGTTATCATGGACATTACCACCGTCACGGATACGGTCACCTTTACCAGTCGAGGTTCAAGAGCTTCCCAGTTCAGAGCGATGAGCATTTTTACGTGGTCTGCCGGTACGTCGAGCGAAACCCTTTACGTGCGTGTCTGGTCGATAAAGCAGAGGACTGGCGACATGGATCACTCCACCGTTGGTGCACACGTCCTGAGCCAACTCCTAAGATCCTCTCGCCGTGGGCGATTCCGCGTTTACGAGACTGGCTCAAGCGTGTTAATGCAGCGCTCACGAAAACGGAACTCGAAGCAATGCGCACGTCGGTCAATCGCGGTCGGCCCTTTGGTGACGAGACCTGGACTGACGAAATTGCGGAAAGGCACGGGTTGTGGTACACGATGCGGTCGGTCGGACGTCCTCGGAAGAAGCTCACGCAACCGAAATGAGCAACATCACCCAATTATTACCTCCGTCACCTTTTCTTTTTCCGTCACCTTTTCTTTTTCGTCACCTTTTCTTTTTACATTCGAACCGCCTGCGAAGTCGTCAGCGAAGCCGTAGACAGTCAAGAGGAGACGCTCTTGAACATCGATCCCGAGGACATACCGCGAGCCATCGACGATGCCGCTCGACAGATGATCAACAGCCAACGCGGAGGCTGCCAAAGCAGTAAGAATACTGCCGCTAATGGGTCGTTGTCAGGCGGAAACAAGCGTCGTATTGTGTTCAGTTTGCTGTCATTAAACTGAGTTGTTACGCGCCCGATTGGCGGTGAACACGCTCGCTCAACTGAAAGAAGTACCATGGCAAAAGGACGGGAGAGCGGCATGCCGGATCCTGCATACTGGGAGACTTTCTTTGATCCCCACTGCATTCTTTCTCGATTAGGTTGCGATGGTTCACGGCGAAACGTAGTTGAATTCGGATGCGGCTACGGAACATTTACGATTTCAGCAGCGAAGATAGCGAGAGGAACAGTTTTCGCGTTTGATATCGAACCTGAAATGGTGGAACTCACACAGGCCCGTGCTGACGCTCAAGGTCTTTCGAATGTCGCCGTAAGTGTTCGTGACTGCTGCGAGAACGGAACGGAGCTGGATGATCAGTCGATAGATTTCGTGATGCTATTCAACATCTTGCATATTGAGCAATCGCTCGAGCTCCTGCGTGAAGCTTCCCGAATCCTTTCGTCCAGTGGCGTGATTGGTGTCATTCATTGGCGATCGGACATTTCGACGCCGAGAGGACCGTCTGTAGAGATTCGTCCTTCACTGGAGACGGTTCGAGATTTGGGCGACTCGGTCGGATTGGACAGCAGCGATCTGATTGAACTGGACTGCTGTTCGTGGCACTGGGGGCTCACGTTGAGACGCCAATCGTTTCGTAAAGCTCGTTCGCCATGACCTGGAGCTGATCGAGTTAATCGCCAAACCGATGATCAATGGCGAGAAATGATGAATCCGTACCAGCCGGCATGCGAGGTCGATGAGCCAGACGATCCGCGACCGCCAGACAAACGTCCACCGCTGAGCGTCATTGCCGCGATCGTCTTCTCGATCATTTCGTTTTACCTCCTGATGATAGGATCCATGGTTGAGAGCTTCGGGGTGTTTGTCATATCAATGGCGTGCCAGTCGGTCGGAAAGTAAGGCAGAAAGGGACAGGCATTTTCTTCTTGACTGCTCCGCGTTGAAGCGTCGGATGGAATTGGTCGCGAGGGTTTTGCGGCCCGGTTGTTGCTCGATCTGGCGTGGATGCCATGCCTCGTCAAGCCCATGGTGAAGTTCTCGACGCCTCTGAAGTTCAGGTGGGCATTGCATCCAGAGATGCGTCCGTCGTGCGTTTCTCTGTGGCGACGACCCGCTGACGGGAAACTCGTACGAGCATCGGCGAGTGTGGATTCGTGAGCGACTGGAGTCCTTGAATTCGGTATTCGCGATCGATTGCTTGACTTTTTCGGTCATGCATAACCACATTCACCTGGTTCTACGCAGTCGTCCCGATGTTGTCGCAGCGTGGTCTGACGAGGAAATCGCTCGACGTTGGCTGCGGTTGTTCCCACGCCGACGCAACGAGGATGGCTCTCCCGCCGAACCCAGCAAGCCAGAACTCGACATGATTCTCAAACAGCCCGAGGTCCTCGCTGAGCGACGCAAACGGTTGTCGGACGCTCGATGAATCCAGTTTACTGGTTGGCGCGGCGTACGTGGACCTCAATCCAATTCGCGCTGCCTTGGCGGAAACTCCGGAGACCAGCGACTGCACCTGAGCAAAAGACCGAATGGATGATCTGAGCGAATGGGAGGATCGCAGTCGCCCCAGCACTCACGAGTGGGAGCGGAGCGGTCGACGGCGGCGCAGCGGTTGGATGAGTCCCATCGAGATTGATGAGCAGTCCGATGAGGTCGGTAGCATTCCAGAGCATTTGCAACCGATCCTGCAGCGGATTGGCTTGGACACACAAGGTTGGTGCGACGTGGTGCGAAAGTTTGGACGCATTTTCAAGCGAGTGGCGGGTACGCCCGAGAGGCGTTGCTGGCGAAGCGTGCCGTCGAGGTCAGGGTTGGCTTTGCGCCCGAGAGAACCCGGTGGGCCTCTCGTCAGTCTAGCGAAGGGCAGGCCGGTAGTTTTCTAGACAGAGTTTTGGGGTGTCTGCTGCGCGGTCAACCGCTGCGCAGCGATCCTTGCTCAATTCACGGTGGCCAATGGGCCGATTTTGCCGTAGGTGGTCGCGATTTTTCAATCAGGGTGCCCTGCCCTCCGCATTGATGCAAGCTCGAATCTGCGTGCCCATTTTTCTGTGCCTGAGATGTTTCCCGAAATCCCCTCAGTCGATATCCCGGTCAAAATACGAAAAAGGACACTAAGAGTATGACCGCGTTGAGCGCAATGTAGGTGAGCGGGAAGAGCCAGCGACAACGCCGGTCAATGCGATCACCCCGCTTATGTCCACTTCGATCGACCGTGCCCACGTACAGGCTAATGAAGACGGGGGCACACATGATTAATAAACTGAGATTCAAGAACGCATTCATCATCGTGACGATGGATACGTTGGGCACAATTCCCACCAGCGTGATTTGGTAAGCCACTGCTGTGAGGATCCCGACGAATGACACGCTGACGCGGTCGCCCACGGAGGAGCGGTCCATCCAGAACACTGACCACGAGAGCAAGACGATCAAACTCAAGGGCACCACGACGAGTCGGAGCATGAACAGCGGTTCTCGTTTTACATCGATGGCCACGACAAACGCGGAAGCAGCGCCCATCCCGACGGTGTTGGACGCGTTGAGCGTTCGATTCGACGCTTGGATCTTCCTCAGGGACCACTGTGGAACTTTGGTAAACGATTCTTTCGTGGTAACGGCGATTGATTCGCTATCAAACTCGATGTTATGGGAATCGAATCCGAATAGCCTGAAGATGATCTCCAAACGCTGGCGATCGAACGGGAACCGCCGCATGTTCAGATCTACCTTCGCAGCCGCCTCGATTGCCTGGCTCAAGGTGCAGGTTCCATCTGGCTTCACGCGGAGCACGACCGCGAGGCTGTCGTACTGTCCAGCCGTGTTCGCAAGGGTGACCTGGGGATACCAGCCAACGAAAACCTCGTTGAACTGAAAATCGCCAGAATAGACCTTCTCGCTCACGCCCTCCTGCACCGGATCGAATGACTGCCGAGGGTCCTTCCACGTGAGCGTGAGGATACCGGACAACCCGACTTGCTCCGCCTCGTCGTTAATATCACTAATAGTGAGAAGTTCAAAAGTCGCATGCACCGACACGGAACCAACCGATTTTGGGGGATTGAGTGGATGCGGCTTCAGCACCGGTGCGGTAACAGGCTCGGCCGCGGTCGCTAACGAACAACATATTGCCAACAACGCGAATTGAGCCGCGCTGGCAAACCGCTTGCATGCCGTGCTCCAATGGAAGCTGGATTTGGGGTTCGCGTCGATTTTGTCTGCCACCAACTTCTTCTCGCTTGTTCTTCGTGACTCAGGATGGTGAAGCGGAACGCCGGCGCGTTCAGATATTCCAAGTGCGAAGCAGTACATTCACGCGAGATTCTGTCAAGTCGTGATAGGGAGAAAGAGGAGAAAGAGGGCCACCCACTTTTTAGCCCGGGCTGTGGCTTGTTTTTCAGCCGATTTAACTACGATCCGCTCCTCACAGAATGCCGCCACCGAGCATCGGGCTGATTCAGGATCATGTTCAGTTCCGGTCTCGTCGGCACGGCAGGGCCGCCGTCAGAGTTGCGACGCGCGGGGAACAGTCGCAGCCAACGCTGGGCGACCTCCTCGTCCGACCACGCCGCGACGACGTCCGGGCGACTTCTTAAGACGAGATGCAGGTGATTGCTCATGATCGAAAACGTCAGACAATCGATCGCGAACACGGAGGCGAGGAACTCCATTCGGTCGCGGATCCAGCCCCTGCGGTGCTCGAAACAATCTCCCGTAGCGGGATCGATCATTTCCCCACGAGCTTGCCTGGGCATCTTCATCACCTCCGTCAGCGTCACGGTTTTGAGCAGCGAAACCATCGGTAATGGCATGCAAGCCGCGATCGAAGTCAACTATTCATTGCCTGTCCCTATTCTCTCCTCTAAACTGACGAACAAAAACCTCGACTTCTGGGACCAAATTCGAATGTGGCACTGCTTTACTAGTTGCATCGTGTTGATGTCGATTGCACAAATTGCGTTAGGACAAAATCCATCTGCGGCGACACCGAATGTGGATGCGTATTACAAGTTGGGCCCCGACTCGCTCGAGCAGGAAGGAGTACCCCAGGGTGAAATGAGCGGGCCGCACGTGATCGCCTCGGAAGCTTACCCGGGGACGCAGCACACGTACTGGGTGTATGTCCCGGCCCAGTATGATCCCGCGGTGGCTACCAGCCTGACGATCTTCAACGATGGGCAAGCCTTCATGCAAGCAGATGGTTCGATTCGGGCGCAGCATGTCCTGGACAACCTCATATTCCGCCGCGAGATCCCTGTCATGTTGGGCGTGTTCATCAACCCCGGGCGAACCCCCGAGCAACCCGAGCCCTCGCCGAGCAATTGGGGTGACAAGAATACCAATCGCCCGACGGAGTACAATTCGCTCGATGATCGTTACGCTCGCGTGATCGTCGACGAACTGCTACCAGCCCTCGCAGCCGACTACAACGTTTCGGACGATCCCAAGCGGCGCGGCATTGGAGGGGCCAGTTCGGGGGCGATCGCGGCGTTTACGGTAGCGTGGCATCGACCGGATCAGTTCCACAAGGTACTCAGTCTGATCGGTAGCTTTACCAATATCCGTGGCGGACACGCCTATGCCGATATCGTTCGCGAGCATGACCCCAAAGACATCCGCGTCTTCTTTCAAGATGGCCGAAACGACAACCGTGGACAGCGACGTGGTGAGTACGACGAGACGTGGGACTGGTACAAACAGAACGTCCGCCTGGTCGAAGCGATGACCGAGAAAGATTACGACATCAACTATACCTGGGGCATCGGCAAGCACAGCCCACGACACGGCGGCGCGATCCTACCCGACATGATGCGATGGCTGTGGCGCGATCATGGGACCAACACCGATCCAGACGACTCAGTCGAACGCAGTTTTCAGACCGCACCACAGTAGTTGAGCTGAGGGCCGCCCCGTTGGGGCTACCGAAATATTTCGCTATCCAAACCCAGGGCGGTGCCCTGGGCTTTCATACAGCCGCCCCGTTGGGGCTCTAGAGCGCCGGATGAAAAACTGCTATCCAAACCCAGGGCTTTCATATAGTCGCCCCGCTGGGGGTCAGGAACGCCGGATGAAAAACTGCAATAGTTAGATGGCCGTCCCTCGGCGTAGGAACGAACGTCGATTTCCCGAACCGGCCAGGCAGTGGTATAATTTGCCAGTGCGGGAGTGTCTTCGCAACCGCTGCTGATTTCACACCGTCCCGCCTGCGGTCTTGTGACTACTGATCGTATTTACACACCCATTCCACACGGACAGACGCCTGAACGATCCCTCGCCAGCCGACGAAACTGCTGAACCCTCGGAACCTTCTCAAGCCGCGGCTACCTTCGAGTTCAAGGGGCACGCACACGCTGCAGCCAAGGTGAAGACATTCCCCAATGAGCCGGGCGTCTATTTGATGAAGGATGCGGCAGGCGTTGTTATCTACGTCGGCAAGGCCAAGAATCTTCGCAGCCGCGCCGGGAGCTATTTCCTCAAAGCGGCGGAGGTTGACGCGCGTACCGCAGACTGGATCACCGATATCGCGGACATCGATTACGTGCAGTGCGAAAGTGAGGTTGATGCGTTGCTGATGGAGTCGCGGTTGATCAAAGATATCCAGCCGCGTAACAACAAAGACCTCAAGGACGACAAGTCGTTCCCGTACCTGATGATCACGACGCGGGAGGAGTTCCCACGCGTCGAGGTCACCCGGGAGCCGAAGACATCGGGCGTGAAACTGTACGGTCCGTTCACAAGCGCCGGTGCATTGCGGGGCGCGATCCAGGTGATGCAGCGGATTTTCAAGTTCCGCACCTGCACGCTCGACATCAGCGAATCGGACGAGAAATGGAAATGGTTCCGCCCCTGCCTGCTGGCGAGCATCAACCAGTGCACCGCGCCGTGTAACTTTCGGATCAGCAAAGAGGACTATCGCCGCGACATCAAACGACTGCAGACCTTCCTCGACGGGGGCAAGACGAAACTGATCAAGGACATGAAGTCCGAGATGGCGACGGCGAGTGCCGAGTTGGAGTTTGAACGTGCGGCTGTCTTGCGAGATGAGATCCAGATGCTCGAGCGGCTCTCTGAACGGGGCGAACTCGACACCCACGCTCAGCCTGAGGTCTTCTACATCGATCCGAAAAAGGGACTCGCGGGATTGAGAAAGGTCCTGCAGTTGAGCGAAACACCCCGCGTGATCGAGGGCGTCGACATCGCCCATCTCGGCGGCAATGAAACGGTCGCGTCTCTGGTTCAGTTCATTGATGGGTTGCCGTTCAAACCGGGATACCGTCGCTACAAGATCCAAGAGGTTAAAGGGGTCGATGACTTCCGCAGCATCTATGAGGTCGTGTCCCGCAGATTTCGTCGATTGAGCGATTCAGGGGACACGTTTCCCGATATTTTGCTGATCGACGGCGGAAAAGGCCAACTCAGCGCAGCGATGGCGGCCTTTCGTGACCAGGAAATCACGCCGCCGACCGTCATTTCGCTGGCCAAACGCGATGAAGAAATATTTCGCCCCGGAAATCCTGAGCCGCTGCGATTGAGCAAAAGTGCCTTCGCACTGCGGCTTTTACAGTACGTCCGCGACGAATCGCACCGCTTTGCCCAGCATTACCACCATATTTTACGGAACCGATCCACCTTCGATCGTTGAACCTTTGACCGCGACAACCTGTCCTCGAATCAGTTAGAATGAAACGAAACAGGTCGCTGCCGTGGCGAAAGCGGCGGTCGATTGTCTGTTTCAACAGTCCTTCTCCATTGGAGTCCCCACCTCACTCGTGTCTCAACCACACAATTCTTCGGACTTGATCTCGCTCGTCGATAACGGTCCCGAACGCAGCATCTTGGCGCGTCTCATTCTCCCTGGCGTCGTCGTCGATGACGATCCGCTGGAGGAACTCCACGGTCTAGCGACCACCGCCGGCACCGAAGTCGTTGACGAACTGACGCAGCGGCGCGGCACTCCCGATCACTCCACCTATCTCGGCAAGGGCAAGGTCGAGGAACTCCGCTTGATGGTCGAGCGTCACGAGGCGGAGGTCATCTTTTTCGACAACGATCTGTCACCGGCGCAGGTTCGCAATCTTGAGAAAGCAACCAATGCCAAGGTGATCGATCGGACGGAGTTGATTCTCGACATCTTTGCCGCGGGCGCTCGGACGCATGAATCGCGGCTCGCGGTGGAGTTGGCCCAGCTCGACTATTCACTGCCGCGTCTGAAGCGGATGTGGACGCACTTGTCGCGTCAATCGATGGGCGTTGGCATGCGGGGCCCGGGGGAAAAGCAACTCGAAGTTGACCGGCGGTTGGCCCAGAAACGTATCCATGACTTGAAGGTTGAGTTGGAGAAGGTCGAGTCGCGACGCGAGCGACAGGTCTCTAGCCGCAATGAAATTCCCACCATCTCGCTGGTCGGATACACCAACGCGGGCAAGAGCACCTTGATGAACGCGCTCACCGATGCTGGGGTGCTCGCGCAAGACAAACTGTTTGCGACGCTCGAGACGCGGACGCGCCGGTGGCAGCTTCCCAATTGGGGACACGTCTTGCTCAGCGATACCGTCGGGTTCATTCGCGATCTGCCCCACTCGCTGGTCGCTAGCTTCAAGTCGACGCTCGAGGAAACCCGGCAAGCCGACTTGTTGCTGCATGTTGCCGACGCCAGTAGCCCGAATGTGTTCGAACAAATTACGGCGGTCTATCAGGTGCTCGAAGAACTCGGCATCGAAGAGAAGGACACGCTGCTCGTACTCAACAAGATCGATTCGATTGATGGGCCACGTGTGCTCAATCGGGTGCTCGATCGGTATCCCCACGCGATCCCCGTCAGTGCGAAGACGCAAAAGGGGCTCACGCCACTCTGCGAAGCCGTCGGTGCAGCGTTGGCCAAAGAATTCCTCGATGTGGAAATTGATGTCGCCCACCATGATGGCAAACTGCTCGCCTATCTGTCTGCCAAGGGCAAGGTCGAGTCACGTGACTTCCACGATTCACACGTCACCGTCCGCGTTCGAATGCCCGCAGGGGCGATGGGCGAAGTCCATCGCTCAGCGATTCGGGTCGTGCCCACTCAGTTGACGATCCAAAGCGACGTGGCAGTCTCCGAGCAGGCTCCCTCAGACTCAGCAGCCGATACGAATGCATCCGGTGACGGTTCCGATGATGGGGCCGAGACGCCTTCGAGCGAGGTCGCTTAACATCGATGGCGAAATCACGGCCCTCGCTCTCGTCGCTCGCCTTTTGGAGAAAGCCGCGGTGGCGCCCCGCAGGCAGTCTCGCCATCGTGACGGGTGCCAGTAGCGGGATTGGCCGCGAACTGACGCTGCGGTTGGCCGACCAAGGCTGCCGCGTTATCGGGGTCGCTCGCCGACGCGAGCGGCTCGACGAAGTCGTCTCTTCGAGACCGTCAGGCACGATCATTCCCGTGGTCGGCGATGTTACCGATTCCAGCGTCTGCGATGCCGCGATGAGCGAGGTGCATCAACTCGCCGGCGGACGGCTCGACCTGCTCATCAACAATGCGGGGATCGGCGCCATCGGCCCTTTTTTCGACGCCGATCCACAGCGGCTGCGTGAGGTCATGGAAGTCAACTTTTTTGCCGTCACGCAGTGGTCACGCGCTGCGATTCCCTGTTTGAGAAACGCCGCAGCCGCCCAAGCCGATCGTCCTTGCACGCCCGTGATCTGTAACATCGGCAGCGTCCTCGGCCACCGTGCCGTGCCCGATAAGAGCGAGTACTGCGCCAGCAAGTTCGCGTTGCACGGGTGGACCGATTCCATTCGTGCTGAACTCGCTGCAGCAGGAATCGCAGTCGTCTTGGTCAGCCCCAGCACGACCCGAAGCGAGTTCTTCGATTCACTTGTCGGCACGTCGCCGGGCCAGACATCAAAAAGCGTGGGTAGCTGGCCGCCCGACCGAGTCGCTCAGGCAACGCTAACAGCGATCGCTGCATGTCGCAGTGAAGTCCTCTTGAGCTGGGGCGGCAAAGCCCTCGTCTATGCCGACCGGCTCTCACCACCGCTGATCGACAGAGTACTCGCCAAGAAGTGAGTAGGTCAGGCGAGCGGCAGCATAAAATTCCCGTAGTGGACGAGGCGACGAGCTGTTCGTTACCCACAAAATCGGATCCCCTGTCGGCTTGTCCGACAGGAATCACCGTTTTGTGATTAGATAAAGATGGAGCATTCACCCCGCTCCCATGCGGGCTTGCCCCGCATGACAGCAAAGTTTATCAACTTGGTTTCCTGCCAGACAAGCTGACAGGGGAACGTGTGTCGATGCCGCTGTTTTCTAATTTGAAAACTTCGCTTCCCGTGTGACAAGCACACGGGGGAGCAAACTTGTGGGTAATCAACAGGAGGCGACGAGTCCGTTTTCAAAACAACCCACCAGCGTGGTTTCTAATCCGCCTCAGGCGCACGAGAGACGGCCGCGTGCTCGGTCATCAGGTAACGAATCATCTCGTCGCAGGCTGGAAAAGCTTCCGATTGCCCTGAATTGGTACAGACGATGGCGGCGAAGTTGGATTCAGGAAAAATCCAAATCAACGCCAGCGTGTTGGTATTCGATCCTGTGTGTGTGAGCGCCTGTCCGAGGCCCGTTTTCAGGATGATCCATCCGCTGCCGTACTCGGCTCCGTCCGTCGCGTACGCAACCTGCGGCTTGCGAAGGTGATCCATCGCGCTTTGCGATTGGAGCACTGGCGACGGATCGCCTGACAATTGCCAGCGGGCGTATTTGGCGTAGTCTTCGATCGCGACGTGGATGGTTCCCGCGGCGGCGTAGATGGTTGGGTTCTCCGCCCCAGCCATTCGCGGGTCGATCGGCTCGCCGCTATCGGCGCGATGGCCCCATAGCATTGGGGGTTGGAGTTTCTTTGCTGATTTCATGGATCGGAAGTCAGCCGTGTCCATCTCGAGCGGATCGAACAGGTGTTTCTTCATGAGCACCTCGAACGGTTCCCCACCCCGGTTTTCCAGCATCGCCGATGCGACTGCATAACCGAGATTCGAGTAACCGAAGCTACCTTGCGGCTGCGACGGCGGTTGCGAAAGCGCTAGTTTGAGCAGCCGTTTGCGTTCGGCGATCGGAGCTTCCTGCTCAGCGAAGAAGTCTGCCCAGGCCTGCTCGGAAAGGTCAGAAACGTTTGCTGCCAGCCCACTTTGGTGAGACAACAGCTGGTCCAACGTAACCTTTTTCAAGTCCGGATGAACATTCATGCCGGCTGTCGAGGGCCACACGTCATCGATCGTCGTCGTCCACTGGATCTTGCCCGCATCGACCAAGACGGCGGCGAGGGTGCCTGTCATGGATTTTGAGTTGGACCCGATCGGGAATCGATCTGACAGCTCAACCTCGCTCGCCGAGCCTCGTTTGCGGACGCCGACGCAATCCGCTTCGACCAGCCCATCGGAGTTGACCACTGCAACAGCCATGGCCGGCAAATCATTTTGCCGGCAGATCTCGGCGAGCCTATCTCTCAATCCTTCGCCAGGTTCGTCGGTCTCTTCGGCACTCGCGGTCGATAGAAAACCGGAGATCGAAAGCAGCGATCCCAAAACGATGGATCGGCGGACAGATGGGATCCAATTCATGGCTAGCTCGGAAGATGCGGCGGCGGGCTTCGATGGCGGCGGGCTTTTACTTAGCGAATAGCACGCAGATGGGGGTGGGGACAGACTGGGTTTGACGGGTAAATGTCAACTCACCGGTCTCTGCATCGATCGCGAATACGGTCGCGGTATTGCTATCACGACCAGCGGCGATTAGCCACTTCCCGCTCGGATCGATATTGAAATTACGTGGCCAACCGCCACGAATGGATTCCACTTCGACAGCCTCGAGCTTACCGGTGTCGTCGACCTGGAACACGCTGATGCTATCGTGACCCCGGTTAGCGGCATAGACAAACCGTCCGCTGGGGTGCACGCGGATTTCGGAGGCGCTATTGAAGTTCTCCTTTGCCTTGATCTCGTCCGACAGTGTTGGGATCGTCTGCACCGGAGTCATTTCCCCCTTTTCTGTGTCGTAGTCAAACACTGTGATCGAAAGTGCCAGTTCATTGAGCACGTAAATCTTCGAGCCATCGGTGCCAAACTTCATGTGCCGCGGACCACCGCCGGGAGGACAGACGCCGAAGCCGTGATGGGTGAGCGACGGTTTGTCGGCATCGAGTTTCCAGATCACAACGCGATCCATTCCCAGGTCGGGTACGAAGGCAAATCGGTCGTCCGGAGACGTTCCGGTCCAGTGCGCATGGGATGCGTTCTGGCGGCCTTCGACAACTCCGCTACCAACCTTCGGCAGCAGATCCGCGTGTTCCTTGACCTCTGCCAATGCACCGATGCTGCCGTCGGCGGCCAACCGGTAGAGCGACGTCGAACCACCACCGTACTGAGCCGACAAGAGCACCTTGCCAGCATGATCGGTCGACACGTGGGCAGCGCCGCCGTCTCCCGTCCCAGCGGCAGCGATGAACTCCAGTTCTCTGGTGCCGGCATCTCCGCTCACTCGAAACGCCGATACAGCGTCGCGTGGCCCGTCGGCGGAACCTGGTTTGCCGGTAGCGTAAAGTGTTTTGCCGTCGGGGTGAAGTTCGAGGAACCCTGGCCCGTCGCACTGCGCCGCGAGGGTCGGTCGCGTGAGCTTGCCCGTCTCGGTATCGAATGAGCTGTGGTAGATCCCACGGCTCTCGCCTCGCCGAGGCGTCGTGGTGCCGAACCATACGTCGACAGTCTCTGCTGAGGCGAGTGATGCCACCAGAGGAAAACAAACAGCGGGTACGAACGCCAGAGAGCGAATGCGAATCATCAACAGAAACCTTGTCAGGCGGAGGAAATGGGCAGAATGTGCCCGACATTGTACTCTCTAGGAGCGTCATTGACGCTCACGGCTTTGCCACCGACAATCAATCTTTCGTTTGGCACCTTTCCATGCCGCCCTGCCCCAAGAAACACCGAAAACACGTCGATGAGCACGATTGAATCCCAAGATCCCGTCCTGTGGGAAGCCATGCAGTCTGAAGCCGCCCGTCAACAAGAGGGTTTGGAGTTGATTGCCAGTGAGAATTACACCAGCAAAGCGATCATGGAAGCGGCCGGCAGCGTGCTGACGAACAAGTATGCCGAAGGCTATCCCGGGCGTCGCTATTACGGCGGTTGCCAGTACGTCGACGTGGTGGAATCCTTGGCTCTCGACCGTGCCAAGGAACTCTTTGGGGCTGAGGCCGCCAACGTCCAGCCCCACAGCGGATCGCAGGCCAATGCTGCGGTTTACCTGGCGGCTCTCGACGTGGGTGACACGGTGCTGGGATTGGATTTGGCGCAGGGCGGCCACCTGACGCACGGCATGAAGCTGAATATGAGCGGCCGGCTGTATAATTTCGTCAGCTACGGGGTCGACGAGAAGGACCACCGACTGGATTTCGACCAACTTGCCAAGTTGGCTCGCGAGCACAAACCGAAGCTGATCGTGGCGGGGGCGAGCGCCTACCCTCGCGAAATTCCGCATGCGAAGTTCAAGGAAATTGCTGATGAAGTCGGCGCGAAGCTGCTCGTCGACATGGCCCACTATGCAGGTTTGGTAGCGGCCAAGATCCACGACGACCCCGTCCCGCTGGCCGATTACGTCACCACGACGACGCACAAAACGCTTCGCGGCCCACGCGGCGGTTTGATTCTTTGCAAATCTGAAAACCTGCCGCTGGTCAATCGGAACGTGTTCCCAGGGACCCAGGGCGGGCCATTGATGCATGTGATCGCCGGCAAAGCGATTTGTTTCGGCGAAGCGATGACGGACGCGTACCGCGCCTACGGGCAAGCCGTGGTCGACAACGCCAAATCGCTCGCCGATACCTTGATGGCAGCTGGATTGAGGCTCGTCAGTGGCGGCACCGACAATCACCTCGTGCTCGTCGATGTGACCACGGTGGGATTGGGCGGAAAGCAAGCCGAAGCGGTTCTCGATGCCTGCGGGATCACGGTTAACATGAATATGATCCCGTTCGATCAACGCAAGCCCATGGACCCCTCGGGTATTCGAATCGGTACCCCCGCATTGACGACACGCGGCATGGGCACAACCGAGATGCAGCGGATCGGGAACTGGATCCATCAATCGCTCAGCAATCCCGAGGACAGCGCACTGCATGAATCGATTCGTGGTGAGATTCGCGAGATGTGCACGAATTTCCCCGTCCCCGCTGCCTCCGGTCAAACTTGTGGTGTTGCCTGATGACTAGACGCATTTTGATCGCTGATGACAACGCCGCCAACCGTGAGCTGCTCGAAGCTTATCTGGTGCGCGTTGAATGCGAACTCGAAACCGCCATCGATGGCGCCGATACTCTTGCCAAAGTGGAATCGTTTCATCCCGATTTGATTCTGCTCGATGTGATGATGCCGCGACTGAGTGGATTCGAGGTCTGCAAGCAGATCAAGGAGAACCCGGCGACCAGTCAAATCATGATTTTGATGGTGACGGCGCTGAGCGAGCTCGGTGATATCGAGCGAGCGGTTTCGGCCGGTACTGACGATTTTCTTAGCAAGCCCGTCAATCGTATTGAGTTAGTCAAACGCGTCGAGAATATGCTCAAACTCAAGGGCACGACCGACGAACTGGAGCGATTGCGGCAATACATCCAAGAGATGGAAGAGCGGTAAGGTGCTCGAGTCGCTGTGCCTGATGCCTCCGAAAATCGGGCAGGTTCGCCGCGGAATTTCACCTGCGCCAGCCGACATGCTGCTCTCGCGGCAAGTCGGGGCGCCGGTTCTGTTCCCGCTCCCGCTGTTCTGGGATACGCCGCCCTGGCATACCTGGCCGCCGCTCGTTGCCGAAGCGATTTTTCTCGCGATGCAGTCACGAGGATTGCTCGTCTCGGCGCTCGAGAGTGAATTGGGGCGGAACAACCCGTTGACCGATCTGTCCGAGAGCGAGTCTTCCGACGATCCGTCTGCGGCTGCCCAGCATTCACAGCGTGAGCCGACTGATAGCGAGCTCGGGATCCCACGGATGCTTCCCTATCGCAACGAACGCTACGGGCTCGCCGATGTCGATTTCGACCATGCGATGGCCGTCGACATGCAGCTTTCGCCGCGGCGCGACCATTCCGGCCGGTTTGCCTACTCCGCCATGCAGTTAGGACGCTGGGAAGCCACACCGGAAGACCAGCCTCTGTCCGGTGGTGGATGGATTCCAGCAATGACGCTGCCCCCGGACGTTTCGGAGCTGGGGAATTTGTCATCGAAAGTGGCCCAGCTGCGAGTGCTCGCTCCCGATGCTGCGATCGTGATCAGCGTCACACCGGAATGGATCGACGATCACCTCGCCGATCTCATTGCCGCACGTCCAGATGCGATCTTGATCCGGTTGGGCCAGATTCGCATGACCGGAGTCGCTTTCGCTCAGTTCACACAGCGGTTGGTCAGCCGCGTCGAAACGATCCAGAAGGTCCCGATCTGGCTCGCTCCTCCTAAATCGCTCGGCAAGAATACACTTGGAGTCGCCGATTCAGTGAAAACGATCGCGCTCGGTGCGTCGGCGATCGCGGTGGACAGTTGGTTGGAGAATGCCATCGAGGAGTTTAACGAGATACCGCCACCCTCATCCTTTACCGCTGACCCCTTGCGAACGGTGACGGCGGACGTGGAGGAGATTCTGTCACGGCGGCTCGACCCGGACCTCGATCACTTCACCGGAATGCTCTCCACGTTGGTCCATGAACAACCACGCGACTTGCTCGGTACCTTCGACCCTGAAGTGGCCGAATTATTGAACCTGCCCTGCGTCGGGCGACTTTGAGGCCACACGCCGAATCATTGGGCTGGTGAACCCGCTGCGCCCTTGGGTTTGAGCAGGCCCGCTTGGACGGCCTTCTCGATTTCGGCTTCGAGATCGACGTACCCCGGTTCAGGGAGTTCGGGCCCCGATCTGACGATCTCCGTGCGCAGTACAGCGTCGGGCGGCAGCTGGATCTGATTCTTCTCCTTCTTTTTCGTCGGATCGATTCGTCGCAGCTTGGAGACCACGTCCATCCCTTGGATCACTCGGCCGATGACCGATTGAGAATCGGAAATGGCAGGGATCGGCAGGAACAAAATGGCGATCTGCGAGCTGCCCGAGTTCTCGATGAATTTGCCTTCGCCAATAGGGAGCTTGGCCATCACGACGGATCCACGTAGCCCATGGCGGGACTCATCCCGGCCGTGCTCGTCGACGAGAAACTGCCCCGAGTTGCCCCGCCCGTCGCCCGACGAGTCGCCTGTCATGGCCAGTAGATTCTGCGAGACCATCGAGAAGTCCAGGCCTTCGTAAAAGCCGTCTTCGATCAATTTCCGGAAGTGCGCTACCGCGGACGGCGCCGCGTCGGGAAAAAGCTCGATGAGCACGTCGCCTTGAGTCGTTTCGAATCGAACCTGCGGCAGCGTGTCCGCGTCGGTGCTTTCGATCGCTGCTTGTTCCTCTTCGTACTGTTCCTCGAGGATATCGAGTTGGTGTTTCAGTCGCAGGTCCACATCCTCCAAGCCTTCATTGTCGAGGACTTCGTAGATGTTCTTGGCGGCTTCGAACTGGCCCGCTACCACGGCAGAACGGCCAGCGGCGAGGAACAGGAATTCATAGTTTTGGCCAAGGTCGAGCAGCCTAGCTGCCGCCTCATAGGTCTCCGCGTCATAGATGTCGTGTTTGAGGTGGTACTGGACCATGGTGACCAAATACCTCGCCGCTTCGATACTCGGTACATAACGGATCAGATCGAGTGCATTGGTGAACTGCTCTTTCAACAATTCCCAGGTGCGGTGCCGCTGCAATCGAAATCGATCAGCCGCATCGGGTGATTGGTCGATACCATTGCGGTATCGCAGCTGATCGCTGCGGAGGGCGAGCGTTGCTGCGGCGAGGGTGGTTTCTGATTCACGATAGCGTTCCAAGGCTACTTCAGCGTCGGCACGCACGTCGTCGGGTAGTGCTTCGAGAGCTTCTTGGATCTTTCTAGGGTCGTCCCGCACCAGCTCGCTCGGGGCGGTGCCTTCGTCCTGTGACTGCGACTCGTGGGTGTGCGAGCCGTGATCATGCGAGTCGTGATTGTGCGCGTTGGGAGCTTCCGAGGGGGCAGACTGGTCCGTGTCCGCAGTCTCCGGAGTTGTCTCGGGCCCGGCCGCGTCCACAGGCGTCTCAGCAGCAGACGACGCTGAGTCCATTTCGGCCGCCTCCGGAGCGGTGGCGGCCTCCTGGGCTGAAGCCGGGCCGAGCGCCAGCACCATGCAAATGATCCATCCGCCCCAAGTCGCGATCCGTGGACCGATGCAGAAAGCCCGGGGATTTTCAGCCTCAGCGGCGGCAGAGTTCTGTTCAAAAGACGGCGTAAACACAGGCATTGAATGGATTGCAAGGGCAGGCAGATGAGGCCAAAGCGGTCCTCACTCGCCTGCTACGCACGCACCGGCAGAAGTGTTTTGCGATCTCTGATGCCCCGCTTTTCATGGCGCCGTTAAATCAACGAATGGCGAATCGGGAGCGGGCTACGCAAGGTAGCCCTTGCTTCCCCATCAAGGATCCCAACAGGGATGATAGACGCGGAATCAACAGGGGTTCAGGGCCCGGCCGGTAGACGATTTAATCGACGTTGGCTCCGCAATGGTGAGCCGAGGGCCATAAGGCCAGGGCCATCGATTTTGCCACCGTTCGGGGCATCATCCCGATGGCAACACGGCGGTCACCGAGGAAAATGCAGTGTTTTGCGTGGCGAACACGTGGTCCTCGCTGACGCGTCGGGGTACCAAGACCGCTTCGCGGTCGACGGTAGATGGCACTGGCCGTAAGGCCCCGAGTGACGCCGCCCACCCGACTGCTTATCTATCGCGTGAACAATTCGGGCCGGATATCGCGAGATCTTTTCGCTAGTGGACGAGCTGTTGATTCCCCCAGAAGTTTGCTCCCCTGCGTGCTTGCCACACGCCGAAGCGATGTTTTGAAAATTGAAAACCGCAGCATCGTCACGCGTTGCCCTGTCAGCTTGTCTGACAGGAAGCCAAGCCGACAGACTCTGCTGTCCTGCGAGGCAAGTCCGCATGGGAGCGGGGTGAACGCTCCAATGTTCTGATCACAAAACGACGATTCCTGTCAGGCAAGCTGACAGGGGATCTGATTTTGTGGGGAATCAACAGCTCGTTGCCTTCTCCGATGCGATATTTGTCCCGCGTTCTTCACGCGTATCGGCTCAATGACTCGACAGCCCCCCGCAGGTGGCTCGGCGGTTTGCCCGCTGCGTCGGTTGTCGGTGCCGCGGAGCTCAGCGAGCTTCAGGCCGTGTGGCTACGCGAGGCTGTTCCTGAGCCACCGAGAAGAAGTTGTCGATTTGGGCGGATTGCTTGAGTTCATCAAACTTTAGGCCCATCGCGATGTTGATCTTCTTGTCGAGCAGGTCGCGTTGGAGTTCTCCCCGAACGGCTTCGATGTCATCGACGACGGGATCCGTGAAACCTTGCGACCGCATGATGATGTACTTGTCGCCGGTGGCTACGATTCCACTGAGTTCGCCCGCTTTCATCGCAAACGCTTCTTTCTCGATCGAGCCCTGGCCGCCGAACTGGCGAATGGGGGGGACTTTTCCGAAGTTGCTGGCGGAGGTGGGTTCGATGCTGTACTGCTCTGCGAGCTGGCCGAAGAACTCATCGTTGGGGTTGTCACGAGCGAGTTCCCAGACCTTCTGGGCGGTGCGTTGGTCGGACAGCACGATCGCCAGGACTTCAGCACGCGGACCGAAAGCCGATGCAAAACCATGTTCGATGTCCTGCGGCGTGAGTTTCACTCCGTCTTCCACAAGGGATTTCAGAGCGACGCTCGGCCAAACCGAATCTTCCACGTAGAGTTCTCGTGTGGTTTCACCTTGCGTCAGAACAGCTTCCATCCAAGCGTTCACGTCGGCTGCTCCGTCCTCCCGAACGTATCCATAGCTGACCGCGGCGCGATTGATTTCCTCATCAATGTCTTGCTGGGAAACCGTTTTGCCAGCCTGCTTGAGAGCCTGTGTCAGCAGTTTTCGGTTGATTTCACCTTCGAGAACGGCTTCACCGTGCCGCTTGATGCACTCGCCAGCGACCGACGCGATCGTGACTTGTTGTCCGTTGATAATGGCCGCGACTCCGGGGTACTGTTTTTCCGCTTCGGGAACGCCGAGTACCTTGACGACTTGGGCGTCTTTCTGCAGCTTGGCGAACAATTCAGCCGCAGCTCCTTTCATCTTTTCGTCGCGAATTTGGTCATTGATTTGTTCTTTGATGACTGGCAGCGCCTGCGGGCTCGGTTGGCTGGCGGGCATTCGTCGCACCGCTTGCATGAACACCCACTGATCGCCGATTTGGATCACCGGCGAGACGTCGCCATCCTTCAACGCGAAGGCGGCTTCCTCGAGGCGAGAATCACCCATGTAGCGACGGATTGGCGGGATCAAGCCGCCGACACTGGCGCTGGTTTCGTCTTCACTGTACTCTTTGGCCAAGCGGACAAAGTTTTGCGGTGCGGCCTTGGCTTGAGCGTAGACTTGGTTGGCCGTTTCTTGGTCGCCGATCATGATCATCCGGCATTTGACGGCTTCGCCGAACTGGGCGACGAATGCTCGGTTGAACTCCTCTTGGCTGACTTCCACGCGATCGGCCACGAGGCTACGCAGCGCCAGCATGGGCCAGATGATCTCGTTGCTGTATTGGTCGGGAGTGATGTCGCGTTCTTCGCGGAGCAGCTGCAGGTAACTGTCCACCGAGAGAGCAAACTTTTTGGCCACGCGAACGATCTCGGCACGCACATCATCGCCTGTCACGACAATATCGCGGCGTTTGCATTCCTGCATGATCAGGTGGCGGTTGACGAGATTGTCGAGCACGTCCGCCCCGTATCGCTCGAGCGAAGCGGTGGCAAGCGCGTCGCGACTGATCGGGTCGGCGTTGACGACGGCGACAACGGATGACTCCGCCGCGTGGGTTCGTGGCTGCACGCCCGTGACCGAGACGGCCAACAGCACCGCAGTCAACCCGAGCGAGCGAAACGCGCATCGACGGTGCGAGGTCAAATGCGAAAATCGTGTACAGAATTCGAGCAAGGTCGACATGGGCGGACACTCCTTTATCCGAGCGGTTCGAAAGATCGAGCCGATTGCAATCCATTTTCGCTGGTCATCGGTGACCGAGCGAGTTGCAAATGCGGCAACATCGCGCGAACTTTAGAGAAATCCGAAAATTTCCTCAAGTCGGATCTGGCTACTTCTTGGCGTGTGCCAGCGCCAACAGGCAGTAGGCGGTGACGAGTTGGCGGTCACCCTCCATCCACCGATCACTCTGGCGATTGACCCACGACCCGTCATCCTGTTGGGAGGACTCGAGTTGATTGACGAGATCGGCACGCCAATCGTGCACCGTTCCGCCCTCGACATCGATGACTTCGATCCCCGCCACATCGAGTGATTTCGCAAAGGTGTGGTAGTAGTAATAGAGTCCTTGGGGCCCCATGCCCGGGTTGGTATCGAGTGCGTAGTTTTTGCGGATGAAATCCAGTGCCGCTTCAACGCGAGGATCTTCCGGGGTCAAACCCGCATAAATCATGCTTTTCAGGCCGGCGTACGTCATCGAGCCATAGCTGCGCAATCCGCCCGCCCCTGCCTCGCCGGCTTGGCTCTGGCCGCCCGCGGCAGGGGTGTAGTAGAACCCGCCATCGCCGACTCTGTCAGCGTACTTTGTATCGTTGACAGCTTGCATATCGTCTGCGGCCGGTAAGTTCTGGGTCCGTGCCACGAACCTGAGTGCTTTCTGAATCGATTCATCTTCGGCATCATTTCCGAGCTCATGGAGGGCATCGAGCATGAACGAGGTATTGGATAGGTCGGGCCTTGAATGGCTGCCATAGCCCGCGCCGCCGTAGGCCGGATCGGCCGGCGTCAGCCCTTCTCCCTCGTCCCACTGGATGTCTTTGAGGAAGGCCTCCGCGCGGCTGAGAATGCTGTCGTATTTCCCTGCCCCGCCCGAGGCCGTTTCGTCGTTCGCCTCGTTGGCTGCGATGAGTGCCAGTACGGATGTGGATGTCTCGTAGTTTCGGTGTTTCGAACCGATCTCGTAGATCCCGCCATCGGGACGGACCATTGACTCGACGTACTTCAACGCATCTTTGACAACGGGATCGGCCTGCAGTGCTGCTGGGCGATGTTCGAGGATCGCTCGCACGCACAGGCCCGTCACCGCGGCGCCAGTCGCACCGCTGAAGGCGCCGTTGTCGCTCTGGCCTCGTGTTCGCAAGAACTCGATCCCGCGATCGGCCATGCGATCGATCCGAGCATCGAGGTTCGCCGCATCCTGAGCCGTATTGGCAGTGTCGCTCGGTGTCTCCGCCTGCACAGCTGGCGAACTGACGAGTCCGGGCATGCAGAGCGTGAATACGAGCAGGGATTTGTTGCTAAAACGCATTTTCTTTTTCCTAAACGAGAGATTCTTGGAAGGAAGTCTTTTTCGGAAAGCGGATTGGTGAGGTGGGCGGGCCGGCTGCGGCGGAATTTCCGCACCGCATGACGCATTTTACACCGTTTGCAAGGCAGTGTCTCACGTCCGCTTCCAGGGGGATGCAGTGCTCAGGTTGATCGCAATGGAAACCCCGTGTCGATCGACCGAACGATCGCAATTAGGAGGCCAAGGGAGGTTCGCAAGGGACGGATTTCTATCCCCTCGCGACAGGTCACTTCCATGGGATTAGCAAACGCCAGACCAATCGTCGCGACCAGGGCACTGAAAAGCCGCATGGCCTCCACATGGGCAGGACGCTGACGAGCAGCGGCAGCGAATGGCCGTGACGGGCGAACGATCGCCAGCGGAGAATTGACAGGCAACAACAGGCTGGTAACTTGGCGCCGCATTCCACGGTGCCGCCTCCGCTTTTGTCTGGTTATTGGGTCTACATGGGTATTCTTATTCCGCTGATTCTCATTTCCTTCACCTGCCTGCTGATTTGGCGAGCATGCGATGGCTTTGAGATCGCGTCCGAGTATATCGGCCGCAACATGTCCGAGGGGGTCCGCGGCGGCACAATCAACGCGATCTCGAGTTCGATCCCAGAACTCTGCACCACCCTGATCGCACTCTTTGTGCTCTCGGATCGAGATGGTTTCGCGATCGGGATCGGGACGACAGCGGGCAGCGCGATGTTCAATGGCATGATCATCCCTGCCGCTTGCATCATGACCGTGGTGGGAACCGTGATCATGGGCGTCCGAGTCGCTTCGGTGCACGTGTCCACCAAAGTGTTGCTCCGGGACGGGCTGTCGCTGATCTTTTGCGAATTCATCTTGATCCTGCTGATCAACGGCCAGAAACTTCATTGGTGGCAGGGACTGGTCCTGATCGCGCTGTACGCAGCATATTTCGGATTCATGTTGCTATCGATGCAGCGCCGCTCCATGCAACCCAGCGACGCACTGACGAACGACGACGCACTAGCGAACAGCGACGCGTTACCGAACGAGCACGCGCACGAACAAGTGGAGGAACCCGAGATCGAATCACGAGGAATCCTCGGCGGCCTGGTGTATTGGTTGTCCCTCGGGCCCTTGATGGATTTGGAGAGTATGTTCATCGGTGACAAGCAGCGGGAACAGATCACCAAGGAAACCTGGAACGGGTGGCCACTGTTATTGACCTCAACGGCGATGATCGGCATCTCGTGTTGGATGCTGGTGAAAGCCTGCGAGTGGTTGGGGACGGGCAGTGTTGAGGCGCCCCACTACACGCTGTTTGGCAACCAGCTGACGGGGATGGGCATGCCCCCGATGTTCGTGGCGGTGATCTTCGCCTCGATGGCAACGAGCGTGCCGGATCTCGTCATGTCGATCCGAGACGCACGCGATGGTGATTACGACGACGCTGTTGCCAACGCGCTGGGAAGCAATATCTTCGACATTTGCTTTGCCCTCGGTTTTCCGCTGTTTCTGTTCACCTTGATAAACGGACCGATCGAAATGCCAGCAGAGATCGCTGCCGAGAGTGGCGAACTGAGACTGCTGCTGTTGGGGCTCACGATCGTCAGCTTTTTCATCTACTTCATTGGTCGCCGGGGTGTAACGGGCAACGGTGTGACGTACGTGCGGATGGGACGAGGCAAAGCACTGCTGCTGTTGGCCTTGTACCTGGTGTTCGTATCTTACATCGTTGCCCGCAGTCGAGGTTCAATCGCCGCTGAGGCCCTTTCGGTGCAGCTGCAGAGTCTGCTGCAATGGTTACCGGCCTTCGGGTGATCTGGCGTCGACGATCGGCGTGTCAATCAACCGAGCGGTCGGACGACCGATGTACTGCGGTAGTAGTCCATCAGCGTTTCAGGTGATAGCACCCCGCCACCCATCCCGCTCTTGTTGACGCCGCCATACGGTACGCCTTGGGCGAATACGTTGTGCGCATTGATCCAGCTATTACCAGCGACCATCGCTTCGGCAACGCGAGCGGCACGCTTGTCGTCCTCGGTCCAGACGCTGTTGGCCAAGCCGTAGTCGGTGTCATTGACCATTTCGATCGCTTGATCCTCACTCGCAAACTTGGTGAGGTAGGCGACCGGCCCAAAGATCTCGTCTTGGGCGGCCACATTGTCGAGCGATCCGGCGAGCAGGGTTGGCTTGATGTAATGCCCGGTGAACCCCTCGACTTCGGCTTCGTCTCCACCGCACAGGCACTCGGCGCCACCGCTTTGGCCTTTCTCGAGATATCCGAGCACGCGGCTGCATTGTTTCGCGTTGACGACCGGTCCCATGTCACTGGCCGGGTCGAGTGGGTGACCGACTCGCAACTTTTTCATTCTCGTCGTGCACTCCTGGACAAATTCGTCATAGATCGTGTCCTGGACCAGCCACCGCGTCGCGTCGCAGCAGACTTGACCGGAGTGAAACGTGATGGCATTGACCAGCTTCTCAGCGGTCTCGGCGACATCAACGTCATCGAAGACAACAGCGGCGCCTTTGCCACCGAGTTCGAGTTTCACTGGGACGAGGTTACGCCCGCAGGCTTCGCCGACCATCCGGCCGACCTCCGGTGATCCGGTGAAGGACATGCGTTTGATCTGGGAATTGTTGGACAACGCCGCCCCGGCCCTCGCACCGCTTCCGGTGATCACATTGATGACACCATCGGGCACGCCAACCTCTTTAGCCAAGCGAGCCAGATAGATCGCTGAGAGTGACGTGTCCTCAGCAGGCTT
Organism: Allorhodopirellula solitaria; assembly: GCF_007859855.1. Classification (GTDB taxonomy): domain Bacteria; phylum Planctomycetota; class Planctomycetia; order Pirellulales; family Pirellulaceae; genus Rhodopirellula; species Rhodopirellula solitaria. The sequence continues at coordinate 30,456 of NZ_SJPK01000020.1, forward strand.
GATCACCACCGTATTACCTGCGGCGAGCGCCGGGCTGATCCCCCAACCAATCAATAGGAAGGGAAAGTTCCAGGGGAAGATGAAAGCGCACGCACCCCAGGGCTGTCGGTACTTCCAAGCATCGAAACCGGGGGCATCGATCTTCTCACGCGTTTCGACATTGCCAGCGAGCTTAACAAAGTATCGCAGCGTATCGACTAGGTTCTGCACATCACCCTGAGCCTGGGCTTCGATTTTTCCAGCGTCGAGTGCTTCAATTTGAGCGATGACCGGTTTGTGCTGCTCGACCGCATCGGCCAACCGCATAAGGATTGCCCCGCGATCCTTTTGCGAGAGCGCCGACCAGGCCGGAAAGGCACCGGCAGCAATTTCAACAGCCCGATCTACCTCGTCAGCACTCAGGTCATGGATTTCGGCGATCTGATCCCCAGACCCCGGGTCGATCGTAGCAATCGTGTCCCCGGATGCGGCAGGAAAATTCTGTCCTCCCACAAAACAGGGGTAAGGGCTCTGGCTCAAAAATGCTTCGACTTCAGGAAGCAGCTTCGTAGGGGCAGTGACACTCATGAATTTCGCCTCGTGGGGAAAGGGTGCGGTCGCGTGGCAGCTTAGAGCCGTCGGAAAAGGGGGGCTGGCCCGCTCAGGCGAGACCATTGATAACCGAATGCAGCGATTCGCTGCCAATGGGTCAGTCCGCTTTTCGGATAGCCGCTGAGTATAACGTTCTCAAACCTTTCGCGAAACCGAATTGCCCGCCCAGCCGCTGGCGCGTCGCGTGACCGATAGGTGGCGAACAATGCGACAGTTCCTCCGTCGTGGACGACGCGCCGAACTGTTGATCGCCCACGAGTTTTCTACGGCCGAGGCGTCGAAGAAAATAGCCCGTGGTTTGAGCGTAAGCGAACACCACCGGATACGACAGCCAACCCCGAATGGGGTGGAAGATCATTCACGGCGAGGTCTGCGACCCACTTCGGGGGCGACGCTCCATCGCCAACGAACAACCGTAGGTGGCGCTGCGCTGACCTACGTCTATTCTCTGAAATCCCTGACGGGATATTGATGGAAATTCAACAGCTCGTTTCCTCGTTCAATACGACACTGATCACTCCCGAGTTCCTTACGCGTCTCGGCTCAATCAACAGGGAGCCCCGTCGGACGAGCCCACGCGGGATCCGGATGAACGTGGTATCCACAATTCTGGGTCCCGTCCTCTACCGGCACCTACTGGGAATCCGCGGCGGCCAATCCCGCAGCTCGGCCGGTGCTGAAGGCGGCTTGGAAATTGTAGCCTCCGATCCATCCGTCGACATCCAAGACTTCTCCTGCGATGAACAGTCCCTCGACGCGTCGCGAACGCATCGACCGTGGGTCGACATCGGCTAAGGTCACGCCACCTGCGGTCACTTCGGCTTTGGCAAATCCTCGTGTGTCGTGGACGGGCAATTGCCAGCGTTTGAGGTGCTCGACCAAGCGGTTTCCTGAAGCCGCGGAGAACTCTGCGACTGTTTTCTCACCGCTAGCGGTCTTGGCGCCGCAGGCGATGGCGACCTCGCTGGCGAGCCGAGACGGCAACCATCGACTGATGATCGACGTTACGTTCTGCCGCCCCTCCTTCCCGCTCCGCTGTGACAGCAATTCACGCAATTGCGATTCGCTGAGCTCCGGGACGAGGTCCAATTGCAAACGGGTGTCAGCGAAGGCCGGCGCGGCTGTAATCGTGCCGCTGACATCCATCGCCGCGGGCCCGGAGAACCCGAAGTGCGTGAACAGCCATGACGAGCGGCGTTGCACGAGAGGTCGTTTGGACGACTGGCTCGGCGCCTTGTGAACTTCCGCGACAACGTCTTCGAGCGTCAACCCCGAGAGAGCGCGTGTCGATTCGGTACCGCCGACCAAGGGGACCAAGGCAGGTCGTGGGCGGACGATCGTATGCCCGAGCTCGGATAGCCAGCCATACGCGTCACCGGTCGTGCCGCATCCGGGCCAGCTGCGTCCGCCCGCCGTGACGATGACACGATCGGCGGTGAGTTCGTGTTGCCCCGCCGAGGACTGCACCGTGACAATCCATTGACCGTCCGCGCCGGGCCGAATCCCCTGCACAGCCGATGCGAGCTCCAACCGAGCGCCGGCCTCGATCATGTCTCGGTGTAAGGCATCGCGAACATCGATGGCCCGATTGCTCTGCGGGAAGATCTTGCCCGTCTCCTCGCGTTTGGTAGGCACTCCGAGCGTTCGAAAATGCTCGATGGAATCCGTCGGTGACCACTTCCCTACACTCGGTTGCAGCCATCGTGCGGCGTGGCCAAATGCTTTCGTGATGCCGCGTGAGTCGGTGTCCTGAGTCAAATTGCAGCGTGTACCGCCCGACATCAGGATTTTTACACCTGTTTTCGAGGATTTCTCCAGAACGGTGACGTCGCCTCCACTCCCCGCCGCGGCCGCAGCGGCCATCATCCCAGCGGCACCAGCGCCAATCACGATAATGCGGGGCGAATGAGACATGGGTGAGTTGCTAGTATTGATGAAGCGGAAAGCGATTATGCAGTGGGTGACGAATCGAGGGGCAGCACATCGACACTGACCTTTAAGATCGGCTTGCCGCCACCCATCACGATCCCCCGCATCGGACTGATGTCGTCGTAGTCGCGTCCCAAGCACATCGGAATATGATCAGTGCCCGCGCGAACCGCATTGGTGGGGTCAAAGTCAACCCAGCCGATTTTTTCGCCGGCGTAAACGCCGATCCAGGCGTGCGATTCGTCGCAACCGACCAGTCGGGGTTTGCCCGGTGGTGGGTAGGTTCTCAGGTAGCCGCTGACATACCGGACGGCCAGGCCAAGGCTTCTCAAACACGCGATCTGGATATGAGCAAAATCCTGACAAACGCCTGCCTTCTGGATGAACGCTTCCTCGGTCGAGGTGTTTACATCCGTGGCCTGGGTGTCGTACCGGAAATCGTTGTTGATTTGTACAGTGAGCGCCTGCACGGCATCGACCACACTCGCATGAGGCTGCATGACTTTGCGTGCATAGTCCGCGAACATATCGGTAAGCTCGATGCGTCGCGAGGCGAATGTGTATTCGCTCGCCAGCCAATCGGCGGGCTGCTCACCGCGTCGAATCACCCCAATCAGCTCTCGCCAGTCCGGCGCGCCCGACAGATTCTCGTCGCTGGGAATGGACACGGTCACCCGGCTAGCGACGCGCACTTGCAGCGACTGATGCAGCGACTCGATCGAGAACGAATCGACCACGTTCCCAAAGTAGTCGGTGTGCTGATGCAGCGAGGTTGGCGTGGGTGTGATCGCCACCTCACAGGAGTGGCAAACCAGGTGTGAGTGGTTTCGCGGCCGCATGCGAAGTTGGTTTTGGCACAGCGCAACGGGCTCGCTGTACCGGTAGGATGTTTCGTGGACAATTTGGTATTCAGCAGATTTCATCGTCACGGCAGGCTCATCGGTGAAAAGGCCAACGGCGCGTGTTTGTCTGGCTCGCCCGTCAACGACTGCGAGACGGACGTGTGGATCAGGTAACGAGCTTCGATCGCGTTGGCGAGTTTCGGCATCGTCGCACAGACCGAATCGAGCAGCGCCGCCAGTGCGACCCGTTTCATGTCGGGCTCACAGTGACACAGGTTCGCGATATCGGCGACCAAGAGGCGGCGCGTCAGATCCGCAGCAATGCGTTCGTCTTCGCCGAGTCCCACCTGTTTTGCGGACGTTGGGAGTTCGAGCAGGACCTGTTCGATGTCCTGCATTTGGAATCGCAACGACCTTGGGTTGGACTCATCGGTCACCAACAGATCGATCGTGGGGGCGGGCTGTGTGATGGATAGATAACGCGAGCGGTACGTCATCAGACTATCGGTTGCATCGAGGATTGCTTCACACAGGCTGCTCTCATCCCTCATCGGTTCGGCCATGGTTGCGAGCAACAATTCGGCGGTTTGGTGTGCCCGCTCAATTCGTCGGCCCAGTAAAACAAAACGCCAGCCGTGAGTCCGTGTCAAACTTTCCGCTGCCAAGCCACTGAAGGCGAGTAGCAACGTGACGCAGCGGTTGAGTCGCTCGATCGCAGAGATCACATCACCGCCACGAGGTCGGCCTTGCACGACCACCTCATGATGCAAGCTCCGTAGAATCCGATAGGCATCGAGTGGGATCCGGTCCCGGACGGCCGAGGCATTGCGCAGGGCGCCCACGGCTGCGGACTGCAGCCCCCGCGTCGTCCCACAGTCGAACACGCTATCGGGTAGCATCACATCGGGCCGCGGCATCGCCCCATTGAGTCCTTCAATCGCATAGTCCGGCTCCAACTGACCCATCGCGGCGAGGGCATGGATCAACCGTGGCATCTCTGAGAGTTCATCGAGTTCGTCTTCGCCGGCAAGCCGTGTCAGGGTTGTCCGTAGCAAGCGGGCAATGGATTCACATCGCTCGGTATAGCGGCCGAGCCAAAACAAGTGATCCGCCACACGGCTAGGCAATTCCGCGCCGCCGCGCCGCAACCGAATCGTCTGGGACTCCGCCGTCAGCAACGTTTCCTCATGGTCGACCGGCTCATCGCTAACGATCCAACAGTCTTGAGTCATAAGCCCCGATCGAGCAGACCCACCGAGCAGTTCGGGTGCTGGGCTGACTCGCGCCAAACCACCGGGCAGGACTTCGACACCGTCAGCGGTCTGCAGTTGGAAGGACCGGAGCGTGAAATGCCAAGGCTGCAGCTGACCATCGCTCCACACAGGCGTGAGACTATGCGACAACCGCTCCTGGCCAACGTATCGATGCGGTTGCGCTTTGATCCGGCGTCGCAATTCACCACGCTGTTGCGAGGTCATCTGCTCCGGGATCATCGGTTCGAATTCTTTAACCCAGTGGGCACTGCGAATAATGAGCTTGTCCAAATTATTCAGGACGAACCGGCATGGTTGTTCGTCCCCACACCAATAGGTCGCGACGCTAGGAAGAATCAATTCTTCTCCCAACAATTTTTTCGCCGAGGCATCGAGAAACGGCAGCAGTGCGGGCATCTCGGCAATGGCGGCCCCGATCGAATTGACGACCGAGACGTGCCCGTCGCGAATCGTCTGCAGCAATCCCGTGCAACCTTCGAGTGAGGCTGGATCGAGTTCCAAAGGGTCGCAGTTCTGATCGGAAACGTGCCTCCACAGCACCTCGATCGGCAACAACCCGCCGAGCGTCTTGAGGTTCAAACGCTCTCCGCGGACGGCGAGATCGCGGCCTTGCACCAAGGTATAGCCGAGATACCGTGCCAAATACGAATCTTCAAATTCACGATAACTGCCGGCTCCCGGCGTCAGCAATGCGACGCGTGGATTCTCCATCGCTCGCGGCGTCAGTGCGCGAAAGTGCTCACGAAGCGACTTGAAAAAGGGGGCCAAGCGGCGCACGTTGGCGCTGCGGTGAGCGTGCGGCAGTGCCCGGCTGAGCACGATCCGGTTCTCCAGCAGATGCCCCAGTCCACTCGGGGCGCGTGTGCGATCGCCCGTCACCCACCACCGCCCGCTATCGCCGCGGACGACATCAAACGCTGTGACGTGCAACCGCTTGGACCGAGAAACAGCCCCGATTCCGGCGGACTCCTCCGATACCGATTCCTCCGTTCGCTGCAACTGATGGAACGCGCGATAGAAAAACGGGTTGCCCCACAAAACCTCTCGCGGAATGATCCGCTCACGAATGAGTGTTTGTGGACCGAGCAAATCGTCGAGCACGGCTTCGAGGACACGTACCCGCTGAGCCAATCCGGCGGACAATCCCGTCCAATCCTGATCCTCCAACGCCACCGGAACACTACCGAGTTGCCCCGGTTTCTGATCGACATCGAATTGAAAGGTCAGCCCGTGTTCGCGTATCAGCTGTTCGATCTGCAGTGACCGGTCGTTCAGACCGCTGGCGCCGATCCGATTGAGCATGCTTTCGATCGTTGCCCAGTGCGGGCGGATGTGCCCCTCTTCACTGCGGCACTCGTCATAGCGACCTGCCGGTTGTTCGCAATGAGCCAGCGAAAACGGCGCTGCCATGGATGTCGACAATGTGATCGGTTCCCAGAGGAAAAGCCGCGACAGGACCGGCCGAGGATCGGTGTCGCGGTTGGCAGTGACCAAGGAAACGAGCCCCTACTACGAGGACTCCTTGCCTCGGCCAACCCGACATCAATCGATCGACCGTTACGAAGTAGCAGCATATGGAATCGCGCCAGCTCTCTGTTGGTATTCCTTCAACCAACCGCCTGAATCGCGAGAACGCCTGACCCCTTATTCTAGCGCCGACGCAAGTCCATTGTAAGCGGGTACGGCTCGGATCCGTTCGTGGCCGGCAAATCAGGCACCCGAATCTCGCCGCCAGTCAGGGTGAACGGGTCGAATCTCGCTGTCCGGCGTGACTCTGCTTCCTTGGCATTGATGGGGAAGTTATCGCTACACACGCCACCGGGATGGACCGCATGATACGTACAACCGCCCACGCTTCGCTGCGCCTTCAAATCGATCAAGTCGAAACGCAACGGGGTCTGGATCCCGATCGTGGGGTGGAGACAGCGTGGCGGCTGCCAGGCTCGATATTTCACCCCCGCGACCGCTTGTCCGGTCACCCCGGTTGGGTGCAGTGGCACACGCCGTCCCGAACAGGTGACGGCGTAGCGATTCGGGTCGATGCCCTCGACGAGAATCTGCAGCCGCTCGAGCGACGAGTCGACGAACCGAGCGGTGCCGGACGCACCTGCTTCCTCTCCCATCACGTACCAAGGCTCGATCGCGCTGCGAAGCTCCAGTCGAACGCCGTCTACGGCGAGCTCACCCATCATGGGGAAACGGAACTCATGGTGAGGCGCGAACCACTCGGCGCGTACCGGCGACCCCGATCGTGCTAGCTCACCGGTCAACCTCTGTAGATCCTGCCACACAAAGTACGGCAGCAGATAACGGTCGTAGAGCATCGGCCCCCAAGGGACCAATGGATCGGTGTAGGGTTTCTCCCAACAGGATGCAACGATGGCGCGGATCAGGAGCTGCTGGGCCAAGCTCATCTGAGCATGTGGAGGCATCTCGAACCCGCGCAACTCGACCAACCCTAACCGTCCCGTGGAACTATCAGGCGAGTACAGCTTGTCGACACAGATCTCAGCGCGGTGGGTGTTGCCGGTAGTATCGACGAGCAGATCGCGGAACAACCGATCGACCAGCCATGGCGGAATGTCCGCACCGACCGGCGGCAATTGTTCCAGAGCAATCTCCATTTCGTAGACGGAATCGCTCCGTGCCTCATCCATCCGCGGCGCTTGGCTGGTCGGACCAATGAACTTGCCGCTGAACAGGTACGACAGCGACGGGTGGTTGTGCCAAAACCGAATCAAGCTTCCCAACAGGTCTGGACGCCGCAGGAATGGGCTGTCGACCGGCTTGGCACCGCCCATGACGATGTGATTGCCGCCGCCGGTGCCGGTATGATGGCCATCGAGGTCAAACTTTTCTGTCCCCAGCCGTGATAAGCGCGCCTCTTCGTAGAGCGTCTCGGTGAGTTTGACGAGCGAACGCCATGTTGCCGAGGGCTGGGTATTGACCTCGATCACGCCGGGGTCAGGAGTGATTTTAAAGTAGTCCATGCGTTCGTCGGCCGGTGGCAAATAGCCTTCGACAACGACGGGCAGTTCGGTCATCTCGCAGGTTTGTTCCACGGCGGAAACCAAATCGAGGTAGTCCTCGAGACGCTGGGCAGGCGGCATGAACACGTGCAACCGGCCGAAGCGGGCTTCGACACACAGCGCCGTGTGCACGACATCGTCATGCGTTGGCAAATCGTCCTCGTCGACGTCGTCGAGGATTTGCTCATTGACCGGTGCGGTCACATTCTCATTGGGGCCTCCCGTCTGTCCGCCGCCGGTCCCGCCTTGGCGGGCCGCGACGTATCTCTCGTTCCCACGAATGTCGTCTTGCTCGGCACCGCTGCGCTCGGCGACGGGCAGCGGACCGTGTTGCATCGTGGGATCAAACGGTACGGAGTAGAACGCCGCGGCGCTCCTTGACTCGGCCGGCAATTTATCCAGCGGCAAACGCAGACCAATCGGCGACTCACCCGGAATCAGGTAGATCTTCTCGCTGCGCACCGGCCATTTGCCACCCATCCATCCCGGTTGGGCCTGCCACCATGCCCGCCGCAACGGCAGCACATACCCCACGGGCGTGCCGAGACCATTGCCGAAGGTGCGCATCAGCATCGCCCGCTCGTTTGGATCGTTTAGGCGCGGGTCGGAGGGATCGATATCGACCGGCAAGCGATCTTCTTTCCACAGGTAGTGAAAAATGTCTTCATGGACCGGGAACGTCATCTTCGCGCTGACCCCGAGTTCGCGTGAGAGCGTCCGGATGAAGCGCCGTGCGTCCTCGTGGGTGTGCTCATAATCGCGTCCCTCATCGGCGAGCCATTTCTCGTCTCGCCAAATCGGCTCACCATCGCGTCGCCACAAACACGTCAGGGCCCAACGCGGCAGCTGCTCGCCCGGATACCACTTTCCTTGACCGTAGTGCAGCAAACTTCCGCCGCCAATCTGATCCGACGCAGCGAGCTTCTCACGAAACCGTTTGAGCAACACATTGCTGAGGACCCGTTTGTCTTCACCAACGGCATCCGTATTCCACTGCGGATCGTCCATGTCGTCGATCGAAACGAACGTGGGTTCGCCGCCCATGGTCAACCGCACGTCACCGGCGGCGAGTTGCTCGTCGATTTGATCGCCCGCAGCCAAAATCTCCTGCCAAGTCGTATCCGTGTACGGCTTGGTTACCCGCGGGTCTTCGTGGATGCGGGTGACCCTCATTTCGTGTTCGAACGAAACATCGCAGGGTTCATGTCCGCCGCTGATCGGAGCGGCGCCGGAGTACGACGGGGTACACGCTAAAGGGATGTGCCCTTCGCCCGCGAGCAAGCCGCTCGTTGGGTCGAGGCCCACCCATCCGGCGCCTGGAAGATAAACCTCCGTCCACGCATGCAGGTCACAGAAATCTTCGGTCGGGCCGGATGGCCCATCGAGCGATTCTTGGTCCGCTGCCAACTGAATCAGGTATCCCGAGACGAACCGTGCTGCCAATCCCATTTGACGGAACGTCTCGACCAGCATCCAAGCGGAATCGCGACATGATCCGCTGCATAGCGTGAGCGTTTCTTCGGGGGTCTGCATCCCCGGTTCGAGCCGAATCTTGTAGTCGACTTTTTGCTGAGCGGCGCGATTAATCTCGACGATGAAATCGATCGTGCGGTCGTTGGATTTTGGCAGCGAATCTAGCCACTTTTCCAACGCCGGCGTCAACTCGCCTGGCTCGAGGTAACTCGCTAATTGCTGGCGCGTCTCGGCATCGTATTGAAAGGGGAACTCACCGGCCGCGTCGTCGACGAAGAAATTGAACGGATTGATCACGGTCATGTCCGCAACCAGATCCACGGTTACACTGAAGTGATCCGTCGGTTTCTCGAAGATCAATCGCGCGACGGGATTGGCGAAGGGATCCTGTTGCCAGTTAACGAAGTGTTCCTTCGGGGAAACTGTCAAACTGTAGGCGGGGATGGGTGTCCGCCCGTGATAGGCTGGACGCAGCCGCACCAATTGCGGTCCAAGCATGATTTGGCGGTCGTATTGGTACGACGTCTTGTGATGCAGGGCAACGCGGATCGTCATGTGTGAACCAAGGGGAGAGGAGGAAAGCGGACGAGGGTCCCGTCGGCGAGCTATTGATGGGAGGTTTGAAAGAAATCTTCAGCGAGCGAGTTGCCGATCTCGTTGACCTCGCGTTGCACGCCATCGACGAACTGGTGCATTCCACCAGCGAGGACTTCCTTGACACGGGTATTGGCGAGTCGATGTTGGAGCACATCCAACTGCTTGCTCGTTTGACTCGCTTCATGGGCTCGCGAGCAATTATCGATCTCACCGAGCGACCAACCCGCCGAGGCGATGCAATGATGGACGCTGCGGGGGAAGGTGCGGTTGAAGAGGAAGAAAGCGATCACATTCTCGAGGTCGATGTCGTGGTGGTCGCGACGATAGGCTTCCATCCCGCTGATGGCTAACAGCAACGCCGACCACTGCAAATCATCGATCGCCGTGCCGACATGATCCACGCTCAGTAGCAGGTTGAAGTACTTGACGTCGAGCACCCGCGACGTCTTGTCGGCCCGTTCGAGCATCCGTCCGACGTTGGCGAAGTGCCACGTCGTGTCCTGCGCCATCGTGCTCGCGAAGACACCGCTCCACAGCAACGCGTGTTGACGGATATCGTCGAAAAATTGACTCGTTCGGTCCAGCGATTCGTTGCGTGAAGCGTCGTTGACGAAGAGATAGAATTCGTTGATCTGTTCAAAGGCTTCGGACGATAGCTTTTCGCGAACGCCACGAGCGTTCTCGCGCGCCGTCCGCAGGCATGTCAGCATCGAGTGTGGGTATTCTTCATCAAATGCGAGAAACTGAACCACGTTTTCTTGGTTGGGCAAGCCGTACTTTTTCTTGAACCACTCATCATCACCGGTCACACGAACCAACGGGTCCCAGGGGTCCACCAGGTTTTCAGGTTGATCCAGGATCAGGTGCAACGTGACTTCGAGAAACCGAGCGATATTCTCAGCTCGCTCGATTTGGCGGCTCATCCAATAGACCGATTCAGCGACGCGGGAAAGCATGGTTGGAGTGGGCTGTACTTGAGAGGGAGAAAAACGGAGATGTTTTGGCGCAAAACCCAGTCGCTCAGGCAATCGGGTGAGTGTGGTCTATGAGCTGAGTCAGATTAGCTTCGGGATTGCAATCGCCTTCCGGTGGTGAACTTTGCCACACTTTCCAGCTCTCGGCGGCAGGCACTCGTTTGCGCGGCAGAATGCTTGGTTGGACGTCCCATCCATGGCAGGCAAGCTCGGGGCTGATCGCGATCCATGGTGGCGACCGAGCTAGGGCTGTGCGATCCTCTGGCCGGGACTGGCAACGACCCAGGTGTCCTTGCTGCCGCCGCCCTGGGAGGAATTCACCACCAACGAACCCTTCTTCAATGCCACGCGGGTTAGTCCACCCGGCAATACCCAGACGTCATCGGGACCGCGACAGAGCACGTATGGTCGCAAGTCGACATGCCTGCCCTCGAGCGAGTCGCTGACCATCGTGGGCACACGTGATAGCTGCAAGGTGGGCTGAGCGACATAGTTTCGCGGGTTCTCCCGAATCTTCTCGGCAAACTCTGCCCGCTGTTCCGGACTGGCATGGGGGCCAATCAGGATTCCGTAACCACCCGATTCACCCGCCGCTTTGACAACGAGTTCGTCGAGGTGCGCGAGCACATACTTGCGGTCCTCGGCTCGCTCACATAGATAGGTCGGGACATTGTTCAGAATCGGCTCTTCGCCGAGATAGAACCGAATCATCTCACCGACGAACGCGTAAACGACCTTGTCATCAGCGACACCTGTCCCAGGTGCGTTGGCGAGGGCCACGTTTCCAGATCGATAAGCTCGCATCAGCCCGGGCACTCCGAGCACCGAATCTTCATTGAAGACTTCGGGATCGAGGAAGGTGTCGTCGACGCGGCGGTAGATGACATCGACGGGCTGCAATCCATCGGTTGTTCGCATGAACACCCGGTCATTCTCAATCAAGAGATCACGTCCCTCGACCAGTTCCACGCCCATTTGGTGAGCGAGGAAGGAGTGTTCGTAGTAGGCGCTGTTGTAAACGCCTGGCGTCAAGACAACGACCGTCGGGTTGAGCATCCCGCCAGGGCCCATCTTGCGTAGCATGTGGTACAGCCGGGCCGGATAGTCATCGACCGGACGGACGCTCGAATCGGCGAAGGCGCGTGGGAAGTTCTTCTTCATCACCGAACGGTTCTGCAGCACATACGAGACACCCGAAGGGCATCGCAGATTGTCCTCGAGCACGAATACCTCGCCCTCATTATCACGCACCAAGTCGGTGCCCGTGATGTGACACCACACACCCGCCGGGGGCTTCAGTCCTCGGCATTGCGGTAGATAATGTGGACAGGAGTCCACGATCCCGGCAGGAATCACGCCCTCATTGATGATCCTACGTTCGTTGTATACGTCGTCGAGGAATCGGTTCAATGCGCGGATGCGCTGTTTCAAACCTACTTCGATGTCCGCCCACACCGCCGCCGATAGAATTCGCGGCACGATATCAAACGGCATGATTTTCTCAGTGCCCTGATTGTCGCTGTAGACGGTGAACGTGATCCCTTTCTGATAGAGCGATCGCTCAATCGCTCGCTGCCGACGCATCAATTCGCCGACGGGTAGTCGGTTGATCAGGTCGACCAACGCAACCGAATCCGGACGAGCGACTCCATCGTGCGTGACGACCTCATCATAGAATCCCTCGTTCTGATAGCCGCTCAGCCGGGGGATCTCGTCTGCGGGACCACCATCGGAGGTCTGAGTTTGTGACTGCGACTGGGTTTGTGACTGCGACTGCATAGATAGATCCATCTCTCGCGTCGAACAGTCCGCCTCTGTCAACGTGGTAGGTTTCGGTACTCAAGTGCTGGTAGTGTACCCCATTGAGAGCTGTCCGGCAGGATCGATGCGAGAATGTTCAACAAAGGCCCTGCGGGGATACACAAACCATTGACTGAGGTGCCGAACATGCCCCCCGACCTGCGAGGGAGTGCTCAGCGGATTCGCTGAATCGCCTTGCCAGCCAAGCGCGGGAGCCCCTTGCGGATGATGCTCCCATCTAAAATTGCGTCCTTCTTGGGACGCACTACCAGATCGAATCCGGCGGGGATCCGAGGTCGCTGAGTGCGGAAGGACTCCCGGATCAAACGCTTCCATTGGTTGCGAACAACAGCGTTGCCGGTTTTTTTGGGGATCGTTACACCCAGCCGCGTCGGCCCCTCGAGCTCTTTCGCACGCGGAATCGCGAACACAACGATCGTGCCATCGGCAGCACACCCGCCCTGGCGGATCGCCCGCGTAAAATCGTCACCCTTGACGACTCGCATCGACTTGGGGAATTGCTGATTCAGTATCGACACGCGGTAACCATCGAGATGATCGGAGAGAGTGATATCGTTATGACTGGAGCTACCAGAACGCAGCTCCCTTCCCGTAGTGGACGAGGCGACGAGTCCATGTGCACAGAAGCCGTACCCTACCAAATTCTGCCGCTCCCTTCCCGTAGCGGACGAGCTGTCCTTTGCCCACAAGTTTTCCTACGCCGACGGCGTTGAAGAGAATAGCCCGTGGTCGAGCGCAAGCGAATACCACCGGAAACGCCGCGAAACACGAGTGCCAACCCCGAATGGGGTTGAAGATCATTCACGACGGGGTCTGCGACCCACTTCGGGGTCGACGCTCCATCTTCAACGAAAAACCGTAGGTGGCACTTCGTTGACGATAAGGCGATTTCCTATCATCTCTTCCAAGATATTCGCAGCTGATTGGGGACTCGTCGGCTCGTCCACTACCGAGCTCGCCATGGCATCACCTAGGAACGCCGCTCGTCAAAGGCTGGATCGCGAAAATCGCACGCGCCGGCACGCCCGCCGCCTGGAGAAGATCTGGCACGCAATCGGCCCAGTATTTGCTGCGGTTGGGGCTTGCTGGGATGTGGGGATGTGGACGGCAGTCCCCCGCCCACTTGGCATTTGAACGAATTAAGCAACAGGAGTTGACTATGAAAACGAAACGAATCTCAGAAGCGATGGAGAAGGCGTTGAACACCCAGATGACTCGCGAGGCCTACCAGGCCCAGGTATATCTGGCCTATGCCTCGTGGGCCGAGGTTAACGGTTTCACCGGGATCTCAGAGTTCCTCTACAAGCACATGGAAGAGGAACGCATGCACATGTCCAAGTTTCTGAAGTTCATCAATGACCGGGGCGGCCACGCCCGGATCGCGGCGATCGAGGCCCCGCCGGCTGACCCGAAAGACTTGGGCGATTGCCTGCGACAGGCACTCCAGCATGAGATCAACAATTCAAAAGCCATCGACGAGATTGTCCATCTCGCCCACGAAGAGAAGGACTGGGCAACGTTCAGCTTCGGCCAATGGTTCGTCAAGGAGCAGATTGAAGAGGAAACCCTGATCAACGAACTGCTCGACAAATACAATCTGGCAGCAGGGGAAGAGACGGGAAACGCCGGGCTCTACGAGTTCGACCGCGACACAGCCACTGCATCACAGGAAGCCACACTGCCCCGCGACGAAGTGTTGTAAAAATCAGTCGACCGCCCGTCGACGTCGTCCAGCGATCCAGCCGGCGCTGGACCATCAAGGCGAGCCGCGGGCCTTATGACCAATGCCATCTACTTTCGACCGCGAAGCGGTCTCGGTAACCCGGCGCGTCAGCGAGGTCCACTCGTTCGCCACGCAAAACACTGCATCTTCCTCGCTGACGCGCCGGGTTACCGTCGTGATGATGCCCCGAACGGGGGCAAAATAAATGGCATCGGCCGTGAGACCCCGGATAGCGTCGCCAACCCGGCTGCTGACGCGTCTCGGCTCACTGATCCACAGCCCGAGTCGGCACCGCGAGATCGGCTTGGTGAATCTGTGCCGCCAGTGCCCTGGCGACCCAGTCGCATGGTCCGAGATACGGTGCGACGTCGAACTGAATCCCCGGGTGGGCTGACGCGGCGCGATCGGTCTGTTCGGCGATGGCGTCGTAGAGCCGCCCCGCAAACAGCAGGTGGGGATGCACCACGATTCGGTCAAACCGCCCGGCAGCGGCGACTTCATTCAGCGTATCGGTGAGCCGTGGCTCGGCCATCGCGTAGAACGTCGTCCACAATCCATCGGCCGCGACCCCAAATTCCGCTGCGATCGAATGGGTTGTCGTCATCGACCGCCCGCGTACTGCGACCTCGCTGAGCAACCGCATGTCGGCGCTCGCGCACACGTCTCGACTGCCACGTCCCACCATCACGACAGCGGTACGGCCCGAGGTCCCGATGTCGCTCGCGCCCCGCGAGATGGTTTCGCGAAGTCGTTCACGGACCGCCTCGACCATTGCTGCCTGCCGCGAGATCGGGCGGGCGTACCGAACCCGTACAAGCGATGAGCTTCCCGTCGATGCTTGGGCGGCCGCGACTTCGCCGGGGATATCCCCTTTGGCATGTCCAGCGGCGAAGAGCAGCAGGGGGGCGACGGTGACCTGGTCAACGCCCCGGCGAACCAGAGACTCCCAGGCCTGAGCGATCGTGGGCTGTTGAAATTCCAGCAGACACGGACGCACGACCGCATCGCCGGCGAGCCGAGCGGCCAACAGGTCGCTCAATTGAAAAAATTCAGCCGTGCCTTGGGTGTCTCGCGTGCCGTGGCCGACCAGCAAAACGCCGCTGGAGACATTCAAGTTATTGAATGCGCGTCGCGTCGTTGAAGCCTTCCAGCTTGAGGCTGGCGAGGGCCTTGTCGACGTCGAACCCTGCGTCGTACTTCACGACTACTTTCTTCACGGTCAAGGTGTCCGGGTCCGGTTGATCGGCCAAGGTCACTTCACTCACCCCAGAGGCGCCCTCGAGTGTCTCTTTGACGCGTGGATAGCATGCGAATTGGCAGTGCATTCCAGGGACTTCGAGTGTCAACGTGCCCGCTTCGGACAGTACCGCTGGCGACGCCGAGACCGATGTCGCAGCGGCTGCCGGAGCGGTGGACGTTTCGGGGGCTTCGTTCGGAGCGACGATCAGGGCGATCATAATGCCCAAGGCGGCGATACCAGCGACAGCGTATACAATGGTTTTCATAGAAACACGAAAGGGTGAGGGGGGAATGGATTGAGGCGGGATTAGCCTAACAGCCTATCCAAAAAGGCGGCTGTATCCTAGTCGATGATTACCGTGGTCGGAAAGACGCACCGCGATTGCCATGGAGCGATCGAGCGAATTCAGCTAGCTGACTGTACGGTTGGGGCGGCCGCCGGTTCGGCGGATTCTTCCGAACCGGGCGATTCCGAGTCGTCACCCTGCCCGAGCATTCGCTCGACGACCGCCGCGAGCGGCTTGTCGAGCTGCGCGATGGTCTCATCGGCGACTGCGACTGCGTCGGCGTCCGCATCGGCTGGCGGCGTGTTCTCGGGTGTCTCGGAAGCTGCCGCTGAAAATGTTCCACGGTCGATCCCCTTGAGTGAGGGGTAAGAAGCCTCCTGCCACAGCAACATCAACTTCGCCAAGCTTTCGGGCTGCATTTCGACGGCCAATCCACTATCGGGAGTCACTCCCCACACGTCTTCCTCGCCATCATCCTTGCCGCGATGGATGTTTTGGTCGCTCGGTCGGAAGTACTTGGCCACGGTCAACCGCAGGGCACTCCGCCCGTACTCGAGCGGCAAGATGTTCTGCACCGTGCCTTTGCCGAAGCTGCGGGTTCCGCCGACGACTGCCCGGCCGTGGTCCTGCAACGCCGCGGTCACAATTTCACTAGCGCTGGCCGAATCATGGTCGATCAGAACAGCCATGGGGATCGCCGGATCGACGAGCGTGCCGCTGGTCGCCACATCGACCTGTTCCAGAACGCCACCGCGCGTCTTCGTGGAAACGATCTTCCCCGAACTGAGGAACATATCCGAGACTTCGACGGCGGCGTGTAACAAGCCACCTCCATTGCCGCGGAGGTCCAACACGAGAGCATCAAAATCGTTGTCGAGTGACTTCAGGACCGTTTCGAGCTCGCCGACGGTCCGGTCGCCAAAGCTCGTCAATCGAATGTAGGCAACCCGTGGATTGGATTGCAGGCGATAAACCCAGGCATTGTTCTGGTCGCGATGGTTTCCAATCACCGACTCCATCTGGATCGATGCCCGAATGATATCGGCCTCGATGTCCTGCTCGCCCCGGCGCAGCGTCAGCGACACCTTCGTCCCAACCGGACCGCGCAGCTGATCACTGACTTCGCGGATGCCGAGGCCGGCGACGCCAGTCCCATCCACTTTGATGATTCGGTCTCCCGGCAAGACGCCCGCGGCGATCGCGGGGGAGCCCACTAAAGGGGTGATCACGCGGACGGGCCCATTCGGATCGGGTTGATCGACATAGATGCCAATCCCCGCAAACTCTTGGTGAATGGTGTCGCGGAAGGTGTCGTAGGCGACCGGTGGGATAAATTCACTGTGCTGATCGAGCGTCGAGGTCATCCCCGAAAGTGCGCCGATGACGAGATCTCGGTCATCAACCGGCTCGACGTAATACCGATCGATCAACGCGAGGGCCTCACCGACCACCATCGCTGTGCGGGTGCGCTGCTGCAGCGAGTGGCACGCTGTTGCGACGACGAATGTGATACAGACGATCGTGAGGTTGCGTGGTAGCATCAGTATCCATCAGTCCAGAGACGCATTGAAATTCGAAGCGTGGTGTGGCAGCCCAGGTCCGCGCTGTTCAATCTTTGGGGGGGCAAGCCGTTTTGCCCGACTCTCGGCCCGCTTAAAACTGGTGCCCTTTCTGGGGACCGTCTTGGGTCAAGGTGAGGATCTCCGGTCCTTCTTCGGTCATCAAGACCGAGTGCTCGAACTGCGCCGACGGCCGACCGTCTTTGGTTCGGACTGTCCAGCCGTCGACCTTGTCGCTCTTGGCATAACGGGCTCCCGCGTTGATCATCGGTTCCACGGTAAAACACATTCCAGGATACAGGCGATCGATGCGGCTCTGTTTGTTGGGGAAGTGAGGGATCGAGGGGTCGAGGTGGAACTGTCGCCCGAGCCCATGGCCGACATACTCACGAACGACTGAAAACCCACGTCCCTGCGCTTCGGGAACGATGGCCTCGCCGATCGTGGCCACCCGGCAACCAGGCGTCAGCGCATCGATCGCGAGATGCATGCAGTCGAACGCACACTGGACGACAGCTCGGCGCTCCTCACTCGTTTGGCCGATAATGAAGGTTTCACTTTGGTCACCATGCCAACCGTCGACAATCGTCGTGATGTCCACGTTGACGATATCCCCTTCCTGCAGCACATAGTCGTCGGGGATGCCATGGCAGATCACCTCATTGACGCTCGTGCAGCAGCATTTCGGGAACTTCTGGTACCCGAGTGTGGCCGCCTTGTGGCCGCGTTGGTAGGTCCAATCGTGAACGAGCTTGTCGATCTCATTCGTCGTGATCCCCGCCTTGATCTGCGGGCGAACGAAATCCATCAGCTCGCCGTTTGTCTTCCCGGCCCGCCGCATCGAGTTGCGTTGGGAGGTGGAGAGAATGAGTTTTTTCTGCTTGGTCAGCATACGTCGCCTTCAATCTTGAATTGTTTCTGTTCGCATCGGACAGGCACTAGGATTCCCGAGCGTTGAATTCCAGCTTCCACTGCCGGTCTGATTGGCTGCCGTGGCACCACAGTTCGAACATGCCCAATTCGGTGACCCGAGATTGGAATCGAACGGGGACAAATGATGACGCTGCGGTGCTACGCGTCGTTGGCTCGGAACTGGTACTTTCGTCGTTGGGATTTTCGTCGCTGCAATTCTCTCCGCTGGGATTCTCGTTGTCGAGGGTCAGCTCCATCGGTTCGCTTTCTTGCAGCTCGTTCGCTGGCCAGCGATCGAGCCGTGTCCCGGGCCGGTCGTGGGGACGCACCGTGGACGAGAAAAATCGAAAGCGGGCTGGCGAGCCGACGAGCACGCCGACTTCCTCGCCCGGCACATCTGCTTCGCTGCCCTCTTCCATCCCTTGGGCGGCAACACAGACCGCCCGCAGCGGCCGGGGGGCACCGGGGATCGCGAGTCCTGCGGTCTCAATTCCAATGTAATAGGACTTGGCCGTTCCGCCACGGATGCGGATGCCACCGGCGAGTTTGGTCCAGCCATAGAAGGCCGCACCGATCGCCACGGAATGGTCGAGGTCCTCGGCACCGCTGAGGGCCGTCGGCGGTTGGTCTAACCAACTCGCCACCGTGGTCTGCATCCGCTGGCGAATCGCATCGCTGCGAAAAACGCCCCCGTTGAGCAGCAATTCCGTCACCACGTTTTCGCCACCCTCGGCCGTGTTCAAATGGTCGGCCAGGAACGCGGCAACCTGTTTGGTAATGGCGG
Source organism: Allorhodopirellula solitaria (assembly GCF_007859855.1). Lineage (GTDB taxonomy): Bacteria > Planctomycetota > Planctomycetia > Pirellulales > Pirellulaceae > Rhodopirellula > Rhodopirellula solitaria. The sequence goes on from NZ_SJPK01000020.1 coordinate 49,490, forward strand.
GATCCGATTCGTAGGGCAGACCGATGTCCTGGAAACCGCTCTGGACAGTCGCCTGCGGGCGAGCCCCCGCCTCACACATCGGAAAGAAACCTTCGACCAGCGTTTCGGCTGCCTCCGCTTGGGAGATGGCGACGGTAATCGTACCGCCGATCAGAGAACTGCCGCGGCCGAGCACGGAGATCGAATGTTCATCGGGGCCGTCGCCAGCCATCAATCGTTCTTTAGCCTCGCGGCAGGCATGCCACAACGAGGTGCTCTGCCACGGATCGAGGTCATGGCCTTGCTCGCGAAATTTTTCCGTTGCCTGGTAGGCGAGTGCCAAATCCATGTTGTCACCCCCGACGAGCAGGTGGCGCCCAACCGCTTGCCGGCGGAGAACGAGATCACCGTCGTCCTCGGCCACACCGACCAAGGTCAAATCGGTCGTGCCCCCACCAACGTCCACGACCAGCAACGTATCGTTCGGCTTCATCGTCTCGCGCCAGGCACCACCGGTCGAGGCGAGATAGCGGTACACGGCCGCTTGCGGTTCCTCCAACAACACGAACTGGTCGCTCAGCCCGGCCTCGATCGCTGCTTGGCGGGTCAGGTCTCGCGCCGCCGGATCAAAGGAAGCGGGCACCGTCAAAACGACCTGCTGTTGATCGATCGGTGCGTCTGGAAAGGCCGCCTGCCACGCTGCGATCAAATGCTGCAGGTACCGGCGCGTGCACTCCAAGGCTGAAATCTTCGGGATTTCCGGAGGCGATTGCCAGGGCAAAACCGCGTCGGTGCGCCCCACCCCAACGTGGCACAGCCAGCTCTTCGCCGCGACGACGACACGCTGTGGATTGTCCGCGGATTGCTCACGGGCGTACGTCCCCGCAACGCCTTCTCGCGGATCAGGAAAACCGCTCGCCGACTGCCCCTCGGGCAACATCGACGTCTCGATTCGCAACGCGTCGATTTCATTTTCGCGGGGCAGATACAGGAACGATGGCAACGAGTCCAACGATTCGATCTGGCCCGGGCCCACGATTTGGGGGATCGGTAGCAGTTCGATCTCAGGCGACTGGTCGCGCTCGACGCCACCACGCTCTCCCCGCTCACCATCGGGTAGAGCCGGTGTGTAGGCGACCACACTGTTGGTCGTCCCCAAGTCGATACCGATGCAGTATTTCGGAGCACGCGTCACGGTTAGGATTCCAGTTCCGCTAAGACGTCGAGCACCTGTTGGTCATGGCCATCGACCTTGACCCGTTTGTAAACCTTGACGACTTTCCCTTGAGCGTCGAGGACGTACGTCGAACGCTGCATCCCCATCGATTTCTTGCCGTAGTTGTTCTTCTCTCGCCACGCCCCGTACTTCTCGCTCATGGCATGGTCAGAATCGACCAGCAGCGGGAACGGCAATTCAAATTCATCCCGGAATTGAACGTGGCTCTCGGCCGTGTCCGTACTGATCCCAAACAGCTGAGCACCGGTGGCTTGAATTTCGGCATAGCGGTCGCGAAACGCACAGGCTTCCTTCGTGCATCCGGGAGTGTTGTCGCGGGGGTAGAAGTAAATCACCACGGGATTACCCGCCAGATCGCTCAATTTGACGGTGTTTCCATCCTGGTCCTTGAGCGTGAACGCGGGCGCTTTCTTGCCGGGTTCCAAAAAATCAGCCATCGGTCCAGTTCTCTGGGGGGATTCATTGTGGGGATTGAGGGACGCGCGTCCTCGGAATACGCAAAAATGTACGCTGTTGAGCTGATTTCGTCGACCCGGGCCGCGAGCGATGACTGGCGATTGCCGGCGAGTCGATCGGCAAGTGCGAACAGGGATTTCCTAGCGTCGTCGCTGGAAAACATGGTCTCAACGACTTGTGTCGATGCCTGCGAAAAGCCGCACGCGAGCAACTGCCCTACCCCCGCGAAGCCCTGCGTAGGATCACATATTCAGGCCTCTGAATGCCCTCGACGTGTCCGGGCCAGTGCCCCAGACGCACTGCGGGATCCCCGGACATCTGGTCGATGGCCTCCCTCGGCTGCACGATCGCTGAGCCGAGTCGGGACCAGTGCTCTCGATTCATCTCGCCCCGGGGCCAACCCGCTGCGTCGAATGCGCTCTGGCAGGCCGCGATGACGATTGCCGGCTCGCAGGCCAGATCCTCACCGTGCGGCCAGGGATGCTGCTCTGGGCGCGATCTCAAGGGCCGGCTTGATCCAGGACGATGGATTTTCAACGAGGTGGGGCGGGAGGCGGAGGGGAGCTCAACAAACGCCGCCAGCCACTGTTGGGCGAGCCGGCCCAGCATCTCGCTGAGTTGATTTTGGTTGTCGGCGGCTCGTTGGAGTGCTTCGCCCGCATGGGGGAAGCGAGTCTCGATCAGCGGCAACACATCGTTGCGGATCCAATTGCGGGTGTACCGCGTCGATTCGTTGCTCGCGTCTTCCCGCCACCGATAGCCCTGTTCGACCAACGCACTGCGGATTGCTTCCCGGCGGGCCCGCAGCAGCGGTCGCAGGATCACGAAATCTCGCCCCAGCGGACTGGCCGGTCGTATCCCCGCCATGCCCTGTGTTCCCGTGCCCCGCAGCAAGTGATGCAGCACGGTCTCAGCTTGATCGTCGGCCGAGTGGGCCAACGCGACGTAGCGGCAGCCGCTTTGAGCGGCGACGTCATGAAAGAAATCGCGGCGAATTTGTCGTAGGTTCGCTTCGGCATCCCCGTCATCCTCGCGGCCTGGACGCCCCACCACGACGTCGATGCCCAGCGAATCCGCCAGGTCGCGAACCAATTGCTCGTCCGCGTCGGAGTGTTGGCCACGCAGGCCATGGTTGAAATGCGCGATCCGCAACGGCGGCCGTGACGACCGCTTGGGTTCGGGCAAACGCTGGGAATGCTCGGCGATCAACCGTGTCAAAGCCACGCTATCCGCACCACCGCTACACCCCACCACAACGCCCACCGTGGCGATCGCATCGGCCGGCAGGTCGGCACAAAATTGCTCGCCAAGCAATTGCCATTTTGTCGATCCGCACTCAGACGAGGTCATGCCGCGGCTGCTGACGGAGCGATTGGGACGGGCAGAGTTGTGTTGACTTTGTTGTGCATGGTTGGGCTTTCCGACGTCAATGCGATCCCACTCCCACCGAACTCAAGAAATAGCGGTTCATCCGACGGAAGCGTGCGCAGAGCACAGCGGAAGGTTTTGGAGTACTGTCATATCCAGAACGAAAATTTGCAGTGCGCGCGTACGCTCAGCGGCACCACCAATAGGGTAGCTTTTTCGACACTCAAAGTCCACTGTTTGTCGGCCAGCCAGCACGGCTCGGTTAGCT
>NZ_SJPK01000021.1 GCF_007859855.1 Allorhodopirellula solitaria
TCAATCCATCAAGTCAGCCGCAAGAGGCTTTCGTTCCTTCGCCAACTACCGACTCAGGATTCTGTTTTACTGCGGCAAACTCGATCTGATGCCGGAAAATACGTGCCACTAAATTCCGAGAAGAACCCACGAGAAAACAATTTCGCCAATTCATGCTTACTCTCTAAGTACCAATAGCAGCGATTCGACACAAAAAAACCGCACGCCTAATGGCCGAAAATGCCTCAACAACTATGACAATCTCTATCGCAAAACATCTCGATAATCTTCCCGCTCCGATTACCACTAGCACACTCAGCCTCGTCCCCAAATAGAAGGACAATTATGATCTTCCAATCAAGCACTTCGCGATTTGTTTATAAATGCTAAGGTCGCGCGGACACACCATCGCCGCTTTCGAATACCAGTGAATGGCACGCGAACGAGAAAATGGCATAGCATGCCAGGCTGAACATCTCCAAGCTGTCGCACGCGCTCGGGCTGCAGCAGCGTCACCCAGAGCCTTTCCACGCTCGGACTGGATCGCCCGTTCGACAACTATTCGACGACCTAGACACATCTTGTCCTGGTCATTCGACATCGATTGTGCATGCCAACGATACAAGGTGAGTGGCTCTGGCACGCATTTGGCCATGCCACCACGTGCAGCAAACCGAAGCCACAAATCCCAGTCTTCGCACACGTGTAAGCTTTCGTCAAACCCCCCCAATCTCTCAAAACAGGCCTTGCGCATTATCACACTTGCAACGGTAATAAAGTTGTTGTACAGAAGTGGCTCGAAGATATCGCCCTCATGATGGCGAACCGCATCAGACTGAATTTTCGACACCCGGCTGAGATCGCCAAAGTTCTCGCGATCAGTATATACTAGCTCTGTTTTAAGATCTGCGGCGCTGAGCTGCTTTCGTAATTTCGACGGACGCCAACAGTCGTCTGCATCGAGGAAGGCAATCCATTCGCCGCCAGCGAGCTTCGCACCATTATTCCGGGCTTTAACGTGCCCACCATTGCGTTGCCGAATCACCCGAACTCGATCACCATAACCAGCTAGAATCGCGCCCGTGGAGTCATTCGATCCATCGTCAATTACAATAACCTCGAATTCAACATCCTCTTGGCTCAAAACGGAGTCGACTGCCTGGGCGATGAACTCTTCACCATTGTAGACAGGAATCAAAACACTTACATCAATCATAATCGGTCCCTATTCTGATTTCTAGGATTCAGAAAGCCACGAGAGCGGGGCATCAATATATATCTCTGGCTCTAAAAACATGTGGACACCTGGCACCAACTAGCAGTCCTAGATACATGTGGTCGCCCATTCCCAAAGCGCACTCCCTACGCCCGCCTTCGACGGCAGACGGATCATCACGCTGATTGTTGCTCGACGATGCACTAGGAAACCTATGGCGAACACACGTGGAGCTACTTGTGCCCCGGGCCCCCAACGTCCCGGTTTGCTAGCAACGCCTTTACAGTGCAAAAACAAAAAATACGCTGATTCTGAACCGTCTGCCCGTTTCAGCTGAAGATGCGTCCGGCTAGAGCGCCCTCATTCGGCCAAAACACGGAATTAGCAAACTCAGAATTTGCTAAGCAATTTACTACTCGTGAATAATCTGACGTCCTAAAATCTGCGATGAACAAACTAACGCACAGCAGAGATGCCTCACATGTCATTGAGGCAAAGGTCACAAAAACGACTAAAAACACACATAATAGAATATCGCAGCATCAGTAGCGACTGAGCCCCAAGATATATCGCTCCACCTAACAGACACTTCGCTTGAAGAAACGGCGTGACTTCTGAATTGCTTTGATGACACCGCCGGGAAATTGAGCCATAATCCGCCATTTCATAGGTGGCGAAACCAAATGAGAATCCGCAATAGTACGATACAATTTACGGGCTTCTCTACACTCCCCATCAGCAACCAACACACGAGCAAGATGCAGGCGACCTGCAAGCAGCCTGTTCGACAAGCACGTCCGTTGAGAGTCGGAGATGTGGACCTGCTCAAGAATTCCTTCAAGTGCGTTGCACCTCCCCCGAAGGCGAGCGTACAGATGGGCATCGGACGACGAAAGATTGTTATCGTGCCGCCGAATACTAGATAGCACCTGATCGCAAAAAGCGAATCTGTACTTCTCTGATAGACGCACTAGCATTTCCCAGTCTTGCCCGGACGGGACTGCCTCATTATGCAACCCCACAGCGTCATAACTGGACTTTCGTACCATTGTCGATGGCATCGCACACAAGCTTCTATTTAATGTCGCATCAAAAAAAGCATCTGAGTCTAATACCTGCCAATCCCCCCTGGACTCGAAGGATATTTTTTTGACGCCTTCTGTTATCGGATGCCTTTCGCTAAGGACCGATCCGTCGCAGAATAGCCTCGCATGGCCAAAAGCGACTCCAATATCTGGGTTTGCCTCTAGAAACGCAGAGAGAGTTTTGCAGCATTCTTTCTCAAGTACGTCGTCGGAGTCAAGAATCAGTATGTATTGACCTTTAGCGCGCTCGATAGCCCAGTTCAAAGCAGATGACTTGCCTTTGTTCTGACTAAAGCGATGTGTATGTATTGCAGAATATGACTCTAAAATCTCCGCGGTTCGATCGGTGGATCCATCGTCAACAGCTATAACCTCGATCCCGTTGATTGACTGATGCAATGCAGAATCAATGGCTTCTGAAACATAGGGATCACTGTTAAAACAGGGTAGAATAATGGATACCAACACTTCGCCGTACTCGCAGTTGGCTATTCTGTGATTCACAGGACTGCACATAACAACTCCCTTTTTCGCGCCAGATTCGGCCGCCATTCAATCTGTGCTCGACGAACAACTATAGAGTAAATGGATTGGCTATCCTGTTGCCGACGTGCGCAAAACGCATGCCTTAGTTGTGAAGAAAACTTAGTCAATTGTATTGAAAACGAGTACTTCGTATCATATGAAATATAGTCTCGCAGCTTACTCAGAAACTGCGAGACAGACAATAGAACCACGATCTTATGAACCGGTAGCTGGGCTGTTGCAGAGAGACCGTGAGCTTCGCAATCATTTGGTGACACAAACCAACTGGGCGTTTCAGGCCGCGTTGGCACACGCCTGACGGACACATGAGATTGCCTCGCTGAATGGCATTGTGCGACGAGCGTCCAGTAGCTAAGCGAGTGTTGAATGCAGGATGCGTTACAGAACGCTTCAATGTGTTCAATCGTCCTCAACTCTGCTTCTCGTAGATCGGAGAATGCTGGGAACTTGATCCAAGCACGTTCAAAAACAACAATATTGGTATCGCCACAGATTTGCTGGTGTACCACGCCGTGCGACTCATCGAGCACTCGAATGGGAGCGACCGAAGCGTGCTTTAATAATTGCCTACCTGGGCCCAAAATACATCTGCGATTAGCACAGAAATCATTCGTGCTACGGTAAAGAAATCGATGCATACTGGGGATGAGATCTTGGTGCTCGTGGATCCCGCCGAACTTCACTCGGCTACTTCACGGATCAACTCGTTTCATTCTTTTGGATTTCACGTTCCATTTGAACGCATTGCAGCTCTCAACGTAGGCAAACATTCTTGGCCTCCAACTCGATGAGCGACTCGTCTTCTGTTGACGGTGTCTGCGACCTCGCTAGTATTCGGTGGAAAGAACGCAAAGTGGCAGCACCGACGCCCAACGATTCCGATGCGGCATTGAACGAGAAATCTTGTTTGATAATCAGGACCACTGCATGCTGTGGTGAACGCCCGTGGCTACTTCTGGCTCATCCGACGGAAGCGTGCGCGGAGCACAGGGGAATGTTTTTCTAGGCATAGCTCTAGTATCCAATAATCTTACAAAAATGCGTCCCTGACAAACGAATGCCCGCCAGGGACCGGCAACACCCTTGACGTACCATCGACCGGGATATCCCTTGCCAAGTTGCACCTCTGCAGAGCTCGGCTCCGTTTCTCCCGGCAGATCCAGTCTAACACCCACTATCACCTCCGACAAATCAGTCATTGGATACTGGAGCCATGCCTCCAAAACCCCCAGCGCACGCTTCCGTCGGATGAGCCTACTTCTTCTGTTTTTCTAATGCCGTAGGTCATTTGAGGAGACTGTAAATTTTTTCTCAGGTTCGCCAGCCGTGGGCTAACGCGTACAGTCTGGCTATTCATTACTGCGATTCAAGCTGGAAGGAAACTCGCGATCGATTTCGTTACGCACGACGTCCATATCGCGTCGCTCGGCGGCAGCTTCGAGTATCCGTTCGAGTCGGTTGATGCTGTGTTCCATTGTGTAGCAATTTGCAATATGGGCGGCAGCCTTTCGTCCAAGCTTGCCTGCTAAATCAGCCGATTGAGCGAGCGATTGCATGTGCGCGGCCATCCCATCTATATCGCCCTCGTCTACAAGCAATCCAGTTTCTCCGTCAACAACCACGTCAGGAATTCCCGCGTGCCGAGTCGCAACTACTGGCAGGCCACTTGCTCCTGCCTCGAGAACAGCGTTCGGTGTCCCCTCACTATCCCCTGACTTTGCCGTGACAGAGTGCTGGACGAAAGCACGGGCCGTTCTCATCTTCTCATTGACGACGTGGTGTGGCTGCTCCCCCAGGAAGTCAACTGCGTGGGTAATTTCAAGTTCAGCAGCTAACTCGCGGCAGCTATTCAGCAGGATACCATCGCCTATCATTATTAAGCGAGAATCCGGGAAACGTTGAACTACCTGACTGAAGGCTAGCAACGTATTTTGCGGTGCCTTCTTCTCGACAAAGCGGCCGACCGCAATAAACCGTCGTTCAGCTTCTTGTGGAGTGGCCCCGGAGAATTGGTCTAACGAAACGCCATATGGATTGTAGATCAGCTTGTTTCTCGGACATCCAAGCTTGAGCAACTGGGATTCCATGGCTCGTGACACGGCTATCACCGCTGCCGCAGCCTGAAACATTTGATGATAGGAAGCCGCGTACTCTTCAAGCACCGCACGCTTGCTCGCGTCATACCCGTGAAAATGCGCGATAAATGGAACATCCAGCTTCTCGCATGCGTTTTGGATTTTAACAGCGGTCATGCCGTACTCGGCGAGAACAACACTTGCTTTAGAAGCCTTGAAAGCCGAAGTCAAACCGAGCTGAATCTCCTCGTTCCAATCCGCGTTCGTGAGAATCCGTTTGATTTTACGCAGGGCGCGCGGCGCAATAGCTTGCGATAGAACGGGGCGACCGTTGAGGTACGGAATAGAAGCGCGGAAGTCGAGCACGTCATTAACAGACGAGACTCTCGATGCGTGCGCATCGATGAAGGTTTCTGAGACCCCAAATGCGCTCGGTCGTACGAGGCAGACTTTGATGGCGCGTGATTTATTTGACATCAACTCCAAGTCGCTCCTTTACGTAACAGCGACGTTCCTTTACGCCAACCGGCTCTTGAGACATCCCAGAGAGATGGCGCATCTTTCGACGCAATCGCTGATTAACAGTTAGCTTGCGCTGATGCGATTTGACCTTAGGCGAGTACTGCGGGCACCGCTCTATCACAACATGCAAATAGTCATTTGTTTGCCAAATCGATTTCATGCTGTAGTGCACAAGGGTCGCGTCCAAATCGCGAGCTAGCGACATGACATCACTAACCTCTACTGTCTCGTCAACTATCTGCAATCCTTCCGGCTTACACTCCTTCAGGTAACTTTGATGCAGCGAACTTGGTGTTGTCAGAATCAGCATTCCATCGGGTGTTAACGACGACGCAAGTACCCTATTGAAATCCGGCCACTTCTCACGCGGTATATGCTCATATACATCAACCAGAACAATGGCATCGAACGGGCCATCTTCTGGCGAGCATTCCATATCAGAAACCGCCAGAGAGACGCGATCACCGGAAAAGAGTTTACGGCCAATTTCAATTGATTTTGGACTAATGTCGACGCCCAGCACTTCGAAACCCGTTAGCTTTTGAGCAAATAGATAAGACGCTGATCCGATTCCACAACCAACATCCAATATCTTGCCGTTTCGACCATGAAGGTGAGTTGTGACAAGATCAATTGCTGCGGACACGCGAGCGTTTCCATTCACGAAATCACGTAGCATTCGTTCGCTGTGCGCATCGTAAAAAGCAGCAATCGACTTCTTTTCAATTTCCAAAGGTACTCTCCAAATTGTTCTCGTTAAAGCACTGATTCAGAGGACGGCGCACCGCCGGCTTCTGAGAAGCATGCCAATACTTCAAATGCAATGCGAAGTTCTTGTTATCAGAGATGCCGGGGGCCGTGCGTTCTTAAAATCATTTCTGTGCCGCTGCAATCGAATCGGCTTCGAAGTGCCAGTTCCCACGCCAAAAGAGATTCCCCCAGCTTTTGGGTACAGCGAAACCGCAGTTAAAAGGGTCTGTATCGTCGATAGTAATGTCAAAGAAATTAGCTGCCTTTGCGAGGTCGTGATTAAGCGTACCAAGCCATATTGAAACAGTATAGTTTCCGGGAGAAAGTGGCAGATGGCCTAGGTCACAAGTCAATTTCCAGGTGTTGGAGCATCCCCCGGATGATTGTCGCTGAAATTTCGAACTGCCACCGACAACCGGCGCATTACTTTTATCGTAGATAATGAAACCGCAAGAGGGATTCTCTATTGGATCAGGCGTTTGGAATTGCAGCTTGAAGGAAAGAGCCTCCTCACATTTGCGATGTATCTCTCGCTCTTCGCTCGACACTACGAAAACCTGTTTTTCGCCACAGCGGACGCTGTGACCACTAATTTTCGTGCGGGAACCTGAAAGATACTCTTCGATTGAGTCTGAAACGGTACCCGATGCTTGAATGGCTCCTTTGCTTAGTACGATGGCACGTGAACAGAGAGTCCCTATCGCCGCGAGATTGTGACTTACAAAAATCACGGTGCGGCCAGACGATGAAACGTCCTGCATTTTCCGAAGACACTTTTCTTGAAAGTCAAAGTCACCTACTGCCAACACTTCGTCGACAATGAGAATTTCGGGCTCTAGGTGCGCCGCAACGGCAAAGGCCAATCGCACTTGCATCCCACTGCTATAGCGCTTTGTCGGCGTATCTAAAAACTTCTCAACGCCAGAAAAATCGACGATTTCATCAAACTTGCGATCAATCTCGCGCTTGGTCATGCCCAGAATCGTGCCGTTCATGTAGATATTGTCGCGACCAGATAACTCGGGGTGAAACCCAGTCCCTACCTCGAGCAGGCTGCTGACTCGGCCCCGGATGACAGCCCGGCCGCTGGTGGGTTCGGTGATCCGGCTGAGCACTTTCAAGAGCGTACTTTTGCCCGCCCCATTGCGACCAATAATCCCAACCACGTCACCTTGGTTGATTTCGAACGAGACGTCCTTGAGCGCCCACAGTGTGTCGTCCTCACCACCCTCCGCATCCGTGATGGAATGAGAACGAAGGTGACGGAAGTTTCGCCACGGCGCCATCAGGATATTTTTCGCCGCACCCGTGATCGTATCGGGAACTTCCTCCTTATGACCGAGACGGTAGGCCTTGGAGAGATTTTCGACGGAGATAACGGGGTGGGACATTTTTTTAGTGGCTAGTGGCTAGTGGCTAGTGGCTAGCTTTTTTGGCGCGGTGGTGGCGGATGAGGGCGGCTAACATTTTGCTGAGTTGATAGGCTTCGTCGGCCCACTGTTTTGCGGAGGTGCGATCGAGGAAGCCGGCTTCGATGCCGATGAGGATCTGGGTGCGGAGCTCGCCGGCAGAGCCTTTCGCAATCGTGAGAAAGCGGGCGATCTCGGCATCGCTGTCTCGCTCATAGCCTTCCGCAATATTTGATGGGATCGAAAGGCCACTGCGTGTCATCTGGTCGCGGAAACCAAAATCGCGAAGCTCTTTCGTTTCCCGATAGAGCGTCACCGATAACCGCGCCGATCGCTTCCAAACATCCAATTCGTCATAAGACATTTTTCGAAATAGTGGCTAGGAGCTTGTTGGTAGGCTTCGGCGACGGATTCTGACGCCATTCCTGGGGCTCACACCCCAGACTGAGTTCTGCCGCCACCTCATGGCTATCGCTAGCCACTAGCAACTAACAACTAGCCACTCCCTAAGCTACGTCGGCGAATACTTTTTCTTTGCTGCGGAAGAATGCGAGACCGGTTAACATCAGAACACTTGCCGATGCGGTGCCGACGGCGAGCAGGCTCCATGGGATCGGCTGGCTGCCGAGCAACGCGCTGCGATAGCCCTCGATCACACCGACCATGGGATTGAGAGCGTAGAGGAGCTGAAATTTCTCCGGTATCAGGCTGGTGGGATAGACGACTGGCGAAGCATACATGCCTAACTGGATCAGAAACGTCATCGCATGCTTGACGTCGCGGTACTGGACAGCGAGCGCCGTCAGCCAAACGCTGACACCGCTGGCGGTGACGACCATCAGCACGATCAGCAAGGGTAAGATCAAGATTTCGGGGCCGGGCAAATGCTGATAGTAGATCATCAGCAATACCATCATGACCGCGGCGATCCCGAAGTCCACAAGCTTGGCGACGACAGCGGATAGCGGCAGCAGCAACCGCGGAAAGTAAATCTTCCGCAGCATATTGGCTTCGCTGACCAAACTGGCCACACCGTCGCTGATCGCGTTGCTGAAATACGTCCAAGGCAGCAAGGCGGCTAAGCTAAACAGGGCATAGGGCACACCGTCGGAGTCGATCTTCGCGAGGCGGCCAAAGACGATTGTGAACAGGACCATCGAGAACAGCGGCTGGATCACTGCCCAGCCGATGCCGATTGCCGACTGCGCGTAGCGGACCTTGATTTGCCGCCAAATTAGAAATCGAAACAGATCGCGGTAGGCGACGAGTTCCTTCCAATCGAAGAGTTGCAGGCCCTTGCGTGCTTCGATAATCGTCACGTGCTCGGGCTCGCTACCTGCTGGGCGTGAGGCCCCCGCGGCGACAGATTCGGTCGTATCGGCGATGGTGCTCATGAGCGAGAGGTTGGCATTGCGTGAAGTATGCGGGGCAAGCGTGTGATTCGGTGTGGCTGCATCGGGGCTACGTAAGACGAGAGCGGCTTTCCGTCAATGCTGGCAGGCAGTACGGCTTGCGGAGGTGAAAGGCGGACGCTGCCAGCTTGGAAAGCTGGGCGACTTTATCGCTTGGCTCTCCGAGCCGACTTTGCTGGGTGCTATTGAGCGTATTGTTCGCTGGTCTCGCTGCGGGTTCATGCGAGGTGTGACGGAGGGCTGATTGCTTGAGACCATCGGCGAATCCAGAGCACGATTCATCCTTCGACGGGGTAACCGACGCCCGATCGCTGCCAGCTTGGAAAGCTGGGCGACTTTGTCGCTCGGCTCTCCGAGCCGATTGCGTTCGATCTTCGTAATTTTCTATTCAAAGTGTCGATCAATTCGATTCGCCCTGCAGTCGGCGCGGACTTCGTCCACTTGGGTGACGCATCGGCGTCCCATGGCGGAGAGTTTTGCAACGCCAAAGTGGCGAATGTTGCTAGAACGTACAAGCAAGCGATTTGTTCTCGCGAAGAATCGCCACAGCGTCGTTTGCTCACGGAAATCGGCGAGGGAACACCCCCAGTCGAACTCGACAGAAAGGGTACCGGCTACCTCTCATGCGCCTAGGGAGCGTTGGACACTTTATTGGATGTCGAAGTACTTGGTTGGAGCCAGGAGGAGGGCTGGCAGGACTGCGGCGTGATTGCGGCCGCGTGCGGCGTGAAGACCGTACGCGAACACGGCCGGCGCGGAGACTTTGTTGCTCGGTTCTCCGAACCGAGTGCGTACGGCCGGCCCGATGATTTTTCTGCCGCGTTGTGGGGTGCGTTTCTGCGGGCTCGCGGCACGACCGACGCCTGATCGCGATCAGCTCGGAGAGCTGGGCGACTTTGTCGCTCGGTTCTCCGAACCGATTGCGTACGATCCGGCCCGATGGTTTTTCTGCTGCGTTGTGGGGTGACGCTTCCGCGGGCTCGCGGGACGGCCGACGCCTGAGCGCGGTCAGCTCGGAGAGCTGAGCGACTTTGTCACTCGGTTCTCCGAACCGATTGCGTACGATCCGGCCCGATGTTTTTTCTGCCGCGTTGTGGGGTGCGTTTCTGCGGGCTCGCGGCACGGCCGACGCCTGAGCGCGATCAGCTCGGAGAGCTGAGCGACTTTGTCGCTCGGTTCTCCGAACCGATTGCGTACGATCCGGCCCGATGGTTTTTTTGCCGCGTTGTGGGGTGACGCTTCCGCGGGCTTGCGGGACGGCCGACGCCTGAGCGCGATCAGCTCGGAGAGCTGAGCGACTTTGTCGCTCGGTTCTCCGAATCGATTGCGTACGGCCGGCCCGATGGTTTTTTTGCCGCGTTGTGGGGTGCGTTTCTGCGGGCTCGCGGGACGGCCGACGCCTGAACGCGGTCAGCTCGGAGAGCTGAGCGACTTTGTCGCTCGGTTCTCCGAACCGAGTGCGTCGGACACACTTCCTAGAACCGCCCGTTTGACCTGTGATAAACAAAGCTTCCTTCTTTGAGACCGGCTTTCATGGGGTTTTCGTAGATGTACTTCCGCAAATACAACAACTGTTCCGCGCTGCGCACGAGATGATCGAACGGTTCGGGAAACCACAGAACGCCCTTGCGGCCGACCAGCCGATTGATGCGGCGAGCTGAGTATCGCATCCAACCGCCTGGCTGCGTCTTCGCGATCTCCGTGGTCCGGAAAGCGACCAGGCAATGCACATGATTGGGCATGATCACGAAGTCGCCGAGCCAGTAACGATCTGCGTGAAATTTCCTCAGTGAACAAACGACTTCGTTAGCCGCAGTCGGGTTGCCGAGTTGACACTCACCTCGGCACTCATCCAGCAGTGCCTCACGTTGCCGCGAGAACGTTTGATCAAACCGTCGCTGCATGGCTGGACTCAGTTCGCGGTATCCTTCTTTCCAATCGCGTTCGATAGCGATCCCTGCTCGGCGTAGAAAATCAATTCGCTGGCGGTGCCAAACTTCGATTACCGAGGCGGGAATCGAATCGTTCAGCCGCATGGTGAGAACGCAGATCGCGGCGGGCTGGTGCCGGTGCGGCCGACTGCGGTCCCACTGATCGAAGTCCGCGTGCGGGTCGAACAACTCTCCTGGTCGATCGTTCATCTCAGTAGTCTGCATTGCGCCGCTTATGCAGCGGTACCCGCTCGGCTCTCGCCTGGCGGAAATGTGCTATTGTCGCTCGGCTCTCCGAGCCGATTGCGTTTGGAGTGAGTTGAGTGGGGTGAATGGGTGTGCCCAGCCGGCGGGCGAGGAAGGTGGAACGCTCAGGGCGGGGGACTGGGCACTGCGGGAGCTGATAGCAGGGGGAGGTCCGACGCCTGGTCGCAATCAGCTCGGAGAGCTGAGCGACATTGTCGCTCGGTTCTCCGAACCGATTGCGTACGGAGTGAGTTGAGTGGGGTGAATGGGCGTGCCCGACCGGCGGGCGAGCTTAGCTGGAACGCCCGGGGCGGGGGACCGGGCACTGTGGGAGCTGATAGCAGGAGGGGTCCGACGCCTGAACGCGATCAGCTCGGAGAGCTGAGCGACTTTGCCGCAGGCGGATCGGGGATCAGGTCGAGGAACTTGCTCAGACGGGCGGGCCAGGAGTAGTCGCTGACGACGAGCTGGCGGGCGGATTTGCCGATGACGGCTCGCCGGTTTGGCTGGCGAGCGAGTTCCGCGATCGCTGCTTGCCACTGAGCGACGTTGTCGGCAACAAGAAGATGCTGCCCCGAGATCGCGTCAATGCCCTCAGCCGATCGGGTCGTTACCACGACCGGCAACTCACAAGCCATCGCTTCGAGCACTTTGTTCTGGATTCCACGGGCTAGCTTCAGGGGAGATATGGCAACGTCGGCGTGGTGGAGGTGCGGACGCACATCGGGGACCTCCCCGACGACCGTGACCCCGTCGATCGCGGCGAGTGATTGAACACGGGCGTTGGGGCTGCGGCCGACAATTTCCAACTCGACTGGAAACTGCTCGCGGATGCCGGGGAACACATGCTCGCAGAACCAACTGATTCCTTCGACGTTGGGCGGGTACGAGAGCACACCCGTGAACACGAGACGCAAGGCGACTGACGTGCTGCCGGCCTCTTTGGCTGGCGTGGACTGGTCGCCGGGGCAGAAGTATTCAGTGTCGACGCCGTTGCTGATCCCATGCACCGACGCCGCCGGTGCGACGACTTGGCGAAACAACTCCGCTTCGGAATCACTCACCAGCACGATACTGGAGGCCTGCTCGGCGATCCGACGCTCGAGTGCGCGGACGCGTTTGGCTTCGACCGCGTAAACCAGCCGTTTGCCGACGACGGACTCGACGCTCATCTGCGTCCATTTCTCACTATCGACGTCCACGAGATCGACAATCGTCGGCGTCACCCTGAAATCGGGATGGTCGACATAGGGGTACATGCTCGAGCAGAACACGACGACGAAGTCGAATGGATCACGCTGATGCCAATCTCGCACCCGCTTGTGGAGATCGGGCGTGTGGAACATGCCCTCGGTGAGACTCTTGCCCCGAGCGAACGCGGTCGCCGCACGGGCTTTGCGACTCACACCACCCACCGGGCAAACGTGGACCTGCTCGCACATTTCACGAACATGGGATAACTGCTGATCCGAGACTGGCTCATCGGCCGTGCAGGCAAGCGAAACGCGATACTGCGACGCCAGGAAACGAAGCAGATTGTAGGACCGAATCCGGTCGCCACTGGTAGGCGGAAAAGGAAAGCGATGCGTCAGCATCAGCAACCGAGTGGAGGGGTCCATCACCATACTCTACTTCGCATCTCGACAATCCCTAACCTCTTGCCGGTGACACGCTGATTCGAGTAGACCGGACAGGCCCATGCCATTGGTCGTTTGACGCTTCGCAGATCGACTAACGCAGGCAAAACTTGAAAGCGATTCCTTCGAATCGGCGCGGACTTCGTCCGCTTGGGTGACAGCTCGGGGGCTGGCATCCAGGGTGGGTTTGGTGGGAATGGGGCGCTCGCTCTTTTTGGCTCAAACAGAGCCTGACCCTCCCTGCAGGAGGGGAAAACTGGAGCGTGGGTATCTTAACAGTGGGGGCAGGAAGCGGGTAGCTGTTGGCTGCTCGCTTTTAGGTTTCTAACAGCTCGTTTCTAGCTGGCGCCGCCGCTTCGCCGCGGGTGGATCGTTGCGTTTTTTCCCCAGTGGGCGACGCAGTCATGCATTCTTCCTGGCGATTCACGTGCATGGGAGCGGGACACACGCGTGGACGTGCACAAACGTCCTGGGTGCATGATTTTTTTGCTCGAAACGAAATCTTCGACGGTGCTGAGTATCGGTGTTGGGGGTTTGGGCTGGTTGTACGGGGGGACGGTGATCGGTGCCGTGGCCTTCTCGTTGCGAAACGTGGTTTGTTGTGGGAGAAGACGGTTGGGTGAGGCGAGATGGGTGAGGCGCTGGGTGGATGGTGGGTGGTACCCGGGGCCTTACGGCGATTGGCTCATACTTTCGTTTGCGAGGCGGTCTTGGTAACCCGACGCGTGAGCGAGGCGACGAGCCCTGCGTACCAAGGACTCGTCGCCTCGTCCACTACCGATTCGGCTTTACGGCCCTCGGCTCATTTTTCTGTTTCTATCTGTGGCTCGTGGCTAGCGACCGATGGCTTCCTCCATGGTTGCGAAGCGATGGGTTTGCAGGAGGCGGCGGAGTTTTTGTTCGGTGCGGGCGAGGCCGACGTAGTGGCGGAAGCGGGATTTGGCGCCGGCGCCTTGGATGCGGGGTTGATGGGGGTCGATTTCCCAGGGGTGGATGTAGAACATCGCGGGGCGGTTGAGCCGTTCGTGCTGGGTGATCGCGGCGGAGGTGAGCTGGCGGGGGAAGAGGCGGAAATAGCCGCCGCCGATGGGGACGGTGAGGCCGCCGATCTTTGACGCGGTGGGGGGGAACTCGACGAGGTCGCCGTGGGCGGTGGGCAGTGTGTGGATCTCTTTCTTCGCGCCAGGCATGCCGTAGCGATCGTGGCCCGAAATCGGGAAGATGCTGCTGTCGGTCGTGAATCCTTGCTCGGCGAGAATATCGAGTGCCCAGAGCGATCGTTCGACAATCGAGAAGCTGGGGGCTCGGTAGGCCGTCGCTCGGATCCCGCAGGCGTTGTGAATCGCCTCAACCGAGTCGGCGATGTCGCTCGCAAACTGCTCGGGCGTGAGATCGTAGACCAACCGGTGCCAGTAGCCATGCGAGGCGATCTCGTGACCGGACTGGGCGATCCGACTGACGAGGCCAGGATACCGCTCGGCAACCCAACCGAGAATGAAGAAGGTGCCGCGGACTTGACATTGATCAAAAAGCGACAACATCCGGTCCGTGTTGGCTTCGACCCGGCACTCGTAGGTCTCCCAAGTTTTTCGAGAAACGCGGCCCTCAAAGGCGGACACTTGAAAGTAGTCTTCAACATCAACGCTCAATGCGTGACATAGGTCGACCGAAGGAGCGGACGAAGCGGGCGTCAAATGCTGGGGGTCCAAGTTGATCGTCACGCGATTAGCAGAGTGTAGCCAAACGGCTCCGCCCGTTTCGGCTGGCGGGCATCACGCAGGCGGGAAAAGATTTGTGAGCCGATAGCCGCGAGGCCTCGGGTGATGGTCGAATTTTACGCTTTTACAGGCTCATCCGACGGAAGCGTGCGCTGGAGGTTTTGGAGGCATGGCTCCAGTATCCAGTGATTGATTTGTCGGAGGTGATAGTGGATGTTAGACTGGAGCTGCCGGGAGAAACGGAGCCGAGCTCTGCAGAGGTGCTGGCTTGGCGAGGGATATCTCGGTCGACGGTACGCCAATGGTGTTGCCGGTCCCTGGCGGACATTCGTTCGTCAGGGACGCATTTTTGTAAGATTATTGGATACTAGAGCCATGCCTAGAAAACCTTCCCCCTGTGCTCCGCGCACGCTTGCGTCGAATGAGCCAGTTTTTATTGGCGGGCGTTCGCGATGCCTTGCCTCTTTTTGAACGAACGCTTGGTGGGCAAGGAGGGATGAGGCTGGTTTGGCGGTTCCGTTGCGATTCGGCCCTCCCCGGAAAACTCGCTGAAGGCTCGTGTTCCGACCCTCCCAGCTTCGCCGGGAGGGTGAAGTCAGTCGTTCGTTGGTGGCGGGCAGTACCCGGGCGACTTATGGCCCTCGGCTCAGCGAACCTGGGGCTAGCGGGGGTGATTGGGGAGGGAGTGACAGGTGCTGTCGTCGGCTCCAGCGAACTGGAGGCGGGTGGGCATGTCGACCGTGGACTCGGACCGTGAGGCTGCGCGGGCGAGACTGACTTCCGCGAGCTGTTCCTTCCCAGCGGGATCCTGGACACCTTTGGTGAGGTTCGTGCGATCGAGCCGCATCAGGTCCATGACAACACCTCCCTTGATGCCGACCATTCGCAGCGCCGTGGCGACGACCATGCGAACGTCTAACCACAAGCTCGCATTTTCGATGTAGTGCAGATCCAAGATCTGTTTCCGCCGCACGTCGGCGAGCGACTCATCGGGTGGCAGGTTGATCTGGGCAAGCCCCGTCACACCGGGTTTGACGGCGTTGCGGCCGTAGTAGCCGGGGATCTTGGCCGCGAGACCTTCGCAAATCTGCGGCCGCTCTGGACGCGGACCGACCAACGACATGTCGCCACGGGTCACATTCAACAGCTGGGGGAGTTCGTCGAGGTGCAGTTTTCGCAACACACGACCGACCCAATTGACTCGCGAATCACCTTTGACCGACCACTGGGGCTGGCCCGGCTTTTCCGCATCCAAAACCATCGAACGCAGCTTGACGATTTCAAACGGCTTTTCGTTGAGTCCAACACGCACTTGCTTATAGAAACCCGGGCCGTGCGAAGTGGCTCGCACGATCAAGTACAGGGCTAAGATAACAGGCGAAAACAGCACGAGCAGGACAGCACCGACGATGCGGTCAGCGATGTATCGCTTGGAGAAATATTCCAGCGAAGGAGCGTCAGCGGCGGTCTCGCCTTCGTGAGCACGATCGACACGGACCGGAAATACACTGGCACGCCCCTGGTGGCTCTCGTCCGCCGCGAGCTGCGACGAGGGAGCAGGCAACAGTTCGTGCTTGCGAGAAGCAATTGATGAGTCTTCCTGTGCAGCCTGGCCACCATGGCCCTCGGCTGCGTGAAATGAACTCTGCGACATATCGAATATCCTTCCTCTAATGGCGGGTCTTCACCATGCTAACATGGGTGGAATCGACGGCAAGGGGACCGGCCTGTCGAAATATGAAAAAAAGATGAATTACTGCCTAAACGCCGGGAGAGTTACGATGAACCCATCTGCGGGTGGGTCATCGGCAAGAAAACCCGAAGAAACTCTTCGACCGGCCGGCTGGTTTCGTCACCGGCGGGACCGGCGACCTGAATTTTGTATAGATTTTCCGTCAACCAAAAGCGGGGCTGGGGTCTGGCTTCCCACGCCCCACCGTCGCTCCAGCCATACCACACATCGAGGCTGGGGTTGGGATCGGGCTTCACCGCGAACTGGACCGACCACAGCGAATCCATCAGACCAGCGGCCGTAATCTGTTCGGCTTTCCGCTCGCCCGTTTGATTCGTTCCCACCGAGCTGTAGCAAATCTCGGGAGTATGCACGGCGATCGGACCACGGGGGCCGAACAACAACGCCACGTTTACCGCAGCGCCTGTTTTTGCGTTCTCATAGATGCGGACCGTGGATCCGTAGCAACGCAGCAATTCGGCGGCCCCCTCGTCGAGCTCGGTCGTCTCGACCAATCGCCAATCACCGACTTGCTCGGGGAGATCGTCGAGCTTGCTGCCCACGGCCCGCAGGTCGGCGTTAACGGACCAGCGACCGTCGAGGTAACCATGGACCACGCCCGCAAACAGGGTGAGCGTCACCAGGACGGCGGTCGCTGCGATTCGCATCGATCCACGCTGGCGAGATGGCTTGCGAGTGTCTGACGGCTCAAGAGTGGAAGTCATGGTAACTGCATACAAGGAGGCGAGACCAACGCATGGGGGGTCGGCACCCCATCGCGACATAAACAGGAACGATCATCATAGGCAGATGTCACCACGAAATTCTGCGGCGAGCCGACTACGGCACCCGCTTTTCCCTTGCAAGCCATTGGCGGGGTACTAGCGGCATACCGCCCCAGCGGACACTGCCTAGGCGACCTGTCCGTTTAACGGGAGAGCCAGCCCAGCGAGGGGCGTCGGGCACGCCTGACGACGATGCCGCGACTAGGTCTGTAGACTATACCACCGCACCGACGCCAGAAAAACCGAAACATTTGTTTCAAACAGACGTTTAACTTTGGCGGCGTTTTAGTCATGATTGGCGGAGCCGGCGGCTTCTCGCGTTCAACCGCTCGAATTTTCATTCCCAACGTTCTCAATGTCTCGTTCCATCCAATCTCACGCACCGCCGCCGGACCGAGGTCCTGCCGCCAGCGACCCGGCCGATCGCCTGATCGCTGCGGCGGTGCCGGTCTTTGCCCAGCGTGGCTATGACCGCGCGACGGTGCGCGAGATCGCCAAGCAGGCGGACGTCAACGTGGCGGCGGTCAGTTATTACTATGGCGATAAAATGGGACTCTATCGGGCTGTGGTCGCGAGTATTCGTGAGCAGCGGCAGCGCGAGTTCCCGACGCCCGCCTTCGGTGAAACGCCGCCGCGTGAGACGCTGACACGAATCGTACAAACACTGCTCTCGCGAATGCTCGCGGGCGACGAGGAGGGGTTCGAAGCGATGCTGATGATGCGGGAGATGCAGTCGCCCACCCCAGTCCTGGGCGTGCTGATTCGCGAATATTTCCAGCCGCTTTTCGTGGTTTTGTGCCAAACGATCGAAGAGTTGCTCAAGCCCGACCCAGCCTTAGAAAACACCGCCATTTCGTTGGATTCCGGTGACTCAGCTCAGGACGGCGACGTCGTCACGCAGCTGGCGTTGGGTGTGGTGAGCCAGTGTCTCTATTACCGAATCGGTCGACCGGTCTATCAACAGTTGATTGCCGCCGAGACGTTGACGAAGCATTATGACGCTCAGTCGCTGTGCCGTCACATCACCGCATCGACGCTGGCGGCCTGCGGACATTTTGACATTCTCCAGGAACGAGATCGCCTGGAACCAATCCCCCCTCATTCCAATGACGGACGAACTCACATCGAAAGCGACGGTCCTGATGAGCATTGAATCCACCGAACAGACAACAGGAACGGAGCCGGCACCGGGGACGGAGCCGGCTGGAAATCCGTACGCCGAGGAACAGCGAACACGCTCGCCGAAACCGCAGCGGTCAACGCATTCGCCGGCGCCGGGTAACGGCGACGGTTCTGACCAGACGGCTGCGGGTACCGCCGCGGACGAGACGGCCGGCGTGGATCCCACCGAACAGCTGCCGGTGCATCCGAGTCGGGATTTGCCGAAGTGGTTGCTGCTGAACGTCGCGGTTCCGGTGTTGCTGTTGCTCGCCGCCGGTGGGTTGGTTTGGTACCTCGGCAGCGTCGAGTCAGCGGCTCGCCCGCCGATCGATGACACGCCGGTGGGCCGCCTGTTCGCGTTACCGGCGGTGGACGTTGTCCCGGTCCGGTCGTTGGCGAGTACCGGCGAAAAGCTGCACCTGACCGCCGATGGGACGGTGGTTCCGTACCGCGAAGCGAGCTTGGCAACCGAGGTAGCGGGCAGAATCGTCGAAAAATCGCCGTTGTGTGAAGCGGGGAAGTACGTGACCAAGGGGCACGTGCTGATGAAGATTGACCCCACGGACTACGCACTGCAGGTGGAGCAATTGCAGCGAGAACAGCAGCAGGCTTATGAATCGCTCGGCGAGGTCGACCAGGAGATGATCAACACGAATCGATCGATGGAGTTGGCTCGCGCGGATATCGAACTGCTACAACGCGAGGTCGCACGCCGCGACGCATTGCCTGACCAATTCGCCAGCCAGGGTGAACTCGATCAAGCCCGCCGGGCGGTCCTGACGGCCGAACAACAGCTCGTGCTCTATCAGAACCAACTGGAACTCGCTCGCAAGAAGCGTACACGGCTCGAATCATCCGAACGGTTGGCAGCCTTGCAACTCGAGGCGGCCAAAATCAACTTGCAACGAACCGAGATCGTCGCGCCGATGGACGGCGTGATCGTGAGCGAGCAAGCCGAGCTGAATACGTTCGTTTCCCGAGGCAGCCCCGTGGTGACGATCGAGGACACGTCCAAAGTCGAGGTCGCCTCGAAACTCCGCGTCGATCAACTGTACTGGGTCCTCAATCAGAAGGGAGCCGAGCGCGACCCCGCGAGCAGCGCCAGTGAATTGGCTGCCGAGCTTCCCAAACGTGGCTATGAACTGCCGCCGACCTCGGTGATGGTTCGTTATCTGGTCTCGGGTCGCGAAGGGTTGATCTACCAATGGCGGGGCAAACTCAGTGGCTACGACGGAATCGGGCTGGATGAGCAGACGCGGACCGTGCCGGTCCGGATCGTTGTGGAGAACCCGCGTGCCTTTGAGGTAATCCGCGACGGCAAGACGGTCGATATCGAGAACACACCCACCGCCACAGCCGGCCCCACGACGTTGGTGCGTGGGATGTTTGTCTCGCTGCGATTGGAGCTGGATCCAGCTGTGGAGTTGGTCGTGCTGCCGAGTGAGGCGCTCAAGCCGGGAAATCGGGTTTGGCAATTCGTGGCCGACCCCAGCGTGCTAGATCATTCCCTGGTACCGGTGGAGGAAGCGGACGAAGGTGCGTCAGACGCAGGCCGGCCAAGCGAGGGTGAGCCAGCGGAGCAGGCGGGCGATAGTGAACTCGCGGATGCCGCCGCGCCAAGTGACGAGTCGGCAGCGGAAGCGGATCAAGACGGCTCGCCGAGCACTGACCTGGAGGATCCAATGGCCGGCTTTGAGGCCGGTGAGTGGGTCGCCGGCGAGCTGCAGGTGCTGCACGGGATCCGCCCGGTCGACGAGTTCGTGACGACCACCGAGTTCAACATGGCCCAGGACATTGCCACGCCGAGCGAAGACGATCCCGACCGCGGCAAGGCGTGGATATGTGAGATCGCCGACTCCGAACTGCACGATCAAGCCTTCGTCGTCGTCTCGCCCTTGGGCAGCATCAACACGGATGCGTTTCCGGTTCGCGCCCCCGCCAAGGTTGTCTCACCGGAATCCAGTGATGATCAGGCCGACGACGCAGCACCGGCAACCGGCTCGGCAGGAGACGATCAATGAAGCGTGTCCTCTCCTGGGCGATTCACAACGCGCCCGGAATGAACGTTGTGATGTTGGCATTGATCCTCGTCGGTGCGGCTTCGTTCTGGTCGATGCGGCGTGAGGTGTTTCCTGAGTTTGAGTTGGAGGTCGTGATGATCCAGGTGCCCTATCCGGGCGCCACACCTCAGGACACCGAAGAAGCCATCTGTCAGAAGATCGAAGAGGCAATCCGCTCGATCAACGGTATCAAAAAGGTCACGTCGATCGCGATGGAGGGCAGCGGCTATGTGCTCGCTGAGCTTGAATCCGATGTCGGCGATGTCTCCTCGGTGATGGCGGAGATCGACCGCGAAGTCGAGGGCATTCCGAGTTTCCCTGATCTCGCCGAAGACGCCACGGTGGAACAGATCACGTTTCGCGAAACAGCGATCCGCGTCGGCGTGGTCGGGCCGGATGACCGGACCCATCATGGCGAACTCGCGTTGCGAGAGGTGGCCGAGCGGGTTCGCGCCGAGATGCTGCTGTTGCCCACGGTCACGGTCGCCGAGTTGATGGGCACGCGTCCGTACCAAATCGATGTTGAGATCCCTGAAGAGACGCTGCGTTCCTACGGTTTGACGTTGGATCAAGTCGCCGCGATCATCCGGGCCCGCAATATCGAACTGCCCGGTGGTCAATTGAAATCGAGTGGTCAAGAGATCCTGCTGCGAGCCAAGAACAAGGGGCGTATCGGGTCGGAGATCGAAGATTTGCCGCTGATCACGCAGCCCGGTGGTGTGGTTTTAACGGTGGACGACCTCGGTGTCGTTCGCGACGAGTTTGAAGACATCACGGCGACCGGTGAGATCAACGGCGAGCCAGCGATGGTGATCAATGTGCAGCGTACCAAGAGCGAGGATTTGCTCGCGTTGGTTGACGATGTGCGTGACTATGCTGAGAAAGCCAAAGCGGACCTGCCGCCCGGATATCGGCTCGTTTTATGGAACGATACGAGCACGGACGTTCGCGACCGGATCGCGCTGCTGACGCGAAACGGTGCTCAGGGTCTGACGCTGGTCTTTCTCGTGCTCGCGTTTTTCTTGGAGGTCCGCTTGGCGTTCTGGGTCGCCCTGGGGATTCCGATTTCGATCATGGGAGCGGGAGCCGCGCTCGCCTACGGCGACCAGACGCTGAACATGCTGTCGCTGTTTTCGTTTCTGATTGCTCTAGGGATCGTCGTCGATGACGCCATTGTGATCGGGGAGAACATCTACGCGCACCGGCAGATGGGTAAATCTCTGATGGATGCCTCAGTCGATGGGGCGACGGAGGTGCTGCCGAGTGTCGCCGCGTCGATCGCCACCACCGTGCTCGCCTTTTCACCGATGTTCTTTGTCTCGGGGGTGATGGGCAAGTTCATGGCGGTGATCCCGTTTGCCGTGATCGCGATGT
This sequence comes from Allorhodopirellula solitaria, assembly GCF_007859855.1. Taxonomy (GTDB): domain Bacteria; phylum Planctomycetota; class Planctomycetia; order Pirellulales; family Pirellulaceae; genus Rhodopirellula; species Rhodopirellula solitaria. The sequence continues at coordinate 21,639 of NZ_SJPK01000021.1, forward strand.
TGCTGATCTCGTTGTGGGAGAGCACCTTTGTGCTGCCCTGCCACCTGGCGCATTCCCACCACGGTTTCTTTCGGATGCTAGCGATCGTTACCTATCCGCTGCGGCCGTTCGCGCTGCTGTTGTTTTGGATCAATTCGCACGCCAGCGACGCGATGGAGTGGTTCGCGCGACGCGTCTATGTCCCGACGCTGCATTTTTGTCTTCGCAATCCGGTGCTCCCGATCGCGGTCGCCGTCGGAATGCTCGTGGGCACGATCGGAATGGTGCGTGGCGGGATCGTCAAAAGCGTGCTGTTCCCCAAGACGGACAACAACTACTTGCAGGCGACGGTGGTCTTTCCCAACGGGACCCCAGCATCGGCAACGGATCGAGCGACGCGCCGGATGGAAGAGGCTCTCGTTACCGTCAACAACCAAATCGCCAACGAGCGGGCTGCGGTAGAGAATCGCACGGTTCAAGATATCTACACCAAGGATTCCACCGCCTCGGAATCCGAGAACACCTACATCGGCCCGGTCCGATTGGCCTACCGGGAAGTCGGCTCGATCACGAACACGCAAGGCCCCATGGGCGGACAGAGCGGCGCCGGGAGCAATTCCGGACAGATTTTCGCGGAGCTTCGTGGTCCCGAAATTCGCAACATCAACAGCGACGAATTGATCAATCGATGGCGTCACGAGGTCGGTGAAATTCCCGGCGTGGAGAAGGTCACCTTTGGCAGCGTGGGGACGGGACCGGGGGGCAAACCGATCGAATTCAAACTGCTCGCTGCGAGCGAACACATCGATGAATTGCTCGCTGCAACGGAAACGATGAAAGACCGAGTTGCCAAGTTCGCCGGTGTCTACGACATCTCCGATGACAACACGCCCGGCAAATGGGAGTTTCAATTCAAGGTCAAGGACAGCGCTCTGTCGACGGGCGTGACCCCCACGGACCTCGGCCAAACCGTTCGCAATACCTATTACGGCGCCGAGGTCATGCGTCTGCAGCGCGGCCGTCACGAGGTCAAGTTGATGGTGCGATATCCGCGCGAAGAACGCGCGTCGCTGGTGAATTTCCGCGAGATCCAAGTCAGCGACAACCTCGGCACGCTCCGGCCGATCGGGGAACTCGCCGAAGTCGAATTGCAGCGTGGGTTCTCCGAAATCAATCGTGTCGACCAACAGCGTAGCATCACGATCGCAGCCGATCTCGATGAGACCACGGCCAATGCCGACGTGATCATCGGTGAGCTCAAGGACGACTACCTGCCTGAATTCGCGCGGATGTACCCGAACGTCTCCATCCGCTGGGAAGGCCAACAGGAACAGAGTCGCGAATCGGTCGGCAGCCTCGTGATGGGCTTTGCCGTCGCGGTCCTGTGCATGTTCGTGTTGTTGGTGTTGCAATTCCGCAGCTACGCACAACCGCTACTGATCCTCGCGATTGTTCCCTTCGGCATGATCGGCGCGGTCTGGGGGCACGGCATCCTCGGGCTGCCACTAACGCTGTTCAGCATGTTCGGGCTGGTGGCCCTGGCCGGGGTGGTGGTCAACGATTCGATCGTGCTGATTGACTTCATCAACTCGCGAGTGCGGGCCGGTCGGGCGCCCTTGGAGGCGCTCCTCGAAGCCGGCCAACGCCGGTTCCGCCCCATCCTGCTGACCAGCATGACGACGGTGGCGGGATTGCTCCCGCTACTGTTTGAGAAATCCTTCCAAGCTCAATTGTTAATCCCGATGGCAGCGAGTTTGGCGTTCGGATTGATGCTAGCGACGGTGTTGGTATTGCTGCTCATTCCGGTGCTGTACCTGCTGTATCTGTTGACCCTACAAGCCTTCGGGATTTCATTTGTGGAGGTGCAGGAGTGAGACGCTGTCGAGTAGCCGCCGCATCTCAGCAACAGCTTCCTTCATGCCGACCATCACGGCGCGGCTGACGATACTGTGTCCGATATTGAGTTCCCGCATGCCCGCGATGGCGGCGACGGGACGGACGTTGGCGTAGGTCAGTCCGTGCCCGGCGTGCAGTCGCATGCCGTGATCGACGATCTGCTGGCCGACGGTGCGCAGCCGCTCGAGTTCGACGGCGGTTTGGTCGCGTGAGGCCACATCGTGGCGGTCCGCCGCGACCGCGTAGGGACCGGTGTGCAGTTCGACCGCGTCGACGCCGAGCCGAGCGGCAGCATCGATCTGGGATGGATCAGGATCGAGAAATAGACTCGTTTGAATCCCGGTGTCCGCGATGCGGGCAACTGCGTCACGGATTCGACCTTGATCTCCCGCCACATCGAGCCCCCCTTCGGTCGTCACCTCCTGACGACTCTCGGGGACCAGCAGGGCCCAATCGGGTTTCAATCGGCAACAGATGTCGAGGACCTCATCGGCACAGGCGAGTTCAAAGTTCGTGCGGACACGGACGGTCTGCATGAACAGTTCGACATCGCGATCTTGAATGTGACGACGGTCTTCCCGCAAATGAAACGTGATTCCATCGGCGCCGCCTTGCTCGGCGAGCGCCGCAGCGACGACAGGGTCCGGTTCCGTTGTCCGCCGAGCCTGTCGGACGGTAGCCACGTGGTCGACGTTGACACCGAGGTCGATGAAGTGAAGCATGGGATTCGATTGAGAGAGAGTCATGGCGACGAATTGCGAGCGACAAACTTAGCAATGACGCTCGATCCGTGGTAGTGAGCCAAAGGACGTCAGCCCAATGCCATCTACTTTCGACCGCGAAGCGGTCTTGGCAACCCGACGCGTCAGCGAGGATCACTCGTTCGCCACGCAAAACACTGCATTTTCCTCGCTGACGCGTCGGGTTACCATCTTGATGATGCACTGAACGGGGGAAAAATAGATGGCGTTGGACGTCAGTCCTCGGGTGCCTCCGCATAGATCATTCCCCGCCGGCTCGGTTGAACGCTATCAATCGACTTCCGCGAATGAATCATGTGGTACGGGAGCGATAGAGTGCCAAACCTCGGCCGCACGTATACGTCGGATGGACACATTGTTTTTACCGTTAACCGCCGAAGGGGTCGCTCGGGCCGGCGGGGGTGTCGCCGAAGGGGCCCGCATTCCCGCTACCGCTCTCCGGGCTGGTATTGGGGTTACTCTGATCGCTGGATTCGATGACGTCCGCCATGTCGGCGGGGATCAGGTCGGTGTCGATCACGAACGCGCGTAGGGGCAGGAGTTCGGGCGGCAAGCTGGGGTCCATCCCGAGTTCACTCATCCATTTCCGGCGTGTGCCACTGAGTTCTCGCATCCGCCGCTCGGACTTTTCTCGCTGGTTTTCGAGTTCAATCAATCGATCTTGGTAGCGAGACACAATCTCCTTGGGCAGCGTTGCTCCTTGGTATCGCCGCGACAGTTGACCGGTGACCCGCTCGATCTCTTGGATCAATTGATTTCGCATCGCCAGCAGCGCAGCGAGTTTCTCGTGGGTGGCGTCGAGTTCACGCCGTGAGTGCAGGATTTTCTTCAGCTCCTCCTTCAGCTCATCGTCCCACTGCGGGGCTGCGATCCAGGATTCGAGTTGGGCCGTCGCGATCGTCGCCCACCGGATGATTTCTTTCTCGGTGTGTTGGTGCTTGATCGCCTGTGTCTGGGTCTGCCCATCCTCGATCGTGAAACGCAGCCGATCAAACTGATCGGCACGCTCCCTCGTGACGTCCCCGGTGCTGCTATCGACCCATTCAAACGGCGGTTCAGGGGCGGGCACCTCGAGAATCACAGTTCGCTCAGCCCCGGATCGATTGAGGAACTCATAGTCAGTGGAAACCTGGTGGAGCCTCTCCACCTCGATCTGGTGCAGCTCACCGTTGAGCTCGATCGCCTGCGTTTTCGAATCCGACACGGTGGGGGCTGCGGTCACACGGACACCGCCATCGATCGCGTAACCGGTTAACCGTTTCGAGTTGGGACCCAAGCTAGGGAGCACCAATTCGCCCAAGATCGCTCGCCCGCGATCACCGGCGAGAACGCTCAGCGGCCCCGAGGAGAGCAACGACGGGGTCTTGTTCTCGATTTCCAAACACAACAGCGTGGCGGTCGGATGATAGGACTGGCGGTAGACCGAAACGTCTTCGATCGTGACCGGCTGCACGACAGAATCAAGCAACGCGGTCTCACCGCTGGGCAGGTCAACATTGGCAAAGTTCAAAGCCAGCGTACTGCCGGCGGGAGCGTCTGCGGTCTCCGCCATGGCACGGTTCATCGCAGCGGTGGGGTCGGCGGCAGTTTGTCCGCCCGCACTTGATTGACGGCTCGGTGGTGCACCGCCAAACCCGCCCCCAGCCATGCCACCGCCCATGCCCATGCCACCCCCCATGCCGCCGCCCATGCCACCCATACTCATTGAGTCCATGTACATGTCTTCGTACATCGCCGCGTCCATGGATTGCTCCGTTTGCAGACTCGAGCCGGAATCGTCGTGTTCGATCACGCTGAGTGACTCGTTGAACTGGGGGGCCATGGCGACGTGTTTTTCCGGACGTTCGACCTTTTGGAGTTTGGCGCGAGCGATCGAGTGCATGTCCATCGCGAACAACACCGGGTTGCCGTCGACGAGGTGCAGATCCACGTCGGACCAATCGATGCCCGACGTATTGTCGACGATACTGCGGTGAATGAGTTTGTCCGCTTCGACACGGTAGCTGACCTTCCACATGGGAACGCTGCGCATGACGCCTACGGTCACGTCGCGTCGGCCCCCGTCACCGAACACGAACTCGATTGGGTTCGTTTCTAATTTCGCTGGTTCGGTCAGCTTGGTGAGGGTCGCCTTGAGTTTGGCATTGAATTCCTGATCGGTCGAACGAATCGCCGCCGTCGCATGAACCGGTGTGGTGAGCAGCCCCTCGTCGGTGAGGACGGTCATGTACTCCCGATCTTCGCTGACCTCACCGACGCGTTCGGTTCTCTGTTCGATGGCGACCAAGACGCCCTCGATGTCGGGGCCTTGCTGCATGGTGGCCACGATGTGCTGCCCTCGCATCGACAGCAACAAATCGCCCTGAGTCCGCGTATTGGGCGCGACCGGTGCTGGTTCGATTGGGTCGCGGGCCGAAGCCAGGCGAATCTTGCCACCGCCGGCTGGATCGATCAGACGCGAAACACGAACTGCCTCGTCGATTTCAAAGGTGTCCACATCAACGCTAAAAATCCCCGCCCCCTCGATCGTGCCGGAGTACTCGAACCAGCCCTTGCCAGCCGCGTGCAGGGTCACCGAAGTCAGTGGGAGCTCCAACCGGGGAGTCGCAGCGCCCGCGCCCTGCGATTCCGATCTGCTGGCAGTCCGTCCGTCCGCCCTCATAACGGAGGCAATTGATAGAGCGATCAAGCAGCAGCAGACGCGTTTCATCTGACGATTCTCAAGCAGAGTGGGTGAGTGATTGGGGATGGATTCATTGTACTTCAATCCAATCCGAGCCACCCGCAAAGCTGGGTTGTTGAAAAGTTGGCGTTGACGCGATTATTGCTTACGCAGGTTTTCTTCCGCTCTGTTCATGCCTGGAGCGAGCTCGCTTCCTTTACCTAGTCTCCCCTCTCCCACGCGCTTCGCGGGGGAAAGGGGTTGGGGGGGGGGTGAGAGGGTTTCGCTGTGCACACGGCGACAATTCTCGCTGACTGGCTCAATCTCTTTGCTCACCTCCATCCGGTGTTGGGCGACGCGAGAGTCCATGACCCGTCGGATCCGAAAAAGCTGATTTGCTTAGCAACGCACGATCAATTTCTGTCGTAGTGGACGAGGCGACGAGTCCAATGCCGCAGGACTCGTCGCCTCGCCCACTACCAATTCGCCGCTTATCGAGTTGGTTGGGTTAGACTGGTGGTGGTATCTCTCCCGTCCAGCCCATTCGTCCTTCCCTGCAATCGACCGATGCAATCGCTTAGCACCCCCACTTTGAGAATACGAGCCGTCCTGGCGATTGCCGTTGCTCTGGGCGGCATCACGGACGCAACGTCGCAGGATGCTCAGACGCAATCGCCGCCGTCCGAAATCCCCATCATCAACACGGTGATCGAATCTTGGCCGGTCGACGCGGCGATGACGCGGCAGCAGGAACAGGCGATCTGGAAAAAGCTCTGCCAGCCGTACACTCCCCTGGCCACGCGTATCCCTCTGGATCGCTGGGTCGATTCCGTTGCCTCGCTATGTCCGCTGCAGATCGACCGCTATTCCCTGGAGGGGATTGGATTGACCGCCGACACAGAATTGCAGTTCCGGCTCGATCGTCCGCCACAGCCATTGTTGGTTCACCTGCTCTTGGCATTGAAGCCACTCGAATGCGTGCTGGAGATCGAGCATGGCGTGGTCCAGATCACTACGCGTGACGCAGCCGAGTATGATCTCCCGATGCGGCTCTACGACGTCTCACCACTTGTCGACGGAAGTAATGCACAGGAGAGATTGGCTGCCGCGAAACTGTTGATCCACACGATCCAATACGTTATCGACCCAGAAGACTGGGAGGTGCTGGGGGGAACCTCCGTGATCCAGCTTCAACCGGCGAAGTCGAAGCTGCTGTTTTGTGTCGCCGCCAAAACCCAGACACACTGGAAGTTGCAAGCGTTTGTGGATCAATTGCAAAGGGCGAGAGACGAAACGTTGCCATTGGAGCCCGCGATACCGAATCGATCGAATCGCCCCGTCTCGCCGGCCGCGGTAGGCGAACCGGAGCGAGCACCGGAGCAGGCCGAGCGAACCCCGCGATCGAAAACGGCGCTACCGCGATTTCAACCACGCTAGGGAATGCGGGAACCCTCAGTGGCGTAAGCTTCCAGCTTGCGATGTTGGCCGACCGCGAGCGGGAAGCTCACGCCACCTTGTGTTCTCTCGACGCGAAGGCGGCTCACGTGCACCAATGACGGATCGCGGACTCGTAAAGTTGGGCACCCTTTTCGAGTTGATCGATTTCGATGAACTCATCGACAGTATGGGCCTGAGCAATATCCCCAGGACCGCAAACCATCCGCTGGCCAAGAGTCCCAAATTCGCAGGCGTCGGTAGCGTAGCAGACGGCGGCGGGACGATTCTCGCCAACGAACGGCTTTGCCAACTCACATAGTTCGCCAACACAATCGGCGTCGGCAGGCGTTTGCATCGGTTTGCCGCTGGGAAAGTGCTCGATCTCGAGTCCCAACTCGTCAGCCCGTCGCTGGACTTCCTCGATCAGCTCTTGCCCATCGACGCCAGGCATCGTCCGGAAGCAAATCCACGCGGCGCTCCGGTCGGGAACGATATTGACGGCTTCCATGGAGTCGCTGACACCAAAATTCCACGTCAACGTCGGTGGGTCGAACATCGGATTGCGGAGCGCCGGGTCGGACTGGCACCGCTCGGCAATTTCGCACAGCGTTTGCAGCATCGGGACCATCGCAATATTGGCATTAATGCCTGTATCGGTGCTGCTATGGGCGGCATGGCCGCGTGAGACAATTCGCAGTGCAACGATTCCCTTGTGGGCATGGATCACGCGCAGGCCTGTAGGCTCGCCGATGATACAGGGCGGATCGGCAGTAGCGATCTCGCCGAAGGCAGGTGAGCTGGCGACCAGGTTCCGAGCGCCTGCAAAGGCAACCTCTTCATCGGCGGTGCAGACGATCCAGAGCGGGCGGCACTGGGATGCCTGATCCACTTGGCTGGCCGCCGCGAGCATCGCCGCCAGCGACCCTTTCATGTCGCAGGAACCGCGTCCGTAGATGCGTGTGCCCTCGGTGGTGGCGGCAAACGGATCGCCACCGGGCCCGGTCCAGCGATCTGCGGGGACGGTGTCCGTGTGACAGAAGTACGCCAGCCCCGTAGGAGGTCGCTCGCTCGGTTGGCCGTCGGGTTCACCGCCAGGTTGGCCGACAGGGTCCCGGCGTGCGACGAGATTGCATTTCAGCACGCCGTTTCGATCGCGATAGCTTGTCCGCTCGACCTCGAAATTCAAACCACGCAGCCACGCGGCAACGAGATCCGAAATCGATTCGTTGCTGCGGCTGCTGACGGTATCGAGTGCGACGAGCTGGGCGAGGTAGTCCTGGGGGCTGAACATCAATGTTCCATCAGATCTTTACGAGCGAGAGGTCACACCGAGGCGTGGCGACCTGGCTTGGAGTTGCGTGAGAACGATCGCTTGCTATTGCTGTTGGCGGACCCGCCGCCCTGCGAACGACCACCACCGGAGCGACGTGAGCCGCCCGATTTCCCGCCGCCGGAGCGACTCTGTCCGCCTTGGCCACCTTGGCCACGAGCGCCCTGTCCTCGGCCACCCTGACCGCGACCACCTTGCCCACGGCCGCCGCTCTTGGGTGCGTTCGAAGCGGGTTCAAAACGCTCCTCGGGATTCTCGATCTTCAGTTTCTGACCGATCAAACTTTCGATCGCGTTCAGCTCGCCGCGTTCGTCTCCGGTGCAGAAGGAGATCGCAACGCCATCGGCGCCGGCGCGTCCGGTACGACCGATGCGGTGAACGTAACTCTCCGGCTCCACAGGCATGTCATAATTGATCACGTGGCTGACCCCGTCGATGTCGATCCCCCGAGCGGCGACATCCGTCGCGACGAGGACGTTGATTCGATCGTTGCGGAATGCGTCGAGCGCTTTCTGACGTGCGTTTTGGGTTTTGTTGCCATGAATGGCCACGGCGGTGATCCCATTTTTGTCGAGCTTCCTCACCAGGGCATTGGCGCCGTGTTTGGTGCGTGTGAACACGATCGAGCGAGTGACCTTTTTGCCTTTGAGCAAATCGGTCAATGACGAGACTTTGTTGTCTCGGCGAACGATCCGGAGTCGTTGCTCGATCAGCTCCACGCTCGTTTTCTTGGGCGTGACGTTGATGGAGACTGGGTTGAATAGCAGGCTGTTGGCGAGCTCACGAATCTTCGGCGCCAGTGTCGCTGAGAAGAACATCGACTGCCGTTGCTCGGGCAGGGCCGCGATGATCTTTTTCAGTGCGGGCAGGAAGCCCATGTCGAGCATCCGATCGGCTTCGTCGAGCACGAAGATCTGGACGTCGCGTAGATCCACATGCCCTTGATCCATCAGGTCGATCAAGCGGCCTGGGGTTGCGATCAGCACGTCGACACCGCGGCGCAGGGAGTTGACTTGCCCGGCCTGTCCGACGCCACCGTAGACAAGCGCGGAGTGGAATTTCATGTGCTTTCCATAGCGGCGAAAGCTGTCGCCGATCTGGATCGCGAGTTCTCGTGTCGGTGCGAGCACGAGTGTGGTGGGGCGTTTGGCAGCGGCCCGCGGCTTTTCATGGCCGAGGAAATCGAGAATCGGCAGCGCGAACGCAGCCGTCTTGCCGGTACCGGTTTGAGCGCACCCGAGGATGTCTTGGCCGGCAACGCCGGCAGGGATGGATTGAGCTTGGATGGGTGTCGGGTTGACGTACTCTTGCTCAGCGAGGGCACGTTGGAGAGGAGCGTAAAGGTCGATTGATTCGAAAGTCTTCAAGGGTGTTGCTTTTCAAAGTATTGAGAGTGAATCACTCGCGGGCTGCATGTCTAGACAGACAGCATCTCCTACCGGCGGTAGGGAATTGTGTGCCAACACGATTGAGCGAGCGCGAACGGAACGAGTCAACAATTGACAGAGGGTCCGCTCAGGGGGAGCTGTGGGAAGATCGCGGGTGCGATCGCCCTGTCATTCCGGACTAACAAGAAGAGTCACGGAACGGTTTGCGTCGGGAGTTCCAAACGCGGTGCAGCTTTCCTGGGTCGGTCGACAGGACCGATTCGGTTGGCAGCGGTTGGTAAACCAATCGTTTACCGGTAGACGAGCGGAAGAGACCTTGGCTCAACACCGTTTTCTCGTCGGTCGATCAAATGCTCGCTTTCGCATCTGCATTCCTTGTTGCCGATCGACCCTTGGCAATGCGATCGCCAATCCGTTTGGCGATCTGTACTGGAGCACAACTCTACACCGCTCGCGTCGCATCGCCAAGCCCAAAGCGGAAAAAGGGAGCAAACAGATGACATGTGCCGGAAGGTTGTGTTGCGAGGGCAGCCAGTCGAACATTATACGCTCCGAACGGCCTTTCCCCCGCGCAGCCCAGCGTCGGCACTGGTATGCTAGCCGACATGAATCCCGAAGTCGCGACCACCATCCTTTACTGCCTTGTTTGCTTCTTTCTCGGCATCGCTGCTGTCTACGTGTGGGGGCATTACCACGCAGCCCGAAGGGGCGAGAGACTACGCATCGAATCCGAGGCGTTGCTAACCGCTGCGCAGCGTGAGGCAGAGACCACAGCAGCCAAAATTGTGCTCGAGGCACGCGAGAAAGCGATCTCGATCAAACTCGATACCGACCGTGAGATCGCGCAGCTGAAAGAGAAGGAAGCCGCCCGTGACCGCAAGCTCGATGCGCGCGAAGACCAGCTCACCGCGGGCCGGGAATCGCTGCAAAAAGCGCAGCGAGGTCTCGAGGGCAGCCAAGCCCGGATCGCCGATCAGATGCGGGGGCTGACGACCGACCGCGCCGAACTGAAACGGCTCGTTCAAGAGCAACAACAATCGCTCGAACAGACCAGCGGCCTGACCGAAGAGGAGGCCGCGGCCAAGTTGATGGATTCCTTACGCGACGAACTCGAGCATGAAATCGGCGCCGCCGTGCTCAAACACCAACGAGAGTTGTCACGCCGAGTCGATGACCAGGCCCGCGAGATGTTGTTAACGGCGATGCAGCGGTACGCGTCGCCCCACACCGCTGATACGACAACGAGTACGGTAGGGGTGCCCACCGACGATATGAAAGGGCGGATTATCGGTCGTGATGGCCGCAACATTCGCGCTTTCGAAGCCGCGACGGGGGTGGACCTGATTATCGATGACACGCCCGGCGTCGTCGTCGTCAGCGGTTTTGATCCGGTCCGCCGCGAAATCGCTCGCATGTCGCTCGAGCAACTGATCGCCGATGGCCGCATCCACCCCTCGAAGATCGAGGAAACAGTCGAGCACACGACGCAGGACATCCAGGCATTCATCATTAAGAAGGGGCTCGAAGCGGCCAGTGAAGTGAACGTATCGGGACTGCACGACCGGGTCATCGAGATGCTCGGCCGCCTGCACTTCCGCACCTCTTATAGTCAAAACGTGCTCCGGCATAGTATCGAAGTCGCCTTCCTCTCAGGCATGTTCGCCGAGATGCTCGGCATGGACGGCGAAGTCGCGCGCCGGGCTGGCCTGCTACACGACATCGGGAAAGCAGCCGATCATGAACTCGAGGGCGGCCACCCCAAGATCGGTGGCGATCTATTGCAGCGACACAGAGAATGCGCCGAGGTCGTTCACGCTGCTCGCGGGCATCATGATGAACTCGTCACCGAACACCCCTACACCCTGCTCGTCGGGACTGCCGATGCGTGTAGCGCCAGTCGCCCGGGGGCACGCCGCGAATCACTCGAACGGTACGTCAAACGCATGGAGGAGCTCGAGTCAATCGCCCATCGCTTTGACGGTGTGCAGCAGGCCTATGCCATCTCGGCGGGACGTGAAATCCGTGTGATTGTTAGCAGCGGTGATATCAACGACGAACGCGCCGCGGCGATCTGTCGCGACATCTCGCTGACGTTCGAGAAAGAGCTCACCTACCCCGGTGAAATAAAAGTGACCGTGGTGCGTGAAGCCCGGTTCACGAGTACTGCCAAGTGAACCGGAGCGGACCGCGAGCGCCGCGTCCATGCCGAGTTGTGGTAAACGGTTTTTCGTCATCGGCACCCTGATCATCGCGACCATGCGTTCGGACAACGGTACCAATTCGCTGGCGCTAGTGCCCAGGACGAGGCTCGCCTAGACTGGTGCCTTGCCCGTTTGCCGAACGCGGGAACAAGATGTGTCGAGAGCTTGACGCTGCCCGTTGGGCGGGCCGGCCCGCGTCGGGCCAGCGAGGGTGAAGAGAGAAGAGAAAAGAGAGGGAGCAGCGTAGTGGCCAGCAGTGAAATACGGCGTAGCCCTCCCCTCGCTCGCCCCTCCCAGCGAGAGGGTGAAGTTCGCTTTGTTCGACTTTTCCCAGAGAGAGGGTGAATCGAAATGCGTCATTTATTGTTCCCGCATTCGCATGCGTCCATCCAACGAATCCATGCGTTATTGCTGTCCGAGCGGAGTTAAATCATGGCAGAACTTAAAATTGGTGTGCGTTTAGATGCACTCAGTAAACAGAAGATGTCGGCCACCTCGCTGCGCCGCACCCTGAGCTGGGTCGCTGCGTCGGGTGCGACCAGTGTGGAGCTGTGTGGCCACCAGCTGCTTAACGTCTCCGAGCTGTCCGATACAGCGGTGCGGACCCTGCGGAAGATTCTCGATGATCTGAATTTGCAGGTAGCGTCGATTCGGTTCCCAACCCGCTACGGATTCGATCATCTGCCCGACTTGGATCGCCGGATTGACGCGACCAAGGACGCGATGCGAGCGGCGTATCGGTTGGGAGCACCACTGGTCGTCAACCAGATCGGCCCCGTGCCAACGCCACCCAAAGACGCTCGACAACGCAGCACGGCGGCGGGTGCATCCGGGGCGGGGACGCAGTCTTCGCTGAGCTCGTCCCTGCTCGGTTCGGCGATGCCGCCTGAGGGGCTGAGTGTCGCCGAAGCGCAGGCTTGGGTCGCGGGTTCTCAGGCCAGCGGTTCAGCAGGCGGCCAAGGGGCTGATGGAGGTGGTTCGTCGCCCACCCCCAGTACCCCCGTCGATCCGCGCTGGGACACGATGCGCGAGGTGCTCGATGACCTGGGGCGATTCGGTGCTCGGGTGGGTGCGTTCTTTGCTGCAGAGACAGGAACGGAACCAGGCGAACATCTGGCACGACTGATCGACACGAGCGCCGAGTCCTATATTGCGGTCGCGCTCAACCCGGGACAACTGATTATCAATCGGCACAGTGTTTCGGGAGCGATCGCGGCACTTGGCGACCGGATTCGCATCGTCAATGCGGTCGACGGAGTGCTCGACCTCTCCGCTGGACGGGGCGTCGCGGTCCCGCTCGGCCAGGGCACTGCTGACTTCCCCTCGCTATTGGGCCAATTGGAAGACATCCCCTACCGGGGCCCCTTTGTGGTCGGCCGGTCCGACATGGCTGCGGCGACCGCGCCTCAAGAAATCGCTGCGAGTGTTGATTACCTCCGCAACATGTAGCTCTCAAAATCAGATATCTTGGCGAGCACGCATATTTCCTTAGAATCTGGTCTCTCGTCGTTCATCCCTTACTCCTCCACTAACCACGAGCGTGACGCCGTGCCTGACTTGGCCCACCATAATCTCGACATTAAACGCGTCGCCATCCTTTTCGCTGGAGGCCCGGCACCGGCAGCCAACGCGGTCATCAGTACCGCTGCGTTTTCGTTCTTGGAAGAAGGCGCTCAAGTCTTCGGGATCAAGCACGGTTACAGCCGCTTGGCCGAGTACACGGCTGCTGGTCCGCTGAGTGAAGGAGATGACTACGTCCGATTCACGCACGATAACCTGATCAACGCGCGCAGCAGTCGCGGGATCATGATCGGGACGGCGCGGACGAATCCTGGCAAGCATGTCAGTAGCCCCGAGCACTTGAAGGACCCCGAGTTGGTCGCGCCACTGCGTCGTGTCTACGAAGGCCTGTGTTCACTTGAGGTGGACGCGCTGATTTCCATCGGCGGTGACGACACGCTCAAGACGGCCAACAAGCTGAAGATGTTTCAGGACAACTTGCCCGCCGATGCGCGACGGTTCCCTGTCGTTCACTTGCCCAAAACGATCGACAACGATTACTCCGGAATCGATTTCACGTTTGGGTTCTTCACCGCCGTCGAGACGCTCGCGGAGGAGATCCGCAATCTCAATTTCGACGCCGCGGCCGGCCGTGCCTACTTCCTCTGCGAGGCCATGGGACGGAGCGCCGGATGGCTGGCGTACGGAGCGGCCATTGCCGGTGAAGCCAGCATGGTGCTCAGTGTCGAGGACATCACCGGCGCCCTCGCCGACGAAGAGGTGATCAGTACCGAAACCGGCGCCACCCGCAAAGTGATGGCGCTCGAGCGCGTGATCGACCGGATGGTCGACATGATGTTGGCTCGGGAACGCGACGGGCGGCCCTACGGCACGATCGTGATCGCCGAAGGGATGGCGGAGTTTTTGCCGACGAAGTATCTCGAAGGTGTCAGCCGCGACGACCACGGTCACATCAATATTTCATCTATCAATCTCTCGGCGCTGATGTCGCGTTTGATCGGCGAACGATACACTGAGCGGACGGGCAAATATCGCAAGGTCAACGGGCTGCAGATGGGTTACGAAGCCCGCTGTGCACCGCCCCAAGCCTACGACGTCTTGCTCGGCTCGCAGCTCGGTGTGGGAGCTTACCGGGCACTCGTCGAAGAGAAGCTCAATGGCGTGATGGTCTCGGCCTCGGGGCAGTTTGATCTGCACTTCGTTCCTTTTGACGAGCTCGTCGATCCGCAAACGCTCGTCACCAAAGTTCGGTTCATCGAACAGAACTCCGACTTCCATCGCCTGGCTCGATTTCTTGAGACCTGCGTCGATAATTGAGCACAGAGTGCAAACCTAGTGCGTATTGACGGGCTCGTTGTCCCGTCCACTTCCGAAACGCGTTTGGCAAGATTCCGCGGCGAGCGTCCGCGCGTTTCTCAGGCACGCGGTTTGCCGCACCGGTACCGTCGAATTCATGACGGCGAGGTTGCTTTTGCCGTTCGGGAAGCGACACTGTGAAGGCGTGCTCCCGCTGGGCGTCTCCGCGTTTCATTTGTAGCTCCCCCTGCCTCCTTTTTTTCACCGTTTGCAATGAGTGATCGACCAAAATCTTCACGTGGGTCTTCCGAGCCTCGCGGCAGCGGCAACATCTGGTTTGTCCTGGCCGTGATCGCTGTCGCTGTCCTCGTCAGCGCCTTTTTGGTTTCGGACACACGCCGCCGTCTGGCCTACCCGCACTTGGTGGAATTGCTAAACGAGGTGGCTCGAGTCCGTGAGGGATCCGAGGCTGCCCTCACCCCACCGCAAGAATCCGACTTGGTCGACATCGAGGCCGAGCCCGGCGAGGCCATCCTGCTCCGCGAGAGCGACGTCGCCTCCGACTCCGCCGTGGGCCTGCGAACTGAGGGCATGGAGACTGACGGTATTGGAGCGAAGAGGAATCGGAACGGCGCGGCGACAGCCAAAATTGTCGTTCCGGGTCCGGACGGCAGTTTCTACGAGTACAGCGACCCGACGGACATCCTCGTGGCGGATGACCGGATCACCGGCAAGGTTCGCTATCGCTTGCTCCGGGGCCGAGAAAGCGATGCCAACGTATCGCCAATCGCTGCCGAGTTCCTCACCATTCGCGGATACCCCAACGACGCTATCGGTGCCGAGCTGGTCACGCTTCTGGAGCAATCCGGAGTCTCGTGGGACTACGATCGGCCAAGTCGATTCCTAGAGAATCACTGGCCCGAATTGCTGATGATTGGGGTGCTGATTGCCTTGGGGATCGTGATGCTGCGGCGGATGGGTGGCATGGGTTCGCCGATGTCGTTCTCCCGCAGCCGGGGCAAACTCTACAGCGAGGAGGATCTGCCGACGACCTTTGAAGATGCCGCTGGGATTGACGAAGCTGTCGATGAGGTCCGCGAGGTTGTCGATTTCTTGCGAAACAGCGAAAAGTATCAATCCCTCGGGGGGCGGATCCCCAAGGGCGTGTTGTTGGTGGGGCCTCCGGGGACGGGCAAGACGCTGCTCGCTCGGGCGATCGCGGGCGAGGCGGGCGTGCCGTTTTTCAGTCTCTCGGGAAGCGATTTTGTGGAAATGTACGTGGGCGTCGGTGCCGCCCGGGTGCGTGATATGTTCACCCAAGCGACCAATCGAGCCCCGTGTATCATCTTCATCGACGAGCTCGACGCCCTCGGCAAGAGCCGCAGCAGCAACGCAGCGGGCGGCCACGACGAACGGGAACAAACGCTCAATGCCTTGCTCGTCGAGATGGATGGCTTCGGCGCCAATTCCGGCGTGATCGTGATCGCGGCAACGAACCGCCCCGAGACGCTCGACCCTGCACTGCTGCGTCCTGGACGCTTTGACCGCCACGTCTTAGTCGATCGCCCCGACGTGGCTGGGCGGGAGCATATTCTCTCGGTACATGTTAAGAACGTTAAACTCGACGATGATGTCGATCTCCGCCGAATCGCTTCGATCACCAGCGGTTTTGTGGGTGCTGATCTAGCCAATCTCGTCAACGAAGCTGCTCTCTTGGCGGCTCGCAATGGACGCCCTGCCGTCGGCATGGGGGAGTTCAATGACGCCGTCGAACGGGTCACCGCGGGGCTCGAGAAGAAGAACCGTGTCATGAACGAGGATGAAAAGATCCGAGTTGCCTATCACGAATCGGCTCACGCTCTCGTCGCCGCGGCGCTGCCGAATACCGATCCGGTTCACAAAGTCAGCATCATTCCGCGCGGACTCGCGGCGCTCGGCTACATGATGCAGCGTCCCGAATCCGAGCGGTTCCTGATGACCCAGAGCGAACTGGAGAGCCAGATGAAGGTGATGCTGGCGGGGACGCTCGCTGAGGAAATGGTTTTCCAAGACATCAGCACGGGCGCGCAAAACGACCTCGAACGCTGCACCGAAATCGCTCGCGGGATGGTAATGGATTACGGCATGAGCCGGATCGGGCGGGTGAACCTGCGTCGCAGTACACGCTCGCCGTTCCTCAACAACGGCGGCATGGGTGACTATCAAGTGGCTCATAGCGAAGAGATGTCGAAACTGATCGACAAAGAGGTCTCGCGGATTATCGAAGACATGCTGCTGCAAACCCGCGACATTTTGCAGCAGCGTCGAGACGTCCTCGAGGCTGTCACGCAGCGTCTACTCGAGGTCGAAGCCATCGACAGCACGGAGCTGATGCGTTTGATTGATGAACACAGCACCGGACCATGGTTGGTTCCAGGAACCGTCAACGCGAAACCCAAAGCAAAGATCATCGCACGAAAGAATGATGACGCGGCCCAATCGAAGTAGGCCCGAATGGCGTGGACCCAGTGAGCCGACGGCGCTAGCCGAATGCCACTTACTTTGGCCCCGTTTGGGGCATGGCTAGGTTGGTAACCCGACGCGTGAGCGAGGCGATGATCCCTCCGTCCCAAGGACTCGTCGCCTCCTGTTGGTTACCCACAAATGCAGCATTCTATCGATTGCTGAAGATAGCTCATGACAACGCCCCAACGGGGCAGTTCTATGAAAGCCCCAGGCAACGCCTGGGGTTTCAGACGCCACCACCTCGCGTTAGCCCCAACGGGGCGGCTCTATTTGCACATGCCATCCGAACGGCAGGATTGCGGCGAACATGAGGGCCGCCCCGTTGGGGCTAACGAAACATTTCGCTATCCGATTATCCGACCCCAGGGCGATGCCCTGGGCTTCCATACAGCCGCCCCGTTGGGCTCAAGAACGCTTCCTTCGGGATACATGCGGGTAATCACAAAACCGGGATTCCTGTCAGACAAGCTGACAGGGGATTCGGTTTTGTGGGTAACTGGCAGCTCGTCGCCTCGTCCACTACCGATCCGCCGTTTAGGGATCACGCGACACGACGGAACGCCCTGCAGAAGCGTTTCGCATTCTGCAGGGGCACGTTGCTAGCATCGCGTGATCAATCGGGAGTGGACGTTGATTACTCCCGCCTTCCTACACCGCGTTTACTCGATGACGCGGAGCGTTACGTCTCGGAATTCGACGGGGTCATTGTGCCCTGCGAAGCCGAAGTGGCCGCTCTTGCGATCCTTGCCCGGATGGGCGCTACCGGCCATGTAATCGTCAATTTTCGACAGGTCCGTTTTCAGGATCACGTTGCCGTTGAGTTCGACTTCGATCGTTGAACCCTCGACGCGCACTTGCTGAAAATTCCATGTGCCGACTGGTCGCAGGTAGCCCCGTTTGGCTGCCGCCATGCCGTAGGCCGAGCCGTGGTATTGCCGCTTGTCGAGGTTCGCGTATTTGGCGGCGGTGTTATCGAGTACTTGCAGTTCCGTCATCGCCCCATAGGCGGGGTTGCCGTCCTGAGAGGCGCGAATTGCCAAGCCGTTGTTCCCACCGGGGGGCAGGCGGAAGTACAGGCGGACGACGAAGTCGCTGTACTCGTCTTGGGTCAGCAGGTTGCCACCGCGTCCGGCGCGGCAACGGATCGAACCTTCGGGAGTGACTTCGTAGTCGTTGACGGCACCGACCCATCCATTGAGCGTTTCACCGTCGGTTAGGAAGGCGAAATCGTCGGTATCGCGGGTCGCCAAGAACTCGTTGGCCTCTTGGGCAGCGAGCGGTCGCACGGCAATGTTTCGCCAGCGAATTTCGCCGCCGTGGGTTTGCAACTGGATCGGGCCACGCGGTCGCAGCGGCTCGTCTCGCCGCCAGTAGTTTTCCATGATCGCTTTATCAACCACTTGTTTGCCATTGAGCCAAACGCTGGTCCGGGCGCCCACTTGAACGATGCGAACTTGATTCCACTCGCCGAAGGGTTGATCGGCGTGCACCAATGGATCTTTTCCGGGGGCACCCTTGGAGTTATTCCACAATCCACCGCTGCCGAGATCGGCCCCGATTGAGAACTTCGACTCGTCGGTCGTGTCCCAGATCTGCACTTGGGGACTCCCTTTGAGATAGATCCCGCTGTCGGCCTTGGCCACGGTCTTGTATTCGAGGTTGAGCTCGTAGTCGGTGTATTCCTCGTCCGTCGTCAGGTAGGGGCCATGGCCATCGTTGACGAGTTCGCCATCTTCGACGCTCCAGTGCTGGCGCGCCTCCTTGGTCCACTGCTCGATTTTCGCATCCCTGTCTTCGGCGGACATTTCCTCGAGCTTGTAAGGGTCAAAGTGGACCTGACCGTGCCATCCGTCGAGATCGGTGCCATTGAACAGCTCGATCGCTTCGGGCTTGGCAGACTCGGCGGAAGTCGGTTCCTCGGCATAGCTGACCGAAGGGCCAAAGCTGAGGCAGAGGCTCGTCACGCAGGCGGCGAGTGACGAAGAGAATCGCATTTTCATAGAACAGCTCAAGGTGGGAGAGAGCGGTGGGAAGAAAGGGCCTGACGGGCAGGCAACGCGGCTCAATATACTAAGTCGCTGCGAGAGACAAAACGCCCTCTCGCTTGATTCTGGGCGATCTCGGGGATTCTGGCGAGATTGACGGGGCGTCGCCTGCGTTTTTTGCTAGCAATGAGTTGCAATGAGACTCGGTTCGCCTAAAATCCGTTGGTCTGAATCCAGACGTCGCCCGCGATCCTCTCAATGAAATGCCGATGCTTTGGAATTCCCAACACTCCTGAACATGATTTTTCAATTGGTCGGCGGGCTAGGCATTTTCCTGTTGGGCATGAAGAACATGTCCGACGGCATGCAGGCGGTGGCGGGCAATAGCCTCCGCCGGCTGGTCGGATCGATCACGAACAACCGCTTTTTTGCCTGCTTGGTCGGTGTGCTGGTCACGTGCATCGTGCAATCGAGCTCGATCACGACCGTGATGGTTGTGGGATTTGTCAACAGCGGCGTGATGGCCTTGTCGCAGGGCGTTGGGATCATCATGGGTGCCAACATTGGGACCACCATCACGGGTTGGATCCTCGTGTTGAAAGTCGGCAAGTACGGCCTGCCGCTGCTCGGCGGGGCGGCGTTCACGTACCTTTTCGCCCGCAGTGATCGATGGAGATACTGGGCGATGTTCATGATGGGCATCGGGATGGTGTTCTTCGGCTTGGAGATCATGAAGGACGCGTGCGCGATCATCAAAGACATTCCGAATTTCGAAGCCTGGTTCGCCCGCTTCCAAGCCGATACCTACATCGGCGTGCTCAAGTGCGCGATGGTGGGATGCGTCATGACGACGCTGGTCCAATCCTCGTCGGCGACGTTGGGCATCACCATCTCGTTGGCGACCCAGGGCGTGATCTCCTACCCCACGGCGGCCGCACTGATCTTGGGCGAGAACATCGGCACCACGATCACGGCCTTGCTGGCTTCGCTGGGGGCGACCACGAATGCTCGTCGCGCGGCGTATTTCCACGTGATCTTCAATCTTTTCGGCGTCTTCTGGATCACGTTGATCTTTCCGTGGTACATCGAACTGATCCAAGCGATCGTGGGTGTTGATGTCGCCAAGCCGGTCGTGGTCGATGGCGTGACGACGTACCCGAACACGGTGGCTGCGATTGCGGCGACGCACAGCGTGTTCAATATTGCCAACACGCTGCTGTTCGTGCCCTTGATCGGACCGATCGTGAAAATGCTCGAACGGGTTGTGCCCAACCGACCGTTCAAGGAGAAACCGCGGCTGACGGATCTCGACATTCGCATTCTCGAGACGCCGCTGTTGGCATTGGAGCAGTCGCGCAAAGAGATCCTGAAGATGGGTGATGGCTGCATCAAAATGCTCGATTGGCTATTGGAACTGATGAACCAAGACGATCCCGACAAGGCGCTCGGCGATCGGCTCAAGCAGCGTGAACGGGTGCTCGATTCGGTCCAAGACGAGATGGCTGAGTTCGTGACGGGACTGTTGGCAGCCAACGTTTCCCATTCCACCGCGGAGGAGGGGGGCCAGCAATTACGGATTGCTGACGAATATGAGAGCATCAGTGATTACATCGTGAATCTCGATAAATTCGATCGGAAACTGCGGCGTGACGGCTTGCGTTTTTCGGAGGATCAGCGGAAGGACTTGAGCGAGTTGAACCGCCAAATCGCGGAGTATGTGAAGTCGATTCACGAGGCATTCCTCAAGGGCGACAACAACATCGAGGTGGCCTCGGAACCGGCGTGGAAGCGAATTCGCACGGAAGTCAAATCGCTGCGACGGAAGCATCTCAACGAATTGACCAGCGATTCGATGCCGCCGGCCCTCAGCGTGGCGTTCATGGCATCGCTCAACGCGTACATTCGTGTCCGCGATCACGCCCACAACATCGCCGAGACCATCTCGATCGAGCGGTGAGTTTTGCCTTGCGATGCCAGCGTCCGTTTTGCTACCCCTGAACCTTGGTTTTCCTCACCAAAACCACTGGCTGTGGAAATGGTGAAACGGGAGTGCTCCGGAACAGGCGAAGGCAGACGCAGTGACAAAAACACTCTTTTTTTCCGTCGGTGAACCCAGCGGCGACCAACACGCGGCGCGTTTGATCACCGAACTCAGCGCCCGGGCCGGCTCCGAATCGCTGCAGTGCCGTGGTTTCGGAGGTCCCGAGATGATGCGAGCGGGCTGCGCCGTCGATCTCGACCTCACCCAGCACGCGGTGGTGGGGTTGCTCGAGGTGCTGCCGAAGTTACGCGAGTTTTTTCGCTTTGCCGATCAGGCCGAAGAGGTCTTCGCCAGCGGCGGCATCGATGGCGTCGTGTTGGTGGATTTCCCCGGTTTCAATTGGCACATTGCGCGTCGGGCGAAGAAGTACGGCATCCCTGTTTACTACTACTGCCCGCCGCAGTTGTGGGCATGGGGCGGATGGCGGACCCGAAAAATGCGGCGCACCGTGGATCATGTGATGACCGTGCTGCCGATCGAAACCTCGTTCTTCAGTGAGCGCGGGATCCCGGTCACCTTTGTGGGGCACCCTTTCTTCGACGCGGTCGCCGAAAAACCGCTCGATCCGGTCGCGCTCCGGCAACTCACGCCTGAGAAACGCTCGAGCTCCCACCCACTCGCATCGGGCAGCGATCCGGCTGGCCAAACCGTCGCGGTCCTGCCGGGGTCTCGAGACCATGAAGTCCAGCGCAATTTCCCGATCATGTTGGAAACGATCCGCCGCCTGCATCAGCACGCTCAGGATCGCTCAGCAGCGGGACAAACCGTCGCACCGACACGGTTTGCCGTCGCCGCCTACCGCGACCGGCACGGCCTGTGGTGCCGTGACCAACTCACCGAGGCGGATCGCGACCTGCCGATCGATTTCTACGTCGACCGCACTTCTGAAGTCATCGAGTCGGCGCACTGCGCCATGATGGTCAGCGGTTCGGTCAGCCTCGAGTTGATGGCCCGCGAAACACCAGCGGCCGTCATCTACCGGGTGGGTCGTTGCCTCCACTTTGTCGGACGTCAGGTCCTGCGGGTCGATAGCATGACCCTGCCCAATCTGATGGCGGACCGGAAAATTTTTCCCGAGCTCGTCTCGGTCGGCGACAGGGAGCCGGCCGTCGACTTCCTATTCGAGACCACGCGGGCGATGCTGGAGGATGCGTTTTACTACCGGCGGGTGAAATCCGACTTGTCCAAACTGCGTGAACAATACGGTTTGCCAGGTGCATCGGGCCGGGCGGCGGAGTTTCTCTGCGAGCGAATGGACGTTTTGCCGGCATGCCAGGATGCGGACCAAACCATTCGCCGAGTCGCTGCGTAGGGTCCGGGGTAAAATTCGTAATCATTCTCAATTGCTTGTTTGATCCCCTGATCGTCCGCCTCGGTATTGGCCCCCATGAAAGATTCTGTCGAGCCGTCAACTTCCCCTGGCAATCCAGTCAATTCATCCACCGCTGAGAGCGGTTCCTCTCGGCGAGCGGCTAGCTCGCGGTCGGGGCTCGACCTGCCGAAAATGGGTGCCGAGGTCGGATTCCAAGTCGTCAGTGACGATGACGTGCCGCCGTTCCGCGCCAGCGGTTTGATCTGCTTGGTGTTGGGACTGCTGAGCGCCTCGGCGATGGTCGCCTGGCAGATGCTGATTCTACCTTTGGCCGCGATCGCATTTGGGGTATTCGCACTGCGAAAGTGGAGCGGACGCCGACCAGCAGGAACGACCGCAGCAGTCATCGGACTGTTGCTGGCATCTTGTTTTGCCGCTGGCGGGCTAACGATCCCGTTGGCCAAGCACCGCACGATGGCTGGCCAAGCAGAGTATTTTGCGCGGCAGTATCTGGAGCTGATCGGCCGGGGTGACACGGAGTTAGCTCTCGAACTTCGCAAACAGGCTCGCAACCGCCAGGTTGAAAGCATGAACCTGAAAGAAGCCTACCGACGCGACGAGGTGGCGAAGACGGAGATGGAACGCGAAGAAGAGCAGAATATGGAGATGGACTCGATCCAGCTCGCCGGGCCGAACATCCCGTGGGAGCTCGCACAAACCTCAAGGGTCTACATGCACTATGGCCAGGAACGTGTTGAGACCGTTTGGATCGACCCAACCGGCAAGATCGAGGAGAAAGTCCGAGTCGAGCTGCAGTGGACGCCCGATGAACGAAACGGTCTCGGCAATTGGCACGTCTACATGCTCTCGTATTACCGCGAGGTGATCTACGCCCCGTCGGTGCTCTAGTCACCGATGTGCAGCATTCGCGATTCCACCGGCCCGGATCCTTTGCCGTATTCGGGGGCGAAGCGGATCGCATGGTTGACCGCAGCGATACCAAATTCGACAGCCTCACGGGTGCTCACTTCGATCGCCTGGTCCGGTGCCGCCAAGGCCAACCTCGCGGCAATGGTCGCGGACAGGGAACACCCTGCCCCGTGAGTCTGGATGGTATCGTGATGCTCCACAGCGAAAGTCACGAGTGATTCCGAGTCGATAAAGACATGCATTTGCTCTCCATCGACGTGGCCGGCTTTGAGCAACACCATCGCTGGTCCGAGCCCGCGCAGGTCCTCCGTCGCCCGGAGGAGGTCATCGAGATCGCCACCGATCTCTCGATCGAGCAGACGCTCGGCCTCGAATCGATTGGGTGTGATCAGTGTGGCGCGTGGCAACAGCGTTTCCCGGTAGGCGTCGATCGCCGCATCATCGATCAGCTTCACGCCGTGCTTGCTAATCATGACAGGATCCACCACGACGGGAATGTCCGCCCCAGCGATCTTGCCCGCAACCTCCGCGATAATGGCTGCATTACCCAACGCGCCGGTCTTGATCACCCGTGGCGGGATGTCAGACATCACGGCATCGAACTGTTCACCGATGAGGTCGGTCGCTAGCAGTTCGAGTCGCTGCACGCCGAGCGTGTTCTGGACCGTGATCAGCGTCACGACGGACATGCCGTAGACCCCGTTTTGGTGAAACGCCTTCAGGTCCGCCTGCAGGCCGGCACCGCCACTCGGGTCGGAACCAGCAATCGTCAATGCGATGGCGTTCGGCGCGATCGTCACCGCGCGATCTGGATTTGCACTCATCACGCTGCCGCCTGTTCCGCAGCGGCCACGGGCAAACGGATAACGAACGCCGTGCCACGACCCACTGAGCTTTCCACCCGCACGCGTCCCCCGTGCTCGTCGATGATCTCCTTGCAGGCTGCCAGGCCGAGCCCCGTGCCGCCCTTGCCGCTTTCATCCGGACCGGACTTGGTGGAGAAGAACGGGTCGAAGATGCGTGGCAGAACGTCGTCAGGGATTCCACCGCCGGTATCACGAATCGTCAGCTCCACCTGAGACGGCGAGGCGGGCGTGGCCGCAGCGACGCGAATCAGCAGCGTGCCGCCTTCGCCCATCGCCTGGCGAGCATTGGTCATCAGATTCAATAACAATCGCTGGATCTGATTTCCACTGGCCGAGATCATCGGCAGGTTATCGGCCAAGTCCAGTTCGACACCGATGCGATACTTTTGCATCTCACGCTGCATCAGGACGAGGGTGTCCCGAACGAGGGCGACGAGATCGGTGGGTTCTTGGGTATCGCTGCGATTGCGAGCTTGAGCCAGGATCGTGTTGGTGATCGTGGCGGCTCGCTCGGACGCTTCAAGGATTTTCGTCAGCGCCTTGTCGCGGCTGGCTGCGTCCTGGTTGCGCAGGCCCAGCTTGGCGTAGTTGATCACCGTCATCAGGACATTGTTGAACTCGTGGGTGGCCGTGCCGGTCAGCTCACCGAGCGACGCGAGGCTCTGCAGGTGGCGCAGGTGGACCTTCATCGCCTGCATCTCAGCGTGAGGGTCGACGCTCTGACTCGGCCGCGTCTGCGCGGACGCTCCGGCGGCCTGAGGCGATGGAGCGGGCACCTGCGAAGGACGGCTTGGGAACGCAGCAGAATTTGGCATGATTTTTGGCGGGGAGCATTAAAGAGCGGCGAGTGCGACGACGTGTCAGAGCAGACCGAGGGGCTCTACGTTGGATCTATCGGCGCAGACCCTACTTTTGATAAATCCACTCCCAACGACCGGTAAAACTTACCGTACGCCTGCGAATTGCCCGTTCCCGCGCGCCGCCTGGTTCCCCGATGCGAAATCCTCTGCCTGATTTGTCCGATCGACCTGATGAAAATGTCCTGCAGCGACTGAACCGGATGGCAAAAATCGCTCGAAATCATGGCTTCGAGATCCGCGGAGAACCCCTCGGCGGAGCCGGGAGTACGTGGTGCGAAATTCGCGGACGACGGGTGCTGTTCCTCGACGTCTCCCAACCTGCCGCCGAACAAGCACTCGCGATCCGAGAGATCATCGACGAAACAGCAACCGTACGCCCTCACGCCCCCGCCCCGGTGTGATTCCTGGCATCGGCGGGATACCTGCATCGGGCCATGCGGAGACGCAGGTCTGAGAAGGGACATCTCGGCCGATAGCGCGCCAACGGTGCGCCAAGTTCTCGGCGCGAATGCTCCCAGCGAGGACTCCCATTCTTTGCTGGAGCACGTAGGGCCGGTTCCCACCGGCCACACTCACCTGGTCGAACTGAACCGTCCTGCGTTCCAGCACCTTCCCGAGGTGTTTCACCGATGATGAGTAACACGTAGGGCCGGTTCCCACCGGCCACACCCACCCGGTCGAACTGAACCCTCCTGCGTTCCAGCACCTTCCTGAGGTGTTTCACCGATGATGAGCAACGAGTAGGGCCGGTTCCCACCGGCCACACCCACCTGGTCGAACTGAACCGTCCTGCGTTCCAGCACCTTGCCGAGGTGTATCACCAATGATGAGCAACACGTAGGGCCGGCTCCCACCGGCCACACCCACCCGGTCGAACTGAACCCTCCTGCGTTCCAGCACCTTGCCGAGGTGTTTCTCCGATGATGAGTAACACGTAGGGCCGGTTCCCACCGGCCACACCCACCTGGTCGAATCGAACCGTCCTGCGTTCCAGCACCTTGCCGAGGTGTTTCTCCGATGATGAGCAACAAGTAGGGCCGGTTCCCACCGGCCACACCCACCCGGTCGAATTAAACCCTCCTGCGTTCCAGCACCTTCCCGAGCTTTTTCACTGATGATGAGCAACACGTAGGGCCGGTTCGCACCGGTCCTTTTCCGACAAGTTTTCCTACGCCGACGGCGTGAAAGAAAATAGCCGGTGGTCGAGCGCAAGCGAACACCACCGGAAACGCCGCGAAACACACGTGCCAACCCCGAATGGGGTGGAAGATCATTCACGACGAGGTCTGCGACCCACTTCGGGGTCGACGCTCCACTGCCAACGAACAACCGTATGTGGCGATGCGCTTACCTACGGCTGTATTCTTCAACGCCTTCGGCGTAAGGAAACTTGTGGGTAGTAGGGCCGGTTCCCACCTTGTCATTCCCCGCAAAACCGGATTCCCTGTCAGCTTGTCTGACAGGGGATCCGGTTTTGTGATTAGAACAATGGCGCGTTCACCCCGCTCCCATGCGGGCTTGCCCTGGGCTGTTCAATCTTTGGGGTTGACGCTCGATTGGTCTTGCGCAATTTCTTGACTTCACCCTCTCCAAACGAAGTTTGGGGAGGGTCGACGGGCGAAGCCTCGTCGGGGAGGGGCCCAGCAC
>NZ_SJPK01000022.1 GCF_007859855.1 Allorhodopirellula solitaria
CGAAGCGTTTCGCATCCTGAACCGAATCGAGCTGGTGTTCACACCCAAACATGGAAGCTGGCTCAACATGGCCGAACCGGAATTAAGCGTGATGACCCGTCAGTGTTTCGCCGGTCGAGTTGGCAGCGAGCAAGAAGTCGCTGACCGAATAACGGCTTGGCAGCAGGATCGCAACGAACGCCAAGTTGGGATCAATTGGCAATTCTCAACCGACGATGCAAGGGTCAAGCTAAAACGCCTCTACCCGAAAATGGAGCTGCGATAGAATGCTAGTCAGTGTCGCCGCTTGCCTCACCCGATATCGGTTTCGGGCTCATCCAATCGCCTTGATGTCTAAATATGAACAGACATGAATTGATCGTTACGCTCCGGGCGGAGCACTTGGAAACGATTGACAAGGTGGCATCTTCGCAACAAAAGGCTCTGGACATCCTCCGGCCTACGGAACAAATCGTGGGGATCACATCACGAATGGAGGTTTATTCGACGATCTTGTCCCTGTCCAAAGTTGACTCCGTGGAACGCGGCGAGGCGATGCAAGTATTTGACGACGAGTAGACTCGCGGACACCAAGGCAGAAGGGCTGATGTTAATCTGTGCGGGCAATTCGCATTTTGTCACCAGAGCCGATCCTAGGGGTCGATACCTCGTTCGGTGGGGCGCCGTTCAACGGCGACTCGATTGTCGCGTCAAATCCAGTCCGTTTGCCAATCGATGGTGCGTTTGACTGGTATCTCTTGAGAGGTGTTCAATGAGAATCATTTTGCATAGTTGGCTTTTTGTCGTGCTTGGAATCGCGTCTCTTCTGTCGGGATGCGCCCGCTGTCAGCAACGGCCGATGATCACTGCGGTAGGACTATCGCCCGCCAATCAATGTGACCCACCGGGAATTCCCTACTACCTCCCCAAGCCACTATTGGTGGTTGCTAAGAATGTACGACACATCGACGAAAGTAAAGTTGGTTTGACCGGACCTGCACCTATCCCGGGTGGCTTCGATAATCAAGCAGCCTACGCAGACATTAAGGCTAATGTGACCGTGCCTAACACCGGCGGCGAATCAGGGGGCGGCTTGGCCGCGGCGACTTTAACGCCGGCAGCATTGTCCGGGGCGGTAGTCGGTACCGGTGGAAACCAATCGACAGTTCCCGAAAAGATGACACCGGACCAGAGTTACAAGGATGGCGTTTCTCCCGACAGTTTCTTTACCTACCAGGTTATCTTCGTCCCCGACCTGACTCAGAAGTACGGCCTGCAGATTAGCGGCGGTGCCGGTGAGTTCCGAGCCGCAATGAACATGGTCAACGGCTGGATGTACACCGGGATGGGACCGTTCTATATGAAAGACAGTTCATCTGCCCAGAATGCAATGGCGACCGGTGTTGCAGCGATGTATGCCGGGCGGGGCGTTTCGGATGTTGTTGACAGCGTCGGCGGTCTAACCACTGCGATCGGAAATCTTCCTGGACAGGAAAGCGGCATTCGCACCGACGGCTTGCAAGCGGATGAATTCAGCAGTGCGGTCCGTGCACTCGAGCTTGCTCAAGAAATGGCTCCGAAAGTCCATCGTGACATTTTGAACTACGCTGAAGTTTACATTTACGAGCCTGTGCTTCTGCCCGACGGCCAAACAACCGAGTGGCGACAGGTTGCCGAACACCACTTTGATCGTCACTATTTCGACACGGCTGAAACGCCAGGCATGGCGAACCAGCGTGAACAGGTGATGCAAGGTCTATTTCGTCAGGCCATGGGTGTCGGTAAGCCAGCCCAGCCACCGACATTCGCTCAGCCTCCGACGGAATCAAGTGTCCTTCCTCCGCCAATTATCAATCGGATCGACCCGCCCTCCAATCAGTTTTCGCCCTTTGATAACGGGTCGGACTTAGAGGACCAGGACGAGCCAACCGACGCGAATGACGATCCGGCAACAGAGTCTGCCCTACGAATTCAGACCAAGTGGAATCAACAGCTGGCGATTGTTAGTCAGCAGGAGTCCGCCGTCCGTCAACACGCCGCTGAGCTACAGGTTCAGGAATCGGCGATCCGTCAGCAGCAAGTGACCCTTGGGGAGCGTGAAGCGGAGGTGCGTATACGTGAGAACGGCCAAAATTTCGCCATGGGAATGTTGAATCGAGCAGACGGTTTTCAGGTGCCATCGCAGGCCGGTAAACCCTATCCCATTGTCACTACCGATGCCTCCGGCAATCCTGTCTCTCCAACGGTGGTGCAGATGAACGTCCACGAAGCCGAGACCGAAAACGTCAATCCGCGACCGCGGTTAAGCCTCCGCGAGCTGTTCCACTGCGCACCGGCAGATCGGCCAACGGTCCGCAGCGAGGTCGCCCCACAAAGAATCATTTTACCATAGAATGGCAGAATGAAAAATCAAAACGCAAACAACAACTGGCTGCTTCAGAACGATCTTCTGCATCCGATCGGGAATCCGCTACCGCTGCTGCCAAGGAGCATCATTGGAACCGATGATCGACAGGCATGCCCTGACGTAACCCTCAATCCATTCCGGTGGATCTGTCAGATCGAATCCACTGGACGAACTCGCAGCGGAGCGACAGGCACCGCGTACGGAACCGGTTGTCTCATCGGACGCCAAACAATCTTAACTGCCGCGCACAACTTCTTTGTCGGCGGTCAAAAGGTCGCCAACCGCGACGTTCGCATCACATTTGGCACCGATGGTGACCGGTCTCGCCCAATGCTGGGCGCTTATGCTGTGACCAATGTTGAAACTCCCAATGCTTACAACCCAGCGGAGATCGTTTCCTCGCACGACATTGCCGTGGTCGGACTTCGCGCGCCCTACCCCGCAGACCAGATCACCAATATGGGATCTCAGTCATGGACAGAGATCACCGCGTCGCAATTGCTTCATGAGCAAGCATTTATCAGCGGCTATCCCGTCGATCGCCCGCGCACTCCGCCGCCAACCGAACCTGCCAATGCGGTCCAGTTCTGGCACGTTGAACGCGTGACCGACATCGCGTCGGGCGAATTGTTCTACGCGGTCGACACGACAATTGGGCAAAGCGGTAGTCCTATCCTCGCCCAGTTGCAATTGGAGAATGGTCGCACCGACACGGTCGCGGTGGGAGTCCACACTAACGCCGCCAGCGACCTCTTACCCAATCGAGGCCTCACGATCGAAGGCCCTATCGCCGACTTCGTACGACATCACTACGAAAGCAATGAACGAGGCTTCATGGCATAAGCTCCGATGGCTCACCTTGCCGATTGAGTTTGCCCAGATGCCAATGCGTTGAACGTCTATTCGTCGACCTGCATGTCAAGCTGGTGGATCGGTGCCACTGGCGGCTTGGAAGTAGACCGGTACACCTCCATCATCGCTCAGGGTGCAGTCGGGCAGGTAGCACGTGTTACCCTTGGGTTTCAGCATGATTTCAATCGATTTGTCTGAGTTAGGACCTGTTCGGAAACAATTTCGGGATTTCAGCATGGGATGACATAATTGAATTTACTGAGGCTTGAGTCCCGCTGAGTCGGTTCGTTGTCTTTGAATGCTTGCTCTACCTTGATTCCAGAGTGGTAGACTTTGCGAGCCAACTCGCAGACAACCTTCAGACCAGTTCGCGTATTGACTTTCGAAATCAGCGTCTGCATCCATGAGAGTGATTCGACGAGCCGTCCGCTGATCGCTCGTGTTAGGTGACAGAACAGGCGATGATCGATCGGGTTGTACTTGCTGCAATACGGAGGCAGATGAGCGACGCGAATTGGGATTCCAAGGGTGACCGCCACGCGGTGCAGGCGTTCCCGATAGAGCGGGACGCGGTAACCGTTGCTGCCACCGCAGTCAGCCAGGAGCAACATTCCCCCGGCATCGGCGTAACGGGTTCGTCCCATTCGATACCACCAACGACGAACCGCATCGGCAGCTAACTCACCGGTGTCAGCGCCCGTCGCCAAATACACAAACGCTTCGTTGGCAACTGTATCGTAGACGCCGTAGGGAATTGCTTTTGAATCACTGCTGTAGGACCCGAAGTCATGGTCAAAAGCATGTAGCGAGCCATCAGTCCAAGAGCGTCCGCTGCGGGAAAACTGACCGATCAACTCCTTCTTCTTCGTGTCCACGCTCAAGATCGGCCATCCGAGTCGTTCGTACTGCTGGCGAAGCTGCTGCAACCGGTCGAACTGTGGCTGGCGAAACTCGCTAGCCCCCAGAGGAATGTCTTTGGAGATCTTGCGACGCCCCAGTTTTAGGTTTCTACGAAGGATCTCAGCGATCACGCCCGGTGAGAGTGAAAAGCCAAGCCGATCGATGGCCGAGGCAATCACTCGCAGCCCGATGCTGGTCCAGATTTGACCATCGTGGACCGGCGATCCAGCTGTTTGCGTCGTGACTTCAGTTTCAATCGCATCGACGACCCCCGGCTGGGCTTTGCTAGCAAATCGGCGGCCTCCCCTTTTTTTCGAACTCGTCCTTGGGCCTCATCATGGGGCAGGTTTTGCAGGTCACGCTTGCCTCGCGTGATCGTATCGGGGTGACAGCCGAACAACTCAGCAACGTAACCGATCCCGCCATGGCCCAACTTGCTCGCTTCAATGGCCGCATACCGTCGTCGGTCCTTCTCGCTGAGCGATTCGTACAAATTCCGCATCTGCGTTTCAACATCGCCTCGGTAAACATTCTACATCGCTGGCCTCCGTGGAAAGTGACGAAACCAGTTTACACGTTTCCCGAAGTTGTTTCCGAACAGGTCCTGAGCCCGAGTGAAACGAGAGCTTTCAACTTTTGCTCAGGGTAACGCTTCTCACTGCTCTTACGATCCAGGAGACAGGGCGACGCGGAACACGAAATAGTTGTAGGGAAGAATTTCCGTAGGATTGTCCTTTGCGACGAACGCCCATCGATGCTTGTCGAACACCCATCCGTTCCAGTCAAAATTCTGTGACTCTTTCACTTGAACGACAATGTAGTTACCGCACCTCATCGGTGCAGCGAGCGGAGCGTCATCGAAATCGAGTCCGAGAAATAGTTCTTGAACCTTTACATTGCGATTCCGTTTCAAAAGCGATTCGACAAGGCCACGCCCCACGTCGACGAACGGCTTTAGAACCGGTTGAGAGGTGGCGAGCAAGTTCAGTCCAGCCTTTACCGATTCGCTCTTGAGAGCGTTGAGAAGCTGCTCGTCAGTTTCATTTCTCGCATTGACGGTGCAAAGCTGAAATGACACTCCGCGCTTCCCCACCACCAATCCGTTAAAAATGGGGTATCCAATGACACCTGCGGCATCATCTTCGTTGACGTCGAACGCTTGATTGAATACGACAGGCTCAGGTGAATCTGTCCCAGACAATTCATGGTTCGCCTTGAATTGAACTACAATCTGATGTTTTCCACGACCTGGGTAATCGTAGATCCGTAGCCGATCAAGACGAATGTCAATGGCCGCACCCTTCAGTGAACTGTCCGGGCTGACGTTTCCAAGCGATTGAATGGACACATGGTTCTCAGTAGTCGCGTTGACAAATTCGAGAAAGCCGATGGTCTGATTCGAGTATTCGTACGGGCGTGTCCCGAACCAAGATCGGGTTGCACCTGCACCAATCTTGGGTTGCCCAGTTCGCGTCTCTCCAGCCGAGGCAAGGTCAAGCTCGCGCACGACACATGCTGCGTCCTCCGCAGATAACTCGCCAATGGTAGGTATATCTGCGTAGAGTTTTGGAAAGCTGTTCATCGGATCGGCTTGCACCTCAAAAGTGGAGATCGATTAGGAGGGGGACGGTTTGATAGCGACAGGACGCGTGCATCTATACTTGCGGAGCTCGGACCATTCCGTTTCCGACATCGCTGAACACTGCGTCCGAGATGAATCTTGCCGACGCCAGTGTTTTGACGGCTAGATTCGTGTTGGTCAGCATTCCGGTGAGTTCCTTTTGCTGCTGGGCCCAAAGGGCCGCACAACCAGCCACGTGCGGTGTCGCCATGCTCGTTCCGCTGATTGTATTCAGCGCTCGATCATCACCGATCCATGAGGAGGTCACAGCCACACCTGGCCCGCTCAGATTGCAGTTAGTATTGGAGAACGACGCGATGCTGAACTGGTCGCTCGGAGAGCGTTGCAGTGCGCCGACGGAGATCATGCCATCGCCTGCAGCGGGCGGGGCCACCGCGATTTGGTATCGCGGTCGCTGGCTCTCATTTCCTGACGCCGCAACAATGACAGCCGCCTGCGCGAATGCATCGGAACTTGCCAGCATCGAGGTCAGTCTACTGAATAGGTTCACATTGGCGCGGTACTGCTCTAACGCGATCGAGGTGGCAGGCTCCGCTTCGAACCCACGCTGTTCGATCAACCAGGCAACGTAGCCAGGGAAATCAATTCCCAGTGACATCGAGATGACATTTGCTCCTTGCTCGTAGGCCCAGTGAATAGCGTTGGCCAGGGTCGCGGACGACCCACCGCCTGGGCCCAACACTTTACCAATGACTGCCTTCTGGACACCTGGGGCAACTCCAATCCGCAGGCCATCAACGTCTCGACCCAAAATTGTCCCGGCACAGTGAGTCCCGTGGCCATTTTCATCGTCATCGCCACCCTGAGTAAAATTACGGCGTTCCAGCTGAACACCGTTGAACGCATCGTGATTGGGGTCGATTCCCGTATCGAGGACTGCCACGACGACGCCCGATCCGTCATAGGGGCTTGTGTCCGCCCCCACCGCTTCAATCCCCCAGGTACTCCCCGTCACTGGGGCCGGCTCGGTACTCTTGAACGGTTCAATCAGCTTCAGTGGGATGGGATCGGCAATCGCCAGAACATTCGGATCGCGGCTGAGGTCCGCCACATCCGCTGATGTCATCTCGTGATGTTCCAGCGTCGGTTCGGCGAGATTTGTGAGTGTCCCCTCTTCTAAAGGACCGTAATTCATCGAGCGGGTCACCGCCGCTCTGCGCCGAAGCACAATTCTCTCTGAAGTTTGATTATCCACCGCACTCTTCTCCCTATGACGAAGTTAAACGACCAACGCAAGTAGTCCACGTGAGGTAGCTGCAGTTACCCCGAGCGACATTGGCCATCCTTTCGCGTTGGGTTAAATCAGTCAAGAGGAGGGGGTGAGGAATTCGCTGAAAAGTTATTTTTTAGCGAGCGATCGCGTCAGCAATCTCACCAACTTGAGAGCGCGTATTGGAGGCTTTTAGTGATGCCTCGTTAGCAGAATCGGTGGGTTTGATTTGGCTCAGCGAGCTTTCCGAGCTGGTGATACAGGGCGATTTCGTACGCCTTGTAGGATTTAAAACCGTAGGCTTTTCTTGGTTCTTCGGGGAATTTAGTGGCTGATCGCTTGAAACGCGTTGATTCTGTATTTCGTTGGGATGAAAGATCTCAACCAACACTACCGACTACTTCTTGGGCTCAGCGACGAATGGAAAGTCGTCGACGTTGACCTCGATCTAAACGCCAACCGAGTCATCATCGACCTGGAACATTCCGGTGGCAAGCTCTGCTGTCCTGAGTGTTTGGGATCTTGTTCACGAAGCGATACTGCTGCGAAACGAACCTGGCGCCATCTCGATGCGATGCAATTTGCGACCGAGATTCGAGCAGCGGTTCCGCGAAGCAGGTGCCTTACATGCGGAGTCAAAACCATCTCGGTTCCTTGGGCCGGCAAGCATCCTCGGTTCACACTGATGTTTGAATCCTTCGCCATCCGTGTTTTGCAGGCGGCGGCCAATGTCTCCCGCGCCGCTGAGCTTCTCAGATTGAGTTGGGATAGCGTTCATTGCCTGATCGAACGTGCGGTGCAACGAGAGCTGGACCGTCGTTCGCTGGACTCGGTCCACCATGTCGGCATGGACGAAAAGAGTCTGGGGAAAGGGCACGATTACGTCTCCGTGATGACGGACATTGATCATCGCCGTGTTCTGGATGTTTCGAAAGACCGTACCATCGCCGCGGCGGACGACCTTTGGCAAACACTCAACGAAAACCAGCGAAATGACGTCGAATCCGTCTCGATGGACATGTGGACGGCGTTCATGACGAATTTCACGTCAGCAAGTATCTCGGCGAAGCGGTCGACAAGGTGCGTCGTCGAGAGCAGCGAGAACTCAAAGCCGAGGGCGACGAGCGCCTAACAGGGCTTCGCCAAATGCTTCTTTACAATGAAGAGAACCTGAGTGAGGACCAGCAGGTCGAACTTCATATTTTGCAGAAGAGGGACCTGCGCACGGGACGAGCCTGGGCTCTGAAGGAGAACTTTCGACACTTCTGGGACTGTGGCAACGCGGCTGCTGGGCAGCGTTTCTTTGATGGCTGGTACGGTTGGGCAGTTCGCAGTCGCTTGGAACCGATCAAGAAGGTCGCGAGGATACTCAAGGGGCATCTTCCGGGCCTGATGAGCTGCTTCAATCACGGAGTCACAAATGCTCTTTCAGAAGGATTCAACAGCAAGATTCAGTCGATCAAATCCGCCGCCCGGGGGTTTCGTTTGTTCAAGAACTACTGCTTGAGAATCCTCTTCTATTGCGGCAAGCTCGAACTCAATCCATTCATTCCTAGCCACTAAATTCCCCGTAGAACCGAAAAATAGAGTGCCTTCTATTCGATACCGTCGCGCGAGTGACGATCTTAGAGACCCCTTATGGCCTAGGAATGACCTGGTGTATTCGTGTCGGTTTGAAGCAACATTTGCACTTCGGAGAGGAGGTAGAGTACTGCTCGCTTCTCACCTTTTGACAAGCCGCTGGACTCGCCATTTGCGTAGGGGGTGAGGACTTGTTGCAGGAGGTTGATGTGGTTGCTTACTTCTTGAAGGTGTTCTGTTGGTGGGGAACCGTTATTGGCTGCCTCGCTCTTGGTTTGGGGGATGTCGAAGTGGCGGGGGGCGACGATGTCGGGATCGGCGTATTTGAGGGGGCGGCTGGTGGTGGTTGTGGTGGTATTGGTTGTGGTGGGGGGCTGTTTGCTGGGGCGGGGTGGGGCGAGGCGGAGGAGGCCGGCGGCGGTGATTTCTTCACCGAGCTGGCAGGATCGCTTGACGTAGTCGGCGAATTGTTGGTCGGTGATCGTGGCGGAGCGCTGCCAGCGTTTGGATTGGTTTTGGGTGATTCCCAAGTCGCTCAGTTTCAAACGGTCATCGTGACCGTTTGATTTGCGGTCACCGCCTTTGAGCTGCATCTGAGCGAGCATCTTGCCCGCTTTGCGTTCGGCGAGCAGTCGTAGCTCGGCGGCCCGGTTTTGCACGTCGAGGCTCTCTTGGGCGCTCTTGGCCCAAACTCGAATCGCTTCGGCTCGACTGCGAAGGTCCGAAAGTTCGTCGAGGTTCTCTGCCTCGGCGATCGCCCTGCGGCAATCGTCGAGGGCGGCGATCTCGTGGGAATTCTCAGCGACTGCGGCCTGCATCGTCTCACCCTTCTCGTAGCGGAAATCTTGCTCGTCTGAATCTGTATGCCAGGTTGGTTCCTCACCGGATGCCTAGCGTATACTTCGAAAGAGGGGGTGGCAAGTTTTTTGTGGAGATTTTCGGGGGGGCAGGGTTTGTGGGTGGGGGGGCGGGAGTTTTTTCGGGGTCGCGGAGGGGGGGATTGTAGTGAGCGTGGTGTATTAGGAGGACTTATGTGGAAATGGTGAGTAGATTAGCTGGGGTTATGGGTGCGAGGGTGGTCTGCGACCCCGAGCGGGGTCGGTTGGGAGGGTTTGATTTTTGGTTCCGGCGGTGGGCGCTGCGCTCGGCCGCCGGCTTTTGTCTTGTACGCCTTCGGCGTGAAGACGGGGGGGAAATTAGCGGGGGCGTTTTCTAATTTCAAAACGTCGCTTCCCGTGTGACGAGCACACGGGGGAGCAGGCGGGTGGGTGGTTGGCGTCTTGGTTAGGGAGGGGCTCGTTGGTTTGGCGGTGTGAGGGGTTGGGAGGGACTCGTGGCCTCCTGTCAGTTACCCACAAGTTTGCCCACGCCGAAGGCGTTTTAGGAAATAGCCGGTGGTTTGAACGCAAGCGAACACCACCGGATACGACGCGAAACGCGAGAGCCAACCCCGAATGGGGTGGAAGATCATTCATGACGAGGTCTGGGACCCACTTCGGGGTCGACGTTCGGTGACCAATGAATCACCGTAGGTGGCGCTGCGCTGGCCTACGGTAATTCTCTATCATCCCTAACGGGATACTTGTGGGTAACTGGCTGCTCGTCGCCTCGTCCACTACGGCGGGTGGGGGCGGAGAGGGCGGGATCTGGGCCGGAGGATGGGGTTTGGTTGGCGGGATGGCTCCGCAATGAACCTTTGCTGATTCTGTAGCCTCCTGGACGGGGACGTGATGCTTTACCTTGATTGGCCCGTTGAGATGGATCGATTGGGGTTGAGGGTCGGTTGCGTTTATTTTAGTCGTCGCGTGAGGGAATCCGCTGTGATGCCGAAGTCGAAGTCGAGTCCGTTGACCGCTGCCGAGTGGAAGCTCGTCCTGCTGCTGGCGGCGATTAACTTTACCCACATCTTGGATTTCGTGATCGTCATGCCGCTGGGGGATCAGCTGCGCCACGAACTCTCGATCACGCCCCGACAATTCGGATTCATCGTTTCGGCGTACGGGATCTGTGCGACTGTGACTGGCATCATCGCGTCGACGGTTATCGACCGATTCGATCGTCGCCGGACCATGCTGTGGTCCTTCATCGGTTTCTTGGCTGCGACTTGGTACTGTGGTCTCGCGCCGAGCTTCACGCACTTGCTCGTCGCACGGGGGTTATCGGGGCTGTGCGGGGGTGTGGTGGCTTCGACGGTGATGGCGTTCATTGTCGAGTTGATTCCCGAGCAACGGCGTGGCCGCGCGATTGGCGCGGTGACGTCCTCGTTCGCCTTTGCATCGACGATTGGCCTCCCGATCGGCTTGGCGCTCGCCAGCGCGACAGAGCATTTCGGGACTCCG
Organism: Allorhodopirellula solitaria; assembly: GCF_007859855.1. GTDB lineage: Bacteria > Planctomycetota > Planctomycetia > Pirellulales > Pirellulaceae > Rhodopirellula > Rhodopirellula solitaria. The sequence goes on from NZ_SJPK01000022.1 coordinate 10,911, forward strand.
TTTCTGGCCATTGCAGTCTTCGGTACGCTGGTTCTCGCCGCGACAGCGAAGCTCTTGCCTTCGCTGCCGGGGACGCACCGCGATCTGCACGTGCATCCGCTGAAGACACTCCGGGATGTCGCCAGTCAAGCGAATCATTTGTGGTCGTTTGCGTTCATGATCGCGATGATCTTTGGGACGTTCATGATCGTTCCGTATATCGCTCCCTATTTGCAAGCCAATTGTGGGCTGTCGCGTGACAACTTGCCGCTTGTTTATGCCGTGGCGGGTGCGTTCTCGCTGTTTGTAATGAACTTCAGCGGTTGGTTGACGGATCACTTCGGGCCGCGACGCGTGTTTGCCGGAGCGGCTGGCGCGGCGGTGGTGATGACGTTGGTGATCACGAATCTGCCGCCGGTCAGTCTGATCGTGGCCGTGCTCGTCACGACGCTCTTCATGTGCGTGGCGTCAAGCCGGATGGTGCCCGCCCAAGCCATGATGCTGCGGTCGGCCGACCCGAAGTCACGAGGCGCTTTCACGAGTCTCAATACGGCGATGTCGCATTTCGCAACCGGGGTTGGACCGCTGATTTCAGGTTCGATAATCGGTGAAGTCTACCCGGGCGGACCGCTTACCCAGTACTGGCTCGTCGGAGTCGTGGCGGTCTGCTTTGGCTTGCTCGCCATCGGCCTCTCGTTCATGCTGCGACCGCCCGCGGACCCGATCGTCATGACGACTTGAGCAGGAATGACGTTTCCGGTGGTGATCGCTACGCTCAGATCACCGGCGATATTCAAAATGCGTCTGTGCGTGGTCAGTCGATAATCCTCGCTCACGCGTCGGGTAACCAAGACTGCTTCGCAAACAAAAGGAAGTGTCATTCGGCGATCGCCGTGGGACGCTCCGTTACCGGGGCCGGCTCGAAAGAGCTATGCGGGAGGATTGCTTCCGACGTGCGTAGCGGTTGTGCCGTTTTTCAGTGGTTCCATTGGAAGGGGTTGCAACGGCTTCACCCTCCCCGGAAGACTCGCGAACGGCTCGTCTTCCGACCCTCCCAGTTCCGCCGGGTGGGTGAAGGAAATCGTTTCTGCGCAGCAACTTAAAAACGGCCTGAGTCGCTTGGGTCGGGGCCCGGAACCTGGTGGCTCTACTGATGATTTTTCGAACGCGATCCAGTGGATTTGTCGATGTAGTTGCTGCGTTGCCAACGGCGGCGCCGCTTTTCCGGGCATCGGCTAGTATTGGGGCGCCAGGGATCCGGTTTTCAGGAATCCGATTGGGGCACGTTCTCGGCGATCCATTGGGGACGCAGGAGGAATACGAGCAAAGCTTTCTGCGCGTGCATGCGATTGCCGGCTTGGTTGATTACATCGCTTTGTGAGCCATCGATCACTTCATCGGTGATCTCCTCACCGCGGACGGCGGGGAGGCAGTGCAGGACGCGGGCGGTCGACGGAGCCGCTGACATCAATTTGCTGTTGAGTTGATAGTCAGCGAAGGCTTGTCGGCGGATTTTTGATTCGGCTTCCTGTCCCATGCTCGTCCACACATCGGTGTAGATCGCATCGGCATCCTTGATTGCTGCAATCGGGTCACTGACTTGATGGATCTGTGCATCGGGATACTGTTTCGCGATGCGAGCCAGCCAGGACTCGTCGAGTTCGTAACCATCGGGCCGGGCCAGCGTGAAACGCATTCGGAGCATGGCGCAGGCCAGGGCGAGTGAGCGAGAAACGTTATTGCCGTCACCGACAAAAACCACGTGCTTGCCCGCGACGCAGCCGAAGGCTTCTTGGATCGTCAACGCATCGGCGATCGCTTGGCAGGGATGCGACAAATCCGTCAGGCTGTTGATCACCGGCATCGCGTTGAATCGAGCGAGTTCCTCGACCCGTTCGTGTTTCTTTGAGCGGCAGGCAACCGCATCGACGAACTGGCCGAGCACGTTCGTGAAATCGGAGGGGGCTTCGCGTTTACCCCAGCCCACATCATCACCGAGAAAGAGACTGCCGCCACCGAGTTGGGTCATGCCGGTTTCAAAGCTCACCCGGGTCCGCAGGCTGGGTTTTTCAAAGAGCAGTGCCAGGGTGTGACGCGCCAAGATTGGCGGGCGGTTACCGCTGCGAAGTTCGCTCTTGAGATGCTGCGCAGTGGCGAGAATGGATTTGAGTTCACTTTGCTCGAGGTCGAACAGGGTCAGTAGGTGTCTCATGGTTGGTTCTCCGGGTCGGTAGGCGTGGCCGGGGTGTCACGGTGGTTGGATGGGGTTGAGCTTTCGTCGAGTTGATCAGCAGGTTGCTCGTCGATCAGAGTGTCCGTCTCGCCTTCTTCGCTGGAGTCTTCCTCCGCTATCGCGAGCAGGGGTTCCGCTGAGGCATCCTCGAGCCCGCGATCGTTGGGCTCGGTCGCAGAAACGTCTGACGCGGCGGCTGGTTCGTCAGGGGCGGTGGCAGGGCCTTCGGAGTCCGATTCCTCGCGTGCTATCGACTCGAATACGTCGTCCACGCGATCGCACAATGTCGCGATCTCGGCAGAGCTGATGACCAGGGGAGGCTGCATCGCGACGGCGAACTCGCCCGCTGTCGCAACACCGAGTTGATGGTCGGCAGCGGAATTCACCCACTGGGCTGCGGGGATATCGAGTTCTATCCCGATGGTGCGGCCGGTCAGGTGGAGGTCGCGGACACATTGATGGTTTGCCAATCGTCCGGCCAGCTCCGTCGCCAGTTCATCGGTCTGCACCTCGCGCCAGGATTGGTCGATCCATTGCTGGAGAGTCTCGCTGACGAGTGCGGCTGCCCAAGTGTGACGGGGCAGCTCAGAATCACTCGGCAGCAGAGAGGGAACATGCTTCGCCAGAGAAGCGTTCAGCGTGAGTAAACCGCCGGGCGTGCCACCCATCAATCCGGCTGACATGATTACTGCGTCCGCCGTGATCGAGGCAATCGCGTCATGCAGCCAGAAGCCACCGCCACCTTGCGGAGGAATGTGACGGTGGTCAATGACGAGGCAGGCCCCAGCACGCTGGCAGGCGGCAGCGATGCCGAGCAGCTGATCCTGGGTGACCGGTTTCATCATGTCGTGAACGTCGATCGGCGATACAAGCACCATCGCGATCGAATCATCGATGCGTTCGGCCAAGGATTCGAGGGCTGCGTGGGTGAATCCAGGAACCAGAGGCCATTGGGCTGATCGGCCATCGGCGCGGCCGCTCGCCATCTGCCCCAGGATTCCATCGCCATGGTCGCTGCCGACTGCAGCCAGACAGCGCGAGCTGAAAGCCGTCGATGCATCTGTCGCTGAGGATGATCCGTGTACTGCCTGATGTTGCAGTCGGCAGAGCACCAAGGCCCACTGCAGAAGTTCCTCCTGCGAGGCGGAGACCAAGCAGGACGCGATGCTGTCTTCGTCGAGTTCGGTTAACGCGCGCAGATGCTCGGCAATGTTGGCTGCGGTCGCATCGGTCGCGTCTCCTTCAGCGGCCTGCCATTGCCGCTGAGTCCACTGTGAACTCGCGGTGGCCAGGTAGGGGCAATCGGCTCCGGTCGCCGAAATCGTCCCGGCGAGTGCATCGATCCACGGCAGCGAATCCTGAATTTCGCTCATGCGTGAATCTCAGTTCCCACGCCATCGGTGGTGAAAATTTCCAGCAGCAGCGAGTGGCGCAGTCGCCCGTCGATAATGTGGACCTTTTGCACGCCACGGTTAAGCGTGTCGAGGCAGGCTTCGACTTTGGGGATCATGCCGCCTCGAATCACGCCGTCAGCGATCAGTTGGCGGGCGGTATCAGCGGACATCGCGGGGATGATGGACTGTGGGTCTTGCTCATCCCTCCGAACGCCATTGACATCCGAGAGGAAGACGAGCTTGTCGGCCCCGAGCGACTGGGCGACCGCCATGGCGGCGGTGTCAGCATTGACGTTGTAGAGTTGGTTGTTGTCGTCGTAGCACAGCGATGGAATCACCGGGACTTGATCGGTGTAGGCGAGTCCTTCGATCACATCTCGGTCGACACTGGTGACGTTTCCGACAAACCCGAGATCGGCGCCATCTGGATCGAGCAGTGGTTCACCGTGCAAGACACAGGTGGTGCGTGGGGACAAGTTCATTGCCCGCCCACCGAGTTTTTCCATCATCTGGGTGATCTCGACATTGAGTTCACCGGCGAGCACTTGCTCAACAACCTCGAGCGATTTCGCGTCGGTGACCCGCCGGCCACGGATGAACTCGGCCTCGATACCGGCATCGGCCATTGCCTGCGTGATTGCTTTGCCACCACCGTGGACCACGATCGGGCGGAGGCCGACGGTTTCCATGAAGACCACGTCGAGCAGCAAATGGTGCAGCGCCACCCGATCCTCGAGCAGGCTGCCGCCGAGTTTGATGACGGTCGTTTTGCCACGAAAACGACGAATCCACCCCATCGCTTCGATCAGGGTGTCCGCTTTCGCAATCGCTTGGTTCATTAGATGCTCGCCCGCAAGAAAAGCGGGAAATTTTACGGTGCCCGCGACCGGGGGTCAATTCGGGACCTTTTTTCGCCCGCTGTTGTCAGGCTGGAGCAGTTCAGGCGCGTGAGACTGCGCGCCAGGCCCGCATTTCGTTCGGACCGCAGAACTGGACGAGAACGGCTCCACGGGCAGCGTATTGGTCGAAGATCTGTTCGTGAAATTCGTCCTCGCCGGGCCACGGATAGCTGTAGACCACGGCAAAATCATCGAGTTCCAGACCGAGACGATGGTAGACCGGCTCGCTACCGTGACCAAGACTCGGCAGCGTCGGGTCGTCAGCGAGATCTTCGGCGCCGGCCGGCAGGAAGTTGCCCTGCCATAACTCGGGCGGCCGGAGTGGTGCGATCGCGGAATCCTCTCGCAAGGCATCACACCAATCGGCGACTGTGCGGCGGCCATGTTCGATCAGGACCGACTCGGATTCGATGCCGAGTGCCTCCCAGCCGAGTGCATCGGCCATCAGCGTCACCGCGGCAAAACCACATCCCCATTCGACGAAGCGGTTTCCGATCATCAGTTGAGACTCGCGTAGCCAATCGAGTGTTTGGTACACCAATTGATAGTCGGCAGCGACGAACTGTTCGATTTGGGGAATGTCCCAGCGGTCCTGGAACGCTTCGATGCGACATCGCAGATCGTGTACCATCGCATGCACACTGGCAGGGATCGGGCGGGTATCGAGATGACGCGGCAGTGAGATGGATTGCAACATGATGATACGAGTGGCTCCTACGAACCTTCGCCCTGGTACCAGCTCGCGTACATCAAATAATTGTTGGCGATCTTTTCAATCATCTCGCGGGATTGTTCTGGATCGACGTCCTTAATTCGCCGCGCCGGCGTCCCCGCATAGAGGCTGCCCGGTTCGATCTTCGTACCAGCGAGAACGACTGACCCCGCGCCAACGATCGAGCCTTCGCCAATGTGCACATGATCGAGAATCACCGAGTTGATGCCAATCAAGCAGTTTCCGTCGATGCGAGCACCGTGGACACAGACGTTGTGGCCGATCGAAACATTGTCGGCGATCTCGATTACCGATTTCTGATACAGTGTGTGCAGTACGGATCCGTCCTGAATATTGACTCGGTTGCCAATTCGAATGGAATTCACGTCCCCTCGAATGACAGTGCTGAACCAGGCTGAGCAGTCATCGCCCATCACTACATCACCGATCACCACCGCGTTGTCGGCAAAGTAGCAGTTATTGCCAAAGCGCGGCGTGAAACCGCGGACAGTTTTAATCAATGGCATGGTGAGCAAGGGCGTTTCGAGGGATAGGCGATCGCGACGGATCGAGAGTGTAACGTAAATCACCCGTGAGACTGAGTACCGATGTTAAGATCACTTTTCGTTTTCCTGGCTCTGATTTCGATCTCGCCTGCCGCCACCGGACGGGCTGATGAGACCAAGCCTCGTCTCGTGATGTTGATTGCCGAGCGGGAGTACGACACAGAGGTGACGCTGCCGCGTTTCGCTGAAGACACACTTTCAGATCAGTACGCGGTTTCCATCGTTGGGCCCGCCGAGGACGACCGAAATGCTTTCGACGGAATTGAAAAGGTTCAGCAAGCGGATGTATTGCTAGTGAGCGTGCGGCGTCGGACTCTCCCGGCAGAGCAGCTGGCGATTCTTCGGCAGTACGTGGCCAGCGGAAAGCCGGTGATCGGCATTCGCACCGCCAACCATGCGTTCTCGGTTCGCAATCAATCTGTCCCCGAGGACCGCGCTGTGTGGCCGAAATGGGATCAAGAGGTGTTCGGTGGCAACTACACGAATCACCATGGCAGGGAGCTTACGACAACCATCCGCCGGTACCATTCCGGGTCAACGCCAGCTGGACTGCTAGCGGGGATTCCCGACGATCAAACCTGGACGACGCAAGGGTCGCTCTACAAAGTCTCGCCGTTGGCGACGGGGGCCACCGTGCTGCTACGAGGCAGCGTCCCAGGCCAGCCGAGCGAGCCGGTGGCGTGGACTTTCCAACGGGCTGATGGCGGTGCGTCGTTCTACACGTCGCTGGGCCACCGCGATGATTTCGACGGTTCACTGCTACCTCAGTTGCTCGCCAACGCGATCGCTTGGTCCTTGACGGCGTCGAACCCTCGAGACTGACCACGCATCGCTGTGATGGACGCCCCGTGGAATCGGTCGTGCCAGCCAGTTCATTGGCAGCTAGTAAATCGTTTTTGGACGATGTGTCGGCGGGGAGTTTTTTTCGCAGTCAGTTCACCTCGATCGATTGAGAGCGGCGGGGAGAGACGCTCGATTCGGACCTGCGTATTCGGCGGCAACAGAGTCTTCAGCGTGGTCGCGATTGCAGGGCCGTCGAATGTTTCGCTCTGCACAGCAATCAGGACTCGCCCGTTCCAGCCGAAGACAACGGCATGTTCGCACGCATGATGTCGCAGGATGGCTTGCTCGACCGCAAGTGGATGCAGTTTGAATGCGTTCTCCAACACGATCACGTCGTCGGCCCGACCGAGAATTCGCATTTGACCGTCGTCCTGGCGCTCGACCAGGTCGCCTGTGTCGAGCCATCCTTGGGTATCGATTTTCGTCGCCGTCGCCTCGGCATCATCGAGGTATCCAAGCATCACGAGAGGACCGCGGACGAACAGGCGGCGATCGACGATGCGGACTTCACAACCATTGATAGGCGGGCCGACTAACCCTAGTTCGCTCATCCCCGGAGAGGCGCTGCAGATGACTGGAGAGGTTTCGGTGCATCCATATCCTTGGATGACCTCGACACCGCATTGGCGCAGCCTGGTGAATAGTTCGCGGTCCAGCGCGGCGCCACCGCAGCCGAGCACCGCGAGCTGATCGAGTGTCCGGTCGCCGGCTTCGAGACGCTTGGCGATCTCGCGGGCGAGAACGGGGACGCAGTTGATCATCGTTGGCCGATTGGCGTCGCTGAGTCGATCGAGCCCGCTTCTGCCGTAATCTAAAATCCACGAACATCCCGAGAGCAGCCACGTGCCCATGTCGCAGGTGCGAGCGTAGGCGTGGGCAAGCGACAACAGAGTCAACCGAATGTCATCACGGCCCTGCGGAACCGCCGCGAGTTTCGCCAGTGCATTGCCGGTCAAATTCTGCTGTGACAGAACCACACCTCGAGGTTCGTCCGTCGTGCCGCTGGTCCACAGCACGAGGCTGGGCTGGTGAACATCGACCTTGTCCGAGCAACGTTCGAGCTGGCTGAGTGCGTCAGGAAGGTCAGTGCTGCGGCTGGGTACCGGCTCGGCATCTCTTTGAAAGCGTACACCGCTGCAACGCTTTGCAATTTGATCGCGCATGGCCGCGGGCAAACGTGAATCGATTGGGATTTCAATTGCACCGGCTGCGATACATGCCAACGCGATGGATACGTCTGAGATGGAATTGCGGCTTTCGTGAACGATCCGCAGACCGAGGCTGCTGCGATCGTCCTGGGCAGGCCGCGAAGTGTCGCTCGCGAGTCTTTCCAGCTCGCCCCGTGTCCGATTGACGTCGACCGCGAGCTGCGCCCAGGTACGCGGTTGCTTGCCGGGGCAGTGCAGTGCCTCAGCATCGGGCTGGTCGCGGACCTGGTTGAGGAATGCGTCGAGTAAATGTCGGCTCATCGGATGGGTTTGGTCAGCTCGTACAGAAAGATCGCGCCAGCCACACCCACATTGAGACTGTCGGTGGTGGCATCCATCGGGAGCGTCGTCCGAAAGGTGCAGAGATCCTGAACCGATTGATCGAGACCTTGGGCTTCGTTTCCGACGACCAATACGGTTCCGCCGCCTGTCGAAAGCGTGCGCAGTTGCTCAATCTCGATGGCGTCCTTGTCGAGAGTTGTGGCTGCGAACTGGATTCCGGTCGCCTGCAACTCGGCGATCTGATCGAGGGGGTGATCCAAACGGTAGAAGCGATGATGAAATACAGACGCCATGCTGACGCGGATCACGCGGCGGGCGTAGGGGGTGATTGTCCGCGGTCCGATGAGAATGTCGTGAACGCCGAGGGCCGCAGCGGAACGCAGTAGACTGCCGACGTTCTCGGGGTCGCTAATAGCGATCAATGCCAGCGAGAGGCGGGGGCGTCGCTGGTTCAACTCCTCGCTCGCCAGCAGGGCGGGGCACTCGCCATGGGCCAGCACACCGCGATGGAAATCGTAGCCAGCGATCTGCTCACCGATATGCGGATCGACGACGAAGACGGGCGTGGAACTGTCGATCCGATCGACGTACTTGTGTTCCTGGCCCTTGTGAAGCAGTAACGATCGCAAAGGAATTTCGCTCTGCAGAAGCCTCCGCACCACCAGCGAACCCTCGGCGACGAATCCGTCACTCGGATCGCGGGTTCGAACGTTGCGATAGGCGTCCAGACGCGGGTCGGAGGGATCGGAGACTTCAATGAACACGGATGGCGGTGATCCAACGGGACGGAGAGAAACGCTCGCGGCGTTTGGCGTCAGGGTTAGGTTTTAACGCTTGTGCAGGTTACACCCAACGGGTTTTGCCGGGGAGTCCGGTTTTTGGAATTGTGCGTAGACGGAAGCGATGTGTCCCGCCGATTACAACGGCTGTCGGGGAAACTCGGCATGTGCTTTTCGATTCACATGAAACGGCAAGGGAGACGCATCGCAATGTCAAAACTAATCTGGGACTGGTGGTTCGGCGACGACCCACAGCGACGATTGGCGGTCACCCGATTCACGGCGCGGCGCCGTTTCATGGTGTTCTTGGCAGCGATCGGCGCGACACATGGCGTGGGCACGCCAATGATCTGGGCCGATGAAGGGGCTGGTCCGATTATCAACCAACCTGTTTCTGAGAGCGAGATACCCGTCTCGACATTTGCCATGATGCTCGCGGCCGATGAGGTAACTGCCGCTCAAAGCGGCTCCGCAGCGGTAGAGAGTTCTTCCCCGGGGCTCGACGTTTCTGCGGACGATGGATCTCGGTTGGACCTAGGAGCGGACCTCGACGCGGGTGCGCCGCTGACCGACGACGAAAAACGCAAAGAGCGATTGAAAAAACTGCTCGGTGACAACGAACCCTCTGCACCATTGGATCGTCCGGCCGCTCTCGATAACCGAGGCACCGGCGATGACGAGGACTCGCGAGATCCCAATCAAGTGCCTCCTAGTATCAAGGAGGACGGTGGATTGTTCTCCAAACCGTTCATCAAACGTCGATACCCCGAGGTGGAGCAGGGGCGGTTTGTCTTGCCACCCATTCGCGCGGTGTCCATCGATCAAAAACCGATTGGCAACGGTCGCATTCCCGAGACCGTCACTGCTGGCAAGCAACTCGATCTGATCCCACTGCCCGAAGATGGCATGCAGCGTGTAGCGATCTCCGGCGAAGGGGTGTGGCCAGAGCTTATCCGTCCCTGGGCGGCACCGAACACGTTCTCGCACCCATTGTACTTTGAAGACCGAATGCTCGAACGTCACGGGCATGAGCGTTGGGGATACTTCCAACCATTCGCTGCTGGCACACGATTTTTCGTCACGCTGCCAATGCTGCCGTACCTCGCGACGGTGCAACCTCCGTGTGAGACCGTGTACAGCAAGGGCTACTACCGAGCCGGATCGCCTGTGCCGAAGTTCTTGCAGCGACCGCCGCTGGAGCGACGGGCGATCATTGTCGAAGCCGCGGTGGTGTCGGGCACGTTTATCGCCTTGCCGTAACCAATCGTCTCCCCCAAAACGAGTTGAATTTGTGATCGCCGGGCTGCATTGCCTGGCGTAACCTATCACCCGCTCGCTCGCCACGCTATCTCGACAAGGATGTCAGATGCGGCGGGCGATCGCGGACTCACCGAAGTCAATGTTTGCGAAAGTCTGAGTCAGCCATGGATCGGCAACCCACTAACGACCGCCCTGTCGACAACCGTCGCCACAACTCATCTAACGCTAGCACCAGTGGCCGGCAGGCGAGTCGAGCTCAGCGGCGGCGTCGACGCTTGAGTGCCATCCTGTGCGGCTGCGTTGCCTCGGTCGCCACGCTCGGATGCGAGATGGCCCAGAAGATCCCCGACGGGCCGCATGATACGGTGATGTCGTATCACGATCACTCGGCGTTGAAGATCGAGTATCCCGAAGTACAGGATTGTGCGACGATCCAGACTGCGGCAGCGGAGGCCGCCGTTGCCCCCAATACCTTGCAAGACCCGTCGGCGCTGCCAGCTGTTGAAATCACGCTGCAGGACGCGATTCGCACGGCACTGGGTAACAGCCCGGTACTGCGATCGATCGGCGGAACGATCGTCACAACTCCCGCCGCGATGTCGACGGTTTATGACCCCAGCCTCGCTCATGCCAGTCCACAGCTCGGCGTCGAAGCTGCTCTGTCTGCCTTCGATGCTCAGTACACCCAAGCGTTGTTCTGGAATAAGATCGATGCCCCTCGAAACCTCAACCCGGCCGCGTTTGGGGGTGGTGGTGGTGTCACCAACTTGTTCCCGAGCTACACGAACCAAACCTTGGGAACCTACACGAACGAGGTCTCGAAACGTACGGCAACGGGAGCCACGTTCGCTCTGCGTAGCAATGTCGGCTACACCCGTACCGACGACCCCAGCCGGCAAAGTCAATTGTTCCCCAGCGCCTTTACCGGATTCATGGAAGCTGAGTACCGGCAACCGTTGATGAAGGGCGCCGGGACGACTTACAACCGGATTGCGGGCACCAGCGGTATCATTGGCCAGTACAACGGTGTTCTGATCGCCCGGGTCAATGAGGATGTCGCCCTCGCCGATTTCGAAGCCGCTGTGATTTCAATGGTCTCGGACGTTGAGCAAGCCTATTGGGAACTCGCCGCCTCCTACCGAATCCTCGAGGCGGTCGTCAAAGGTCGCGAGTCGGCACTGCAAACCTATCAGTATCAGCAGGTGCGTTTGGACGTCGGTGCAGGCCGCAGCGACGAGGAAGCACAAGCCCGATCGCAATACTACGAGTTTGAAGCCCAGGTTCAATCCGCATTGGCGGGGCAATCTGGTTTGTATCAAGTGGAACAACGCCTGCGGTACTTGGTCGGCATGCCCGCCAGTGACGGAACTCTGCTCAAACCCACGACCGCTCCGCTCGATGCCAAAGTCGTCTTTGACTGGGAAAGCGCCCTCGGCCAAGCACTCGTGCGACGTGTCGAGGTTCGACGTCAGAAGTACAACGTCAAACGGCGAGAGCTGGAGCTAACCGCAGCTCGGTTGAACCGACGGCCACAGGCTGACTTTATCGGTACCTACCGCTGGACGGGCATGGGGGATCACTTGATCGGCAACAGTTCAGGTGCTCCCTACAACCAGAACCTTTTCAGTTCGGTCACCAGTGGCCAGTATCAACAATGGGGTGCTGGCGTGGAGTTCACCGCTCCGATCGGGCTGCGAGCGGCCAGCAACGCGGTGGCTCATGCCAACCTCAACCTTCGCCGTGATCGGGCACTTCTCAACGAAACCGAGTTGCGGATCAGTCACGATCTCTCCGACGCCGCACGAGAAATCGACTTGACCTACCAACTCGTCGAAACCAACTACAACCGTTACCTGGCCGATCTGCGCCAGGTCGATGTGCTGCGGCGGCGATATGAAGATGGTACGGACAATATCAACTTCCTGTTGCAGGCCCAGCGTCGTGTTGTGCTGTCCGAAACCGAATTCTATCGTTCGATCTCCAATTACAACCTAGCGATCCGTGACTTCCACCGCGAAAAAGGCTCGCTGCTCGCCTATTCTGAAATCGGCTTGGCCGAAGGCGGCTGGTGCCCAGGTGCTGACCGCGATGCCTATGAACTCGGTAGGTTCCTCGAGCCTCATTGCCACCCTGAAGATGTCTGTGTACCACGCCCAGTCAGTTCCGGACCCTTCGATCCCTCGGCCACTCAGGGCTCAGGTGGAATGGTTGGGTTCAGCAACGAGGAAATGATCGATGTCGGCATAAGCTCACCCGGTGATTTCAACGAGACGACAGTCGCATCGCCGATCGAGGGCGAAGAGTAGCGTCTGCTGATCGGACCCTACCGCGACGTAACTCGAAGCGATATGGCGGGACTGGAGCCTTCGAGTTTCGCCGAGACATCCGAAATGTCGCTGCCTACCTGCTTCGCGATTCAGTTGGGTTGCTTGGTGGCGGCCGACGTAGGCGAAATCAAGATCGCACAGCCACTTCCCGCACTCATAGTAGCTGTCAACGAACTGGCCGAGTTGACTTGACGAGACTCGATCGTGACCAGCTTCATGTTCTCGGGATCTTCGGCAAAGACTGTCGCGGTGAACTCGCCGGGGCCCAAGAAATCCAGCGGGACTTCGAGGCTCCGAGCTTCGTTGACGATCGTGCCGACGAACCAGCGGTCGCCTTTTCTCCGAGCAATGGTCATATGGCTTCCGATCGATCCATGAACCACTTTGGAATCGTCCCATGTCGTCGGCATCTCTTTCCAAAACTCAAGCTCAGGGTATGCCTTCTCAGCGTATTGATCGGCCTGGTCGTACCAGTGTAAATACTGCAGAGGGCTGAAGAACACCACCCCAAGAGCTAGCTGAAACGAACGGCTGACAACGCGGCCGTTAAGGTAGCAGGGCGTGTAATCACCTGCTCCTGCAATCATTCTGGCGAAGGAAGTGGTCAGAACATTCTTCGGTGGGTTGCCTCTGTCTGCGTGTTCTTCGTTGCCGAGAATTCCCTCGACGGTCAAGAGATGAGGATAGGTTCTTTCGATCCCGGTCAACCGAAAGTTATCGTGGATGTCAACGACGAGTTGGTACTTTGCTGCCGTCTTGATGGCATTGAACAGAAACTCCATGTCGGCTTGGCTTCTCCAGTCGACAAAGCCCATCTTCACTCCGCGAATCCCCCATTGTTGGTAGGTGCGAAACGTCTCGTCGAGATCGTATTGCGACATCGCAATCTTGTTGATGTAACAGATCAAACCGATGCCATGTTCGTTCGCATAGCGAATTGTCTCCTGCATGTCGATCGGGTCGATGACCGTCAGCGGGTTGGATTTGGCATCTCGTTCGGGCCCATACCAGCCCGCATCGTAGTGCACGTATTGGTACTTGTGGGTCGCGGCGTAGTCGATAATCGCCTTTGCCCCGCCAGTCGTGAGGCCACTTCGCCAGACCTTGCCAGGCCTGATCCAGGACGTATCACTCAACGCACAGGGAGCCGATAGATTTTGGAGCAGGTAGTGGTTCTCGACCAGCGTGCCGGGGTGGTCGGCGACCATAACGACGCGCCATGGCGTCACGAGGGAATCGGTTGCCGAAACGGTTCCACTTCTGAACCGGGTGACCAATTGGTTTTCGCCGGAACGATTGAGCATCATCGGCGCGTAGTGTTCGAGACTGCCGGCTTCGGCAATGGCCACAAAATGCGGTCCGGCTTCCACGAGTAGTGGCCGGATCGAATGGTCGGGCATCTCCGAGATTGGCACCTTGGTGTATTCTGCCTGGGGGTAGTCATCCCAGTAAACAAAGTGATCGTCGGTGAACTGAAACAGACTGTCCTCGGACCGAACTTCTATTGCTGCGAAACCCTGCTGTTTGGGAATCGTATAGCGAAACGCGACCCCTTCATCGTATGCCCGGAATGAGAGGTCGAGTCTACGCTTCTGTTCGGAGGTTTCCTGTAGCTGAACGACGCATTCGTTGTACGCGTTGGGGTAAGAACTCTTCGATCCGGCCACGGGGACCCAACTATCCTGCATTGACTCGGTTCGGGTGTCCTTGACGACGAATCTTTCGCCCAGAGCATCGCCAGCGAGATTCAATGACAGGCCGGAATCGGCAAGGATGACAGTTCCCTGATAAGAGACGCTGTAATGCGGCACCCCTTCGATCAGTGAAAAGTGGATCGCGTGGTTTCCCGAGGGCGATGTGACCTTCACTTCGGTGGCACTCAAGGCCCCGCCCGATGGCGCGATCGCTATCAAGCAAAGTGTCAGGAAGGTGGGCAGAATTGGCATCGAGGTCACGGCTAGCAGCTCCCGTAGTTCAGATCAGTTGGCGAAATATCGTGTGACGTGTCTTCATAACCTGTCCGTTACCCACCGGTATGTTGCCTCGTGTGCTCGTCAAAGGGGAGGCAACATTTGGAAACGAGGGACCGCCGATAGCGATCCGGTTTCAGGGTCCACTGACAGATTTTAGCAGAATCCGCGGTCTCCGATGTCTCGCACGTGTTGCGAATCAGATACAGGGAGTCTCGCGGTATCACCCACTTACTTCGATCATCGCTTTCAGGACTCCCGAATCGGGAGCGATCCACTGGTCAAAGACGTTTGGTACGTCCTCAAACTTCGCGTGATGGGTGATCCAGGGTTCTGTGTTGATTTTCTGCTCTTGAATCAACTGGATAATCCGTCGGAAGTCCTTGGGCATCGCATTGCGGCTAGCCAACAGGGACAGCTCGCGTCGATGGAAAACGGCTGCATGTGGAAACTGCAAATCGTTTTGTGTGATTCCGACATAGACCACTCGCCCCGTGAAGGTAGCGAATTCGAAAGCACGCACCATGCTGTGGTGATTGCCGGTCGCATCGATGATCACGTCGGCAAGCCGGCCATCGCCTCGATCTCTAATGGCATCGAAGTCTTGCTCGTCTCCTTGCAGTTGCACCGTCTGGGTGACGCCCATCACGTTCGACACGAAGTCCAGTCGCTGTTGGTTGATGTCTGCCACGATCACATTGGCATCGGCGAGCCTGGCGAACTCCATGGCGGATAAACCAATCGGACCGGCGCCGAGAATCAATACGTTTTCGCCTGGCTTGGGGCCGCCTCGGTCGACGGCGTGGCAACCAATAGCCAAAGTCTCGACGAGAGCCGCTTGTTCGTAGGTAAGCGATCCAACGGGATGCAGTTTCCGGGCTGGGAGGATGACCTGGTCGGTCAGTCCGCCATCGCACATGACGCCAAACGTTTGGTTGTGTTCGCAGCAATTCGTGTGTCCACGCTGGCAGGAGTCGCACTTGCCGCAGTTAAGATAAGGTTCGACACAACAGCGGTCGCCGGGTTGAACGTGGGTGACGCCCTTCCCTACCTCTAAAACCTCGACGCCCAGTTCATGTCCAGGAATGCGAGGGAACTCGAAGAAGGGGAATCTGCCTAGATAGCAGCCGACATCGGTTCCACAGACTCCCATCCGATGAACGCGGACGAGCACTTCATCGGGGCCGGGATCACCGGGCTCGGGGATGTCGATTTGTTTCCACGTCTTGGCTTCGCTGATTTGTAGTGCTTTCATCGCTAGTTGTTCTCCGGAAGACCTTCGCTGTGGCTGATATTGTGAACGGGTTGGAGGATACAGAGCACGTCCGCGAGCAAGTCTTCGTCGATTGGTTGGCTGATCCACTCCGCCCACTTGCGGATATTGTTTGGGTTGGCACTGCCCGCCACCGTGGTGGCAAGGTCGGGGTGGTTGCATGAGAACTGGAGTGCCAATTTGGCGATGTCCACTCCCTGCTTCTCACAGTGCTGGGCAGCCAACCGTGCAGCCTGCTGCACCTCCGGTGAATCTTTGTGCCAACTCGGCAGCGGTGCGTTGGTCAGCAATCTCGCCGCGAATGGGCCAGCATTCATGACCCCAACGCCCTTGGGTTTGAGTTGCGGCAGCACCTCATCGACCAGCCGAGTGTTCTGCAATGTATACTGGTTGTAGGACATGATACAGTCGAGGTCGACCTGCGTAGCCACCTCACCAAACACCTTCATCGGATAGCCACTGACCCCGATCGCGCGTACCTTGCCAGCCTCTTTGGCTTTGCGAAGTGCCGGGATCGTCTCCTCGATGATTTGCGTCAGCGGAATGAATTCGATGTCGTGGCATAGCACGATGTCCAGGTGGTCGGTACGCAGTCGGTGCAGACTGACGTCAATGCTTTCAGCAACCCGTTTGGCTGAGAAGTCGAAATGGTTGACATCATACCGGCCCAGTTTGGTACACAGCATGTACTGGTCGCGGGGGACGTTTTGCAGAGCGATGCCGAGTAAGACCTCGGACATGCCACGACCGTAATAGGCGGACGTATCGATCAGATTCATGCCGAACTCTAAGGCCGCACGCACACTCGCGAAAACCTCTGACATTTCCACGTTGCGAAATTCGGCTCCGAGCGATGAGGCGCCAAAGCTGAGAATCGGTAGGTCCAGATCGGTGTTTCCGAGCCTGCGCGTCGGGAGCGTTGCAACACCCATGAATTTTCTCCTGGTTCGTGTGGTGGGTATGGAAAGGACGAGGTGGTCTTAGCGGGTCGGCGGCCTGCCGGCCAGGGGCGCACCTTCACGCCCCGATTAACGAGTCTTCCCTAATGCGCGAAATTGCGCACTGGGTTGACGGGCGTCGCGATTGCCCAGGCCGTGCATTCGTTTCTCGAGTTGCATCGGTGGTTCGTGTTTTGCGTATCATTGTGGGCCTCGTGCTGGTATTCTCCATAGCCAAATCTGAACCATGCATGTCTTTTTTTAACCTGAGTCGATGACTGTCGATCCTGACTTTGTATCCCGTCAGACGCATGACGCGCGGCGTTTTTACCTTAATCTACAACCCTCGCAAGCGCAGCCGTTGTCGCTCGTCTGCGGAGGCGTGGAGCGGATGGATGCCGATTACGTGGTGGAGCGATCCAGTTTCCCGTATCACGCCATCGAATGGGTGAGCGAGGGACGCGGGATTCTGGAGATGGGGGGCAAGGAACACGAGTTGGCTGTCGGATCGATGTTCGCTTACGGCCCCGGCATCCCACATCGGATCCGGAACCTGCCGCCCGAGAACATGCGGAAGTATTACCTCGATCTGGCGGGCACGGAGGCAACCGAGAGACTCACTGAGCTGGGGTTGCTCGATGGTAGACCGGTGACGATCGGACGACCGCACGAATTCGTCGAGCTGTGGAACCTGATCGATCGCGAAGCCCGTGATGTGGGCGAGCACTCGCATTCGATCTGCGAGATGTTGACCTGTGTGTTCTTGCGGAAGATTCAACAGCGACTCGTGTCCGCTCCCGCGGGGGAGTCGTCCGAGGCCTCTCAAACTTTTGAGATGGCATGTCACCTGATCGGAGAGCGGTTTCTTGATTTTCGGACAGTGGAGGAGGTCGCTGCCGAGCTCGGCTTCTCCCCAGTCTACCTCTCGAGGTTGTTCAAGCGATTCACCGGATCGGGTGCGTATCGGTATCTGTTGCGTTTGCGGATGAACTACGCTGCGGAGTTGCTCGTTGAACGGGGCCTGCAAGTCAGTGCAGTCGCAAAACGTCTTGGCTATGCTGACGCGTTCCAATTCTCTCGCGCCTTCAAACGTGTGTACGGAGTCCCGCCGAGTTCGCTCGCCAAAACCTTCTCTGCAAAAGCCGGGCAATAGGATCCTATCGGTAGCGATCGCAACTCAACGAAAGACGGTGCCGTGCCGTGAGGGAGCCCCCAGGGGCGTTTCCATTCAACTTGAATCTGAATCATTCCAAATCGAACTATCGTTCATGGCACATCGCCTGCCAACGGAGCGTGCTTGCGGTCCCCCGGTGCGAAACCGAATAGACTGACCCGCGGCCAAGTCGCATGATAAAATACACGAGCACCACTTGGCAAAATTGCGAACGCCGGCTGCGGCGAGTCACGCTCTCGTCTCAGTTTGATAACGCGGACAGAATCCAACCGGGCCGTTTGCAGACAAAATATCCATCCACCTATGAGACGAGCTGGAGAACTGATGAGATCCATTTTTCGACTGCCCAGCACATCGAGCGTGCTGGCCATGCTGGTGTGGATGAGTGCATCCGCGGTTGCCGCAGCACCGGAGGTACCCAGCAAGCCAAGCTTCGTGATCATCTTCTGTGACGACTTGGGGTACGGCGACGTTGGCTGCTTTGGTTCGAAGACGATCAAGACGCCGAACATCGATCGCATGGCGAACGAGGGTTTGAAGCTAACTAGCTTCTATGCTCAAACCGTCTGCGGGCCGTCGCGGGCGTCGTTGATGACGGGCTGTTATCCGATGCGACTGGCCACGGAAAAGAACGACGTCGCTGTTCATCCACGTCTGCACACCGAGGAAGTGACCATTGCCGAAGTCTTGAAGCCGCTCGGTTATGTGTCGATGGCCATTGGCAAATGGGATCTTGCGGGGCATTCGCAGTCCACGTATTCGCGTGATCTGCTGCCGACCTACCAGGGGTTCGATACCTTTTTTGGTACACCCTCGAGCAACGATTCAATTGTCAACTTGCTGCGTGACGATCAGGTCATCGAGAAGAAGGCCGACATGAGCCAGTTGACTCGCCGCTACACCGATGAGGCGATTTCGTTCATCAAGCAGAACAAGGAAAATCCTTTCTTCGTTTACTTGGCTCACTCGATGCCACACATCCGCTTAGCCGTCTCGGATCCGTTTCAGGGAAGTTCAGCGGGCGGCATCTATGGCGATGTCGTGGAGGAGATCGATTGGAACGTTGGCCGCATATTGAAGGTGTTGCGAGACGTTGGCGTGGACGAGAACACCTATGTGATTTTTAGCAGCGACAACGGTCCATGGTATCTGGGACGTAGTCCGAACCATCTAAAAAGGTTGGGCCCTAATGCTGAGCAGCATGGCGGGTCAGCGGCACCGCTTCGCGGCGCGAAGACGTCGACCTGGGAAGGTGGCTTGCGAGTTCCCTTCGTAATCCGGGCGCCGGGAAAGGTTCCCGCGCGAACGCAGAGCGACGCAGTAGCGGCGACCATCGATCTGTTGCCGACATTGGCAGCGCTTGCGGGCGGGAAAACGCCTTCGGACCGTGTCATCGATGGACGCGATATCACAACTCTGTTCACAACGGCGGATGGGGCGGAGCTACCAATGAAGCCCTATTTCTATTACGGTCATAGGCGTCTCGAGGCCGTTCGGTTGGGGAAGTGGAAGCTACACTTGCCCCTGCCTGTCAATCAATCGTGGGCAAAGTTTTCGAAGGTCGGTGATAACGTGATTTTGGAAACGCCAGCTCTCTATGATCTCGACACAGATATCTCTGAGACCAGAGACGTTGCGGCGCAGCACCCGGAAGTGGTGGCGAGGCTGATGAAGTTTATCGAGCACGCCCGGGCAGACATCGGAGACCATGACTGCGTGGGAGAAAATGCGAGGTTTTTCGATCCAGACCCCCGTCGACCTGACCTCAGGAAATCAACGAAGCAATAGACGAGATTCGGGGCAGGTATGCTGAACGGGGCAAACTCAAACGGTTACCGTTTCGATCACTTTTCCCTCTTCGTTAATCAACCGGAATACTGCTTCGGGGGTTGCGCCCTGCTGGCTGAATGAAAACTCTCCGAACGCCCATGACCTCGATGGCAGCCCAAACAATTGGTGGGTGCGGTCGTCACCGAATGCTTCCGGCCCTGGTACACCACCTAGCGTTCCGACCTCAAACTCGTGGATCGTTTTGTGACCGGGTCTGGGGATTTGAAAGCCTCGTGCGCCGTGGCGGTCTCCGGACAACAGCATCGCTTTCGAATCTGACTTTTTATCGATCCATTGGAAAATTTGCTCCCGACCTTCTTTGTCCCAAATTCCCCAACTGTCTTTGCCGTTGGAAATATGGTCGGTCCACATCGTGCCGCCACTGATCAGAATGAATGGGGAATCAGAATCGGCCAATTGTTTTTCTAGCCATTTCATCTGCTCGTCGCCGAGGAATGACCCCGCCCGCCCCTTCCGCTCGTGAATTCGGCAAGAACGCGTGTCCAATGCGATGTAATGGATGGGCCCGAAGTGAGTTGCAAAGTAAATTCCCTTGCGATCCGCGAGATCACGCTGTGGATTGTTCCACTGCGACTTCCACGTCTCTCGAAGTTTCTGCACATCGATTGGTTTACCGGAGCGGGTGAGCTTGCCCGACGTGTCATTGCCCCAGTAATCATGGTCGTCCCAGGTTGCCAATGTGGGCACGTTTGCCGTCAACGATTGGATCGCCGGCGAGAGGTTCCGCAGCATGTAGTCGGTGTTGATCATGGGAAGATCGTCTTTGCGACCATCCACTGCGCTGTCGCCGATCAACAACATCGCCCGGCTACCACGTTCGCGAATCAATTGCATCAATTCCGGGCGGTACATTCCGATCTTATGAAAATCGCCACCGAAGGTGATTCGCCAGGGCTTTTCGTTCAGCTTGTCGGGAGGCGTCACGAATTGACCTTTGCCAAGCTCGACTCCCGCCTGGTTGGCGACGGTGTAGGTGTAACCCGTGTCGTTGCGAAGACCGTTGCAGCGGATAGATAGGATGGGGCTATCAGAACTCGACGTGAATGCTTTTGAGTGACCGCCGTTGTTCTCCGTCATCGTCACTGTCACGGCGGTCGGCTTGGGCATGTGCATCCAGACCGCGACGCTAGTTGGCGTGACGTCGCCCAACATCGGTCCGCCGAGCTTGTGCCGATTGAACTTGCTGCAGATATCCGCCACGGCTTGCTCTGGGTTGGCACCATTGAGAGCAGCACGGCAAGCGACATAGAAGTCCTGTACCTCCTGGGGCTGGTCACCGAATTGGTTCATGATCCGCAGATCGATCTTGATGGTGCCGATGTGGGCCTCGCGGAGCGAGACAAATTTGTCACTCGGTGTCACCGTCTCGTCCGCAGCCGCAACGGCCGGCAGCGCGAACGCTCCGCTACTGGCGGCCGCAATGGCGAGAAATCGACGGCGTTGGATCTCGGTGGGGTCAATCATCGTTGCGGTCCTGATGGTCGTGGGGAAGTAGCCTGGAGCGAACGCGGCTGGTGCGGCTTTCGGCTAGTCTGGTATCAATTAGACGCCAAATTGTTATCGCACGGGTGACGTGAGTGTCTCGGATCGCGTTTAGGCCCGAATGTCGTTGCGGGGGAGGGGGGATTCATCTAGCAACACACGATGAATAAGTGTCGGTTTTAGTAGTGGACGAGGCGACGAGTCCTGCGGCTTTGGACTCGTCGCTTCGTCCACTACGACAGAAATTGATCGTGCGTTGCCTAGTTGCGGATCGATGTGGTTGTCAGTCGCGTCAGGGGTGATCTTACCACGAGGCGAGACCTCCAAGAGCCTGGGGGGGCTCGCTGCACCAAGATTACAAATTCGTCCGTGTTTCCTGGGGATCTCGTTCATCTCGACGCGATTGCGAGGCGGGGAAGCCAGTCTGCTCCGCAAACGGGGCGTGAAGGGATGCTTCATTCGCGTAAACCAGAGGCTGTGATGAAGATCGGAGGGAAAAGATCTAAGATGCTGTGAGAGCCGCCCGCCATCCTTTCACTGAACATTCGATTGAAGCTGCAGTATGAGCATCCAGAATCAGGTCAAGCAACTATTTGTCGTGTTGCTCGCGGTAGCCGCCGCAGCTTCGATAGGTGCTGCGGCACCGCCAGCCATTCGTCTGGAGAAGATTCCCGATCTCACACAGGGAGACGAAACCGACGGCAGCCACGCTTGGACGCTCGGGCCAACCGGCGCTCGAGGCTGGGTCTATGCGTGGAAGCATACTGCCGATGCGCGTCAAATCTTAATCACACGGGTCGCCGAAGGTTCACCTGCGGACGGCGTCCTGGAAGTCGACGATATCATTCTCGGGGTTGACGGCGCGCCATTTGATGACGATGCGCGGATTGAGTTTGCTCGCGCCGTGACGCAAGCCGAGCGTGAAGAATCCGGCGGTGTTCTCAAGCTCATCCGTTGGCGTGATGGCCTATCCGAGAATGTGGAGATCCAAATTCCAGTGATGGGGACCTACAGCGATACAGCTCCCTATGACTGTGAAAAGTCGGCAAAGATCTTCCGGCTCGGTTGCGACGTGATCGCGAAGCAGCGGTTCAGACGCGTGTCGATTCCCAACAGCATCAACGCCCTTGCCCTGCTCGCTAGCGAGCAGCCAAAATACCATCCCTTGCTCGCGGGCTACGCCCGGAAGGTATCCAGATATTGGACCGACGACTTTGCCACCTGGCACTATGGGTATGGGATCATGTTCCTCGCGGAGTATGTTATTGCGACCGGCGACGACTCGGTCATGCCTGGGTTAGAGCGACTGGCTCTGGAGGCTGCCCACGGTCAAAGTAACGTCGGCTCTTGGGGACATCGATTTGCGTTGCCCGATGGTCGCGTCGGCGGATACGGGTGTATGAATTCGCCAGGAATCCCGTTGACCATTTCCATGGTGCTGGCCCGCGAGGCCGGTGTGAATCATCCCGACCTGGATCTCGCGATCACTCGGTCGGCCCGGTTTCTCAGATGGTATGTCGACAAGGGCGCGATCCCTTACGGTGACCATGAGCCCTGGCCCGGGCACGAAGACAACGGTAAATGTTCGATGGTGGCCGTGATGTTTGATCTGTTGGGCGACGAGGAGGCGTCCAGCTTCTTCGCGAAGATGGCCACGGCTGCTTACGATGAGCGAGAACGTGGCCACACGGGTAATTTCTTCAATATCCTGTGGGCGATGCCGGGCGTGTCTCGCTGTGGTCCGCTCGCCAGTGCAGCGTACTGGAAGGAGCAATCCTGGCTTTACGACCTCGCACGCCAATGGGACGGCAGCTATCCATACCAAGGATCGCCGTACGGCGAAGAGGAGCACGGGAAGTACGCCGACTTCGATAGCACGGGGGCATATCTGCTGGCCTATGCCTTGCCATTGAAGAGTCTTTACATCACTGGCAAAAAGCCCAGTTCCGTGCCGCCACTCGATCAGTCGGACGTGGATGATGTCATCGCTGCGGGGCGCGGTTTTTTCGCAACGAAAGAAAACGATCGCTTCCGGTACCAAGATCGCAGCGAACAGGATTTGCTCGGCGGGTTGACCAGTTGGTCGCCTTCGGTTCGCAAACGCTCGGCTCGGGAATTGGGAAAACGCAAGGGCGATTTCCAGCCAGCCGTGCTAAAACTCATTGCCTCTGGCGATCGCTATTCACGCTATGGGGCCGCCGAGGCACTCGGGCAGATTGAGCCGAGTGCCGATCCGGCCGCTAGTGTGTCCGCGCTGACGGGGGCATTGGAGTCGGACGATCTGTGCCTGCGTATCCTCGCCGGGGAAGCGATTGCGAGCATCGGCGAACCAGCAATGTCTGCAGTTCCGGTGATGCTCCAGCGACTCGCCAGCCCCGATCTGGAGCAAGATCCCAGAGGGATGGAACAACGCTTTCTCTGTTTCAGTCTATTCAACCGTCGAGGTGGCCTGATCGGCGGGTCACTCGACGGCGTCGACCGTGATCTCCTGTTGCGAGCCGTTCGCGCCGGCCTGCAGAATCAAGATGGCCGAGCACGCGGCAGCGTTGGCACTGTGTTTAAATATCTGACCTACGAGGAAATCAAGCCACTGCTGCCTGCGATCCATCAAGCGATTGTCGAGCCCGCACCGAGCGGAATCATGTTTGCCAACCAGGTCCGTCTCGCCGGTGTCGAGCTACTGGCTAAGCATCGCATCCGAGAAGGCATGCCACTGTGTATCGAGATCATGGAGATCGACAAGTGGGGCAAGAAGGCGCGTATCACGCAATGCCTGAAAACGCTGGAAACCTACGGAGCAGGGGCGAAACCTGTATTGCCTCAACTTCGAGAACTCGAAAAGGACTTGCTCGCCCACCGCGAGCATAGAATGCTGTCGCCTATCATTGAGCAACTTGGCGACCTGATCGAACAAATCGAAAACGGCACGGAGGCTGTTGAGCTACGAAGTCTCCCAAAGACGTAGCCGAACGAGACTCTTGGGCGAGCGGTAGGTGCGTTCGTGCCAGCTGTCGTCGTGGACGAGTCATTGCCGCTTCAGCTGCCTGTCTTGTTTGATCTGCCGCTCGGCTCACTGCCAGTACTTGTTGAGCAAGTATTGATTGTCCTTGCCGTGCTGCAGCCATTCGTCATACTCTGATCGAGAGCGGAAAGGTGGGATGTGGTGCGGATCTAATTTCTCAGACGTTTTGACCAGCGGAGCAGGCGACTCCGGAATCTGAGCGGCAAGTTTGTTCTTGATCTGAGCGAAGTTCGGATCTCCCGCTAGGTTATGCCATTCTTCGGCGTCCGATTGATGGTCGTAAAGCTCTTCGCTGCCATCGATGTAGCGAGTGTACCGATAACGCTCGCTGCGCACCGAGAACTCGCCAAAGTCGTACGTGGTCAACGCGACGTGATCCCATCGTCCCTCAGGTTCCTCGAGCAGAGGCGTCAAACGGTGGCCGTCGATCTGGTTGTTCGTCGGCAGGCCACATAGATCGACTAGAGTTGGATAGATGTCTTGTAAAGAAACAGGGCGATGGCACCGCTGTCCGTCGGCCGAACCGTCGGGCAGTCCGGGAGCGTTCTTGGGAACGTGGATCATTAACACCGAACGCACGACGTTGTCCCAGAGCGCGAACTTACGCCAATGCTGTTTCTCGCCAAGTTGCCAGCCGTGGTCGGACCACAGCACGATGATAGTGGTTTCGCGTTGACCGCTCTCGTCGAGACCGTCGAGTAAGCGTCCGAACATCGCATCAGCGAAGGCGATCGACGCAAGGTATCCCTGAACAGCCCGTTTCCATTGACCAGCCTCCACAACGTGCTGATGGTAGCCTCCGCCTCGAGAAGCGATGTCCCGTACGCGTGGCCCGACGTCTGCGAGATCGTTTTCCAAACGCTTGGGAAGAACCACCTCGTCGAGTGGAAACATGTCGAAGTATTTGCCAGGCACATACCACGGCAGGTGCGGTCGGTAGATACCACAAGCCAGGAATAGTGGTTTGTCGCGTGGCTTGTTAAGTTGCCCCAGCACGTAGTCGACACTCTTGAAATCTCCCATTTCTTCATCGGCGATATCCAGGGCCGACCAGTCGAACGCTCCATACATTTGATCGAACGCTGGCATATTCATTGTAGCTGGCGTTGGCTTATCAGCCGTCGCGAGCCTCGACTCGGTGAAATCAGGCAAGGCATCGTCGGGCATGTTTTGCTGCTGCGACGGCCAGTACTCGTCCCAACATTCAGGGTCGACCATATGGTAGTGGAAAATTTTTCCCGCACCGGAACTGAAGTAACCCTGCTGCCGAAAATAGGCGCCGATCGTTTGGTGGTTTGAAATCGCCTCACGCCAGTCTTGATAGTTGGAGTAGACACCGGACGTGTAGGGAGCCAAACCGGTCATGATTGCCGTACGGGACGGGTTGCAGCCAGGACTCGGGCAGTTGGCGTTCGTAAAACAGACCGAACGCTTCGCGAAACGAGTGAAGTTGGGTGTCATCGCTTGCGGATGCCCACGCAGTGGCTCAATCCAGTCGTTCAAATCGTCTACTGAGACAAAAAGAACGTTGGGGCGTCGCTCCTCTGCGAAGGCTGACGCAATGGCAGGCAGAACAAATGCGCAAATTAACACCAGCCGAAGTTTATCTTTCACGAGTCTCTCGCTCATCAATCCGTTAGGCAACTTTCAATGGTTCACAACTCGACTTCAGGATAGCAGCAATGGGTGAGGGCACACGGACGAGCCACCCGCTAGAAGCGTTGCCGAGGAGAGAATTCAAGGCTCATCCGACGGAAGCGTGCGCCCGAGGTTTTCAAGGCATGGCTCCCGTATCCAAGGATTGATTTGTGGGATGTGATTATCAATGTTAGACTGGCACTGCCGGGAGAAACGGAGCCGAGCTCGAATGGCGTGGACTTAGGGCTTTTCTGGTGGTTTCACGGGCTCGACCGCGATCCGCTTGGCTCGGCTGGGTCGAGGCTTTTTCAGCTTGGGATATTTTGATTGATTTCGGCGTTTGAGCTCGCGAGGTTCCTGGCGACCGGGGCGATCTCGGACCAGCCGGGAAGTTGCCGACAGCACGATCCACATTAAATATGTGTCCCTGACGAACAAACGCTCGCCAGGGACCGACAACACCATTGGCGTACCGCTTTTGCAGGGAAACGCTGGCGACCGAGATATCCCTTGCCAAGCCAGCACCTCTGCAGAGCTCGGCTCCGTCTCTCACGGCAGTGCCAGTCTAACATTGATAGTCACATCCCACAAATAAATCCTTGGATACGGGAGCCATGCCTTGAAAACCTCGCGCGCACGCTTCCGACGGATGAGCCTTAACTAAGCAACACACGATGAATAAAGTGTCGGTTTTAGTAGTGGACGAGGCGACGAGTCCTGCGGCTTTGGACTCCTCGCCTCGTCCACTACGACAGAAATTGATCGTGCGTTACTAACAGGCTCACAGTTCGGCTGCGGCGATGGCTAATTTCACGTCTTCGTTGCCGTAGACAATCGACAAGAACGCTGGCATGTAGCGATCGAGCATCGCGCCACCCACGTACAGGATATGATCGATCACGTCGTCGTCGGGGAACGGGTCGCCCAGGGGCAGGGCAGTCTGATATCGCAGTTCGCCATCCTCCAAATCCATTTCGAAATTACCGAGTTTGAGGCCATAATTGGCCCGCGTGGTCGCTTCGGTGATCAGTTGTCGATGGCTCTCAGGGATTTTATTGGCCGGGTGGGTGAAAACCTGGAGCATGGATTCATCGATGATCATGGTCACGCGGAGGTCGCCATGTTTGCCCTCAAAAAGCATGCGAAAGAGTCCGCGTTCCTCGTCTTGATCATAAACAATCGTGCCTCGATCCAAATAAGCGCTGAGCTGATCGACTTGAGCTGACATGTCGGTAACTCCGAGGGTTAGTGATTTGGAAAAGGTCTCGGCAGCACTGAAGAACCAAGACAAAACGAGCCGTGCGGAGGTTCGCACGGCAGCGCGATGTCCCGACCATGTGACGCTCGCTACCGACGATTGTACCGAAAAATTCCATTCGAAGCGAATCACGACGCCCAGCGGGAACTATACTCCCCTAGTCCCCTTTTCCCCTGAGAATGACCTCGCTCGTGATCCGCGTCCTCCTTACCGCCTTCGAACCGTATGACCGCTGGCCCGACAACGCCAGCTGGCTGGCGCTGATCGATTTGACACGCTGGTATGACGGGGCGGTCGAAGTAGTGACCCGCCGCTACCCGGTGGACCTCAGCCAAATGAGTGAAAAGCTGCGGACGGACCTGCAGGAAGACTATGATTTTGCCTTGCACTGCGGCCAATCGCCGGGTTCGTCAGGGCTGCGTCTCGAGGCGATCGGCCTGAACCTACGAACCGATGGCAGCGAGATTCTCAGCGGCGCCCCTGCCGCCTATCGCAGCCCCCTACCGCTGGCGAGCACCGCTCAGCACATTCGCCATGCTGGTATTCCCGCCGCGGTTTCGCATCATGCGGGCACCTACCTCTGCAACGCGGCTCTGTTTCTCAGCCAACACTACATCAGCTCTTTTGGGATGCGAACGGCATCGGCATTCCTCCATGTTCCACTGGCGCCTGCCCAGGTGGCTCGCGAGAACTCAGACGCCCCGAGCATGAGCACGCCGATGGTCAGCGCCGCCCTGGCGATTATGATTGAAAACCTGTCCGAACATCGACGCTAAACCGCCGCTGGGATGGCCGCCGAATTTTCTGCTCCACGCAAACGAACCTCTGCGAACGATTCTCGCTCAAGGAAGGCAGCCGGTGCTTTTCGTCACCACTTGACGCATCTCGTGAACACTGTTTATTCTGAAAAACATGCGGATTCAACTCACTCGACGACTGCTACTCGACCTCGGCCTGCTACCCGGCAGCTCGAGCCGATTCGTCGTGTGACCCGAGACCATCGCGTTTCCGCACACCACTGAACACGAATTAGCCCGAGCCGCCCGAAGTTGCGTCTCGGGCTTTTTTTATGCTCGTCAACCGTTCATTCTTTCCCACCTTCTTTCACTTTTACTGCCATGTCCGAGCCCACGTCTGCCGCCGACTCCTCCGCAACCGAACCGACGCCTGGCGTCGCGACGCGCCACATCCGCATCTTCGACACCACGCTTCGCGATGGTGAGCAATCGCCCGGTGCGAGCATGAACTTGGCCGAGAAGCTGGAGGTGGCTGCGGCCCTGGCCGACATGGGCGTTGACGTGATCGAAGCGGGATTCCCGATTGCTTCGCCAGGGGATTTCGAGGCCGTCCGGCAAATCGCCGCAACCGTCCGCGGTTCGACCATCTGCGGTCTCGCTCGCTGCAACGAGAAAGACATTGATCGGGCTTGGGAAGCGTTGAAGGTCGCCCCGAGCAGCCGCATCCATGTGTTCTTGGCCACCAGCGCGATCCACCGTCAATTCAAGTTGCGGATGTCGACCGACGAGATCGTCGAGCGGGCAATCGCTGGAGTGAAGCGGGCTGCCACGCACTGCGACGATGTGGAGTTCTCCCCCGAAGATGCCTGCCGCACCGAACATGATTTCCTGTGCCGCGTTGTCGAAGCTGCGATCGATGCCGGTGCCACTACCATCAACGTTCCCGATACCGTCGGCTACGCCACACCCGAAGAGGTCTTGGAACGGTTCCAGATGCTCTGCAATCGCGTGCCCAATATCGACAAGGCTGTGCTGAGCACCCACTGTCACAATGATTTAGGGATGGCGGTCGCCAATTCCTTGGCCGCTGTCGCGGGTGGTGCGGGCCAGATTGAATGCACGATCAACGGCATCGGTGAGCGGGCTGGGAACGCGGCCCTCGAGGAGATCGTCATGGCGATCCAAACACGCAAGGACTGCTTGAACTTGTCCACCGGTATCAACTCCCGCCGCCTCGTTCCCGTCAGCCGTTTAGTGAGCAAGACAACGGGCATCCACGTCCAACGCAATAAAGCCATTGTCGGCCGCAACGCATTCGCCCACGAATCGGGAATCCATCAAGACGGGATGCTGAAGGAGCGCAGCACTTACGAGATCATGTCCCCCGAAGAGGTTGGGTTTGCCAAAACCGATTTGGTACTGGGCAAACACAGCGGCCGGGCCGCTTTGGCCGATCGAGCCAAACAATTGGGCTTCACCCTCAGTGGCGAACAGTTGCAGGAGGTCTTCGAAAGCTTCAAGGTGCTCGCGGACAAGAAGAAAGAAATCTACGACGGCGACATCGTGGCCTTGGTCCAGCAACAGATCAGTGGACCGGAGACGTCCCAGTGGAGCTTGCTCGATTACGAAGTCACTAGCTCTCGCAGCCAGACGCCTCGCGTTCGTGTCACCCTGGGCCACGCGGGTCAGGAGTTCACCGAACAGGTAGAACAAGGAGATGGGCCGATTGATGCCGCCTTCTGGGCGGTCGAGAAAATCACCGGCATCGAACTGGTGTGCAAAGACTTTCGCGTCCGCAGCGCCACGCTCGGTCGCGACGCAATCGGTGAAGCGAACTTGGAAGTCGAACACAAAGGACGGACCTACCGTGGTGTCGGTGTCAGTACCGACAGCGTGGAGAGCACGATCCTCGCGATACTCAATGCGATCGACCGCATCGCGTCGGGAAAAACCGACGGCGAGGAAAACAACCTGCCGCAGCCCTAAAGGACATCTCGTAGTGGACGACGCCACGAGCCCTGTTCGGTAGTGGACGACGCCACGAGTCCATGATTCTCCACAAATTCTCCTACGCCGAAGGCGTTGAAGAAAATAGCCGGTGGTTTGAGCGCGAGCGAACACCACCGGATACATCGCAAAATGCAAACGCCAACCCCGAATGGGGTTGAAGATCATTCATGACGAGGCCTGCGACCCACTTCGGGGTCGACGTTCGGTGACCAACGAACGCACGTAGGTGGCGCTGCGCTGACCTACGGCTATTTTCTATCATCCCGTTCGGGATGCTTGTGGGTAATCGATGGACTCGTCGCCTCGTCCACTACCAAACAGCTGTTGGAAATTCCCCGCGTATTGATCACGTGATGCCAACCGCCGCGTTCACTGTTTGTCCAGCACGTCTTCGACCCAGCTCTTCGCTCGCATCATGGTCGGGAAACCGATTGTGGGGGCGGTCAGTAACGCCACGTGTCGCAAGTCCTCCCCACTGCATCCCGCCTGGAGCGCCTTGCGGGTGTGAGAATGGGCGCCGCCCTCGAGCCCCGCAGTGATCGAAATGGCCAATTTGACGAGCGCGACCTCGCGGTCCGAAAGCGGCCCCGACTCACGCGATGCTTTCCCCATCGCTTCATAAGCCTGCATGAATTCAGGGAAGTCTTCGTGCATCTTTTCATAGCTCTTGGGGATCATGTTTTGCCTCGCGTTGGTAGGAGATCCGTGAAAGGGGAGTCGTCGGCACAGCCTACCATAGCGGGCGCAAGCTCCGGGAAAAGCTGGGCGCCGCCGGCTCCTTTCCTCAGGGATCGATCTCAGGCGATTCACAGTGAAAATCGCGGCATCGATAGAGTGTGAAAGACTCTCCCAGCGAAGTTTTCCCTGCCCGCAGCGCGGCCGCGAGTGGCGACGCATCGGAGCCATCCGGTAACACCCAGGCGACACTCAATCCAGGCTGGTAAGCCGCCAATACCTGCCGGGCGATCGATGGAATGTCCGCCCCGGCGGCGGGGGCGATCACCAATTCTCCTGGGTCGTGGTGCAGCTCATCGAGCACGCTAATTAGCGCCGAGCAAGCCCGGGACTGGGTGCGGATCACGGTTTCACCCGCCCGCAGCGTGTCCGTTGCCGCTTGGGCGAACCGCGTCTCTCCTGTCAACCGCGAAAGCTTCAACAGCACCATCGCAGCGGCAGCACTCCCGCTGACGAGCGAACCATCGTGCCAATCCTTGTTGCGAGTGATCAGCGCGCCGGCGTCACTGGCCGTGTAATAAAATCCACCGTCCTCGGTGTCCATGAACCGCCCCACCAACTCTTCGGCCAAACCAACACTCTGTGTCAACCAACGTTCATCCGCGGTCGCGTCGTAGAGTTCAATCATCGCTTCGGCGAGCAGTGCATGGTCGTCGACAAAAGCCGTCCCGTGGGCGGTGCCGTCGCGATAGACGTGCAGGAGTTTGCCAGAATCGTCCCGCATGGAATCGAGAATAAAATCGGCTGCGTGAATTGCTGTGCGCAAGTAGTCATCGCGCCCGAGCACGACGCTCGCGACTGCGAAGGCACGGATGGCCAAGGCGTTCCAGGCGACGACAATCTTGTCATCACGCTGCGGTTTGATGCGGCGCTGACGCACGCTCCACAACTGCTCCCGGTCCGCGGCCAGTTCGCTCTCGAGCTGGTCCAGTGGGATCGCTAGCTCGGTCGCCCACTCAGCGAGCGGACGTGGCAGATTGGCGATGCTGTGGCCCTCAAAATTCCCTCGTTCGGAGATGTCGTAGATCTGGCAGAACCGCCGCCCCCGCGCCTGTCCGAGTACCTCAAGCACCTCGGCTGGATCCCAAACATAGAACTTGCCCTCGACGCCCTCACTATCGGCATCCTCGCTGCAATGAATTCCGCCGGATTCGTCGAGCATGTCCCGTTGGATGTAATCCAAAATCTCGGCGGCGACCTCGCTGTGACGCGAATGCCCCGTCACCTGGCTGGCCCGGGTGTAGACCATCGCCAACAAAGCGTTGTCGTAAAGCATCTTCTCAAAGTGAGGAACCAACCACTGGCCATCGACGCTGTACCTCGAGAACCCACCACCGATGTGATCGCGGATTCCGCCAGCGGCCATTTTGTCGAGTGTGAGTTCGGCGGCGTTGATCAATCGCGAATCCCCGGTTCGCATCGCCACACGCAGCATCAACTCCAGATCCGTTGCATGAGGGAACTTCGGCGCCTGACCGAATCCGCCCCAAGTCAGATCGACGGTCTTGAGTAATTGTTCGACAGCGACACCGACGCGATCGCCCCCGGGGACTTGATCGACCGTGGCCCCGGTACCGATGGCGAGTTGTTGCAGTGCTGCGGTGATCTCGCCCGCATGCGACGCGATGCTGTCGCGTCGCTGAGCCCACGCGTCGACCAACGCATCGAGCACCTGCGGGAAACTCGGCATGCCGCCCCGCGGCGTCACCGGCCAGTAGGTACCGGCATAGAACGGCCGCCCGTCATGGTCGAGAAAAACACTCATCGGCCAGCCACCGTGTCCGGTCATCAACTGCACCGCATTCATGTAGATCTGGTCGATGTCGGGGCGTTCCTCTCGGTCCACTTTGACACAGACAAAATGCTCATTGAGATACGCGCCGACCTCTTCATTCTCAAAACTCTCATGGGCCATCACGTGGCACCAGTGGCAGGCGGCATAGCCCACCGACAGGAACACCGGCACATCGCGTTGACGCGCCTGGGCAAATGCTTCGTCGCCCCACGGCATCCAGTCCACCGGATTGTCCTGGTGTTGGAGCAAGTAGGGACTCAGTGAACGGGCGAGTTGATTGGACATGAAGATATTCTCGGTGTTGAGGATTTTTCTGAGCAGGCTATTGTGACAGGGCAACGCAGGGGTCGAGCGTCTCGGGACCAAGCTGCTTACTTGGGTTTGAGTCCGTTGTGTGTGGCCTGGGCGGTCTGTGGGTCTTCGGGCCAATGATGCTTGGGATAGCGTCGCCGGAGTTCCTTGCGAATCTCTCCGTATGTGTTCGCCCAAAAACTCTCCAGATCGTCGGTGATCTGTTGAGGGCGGCGATTCGGACCGAGCAAATGCAACTGGATCGCGACGCGGCCGCCAAGGATACGCGGCGTGCTCTGCCATCCGAAGCACTCCTGGATCCGCGCCTCGAGCCATGGCGGGCGGCCCTCGGCGTAACCGACTTTAACACGATTGCCGCTGGGCAACACCAGATGGGTCGGCGCATCGGCCTGCACCCGCTGCCAAAAATCATACCCCACCTTTCCGATCAGGTAGTCTTTCCACGGCGCCCCGCGAAGTTCGGCGAATGAGCGCCGACCATGACAGAGATCGCGGCAGACTTCCTCCCAAAGTCGTTTTCGCTCGGCGATACCCAAAGATTCACTGTCAGGGGCGTGGTCAAGGGTGAGTTCAATGCGGTGCAGTGCAGTCTCCAGGTTGTTCTCATCCCCCGGCGCAGCCGATGGCATCACTCGTTCAGGAGCCTGCAGAGCGGCCTGCAGGAGCTGGTTTGCAGCCGCGTCGCTCTGCTCGCATGCAACCGGTGTCTCACTGAGTATCAGGTCTTCGTAACGCCGCACGTCACGGCAAACCACCGCCTCGCGCTCGTAGTCAAAATCCACCTCAGTGACGTGCTCAATCTTTTCAGGGGGCAGCCAAGAGACATCGATCGCAACGGCGCCGCGGACTCGCGATTGTGTCGAACTGCCGTCGACGTCGTAGCACAGCAAGCAATCTGCCGAGCGATCCAGGTGGGTGAGCGAAAGCAGGCCGATCACACCGCGGCGGCCGACCATCACGCCGCGGTCGGACGCGTGACCGCGCCGCAGCACAACGCGATCCGGGTACGCAGCGAGCAAGGCGCGAGCAATGGACTGGGCGGGCGGTGAATCCTCACCGACAGGCAGCGACTCGGCCGCTCCCATCGCGCGTTCGATCTGGCGGCAAACATTGCGAAAGCTGCGGCGGAGCGATTGCGGGTGCGCCGCGATCCACTGCGCCTTCTCAGGCAAAGACAATTTCTCATATTCCGCTGAATCCGAGTTCAATGGGTTCGGTTCGCTCAACAAGGCCGAGGCGATGGCGACGTGGGCAGGTGGCAGGTGCGGGCGAGCAGCCAAGACAAAGCGAGCGACGCGCGGGTCCAAAGGAAGCCTCGCCATCTCACGGCCCAGCGTCGTGATCCGTCCCTGGGAATCGAGAGCACCGAGCATACTCAAGCGATCCTGAGCCGCTCGCAGAGAGTGATCCGGTGGCGGGGTGAACCAGGCAATCGACTCGTCAGCCCGTTCACCGAGACTGGCCAGCGTCAACACGGTGGCTGCCAAGTCGCCACGCAGGATTTCGGGACGATCGTAGGCTTCCCGTGTCCGCTGAGCTGCCGCAGACCACATCCGGTGCGCCACGCCCGGAGCCGTCCGCCCGGCGCGGCCCGCTCGTTGGTCCGCCGACGCGATCGAAATCGGTTCGGTCTGCAACCGAGTCAGACCCAAGCGTGAATCCAGCACGGGGATCTTTGCTAATCCGGAATCAACTACAGCCGTGACGCCTTCGACCGTGACCGACGTCTCGGCAATATTCGTCGACAGAATGATCTTGCGGCCGCGGTCGAAACCTCCGCGAATCGCGACGTCCTGTTGCGACGGTGAAAGTGACCCATGCAACGGCAGCACCGAGACATCCGGAGCGAGCGAAACCGAGGTCAGTGCATGGCGAGCGCGGTGAATATCAGCGATCCCCGGCAGAAACACCAACACATGCCCCGCAGTCTGTTCCAACGCCCCCACGATCGCCTGCCCCAGTCGCCCATAGTCGACCGACGGCTCCGCCCGTCGCGAGAAATCTCCCCCACCAACCGACCGCTCCCCCCGTCGCCTGCCACCCTTACGCCATCGATCATGAAAAACAATCTCCACGGGAAAACTCCGCCCCTCACAGGCCAATGACACGGCATCGGCGCCGAGGTAGTCGGCGATCGGTTGCGGATCGAGCGTTGCCGACATCACGATCAAGCGGAGTTCGCCGCGCAACTGGGTCCGCAATCGCTGCGTCAGCGCCAACGACAAATCGAGATCGATACTGCGTTCATGGAACTCATCGAGAATCACGCAGCCGGCCCGCTCGAGCAGCGGATCGGACTGCATCCGCCTCAGGAACATGCCGGTCGTCATGAGCAGCACACGGGTGTGTGCCGATTCTTTTCGGTCGTGCCGGACATGGTAGCCAACTGTCTCGCCCACCTGTTGGCCGAGAGAACGAGCCAAAAACTCGGCGACACTCCGCGCCGCGAGCCGCCGTGGCTGCACGACCCAAATCTGCTGATCCTGCAGAGCGGACAGATCGAGCAACGCCAACGGCACCCCCGTCGTCTTGCCTGCCCCCGGAGGTGCTTTCAAAACCACGGGGCACCCCCGCGAAACCACCGCCTGCAATTCAGGCAGCACCTCGTCAATCGGTAGCGTCGGTCGGGTTAAACGATCATTCACGGGCACCTCAGAGGCATCGGCGGATACACGCAGTCATAGTCGCATCGCGTGATCAATAAGGAGCGAATCTGGCGAAAATTATTTTATGGTGGACGGTATTGAGGGGACTCGTCGCCTCGTCCACTACGAGCTTTGCGGGTTAAGAATTCTTTGTCACGACGTTGACACAATCAAGCGCCGTCGCGTGGAGCTTCTTTCGCAACCACTGCAGACTGATGTCGAACGATTGAGCATACCCGACTCGAAACTCAGGGCGCATGGCAGCAACCTGCACCCCGAGCACCAAGCCACCCGCGACAAGCACGCCACCGCTGCTACCGGGACCAAAGGGCGAACGGCGTCGCTCGTCGCTGGGGACGCTCTCGTATGCGATGATGTGTTGCAGGCGGCCGAGAGTGGGGATCGCAAGCGTTGGATAGAAGGCATCCCAATACCAGGGCACAGCGATGGCATCACCGACAAAGTCGCCCGACGTCCCAGTGCTTGCCCAGCGAGCCAGGTCTTCGCCTGTCACCACGGCGAGTGGCGGCAGTCCGATCTCCGGGAGAAAACCGCTCAACCACAATCGATCCCACCCCGTCTCGACGATCGCCACGTCGGGGCCGCCCGGAATGCGTCCTCGAGCAGCGACACGGGAACGAATCGCATCGGGGCCATCACCGCAGGCCGCGACACGCCGCACCGCCGCTCGTGATTGGCTATCGAGATCCCCACGGCCCACGAAGAGATGGGAAACTGTCACCAGCCCCCAACGCCACCTGGGGTCGTCGGGTTGCCTGGCATCCGGACGTGATGGTGTCGGCCGGACCGTCGTCCACCGCACCACCATCGACGTCGTGGCGCGTCCTTCCTCTGTCGAGATGCTCACCCCAGTCGGGAGGATACTCCCCGTTTGCCGAATCTGGGTGGGCAACTCCAACTCACGGTACGTGCTCGTCGAGCGGTCGAGCAGTCGCACCGGTTCCACTGGCTCGATACGTTTTCCCGGTGGGACACGCTTGCGTTTTCGATTGACATCAAACCGGGCCTGAACCACCGCGTCACCCGAGTCACCTGACTGCAGCGGAGAGAATCCGACCGAACGGACGTTCTCGGCATCGCGACTGGCAACCCGACGCTGCAGCGTTTGCTGCAGTCGCCGCAGGCAATCGAGCGACAACGACGCAGGCGGTCGATTCACAGTTCCTCGTCGCTTTCAATCTCCACCAGGAACGCATCGAGGTTGGGATAACTCTCCACCAGCCACACATCAATGGCGTCTCGAATCGGCATCGACGGGATCCCCGCCGGGATGACCACACGCACATCCACGCGGTCGTCGCTGGAGGTCACCTCCACGCCCTGCACACTCATCCCGAGGCTGTTCAAGTGAGCGTGCAAGCGAGTTTCCAATCCAACGGTGTCCACCTGTCCTGACGGCGTGTCGATCTCGTTGGGCGCTGGCGCTGGCGTCGCAGTGGACTCTTTCTCACTGAGCGCAGCGGCCGAGACCGCTGGCGTGATCGCCATGACATCGAGAGGGTGCGATCCGCTTGGTGCGCTCGACGAGTCCTGCATCACGCTGTTTCCAAATTGATAAGGTCGCCGACGGTCGGTTTTGACTGGAGCCAGTTCTCATAGACGGCATCCCACACTCCACTGAGCAG
>NZ_SJPK01000023.1 GCF_007859855.1 Allorhodopirellula solitaria
TTCAGCAAGCGTGCTGTCCGTTATTTCAAGCCGTACTTGCGAAACTTGGTTCGCGCCGCAGTCTTTGGTCTCGCCTTCGCAGTGCCGTTGATTCGTTCATCTTTCGCAGCTACTGCGAGATACTCGATGCCATCTTGAGTGACCGGTGTCGGAATCAATTCTTACCGCCATAGAGTCACCCGCTCAGCGAGTCGAACGTTGGGGCGTCGGAAAAGCAATCCCGGGGGAATGCGACGCTACCGGTGCGCTTCGAGAGTCGCGAAAGTCAGTGTTTTTCCTTTCCGCTGGTTCCAATTTAGTGAAATTGACACGCTCGATGCCGACAATCGCAGCAGCGGCACCGATCACGCCCTCTAAAAACCAACCATCGCAGTTCACATGCCGCCTATCCACCCAATAGCGGGGTGCCGCCGGGAACTGCTGCCTATATTGCATTCGGAACGGGCTAAAAAAAGATGTGTAGGATAAAGAGGGCATCGCCCTGGGTTTGGATAGCGAAATCGTTCGGTAGCCCCAACGGGGCGGCCCTGATGTTCGTCCCAATCATGCCGTTCGGATGGCGTATGCAAATAGAGCCGCCCCGTTGGGGCTACCGCGAGGCGGTGGTGTCTGGAACCCCAGGCGTTGCCTGGGGCTGTCATAGGACTGCCCCGTTGGGGCGGTGTCATGAGCTATCTTCAGTAATAGATAGAATGCGGCAATCGTTAAATCGACGCCCCAAGGAATGATAGAAAATTGCCGTA
The DNA here is from genome assembly GCF_007859855.1 of Allorhodopirellula solitaria. Classification (GTDB taxonomy): domain Bacteria; phylum Planctomycetota; class Planctomycetia; order Pirellulales; family Pirellulaceae; genus Rhodopirellula; species Rhodopirellula solitaria. Next base: position 744 of record NZ_SJPK01000023.1, read on the forward strand.
GGTCAGCGCAGCGCCACCTACGGTGGTTCCTTGATGAAGCGGCGCCGACCCTGGAGTGGGTCGCGGATCACGTCGTGGATGATCTTCAACCCTATGCGGGGTTGGTTCCTGCATCTGGCGTCGTATCCGGTGGTGTTCGCTTTCGCGCAAACCACCGGTGGTTTTCTTCAACGCCGTCGGCGTAGGAGGACGTGTGGAGAATCATGGACTCGTCGCCTCGTCCACTACGATGGTCTTGGACTTGTCGTCTCGTCTGCTGCGGTGGTGGGAGCCGATCGCCGACTCAGTAGACGTCGCGGTGATAGCGCCCGCTTTGGGCCAAGTTTTTGACGTAGGCGGCGGCTTCTTCAGCGGACAGACCACCCGCTGTTTCGGCGATATCATGGAGCGCTTTGTCGACGTCGCGGGCCATCCGGGAGGCGTCACCGCAGACGTAGAATGCGGCTCCCGATTCGAGCCATTGCCACATCTCAGCAGCCTGTTCTCGCATCCGGTCTTGGACGTAAACCTTCCGTTCACCATCCCGGCTGAAGGCGGTATCGAGACGCGTCAGCAGTCCGTTGGCGTGATACTCCTCGAGTTCCTCGCGATAGAGAAAGTCAAACGCCTCGTGCTGGTCGCCGAAGAACAACCAATTGTTACCCGGTGACTTCGATTCGGCTCGCTCTTGCAGGAACGAGACAAAGGGAGCGATCCCGGTGCCGGGACCTACCATGATGATCGGCGTTTCGAGGTTCTCGGGGACTGTGAACCCAGCATGATTGGGTTGCACGAACACGCGGACGGTTTCGCCGGCCCCCACTCGGTCGGACAACATTGTGCTGGCGACGCCTTTGCGAACTCGTCCCTCGCGTTCATAGACGACCTTGCCCACGGTCAGGTGGACTTGATCGCCCACCCGCTTCATGCTGCTGGCGATGGAGTAGAGCCGCGGGTTGAGCGGGTCGAGCGTCTCGATGACTTCCGTCGCCGTCACGGTCACGCCCTTGGTCACTTCCAAAACATCGAGGACGTCAAAGCCATCGGGCACCCCATCTTCGAGCATGCGTCCCAAGGTCTCCTGAGCAGACTCATCTTGAATCCGACCAGCCAACAACTCGAGCAACTCGTCGCTCGGATCCTTGAGGCAGTAGTCTTCACAGAGAGCTTGCAGCAGCGTCTTGGTATCGCCCGTAGGCGTGCTCACGGTAATTTGAGAATCCGCAGCAATCGATTCAATCAGCTTCATTGCGAGGTCGGGACAATTACTCGGCAGGACTCCCAACGCATCGCCAACGTTGTACTTCAACCCAGACCCGGTCAGGTCGATCACGACGTGGCGCGTGTCCTTGGCAGAGCCTTCAAGATTGAGTTCACGAGACTCGATCATCTTCGCCGAGAACGGGTTATTGCGGGACCACTGCGCGGCCTTGCCATTGCGTGCGGCAGCGACGCCGTTGGACGGTCCCGCGTTGCCGGAACCCATTTGTCCGCTTGGTGCCCCATCGGCGTCCTTGCTCTCAGCGAGGATCTTCTTCAGCATCTGCTTCGTTTCTTTGCCACCGGGACTGCAGAGGGTCAGGTTGGTTTCCTCACCTCTCGCAATCGCTTCGCTGTAGGTTTGGCAGACATAGCCGCAGGAACCACAATCGAGCTGCGCCATCGCCGCCATCAATTTCCGCTCGGGTGGCCGGCCTTCGGCTAACTCGATCCGTTCAACGATTGGTAGCGAAGCATCCCGCCAGGGAAAATCCTCTTCCGGTTCCGGTTCGGCTACCGCGGCACCCGCATCGATACCGAGGGCCTGAATCGTCGCTGCGGGATCTCCTTCGGTTTGCATTCCAGTCAATCCGGCAAAAAAGCCATTGAGCCAAGCCCGCTGATCTTCACTGAACGGGGCAGTCGTGGGGATGAAGTTTGTCATGGTTTGATGATTGCGAGAGAGAGAAGGAACTGAGCGGACGGCGATTGCCGTGGGAAACAGAAAATTGCCAGGAACGAGAAAAACGAGACTACTGGGCCAACGCAAGCTTGGTCAGAGATTGCAACTCTTCGATCGTTTTCCGTCTGCTGAATTCAACGAACGACTCATCGACCTGTCGCTCGGCGAGGTATCCGTCGATGAGGTTGATGATCAAAGCGGGGAGATCATCGAAGACGACCGATTGCAGCAGCGGGCGGCCGATCCCTTGTCGATCGCCCCATCCACCACCGACCATGACGTGATAGCCGTCGACCATGTCGTCGCCCTGCTCGACCTGGCAGGCGATCAGGCCGATGTCGCCGATGTAGTGCTGGGCACAACTGTGGTGACATCCGGTCAGATGAATGTTGATGGGCACGTCAATTTCGAATTGGGACTCGAGCGCCTTGGCCAGTGTCATGGCATTGGCTTTCGTGTCGGCACCTGCGTACTTGCACCCCGCACTGCCCGTGCAAGCGACCAGTCCGGCTCGGAACGAGCTGGCTCGATAGTCCAAACCGCACGCGAGGATAGCAGCCTGCACCTCCTCGACATCACGCTCGCGAATACCGGGAAGAATCAGGTTTTGCCATACGGTCCAACGCACTTCGCCATTGCCGAACTCATCCGCGATATGAGCGAGAGCCCGGGCTTGGTCACTCGTCATCCGCCCGACGGGCAAGACGACGCCCACATAGAAACGCCCTTTCTGCTTTTGCTCGTGGAAGCCGACATGGGCCATCCGGTCTTCATGGCGAGGGATCGTCACGCGTGCAGCGTCAACGCGACGCAAGGGCTTGCCATAGTCCTTTTCAACGGTGTCGATGAATTTGTCAAAGCCCCAATCATCGAGCACATATTTCAGCCGGGCTGTCTTGCGATCGGTCCGATCTCCATGCTTGACGAAGACACGAACGATCGATCCGGCCACTGCCACGCATTCATCTGGAAGGAGCAAGACGCCGGTGTCCCGAGCAAAGTCTTTGTGGCCGGTGATGCCACCGAGGGTGAGCTGAAAGTAGACCCCGGCGGGCACTTCCTCGGAACTGGCGTCTTCCTCGACGCGAACCGCACGGAAACCAATATCATTGGTATCCTCGAGCGACGCGATACGCCCACCGCCATCAAAGGCGATGTTAAACTTCCGTGGCAGGCCGTACATTTCGCGATGATTCAAGATGTGGTGATGCATCTTCTTGGCCAGCGGGATGGTTTCGATCAACTCATCGGCATCGATTCCCGAGAGGCAACTCGCGGTACAGTTGCGAATGTTATCGCCACCGGAGCCCAGGCTGATCACATCGAGTTCGCGAATGCCATAGAGCATCGACGCCCCTTGATCGGCTGGGATCTCGCGAAACTGCAGATTGGCTCGGGTGGTGACATCGAGATATCCACCCGCCGAACGATCCGCGAGGTCAGCCATACCGGTCAATTGCCAGGCGTGATTGAGTCCCCCGGGAATCCGCAGCCGCATCATGTATGAATTCTGGGCGGGAGCGACATGAAAGAGACCGTGGAACTTCTGTAGGAAAACGTCATCTCCCTTGGGGAACTTGCCTTCATCGCTCCAAGCGACGATTTCGTCCCACATGTCCAATGGATTCTTGGATTGCTTGGCCAGTTCTTCTTTGCAGAGTTTCTTGCCGGCGCCCACCGTAGCGGCCTGGGCATCCAAGGCGATCTTCTCCGGTCCGTACGGAACCGTTTTGCCATCGACGGTCGCTCCCCCTCCGCCGACTTCGATCGACGTTCCGCTGCCTCCACTGCCGGAGATAACTGGCAGTCCACGGACGGCTCGGGCGACGTCCGTCCCGAACGTGAGCCCGCTGAGGTATTGTTTCTGCGATTCGGTAAATGCTGGATTGTTCGACATGATTCAGATTAGGTCCTACTCGTTTCTAGCGACGATACGTACAGCACAGTCTTTGTAGCTCGGCTGACCACTGTGTGGATCGAAATGGGGCAGTGTGAGACGGTTGGTGATTTCGTAGTGCATCGGCATGAATGCCTGCCCGCGCTGTACCGTCGCGGTGACATTGGCAGTCACCGTGATCTCATCGCGACGCGATAGCACGTCCACTTTTTCACCATGGACGACCCCGAGTTCGTCGGCATCGACGGGATTGATTTCGATATAGGCTTCGGTCGGATAAAGCGTCTTGAGCACGGGGCTTTGACGGGTCCGCGTCTGTGTGTGCCATTGGCTCACCGTACCGCGGCCGGTCAACAACAGGATGGGGTACACCGGATCGGGCCGCTCTGGCATCTCGCGGACTTGATCGACCACGAAACGAGCACGCCCGTTGGGCCGGTAGAAGTGTCCATCGGCAAATAGCCGACGTTCCTGCTCAGGTTTGCCGCCGCAGGTCGCCTCGGGGTCGCCCAGACTCTTGGCTGCATCTGCAGCAGTCCAGGGCCACTGGATACCGCCGCAGGCATCGAGATGCCGGTACCCATCGATGCCGGTAATGTCACAGGGTTGGTCTCGGCTGAGTTCCTGCAGAATGCGGAACACGGCTTCCGGATCGGTCCACTTGGCGAACTGGTCCCCGACGCCCCAATAGTGAGCGATGGCGCGGAAGATATGGAAATCGGCTAAAGCCTGGCCAGGGGCGCGGCGAACCTTCTTGAGCAGCCCGTAGCGACGTTCACTGTTGATGAACGTCCCTTCCTTCTCTCCCCAGCCCGCGGAGGGCAGCACGAGATTGGCGTGCTGGGCGGTCTCGGTCGTATGGTACATGTCCTGAACGACTAAGAAATCCAGCTTGTCAAAGAGCTCCCGCACGTCCGACTGATGGATCCAGCTATGAGCGGGATTGGTGGCGATCACCCACAACCCTTTGATTTCGTCACGGCGAATGCCTTCGATGATCCGGTCGTACTTCCAACTGCCCTCGCTGGGGATACTGGCCTCGTCCATGCCGAGCGTGTGCGCGACCTTCCGCCGGTCGTTCTCGTCTTCGAATCGATGATGGCCGATTAGGTTGGACGTGTTGCTCCAAAGTCGGGAGCCCATCGCATTGCATTGGCCCGTGATGCTATTGGCTCCGGTGCCGGGACGGCCGACATTGCCGGTCAACAGAGCGATGTTGATGATGGCCTGTGCCGTGCGGGTGCCTTCATAGCTTTGGTTGACACCCATCGTCCACCACAGCGAAACGGCTCGGCCGGTTCCGATCGACTCCGCGGTGCGAATGATCGACTCGGGCGAGATCCCCGCCTGACGGGCTACCGATTCAACGTCATAGGCCGCGACATGCTCACGCAGTTCATCAAAACCTTCGGTCAAAGCAGCTACGAAATCGTGATCGACATAGTCTCGTTGGATCAGCACATTGGTGATCGCGTACAACAGCGCCAAGTCGTTCTTGGGGCGAATTTGCAAGTGCTGCGTGGCCGCAGTGGCCGTCTCGGTTCGCCGCGGGTCGATCACGATGATCGCGGGATCGTTTGGGTTTCGCAGCACGCGTTCCCACATGATCGGGTGGGCGATGCACGGATTTGAACCGATGAATACGAGGCAATCACTCTGCTCGAAGTCGTCATAGGTGTAGGGCGGAGCGTCGAAACCAAACGATTCCTTGTACGCTGTCACCGCGGTTGCCATGCACTGGCGTGTGTTGCCATCGCCGTGGCGAATCCCCATTCCAAACCGCGTCAGCGCCCCGAGAAACGCCATCTCTTCACTCGGGATCTGGCCCGTGGAAAGGAACGCTACCGACTCGTCGCCGTGCCGCTCTTGCACACCACGGATCTCGGTTACGAAGGTTCGCAGCGCCTCATCCCACTCGACCGGACGCATGTTCCCGTCTGCATCGCGGAGCAGCGGCATGGTGGCACGCTCGGGCGAATCGAGCACTCGCAGCGATTCCCAGCCTTTGGGACAAGCCATGCCGAGATTGACTGGGTACTTGGTTTCCGGCGTCAAGCCGACCGCGGCGCCCTCGCGTAAATGTAAACGCAAACCACAGCCGGTCGAGCAATAGCCACATGTTGCCGTGGTCGTGGCCTCGGCAGCCATCGAGCGATGAGTCATGCCCAAGCCATGATCACCGGGATGCAAGAGCAGCTCCCGAGTCATGTGGCCCTGACGCCGCTGCAAAATCTGCGGCAACTCGAAACGCATCCGCTTCTGCGAATCAGTCGTTCCATCGAGTACTGGACTCGAAACAATATCCACGCTCATTTCAATGTCCCCGGCATGCGGTGATAGACGACACTCATGAAATACAACAACCGTTCAGCGGTCTCGGCGACGAGCAGTGTCAGCGATCCCATCAATGCAACGCACAAGCCGGGCGTCGTCTCGCCGACACCGATCAAACAGACCGCGACCATGCAGCCGACCAGTCCCGCCCACCCGGCGCCGAGCCGCAGTGACCGCAAATGCGACAATCGTGAAGCGACTAGGTTTTGGCTGCGGATGTCCAGTCGATCGGTAGTCGACAACTCCACGCTCGCCCCCAGATGAAAGCTTAATTCCCAGAACAACTTCGTTGCCCCGGAGAGAACGGCGACGATTAAGAGTAGGATCACGGTCGCCTCCGAACCGCCTGCCCAGCCGATCGTGGTCGCGGCCAATGCCGTACCGACGACCAACCCGGTCGCGAGGAACCGCGGCAGCGTACGCGACGAACGCCAAAGTTCGCGTCGCGTGACGATGTAAATCATGGCACTGCTATACACGCCCGCCAAACCCAAAACGACCGCCGCGACAAGCGCCGCGCCCGCCGCCCAGCCTGGGATCACGACCCATTCGGGGACCCGTTGCGTCCATGCATCGGGAGCCCATGTTTTGAGGACCGGCAGCCACAACAGGCCCGTGGCGACCGCTAAGGCACCGGCGAACTTGCCGAGCAGCACGGCTTCGCGGCTTAGCCAGGACGTCCGCAGGCCCAAGAAAATTCGCCATGCCCGCAGGGGTTGGCCCAGGTGCAGGGGAGCGAAGTTCATTCCCACGATCGTTATTAATAAAGCGACGCTCGCCGTCAGTCGTGTCGCCGCGATCGGCATCGCCGAACCCGCCAGCGACACGGCGAGTGAAACAACCTGCTCAACGAGAATCATGCCAACGGCAACCTGGGTGGCCACCAGCATGATGGCGAGCGGCCAGTGGCTCTCGGCTACTTCATCGATCGCTGAATCCTGAGGCTTCGCCGAAGCTACCTGCTCACTTCGCTGCCCAATGTACTGCGTCGTGGGACGCGTCAAGGACGAACTCGGTGCCTCGGGCATCAAGGAATGGCTGTGGTCTTCAACAGTCGAGGCCTGCTCAACGACTCGAATCGCAATCGCTTCATTCGGGCAGGATTGCACACATGCCGGTGCTTCCCCCGCCTTCAATCGCTGATGACACATATCGCACTTTCGCACGATCCCCAATCGTTTGCTGTACTTGGGTACTTCGTAAGGACACATCATTGTGCAGTATTTGCAGCCGATGCATTGATCATCTAAATGCTTGACGATCCCTGTCACGTCGTCTTTGACATACGCCTTGACCGGGCAACCATTGAGACAACCTGGGTCCTCGCAGTGGTGACAGGCCGTGGTGACGTGCTGGACCCCAACGGCAGGGACATTCGTGACGTCGATCGCAACCGGTGACGGCTCGGGCGAGGTGATCGTCGACACGACTGGCAACTCCACCTCGGGAGCACCGATCACCATCGTTCCAACCTTGCGCCAGCTCTCGTCCTCCTCGAGCCCGTTCATGGTGTGACAGGCAACGACACAGGCTTTGCAACCGCTACAGGTATCTAGGTTCACCTCGAAGGCGAGCTGCTGCCCCGACTGCGGCGCCGTCGCCGGCATCAGACGACGATAATAGATCGATTGAGACGGCTCAGAACCAGCTACTGAGCAGGACGATTCGAGCTCTCCGGCGGAATGCGCCTCGGAGAATTGCTCGACAGCCGTGAGCGACTGCTGCTGCTCCAATAGCATCCCCACGAGATCAAAATCATTGTCGGCAAACGACAACGGTGATCGTGTGGAGTGCGATAGGTCGTGGGTCGTCGGTTCGTGGGGAAGAGTCGTCGACATACGGGGGGGTGCTCAATCAACGAGCAAGAAGCGAGAAACGGTACAGTTGCGAACCAGTGAACGCATCCACTGGGCCAAACCACATCTCCTCGTCACACAACCACCGCCTAGCCCCAAATGAAATCCACACCGGACCGACTGCGGGGCAGTAACTCACCTAATGGCCACCGGATTCGAGACCTGCATCCGACCGGACCGCGTCGCACAGTCGTGTGAATGTGCCTAACAAACAAGCAGCTTTGGCGAAAAGTGCCTCGCAGACGGGTAGCTTCCCCACCACTTCCCATTTCATCATCATGCTCGACGCCCGCGCCCATCATCGTTACATCTATCAATAACGGGCCGATGGCCTGGGAAAGCTTCGCCAATCATTGACACCCTCTGGGCACTGCGTGTCCGCTGGCTACCTGCACTCGCCACCAACGACTCCTCGACCATGACCACAGAACGTTTCGACGAAACCCACATGGCCGCCGCCATCGAATTGGCATGGGGCGGCCTCGGCCGGGTCGAACCCAATCCGATGGTCGGCTGCTTGCTCGTCCGTGACGGGCGGGTGATCGGCCGCGGTTACCACGAGGTCTACGGTCAAGGACATGCGGAAGTCAACGCCTTGGCTGACTGCGCCGAGGCTGGCCAAGATCCCCGCGGCGCAACAGCCTACGTCACCCTCGAACCCTGTTGTCACCAGGGCAAGACCCCGCCCTGCGCCGACGCCCTGATCGCCGCCGGGATCACACGCGTGGTCGTCGCAGTGGTGGACCCCTTCGAACAGGTCGCTGGCGGAGGTATCGAGCGTTTACGCAGCGCGGGCATTGAGGTCGTCACGGGCGTGGCCGTAGACGCCGCCACCGAGCAACTCGCTGCCTACCTGAAACGAGTTCGAACCGGGCGACCTTGGGTCATTGCCAAGTGGGCGATGAGCATCGATGGACGGATCGCGACGGCCAGCGGGCAGAGCCAGTGGATCACCGGCGCATCGGCTCGTCGCGAAGTGCACGCCCTCCGCGGCCGCGTCGACGCCATCGCGGTCGGGATGGGTACGGTCGTCGCGGACGATCCGCTGCTGACGGCGCGTCCGAGCGGCCCCCGTACGCTCCACCGAATCATCTTCGCCCAAACGCGTGTCCCTGCCCTGGACCGGCAATTGATTCAAACAGCCACCGAATCTCCAGTGTGGCTGATCGCGGGACCGCAGCTTAGTGAGGCGGACCTACGGCCCCTGATCGATCAGGGTGTCGACATCGTCCGCTGCGAAAGTGTCGATCCGGCCGCCATGATCGACGAAGGCCTCCAGCGACTCGGGAGCAAGGAGAACCCGGCTGGCCAGCCACTGACGAACCTAATGATCGAAGGCGGCGGAAAACTACTGGGCAGCTTCGCAGCGGCAGGTCAAATCGATGAGTGCCATGTCTACATCGGGGGAAAATTGATCGGTGGCCAATCCGCTCCCGGCCCCGTCGGTGATCCCGGCTTTGCCGAGCTCACGCAATCGCCCTCGTTCCAGATCAACCAGATCGATTCCTTCGACAATGACGTTCGCATCGTCTATCGAAGACAAAACTAGCTTCCTACCGTGCGTTCTCAATCGCTTTCGTGAGCAGCGAACTCGGTAGCTCGGCGAGGTCCTCGTTATCTGCAAACTCGAACGCCTCGATTTTCCCAACCAATTCACTGCCCGGCGAAAGCGTGTCGAGAAAAGCGTCATACTGTTGGCGCTGCACATCTGACAAACCTTCGTACCAATAGACGAACATTGCCAATGGCTCGTCGGCGAGGATCGTCTCGCCAAAACATTTCGATTGGAACTCGGCGCCGGGAAGGCTCCAGGCCGCGAAAATCATCGCAGGAATATTGTCATCGGCGATCCGCTCAGACCACTCCAAAACACCTTCGCCCGGATCCCAATTCGCGTTGGTTGCAAAGGGCCTGGCGTCGCACTTCAATCTGACCCTGACCTGAGTCGAAGCAAAAAACACTCGAGGCAACAGTCGAAAAAGATCGCCGACGAGCACCGCCAAGGGATCCAAGTCTTCTGCATTGGGCTCGCGACCGCGCACTTCAGGATGTCCCCGTTCATATTGAGCCCATCCAGCCTGATAGGCTTGCGTTTGAAAAATCGACGCTCGTAGCGATGCCGCCAGCCGCTCGGGATCACCGAGTATCGCCAGTGGCGTGATCGCGGGATCGTCCTCGCTCAATTGGAGCTTTCGAATGACGGTATCGCGAAGTAGACCCATGACCGCACGTTGATCCTCGGATTTGGCAATTCGCATGACGCTCGGCAAATCAACCAAAGAGAAGTAATCGCGTTCGATGAGATACAACCCCGCCCGCGCCGTCAATCGCTCGACGACGGCGTCGGTATCGACATCGTGTACCATCTCAAACGCCCAACCGAACGCAGAGAGGTTTTTCAAATCCCGCCGGATATCTTCGTCCAACAACGACTCGACGCGGACCTGGATGGGCTCGCCAGCGAACTCCTCCTGAGACCAATTCACGAGCAAGTCGACGATCCGGTCGACAGCTTCCTGGCGGTTCTCCACAACCTGCTGCAGGTCATCCTCTCCCCGGAACCGTTCGCTGTAGAGCGAGGTCGTGCCTAGCGGGGATTCGAAAAATGCGTAGCTGCCTGTGCCGCCCACATCGGCGGGCATCTCATTTTCAAAATGGCCCACGAAGGTGTGCGAGTCCTCACGGATCTCCTCCAGTGTAGGATCATAGAACTCTCGCATGTGAGCGATCTCAGATTCAGAGAGCGGCGACCTACCAGCGTTACTCTCGTCGTCGCTTCTAGCAATTTTTCGTTTGACCGTCAGCGTGCGGTGCATCGTCTCGCCCTCGGCCGTGAGGTGCAGTTCGTATGTTTTACGAGTGCACCCCACCGACGCGAAGAGAATGACGGTCGCGATCCAACCGATTGACGACGAAGATAAGCGACTCATCGAAATGCTCCTGATAGTGCGACGGAGCGTTCATTGTAGCGGCCCACCAACCAGTTCGCGGAGCGGCCGTCGATTGTGCAGCGTGAGTCAATCGACCGAGGACGGCTTCCGCGAACCAATCGCCTGAGACTGTTTTTGGGTGAGCTCTCGGATGCCCTTCTTAGCCACCGCGAGCATCCCGGCGAGCTGTTCGTCATCGAAGGTGGCTTCCTCGCCGGTCCCCTGGATCTCGATGAACCGGCCATCACCCGTCATCACAACGTTCATGTCGACGTCCGCAGCGGAGTCCAGTTGGTAGTCGAGATCCGATACGATCTTGCCGTGAACCACCCCGACACTGACGGCCGCGACGCTGCGGGGCAGAACATCAGCGACAACGATCGGCGGGTCGAGCAACGGCGTCGACGCGAGTTGCTCGACAGCAAGTGACAACGCGATGAACCCGCCCGTAATCGAGGCGGTGCGAGTCCCGCCATCGGCTTGCAAAACGTCACAGTCGACCGTGATTGAACGTTCACCGAGCGCCTCGAGATCGACAACGGCGCGGAGACTGCGACCGATCAGACGCTGGATCTCGGTGGTCCGCCCATCGACTTTCCCGCTTCGATCGCGTCGTTTCCGCGGGCTCGTGCTGCCCGGCAGCATGTTGTACTCGGCCGTCACCCATCCCTTGCCACGACCGGCCATCCAGGGCGGCACCTTGGTCTCCACCGATGCGGTACACAGCACGATTGTCTTGCCGCTGCGATACAGCACACTGGCGGGGTTCGATTCGAGATAACCACACTCAATCTGCACCTCACGCAAGGCATCGTGCGGGCGGGCAGAAGTCGACGCGGAAGGGGAGTTGGTCATCAGAGCGGAGTCGCTAGCAAGAGGATTCGAGGTTTTCATTGCACCAAATCGTAGCAGGATCCGTTTCCTCATCCGAGTGGTTCAGGGGAGAAACCATGTAGCCAGACGACTCGGCTCGCCGGAGAGACCATGCAGTTTCTGAGTGATTGTGACTCAACGATTTACTTTACCCGCCCGGCGAAGCTGGGAGGGTCCGATGACGAGCCTTTAGCCAGTCTTCCGAGGAAGGCAGTCCACGGGCGAGAGGGACGCTCTGTGCTCGCGACGGGCGGAGCCGTCGGTCGACTATCCCACCAGACGACTCGGCTCGCCGGGGCTTGAAAAATGCTGTTCTCACGACCGCGGCGCGGAGGCCGAAACCAATCAACCATTGTGTCTGCCTTCTCAGAAATAGCATTAAAGAGAAACTTTTTACCCTAGACGACCGCCTAACGCTGAAGTAGCCTTCATTCCACAAGTCCGCTCATTGACTGTGTTTCGGTGGGCGAAGACCTGCTTCTCGCGTTTTCTTGTCTTCATTCTCGGGGCTCTCTCATGAAAATCCGTTCGACTCGTCACGGGTTCACGCTCGTGGAATTGCTGGTGGTAATTGCCATCATTGGTGTTCTGGTTGGTTTGTTGTTGCCCGCCGTGCAGGCCGCTCGCGAAGCGGCTCGACGAATGAGTTGCAGCAATAACATGAAACAATTGGGGTTGGCGGTTCACAATTACCACTCCACGTACAACCAGTTACCCATGCAGGCAGGCGGCACCTTCCTGCCGAATGTGGATAAAGGAGACGCCCATATCGCTCCGGGACACAACGCCCGTCGACTGAGCTTCCTCGTGGGCATGCTGCCCTTCATCGAACAGCAAGCTCTTTGGCAACAGATCAGCAACCCCCACGAAGGTTGGGCTGCGATGGGAGGCGCGGGCTGGCAGGGTGCCTATGATCCATGGGCGACCCAGCTACAAGCGTTCAAGTGCCCGAGCGACCCCGCGGTATCGACCTGGGGATTGGGAGCGACCAACTATGGCTCCAACGCGTTGGGTGATTCGCCGAGTTATGGACAAGCGGGCTATCACGAGTTCAACAGTGGCCAAGGCAAATGGGTCTTCATCGACCGCGCCCAGGGGACCTGCCGTGGAATGTTTGTGCCACGGCACCCCAGCCAGTTCCGCGATACGCTCGACGGCCTGAGCAACACGGCGATGCTGGGAGAGATGATCAACGGCTTGCAGGACCGCGACACACGCTCGCTTCCGAGCCTCGGCAATGGATGGGGCGGAACGGGCACACGTGGTAGTTCCCATGCCTGTCGCGACGACATCGATCCCGAGCGGCCACAGTACTGGCGTCCTACCGGCGTCACCCTCGATACCAACGCCAACCGCAGCCGCGGGGCTCGTTGGGCGTACTCACTGCCGTTGTTCACCAGCATCAGCTTTTCGACTGGGCCGAACCGTGAAATGTGCTTCGGTGCGGACTGGGAAAACTCCGGCCAATGTCCCCCCAGCAGCCATCACCAGGGCGGTGCCCACATCGTGATGGGTGATGGTGCGGTGAAGTTCATCACGGATTCGGTCGACTGCGGCAACGCAGAATCACCAGCCGTCATGCCCGGCGATGCGACCTCGCTCCCCTCTGGCGCAGCCAGCCCCTACGGGCTGTTCGGAAGCATCGGTACGCGAGCTAACAACGAAGTTCTCCAAAGTGAAATCTGAGTTTCGCTTGCCTTTCCACGCTCACCCTCTATTCCTACTCCAAGGTATCTGAATGAAGACTTTGACAATTCACCACGCCATCCGCACCTGCTCCCTGCCGCTCGCGTTGATGCTGTTCGTCGCCGCATCGATGGTCCCGATGGCTGGCTGCGGCCCCGACAACAGCACGGAAAAACTGGAGCCTGTCGAGATGTCGCCCGAACAAATGGCCGAAGAGGCTGCCCCTGTCGAAGACAGCGGCGCCTAACGAATAGCCGATGGCTTGCAATCCTCCCAAGATGCGGGATCGCTCAAGTGAGCCGGGACGCACAAGCATCGCGTGATCAACAAGTGGCAAATTTTTCGAAAGCTTTTCAGTAGACGAACTTTGCTGTCATGCGGGGCAGGTCCACAGGGGAGCGGAGCGAGCGATCCATGCTTCTAATCACCAAACGGGGATCCCCTGTCGGACCCGCTGACAGGGGATCTCGTTTTGTAGGCAATCAACAGCTCGCATGCGTCCCGGGTGCCGATAGGTTCGGCACAGATAATCACGCCCAATTTGCCCGCGCATTGCCAGCCGGTGGGGCGTTGCACTAGGATGCCGTGACAGGATCCGTCGGCTAACGATCGATGGCCAACGTTTTTCCCCGGCGAAACCACCCATGCTCACGATCTCTTGGACATACCTGCTGTATTACCTGCCGCTGATCGTCGCCATTTCCCTGGTCTTCGGTGCGACTCGGCACGAGGACATGAAGTTGATTCTGAAACACGCGTTCCATACAGCACGCTGGATCACAGGCTTCATGGCAATTGTCTTTGCCGCCATGCTGATCATGGATTGGATGGTATAGGCCGATGCGAATTCTGACGCTCGGAGGCGGCACCGTAGGGCGGTGGATCGCCGATATGCTGTGCCGTCGCCGACACAGTGTGACACTGATCGATAGCGATCCAGAGATCGTGCGGGCGATCAACAGCGAGCTCGACGTGCGGGCGATCGAGGGCAATGCGTCCCAGAGCACTGTGCTGTTTTCGGCCGATGTTCTCAGTGCCGACCTCTGTCTGGCGGTGACGGGCAACGATGAAGTCAACATTGTCGCGGCGAGCATGGCCAAGGAGCTGGGGGCGCGCCGCGCGATCGCTCGTGTCTATGCGCCCGCCTTCCGCGACCTCGCGACGTTTGACTATCAAAAGCACTTTGGTATCGACAGCCTGCTATCGCTCGAACAGCTATCCGCATCCGAGCTCGCCCGTGCCATCCGCAACCCCGACGCGATACCGCTCGAACATTTTGCTCGCGGTCAGCTGCAAGTCTACGAGATGGAGGTCGCTCCGGGGGCGAGCGCGGCGGGCAAAAAACTCATCGAGCTCGACCTTCCTCCAGGCGTGCGGATTGGGTCGCTAGCACGCGAGGGCCGGATGTGGATCGCCAGCGGTGCGGACGAAACCCACGTGGGAGACCGCGTGAGCTTGGTCGGGATGCCAGACGCTATCAGTGTGGCGCGGAAGATCATTGGGGGTGAAAAACGGGCTCGCAAGCGGACGAAAGTCATGATCGCCGGTGGCGGTGAAACCGGCTATCACCTGACCAATCTACTCGGCAAGGAAGATTTCCGGGTCGTGCTATTGGAAACAGACCCCCACCGCTGCGAACAACTCGCCAAGCTGCTGCCGCACGTCACCGTCGTGCTAGCCAACGCCAACCGCCGCAGCGTGCTGGAGGATGAAGGCGGCGGTACCGTGGATTACTTCGTCGCCTGCACCGGCAACGACGAGAACAACATCATGGCGGGTGTCGAAGCGAGGGAACTCGGTGCGTCGCGGGTGATGTGTGTCGTCGGACGCCCCGACTACGCCAATGTCGTTGGCAAACTCGGCATCGACTTGGCCGTCAGTGAACGCGATGTCGTGGCTCGCCAGGTCCTGGGATTTCTAAACGAGGGCGCCGTCATCAGCCAGGTGAGGCTCCCCAATGGATCCATCGGCGTCTACGAACTCGAAGTCATGCCGGGCAGCCCAATCACGCAGGCAACTTTGGCCAACTTGCCACTGGCAGGACGCTGCCTGATCGCGGCGATCCAGCGTGATGGTTTTGTTCGCGTCCCGACCGCGGACGACGTCCTGAAGGTGGGCGATATCATTGTCGCTCTCATCGATCTCGATGATACTGATGAAATCCTGAACCTCTTCAACCCAAGTTAATTGTTTCGATCATGATCGAAGTCTGGGCAGACATTGGCGGTACCTTTACCGATTGTTTGGTCACGCGAGCCGTTGACGGCGCGAGCGATCAGTCGTCCTTAAAAGTACTCAGCAGCGGCCTGGTAACGGTCGACATCGCCAGCCTCACGGGCTCCCGCGAACTCCTCGTCCGCATGCCATCGCCTTTGGCTCTCGATGGATTTTGGGTGGGCGCCCACCTCATCGCCGCCGATGGCCGACAACTCGGCGGCGTCATGGAATGCCGACGCAGTGCGCCGCCCGCTGGACCAAGCGACCAGGTCGCTGGCGATGACCTTGTCGATGTGGCGCTGCGTCTGAACCGGGAACATCGACTCACTGCGGTCGATGTCGGCGCGGCGCGGCTGACCCTGGATGCGGAAATGGAGGCCCCGGTACTCGCCACGCGGTTGCTCCTGAACCTGCCGCTGATCGAACCGCTGCCGTCGCTTCAAGTGCGACTCGGGACCACCCGCGGGACCAACGCGATTTTGACCCGCAGCGGCGCAGACGTGGCCCTGTTGATCACCGAGGGCTTCGGCGATTTGTTGGCCATTGGGACGCAAGACCGCCCCGAACTGTTTGAGCTCGATATCGTCAAACCCACGCCACTGCCGCGTCAAGTCATCGAAGTGACGGGCCGCTTGTCGGCGGGCGGCCAAGAGCTAACCCCCTTGGACGAAGATCGACTGCGCGAGCAACTCCAGTCGATCTACGATTCCGCTGACCGACCCGAAGTGCTCGCAATCTGCTTGATGCATTCCTACGTCAACGACGTGCACGAACGGATCGCCGAGCGGATCGCTCGAGAAACCGGCTTTCGACGGGTGGTACGATCGACCCGGGTCGCGGCCCTGCCACGGATCGTCCCCCGCGCCGAAACCACGACACTCGACGCCTACCTGCAACCGGTACTCGAGGACTACGTGCGGCGGGTGGAGCAACAATTCGGTGGACGCGAGAGATGCTACCTGCGGTGGATGACCAGTGGCGGGAACCTGGTGGCGTCCGATGGCTTCCACGGTCGCGAAAGCGTTTTGTCGGGACCGGCGGGCGGCGTCGTCGCCCTGGCGGAGATTGCCAAGAAACTGGACCTACCGGGTGCAGTGGGGCTGGACATGGGTGGCACGAGTACCGATGTCAGCCGTTTTGATGGTGAGATCGGCCGCCGCCAAGAAAGCCAAATCGGCGGCATTCGCGTGCTCAGCCCGATGATGGATATTCATACCGTCGCCGCTGGCGGAGGATCGATCTGCGGATGCCAGGACGGACGGCTGTTTGTTGGCCCCGATAGCGCGGGAGCCAACCCCGGTCCAGCCTGTTATGGGCGCGGCGGGCCGCTGACGATCACCGACGTCAACGTTGTGCTGGGGCGATTGCCTGTCAAACGGTTTCCATTTCCTCTCGACGTCGCTGCGGCGCAGCAGGCACTGCAAGCCGTTCATCGATCGCTGCCCGAATCGATCGCGACGTCCCCTGAAGAGCTGGCCGAGGGCTTCCTGCGGATCGCGGTGACACAGATGGCCGAAGCGGTTCGGAGCGTAACGACTGCGGCGGGCAATGATGTCCGCGGCATGACCTTGGTCGGCTTCGGCGGTGCTGCGGGCGGACATCTCTGCCGCATCGCCGATTCTCTGGGAATGTCGCATATCGTCGACCATCCCCAATCCGGGATACTGTCCGCCGTGGGCATCGGCCAGGCTGCGATCGGTCGCATCGTAACGGCTGCTCAACAGGGCACGGTCGCATCGGGCCTGACTGCCAATGAACAGGCGGGTGATCGCGACGTTTCACGCAGCAGCTCGCCGCTATGCCAAACCGATCTGCGTGCCGCAGCCGCCACCCTCCGCCAAGAATGCTTCGCCGTCCTCCACGCCGAGGAATCGCTGGCCAACCTCACCGCGGACGACGACCAAGTCAACGCCAAGGTTTGGGCCGACTTGCGATACACCGGCACTCAATCCACACTCGAGTTGTCGATCGAACCCATCGAGACACTGGCCGACCGGATGGACGCTAAACACAGGTCTATCTTCGGGTACGACCGCGTGAACATGCCGATTGAGATCGTCTCGCTACGTTGTGAAACCACGATCCAAAGACCTGCCCGCCCCTCCTCGCCCGAGCCACCCTCTGCATCACTCGAGGGCTCGCAAACTAGTGGGGAAACACAAGCCGTGCCGACGCCCATTGATAAAAATGGCCAATGGACGGTTTTGGATCGCGAGCAACTCCGCGGCGGCGACTCGATTGCCGGACCAGCAATCGTGGCCTCGCCCCATTCGATACTCGTGATCGAGGCGGGTTGGACTGCGACGGTCGATCACGAGGGAGTGCTCGAAATGCACCGATCGACGGTCGCTCCCGAGTCGACGAACGCTGATTCCGAGCCCCGCAACGATGCCGTTGATATGGAAATCGTTAGCCGCCGGGTGCAGGGTATCGCCGAAGCGATGGGCGAGGTGATCCGACGCACGAGCGTGAGCGTGAACGTCAAAGAACGCCGTGATTATAGCTGCGCTGTTTTCTTGGGCGACGGGTCGCTGGTCGCTAATGCGGCCCACGTGCCCGTGCACCTCGGAGCGATGGGGCATACCGTTCGCAGCATGATTGCCTCGTTTCCCGAGATGCAGCCGGGCGATTGTTTCCTTAGCAACGATCCTTTTGCAGGTGGTTCGCATCTGCCGGACGTGACCGTCGTGACACCGGTGTTCTGTGAAGCGGAGTCGCGGGAGCGACCGGCGGGATGGCCCTGCGACTACTTTGTTGCCTCACGCTGTCACCATGCTGAGATCGGTGGGATGGTCCCCGGCTCGATGGCGCCGGCAGCAACGAACTTGGCCGAGGAAGGCGTCTTGATTCGCAACATGGCGTTGACCCGGAGCGGGGAGTCACACCATGCGTCACTGCGAAAACTGCTCCAGACCGCTCCCTACCCATCTCGAAATGTCGACGAAAACATGGCCGACATCGCGGCCGCCGAGGCGGCGGGACGCGAGGGAGCACGGATGATGGCGATGCTGTCTGATTCTCTGCCGCCTGGGCGGTTGACGAAGCTGCTCGCTCGGTTGATGAGCGTTGCTGGAGAGGCCACTGCGAGATGGATCGAATCGCTCGGGGATTCGCCTCGGAGCTTTGCTGATCAACTCGATGATGGGACTCCCGTGCAGGTCTCCCTCCGCGCGAGCCGTTCCAGCGACAAGCAAAAGGCCCAAAGCCTGACGATCGATTTTACGGGAACCGGTCCGGTGCATCCGCATGGATTCAACGCGACTCGTTCTATCGTGACCGCCGCAGTGCTGTATGTACTGCGGTGTGTGACCCCCAACGAACTGCCACTCTGCGACGGGGTGCTCGACCGAATCGAACTGATCATTCCGCCGGGACTGCTCGATCCGCCCGGCGACGACGATCCGCGACGCTGCCCCGCCGTGGTCGCAGGCAATGTCGAGACGTCCAATCGCGTGGTCGATGTTTTACTCGGGGCCCTTGGCGTGGCGGCGGCGTCGCAAGGTACGATGAACAATCTACTGTTGGGCGACAGCACGTTTGGATACTACGAAACGATCGGCGGCGGGGCGGGAGCGACTCCTCATGCTGATGGTGCCGACGCGGTTCACACCCACATGACCAACACCCGGATCACCGACCCGGAAGTGCTCGAATCTCGCTTGCCACTGCGGCTGCGACAATTTGGGATCCGCCGCGGCAGCGGTGGCGCAGGGCAGCATCGCGGCGGCGACGGCATCGTTCGTGAAATCGAGTTCCTCCGGCCACTGACGCTTTCATTGATCACCTCGCGGCGGACGACCCAGCCCTATGGGGTCGGCGGCGGCGAGCCGGGAACGCCCGGCCACCAGACGTTGATCCGCGATGGGCGAGAGGCCCCACTCGAAGGCTGTGTTTCCATGGAGGTGGAGCCGGGCGAGCGATTGAGGATGGAAACCCCAGGCGGCGGCGGCTACTCATAATTTCTATCGATCACGCATTGCAAATCCGTAGCGAGATCGTCACAATGTGCGGCCCTTCGGCGAGTCGACTGGAGACACGTGTCTCAATGAGCCGACCGATAAAGACCATTCGCCTTCCATTTCCAGGAAAACCATGCCTCCACGCCCGATGAGCACGCGTAGCCGTGCCCGCAAACGTTCACGCGTCCGCAGCCGTACCCGCAAGAAAGACCCAATTTTCGTCGATGGCCATCGCCCTCGACCGATGTACGTCGATTACAAAGACATCGATTTGCTGTCGAAAATGGTGAACCGGCAAGGTCGCATCATGGGTCGCCGTAAGAGCGGTTGTACCGCCGTCAGCCAGCACGCGGTTACCGCAGCTGTCAAACGAGCTCGTTTCATGGCCCTGCTGCCCTACGTCGGCGAGTAGTCCGGTCCATTTAAACCGAACGCCGTAGCGGGCGGTCGATTTAATCGACGTTGTCGCCGCAGTGTTGAGCCGAGGGCCGTAAGGCCCCGGGTAGCGTCGCCCACCCGGCCGCTTCCGCATCTCGGCTCACTAATCGACAGCCCGGCGAGGCACTGGCTAACCATCTACTCTCTGAGGCCGCTTGTGAACGATCCTGAAGCGGCTGGCGACCCAGTCGCCCGATTCCAAACGAGTCGCCGCGTGGAGTTTCGCGATACCGACGCAGCGGGGATCGTCCATTTTTCGGCATTCTTTCCGATGATGGAATCCGTGGAGCACGAGTTTCTTCGGTCGATCGGCGTCTCCGTACTGCCGCATCACGAGACGCCTGACACCCTCACATGGCCGCGCGTGGCTGCGGCGTGTGAGTATCTTGGGCCCGCTCGGTTTGAAGACGTCCTCGATATCTCGCTGTTTGTCGAACGAGTTGGTACCAGTAGTATCCATTATCGCCACAATATCGCCTGTGGCTCCCGGCTCGTCGCGGTCGGTCGAATCTCAGTCGTCTGCTGCCGACTCGCTCCAGGCGGCAATCTCATCAAAAACCCCGTGCCTGAACCAATGCGTCTGGCGCTGACCACATCGAGTTCTTCCTGACACACCTCGATTTCTAGTGGAGTGACCTCACCCATGCCTGCCACTTTTGAGGGCTTCGGCCTCAAACTGCTCTATCCCGATAACTGGAAGCTCGTCCCCCGTGGAGACGACGAAGGTGATCAAGGAGCGACGTTTGATCTGCCTAGCGGTGGGTTTGTTTCGATCGAGACCCTGCCGATCACACGCGGCGATGACGAATTGGTTGATGAAATCACCAATATGCTTCGTGAGCAGTACACCGATGTGGAAAGTGACGAGGTGCACCTCACCGGCGCCGCCGACGACGAACGCTGCGTCGACCTTAGCTTCTATCATCTCGATCTCGTCGTCTTCTCGCGCATCGTCCTACTCGACGCGCCCGCATCGACCCGCGACCAAATGCCGATCGCGGGCAGGATCTTGGTCCAATTCCAAGCCGAAAGCCGGGACTTTGACGCCAACGAAATGGTTTTCACAGCGTTGCTCAAGCAAATCCGCGACTGCGAATAACCGGGAACGCCTTCGTTAGCTCAGACGGGCGGAGCCGTCTGGCTACATAGTCGACCGACGGCTCCGACCGTCGCGAGAATCCAGCACTCTCTCTCCCCAGCTCAGACGGGCGGAGCCGTCTGGCTACTTTGTCAACCGACGGCTCCGACCGTCGCGAGCACCCACCACTCTCTTCCCCCAGCTCAGACGGGCGGAGCCGTCTGGCTACATTGTCGACCGACGGCTCCGACCGTCGCGAGCACCCACCACTCTCTTCCCAGCTCAGACGGGCGGAGCCGTCTGGCTACATTGTCGACCGACGGCTCCGACCGTCGCGAGCATCCAGCACTCTCTTTCCCCCAGCTCAGACGGGCGGAGCCGTCTGGCTACATTGTCGACCGACGGCTCCGACCGTCGCGAGAATCCAGCACTCTCTTCCCCCCAGCTCAGACGGGCGGAGCCGTCTGGCTACATAGTCGACCGACGGCTCCGACCGTCGCGAGAATCCAGCACTCTCTTCCCCAGCTCAGACGGGCGGAGCCGTCTGGCTACTTTCTTACACCACTCCAGCCAATGGGTTGGTGTCTCCGAGCAGGGCGAGCCGGTCGTCAGCATCGTCGTCGTCGGCTTCTAAGGCCGCATCGACGTCTGTGGCGGTCATCGCTGGGACGCTCGCGGCAATCGTCTGCTCGGCCGACTCGCTTGTCGGCGACCAGCCCGCTGGAGTCGTCTCTCCTGCAAAAGCTTGATCGATAGCAGAATCGTCTGCTTGCTGGGCTGCACCCACCGCAGCGGCGGAGAACTCCTGCTGTGGGGCTGCCGCGAGACTCTCGCCGCTGGGGTTCCCAGCTAGGCCTGCGTCTTGGCGATTGAGATAGTTGATCACAACGAGTGCGTCCAACGCCGTGATCGAGCTGTCTCGGTTGACGTCCAAGAACGCGTTGGATGCCCCTCCCGCTAAGAGCGGTTCGCCACTGGCACCATCACGCTGATTGAGTGCGTTGATGATTCTCAACGCATCGAGGGCAGTTGTCTCTCCGTTGGCGGAGGTATCCGTGGGCTGCACGATATTGGTCGCGGGCTCGTTGGACAACGAGTCGATCCCGGCGGATGAACGAACTGAGAAAATTCGATCCTCGCTTTGAGGCTCAAAAATGATCGAGTAGAGGCCTCCCGCAGTCACCTCGGCCGTCGCGGCTCCGTCGATATACTCGCTAATCTGCAGCGTATCCCCGTCAACAATCCACACTGTTTCAGTTACCGAAGCGATTCCCACCGGAAACACCGTTACCGTGGCATCGGTGACGGCTTGGAAAATGATCGCCGTGGGGACGCCGTCGCCAGGGATCACGTGAGGCCGGACGACTTGAGTGGGTACCACAATTCGAGTGTCACCATCGACACGGTCGTCATCGCGAATCACTCCCGATGCGACATCCTCGGCAATCGCTGCACCGGCCGACGCATTGCTTAGCGTCACAGTGAATCCCTCGTCCTGCTCGGCCGTGCGATCTCCAGAGACTTCAATCGTCAGCACTTGAGAGGTCTGTCCGGCGACGAAATCGATCGTCCCAACTGGTAATCCACTGACGAAGTCGCCTGCATTGGCGGGATTGGAACCTGATCCTGAAACCGTGTAGTCAACGGACGCCGCCGTCGAGGTCTCGCCACTACGCGTGACGGTGAACGTGAGCGGCGTCGAGCCCGTGTCACCTTCGGCTCGATCGGCGTTCGCTGGCGAGATCGACAGCATGGATACTCCGGGCGCATTGAGCGCCGATTCGTAAGCTCCGATGTCGATACCGTTTCCTTGCGGGCGGGCGACTCCTCTTTGATCAACAGTCAATCCTGCAGCCACGCCAGCACCGAGAGCGGGGCTGCCGGCCTGCAAGGCGATCGTCTGCGTCGGACCACCGTTGTCGGCGAGCGATTCCAACCGAGCATCCACATCCAGCAAGTCGGACGTCGATGCACTGATCAAATTGGTATCGGTTGTGTCACTGACCAAGTTGTTTCCGTTACTGGTTAATTCGCCAGCAATATCGGGCCCCGTCGAAGCAGTATTGGATGCTATCAACGCATTGATTGCCGAAACGATCCCGCCGTCAGATTGAATGCCGCCGCCCGTGGCCGCGGAGTTCTCAGCAATCGTGACGCTCGTTAGCACCACGTTGCCTCCCTCGCTCGCAATCCCGCCTCCTTCGTTAATCGCTGTGTTGCCCGCGATCGTGGAGTTGGTCACAGTGATATCACCGTCGGTACCGGAACTGTAGACACCACCACCATCATCGGCCGCATTATCCGCCACGGTGGATGAATCAACAGTGAGCGTGCCCGCGCCACTGTTCCAAAGCCCACCACCTTCGACAGCCGAGTTGCCCGTCACGGTACTATTCGTGATCGTCACGACTCCCTCACCGCCAATATGCAGCCCACCGCCGTTGCCGGGGTTGCCGGTTGCGCCTTCGGTGTTGACGGTGTTGTCTCGAAGGATCACATCATCGAGTGTCACATCGCCGCCGGCGGTCTCGATCCCACCGCCGGCACGATTGGCGCGGTTGCCCGAGAGAATCGTGCCGTTGTCGATCGTCAGCGTCCCGCCATTATTGAGCACACCACCGCCGCTGCCGCTCGTACCATCGGCAACGTTGTCGCTAATCGTGCCGCCAGAAATAATGGTCACGCCGCCATTGTTGAAAACGCCGCCACCGCCATTGTCGGCAGCATCGCCGCTGGCCGTGTTCCCGGAGATGGTCGCACCGGTGACGCTTAGCGTGCCGACACCCGAGTTCCATAACCCTCCGCCTTCGACAGCAGAGTTGCCAGTCACTTCACCGCCGTTGATCGCGACGACTCCCTCACCTCCGATATGCAGCCCACCGCCGTTGCCCGGGTTGCCGGTTGCGCCTTCGGTGTTGACTGTGTTGTCGCGAAGGATCACATCATCGAGTGTCACATCGCCGCCGGCGGTCTCGATCCCGCCACCGGCACGATTGGCGCGGTTGCCTGAAAGAATCGTGCCGTTGCCAAACTCCAGCGTTCCGCCATCGTTGAGCACGCCGCCGCCACTGCCGCTTGTGCCGTCGGCAACATTATCGCTGATCACGCCGCCGAAGGTCGTGACCAAGCCACCGTCATTGAAAATCCCGCCGCCACCGTTGTCTGCTTCATCACCGCTGGCGACATTGTCCGAGATGATACCGCCATCAATATTGATTGTTCCTGTGGCTGAATTCCACAGACCGCCGCCCTCGCTCGCAGCGGTGTTGTCGGTGTAGGTGGTCTGCGAAGAGTCCACCGTGGCAGCACCCGTGATGTGCACGCCGCCACCGTTGATTCCGGCGAAGTTGTTGGAAAGGCTTCCGAAACCTTCGAGCGACACCTGGCCGTCGACAACTTCGATTCCGCCACCGGCACGATTGGCCGTGTTGCCAGAACCCTCCAACTCACCACCGATGGTGGTCGCGTTCAGCGAGACTTCACCGTCCAAACTGAAAATCCCACCACCGCTGCCCAACGTACCGCTGGCGGCATTCGAGGCGATCGTCGAGCCACTCACGTTGAGTGTGCCGCCCTCATTGTAGATCCCGCCGCCACCCTCGGTCGCCAGATCACCCGTCGCAGTGTTGCCGGTGATCGTGGCATCGGTGATTGTGGTCATGCCCGACGCTTCGCCAATCTTGCCAGCGGCAATCGGGGCCGTACGACGAAACGACGTGCCGTCGCCTTGGTCGACGCCCGCCGTTGGACTGCCCGGTGTGGCGCCCGTGGCCGCATCAATCGCATCGGATACCTCCGTCGGAACTACGAGTCCATGCAGCACGATCTCGCGCGTGTCCAGTGGTGTCAGGTTGTTGTACTGGCGACGTGCGTCGGCGTCACTGAGGTCAAACGTGTAAGTCGTGTCCCGATTGAACGTCGTACCGACGGGGAACTCAGCCCCGGCGTCAATGTTTCCCGCAGCGAGTTGCTCGAAGAAGAACGTCAGCGGAGGTGTGCCGTCGGGCGCCGAGTCCAGCTGATTCGCACTCAGGTTCAACACGACCGGCCCGTAGTCAGGACGCCCCTCGAAGAAATCCAAGAAGTCAGCAGACTGCCCCAACTCACCCGACTCGTCAATGTTGTTGGCGCCGTCGTCTGCTGTGGTCGGCGTCGTCGAATCGCTCGGTGGGAAGCCATTGGCCGTTCCACCTTCACCGTCGAAGAATGGGCCATCGCCTTGATCGGCCGCCGGGCGGTCGGCATTGCCCGCGAACTGGCCATGAATGTGAGCGACATGAATGCCGCCCTCGACGTCCGTCAAATCAGGGAGTCCGGTCGCGTTGATTTGAACCCGAATGGTCGCCGTACCGCTCTCAGGCCCCGTTACGTCCGAGGTATCAAGCGTAATCGTCGCTGTTCCGGTCGCGGTCGAACCGTAGGCACCGTTGAGAGTATCCAGGTCCACGGTAAATGATTCGGTCGTAGCTGTCTCTTGCTGGTAGACACCACCGCCTCGAACGGCCGTGTTGTCGGCGATCAGCGTGCCGTCCACGTTCAGAACCCCCGCACCGGAGTTCCATAGACCGCCGCCTTCGACAGCAGAGTTGCCAGTCACTTCACCGCCGCTAATCATGACGACTCCCTCACCTCCAATGTGCAGCCCACCGCCGTTGCCGGGGTTGCCGGTTGCGCCTTCGGTGTTAACTGTGTTGTCTCGAAGGATCACGTCGTCGAGTGTCACATCGCCGCCGGCGGTCTCGATCCCACCGCCGGCACGATTGGCGCGGTTGCCCGAGAGAATCGTGCCGTTGTCGATCGTCAGCGTCCCGCCATTATTGAGCACACCACCGCCGCTGCCGCTCGTACCATCGGCAACGTTGTCGCTAATCGTGCCGCCAGAAATAATGGTCACGCCGCCATTGTTGAAAACGCCGCCACCGCCATTGTCGGCAGCATCGCCGCTGGCCGTGTTCCCGGAGATGGTCGCACCGGTGACGCTTAGCGTGCCGACACCCGAGTTCCATAACCCTCCGCCTTCGACAGCAGAGTTGCCAGTCACTTCACCGCCGTTGATCGCGACGACTCCCTCACCTCCGATATGCAGCCCACCGCCGTTGCCCGGGTTGCCGGTTGCGCCTTCGGTGTTGACTGTGTTATCGCGAAGGATCACATCATCGAGTGTCACATCGCCGCCGGCGGTCTCGATCCCGCCACCGGCACGATTGGCGCGGTTGCCTGAAAGAATCGTGCCGTTGCCAAACTCCAGCGTTCCGCCATCGTTGAGCACGCCGCCGCCACTGCCGCTTGTGCCGTCGGCAACATTGTCGCTGATCACGCCGCCGAAGGTCGTGACCAAGCCACCGTCATTGAAAATCCCGCCGCCACCGTTGTCTGCTTCATCACCGCTGGCGACATTGTCCGAGATGATACCGCCATCAATATTGATTGTTCCTGTGGCTGAATTCCACAGACCGCCGCCCTCGCTCGCAGCGGTGTTGTCGGTGTAGGTGGTCTGCGAAGAGTCCACCGTGGCAGCACCCGTGATGTGCACGCCGCCACCGTTGATTCCGGCGAAGTTGTTGGAAAGGCTTCCGAAACCTTCGAGCGACACCTGGCCGTCGACAACTTCGATTCCGCCACCGGCACGATTGGCCGTGTTGCCAGAACCCTCCAACTCACCACCGATGGTGGTCGCGTTCAGCGAGACTTCACCGTCCAAACTGAAAATCCCACCACCGCTGCCCAACGTACCGCTGGCGGCATTCGAGGCGATCGTCGAGCCACTCACGTTGAGTGTGCCGCCCTCATTGTAGATCCCGCCGCCACCCTCGGTCGCCAGATCACCCGTCGCAGTGTTGCCGGTGATCGTGGCATCGGTGATTGTGGTCATGCCCGACGCTTCGCCAATCTTGCCAGCGGCAATCGGGGCCGTACGACGAAACGACGTGCCGTCGCCTTGGTCGACGCCCGCCGTTGGACTGCCCGGTGTGGCGCCCGTGGCCGCATCAATCGCATCGGATACCTCCGTCGGAACTACGAGTCCATGCAGCACGATCTCGCGCGTGTCCAGTGGTGTCAGGTTGTTGTACTGGCGACGTGCGTCGGCGTCACTGAGGTCAAACGTGTAAGTCGTGTCCCGATTGAACGTCGTACCGACGGGGAACTCAGCCCCGGCGTCAATGTTTCCCGCAGCGAGTTGCTCGAAGAAGAACGTCAGCGGAGGTGTGCCGTCGGGCGCCGAGTCCAGCTGATTCGCACTCAGGTTCAACACGACTGGCCCGTAGTCAGGACGCCCCTCGAAGAAATCCAAGAAGTCAGCAGACTGCCCCAACTCACCCGACTCGTCAATGTTGTTGGCGCCGTCGTCTGCTGTGGTCGGCGTCGTCGAATCGCTCGGCGGGAAGCCATTGGCCGCTCCACCTTCACCGTCGAAGAATGGGCCATCGCCTTGATCGGCCGCCGGGCGGTCGGCATTGCCCGCGAACTGGCCATGAATGTGAGCGACATGAATGCCGCCCTCGACGTCCGTCAAATCAGGGAGTCCGGTCGCGTTGATTTGAACCCGAATGGTCGCCGTACCGCTCTCAGGCCCCGTTACGTCCGAGGTATCGAGCGTAATCGTCGCTGTTCCGGACGCGGTCGAACCGTAGGCACCGTTGAGAGTATCCAGGTCCACGGTAAATGATTCGGTCGTAGCTGTCTCTTGCTGGTAGACACCACCGCCTCGAACGGCCGTGTTGTCGGCGATCAGCGTGCCGTCCACGTTCAGAACCCCCGCACCGGAGTTCCATAGACCGCCGCCTTCGACAGCAGAGTTGCCAGTCACTTCACCGCCGCTAATCATGACGACTCCGTCACCTCCGATGTGCAGCCCACCGCCGTTGCCGGGGTTGCCGGTTGCGCCTTCGGTGTTGACTGTGTTGTCTCGAAGGATCACATCATCGAGTGTCACATCGCCGCCGGCGGTCTCGATCCCGCCGCCGGCCCGGTTGGCGCGGTTGCCCGAGAGAATCGTGCCGTTGTCGATCGTCAGCGTCCCGCCATTATTGAGCACACCACCGCCGCTGCCGCTCGTACCGTCGGCAACGTTGTCGCTGATCGTGCCGCCAGAAATAATGGTCACGCCGCCATTGTTGAAAACGCCGCCACCGCCGTTGTCGGCGGCATCGCCGCTGGCCGTGTTCCCAGAAATGGTCGTGCCGGTGACGCTTAGCGTGCCGACACCCGAGTTCCATAACCCTCCGCCTTCGACAGCAGAGTTGCCAGTCACTTCACCGCCGTTGATCGCGACGACTCCCTCACCTCCAATGTGCAGCCCACCGCCGTTGCCCGGGTTGCCGGTTGCGCCTTCGGTGTTGACTGTGTTATCGCGAAGGATCACATCATCGAGTGTCACATCACCGCCGGCGGTCTCGATCCCGCCACCGGCACGATTGGCGCGGTTGCCTGAGAGGATGGTGCCGTTGTCGATCGTCAGCGTGCCCCCATTATTGAGCACACCACCGCCGCTGCCGCTCGTACCGTCGGCAACGTTGTCGCTGATCGTGCCGCCAGAAATAGTGGTTATGCCACCGTCGTTGAAAACGCCGCCACCGCCGTTGTCGGCAGCATCGCCGCTGGCCGTGTTCCCGGAAATGGTCGCACCGGTGACGCTTAGCGTGCCGACACCCGAGTTCCATAACCCTCCGCCTTCAACAGCAGAGTTGCCAGTCACCTCACCGCCGCTGATCGTCACAACTCCGGAGCCTGTAATGTGCAACCCACCGCCGTTGCCCGGGTTACCAGTCGCACCCTCGGTGTTGACCGTATTGTCTTGCAGCGTCACTCCGTCGAGTATCACATCGCCCCTCAACGCAGTGCCCAAGACCCCGACCGTCTCAATACCGCCACCGGCTCGATTGGCACGGTTGTCCGAGATCACCGTACCGTTCTCAACCGTCAGCCTACCGCCATCGTTGAGCACGCCGCCACCACTGCCGGACGTGCCAGTCGCAGCGTTCTCGCTGATGACTCCGCCGCGTATGCTGAGCTGGCCCGCATTGTAGATCGCTCCACCACCCTGCCCGACATCACTTCCCGTCGCCACATTCTGCATCAAGGTGACCGAGTCGAGCGTCAGATTTTGACCAGCAGGAACGTAGATTGCACCACCTGATTCTGCAGAACCACCGGTCAAAGTCAAACCTGAAATCGAGACGTCTCCCCGCTCCGGGCCACCCTCGGTATCCACGTAGAAAATCCGCGACAGGTCGTTCCCGCTGATCGTGACATCGGCAGCATCGCCCAACGAAATCGCGAGCCACTCGGTAATTGCCAACTGACTATTGAGCGTGATCGTCGACAGCCCATCAGCGAAGGTAATCGCGTCCGGCACGGCCGATTCGCCGGCCGCTGCATCACCGACAACTGCGTTCGTATTCGCCGCCTGGATCGCTTCTCGCAGGCTCACCACACCATCGGTTGCGTCAACGGCATCAATGCTGGTGTCGACGACATAGGCCGCCAACAGCCGGCGATCCTCCAATTGCTCAGCGAGGACACGACGAGCCATTGACCGCCGCTGCGGCGCCCGCGAGTCGCGGCGCGGCCGGAACGGAGCGCGACCTGCGCGATTAGCAGCCAATGTGAGTCGTTTGAGTCCAAGCATGAGTTACTCCAGGTGTAGGGACGGTCCAGTAGCGAATCACCAACGCTGTGCATGATACAGAACGTCGGCTCGATGCAGGCGATGAGGAATTCAGTTTAACAGGATTGCCCATTACCCCCCTTTCGCCTGGCGTGCGCGAGACTGGCCGCATCTATCATGCCGTGACTGCGCTGCGGCTGCCGCAAACCGGCCTTGAGCGGGGCTTGAAGCCACACTGAGTCGTTGTGACGTTGCCCACCGCTACGAAAGAAATTTAGAGTTTCTCAGCGGAAACTGATTACTTTCACCGCGTCTGCCTGCTCAGGACGCAGCAACGCGTGAAACCACTGTCAGTCCGGGCGTGTATTCCGCTCGATGTCCTTGACGCCCCGCACCAACTCGACCATCGCCATCAGGGCAACGTAATAGAGATAAATCATCAGCAGCCCAAACGCTAAAGCAAAGAGCGAGAGCAAGAGGCTCCCGATCTTCTCGAACGCTGAAGTATCCGGCACGAACAGCGAGAAGATCGCAGCAGCAGCTTAGCAACACACGATGAATAAGTGTCGGTTATAGTAGTGGACGAGGCGACGAGTCCAAAGCCGCAGGACTCGTCGCCTCGTCCACTACGACAGAAATTGATCGTGCGTTGCTTATTGAATTTCAGGCTGGAGCTTCTTGGCGAAGTTGGGCCAAGTGTTTTGTTGAAACTTCTTGAGTTTGCTGGGCCGGTCGGCGTCGATGACGTTCCACAAGCCGACGCCTTCGCGGTGCAGTGGGGCTTCGTTCTGTGGCAAGAACTCCGCCAGACGTTGCTTGACGTCTTGGTGATCGGGATCCTCCGCCAGGTTGTTCCATTCCTGCGGGTCGGTCTGGTGGTCGTAGAGCTCCTCGCCGCCATCGTAGTACCGGGTGTAGCGATAGCGGGCGTCTCGCAAGCTGTAATTGCCGCGCCCCCAGGTCGTGATGGCGGGCTCGGTAATCACTTCAGTGGGATCATTTAGTTGCGGCAACAAGCTGTCACCGTCGACGTAGGATGGCGTTTCGACGCCAGCTAAATCGTCTACCGTGCGGTACAGATCGATGAGAGAAACGGGTTGGACGCAATCGGCCGGCTCACCCTGATGACGGCGTGGATCGTAGATGATCAGCGGAACGCGAGTCGATTCCTCCCACAAGGAAAACTTACGGAAGCTCCGTTTCTCGCCCTGGTGGTATCCATGGTCGGACCAGAGAACGACCACGGTATTGTCCGCATGTGGACTGGCCGCGAGGGCATCGAGGACACGACCGATATTGAAATCCGCCCAAGCGTTGCAGGCCAAGTAGGCGTGCCGCACGCGTTGCCAAGCTTCGTCGTTGCGAAACTTGAGGTCATCACTGAGCTTGGCCATCGACCGGCCGACCCAGGGCAC
Organism: Allorhodopirellula solitaria; assembly: GCF_007859855.1. Classification (GTDB taxonomy): domain Bacteria; phylum Planctomycetota; class Planctomycetia; order Pirellulales; family Pirellulaceae; genus Rhodopirellula; species Rhodopirellula solitaria. The sequence continues at coordinate 31,956 of NZ_SJPK01000023.1, forward strand.
GTCGACCAAGTCCCGGCTTTGGATCGGCGGCGGTTCAACAGGCTGTTCAATCAAGTCGAAGAACTGTTCTGGACAGACGAACGCCAAGTGAGGTTTGACGATCCCCACCGCGAGAAAAAAGGGTTTGTCATGTTCGCGGTTGATTACATCGATGCCGTAATCAGCGACTTGATAGTCGGGATGCTCTGGTAGCGGGTTGGTCGTGGGACAGAACGCCATCTTCTTCGACTTGCCAATCTGGTACCCCTGCTCAGGCTTGTAGACGAGCTTCTTTGATTGCGGCTTGTGATAGTCCGACCAATCGATGTCGAAGTGGGCGCTGGAGTGAAAGATCTTGCCCGCACCAAACGTCTCGAAACCCTGATCACGCAGCGTCTTGGGTAGGCTGGTGTAGCGTTTGGTTACCCAAGATTGGATCTCTTGGTGATTGTAGAACGGGTACAGACCGGAGTGAAACGGCTCAACCCCATAAAGCAACCCCAGACGACACGGTGAACAGGCCGGCGCGACGCAGTGCGCGTTGGTGAAACTCACCCCGCGACGCGCCAGTGCATCCATGTTGGGCGTATGGGCCTGCGGATGCCCTCCTAGAAATCCAGTCCAATCGTTCATGTCATCGATAGCAATGAATAGCACATTGGGAGTTTGAGGCGCCGCTGCAATCACAGGCTTACCTGCCGCACCGGACTGCTGAGATTGCCCCGACGCTGCGAAGGCGCGACTACCGACGACCGCCACCAGCAAAATAAGAGCGACGCGATGGATTGCGGGAGAGACGAACCGACGGGCAAATCGAATGGGCATGGGGGCAACTCGCAAAATGACGAAGGAAATTGACTTCATCGAATCGACTGACGATGGGGGAAGGAATGACGCCCAGTGTATCGGCTCAGACGATGTCGGTGGCGGGGATGAAAATCTGTTGCCCCCCCCAAAAACCGGATCCGCTGTCCGCTTGTCTGACAGGGCGCCCCCGTTTTGTGATCAGAAAAGCGAAGCGTTCACCCCGCTCCCATGGGGGCTTGTCCCGCATGACAGCAGAGCCTGTCGGCTCTGGCTCAACAGAATTTCGTTTGACTCCGCCAACCCGACCTTGTACTATTGAATTAACACAAGGAAACAAGATGTTGTTGCACATCACGACCGACGGGCCGCCGATCTATCAACAGATCGTCGAGCAGATTCGTTACCGGATTGTCTCTGGGCAGCTCGGCGTCGGCGACGAGTTGCCGACGATCCGTGGGCTGGCCGAGAGCAGCCGAGTGAACCCGAACACAGTGGCGCGGGCCTACCGGGAGTTGGAGAACGAGGGTCTCGTTGAGAAACGCCGCACCGTCGGCACCTTCGTCGCAGCGAGCGAGGCGAAGTTGACCGCAGCCGAGCGGCGGCGTTTGATCGCGCCGCACATTGATCGCGTTCTCGTGCAAGCCAAACAGCTCGGCGTGCCGCTCGATGATCTGCTGGCGCAGATGACCCAACGCAACGCCAAACTCCACGATGCCCCCATTCCTACTCCTGCCAAGGAATCCAAATGAGTGTTTCCCATCCTGCGATCGAAATCGATCATCTCAGTTGTGCATTCCGGCGTAGCGAGGCGCTGCACGACGTCACTCTCTCTATCCCGACCGGGTGTGTCTTCGGGCTGGTCGGTCTCAACGGGGCTGGTAAAACGACCTTGATCCGGCATTTGATTGGTGGACTGCGCCCGCGAACGGGTCGTGTGCGGGTGCTCGGCGAAGACCCGACGCAGACACCCGAAAGCGTCATGCAGCATGTTGGGTACGTCGCTGAAGAGGATGTCCTGCCGCGTTGGATGCGGGTCGGTGAGCTGATTGATTTCATGCGTGCCCTCTATCGCAACTGGGACGACCAGCTCTGCGACAAACTGTTGGAGCAGTTCTCATTGGACCGATCTACCAAGCTCGCCGACATGTCCAAGGGTGGGCGTGCCCGAGCCGGATTGCTGGTCGCATTGGCCCACCGGCCGCAGCTCTTGATTCTCGACGAACCGAGCTACGGTTTGGACCCGATCGCCCGCCAGGACATCCTCGAAGCGGTCGTGCGGACGGCATCGGACGAAGGCCGCACGGTGTTGTTCTCCAGCCACCTGCTCGACGAGGTTTCGCGGGTATGTGACACGGTCGGTGTGATCGGCGGCGGGCGGCTGTTGGAAGTGATCGCGACGGAGCAGTTGCCAGAACGTTACTGTGAGGTGGTCGGTGAGCTCTCCATCGATGACCTGGCCCAACGCGAACTGCCTGGTTTCTTCGGTTGGCAGAACCGTGGGCGGGAGTGGTCCGTCGCAGTCGATCGCAGAGCTTACCCCGATGAAGCGACACTACGGCGCGAGATTGGCGGTGAGCTCGTTCACGAGGTCCGCCCTCTCAGTCTCGAGCGTTGGTTTTCAGCACGGGTCAACGACCGGGAGCTGGCTACGATTCCCCGAACGCCCGCGGTGGAGGAGCTTTCAGCATGAACGCAACCTACGCATTGACGAAGTACGCCTGGACCCGGTATCGGATTTTTCTGCTGCTCCTCTTTTCGGCTTTGCTTGTTTCGGCCATTTTCACGCCGCTGCTCTGGATTTCGCGAGCACCGATGTGGTTGGCGAGAATGACAGCGAGCGTTGGCTACCTCGCGTTGCTCTCTGGCCTGTTCGGTTCGCTCGCCCTGTTCGGATTTTCGCGCAAATCAAGCTTGCTCGACCCGACCAGCGGCTACGATCCATGGCTACTTCGCCAACCGATCGTCAACTGGAAGCTCGCTATCATCCCGGCCGGATTGATCACCGCTTGGATTTCAATGCTGTGGGCGATTGTCTTGCTCATCGTCCAGATGTTTGGAGGTCAGGACATCCCGCCCTTTGCACTGGTGATCGTTCCTCAATCGCTCGGCATGTCGGCGTGTGCGATTGCCATGTGTTCTCTCGTGTGGATGCCCTTTCGCGCCGCATGGCTGCGGATCGCGTTACTGATTGTCGCCATTCCAATGTTGTATTTCGTTGGCTTGGGGGCGATGATCGTGTTCGCGAGTATTCCAGAATGGATGCCATGGGCAGCCTTCGGGATCGTGGCCTGCTACATCGCGTCGATTGCGATTGCCTACTCCAGCGTGAAGCTCGCTCGGGTCGCGGCGTTCCAGCAGACAGATTCCCAGCAGACAGGGTCCCAGCAATCCAAGTTCACGACAGCGGCTGCCTGCGATCGGGCAGTGGCGGCAACCTCACGGTCTTTCCCCGGCTGTGTGGACGCACTGGACTGGTACGACAGCAAGCGATCCCGTGCAACGAAGTTACGGCAGGTATTGATGATTTCCCCCGTCATCGCCATTTTGATTTTTCTTGTGCCGTTTTCATCCGTCACTGCGATCATCACCTTGATGTTCGTCACGATCATCGTCGGCTGGACCGTGTCTGCAAGGTTTGAGCCGACGGTGTGGGGAGCCCGCAGCTCGCTGCCGAGCTATCTGATCGCTAGCCCATTGCCCACGCGGACGATCGCCTGGGTGCGGCTGCGTGCCTACTTGAGGGAATACCCTGCCGCGATAGGCGTCATGACTCTGCTGTGGATGACTTGTTTCATTTGGCCGAGCAACCGCGTGGCCGCCTCGCAGTGGTGGACCCAGCTCGCAGCAGACAGTGCGTCGTCGCTGACTCCCCTACGAATCGTCGTCGCGATTTATCTCGCCATCTTGGTAACCATGCTTGGGCTCACTCTACGCCAAGGCTGCGTCTTGCTCAGAGGTAGGCAATCGCTCGTTTTGTGGACGATCGGAGTCGTCTGCATGGCGAGCATCGTTACCCTGATCAGTTGCTTGAGCTGGTTTATGCAGCAAGGGGACTGGGAACACGTCCGCCGCAGCCTCGACGATTGGCTGCAGTGGTCCTACCAGCTCTTCTATCTCGCTATCGTCGCCAAGTTGCTCTTTGATGCCAGCGTGGTCTGGCTGGCGAGCAAGAACATGTTCTCGTGGCGTGAGCTTGCCTCGGGGATCACCGGGTGGTGTGTCGCAGTGGTTTTGGCAGCGGTGGCTTGGTACGCCCTCTGGCCACTCGGTGGCGTGCGGTTTGTCACGGTGTTGATGGCGACATCGCTGGCGATCCCGCTATCGGTTTGGTTTGCCGGGCCGCTGGCCGTCCGAGCCAACCGTCACCATCAGGTAACATAGGCTTCCAGCCTGTGTGGATAAAATTCACAGGCTGGAAGCCAATGCCATGTTTTCAGAGCAGAGAAGATCTGTTTAGAACTCGCCAGTGACCTCGCGGAGCGCTCGGGTGCCCAGGGCTCCCCATAAACCATAGGGACTTGGTTGGCCTGGTGCGCGAGCGCCGCTGGCTCCCCACCAGATGTTTCCGGCTTTGGGGTTTCCCGCTTCGATGGAATCGGTGATGAATTTGACCGCGCCATCGCCCATCAGGACATGCACACCACCTTGATGCCGGCTGCTCGGGGGCGCCCCGGTTTCTCGCCAAGTTCCATTGCCATGCGTACAGAGCGGGCTATTGGGAGGCAGGATTGTCGTGATTCCGGTGTTGATGGTGTAGCCGCTGGCCCATTTCAGACCTCGTTGTTGCTGGCTGCCACCACTCAAAGGTGCGCCGGACTGCCAAAATTGTGGTCGGTTCGGATCGACGTAATTGCGGCATCGTGAAGGGTCGTTGATGATGCTACCGCCACTGCTGCCGTTGACAGCCTGGCTGGTCGCGTGGCGATCACCGAGGTCGGTATTGAGTTCACCCGCCATGATCGTATTGGCGAGACCGTCGAGTACATCGCGAAAACGCATCGCGTTTCGCGGAAAGAACATCCCCCGACAACTGGTCCGGGCACGCGGTAAACGAACGGCGTTGACCGTCCCGTTCTGATTAATTCCCCCATCATTTTGCAACCCCAGAGCGTCTCCCACGCAAACTCCGTAATTGGTTCGGCCCTGTCCAGGCAACCCTGTGCCGGGGTCACTTGGACAACGAAAGGTAGGAATATCCGTCATCCAGGGGTCGTAGCGATAAGTCCCCTGCTGGCTCAGGTTGATGTCGGGATTGGGACCCATTGCGCTAAAATAGTAAGTCCCCGCAGCCGACGGTGGATCCGTCACGGCAAAGCGGTTGCTGATTTGTTGCCAGAGAGGTTGCTGTTCGATGAAAGCGGTGAGCGGTACCAGGGCGCTCAGGTTATTGAGGTTGTTGCCACCGTGCGTCCCGTTGATTGTAGTAGGCACGCGTGACTGTGGGTCATTGTTGCCAAAGACCAGTGACGTTCCGCCGCGTTGCACCGGCAGTTGCTGGAAGGCCGAATGGTAGTTGTGTAGTCCCAAACCAATCTGTTTGACGTTGTTACTGCAACTCATTCGCCGGGCGGCCTCACGCGCCGCTTGTACGGCGGGAAGCAACAATCCCACCAAGACTCCGATGATGGCAATCACCACCAATAACTCAACGAGTGTGAATCCGACACGCGTTTGACGATTAGCCATTGCACTGTCTCCAAAAAAGAAAAAATATGACGAGGGGGCGCAAGCTTAAACGTAGCCTGCCGATCCCTCCGTGCACAAGAAAATTCAGGCTGAGTCGATCGCCAGCAACGTGATGATCGCTCAGCGCCGACCAACACAACACCCCGGTGGGATACTTCGATTCGACCGAACCAGTCATTGTGTCGGTGCGAGTTCCTCGGACATCTGATACTGCTCCTCCTCGCTGGGAGCCTTGTCTTCATCGCTAACCACAGCATCGGGGTTCTCTGCCAGGTAGTCCTGGATCTCATTGGTCGATGCATTGGGGGTGGGCTCGCCGGAACAGCCAACCAGTAACAGTGGAGCAATCAGGGCGGCAGATCGGAACCGTCGCCAAAAGATAGAACGCATCTTATAATGTCGCGAAAAAAAGAATGAAGCTTCACATTTGGTTACTCCCACAGCAATGGGGGGAATAACCAATACGCACCCGCTATTGTACCCGGCCGACTCGCCGCTGCACACCGTTTTCAGTAACATAAAACGACACAAAACCACGTAAATGAGGTTCATCCGACCGAAGCGTGCGCAGAGCACAGCGGAAGGTTTTTTGAGGCATGGCTCTCGTATCCAATGATCGTTCAAAAATGCGTCCCTGACGAACAAACGCTCGCCAGGGACCGACAACACCATTGGCGTACCGCTTTTGCAGGGAAACGCTGGCGACCGAGATATCCCTTGCCAAGCCAGCACCTCTGCAGAGCTCGGCTCCGTTTCTCCCGGCAGTGCCAGTCTAACATTGATAATCACATCCCACAAATAAATCCTTCGATACGGGAGCCATGCCTTGAAAACCTCGGGCGCACGCTTCCGTCGGATCAGCCGTAAATGAAGAGAGCATGGGGGACGGAAAGCTGGTGCTCGGTCAGTCGCTACGCAGCGAGAACTCATCAGCCAAACGCATCGTGTGGCAACGGTCTTGGAAAAAACGACTGGTTTCCTCGTATTCGCGATTCGCCCACATCGTCACCCGCTGGCACAAGAGTCGAAATTTTCAGCAGAGCTCGGCTCATGCGGCTTTGCGAATCTGCTCAGGGACGGGCGCGGCTTACACAGGCTGGAAGCCTATGCTACTGCCGTTTGCCGGGTTGGTGGGATTGTTAAAAAGACTATCATGGTGGGGGTCGAAGTCATCTTCCTCTTCCACAGCACTCTGAGCGCATCCATGCAAGGTATCGTTTCGGTTATCGGTCGCATCCTGATTGCGACAATCTTCTTGCTCAGTGCCGTGGGAAACAAGATCCCTAATTTCAATCAGGTTTGCGAGCACATGGCGGCCGCAGGTGTGCCTCAGCCCAAAGTGATGCTGGCCGGTGCGATCGTCTTTTTGATCGCTGGCGGGTTGTCGCTGATCGCTGGCTACAAGGCTCGAATCGGTGCCACCCTGTTATTGGTGTTCCTGGTCCTGGCGACCTATTACTTCCACGACTTCTGGACCCTCGAAGGCGCCGAGCGTCAGACACAGATGATTCAGTTCATGAAGAATCTCGCGTTGATGGGCACGATGCTGTTCGTCATCGCCAATGGATCAGGGGCCTTCAGCCTCGACAACCGCGAACCAGCAGATGAGAAACGGAAGAGGTCCGGCGATTTCTAGAACCTCTGGCTTCCCGATGACTGCGGAGCGAAGGGTACCATGATTTGGATTGTCGCCTATCTCAGCTCCGTCGCTGGCGCCTTCCTGACCATCATCGCCATGACGATCATACGCCACCAAGAGCGTCATAGTGTTGGTAAGGTGGGATGGATGGGACTCGTCCTGCTCTCGCCCCCGGTCGGGTTACTGTTGTTCCTATGGCTCGGTGGCCGCAAGGTCTCGGCCGAGCACGAGTCTCGTGGGTTGGTCGATATGCCGCGGCAACCGGAATCCGACGATCGCCCCGACACGGCCCTCGAACGCATGTTGCTGTCGCGGGATCTCTGCCTACCTACCGAAAAAAACCGCGTCCGCATCCTCACCGACGTCCGCGACGTGCGTCAGGCGTTCTTGGACCTAATCGAAAGCGGCAAGGAGGCGATCTACATCACGACGTTCATCCTCGATGACAAACAAACCAGTAGCCTGATTGTCGATCGTCTTTGTGAGAAGGCGCGGGCGGGTGTTCAGGTACGGCTGCTCGTCGACGGTTTCGGTTCTTTCATGGTACCCGAAGAGCAACTGCAGAGGCTTCGCGACGCGGGCGGCCGGGCGGTACGATTCAAAGCGATGTCGCAGCTCTCCCGATTGGCCTACCTGAACTTTCGCAACCACCGCAAACTCGCCGTCTGTGATGGCCAGCGAGCAATTTTGGGCGGCGCCAATATCGTCGAAGATGAGATGACCGATGGCGACGCCGAGGATACCTGGATCGATTTAAGCCTGTGGATCGAAGGCCCAGCGGCACCACAGTTGCAATCCGTGTTCTGCAGCGATTGGAACTTTGAAACCGAGGAGGAACTACCCCCAGCGAAACTCGAAGATGCCGAGGCAATCGAAGGCGAGCCCACTTCGCAGCTCACCGTGATGCCGATCGGGCCAGACGGCCCGGCCGAAATCCTCGATGATTTCTGGCAGTTTGCCATCCATCATGCCGAGAAACGCATTTGGATTTGCACACCCTACTGTGTGCCCCCGCCCAGTGCGATGCGGGCCCTCGAACTGGCCTGTCGCCGCGGCATCGATGTGCGGATCATGGTGCCCCAAGTCAGCGACTTGCGCCCTGTCGATTATGCTCGCTATGACTACTTCCGCGATCTCGTCGAACATGGCGGGCGAGTCTTTCGCTATGGCGGCGGGATGGTGCACGCGAAACTTGGCATCGTCGATGACATGACCGCGCTGGTCGGCTCGGCGAACTTCGATGTCCGCTCGTTCTTTCTCAACTACGAACTGTCCGTCGTCGTGCACGACCAACCCACCATCGAAAGACTGAGCGATTGGTATGCGGACTTGATGGACAAGTGCGAGGAAGGTGTGACCGACCAATCCACCTTCCGAGCCATGATGGCCACCACCGTGCGACTGTTCGCGTCGGAACTGTAAATCAACTTGACTGCCATTTGAAAGGGCGAACATGAGGGCCACCCCGTTGGGGCTACCGAAATATTTCGCTATCCAAACCCAGGGCGATGCCCTGGGCTTTCATACAGCCGCCCCGTTGGGGCTCGAGAACGCCGAATGAAGAGAATCGACGTCCCATGCAGGGGCCTGCAATCACCTCACCCGAGGTTCCCTGCGGGCATCGCGGCAAACGAGCTGGGAACTCGCCATCCCTAGCTGTACAATGAATTGCAAATCGAAATCACGGAAGCAGAGACAACTGAAAATGCCAGTCACCGCAGGGGAGCCAACGATGAGTGCTGCTGGGCAACCTGAATTCACCACGGTCGACGAGTATCTGGCCGCCGAGGAATTGTCGGACACCAAGAGCGAGTACATTGACGGCTGGGTGCGCGCGATGTCGGGAGCGACGGTCCGTCATAATGTCGTGAAGATGAATTGTGGACTAGCCATTGGCAGTTCGCTCAAAGGCAAGCCTTGCCGACCCTTTGACTCCGATATGAAGCTCCGCATCACCCAGCAGCATTCAAAGCGGTTCTATTACCCTGATCTTCAGGTCATTTGCAAAAGCAACGCTCCTACGGATCTGTTTCAGGACCAACCGATTTTGATCATCGAAGTCCTGTCACCATCGACTCGTGCCTATGACCTGGATGAAAAGCTCAATGTCTACTTGAAGATCGCGTCACTGGAATGCTACGTCATCTTGGAACAACACATCCCGTTCGCGATCGCCATGCGGCGAACCAGCGACGGTTTCTTGCGAGAGACCTACGAGGGGATCGACACCAAGATTGACTTCCCGTTCATTGACTGCACCTTGCCGATGAGCGACGCCTACGACGGTGTCGAATTCACCGCCAGTGGCGTACAAGAAACTGAAGAGGACTACGACGCGGCGAGAAATGAGTAATGCTGAGTTGGATTCGCTCAAACTCAGCGTGATCGGAGGATCAGATGGAAGTGATTTGACAGAATCGCAGAGGCGCAAAGATCAGCCCTTGATTGGATTGGTCGCGTCGATAAAAGCGGCACCGCATGCTTGCGAGTGACGCCCTGACTGTTTTAGCGATGATTCGATGGGACGCACGGGGAGCTGTTCCCTGCTCGCAGTGCCCCAGATTGGAGGCGAGCCACCGCTCGGATTGATTGAGTGGTCAGGTGCAAGAAAAAGCGAAGGATGGGCGTTTTCCAAATGCGGGAAAGGAGCCGGGACTCGAATCTGAAAAGGAGCTTGAATGATTCATTCGAGTTCCTCTGACCGAAGCGTGCGAAGGTACATGATGTAAGGTCTCCTGAGGCATCTTTCAACTACACGAATTCGCTGAACAAACTGCCCCGCTCTTGCCTGTTGCCAGAACAAAAAACGCTTAACCATCGTGCCGTTGTAAGCTTGTGTCGAATGAGCCCCGAAATGCCAAGAAAAGAGCGAAAGGGCACGGATAGACCTTGCCTGCCCCATTGGGCTGTACGGCTATTCTTGCTGCAATTCAAATGTGACCCTTAGCGTGCTCCCGGACCGGCAGTCGATGTTTCGCACGGGCAATTCGCAGCGGTAGCCCGTGGGCATTTCCAACTCATCGACGCCGTACTCTCGAGTGCCTGGATTCACGACGATACGCAATTCCCCGTTTCTATCGGTCACCGGGTCGTTACCATAGCCAGGCCAGGATTGAACGCTGTGGCTCCCCCCACTTTCGTCCAACTCACACCAGAAACTGACGCCTGCGATCGGATTTCCTGTGTCGGCATCGATCGCTTTGAAGATCAGTACGGCCCCACGTGGTGCCGTGATGTTCATTGGTTGATTGTCGTTGTCGGCATGGATCGTCAGCGAATGTTTGAACGGAACGAATTCCGTCAGCTTTACTGGATCAATCGACAATCGGTATTCGCCAGGTGGCAGCGCCAACCGGGCGACACCTTCGGCATCCGTTTTCTGATATATCGATGTCCCCGTTCCTCGGTCGCCTGATGTTGCAAAAATCAAAGCGTCAGCAAGCGGGGCGTTTTGGTCATCGATAATCCGAATTGAAACCGATTCGTTTGCAACGACACGAAACACTATCGGACTCATCGATACGGCTTGAGTCTTGAAGATAGGAAATCGAACATCCTTGCCATCGCGAACTGTAATGCCGGAGTTGATCACATACTTGTACTGCGAAATGGCTTGATCGGTGATCGCGACGTACCGTTTCTGTACTGCGTAGTCGTCATGGGTCAATTGAACCCAAGCGACGGTGTCTTTCGGCAACCCCGTAAAGGTGAAATTTCCATTCGCATCCGTTTGAACAACACGTTTCGATTTCGGCAATAACTTCAATCCAAAGAATTCACGTTCAATCACGCGCATCGCCCGTCCCTCGGTATAAAGGTAATCCAGATGGTTGATCGACACCTCTGCGCCGACGACGGGAGCGTTCTGGTCGTCAAGCACGCGCCCGAATAACTTTCTTTCCAGTGGGAAGTTCAAGTCCATTCGAATCTCTTCTCCATTGAAGAAATTGTTATCATATGGGCCTTTCGCTTCGTGTTCTGGACGTTCGCCAGGGGCGACGTGCTGTAGTCCATGCCAAATGAACCCATAGCCTTCTGCGAATCCGAAGACATTCAAAGACCCGACTCCGGTTGCGGGTCGTACCGGCATCACAGCGTCCTCGAAAACAAAGTTCCCGGTTTCGTCCGAGGTCGTCACGGCGATTTGCTGACGTGGCGTGTGTAGGCTGATCAAGTGAACTTTCGCGTAAGCGATTGGATTTCCCTCCAGGTTCTTCGTCGTGCCCCGGACCGTGATCACGCGAGTCGATTGCACCGGTTTCGATTCAACTGCCTTCGCGTTGGTTTCCTTCTTTTCGGTGGTTTCAATCGTGCTTGGCCTCTCCGTGGCGACGAGCCGAGTGCCCGAAATCACAATGCTCGCGGCGACAAACAGGCTCGCAACCAAAATAAAGATGGGCAACGAAAGATGGTGCGAATGACTCCGCTGCGGATCCAGGATCGCAGCGACTCGCGTCTCGAATCTTCCTCGCCAGTGCAAAACTCCTACTGAAGGAATCACAATACGACTTGGCTTTAGAGACTGAGCGATCTTGAGAAGGGTCCCAGCGTAAGTGATCGGATCGCGATACGAGAGTACAAAATTGTCGCACACTTCTTCACGAGCACGACCCAGTTCTCGAATCATGAGATGGACCGTAATGATCGGCCAAAACAGGGCTCTCGCAAATGTCTCGGCCGCAATCACCATGGTGTCTCGACGAACAACGTGTGCGAACTCATGAACAAGAATATCCGTCAATTCATCGTTCGAAACGGAATCGAGCATGGCCATCGGGAGCAAAACAACTGGCTTGCGGCATCCATGCACGACAGGCGAGGCTACTTCAGCGGTCTGCAAAATCGCGGGCATCTTTTTCAATCTAACACGATCGCGGGCGACGGTCGAACATGCCTGCAGTCGGGCCACGTTCAGTGGCGTTGCCCAGTGACGAATCAACCAACCACGGCGGTGGCTACGAAAAGCGAACGCAAGCAACCAAGCGGTCCCAAACGACCAAAGTGCCGCGAGTATGATCGGCCATTGGATTTGAAAATCTCTACGGTACTCAAGAGACGCGAGCGCTCCATCACTCGCTCCCAGACCAGGCTTTATCACTGACGTGCTGGAGGTGTGGTCTGGCTCGGCAACCGGTCGTTCACGTGAATCCGCTCGATGCGTTTTCACACCAATGAGTCCAGGGTCGTCCAACACCAAATTATCTCCGACAGTGACCGCTGCCGCATCGATGTTCGGGATTATTGCAACGGGTACAGCGATGATCGACAACGGGCGAATCCCAGTGATCGTGCCTAAGGCCGCCGCGAGCAAACACGCCACGAGTGCCGACAATAGGATGCCGTGCTTCCAGGTCGGTCGCTTGCGAGCGACGCGGGCGATGGAAACCGATAGGGTTGAAATCAGAACGACAGCCAAGATGGCGAACCCAGCAGCATGCGTCCATTGAGTTCCCGACAAATACGTTTGCCAGTTCATTTTACCTGCCTCGCTTTGGGGAGTTTTTCGATTCAGTTTTTGCCGTGTCGAGCATCTCGCGAATTCGATTGAGTTCGGCTGAGCTCAGGCCACGGTAGTTTATGATTGCTGCCATCAATGCCTCCGGCGATCCCCCACAAACTTGATCCAACATTTCAATCACCTGTTTTCCCACTGCGCATCCGCGAGATCGGGTAGCGGTGTACAGATACGTGCGCCCATGCTGACGATGAGTAAGCCAGCCCTTCTCTTCCATCCGTTGCAGAAGGGTGCGAACGGTATTGCGAGCAACCTCGCGCTTGTTCAGAAGTCGCTGGCGAACATTCCGAGCAGACGCTTCGCCCAAATCCCAGATGATCTCCATGATCTCAAGCTGCGACTCGGACAAGGCCGGTAAATCTGGCTGATTCGTATCCATGGTAAAGCTACCTTTTGCAACGATGGTTACAGAGCGTAGCCATTATGGTGACTACATTATGTAGCCATGTCAAGTGAATTACCCCGGCGCCGGTGGGAGCTCGTTTTCCTGTGGGGCGGCGTGCCTGGCGGTCAGGCCATTTCCCCGCGATGCCGCAGGCACGTCTTGCTCTGCCAGTTCCTCACAAGCTTGCTCCCTCATGTATGTGCCAATCGAGAAGCAGCGTTTTGAAAAGAGAAAACCGTAGTATCAATCGAGGTTTCCCTGTAAAAACCAGGAGAACATAGCGTTTTGACAGCCGAGTCAAGGCTGGTTTCATTGAATCAACGGTAGTTTGCGTCCGAGTCGAACGGCGGTCAAGACTCTCGCACAACAAGTGCCCCTCGGATCCACTTGCCTAGCCGGCTTCAGTGCGCAGCGTCTCTATTTCGATTGCCTTCCGCCGATTTCCGCATGCGAAGTAGGGTGAGAGCCGCTAATCGGAACAACCGCAGGTGGCGCTGCGCTGACCTCATAGGCATCAAGTTAAGGATTGATCTATAAAAAAAGCGGAAAACCGTTCATAAAGTGACTTGAATTGCAACCTCGTCACCTCGGAGAACGGAGTTTCCGCATGGACAGAATAACGGCGCTGGCCGATTTACTACAGACCACTTTTTCGACCGTTGCCGTTGAGGCCAATGATGTCGCCAAATGCGTCAAACGCGTTAGGAAGTTTTCACCCGTTTCTTTAGCTCAGGCGTTCATCCTCGGATTTCTTTCAGATCCTCGCGCCGGTGCGGATCACATCGCTGACACCGCCGCCAGTTTGGGGGTGAGCATTTCGCCGCAAGCCGTCGAGCAACGCTACAGCCCCCAGCTGC
>NZ_SJPK01000024.1 GCF_007859855.1 Allorhodopirellula solitaria
CTCCCGGTTTGTGAAACAGGGAGAATCACGATGCCGTGCACAATTTCGACCATCGAACATTTGCTAGCAAAAGAAGAAAAGATTCCCAAGAAACATAGGTGCAAAATCTTTGCCAATTACACCGAATTATTTACCCAGATGTGCTTACGGCGGCGCAGGTCGTCTCGCTCCAGGCAGAGACGGAGTTGGAGGTCGACGCGTTCTTAGGTGACGGGTTGTACGATGATCTCGACGTTGATTTGTACAGTGTTCAGCTCGCCGCTGGGCAGACGATCTCCATCGATATCGATGCTTTTACTGATGACGCTGGAAACCATATTAGCGACCTGAACAGCTACTTGCGGGTGTTTGACGACAGTGGGGTCGAAGTGACGCCGAATGTAGGGCACCGCGTTGGCTACGCACGTAGCCCTAATGATTTTCAAAGTGAAAACTACGCGGACGATTATCTCTCATTCACTGCGGCGAATCCAGGCACCTATTTGATCGGCGTCAGCGGCCAGTCCAACACCCATTACGATGCACTCGTTGGCGGGAGCATGGGTGGAGGAGACGGTGGTTCCGGCGGTGGCAGTGGCACTGGCGAGGGAGGAAGCGGGAGTGGTACTGGAAGCGGGAGTGGTACTGGAAGCGGGAGTGGTACTGGAAGCGGGAGTGGTACTGGAAGCGGGAGCGGTACTGGAAGCGGGAGTGGGAGTGGGAGTGGGAGTGGGAGTGGGAGTGGGAGTGGGAGTGGGAGTGGGAGCGGGAGTGGGAGCGGGAGTGGTACTGGGAGCGGGAGTGGTACTGGGAGCGGGAGTGGTACTGGGAGTGGGAGTGGTACTGGGAGCGGGAGTGGTACTGGGAGCGGGAGCGGTACTGGGAGCGGGAGCGGTACTGGGAGCGGGAGCGGTACTGGGAGCGGGAGCGGTGGAGGCAGTGGCTACGGAAATGCAAGTTCCACGGGCGCTTACAAATTGCAGATGCTCACATCCGCTGCGCCTGTTCCTACCCTCAGTGTCGTTTCAACCATTATCAACGAAGACGCCGGAACGAGTTCAGTCAACGTCCAGCTTAATTTCCCGAGTGCGGGTACCGTTTCGGTCGACTACTCCGCCGTTGCCGGTACAGCAAGCTCCCCTGCTGATTTTTCTCTGACTGCCGGGACGCTGATCTTTCCTGCAGGTACCGTTGAGCAAAGCATTCCCGTCACGATCGTAAACGATGCACTTCTCGAAGGTACCGAAACATTTGCCTTGGTTTTGGCAAATGAGGTGGGCGCCCCGGTCCTGCAGCAGTCGACTCCGATCTCCATTATCGACAACGCACCGAATCCAATCCGTGACGTACGTTTGGTTCGCGATACGGGACGCGATAATAGCGATCGACATACCGCGAATCCTGAGATTGAAGGTAAAGTCGTCGGTAGTTTCGGAAACGCTTCCGCGCGAGTCGAATTTGATCACGACGAAGACGGAGTGGTAGATGGTCACGTCGATGTCTCCAATCTGCCTGCGAATTTCGTTTACGATCCAAGACTGACCGACCCGTCACTCCTCGAGTTCCAGGGCGACGTACCCATCCGATACCGGTTCGCGATGACCGAAACCAATGACAACGTGATTGAGATGTCGTGGGTCGATTTCGCCTTTACTATGGAAACGGTGCCGCAATCCGCCTACACAGTCTCTTCACTGATGCACTCCACTGGGCAGGCTGACGCAGGTGTGCCCGGTCCTCAGATTATTTCCGGGTTGCAGATCACCGGGCACGTCAATGCGAATGAAACCAGCTACTACCCCGGCGAAGACTGGATGTATGATGGCTGTGAGGATCCCATGGGACCGCTACCCGAGAGTGGAGACCTTCCCGGCGAGCCCGGCGGGGACCTCGCCAATCCAAACCTCGGCGAAAGTTGTTCGGTAAGCGTTGGTGACGATACCGTTCTCGACGGTTTCGACGCACCCGACCTACCCGCCGCGATACCGGTCGAGATTGATCTCGACATGGATGGTATTGCCGATGTGACGACAACGACCGATTCCGACTTGGACTTCGCTCAATACTTCACGTCGTTTTCTAATGGATACCACAACATCCAGGCTCGGGCACTGGAATGGAACACGGATTATGGGATGAATTTGGTTGGCGCGTGGTCTCAGCATAGTTTCTCATGGACGAACGCCTCGGCACCCGATTTGACTAGTCTAGAACTGCTCAACGATACCGGGAATTCCGATACAGACCGTGAAACGCGAGATCCGACCATCACGGGCAGCCTCGAACAGCCCTTCCACAATGTCATGAACGTCAAGGTCGAATATGACATCGACGGCGACGGAAATGCCGATGGGCAAGCCACCGTTGACGACCAGGCATCCTTCCAATTCGCACCCGCAGGGTTGAACGCAGGAACACACACGATCTCCGTCCGCAGTTCGGCACTGGATCGCGACACATCAGCCGTGGTTACAGGTAGTTGGGATTATCTTTACTTTACCTACTCTCCTCCCGCCCTGCCCGGCATTCAGGATCTCGGCCTTCTGGTCGATGACGGAACGTCCGAGTACGACAAAGTTACGACCAACGCGACGCTGATAGGAGTAATTTCGCCCGCCGAGGGCGATGATCTTACGCTGCACATCGATTTCGATCAGGACGGCGTCGTCGATACGATGATGACGCCACAATCTGACGGGCAGTTTTTGTACAACGCCGTCGAATTGGCCGCCGGTGCCCAAACCATTGATGTCTGGGCAACACGACGAAACGATGCCTTTGGCACTCTCGAAACTGGAGCGGTCGAAACATTCTCATTCACGCTCACGCCCGCAGCCGAAACACCGCTGGCTGTCGTCGATCTTCATTTAGTCAATGATACCGGCAGCATCCAGACTGACTTCGTCACCAGCAATCCATCCATCGCTGGCAAACTCACCAATGACGGCAGTGTTTCTCAACAGACGATTGAAATCGATGTCGATGGTGACGGAGCGGTCGATGCAACCACTCAGACGGACGGCTCCGGCGGCTTTCAGTTTTCGCCAACCGGTCTGACGCTGGGCCCAATCTCGATCGCCGCCCGAGGTGTGGCCTACAACAACGTCACTCAGAGTCTTGAACCGGGTGCCTGGAGCAGTCTATCGTTCTCACTCGTTGCATCGACCGGCGCGGTCGCCATGATCACCGATCTGGCCCTCGTCAATGACTCCGGCAGCGCCGATGACGATCATACCGAAGACCCTCGCATCAGCGGTCGAATCATCAGTGATTCTGCTGTCCCGGTCGCAGTCGACGTTGACACCAACGGGGACGGCACCGTCGATCAAACCGTTTTCCCCGATGCCGATGGGCGGTTCATAGTTGACCCAGATTTCGCCGTATTCGGGCCGGTCACAGTGTCCGTGCGCGCAACCCAGTTCGACTCCGAAAGCTCGACTCGTCTGGTCGGTGCCTGGACGACGTTGGCGTTCACGTACGAAAACCAAACCGATGGACCACCACGGACATCCCAGCTCGACTTTGATGCTGGCGACGCACCCCAAGGGACCCCTCCGTCGCTATCAGGCCTAGTCAATTACCAACACGATACCAGCGATCTGCGTGTTGAGGTGGATTCCGACGGCGATGGTGACGCAGACTTCACCACGACCACTGACTCACGTGGCCAGTTCACGATCGAGTTACACGATCTTCCCGATGACACCGCCGCGATCTCGGTACGCACCGTTGCCACCAATCTGCAGACCAAGGCTATCGATGCGGAAACCTGGCAGTCGTTGATCATCAACTACGACATCGCAACGGTCGCCGGTGCAAGCATTGTCAACCTGTCGCTCACCGAGGATACCGGTGCGAGTGACAGCGATAATGTGACGACAAAACCCAAAATCCAAGGCGGCGTCAGCCGACACGGCAACGGACGTGTGATGCTCGTCGAAATCGATACTGACGGTGATTCCATCGCCGATGGAACAACGATCGTGGGTGCCAATTTGAAATGGTCGTTCACCCCGACCGGCCTCGCCGACGGCTCGGTGACGATCGCGGCCCGTACCAAGGACACCGCCCCCAATGGCCAAACACTGCTGGGTACCTGGTCCAGCTTCACGTTCATCCTGCAGTCAGGTGTCGACCCGGGCGCGCCGCAGGACGAGCAAGACCAACAGGGCGACATCGACACAGCCGAAAACCAAGCCGAGCAGGATCAAAACGCCGCCGATGCCGATCTCACCGACGCCATCAACACGGCCAACGAGGATCAGGATGCCAGCGTTGCGGCGGCGCAGAACCAACTTGAGCAAGACATCGCTCAGTCTGCCATTGACTTGGCCACCGCACAAGCGACCGCCGCCGCCAATTACCAAGCGTCCCTTACCGCGTACACCGGAGACACAACGAGCTTCCAGTTCGATCCCCTGCAATGGCCCGACGCACCCGCACTGCAGCGTTTCACCGTCCCCGATGACGCAACGCAACCTCGCCCACCCAAAGCCAAACCGGACTACAGCGGCCCCGCCTTTGACTTTGATTCCAGCTCTTCGTTTCAGATTGCAGATGCTGCCGCCAAGTCGACTTACCAGCGGGCAGTGAACAGCGCCAACAACACGCGGCGCTCCGCCGACCAAACCGCGAACCAAACCTACCAAACCGCAATCAACACCGAGCGTACCCGCGCCAACGGTGCGAGAAAAACGGCTTCGGATGAATATCGAGACGACTTAGAAGAAGAACCTGCAACCGATCTTGATGCTTCGCGGGAGACCTATAACAACGCCCGTCAGACCGCCTGGGATGATTATAGAGAGGATCTCGATACCGCGAATGCAACTCTTACCGAAGCAATAAAGCTGGCTGGGGAAACGGCGCAGACAAGCTACAACACTGCCCAGAGCACCTATTCGACCACATCGAACGCTGCCTGGAACACACTTCGGGACATCCTGTATTCCAACCCCGCACCCAGTCAATCAGCACGAAACGCCGCCTATGATGCTTATTCGGCAAGCATACTGGAGGCAGGCAAGACCCGTGATCAATCTGTTGCCGATGGTGGCCACACTTACAGCGGAGACGTCATTACCGCCAATGCGGCTTGGTCGAGGTCCTATGCCGACGCCCGAAAGGATTACGCGCACGCGCTCAACGATGCCGCCAAGATCTACAGCGATGACGTGGCCAAACGCAATGATGAACTTCGCATCATCAAGATCAATGCGTCGATCACACTTGAGAAAGCCCGTGCCACTATCGAGCGTGATACCGCCAAGGCGAACGCCGACGCCGCTCAGACACGAGATGAGCAACTCGCCGCCAATCGCAAAACCGAACAAGTTTCCCTCAGCCAAGCCGAAGCAGATCTCGGTGTCAATCGTGCAACGGCCAAGAAAAATGCACTTGCCGCCTGGGACTCGGCAGTCGCCACGCCCTGGACCGCCTACCAACTTGCCCTGGCGGACAATGAGCTTGGGTACAACCAATCCCTGCGAACTGCTCGCGCCACCCACACCACGGCAATCACCGATGCGGACAAGGTTCGCGCCGACGCCATCGCCGCTGCCCGCCATGACACCGCCTACGACACCGCCGATAAAAAGCTCATCCTCGACCACGGCTATGCTGACGCCAAAGAAACTTACTGGTCCGACAGCGCGGCGGCCATGAATACCGCCGAACTCGACGCCAATATCGCGCAGCAGACCTACAGCAACAAACTCGCTGACATCACTCAAACCCGAGACAAGCAAACCACCGACGATGGCGAAACTCGCGCCAATGCGAATAACGACGCCTTCCATGATTACAACACGTCGATGATCTCGTCGCGGACCAAAGATGGTGTCTCCATCGCCGACGCCGGCAATGCTTCCGAAACACTTTCGATCGCTCAGAATAACGCCGGTCGAACCTTGTCGATCGCCAACATCAACTCCAACAAAACTTGGTCGAAAGATTATCGCGAGGCGTGGAAAACCTATGGAGACAGCAAGCAGTCAGCTTCCAGCACGCAATCCGGCGACATCGCCGGTGACTTAAAAGTCTTCCACGAAACCGTCGCCCCCTTGGATCGCGACTTCGCCATCGCGGTCTCAAAAATCGCAGGCGACGAGTCCCAATCCATTGCGGCCGCCCAGGTCGTCTACGTCCAGTCCGTCGCGCCGGTCGACAAAACCTTTGAAGTTGCTGCCGTTCAGCTCGTCGGTGTCCGCGACCTCGGCGACGCCAATAACTTAAAATCATATCGAATCGGCGAAGCCAACACTTACTCCGCAGCGATGAACGTCTGGGATAGCGCGGTGGCCACCCCTTGGTCACAACTTTTTGTCGACCAGGGCATCATCGAAACCGCTTGGGCGACCGCAACCGGTGCCGCTGAGGTAGCCTACGCAATCTCGATGAATTCCGCTAACACCACCCGCGTGCAAAACCAAGCCGAAGCCAAACGGCTGCGCCGGACAACGCTCGCCACAGCCAATCAAGATCGCACCGATGACATCGCCGATCACCACGATACTTACGTTGGCTCTGTCGCCGCCGCCAAGTACACCTACGCCATGGACTTGGCTGGGTACACTTTCACGCACACAGGCAATACCGCCGAAAACGCAGGCGACCGAAGTGACGACGAACGAACTTGGTCCAAAGACCATTTTGATGCATCGGCCGACGATGAATCGACCTACCAAATCGCCATGATCAATGCGAACACTGACTTCGCCAATGCGACCGTCACCGCCAACACCGCGTTCAGCATCTCGGTGGGCCAGTCCGGCAACCAATACTATGACGGCGACATCGACTATGCCACTCACACCGGTAACGTCGACGAAGCCAATGACACCTACAACACCGCCATGTCGGCCGCCACGGACGCTTACAATCCCGCTTCTAAGGCAGCGTGGGAAGCGATGCGAGACTCACGGGCCGCTTCGCTCGGCGAATCCCAAGCCCACTCCGCCAAAGGCAGCTATTTCTACGCCGCCGACGACGCCACTGACAACAAAACCTACACCCATGACAAAGGCGTCGCCGACAAAACGCTGGCCGATGCCATCCTTGCTGCCAAGACGATCCTGGCGAACACCAACGCCACCACCGAAAAAGCCTATGACTCGGCCGTCATCCCGCTCGACGCCGCCTATCAAGTCACGCTCTTGCAGGCCGACAACGCGCACAGCTACGCATCCACTTCCGCGTCCAACATCCACAACCGCGACACCTTCATTGCCGACGCCGCCCGCCGCGAAGACCAAATCGCCGCTCGTGGCATCTACGAAGCCGCCGCTTACCAAGGCTTCGCCAATGTCAAAGCATCCATTGCCGTTGCCAACCCCTCTTCACTGGCAACTGCGGAAGCCAACTCCGCCGCGACCGATGCCATTTGGGCGAATGCCGTCCGCGTCGCCCGCGATGCCTACGAAGACGCGGTCTCCGTGGCCGGACTGATTAAGCTCAACGCGACCAACGCGGCCCAGCTCAGCCGCGTCACCTCGACCAATATCGCCACCTACAATCATCTCAATACCGTCGCATGGGCGCAGTCTGCCTACCAGATCGACATCGCCCACGCCGCGACCGATGTCACTACCGCTGATGCCATTGGCCAAGCCACGCTCGAAAAGGAGGACGTTTACGCACGAGTCGCCTATGACGACGCAGCCGCCACTGCCAAGGAAACCTTGCAATCCAAACTCAATGAGCTCGCCACCACCTACTCCGAAGACGTCGGTGACGCTTACGAACAGTACTACCTCGATATCGCTGGCGATTGGAGCGACATCGAGTGGACCGATCGCAATCTAAGTGCCTACTACGGGTACTATGGATATTATGGGTATGGCTACGGCTACTATGGATATGGAGGTTACTACGGTGGCTATTATGGCTACGGTGGTTACTATGGGTATGGAGGCTACTACGGTGGCTACTATGGCTACGGGGGCTATTACGGTGGCTACTATGGCTACGGTGGTTTATCGGGTGGATACTACGGCGGCTGGGGCTACGGCTGGGGCGGCTGGGGACTCGGTTACTACTGGAACTATGGCTTCCAGAACGGAGCGAGCGATCCCGAAGCTGACCCGCACGCCGACCTGCAAGCCACCATGCAAACCAACGGCGAAACCTTCGACACCGACGCCATCGCCGCGCACGTGACCTACGCGACCTCCGTCGGTGACGCCGACATCACCCGCGCCACCAGCCTCGGTGATGCCAATATCGACCTGGCTGGAACTCGAGGCACCGCCGGAGTCGCCTACGCCACCGCGATCAATACCGCCGAAACCACGCTCTCCGCCGCGACCCTCCCCGCCGATGCGACTCAAGCCACCGCGCTTGCGAACGCCAATCGAACCTACACCGACACCGCCTCCGCTGCGACCAAAACCCACACGCTCTCCCGCGAGAACGCAGCCGTCGGCCTGACCAACCTCCAGCAGACCGCCGCCGTCGGCCGCGCCACCGGTCTGGCCACCGCCCAAGCTGGTTTCCAGCAAACCGAAGCCAACCAAGCCGCGACGCTGGCCGCGTCCGTCGCCAGCGGCACGACCTCGCCGCAAACCACCTACGCCGCCGCCTACGCGCAGGCCAAAGCGAACTGGATCACCGACGTTTCCCCCGCCTTCGTCACCCACGCCACCGCGATCGCCACCGCCGCTGGACAAGCCACCTACGACATCGCCCTCGCCCGTGGAAACCGCAACGCCGCCCAAGCCGGTGCTGACAAAATCTATGCGGATGCGGAATCCTTGCAGGTGCGAAATCGTGCAGTCGGTTCAAACTCACTCGAAATTGCACAGGAGACGACCCAGAAATCCATCGACAACGGTATTCGACTTTCATCCGCTCAAAAAACGAAGACCTTTGAACATGACGTCGCCGACGCTGAAAAAACACGTGGCACGGGCATCGCCGGAGCCTCGAAACAATATCAAATTGACCGCGCGAACAAGGTCGAAACTGATCAGCGAGATCGGACTAAGAGAATGTCCATAGCCGCTGTCGAGCTCACATTTGTGACCACCACCGCAGACGACGCCTTGACGCTGCAGAATGCGAAGATTGACGACCGAAAACAATATACGCTTGATGGTGCCGAGGCGGATCGTTTGCATACACAGGGAATAGCGACTCTGGAACATACCTACGCGGAGCAAATCGCAATCGCAGCCGAAACGCGTGACAAGTCACACGCGTCCGCTGAGGGCAACTTACAATTGGCCGAAACCAGCGCTCGCAACACAGGACGATTGGGCGAAGCACATGCGAAAGCAAATTTCCAGACCGCGTCGGAAACCGCGCGGGTGGACGCTCATATCGACATCGACAACGCATTGAACACCCCTTGGTCGCAATATCTGGTCGACGCGGCGTACGCACGTCAAAGCTGGTGGACAAATGCGGCCCCCATCTACATCTCGTTGGCCGTGGATCGAAACGCCGCCGAAAGCCAGTTCGCAAGTCGCACTGCGACCGCTCTGGTCTCCCGGGACCAGAATTTAGCGACCGCCGATAAGACTCGCGCCATCGCTCTCGCTGATGCCATCCGTGATCAATCCCAAGCGAACACGCAATCAACCTATGATCTCGCCACCAACTTGGCCGTGCCAGCTCGAACCTACACCAGAGCGATTGCCCAAGCAGATCGAGACCACACAGTGGACGTCGCAGAGGCCAAAGATGACTACGCCGACCATCAAATCGCGGGCACTCGCGATACCGCCATTGACACTGCCGCAGATGAGCAAACAACCGCCAAAGACAATGCGAAATCCGAATGGAAAACGAAGGATGATCAAGAACAGATCGATCGTTTCGGTGACGAAGCACTGGCGGCGAAAACTCGTACGATTGCCCTCATTGCTGCCGATGTCGCCCAATCCACTGCTCGCGTCAACCAACAACGTGCCTTCGATAACGAAAATTCAGCAGCCTACCTGCAAACGATGACAGCCTGGGAGAACATCGACGCGGTGTATCGCCAATACGAAGCGAACTCGTTTGCATCGGCTGCCGCCACGCTCGCCAGCAACAACGCATCGCCCTGGGCCGACTACGACGCCGACCAGGCCGCCGCAACCGCCGCCAATGTCACAACCACAACCAACGGTCATCGGACAAACGACATCGACAGAGCGGACGCTCAGTCAAGTGCGGAGATCACTCAAACCAATGCGTCGGACGATTGGAAAATCTCCCAGTTGACGACGAAAGCAACGTTGGCGGGTATCATGGCGAATGTGAACTATGTGATCGCACTCGCCCAGTCGTTTACCATTTCCGCTGACGACGACGAAATGCGAGTGCCCACCGTGCCGCTGGCTACCGACCTGGACGGCATCTACGAAATTGCCAAGCCTAGCAACGACTACGCAACATCCATTCACTCCGCATCGACCAATACGTACGCACACTACTACTCAGGCTACTGGTGGGGCGCGTGGGGCTACTACGGCAGTGCGTACTGGTACAGCGGCTACTACGGTTACGGCTATCCCTATCAGAGCTATTTCTCGTCGGCCAATAGGGTCAGTCTGGATCAGCCCAGCGAGCAATTTCCGGACTCGTTCTGGAAAGTCCACGACGAGGTCGATGAAATCTCCTTCGATCTGGGCGGCATCTTTGTCCAGTCACGGTACGATACCTTCGATCGGTCCAGCAACCTGTTCACGACAGCGAAAGCCCCCGCTGTCAAAGAACTGAGCGGATCGATCACGGCCATCCAACAGAGTCAAACGCCGCCGACAACGGTCGCCTACGACGCGCAAGAAGTACTTGATATCTTGGAGACCATTGATCCTGACTTAGCCGAGTTCTGGCGAACCCGTGGTAGGCTCACGCACGCACCAGTCGGCGCACGCGCCGTAGCCGACGTTCAGCTTAACTACAAAACGCGGCGAGAACTCGATCCCACCAACATCAACGCGAGTTCTTCGTACTTCGATGAATCCATCGCGGTCGAGAACTACGCAATCTCCGTTCCCAACGACTGGGAATCCGGGCGGGTTGCCAAACTCATCCACAACGCCGCCAATGGGTTGGTGGAAGAAGTAGAATTCGATCGCATCCATGACGGCTTCAAGCGATATCTGGCGACCCTGGAACCCGAATTCAATCAAGCCGAACTCAACGACGCCAAAAATAAGGAACTCTTAGCGGCGTACGGGGATGTCGAGCTCCAGCAGTTCGGCATGGCGGAACTCGACGCCGAGAATGTGCCCAATGAACGCATCGAGCATTTGCTGAAAACGGGCCAAGCGAAGAGATTCACCGAATACATCGGTCGCGCATATTACCACGCTGTGGCAATGTGGATCCCGATGGCCGATGGGACATTCCGCTCGCTCATCTTCGAGTACGTCAACGCGGGTTTGACCACCGCCGGTCATTGGCGATTGAAAACGCTCGGTCCAGGGAAGCAGTACGGCCCCGGCGGATCGTGGGACTTGCGAGAACTCGTCGACGCCTATATCTTCGACGGCAAACGCGTCGACCAAGCCGAATCGATTGCCTCGAAAGCCGAATTCGTATTACACGTCATCCCCTTGGGGGCCGCCGCCGACTACGCTTCTCAAGGCAACGGTCGCGAGGCGGCACTGTCCGTTGCAGGCGACGCCGCCATGCTACTGACTGGAGGCGGCAGCAAAGCAATCGGCTCGCTCGCCTCCGGCGTCCGCGCCGCCAAGCTAACCAACGGCCTGCGCGCCACCGGCATCGTCACCGAAGGCACGATCGCCGGAATTCGCGGCTGGCAGGGAGGCGTCAAACTCGCCAACGGCGATGGCGGCTACGGCGAAATCGCCGAAGCCCTCCTGAGAGTCTTCGGCGTGAAGTACGCGATGAGTACGAAGGTCGATGATTTGGCTCGTGCAGGTAAATCTGCGGCACGTGCCCCAAACAGTGTAGCGACCGGTGGTTGGCACAAGGCTACCGGTGGCAAATGGATCAGTCTTGATGATGCTGGCGGGGCTATCCGCCCACTTTCAAATGATAAGATCAAATTTACCGATCTTGGAATTGACTACTTGGAAGATCATCTCTCCCGCTTCAAGAGTCCTTCTGGCGGAATGTGGGATCACAATGCCGCGATGATCAACGATCTCCGCAAGATCGCTCGCGGCGAATTGGAAGCAACGCAGATCCACCGAAACTTCTACAGCCACGAGCTTCGTGAGATGACGCGACTGAGACGCCTTGGGTCGACTTCTGGGCCGGTCGACCCATTCGACTATGCAAACACGCACTACGCAACACTCTTTGAGTACGGGATACCGTGGGGCGACCATGGTTCGTACCTCTACACGCGATTCGCTCGAACGTTTTTCCCAGGAGGGTTTTAAAATGAGTGAACTTTCGGAAAAACAGAAGGTCATCATGTTCATTTACCGATATGGTGGCAAAATCGACTGGCATCCGCTTGTAGAGTTTGGGTTGATTGATGCAACCAAGCAGCTTGCGGATGAGGGGCTTGTTGCGGTTGAAGAGAACTCAGACGGAGTCTTGGTCTCACTTACAGAAAGTGGGAATCGTGATGCAATGGAATTGACTTCATCGCATAAGCCAGGTGAATCTGTCACGTTTGGTGAATAGGGCGGAAAGCGACTACCGCGATGGCAGGATGCCATCGCAACACCGGGCCGGAAGCCCGCCACACTGGACGACCGCGCACCGGAGCGTTAGCGACAGCGACGCACACGAAGTGCGTCGCAATCTTCGGCACGATGCCGCCACGCGCCGATAGACCGCGCTCCCGCCGGAGGCACGGCGGCCTGGATGGCCGCCGCATGACGTAGCCCGGCGGCACGATGCCGCCCGGCGAACGCGACACGGAAGGGCAGCTAAAGAGAAAAAGATTCAAACCCCGAAAGACTCTGCCAACTCATTGACGGTTGAATCACAAGTGAATCGCCCGACGTCGCGTTCGCCGGGTCGAAGCGACCGAGCGTAGGGAAGGCGCAGTGACGAGGAACGAGGAACGGAGACCGCACCGGAGTGACCGAGCGTAGACCGGGCGTCGTGAGCGAACGGGCCGCTGAGGGCAAAGCGAAGCCGCACGGTGAAGACGCAAGTAAACGGAAACACGTCAAAGCACCGGATAACGACGGCCAATCGTGAAAGGCTGCAAGGCGGCGTAGCGGGAGGCCCGAAGGCCCGGTAGCGAACCGAGGCAAAGCGGAACCGGCCCACGGGAAAACGTCACGACCCGATGAAAGCTCAACCCACCAAACAACTCCAGCCAATCGTTTAATGTCTCCAGGCCGGTGTAGCGGGATGCCGATAAAAACAGAATAGGCACGATGCCGTCATCCGCTCATAGAGTACGCGAGCGACCGCGCAGTGAGCCTAAGCGAACGGAGCTGGGAGCGGTGAATCGCCAGAAGACTTGCAAGGCGGCGGCGGAGCGTTGACGTTCCGCGACATTCGCTCAAAAGAACCGAACAACTCTCCATCGGTTCAAAGCCCGACAAGCCGAAAGACTCAACCATCGGTCGCGGTACGTCATAAGCGCAGTCCGTTCCGCAGATGGCCGCCCGAATCACCGACAGGCTACGCGGCCAGACCTGCCAGCGAAGTAGCGAAGCGGTTGTCGGCGCAGTGAGCCTGCGAACAAGCGGACAAACGCGGGAGCGGACGACTTGCGATGGCCCGTTGAATCACGCTTCGCGGACCGCGCACCGACGCTCCGAACAAGTCTCCATCCGGGCAAACGCCCGCGCGCCAAAACGGCTTCCAACCGCTTGCGTGTACTCTGGGTCGATCACGCTGACTTCTTGGACTTCTTGCCGTTGTAAGTGGCGCGGGCGTTGGCATCACGAACCAGCGCGTCGATCACTTCAATGACCCGACTTCGTTCGTCGGTTGGTAGTCGCTGGATACCGTGCAGACGGTCGAGCGTCTCTTGGTCTTGGATCGAATCTTCCGGCGCGTCCGGATCGGTCATGTAGTCGAGCGTGACTCCGAGTGCATCGGCAATCTTCCGAGCTACTTCGATCGACGGGGCAACGTCTCCGCGTTCATATCGTCCGGCAATCGCGGCGGACGTACCGAACTGCTTGGCTAGTTCGCTCTGGGACCATCCGTGCGATTTACGAAGTTCGCCGATCCGCTTGGCGAAGGTTGTCAAAACGCCATTCTTCTTGGGAGTCATATCAAAAGTGCCTCAAATATCACCTGTCGATGCCTGAATACTCCGATATTAGGAACAGAAAAGTGCCGGTCAACACCGAAGGGTGTTGCGTGGCTGGTTCTTGATCGGTACGTTCTAGTACCGATCGGTACCCAATCCAAAATCCCCGGTTATTCGCAAAAAGGGAAAATCATGGCACGATTCGACGATGACTTCATCGACCGCATGAAAAACGAAAACGACATCGTGGCTCTGATCGAGAGCTACGGAACACGACTCAAAGAACGTCCCGGTGGCAAAGGCGAGTTCATTGGGCTGTGTCCGGTTCACGATGACAAGAACCCTTCACTGGTCGCCAACCGAAAGAAAAATGTTTGGAACTGCTTGGGCGCGTGCGGCTGCGGCGGCGATCCGATCCAGTGGGTCATGCACGCCGAGAACGTCAGCTTCCGCCACGCGGTTGAACTGCTCCGCGATGGATCAACCGGCGGTCGTCCCAACGGTCGCGGGGCGAAGCCTCGCAAGCTCGACGCGCCGTTGCCGCTGTCCGGTGACGATCACGAAACGCTCGCCGGCGTCGTCGATTACTACCACTCGCGATTGAAGCAGTCACCCGACGCGCTGGCGTATCTGCAAAAGCGGTTCATCACCGATCACGAAGCGGTCGAGCGATTCAAGATCGGCTTCGTCGATAGAACGCTCGGTCTGCGGCTGCCGCCCAAGCAAAACAACAAAGCAGGAAACGAAATCCGCACGCGGTTGAAAGAACTGGGCGTCACTCGCGAAACCGGCCATGAACACTTCCGCGGCTGCATCACGTTCCCGCTTCTCGATGACACCGGCCGCATCAAACAAATCTACGGTCGGCGGATCGACAACAAATCCAAGGCCAAACACTTCTATCTGTCGCAACCGATGGGCGGCGTGCTGAACCTGGAAGCGTTCACCGCCTCGGATGAACTGATCCTGTGTGAATCGGTGATCGACGCGCTGACGTTCTGGTGCGCGGGCTTCCGCAACGTGACAACGATCTACGGAACCAACGGTCTGACCGATGAACTGCTGCAAGCTCTGCAGGTCCACGACATCAAACGGCTGTTGATCGCGTATGACGCGGACAAGGCGGGCGATGACGCGGCGGCGAAGCATGCCGAGAAATTCTGTTCGCTCGGTATCGAATGCTTCCGCACTCGAGTGAGTGACGGGGCCAAAGACATCAACGGCTGTGCGTTCTTAAACGGCGGCGGTCATGCTGAACCGATCCGCGACACGTTGGGACTACTGATCCGCAACGCGGCCTGGATCGGTCCAGGCGTGAAGCCGTCGCAGGCATCCAGCGCGGGAGCAGCTAAAGAAAAAAAGCCTGAGCAACCGACGAGCAAACCAGCCTCCTCAAAGGCTTCTTCTTTAGCTGCCGAAATCCCTGGCGTCGAAGTGGCGAAGCCTGCGGCGGCGGACGATCAACGGGCGGCGGAGCCGCCCGTTGAAAAGCAACCGCCTGTCGCTTCACCGCAACCACCGGCCCCGAAAGAAATCGAAGCCGAAGTGAAAGAGAACGGCATCGTCATCGAGATCGGCAATCGAACCTACCGCGTTCGTGGCCTCGAAAAGAACCTTGCCTTCGACGTGTTGAAACTCAACGTGATGGTTCGCCGTGACGAAGCGTTCTACGTCGATACGTTCGATCTGTACGCGGCGAAAGCTCGCGCCGTGTTCATCCGCGAAGCGGCCAAAGAACTGGGCTTCGATCCCGAGGTCATCAAGCGAGACCTTGGAAAGGTCTTGCTGAAACTGGAATCCCTGCAAGACAAGCACATCGAAGATACGCTTGCGGTCAAAGACGAAACCATCGAACTAACCGACAAAGACAAGGCGACCGCCTTGGACATGCTTCGTCAACCGAACCTCGTCGAAACCATCCTGACCGACTTCGACGCTTGCGGCGTGGTCGGTGAAGAAATCAACAAGCTCGTCGGCTACCTCGCCGCAACCAGTCGCAAGCTACCGCAACCGCTGGCGGTGCTGATTCAATCCTCGTCCGCTGCGGGCAAGTCCTCGCTGATGGAAGCGGTGCTGGCGTTCATGCCACCCGAAGACACGATCAAGTATTCGGCGATGACCGGGCAAAGCCTGTTCTACATGGGCGGCACGAACCTGAAGCACCGCATCCTAGCCATCGCCGAAGAAGAAGGCGTCGAGCAAGCGGCCTACGCGCTGAAGCTGCTGCAAAGCGAAGGTGAACTCAACATCGCCTCGACCGGCAAAGACCCCGGCACCGGCCGAATGGAAACGCAAGAGTATCACGTCGAAGGCCCGGTGATGATCTTCCTGACCACCACCAGCGACGACACCGACCCGGAACTCAAGAACCGCTGCGTCACGCTGGGCGTGTGTGAACACGCCTGCCATACCGAAGCGATCCACCGCCAACAACGCACGCGGCGAACGCTCGACGGCCGCAGCCTGCAGCATGAACGCAAAGCGATCCGCGCCCGTCATCAAAACGCACAGCGTCTGTTGCGTCCGCTGGAAGTCGTCAACAACTTCGCCGAGCAATTAACCTTCCGCAGCGACAAAACCAAAAGCCGCCGCGCCCACGATCATTACCTGACGTTGATCGAAGCGGTCACGCTGCTGCATCAGTACCAACGTGTCGAAGGCACGATGGTTAACGCGGCGGGCGAATCGGTACGGTTCGTCGAAACAACGCTTGACGATATCGAGCTAGCCAACCGTCTGGCCGATCGGTTCTTGGAACGCTCGTTCGCCGAGCTTCCCGAGCGAACGCAAGTTCTGCTGGAACAACTCCTCGCGGGTCTGCGCACGCGATGCAAGGAACAGGAAACCGAACTGTGGGAACAACGCTTCACGCGGCGTGACGTTCGCCGCTGGAGTACGTTCGGTGACACGCAGTTGAAAGAACACCTCTCGCGTCTGGTCGATTACGAGTATCTGAAAATCGAAGCAGGCGGCGGCAAGGGCCGCAGCCTTGAATACTCGTTGTCCTACGACCCCGACAGCGATCAAACGACCTCAATCACGTCAGGCCTGATCGACGTCAATCGACTGCGAAGCCCCGACAACTCACCCGAGAAGGCGGGAGAAGTCGGGGAGAAAACGGAAGAAGTCGCCCCACCCGAAAACGATTCGGCCCGGCAAAACACGTCACTTCCGCCCAGTAGTCGGGAAAACGACGAAAACGGGCAAGCGGAAGCTGCTTGAAGCGACACGAATCGTAGTCGTACTCAAAGCTCATTCAAAGAAACACGTTCCCGGCTTCTGGTTCATCAAAGAATCAGAAGCCGTTCTCGTTGGCGGCGGTCGGTTCCGTCGTCGGCGTTGGGTCTTACGTCAAGTCTCACGCCTGTTACCTCACCCCTGATTCGACGAAGGAGAATCAACCATGCCACGCAAAGGCGACAAACAACCACCCAAGCAAGTCGGCAACCTGGGCGACCCACAAGGGATGGCCGTGATGCTTGAAAAGTTCCTCGAATGGATGCGAGTGAAAAACTACAGCGAGCGCACCGTCGAGAATCGACACTTGTACTTGAACTACTTCATCCAGTGGGCGGAGGATCGCGGCTTGACGCGACCGACGGAGATCACCAAACCGATCCTGGAGCGTTATCAACGCTTCCTGTATCACTACCGCAAAGCGGACGGACAATCGCTGTCGTTCCGCAGTCAATCATCCCGCCTGGTTCCGGTGCGTGCCTGGTTCAAGTGGCTGACGCGAAACAACCACATCCTTTACAACCCGGCGAGTGAACTGGAACTGCCACGCCTCGAACGACGCCTTCCGAAACACGTCTTAACGATCCGTGAAAGTGAAACGGTCCTGGCCGTTCCTAACGTCACCGACCCGCTTGGGCTTCGTGATCGAGCGATCTTAGAAACGCTCTACTCAACGGGCATCCGAAGGATGGAAGTCGTGAACCTCAAGCTGTACGACATGGACGTAGACCGTGGAACGCTGATGGTCCGGCAAGGTAAAGGCAAGAAAGATCGGATGGTTCCGATCGGCAAGCGTGCTATCGACTGGATCAACAAATACATCACCGAAGTGCGTCCCAGGCTGATCGTCGATCCCAACGACGTGACGCTGTTCCTGACCCACCTCGGCGAAGCGTTCACCACCAACCGCTTAACGCAGCTCGTTCGTGAATACATCGACGCGGCCGACATCGGCAAGCGTGGTTCGTGTCACCTGTTTCGACACACGATGGCCACGCTGATGCTTGAGAACGGAGCCGACATCCGGTTCATTCAAGCGATGCTCGGTCATGCGAAGTTGGAGACGACGCAAATCTACACTCAAGTCAGCATCCGCAAACTGAAAGAGATTCACGAAGCCACGCATCCTGCCAAGATGAACCGCGAAGAAATCGACGCTCTGCCCGATGATCCCCCAAAGCCCACCGATCCATCGGGGAATCCCTCGACGCCCGAAAACCCATCGTCATCGACCGACGAAACCAAGTCGGACGATGACGACAACGACGCGCCCGGCGGTGTCCCCGCTGTGCCGCGTTAATCAAAGACTTCTTTCTTTATCTTTAGCTGCTATCTAGCTGCTTGCGGTCCCTGCACCGTCGCGGCGGTCGCTTCCAGCGATCCCGCCGCGTAGAATAGGTGCATGAAGGCAGCTAAAGAAAAAATCTTGTTCATGCTCGTGATCGCGTCGGCGCTGCTGGTCTGCGCCCCAGCGATCGCATCGAGCACGCATCATTCAACGCTGGAAAACCGCGCCGAGATTTTTTTACAATCGGCCCAAAACCGCGTCGAGCGACAGGCGTTTGAGTCGGCAAATCGCGTCGAGAATTACGATTCGCTGGGGGGAGTTGCGTTAGAGTCCTCTGTTGCCCCAAACAGTGTAGCGACCGGTGGTTGGCACAAGGCTACCGGTGGCAAATGGATCAGTCTTGATGATGCTGGCGGGGCTATCCGCCCACTTTCAAATGATAAGATCAAATTTACCGATCTTGGAATTGACTACTTGGAAGATCATCTCTCCCGCTTCAAGAGTCCTTCTGGCGGAATGTGGGATCACAATGCCGCGATGATCAACGATCTCCGCAAGATCGCTCGCGGCGAATTGGAAGCAACGCAGATCCACCGAAACTTCTACAGCCACGAGCTTCGTGAGATGACGCGACTGAGACGCCTTGGGTCGACTTCTGGGCCGGTCGACCCATTCGACTATGCAAACACGCACTACGCAACACTCTTTGAGTACGGGATACCGTGGGGCGACCATGGTTCGTACCTCTACACGCGATTCGCTCGAACGTTTTTCCCAGGAGGGTTTTAAAATGAGTGAACTTTCGGAAAAACAGAAGGTCATCATGTTCATTTACCGATATGGTGGCAAAATCGACTGGCATCCGCTTGTAGAGTTTGGGTTGATTGATGCAACCAAGCAGCTTGCGGATGAGGGGCTTGTTGCGGTTGAAGAGAACTCAGACGGAGTCTTGGTCTCACTTACAGAAAGTGGGAATCGTGATGCAATGGAATTGACTTCATCGCATAAGCCAGGTGAATCTGTCACGTTTGGTGAATAGGGCGGAAAGCGACTACCGCGATGGCAGGATGCCATCGCAACACCGGGCCGGAAGCCCGCCACACTGGACGACCGCGCACCGGAGCGTTAGCGACAGCGACGCACACGAAGTGCGTCGCAATCTTCGGCACGATGCCGCCACGCGCCGATAGACCGCGCTCCCGCCGGAGGCACGGCGGCCTGGATGGCCGCCGCATGACGTAGCCCGGCGGCACGATGCCGCCCGGCGAACGCGACACGGAAGGGCAGCTAAAGAGAAAAAGATTCAAACCCCGAAAGACTCTGCCAACTCATTGACGGTTGAATCACAAGTGAATCGCCCGACGTCGCGTTCGCCGGGTCGAAGCGACCGAGCGTAGGGAAGGCGCAGTGACGAGGAACGAGGAACGGAGACCGCACCGGAGTGACCGAGCGTAGACCGGGCGTCGTGAGCGAACGGGCCGCTGAGGGCAAAGCGAAGCCGCACGGTGAAGACGCAAGTAAACGGAAACACGTCAAAGCACCGGATAACGACGGCCAATCGTGAAAGGCTGCAAGGCGGCGTAGCGGGAGGCCCGAAGGCCCGGTAGCGAACCGAGGCAAAGCGGAACCGGCCCACGGGAAAACGTCACGACCCGATGAAAGCTCAACCCACCAAACAACTCCAGCCAATCGTTTAATGTCTCCAGGCCGGTGTAGCGGGATGCCGATAAAAACAGAATAGGCACGATGCCGTCATCCGCTCATAGAGTACGCGAGCGACCGCGCAGTGAGCCTAAGCGAACGGAGCTGGGAGCGGTGAATCGCCAGAAGACTTGCAAGGCGGCGGCGGAGCGTTGACGTTCCGCGACATTCGCTCAAAAGAACCGAACAACTCTCCATCGGTTCAAAGCCCGACAAGCCGAAAGACTCAACCATCGGTCGCGGTACGTCATAAGCGCAGTCCGTTCCGCAGATGGCCGCCCGAATCACCGACAGGCTACGCGGCCAGACCTGCCAGCGAAGTAGCGAAGCGGTTGTCGGCGCAGTGAGCCTGCGAACAAGCGGACAAACGCGGGAGCGGACGACTTGCGATGGCCCGTTGAATCACGCTTCGCGGACCGCGCACCGACGCTCCGAACAAGTCTCCATCCGGGCAAACGCCCGCGCGCCAAAACGGCTTCCAACCGCTTGCGTGTACTCTGGGTCGATCACGCTGACTTCTTGGACTTCTTGCCGTTGTAAGTGGCGCGGGCGTTGGCATCACGAACCAGCGCGTCGATCACTTCAATGACCCGACTTCGTTCGTCGGTTGGTAGTCGCTGGATACCGTGCAGACGGTCGAGCGTCTCTTGGTCTTGGATCGAATCTTCCGGCGCGTCCGGATCGGTCATGTAGTCGAGCGTGACTCCGAGTGCATCGGCAATCTTCCGAGCTACTTCGATCGACGGGGCAACGTCTCCGCGTTCATATCGTCCGGCAATCGCGGCGGACGTACCGAACTGCTTGGCTAGTTCGCTCTGGGACCATCCGTGCGATTTACGAAGTTCGCCGATCCGCTTGGCGAAGGTTGTCAAAACGCCATTCTTCTTGGGAGTCATATCAAAAGTGCCTCAAATATCACCTGTCGATGCCTGAATACTCCGATATTAGGAACAGAAAAGTGCCGGTCAACACCGAAGGGTGTTGCGTGGCTGGTTCTTGATCGGTACGTTCTAGTACCGATCGGTACCCAATCCAAAATCCCCGGTTATTCGCAAAAAGGGAAAATCATGGCACGATTCGACGATGACTTCATCGACCGCATGAAAAACGAAAACGACATCGTGGCTCTGATCGAGAGCTACGGAACACGACTCAAAGAACGTCCCGGTGGCAAAGGCGAGTTCATTGGGCTGTGTCCGGTTCACGATGACAAGAACCCTTCACTGGTCGCCAACCGAAAGAAAAATGTTTGGAACTGCTTGGGCGCGTGCGGCTGCGGCGGCGATCCGATCCAGTGGGTCATGCACGCCGAGAACGTCAGCTTCCGCCACGCGGTTGAACTGCTCCGCGATGGATCAACCGGCGGTCGTCCCAACGGTCGCGGGGCGAAGCCTCGCAAGCTCGACGCGCCGTTGCCGCTGTCCGGTGACGATCACGAAACGCTCGCCGGCGTCGTCGATTACTACCACTCGCGATTGAAGCAGTCACCCGACGCGCTGGCGTATCTGCAAAAGCGGTTCATCACCGATCACGAAGCGGTCGAGCGATTCAAGATCGGCTTCGTCGATAGAACGCTCGGTCTGCGGCTGCCGCCCAAGCAAAACAACAAAGCAGGAAACGAAATCCGCACGCGGTTGAAAGAACTGGGCGTCACTCGCGAAACCGGCCATGAACACTTCCGCGGCTGCATCACGTTCCCGCTTCTCGATGACACCGGCCGCATCAAACAAATCTACGGTCGGCGGATCGACAACAAATCCAAGGCCAAACACTTCTATCTGTCGCAACCGATGGGCGGCGTGCTGAACCTGGAAGCGTTCACCGCCTCGGATGAACTGATCCTGTGTGAATCGGTGATCGACGCGCTGACGTTCTGGTGCGCGGGCTTCCGCAACGTGACAACGATCTACGGAACCAACGGTCTGACCGATGAACTGCTGCAAGCTCTGCAGGTCCACGACATCAAACGGCTGTTGATCGCGTATGACGCGGACAAGGCGGGCGATGACGCGGCGGCGAAGCATGCCGAGAAATTCTGTTCGCTCGGTATCGAATGCTTCCGCACTCGAGTGAGTGACGGGGCCAAAGACATCAACGGCTGTGCGTTCTTAAACGGCGGCGGTCATGCTGAACCGATCCGCGACACGTTGGGACTACTGATCCGCAACGCGGCCTGGATCGGTCCAGGCGTGAAGCCGTCGCAGGCATCCAGCGCGGGAGCAGCTAAAGAAAAAAAGCCTGAGCAACCGACGAGCAAACCAGCCTCCTCAAAGGCTTCTTCTTTAGCTGCCGAAATCCCTGGCGTCGAAGTGGCGAAGCCTGCGGCGGCGGACGATCAACGGGCGGCGGAGCCGCCCGTTGAAAAGCAACCGCCTGTCGCTTCACCGCAACCACCGGCCCCGAAAGAAATCGAAGCCGAAGTGAAAGAGAACGGCATCGTCATCGAGATCGGCAATCGAACCTACCGCGTTCGTGGCCTCGAAAAGAACCTTGCCTTCGACGTGTTGAAACTCAACGTGATGGTTCGCCGTGACGAAGCGTTCTACGTCGATACGTTCGATCTGTACGCGGCGAAAGCTCGCGCCGTGTTCATCCGCGAAGCGGCCAAAGAACTGGGCTTCGATCCCGAGGTCATCAAGCGAGACCTTGGAAAGGTCTTGCTGAAACTGGAATCCCTGCAAGACAAGCACATCGAAGATACGCTTGCGGTCAAAGACGAAACCATCGAACTAACCGACAAAGACAAGGCGACCGCCTTGGACATGCTTCGTCAACCGAACCTCGTCGAAACCATCCTGACCGACTTCGACGCTTGCGGCGTGGTCGGTGAAGAAATCAACAAGCTCGTCGGCTACCTCGCCGCAACCAGTCGCAAGCTACCGCAACCGCTGGCGGTGCTGATTCAATCCTCGTCCGCTGCGGGCAAGTCCTCGCTGATGGAAGCGGTGCTGGCGTTCATGCCACCCGAAGACACGATCAAGTATTCGGCGATGACCGGGCAAAGCCTGTTCTACATGGGCGGCACGAACCTGAAGCACCGCATCCTAGCCATCGCCGAAGAAGAAGGCGTCGAGCAAGCGGCCTACGCGCTGAAGCTGCTGCAAAGCGAAGGTGAACTCAACATCGCCTCGACCGGCAAAGACCCCGGCACCGGCCGAATGGAAACGCAAGAGTATCACGTCGAAGGCCCGGTGATGATCTTCCTGACCACCACCAGCGACGACACCGACCCGGAACTCAAGAACCGCTGCGTCACGCTGGGCGTGTGTGAACACGCCTGCCATACCGAAGCGATCCACCGCCAACAACGCACGCGGCGAACGCTCGACGGCCGCAGCCTGCAGCATGAACGCAAAGCGATCCGCGCCCGTCATCAAAACGCACAGCGTCTGTTGCGTCCGCTGGAAGTCGTCAACAACTTCGCCGAGCAATTAACCTTCCGCAGCGACAAAACCAAAAGCCGCCGCGCCCACGATCATTACCTGACGTTGATCGAAGCGGTCACGCTGCTGCATCAGTACCAACGTGTCGAAGGCACGATGGTTAACGCGGCGGGCGAATCGGTACGGTTCGTCGAAACAACGCTTGACGATATCGAGCTAGCCAACCGTCTGGCCGATCGGTTCTTGGAACGCTCGTTCGCCGAGCTTCCCGAGCGAACGCAAGTTCTGCTGGAACAACTCCTCGCGGGTCTGCGCACGCGATGCAAGGAACAGGAAACCGAACTGTGGGAACAACGCTTCACGCGGCGTGACGTTCGCCGCTGGAGTACGTTCGGTGACACGCAGTTGAAAGAACACCTCTCGCGTCTGGTCGATTACGAGTATCTGAAAATCGAAGCAGGCGGCGGCAAGGGCCGCAGCCTTGAATACTCGTTGTCCTACGACCCCGACAGCGATCAAACGACCTCAATCACGTCAGGCCTGATCGACGTCAATCGACTGCGAAGCCCCGACAACTCACCCGAGAAGGCGGGAGAAGTCGGGGAGAAAACGGAAGAAGTCGCCCCACCCGAAAACGATTCGGCCCGGCAAAACACGTCACTTCCGCCCAGTAGTCGGGAAAACGACGAAAACGGGCAAGCGGAAGCTGCTTGAAGCGACACGAATCGTAGTCGTACTCAAAGCTCATTCAAAGAAACACGTTCCCGGCTTCTGGTTCATCAAAGAATCAGAAGCCGTTCTCGTTGGCGGCGGTCGGTTCCGTCGTCGGCGTTGGGTCTTACGTCAAGTCTCACGCCTGTTACCTCACCCCTGATTCGACGAAGGAGAATCAACCATGCCACGCAAAGGCGACAAACAACCACCCAAGCAAGTCGGCAACCTGGGCGACCCACAAGGGATGGCCGTGATGCTTGAAAAGTTCCTCGAATGGATGCGAGTGAAAAACTACAGCGAGCGCACCGTCGAGAATCGACACTTGTACTTGAACTACTTCATCCAGTGGGCGGAGGATCGCGGCTTGACGCGACCGACGGAGATCACCAAACCGATCCTGGAGCGTTATCAACGCTTCCTGTATCACTACCGCAAAGCGGACGGACAACCGCTGTCGTTCCGCAGTCAATCATCCCGCCTGGTTCCGGTGCGTGCCTGGTTCAAGTGGCTGACGCGAAACAACCACATGCTTTACAAACCGGCGAGTGAACTGGAACTGCCACGCCTCGAACGACGCCTTCCGAAACACGTCTTAACGATCCGTGAAAGTGAAACGGTCCTGGCCGTTCCTAACGTCACCGACCCGCTTGGGCTTCGTGATCGAGCGATCTTAGAAACGCTCTACTCAACGGGCATCCGAAGGATGGAAGTCGTGAACCTCAAGCTGTACGACATGGACGTAGACCGTGGAACGCTGATGGTCCGGCAAGGTAAAGGCAAGAAAGATCGGATGGTTCCGATCGGCAAGCGTGCTATCGACTGGATCAACAAATACATCACCGAAGTGCGTCCCAGGCTGATCGTCGATCCCAACGACGTGACGCTGTTCCTGACCCACCTCGGCGAAGCGTTCACCACCAACCGCTTAACGCAGCTCGTTCGTGAATACATCGACGCGGCCGACATCGGCAAGCGTGGTTCGTGTCACCTGTTTCGACACACGATGGCCACGCTGATGCTTGAGAACGGAGCCGACATCCGGTTCATTCAAGCGATGCTCGGTCATGCGAAGTTGGAGACGACGCAAATCTACACTCAAGTCAGCATCCGCAAACTGAAAGAGATTCACGAAGCCACGCATCCTGCCAAGATGAACCGCGAAGAAATCGACGCTCTGCCCGATGATCCCCCAAAGCCCACCGATCCATCGGGGAATCCCTCGA
The DNA here is from genome assembly GCF_007859855.1 of Allorhodopirellula solitaria. Lineage (GTDB taxonomy): Bacteria > Planctomycetota > Planctomycetia > Pirellulales > Pirellulaceae > Rhodopirellula > Rhodopirellula solitaria. Next base: position 25,654 of record NZ_SJPK01000024.1, read on the forward strand.
CGCCCGAAAACCCATCGTCATCGACCGACGAAACCAAGTCGGACGATGACGACAACGACGCGCCCGGCGGTGTCCCCGCTGTGCCGCGTTAATCAAAGACTTCTTTCTTTATCTTTAGCTGCTATCTAGCTGCTTGCGGTCCCTGCACCGTCGCGGCGGTCGCTTCCAGCGATCCCGCCGCGTAGAATAGGTGCATGAAGGCAGCTAAAGAAAAAATCTTGTTCATGCTCGTGATCGCGTCGGCGCTGCTGGTCTGCGCCCCAGCGATCGCATCGAGCACGCATCATTCAACGCTGGAAAACCGCGCCGAGATTTTTTTACAATCGGCCCAAAACCGCGTCGAGCGACAGGCGTTTGAGTCGGCAAATCGCGTCGAGAATTACGATTCGCTGGGGGGAGTTGCGTTAGAGTCCTCTGTTGCCCCAAACAGTACAGCGGGCCGTGTCGTATCTGGTGGTTGCTTCGTAGCCGGGACACCAGTTCGGCTGAGTGCCGAACTGGCAATGGCAACGCTCGGCGGCAATTCCGAAGCGACTACGACGACCGCCAACCCCACGACTCCAGCAACTACGACCGCCATCGAGCACGTTGCAATCGGCGCACGTGTTCCAGACCAGAATCCACGCCCAGAAGACTACGATTTCAGTCTTCGCGACGTCGATCAGGACACATGGAGACAGCTCGATGTCCGACTACGCCGCAAGGACGGTGCTGTTGTGGAGATGCAGCTTCTGCGTCCGGTCGAATGGGTTGAAAACCTGAACCTGAGCGTCGGCAGTGAGTTCACGCTGATTCTCAGTGAATTTGAAGTCGACGGGAACGCTGTCGTTACGGCGATCGGCCCCTGCTGCGAAATTGCCGAAGGCGAAGGCAGCGTGGTCACCGGTCGATTCGTGACCCGGCAAGTTAGCAACCTCGTCGAAGTTACACTTGAGAACGGAACCACGTTCACGGGAACTACCACACACCCCGTGTGGATTCCGGCAAAACACGATTGGGTAGAGTTGGGCGACCTCAACGAAGGAGAAAAGCTCGCAACGCTCGCTGGCTCCGTGACCGTTGCGAAGGTCCGTCGTCCGAAACGGGTTTCCGATGTCTTCAACATCGAGGTTCATGGCCATCACGTCTATCGAATCACGGACGATGGTGTTCTTGTCCACAACAATAGTTCAGTCGGAAAGGCACTTGTCGAGGCTGCAACTCGGCGTAGAGCGCAAAGCCAGCTTGGAAGACGGTTAACTGACAGTGCTGATCCCGCATTCGACTACGTCGATGATCTCGATCGCACATATGACCAAATGGGCAACCCAGCAATGATTCCACACTGGGCGAGCCAACGAAGCCAGTTCTTCAATCAGATTGACCGGCATTTGCAGAAAGCTGACTTCACTGTCATTGACCTGACAAGTTTCCCGAAACAAATCCAGGATGACGTTGCGAACTATGTCTTGAATCTGCCGGAGCACTTGTTTGACAAAGTTATCCCAATTGGATTCTAGAATGACGACAGCAATAAGCATTTCTGAGAAAGCAGATGAAATCTGGACCATCCAAGACAGTATTTTTGAATGGTTCGCATCGCTCATTGCCGAGCGGTACCGAGACGAACCAGAAGTCGTTGCTCAGGTCGAGCTAGCGTCGGCAATGAACGGCGTATCGCTTGATGTTCTGTCCGCCGACAATCCTGAACTATCTAATCGACTTGCGGGTATATTGCGTTCGATGGCGCAAGACGTTGTGGATGGTGAAATTGAAGTGCCCGAAGAGGTTTGCGAATCTGCTGACAGATGCCGAGCTCTCTTCAGTAATTTGATTCAAATTCTTTCGGCTTTCGAGAATGTGAGGAGCACTGGCTAAAAGTTTGATTGCAACACGCGTCCTCATCGTCATTCTTTTCAGCTTCCTTTCGGTAGTCGGATCGGGGTCTGTCGCCGTCGGCGATTTACTCGTAGCCCCAAAGACGGGAGTGGCCTTTGAGGGCAACATCTATCGCGCTCCTTACCCAGGGGCGAGCCCAACAACAATTGACAATTTCAACATTGCCGCGAGCCATCGCTATTCGGCGACTGGCGAGGGAGCCCTCTACTTCTCGACAAATTCACGCACGGTGATCCAAGAGTTGGGTGGTAGTTTTGTTGGTGGTCGAACGATGGACACGTTTAACGTTCGGCTAGATAACTTCCTTGATCTTTCCAACCCGGCTGTTCGATCAAGGCTCGGGGTATCTCTTGACGATCTTGTTAGGACGAGTGGTGACGATATTTACGAGGTCACTCAGCAGTTGGGTAGATTTGCGAGGGAGCAAGGATACAACGGCATCATCGCCCCATCAGCACGTGCAGACGGTGGATTGAACTTGATCCTTTTTGATTGGTTGAACTGATGAAGCAAAATATTGAAGGTTCTATTCTGTGGCTGCGCTGTTCTACTTGTTCAATCGAATTTCCTGTTTTCGTATTTTCAGGTGAGAACGATTGGACAACGTCTGGGCTGCGAACACGAACAGATATTGAAAAGAAGGCGATCTATGTATACGCGCACGACGACGACCCTCCGTCGGGGACTGTTGTAGAACTGATTGATGTAGACCGGGTCAAATCGATTCCCGGCGAAAGCTTCCAAGATTTCCGCAAGCGTGCTGCAAACAAGAAAGACCGTTACATCTACAGTTGCTCGAATTGCGGTTCTGGTCGCGCAGAGAGCGTTGAAAAACTCGAGATGGAAGAACTCGAAAACAGAGGTTATGAGCTTCTTGTTCTGATCGAACAGCCGCCGCAGTAACGACGTGACCGAAGCGATTGATTAACCACCGTGGCAGAACCTGGGTTGATGTTCCAGCTGAAACCGACGGCCAAACGACTTTCCATCAGGACGGACCTGCAAGCCGTCGGAACCACAACGCCGCCTCGCCGATCGCTTGCGTTCTTCGCGGGTCGCGAAGCGACCGCGGCGACGACACGAAGTCGTCGCAACGATCGGGCCGGAAGCCCGCCACGCTGGACGACCGCGCACCGGAGCGAAGCGACCAGCGACGGCAGGATGCCGTCGCAATCTTCGGCAGGAAGCCGCCACCCTGGATAGATCGCTGAACGACGGCGACAAGGATGTCGCCGCATGACTAAGCCCGGTGGCAGGATGCCGCCCGGCGGGCCGGGCACGGAAGGCCAGCGCAGCGATGCCGACGCCCGATCCGCCGGGTCGTAGCGACCGAGCGGAGGGAAGACGCAGTGACGAGGAACGGAGACCGCACCGGAGCGACCGAGCGGAGACCGGGCGTCGTGAACGGAGTCGATGTGTAGCCATGGATGGCGGAACATCGACGGAGCGAACTGAGGCACGATGCCGCCCGGCGGGACCGGCAGGTCTGTCTAACCGCAGATGTAGCTCTCTGCTTTGAAGGGGATCATGGTATTTGGATAATCCATGAACGCCAAACCTCTTCGCCCGTGCAGTGGACAGTAAGAGACCGTTCGCGAGCCCATTGGTCGACTGCTGATTTCACCTCGAAGTTGCCCGATGGAAGCACTCCGTCCAAGTAATCATGGCCTGCCAGAATACCGCCCGGTCGAACCTTTTTTGACCAAATCTCCAAATGATCCCAGACCGCTTGGAAATAGTGCTGTTCGTCGAGGTAAACCAAGCACAATGACCTGTCGGCGTATCGGCCGGCAGCCTCGGCTGGCACTTCGCGACGGATGTGGCAACGACTCGCAAAGCTACCCAATCGCCGCCGTGTTTCGTTGTAGGCGTGATCGATCTTCCACTGCGGAAGATTGTTCTTGTCCACGTGCTGGGCGTCATCGAGACGGCATACCCAGGCATCAATGCAGTCAAGTTGCCTGCATCGCCACCGGCGTAGTAAGGTCTCAGCAAAACGGCCGTGCTGATCGCCAATCAAGACGCCATGCCCTCGAAGCCCGACGTCGTTGAGCCAATCTCCCAATAGAGCCCGCGTCGCCACCATTGGCGAGGGGAAGCGACCGCGCTGGGTGTCAGTTGGGATGTGGGAACGCAATGACTCAGTGGTCGGCAAATCACCACTCTGGTCGCTTATTTCCGCTGGACTGGGTTCCGGCAGCACGTGATCAAGATAGTTAACTAGTGCTGGGCCGAAGGCGCCGTCGTCGAAATTGAGAAAGGACTTGTCTTGGCAGTCCGTTCGAACCTGCTCGCCGGTGGGCTGCTCTCCGTGAAAGCCGACATAACCCCCTTCATCACCACGATGGACCAGGTCCATGGGACCGTGAAGGCAGGCGTGATTCAGTACTGCGGTGGGGCCCAGCATCCCGTACCACCGATCTTGGGTAACAAAATCCTGGAAATCTTCATAGGCATCTTGGACCCACTGCTTCCGATAAAACGTCGGCGTGTGCGTCTCAAAGTTGTACGTCGGATAGCCGAGACGAACCAATAAGTCGTAGGTGCGCCACAGCGACTCGGCCCATAGTCCGGTTCCTCGGTTCTGAACATTTCTCAAGTCATCAATATACCTGCATGAACGTGCTGACTCGGGGCTGAGTTCGTTCAAGCAGATAAAATCGTCGCAGAGCCAAATGTATTCGTCCGCAAGATCAGGGATGTGCGAGGAAGCCAGCAACATGATGAAGAAGTTTGTCATGGGCGTCCGGTAGGAGCCAAGATCGGCCATTGCCTCATGCGGAACATGCTCGACAAAAGTCTGGCTATCGGCGAGAAAGACAGGCCGATCGCCGAAGATCCAAATCTTATCTAGCCAAGGCGCGTGCTTGGCCAGACTACGAAGGGAATATCGAAGTTCCAGATCATCATGCTGGCTGTGACGGTAAAAGTAAAGTGCATCCATGTGGGACCTTTGAAAGAGCGGACTGCGTCAGCGATCAGGCGAGATAGGGCTATTTGACATCATTTATCGGCCAGCCGTGGGCTATTGCAGATCGAATTCGTTCAGGCACCTTTGCCTGATTGCTAAAAAAGCTCACGATGCCCAACCGGTTGTGATCCGGCTGGGCTCGGGAGTCTGGGGTGGTGAAGGCTAGTTCAATGCGGGCCGTTTGCCTTTGAGCTCATCGATCAATGTGGAGGCTTCGCGGATCGTGAGTGCTGAGAGTGCCGACACTCCGAACCGATCGTGGAGCGTGCGGTCGAGCGTGATGCCTTGTCGCTTGGACATGACCGCGATCGCGTTGATCTGCTTTTCCGTCGCGAGACGCTTCGCGGACGGTTGGTAACTAGCGGGTGCTGATTGCGGGGATTCCCGCTGTGGCGATTCCGTCGCGAGTGATTGTTCTGCCAGCAACCGGCAACGCCGGACGGCGGCGAGAATCGCGTCATCACTTGCCTGGCCGTCTAGCGGCACAGAGACTCGGATTTTCGGTCCTGGTTGCCCTTGGGAGCTGTCGGTCGTGATGCCGATGGTGAGTGATTGATGCAAATGTGTTCTCCTGAATTGAGGATGTGAATTCGCTAGCGACGTTCAGTTCGCTGGCGAGTAGGTTAAAGGTGAAATCGCTGTCCCGTGGCATATCACGGAGCCAGCGTGTGAATTGATGCACGGACAAGCCCGCGGCAATCGACGCTGCGTAGATTGTCGATTTTGTCGTGCAGGTTCCTGCGTGAGCATCATCCTGAGCGAACAACGTCGATTCGTACGAGTGACGTGATTTGCTGGGCTCAGCCGTTAGTTAACGAATCGTCTCGCCGTTCATCCGGGTATCGATCAGCAGTTGGGTCCGCCTTTGAAGGCATCGCCAGACCGTTGCCTGCGTCGCGATGCTGTCGACGCAGTAGAAAACGACATCACCGGTGCGGTGCATCGAACGGAAGCGGTCAATGATGAAGTCGATTTCGATCGACGGATCGATGCGTTCGACCTCCAGCATCGTTGCCGTCACCTTGGCTTGCCCGATCTCATCGGCCCGGTAGCCTTGAGTGGTGACGTTGGTCAGCTCGGCGGTGTCGAAGTCAATCAATTGCAACCTCGTAACACCGATCGAGGCGGGTTGCAGAGCGGCTGGGAGATCCCCAAGATGCGGCCGGAGTTCTTCACGGACCAGTATGGCCTGATCGTAGTTTACTTTGCCGAGTGGGTGCGTGAGATGCGGAAACGCAACTTCGGGGATGTGATCAACAAATGCTTCAAGCTCGGGCGAGGCCTCAACCAGCGAGACTCGATCGCAGTCAAGCACACGGTCTGAGGACTACTGAAGCTCCTGTTTCCCAATGAACGGGACGACAAGGAGGCCTTCCGTCGCTGCCTGGAATACGCTCTGGAAGTTCGCTGTCGAGTAAAGTAACAACCCAAAAAAAGATCGGCGGCATGGAGTTCTACGACGTCCACTTCAGCTACATCGACATGGAGCCCGGCGAAGAGAAGTCCATCAGCGTGGCTAAGCAGGGCGGTGGCGCTCTCATTCCCGATGGCCCACTGAATCCAGGGGTTCTGCACACGTTCGCCGCCGGCGGCGCAGGTGGGATTGGTCGTGAATAGGAATTTCCACACGCTTTTTCATCATGAGCCTTCCAAATGACGGCCGAGCTAGCTCCTAATCCCGATGAAAAGGTGGGTTTTCACGACCGCGATGCAGCCGCATTGCTCTCCATCCTTACCAATCACAAGCTATGATACACGCACGCTGCCTAGCTGAACGACGAGATGAAAATCCAAATTGAGGTCGAAATGACGTGAGTGCGAAGAGAATACGCAAGCAGCAGATTCGGAAGTGGCGAACGCGGTTTGAGGCGACGGATGCTGCGGGACGAATCCAGAATACCTATGACATCAGCTGCGAAGCAAAGAAGCTCGTCAAAGAATACGGCGACGAAGCAGTTCGAGCGGCGTTACGCGAGGTCGTAAACGGAGATCGGTCGAGCGCAGTTCGGTTGGCGAAGGTATCTGGTTTTCCAAAAAAAATGCTGGAGCGTGCAGTTCGGCATGTGGAGAAGTCACAGAAAAAGCGAGAGGAACACCGAAGCAGCAACACGCCGCATCAGCGAGGCCGGCGAGCGAAGGGCGGTGACCGAGCAAGAAGGTCGGATGGTTTCTCGCAGACTCATTTGATGATTCTTGCCAGCATCGAGAAGAAGCCTGTTCGCGACAAGCTATTTGCTCGCTCGCTCGAAGAAGGATGGGGTTCAACCCGGCTACGAAAAGAATTGAAAGACCTTAAGGGGCTACCTGTCACGCGTCCGCTGCATACCGCATACTCGATACAGAAGCGGGCGCAGGCTCTGGCCGATGCGATCAAAGCGGTGGACGAAGAGAGTTTATCGCAGGCTGTTGGCGGGATGAAACCGGCTGACCGATCAGCTGCGATTGATTCGTATCAGAAAGCCTACGATCTACTTGGGGATATCGCGTACGATGCATCCGACAAGTGTAGTGCCTTCATGGGCATCATCGAAAAGCTGAAACAGTCGGAGGACGAAGGCCAAGACGGGGCGGAGTGAAGAGTCGCTCAGCTCAATAAAATTACTCGTGACAGCAGGCCGAATACCTGCGAAAAGCGTTACCGGAAAACTACCGATATGGGGGTGTTTCAGGGGGTGCAATACCGCAATAAACGCCTCTAGTTGCCACGGGCATGGCACTTCTGATAGGCTTGTTTAACGAGAGAAGAGGGCTTTTTTCGCAGAAAAGCCCGGAACCACGGATGTGAATTATCGCCTCTGGGGGTGCAGAGGTCGCAAGTTCAAATCTTGTCATCCCGATCTATCGAGAACCCCGGGAAACTCGCGTTTTCCGGGGTTTTTTCGTGTCCGGACACCGCTTCGTCGGTGTGGTCCACAGTAGACGAAGCTGCCTCATTTTGATTACTTTGGACTGGGTCTGGGGCTACCGTCGGGGCAACCAAACTTTCAGCCTCCGCTGGTGGCTTGGTAATCGGCATTGTCGGTAGCAACTCAACTGCCGCCGACGTCGCCAACAACACGCTAGCCGAACCCTTCGAATGGATTCGGCGACGATCGTCGTTCGCCCGTCGGTGACTGCCGTTGATCTTCCCGTCGCCGCCCTGTCAGCCACCAACCGAACGCCACCCACAGCCACTCGCTCTGACGCGAGCCGAGAGCCTGCCCCAGGGCCTCGCTGGCTTGCCGGCAATCACTGCCGCCGTAGCCATTCGTCTCGAGCCTCGATCGTCGCCTTCTCGACGGCATAGGCCTGCAGGAACTCGTCGCGCCGCTCCTGCTCGCCCCAGTGGCCCTGATAGTTGTCGTACTTGGTTTCACCGGTCGTCGTATGGAACACGACCGGATACCGCCACTGCCGAAGCTGAACAGCGAGCCCTGTCACGGTCTCGCTAAAAAGCTTCAACTTGCCTTCGACCGGCTGATCGAGTCCCAGCCGAACACACCCAGCCCGAACCGCTGCAGCGTCCCGGACCTGAGTGGAAATCTGCACCACGTGCGACATACGCGCCTCCTCGCAGAGGAAATAGGTAAACCCCGGTGGCTACAACGCCACCGTCACCTATATGTAGCGAAGAATGGGTAGCAATTTAGCCCTGCCCGTCGATTTCAGCCTTTCGCGAAGATTGCAGTCAAAGCCGGAGCCACCGTGTTAGCCGATAACGAGATCACAAGATGCGGGTGGGGATAGCTTGGGATGCCCGGGCATGTCCAAACTTCTCGCAAAGAGTCCCGCGACTCGACGTGTCGGTCGATGAAGCCGGCGTGCCGTCGACGAATGAGAAGGTGCTCCGGCGTCGGCCACCGGCCAACACGCACATACCGAAGCCGCAGAAAAACGACCCCTTTCCCCTTTTCCTCACCGGACAGCTTCCAAATGTTGATCGATGTCGTTTCGCCATTGCTGACGACGCTCCGCGATGCGACAAGACTTCATAGTCACTTCCGAGACGACGTAAAACTTCTGATCGAAGCGCATCCGGAACGATACCTTCATCTCTTGCAAAAAGTGCTGCCTGAGGAAGTTCGATACTGGCCGTACGGGATCAGCAGCACTCTGGACATGATTGCAGCGGCAGACGATTCGTTGGCTACGGACGCCCGCGTTCGCGATCTGCGGCGACGATGGGACGCAAGGTAGACGTTCTGGAAAGTAGGCATTCTTATTTTCAGCAGCTCGTTGCCAGCAACCTCAGGTGTCCGACGCCGGATCTTCCTCCTCATCTTCCTAAATGCACCGGCGATCAAACTGGAGCATCCAAGTTCGGCCGCGATGGGGCGCGGAAGCGGATCAGATCAATGCGATCTAGCAGCGTTCGCTCGACGCTGAAGTCGATGCAACCGATGTGCGCCGCACGAGGCATTGCCGAGACCGCTAAAGGCCAGTTTCACGGCATTGCAATTTTCCGGTATCGCTGGCAGAGGCAGTCGATTTGGCGGAAGCTTGGGGCCGCCAACGTAGGTTTGCTACGTGGGCTCAACGCGTCAATCGCGAGTCCCTCAGCGCAGGCAACACTCAGTTTCTGACTCAGAACGGTTCGACAATGGTCACCAACGTAACCCATTGCAGGAAGTAAAACGTCGGCAGTCTAGCGGCGTTGTTCAGCCCCTATGGTCAACATAGATATCCCCCGTCTGGCAGAGGCTGCAGAAAACCGAGATAATGCGAACCACTTGTGGATCTGCATGGTCTTCGAAAATGAGAGACGCGTCGAATGGCGAATCACATATACGCACTGCTCGTTGGCATCAACGATTATCCGCATCATGTTGGCCGACTCTATGGCTGCCTCAACGACGTGCAGCACGTCCACAACTATTTGTCGAACACCTGCGATCGCAGTCGGCTTCACATTGAAACGCTTCTGGATTCTGATGCAACTCGCCGCAATGTCGTCGGTCAGATACAAACGCACCTCGGCAAGGCGGGAAAGGATGACGTCGTCGTTTTCCATTTCTCGGGCCACGGCGCCCGTTCAAAGTCGGCCTCACAGTTTCGGCAGTTCTTTCCGGATGGCTGGGACGAAGGACTCGTCTGCCACGACAGCCGGGATCCCGGTGGTTTTGATCTGGCAGATAAAGAGTTAGCCGTCCTGCTGGCGGAGGTCGCCAGGAACGAACCCCACCTTGCCGTCATATTTGATTGCTGCCATTCCGGATCAGCCACACGGAATGCTGATGACTTCACGCAGCTCAAGGCGCGGCAGACCCACGAAGTATTCGACGAGAGGCCGCTGGAGACCTACCTGGACGGCTACTACGCGAAACTTCATAACCAGGGAAAACCACTTCAAATCCCGGCCAGCCGTCACATCTTGCTCGCCGCTTGCCAGCGTATTCAAAAGGCGTGGGAAGGCAAAGACCACAACGGCGTGTTTACCAGTACGCTGCTCGAAGTGTTGGGCAAGTCCGGCTCGGACATTTCTTACGCCGAGCTCTTCGTCCGTTGCCGGGCCGCAGTCCGCAAGCGGGCCGACAACCAGGATCCGCAGTTCGAGACCTACTGCGGATTCCCTGCCTACACAGGATTCCTCGGCAACCGGTCTTCGCATGCCGCTCGCCGCTTCAGCGTCTACTTCGAGAACCGGAGCTGGCGGATCGATTGTGGCGCGCTTCACGGCCTGCCGAGTGATCCGGACAACACCGTCGAACTAGCACTCTTCCCGGAATTCGACCAGTCGCGTGTGGCCGGACATGCCGCGACGACGCAGGTTGGGACGCAGAAAAGCGACTTGCAACTGCTCGACTTCGAAGCCGACCCGGCGACCCGTTTTCAGGCCGAGATCACGACTCTGCCCGTACCGCCATTGGCCGTGCATCTGGAAGGCAACGCCCAGGACAGAGATTCGTTCGAGAAGTTTTTGAACGCGTCGGGCGATCGCTCGTTGGGTATTTCCTTGCTGACTGACGCGCCGGAAGCAGCACGCTACACGCTGTGCGCCGAAGACGGCAGTTATCTGTTGAAGTTCCGCGAGACGGACCGGTTGATTCAAGGTGCGAAGGGCTACACCCAGCAGGCCGCGGAGTACATGTTCGCGATTCTGAAACAGGTCGCGGCCTGGGAGCGAGCCGTCGTTTTGCAGAATCACTCGACCAGGATGAATCGGGACGATGTGCCGTTCCAGTTCTGCGAATTACTCGGCGACGACGATCATGCCGAACAGTATTCCTGCCCACATGGCGAGATCACCCTCGACGTCAGGAGGGAGAACGGCGAGTGGCAAGCCGTGCGAGGAGTACTGAAGGCCCGCAATCTCACGCCGCAGCCGCTGCACCTGCTGCTGGTCCATTTTGCGGACGATTACGGGATCCAGGTGCTGTACAACGAGCGGGTCGAACCCACGGACTCGGACTTCACGGTCACGCTCGACGGCAACGCGACCTTCAATCTGTCTCTGGATGACAACGAAGGCGACGAAGCGATCCACACATTCAAACTGATCGTGAGCACCGAGAAGGTCGACGATTTCCTGCTGGGACAAGAACCGTTGGAGATCGGCCGGATCTTTGACCCGCGGGCAACGAGGAGTACGAAGGGATTAACGTTCGGCCCGCCTCGTAAAAAACTCGTTCACGAAAACGAATGGTTTACCAGGGATCTGCACATAAAACTCGTCCGGCAACTCGACCGGGTCACGACAAAGGATACGACACTGGCCGGTGGCAAGATCACGATCAAGGGCCACGCGTCGCTTCAGGCTGGCGTCAGCCTGAGCGCTGCCAAAACGACCACTCGCAGCGTGGGAACCGCTCCGGACATCTACCGCGCCCTAGAGCGGCAGGGCATGCAGCTACTGAACTTCTCCGGCACGCGCGGCGACAGTGAAAACATCCTTGAGTTGACGGACATCCAAAATGCTGACGCCCTCAAGCAAGACCCGCTGGAAATCGAACTGAACGTCGAGCTGGCGGTGGGCGAATTTATTCTGCCGTTGACGTTTGACGGCGAGCACCTGTTGCTGACCGGCGATCCGTGGCAGGACGAACAAGGACGGACGCACGTCCGCATCGAGCACATCCCCGAAGTCCCGGACAACCGCCGCAGCCTCGGCCGGGCCTTGCAGATGTACTTCTTCAAGACATACCTCGGGCAGGAGAACGTCAATCGGCTGTGCTGGATCGAGTACAAGACTGACGCGTCGTTCGAGCGGCATCGCAGCGGCGTGGCCGAAAAGGTCGCGGCGGCGAAAAGCGTGCTGCTGCTGATTCACGGCATCATTGGCAATACCGACAGCATCGTTCAGGCGTTGAAACTGGCCCAGGACGCCGACGGACGAAGCATCGATCAGAAGTTCGACCTCGTGTTGACTTACGACTACGAAAACCTCAGCACGCCAATTGCCGAGACCGCCGTCAGGCTGAAACAGCAGCTCGCCGAAGCCGGACTGCGCGAAGGCGACGACAAGCGACTGACGTTGCTCGTCCATTCGATGGGCGGATTGGTTTCCCGATGGTTCATCGAGCGGGAAGGCGGCAACCGGGTAGTCGATCATCTGGTGATGTTCGGCACGCCCAACAAAGGTTCGCCGTTCGGAAAAGTGGACATGGCGCGGCGGCTCTCTAGCCTTTTGACCACCTTGGCGATCAACACGTCTCCACCGTTCGCCCCGTTCGGTGCGGCCTTGCTCTCCGCGCTGGTCCGTTCGCAGAAAGTCACACCGACGCTCGAACAGATGAACCCGGGCTCCGAATTCATCCGCATGCTGAACACCAGCGACGACCCGGCCGTGCCCTACACGATCGTGTCGGGCGACATCCGCGACTACAGCGAGGAATCGGACAAGCTGATCCCGAAGTTAATCGCCAAGCTCGGCGGCGGCCCCCTGTTCGATGCGCTTTACCAGGACGCCGCCCACGACATCGCCGTCAGCGACGCCAGCATCCGCAGCATCCCCGACAACCGCACCCCTGCACCCCAAAAGTGCAACGTGATCTGTCACCACTTGAATTACTTCGCCTCCAATGTCGGACTGAAGGCAATGGCGGGGGTTGCGTGGTGACAATCTCACTAAAGGAGATGGGACGAGCATGACAGACAAGACGAACAAACCAGTTATCTTTCTTGCGTTCGCGAACGATCGAAACGGCACGGTTGGCCAGCCGCTGAATCTGCCCGAGGAGGAAAGGCGAGTTCGCGAGACCTTGGAGGCCGCGCAGGGACTTTGCGAATTTGTCGCGCGGTCGCACTGCACGGCCGACGACATCTTCAAGGTCCTGCAAAATGCCCGATATCGCGACCGAATTGCCATCTTTCACTTTAGCGGTCACGCCAACAGCTTTCAGTTGTTGTTGGAAACCCGCGATGGCCAGGCAGCGGCGGCGGATGCGAGCGGACTCGCCTCGTTCCTTGCCTCACAACATGGTTTGCGACTGGTTTTCCTGAACGGTTGTTCGACTCGGCAGCAGGCGCAGGGACTGCTCGATGCCAACAAGAATCTCGCGGCGGTGATTGCCACGTCGCGGGCGATTGACGATCGCGTCGCCCTCGACTTCTCTAAGCGTTTCTATGCCGCGTTGGCTCAGGGAACCACTTCTATTCGCATTGCATTCAATGAGGCGTGCGCTGCAATCACGACCACCAGGGGTAGCGACCATCGGAAGCTGTACTTCGGCGACCACCACAGCCTGCCGGAAGACAACCGAAGTTCCGACGGTGCTCCTTGGGTGCTGTATGAACGCAAAGGTTCCGAGGTGGTGGATCAGTGGAGCCTGTCTCACGCCGCGAACGATCCGCTGTTCGGGCTACCGCCCCCGGACGAAACGAACCTGACGGAGAGTCCCTACAAGCACTTGAACTGGTTCACGAAAGACGATGCCGAGATTTTCTTCGGGCGCGGCCGGCAGATTCGCGAGATGTACGACGCCCTGTCATCGGGATCTCAGCCAGTCATTCTGTTCTACGGTCAGTCGGGCGTCGGCAAGTCGTCACTGCTGAACGCCGGTGTGTTGCCGCGTCTGACGAAGAGCTGCGAAATCCGCTACGAGCGACGAGGCGACAGGGGACTGTTAGCAACGCTCAAAAAGGCACTTGGTCTTGCAGCCGACGACGCGATACCGATCGAGACCGCGTGGCGGGCCAGTGAGGCTGAACCGGGCAAACCGCCGCTGATCGTGATCCTCGATCAAGTCGAAGAGTGCTACACGCGTCCCATCCTGGATCTGCCCGACGAACTCGCCCAATTGTTGAGAGCAGTCGAAGCCACATTCGGCGATCCGGCTCAGCGGCCGCGAGGGAAACTGGTGCTCAGCTTCCGTGAGGAATGGCTGGCCCTGCTAGAGGACGAGGTGAAGACCTTTCATCTTCCCTTCACCAAGATCTTCCTCAAGCCGTTGGATCGCGATGGCATCATCGAGGTAGTTGAGGGACCGACGCGCAGCCGGCGACTGCGCGAGCGATACGCCTTGACGATCGACGACAGACTGGCGGGGGAGATCGCCGACCGTCTCCTGGCCGATCGTGGTTCGGCCATCGCGACGACGTTGCAGATCCTGTTGTCCAAGCTGTGGGACAAGGCGACCGAGATCCGCTCAGAGCCGCCGACGTTCACGCGCGATCTGTATCTCGATCTGAAAGACAAGGGGATTCTGCTCAGCGATTTTCTCGGTCAGCAGTTGAAGGCGTTTGCAGCCCACATGCCGGAACCCGCCAAGTCGGGCCTGCTGCTGGACGTGTTGGCTAGGCACACAACCGATCTCGGCACAGCCAGTCAGTCCTCGCTCAAGCAGCTCGAACAAGAGTACTCCCATGTCAGCGACCGGCTCCCCGGGCTATTGAAACATTGCAAGGACCTGTACCTGCTGACGACTCCTCAATCCGGACCAACCAGCACCAGCGACACGACGCGACTGGCCCACGATACACTCGCCCCGCTTGTCCGAGCGGAATTCGACAAATCCGACAAACCCGGCCAACGAGCCCGCCGCATACTCGACAACCGCACGGTTGATTGGGCGGACGGCAAGACGGGAACGCCACTCGGCGATGCGGACCTTAAGATTGTCGAAGAGGGTCGCACTGGAACCCGCGACTGGAAACCCGATGTGGAACGGCTGATCAGGGCGAGCCGACAGGCTAAAGAGACGCATAAGCGAGCAGTTCTGGATCAGATGCAGCGAGAAGAGAAGCTGCGCAAAGTAGTCCTGGACACGACGAAGCAACGAGAGCTCGATGCACAGGTCGCCCGAATCAACGCGGAAAAGTCAGAGAAGAAAATTCGCAGTTGGTTCCACTTAGCCGCCGCTCTGCTGGTGGTCGCTACCGCCTTGGGGGCATTTGGGTGGTGGAACTACAAAACGGCCGAAGAGAGGAAAAATGAGCTAACCAAAACCAATAGTAAACTTACAATACAGACCGAACGAGCGAATACGAATGCGGATAACGCAACAGCGCAGAAACATAAGGCGGAGGCTACGAGTAGTCACCTGCAAGCAAACCTTTACAAACTAGACATGCGTACTGCATACGAAGCTTGGCAAAACAGCAACCTGCGGCGTGCTGTGGTTTTGCTCGAGAAATACCGTCCTGCAGCGCACTCAAATGAGTTAGACCTGCGTGACTTCGAGTGGTACCATCTCTGGACTCTTATCAACCGTGCAGACGCGACGTTTTGGGGACACACGTCTTACATTACCGCGGTCGGCTTTCTGCCGGAATCGGACCTCTGCTACAGTGCTGGCTATGATGGAACGATCAGGATTTGGAACTCACGAAGGGGAGGCATCGAAAACATAATTGATGTCGGCGAGAGAGGAAGCCATTATTCAGTCTCTGCCGTCGCCGTATCTGAAATCGGCAATACGCTTGCCGCCGCAACGAGTTCTGCGATTAGTGTTCGTGAGCGATCAACTTTCAAAGAAACTCACAGTTTGGACGCCGGCAACTACCGCGACGATGGAAATGGGAGCGGTGCGTCAAGTCCGGCACACGTGCTGATTACGTCGGATGCGAAGCGACTGGTCTGTTCCAGTCTTTTTGGCTTGAAAGTCTGGGACCTAACAACTTCGCCCTCAAATCTCATCGCGAAGTTGGACGATTCCATCACAGGCATGGCCTGTTCTCCGGACGGTAAGTTGCTGGCCGCAATCTGGATCGTTAATGCGAAAGAGCGTGAAAACGCGCTGTTCGATGAAACACCAGAAGCAGAAACGGCAATCAAGATTCTTGACGTCACCACACTCGAACTTATCACGACGATTGAAACTGAATCCAAGGGATTCTCGCAGGTGGCATTTTCAAACGACGGCAAGCATATTTTAGCCAGTACGCGGAAGCGAATCAAAAGTGACTCGTTCGTATTAGAGGATGCCGAGTATTCTCTCGAAGAATGGGATCTTGAAACGCACCAACGGGTACACACGATTCCTTGCGGAACAAGTTCCATCGAGAGTATCGCTGTACATCCAGATGGACTTCACGCTGCCACTGGTAATCGACAAGGCAAGATACATGTTTGGACGCTCGATCCCCCGTTGCTTCAGAATGAGTTTCTTGTTCATTCCGATTCCGTGTCTTGCCTCGCCTTCTCCAAAGATGGCGGCTTACTTCTTTCGGGCTCCATAGATGGATCTTGTAAGATCTTGCACCCGCTCGAGGTCGAACACCCGGCTCTTTTTGCACGATCGGAGGCGGAAGTGGCCCTACTGAAGATTAGCCCCAATGGGAAGCACTTTTTTGCGATCTTCGAAGACAAGCATATGTACGTATGGGACTTTGAGAGCCAAGAAACACTCGATCTTGGAGAGGTACATGCTGGCGAAGCAGACTGGCCAGAGATCCAAATGGTTGCATTTTCTCCGGACGGCAAACACTTGGCTGTTGTGCGTAACACGAAGGCACTTGAGCCCGGCTTTGTGGATGTCTTCGATTTATCAAACGGAGAGATTCAATTCACACTAACAGGGCATACGAACGAAGTTCGCTGCGTGGCCTATTCACCGACAGGGGCGTTAATCGCCACTGGAGCAAAATCCCAGGAAGTTATGCTCTGGAACAGTGCGGATGGCACTAGGGAAGGGACACTTGTTGGTCACGACGTGGAGGTGGCAACTCTGGCGTTCAGAAATGAACAAACGCTAGCATCAGCCGGAGGATACTACGACAAGCCAGGTGAGATCATATTTTGGAATCTGCATACGAAGAGGATTAGACAGCGGCTTAGCGGCCACTCTAAAACAGTTTACTCAGTGGGGTTTGGCCCTCAAAACACGTTCGCTAGCCTCAGCGAAGATGGTACGCTTAGACTGTGGGACTCAGATACGGGATTAGAGCGTGCGTCGGTGCCGTCTCATGTAACAGGTGGTTCACCCCAACTGTTTGCTGGGGTGATTTTCGCGCCGACTGCCCAACCGCTCGTCACCGTGAACACGGACAGCGGTAACGTGACAGTTTGGAATGGCTTCAACGGAGAAATCGCAGGGAGCCTACCGCAGGCTCCATCATTTGCAGTGACTTCTGTTGCGTTTTCGCCGGACGGCAATGATGTCATCACGTCTTCACTAGATGGCTATACGATCTGGGATTGCAAAGTTATCGAGAGTCGGGTGGAAGCTTCGCAGAATAAAAAAGAGCACTCGTCAATAGGGCTTTCTTCGGAAGTCTTGAAGATCGCGGCACTGGATCTCCCGAGCTTTAGGGGCTATGTAAGGCCACTGACTATTTCCGGCCCCAATAATTCCCTGATTGTTGCGGGTAAGAACGGGACTGTCCATGGTCTAAAGCTGGCGACGCCGTCTGCTGTTGTCAACCCGGCCGTTCGTTTCAAATCGGATTTGGCACATCCTAGTCCGACGACGCGACGTAACGCGGCGGAAGCACTAGGGAAATTACCTGTACTTTCCGAATCAGCAATAGGCCACCTAGAAAGCGGGCTTATGGACCGCGACGCTAAAGTCCGGGAGAGCTGCGCGAACACGTTGTTTTTGTACGGAAGTGCTGCAAAGCTCATTCTGCCGAGTCTAGTATCCACTATCGAACAAGATAGCAATGTTGCTGTGGCCTATGCGGCGTACCGTGCTGCAGAACGCATCGATGCCGGAAGCCAGAATCTCATGACGCTGAAAAAAGCGGTGATTCGTGGCCTTGCGACGAAGGACGACACTTCTCATTGGGAATGGGACAACCTCGTCGCCCCGGATGGCGGTGGAGGGGGTCTTTGGAAGATTCGTGAAGAATTCCCGGACATGATTAGCGAGCTACGCAATGCTCTTCGAAAAACGAACCGGATGCGACTACGCGAACGGCTCGTCTGGGCACTGGAACAACTCGGTCCGAAGGCAGCCGTGGCAGTTCCAGACCTTGAGAAATTGCTCGATGGCGACGACCACAAACTCAGGTATCGTGCGGCCATTGCAATTGTCATCGTCGGTGAGGGAAAAACAGCGTCACCTGAGGTAGTCACCGCGCTGAATGAGTGCTTGAATCAACCGCCCGGTCAGTACGTCAGTTCGATTCATATTGATGCTGCCGAGGCCGTAAAGCAACTAGGGCCCAAAGGGGTCGTAGCTGTTCCTGGTTTGCTAACTTGGCTCCGTGCAAGAAAAAGCCAGGCAGCTACACTCGGTTTTGGCTCTGAAATCCGCTATGCCGCTGCTGCACTGGGGAGTATTGGCCCAGGTGCCAAGGATGCCATTCCTGACCTAATCGAAATGCTGCAGCATGAATACCCGGTTGGCCCAGCTGCACAAGGAGCACTCTCCAAGATTGGCGTTGCAGCAGTTCCAAGCCTGGAAGTTGCCTTGGCTGGAGACAACTTGGAAAGTCAGATGAGGGCAGCAAGAGCACTCGGTGCCATCGGACCACCCGCAAATATGGCGTTGGAGTCCATTCGGAAGGCGTCAATGAGCGATAATCTGCTGTTGCGAGTGTACTGCTGGTATGCAATTACGAAGATCAGCCTTAATGGAGACGCAACTGAGCGTCAACTCATCGAGGTTCTGAACAATCCGATGAGTGATTCGGACGCCCGGTCAGCCGCTGCATGGGCCATCGGCGAAATGGGCACGCTTAGCCAAGAGGGGCGTGACTCTCTTATCAAGGGACTTAAAGAGGATGATGCCAGTCTGGTTCTGGCATGTGCGCGCGGACTCAAGGATTGGCAATCTGCGACTAGTAGTGTCATTGACGCTGTGCTGCAGAACCCTGGCAAGCACAAGGACAAGTGGATTCGCGTGCAAGCTGTGACATTCTTAGGACAGCTAGGCTCTGCCGCGACATCGGCAGTTCCGAGATTGGAAAAGATGCTGGAGGATGATTCCCCGGATGTCCGATCGGCGGTGAGTCAAGCGATAGATAAAATCACAGGCGTTCAAGAAGCTGCGAAGAAAATGAAGTGACTCATGGGCTGTGTCAAAGGCGTCATTCAGCATGGAGAATTCTGAAGGCCGTTCGCTCACCGCGCATGCTGCACTTGGCCACGCACGGGTACTTTCTGGAGGATCGCCCGGACATCGATCAGGACTCGCAGGGCACAAGTGGATTTCAAAGTCTCCGGCAGGAAGCGGGCGGGGCCTGGTCGGTCGCGGGAATAGAAAATCCTTTGCTGCGATCCAGTTTGGCGCTGGCCGGAGTCAACACCTGGCTGGTCGCTCGCCTGGTTCCCGCGGATGCCGAAGACGGAATCCTGACCGCTGAGGATGTCACGGGGATGGATCTGACAGACACGGACCCGAGAAGAGGGCCATCCATTTTGTTTGTGCACCAAATCGCGGATTCGGTGGCAGCTAATCTCGCCAATCTGCCCAATTCAGCTTTGGTCACTGGCAATCCGACCGTTTTCCAGTTGCTTGCTCCACGACCGCGCAGAAGCCAACCCAGGGGCATCGAATTCGGGCTAGTTGTCATCGGTTTGTGTCAGACCGACGATAAGCCCAGCGGATTGCCGGGAGCGCAAAGCCATTTTTGGTCGCGTCGAGATGCCTCTTCGGCCAGATGCTCTGGGCTGCCGGCGGCGCGGCGGAATACTCGTCCGAACTTGAGCACAATGTCGCACCAACCA
Source organism: Allorhodopirellula solitaria (assembly GCF_007859855.1). Lineage (GTDB taxonomy): Bacteria > Planctomycetota > Planctomycetia > Pirellulales > Pirellulaceae > Rhodopirellula > Rhodopirellula solitaria. The sequence goes on from NZ_SJPK01000024.1 coordinate 45,531, forward strand.
TGGGTGTCCAAGCCGATGCGAGTCAGGATGGGCTGCAGATGCTCTGGGATTGACCCGACCTTGTCGCTGCGAATTTGACGCCCCGTCCAATCAAGCAATTCCAGGTACCTTTCCAACGAGACACTTAGGCGTCGTTCGGAAATAACTTACCTGATTGGCATCGACCTGCGGCATACGGATTTGCATAATGGTTAAATGCCGGATGCAACACTGGTCGATGGACTCCGATCGAAATATAACGCGCTTGTTGAT
>NZ_SJPK01000025.1 GCF_007859855.1 Allorhodopirellula solitaria
AAGTGACTGACAATGAGATGCAAAGCATACGCCTAAAACGTAACAGCTTTCACGGTGACTGGAACTATGAGATTCAACCACACAAGAACAGGTCAAACGGGTAAGTTATTTCCGAACGACGCCTTAGGAATCCCTTCAGGCTACCGCGCCGCCCCGAGTCGTCCAGATTCGGGCCGACAGGATCCTTCTGCTCGTCGATCTCCATCGGACTCATCCAGCCACTGTGTCGACGCCCCCGCCCACGCTCCCAGTCATGCGTGCTCTCACGCTTGCGCGATCCCGATTGCCGGCAGTCGTCAATCCGGTCCTTCGCCCCAGTGAAATCGCTCGTTTCCGGCGTTTCGGCCATCGCGGCGCGAATGGGATTGAGATCCACATAGGCTGCACAGGCCAGCAAACTGGCTTCATCGAGAAGCAGCTGTGCTCGAAAACGACCTTCGAAGAAGTGCCCGCGGACCTCGTCTTCAGCATTGCTGCGTCGGGCGATATTTTCGGCCAAGCACCGCATATACCAGCTCACGTCGGACAAACGCCGTCGCCGCTCGGCGAGCACTTCTGGACAGTTCCGAATCATGTCGAGCTCGGGGATCGTTGGCTCGGCGGGACTTCCGTCGTGATTGCGGCGTTTGGGGAACAGTCGCAGCCAGCGACGGGCGACCTCGTCATCGGACCAGGCTGCCACAACGTCGGGCCGACTGCGAAGCACCAGGTGAGCGTGCGAACTCATGATTGAAAAAGTCAAACAGTCGATACCGAAGACGGATGCGAGAAACTCCATACGGTCGCGGATCCAGCCCCTGCGATGCTCATAGCACCGTCCAGTGGCGGCGTCTTTTCCGCAAAGCCATGCCTGTCTGACACAGCGTTCCACACAATGAACTACCTGTATTTGATTCGGATCGATCACTTCCCCACGAGCTTGCCTGGGCATGGTCTTCTCCCTACTGAGCGTGACGCTGTATTGTGGTTGACGTACTAGGAATCCTACGAAAAAGGCTAGGAAAGACAACTAAGCAATGCCTGTCCCTGTTTGGCTCGATCGACGTGGAGATCATCCCCAAAACCGGCCACCCGTGGAATTCACAACGAAACTACGGCACAGCGAAGGCCTGCAGGAACTCGTCGAGCCGCGCCTGCTTGCCCCAGTAGCCTTGATCGTTGTCGTACTTGGTTTCACCGGGCGTGGTATGGAACACGACCGGATACCGCCACTGCCGACGCTGAACAGCGAGCCCTGTCACGGTCTCGCTAAAAAGCTTCACCTCGCCTTCGACCGGCTGATCGAGTCCCAGCCGAACACACCCAGCCCGAACCGCTGCAGCGTCCCGGACCTGAGCGGAAATCTGCACCACGTGCGACATACGCGCCTCCTCGCAGAGAAAATAGGTAAACTCCGGTGGCTACAATGCCACCGTCAGCTATACGTAGCGAAGAATGGGTAGCAATTTAGCCCTGCCCGTCGGTTTCAGCCTATCGCGAAGATGGCAGTCGAAGCGGGAGCCGCCGTGTTAGCCGATCACGAGATGCGAGAGGGGATAGCTTGCGGTGCCCGGGCATGTCCAAACTTCTCGCAAAGAGTCCCGCGACTCGACGTGTCGGTCGATGAAGCCGGCGTGCCGTCGACGAATGAGGAGGTGCTCCGGCGTCGGCCACCGGAGCCGATCAGTGAATCCAATCTTTCATGCGATGTTTTCCGCACTTGAATCATCCAGATGCACCCTCGACCCGACTTTCGTCTCCTGGAACCTTTTCTTGTGAATAACCCCAGGATCAAATTTTTGCGGAGCATTCCAATAGCAAACAAGCGGTGTCGCTGGCTCGAAATAGAGCGTTCAGGTTTCCAGTAGTTTCTCGATCCTTAGTACGCCGCCCTTCAGCGGTGACGGCCGGCTCGGTATAATCCCGCTAGCAAACTAAAACCAAGCATCGGAATCTATCGTGAATCAATCGTCCAAATATGGAGACGCACCTCCGTTCAAACACCTTAAGCGTGAGTCATCAAGAGCGCTGCTTGTTAGCCTTCGGAGTAAAGTTGCACCAATTTTGGACAACAACTGCCTGCCTCACTTCACAGACCATAGCGTGCTGCATTCTGACGGTGTGTCGCAACTGGTCGACGATCTAGTCAATCCCTTGATGCAGACCGACCAACGGCTGAATGAGACCGAGCTGGTTATCCTTTATTCCGCGTGTTATCTGCATGACATTGGGCTGCAGTACGAGAATGCGGGTGAAACGAAGACGATCGCTGATCTTAAGCTCGGATTGCCGTGGCAGGAACAACCGGAAGATGAACGGCGGAACCTTCTTCGGCAGTTCCATCACAGAATCTCTGCTGAGATGGTTCATTCATCAGTCCGTGCCGAAGATCCCGTCATTGGCATGCAACTTACGAGTGACTACGAGCCATCAAAAATCGCTTGCCTATGCGAGTCCCACAACCTGTATTTTGAGGTTGAGCGAGACTTAGCTCGCTATGATGAGCTAACGGCGGATGGTCCCGACATACGCATGAAACTGCTTGCAGGCCTGCTAAGAGTTGCCGACATTCTCGAGGAGTCGAGACGCCGCGCAACTCGTACTAAGGCAAGAACATTGATGCTCGACATAACGTCGCAAAAGCACTGGTGGCGGCATTACTACACGGAAGATGTCGTTTTCAATGAAGCTGAAAAGACAGTCTCGATATGGTTTGACTTCCCCGAAGCCGATTTTGATTCATACTCGCGAATCGTCCCTGAACTTCAAAAGCCATGGATAGAGGCGGAATTTAGCCGTCATGCTGCTGTGTTCAACAAATTTGGCGTAACTTGGACGCTTCAGGCCGAACTAAAATTCAAGCAATACAGCGACACCGAATCCATGCCCGACGAGGTGGTTACTGCGATGGCGGCAGAGCTACGAGAAAGGCATATAGAGGAGGATGAACGGAGGCGTACTGTACTACTCAACACGTTTCGCGAATCCCGTCCTCAGGTAGAGAGTCGCCTCGCTGAGTTGCGGCAGAAGGAAAAGGAGCTGTCGCCAGAAGATTTCTTGCTGAAGCTTGTTGAGGTCTCGAACGACCTGTGGGCAATCGGTAGCAAGCGGAGCGCGATCTTCACACTCGTCTTTGAGTTTGGGAGGAAAAGTCAGCATCTAGACGCAGCAAAACGACTTGAGATCGGAACCCGTTTGATGCAGATGTGTCTTGAAGATGGCATGCCAGAACTGGCCAAAGGATGGGGGATTGTATTGCAGCAAGATGCGAAGAGCCTGCCGCCAACTGATCCAGCCGTTTTTCCCTGCCTGCGAACCATCACGGATTGGTTCATCGCACTTTGTGGTTACGATGAAGCCAAAGTCGCGATTGCTGAGGCGATTGCGTGTGCCCCCAATGACAACGAGACTGAGTTGCTCGTTGCGAAACGCAGTGGAGTCGATTTCTTGCAAGGAGAACTCCAAGCGGTAGCAGGTGACGATGCAGGAGTCGCAAAAGATGATTGACGTCGCATCACCAGAAATCAGGATCGCGATTCCGAAGGCCAAAAGTCTAGCTTTCTTAGGAAACCCAGCGGAAGGAATCTCTCTGCTCGAAGCCAAGGTTGATTCGTCATCAGCGAAAATCGACCAACTGGCGGCGCTCTTGGCAATTTGTGAGATTCTTCATTGTGACTATCGCGACAATGAAGCGCTGGGGGTATTTGACCAGCGTATCGTCCCATTGATGGGCAGTTTCTCAGAAGAGATTGAAATTGCCGTCGAGTTCAATCGTAGCGACATCGTTCACTCGTTGTTGCAAAACGACGACTTCTACGGCTTGGTCGATCGCGCGTCAATCGCTGATGTGGAGCTCTGGAACCACAGAGCGTACTACGGCGTGATAGAAGCACGTGAGCAGGGCAAGCGACACGAATCATTGCCAAACACTTGGCAAGAGCTGCTTCGAGCATATTACCAAGGTTGCTGGCGATCGTATCGTCTTGCTTCAAAGCTGATGGCGATTGAATGCATGGATCTAGGATGGCCGGACGAAGCAATTTATCACGCGCTAGTTGCTGGTGACCAGCGAACGGCGAAAGCTTTCGGTACCGCGTTGTTGCTTCAAGGAAATCCTGACAGGGTTGCAAAGTCAACATCAAAGTGGCTTGACTGCACACATCTAAAGCGTCTGTTCGTCGTTGGATGCGATATTCTTGATGGATACGTGGACGCAATTCCCGACGGGCAATTTGATGATGTCTTCGAGCGAGTGCGGACAATGGCATCTTTGCATGGCTCGGAGTGGCAAGAGCACTCTTGCGTATCACGTGCGTGGAACTCGATGTCGGATATGTCCTGGAGACTGAACAACAATCAGGCGGTGCGTTTGCTGAGTACGGCGATCAACCACCCAATCTGGAGTGTTCCTATTGAAGGAGGTAATCGCGTATTGCCAGTGAGAGACAAAATGATGAATTCGCTCGCAGCCAGCGCAGCAGTATTGCCACCGGAGAGCGTTTCGGAGCTTGTTGAGGCGACGGTGGAGCTTGTTGTTGAACGAAAGCAACACACCGACTACCCCAACGCAATCGAACTGCTTTGTCGCCTCGGAAGCTTGTGCGGTGACGATGCGAAAAAGCGAATCAAGGAAGCTCTCTACCAGCCTGGGAAGCCACTTGATTCCTATTTGCTTCAGGTTGCACCAAACTTTAACGCCAAGCTGAAAGAGCCAGAGTCGTTGAGCAGCGACATCGACAAAGTCGCAGATCGAATCCGCCAGCAATTTCAGTGGCTGCCGTTGTCAGCCGAAGTAAAGCAACTCGGTGGTGCTTTCGGCTTTTTCACTGTTGTCAAGGATGACCAAAAGCTTGTTGTACAGTCGATCAGCACAGTTCACGAACACGCGATACTTCGGCATCGGGAGCATCTTTCGCTCGATGCACTCCAGAAATTGATTGACGCAATGCTAGATATGATTAGCGAAAATGAAAATCTAATCAACAACAAGATCCAGTTGGTTCAGGTGATGGGATCCGTTGGCGACGTCTGTTCCGCGGCACAGGCAAAGCAAATCTTTAACGTACTGTCGCCGATGGCAAACGGCATCATCAAGGAGCCTGAATTGACTCAGTCAGTGGCTGAATCACAGAATCCGCTCAACCCGTTCAAAATGGGGGCGGGCAAGCCAACGGACCTTCGCGGCGTCGCAATCTTTACCTTGTCGTGTATCGAACGTGACAAACCAGGCGTTTTCGCAGGCGAGCTCGATTCGATCATCGAAGCGGGGCTGACCGAAAGCGATCCACAAGTTCGTGCATTGTCGCTTGCTGCTGCGAGGGAGAAACCGACGATTTCCGAGGCAGAGTTTACAGCTGTCATTCTTGCGACACGCGATGCCGATCCAGCAGTGGCAAATTCAGCATTCGGAGTCCTAGCAAACAAGGAAGAGTTGCAACTGACTCGTCCACAATGGAGGCTCGTCATCCACACAGCCAAACTTGCAGCGCAATCGAACGAAGTAAAAGTGCGTCGGGCGGCGGCGTACGCTTGCTCGAAATTGAAGTCCAAAATCACTACCAACACACTTCGTGATGAAATGGATAAGCTTCTCGAAACACTTTGCAACGACAAATGTGCATCTGTACGGCGACATGCGAGTGAATAGTCGTCACAATGACGATTGAGCTAAATCAGGGCTCAGTCAGCATCTTGATCAGGTGCGGGATCCCATGGACTTGGTGGTTTCGGTCGGCACCCCGTATCCAACACCGCCCAGGCAATACCGCCTTCAATTTAGTTGAATCTGGAGCGAGCGGCTTCGGCACAGATTGCGCGATGGGGTCGGTTAATCAGCTTTTTCTTGGCCGCACTTCGCGGCATCGCATGGCGAAGAAAAGGTGCGCGGATTCTTGTGTGGGGAGTGCAAGGCGGTTTCGCTGCTCCGGTGGCCGACACCGGAGCAGCTGGTCATGCAGTTTCTCTCGGAATTCGGTGGCTGACGATCGATTTTGGCTGGTATTCGTATCTCGTTGAGATGCATGATCTCAACGAAAATCACTGCGAATTGCTGGGCCTCGATGAATCTTAGTCTCTCGAACGGGAAAAGGGGAAGGGGGGCGTTTTGACTGCAGTCGCTCAAACGACCCCCTTCCCCTTTTCTTCGCCCTTCCCCTTTTCTTCGCCAGCGGTCGTCGTATTGAACACGACCGGATACCACCACTGCCGAAGCTGAACAGCGAGCCCTGTCACGGTCTCGCTAAAAAGCTTCAACTTGCCTTCGACCGGCTGATCGAGTCCCAGTCGAACACACCCAGCCCGAACCGCTGCAGCGTCCCGGACCTGAGTGGAAATCTGCACCACGTGCGACATACGCGCCTCCTCACAGAGGAAATAGGTAAACTCCGGTGGCTACAATGCCACCGTCAGCTATACGTAGCGTGGAAAAGACCACGGTTTACCTAGCTATCGACTTGGCAGAGTCACGAATCTGCAAGTTAGCAAGGAGAACGGACAAAATACGCGTACGCTGAAAGCGGGATCACGAGATGGGATAGCTTGTGGTGCCCCGCCATGTCCAAACTTCTCTAATAGAGTCCCACGACTCGGCGTGTCGTTCAACGCAACCGGAATAGATCAGATAATTCAGAAAACGGCTCTGGCGTCGGCCACCGGAGCATTGCAAGGCCAACCTCACACATCCCGAAGCCGCGGAAAAACGACCCCTTTCCCCTTTTCGTCGACGACTTCCGTATCTAGGAATGGAAATGTGACTTTCCAGGATAGTTCGAGCAGACGCTACGGATCCCGGTCGATGAAACCGGAACGCTTTCGGTGAGGGCCGTTTCAGCGCCCAGATTCTGAAGGCACCGACACGAGTTTCGAACCTTTGCTGTTGGCGTCGCTTTAGACGTTCTTGCGCACCGGGAACCGCGTGTCTTGATCACGCCTGCCAGCTGCAGATGGGCACACCTGCGTCAAGGTGGCAAGACCAACTATTCAATTTCTTGGCTCGCCAGTGTAACCACGAATTGAAAAAGCTCTTCAAGGTCAACGATAGAGCCACCGTCATCGTTGCCCTCCAATCGAAATAGCTTAAAGATGGGTATGTCGCTAACCACCGCATGCCCGTCTTCCTCTCTTCGTTTTGCCCACGGCCAGATCCGACACCTCGGGTCTCGGGGATTCTCCACGATTGCGATTGCCCTGGGCTGACCTCCCTTCGGCGTTAGTGCACATCGTTTACGACCATACCGTTTGCCTGGTATGTGTTCGCAACCTCGAACGTCATTTCCGCAGATTGAACAAATAAGTCCGTCGAACTCCATCTCCCAGCTGCAGTACAAACCTGGGCCGAAGGCTGAATCTATATCTTGGATCAATTCAGTTGCCCTGGTAGCCCAGCGTCTCGCAAAATCAAGGTCAATTCCTGAATAGCTCGTAAGCCGCTCTCGTGCGTCGTGCGATAGATCCCAGCAAACTTCGACTGCTTTCGGATACTTTATCCAATCTGGGTGACGCGTGGTGAGCCCGATGTTCGCCAAGTCGCGCAACGCGTTGAGTAACACCCGACAACCTAGAATATACTCCTCCTCTTCCAAGGTCTTCGCTGCTCGATCACGACTAACAGCTTCGCGTATTGCGATGATAGTAATAGCGATCGCGTCTTCCTCGCGTCCCTGATCAACATGCGTTGCCCAATCAAATACAATTCGATTCGCCCAATCGCCTGTGTTTCTGATCTCTCGTTGATGCATCCTTACTTCTTCCACGCACCGATCTTCTTGACGGTCTTCATCACTTCTCTGAATTCGTCGACGGATCCGTCAAACTTAATCGTGGACGTATTGTTTTTGCGTTGCATCCGAAGCTCAACATGAATTCGAGTTTCTTTGTCTGCCGAATCATCGTGCTCCGCATTCCGCTTTTCACTCACCCAATCGCAAATACAATCCACTGTTGCGGGCAACGCGGTATTCTCCAGGAACAACCACAGCATTCCGAGCCATACGTCTGCGCCGCGTCGATCTAGTACTCTGGGCTCCACCCCCAAGTCGTATGCGGTTCTGCATGGAATGCCTGCCTGTTTTAGCTGCTTGGCCAACAACACAGAGTCATGTGCATCGCATACTTCATTGATTTCTTCCGAATCGACTTTCTCTGGAAGTACGAGCACTGCCACGCCTTCAAGTTTCGCTTGTTCCACTCCCAACTTTGAAGCAATTTCACCAATCTGATTCCGCATGATTCTCCTCCAACCAAAATATGGCCCACATGAACAGTGACTTCCAATTCCCATAGCTTAGGAAACCTTCAGGAGCCGTCTAGCCCAAGCGTAACACGTTGGGTGCCAGATCGGATTTCATTCGGTCCACTATCTCGCTATCCAGTTGGACAGGCTGGGAATCTTGAGTTTGTAGGCGCAATTGAACGCTTTTTCTTTTCATTTTCCAGTATCGCTGTCGTGCGGGTTCCAGGCGACCTTTTCTCCTGACCGCTATTGCTAGATGGTGACGCACAACGACGCTGCGAAACGCGAGGCCAATTTGCCATAGTTGGACAAACCTCAGCGTTTTTAGCGATCGCCGAACAGCAGGACGTACAGGACACCGAAGCGATTCTTCACGATTCTGTTCGACGCTCCGGTGGCCGATGCCGGAGCAACCAAAATTGCAGCCTGATCCCGCAGACGGTATCTGTGACGACGTTGTTCTTGAGGGCGAGTGGGATGACCCACGGGGCACGGGGCACGGGGCGGTAGTGATTTGCCGTGCATCAATCGACTGATCGACGAGGATATTCAGGTCGGAGTTCAAGCGATGGTGTTCAAAATCTCGATCGCGGGCGTTCGTTTGATGGGTGACGCAAGGAGTCGCGCGTGGTCTGTGCCATCGACTCTGTTCTGCCGGCGAGATTCCCGCGTCTCACCGACTCGTTAACTGCAGTTGGAAGCGCTGTGGCACGTTCCTGGCTGATTGTTTCGGCTATGGCATCAGGAAAAGGGGAAAGGGGTCGTTTTTCCGCGGCTTCGGTATGTGTGAGCTTGGTCTTGCATTTCTCCGGTGGGCGACATCGGAGCAACTGGTCATGCAGTTCTTCTCGGAATTCGGTGGCTGACGATCGATTTTGGCTGGTATTCGTATCTCGTTGAGATGCACGATCTCAATGAGAATCACTGCGAATTGCTGGGCCTCGGTGAATCTTAGTCTCTCGTGGTTATGAATCTCCTGTTACGAATTCGTTCTACCGTGATCGAACTTTCACCGAGGCGGTTTCTTGACCTGTCCTGGATGCTGAGGCAATTGCGGCAGGGGCGATACGGTTCCGCCGAGATCGTGGCGACATCTCGATTTGATGCAGTTCACGAAAGAGATTTGGGACGCCATCACTCGCTGCGGATGTGCGCTACGGGGGCGTCTCGACGGGTACGGCTCCTTGGGCCGGGAAACACCCTCGCTCACTTCGATGTTTCAGGCGTTTGGCATTTGTGTTCTCGCGTCATGGACTATCGCAAATTGACTCTTCGACCTTGACCATCACACCTGCCAGGGGGAAGTGAATCCATCGAGAGGCAACGCTGCAGCCCTGTTCGGCTAGCATTTCGTTGTATGCGTCAAGTTGAGAGATGTACTGCCTTGCCTTTGACTCACAATTCGCACGGCGAATTGGAGCACTTTTGTGGTCGACTACAACAACCGTCTGATCGGGCAGTTCCAAGATGAGATCGAGTGTGCCGTTCCAGAAACCACCTGCTCCACGAGAGGCCAGGGCTGGGACTTCCGCTCGCCACGTTGCGTCAGGGAAGGTGTCATTGACCCACTGAACAAAACGGTCGCCGGTTGCCACTAGCACGCTGGGGGCAAGCTTGCCGTCGATGGAATAGGCGGCCAGACACCGTATCGCGGTCGACTGCTTTTGCGATTCGCTAACACCGAGTAGCGATGGCAATGCGGCCATGTAGGCATGGATGGCGTCCCCGAAGGACGAGTAGCTTTCTTCATCAAGTCCCGCTGGGAAATGGGATCCGCCGGGCAGCTCAGTGGATTCCAGTTGGGCTGCTTGCGTCACAGCCGGATCAGCCTGGGCCTGGCTCGGTGAGAGAAATCTTGGTGACGGTTCGGCACTCTGCTGGCCGGTGCCTGAAAATGAGAACCAGATGGCACTCTCATCGTTCGCCAACGAACTCTCGTCAACGGGATCTAGGTTTCGCAGCACGTAGGAGGTATCAATCCCGGTCAGTTCGTGTACGCCTGCTTCAGCATCGGTGGGCAGGATCGAATCGATGCCAGGCAATCGTTGCAGCCATCGATCTTTACCGAGTCGATGTGCGAACACCAATTTCGATTCCGCGCGGGTGCAACCGACGTAGAGCAAACGCAGGTTCTCATTGATTTCATCTTCCGCTTTCTGACGCCCCTCAGGTGAGGCGAGTGCATCGGCCTCCAGGCTGGTTCCCGTGCGTCGCTTGGGCGGACGACCATCGTTCATGCCAAACGGCCACGTCCAGGCACGAATGACTCGTCCCGTCAGCGGATGGTCAATATCTTCACCACCACCATAGACAGCGGGCTCCCAGACGTTTGGAGCGCGGTCACTATGCAAACCGCTCAAGATCACGACTGGCCACTGCAAACCCTTCGCCTTGTGGTAGGTCATGATGGTCACCGCATCGTGACCAAGTGGAGGGAACTTGATGTCTTCGCCGTTGGAGGCGATCTCCTCTAGATTGAGAATCGCACCGCCAAGAGTGGCGGCCTGCCCAGCACCAAGCATTTGCTCTTCATAACTGGCGACATGTCTCAATATGGAATCAAGATTCGAGCAGCGACTGGCCACATCGCCCCACCCAGCAACGCGATTGGGCAGATCGAGAGCTTCGATCACTAATTGGCAAACCGAATGCGGAGAGGAGGTCTGGCGGTCGATTCCTTCCAATGGCGCGAGTTCATCGTCCCCATCCCATGGCTGCTTCCAACGCGGTGGGCTTTCAGCGGATGCTGCAGCGTTTTCGCGTTCCGCACGGTCGGATTGCAATTGAATCAGCCGCTCCCTGATCCATGACGGCGTCGCCTGGCTCGGGTCGGACAGCATATGCTTCAGCGTCGCGGCGGCTAGTGAATCGTTGCGATCCGAAACCAGCCGCATTCCTGCAATCGCCATCACACCCTCGCGGGTTGAGAGCAGACCGGGGCTCTCAAATAAGTATGCGATGCCAGCCTGCCCCAGCGCATCGGCCAGCTTCTCGAGAGCTGCGTTGCTTCTTTCCAGGACGACGATATCGCCAAGCCGAGTGCCTTCGCGTTGCAGCTCCAAAATCCCAGCCGCCAGTGCCTGCGCATCACGCTCCTGATTGGTCGTTTGGAACAGCCAACGCTCAATGCCACGAGGCAGCGGAGCATTGACGGGCTCCTGCCTCGAGTCAGGACCGAATATTGGCTCAAACATCTTGCCAACGAACTGGACCAGTCCCTTTTGAGAGCGTCGGTTGCTTGGTAACGAACCGGTTGTCGCATCCTTCGCTTGCTCCCAAACGCGCCCCACCAATCCAGGATCGGTCCCCCGGAAACCAAAGATCGCTTGCTTCGGATCACCCACCCACCGATTGCGTGGCGAGATCCGACGCATCGCTTGAAAGATCGCTAGCTGAAGCGGGTTGGTGTCTTGGAATTCATCGACCAAGACCAACGAGAAATCATCGGAGATCAACTCGACCAACTGCTCACCGGAAAGGGCTTCGAGGAACAATGTTTCAAGATCCGTAAAGTCGACCAATCCACGCTCGATTTTGTAATCGCGGCATCCCGATTCAATCAGGATGGTGTGTTGGGCAATTAAGCCGGCAAACAAGTTCACGTCATCGTGTAGTCCTTGGAAGTTGCAGACTTCTGATCCGTGATTGCGAAGTGCGGTTAGAGCGGCGTCGGCCCCGGATTTCTTCCCGGCCGTCAAACGGGATGCCTCTGCATACGCCCCCCATTTCGGTAGTCGCTCAGATCGCAGGTCCAGTAGCTTCTTTCGGGCTTTTTCGGTCACACCTGTCGTGTCATCTAACGCTGCGAACGCATTGAGCGCATCTCGCACATGCCCCGTCAAGACATCGAAACTGGGCGAAGGCAAATCCTCCAGCGGTGAAAGCAGTTCGCAAACCCGCGAGGCTGAATCACGCAAGTGCAAACGCAGACCTTCATCGCTGATCTGATTGCTACGCTTGGCATCCAGCAGTGTCAGCAGTTGTTGGTTAAGATCGTCAATTCCCAGTCGCCTTGCACACGCTACCAAGGACTGCCAACCCTCCATCGGCAAATCACTGAGGTGTTTGGAAACAGTTTGTTCGGCCGCCTGTTCCGACATCACTTCAAGTCGCGTCGAAAGGCCGAGTTCGACTGCATACCGCGAGAGCACCCGGTGTGCGACAGAGTGAACGGTCCCGATCGCGGCCAGTTCTAACCGGTCCGCGTTGCGATGGTTCGTTTCCGGGTCATCGGTACCGGCGAGTAACTTTGCCTGAACTCGCCCCTTCAGCTCAGCGGCGGCCTTCTTGGTGAACGTTGTCGCCATGATTCGCGCAGGATCGAGACCATCGCAAACGGCCTTAGCAACCGTTTCACACAAGTCGTACGTCTTGCCGCTGCCTGCCCCAGCTCGGATCAGCTCCAAAGCTCCCTTCTTTGCATTCGATTGGCTCATCGTGTCACCTCCATTCCGCACAAGCGTTTAAAATCACAGTATCGACAGACGCTTTGTGTTTCGCCTCGCCCCAGCTGTTCGATCAAAACCAGCTCCGATCCATCGGGCCAATCGTCGATACTCTGGAGAGGCCTGGCCGGAACCGGATCATCGGTTGTCAGCCAGCCTTCCGCACCAGCGATCGCGGTCGCAAAATTGTTCCATACACGCTCGATCGACGGTCCATCAATCACCTGTGACGTCGGGACACCCGACAGTGGGCTGCCGATTGGCGTGAAGATTGTGCCATCGGATAGTACGAGATAAGCGACCGCTGGGAAGCTGCCGTTTGACTGGCTGCGACTGAACGCATACGTCGCAAGTTGAACGGACTTTCCCTTGGTGACCATGTCGTAGTACTTCTTGCGACCGGCATACTTGAAATCGACCACAGCTTCGCGACCGTCGTTGGACGACGCCAGGCAATCAATCGAACCTCGCAACTCTTTCCCAAACGCCGATCCCTCGACGGGCTCTTCAATCTTCACGCTCCGGTAACCGCCCGCAGATAGCGTCCGTACAAACAAGCGGGCTGCCTTCACCAACTCGTTCTTCAGCCGTAAGCTCTCAACGCGTTTTTCTGGCTGCGCCAGCGGAGCGGCGTCCAATGGCAATCGTTCATCAAAGGTTTGCTCGACCAAGCGGGCCGCGTCATCCTCCGTTGGCAGATCACCGCCTCCCCCAAAGACTCGCTCCAGAATCTTGTGGAACAAATTTCCGCGAAGTCGAAACTCGTCCGGCAAACTTGCAATGTCGCTCGACCGCAATTTCGCCTGGTAATTGAGCGTCCATTTGAGGGGGCAGGCAAGCCGATCTTCCAACTCCGACGCCGAAACCGATTCGCGGTCTCTCAATAGGTTTGCTGGTATATCCCAGTGTGGGCGCAGCGGCTGTGGAGGCTGGATATTTGTCGTTTTGCAGGCGAAAACGAATGGCGAGAGCGCATCGACCTCGCTGTGAGAGATGAGGTCCTCGATCGCCGCTGGCGTCCACTTCTCAGGCTGACGATGGACGGCGATCTTTTCCCTAATCGCAAGCCACAATGGGTGAACGCGTTCTTCTGCGTTCTGAGGTAACTCGATCACCAACATCGTGCTACTGGCTAGGCACAGCCCGCGTACCTCCGCCGCCCGCAGTGATCGCAAGGCGTGCGTTCCATCGTCGATCACGACGCCTGCAGCGGCGAAGTCCGCAAGCTGTTTGACGGACCAACGACTGCTCTTCGTATCCGACGTTGTCGTCCCCATCCAGATCAATCGATCGTAGCGGTCGGCGATCTCAGATAGCGACCGAACTCGTACAGGTCCCCCGGCATCGCTCAGGCACGGCTTCGATTCCACTCCTCGATCGGTTACTTCCTCGAGCAACCTGCCTAATTGCGGTTGCGTGATCGATTCGCCAGCGAGTTCGACCAAGTCCCCGAGCAGAGAGGCTTGTCGAGATGCCTCCCTCAACGCGATGGCGACCTGTTCATCAGAAGGTGAAAGGTTTTCGTCACGCCAAATCAATGTGGCCCGGCCGATTGCCCACTTGGCCACTTTCCGACACTGGCGAGCCATCAGGTTCGTCGGAATCGGTTGCCCCCGGGGTGACCGTTCCGCACAGAACCATTCATGCAGTCGTTCCTTCAGCTTATCCGGATGATCCACGTCGTGCTTCGATGTCTCACACAGCGAGTCAAAAGCATCCTGCCATGCTCCGCTGCCCAGTCCCGGCTCTTCGCTCAATGCTCGGGCCAGAGCAGAGGCCGCCGGTCGCGGAAAGGGGATGACAGGAAGTGTCAACAAATCGAGTAAGCATTGCGGATCGACTGGATCCCAGCACAACTCGAGGGCCAGCGGCAATACTTGCAGTACCGGATGAGCACGCGTTTGTAACGAGGCGCCCATTGTCGGAATTCCGATCCGCTGCAAGCAAGCATCCAGACGAACTGCCATCGTGTCATCTTCACAGTAGACGACCGTCCGCGAAAGTGTTTCTGAACTATTCGACAACACAGAAGCGACGAACTCCACCGCCGCCGTCTCGCTGCGTGCCTGGGCTACTCTTAGACTGGAATCGCAATCGAATGACGGTGTGGTTTGACCGCGCACAGTATTGGCGGCAGCCAGCAAAGACGATAACTCCGGCGAGCATGGTGAAACCTCATCCGGATCGCAAACATTCAGTCGGCTCAGTACTCGCTGCCAAGCCGCCGGCCAAAGGTCAATTGGCTCGGTCAACTTGAGCTCGTGATTTGGCAACACCTGGCCTGCATCAAGAGCTTCGGCTACCGCCGCGACCCTCTCGGCCTCACTCGGAAACGACCCGGCATATTGTTTCTCTGCCAAGGCCAGGTCGCCGGCGATTCGGGGGCAACGATCAAGGATTGTCCCATCCCAACCACATAGCATCAGCTGATCACGGCGCTGCAGCAGCTCCGAAGCCGTTTCCCAGCGATCGGCAGCGATACTTTGCTCAAAGCAGACTCCGGTCATGTTGGCAATCGCATCGGCGAACTGCATCACTCGCGCCGCACGGTGCACATCCGATTGTGGCAACCCCAATTGTGTTTCCAGCCATTCCAACAACACCGCCGGGCCACCCTGAATGCGGTCAATTGCGGGCAGGTCAGAAAACGCTTGCACACGACCAGGGGCCAAGCGAATGATGAGCTGAGTTGGGGGTAGCATGTCGTTGTTGGCAAAAAATAGGCGTGATTGGCAGTGAGGGCTCGAAGCAGCCGTTACGCAGGTTGCATCGGTCGCCGCAGCATTTCGATCGCTTCTGCGATCGTGCCGGCAGTGGCAGGCGTTGTCTTGGCAGGCGTTGTCTCGGCAGTATGGCTTGATGGCCCGGGGCTCATGCGTCCGCACCTGAGTTGGCTTGTCGTAGCTGTCGACGACGTCGCATTCGACATTCTCTGTGGTGATCTTAGCAACGCGGCAGTAATATGTGGCGTAGTGGACGAGGCGACGATTACCCACAATTATCCCGAAAGGGATGATAGAAAATAGTCGTAGGTCAGCGCAGCGTCACCTACGGTTCTTCGTTGAAGATAGAGCGTCGACCCCGAAGTGGGTCGCAGACCTCGTCGTGAATGATCTTCCACCCCATTCGGGGTTGGCACGCGTGTTTCGCGGCGTTTCCGGTGGTGTTCGCTGCGCTCGACCACCGGCTATTTTCTTCAACGCCGTCGGCGTAGGAAAACTTGTGGGTAAGGGACAGGAGGCGACGAGCTGGTCATTACCCACAAAACCGGATCCCCTGTCAGCTTGTCTGACAGGAATCTCCGTTTTGTGATTAGATCAAGATGGAGCATTCACCCCGCTCCCATGCGGGCTTGCCCCGCATGACAGCAAAGTTTATCGACTTGGTTTCCTGTCAGACAAGCTGACAGGGGAACTTGTGTCGATACCGTGGTTTTCTAATTTCAAAACGTCGCTTCGGCGTGTGACAAGCACACGGGGGAGCAAACTTGTGGGTAATCAACAGGAGGCGAAGAGTCCTGCGGCTTTGGACTCGTCGCCTCGTTCACTACGACAGAAATTGATCGTGCGCTGCTTACTTCATAGGATTGGCCGAAATGCGACAGCGAGACCGGACCCGACACAGTTTCCTGCTAAACGCTCGTGCTCGTGCGAGCAAAACCGCTGGTACGCTGACAATGGAGATTCACTTGACTGGACATCGAAGGTTACCGCCCTGCTCCCGATCAGGCCGCACGCTGCTGGCGGTCGTCGTTTGTGTGATCTGCCTGCTGATCGTGCTGGCGTTGTTTTTTCCCGCCCTGGAGGCTACCCGTGAAACGGCGCGGCGGATGTCATGCAGTAACAATTTCAAACAGATCGGTTTGGGATTTCACAACTATCACGCCGCCTATTCGCAGCTTCCACCCGGTTGCGGTGGTACTGGCCCGACGCCGGGCGACGATGATCTGTCCAATCAACAGCGGTTGTCCGCATTGGTGCCGATCGTCCCGTTTTTGGAAGCGAGTCCGATGTGGCAATCGATCTCGAATCCCTACGAGACCGGTGACGAGCCGACCCCGGAGTTTTCGGAGCACGATCAGAAGTTTATCAAGGGTGACGCCTACTACCGCGACCGGTTTGATGAGCTGTCGACGGCGCCCGGTCCGTTGACCTCGGAGGACGGGACTCGCTATTTCCCAGCCATGGGCCCAGCACCGTGGCGCGCGAGCGTTTATCCACCGTGGCAAGAGGGGATGCGAACGTATCGCTGTCCGAGCGATCCGAGCGAGCGTCCCACCAAGCATGCCGGATTGACCAACTACGCCTGCAGTTACGGCGATGGGGTCGATACGATTGGCGAACGCGTCGAATCGATCTCACAGCGTGGCGTGTTCGCCAATGGGCGAGCGAGGTGTTTTGACGACATTACGGACGGTATGGCCAATACGCTGATGATGGCGGAAGTGGCGACCTTCCAGGGCACGCGCAGCGCCACGGGAAGCATCGCCGCGAACATCGCGGGGCTCCAAGAGGATCCGTGGCAATGTCTCGCGACCGTCGACCAACAGGGCAACTATCGCAGCGGCATCACGCTCCGCATGACGCCCGACGGCAAGGCCTCACGCGGTGGCAACTGGGCCGACGGTGCGATTTGCTGGACGGGAATCACCACTGTCCTGCCGCCGAACTCGCCGAGCTGCGATACGTCGATAGACAGCCGGCTCGAAGGCGTGTTCAGTGCCGCGAGTCGGCACGCCGGTGGCTGTCATGTGTTGATGGCAGACGGGGCGGTCAAGTTCATCACGGACTCGGTCGATACCGGCGATCTCACCCAGCCAAGTGTTTACCCCGACAGCCTCAGCCCCGCTGCGATCGACAGTCCTTATGGAGTTTGGGGTGCGCTCGGATCGATCCAAGGCAAAGAGTGACACGCGAGCGATCAAGGTGGTGCCCAACGACATTACTCGTCTCGAGCACGAGAGTGGGGCCGAGGCGTTCGCCAGGGCCCATCGATCTTCGCCCGGGGCAACGCCACTACGAATCTGCTGGTCATCATGTGTGCTGAAGGTCTGGTACAACAGGAAGGGAACAGCTGCGTTGTTTGGAAAAGATGTTCTGTGTGCATTTGTTCATTGACGCCCCGCCGTCGAGGCCGTGACCATTCGCGTGTGCGCGTCCATCGGCTGCACCAAAAATATTACCGTCGACGCTACAGAAGTCCCCACCCATGAAGCCAACCGTTCTGAATCCTCACGTCACGATGAACGTTTTTGTGATGGTCGTTTTCGCCAGTGCAGGAATCGCGAACGAGTCTGATTCCTGTCGCTTTAATCGAGCGCCGTTGATTGAAAAGCCCTACGCTGAGTTGCCATTGGGTGCGGTCAAGCCGGAGGGGTGGCTCAAGCACCAACTGGAAGTCATGGCTGATGGGCTGACTGGCAATCTCGACGAGGCTTACGAGGCCGTTTGCGGTGACCGCAATGCTTGGCTGGGTGGGGATGGCGATGCGTGGGAGCGTGGTCCGTATTGGATCGATGGGCTCTATCCGCTCGCGAAGCTGCTCGATGATGAGAAACTCGAAGCCAAGGCAATGCGATGGATCGACTGGACGTTAGCCAATCAGCGTCCGAGCGGTCAAATTGGCCCGTACGAAATCAAGCCGGAAGATCGAACTGCTGCACCGCCAGCAGGCGCCCAGTTCGCCGACCCGGATGACTGGTGGCCGCGAATGGTGATGATGAAGATTCTCCAGCAACACTACATGGCGACCGGTGATGACCGGTCGCTCTCCTGCATGTTGCGGTACGCACGGTTTCAGCTCAATGAGTTAAAATCGCGACCCCTGTATGAAGCCAATAACCCTGATAGTGGTTCGTGGTGGGCGGGGCGACGAGGCGGTGATAACGTGATGAGCGTTTATTGGCTCTACAACGTGACGGGAGAAGACTTCCTGTTAGAGTTGGCTGACCTGCTTGTCGAGCAAACCTATCCGTGGGTCGATGATTTCCAGTCAGGAAAAAACATGCAACTGTTTCGCTACAGCGAGCACCACAGTGTTGGTCAGGCCTACCACTGCGTCAATTTGGGGCACGCTCTGAAGTACCCGCTGGTGTTTGGCCAGCGTGGCGGCATCGAGCAGTCACTCGCTGTGACGATGAAGGCACTTCACGATATTCGCCGGTATCATGGGCAACCGCATGGGCTATGGGGCGGCGATGAGGGAATGCACGGTACCGATCCAACACGCGGCAGCGAGTTCTGTACTATTTCCGAAACCCTGTTTTCGCTGGAGAAGAACTTTGAGATCGTCGGGGACGTGCGGTTTGCCGACATGCTCGAACGAATCGCCTTCAATGCATTGCCAACCCAGGCCTCGGATGACTTCACCGCGCGGCAGTATTTCCAGCAGGCCAATCAGATTTCCTGTACGCACAGTCCTCACAAATTCACCAATCATCCCTACGAATCGAATCTATTCGGTTTGCTCAGCGGGTACCCATGCTGCACCTGCAACATGCACCAAGCTTGGCCCAAACTTACCGCACATTTGTGGATGGCTTCGCGGGACCACGGACTGGCCACGATGGCGTACGCTCCTTGCCGCGTCACGACCACGGTGGGCGAGACTACGGATGGCGAGGCAACCGAAGGCGAGACAACGGAGGTAACGATCGTGGAGGAAACGGACTATCCGTTCCGCGACACGGTTCGTTTCACGCTCAGCACAGAAGAACCGGTCCGCTTTCCTCTGCGGCTTCGTATTCCGCATTGGTGTGAGAACGCGTCGATCGAGATCAACGGTGATCCGGCACCGTCGCCGGCCAGGGGCACCATGGCGGTACTCGAGCGTGTTTGGAAGACAGGCGATACCGTGACGCTGCGATTGCCCATGAAGGTACGTTTCGAACGCGGGCACGAAAATAGTGTCAGTGTGATGCGTGGTCCACTCGTCTTTGCCTTGAAGATGGATGAACAGTGGACGGCTGGAAGTCATGGTCAGGAAGTTCGTTCCGAAACGCCGTGGAATTTTTCGCTATTCGAGAAAGATATCGTTTCCGGTGATGAGACCGTCGCGAGCAAGTTCGTCCTCAAGGACACTGGCGAGCCATTGTCCGACAATCCCTGGAATGTAGTGAACGCTCCCGTCAGTATCGAGGCTTTTGCGGTTCGCAATCCATTGTGGGGCTCGTATCACGACGAAGCCGGTCCGTTGCCGTGGAGTCCGGCGGGATTCCCCAAAGGCGAGAAACCGCAAAGGGTCAGATTGATTCCGTACGGCTGCAGCACCCTGCGTGTTAGTGCGTTTCCAACCGTGAATTAAGCACCCATTGCTCTGTACTCACGATCGCTTCCAACCACCTGAACTGCAAACACGATTACTATGCACGATCACCTGTACTTGCTGGCATTCTTGTTACTCGCTTTCCCAGCGACAGCGAGGGCTGCAGACCAACCGCCTCCCAATTTTGTGTTTTTCATCACCGATGACATCTCCGCCGAAGACATGGAGACTTACGGAGGTCCAATTCCCACTCCCAATCTCGACCGGCTGGCCGCTCGCGGCGTGACTTTTGATAACGCCTACGTGACGGCCAGCAGTTGCAGCCCGAGTCGATGCAGTATTATCACGGGTCGCTATCCGCATAACACGGGAGCTCCGGAACTGCACACGCCGCTGCCGCGAGATCAGTGGAAGTTTCCCGGTCGGCTGCGGCGCAGTGGTTACCACAGCGTCCTGAGTGGTAAGAATCACATGAGCTACAACGGCGTCCAGGAAGACGAGTCGAACCTCGCTGATGCCTTCGACAGGATTCTGCGGGGCGGAAGGCCCAGCGGCTCGGAGGATTGGGTGAAGACGTTACGCAATCGACCCAAGGACCAGCCGTTCTTTTTCTGGTTCGCTTCGCACGATGCACACCGTGCCTGGCAGCTAAACGAAAAGGCGCCTCGCTTCGAAACACAGGATGTCGTGGTGCCACCGTATCTCGTCGATGGGCCGAAGACTCGCCAGGATTTCCGGGGGTACTATCACGAGGTCGCTCGTACTGATTTTTATCTCGGATTGTTACTGGACGAGCTAGCCGACGAAGGCATCACGGACAATACGTTTGTCATATTCACGAGTGACAATGGCCGCCCGTTTCCCCGGTGCAAGACACGCTTGTACGACTCGGGTGCGAAAGTCCCCTTGGTCATCGCTGGACCGGGGGTCGCGATGAGTAAGCGGTCCGCATCGCTAGCGAGCCTGATCGACATCGCCCCGACCGTGCTGGAGCTGGCAGGCGTGGCCATTGCTGAGCAATTTCAAGGAGTCAGCCTGCTGCCAATCCTTCGTGATCCCGACAGCACGGTACGCGACTATCTGTTTGCAGAACACAATTGGCATACTTACCCCGCCAACGAGCGGATGGTGCGATTTGAGAACTGGACTTACATCCGCAACCACAATCATGAAGACCAGAATTTGTGTGCCGAATCTGCGGACAGGTTTCCAGCTGGCGCGGAGCTCTGGGAGGCGGAAGCCAACGGATTGCTGGCGTCCCAGCAACGCGATGTTTTCCTGAAACCACGACCGTTTGAAGAACTATACGACGTTCAGGCTGACCCTGATCAGTTCAACAATCTTGCAGACTCACCGGAGCACAGTGAGATCCTCGCTGAACTTCGCGATGTGATGGACAGGTGGTGCGAGCAAACAGGGGACAGCATTCCAAGCAAGCCCACTGCAGTCATCGGCAACATCACCCCCGGTCGGCGAGGCGAGTTTCCGGGTGCTTCCAACGATGCATCTCACCGCCTGCACCCCGGCCCCATTTTGCGAAAAGCGAACTGAGATGGTGTAGTGCGTCGCGAGAAATCATTCCACCAAAGAATTAGATCCGACGTGCTTCGCCATCCCGCCGACCATCGATCATTACCATTGCGGTTTGAATCGTTCGTGGATGTGGTCGGCGATCAATTCGCGGCTCTTCTCTGGCGTCAGGTCTTGAGTGCGTTCGATATCTTCGATTGCGGCAGCCAGATCGTCGTCTCGGATGATGTCGCGGAACCAGGATGAATAATCATGGCGTCTCAAGTGGTGAGTCCAGGTTCCGTCGTCAACTCCTTTTGCTGTTTTGATGAACTCTTTCAGATTGGCGGTGGAAAGAGATAGTTCGTCATCGGGGCCGCGAAAGACGAACTGGAGATCTTCGTCCATATCGCCTTCATAGTAGCTATGTTGATGACGCTGGCCTCCGCCGGAACGTGGCGACAGCCTACTGAACCATTGTGGCCGGCCGTCGCCACGACGCCACGCCAGTGCACGGTGGTCGCGCGAATCCTCGGGCGGATGAAAATCGGGCAAGTCTTCGCCCATGATTTCGCAGCACTGCTGGATGGCTTGCTGTGGTTCCTTGGCGATCGAAATGATCCAATCAACGTGCTCCATTACGGCCGGCGAGATTTGGTCGTGGTAGGCGGTGAGGAAGAGGAACCCTGCCAACTCTTCACCGCTCCACATCTCCGCCGGTTGCCAGGCTTTGGGCGCGGCATAGTGAGCCTCGTCAACGATTATCCAGTGCGGTCGTCCGGTGCGACTGCGGAGTTCGGCCAGAGCTCGAAATAGTTTATTGAAGTACTCCGGGCGGTCGTCCTTCTTGATCCCGAAAAAGCTGACGATGCAGTGATCGTCGGGCTGCTCGAGAACGCCAATGACCTCCTCAATCTCGGGGGCACGATCGGCAGTCCCCAGTGCGACTGACTCATCGAGTCCTTGGTAGTCGCCTTCCGGATCGATCACGCAGCACTGTTCGCCTCGCTCGGTCAACGTTTCCATAACGCTGATCGCAAATCGGCTCTTGCCACCGCCCGGTCCACCGGTGACCAGCACACTGTCGCCATAGCCTGGGATTGAAAACGGTTGCCCACTGAGTGTGCTGCCGATCGCGAGTTGTCGATCGGGCCGCTCTCGCAGTTCGGCCAGATCGCTTTGGATTATCCGATCGATTAGCTCCTCCACTCCCTCTCCTCGCGGCTTGGACAGCACGATGTCAGCCATCTCCTTGACGCTCGGTAAGGCATTTTCGACGGCGACCGCGACGCTGCAAGATCGCATCATTGCCGCATCGTTTTCTGCGTCGCCGACCGAGACCGCGTTGTGTGGTGAATAGCCCAATGAATGCAGCGCCTTGGCAAGTCCGGTTGCTTTGTTGACGCCACTGGGCAGTAGCATCACGGCGTCCTTGTTGAAGATGATCTGCAGGTCCAGTCCGAACGCTTGGATCACTTCCAATGAAATTGTCTCGAAAGGTTGCCAAGTTGCAACGATACAGCGTCCCGTTTCCAAGCGATCGACGCCCCGTTGTCGAAGTGTATCGACAAATTCAGGTGGTGGAGGGTCTGCCAATAGAGTTTCCTCGCCCGATTCAGGATCGAACAGCAACGCTCCATTCTCAGCGACGATCAGGTCGAACAGCGACACATCGGGGAACAGGTCCAGTACCGGTTCGAGCCGCCGGCCAGTGACCAACAGAACTTTGCGGCCCGAGTCACGCAGTCGTCGCAGGGCCTCGACGGTCGAATCGGCAACGATGCCGTCCTTCGCTAACGTTCCGTCGTAGTCTGCGGCAAGAATGTGGTAGTGCATCATCGTCCGAGTTTCCATGGAGGTCAGTGAGCTACGTTTCGATTGGATGAACGCGTCGCCTGATTGCGACAACGTAGGTCGTCATCCGCAATCACTGTGCCAACATGGAACGCCTTTTGCTCAGGTGGATACTTGCCTGGCCCCCGTTTGGCCGGACGCTTTGGCGAATCCTATCACTCGAAACCGGAGAAAGACCCATGGACGCCCCGAAGACAGGCGACATGTATCGCTGTGCAAAATGCGATCTTGAGATTCACGTCACCAAAGGCTGCGATTGCAAAGATTGCCGGACTGACTTTCAGTGCTGTGGTCAACGGCTGGAGAAAGTCACGGAACCGTCGGTGCAGAACTGATACACTGCGTCGAACCGGAATTCGGTCGAGCTGCCTTGATCGACGAGATGTGCCCAGGGAGCAAGCGTGCCGACGTGGCGAAAGTTGCTGCTCTGGACGATTTCAGTCCACGCGTTCATCCGTGACCACCGCAATGAGAGAGAACTTCAGTGAGTTTGCCACGAGTCATCGTCGATGGTCCGCTTTCGCCAGATTTGGAGGCGATGCTACACGGACAGGTGGAAGTGCTGCCTTGGCTGGCGCCGGGAACTGATTACGATGATACGATCGAGGGTGTCTACACCTACGGCCATCCCACTGTCGACGGGCCGCTAATGGATCGATTGCCAGGCCTGCGAGTGATTAGCAACAATGGCGTCGGCGTCGATCACATCGATCTCGAGGCAGCCAAGCAGCGGCGTATCCCCGTTGGAAACACGCCGGGCGCGGTGGACGGTGCGACGGCCGATATGGCGATCGCGTTGGTATTGGCAGCAGGCCGGCGAATTGTCGAGAGTGACCAGATGGCACGTGCGGCAGATTTTGAGCAACAGAGACCTCAACTGCTTATGGCACACGAGGTCCACGGGAAAACGATCGGCATTGTTGGCTTGGGGCGAATTGGGCGACAGGTGGCCAAGCGGGCTGCTGGATTTGAGATGCGAATTCTCTACCACAACCGTCATGAGAAAGCCGGCGACGATACAGGGGCGATCTATGTTTCGCTTGATCAGCTATTGGCAGAATCGGATTTTGTTGTTTTGACCGTACCGTTAACGGCGACAACCCGTGGCATGATCGGATCTCGCGAAATTGCCTTGATGAAATCAACGGCAGTGCTCGTCAACGTCGCCCGAGGCCCGATCGTGGATACTGCGGCGTTGACACAAGCTTTGCAGGAGCGAAGGATTCGAGGTGCCGGGTTGGATGTGACGGACCCAGAACCCTTGCCGAGGGACCATCCGCTACTTCGCCAGTCCAATGTCGTGATCACACCGCACCTCGGCAGTGCCACCTATGAGACGCGGCAGAAGATGGCGGAGCTCTCGATCGAAAACCTACTCGCTGGACTCCGAGGTGATGACTTGACGCATCAAGTTGGTTGAACGTGACGCTATCGCACTTCTAGTTTCGGAAGGTCCTGGCGAAGTTCGGCGAGTCCAGCTTCGGTGACATCGGTGCCCTGAAGCCATAGTTCTTTGAGATTCTTGAGCGACTTCAAATGACGAAGTCCCGCGTCGGTGACTTTCGAATTCTGCAAGCCGAGACGTTCTAGGTTGGTAAGTCCCGAGAGAAACCTTAGCCCATCGTCATTGACTTCGTTCTCGCCCAAACCCAGCACTAGCATTTTGAGCTGTTCCATGTCTTGGAGATGCTTAAGTCCTTTGTTGGTAAAGTGGTTTCCTTGAAATGAGAGCGTTTCAATTTTTGGCAAGGTGCTGAAGTAGTCCAGCGATTTGTCGGTGATATTGGAATTGCTGAGGTGAATCGTTTTCAGGTTCTTGCAGGTTGCAATCCACCGGGCGCCCTCATCGCTGACAGCTGTCGCATCCCACGCATAGAGCTCCTGGAGGCTATTCATGCCACTGAGGTTGGCAAGCCCTGAATCCGTCGCTTGTTCACGAACGAGCATGAGTCGCTTGAGTTTTGAAAATTTCGTCACATAGGACAAGCACTCGTCGCAGTTCAATGAATTCTCTTCACGCCCCATGCGCTCGTCTTCATGATAAACCATGTTGACTTCAATGACATGCTCGCTCCCATCGATTTCTTCCGTTGCCACCCAACCACCGAGTTGCTTAATCGCTGCGATCGCAGCCTGCTCAGCCAGATGGTTGGTAGCTCTTTCGGAGAGCGCTACCGGGGAAGCGGGCTGCGTCGCGTCGATCGGTTTTACACGTATCTCCAGCTCAGTGGTTTCCCCCTCGGCGATGTCGATACCCTCACGGCCGAGCCGGTCCGTGTTGACGCCTCGCCAAGCTGGGCCGAGGTACATTCCGAAGTAGCGGTGACCGGCGGACAGCATCAACTCAAACGACCCATCACGCTGTATCTTGGCTGATGGCATTCCTGCAAAACCGCGTCCGCTTGAATCCATCTCACTGATGTCCATCTGCTCGCCCTCATTCAACTGAATCGGTTGCTCTGTGAGGACATTGATGACGCGCCCCTTGACGAGTCCACCTTGGCTCCATTGGAAATCTCGCCGGTTGCTGCCAGTAGCGAGAGTGACCTCCGGCTGAAACAGATTCGGGCGATTCGGCATCACGATGCTCATGCGGTAGCTTCCCGGTGGCAGGCCCGCAACGCGGTACCGACCATCGCTATCGGTAGTCGATCGCGTCCAAGTGTCGGCAGCGACCTCGTCGTTCCATAACTCAACACGCGCACCGACTGCAGGGGCGCCCGACTCTTTCAGAACGACTCGACCTTCGATCTCGGCCGGCCGCTGGATGGTGATGGACATCGACTCCGCAGACGACTTGGTTTCGCCTGGCGACGGAACGATCTTCTGTCGTTCTACCGGGGCGTTGTCTGGCTGTTGCTCGACCTGTGGCTGATTGGTTGCCTCGTTCACTGGCACCGGTGGTTGAGCAAGTCCAAGTCCACCGCAAAGCAGAATCGCCACCGTTGTCACGCAAAATCGCCATCTCAATGAGAGTCCCGCCGACGGCGTGCCACGCATCCCCAGCAACCGAATGACACGCGATCGAGTACCTGACATACCAGCTGCCAGAACTAGCTCGCGACAATTGCCCGAGGTGTCCGACCAATGGGTAAGGACGGCCGCCAAATCAGTTGGGTCACTTCCGGCCGCAATGGCCCAATCGTCGCATGCCTCTTCACATGCTTCATTAAATAGTTTGCGCATCCACCAAACTAGCGGCTGGAGTGGCATCAGGACCACAGCCAATTGCACCCAAAGCCTTGACCATCCGTCGCGCCGTTTGATATGTGCCAATTCGTGAGCAAACATGGGCGCAATCTGATTCTTATCGAGTTGATTCATTGCGACGTCCGGTAGCAGCAAAACGGGTCGAAAGTACGCAAGAACCATCGGTGTCGATATCTGATTGCTCACCAAGAGACGCGGCGGCGTCGCGAGACCAACACGCTGGGCTGCATCGGATGCCGCATCCAATAGGTTTGTCTGTTCGCATGCGTGAGCTCGCCTCAACATTCGTCGCACGGCGATGAAGCTGGCTACGAGTCGGGCCAAATGGAACCCGCTTAGGGTCAACCATACGATTCCAATCACGCCGAAAATCACGCGGCTTTGCAGCACGCCGGACAAGAAGGCAAACCTCGGCGAGTTTGGCTTCGGATCCGAGATTGTTGCGTTAACAATGGGGCGATCGACTCGCCCGGCAGAATCAGCAGATCGGTCGACGCCCGGAAACGCACTCGGGACATGACCACTGACGCTCGGACGAAGCACGCTATTTTCCGGACGTACCGGTAGCTTGGAATCCAGGGTAACCTGTTCGGCGTGTGCCGCGGGTATCGGTAACGCCCACCCACTGGATCGCGACAGTAGACTTGTCACGGGCAACAGGACACATGCGGTAATGGCGATGGTCAGTACCCATGCACGCGCAGCGGCTCGAGTTACAAACCATCGAACCGTCAACAATCCCAGCACACCGACCAGGGTGCTCTGCCACAATGAATCGACCAACAATCTTTGCCAAGGCTCGGTTGGCAAAGTCGTCAAGAGGCTGTTGAAATCATTCTCCATTGCGTCGGCCCTTTTTGTTTGCGGTTGCTTTGCGACGTTCATCAATGAGATTGCGGAGCTCACTCAATTCTGAATCGGATAAGCCGGCTTCATCAATCAAGCTCGAGAGAAGCATCCGCGGATCACCAGAAAAGACTGTTTTTAGCAATTCCCCCAGTTTGTTTTGTCCAACCTCTGTCCGCTCTCGGGCGGCGCGGAAAACGTACGCACGCCCTTCGGTGCGATGTTGGAGCCATCCTTTCTTCTCCAGCTTCTGCACAGCCGACAGAACGGTTGTGTACGAAACCGAGCGGCGTTTGCCGATCGCGTCGACCAACTGAGCGACAGTCGCCTCCTCCAGTGTCCACACCAGCTCCATGACTTCGCTTTGAAGTGAGCCCAATCCAGGTATCTTTTCACTCATGACAGCTCCTGCGAGTTTCTACGTCGTTCTGACGTACATTGTAGCGACGTAGCTGGTTCCCTGTCAAGCCTTTTCATGTCATCCAATCCATCCTGAGTGGAAGATGGGATAGTGCAGCACACTTGGCTTGCCGCTGACCAACCCGCCGCAACCCGCGCTGGACCGGCTTAGACCGGCGAAGTCACTCGGCCGCTCGCAGCGTCATGTCGATGAGCGTGCCGTCTTGGGGCTTCGTCGAAACGCCTGCTTTCTCAGTGTTGTCTTCGCTGGCAGCGGTAAACCGGAAGAGCTTCACGAATGCACCCACGACGAGATAGACTTCGAGCTGCCCTAAGTGTTTTCCAGGGCAGACTCTTGGTCCGTGGCCGAAGCCAAAGTGCAGCTGGTCTTTGGAACTGGATTTCTGCTGAGTCAATTGCTCCCACCGTTCGGGCGCAAACTCGCTAGCGCGGAATCCTGTTGCATCCACCCCCCAAAAGTCCTCGTTTCGATTGGCATGCCAGACATCCAGCAGAATGTGAGTTCCCGCGGGAATCTGCATTCGCCTGCCATCAGCTGTCTCGATCCACGTCTGTTTGGTTGCCCTGCGGGGGAGGAAGTAGAGCGACGGTGTCAGGCGAAGTGTCTCCTCCATGACGTAGCCGAAGTATTTTGCCTCTCTGATGGCTGCGGGTGTGTAGTCGTCGACACTCTTGAGCTCTGCAAAAACTCGCTCTTGCGCCTCGGTATGTCTCGCGAGGTGAGAAATTGTCCAGGTCGCGTAGGAGGTGGTTGCTTCCAAGGCACCGGCAAGAAACACCTTGATGTTGCTGCGAAGCTCCTCATCCTGCGCGTCGATCTTGAAGTGACTCCACATTCCCGCTCCTGAGCCGCGCGCTTCCAGGACGAGATCCGTGAGCTTGTCCAAGGCTGCGAAATCCGCAGCGATCTGTGACTTCTTTCCAAAGCGACCTGCGAGCAATGCAGTCGGGATGCCGAAACGGTTCGTGACGGTGTCAGTGACGATGTGGTCGATCAGCCGTTCAATCGCCGGTACATACTCCTGGCGAATATCCTCATAGGCAATCTCTGCACCGAAGTAGCAGGCGACGAGCAATTCCAACATCAGTGGCTTGATCTCAGCTTCGACGGCCATCTGAACCGAAGAGCAGCCATTCTCCTGCAAGTGCTGGCGAAAGACCTCCAGCCGATGCCCAACGGTCTTGCTCAGTGTTTGGGCAAATCCTCGAAACACTTCTGGCTGGAAGAGTGCGGTTTTGCCAAATGGTGCTGCCGCGGCTTTTCGTTGACGCCTCCAGAACGGACCGTTTGCGAACAGGAGCGTGTCGCTTCCCGTCGCCCTGGCGATACCCGCCGATGGCAGCGTGTCGCGATCGAACTGCCCGTCCCGATCACCCGTGGCCGTTAAGATCGCTCGAATGACCCCAGGATCCCGCGTGACGAGCACGGGAGGAAAGCCAGGAGCGTCCATGTAGCGATTGTGCTTCCCAGCTCCTTCGGCGTCGTCGGCATCGTGAAAGTAGGTTTCCAGAATCGCGATCGGACGCTGATAATTCCAGCGGTGGGGAAAGGGGAACGCTGGCCTCGACCGACTGCCGAACAAGATCGGCACGCGAGTGGGCCTGCAATCACCTTCGAACGGATTGGTCCCCAGCATCTGGCCGGGGATCCGGCAGAGGCGGCGGAGCCCTGGGACGCGGTCTGCCATGCTCGTTTCAGGGTTGTTCATCTCAGTTGCCTTTCCCACAACGTGGCCAAGGGTGCCGACCTGACATTACCTTAGCGACATTCTCAACCGGAATGTTGTTGATTGGGGCCACGATCATCTGTGCTTCAGCAAAAGGCGGCGTCCGGATAAGAATTATCGGAGAAAGAAGGATGCTTGCTGGAAACGCAACCCAGTTAGTACTTGCTCTACTCGATGCTGAGAGAGCATACCGATCAGATCGCTGAATAGTGCCTTGGGAACCGTCGATATCTGCGAGACGACAATCACACTCTGCTTCGTCAAACCGCCCTCCCCAACGTTCAGTAGCACGTTTCCCCGTTCTTGAGCACGACACAGATTGGAACTGAGGGCGCAAACGACCACGGTGTCGATCCGCGAGCGATTGAAGACGTCTTCTTGAACCACCAAATGTGGATGAGCGACGCCGGATACAGAATCGCTGCATGTGACTTTCGGTCAATCTTTCTACCGTCGTCGCTGGTAGAGTTGCGGTAATCAACGATCCGACGTCCTGATCCACCGCCGTAACCCTAACTGCAGAGGAACTCCAAGACACATCTCTCGACTATTGCAGGTTGTTCCTTGTGAGCTTCGTGCCCAGCGAGGGGAATATTGGCGAAACTGCAGTGGTCGATTCGATTCACCAGATCAACTGCAGCTTGCCTCGAAAACAGATGATCCCTATCTCCGCGTATCACAAGGACATCCGCTCCGGGGAGGTTCTCGATCTTGTCTGGAAAGCCAGTCGCGGTCGAATCGAGCCACATTTTGACGGCACACTTCACAAGCCTGTCGAAGTCCGGCTCGGGATTCAAACGCCGGTAGGTTTCATAGGAAGCGGGGAACTTCTCCCGCCAGCTCTTCCCCGTGACCTGCTCAAGAATTCTCCGCACAGGGGCGTCTGGCTCCAGTTCAACGTCGGCGCCGATCGTCACCAGTTTCTTGACATTGATCTCATTGGATACCATCAGCCGGTAGCCGACGATGCCGCCATCGCTGAATCCTATGATTGACGTGCAATCCATTTCGAGGTGGCGAAGTACTGCTAACACGTCTTTTTCTAGACGCTGATAGGTCAGTTCTGCATCACCTAGCGTTGAGCGTCCATGCCCGCGGCTATCAACTCTGATTACCCGGAATTGGGTTTCCAGTCCGGAGGCTAAGTCCGCGCAGTCATCAGCGCATCCTATTCCGCCATGCAGTACAACCAGTGGAGGCGCCGTGACTTCACCGAGCACGCTGAACGAAATAGCGGCGCCGCAGACTTCGATCGTGGAGCATTGCTGGCAAGCAGCCCCCGTCGCACTAGGCTCACTCAGATCAGACGTTGTCATCGGGCTTACTCCTTTATCGTAGTTTTGTCGTGACTCGTGAACGAAACGGCTCGCCACGTTAGCCGGCCCGTACCGGACGGCATTTCAGTGGGGCGTTCTAGTTCACCCCTAAGTTTGTGATAGCAGATTCTATGCTTCTCCTGGGACCAGGACGAATCGGCCATAAGCAACAATCAAGCAGAGGCCAGCGACGACCAGCCAGTAGATAACAGGGCCAAGTGTTCGGTCTCCTGAATAGAGATGCAGTACCGTGAACAGGACCATTTCTGCGGCAATGCAAACAGCCGCCACCGGAGCCAAGAAAGCCAGTGGCTGATAGAATGCTGGGGTGAGCAAGGCCAGAGCAAGCACGAGTTCGAAGCCACCCATTGCTATCCACAATGGATTCGGAATCGCGTTCAAAGTGGGCATGGTTTGGTCGACCGAATTGGTGAATTTCCATACTGCCCCCATCGCGGTGTGCAGGGCCAATAAAATCTGAAGGCCCCAGAGTAGGATATTCATTCTTTCTTTGCCTCGATTCGAGTAGTTTATTCGTCGTTTTCTGCTTCGATTGCAAGAACGGAGAGCCGCGATAGCATCTCAGTCCATCCTGCGTCGGCACCGTAGAATGCCTGTTTGCCGAGTGTTCGTGTGGTATCAAAGCCTGAATGTTGAAAGAAAAGGCGTGTGCCGCTGCCCTCGGGCTTCAGGATGAAACTCACTTGCGTATTGGATAATTCGCCCGCAGACCAGGTGAAGACGAGACGTTTCGGTGGCTCGCACTGAAGCACTTCACAGTGGACAGTGAGCCCGTCAAATCCAACGTCGGGCTTCGCAGGTACGATGAAGGAAAATCGATGCCCAACTCGTGGCTCGAAGTCATTCGGGTACATCCATTCGGCGAGGCCACGACTTTCGGCAATGGCCGCCCAAACCTGGTCGGGTGACTTCGGAATGAGCAGTTCTTTCTGAATATTGCTGTTCATTTGGTCGTGTCTTTTGCTAGGTGCTCTTCAAGCCGTTTGAGTCGCTCGTCCCAGAACCGGTCATAGTGCCTGATCCAGTCATGCACGGGCTCAAGTCGCTCGGGAACCAAGCGGTAGCGGCGTTCGCGCCCCACACGCTGATCCGCCACCAATCCGGCATCACGCAAGATGCGAAGATGCTGCGAGACAGCGGGCCTGCTCATTTCAAATCGACCAGCAATCCAGTTGACCGGTTGGGGCCCCTCGATCAACAGATCGAGCATTTGGCGGCGGGCCGGATGGCTAATCGCGACAAATGCATCAGCTACAGTATCGGAACTCAATTTCATAAAATCATGATAGGTAAGGGAGTGCTTACGTGTCAAGTGCTGCGGGTGATGAGCGTCCGCGTTGATGCTCGGGATTGGTGCGCCCGAAAGATAACGGAGGTAGTCCTTGGGGCTAACTCGGTATTGGGCGATAACTGCTCCGGTGGTTACCGACGAGGCAGGCAGTGCCCCGGCAAGAAGCGATCCGACCAAGCGGGCGTCATCTGCCGCGCGCGAAATCGCAAGGAACATCTCGCGGTGATCTTCGGGGCATCAGAAACTATGCCGCCCTGCACGTGGATCTTCCTCTCAGGTCAAGTCGCTACCTGCTATTCGTCCAGGTGCCAAGGCCTGTCATATCGTAGAATTCCGACGTCGCCGAAAACGCCCGCCCGTCTTCGACATCGAACGTGATCCCTGTCGGCCCGACCGAATTTTCACCTGGCGGCGTGAAGAGGAAGACGTTGCCGTCGTAAGGCGTTAAGACAAACTTCATCGCCTTGGGTCCGAGCGTCATCACGAGGGTCCCCGACGAATGGTCGACCGTCATTCGGCCATAGTAGTCGTTGTCGTACGTTCCTGCGTAGGTCGACAGACGTGCCGGTGGAGCTGGATTGTCAACGGGCATGCTCCAGTCGGTTGGAGTCTGTGATTCATAAATGTCCGCGAAGACGCCCATGTACCCGCTCAGCCAGTCCCGTGAGACCTCGCCATCGACGATCAAGTCGAGTACCGTGTCCGACGTGGCCTCGGCGAGTCCGACGGGCTGGCCGTTGGTGATCGTCACCACACCGAGACGCTGTCCCGGAATCATGGAAAAGTTGGTGCCAGTGCCGAGTAGAAATGCTCCTGAGTGAGACCAGTTGGTGTATCCATCGTCACGAACACTGATGCCCATGCCGAGTCCATACAGGTTCGTGTGCGCGCTCGGCGTGCTCGGTCGCCCCTTGATGCTGTGCGGTGTCTGCATGGCCAGCAGAGCCGCTGGATCGATGATCGGTTGGCCATGGAGCTCACCAGCGGCGAGTTGCAGACGCAGCCACTGGGCGAGGTCATTCGCGGTCGATAATACGCCGCCGGCGGCCGACTGCGCGTCGGGGTCACGCTGGTGAGTGGTGACAATCCAGTTGCCTTCGGGATCGCGTTGGTGCGGCACGGCGCGGTTGTCAGCGGCGAGGTAGTCGTCGAACCGCGCCGACGAATGGATCATCCCGGCGGGGGTGAATAGCCTATCCTCCATCAGCTCATCCCATGGCTTCCCTGCCGCAACGGATGCAGCCTCGGCTGCCGCGGTCAGTCCAAAGTTGGTGTAGTGATGCTCGGCGCGGAATGGGAAGAGTGGTTGCAGAGAGAGTCGGTCGAGAATTTGGTGGCGGTCGAAGCCGAGATCTTCGAGCAAGTCCCCTGCGTGGGCGGGCAAGCCGCTGCGGTGGCTGAAGAGGTCGGCGTAGGTGACATGTTCGGTGACGTAGGCGTCCGACAGCTTGAAGTCGGGCAGGTGTTCGACCACCGGATCATCCCAAGTGATCATGCCATCACCGACGACACCAGCGACCGCCGTGGCGCTGAGCGCTTTGGACAACGATGCGATCTGGAAGACCGTGTCCGGTCCGACCGGCTCCTCGCCGCCGAGTTCGCATACGCCGAATCCCGCTGAATACACGACCTCATCATTGAACACGATGGCAACGGCCATGCCGGGCACCCCACTCTCTCGATGCATCGTCTCGACACGTTCCGGAATGTGCTCGAGGGCCGCGTCGACGTCCTCTCGGCTCACGCTCTGGCGCGGGTCACCGGGCGGACTGGCGGGGGCTTGAGCCGCCGATGAAGACTCGTCGGCTTGCGCTGCCGAGCAGGTGGCTAAGATCAGGCTGATCGCCACACCAAGCCCCATCCACCGCAGAGCAGTTGTTCGGATTCCCCCCGCCGAGATTCTCACATCCCCTCCTCAGCCAAACGCTCCATGTCGGTTCGAAGCGTGCGCATGTAGCGTCGCCATTCCATCTCGAGCTGCGCTCGATCTCCAAAACACTCGTCAAAGATCGAAAGCAAGTTGTCGCCTCGTTCCTGCAGGATGGCAACGGTCATCTCTCCTTCGTGTTCTTTGATCTCGCCTAGCTTTTTATAGAACTGCATCAGTTCCATGAAATGCTCGTTGAACAAAAAGTGCGTCAGCGCCCAGGCTTGACCGTAGGCGGGCAGTTGGTTGCCGAGGGCTGTCTCGATCAAGAAACCGAGATCCGAGACGATGAATTCGAGACTGCCACGCTGTGGGTCTCCTTCGAGCACGCGGTAGTAGCTGATCCGACTCGAATCGACGACACCGACACCGCTCCATTTCGCCAATTTCGCCGACTCGAAATACGACGCCATGCCTTCATGGACCCAGCGGACAAAGGCCGCGTCGCGCGGGAAGACCCCGGTATTGGCGGCCAAGTGATGGATTGCTTCATGCGACACCGTTGAGACATCTTCGCTTTCGCGGGTAATGTCGATGAGCAGCTCAATCGTCTTGGCAAAGCGAATCAATTGGCCTGCACCGGGACTGCGATTCCGCTTGGCCGCCTCTCGAGCGGCAACGAGCTGTCGGTCGAGTTCCATCAAGATCTGGAATTGCTCGGAGGTGCCAGAATCGTAGAACATCGATATGTTCTCTTTGGGCAGGTAGAACCCAGCGGCCTGCCGGAGCGACCCGCCCAATCGGCGTTCCATCTGCAAAAAATCTGCTTGGCGACTGAACAGCACAACCTCCAAGGGCTTCGTTGGTGGTCGTAGGAAAACGCCATTGAATGCGAAAGTCAGGAAATAGGATTCATACACTGTCTCGAGCAATTCCAAACGCATCTCCGCCCGCGTCTTGCCCGTCGTTTCGTCGGTCGTCGAGTTGGCATCGTGCAACAGCAAAAAGTGTTTACTGCGGGTGGCGACCATGCTCTCTCCGCCAACATAATCGCGAGCGTGTTTTTCGACTGCAGGATCGGAGGCGACCGGCCGATTGATGTACCGCATCAATCCAGCGATTTTGGCGAGCCGCTCGTGAGTGGAATCAATCTTCCACGCCACGCTCAACAGCGACTTGGATTCCTTGAGCATCCCATTGCGAAGCGCCCATTTTGCCAGCTCCAAGACTTCTTCGACGTCATCGGAGTTGCGGACTTCCCGCAGACGCTGTCCATAGATCGCTCGCGGCGTAGGAATTTTGATGACATCGATATCGCGGGCACTGAAGTGCAGTGATCCGCGGGGATGTCGGTGCGTCGCATTGCCGCCTGCATGATACGTGACGGTCCCCTCGAGCAGGAGATTGAGGTCCGTTCCTGGCAGTTGATAGACCGTGTAATCGGCGCGAGCCGAACCGCCCATGACCACCAGTAGTAGCAGCAGCAGCGAGCAGCTGGCCCTGCACATGCGGCGACACCAGTCGGCACTCTCGTTGGATCGCGATTGAGTTATGAAAGAAGATTCTGTCATCCGTTTGTCGCCCGACTTACCGAGTCATTTGTGTGGGGAGGCGGAACGCATCGTTCGCTGTGCAGACCGAAGCGGGAGCCGCTCACAACGGTGGCCGATTTAGGGGTCGTATCGCGACCGAAACTCGTCCTCGCTAATCACTTCGACGCCCAGGCTCTCGGCCTTGTTCCGCTTGCTGCCAGCTTTTTCTCCGGCGATCACGAAATCGGTGCTCTTGCTGACGCTGCTCGCCGCCCGCCCACCGAGTTCCTCGATTCGAGCTTTGATCTGGTCACGGGTGTAGTTGGCGAGTGTTCCGGTCGCCACAATGGCTTTCCCTGCCAGTGGCAATTCGCCTGCATCAGCAGTCTCCGCTGGCGGTTCGGGCTCGCTGAGCACCACGCCGGCGGACTCCAAATCGGCAAACACAGCCGCCCCCTGATCGCTATGCAGAAAGCTCACGAGACTCTCGGCGATCCGTTCGCCAATCTCGTGAATCGCTGCCAATTGCTCCGTCGTCGCCGACTGCAACTGAGGCAGACTCCAGTATTTGGCGGTGATCAATTTGGCGACCCGGGGGCCGACGTGACGAATGCTGATCGAAGACAGCAGGCGAGCGAGCCCACGCGTGCGACTCGCTTCAATCCCGGCAACCAAGTTCTCGGCATTCTTGCGTCCGAACTGGACATCGATCAACTCGTCGCCTTTACCTTTGCGTTGACGCGGCCAGGTCAGGTTTGCGAGTGTGTCGGCATCGAGCCGGTACAAATCGGCAAAGGACGCTACCAGTTTTTTCTGGAGTAGAAGGTCCACGACTTCCTCGCCCAATCCGTCAATATCCATGCCTGCGCGACTACCGAAGTAGACGAGTCGTTGCCGAAGTTGGGCGGGGCACTGTGGATTTGTGCAGCGGATGTAGACACCGCCCTCATC
This sequence comes from Allorhodopirellula solitaria, assembly GCF_007859855.1. Lineage (GTDB taxonomy): Bacteria > Planctomycetota > Planctomycetia > Pirellulales > Pirellulaceae > Rhodopirellula > Rhodopirellula solitaria. Next base: position 36,462 of record NZ_SJPK01000025.1, read on the forward strand.
TCGGCTCAGCGGCCCGTCACACTCAGGACACTGCTCCGGAAACTCGAAGGTTGGCAGCTCCTCGGTACGGGCGTGCTTCTCCACCCTGACGACTTTCGGAATGATCTTGCCTGCCTTTTCGACCACAACGAGATCGCCCACTCTCACGTCGAGCCGTTCAATCTCGTCGGCGTTGTGCAGCGAGGCACGTGATACCGTGGTGCCAGCAATGTCTACTGGGACGAGGTATGCCACCGGCGTGATGGTGCCCGTTTTTCCGACTTGGACCTCGATCGCTTCGAGCCGCGTGGTGGCTTCGTAGCGTTCGAATTTGTAGGCGATGACCCACCGGGGGCTTTTACTGCGAACGCCGAGCGTTTCCCGTTGGGCGAACGAATCGACTTTGAATACGATCCCGTCGACTTCAAAGGGCAATTCGGGCATGCCTTTTTCGAGTTTCGCGACTGCGTCGAGGGCAGCGTCGACCGAATCCAGCCGTACGGCGTTGGGTGTGGAGGGGACGCCCATGCGGTCGACCCACTGCAGAAAGGCTTGATGACTATCCACATCGACGCCGATCAACTCGCCGCTGCCGTGACAGAAAAACCGCAGCTTGCGGGTGGCCGCAATCTTCGGATCGAGCAGGCGGATCGTGCCGGCGGTGACGTTCCGTGTGTTTTTATACGGTTCGGCCCCGGCTTTCGCCTGCCGCACATTCAGGTCCGCGAGATCTGCATCGGTCATGTAAATCTCACCCCGCAGTTCGGCAACTTCCGGCGGTCGTTCCGTTTCCAACCGCAGTGGCAGATCGCGAATCGTGCGGACATTGTGTGTGATATCGTCACCCACGACACCGTTGCCCCGCGTCAGGGCCAAGGCCAGTTCTCCGTTCTCGTAGCGAATCGAACCGGCGACCCCGTCAATTTTGTACTCCATCACCCAGCCCACTGATTCGCCGTCGGCAAGTGTGGGAGCCAACAATTTCTCAATTCGCTGCATCGCGGCCTTGAGGTCGTCACGGCTGTAGGTATTGTCAATCGACAACATGGGGACACGGTGCGGCACCGAGACCAGGTGCTCGACAATGTCGCCGCCAACACGCTGGGTCGGGGAATCCGGCGCAGCGAGATCGGGATGCTGCTGTTCCAGTTCGACCAGTTCCGCCATTAGCGTGTCGTACTGCAAATCGGAAATTTCCGGCGCAGCGTCCTGATAGTATCGCTGGTCGTGATAGCGAATCTGTACGACCAGGTCGTCAATTCGTTTCTGAATGGATTGGTCCGCCATCTCGACTAAAATGCCTAGCTATTTATGAGGAAATCGATCGTTCGCTGGAAATTTTACCCGCGCCCAGCCAACCGCGGGGAGCTAATTCGCCACTAGAGGGGAATTTAGGGATAGCAGCAGGGATACCGATGAGAACAGACGATTTCGTTCTCGGTTTCGTTCCCATGGGGCGATAAGATGCGATCCTCAGACATATTTATTTTCCTTCCTTCAAGGAGATCTAACCGGAGTCGACCAGGGTGGCATCCGTCACCGACAAGTTTTCTCAAGCGCTGAATACCCCCTATGACTGCCTGGCGGGACTGATTCGTCCCCGTAATTTTGCGGAATCGTTTTAACCGTCACGGCTCTCATGAATCGCCTGGAATGGACCGATTGCCCTACTGTAGCGCATGACCGCGGCGGGTGGGGATTCTGTCCTTCACCAGCCCGATTGAGCCGCTTTGGCAGGGGCTGAGTGCTAGGGTTGACCTGACAACTGGAACTAAACCGGACCGAGCCGCAGAATGAGAGCGTCGCTCACGATTTTGAACTCGTGAACGCCGCCGCAAATCTGCCAACGGTTCGCATAGAAATGACTCAAGGAGCGATCTTTTAATGCTGATGCGACAACCGTGCCCTGACCTGCAATTTGCCTACACGCCCCCATTCGGAGCGACGCCGACAGCGAACGGTACACAGTTCTCTGTGTTCAGCCGCTCTGCGACTGAAATGCGATTGCTGCTCTACAATAAAGTCAACGATCGCGAACCGGCAGAGATCATCGATTTTGATCGGAACACCGATCGATGGGGCGACGTGTGGAGCCTGCAGGTTCCTGGACTCGAGGCCGGCGGTCTCTATCACTTCCAGGCCAGCGGTCCGTGGGAGCCGGAAAACGGTCACCGTTTCGACGCTGCGGCGCGGTTGATCGACCCCTATGCGGAAGCCCTCGCGGGTACCTACCAAACCGGCAAAGATGGACTGGTTCGCCCACCGAAGTGCGTGGTCGTCGATCAGTCCTTCGATTGGGAGGGCGACCGGCATCTCCGCCGGGAGATGAGCGAGACGATCATCTACGAGATGCACGTCAAGGGATTCACCAAGAGCCGCACCGCCAAGGTCACCGCACCGGGCAGCTATCTCGGTGTGATCGAGAAGATCCCCTACCTGAAATCGCTCGGCATCACTGCTGTCGAATTGATGCCGGTCAACGAGTTTCCCATCCGTGACCCACACGGCAAGAAACTCGAACGCGCCAACTACTGGGGATATGACCCCATGGCGTTCTTTGCACCGCATCGCGGCTATGCTCACGACAAAGCCCCGGGCGCCCAGGTCAACGAATTCAAAGAGATGGTCAAGGCGCTTCATCAGGCCGGCATCGAAGTCATCCTCGATGTGGTCTTCAATCATACCTGTGAAGGCAACGAGAACGGCCCCACGCTATCCTTCAAAGGCTTGGAAAATCAAGTCTACTATATCCTCAGCGAAGGCCAGCATTACTGCAATTTCAGCGGTTGCGGCAACACCCTCAACGGCAACCACCCTGTCGTCCGGGAAATGATCTTTCACTGCCTCCGGCACTGGGTTCACAACTACCATGTCGATGGTTTCCGGTTCGACCTCGCGAGTATCTTCAGCCGGGACCGCAGCGGCAATTTGATCCCGAACCCGCCGATGGTGGAACTGATCGCTGAGGACCCGATGCTCGCGGATACCAAGATCATCGCAGAAGCCTGGGATGCCGCCGGTGCCTACCAAGTTGGCAGCTTCGGCAACCACCGCTGGGCAGAATGGAACGGGCGCTACCGCGACGACGTCCGCGGTTTCTGGCGTGGCGACGGCGGGACGCTCGGACCGCTGGCCACACGGCTCGCCGGCAGCAGCGATCTCTACGAACACGCTGGACGGCCACCTTTCTGCAGCATTAACTTCATCACCAGCCACGATGGCTTCACGATGAACGACTTGGTTTCCTACAAAGAAAAACACAACGAAGCCAATAACGAAAACAACTGCGACGGCGACAACCACAACATCAGCGACAACTACGGTGTCGAAGGCCCGACGCGCAAGAAGGCGATTTCCACGATCCGCTCTCAGCAAGTCCGCAATATGCTCGCCACGCTCTTGGTCAGCCAGGGCGTGCCGATGATCGTCAGCGGCGACGAGATTCGCCGCACTCAAAAAGGCAATAACAACGCCTACTGCCAAGACAACGATATCTCTTGGTTCGATTGGCGGCTCGTCGAAAAGCACGCTGACCTGACTCGTTTCGTCAGCGCCATGATCGAATTCCGCAAGAACCAGCCGACGGTCCGGAGAGAGGAATACCTCACCGGCCGACCGCTCGATGGTCGCAAGGTTCCCGACGTTTCCTGGTACGGTACCAAGGGCAACCCATTGCATTGGGACCAAGGCATGCTCGCTATGACCGCCTACCTCGCAGCGCCAAGTCGCGCCGATGACCCCGAAGGGCTCGGTCGTGATTTGATCATCATGTTCAATAGCACGGGGGACAACCTCGATTTCCACTTGCCTTCGATCGGCCGTGGCGTGGTCTGGAATCTGTTTGCCGATACGGCTGCGGTCCCGCCCGCGGACGTCTATCCCGATGTCGACGGTCCCGTACCGCCCAGCAATCGGATTATCGAAATGCCGCGTCACTCGATGAAGATCTACGTTTGCAATGCTCCGCTAACGTAAGCAACGCGAGTGCATTGAGCGTCGTCGTGGACCAACCGCCTATCGATTTCCTGAGGTCTACTCAGATCGGTAGCGGTTGATCGTCGAGGCACAGCTTGACAAAGCGCAGGACTTCCTCGCCGCCTTTTTCCCAGACATGGGCGCCGAGTTCGCTCAGCGCTTCGCTGTCAATGTCCGCTGAGTTTGCCAAGATCACCCGGCGAAAATCTCCTGCATCGTAGGCTTTCTTCTCCTGCGAGCGATGGGGCGACACCAGGGCGGCGTACTTGGACGCGAGCACTGCTTCCAATGTTGGCAATCGGTTGCCGGTTTCCGCATCGATGATGACGTGCTGATCCAGAATCATGCGTTGAAACTCACCCCAAGGCAGCATCAGATCGATGACGGGTTTCGGGTTGCCTTGCGGATCGAGATCGGCGGGATCGAGAAACCGGACGACTTGAGAGAGCTCGACACGAGTCAACATCGGCCAGGCTGAGGCGATCGCTTTGGCGGCTTTCGCCTTTTCGCTGTAGGGCACCATGATGTCAACGTCTTGCGTGGCGCGAGGCATCGGCAAGTAGCCGACCAAGCCATGCAGTCCCATCAACATCCATTTCTTGACGCCGGCGCCACGCAGGCAATCGACGACTTCTTGGGGGGTAACATCCACGCATCCTCTCCCTGTTCGCTGTCGGTAGTCGGACGTCAGCCGAGTGCTGGTCCGCAGACCATAGGCGTGCCCCGAGGGTCCCTTGGGATCGCTTTGGTCGACGCCCACAAACCCAGCCGTCACGGCAGCCATCGCCGCATTTCGCTCAGCGAGGTAGTCAGGGCTCTCGTGTTCTGGCGTCTCGTGCACTGACGTCTCGTGTTTTGGGGGCATGTCAAAACCAGCAGCCATCAAGAATCCGGCCACGCAGTTGGGAGGGACCGAGTTGGACTCTCCATTGTATCAAGAAACAAACGCAGGATCCCGCACAACGAAAAATCACTTGGTAGCTGCCACTTGTGCGCTCCGACCGGGGCAAGCCCGGCGGAAGCGAAAAGTGGAGGCCAAGAGCAGAAGCGAAGGAGAAAGGAGGAGGTGCGTGGCCGCCCGGTTGATCCGAGAAGCCAGCCCAGCAGGCGCGAATGACGAGCATCATTGCTTCCGTCCGGGCTTGTCCCGGCGGAGCACCAACTGACAGCTACTGCCGCTAGAATGAAGATCAATCCTCCACTCTTGCATTCTCCGATCTCCGCTCCGGGCTTGCCCCGGCGGGATCAACGACTTGGATTGGCACGCCAAAGTGGAACCGATCTATACCGCAGCCAACACGACTACCGCATACCAGCTCAATTGGTCGCTATCGATATTCGGCAAAGTTGACTTGCCAGATCAGGCTGTCTGGCTTGGGGAGCTTCAAGTAGCAACTGAAGTTGATGGCGTGCGACTTCTCTCAGTCAATGTGCGATCTGAAAACACGCTTCAATTCCTGGTCAGCACTCGACCCGTGTCGTCACCTTCAGAAATCGTGCGTAGTGTCAAAGGTCGATTGCAATACTTAATTCGCGACTCGATCCCGAACGCGTTCCGGAGGAATTATCACATCCAAAGTACTGGCGAGGCGAACTCGAGCGTTCTGGGTCAGTACGTCGCTGGGCAGGCTGAGAAGCATCCACTGGCTGACGATGGCGTTCAAGCTCGATTCCAAGCACTTCAGTTTCATGATGAAGCAGTTGATCTCTCGAAACCGACGATCGGCACGTATGGCCAGTTTTTGAATTCGCTGCAAATCGTCGTCGAGAACACGGAGAACTGGCATGAAGTGCGCGAGCACCATTTGCAGCGAGTGCGTGATGTGATTGTACGTGCGTGCGAGAAGAAGCAGTGGCGGTTATCGCGCATTGGATTGGTCAGTGACCACATTCATGTTTTGCTCGGTGCCGGTGTCACGGAAGCTCCACAGTCAGTCGCATTGTCACTGATGAACAACGTTGCATTCGTCTACGACATGAAACGGATATTGAAGTTCAGCTGCTACGTTGGAACCTTTGGCGGGTACGATCGTGGCGCAGTGCGGAAGCACGAGCAGAGAGTCGCTGGCTCCGCCGGGGCAAGCCCGGAGCCGAGGCCCAAAGAAGAAGAGTGAAGAATCGTTGGGGGCGTTTGTTGGTAGCTGCCACTTGTGTGCTCCGACCGGGGCAAGCCCGGCGGAAGCGAAAAGTGGAGGCGAAGAGCAGAAGCGAAAGAGAAAGGAGGAAGTGCGTGGCCGCCCGGTTGATGCGAGAAGCCAGCCCAGCAGACGCGAATGACGAGCATCATTGCTTCCGTCCGGGCTTGCCCCGGCGGGATCAACGACTTGACGCTAGTATCATTTGATGAGCCGCTGCGAGTACGCTGGGCCTCGCCGGCCAACGCGATGCCGATTGGCTCGCTTGATAGCTTCTGTCTCCTGGTCGCCGACTTTGACTCGCACCTTTTGTTCGCCCGAGGACGGGGCGCCAGACGAAAAGGCTGGCCCAATCTTTCCATTCGACTGCGCAACCGGATCGGCGGAGGTGGACTAGCTCAAATGATTGTTCGGTATTTCAGCAGGTGGGCGCTAGCACCGGTTCTCTTAACGCTTTGGGTTTTGCAGGCGTGAACCAGGCCTAGTATTGCCCCGCAGCTTGGATTGCGGGTAGGATGTGGCTTGTGAAACCACTTCCGAACTTTTCAGGATCAAGGAAGGTCCCGTGTCGAATCGAAAAATCTACCATATCAAGCTGACTGCGGATGAACGCGAAGCCTTTGCCGAAGTCGCAAAAGGGAAACGTGGAAAACTGAACATCGCTGCCTGGAAAGTGCAGCGAGCCACAGCAATGCTCAAGTGCGATGAGAGCGAATGCGGCCCGGCTTGGTCAGACCAGAAGATTGCCGAAGCAGTCGGAGCGACAACCCGATCAATCGAGAACTGGCGAAAGCAGGCCGCTCTTCGAGGCCCGACGAGCTTGCTCGAAAGAAAACAACGCGAGATGCCGCCGACGCCCGCGATACTCGATGGTCAAAAAGAAGCTCAGTTGACCAAGCTCGCTTGTTCCACGCCGCCCGATGGTCGATCCCGATGGACTCTTCAATTGCTTGCCGACAAGTTGGTTGAGCTTGAGGTGGTCGAGTCGATCTCGGCGGATACGGTGGGCCGTGTCCAAAAAAAACGAGTTGAAGCCCTGGCTTAGGTCCATGTGGTGCATTCCACCGGAGCAGGACGCGGCGTTCGTCGCGGCAATGGAGCAGGTTTTGGCCGTCTATCATCGTCCCTACGATCCGCTCTATCCGGTTGTGAACATGGACGAGCAACCGATTCAGCTGATCTCTGACTCGCGTCCGTCGTTGCCGATGCAACCGGGGAGTTGTGAAAAGATCGACTTTGAATATGTCCGCGAAGGGATGTGCAACGCCTTCATGTTCGTCGAACCGCTGGGCGGTTGGCGCGAAGTTCATGTCAGCACGACGAAAAAGGCGGTCGACTGGGCGGGCTACGTTCAGTGGCTCGTGGATCACCCACGCTACGCAAATGCAAAACGAATCACTTTGGTGTGTGACAACTTAAACACGCACTGTGCCGGATCGCTCTATGCGGCCTTCGCCGCCGACGAAGCGTTTCGCATCCTGAACCGAATCGAGCTGGTGTTCACACCCAAACATGGAAGCTGGCTCAACATGGCCGAACCGGAATTAAGCGTGATGACCCGTCAGTGTTTCGCCGGTCGAGTTGGCAGCCAACAAGAAGTCGCTGACCGAATAACGGCTTGGCAGCAGGATCGCAACGAACGCCAGATTGGGATCAATTGGCAATTCTCAACTGACGACGCGAGAGTCAAACTAAAACGCCTCTACCCGAAAATTGAACTGCGGTAGAATGCTAGGGCACACCGGCCAATCAATTTGGTATAGCGGCTTACCTCTGCGGCTTGCTCATCAGGAGTTTGTAGTGGCCGAGGAGGACGTCGAGTCGCTCGCGAAGTTCGACGCAATTGCAGTAGACGTCGCCCGAAGAGAATTTGCACCAGGTTTCCCTTCAGGAATCAAAAAACAGGAAATGAAACATCACTTGGTTACCGATTGATTCGAGGTTCTTTGTCGAACAGGGTTTCCAAACCTTCGTAGAGATCTTCCGGGAGCGGACGAGGTGCGCGGACGACTTGGCCGTAAACTAATTCGCTGTGCGGAATATCGAACTGATCAAGAAGCACCGCAAGATGATCTTCCGCAGTGAAAATCTCATCAGGAACTTCGTCGCCAAACAGCCATTGCAACCGGAAGACAGCCTCGTTTACCGAGTCCTTATTAGAGGCGCTACCCATCGAAGTATGAGGTTCTTCTCGGAATTTAGTGGCACGTATTTTCCGGCATCAGATCGAGTTTGCCGCAGTAAAACAGAATCCTGAGTCGGTAGTTGGCGAAGGAACGAAAGCCTCTTGCGGCTGACTTGATGGATTG
>NZ_SJPK01000026.1 GCF_007859855.1 Allorhodopirellula solitaria
CTAACCGAGCCGTGCTGGCTGGCCGACAAACAGTGGACTTTGAGTGTCGAAAAAGCTACCCTATTGGTGGTGCCGCTGAGCGTACGCGCGCACTGCAAATTTTCGTTCTGGATATGACAGTACTCAAAAAACCTTCCGCTGTGCTCTGCGCACGCTTCCCTCGGATGAACCTCTTTCAAGCTGGACCGATTGATGCCGCGAGTCGACTCCCTGACCGTGCAGCAGATGCAAACGTTTTGTCATGTCTACGAATGCGGCGGATACGCGAGCGCTTCGGAGACGCTCGGGATGGCTGGGCCAACGATCTGGGAGCAGGTAAAAACGCTCGAGAAGATCTATCGGAGCAAGCTCTTCGAGCGATCCGGGCGGAATATCGTCCCCACCGCCAGCGGTGAGATGCTCTACGAGATGCTGCGTCCTCTGCTGGCGACGGTCTCGTCTACTTTCGATCGCCTGGCCGAGCAGGACGAGGGGCTGCTGCCGCAGATCACCCTGGTGACTGGTGCGCGAATGATGATGGACGACCTGGGGGCCCCGTTCAAGCGATTCCAAGGCTTATATCCTGACACGACCCTGCAAATCAAAACCGCAGACAACCTCGCCGCTCAGCAGATTATTTTGGACTCTCGCGCCGATTTGGCGCTGATGATTGAGCCACCCCAGGACTTCCGGAGAGCTGGGATCCAGTACGAGACGCTCTATCCGTTGGAGTATCTGATTGCCTTGCCGGCGCGGCACCGCTTGATCGGAAGCACCCACGTCGGGTTAGCTGAGCTTGTCGAAGAGCCGATCGTCGTGGGCAGCCCGCACACGATCGGGCGAAAACTGCTCGACCAAACATTGTTTCGCCTTGGGATCTCCGCTCCGCTGAACATCGTCGCTGAAACCGACAACAGTGCAGCGACGCTGGCCTGCGTCCGTGCCGGTTTAGGGATCGGCATTATTGCGGGGCGAGCCGACGGCCAGTTGACGCGGCAAATCAAAACGAGCTCACTGGCTCATGAATTAGGCAAGGTCAACGTGGTCGCCGCATTCCGCGAGGGGCGAAAACTCACCAACGCTCTCGGTGCGTTGGTGGACCTGATCCGCGATAGCAGTCAGTAGCCACTGGGGAGAGAACGTCGCAGGGGCAGGGTGTCGCCGGGGCAGGGCAGGGTGGATGAACGTCGCGATCGAGTTCGACGACGATGCTCTCGATGGTTATCAGATTGTCCCTGGATCGACTGGGCAAGTCGCCATCTATAGCGATCATCTGCCGGAGGTCGCAGTGCTCCGCCGCGTGCTGTTGCGGATGAAATCGTGGGCCAATTCCCTGTTTTCCGATGGACACTGATCCCGCTTGGCACCGTTTACCATGCGTAGTCGATGCCGACCAGGAAGCCTTGATAAAAGGCGTCGCCATCGGTATCGATCCCACTGTTCGTGAATGGATTGCTGGCCGCGAGCTGCTCGGTACCTTCGGCGACTCCGTCAAGCCACAACAGTTGATAGCCAATATCGACCGACCACTGATCGGTGAGCTTGTAGTTGCCCTGTAAGGTCCACTCGCCAGCAAACGCGACGCTGTCTTCAAAATCATTGACCGAGGCGCTCGCACCTGGAGCCGGGAACTGGGCGGTCGTTCGCTGGTGAGCCCCATTTCCAAAGAGACCAGTTTTGACATCAGTGGTCATTGAGAATCGCTGACCGTTCCACAGTCGAGCTCTGGCACCGATCTGTGCGCCAAACAGGTCGTTGCTGGCTTGGGTGTGATAGCTTTCTGTCGCCGCAGCGGCGGGCAAGGCGAGACTAAACTTATCTTGGAGCCGAAGATAGCGAAAACCGGCGATGAATTCCCAGTCTTCTGAGACCATTTGATTGACGTTGAGCTCGACACTATGAAGCCTGGAGGCCAGCCCTGACTGCCCAGGGCCCACGGGAGTGGCGATGGAGTCGGTGTCATCCCAGTCATCGGTGCCAAAGTAGCGCGTTTCAAAGCGGGCGCGATGCGAGAGTTGGCGCTCGAGCCGGATCAGGTATCCGTACGCAAAGCCATACGAAAGATCATCGAATTCTGGCCCCAGCGATTTGGAATTCGGATCAGAGCGGAACAAGAACAAACTGGCCGAATCAAGTGACCAAGGCGTCAACGACCATGGATTGCTGAGCTCCTCATTGCTCGCAATGCGGTGCTTCAGGGTCTGTCCCGACGAAATCGTTGCCGTCAAGCCGGACACGACGATGGCGGACATGATCACGAGCGAGCGAAATAACCGCATGCGTACTCTCTTATTAGCGGGACTGTCGAGCGAACGACTTGGCGAAGAGGCGAATTCTGCTCGCCTCTCCTTCTGTTTCCTTGTCGACGCCGCTCGCAGGGCAGCCCGCGTCAATCCCGGTGAGAATCGTCCTGCGGCTGGGCTCTGGCATCGACATTCCGCGCAACCGCTACAACGGGAACAACCCGTCTCGCTCGCTACCTTCCTTCTCCTCTCGCGGCATCCTCCAGTTCACGAATCAACTTCGGCACCTCGACACTGGCCTGGCCACGACGGTGTTCGTCGAAGGCGGGCGACGCGGGGGTATCGCCAAGGTTGATTTCGATTTTCCGACAAGAGGGCTTGGTCGATTGCACGATCCCTGCGGCGGGGTAGACCAGTCCCGAGGTGCCGACGGCGAGGAACAGGTCGGCCTGCGAAGCAGCTTGTGCGATCTGATCGAGCCCCAGCGGGACTTCGCCAAACCAAACGACGTGGGGACGCAACCATCCCCGCCGCGATTCGTCGTCTGGGAAATCCGGGTGCGGTGTGTCGACACTCAAGTCGTCTCGCCAGTCAAACAGCTTTCCTGACTCCACGCACCGGACCTTGAGCAACTCCCCATGCATCGCCAGCACATTGGCACTACCTGCACGGGCGTGCAGGTCGTCGATATTCTGCGTGACCAGCAGGAAATCGCCCACCGACTTCGCCGTATGCTCCCGTTCCCATTCCGCCAACGCAATATGTGCCGCGTTTGGGCAGATTGACGGGGACAAGAGACTGCGTCGGCGGGCGGTATAGAACTGATGGACGAGATCGGGATCGCGGGCGAATCCCTGCGGCGTTGCAACTTCTTCCACCGCGTGTCCCTCCCAGAGACCGTCGGCATCGCGGAAGGTGGGGATCCCGGATTCAGCTGAGATGCCGGCGCCGGTGAGAACGAGAATGTTCATGCTAGAAAGATCAGGAGTCAGGAGCAAAAGGCTAGAAGCCCGGGGTAGGGCAGGGCGGTACAGGAAAATTCGTGCCCCCCGTTCCCGCAGCACTTCCCTTTCGGTGCGGGGGTGGTCTGGGGTATCATGGCGGCGTTACAGTCTACCTGACCCGTCTCATCCGTCCTCGCCACTATTCGCTACCCTGATGTCTAAATCCCGCGATTTTCTTGGCCGTTACCGCCTCGCCAGACTGATCCGGATCGGATCCACAGCGGAGGTATGGGAGGCGATCGATGAAAATAGCTCCGACAACAAGCGGTACGCGCTGAAGGTACTCAGAGAAAGCTGCTCGGCGGACAAGGCCGAAATCGGCTTGCTCAAACACGAGTATAATGTCGGCAAAGCGCTGTCGAGCCCCCGGATCATCAAAATGATCGATCTGCAGACCGACAAGGGGCGACCCTTTCTCGTGCTCGAATTGTTCAGTGAACTGAACATGAAACAGGCTCTCCGCAAGGGCCCCGAGTCGCTCGCCTTCATGCTCAAGAAGATTATCGAGCAGGCGGCCGAGGGTTTGTATTACATGCACACCAAGAACTGGATCCACCGCGATATCAAGCCAGACAATTATCTGGTCGCTCGCGATGGTGAGACCAAGCTGATTGACTTCACAATCGCCGAGCCCAAGCTCACTGGGATTAAAAAGCTGTTCTATAAATCCAAGACAGTGCAGGGCACACGCAGCTACATGGCGCCGGAGCAAATTCGCGGCAAGCTCTGTGACGAACGCAGCGATGTGTATTCATTCGGCTGCGTGCTTTTCGAATTGACGACAGGCAAACCGCCTTACACGGGACAAACACCCAACGATCTGCTGTCGAAGCACCTGAGCGGCTCGATCCCCAGCCCCATCGTCTACAACGACAACGTGACGCCCGAGTTTGCGACACTCATCAAAAAGATGATGGCAAAGAAGCAGGAAGATCGACCTGACTCGGTCTGGGAGTTCCTAAAGGAATTCCGCGCGATGGAGATCTGGCGCAAACGGCCTCGTGCACCGGAGGTCAGCGTGTTTGATGACATGGGCAGTATGAAGTCAGCTGATGATATGATCAAACGTCCCGACGGAAACTACGACGTGGTCAAAGGCGGCGACAAAGACAAAAACAAGGAAGCAGGAGAGTAAGCAATGGCGGGCCCAGGTTTAGATTTTGAATACGAGATTGCGGATCTCGAAGAGAAGATCGCGTCGCTCGAACGGACGACGGATCGCACCGCGGAAGTGGAATCGGCGATCCGGTCGCTGCGGATGGCACGGGTGACCAAACTGAAAGAAACGTACAGCTCGCTCGACCCGTGGCAGACCGTCCAGGTCGCGCGGCATAAAAACCGACCGTACACGCGAGATTACCTGAACCTCGCATTCGATGAATTCGTTGAACTGCACGGCGATCGTCATTTTGGTGACGACCGCGCCATGCTCTCTGGATTCGCCAAGCTCGACCGGTTCAAGGTCATGGTGCTCGGACACCAAAAGGGCCGCACCTACAAGGAACGCGCCGCTTGCCATTTCGGATGCGCTCACCCCGAAGGCTATCGCAAGGCGATGCTCCGAATGAAGCTCGCCGAGAAGTACAAACTGCCAGTGGTCTGTTTCATCGATACGCCGGGCGCCTATCCCGGAATCGGCGCCGAAGAGCGAGGCCAAGCTCAAGTGATCGCCGAGAGCATGTTTTTGATGAGCCGGCTGAAAACACCGATCATCTGCGTGGTGATCGGCGAAGGCGGCTCCGGCGGCGCATTGGGCATCGGCGTTGGCGACCGCGTGGCGGTCATGCAGCACGCTTACTACAGCGTGATCAGCCCGGAAGGATGCGCAGGGATTCTGTGGAAGAGTCACGAGCACGCCCCCAAAGCCGCCGCCGCACTGAAGTTCACAAGCGGGCACCTGAAACGACTTGGGATCGTTGACGACGTGCTCGAAGAACCGCTTGGCGGCGCTCACCGCGACCATCACCAAATGGCCACGCGAATGAAGGACTACCTGTCTCGCCAACTCGTTCAGCTCGAGTCCTTGTCGGTCGACGAGATGGTCGCGCAACGATACGAAAAGTATCGCCGCATCGGCGTGTTCTTGGAGAGCGGCGAAGCCGCCGCCTCGATCGCTTAGCCCAGCCAGATCGCGTCCGTCGCCGCATCTCGCTCGCGACGGACGGAGCCGTCGGGCGACAAACACCGCCAAATCCGCCGCCCCGCAACGTCCGATAATGCCTCTTATGTTGTATTCAATCCGTCTGAAGCAGGGGTTTTAGTGCGTTTGCAAGCCATCCACTGCCTCGACTCGCTCGCGACGGGCGGAGCTGGGCACACACCGCAATCACGCCTCAACTCGCTCACGACGGGCGGAGCCGTCGGTCGACAATGTAGTCGGACCGCTCCGACGGTCCGAACTCAACACACACCGCATTCACGCCTCAACTCGCTCGCGACGGGCGGAGCCGTCGGTCGACAATGTGGTCGGACCGCTCCGACGGTCCGAACTCAACACACACCGCATTCACGCCTCCACTCGCTCACGACGGGCGGAGCCGTCGGTCGACAATGTAGCCGGACCGCTCCGACGGTCCGAACTAAACACACACCGCATTCACGCCTCAACTCGCTCGCGACGGGCGGAGCCGTCGGTCGACAATGTAGTCGGACCGCTCCGACGGTCCGAACTCAACACGCACCGCATTCACGCCTCAACTCGCTCACGACGGGCGGAGCCGTCGGTCGACAATCTATCTCTGCCACGGCGCCGGCCTAGCGGCTTGCTGCCATTGCGGCGCGGCATTGTTAGTGCTGGGGCGCTGAGCGGCGGGCGCAGCGTTCTGGGCCGTCGACCAGGCTGGATTCGGTTGCTGCCAGTTTCCATTCGGCTGCTGCGCCGGAGCTGATTCGGCCAGCCAAGGCTGAGCAGCTTGATCCGATTCGAGCTGCGACTCAGCTCGCTCCAGATACGGCTGGACGACGACAGCGAGTTCCTCGGGCATGATGGAGTCAGATTCGTCGAGCAGCCTCGCGATCCAACGTCCGCTGCGACTCGCGGTGATCGCTTGCTGCGATTTTTCGCCCAGCAGTGTGACGGCAAAGAGAGTGATCAAGGTGCAGAAGATGGCACCTTTGCCGAGCCCGAAGAGCGCACCGATTTGGCGGTCGAACTCCTTCAGCTTCATCCGATCGATCGTGCTCGAGATCATGCGAAATCCGACCCAGATGACAAAGGAGGTCACCACATACAGAATCAACATGGCCAGGAACCGATTCCACGGCGGTTCAGCTTGAATATTCTGACTAAACGGCTCGCGATAGTGATAGGCGACTGCGTAGCTGACAACGATGGAAGCGATCGATGCGAGCTGCCAGGCAAATCCTTTCAGCGCACCAAATAGCATCGTACCGAAAAGGACGACTGCCATGAGGATGTCATAAGTTTGCACGGTAGCGAATACACAGGTGGGAGCGACGAGTTTGCCGTGGCCTGCCGGAATGGAAGGTCGCAATCGTCGCTTGAGTGCGGAAACAGCAGCGATCGCTGTCTTAGGTGGGAACCTTTGCCTTGTAGCAAACCGAGCGGAGCAGGGCGAAGAGCAATCGCAGATTTTTCCGAGGTGGCGTTGAACGTCTGAAATTTGATATTCGCGAGGGGAATGAATCCAAATTTTTCTCGACCGCCCTGCTCTGCTCCGGTCGTTCCCTTCCTCTCAATGCATTGCTCTTCCTCGTGGCCGGCTTCAAGACCCATATCTCGACAAGCACCATGGTGGGCGTTGTCTACGGGTATTGGGGTGTAGCCACACAGGGGATGTCGATCGAAAGTGGCTTGCTTGCCGGAGGGCTGTGCAGCGTCGCGGGCATGTTGCCGGACCTGGATTCCGACACCGGCGTTCCACTGCGTGAGACGACGCTGTTTTTGTCTGCGGTCATCCCCATCTTGATGGTAGAGCGGTTTCGCGACATGGGACTATCCCACGAAGCGATGGCGCTGGCGGCGATGCTGATCTATGTCTTGATCCGGTTTGTCGTGGTGGAGTTTTTTCGTCGTTACACAGTCCACCGAGGCATGTGGCATAGCATCCCGGCGGCCTTGAGCGCAGCCCTGGCCGCGTACTTGATCATGCCCTGTCCGAGCGAAGCCATTCGTGTTTACAAGTCGCTCGCGGTGCTGGCTGGTTTTCTGACCCATTTGATCCTCGACGAAATTTGGAGCCTCGATTTCAGTGGCGGTGGAATGCGAGTTAAGAAATCGTTCGGTACCGCATTGAAATTCTTTGGCAATAATTGGTGGGCTAATATCTCCGCGTGGGGCAAACTTCTGCTGCTCTGCTACATCGCTTGGGGCGATCACGGGATCCTCGATCGTCTGCGTCAGCGGGTGCGTTTGGAGCGCGAGCGGTACTCGATCCCTGAGTCCGCATGGCCCACGGACCCGAGCTCTTTCTATCCACTGCCGGACCGTCCCGAAGAAAGCCAGCCCGCCGCTAGCCTCCAGCCCTCGGACTCCTGGCAAGCCCAGCCGTCGGCATCCAAGCGGATCGCCGATCCGGGAGACCGCCCTGCCCTGCCCCACGAGCAATGGCGATGAGTCGCCGGCGAGGTCGCTTCACCGAGGCGGCGGAGTCGTCGTCGCACCCTCTCCATCAAGGCCGCGAGCTACGCGAGGATCTCAGCGGAATCGAGGATGATCGTGACCGGGCCATCATTGACCAAACTCACCTGCATGTCGGCGGCGAAGACGCCACGCGCGACCGGGATACCGTGTTCCTCGAGATGGTCCGCATACAACTCGTAGAGCTCATTGGCGATGGCTGGAGGCGCAGCGTTCGTGAACGAGGGGCGGCGACCTCTGCGGCAATCGGCGAGCAGGGTGAATTGGCTGATCACGAGCACCCCGCCGCCTGATTCGCTTACATTGCGATTCATCTTTCCGTTCTCGTCTGCAAAGATTCGCAGATTCGCGGTCTTGTCCGCGAGGGCACGCGATATTTCAGCGTCATCGCCCTGCCCTACCCCCACCAGAGCGACCAATCCGTGGTCGATTTGGCCAACGATTTCGGTGTCGATACGGACACTGGCCTCTCGGCTTCGCTGCAGGATGACTTTCACGGTTGGGTCTCGCTAAGATAGAAGATGAAAGGATGCCATTGTATTCATTCACACCGCCCTGCCCTGCCCCATTCGGATCAGCTCAGCTCCAGATCGTATGCCATACCTATTCACCTGCCCACACTGCCACACACGCACCGAAGTCGAGAACGAGTTCAGCGGCCAGTCCGGTGAGTGCGTGGTTTGTGGTCACGAAATCACACTGCCAAACTTCGCACCCGAAGCCCAATCGAGCACGCCAGGCAGTCAATCCACCGGCGGAAAGCGGCGCAAACGATCGGCCGCCTGGGTCGTTGCTGCGGTCGTAGTACTGATGATCGCGGGGGCCGCGACGATTGCGATCGTGCGCGTCGGTGGTACGACGGCAACCCGCCTGCGGGAAGGCCGCACGCGAATTGCAAGCATCCGCAACCTTGAAACAATCGCCCAGGCGCTCAATGCCTATGCCGCCGACCACGGCACCTACCCTGCCCCATCTCTCTACAGTCCGGCAGGCAAGCCGACACTGTCATGGCGAGTGTCCATCCTGCCGTATCTCGGCGAAGAAGAACTCTATGACAGATTCGATTTGAGCAGCACATGGGATAGTTCTCACAATCGTCGCATCGCCAACGAAGGCATGCCGTCGATCTACCGTCACCCCGATTCCGAATCCTGGTCAACCGAGGCGGTGTATCACCTGGTTACCGGAGCGGGGACGTTATTCCCTGCGTCCCAGGCACTTGGCCCCAAGGACGCGGTCGATGGCGCTCGGCAAACGCTCCTGCTCGTCGAGAGCCCTGTTTCAACCATTTGGAGCGAGCCCGTTGACGTCGACTTCGCGATGTCAGGAGGGACAATCAATGCCGCTCAAGGCAACGACCTTGGCGGCCTCACCGATGGTGGTGTGTGCGTCGTCACGGTGGACGGTCGAGGCCATTTCCTCCCCGAGACAACCGCGCCGATGACCGTCAGCGCACTGATCACACCCCAGGGCGGCGAACCACTTCCCGATGACGTCCTGGACTGAATGAGAGGGTCGTTTTGATCGGGCGTGTCCCCAATCGCGCGGTCTGTCGAGGTATCGTTGTCGGTCGCGAGGGCGGATCGACTAGGAAAACATATCTTCGATCTGCTCGATATAGTCAAGAGCCTCTTCGGGTTGATCCACGTCGGCGCCTGGCACGCGGCCTTTGCGGTCACACTCGCCAAGATCGAGCAAGTCTTCGTAGTATGGGTGAGACACAAGCCGTCTTCGATGGCGAGCCCCAATCGAATGGTCACGCAGTTTGTGAACGTCCATGTGGTGGGCGATTAGCCATGCGGTGCGATCGGATATGAAACCGTCGAGTGCCTCCAGTCCCGCGGCAACGTGATCCTCCGGGTCAATCGCCTTACCGACATCATGCAGCAACGCGGCTAGCAAAAACTCCTCGTCGTAGGGCATCGCATCCTTGGCCAACCCGTACACCTGCAAGCTATGAAAGAGGGCGTCACCCTCGGGATGCCAGCGGAGGTTCTGTTTCACGTTCTCCAGTGGCATCAGCAATGATAGAAACACGTTCATACGGTCCGGGCGTGCGTCCATCTCGGCGAGTCGCCCGGATTGGTCATTGGCATCGACCTCATGTTCGATCGCGATCAGGCGTTCGAGTTCATTCAAGCCAGCCCGTGCAATCGGCTTGCCCGTGATCGAGCAGCGAAACCGAAACCCGAGCAACGCAGGAGCATAGACCGTCAATTCGACCGGAAAGGAGTCCCGGACGTGCAGGTGAGTAAAGACACGCTGCTGACCATCTTTTTGAATGCGTTTCCGCTGCAGTTCGTAGCCGACACCGAGATCATCGAGCAGAATAGTGATTGAGTGAACGTTGGCGGTGAAGACATGGATATCAATATCCGAGCCTTCTCGGATACTTCCCTTGAGCACACTGCCAATCAGTTTTGGATGAAATGGTGAGAGCTTTCTCAACCACCACGCCGCTCGCAATCGCATTTCGCACAATCGGGCGGGAGCTCCTGCAGCATCTTCACTGAGCCGCGTGAGCAATTGGACCTGCTCGCGAATCTCGGCATTGGACGGCAGATCGGCGGGTTTTACCCAGCCCCTATAAAGTCGCCGTGCGGCTTTTTGTTTGGCAGTGTAGTACTCGCTGACTTCACGCGAGTACATCAGACGTGCGGCCTCCCAAGCTATTTGGCGGCGCAGTTTGGTTGCAGGCATTCCATGAGCTTGAACGGTGCAAGCTCGGTGCAAATCGAACAAAGAAGATGTTATGGATCAACGATGCTCGCTGATTAGGGCGCGCGTGTCAAGTCAAATTGACTGTTCCAATGTCCTGAGTCGTGACAGCGACGGCAGATAGCCCCCCCCGGCGCGAGTCCGGGGTTCGGAAGAAAGCGAAACGGCGCCAGTCGCGAAGGACGTCGATTTAATACTGGCGTGTTCTACGAACGCTTCAGGTGCGATCTACCACCGCTGCCAGAGGACCAGCCCTATTTGCTTGATCGAGAGGATGCTTACCGAGCGCTGAGGACGGATCGGCAGCGACTCGATCGTATCGATGGACACATTCGTCGGCAACATGCAAATCGCGCCGGAATATCTCGAGCAGAGGGAGTTCGAAGAATTTGTCGATGAGTGTGTCGTGACCAGCGATTCGTCAGATGCCAATGCTTCCATGAAACAACAACAGATCGCTGTGCTCGCAATTTTTCGAGGCCGCCTGATTCTGGCGTTGGACCAAGTCCTCCCTCGGGCGGCAACGCAGCAATCGGTTTGGGCGGAGCAAGTCAAAGCCAGTCGCCTCGTTCTGAACCACCGGGGCACCGATTCCGAGTTTCATGCCCAATGCTCGAAGGGCTACAGGAAAATCACTAAGCGATGAGCCGACGATTGAGAAATTGAAAACCGCCCTGCCCTGCCCTGCCCCGTTGGATCACCGTGATGATCCTACTTAGAATCATCCCGCGACACTTCACCGTTGCCGCTGATCAAAATGCTTCGGCAACGCCCTTCCTCCCGGACAGACTCGGTGACCAATTTCGAGAATAGGTTTCCTGAAACGACGACTGCCTCACAGTTTTGTAACAGGACACCGGTGGCCTCGTTTGGATTTTGCTCGGTTCTCGAAGGCTCGTCATCGCGTTTCTGCAGCGGCTTGCCAGCCGGATCGTTTCCGATCCACGTGTCGCTGAAATTGTTGGCACTGATCGTAATGCTGGCCGACGGTTCGCGAACCGCAATTGCCGCGTTCTTGACGATCGTGAATGTGTTGGCCGAAATTGCGCAGCCATGAGCGTCACGCAGATCAATTCCGCCCGCAAAATCATGCGCGATGACGTTGGCAGACATCGTCGTTCCGTAACAATCACGGTCTAGCACGATTGCCCAGCCCTGGCATTCTTCAATCATGTTGGACGCCACGACACTGCCGTACGTGTTCTCAATGACGACGCCATCGCCAAGATGGTCATCCAGGTTGTTGCCGCTCATGGCGAGGTTGAACGAATCGATGCAGCGTACGCCATCCTGGTTCTCCTCGAACTGGTTAGCCGACACGATGATGTCATGGCAGGCTTCAATTTGCAGCCCCGTCTGTTTGTTATAAGTAAATAAATTGTTGCTGATCCGCGGGTCTTCATAGCAGTAATGAAGCTTGACACCATCTCCACCGTGATAGCTACTGGTCACACCGTGGACAAAAATCTCTTCGATATAGCGAGCTTCGATTCCCGCTCCGCTCTTGTCGTTGCCGGTAACGCGCAGGTTAGCGATGCTGACGCGCCAAAGGCGATCTTTGCTCGGAGTCGTTTTGCCAGCGAAGTCCGGGTTCTCGATCAAGATCGCTGGTTGGCCGTCTGTGTTCTGATTGATCAGGTGCGTCGCCGTTCCATCGCCGACGACGCGTGTGTCCCCCGTCTTGATCCGGAGCGGTTGAGTGATTTCGTACTTGCCGGCCGGAATGCGCAACACGCCACCGGCGCTCGGAATTGCATCGGCGGCTGCCTGCAACGAATCGTATTCACTCGCATCGATAGCTTCTTGGGCGTGCAACGGGACACCCGCTAACAGCGAGAGGATGACAATGACGACGTGTCTTAGAAACATGAGATGTGATCCTAGGTAGGGAGGGTCCATCTAGTGACTGATGGGCTGGGAGATTCGCAAGTAGGCAAAAAAGTCACGTAGCTGTTCGTCGGTGAACTCGTCGAGCAATCCGTTGGGCATGAGGCTGCGACCGACCGGTTCGATCGATTCGATGTCGTCTCGCTCGACGCGGATGTCTTCCCCTGATTTCCCTCGCAACGTGACGACCTGGTTATCTTGATCGGTGAGAAAGCCTGTCAGGATCCTGCCGTCGAGCGTCAGTACCATAACCTGTTCGAACCCTTCCCGAATCTCAGCACTCGGTTGCACGATACTGCTCAGCAACGTACCCAAGTTTCCACGCTGGTAGGGAGTCAGGTCAGGGCCGACGGCACCGCCTTTGTGGAACAGTTGGTGGCAGGCAGCACACTGCGTCATGAAGATCGACTCCCCAGCATATGGGTTGCCGGTACCGTCCTGCACCACGGCGCGAAGTCGCTCGATCTGCGCGATCGCATCGGCCTGGCTTTGCTTCTCGCTCGGCCCGAACTCTTGCTCGGCGAGGCTGGCAACGTGTGCATCCCGATGCCGTCGGAGCTGCTCAACGACATCGCTTGGAATCACGGCCGGCGCCACATCGCCGTTGGCAACGGCGTCGATCAGCTGGCGCGTCCACTCCGGTCGGCTGAGCAGGCAATCGAGTAAGGCGGGGCGGACCTCGTCAGAGAACGAGGCAAAATGATTGACCAACTGCCTGCCAATCGATTTGTCTTCAAAAGCAGAGACGGCTGTCAGGGCAGCACGTTGGAGACCTGCATCCCCCGCCGAGACGGACACGTCGAGCAGAGCCTCCCGAGCACCCTGTGAGGTGACCTCGCCGAGAATTCTCGCGATCGAAATCCGCTCTTCAGTGTTGGCGTCTTTGTTTTGTAATAGCGCCACTGCTTTCTCGCCTGCGTCGGTGTCACCCAGGCGAACGTTCAGTTCCAGTGAAGACCTACCACTATCCACCAGCGTCTCGACCAGTTCCTCGGGCAGCCCCACCATTCGCCGTCCGGCGAACGCGAGTTCGAATCCCGCCAACAACGCGTCGACCTGCTCTTGGCTGTCGGCGAGTTTTAGCAGCTGAGCACATTGCTGCAGGTCACGATGGCCTCCCTTGAGCGCCAGAGCACGCATGATGCGGGGGAGAATATGCTCAACGACGATCGGTCTACGCCGAAACGTGGGGTCATCGAAGACTGCCATGACCGCGTCACGATCTTGGTCGAGGTTCTTCTCCAGTACCCACCAACACATCAACGGAACGTAGGTGTCGTTCATGTCTTCGTCATGCTCGAGGACAGCCGAAACGAGCGTGAGAGCCTGATCCACGGGGAGTCGACGTGCCGAAGCAGCGATCTGAGATCGAACCTCGGCATCGGTTTCGCTTTGAGCCTGCACCAAGATCGCCGAGAACAATTCCTCGGCAACCCGAGCTGGACCGCTGGAAGAGGCCCGCTCACCGAGGCTATCGGTCAATCCGATCACTTCGCGTTTATGGGCGAATCCGATGTCGTCGCAGACCAACCGGATCGTCCAGTAGCGTACCAGCGGCACACTGTGGGCAATTCCTGCTAGCGCCGTTTTGTGATCGAGCCCAAAGCCTTGGTACAACGCCCACAAGGCCGCCAATGATTCGCGTGAGTTGCCATCGACAATAAGCTGTCGTAGCTTCGCCGCTGTGGAGGGATCCTTGCGTTCACCGAGCAGCCGCACGGCGGTGTGTCGATGCCACCGGTTGGGATGGTCGAGCAAGGAGACCAATTCATCAGAGCTTTTGGCATCGAGGTTGAGATCGCTCTCCAGCGATTCTTGCTGCCCCCGCAAGCGAAAGATGCGCCCGGTCGTGGGATCGATTTGACTCTGGTAGTGCTGGCCGTGCGCAATGTAGTGCTCGTAGAAGTCTGCGATCAGGACCGACCCGTCGGGCGCGTTGGCGATGTAGACCGGCCGGAACGCGTGATCGCCCGAGGTCAAAACTTTTTCGGTATCGGATGTCGTGAAGGTCGCTCCTTCAACGATCCGTTTGCTGCCGATCACGAAATTATGCAGTGGCTCGACACTGAAAAAAGTGTCGTGGTACTTCGCCGGCATCGCAGTGGATTCCACGAGGGTGGCGAAGTGAGTGAATCGCGGTATCGGCTGTTCGGTAGCCATGTGCGGCAAGTGCCCGAACGCGAACTCATTGCGCACCGGCCCGAACTTGTTCGGGGTCGTTCCCTGCATCAAGTGCAACCCTCCCTGGAGGTAGTGCCATCCTCGAGTCCTGCCGCCGTTGTTGCCTGTGAACAGCCGACCGCCCGAGTCGACCTCGAGACCAAAGTTATTCCCACCACCCTCGGAGAAGATCTCAAAGCGATGGGTTTCGGGGTGGTATCGCCATACCATGCAACCTTGGAAGTAGATGCCAGGATCGTCGGGTGGATCGATTCCAGGCCGCGTCACGTGGCAACTCGTCGTGCTGCCCTGGGCACCATAGAGCCATCCATCCATCCCCCATACCAAGCCGTTAGCGACCGAGTGGGAGTCCTCCAAACCGAAACCTTGGAGATGGACGACCGGAGGCCCGTCGGGCACATCGTCAAAATCGGCATCCGGGTAAAACAACAGGTACGGCGTGTGCATGACCCAGACGCCGCCGCGACCACGAATCGCCGCATTGGCCATGTTCAGCTCATCCTGAAATACCTCGTGCTTGTCGTACTGGCCGTCGCCGTCGGTGTCTTCATGAATCGAAATGACGTCGCGACCGCGATCATGATGGGGTGGCGGGGGCGGGACACGATCGTAATGTGAGCGATAATACTTGTCCCGACTGATCATCTTCAGACCCGCGGGATACGGGTACTGCCGGTACTGGGAAATCCATAAACGCCCCCGCGAATCGAAACTGAAGTGCGTGGGCTGGGCAACCACTGGTTCACTGAGCAGGAGTTCGATCGCCAGGTCATCCGGAGTCGCCATTTCCGCGAGCGAATCGGCTGGAGACATTTTGTCCCCATGCACGAGTGTGTCGGCTTCGCCGAGGACACGACTGGATTCGTGAAACGACTCGAACGCTGATGGCATCGGTTTTTGCTGCACGGCGCCGTCCGACTCAGGCGGCTCATCGCCCTGCTGGAACTCCCAATCCCCTGCGAAAACGCACTCCCAAAAGTAGTTCATGACAAACGGTGCTTCGGAGAGAAAGCCGCCTTTGCCCTCGGGGTGGTAGACCCGCACACGGATTTCGTTCCATTGCTCGGCCACCAAGCTTCCCGAGGGTATTTTATAGCGATGGTTTCCGTCCCGGCCATCGACATACTCAGGTGGGAACGATCCACCACCGCCTAGCCTTTTGCCATTGATGAAAACTTCGTGAGCACCCGGCAGATCGCGGATATTGAGGATCACCGATTCGCCAAACAAGTCCCGTTCGTGCTTGCTGAAAAAGCTGGGGTGCGGTTTGAACCAGGTCCGGTACCACGCATAGCCAGCAATCTCTTGCTCGCCCGGGACGGTTACTGTTTCCCACTGCGCCGCCGTCGTCGGCGGTGAAGCGGCAGCTATCGACAAGCATAGAAAGCATGCGGCAGAGAGTCGGAAAGAAGCGTGGTTCATCGTGGATCAATATTGGCGATGGAAACAGAACGTGAGCAGCGTCTCAACACCATGGATACGGTACCAGAAGGACTGAGGCTGGTGTTGTTCCAGCGTGCGCAATGCGTCCCGTTCGCATCCCGCACGATCACCGAAATGCGTATCTGGCCTGCTGTTCTGCTACGATGACTGCCGCCCTATATTCTGCCACGTGCCCACTCATATTCGAGACAGCAATTGTTCCGCCATCCATCGTTTTTCCCCGGTCGATCCGTTGCCTTACTAATCGCTGTGATCCTGCAGTGCGCATATCCCATTGAAGGTCCGGCTCAACAAGCAAGTGTCCAACCACAGTCGCTGACATTTCGCCGTCAAGCTACACGGCGAATGATTTTTGATCGGGCCCAGCAGATCCCACTAGCATCCATGCTGCCCGCGAAGGTCGTTAATCTCGATTTGATGCACCCGAAGGTTGGTGAGCAAATCAACGAAACCGCGTGTTCGATCGAGGATGGCAAACTGGTAATCACATCTGGTGACCATGCGGCAACCTCTCAGCGGTGGATCGGAGGTTTCAATCCGTTCGCAACTTATGAAATAGGCTTGCGGGAATGCGATGGCACTGGGCGTATCGGGCTGCGTTTAAGCGAACCGGACGAGCAGGAATATCTCTCTGCCTGCATTGTGGTCGCAGACGGCGAGTGCCAAGCTGTTGAGTGGATCGTGAGGAAGGCAGGACAGGAGGTAAGCCGACAATCATTCGCTTGGCCCGAGGACGCTCCTCGCACAGGGGCGATGCGATTGCGTGTGCAGATGTTAGCTGTCGGGGCGAATCTTTACATCGAATCGAAAGGAAAATCGACCCTGGTTGGTTACCCCGACTTCAATGATCACCTCGAACTGCGGCGCCGAGATTTGATCAGTCGCTTCGAGTATCGCTTATTCAGCGATCTCGAGCCAAACTCCTCCGTACAGGTTGATGAAGCGATCTCGGCATTGACGCCAGGTTGCGGCCAAGCCGACATCCGTGCGATCACGAACCAAAATGGCGAGCCACTGCTGGATCAGGGCCGCATTTGGATAACGATGACGGTGCGAGGCCGCGGGCTGCCCCATCCCATGCAGGGAGTGTTCTCAATGAACCCTTCTGTGTTCGATCTGAAATTCGAGGGAATCATTGTTTTTGACATGGATGACGGACTCTGGCGAAATGAACTCGCCTCACATCTGTTCTACGACGAACCGTCCGGCCAATGGCGTGGCTGGACGACCGGGTTCAGTGCCCTGGGGACGAAATCGAAGCAAGAGGCGAAGGCGATCCTTGCGGTGTGGAGTGATCGTGACCCGCGGCGAGGTTTCTCCATCATGCGAGCCAAACCGATCGGTCTAACCGGACAGCATGAAGACCCGCATGGCGTTTTCGATACCGAAGCAGGCAAATGGAGGCTGTTGTTGTCCGAGAAAGCGGGCAAGTATCGTGCAGGTCTATGGGAGTCCGACCATTGGGATCGCGGCTACGAGCGACTGGCCGGGCCTGTGGAAATGGACAGCACCGGCACACTCATCCAGAAGGTCGGCGCCGATCGCTATATTTTCTTCGGCAGCGCCGATCGGAAGGTCTACATCCGCTCCTATCCGGAGATGGAACCTGTCGGGGAACTGGACGTGCACCTGCCCCCGTGGAACGAAAAGACAGGAACGCGGATTTGGCCCAACATCATCCCTCTTCCAGATGGCTATCCCGCGCCCTACATCGCCTTGATGATGGACCGTCAGAACTATCCTGGGATGCCACCCCGCAACTGGACTTACGGAGCGATGTACCTCTTCCACGCTCAACTGCCGAAATCCACCTCGGACTAGACGCTCCGCCCGTCCGGCGGGACTCAACCCAAAGGGACGGGATAGAACGTTGTCTGCCGGATCAATCAGCAGTTGTGGAAATCAAACAGCGATCAGGTTTCGCTAGCAGGGTCTTTTCCATCGACCCACGGCCCACCGTACTTCATGTATTCCGGCGCGGACTGCGTGCTGCCGTAATCGCCAGCATTCCAGCCGGGGATGTGCGACGCTGGGCCACCGGCCACCGAACGGGCTTCCCATTTCCCCGCCCAACCGGGGTCCTTGTCCGAAATCTTACGATCATCGACGAAGTACACTTGGCCATTTCGATAGCTCTGTGCTCCGAGATTGACAACCGACATCGCAGCAGCGCCCAGGTCGGGTTGGTTATTGCACATCGATGGATCATTGGCTTCGCAGGCGTCGAGCCAATTCTCGAAGTGCGCCAGTGTGGTGTTCTTCACCGGAGTCGTGGCGATCCGTTCAGCCTCTTGGCGGACGTGAGTGACCGGCCCTCGCTCGGGAATAAAATCAAACCCATCGAATCCTTCGCCGTTTCCGAATGCGAAGGTTCCATAGTGACCGCGAATCAATTGGTTGATGCGCGACTCCTGGTTACACATTGTTGCCGTTATCAATCCCTGAACGCCTTCGTTAAAATCAGCCGCCACAGTCGCCACATCGGGCACGCCACGTCCATCGTATTCCAGGTAGATTCCGCCCGCGCCGACGACACGACCGGGCACGCGCAGCCCCGTGGCTTTGAGCATCGACGTGGTGCGGTGTACGAACAAATCAGTAAACATGCCGCTGCCAAAGGGCCAGAACCGCCGCCATTGCTTGTAGACTTCGCGGTCAAACGGCATGTCTTCAGCGAGGTCATGCTCACGGCCGAGCCAGCGGTCCCAGTCGATGGTCTTGGGCGTCATCTCCGGGGTCAGCTTGTAGTACCGCCATTGCCCCACATCGGAATTGCGAAAATACTCCGTTTGAAAGCCCAGTACTTTTCCGAGCTTGCCGTCGCACAATAGTTTGTTCACCTCATCCCAGACCGGTAGACTGGTCGACTGCACACCGACCTGCATCACTTTGCCGCTGTCCCGCCATTTGTCTTCGACATCGAACGCCTCTTGGACCGTTTTCGTCATTGGCTTTTCACAGTAGACGTTCAGCCCCGCCGCGAGCGCATCGATGGTCTGTTTGTGGTGCCAGTGATCTGGAGTACCGATGCAGACCGCATCCAGATTTTCCTTCTCGATCATATCGCGATAATCGACATAGCGACCTGGATCGGTGCCGGTTTCCTTCTTAATGTGATCGGCGACCCGGTCCCGTTGGACTTCGTAAACCTCGGCAACACCGACCAGATCAATCGCTCGTCCGGCAGCGTGGAGAGCACACAATGATTTCACGTGGGCACTGAAACCGCGGCCACCGGGGCCGATGAATCCAATTCGCATCCGCTCGTTACTGCCCGCAGCGGCCGAGGCAGACTGGGCCGAAAGGGTGGCCGATCCCAAGGCGGCCATCGTGGCCGAGGTCTTCAAGAAATTTCGTCGATCTGTCATCAAAACAGCTTTCTAGGTAGGTCATGGGGGGGAGGAAGATCACTCGCCGGCTCAATATGGCGAAGGCCACTAGCATAGCTTTGACGTGTTCGGATTACAAATTTTTGGCACACGTCTATTCGGACGTGGGTATCGCATTGAGTGTGTAGTACGCATGCGAATGAAGTAGGGGCTCGTCCGACTTGCTTCGCACCCCGATCGCATTCAGTTCGTGAACGAACTTTTCGCGGCACCCATCAACCGTCAAGTGGACCCGCAGTCCATCCTCGGACACGGTGGCTTTCCGGATAGGCATTGCTTTCCTCTGGATTTCTTCGCTGCCGTAGGAGGACTGATACAGGTACGTGTAGCTGGACATCAGATAGGACGCAGGATCGCTGCCCGTTTTGCCATCGATGGGCTTGGTGAAGGTCAGCTCAAAACCATCGTGCTTAGCCCGCATCTCTTTTATTTCCAGTGGCATCTTTCCCGTCCACTCTAAACGTTGCAATCCGTACGAGGCCGCCCCCAGACTGCTCCAACCACGGTTGGTCAGACCGACAAACATGCTGCCGTCGTGGCCTTGAGCCATCCGTAAAACTGCCGAAGCAAATCCGCTGCGAAAGGGAAAGCAGGCACCCTGGAATTCGCCGTTGACACGTTCGATGAACACTCGATGGATCGACGCCTGCGTGAATTCACCGACAAACAATTGGCCCGCAAATGGACCAAACTTGCCGTCGCTCTCATCGAGCATAATATCGGTCGCCGATTGCCCCATCTTTTTATAGGGAAACCAGACGACCGGAGGGACCAGCTGGGGAAATACTTTGAGGGCGTCAGGAAACGGCAACCCATTGGGAACGGATGCTACATCATTGAGCGGTGATGCAGGATGGTCGATCGACGCCAGCGACTCGGCGTGATGGAAGAAGGCTCCTGACCTCATGTGATGCAGCGTATTGGTGCCTACCCAGTTGCCTTGTTGGTCGGTGTAAAACATCTCGCCATCGGCATTCGCCCCTAAACCTGATGGCGACCGCATTCCCGCGCAGACTGGGATCATTTCGCCTTGCGGCGTGACTTTCATTCCCCAGCCCCGCCACAATCCTTGGCGGTAGCCAAGCGTTTTGTTCTCGACAGTCCGTCTTAGCTGATCACCCTTCAGCCCTAAACCAATATTGAGGGTGATCCAAAGATTACCGTCATGATCCAGCTTCGGCCCATAGGCGTATTCGTGATAGTGCCCTGTCACCCCCCAGCCTTTCGCGATAGTCAAATACTCGTCGGCGACTTGATCCCCATCGCGATCGCGTATCTGAGTTAACTCGGACCGCTGGGTAACGTAAAACGAGTCGTTGTGCCACAGCAACCCGAGCGGTTCATGAAGCGCCGAAGCAAATCGTGAGTACGTAACATTGGCCGGTGGGTCGTCGTAGACACCATCCAGAATCCAGATCTCACCCTTGCGAATGGCGACCGCAACACGTGAATCGTCCAATGCCGCCAATCCGCTCACTTCCATTACCAAGCCGTCGGGAGCGGGTTGCCAATGAGGTGAACGTGAATCGCTCGCTTCGGCCACCGCAATCGAGACGATCCGGTAAAAGTCGTTCTCGTCAGCTGCTCGCAAGATCTGCGGCGACACCACCAGCAACACAAACCCCCACAGACATCTCGTCCGAAACGTGCGATCTACCATGAATAATCAACCTCAATCTGGAAGGGAAATTCACGTGCCGGGACACGCCACTCGACCATACCATCGCCTTCGTAAACGTACGCATCGCTGGCCAGCGAAGGTGGCAAGGAAACCATCACCCCCGCCTCATTTCGCATCGTATGGTCATCCACACGCTGTAGCCCCCGGCCGCTGAGAGCACGGAACCAGACCACCTCGGCCTGAGCTTTTTCTCTCGCTTGGGACGGCGCTATTGTCAACCTTCGCTGCAGTCCCGGTTTCGCTTCTGGATCGATTGCTCGATTCGAACCGGCAGGCCGAATCTGATCGCTGACCTCGAAGCCACCATAGCGGTAGAAGAACTCTGGCGTCTGTCCGTCGCCCAGTCGGTAGCCCCCGAAACGCACTGCGGACTGAAGAGGCCATGGCTCGTTCTTGCCGCTTAGCTTGGCAAAGGAAAATCCGCTGGGGAAGTCAACAACGTCTTTGCCGAGCGGTTCAGCCGGCGGAGCGGAGCGGACGAACCACGTCCCCCGAGCGTCCAGAAACTTTCCCCGCCACGCCGTCGCCAGTCGAACTTGTTCGGCGTCGTAGGAAAAGTGAACGTCTTCAGCAAACCCCACTGCGATTGCGTGCGTTCCCGCCGCCTTCATGAATGTTCGCAGAACCAGTGGTTGGCCTTGTGGATCAAGCTCATAGCTTTCTGCTCTCGATCTCTCAATCTTGCGTGGCAACGAGTGTTTTGGCAACGCCTTGAGATACATCCACATTGCGACGATTTGTCGTTTCGGGTCGCCCCCGAGAAGATCGGGCCTGGGGCTTTTTCCATCAATGAAAAACGTTGGCATCCGCGTGCGTGCCTTGACCGCCCCAGGATCAAGCAAAAACTCCTCAAACCATGCTGGCTGGATGCGAGAACCAATCTTGCTTAGATCGATTCCAACAACACCCGGCAATGAGTTTCCTGCAAAGGCATGACACTGCACACAGCCAATGTCCATTAGCTCACGCCCGGCCTCGGCCAAGCCTGCCGCATCCCCGAACACCTGTTTTTCGCTAACGGAATGAGCTTGATCGACCTCGGCGAACAACGTTGGCACAGATCGCGTGACATCGGGCGAGAAACGAGGCATCTGAATCTGCATATATGGACGGACTGCCGCCGCCTTGCCTGAGAGGACATTGGTGAGGTGAGCAGAGGTCAGCTTCCTGCCGACGCCCGTCAGTGGTGGTGGCAAACGACCCTCATCGCCCAAGTCGACGTGCCCCTCGGTTTCAAAGAATGATTTTCGGTAACGACCCACGCCACCCATGTCCTCGCGTTGATGGCAGCCGTAACAATTTGTCGCCAGCAGAATGCCATCGAGTTGCTCGGTTGCGGTAAACGTCCTTCCTGACTGGATACCTCCGATCGCATCACCAATCGCATCTCGCTGCACGCGATCGAGCGAATAATGAACGGAACGATGCGGCGAATCTGACAAACAGCCATGGCCAGCCGAAGCGTCGACTGCTGACAATGGCAGTGCCTCGACCTTCGCTGTTTCGGATGATGTGTCATGACAGCTTGAACAGTTCAACTCGTTGAACCACTGGCGCCCCTTCGCCACGAGGGCAGCATCGTTGGCGGAGCCGCCACTCGGCGTCCCCGACCGCGAAGCACCCGACCGCGAAGTTCCCGACCCGGGGCCATCCAACGAGTAAGTCGTCAGCAGGTATTCGGCTAAATCAGCCGCATCGGAAGTCGACAACTGGAAGTCGGGCATCCGCAGAGCGGGACGTGTGAGCGCGGGATCGTGTAGAAAATGAGTGAGTGACTTGCGAGCGTACTTGGCTTCCAATCTCCCCAGCGGGATCGAATCCACACGGCGAGCGGCGCCCGCTAACCCCATTTCTTCAAGCTCCTCGGGATCGAGTTCATCCAATAACGCATCGACCGGAGACGAGCTGGTCTCCGAGACGGGGCGATCAGCACCGCTGGAATGACACGCCACGCAGCCGCGTGAGTGAAAGATCTCGCTACCGCGATTGGCATCTCCATGATTCCAAAACTCGAACCTAACTGGCGTGGAGCCGCTCGCTTTGATCGCGGGATATTCCGCCCGCTGTGTATGCGTAAGAAACGCCGCGATTGCCCGGCTGATCTCCTGTCGCTGCTGCAAGGGCCGACTGCCTAGCAAATCCGGCATCGTCGTCCCTGGCTTGACGCGGTGGGGCGAGGCGATGAATTCGGCCAACCACGCCTGAGAATAGCGACGCCCCGCACTATGAAGTCGCGGCCCACCCTTGGGGGCAATCTGCTGGTCAGGCGGCGATTTGTCAGAGGACTTGGCGTCAGGGGCGTTCTTACCGGCGGCTGCGCCGCCACTGGAATGGCAGGCCGTGCAACTCAACTCGCTCAACAACAGCCGTCCACCTTGGATACCATCGATATCACCGTGCCGCGCAAAGCGATCAAATCCCGCCACTACGGGCGCGGTGGCTCGGTCGCGATGATCTTCGGGGTCCGGGCGAGACTCTTCCGCTACTGCCAGAGCAGCCCAAAAAATCACAGCTATCGGAACATTCGCAATCAGGATGTGCATCAGGTCACCACGGCGGCATCACGTGCCTTGACCAACATCTCGATCCACGGCCCCACGTAATGTCCGTTGTCATGAAACGTCCGGCCACTGACTAGGTTGCCGTCGATCACACAGGCCTCGTCGACAAAGATACCGCCGCAGACTTCCAGGTCGAACTGGCATTTGGGCACCGTCGCCATCCGGCGACCACGCACACAATCCGCATACGCAGGAATCTCGACCCCATGACAAACCGATGCTATCGGCTTGTTGGCTGCAAAGAAATGCCTGGTGATTCGCACCAAGTCTTTGTCGTAGCGAATGTACTCGGGCGCACGGCCACCCGAAAACATAATACCGGCGTACTCCTCGGAGTTAACTTCACTGAACGGCACATCACAATCGATCGTGTAGCCTTCCCATTCTTTAGTGATCGTCCATCCTGGTTTCACTTCGTGCATCACCATCTGATAACGTCGCTGCTCCGGGGCGGTAACGACAGGTTGAAACCCTGCTTCCTGCAAACGGTAGTACGGATACATGGTGTCCAGCGTTTCGCTGGCGTCACCAATCACGATCAAAACTTTTTCCATGGTCCTCGGCAGTGTTACAGAGAGAAAACGGGAGGGGACGGCATCGCTCGACAACGCGGCTACACAATCTCGCTCGAGATTCACTTATCGATCGCAGTAACGCAGGTCTCACAAACTTCCGCGGCGATGTTCGCCACGGGAGCATTGGCCGCAACGGCACGATCCAGAGATGTAGTTGGGTCGCCTCGCTGTTGAAGCGTTTGCCATACCACAATCAGGAACTCGCGTCGAAGCCGCAGTTCCAGCGACAACCTAACAAAACTGGCGTCGCGTCATCGACGAACCCGGTGGGAATTGTGTGGGGGGGGGGTGGGTAGCAGACTGTCGGCCTCCATTTATAGCACAGGAGGAGCCAGCACGTGCGGGGTCGCGTCTGTTGAGATACGCGTGTTGCTAGAAATCTCTCTGCGTGACTCCCGCTTGGCAAAGTATGAACCGGCTTGCTCGGCGACGGAGCTAAACACCTGGTTCGATTTATCGGCATCCGAGCTACTGCTGCCGCAGTCAAGCGTGACTTCACGCCCATCGTGATAGAGCGTACCAACCGGAGGCGGCACGTTCCGCGCTGCTATCGATGCACGAACATCCCACGCTAGGCGAGGCAGCGAGAGTGACCGCGCCGCGATGCGACGGCAACGCGTCTGTCATCTGTCCGAAAGCTTCGAACTGCCGAGATATGCAGGAGCTCCTAAGCAACAACCGACTCAAAACAACTAAAAATAATTCTTGATTTTACGTGACACGAGGCACAATTTCCCGTAAGGTGGTTCTATCGGGGTGGTTCCCGCCCCTGCCAGCTGCTTCTTTACAGCTCGGGTGAATCATGAAAACGAAACGATCATCGTGGAAACGAGTTTCCATTTCCTTGCGTGACCTCGGTCATAACCGAAGTGCTCACGCCCCCTGTCCCTCTCGCCGCGATGCACCGCGAGCGTTGAGACTTGAAACGCTTTGTCAGCGCCATTTGCTCGCTGCTGACATCGAGGCCCCGATCGCCCCATCGCCGCCGGATCCGACAGATGATCCTGAAGACGTCCCTCAATTGGTAGGCGACGTCAATAACGATGGCGATCTCACGTCCCTGGACGCCCTCGCCATACTGAACTCAATCAATGACCCCATCGGCTTTCCAGAAACACACGCGATGGACGTGAGCCAGAACGGCGTGGTCAATCTGAATGATTATGGACTCGTCTTAACAGCCATTCAAATGCAGGATGCTGCTCAAGACACCATGCAGCAGAGCTCTCCGCAGTCAATGGGTGGCGTCACCCAGGTGACCAGTACCTGCGATGCCGATGAAGTTTTGCTGGATACATTGCAGTCAACGCGTGAAGACTTGCAAAGCCAGCTCGCCGATGCAACGCATCCCTCTCAGGTCTCATGGTTCAGCGACCAGATCGCTGCAATCGATGCGACCATCGCCCAGGTCGAAGCGCGACTAAATGATTGCGAGCCCAAGGAAGAAGACGGTAGCGTGGGAGATGAGGGAGCAACGGGCGGTGCTCTGGATGATCCATACAATGACAGCACTCACGATAGTGACGACGGCACGAGTGGCTCAGCAACGGACGGTAGCCACGGCGACCCGTATGAGGGCACCCAGGGAACGGAAACGCCTGGCGGAACCGATGTCGACGGGACGACGTCGGGTGTCAGCGCCGGATCAACGACTGGCAGCACCATGGGGTCGACCAGCGGTTCGGCTTCGACCACTTCCTCCGGTACCACTTACACAACCACCTGGGATGAGAGCGATGGAACCTCAATGGGATCGACTGCGGCAACGCAATCTACCGGGACGAGCGATTCGTCCAATGGCAGCACCTCCGGTTCAGCCACCTCAGGGACCATCACAACTTCTGAAACGCCAAATAGCGGAGTTGATGGCAGCACGACGGGATCGAGCTCTGGAAGTAGCGACACGTCCGAAGTGGATTTTGCCGAGCCGTTGACATTCTCCATCGCTGCGTTGCGTGCGGGGATGTTCAACGACGCGCTCGATGGTACCCAACCCCCACAATCGGTTCGCGAAGCGAAGCAGCTCCGCATCGCGGGTTGGGTGTCCGGCCCATGGAGCAAACGGGATGCCCCCGACCTAACAGTGTTTGCCGACATCAACTTCGATGGCGACTTTGACGACGAAGACGAAATGGTTCAGTTCAAGTCAGGTGAATTCTATGCTCGGAGTAGAGACTACGGTCTCTACGACCAGTACTCTGGCTTCGATGCGTACTTCACGATCCCCGACGATGGCGAGTCAGAATTTCAGGGTGGCTCGCCCGGCAATGATACTTGGCGCGATGACATTGACTATCGGATCGAATTCACCAGTGAACTCATTGAAGATACGGCCAAGATCAGCAATGTCAGTCCGCTCTTCACATCCCGGCCGCATGTGACGACGGAGACAGATGCTGAGGGTGACGAGTTCCTCGTCGTCACATCCTCCCTCTGGGATCCTGGTGTCTGGGACCGGCATCACGTCACCGTCAAATGGCCCGACGGAGTCACCACGGAAGCCAACGACGAAGCGACGACCCTGCACCCGACGACGCTCGAGTACCAGCCGACTGAAACGAAAACGATACGTGTCACGCGGCCCATGCCCGAGGATGGACTCTCGCTGCACCCGATCACGGTCACGCTCCACGACGACGATCAAGGCCAGACCAGCTACCTGATTCAGTCCGCTAATGTCACTCGAAACAACGATGATGACGATGAGAACGATACAGAAGACATGCACGAAGGTGCATCTGTACAAGAAGATGATATTGTCAAGTTGTCGCTTCAAGCCTTCACAGGACGATTTGCCGAGGCTGCCCAACCCGTTGCTCCAGATGATGATGGGCCGGACGGAGGTCCTGAAACAGGTAGCGATCCTCCTGGAGACGCCGAAGAAGAGCCGCAAGAGCCCGACGGCTATTTCTTTCTCGGTTACGACACGCGGCAGATCAAACTCTGGGACTCTCCCGAAAAGAACCATCAATACACGCCGGGGATTCAGAAGGATGTTCTCCATCCGTATCGTGGCGAATCCGATGTATGGATCGAAGGCATCGGCATCGGAGCGACGCGAATCTCGCTCAGCTGGAAGCCCAACTTCGGCGACGCCCAGCCACCCAACGGAGAGCCCGAGCGAACGGTCTTTCTCGGGCACGTCGATGTCACCATCTGGGGCATCGATGTCGACATTGACAGCGATAACAACAACGGCTTCGGCTACCCAGACAACTCGGAGTGGGAGGAGTACCTGGAATCAAGCAGGTATGGGATTGGGAAGTTGTTATACGAAGATGCCCCGAATTTCACGCCGGTTCGGGTGCGTCTCCCACAAGGACTCAATGTAAATGATCCAAACATCCAGGTTACGTTAATTGGAAGTCTGGAGGATTCCGGAGTGACACGATTCTGGAATACTTACAAGGCGGATCCAAACCGTGAAGCGAGTGACGTCCGCGACGGAGGCAACAAACTTTCCAATGTCTTCGGTACGTATTCGCTATCGGATCTCAACTACAGCCCCGCAACTGGATCATTCACGATTTATCTAGAGGCCATGTGGACAAAAGAGTCGCATGACACGAAGTGGGAGATTGACAATGCGGGGCGGCCCGTCAACACACTTGAGATAAATGTGTCCGGCATCGAGAACTTAGAGCTTTCTGACATGGTGCAGTATGTCAATGTGCTTCCCGGTTCCCTGCTCCCGAGATTGCTCGAATCTCCGGCGATGCGGAATGCAATCGCTTCCGATCTCGTCTACGGCGCTCGGGATAGCAGTGGGATTTCTGATGAGAATGCAGATCCCATCGATAGCTCAGATTTTGGTCTTCAGCTAGTATCTATTGAAGAATTGTCAGAGCACCTTGCTGCGAGCGAAATAGTTCAAAGAGACCAAGCATTCATTCTTGATCAGTTTCAGTACCGCGCATTCAGTATCAATGACACTGACACTCGATCCGTGCCGGGCATGGCGATCGGGTTGTATCGAGACCACACGCAGGAGAAAGCTTATCGCCTTGCGTTTCGCGGTACAAACCCAACGCAGATGATAGATATCATTGCGAACGCTGAACAGCTTCTCGCGGAGTATTCCAGAATGTACAGCGTCGCCGCGGTTTTGTCCGAGCTACTAACACTAGTTCCAGAATATCACGGCCGATTGAGCTTGACAGGACACTCTCTCGGAGGTGGTTTGGCGAGTGCCGGGGCAATAGCAGCGGCAATCCAAGCAGAAACGTTCAATGCCGCAGGACTCGTGAAGGAGGCCCTTGCTGATCCAATTGAAGACATCGACCTAGTGCCCGGCGCTCGGTCGCGGTTTGATCGTGGGAGCGAGTATGTTACATCGTACCAAGTCTGGACATCCTATACACGCTCCGACGGGACGCGAGATGCGCCTGACCTACTAAGTTTTCTGCAGAATTCAGTCGAAATTAAAGTCGGTGATAGGCTCTATCTTCCCGATGCAGTGGGGCACCCGGTTCATTTTATTGAAGGAATCTATGACCTGACCGCGAGTGAGTCCGAGTTCCTGCACGACGTACAGGATCTGCTGAGCGATCCTGATAGCGCAAGTCTCATTGCTGTTCTAACTGGCCTCGTGAACGTAGAATTCGATGTAGGTCCTTTGATGCAGTACTACCCGCACTTTGAATTCGACTACCAGACGGCGTTGAACGCAGGTGATAAGCTACTCAAATCCCATGGGTTTGATTCAATCTATTACGGTGTGATGCACGGCCCCGGGTGGAATGTCTATCACGTCCCAAGTGGCCTGGGAAATGGGGGAGTTATCCAGTGAGGAGATTGAATGCGAGTCAGCAGGTTGCGATGTACGCGTTGGTAATGGTAGCACTTGGTGTTTCTGCGTACCTGGGCTGGTCAGCGGTTCAGTCTGTTCGATCCAAGACGCGAGCGTTCGTCGATGCGACGACAAAGTACAAGCAGATTGCTGAGAAGTTGGATTACGTCATTCACTACGATAAGTTGACACACTGGCAACGTGAGAAGTGGGAGTTTGACACATTCTTTCATACTTCGGAGGCCATTTCGGGCTGCCAGAGCGTTTCCTCGAGAGACCCCAAGGAGCTTAGGTCATGGATTCGGCAAAATGGTGATGTTAACCTCGTAGGAGATCACGGTATTACACTGCTGTTCTGGGCGTTGCTTGACAGAAATATAAAAGCCTTTGAACTGTTGTTGATGCATGGGGCCGATCCCGATCTTGCACTAACTGGCAATATCCAACGAACGAATCAGAGGCCGCTGTTTCGTGGCGACACCGTCATGTTTGCCGCCATCGAACTCCTGGAGTTTGACTTTCTGCAAGCAGCGATCCCATACTCTAACTCGCCAGATCAGCGAGACTATAACGGAGGTAACTTGCTCTCACGGATTGCTCGCTTTCCCTTCTTTTATAGCGTGCGTTGTTCTCTTCTTGCGGAGTTGATCCGAGCCGGGGCCGATCCCAATTGCTGGCTGGAGGATGACATCATAGGGTCTGTGCCCGCGGCTACGATGGTCGCCTTTGACCGTCCAGTGTTAGCCTACGCAATGATTATTGCTGGGGCGGACCCAACATTCGGCTCTTTTGCAGATGCGTCAGTTGTCGATTGTGTTGAGAGCAAGCGGAAACGTCAACTTGACGTCATCGACACGCCCGGCTTCCAGCGTCTCGAGCATTGGCTGGTGGAAAACAATTTCATCAAAGCTCGAAAGAACGTGTCGCCATGAGAGCGAGTCGGATGGCTAGCCGATTTCTGAAAAGTGATTCAATCACGCTGCTGAACTGGTGCGGAGCGGTGCTGGTTCTTGCAGTGACGTCTGGATGTGAAGTTCCGGCTGTGATACGTCCATTGCTTCCCTCCTCCAGTTTCCATCAGAAGTTCAATCTGCATGCCGCTGACTACTTTGAGGATGAGCAAGTGGTCGATCTTTGTGAAGCCATTAAGGAGAACGATCTCGAGGAGATGAGGCGGCTGATCGCCGCAGGTGCTGATGTCAATGCAGTGGGAAAAGGTGGAGTGACGCCTCTCTTCTGGGCATTTCCCGACAACCAGCCGGAGCGGTTTGTGCTCCTTTTGGAGAACGGCGCGGATTCCGGTGTCCGACTGACGTCCAATCTGAACTTGCCCAACGTGTTTCGCGTGGGGGACACGGTGATGCATTTGGCAGGCCGGTCACAGTTCCCGACGCAGTTTCTCGAAGTGATGAAACATGGCGGAGATCCCACGCTTCCGGGCCGCTACGGCGATAGTGTGTTGCACGAGATCATTCGAGCGGGAGTGCTAAATGCGAACGAACGCATGGCAGCTGCCATCGCCAACGGAGCCGATCTCAACGAGATCGATCATTTGGAGGCGACACCCATCGAAACGGCCGTAGGGCGATATGGACAGTACGACCTGGCAATCGAGCTGCTCGAAATGGGCGCGGACCCTACGGTTGCGAGTGATGAGCGGCTCGGAAACACTATCCACTCTGTGCTTGTAATTAAGCGTTCAGTCGATAATAGAAGGGGGGTGAAGATTCCACGTGAGTACGCATCGATGCAGCGATTTATCTCTGCTCTGCGATCAGAAGGTTATGATGTTGATCAGGCTCAGGAGGACATTGAACGCTGGGCAAAGCTTTCGAAGCAGAATCCGGGCCGCCCCGGATGGTTCAGGGAAGGCGAGATTCTACGGCTGAAGAATCGTAAGGCACGCCTTGAAAGAGAAGCGAGGCGTCGAAGCCAAGCTGGCGATTGACAGCATTTTAGAGAAACGAATGCCATCCAAAGCAGCGTTTAGCGTGATCCAATGACACTATTCTCACGATACGCTTCAATCGAGCGAGCGGCGGGCGCCACTGTATATTGAATCACGTAACGAGCCACGGTCGAGCGGAATGAACGGTGGACGCCCATCGTCCGCAGTGCAATACGGCTTGTCCGCCCAATGGAGTGTAAACCGCTCAGCGATGGAGATCCATTTGGATCGGTCTTCGGGCTCTTTGCTTGGTCGAAGGGGAGGGAGTGAACCTTGAGAAACACGACGAGAAGTCAACGAGCTATATTGCTCGCGTGCGTAATGGCAGCACTTGCTGCTTTTGCTTACCTGGGCTGGTCAGCGGTTCAATCTGTGCGATCCAAGACGCAAGCGTTTGTCGATGCGACGACAAAGTACAAGCAGATTGCTGAGAAATTGGATTACGTCATTCACTACGATAAGTTGACACACTGGCAACGTGAGAAGTGGGAGTTCGACACGTTCTTCCACACCTCCGAGGCCATCTCGGGATGCGAGAGCATTTCCTCGAGAGATCCTAAGCAGCTCCTGGCGTGGATTGGTCAAGGCGGTGATGTCAACCTTGTGGGAGACCATGGGGTGACACTGCTGTTCTGGGCGTTGCTCGACAGAAACATACAAGCGTTTGAACTGTTACTAGTTCATGGGGCTAACCCTGATCTTGCACTAACTGGCGACATCCACCGAACGAATCAGAGGCCGCTGTTTCGTGGTGACACCGTCATGTTTGCCGCCATCGAGTTCCTGGAGTTTAACTTTTTGCAAGCAGCGATTCCATACTCTGACTCGCCAGATCAACGGGACTATAACGGAGGTAACTTGCTCTCTCGAATTGCTCGCTTTCCCTTCTTTTATAGCGTGCGTTGTTCTCTTCTTGCGGAGTTGATCCGAGCCGGGACCGATCCCGATTGCTGGTTGGAGGATGACATCATTGGATCTGTGCCCGCGGCTACGATGGTCGCCTTTGAACGTCCTGTGTTGGCCTACGCCATGGTTATCGCCGGGGCAGATCCAACATTCGGCTCATTTGCAGATGCGTCGGTCGTCGATCGTGTTGAGAGCCAGCGGAAACGTCAACTTGACGTCATCGACACGCCCGGCTTCCAGCGTCTCGAGCATTGGCTGGTGGAAAACAATTTCATCAAAGCTCGAAAGAACGTGTCGCCATGAGTGAGACCATAAAACACTCCAACAAACGATCTTGTGCACTCGACCACCTGTCTTTGCGGGTTGCAAGCTGCTGTTGCGTTCGCGGGTTGTGACCGCGACGTCGTTCGCTCCGCGAGAAACGCGTTGACGCCAGAAAGGGGTTTGCATTCCCAGTTTGCGTCTGCATCGCGGCGCGATTGTCGTGTCAATCTCGCTTGCTTCGAGCATCCCTCCGTCGTCGATTGGCTTTTTACTAGCCAGTATGCTCTATTGGTTCGTGTAAAGTTGGCTGTTTCATTGTGAATTCGGCGTTGCGCCGGGGAAACCACACTCGATGCCTCTTCTTCATCATTTGGCACGGACGGGCGGAACTCTTATATCGCGCTGCTTGGCATCGATGGAGAACGTGTGTTTGTTGAGCGAGATCAGTCCTGGTGGGACAGACCGTTTCAATCCGCTATGGCAGGCGGCACATTGGCATGGGTTAATGGAACAGGCGGAGGTGCAAAAGATCCCTCCAGGAAATAAGAAGTTGTTTCGATCGGCCATGAATTTGATCGCACAACGGGCAAGCGATCGCGGAATGACGCTTGTTGTGCGAGATTGGTCGCATGTCGATTGGATCGGTTTCCCATTCACTCAGCCAACGATGAAGTCCGCTTGGGATACATTCTCATCGAGTGCAAGAGCGGCCAGCGAAGAATTGGCAGATCAGGAGAAGGATCTCAATCGCGGCAACCAACGCGTTCCGCCCGATTGTGCATTCGACAAGAAGGAATGCCTCGTCGGCAACGAATGGTGGATGGCGAGGTGTGCAACAGTCAGGCATCCGGTCGATCAATTTTTAGTTTCCAAACGCATGGAAGCATTGGGGGCTGTGTGGGATGACGGATTGATATGGCGGGGAATGCGTGCCTTTGCCGAGCACGTTCAGGCAATGCCCTGGGTACGGTATGAAGATTTCCTGCATTGTCCGGGTACGGCTCTGAGAAAAATCTGTGATGTGCTCGGGTTTCCCTACGATGACCGATGGAGACAGCGTTGGCAGAGCTACGACAAGATCACAGGTGCTGCGGCGAAGCGAGAGCGTGGGGTAATTGCCCCGAAACCTCGCGAAGCCGTCGATCCGGAATTCTGGAAATCCCTGCGCCACAACGACGATTTTTTTGCGACGTTGGAGTTGCTCGGGTATCCGACGCCGGAACCTCTTCGAGGTCGTTGGTACGCTGGAGCCGCAGGGATCGGCAGTCCATCCGGCGCCATTGTTGCGCCCTCTCAGCGATTGCCTGCGACCTGCTCCAAGGCGATCCAGGCCGACTCTGCATCTGTCCAGCCG
The DNA here is from genome assembly GCF_007859855.1 of Allorhodopirellula solitaria. Classification (GTDB taxonomy): domain Bacteria; phylum Planctomycetota; class Planctomycetia; order Pirellulales; family Pirellulaceae; genus Rhodopirellula; species Rhodopirellula solitaria. The sequence continues at coordinate 33,523 of NZ_SJPK01000026.1, forward strand.
ATCCTCGGAGAATCGCAATCAGCACGGACGTCTCGGGTGCGGAGCGATCGGCCGACGGATTGGGACGAGGCCGTGGTGCAGGCTCGGCAAGCGTTCGAAGAGTCCAGTGGCGATGTGGAAAGCACATTGAGATTGGCCGAGGCACTGGGATGGATCGGTCAAGTCGATGAGGCTGCCGATCTGTTGTTGAAGCGAATGAATGCATCCAAAGGCGTTTCGCAGCACCCGGCTGCGATTTCAGTGCGATTGTTCTCGGCAACATGCGATATGCTCGATCGCGGCGAGCGGAAGTATGAATCGATCCCGATTCGCCGTCGCTGGGCGCAAGTCGATCCGAGGCATCAGGGCAACCTGTTCCAGCTCTCCATTCTACTGGCGGGAGTTGGTGAGACGGATGAGTCGATATCCTATTGCCGTCAGTTGTTGCGTACCGACGCCCGGCATACCGGTGCGGCTGCCAACTATCTGCTCTACATGAACTATTCGGATCGCTACTCAGCGGCCGAGATTTCCAATGAGCACTTTCGCATTGGGATGCATTTTACGCAGCCATCGGATGCCGTTCCAACTCGCCCCCGAATGGCTGCAGAACGAGTGCGGGTGGGTTATTTGGGTAGTGATTTTTATACCCATCCGGTCGGCAAGATCATCCTGCCTATCTTGCAATCGCACGACCGGCAGCGGTGCGAGATCAACGTTTACCATGATGGAAAAATCTCCGATGCGACGACGCACGAGATTAACGAGTCGGTGGATTACTTCACCAATGTGCATGGCTGGTCGGGTGATCGGTTGTCCGAAAGCGTACGCAAGGACGAACTCGATGTGCTGGTTGATTTGGGTGGTTACACGGGGGGAGCGAACCGACTCAAGCTACTCGCTCGGAGATTGGCTCCCGTTCAAGCTTCCTTTTTAGGATACCCCCACACGTCAGCGATCCCGGCCATGGACTATCGGTTGACGGATCGGTTTGCCGACCCGCCGGGATTGACCGATCATTTGTATGGTGAACAGCTGGTTTGGCTGGAGCACGCCCATCTTGCCTGGCGACCCTATGAAATCGCTCAGGACATTTCACCTGTTTTGGGCAAGCAACCGGTACTGGGCGTATTCAATAATGTCGCCAAGATTTCGCCAGCTGCGATTGCAGCGTATGCTCAGATCTTAAAACGCGTTCCACAAGCATCGATACTGTTTAAGTATGGAGACCGTTTCGGCGTCTCCATCTTGCGAGATCGGTATCGGCAGGCGTTTGCTGCCCATGGCGTGCCGCCGCATCGATTGCAATTCCGCACGCGAGCTGAAACGCTCCAGGAACACCTGCAAACGATGGCGAATGTCGATCTGGCACTGGATGCATTTCCCTATCAAGGCACGATGACGTCGTTGGAGTGTTTGTGTGTCGGCACGCCCATCATTTCCTGTTGCGGTGACTACTACGCTCACCGTGCAACCTCAGCAATGTTCATCCGCATGGGATTGCAGGAGCTCGTTGCCGACGACAGTGATGAGTACGTTGAGATCGCCGTTGAATTGTTGCATGACCGGGAGGGTTTGAAGGGGTTGCGAGCGGAGGTCTGGAATCGTTTTCATCACGGTGCTTTGACGAACCCTCACGGTCTAGCAGGCGAGTTGGAGTCGACGTTTGCGGGCTGGGTTCGTTGAGTCAGGCCCGTCAACCTTGTCGCGTTTTGTATGCATGGGAATGGGGGGCGGGGTCGGGTCATGTGCGACGATTCTTGCCGATCGCCGAGGCGATGTCTGGGGCCGGCCATGAAGTCCTATGGGTGCTGAAGGAGAGCGACCGATTACCGAGGCAAGCAAAGAGATTCTCGCATCGCGTTCTACCCTGCCCTGCCCTGAAAGGCTGCGCGCGAACCGCCGCGGTGCCACCAAGGAATCTAGCGACGATTGCATGGAATTTGGGGGTTCACGATGTCAATCGTCTGCGATCCGTCGTCCGCGCGTGGTGTCAGATTCTGGATCGCTCTCGCCCTGACCTAGTCGTTCAAGACTTTGGCTTGATTTCCGGCTTGGTCGCTCGATGTCTTGGCATCAAAACCATTCGCATTGGTACGGGGTACACGTGCCCGCCTCGGAGTGAGACTCCAATCGATCTGCCATGGTTTACCAAGCGGGATGAAAACGATGGGCTTGCGAACTCAGGTTCGGCCTCCGAGCCCCGAGGTTCCGCTACGGATGTCTACATCGCGGCCATGAAGAATATCGCGGTGGCGTGCCGGGCCAACGGTTTGCCGGTTCCCGCGCGATGGGATGAAGTCGTCCATGGTGGTCCAGAAGACGTTCTGGCAACGTTGCCCCTGCTGGATCCGTACGCGACAGTGCGGCGACCGTCCCGGTGGGATGGTGTTTGGGAAGGTGCGACAGCGACGGGTGAGGATCGACATGCCGATGCGGCCATTCGCGACTGCTCGTCGAAGTCGGTGCTGGCTTACCTCAAGCCGTTTGATCATTGGCGCGAGTTTTTCAAAGCTCTGAAGGAACTCCGCGTCCACGTGGACTTGGTCGCCGATGGCGTGGGCGATGAACTCTTGCGGCAATGCGATCCTGATTGCGTGCGGCTCTGCTCGGGCTTTCAGTCGATTCCACAGGCCGCGAGGCGGGGCATGGCGCTGATCAACAATGGCAACCACGGATCAACCGCTCTGTCGCTTCTACACGGGATGCCCGTGATCGCCTGCCCGCTCTTCTTCGAACAGCGATTGACTGCGGAGGCGATTGACGGGGCAGGGATCGGCACGCATCTGGACGTGCGTTTTCCTGATCAATTTACAACAACGCTGGATGAGGCTTTGTTTCAGAAACCCTGTCACGCCAGAGCCAAGCGTTTCAAACGCCGACATTCGAAACTGTTCTACGATCAAATCGATCGCGTGTTGAATCGATTCGTGGGTTGAGTGAGGATGATTTTGGTAGTGGCTCTGCGTGCTGGTAGTGGGATGCAGAGCAACCGAACCACTCCGCTCGTCTGAGCTGGGGGGAGAGTGTGCTTGTTTAAGAACGGGAGAGGAGTGAGTATCGTATTGGACGAACCAACGAGCTGCTCAATATTCAGAAGTATCCCGTCAGGGATGATAGAAAGTAGCCGGTGGTTTGAGCGCAAGCGAACACCACCGGATAAGACGCGAGACTCAAGAGCCAACCCCGAATGGGGTTGAAGATCATTCATGACGGGATCTGCGACCCACTTCGGGGTCGACGTTGCACGACCAACGAGACCCCGTAGGTGGCGCTGCGCTGACCTCATAGGCATCAAGTTAAGCAGTACTCGAGGAGGTCTGGGTTGGCGAGCAACTCAATTGTTCCTGGTTTTGCCTTGCGTTTGGTTCTTTGGCAACGACGTCGGACGCGGGAGATGAGCCGATTGAAAAAATCCACCAGTTGAGCACTCGATGTGTTGAGGTGACTGGCG
>NZ_SJPK01000027.1 GCF_007859855.1 Allorhodopirellula solitaria
CGAGTTCATGCTGGTGTTGGCGCAGTTGGGCGGCTACTTGAACAAAACAGGGCAAGGACCGCCCGGTTCCACCGTAATCTGGCGTGGACTGCGGCGACTGCAGGCGTACCGCGAAGCCTATATTGCATTCGGAACGGGCTAAAAAAAGATGTGTAGGATAAAGAGGGCGTTGCCTGGGGCTTTCATAGAGCTGCCCCGTTGGGGCGTTGTCATGAGCTATCTTCAGCAATCGATAGAATGCTGCACTTGTGATTGACCTACAGGACGCGACGAGTCCCTGAGGGCACATGTATCCCGTCAGGGATTGTAGAGAATAGCCGTAGGTCAGCGCAGCGCCACTTAAGGTCATTCGTCGACGGGCGTTTCCGATGGTATTCGCTTGCGCTCGACCACCGGCTATTTTCCTCAACGCCGTCGGCGTAGTTAACCTGTCGGTTACTGACAACGTGACCACTGCGCCTTCTACTCGCAGCAGTCCGTCTACCGCCCGCTAGGTTTGGGTGTTGTCGGACCACTGCGACTCGGGATGAAAATTCCCGCGAGGATGAACGCCATCTGGATCGCGAAGAAGATCGCGAGGGCCTTCAGGATGCCTTCAGTGAACCCGTAGCTGTGCAGACCGATACCGAGTTCGTTGGTACCGAACCAGCTCCAGGCGGTGATGATATTGCCACCGATGGCGAGCACGGCAAAGCCTTTCGCTTTGACCATCCCGTCCCAGCGAGCGTGCAGCATCAACGCGTTCCAAATCACGATCAGCAGGGCGCCATTCTCCTTGGGATCCCAGCCCCAGAATCGGCCCCATGAATCGTCGGCCCATAGCCCGCCGAGGACGGTGCCCACGAAGCTGAACAGGATTCCGAAGCAGGATGCGCCGTAGATAACCCGGTACAAGTCACGCTTGGCCCGGTCGCTCGCTCCGATCCATCCGGCAATCAGATAACCGATTCCGAGCATCCCCGCGACTAGGGTCGCGACGTAGCCCAGCGCCACCGTGATCACATGGGTCGACAACCAGAACTGGGTATCGAGGACCGCTTGCAACACACCCATCGTTTCAGCTTGGCCGACGTTGAGCGTCAAGAATCCAGCGACCTGCAAGGTGATGAAGCCGACCAATGCGGCGAGCAAATTACCCGTCCCATAGCGGAAAATCCGTTCAATCACGAGCCCGAACAAGGCCGCAGCCCAGCCTACGAATACCGCAGAGGAATATAGATTGATCACCGGTGCGCGGCCGGTGATGTAGATACGGGATCCGATCACGATCGTATGCACGATGAACGCCACTGCGATCGTACCCCACACAGCCGTGTTCAACCGTGGCGAATCGATCGCCATCGCGATCAATCCGAGCACGAAGGCGACGATGTAAAGGAGGATCGCCACCGAGGTCGGATCGGCGCCGCCAAGCCATCGTTCGAGCGAAACGGCAGTGTGGTCATAGCCGATGATCGGATAGGACTGCACCGCTGCGAGATGCTCGTCGACGGCCTTGTTGAATGGCAGCGGATCGTCGTTCCCATAGGCCCGAATCATCTCACCGAATGTGAGAATGCCTGCCGGCGCATCCTCCTCATCGAGGCCACTCTTGGCCATGTCGAAGAATGCGGGAGCGAACGCCTGCCACATCGGTTGATTTACCGTCGACGCAGCCTGCTCAGCGGGCGGCGGGATCAAAGCTGGCGCGTTCATACTGGACAAACTCTCCATGCGATCCTGGAGCCGCCTCAGAGCGAAGAGATCTCGGGTCTGTTTGCTGGTCCCCTCAGGAAAGAACTCCTCTGGGATCGCTTCGGGGATCGGCAGTCGGAAGGCAGCGGCCGCGAGCGTGTACTGACGCGTTCTCAAGTCCAACTCGATCAGCTTCTTATCTTTGAAATCCTGGTCGCGTGAATCCTTCTCACCCGCCTCTTTGACGAGTTCCGTGAAGCGATTGAGTCGCTCGGGATCCTCACCAATATCATTGAGTGAGTAGAGTTTGCTCTCGACGCGATCGAGCCCGAGTTCTGAACGAACCTCTCCCGCATCGATCCGGAACATCGGCAAGCGACGGATCTCATCGCGATCGGCCGCGACTTCCATCAACCACTGCACAGCAGACATTTTCCGCGTCTCAACGCGGTCCTGGATCTGTGCCGGTGCGCTGTCGATCGGCAGTGCGTCTTTGTTCGTCATCGCCTTGAGCGTTTGCCGCGCATAGGCGTCCAGCGGCATCACACGGCCGCCGTGTTGGACCGGGATTTTGCCAGCCTCCGCGAAATCGAACGCGCCATCGCGATCGGTCGGGCGACGCAGGTTCTGCATCGCCGCAGCAGGCAGCAGGAGATAGAAGACCAAAAGGATGACAGCGGAAATCCAAAGCGCGATCGGCCATTTCGGCGAGCCATCCTTCGAGGCTGCCGTGACTGGTTCCGCTTCCGGCGGCCGTGGAGGCACGTTGCCTGAAAGTTCGTCTTCACTAAATCGCCCGAACGGATCCGGCTGCGGCGGCGTCGAAATCTGGCCCGTCTCGCGGCGACGTCGGGCAATGAAACGAGTCAACGTACCCCAGAAGTGGACCAGCATCCCCAACGCCGTGATGCTGCAGGCGACATAGGGAATCAACCAACCGGAGTTCCGTACCACCTGCAGGCCAGTCATCTCCTTGCCACCCGGCAAGGGCGAGTAACTCGATTGGTAGAATGTTTCACCGCGGTAGCGAAGTGGGTTGTTCATCCAGACCCGCTCTTTGCGATCTTCACCGGTCTCGGTGTCAACGATGCGGATGAACGATGAGTAGTCTCGCGGCGTGCTGGAGTTGCTCCAGTTGATGCGTTGGACATCGTCGAGCTGCACCCAATACGGCTTGACTTCACGGTGCATCCGCAATCCGAACTCGTAGCTGGCTCCATCGACGGTGACGGTATCGAGAGCGTCTTTGCTATTGCTTTCTGGTACCAGCATGGCCTGATCGTTGAGCAAGAACGCGACCAGGTAGATACCGAGCGACTCGTCGCTCTCGGGATCGAGCAATTCGATATAGGCGGCAGGAAGATTGGTCTCCATCTTGGCGCCACCGAATTTGTCACGGGCGACTGCAGCAACCTCCAAACCGATCCCCTCGGTCGCCGGGTTGGCATTCCCCGGATCGACTAAGCTGGAGTTCTCAAAATACTGTTCAACCCGCACCTTCAACGGCAGTTCGGGGGCTGCGATGGTGGATTGGTTCTTCGCCGCTGCGGCCAATCGAGACGCCGGGATGGCGGTGACGTTCTGCACGCCGTCCTCAGTGTGGATCAGCTGCAATTCAATCTCATCAAGATTGACAAAGGTGTTCGTCGATTGCCCCTCGATCAGGCTCAAGCGCTGTTCGGTCTGGCGGTCGCCGAAGGCGAATTGGCCCACCATGAGCAGCCCGACCCCGAGGTGCAACAGCACGTTACCACCCTGTTTGCCAAAGGCGAGTTGACAGCCTACCAACATCACGAGCCCGGCACCGAGTCCCTTGGCGAGCTGCCAGACGATTCGCAGACCTGGATCACCGATCCGGTACCCCGTTGTGATCGATGCGATGACGACGATGGCGAGCACGGCGGTAGTGACGTAGCCGAGTCTGCGAACAACAACCGATCGACTGCTCGAAGCTGCCACGCCACAGGCGACCGCCGCGATCGCAAGCGTGCCCATGATCAATGCCCACAATCGTTCATATCCGAGCCACTGAGGAGGCGTGCCCTGCAAGCCGTCATCGTTGTGACCCATGAAAACGACGATTGCGGCGATACCGATCCCGATCGCTAAAAACGCAAGGCCCGCTACCAGACGTCCGCCACTGGCCTGCACACGGAACCGGGTGATCTTGGCTGCGAGCAGATTCACCATCAACAGCAAGCCGATCAGCGCACCGCCGGGATAGGGCACGACCCCCGGAATCGGTTGATCGTGCCGATAAAACGCTTGCGGGAAGAAATCGTCGATGTGTAGCGGCGCGACCCAGGACAGGAAGTACCGCTGCTTGACCTCCTGCATGTTCATCTGGTCTTGCGCCAACGTACCGACGAGCACGAGCACGAGCGACAGGGCGAACAGCACCACAGTCAGTTTGAGTGACCCCAGTGCGACGAGTACCCCATGTGCGGAGAAGGATTCGTCACGCAGCAGTGATCGGGATTGGGCCGTGTCGGTGGCAGTCGGTGAGCTGGCAGAAGCCATGGTAGGAACCGAGGGCTAGAAGGCAGTGGGGAAAGGGTGGGGAGATCCGTCATCCGTCGCGTCGTTGATACACGCGTCGGTAACAGAGCGAGCCAACGACGATCTGGCGAGCGACGTGACGGGCTCAGGAAGTCTCTAAAACTGGAGGGATTCGAGGAAGGATTTCATCTGCGCCGATTGTTGGCGGACCGTTTCAGGAGGGCCGGTCATCTTGATAAACATCGCAAAACTATCGCTCAGCGGTACGATGGTGCCGTCGATGGCCGTGGCGTTCTCTGCGGTCGACTCAGCGTCAGTTTCCTCGCTGTCGGGAATCAAAACGAATCGCTGTGCAGGGCGGCCGCCAATTTCCATCTCTTCGGCACTATCGAAGGCGGCATCGACGTCCTCATCGGGGACGGTGGATTGGCGAGTTTGCCCGATCCAACGTTTCACATTGTCCCGCAAGTTCCCTCCGGCACTGATAACCGTCACCTCGGCCGACGTCTCCTCCGGCCCCACATTGAATGCGGCTAACCGCATCGAGCTCATTCTACCATCTCGCCATCCTTCGGGCCGGTCAAATTTCAGTTTTGAATCGGGATCCGATGCGCCGGCTGAACCCGTGTCTTGAACATCGCTGTCGCCTGACGCCGCGGCAGCCCCCGCGGGGGTGTCCTGCAGTGATTGGCTTTTGGCCGCAATCGCTTCGCGCGTCGAACGCGGCAATCCTGCGTGCGGGTCAGCGGGCATCTCGCCGTCGCCGACGGGGCCGCCGGCGAAGGGGGCGCCGCCAGCGAAGGGTGCGTTGCCCATCATCGGGGCCCCCATCATTGACGACCCGTTCTCAGGCGGACGCCCGGTGACGTCGACCCAAATTGCCGCATCGGCATCGTTCTCACCCGCGTGCTGCCAATCTAGCTCTTCGGCGCCAGACCATTTTTCTTCCGTCGGCTCGAGGCCCACCTGACCTCGCCAGCGATTGACGTTGCTCGTCACGAGCGCGTCCCATTGGTCATTACGCGACAGCGGTGAGATACTCAGGTCGAGTTGTTCGGTGGGGGTGTTGATATCGATCGACGCGAACCGCATTGACCGGCTTCCGCCCTGTTTCCAATTCGACGGCAATTCACCGATCACGGGTTGTCCGTCCTCGAACTCGATCTGTTCGACAAATTGGCGAAATTCATCAGCAGCGGTGTCGACAGCCGATTTTCGCCCCATCACCTTGAAAAACCAAGCCTGCTCCGCTTGCGGCAAGATCGCTGCGACCATCCGCGTGTCTTCCGTCGCAAGTGCCGCTGGCACCGTCGTGGGGATCTGGTAGGTGACAATGGGTGCCTCTTCGGAACAGCCCGGCAGTAGCGAGACGACCGCAACCAGGCTGGCGACCGCCAACCCCTTCCAACGAGATAAGGAAGCCGCAGCGACTGGAGTCGTATGGGTGGACAGCGCGTGCGGGGAACGGGCCGAATGGGTGGACAGAGCCGATGGCGTGGACAAGGGAGCAGCTGGAGGGTGGTGGGGAAGGAAGTGTGGGGAGGGCGTGAGGGTAAGCCGAGTGACCCTCATCCGACGGGAATCCGTCACCGCGTTAGGATAGCAAATCAGGACGTCGAACCGAACCGCTCTACCGCTTTCAACGTGTCAGACCTCCATTTTGTTCTCACGCACCGGCCGTTCGATTTAGGCTAACATGGGCAATCCCCGCCCCCTAACCGTTATCGAGGCCCCCATCGATGATCTCCCGCCTATGGTTCGCTCTGATCCTTTCGGTCCCTAATTACGGTCTACTCGCCCAGAATGGCGACGACTACAACGACAACCAATTCCCCCCCCGGCCCACGCCCGAATGGGTCGAAATGGCCGACCAGGGGGCTCAAGACCTGCGTTTAGCAGGAATTCGCACGCCCGCGGGGATCAAGGTAGAGATCGTTGCCGAGGAACCCACTGTGATCGATCCGGTGGGCATGACCTTTGCCGACGACGGCACACCCCATGTTCTGCAGTGGACCATGGCATCGCAGTCCCGACACGAGACCTACGATGTGACTTTCCAAAACGGCGAATCTGCGACGATCAACCGCATGTGGAAAAACACTCCCGACGAACTGAAAACGTTGCAGGACCGTGATCACGACGGTGTTTACGATGCGACCGAGACATTGATGGACGATTTGGAGATCCCCTCGAGCGTGCTGTTGCACGACGGATGGACCTACCTCTCGTCCCTCGGCCACGTCGTGCGCCGGAAACAATCGATCCCCGGCGGAGCATTTGATCTCGGCGAAGAGATCGTCCGGGGGCTGTGCGGTTTCCACCACCACCAAGCATCCGGGATGACGATCGGCACCGACGGATCGATGTTCATCACCTCAGGTGACGATGATAATCGCGCCGAGGGATCCGACGGGTCACGCGCCACGGTGCTGCGGACCGGCGCAATTTTTCGCTGCAATCCAGACGGTTCGGATGTCCACGCGTTCGCTCGGGGATTCCGGAATCCCTATCGTGACGTGGCGTTCGATCCCTACGGCAATATCTTCCATGTCGACAACGATCAGGAAGACGGCTCAAAGTTCCAAGGTGTGCGGCTAATGCATGTGCTCGAGGGAGCGGACTACGGTTGGCGACTGTACTCCGGCGCGGTGTGCTGCCGAACCGACTTTGTCCGTGGCGCCGTCTTTGGCGAGAAACCGGGCAAGATGCCGTCGATGCTGAAAACCGGCCGGGGAGCGCCAGCGGGTTTAATGATCTATGAAGGCACAGCGTTCCCCGACTTCGTTCGTGGGCTGCTGATCTATCCCGACGTGTATCGAAAGCTCGTCCGCGCTTTTCGAGTCGAGCGAGTTGGCTCGACGTTTGAAGTCGTTGAGGAGTTCACCCTGATGACCAGCGACGATGGGCTGTTCCGCCCCTGCCAAGCCCTGCAGGGCCCCGACGGCGCGATCTACATCGTCGATTGGCGGACCGACAGCGGCGGCGCCGGACGATTGTGGGGCGATGGCGAACACGGTCGCATCTATCGCCTTTCCTGGAGCGGCACCGATAGCGAACCTGCTATTGCGTTGCAGCCCCGAGATTCCTGGAGCAAACTGAACCAGGCCAGTGACGAGCAGCTATGGGAGACCCTAGACGGACCGGACCTGCCGATTCGCAAACGTGCCATCGATGAACTCGACCGCCGCTGTGATGGTGACCCCAGCCGGTTTGCCGACTATGCGAGAGACCAATCCCATACGGTACCCGGGCGGATCGCGGCCCTCGGTGGCGCCTGCCGACAATTCGGCGCGGACTCTCTCGAACTGATGGTGGAGATGCTGGCCGACGACTCACCCGAAATCCGCCGCACCGCTGCCAACGCGATCAGTTGGCATGCCGGCCCGGACCAGGTTCCCGCCACGCAAATCACAGGACTGCTCGACCTTTTGGAAGATCCCAATCCCGCCGCCCAACGCGCCATCGCGATGATGGTGGGACAGCTGGCTGGGAACCTGCCTCCTGAATCGACGCTTCGTCGGGATGTCGCCGCTCGTTTATTCCAAACCATGCTATCGGTCGAGCGCACCGATGTTTACCTGTTCGATGGTTTTGTCCGCGGGATCGAGCGGATCCAGCCGGAGGGCCCTGCCTACTTCACCAATCGGCTGACCGACTCGGGATCGGAGAGTTCCTCAACGGCTGAGTCCGATCGCGCGCGGGAGATCGCTGTGGTTGGATTGGAATCGATGCGAACGCGTTCTGCCGCAGCCGCGATCGACGCCTTGTTGGCTCGTGACACCTCAGCTCTGACGGACGATCAACTCGCCCGCGTCATCGCAACCTACCGGCAGATATTGGTCGAGCCCCCTGTTGATGCTACCGCCCTCGCTGACTGGCTCGCCTCTCATCCCGACGCGGACGTGAACGTACGGATTACCGCATTTGAGACCATCGGTTTGCTCGGCGGAGCGGACGAGCAACAGCTTGCCGAAACCGCTTTGAGTTTATTGAGCGTCGACGATGAACAGGCCCGCACCCGTGTGATTGCGGCCATCGGTGACGCTGGGATTGTCAGCGCCACGGCACCCTTGGTCGCCGCCCTCGCGGAAGCCGATCGCAGCGATGCCGAGCGTCAAGAAATTGTCTCCTCGCTGGCCCAACTTCGCAGTCAACCGTTGCCCTTCACCGGGCTTCCCAGTCCACCTGGAGTTGAGACCGTACTCGATGAACTCGCGGCGATCGCGATCCGCGCCGATGCCGAGCCCGTCCGCGGCGAAGTGCTCGCGTTGTTGGCCCAAGTCGACTTCGGGAAAGCCAAACCAGTAGCCTACGCTTTGCTCGACGGTCACGGCGAAGCCGCGACCGCCAACGCGATCACCGTGCTCGGCGCCAATCCCGATGACGCCAAGCGGCTCGGCGAGGAATTCCTCGCAGGCAAGATCGACCGTGGCTTCCAGGCGCAGGTTGTCGAGGTATTGCTCCGGCACGGGGGAAAGGATGGCAATGAATCCATCGAGAAACTACGCCAGCAGATTCTCAAGGGTGGATTGCTCGTGTCGCTGCAACCGAGCGATGTCCGGCGAGTCGAAGAGCTCGTGCAAACGACCGGCGATCCGAGCAACGGACGAACAATCTATTTCGATACCCAGCGAGGCCAATGCAGCAACTGTCATCAACTCGAAGGCAAGGGCGGTAGCGTGGGCCCGGACCTCTCTAAAATCTACGAGACACACACGGTCGCCAAGATTATCGAGTCGATTGCCGATCCTTCCAAGGAGATCAAGGAAGGCTTCGATACCTGGAACCTGCTCACGCTCGACGGCGCCGTCTACTCGGGATTGAAGATGAGCGAGTCGGAAGAGGAGGTCGTCCTGCGTGATCCCAGCGGCAAGGACATTCGTGTTCCGGTCTCTGAAATCGAATCACTTAGTGAATCCAAACACTCGCTCATGCCCGAGGGAGTGGTCTCGCTGCTTGATTACCAAGAGTTCCTCGACCTGATCGCATTCCTGAGGAGCCGAGAAGCTCAAGAAGCTCAATAGCAATCAAGCCGTCGCCCCTTGTTCGCATGGATGTTCGTCCGCGTAGCACAGATGCAATTCGCTGGCGGGCTCGCGTCAGTCTTCATCAGCCCCCCTATGATGGCATTTGGGGCTGATGGTTGCACACTCGTCAGGGGGGCGATAAGATAGCCCGCATGTCCCGCCTTGCCCTTCTCGCCTTGTTTGTTCTCTCGTTGCAGCTCATTAGCTCGACGGTTGATGCGGGCGTATTGGCGACTGCGGACTCGGTGCCCGCCGTTTCGGCACCCGCAGCAATCGGTATGGCAATCCCGTCGCCCAATCAAACCGATCCCGACGAATCGACACCTGTGCTGTGCTTCGGCAAAGCGTCAGGGTTGATCGGTCACTCAAGCGTGAGTTCCTCGAATTCACGCGTTGTCGCGGTACCGTGCGATGTCATCTCCATGAGCGTTTCTGCTAGCCCCTGCGCGCGAATCGCTTTGCAGAACAGTGTGCTGCCCAGTTCTCCGCTACTCGACGATCTATTGAAACCTTCGTAGTCACCACACCCGCTTCCAATTCAACGATGTACTGTGGTTTTTACTTTTTTCAATTTTCGTGGAGAGCTTTTAAATGCTTTGCTTTACAAAAACATATCTTTCTTGCCTGCTGCGCCCAGAACGCGTGGCGGTGTTATTCGCTGCCACTGTGCTGGCGACACCTTCGACTGATGCTGGCACCCTGATCTACGACCAAGAAGTCACCGAAAATGTGATCGTGGGTTCCGGTATCGGAAACGGCGGATTTACTGTCGATCGCGATAATGGGGTCGAACTGGGATTGCGCGGCAAGGTGCGGTACAACGCCAGTGGCGACCCTGAAAACACCTTTAATAGCAACGGAGATGGAACGTACACGTTCCAAGCTGGCGGTTATGGTTCATCGACGCGAGCCAAGTGGAACTTTGACTGGTCCATTAACTCGGATATGGCGGGAACTAGTGGCGTCAAGCTTGATGACTTGACTTACTTGCTTGAGATGGATTTCGATCCAGCATCGACGACCAACTTCTTGTCGTTTGATCCAATCAATGTATCCTTCGCTGACCATGGGATTGGTGACAACCTTACGGGCAAAAGCAACGGAGACAAAGCGACCGATGCGACCAGCTATTCTCAGTTGATCGGCACTAAAAATCTTGCCCAAAACTCTTGGAATCTCGATTTCTTCGATGATCCGACGCATCCATTCAATGCAAATGTTCCTGGGACATTTGATATCAGGTTGACGGCATTTGATGGGACTACCCAAGTTGCGCAAGCCGCAATCCAGATCAATACGGTTCCGGAACCAGCGTCGATCCTGGCGTTTGTCGGTATCGGCGTGTGTGCGGTCGCGACGCAGCGGCGACGCAAGAGTCGGCGGGTCACGCAAGCCTAAAGCTCGTTTTCGCTAACTGAAGTACACGTCGCGGTAGCCTCTCGATTCGTTTCGGGGGGCTACCGTTTTTTCATGACTCTCCGCATCAATTCTGTATCGATTCTGCTAGTCCGTACTCAGTGGGCAGAACGCTGACGCGAAAACGCGAGGCCTTCCCTCTGGTGTAATGCGTCGTACACGGGAGTTCGCACCCGGTGTGCAGTATCCCCAGTGAACGACGGTCCTGGGCCGTGCGAGCAGCGGACTGGTGACGTGCCGCCCTCTCATAGCGCAGTATCATCGAAACTTCCTCACTTCATGATGGGGCCGTCTAGTCGGTCTCCGTTGGTGGAGAGGATTTGAAAGTGGTGGATGCCGACTTGTCTATCGTCGCGATACGTCCACACCACCTCTTTGTCGCGGGTCACCTCCAATAGTTTGGGAGCTTGACGGTCGGATCGACCGGCCGCGTAGCTGGTGATGACGATGTTTCCGCCTGGGAGCATTTGGGCACCACATGGGTCTTGCAACCAATCACCGGGAAGATCTTCATTGGTCAGCGTCCAGACGATTTCTCCTTGGTCGTCAAAGTCGACGACGCGGTTCCCGTGAGTGCAACAGACAAGCGTGTGGCCGTCTCCGTGGCGGATAGCCGTGAAGGGCCATGTGTGAATCTTCTGCTCGGGATCACCCGGCAGGGTTGTCTCCAGCTTATCCAGCACCTTCCCTTGACTTGAATAATGAAACACCGCGAAATCCAAGAGGTGCGGTGCGAGGTAGGTTCCGTCGGCAAGTTTCCGCGTCATCCTGGTCTGCATGTGATGATTCTGTGTCTGGCACGCCAACGGAAATTCTGTTCGCACCTCGCCGGCGGCAGTGATTTCGAGAAGTCTCGGGGCATCGCCCGCCTCGGTGATCACGAACGTCCCCTCGGCTGTGGGCTGGGCACTGTTGACCTCGCTTTGAGTGCCCTTCCAGATCAGTTTTTCCTGACCGTCGGGGGCAATGCTGATGACTGCCCCACCCCGGTATTTCTTCGACTTACTGAGCGTTAGCACGATGGTGCCGTCGTCAAGTACGTAGCCATCACGCGTGGCTGCAGGGTAGGTCCAACTCGGTTCCCCATCGGGTTCCATGATATACGTCTTCTGACCGCAGGCGAGAAAACGGTGGGTGGTATCCTGGGCACCTATTGACCCCGCAAAGATGCTGAGGGCGAGTACTGAGAGTAGCAATTGAATTCTCATCGGATCTCTATCTGTTTGAGTGTCGGTTGTTGGTTCCGCGCGTAAACTGAACGTTGTTGCCGCCAGCAGTGCAAAGGACGACGGCAAAGGACGACGTAGGTCACCCCACATGTGCTTGTTGCACACTGAAGCGACGTTTTGAAACTAGCAGAACGCGGCATTGATAGCCGTTCCCTGTCGGTTTCTCCGACAGGAAATCAAGCCGAGCAGATCATTCCTGCCAATCAATCGTGCCTGTCTCATTTTCGATGTCGAGGTGGACGGACGCGTGTGCAAACTCGCGGGTGTATGTGTAGCCGACACGAACAGCCGGCCCCTTCGGAGCACCCAGGCGACGATCATATTCGGGCGGATGGGTCAGCCAGGTCTTGCTGGACTTGGCATCGTAGCTGTCCTTTAAATCGAAGTAGCTGTACTTTTCGGCACAGACGAGAAACATCGCCAGCTGGTAGTCGAAACGGCTCTGAGCGTCTCCACGCCGCGTCGGCCTTCCTCTTTCTCTCGCTCCAGATCGCGGTGTCTCATCGGCGTCTTGCTGGTTGCTACCCAGCCCACAGGTGAACGCGATGATCGCTCCATCTTGGGCGGCTTGCTGAAACGCTTCCATTCCCTTGGCCACGTAGTCTTTTCTCGACATCCCCACGGCACCCTCAAATCCTTCGATATAGGAACCGTCCAACGTCTCCATGTAGCTGAGCCCCGAATCGGGAAACCGTGCTCTCAACACGTTGGCGATCATGAGCTGGTTTGGACCGAGCATCTGCCGTGTGTCCTCGATTAAGGTCACGTACCCAGCCAGCTCGGCAGCCTTTTTCTGCTCACCGATCTCTCGTTTCAAATAGGCTGGCTCCAAGACCTTGACCACACCGTCGAGAAAGATGCCGTCAATTGCCGGGTCACTGCAGACGTCATCGGCCGCGTCGATCCACTGCTCGCGCAATGTCTTGTTCGACAGGTCGTAGGCTGGCAGACGGTTGCGGATGAGTTTTTCATCGCCATCGCGGCCGACCAGGAAGCCGCCGGGGATGTCTTCCAATGATTGATTGGCTGCATAGCCACCGTAGTGCACGATGACATTCCGGTAGTACAGAATCTTCGTATCCGGGTTGATTGCCTTGACGGCGCGAGCAGCCTTTAGGGTACCCGCCTCCGTTGACCCAGAATCTCGGTTGCCTGTGGACTTCTCAAACGTGATCAACGGAAACGTTGACAGGTACTGAATCTCTTCATCGGTGAAGGCGGTGTCCTTGCGGATGTGCACATACAGGGGCACGCGACCCCAAGCGAAATCCGGCATCCGCACCGCATCCGCCGCAGGCTCGGACGCTTCCCTATTGATGGTCGTGCTGGGCGACTGCGTATCAGGCGTGCCGGCGTGAGTTGCCGCGCCGATGCAGCAGGCCAGCGTCAACAACACTGCAGTCACTAAATCATTCATTCTCAATTTCCTGGAATGGCTTTCGGTAATATCTGTCTGACCGCAATGGTGCTTCTCCGGATATCGGCATGCCTCGCCCTACGACTGGTGCACCGGTGAAACTTACCCTTGGCATCCGGATCGGCGACGGGGGACGTGCCATATCTTTGTCATCGTGATCGAATCTCAGGACACTCGGTTACTTCCGTGCACGACTAGTAACTCAGTCTCCCACCTCTTTTCGGTTTCTGCGTTTCGCTTTCCCACCATTCATGGGGGCCTTCGGCTTGGATGTCGGCCCAGAGATCGAGGAGGATGTTTTTCATTTCCTCTGTCTTTTCTGGCATCTTGGCAGCGAGGTCAGTTGTTTCCTGCCAGTCCTTTTCAACCTCGAACAGCTGGAATTTGGTCAGCGTCTCGTCACCGACGATTTTCCAGTCCCCGATGCGCATGGCGACCCGTTCGTTCGGCGCCGAGACGTGAGTTCGCCAGAACATGGGGATCTCGCGATCGACCTGCTTTCCCGACAACGCGGGGATCATGCTGACACCGTCGATCGTCCGGTCGCTAGGCAGCGGAATTCCCGTAATGTCGAGCACCGTCGCGAACACATCGGTGCCGATCACCGGCACATCACTGGTGCTGCCCGGCTCGATATGCCCCGGCCAGCGGGCCAAGCCAGGCACACGGATGCCGCCCTCATAGTCACTGCGTTTGTTTCCACGCAAACCGCCACTGGTGCCACCGAAGGCTGGAACAGGGCCATTGTCGGACGTGAAGAACAACCATGTGTTTTCGCGAAGACCTTGCTCATCCAAGGCATCCATCACCATCCCCAACGCATGGTCGAGTTGGGTGATGTTGCCCATGTACTTGCTGTTTTCGTGTCCCTTGTAAAGAGACTGAAAACGTGAATCGGTGGCAATCGGGGAATGGGGTTCATGAAACCAAACGGTCATGGCAAACGGCTTTGCTGAATCATGGTGATTCTCTAGCCAATCAACGGCCTCGCCTGCCACAAGCTGCGCGGAATAGCCCTTTAACTTGCCCACGGGCTCGCCGTTGCGCACGAAGTTGTCTGGGTTCTGATGGCTGGGGCTGGCGTTGTTATGAGTCGCCATCCAATAGTCGTAGCCGTGATCGCCAGGTTGAGGATAGCCCGGCTCGCCGAACTGCTGCCTCGAGAGCAAGTGCCACTTGCCCACGTGACAGGTTTCATAGCCAATTTCCTTGAGCAACTCGGGAAAGGTAATCTCACTAGCCCGCAGATGGGCCTCATGGTTTCCTGACAGATGGCGATAGACGCCGTTGCGGTACGGTGTCCGCCCCGTCAAAATCGCCGAGCGTGACGGTGAACAGACACCGCAGGCGGAATAACATTGGGTCAACTTCACGCCCTCTGACGCGAGTCGATCCATATTGGGTGTCTTGATCAGTTCATGGCCATAGGTTCCCGAATCTCCCCAGCCCATGTCATCAGCTACCACGACGACGACATTTGGCATCGACGGACTCTCTCCAAGCGGTGCAGCCTGTCCGGGCTTTGCGCATGCGCCACTCAAAGCGGTCATCCCCACCGCATAGAGACTCATCATCAGCTTGTTCATTATCCCAGTTCCTGTGTCATGCCAATCTAAAAACTTGTCCGAAAAACCAAGAGCCGGTTTGGCGTTTCCTCAGATCCCACCCTCGGGTTGGAACTTGGCGACGCCGTCTTTGGCTTGCAGTTCGACACGCAGTCCGCGTTGCCGTCGTTGAGCAGAGAAGCCAAATGTCAGCGTGCGGCGTCCTTTCTCCAATTGCATCGGAGCGGTGAGGTTTTCAACCCTCTCCCCGTCAAGCCAAAGCGTCAGGCCGGTGGCCGAATTCAGTTCGAGGCCAGCCAACCCGCTGGCCAGAACGTTGACGAAGCCGCGAGCAAACACCATCTCACCGTCTGGGAAATCTGCCACCGGCAGCTCTCCGCTGACCTTACTGTAGGCAGGCCGCCAGTCCGCGTCGTCACCGGGCAGGCCGCCGCTCTCGGAGCCTGCAATCACACGCCACTTGCGAATGACGGGGCTTTCGTCGTTCTTGTACTCTCCCGGTTTGCCTAACGCGGAGACGAATCGGACGAGGTCCAAAAACTCTTTTCGGTCACCCAATTGGTCTGCTAAACCCGCGGGCATGATTGATTTAGCCGGAAACTCATCTTCGATGTCTTCGACGTCAATCCGGATTTCTTTTCCGAGCTGGGACGAGTCGATGAGCACCACTTCGTTCTCGTTTCGGAACGCAACAATACCCGTTAGGATTCTGCCGCTGGCAAGAAGAAACTTTCGCGTTTCGTAATGTTCTGCGATCGCAGCATCTGGCTCAAGGATCGATTGAACGAGATACTTGGTCTTGGCGGCCGCTCCCACCGCGACCAGATTCGGACCGATAATAGGACCGGCCGCGCCGATGGCATGACAACTCATGCAGGAGACGTTCTCGCGACGGTAGATCCGTTCACCCCGGTGAGGGTCTCCGTATTCTTCCACATCGGCGCTGAGGGCGTCGATGTTTTCTGTTAGCAAAGAGGCACTCAGAGAATCCGATGTGCTTGTGGGGCTGAACAACTCGACGAGACCTGCGGGCAGCATCCCAGTGTCGCGATGGTATCTGTTGACGCTCGCCACAATCGCTGGATGGAGCGTCACTTGTCGAAGCTCGTCGCTGAGCAAAGTTTCGCCCTCGCGATACTGCAACAGCGACTTCACAAGAAGAATCGGGTCGGCACCGGCTGGATCCTCGCTGAGCAACCGGGCGGCCGCCTGCACACCTCGCTCCCGATTGGCTCGGGCGAGCCCCGCCGTGGCAGCGTATCGAGACGCCTGGTCACCGCTCGCAGCCAGCTCAGCGAGTGGTTCTTCGTAACGCGTCGCGTTAGTCGCAGCTAGCGCCTCCGCCAAAACGTGTTTCACCCTCGGGCTGAGCGAATCCGCCTCCAGGTCGTCGACGTCGTCGGAACCGGCTAGCCCCCAGGCGCCGAGATTCCTCGCAGCGAGCACCGCGATTGATTCGTTTGAGTGATGGACCAACCGCCGCAGCCCTCTCATCTGACGCTTCAGAGACCGCGGCGCATCGGCATTTGCCAGCTGCGAAAGCGCCTCGAGCATCGCGATTGTGGCGGCCGGCGAAGCGAGTCCCTTGCCATTGCGAAGGGCTGCCACAATCATCCGCACTTCGGTGTCGGTACCGATCGCCACCAATTGCTCCTGAATTGCCGCAATCTGTTGTTCCGAGGGGGATTTGTCTTGCAAAAATTCAGACAGCGATCGTTCCAAACCGATTCCCGCTGCCTGTTCGACGAAGGCACGATGCGAGCGTTCGGCAAACTGCAATGTCCCGGCCTGCAGAGCCGGACGCCAATACGGCTCCAGTGCCTCGGTCGTCTGAATCAGGGCCTGATCGATTGCATCGTCGCGCGGATGATCGAGAGAGTGCAACGCCGCGGCGAACGCATCAGCTCGCGGAATGAAGCCCGCCGACAGCACCGCTTCCATCCGCGTCCGTGGAAAGGCATCGGCTGCCGCGCGAGCAACCCATGCGACTGGCTCGGATAGTCCTGCGTGCCAATACCGGATGATCCGTGCCCCTGCACTGCGGGCATGACCATCCTCAGCCGTCAGCACACGTTCTAAAACACTCTCGCTGACGCGTTCCACATTTTGGCACGTCCACATGGCTTCGACGAGGTGATGACCATAGTCCGTTTCCGCGGGATCCAGCGACTCGACCCAGCTCTCGACTGCGGCCAGGACCTGGTCACCGTCGCGTTCGCTGAGTTCCTTTCGAGCCTGGTGACGCGTCCAAGCTTCCGGGCTGCTGAGTTGCTCAACGAGCGACTCGGTCGAGAGGTCGACGAGGGCTGGCTTTTCAACGAGTGGCCGCTGCTTGTGGGTGATCCGCCAGATACGGCCATGGTCGTGATCGCGGCGAGGGTCACGAAAGTCATGTTGAGCATGATTGATGATCGAGTTGTACCAATCCGCCACATAGACGGCTCCATCGGGCCCCATCTTCACGTCGACCGGGCGAAAGTTGGGATGCCGCGAACTGATCAATGGCTCCCGCACCTTGGCAGCGAATCCGGCACCGTCTTCGATCAATTCATACCGAACGACCGTGCGGCTCTTGAACCGACCGGTCAGCAGCTGTCCGCGGATGTCGTCTGCCACGTGAGTGCCCGTCGCCAGATCGCCGCCACACTGTTTCTCAGTACTGATGAGCGGTTCGATCCGGACCGCGTCGTCACTGTTCCCGGTCGCCGGCGAGAGGTACAGGATGCGAGGATTGTTCACCATGAAGGACTGCCCCCAGCGATCGAACACGTGCCCCCAGGGATTCCCGCCGGTCCCTCGACAGAACATTCGCAGTTCCTGCGTGCGAGGATTGAACTGGTACACCCCGCCATTGAAGTTCCGCAGGACGCCGTACTGCGTCTCGACCTGAGCGTGCAGAAAAATGCCCTCCTGAAAGTACAGCCAACCGCCCGGGCCACGACGCCAAGCGCTAATGGAATGATGACTATCCTCGATCCCGAAACCGGTCAGCACCAGTTCCTTGACATCGGCCACATCGTCACCATCGGTGTCCTTTAAGAAAAAGATGTCGGGGGACTGCGCGACGTAACAGCCACCGTTAGCCAGTTCGATGCCGGTGGGCAAGTAGAGGCCGTCGGCGAACACCGTCGACTTGTCCGCGACGCCGTCGTCGTCGGTATCTTCAAGAATGATAATTTTATCATTGGCAATCTCGCCCGGTTTGAGCTGAGGATAAGCCCACGAGCAAGCAACCCATAGCCGTCCTCTCGAATCCCAATGCATGTGGACGGGATTGGCCAGCATCGGATCGGCGGCAAACAGGTTGACCTCGTAACCCGGCAGCAGGTCGAAGTTCGCCAACTGCGAAGCTGGGTCGTGATTGTTCATCAACTCCAGGTCCGCACCTTTTAGATTGGCTTTCTTAATGCCTTGTTGATCCTGGGCGGCGACCGACTGCATGATTGCCAACCCGAGGAACAGCGAGCCGATCCGAGTCCATGCTGTAAGTGTCTTTGTCATGAGCTTGTCGTTGGTTGACGGGGAGCTAAGTGGCGGGGTGAATACGGGGGGGATGTTGATGTGAATCTTGCCAAGCTGCTGCGAGCAAAATGTTCGATCGATGCACCGAATGATTTCCTCGCACCTGTTAGGGTTCCACCGGTGAGACTCGCCAGTGCCGCCTCTTCAATTCGATCGGCTTGCGAAGTGACTCGTCCAGCTCGTTCGCGATTCGGTTGAACTCAATCTGCTCTGCTGGCAACTTCTGACCACTTGGCGAGCTCCGCCGTTCACCGACGATATGGACTTGGTTCAGTGTTTTCCAGCCGTAGGTGAATTGCAAGTTTTTGTCGTTCACGCGGGCCCGGTACGCTTCTGCGGCACGGTGGATGGGAGAGGAATCGATCGCCACTCCTCTCGACCACGCTTCCGCGGTGGCCGTCGTGATGAGTTTCCCGTCAACAGTTAACTGGTAATCGCCTGGGGCGAGATTCTCGATTGCGAGCGTGTCCCGAACGAACTCAAGTTGCGGCGGCAGTGGCGAGTCCGTCGGAGGTCCTAGTTTTGGCGCAGACGTTTCGGTGACCTCAAAGCGGAGCCCGGACGAGTCCGCGACCACATCGGAAATTTCTACGCCGCGAGCTTCACTGGTTTGCCGCGCAGCATCGATCCGCAGCAGCCACGGTTGCTCCGCGGGCTCATCCTCGTCGGCCGTCAGTTGATCGCACAGAGTGTAGCTGATTGCCCAGTATCCGAAACGATTCAAATGAATCCCATTGTTGGTCAAGTTCGGTCCGCTGGGTTCATCCATCAGGTACCGCGAGGTTTCGAACAAGTCGACGAAGGGGACGCCCGCCGCGGTCGCTACTTCCTGCATTGCCTCGGTATAGGCAGCTAAATCTTGATTGCGTTGGTCTCGCCTGGGAGTGAGTTCCCCCAGATCCTCGCAGGCAATGGGCGAGACCAGGATCAGGCGAACCGGGGACTCGCCGTTGTACGTTTTGCCTGCGTGTGATTCCAACAACGCTGTTAGCTGAGACCGGAAATCGGGAACGCCCTTCTCACCGGCGAAGGATTCGCCCATTCCAAAACAGGCTACGATGACATCGGTCTTATGCGACCGGAGGGTGATTTCTTCGGACGGGAAGCCCGTCGGACGGTCCCGACCAGTCAGCATATCGCCGCCCCAGCCGAGGTTGCGGATGGAAACGGGATCGTCCGCCGTGTGCTGCAGTAGCAACGTCTCGAGGTAGCCGTGAATCCGCAACTGGTCAGCAAAAGTATTGCCAATGATGGCGACATGGTCTCCAGGCCGGATCGGGGGCTCGGCGACTGCAATTGTCGCGGCAAAGCAACCGACGACCAATAGGATACTTCGGTAGATGTTCTTCATGAGTAGCCCGCGTGGGAGCCTATCCGAAAAGGGGGCTGACCCTTTGGAGGCGAATCGATTGAAATAGTGTCTGACAGCCGCGTCGGAGAGGGTCAGCCCCCTTTCCGGCGAGGTTTTCCGGCTCATCCGACGGAAGCGTGCGCCCGAGGCTTTCAAGGCATGGCTCCCGTATCCAAGGATTTATTTGTGGGATGTGATTATCAATGTTAGACTGCCAGTGCCGGGAGAAACGGAGCCGAGCTCCGCAGAGGTGCTGGCTTGGCAAGGGATAATTCGGTCGCCAGCGTTTCCCTGCAAAAGCGATACGCCAATGGTGTTGTCGGTCCCTGGCGAGCGTTTGTTCGTCAGGGACGCTTTTTTGAACGATCATTGGATACGAGAGCCATGCCTCAAAAAACCTTCCGCTGGGCTCTGCGCACGCTTCCGTCGGATGAACTGGTTTTCCGGGTACACGCCACGCCCATCTCCTTCCATGTTTACTTATCAACACGCTGGATCTGCCAGGTTGAGATTTTGTCGGAGCCGCTGGGCAGCGGGCGATCGACGGACCAGTGCACCGCATTGACCAACATCCTCACAAAGGATTCCTCAGCAAAATCACCCGGATGACCGAATGACGTTCCATACACTTTGCCGCCCCATTCGTTTTCCCAAGCCCAGGCGACAACATCGGTTTCATGCCGCTGCACTTCGATCGTGCCGAATGCCTTTTTCAAGGTCCGTCTCCGCCCCTCTCCCGATCCAGTCACCAAGGGGATGCAGCCTTCCTCCAAACGCGTCAGATATAACGTCCCCGGTGAGACCCAATGCTTCTTCGTGACGTGGGTCATGATGGGATGCTCCAGAGCCTCTTCATTGACACTGATTTGCGTCTGACCGGATTGATGCACGATATAGGGAGTGCCCAATGCGCGCCGACCAAACCCGTCGTTCCACTCGAACCGCGGATGGTCCTTGGGGTACTTCAATGAGTGATTGGCCGTCCGCAGCCCGATCACGGGTTTTCCCGACTCGAGGTAGTCCTCGATTGGCTGCCACTCATCATCGGGGAGTTTCAGGAAACGCGTGAAAAAGATAGCCAGGTCTGCGTCCGCCAGGGCATCAATGCCGGGGAGGACGTTCTCAGTTTTCTTTTCCGGATCTCCGTCTCCCATGACTACCGTCGTGCGAAAGCCGAAGCGTTCGAGCTCCTCAGCAAAGACCGGCATCGTCAGCTCCGGCGAATAGTGCAACGTTCCGACAACAATGACGACATGCGGTTTGCCGTCATCATCGGCCGCCACGAAAGTAGTGATCGACATCGCAAGGGTGATCGCAACTGCGACGCTGAATCGAAAGACATGCATGGGCTACTCCGTCTGCGAAAAGGTGTGGGAAGATAAGTCAAACCGCTGCGCCGGTTCCCATGGGGGGATGCCCTGCTCGGCGAGTTGCTGCTGATAGCGTTTTGCCAACGGCTGCTCGTCCGCGCGTATCGTTGGCAATCCTTCGTTGACCATCAGCGGCACTGCCGACTCCCACCACTGGTCGTAGGCGGAGCGCAGGCGTCCGACAACCTCTGGGTGTTCAGCAGCGACATCCGTCGTTTCGGATGGATCGGCCGTGATATCGAAGAGCTCGGAGTGATTGACCAGTCGCCAACGCTCCGTGCGGACCGCACACTTCTGATACTTTTCAGCTTCCATGCTCCCATCATTCCAACGCCCGCAGTGCACGAACAGTTCGCGGTCAGGCCAGTCGGCATTTGGGTTTTCGAGCAACGGCAGCAGCGAGCGTCCATCCAGCAGTTGCATCCTTTCGGGCAGTTTCGCACCAACCAATTCGGCGACGGTCGGATAGAAGTCGAGGTGAGCGGTTAAGGCATCGATATCCACGCCTTCGTCCAAGACACCCTTCCAGCGAAAGAACGCTGGCACATGTGTGCCGCCTTCGTACGGTGAGTTTTTGCCACCCCGCATATGGAAATTGAAATGCTTGATCCTCTTGCCGTTCAATCGGCCGCTCAGATGGGTGCCGCCGTTGTCGGTCATGAACACTACCAGGGTGTTCTCCATAGCCTTCCAGTCGTCGAGCTTTTGCATCAACAGACCGACGTTGTCATCGATGTTTTCGATCATGCCGTATCGCCCAGCCGTGCCCTCGTCATAGCCGAGATCGATAAACCGCTGAGTATAGCTCTCCGGCGCTACCAGCGGGCCGTGGGGAGCATTCAAGGCAATGTACGCGAAGTAGCGTGCGTCGGATTCATGCTGTTGTTTGATCCAGTTAAGTGCCGCCTGGAAGAAAACGTCCGTGCAATAGCCCTTCGTCTGCACGATCGTGTCGTTGTGCAGCAACACATTGTCGAAGTAAACATTCTCGGCATTCGGAGGAAAATCGCCCAGCCTGACTTGCCCGATGCCCCCCGCACCGTGCATCAGGACTTCGTCAAAGCCACGGTTTTGCGGCAGGTAGGCTTCGTCGTCGCCAAGATGCCACTTGCCGAATAGGCCAGTCGCATAATCGGCCGATTGCAGCATTTGAGGCAGGGTGTGAACCTCGAGTGCCATCCGCTCCCGCTGGCGAATGGTATGGGTCACGCCAACCTGGAAGGGTGGCCGTCCGCTCATCAGCGCCGATCGCGTCGGTGCACAGGTCGGACTGACGTGGAAATCTGTCAATCGTGTTGACTGCTCATACAAGCGATCGATGTTGGGCGTCCGGAGTACCTGATTCCCCAAACAGGCGAGGTCGCCCATGCCCTGGTCGTCGGTCAGGACGAAAACAATATTCGGCTGCGACCCGCGCAGCGAATCAATGTCCTTGGATTGAGCCGGCGCCGCTCCGTTGGCCATGAAGGGCGCCAGCATGGTGGTGGCAATGGGGAACAACAGTTTCAGCAAATGCATAGGATAAAAGCTTCCATCGACAAAGAGAAAAACGCAGGCAGTAACCGAGAGAACACGTGGCGACCTACTTACGAAGCGGCTTGTCATCGAGTGGCACGTTTCGATCAAATAGCGTTCCGTACCTTGTGTAGTCGTTGTAGTCCACCGACTGCTCTTTCCAATTCGTGAGTTCCTGATCGTAACGCCCCCGCATCTGCTTCAACGTCGCCGCGTACTCCGGATTGTTGGCTTGATTGACGAGTTCCAGCGGATCGTTTTCGGTATCAAAAAGTTCCTCGACAGGGGACATCTGGTCGTTGCCGAACCACCAATACGTGAATTTGTGCTGTCGCGTCAGGCAGGTCAGGCTGTGGGTGGCCAGAGGCCCGAAAACGTTGATGAACGCCATCTGCTCATGGCCGCCCTCGCTGGGATTCTGCAATAGCCCCAGCAAACTCTTGCCATCCATATTGTCGGACGCGGATAGGCCCGCGAGTTCGAGCATCGTGGGTGCGAAGTCGATATTGCCGGTCAACCGATCACACCGAATTTGCTTGCCGCTGAGTAGGCTGCGGGGATCGTAGATCATCAGAGGCACCCGCGAGGATTCCTCCATCGGTAGCACTTTGGAGCCATAACCATGCGCGCCGCAGATATACCCGTTGTCACTCGTGTAAATAACCACCGTGTTATCGGCGACGCCTTGCGTCTTCAGTTCATCGCGAATCATCCCGAGCGCCATATCGATCGCGTAGACCTGCTGGTGATACTTCCGCATCTCGCCATCGTAATCCGTGTCGTAGTCCCACTCCGTGAATCGTGGATACTGTCGCCCAGACTTGCTCTGAGGGGAGAGATGATCGCTGAACTCGCGGCCAAAGTTAGCTGGTTTGGAGAACTTCTTGCCCGCGTAAACAGAATGGAATCGCGGATCGGGCGTGGCCGGTTTGTGTGGGGCTTTGAAACTGATCGAGAGGCAGAACGGCTTGTCCTCTTTGGCGGCAGCGCGGATGACATCCTGCCCGAACGCTCCGTAAGAAAGCGTCGAGTGAGGGTACCGGTCAGCGTACTTAGCCATCGACTCATTTTTGGCCGTCTCGTAGTGAGTCTGGCCAGGCCCGCCGCCCCAGAAATCGAAATCATCTTCGCACAGTCCCTTGCCATCGACCACGATTCCGAACTTGCCCGCGAACGCGGTCAAGTATCCGGCCTCACGCAGTAGGACCGGATATGACTTTGCCCATACGTCCGGACGCATGTTTCCGTGACCGAAGTTGCAACCCGTTTTGTATTCGTACATGCCGGTGAACACATTGGCGCGGCTCGCCATGCAGATAGCAGTCGTGTTGTAGTGGTTGTCAAACACCATGCCATCGCGGGCTAATTGGTCCATGTGAGGCGTTTGCACGTCGTCGTTGCCGTAGCACCCGACAGAGTAAGTGTTCTGGTCGTCGGCAAACAGGAACACCACATTGGGCTTCTCTGCGTGAACTCGACCGGCCGATGCCGCCATCGAGCCAAAGACGACGACAATCGAAATCAAAAGTTTGGCTCGCATTGAGCTCTCTTGTAGAAATATCATTCCAGCGGTGGGGTAGAGGATGAAACGGCGTGGTCGAATCGGGGAGGATATGGGCGTGGCACCCGTTACTTCGGCGAGCCTTCTGGCTTCACTTCGATGTAGTCGGAACTCGCCGTTAACTCGCCAGCCTTGACGTTGACAAAGCAAGCAGTCGTATCCTGGGGCAGCGTGGCCGTCACGCGCCACTGACCGTCGCGTTGCTCCAACTCCGCAGGCGACTCCAACCAGTTTCGACTACCGGTGAAGCCAGTGTCCGTTGTGGAAATCAACACTGCACGATCGAGAGGCTTCGATGACGCAAAGACAGCCTCCAGCGTCTGGCTCTCGCGGCGCAAGTCCTGCTGACGTATCCAGGGTTTGCCGTCGCGGACGACGCCCTTGGCGAATGCGTAGCTGTCCGGTGGGTTCCAGGCTGCCGCAGAGCTATGGCGCATTCCCGGTAGCTGCGCGACCATATACTCACCAGCCATCGCCCGGTAGCTCGCCGCCTGCGAGTCGAGTGGAAAATGTTGATCCTCGGGCCACGAAAACCACAGCGTGGGCAGCTTGGCTCGTGGCAGATAATGGACCGGATCCCAGACTTCGCGATAAAACCGATTGCCGCCCAGCGAGGCGCCCCAGTGGTTGTCCACGTCAGCCATCTGGCCGCATCCGTAGGTAGGGATCGCAAATGCGAATCGAGAGTCGATACCCATCACCGTGCTCGTGATAACCCCACCCCAAGAGACCCCCATGACGCCAACCTCCTGCTCGTCGACCTCCGGCAGAGATCGCAGCAGCGAATTGGCTAGGATCGTGTCGGCGACGGCGTGGTACATCCACTGATCCTCCAGCGGCTTATCAACGTCGAGGTAATGGCCTCGACGCCAGGGACCGGGCCATTGGTGTTTCGCCCACTTTCGCTTTGCTTCACGGCGCTCCACTTGCCCCTCGTGAGCGATGGCGATCGCGGCAAAACCTTTCTCGTTCCATTTCTCGACCCACTGGCGAGAGGCCGTGCCGCCGCCGCCATGCACCAGCACGATACCGGGAACCTTGCCGGTACGATCCGCTGGTAGGCCCAGCCAAGCAAACACTTTCGTTGGATTTCCTTCGTAGTCCAAGCCATCGAAATAGATCGCCCGAATTCCAGCTTCGTTGTCGAACCCCTCTGCGTCGATCGTGGCGGGGGGATCGGTGAGTTGGCCCAGGGCGAGCACTTCAGCCCGTTGATCCGTCACGTCTTCTGCACGGGCGACGCTGGTAAACGCAAGGCCTAACAATAACAATAATCGAGTCATCGGATTCATTTGCAACAGGGGAAAAACGGCATTGTACATCGATCGTCGGCCTCCACGGTCGAGACCGCTGAAATAATAAGGATGATCCATGCTGGCAATAGGAATCTCAGTCGTCCGGGAACTTGCATTCAATCTCTTTCGTTGAGTAACCAACGGTATGTTTCATCTTCGGCGAAGTCTGCTTCACGAGTCTCATCTCTATATCGAACGCGGAGCGGATTGCCATGGAGCGAACGAATCGTGGCCTCGGTCAACTGCCCGTCTTTCCACGCGATGTCCACTTCGAATCCACCGCGCGCCCGCAGACCTTTCACCGAGCCGGTTGGCCATGCCGAAGGCAAGGCAGGCAATAGATGCACGATCCTTGAACCGTCTTCCGCTGCGAGATGACTCTGCAACAGCATCTCGGCGATACCGGCTGTGACACCAAAGTTTGCATCAATCTGATAGACGCTGCCTCGATTGAATAGGTTGTCAGCAAATTTCGGTAGGACGTGATCGTTCAGGACATGGTGGGCGCGGTCGCCATCCTGGCAGCGAGCCCACAAACAGATTCTCCACGCGCCCGGCCAACCGCCACTGTCCCCTCGTTGGACGAGTGAGGTCCGCGCCGCTTCAAACAGATCGGGAGCGTCCTGCGGATTGATCTGGCTGCTCGGAAACAGTCCGTAGAGGTGCGAAACGTGACTGTGTTGGTCCTCTGGATTATCCCAATCCACTCGCCACTCTTGAAGCTGGTCATGCCGCCCCACTTTCATCGGCGCCAGACGTTCGCGCGTTTTCGCTACCTGATTTCGGAACTCCTCATCAACCTCCAAGACCTTTGAAGCGGCAATGCAGTTCGCGAACAGATCTCGCAAGATCTGCAGGTCCATTGTCGGACCGGCACAGAGCGAAATTCCCGATCGTCCGACGCTCTGTCCATCCTGGGTCCCGCCGCCATGACTATGTTCGGGCGAGACCGACGGCGAGGTGATCAGATTCCCATCTTCATCTTCGACAAGAACGCCGTCGCTCAAAAAGAACATTACCGCACCTTTGATGATCGGATAGGACTTCTTGAGATGTTCGAGCTCGCCGGTATAGAGATAGTGCTCCCATAAATGTTGACACAGCCACGCGCCGCCTGTCGGCCACATCCCCCATTGAGCGCCGTCAACAGGAGCGGTGCCACGCCAAAGATCCATATTATGATGGGCGACCCAACCGTCGGCGCGATAGTGGACCTTCGCCGTGTTCCTTCCCGGATCCTGCAATTCACGGATCGCACGGAGTAACGGCTCGTGACATTCGCTCAAGTTACAGACCTCTGCCGGCCAATAATTCATCTGGATGTTGATGTTGATCGTATACTTGCTGCCCCAAGGCGGATCCAGTTCGCTGTTCCAGATGCCTTGTAGATTCAGAGGCTGCGTGCCGGGACGAGAACCAGCGATCATCAGGTAGCGGCCATACTGAAAAAGCTGTTCCGCCAGCAGCGGGTCACTACCGCCTGCGGTGAGCCGATCGAACCGCTGGTCAGTCGGCATGGCTTCGGTTGCAAGACGGTTCTCATCCAGATCGCTTCCATCGAGGTCGATCGAAACACGATCAAACAACTGCGAATAGTCTTCAACGTGCCGCTGATAGAGCTGGTCGAAAGATTTGCCTCGAACATTCGCAAGCGAAGCGTCGACCTTCGCCCGAGGATCCGCGCTGACATCCCGGTAACTGACGTAGTTCGTTGCCGCGACATAGATCAACGTGACCGCATCAGCGCCATCAACGGAAATTCTATCTCCCTGTGCAACGACCGTCCCGCCTTCGGCCACCACCTGAACCTTCGATGCGAAACGCATCCCCGGGGCTTCCCATGGCGCGATCAAGCTTCTCGCTCCTCTTGCCCGATTCCCCTGGCGCGGTGCAATTTGACCAGTCAACAACATCGAGCCCTCGGGGAACACCTGACTTTGCGAAGGGTGCGGGCTCGTTAGGGAAAGATCGAAGGCAACCGTCCCGGGCTCATCACATTCAAGATGCATTACGATCGCGTGGTCGGGATGCGATGCGAATGTCTTCCGCGTGTAACGTGCCTTGCCAATCCGGTACGTCACCGTGCTCACGGCGTTTTGCAAATCGAGCTCACGACAGTAATCGCTCGATTCGTCCTGATTGTCGAAATCGAGCAGCATGTCGCCCATCGGCATGTATGCCTGCTGGTATTTGGGGATGCCCAACATGTCCTGTGCGAGCGTCTCGGCGTCGGCGTATTTTCCTTGCTCGAGCAGCTCTCGAACAGCAGCGAGATGCTGATAAGCATCCGGGTTGTCGTAGCTGTGAGGACCACCGCTCCAGAGCGTATCTTCGTTCAACTGCAATCGTTCCTGCTCGATTCCGCCGAACAGCATGGCTCCGAGTCTTCCGTTGCCGAGCGGCACCGCCTCGGTCCACTCAGAGGCTGGCTGCGCAAACCGAAGTGTCAACGCTTCGGAATCGACCTGTGTCGGTTGAGTGATTGCATTTTCAGCGGCAGATACTACTCCTCCTAGCACCAGTAGGATTCCTGCGGCGATCAAGTATCTCTGACAATTCATTGGTAACCTGTTAAAGCCTTCGATTGTTACTTGCTCGGCGGAATCATATCGCGAAGCTTTCTGTGGTGGTTTTTCTCGCAATGGAGAGCCCAGATGTCCGTCTCTCCATCGTCTCGAATGATACCATCTTCGAGCTAGCGCCACAGAGTCTCACTGTCTACTGGAGGTCATCCCTGGAAGACAACCGTCGTAGTGGACGAGGCGACGAGTCCCCCGCACATCGGGACTCGTCGCGTCCTCCACTACCCGAGTGCTCCCGCGATGCTGAGAACGGATACTTATTGTTTCCGCGATCCTAAGACACGAGAACCCTCGAGTCACCCGCGGCCGTGCGACACCGGAGACTTTCAGACGGGATCGCAGCTGACGTCGCTCGGCCGGGGGGCGTTTGCAGCGAAAGCAGCTCGCCCGGGCGGATGCCTGGATGTCTCGAATCTCTGGCGGTACAGTGTGAAGTGATCGATATTGACTCGAATCGTTCCCACTCCCGCCGCCTGCAGGCTGTCATGATCATGTTCTTATGTTTCGTAAAGAATTGCCACCGGCTTAGGCCGCTTCGACTCTCTGTGTTCAGCATTGGTTACCTGATGCTGAGTATGGGATCCGCTTGCGGGCAAGCTGCGGCCGCACCCAATCAGGACCCGCCTCCAAAAACCTTCGTCGATTCAACACCGGAAGCGAACGAGTTGGCATCTCGATTGAGAGCCGAGCGTATCGCGTTCCAACGGACACGTTTCCACTCGTTTGCGCTCTACGATTTCAAACTGGATGGCGTTGCCTGCAAAATTGCCTGTCCCAAGACTGCGGCGGAGGGGAGCCCTTGGGTATGGCGAGCTCGATTCTGGGGCCATCAACCACAACTCGATCTCGCGCTGCTGGAAAAGGGTTGGCATGTTGGTTACTGCGATGTGCAGGATCTTTTGGGGGCCGATCCCGCTCTCGAGAGATGGGATGCCTTCTACGCGTTTACGCAAAGACTAAAACTGCATTCTCGTCCGCTGTTGGAAGGCATGAGCCGTGGCGGGTTGATTGTCATGCGTTGGGCGAGCGCGCATCCCGAACGGGTTTGCGGAATTTATGTTGACAATGGCGTGATGGATATTCGCTCGTGGCCCGGTGGAAAAGGGGCGAGCCAGGGAGCCCCTCGAGTCTGGCAAGACGCTTTGAAAGCCTACGATTTGACCGAACAACAAGCCGCGGCATTCATGGACGGGCCGCTCGACCGACTCGAGCCGCTAGCCAAAGCGGGGGTGCCGATCTTGGCGTTGATCAACGAAGCCGATACGGTGGTGCCGCCCGCGGAGAATGGGGATCTGCTGGTCGCTAGGTATCGCGAACTCGGTGGTCGCATTACCGAGAAACGACGCGCCGGTTTGGGCCATCACCCGCACAGCCTGAAAAACCCAGCTCCGCTGGTCGCATTCGCGTTGGAATCTCTTGAGCGGGCAGACAAAAGCGTCACACAGAACCAGACCAAGTGAAACGTTCGGTATGAATATTGCCGCCGCGAATTCCGATCTGCGACTTGCCGACAGTACCAGGCGTTAGACGCTCTGCGTCAAGAAAAAAGTGAGACGATCCGATGCAGCGACCGTCGAGATAGTCAACGCTCACGCAAACGCCGTCAGACATCAACGCAAAAACGAATTGTGCAGCATCCTTCGCCGCCCCAGCCATATCGGTAGCATCCGGGTACCGCGATCCGTGAAAATGGGTGTGGTGCTTGGTTCCGAGATCAACGACAAACTCGTCGTCGTAGTCGTGAACCAGTACGGGGGATAGATCGCCGAATTGAGCCGCCAACGTAAGACGGTGACCGGAATCGAATGTGTAGAGCCACGACAAGCGGGGCACACCAGCGCCGGCGCAGGCTTCGAGAAACAGGTCTAGATTCGGTGTCATGATACTGCGGTCCAACAACGGTAGCGATTTGCCCGCGGCGGCGGATGACTCAACTATAGCCAAGACGGCGATCACTGCCACTGCATCACCATTGCTTCGCTACCTGTCCGTCCTTGCCGGTATGAACAGGCGTCGCATCGGAAGTGGAAGCAGTGGATAGGCAACCCAGCAAAGCATCAAAAAAGTTGCAGGCAAAAGTGTAAACCAGAATGGCCGAACAGTTGGATTTGGTGTCGAGAATCCCCAATCGGACATCAACAAAGTCGCAACGAACAGGATGAACGAGAAAAAGGCCAACATACCGAGCCGAACAGAAGCGGCGAGCGCAAGCGGTAGGCTTGCGCCGGAGTTTAGCGTTGCCAATGCGAGTATCACGAGTAACAGGTGCGGCCGAAAAGGAACGAGACATGCGAGCGTCACAAGTGCAGCTAAACTCACAAAACGCAGGGGATGACGCTGCGCATCCACGTTGGTGGAGCGCGAACTCGGAGGCGCGGCATAGGGATTCGGTTGCATTCAAATCAGTCCAGAGAAATTTTGCCGTTCGTTCTGAAATCGCGTCGAATTTTGGTGCCGAAAATGATGCACTCAAGCCCCTGGGGGACTGTCACGAAACCCAGAGAAGAACCCAGACGAGGAAAGCCGCGATTAAGGATGCTCGCAAGCTCAATATCTGTCATGTTCGATCAGGATTGGCTCGTAGGGGCTCATCTCCCTCTTCAAACTTCCTCCCGGCGGGAGCGATTTTCCTGTTCGCAAATCGACAGGGTTTTTCCAGCCGCCTGAATGAGCCATCGTTACCTCCAAGCGTTCAGGGATCTCGGCGGCGACCTCACCAATGCTATCGATCGAACCCTGGCGAGTTGGATTGAAGATCACTCCTACCAACTGCCTTTTGTTTGTCAGATTCCACCGAATGACCTCGACGAGCGGAAACGCTTCCTCATCGACCGTTGCTGTCACGGTTATTGCGGGAGGCCCCACGGCTGCTTCCAGAATTGGCGTGATGATCTTCCTCCACGATTGCCCATACCCTGATGACCTCTGTGAATTGGGGAAGTAGGCCAAGGGAGACAGATTCAAATCGATAGACCTGCCACGCCCAACCTCCCGGATTCGGATGGGATCACGCGTCCGCTCGGGAATCACAATACCATTGTGAAACAGGCACCCATCGTAGTCGAGCCTCTCGAGGTAGGGCTTCTGGTACTTCTCTCCGTTCAATTCACAGAGCTGACCGTCTTTCCCAAAATAGGACTCATTCACTCGCTCCTCTCGTCCGAAGAGATCGTCCAGTGCTCCGTGGATTCTGCCATTGCCATTCTCATCCAGAACGCCACAGAAGTGATCGGAAATCACGGTCCCTCCCGCTTCCGCAAAACGCTTGATCGCTTTCGCTTCCTCGTCACTGAGACAAAGAGCTCGATTCAGCACCAGGACGCGGTAGCCACGATCCAACAATCGCCCCGAAGCTACCGAGGAGTTGGAAACGAAATCATACTGGTAGCCGCAGTCCTCCAGCAGCTTGCACCAGGCGACTCGGTTTTTCCCCGCTGACTGCGCTTGATTATCGAGACTGCTTGACCGATTCGGCCAGGTCTTTCCGTGCGGGATGACATCGGTCACCCACGAGGCTCGGACCGAAGGCATCGAATAGAAAATCGCAATGCCATCTGTTTCAAAACGCGCTTCTCTATCGAGAATCTTCCGCGAAATTTCCCCCTGCACTTCACGAAACGCTTCCGCGTTTTCGACCAGAAACGGAGCGGGTCCCTTTTCTCCAAACCAAGGCCCCTTTCCCCCTGCGTCTGGCCAAGCAATGGCTCCGCGATTTCCGTGGAGAAGGTAGTACCAGTGAAACCAGCGATCGAGCTGTGCATCGCCGTTACTGAACCATGTTTGAACGCGTGGACGTTTCTCCGGCCACTGCCAAAAGGAGCGAAGGATCTCGTTGGTCACGCCGATGTCGTAGGCTTCGATAAATTGAATCTGTCGCGCCAGTTTTTCGTAATCATACCCGCCGAACGCAGAAGGCTGCTGAGCACCAACGAATCCAGTGGGAACGTCAGGATCCAGCGTGTTGGCGTAGCGTGTCAATTTACCCAGAACACCTGCGAAGTGCGCGTCCATGAATGCTCGCCAATCCATCCAGCGAGCGAGACGCCACTGGGAAAATGGGGGACGGTTGTGCTGCTGGCGAACGTCCTCGAAGGAAATTGGCTCGGCCTCAGAGAAGGAAACGATATCGGTTCCCCAAGCTTGGTTAAGAATGGCGATCTCGCCATACTTCTGACTCAACCAATTCCTAAACGCAGCAATCGTGCCGGGCGAAGCGTCCACTTCACTCGGTGTGTTGAATGACCCCAGCGAAATTTCGTCATCGAGTGAGTAAGCCAAAACCGGACCGTTTTTGGTCGTCCCAATATTGTTTTGTAAGTGCGTTTTCAGTTCTGAAATCACGTTTGGATCTGATAAAGATACCGGCCGGGGAACGAGTCCGTGCTTTCCCCGGATCTCGCCGATCCCAGTGGACTCCGTAAGATGCAAAGACCCTTTGCCGGCGGCGTGATCGACGTAGTAGGGCAACTGATTCTCGCTGGCGAACGCCACTCGATCATCCTGCTTCCAACCTCGATCAATGTGAAACGCCTCAATTCCAACGGCACGGTATTGGCCCAAATCCCGCTCCGCATTAGTTCGGAATTGCCAGACTTGGATGAGGTAGCGATCCCAGACCCTCGGAGGGACAATGTATCGGACGGAACCGGGATCGTTGCCAGTGATAGGCAGCCCCCCTTTGAAATCCGGCAACTGGGCTGACGCAGGCTCTACCGATGCACATTGCAGGAGAATCAGTGCAATCAGTCGAGTCGATATGAAAACGCGATTTCGATTCATCGGGGTGGCCAAGTTGGGATTTCTCGGAATTGAGTGGTAATCATTTAGGATGCAGGATTTTCAAAGCATAAGCTACTGCCTCCTGCGAGCAGAAAGGAACCTTCGGCAAGGACAAGCTCACCGAGGCTTGACCGCACCGCATGCTCCACCTTACACGGGAAATGACAGGCGACGGGATGATCCCTTCCCAAGCCAACGTCACCGCAGAACTCGAGTCCCATATTCCCGGAACCTGAACTCTAAGCGATTTCACGATGAATGGCAAAATCACTCCGCGCAAGTTCACACGCCTTGGGACCTTCACCACGCTGGCCCGGTCTACGCAACCTGGTGCGTGCCACTAAAATCCGAGAGAACCTTCCCCGAAGAACCATTTCCAGGAACGCGATTCCGCCGCTGACGTGCAACGGCATGGCTATCCGTCGCTCTGCTTTCTACGAGCGATGATCTGACGAATGGTAGGGCGAATCAAAACAATCGCGACTGAGAGCGAACAAACCAGGAAAGTGCTAAATGGATCGCACCGAAGACGCAGCCGAGTACGAAGGTCCCGAATGGAATCAGCCAAGTATAAGCGAACGTGTCGATGCGAGCGTTCGATGGCGCAGTCGGATCATACAGCACGTCGACACGGTCGCCAACGTCGCCAGGCGATGGCGAAACGTGACCGTGTGTTTGAACCGAGTAATCACGCCCGTTGGCAGCAAAGGTGAACGTAGGCTTGAACAGCAGGTCACCGTCATCATCGGTCGCAGTGTGCGAATCGACGACAGTACCGATGGTGCGTTTTGCGTCGCGAAGAAAGTCGGCCGTGAGGACAGTCGCGATCAATGCGACCAGAAGCGAGCATCCCGCAAGGAGCGGAATCAGAACGCGAATCATGCTAAACCAGTTTCGGATCATTTAAGACTTGAAGTCGGTTTCATCGGGGAACGCCTAGGATCACCTGGAATACGAACCAAATCGAAAGAGTTGGAATCGCGATGAAAGTTGATGAATCGAAAAATTCTTGAATGGCCGAGTGAGCAGTATTCTCCGGTGCATCCGCTTAATTACGTCGACACTGATGAAGCTGGTTGTTCTCGTAAAAAGCGGCGGCTAAGAATGACACCCCAGACGATGCAGCAAATGGCCACGAATTGCTGCAGATAAAAAGCGAACCCAAGATCGTAATCGTCTGACGAGTAGCGGCCTCCGTGAGCAAGAAACACGATGAGGGCAACCTTTGGAAGTAGCGTCTTAACGAGGAGCCCTATCGACAGCAGCACTACGCCGAAGCAGCTGAGCAAAATCGATGTAACGAAGCCAATTCTGTCCATGGGTCACTTGTGGTGTTGTCGATGCCGTAGCGACTAAGCAACGCACGATCAATTTCTGTCGTAGTGGACGAGGCGACGCGTCCAGAGCCGCAGGAC
Organism: Allorhodopirellula solitaria; assembly: GCF_007859855.1. GTDB lineage: Bacteria > Planctomycetota > Planctomycetia > Pirellulales > Pirellulaceae > Rhodopirellula > Rhodopirellula solitaria. The sequence goes on from NZ_SJPK01000027.1 coordinate 34,218, forward strand.
TCGTCGCCTCGTCTACTACAGAAACCGACACTTATTCATCGTGTGTTGCGAAGCTACCCCCGGGTGAGCAGAGTGTAATACCCTCATCGTACTGACACGCCCCTACAGAGGCAAGTATTCTGACGGTTATCCCTCGAACGCATCGAATGGTGGTTCGAAGGTTCGGGCAATGTTTTTCGCCTGCGAGGATTTTGTTTGGCATGACCCTCCTGCACCGTTCTTCACGAAATTTCACGGCACGCTGCAGATTGCCCCGACCGTGCCAGCGTGTTGGATTTTTGAAGGCATGGACGCCTGCGCCCAGTCATTTGCGATTCATCGTGAAAGCGCATGGAGTGCTGATGCCGGAAATGAAGGGCGGAAGCTCTGCCGGAACGCTGACCTATCGTGGGAGGCTCGCGGCCCGAGTGTGCCACGTGTGTTTCTCGTATGACGGCAGGCTATGTCTGCCGTCAGCCCTTATTTGAATGGGAGCCAGGAAAACTAGGCTCATCCGACCCAAGCGTGCGCAGAGCACAGGGGAAGGTTCTTCTGCCTCGTCCGCAGAATCTGTGGGTGAAACAAAGGAAGAAATCACCTTGTGCACCGAGAATCACGGGATTTGCGATGGAAACCGCAGATTTTGAAAGTGACATCGGGTTTCAAGCCCGGGTTGCTCGTCTCAGCGTGGTGGATTTCGGGAGGTTCTGGCTCCTGCGTCCAATGGACAAAAGGAACCCTCGGCGAGAAACATCACGCCGAGGGTTAACCGCACCGCCTGCGCGCTATCGACCGAGTTAAGCACGTCTGGGGAAGGTTTTCCGCATAACTTAATTAGCCGGTGGGCGCTAGCCCCGGTTTTCTGCCGCCAAACGCGAAGCGTTGAAGCAACCGGAGCTAACGCCCACCGGCTAATAAAACCGGCTAATAAACCGAAACAATTCCCCCGACCTGCTTATCCCTTCCAGAGCCCGCGTCCCCGCAGAGCTCCAGTCCGTTTCCCCCGGCAATACGATTGGAACGCAATGTAATCTGAAAACCAAGATTATTGGGTTCATCCGACAAAAGTGTGCGCAAAGCACGGCTCGCGGCCTCCATTGCAACCCATGGTTCCGCCCTACTGTATCGGCTCTTCGGTCCAATAGTCCGTAAACTCTTGACGCTGGTCGCCAGAATAGTCTCCGACGATCCATCCAGCTCGCAGCGGATTGCCGTAAACACCGTCGTTGGCATCCTTCAAATAGATGTCGTTGTCCAAGATCACGATACAGGAACAGGTGTCGTCATTCCAAACGCCTGTTACCGTCCTGCCGATTAACTCCTCGCAGGGAATCCCATCCGTTTCTCCGGAGCAAACCATTTCATCGCGAGATGCCACGGATAGTTCGGCAATAAACAAGTCAAGAACCACCCCCGATTCCAGTCGTAGGTAGTGCGATCGGAATTCGGCAGGGCCGATCCCTTCGAGCACGAACTCGGGTTTGCTGGGATGCGAATGGCCGATTTGAGCCAGTCGTGAATCCAAGATCCGTCGCTTGGGGAGAGTTGCCATCAGTAGCGGTGAACGTATTGCTGCGTGTCAGTGACGGAACGACAGCGGTAACGGGGCCGCCGCCAAAAAACGATGATTTCAAAACTCGCGTCATCGGCGGCTCCCGTTCACCGCTTTGTCCTGCCGATTCTCGAATTGGTATCGCGCTCGTTCAGTACGGTCAATGAGGTCGAGAAGTGGAATCCAAAGTCGGCCCAAACCGGCACATCTTTCGGTAGCTGGTTTGGGATGCCATGGAAACTGCCAACCTCGTACACAACAAGCCGCACCTTCTTCCCAACGTAGCCCTTCTCAAGTTCAGCGATTTGGGATGAATCAAGACTTTTTGCTTTTGCGCTGTGCTTCATTTCGTAAAGAGCAAACGTGTGGTTAGCAAGTTCAACCGAGGCAAACCCAGACGCGGAGAATTGCATCAAGGGATGAGTGTCCAAGTCTTTGCCGTTGACGTGAGTGACTTTCAGTAGATAGAGCGAGTCGAGCCCCTTCCTCCGCAGGCTACGACCGGAAACCACTTCGGCATCGATCTCGACTGCCGTCCCCAATGGAAGCCCCAAGTTACCGACGACGTTCCTACGGTTCAGTTCCGCCAACGTCATTGGAGCCTCCGTTGGCCGTTCTTGCGCATAGGATCTGTTTGCAAGTGTCACCACCACGCAAAGGAGGTAAGGCGAGAGTTTCATGCGCTATTCATCTCTGGTAGAACGGTTGCCGTCACCTAGGACGGACGATTGATTTTCCATTGGTATAATCGCGCAAGCCGTCCTTAGGTGCACGGCTTGGTTCTGGCTTTCTTTCGTGCTCGTGCTCAGCATCGCGGTGCTCGTGCTCGTAATCGTTCCCCAGCTCATAGTCTACCGACGGCTCCCTAACGCCGTCAAACTTCATCGCCATTCGAGTTAAGCACATCGGGTGAATTCATTCGGCATAACTAAAAAGCGTGGGCATATACGTCACGTCTCCGAACTCACAGAGTGTTTTCGTAAGCGTGTTTAGCAGTGTACTGAATCTCTCCCATGCCTCCACAGGGAGCAATTGGTACTTCAGTTTTTTCCAAAGCCCTTCGATCGCATTTAGCTCTGGGCTATAGGGCGACAGA
>NZ_SJPK01000028.1 GCF_007859855.1 Allorhodopirellula solitaria
TCGGCCAGCGCTGTTACTCTGTCCATGCGGAAACTCCGTTCTCCGAGGTGACGAGGTTGTAATTCAAGTCACTTTATGAACGGTTTTCCGCTTTTTTTATAGATCAATCCTTAACTTGATGCCTATGAGGTCAGCGCAGCGCCACCTACGGTCGTTCGTTGGTCGTGGAACGTCGACCCCGAAGTGGGTCGCAGATCCCGGCATGAATGATCTTCAACCCCATTCGGGGTTGGCTCTTGAGTTTCGCTTTTTATCCGGTGGTGTTCGCTCGCGCTCAAACCACCGGCAATTTTCTTAAACGCCTTCGGCGTAGGGTCACGTGTGGATAATCAACAGGAGGCGACGAGTCCAAAGCCGCGGGACTCGTCGCCTCGTTCACAACTAGAACCGACACTTATTCATCGTGTGTTGCGTATTGACCACGCGGTGCTAACACGCTGTCAGTTAGCCTCCAACTCTCCGTTGCAGGCGGTTTAAAATATCGCCAACGGTTTGATCGTCGCGAACAACACCGCAAGCATCTTTGTTGGGACGTTGCAATCGTCTGCTTACCACCGATTGGTCGTCGCCAATAGTTCGATCTGGAACGATAGATCGGAAGCTTCGGTCTCCATTGGATCTGCATCGGTCATTCCGTCCCAACTCGAAAAGACGTCGTCAACTCGCACCTGCGAGTCGTCTTTTGACGCAGCCGTTGAGAAATTGACTAGTCCCTCGGCGACATCGCGAATGACCGTTCCGAACTCCCTGGCACCTTCATCGTCGTGATCTGTGATCACTATAGAAGGAACTTCTGGCAAAATCACGGACGGCACGGGTTCGGGATTCACGACCTGTGTGACGAGCTCGTTGAGATAGTTGATCACGTTGAGCACGTCCAAGGCCGTGATGAATCCATCTCTGTTAACATTGAGCATCGGACCCTGGTCCTGGATCGTGCTGCCAGACTCGACCAGGATCGATTCGCCCGACGACGATTGCTCCAAATTGAGGTAGTTGATAATCGTCAATGCATCCAAGGCTGTGACGCTGCCGTCGCGGTTGACATCATATGGATTGTCAAGGTTCGTTGTGCTAAGTGTCATCACACGCACAGGTTCCACGGGATCTCCTCCTGCGGGTACCAAGGGAGGATCAAAATTGCCGACAATAGGCAAGGCGAGCGAATCACCAAACGTTGCGAATAAATCCTGTCCAAACGGCTGTGGTGTGAAAGTGATCTCGTTGCCTCCCGACCCGTCAGTCGCAGCCGTAATCCGTTCCACCACGGAGGTGGACGACACGGCGGCATGCAACTGAATCTCTTTCCATGCAATCTGATTGTTCGCATTGCCCTGGTAGTTCGCCAGCACAATAGGCTTAATGAACGCGGTTCCTGGACGGAACTGCGTGGTGGCAACTCCCGTTCCACTCAGCGTCACTTCATACCTCGTCCAAACATCCGGAACCGATTGATACTGCAGTCCCGCGTAGTTGTAACTGACTCCCGATGTGGCGTTGCGAACCGCGGAGCCCGCGGCAATCAGAGGCCCCGTCCAAGGCTGATGCAACGTGATGACATTTCCCGTAACGCCACCAGGTCCCCAGGTTCCATTGACCCGATCGATCGCAACATTGCGGGTGTACGTGTAATCGTCATAGGTGTGACCCTGACTATCGGTGTACCCGTACCAGGCTAGGCTACGTTGGTGAGCGGGGCCCCCGTTGGCCCAACCCACCGCATTCTGCAGGAAGACTTGAGTGTCACCCGGTTTCAAATCTGCGGTCAGCACTGTATCGGTCGCACTCGCATATTTGAGCACATGCCAGGGAAGGATTCTCTGATAGTCGATGTCGTAACTGGCAAACCCGAAGTACTGTTTGTTGGCTGGATCATACAATCCGCCGGCTCCATCGCCTGATCTAGCTTCGCCGGAGAGCACATAGCTCTTGGTGGGATCGATGGAGACGAACTCATCGGCTGGCCTGGATTGAAAGGACTGAGTTATTTGCACCAGCTCATTGCCCGCAAACAATGCATCATTGAGTAGCGTCTTGGGTGTCCTTTGGCTCATCAAGACATAGAACTCAGCCTGTTCCTCGGGTGACACGCCAGCACCGTCAGGCTGCCATAATCCGATATCATCCAATCCGTCTCCGTTGAAATCCGCAGCAAACGGAATTTCACGAACACCGGGGAAACCGAACGTGAAGGAAGCATCAGTCATTCCATCGATGCCATCGTCACTGAGATCGAGCACGAATAGGTCATTCGACCAAGCGCCTAGATCGTCGATGCCATCGCCATCAAAGTCACCGACAAACGGCAACCCGACCATGTTCCCTGAAAGAGAACTGTCAAGCAAGAAATCATGATCGGTATCGAGATACCATGTGCTGCCTGCCTTCAGCCCCACCTCGTCACCGTTTACCGCATTGGCGTCAAAATTACCCGCGACGGGTAGCCCACTGATCTGAGCGGGATCTCGGACGACGAGATCGGGAACTCCATTGTTATTGGTGTCAATCAACCAACGGAAGGATCCCCCGAACGAACCGTATGTCGCGAGTTTGTCGTACCCATCAGCGACATCAGCCTCACCGACTACAAAATTCCCGGCAATGATACGAGAGGTTTGGCTGCCCAGTTTGTAGACGATGTCCTCGTTGGTATCGTCGCTGCCTGTCGCTTCGGGATCGAATAGGTTATTCCCATTGGTATCGATATAGACACTGCCCTTGGCGTACACACCGAGTTCGGCTCGCGAATCCACAGTGAAACGAGCTATGAAATCGCCGCCTGCGACTGTGTCACCGGAGGGTAACGTGGGGCTGCCCTGCGGCTGCTGGGCATTGCTTTCGCCATCGAGTTTGCTCCCGCTCGGGTCAACGATGGAGTCGCTCAGCGTGAGTGTGTAGCGATCGTCCGGCAGTGGCGAGTCGAACCGCAGTTCGATCGTTGCTGTCGCTAGGTCACCTTCGAAGACGGGAGCATTCACCACAAAGATATCCGCGATCGGGATAATCCCATTGTGGTCTCCCGTCAACGTATAGAGACCTGCTGCCGAGGAAATGTCGGTGTCCAACGCCCCGTAAACGAATCCGGGAAATCGAGTCGGTAGGTCCTGAATGTTGATGGTCAGGCTATTGACCAGCGGCGTGGGCCCTTGGATTATCGGTTTAACGTCAAAAATATTGTAGGTGGAATTACCTGTGATCTGAATTGCCTGCTGCGGCCCGGCGCCATCCGGATCGAAGATCTGTGGTCCGAGCTTATCCATATCTGCAACGCTGATGTCATAAATATTGATTGAATCAGGCGTCGCACCCTGGATACGCACCAAGTAGCTTTCCCCTTCCTTCGCACCGATTGTCTGGATTGCATCGTCCATCTCCGCTGGCAGACGTGCGATCGGTTTTCCATCGGCATGGAACATGTCAATGCGCAATCGTCCGTCACCAGGCAGACCTGGTTGGCCATTGGCGAGGGTGGGGAGCGCGTCAATGAGCACCTTGAATTGAAAGGTGCCTGTCTTCGAAGCGATAAAGCGATACCAGTCCACGTCTCCATTGAGATCCGATCCGAGTCCGAACGGATCAACCAGGGCGCCAGGATTAATATTTGGCTTGGCCGTGCTTTCGGCCAGGTCGGGTAATTCGGCGGGATTATGAAAATTACTGTTGTACGAGAAGGGATCCGGATGGAACACGACGATACGGCCATTTCCATCACTACCGGTACCACCAAACGTATTGCTGGAGGCGTCGGCATCAAGCGGTGCGATGTTGACGTATTCGATCCCTTCATAGGACACCGGTGGCAAGTCGCCCACGATGACCGAACCGCTCCGCTGATCAGGGCCCTGATGGATTTGGATCGTATTGCCAATTCCTTGGTCCTCGACGACCAATCGGTCGCTGGCATTGTAAAGGTCGCCATGAACGCTGAACTGCAGTTTGGAGCCGCCGATCGGATCGGGCGAGACCAGGATCCGATCGTCACCTGCGTTGGCTTGGAGCGTAACCATATCGATTCCCGACCCTAGAACCACTGGTTCCAGCGTTATCCCCGTGGAATCCTGGAGCGTCACCAACCGCGTCGCTGCCGATGCAATCAATACATCGTTACTGTCCGTTCCTTCGACAATGACTATGTCGGTGCCGCCGCTACCCCCGGTCGCGGTGACGGCGTCGGCGCCCGCGAAGTCGAACGTTGGCGCTCGATTGGATCGATGGCTTCCACTACCGCCATTGGCGGGATTGACGATGAATTGGTCGTCCGCATCGGTGCCGTGCATGAATAGCCTGTCGTCGCCCTGTCCTCGATAGACAACTTGTTCGATACCACCAAAGTTGATGATCGAGGACAGTTCCGCGACGTCGATTTCGGTCGGGCTGTATGTGACCGTCTGCACGCCCTGAGTTTCCAGTTGAAAAACATCACCTTGTTGGCCCACGCCGGTGGTTGCACCGGGCGTGGCGCCTTCGATGGTGAAGTCCACGTCCCAGACAGCGACATTGGGGTCCAGCGTCTGCAGGACTATGTCGTCGTCGCCAGACAGGGCGTTCACCGTGAACACTGGCGTATCAAGGAACAGGACGCTCGGCCCGATGTTGAGACTGACGGTGAAGTCTTGTACGCCATCGGCTCCCGCATGCGTGGAACTGTCGCGAGCGATGATGGTGGTGTCGTCGTCACCATTGGTACCCAGGAAAACGCCCGCGCCGCCCCCAGTAACGGATACCTCCTCAATGTGATCCCAGCTCACACGCTGGACCCCGGCCTGCTGAGGGACAAATCCTCCCGAGTCATTTTCCGGTCCTGGTTCGAGTGTGTAGCCGGTCACCGGCAGGAAGTGAATCAAGTCACCAGCAGTGGAGCCGATCGGGTCGCCGCCGTCGACGAATACTGGGATCGTCCCGGGGGTAATCTCAAATGTGTCATCACCGCCATTGCCATTGAGCGTCAGGCCGACATAGTTCTCTGTATCGACGTTGAAAAGCCCGACGAGTTCGAAGTCATTGTTGAGAAGGAACGTCGTATCGGCCGCCGAGGTGTCACGTTGGTTGACGATCAGGGTCTCGTCTTCGCCGAGGTTGGCGTTCGCCGCAATGTCCTCCACATTCGTGAACGAGACCAGTTGGCTGTTTAGCGCCGCCGTCACACCCGGCGAATCAATATGCCCCGCCTGGGGAGCGGTCGCCGTCACGCGCGTACTATCGATCAGACCGGCCACGTTGTTGTAGGTGATCTGATCCGTTGCAGCGCCGCCATCGATCGCAACGGCGACATTCCACGGCAACACCGAAGTAGCGAACGGTGTCACGTCAATCACGTCGGCTAGATCGCCAGCGTTGAAAGTGAAACTGTCCACACCGCTGAAAGAGATGGGAACGCCACCGTTAAGCGTGAACGTGCCCGCTCTCGAGCCAGTACCCGTGAGGATCAACTCGTCGGAGTCGCCGGACTCCGCCAAGAGTGTGACGTTGCCGCCACCGCTGGCGTTGATGATATTGACAAACTCAAAGTTGTTGAACGTCACCGGTTGCTGACCCTCGGCTGTGATTTGGTTACCAACGATCGTCACCGGCAGACCATTGGCGATGAAGTTCAGCGTGTCCTCGCCATCCTCCGCATCCACGATGATCGGTGTCGTGACCTGCGGTGTGATCGTAAACGTGTCATCGTCGTCGGCAGTTGGGTCGACGCCGATGGTGGCCAGCGGCGCGATGAGCGTGCCAGCGACAATCACGTCGGCACCGATTGTGTCGGCCGCGTCGTCGTTGAAGTCGGCTTTGATGACAATCTCGGTACTTGCCTGGATCGTCGACCCGGGCGAAATCGCGACATTGTCACCGGCGCGGAGCGTGACGGATGAGCTCGTCGACTCGATGGTTGCACCTGAGTTCACCGTCAGGTCATCACCAGCGCCGGGCGTGTCCGCCGCAGTCAGCACGATGGCGCCCGCCGCCGTGATATCCGAGTCGATCGTCAGAGGGCTGCCTGAGTTGATCGTCACGGCAGCCACCGCGTCGCTCGCGATGATCGGGCCAGTGACAGTGATGCCCTCTCCGGCCACCGTACTGCCGTGATTGGAGATGATGACATTGCCGCCACCGGAGTTCGAGATCCCGGTGATGTCGAGCGCCGCCTGGGCACCGACGGTGTTGGCAATCGCGATGTCGCCGCCTGTTGTGTTGGCTGCGTTGATTGTGGCCACGCGTGTCTCGAGCGGATCCGAGGCTCCACCGATGCCACCAATGGCGTCAATTCGCAGCCCTGTGGCCAGGATATCCGCCCCGGCTCCGGCGTCGGCGTCGCTGATGGCGCCGGTCGAGATCAGCGTGACGCTGCCGGTGGTCTGAATCAGGTCGACGGCCGTGCTACCGACGACTTGCAGAAAACTATCCGTCGGGCCAGCAGTCACATTCACCACTCCGCTGACGTCGAGGCCGAGTGGGGCGGAGACAGTGCCGATCACATTCGCCTGATCGCGGGCCAGGATGGCCTGGTCACGGATGCGTTCAGAGGCATCGCGAACGATCGCCGACTTGGTGGCAGCTGCTAGCGTAATCGAGGTCGATTCCGCGAATGCCTGTTGTGTCACGATGGCGAGCTCCAACCGGTCCCTCGCCGAGTTCCACTTGAAATTCGCCGTGGTGTCCTCAGCACCCACGACGGCCAGTTCAATCGATTCCACGGTGAGTCCGATGGCCAAGCCGGTGCTCACTGCTTCCAGAGCATTCGAGACGACTTGAAGAGACGCCTGGACGGCGAAGGTACCGGCGTCACCAATCAGAGGAATAGCTTGGGCGGGGCCAGCAACTAACAATGCAGCCGTAGCCGCAGTTGTTGCTACCAAGGCGGCAGTGTCCGCAGCGGCCGCTGCAATGCTCAGGTTGTCGACGAGATCCTGTTTCGCGTAGTACTCGATGTCCAGAAGTTCGGCTTCCGTCTTTAGCTGCTCCACCGTGACTCGACCTGTCGCCACCTCGGCGTCGAGGATCGCCTGTCCATTGCCCAAGGCCTCGACTGCGGTTTGCTCCGCAGCGGCCTCCGCCTTCGCGGCTGCCGCCTCTGCAATCCGAAAGGTTTCGTCGAGTTCGGCCTCGCGTGCCGTTGGAGCTGCGCCGCTGAGTGTTGTCGTTCCAGCGATCACGTTGATCGCCGATCCGTTGCCGTCGACAATGACCCCAACGCGAGATTCGACCGTCACATCTCCCGCCCCAGCATCGAGCTGGCCAATGGTGATGGTTCGCTCGGCACCCACCAAGATGTCTCCGCCAGCGGTCTTGAGGTTGCCTATCACGGCGACTGCTCCGCTGCCCACAACCGTCCCCGCTTGGATGCTAATCGTGCCTGCGACTGAAGTCTCGATCGTGTCAGCGGTATCAAGAAATACGATGGCCCCAGTCGGTGTCCGCAGCACAAGAGAACGCCCGGGAGCGATCGTCGCGTTGTTGTCTCCGATGTTTTCAATCGTGATCGACTCGGCATCGAACGTCAGCGTGCCGCTGCCCGCCGCTTCGAGCGAGGCTTCGGTAAGCAAGAGCGGGCCGGTGAAAGTCAAATTCGATCCCACCGCGCCGCCGTTCGCTAGGGCCACCTGATCCACCTCCGCCTCGAGTGGGTTCGCCGGGGTGCCGATCCCACCAGGAGCGGCGATGTCAAGCGTTTTCGCGATGATATTGACTTCCATGGGCGGCGGTGGATCGTTGCCGTCGGTAATCGATCCGTCGGCGCGCAGCTTCACCGTGTCGCCCTTGGCGATCGCAGTGTTCAGGAGGATGCTGCCCGCGCTGTCGATATCAATATCTGCGGCCTGCCCCAGTGCTGTCGCGGTGAGGGCCAGACTCGCGAGGTTTGCGTCGCTCAAGAAAATGCCGCCGGTCGTCGTCGCGGCCGTGATGGCTGACACATTGGTCTCGATCTTGTTGCCCGACGTGCCAATCATGGACCCATTCAAAGTGGCACTGTTGGCGCTAACATTGGTGGCGGCGCCGTTCCCATCGAAGACTTCGCCCGATGCAGTCAAAGTGACTTCCTGGCCGGTCGCATTCACCGCGCCAAGGGTCAGGTTCCCTGAAGCGGAAACGGAAACTCGCGCACCCGTTGCCACTACCGACGTCAGCACAAGTGCCTTTTTGTTGGCAAGCACCAATCCACCACCCGCTCCGGCGTCTGCCGTCAGAGCGTTGACCGAACTCTCCAGCCCCTCTCCGCCCAAACCGACACCGTTCGCCGCGACCAGGATGAGTGTGTCCGCCGATACATTGTTGTCAGCGCCGTTCCCGTCCAGAATCGTGCCATTGGTATCGAGGGCGACCTGACCCGGTGAGGAGACGAACCCCACGGTCATGTTGCCGGTCATGTTGCTCACCTCGATGTCGCCGACCGTCGCTGAGGCGTTGATTGTGAACGCATCAGCCTCGCTAATAAAAACGCCCCCGGTGTCCGTCGTCACGGTCAATGACGTGATGTCCGTGTCAATCTTATTGAGGGAATCGCCGATGGCGGCCCCCGACGCGAGTTTTGTTGAGCCACCGCGAAGGTCCACGACGGCATCGTTGGTGTCATCAACGATCGCTCCCCCTGCGGTGATGCTGACGTTCCGAGTGCCTGCATCGACGAGGCCAAGCTTGACGTCGCCAGTCGTGGTTTCAAACGTCAGGGCCGCGCCCGCGGCGTTGAGCACTTGGGTGCTCGCGACAAACGAGAGGGAACCGCCGAGGAAGTTGATCGCCACATCGCCCGCGTTCGTGCTGGCCGCGACGGAGTCAATCGCGACCAGGCCACCACTCCTGTTGTCAATGTAAATCGAAGCGGCGGGAGTGATACCAATCGCGGCGGCACTGACGCTCGCGCGCAAGTCGGAGGTATTGGTCTCAAGCGGATCGAGGGCAATTCCGATGCCCGACGCGCCAGTCAGTTCGACGATCGAGCCCGTGATGTTCACGGCCGACCCGTTGTCATCGAGTAGCGCTCCGCCGCCGTTGGCCACGGTGACCGTGCCTTGCGCCGCGATGGTTTTGATTCGCAGGCTTGAGCCCGAACTCGTCAGCAGCACTTGGTTATCCGCCCCGCCGGCGACGACAGCCACCGCCGTGCTTGCAATCAACTGTGCCAAGAAGATTGGACCGTCGGTTGTGTTGGCACTGAAAGTCTCGACCGTCGATTCAATCGCGTCGCCGTCCTGTCCAACCGCGCCGTTAGCGACGAGGTTTTGGGCCCGGGCCAAGACGTTGTTTGACGCTTGATTGATGTCCAGTATTCTGCCCGCCGCGGAGCTGATCGTGACCATATCGGGGGCCGTGACGCTGTTGAGCAAGATATCTCCCTGGGCCGAAATCGAGACATCCTTTGTCCCAGCATGTGGATTCACAGGAGGATCCGCAGGGTCAAGCTGTGGATCGAAAACGACGATCTGGTCTCCATTGAGCAACGGGGTTTGCCCTCCCTCCTTCGCCAGGACAGAGTTGATGATCAGGCCTGGCCCATTCGAATCGGCGATGTAAATGCCGCCGTCGTTGGTCGTGGCAGTGAGCGATCCGATCGCGGTTTCCATCGGATTGCTGGCCGTACCGATCGCGCTGTTGGTCCCCGTCGTCGTCAGATTCACGCCATTGGCAGCGGTAAGATTGACAGCCGCGCCGTTCCCGTCGGTGATCGCCCCGTTGAGTGCAGTCAGAGCGACGAACCCCGCGCCGGCCGATACGGTTCCAAGAGCCACGCCTCCAGCGGTGTCGGTAATGAACACACCACCGGTGACGGTCGCGGCGTCGAGGTTCGTGCTGTCGACCTCCAGTGTGGGATTCGTATCGGTCAGCTTGCCAATGCCCGTGGCAGCAGCGAGGTTGATATCGGTGGCCACGATGTCCGGATCACTCGTATTGTTGTCCGTGATCGAGCCGCCGTTGGCGTTGATTGTGACCGTGCCACTGCTTGTGACTGGGCCGTTGAGCGTAACGTTCTCCGCCGTCAAGGACAGGTTTCCACTAAGCATCAGGTCGGCAATCGTTGCCGAGTCAGTACCGCCGAGCAGATCGATGTTGATGGACGACACGTCGCTGGCCGTACAGGACACCACCATCGTGCCCGATCCCAAACAGCTTGCCGCTTGCGTGCCGCTGAGCGTGATGTTCTCCGTATCGGTAAAGCGGTAGTTCGCGCCGACAAGTTCGACTGCCAGCGTGCCAGCAGCTGCGCTGCCGTCGTAATCAAGGACGCCGCCGCTCAGGTTGAGGGTGGCCAGCATACGACGATCTTCCAAGCGCTCCAGGAAGAGCGATGCCGTCGAAGACCGTTGCAACGTACGACGGCGGCGTCGCAGAGAGCGTGATCGCGACAACGAAACACGTCTGGATCCAAACAACTTACTCATGGTTTTTCCTGGAAACTGACCGGGCGCAATCACGATGGCTCACTCACATATCCTCTCGTCTATACAGAGGGGAAAGGTGATACTCGCCATCGGCGTACATTGGCAGCAGGAACGGGCTCCTAGCGGCGGCGCGAGAAGAGGGGCCCTGCACCCCCATCCGTGGTGATGTCACGTATATGAATGTATATCATTGGTAAACGCAATAGTGCGGATGAGCACCCGGTTTGGTGAGTTGATTCAGAATGCACTCCTCGGGCCTGCCTGCGACCGATCGCGGACAGCGGCCAGCTTCCGTGAGCTCGCGCCCCCGCCCCCGCTGGCCTGTCATCCCGCAGCGTTCGAGCGAAGCTCTCCAGTTGATCGATTGGCAGCCCACCCGAATGCCTTGGCATTTGCCAAGCGAACGCCAGGTCGCTAGTCACGCCGCTGCATGACCTGTTCATTCATTCGCAGCGCGACGATGCCATCGAGTTAAATCACGGTCTCCCGTCCTCGTCGGTATCAAATGAGTTCCGGATTGCACTTCAACCTTATCGGCTGATCAGAACGAATAGCGTCCGCGGACTAGCTGAAGCAGTCCTTGGCCTTGCGTGGCAATCCCCTTCGCGAGAAATATTGCCAAACCCACAGCAACTCGTGAGATCACTAGGTTTGCTTTAGGAACCTCGCAAAGATGTCACGATTCACGGCATCATTCCCCGCTTGGAAGTACGACGAATGGGCGCACGCCGGTGAAACCAATCCAAATGTCGATTTGCAGCCGTGAGGATCCAGACGCAAGAACTCCTGGTCCACGTGCATTCCCGTGGCTCGGATGCTGCCTCCGACCCCGTCTCCACGGGCATCCAGATTCGTCCACTCATTGACGATGGCCGGCTTGTGCCCGCTGCTCGGACGCAATTGCTTCGCGACGTATCCAATCGATAGTGCTGCGCCGACGGTGAACCAGTTCTTCACTCGGCCACGCAGCCCCTCTCGCGAGAGCACGTGCAGCGCCTCGTAAGCCACAATGGTTCCCCAGCTATGACTCACAAGCTCAACGGAATCACCTCGTTCAAGGAGTGGGCGTAACACATCGGTTGCTTCGCCAATGACCAATTTTCGAATGCGATCGCTGGACAGGTATTTGACGAAATCATCAATGCAGTCCAAGCCGGGGATGCCAAAGAGTGCCCGCGGCATAGCCCCCGGCGGCATTGGATCTCGTGACAAACCCGATGAGCTACGCCCGACTTCACGCTCGGCAATCTGCTCACCTGCTTCGCGAACCATCCGTTCCGCCAGAACCGCCTCCAACACCGTTCTTGTTTGTTGCATTTCGAGCGGGTCGATTTCCGATGCGAGACTGCGACTCGTTCTCGACACATGCTCACTCCACAACACCTCTTTTCTGTTCGCGTTGAGTTCCACTCGCAATGCTGCTGCCAGATGCGGTGCCATCGCGTCGAACCAATCATCTGAGTAACCAGACTCGTGCTTGCAGATCCCGTGGACGTAGACCAACGAACGTGTCCCCGAACGCATTGTCGCCGAGCCAGCGACAGCCGGTTGCTCGCGTGAAACACCCAGATGATCAGCGATTTGCTGCATGATCTCGAGCAGTTTGGACCAATCATCTCCGTCTACCCTGCTCGGCACCCTCTCGTCCTCATCGCCACCGAATAGGATCGACGTTGTCGAATCAGGTTCCAGTTGCGGGACTTGGCTAAAATTACTCCGCTTCAGCGATTGACGCAGCGTTTTGATAACCCTATCAGCGGCGAAACCCTCATTGCTCATACGAGCGGCTTGGCAAAAGTGATAGGTAAATGCGCCATGGAAATCGTTGTCAATGTAGGCGTCGGCACTGGTTTGGTCGTCACGACAACCAGACCACAGCACATGATTCATGGACTTTTCTTCGCCGCTTCGGCTTCGAGTCGAGCGCATGAGTTCGCGGAATGACCTCGATTTCCTGGCTTTCTCGACTGCCAAGTCGATCTCTGCCGGTGGCTGCACAAATCTTGCCAGTACCGTTGCTTTGCCAATCTCCGAATGCAATTCCGGTCGGACGTCGATGGGTGCACTGCGACTGCGTCGCCCGCTATCAAGCTGAGCTCGTTGTATCGCAATCTCATCAAGCGACTGCGCTGACGCGCTCGCGTAGTCCCCCCTGACTGCTCGGCTCAGCTCCGGTTTGATCATTCGCGTCGCCGTCCCGCTGTGACAACAATCGAGCAAGAACGTCACATGCACTCCGTCGGGGATCTTCTTGGTCCATTCTGCCAGCTCGTCGTCGAGTAGGTATGTCGACGGATCATCCCAAGCCATGCCGTACAAACACAGCAATTCGTCTCGACAATCCGCTTCGCCCGTCTCACCGTCCAAATCGGCGGTATAGGACCCGTGTCCCGAAAAATGGAACACCAAGCGGTCGCCGGGTTTCGCTCCGCGCAGCAACCACTTCCAACCCTTATCCATCACGGACTTAGTGACTTCGTCGTCCGTTTTCACGCGAATGTTGTCTTCGTCGAAATCAAACGCATCGACGAGTAGCTGTTTGAGAGACTCCGTGTCACTGACGCATCCGCGCAGATCGCTGATCGTCTTGTAATTGTTGATCCCCGAAAGGAATGCTTTGTCTGCCACTGGAATGTCTCCGAAGGGTGAGTGCGAGAAATGTCTAACGGGCTGTGGCCAATGCTCCCCGGCCTATGAAACATCCATGATAGAGGGGGCTTGCTTACATCCCTAAGGGGTATTGTAGCCGACGCCGGATCCGTGGAGGGGTGGTTGTGTACCCCGAGGTAGGATTTGATCCGGAAATCTCGTTTTCACTAATCAACAGACCGCCCGCCACCTTCAACCCAGCCAACTTGAACGCAAGACGTGGTCTCCCACTTCGATACTCCGAAGTGAGCAAATTCATTCGAAACCGAGTCACCGTTCAGCAACGGCAGCGAGTCTCATGGCCTGCCCGACGACACGTTTTTCTCGACAACCTATCAGCGTGAGAACAACTCGATAGAATCCAGTTCGCTGGCACGGCCTAATCAGGTTGGACAGCAATCTCTTCTGCCCAAAGACGGTTTTCTGTTACCGCCTTCTGCCGGCTTTTTACTACGATGCAAAGACGCTGCGATGACTCAGGTTGAACGACTCTCGAATCGTCTCGACGAGACGCAATAGCGTTTCGATCACCGCGCAGATACTAGGCAAAGGGTCGCTGAGCGTCTCAGGCGTAGGGATCAAATCAATGTCAGTGAAAACGACGTGCTCAAGCACGCCTCTCGCAATCTGGGGTGACGGAGGAGCTGACCGAGAAGGCTGGCACGCGTTTGTTTCAGATCCCGGAGCAGTCAGACTCGCAAAGCACCAGGAAGATCGATGGCAATGCCGCCAGCGAACGCCTTTTCGATGTGGGCGACTTGGAGCCGAATTTCCTTTCTGCTGCTCGGGCAATACCCATCGCGACTGTTGGACGAAGTCGACCTCCTTGAACCCTCCCTTTCGTTGTGAACATGTGGTACTGCGGTTGTGGTTTAACACGAAAGAGCCAATGTGTGGTGATCTGCCTTACCTGTTCACATTCCGTGCTCTGACTTCTCAGACTTTGAGAAAGCATTTCGGATTGGGGTGGGAAGCGAGTTGGCAACGAATCTGAAGCGGTCAGCGGAGAAGGGACCGCTGCGAGTGCGACGCAATCTTTCCTGCTCCGCTACCAGAGTAAAGTTGACGTTCTCTGCGAGTTCCGTGCAGATCGCGTTGCCACGCACTTGAAGTGGCATCACGGTCACCCGGCGACCGAATATGAGCTTCAACGCAATCAAACCAACTTCAGGAAGCAAGACAGCCGCGACCCATTAATCGACCATCCCGATTAGGCTGGCAAGATTTGCGTCGACGCGAGCGATGCCGGTTTACGATGCGAGTACTCCGGGGAGGACGCCGGTGCTGTCGGCGAATTGGTTGGTGGGGTTGCCGAAGGCGTTGAGCATGGCGAGGTAGAGGTTCGACAGCGGTGTGTTTGGGCTGAAGGAGAGGTGTTGGCCGGTGGCGATGCGGCCGCCTGCGTTGCCGCCTAATAGGATCGGCAGGTTGCGTGGGCTGTGACTGTTGCCGTCGCGAAGCCCTGAGCCGAATAGGATCATCGAGTTATCCAGCACCGTTTTCTCCCCTTCCTTCATGCTCTGTAATTTATTGAGCAGATAGGCATACTGCTGGACGTGCCAACGGGTGATGATCTCGTACTGGGCAAGTTTCTCTGCGGAGTTTTGGTGGTGCGAGGTGTCGTGGTGTCCTCCGGTAACCCCGTCGAGGAATGCAAAGCTGCGGCCACTAACAGCGTTCCCGAACATGAACGTCGACACTCGCGTCGTGTCGGTTTGGAATGCGATCGCCATCATGTCGAGCATCAATCGCACATGTTCGGGAAACTCATCGGGGACGTCCTTGGGCGGGGCTTGCAAGGAATCCATCGAGACTCTGGGTTTCCAGGCCAAGGCACCTGCCTGTTTCTGGCGTGAGAGCCGTTTCTCGATGCTGCGAACTGACTGCAAGTACTCATCCATCCGCCGACGATCTTCAACGCCGAGTGATTTCGATAGCTGCTTGGCGTCGTCAATGACTTGGTCTAGCAACAACGTGTCCCGCTCACTCGACTTGCCACCCGGACGCGCCGATCGCAGTAAACGCTCGTAGACCAAATGCGGGTTGAGTTCCCGGGCCAGTGGCGTTGTGGGGCCTTTCCAGGCGATGTGCGAGCCGTAGACGCGTGTATAACCGACATTGGTATCCACGCCCGTCGTCACAGGATCCATGCCGAGCTCGAGAGAGGGCAGTGGGGTCAAGTGCTCGGCCGATGCCGCTGCGACTTGATCCATCGACTGACCATTGCAATTGAGATCGATGCCGAGCGATTTGTTGATCGTGGTGCAGGTTAAGAAACCGGAGGTTTTGACGTAGTGTCCATCACCCGCATTGCTGGCCTGATTCCAAAGATTCGTCAGCACCAAGAGTTGGTCCCGGACATCGGCGAGTGGTTCGAGGGTCGACGACAACTCGAACTCACGGCCCTCGCCAGCTGGGGTCCATTTGTCTTGGCGAACTCCGTTGGGCACGAACAGGGCGGCCATGCGAACAGGGGCCTGGTCGTTTGCCTGTGGATCGGCTGTCGACGCGGTGGCCCGCCTCGGCATCATCGCTTCGAGCCAGGGCAGCGCCAAAGCGGCACCAGTGCCACGCAACAGCGTCCGCCGCGACAGAGAGGCGTTACGGAGATTCTGTTGTTGAAGAAACGACATCCGCACTTTATTTGCCATCGTTGTGGTCCTGATTGGAAGGAAATTCTTGACCGCTCTTGTACTGAAACGGCACACTCTTGACGATTTCGAGCACCAAGGTCTGGGCTCGGTAGTCGTCCTCGACAACCTTTTCACTGATCGCTTCGACGACGCACTGGTCCTCATTGGTCAACTGTCGGGCCAACGCATAGCCTAACATTTTGCGGGTAAAATGACGAATGAATGCGTCTTTCCGCTGCATCAACTGATCCTTCAGCCCGGCTACCCCGGCGAACGTCGTCCCATCGGGGAGCGTTCCTGAAACGTCGATTTCCATCCCATCGACTTCCGTCCGCCAACGGCCCAGCACGTCGTAATTTTCCAACCCGAAGCCGAGAGGGTCCATGACGGAGTGGCATGAGGCGCAGGTGGGATCGGCACGGTGCCGTTCGAGTCGCTGCCGCAGCGATAGTTTTTCACCATCCTCGGCAACGACTTCTTCGAGATCAGGAACGTCAGGTGGCGGGGGCGGCGGTGCAGTCCCCAGAAGCGTTTCCATGATCCATTTGCCCCGCAACACGGGACTGGTTCGATGCGAATATGACGACACCGCCAGGACGGCGCCCATCCCCAACACGCCGCCGCGATGGCTATCCGCGGGCAACTCAATGTACTTGGGCTGTTCGCGAAATGTGCCATCGACCCCATAGTGTCTGGCGAGGCTCGTGTTGGCATAGGTGAAGTCGGAGTCGATCCAGTTGAGCAGGGAGCGATTCTCCGCCAAGAGGTCCTCCATGAAGAACACCGGTTCGTACTTCATCCCGCCGAGGAGCTCTGAGTTTAGCTTCCCGACGACGGCTTCGTTGGGTTGAAACTCACGTCCCAGGGCACGCGTCCCGAGCCATTGCTCGACAAAGCTCCTTGCGAAGGCGCGGACTTTGGCATTACGCCGGTGCCCCCGGTCATCCATCCTGCTCCGGAGCATCCGCTTGATCTGGTCAGCCAGAACAGTCTCGTCTCGCAATTTGCCTTGATCGGCAAGACGCATTAACTCCTCATCGGGCATCGAAGCCCATAGGAAATACGAGAGCCGTGAGGCCAGTTCATGATCGGAAACGAGAATGGGCTCCGGCTCATCATGCGGTTGCTCCCAGAGAAACAGGAACTTGGGCGACACCATCGCTGCTTCGAGTGTGAACTTGATCGCCAGGTCGAAAGATGGATCCTCCACGTAAACCTGTTCGAACAGATCGACGTACTGGCCCCTCTCCTGCTCGGATACCGGTCGCCGGAAGGCTCGTGGCAGAAACTTGGCAATGACTTTCTCAGCGGCATCACGCGGCGAGGTATTGGCGGACGGCGTCGAGACGAGGATGGATTTGCGATCGCTTGGGTCACTCATCGCGTGCGTCAGAGCAGCTCGGGCGGCGTCCAGGTATTTCTCGGCATGAATCGGCGAAATAAAGAGGGTCTCGGCGGCGTTGTCAAACCCTTCGCCGCCCGCCCCGTCACTGGGTAAACCATGCCCGGCATTGAGTTGGATCCCCAGCAGGTCGCGGACGGTGTTGGCGTACTCGGTCCGATTGAGCCGCCGCAGCATCGGGCCACCCGGCGTGACGCCGTCGTCGCAGACAGCGGTATGGATCGTTCCGCGAATCCAGTCCACCATTGCGTTGCGTTGATCGAGCGACGGTGCATCGCTATCGATCGGCGGCATCTGTTGATCGGCAATCCGATCAGCCACTCGGTTCCATTTTTGGATCGCGAGCGGAATCTGCTCGGCTTTCTCCAGCGAGCCGAGATCGAGGCCGGCTTCGCCACCCTCCCCGTCATGACAATCCACACAGTAGTCACGCAAGAACTCAACTGCTGCCGGAGCAGTCATCGCTTGCGGCTGAGCGGTGGAATCGGCGTGCGACGGTGTCCAGGACGCGATCCAAATCGCAGTCGCGGCCAACAAGATGCCGATTCGCGTACACATGGGATGCGCGCACATGACAGATGGGAGGGGAATGAGGCGGGAGGGGGTGAAGCGAGCGGCCGTAGGGGAACAACGAGGTTGGCAGAGTGGCGGGGGAATTCGCCATGAGAGAATCTTTCGCAAGACTCATTCACACTGCCGAAGTGACACGATGTTCGTCGGCGCAGGCTTCAGGAGGGATAGTTCACTGTACACGAAGCGTCAGTGGGATTCACCCCCGCTTTCGGCAGCAGCGGGTGGATTCTCGAGTTGTTCGCTGGGCTCCGACCACCGGCTATCCTCGGAAACGCCCGCGACGCAATGGTATTTCACATTCCCGGCAATGGATCGCGAGTTCATTCATCGGACGCGTTTAAGAGCTGCTCCGCTGCGCGTGCTCGACTAAACCGGCGACTGTTTCTCGCAGCAATTCGGCGCCGCCAAATTGCATTCCCAGAGCTTGGATTTTGTCGGTCGAGATCTGATGCTTGGGCTGCTTGGGCTCACCTGAGATCTGAGCCGAGCTTCCTGAAAGCTCCTTGGCTAGGTTCGCAACGTCGAGTTCAGAGATGTATTGATCGTAGCAGTTGTAGGCTTCTCCTTTGATCCCATCTGCTTTAAGAAGGAGGCCGATGGCCTTCGCTACATCAGCGGCATGGACTTCCTTGCCGCCGCGAGAGCATTCAACGCTTTCTCCGCGGACGACTGCCGCGATCAAGTCGTACCATTTGCTCTGCTCTGCCGGGTGGGCAACACCGTAGACGCCAGTGGGCCGGACAGCGCAGATTGGATAGTCTTGGCCGAGGCCGAAGCTATGAACAAATTTCTCAATCGCCGCTTTGTGCGCCCCATAGTGACTCTTCGCCCAGAGGGGATGTGTTTCATCGAGCGGGCGATCATCGAGAATTTTATCGTGGACCGCACAAGTCGAGACCGTCACGAAACGCCCGGCACCGGACTGGCGGGCGGCCTGAATCAACTTGAGCGTACCGACCACGTTCTTCTCGACAAAGTCAATCAGATCGCCTTCGGCGCCCATGAACCCTGCACCCGGTCGATCGAGCGCCGCATGGACCACGGCATCACAACCATCGACCAACGTGTCAGCTTGCTTTTGATCGCCCAGGTTGCCTTCCACCCATGTCAGATCTTGGATGTGCTCGAAACCTTGCCGGTCACTGGAGGCGCGGTGCAAGCAGCGCAGTGAGTGGCCTTCGTTGTTGAGATAATCGACAATGTAACGACCGATGAAACCTGTCGCGCCCGTCAATGCAATCTTCATGTCTGTCTCCGTTGGGAGTGTCTCGGATTTCCTTTGGGAAATGCAACGTATGCTTCGGAGAGGCCGATGTCGAGGCGGTTGGATGCGTACTCGGTGAGGGGGGGAGAGCTCGCGACGGTCGTAGCCGTCGGTCGACTATGTAGCCAGACGGCTTCGCCCGTCTGGGCTGTGGGAGAGAGTGCCTGTTACTCGCGACGGTCGGAGCCGTCGGTCGACAATGTAGCCAGACGGCTCCGCCCGTCTGAGCTGTGGAGAGAGTGCCTGTTGCTCGCGACGGTCGGAGCCGTCGGTTGACAATGTAGCCAGACGGCTCCGCCCGTCTGAGCTGTGGGAGAGAGTGCCTGTTGCTCGCGACGGTCGGAGCCGTCGGTCGACTATGTAGCCAGACGGCTCCGCCCGTCTGAGCTGGGAGAGAGTGCCTGTTACTCGCGACGGTCGGAGCCGTCGGTCGACAATGTAGCCAGACGGCTCCGCCCGTCTGAGCTGGGGAGAGAGTGCTTGTTGCTCGCGACGGTCGGAGCCGTCGGTCGACTATGTTTACCCTACTTGGCTGGTGCCAGGGCGGGTTGTATCTCGTCGGCCTTGGCTGTGGGGGTTGCGTCGGCATCGAGGTCGCCGATGGCGTATTGAATTCCGTCGAGCATGTGACGCAGCATCGCTGGGTTCTGGAAGGTCTCGTTGCGGTGTCCGAAGTTGGTGTAGAAGATTCGGCCATCGCCCGCCTGTCGGATCCAAGACACGGGGACTTCACGCGGTCCGTCATCGATTCGCTTGGATACCTCCTCTTGGTTCATGTCGAGGCTCACGAGTAACCGCAAGACCTCGGGGCCTTGATAGCTTTCCGGCTGGTATTGATAGATCTCGTCACTGTGCCAGAAACCTTGACCGTCAAAAGCGTCGTTGAGGACATGCTCGGGATCATCGAGTTTGAATGCCCAGGTACCGCCCGCACCCCAGGGGTGACCGCTGAATTGGCCGCCGATCAGCGCCCGACACCTTGGGAAATCACCAAAGTTGTCGCTGGCGGCGTGGATACCAGCGAGGCCGTTACCGTCGGCAATGAAGTCGAGCAGAGCATTCTGTTGCGACGGCTCTTGGAACTGCATCCCGGTCGTGTTGTTTAAGAGCACGAGGTCGTAGTTCGCGAGGTTCTCGTTGGTGAAGACGTCATAAGTGTCGGCAAAGTCTGCTTGGAACGCACCGGTTTTTTCTGCCATCGCCTTGATCGCCTGATTGGCATAGGGGATGGAACCGTGGACGAAGCCTTCGCAGCGATAGAAGACGAGAATCTTGCGAGTGGCTCGTGGTTTCGCTGTCGGCGTGGCTGGGACGGCGCGACCAATCGTCTGCTGCGCCGCGTCAGAGAGCGGCTTGAAAATTTCTTGTTTCTTCTTCTGCCATGGATCGACAGTATCCTGGGCGTCCGCAGGGTCGATGCCCCAAGTGAGCGAGCAGAGTGTGGAGGCAAGGCAGATGGTCGAGGCGAGCAAGACGCGCGAAAGCTTGATCATGGGGAACTCAGGTGGGAGGTGGGGAAGGAGGGCTGTCGCTGAATAGGTCGGCTGACAAGAGCGGAATCATTTCTCCCGACGTGCTTCTCATCGTGTGCGTTCAGACCGCGGATGACTCGCGAACGAGGAGCTGATCGACCTCATTGCTGACGATGACGCCATAGTTGATCGCGCCGAGCCACCCGCTCATGATAATTCCCACGCTGCCGGCGTGGTACATGCCGCTGATTTGGTCTCCCAACGCGCGGCTGACGGCGAGCCCTTCGAACTTGGTGCCGAAGCTGGCGCCGGATTCATGCATGGTGTAGTGTTGGAACGTTCGCGGCGTCGCGGCTTCGGCCCGATCGATCTTGTCCCGCACACCAGGGATGTACTTTTCAAGTGCTTCGATCGTGGTCTCGATCAAATCTTGCTTGCTGGCTTCATAGTCCGCTGGGTTCAAGTCGGCCCAATCGGACCAGTTCGCATTCGTACTGCTGACGATCGCGTATCGTTCCTTCTTGGTAGGCCGGGTACGCGGGTAGTAAAAACTAAAGGTTCGCGAGGTGATATCGCGGCTGAGCAACAAGTCGGTGCGAAACTCTTCGGCAGTACTTGTGAAGAACAGGTCGCCACTGGATTCGTCGATTTCCTCGCCCGGTTTGAGTGCCATGTAGACCTGGGTACTGGAGTTATTCAGACGCACGGCCTCGGTCTGCTCCACGAAATCCCGGTCGAGTTTCTCCGGCCCAATCATCTTGAGAACTGTCGTGCGGAGGTTCGCATTGCTAACGACAGCCCGGCAGCGAATCGAGCGACCATGGACGCGGACACCTGCAACGCGAGTCCCTTGGACGGGGCTATCGGAAACCTCGATTTGCTCGACGGGGCAATTGATGCGGATGTCGACACCGTTGGAGACGAGTTCCTTCTTCATCCGGGCGACGAGATCGTCGGTGCCGCCTTCATAGATGAACACCCCTTTGCTCATGAAGTTGCTGAACACGATCCCGTAGGTAATTGCGGGGTCTTCCAGGGTCGAGCCGTTGGCATAGGTGATGGGCTCCATCAGCAAGCGGACGACGTCGTCGCGACCGGGGAAGAACCGATCGAAAAGTTGCCGGGTCGTTGTTGATTGATCGTCGTAAAAGTTCATGCCCCGCGCGGTGTCGAAGAACTCGCTAACAGTGGCCGCCTCGATACCGAACTGGGTCGTCAACAAGCGAGTGAAATCTTCGCGATTGAAGGTTGTCGTTAGCGAAAACTGTGGGTTATCGAATCGGATGTTCTTGAGTTGGACAATTCGATCGGCAATGTCGCGACTCCAGTACCGGCGACAGGACTTGATCATGCCATGGGGGAAGCCGTGTAGTGAGATGTCGAAGGTATGGCCACCGGGGCGAAGGAACCAGGTCGCCAGTCCACCGAGTTTGTAGTGCTGTTCGAGCAACAGGACCCGGTGGCCGGCCCGGCCGAGGATATTGGCGGAGGTCATGCCAGCCAAACCGCTGCCGATCACGACGACGTCGTACTCGTCGGCAACCCCT
Organism: Allorhodopirellula solitaria; assembly: GCF_007859855.1. Lineage (GTDB taxonomy): Bacteria > Planctomycetota > Planctomycetia > Pirellulales > Pirellulaceae > Rhodopirellula > Rhodopirellula solitaria. The sequence continues at coordinate 21,902 of NZ_SJPK01000028.1, forward strand.
TTGAGAAAGTCCTTGGCCATGAATTTTGACTTGCGTTGAAAAGCGTGGATTGTGGAGTAAACAGGAGAAATCGCTGGCTCATTGTCACCCTGAGCGTCTTAGATTGTAGGGAATTTCTGCTATCCGTCTTGGGGACACGTCTGGAAAAGCGTGCTCGATGGACTCCACAATCGCCCGGTCGGGGCGTTGAGCCTTTGCGACTCCAACGCTACTCTGCGAGGCGACTCTTTCCCGGCAATCCCGCAGCCCGACCGTCGCAACCGGTCCGAGCTCTCACCCTACTCATTGTTTTTGACGTGACCGCTCCTCATTCGGCATTGAAACTCCCCGACGACCAGCGAATTGTCATCACGGGCATCGGGCTAACTTCCCCCAATGGCAACGATTTGGGCTCTTTCCGCGAAGCGCTGTTGGAAAAACGCAGCGGTGTCCAGCCCTACGAGATTCGCTATTTCGGAGAAACCCTGGCGGGAATCTGTGATTTCAACGCGACCAAACATCAGTCCAAAAAGGACATCCGGCGTGGCACGCGGGCCGGCAGTGTGGGCGTCTATACCGCCAACGAAGCGATCGCGGACTCAGGAGTGGACTGGGAAAATACCGACAAGTCACGAGTCGGCATCTACGTCGGCGTGACCGAGCACGGTAACGTCGAGACCGAGAACGAGATTTACGTCATCAAGGGATTTGATTACGACACGAGCTGTTGGTCGCATCACCACAACCCCCGCACGGTCGCGAACAATCCCGCCGGAGAGATCGCCCTCAACCTTAGCGTCACGGGGCCGCATTACACGATTGGTGCTGCCTGTGCGGCGGGGAATGCCGGGATTATTCAGGGTGCCCAAATGCTGCGTCTGGGCGAATGCGACCTCGCCATCGCGGGCGGGACGAGCGAGAGCATTCACACGTTCGGGATCTTTGCGAGCTTCAACAGCCAGAATGCGTTGGCAACTCACACGGATCCAGCCGCTGCCTCGCGACCATTCGACAAGAATCGCAACGGCATTGTCGTCGCCGAGGGTGGGTGTTTGTACACACTCGAGCGGCTCAGTGACGCCAAGGCTCGCGGAGCCGAGATTTATGGCGAGCTGGTCGGATATGCGATGAATACGGACGCAACGGACTTTGTTCTGCCCAATCCTGAGCGGCAAGCTCAATGTGTGCAGATGGCGCTGAACAAAGCGGGGCTCGAAGCGAATCATATCGACATTCTCAGCACCCACGCCACAGGGACGATGAGCGGGGATGCGCAGGAATGCAAAGCCCTGCGATCGATTTTTGGTGAGTGCGACAACGTGCGGATCAACAACACCAAGAGCTACATCGGGCACGCCATGGGAGCGGCCGGGGCGCTCGAATTGGCAGGCAATTTGATGGCGTTTCGTGACGGGGTGGTGCACCCGACGATCAATGTCGACGAGCTCGATCCGGACTGCGAGCTGCCCGGATTGGTGCTCAACGAACCGGAGCAGCGGCCACAGGTTGACTACATTCTCAACAATTCGTTCGGGATGCTAGGAATCAATTCGGTCGTCATTATCGGGCGTGTTTGATCGCTTAGGCCTTGTGCGTTTTCGTTCTGGCCCCGAAACTATTGCCCCCACGCGCCTGATAGACGCGCTGGGATTGCATTTTCTTGTGCCTGGCTCCACCCTTCCATTTCCTCACGTCCACTCGCGTCCATGACCCCCGCTGAAATTCGCGTTGAAATCCTTGATATCCTCGAAGACATCTCTCCCGATGAGGATCTCAACGGTCTCGATGATCAAAAACCGTTTCGAGACCAACTCGAGCTCGATTCGATGGATTTTCTCGATATCGTGATGGAGCTGCGCAAACGCCACCGCGTTCAGATTCCCGAGGAAGACTACGGAAATCTCGCTAGCATGGAATCGACGGTGACGTATCTCGAGCCCAAGATGAAAGACATCTAAGGCAGTCTCTCGCTCACGCGTCGGGTTACCATTTGCACGCAGTTTTGGCAGTTCAGGCCGAATCAACAGTCCGTTAGCGGAGAGAAGCTTGCCATGTACGATACGATCATCATTGGCGCGGGCATGAGCGGTTTGGCCGCCGGCATTCGACTCGCTCATTTCGATCAGCGTGTCTGTATTTTGGAGCGACACTATACCATCGGTGGACTCAATTCGTTCTACCGCATGGGGGGCCGGGATTACGATGTGGGCCTGCACGCAATGACCAACTTCGCCCGCAAAGGCGATAAACGCGGGCCGTTGGCGAAGCTGATCCGGCAGCTGCGGTTCGGTTGGGAAGATTTCAAGCTCGCCGAACAGATTGGATCCTCGATCCGGTTCCCAGGCGTTTCGCTGGATTTCAATAACGACATCGAGCTACTCGAGAATGAGATCGCCGCTCGGTTCCCCGGCCAAATCGATGGTTTTCGTAGCCTCTGCGAATCGTTATTGGATTACTCGGACATGGACGGCGGGTCGCCCGAGTTCATGCGGAGCGCTCGCGAGGTGCTCCAGGAGCACCTGAGCGAACCGCTGTTGATCGAGATGCTGCTTTGCCCACTGATGTGGTACGGCAACGCGCGGCAGAACGACATGGACTACGGCCAGTTCTGTATTATGTTTCGCGCCTGCTACCTCGAGGGTTTTGGACGTCCCTACAAAGGCGTGCGGACGATTCTCAAAAACCTCGTACGCAAGTTCCGCGGCCTCGGGGGCGAGCTGAAGCTGCGGCACGGAGTCTCACGGATTCACGTCGAGAATGGACGCGCCGTGGGCGTGGTGCTCGATGATGGAACGGAACTGGAAGGCAAACGCATCCTCTCGTCGGCAGGTAATATCGAGACGATGCGGATGTGCGATGACATCACAGCCCCAGAGGTTGCCAAGGCGGGCCAGCTGTCGTTTATCGAATCGATCAGCGTGCTCGACCGCGACCCCCAGGAACTCGGTTTTGACCGCACGATCGTGTTCTACAATGATTCAGAGAAGTTCCATTGGCAGCGTCCCGACGATCACCTCTGTGATCTCCGCACGGGAGTGATCTGCAGCCCCAATAACTACGTCTACGACGCCGACGAGGGGCAGCTTCCCGATGGCGTGGTCCGCATCACAACGCTCGCCAATCACGACCACTGGTGCGAATTGCCTGAAAATAAGTACCAGGCGGCCAAGGTGACTCAGTACGATGCCGCTGTGGCATCGGCCGTGCGGTTCATGCCCGATTTTCGATCCCATGTCGTCGCTACCGACGTGTTCACCCCCAAAACCATTCGTCGCTTCACCTTCCACGACAACGGTGCTGTGTACGGTGCACCCGACAAGCAACTCGACGGTTGCACTCATCTCCCCAATCTCTATCTCTGTGGTACCGATCAGGGATTCGTGGGCATCGTCGGTGCCATCGTCAGTGGGATCAGCATGGCCAACCGCCACTGCTTGGTGCCTGACGCATAGGTTGGCCTTCAGCTTCAGGGCAGCATAAAAAAACCTCGCATGACTTGCATCATGCGAGGCGAATAGAAGCTTTCTTCTCAGTGGACGCTAGGCCTCCTGATTGACAGCCGTTGCTTAGATGTCCGAAGCGGCGTCGGCAGCTTCACCGGCGGCGTCGTTGGCCGCATCAGCTGCATTGTCAGCAGCGTCGCTGGCGGCATCAGCAGCTTCCTCAGCGCCGTCTTGGACGGGCTCAGGCGGTGCGTTTGCTTCGTCGCTGCTGCTGGGCACAGCATCGCCTTCGCTCGCAGCGTCAGCTTCTGCAGCAGGCGCGGCAGCGGCTTCTTCGTCCGATGCGGCAGCTTCTTCGGAAGCGGCAGCTTCGTCTGCAGCAGCGGCTTCATCGGCCGTCGTGTTCACGCTACCAGGGACGAGAGTCTCGCCTGGTGCGAGTTCGATGCCCTGGCTGCTGGCTGCAGGCTGCGATTCGAGAACCGAGCTTCCGCTACCGCCACAGCAAGGAGTTGCTTGAGGCGCTGCAGGGGCAGGGGCAGGAGCGGCAGCGCCGCAACATGGCTTCGCCGCATGACCGTGATGGCCATGGTGACCATGGTGCTTGTGATGCCCCTTCGAGCTACCACAGCAAGGCTCTGGAGCAGGCTCGCAGCAGGGCTCTGGTGCTGGAGTGCAGCAAGGTTGTGGGGCTGGTTCGCAGCAGTTGTGCTTGGCGAATAGCCGATGGAAGAGACCACCTGCGTTCGCTGGGCTGCTCATTGTGACCGTCGCACCCATCAGTAATGCGAAGGCGGCCGTTGCTTTCACCAAATTCCGACTCATCTAATTCTCCCAAAAAGTTTCGGAGTTTTCGGTGCGATCCGAGTTCGCACACTGGAAACATTTGGGGTGCAACCGAGCACCCCTGTGAAATTTTTTCACCAGACGACGCCGCACGCTGCGATGCCGTCCTCCCCAGAAACGAGCCAGCCTCCGAAGATTCCTCCCCGACGGCCTGTGGCGACTTGACCACTTTCGTTCTGCGTTATTGCCTACAGTAGCCACGTTAACGCCGATGTCAATTGCCTAAACCTCCTAATTTCCACAAGTCGGTTTGGGCTCTCGGGCATCGCTTCGACGAGTGTCGTCGAATGCAAATCGCTACTGCAAAAATAACCTGGCGATCATTCACCACGCAGCACTCTTCGTGCCAAAAACGCAAGCCAACGCGCGACGCGTCTGCCGGACGCCATTCGTTTCGGGCTGCGAAGCGGTCTTGGCACCGACGCGTCAGCGATCCTCTGGCGGTATTTGCCAGCAATCTCGCTGGTGCCTCTGGATTGGATAGTGTGGCAGCCTCGCGTTGGTCAGACTCCGAATCTTGAATCGCAGCAGAAATGATGAGTATGCATCCAGCCGTCGTGACGAAGCACGCTGCCGTCGGATCAGCCATTTTTCTGCGTCAAACTACTCCAACGCGGCGACCAGTTGTGACACCAAATCAGCCGCTTTTAAATTCTTGTTTGTCCAATCTGTCTTGTCGGTGATTTCCAGTTGCGCGGACGTCATCGGCATCCGCCACCTGTCGACAAATACGTCCGTCAAGTCGCGGCGTGCAGCAATCGACGCGCAGACATACCAGTTCAACGATTGCTCGATAGCCGACCTCTCATCGTTCGCTTTCACTTCAGGACACTCGTGAAGGGCCTGGAAAAAGTTTTCGACCCACTCGTCGCCTCCGAAATGTCGACGCAGTTTCAGCATGGCGGCTGCGTACAATACCGGTTGATCGCTCGGAATGATTGCCTGGCTGGTGATAGGGTCTCTTAAACGGTGGGATTTCTCCCCGCTTCCCAGGTTGGTAAATGCGTCCAGGAACGAAAGATCGGACTTCGCATAAACCTCTTCACAGCCTTCGATGATCCGTCGCGTCGCTGCGTCTTCATCTTGGCACTGAAGTGTGTCCATGCAAACACATCGCATGAAAACTGCATAGCCCGTTGTGAACAACGAGTGTCGGTCTCCGAAGAGATAGAAATTCCTGCCCATTTCATAGAAATAGTAGTGCGGAAACACATCGCGATTGCGGCGGACACTCGGAAAGTCTTTGTCGTAAAACCCAGCGACTTCGATTCCCGAAAACCCTACGTAGCCACAGCCATATCCGCAGGATAGCCCAGGTTTCGGCAATGCACAGATCGTAGTTTTATTGTCGATCTGCTTGAGAGGTTTGGGAGCCTTGCCGACGAGGTCAAGGTAGAGTTGCCAACCCGCATCCAGTCTGCCGATAATCCGAGTCATCGTCTTCGGGTCGTAGTCACCGGGAGTCGTTAATAACACGACGTGCTTGCCCGACCAAGGAACCATTTGGAACGAGACATTCTGCTCTCTCCAGCGATCTGGATTGAATGCCAGTGCTGAATAATCCACCAATCGGTTCGCGTCTTGGCCGAATCCATTCAGTGCCATTTTGGAATGAGAGATCCCGAGAATCACGCATACGACAACAAGCACTCTTGTACTAACTTGCATCATGAAAACCCCTTAGCTAGGACCAGTCCCAAGTGAAGTTGCCCACGGAACATTGAGATCGAAACATCGCTCGATCATTGTATTCTGAACTGGGCAGTCGCGTTGGCATGGAAGCAGCGAAACGGATTGGATCATCCGTAGGTGTCGCTGCGCTTGCCTACTGCTCTTCTCTGGAATCTCTCCAGGATTGGTTGCGGCGGTACACAACTGCCGATACGCGGATCTTCGACTTGAGCGATTGGGCCAGGCGAATCACTTCGCGGAGATACGGAGAAAACCGCGGTAGCGAATTTGCTAACGCGGTTTTTTGAAGAAGCGACGCGGACGGGACTCGAACCCGCAACCTCCGGATCGACAGTCCGAACCCGTGATAGCCTGGAATCACGCTTTTGCATATAGGCGTGACGTGATATTAGCAGCATTTTTGGCGTTTGCAACTCGATGCAGTCAATCGCACTCAGACACGAGGATTTCGGGTATTCCTCTGTGCCGTTTGGGTATTTACCCGGCGATGAAATTCCGAGAAAACGGACTCGGTGACGCCCGCTCCCTGTCGTGAAAGTACCTGCCGAAATCCGGCGCAAATCATGGATGCGAGCACTCGGCCCCTCCCCACAAGCAAACAGTGAAAGTTCACGGGTTGCAGTGCGCAAATTATGGCCAAAAACACGGGCGTGAGCGTCATAGCATGGATGGGCAAGGGGGTGATTCGACATGGATTCGCCAAAACATCGCGTCCCAAGGCGAATACACTACCTGAAGCCACCCGTATGGCTGGTTCAGCGGGAGCAGTTTCAGTATCGGATAGACCCTGCCGACGCTGCATCCTGCGGTCGTTTGAGCTCGTCCTACGCGGCACCCTGCAACACCAATCGCCCGGAATCGAATACACCTCTGTGCGGTTCGAGCCAGTTCGTATTATTCACCCGGTCGGATCCACTGGGACATGGAGAGATGCCGGATCTCACTTCGTTCTACTCACACCACCTCTCCGCGACTGGTTGCCGAATGTGTCGGCCGAAAAATGGATTCAATCGACAAACACTCGCTATCCGAACGTGACATCTGCACCAAGTTCATCACCCCCGCAATCGTGGGTGCAGGTTGGGATGTGCAGCTTCAGGTCCGTGAAGAGGTCACGTTTACCGACGGGCGCGTGATTGTGAAGGGCCGGTCGACCTCGCGAGGGCCGAAAAAGCGAGCTGACTACGTTCTGTACCACAAACCAGGGATGCCGCTGGCGGTTGTCGAAGCCAAGGACAATACGCACTCTGTTGGCGATGGGATGCAGCAAGCCCTGGCATACTCGCACCAGGACTGCCTCGATGTGCCGTTCGCCTTTAGCAGCAACAGCGATGGGTTTCTGATCCACGATCGCACGGGCACGTTTCCGCACAAAGAGTTCGAAGTGTCGCTCGACCAGTTCCCAACCCCGAAGGACCTGTGGGACCGGAACCTCCGGTGGCGTGGGATTAACGAGCAGGCCGAAGAGATTGTCGAGTCCGATTTCTAAGTGGACGCGACCGAGAAGTTTGCACGCTACTATCAGGTAAACGCCATCAACCGGACGGTCGAGGCGATTGCATCAGGCCGCGATCGGGCTCTATTGGTCATGGCCACGGGCACCGGCAAGACCTATACCGCGCTCCAGATCATTTGGCGGCTGTGGAAGTCCGGAGCCAAGAAGCGAATTCTATTCCTCGCCGATCGCAACATCTTGGTGGATCAAACCAAGACCAACGATTTCAAGCCGTTTGGCGGCGCGATGAACAAGATCCGCAACCGGACCGCAGACAAATCCTTCGAGGTTTTCCTGTCGCTCTATCAGGCAATCACCGGCCCTGACGAAGCGGACAAGGTTTTCAAAGCATTCTCGCCCGACTTCTTTGGCTTGATCGTGATCGATGAATGCCACCGCGGCAGCGCCAAGGACGATTCCGCATGGCGGGAAATCCTCGACTACTTCAGCGGCGCATCGCATCTTGGAATGACCGCGACACCGAAGGAGACGAAGTACGTCTCCAACATCCACTATTTCGGCGATCCCATTTACACGTACTCGCTCCGGCAGGGGATCGAGGATGGGTTTCTTGCGCCGTACAAGGTGATTCGCGTCGACATCGACAAGGACCTGCAGGGATGGCGTCCGACGAAAGGACAGGTCGACAAGCACGACAATCTGATCGAAGACCGAATCTACAACCAGACTGATTTTGACCGCTCTCTGGTGCTCGAAAAACGCACCGAGCTCGTTGCCCAACGAGTGACCGAATTCCTTGCCACCACGAACCCGTACGACAAGACGATTATCTTCTGTGAGGACATCGATCACGCCGAGCGGATGCGTCAGGCAATCGTCAATTGCAATCCTGACCTTGTTGCCGAGGACGACCGATACGTTGTCCGGATCACTGGCGACAACGCGGAAGGGAAGGCCCAGCTCGACTTCTTCATTGATCCCGAGTCGCGCTACCCGGTCATTGCGACGACATCCAAATTGATGGCGACGGGAGTGGACGCGAAGACCTGCAAGCTGATTGTGCTGGATCAACGAATCCAATCCATGACCGAGTTCAAACAGATCATCGGCCGTGGGACGCGAATCGACGAGGACTACGGCAAGCTATTTTTCACGATCATCGACTTCAAGCGGGCGACCGAGTTGTTTGCCGACCCCGACTTCGACGGCGATCCCATTTCCGATGAGGACTACGATCCCGAAGCGACAGGATCGGGAACTAAGGGGGGAGGAGATGGCGAGGGCGACGATACCACCGGAGGCGGTGATCCGCCGCCCGGCCCCGGCGCCAAGAAGTACTATGTCAACGATACGCCGGTCAGCGTGGTCGCCGAGCGGATTCAGTACTACGGTGCCGATGGCAAGCTGATCACCGAATCGCTGCGTGATTACACCAAGAAGAAAGTGATGTCCCGTTTCGCGTCCATGGACGAGTTCCTGCAAACCTGGAACTCAGCCGAAAAGAAAGCCGCGATCATGTCTGAGTTCGAACAGCAGGGCGTCTTGTTCGAAGCACTCGCGGATGACGTCGGCATCGATCTCGACCCCTTCGACCTGTTGTGCCATGTTGTGTACGGACAACCGCCCCTGACGCGGCGTGATCGAGCCGAGAAGGTGAAGAAGCGAGATTACTTCACCAAATATGGCGATCAGGCACGGGCCGTCCTAGAAGCTTTGCTAGAGAAGTACGCGAACCAGGGCATTTTGTCCATCGAAAGCATGGATGTGCTCAAAGTCGACCCCTTGGACGAATTTGGAACTCCGGTTGAGATCATCAAGTTATTCGGCGGCAAGGCCGGCTATCTCGCCGCGCTGAAGGATCTCGAAACTCAACTCTACGCCAACGCATCCTGAGAAAATGGCAATTTATCGATACACCCAAGTCGATATCGTGGCGCTCACTCCCACCAGCTTTTCAGACGTCGCTGTCTCTGAACGTGCGGATTTGCAACGTTTGCTCCAGGATCGGATAGAGATTCTTGATCCGAATTTGTTGGTTATCTCGGAGGAGTTTAGCGATTGGGAAGAAAGTAAACGCCGAATCGACCTGCTTGCGCTCGACCGAGAGGGGAACGTCGTGGTTGTCGAGCTCAAGCGAACCGAGGATGGTGGTCATATGGAGCTGCAAGCGTTGCGATATGCGGCGATGGTCAGTGCGATAACGTTTGCAGACGCGGAAAAAACTTTCGCGAACTACCTTGCCAAACGTGATGATGTTCGTGACGCGAAAGAGACGCTTTTATCATTTCTGGGCTGGGATGAACCCATTGAATCCGATTTCGGAAAAGCCGTGCGCGTTATGCTGGTTGCTGCGGAGTTCTCAAAGGAGATTACGACTTCCGTGCTGTGGCTTCGCGAGCAGAGGATCGATATATCCTGCGTCCGAATCAAACCCTATGGGACCAGGGAAGAACTGTTTCTGGATGTCCAAACCATCATTCCGTTGCCGGAAGCAGAGGCGTATCAGATCAAAATTCGTCAGAAGCAGGCAGCCAAGGATGGCAGTACTGTCTCGGCATGGAATGGCCACGACTTCTATGTATCGCTTGGCGAGTTTGACGATGCGAATTGGGACGATTGCCGAAAATACGGCTTTGTTGCTGGGAGCGGAGGCCGTTGGTTTACCCGGACTCTGGACCACTTATTTGTCGGCGCTCGCGTCTTTGTCCTCATTCCGAAACACGGCTACGTCGGCGTCGGCATCGTGAAAGAGAAAAATCAGACCGTTGACAAGTTTATGGTGGGCGAGGGCAGCGAAGCAAAGTGCCTGCTTGATCTCCCGTTGTCAGCAAAGGATATGAGCAATCACATCGGAGATCCGGACATGTGCAGCAACCTGGTCCGCGTGGAATGGATCAAGACCGTTTCCAGGGATCAGCCTTTCTGGGAACCAGGATTGTTCGCATCCCGGCACACGGCATGCAAGCTGAAGGACCAAAACACCATCGACAGAGTTTGCCAAAGATTTGGCATCGACAGTACGGCAGGAAACTAACGCAACATGTCTATCTCCACTACGATCAAATCCATTCAAGACATCATGCGGAAGGATGCGGGCACCTACGGGGATGCCCAGCGAATTGAGCAGCTTGCGTGGATGTTCTTCCTGAAAATTCTCGACGATCGCGAGACCGAGGAGGAACTGCTCGAAGATGACTTCCAATCACCGATCCCGAACAAGTATCGCTGGCGTAATTGGGCGACCGATGAAGAAGGCATGACCGGCGATAGCTTGCTCGATTTCGTTGACAACGGACTGCTTCCTGCGTTGAAAAACCTAACCGTCTCGGCGGCTAATCCTCGCGCCGTGGTCATCCGGTCCGCCTTTGACGATGCCAACCAGTACATGAAGAACGGCACGTTGATGCGCCAGGTCATCAACAAGATCAATCACATCGATTTCAACAACAGCAAAGACAGGCACCTGTTCGGCGACGTCTATGAGCAAATCCTCAAAGACCTGCAATCGGCGGGCAACGCGGGCGAGTTCTACACGCCGCGAGCAATCACGCAGTTCATGGTCCAGCAAACCGCTCCGCAGCTGGGTGAGCAGATCCTCGATCCGGCGTGTGGCACGGGCGGCTTCCTCACCGCCGTCATCGATTACATCCGTGAAGAGACCGGCCAAGTCAAAAAACCGGCTCAGGAAGATACCCTGCAAGCCAGCATTCACGGTGTCGAGAAAAAGCACTTGCCGCACATTCTCTGCACCACGAATCTGCTGCTGCACGGCATCGACGTCCCCTCGCAGATCCGCCACGACAACACGCTCAGCCGCCCGCTGCGGGACTACGGTCCAAAAGATCGTGTAGACGTCATCGTCACCAACCCGCCCTTCGGCGGCATGGAAGAAGACGGTATCGAGTTGAACTTCCCCAAAGCGTTTCAAACCCGCGAAACTGCCGACTTGTTCCTCGTCCTGATCACGCACCTGCTCAAGGACGGGGGGCGCGGCGCCATCGTCCTGCCCGATGGCACGTTGTTCGGCGAAGGCGTGAAAACGCGGATCAAGGAACGCCTGCTCGACGAGTGCAACCTGCACACGATCGTCCGCCTTCCCAACGGAGTCTTTGCGCCCTACACCAGCATCAAGACCAATCTGCTGTTCTTCACCAAGGGACAGAAAGGCAAGAAAGGGGCTACAAAAGACATCTGGTTCTACGAGCATCCGTATCCGCCCGGCGCCAAGAGCTACAACAAGACCAAGCCGATCCGCATCGAAGAGTTCGACGCGGAGAAGAAGTGGTGGGGCAAGCCGGACGCGCGGGGCGGGTTCAAAGGCCGCAAAGCTAGCGAGCGGGCGTGGAAGGTCACCGCGGCCGAAATCATTGAGAACGGCTACAACCTCGACATCAAGAACCCACACAACTCCGACACCGGTCCTGGCGATCCCGACGAACTGCTGGCCGAACTGGAATCGATCCGCGCCGCCAGCCGCCAGACGCTCGACCAGCTCAAAAGCGAGCTCGCCACGGCGCTGTCCTCATCGGGAGGTGGGAAGTAGCGGTGGCCGATAACACTCAACTCACAACGCCAGCTCAGTTCACCGAACTGCTGAGCACCATCCAGATCGTCGACGGGCGATTGGCTAGCCACGCATCCCGGGCGGTCAACATCAGCTTGACGGCCCGCAACTGGCTGATCGGTTACTACATCCACCAGTACGAACAAAACGGCGAAGATCGAGCCACCTACGGCGACAAATTGCTCAACCGGCTCTCCGAAGAACTGGGGGAAGCGGGCGTCAGCCGCACCGAAGCAAGGGAACTGCGTCGCTATCGGAAATTCTATCGGGCCTATCCGAGCATTCGGGAGTCGTTGTCTCCCGAATTCCGCAAACTACTGCCAGTTAATGACTTCGGGTCAGACGAACCAATTCGGGAGACACCGTCTCCCATTTCGGTGGATCCCATGCGGGACTCACAGAAATCCGTTTCCGCCTCCGACATCATCACCAAGCTGGCCTTCAGTCACATCGCCGAACTGATCGCTCTGGACACCCCCGAAAAACGCGAGTTCTACGCCGCCCAATGCATCTCTGGAGTCTGGTCCGTCCGAGAGCTACGGCGGCAGATCGCCAGCCTGCTGTACGAACGCAGCGAACTGTCTACCAACAAACGGAAACTGGATCAGCTCACCGCAACCACCGCCGAAACTCAGCCATCGGCACTTGTCATTCGCGACCCGTACATCTTCGAGTTCCTCGGCCTGCGTCCCGCTGAGGTGATGAGCGAATCGCATTTGGAAGACCAACTGCTCAGCAAGTTACAGGACTTTCTGCTCGAACTCGGGCAAGGGTTCTGTTTCGAAGCACGCCAGAAACGCATTCTGATCGGCGACACCCACAACTTCATCGACCTCGTATTCTACCACCGCATCCTCAAGTGCCACGTGCTGGTCGAACTCAAGCTCGAATCATTCAGTCATGAAAACATCGGCCAGTTGAACACGTACGTCAGTTGGTACGACCGCAATGTGCGGAGTGAAGACGACAACCCACCGATCGGCATCTTGTTGTGTACTGATCATGACAAGTCCCTCGTCGAATACGCCTTGGCGGGCATGGACAACTCGCTGTTCGTGTCTCAGTACCAACTGCAACTTCCCAGCAAGGAAGTGTTGCAAGCCCAGCTCGACGCCGAACGCCAGCGACTGAAATCGCTCAGTGAAGGAGGTGAGCAATGAGTTTAGCCGAACCGTTGGATACACCTCCGTGGGAGTCGCCAGAGTGGCAGGAAGCGGTCTGCCAGACTCCCGGCTTAAAGCCGTTTTTCGACAACCTTGAGTCGTTTGTGGAGTTGCCGAGCGGTTCTTCTCGGAATTTAGTGGCACGTATTTTCCGGCATCAGATCGAGTTTGCCGCAGTAAAACAGAATCCTGAGTCGGTAGTTGGCGAAGGAACGAAAGCCTCTTGCGGCTGACTTGATGGATTGA
>NZ_SJPK01000029.1 GCF_007859855.1 Allorhodopirellula solitaria
GAGCGATTCGTACAAATTCCGCATCTGCGTTTCAACATCGCCTCGGTAAACATTCTTCATCGCTGGCCTCCGTGGAAAGTGACGAAACCAGTTTACACGATTCCCGAAGTTGTTTCCGAACAGGTCCTAAGCGTCAGAATTCTAAACATAGAAATTGTCTCGGCAGGCAAATTGATGGGAGGGAGGGTCTTGCGAAATCAACATTGACTCGCCACGGCGAAGTTGCACGTCGCAAGCACGGATTGTTCATCAAATCGCTGGTCTTGATAAGCATGTCAGATGAGAATTTTCGGTGGAAGATGCCGAGAGCCACCGTCCTGTTGATTGGCCACAAGGATCCCGCCAGCGAGTTGTGATGAACGAAGTCAATGCCTTAAAAATCCCGCACCCTGGATGACTGCCACTCAGATTCCGAGAAGAACCCTATCATCCCTTTCGGGATACTTGTGGGTAATCGACAGTTCGTCGGCTCCTGTTGATTGCCCACAAGTTTGCTCCCCCGTGTGCTTGTCACACGCCGAAGCGACGTTTTCAAATTAGAAAACCGCGGTATCGACACATGTTCCCCTGTCAGCTTGCCTGACAGGAAACCAAGTCGATCAACTTTGCTGTCATGCGGGGCAAGCCCGCATGGGAGCGGGGTGAATGCTCCATCTCGATCTAATCACAAAACGGAGATTCCTGTCAGACAAGCTGACAGGGGATCCGGTTTTGTGGGGAATGACCAGTTCGTCGCCTCGTCCACTACCAATTCGCCGCTTATGGATCACGCGATACGACGGAACGCCCAGCTGAAATGCGTCACTGCATTGGCAGACGGAGCAAGCCTATGACAGCGTTCAGCGAACGCCGGGGGTTCGCTCAGGAGTCGGCCGCGATCTCTTTGATTTGTTTGGTCGCGATACCGATGGGGCGTCCCGACGGGACGCCAGCGCAGGCCAGTAGCGTGGTCAGCAGGTCGCCTTGGTTTCCCTTCACATCCGGCAGGAAGCGTCCTGTATTGATCGAGCCGCCGCCTTTGCCTGCGATGACGAACGGTAGGTTTTCTCGGGTGTGCTTGTCGCCGTTCTCGAGCCCGGAACCCCACATCATGATGCAGTTATCTAGCAGTGTACCGTCGCCTTCTCGCAAGCTGTGCATTTTCTTCACCATGTAGGCGAACTGTTCGATATTGAACTCCGTGATCGCGGCCACCTTCCGCACTTTCTCGACATCGTTGTTGTGGTGGGTGGTCGAGTGGTGTTGGTCGTTGAAGCCCAGTTCGGGATACGACACACCGTTCGGGGTCGAGCCAATGTAGGTACAGACGCGGGTCGTGTCGGTCTGAAACGCGAGCACGTTGAGATCGCACATCACCTGCATGTATTTGCTACGACGGTCTCCCTCGGGGATCTTAATTTCGATCGGCGGGGAATCGGACTCACGGGTTCGGCTCGGTCGGACGCCTGCCTTTTCCAAGGCCGCTTGCTGCTGACGCATTTCGATGGCGGCAATCCGTCGTTCGACCGAGCGAACGCTGTCCAAATACTCGTCGAGTTTTCGCTGGTCGGCGACCGGCAAGGTGCGGCGCAGTTCGCGTGCGCCGCCGAGGACCAAGTCCAGCATATTCCGGTCCATAGGGCTCATCGCCGAGGACATACGCCCGCTGCCGGCTGCGGTCTTGTTGAACATGCGATTGAGCACGTTGCGTGGATTGGTCTCGGCGGGGACCGCCTGCGTCGGAGAGCGAAAACTGCAGTGTGAATAGTAGGCTTCGTTCAGCCCCGCTTGATTCTCTTTCCATGTTTGCGGCATGGTGGCAAGTTCTAGGGAAGGCAATGCGGTGAACGCACCCAAGGCTCCGGCCGCGATCTGATCGGCCGAGATTGAGATACTGATCTCATCCCGCTTGTCCGGCGACGGCAACGCGGCCGTCAACCAAGTTGAAAGTTCGAGCGCGTGAGGTGCGCCTTTGAAAGGACCGTTGGGAACCCCCGCGATCCCCTTCATCATCAGACATTGATCGAGCACGGGCCGCAGGGAGTCGAGTGCCGGCGGTGGCGAGGTGAGGAAACTCGCCGCATCGGTGGGCCAAAACTGATCCATGATCACACCATGCGGCATATACATGAACCCCAGCCGCACGGGTGGATCGAATGCATTCTTGTCGCTCGCTTCGGCCCAACCCATCGTGTCCAAAAGGGGCAAGGCAAGAGAAACCCCCAGCCCTCGAAGGCAGGCGCGACGATCAATCGTGGTGTTCATGCTCATGGGATTGCCTCAGTAGGAGTAGTTGTTGAGGAAATGGAATTCGAAAGGAGTCAGTTGATCGAGTTCGGAAATACCGGCCGGAGTGTTTGCTGTCGATTCGGACGTTTTCATGTCATGAAAATGTCAACACGCCGTAACGCGTCGCGTTGTTGAGTCGAGACGCGTAAGAAAAATGTGGCGTAGTGGGCGAAGCGACGTGTCCATTCTCTTTCTGCGATCGATCGGAACTTAGGGACTCGTCGCCTCGTCCACTACAAAACTTGTTCCTTATGGCTCACCCGACGGAAGCGAGCGCCCGAGGTTTTCAAGGCATGGCTCCAGTATCGAAGGATTTAGTTGTGGGATGTGATTATCAATGTTAGACTGGCACTGCCGGGAGAAACGGAGCCGAGCTCTGCAGAGGTGCGGGCTTGGCAAGGGATATCTCGGTCGCCAGCGTTTCCCTGCAAAAGCGGTACGCCAATGGTGTTGTCGGTCCCTGGCGAGCGTTTGTTCGTCAGGGACGCATTTTTGAACGATCATTGAATACGAGAGCCATGCCTCAAAAAAACTTCCGCGGTGCTCTGCGCACGCGCCCGTCGGATGAACCTTCCTTACTCCGTTCGACGGTGTGTGAAGGGATAACTGGTGACGACCGCCGTGACGAGTTTCTGCATCGGGTAACCATCCTGAGCAATCTCGTGCATCAACTCATCGACCACAATCTCGTCATAGCCTTCGAGTTGACGGCATAGTGCATAGGCTAACATTTTCTCGACCAGATTTCGAGAAAAGTCATCGAGGCGTCCACCGATCATCGCCTTCAACTCTTGCGGATTCGAGAAGCGACCTCCATCGGGAAGCTCACCGGACGCGTCAATCGGCTGACCGTTATCGTCCTGATCGCGCCAGCGGCCGATGGCATCAAAATTCTCTAGCCCAAATCCGATCGGATCGAGCAAACGATGGCAATTGGCGCAGACCGGGTCCTTGCGGTGCAGTTCGGTGCGCTCGCGGAGGGTGAGACTGGCGACGGATTGCTGGTCCTGTTTCGCCAATTCCGGAACGTCAGGGGGAGCCGAGGGGACTTGCTCACCGAGCACCTGCTGGAGCACCCACACGCCGCGAATCACGGGACTGGTGCGGTCGGGAAAGGATGTCGCCGCGAGAACGCCAGGCATCCCCAACACACCGCCTCGATTGTCGTCCTCTAGCTGGACTTTACGCATCTCTGGCCCGTCGACCGTGTCCTCCAAGCCATAGATGGACGCCAGAGTTTCGTTGAGGAACGTGTAATCACTGTCGATAAAAGAAGCGATACTTTGGTTTTCGCCGACCACGCTCGCGAAGAACAAACGCGCCTCGTCGTACATCGCCGCCCGCAACGGACCGGTCATCTCGGGGAACTTGGCCGGATCAAATGTCTTGCTGCGTAAATCTCCGATCCCGAGCCACTGGGCACCGAACCCGTCAAAGAGTGCTCGTGAGCGAGGGTCCTCCAGCATGCGTTTGACTTGCGTTTCCAGAACGTCGGGTTGGTGGAGCGACTCAGAATCAGCCAGTCTCATCAGCTCGTCGTCGGGCAACGTCGCCCACAGCAGGTACGACAAACGGGAGGCGAGTTGGTAGTCGTCGAGAGGCACGATCGCAGCATCACCATCGACTTCCTCCGCTGGAGTGATGAAGAGGAACTGGGGAGAAACGAGCATGGCCTTGACCATCAGACGCATAGCGGCTCGGTACGAGAGATCATCTCGTCGTCCCAAGTCGAAGACGTTGACGAGCACGTCGAGTTCAGCATCCGAGGGCGGCCGGCGGTAAACCCTCTTCGCCAACGGCTCAGCAGCCTGTCGTGCTGCTGCCCGATCGCTATCCTTTGACGCGGGAGCTGCGCCCAAAAATTGCTGCTGCCACTGCGTCGGTGGAGAACCGTCAGCAGCCCAAACCTCGTTCAGGACGTCTTCGGCAATCGAAACGTACTGCTCGAGCTGGATCGGAGAGAGCGAATTGAGGTACCCCTCGCCACTGACTTCATCGGGCAAGGCGTCTGCGATCGCGGGATCGACTCCGAACAGATCACGCAGCGTGTTAGCGTATTCGGTTTTTGTCAAACGGCGAATCACAAACGTCCCAGGATCCTTGGGACTGAGGTATTTGACCTGGTCAAGCCATTTTAGGAACATCCGACGTTCATCATCCGTCGGCTCCTCCATCCCCTCAGGCGGCATGTCGTGAGCTTTCACCCGGGCGGCTGCCTTCTTCCACTTCTCGCTGAAGGCAGCGTGCCCCGGAGTGTCCAACGCGGGAGTGAAACTGAGCCCCGCCTCGGTCGGTCGACTGTTCTGATGACACTCCAGGCAGTAGGTCTTGATGAACGGGGTGACGTGTTTTCGAAAGAACTGATGAGCGTCAGCTTTGTGCTCGGCGAGATCTGTGTTCGCTGCCGACTCGGCTGAGCAAGTGCCCGAGCAAACGCACACGATGCCCAAAACCACCCCGGCCAAGGCGTCACGGAAAGATCGTGCTGCGGTCATGTTCACTCGAAATCCCATCGGGCCTCCCTTTCGAAATTTGTTCATTGTGGCTGTTGGCTTTCTCATGGCACCCAAAACATGCTACCAGCTCGGCCCCCGCCGGTGTTGGTTGGAGACGGTTCCGCCCGAGCGAACATGAGGAGTGGCGCCGGGCGCGTTATCGAGGCTGATCTCCCCAACAATGTGGGCTCATCCGACGGAAGCGTGCGCTGGAGGTTTTGGAGCAAACTAAGCAACGCACGATCAATTTCTGTCATAGTGGACGAGGCGACGAGTCCAAATCCGCAGGACTCGTCGCCTCCTGTTGATTACCCACAAGTATCCCGTCAGGGATGATAGAAAATAGCCGTCGGTCAGCGCAGCGCCACCTACGGTTGTTCATTGGCAGTGGAGCGTCGACCCCGAAGTGGGGCGCAGACCTCGTCGTGGACGATCTGCAACCCCATTCGGGGTTGGCACGCGCGTTTTTCGGCGTTTCCGGTGGTGTTCGCTGCGCTCGACCACCGGCTATTTTCTTCAACGCCTCCGGCGTAGGAAAACTTGTGGGTAAAGGACAGCTCGTCGCCTCATCCACTACGAAAACCGACACTTATTCATCGTGTGTTGCTTAGGGACATACCAGGCATGGATCCAGTATCCAGTGACTGATTTGTCGGAGCTGATAGCGAATGTTAGACTGGAGCTGCCGGGAGAAACGCAGCCGAGCTCTGCCAAGGTGCGGGCTTGGCAGGGGATATCCCGGTCGCTGCTACGACAATGCTGTTGCCGGTCCCTGGCGGACATTCATTTGTCAGGGACGCATTTTTGTAAGATTATTGGATACGAGAGCCATGCCTAGAAAAACCTTCCTCTGTGCTCCGCGCACGCTTCGGTCAGATGAGCCACAATTTGTTCCTACCTGTTTAGGAGTCACTTTTGACTGATTCCAAGAGAGACGGTAAAACGATGCAGAGCGATTCTGGCCAGGGTCCAGGCAAACCTTCATTTGAGCGAGATCTCACGACAGCTTGCGATCCGGCTTGCCCGGTTTGCGGAGGCAAACTCGTCGACATCCGCGGCAAGTTGCAATGTTCGGCATGTCACCGAATCTGTGAGACGTGTTGTGAAGGCGGTCGCGGGTAGCGGCGAGGTGTAACGTGATCTCCATCGGCGACCTGATCATTCGACTTTGCAATTGTGGATTCGGAACCATCGAAGCGGCACGTCGCTTCTTTGGGCGACCGGATGTTCAAACAATCTCGACATCGGAGCTGCGTTCGGCGTTGAGCTCGGATGACGTGCCGCCGGTGCTGGTCGATGCTCGCAGCGCTGCCGAACAGAACGTATCTCGGATCCCCGGAGCGATCACGCAGCAGGAATACGAAGCGGAGATGGACACGTATGCGGGCCGGCGAGTCGCGGTTTATTGCACCGTGGGTGGACGCAGCTATCTATACGCCCGGAAACTAGTAGCCGCCGGAGTGGACGCGGCGAACTACCGCGATGGAATCCTGGGCTGGTGCCGAAAAGAGTTGCCACTGGAATCGCCGGAGAAACAGCCAACGATTGCGGTGCACCCGTATTGGCGAGTTTTTCACGTTCCGGATCAGTACGACGTGAAGACTTGACGCTATCTGAAAAAAAGCGTCTCGTTGGGGAGAGGCCGAGCACTCGAAAAATACGGCTCATCCGAACGGAAGCGTGCGCGGAGCACAGGGGAAGGTTTTTCTAGGCATGACTCTAGCATCCAATAATCTTACAAAAATGCGTCCCTGACGAACGAATGTCCGCCAGGGACCGGCAACACCATTGGCGTACCATCGACCGAAATATCCCTTGCCAAGCCAGCACCTCTGCAGAGCTCGGCTCGAATGGCGTGGACTTAAGCGATTGCCGCCTGTGAAACATCCTTCCGTCGAGCTTGTCTCGGCGGAGGAACCAACTGGCAGCTACCGAAAACATGCGAAGTAGAAACGGTGCTCCGTTTCGGACTTGTCCCGGCGGTCACACGACTTGATTCGCTGATTCCGCCGGGACAAGCCCGGAGCGGAGATCGATCTGGCGAGGGCGTTTTGCAGGTAGCTTGCAGTTGCCGCTCCGCCCGGACAAGCCGGACGGAAGCGAAAACAGATGCTCGTGAAACTCGAGTAAATCGCTTATGTCCACGCCATTCGAGCTCGGCTCCGTTTCTCCCGGCAGATCCAGTCGAACACTCACTATCACCTCCGACAAATCAATCATTGGATACTAGAGCCATGCCTCCAAAACCTCCAGCGTACGCTTCCGTCGGATGAGCCAAAAATACGGCAATAGGATGCAAGCTGTGGACGAGCCCTCCCCGGAAGACTCGCGAAAGGCTCGTCTTCCGACCCTCCCAGCTTCGCCGGGCGGGTGAAGGGGATGCGGCCGGTGGAAGAAGCCCTACGAATGGATGGATTGAGATGGGAGATGACACAGCATCTGATAGTTCGGTATGGAGACACCACGGCACTCTACCTGTTGGGCTTGCAGGACGCGGAAGTGCATCCTCTCGAAAAACGGCTTTGCTGTGATGCTAGCGTCCGTTGTGATCGACTCCAGTTCAAGTTTCTGGGCATCCGCAACGAGTCGTTCGACCAGTGCTCGGGCGATTCCGCAGCGTTGATGATCAGCAGAAACAAATAGGCGGTCGAGATGTCCGCTGGTCGTCATGTCGCTAAACCCGACAATCTGAGCGTCGATACACGCGACATAGGCGAAGCGGTCTTGAAAGCGAGTTGCCCAGGCCTCGAGGTCCACCGCTGCGGGCGCCCACGCATCGAGTTGGTCCCGGCGGTAGTCAGCCTTATTGACGCGATGAACCGTGTCGCGAAATAAACGCCAGCACGGTTCAGCATCGACCGGGGCAAATCGCCGTAACTGGAACATCTTCAGTTCTGTGAATCGTTTGGTTGCAAGAAGCCGAGATGATGGGCGGCGTGCAGCCACATGAATTGCCGCCAGTCTTCGACGTCCAAGTCATCCAAGAACGGATAGTTCTCGATCGGCCCCGGAAACTCAATCGCTCGCCGAATCGTGGCAATGCCGTGGTCGATGATGGCATCATCATCGGGGCCATCCGGAGAAGTCGGCTTGAGTCGCTTGAGCGTCGGAACGCTCGACATCTTGCGAGTCTTGAGGATGTGGTAAAACACCCATTTGACCACCGTTGATCGCAGGATCCGAGGCAACCGGAATCCAAATCCATCCATACCGCCACTCATCGTCACGGTGAGATGTTCACAGACCTGCGTCAGGTTCCAATTCTTCAGCTGGGTATAGCCGCCTCGGCGAAGTCGCTCGATCTCCGCGATCGCTTCCTCACCGGTGTGAAAATCGAGTGTGCGTTTAACGTTCATGGAGGCGAGCAGTGGTGAGAGGGCCGTGGGCCGTTGGGGCACGCGTCTATTGGGGCACGGGTCTATTCTCTGGCCAGCAGCACGAGCACGCAACTGCCATCATCGATGACGTTGATGCCGGCCTCGCGAGCCGCCTGGCTGCCCTGCTCATCTTCGGCGCCCGGTTGCATCCAGATATTCTTCACGCCCGCCTCGATCGCCTCAGCAATCACCTTCCGCGTGACCTGCGGCGGCGTGATGATCGACAGTGATTCGGGGACGACCGGCAGGTCGGCGATCTTGGGAAATGCTTTATGCCCTTCGATCTCTTCGGTAACCGGGTTAAGCGGGTAGGTCTCTCGCCCTGATGCCAGCAGTGCCTGAAAGACCTTGTATCCGTATTTGTGTGTCCGAGCGGACGCACCCGCGACGGCGTAGGATTTAGCAGAAAGGAAAGTTTGGATTTCGTTCATGGATGTTTCCGGTGTTGTTCGCACGCTCAAACCAGCGACCAAGATCTGGAACGCCATCGGCGTGAGAAGACCTGTGGGGAATCGACAAAGGTACTCGCTGGGATGTGAAAAGCAAAGTGATGCCGATCACCACCGGGGCGGCATTCGCTGAGGGGGGCGGAGGGAGTTGGCACATTCCTTCTCCCGAATCTCGCTCTCTCCCTGCTTTCGTTTTCTACCAGGGGCGCAACTCGCAGGCAATTCATGCTGAGGGATGCTATATTGGCCCAAAAGCAATATGCCGGCATGCCCCGCCCCCCCGTCCCTGTTTTCGACCATCATTCATCAGAGAGAGACCTTCATGAAAACGATTCGCATGATACCGCAGGCCGTCCTCGCGATCGCGATGTCAGCCGTTTGCGTCGCGGCAGAAAAGCCGAATGTGGTGGTAGTGATCACCGACGACCAGGGCTATGGCGATTTGGCGTTCACCGGGAACCCCGCCATCCAGACTCCGACGATCGATAAGCTGCGCAGTCAGGGAACGTTGCTCAACAATTTCCACGTCGACCCGACGTGTGCCCCCACCCGTTCGGCCCTGATGACAGGTCGCTACTCCGATCGTGTTGGTGTATGGCATACCGTTCAAGGTCGCAGCATGTTGCGTAGCCGCGAGACCACGATGGCCAATGTGTTTGCAGAAAATGGATATGCCACCGGACTCTTTGGAAAGTGGCACCTGGGCGACTGCTACCCCTTCCGTCCGGAAGACCGGGGATTCCAGCACTCTGTCTATCACAAGGCCGGTGGCGTCGGTCAAGCACCTGATTATTGGGGTAACGATTACTTCGACGACACCTACGTCGTCAATGGTGAGCACCAGCGTTTCGAAGGATACTGCACTGATGTCTGGTTCGATGAAGGCATGAAGTTCATCCAAGCCAACCAGGACAAACCCTTCTTCGCCTACATTTCCACCAATGCCCCGCACAGCCCATACAACTGTCCCGAAGAGTACTCGGCCCCCTATCGAGGCAACCCTGACGTTTCGATTCCCGAGTTCTACGGGATGATCACGAACATCGACGACAACATGGCCAAGTTGATGAAGATGCTTGACGACCAGGGATTAGCAGACAACACCATTCTCGTTTTCATGACTGACAATGGTACCGCGGGTGGCCTGAAGGGCGACCGCGGTTACGACGGCGGCATGCGGGGCAAAAAAGGTTCCGAGTATGATGGTGGCCACCGGGTTCCCTTCATCATTCGTTGGCCCAACGGTGAGATCGAAGAGGGGAAATCGGTTGAGCGATTGACCGCTCACATCGATATCCTGCCCACGTTCATTGAACTTTGTGGCCTCGATGCACCGGAGATTGAGTTCGATGGAAAGAACATCAGCGAACTGCTCTACAGCGATGGAGACCAATGGTCCAATCGTGCTCTGGTGGTGGAATCGCAGCGTGTTGTCGATCCCATCAAATGGCGAAAGAGCGCCGTGATGACCGACCGCTGGCGTCTGATCAATGGTGAAGAAGTCTTTGACATGAGCGATGACCCCAAGCAAACCGATGACCTGGCGTCGGAACAGTCGGCAGTGCGTGAACGATTGCGACGTCAGTACAACGATTTTTGGAGTGACGTTTCCCGCGAACACAACCTGACCAGCTACATGGTGATCGGCGCCGACGAGTCACCTATCGTATCGTTTTCGTCGCACGATTGGTTGATTGATAAACTCCCACCATGGCACCAGAACCACATCAAGAATGGTGACGTCGCCGAAGAATCCTTTTGGGCGATCGAGGTCGAGCGTGATGGCGAGTACGAAATCTCACTACGACGCTGGCCAGTCGAAGCGGACAAGGGGATTAACGATGGCACTTACGGCAAAGCATTTCATTTCGAGCAGGCCCGCCTGAAGATTGGCGATATTGATGAGACCCAAGACATCCCGGAAGGGGCTAAGGAAGTCACATTCCGTGTTCAGTTGAAGAAAGGCGTGACCCGTTTGGCGCCCGTGTTCATCGGCCCCGACTTGACCGCCACCCCTTACTATGCCTACGTGACACACCGTCCGGTTCCAGGTTGGCAGACGCCTCAGGGAATGGGCAAACCTGTCTACGATCCCAACTACGGTCGTGTGCCGCCGAAGGCAAGAAACTAAGCACACCGGGAGAAATGATTCCACACAACTCTTGTGAACCATCCGGCGCTAGCCGCGGGTGACAGTGGGAACCCGCGGCTAAAAAGGGTGTCGATTTATTGAGCCGAGACGCGTCAGGAACGCGAGAGCAATGAATCGCGTATTTGACGAGGCAGCGAGCTGTTGATCCCTCACAAAACCAGATCCCCTGTCAGCTTGTATGACAGGAATCACCGTTTCGTGATAAGAACAATGGAGCGTTCACCCCGCTGCCATGCAGGCTTGCCCCGCATGAGAGCAAAGTTTGTCGGCCTGGTTTGGTTCATCCGACGGGCGCGTGCGCAGAGCACCGCGGAAGTTTTTTTGAGGCATGGCTCTCGTATCCAATGATCGTTCAAAAATGCGTCCCTGACGAACAAACGCTCGCCAGGGACCGACAACACCATTGACGTACCGCTTTTGCAGGGAAACGCTGGCGACCGAGATATCCCTTGCCAAGCCAGCACCTCTGCAGAGCTCGGCTACGTTTCTCCCGGCAGTGCCAGTCTAACATTGATAATCACATCCCACAAATAAATCCTTCGATACTGGAGCCATGCTTTGAAAACCGCGGGCGCACGCTGCCGTCGGATGAGCCCTTGGTTTCCTGTCAGACAAGCTTACAGGAGAACGCGTGTCGATGACGTGGTATTCTCATTTCAAAACGTTGCATCCCGTGTGACAGGCACACGGGGCATCGTCACGATGGTAAGCCGACGCGTCAGCGAGGAAAATGCAGTGTTTTGAGTGGCGAACAATTGATCCTCGCTGACGCGTCGGGTTACCAAGACCGCTTCGCGGTCGAAAGTAGATGGCATCGGCCGTCAGGGCCTCGGCTCACCATTGCGGGGCCAATGTCGATTCCATCGACAAACTGTTACGGCACTCGGCTCATGATTGCGACTGGTCTTGTGGGGAGCTGGCAGCTTGTTGCCTCGACCATTCCAAATCTCGACCGAAATAATTCTTGTAATTCCGAACCGCATCCTCAACGACGAGAAACACATGCTACGCATTTTGGTTGTCCTATTGGTTCTGACGACGAGCAGTTTCAGCGACGCAATCGCTGAGTCCTCGCCTCAGAGCGTGAGTTTCTATGTCTCGCCGAGTGGCTCGGATGCTTGGTCAGGCACATTGGCTGACACCGATTCCAGTGCAAACGACGGCCCTTTCGCCACGATCACGCGTGCTCGCGACGCGGTTCGGGAGCTTAAAAAGAAGGAGCCGGCGGACATTGTCGTGCAGATTCGCGGTGGAACCTACCCATTGAGCGAAACGGTTATTTTCGGTCGGCAGGATTCCGGAGAAGGCGATGCGACGATCACCTACGAAGCCTATCCGGGTGAGACGCCTGTTTTCTGTTCATCGAGGCCCATTACGGGATGGCGACGAGCAGACCAGGCTCTTCCGGGGCTGCCGCAGAAGGCGCAGGGCAAGGTGCTGGTCGCTGACGTCAGCGGCGATTTCAAGTGTCTTTTTGATCAGGACGGGATGTTGCCACGTGCACGCTCGGCGGGTTTCATTCCGCTCAAGGGCGGAGGTCGAGATCGACTGCACTTTCCCAAGGGCATGCTAAAGGATTGGCCAAACGTAACCGACGTGGAGATTGTTGTGCGTCCGCATCACGCTTGGATCGTGAACATCCTGCCATTGAAGTCGGTCGATGAAGAGAAGCAGATCGCCTATACGTCGGTGGACGCGACCTACGCGATGAACTCATTGCATTTTCTAAGAGAATCAAAGTCTTGTTGGGTCGAGAATGTTCTCGAAGCACTCGACGAGCCAGGCGAGTGGGTGCTCAACACCGATCAAGGCAAACTCTACCTATGGCCACGAAGCGAAGGAGAGGTTTCAGCACCTCAGTTGCAAGAGCTCTTTCGCGTGGAAGGCGACGTGGACAAACCCGGACCGCACGATGTGCCGGTGCAGAACCTGCACTTCCGCGGCTTGACTTTCCAGCATGGCGATCGCTTCACGCTTGCCAATGATGACGCGGGTCTGCAACACGATTGGGAGATGCACGACAAGCCGACGGCATTGGTTCGTCTGCGTGGAACCGAAAACTGCGTGATTGAGAAATGCCGTTTTGCGCACAGCGGCGGTGGAGCGATCCGGGTGGATTTGCATGGGATGAACAATACGATTTCAAGCAACCATATCGAGCAGATGGGCGGTTCCGGCATTTTGCTCTGTGGGTACGGCCCGGGCAGCAAAGACGTCAACAAGAACAACTTCATTGACAACAACCACATCCATCACGTCGGCAGACTCTATTCGCACTCACCAGGCATCATGCTCTGGCAGAGCGGTGAAAACCGCGTCGCAAACAATTTGATCCACCACACGCCTTATACGGGATTGATCATCTCGGGCTGCATGACTGACTTTTTTTCACGATCCGGACGCGAGTTGACCCGAACCATTCGCTGGCACGAGATCGGTGACCGGCCAGGCAAGCGGACGCAAAAAACCCTTCAGGAAGTGCGTCCGTTTCTGCACACCCGGAACAATGCCATCGAATTCAACGAGATCCATCATGTCATGCAGGAACTTGGCGACGGTAACGCGATCTACATACGCGGCGCGGGGGCGGGGAATGTGATTCGTCGCAACTACGTTCATCATCTCGTCGCACCAATGATCATGCAATGTGCGATCCGAACCGATGGCGGGCAGATGGATACGACCATTGCCGAGAACGTGATTTACAAGTGCACCTCTCAGGGCATCATGTTGAAGCTGAACACGCGTGTGGAAAACAACATGATTGTGGACGTGATCGCGCCGCCACGTGGTTACTATCTGTCTGTTCGCGAGGGACCTTTGACAGGGGCGACTATCGAGCGCAATGTCTTCTTCGCGTCCAGTTCAGAATGCGAGTTCATTAACGAACTCGGCCCGGGCAAGGGAAGAGTGAACGAGGACCGGCGAGGCCGAGCGTTGGCCCGTTCGGCAGATGCCGAGACGGACTACAACGTCTATTACTGCGCAGCCGACCACAGGGTCGGTACTGAGATGCTCGAGCAGCAGCAGAGCAAGGGCGTCGACGTCCATAGCCAGGCAGCCGACCCGCTGTTCATCGATCCAGAGAACGGAGACTTCCGGTTCCAGCCGGATTCGCCCGCTCTGAAAATGGGGATTGTGCCCATCGACGTTTCCGAAATGGGCCTGCGAAACTGAAGTCGATGGCAGCCTCGAGAGGGTGGGTGGCCGTGTAGATATGGACACCCGGGGCAATGAACACGTGGTCTCCAATTTGAACAGAGCAAACATCCAAGATCACGCAATCCATGTTGAAATACACATGGTTGCCCAGAAAGATGTGAGTGCCATCGTCACATCGAAATGGCGGCTCGATCGTCACACCCTCTCCGTGCCTGCCAAAGATCTCAGCGATGAGAGTGCGCCGGAGTTCCACATCCCGCGGATGGCTGTGATTGAAAGCATGGTATCGCTCACGGGCGAGCATCCTCGCCTCGACCACTTCAGGGTCGGCCGGATCGTATCGTTCCCCGGCGAGCATTCGTTCTCGCTGCGTACTTATTGGGATGTTGCGACGAAGGTAACTGGGAATGAGAGGGAAGGGGTATAGAAAGGACGAGCGCCAAATCGGTCGAGGCGTGGGGCTGTTCGTTACGAAAGCCGGGCGCCGTTGGGAACGGTTTGGTCGGGGACGGCAAGGATGACGCTACCATCCTCACGATAGAAACCCACGATGAGAAACTGAGACTGGATCGATCCGATCTGTTTATCGGGAAAGTTCACCACGCCGATGATTTGGCGGCCGATGAGTTCGTCTTTCGTATAGTTGACAGTGATCTGAGCACTGGTGCGTTTACTGCCTAGATCGGCACCGAAATCCACTGTCACGATGTACGCCGGTTTGCGTGCTTTGGGCAAGTCCTTCACGGCGGTGATCGTACCGGCGCGCAGATCCACCTTGTCGAAATCCTCCATCCTGATGATGCCAGACCCCGGCAACTGAGACCCCATGAGCATACCGATAATCTCATCGACACGTCGCTGCCTCGTCTCCGGCTTCTTGGCAACCGCAATACCGTGGACGACACTGCGTCGTTTTCCAGCCGTCCACGTCTGCCACGCAGCCATCGCCGCGTCGTTGGCATCGAGTTCGGATTGCAACTCCGCGGGTAATTCGACGTGGTCGGGGTCGGCAACGTCAAAGCTGACGTTGACCGAGTCTCCCGGCGAGACCCCACACAGCTTTTGAAGCTTCTTGGAGACCATGAAGTACCACTTGCCCTTGGTCGGCATCAATGCGCACTCAATCCGAATGCCGTTGACTTCGCCCTCGATTCGCAGCCGCTTGGAATTACTAAAATCCAATCTGCCGATGATCTGGCTGGGTACGTAGACCAAGTTCTCATCGATCTTGGCAGTGAAGTGATGCGGGTACTCACTCATATCGATGTCATTTTCAAGACGGAGTTAGGGGTCGTTGCGATCGATCCCCAGAGCATAGGACCTAAGACTACCGCTGAGAATCCGCTGCGTCATCGCCGCCTATTGAGGGGTTTCCGCAGTCGGCAAGCTGCTGCAATTCGTCCTTGCTCAGAGCCCGGTCGAACACAGCGACACCGCCGATCCATCCAGTAAAGCCAACGCTGCGGCTGCTGTGAATCACGCGGCCGATCGTGAACGGCCCGCCACTGTTGCTATCCTCGGGGGAAAAGATGCCGTGCGGATACCACCATGGATTGAGCCGAAGCCCGACGAGATCCCTGGCCGTTTCAACGTACTCTCCGTCCGGGCCACGCTCCAGTGTGACCCGGAGCTTGGTGTAGCGGTAGTGGCGTCGCTCAACGCGCTGCTGCCCATCCTCCTGGATCACTTCCACCGCGACTGGCCTCTCCTCCGGCGGATTGTAGTATTGGTCGGCGGGGAAGTCTTCATCTTCGCCCTGTTGCATCCCGGGCTGACGATGATAGTGCCCCTGCATGTAGGCGTTGTACGCGTAGGACAACAACCCGTTGGACTTCGGATTGTCCATCCAGCGCTGGCCAGCGACGCCGTTGAGCCACCCGGTGATTTCGCTTTTCGAGTGATCGAAGGTCATTGCGAAACACTGCCAAGACCTCGCGAGTTCAACATCACTCGCAGCGGCGGAAACAGTAGGCGTTTGCTCCAACGAATTGCACTTATGCAGAGCGTATTTATTCTGAAACGAGCTGCCACCGTTCTCCGAAACGTGGCCACAGGCGCTGCCGGCCTTATTCAAACCCGCAAATAATGCATATTGCCGCTGGCCAGGCTCAACTTTCGTAATGTGTTCGGTAGACGACTGTTTGAGGTCCGTGCCTTCGTGCCAGATACCAGCCAGGGCATGATTGCCACTTTCACGAATTGCCCAAACGACAACTGTCACCGACTGCTCCTGCCCCTTGATATCCAGGCGAGTGTCATGCAATCGCGACCTGGGCACGAATAGGAACGGGCGAAAGTTCGGATCCGTCTCCGCTCGAATTCGGATCGCCTGTCCGAACGGACCGATGGCTCGTTGCGGAAAGTCAGAATAAGTCGCGGGCCGCCCCTCGCCCCAGAAGTCGCGGACGTAGTTGGCCGCATCCAGTGGATAACCGGCTGTCCCATCGGCATCGACGTACGCCACGAAGCGATGTTCGCCGTCGGGCTCACGGTTGGCAAAATCCCAGAAGGCGACCAAGCCAGGCGTGTCGACGACCAGCTGCCGATTGGACTCGTGCCCATCCGCCGAAGCTGACAGAGCATGAACGAAGAGCTGCAGAAAAACAAACGAGAACGTGAAATGCCGGCGCATGATTGAAATCTCCTTGGCCGAGCATCCTATCAGAAACGACGCGGCGATTTGCAGTCAGGGCATTCCCTCGGTCCATGGCACCGGCTGCGATGTCAGTCTCGAGCGATGAACTTGCAGAAGCGGCTAAGGTCTCCCTCGGCGGCGTGAATCTCGTAGAGAAACGCCAATTTGGATTCTTCAAACTTCACGAAGAAATCCTCCCAGGAGATCTCCTCGAGCTGGCCCCCACTTCCCTGGCCGGGGAACCAAACCCGTAACAGACCGACATCTGCGCTAGAATGAGTGGATGCCACTGCGGCCGGTTTCCCCCCGCGGTCCTCGATCCATAGGCGAATCGTGTCGTGATGAGTGGTCTGCGTATTCGCTGACATACCTTCCCTTTTTTCCGTTTGTGCGAGTGAACAATAGACTGGCCACGCCTCGAATCGGCAGCAATTCTGGCCGTGTGACCCCGTTGCAAAGCCGTATTCGAAGCGATGACACGGAACGCCTGTGATGCAAACTACGGACCAAAACAGAAGGCATGACGGGACCTCCGGCGAGGGGTTCTGGTAGGATGCTGGTCAGCGTCCGCGAAACTCCGTCACGCCCTACTCGATGGCACGCCGTTTGCTTCCTACTTTGGTAAATGCCCAGTGCTTGGCATCTTATCTCGTTTTGCTCTTCGCTGAGACGTGGATTCCGAGCGGAGACGTGCTTGCACGCCACGAGCGAACGCGCTGATCACTCAGCAGATCATGCCGCGTTGAAATTCTTCGCTGGCATCGACTTCGGCTCCAACTTGGCCGGATCCATTCCTCTCGCACCCTGTGTAGTTCGATGACAACGATACTTCTAGTAGACGACCACGACGACATCCGTGACATGATCGCGCGGCAACTTCAACAGCGGGGCTTCGCAGTCGCGACTGCGAGCAATGGACTCGAAGCGGTACTGCAAACGGCACAAGTCGCACCGGCGTGCATTCTGATGGACATCAATATGCCGGAGCTCGATGGTATCGAAGCGACAATGCAAATACGGGCGGCCGATACTGAACAGCGAATCCCTGTCATTGCGTTGACCGCATATGCCTTGCCGGATGACAAAGACCGGGCGTTGGCAGCGGGATGCGATGCCTTCCTCCCCAAACCGGTCGATTTCGATCAATTGTTCCAACAGATTTCTGAATTGATCGGCGAAGAATCTCCGCAGGATTAGAGCGTGCGAGACTTCCCCGGGGCATGCGCCTCAATGAAACGATGCTGCGTTTTCAGCAGCGTTTCCAACAACCTATGAGTAAAAAATGAAAACTGGAACCTGTCGCTGCGGCCGTCGCATCTTTTTCAACAATCACTCCTGTCTCGCCTGCGAAGCGATACTGGGTCGCTGCGATGAATGCCGTTCATTGACGAGTTTCACTTCGCACGGAGAGCACGCGGAGTGTGATGTATGCCATACGAGCGTTCATGCTTGTGAAAATCAGAATTTTCACGTCTGTCGATCCTACGTCAGTGATGCGGACAAGCTCTGCCAGTGGTGCCAGTTCACCGCGGTGACACCCGACACCAGCATCCCTCAACAGGTCTCGCAATGGGCGACGATGGAATCGGCAAAGCGT
This sequence comes from Allorhodopirellula solitaria, assembly GCF_007859855.1. Classification (GTDB taxonomy): domain Bacteria; phylum Planctomycetota; class Planctomycetia; order Pirellulales; family Pirellulaceae; genus Rhodopirellula; species Rhodopirellula solitaria. The sequence continues at coordinate 18,136 of NZ_SJPK01000029.1, forward strand.
CGATTGCTGCTCGAGCTACATCGACTTAGCCTGCCTCCCTACGTGGACAATCTGACAGAGTCGCACCCGCTATCGTTCCTGTTTCTTGCCGACACGGTCGACGAGCAAGGAAACGAAAAGCGGATCATCACGGGTCACGACCAGGGCGTGATCACAATCAATCTCGCTGAGGCAGACAGTGTCCACCGCGAGCGCACCCGTGTCGAACTGGGCGAACCCCAACGCACTCTGATCGGCCACATGCGACATGAAGTTGGACACTATATCGACTGGGCTTGGGCGATGCAGGTTGATCCGGAGGGCTATCACGCGCTCTTCGGTGACCCCCAGGCAATTGACTACTCCCAAGCGATGGACCATCACTACCAGAACGGGGCCCCCGAGAACTGGGCCGAAAATCACGTGAGCGCCTATGCAACGATGCATCCATGGGAAGATTTCGCTGAAACGGCCAACCTGTACCTCGACATCATGGCGATCGCGACGACGGCGAATGATCAGGACCGAGCCCATTTTGATCTCTCACCGCAAGCCGACATGCCGAAACTCGTCAACGAAATCCTTCAGATCGTCGTCGAGGCCAGCGAATACAATTGCGACTTGGGACTGGCACCGCTGCTACCGGAGCAATTGCCTCCCGCGGTGATCGAGAAACTCGCTTACGTCCACAGCCTGCGTCGACACGACACCGCGCCGGCTTAGCAACGCACGATCAACTTCGGTCGTAGTGGACGAGCTGTCGATTACCCAAAAGCATCCCGAAAGGGATGATAGAAAATAGTCGTAGGTAAGCGCAGCGCCATCTACGGTTGTTCGTTGAAGATGGAGCGTCGACCCCGACGTGGGTCGCAGATCCCGTCATGAACGATCTTCCACCCCATTCGGGGTTGGCACGCGCGTTTCGCGAAGTTTCCGGTGGTGTTCGCTTGCGTTCAAACCACCTGCTATTTTCTGAAACGCCGTCGGCGTACGAAGACTTGTGGGTAATCGACAGGAGGCGACGAGCTGTTGAGCAGCTCATCGGTTCGTCCAATGCGACACTTGTTACTCACCCCTTCCTATGCGGCCGGGTGAGCGGTGCTACCCGGTGCCTCACGGCGCTCGGCTCAGTATTGTGGCGACGCTGGCGATTGAGTGTGCCGAGGCGGCTTGACGTCGGCTGACGCCATCGGCAGGGGTTGTGTCGGCCTGCGGACTGAAAACGCGGAACGCGTCTGCCAGAAAATCCGTGTCAGCCCCGACCTTTTCGCAGCCCAGACCGATCTCAAAGCAGGCCTGCTCCCTCGCCGCCGCCAGCATTCGTCTGCCTCGCGTCCGGCCCGCCCGTGCCTACTCACAGGGCACAACATGCCCATCACGCAGGCAAGTGCGACAGCCAGCGAGACAGGCGACTCCTCCATAAAACACCGTGTTTTATGGGTCCGATGCGATTCCAAAGGTGTTTGGCACGGCGCGTGCTTTTAACCGTGCTCTACAGGTGTAGCTTCGACGCTGCGCGCGTAACAGGCAAATACGAGCTACCGGTACTTAGGCGTGACACAGAACAAACGAAAGACCGTTGTCGCTGGCAACGGCATGGCCGGGCAGCGATCTACAGCAACGCGGATTGAATTCGTAACCGAGCGAACCTGCTCGGTCATCACTCTCTGTGAGTACGCCCCCCGCACGATCAAGATGGCCGTCAGCGGTTGCGGACGCGAATGCGGATGTACTGGGGAGCAGCCGCAGGACATTGGGCTGAGCACAACGGGTTCGAGGGACAACCTCTCCGGATGTGTCAACGGCAGTACCGAGTCTCGACACGCGGTTATGTTCGCAACCGAATTGGAGGAAGCCACGGCAATGTAATACATCAACCTGCGCATTCTTCAACTCTTCTCCCTACGTCAAAACTGAGGACCGCCCTCCTATGGCTTATCTCGCCCCCGCTGAATTCACGACCAAGATGGTCGACTCAGGTGAATCGAAAATTTTCATGTCCACCCGAGACACCGTGATTCGAGCCTTCATGGCCGGAGCAACGCTCGCCCTCGCCGCGGTCTTTGCGATCACAGTCAACGTCCAGTCCGGCCAGCCGCTGCTTGGCGCGGTGCTCTTTCCGGTTGGTTTCGTGATGCTGTACCTGATGGGATTCGACTTGCTGACGGGAGTTTTCACTCTCTCGCCACTGGCGCTGCTGGACAAGCGACCGGGGGTTACACTCGGTGGCGTTCTGCGCAACTGGGGGCTCGTCTTTGTCGGCAACTTCTGTGGTGCTTTGATGGTCGCGGTCATGTTTTCGATCCTCTTCACCTACGGGTACAACACGGAGCCGAGCGAGGTAGGCCAAGTGATTGCGGGAATCGGTGAAGCGCGAACACTGGGGTACAAAGCCCATGGCATCGGTGGCATGTTGACGCTTTTCATTCGGGGTATCCTGTGCAATTGGATGGTGTCGATGGGTGTGGTAGGCGCGATGATCTCAACGAACGTTTCGGGCAAGGTGATTGCCATGTGGATGCCGATCATGCTGTTCTTTTACATGACGTTCGAGCACTCCGTCGTCAACATGTTCCTCTTTCCGTCCGCCCTACTCATGGGCGGCGAATTTTCATTGGGCGACTACCTCGTTTGGAATGAAATCCCCGTCGTGTTGGGCAACATGGTCGGCGGCATCGCTCTGACCGGACTGACTCTCTACACCACGCACGTTCGGACGGCGCCGAATCGCGTCGTGGTCGACGCCAAAGCCGCCTAATGGCCGAGCAGCTCGACCTGGCGATCGGTCAACACTCCAGCCGAGGATTGAAGCCTTGCAATCAAGACTTTCACGGCATGTGCTTGCCCGATGAGCCGCTGCGGTCGACCAAGGGGATTCCGGTCGCCTTGGCCGATGGGATCAGCTCCAGTGACGTCAGCCAGGTTGCGGCAGAGACCGTCGTCAAGGCGTTTCTGAACGACTACTTCTGCACGTCGGAAGCCTGGACGGTCAAGCACTCCGTATTCAAGGTGCTCGTGGCAACCAACGGATGGTTGCACTCGATGACACGCCAAAGCCAGTATCGCGATGATCAGGATCGGGGCTATGTGTGTACGTTCAGCGGGTTGATTTTCAAATCGGCAACTGCACATCTCTTTCATATCGGTGACACACGAGTTTACCGTTTGCGATCGGGTCACCTCGAACTGCTCACCGAAGATCATCGGATATGCGTGACTTCACGCACCAGTTATCTGACGCGTGCAATCGGCTTTCGCGACGATCTCGAGATCGACTATCGCTCACTACCGCTCGAGAAAGACGATGTGTTTCTCTTGCTCAGCGACGGTGTCTATGAGTTTCTCAGCGATTCCTCCATTCGCAGCATTGTTGACGATCACGGCGACGACTTGGATGCTGCGGCGGAAGGGCTCGTTGAGACAGCGCTGCAACAGAAAAGTACTGACAACGCGACCGCGCAGATTGTCCGCGTGGCGGCGATCGCACCGACAACGCTCGACGAAGCTCACGCGGAACTCACCGATCTTCCATTCCCGCCCATTCTGACTCCGCGTGACGAGTTCGATGGCTACCGCATCGTCCGAGAACTCCATGCGAGCAGCCGCAGCTACGTGTATTTGGTATCGGACCTTGAGACCGACGAGCTTTTCGTTTTAAAGACGCTTTCCACTGAACAGCAGTCAGACCCCGATCATCTCAATCGCTTTCTGACGGAGGAGTGGGTGGCCCGGCGGCTGAACAATGCCAACGTGCTCAAAGCGTATCTGCCAACACGTAAGCGACGATACCTGTATACAATCACCGAGTACGTCGACGGGCAGACCCTGACGCAGTGGATGATCGATCATCCCGAGCCGACGCTCGACGTTGTGCGAAGGATTGTTCAACAGATCGGCAAGGGACTGCAAGCCTTCCACCGCCAAGAGATGTTGCACCAGGACCTACGTCCTGAGAACGTTCTCATCGATCGCGAAGGAACCGTCAAAATCATCGACTTCGGTTCGATGTGGGTGGCGGGGTTGGCAGAATCTACCTCGCCGTTTGCCCGCAGCAGCCAACTCGGTACGGTTCAGTACATGGCCCCAGAGGTATTGCGAGGTGAAGCTGGAACGGCGCGATCGGACGTCTTTTCCCTCGGTGTGATCACTTACCAGATGCTCACGGGCCGGTTGCCCTACGGCCCGCATCTGGCGCGGACCCGCACCCGAGCGGCCCAGAGCAAACTCAGATACACGACATCGATCACACCAGACAGTGATATACCGGTTTGGGTGGACGGCGCACTCGCCAAGGCGGTTCACCTCAACGCGAATCTTCGCTACGAGGAGCCCGCTGAGTTTGTCTACGATCTCTGCCACCCTCGTAAAGAGTTCGTGAAAGAGGGAAAGCCGCTGCTTTTGCGTGATCCTGCCACGTATTGGAAACGCGTTTCCCTGGTTCTCGGCTGGACGCTCATCGCGGTCTGCATCGCGTGGTTGGTCTCCCAGCAATAACTCATCGGTCACGACAAGAGATCTACCAGGAGTGGCGCCGCCACGGTAATGAGAACGAGCGAGACGGGGTAGGCAGCGATGTAACTGGTGACCGGTTCGCTGGAATCGGTGGACCCGGTCAGTGCAGCGAGGCCGGGCGTCGAGGTCATGCCGCCGCATGCTGCCCCAAGTGCCTGCCACCGCGACAAGCCGAAGCCATAACTCGCCATCAGATAACCGACGGCGAGTGGCAGCGTGGCGATCAAAATCGCGACAAAGCACAGTACAGGTCCTTGCTGACGCAGCACCTCGCCAACATTTCCTCCCGCCTTGACGCCTGCATCGGCCATAAAGAGCGCCAGCCCTCCCTCGGTCATCAGGATCTGTGCTGCAGGCGGGAATGAGCCAACGATGGGTCCGATCCGGCGGAAATGCCCAAGGATTAAACCGACGCATAGCGGTCCGCCAGCGATCCCAAGAGAGACTGATACCCCGGCCCACTGAATCGATATCTGGCCGACGATGATTCCCACCGCGAGGCCAATCGCGAGCGATAGCAAGTCGGTTTCATTAAGCGTTCGCGGGCGGTGACCGGCGACTTTCTGCAGTTGAAACAGGCCTACGGGTTCGCCAACCAAGGCCAGCGTATCACCGAACTCGACCCGGGTCTTCGACGATGGAACGAACTCTTGGTCAATCCGACGGATACGCGTCACGGTGACTCCGAACCGCGATCGCAAGCGGAGCTCTTTCAAAGTGTGACCATGGATTTCCGGTGACGTGACGACGACCTCTTTGCGTTGACTATCCGCGTCGAGGACAACGCCCTCGTCATCGCCGAGCACGCCGAGCGCCTCAGCGGCAAGTCGCCCGCCCTCCTGCTGGCCAACCAACATCACGCGATCGCCGAGCGAGAAAACGTAGTCCGAGGGAGTCGGACGCCAACGCTGATCCAGAAAAACTCGCGAGATCTGACAAGGCAGGTCCGCGGAGGCAGCCGCTTCACTGGGCCGCTTCCCGACCACTCCGGGGTTCGCGATCTCGACCACGTAGCGTTTGATATTGGACTGATTCTCCTGGCGACGTGCCGACCGCCGTGTCTTATTTTTTTCTGGCTCTGGCGGCGCCCCGGCCGGATGGTCACCTGAATCGCTGGCTGACTCAGCCTGCTTGGGGATCATCAGTTGCACGAACAAGACGATAATCGCAATTCCAAATGGATAGGCAACCCCGAAAGCGACAGCCACCTTGTCAGGCTCAGCGACTGCTTCACTGGCAGCCCCCAGGGCAGGAGTGCTCGTCATGGCCCCGGCCATCAACCCCGACGCAAGATCACCTGGCAAATTGCACAGCTTGGCACAAACCCAGGTCGTGACCACGCCCGTCAATACCATCACCGCTCCGAGCGTGGCCATGACACGGGCATTGGACAGCAGCCCCCGAAAGAAAGTGGGGCCAGCTGAGATGCCGATGCAGTACACGAAGATCGCCAGCCCCAACGTCCCCAATCCATCGGGTATCGTGACGCCCAAATGACCGGCGAGTAACGCCACAAACAGGATCGCCGAGGTTCCGATCGAGATCCCCCAAAGAGAGATCTTTCCCAGCCCCAAGCCAAGAGTGATGATGAGCAGGAGTGCGAGGATGGGGGTCAATTGTCAGTATCTTCCATGCTGAGTGAATAACAGCCTACCCCAAACGGAGGTTTGTGCCTCTGAGTTACCGCGTTGTTACTTCGGCGCGTTGTTACTTCGGCGCGTTGTTACTTCGGCTCAATCTCGGGCAACGAGCTATCGTCGCGGGCGAAGAACATCAGGTGCTGCCAGGGCAAATCGTTGTACTCACGGACGAGTTTCATATTTGCCGCAGCGTACTCTTTCATGATTTGGTTCTTGGACATCTTATGCAGTGGCTTGATCGGCACCTCTGGGTCTTCGGCGCGATACTCTAGCAACGCGACTACTCCGTCGGACTTCAGACTCCGGCGAATCGCCCACAGCATCGACACGGGGTGTGAGAACTCATGGTAGACATCGACGAGCAGTACCAAGTCCACCTCGCCAACTGGTAACTTCGGGTCGTCCACCTTGCCGAGAATCGGTTGGATATTGTCAATTTTCGCCCGCAGCATGTTCTGTCGCAGCTTCTGCAGCATCTGCGGCTGGATATCCACGGCCAGCACTTGACCGGCCGATGGCGCGCCATCCCCAGCCCCACTTTCCCCAGCCCCACTTTCCCCAGCATCGTCATCCTGTTCGGCGAGGTCGATGTCGCCGGAATCCCGCTGCTCGCTAGCACACTTCCGCGCCATGGGGAGGGTCCAGTATCCGTTGCCGCAACCGAGGTCCACGACCGTCATGCCGGGCTCGATGCGAAGTTCGCCGAGTGCCTCGAGTGCATTTTCTTCGTCGTTGCGTTCGGGGCGGATCAACCAGGCCGCCCCGCGGTGCGACATGGGCTGAGCGACGATGCGGCCCATGTAGGTTCGCCGCGCCCGTTCGTTTGGCCGTGCCGGGGACGTGGCGTCCGCCGACTCCGGTGCAGCATCGGAAGAGGCCACCTGAGAAGCCGTTTCGGGCGTTTGCTGCGAGATGACAGCCGGTGCTTCGGCACCCCATGCTTGAGCAGTGTTCGATACGAGCATGGTGCTGGCAGCGAACCAACAGCAAACCAGCCCAATCCGGCTGGCCATCGCTTCGGCGGGGAACTGGGCCACTCGCCGATGCCGGCTATTCGGCCTCATCGGTAACCAACTCAAACTGCGGCTGGAACGCTTCATCGAACGCATACACATTGTCAAAATCTTCCCGCCGGTCACTGGCGCTTTTTCGCATTTGCTCGATACGGATCAGGTTATAAACCAATTCGCCGAAATCGCCCGTGCAGTGCAGACCCCATCGCCCGAGCACCATGCGAGCGAGGTAGCCGTATTGATCGATCGCGTAGAGCCGACAGGCTTCACAGAGCTGTTGGCCGGTCAGATGCCGCGGCGCCTCGATGTCGGGCTCATCACTATGGCAGTATCCCAACGGCCCGATTCGGTCGAGGTTATCGTGGGCGTACTGCAGCGACTCGCGGATGAATTGATACGCTTCCAGCTTGTAGCGGGGATCATCACGAAGAAGATCCCGCATGGCTTTGAGGGGCGAGGTCATGGGCGTGCGTTGGGCAGGTGAGGAAATAATAGCAGCGTGATAAATAGCGTCGGATCCCGGTTTCGAAAACGCTCCGACCTAGTGGGATTGTACTCGTCTTTGGCTAGCGATAACACTCCAGACGGCATGCTATCTCGGTGGAGCGGGGAAGTTTTCGCGTGCCCGGGAGGGGCGAGGTTGACGTCGGAGCCATTGACTCCGGGCTTCGGTCACGAGCCGGCTCGCGGCTTCTTTTTGCCACGCACGGGCGGTCCGGTGCCGACGACGAGAACTTGGACCACATCGCCACTGGCGACCATGACGCGGCGCTGGTCCTCGGTATGGACGATCAATTGCCCTGCCAAGATGTCCTGCGCAATCACTTTCCCGGTGCCCTCGCGGGTCAGAATTTTACTACCGATCGGCGGCAGTTCAGCCGCCAACGATTCGTACGTATCGAACTCGTATCGCAAACAGCACTTCAGCCGCCCGCAGCGGCCGGAAATTTTGGTCGGGTCGAGCGAGGACCGCTGCAGCTTGGCCATCTTCATCGAGACCGGCGGCATCTTGCTAAGAAAACGACTGCAACAAACCTCTTGACCACAGTCGCCGTAGTCGGCGAGCAGTTTGGCCTCTTCGCGAATCCCGATTTGCCGCATTTCAATTCGCGATTGAAACTCGCGACCGAGCAGTTTCACCAGGGCCCGGAAATCGACCCGTGTCTCCGACAGGAAATAGACGATCACGCGTTCGCCGCCAAGCAAGCGTTCGACGTCGATCAACTGCATCGGCAGCTTCAACTTGTCCACATGCGGTTGGCACGCCGCGAGATCACGGCGGGTCATCTCGGACATCTGAGACCAATCCCCGCGATCGGTCCCATCGAGGCGACGGAGTATTCGGCCGTTGGTGGGATCTTTCAATCCGCCAATCGCGGCCGGTGTCGCCTCACACAACACCGTCCCAATCTCAGTTCCCCGGTCGCTGCGAATGACGACTTCGTCGCCATAGCGAAATGATTCCTTCGCCGTCATCACACCGAGCAATCGCATGCTGCCGTAACGGCACACGTACTGGAGAGACGCGGAGGGAGCTGATTCAGATTGCAGGATTCAGCTCACGCAAAGAAACGCTGGACGGTTTCGATGGTTTTCTCTGCCGCCGTCTGAGAGTCCGGCAAGGGAAACGCTTCGGCACAGAGGTATCCATCGTAGTTGATTGCACGCAGCGCCGCCGCGATGGGTGAGTAGTCCATGTGCGCCAACCCCGCGGCGCGGCGGTTCGAATCAACCAGGTGCACATGCCCGATGTGGCCCGCCCCGGCAACGATCGCTTCGGCCACATTCGCCTCTTCGATGTTCATATGGAACAAATCGGCGAGCAGCTTCACATTGTCGCTTTGAAGTCGATCGAGGAAGGCGACGCCATCGCTCACCGTGTTGATCAAATTGGTTTCATATCGATTGAGTGGCTCGTAGATGAGCGGCAGCTGAAATGTCGCAGCGTGAGCGGCGAGTTCTTCGAGCGATTCAGCAAGATAATCGAGAGCCTGCTCTGGACTGACCTCTCCGCCATGCCGTCCCTGCATCGAGCCGATGATGGCGGGCGCCGAGAAATCGCCGCCGAAATCGATCATGGATTTAATGAAGTCACGGGCGGCGGCGCGGCGGCCCGCGTCAGGGTCGGTGAGGTTCAGGCCGTGTTTGACCATCCCTGCTCCGGTTCCCACAGCGGCGACAGCCAAGCCTGTGCTCGCGACGAGCTGCCGCAACTCCGCTCGGTCGACCGCATCGGGTCCCGGGGCAAAAATTTCGACGGCATCGAAGCCCAAGTCGGCGGCGCGTTGAAAAGCATCCGGCAGCCCATCCCAAAAGACAAACGGCCCACCGCGGGCCTCCTCGACAAGACTGACTGTGATCGCTGATTGGGTCATTACAAGATTGGAAAGTAAGTTGAATGCGAGGGACGATTAACTTCGGACTGACGAAACTCGACCGTGGCGAGCGTCCCCGAAAATTGGCCGCCACGCTCGGAGGAACGCGGCGACGAATACCGGCGCTACCGAGCGAGAATTAGTGCTCGTGCTTGGTCTCAAACTTGAGCGCGTTGAGCCAGTTCTGCAGTTTGTGCGCGTTCTCGTGCGTCGTGGTTTTGTGGCTGAGCCATTTGGGGCAGCGGTACTTGATGTCGATGTGACCGTTGTGGTCGTGCTTCTCCACTTCAACCTTCAACTTCTTGAGCGTCTCAACAATCTGATCAGCTTGCTTGGCGTCGTGCTCATGCCGCACCGTCCATTTTTCACAGCGGTAGGAAACAACTTCGGAGGCCGCAGCAGTCTGGCTGCTGGCAGTCCCCATGGAAACCAGCGTGACGACCAGGGCCATCATGACAAATCGAAACATGGACAGAAACCTTCAAGAAAACGAGGGTGTGAAATTTGAGGAACCAGGTAAATTGGTAGTGGTTGGACAGCGGCCAGGTCAAGCCCGCGCCGGTCGAGCGTGGCACGCCAGCGATGGACCGGATCGACCGCTACCGGCCGGGCCGGAGGACAGAACCACTGGGACTGCGGACCGACTCAGGACTTCGTCGAACGAGACTTGGTCCCAGCCTTGGATTTTGATTTGGATTTGGACTTCGATTTCACCTTCACCTGCTGGATCGCGATTTGAGGTCCCGGACGACGACCTCGGCGCTTGCCGAGTTCCAAGGGAGTGAAACGCGGATTGGCAGGCTGAAGCAGTTTTGTCAGGCAATAGGCGTTGATCGTCAGTTCCAGCTCGTTGGCCTCGCGGATCGTCGCCGCGTGCAGACTGCGCGGCATCCGCACGGTGATCACGCGTGGGGGTTCCTGCGAGGTCGAACCGGAATCGTCTTGACTACGGATCGCAGTGACCATCTCGAGCAACTCGGCGAACTCCGAGGTCGTCTCGAAATAGCGACGCGCCTCCGGGCTTTCATAGAGCTGGTCGACGACGCCGCCGGGCGCAATCATCGTGCGATAGAAAACGACCCAACTGCCGGTCATCGCGAAAGCCTCCTCTGCCTGGCGAAGCACCTGTGCCGGTCGATGCTCCATTGGCAGATCGGGTTCAATTGGGGAGAGCTGGAGAGCCTCAGCGACGGGTTGGTCCATGGAACTGGGGAGCACCGACGAGCCCCGACTACCGGTATCGGCCCGGGCGACCCCAGCGACAACGTCACTGGCGTAGACCGTGGGCCCAGCCGGCTTGGCCGCGGCATTCTTTTTCTTGGGACGCACCGTCTTCGTGCGACTGGCGGCCGACCGGCCCGGAGTTTTGGATCCCGCAGCTTTGGCCCCCGTGGCTTTGGATCCCGCCGCCTTCGATCGGGCCGCTTTCGAATCCTGACTAGCCTGCTTCCCCGCAGCGCTTTTCTTCCTCGGCGACGCACCTTTTGCTGACGCACGCGCTGCCCCAGACCGCGGCGACGGCGTGTCGCGGCGAGCGGATGAGGAGCTGGTGGACTTGCCCGAGTCGGCGGGGGACGTCATGTCGTTTCCAAGATAGCGGGATCGAAAGCCACGCCGTTGGTTCGGGCCGCAGCCTCTGGCGTGTACTCCCTGCATCTTGAAACCGGGGTCAAACCCCTGCACGTAACCTATTGCTAGCAACAGCACTTACATGGCAGACACAGCCGTGCCCATTTTTTACGCACCGGTCAAAATCTCGCGGCCTCGAGCGACTGCACGTTTTTTAAGCATGCGATTTCACCCCGCCCGCCAAGTGTCCACCTCGCGGCCAGTGGCAAAATTCGTTGATTCTCCCACTCTCCCCGGCTGCGGCTCTGGTCTATGCTTGGCCTCGCAAATGGTGTGTTTTCTTGGCCTGGTTTCGCGAGCGATTTCGATGCGGTTTGACGATGTGGTGTTGGCAGGGGTCGGGGTCACGATCCCGACAGAGGTTTGGTCGAGCGACGAGATTGAACGGCGACTCGCTCCGCTGTACTCTCGACTACGCTTACCTGAGGGACGCTTGTCGCTGATGAGTGGCATCGAGCAGCGACGGGTCTGGCCTGCGGGAGAGATGCCCAGTGGCCCGAGCGTGATCAGCGGCCGAGCGGCGATCGAGGCTGCGGAGATGAAAGGGAACCAAATCGGGGCTCTGATCCACGCCAGCGTCTGTCGGGATTTCCTAGAACCCGCCACGGCTTCGCGGGTGCACCACGGACTGGGACTGGCCCAGGATTGCTGGGTCTACGATGTCTCCAATGCGTGCCTCGGCGTGCTCAACGGAGCGGTCCAAATCGCGGGCATGATCGCCGCCGGAATGATCGAGGCGGGTGTGGTCGTGGGAACCGAGAACAGCCGACCGCTACTCGAGGCGACCATCGACTCGCTCAACGCGGACGAGTCGCTGACACGGAAAAGCGTTAAGCCGGCGTTCGCTTCGCTCACGATTGGCTCGGGTAGCTGCGCGTGGCTGGTTTGCCGCCGCGACCTACGCCCCGATGCCACACCGATCTCCTACGCGATCGCTGAAGCCAACACCGCCTTCCACGACCTATGCCGCAGCAACCAGGATACAGCCGGCGCCGACATGCGCCCCTTGATGGACACCGACTCCGAAACTTTGATGGCCGAGGGCATTGCCACAGGCGTCTCGGCTCTCGAACGACTGGTCGCCGAATCAGGGTGGGACCGTGAGAGTTTGACGCGGACCGTTTGCCATCAAGTCGGCACTCGCCACCGCGCTGCGATGCTGTCCGCGATGGGACTCGACCCAGCGCGGGATTCCATCACCTATCCGGTGCTCGGCAACACGGGGTCGGTGGCCTTGCCGCTGAGCGTCGCGGCGGCCATCGAGCGCGGCGAACTCGTTGCCGGCGACCGAGCGGCGCTACTTGGCATCGGGTCGGGGATCAATAGCGTGATGATTGCATCACAGTGGGGACACACCCCTGTCCGTGGCGACTGGTCTGGACTGCTGGACGAAGCGCCTATCTGAAAGGGCCTTATCCGGTGGCGTTCGCGTGCGATCAAACCACCGGCTACTTTCGATCATCCCTGACAGGATACTTCTGGATATTGAGCAGCTCGTTGGTTCGTCCGACACGGTGGTTACTACGGTTCATCCGACGGAAGCGTGCGCAGAGCACAGCGGAAAGTTTTTTGAGTACTGTCATATCCAGAACGAAAAGTTGCAGTGCGCGCGTACGCTCAGCGGCACCACCAATAGGGTAGCTTTTTCGACACTCAAAGTCCACTGTTTGTCGGCCAGCCAGCACGGCTCGGTTAGCTTTGGTGGTTCAGTCTCGCCACCCTGGTAGATATCCGAAGCTCTGAGAGCCCCACACTGTCTCATCCGGCGTTTGAACCGCTAACAGAGCATCTCACTCGAGCACGGGCTTGCTCAGCAGAGCTACGCTCCACCGATACCCTCGGCATGCGACGACGTTGTTAGTGTGCTTGGCAGCACGACAATTCAGCCTAAGGCTTCAGAGCTTCGGACGGTTTCGATTCTACAGTGTTTTCCTGGTTCACTCCAAGACGAATTAGTAAGCCGATCAGCAAGTCGCCGATCGATTGAGGGCCTCGACGCTTCTTGCCAGCGAGAAGCTGC
>NZ_SJPK01000030.1 GCF_007859855.1 Allorhodopirellula solitaria
CGTCTCATTTCCCGCGTCCGACGTCGTTGCCAAAGAACCAAACGCAAGGCAAAACCAGGGACAATGGAGTTGCTCGCCAACCCAGACCTCCTCGAGTATTGCTTAACTTGATGCCTATGAGGTGGCGTTGCGATGACCGACGGCTATTCTCTTCAACGCCTTCGGCGTAGGGAAACTTGCGGGGCTCAACGGCTCGTCGGCTCGTCGTCTCGTCGTCTCGTCCACGACAGAATAGCTTTCGCTAAATTCGCCACTGATTGATCACGCGTTGCTGACGCATTGGATCGGCACAGGCGTTCCGAGAATCTCGAATGCAGGATCCTTGAGTTCCTTTCAAAATCGCTGTGTCATTTCAACCGTTGAGCAAGACTTGGCCGACGACGCCGAGTAAGAATCCGAGGACGGCGCCAATCGCTGGTGCCCGCTGGTTCTCGACCTTGGCCTGCGGCGCCAAATCTTGGAACGTCAAATACAGAATTCCGCTGGCGGCAAAAAGCATGATGAAGCCGACAACACTCGGGTAAGCCGAGAGATGTTCGTAGCCAATCCATCCCGCCAGCGGACCGAGCGGGACGCAGGCTGCTAGCAATAGGACCAGTTTCTTGCCGCCGATATCACCGGTCGCATTGAGTTCGCGGTACGCATTGAACCCCTCGGGCAAGTTTTGTAGCGCGATCAGGACCGCCAGCAACGCACCCGTCTTCTCCCCGTGCGCAAAAGCTGCTCCCAGCGCGATCGCCTCGGGAACGAAGTCGGACAGCATCGCTACCAACTGAGCGATCGAGCTCTTCGACCGCGCCAGCAGCGTTTCCAGGCCCCAAAACACGACCGCGCCGGCGACGAACGCGGTCACGATCCAGCCCAGCGATAGCTCCTTCACACCATCTGGCACCAACACCAAGGCAACCGCTGAGATCAACACGCCACCGCCGAACGCGATCACGCTGTGGCGAAACTCCTCTTCGAGCCACGCCGGCGAGATCTTCTCGACCATCGCGATCGCACCGCCGATCGGAATCGCCGCTCCCGCCATCGTCGTCAGCAGTAACACCTGTACCAGTTCGTCCACAACGTATCCTCCGACCATTTTTCGTTAGGCGAATCGTTCGCTGCTGCCCATCCAACGCAGGCAATCAGCACGCCGTGCATGGGCAACCGAGCCATCAACGCCAAAAACCGAATCGCTAAAATACCGATCCTTGTCGAGTACCATCTCAAAATTCGCTGGAAATACAATAACCAGCAACGCGGGGAGGAAAACGGTCCAGGAATTCACCTGGTCGCACTGGGATTGATTTCCACGGTGGCCGTTTGGGTTGTCGACCCGCTCGATCGCCTTGGAAGAGAATGTCATTCGCCGACATACTACACCTTGACGTGCAGATTCAAACAGATAGCATAACTGGGACAAACGATGTTCGCCGACACCTCCAGCTTCTTAGTCGCCATCCGCCTTCACACCGAGACGCCCGACAGCTTCGCCGCGCCCGCGGAAGATCTGACGACGCGCTACGGGGCAGCAACGCGAGCGAGCACTCGTTTAGCGATTCAACGCGTATTGATCGCACCCCACTACCAATCATTGGGAATCCAATCGTGACCACTCTCGACTGCACTCAACCCGTCGGCGACTTTGTTCGCCAAAAACCAAATCGCGCCCGCGTTTTCGAATCGCTCCAAATCGACTATTGCTGCGGCGGCAAGGTTCCGTTGGTGAAAGCTTGCGAAAAGAATGGCCTCGATGCCGCCAATGTCATCGAACAGATCCAAGCTTGCGACGCTGTGGCAGACAACTGCGACCTCACCGACGCTGATTCAATGACGCTCACCGAACTGGCTGATCACATCGAAGCGACTCATCACGCCTACCTCCGCGAAGAATTGCCGCGACTCGATTTCATGACTGAAAAGGTGTCGCGGGTCCATGGCGAGAAGGACGCCCGGCTTTTCAAGATGCGAGCAGCGTTTGTGGCCCTAAAAGACGAACTGGAACCGCACATGATGAAAGAGGAAAACGTTTTGTTTCCGATCGTGCGTCAGCTCGAAGCGTCCGCTGATCGTCCTGAATTGCACTGCGACAGCGTCGCCAACCCGATTCGCCAAATGGAACACGAGCACGAACGGGCTGGCGACGCGTTGGCCGTTTTGAACGAAGCCACCGATGGCTACACACCGCCGGAATGGGCCTGCAACACCTACCGAGCGATGCTTGATTCACTGGCCAAACTGGAAGCCGACATGCACCAACACGTTCACAAGGAGAACAACGTGCTGTTCGTCAAAGCCCTTCAACACGAGTAGCCTGCTCCGGTGGTGTTCGCTTGCGCTCAAACCACCGGCTATTCTCTAAAACGCCTTCGGCGTAGAAGAACTTGGGTTCATCCGACGGAAGCGTGCGCAGAGCACAGCGGGAGTTTTTTTGAGGCATGGCTCTCGTATCCAATGATCGTTCAAAAATGCGTCCCTGACGAACAAACGCTCGCCAGGGACCGACAACACCATTGGCGTACCGCTTTTGCAGGGAAACGCTGGCGACCGAGATATCCCTTGCCAAGCCAGCACCTCTGCAGAGCTCGGCTCCGTTTCTCCCGGCAGTGCCAGTCTAACATTGATAATCACATCCCTCAAATAAATCCTTGGATACGGGAGCCATGCCTTGAAAACCTCGGGCGCACGATTCAGTCGGATCAGCCATAACTTGTGGGTAATCAACAACTCATTACCTCACCCTATACGACATATGTTACTGCCGCGTTCCTCACCAAGAGATGCTTCGATGGTTGAACCCGCCCATGGAGCCAAACGCGTTCTCTATTGGATCTTGTCTGGATTCTTCTTCATGCTCGCAATGGTAGGTGTCGTCTTGCCCGGCCTTCCGACGACGCCGTTTTTACTACTGATGTGCTATTTCTTGCTACGAGTCTCTCCAACGCTACACGCCAAAGCAATGACTTGGCCTGTTGTCGGCGGTCCACTCCGGGATTGGCAAGATCAAGGCGGCGTCCGGCCCAACGTGAAATGCTTGGCCTACGCGATGGTAACGATTCTGGTCGGATCGACGCTAATCTTCAGCAGCTTACCCATCGTCGTCAAAACGCTGATCCTGGCCGCCGCGATCTACGGGATCTCCGTGGTCGCTCGGTTGCCAGTCGCCCGGAGCGACCAAGCGGCGCGTGACGATAGAACCAGCACGGAACACGCACCGCTAGCAGACTGAGCGATGAACTGCCCGGCACTGGACACCGTGTCCAACGTCAAAGCGGTTGGCTCGGCATCCGCTGACGGTAGCCGTGATAGCATCGCCATGATAGCTCGACGAAATTCGTGCAGGAACATACGACGGTGTCGAGGCACGATGACGGATCGCGATGAATTCGGGAATCGAGTATCCGGCGTGCCCGCGCGCGATTTCCGCGAGTTAGTTCTTCTCAACGACGCTGTCGACCTTGTCCTGCATGGATTGCTCGCGATCCGTGCGAGTCCCCGCCTTGATACTGGTGGTGATCCGCAGCGCGCCCATTTCATGAACACGCTCGTGGCAACGCTTGATCGCGGCAAAGACTTCGTCCCAGTCACCCTCGACATTCGTGCCGTAGGCGTGAATCTGGTGATTCAATCCTGCTTCCTGCAATACGTTTTGGCACTCAGCAACGTATTTGCCAACGGAGACACCGACTCCCATCGGGACGACACATAAATCGACAATGACTTTCATCTCAGCAGATCCCCTCGTTTCTCGGCCAGGTATGGACTCCTACACCCAAGTTTACGCTCTCGTGACGAAGAATCCAGTGGCTCTGCTCAGTCAACCATCCCCCCTGACGATGACTCGGTGAACTTCGCCAAATCGATCGGTTTCGAACTCACCTTCCCCCCGCGAACGATGCTTCGTTGCTCGATTGGAAAACTGCCAAGGGAGGAGCGAACCAAATGGATCGGGGCAAGGGTGAAAGCGAGGAATCGTTGCGGGAAGTGACGCGCGGATAGACACGGATTGTCGTAGCTGCGATCATCGCGCGGTGAATCCGCAATTGATCCCTAAGAACCCGCAGCAACAGACCGGTCGACCCATGCAAGCGCCGCATCGAGACGCCGATATGACAGCACAGGTCGAAGCGATCGTGCGTCAACGAATGGATGGACAAGCCGCCGGTCATGGGATGGATCATGTGCTGCGGGTGCTGGCGTCCGCTCGAGCGATTCGCGCAGAAACCGGTGGTGAGTTGGAGATCATCGAGTTGGCGGCTCTGCTGCATGACGTTGGCGATGCGAAGTTCCATCACGGCTTGGAGCGAAGTGCCGAGTTTGCTCGTGAGATTCTCAGCGGTCTGGGTGCCGGTGATGGAGTGATCGAGCAAGTCGCTCACATCGTCGACAACATTTCGTTTCGCAAAGGCGTCGACGCGAGCGAGTTGTCGCTCGAAGGCAAAATTGTCCAGGACGCGGATCGGCTCGACGCACTCGGTGCGATCGGAATTGTGCGGACGATCGAATACGGAGCGGCGCCCCCGCCAGGCGTTCCTGTGCAGCCGTTCTACGTGTCCGATGCCGGCGACACGAAGACAGGGCCGGTGAAGACGGGCGTGGGGCACTTTCACGAAAAACTGTTCAAGTTGAAAGATCTGCTGAACACCGACGCAGCTCGGCAGATGGCGGCAGAACGAGAGTCGTTCATGCGTAGGTTCCTGGATCAGTTCATGCGTGAGAGCGGCGCAGACAGCTCCTCGTCGAACGCTCGAACTGGCACCCTGAAGTCGCAGCCGAACCAATAGATCGCCGAGGGCTTCGCGAGCCGATGGCTCGTCGGGCAGCGTGGAAGTCGCACGGTAGTGGACGACGCGAGGAGTCCATCACACCTACCGCCAAACGATGCACGAAGTGCATGAGACGGAATAAAATCGAGGATGGACTCGTCGCCTCCTGTCCTTTACCCAGAAGTTTTCCTACGCCGGAGGCGTTGAAGAAAATAGCCGGTGGTTTGAGCGCAAGCGAACACCACCGGAAACTTCGCGAAACGCGCGTGCCAACCCCGAATGGGGTTGCAGATCGTCCACGACGAGGTCTGCGACCCACTTCGGGGTCGACGCTCCACTACCAATGAACAACCGTAGGTGGCGCTGCGCTGAACTACGGCTATTTTCTATCATCCCTGATGGGATACTTGTGGGTAATCAACAGCTTGTCGCCTCGTCCACTACGGGGACCTCGAGAAGCCTATGATCCTACCAGAACAGGTTCAGTCAAGAATGGAGAACGCGGGATGAGAAAGTTGAAACGAGGTGTCACGCCAGGGCCGTTCATCGAATCGGTGATACTCGACCGCAGTCGCATCGGCGATCCGTCTCACTATGCGTTCAACCTGCCATCGCTCAAAACGTTCTCGAACCTTGACCTGCATCCGAAGGTCACGTTCTTTGTGGGTGAGAACGGTTCGGGCAAATCGACGATGCTCGAAGCGATCGCGATTGCCAACGGCCTCAACGCCGAAGGCGGCAGCCGCAACATGATGTTTGCGACCCGCGAAAGCCATTCGGAGCTGCACAAGGCACTGAAACTGCGGCGTTATCACGCCCTGGTTCCCGACGCGTGGTTTGTGCGTGCCGAGAGCCTATTTAACGTCGCGACGGAAATCGAAAACCTCGGCGTCGGCAACAGCTATGGCGACAAATCACTGCACGAGCAATCGCACGGCGAAGCGTTCATGACGCTGGTCGAAAACCGCTTCGGCCAAGGATTGTACTTCCTCGATGAGCCGGAAGCCGCGCTGTCACCGCAGCGGCAACTGGAGTTCCTAATCTTGCTCGATAGCATCGTCGGCCAAGAATCACAGTTGGTCATTGCGACCCACTCGCCGATCATCATGAGCTACCCCGACTCACAGATCTATTCATTCGGAGAGTCGGGTATTCAACCGACCGCCTACCAGGACACCGAACACTACCGGGTGACCAAGTCGTTCTTGGACAATCCCCAGCGGATGCTATCGCATCTCTTGAGCGACGACTGACCCGAAGTTTTCTCAAGGATCGCGGCTACGTGCGAGCGTTCCTATGACGCCGATGGATGACTGAGCAGGTGCCTGAATCGCCAAACCGACAGATCAATCGCAGAGCCCCACTCTCCCACCCACTCACCACCATCTCTGCGCGCTCTGCGCCTCTGCGTTTCAACCCCACCCCGGAAAGACGGAGAGTAGACCCGCAATCGATCTTCGATCAAGAGCGTCCCAACTGCACGAGCACCGACTGAGTAATACCATCGCTGTAAGCGTTGAGCTTCCAGTGCCCCGGGGACCAGCCCGAGAGAAAGCGGCAGAAGTCGGCCCAAGCAAAGAGATACAGTTCCAACCATTCGTTCTGGAGTGCGGCGAAATCAATCGCGATGCCGCGAGCAGAAAGGGCTTCCTCGAGTCGGCCAAAGTAGAACCCCAGCAACGAGTCTTGGCGTGATGCCGCCTCCTGTTCGCTCAAACAGCTGCTGATGAAGTAAGCGACATCCTTCATCCCGCAGCCGCGGCCGACGTATTGAAAATCAACCGCAGCGACCCGGTCCCGATCTCGATCCGAAAAGCAGAAATTGGCGACCTTCGCATCACCGTGAACCAAGGTTTGATACTTCGCCGCGTTCAAGCGGCTGTCGATCGCGTGAGCCGATTGCTTTAAAGGCCCTGCCCGCATCGAGGCCAGTTCATCGGGCCGAGTCTCGAGATGCCAGTAGGTACCGATCGGCCACAACCCAGTCGCTGAAGTCCCCATGAAGGTCGCGTGGAAGTTCGCCAGCCAACTCAAACAAGCGTGGATGGACTGCTCATCGACGTGATCCTTCCTACGATCGAAGCCCTGCGCGTCGAGATCATCGAGCACGATGATCCAGCCCCCAGCATTCTCCTTCTCATGAGCTGCGATCAACCCAGGGACGAGGCAGGATGCGTCGCACTGCTGAGAAAACGTCTCGTAGAACGCTTTTTCGACTTGGTAAGACCGAACTTTGCGTAAATGCGAAACGTCGCCGCCCCATCCCCTGCGGTTGCAGCGGACACGAGAGATGTCGATGTGCTTGATGACAACCGGCATCCGTTCGACTCCAGCGGCCGATGGCGGCCGCCGCAAGGTCGCACGTTGGATGACGCCATAGCCACTCCAAAGACCCTGGATCTCTTCACCAAGCTCCACGGACGATGCACCAGTGATTCGACAGATGGTTTCGGACAGCGTGTCCACGATGGCAACTCGCAAAACAGAGATCGGAATCCCGAGATTTTCACACACAGCCCCAGCATTGGCAAAGGGGCCAACACTGGGCTGTTCAAGAGTCACGATGCGAGAGGTTCTTCACCCGCCCTCGACCAAGGAGACTGCAGAATTAGCCGGTGTTCCGGTTTTCTCCGCCGCAGTACAAGCCCGAAGCGCTAGACGCAGACCCGATCAGCGTCCGATCGGGGCGCGACTTCGTTTGCAAGACACTTCACTTTCGACGCGATGCATTTCGCTTCTCGGCATCGGCCAGTCGATCGGCAATTTCAGCGACAATGCGATCCCGTTTTTTCGACGACAAGGACTTTTCAGGGTATGCCACTTCGTCAGCAGGTTTGTTTTTCCGATTGTTGAACCAGCGAATGAGTTCGAGTTTCGTACGTGGTTTTGAGAAATTGAGCGGCGCGAGAACCCCCGTTTCTTGGCTGATAACCAAGGCCCAAGCTTCACCCGTTTTATCGAGAGCATCGTAGGACTTCTTTTCGACCAGATCGAACCGGACAAGTCTGAGATAGAGCGACTTCGCCGACCTGGCAACGACCAGCGCCCCATCGACATCAACGATGACGGGATACTTGGGGCTTCGAAAAAAGTAGGATAGTTTGCAAAAATCGTTCACAGTGCATTCCTTGTACGTGCTGGGGTGCAGATCAGGTGCGGGAAAAACCACCGGCGCCAACCCAATCAGCCATCCGGCGCTAGCCTCTGCGTTCCCACGCCAAACGCGAAGCGTTCTTGGTAACCCGACGCGTCAGCGAGGCGACGAACCCCTGCGTCCCAAGGACTCGTCACCTCCTGTCCTTTACCCACAATTTTTCCTACGCCGACGGCGTTGAAGAAAATAGCCGGTGGTCGAGCGCAAGCGAATACCACCGGAAACGCCGCGAAACACGCGTGCCAACCCCGAATGGGGTTGAAGTTCATTCACGACGAGGTCTGCGACCCACTTCGGGGTCGACGCTCCATCTTCAACGAACAACCGCAGGTGGCGCTGCGCTGACCTACGGCTATTTTCTATCATCCCTTTCGGGATACTTGTGGGTAATCAACAGCTCGTCGCCTCGTCCACTACCAATTCGCCGCTTATGGATCACGCGACATGACGCAACGCCTAGCAAAAATGCTTCACTGCGTTGGCAAACGGAGCCAAGGCAAACGCCATTGGGCACGAGCCTCGGCGCTCCCACGCCAAATTCAAAGCGTAAAACGTTCGAACAACCGGCGATCGCCGCACACCGCATACTTTAGACGGCAAAGCCGCCTTGGAAACCCACCGCATCCGCGAGCCCACCCGCTCGCCACGCGAACCTAGCGATTCCCCATACGGCCACGCAGTGAAGCATTCTCTTGAGCCGTTTTGGCGTTAGCCACGGTTCTCGGTTCTTGATTGTGATTACCGGGGCGATCGCCCAAACGGATCGCTATCCTCGGCCTCGACGGATCGTTCGCTCGCTCGTTCGTTCGCTCGTTCGATCCGAGCATCGATCACTTTAAGCATCGATCACTTCGTCCGACATTTCGCAAACGCGTTCGGAATGCCAGTGTCTCAGGCGGATGACCATCGCCCGCATCGACTCATAGATCAAAAACCGAACAGAGAATGGCTCGTTAGCACGGATCAATCCATTTTCCATGTCCATCGCGAGAGTCTCGGGTAGAAACACTTTAGTCGCGATCACTCATCCCGCCCTTTCTGGCCGCGCGGGCGACCTGACAATCTCCGAAGGGGGCTAGCAAAGCCCCTGGTGGATCAAGTACCCTGATCAGCGGGGTCGAAGGCGACGTTGGTATCGCAGTTGACTTCCCTGAGCAGTCATCGACGAGAACCGTGTAGCAGGGGCATTATTTTGCAGAAGGGGCGAACGAATCATCCCTTTGTTGAGTCATCCGTGAACGGATTGGGCATCGGCAAAGTCACGTCGATCGACGGCGACAAAGCAATCGTCGAGTACTTTCGCTCGCCTGTTGACGACGGACCAATCCGCCGCGAAACAGCCACGAAAAGTCTTAGCCGGCGGGAATTGCTACCCGAAACAAGGGCGTACTTCCGAAACCCGGAAACGGACAGTATCGAAATCGGTCGCGTCCAGGATTACCAGCAAGACGACCAACTTTATCTCGTACGATTTCCGAACGATCAACCGCGGATGCTGTCGAGCGACGAATTTGAAGTTCGTTGCCGCATGCCAATTTCTGAACCGACCGAACACTTGGCCAGCCAAGTCAATGAAACCGCATTTTGGCATGAGGCTCGTTCCGGTTTCGTGAAACACCTATTGGAGCAGCATTGCACGAGCGCCGGCCTTTCAGCACTGCTTTCTTCTTCCGTCGAAATCGTTGCTCATCAAGTATCCGTTGTGCGCCGGGTTTTGATGGATCCGTTTCAGCGATACTTACTGGCCGATGAAGTAGGGCTTGGCAAGACAATCGAGGCCGGTGTGCTGATCAAGCAGTTCACACTCGACGAACCGCTGGATCACCAAACCGTTATAATTGTTCCTAAAGCTTTGCTCCTTCAATGGAAGCAAGAATTGACGCACCGCTTTCATCTAGGGAGCAAACTTGGGGTTTCAGTTCACATCGTCTCCAGCGAAGACCAGGACGCGATCGCTGCGAGTCTCGCGGACGCCCGAATGATTGTCGTTGACGAGGCACACCATCTCAGTTCTTGGGCTTGGTCCTCAGATTCCGTCGAGCGCGAGATCTTCCAGGCGGTCGCGAATACCACTCGCGATTTGTATCGACGCGTCCTACTGTTATCGGCGACCCCCGTCCTGCACAACGAGCAGTCATTCTTGGCGATGCTCCATCTTCTTGATCCGCAGGTCTATCCGCTTGACAGTTTGGAAACGTTCAAGCAACGGGTTCAACTTCGCCAAGAGATTGCCGAACGGATGATGGACCTGCGGGAAGATGAGCAGAATTTCTTTCTTGGCGACACGCTTGAAGTGCTCGGCGATTTGTTGCCCGATGATCGCGAGTTTCAAGAGTTGCGGACCGAACTTGGACAACTCGTCGAGCAAGACGTAGAGGAAAGCGATCCACGTCGCTGCGAATTGATCCGATCCATCCGGACTCACGTCAGCGACATGTGGCGACTGCATCGCCGCATCCTTCGCAATCGTCGAACCGACGCGACAGCGGCGTATTTGCCCGGTCGTGGCGGGGCGAAACGTGTGGTTTACGTTTGCGAAAATGAAGCGGGACTGGCCGAGGCGATCGAAGGCTGGCGTTTGACGTTATCGGCGTCGCTATTTTCAGCGGACGAAACGGAAAAGCAAACAGCAAGCGAACTCGCACGCGTCATGGACGAACTGGCGTCCTGCGAACCCAGGCACGCATTGGATTTCGCCACCGCTCGACTGAACGGCGGCGGATCAGCGACAGTCAGTTGGTTGCCACTTTGCAAAGGCGAAAGCGATTCACTGCAACAGATCATTCGTGCGGCAAAGGATTGCGACCATGCCGCGCGTCTGCAGAAACTGTACCAGATAGTGGGTTCGGACGACGATCAAATCTCCTTCGTTATCTTTGCCAGTTCGCCCGAGACCGCCGACCTTGTGTTCGAATTCTTGGAATTGCGACTCCCTGCCGGGCGAGTCCTACGACACTCCGCCGAACGGTCGTCCTGGATCCAGTTCAAAAACGTTCAACGCGGCTACGTGCTGGTCTGTGATCGTGCCGCCGAAGAAGGACTGAACCTCCAAAAGCGAGGTGCCTTCGCGATTCACTACGATCTGCCATTCTCCCCCAACCGCATTGAACAACGGATGGGCCGACTCGACCGCTTCGGCAGTGGCATCTCGGTCCAGTCGGTCGTGCTGGTTTGCGACGGTTCACGTGTGCAGAAACGCTGGTTCGATTTGGTCGACGGCGGTTTGGGTGTGTTCCATCGCTCGATCGCTAGTTTGCAGTACGTCATTGAAGACGTCATGCGTCGGATCCTCCAAGCGTTCCTCGATTCAGGATCGGATGCCTTCGCGGAAGCGGTCGAGACACTCTGTGGCGAAGAAGGTTTAGTTGCGACAGAGCTAAAACGAATCACGGCTCAAGATTCGATTGACTCCTTTGACGCCGACGCGGTAACGCAGGAGTTCGCCGATGAACTGGAAGATAGTGATCGCAGACTCGGCGAAGGTTCTGCGAAAGTGTTTCACAATTGGCTCGTTCGCAATTTGCACTTCGGTCAAACCGGTGAAGAGAAACGCCACGACGAAGTGTTCAGTTACGAATTCACGCGAAAGATAGACGTTGGGCGAAGGTACCCGAAGGGACGCGACACGCTTATCCCAGTGGATGAATTCAAACGACGCTTCTCCCATTCGCTGGAAGAACTGAGGCCTGAACCGCCCGCAGAAATGGTCACTGAACCACTAACCTTTGACCGGGTTACATCACAACGACGGTCATGTCGGTTGCTTCGAGTTGGCGATCCATTTGTTGACGCCATGGAGGCATTCACGCGATGGGATGACCGAGGGTGCAGTTACGCATTTTGGCGTTACGCGCCGTCGTATCGCGGCGAAGAGGATCCAGCCGTCTTCTTCAAGTTCAACTATGTAGTTTCACCCGCTCTAGCTCCGCTGAAATCACTTTGCCAGCGGTTCAACGGAGCAAGTTGGGTTGCGGTGATGCGTCGTTGCGAAACAATCATGCAACCACTTTTCACAAGGATGTTCCTTGATGCCGATTTGACTCGCGTGATGCCCAGTGACGAACGAATGAATTGGATCCGTCCCGAATACAACAAGGACCGCACCACCATCGGCAAGGATTTCAATCTGAATCGCGGTCGTTGGGATACGGCGGCGGAACTCTACGATATGTCGCTTTGGCGGGACCGGTGCGTCGCTGCCCGAGAAACATCCGAGCGATTGCTGCGAGAAGACTCCACTTTGCCGAAGCGGTCCGCAGAATGGGTCGAAACGGCCAGAAATCAAGCAAGCCAAGTTCAGCAACAATTCCGATCACGTTTGGCGATGACGAACGGCGAGTCGAAGTCGTCACTCGAACTTGACTTGCAATTTGAAACGGAACTGCTGGAAGCCCAAATCGAGGCATTCACGAACCCTGACCTGAGAGTTGACTCGGTCGGTGCGATCTTTGTTTCCAGTCAAATGCCATTCGTTGAGAACGACGAAGTGGAGGATGACGATTGACCGACTTTCAATCCATCCAGACCGCATTGCGAGAACTTCCGAAGACAGATCGTCTTCAGGCGGCCTTGGCCGATCGTAGTTGTGAGCAATTGCGCCGAGCGGTGCTGGCGCTTTCTACAAACAAAGATTCAGTTGGCGAAGGTGACCTCGCTGGTTTGGTGCGGCAGGTTCTGCGGCGAGGAACTCTGCTTGGTGATGACGAATACCTGCTGACGGTTCCGTCTTCACCGCCTTGGCCCAATGAAAATCTTTGGCGGGAATCTCGCGTTGAGGTCGCTGCTAGTGATTACCAATCTTTTCGGTTGCGTGCTTCGAAGGCGTGGGCAGCGGATTGGTTGGCGGATAGCGAAAGCTTCAGTCCCTTTGAAGCAACCCTTCGCGAAGAGTACCGTCGCAAGGGTTGGCCGACGTCGCCGCACTTGCCGCTCGACACGGCGTTGGAGCACGGTTTGGGCCTGCCGTTCAAAGGCTACCAAGGTCCTGGGCAGCGGTTGGCGATTCGATCCGCGTTCTTTCTGAAACCCGGCGGAACACTGGTCGTCAATTTGCCAACAGGAACTGGAAAGAGTCTTGTCGCGTGGGCACCAGCACTGCTCTCTGCCCCTCGCGAACTGACTGTAATGATCACGCCAACCATTGCCCTGGCAATCGACCAAGAAAGGCAACTTCGAGAGAACTACCCACACGTTCCTGGTGGTTTGCCAGACGAAATGGCTTGGCATAGTGGCTTGTCAGATGGTGCTCGAAAGGCAATCCGGCAGCGGTTGCGAGACAATACACAGCGTATCTTGATCACGTCACCAGAGAGTTTTGTCGGTTCCCTTAGCCGCGTGCTTTACAAAACAGCAGAAAGCGGTTTGCTGAAATACTTCGTCGTTGACGAGGCTCACTTGGTTGCTCAGTGGGGCAATGACTTTCGGCCAGAGTTTCAGGCGATGAGTGGTCTTCGGCGAGAGTTGATTAAGCGGTGTCCATCGGGGCGAGCGTTTCGCACGCTCTTGTTGTCGGCAACGCTGACGCAGGAGAGTTTCGATGTATTGGAGACATTGTTCTCGGATGGGCAATTTGATTCCGTCAACGCGGTCGCTCTAAGGCCAGAACCGGAGTATTGGCAATCGGCATCTGCAACCAAAGCCGAGCGAGACCGGAAAGTGACGGAACTGGTCCGAGTCGCTCCTAGGCCCTTTTTGCTCTATGTGACGACCAAGCGAGACGCTGACTCTTGGCATCAAAAGATTCGCGCCCTTGGCATCAAACGCAGCGGTTGCGTCCATGGCGGAACATCTAACGAAGAACGCGAATGCGTAATCGACCGATGGCGTGCCGGCGACATTGATTGCGTAGTCGCGACGTCAGCGTTCGGTTTGGGGATGGACAAATCAGATGTCCGCACCGTCATTCATGCGTGCATTCCGGAGTCGATCGACCGTTACTATCAGGAGGTTGGTCGGGCAGGTCGTGATGGTTGTGCCTCCGTTTCGATATTGCTGCCGTGCGAAGATGCCGACAAGGCGACCGCGAAGTCGATCAGCCAAGATCGAATCATCTCGCTGGAGAAAGGACGTGAACGATGGGACGACTTGCTCAAGGCCGGGAACTTCTTAACTGAGAAGCAAATTTGGCGGGTCAATTTAAACACCCGCCCGACGCATATTCATCAAGACAGTGACGCAAACGTTGCTTGGAATTTGCGAACACTGGTTCTACTCAATCGTGCTGGAATAATACGGTTGGAATCAGAGGAACCGCCAGACACACAGCGGATTGACGGGGAATCCGACAACGAATTCGAGGCACGCCGCCAGAAAGCGACAGACGAATATTTTGCGACAGCCTATCTAACAATTCTGAATGACGGGCATCTCAACGAAGAGGTTTGGGAGACCATCGTCCAACCCGAGCGATCGAGAATGTATGCGGCAAGTCGCGAATCGTTTGATCGGATGAATCATCTGCTAGAAGGCAACCGAGAAATCGGCGAACTGCTGCGGGATACCTACACGGTCCGGACCGCCAACGGCGGACCGCGACCAGAGCATTGCTGTTCGGGTTGTCCGTCGTGCCGCGCCAGTGGCATGGAAACAAGTCACCGATTCAGTCACCCCGAACCGGATTTAGTCGAATGTATCGAACACGGTGACGTCGCGGCATTGCAATCGCTCTTTTGCATCCAGGCACCGGTCGCATTTGTTAGCATTACGAACTATGACAGCGAGCGCGAGCGGGTGAAACTTTGCCTTGGCATCATCTGCCAATTGGTTGGCCGGGGCGTTGATGAAATTGCCTTACCTGTGGCGTGGCAGAAAAAGCGTGAATGGAAGTCCATTCATGACTCCTCTCCTCGTCGCCTTGTGGTCGGCAGCTGTCTTTCATCATACGATCCACGCAAGAATGATCTGCGTTTGCCGCGTGCCACTTTCCTGTTCGACACACCCACTCCTGTTATCCCTCGAGACCTCATCAATATGGAGCGACCTTTTCATATTATCCTCGCGCCCGAAGACGCTGTTGATTCAGCGACAGGACGGAAGTTCTTCAGCACTCGTCCAAACATACGTGACTACGAATTGGTTCAGAGGCTAGGACAATAATGAGCATTCTGAATCGACCCAGCGATGGCCTCGTCAGTGTCCTTGTCGCGCTTGTCAGATCCAGCGTGATGATCGGCACCATGCCAAAGAGCAAATTACTGGACATTTGCAGTCCCAAGTCGCTCGGTGACGGCAAGCAAGACATGGCAACCAAGACCCTGAGCCGATGGATTGAGTTAGGTCTCTTTGTCACAACGGAAAAGGGTGAAGTAAAGGTTGCTGATGAATATCGTTCCGCCCTGCGAAAGTTTGACGCATCAGCAGCCGCGATCGCCAAAGCAGTTCGGCAGGTCGTTCTCGATCCAGAGAACAACAAGAATTTCTGGAGCGACGAAGAAAACCGATCGGCCGACTTTTCTCGTGCTGCATCTTGGGTGCTCGCGCAGAACGCCCATGCTTTTGTCCCAACTTCCTACTCCCAGGTTGAACCGAAAACGCTAGAGCAAGCAGGGACGCCCGACGTCATCTTGTTTCAAAATGACACCCGATGGTCCGGTTTTGTTTCTTGGGCCACGTTCCTTGGAATAGGACGATCTGATTCAGGCAAAGCATCGGGAGGTTTTATTGCCGATCCCACGCCCTGGGTACGCGAACCGGCATTGGAGTTGGTTCCCCAAAAGAAGGATGTCCCGATACAAGAATTTCTGGAGGGACTGGCGACTTTGATCCCGGTAATTGATGGTGGGCATTATCGCCAAGAAGTCGAAAGCAAACTTCGATCCGAAAAGTGGAGGGCACCTGGATCAGGAATGGTTTCAACATCGCTTTCGCGGGCGTTACTTCGACTGCAGGCGGGTGGCGAACTTCGTTTTGCCGACCGATCAGACTCCGATTCCCGGATCAACCTTGTCGGTCGCGATGGGCGGACTGTTCAATCGGTCACTCACGTCATGCGAGGACATTCGAAGTGAATCTTCTAGAATTCTGGCCGACCGAAAGCGAATGCTTGGAGTGCATCAAGCCCGAGGCGGAAAACCCCTCGGATGCGGTGTTCTTGGCCGTTCATCAAGAGATGCGATTTAGGCGAGAGAGTTTTTCGACGAAACAAACTGAGAGCAAATCGCAGATGCAGTTGCTCAGCGAGTTCCTTCGTGACGAACCAAGTGGACGAGTCATTCTGCCGATCCTCGGTGAGTCTGGAATCGGTAAGTCGCACCTAGTTCGATGGCTAAAAGTCCAGTTGCAGCAGAGGGAGGACCGTGACAAACGTCACGTCATCCTGATTCCGAAAAGTTCCAGCTTGAAGTCGGTTCTGGGTCGCATCCTGGATGGGCTGGACGGACCGCGGTATGAAGAGATCCGCGAACAGTTGAAGGCTGCTCGCGAACAGATGGATGAGATTGGCGCGAAGCAGCGGATTCGATCCGAATTGCTCACTGCAATCGAAAGAAACCACGCAGAGGCGTCCAAACGTAAGGTGCAGGCTCAGCAAAATGGGTCGAAGATCAGCGAGAAAGACAAACTATGGCTCGGGCATGGTGATGCGAGATGCCTTCCATCGCTATTGAACGACCCTGCAACTCAAGTTTTATTTACCAAGGGCACGTCGACTCGACCGGGGATCATTTCCGAACTCGCAAGGCACATTGCAAAAGACACGACAAAAGCGGAGTCGCCACGGCGTCAATTCGAACGAGCGGACTTCCTGGTTCCTGAGGAATTGGCGAACGACATTAAAGAAGCCGGACAGATTGCCGGACGCTATCTCGACAAGTTGCAGCGGACTACCGATACCAAGAGTCTCGACGATGCGATCAAGCTGCTCAACGGAATCGTTGATGACGCGATCGCTCCGTTGGCAACGCCGACCGATACTTCGTTGGCAGAACTTTTCTACGAAGTGCGCCGACAGTTACTGGCCGATGATCGCGAACTGGTCCTCCTAGTGGAAGACTTCGCCGTGCTTGCCGGCGTTCAAAAAGCACTGTTGGACGCCATCATTCGCGAAGGGGAAACCGGCGGGAAACGTGAAGCGTGCACGATCCGAACTGCTCTCGCCGTCACCGACGGTTACTTTGGAAATTTAGACACCGTCAAGACACGCGCCGTTCATGGTTGGCACATCGAGACAGGGACAGACTCTGACGAAGATGAGATCATGAACCAGATTGGCAACTTCGTTGCGGCGTACGTTAACGCAGCTCGCATCGGTGCAAAACGACTGGAAAATCACTTCGCGGACCCCAGCAACATTGGCAAGAAGGCTCCCAATGCGATAGAGTTCCTTGATCCAGAACCCGATGAGATCGCGTTGCTTGCGAACTTCGGTCAGTCAGTGGATCAGTACAGCCTGTTCCCATTTAACCCGTCGGCCATTTCAACCATCGCCGATTGGCGTTTACGTGATGACAAGGGCAAATTGAAGTTTCACCCGCGTAGTGTAATTAACGAGATCATTCTGCCAGTGGTAAAGGACACCCGTGGCAGTTTTGAACGCAACTTGTTTCCGCCACCAAACTTTCTTGGGTCGGAAAAGAAAATCTGGGCTGACCTACGGAGAGATGTGCAGCGAAAGGAAGGCGATCCGGAACGCCAAGAGCAGTACTTGTACCTGCTGCATTTTTGGGCCGACAAACCGGAGCGGCTTTCTCAAGCCAGCCTTCCCACTGGAGTCTTTACCGCGTTCGGTCTGGAACCACTGGACGGGAGCAAAACTGCGGTGGCTCCGAAAACGCTCAAGCCTCTCTCCAAGCCGGATGAAAAAAAGGTTGGCACAGCGACAACGTCCCTACCTGAAATAGACGAACCTGAATTCAAACGTGATCCGCCGGCCATCCAACAATTTGTGGAAAAACTGGATGGTTGGAAGAATGGTGGTATTCTGGGCCATGGCGATGCAAATAGGATCCGGGGACTGATGAACATACATCTGATCCATTCAGTCAATTGGGAAGCAGAACTTCTTCGGTCTTTCAAACCGACTACCGATGTCTTTGCACGACAAATCTATCTTCCTCGAGCCAAAGGTAACCCGCCCAATCGTGAAAAGGCTTTCGTAGTAGTCGCCGAAGATGAGCAATTTGAAGACGCTACAACAGCAAATGATCTCTTTTCGTTGATTCGAGCGATGCTGCGTTATGAACACAACAATGGCTGGAACTACGAACAGGCTGACGAAGACTACATTTCAATTTCAAATTTTGTCGATTTGCATTTAGCACAAGCTTCGTCATGGATTCACACAAAGTACAAGAGTGTCGATGGAAATCCAGTTTCCTCGCTGACGCAGACTTTACTCTGGCAGGCTCGGCAATTGAACATCGAATCCGCCCACAAAACTGCCGAAGACGTGAGTCACCTAGAGGCTCTTTTTGCGGACGCGCCGAAATGTGGAAGAACTGATGGGGACGGAGAATGGAATGACTTTCTCGATGACTTGGTCGATCAACGACAAATACTGAAGGATGAATTGCTAGAACGGGTCGGTGCGTTTCAAGGCACCAGTCGGAAGACACCTCATGCGATCGATGCTTCCCAACTGCTTCCGACGATTCAAGAGTTCCGAAAAGCATGGAAGATCTCGGAGAAGTTCCCGTCGATGCCTAACAGTGTGACCGATGAACTGAAAGCGATCGAAAAACACATCAGTTCGCTCTGGCGCGTTGGCAACGCTAAGGTCGATGCTCGGCGAAAGCGAATTGCAGAACAGTCGAAACTCATCGTCGCCGAACTGGGGAAAGAGTATGACAAGATGGCATTGCTAAAGGATCTCGAAAGCGTCTGCACACTGTCCCAGCAGTACGGTTTGTTGGGTGAAGTTTCCGTGAACCAGATTCGCAAGCTAGCCGAAAAGTTCAAAACCGCACCAGTTGTGGATGCTGGGAAGCAAGTCGACGCAATCGTCAATGGTGATGACATCGCGACACAAATGACTGCTATCGCCCGATTGGACATCGAGACCCACGCGTTGCTGGTTGAGTTCGCCCAGACCTGCGCACGATTTCTTCAGGAACGTGCAGGGAAGGCAGAGACGAAAATCCTTGCTTGGGAGCCTGACGTTGTTGAAAAGAAAAAGCTAGATGTTGATGAGATTCTTCAGACGCTCGAAGAAGCGGTAGCACCGTACAAGAAGGGTCAAAAATGATCGCGCAAGAATGTAAAAAACTTCGTGGACAGCTTGAAGAACTCGCGCAAGCAGAGGAGCGAGAGAATATTCACGACCAACTTGAATCGCGAAGGAATGAGTTGGTTGACGTTCGTGACTCATTGTTGGCGGTCACCAATTCACTCAAGGCACTGTCTGCTAGAACCGAACTGGCAGGCGATTTGGACCCTACAAAGTGCATCGACCGAGTTCGCAAGATTCGGGAATCGCTGCAGACGGACCCGCTAAGCATCACCAAAGGACGTCAGTTTTCAGACATGCGAAAGGCCTTTGAGAAGTTCGCGACGGAGGGCACCGAGTGTGCCCAAGCGACTTGGGCGATATTCATGCCGAGAGCGAAACCGTCTGTCGACACCAATCAATTGGCTCAGGCGGAGCAGCAAAATGACTTCAAGACGATCGCGCTGAAACTCAAGACGCGTGCCAAGTACGCAGAAAAGCTAGGAAAGAACCCGCCGGCCACCGAAGACGACTTCGCCGAACTTGAATCCGCGTGGGAAGACATCCGCGAGATGATGGCGGCGTTGCCGGATGTCGCTAGCGACCCGCTCGTTCAAGAATTCTTGAAAGCGGCGAATTCGTCCGGAGGGGCTTCGATTGACTTATTGACCGACGAGGTGCGGGCTTGGCTTCAAGAAAACAACATCGCGGACAAGTATCGCATCACCACCATGTGAAGGATGACAAAAGATAGTGGACGTAAACGACCATCGACTTGAATTCCTGAACTCGCTCGAACGTGCGGAGTCAAAACTGCTGTCATGGGGTTTGGTGGATGGATCGTTTAGCACCGATGAAATAGGTGACCTCTGCGAATCCTTCATCGACGACGAAGACTTGTGGTCGAAATACGGCGACGAGGAAGAATTCCAAGATGCACTTGAGGAAATCGGTTTTCTGTACGATTTCAAAGACGGAACCCGGACTCGGTATCGCACACGGATGGCGGAAACGCTTCGTTTACTTGTGCGGTTGCGGCAACTGTTCCCCAAACACATGCGGACCCCCAACCGACAATGGCAAACCGCGAAGCCTTTGGTCGGTGACTTCCGGTTCATGCTACGTCCGCGGACAGTGCCCGAGCGAGATGTTGCCATAGATGCCGTACAAACTCGGATAGAACAGGCCGGGAAGTTGTCGTCGCTTCAGAAAGAGGTGTTGAATGCATTGCTGGCCCGCCCCGGCGGCAAGACAATGGAGCTAGCGACGTTTCAGGCCCGCGCGGCGGAGAACATTTTGAGGCGACTGAAGTCGAATCGCTGTTCGGGGACGATCGTGTGTGCCGGCACGGGTAGCGGGAAGACGTTGTCGTTTTATCTGCCGGCGTTCTTGTCAATCGCTGAATCCATCGACAGCAGCGATTGGACGCGTTGCTTGGCAGTATATCCGCGAAACGAACTGCTCAAGGATCAACTTGCCGAGGCTTACGGACAGGCTCGAAAACTTGATTCGTTACTGCAATCCGCCGGTAAACGGAAATTGACGATCGCAACTTTGTTTGGTGCCACACCTGAGCACGAAGGCTCGTTCGGCTACGCCGATCCGCCGCCAGGGTGGGTTCGCACAAACGGGGGCGATATCTGTCCGTTCTTGACTTGCCGGACCGACTCATGCCAAGGACAAATGATTTGGCGAACTGAAGACAGAAACAGCAAGCTGCATCGACTGTGCTGTTCGCGCTGCTCTGCAAGCACGGAACACGACGAACTGATTTTGACTCGCCAGCGTCTTCAGCAGAGTCCTGCCGACATCCTGTTCACGACGACAGAAATGTTGAATCAACGCATGGGGGATTCAACGATGGCACATGTGTTCGGCGTGGGGGCTACGAGAAATAGAACGCCGAAGATGGTTTTGTTGGATGAGGTCCACACCTATTCGGGAATATCGGGGGCGCAGACCGCGATGCTGCTTCGTCGTTGGAAGCACGCCGCCGATGTGAAACCGCATTTCGTGGGTCTGTCCGCGACGCTCGCCGATGCTCGAAAGTTCTTTGCCACGCTGATCGGTGAACTGGACTCCCGCGTCGAAGAGATTTCCCCGCACCCGAATGAAATGAGACGAGTCGGGATGGAGTACCTCGTCGCTTTGCGAGGCGATCCGGCGAGCCAGAGTTCGCTACTTTCGACGTCAATCCAAACCGCAATGCTGATGCGACGAGCGCTTGACGCCCGCAACAACAATACAGCACCGCACTCTGAAGTCTACGGGTCCAAGGAGTTCGTATTCACCGATGACCTCGATGTAACGAACCGGATGTTTTACAACCTCCGCGATGCGGAAGGTCAAAACAGCTGGGGGCGCCCGGACGTGCAAAAACACCCCAATGGCTCGCTGGCGAACCTGCGGAACCCGCAGGCTCCGGATGAACGCTTGCGAAGTCATTTTGGGCAATCTTGGGATCTTTGCACCAAGCTTGGCCATCGACTTCAGGATGGCACTTCGGACATGCGAATCGAACGCACGAGTTCTCAAGACTCCGGCGTCGCATCGAACTCCGACATCATCGTGGCAACCGCCTCGTTGGAAGTCGGGTTCAACGATCCCGAAGTCAACGTTGTTCTGCAGCACAAGGCACCGCGAGACCCCGCTCAATTCTTGCAGCGAAAAGGACGTGCCGGTCGGCGGATCGAAATGCGACCGTGGACGATCGTCACACTCTCGGATTACGGACGAGATCGCTTGGCATGGGAAAGCTTCGATTTGCTTTTCGACCCCGAATTGCCGCCCAGGGAATTGCCGGTCAACAATCGCTATGTGTTACGAATGCAGGTCGTGTTCGCGTTCTTCGATTGGATCGCGACACGATTGCGGACGCAGGCGGAGATGCCGAAGGGAAGTGTTTATCGCGACTTTTCTGGACCGGCGGACGAAATCCTGCGAAACACTGGCAAGATCGCCAACATGCGAAAGCGTCAGTTGGCGGCGGTGAGCATCGTAGAAGGCTTGTTGCTACGCGAAGAAGGCTACCATGAACTGGTTGGCTATCTTTCCAAAGCTCTCAAACAAACCGAAGAAACCGTCGAAGTGTTGTTGTGGGATCCGCCCCGAGCCTTGATGAACGCCGCTTTGCCGACATTACTTCGTCGATTAAAGACGGATTGGAAAGTGGCCGGTGAAGATGAACAAACTCGCGACATCTTTGTCCGCAACAATCCACTGCCGGAATTCGTGCCGGCTCAATTGTTCGGTGATTTGAATCTCCCGGAGGTAACGCTACGATCGCCACCACAGCAGTCGAACACAACCGAGCGAGTTGACGTTCTGCCGATTTTGCAAGCAATGCGTGAGTTCGCACCGGGGCGCGTGTCACGTCGGTTCG
This sequence comes from Allorhodopirellula solitaria, assembly GCF_007859855.1. Taxonomy (GTDB): domain Bacteria; phylum Planctomycetota; class Planctomycetia; order Pirellulales; family Pirellulaceae; genus Rhodopirellula; species Rhodopirellula solitaria. Next base: position 22,431 of record NZ_SJPK01000030.1, read on the forward strand.
GCGTCATGAACTCGCACGCTCGTCACTGGGTTCAACCAGGCGACTTGTCGATCGACGGGGAACAACCGCTGGAACTGAGCAACATCGTGAGTCGTTTTGACGAAATTGGTTCGTTCGATTGGTTTGACGAGGACGGAAACTCCCTGCCGTTACGATGCATTCGTCCTCGTGAAATGCAACTGGTTGTTCCTGAGCGACGTGTATCGGACAGCACCAACGCGATGCTCTCATGGAACACGCAAATTTGCCCGCTGGTCACCGGCACGTCGGTTGACCTTCCGTCGCCATCGCGGTGGTCATCGGTCGTTACCGGCTTGGAGTTCTTCGCTCATAATTTGAACAACCCGCTTGAAGTGCGTCGTTTTGCCACCGAATCGAAGGCCACTGTGAATTTCGATAACGGGCAAACGAACGAAACAACCCTTCGCTTTATTGGCGACCGTCCGGACGGCGACGAAACTGTCCCCGAGACCCCTGTGGGAATCGGCTTTGCCATTGATGTCGACGGACTTGTTGTGCGATTCACTGTTCCAGATGACTTGGCTGATCGTTTGCCAGAAAACCCCGCCATGCTTCGTTGCTTGCGAGTGTCCAAGTTTCGCGATGCGGTCGCCGGCGATCCTGCCCTTGAGCAGTTCGCGAGTTTCTTTGAACTGCGTTGGTTGTCGCAAGTTTATCTCTCCGCGTTGGTGACCTCCGCAATCAACCGCGAGTCCACGCTACAGGAATCATGGCAAGCATCGTCCTCGGATACATCGGTTCTGAACTTCATCGAAGTTCTTGGCGTGATCTTCCAAAGCCTTGCCGTGTCGTCTCAATCCGACCAAGACGATGACCAAAGTGAGACGCTCGATGACGTTCAGCAGCAATTGCAACAGGATCTGGAGCAACTTCTCGAAGAACCGGTCGTCGCCTCCGCACTACATCGTCACGCACCAACTCTTTGGGAAACGCCTGATGCAAACTGGACGCCGTGGTTAACTCGCAAGTTCAAAACGACGTTGGGGGCCGCGATCCTTGACGGTATCCAGCAAGTTTGTAGTGATCTCGATTCCACTGATCTGCTGCTTGATGTTGAATCTGGCCCGCGTCCGTCCATCGCGATTCCGAAAGCCGACGGCAGCGAAGAGATATGGATCACGGAAAAGACTGTCGGTGGTGGCGGGATCATTGAATCGTTCCTGATTCGATACGGCGAAGACCCACGGCGATTCTTTGATCTGGTCGAGAACGCACTGCGTCCCTCGGACTACGAGATTGCCGATCAACAGTTGACGATCTTGCTCGATTGGATGAATTTATCTGACGAGACCGAACTGAACGATAAGGTTTCCGCATATCGAGTCGCATCGACCGAAAACCACAAAGCTCACGCGAATGCGTTTGACCAACTTCGCAAGACGCTCGACAAAAAGGGTCTGTTCACCTGCCATGGTGTAATCGCCGCTATCGCGAATCGAATCCTGCGTCCTGGCAGCAATGAAGACACCGATGCGTTGCTCCACAAAATGGTCTCCCGCTGGCGCGATCTCGAAGACGAACTCAACGTCGAGATTGATCCGCGAATTCTGGCCTACTTGGAATCGGCCGACGACACAATCGACAACGTCATCCGGGATCCCGGCGACAATGCGATCGAGGTGAATCGCAGGCAGTGGCGTTTCAATACGCTCTTCAGCCTGCTGTGGCCACGCGGTGGCGTGTCCCGAAGTGCCCGCCTGGCTGCCTACAACCCCTATGATTCGCTTCCCGAAACAGAGCATGACCTGGTTCGACTGTTCCTTACTGGCGAACCGACTCATGTCAATGTCGACGAAGAAGACTGGTTGCAAAAGGCCAGCGAGTGTCTGATTCGAGATAGCGAGGTCATCTTGGTTGGTGACCCGAAAGATCCTCCAACCCTTCGCAAAGCACTGATGGAAGTGATGACCGTGCCGATTGACTCGGGGTTTATGCTGCTGCATCCCAAGGTGGACCGAGTGGATCGTCGCGTTGAATCCATTGAGATCGGCTTGTCGCTGCCGGAGGGCGTGCAATGACTGATCCGATTTCCGACAACCGGAACACGTTCTCGACCCAGGCAACAAGTCGTACCGAGATCCGCGAATTGCTCGAAGGCATCTTCGTCGCCGAACTTCTCGTGCCCAGCGAGTCGATATGGCTCGTCTCGCCTTGGATCTCAGACATCGACATCCTCGACAACCGCTGCGGCCAGTTTTCGTCGCTCGTTCCGACGTGGGGACTTAGACGAATTCGCCTCAGTGAAGTCTTTGGACAGTTGATGATCCAATCGAGTGTTCACCTCGTTGCTCGGCCCGACTCGCACAACGACGCTTTCTTGCGAAAGATGGATGACCTGAGTCGAGCGTCTGATGACGCAAGCAATCTGCACGTCACGATTCGTGACACGTTGCATCTGAAAGGTCTGCTCGGCCAAGACTACTACCTCAGTGGTTCGATGAACCTGACCTACAACGGCGTCGAAGTAAACCACGAAGGCGTCTCGCTGGATCGGTCCCCCGAAGCCATCGCGGAAGCACGGATTCACTTTCAAGAAAACTACGAGGCGGGTCAATGACGCAATTGAGCGATGATCCGCAGGCGTTCCTGAAAACGTTTTTCGGTGCAGGCAATTCTATCCAGTGGGCCGACTACGAGAACGCCGCGCCCGCCGATGCCGTTCGCGCCTACCTCGAACCCTGGGTGCAACGGTTCATCAAGCAAGAGAGTCCGTTCCTGCTGCCACGAGTCGATATATCGTCGAAGCAAACGACTTGGTATGTGCTCTGCGGAAATCCACGTGAGGCACGGTCGATGCGGGAATCCTTGCTCGCGTTCGTTGGTCCGACCTATTCCAGGTTCAATGGTGAGTTGGCCACGCTTGATCCAAAGGACTCGATTGAAGAGGCATGCCAATTGAACTTTGGTTCGCTCGTTTTCCGACTGCCAGTCATCGACAACGACGATCGAACGAAGGTGGGCCGACTGCTCACTACGCTCGTTGACTATCGAGATCGCGAATCTGGACGATCACTTGCTGCGGTCAAGCCGATCGGCCGCTTGCTACGCGATCTCGAAATGGCGATCCTGGCCAAGAACGAGCAGTCAGCGTGGTCGGTCTACGGCGAGATCCGAAGTCGGGGACGCCTCAGCGCCACCAACCTCGCGTTCCTTCAGGTGCGAATTTTCGGAGCGTTCGAGCAATGGGCAGAACTGCTGCTGCTTCCGAACCTAAACGACATCCTGCAAGTTCGCCGACCAAAGCGGATCTCTGATCAAATCGCTCAGGCGGTTTACCAGCACCAACTCGCCGAACATGAGCTTGCCGGTGATGCTACCGAGGCAGTCGCAGCGTATCGCCGCACCGGAAAACGCTTCCAAAACCTTGTGCGATCGACCGCGGGCCTTCAGTCACCCGAAGCGATCAAATTTGCGTTGGTGTCGGCTGTTGCTGCCGATGTGCCCCAACGAGAATTGGCCGAACGATTAGCTGGGCACACGGCGATCGCGACGGACGCCGCGTGGGCCGAGGCGTTATTGGCCACGCTCCCCGCCCAGCAGTCGGCGGAAGTCGTATCGGAGGCCGTCACCGCCTACGACGTGGCCGACGTTCGCTATAACGAGAACAACTTCGACGAGGCGTTGGCTCTCTACCTCATGCAAACGCCGACTCGGCGATCAGTTCACCGTGTGCTGGAAACAGCCGTCGAGGTCGATACGCGACAATCGGCCGAAGAGGCATTGGCGTATCTTTCCTCCGCTCCTGAAGACATCCAAACCCAAATATTGGGTCGCCGGGTCTGCACCGGTCAGATAGAAATCCTATCAGGAATCCTCGGGCAGGACTCAGGCGGCGAACCCAAACAGATCGCTTCATTGGTCGAATGGTTTGAATTTGTCGACGCCGGCGAAGCGATCGAGACGGCTAGCGAAGTGCTTGATTACGGGATCCAGGAGTGGGCATCAGGTTCTTCGTTTGACGCCTCCGCCATCGCACAGGAATTGAAGAAGTCGCGATCGGGTAAGCAAAACGAGATCATCCGCAATGCCGTTCCAACGTTCATCCGATCACTGTTGCTCGATCGCTCGCCAACCCGCGAGTGCAAGCCAGTCTATGGCGCGCTGACGGAATTGTTGATCTACGACGAATCTGTTGGCTCAGATGACCTCGCCGCTGTTGAACAGCTCAGCGAAGCTGTCCTCACAACCGCCCCTTGTCACGAGGCAGGCAACAACGACTTTGCATTCGCCGCCGAGATCACCGTCCATCTTTGGGACACGATTGCCGCACCGAGACACTTCGACTGGGTATTGTCGATGCTAGATTTGCTGATCGACACCGGCGGACAGCAACACACCAGCCTAACACCGATCCTTGCAACAATCGCCGAATCCAGCCGACTTTGGACCAGACGAATCAGCGACGATCAATGGTCGCTGCTTGAACTACTCGCCACCGACCTTGACCTCACGGAAATGGTCGCCGGCCTCCGTCCCGAACCTGAAGAAGCAACCGAAAACGACCCCCCCGACATCCGCGGCCTCCTGATCGGCAAAAGTATCGCCGTCTATTCGCTCACCGAACGAATCGCTCGCCGATTCGGCCAACTCGCGGAGAAGGCGTTCGACGGAATCAAGATCCACTACGTCCACGACAAATCCCTCACCGACCGAATGAAGAGCCTCGCCCAATCCGCCGACATCTTCATCGTAAACACCTGGGATGCGAAGCACGCAGCAACAAATGGGATCAAAGACAATCGGTCCTCATCCGCTTATACCTTGGAACCGGACGGCAAGTCTGCATCAAGCTTAATGCGGTGTTTACACCACTTTGCCTTAAATCGTGCGGAGCGCTCTCAGTGAAAACGATCGTTATTTTGTCTGGCGGACTCGATTCCACCACGCTGCTGTATCACTACAAAGCAGAAGGACATCAGTTACATGCTCTGACTTTCAACTACGGCCAGCGTCATGATCGAGAACTAAAAGCGGCACGCACGATCTGTGAGATAACGCAGACGCCGCAAGAAGTCGTTGATCTTACGGCGCTTCGTCCACTGTTTGGTGCGAATGCACTCACTGAACACAAAATAGAGCTCCCGACTGGCGGGTATGCGAAGGAAACGATTGGAATCACCACAGTCCCAAATCGCAATATGATCATGCTTTCCGTCGCAATCGGGCGCGCGATTTCACTCGGTTTTGACGCCGTCGCGTTCGGAGCTCACGGCGGAGTAAATGACGTCATGTATCCTGACTGCAGTCCAGAATTTGCGTCTGCAATGAGTACAGTCGGGCAAGTCTGCGACGAAAGACTGATTTCCGTACTTGCCCCTTTTGTTTCTTGGGAAAAGTCTGACATCGTGAATAGAGGAGATGTTTTGGCAGTTCCTTTCGAGCATACCTGGAGTTGCTACGCAGGAAACTCTCACCCATGCGGTTGTTGTGGCACCTGCATTGATAGGGAGACGGCATTTAAAGATTGTTCCGTTGCCGATCCTCTGACTTGCTGATACAGACAAGAAGTTTTTCAATCGAATAAGTTCAAGAATCAAAAGGAGCAATCCAAGCTATGTCAAATATCCCCGGCTTTGTGTTTCGTCAACTTCAGCGGTCACCCATACAAGTTGTGTTCGTCGCTTACAGTTGTGACATCGATGATTGGGCGAAGGTGCCAACAAAAATGTCTAGGTCGCCGCAAGGAATCCAGCGAGCAATGCTCCCAAAGCACGCGAAAGAAATCAGCGAATTTTTCGATATGGCCGACGCACAAAATGCTAGCCCAACCGCTGTGCTTCTTGGAATTGAACAAGAAGAAGCCTATCGCATTAAAATCTTGAAACCGGGCACGGAACAAGAAGTAAGCGATGAAGAGGTAACGCAAAAACCGACCCCATGCGAAGTATGCATAGAGTTTTCGGCATGGCCATCCGAAGACTATGTCGATCAAATCGACCAGGAAATCTCCGATTTGTTCCTACAGGTAAAGGAACGATACTTTGCGGATGCGAGTGACGAAGACTCAGATGAAGACTCAGATGAAGACTCAGATGAAGACTCAGATGAAGACTCAGATGGGTTGAGCGAGAACGATCAAAGGAAAGACGCCAAAAAATTCTTTGAATCAGCGTCCGCGCTAGAGATTGCTAACGCCTGCGAATCCAGGTCGTTCGTAAACTGGGACAACCCGCACAAAAAACAAATGCTGCGTGATCTACTCAAGGACGACCGAAAGCCTGGACTGATTATCGATGGGCAGCATCGCGTCGTAGGCACGCGAGACAAGGGCAAAGTGCCTTTCGTTGTCTCGCTCTTGCCTACAGCAAATCGCGCAGAACTTGCTTTCCAGTTCATTGTCAACAACAGCAGTTCACGCAGCGTTTCGGAAGGACTACTTATTTCTATAATTGGCAATAGTCTTTCTGCGGACGAACTGGCAAGCACGGAGGCCAGGCTGAATCGGTCGGGCATCAAAGTGTCATTGATTAAGGCAGTGATGAGAGTGCACGAAGAAGAGAATCCGTACTGTGGGATGCTGGAATTTGGTATCCCTGGCGAAGCCGGTTTCCTAGAGGCGCCAGCAATGCAGAAGAAAGTTATTTCGCAGTGGTACGGCAGTCGGGGACGTAACGGGGATAGGCCAGCATTTCCTAGGCTCCGCCCTCTGGGGTTCTTCTCGGAATTTAGTGGCAGATAGCCGATTCTAGCTGGTTTTTGTAAACTGGTGGGATGAACAGTCTCAACGAACATTACCGTGATCTTCTTGGCCTCGATGATTCTTGGACAGTGTCCAAGGTGGACCTTCAGTTAGAGGAGAATTCGGTCGTAATC
>NZ_SJPK01000031.1 GCF_007859855.1 Allorhodopirellula solitaria
ACTTGGATCTGCGTTTGGCGCAGTCGACCGAAACGACACCAAAGTGAGAGGGACCGACCGCCTCGACTCGCTGCTGAATCACCCCAGCTGGCTTGCCGATGTAACGGGCCTGATTGGATTTTGACGATTTTGACGAACGTTTCTTGGTGGCGATTGCCATATCGGAGTTCCTTGATTGAAGGGAAGTGAATTCCTTCAATGAAAGCACTCAGAATGCGCCCCTGGTAGTTTTTTAGGCTAACTTGGGGACATACCAGGCATGGCTCTCGTATCCAATGATCGGTCAAAAATGCGTCCCTGACGAACAAACTCTCGCCAGGGACCGACAACACCATTGGCGTACCGCTTTTGCAGGGAAACGCTGGCGACCGAGATATCCCTTGCCAAGCCCGCACCTCTGCAGAGCTCGGCTCCGTTTCTCCCGGCAGTGCCAGTCTAACATTGATAATCACATCCCACAAATAAATCCTTCGATACGGGAGCCATGCCTTGAAAACCTCGGGCGCACGCGTCCGTCGGATGAGCCGGAAAATGCAGTGCTTGGCGTGGTCAATAGATCACCCTCGCTCCCGCGTCGGATTACCAAGACCGATTCGCAAACTGAAGTAAGTGCCATTCGCCGTACGGCCCCGGGCAGCGCCGCCCATCCGGCCGCCGACGCGTTTCGGCTCAGTTAGGAACGGGGGAGGAATAAGTGTCGTATTGGACGAACCAGCGAGCTGTTCAATATCCAGAAGTATCCCGTCAGGGATAGCAGAAAATAGCCGGTGGTTTGAGCGTAAGCGAACACCACCGGATACGACAATTAGAGAACCGCGGTATCGACACAAGCTGACAGGGGATCCGGTGTTGTGGGGAATGACCAGCTCGTCGCCTCGTCCACTATAGAAAAGCTGTCGCTAATTCGCCACGTATTGATCACGCGTTGCTAACCTGCTGGGGTGACGAAGGGCACACGCCGGCGGCCCGACAGCTGCTACTCGCTCGACCCTCTCAGTGCCGGGGGCGTCGGTACGGGGTTTGCTGGCATTGGTGGGCGTTAGGCGGACCGGGCCGCGGCAGTTGATGGCCGCGGCGTCCAAGGTCCCACGCTCTCGCTCAGTTCAGGAGTTTCGCAATGACGTTGGTATTCGAAAGCGTCCAGACCGAAGGGATTGCTCAGTTATCGTATCTCATCGGCGATGATGGTAGTCAGACTGCCGCAGTGATCGACCCTCGACCAGACGTCGAGATTTACCTTGAGTTGAGCCGTAAACACGGCGTGGCGATCACTCATGTCTTCGAAACTCATATCCATGCGGATTTCATGAGCGGCGCTCGTGAGCTGGAGCGGCGACTGGGGTCGGCTGAGATCTTCGTTAGCGGCGAGGGCGATGCGGAGTACGAATTTCCGGTGCAAAAGATCCACGATGGCGATCGCTTTCCGTTTGGATCGGTTGTCCTGACCGCACGCCACACGCCCGGTCACACACCGGAGCACCTGGCCTACGAGCTTGCCGAGAAAGACCGCGGTGACGATCCCTGGGGCGTGTTGACCGGTGATTCGCTGTTCGTCAGTTCTGCCGGACGCCCTGATCTGCTCGGCCAGGAGCAGACTGAGGAGCTCACGAAACAACTCTTCCATACGCTGCGTGATTACTATCTGAAATTGGACGATGGTGTTCTCATTTACCCGTGCCATGGTGCGGGTTCAGCCTGCGGGGCGGATATCGGCGAGCGACCGATGAGCACGATCGGTTACGAGCGGCGGACGAACGATTTCCTGCAATATGAAGAATTCGAGGCGTTCGAGACGTTTGTGAATCGGGGCGCTCCGCCGGTGCCACAGCATTATCCCATCCTTAAGAAGATCAACGCTGACGGTCCGCCGCTGATTGGGATCGCTCCCACCATCGCGGGTCTGCCGCCTGAAGAATTCCAAAAAGCGGTCGGGCGTGGCGAATCGCAGCTTGTGGACACGCGGCAAATGCTTGCGTTCGGTGGTGGGCACATCGAGGGCGCAATCAATATCGGCGACCGGCCCGAACTATCGGTTTGGGCGGGGGACATGCTTGCTCACGAGAAACCGATTTTGCTCGTCGTGGAAGACGAGGCGCAGCTTGATTGGATCGTCTGGCACTTTGCTTACGTGGGGCTCACAGACTTCGCCGGTTATCTCGCTGGCGGTATGAAAGCGTGGGGGAACAAAGGCCTGCCTCTGGCAACCTTGCCACAGGCGCCCGTCCACCAGTTGTCTGAGGAGAAGAGCAAGTTCCAAATCCTCGATGTGCGCTCACCCAGCGAGTTCGAAAGCGGGCGAATCAGTGGTGCAAAACACAAGTTTGTTGCCGAAATGCGCGATGGAATTGATGGAGACCTCGGTCTCGATCCCGACGAGCCCGTCGCGGTTTACTGCGGCAGTGGCTACCGAGCCAGCATCGCCGCGAGCCTCATGAAGCGAGCTGGTTTCAAGAAGGTCTACAACGTCCCAGGCAGTATGCAGGGATGGAAGAATGCCGGCTTTACCGTGGTAAGCTAAAATCGATGCCGAAATAGGCAACGCGAGGCCACCTCACGAAGGAAGAACACTATGAAATACAAAGCAACTCTCCTGGCGACATTCCTGTGCTGGCCAGCGACCGTTGTTCGAGCAGCGGCTGAACTGCCATCGCCGTACCCGTATTCCGAACCCGCCTGGTCGCCTTACGTCGTGGGGGCTCTGATCGGAATATTAGTGCTCACGACACTCGCGTTGGCTGGCAAAAAGATCGGTGCCTCGAGCGCCTATTCCGACGTTGCCGGGATGATCGGCCGACTTGTGGCGCCGAAACACATTGCGTCACTGCCTTACTACCAGGAAAACAAGCCGATGATCGGCTGGACGTTGACCATCGTCCTCGGCGCCGTCCTGGGTTCGTTTCTCGCGGCATGGAGCGGTGGTGAACTGACCGGGACATACCTCCAGGAAATGTGGGTTGTCCGTTTCGGTGCGGACAGCGGCTTGCTACGGACCTTGGTGGCACTCCTTGGCGGAGCGTTGATGGCGTACGGAGCGCGGATGGCCGGCGGTTGTACAAGCGGGCATGGGATCAGCGGCACATTACAACTCGCTGTCAGCTCTTGGATCGCCGTGATCTGTTTCTTTATCGGCGGCATCGTGGCGGCCATGTTGATATATCGCTTTTGAGCCTCTCGAAGGAGAACGAAATGGATAACGCCATCAATTCATCGTCGCCCCAAGTTGAAGACGCGCGTGACGATCTGCCGGGACCGACGCCAAAGACTGGTTTGGAGCACGATGATCCGCAGTCCTGGGATTGGCTGGAAGCCTCTCCGGGCAAGTTAGTCGCAGGCTTGTTTTTCGGATTAGTCTTTGGCTTTTTGCTGCAGAAGGGCGGGGTGGCGAAGTTCGATATCCTTGTTGGCGTACTCCTATTAGAGAACTTCATCGTGGTGAAGGTGATGCTCTCAGCGATCATCGTCGGCATGATTGGAAGCTATCTCCTGCGCCGAATGGGCGTGGTGGAACGCCAGATCAATGAGACGAACTACGGCGCCAATATATTGGGCGGGCTGATCTTCGGTGTTGGTTTCGGCCTACTTGCGTACTGCCCGGGTACGAACGCCGCCGCCGTCGGCCAAGGCAATCTCGATGCTCTCGTGGGCGTAGTTGGGCTGCTTTTCGGGTCCTACGTCTATGCACTCAGCTCAAGGTTTAGCAGTGGCACGATCACGCGTTGGGGCGTCCGAGGAAAACTCACGATTCCAGAGTTACTCCGGATCTCACAAGAACTGTTTATCATCCTCGCGGTTCCGACGTTGGTTGCCGTACTCGTGATTCTCGAGTTGATAGGGTACTGAAATAACGAGATGAATACGAGAGATGCTCACCCCGAACCCATCGCCACGATCGATGAACTCTGTACAGTTTTAGCGACGACGAACCACGCACTGAAGATCGAGGAGCTTCGAGGACTTGCTTCTCGGCTGCGCCTCCCCGCCCTCCAGTGGCGAAAGTACCTCACCTTCGGTCTTCGCCAATTCTCGTATCGAACGATCTACGAATCGTCTTGTTTCGAGGTCAACATCATTGGCTGGCGTAGCGGACAGTTCAGCAGCATACACGACCATCAGGGTAGCGCATGCTGCGTCCTCGTACTCGACGGCGTGTTCACCAATATCGATTATGTGTTTGATACGCCGGATGCCTTGAGAGGAACCAGAAAAGCCGATCTTGGCGTTGGCGAAATACAATGCCGCAGCGACGGGGAGATTCACCGGTGCGGCAATGCTCAGTCCGGCGAGACAAAGCTGGCAACGCTCCACCTTTATTCGCCACCGCTGCAACCGCTGGCAGTAAGACAGCGTCATGAATGAATGAAGCATGCCACAAATCGGCCTGCCATGTGCACTACGACAGAAATTGTGTTGCTGAGTCGCTGGGCATAGAACGCCAGTTCACTACGAATTGTTACCTTTGGAGGATTAGAAATGACGCGCGCCATCATGTTTGCATTCGCTTTGCTCGCAGCCACTGCGAGTGCTCAAGCTCAATCTTCAGACCCGACCGGAGAGCCCGAGTTCCAGTATCCCCTTATCAAGGGCCATGGTGGGATTGTGGCAGTCCCCGATGCATCTCAACAGCCGAAGAAGAACTCGAAGGTGCTGCTTGACATCACCTCAGACGATCTATCGGGAGGCGTCCTCAAGGGCTTTGATCGAGCTGCTTTGATACTGAACCAATACACTCAAGCATCCGCGGGGACCGACAACGGGTTCCAAATGGCACTGATCCTGCACGGCTCGGCCACCAAAGCGGCTCTGGGCGACGAGGCCTATGTGAAGCACTCCAACCCCTATGCACGCTCGCTGGGGACCGAGAAGAATCCGAATCGAGCGCTGCTCGAAGACCTCAAGAAGCATGGCGTCGAAATCTACGTTTGTGCCCAGGCCTTGGCTCACCACGGTTACGCGATCGACGAATTAGCAAAACCGGTGACCACCGCCGTGTCCGCTGCCACGGTGAACATCAATAAGCAAATGGAAGGGTATGCGTACATCCCCTTCCATTAGGAACGCGGGAGATCTACAGCTCGTTGCCTCGTCCACCACAGAAAAGATGGCTCATCCGACGGAAGCGTGCACCCGAGGTTTTCAAGGCATGGCTCCAGTATCCAAGGTTCTATTTGTGGGATGTGATTATCAGTGTTAGACTGGCACTGGCGGGAGAAACGGAGCCGAGCTCTGCAGAGGTGCAGAGTTCGGCTCGAATAGCGTGGACTTAGTGAGCCGACGGCGCTAGCCGAATGCCACTTACTTTGGCCTCTTTTGGGGCATGGCTAGGTTGGTAACCCGATGCGTCAGCGAGGAAAATGCAGTGCTTTGCGTGGTAAACAGATCATCCTCGCTCACGCGTCGGGTTACCAAGACCGCTTCGAAAACTAAAGTAAGTGCCATTTGGCGCTAGCCGTGGGTTCTTCATACCGCTTGACTATCGTGACTGCCTAAGTAACCAAACGGTAACTACTAACGTTTGTGCCCATACTTGCATGCTGTACCTATTCGGCGTAAAAGTCAAGTCGTTCAACGGTGCATGACCTCGTCGTTCCAGAGTCGGGCCGTTCATCGCTTGTAAGGTTTGGGAATTGGCAACTACAAAGGAGACCGAGGATGGCATCAACAAATGGAATGATCGACCCGGACGATGTGGTCATGTTACTCATCGACCATCAGAGCGGGTTGTTCAACACTGTTCAGGACGTTCCCGTCCCGGACCTGCGAAACTACGCGATTGCTCTCGCTAAAACGGCAACGCTGCTCGATATCCCCGTGCTGACTACCGCGTCTGTACCAGATGGACCCAATGGACCGCTGATCCCCGAGATTCATCAGTATGCACCGCACGCTCAGTTCATTCCGCGAACCGGCCAGATCAATGCATGGGACAATCCACCATTCGTTGAAGCAATCGAAAAGACCGGTCGTAAGACAGTGGTGATTGCAGGAACGCTGACGAGTGTCTGCATGGCGTTCCCTGCGGTGAGCGCAATTGACGCGGGCTACAAAGCCTACTGCGTTGTTGATGCGTCGGGCAACTGGAGCAAGATGGCTACCGACATCACGATCGCACGTGTCACCCAGGCGGGGGCGATACCGATGGATACGTTTGCAATGGTTGCTGAGTTGATGCGAACGTGGAACCGGGCGGAGGGTTCGAAGTTCGGCGAAATCATCGCAGAACACATCGTGCCCACTTACAAGTGTCTGATGGAAAGTTATGACAAGGCGCAAGCGGTCGTCAAAGATGGACCGGAGACAATGATGGACAAGTTTCAGTAAGAAGGCGGTGCAACTCGCACTTCGGGCCATCATCAGTTGTTTTCTGCTCGTTCACAGGACCGAACCGTCGCTGGAGTATGAATCGCAGCCATTTGCAAGTTGGCTTAGGCGGCCATCGTATGAATCGGACCGGACAACTTCTCGCTCGCTGGAATTTGTCAGGTCCATGAGGGTTTTAGGTTTCCAAATTTGGCGGATAGCACAGGAAAAAAATCGTGAAGAAGATCAAACGAATCGTACGCGACATTCCTCAGCATTGGGTTGGGGACGGTTTCCCAGTCCGAAGTCTGTTTTCCTACAGTGGTGGCAATGAGTTTGATCCGTTCCTACTGCTCGACTATGCGGGGCCGCACGAATTTGGTCCCGACCAAGCTAAGCGAGGTGTCGGCGAGCACCCGCACAAGGGCTTTGAAACCGTAACGATCCTGTACCAAGGAGAGTTGGAACACGGCGATTCCAGTGGTGGTCATGGAACGATCGGTGCCGGCGATGTTCAGTGGATGACCGCTGCCTCGGGAATCGTCCACGAAGAGTTCCATAGCCGGCGATTTGCCGAAGCAGGCGGGATGCTGGAAATGGTCCAGCTCTGGGTCAATCTTCCCGCCAAGGACAAGAGTTCATCGCCGAAGTATCAAGACCTGCGTGACGATCAATTCCCTCGGGTCTCGTTGCCCGAGGACGCTGGCACCGTACGCGTGATTGCTGGTGAGTATCTGGGACAAACCGGGCCGGCTAGCACGTTCACTGCAATCAATACGTGGGATCTGGAGTTGGTCGCTCAGAGCAAGACTGAGATCGAAGTGCCCGATGGTCATACCTGCGTGTTGATCGTTCAGAAGGGCAGCGCGACGATCAATGGCGAAACCGCCCAGGCTGTCGAATTGATCCAGTTCGAACGCGACGGAAGTTCCGTCAAGATCGAATCCGAGTCGACATGCCGAATTCTCGCCTTAACCGGCGCACCCATTGGTGAGCCAGTCGCCGGCCAAGGCCCGTTCGTAATGAACACGCGGGAGGAAATCCAGCAAGCGATGCAAGAATACCAGCAGGGAAAGATGGGGCACCTGAGCTGAGCACCGATACTGGCTTCTCACGCACGGGTGTCCTCCGTGCCCAATTGCGCTGAACCTGCCTGATTGTTTTATGGTCGTTGCCGGCCGTTCAAACGCAGGCGTATCGAGATCGAATTCACGAAGTTTTGCGCCACGCAGTTGCCACTCAATTCTCGTGGCGGCGTGTGGAATGCTTTTATCCCATCGCTCCAATCGCTGGCATTCATGGGCATCGTGTTCACCCGGATCGACATGCTGATCTCGTCGATGCGGGTTAGGCGTAAGCCACCCAGCCACGAAAAGCGAAACCGACGTAGAATAGACTGACGTTTGAAAATCCTGCCTCTTGCAAGATTGTCTCGTCCTCTCCGGGAGTGAGGATCGATAGCTGCGAGTCAACTGTGTCGCGAGCTTTCATCGCTTTTTCGGATTCGACACCGGAGCTAACTGCGAAGGCTGCGTACCGCGACAGCCAGACAGTACGTTCTTCATCGTTTTGCGGAACGCTCAGATGAGCAACAACGAATGGCGCGCCGGGTTTCAGACGTCTGCGAATTTCGCTCGCCATTCGTCGGCGTTCTTCCGGTCCGACAAAGTGCATCGTCAGGATGCAAGTTGCTGCATCGAATGGGCCGTCAGGGGCGACGTCGATGAAGCCGTGGTGCAAGTGAACGCGTGACGCAACTGGCCCCATGGTTTGTTCGGCTAACGTCAGCATCTCTGCGGACGGATCAACTCCGTCAAAAGACCAGCTGGGCTGAGCCTCTGCGAAAGCTTTCAGTTCCAATCCGCCGCCTGCCCCGACTACGAGCACGCGACCATTTTCGGGGACTCGCTCTGCCAAGAGCAAGCTCGCCATCCGTTGCATGTCTAGAAATCCCGGCACGACTCGTCGCGGCCCCTCGGTGTAACGTGCGACTACCTCGATGTCCGAGAACGCAGCGTCGGCGAAGCATTTGTCCTCATTCATGAGCATCCCCTTTGGATTGGTTTATACGGCCACGAGCAACTTTACGGGCACAGCAGTCGGCACTCAACTCAGCAAGGGTTACATCGCCGAGCCGGGTGAGCAGAAGTTCTTCGGCCTCGTCGAAAGTTTGTTGGAGTGCCGCATTGACTGCTTGTTCCACAAGGCATTCCGGCGATTCGGTGCGATTACCGATTGCTAGCAGGGAAGGGCTGCCGACTGCTGTGTAGATATCCCGCAACGTCACCTTGCTCAGATCACATGACAGCGACCATCCGCCACCATGTCCTTTTTCTGATTGGACATACCCGCGCTTTCGGAGTCCCGACATGATTCGACGGACCACCACCGGATTGGTGTTCATCATCTTTGCGAGGTCCTCGGACGTCACAGGCCCATCACGCTCAGCGAGGTGGAGCAGGATGTGAAGCATGCCGGAAAGTTTGCTATCGCGTCTCATGCAACTTACGGTATTGCATGAAGTGGCGAGTGTCAACGGGGACTTCATCGTGGAGATGGCGGCCCAGCGAAGATCCAAAAGAAAAGCCTGAGATCGAACGCGGCCTCGATGCTTGCGAGCAGCGGGCCGAGCAAGAATCTCTCGATGGTCTCAAGCAGCAACAGTGCCGCCAGGAATCACTCGGTCAGCTACAGCTGTGGTTGTTCCTGGGTGCTGCGAGACAGACTTGTTCTGGTTTATCCGGATTTGTCGTGGGTGATTCCAGCGTGTTGGATTTCAGAGGCAAGGCGGAGGCGTCCGAAATGAGCGATGCGGTCGCAGAGCAAACGCAGACGGCCGACACATCCGCCGTCAGCCGAAGTCACCTTTCGGCTCACGCGCGACCGAAATATTCCTAGGTGAGTTGCTGCCCAGCGGCGCTCGCTTCCGCTTCTCCCGGTGCTTGGATGCTATCACCGATTGTATAAGCGTGACGAAACGGTTCGCACACCACTGCCATGTCTCGAAAATTTCGCAGACTCGGCTCCCCGCGGCGAAACCCACGATACGCCCGGTTGGACCAAAGGGTTGGCGTTGTGACCAATTTTGTGGCGGTCGCAATTGTTCCGCGTCTCAGGCCGGAGGCCGACACATCCCCTGCCGGTTGGCGTCAGCCAACGGCAAGCCGCGCCAATGAACTGCCAGCCCGAAAGGCGACACAACGTCTGATGCGTGGCCCTTCGGGCTCGGTCCGATGCATCAGCGGGAACCAAAGTTGCGCAAACGTGAAACAACACACTACCAAGCTTCTTAGCGAGCCTCTCGCTAGCCCTCGGAGAAGCTCCCATTCGGTTTTGGCCTGACGAAATCCCTCGTGATCTCAGCAGCGCAGGTGAGCGAGTCAAAGCGGGCCTAGCGATTGCGCGGCCCCCGCGACGATCCGGACGTCATGCGGCTCGCGCGGGGCTAAGCGGCGGCAAGCGATCAGAGAAACCGGCAACGTCGCATCGGTGTTGCTACCGATGAGTTACCATGCCCTCAGAGATTCGAGAGCCGTATCGCTCACCGTAACTCCGTCTTGCCACTCGGGCGATAGGAGGATACCGACAGTCACTTTGCCCTCGGCCTCGGGTAGGCGGACCACCAGACGCCGGACGCCTCGATTTCGCTTCTGCGGAGGCGACTGCTCCGCTGACTCGATCGTGAACTTCGCATTCGCAGGCGATACGACGCGAGCAATGAGCTCTTTTCCTTCGAGACTCAGCCGTGCGACGTCGGGCGATTCAAGAGCAATCTTGGCGTCGGTGGTCATGCCCCAGAGGATTTCGCAGGAAGTTTTGATGTCAAACTCATCCTGGATCAGAACCGCACGCCGGTTTTCGACCATTGCCACGCCGCGCAGGACCTTGTCGGCGTAACCGGCGTACGCCTCGGTAAGATCTACCTGGGCAAAGGGAAGGTCGTCCCGTGATTCGAAACGGGTGAGTTGAGCGACCGCATTGGCGTTCTGGTTCTCCCCACCCAAAATCGGAACGTTGTGACTCAACGAGTTCAGCCGGTAGTAGTTCCAACGTCGACCGCCTTCGCGATATTCCCAGTAGCCCGGCAGGTTATAATTGTCCGCCCCGAGATCTCTCGCCCAGCGAACGCCCAAGGCGTCGAGCTCGAAATTCCCCAAGTCCAGATGGCCGTGATGCGCCTGGTTGTCGCCTGCCTTTATCCCGACGAACAGTGCATTCGGGTCGTTCCAACTGCTGCGGAGCAGAGCGGTGTCGACTTCGCCGCGCAACAGACGGTCCCGGTCCCAAGTTGCCGGCTCCTGACCGGAGGGCGGAACGTACCAGACGATGTGAAAGGGATCGACGTCGTCGGCGTCGATGAGCGTGTGCTCCGAGTCCGAGAAGTGCGAGTTCCCATAGGTCCGAGCGAGCCAGAACATGCAGGACGCTGAGCGACGTTTCTTGAAGTCGCCTGCGTCGGCGTAGCTGAAGTAGAGTCCGGTAGGACCAGCGGAGAAGATGGGGACGTAGCCGGTTTGAGCGAGTCCAGGCATTTCTGAAAGCCCAAAGTCCGACCCGAGCGCCGTCTCCAAGGCGCTACTACTCAACGCGGTGTAACGCGTGGCGTAGTTCCAATAGCCGATGCCCTCGGCCCAAACACCGTCCGGCGCGTAGGAACCTAATGCTGTCGGCAAGTGCTCGAGGGCCTTGCCGACAAGAAACTGCGAAGTCTCGGGCTCCGACTCCGCAACCGCCAAGGCGCCGATCAACAGGCCGCCGTTGCAGACCTGGTTCCAGTTGTAGGCGTAGGTGAAATGATGGTAGCCGCTCTTGTGACGCTCGATGCCCGGTTTGAGTCCCAATTCTACAAGCGCTTGGCGAATGTGTTCGCGGGTCGGCTCGTCCAGTTCGTGATAGATCCAGTCGTAGCCAACTCCGACGGCATGGGACATCTCTGCCGTGTCGAGAAAATGGCTGGGGTTCCAGTCGGGAAAACCACAAACGGTCAGCAGCGTTTCGCGAATCTTCTCCGCGTATTTCTTCTTTCCCGTCCAACGTCAGGCGATGCCAAGCTCGTAAATCCGATCGACGCATGCCTTGCTGATGTGCAAGAGTCTCGGACCCCGTTTACGATACTCGAGCTTCGGATCGTCAAGACAGTCGTCCGCCCGGCGAATGGCGGCACGTACGAAGCCCTGAAGAACCTCGTCGGTCTGGGCCTGTGCCTTTCGATATTGTAGAGCATCCTCGGTGAGAATGAGGCGCGGGTGATCAGGAGCCAGCGTGTCGAGAATGCCATCGCCGCCGCTTGCCGTGCCCTGCCAGAAAACAGCGAGAATGAGGACGACAAAATGAATGGGGCGAATCGTTGCCATTGCGAAATCAACCGTCCTTCCAAAGCAGGGATCGTTGGATGCCATCACCGAGCGGGGGAAGGCCCCACGGAGCCGATTATACCAACTTGTTGGAGTTGGAGGGCCGACGAGGGGGAGTCGCTATCTCCGACGACAATACTCTTTCTGGGACCGCCTTCGTCCCTCTAGAGAGCATAGGGACAGAGCACTTCTTCGATCGACCCAATACTGGCTTCGCTGAATCATCGGCAGCTGTCGAACGAGTCGGTGAGCTTTCAGGGCTTCGGCAGAAGGGGGGGCGTTCAAATCAGTGTTTTGCCTAGCTGTCAGTGCACACCGTTTCCATTTCGGCCCCTGTCGCCGATCATGGCATGGGAAGAAGAGTGAGAGCCGCTAATCAGTGGTCAGCACCTCGCGGGCGCGGCGGCAGAGATGATAGCGACGATGTATGCGATGGCAGCGCATGGAGTCGACACATTCAGGACGTCCTGCCACGCTGGCACAACAACCACATCCACCAACCGAAACTACTCAGCCGTTTGCGGTTTTCTTTCCACTTGATGGGACACCCTGCGATGGATTGGATCTCAGGTTGGGTCGGAGCCATGGGCGATCCGTCCGCTTTGCGGCGATGCGGGCACAACATCAGCCACCGCCGCGCCACTTCCTCATCCGTCCACGTCGCGACCACGTCAGGCCGAGATCGAAGCATTAAATGGAAGTGACTTGAGAGAATGGAAAACGCCGGCAGATCGACGCCGAAAAAGGCTGTGAACTGCTGCAAATCCACCTCGACCCGGACCTTCCGGTGGTCGAATGTTCCTTCCAGAGATCGGATCGTCGCCCAGTTCGCAACTTTCAGAAAATTTCCCGCACGTGTCAAATTCAACCTACTCCCTCACCCAGGCCAAGCCAAACAGCTCGGGAAGATGCTGTGTCCCTCTGGCTCTCGTGGCAAGCCGGTTACGAGGCGTCGATCGACGAACAACCGCTGGAAGCCTGCCCGTCGAGTCTGACCGACGATCAATAGTCTGACTGGATCCGCGGCTGGGTCGATGGCTCCAGTATCGGTGCCAATCTCTAGCGTTCCATTTCGTTCCACGACATGCATTTAGCAAGGAGGCCAGCATTGAGCCGATACGAACTCGACGACGTCAAATCGGCTGCTGTTGGCTACTGGCCAGCGATCCTTAACCGAGTCGCTGGCATTGACGACGACTACCTATCAAATCGCCACGGCCCGTGTCGCAAATGCGGAGGTACCGACCGCTGGCGATTCACGAACCTGAACAACCACGGCGGCGCGATCTGCAACCAGTGCGGCAAAATGGGCGACGGGCTTGCGGTGATCATGGAAATGACCGGCTGCGGGTTCGCCGAAGCGATCAAGCAAGTCGCCGAATTCCTGGGCGTCAAGCCGTCCACGACTAACCGAAAATCACTATCGAAAGACACCAAGCTCGATCCGTTTCGAAACATCGAGCTCCAGCCCGATAACGAGCAAACGCTCTCGTTTTGGTGCTGGCAAAAGCGGCTGTCACTTGAGGCGATCAAGAAAGCGAAACCTCGCATCGCGAAGTATCGCAAACGACACACGGTCATCGCCATGCCGCTGACCAGCGATTCCGGCGAACCGATCGGATGGACCATGTACGAGGCATTCGGTGGCAAGTTGCCGTTGTATGACCCGAAGACCAAAGAAACCGAATGGCTCAAAGTCAAAACCCTAAAACTGAAAGATTGAAAGATTGAAAGATGAACGACCATCACCCGAAGATCGAAGCCGAGGTGGCGATATGATTGGGAGATGTTTGCACTCAAACACCTACCGCAGCGATCAATCCAGGTCGATTATCTGTAAAGATTGCGGATCGTATAAAGCTGAAGAAAGCGCCAACTGGAAACCTCCAATGGCGTCAGAAGATCGAAGTCGAGGTGGCGGATTGCATATCAAGTCATGCTCGCAATGCGGTGGAAACAAGTTCAGATTTGAATTCGGGTTCGAGGAGTACAAGAAAGGCAATGGGGCAGCGAATTGCATTTCGTGCAACCGAGCTCACTACTTCACCCCACCCGATCCCGTCAATCATCCTCCGCACTACACCTCGCACCCGAGCGGGATCGAAGCCATCCAGGTGTGTGAACACTTCACCTTCAACATCGGCAACGCAATCAAATACTGTTGGCGTGAAGGCTTGAAAGGCGACTCGATCGAGGATCTGAAGAAAGCCCGCTGGTATCTCAAACGGGAGATCAAGAAACGAAAACGCGAAGCGAAGGAGGCGAAGAAGTGAATAGCAACACTGGATGCAGTCACAGCGAAAGATATCGCGACGAACGAAAACGCCGGACCGTCTGCGCCAACTGCGGCGCCGTGAAAGTCGACGGCGTCGGTATCTGGAGCGTGCTGGAGTCGCAAACGGACCCGAAACCGGAAACGAGTGAGGTGAGCGATGCCGACTAGAACCACACCCTGGATGACCGCAGAGGAAGCCGCTGAGTACTTGAAATACTCATCTTCATCGATCCGGCGATTTGCGAGAGAAGGCCAACTGGAGCACCGCCGGGTTGGGCGTGGAGACTACCGCTTCCTCGTTGAGTGGCTCGACGCGTTCTTGCTACGAGCGAACACAGCGATCAAGCGACCGTCGCGACCCGTCATAAAACGTCCACGCAAGACGTCAGGTCGAAAGCTATCGAAATACGAAGCGATCATCGCCAAGCGAAGGAAGGGACATGAGACGAGAGGAACAGTCTAGCGGCTCATCTCGGACGATGGTACCAAGACGCGAACGATCGGTTAGCGTCTTGGTACTACACAGCTTTGCTCGGCATCCAGAAGTAACTCTTTCAGGCAAATATCTTACTTCAGTCGAGTTCAGGCAGGTCCAATTTGCTGTCAACTACCTGCCAAGAACGAACTACATGTAGTGCCTTCCCTCTTCACTTCAACTAAATGTAGATTCCCTTGAATCTCACGTTGCCTCCGAATAAGATGTAGTCATACGAAAAAGGCCAAGGCGACCTAACAGTCGTCTTGGCCATAAGATTGATCAAGTTCGGTTTGTCGCTTTTGCTCCTGGAAAAGCCAGCGACTGCCGATGGGCACGCTGTTACGCGTACTGAATCAGTTCCCAGTAAACCGCCTTGCCCCCATACGGAGGCATGCGATTCCCTCTGGCGATTGGTGCGGTCGTTGATGGCGTGCCAACAACTTTCCACACTCCACTCTCGGGGCAGACGCTACCTGTTTGCACACGAGTTCCAAGTGGAGATCGAGACATCTCTGTATCCTTCACATAACGAGTTAAAAAAATGGCCGACTTTGGCCTAATTCGATCATTCGATATCGACGATCACCAACTCGACGGACAGTCCCCGCAGGAATGTTTCGTACTCGGTTACGAACTTGCAGCCGTTGACGCGTTGCTAAAAGGCAATGACGAATTCTCTCAATTGATACACTCGCAAAATCGCGAACGGATCAATGTTAGCTGCGCAGAAGAAGATAGGCAGTTCCGTCTTGAGTGGATGCAGTCGGATCCATCCGAAGGATGGATGATGCTTCACGTACAACGTCGCTGACGTATTCCCGCCGCACAGCTGGAGTTCGATTTATTCGTTGGCAGAGGGCCAAAAGAGATGTTGTTGCCGAGACATCCTTTGTGGTCGTGAACTCCACGTTCTAATCGAACCAACGAATTATAAGACATTGGTCGCATCTGTAAAGACTGAGGGGAAGCGAAAATCAAAAATTTTTTCGCTTCCCCTCAAGATGTCTCGGCGGAACTGTTTTACGCTTGCCATCAGATAAAATCAATCCCAAAATTGGCAATGCTGTCAGGGCTGTTGATGAATTCACTGGGTTCATGAATTCCTTTCTGTGAATATCAGTCATGCCAGCGTTGGGTGTTTGGGGGTGCTGGAAGACACTTGCTCGTCGATACCCATTGGATCAGGCTCGCGATTGAATCACCGTAGACGCTGCTTGAATCATATGATCTTTGTGCTTCGACAGATGCCCGTAGTGTCGATCGATCATCTGGATTGACGTTCCGGCCATCTCCGCGACCGTCGCCACGTCGATTCCCGCGACCAAGGCATCCGTGATCCAGGTGTGGCGAAAGGTATACATGACGAAGCTACTCGAAACACCTGTCCGCTCACGAAGTCGATGAAAACGTCGCCTCATGTCCTGGTAGTCCCAGGCTTTGCCCATCGGCGACAGGAAAAGCGGACCTTCCGTTCGGTTGCCTTTCGCGATTCTCGACAGTGTGTGCAGACACGGCGAGAGGTAAACTACGCGGGGCCGTTTCTTCTGTCGCATCGTTTTATGTTTCGGCAGAGTCCATCGATCATCCCGGACATTTTTGAGATCGACATTGGGAATCTCACCTGGCCGACAAGCAGACAATCGCAGCGCGATCAAGATTGTTCGGAATGCGTTGTCTCTTCGGCGACGGCTCTTGTACCCGTTCATCAGCATTGCGAATTCTGTCGAGGAAGCGACGTGGTCTCGGCCGCTTCCCTTATCAACACGGACCTTTGCGATCGGGTTTTCTCGCAGCAGACCTTCATTGACTGCCCAGTTGAAAGCACGTTTGACTCGCTCCACAGCGTGATGCTGGGTAGTCGCATTCCAACCCGGCATCGAGGAAAGCCATCGAGTAAGGTGGTGCTTCACCAAGTCCTTGGCCAACATGCCATCGCCCGCGAAAGCGGAAAACAAGGTCAGCGTACCAGTCAGCGCATCCAGCGTAGACTTTCCCCGTCGCCCATTATCGACATCATTCTCAAAGGCTTCGAGATAACGACAGATCAGATCGTCGATGGTCAGAGCGTCGCCGTCCCATTCCGTTGACGCCTGCTGCTTGAGCCGCTCCCACTCCTCGTAGGCTGCTTTCTTGCTCTTACCGAGCATTATTCGCTGGAGCTTCCCATCATTTCCTGGAGTATCGAGATACCAGGCTTTCCGAGCTTTGATAAAGAATGGCTTTCGCATGAATCCGCACCGTTTGAGTGAATCAAGTCCCAAACGTCGATCCTGATGCATCGATGTGACACGTTTGGTCACAACGATGCTAGCTCCCTGCTCGAGGGCGTCCACTGGCAGATTGGTGACAAAACCGTGACAAAGACCGTCTGTCCAGCCAATTTCAAGAAACCTGGAAATAAAAAAACGCCGCAAATAACGGCATTTTCGTCAATCGGGGCGACAAGATTTGAACTTGCGACCTCTGCGTCCCGAACGCAGCGCTCTACCAGGCTGAGCCACGCCCCGATGGTGGTGGGCTATGGTTGCAATTGAGTGGGGATTCGTCAAGCGTTCTGTCGGTGATCGTTGTTGGCGTGTTGCCGGGGCGGGTGGTTTAGACGTCGTTGGCCAATACGCTGATTTGGGACTGCTGCTCGGGTGAGATCCAGCGGAGGTCGATCACCAGTTCGCCGTTGACGTTGCGGCAGAGGAGGCTGGTGGATCCGTTGGCTAATTCCGCCGCGATCGAATCGGCATTCCGAGCGGCGTCGATCGTCAAAACGACTTGCCGCGAGGGAATGCGATCGGCAGGCGGCGCGGCTGCTGATTGTTCGGTGTTGCTGTTGACGGGTGAGGGTTGCGGTGCTTGCAGGTTCGCGGGCATTCCGAGGCCAGCAGCTGTTTCGGTGATTCGGGTGGCGCTCACCCAATCGCAGCCAGCGAGCTGGGTGGCGAGGCGCTGGGCCCGGTCGTGCAAATTCTCCTGCGAAATATCTAGCAACTGGCCCACCGGGCTGGTGCTCTTGGCTTGGACGACGACAGACGTGGCCACGATCGCGGTCATTGCTTTCGACGCGTTGACTAACTCGTGCCGTGGGCAGGCGTGCAACTGCTGGATCACTTCCGGACTCCCCACCATTACGCTGAGTTCTGGGATCCCGGCCAAGACTCCGCCGTCGAGCACGACCAGGTCAGCGCATCGATCGAGCTGGTCAGCGACACTGCTGACGATATCCAGGCCATCGATTGGGAAGAGACTGCCCAGCGGCAACACTGCGACTTCGATCCAATCACGGTACCGGTCATCGTCACTGCGTTTGGCCAAGGGTGAGGGAGCCCAGCGGACGAGTATGTTCTGGCGAGTTTGCGAGCTAGGGTCTGGGCGATGGCTCTTACCGCGGTGATGTTGACTGCCGCCGTGGACGAGCTGATCGCTGGGCCAGTCCTCTTGGTTGGAGGCATGCCCGAATTCGAGGACGGAGCCATGTGCAAAGTGTCGTAGTCGATCAACGAGCAGCTGTTCCGATCCGCCATCGACCGAGTCGACGGGGAAGGCGGAACTGCGGGGGACCCACAGACGCTGCCTTCGTCCACCGAGGTCAGCGACGAGCGAGAGCGAAGCGTCGAGTGATGGGGTGACGATGGCACCGAGTGGGCGGCGGCGGGACGAGTCGGATTCGCAGCGGCGAGCGATCGTTGAGGCGATTTCGTCACACAGCCGAGCGGAGAGTTCCGGATCGCGGGCAGCGTCGCCGGCCAGATGCGGGATGGCAGCGGCGAGCGCTTCGGCCGGGATCCCCACTCCGCTGCCCCGTTGGTCCAGGAGCAGGCCGGTTCCGTTGATAATCCGTGTCGGTGCTAACGAAATGGGGCCGCCCATCCACCATGCTGCATTTTGCCAGGCATCTTTGATCGGCTGCGTTTTCGATTCAGCCTGTCGTAACAGCATATCGACTTTTTCGCGGGCGGCTTTCGGCAGCTCATCGACGAGCTTACCTGCTTGCTCTTTGAGTGCCGTGGCTGCCTCATGGTCGGTTGCTTGACGGGCGAGGTCAGCGACGCCACGACGGAGAAGGTCAACGGTCCAGGGAGGCAGTGCCATGATGGTAGTGGTGAACAGAGTAAAGCGAGATGGTGGTAACGGGACGAATCAGCCTACCGCTCCGTCGAGTCGCGAGTAAGTGCCGCACCTATAACTTGGGGACAGGTCGCTTCGGGGCCCGATCGAGCATCCGGCGTTTGTCGTCTTGGGGGACGTTCACGTTATTGTTGTTGTTACCCCCGCCACCTTCGCGAGGTGGATCGAGTTCGGTGTAGGTTTCCTTCCACTTCCAACCGATGGGAACATCGAGTTCGCGTTTGGCGAGCAGTGCCCAGGGGGTGCCGGGATTGTCCTCGACGACGCGAGTGAGGAACTCTTTGGCAGTGTCGGCTTCCCGTTGCCATTTACTACCGACGGTGATCTCATCGCTGGGTTCGAGAATCCAGGTGTTGTTCTTGGCCTCTTCGAAGGGCATCCCCTGTTTGGCTTGGGCGAGGACGGCGTTATACGTTTCCGTGCGAACTTTCTGGGCGAGTACCCGTCCGTAGGCGAGATCAAAGCCGGCCAACCAACGTGGGCTGGATTCTTCGTCGCGTCCGGCCAGGCCGGGTTGCAGCGTTGCCGCGAGCCGGATGAGTGTGGGTTCGAGCGGGGCGGCGTCTTGTTGGGCGTTGGTCAGATCACCAGCGAGCTGCGCTTCACTTCTCTTGACGAATCGCAATCGCGGCCGCTGGATTCCGTTGACGTTGCGAATCGTCGCGGCTTGGACGAGCGACATCCGCAGCGGGCTGCGTTTGACGGCACTGACATAGTCGGCTTGGGAGAGGTAGTCAGGGCTGTACCGAGCCATCGCCGAAGGGTCGAAGAAGTACTCGATCTCGGCCGAGAATGCTTCGAGCTCCCCCCGCCGGACTTTCCGCGTCGTATTTCGATTGGGGTGCACGGTGAAGTACGTGCCGCCTGTTTCGTAGCACAACCGCGTCAGTCCATAGGGTCCGAAACCGCTATCGATTACGGGTTCCTCTTCAAAATTTCCGGTGAAACTCAGTTGGATGCGTTCGGGCAAGAACGTTTCCGGCCCCTGGTCGACTTGCGCCCATTGTGGTGACTGGTCGTATTGCGGGTCGGGGTCGACGTACTTAACGAGAGTGTGCTCGCGTCCAAACGGCGCCGGTACACCGATCACGTAAACAGGGATTCCGAGCTGGCGGCAGGAGGTGATCGAGGATTCGAGTTTGTTGTAGTCGTCACCGCGTTCGTCGGTCACCGCGACGAAGAGAACGTTGCGTTTCGGGCCGCGTGGTCCAATATTTCGCCGCAAGGGTTTGAATTGCTTGGCGGCCGATTCGATCGCGGTGAAGACCCGTTCGACTCCCGAGCTATCAACGGGCAAGTTCTCGACGATCTGTTTGATTTCCTCGAGGTCCGAAATCGGCTCCTCCGTGTAGAGTTCGACCTTCTCGCCAAAACCGATGATAGACGTCAGGATGCGTTCATCGCTGGATTTGGTTTTCTTGTCGTCTGCGGATTTTTGCAGGATGCCGAGTTCGTCGTAGATACGATCGAAGCGATCTCGAATGTCGCCGCGTTGCCGGGTCAGCGAACCACTTTGATCGAATAGCCACACGACCAGCGTCGGCCTCTCTTCAGCGGCGAGCATAATCTCCGCTGTAATCTGATCGACGGCGCCTTTGGCCCCGGCGACGCCCACGCCGGTGGAGCCTTTGACGGTATCAAGGCGTTTCTGAGGCGCGACCGGTTGGCTGAAGATTTTGTTGACCATGATCTGACCCAACTCCGTGGGCTGCAGGTCGATTGGATTGGGGATATCAGCAACTTCGGCATAAACGTCCGCAGAGGCCTCCGCTAGGTCGAGTTCGGCCATGGCATCGACACCCACTTCAGTTTGAGGCGTCTCGCTGACGACTATTTCATCAATGGTCTGCAGTTTTTCCTCGTATTGCGGTGGTGGAGAAACAACGACCACGGCATTCTCATCGTAGGGCTTGTGAAGCTGCACCAGAGCGAGGGAAAGAAAGATGATGATGTGAACCTGCATGCTGCCGAGCATGGCGATGGTTTCATCGGAATCCCACAATCGCTCGCGATCGGCTTGCACTCCAGGATCCTCACCAGGGATGTTCGGTGTGCTCGATGGGTCAGCCGAGGATGCAGTCATGTTGCTCGATGGGGCTGGGAGGAAGTGGCGAAAAAGACGAGTTAGCGTGCTAGATTGGCTAGTGGGCTTAACATTAGAACGTTTTCTGCGATGATTTGTACTCTTGTCGAGTATATCCGAATCGGTCGGGGGGCTCGTTAAAACGCGGAGAAAAAATTTGAACGGACGACTGATCGCGATCGGAGACATCCACGGCTACAACCTGCCGCTGCAGACGCTGCTGCAGGCGATCGACCCTACCGCTGAGGACATCATTGTCACGCTCGGTGATTACATTGATCGGGGCCCGGATTCCAAGGGCGTGGTCGACACGCTGATCCAGTGGGGCGAAAAAACCCAGATCGTGGCACTGATGGGCAATCACGAAGAGATGATGCTCGATGTGGTGCGGGGCGACGAGCCGCATCATGCGTGGCTGAAGTTTGGCGGAATCGAGACGCTCGATAGCTATCATTTCAACGGTGACATGGATTTCCTGCCGCCGGAACACCTCGCATTCTTCGAATCGTTGGGCGATTATTTCGTGCATGACGAGTTTTTCTTCACGCACGCCGCTTATGACGCTCAGTTGGAGTTGGAGGATCAACCTGTCGAGATGCTGCGTTGGTACTCACTGCGGGCAGGCATCCCGGCGCCTCACCGGAGCGGACGGGTAGCTGTCGTCGGACACACTGCCAACCCCGATGCTCAAATCGTGGACGTGGGGCACCTGATTTGTCTCGATACGAGATGCTACGGAGGCGGCTTGTTGACGGCGATGGAATTGCCGTCCAAGCGTGTGTGGCAAGCCACGCCGGAAGGTGACCTGCTGCCGTAGATACGACCCCAGTCGTGGCTGGGGATCCACCGAGGTGTCGGGTTTGCCGGGCGAACGGCGTTACGAAAACCTGCCGAACCACTTCGGCCGTGGGGACGTAGCGTGCAGAACCTCCATTCCCTAGCCTTCCACTCATTCTCTCCAGTATTCTGGATGTTGTCTCATGAAGATTTTCATTGCCTGCCTCGTATTCGCTGCGATTGGAGTCGCGGTGGCACTGACGATCAATGAAGGTCGCTACGGGCATTACGAGCCCACGTTTGGCCCGATCAGTTATCGCGGCGACGTCGACGCGAGCAACGCGATGGCGACTCTCGAGGAGGGGTGGTCCGAAACCTTTGCCAAGATCGAGTTGCCCGACGGAAACTCTCACGACTTTGGCGTGATGAGACCAGATGAGAAAGGCGAGCATCAGTTCGTAGTCAAGAATGTTGGCGATGCCCCGTTAGTCCTCAAAGTCGGAGCTTCAACGTGTAAATGCACCGTGGGTGAATTAGGCGACGAGATGCTCGAGCCCGGCGAGCAGACGGAGGTCACAATGAGCTGGACGGTGACGACGAACAAGAACACGTTTGGCCAATCGGCCGAACTTCGCACCAACGACCCAGCTCAAGTCGCCATTCGGTTTGAAATCACTGGTAGCGTCGTCCGCGATGTACGGCTGTTCCCTGAGGAGATTACGTTCGGTGAAGTCGCTGCCGGCGATGACATTGATCTCGACGTCAGCGTATTCACTTTCATGGATCACCCCGTGACGGCCGGTGAGGTCAAGTTCAGCGACGAGACGATCAATGAGTTTGCAGACTTTGAGGTCGAGCCATTCGAGCCGTCCGAGCAAGATGGCGTCAATGAGGCGGCCGATCAAGGCTTCCGTGTTCACGCAACCCTGCACCCTGGACTCAAACAGGGGCCGGTGACCTCCAACCTGGTGCTAACCCTTCTCCCGCAGGAGGACAACGCCGACAATGGGGATTCCGAAGGCGATGAAGCATCTGCGGAGAACGACGGGGCACCCGATAAGCTAACTGTCTATATCCCAGTCAACGGCCGCATCGTGGGAGCCATGAGCCTGCTGCCCAATTCCCGACTGCGGGGAGTTTCCGGTGGCGGCTACGTCTTTGATTTCGGTATTCTCGGGAAAGACGATCCGCTCACAGCCAAGGTGTTTGTGCGGCTCAAGGGCGACAGCCAGTCGTCGACGAAGCTCTCCCTCGGTGAGGTCAGCCCCGCCGAGCACGTGCAGGCAACCCTCGGCGAGCCTGTTGGCAAGGGATCGATGACACTCTCCCCGCTGGAAATCAAACTCAAACCTGGAGCGACAGCGATCGACCGGATGGGGATGAATCGCGGCGACTATGGGTTTATCATGATTGAATCGGACGATCCGAAGACCCCCGCTCTCAAATTGATGCTGAAATTTGCATTGCCAGCGCAGTAGGCTGGGGGGCGACGAACGCATTGCACCCACAAAGGAAATTCATGCGCACCCCAGTTCTACGCCCCGATCGCATTCCCGCCCCGGTCCGATCCACGCAAGCATGGACGTGCTTACTGGCCAGCTCGATGTTGGCTCTGGTCGGTTGTTCGCCAGCCGATCCGATGCCTCCACTGAACAGCGTCCATGCGAATGATTCGGCGTCCAGCACGCCGGCGATGACCGACGCGACCTTGGTCACTCAGACTGCTGATGACCAAGCTCACGTGGTTCGTAAACCTCAGGTGCCATCGGGGACGATTGCTCAAAGCGATGCTGCGGCCGAAGAAACGCCCGCCACATCGCTGCCTGACAGCGGATTGTCTGGTCCGGTCGACTACACCGAGTGGCCCGTTCCCGATGTCACCCTATTCATCACCGGGCAACAGCACGGGTACATTGAACCCTGCGGATGCACGGGGCTGGAAAATCAGAAGGGCGGCGTCGCCCGGCGGATGACCTTTGCCAACCGGCTGCGACAAGCCGGTTGGGATCTGCTCCCTATCGACGCTGGCAATCTGATCCGGCGTTTTGGTCGCCAAGCGGAAATTAAGTTTCACCGTTCACTCGAAGCACTCCGGGAGATGCAGTATGCCGCCGTGGGGTTTGGACCTGACGATGTGCGCATCGGTGTGGGCGATTTGATTCAAGAAGCCGCCGCGGAGAGTCCCGACCAGGCGGTCTACTACTCGGCCAATGTCGTACTGATTGATCCATCGTTGATGCCGACCCACCGGGTTGTTGAGCAGCAGGGCTGGAAGATCGGCATGACCAGCATTCTCGATCCTGATTCGCTTGAGTCGCCATTGAGCGAAGATATCACGTTGGTAGATCCAGCGGCCGCAGCCCGGTCGGTGATGGAAAAGCTGCACGCTGAGCAGGCTGAGTTCAACGTACTGACGTTTTTCGGCAATAGCACGGCCGCGGAGAAGTTGGTACGTGAGGTGCCCGGATTCGATCTCGTCGTTGTCGCAGGTGGCTATGGCGAACCCACCTACCAGCCTGAATCCATCGAGGGGTCCACGACTCGGATGATTTTGACCGGCGATAAGGGCATGTATGTCGGTTTGGTCGGACTCTACAAGAATGCGGAGATGCGATACGCCCGCGTCGCGCTTGATGATTCGTTCGGCGATGCACCGGAGATGCGTCAACTGATGGCTGATTACCAAGCCCAGTTGCGAGACCTGGGGCTCGAGAACCTGGGCATCAAACCAATTCCTCATCGCTCGGGTGAGAAGTTTGTTGGGTCGGAAGCCTGCGGCGACTGCCACACAACAGCTTTCGATATCTGGGAGAGCTCGCCACACTTTGATGCCACTGAGAGTCTCGTGCATCCTGGTGAACGCAGCGACGTGCCACGTCACTTCGATCCGGAATGCCTTTCCTGTCACGTGACAGGCTGGAATGCACAGAATTTCCAGCCCTACGTCTCGGGGTATCTGAGCCTCGAAGCCGACGAGCATCTGCATGGCAACGGATGCGAAAACTGTCATGGCCCGGGAGCGTCCCACGTCGCCGCTGAGAATGGCGATATCGACGTCACCGACGCTCGTCGCGAGGAACTTCGCAACGCCATGAGACTTCCGCTCGCGGAAGCGAGGGAGAAATGCATGGAATGCCACGATCTCGACAATAGCCCTGACTTCCACAAAGAGGGTGCCTTCGAAGATTACTGGGCCGAGATCGAGCACGAAGGTCTCGACTGATTCCTCTCAACCAGTCGCCCGATTTCTCGGCGATTCCAATCTCAAAACGCTGTCTGCAACTGATCGCTTATCAGCGTCGTCGCCAATAGTGGCGGATGAGGTCGACGAGTCCTCGGTACTGATAGGAGCTATCGAGATAGTGCTCAATGACGTAGAACGCAAAGTAGTAGAAGCGGCAGAAGCTCCAGATGGTGAGCCCGAGCAGGAATACGTTTCGCAGCGTCAGGATGGAGCCGAGTAGCAGCCCACCGGCCAAGCATCCGAGCAGCAGAAACAATCCCGCCTTGATGATGATCGCGCGTTTGGACTGCAGGTCACCACTGGCTGTTCTTGGATAGGTGGAACGGCGTCTGCGGGCGGACGGCCCGGGATCCTCGTCGTGAGCATCAGGTGGGGCTGGCATGCGTTTTCTAGCCATAACGTTTTCGCAGGTCTTCAGGGGTCGCACCGTGTGCGAAAGCGTATTGAATCTGCCAATTTAGCCACGTTTGCCGCATCACACCCCGGTGCAACCAACGTCGCGGATCGACTGTGATGGGGCCGGGCAAAATTTGCGGCCTTGCGTGACGTCGGAGCTCGGAGGATATCATGACGTCCTCCATCAACTCAACCTCAGCGAACCCACCGACGGCGTCATAGAGGTCTCGCTGCACAAACATCGCTTGATCGCCGAAAACACGTCCGGCTAAGCGAGCACGTAGGAAGTTGCCGGCTTCCAAACTACGGAACCGCCACCGAGAATCATCGATGTGTTGATGAAACCCGCCCCAGGCCGGCCAACCGGCTAAGGTCATCTGCCGCAGGGCTGTTTCGTGCAGTCGATTGTCTGCGTGCAGGAAGAGGAGAACGTCGCCCTTGGCAATTCGTGCCCCCGCTGCGAGTTGCCGCCCGCGCCCGCGATCCGCATCGATTACAATCACGCTCACGTCGAGATCGAGGGCCCATCGCTGGGTTTTCTCGACCGTGCCGTCGGAGCTGCCTCCGTCGCAGACGATAATCTCGAGTCCCCCCAACGCAGCGGCCGCCTGCAACGCCGTTTCGATATTCTCCGACTCATTGAGTACCGGAATGATGATCGAGACTGTTTTTTCCATTTGCTAAACCAATCTCTCCACTAATAGATTCCCATGATTGTCCGACTGATTCTATCCTGTTTGCTAACTGCTTGTCTTGCCACATCCGCGGTGTCGTGGGCCGCCGAGCAAGCGGAGGGGCATCGCGTCCTGCTGCATGCGAAGACGGGATTGGTGGTCGTCGAGCCCAATGGGGAGATCTCATGGCAGATGCCGTGGAACAGCATCCACGACATCCACATGCTCGACAACGGACATATCCTCACGAGGAAGGGCAAGCAGCAGGTCGTCGAACTCGATCCCGAAACAAAGTCCGTGGTCTGGAAGTACCACAGCGGCCGAAGGAACGGAAACGCTGGAAAAGCGGTCGAGGTGCACGCGTTTGAGCGTCTCGACAATGGCAACACGATGATCGCCGAGTCCGGTCCTGCACGAATCATTGAGGTCGACGCAAACGGAAAGCTCGTCAAGGAAATCAAGCTGAAGACGGATCACCCGAGCACTCATTCCGACACGCGGTTGGCACGCAAGTTGACCAACGGGCACTATCTCGTAGCGCAGGAGGCTGACGGCAAGGTGCGAGAATACGATGCCGACGGGGACGTCGTTTGGGAGTATGAAGTGCCCATGTTTGGCAAACCCGCTCGCGGCGGCCATGGCCCGGATGCTTTTGGAAACAAGCTCTTCTCGGCCATCCGCCTCGGCAATGGCAACACGCTCATTGGCGGCGGCAATGGCCACTGCCTGCTCGAAGTCACTCCAGACAAAGAGATCGTTCGGCAGATTCATCAGGACGACTTGGATGGTATCCGTTTGGCTTGGGTGACCACCGTCGAGGTGCTCGGCAACGGCAACTGGGTCTTTGGCAATTGTCACGCGGGACCGGAGCAGCCGATTTTGATAGAGGTCGATCCCTCCACAAAGCAAGTGGTCTGGACACTCGATCGCTTCGATGAGTTTGGTAACGATGTTTCCAATTCAACGATTCTCGATTAGTGGAGTCTCCCGCCACCCCTCGTCCATCGACGCCGCAGCCCGAACCCGCCCCACGGTGGTGGTCGCGGATCGAGGTCTACGAACGCGCCGCTGTCGCTTGGGCCACGGCATGGTTCTTCTTTATCCTGCTCGCCTACCTCATCGTCCGCCCAGTTCGCGAAACGATGGGAAGCATCGGCTCGACGGCGGCACTGCAGGCACTGATGCTGGCGACCTTCGTTGTCATGCTCGCGGCGGTTCCCGCCTACTCCTTCCTCGTCGCTCGGCTGTCACGGCGATGGCTCGTTCGCACTGTCTACCACTTCTTCGCTGGCTGCCTTCTGGTCTTCTTCGTCTTGATGCGGTTTGCCTCAGCAGAGTTGCAGGTGTGGACCGCACGAGCCTTCTTCGTCTGGGTGAACGTGTTCGCACTGTTTGCCACCAGTGTTTTCTGGAGTGTGCTGGCCGATCTGTATTCGAGCAGTCAAGGCAAGCGTCTGTTTGGCATCATTGCCGCGGGCGGAACAGCGGGCGCCATCACTGGCTCGCTACTCACCAGCCAGTTGGCGGCGCACCTATCGACGGGAACACTTCTTCTGCTGCCCATCTTGATGATTGAATGCGGACTCGTTTGTGCCTGGCGTCTCGAGAAGCAATCGGGTCGTCTGCGCCAGTCATTGCCCGAGCAGGATACGGCAGCTTCGACCACCGCGACCGGCGGCGGCCTACTGACCGGGATCACACATGTATGGAATTCGCCTTACCTGCTCGCTATCTGCGCCTTTTTAGTGCTCGTCCAAGCCTGTGGGACGCAGCTCTATTTTCAGCAAGCCGAGATTGTCGACGCCTCGTTTGAATCCAAATCCGAACGGACTCAGCTCTTTGCCTATCTCGACCTAGCGACTCAGGTATTGACGTTGTTGATTCAAATGTTCTGTGCCAGCGTGGTGCTTCGTCGCTTTGGAGTCAGTGTCGCACTGGTGATCTTGCCCGTCATCTATCTGTGCGGCTTTGCTTCGCTCGCAGTCAGCCAATCGCTTGGCGTTCTCGTCATTGTGATGATTGCGACACGCGCCATCAGCTACGGGATCACAGTCCCGACACGGGAGGTGTTGTTCACGGTTGTCAGTCGAGAGGACAAATACAAGTCGAAGAATTTTATCGATACAGTCGTGCTCCGCGGAGGCGACGCGATATCGGGGCAGGTCTTCGGCGGACTACGCAATCTCGGAGCCAGTCTGGCAGCAATGAATGTCCTCGCGATTCCACTGACGGTCTTGTGGGGCGCGGTCGCCTGGCGGCTCGGCAAGCGGCAGCAGCAAATGGCTGACACAGACGCTGGATCAAGGACGTCCAGAGGGTAGCGGACTGTCGGTTAGCAACGCACGATCAATTCCTGTCGTAGTGGACGAGGCGACGAATCCAAAGCCGCAGGACTCGTCGCCTCCTGTTGATTACCCAGAAGTCTTCGTACGCCGAAGGCGTTTTAGAAAATAGCCGGTGGTTTGATCGCAAGCAAACACCACCGGAAACGCCGCGAGACGCAAGAGCCAACCCCGAATGGGGTTGAAGATCATTCACGACGAGGTCTGCGACCCACTTCGGGGTCGACGCTCCACTGCCAATGAACAATCGTAGGTGGCGCTGCGCTGACCTCATAGGCATCAAGTTAAGGATTGATCTATAAAAAAAGCGGAAAACCGTTCATAAAGTGACTTGAATTACAACCTCGTCACCTCGGAGAACGGAGTTTCCGCATGGACAGAGTAACAGCGCTGGCCGATTTACTACAGACCACTTTTTCGACCGTTGCCGTTGAGGCCAATGATGTCGCCAAATGCGTCAAACGCG
>NZ_SJPK01000032.1 GCF_007859855.1 Allorhodopirellula solitaria
ATCGAGATGTCGCCACGTTCGCGGAGGCGCTGTGTCGGCTCTACCACAACTACCGTGGCACTCAGGACAGGTCAAAGGACCGCCCCGGTGAGAGAGTTCGATTACGACCGAATTCTCCTCTAACTGAGGGTCCACCTTGGACACTGTCCAAGAATCATCGAGGCCAAGAAGATCACGGTAATGTTCGTTGAGACTGTTCATCCCACCAGTTTACAAAAACCAGCTAAGGACACGTTCGGAAACAACTTCGGGATTTCAGTTCGGCAGTACATAGTTGAATTGACCGAGCTGGGCATCACGTTGGGTAGGTTCATCTTTACGAAATTCTGAATTGGCTTTGATTCCTGATTGATACACCTTGCGAGCCAATTCACAGACAACTTTGAGACCACGACGTGTCGTCACTTCTGAGAACAGCATTTGCATCCATGAGAGTGATTCCACCAAGCGACCACTGAGCGCCGCAGTCAGATGGCAGAAAAGTCGGTGGTCGATCGGGTTGTACTTGCTGCAATACGGTGGCAGGTGAGCGACACGGATCGGAATTCCCAGCCCGATCGCGAGCCGATGCAGTCGCTCACGATAGAGAGGCACGCGGTAACCGTTGCTACCTCCACAGTCACCAAGTAGCAAAATGCCCTCCGTACCTGCGTAGCGAATCCGACCCATGCGATGCCACCATCGACGCACCGCATCGGCGGCCAGTTCACCTGTATCGGCCCCCGTCGCCAGATAGACAAACGCCTCGTTGGCAACGGTATCGTAAACACCGTAGGGAATCGCTTTGGAGTCACTACTGTAGGAACCAAAGTCATGGTCAAAAGCGTGCAACGAACCATCGGTCCAGGAACGCCCACTGCGGGCGAATTGCCCAATCAATTCCTTCTTTTTCGTATCAACGCTCAGAATCGGCCAACCACGTCGTTCGTACTCTCGGCGAAGCTGCTGCAACCGCTCGAATTGTTCGTTTCGATGCTCGCTGGCCCCCAGTGGAATGTCTTTGGAGATCTTGCGACGGCCCAGTTTGAGATCGTTTCGAAGGATGTCGGCGATGACACCCGGTGAGAGCTTAAAGCCGAGTCGGTCAATTGCCGAGGCGATCACTCGCAGTCCCATGTTCGTCCAGATTTGGCCGCTGCGGACCGGCGATCCAGCCGTTTGCGTTTTGACTTCAGCCTTGATCGCATCGACGACGCCTGGCTGGTATTTGCTAGCAATTGGGCGTCCCTCCCTTTTTTACGGATGCGTCCTTGAGCTTCATCGTGAGGCAGGTTTGCAAGATCGCGTTTACCTTGTGCAATGGTATCGGGATGACAGCCCAACAGGTCTGCGATGTAACCGATACCGCCATGGCCCAACTTGCTGGCTTCGACAGCCGCATAACGCCGTCGATCCTTCTCGCTGAGCGACTGGTACAAATTCTGCATTTGAACTTCCACATCCACCGCGTAATCATTCTGCATCGAAAACCTCCGTGTAAAGTGACGAAGTCAGTTTACACGATTGCCGAAGTTGTTTCCGAACGTGTCCTAAAATCGGCTATCTGCCACTAAATTCCGAGAAGAACCTCTCGCATCAGATAGGCTTTCACACTGCGAAGAATGTACTGAAGCAGTTCATTCAGCTTCACGGTCTGTTTGGCTGTTAAGTTCTCAGGACGTTTCAGCAGGCACCATCGTGAGTTCTTGAGCACCGGCTTTCATCTGCCGAGCCTCTTCGGCGCGAACTTGATTTAACTTGTCACCGAACTTCTTCATCACGTGGTAACGATCGAGGATATGAACGGCGCCGGATGCGTGCTCCGCGATCACGTTCATGTACTGCTTCCACATGTCCGTGCAAACGAAACGCAGGCTCTCAATCGAGGAGGCTGAAACTGTGCTGAAGAAGCCACGCAGACTTTGTTCGGTTCGATCTCGGGCGACATAGAGCAGACGGCAAAAATAGGAGTCGATTTGGTAAACCAAAGTGATGCACTTGTGCCCGCGTCGATACGCGATCTCGTCGACTCCGATTGCTTCGATTTCCCCAATTTCACGGTGAACCAAGCCCCAGCGTACCACCCAGTCAACGGCTCGATAAACCGTGTCCCAGCTCGTCCCA
Organism: Allorhodopirellula solitaria; assembly: GCF_007859855.1. Classification (GTDB taxonomy): domain Bacteria; phylum Planctomycetota; class Planctomycetia; order Pirellulales; family Pirellulaceae; genus Rhodopirellula; species Rhodopirellula solitaria. The sequence continues at coordinate 2,104 of NZ_SJPK01000032.1, forward strand.
AAGATCGCAGCGGTTTCTTTCCAGTTGAGCCGCTTAGCCCATGATGCCAGGAAGATTCGGTAGCTGTGTGTGGATTGATGTTTCCCGTCAGCCCAGGGAAGCCATTCGACCTTCACGCCGCAATCAGGACAGTTCACCCGACGCATCGCGCAGAGAAAGATCACTGGGATGGCCCAGAGCGGAACAAACTCGAAGCGTCGTACCGGGCGAGTATCGTAACCGAGGCGTTTCTTCCGGCAGCCGCTGCAAACAGGACGACTGCGGGCATGTGGTTTCAGCGTGACCAGGATCTGGGACTGGTCGTCGCTGAAACGTGCATCGGTGTAGACGAAGCCCTTTTGCTTTTCGACGTGGTTCAGGATAGTCTTTAGCTGCATCGTGTCGGTGTGTTGGTTGCGTTCGTGTTCGATTTCAGACTCAACGCAAACACTACCTTCCCCGGCGCGGTGCTTTTCATTTCTTTCGAGAGAGAGAGTTTTTTTGCCTCGCGATCTGATCGGCCTGCGCATGCAGTTGAGGCCGATCAGATTGCGAGGTGAAAAAACGGCCCGTTTGTGAGCGTGTGCTTTCTCCGCCCTCCCAAATCGCCGTCAGCCCCCCATTACCATCGATTTTCACCCACCGATTTGACTGAAGAGCCAAAAGAGATGACGCAACAAGCCTAATTAACAACGCTCCTTCGAGCGCGCGCACACTGTGATGCTAGGCCAGCAATCACACCAGCGTGAAACAGCAACCAAAAGCTGAAATCGTAGGACCAGTGGACCGTAAAGAGTTCGAATAGAATGGCGAAGAAGACACTTGCATAGGCTACCATGACCCGGCTGTCGCTTGGGTATAAATAGGTGCTCGCAAGGGGGGCGAGAGTCAGCGACTGAATAATTGCCGCAACTAGAAATGCAACGAACAGAGCTAAGCCGACCCACCCCAGAGCCAGCCCCACATTTATGTAAGAGTTGTCGACATACTTTAAGTATTCCAGCACAGCGGGATCAGTTGGTAATCCAGGGATGTTTCGGGGCGGAAAACCAGATGAATCGGTGGTGCCATACCCGAGAGGCCCTCCATCAAGAACGATAGGCCAGTACACCTTGTGAATCAACATTCGAACGCGTGTGTTATTGTAGAGCTCTAGGTCGCCACTGCCGTCGACGTCAAGGACTCTACTGCGAGTGTGCTCTTGCCCCCCGCTTTCCAGCAAGTTAGCGACCGTGTCAAACTGAAATGTCGCCAGAGTAACGCCCCCGACGGCCATTGCGATCACCACCCACCTCAGAACTCGGTTGATATAAGCCAAAGAAAAAGCGCACGCGAGTAGAATGCAAAGGATTGGCCCGCGGGAAACCGTCGCTACGATCCCTAACGCCAGCAGAAAAAGCATCACACCCCCCATGGTACGATGCCGTTTCGAAATGCCGCTATGGATCATCAGATCGACCGCGAAAGGGGCCATCGAAAGCAATATGACTCCGAGGAATATCGCATTTCGAACTGGACCAATCGCTCGATACAATATGCCATAACGCTGAGCAATGATCCGCAGTACCTTGTCATCGACGGACACAAACACCGTCTCCCACATATTGATCGACGTAATTGCCTCAAATATCGCAAGGGTGGCGATAGACGCTGCCGCGGCAGCAAAGACGGGAGAAAGCTTAGCTAGGGATCCCGGATGCGAAAACGCGTATCGCCCTGCAGCGTAGGGGAGCATCCACTGCCCATACGCTCGCAACGAGACGGCCACCACACCCCCCTCATGACAGACATCGACAACCACATGCCAAATGGTCAGGGCGCCAACTAGAACATCCAGGAGGGTTATAGACTTAAGAAGATCTCTCCATGAGTGCATGCAGTACGCTACGAGCAACAGAACTGCTGTCGCCATCGAAACGTTGATCTCAGTGCCCAGTGCATTAATCTTGAACCACGTTCCAGCTAGCATTGAGCATGCCATGCCAGCTCCTAATACATACTGCTTCCCGTGCTTGTAGCCATACCATGTCGCAAAACCACACGACAGACACAGCATTATTACGAATGAACCTTCACCAGTGATCATTGGTTGGCTTCCTTGTGTGCTTGATATGAACTGATGGCCTTAGCCCATGACTGGCGGGCACCCTATATTGCCTTCTTAGCTCGCTAGAACTCTTTCGTTTCCGTCTTTCGTGAAGGGCTTCGAATGCTTCGGGCTTCTAGTAGCCGACGGCCTGGGGGATGTGCGATATGCTGCAAATCCTTTCGATGCACTCCCGCACACTCACCCCTGCTTCTTTTACATGCTCTTCGTGTCTCACGAGTTTCTAGGCGATCTTTTTGGGTAACCGCGAACTCGACTGAGCTGCTCAAAGACACATATGGCCAACTCTCGGGATCTATCAGTGTGCTTGCAGGTGCGAATGGAATGCGATTGCGACAAGCATAGAAGCCACTCGTGCTCACCCACAGGACTTGGCATATCACGGATATGAAATAGGAGCCATGGTGCTCTTGGATCCAGGGGAACTTCACCTTGACTCCATCGCGAAATACGCCGTTGCATCTTCTAGGATTTCACACGCCATTTGAACTCGTTGCAGTTCTCGGCGCAGGCGAAAATTTTCGGCCTTCAACTCGGTGAGCGAGCTGCCTTCTGCCGAGGGGGTCCGCGACGTCCCAAGTTCTCGGTGCAAAGAACGCAAAGTGCCAGCATCGGCGCGCCACAATTCCGAACCGCCATTGAAAAAGTAGCCTTGCTTGACAATCAGACCGACCGCATTCTGCGTGAATTCCGCGGGGAACGCCCGTCTTTTCTTCCTCTGCTTTTCTGACATGATAGACCTCCTGTGAGGATTGTGGAAAACTTTTCAGATGTCCGCCAGTCGTGGGCAAACGCAGTCTCTGAGTTTAGCTCACCGTCGCAGACGCCCTCGATTGTTGGTGGGGCGCCCTCCTCCTCCGATTGCGACCAGCTTTGCGTTCAATTCACACGCCTCGGTCGTTAGGGTATATAGGTTATCAGGAAGCTGCCGCATTGCGTTAGCCCAGCATTGCCACTGCTCATATGTAATGCTTGCGATCTCCTCGGTCACGTCCGTAGCGACTACACCATGCACAATCTTTCCAATCCGATAGTGCTTAACGTCAAACGCATCCTGGCACCCCTCGCGAGTAAATGTTGGACGACCAAACATGCAGCTTTCATAGAACCTGTTTGGTCGCGCCCATTTAAAATTCCAGTCGTCTTGCCGGATTGGGGGATAGCATGCCCACGTCATATCGATATTGTTGTAAAGACCAGGAAGATCTCCCGGTGATCTATATTCACCAAAGTACGTAACGTTTGGCATATCACGAATCTCCTCCAGCCGCTCCTTTGTCGGACAGAGCCCTGCCAGATGCACGTGAAATCGGCTTGGATGACTGCGAGCCAGATCCAGCAACACCTCCCACGACCAACTATCTCGCAGCAGGCCAAAGTAGCCTATTCGCATTGCTCGGTCCTTCAGAGGGCGCTCGTTGCTACTAGTCAGTCGCTTCGAACTTTTTGCCGCTAACGCAACTTGATTGTCCACCTTGTTTTCAATTGCCAGCGAAGGCGTCTCAACGCCAATCCAGTCTCTATAGTAGTACTTGGCGAACGCAGGTGACGTTACGATTAGAAGCTTGCATCGGCTGGTCAGATATCGATCCAAGGATCGAAAAAGCTTTCCACGGATACCCGGCCTGGTTTGAACCGCGCGGACATCGCCCACTTCAATCACGACAGGTCTCTGAAGTCCTGCGCCGGCCAGCAGGCAAAACAACGCCATATCGCCGCCAAACGCGTAAACAATGTCCGCAGACTTGATGAGCCTTCGCATCTTCCTTAGACCCAAGAGCATGGGGGTGGCTCGCTGCAAGTAGTTTCCGTTCTTGACTTCGCCAAGCACATCGATATTACACGGAGGCATCCGCCCAGAATGATACGCTCGCTTAAACGCTGCCACCCCAACTTCCATTCCATTTTCCTGGATCATCTCAATTCGCTTCGCGTAACGTGGTTGACCAATAACGGGTTGGGCGAACTGCACGCGTAAGGCGCGGCTTGTCGTACTAGCACTCAATGGTTTTGCTCGCGGTGGCAGAGGTGGTCGATAGGTTTGAGAAAACATACTTCGTATTTCGCATGAGTGGGACTGCACTGATCACAAATACCGAAAGGGCCATGAATAGCAAGCACCCTTCTGGAAAGCCAGTGGAAAGGCAGGCGAGGACGATGAGTGATGCGCAGAACGCACGAGCAAGCATGGCGCGGTAGACCATATTTATTTCGGAAGCTGAGCCAGTTGCGTATACCCAATTTGCCATCGCCGATTCGAGAATCATTCCCCAGGAGAACACACCAGCTGAGAAGAATACCCCTGACAGCACGAACTGAGAAAGGTCGAACGACTCAAAGAACAGAATGGATGCGATAAGCCACGAGAGCACACCAATTGCGCCAGCTACATTGCAAGCCCATAGCAGTTGCTTGTATCGCGTGCTGATGCTTGCATAGCGGTTCTCTGCAATCATATCAGAGACCGCGGGCACCAATGGACCGAGGACTACACCGAAGCCACGGATGAACTGCATTGAGATCTGCATGGCAATTGCGAAAGCTGCTGACATTGTCTCTGTGCCGAGCGAGCTTACTAGCAGAATAGGGAGTTGAAGTCCCATGTAGCTTCCAAGCCCAGCCACAATGGTATATCGGAATGCAGGCCCAGATAGTTCTTGAATAGAGCCGATCCTGACATGCCACCTAGAAAATATCGCCAGGTGGATCAGGACCATTGCGGCTGCATTGGCGAGGCGGCAGGTAAATGGAATGACCTGAAGTGCGATAAAAAGCGTCCATATACTTGGACGGCTAGGAAAATAAACAACTAGCATCAGGATTGCTAGTCCGTTTGCTAGACCTGCCTGTACCCCGAGCCAACGAGTTTCGTGCAGTCCGACTTGAATCGACTCGAGGACCATAAGCACTCCGCCAAGAATACTTAGAAGAGACATGGCCGCGAGAAGCCCCGCGGCGTGCTCGTTCGCCGGCCCCAGAAGCCAGCCAAGCGGAACCGTTGCGAGCATCGCAAAGCTGACCAAGGCAGCCAATAGCGCGTTCCCTAGGCTCAGCACAACAGCGGACTGTACTTCGGCAGACAGTTTGCTATGGTCTTCGCCGCGCCAGAGCATGGCAACCCGCGCCGCAAAGGCTGGTCCCAGCCGCAGCAAGAAGACTGATGGCAGCAGACTCGCCGCAACAAGGCTGATATAGGTTGCGTACTGCTGGGAGCCAAGTTCGCGAACCGCTATCGGTATGGCAAGCACCTGCAGCAACAGGGCCAGTATCTTGGAGGTCGCCAATGAGGCAACGCCTTGGCGAAAACGCTGCGCTCCGACGTAAGCTCTCTGGTTCATCGATCAAAAACCCGTTTCAATGCGGCCAGTCCCTGAAGGCCGTACGATGAGCGAATGCATGTATCGCGGTCAGAAACTGGCTCTCATCATAATCAGCAACTGGACACATGCTTCAGCGGACTAGATAAGGAAGCAGCAAAAACAGTGTGCGTGTGTGTGGGGGGGGGACAACCAAGACCTAGTTAATGCGGATTCGCCAGGGAAGACGACGCCCTGCGACAACACCGAAAACGATGGCCGGGACTGCGGCGATTGCTGCATATACAATATATATATCTAGCCCACTGCCTCTCACTAGCATAACTGAGGATGATCCGAGATAAACAGCCAAAAGCACGGAAAACCCGAAGGGGTCTTCTCCTATGCTCCTGGCTGCGGAGAAAAAGAACGAGTCTAGAACCATAAACAACGGCACGACCAGAACCAGTCCCGGTATGCCGAAGTTTGCATAAAGCTCTCCAGGAAGAGTCACGGGGAATGAGCCTCCGATTTCGTAAAACTTACTTGCAACATGCTGGGTGTAGACGGCGATCATACTCTCTGGCTTTCCTGGGAAATACCTCCTCGGAACCGGGAGGAACACAAACTTACAAAGTGTTGCCCCCCACTGCATCTTCAGTTCGCCGGTACGTATCATATGAATACAGTTCGCAGTGTGACTTATCGTAGAGTTTGTCTCGAAGTTTGAGGTAGCGGTCTCAATAAAGTACGGCTCCTGGACGTACTGCGGAATATACCTAACCCCCTCAATCGCGGATGTCGGATGATACCCGCCATAGCCTCTCATGACAGAGGCCCACAATATGAAAACAAAAACTACTGACGCCGCAAGGAGAGCCAAGCCAATCCTCCGGAAGCTAACTTTCAACGGCTCGTTGTGGGCCATTAACTCCACTGTAATCGCCGCTATTACAACAAACAAAGCTTCTCGTTTTGAGTGAAACGACATCATTGCCATTGGCGCTGCTGCGGCCAGGTATACTGCGTAACGAACCAAAGGCCTCCTGTTCTGGCATGCGGCAAACAGGGCAATGCAGCAAAGCAGACGCACTGGATACGAAATGTCGTCGCTTGCCCCTAGTACAGACAGGTTCAGCGGAAACACGCTGAATGTTACTAGCAACGCGACGGCAATGCAGACCACAATGAACGTTGACCTGGAAGGCATTCCTGGAAGACCTTGCGATAGCATGTCACGTCCCTTCGACCTCCAGTTCGCTATAAAGGAGAGTGTAATCAAATAGATTGATCCGAGGAGAACGCCTGCGATAGTAGGGGCGCTGCTGCTCAAGCTGTACCAAAACCCAACGCCAGCACGCGTGTCTCTCAAGGTGGTCGCGACATCCGATCGCAGCGCGAAGGCTCCCAGTCCAAAACTGATTGATAGATAGGTTACCGCAAGCGATGATGGTGCGAGGAGCATCGCCCAACTCGAATGCGGCAAATTGCATATTAGCGCGAATGAGAAAATACCTTGGAGACAAAATGCGAGCCACATCCACTTTAGGATCTGCAGACCGGGAAGCATACAGAACAGTACTATAGCAATAGCGTTGAATATTAGCATGGCGTGAACAACGCTATTTTCTTTAATTCGCATGTCAGATCGCGTGGTTGTAGTCGGCTGCAGCGCGTTGGGGTCGACAGTCTTTGTGAGAGGCTTTGCTTCCTTCTGTCGCATTTGCTCAAAAGTGTATTTGATGACAGACGTCGCATCGTCGTGACGTAGAGCGGCTAACGAACCTGGACGAGCCGGAGGGGTAGTTGCTGAAGGTATCAAGTTTGCGCGTGCGGACTCGTAGCATATTGCCATACATAGCGGCAGTTTAGTTCGCCTGTTGAGTCAGTGGCACCACTCTTGAGGCGGTTGACCTCCACTGATGGATAGCATCCAGCAAATGGAAATTTCTTACGGATTTGTCGGTCAAGGCTATGCAGCGGATTGCCGAGAGTACTGCTACTGTTCTGGGTGTCTCTATATGCCTTAGTTCAATCGCTTAAAAAGTTGCAAAAGTCAAGCACCCTAGATCCTGCGAGTTGCTTTGCGTCAATGTCACGGAAGCAAGAGTGGTTGACAAGAAACGCGAAAATATTCGCGGATTCGACTGCAGCATTAACGCTAGACAGGCAATGCCCTTCGATTTCGCTTGAATGAGGCTCTACAAGCAGTACTTTCATAGCACTAGCGTCACGAAGCATGGCCGCGATTTCCAACGCCGGACTCTCACGCAAATCATCCACATCTGGTTTATACGCTGCTCCCATGCACGCCACCACAGGGTTTTCAAATTTTGCAGCTTCTTCAATGATTCTCCTAACCACCCACTGGGTTTTACTGAGGTTTACCTCCCTGGCAGTGCGGATCATGGGGAGGTTCATCCCCAGCTCTTGCTCGGCTTTATGGACCAGGAACCAAGGGTCAACGGCGATGCAGTGGCCGCCGACGCCGCAACCGGGCTGCAGAATGTTGACGCGGGGGTGGTGGTTAGCCAGCTCAATGACCTTGTGAACGTCGGTGTCCATCGCGTCACAGAGCATCGAGAGCTCGTTGGCAAAGGCGATCTGAGAATCGCGACTGGCGTTCTCGACCAACTTCACCGTCTCCGCCACTCGGCTGTGACATTTCAATAGCTCTCCCTGCACAAACAGCGAGTAGAACTTGGCCGCCGCCTCAGTCGACGCTTCATTGATACCGCCGATGACCCGGTCGTTGTGTATTACCTCTCGCAAAATATGCCCTGGCAGTACACGCTCTGGGGCGTGCGCGAAGTGAACCTGCTCCGAGCTCAGGCCGGTCTCGGCCTGTACGATCTCAGCGATCAATTCTGTCGTGCCGGGAGGGCTGGTCGATTCGAGAATCACCAAATTGCCGGCCTGCAAGTGCGGGCAAATGGCCGTCGTGGCCGAACGAATGTAGGAGAGGTCCGCGCCCGATTCCTTGCCGACAGGCGTCGGCACACAGAGCATGTATACGTCGGCAGGACCAGGGGAATCGAATGCTTCGAGTCGCCCCGAATCAATGCCGGTCTTAACGACCGCGTCAAGGTCCGGCTCGATGACGTGAGCCCGGCCTGAATTGATAATCTGACGCGCCTTCTCACTGACCTCAACGCCGTGGACTCGCATTCCATGGTCGGCCAACACCGCTGCTGTGGGCAAGCCGATGTAACCGAGGCCGACGACGCAGACGACAGGCAGGTCCACGGAGGGATGAGTGAGAGCAGGTGCTTTCGAGTTCTCTGACTCGGCCACGGGAGTGATGTTGTTTGACATAAGGAGATCGAAGATTCGGGGAAAAGGTGTGGGGCAACCTATGCCGATGAGCGAAAGTCTACTAGCTAACTGCACCACTGAGGAGCGACGTTGAGCTGAAAGACTGGCATTTGTTCCGGCGAAGGCAGGTTAGGAGAGCTGGGATGATTCTAGGGGCATCGAGGTAAACAATGGACTCTCCGCCGTTGCTGGCAAGAGAGGGGGAGGCAAACGGCAACCACCCCTGGCGGCGGATCCATTCAAGCAACTTGGCTCCGTAGCGCATAAAAGCACCGCACAGCTCCTTACGGGTGACGCGCCAGCCGATACCCGATCGGGAACGTTTCCCCTTGGTACCCGTTTTTGCGTTTCACCCCGAGACCACTGGACTGAGCCAGGGCAGGTAAAAAACATTTGGGAGCTTGGCCTGGAGATCCGCCTGTAGTCGAAGCGACGCTACGGGGCGCTAAGCGGCGTATCAGCCAACGTTGGCGACCTGACGATCGTCGTGCTCCGATGCAGGTGTCGGCACTGGGGTGAGTGCGGATTCGTCCGTCTGGTGATAAGACGGGATCAAGCGGATGATCGCGGCGCGAACCTTGTCGGGTTCCCCGTCGGCCATCGCGATGAGCTTGTTGAGCTCCGCTTGAACGTCGGAACCGCGGAACTCGTTCGCGTAGGCCGCATGCACCTTGGCATGCGTGGTCGAGACAGTGGCTTCGTCGTCGAAGTAGAGTTCCTCATAGAGTTTTTCGCCTGGGCGAATACCTGTGAACGAAAACTCGATACTGCCCTGCGGCAGCCCGCTGAGGGCGACGAGGTCTTTGGCGAGCTGGACAATCTTGATTGGCTCACCCATGTCGAGCACAAAGATCTCGCCCCCTTTGCACATCGAAGCGGCTTGAATGACGAGCTGCGACGCCTCGGGGATCGACATGAAATAGCGAGTCATTTGGGGGTCGGTAATCGTGATCGGGCCGCCGTTGCGAATCTGTTCCTGGAACAACGGAATCACACTGCCGGCACTGCCCAAAACGTTGCCAAACCGGACAACGGCAAACTTGGTCCGACTCGTTTGTGCAAACTCGTAAACGATACGCTCAGCGAGATGCTTCGAGCAGCCCATGATGCTGGTCGGATTGACGGCTTTGTCGGTACTGACCATGACGAAGTGGTCGACACCGAACTCATCGGCCAGGGTCGTAATCGTCTTCGTGCCGAGAATATTATTCTTGACCGCCTCGCCGGGATTAAGTTCCATCAGCGGCACGTGTTTGTGGGCCGCAGCGTGGAAGACGATCTCGGGGGATCGGGATTGATAGAGACGGCGCATGCGACGCTCGTCGGTGATGTCGCCAATCTCAATATGCAGGGTCACGCCGAGTTCTTCGGCCAGCGGCTTGAGCTCCCCAAAGATGGCGTGGATTCGATTCTCACCGCGACCGAGCAAAATTAATTCGCTGGGTCGGAACCGGATCGCTTGCCGGCAGATTTCGCTGCCGATACTCCCCCCCGCTCCAGTGACGAGAACCCGTTTGCCCTGCAACAGCGATTCGACTTCTTTGGTGTCGAGCTTAACAGGATCACGCCGCAAGAGATCCTCGATGTTGAGCGGGCGGAGTGGAATCTCTTTCGTGCCGGACATGGCGTCTTCAAATCTCGGTAGCACACGAACATTCAAGTCCGCCTCGTTGCACTGGATCGACAATCGACGCAAAGAAGCCCCGTCGAGCACTCCGGCGGGCACCAAAACGTCCGCAGCTCCAATCTTTTCGGCAACTTGCACAACCTCGCCGAGGTGCCCAAGCACCGGCACACCGCCAAGAACCGCTTTGCGCCGAAAGACCGTTGAATTGGCCAGCAAGGCGGCAACACGGCACGGCATCGATTGGTTGGAATTGATCTGCGCCGCCAGCATGCCGGCATGGTGATCGGTCCCAACCAACACTGCGGGTCGCTTGCGCCGGCTCGACAAAGTATTGCCCAAGACCTCGTCGGCAAATCGCCACGTGGACCGCAGCCCGCCGATGACGAGCACTGTCAACAAAGCGTCGAGGACAATCGTCAGGCGCGGTATCGCGCCTTGAAACGACATGGCAAAATAGTCCAGAAACGCTACCGCCAGCATCGAGATCAAGGTCACTTTCAGGAGCGAACGCAGATCTGCGAACGTGACATAACGCCACCATCCATGAAAGTGAGCTCCAAAGTAGAACACCGCCAACTTGACCAGCACGACAGGTCCGAGCGTACTCCAGAAGATGCGTGTGCTGCTCGCCGAGGCATTGAAATTGAAGCGAGCGAAGAACGCGAATGCATAAATGGCTGCGAACAGACCGATGTGCATGGCAATCAAGATCGGTATCCGAACGGATGATCGCCGCAAAATGGGCGAGAGCCGCATCAGCGCTTTACTGAGCCGGGGCGTACCGTCAGACCGTCCGGAGTGGTGAACTTCACCACTGGGTTTCATGTGAGTTGCCAAGAATTCAACCAGCTTTTACAAGAGGGGGAGTGAATGCTAACGAAGCAAGTGCAGCACAGACGACCTGAAAATGGAATGATCCGCAGACACAGTGTTGGCTATCGACATTTGACTGGCGTTGGCACTACTGCGGCCCTTTCGAACCCATTCACTTTGGCTTCCCTGCGTAAACGGCTCATCCTGGAGCCCGCAAGTCGCTGCGCCTATTCCGTTTTTCGGGGGTTTCTCAGCTCCCCTTTCCGGCCAGAAAGCGAAGGGCTGGATATCGCGATATACGGATATGCTATCCATGGCATTGGCTGAAGTTTAGATCGCAGCGATCGAAAATCAAGCGCAAACGTCCTTAAATCCCCCCTAGTTCACTCATTTTTAACCTTAGGAAACCGCTAGCCCTCCGATTCGTGCGTTAGCCGATCGAGACTGCCGGTGATTCAGTCGCCATCATTGGCCACAAATTCCGTAGCCATTCCAGGGCACACGACGCTTGCGACAAGGGGTGAGACGGCTGCCGACTGCCCACAAGTTGTTCCTGCGTGCGTCCGTCACACGAGCAGCAGTGTTCTCAACTTAGAACAACGGACACCATCGGCAACTGCCTCTCGGTCGGCCAACGGACTGTCGACTTAGTGAGCCAAGACTCACAACCAGCCGGATTCGCGGCCTAACCCGACACCTTTACCGGGCTGTCGATTTGATGAGCCGAGACGCCTAAGCGGCCGGGTAGGCGGCGGTACCCGGGGCCTTACGGCCAATGACAGCTATTTTGCCCCCGCTCGGGGCATCATCACGGTGGTAAGCCGACGCGCCAGCGAGGAAAATGCGGTTCATCCGACGGAAGCGTGCGCAGAGCACAGCGGGAGGTTTTTTGAGGCATGGCTCTAGTATCCAATTGCCCTCGCGGATAGGGTTTTCTCGACTTTTTCCCATCCACAGTATTGCGAGAACGCTCAACGAGAACTAAAAATTAACAACAGACAGGCATTGCCTGTCGGGCACGCCCCCAAGTGTCAGCTGGTTCTCTTTTCGCAACCCCCGTTGCCAGTCCCTATAGCTGACGGACGACACTTCGATGGCCGACATGCCCCTGCCCGATTCTCTCGCGGGTGCCCTTCCATGGGCATTGCCCTCCAACCGGGCCCGCAGGTGCAATCGATGTTGACGGCGACCACAATTCATTTAGTGATGCTTGCGTTGTCTTGCGGCATTGCCGCAGGAGCGGGGTTTCGCTGGGGACGCAGTCAAGCACTCGGCGTGGGCATGGCAATATCGATGCTGTCGGGTACCTGGTTCGAGTTGGATATCGCTGGATTACCAATTTCAGTAGCAACGTCGACCGCAATTGTCTTGCTTATTGCCTACTGCATTCATTCCGGCCGAAGTATATGGTCACCGGTTTGCGGGCTCGATTTGGCGGTGGGAGCGCTGGCACTCTGGAATGTCATCGTCGATTTGAACCATAGCTCTGGAATTGTCGCTACGGGCGTCAGGGCATACGGAGAATGGGTGCTGCCTTACGTTGCAGGACGATACGCGGTCCTGCACCGGGGTTCGCTTTCGGCATTGTCCCCCTGGTTTTGCGGTGTCGTGACCGCGATCGCTGCCGGAGCCGTTTTCGAGGCTTTTACCTCAACCAACGTTTGGGACCAATACCTGGTCCCAGTGGACGACAAAGTCCTGCGTCCAACGGGAAAGAGATACGGCCTGCTCTATCGTGCGACTGGTCCGACACGGCACCCTATTTTCCTCGGCTTACTCATGATTTGCATGCCCCCCTGGTTCATTGCAAACATCGAAGCACTTCGCTCCAACGCGAGTAGAGTTCCCGCAATGCTTTGGAGCGGAATCACCATCATCGCGGGAATTCTCTCTACGGTATCGCGTGGCCCATTGATAGGTCTCGTTATCGCTAGCAGCTTCTTTGTTGGCCTTCGGTCCGTTTTCATGCGCGCGGTGCTGCTCTGTTCCGTTCTCGTAGGATGCGTCCTCGTTAGTATGTACTGGACCTCGGCACTTGCCTTGATCGATTCCACGGAACGGAAGAACAGTCGACGACAGGTTGTGGTGATCGATGACCAGCCTGAATTGTACAGCGGGTCACGAAACCGCGTCTTCGTGAATCGAATCTATGGTCCGATTGTTCTGCGTGGAGGCTTGATGGGATACGGGACCGCAGCGACCACTGGATTCCCACCCAATGTCCCCGGCCTGCCCACCGATCCGGAAGTCCGGCACCGGCTTCGAGTAGTAGACAATTCATTCATCAACGTAGGACTCCGACTGGGAATTGTGGGGCTGACCCTATTTGTCGGAGTGATTGGGACTGCGATTGCCACACTGATTACGATGCGACGCAACGCCTCCACTACTTTTTATCCTGTTGGCGATTATACGATCGATGCAATGGCGAGTTGCTTGTTCGCGATGTCGACTTTACTCGCAACGGTCTTCCTGGCCTACGATTTCGCATTTTGGATGCTCTTCCAAATCGGAGTGGTAGGCGGCTTGGCATCTCAGCAGGCTTCGGTGCTTCGCGCAGTCAAGTACTGATGGAGCCACTTAAGCGACCGCACATAGACCGGCTATCTACTGGCGGTATTGACAGACAACTTTCAGCGAGGTTCATAGACGACCAGCAGGCCTATCAAGCGTTGACTTCGACCGGATCTGACTCCGCTTCCTCGAGCAGTTCCACCACCGTTTCTTCGCGTCTCGCTCGCAAGCTTGTCTGGGAACCGGCTTGGTAAGATATCCTGCGTCCTCTTACTTCGGATGATCGATCATTCGTCATGGCGATTGCATACCCAACTGTCGCTGCAGCCGGCAATCCAAATGCTGGCGCTGCAAGCGAATGCGAAACAAAACCACTGGCGAAAAGGAAAACAATAATGGACTGGCAAGCCAAATAGAACCATCGGTGCTCGCGCCCTTGCGGGCCTCGCATACGTTTAGCACGCTCCAACCGTATAAACGCCGCACACCAGAAACCTAGATACAAGGACGTCCCGATGACACCAAGCTCAGCCAGTAACTGTAAATAGCTGTTGTGTGCCGTCAGATGGTGAATGGTCCGATAGGGCTGCGTATTAATGTAGTAGAGTCCGCGATAACCGGTTCGCGCGTCCAGGTCATTGAACCGCCCAAATCCCGATCCGATTAGAGGGCTGTCTAAGAACTGAAGGAAAGCGTGCTTGCTCATCGAAACCCGCCCCAGCACATTCCATTCAGCATCGGCGCTGCTCAGCGCCATGTCCTCGGACAACTCATTACCCGGCTGCCAGCGAGCCGTTTGATAGTGTTCGCGGACAGCCTCATAGGTCTCAGGACGTAGAACAGAAACCATGCGTTCTGCGTTGGTTGGCGACACAAAGGATGCGATCGCTGCAAGAATCATCCCTACAACTGCCAGACGTGTCGCCAACCAAAAGTTCTTTTGGTAAATAACCACGAACACGAAACTCGCCGCTATCGCCACGATTGCGGTGCGTGAAGATGCCGCAACCACAGGCAGCAGCGCGAGTATCGCCCAAACGCCTGGCATCCACCGCCGGGTAGCCGCAGTCTGAACTAGGAAGAACAAACACAAGACTCCGTAGACACCACCGGGCCCATGATGAGAACGTGTCAAGAACGTCGGCAACGCGTCCTGCGCGGTCACCATCGCCAGTAGCGCCAATGGCAGCGTCACCAGAATGATCATCTGGCCAAAACGCTCCAGCGTTCTCAGGTGAGCGCGAGGCACACTCAGTGAAGCGAGAGCCAAGAACGGCAGATAGTAGAGAAAAAGACGACCTTCGCCTGCGTAGAACTCCACCGTCGCGAAATCCGAGGGCAGTACTCCTCCAGTCATCAATCCGCTGAGGGCCGTGTACATCAGTGCACAAAGAAGCAACAGAGTCAGCCGTGACATCCCCAGGGCAATGGAGGAGAGAAACACCACTAGTGATAGCACCAATGCCAGTGCCACAAAAACCGGCACCAACGACGTGGCCGCGCCAAGCAAGCACAGCCCGCAGAGTATATCCGCGACAACAAATCGACTCGTCCCTAACTGGATAGAATGTTGCATGGCTTAGCACACAGCGGTATCAAGTTCTGGGCTCGCATCGACAGTAGCACCATGGCCCAGCCAATCGAGATAGCTATTAAAGGCCAGCTCCCGGTGCTCGCGTAAACGCGACGAGAGCCTATTGAGTGAAAAGCGGTTCTCCTGGATCCAATCTACCGGCGCTGATGCATTCGCTCGCTCGCTCAAAAACCCGTTGACGGTGCTGCTTCTTGAATCATGGCCGAGATGGAGATTTGGGATGCCCATTGACGATGCCAAGCCGCAACCGTGCACGCGGCTAGACACCACTAAATCGGCATCATGCAGGATGTTCTCGTAGCTGAGGGCGTCAAAGCTATAACGAATCTCAACGCCAGGAAAATCGGCCTGTGCCCGTTCGAGTTCATCGATGTAGTTGCAGACAATGTAGGTATTGTCGGCGACTCGTGAATCGAGGATCTGCTGAAAAACGCTGTTCTGCTTGCGGTAGTGCTCAGTCGACACCGCTTGGTAGCGTTGCCCTCGGTCGCTTGTGTACACCATCGCCAGCGACTCGAGCGACTCCACCTGCCGCTGGTTCGCCGCAGCGAACAATGCCGGGCAGGGCCGGTAGCTACTCGAAATGCCGAATTTCTGCAGGGAATCAACTAGTTCAGGGTTCCGCACGCTGATCTGCGCCGATTTTAGTGCCGATAGCTCTGCGGTGCTAAATTCAATTCTCTTATTGGGAGTGCCGATGCCGAGGCACAGGATCTTGCCTGGGAAATCTTTAAGCTGCTTGTAGAGATCGGCTACGCGTCCGCCGAACCAGGCAGGGCTGCCCGCAAAAACGACGGCGTCATAAAACTCGAGGTCGTGAAACCAGCTGTGAGAGTTATCGAACTCGGTTAGCTTGACAAAGGAATCGAATACTCCCGATAGCTTGCCAATGGACCGATTGCGCAGTGGGTTGAAGCGGTCAAAGAGGCTCTTCACCTGAGGGCTCTTATTGTAGATTGCTTCAACACTTGGTTGCCCCCATGCCGAAGCAACGATGCGCCGCGATCCTGCGAGAATGAATTCATCTCCAGGGTTCCACTGCCGTGTCGTGACATAAAGTACTCTCATGATCGATTGATAGCCGTTTAATAGTAGGTGAGACGAGGGCGTGACAAAGTCGACAAGGCACGCTCCAAAACTGAACACCGCGATGAGAAGCGACCCGTGCGGAAGCTGGAGTGTCGACGGCCTAGCAGGTGCGAGCAAAACTTTTAGTACATTAGCTCATTGACGCCATCTCGAAAGATCACGACCGGTGAGCAGCTCCGTGGCATCAATATCATCAGCAAACCATTCAGCAAGCCGCTGGCGGGTGGCGTCGCTCATCCGTGGTTTAGTGGTACTATCGAATTCTTTGTACAGCAGGCGTGATAACTTGGAGTGCTTGACTCGGCCGACCAGATTCGCCATTCCCATATGTCGGCTAAGGTTCGCCCCCGCCTTGGCCGTCCGCGCGATCAGTGGACTGCGGGCCGCCCCGGCGGCTCTCTGTCTTTCACGAAAAGGCAGGCTCTCATGCCAGGTGAGACCAAGAAATTCACAAACCTGTTTTGCAAAGTCGCGTGGCTCCTCCTGAAGATCGTCAAAGAATAAAACAAGGACCTGTCGCTTGCCGAAACGGTCCATATATCGACTGAGATTCTCGGCATAGCAGCTGTTCTGCAGAATCTCAGGGAACTGCTCGATAGCATCCTCAAACGAGGCATCGGTCTCACCAGCGCGACGCTTGTACAGCCAGTGTGAGAAACTCCTCTCGGCGGGATGGCGTAGACAGGTTACCAACTTGCATTCGGGAAGATGGGTATGAATACGATCGGTTGCGTCGGTCGACATCAAATAGTCGTGACAGATCTCGCCACGACAAATCTGCTCCGGTGTCGCTGCCCGGAACAGGTCGAGGTACCACGACATTCCGAAATGATAGTAGCGGTCGAAGAAATAGGTGTCCTTCGCGAGTGGAATGAACACCTCGGGATGTGCCGACAGCAGGTGAAACAGCCACGACGAACCCGTTTTATCAGGTCCGATAAACAGAAAGTTTGGGCTGACATCTGTCGCGGTCATTTGCGCCGTACTCACTGGGTGATCTCCAAAGAGGGTTGTCGGGCATAAAGGTATTCGATGGCACATGTGAATCGCAGCAGTAGTGCCACGATGCTGCCACAGAACAGCGCACACGCGTAGGTAGTATTGCCATAGGAATGGAGCAGCAAAAACATGATGGCAACAGTCAAAATTCCAGCCGCGGAGCTGATCAACTGCCCTCGGATCTTGCCGATGGAAATGATATACGAGGCCAGGAAAGCGGAGACATTGTGGCTGACAATCA
This sequence comes from Allorhodopirellula solitaria, assembly GCF_007859855.1. Lineage (GTDB taxonomy): Bacteria > Planctomycetota > Planctomycetia > Pirellulales > Pirellulaceae > Rhodopirellula > Rhodopirellula solitaria. The sequence continues at coordinate 19,678 of NZ_SJPK01000032.1, forward strand.
GCATGCTCAGAAACACGAGACTCGCCCCGCCGATGAGAGATTCTCCGTACAGAAACGCTTCGAGACGCTCTGAGAATACCCAGACCGAGATCGCAGCGATGCTTCCTAAGCCAGTAGTGATCCACAGTCCCTTTTTAAGAAAACCTGAGCGAGACTGTGAGTCGAGCTCGCTCGTGTGCATAAGAACAGCTCGTCCCGCTAAACTAACAGGTGCGGCTGCCGCAAAGGCAAAGAAGTACACTCTTGATGCCACCAGAGACGCTTGCCCTTCGCTCAACATCAGATAGACGAACAGGCTTCCCTGAAAGAACGAAGCGCTTAAAAACTGAGAGAGAAAGTAGGGCGTGCCGCTTTTGAACTCGCGTGTCAATTCGACCGGATGGTCTTGGCCATGCACCTCAGCAACGTCAGACGCGGTCGACAAGATTGCTAAAGCGCTCGGGATTGCGGCAACTAGCCACCACCGGATATCGATAAACAGGATGGAAACGGAAGCGACAGTCGACAATACGATTCTCAAATACTTCCATGGCATCGACCGTAACTGAACCAGCCTGGCGCTCGAGCCACCACGAACGGTTGCAATGAACAACCAAATGCTGGCTGAGAAATGAGTCCAGTGAAGTGCATGGAGAATGACGCCAACGATCCCGATCACAGTGAATCGAGAGGCGAGATATCGAATCGAGTTGGGAAGAAAGCGCTTAGCGATTACGTAGTGCTCGAAAGCACCAAAGATAGCGATCGTGCTCAGAAAAATACACGCTTGGTATTCCCGGAGGCCCTGAGCAGCTGTGACCGCATCGCCAGCTTGCCGCTCAATGGCAATGAGCGGCAACATCAACAAGAACCGAGAGCCAATGAACCCCAGATCCAAGCGTGCGAACTGATTCAGCAAACGCTGCGTCATACGCGAGCACTCCCCGACCTGAAACGTGCATCCGCAGGCTGAGGCGGCCGGGACAGGATTTCGTCGGCAATTCGTCGCCAGTTATTTGTTGACAGACAGGGCGCTGCCGTAGGCAGCCACGTGCGCGTCTGACTAGCATCGCCGTAGAAAACACTGCGACACCCTGCCGCGCAGCCCGCCGCGACATCACTCGACTTGTCGCCGACCATATAGCATTGACTGGGTGAAAGGGCGTACTGATTGATGAGCCCAAGAATCATGTCGGGGGACGGTTTTCGCCGTGAGCCCGGCTGACTTGGCTCGTCGGTGCAGTAGGCCGAATCCGTGAACGTGACGCCCTCGGTCTGAAATAGCTCGATCAATCGGTTGTGTACCGACCACATCTGGGTTTCCGTGAAGTAGCCGCGGCCCACACCGGATTGGTTGCTAACGATGAAAAGCCGGTATTCGTTCGCCATCAGCCGACGCAACGCTTCGGCAGCACCATCGATTAAAACGACTTCGTCCGCTGATGAGGGATACCCTGTATCGATCATCAACGTGCCATCTCGGTCAAGAAACACAGCTTTGCAATCAGACACTGGAGCACTGTCCTTCGGCGAGCTGTTCGGCGATGGCGGTCGTGGACAGACCGGCTGCTAAAGGTGCGTAGATCACCTTTCCGCCGTGCCGTTCGACAATTGCCTTTTCTGGGATCTTCGCATCGGGGACGTCTCGATAATCCGCCCCTTTGCAGTGAAAGTCGGGACGCAACTGATCGAGCGTTGAGCAGGGATCGAGTTCGTCCATCAATACGACGTAGCTAACAGCATCGAGGCCTGCCAGGACACTCACCCGATTCTCTTGGCGATTGATCGGACGCGATGGCCCTTTGAGCGTGGCGATCGACGCGTCGGTATTCAATCCCACGACCAACACATCACCCGCCTCCCGAGCGTACTGCAGGCTTTGCAAATGCCCCGCATGAAGCAGATCGAAACATCCATTGGTCCATACCATTCTCACGCCCGCCTCACGCCAAAACTCTCGTAGAGCCAACAGCTCGCTCATGCTGACTGCCTTGCCAGTGACCTCCCGGAGCACCGGGATGGAATCAGCTCGATCAGTGAATACGTCATCGACCCGGTGGCAGATGTAGTGACCAATCGCCGCATGAATCTCCTGAACCAGTTCGGTGGAAGTCGACGGTACTCGAATAGCGATGTCAGCAATTTCGGCACACCGTCCGCCGGCCTGTGCGGTCCAAGCCATGGTCGCGAGGCCCATTTCCCCCGCCGCTTCGAGCCCGCGAACGACGTTGGGTGAATTGCCGCTGGTCGAAATGCCGATGGCAATGTCGCAGGGCTGCGCGAACGCTCTGAGCTGCCGCTCGAAAACGGATTCGTAGCCATAGTCGTTCGCGATTGCTGTTACCGCCGATGAATCGGTAGTAAGAGCGAGACCGGGCAAAGGCCGCCGCTCGGTCTTGAACCGTCCCGACAACTCGGCGGCGAGATGCTGGGCATCGGCTGCACTACCGCCATTTCCAAAGAAGTAAACCCGGCCGCCCATAGCGAGTGATCTCGTCACCGCGCGTCCAGCCGCGTCAATGAGATCGAGCAGCGGGGGTGAAAAGGAGTGGCGAAGATCCATTCCACGTTGCATATAATCTCGAAAGTTGGGACTCAGTTCACTGGGCATGAGCAATCTTCAGGAGAATGGGTGGATGCGGAAGAAGATGGAGGCATTCGTACTTTCTCAACAGCCTCGGTAACGACGGACAACTCAATCTCGGACATGATTTCTTCGGGACGCGATGGGTATTCAAAACCCAAATGGAGATACCCTCCTTTTCCCGACGGTGGGTTTACATTCATGCTGCGAGAACCTGTCGGTCCCCAGCGATCAGGGTTTGTGGGGCCATTGAGCGACACCGTTGGCGCGTTGAGAAGCGAACCGAGATGCATGATGCCAGTATTGACGCTGACCAAAGCTTCCGATTGGGTTAGCAGCCAGCCCACTTCCGCAAGCGAGAGCTCGCCAGCGAGCGACCGAACGGATGAGTGAGCACACGATTTTGCTAGCTCGAGAGAAGCTTCCTGGTCCCCCGGGCCACCGGTGATATAGACCTGCCAGCCCTGATCAACCATCCAGTGCGCCAAGGCGACCCAACGCGAGGACGGCCATTGTCTGAGCGTGTGAAGATAACCGGCCGCCCACGGATGAATGACAGCAAACGGACGTTCGCTCAACAGTCGCGTCTTATCATTCTCTCCGGCAGCAACACACAGCTTGGGTGGTAGAGGTTGCGTGTTCAGTTCGAACGGCTGCAGAAGGCTTTGGTAGTTCTGTAACTCATGATTGGATGCCAAATGGGGTATCGCCACGTCGTGGGCGAAATGTCGAAACTGATGCGGAGTTTGAAATCCAATCGTAAACACATCTCGATTTCCGTTCGCGAGCATCGCCGCGACGCGTGACCATTGGTGAGTGTCGATCAACGTGTCGAAGGATTCACTCGCGAGCACACGCGCCGCTTCCCGTGGCTTCTTAATCGGAGAGACTACATTGGCTTGGCCAAATTGGATCAGTGGCAATGCGTGGCGGTTTTCAGGAGAAACAGCTAAAAGCAACTCACAGTTTGTTTGCGTTGCGAGGGTATGCAGTAGCGAAGTGACCAGCATCAGATCACCATTCGCGCCAGGACAATAGACACAGATTCGCCGCGGAGACCAAGATTCCCTGCGTGAACGGCGGCCCATCCACCGCAGCGTCGCCAACCCTGTCAGCATTGGAACGCCAACGAGACGATCCATCCGACGTGCATTACGATTTCCACGACCACTAGACATTGGCACTCACCAACTCCGAGACTTCAGAGTTCAACAAACGCGCCGCAAGGTCATCAAGCGAAACCACGGCGGTCCCAGATTTTTCGACCGCAATCCCTCCGGCCATGTTGGCGACATAGCAGGACTGCTGCATCGACAATCCACATGCCAATGACACAGCGAGTGCAGCCACCACCGAATCGCCTGCGCCCGACACGTCGTAGACTTGCCTGGCAACAGTGGGAAAGCTATAGGTTTCAGTAGGGGTCACCAGTAGAATCCCACGACTCCCGAGGGTGATCATGATGTTAGCTATCTCATGCATTTGCATGAGGTAACGCGCCGACTCCGCCATCTTCTCAAGTTCGAATTCTTCGTTACCTGAAAGAATATGGAACTCCGATTCATTCGGTGTGATGACCCATGCACCTCGATAACGCGATATATCCTTGCCCTTCGGATCGATCATGACGGGCACTCCACTACTGTTTGCTGATGCAATGGCTGCAGAAATGAGGTCGGGCGTCAGACATCCCTTGGCATAATCGGATAGAACGAGGACGTTGCTTTGCCCAAGTGTCTCCAAACACTTCTGAAGCAGAGACTGCTCCAACGCAGCATCGATCGGGACTTTGGATTCTTGATCGGAGCGTAGCAACTGCTGTCCTTGAGAAACAAATCGAATCTTCGTGGTGGTAGGCCGGCCGCCATCACGAACCATTTGATGCTCAAGCTCTGATTCATCTGCCAATTTAGAAACGGCATCCGCCTCCACGTCATCACCGACCACACCATGCAAGCAAACCCGGGCTCCATAGGCTCGCATGTTGCGTGCAACATTGGCCGCTCCACCGAGCATCTGTTCGGCACGCCCTCGCAAAAACACGGGCACGGGCGCCTCGGGCGAGATGCGTTTGGCTTCGCCATGCTGAAAGCAGTCCAGCATCACGTCCCCAATACATAGGATTTTCACTTCGGATGCACGCGACAACTTTTCCAGAGTGGTTTCATTCATGATCTATCCCTAGTATGCCCCTTCACGGAAAATCATGGTCCGCACTGTACGGATCAGGATATAGATATCTAACCAAATCGACCAATTGCAGACGTAGTAGCTGTCCAGTCGGACACGCTGGCTGTAGCTGGTATCGTTGCGACCTGAAACCTGCCAGAGCCCCGTGATCCCGGGGCGAACACGTTGATATAGCGGGTAGGACTCACGGTATTTCGCAATCTCGTCTTGGACGATAGGACGCGGTCCAACGAGGCTCATTTCTCCAACTAATACATTCCATAATTGCGGCAACTCATCGAGACTCGTTTTACGAATGAAGTTGCCGATACCAGGAATAATACGGGGGTCCTTACGCAGTTTCTGATCCTCCGTCCATTGCCGGCGCAGCTCGGGATCGCTCTGCAGGTGCGACTCAAGCACGGCGTCTGCGTTCATAACCATCGATCGAAACTTCCAGACTCGAAACATTTCTCCATCCTTGCCGACCCGCGGGTGGCCATAGAAGACACGCCCTGGAGAGTTCCACTTGATCCACACGGCGATCACCAGGAAGAGAGGGGATAGACCGATCAAGGCGAGTGTCGCTAGCACGACGTCATGAGAGCGTTTGATGACGCGACCTAAAGGGCTCTGAAGGTGATCCCTAAGATGAACGCCCATGACACCACCACACTCACGTGTACTCGCCCAGAGGCTCGGCAGTAGAAGCTGAGACGGCAGAATCAGTAGATTGGGAAGATTCGCCGCCCGCGACATGACTTCCGACATATCGATGGGTTCGCACCCTCCCGGCGCCACGATCGCCCAGCGAAGATGGTAGCGACGGCGCAACCACTCCAAACGCCGGATTGATCCTAAATGGGGAAGATCCGTCTCGCTTCCACGATTGGGAAGCGGAGCAGCACTCAAGTCAATTATCCCAACAGGGCGAAGCCCTCGCTGGGTGGCACGTTCATAGAAACGATAAAGCGCACGGCCCTGTGATCCCGCTCCAATAATGACGGCGCGTTCACCCCACCACGGCTGCTTTGCACATATTTGGCGGACCGACAGGCGAGCAATTGGAAGGGCCACCACGCTCACCATGAAGCCGACCAACGCTACCAAAACTTCACCGGCATTGAGAGTTGCCAGAGACAGATTGAGGAACACAACCGTCCCAAACGCCGATGCCGTAGCACTGACGGCTTGCCGTAGTTCCATCACTGGACTCAAGCCTGTTGCGGGGTACAACCCGAAGATCGTTGCAAAAATAACCTGGCACCCCACCAAGCAGATCAGCTGAATCCACATGCCGTTATGCAAAGTCACATCCGCAAGTTCCCCTACCGAAAAGGCTGCGAGAAGAGCGGCGACACAGATCGAGAGCGCGTCTGACAACAACAACGGAATGCTTGTCAGTACAATCTGCCAATAGCCCGAGGGAGCCGACTTGATGGCGACGCGAGCGCGAGCTCGGTGAGATAGATTGCCAGCATCCTGTCGCTGACTACGGCGATCGCTCCGCCGCCGTTCCGTTTCGATCGAACTGGGGACGAAAGAATCAAGCTGCTCTATCGCGTCCGTACAAACTACGCCAAGAGGCAGAGTCGTCGAACCTGTTGTAGACGGCATGCACCAACCCTATCAAAGAATGGGAAATTGGATGTCCGCCTAGACAATGCAGTCAACTCAATCTGAGCGACTGCGAGTCAACATAGTAGTCGTGCAACCCTGCTTGAATAGCAATTTGCAAACTGATTTTTTAGGCAACAGCCGATTCCGCTCTTAGCGGGAGTTGTTGTGAAAATTCACGCCGCCGGACCTAAAAAGAGATGCTGTATTGGACACGAAAATGGAGTCCATACAGCGTCATGAGCTCGCTCGACCAAGACGGGCAAAGGCACAAGACCCAGTGTTTTCAAGAGTTAGCCTTCACCCCCCCTGTCCGCAAATCGCCCCCCAGAGGTACCTGGTGGTATCGTCGATCTACCCTTCGGGAAACACTGTGAGACAAGAGGCTCATCCGACGGAAGCGTGCGTCTGAGGCTTTCAAGGCATGGCTCGGGTGCGATCCGCTTGGTGCGCTCGACGAGTCCTGCATCACGCTGTTTCCAAATTGGTAAGGTCGCCGACGGTCGGTTTTGACTGGAGCCAGTTCTCATAGACAGCATCCCACACTCCACTGAGCAGCAGACAACGAAGTGTCATCGTTTGTTGACCGCCTTCCTTCTTCCAACGCATCCCCGACAGCTTCATCCGTTCGCT
>NZ_SJPK01000033.1 GCF_007859855.1 Allorhodopirellula solitaria
GCAGCTTCTCGCTGGCAAGAAGCGTCGAGGCCCTCAATCGATCGGCGACTTGCTGATCGGCTTACTAATTCGTCTTGGAGTGAACCAGGAAAACACTGTAGAATCGAAACCGTCCGAAGCTCTGAAGTCTTAGGCTGAATTGTCGTGCTGCCAAGCACACTAACAACGTCGTCGCATGCCGAGGGTATCGGTGGAGCGTAGCTCTGCTGAGCAAGCCCGTGCTAGAGTGAGATGCTCTGTTAGCGGTTCAAACGCCGGATGAGACAGTGTGGGGCTCTCAGAGCTTCGGATATCTACCAGGGTGGCGAGACTGAACCACCAAAGCTAACCGAGCCGTGCTGGCTGGCCGACAAACAGTGGACTTTGAGTGTCGAAAAAGCTACCCTATTGGTGGTGCCGCTGAGCGTACGCGCGCACTGCAAATTTTCGTTCTGGATATGACAGTACTCAAAAAACCTTCCGCTGTGCTCTGCGCACGCTTCCGTCGGATGAACCGTTTGTTGTAGCCGATCGGCACGCTCTGGCGGTCCACGGGGCGGAGAAGCCATCGTCGCGGGCGAGCGTCTCGGCCGTCGATCACGTGGCGTTCGATCACGCGCCCGTCGAGGCGAGCTCTTCTTTGGGACCAAAAAATTCGTAGCGAACACGGGTCTCGTCGACGCCGAGTTCTTGCAGGCAAGCATGCACGCTCTGCATGAACGGCTTTGGTCCGCAAAAGTAGAAGTCCGCATCGGCGCAGGGCGCCCATTCCCGCAACAACTCCGTCGTCACAAAGCCCACGCCATCACAGCGCCCACTTTCGACATCCCCTTCGAGCGGTGTGTCATAGAGCACTTTGGTGTGCATGTTGGAGCTGAGTGATTGCAGGTTCTTCACTTCATCTGCGAACGCATGCACGCTGCTATTGCGAGCTGCCTGTAGCAGGTAAACCGGTGACTCCGGGTGGGTGTGAACGATGGATTTGGCCATCGACAATAGAGGCGTAATCCCGATTCCGCCTGCGATCAGTACGATCGGACGTCCGTTGGCACTCTCTGGATCAACCGTGAACTCGCCGCAGGGAGGACCAACCTTCACTCGGTGACCCTCTTGGATCGCATCGTGTAAGTGACTCGAAATCAAGCCATCGGGCGCGTCGGGGGAGAGCCGCCCTTCGCGTTTGACACTGATGCGGAAGTGATCCATGCCCGGCCGATCCGAGAGGCTGTAGTTGCGCGGCGAAGTCGGCGTGACAGGGTGGTCGATATGAACAGTGATGTACTGCCCGGGCCGAAATGGTGGCAAGGCTCCCTGGTCTTCGGGGCGCAGGTAGAACGAAGTCACCACGTCGCTCTCAGGAATCTTGCGATCGACGATGAAGTCGCGATATCCAGTCCATCCACCGGGGGCGGACTGCTGCTCGTCGTAGATCGCATCCTCGCGACCAATGAAAATATCCGCCAAAAATCCGTACGCCTCGGCGACCGCTTCGATGATCTCATCGGTGGCTGCGTCCCCCATCACGTCCTGAATCGCCGCGAGCAAGTGTTTGCCCACAATTGGGTAGTGTTCCGGCTTGATCCCCAACGAGCAGTGCTTCTGCGCGATCAATTCCACTGCTGGCATTAACACGGCGGGATTGTCGATATGGGTAAAGTAGGCACAGATGGCGCCCGCCAGAGCCTTTTGCTGGCCCCCGGAATGTTGGTGAGCTTGATTGAAGAATGCCTGGACTTCCGGATTCTCCTCGAACATCCGCAAATAGAACCGCGTGGTGATCGCCTCGGAATGTTCGGCCACCAAAGGTGTGATCTCCTTGACGATTCGGATTGTCTTGTCACTCAACATTTCGTGTGGTTTCCCTGTAGGTGGATTCAAAAAAGCGATACTGTACTAGACGGTACACTTTTATTTGTGCACGTCAAGGTGTATGTTTGGGGCAATTCGAACAACGCAAGCGAGTTTGACACCCTTGGCGACGACAGCGAGGTTTTGATGCAACAGCCGATTACTGGATTTCATCAGGATGAGGAGGATCACTGGGTGGCTGAGCTCGCCTGTGGGCACAACCAGCACGTCCGTCATGATCCGCCCTGGATGAGCAGGCCGTGGGTGACGACGCGAACCGGGCGGGAATCGATGTTGGGGTACCGGCTGACGTGTAAGAAGTGCGAGGAGGGTGCCCCTGCGGATCGAAGTCTCGACTGAATCGATTCAATTCATGGTGAAGTCGTCGAAGTTGACTTTCCGCTCGGGTCTGGCTCGCTTTTTGAGGCGGATTTTGAGATAAAGTGATGTGGTATGTTCACCCGTTCGAACGTCGATTCTCACTTTTAGCGCAGACGTCCATTGTTCACTTCACGCCGCAACGTTTCCTTGTGGGCCTCGGCCATCGTGATGGTGATGCTGCCGATTCTCTTAGCGGTCGATTTTGGTGGTATTTACCATTGGAGCCAGTACATTGCGGCGTTCGGCATCATCCTCGCCGCAATCTTGGCGCTGCCGGGGCTGACCGACAGCACGGCATCATCGGGGCTGCGCCAGCATGCCATCTTGTGGCCGCTGGGTGTGCTGGTTTTTTGGGCGTTTGTGCAGAGCGTCGCCATGCCTGCGAGCCTAATCGCCTGGCTGAGCCCGGGCTCTTACACAGCCTTCACCGAATGGCTCGTTGGACTGGAGGTGACGTCGCCCGGCCAGGCTGAGAGCGGAGCGACGGTTGCCTCGATGTCGGTCTCGCCCTACGACACCTCGCATGTCGCGGCGCTCGTGACGTTGATGCTGCCGCTGTGTTGGGCAGCGTCGATCGTCTTCCACGCCCGTTCGCGGTTGATGATGCTGCTGAGTTCGCTGGCGATCGCTGGTGCGAGCGTCGCGGTGTTAGGTTTGTATCGAAAACTCGACCCGACAGCCGATCTTTGGATCTTTCAACCGAAACCGAATTCCTTTGGTGGGTTCGTCAATCGCAACAACGCCGCGTTGATGTTGAATCTTGGCTTAGCGGCCAGTCTCGGTCTGTTGTCGTGGCGGATGATGGCCATGCACCAGGTCGAGGTGGATGCTCCTGAGTTTGAATTCAACGATTTGGTGGCGTTGATCTCTGACCGTGAATCGCTAGTCGGCTTGCTCTCGGGAACGACGTGTATCGCCGGGTTGCTGGTCAATGGGTCACGCGGTGGTTTGGTAGCGGCGTTGTTCGGAATGGCCTTCGCCTTTGGATATGTTCGCCCTCGTCGAGGTCTCATCAGTCTCCCCATCCTGGTCGTCATCCTGGCGATATCGGTGACTGTGCTGATCACCCCCATGAATTTGAACTTGGAGACGTTGCAGCGATGGGAAGTGTTCACTGGCGACGCCGACACGCTGCAGAGCAACGGGCGACTGTTGCACTGGAGTGATGGCTGGCAGGCAGCCATGGCATACTTCCCCGGCGGTGCGGGATTGTCCACGTATGCCTACGCTTATTTGCCTTACCAAGAGGTCTCGCCCAGTTGGTGGTATGAGCACGCCGACAACCTATGGTTGGAGCTACTCGTGGAAACCGGTTTGGTTGGCTTGGTCGTCGCCGTTTGGATCTTGGCGATCCTCTTGTTTGCCCTGAACCGATTGGCTGTCTCGGTGGATCCTCTCGACCAGGGTCTGCGGGTCGCGGGGTGGTACGCGATCGCGGCGATCATGGCGTCTCAATTTTTTGATTATGGATTGGTTTTGCCTGCAAACCTGATCGCTGCGCTGCTCCTCGGCACCGCGATCATTTCGCGTGATATTGCCAACGGTGGCAGCGGCGGGTTCACCCTACCATGGTCTGGGCACCATCGTGACGAGAATCCGCGGGAGTGGACCATGCACACGGCGCCGGAGCCTCCGAACCGCCTCGGATTGAACCGATCAGCCCGAGGTAACCGGTGGCTGGGCGGGTTCCATCGATTGCCCTGTTTTCTGCTCGCAGGCTTGATGATTGGCGGCGGTTTGTATGTGATTCCTGTCCTGCGTCAGGACGCGATTACCGACTCGCTGCTCAGCCGACTCCATGCGGAATATTCACGTTGGCAGCTGAATCCCGAAGCACTGGAGGAGATGGAAAATGTCCTCCAGGAGCGACGTGCCGCGGACACTTCTCCCCTGCTGTTCGCGCGACTGGGCGCGGTCCAGCGTGATCGGGCACGACTTGCCGAGACCCGAGAATGGCGTCCGCAATCGGCAGCGGAAATGGGTGATATCTACGAACAGCTGGATCTCAGCAACCACACTCTGCCCTATCCACCGGAATCATCGATCGTTCGGCAGGAGTCGCTGTCGAGCTGGAAGCATTACAACGACGCGTGGCAGACCAGCCTCGAGACGCTGCAAATCTGCCCGTTGGCGCAGGCCCCGCGCGGCAGTCTGTTGCGGTTATTCCCGATCATCCGTAGTGGCGAAAGTCTCCCGTCGGGCGGAACTGTGAACGCTGAGGCGGTCGCCCATGCGGCGGCGGAGCATCTGCTCGTATTCTACAACGGCAACCCATCCCGGCAGTTCGCCTTGGGGGAAGCATCGATTCGACGCGGAGATTTCGAGGCCGCCACCGAGGGGCTGCGTGCGGCACTCGAAGCAGATCCTGCGTTGACCGCGGAGGTGATGCAACTGGTACAGGACAACCCTGAACTGGACGTCAAGGAGGTCATTCCGGATAGCCCCCGCGTGATGCGTTCCGCTGCGAGCAGGGTGCTTCAGTGGGAGCAACCCGATCCTGAGTTTCTCCGGCGTGCCGTTAAGACGGTTGGCAGCGAAAAAGACGCACCTCTGGAGACGCGGGCGCACTGCGAAGAGCTGCTCGGACGCATTCACTTTTATTTGGATGAGATCGAGCCAGCGAAGGAGCACTACCGGCAGGCGATCCGCATGGCACCGGAGAAATTTATCTACCGGGTGGACTATATCAACCAGTTGTTGGAGCGAGGGCTCAAGTCAGAAGCATTGCGGCAATCTCGGATCGGACGCAATGCGCTACCCGACAAACCTCAGTTCCAGCAATTCATTGATCAGATTGCTGAATCCGAGCGGACTCAAACGGCACCGTCCGATGCGGTCCCGGAGATTGATCGCAGCCAGCTCGACGCACTCTTGAATGGGCCGAACCCGTGAGGGTGGGGGCCTCGATCACGGCGAATGCCGTCGTTCCCAACCGGCCTCTGGGCTAGGAACCGAGTAGGTCGATACCGGTTTCGCCAAACACCTCGTCGGCGCGATCTTCATCACCATGACGGTCTGGGATCTCGATAGAGATGACCGCAACGGTCTCGTCGATCGAATCCGACGAATGGCCGGAAACTTTGCTGCCTGATAACTCCATCAGGCTTGCGATGGCCAGGTCCTGGCTCGCCGAGCGGCGTAGCGGTGAGACTCTCGGCAATTGAGTCTCGACCGGGACGACCGGATCGTTGGCAATTCGGCTCGATGCGTCCGGCGTGTCGGAGTTCGGGTCAGGTTCGCTCGATGGTTCATTGTTGACCGTGCCAGTCGCCCCGGCACTGATCGCGTTGAGCTCGTTGATCACCAGAAGGGCATCCAGAGACGTGACGAAACCGTCGTTGTTGACATCGTAACCGAAGGCCGGATCACCTTCGCCGACAGGGCCGGCGCCGTAGGCATTGAGATAGTTGATGATCGTTAACGCATCGACAGCCGTGACTCCATCGGCATGATTGACATCTTCGGGATAGCTATCGTTATGGAACCGGTTGTCATTTTCGAGGACAGCGATCACGAATTCCTCTGACACGCCATCGGCGTCCGCGAAGTTCGGTGTCGCGGTGACCTCGACAAGAATCTCGTCATCAACGCCTGGCGTGTGCTCGAGGAAGGTGTTGTCGGCGAGTCTCAGGGTTGATCCGTCGATCACAAAGCGCGAGTCGTTCACGGTCAGGGAATGACCGTTGGCTGCCGGATTCCCGTCGACGGTCAGTTCTCCGACGACGGCCCCGGCCTGGAGTTCGAGAACGGAGTGATTACTGAGCGAAATATCGCCGGGAGTTTCGTGGACGTCGATCACCGAGAGCTCAATCGCTTTGGTGAACGAGTCGTCTTCATGGGTCGCCGTCACGTTGACGGTGATGGTGTCGGACTCTTCGTAGTCGAGTTCGACATCGTCTTTGAGTTTCAAGGCGCCACTGACGATTTCAAAGCGATCATCGTCCACGCTAAGTTCGTGATTTTGACCGACATCCTGATCCACGACGCCCAGTCCGGTGACGACCTCACCGGGAGAATTTTCATGCACGGACGCGTCGTCCGGCGTGATGTCGGTGATCGGATCGTCGGAATCCATGATCGAGATTGCCGTGAGGAACTCGAGATTGCCACCGCTGTCGGGGTCATCCACGCTGATGATCAGCGGAATCAACCGCTCGGTTTCATAGTCGAGTGGTTCAGGGCCCACGAAGATGATGTCTCGATCGACCACCCGAAACCGTTCATCGGGCACGCGGTTGCGGTCGAGAATGCGAATGTCAAAGTTGTTCACCGCATCGACGTCGGTCACCCCAACGATCCCGATCGGGTTCCAGCTGCCGCTGGTGCCTGCCGGCGGCGTATTTTCAGGAACGGGATTGATACCCGCGGTCACACCGGACGGAATATCGGGAACCGGCGTGACATTGATCTGGATCTCGGTTTCGGTGAAATCTCGTCCATCACCAATCAAAATTGAGATGGTATCGGTGCCCTCAAAATCGGCATTCGGTGTGTAGTCAATTTGCCCGTCGGGGCCGATCGTGGCGGTCCCGAACTGGGGCGGGTAGAGCGGCAGAATGATCTGATGGTCGCCGCCGTCGGTGTCGCTCGCCGCGGGCAGCGGCACGGACAGGATCGAATCCTCCTCGGTCGAGATCACGGGTGTCTCCGTATAAACGGGGGCACTGTTCGAACCGATCAGTCGAACGCCGAAAGCGGCCCGTTCGGCTTGCCCGCCGGCAATCTTTACCTGTGCCGCAGCGGGTTTTCGCAGCGTGATTTGGGCAATTCCCGCGGAACCGGCAAGGACGACTGAGCGTAGATCCTCATCGAGAGATAGCGAATCCAGATCGCCCACAGCTGTCACATCGATTGGCATGTCCGCGACGATGGATCCGGTTTCACTGTCGATCAACCGCAGTCCAGCCGCCGCCGTATCGCCGGCTGAGCTCGAAGTGAGGGCAACGATCAGGCCTCGAGCCCCATCGATGGCTGCGACCGATTCGGTGTCTTCGATCGTGTAGAGCGAGGCCAGATGATTGTCGACGTCATAGACCGACAGGTTCTCGCCCGTGCGAAGTACCAGCAGACCGGACTGGTCGTGGAACGCAACCACTTCGCTGGCACCGCTAACAACGATCGGCTCACCGAGCGTGGAGGCACTGGAGTGGCTCCACAAACTGATCGCGAGTTCTTCGCTCGTGCCGCCGTTGCCATCATCAACGAGGGCAGCATGACTGATTACGCTGCGGGTCGGCCCATCATCGGTCCTGGGCGTGGAATCGGAGGTGATCACGGAATTCTCCGCAACCATGACTCCGGTTGCCGCCAAGGTCGCCTCCGTGGCATCGACCGACCACAACTCGCTTTGGCCGGAATCCCCTGTAGGACTCGCGACGACCAAGCCTCTTCCCAAGTCATCGCCACCACCGGACTGAATTTCCAAGCCCGTGCTGACCGTACCAATGTCCGTGAGGCTCGAGAGGGTTGGGTCGACAAGATGTGCCTGACCGCCATCGCTGGTGTTGGACAACACAAGCAGCGATCCATCAGCCAAGCGGCTCAAGTGGGTAATTGATCCGCCGACGTCGATCGGGTCCGAGAGTGTTCCGTCGGCCGCAACCGACTGCAGGCTAGTCGAGCTGGCCAGGACTGCCGAGGCAGTGCGTTGAGACGGTGTGCCGGCATCGAGCACGATGGCCGGGACCGCGGTCGCCACATCTGTTCGCAGGACCGCGTCATGCAGCATCTCAGCCGATGAGGGCGTTGTCTGCACTTGGCTGCTGGTGCCGCTGAACAATCGGACCGAATACTCGCCATCGCTCAAACCATCGATCGAGAACTCGCCCGCGCCGTCGGTCAAGGCGAACTTCTCGCCCTGATCCATCTGCGCATTTTGATTCTGGTCGACGTACACCAATCGATTTTCTAAGCCAGTCTCGTCGCTATCACGGCGGAGAGAGTCGTTCGCGTCATGAAAAACCCCGCCCACAATCGCAGCTAAAACGCGTCGATCGTCAAGTACTTGGAGAGAAAGCCGTCGGGGGGTGCGATATCGGTGGCGTAGCATGAACTCAGTATCTTTGAAAAAGTGCTTAAATAGCGGGTTGCCGATAGTCTTATCCGCATCATGCGGCGGGGCGACCGGCTACCCAAAATGTGCAATCACTCCAGAGGACTAGGACGTCCCCCTGCGATAAAAAGTTCCCTCGCTCGGTGGAATCCAGCTCGAAATTGCTCGTGTCGCGCTTCCAATTGACTTATTATGAACGCTGTATTGTCTCGAAAGTTACTGCGAAATCGAAGCAATGCCTATCATTTTTATGTGATTTTCCCCGTTTTCACTAGAGTTTGCTCGTATGGTACCGCTCGTTATCCAAAACCGATGCCCGTTACCGCCCCGCTGGAGTCAGCTCCGCCCTCAGCTCCGCCCTCAGCCTGTCGGAAGGGCACCGAAAGGCCCGTCCTCTGCAAATTCGTCGCTAGGTGCGTTGCGGGGATTACGGATCAGTATCGCCTGCGTCCTGCTGGGGGGTTGCATGATCGCTAGCGCCGAGGCCCAGGGGCCCGATGGGCCGATGAGCTCAACGCCCTATGGGAGTGAGGGCGGCGGATACGGTGAGGGCAGCGGATATGGCAGTGAGTCGGGGCCAGCCGCATCGGGACCGGAGGCGAACCTGACGACAGGGCCTACTCCGATGTCGCTCTACCAGCTCGTGCAGCCCGAATGGACTCCCCTGCGGCAGCAACTCGCCAGGGTCATGCAGCCGCCGACGACACCGCCGACGCCGCCGATGGTCGGTCCGCTACTGCGCAACGAAGCGAACGTTGCCTATCGCTATGGCAACCTGCCGTTGGCCCGTGAACTCTACTTCGGCTTTCTCGCACGTGGGGGCGTCGATTCCCAAGAGGATTTGAATAGCTTGAAATTCAGCGCGTATTTCCGCCGCCCGGTATGGCAACTCCGCTGGGGCGCCTCGATTGGATTGCATGGCGATACGGAGGTGACGGACTACGCCCCGATCCGGGCCGATGGCAAGACGCCGGGCGGGATGGGAGAGATGGCTGGCATGGGAGAGATGTCGAGTTCCTACGAGTCTGAGATGATGGGGCCCAATTCCGGTCTCGGCCCAGAGGGAGGCCCCGGTTCGAGTTCGATGGATTCCATGAGCCCCTATGAGCAACGGATGGACGCAGTCGGCGGTCCCGGTTCGAGCGGAACGCCCCAATATGATCGCGACGGCCGCATGATCGATCCGAGCGCCTCGGTGGCGGCGGCCCCGGAGGCGCAGATGACCGACCCCAGCGTCGGCGAGCGGATGGAGGAGTTGATGGGCTATGTTGCGACGGTCGTCACCGAGGGAATGAAAACTCGCATGGCGAGCGGGCAGTTCGGTGCGGCCTTTGCCAATCTCGACCCGGATGCCAAGGACCAAGGCGACACGGTGGCGGGTGACTATGTCCAGCCCAGTGATCCGCGCATGTGGATCCCCAGCGTGGTCTATTTGGGCGAGGGCAGCACGCAGGAAATGAGCAAGGCGGCCGCCGAACAAAACATCGAGTTACTGTTACATTTTGATGTGTCGATGAAAACCGTCCGCAACAGCTCGCCGCAGAATTCGACGCGTGTGAAGGTGATCGACGGGCGCAGTGGCCGCACTCTGATCACATCCGACGAGATGGACAACCGCGAACTGCAACGGTTGCTGCAGACGAAACGGGCGACGGCGGAAAGCTACGTCAACGATGCCTTGGAAAAGTTCTGGAGCGTGCTCGACAGCAAGCTCAGTCTCCGCGATTTCCCTACGCTGACGCCCGCTCAATCGCGAGCCCGGGTGACAGGCGTGCTCGGCGACTCCACTTTCTCGCTCCTGCGGAAACTCGCCGAAATTCGTTACATGGGGAATCAAGGATGGCTCACCGAGGACGAGATGGAACAGGCCTTTGCGATTGCCGCGAGCAATGACGGCATGACAATCCTCTACGGCTCGCAGGCCGATGCTGTCACCGCGATCCATGAGATTGCTCAATGATTGACGCGGGGGACGCCATGAAAAGAGTTTTTTGAGTATGATGAGCGGTTTCGAGTGTACCGCTCTCATCGTTCCCCCCCCCAAGATCTCGCTGGGACAATGCCTCCATTGTTTTCTCGTTGTTCGCTCGCTCGTTTATTCGTCCTTGTCAATGCGTTATGGCCTCCGCTCGTAGCACCAGCCGCGTGGGGGCAGGCCCCGGAATTAGCACAGGGCCAGGAATCAGCACTGTCCTCGGAATCAGCACAGGCTCAGGCGAAAGCTGCTGCAGCCCTGTTTCCTGATCCGGCTTTGGAGGCGGTGGTCCGCGCCAGCGTTTTGGCGAAGCGAGGCAGCGATGCGCCGCTGACAGCCGCAGATGTCGCGAAAATCTCACGCGTCGAGGCCAAGGGGAAAAAAATTAGCAGCCTCGAGGGGCTGCAGCATTGTCCCGCCTTGATGCTCGTGGATTTCTCAAACAACGAAATCAGCGACCTGACACCGCTCGCCGGATTGACTCGCCTGCAGAGTGTCACGCTCGCTGGCAACGCGATTGCCGACATCTCACCGCTGAAGCGACTGACGGCGATTCAGCTGCTCGATCTCTCGGGCAATGAACTCACCAAGATCGATGCGGTTGCCGAAATGGCGAACATGAGATCGCTCTATCTCGCCGACAACCGGCTCGATGAGATCTCTGCCGTGGCGGAGTTGAGCAAACTCAACGCCTTGGATTTGGCGGGCAACCGTGTCGAAGACCTGACGCCGGTATCACACCTGAAGGGCTTAACGACTCTCGAAATCTCTGATAATCGAATCCGCTCGCTCGAGCCCTTGGTGGGTTTGTCGGATCTGTCCATGTTGATCATGCCCAATAATCCGATTGATTCGCTCAACCCGATTGTCAAAATGTGTGTTGAAGATGCTGGCGCGAATCGACGATTCGCACCGTACCTGAAGCTCTACCTCAATCAACGCTCCGACAAGGCCGCAGTCTGGCAGGGAGCACTCCAACAACTCAGATCAGCCGGCGTCTCGATCCACGACTATCGCCGCCCAAGCACATCGAATTCGACGCAATCGCCATGAGTATCACGAAAGAAGAGTTTGTGGAACGCGTCATTTCGACGGGCGTGGCGGAGCGAATGGACGTCAGCCGTGTGATCGGTGAACTCGGTGTGGGCGAGGTATCGCTGGCGGAGGTCGTCGATCAGTTACAGAGCCGTGGATTGGTCACCACACTGCAAACCGAAAAAATCATGCGGGGTGACCGTGTGGGCTATTTTTACGGCGATTTCAAAATCCTGTACTTGATCGGGGCGGGAACGTTCGCCCGGGTGTACCGGGCGGAAAGAAACGGCGAGGTCTACGCCGTCAAGGTGCTCCGCAAGCGGTTCCGGGACGAAGCCCACGAGCTCGAGCAATTCTTGCGCGAGGGACGCATGGGGTTGAAACTCAAGCACCCCAACATCGTCCGGATCTTGGAGGTTGTTCCTGACCGGCACAATCCATTCTTGGTGATGGAGTTCGTTGAAGGTCAGACGCTGAGAGAGTTGGTCAAAATCCGGGGCAAGTTGCCTGTTGAGTTGGCGCTGAAATTGATGCACGAAATCGCCTCCGGACTGGCGTTTGCCGCATCTCTGGGAATCTCCCACCGGGACTTGAAACTGTCCAACGTGCTGATCAGTTCCAATGGCGTCGCGAAACTCGTCGACTTCGGGCTGGCGGCCTTGGCCGACCGCAGCAACCCGGAGGTTGTCGCCGATTGTCCCAATGCCCGTGCGATCGATTACGCTGCGCTGGAACGGGGGACGAACGTCCGCAAAGACGATCCGCGCAGCGACGTGTTTTTCGCGGGGAACATGCTCTATCACATGCTCGCCGGGACACCGGCGCTAACGGAGACTCGCGACCGGATGGCGCGGCTGAATATCTCGCGTTTCCAGGACATTCGCTCTATCTATGACTATGTCCCGGACCTTCCCGGGATCGTCAATCAACTATTGCTCGCCGCGATGGAGTTCGATCCGGAGAAGCGGATTCAGACCTGCACCGCACTCGCCTCCGCCACCAAAACGGTGATCGACACGTTGGAGAGAGGTCCTGCCGAGGCGCGAGCGCCTGACCTCAGCGGGAAGGTCAACGCCGAGGATGTCGGCGACGACCACGTCATCACCAACGAGGGCGAGGGGTATGTGGTGATGTTCGTCGAGTCCAAGACAGGGCTGCAGAATGCGGTCCGCGATCGACTCAAGGCTCGCGGCTACCGAGTGCTCATCATCGCCGACCCACAGCGGGCCCTCACCCGCTTTGAAGATGCGATCGAGCGGCCTGCGGACTGCGTGATTTTCGGAGCCGCTGAGCTCGGCAATGACGCGTTGGAAGCGTTCAATGCGTTCGGGGAGAACGAGGAAACCAAAGAAATCCCGGCGATCCTGCTCGTCGACCCGAATCAGAAGCACCTGATCCAGCGAGCCGTTCGTGGTTCCAATCGAGCCTTGTTACCATTACCCTTGAGCGTCAAACACCTGCGCATCGCATTGATCAAACTGCTCTCGGACACCGAACCGCGGTCCGATGCGTTGTTCTAGTCATCGTGAATTCTTGCTCGCATTCCGCATTTTATTGCCTCCTACGTGCTCATGAAACTCCCTCACCTCACCGTCATCGGCGGCGGTCAAATGGCTCGCGCGTTGGTCGGCGGGATGATCGACCAGTCGGTACTCGACGCGGAGAAGCTCTCCGTCATTGCCAACAGCGAGTCCACGGGCCAGTGGTGGCAGGAAAACTACCCGGGATGCGAGTTTTACACGGCCGGATCGTCCGAGGCCACCGACAAGGCGATTGCTGGCAGCGAGATCATCATGCTGGCCGTCAAGCCGCACATCATCCCCACGGTGCTGGCTGATACCCAGGGCCACTTGATGGGGAAACTCGTGATTTCGGTTGCCGCCGGAGTGCCATTGGCGAAACTCACCGAGGGTGCTGGGCACAAACGGGTAGCCCGTGTGATGCCCAATACGCCGAGCCTCGTTGGCGAGGGCGCCTCGGCATATTGCTCCGCCGACGAAGTGACGGCCGCGGACGTCGAATCGATCGAAGCGATGTTGGGCAGCGTCGGGTACGTGGCCCCGGTGACCGAGGGCCAGCTCGATGCCGTGACGGGTGTGAGTGGCTCCGGGCCAGCCTACGTCTTTTTGATCATCGAAGCACTCGCCGACGGTGGTGTGGCGGCGGGATTGCCTCGGAAAACAGCCTTGGACTTGGCGATTCAAACCGTGCGTGGGGCCGCCACGATGGTTCGCGACACCGGCGAACACCCGGGGGTGCTCAAGGACAAAGTTTGCAGCCCTGGCGGAACGACTATTGCCGCCATTCGGTCGCTCGAACAGAATGCCGTTCGCGGAGCCCTGATCGACGCGGTTGCTGCCTCGGCGGGCCGCAGTCGCGAATTGGCTCAGTAACATCACGCTCTCGTTCGAATCGAAGGTTATTCCAGGCTCGGACCTGCCAGGCAATCCCAGCTGAATCCGCCGCTCGGAACGCTGCTGGCGAGCATTCGACGAAGTAACTTGCACACACGCATTCCCTTTTGCGATCCATTGATGCACGCCCCCATTATTAAAATCGATGACAAACACGTCCCGCTGTACCGAATCGTGTGGATAGCCGACCTGCCCCACTTCTGTGGTGAGGAAGACTGCGTTCGCGAAGGCTATTACGAGATCCGCTTGGACGTGGATGATTCGCTCTGGACCAATCACCACGATCGCGACCGCGTTATCTCCGCACTGAATCAATGGTGTGGGGACCCTCGCGACGAGGGTGACCTCGGTGGCGAATTGGATTTTTAACACCACTTTGACGACTTACCGAGAGGACGCTACGATTCGCGGGCTATGAACGAGATCGAGACTGCTACCGCGACGACCATCCTGTTTCGCTTCACCGGCGAAGACCGACCAGGGCTGACAGCATCGTTATCCGAACACTTGGCCTCCTTTGGCTGCCGGGTCCTCGATGTCAATCAAGCGGTCATTCACCGTTCGTTATTATTGGGATTGATGGTCAGTGTCCCCGGCGACGTTTGCTGCCAAACGGTGATCGACACCCTTCGCGGTGCGGCGCACGACCTCGACTTGAAGTGCAAACATAAGAAAATCGCGGACACGGCGTACGACGTCTGGATCGGTGAAGAGGGGAAATCGAGGTTCATTTTGACGCTGCTCTCGCGGGCCGTCACTGCGGAACAATTCGCCGCCGTCAGCCGGCTCGTGGCCCAACAGGGGTTGAACATCGACGTGATCACGCGTCTCTCGGGACGGCCCAAACGGATCACCGACGGCGGTCCCACACGGGCCTGCGTCGAGTTTTCGCTACGGGGTGACCCGATCGATCCGAACCAACTCAAGGCCAGCCTGTTGGACCTGTCGACACGCCTGGATTTGGATCTGGCCTGGCAGCGTGATGATGCCTTCCGGCGCAATCGACGCGTTGTCGCATTGGACATGGATTCGACGCTGTTGCAGGCGGAGGTGATCGACGAGATTGCCAAAGAAGCGGGAGTGGGTGAACAGGTCGCCGCGGTGACCGAAGCAGCGATGCGAGGTGAGATCGATTTCGATGAGTCGCTCCGGCAACGCGTCGCCGCGCTCGCCGGATTGCCTGAGTCCGTGTTGCCGAAGATCGCCGCGCGGCTCGAATTGACCGAAGGTGCCGAACGATTGCTGTCCAATCTCAAACGATTTGGCTACCGAACTGCCGTGCTGTCGGGAGGTTTTACCTACTTCGCAGAATACCTCCGTGATCACCTCGCTATCGACCATGTCCATGCCAACGAGTTGGAGATCGTCGACGGAAAGTTGACAGGCCGCGTCGTCGGACAGATCGTCAATGCGGAGCGGAAAGCCGCTCTGCTCGAGCAGCTCGCCACGGATCTCGGGATCGACTGTGAGCAGACGATAGCCATCGGTGACGGAGCCAACGACCTGCCGATGCTTTCACGAGCGGGTTTGGGGATCGCGTTCCACGCCAAGCCCATCGTCCGAGAATCCGCCCGGCATCAAGTCTCCACTCTCGGGCTCGATGCGGTTCTCTACATGTTAGGTGTCCGCGATCGGGACCTCGTTGAATGAGCGTGTCGTGACATCGCGGGCGACCGCGAAGACGAGCTGCTCATTCTCAATCGACTTGGCCGTCCATTCCAACGTCACCCATTTTCCTTGCGACGTGCGGTAGCGGTTGCGGAAACGAATGACGGGACGCCCCTGATTGAGCGCCTCCACCTGGGCAATCGTGCTGTCAGCATCCTCTTCGTGGACGAAGGAGACAAAGGGTTTGGATAGCAATTCAGCCGTGGAATATCCCAACACCCTGCTGAAGTTGTCGTTGACGCGTACGAAAAAGCCGTTTCGATCAGCGATGCAAAACATGTCTGGTGACAATTCGAAGAAGCGGTTCATGTCGCTCTGCACACTCCTGAGCGTCGCCATTTGGTGAGCCTGGATCACATGGGCGAGCACCCTCGCATTGGCAGGGCGATCACTCACTTCGATCTGTAAACAATTGATTGCCAATCGCACGAGTGTGTCGTCGAGTCCGCATCGGCGAAGCCGCTCGAGGCTGAGAAAGGTCTTGCCACGCACCGCACAGCGGTACACCTGACGAAGGCTCTCACCCTCGTAGGGCGCATGTCCGCTGAGTAATTCGCAGAGAATACCACCGAGACTGAACACATCGGCGCGAGCGTCGAGGGTCGATCCGCGCGCCTGCTCAGGCGACATGTATTGTGGAGTGCCATTGATGTGTGCCTGCCGTGTGATCAGATCACTGACCTCGACCTCCGCGGATGCAGCCGCCTCGGCTGCCCGGAGCGTTCCATCGGCTTGCGACTCCTCGGCGAGTGGGTTTCTCTTGACGTGCTGCGCCAACCCCCAATCCATCACGTGCACCTCTCCGAAGGCGCCGACCATGATGTTCGACGGCTTCAAATCCAAGTGAATTACGCCCCGCGTATGGGCAAAGGCCATCGTTTGGCAGACGTCTGTGAAAATGTTCAGTAGTTCAGCTGTTTCGGCTCGGCCGTCTTCGAGCATCTGACGCAGGGTCATGCCGTCGACCAATTTCATCACATGGAACGGCTGCCCATTCTCGCAGACCCCCGTCTCGTAGATCGGAGTCACCCCGGGATGCGACAGAAAGCTCATCACCTGTGCCTCCTTGGCAAAGTCCCCGGCAGCGAACGAGGACATCGCGCGGTCGTTTCGCAGCACCTTCAAGGCAACATCGCGGTCGAGCATCCGGTCATGGGCGCGGTAGACCCACCCCATCCCTCCGGTTTGAAGTAGCTCGAGGACCTGATAGCGGTCGGTCAACAAACGCGGCGGGCTCGGTGGGTGCCGAGTGCCGCTCGGTGCCACGGAGAACTCATCGTGCCCCTCGGCAACGCCGAGTGACTCATCCTCGGGAGGTCCAGTCTCCGCTTCGTACGGTGAGCGACACATGGACAGATGACCCTCCTTTGGACGATAATTGGTAGGCGCTCCTGGCCGGGAGCCTACCCCGATTGTAGCAGGGGCTCACCAATAGAGGGGGTGGCGGTGCGGGCTCAGATCTCTTTTTCTTGATGATGGCGGCGTTGATGGCACTGCCGCCGTCTGGGGACCGCTCTCGGCTTGCCGGTTGGAACAGGCGTGATATTGTGGAGTCTCGCCCCGAGCCCAACCCCGCACGTTGTTATTCATGCCCGAAATAGAAAACCGACTCGCCACCGACGATTGTCCCCACGCGTGGCAGCGTGAGGGGCTCTTCATCAACGCATTCGGCCGCCATCTCCGGCGGCGATTCGGAGGGCGTGTTCAGCGGGTCAGTGTGGACGCAGGTTTCACCTGTCCCAACGTAGACGGAGCCGTCACGACGGGTGGCTGCAATTTTTGCGACAACCGGTCATTCAGCCCCTCGCGGCGGGTGCGGCTGCGACGGGTCAGCGAGCAGCTCAGTGCGGGGATCGAACGGGTCACGAAGAGGTACGACCGTGTCGAGGGCTTCATTGCCTATTTCCAGCCGGCGACAAACACCTATGCGCCGGTTGAGCAGCTCGAGGAGATTTTCCAGCTCGCATTGGCTGCCGATTCTCGCATCGTCGGACTGGCCGTGGGGACTCGGCCGGATTGTGTACCCGAAAGTGTTCTCGAGTTGCTCGAAAGGCTCGCCGTCGATCACAGTGTGTCACTCGAGTTCGGGATGCAATCCGTCCATGACGAATCCCTGCAGTGGATGAACCGGGCTCACACCCATGCGGACATGATCAATGCGATCGATCGCGCCCGTGGCCGCGGCTTTGAGTGCTGTGCCCACGTGATCCTCGGCGTCCCCGGAGAAGATCATGCGATGATGATGCAGACCGCACATGAGGTTGGCGTGCTCGGCCTCGACGCGATCAAACTGCATAACCTGTATAGCGTGCACGGCACACCGCTCGGTGACGAAGTGCTGGCGGGGAAGGTCCAAATGATGGACCGCGAGGAGTACATCCGGACCGTCGTCGACTTCCTCGAGCTGATTCCACCGACAACGATTGTCGAACGGGTCAGCGGTGACGCCCCACCTCAGTTTTTGATCGAGCCCAAGTGGTGTCTGGAAAAATCCGCGATTCGAAACGAAATCGATGCTGAGTTTGCGCGTCGCCGGTCGCGTCAGGGGGCCCGCTTTGTCGCCCCACCAACGCCTCCTCTCGAGCGGCCGCGACCGAGCGACCAAACCCCAGACTCGATCGCAGCACAAATTGATCAGCGTGGGCGACTCCCCGTGCTGAAAATGCAAGGGAGTTAAGCGGGTGGACTTCACTGCCATCGATTTTGAAACGGCAACACATCAGAGCGACAGCGCCTGCCAACTCGCGGCGGTTCGGGTGCGCGACCATGAGATCGTCGATACCGCGAGTTGGTTGATTCGGCCTCGTCCGTTCTATATCAGTCCGCGAAACATTGCGATTCACGGGATCACGCCCGGAATGGTCTCAGATGCACCGGAGTTCGAAGAGCTGTGGCCTGAGATCGCAACGCAGTTCGGCGACGATTGCTTGATTGCGCACAACGCGAGTTTCGACATGGGCGTGTTGCTGGCATGTCTGCGGACACATGGACACCCGGTTCCGGAGATGCAGTACAGTTGCACCCGCGCCATCGCCCGCCGGACCTGGCCCGACCAGCCGCGGTTCGGTCTGAAGCCCTTGTCCGATTGGCTCGGTATCGAGTTTCGGCATCACGACGCGCTCGAGGATTCGATCGCATGTGCCAAGATTGCTCTGTCGGCGGCGGAGCACATCGGTGCCCAAACGCTTGAGCAACTCGAGGAAAAATTAAAGCTCAACCGCGGTGTCGCGGGCTCCTGGGGCAAGACCGGGCCATCGATGTCGCGTCGCAGGTCCACTCGATCTACCGCGGCGGCCTCACAGCGGACCGAAGCTCAAGATCCGGACGTTTTAGTCAGCGCCGCAGGCGTCGATCTGCAGCGTTTGTTTGTTCGCGCTCAATGGGTCCAGCCCCTCGCTGGCCAGCGGGTGGTATTCACGGGCGTCCTCAGCCGGATCGAGCGCGCCGATGCCGAGCAGCTGGCCCAGCTCTGCGGCGGACGCTGTGTGTCGAGCGTTTCCAAACTCACGAACTTGCTCGTTGTCGGTCAATCCGACCCCCGCACCCTTCGTTCCGGGCGTTCCCAGAGCACGAAAGAGCTGAAAGTGCAGGAACTCAACGCCCAAGGAGCCAATGTGCGGGTTTTGTCCGAAGATGAGTTTCTGAGGCTGATTTCCCAGAGCCTCTAGGTTTTTGCTTTTCTGTCTTGGTGCGGTGGGGCGGATCTGCTAATTTTCGACTTATCGCCGCGGACGCCAGGAAGGCTTCCAAAGCGGCTAGGGAATCTTCATTGCACCGGAAGGGAGTCCGACGTGGAACAGACAAAACAAGCATGTAAAACCGCTCATATCCGCTGGATGATCCGTCGCGACATGCCCGATGTGCTGGGCATCGAAAGTGACTGTTTCGAGTTCCCTTGGACCGAGGATGATTTCATCCGCTGTCTACGCCAACGCAATTGCATCGGTATGGTTGCCGAATGCGATGACAAGGTGGTGGGTTTCATGATTTATGAACTGCATAAGAACCGATTGCATATCTTGAACTTCGCGGTTCACAGCGACTACCGTCGTCAAGGTATCGGCGACGTGATGATGCAGAAGCTACTCGGTAAACTCTCGCACGAGCGCCGCAACCGGATCATGCTCGAAGTTCGCGAAACCAACCTCGAAGCCCAGCTGTTCTTCAAGAATCTCGGCTTCAAGGCGATCTCGGTGCTGCGCGACTTCTACGATGACGCCACTGAAGATGCCTACTTGATGCAGTTCCGCTACCAGCCCACGGCTGAGGAACTCGCCCAGCCGCACAACCGGATCACACGGATGGCTGGTTAAAGCAACGCATCGATAGCCTGCGACGCAGGGGGCCTTGCAAAAGACCCGACCTCTGCAGAGGTGCTGGCTTGGCAAGGGATATCTCGGGCGACGGTACGCCAATGGTGTTGTCGGTCCCTGGCGAGCGTTTGTTCGTCAGGGACGCATTTTTGAACGATCATTGGATACGAGAGCCATGCCTGGTATGTCCCCAAGTTAGCCTAAAAAACTACCAGGGGCGCATTCTGAGTGCTTTCATTGAAGGAATTCACTTTCCCTTCAATCAAGGAACTCCGATATGGCAATCGCCACCAAGAAACGTTCGTCAAAATCGTCAAAATCCAATCAGGCCCGTTACATCGGCAAGCCAGCTGGGGTGATTCAGCAGCGAGTCGAGGCGGTCGGTCCCTCTCACTTTGGTGTCGTTTCGGTCGACTGCGCCAAACGCAGATCCAAGT
>NZ_SJPK01000034.1 GCF_007859855.1 Allorhodopirellula solitaria
GGGATTGAATTTCAGAATCTGCGATTGCTTGAGTGAGGCTTCCGACGATACCTTTGACATCCATGAGGCTTCCTTTCCTGCGGTGTTAGTTTGAGCACCAACATTTTGCAGGAGGAAGCCTCTTTTCGTGAATACCAATCTCGCCAGATCACAGGCGCACTACGCGGATCGCACCCTGCCAGGCGGTTAATGTTGTTGACATCGACACCTTCTTTCTCCATTGAATTTTCGGTCTGGTCCGAGTCATCAAAGTTCGCTGTCTCGTCGTCGTCTCGTTTTAGCTTGGCGGTTTCAAGAAAGCTCTCGAACGACGCAAGCATCCCAATTTGAAATGATGAATTGAATCGCTCGTGTCCCAGCAACTCGGTGACCTTTTTCTGCACCAACGCCACTACCATTCGTTGCTTCGGATCCTCAACTCGGATCGGTTCGTCATGCGAGACGACGCCACCCCGTCGCCACTCACGCCGATACTCATTCTTGGTCAACTCGTCTGCGCCAATTCGCACCGATGTCACCCGTCGAATCAAAAAATCTGATGCAACAGCCTTTCGCGTTTCATCGCTGATTTTTTTGTCTAAGAGCTTTTTGTATGGGCCGGCTTTTCCGAAGACATCCAGTTGGTTCCAAAGCTGCTGATAGGTCTCTTCGACTGGCGTTGCAGATAGAAACAAGACGCGTGATGCTCGCGAAGCGTACCCCGGAAACAGTTTCGAGTCGATCTCGGCGCTCGGATGCCCCATCGCCAATGCCAACAAGCGGTTGCGAGATGAAACACTTTCTCCATAGCCATGCTTTAGGTTGTGAGCTTCGTCGACAATCACAAGGTCAAACTTAGGTAGGACGCAGCAAAGAGCCTTGGCGAAATTGTCTTTGAAAGCTTCCTTGCTACGAAGGTCGAAGATTTCATTGCGAAGCCACGGAACACTGGATCGAAATGCGTCTCGGATCTTCTCGCCCCGCTCTCGATTCACTGCGTGCTTGCCTGTGACCGGAAAGCTGAAACTCGTCATCCTGGCGAAGAAATCGCGATTCGGATCCGCCGTAACCTCGTGAACCAGATCATGCAAATTGCCACAGGAAACCAGCGGGCGTGCCGGAGATCCGTGAAGCGATTTGACTCGCATGTCGCAGATGCGGACATTGTTCGCGACGAAGTTTCGCTGTTCCTTCATCCATTTCGATTGGATATTGCCGCGTGGGGCGAGCACAAGAACGCGAAAGCCGGGATTGAAATGGCGAAATAGAGCCAGGGCTCCGAGTGCAACGTATGTTTTTCCCATCCCGACTTCGTCGGCCAGGTAGGCAACACCGTGGGCCTGCAGCATGTTGTGAATTGCAACAGCTCCTTCGAGTTGTTCGTTTCCACGGGCTTCACCAATGCGACTCCCAAAGTCGAGCAGCTGTGATGCGACTTTTGTGTCGAGCAATATGTTAGCCATCGGACGCCTCCACCGGTTTTGCTCGCTTCAAGAACCATTTGTCGAACCACGACAGGAACTCGCCAAAGTCGTCGCCGTTATCTTTTAGCAACCGATCACGGACCGATTCCAATTCGGTAAACCGACCTGAAAGCTTCATTGCATTCTCAGCCTGCTTACTCCAATACTCCGGGTAGTCTTTCGCAATCTCAGTGCATAGTTGCTTGCAACACATCAAAATTACATATCCGTCGACAGCGTCCAGCGTTTCTCGCTGCGCTGAGATGCGATCAAGCAGCGTTCCTAGCGAATCGTACTTGCGACCGAAAAGACGATAGCTGGCCTGCTTTGGCTGTCCCTCCTCGAGCGACTTTCGGACGGCACGTTCCAGGCAGCCAAACGCGTGGAAAAATCCTGCGAACCGATCGAAAAGCGTATCGTTGTCCAAGGCGATCTTGGCTCGAACCACCAGATCATCGCCGGTTCCGGTCCCCGCCAAAACAGTAGCTCGTGTTTCTATGAATGCTGCACGTTGCTCAGCACTCAACAATGACCAATATCGCAGAATATCCGCCGTCGACAGTTGCAACAGCAACGACGGTTTGTGTGACATCCCCTCTTCCTGAATGAGAACGAATGCCGATTTGTCGCCGTCGCCGTGGACCTCCACCAACGAAGTGTTGCGAAGCGAGCTCGCGATCGCGGACGCTACCCCTTCCTCTAGCTCAGTCCATTCTCGTGGAGCGAGCGGGCCAATTTTTCCGATCGCCACGTTCCGATCGGCTATTCGCAATTCCGGCGAGGGTGCTTTGTGATCCCAGAACGCTGACGCTTTCTCGGTGTCCCAGTTGTACCGCAAATTCAGTGGCGAGCTGACATCACTGGCCCCTTCGTCTTCACCGCGAACCACGAACTCCATCGGCGTTTTTGAATCTGGACTCAACCAGAAATAAGGTCGACGCGGAGTCGGCACTTCGAGCAAGAAACCGCTTTCTAGATTTCCGCCTTTCTGATGGGCGCTACGCGTCAGGTTCGGTGACCCCAGGAAACAGATCTCGCGTTTGGGGCTCTGCGTGAAGAAGCGATAGATCTTGGCATGGACGAACCGTACGCCTGCCTCTTCACGTGATCCCCTCCGCATGATGTCCTTTGGCAGATGGCTCCAATGTACGTTCGGCAGTTCATCGACCGATTCAAACAGTTCCTTTCGCACGAACGCTTCTCCGGCGCCACTTCGCGGCAAGAACACACGGACTTCTTTCGGATCGAACAAACTGATCAATTCGTTCAGCGGCTGGCACTGCTCGGCATCGTCGAAATAGGGTGAAATGATTTCTAAATAGCAGCCTTGCATCTGATTGCGGATATGCCCGCTGAGAAAATCAGGCAGGCTTTGGCGTCCTTGGTAGAAGTGCGGCAGCAACTCGCCACCGATCGACCGCTGTTTTCGTTGCTCACTAGCTCGGAG
Source organism: Allorhodopirellula solitaria (assembly GCF_007859855.1). GTDB lineage: Bacteria > Planctomycetota > Planctomycetia > Pirellulales > Pirellulaceae > Rhodopirellula > Rhodopirellula solitaria. Next base: position 2,890 of record NZ_SJPK01000034.1, read on the forward strand.
AAAGGCTAGGACATCGTCGATAGCAGCATGACTGGTTTGGTCAGGGCTGCGTCGCTTGATGGACTGCAAGAATTTGGTCAGTCGATCCTTCAATCGCGTCTTGTCGCCTTCCGCAATTTCCTCAACGTGGCAGCACTCGATGTTCTCCCACCAACCCGATCGCGTCAAATTTGCCGACAAGCAAGCAACCAGCAACGTTAGCGGATGGAAGCCGTCCTCGTCCGCTTCCTCGTCCTCCACCAGTAGCAACACGTTCTTTGGGTGAAAGATGGCGTTGTGCTGGATCGGTATGTAGCGGACGTCCAATTTAGCGGATCCCGCATCACCCACGACCAGGCCGCCGGCGTCGTAATACACGGCGATTTCGCCAGCGAGATCGCGAATCGCGTCTTCCAACTGCAACAGCCGAACGGTCGAAGCGTGGCTAAGGCCAATGTCAAAGAACGCTGGCAGCACCTCTTGCTCAAAGAACCCTGGATCGAATTGGTAAGTCATCAGCACTGCTGAACGCAGCCGACGCCCTTCCATTCGGAGCTGAAAGTGGTCCGACAATGCCTCATGAGGAATCTCAGTCACTGGACTTCTCCCTCAGGTTCTTCTCGGAATTTAGTGGCACGTATTTTCCGGCATCAGATCGAGTTTGCCGCAGTAAAACAGAATCCTGAGTCGGTAGTTGGCGAAGGAACGAAAGCCTCTTGCGGCTGACTTGATGGATTGAATCTTGCTATTGAATCCCTCGGCCAACCCATTAGTGACATGATGCCGAAAGTAGCTCAGCAGTCCAGGCAGATGCCTCTTGAGCATCCGCGCGACCTTCTTGATTGGCTCCAAGCGACTGCGAATCGCCCAGCCGTACCAAGAACGGAAGAACTCTCCCGCCGTGCCTGAATTCTCACTCAGCCAGAAATGACGAAAGTTCTCTTTGATAGCCCAAGCACGGCCCGTTTGAAGATCACTTTTCTGAAGGATCTGCATCTCGACCTGACCGTCCTCATCGAGATTCTCCTCGTTGTACAACAGCAACTGACGCAAGCCCGTCAAGCAATCATCACCCTCGGACTTGAGCTCGCGGTGCTCCCTCCGTCGCACCTTGTCGACGGCCTCATTGAGATACTTGCTGACATGAAATTTGTCATGGACGATCTCCGCGTTCGGGGCATTCTTGTTGGAGCTGGTCATGAACGCCTGCCACATGTCCAATGACACCGATTCAACCCCTTTTCGCTGGTTTTCGTTGAGTGTTTGCCAAAGTTCATCGGTAGCCACAGTGGTGCGATCCTTGGTCACATCAAGAACTCGCCGATGATCCTGGTCAGTCAATACCGAGACGTAGTCATGACCTTTACCGAGGCTCTTTTCGTCAATGCCGACGTGCTTGATCTCGTCAAGTGTCCGCCGGTCGATACCGCGAGCAACGGCCCGTTCGATCAGCTTATGCACCGACTCCCAATTAAGGCTCAGCAAGGCAGCCGCCCGCGAGACATTCGCTGCAGCTTGGAGAACGCGAATTCCGAAAGCTTCGAACATCAAAGTGAAACGAGAGTGCTTACCTGCCCACGGAACCGAGACCGTTTTGACGCCACATTGAGCGCATCGGCAACGGGGAACCGCCGCCTTGATCTCTGTCGTGAACTGCATGGTATCGAGATGTCGCCACGTTCGCGGAGGCGCTGTGTCGGCTCTACCACAACTACCGTGGCACTCAGGACAGGTCAAAGGACCGCCCCGGTGAGAGAGTTCGATTACGACCGAATTCTCCTCTAACTGAAGGTCCACCTTGGACACTGTCCAAGAATCATCGAGGCCAAGAAGATCACGGTAATGTTCGTTGAGACTGTTCATCCCACCAGTTTACAAAAACCAGCTAAAATCGGCTATCTGCCACTAAATTCCGAGAAGAACCCTCCCTCAAAACACGAGCAACACTACGCAGCGAGTCCAAGAAATAGGGAAAACGCCAGAGCTCGCCAAGTTTGTCTTCGTCAGGCAGCTTTCCGTTCTCATCTTTAAATCGCACGTTCATTTTGCCATGATTCCGTTCAATCCATGCCGCGCCCCCACGTGTAGTCATCACGCTTGCGTTCTGCTGAATGAGTTGCTCGATAACGTCTGCGAAGCGACCGCTCGACAACGCATGGCCGATCGCGACCCACCGATCGCCGACTGATGAGTCACCCCCACTCCACTGTCCGTGCATCCCATCGAGCACGCTGGGTTCAATCGTCGTCAGGCCGCCGCCCCATTGTTTCTCAACCGCGCTGGCGACCTCTTTGATTGTTAGGCCATCCGAACCCAACAGATATTCAAACAGAAGCGATGATGGAGCAAGCACGGATTCTGTTATTCGGATGCGTTCCAGATCTGTCGCCAATGGTTGCCATGGATCACCGCGGCTAGTCGCAGCTTTCACCAGATGCCGCATCGTCGCAGGAGTCCATTGAAACGATGTATCGCTCAAAGAGTCCGCAAGTAACAATGCGAGTTGACGTTGCCGCCCTTCGGTCGCGTCCGTTGGGCCACCCTCAACTAAATGTTCGTAAAAGAACTCCCGCTCTGCTTTGCGAATGTCTTGCTTCAGGACTTGCCCCACTGGGACGACCGGCGCGTCAGATTTCTTCAGGTCGAGCCGAGTCGATTTCGCCTTGAGTATCGCAACAATTCGACTCGCATCCTTGCCTGCACCGGCCTTGGTCATGATCGGCAAACAGTGCTTCTGAACGAATTCCATCGCGATCGGCGTCAATCGCGTTGGGCTTCCGTTAACCAACCCCGATGCTCGCGACGGCATCGTGTATAGGCCCCACAGGCCGTAGATCTTTTGGTTCGCAAGAATCTGGTGACTACGTTCATCCGACAACGTAACCCGGTTACTCTCGCTAAGATTTCGTTTCACACGCTCGGTTCCGCGGAAGTGGAAATCGCCATTGACGCTGGCTCGCGAGTACGCCGCCAACTGCTCCCACTTCAAAAACGTCGCCAATTCCGAACCCGGCCCCAACTCGTCGGCAAGCTGTTCGGCAAAGTAGTAGCCCAACAGCAACGTCGAAAAATCACGAACCGAGTTGCTGACCGTTGTCAGGTTGCCAACCACATGACGCCCCATCCGCGTCCAAACCTGCTGAATCCCGAGCGGGTCACGAGAACCCTTGACGGCCGCCCGCGAGTCGAGATCGGTAAGGAAAGGAGTGTGAAGCATGGTGTGGTGTTAATTTTCGTCATTAGGAAAAGCTCAAGCGAATCCTCCACTAAGTGGTCTTTCTAGCAATCAGGTTTTCAAGTGCTTCTTCATAGGGGCGTCGACGAAATGAATTCTCAAACCATGCTTCCAGATTGTTCGGGGTATTTGACGAAAGTGATCCTGGCAGGTGTCTCAAGAATCCTTCTAACGCTGCACGATATACCAGAACAGCGATGGCCGGTAGGGAGGGAAGCCGATCATCCCTAAATGGGAACAAGCTCTTGAAGGCAACCTTGTTTCCATGAAGAAAATCGTTCCTAGTCTGGTAGAGCTCCGTATAGAGCCTTTGGCAGAAGTTGATGCGACGTACTGTTTTGCCGCTGTGGCTCTTGCTCTGATACGACCTGGCTTTCAGCTTAGGCGACATCCACGACGCATCTTCAAGACAGTCAAGGACTGTCGTTTTGTTCGCATTGCCGTTTCCCGGATGCGACAAGACCTCGAACGCACTGACCCAAGTCGCAACCGATAGCCCGAGGTCATGAATCGTCGGCACGCGAGTTCCAACACCGGGCAAACGTGAGGCGGCCGAAGCTACCTGTAGCGATCGGAATAAAGCGCGAGTGCCGCGATCGCTTTTTTTGTTTAGGTGCTTCCTGTTCCATTGCAGCAATAAGGCGTCCAGGACTCCGTTGTCGACTCCTGGGTGAATGCTGGTGGAGGGCGGAAGATATGGAGTCGTTTGGCCGGCAAAACCTTCGCTACGTTCATATCCGGTTAATGCCAGGCTTTGACCGACCAAATTACCGTCGGTGGTTGGCGTGTAGCTGTAGAAGTCAAAGTAGTTGGACCATTGGGGGTATCCTGCATTACCTCCAGAAAGCTGAAGACTAAATCCGTCGATCAAGCTACTAATCGCAACGGCGTTGCGGAAATCCAGAACAGCGACGAAGTCGATGTTGCCTGGTGCGTTGCTATTCACTAGCAGCGCGGAGGACTTGCAATCACGTCCAAACGCATCGGTTAGACCGCTTTTGAGAGCATTCGTCGCATCACACGAATTTGCAATCGCGACAAATCTCGGATCGCTGAATGGTACCAGAGCAAGAGACTGGTTTTCAATAGATTCCGTGAAACTGATTTGTGGCATCAAGTAGCCGAAATCCCAGCCATCTCCGACGACAGACTCAGTGCTTGCCATTTTTCCTATTTCCGTCGTTGCCCCGTCGCTAATCGCGTTACCCCTTCACAATCGATGCTTCGAGTGCATCGAGAGCCTGTTTGTCCATCCTCGCAATTCTTCGAAACAGATCTGGTCGTTGACGAATTCGCCGTCGCATTGAAGCTGGAACCTTGTCGGCTAACAGCAGCAATTCGTCTTCGTCAGCCTTCATTTCCGAAGCCAACTTGTGGATGAACTTCTCCGACGGGTAATCACCGAAGTGGAGTTTACCGTTCTCGACTTTGCTGATGTACGAAACGCTCACACCCATACAATCCGCAAGGTCTTGCTGAGTCATTGCTTGTTGGACGCGTAGTACGCGCACTCTTTCACCAAACTGCATGGCACCGGCACTCCTCTGATTGTGAAGGCCCCCGAGAGACCGTATGCTACCTGAACTTTTAGGTCAATATGCGGGGCGAGGTGATTTTTCGATGAGCGAAGCGAATGCAACGACAGAAACTGTTCTTTCGTCGGCACCGCTTGCGCGAGAGATCGATGCCTTGCTGACAGCACAATTGATCGTTGCTTGGGCGGGTGAATCCGGGACCAGTGATGATCCAACGGCGAAGCGATTGGGATGGTGGCGGACCAATCTGGTTGGTGACGGCGCTGAATACGAGCTTCAAGAGTTGTTACCGAACACGTGGCGCTGGGTCATGTTCCAATCCGTGCGCGAAGCCGCTCGTTTGCATGACGCGGCGGTTCGCTCGAAAGATCATGATCCTGACCGTCTATTGACTCTCTTTTCTTTGGGCTTCGCGATTGACGAGAAGGTTGAAGACAGGCTTCGGCAACTGAAGCTTGCTGGCACGGATCCTCGAGAAGCACTCCCGCAATTGGGGGAAGCAATCGCTGACGGATGGAACAGAGACGCATTCGCGAGTTGGACCAGTTCGTTCGGCAAAGAATCGTTTACTGAGGTGCCCGCAGGGCGACGTTTGAAGGGCAAGCCACCTCAGATCCTTGGCGAACTGACCAGCCGTTTGGTCGCAGGACTGTCACCGATTGCTGGCAGTTACCCGATGCCACACTTCCGGAGGGATGCATAGCGATGCAATACAAGGAGGAAACGCAACCGCATACACGAATGATGAAATGCACCCTTGAAATCGAACCTTCTCGTTCATATTGGCATTTATGTGAGTCCACCGGCGGCAGCGTTTCAAAGGAAAAAGCCTTTGAGGAATCTGTCTTCGGATCCAAGACGTTTCTGCGCGTTGAGCGTTTGATCGCAGACATGCGACACCGATACGATGCCTATCCATTTGCCCTGGAAGTGCTCGGCAAATGGCGACCAATGGAACTCAGCGATCGAGCACTCATTTGTCACTGGCATACCCAGCTGGCCGATCCGATTTATCGCAAATTCACTGGCGACTACCTGGTCGAGCGTTATTACGGTCCCGCTGGCAACGTGGACAACGACATGACCAGTCGTTGGATCGAGTTGACCGTGCCCGATCGTTGGCAGATTCCCACACGGAATAAGATTGCCAGCAAAATGCTCACATCAGCGCTCTCCGCTGGCATCATCGCATCCAACCGCAACCCACGGCCGATCCTTTTCCCGCGTGTCAGTGATTTAGCATTGTGCTACCTGATGTATCTGCTGCGAGAGATTCAATACGAGGGCTCTGCGATCTCCAACCCCTACCTGACATCGGTCGGGCTGGATCAAGATGAAGCCGTTCGGCGAATTCGTGGAATTCGAGAATTAGGCTTTTCCAAACAAGGCGACTTGCTTCAGTTTGATTGGCAGCACGATTCGATGATGGCATGGGCGTGCAGCGCAGGAATCCTTGCTGAAGTCGACAATGAGACGAATAACATGCAGAGGGCCGCAACATGAGTATGCCCCTGTTCGAGCAGTCATCACTTACCGATGTGATGGCGGATTTGAAGAGCGATCTGATTCAAAAAGACGGGCCACGCATCAGCACGATGCGCAACTATCGGTTCGCTATTGTCTGTTACGACCCCGCTGACGAATTTCAATTGCGTCGGGAGGTCGTCAGGCTCAATGACGATCTGCGGGACCATGGCTGGTGCGTCCTGAGCATCAACCTGCAAAAGTTGCTACTCGACCGAATCGCCGCTCAAGGTGAGGAGTGGTCCGACGCCATGATGAGAATGGAAACCGCACTTCAGAAGGTCGATCCGGAGCGAGGCCTACAGTACCTCAAGGATCAAGTTGGCCCACTCATCGAAGGCCCTGAAGGTATCGCTGCGGATTGCAGTCGCATCATCGATGAATTCATCAAAGAGAACCCAGAAAAGAAAGACCGAACCGTCGCCATGATCGGACGCGCCGGCGCTCTTTATCCGTTCTACCGATCCTCGGCCTTGCTGAAACATCTCGACGGACACACGCAGAACATTCCGGTCGTTTTGCTGTATCCCGGTGTACGAAATGGACCGACCGGGCTTTCGTTCATGGGCGTGATCAGCGCTGACAGTGACTATCGACCTCGCATTTATTCCTAGCCAAGCAACATGAAGATCAAAGAGCTATTCGCCGAGGATGTCACTCGCAGCATTCCGCCGGTTGTTTACTTCCACCAGCATTTGCCGGAACACATCGAATCGGAAGTCCGTGAATACATCATCACGGGTGGATGGAACGAAGACCATCCCAACTACAAACGCGTGCCCGATGGTATTCACGAACAATACGTGAAGCTGCTGCGTGGAATCACTCGAGAGCTTGATAAGCCAGGTGGCCCAGACCTGCCGAATGCGTGGATTTCTGGCTTTTACGGTTCGGGTAAATCGAGCTTCGCCAAGTTGCTTGGCTTGTCTCTTGACGGGAAAAGTCTGCCCGATGGGACATCGCTTTCTGAAGCATGGCTTGCGAGAAACAAGTCCCAGCGTCGTCAAGAAATGGTTGACGCTTGGGGCGAACTGCGTGCCAAGATCAATCCAATCTCGGTTGTCTTCGATGTTGGTGCCAAGGCACGTGACAACGAACACGTTCACGCAGTCGCGATTCGTCAGCTCCAGGAGCGACTCGGCTATGCAACCAAAGATCCGATCGTGGCCGACTTCGAGCTAAAGTTGGAACGCGATGGGCTGTATGACCAGTTTCAGGAAATCGCCCAGGCCCAGCTCGGCAAGCCATGGTCAGAAGTCAAAGACACGTCGATGGTCGACCAATCGTTCTCTTTGGTCATGCACCACCTGGACAAACAAAAGCACATTGATCCGCTCTCCTGGTCAATGGCTTACGCTGGCAAAGCACCTCCCGGGCGCTCGGCCGAAGAGGCGACCGCGGACATTGGCGACATGCTGCGTTTTCGGGCCGACGATGCCACGCTGTTTTTCGTCATTGACGAAGTCTCTCAGTACAGCCAATTCAACAAAGACCGAACCGACAAGCTTCGGGCGTTCGCGACTTCGCTTGGTTCGACGCTTCGTGGCAAAGTCTGGATGCTTGCGCTTGGTCAACAGAAGCTTGACGAAGGTGCCGGCGACGACGTCCTTGTCTGGGCACGTGATCGCTTTCCTCCTCAATTGCGAGTCCACCTTTCCGCTACCAACATTCGCGACGTCGTCCACCGTCGGCTGCTTCAAAAGAAGACCGAGCACGTCGCGATGCTCAAATCCGCGTTCGATGAACACCGGCCGGAGCTAAAACTGTTCGCGTACGGATGCAGCGAAGTCACCGCCGACGAATTCGTCGAAATCTACCCGATGTTGCCGGGGCAGATTGACCTCGTGCTGCAAATCACCTCCGCGCTACGGACGCGTTCCAACCGGGCTCCAGGCGACGACCACGCGATCCGGGGTTTGCTGCAATTGCTCGGCGACCTATTCAGCGACCTCAAACTGGCCGAGGCAGAATTCGGCAAGGTGGTCAGCCTGGATCAAATCTACGAGATCCAGAAGACCGCTCTCGATTCGGACACGCAATCGAGCATGTCACGGATCATGAATAAGTGCGTCGAGATCAAAGCTAACTTAGCACTTCGAGCCGCGAAAGCAGTTGCGTTGCTGGAGCTGATCCAAGAATCCGAACCGACCACGCCCGAGATGGTCGCCAAATGCCTCTACGACCGCCTCGGTGTCGGGGATCAGGTTTCCGAAGTCAAAGAAGCACTTGAGCTTCTACGGTCGCATGGTTTGCTCGGCTACTCCGACAAGCTGGGGTACAAGATCCAGTCTTCCGCTGGCGAAGAATGGGATCGCGAACGGCGAGACGGCGGGGCGAGCGTCGACAAAGTGGGCGACTACGTGCTGGCAGCCCTCAAAGAACTGTTGGCGACGATCGAGAAGCCCAAACTCAACGACCGCCCTTTTCCAATATCGGGTTTGTTCAACAACGCTCGCCTTCATGACGACGCCAAAATATTCAACCCCAACGACCCCACCTGCGTCACGCTCGATTTCCGTTACCTGCCCAACGAAGACCGCGGTGAATCCGACTGGATCCGTCAAAGCGATGAATCGGCGTTAAAGAACCGGCTGGTATGGGTATGCGGCGACAACGAAAAGGTTCGTGAAGAAGTCCGCGAACTGGCTCGCAGCGAGGCAATGGTCAAGAAGTATCGTCCACGACGTGAAAACCTGAGCGTTCAAAAGCGAACGTGCCTGAACGAGGAAGAGATTAAACTCGAAGACGGCACCCGGAAGGTCAAAGAAGCCGTCGCAGATTGCTTTCGTGCCGGAACGTTCTATTTCCGTGGCGATAAATACGAAGCTCGTTCACAGGGCGAAGCGTTTTCAACGGCGGCGAATCGCTGCGCCACCCGAATCATCAAAGATCTATTCGGGATGTTTGATGGCACCGTTGTCAGCCCAGCTGAAGTTGAACAGCTTCTGCAGGCCGACCTCGTTGGCGTCTCGGCAAAATTCATGCGAGACGAACTTGGAATCCTGGACCTGGACGGGGCACGGTATGAAGCCACCTGTACCGGAGTGGTACCGGTTCGCATTCAGGAAAAGATTGCAAGAGACAACGGCGTCAGCGGTAGTCTGCTCTTGTCCGACTTTGGTGGTGCGCCGTTCGGCTACCGACCAGAGCTTATCAAGGCTTGCGTTGCCGGACTGATTCGAGGATCGAAAGTCAAAGCCCAATTGAGCGATGGCGGAGCCGAGATCAACTCGTGGCGCGACGTGGGGATGCAGGAACTATTCACTTCCGCCCAAGCCTTCCGCCGCGCCGACTTCTTCCCTGCGGATGAGGGTGACATTAATCCCGGTCAACTGAACAAAATTAGAAAATTCTTCAACGATGAATTCAACCTGAAGCTTGGGCGCGACATTGGTGAGATTGCCGACGCCGTCGAGACGCAATTCCACCCTCTCAATCGCAAGCTGACCGACGTGGTCGGTGACCTGAAAAAACTCTCCGTCGCGGTTCCTATTCCATCCGAGTTTGAAACGCTTCGGCAAGCCATCGAAAAATGCCTTGCGAAGGTACGTCATGCCAAGCCAACCGTCCAGCAACTGTTAAAGAACCTGGACGCGCTCCGCGAAGGCATCCGCAAGGTCAATGTGTACCGATCGGAACTGCAAGACGATTTGATCGGTAAGATCAACGATGCGGGCGAGATTATGCGATACCAGTTCACTCAACTGGAACACCTTGGCCCCGTCGATGCAGAGGTGGCCGAAGCTGCCGAGCGAATCCAAACGCATCTGAAAACGGATCGCCCTTGGCTGGATGCCAGTGAGCTAGACAGCGACGTCGAGTTATTGCGAGAAGCGTACAAGACGCAGCGACGTGAACTGCTGGGTGCTCAGGAAGTTGGAGCTGACGCAGCACGTGGGACCGTTAAGAAGCGGCCAGGATTCAGCACGCTTTCATCCGACCACTCTGCGATTGTGCTTCGTGAATTTGATTCGGCAGTCACGAATACTGATGAAGACGCCGTCTCGCCCAAGTTGATCGACTTGCGTGATTCATTCCAAGCACGGTTGGGACGTTGCGAAGAGTCCGCCAATCGCAAGCTCGATGAAATCCTCAGCGAGACCAGCGACAAGATCCTTCGTCCCGTCTCGCTCAACTACTCCAATCGCGTCATCAATGATGAAACCGATGTCGACAAGTTGCTCGCTGAGATTCGCAAAGAGCTGATGGAGCATTTGGACGCTGACGTGAAAATGCGGATTGTTTGAGAACATCACCATGACGATGACACCTGAGGCCAAAGGCCAACTATCGAAAACGATTCGTGCGCTTCGCACTCGACTATTGGAAGACTTCAAGTCGGCCAACGACTCGACGTTCAAGTACTCTATTCGACGCCTCGACCAAGCTCGACTAAGCGAAGCCAATGCGACGCGTCGGCGACGCATCGAAGCCTGGGCGGCCGAGCAAGTCCGTGGTGAGGCTGGCAAGAAGAACAAGCGTACTGCCGAAGACTTCCGTCGCGACTTGGAAAAACAGGCTGCTTACACGCTGCTGAACCGGCTGCTGATCTTGCGGTTGATGGAAGCCGCCGGCCTGCACGCTGGCGATCTGGTCGCCAAGGGTTGGCAGAGTGATGTGTTTGGCAATCTGCGGTTCTTCTCGGCGGAGATCGTCGAGTACGACGAGACCGAGGGGTATGGGTTTTGGCTACGGATGATCTTTGACGATCTCGCGATTGACATGCCCGGCTTGTACGGCGACGCCGGTATGTCGGAGTACATTCCCGTCCGCACACAAACATTGCGTGCTGTCGTGGATGCGTTCGCGGATCCCGAATTGGATTCGTGCTGGACCGACGACATGACGCTCGGTTGGGTGTACCAGTACTGGAACGATCCCGAGCGAGAGAAGCTGGACAAGAAGATCAACGACGGCGGCAAGATCGAACCGCACGAGATCGCCAGCAAGACTCAGATGTTCACGGAACGCTACATGGTCGATTGGTTGTTGCAAAACAGCCTCGGTCCGATGTGGTTGGCCATGTGCCAAAAGCACAGCTGGACACCGCTTGCCGAATCGACCGGGACGCTTGATGCGTTGGAGCTGCGTCGAATCGAGTGGCGAGCAAAACGCGATGCCGGAGAGGTCGAGTTGATTGACCTGATGCCGCTGGAAACGGAACTGGAACATCGCTGGGCGTACTACGTGCCGCAGCCGATTCCGGACGACGCCGTCGAGCACGCACCCGAATCGGTTCGTGAGTTGAAGATTTTGGATCCCGCCGTTGGTTCGGGGCACTTTCTGATTGTCGCGTTTGACTTGCTATTTGCGTTGTACGAGGAGGAGGCGAGACATCGTGCCGAATCAGGCGACGAAGACAACTGGTCGCCGCAAGCCATCGTCGAATCCATTCTTGAAAACAATTTGCATGGCGTCGACCTCGATCCGCGTGCTGTGCAAATCGCTGCGGCGGCGTTGTGGATCAAGGCCAAGTCGAAATGTGCGGACGCTCATCCGTCGCGATTGAACCTGGTTGCATCCAACCTCGGCATCGCACGACTGCCGGACAACGATCTGGCATTGGTGGAGCTACGCGAGACCGTTGAGAAAGAAACCGGCATTCCCGCATCACTGACCAACCAAATCATCGAAGCTCTTCGCGGTGCCGATCACTTGGGCAGTTTGCTGAAGATCGACAAGGCGATTGATGACGCGATCACAAACTACGCGGTCGAGAACGGTTGGGAAGGGAACGCCATGCAACTCAAGATGTTCCCCGACGGGCGAATGGAACAGCAGAATCTGCCGTTCCCAAAAGAGCAGGCTACAAGGAACCTGCTCGCGGCGATTGAGACGTTTCTGGACAAGCACTCCGGTGCCGATGAACTCGGACTGCGTTTGCATGGAGAGCAATTGGCCGCCGGTGTTCGATTCATGCGAATCGTTAAGGAGGGGCGATACGATCTAGTTATCGCGAACCCGCCGTATCAAGGGACGAGTAAACTCCTGACGTCAAAATACATTGAAAAAGAGTATTCCACGGCTAAAGCCGATCTCTATGCCGCATTTATCTTACGGGGGTTGATGCTTGTTCGGTCAGGCGGCACCTCAGCAATGCTGACAATGCGAAATTGGATGTTCATCCAACAGTACGACTCATTCAGAGAATTTTTACTTCCAAACTATGATCTGCGATCATTGGGCGATTTCGCAGTTGGCGCGTTCGACGAAGTACCTAACGATATTCTATCGGTTGTTGCGAGCGTCTTTCGGAAGTGTACTGTTGCCGACCTTCCTGGCGTGGCAATCCAGCCCACGCCCCCTGGTGTCCCAGAGTATGACAGGCAACGAACAAAACGCAAACGAGCTACCATCTTATGTCAGTTTGGTTCGTTCACTTTCAACTCAAAGAGTTTTCAGAACATCCCAAGTATGCCAGCCATCTATTGGTGGTCCGATGAATTTGTTCAGAGCTATTCATCTGCGTCAAAGCTTGGGGATGATTCGTCCGGAAAATTCGGTATAAACCTCGGCAACAATACTCGCTTTGTAGTCCGACCTTGGGAGCCAGCGACGACTTCCTTCGTGTCCATAGCAATCGACAGCGAGATTGTTCCGGAACTTACCCAGCGGACTTTTACACGTTATCTAATGGGGGCGAAAGGCACAGCTTGGTGTGACCCAGTCGAGAATTTGGTTCGCTGGAAAGACAGAGGACTTGAAGTAAAGATTTCTGCCGAATACCGATACGGAAGCTATACAAGAAAAGTTACGAATGAGGCATTTTACTTCATGCCCGGTGTCGCGTTTTCAACGGTTGGCTCTCAGTTTACTGCGCGACTTCATCAATGGCGTTGTGTTATCGACGGCAGCGGATCTTCGGTCTACCCAAGCGACTGTGGACGAACCATTTGCGTAATGAATGCCTCAGTATCGAAAAAGATTTTAGAGTCACTGAACCCAACGATCTCCTTCACGGTTGGCGATGTAAATCGCCTCGCTCTAATTGAAATTGAACATGCATCGGCAATCGTTTCACGAGTTCAAGATGCGTTCGGGCGTCACGAGAACTGCCGCGAACCTTCGACGCTATTTAGACGGCCAGGGGCTTCGTCTTGGGAACTGACACAAAATTGGGCGCAGCAAGCTGTTGATGTACCTAGCGGAGAGTCTCTCCCGAACTTCGATGAACAATTCACTCCTGAAAAAGCTACCCACCATCTTAGTTTCGCGGTTGGTGTTTCATTGGGCAGGTTCGGGGAAAATGGTGACGGGCTTCTTGATCCGAGTACTGATTCGCTCGGTCACGCTTTGCCAAACGGCCTGTTGTTCCTCGATGGTTCGCTCGGTGAAAGCGATGACCGCGATAGCCTGGGACATCCGGTAGTGGCTCCGCTGCACGCTGCTTGGACCGAGTATGGACCGCAACTGAATACGCGGCGCACCTTGCGTCAGTGGTTGATGCTTGACTTCTTCAAAGACGTTCACAAGGACATGTACGAGAATCGCCCCATCCATTGGCCGATTTCGTCAAAGAATAAAACCTTTGTCGCCTTCATCAACATCCATCGCTGGAACTCCAACACTCTGCGGTCATTGCTGGCCGATCATTTGCAGACCGGGGCATTGCCGCGGCTCGATGGTGAACTGGCAGACTTGCGAGCCAATCGCGGCGATAAGGATACGGTTCTTCTCGGAATTTAGTGGCACGTATTTTCCGGCATCAGATCGAGTTTGCCGCAGTAAAACAGAATCCTGAGTCGGTAGTTGGCGAAGGAACGAAAGCCTCTTGCGGCTGACTTGATGGATTGA
>NZ_SJPK01000035.1 GCF_007859855.1 Allorhodopirellula solitaria
ACCACTCTGGAATCAAGGTAGAGCAAGCATTCAAAGACAACGAACCGACTCAGCGGGACTCAAGCCTCAGTAAATTCAACTATGTCATCCCATGCTGAAATCCCGAAGTTGTTTCCGAACAGGTCCTTACCAGTTGTTTGTTGGCGACTTTCCCAACCACGGCGGCGGTTGCCGACAACGCCGAGATCAAACAGGTTCCTGCCGACGGCGTTCGGCGTCCCTGGCATACCACGGACTTGTATTGGAATAGCACGACATCAGTCGACGACGTCCAAGACATCGGCGTTACGTTTACCGTCGATCGCGATGTTCCCGACTCCGTCAATTTGTACATCGCACCGATGGGCGGCCAATATCTGAACAAAATCATGTTCTATGGAGGTATCCAGTCCAATGTCAACGGTTGGCCTTCGCCGACAGATCGACAACGCGTCCACCCAGGCCCCGGAGCCATTTTTTCGCGTTGGGGCGGTGAACCTGTCAGCATTGATGCGGCGAAGCCCGTCGAAGGTGGTCTATGTGAAAGTGCGGGCTACGAAGGCGAGTTCGTCAGCGTCCGCAAACCAATCGTGTGGAAGGCTGGTACCTACACCTGGCAACTACGACGCGAGGAAACCGTGCAAATCAATGACACGCCGCACACCTGGTTTTCCTGCTACCTGACCGATCATGATCGCGACAACGAGCACCGGGTCGGCGCATTGCGGTTTGAAGGCGACACGTTTTCCTTCAACGGTCGCTCGACATCTTTTGTTGAAATCTATGCCACAACCAAAATCCCGCGTTCGGCAGTGCCTCGTGTATCGGTCACGTTTCAGCCGCCGATCATCAACGGAGAGCAAACCACACCGCAGTCCGTGTCGGTTTACCATCCACGCAAAGGTAACAAGGGATCGCCATCGCCAGCGATCGGTCGTGCGACTGCCGTCGATGGGGGCATTCAAGTGGAACTTCATAACGAAGTGCTGACAGGCGATGATGTACCGCCATCTCGCTACACTCTGACTCTTCCGCCGACGAAGTAACCGGCGCATGTACCGTGCGATTGGGGCCGCCCGTTAGGTCTGCGGCAGCGGCCTTTCGATCGGTAACTGCAATCCGGGAACCCCAACTGGCGTGAGCTTTTAGCTTGCGACCGACGAAAGTCGCAAGCTGGAAGCTTACACCATCTTTCAAAATCACTTGGTCTCTCTATCCACCTATCTCGAATTCGCTTGCCGTAAATGCTCCGCCAGTTCCCCGAGTTCTGGGTCATTTCGGAGCTGATTGGTGAGACGGGATAGCTCGGCCGAAGGTCTCCCCATCTCGTGCAACGAACGCAGTGCCGCACCGCGGAGCAAAGGATCTGAATCGTTTTTCGCCACATCCAGGATCAGTCTGCGGATGTTCTGCGAGACGTTGCGAGATTCGCCGCACGCCAGCATCGCGGATATCTTGGCATCCCGATCAGGCGAACCAAGGGCGTGAGCGATCCCACCCATCGCTTCGGCGGGCACCGGCCCCACCGTCAACGCGACTTGGTTTAAGTGCTCGACAATGTCGCCCGACCCCAATGGCGTCTCCGGCGCAGTGTCTTGTTTGCATCCGACCAAGCCAACTACGATGATGAGCAGGGTGGCTCGGGCAATGGAGCTCCGTTTGTTACCGTTCTTGTCCAATTTAGTGATTCCACTGAGTGTTGATTGATTTGATGTTGGCGCCGCAATAGTGAGCCAAGGGCCGTAAGGCGGTTGATTACCCACGAGTTTGCTCCCCCGTGTGCTTGACACACGCCGAAAGCGACGTTTTCAAATTAGAAAACCGCGGTATCGACACAAGTTCCCCTGCTAACTTGTCTGACAGGAAACCAAGTCGATCAACTTTGCTGTCACGCGGGGCAAGCCCGCATGGGAGCGGGGTGAATATTCCAACTTTATCTAATCACAAAACGGAGATTCCTGTCAGACAAGCTGACAGGGGATCCGGTTTTGTGGGTAATGACCAGGGCCGCAAGGACCCCGGCAGCGCCGCCTACCCGGCCGCTTCCGCGTTTTGGCTCGATGACCCGGCAGCCCGTTCAGACGCCTGTGAATCCGGGACGCGACCCGATCCCGAACTCTCGCGTAGCGCGATCACGGACAACACCACCAGCACGATCGGACCGATGGTGAATACGGCGAGACCGGCCACGGAACTATTCAGCCACGGTTCGGTGATCATGTTGCTCGCCGCCGCAATCTCGATCCCGCTCCAAGTCACCACCGCGCCGCTAACGCTGTATCGAAACATCCCGGCCACTGATTTTTGTCGCGTTGTTCGATAGACCATGTACGGTGTGCCGAGCATGATGGCGAGTAACGTGATCGTCAGCATCGCTGTCGAATACCGCGTGATCGAGCTGTCCGCCATCCATAGGACTCCGACATAGCAAAACCAAACGGTCATGAAGAACTGAATCAATATTCGGCCCGCGTAGTTATCCACCCGGCCGCTAGCCGCGACCGATCGCGTCAGCGGCAAATGCTTGCGAAACCAGCGGAACACGACGCATCGGTTCGACTCATGCAGCGTCAGACCGATCAGGACCGGAACGAGAAATAACGCCGACCACTGGATCAGCACGCCACTGCCGTGCACACCGACGACTCGATTCTCCACGACCGCCAAGGCACCCGAGAGCCCCATCCTGCGGCCGGCGACATCGAGTCCGATCTCGATCGCGCCGATCCACAGTGCGTGGCCTGCTAACGCGCCGACCAGCGATTGCAGCCCGCGGTTCTGCATTCGCCCAGCACCCCAGACGACGATCGCCGTTGCCAACGTCAATGCGACCCCCAGTCCCGCCCAGAGTTGTGAAACGGGCAAGACATGCAGTTCATCGACTGACTCGGGAGCGGCCGCCGAGACGAATGCTTCATTCGATTGCCGTTTCTGTGCGAGCGATTGCTCCACCGTTCCATGGCCAACCCAACTCGCTCGCATTCCCTCGTGTTGATACGTCTCGCTGGACACCCGCTGGTCCAACGAGCGAAGGCTGACAAACAATCGGTGGCCCCCGGCGCTGAGCATCAATGCCAGGACCCAAAAGAGAATCGATGCATACCACGCCCGTCGCCGCATCGAGCGAGCCGGCGGCGTGGTTGGCAAACGATCCGTATCCATCGTCTCGGTTAACCTTGTCACTGCGGCATCTCCGTGACTTCGTGGCCATCTCGCGTCGCGATTGCCCGCCATAACGGAAGGTCCACTGACTCAGTAATCATTCGCACACTGCCATCACACATCAACGTATTGACACCACCAGTATGGCGGCTTCGTGCAGCGATCCAACCCGGCGAAAACGAATAGTGAATCATGCAGTCGGGAGAATCGCTGTTGGGCGAAAGATAGGCGTTGAAGAAGCCGCTCAAGTGACTGGTCGATGCCC
This sequence comes from Allorhodopirellula solitaria, assembly GCF_007859855.1. Taxonomy (GTDB): domain Bacteria; phylum Planctomycetota; class Planctomycetia; order Pirellulales; family Pirellulaceae; genus Rhodopirellula; species Rhodopirellula solitaria. The sequence continues at coordinate 3,407 of NZ_SJPK01000035.1, forward strand.
ATCCGCTACCCCGGGTCACGCCAAACGATGTCGCTCCTTGGCAAGCCGATTCAGTCAGGGTGGGCGAGGACCATGGCATGAGTGCCGACCAGTAACTTTCGGTGCGAGGCGGACGCGTCGAGGTTGTGTAGCCGTCACCCTCGTCACCGCCCGGCCCCAGAATGGTTTCTGACATTGCCAGTGTATTGGAGAGGCCGTCGGTGATATCACGCGTTCGCGTGTCCGAGTTAACGAAGAACACGCCGTCGGCTTTCTTATCACCGCCCGCGACCGTGTCCGGTCCCGCCAGCCCACTGCCCAGGCTACTGACGTAGTTCAGTGGCCGGTAACGCAGGTCGAGAACCGTCCCCACGTCACTCGGGCACAGGTACATCGCAATCGCCGTGTCCACCAAATCAACGTGCTCGTCGAGAATCGGGAACGACGGGGGCTCGCCGAGTAGTGGCATGTCTAATCGAAGATCACCGTGCAAAGAATTCTGCTCGATGAACGGCAGCAGATTGGCGAACACGCCCCACCCCCAATGCCCATCGGACCACGTCGGTTGCTCATCCCATGTTTTGCGAATCACGCCCGCAGGGAACTTCTGCTGTGCACTTTCGTGGTTGTGCAGCGCCAAACCGATTTGCTTCAAATTGTTCTGGCACTGCATCCTTCGCGCCGTCTCGCGTGCCGCCTGAACCGCCGGCAGCAACAACCCGACAAGCACGCCGATGATCGCGATCACCACCAATAATTCAATGAGTGTGAAGCCACCCCGTCCCTGACACCCAGCGTCGCCCAACGTTTGCCCGCGTAACCCCTTCGATCGACTAACCAATGGCATTGCGTACCTCCAATCTATCTTCGAGAAACAGGAAGTGTAGCACACGCTACACCGCTTGGCCCGGGAATGTAGCACAGGCTACAGGATGGGCAAGGCCGGGCAAGAGAAAGTTTTGTCTGCGCTCCACGCGGCGCGAAAAGCCATAAGAAACGCCTGCCGAAAACCCCCGCCCAATGGCTGAAGAAAACCGAACCGAATCGCTCCAGATCTGTTCAGCATCTTGGTGTGGCCACGCTTTTCAGGTAAAATTTGTGGTCCACACGGGTCGAGAGAACACCCGACTGATTGCCGATTATTGGATGCCTTTCCCCGTGAGTCCCAGCAAAACGAAGTCAACGAAAGCCCCCAAGTCGTTTTCGGATCCAGAATCGCATGAACGGATTCGAATGGATCACTCCAGCGAGAAGGCGGAGGACTACGTCGAGGCCGTTGCGGAGATTTTGAAAAGCAAAGACGAATGCCGTGTCGTCGACTTGGCCGCGTTCTTTGGCGTCAGTCACGTTACGGTCACGCGAATCGTCAAGCGACTCGTCGGCGAAGGGTTGCTCGAGACAGAACCCTACCGACCGATCCATCTGACCACCAAAGGCAAACGTCTGGCCACCGCGTCGCGAAAACGTCACGAGGTCGTGCACGCGTTCCTATTGGCCATCGGCGTCGACGAGGCCACCGCCGCTCACGACTCCGAAGGTATCGAACACCACGTCAGCCCGATGACCCAACGCTGCCTCGAGAAAGCCACCGCGCAGCTAACACGCTGACAACCACCGCAGTGGACGAGACGACGAGTCCATTCCCCCCCAAGAACTCGCCATCTCCCGTTATCAACCCAAGGGTTTTCCCTACGCCGTAGGCGTTACAGAAAATAGCCGGTGGTTTGAGCGGAAGCGAACACCACCGGATACACCTCACTTCACCCGCCCGGCGAAGCAGGGAGGGTCGGCGATCGAGCCTTCAGCGAGATATCCGGGGAGGGCTGACCGCGCAACAGAAGATCCCAAACAAGCGTATGGTGCTGCCCCTAGCGAAAAAGGGAAATGGTGAGATTGCAAATTGCAAAATCGACATTGCAAAATGCAAATTGCGTATGCGATCTCGAACCGCGCTGCGCTGCAAATGACCAATTTGCATTGTTCAACTTGCAATATCCACCCGAGTGATCTAGTCCCCCACCCTTCACTCTTCCTCACTTCACCCACTCTCTCACTTCACCCGCCCAGCGAAGCAGGGAGGGTCGGCTATCGAGCCTTCAGCGAGATATCCGGGGAGGGCCGACCGCGCAACAGAAGATCCCAAACCAGCGTAGGGTGCTGCCCTAGCGAAAAAGGGAAATGGTGAGATTGCAAATTGCAATATCCACCCCAGTGCTCCAGTCCCCCACCCGTCACCCACTTCCTCACTTCACCCGCCCAGCGAAGCAGGGAGGGTCGGCTATCGAGCCTTCAGCGAGATATCCGGGGAGGGCCGACCGCGCAACAGAAGATCCCAAACCAGCGTATGGTGCTACCCTAGCGAAGAAGGGAATTGGTGAGATTGCAATTTGCAATATCCACCCCAGAGATCTAGTGCCTCGCCCCTTCACTCACCCAACAGAACTTCTCAGCCCTCAACTCCGCCTCCCCGTCCCAGCGATAGGCAACGAGTTTGCCGCCCTTGGCGACGCTATAGTCGGTGCAGGCCACGTTGGCCGCCAGCGGCATGGGGGTGCCTGTGAGCCAGTAGTGACCGACAAAGACCGGCACGGCGCCGGCCGGGTAGGTTTCGACCGCCGCCAGATCGCTACCCTCGATCGCTAGATCCGGTACCTCACCGCTGCCAAGATGATGCTGGCGAAAAGTTCGCCCGGTCCCGTCCTCGTACCACTTGATCCGAGCCGAGTCACGTCGGTGCCCAGCCTTATCGACGATCCAGTATCCAGCGGGCAGTCCCAGTTCGGGCCCTTTGAGCACATTCTCGATCGCCGCATTCAGATCGCTGCCAGCATCCTCGGACATCGCAAGGAATTCGGGCGTGAACCTGCCCACGTTGGCCAACGCTTCGTGGATACAGTCGATATCCCGCGTCTGCCACGACGCGTGAGCCACCCGGATTCCACCGACCTCGATCGCCACCGGCAGCGTTTGGAACCAGCCGATCGCGTCAGCCAGTTCATCAGGCGACATCTGATCCAGCGTCGCCTGATGCTGTCTCAAATTCTTCTGCGAATGAGGCCGAAACCATTCGCTGGTCTTCCCAGACGAGGGATTGCCCGGCCGCCGAGTATGAAACGCGATCGCGTTGTACTCATGATTGCCCATCACCGCCAAAGCATCCCCCGCATCCACCATCGCCCGCGCAATCGCAACCACCTCCCCGATCGCCGGCCCCCGATCAACAAAGTCACCAACAAAAACAACCTTCCGCTCCGCATGCCGATAGCCCCGACCATGCCGCCCATACCCCAGCTCATCCAGCAAAGCCCTCAGCTCGCCAGCATGCCCATGGATGTCCCCGATAATGTCGTAATTCGCCATGCTACACTTCATCGAAGTAATCCGTGTCAATTTTTTTCAGGGTAAAGGTCTGGGAACGTGACACCGCGATGTCATATTCAATCATCAATGCCCCCAAACGCTCACCGTCGATCAAAACCACCTTCTGCGTCACTGCTTCAGCGTATTCGACAGCGGTACGCCGAAAGCTGCTCGTCGTGATGAAGACGCCCTTGCTCGCTTGCTTGCCCGCCAATGCCCCTACGAAAGCTTGGATTTCTTTGCGGCCAATGTTCTCCTGCCAGCGTTTGGCTTGGATATAGATCATATCGAGCCCCAGGCGGTCGTGGCTGATAATACCGTCGATCCCTTCGTCGTTGGACGCCTTGGTCACATTCGCTGCTTCCGCCCGAGAACCTCCGTATCCCATCGCGAACAGCAAATCGACGACAAGCTGTTCAAACTTGTACGGATCCATGCTCCGGACCTGGCTGAGCAATTCTTCTGCTAACTGTGAGTTCAGCTCAGCGGTGAGGTTGGCGATCCGTTCTTCCGGCGTTAGCGTGTCGGAATCGGTCGCCACATCGCTGCTGCTATTCGGCTTGTCCGGGGCCTTCTTGTGGTGCCAACTGAAGTGTTCAGGAAACTGATCGAGGTCCTTCAGTGTCAATGCAGCGGGTTTGCCGGCAAGTGCTTCTTGACCTTGCGGCGTGATCTTCATGACGCCACGTCCGGTGTACTCAATCAGTTGAGCGTGTTTCAGATGCGTCCTCGCCCAGCCAACCCGATTGGCCAGTCTTCGCTGGCTGCCACTGGGCAACACTTCCTCGCGATCCTCCTGCGAGAGTTCCATCTGATCCGCGATCGTGTTGGCAACATCCTTGATAGCATGCTCCTGGCCATCTGAAATCGCGTTCAAAAACGGAACGAACATGGATTGAAAATCGGGAACGGCCATGGTGGTTTTCTAGGTGAGAGTGCTATCTGAGAGAAGAATCTGTTTGGTACTCTGTCGTTCAGATCTACGCGGTTGCGAACATTCGATCTCGAATTTGTTGAACCATTTCGGGCTCTTTGATGAAGCAGTGAGCAAGCGCTCTACGGGGAATGCCAAGCCTCGTTCTGTCAAAATCGATTGCTCTGGACCGACATCGATTCGCAATTAACTGCTAGCGATGTGTCGTGGCAAATGCCAGGATAACTGCATGACCACTAGATCGCAAATTACCGCAATTAGGATTTGACGCATAGTCATCGATACGGTAGTTTAACGAATCCCAGCGTTCGCAGGGTGGGCAGTTTTGGCGTTTCGTTCAACCAATGGGAAGCGAGCAGATGTTGAAAGCGATTGTTCTATTGAGTGGCGGGTTAGACTCAACGACAATGCTTGCGATTGCGAAGTCACGGGGTTTCGCAATTTCGGCCCTTACATTCGCTTACGGGCAACGACACCAGTCTGAGGTCGAGTCGGCGCGGCGAATTGCTGAAGCGTTTGATGTAGGCGATCACACGGTGATTAACATCGACTTGCGAGCGTTCGGTGGTTCTGCTTTGACGGATTCGATCGACGTTCCCAAGGGGAGGACGCTTGATGAGATGAACTCTGCGATTCCGACGACCTATGTGCCAGCTCGCAACACGATCTTTTTGTCGTACGCATTGGCACTGGCTGAGTCGCGAGAGGCATTTGATATTTTCATTGGAGCAAACTCGTTGGACTACAGCGGTTATCCAGACTGTCGACCCGAGTACATCTCAGCTTTCCAAGCGATGGCGAATCTTGCAATGGCACAGGCGGTTAAGTCGGGGCGCAAGCTAACCATTCACGCTCCGCTGATCGACAAGTCCAAGGCTGCGATCGTGCAGGTGGGGGCTGATTTGGGTGTCGATTACGCCTCGACCGTTAGTTGCTACGAAGCGGACAGCAACGGACGCGCATGCGGACGCTGCGACGCGTGTGTTTTGCGACGCCAGGGCTTTGAGCAATGTGGTTTGTCGGATCCGACCCGCTACGTCGATCATGAAATGGTCGGAACATGAAGTACTCCGTCAAAGAAATCTACTACACGCTTCAGGGCGAAGGCGCGAATGCTGGCAAGCCAGCCGTGTTCTGCCGTTTCACGGGATGTAATCTCTGGTCTGGCAGAGAAGAAGATCGCGCGGCAGCTGTCTGCCAATTCTGCGATACCCAGTTTGTTGGTGCCGACGGTCCAGGCGGAGGCGTTTTTCAATCCGCGCTCGAATTGGCATCTGCGGTCGCCGCGATGTGGCCAGAAAGCTGGAATGCAAACAAGCTAGTCGTTTGCACCGGTGGTGAACCGTTGTTGCAACTTGACGAGGCGACGGTTGAAGCTTTGCACGACGAGGGCTTTGAAGTCGCCGTTGAAACCAACGGAACCAGACTACCGCCTCCAGGTATCGATTGGATTTGCGTCAGCCCGAAGGCAAATGCTGAATGCATTCTGCGAACTGGAAACGAACTCAAGCTGGTTTATCCACAGGTTGGTGGTGATCCAGCGAGATACGAAGATTTCGATTTTGATCGTTTCTTCTTGCAGCCGATGGACGGTCTTTCGCAAGAGCAGAACACAAAGCTGGCGGCACAGTATTGTCTCGAACACCCCCGCTGGGAACTCAGTATTCAGACTCACAAATTGATCGGGTTGCCGTAAGGCGGGAGCGATAGCCATGGATCTCTACAAGGAATTCCGATTTGAAGCGGCACACCGTCTGCCGAATGTTCCGGAGGGGCACCAGTGCGCCCGGTTGCACGGGCACTCATTCCGCGTCGAGTTGCACGTGTCGGGGCCAGTCGACGAGCACTTCGGTTGGGTGATCGACTTCGCCGAAGTCAAATCAGCGTTCAAGCCGATTCTCGATCGGCTTGATCATTACTATCTCAACGAGATCGAAGGGCTCGAGAACCCCACCAGCGAAAACATCGCGATTTGGATCTGGCGTCAACTCAAGCCATGCTTGAAGCCGTTATCAAAAGTTGTTGTTTGTGAAACCTGTACTTGCGGATGCTCCTACAGTGGAGAACACGAATGATCGCATCGGCAAAATACCATGAGGCGAGCGTTCGATGAGTATCGTCAACGTCGTCGTCACTTGCACCAAAGAGAAAAGGTACTCCGTGGCTGAAGAATGCCAGTTGCGGAATGTGCCCGGTGATTCCTTGCGGGCCCGATTGAAAGATTGGCAATCGCGGTTGAATCGCAATTGGCGTGACCGAGTCGTTGTCCGTGAACTCTATGCTGGCGACCACTGGGCCAACGTTCGATCTTTCGGGTCCAGTTTCTTCGACATTGACATTTGGGTTTGCTCGGCAGGCTATGGCTTGATTCGGTTTGACGATTCGATCGCTCCCTACGACGCGACGTTCTCCGGCAATCAGCCCGATTCGGTTTCTGCCGGCCTCGCCGATGATGAACGTTCGGCCGCCGCGAAACAATGGTGGGAAACGACATCACGCTGGAAGGCGCACTTTAAAGATCGCCCGCGAAGCCTAGCTGCGTTGATGGCGATGCATCCGAACCGATCAACGCTGATCGTTGCATCAGATACCTACTTGCGAGCCATCGTCGATGATGTTCGCGAAGGAGTCGCCCACTTGCGCGATCCCGACCAACTTGCGATCGTTTGCTCCGGTGCCAAGTCACTCGACGGACTCGACGGAAACCTTGTGCCTTGCGACGCGCGAATGCAGGCCGTCACCGGGGGAGCCCGACGATCGCTCAACACGCGATTAGCGAACAAGATCCTGAGAGAATCAAGGCACCCCCCACGGGCATCGACGTTAGCCGTCCGCTATCGCAAGCTTCTCAAGCAACAACCCGAACTGGAGAAATACGACCGCAAACCACTGACGGACGACCAAGTTCGCCACTTCATTCGTCAAAAATTACGATCGGACGAATCGCTACGCCACACACCGTTGCTTCGTTTGTTGCGTGACGAGAACAAAGCCTGCGAGCAAAAGCGATTCGCATCGCTCTTCAACGAAGTGACGGAGGAACTCAATGGCTAATCGCAAGAACGGCACCAGCACTGTAATTCAGCGACGTGCGCTACGTATCGACCAGGATGTGGATCATCCGCTTTTCATGTTTACGCTCACGAGCGACGAACTCCTGCAAGTCGCTGATATTTCACGTATTTCCCGAGACGAGGGCGGCAGGCTAATCGGCTACCAACGCGCTGATGTTCGCCAGCACGTCCAGAACATCGTCGAGTATCTTGATTCGGACTCGGTAATCTTCCCCAACTCGATCATTCTTGCGCTTTCATCCAGCATTAAGTTTAAGCAAAGCCGCGGTCCATCAACGGATGACGGCTTCTCAAAAGCCGGGACTTTGGAAATCCAATTGCCCACGGGCGACGGACCGAAACCAGCTTGGATCGTTGACGGCCAGCAGCGAGCACTTGCATTGTCGAAATGCAGACGTCGGGACTTTGCCATCCCGGTGAATGCCTTTATTGCTGACGAAGTGGACTTGCAACGAGATCAGTTTCTGCGAGTCAATAGTTCAAAGCCCCTCCCTCGCGGGTTGATCACCGAACTCTTGCCAGAGGTCAGTAGCAACCTGCCAGCCAATCTTGCAGCAAAGAAGATCCCCTCGGCGATTTGCGATTGGCTCAACCGCGAAAAGACATCACCTTTCTTCGGCATTATCCAACGAGCGTCGACGCCTAAAGAGAAAAAGCCGGACACCGTTATTGCTGACAACTCCATCGTCAAGATGGTCGAGGAGAGCCTGTCGCAACCATCTGGCTGCTTGTATCCCTATCGCAATATCTCCACGGGTGAGACGGACTTCGACGGAATCACTTCCTTGCTGGTTGTTTACTGGTCGGCCGTCCGCGACGTGTTCCCGGAAGCCTGGGGAAAACCGCCGACAAAGAGTCGCTTGATGCACGGAGCCGGCATTCGAGCGATGGGCCGATTGATGGATCGAATCATGCCGGTCATCAACCTGAGAGAAAAGACTGCCAACGCCGACACCATCAGAGAGCTAAAGTTTGTCGCACCGATCTGTCGTTGGACCAAGGGAAGCTGGGATGACATGGACGGCATGAAGTGGAATGACGTCAATAACGTGCCTCGGCACATCAACGTACTCAGCAACGTCCTGATCAGAGGTTATCTGCAGGCAAGGGGCAACCGCTAATCATGGAGTTCTTCTTTCCAGATAGCCAAGACCTGGTGGATCCGAGTTTTGACTTCATCACCGAAAAACGCAGCGAAACCAGGATTCGACAAAGAGATGATCTGTACGCGCACGAGATTTACCGGAGACCGCCATACGATGGAATGTTGGTTTCGAAGGCAATTGTAGAAGGAACTGGTGCGGGGACTGGTCGATACACACTCGGCCAGCAGCGTCGATTCTCGGTCGAAGGTGTCAAGGAGTTCCTGAGAATGCCTCCGGGAATGAAGGTGATCGGAGACTGCGGTGCGTTCACCTACGTCAAAGAATCAGTGCCCCCTGTCACTGTTGATGAGGTGATTCGTTTCTACGAGGATGCAGGTTTCGACTACGGCGCATCGGTTGACCACATCATTTTTCAGTACGACTCGGATTGGGATTACAAGTTACCGGGGATGGAAAGGGTTCCGGAGGACTGTATTGAACGCCAAGCCTTGACAATCGAATTGGCGCGAGACTTCATCAAAACGTGCAAGAAAGAAAAGGTCGGCTTTGAGCCAATGGGGATTGTCCAGGGTTGGAGTCCCAAGTCTTACTCGCGAGCGTTCAGTGCCCTGCAGAAAATGGGCTACAAATACATTGCTCTTGGCGGTCTTGTCCCGCTGAAGTCAAATGAAATCGTTGAGATTCTCGAACCGATTTCCCCGAAACTGAAGACGGATACTCGTCTGCATCTATTCGGTGTCTCTCGCCTGGATCACGTGAAGCAATTCGCACAGCATGGTGTTGTCAGTTTCGACAGCACGTCGCCTCTGACACAGGCATTCAAAGAGGACAAAGAAAATTACTACGGCAAAGATCGAAAGTACGCCGCGATTCGCGTCCCTCAAGTTGACATCAATGTCAAGCTGAAAAATAGAATCCTCTCCGGTGAAGTCCGACAGGGTGAAGCGTTTCGACTGGAACGCGAGTGTATGGAAGCGTTGCGACTGTTTGACAAACGCCGCTTTCCTCGGGCTGATTTAATCGAACTACTGATCGAATATCAGTCCCTATTCGGCGGCACTCGGAATTACGCCGCAGAATACGAAACGACGTTGCGAGAGCGGCCTTGGAAAGAGTGCAAGTGCAACGTTTGCCAAGAACTCGGAATCAATGTTGTGATCTTTCGTGGTGCCGAACGAAACCGGCGGAGAGGATTCCACAACGTCTACGTAACACATAACCGCCTCAAGAGAATTCGCAGTCGCATCGCGGTTGCTTAGCACGCAAGGAACAACAAGTATGCCAACTGCCACAACCCAAAAACGCACGACCGCAAAGAGCAAACCAGCAAAGGCAAAGGTGCTCAAACTCGCGGCGATTGAAGTCAAGCAAGGTAAAAACCGAAAACTGTACAGTTTCGCGGTCGACGGGAAAAGCTTGCATGATTTCTGTACGATTTCCAGAGTCAGTCGGCACGGCGATGAAGGTCTCGAAGGATACCAACGTCCCGAGGTGATGGCGCACATCAACCAGATCCGTGACTACCTTGAGTCGGAAAACCCTTTACTTCCAAATGCGATAGTGGTTGCATTTGACGACACGGTGAAATTCAAACCGACCCCAGGGAAGGCGGGGACAGATTCGCCGTTCAGTCGCTCGGGCGTGCTGGAAATTCCGATTGACGAATCAGTCGCCGAAGAAGACAAGCCAGGATGGATTGTCGATGGTCAGCAGCGATCCGCTGCTTTGCGTGATGCTCGGGTCTCCGGTTTTCCCGTTTGCGTGATTGGTTTCTTGGCGGAGGGACTCGAAGAGCAACGTCAGCAATTCATACTGGTCAATGCAACGAAACCGCTTCCTAAAGGGTTGATCTATGAACTTCTTCCATCGACTGGGGGAAAACTACCGGTTGCACTGCAACGGCGCCGACATCCAGCATTGATCTCTGAGCGAATGAATTTCGACGACGATTCACCGTTGCACGGAATGATCCGAACGCCAACAAACGGAACGGGGGTCGTAGCAGACAATACAATTTTGAAAATGCTGGAAAACAGCCTGACGGACGGCGTGCTCTACCTCTACACCGATATTGAAGACCAGCTAGAGTTGCTGAAACAGTTTTGGTCTGCAGTCGCGGAAGTATTCCCCGAGGCCTGGGGGTTGTTGCCAAGGAAGTCACGACTGATGCACGGTGCCGGATTCATTTCAATGGGATTCTTGATGGACACCATCGCCGACCGCAACCGGAAGAAAAAGAAGCTCACCAAACAATTGTTCAAAAAAGAACTCATGCCTTTGAAGGACGTTTGCAATTGGACGGAGGGCGAATGGGACTTTGACGGTGGCAACACACTGAAGTGGAACGAAGTCCAAAACGTCCCGCGTCACATTCAGATGCTCTCAAGCCACCTCCTCGGCATGTACCGCGAATTGGTGTGGAAGAAGTAGCTATTCATCGAAAAGCCTTAGCCCCTAATCAAAGGTGTCAAAACCGAACGGGGATTGGTCTAGACAGATCGACAAGGACTATAAGTCAGGAAAACTGTGGCAATACCAACTGTCTCGAATTGGTGCGTGATTGTCACACCAAACACTCAAGTTCCCGTAAGCCCAGGCGACTCCTAAGTTCTTTCGCCCAACTAATAATATGCCATCTTTCGACGTAGCAGCGCACTCATCGTGTTCGCACGAACGTGTTTTATATGTCGTCCAAAACGCCATGCGTCGGATCGTAGACGCCCTGTTCTTTGGTCGAAGGTGGTTTGCACAAAACACAAAACCATCCTCCTGCACACCTAAGCGGTCACTCTTGACAATATTACATTCTTTGCAGAGTACTTCCATGCGGGTTTGATTTGCCGCTATGTAAAACGGTTCAACGTGGTCGAGTTGCATTTCAGATATCGGTTCAAGTTCCTCGGCAAACCGGGGCATCCGTCGTCGGACGTGACTCTTCAACGGGATCCCACATGCCGCACAACGCCAACCCTGGCCTTTCAGGAGATCTCGAATCGAAGCTTCTGGTGTGTCAGACGTTCCGTTCTTTTCGACGTTTTCTGCGTCGGTAATCCTGGCTTCCAGATCGACCAGTTGGTTGACGACAGACTGAAATGCCCCGTTCTGCTGGTCACCAATACGAAGCAGTTCGGCCATTCGTTTCGTCATAATCCGCGTCCGCTCATTGAAATTTCTTGCAGTGGTTCTTCTCAGTAACCACATTATTGTGCGTTCACGTACCATCGCACATAAGTCATTTCGAATTTCGTCGACGGGAGCACCGAGCCCCCCATAAACACCAAGCATTTCATCGACAGACTCAAACGCCGTGCCCGATAGAACGTCAAGGATCGCCGTCAGCTTATCAGTATCGCTCATTGTTCTACGAAGCATTCCAGAATTTGTGGTTCGCCTTGATGTCGTCAAAAGGCTGCCTCTCATGAAGCAGAATCAAGAACTGTTTCACCAAATCATCCCGGACGTCCTTCGATGCATCAAACCCTGCGAAATTCAACGTAGTGAAAAAGTCGGGATCGATACGGCCGACAAGAACTTTTATTCGTTGTTGAAACTTTGAGATCTTGAGCTCTTTCTTTAGGGTCGTCATCTCACGGGCGATATCACTCTTAAGGTCAGACCGCCACTTTTCCAATATCGCCGACTGGAGCAATCCAAGAACCGTAACACGCAACAGCAGTCGGCGTGTTCTGTCGGTGTTCGTTGATCCGGTTGGCCAGTCCTCTTTAGTTTCAGGCCAAAGTCGTGGTGTAAAGTTCTCGCTAACTGGAGTCCAAAACGCGTCAAAATACTTAAACCAGAGATCCCTCTGCCAGAATTCGCAACGTTCCCGAGCATTCGCCCCCTTACAAACGGAACCGAACACGTCGTCAAAGTTCCAAGACTGGTCTTCCAGAGGGGGTTCTTCTCGGAATTTAGTGGCACGCATTTTCCGGCATCAGATCGAGTTTGCCGCAGTAAAACAGAATCCTGAGTCGGTAGTTGGCGAAGGAACGAAAGCCTCTTGCGGCTGACTTGATGGATTGAATCTTGCTATTGAATCCCTCGGCCAACCCATTAGTGACATGATGCCGAAAGTAGCTCAGCAGTCCAGGCAGATGCCTCTTGAGCATCCGCGCGACCTTCTTGATTGGCTCCAAGCGACTGCGAATCGCCCAGCCGTACCAAGAACGGAAGAACTCCCCCGCCGTGCCTGAATTCTCACTCAGCCAGAAGTGACGAAAGTTCTCTTTGATAGCCCAAGCACGGCCCGTTTGAAGATCACTTTTCTGAAGGATCTGCATCTCGACCTGACCGTCCTCATCGAGAT
>NZ_SJPK01000036.1 GCF_007859855.1 Allorhodopirellula solitaria
GCCATAGAGATGAATATTGGAAAGCGATGGGAAGCGAACAAATCACCTCCATATCATCACCTAAAAACCGGCCGAGCGCAACTCGACGCATACTGCCCATTTAGCCCAGAGTGCGCGTTGGCCGTGGTATTCCTGCCTCCATTGATTTTACCATGCATCATGAAATCGCCTAGAACTCAGGCGCCGGAAACAACGGGCTGAAGCTCTTTGGGAATGCAACTTGGGAACGGATGCTCCGGTCGCCTGTCATTTCCTGCTTAAGCTGGGCGACAGTGATGCGGTCAATCCTCGGTGATCTTGTCCTTACCGGGGCTTTCTTTTTGGTTCTTCTCGGAGTTTAGTGGCAGGGAAATCGCGGTCGAACCGATCGATTCTCGGATCCTGCGTGGTGGATTTTCCAGGCATGGGCTCCTGCGATGAGTAATTTTGCATTTCAGGGACGACTCCGATACATTTGTAGATGCCCGAAAAAACGGACTGGCGGCAATGCGGAGACGCGGGCCTGGGAAGGAATATTCCGGTCGATAGGGCGCCAATGGTGCGGTTGATGCTCGGCAAGTTCACGCTTGCCGGGCATCCGTTTTTCGCTCACTGGACGCAGGAGCCCATGCCTCAAAAATCCAACATCCTAGATGCCTGCCACTAAATTCCGAGAGGAACCTTCTTTTTGCTCACCGGGCCCAGGAGAGTATGACTTGAAAACCCCGCATCCTCGATGATTGCCACTCAATTTCGAATAGAAACCAGGGTTTTAGACCGTGCCGTGGTCACACTCTTACCTCGCAAGGAGAGCCATAGTAAATGCATAGTTTAAGGCATCGCCTCCTGTATCAAACGATTAATATTTGCGTCGATGAGCCGCATGAAACCAAGCCTACGAAACTCTCCCATCCTGTATCCCCTCACAGAAGTTTCTTAACAACACTAGCGAAAGAGCATCTGTTGGAATCGCGACGCCTTGTTAGCCCAGGTTTCGATTTCGAGTCGATGGCGAGCTTTTCGCATGGTAAGGGACAACCCACCATTGTTCTGTAGATGGAATAGTGTTCGATCCACAAAGTCTCCCACCGTGTCGACAGCATCGAGACAATCTGACCACTCGAGAACTGGAGGTAGCGTCGCCGCCACGACAGGTCTCATGGTCGCCAGGTATTCCTTCAGTTTGAGCGGTTGCATGGCGCGCGTCACCGCTAGATCAGCGTAAGGCATGATCAGGACATCCGCGCGCTGGGCAAGGAAAGGTAGCTCAGTGTAGGGTATAGCCCCAGGTAGTTTAACCCTGGGGTGAGCACTTAGCCGAGAATCTGGGTTCTGTTTCGGGCCAACCAGCCAAATTTCACCGCTACTCATCTGATCGGCGAGCTCCAAAACCCAATCGGCATTCATCCGCTGATCGACCACTCCCCAAAAGAGGACCAGCGGCGACTTGTCAGGAATCTGTGACATAGTCGGCTGCATTAGGTCATGCGGTTTTGCCGACCAAAATTCTAAATCGACGCCATGGGTGATCACGTCGGCCTGAAAGCCGCGCGCCGCGATCCCAGCAGCAAGCGAATCACTCGCTGCGACAATTAAATCCATCTTTGGTAGCAATTCATCTTCCATCCGACCTAACGTCGGACCATCCAGTCCCGGCCAAACTGAAAAATCATCTACGCAGTAATAGATCCAGCGACGCACCGGTAGATGCCCCACGAGGTCGGCCACGATCGGAATCGTCGTGACCGCGACGGAACTCCTGGCTGACGAGGCTAGTTGTGACATGAGCAGCCTTTGATTCAACCAACGGTCCCAGCGATGATTCATCCACGGCCACATTTTCGTGTCGATAACCGTCAGATTCGTGTGATTTGTCACACCTTTGCCAGTCGCATCAGCTTGACGCAGTTGACTCCAGTCCCCTACTTTGCCCCAAACGCGTTTGACCGTCAGTAGGTCGAGCCGCGGCGGACGCATCCCAATCGTATTGACCCAGGTGACGTCTATCTCAGGAAGCAACTCCCCAATGAGGTGCTGGCAACTACTCGGGTGCCGACCCCAATCGTCGGAAAAGACCAGTAATGATTCTGGCATACTCATCCGAATTCCCGTCCCCACAATTCGAGGAAAAGCAAGCTCCAAATTCTATCACCGTGATGATATCGTCCAGATTGATGTTCTTGGAGCATCCGATTGATATACGTCGGCTCGATAAACTGCTGGCAGAATCCGTCATCCGAGGTTAGCGTGTCTTGGGCAAGCTCGTGTAAGTCACCCCGAAACCAGTTATCGAGCGGAACGGAAAAACCCATCTTCGGTCGATCCCGCAGCGCGGGAGGTAAATGTTTGGCAAACGTCTGAGAGATCGCTGGCTTGATCAAGCCGGGGCGATCCAGCATGGAGTACGGAAACTTGCTAGCCACCTCGACGACGCGGTGATCGAGAAAAGGACTCCGACACTCGAGGCCATGAGCCATACTCGTGATGTCCACTTTTGCCAACAAATCACATGGGAGGTACGAGTGCATGTCACATCGCATGGCACGCAAGCCTGCTCGCCCCCCTTGAGTGGAATGCAGCAAGCCTTGGAGGAATTCTGACGGCAGGCCTTCGTCCAATTGGGACATAAAATCAGGTCGGTACATCGCTTGACGTTTGGAAGCCGAAAACTGCGTGACCCAATTGATATATCGACGCTCAAAGGGCTCCTGCAAAATACCGAGCCGGTTTTTGAGACGTTGCCGCGTGGAGGACTGCGGCCCCGCAGGAATTAATCGCGCACCCGCTCCAGCCAACCGGCCCGCCAACGGGGTCGGCATGCGGTCAAAGTGCCGCAATCGGTCGATGGTGCGGTAGCGGCCGTAGCCCGCAAACAGCTCGTCACCGCCATCGCCGGTCAGGGCCACCGTCACATGTTCGCGTGTGAGCTTCGCGAGGTAGTAGGTCGGCACGGCGCTGCTGTCGGCAAACGGTTCATCAAAGAGTTCCACGAGTTCCTCGAGCAACGACAGCGAGTCCGGCTGCACTTGCATGACTCGGTGGTTCGTCTTGAGATGCCGAGAAGCAGTTTCAGCGTACTCTGACTCGTCAAAACCATCCACAGGAAAACTGATCGTGAATGTATTGGTGGCCTGAGTAGCGTTCTCTTGCATCACACCCGTGATGATTGTCGAATCAATTCCGCCTGACAGAAAGGCTCCCAGCGGCACGTCACTGCGCATCCGCAATCGCACCGATTCATTGATCTCCTGACGCAACTCAGCGCAGAGATCTTCGTATGACGCATCCATCTCAGGCGTCGCGGGCACTTGCCAATAGCATCGGGTAGATAGCCGCCCCTCCTCGAAGACAGCTATGTGAGCAGGCGGGAGTTTATGAATCTGCTGGTAGATCGTTCCCGGGTGAGGAATGTACCCGTACATGAGGTATTCATCGATGGCCTGTGGTCGCACCTGGCGAGGCACATCGGGTAACGCCAAGATTGCCTTGAGCTCACTCGCAAACAACAGGCGTTGCTCATCTTGGTGATAGACCAATGGCTTCTGACCGAGTCGATCGCGAGCCAAGATGGCCCGTCGACGCTCGCGGTCCCAGATAGCGATCGCAAACATTCCTCGCAGATGGTCTACGAAATTCTCGCCGTGCTGCTCATAGAGATGCACGATCGTTTCGGTATCACTATGGGTTCGAAACCGGTGACCTTGACTCTCAAGTTGCTGACGGAGTTCCCGATAATTATAGATTTCCCCGTTGAACGTGATCCAGACCGTTTCATCCTCATTACTCATTGGCTGCTTCCCTCCGTGCAAGTCGATGATTGACAGCCGGCGATGTCCCAACAGCACTCCCCCCCCATTATCGAAGCCATCTCGATAGATGCCATGACCATCGGGGCCCCGGTGCGCCAACGCATTATTCATCCGCGTGAACTCTGCGTCCTCGATACTCCGCGAGCCGGCCAACCAAATGGCGCCTGTGATTCCACACATAAATGAAGACTACGAGGGGAAGATGTAAATGGACACGAGTATCTGCCCGACCGGAGTGCAGCCGAGGTTGCCAACGTCCGCGCAGGACGCCGAGTCGACGACGGAAGCACCTACGGAACAATCGGTTGCAGTTTCAGGATTGTCGCACGTTTCTTAGGAGCGAGCGTAAACGGTCTCAACGCTTTCGGTTCGGTGAACCGGGCGACATTGATCTTCCTGTGTGGACTGCGATATTCGAACGCAATCAGCTTGGAAAGCTGAGCGACAATACCTGAACGCGATCAGCTTGGAAAGCTGAGCGACGATACCTGAACGCGATCAGCTTGGAAAGCTGAGCGACGATACCTGAACGCAATCAGCTTGGAAAGCTGAGCGACTATGGAGGATCATGGGTCGCGAGCGTAATCAAGCGATTTTGGGGAGCTAAAACGTTGCTTGATCGCTGCGACGATACTTGATCACGCGAGCCGGAACGCCGACGGCGACAACGTATTCGGGAATTGGCTGCGTGACCACCGCCCCGGCACCGATGATTGAATGCCGGCCCACGTCGGCCATGATGACAGCGCCCGCTCCGATCCACGCGCCCTCACCGATTCGAACCTGCCGATAGGTCTGCCCCTGATCATGAATCGCGACGTCACTCGATTGCGTATCATGTTCACTGCCGCCGCTGAGCACCTGCACTCCGTCGGCCAGCATCGCCTGCGCACCGATATCTGCATAGCCGATCGAGCAAAAACGGCCAACATAAGCCCGCTCCCCTACCCGCGCTTCGGTCATTGAAAACACGCTATTCCAACCGAAGTAGGCGTCCAGATCACAGGAATCCAGAACACACCGATAGAATACTTGGCGAAGGTAGACTCCGCGGAAGCCGGGTACCCGGGCAATCGATTCAGAGGCTGCGCTGAAGGCGCGCGTTCCAAGAATTCGTCTCGCCACAAAATACGAAAGTAAACGCGGAACCGCGAATACGAGGAAGACGCACTGCACGGTGCGTTTCAGCATCATGACGAGACGCCTCCGACACCAGCCATTTCGCGATACAAACGGTGGTAGGCATCGTGCATGACTCGATCGCTAAATAGTCTTTCAGCCCGTTCGCGGCCCGCAGCACCCAACCGCTGGCGTTGTTCCGCTGAACTGGCTAAACACTGAACGTTCACCGAGATCGCGAGATCGTCACCGGCTGCCGATAAGAGACCGGTTTGCCCATCGACGATCACCTCGCTAATACCACCCACCGACGTCGAAACGCAGGGCAGCCCATTGGCCATCGCTTCAATCAGCGTGAGCGGTATGCCCTCCGATACACTGGTCATCAAAAACACGTCCGCACCATTGAGCAATCTGGGGACGTCCGTCCGCGTCCCGAGCAACGTCACGGTCCGCTGCAACTTCAGCTCGCCGATCATCTTTTCGATGGCTGCACGCTCTTCCCCCTCACCGACCAAAAAAAGCCGAATAGAGGGACACGAACTCAGACGGTGCCATGCTCGGACGGCAGTTAGATGATCTTTCAATTGATTCAGCCGGGCGACCTGCATGACGGCGAGATCGGATTCCTGTAATCCTAACTCCCGACGGACTTCACTTCGCTTGCCGGTATCGCGACGAAATGCAGCCACGTCGATACCGTTATAGATCACTTCAATCCGCTTGCTTTCAATCCCTTCGTTGGCCACCAATGCTCGCTTGACCTGCTCGCCGACCGCCGCCACTCGGTCTGAGCGCCGCAACAGGAACTTGTTTGCCAGCACACGTTTCGGACGTCGATAATCGGGATAAGTTCTGCCATGCTCGGTAAACAGAATCGGCGGCCCACCGCGAGGCAAGCGACTCAGCGCGGCGTAGAAGAACGGTGTGTACTGCTGCGCGTGCACCACATCCACCATCTGATCGCGAAAGAAACTCGCCAAATCTCTCGTTAGGCGGTAATCAAAACCGGGCTGTCGTCGGAACACCTCGATCTCCGCTCCCGCCCCGCGCAGACGCTCACCCAGGTCACCCAATTCCTCTAAGCAAACGAAGACCGTTCGCGCCATCTCTCGAGAACGCTCTGCGTACTGACTCGCTAGAATCTCCGCGCCACCGACACTCAGCGAGTGCAGCAGTTGGCAAATAACAGGTCGAGAAACGTTCGATTGCATAGTTGATTTGACGGCCATAGAAGTAGACAGCGTGATACTCGAATCGCTCGGAATAGCACTCGATTGAGTCGCTCAGCTTTCCAAGCTGATTGCGGTCCTCCAGCCGGTTTGCGTGGCAAGATAGGTCTCGCGGTACTCTCTCCGTATCCGACCTTCACTGAGGATATTGTATTGAGTGCACTGCGCGCGATCAGCTCGGAGAGCTGAGCGACTATGTTTCGATAAAGTCGCTCGGCTCTCCGAGCCGATTGCGTCCCCCGGCCGGCTTGCGTGGCAAGATAGGTTTTTCACAACTTTTTCGGTATCCGATCTTCACTGAGGATGCTGCGTTGAGTGCACTGCACGCGTTCAGCTCGGAGAGCTGAGCGACTATGATTCGGTAAAGTCGCTCGGCACTCCGAGCTGATTGCGTCCCCCGGCCGGCTTGCGTGGCAAGATGGGTTTTTCACAACTTTTTCGGTATCCGATCTTCACTGAGGATGCTGTCTTGAGTGCACTGCACGCGATCAGCTCGGAGAGCTGAGCGACTATGATTCGGTAAAGTCGCTCAGCTTTCCAAGCTGATTGCGTCCTCCGGCCGGCTTGCGTGGCAAGATAGGTTTTTCACAACTTTTGCGGTATCCGATCTTCCCTGAGAATGCTGTCTTGAGTGCACTGCACGCGTTCAGCTCGGAGAGCTGAGCGACTATGTTTCGGAAAAGTCGCTCGGCTCTCCGAGCCGATTGCGTCCTCCCACCGCCCTTAACGGCAAAATTGCCCTTCCAACACGCTCTCGACATCCGGCCCGTGACTGAGAACACTGCTCAATCCCCCCGGGGCGTTCTCAGCTCGGAGAGCTGAGCGACTATGTTCGGATCCACCACCAGGCTCCCGCCAGAACGCCACCGCAGCACACGAGCAACCCCAGCATCAGGGTACGTTTCAAATTAGCAATCGCTCTCGTCTTCTGCGAGCGGAACACGACTTGCGGCGGAAAAGTAACCGCAGGAGCGGTTGGTGCTGGTGGCAATTCATCCAATCCACCACGACGGAAGTACTCATAGGTGTACCCATTCGCCAGAAGCAATGCGATCGGTCGGCAGAGCCCTTTGGTCTCGAATCCATCGAGTTCCTCAACGGCGTGCCTGAAAAACCACTGGGCACGTTCGAGGTACCGCGCCCGTTGGTCCCCGGTAGTATGCCGAGCTGCCCACTGAAAAACCTCGGTCTTGCGTATGTCCTGGGCCGCCCACGTCTCGTTGGGGTACTCGAGCTTCTCCGGCTCGCTCAAGAAAGGACGCTCGTGCTCGACCATCCAGTCAGCGTATCGTAGCAGGGTGCTCTGCCCATAGGCGTACATAAGATCGATCTCATCCATCGAAATCTTGACCTCCAAGTACCGACCGAGTGCCTGCAGGAAGATCAGATAGAACCACTTGTTCTCCACATCGAGCAGATCAAGTGATTCCGGAGCTTGATCAGGATGCACGCAACGCCGGATCAACACTTCACATTGATCGAGAAAACGACGCTGTTGCGTCAATTCGTAAGCCGACAACAGAACTTCGATCGCATTTCCCGGCCCGCGTCCGGGGCCATGGTAATCCTCCAAACCACTCGCGCTGGTCAGCCCTGTTTCCCCACCGGCCAACCACCAATACCGAGTGTACCGACCATCCTCGGCCGCGATCATCCATTCGCCCATTTTCTCTACCGCCTCGTAAGCGGTCGGGTCGCCGGTCAAACAATAGTGCAGTAGCAACCCGCGAGCATACGCGTGCCCGGAGGAAGGACCGCCGCCGCAGGTGCCGCGCGGATACCCTCGATGAGTCGACAATCCGGCATCCACATAGTGGACCGTATGCCAAAACAGCCCATGGTTATAGCAGGGCAGGTCCTCATCGGTATGATAGATATCGATATCGATGACATGACGAGCCAAATCCTGCATCAACTCAAGATATTTCGAATCGCCGCCGGTGAGATACTGGATGCCCAGCCCGTAGATCATGTCGTACTGGTTATTGTAGTGCGAAACATACACTTCACCATCCGCGTTGTAGGCGGACTCATGATCGGCGAAGACGTCCCCAAAATTCCGCCAGCCGTACTCGTCAAACTCTTCTCGTTTGTTGAAGAAACTGTTGCTGCCAGCGACAGCCTGATCGACGAGTTCTAAATACTTGGAGTACTCGGGACTGACATCCGCTCCACGTGGCGTCAACCATGCAATCCGGCCTCGCTCACAGAAGAGTGGCCTATCATTGCGCGGACGCACACCATCCGCAATGACGGACAACTGCTCCTTGAGGACATCCACTGCCCCGGTCGCCAGCCAAAACTCGAACGTTGACTGTTCCCCCGGTTGCAATTCCTCCAAAACATCCAGCTGGTTAGGAAACATCTCCAGACCGAACTCCCACTCGGCGTCGGTACGAGACCGCAACACCTCCGTCGATTGCTTGCTTGCCGAGACAGAGTTAACGGCTGAAACCGGGTTGCCACTTGAGGAAAGTGCGTGTGGACCATCGACGGGCCGGTAAAATAGAGCCTTTGGGAACTTCTGCCAGAACCGGGGAAGATGCAGACCAATCGCTTGGCCACGATCGAGAATCACAACAACCGATGGGGTCGCTCGCGTACCAGTTGATTCCTCGCCGCTGTGCAACAGGCGATAACCCTGCGAGGTCACCCGGCCAATTCCAGACTGCTCTCGATGGATTGGACTATTGGAACGTGCTGCTCCGCTCGAAAACTGCGCAAGATCCCAAATCCCGTCGCTTTGCGACCACTCCATTGGCTCCTGTTCAGTGCACGCCTGCAGACGTCGCATTCCCCCCGCAGACACGAGATCCCAGCCACGTCCGTCGACCGGCGCGATCGCGAGTCGTGCCGACCGGATTTTTAGAGAATTCGCGTCGCCAAGCTCCCAGACACCTCGGGGATGAGATGCCGCTGCAGAATTCCGAAGCGTTATCGACCACCTGTCGCCACCATCCGATTTGCAGCGTTCAACTGAAGCGAACCACTGCAACACCGATTCTCCAACCGCCGATAAAAATTGACCACGGTAGCAATTGGAAGCTTTCGGCGGATCCGGAATAGAGGCATCAACTTCAGCTTGAATCCGAAGCGACCAACGGCCACCTGAGCCATCGTAGCTTTTGCAATACTCACTAGAGACGCGTTGATCATCGTCGACTCTCGCGGACCATGACCTCCCGTCCTCGAGAGTGACAGTGAGCAGCATCTGCACCGACAATCGAGATTGGTTCAACTCAGGGCCGCCCTTCCTCTCTGTACTACGCGACATCAAAAGCTAGTTAATACGAAGGATGCAGGAGAACAAAGGATACCTTGCTTGAACATAGGCATGCCCTAAAACCGTCAGCCTTCTGAGTCAATGATGCGAAAGACCTTGATGACGTCATGGACCGCGTACTTACCCGCTTGGTAGGCGTCGTTGATCAACAGATACACGAGTCCATCTTCACCCAACTCATGCCCGATCACCTCTCCGTGCGACCACTTCTGATACTGCACGCCATCAAAGCTAAATGGGTCGTAGGTATACAGCCAAGTCTCATTGGGTCCGCTGAACTTACCTCCGCCACTGTAGTAGTCCGCTTCTCCAGTGTGTAGACGAGGCCAATAGCACAATCCGCGATCGGTCCAAATCCCGCCCGCGATAGCCGCGTCCGACCCCCATGCTCCAACATCACCGCGGGGCACCATTGACTGCCAGGTGTCTACACCGCTTACAGGACTCAATGTTGGCGGCCGCTTCTCACGGGCTTCGAAGTCCAGCAAGCCGAAATCGACTTGTGACAGCAGAATTTCTCCATCGGCGGTTGCGGCGGTGGGCCCCGCAACTCCCCCCTGGCCACTCATATACCCCCCTGCACCGATCAGCCATTTTGATGGATGCCCCTTTAAGAAACCACCACCATACGCCTGAGTCGCAACGGGGATGTCCTTGGTTTCAACTGTCCCATTGCTCAGCGACTTGCCGAAAATCCGCAGGAATGGCCGCGGCATAATCGTGTACCAGCCACGGGGGGAAACCCATAACCTGCCATCACGTATCTCCAGTCCATTAGGATGGGTTGCTTCGGTCGAAGGGACTGTCTCCCAGAATTGCGGTATCACATCCACTTTCGTCAACCGAGGCCACGCTGAAACGTCGTCGCCGCTCCCCATGGCAGGCAGATCGTAGACGTTAATTGACTGCTCATTGTTTCTGGAGCCGGCGTAAACCCGCTGAGTTTGAAAGTCAATCGCCAGTCCCGGATTCGAAAACACCTGAGGTACAATATACCCACCCATTAACTCAAAGTCCCCTGGCGTCAGCCGAGGCCCAGCCGGTTGATCTACTACCAGAGGGGCCGTCACGACTTTGAACACATAGTTCGCCAACTGCAACTTCAGAATAGCCGGCTGCAGCATGTACTCCGCCAAAACATTTGCGGGTGCGTAGGAAAACGGCGACGTCTGACTCTGACTTGACGAACCACCAAGACTCTGTGAAAAGCCACTGTTAACCAACGTCACTGCCGTTAAAACCACTGCAATCAACGCAGATTTTACATTCATAGTCTTCGCTTCGATCGAGAGAATAAGGATGAGAGCAGAGAGTCTACTATAATCGATCACCGATCACAAATAATTTGTTGACTGTTCTCGTCAAAATCGCCCCCCCCGGCCAGATCCGCGGAAGCGCAATCGCCGCCCCCGACACATCTCTCATCACTGTAATTTAAATCAAAACGTTTCCAGCGGCGAGAAAACAGGCTGCACGGTCGGGTTCTCTGTCAAAACATCGCGCTGACCAGCCCGATGCTGTTCCATTTCAATCAACAGGCCCACATGGGGTGGTCCGTTTACACTACGATCAAGAGCAGCTTCCACAATCCAGAACCATCGCACCAACTCCCATCGACAGAGCATCTCACCTACGTATTTATTTGATCGCGTTACGATAGATATCCAGCATAACCTGATTTCGTCGTTCAATCGAGAACTTCGACGCAACGATCTCGAGGGAGCGCGCGCTGAAGCGGCCTCGCAGTTCTTTCGACCCAATGAGCTGGCTCAAATAAGATTCTAATTGCTCGGTCACGGAAGCGTGGAAGTCCGCCGGAATCTGATCGACAACATACCCAGGAAACAGCTTTGCGACGTCGAATGAACCAAAGTCGATCAAGAATCCGCTTCGATCGTGCTCGACCATCTCGGGGATTGCGAAATGACGGGTTGAAACGACGGGTATCCCCTGGGCCATCGCCTCCAGAATAGCGAAACCGAAAGCCTCGTTATAGGTCGGCATGACAAAAACGTCGGTTTCAGGAAGCACGCGTTCGATCATTTCAATACGAGAGACTCGCCCGAGCTTTATCGCAGGATTCATATCGATTTTCGCGAGATACTCGTCGCGCATCGATGCACAGGATGTTTCAAAATCGGTTCTCGGGTCGCAGCAAAGCCGTAGCCTGACTCCTGGATACTGCTTCTGAAGGGTGCAGAAGGCATCGACAACGCTAGCGCCACCTTTCCGGAAAAAGAACCCACTGAACAACAGATTGATGGTATCACGGCTGGACTGTCGAACTGGGTCGGAAGGGACAGAGCGAATGGCGGGGTAAACAACGGTAGACTTCGCCACAAGATCACTTGAGACATAGGGAACCGCAGTACGGAACTCTGCCATCGCCGCTTCGCTGCGAAAGATCAACTTGCGAAAGTTATCTCGTAGAAACCATTGTTCGATGTACCGCAAACGCATCCGCCGAGGTATCGGCGCTCCCAAGAAATTAAAGGCGAGTGCAGAATGAATGTTTCCAAGCGTGCAAATCCACGGCGACATGGTTCGGATCGGACATAGAACCGCCTCGTAGAGATCACACTCGTCCCCTTCGAACTTACTAAAAAATCCTTTGATCCCACTTCCCAGCGGCCAGATCACCTTCGAATGCGGCGACGGAAAGACGTACTCCACACCATGCGGTGGCGATGCGCTCGCTTCATCCGCCAAGCCATGTCGTTCGGTCAACCCAACCCGAATACAATTGTTATTGTTGTGTGGCATTCATCTTTCTGGTGATGTTGAAGGTTCATGTCAGCGAATTGATTGCGTGCGGCTCCACGATGGCCAATGATTGACAGCTTCCAGGTACCAATTCGGTGGGGCTCGTTGTAAGCGTCCCAATAACTCGTCGCCTCGTTGATGACGGATGCTGGATGCTGGATGGACTCGTCGCCTCGTCCACTACAAACTTCCCAAGGACTCGTCGTCTCGTCCACTACTAATGCGCCACTTCTTTATCATCTGACAAGACGGAACGCCCGTGCGGCTAGCAAAGATGTTTCAAAGCTTTGGCACACGCGTCCCTAAAAAGTAGTATTGGGCAATGGCCTCGGTTTTCCCGCACCATGATCGAAATATCCTAAGAACCATGGATACTGCCCCGGGTCACAAAAACCGAACTATCTGCACACACCTGCCTAATCCATTGAAGACTTAAGTTGACCAAACGCAGTCGGTGCATTCGTTGTCTGTTGGGCCGAAACGGCTGCAATCCCCAATGCGACGAGTAGGTAGGGGCTCTCGATCAAGATCCCGCTGGAAAACATGCTGGCCAAGAAGTAACCAGGAATCCCACAGAGTACCGCGATATTGATCGCCAGGAGCGGCGCCGGCAACGAACGTCTGGAACGCCACAATCTCCAGTGCCCGCCAAAGGTCGCGAAAAAAAAAGTAAAGTACAATAGCAACGCGGGAACGCCAGCGCCGGTAGACATCTCAAAAAAGAGGTTGTGAAGCGCCTTTCTTTCGCCCATCGGCATATTGCCGCGGTAGTACGATGGAACGAGCAACTCGCCGGCCCATGGTCCCACCCCGAGAAGCGGGTTGTCCATCGTGATGTCGAATCCTGCCTGCCACAGGTAATATCTTGAATCCGCTGACGTATCGAGCTCATCTTCGCTCGCAAAGATAGAGGAGAACTCCGCGACTACGGGTGGGCCGGCAAGAACTACAACGGCGACGGCACTTACTCCGACTACGGTCCAGTTGAAACGAGTCTTCGGCATAACGATTATTGCTATTGCAAGCAAGAGAATGGCACCGAGCATCGTCCCTCGAGATTCAAGCAGCATCAACTGATGCAACTGCAAGGCGAGTACTACGCCAGCAAAGTATCGCACCCATCGTTTTTCGTCTGCGAATATCAAGCCGATAGCCAATGCCATGATTGGAAGAGTGGAGATGGAGTAAGTGTTGTTGTCGAGAAAGTTCCAGGTGAGTGCATAAATGTCTAAAAAGCTGTTCTGATAGTAGAGCTGATTGATGTTAAACGCGTTGAAGCCTTGAGACGCGACCAGAGCAACGCACACTATCCTTATCACCCTTAAGTCTGCTAGGACGCCTGCGGCCAAGCATGACATCAGTGTGATCTTCCAAAAGATGCCCAGAAAAAATTTTGTTTTCGAAGGATCGATCGAGCCGAAGCCACTGATAAAATTCAGCAACAATGTGCCGACCAGGCTGAACAACGCCACCCGCCCCCACTTCGGTAGGGGCTGGTATCGCATGCCGCTGAGGAGGAAACTCAACAGGGCAGCGCCAGCTAGATACTTTTGATAGTTGATATCCGGCAAGCTCCACCGCCAGTTCCACTGGGGACAGAGCACAGCAAACAGAAGGTAGCCGAAGACACCCACCCAGGGACGAGCCAGACTGCCGGCCAGCAAACCAGCAAACAGCAGTAAGACAGCCAAAGCGCCCATTTGGCGTTTACCTCGCAGCGATCGATTGAAAGACGCACTGGTAGGCGTCGGCAGTTGCGTCCCAGTCGAATTGCCGCGCCCATGCCTGAGCGTCATTCCGATTTCGTTCGGAGGGAGGCGTCTCCAGAGATAAGCCAATCGCTCGCGACCAAGCCTCGTCATCGTCCGTCGGCAGGGATACCGATAGCGGCCCTATCAGTTCCGCGAGGCTTCCGCACGGACTTTGAACGATCCGCGTCCCCACCGCATTGGCCTCAACCACTGGCAATCCAAATCCTTCGTAGAGGGTCGGATAGAGCACACACTTGGCTGAGGCGAGCAGATCAGGAAGATCTTCATCAGGGATAAAGTCGAGAAACTTCACCCGGGCGCGATTGCAAGGCTCAATCGCCTCCATCTGCCGTTGCACTCTGGTGGGATCCACACCGAGCGTGAGCAACTCAACGCGATCGGCAAATGGCTGCCACACCTGCAATGCCCAATCGAACCGTTTGCGAGGGATCGAACCACCGATGTAAAGGATGAAAGGCCTGCGTTCTTCCCGGCTCGTCATTGTCGCTCGGTTCTCCGAACCGAACGCGCTAGTAGCGGCAGACACAGACTCCGTTCTCCGACACATACTGCCACCAGGGTCCCCTACCGCTGTGTCAGTCACCTGATGGCGAGACGAATCTTCCGCCGCTCCCTGGCTCTGAAAAAAAGAGTTCGAAACGCCATTGTAAATTACTTCGGGACGACAAACCGGCCAAAGTTGTTTGATTTCAGAGGCGGACGTTTGGCTAACAGTAACCAACTTGGCGGACCTGGAGAACGCCCGGGGCAAAATCCGCTCACGATAGAATGACGCCTTTGCGCTACCCGTAAACTCCGGCTTCCATTCGATGACGTCGTGGACAATGGAGACGACCAGAACCCTCGAGAGCACCGGGGCTTCATTGGCGGGGCATACCAATAAATCACTGCGGTACCAGCTTGCTGCCGCAGGCAGCGTCACCTGAGTCCACGAGTGAAAGCGATAGCCGCGTTCAGCAAGAAAAATCGTCTCGACGTGATCGTGACTCGGGCTATGGAAAGGAAGATCCTTCCGATCAGCCAAAAGAATCCAGGAGAATGTCGCAGGTGATCGCTCAATAATCTCCGTCAACAACCGACCAATGCCGCGTATATGTGACCGATTGAGACAGCGCGCATCAACGCAAATTCGCATGTGTGCGTTCCTCTATTAACGTACAAGAAATCCTCACCTGCGTGAGATCGAAAGCACGAGAAGGTTCTTCTCGGAATTTAGTGGCAGATAGCCGATTTTAGCTGGTTTTTGTAAACTGGTGGGATGAACAGTCTCAACGAACATTACCGTGATCTTCTTGGCCTCGATGATTCTTGGACAGTGTCCAAG
>NZ_SJPK01000037.1 GCF_007859855.1 Allorhodopirellula solitaria
CAATCGTCTCATCTCCCGCGTCCGACGTCGTTGCCAAAGAACCAAACGCAAGGCAAAACCAGGAACAATGGAGTTGCTCGCCGACCCAAACCTCCTCGAGTACTGCTTAACTTGATGCCTATGAGGTCAGCGCAGCGCCGCCTACGGTTGTTCGTTGAAGTTGGAGCGTCGACCCCGAAGTGGGTCGCAGACCTCGTCGTGAATGATCTTCAATCCCATTCGGGGTTGGCACGCGTGTGTCTCGGCGTTTCCGGTGGTGTTCGCTGCGCCCGACCACCAGCTATTAGCTTCAACGCCGTCGGCGCAGGAAAACTTGTGGGTAAAGGAACACCAGCGCGGTCCCCAACAACAAATGAGCCGAGGGCCGTGAGGCCAATGCCGTCTATTTTTCCCCCGTTCGGGGCATCAACACGATGGTAACCCGACGCGTCAGCGAGCAAAATGCAGTGCTTTGCGTGGCGAACAAGCGATCCTCGCTGACGCGTCGGGTTACCAGGACCGCTTCGCGGTCGAAAGTAGATGGCATTGGCCGTGAGGCCCCGGGTAGCGGCGCCCATCCGTCTCGGATTACTCAACCGCACCGTGAGCCAGTCGATGCCGGCTACCGGCGTGCCGCTTCGTCAAGGCTGGCTCCGCCGACCTGATAGACAGGTGGTGTGTGGGTAGGCATGTCATAGCGAAACCGTGGATCAGAAATCAGCCCGACGGCTCCATCAGCAATCAAGGGCGTTCGTGTGGGAGCATCCCAGGCCAAGCGATCGTCCGAATCGACCTCGTCGAGATGTTTCAGCAAGATGCGTCGCACCTCGAAGATCGATTTCCCGGTCATGTGGATACTCGTATGCGTGGCGTCGACGACCAACTCACTCTGGACGTCCTCCATCTTCGCACTGGCATACTCGACCACCCCGTCTCCCTTGTACTTTTTGCCAGCCAAGAGAGGCGGGTCTTGCAGCACCCCGATGATGTTGTGGTAGCGGATGTCCGGTGACGTTCGCGCTCGCAACATAACCGGAAAGATCGGTGAATCGGGGGCGAGAGAGTCGACGGCATTGGCGTCGGTGATCAACCGGGTGTCACGAAAGAAGTTTGGGTTGGCGCGGATCAATCGCGTGCTGGTGGAGATCGCCATCTTGGGCAGTTGAATGAGCTTGCCCGCCAACCACCGCGTTGCGGAATTGGCAAGATCGCTGCCGCGGTGCGGTGTGCCGATGGTGATCACACGGCTGATGGATCGATTGGGACGAAACTCCAACGCGCTGACGAGCTTGTTGACGTCTTCAGGCGGTCCGCGCAGCTTCTCCTTGGGCTGACTGCTGACAATGTTCCAGAAGTCGTCACCGCTGTCGATCGTTTGCATTCGCGAAACCAACCCGCCCATGCTATGACCAACCAGGATCATATTGTCCAGCGCGCGGTCCTGGCCAGCAGTATCGAAGGTCTGACGCATCGCAAACAGATCGCTGCGCAGCTGCGTGGCACTGTTCCAAAACGGTTGCCCCGAGGGATAGAGATAGAACCAAAACTGGTAGCGTTCACGGATCTCGGGGAAGCTCCGCAGGTCATTGAACATATCCATCCAAGTCAGGGGGCTCGACCAAAGCCCGTGTACCATCAACACAGGGATCCGATTGGGATCATAGGGTTCGAGCATGTACAACCCCCGCTTCTGCTGCGCGTCGTCGGGATCGAGCAACCCTTCAGTGGCCCGGTCCCGCTTGCGATACTCGGGGCTGTCAAGGAAATAGGCCAGCGGCGTGGTCAGATCGGTCTCCAAGGGGACCCAGTCACCACCAAGCTTGATTTGATTGGCACGCAATGGATCAAAAAACTCGAGGACACAGACGGGGGTCTCGTGGGCATTTTCGATTCCCGGGGGCGACTGCGGAATCTGATGGCTGGAGAGCCGGATGTTGGAATTGGGCCCAGCCCCGGGTGCGCCCGAGGCGGCATACCCGCCCACCGAATCCATTTCCGTCGAGCAGCGGAGCAGCGCCGTCACGGCATAACTGAGCCCTTCGGGATAGTAGTTCTCACGCGAGTCCTCGTCACCACGCGGCTTGCGCACGGCGATGAGCGGTACGCCGAGTCCAAAGGTGGTGTGGCGGTTGCGAAGCGTCTTGATATCAAAGTCGCTGACGAACTCGTACCGATCGAACTCGTCCGGCTTCCAACCGCCCCGCATTTCCGTCCGGATCACGAACTTGCGGTCCGCCGTTTGGATCGTGTAGGTGCGCCCCGGTTGCATCTGGTTCTCAGAGCAGAGGATCCGGAGGAGATCCTCCAGCGATTCGTTGTAGAGATCGCAAACAGCCCGGAACTGGGGGTCGTACTCATTGCGAATGTCGGAGAGTTGCGTTCCAAAGAGATAGCGATAGCTCGTCGTCAGTGCGATCCCGTAGTGATTCATCGCCGTGCTAGTCTGCCCCTCACGCTCAGCGATTTTTCCTTCTACATAGGCGAGCTCAGCCACCGCGTAGGTCAGCTCAGGATCCAGGTTCTGTCGATGGAGAGTCCGTAGTTTGGCGATGCAGACATCGCTATTGCTGTGATAGGTATCGCTGAGCCCGTAGCGGCTAAGTGTATGTTGGGTTCGCTCGCTGATCTCGGGGCCCTGCCGCGCCAATAGCTGCAGCGTTCCTTCCAACGCGTTGGCGCGGGTCGGCCGGTCTTGCAAATACCGAGCAGTCGCACACCCCGTCGATCCGCAGGCCAACAGCAATGCCGCCACGACAGCAACGCCCCAGTTGGTACGGACCCGCGCAAGCGGGGCCGGCCAAACGGCAATGCCGTCGGTCAACGCTTCTCGCTCGCGCACGGGCGCGGTAGGTCGCGGCGGAGGGGCTGGATAGTCCATGCGCGAGACATTAGAGAAATGTCCAGTCTCACGTCAACGTAAAATAGGTGGTCTGGGAGGGTTGCCGTCCGTTGTTTTTCTTCGGCTCTGTCAATCACCATGCCGAGTGATCCACCTCGTCGAACCTTGCTCCACGCGACTCAGCCCTCCCAACCGCGTCGCAGGTCGTGCAGTTTTTGAGTGATTGTGAGTAAACGATTTCCTTTTCGCGGCCACCCGAGACGCGGGCCGACCCTCGCCACACTTCGTTGGAGGAGGGTGAAGCCGCTGCAAACCCTTGCAACTGAAGCACTTCAAAACTTCACCGACTCGTCGGACGAGGCTAACGTCCTGTCAACGAAGCCCAACGACGCAGGCGAACCAGTTCTTAGAGGCTCACCGACAGCCGCGTCCCGACCAGGACAGCCGTGTCGGCTCGCTCTCGGGCGGGATCGATGACTTGCAGGTCCGTGGTTAGATAGCACCAAGGAGTGATTGCCGCGTTGTAATAGACTTCGCCGCCCTGCACGTCGTCGAGCGGAGCAACCGTGCTCGAGAGCGTCTTCAGATCGCTGCTCAGTCCATTGTAGAAGTACGCGGCGCCGATGCGGTCCTGTGGCCGCGACTTCACAGCGCCTGCGAAATCCAGTGAAACATTCATGCACCACGCGTAGGGCGACGTCTCTTCATCGGCGAGCCCCCATTGGCTGAACAGCCCCACCTGGCGTTCGGGGTTGCAGCGATCCGCCCAAAGCTGTTGCTCGCCAATGTAATTCACGCTCCAGCTGCCTTCGGCGTCGGGGACAACCAGCCCGTCTCCTGGCACGAATGACCATCCAGCAGGATCGAGCGAATTGAACGTGCCTGTCCCGTAGGTCCCTAAGAACAAAGACGACCCCGGTCGGCCGCCAAAATCTGTGAAGAACCGCCACAGACCAGCGATGGTGGCGCCGTTGGCAAAGAGATCATCGATCCCACTGACGGTCGGGATATTGGTATTGTCCAGTACCAACAGCCCACCCTGGATCTGGCCCTCGTGCAGCTTCAACACACCCGCTCCGTTCCAAACCAACGGGATCGTGCTGCTAGCGGCCATCGGGAAAAATGAAGAGATGTTCATGAATCGATCGACGCCGCGGCCCGTCTGCGCATACATCGTATTGAAGAGGTCAAACGTGTTGATCCGGCCTGCCGTCACCGCCCAATCTTCACTGAGCGCTTGCATCACCTGAAATCCCGTAATCGCCGTTTCGTCTTCGAATGGCAGGGGCGTCAGCATGTTCGCATTGACCGGTGCGAGCAACGCAGCGTCGGCATTGGAGCTCTTTCCAAAACCAGTTTCGGCATGCATCAACAAGGTAAACCCCTTGTTCAAACCCAGCGGCTCACCGAGAAACGTGAAGAAATAGTCGAGCTTGCCGCCGTAGCGAAATCGCTGCTCATTTCCCCCGCTGGCGACTCCCTGGTAAAACTGGGTCGCGATCACGTCAGTCACCACGCCGTGTTCGGCCAGCCCTGACCGCAGCCCCATCCAATCGCCCAGCAGGTGGTCGCGGTCGCAAAGACACGGCTCGCCCGCCTGGCAACTGCACCCGGGATCGTTCATGGTGTCGCAGGCATTCGGAGCTCCTACGTCGCAACCGACCGTGATTGGCGGACTCGGTACCACGGCATCCTGCAGTACGGCTTCCCGCAGTACATCACCCTGTGGCTCTGGGGTCTGCAGCGTTGTGTCCTGCAATGCTGTCTCGTGGGCTGCGGTGCTCGCTGTAAGATCGGACGCAGAAACGCTGCGCAAGGACGCCGTGCTTTGGGCAACGAGCGATTGGCAGGCGGCTACCACAACGATAGCGATGATTGCAGTGACGCGAAGACTGCTCATGTAACGAATCCGTTCGAAGTTGCATTATCCATTCACACCGGCCGAACGCTCCGCCCCACCAGTTATCCACTGGAAGGTTCGGCATCTACCTGCACGTTACTGCACACCTGAACGGTTGCTCGCCCGAGGTTGCGATGCGAAGGTAGCGGTTGCGCTGATTGCTCGTGTTATCGTGCCGAGCGGCAACCACACCTGTCGTCGCCGACGGTGCTAACGGCCTGCGAAGCCCGGCAACCCAGCTTGCCGCTGCCACCCGGCATGGATTCGTTGATCGATCGATTGAAAGGAAAGCTCGTGGGATTCCGAACCAGACGATTCGACACTCATGCCGCCCACGGCGACGGCCTTCTCCAGCGCTTCTTCGGGACCGGCGTTGCGAGCCAGAGCGGCGAGGAAGCCAGCGATGGTGCGGTCGCCCGCTCCGTTGGTCGAGCCGACCTTCACTTCGAAACAGGGTGCATGCAGTTCCCGGCCAACCCATTCCTCGACGCCCGATTTGTCTTGATAGAATCCACGAGAGATTCGATCCGCGTCGGAGCTGGTTTTCAAATACAGTCCTTGATCGCCCAGCTTGAACACCACCATGCCCGTTCCGAGTGCGAGCAACCGATCAGCTGTCTGACTCAGGGCATCCCGGTCGAGCGTGGGAAATTGCCCGTCGCTGCCTGCCGGCATTGGCTCAGTGACAGGGTCTGAACCGAGCATGAAAAGAATTTCATCGAGGCTCGGCATAAAACAATCAACGTGAGGAAGAACACGTTCGAGCCACACGTTCCAGTCGATTTGGCCTGCCGACGCGTCGGGGTCTGGCATCGCCATATCGAGCGAAGTCATCAGCCCTCGCGACTTGACATTGCGAAGGAGAGTGCCCATTTCGATGCCGCCGTCTTCCCAGAACCGCTGCATCAATGGCGGATAACCAAAATGAAAAATCTTTGCGTCGGCGAGCCGGTCCAATGGGATGTCAGCGGCATGGAAGGTGTCGTTGGCGGCTGGGAAATGCAAGAACGACCGATCTACTCCGGGCGGCATGATCACGATCGAGTAGCTCGTGTGCTCTCCCGGGGCGACGATCATCCCCTGGGCAAGCTCACTGTCGGTCTCGTGGAGGATACTCAATAGCTCGCGTCCGAATGAATCGTCGCCGATCTTGCCCATCAACGAGGTCCGCACGCCAAGCTGATGAAGTGTCAACCCGGTGTTGGCGACGCAGCCGCCGGTGACCTGCGTGGCTGGCCCGATCTGTTTCAGTTTGCCAGCCTCAATGAGCGTGTTGGCGCTGGCGACGGAAAAATGATCGGGGAATTCGGGAACGATGTCCAAGCAGATATGTCCAGCGACAACGATTTCCGGCCCCACTTCGGCTGCCTCGCTCGACGGCAATCCCCTGACGGAGGTCTTTGCGGAGGTCTTGGTGGTGAGGCCGCTGGAGTAGTCGAAGAAACGATTCGTCGCCTGCAGGTCATCTTCGAGCCTGCGCAGCGGCGCGATCCCCAAACCCCGGAGCTCGTTGTGGTAAGAGCGAACCGCCTCGGCAGCATCGCTCAACTGTCCGTCAGCCAAATATCGCAGATGCTTGATAAACGTGGGCTGATGCTCTGAGTTATTAATCATGCGGCCGTAGAGTGCCACGCGAGCGCCATACTTCTTGGCCTCCCATAACTGATGAAACGCATCGAATGTTGTCCCCGACGAACCGCCCAGGATCCCCACGACGATGGACGAGTCGTAATTGACGAGTTCCTCCATGGCGGCCGGACCGTGATAAACCATCTTGAGAAAAAGTGGCCGACCGCGTTGGGCAACACCCGCCAAGGCCCTGACAATGTGATCGTTGACAAAGGATCCAACGTCCTCGATCGGAT
This sequence comes from Allorhodopirellula solitaria, assembly GCF_007859855.1. Classification (GTDB taxonomy): domain Bacteria; phylum Planctomycetota; class Planctomycetia; order Pirellulales; family Pirellulaceae; genus Rhodopirellula; species Rhodopirellula solitaria. The sequence goes on from NZ_SJPK01000037.1 coordinate 6,584, forward strand.
TGACTGGGCAATTGGGATCGAAGACTTCCAAGAAGTGACGGAAACCCTTCTGTTCCGCTTCTAGGCAGAATTCACGGTACGCCGCCAGAGTCCGCGCGTCGTGTTCGGTGTCGTTATTGAAGGTGACCGAATACAGACCCAGGTCGGCTCCGTGCTGGCGTTCGGCCGGCAGACTATCCGCTCGTCCAGTTTGGCCGTGGTCGAGCAAGGCGGTGCGAAAGGGGCGAGAGGGTTGGGCACTGTAAACGCCTCCACGGGCCAGCCAGATTTCGGTGGTGTCGTTCGCGCGAATGGCAGGCGTGACGCGTGACCGATCAAAGAGCCGCTCGTTGATCGTGAGTACTTCGTTCGTACTGACGCTCATCAACATGATGTCGATGAGCCCTTGCTCAGTATTCTGCCGGATCAGCTCACGGTATTGCTGCAGCGTCCGGCGTTGGCCCGTCTCATGACTCACGCCCGGCGCGGCGATTCCAAAGGCCATGTCAGCATCTTTGGCATCCGCCAAAATAAACTCCTCGCAACTGGGATCGTGGTGAATGCGAGCGAGTTTCTCATCGAGCGATTTGGCGAGCATGGCAGAGTGGGGGAGGGGTGATAGGCGAGCGCTAGCGGCAATAGCCAGCAAACTGGTAGGCGATCCAATCCAGATCCCACCGGGGCAAGGACAGGCGAGTCGAGAGAAAGACGAGCAGGGCCGCGATCACCACGGCCACCACCAGTATCCCGATGGACCTGACGATCGGAACCGCTGCGGCGCGGCGGTTTTGATGAGGGTCTCGGATTGAAGGGATAGCGATCATAGCAGCGGACATGGGAGTCTCCAACTCGAGGCGGAAAACGAACGGTATGCTCTCTCTTTCCAGAGCCCGCGGTACGCCATCGCGCTGCGCACGAACTCACATCGAATCTCCCATTTCCTGAACTTTCATTTCAATCACCGCATCCTGCGTTTGCTCCCAACGGCCGATCATTCGAGGCCGATTGGTCGCTCCTGTCAGGAACGCGGGAAGAATACGTGTCGAGAACTTCACCCTCCCTGCAGGAGGGGGATTTAGAATGCGTCACTTATTCTTTCTGCGTTCCTAACTCTGTTAGCGAAACAGTGAGACTCTCGCGAACGGGTCCGACGAAGCAGCTGGCATTGCCACGATCCCCGTTTTCGCATATTGAAAGATTTCGTGGGGATTCAGATGGACGCCATTGCATCGGCCGATCGGCGCCAGAGCAGTACGAGATCACCACCCTCCCCGCAACCCGTCGCCGCATCCCCTCCCCGCAACCCATCCCCAACCGAGCACAACCATGAAGACAATGCTGGCCCTTTCATCGTTTCTCCTGCTCACTCTGGCATTGTGCGAACACGGTACCGCCAATGAACACGGTATCACCAACGGGCTCGATGGGTGGCCGGCTGTGAAGAACCGCGATCTAGGCCTGATTACTGTCTACGATGCTCGCGAGTCGTTGCCAGTTCCTGTGTACTCGATCGATCTTGGTCTCGATCTCGATTTCACAGCACCCGCGACCGACGACAGTGCAAATGAAGATCCTTCGGACGCGAGATACATCTTAAAAACAGACCTGCAGATCAAACGCGACGCGGCACAGTTAAGATGGCGTGAAGAAGCCGCCCAAAGGCTGCGAGCACGCCAAGAGTTCGCGAAGCAACTCGAGGAAACCTTCGGCGCGCATTAACCATCGGGAGGACAACGGGTGGCGTAAGTTTCCAGCTTGTGGTCAGCAACACTCGCAAGCTGGACGATCACGCCACCTTTCAACTCGTCAGCGATTTCGGGCGTTCACTCCGTGGAGTACATCGAGTAGGCCGACGCATTGAATTCCTGCAATGCTTCGTCACAGGTATGGTTTTCGAATTCATAGTTCCAGGGTTCGATGTACCGCATACCAAGCTCCTTGGCCTGCGCGAACACGGTGCTGTAGTCGTTATTTTCGAATCGTCTCTGTTGGTCTGAGCGACCGATCACCTGGCCGTAGAGATCGCCTGGGTACTCTTTCAGAATGGCAATCAGATCGCCTTGGTACGTCGTTTTGCCAGAGATCCACCACATGCCGATACCCACGCGACTGTCATACTCAGGCTTTTGAAATTCGCGGACAAGTCGGCTGGGAATCTCGACACTGCCCAGCAGTTCATGTACCTCGAACGCAACCGCCTTCCCGGGGAAGGCATCGAGCACACTCTGCGTGGCCTCAGCGGATGCTTTGAGCCAGAGATCGCCAAATTTCGTCTCGGCGTTTCGATCGCGTGGATTGACCCCAGTGGCACGCAGCAGTGTTTCAGGTGGGACGCCGTTGAAATGACCTTCGGTGCCGTTGCTGGTCATCTGGGGGACGTAAACCATTTTCAAGCGATCGGTTCGGTATCGCTCGCCAACGGCCTGCAGCATCACTTTCAGACGTGTTTGCACGACCGGGTCCCAGTACTTTGGCATCGCGACCGGATTGCCACGGAAGGACATCGCGAAGGTCTCGACGTCGAAATCAGAGACCAACCAATTGGGCGCAAGGGAATCAGGTCGCCTCCCTCTACGAGAGAAATTGCCTCGCGATTGCGTGTTCGCTCGGGACGGCGTGGACGTCCAACCACCGTGGATGGCGAGCGTCCAGTTCATGTCGGGTTTGAGAAGTTGAACCTGTTGCTCGATGCGGCTGAAATCAAATTTCCCCGGTTCGGGTTCGATTTCGCTCCAGGTAACGCGGACGAGCCCGCCTTTCATATTCTCGTTCTCGACAGCGCGGCGCGTAATCACGCTGGCGTAAGTGCCCGTCGGCTTCGCAACCTCCTCGCCCAAGGCAGGCGGAACGAGCAAGAGGGGCAAGAGCAGCAATGGAAGTCGATTGAGCATGTTCATACCGACTGAACTGCCGCGGCGGGAAAAGGTTCCGCCCAACTCGCCAAAGAACATCGGTTTCCCGCCTCCGGCGAGCGAGGTTGCCTCTCGAGTCACTGGTAATAAACCAAGGTGGCCAATGAATACGGAGTGTCCTCGGCGAGGAAGGTCAATTCGGCAAACGCAGCCTGATGGCCACGATCGGGTTGCGTGCTACCGACCCACTCATCACCTTGCTGCGTCATCGCCGAGGGCTCCCAAACACTATCACGAAAGTCGAGAGATTCCGAAGATGCCACCCATAGAGTGGCTTTGATCGGCGCTGGTTCACTGCTCACGGTGAGCCGTATTTCCCCATCGGTGGTGGCGGGTTGCCAATCGATCTCGGGAAGCTGCTTTTCAGCCGCGACCGCTTGAAAGAATACAGCCAAGGTCGAGATTGCCTTCATTCGGCCGCCCCCCAGACTGTGACCTGCGTTGGGAACCCGGTGAATCCACTTCTCGCCGCCGAGGCGATCCCAGTACAGATTCATCGCGTCAGTCGTCCAATAACGATCATTGGCACCGACGACCAGCAGCTTGGGCATCTGCAACCGATCGAGGTACTCGATCGGGTCCATCATCTTCCACAGCTTGGCTGCACGCCCTGAGGTAGGTTGCCCGTCACGTGGAACGAGGTCTTTGCGCGTGTAATCCTCGATCTGTTCACTGTGCGTGCCCCACATCTCAATCTGATGTTTCATTTGGGCAGGAAAGTCGAGGAAGTCAATCACGATGGGAGCGGTGGCGATGATTCGTGAATCCGTCGCTGCAGTCAACCAACTCGTCCAACCTCGTTTAGACGCACCGGCGATGACGAACCCCGATGGCTTCTGCCAACCTTGTTTAACCGACAACTGTTCGAGCGAATCCATCGCTTTGGTCGCGCTTTTGACCATGGGAAACAGCAACGGCCAGGTGGAATCTCCCGTCTCGAGATACTTCAGCCATGACTGGGAAATCAGATCGTCTTCGTGGCGACCGTCCATCAGCGGCTGGTTGGGCACTTGGTGCAACATCGCGACGCGGCCACCACACAGATTCGCCAGCGACGCTCCGATCAGCCTGTCTCCGACTCCAGGTGCTTTCCCTGTGCTGCCGCCGGTGACAAACAACAGCATCTTATCGGGATGAACCACACGCTGCGGCTCATAGACGATCATCGTGTGTTTCCAGAGACCGCCTTGCCAACGTTGACTCGTGAGCTCGAGCTCGATGACGCGGGAATCAGCAACCTCGACCTCGCTGGTCGTTTGCCATTGGAAGTCGGGCTCGTCACGAGCCAGGTACGCGTCAATTTCACGAGTAGCCAGCGTCGGGGTACTCGACTCATCTTGAGCCGACGTCACCGCCGGGGCGATACCGAGCAGCGCAAGGGCCAACAGGCCACGAAACAATCTTTTGGCAGGCATCACGTCAATCAAGGTATGAGGTGGTATCGAACAGTAAAAGAGTTAAAAGAGTACTGTGCGTCGGTCCGGCACTCGGATGGAACCGACGGATACCGGACACTCGGGCGAGCGATCCGGTGAGACCGCTCGCGTGCCGAATGAGTCGTTCAATGGCACGCGAGTCCTGGCGATTCAAAACAGGCGATTCAGCCTGTACGGAAGACTGGGCTCACTCCCGCTCGATCAGCTTCTTCATCTCAGCCGTGATGGGCATGACTTCGAAATCCTTGAAGAACATCTCGCAGTCGGTGCCGCCATGCATCTGCAGTCCGAGTTTGCCAGTCTTTTCGCTCTCCTCGTCGATGATGTCCGAGGTACAAAACCCGTTGAGCGTCTGGACCAGACGGTCGCCGTAGGCTGCGGTACAGGTCGTGTTCCACTGGTCGTCCTTGTTGCGGACCTTCTCGATCAGCTCGTCGTTGGTGACAACCCATCCGCGACCTGCAATCGTCTTGCCGTCGATGATGCCAGCGGTATGCCATAGAGCAGAGTCTTTGGCATTGTTGGCGATTTCATTCTGGAAGCCACGCAGCACCCAGGGTGCACTCGTTTCCTCAGCCCGAAAATACAAAGCGCTGTTGCCGCCATGCATTCGGTAAGTGACGCGAGCAATGAAATCGTCGTAATTTTTGTTCGAAATCACCAACCCGTCCTTGCCTTGGCTCTTGAGGTGGACACCATGCAGGACACCGTCCTGTTTGAACGACCATTCCTCCGGCAGCACAAACTTCGCATTGGCGAGTTGGTACTGGCCGTCCTCACCCTTGGCGAAAAACGGCTGCCACTGGCTCTCGCCCAGGTCCTTGATCCGGATATTCTTCCAGGCGACCGAGCCAGATTTGCCCGCATGAATTTGCAGCCCGATGAAGCCCTTCATTGAAAAACTGTCGAACATGTCGACGACGAGATGGCCGTTGATCCAGGTCTTGATGGAGGGACCGACGCATTGAATTTCCACGTCATTCCATTGGCCGGGACGGCACCCCGCCTGGGCTGCGTCGAGTCGATCCTGCGGCGTGTGGGCGTCGAGCCAGATGAGGCCGAACTTGTGACCACGACGCCCTTCGTCGTAAATACGCCCGGTCGCGTCACAGCCGGGGCGAATTTCGTACTGGTACCCGTAGACTCGCTCACCATCACCTTGCGGGCGCGCCGCCGAGCGGAACTGGATTCCCGAGTTGCCCGATTCGATAAACTGATACTGCAGCTTCAAAACGAAGTTTCCATACTCCTGCTGCGCACACAGGAACGTGTTACCGGGTGTGTCGGGAACGCATTGACCGACGATCGTTCCGTCCTCGACACGGTACTCGGCCGACCCGCCGCGTTTGACCCATCCGTCCAGGTCGGTGCCATTGAACAGGGAAGTGAATCCGTCTTCGACGTCACCCGCCGTCGCACGGGCACCCAAGGGCGCCAACAGGGCGATCACCATCACGGCTACAAACATCTTTCTCATCGTTGTCTCTCTGGAGGGAAGGGGGGTAGGGTGGGCGCGTTCTTCAGCGATGGAAGTGATCGACGTCCAAACCAGTCGTTGGTTGGAAGAACGCTATTTGCTGAGCTCAATCGTTCATGAAGCCTGAGTCTGTTTCTCCCAGCAGCTCAGATCATACCATCTCGCCGCGATCGCCACCGAGGGTCGCGGACGACTCACCACAGGCACCGCGAGATTCGATCCCCTTCCCCCGGAAGAGGTCGTGCCGCCATGCCTGAAAAACCATTATACTGGAGTGATCCATGGTAAAACTGGACGGACCTAAACAACGCGTTCCGGACCAGGACGATTTGACGCAGCGTTTATCGTATCGTATGGCAACTGCAGTCAGGCTTTCACAATAGGGAACAGATGCATGCACAAACACTCCTTGATCTCTGCGGTGGTAATCTGTCTTTGCCACGTCACCGGTTTCGCTCAAGACCAGCTGGCGTTTCCGAGTGCGGAAGGCTATGGCAAGCACACTTTGGGTGGTCGCGGTGGCGCGGTCTATGAAGTGACGAACCTCAACGATTCCGGCGAGGGCAGTCTGCGTGCAGCCGTCGACGCCGAAGGGCCACGAACGGTTGTCTTCCGAGTCTCGGGGACGATTCAACTGGCAAGCAATTTGGACATCAGGAATCCATTCATCACCATCGCCGGCCAAACGGCACCCGGTGCCGGCATCTGCATCGCCAGGTATCCGCTGATGATTCGCGCCGATGAAGTCATCCTCAGGCACATCCGTGTTCGGTTTGGAGATGAGTCCGGCACAGATGCCGATGCTATCTCGTGCCGCTACCACAAGAACATCATTATCGACCACGTGTCGGCAAGCTGGAGTGTCGATGAAGCGATGTCGATTTACCACTGCGAGAACGTCACTGTTCAATGGTGTTTGATTGCCGAAAGCATGTTTCACACCGATACCGGGAAGGGTTCGCATGGTTTCGGCGGCATCTGGGGATCAAACGACAGCACCTACCACCACAACCTGCTGGCGCATCACTCCAGTCGCAATCCGCGTTTTGCTTCCGGGTGTGGCAACACCGACTACCGAAACAACGTCGTTTACAACTGGGGTTACAACAGCTGCTACGGAGGCGAGAAGCAGCAGCCGGGCAATCCGAAATTTGCGTTCTCCAATATCAACATGGTGGCAAACTACTACAAGCCTGGCCCCGCGACGGCACCCGGGGGCATTTCTCATCGAATTGCCGGTCCTTCCACTCGCGACGGAGCCGACGACTATGGCAAGTGGTTCATTGCTGACAACGTCGTCGTTGGCAACGAGGACGTTACTTCAGACAACTGGAACGGTGGCGTGCAGGTCGACGAGTCAGCCATCGCGGGACTCAAACTCGCCGAACCTTGGACTGCGATGGCGATTAACCAGCAGACTGCGGAGGCAGCCTACGCGTCTGTTCTTGAACACGCCGGCGCAACTCTCCCGAAACGCGATGCAGTCGACGCTCGTATTATCGAGGAAACTCGCCGTGGCACGGCGACCTACGAAGGAGACGCGTACAAACGAGAGAAGAAGGTTGCCAACGAATCCAAGAAGAGCGGCATCATCGATTCACAGGACGACGTCGGCGGTTGGCCGGAACTGAAAAGCACTCCAGCTCCTGCCGATACCGATCACGATGGCATGCCGGACGAATGGGAACTGGCGAACGGCCTTGATCCTCAACACGCTGACGATAGAAACGAACTGGCCGCCAGTGGTTACACGATGTTGGAGGTATACCTGAATAGCATTGATTGAATCAGGACGCATCCCATTCTAAAATCGCTAGCCATTGCGGCTTCTCATCGAATTTTAGTGGCTCATCCGACGGAAGCGAGCGCCCGAGGTTTTGAAGGCATGGCTCCCGTATCCAAGGATTTATTTGTGGGATGTGATTATCAATGTTAGACTGGCACTGCCGGGAGAAACGGAGCCGAGCTCTAATGGCGTGGACTTAGGGCGAATCTGGTGGTTTCACGGGCTCGACCGTGATCCGCTTGGCTCGACTGGGTCGAGGCTTTTTCAGCTTGGGATATTTTGATTGATTTCGGCGTTTGAGCTCGC
>NZ_SJPK01000038.1 GCF_007859855.1 Allorhodopirellula solitaria
ACTTGGATCTGCGTTTGGCGCAGTCGACCGAAACGACACCAAAGTGAGAGGGACCGACCGCCTCGACTCGCTGCTGAATCACCCCAGCTGGCTTGCCGATGTAACGGGCCTGATTGGATTTTGACGATTTTGACGAACGTTTCTTGGTGGCGATTGCCATATCGGAGTTCCTTGATTGAAGGGAAAGTGAATTCCTTCAATGAAAGCACTCAGAATGCGCCCCTGGTAGTTTTTTAGGCTAACTTGGGGACATACCAGGCATGGCTCTCGTATCCAATGATCGTTCAAAAATGCGTCCCTGACGAACAAACGCTCGCCAGGGACCGACAACGCCATTGGCGTACCGTCGACCGAGATATCCCTTGCCAAGCCAGCACGTCTGCAGAGCTCGGCTCCGTTTCTCACGACAGTGCCAGTCTAACATCGATAATCACATCCCACAAATAAATCCTTGGATACTGGTGCCATGCCTTGAAAACCTCGGGCGCACGCTTCCGTCGGATGAGCCAAAATTTTGGCAGTCCACGGCTCGCCACAATCATGGCGAAGTGCTAGCAAATGCCGACCCCGCAAATCACGGCGTTTTCAACGCCGCCGGGAATCGCTGCACGCACGGTAGCTCCATCGGATTTGACTTTTTCCACATGTACCTCAATTCCATTCGCACAGATCATATGCCACATCGCATGGATCTGTGTTTGGCTTTTCAGCCGAAATGCAATGTCAGTTAATGTCGCGTTTTTGTGATAACACGCCGCCATCGCGTCGTAGTTTAAGCCTTGATAATCTGCGAGTAGTTGCTCAATCAGCTGTTCGTGCGTGTTCAGCTTTATCCCTGCCGTGACTCTTTGAAAGTTGCCAGTATCTCAGTTGACTGATCCCGATGGATGTAGTCGATCGACTGCGAGATCACGGAAGGCGACCGCTTTATTGATTGTGTCGGACATGAAACACTATCGAAACGTAAATGGCAACCAGACACGGCGGTCGATTTCAATCCGACTACTTTCAAGGAGCTGGAGCGTGTTGACTGTGTTGTCCTATTTGAGTTGAGTCCGTTCGATTGTCGGATGCGAAATCAGCAATTCACAACAATCTCGGACCGTTCTTGCGAGAGTTGTCAGATCCGATTTGGATACGTCGTCAAGTCTCCAGTTCTGGAGTCCTGTGTCGCGGAATGCGACCATTGCCGCTTCCAACGAGGACTCCCCGTCTTGTCCCAGTTCGACCCAGTACAGTTCTGCCCAGTACAGTCGTTCAAATTCAGATCGGAACGTCAGCATAGATTCTCTACCTTCAGATGCTGCTTCCGCGATTGCTAACGTGACATTAATGGCCCGCTGACATAATCCTTGTGTGATGATATCGCGTTCAAATTCGCGACGCTCATTTCTGAGTTTGCTTTGGGTCGACCTTGTTAACAATTCGCTCGAAGATTGCTCTTTCCATTCATCCGCAGTGACCCGCACTAGATTGAGTACCGCATCTCTGCATTCCTTCGCCGGATGCTCGTCGTGCAACTCGTTCAACGGGCCTGAATAATCTCTCCAAATGGTCAAACGAGAATCAAGCTCTTCGACTGCTTTCTCAATACCTGCGCTTGTGATTCGGCGTGACGAAGGCATGCCGTACCGCTCAATGGCCTCGAAAGCTGTTTGGGCATCTGCCGCGGTCATTGCCGCCGCAACCTCACCTGCACGCCTTGGCAACTCGGTGAATAGATCCAATAGATCTTCCACGGAGTGTTTCGCAGTTTGTAAATTGGCTTCGGCTTTTCTCTTCGATCGGTTGGCCTCATTGGTTTTTTCCTTCAATCCTTCCGTAGTTGTGGCAAGGTCTCTGTTAGTCAGCGTCAATGCGGTATTGGTTGCGTCGAGATTCTTTCGTGCTGCTTCGGCCTGATTGAAATTCAACCATCCCCACACGCCCAGCCCGACGATCACAACGCTAGCCAGTGCACCGACTATTTTCAGGCACTTTCGATTTCGCTGCGATCTGTCTCGCAGTTCGAGGCTGCGTTCAAGCAATCGCTGCTCAGCAGAATTGAGGGTGCGCGTTCCGGTAACGCCGCGCTCGACAACAATGAGATCTGCTTCGTCCAGTGGCGTGCTCTCCCGATTTTCCGACCAGCCGACTGATCGATTGTCTAGGATGCGCCTCGCTCGTTGTCCGGGCTTATCGGACGAATCGAATTGCTCGCGGACGATCGGCGCGAGCGTGTCGTGCGCCAAGCGTGTTGTTTCGTTGCTATTCTTCTGATCGCTTGAGGCAAGCGTCAATAGATAAAGATCTTGGCACTGCTGAAGTACGTCCGGTAGCAATGCGCCCAAATGAACGTACTGCTCCTGCAATTGCTCGATCGTACACTGACCGGCCGTGCCCAGAGGTGTCGTGTGAAGCGCGATGATATCGAGAAGCAGACCGGAATCGACGGCATCGGGATATCGCTCTCGAAAGGCAGTGATCTGTTGGTTCAGGAAATCTCGCAGCAAAATTCCATCACGTTTTAACTGCTGATATAAATCCTGATTGAACTTCGGTTGTTCGTAGTTCGCGTCGATCGCCTTATTCCACAACTTGGTCAACAATATCTGCAAGGTCGGCGCGATGGCTGAGACACGATCTTCCAGCAGATCGTCGGCGATGATCTCGGCCAAACCGTCTTCAATCGTCAGTCCATACCGCTCGCGCATTCGCTTGGAGCTGGACGGACCTTGGACCACTTCGATGATGCCACGGCGGTCGAGCGGCTCAAGAAACACCTTGGTACGCGGCAGCTCGAATTCCACCAGTTGAGATTCCAATTCCGCCAGCCATTCTTTGCGGAATCCGAGTACCAGCTTGCCTTTAGGCCGATTCTTCGGGTCGCCGAACGTGGCTTTCACCGCGTGCAATAGTTGATCCAACTCATCAGACAAGTCTGCAATCGGACGCGTGTAAAGTTCTTCGACTTGATCCAGAAATACAATAAGCGGCTTGCCCGATCGTTCTTCGCTCATTCGCCAGGCTGTTTCAATCGAAACGTCAGATGCTTCTTGTAAGAACGCCAATTGAAGCGTGTCCAAAAGCCCTCCTTCTGTACGTCGTAAGTAACGGACTTCGTAGTCCCGTTCCAAACGAGGAATCAGTCCCGCATCGAGAATGGATGATTTTCCGACACCTGACTGGCCATAGAACAGCACGATCGGTGCCGAGCGCCGGGCGTTCAGTCGGTCGTACAGTTTGCGGATTTGATGTCCACGCCCGAAGAACACTTCAGCGTCCTCTCGACGAAACCAACTCAAATGCCGATAGGGGCTTTCAGGCAGATCTTGTTCGGGTAGTGGAGGCAGACCAAACAACGGGTCGTTCACCGCCTCGGGTAAGTTCCACTGATCGGCGTACTCAGAACCTTGACGTAGGTACAGATTCCAGGGCCAGCGATCTGGCTCAAGTTGGCTTTTCGGATCGTCTTTGTTGCCAAAGTACACGCCTCGCGTCGTGCCGCCTTTCACCGTCTGCACCGACGCTTCGGCTTCCTTGTAAGCGGTGCGAATCGATGCTCCGCCCGCCATTCCTTGATAAAACTGGTAGGCGAAATCCGTCGCCACCTGATCATCGATTGACCGCGACGTAGAGATGACTGCCGAGATGTTCGCATCGAGCAACTCCTGAGTTTGTAGCTGGGTCGAGCAGCCGTTCAGAAACACCAATTGCAGACCCTGCTGCTGCCCGAGAAAAGCAGCCAACCCACTCGCGTCGGCCGATGCGGTCTGCCCGCTGACTGACTCCAGCAGCAACTGGTAACCGTTGGCGTGTCCGCCATAGTGAAAAATGGCGATACGGTTGCGGTACTTTGGGGCCTGAAACACCTTGAAGATGTCGCCTGCGGTACTGTTGGATCGCACCACCGCCTCGCACAAACCTGCCTGCTCCGCGCGTTCCAGGGCCTCTCGCAAACGCCGTGCTTCATCCGGCAGGTTGCGCAGATAACCGACCGTGTCGTCTCGGTCGTTCGCAAACGCCAAAAGGATGACTGGTTTGTTGTTTGGGTCGCGCATGATGTTTTGTCCAAGGTCAGTCGGTTACTTCCGTCTCAGCGTCGCCTGCCGAACGCTGCGGCTTGAGTTTCAGGAATGGCACGCCTTCTGGCTGATAACGGATTAGGGAAACAGCGTGAGAAACCAGCGGTTCGACCGCTGCAGCATATAGACGCAGTTCCGTTCCCACCCAGACGAGGACATATTGTCCGTCTGGCGAGAACTCGCCTCCGGTTATACTTCCGGGCAGGATGTGCGCGGTGAGTAACTCGCCCGTTTCAAGATTCCAAATTTTGACCGTGTTATCGTCGCGGCCGAATGTAAGGAGTTGCCGCTGGTCGGGGGAGATCTGTACATCAGAGACCCATCCGCGGTGAGCTGCGATTTCCCGGATCAGTTGCCCGGTCGCAGCGTCCCAAACCGACGCGGAGCCGTCGCCGCATGCAGTCACGACCAAGTCACCGTCAGGTGAGAAACGCGCGGCCGGCTGAGCCTGACTTTGTTTTTTGATGGTCACAATGACTTCGCTGTCGGGCACGTTGAACAGCACAACCGACCCGATGTTGAGGATCAGTCGGGATCCGTCGGGCGACAAAGTGGTCTCGATGGGCGATGTCGCGATTGCTCGCCCACCGTAAACAGGGTGCGGAAAACGCGCGTACTCCTCCTCCGCCTTCCAATTCCAGATCACCGCAGTATTGTCTCGCCCCGTTGAGACAATATGCTCGCCGTCGCGTGAGAATTCGATCGAATGGACACCGTCCTTGTGTCCAGGCAGCGTGCCGATCCGGACACCCGTGCCGGAGTCGGAGATTTCGATGGTTCCGTTGCGATGGCCGGTAGCGATGACGGACCCATTTGGAGAAAACGTCGCACACCAGACAATTCCCGGCGGACTCTGAAAATCGAATGCCTTTTCCAGTTTTGTTCCAACGTTCCACATTTGGCAAAGGTAATCGTTGCCTTTCTTGCCGCTGGTAAAGATGCGGTCGCCGTGTGGCGACGCGACTGCTTTCGTGATTGAGACGAGGAGTGTATCCCGTTCAGCCACTGCCGCCTTGTTGCGTTCGTCCCAGAGGAAAAGCCGACCATCGCCCCCCGCCGAAAAAAAATGGTGGCCAACACCGGTAAACGCTGCCGTGGCGATCCGATCCTGATGGGATCGGAACGATTGAAGTTGGCCCTCGCGGCCCATTCGCCAAAGCCGGGCGGTGTTATCTTTGCTGGCTGTGGCCACACGCGTCCCATCACCGTTGAACGCAACATTCATAACCGAACCGCTATGGCCTCTGAGTTCCCGTACGTTCTTTCCGTCAGCAGTTCTCCAAATCCTCGCGGTATTATCCGAACTGGCCGATACCAGGAACATTCCGTCAGGGGAGAACGTCAGGTTCTCGATGGTTTCAGAATGTCCTGGAAGAGAGTTCACGCGTGTCCAATCGTCGGTGCGCCACAATTGGATCGTCCCTCCGGTGTCGCCGGTTGCGAGCGTGCTCTGGTCGGGCGAGAGGGCCAGGACGTAGCCGTAGCCCTGATGATCGAGGATTCTGTCAGACTTGCCTGTTGCGACGTCCCACACATTTAAATTTCGACGTCCTTCCATACTCAGCGTGATGAGCTTCAATCCATCATCCGTAGTCATAAACACCGCGCCCTTGAGATTGCCCTGACCTATATCCAGTGTCGTCAGACGCTCGCCGGTGTTTGCATTCCATATGTAGCTGATATGACCATCGTGCAAGGCGAGTACGCGGGACTCGTCAGGAGAAAGTAGCACGGATTGGACTGGTCCAAGTGAAAAACCATCATCGCGTTTGCCGACCAGGCTTCGCACCAGGACCCCATCGGAACTGTTCCAGATGGAGATAGTCGTGCCTGAGGCGGTCAGGACCAGATCGCCTGACCGCGTGAAGCAACCGTCTTGGACCACTGAATCGTGTCCACCGAGCACCGTAAGGCTGCGGCCGTCCGTCACATCCCATATTCTGGCAGCTTTATTCCAGCCGCAGGCAAGAACTCGTTGACCGTCGGGACGGAATCGAAGAGCGACGACTACACCCTCACTTCCCTGGAGTACGCGGAGCAGACGGCAAGTGGAGGTGTCCCAGATCCGGATTGTGCCGTCGCCGCTGCCAGTCAGAAGTGTCCGGCCATCGGGAGCGAACTGCACGACTCGGACCCATGACGTATGACCGCGTAACGGAAAGGAGGATTGCGCGGCGATTACTGCGTCTCCGAGAAATCGAAGTTCGTCGCCACGTGGAGATTTTCCCGTGTTGGCGCGGCTGGCGACTACATCGAGGGCGCCGACCAGGGCATCAACCTCGTGTCCTGGAATCTGGGCCCGGTTCATCACGCGTGCAACGCGATCATTTTCGGCGTTCTGCTCTGCTTCCGCAGTTTTTTGCTTCTGGATTTCGATCGATTCTTCGAGATCCTGATTTGCGATATCGAGCTTGCCCTGTTTTGCAATTGCGTCGTCACGCTGCAGAATAGCGTAGTGCGTGATCACCGCCAGAATCAGAAACGCCACCGCCACGATACCGGACGTCCCGACCAGAATCCTTCGTCGTTTTGCCACACTACGGTTGACGAATCCGGATTCAGTGTTGTTAAGCCAATTTTCCGGCGATTCCTGGACGCGTCTCAATAGCGACAGCCGCGGGTTGGTGTGCCATGTCCCGCCCTTATGTCGTTGCCAGTCAATGGCCGCCGGGGTTAACAAGCGTCTCAGCGTGAGCTGTTCCTGCTCGCTGCGAGTCCACGCCAGCAATTTGTCCCAGCCGCGAACCAGTGCGTCGTGTGCTGGCTCGACATAGGGTTCTCCGTCGACCTCCTTGCCTTCGACAATCAAACGGGCTTCAGAAAGGCGATTCAAGATGGCCGCGACACGCTTGTTTTCGTTGTCGCTCGGGTACTCAAGTTCCGACTTGGGGACGCGACGCCGAGCCAGTTCACCGCCTTGAGCGGAGACCATCCGTAACATGATTCGCTGCATCGTTGCCTGATGTGGACCATCCAGCTTTTCATACAACTCTGTAGCGCGGCTTCGTAGTGATCCCGCAACGCCCCCAAGTTGCTCGAAGTCCGCAAGTGTCAGGCACCGGTCGTCGCCTCGTCGCTGGAGATACCGCACATAGAGTTCGCTCAACGTAAACGACAACAATGGCATTGCGCCGGGTGTTTGGATGACCTCATCAATCAGCCGGTCCACAAGCCCGGCGGGTTGGAAATAGAGCACGCGGACAGATGCTGGACCTTCAATGGCCTCTCGCAAATCGTCTATCGACATTGCAGGAACCACGTAACGGCTCGATATCCAACAACTCGATAACGCGCACGCGGAAAATTGCGGTTCGAAATCCGAACGAATTGTAAAAACCAGTCGAAATCGATCGGGCTGCGCGTTCAAAGCCAATGCCAGTAATCCGATAAAGCGATCCCGCTCCTGGCAGTCCCAGCAGAGTGCTACCAGTTCTTCGAATTGGTCTACGATCAACAGCAATTGTGAGCCGCAGGGATGAGCCGCTGCCCATGTCTGGATTCTTTGCGCGAATGCGTTGTCGTCTGACGAAAGTTCAGCCAATCGGCTGGCTTCATCAGTGCCCGTGGCCTCGCCAGGCAACGTCAGACTCGCGAGTGTCGCAAGCGGCGACTTGCCAGGGCGTATGGTGGGAAGAATCTGCCAATCCTCGTCATCGACGCTTCGTAGAAGTGGAAGCAAGCCCGCCTTCACAAGACTGGACTTGCCTGTTCCCGATGCGCCCAGCACAACTGTCAGAGGTTGTGACGAGACAAGCGTGCGTAGTTCTTCGATTTCCTTTGCACGTCCGAAAAAGAGCTGGCTATTTTCCTCTTCGAACGATTGTAGGCCGCGGTAGGGATTGTTGGCGTAGTTCAGTTCCGGCGCGGGTGGCAGATTCAACTCGTGACCAGGCGACAGGAGGATGTACTCACCCTTGTCGTGTTTCTTTAGCGGCCAGAGTCCCGGTGTCTGGCGTGTTCGTTGTTCGACCGTTGCCGTTTCCACGTACTCGCGTAAGTACAGATACAATTCGGTGGCGGTGATCACGCCATCGCCCCCAGGCTGGCCATCTTTCCCACGCGGAATCAGGTCCGCGTCTCCTGCCAACGCGCGAAACAGGGCTGCGGCGAAGGGAGAGTGTTCGGCTGTTTCAATCCGCTCTCCGATCGTGTTTCCCGAAAGAACGTCGAGCGCTTTTTGATCGTAGGCCGCTGAAGTGAGCACTTGCCAGGCGGGATCCCGAATATATCGATCATACCGCTCGCGATGAATCACGCTGGGCAATGCACTTAGGTCTCGCGTGCTGGACCAACGAAACGCGCCGGCAAAACAACAGTCCAGGATTAACAACATGTGTCGACACGGTAGCTCGCCTAATGCATCACTGAGTTCCGTCATCGGCAAGAAGCTTGCGCGGTCTTCGCGATTGGCATCCTCGGGAACCAAGTATCCTTCCGGTCCGCCATCACCATCGAGTGCGATGCCGTGCCCTGCGAAATAGAGAAGCACACGATCGTCAGGACCCACTTGCTGGGGCATCTGGTTGTGGATGAGTTCTCGCAGTGTGAAAAGTGTCGGAGCACCATCCTTTGGCAACGCAAACACATTGTATCCATGGGATTCCTCAAGCAGATTTCCAAGTCGCTCTGCATCAGCTACTGCGGTACGAAGCTGAGGAATTCCGTTCTGGTACGCATTGATCCCGATGACGTACGCTCGATTGTGGGCGAAGTCCGCCGCAGCGGCTTCAACCGGATTCTTTCCAAACGAAATCCCTCGATCAACGCTCATCGAAAGTTCTTCCTCCGATCCGTGACCATTGAATTTCCGCCAGTGTCTTCAATCCGGCTTCGGATATGAAATAGTTCAGGTGGTGACAGACTACGTTGTGTTTTGTCGGTGCAGGGATTCGATCATCGGCGATGCCGCGGATGCTGTCGTCGCTGACCGCGATGTCGTGGCCGTCGTTGTGATAGAGCGCGTCGAACGCGATGCCCGTTCCGACTTTGGCAACCAGCCGGGCCATGATCTGATCAGCCGAGTCCTGGTAGTCGCGGATGTCGCCGGCAACGATTGTGTAGGGCACGCCCGGGTCGGGGCTGCTGTTAAGCGTTGTGATGAAATCGGAGGTCGGGTTCATCTGCTCCAGCGTCGGAGTCACCTTCTTCGAGCGATTGAGTAAGTACACCAACGCGCCGCAGAAGGGCGTGAACCCTGGGAACGTGGCGATCGCCAGTGTGGTCAACATGCTGGACAGTTTGCGAGCCAAGTCGACTAGGCCGAAGGGTGAGCCCACGTTGGGTGTGCCAAACATGACCAGATGATCGACGACTTGGTTGCCACCTTCGCGTTCGATGAACCATCGCGCGACCAGACCGCCCATCGAATGCACTAACAGCGTCAAACCCTTGTCCTTGTTCACGTCGAGGCCAACGCTGGCGAGTTGCTGCTTGAGCTTGACCGCGGTATCTAAAATGGGAGTGCTGAGGTTTTCGTAATCGTATGTCAACACAAGGTCGAACTTTTCGCTAACATTCTTTCCGTCGGCGTCCTTGGCCAGCGACAGCCCTTGGGCGATGCCATCGGTGTCGCCAATGATCCCGTGAATGAGCAGCAAGACGTTCTGCGCGGCTGCGACCTTTTCGGCGATATCGCTGCGATGTCGTTCAAACGAGCCGTCCGGTTTGTACTCGATCCAACAGAGTCGATTGACGTTGTCACGTTTGAGATAAGTCTTGAAGAAATACAGTTTCAAAGCGCTGCCGAGACTGCGGCGGTTGTCCCGGCATTCAGGGATGCCGCTGATGGTGATGTGCGTTGTGCCGTCGTCAGCATGTTGGGGATCTCCCGCCAACAAAATGTCCTCACCGTCAAACACGAGAGGCAGGATGAACTCGTTGTCGGCCAGATCAACTTTGAGTGCGATTTCCAGCGGGTGATCTTGCAGGGCTTCGGGATTTTGGATATCGGTCAGCTCCAGAACGTTCTGGACGTCGCCTCGAGTGCCCGCGAAGTTCAGTAGGTCCATACCCTGACGCTCGAGGGCCCAGTAGAAGTCCGCACCATTTCCGGAATCGCGAGTTCCTGACTTCGCTCCGCTGAGACTGACGGCGGCTTTGAGTGACGAATGGCCTTTGATCTTAATCTTGCCACCCGCCAGCGTCGTCTCTTTGGCGGAGACTCGATCGAGCTGTCGGATGAGCCGGATTCTCAGATCTTTTGTGAACCACTCATTCTTATGAATGAGCTTCCTTCGAGATTTACCGAATGAAAGCCCTTTGGCAGCCCGTGTTCCTCGCGGGTTAAAAATCTTGCCGATCTCCAGGCCATCCTGGCCAAGTAGAAAGTCGTCTACCTCCTCGGTGCTGACGATCAATTTGAATGTGTGGGTGACCTCGTCACCGTCTGTCTCATTGAGTAAAAGATTCACAACGCTTTCACCCATGGGCGTCAACGTGAACGATTCCTTCGTGGGTTCTACTCGCTCCTTGTAAAGCATGGTGATGCCGAAATCGTCTGAAAGGTGAACGAGCACGAAATGTAACGGCTGGGCGGTGCGATTGTTTGCAGTGAATTTCCCCTGCACCTCGGACCAGTTCTCTCCTTGCTCGCGAATATCGAGAGTGATTTCGTTGCTGTCGTAGGGATGCAGTGAGTCATCATCGAGCACCTCACTGAATTGAAATTGCACATCGTCTCGATTCATTTTGGTCGACTGGTTTTGTAGCTTGACAGCTCGCTCCCAGTCGGCAATGCGTTTGAGGATTCCGATCATGTATTCAGTGGCAGCAATGGACGTTCCTATGGTCCCCTGAATCAGCTTGCCTGTTTCTCGCCATTGCAGCCGGAGCCCGTCGTCCGCGGCATTGAGTGCATAAGCGGTTCCCTGATCCGAGGCGGTCAGAAAGGAAATGCCAATCGACTGATCCTCTGATTCAGAAAGCGATTCCTGAAGAGATGCGGACTTCTTCGCTTCCCCTTCCAGCAAGACAGGCAATGGCGGGACCGGGAGGCTGGTGACTTCTGCCAAGTAGCGAGTCTCTTCGTCGGACTTCAGATCTGCCAAATCCAATTGGCTCTTTTGCGCGCCCACCTGAGTCGTCACTGCGCGTCCAGCCCGCAGTGATGGGCTTTTTTCGCGATACAGCGTCAGCTCGGTGGTAACATCAGGTTCTGTTGGCAACCCATGTAACGCTCCACAATCAACCATCCAAGAATCGTCATCAAAATAGACACTGTATCGACGTGCCCTCCGAATCGTTTCACTGCCAAGGAATCCAGAGTATGCGTTAAAACCATAAAAAGTTTCAAACTGGGGATCCTGATTGTCAGCTCTCTTGTTTACCATCGCTCGGCAGCGCATGAAAAGATCAGCGTAGGCCAGATCTGATTTTGATTTGTGCAAGACATCCAGCAGGGTGCTGGTAAAAACGCCACTGTGTTCTCTGGTTTCGAACGCCTTTTGGATTCGTTGGCAGGCTGCCAGCAAGATGTGCTGGCTAGGTGGGATCTCCAGCCTCTCCCCATTCTTTTCTACCGCTGTGTAGTAGCCATCAACGTAGCTATCAAGCGGCCGTTCGTCGAAGACCTGATGTGT
Source organism: Allorhodopirellula solitaria (assembly GCF_007859855.1). GTDB lineage: Bacteria > Planctomycetota > Planctomycetia > Pirellulales > Pirellulaceae > Rhodopirellula > Rhodopirellula solitaria. The sequence continues at coordinate 11,642 of NZ_SJPK01000038.1, forward strand.
CTGTCGACATTTGCCTAACGCAAAATCATCCGCGCAGCGCGTAGACGAGCCGGAATGGCAACTATCGAGGATGACTGCAATGTGCGGTTCGTTCTTTGCCAGCTCGGACAGGAGAACTGCCAATTCCTTGTCAGCGAGATCGAATCCGCCTGGCGACCGGCTATCGTAACAGACCAAGCCTTCATCCATTCCATCGGGATAGAACTGCTCGAACGCTTTCGCTGATTTCCATCGAGCGCCGTGGCCACAGTACTGAAATACAACGACGTCTTCCGCCTTGGCTTTGCTCAGGTGTGATCGAAATTGTTCGATGATATTAGGACGCGTCGCCTCTGCATCCTTCAGCACCTCAATCCGCAGTCGTGCTTTTTCAAAGTTGTCCGTGAGATAGCCGCGGAAATGATCGACGTCATTGACGCAACCTGCCAACTTCCCCACGGCCGGGGAATAGTCGTTGATTCCAACCAGCAATGCATAAATATTCCCAGCCACACTCGTTCCTTTCTTTTTAGAAACCCAATCACAAGCATTCTACCGGATCCACTCCACCGCGTGGGATGCTAGTGTGAGGATTTTGATTGATCAGTCTGGATAATTGGACTCGGGCGGCTTCTTTTCCACAATTCGAATCCTCCGGTTGCCTGATGATAGCGGCACGACACTCAACGCGAGCATCGTCACTCGCCTCGTGAAATCTCGTAAGTATGTACTCCGAATTCGGATGTTTTTGAACTTTTCCAGCGACAGCAGTTCCCGGCGGCGTTAAAAACGCCGTGTTTTGCGGTGTCGGCATTTGCTAGCACTTCGCCATGATTTTGATGGATTGCGGACTGTCAAAATCTTGCCGATTTCCTATCATGCGTGCTTCTAAAATCGTTAAGCATGGAGCACCCTCATCATGACAGACCAAACGCTTTCCCCCAGAACCCGTCGGTTCCTTTCCGCCGACGCGCTCTTCAAACTGCTGCGGAATCGATTCGAAGCGGTCCAAGACGATCGAAAGCAAGCCAATCTCACCGGTTCTTCTCGGAATTTAGTGGCAGATAGCCGATTTTAGCTGGTTTTTGTAAACTGGTGGGATGAACAGTCTCAACGAACATTACCGTGATCTTCTTGGCCTCGATGATTCTTGGACAGTGTCCAAG
>NZ_SJPK01000039.1 GCF_007859855.1 Allorhodopirellula solitaria
GCAGCTTCTCGCTGGCAAGAAGCGTCGAGGCCCTCAATCGATCGGCGACTTGCTGATCGGCTTACTAATTCGTCTTGGAGTGAACCAGGAAAACACTGTAGAATCGAAACCGTCCGAAGCTCTGAAGTCTTAGGCTGAATTGTCGTGCTGCCAAGCACACTAACAACGTCGTCGCATGCCGAGGGTATCGGTGGAGCGTAGCTCTGCTGAGCAAGCCCGTGCTAGAGTGAGATGCTCTGTTAGCGGTTCAAACGCCGGATGAGACAGTGTGGGGCTCTCAGAGCTTCGGATATCTACCAGGGTGGCGAGACTGAACCACCAAAGCTAACCGAGCCGTGCTGGCTGGCCGACAAACAGTGGACTTTGAGTGTCGAAAAAGCTACCCTATTGGTGGTGCCGCTGAGCGTACGCGCGCACTGCAAATTTTCGTTCTGGATATGACAGTACTCAAAAAACCTCCCGCTGTGCTCTGCGCACGCTTCCGTCGGATGAACCGGCATTTAGCTGTTGACTCCCCACAAGTGTCCCGGAAGGGATGATAGAGAATAGCCGTAGGTCAGCGCAGCGCCACGTACGGTGTTTCGTGGAAGATAGAGCGTCGACCCCGCAGTGGGTCGCAGACCCCGTCTTGAATGCTCTTGAACCTCATTCGGGGTTGGCACGCGTGTTTCTCGACAGCTTTCCAAGATCCGCTATTTATCGTTCACACACTGCTCACCCTTGATGCCGCAGCGCCTCGGTGGGGTGTAGACGTGTCGCTCGATAGGCTGGCAAGAGAGCGCCGACGACACCGATGCCCAGCCCGATCATCGCCCCGCGCAGCCAGACCGACCAAGCGATCGATGGTTGCAACAACCCGCCCGCCGCGTCGGAGGCGGCCAAGAGCGACAACAAGCCCGCCGCTCCCAGGCCACCCAGGATCGTCGCAGCGAGGGCCAAGATCACCGATTCTAAAAACACGATCATCGCCACTCGCCGTGTAGGCCAGCCGATGGCCCGCAAGATGCCAATCTCCCCCGTCCGCTCGAGCACACTGGTCATCATCGTGTTGAGGGTCCCGATCGCGCCGACGAGCAGCGCGATCGCGGAGGTCATCCAAGCCATCGATCCCGCCAATTTCATCCGCTGATCGGTTTCCACAAACTCGTCTGTGGCCAGTGCGAGCAGTTTGGAATCGATCGCCTCGACTCGTTCAACAACGCCTGGGATCGCATCGGGCCCCGTGTTCTCGTTGAGCATCACGTTGATGTAGGTCAGCTGCCCCTCGCGACCGGTCAGACGCTGTAGAGCGGCCAGGGGAAGGATCATCGATCCGTTTTCCCAGATGCTATCGCTTTGAAACGTCCCGCCGACTCGGAAGGGTTCGTCAAAGAGATGAACCTTGCTCCCGATCTCGGCGTGCATCCGATCGGCGAGATTCTGTCCGAGGTAGAGAACATCGCCTTCACTGCCGTCGGCCGACTTCGGTGGCGGCGACAACCCGTAGTCAGTGAACAGCCAACTGTCGGTACGAACTCCCATCGCGGGGATCCCATAGATCTGCTGGTCCTCGACCGAAAGGGTTTCCAACAGCACGCCCGCGGCGCGACCAACCCCCTCGACGCCCGCGATTTGCGCAGGGAATCCATCGGCGAGCGAACTGCTCAACCGGTCCGCGGATCCTTGCCGCGAGACGACGAGATCGACGTGATGAGACTCGTACACGTTCCGGAAAGATTCAGAGAATCCATCCGCTACACCGACAAAGGCCATCACCGAGCCAATCGCTGTGGCCAGCGCCATCAGAGTCAGAAAAACCCGGAAAGGCCGTCGCCACAGCCCCTTGAAAACGAATCCGAAGAACGTCACACCGCACCAATGGCTTCGTTTTCTTCCACCACTTCTTCCTCGACATGATCCGGTTTGCGGAAACACGTCAACAGAATGATATAGCACACCGCCATCGTCAGAGGGACGAGCGTGGTAACCCGAAGAGCCCAGCGGCTGCCGTAGAGGTTCGCTGCCTTGACGGGCGGCGCGTCCACCTCGGCGAACTCCTTGTTCTCCTGCCACCACTCATACTGCTTGCGTGGTTCTTCGAATTTTGGTGACGTCCAATCATCGCCAGCAATTTCTCGCTCGCTTTCAATCGCTTCGCCGCCGTCGGCCAGCATCGCGGCTGCCGCCCCATCGATTCCCGTAATCGGTGGAAAGAACAAGAACTGGTTCTCGTTGGGTGCCTTGACTCGCTCATAGGTCTCTGGAGCTGCGCTCTGCAGTTCGTGCGAGGCAGCATAATCCTGCTTGTAGCCAATGCCAGGGCCGCCGAGGGCACCGGCCGACAACATCCCGATGCCACCCATTAGCGCCATTCCGATCGTGGCACTCTGAGGGAATCGCTCGCCGAGCACACCCAGCATGGTCGGCCACAAGAACGTTTTACCAACCGCGTAAACCGTCGCGGCAAAGAACATGAACTCCACGCTCTCACCGATACTGATCAAATACAAACCCGTCGCACCGATCAGCGAACTTGCCAACAGTAAACCCAGCGACGAAATGCGATGGACAATCGGTCCGGCGAAAAATCGCAGCACCGTCATCAAGAGCGAGGTGTAGATGAACAGAGCCGTGCCGAGAGCAGCGCTGCTGAGAATGTTCGCTGTGATCTTATTGATCCAACTGTCCGTACCCAGTTCGACGTAACCGACGCAGGCGTGAGCAAACAACAAAATCAAGAAGAACGGCGTGATCAAACGCTTGATCATGCCGCCATAGGACGTGGCTCCCTGTTCGGCCGCGGTCTTGGGAAACGGCTCAAACGTGATAATGAATCCGTAGACCACCACCGGGATCAGGAATGTTGCCATCAAGATCTCCCACGCCACATAGGGCTTAGCGAAGACGATCAATCCACCAATCACCAAACCGGCAGGCCAACCGGAGTGCAAAATATTGAGGTAGTGCGTCTTCGCTTCAGGGAACAAGGTCGCCGTGAGCGGATTGATCACGCCCTCGCAAATCCCATTGCCGATCGCAAAGATGAACATCGACCAGTACAGCAATACGTAGACCGCCTCCTTGCCGCTGGCGTTGAAGACGGGCGTGGCAAAGAACAACATCACCGCCGAGATGAGGTGACACATCAATGCGATCTGCATCAACCGCTTGTATCCAATCGTATCGATCAAAAACCCAGCGAACAGAATCACACACCCGAACCCGACCAAACCGCCACCTGTGATCTTGCCCAGCTCGGTCATCGTGAATCCGTACTGGCCTGACCAAACTTCAAGCAGGCCCGTCCGCACCCCAAATCCCATTCCGGCGGCAATCAGGCAGAGGATCCCTGCCAGCAGCAGTTTTTTTCGATTTTCCATAACGTCCAACATGTCGGAGGGTGAGGGGAGAGGTAGGGCGGCAATTGGCCGCTCGCCAGTGGCAGCCAATGATTGCCTAAACACGGGATTGCGGAAGTATAGCCGCTCTTGATGGCGCAAAACAGCAGGCGCACCGACCACTTCTCCAAAGCGGAGTCTCGCTCGCGGCGCCAGCTCGATGAGCTGGATTGCCACCGCAGCCTGGATGAGGGTTTCGCCTGCTGTTGATTACCCATTAAACCAGATCCCCTGTCAGCTTGTCTGACAGGAATCTCCGTTTCGTGATTAGATAATGATCGAGCGTTCACCCCGCTCCCATGCGGGCTTGCCCCGCATGAGAGCAAAGTTTGTCGGCTTGGTTTCCTGTCAGACAAGCTGACAGGGGAACGCGTGTCGATGCCGCGGTTTTCTAATTTCAAAACGTCGCTTCGGCGTCTGACAAGCACACGGGGGAGCAAACTTGTGGGTAATCCACAGGGTTTCGCCTGGGCTGCTAAAAAGTTGGTGCTGACATCCATCTTGTGGCAGTTGCGATTGTTCCGCGTTCTTAGGCCAGAGGCCGACACATCCCCTGCCGTTGGCGTCAGCCAATGGCAAGCCGTGAAGCCACACAAGAAGCCACACAAGAAGCCACACAATACGTGAAACCACGCAACACCAAATTTTGAACAGCCCATGGCTCAGCCTCGACCGCCCCATTCCTGGTCGTACAAGCGAACGAGGACCTGGTCGTTGAGCCGGTTGGCCGGCACGTCGAGCGTTTGCTGGTCAGCGGGCAGCTGAAAGAGACCCCGCATGGCCGCGCCATTGAGAAACCGCAGCCCCGTCACCGCCGGGGATAACTTCGGTGGCAAGGTCCAATCCAGTGGCTGTTTGGAATTCACAATCTCTGAGTCAGCCTCAGGCGTAGTCGGGCTGAGCAGCCGCGCCAAGGCAAACCCCCACACACCGAACGTCGGTACGCTGGCGTGGTAGGGGGTCACATCGAATCCCGATTCCCGCAGCGTGTGCAGGATACACCAGTACGATTGCGGAGCCACCAGCGGCGAGGTGCACTGAATCGATACGCCAGCACCGGGTGCCAGGTGACGCTTCAATTGCCGATAGAAATAAGTTGTATAGAGTTTGCCAACGGAATAGTTGCTCGGATCGGGAAAGTCGATCACGACAGCATCGAATTTCTCGCCATCCAGGCCGTGTGCGTTGGTGCCCTCTGCCTCTCCCGACTCCTTCGCCCATAGAAAGGCATCCTGGTGGACGACCGTCACCTTGGGATGAGAGAGCGACTGCCCGTTGAGGTTGGCCAGTGGCTCAAACTGTGTCGCCAGCCGCGTCATGGCGGGATCGAGGTCGACCAGTGTGATCGACTCGATGCCGGGATAACGCAGTAGCTCACGGACGGCCAGCCCATCGCCGCCGCCAAGCACCAATACCCTCTGTGCTTCGCCGCACACGCTCATTAGAGGATGCACGAGAGACTCGTGATAACGATATTCATCGACGCTGTTGAACTGCAGGTGCCCGTTGAGATAGAGCTGAAACCCACGTTCGCCCTGGGTCACTGCGATTCGTTGATAGGGAGAGGTATCGGCATAGACAATCTGACCGCCGAGCGTGTTTTCTTCGGCAAGCGTCGTCAGTGAGTCGGCTTTGATGAACCCGACGGCGAGCAAGCCAATCACGAGCACAGCACGACCGCGAAGCCCTGCTAAAGCACGGTCGGCCAAGAGCGGGCGGAGTAGATAGGTCCCCCACAACCCCACCACAGCATTGAGCAATCCAAACACAATCGCCGTTCGCGTCAAACCCAATCGCGGAACCAGAAAAATGGGAAACAGTACCGATGCGAACAAGGCTCCGAGGTAGTCGAAGGCCAGCACGCGAGAGACCAGCTCATTGAAATCGAGATGCTCCTTCAAGATCCGCATTAAAAGCGGTAACTCCAGACCGACGAGCACCCCGATCAACACCACACTGCCATAGAGCAGACTGTGGAACCAATCGACCAGTGGAAAAGCGAGGAAAAGCAGTGGCGTGGAAAAACCACCGATGATCGCCAGGGCAAGCTCGATCTCGATGAACGTCCGAGCTAAATGGTCTTCAAGATACTGCGACAGCCAAGCGCCCAACCCCAACGCCGACAGGTACACGCCGATGATCAGCGAGAACTGTGTTACAGAATCGCCCAGCAGGTAGCTCGCCAGTGTCCCGGCGACGAGTTCGTACACCAACCCACAAGTGGCAATGATCAACACGTTGACGTAGAGCAAGCCAAGTGGAGCGCGATCGATCAATCTGTTTAACCCTGGATGGCGGCAGCAATGATCATCGACATGCCCAACACGATCGCAGCGACAACGATCGACACCGCGATATTGTGCTCCTCTCCAATCTCATGGATGATCGAAAAAGGGGTCAGTTTCTCCGTCAGTATCAGGCATCCGACGAACACGACCACGCCCATCAGCGAGAAAACACTGGCGGCGATCAAATGCTCTAGCAGCACGTCGAACCCCACACCACCGGCGGGGGAAACGACGACATGCTGGGCGCCTTCAGGGAGCGTCGTGTCGGCTTGCGCAAGGATATTCATAGCATACTATTTCGATTAAAGGATATTATTGTTGATCGTCCGCGAGAAGTTGATTTCCCCGCTCATTTGCCGCCGCCCCAAGAACCACCGTAGCCCCGCCCGCCGTAGACGCCGCCGCCCGAACCACCGCTGAGGAAGCCTGTATCGGGAGCCTGCCATCGGTTAGCTGTCGCAATGCTGAACCACAAACACGCTGCGATTCCCACGACGAGATAGAATTGAAGCAATTTCATTTCACGATTCCGACGTTGGGTAAGGGTTGTAGTCGCTGTCTTTCCAGCGTTGGGTCTCGAAATGGTATTTGTATACCATGATCCCAACGGGAACGATCGAAACAAAGATCATCGCATAGAACCACATCCAAGGATCAGGACCAGGCTGTCCCGGCGCTGCAAACCAGGCGCGCCCCAGCACGTGCATCACCGAGATGAATGACATGAACGCCACCCAAGATATCCACACGCCGACGTGAATCGGGGGCGATGGTTGGATCGGGCCCACGCCCCAAGGGCGAGTGAGGTTCGTCAATCCGAAGGCCTCTTTGACTTCGTCGACGCTCACGTAAATCCCACGCGATACGTTGAGTTCTTCGCTTCGGCCCGACTCGGACGATTCAAAGGACAGCATCTCCGGTGGGCTGATGTAGTCGCTCGTGGTGACCATGTCGCCTTGATTGACCTTCCAGTAAAACTCGCCCATGCAGGAACGGACATACGCGCGGCCGCGATCGAATAGCCGGTACGTGCTCCCCTTGTACCGGACCGATCGGTCATGACGGGTAAAATTGCCGTCGGTGACCGGCTCGACGAAAGACCAATGCCGATCGTTTTCAACCAGCCAACGAAAGCCTATCTCCGGGTTGTGCAGTAAGTATTCACGCCATGGATAGGTGATCCCACCATACATGGCATAGCGATCCATCACTCCGATCAATGTGAACTCGTGGTCACTGACTTTCCCTGGGCAGTCAAAGCGGCCCACACTGCCAAGTGGAATCGATGCCTTGACGCGCCGGTCGTCGAGAGTCTTGAGTATCCGCAGCTTGCCTTCGTTAACGTCGAGCAGAGCGCCGCAGTTCGGGCATCCCACTCGCATCGTTTGATCGGGTGTCCGTAGATCCAGCGGCCCGCCGCATTGCGGACAATTTAACTGCACCGCTTCGACGCGCCGTACCGATTCAGACTCGAGCGGCTCGACGGCGGGCGGATCGAGGTTGAGTTCCGCCAGCGAAACCGTTTTGCCTATCGCCAAGCTTTTCTTCGTCTCTGAATCCTTCTCGGGGTTGTACTCGAAGGTCGCAAACCAATTGTCCTGACCCCGCAGATCGACGTAAACGTGATCCGCGCCCGGCCGGAACGCCCAAGGAATCTCGCCCTGAGCAGACACCGCCGTGGCGGTGCCCTTTTCCATCACGGTCAGGTCGGAATCGCCCAGAGGGACTGGATCGCCGATCTGCAGCGAATCGAAGTCAGGCACCTGTGTTCGTCGCCCGATCCGCCGTGGAAACGTCAACTGCAGCTGGCCCTGTGCGTCGGCCAACCAAGCCACTCGGTCACTGGGCAGGCGCAGATACCATTCGTCCCAATATCCGCCCGCAGCATGCTGATACTGCACTCGCCCAATACACTCAAAGGGCTTGCCGCGATATCTGCCCGTCGAGCCGAGTCGGAGGACGCTGTCGGTCTCCACTAGATCGGCGACTTTCCCGATCAATTCCACATCACGATCACCGCGTGCGATCGCGCTGTGACAGAATTCGCAAACCGCCACCATCGTGCCGCCAGCACCAAACTCGACTGGGCCGCCACAATTGGGGCAATTCGTCCCTTTCTTCTTGAGCGTTCGGGCACCAATCATCGCAATCCCTCCGCGGATTCGGCGACCCGTCGCGTTGCCCCGGTCTGGCCAGGCGGCCACACGCCCCGCGGCAGTCTGCGGACGTGAACGTCACGGGCACCCAATCCCGCCCGCAACTCTGCGTCCCAGGGCCAATCCACGTCTTCGCGACAACAGACAAAATCAAAGGTTGCCAAAGCATGCTCCGGATACGTATGCACAGCCAAGTGTGACTCGCTGAGCAAGTACAGCATCGTCACTCCGTGCGGCACGGCGAAACGGTGCGACGCGGGCGTCCCGATCACGTGCAATCCAATGCCATCGATCGCGCGTTGGCAAATATCGCCAACCGCTTGCAGTGACTGCAGCTTCTGAGGATCACATCGGCCAGCATCGATCACCCACTGCGTCCCGACTCCAACGATCGGCCTGGCATCATCTCGCGGCGGGGGCTCGTTTATGCTCAAGGTTGCGTTCACCGAAGAAAATTCGCGTCATCCCATTGGCGGGCAGACTATCCGTTGTACCGCATGGGGCGTCGCGGTAAAAGTCAGGCGGGCGTCCGATCGCCTGACCCCAACCCTACGACGCGCCTACCGACTCCATTTCTGCAGTTTTTCTCGCATCGCCGGATCCTGCGGTGGATTCGTCAGCAGCATCAACTCCGCGGCCGCACGGGCGCCGCTGCGATCTCCCGCTCGCCACTGACAGGCGATACCCTCCACCTTCGCCCGCTGATGCGAGGTCGTCGCAGATGGAAGACCAGCAGCGAGCTCCAACCACAAACGCGACGCAAGTTGAAGATCCGATGGGTTGGCGGAATCAGCGAGCGCCGACGCAGCGGCCGCGATCAGTTCCCCCGGCTGATCCGATTCCGGAATTTCGTCACGCAAACGCTGCAGGCCATGGCTCGCGTTCCCACTCCACATCGACCAGGCAATCGGCAACCGCGAGTCGATACCGCTACTGAAATCCGGGAGGAGTGTTAACAGATAAGAAGCGATATCTCGGTGCAGCGCCGGGTTTTCCGAAAGGTCCTCGTTCAATCGCCAGGCCACGACGCGAACCAGCACGCTGCTCCGCGGCGCATTCTTCTCGGACGTAACATCGGGCACGCTCTTTCCCAGCCGGCGGCGGGCGAGTTCGGAGAGAAACGGGTCGCTGCTCCCTTCCCCTGCTAACCTCAATCGCTCGCGGCGGGCATCGTTGTCACACGAATCCAATAAAATGGTGCATGTGAACTCGGCCTGCTCAGCGAGTGCCGTGGAGGCCGCCGCGGCAAAAACGTTACGCATTCTCGTCAGGCTCTCGACGACCCCTGCGGCGTTCTCGCTCTGACACTCATCGTCGTCCCAGTCGCAGAGTGATGACAGCGGGGACGCGCCCACGATCGCGCGCTGCCAAAGATCGACGCACCGCCGCGCGGTGGTGTCGTTCCAGTGTGCTGCGGGCATCTCGGTCGCCAACTCCGCCGCCCGCGCCGCATCGCCCCTCGCTACGGCGGATTCAATGAGCGTTGCTCGTGCGGTTTGCGCCGCTTGCGAAAGGGGCCATTGATCGATCAACTCTGTCAACAACTCGTGAGCGCCCTGGCCTGCCGAAGACGAAGCCGTGCCGCCGGCCGCCGAACGCAGCGACGCCGCTTGCAGTACCAGCATCGGGGAGGATTCGTGCTGTGGATGGGCCATCGCGATTCGGCGGAGCAGCTCCGCCGCCGCGGGCTCCTTTGAGACGCTTTGCAAAATCGCCGCCGATTCGATGGCCGATTGGATACTCCGCGGGGCATTGCGATCGCGAACCGCAGCGCGCGCGAACGTGACGGCTGCCGGCAGGGATTGCCCCACGCGAAGGTAATACCTCGCGTCGGCGCGCAGTACCCGCGGGTCCGTCGACCGTTCGCCTGAATCGCTGGCGTCGGTCGATTCAGATTCATCGGCACCACGGGATGCACGGTAGCGAGCGAGCAGCGTTTCAGCGTTCCGTCGTGACGTCGCCCCGCCACGCTGCTCGATCGCGTCAAGCCACTGAGCGACCTCGCGCAGATCGGTGGCACGATTCGGACGCAGCATCAGATAGCGAAGCCGGGCCAAATCCATCGCTGGACTCCGCGGCGCTGACGAGGGCGCATCGCCATAGTACTGCTGCAGTTTGTCCGCAGCAGCATCCCACCGGTGCTTCGCCAAATCCACACGGATAACGAACGCCAATTCGCTCGACGTGTTCACGACCAATGGTTGCGGCTTCTGCTCGGTGGGCACCGCGTCCTCCGTTCCCTTTCCTGCCGTTGATGCTTGCTGCATCGTACGGATCGCGGAATCGGGATCGCCGCTGCGCAGTTGTGATTCAGACAACAGCCTCGCTAACTCTTGATGCAGTTCGCTGTCATTGGGAAAATTAGCGAGCGCCTCGCGGATGAGGCGGATCGAGGTTGCTGAAAGCGCCACGCCGTCGGCCGAGCCTTCCGCAAACATCTCTGAAAGCAATGCTGCCAGTTCCACGCGAGTCAGCCACAACAGACTCTGCTGCCGCCGGAGTTCCTCGCGGCGTTGCTGGGACTCACGATCGAATTCTCCCTTTTGAATTTCAACGAGTTCATCGCGAATTGCTGCTAGCTCACCGGCGAGTTCCCGATCAAATCGCCGCTGGCGTTGGATCAACGCGGTCGTATCCGCCGGGCTGGCTCCCTCTGTGATCGCGGCAACGAGGTCGTCGCGAACTGCAGATAGCTGGCTATCACCGACGGTGTCGCTGGAAAGGCGCAGCGGCTTGTCTGCCGGTCGCTGAGCGTGCACGTCGCTGGCGGCCAGCAACACAACTGCCGTGACGAACCAGCCAAGCAAGCGGCACGAAAACTGGCCTGGGCCAAACAATGGACATAGCATCGATTGCCGCCGTGACGTTTTCATTCTCTTCGCGGTCCCGTTGGGCACCATTTCGTCTCTTCTCCTGAGTCATTGCGAGCCCCGTCTAAATTTACGCTCGCCTCACCAACGCAAAAAACCGGGCCTGCATTGTACGAGCCCGGTCTCTGCGATTGAAATAAGGCAGCGATTGACGCTACTGGGATGGCTACGGGAGCTGATCAGTTTCCTTGCTCGCCTTCGTCCCCAAAGCACCCCACAATCCGTAGGGGCTGGCGCTTCCCGGCGGTACCGCTGGGTTACTGGTCGGCCAGTTCGGTGAGGGCGAACTCAAGTTGCCCGACTCGATCGATTCCGTGATGAACTTGACCGCTCCGTCAGCCATCAGCACATGGCATCCGCCTTGGTGACGACTTCCTGCGGTGAACATGCCATCGCTGCCGTCACCGGCCCAGGAGCAACTGACCCGGTTGGGCGGCATGATCGTCGTCACGCTCGTCATCACGGGACGCCCATCGGTCCAACGCATTCCCTTCCGCTGAGAGGAACCCCAGTTATTCGCGCTGGTGCCGGCGAGGTGAAACTGTGGACGCTGCGGATCGATCGTGTCTTCGCAAACTGTGGGGTCCACGAAGAAAGCAGCGTCGCTACCGCGGTTGACGACGGTCGAAAGCACTTCGAGCGTATTGGAGTCGACGACGATCTCGGCACTGGCAATCGTGTTGCTCAGCCCATCGAGAATATCGCGAAACTTGGTGGGCATCCGGGTGACGAAGACACCGCGGTCCATGCCACCACGGCGGGGCATACAGCCGCTGTTGATGCTGCCGTCCTGGTTGATGCACGAGTGATTATTACTGGCGATACCGTCACCGATGCAGGCAGCGTAGTTGGTAAAGGCCTCGAAATTGGCTGGCGCTACGCTGGGGTCGCTCGGGCAGCGGTAGGTCCCAATCTGGGTCAACCACGGCGTGTAGTTTCGATCCCATGGCACTGGCCCCATCGCGGGAAACGGTGTTCCGCGTGTCCCACCGTTGTGATTGACCACCCGTGGGTTAGAAATCATCTGCCACACAGCTTGCTGCTCAATGAATGGCGTCAGGCCAACCAAAAAGCTGAGCAGGTGACGGTTGCCAATATTGGGATTGGTGCCCCCGCTATGAACAGGTAGCTGGTCATAGGCGGAGTGATAATTATGTAGCCCCAAGCCAATCTGCTTGAAATTATTGCTGCAACTCATACGACGCGCCGCTTCACGTGCCGCTTGGACGGCGGGCAATAGCAGCCCGACCAAAACACCGATGATCGCGATGACCACCAGCAATTCAACGAGGGTAAATCCGCCTCGTCGGGAGGAAGTATTCATTAGAAAAACCTCTACGGGAAAAAAAAATGCCGAACAAAATCGGCACGGAAAGTGATTCAAAAAACAGGATCTACCAGCGGGTGTTGCCTGGACTTCAATAATGGCAGCCGAGGTTTCCCTCAAGAAAACCTCGGCATCAAAAATTGCTGGTAGGTCCGCCTGCGGCAGGAACGAGATCGGGTCGCTCAGCGTTGAGCCACTCAACCCATCCAAATCGCTGTGAACGATTATTGGCTATTCATGTCAGCAGCGTTCTGTGAGCCCATTTCTTCCATCTCTTCCTCGGTGTGAACAACGCTGTCGTCCACATCGGAAACAGTGGCCGAATTATCGGGGCCACATCCCATTTGGGTCACAACAGCCAAAAAACCCGCACAGAAAAACGCAAACAATCGCTTGGAAAGCATTACGACATACTCCTAATTAACAATGAAAGAAAACACCGGCCTGATCGACCGGAAAATGCGTCGACTTTCGACGCCGAGAGGGCCAACACACCATCATAATACCTTCATGCAATATTCATAGTGCATTTCGCGCCAATCGCCCCCGCCGAAAAAGAGCGAGCTGATACCTGCACCTGGGTGCGATCCGCTTGATGCGCTCGACGAGTCCTGCATCACGCTGTTTCCAAATTGATAAGGTCGCCGACGGTCAGTTTTGACTGGAGCCAGTTCTCATAGACAGCATCCCACACTCCACTGAGCAG
>NZ_SJPK01000040.1 GCF_007859855.1 Allorhodopirellula solitaria
ACTTGGATCTGCGTTTGGCGCAGTCGACCGAAACGACACCAAAGTGAGAGGGACCGACCGCCTCGACTCGCTGCTGAATCACCCCAGCTGGCTTGCCGATGTAACGGGCCTGATTGGATTTTGACGATTTTGACGAACGTTTCTTGGTGGCGATTGCCATATCGGAGTTCCTTGATTGAAGGGAAAGTGAATTCCTTCAATGAAAGCACTCAGAATGCGCCCCTGGTAGTTTTTTAGGCTAACTTGGGGACATACCAGGCATGGCTCTAGTGGTCTGTCACAGTTAAAAGTTAGGGTTGATCGTAGTGGACGAGGCGACGAGCTGGTCATTACCCACAAAACCAGATCCCCTGTCAGCTTGTCTGACAGGAATCACCGTTTTGTGATTAGATCAAGATGGAGCATTCACCCCGCTCCCATGCGGGCTTGCCCCGCATGACAGCAAAGTTTATCGACTTGGTTTCCTGTCAGACAAGCTGACAGGGGAACGTGTGTCGATACCGCGGTTTTCTAATTTCAAAACGTCGCTTCGGCGTGTGACAAGCACACGGGGGAGCAAACTAATGGGTAATCAACGGGAGGCGACGAGTCCTTGGATTTGACGCCAGTTCAGGACTCGTCGCCTCGTCCACTACCCTAAGAATAAGTCGTGACAGACCACTAGTATCCAATGATCGTTCAAAAATGCGTCCCTGATGAACAAACGCTCTAACATTGATAATCACATCCCACAAATAAATCCTTCGATACTGGAGCCATGCCTTGAAAACCTCGGGCGCACGCTTCCGTCGGATTAGCCCAATGAACTCTCCCCACCCACTCATCTCGTGAAGGAACGTCGGCATGAAATCGACTTGGTTCCAGCCGGAAGCTCGCCATGCGGGTATCCGCGGTTTGATTGCGATGGCAACACTCGCTGGCTCGGTGGTGATGAGTCGGTCGTCTGGCCGGCTGCAATCGCCAGCACGATTTGCTTGGGGCTCAACCTGGGACTGATGTGGTATCTCACGGCGTTGGATCGAAAGTGATCGCACCCGTTACGCCTGCTCACGACAGCAATCCCCGATCACGATTCTGGCAGTGCGTCGAATCACTCAGCCCGGCGTACTTTTCGATGGTGATGGCGACCGGCATCGTCTCTCTGGCCTGTCATTTCATCGGTTATGAACACGTCTCCCGATTGCTCTTCTGGATCAACATCGCGGCGTATCTGATTCTATGGACCCTCAATGGACTGCGTGCAACGCTCTATACACGACGCTTCTTCGGGGACCTAATCGATCACGGTCAAGGCGTGAGTTTTTTCACATGGGTGGCTGCGACCTGCGTTCTAGGCAATCAGTTCTTGCTCATTGCCGGGATGCGCGGCGTCGCGACCGCCTTGTGGGTGCTCGGTATCATCCTCTGGTTCGTGTTGACGTACACCATTTTCACTTGCATTTTTACACTGCCGGAAAAACCGCCGATCATCGAAGCGCTCCACGGAGGTTGGCTCGTGTCAGTCGTTGCGACTCAGTCCGTTTCTCTACTCGGCTCGATGCTGGCCAGCGGTTTTGAGATATACCGGGAATCGACGCTGTTCTTCGCCCTGACGATGTGGCTGGGCGGTGGGATGCTCTATATCTGGATCATCTCGATGATCTTCTATCGATATGCATTCTTGCCGATGAAACCCTCGGATCTATCGCCACCCTACTGGATCAATATGGGGGCGATGGCGATCTCGACGCTCGCGGGCGTCAGCTTGGTTGCCGCCGCCGACGGCAGGCACTTACTCGACGAGCTCCAGCCCTTCCTCAAAGGGTTCACGCTGCTCTTCTGGGCGACTGCGACTGCTTGGATCCCCATGCTGATCACGCTGGGAGTTTGGAGACACGTGTTGAAGCGATATCCCATCACTTATGACTTGCAATACTGGGCCCTGGTGTTCCCGTTGGGTATGTACACGACCTGCACGTATCGGCTGGAAGAACAACTCGACCTGCCTTATCTGCAGTTCATCCCCAACATCTTCGTCTGGCTCGCCCTCATCGTTTGGTGCCTGACGTTTGCCGGCATGCTGCGATCAGGCGTCACGCTGAGTTCACGCACCACTGACTAAGGCACCGCTGAATATAGCACCCAACAGTTTGCTCCCTCGCATGACAAGCACACGAGGGAGCAACGAGACTGGCTATTTCCGTATTTTTTGCTGCCCGAAAGCAGACCGACGATTAAACGTCCGGCAGGCCGTGGCTCGAAAGCAGGATGGCTTCGAGGTGTTGGACGACGGCGGGAACCTCAACGCCTTGCACCACGTCATTGGCAAACGCGAAGATCAGCATCTTCCGAGCCAGGCTTTCGGGAATGCCCCGTGAACGCAGGTAGTAAAGAGCCTGCTCATCGAGTTCACCAATCGTTGCCCCGTGCGTGCATTTCACATCGTCGGCGTAGATTTCTAACTGCGGTTTTGTATTGACGACGGCATCATCGGACAGCAACAAGGCTTGATTGCTCTGTTTAGCATCTGTCTTCTGAGCGTCCTGATGCACAAAGATCTTGCCATTGAAAACGCCGCGGGCGCGATCGTCCAAAATGCCTTTGTACAACTCGTAGGTATTGCAGTTCGGTTTGGCGTGATCGATCCGGGTGCGACAATCCATCAACTGTTCACCCGTCGGCATGTACAGGCCGTTCAATGTCGAAACAATCTCTTCGCCGTCGAGAATGCAGTTCAGCTCGTTGCGAGCGAGTTCGGCGCCGAAGGAGAAGTAATGCGAGCAGAATCGACTGTGTTCTTTCTGGTCGATGTGACTGCTAGCGATATGCAGTGAATCGCGTTGCTCATGCTGCAATTTGTGGTGATCCAAATTGGCCTGCTCAGCCAACTCGATCTGTGTGACAGCGTTGGTGAAGTAGCCATCACCATCGCGGCCGTGGTAGCTTTCTACCACGGTAGCGCTACTGCCGTTGCCCAACCGGATGAGGTTGCGTGGGTGGCAGGCGGTAGGACCATCCTCGACGCTGAGGAAAATCAAGTGCACGGGTCGATCGAGCGTGACGCCATCGGCCACATCGATCACAGCCCCATCACTCGCGAACGCGGTATTGAGGTCCGTAAATGCAGACTCTTCCTTGCCTACGGGCTGCGTGAGCAGTTGCTCGGCGAGGTCGCGACCTTCTCGAATCGAGCTGGCGAGATTCTCGACGACCACACCTTCGGGCAAGTCCTGGTGGGATGAAGCTCCCTCGACGTAGTGGCCGTTGACGAACACCAGACGATGGAAATCATCGTCGAGTTTGGCGCGTTGCAGGAGGGTCTCGACGGTGTCCGACGCCAGCGACAGGGATTGCACGTTGCGGTAGTTGCGTCCGGCCAGGGACGCGACCGGCGTGAATCTCCAATCTTCATCACGCCGCGTTGGCAAGCCTCGCTCGAGGAAACGGTCCCAAGCGGTCTGTCGGGCTTCGTTGAGCCAGGCGGGTGAAGTCGCCGATTGATCGGCCTGGAACGCCGCGAAGGATTCTTGATATGCGTCAGATTGGGTGGCAATCATGATGATCGTTGAGAAAGATTGAATAGAGGTGTGTTTGGATTCGCCGTTGGTTCGCTCGGTCTAGCCCGCTGCAACCGTCTCGGCACCCGACTGCAAGAAGCTGTAGCCCTTGTCCTCCAACTCCAGTGCGAGCGATTTGTCGCCGCTCCGGACGATCTTGCCGCCGGCGAGCACGTGGACTTTATCAGGCACGATGTACTCGAGCAGTCGTTGGTAGTGGGTCACGACAATGATCGCTCGCTCAGGGCTACGAAGTGCGTTGACACCTTCGGAGACAATTTTCAGAGCGTCGATGTCCAACCCTGAATCGGTTTCATCCAGGACCGCGAGCTTGGGCTCGAGCATGGCCATCTGCAGAATCTCATTGCGTTTCTTTTCACCGCCTGAGAACCCTTCGTTGACGCTCCGATCCATCATGGACTTATCCATCCCGAGCAGTTCCAACTTCTCCTTGAGCAGAGCAACGAAATCCTTGCGGCTGATCACAGGCTCGTCACGATACTTGTGGATCGAGTTGATGGCTGCTTTGAGGAAGTACTTGTTGCTGACACCGGAGATTTCGACAGGGTACTGGTAGGCGAGGAAGACGCCTTCGGCCGCCCGCTCTTCAATCTCCATGTCGAGCAAATCCTTGCCATCGTAGGTCACCTCTCCCTCGGTGATCTCGTAGTCTTCTCGACCGGCGAGGACGTGTGCGAGGGTGCTCTTTCCGGAACCGTTGGGCCCCATGATGGCATGGACTTCGCCAGCGGCGACGCTCAGATTGATGCCTCGCAAGATCTCCGTGTCTTCACTGCGAGCGTGTAGGTTTTTGATTTCTAACATGATTGGAAACTGGGTTCGTTGATTGAATGGATGAGAGGGAGGAGCAACTCGGAAGCTCAGAGGCGACGCGTTGACGCCGCGGGGACAAACAATTCGCTTTAACCGACACTGCCTTCGAGGCTGACATTGAGAAGCTTGCGGGCTTCCACGGCAAACTCCATCGGCAGAACGTCGTAGACTTCCTTGCAGAAACCGTTGACGATCATGTTGACCGCGTCTTCGGTCGACAATCCGCGTTGCCGCAAGTAGTAAATTTGATCCTCACCGACCTTGGACGTGGAGGCTTCGTGCTCGACTTTGCCCGTCGTGTTTCGGACTTCGATGTACGGGAAGGTGTGGGCACCGCAGCGGTCACCGATCAACATCGAATCGCACTGAGAGAAGTTGCGAGCATTGGTCGCATTCTTCATCACCTTGACCTCGCCCCGGTAGCTGTTCTGGCCCACGCCTGCCGAAATCCCCTTGGAGATGATCGTGCTCTTGGTGTTCTTGCCGATGTGAATCATCTTCGTGCCCGTATCGGCTTGTTGATGATTGGCTGTAACGGCAACGCTGTAAAACTCGCCGACCGAATTGTCACCTTGCAGGATCACGCTGGGGTATTTCCAGGTGATCGCTGAACCCGTTTCGACTTGGGTCCAAGAGATCTTCGAGTTCTCACCGCGGCAAGCACCGCGTTTGGTCACGAAGTTATAGATCCCGCCTTTGCCTTCGCTGTCGCCGGGATACCAGTTTTGGACGGTGGAGTATTTGATCTGCGCGTCATCGAGGGCGACTAATTCAACAACCGCCGCGTGCAATTGATTCTCGTCCCGCTTGGGGGCCGTGCAGCCTTCGAGGTAACTAACATAGCTGCCCTCTTCAGCGACGATCAGAGTCCGCTCGAACTGGCCCGTATTCTGCGCGTTGATGCGGAAGTACGTCGACAGCTCCA
The DNA here is from genome assembly GCF_007859855.1 of Allorhodopirellula solitaria. Taxonomy (GTDB): domain Bacteria; phylum Planctomycetota; class Planctomycetia; order Pirellulales; family Pirellulaceae; genus Rhodopirellula; species Rhodopirellula solitaria. The sequence goes on from NZ_SJPK01000040.1 coordinate 5,296, forward strand.
TCGGGCAGCGGACGCCCTTGGGGATGTAGCAGAAGGAACCGTCACTGAAGACCGCCGAGTTCAGCGATGCGAAAAAGTTGTCTGAGTGGGGAACCACCGTGCCCAAGTACTTCTTAACCAGCTCCGGGTGGTCGTGGACCGCTTCGGAGAACGGGCAGAAGATCACGCCGTGCTTCTCCAACGTCTCGCGAAACGTCGTCACGATCGAGACGCTGTCGAACACCGCGTCAACGGCGACGTTGGCGAGCACCTTCTGCTCCTCGAGCGGAATGCCGAGCTTCTCGTAAGTCTCCAGCAATACCGGGTCGACCTCATCAAGGCTCGCCAATTGCGGCTTCTTCTTCGGCGCCGAATAGTAGACCGCGGCTTGGTAGTCAATCGGCGAATAGTTCACATTGTGCCACTGCGGCTCCTCCAGCGTCAGCCAATGCCGATACGCCTTCAGTCGCCAATCCAACAGCCATTGCGGCTCACCCTTCTTCTCCGAGATCAGGCGAACGACCTCCTCACTAAGCCCAGCTGGAATCGAGTCCGCCTCGATGTCGGTGACGAAGCCGTGCTCGTATTCACGCTGCGAAAATTCTTCGAGCATCGCGTTTTCAGTGGACATGATTGATTCTCCGGGGTGGCCTGGGATGTCAATTCAGTGGAGATTGAATTGGTTCGAAATGAGAGAGAAGGAGGTCGATCGAGTGGGCGTAGTAGCCTAGCCCGATGGGCGGTTATGGTGAACCACCACCGTGAGGTGTGCGGGGAGGTGCACTCGATATGGGGGGAGTTTGCCGAGCCATGGTGGCGTTTAGGTCCCGAAAGGGCGCCCAATCACTCGGCAACTGATCCTCATGGTAAATCGCTCCCTCGGGGCACTCGGGCACGCAGGCTTCGCAGTCGATACACTCATCAGGATGGATGTACAGCATGCTCGGCCCCTCGTGAAAACACTCCACCGGGCAAACCACCACACAATCAATGTGTTTGCACTCGTAGCACGGCTCGGCGACAACGTGGGGCATGCAGGGGAAGTGTTGGAAACGGCAGCGGGTGGAAAAGCCTCGGTGAAGTCAGCAGCCGCGAACGCTGCCTCGCGTGGGTTGCGAACCAGGGCGGCGATGCTGCTCAGGGATGAGTCACCATGTTGTCAACAGAAGAATGCATTTATCGTGCCATTCGTTTAACCAGAGTGGCCGAGAATTAACCTAAGCCGTTTGCAAGCAAAGCCTTGCGAAAGATATTAGCAGAATTGCGCCGATCGCCAAACCAACCATATTTGGTCGATCATGTGTCGAGTTAGGCGGCACAATCATCAAATTCATCGCACAAATGCCGTTCCTTGCACCATTGTCGAAATATGGTTGGTCGATCATATTAGGTTGGTTCCGTGTGTGAATGCGATCTTCCCTGGATTTTTACCGTGCCCGACCCCACCGCCATCACGTCCCCGGCGAATTCGTCTGCTGCTAACTCGTCTGCTGCGAACTACGAACAGCTTGTCGAACGGATGCTCCGCCAGCTCAACATGGGCCAGGGACTCGATGAGCTGCTCGGGTCGGTATTCGACCAGCTATCGGGGGTGGTTCCCTACAACCGCATTGCCGTGGCGCTGCTCGAGGAGCCCGCTCACGTTCTGCGATTGGTTTCGTGCCGCTCCGATGGCGAGGTGATGCTCAAGACCGGCTACGCTGCCCGGGTCGCCGGATCGACTCTCGCCCCGCTGCTCGAAACTGGCCAGCCACGGATTATCGCGGACCTGGAAGAGTACTTGCGCCGCAAGCCTGGATCGAGCTCAACTTCCCTGATTGTTCGCGAGGGGATGCGTTCGAGTCTCACGCTCCCGTTGCTGGCCGATGCCAAACCGATTGGCGTGATCTTTTTCTCGTCACGAGAACCTGGCATCTACACTGGGGATCACGCCGAGCTGCTCGCTCGCCTGGCGAGCCCGATTGCGATCGGGGTTGAGAAGACTCGACTGATTGGTCAACTGGAACAAACCAATCGCGACCTCGCTTCTGCGAATCTGGCAAAGGACGATTTCCTCGACACGCTCAAACGCGAGGTCGATAAACAAACGCAGCAGCTACGGCAATCGGAGGCTCGGTATCGATTGCTCGTTGAGATGGGGCGGGTCGTCAACTCGAGCCTCGACATGCGAGAAGTTTTCCATCATGCCGCCGTGCAGATCCGCAAACAACTCGGCTGCGATCGCGTGAGTCTGCTACTGACCTCGGCGACCTCACCGGTGAGGCATGGTTTCGCCTTGGAATTCGACGGCGAGCGAGAGTCGTGGCCGGAACTACCCACGCAGTCTTTGCCGGGGTCCGCATTCGACTGGGTGATGCAGCACCGGGTTCCCCAAGTGGTGCGGTCGTTGCAGCATGGCCATGATTTCCCCGAGGACTTGCGTTTGCTCGAAACGGGCTATGGATCCAAAGTCTACATGCCCTTGCTGTCGCGCGACCAGAGTGTGGGCGTGCTCGGCATTGTCTCGCGTCGCGAACACCAGCCCGACCAGTGGGACCTCGAGTTGCTCCGTGAGATCTGCAGCCAACTTTCGATCGCATTGGACAACGCGTCGGCATATAGCGAGATCGATCGACTCAAACAGGAGCTCGAGCAACAGAATGTGTATCTACGAGACGAGATCCGCACCGATCACGACTTTGGCAACATCATCGGCGACTCGCCGGCAATGCGGCAGGTACGCGTCGCCGTCGAGCAGGTTGCCCTGACGGATTCGACGGTCCTGATCCTCGGTGAGACGGGAACTGGGAAAGAATTGATCGCCCGCGCGATTCACGAGACCAGTTCAAGACGCGAGAATCTGCTCGTAAAGGTCAACTGCGCCTCGCTGGCACCCAACCTCATCGCCAGCGAACTGTTTGGTCACGAGGCGGGTGCGTTCACCGGCGCAACCGAACTTCGCAAAGGTCGATTCGAACTCTCCGACCACGGGAGCATCTTTCTCGACGAGATCTCTGAGGTGCCTGCGGAAACCCAGGTCATGCTGCTGCGGGTATTGCAGGAGCGTGAGATCGAACGGGTCGGCGGCAATGCGCCCATCGAGATCGACACGCGCGTGATCGCAGCGAGCAATCGTGATCTGAAAGCGGCGGTGGCAGCGGATGAATTTCGCGACGACCTCTACTACCGCCTGAATGTCTTTCCGATTTCCGTTCCGCCACTGCGTCAACGCCGCGAAGATATCCCGGCGCTGCTGAACCACTTCATCGCTCGATTCTCCAAGCGGATGAACAAACCGATTACCCGCGTGGACCGACACACGATGGAAATTTTGATGCAGTACGAGTGGCCGGGGAATGTGCGTGAGTTCGAAAACATCATCGAGCGGTCGATGATCATCAGCCGCGGCGACACGCTATCGATCGAGTCGTCATGGTTGGCGGGAGATGGATCCTCACCCAGCGACGCGCAAGGGGGGGCTCTCGAAGCGACCACCGCTGTCCAACCGACGCTGGCGGAAATCGAACGCCGTGCTATTCTGGGCGCGCTCCAGCGCTGCGACGGAAAAATCTACGGCCCAGGCGGCGCCGCTGAAGCATTGGGACTGAAACCGACAACGTTGTATGGCAAAATGAGGAAACAGCGCATCAAGACCACTCGGCAGCATGAATGAATATCAAGAAGTGGATTCTATTCGTGTCGATTCGAGTAATTCGTGGCTAGCTGATACTGCAGCACGTAGGGCCGGTTCCCACCTGCCCCTTACCCACCAGTTTGGCTCATCCGACGGAAGCGTGCGCGGAGCACAGGGGGTAGGTTTTTCTAGGCATGGCTCTAGTATCCAATAATCTTACAAGAATGCGTCCCTGACGAACGAATGTCCGACAGGGACCGGCAACACCATTGGCGTACCATCGACCGAGATATCCCTTGCCAAGCCAGCACCTCTGCAGAGCTCGGCTCCGTTTCTCCCGCCAGCTCCAGTCTAACATCCACTATCACCTCCGAAAAATCAATCATTGGATACTGGAGCCATGTCACCAAAACCTCCAGCGCACGCTTCCGTCGGATGAGCCACAAGTTTTCCTACGCCGAAGGCGTTTTAGAAAATAGCCGGTGGTTTGAGCGCAAGCGAACACCACCGGAAACTCCGCGAAACACGCGTGCTAACCCCGAATGGGGTTGAAGATCATCCACGACAAGGTCTGCGACCCACTTCGGGGTCGACGCTCCACTGCCAACAAACAACCGCAGGTCGCGCTGCGCTGACCTCATAGGCATCAAGTTAAGGATTGATCTATAAAAAAAGCGGAAAACCGTTCATAAAGTGACTTGAATTACAACCTCGTCACCTCGGAGAACGGAGTTTCCGCATGGACAGAGTAACAGCGCTGGC
>NZ_SJPK01000041.1 GCF_007859855.1 Allorhodopirellula solitaria
CGCACGCGTTACCGCATTCGTCCCTCCGCCGGAGGCCGAAGTGATTGGCTAAACCTTCTTCGTAAGAAACTTTCATTCTCTATTCCAAACCGGTTTTATCCCGGCACTCCATGGCTCCAGTATCCAATGATTGATTTGTCGGAGGTGATAGTGAATGTAAGACTGGATCTGCCGGGAGAAACGGAGCCGACCTCTGCAGAGGTGCTGGCTTGGCAAGGGATATCTCGGTCGATGGTACGCCAATGGTGTTGCCGGTCCCTGGCGGACATTCGTTCATCAGGGACGCATTTTTGTAAGATTATTGGATACGAGAGCCATGCCTAGAAAAACCTTCCCCCTGTGCTCCGCGAACGCTTCCGTCGGATGAGCCGAAAAAAAACGGTGTCAGGGTTGCCAGCAGCAGGGGATGACTCGCCACCCAATCTCACCTAGAGGACGAGCCCCAGGATTGCTAGACCAACAATGCCCGGGACGCCAACGACCAATCCCGGATACACACAGGTGTACCAGATGGCGTTCCGTCGCGTCTCGCGGACTGTCACTTGAGCGTTCACAATGCACTCAACCACACGGATGATTTCCTGTCCAGCGAGCAAACGGTCCGTCGATGCCTACGCATTTTCGATAGCTGAAACCAGTTCGTTTTCAGCCGCTTGAAAGTCTCCGACTGCTAGCGTGAAACCGCGGCGCATGCCACCGCGCGGATCCCAAGCGATCAGTCGCCAGAGGGCCAGAACGGCGGGACCATCTGAATCGCCAGAAAGCCGTCGAATGAGCCAATGACCGTAAGCCACCTACGCCGCGTATCGCCGCGTCTTGCCATCGGTGACAAGCTGCATCGCTAACTCATCGTCAATATCAAGTGCATTTCTCTTGGCTAGTTTCGAAACGCATTCCGCCATCAACCAATTAGCCCGCCGTTTGTCTCTAGCGTAGAGCTTTTTGGCTTGCAGATGAGGCGCGTTGACGATCCGCATGCAAAGCTCACATCGACAACCCATGGGTGCTGGACCTTCGCCTCGGGTGCCCCCTCCTTCGATAACGTCGAACGACGAGGTCAGGTACGTGCTGAAGAACGCCGCGAACTCGTTGACTTCATCTTTCGGGGGTCGAAGCTCTTCTGGGATGTGATAGTAATTCGAACGCAGCCACTGGGTCGCCGCATCCGGCCCACCCGAATGATGAGCACCCCGTGAGGGCTGAATGTGTCCTCGATCGATGGCGTTGGTGATCCACATTAGAAGCTTGTAACTCTGGTCGCGAGTGGCGATTGCTTTGGCGAGTCGTTTATCGTCGAAGGCTGATGTCCTCGTGTTCTTGTGAAATGGTTTGTCTCGGATCGAAGTCCAGGGCATGCGCGTGTCTCGTTCAGACAGACGCACCATCGTATTGCAGTTTGCCAGTTTGCGGTAGTGACGTCGGCTATCAGCCGCCCCCATTCAGCTCCGAACGGGGAGCCTTAACAACACACGATGAATAAGTGTCGGTTTTAGTAGCGGACGAGGCGACGAGTCCTGCGGCTTTGGACTATGACTGAAATTGATCGTGCGTTGCGTTAACTCATGCGAATCTTCATTGGTTCTGCCGAGTCGGGCTCGCTGTCATGCTGTTTCATGCGTCGGTCCCGGAACCGCATCACCGGAGAGGCCAACACCCCATGGACGACTACCGACAAGACAATCGTGAATACACATGCAGCCCACAATTCGTCCTCCATCGGAAATTCTCCCTTGTGCAATCCGTAGGCGAGGTAGAAGAGACAGCCGATTCCACGAATACCAAAAAAGCTGGCGATGCAGCGGTCCAAAGCTGTAAGCCGCTGTTCACCGATTAACCCGAGCAACCCCGCCCCGGGGCGGATAATGAATATCAACAGTACCCCCAGCAGCGCCGCCTCCCATGTCAAAGAAGCGAGCAGGCCGCCAGCGATCGCGCCGCCCACCGCGATCAAAATAACGGTCATCAGCAATTGCTCCGCCTGATCGGCGAAGGTGTGCAGCGACTTATGCTCCTGCTGTGTGTTCTCTTTGTGGCGGAGGGTCAGGGCGCCAACGAACACCGCGAGAAAGCCGTAGCCGGCCAAGCACTCCGTCACGCCGTACAAGAGCAACGTGCCAGCTAACGCGCCCACACCCGCCTTCATCTTCTCTCGCTCCGTCTGAACAGGCAGCTCGAGGAGAACATGCGATAACGCCCAGCCGATTGCTACGCCGGCTGCGACGCCTACAATGACGCGGTAAAAAACATCGATCAACAACCATTGAACAAACCAGTCCGCTGGCGATGGGCCTTCGGTCAACATCAATAGAGCGAGATACGTGAACGGAAACGCCAATGAATCGTTCAACCCCGCCTCCGACGTGAGCGTGAATCGCAGTTCGTCCTCTCGCTCGGCCGGCATCTCGTCCTCCCCGGTTCCCTCGTCTGTCACGGAACTACCGTCACCAGGGACCTCAGCTTCGGGCTCGCCGACCTGCACGTCCGAGGCCAATACCGGGTCTGTCGGAGCGAGCGCGACGGCCAGCATAACGGCGGCTGCTGGCGCCAGACCCACCATCCACCAACCCCACAGCGCCACGCAAACGATCGTCAGAGGCATGCAAATCCCCAGCATCCTCCAGGTCGTGCTCCAAGTCCTCAGGTTCGGCGATCGGTCGATCTTCAGCCCCACGCCCATCAGCGAAATGATCACGCCGATCTCCGTCAAATGAACCGCCAACAAACCATGCATTCGAGGGTCGGGCGGAGTGAGTCCTAGCGGAAGAGCAAAGGCTGCGTAGCCCAAGGCGAGCGACAAGATCGGAAAGGAGAACGGCAAACGCTCGAACCGGTGCAGCAGTACCGCTAGCCCTAAAATGCCTAAGCCAATGACGACCAGCGAAATGTCGTAGGCTTCGAGCAGTTTGAACGTCTCGGACAATTCGATCAATGGTTCAGATCCCAAGCATGAAAGTTACATCGGAAGGCGATCAAGGTTGTTCGCCACGCTTCGCTCTTCAATCTCCGTAGTGGACGAGGCCACGAGTCCCAAAAAACTTTCCGTAATGGACGAGGCGACGAGCTGTCGATTACCCACAAGTCTTCGTACGCCGAAGGCGTTTTAGAAAATAGCCGGTGGTCGAGCGCAAGCGAATACCACCGGAAACGCCGCGAAACACGCGTGCCAACCCCGAATGGGGTTGAAGATAATTCGCGACGAGGTCTGCGACCCACTTCGGGGTCGACGCTCCATCTTCAACGAACAACCGCAGGTGGCGCTGCGCTGACCTACGGCTATTCTCTTCAATCCCTTTCGGGATACTTGTGGGTAACTGACAGGAGGCGACGAGTCCCACAACAATTCCGTAATGGACGAGGCGATGAATCCCCAAAAAATCAATCGATCACGCAAAGCGAAAGGACTCGTCGCCTCGTCCACTACGATATTCATCACTCCCGCGTTGCTTAGCAGCATGTATCGGACAGGGTCGCAACAATCGGCGCACCTTTGGTCACAATGATCGTGTGCTCGTATTGGGCAGAGAGATTCCGGGGATGACTAAGAAGAGTCCATCCATCGTCCGCTTGGCTCACACGAGTACTTCTAGTCGAAAGAAATGGCTCGATCGCGACCACCTGGCCCAACTTCAGTCGGCGTGTATCCCGGGGGTCAAAGTAGCTGACAATCCCCTCGGGCTCTTCATGGAGACTCCGCCCGATTCCATGGCCGGCAAGATCCCGAAACACTTTGAATCCACGCAGCGTCGCGGTTCGCTGAATTGCTTTTCCGATGCGGTTGATCGGTGCCCCCGCGCGGGCCTCAGTCATCGCCCGCTTCAATGCTAGTTGAGTGGTATCACACAGACGTGTCTTCACTCCAGTCGCCGGTGGCACCACGACGGTCCCACCCGTGTCGGCAAAGTAACCATCCAGTTCGGCGGAAACGTCGACATTCACAACGTCCCCCGCCTGGAGAATTCGGCCACCCGGGATGCCGTGTGCGACCTCCTCATTGACGCTAATGCAGGTTGCACCTGGGAAGTTATAACTGACCCTGGGAGCGGACTTGGCTCCGAACCGATCCAGCAACTCGTCCCCCACCTTATCCAGTTCGGAGGTCGTCATCCCCGGCTCCACCGCGTGCAGCATGGCGTCGCGAACTCTGGCAACAACCCGCCCAGTATTCAGGATCCCATCGAGATCGTCCTTGCTCTCTACTGTCATCGATTTACCCAAACCCAGCCGGTAGTGGATGCGCGTCAAAATCCAACCGGAGCATGCGGCCGACCAGCCAAAACGCGAAACGCAATGCGATCACTCGCGGCAAAAGTGCACCGCATCGTTCTCAGAAGAGATACCCAGCGCAACAAACGACTTGCCCGCTGAACCGATCTTGTCGCCGTCAGAATACCTCTCCCAGCAAACGCGAACAAGACTGCCTCTGATGGCGTTCAATGGGTTAGACACACAGCAGCGGCGAGGTGCCCGCGGCGGCCTGGGATTGGCTATCTGGAAACGCTCGATTTCGTCGCTTGGGGGAATTGAAAGGTTCTTTGGCGAACGACGAGACCACCAGGTCATACCCACCGACGTTGCCAAACGTAGCACGATACTGAGCAACCCACATCTTCCCGCATCGCCACTCAGCCCGCTGCCACTCCAGCACCACTTTCGAGCTTTTTCTTCAGACTCTCGAGTTCTCTGCAGGCGGCTGTGCAGCCCTGTTTGCTCATGAGCCGCCCGAAAACGAAGAAAATGATTCTCACGAAGCCCTTGCCGATCACCGTGGATTCCTGAGTCACGCGAGTGCGGCCGTTCAAGTCCTCAAAGAGATACACGGCATTGATGTCGAAGTTCTTCCCAGTCAACGTGACTGCGGACTTGGTGGGCGGTTCCCAAAGGGTGATGACGCCTTCGAAACTCATCCGGTGTTCTTTCTCCTCGGTGACACAGCGGAACGTCGTGCCGACACCTTTCCTGTCCTCGATAACCTCGTCCTCGACAACGGTAAGGCTCCACTCTGGGACCTTCTCGTTGGTGTAAGCGAAGACTTCCCTGATCGGCCGATCGATCTCAATGCTGGCTAGACTATGCATGGTAATTTACGCTCCGATTCGAGCAAGAGTACGAGCATCGTGCTTGATCGCTATCCGCATCCGTGCCTGAAACACTCCCAGAGACGCCACTCAGCTCACGGCCCTGACTCGACGTCGGTGGCATCATACACTCGGATATCCTCCAGCTCGTTGTGGCGAAAGTTGAATTCAATCCCCAGACGACGGTAGTACAAACGTTCGTATGTGCCCCCACTCGAAGTGGGACCTTGATCTTGTTTGTCCGGGGTGCCATACGTGCGAACGACTTGCTTTGCAGTGCTCCTCGCGCCGATTCCTTCTCGAGTATTGCCGTTGAATGGTTCGTAGTTTTTGGTTCGAAAAAAGAAGTAAATAGCATCAATCCTCTTCTTGCGACACTGCACGTCGACGCCTAAATGGGGGAACTCAAAATAGTTGGCACTGGTGCTCTGCGTGTTGCCGAAAACTTCGCGTGCAGCATCCCTCGCAAATCCGATTTCGCACCCTTCCACTCCACGGCCAGGGACGATCTCCATCGACGTCAGCTGGTTGGCATCTCGGCGAAAAGCCTGCTGGAATCCAGCCATCAATTTCCCGAGAAATGAGCCAGTACCTTGGCTCGGCGATCTATCAGCAGGTACGCAATCGTCGCCGTACTCCGCAACGCAAAGATCTCCTGCGACCTGCCCCGCTATCGCGGTTGAGTTCAGGCGATCCACAGCTTCCGCCTCCATCTCACCTACGCCGTCGGTGTTTCCACACAGAAGTACTGTGTCGGAATCGAAAAGCCCCTCGGCCCGACAGTCTTCCAGAGCAAGTCTGAGGCAGTCAAACCGTTGCTTACTCGTAGATTGATCGCTCTCCGCCAACGCAGCAAGTGTTTTGGATATTGATTCGAAATGACGGTCGCCGGCAGACTGGTTCCACTCGACATAGATCGAACCAATCCCTTGGTACTCGGCTTCACGTTCAGCAACCCATGACTTCGTGCAAGCCGCAGAATAGAGGGTCATCAAGTTGTCGTCTGTGCAGAGAGCGAACCCGTGTATCGGATCAGAACCGAACTCTCTGCCCATATCTGCACGAGCTTTGCGAATCGCGTCAACAGTTGCCCGTCGGAGGTCGTCGTGGATGTCAGTCATTTTCGTTCATGTTGGGTTCGCCTGGTAGCCACATTCCACTCGGAAACGATCAGTTCAACGCTATCGACCACGCTCGCTGTCTCACGATTGAGAATCGCGCCCGCGCCGCTTTCGTAGATCGTATTGCGGGTCGCACACGGTGGATCATACGGGTAGCAGCTCACGAGGTATCCAGCGACATTGCCATCGTATCGCGTGGCCGATACACAGGCAAGCAAACTCGGCCATCCGACTGCGACCACTGCAGACGGCGAGCCATGGGCGGCGAAGGCCCCCAGACGAATTCGAGCGTTTTGTTGTTTACCGTCATCGTTGATCGCCACGATCCATGATCGGGGGTCACGTCTTCGGTTGAGAATTGAGTGTGTGGGAAACCATCATCAAGACTTGCCGTTCGGCGGTTTGTAAGCATCGCGAGGTTCTCTGATCTCCTGTTGCACCCAAGGATCAAACAAGCCGGGATCGAAATCGTCGGGTGCAACGATCAACCGAAGCTCATACTCGGAATCAGGCGAAAAGTCTCCTGACAGGTCTATGGTGGAGCCAGTTTGGGAATCAGCCAATCGCGAGTCGATAACGTCGGCCAGTTTTGAGAATTCAGAGCGAGGCGCAAAAAACCCATTCGAATTGAATCCTCGTTCGTCGGGATTATTCATGATCCTTAGATAGCCGTAGGGGCCATAGTGATCGTGCTCGAATGGAACATCGTTGCGAGGGTCTGAGGCAAACTGCCGTAGAATCTTCGCGAATCGCCCCAGCCCGCCACGGGAGCCGGTAAGCGTCCAAACGTGATGATCGTCATCCAGTTCGTAGTGGAATCCGAGTTCGCGCCATTCTTCGATTGTAGCGGTTGCGATGTCCATTGAGCTCAGTGAACGGTCCCCGTCACCGGGCGGGGAGTGTAGAGTCGACCACGGCCAAAACGCCCGCAACCCCGGTTCCATTGCGTGGGACTGTTCCCCGCATCGCACCTGATCATCGTGGCGTGTCCGCGACAGGCTTCGCAACTACTTGGTGATCGTCTTCATACAGGATGTACCCCGGTTTGTCGGTGCGAATCTCTCGTACCGGAATGCCACATTCGGAAACAAGATGCGCGAGGTATCGTACATTGCGAATGCAGTCATCCGAAGTGGGTTTGAACCAGCACAGCCCCGTATCGGAACGGTGTGCTCGACGGCCGCGAACAAAACGGCTGGGAACTGGGAGTTCGGCTACGAACCAGTCTAGTGTTTTGCGGATTTCGTCTTGCACGTGTTTGGGCGATTGATCGCGGTAAAGGATGTCGTAAGCGACCGCGAAAACGCCTTCGGACCGATCGTCGTCACGATCGGGGTCGGCGGCAACGAAGCGAAGAACGAATTTGGGCACAATTCAATCGGGAATCATTGAAATCACGCGGGACTGGCAATCGACATGCAAGCAGACCCCAAAAGCACGACTCCCGCTCTCGCGTTCACTTCCCGGTCTGCCGCGTTCTACCGCTGTGTTGCGCCGCCCGTCGAGATGGAGGTCGGATGAATTATATCACGTGCAATAATCATCGGAAACTCGAAAACGCATCAGCCGGGTTATCCGCGAGATCCAAAGCAGTGCCAATACATGCCCGCGTAGATGGGCAACGACAACTATGATTGTGGTGCCCAACGCATTCGAGGCAGAAACGACGAGTGAGCACCCGTTGCCATGTGCGCTGGATTGGCGACTGAAAAAACACTCATCTCGAGTGTCGGCGAACGGCGGCGATATGTGGGCGGCGGCGAACAATCCCCCACTTCAAAACGGCGAGCACTGCCTCTCCGTACCATTGCATCGCTTGTCGTTTATTGCTTGTTTTGCGCGGCTGCATCCCAAGTCCCGGCAGCAGCAGGAAACTCCCATTCCTGCTCATTGATGTAGCGACTCTCTGCGGGGATTTCCCACACGCCGTTAACCTGAGCAAAATCGTGAGTGACGTCACCACGGTAGTACAGCACGAAGGGTTTTAGTCCGGGCACTCGAATATTCTCGCCACTCTCGCTGGCCATCCAGAAGCTCGGATACCATTTTCGAAACGAAATCCTTGTCCCGCGCACCCGGCCCTGCACAAGTGCGGTTTCTGGAACGCCATGGTCGTCTTCCGTAATCTTGCCAGAGAACCGACCGAACCAACCGAGCGAAATAGACATCTGGAACGCGACTGCAGGCGTCGGCTGGGGCATGAATCCACTGTGGTTGTACCGATAGGTTCCCGCCCAGGACCAAGAAAACGAAGGTCGCAAGTGTGTTCCTTTCTTCTAGTCCGACGGACGACAAGGATCAAATGGTCGCCGTGAACGGCTGACCATTTCATCATACTCGACTCGGCGTATCATGTGCATCCGCTGGCTCTTCACAGTGAGAACGTAAAGATCATATTAGCTGGCAATAGGATTGTCCAATAGACGTATGCGTGACCCCAACACGAGCACGGCAAAGAACGCGACCGCCAACACTAACATCGTCAACAAGTCGGCCGGAGTAATGAGTGCTGCAGATACAAGACAGATGGACGCCGCAACATACCAACGTGCCGCTGAGTAGCCACGAGTCGCGACCACCCCGATCGTTGGAAGAACCACCGCTAAGGACACGTTCGGAAACAACTTCGGGATTTCAGTTCGGCAGTACATAGTTGAATTGACCGAGCTGGACATCACGTTGGGTAGGTTCATTTTTGCGAAATTCTGAATTGGCTTTGATTCCTGATTGATACACCTTGCGAGCCAATTCACAGACAACTTTGAGACCACGACGTGTCGTCACTTCTGAGAACAGCATTTGCATCCATGAGAGTGATTCCACCAAGCGACCACTGAGCGCCGCAGTCAGATGGCAGAAAAGTCGGTGGTCGATCGGGTTGTACTTGCTGCAATACGGTGGCAGGTGAGCGACACGGATCGGAATTCCCAGCCCGATCGCGAGCCGATGCA
>NZ_SJPK01000042.1 GCF_007859855.1 Allorhodopirellula solitaria
GGGATTGAATTTCAGAATCTGCGATTGCTTGAGTGAGGCTTCCGACGATACCTTTGACATCCATGAGGCTTCCTTTCCTGCGGTGTTAGTTTGAGCACCAACATTTTGCAGGAGGAAGCCTCTTTTCGTGAATACCAATCTCGCCAGATCACAGGCGCACTACGCGGATCGCACCCCGTGCAACGATTGAAACTCAGTGTCGCAATCGAGCGAAACTCAGGAACAGAAGCCAAAACGTGGCTGGATTGCAGGTGCCAAAACGCCAAAGGATGTACAGGCACAAATCTAGAAGATTCACGAATCAAATCGAAATACGACCGAGTCTCCGCGCCATAGGTCTTGATCCGCAATTCTCCAACACCACCTTTCATGCTGACATCGAACAACTCGAAGTCATCGCCACTGGTAGCCACATTTGTAATGCAGATGCCAAGCAAAACCATGCCTGCAATGCCAATAACTGGAACAGTTCGTTCGCCTCTCGCCCTCATCGATTTCGCCTCATCATATCAAGCAGGAAACTCGCGGAAGATCGCCCAAGATAGATCGCATTGAAGATGTTATCAATGTATCTTTCGACCTCGGTCCGACGGATGGCTCCACTTCACTCAACGATTCGGAAACGCCGCTTACGAAACACTCAAGTCCGCATGGCCACAATCCGGCAAGAAGTAAGACTGCAAATCAGCAGATAGCACGTGCCAAATCTCGTCATCTTCTTTTGATAGAGAATCTCACCTTGGTTCGAAACTTGTCGCTTGACGTTGATTCAAATCTTGCAAATTTGCCAAGAAGCTTCAGGTCAACGTTGTCTGAAGACGTCGAACTCCGGCTTGGATTTCTCCATGTTTCTGTCCTGGCAACGTCAGCGAGATCCACAGGCGTCAGGTGATATATTTCCGAACCAATCGCTTTACCTCGTTCTGAGAGATCAACAACTAGGAAACAGTCGATATTCTTCTTTATCAATGAACCTAGGTAAATGTCACCGTTGGCATCAGCATCAGGCTGCTTCTTCGAACTAGTGATTGTGCTTCCATAAACAAAATGAATGCGTTCAATATCGACACCAGCGTTCAACGTATTCTGACGGACTTGAAAATCAATGCCACGATAATCCTGAGCTGAGCAACCGTTCGCGATTATCAAAAGCATCAATAGGGCGCACAACTCGCGTCGTGTCGCTCTGGCTCTGTCGACAATCAAGTCCGTGTTGACCATCGTAAATCCCCAACTCTCGCTAAATATTTGAACCCACCAGCAGCCGGACGTTTCGGCTAGTCTCGTGTTCGGAAATAGTGCCGCTGCTGAAGTGCGCCGTTTGTGTTCGGCATGGTGCTTGCAAACACGCTCCCGGGCCGGTGTCCGCGAATCACACCCCACACTCGATTATACCCCGTTAATTGATGGCCCGCCAAGGCTTGCCGTGGGAAACAGCAGCGTTTTGGATATTAGAGGCATAGCGGCGGCGTGCGAAATGAGCGATGCCATCGCAGCATAAATGCTGGCGGCGGGCGCGTCCGATGCCAGCCGAAGTCACCTATGAGCTCATGTGCGACCGAGATACTCCTAGGCGTGCTGTTTCCCAGCAGAGTTTGTTCCGATCCGCCCGGCGCTTGGATGCTACCACAGCTATCGGTGGGGTGACAAATCGATTCGGACGCCACCACCATGCCCAAAAAGATCCCACGCACCTGGCTTACCGCAGCGAAACCCACAATAATTGGCTCATCCGACGGAAGCGTGCGCCCGAGGTTTTCAAGGCATGGCTCCCGTATCGAAGGATTTATCTGTGGGATGTGATTATCAATGTTAGACTGGCACTGTCGTGAGAAACGGAGCCGAGCTCTGCAGAGGTGCTGGCTTGGCAAGGGATATCTCGGTCGCCAGCGTTTCCCTGCAAAAGCGGTACGCCAATGGTGTTGTCGGTCCCTGGCGAGCGTTTGTTCGTCAGGGACGCATTTTTGAACGATCATTGGATACTCGAGCCATGCCTCAAAAAACCTTCCGCTGTGCTCTGCGCACGCTTCCGTCGGATGAACCTGTAAATGGTCGAGTTGCCTTCACCTAGAAACTGCACGATCTCCCTGCGAAGAACGGGAGGAAAGAATCTTGGCGGAACACCATCGCGAGTAGGGTGGCACAAACGGGGATGGTGGTCAGTTTCCCAGCTCTCGCTCGTCGAGCCACGAGAGCAATTCTCGATAGCTGAGTCCAGTCGTCTCGGATGCTTTTCTGGCGAAGGTCTTCGAGGACACCAATACTGCTGGCGTTGATTCGGTGAACTCATCGCCCTCGATCGCCAAGCAGCCGCGCCGCAACATGACCCATGAGCGGTTTCCCTGACGCTTCAAATCCCGTAGAGCAATGGAACGCGGGTCGGTGGACGTCTCCGTGTTTGATTCGATTCGTTCATGACCGCTTTTCGAGAGCGGGATGGGAGGTCGGCCATCTCTTACGGTGTGATGTAGCTCGACGACGGTCTCGTCAAGACGATCGCCAGTAACGAGGCAACGATCGGCGACCCGCCGGCACTGCGCGCGTGCGGTTCCGCCAATCAGAAAGCGATCGGTCGCTGCGGATTCGGCGGAAACCCATTGCTTGAGTGCGTTCAGGGCGAGACAGAAGGCCCGGAATTCCGGAGGAAGTCGTCCTCGAAGGCAGTCGGGTGGTTCGGTGGCATCGAGAAACTCACGCATTGGGCCAGGCGCGTGGGCTAGTTGCTGTGATTGCTCCAACAGCAACACTCCCATCTGATCGAGAAGCCCGGATACCGCGGCACGCTCGAGTTTCATATTGAGCAACTGTGGGTCTTGCTGTGCCACGCTCTCGTAATGCGAAAAATACGCTTGCAAGAGTTCCTTCTTTTCCGCTGGTGACAGCGGAGCATCGTTCGTTGGGCGCACGTACGGTGGGGGCATCATTGTTCTCTGCGGGTGTTCAAGGTGCAGGGTTGGCCAGCGAGGTTGTTTCTCAGTCGATTCTGGCAGATTGTTGGCGTGCATCGCAACTTTCATTCGCCGCTTGGCCGCTGTCTCCGGTTCGGTTCGGATTCTTCGAGGAACAATCGGAAGCCCGCGGTTTGCAGCCATACAGCCAATTGGAATGGCGAACTGCGGATTGGGGGCGTACAGAGTTCTGGCCAGTGCGAGCCATTGTCCTGTGTCTGCGGGGCGATTGTGAGCAAGATTCTGTGGAAGAGTGCGAGTTGGCGTTGCAGAGAGTGAGGCCTCGTGCGCGGCGCACATCGGCTGGGGGCTCGCGGCGGGCGGAGCCGTCGGTCGACGATGGGACGTGTGGCGAATGGGGATCTGATAGACTTTTTGTTGGCGAGTCCGCAGGCCTGGCTCAATTGCGTTGCACGCGGGATGGACCGGTGACAATGTTGGTGCTGAAGTCGCTTCTCAACGGATACGAATAGCAAATGAAGATAAGCTGTAACTCTTGTCAAGAAAAATACGATGTTGATGATAGCCAGGGAGGTCGCATGGCACGCTGCTCATCGTGTGGATCAAGATTCATTCTTCCGATTCACGATCCCGACCGCCTGCTCGAATGGGCGCGTACTGCACCATGGCATCGCCTTCGGCGATTCGTTCGCAAGTCGGGCGCTCGGGGGCAATCTCGGTCAACCATCGATCAATTCGTGGGCATTGTCGAGAGACGTCGGTGGCAAGAGCAGGATCGTGAACGCTACGAAACCGCCCGAGCTAAAAATCAGTGTGTGCTCACGAGACGCCAAAAGATCTGGGCGAGGTCAGACCGCCGCATGCAGCGATTGCGAACTCTGACGGACCTGCGAAATCTCGAGCCTGTTGAATTTGAGCGTCTGGTTGCGAGACTTTTCTCACAACAAGACGAGTACATGGGCACTCCGGTAGGTGGCTCAGGAGACGATGGAATCGATGTGCGTATTTTCACGAGTGACGGTGCGCTGTGGGCGGTGGCACAGTGCAAACGCTACGGATCTCGGAACCGCGTCTCATCGAGTGAAATTCGCGATTTCGCTGGCGCATACATGCTCAGTGGTGCCGAACGCGGGTTCTTCTTCACGACTGGATCGTTCACACACGCCGCGAGACGAACCGCTGATGCGTACAAATGGCTGGAAACTTACAATGGACCGCGGCTCGTCGATTATATTGCAACACGGGACGCCCAGTTGGATGGCTTAGATGGTGTTCCGGCAACGCAATCACGGGGAATCGATAGCGGGAAATCTTGAGATGTGCCGCAGTTTCAGTCCATCGCTACAGGATCCTTACGACGTCCGCCAGGGCTGTGGTGCAAGCGGCATTCCAGCGGAATGTCTTTCGGTGAATTCGCAACGAGACTGATAACCTCTGTGAGTTCGGGCGGTGGTTGCGGGTGAGTTGGCGGAGGCCTCGTGCGGGGCGCACATCGGCTAGGGGCTCGCGACGGGCGGAGCCGTCGGTCGACTATGGGGCATTGAGTTTTTGGGCTTGTCGAAGTTATTGGGATGTCTACAAGAGTTGTTGGGGTGGACCACAGGAAAAGTTGGAACCGTTGAGAGTGGATGGCAGATGACGAGTCGACGAGCGATTGCCTTTCTGTTTGTTGCTGTCTTCGCTGTCATGCTTGCGTTCACCGTTCGTGCAGCGCTGGTTCGCAGCGTGCTGGACAATGGGAGTTTGCTCCAGGATGTTTGGTTTCAAGCAACACTGGTCGACGCCTATCTCGGATTCTTGACGTTTTATATCTGGGTTGCTTGGAAGGAGCGTTTCTTACCGTATCAGGCACCGGCTTTGCACGGGGTCTTGAGCGTGGCAGTTATCGCGTGTTGGGGTACCTTGAATTCCAAACCTTGGGGTAGCAGAAAATGAATTGTACAACTTTGGTGAGATGTGGTTTTCTGGTGTTGCTGTGGACAGCGGTCCTACCGGATCGTGCTTCTGCGGAGGATCTCAACAGGGTGGGAGTCGCTGCACGTACGCTGTTCGATTTTGGTGCGGACGATTCGCCCAGGGGCTGGCGTATCGTCAATGATGGCGTGATGGGTGGCCGTTCGACCAGCAAGTTCTCGGTGGTCGACGAGGGGGTTGCTCGTTTCGCAGGTCAGTTGTCGCTAGAGAACAATGGTGGGTTCGCGTCGGTTCGGTCGGCGCCGAAGGATTTGGGGCTGCAGAGCGACCAAACGATCTCGCTGCGCGTTCGCGGGGATGGGCGACGCTATACGCTCTGTTTGTACGCACCTGACCGACGTACCGCCTTCTCGTTCCAGTCAGAATTCGACACCGTTAAGAATGAGTGGATCGAAGCCCGTCTGCCGATTGCAAAGTTTGTCGCGAACTCTTACGGCCGAAAGGTTCCTGGTGTCAGCATCGATCCGCGAACTATCAACTCTCTTGGAATCCTACTGGGCGACAAGCAGGCGGGCCCCTTTGAGCTACAGGTCGACTGGATCAAGGTCGCTCCGGCTGAGGGAACGGCGCAGAAGGCAGACTAGAGAGACTGATGAGCGGCGATTCCAGCGGTGACCACGTCCGATGGAATTCCGGCGACGGCTGCGATGATGGAGCGCCCCAGTCAACCGTTCCAAAAACACGCTCGCGCAGAACCGACGGAGTCGAAATGCCACGCACATCCTTGATTGTGAATGAAAAGGGGTGGTGTGTATCCCGCGGTGCACATCGCGAACTTCCTGGTCGGAGAACAGAAAACCGAAACAATGGCAGTCGCAGTCTTACTGCCACCCGAGTCACGTCGTCTTGCCAGCCCGACGAACAGCCCTGAACTCCAGCAAGCTCTGATGAACGGCCATGATTTTAGCCTGCAGATCGCGATTCCGCTGATTACTGATTTTCGGCGTGCTACGAATCAACTAGACTGGGACCGGCCTGCATTCTAGAACGTATTCGCCACCGGAAATTCAAAATGCGCACAGAACGGAATGGTCTCTTGCGGGCAGCGGCGAGCGACGATGCAGTGACATCGATCGACCTTCAGGTATTGTCGAAACTCTTTGATTCTGCCCCCGACACCGCATTCTTTGTCAAAGACGCCGAGGGCCGGTACCTTGCCGTAAACGAATCGCTCGTCAAGCGACATGGACTTCGATCCAAAGCGGATGTGATTGGTAAACAACCCCGCGACATCTGCCAAGGTGAATTTGGCCAGGTTCCTTCGAAGCAAGACGAGAAGGTTTTGCGGACCGGTCGTTCACTCAACGAACATCTCGAGATGCACTGGAACCGGCCTCGGCATCCGGTTTGGTGCCTGACAACGAAGTTGCCGCTTCACGATCCGGCTGGGAACGTGGTTGGGCTGGTGGGATTCTCCCGTGACGTCCGCGTTTCGATTCCCACTGACGAGATCCCGACCGCGTACGCCCTCGCCATGGAGGAGTTCGAACGTACACTCGACCCTGCGGTCACGCCGGCTTGGCTGGCCGAGCGATCCGAACTGACCACCACGCAGCTTGCCCGATTCACACGCCGAGTTTTCGATTTGACGCCGACGCAGTTGATCGCCAAGATTCGCATCGCAGCAGCGTCACGACTGTTGCGTGATACAGAAAAGCCAGTCGTCGTCATTGCGTTGGACTGTGGTTTCTCCGATCACAGCGCGTTCACCCGAGCCTTTCGGCGAGCGACGGGGGTGACCCCTTCGGTGTTCAGAAAACAGCGCTGACGTC
Organism: Allorhodopirellula solitaria; assembly: GCF_007859855.1. Classification (GTDB taxonomy): domain Bacteria; phylum Planctomycetota; class Planctomycetia; order Pirellulales; family Pirellulaceae; genus Rhodopirellula; species Rhodopirellula solitaria. The sequence goes on from NZ_SJPK01000042.1 coordinate 6,656, forward strand.
AGCCAGCATCCTGCCCATGGGTGTCATCCATCCCCAGCGTTTCCTACGGCTAGATTCCTGCCTCTGTGAAGCCCTGCGGAACCGCGGCCGCCACTAATTGCAGAAACCCGACCAGCCCCTGGCAGCATGCTCCACCGTCGAGCCGCTCGGGCAAACGCCGTACTGTGCGCAAAAACCTCCACACATAGCGAGTGAAGCCTATCTTTCGAGGGGATCAGCGTTAAATTTTAACGTCAGCTACTGCATTCCTAATCACCCTGCGACTCGCGATTGGTTTCGCGTTTGAGCAGCGGGCAATCGGGTTTGCGTCTGTCTTATCTAAACGTTGAATTGAGGAAAATTGCTATGTGTAACCGTTCTATGCGGAGAGGGTTCACGCTTGTAGAGCTCCTCGTCGTCATCGCAATTATTGGTGTCCTTGTAGGCCTATTGCTGCCAGCGGTGCAGGCAGCTCGAGAAGCGGCACGTCGAATGAGCTGCAGCAATAATTTCAAACAGCTTGGCTTAGCAATTCACAATTACCATTCGGCCTACGATAAATTGCCGACCCAAGGCGGTGGCACCGCAACCGTGTCGAGCGGTCGCGAGTTTGCTCCGGGGAGCAACAGCGTTGAATTATCTGCCCTGGTCGGGTTGACGCCGTTCATTGAACAGCAGGCGCTTTGGCAACAGATCTCCAACCCCTATATGGTCCCAGCAGGGCAACCAGGTGCGGGGAACACTTACGCTGCGATGGGACCGTACCCGGGCCGCGTGTTCAGCCGTCTCGTCAACGGGGCTGCTGGACCTTATCGTCCTTTCGAATCGGACATTCCAACGTTTCGCTGTCCCAGTGACCCAGGCGTGGGACTGCCTGCGATGGGCCGCACGAATTATGGCGTTTCCATGGGAGACTCGATCCACAAAACCAACATCCAGGCTGTGTACAATTTGGATGGGTCGAGCAAAGGGACAGCTGACTTCCAGGCCGCCAACGCCGCCAGCCGCGGATTCTTTAAATGCCAATTGGACTCGGCCTTTCGTGACGTCCTTGATGGCTTGTCAAATACCATTGCGATGGGCGAGTTCATCACCGACTTGGGCGATGATGACAAACGCTCTAGGCACTTGAAGGGTACATCCACGGTGAACCTTCTTGCCGTAGGCGGCGCGCTAGCATGCGAGCCCTTTACCGATCCAACCCGACCCGCGTTCTGGAGCCCTACGGCTCCCTTCGCCAGCAACGCCCATATCGACAACCGGCGTGGTTATCGCTGGGCGTGGGCCCTCCATATTCACTCGGGAATCTATACGATCTTGCCTCCCAATCGCGAATTGTGTTTCACCCAAGAGTGGTATCAGTCCGAGGGAATTTGCCCACCGAGCAGCCGACACCAAGGTGGAGCTCACGTCTTGATGGGCGATGGAGCCGTTAAGTTCATTACCGACTCCATCGAATCGGGAAATCTATCTGGTCGAGCCATGGTTTCGACTTCGGGTGCAAACAATGACCCGTTGTCGAGGGCAGGTGCCGCAAGCCCCTACGGACTGTGGGGGGCGCTCGGCACGCGTGCATCCAGAGAAGTCGTCGACGGTGAGTTTTAGTTTCTCAATGCGGTGACCCAGACGATGTGCCCGCTAAGCAGACATGTCAACCTGGAGGATACTGCGTGAGTTGCTGTTGCATATCCATGGGCGGCGAGCAGAAAACTCGCTGCTTTTGGTACCACCCCTTTTCTCTTTTCTTTTAGAGTCTGATTCCGTTATGAAAGTTTGTGTGGGTTCGTTGGTTTTATTGTTCGCTATAAGCATCGTGGGATGTGCGGAGAAGAAAGTAGAATCAACCTACGAACTGTCTGAAGTCGAGCAATTACTGAAGGACCATCCCGAACTGGATGATCCACCACCGCCGCAATATCGCGAAAAATGAGTTGCGATTGATGATCGCGGAGCTTGCTGCAGTCCGCTCATTTACCGGGAGCGAAGATGCTTTGCCGTATCAGCATGACACGGCCTGAGGGATTGCCCTGGCGTCTGACATGAGTAGCTACAGCCCTGCCCAGCGGACTTAGCTAGGTCCGAGGTTCTTCTCGGAATTTAGTGGCACGTATTTTCCGGCATCAGATCGAGTTTGCCGCAGTAAAACAGAATCCTGAGTCGGTAGTTGGCGAAGGAACGAAAGCCTCTTGCGGCTGACTTGATGGATTGA
>NZ_SJPK01000043.1 GCF_007859855.1 Allorhodopirellula solitaria
TTCAGCAAGCGTGCTGTCCGTTATTTCAAGCCGTACTTGCGAAACTTGGTTCGCGCCGCAGTCTTTGGTCTCGCCTTCGCAGTGCCGTTGATTCGTTCATCTTTCGCAGCTACTGCGAGATACTCGATGCCATCTTGAGTGACCGGTGTCGGAATCAATTCTTACCGCCATAGAGTCACCCGCTCAGCGAGTCGAACGTTGGGGCGTCGGAAAAGCAATCCCGGGGGAATGCGACGCTACCGGTGCGCTTCGAGAGTCGCGAAAGTCAGTGTTTTTCCTTTCCGCTGGTTCCAATTTAGTGAAATTGACACGCTCGATGCCGACAATCGCAGCAGCGGCACCGATCACGCCCTCTAAAAACCAACCATCGCAGTTCACATGCCGCCTATCCACCCAATAGCGGGGTGCCGCCGGGAACTGCTGCTGATTTTCAGTCATTCGGCAACTAGGAAAAGGTGGTATCAATCGTGGTGAGGAAATGACTTGCAACGGACTATTGTACCAGACCCTTTTCGCACCAAAACCCAGCGTGAGGTCGGCTACGGTTGGATCAGCGAGGGCTCGAGGCAGTATGGTTGACTATTCGATAACCGTCGGCAACAAAGAGCCCTCAGATGTGACCGCACGTTGATCGGACGAAACGAAGCGCGCGGGTGGCCGAAGTTCGTAAACTGCCCGAGTCCATCCGTCCATCACTCTTACGCTGAATTTTTTAGACAACCTCGGAAGCAATGTCCCTGTGAACGGCACCTCGCTGATCGGCCAGCCGGCACCTGAATTTGAATTGCCGTGTATTACTTCCTCTGGTCGCTTGTACACAACCACAATCGCCAGGTTTCGAGGCAAGTGGCTGACGCTGATTTTTTATCCACAGGATTTCTCGCTCATCTGCCCGACCGAACTGACGGCGTTTAGCGCACGGCTTCCAGAATTCCAGCAGCGAGAGTGCGAGTTGCTCGGCATCAGTTCCGACTCGATCGATCGTCATCGCGATTGGCTGGCAACGCCACCGTCGGAGGGAGGATTGGGGCCGATCCAGTTTCCACTCGGGGCAGACGAGCGAGGATCCGTTGCGCAGGCCTACGGAACCTGGCAACGCGAAAAAGGACTCTCCGCCCGCGGTCTTTTTATTGTCTCCCCCAATGGGGTCGTGGAGTATGGCGTTGTGCACAACCTGAGTGTTGGCCGTAGCGTCGACGAGGTCCTTCGCGTGCTTGACGCACTGCGATCAGGCGGCCTATGCCCGGTCAGCTGGACAAAAGCGGACGGCACGATCGATGTCGAAGAATTACTGCAACCCGGCCGATTAATCGGGCACTATCGGGTCGCAGAGACGTTGGGCAAAGGTAACTTCGGGACTGTTGTGGCAGCACACGATGAACGACTCGATCGCGAAGTGGCTGTCAAAGTTCTACGCACCAATGCGTTGGAATCTCGGGCCAATCTGTTAGATGAGGCACGGGCGGCCGCGAAGCTTCAGCACCCTAACATCTGCACCGTGTTCGCGATCGAGGAGGAAGACGGATTGCCGTTGATTGCGATGGAGCGAATCGATGGGCGATGTCTTAGCCACTTAATCGACGAAGGGCTGACAACCCTCCAACAGAACTCCATCGCCCGTGGAATCGCCGCAGGCCTAACCGCTGCGCACGCCCAGTCAATCACGCACGGTGACCTCAAACCTGCCAATATCCTCGTCAAAGAAGACGGGACGCCCAAGATTCTTGATTTCGGTTTGGCGCGCGGCAACCGGGCACAATCAGAAAAGAGTCGGCGACAACCGTCCGATGCGAGCGCGGGTGTGAAGAACGTCGTGATGCCCGCTGCCGATCCCCACGTCGTCGATCCCCACGGTGCTTCCGCGATGTCGCTCGATAACGATGATTCAAGTGGCGGACAATTCGCCGTAACGACTTCCTTGGATCGGCCAACTCTCAGCGATACTTCGGATGACACGCATTCCGATGTGTCGCGCAGATCAGTGATTCGTGGCACGCCCCTGTACATGTCACCCGAACAGATTCGCGGCGAACCGACGACACCGGCCAGCGACGTCTTTTCGTTTGGATTGGTCTGGTACGAACTCATGACCGGAGACCGGGCGCTTCCGAATTCGCTAGCGGAGATCTACAACGCTCTCCAGTCAGACGAATTTGCTGATGAGATCTCGGTTCACGTGCCGAGCGAGTGGCAGTCACGACTCCACACGCTGTTAGCCAAAGACCCACGAGAACGGCCAACGATCCAGCAGTTTCTAGCTCAGATTTAGAACCATCGACGCGTCAATCTTCTCGGCGGCAGATACGCGGGGGTCAGTCATCCCCGCTGTTTCGAGATCTCGCGTCCATCGGATCCCGATGTGTCCCATCCCTTTGGTGACTACTCGCCGCGAAATACGCACAGAACCGTTGCGGTCCGCTTACTCGAATTAATAACGCGGTGAGGCACACTGCTATCAAAATAGATGCAATCCCCTGCTTTGACCGTGTGTTTTTCTCCATCAAACTCGAATTCGATCTGCCCCTGCTGCACCATCAGGAATTCCTCTCCAGTATGCGTCAATGCTTGCTCACGGGCGACGCCTGCGGGGACAGTCAATAGAAAGGGATCCATCGATCGACTCGGTCGCTTGTGTGCGAGCGACTCATAAACCGTCGTGTTTGACTCACTGGATTCGCGTTCGACCACGAGCCGTTCGTCTTTGCGGACGACGACAAGCGTCGGCTTCTCATCCAAGCCAGCGACCAATTCCGACGTTGTTACATTCAACGCAACTGCGATCTGTCCCAACGCTGGCAGCGAAGGGGTCACGCGAAAGTTCTCAACTTTGGACAGCCAACTGCGCGTCAAGCCAGTCCTCGACGCGACTTCCTCGAGCGTCATGTGTCGGTCGAGCCGGAGTGATCGGATGCGTTGAGCTAATTCGACAAGATTCATGGTGCGATTGTAAAGCAACACTGCCTCTTCACGAAGCAGACAAACGCCCCCCCAGCAAAATTGAAGTCTCCCCGGTTGGTACGCTCTTCACGCTTCATGGATGAGGCCGCCCCTTTTCGGATCGGTGCGTCGGGCCACTTTCTGTTTCCGCTTGACCAATCCTAACCGCGGCCGAAAACCGTGATCGCCGGAGAACCCCGTGTCGCCTCACAGTCACCATGTGTTGACTGCCAGTCACCCTCACTGATAAGCTTGGGCGACGATACCCAGAGGGCAAGAGGATCACGAGGTTTGCTGATGAGCGTCTTAGAACACGATACCTCTCTGGGCGAGGGAGCGATTGAAGGGATCGCCGATGTTCTCGAGCGATATGGGGCAAATCGCATTGCATTCGTCGTCGATACGCCCGCTTACGAAGCGGGGGGCGCGGCCGACGCAATCGAGCCTGCTCTCGAGGCCAGTGAGGTGGTTCGGTTTTCTGGCTTCGCACCCAACCCAAATCTCGCCGATATTGAAAGTGGGACAAAGCTCTTTCGAGACCTCGATGCCGATCTGGTGCTCGCCTTCGGCGGAGGGACTGCGATCGACATTGGCAAAGTCATTGCGGCTGTGGGTCGTGAGACCGCACCGATTCGCGACCTGATCACCGGCGATGCCCTGCTGAGCGGCCGCAACGTGCCGCTGGTTGCCATTCCCACGACGGCGGGCACGGGCAGCGAAGCGACCAGCTTTGCCGTTGCCTACGTCGATGGGGAGAAGTACTCCCTGGACGATCCATCCCTGTTGCCCAATCATTCGATTGTTGATCCCCGGTTAACGCACAGCTTGCCAGCGAGGATCACCGCGGCGACAGGACTGGATGCCTTTTGCCAAGCGATCGAATCGATTTGGGCCGTCGGCGCGACCGAGGAATCGATCGGCTACGCGACCGAAGCGGCTCAGTTGGCTTACGAAAATCTGCCGGCTGCCGTCAACACACCGACGCCAGCAACGCGGCATGCCATGTCCCGCGCCTCGCACCTCGCTGGCAGAGCAATCAATATTACCCGCACGACAGCCTCGCACGCATTGTCGTATCCGTTGACATCGCAGCTTGGAATTCCCCATGGCATCGCCGTAGCACTCACTTTAGGCCCCATGCTGGAATACAACTCGGGGATTACCGATTCCGATTGTGTTGACCCGCGTGGAGCCGCCCACGTGGTCGACCGCATGCAGGCGATCTTCACGATCCTGGATTGCTGCTCCGCTGCGGAAGCCAAAACCAGAGTGACCGACCTGATCGGATCGCTTGGGTGTCCGAGCACGCTGGTGGAAGCGGGCATTACCGATCCCGCCGAACTGAGCCGTTTGATCGCGGGCGTCAACGCACTGCGAATGTCCAACAACCCTCGGCGAACCACACACGAAGCCTTGATCGAATTGCTCGGAAGATGAGCAACGTGCGTGACTCGATCGCAACGCCCGCTCTTCCTAACTACCCACGACGGTCACCTCGCGATTCGTCTGACTCACCAATCAAACCTCTCCCCTTGAGAACGCCCATGCTTTCAACAGAAAAGTCGAATGTCTCCGAGACAGCATTCTCGGTGAACGGTCGCGACTACAGTCCGCCAAGGGTTCCGATCGCTGTGATCTTGATCGACGGTTGTGCTGACGAATACCTGTCGATTTCGCTGGCGAAAAATCAGATGCCGAAGCTGGCCAAGATGCTCGAAAATGGACATCGCTCCTTTGTCCGTGGCGCGTTACCTTCGTTTACGAACGTCAATAATAGCGCGATTGTTAGCGGCGTTCCACCGCGTCACACTGGGATTGGAGGTAACTACATTATCGATCCCGAAACGGGCGCAGAGGTGATGACGAACTCGTCGAAGTTCCTCCGCACCGAAACCATTCTCGCTGCCGCCGCAAACGCCGGGCGGAAGGTTGCCATGGTGACGGCCAAAGACAAGCTGCGCGAGCTACTATCAAAGAACATGGAAGGCATTGCATTCAGCGCTGAAAAAGCCGACGAGGTAACGCTCGATGTCAACGGCATCGACAATATCGAATCCCATGTCGGTCCCAAGCCTGAAATCTATTCGCCCGATGCGAGCCTATACGCACTGAAATCCGGCGTCTATCTGATCGCAACTGGACAAGCAGATTTCTGCTACCTGACGCTGACCGATTATATGCAGCACAAGTACGCTCCCGAAGCTCTCGAGTCCCTGGCTTTCTACCGCGATATTGACGAGCAGATCGGAAAACTGCTCGATTTGGGATGTGTGGTGGCCGCTACAGCCGACCACGGCATGAACGCTAAGTGTGATGCCGACGGCAACCCGAACGTGGTGTTTTTGGAAACGGAATTGACTAAGCAGTTCGGCGAAGGGATCACCGTGATTTGTCCGATCACCGATCCCTACGTCGTGCATCACGGTGCCTTGGGTTCCGCCGTCACTGTCTACCTGCCCGATTCGGTAAACCAAGCCGAGGTCGCGGACTGGATCCTCAACCTGCAGGGCATCACTGAGGTTCATGGCAAGGAAACCGCCGAGAGCAAGCTCGAATTGCCTGCCGACCGGATCGGGGATCTGTTCGTGCTGTCGGCGCGCGATTATGTGATCGGTCGCACGCCGGCGCATCACGACCTGAGCCAACTCGAAGGGCAACTGCGGTCGCACGGCGGACGATACGAAGAGATGGTTCCGATGGTGCTGTCGCATCCATTGAACGATACATACTTCAAAAGGTCCCAGGGGGATCCTCGCAACTTTGACATCTTCGACTTCGCCTGCAATGGTGTCGTTCTGCCGGACTCTGGGCGCTAGCCGCTCCTGCGTATCCGATGCGTGGGTGCCAGCAAAAAACTTCTTTCTGGGAAACAGGAAACATGTCCGACACGCCCCTTAATCTGCCGTCCTACATCTGCGGCGAAGCAATCCATACCGATTCGAAGCTCTCGGTGTACTACCCATACGATCATTCGTTGACCGGTACGATCAGCCAGATCAGTGCAGACCATATTGAGCCGATGATCACGGGGGCGCTCAGTGGGTCGAGCGAGTTGAATCGCTACGACCGATCGCAGGTTCTGACCAAGGCGCGGGACATCCTACTGCGACGATCCGATGAGTTTGCGCACGTGATCCGCCTCGAGTCGGGGTTGTGCATGCGTGAGACGCACTATGAAGTGGGGCGGGCTGCCGATGTGTTGCAGTTCGCTGCTGCCGAGGCACTCAAAGATGATGGCCAAATTTTTTCTTGTGACGTTTCTCCGCAGGGCAAGCAGCGCAAGATCTTTACGATTCGCGAGCCGCTGAAACTGGCTTTGGCGATTACGCCTTTCAACCATCCGCTGAACCAAGTTGCCCACAAGATCGCACCGGCGATCGCAGCCGGGGTTCCGGTCCTGGTGAAGCCGTCGGACAAGACGCCCTTGACCGCTGTGCGGCTTGCAGAGGTATTGTACGAAGCGGGCTTGCCGCGTTCGCTGATGAGCGTGTTCGTTGGCGACATCGAAACAGTCGTCGAACCATTGATCGCTGACGAACGCATCGAGCTGGTTACGTTCACAGGGGGAACCGCCGTTGGGAAACGTATTTCCAAGACCGCGGGGTACAAAAAATTGTGCCTCGAACTCGGTGGCAACGCACCATTGATCGTGTTGGACGACGCCGATATGGAAATGGCCGTTAAGCTGGCTGCCGAGGGCAGTTTCCGCAATTCGGGCCAGCGCTGCACAGCCGTAAAAAGGCTGCTGATTCACGAAAAGATCAAGAACGAGTTTGTCGAGCGTTTTGTCGAGAGAACGAAGAGCTACATCGCCGGAGATCCCGCATCGCCGGATACCTTGATCGGTACAGTGATTGACGAGGCGTCGGCCAAAACTCTCGAAGCCCGCGTCCACAAGGCGGTCGCCTCAGGAGCCAAAGTGCTTGAAGGCGGGCGCCGCGAGGGGGCGTTGCTGGAGCCAACGATTATCGACGACGTGCCACGCGATGCCGAGATGATCGTCGAAGAATCATTCGGCCCATTGGCACCGATCATCACAGTCGCCGATCTCGACGATGCGATCGCCGTGGCAAACGATTCCAAGTTTGGCTTGTCCTCGGGCGTTGTGACCAACAGCCTGCCTGCCGCCCTTGAATGCGTGCGACGCATTCGCACCGGCACGGTGAACGTCAACGAAGTCCCCGGATATCGCATCGAGTGCTCACCGTTTGGCGGGTGCAAAGATTCGGGCTTGGGCGTCAAGGAAGGAGTGATCGAAGCGATCAAATTCATGTCCAATATCAAGACATTCTCGCTGCCCTGGTAACCCACACCCAAAGTCGTCCTTCATGTTTGTTCTCAGGGTGCGCCGATTTCGTCACGGCCAGTGACGGGGATGCTGTTGGCGACCATGTTTTGCTACCTGTTTTTCTACGCGGGCCAGCAAACCTTCGGTTTTGCGATTGGAATCCACAGTGCGGCGAGATCCGGGGCGACTGATTTGGATACCCGTCGACTTCTTAGGCGAGAATTGACGATTTAGACACAATCAATACATCTACCCCATCACTCACCCAATGAAAGTTCAATCATGACGAAACCATCTGCTGAACTGTTGATCGCCTTTCTACTTCTGGCGTGCCCGACGCTGCGTGCCGGCGACACCGTCGGGCCTTATGTGGGCGTGCTGAAAACGACCGAGGCTTACCTGCTTTACAGCCCAGGAAAAGAATCTGTGGATCTTCGTGTGACGGTGAAAGATGAAAATGGACGGACTGTTGCGGTGGCCCCGAGCCGCAGCGAAGCGGACCATGATTTCGTTGCAAAATTTCACGTCGAGGGACTCGAACCCGGAACGACTTATCACTATCAAATTGAAAAATTGGTCGGTGGCAAAGCGGACATTCTTGCTGGAGGGAATCAGGACTACCACTTTACAACCGTACCGACCGAGCGCAGCGGCCAAGTGCTCAACGTTGCATTTATTTCATGCGTCAACGACAGCACCGATCCGGTTTGGACGGAGATGGCCAAACACGATCTCGACATGCTGTGCTTCGGCGGTGATACACCCTACGCCGATACTGGCGACCTCGCCAGTTTGCGAGAGAAGCATCGTCATCTGCTCCAGCGTCCGGGGCTCGCATCGTTGTGCAAGAGCACCTCGCTCGTCGGCACCTGGGACGACCATGACTTTGGCAAGAACAACGCCAACGGAAAAAGCGCGGCGGGATTGAAAGTGAACAGGCGCCGTGCGTTCGTCGAATATCGCGCTCAGGAACGCTATGGCAGTGGAGACGAAGGCATCTACCAAAAGGTGGACTTGGGGGCGATGGAGGTGTTCTTGCTCGACGCGAGATGGTACTCGCAAATGGCTCCCTCGCCGGTCGCTCCGAACCAATCGACCTGTTTCGGCAACGAACAATGGCAGTGGTTGCTGGAGAGCCTCCGCAACTCGAGAGCCCCTTTCAAAGTTCTGCTACAAGGCCAGATTTGGCAAGACAAGAAAAACAGCGAAACCGATGACATGCAGACCTACTATGCCGAACGCGATGCGTTGCTCGATATGATCAAGGGGGAAGGAATTCCCGGTGTCGTACTGGTTGGTGGTGACATTCACGTCTCTCGATATCTGATGCACCCACAACGTGTCGGCTATGACGTTCACGGGGTGCGATCCGCGTAGTGCGCCTGTGATCTGGCGAGATTGGTATTCACGAAAAGAGGCTTCCTCCTGCAAAATGTTGGTGCTCAAACTAACACCGCAGGAAAGGAAGCCTCATGGATGTCAAAGGTATCGTCGGAAGCCTCACTCAAGCAATCGCAGATTCTGAAATTCAATCCC
>NZ_SJPK01000044.1 GCF_007859855.1 Allorhodopirellula solitaria
CTGCTCAGTGGAGTGTGGGATGCCGTCTATGAGAACTGGCTCCAGTCAAAACCGACCGTCGGCGACCTTATCAATTTGGAAACAGCGTGATGCAGGACTCGTCGAGCGCACCAAGCGGATCGCACCCCGTTCACGACTTCATCATCTCCCCCGGCCACACGAGCGTCATCCCTTCATTGAATGTCTATCACCAGGACCTTGAATGGTCGCGGGTGAAACCGAACCAGTTCTTGACGATGACTGCAGACACGACGAAGAAAGTCCCCGAGCTCACGGTAAAGTTCAGGGACAAGACCGGACAGGAAAATCTTGTCAAGACCATCACCTACGACGAACTCACGCCGACTGCCGCATCCGGCTTGGAAGTGGACCGACGTGCTCATTGGAGCTTCGATGGTCACACGACCAACCATTCCGTCCTTGGCGATCGCATCGACGCGAAACTCGAAAATGGGGCCACGGTCAGTCGCGAGAACGGAATCCGTGGCGGTGCGTTACAACTCGATCGCTCGAGAAATCAGTACGCTAGCGTGCCGCGGTCAATGCTCGATGACAACGCAAACGCGTACACGGTTGCCGGTTGGATCAAACCGAATCTTCTTCCGGCTCACGGCAGCAAAGACAGGCACTTCATTCTGGAAACCAAGGTGAACAACCACTGCGACCTTCTGAAGGCACTGGGCACTGGGTTTGCTATCTCCATCGGAATGCGAGCTTGCGATGACGCCACGAAAATCAACTTGCAACTCTACACCGAAACGCTCGACCCCAAACCGGTAGGGTCCCAGCAGTCACCGGGTGTCAAATCGCAGGGCGGATTCGATTGCCTGATCGACCGCGTTCTTTTTAGCGACTGGGTACACTTCGCTGCGACGTTTGACTCCAAGAGCCTCCATCTCTACATCGACGGCAAGTTAGTGAAATCGCACGTCCTGTCACCGGCAGCACCAATCGCAGAAGTCGGTGGACTCGTTATCGGCGGCCACCGGGCAGGCGAGGGCAGGAATTTTGACGGCAAGATCGACGAAATTTCCATTTGGAATCGGGTTCTTACCTCTCAAGAGATCGAGACGATCCACCGGAATGTAGCCTCATCTGAAGCCACGCATGACTAAGCGAACGTCCTTAGCGTGAAGACATTACGATTCCTTCAGAGCGGACAGCCCCCCTGACTGACGCCCGGTTTTTCACATGACGTGCTTTTACGCATCGGTCAACCTATGACGGTGGCCGAGCCTCGTTGCAGATGGAACTGGGCGAGGGTGACGCCGATGATCCTTCTGAATTGTCTTGCAAAATTGCTGTACACCTCGAGTCCACAATGAGCATGATGTCGCCGATCAACTCGCCACCCGTCGCAAACAGGCGGCGTGGATTCGCAGTCGCAACCGAAACGGAAGCGATGAGATGCGAAGGAAGAGTTTGAACTAGCGATTGAGCTGAGCCGGCGACATTTGGCACTCGGCGACTCGTCTGATCGAACCAGCATCGCTGAGAGGTCCTGTCGCGGCACATCTGCGGCCGCGCTTGGACTACGATTGGTGCCGAGATCGGGATTCAGCTAGCGTAGCCGCCAAAAAATTGTGGGCTCCCCGCTCGCCGTGATCGCCAGGCAGCCTTTTGTCTCGATAGCGTTCAAGAGACTTTTTTCAGAAAACGAGTACCGGCCTGGGACTGCTTCCCCAGCGGGAGCCATCGAGTGGCCGGCGACCGTGACGGTAGAACTGACAGAATAGCGAGGAATTTCAAATGATCCATCGTTTCGCGTATCCAATTGGTCTGGTGCTGTTCGCGTCAGCGCTAGCCGTCGCGGCAGAACCGCATCCCGATCGGCTCTGGCCTCTTGATTCCACTTCCTCTGAGTCGCTTCGGCACAAAGGTGGTTCCCCCTCGGAGGCGGTTGGAGTTCACAATCAGGCACTCGTGCTCGACGGCGCGTCGCTACTTGAAGTCGACGACGTCGCTGCCACCCCAATCAGCAGCAAGCCTTTCAGCTTGGTCGTCTGGGTTAACCCCTACAACCTCAATCGCGGCCAGCAGATGATCGCGGCCAAGAATCGCTACGCTTTAAACGAACGCGAGTGGGGCATCATGATCGATCACGACGAGAAACTGCGGCTATACGTTCAGCAAGATGGTTGGCGGACGGCCGATGCTGACGCGGCGTTCGAACCAGGGACGTGGCACCAGGTAGGGCTCGTCGTCGCGGAGGAGAAGGCGGAACTGTATTTGGACGGACAACTCGCCGGTACCATCGAACTGACACAGCCGATCGCGCAAACAAACGCCCCGCTGACCTTTGGCGGCGTCGATGACAACGGTCGAATCCGGCAAACCTTGATGGGAGCGTTGGATCACGCAATGCTGTTCAACCGTTCGCTCATGCCGAGCGAAATGGCAGCTCTCTACAGACCGGTGACCGCCACTCACTCGCTTCCTGAACACGCCGAGCCTTTTCGGCTCTGGGACGAAGCGTTGCCAATCCCTGTTGCTGCGAAAATCTCCACACTAAAGGATGTCAAATTTCACGTTATCAAGAAGTGGGATCGGGAGGCAGACGGCTACACGTTCTTACACGGGGTGGGGCTCGGCTGGCACAAGAACAAACTCTACGCTTCGATCGGTCACAACAAGGGTGCGGAAAATACAGTCAGCGAGGAAGCCCAGTATCGAGTCAGTGATGACGAGGGGCGTACCTGGAGCGAACTACGCGTCATCGATGCCGGGGAGGAACCCGGTCTGGCAGTCAGCCATGGCGTCTTCCTCTCACACGCCAACAAACTCTGGGCCTTCCACGGAGCCTACTACGGCAAGATGGAAGAGGTGCATACGCGGGCTTATGCGTTTGACGAAACAGCGGGCAAATGGCGCGAGCAGGGCATCGTCGTCCGCAACGGTTTTTGGCCGATGAACCAGCCTGTGAAGATGCACGACGGCAACTGGATCATGCCAGGCATCTCCGCTGGCCCCTATTCCAACAACCATATATTCCCGGCGGCAGTTGCGATCAGTCGCGGTGATGATTTTACTCAATGGGATTACGTGGAGATTCCCGGCGGTGCAGGCATCAGTAGGATGTGGGGTGAGTCGGCAAACATCGTATCCGGAAAACGAATCCTTAACGTCGCCCGCTTCGGCGGCGGAACTTCGGCGCTGGTCGCCGTCAGTGAGGACTACGGCCGCACTTGGACGCCCTCGCGAACCAGCAACTTGCCGATGGCCACGTCCAAGCCCGTTGCAGGAGTACTCAGCACGGGCCAGCGATTTCTGATCTGTACCACTGCCAAAAACAACGGCGGCAAACGCACTCCCCTGACGATTGCCGTGACCGCGCCGGGCGAGGATCTCTTTCACAAAGTGTTTGTGATTCGCCGTTCACGACACCCCAATCAACCAGGCGAATCAGCGGGCAGCCTGAGCCTCTCCTATCCCTGTGCAATCGAAATGGATGGCTCTCTCTACGTAGGCTATTCCAACAACGGCGGCCGACGCGGCAATCTCAACAGCGCTGAATTGGCGATCATTCCGCTGACATCGCTTCAGTAGCCCCACCGCGCCCAGCGACACAAACATCCTTTTCTGCAATCGGTCCTGTCACGAATTGGGTTTGCGCACTACCGTCGGCAGCGGACCGCTCCAATGTCGTGCGGTTCCTCGCTGCAGACTCGACGTTCGCGACCAGGCGTTTGAGGGAATTGGGAGATTTGGTAGATTTATCGGCGATGCCCGTTACGAATGGGATGTTTGGCCGCCAAGCAGGTCGGGTGAAGTTTTTCGGTGGAATGAGCCGAATGCCACTTACTTTGGCCTCGTTTGGGGCATGGCTAGGTTGGAAACCCGATGCGTCAGCGAGGAAAATGCAGTGCTCTGCGTGGTCAACAGATCATCCTCGCTCACGCGTCGGGTTACCAAGACCGCTTCGAAAACTAAAGTAAGTGCCATTTGGCTAGCGCCGTCAGCTCACAAGAGTTGTGCAGAATCATTTCTCCCGATCCGCTTACCCCGCTGAGGGGATTTCCGTTGCCACTTCAAAGCCAAATTCAGTCACAGAAAATGATCATGCAAAACATACGGTTCGACTTTCTATTGGCTTCGCTGGTGGCTCTGAGTGCCCTTTCGACGATTGCCTCGGGCCAAGATGCAGGAGAGCCAGCAACGCAGCCGAACGTGGTCTTGATCATGGCTGATGACCTTGGATGGAAAGATCTTCACTGCTATGGCAACGAGAAACTTGACACGCCGAACCTTGATCGGCTAGCGAAGCAGGGCCTGCTTTTCACCGACGCCTACTCGGCTGCACCCGTGTGCACGCCAACACGGGCGGCGTTGATGACGGGAGAATCACCGGCTCGTCTGAACATTACCAACCACGCCGGTGGACACCCGGAGAACTTCCAAAAGCCTGGCACGGATCTGATCACTCCGAGTTGGCTGAGGCACCTGCCGCTGGAACGGGTCACCCTGGCCGAGCAACTCAAGGCCGCCGGGTACGCGACAGGTTTTGTGGGCAAGTGGCACCTCTCCAATCGCAGCCGGTTCAGGCCCGACAGCGAACCGGATCATCCGACGGAACCAGAGTTGCGTCCTGAACACCAGGGCTTCGATATCAATATAGGAGGCTGTCGCTTCGGCGGACCTCCGAGTTATTTCAGTCCGTACAAGCTCCCTAACTTGGAAGGAAAAAAAGACGGCGAGTACTTGCCCGACCGTTGCGCTGATGAATGCATCGACTTTATCAAGTCCGCCAAAGCCGCTGGGGATGGTCCGTTCTTTCTTTGTTGGTGGAACTACTCGGTTCACTATCCTTTCCAAGCCCCTGCCGACCTGATTGCCAAATACGAGAAGAGGAGAGGACCGGGCGTCGAGAACCCGACTTACGCGGCGATGATCGAAGGGATGGACACATCGATCGGTAAAGTCATTGATGCCATCGATCAACAAGACCTGAGCGGCGAGACGCTGGTGATCTTTACGTCGGACAATGGACCGTTCGGCGAGATCGCGCAGCCGCTCCGGGCTGAGAAGGGGTATTTGTATGAAGGGGGCATCCGAGTCCCGATGATCGTTCGTTGGCCAGGTCATGTCAGTCCGGCCACGAAAACGTCGACGCCAGTCATCACGATGGACATTCATGCAACGATTCTCGATGCTGCGAATCTGAAGGCCGACCCCTCCAATACTCCCGATGGAATCTCTCTGATGCCGTTGCTCGAAAACGAGTCTGAATGGAAGCGTGAATCGATCTACTTTCACTATCCCAACTACGCTTTTCATAAACAGAATCGACTCGGAAGCGCGATTCGTTCGGGTGACTACAAGCTGATCAAATTCTATGATGATGACTCGGTTGAACTCTATGACCTCGAGAACGACATCAGTGAGTCGCGAAACCTCGCCGACGAGATGCCAGAGAAAACCAAGCGACTTCGCTTAGACCTCGAGGGATGGCTAAAGTCGACCGATGCCAGCGAGCCTCAGCACGCCAAGTGACGCCCCTTCCACGGCGAGTTCGCACTGCCGCAATCCGCTGTCAGATGCAAGGGCCACTGATTTCAGGCTCATCCGACGGAAGCGTGCGCGGAGCACAGAGGTAGGTTTTGCTAGGCACATCTCTAGTATCCAATGATCTTACAGAAATGCGTCCCGGACAAACGAATGTTCGCCAGGGACCGACAACACCATTGGCGTACCATCAACCGGGATATCCCTTGCCAAGCCAGCACCTCTGCAGAGCTCGGCTCCGTTTCTCCCGGCAGTGCCAGTCTAACATTGATAATCACATCCCACAAATAAACCCTTGAATACGGGAGCCATGCCTTGAAAACCTCGGGCGCACCCTTCCGTCGGATGAGCCGAAATGCCTACGTTATGGCGTGACATGCGTGACGAAGGTCCGCAGAAGTAGTAGACGTCCGAGGGGCTGTCAGCGAGCTAACGAGCATCTCACAAAATGGGGTGCGTAGTTGTCCCATCCCGGCTAATCCACGTCCTCTGATTTCGCTTTAAGATATTGCTCGCTAAGACGTCTCGTTCTAGCTCGCATCTCGACCAATTGCTCGCCGTACTCAGGGTCATTCGCAAGATTTCTGAGTTGGTTCGGGTCCTCTTGCAGGTCGTGCAAAAATTCGCCACCGGACTCTTGCTCGTAGTAGTTCGCGTAAACGTATCGCGTTCCACGGTAACCTTCCCATTTGGGAATGCGGTCGTTCTGCATACGATGCTCACAGAAAAAACCTGGCCGCTTCGCGGCATCGTTCTGGCCAACCAGCGATCGTCCCTGGTAGCGAGCAGGGATCTCGACTCCAGCCAGATCGAGTAGGGTGGGTGCGATGTCGAGGTTCAACGCAATGTCATCGTTGACTCGTCCGGCATCCTGCTGGATACGCGGATCGCAAACGATCAGAGGAACTCGCAAAGATTGTTCGTAGTGAGACCACTTGCCCGCGAACCCACGCTCGCCCATGTAGTATCCATTGTCGCCCATGAAAATAACGACTGTGTTGTCGGCCAACCCCTGTTTGTTCAGCTGTTGCATCACCCGACCGATATTACGATCCATGGCGGAAAGCATACGGAAGTAGTTCCTCATATTGCGGTCGTACTTTTCTGGTGTATCCCATCGCCAGTAGTAGCGATCCCGGTGAATCGAGTCGCGTAGAAACTCTGGCTGGGCATCGAAATAGACGTCTCCATCGAGCTCGGGGCGAGGCATCTTTACGTCCGCATACAGTTGTGATTCTGTGGCGGGGTGCGGATAGTGATTGGCTTTGTCACCGTCCTGGGCGTGAGCGGCATTGAAACTGACTGACAGGCAAAACGGTTTGTCAGCAGAATTGGCTGCAACAAATTCGAGCGCTTTGTCACCAGCGATATCGGTGAAATGCTGGGTCGATCCATCGACGCCTCTCTGGCTGCGCCCCACCGGTTCAAACGAATCGAACATCTCACCAATCGCAGACTGGCCGCCTTCCACTCGCACGCCGAATTTACCAACAAATCCCGTGCGGTAGCCCGCGGCCTTCAGTTGAGCAGGATAGCTATCTGAAACGTGCGCCACGGAAATCGGCGGCTTGCCGAATGTGTATCCATGCGTCCGTTCAAAAAGCCCCGTCAGCAGCGTCGCGCGACTCGCGGCGCAAATGCTGGTCGTGACGAAGGCATTTTCAAAACGCTCCCCACGTGCTGCAAGCTGATCGATGACGGGTGTTTTCACTACCGGGTGACCGGCGCACCCTAGCACATCGCTTCGATGGTCATCCGATAGAAAAAAGATAAGGTTAGGGCGTTCATCGGCATTGGCAAGCGACGGAGCCAATAGCATTGCAGTTGCAACGATGACCAAATACAGCGATCTCATTCGGATTCCTTCAGCAAGCGAATTGGATAGGATGCTCATCTCGGTTGGCCGGATGCGTCTCGAATGGGCACCGGGTCTGTCCGCTGTCAAACAGATAACAGATTGATTTCCTCCAATCGTACCAAGATTCCTTCGTCCTGACTGTCGCTTTAACTGATTTTGGGCTCTCTGAAGAAGAGTGTGCGCAAAGATTTACGTGGATGGCGTCCGGCGCACAACACACCTTGCTCTCGCGTTGAATTTCGGTTCATCCGACGGAAGCGTGCGCAGAGCACAGCGGAAGGTTTTTTGAGGCATGGCTCTCGTATCCAATCATCGTTCAAAAATGCGTCCCTGACGAACAAACGCTCCCCAGGGACCGACAACACCATTGGCGTACCGCTTTTGCAGGGAAACGCTGGCGACCGAGATATCCCTTGCCAAGCCAGCACCTCTGCAGAGCTCGGCTCGAATGGCGTGGACTTAGGGCGAATCTGGCGTGAAACAATTTTGAGCTAGCGAAGAACGGCATCCTTGTTGCATCGTGGTTTTTCTTCACAAAAATCTCAACACAAGCAAGGATGCCGTCGATGATTC
>NZ_SJPK01000045.1 GCF_007859855.1 Allorhodopirellula solitaria
GAAACTCGCTGAAGGCTCGTTTCTCGACCCTCCCCAGCTTCGCTCGGGAGGGTGAAATCAGGACAGAAATCACCTCCATGAAAATCAACCGAAACGGGTCGCAACCCCAAAGATTGAACAGCCCAGGGTAGCCCCGCTGTTGATTACCCACAAGTTTGCTCCCCCGTGTGCTTGTCACACGCCGAAGCGACGTTTTTCTAATTAGAAAAACGCGGTATCGACACGCGTTCCCCTGTCAGCTTGTCTGACAGGAAACCAAGTCGATCAACTTTGCTGTCATGCGGGGCAAGCCCGCATGGGAGCGGGGTGTATGCTCGATCTTGATCTAATCACAAAACGGAGATTCCTGTCAGACAAGCTGACAGGGGATCCGGTTTTGTGGGTAAATCCTCGCTGACCGGCGTGTTGATTTAGTGAGCGGCGAGCCCGATGCCGCACAGTCAGCGGGCATCGTGTATGCTGCGGTCCTGTGGGTTAGACTCGATCGAGTCGATCCCTTGGACTGGCATTCGCTCGACGCCAACTGCTTTTGACTGCGAAGTGGTCTTCATGCTGCCCAGTGTCACCAACCTGGGCCAACGCAGGTAGCATTAGGCGTCAGTCCCCACTCCCGGATATCCAATTAGTGCCGATGAAGCCTCTGTATCTTCTTCTCCTCGCCGTCTCGATCGCGGTATCGCCTCGCCCGTCATGGGCGGTTGATTTCGCCCATGAAGTGATGCCCATTCTGCGGGAGCATTGTGCCCAGTGTCACGCTGGCAGCAATCAAAAAGGCGGTTTGGGCATGAACACACGTGCCAACCTGTTGGCTGGGGGAGAATCTGGCGGGGTGGTGGAGCCCGGTGAGGCGGAATACAGCCGGCTGATCGAGCTGATCGAGACCGACGACGAAAGCGAGAGGATGCCGCCCGACGGGCCGCGCGTCCCACCGGAAGACGTTGCGATTCTGAAGAAGTGGATCGATGCAGGCATGGCCTGGGACCCTGAGATCACGCTGGGTGAATCCGCGTGGGAACCCGAGCTGGCTCCGCGAGTCGTTCACCTGCCACCCGCCCGCGACCACCGCAGCCACCCCATTGACCGGATACTCGATAACGATCTGGCTACTCGGGATCAAACGCCTCCCCCGCCCGTGTCCGACGCAGTGTTCATGCGACGAGCCTCGCTCGACGCCATCGGGCTGCTCCCCTCGGCCGAAGAGCTACAGGCGTTCCTTGCCGATCCCGCTGGTGATAAGCGCGAACGTTTGATCAAACAGTTGCTGGCTCGCGAGGTCGATTACGCCGATCATTGGTTAACCACCTGGAATGATCTGCTACGCAATGACTACACCGGCACTGGATATATCACCGGTGGGCGAACGCAGATTACCCCCTGGCTCTACACGGCTCTGCGATTGAACCAACCCTACGACGAGATGGTGCGAGATCTAATCGCTCCGTCAGAAGATTCGGCAGGTTTCATCAATGGGATTCAGTGGCGTGGTGACGTCAATGCCAGCCAAACTCGCGAAATTCAGTTCGCCCAAAGCATCTCGCAGGTGTTTCTGGGCATCAACATGAAATGCGCCAGCTGCCACGATAGCTTTATCGATCGCTGGACGTTATCGGAAGCCTACAATCTTGCGGCAATCTATTCCGATGAGCCTCTCGAGCTCAATCGCTGTGACATACCCATTGGAACGATGGCGACGCCGAAGTGGATCTTTCCTGAACTGGGCGACATCGATCCGGAAGCGCCCAAAGAGAAACGTTTAGAGCAGTTGGCGGAGCTGATGACGCATCCGGACAATGGGCGTTTCACCCGCACGATTGTCAACCGAATCTGGGAGCGGCTGATGGGGCGCGGTATCGTCCATCCCGTCGACGCGATGGGCACGAAACCGTGGAACGACGACCTGCTGGACTATCTCGCGGTCCGTTTTGCCCAAGACGACTACGACTTGAAGAAGTTCATCCAGTTCGTCATGACATCGCAGGCCTACCAATCCGAAACTGTCGTGTTGGGCAAAGAGCCTGGCGAAGACTATGAGTACGCGGGACCGATCGCGAAACGCATGACAGCTGAACAGTTGCTCGACTCGATCTGGCAGATCACCGGTACCCAACCGGTCGAGATGGTCGCCGATGTCGATCGCTCCCCGCGAGAGGACGTGCAGGATAACGCAGCTCAACAGGCTCGCTTGGATCCCGTGCCGATCTCGGCGCAATGGATTTGGCACGCAGGAGAAACGGGCAAAAAGTCAGAATTGCGAAAGACATTCCAACTCAACGCGACACCTTCGGCTGCGGTCGTCTCGGTGACCTGCGACAACGCGTTCACCATGACAATCAATGGGCGCCAAGTCGCCGCGTCTCGTCAATGGACCGAACCGGCCTATGTCGATGTCCAGCAGTACCTGCGTGCAGGCGAGAATGTCATTGAAGTGGACGCGGAGATGTTCGGCGGCGCAGCTGGATTCATTTGCCAATTCTCAGTTATCGATGGCGGGGAACGCTTCCAAGTCACCAGCGACAAGACTTGGCAAGCACGGCGTCCAGGAAGCGAGCAGTGGGCGACTGCAAAAGAGATCGCGCCGCACGGAGCAGAACCCTGGGGAGAAATCCTCGATATCGATGCGTCCTTCCACCCACCTCGTGGACCCTCGCCACCGGTGCGTGCGGCACTCGTGAAGAATGATTTTCTAATGCGTTCTCTGGGTCGCCCCAACCGCGATTTGGTCGTGACGAGTCGCCCCGCCGAACTCACCACCCTGCAAGCGATCGACTTAGCCAACGGAGAGATTTTGGCGAACTATCTCAACCGCGGTGCTGAGAACCTCGTCGCCGAAGGCTGGACGGCGCCCGAATTACTCGAGTGGTTGTACCGCTGCGCATTCTCGCGTCCGCCCACGACGAGCGAACGAACTTACCTCCTGGAGGTCCTCGGAGAGCATCCAGATCTCGTCGACGTGGAAGACCTGTTGTGGATGGTCTTCATGCAACCCGAATTTCAAATGATCCGATAAGCATGATCAACCAAGAGCAAATCGCCCGTCGAACGTTGTTGAAACAACTTGGTGCCGCGTCACTTGCCGCGCTGGGAACCAACCAACCCAACGCTTGGGCTAGCAATGATTCGATCGCCATCCGCCATCCCGAGGCCAAAGCCGATTCGTGCATCCTCATTTGGCTCGCCGGTGGCATGGCGTCACCCGACACCTTCGACCCGAAACGCTACCTGCCTTTTGAGAAAGGTCTCTCGATCGATCGCATCCTGAGCACCTTCCCAGCGATCGATACGGCGGTCGATAACATTAAAATTTCGGCAGGCATGGAGAACATTGCGGGGGTCATGGATCGCGGTACCCTGATTCGATCCGCTGTCCAACCTGACCTCGGGCACATTCTTCATTCACGCCACCAGTATCATTGGCACACAGGCTACGTCCCGCCACTAACCGTGGCCGCGCCGCACATCGGGGCGTGGATGGCGAAAGTCCTCGGCCCCAAGAACCCGGTTGTCCCACCGTTCATCAACATCGGCCAGCGACTCGAGGGGGTCGGTGAAAAGGAAGAACTCAAGGCATTCACCACCGGTGGATTCTTTGGAACCGAGTTCGGGCCGATGAACCTGCCGTTTCCCGAAGACGCGGTGCGGTCAGTTCAACCTCCTCCCGGGATGCAGCCCGGTAGATTCGCCAATCGCTACCGACACTACAAGAAACTCGTCGACCAAAATCCCAATCGCGATTGGATGAGTGACTACCAACAGGAGTCGATGCTGCGTTCGATGGAAGCGGCACACCGCCTGCTCGGATCGAAGGAGAAGCAAGCGTTCGATTTAACGCTGGAACCACAGGAATCTCGCCAGGCATACGACACGGGGCGTTTCGGACGCGGTTGTTTATTGGCCCGGCGGTTGGTCGAGTCGGGTGCTCGGTTCGTAGAAGTGACCTCGGAGTACGTTCCCTTCCTGCACTGGGACACTCACGAAAAAGGACATTCCACGGTCGCACGACTCAAACGCGAAGTCGATCGTCCCATCGCTCAGCTGATTCTGGATCTCGAATCGCGTGGTTTGCTGGATCGTACCCTCGTCATCATCGCCAGCGAATTCAGTCGCGACATGATGATCGAAGGGGTGCCCGGCTCCAATGCGAAAGACCAAGCCACCAATAAGACCGATATCCTTACCGAGATGAAACACTACGGATTGCACCGTCATTTTACTGGCGGATCGAGCGTGGCGATGTTCGGTGGGGGCGTCAAGCAGGGGGCCTTGTACGGGGCAACCGCTGTGGAACGTCCGCTGATTGCAGTGGAGAATCCCGTTTCGGTAGAAGACCTGCACGCGACGATTTTTACAGCGATGGGGATCAGCCCCCAAACGGCCTACGACGTGGAAAAGCGACCGTTCTTCGCCACCAAAGATGGGCACGGCAAGCCGGTTGTCGACGTGTTTGCCTGAGCGAAGAATTTTCGGACGGCAACGATCCGATCAGCGGCCCGGAGCCACCCTCAGGCAACCACCGTGGCCTTCCCCGGATTCTTTCCGCCGCTGGAATTGTGCGGCAAGGATGTTGGTGCCAAAGCGGGCGAGTTCGACCGACACTCGTTCACCGATGGAGGGAGTTACGACAACACACTTTTAGTAGGGCTCTCGGAAGTCTCCCGGACCGAGGAGCTGTACCGCATCCCCGCCTTTCAATCCCTGACACTGGCCGACGAGCAGGCCCAAGCGAAACTGCGTCAGATCGTCGCCAGCGGCCAGGATCCGGATGTGGAAGAGCGGGTTTGGCTCAATTGCGAACTCGCCTCAGCAGCCCTCCGCCGTGCCAACGGCAAACCCTGTATCCAGTCGGGGCCTAACGAGCTCGATGAAATCTTGGTCAGCGATGCGGGTGCCAGCTTCAAGGTCCGTCCCGATGGTCGTGCCGGTGGCCTGCTCAACACCGCCTTGTGGTCCACCGACATCTTGATGGACCGTGTCAATCAACTCGAATCGGGATCGTTTGAAGACACCGCCGGCTTGCTGTTCTTTCCAATCACCCGTTTGGTTCGCGAAAGCGACGATTCGACGGCACCCCACCCCGAGATCCAGCGTCAGGCGGCCCTGATCCGCACCGATATGGACCGCTTCTCTGAACTGGAGATTTCATCGCTCATCCAACATGGCTACTGTGTTGCTAGGCAGGTCTTTCGTGAGAGCGGCGGCGAACTATCGAAAGATCTACCCGACAATCCGCCCTGGGACCCCCTCGGCAACCAGTTCGATCTGCGCCAATCGAAAGATCGAACCGTTGAAGATGCCCAGCAGGTGTTGCCCGCTGCTCGCATCCTGCAACGTTCCTCGGCTAGGCGGACGAGCGCGCGCCAGTCCTATGTGTTGACCACGATCAATTCACTCTCAATCGCTTTCCCATCGACCAGCCAGAGCAGGTGGAGTTGGTCAAAGCGACCATGACAGTCGAATTACCGATCGGGTCGATCGCCACCTTTGAACTGATCAATCCGGAAAACAACTATCGCTACGAATGCCGCTGGCGTTGGCTCGATAACGATCACCACCGCTGAGACAACGCTCCCATTCTGAGGATCTTTCCAGCCTCGAGAGATGGCCGATTCAATATCGCCGCTAGGCCACGTCTTGATACAACCCACGCACCGAATCGGCGTCGAGTTTGATCGGATTGAAGGTCCCTGTCCATTGTTTCAACGCGTCGCCAACGAACGTTTCGATGTCCGAGGTCGGAATCGATAGTTCGCGCATCGAAGTCGCTAGCCCCGCTGAGCGGGCCCACTGCGTGACCATCTCCGCCAATCGACCAGGTGCTTCCTCCACAGGCGTGGACGTGGTCCCGAGAGGTTCGACTTCTCGCAATAGTTCAGCGTACCAGGGTGCATGCTGTTTGCCGTTGAATCGAATCACGGCCGGCAGCATCAAACCCACCGCCTGCCCGTGTACGATATCATGCCGCGCCGTCAACGGGTTGGCTGTCGCATGCGCGGCACCGAGCATGGAGGTTTCGATCGCCATCCCCGCGAATGATGCACCTAACTGCATATTGCCCCTCGCCACGATATCTTCCGGTGATTGCAATACCTTGGGAAAGGACTCAGCGAGCAGCCCAAAAGCACGGCGACTGTAGGTTGTCGACAGTGCGTTGCGGGGAACGGTCACGTAGGTTTCGATCGCGTGTGAGATCGCATCCATCCCGGTTAAGCTCGTCACCGAGGCTGGCATCGTCACGGTCAATTCGGGATCGAGGACTGCGATGCGACAGGCAGCCCGCGGGTCGCCGCACGCCATTTTGACGTGGCTAACCGGATCGCTGATCAACGCAAAACTCTGCGTCTCGCTCCCAGTCCCACCCGTGGTGGGAACCGCGATCATCGGCAGCATCTCAGCGGTCGCTTTGCCCACACCGTGATAGTCTTCGATGGACCCGCCGCAGCTGTAGACGAAGTTGATCCCTTTGCAACAATCCAAACTGCTGCCACCGCCCAAACCGATCAACAGATCAGGGTGGAACGCGGCTGCCGCGACCACGCCAGCATCCACCATCGCAGAGGTTGGGTTCTCGGCAAATTCGTGAAATGATCCGACCGCCAAGCCTGCCTGCTCCAGGGAGTCGGCGACACGTTGAAAGTGGCCCGCCGCCACGATTCCCGCATCGCTGACGACCATCACCCGTTGGGCACCCAAGGAGACCGCTAGCTCAGCGAGCTGAGCGGAGGACCCCGGCCCGAAGATCAAACGTGTCCGGGGCTGGACGTCAAACGAGGCCTGAGCGGCCGGGCCGGCGTGATTGAAGCTGGACGTAGTCATAGCGCCTTGAAATCAAGAGTCCCCTCGCTCCCGCGAGACGGCCGAAGGATGCGGCAAGGGTGATGAATTACCACAACCATCCTGCCGACGACAAGCGTATCACGCCAGCCCCCCCTGCAGAGTTTGAAGCGAGCGGCAGAACTATACTAATCGTAGTGGACGAGGCGACGAGTCCATTCTCCTGAAAACTCGACTCATGGTAGTGGACGAAGCGACGAGTTGGTCATTACCCACAAGATTGCTCCCCCGTGTGCTTGTCACACGGGAAGCAACGTTTTGTGATTACCCGCATGAATCCCGACGGAAGCGTTCTTGAGCCCCAACGGGGCGGCTGTATGAAAGCCCAGGGCATCGCCCTCTTTATCCTACACATCTTTTTTTAGCCCGTTCCGAATGCAATATAGGCTTCGCGGTACGCCTGCAGTCGCCGCAGTCCACGCCAGATTACGGTGGAACCGGGCGGTCCTTGCCCTGTTTTGTTCAAGTAGCCGCCCAACTGCGCCAACACCAGCATGAACTCG
>NZ_SJPK01000046.1 GCF_007859855.1 Allorhodopirellula solitaria
GCAGCTTCTCGCTGGCAAGAAGCGTCGAGGCCCTCAATCGATCGGCGACTTGCTGATCGGCTTACTAATTCGTCTTGGAGTGAACCAGGAAAACACTGTAGAATCGAAACCGTCCGAAGCTCTGAAGTCTTAGGCTGAATTGTCGTGCTGCCAAGCACACTAACAACGTCGTCGCATGCCGAGGGTATCGGTGGAGCGTAGCTCTGCTGAGCAAGCCCGTGCTAGAGTGAGATGCTCTGTTAGCGGTTCAAACGCCGGATGAGACAGTGTGGGGCTCTCAGAGCTTCGGATATCTACCAGGGTGGCGAGACTGAACCACCAAAGCTAACCGAGCCGTGCTGGCTGGCCGACAAACAGTGGACTTTGAGTGTCGAAAAAGCTACCCTATTGGTGGTGCCGCTGAGCGTACGCGCGCACTGCAAATTTTCGTTCTGGATATGACAGTACTCAAAAAACCTTCCGCTGTGCTCTGCGCACGCTTCCGTCGGATGAACCCCAATTCTTCCTGCCGAATCCGAGTAGGGATATCGCGACGGCAGATCGCTCGTCGCCTGGACAGTGCTAGCCGGCCAGAAGGAGAGTGTCGTCAGTGGAAACGCTTGAACTTTCATGTCCTGTCCGTCTCCATCATTGGGTTCGTCTCACGTGACGGACCCTCGGTCGATGACGCGTCAACGTTGCGATCTCCCTTGGGAAAACGCGGTGATTCACCACTTGAACCGCGAACTGAGAGCGTGATCGCCCCGATCGCCAGCACACAGAGTCCACCTACCCATAGCCATGGAGAGGTACCGCTCATCTCGGGAAGCGTCACTTTCCCGG
Organism: Allorhodopirellula solitaria; assembly: GCF_007859855.1. GTDB lineage: Bacteria > Planctomycetota > Planctomycetia > Pirellulales > Pirellulaceae > Rhodopirellula > Rhodopirellula solitaria. The sequence goes on from NZ_SJPK01000046.1 coordinate 823, forward strand.
CATCGCCCCAGCTCTCTAGCAAACTGGAAAGTTGCGGGTAAAGGATCACATAGAGACCAGCGCCGAGCAACATTCCGAGCACGCCCACCATCGCGTCACGGCGTCCTTCACCGCAGGCGGCTACGCTGGTTCCGGGGCAATAGCCGAAAATGGCCATTCCTGCTCCGAAGCATACTCCGCCAGCCACAACACCGAGCCAAACGAGTGGTTTGATGTGCAGTGAAACGGCTTCTGTGGGCAGCAGCGCGTAAATGCCGACGGCTCCGACAACGACGGCCGTGCCCATGATTTTGACCACGGTCCAGTCGCGAAACAGAAATTGGTTCACGATGACGTGAAACTTTGCCACACGCCCTTTTTGCAATAGCAGACCAAAGACCATTCCGGTCAAGAGTCCCAGGGCTAATTTCCAAAATGGATCAAACATCGCGAACGCTCCTTCCATACATCAAGAATGCAGTGAGAACGGCAACTGCGAAGAAAATAAATGAGAACAGCCAGCTCGAAGCTGCGAGCTGCAAATTCCCGCTGATCCCATGACCGCTGGTGCATCCTTTCGCCAAGCGAGCGCCAAAGATCATCAAGCCCGCACTCAGCAGGGCGACCGTCAGCCGCAGCCCGGCACTTGCCCCGAAGCGACTCTGCCATAGCGGTGGCACCGTGATCGGCTCCCGGTCTCCGGACATAAACGAGCTAATAACACTGCCGAGCAATACGCCGACGACCAGCATCCATTGCCAGCCAATCTTCGGCGATTGTTCTTGGTAGTAGCTGTTAGATTCCGCCAGCCCTGGTATCGCGGCTTCCAATATCATCGCGGCGGTGTGTTCAAATGCTGTCGTGATCCCCAGTGGATGGTCGGCACTCCAGAACGCGAACCAACTCAACATTCCGATCCCCACACCGACTAAGTAAGGTGACCATGAGTGTTTTAACAATGGATTATTCATGAAAAGCCTTTTCTTGCTGGGAGAATACTATTCTATTTCGCGACTTCAAAACCGGCCTCCTTCCAAGCCTGGATGCTGCCAGGGCGGCATTCGAAAGAGAGTTTGCTGATCTTAGCCAGCGGCCTTCGCAGCGACACTCTACGCGTGTGAAGCTGCAGGATTTACTGAACTTTCGGCGACTTCCTTCAGCTTCTTGTCCGCATTTCCTTCTTCGTCAAGTGTTTGCTGTAGCAAGTCGGCCACATCATTGCGCCCGCACTGCTGTGCAAAGTTTCTTGCTGATCCATACCCGGCCATCTCATAGTGCTCCACCCGTTGGCCAGCGGCGACGAGCGCTGCGTCCTTGACCGCAGCATCGCCTGTTGCCTGGATCACCTGGTCTCCTTCGGCGATCAATCCTTTCATGGCTTGGCATGTTTGACGTTCAGCGCTGACGCCTAGCAAATTGAAGGCTTTCCGGAAGCGTGCCTCGTTCGCCATGCGAAACAACACCGATTTGCTCCTCGGTGAAGCCCGCTTCTTTCAGACGATGGATGGCTGCTTGCGCGTCTTCAACGGAATGAAAAGCAGCTACGACAGTTTCTCTGTTGTTTACGTTGGACATTTCGATTGTTCCATGAGCAGGGTAGGAGCCGCCCCGGGAACATACAGCGCTCCGCCGGTAGCGATTTCCTCAGCGACACTGCACATCATGTGCCGCGGGTGCAAAGATTTTTCAGTGGTATCTGTCACTACACAGTGCAGAGTCAAACACAATTGAAAGGAATTGAGACGCATCCGACGGAAGGGTGCGCGGCACATGATTTGCCTTTGGTCATCGCAATTCGGATACCTCCAGATCTTACCGATCAGAAATTTACTCGCATGCCACCGCCAGCCTCTGTCAGCTTTCAGCTTTCAGCTTGTCGAACCTCGCGGGCTCTCCTGCAAAACGGTATTGAAGCATCCGGGCGACATGGAGATGCTGCTCAAAGCATCTCAAACAGATCCGTCGCGCTATGTACTGGCGCGCTCAGCGAGCAGATCAGTTTTGCTGGACACGACTAAACAACCGGCGGAACTGGACCTCGAGCAGGAAGTCCGAGTCAGCGCCGTCGGCTCTGGGCCGGCACGGAATCCTCTTGTTCCCGGTCGATACACGAGGACGATTCCGGGAGCGTTGGGGCTGACACCTTGATTCCATATCCTCGCAGCCCGCGGGAAGTACCTTGGATGCTGCAGAGAGCTTGTACCACGCATGAGAAAGTAAATGATACGCCGGAAAATTAAATGAACGATGAACAAAGCAAGAGGGACCCGTCACGACACTATATCGTCGTTGTCGGTGCGTCTGCGGGCGGGCTGCAAGCAATTTCTCAGCTCGTTTCGCGGTTGCCGCGCGAGCTGCCCGCCGCTACGCACCATGGAAGATCGAACGAGGATGTTGGAGCGGTTGCAACGAGGGCATGAGGATCGCAGCAGAGATCTTATGGCACAACGCTTCGCTGAGTTAGCGGATGAATCTCGGGAGCATGTTGAGCAACTGCGAGCGTTTTTGCGCACCATTTGGGAGAATTGAAGTCCGGACGGTGACTCACTATGAAACAACAGGCTGAGATGTCCGACAGCAGGGTCGCGAAAGTTATTCGAGATGGGCGCACTTGGAAAAAATCGGACGAGAGGACACTGAGATTCAATGCAAACGAAAAGTCGCCGCGGCAATGAAAGCAACTGCCGGCGAGTTAGGAAAGGCCAACGCGGATTGCCGGTCCAGCTACATTCACCCAAGCTTGCTCGCAGCGGCCAGAGCGATTGAATTGCCCAGCTAGCTGGGGCCTTGCCAACATGGCTGTAATTCCGATACCAGCTCTCTCCGTATCGCTCTTCAGGTTCCAACGACGGGCGAGCGATAGGTGGCTGGTGTCTTCAGGGTCGGTTCGATCATGGACCGAAGATGCGTCGATCAAGGCGTCCGTGTGAGGCCGGGGCGGCGGGCGGCCATCATGTAAATGGCGTGCAGCATACCCGGGATAAAACCGAGCAGCGTCAAGACACAGTTCACCCAGAAGTGCTTGCCAACGCCGAACTGCAAGTACACGGCAGCGGGGGGAACGAGGAACGCGAGAAGAAGTCGAACATAACTCATTGCCGTGGTCTCCAATGGTCCATTGTCTAAGTATCCCTTTTACGATTTGGGAATCGATGAACACTCGATTCTTCAACCAAACCGCTGGGTGAAACGTTCTCTATGTGAATTCCGATTCCAGATCGCTGGCAAGTCGTATCCCTGTGAACTGCCATCGTGTTTCCGGAGGAAAGAAGTTGCGGTAGGACGTGCGAATGTGATCCGACGAGGTGGCGCAAGAACCACCACGGAGCACAAACTGGTTGCACATGAATTTCCCGTTGTATTCCCCCAGAGTTCCTGCGACAGGGGCGTACCCTGGATAGGCTGAATATTGACTCGCCGTCCACTCCCACACGTTTCCTAGAAAGTCGCTCGATGCGCGTCCGCACGGATGAACAGGTTCGCCATCGCGTAGTAAGTGGTCTGCGAACAGATTGCCGGGCAGTGATTTTTCAGCAGCAACTTCCCATTCAAACTCAGTCGGCAGTCGTTTACCTGCCCAGCGGGCGTAGGCATCCGCCTCGAAGTAGCTCACGTGGCATACCGGATCGTCGAGGCGTAGCGGGACCAAGCCGGCTAGTGAATACTGCATGAATCCATCGTCTCGTTCGATCCAGTAAAGTGGCGCGGTCCACTCGTGCTGGCACACGGCATCCCAACCGGGCGACAGCCAGTAGCTGGCGTCTCGGTACCCGCCTGCTTGGATGAATTCTAAGTACTCACCGTTGGTGACGCTTCGCGACGCGATTTTGTGCGAATGGATCAAACGCCGATGGCGGGGGCCTTCGTTGTCGTATGAGAACGAAGTCTGGCCGGCGTCCGTCCAGGTTGGGCTGTATCCGACTTCTGCGATCGTTTCATCCGCAGACCTCCAGTGCAGAGGTTCTGCAACGCAGGCCGCCTCCACTGCGTCGGCTGACTGGTAAGCCGGCTGGCTCGGGTTGCAGAATAGCACGTGCTTGATGTCGGTAAGCATTAATTCCTGATGCTGCTGTTCGTGATTCAACCCCAGGATGAGGACATCACGCTGGGATTCGGAAAGCGTGTTGGATTGGATCCAGTCAAGGATCAAATGATCAACGTGCTGGCGGTACCGGTAGGTTTCTTCCAGGCCGGGACGCGAGATTTGACCGCGTCGATCGCGAGGGAACGCTTTCCCTACACCGTTGTAGTACGAGTTAAAGAGATACTCGAACCGTGAATCGAAAGGCTCAAAGCGGCCTTTCTGCTTGAGCAGAAACGTCTCGAAAAACCATGTCGTGTGCGCCAGATGCCACTTGGTCGGACTGACATCCGCCATTGTCTGAATCGCACAATCTTCGGCAGAAAGCGGAAATGCAATCTGTTCGCTCATCGCTCGAATGCGGCGGTAGTACTGCGCTAGCGAGGCTCGGTCACGATCAACCGACGCGTCACATGCTTCCGGATTGGACTGTGTCTCAACTGCCATCACGTGCCTCCAGATACATTACCGCGAAATAGTTTCTCTGATCCAGCCAAACACTTGTCGGCGTCAGACCTGACTCTTCCGCCATTTCGGAGAATCCGGCAAGGGTGTATTTGTGCGAGTACTCTGTGAGAATCCGCTCGTGCCGTGCGAACGAAATATCACCACCACCGACGCGGACCACTTGGTCCTGAATGCTTTCGAGGTAGATTTCGATCCTCGACATCGATGGATTGTAGAATGCGACGTGTCGAAATCGCTGAATATCGAAATTTGCGTTCGCCTCTCGGTTGAGGCGGCGCAGGAGATTGATACTGAAAGCAGCCGTGACCCCCTGGGAATCATTATAGGCGGCCTCTAGAACAGATTTGCTTTTATGCAGGTCGAAGCCGATCAACAGCCCGCCGTCTTGGCCACAGCGATCAGCAATGATACGGAGCAATTTTTTGGCATCATCGCGAGGGAGATTGCCGATCGTGGAACCTGGGAAATAGATGCACACAGACGTGTCGGCAAATCCCGCTGGCATTTCGATCTGGTGAGTGAAATCGCCGACAATCGGTTTGACTTCGAGAGCGGGGTATTTCGCCCGGAGTCGTCGGGCAGTCGCCCGTAGGTGTTCGGCGGAGATGTCAATTGGCACGTAGGCTCGGGGAGCTTCGAGACGATCGAGCAAGAGCCGGGTCTTCTGACTGCTGCCACTGCCGAGTTCCACCAGCAGTGCATTGGGGCCGACCTCCCGGACGATGTCGGCCACATTGGCCTGCATGATCTCCTGCTCCGTTCGGGTGAGATAGTATTCAGGAAGCTGGCAAATCTTATCGAACAGCTTCGAGCCGCGCTCGTCGTATAGGTGCTTGCTATCGATACGCTTGGGCGATTCCAACAGCCCCTTGACCACTTCCCTGGCGAAGCCGTTGACCTTGGGTTCAACTGCGGCGTTAATGGGCCCAGGCGGGATGCGACAGGTCGGAGGCGACGTTGCCTTGAGATTGGAAGGAGCCAAATTTTCATTCCGGCATGAGAAGCAAATTGGATGCGGCAGCGAACCCCGCTGCAAACTTCGTTCCGATTACTGATGAATACGTGTCGCAATATCGAGATAGTGAATTCCCCCTGGGAATCGCCCGAGCGTGCTTCTGCTGTCAGCGTGATCCTGTCGTTTCCAGAACTTCACCAGCACCGCAGTCAGATTCATCAGCAAAATCGGAGATGCAGAAGGACCTTGGCTACGGCAGCCGAACCTCCACAGGAAATGCGCGGGAAAGATGATCGCCAAGCGACCACCCCCTGCCGCCCTTCGCACAGTCCCATATCTCCTATTCACGACAAGGCAGGCGGCGGGCTGCTTAAGCAACGCACGATCAATTTCTGTCATAGTGGACGAGGCGACGAGTCCAAAGCCGCAGGACTCGTCGCCTCGTCCACTACAAAAACCGACACTTATTCATCGTGTGTTGCTAAGGCGTCGTTCGGAAATAACTTACCTGATTGGCATCGACCTGCGGCATACGGATTTGCATAATGGTTAAATGCCGGATGCAACACTGGTCGATGGACTCCGATCGAAATATAACGCGCTTGTTGATG
>NZ_SJPK01000047.1 GCF_007859855.1 Allorhodopirellula solitaria
TCGAGTATCTCGCAGTAGCTGCGAAAGATGAACGAATCAACGGCACTGCGAAGGCGAGACCAAAGACTGCGGCGCGAACCAAGTTTCGCAAGTACGGCTTGAAATAACGGACAGCACGCTTGCTGAACTTGATCGATCAAGAATGCAAGCATCATCAACAGCATCAGAACCGTCGACAGGTTCTCCTTGCCGTGGCCGTAGTTGTGTTCAAAGTGGTACCCCTGGTTCTTGAGCGTGTTGAACGTCTCGTTTTCAATTCGCCAACGGCAACGGCCTCCTGCAGCAATCTTCAAAACGCTCGCGCTGGTCACAGTGTGGTCGGTCACCCAACTGAACATGGATTTGATGTTGCCATCGCTCGTCAGGTCGGCTTGCCCGACATAGTTCACGAGCACGTCAGGGTTGCTCTTGTTCAGTGGCAGTTGCTTGGCCCACTGGGTCTCACGATAGGATCCCTTCTTGTCGATCTTCGCAGTCCGAATACTGTGCAACTTTGAATCGTCTCCGGTCTCAATCACTTGATCAAACAGATGCTTGTGGTCGCCCGGTTTGGCACCCAGGATGTAGTGGTAGCCGAAGTCTTCGAGGTCAGCGATGTGCGGCGCGTTGCTCGCCAAACCGTCTTCGGTCACCGTTAGTTTGAGCTTGGGGTGTTGCTTCTTGATTCGTTTGAGTAACCGCCGCGTTGCGTTTCGCTCACAGTCGTTCTTGGTTTCCCCATCTTGCTTAATGATCGGCTCGATCGCCAACGGGATCACTTCGCTACGCTCGGGATGGATCAAGACTGCCGCAACGCCTTGGTGAGCGTAATTCGTTTTTCCGTCTTTGGATTTCTTGACCAGGCAACTCGGGCAGCAGATCTTCGAGGAACTGAAGAAACCGGTTCCGTCGATCGCTAGCAAGTACCCCCCATCGAGGAATCGAAACGACTTCAGCACCCCGCCGCGTTGGAGTTCGGCAAAGATGTCAGCAAAGGCTTCATTGAGTTGCTCGACGTCGATGGGATCAAGGATCTCTCGCATTCGAGAGTCGCTGGGGATGTCCTTGATCTTGAAGATCCTTTTGAGTGACTGATCGTCTTTTCGCTCTTCGAATGCGAGCAGGGAAGGATCCTTGAAGACGAACATGGCCAGAGCGCTCATCAGCACATCGACCATGGGGTAGGTGAGATTGGCTTGCTTTCGATCGTCTTGGACGCACTGGAATCGAGTCCGCAGTAGCTTGAAGAGTGCATCGGCTGAAAGGAACCGACGGGTTCTGGGGGAAAGCGTTTGGTCTGTCATGATGATGGTGCTCAACGCCGAAGGATTCTGGACCCTCTCATGATAGAAAACCAGCAAGATTTTGGCAGTCCACGACTCGCCACAACCATGGCGAAGTGCTAGCAAATGCCGACCCCGCAAAACACGGCGTTTTTAACGCCGCCGGGAATCACTGGAAAATCAGCCCCCCGAAAACTTGCCGGGTCAAACGAGCGATAGCTGGCTTGTGGGTGGTGGGGAGATGGGAAAAACGATTCGCTCGATGGATTGGTCAAAGACGCCGCTGGGCCCGATTGATTCCTGGCCTCAGAGTTTGCGGACCACAGTCAGCTTATGTCTTTCATCAAACTTCCCCATCTCACTGGCTTGGGGGAAGCATCACACACAGATTTACAATGACGGCTACTGGCCGATCTGCGGCGAGAAACATCCGGAATCGATGGGGCAGGATTTCACCGAGTGTTGGGCGTCGCCCTGGCCAGTAATTGGGGACGCGTTCTCCCGCGCGCTGGCGGGGGAAACTTCGTTCCTGGAAAATCAGCGGATGTTTCTGGACCGAAACGGCTACTTGGAAGAGACGTTTTTTACTTTTTCGTTCAGTCCCATCCGAGATGAAAGCGGTGGCATTGGTGGTCTGTTTCATCCGGTCACCGAAACGACCAGCAAGATGCTCAGTGAGCGTCGCACGCGGGTGCTCAGGGATCTAGCGGAGCGAGCGGCAGAAGCTCATTCCGTCGACGAGGTGTTCCAGATCAGTTCGAACATCTTAGCGGAATGCGAATTCGACTTGCCGCTGGCGATGATCTACGTGATCGACAATGAACGCAAACGGGCAACGTTGTCTGGCGTTAGCGGCATCGACCGCGGCACTTCCGCGAGCCCCGTCGAGATGGACCTTGAACAAAGTGACGCAATCGCCTGGCCATTGCAGCGAATCCTCGACACAGCGAATCCTCTCACGCTCGATAACGAAAATGGGTTTGAGGGACTGCCGTGTGGCCCCTACCCCGAGGATTGTCAAAGAGTCGTATTGCTGCCGATCTGTCCTCCGGGCGCAGAGCATCCGGTCGCCGTTCTCGTGGCCGGCGTCAGTCCGAGACTTCCCTTCAACGAAATGTACAGCAGTTTTCTCGGTCTGTTGTCGTCGGCAATCACGGCGGCGGTCGCCAATGCCCGAGCGTACGAAGAAGAACGACGCCGGGCGGAGTTGCTAGCGGAGATCGACCGCGCGAAAACGACTTTCTTTTCCAACGTCAGCCACGAGTTCCGAACGCCGTTGATGCTGATGCTCGCACCGCTCGAAGACAGCCTGACGGCAACCGACGTGGAATTGCCCGAGCCGCACCGCGAGCGATTGACCGTTGCCCACCGTAACTCTCTGCGACTGTTGAAGCTGGTCAATACGCTGCTAGATTTTTCGCGGATTGAAGCGGGCCGGGTTCAAGCTTCGTATGAACCGACCGATCTTCCGACCTACACGAGTGAATTGGCGAGCAACTTTCGCTCGCTTTGCGAAAAAGCAGGGCTGAAATATACCGTCGAGTGCCGTTCACTCGCCGAATCGGTTTTCGTCGATCGAGACATGTGGGAAAAGATTGTTCTGAATCTGATCTCCAACGCGTTCAAATACACTCTGGAAGGCGAGATCTCCGTCGCGATGTCCGTTGAAAACGGCGACGTCCGACTCAGCGTGCGTGACACGGGCGAAGGCGTTCCCGAAGGGGAGATGCCGAAATTGTTTGAACGGTTTCATCGCGTGGAAACTTCACACGGCAGAACCCAGGAGGGAACCGGGATCGGGTTGGCCCTGGTCCACGAATTGGTCAAGCTGCACGGTGGCGATGTCCGCGTCGAGAGTCAGCTGAACGAAGGCACCACGTTCACTGTGCTAATACCGTTGGGGAAAGCGCATTTGCCGGCTGATCGTATTAGTGCCGAAAGGACGCTGGAGTCGACGTCACTGGGCGCCTCACCGTTTGTGGAAGAGGCGGCGCGCTGGATCCCTGGCGGTGACGAGTCTATCGCTCCAGGTTCCGATGTAACGCACGCCGCCCGCAGTGACAATGCGGCCGCACTGTCACCATCTACCAGTCCGAACCCCGAGCATCGCCCGCGGGTTCTGCTGGCTGACGACAACGCGGACATGCGGGAATACATTTGCCGGTTGTTGTCCGAACACTATGACGTAACGACAGTCGCGGATGGGTCAACGGCCCTGAAAGAAGCTCTGGCAAACCCGCCCGACTTGATTCTAGCCGATATCATGATGCCGAACCTCGATGGTTTCGGACTGCTGGAGCAGCTTCGCAGCCAAGAAACGACGAAGTTGCTGCCGATTATCCTCGTTTCGGCCCGCGCCGGAGAAGAAGCACGCGTGGAAGGGCTGGAGGCGGGTGCCGACGACTATTTAACCAAGCCGTTCAGCGCCAAGGAATTGATGGCTTCCGTCCGTGCGCACGTCCAACTCGGCCGGTTACGAAGACAATCGGATGCGAAAATTCACGAAAGCGAAGCACGCTTTCGTACCATGGCGGATTGCGCACCGGTGATCATTTGGGTCAGCGAACTCGACGGTCAGTGCACGTACCTCAATCGCCAGTGGTACGGGTTTACAGGTATGCCTGACGGCGAAGGTCTCGGCTCCCGCTGGCAATCGGCGATACACCCGGACGACCGGCAAGGATTGGTGAAGGGCTTTGAGGAGGCGACACGGCATCGCCGATTTTATCGCTCTGAGTTTCGGTTGCGATATCATGACGGCGGCTACCGGTGGTGCATCGTTTCTGCGTCGCCCCGCACCGGGACCGATCAACGGTTCGTGGGCATGACCGGTTCGATTGTTGAAATCGACGAACTGAAACGGATCGAGTCCCAGCTGCGCGCGGCCAATATGGCGAAATCGGAGTTCTTGGCCAATATGAGCCACGAGATCCGGACGCCGATGTCCGCGATCCTGGGTTACACCGATATCCTGGGGAAACAGCTCGACGATCCCGATGACATGAGTTGCGTTGAGATCATTCGCAGCAACGGTCGGTTCCTGCTGGACATCATCAACGACATCCTGGACATTTCCAAGATCGAAGCCGGCAAGATGGAGATTGCGGCGACCACCTTTCGTCTCGATCGGCTGGTCGCGAACGTGCACTCGTTGATGAATGTGCGAGCGGCTGAAAAGTCACTGGACTTTCAGGTCGAGTTCTCTGAGCGGGTGCCGCAGAAAACCAAGGGCGATTCGAAACGTCTGAAACAGATATTGCTCAATTTGATCGGTAACGCGATCAAGTTCACCGAGCAAGGATCCGTCCGGTTGGCTATCCGTTGCAGTGACGATCCCGCTCAAGCAACGATTCAGTTCGACGTGATCGATACCGGAATCGGCATGACGGCCGAGCAGCAGCAGACTCTCTTCCAGCCGTTCTCTCAAGGTGATTCGTCCGTCGGACGCAAGTTTGGCGGCACGGGGCTGGGATTGGCGATCAGCCAACGGCTCGCGAAAATGATGGGGGGGCGGATTTTCGCTGAGAGTGTCCGGGGTCAGGGAAGCACATTTTCGTTGCAGATCCCGACAGAAACGATTGCGGATGCAGCCTACGTGGCCCCTGATCATTGGGCTGCGTCAGCGCCTTCACCAGAGCCGCGTATACAGTCGAGCAGCGGTGATGATCCGATCCGGGGACACATCTTAGTCGTGGATGATCGACGCGATATTAGGTTCATCGCTCAACGCTTTATCGAACGGGCCGGGGGCACGGTTGTCGTCGGCGAGAATGGCGAGGACGCCGTCGCGAAGGTTGCGGCGGCGGAATCCGGCGGGCACCCGTTTGACCTGATCGTCATCGACATGCAGATGCCGGTAATGGACGGCTACGAAGCGACACGCCGGCTGCGTGCAGAGGGTTTTCGCAAACCGATCATTGCACTCACTGCCCATGCGATGGAAGGCGATCGCCAAACTTGTGTCGAGGCGGGGTGTACCGAGTACGTCGCCAAACCTTTGGACGGAACAACGTTTGTCAGGCTAATCGCTCGGCTACTCAGCAGCGCGTAGCGGACGTGCTTCGTATCGCAGTCTGCAGCCTCGATAGGAGGCGTGGCTCGCGGCCGACAGACTCTGGCGAACCCGATCGAGGAATGTTGCCGAATCTCTTCGGATACGGCAAAGGGTAGTGGCGCCAGAAGCACCGAGAAGGCGACTTCACGTGCCGTGGACACGAGGTATCACATTGTCTCCTGCGAACCCATCTTCACTACCGCTCCTTGGCATCCCGAGCCGCAGCCGGCGGTGCAGCCGAAGCAATGTCGGCCGGTACGGATCGAGCGGTCGCCAAGTCTCGCAGCGTCGAAATCCGCAATGTGCTGTGGTAGCTCAGGTGCTAAACCCATATTCAACATTTGGTTGAAATCGCAATCAAACAGATTTCCCTGCCAATCAACAGAGACCATCGCGCGGCACATGACACCCTCGACCGTGGCCGGATTGAAGACATCGATCAGCTTCTGCATGTACTCATCGAGTTGGTCGTTGCGACGCAGATCATCGAGAAACCGGCTGATAGGAAGGTTCGTAATCGTGTGCAGTTCCGAAAACACAATGTCATACCGCGATTTCAGCTCGTCGCGGTAGGTCGCTTCGAGTTCGTGTTGCGACGGCGGCAGCGAAATTCCCGTCGGGTTGTAGACGAGCGTCAGTTTGCGCCCCGATCCCGGACGTCCATACCCCAGTTGGTTCAACCGCTTGAGGGCGTCGATCGATCGCTTGAAAACGCCATCGCCGCGTTGGCTATCACAGTTATCTTCCATGTAGCACGGCAAGGACGCGACGACTTCCACTTCATGTTCGGCGAGAAACTCCGGCAAGTCTTTGAATCCATTGGCCATCAGGATCGTCAAGTTGCAGCGATCAATCACCCTGCGTCCGAGTTGGTGGGCCCGCTCGACGAGCCAACGAAAATTGGGGTTCATTTCCGGTGCACCGCCGGTGATGTCTAGCGTCGGTATGTCGTTGTCGGCGAGCACGTCAATGATCTGCTCGGCAGTTTTTCGCGACATGCTTTCGCGTCGGTCTGGCCCGGCGTCGACGTGGCAATGGGTGCACGTCTGATTGCACAACTTGCCGACGTTGATCTGCAGCACTTCGATGCTCTTGGCACGCAGGCTTGGTAGGTCGCTCGAGCGAAGTTTCTGGTCAAAGTATGGCTGTCTCGGCGTCGACTCTCCTTCGAGGATTTCTCGCTGCATCGCTGCGTTCGCGAGTTCGCTTTTTTGTCTTAGGAGTGATAGTTGCATGGTGATTCCTGGCGTAACCTAGGCTTCTGGCCCTCTTTATCCTACACATCTTTTTTTAGCCCGTTCCGAATGCAATATAGGCTTCGCGGTACGCCTGCAGTCGCCGCAGTCCACGCCAGATTACGGTGGAACCGGGCGGTCCTTGCCCTGTTTTGTTCAAGTAGCCGCCCAACTGCGCCAACACCAGCATGAACTCG
>NZ_SJPK01000048.1 GCF_007859855.1 Allorhodopirellula solitaria
CTCAGCGATTCTCGAAAACTGCTCGACAATCGTTTTAACGCGTTTTTCTCGTCTCAGGTCGCCTAATTCAAGCCAAGCGAACTCCGATTCAATCCATTCCATCGCCGCAGCCCTCCCTGAGCACACTGAGATCCTTTATGTGCCTGTGTATCTACCCGAAAAGATGTGTAGGATAAAGAGGGCGATGCCCTGGGCTTTCATACAGCCGCCCCGTTGGGGCTCAAGAACGCCGAATGAAAAGCTGCAGTAATGAAACGTCCTTCGGGATACATGCGGGTAATCACAAAACGTCGCTTCCCGTGTGACAAGTACACGGGGGAGCAATCGTGTGGGTAATGACCAGCTCGACGCCTCGTCCACTGCGAATATGGGACTCGTCGCCTCGTCCACTACGAATTGTGAAGGAACGCCGAGCCCATCGGTTTATGCGTTCTGCCTATCCTCAACCTGTGCGTTGCGTCTGGGGACTTCTCCGATGGGGCGGAAGGATAGCGGGCGTTTTGCGTTCGGTGGCGTTTCTGGAACCGCCGACTGCTCGGCCGCTTCCGCTGACTGCCACCACTGTTCGTCACCGGACTCGAAGAGCACCGTCCGGCCTGCGGTGGCGTCGACATCGGTATCGGTTGGGTCTTTCCATGCATGAAACAGGAGTGAGCCTGCATTCTTGTTCTCGAAATCAGCTTTGGTCGCTGGTGGCGTGAGGAGATACAGTCCTTGCCGAGCCCGTGTCATGGCGACATAGAGCAGACACAAAGCTTCGGTGACCCGCGCGGTCACGTTGGCGCCAAAGGTTCGCTGCCAGCGTTCGGGTAGGTAGTGCCATTGTTTTTCGCTGACACTGCGGCTCATCCCAACTGGCGGTTGGCTGAGGTCGGGCAAGTCCGCGATGCACTGCGGCGATTGACCAATCAAATCCTTGTGAAGTTCAGGTAAGAACACGGCATCGAATTCCAGGCCCTTGGATTGGTGAACGGTCATCACCCGTACCGCCGCGGCGCGAGGCCTCTGCACACGTTTCGTGTTGACCAACTCAACAAAATCACGCAGCCGCGATCTCGCCGTGTGCCGATAGAGCGTCGCCAGCTCGACGAGTTGATCCAGCCGCACGCGGTCGCGCTCATCGCAGGCCGCTCGCAGGGTTTCGGCGAGGTGCAGCACAGTTGCCGGCAACCCGTGGTCTTCGAGCATGGATCGCAGTTCGTCAGCGGCCGCGTTCGCGTCGTCATCATCGGACAGCGGTAGACAATCGGCGAGCGGTGAGAAGGCGATATGAAACCGCCAGCGACCGTCACCGGGGTGCTCGACCATCATCAAGGCGGAAAGAATCCATCGCACCACCACGGAATCGGACAGCGGATTGCCGCCCTCAGCACTGACGTCGACCCCACGTGATTCCAAGTGATCGATCAGCATCGCGACTGTCGCATTGGTTCGCGTCAGGACACCGATTGTCAGCTCGGGTGCCTCGCGGTGCAGCCCCGCGATCTGTTCGGCGGTTTCGACCATCAGAGCATCGGCAACCTCCTTGGCAGTGGCCTTGATCGGTTTCCCTTTCGGATCCTCTGGGTTTTCCTTCGGCGGCACGAGCGGGCCGGTCATGAAACGCACGAACCCAGGCAGCGATCGGGCGGCGGTGTGCTGGGGGAACTTTTTGGCAAAGGTTTGCAGGGCGATCGCTTCGTAGAGCGATTTATCCCCTGGGTCTTCGCTCGCCGGTGTTTCCGCGAGAGGGTGCTTGGTGAGGTTTTGGAAGGCGTCCGTGACGGCATCGAGCACAACGGAAGAGCTGCGGTAGCTCATGTCCTGCGACGTCGAGACGATGCCGTCGATCTGCGAGTCGACCGCCTCAAAGATCTCCGCAACACCACCCCGCCAACCGTAGATAGCCTGTTTGGTATCGCCGACGCAGAAGAACGAATGACTGCGGCGCGGATCCGTTGTGCCGAGTGTCGAGTCCGGGGCTTCACCGGGATCGGACGCCGGTTTGACCACCGACTCGGCCAGCACCTTCAAAACCTGCCACTGCACGGGAGCGGTGTCTTGGAACTCATCGAGCAGAAGATGGTCGATCCGCGAGTCGAGGCGCTGCTGGATCGTGGCCCCATCGAGCCGCCGGAAGATGTTGGCCAAACGCACGGCGATGTCATCGAACGCGAAGGCGCGTTGGTTTTGTTTCAGTTCCGAAATGGATTGTTCATAATGGACCGCGACGCCACCGGTAGCGTGGTTTTGGCTCCTCAACAGCGAGAGGGCTTCGCACTGGACCGATCGGTACAAAACGTCGAACCCCGGATCGAGCTCGGGTGGGAACTTGCTGCGTCCATACTTCACTTCCTCATCGAGTCGCCGCGATTTGTGAATGTTTTTGAGCAGCGTCTGTTCGACGAGCGGACCGAAATCGCGAGCGTCGAGGTAGTCAGCCATCTTCTCGAGCAATTCGCGAAGTGATTTCTGCGGCAGATCCGCCATCCGAAAGGTCCCCGCCGTTGACGTGATCTGGGGAGACTCAGGGCGTGCGGGGACGTCGATGGTGTCCCAGGCCTCAACGTCAGCTTGACGGGCCATCGCGTAGGTGGTTTCGACGACCATGATCAATTCGCGAGCGATATTGCGTTTGACATCGCCCCGGCCGAGCATCGAAATCAGGCTCTCAATCTCGGCCGGTTTTAAACTGTCGATCATATTGCCAACGGCGACTTGCCGCAGCCAAACCTCCTCCACCTCGTCGGTCAATCGCCAACCCGGGGGCAGTTCCAATTCGAAGGGCAAAGCCCGCGCAAGTTGTGAAAAGAGGCTATCGAGTGTGCAGATGCGAAGCCGGTGGATGTGACGGAGCAGGCGATGAAAGAGGTCGGCGCAGACGTGCCGCGGCAACCCTGGCAGCCCAACCTGATCTCGCAGCGCCGCGAGACTCTCGGGGCGCTCCGCATCGGCGGCTTGGCCGAGCGTGACGAGAACGCGGGTCAGAATCTCGCCAGCGGCCTTGCGGGTAAACGTGGTGGCTAAGACCGATTCAGGTGGGGCACCCGTCAACAGGATTTTCAATAGCCGAGCGGTGAGCTGATAGGTTTTTCCGGTGCCCGCCGAGGCGCGAACCAAGGTAGGCTCAAAGGCACCTCGGAGTAATTCGGGCGTGAGCATCTCGCGGTCTATCAACAGCTCATCGAATGCCTCGATTGCCTCTTGATCGGTCGCGACCGGATCTTTGCGGTCGGGTGCGGTTGATGGGTGGGTGTGATCGTTCATCGGGACACCTCACTCGTTTCGCATTCATCGTCGACGGGTACGGTGTTAATAGATTCGTTGAACATCATTTCATAGTCATCGTACTGCACGCCGGCTGGATGCGACTCAAATTGACAGTCCCGGATTTTGCGCACGCAATCGTGGATCAGTTCATCGGCTTGGTCGAACTGGGATTGCGTGAACGTCGCGAGGTTGATCTTCGTCTCCGCGTCCTTCTCGGCCACGTTGAAGTACCCCAGTTCCACATCGATGGGATCGGCGGGGATTCCGAGATCGGGGATGAATCGTCGATACAGCGGCAATTGCAAATCAACCCATTGCACCGAACCGTCGGGCAACTTCTTGAGATGTTTCTTCTCCGGCAGATGGCCGTGGGTCTTGTAGTCCAAGATCGCCCAACGATCGAGTTCGGGGTGATAATCGATTCGATCAAAGCGTCCGCGCAGACCGGTGAACTTTCCATCGATGAGGATCCCCGTGGGCTGTTTGGGTTTCTTGGTCTTGCGGTCGAAGTCGAGTTCGTCAACGGATGCTTCGACGGCATGGATTCGCCAGCCCTGGGCGATCCGTTCAGCTTGCCGCAGGGCGACCGTTTTCAAGCGACGTTCGGCTTGGCGAACCTGTATCTGCACCGTCGACGCTGTGTTGTCACCATAATATTCGCTGGCGTACCGGTGCAGCTGGGCGGTCAGCTCTGCGGCGATCTTGTCAGGGTCGGGCTCGTCTTTCGCCTTGCTTTCGCCGAAATACTCAAGGGCACCATGGACGAGGTCGCCGAACTGGTTCGCGGCGAGTTCGAGTGTGGAGTCATCGAGCGGGCGCAGACCCAGAACATAGCGCAGATAGAATCGGTACGGGCACGCCAGGTAGGCTGAGAACGCGGTCACGCTCAAGGTCTCGACCGTACGTCCCGGTTGTGAGGGCGGGGGGCGAAAATAATCGATGTGAGATTGGTCTGCCACCTGGTCTTCCATACAAGCGTCCTGCGAGACCACGCTCATGGCCGGGCGATGCTCTGTCAGGATGCCGCAGACACGGCGGGCGGCATCGTCGGGCGACGCCGCTGCCAACAGCCGGCTCGGCGGCGTGGGCGAACCGTCGGCCGAATGGGTGCCTACGAGGAAACGCACCTCTGAGCGGCTAGTGAGCATCTGATGCATCGCGTGGACGTCCCGCGCGTAGCGGCGGTCGTTGACCCGTTGGCTCAGGGCCGACTGCAGCGACGAGGGCAGGTAGGGATCCGATGCGGCGGCTTCGGGAACATAGGGATGATTGAGTCCACAAACGACGAGAGCGGGCGCGTCATCGAGCGCCAGGTCCAGCCACCCCAAGATCTCAATCTTCTCCGCCGTTGCCGAATCAGACAAAGGAATATCCGCGATGCGGTTGGTTAGTAATTCGAGGGCGGCAAGAGATTCGATTGGAGCATCCAAGGACTCGCTCAAGTTCTCCAGTTCCAGCAAAACTCGGCGTGTCGCGGTGACCGCAAGCGATGTCGGGTCGTCGATCGCCTCGGTCTCGATCGTGTCGGCGTAAACAGATTCGAGTACCTCCAGAAGAACCTGGCTCCATTTCCGGATCGGGCGAGCACTCCGGTCCAATGGAGCGAGCCACTCCTGAAGACAATCTCGGACTTGATTGGCTGCCGCGGTCTCTTGCCGAGTAGCAGGCAGGGGGTGATCGATGCCGCGAGGGAAAGCCTCGGACAATAATTGATCGAGCGACGTTAACCACCCCTTGGATCGCTTCGGCGAGGCGGTCTTTGGCTGGCTGGAATTCCAACTCCGGTCGATCAATTGGTAGACGGCTGCATGTCGAACGAGGGCCGCGAGAGCCCGCCAAGTGCGCCGCTGACGATACGTCACCAGCAGATCGAGCAATCTCCCAACCGAGGTTTCTGCCACCGTCCACCCCATGTGCCGGTAGGTGGGGACTTTCATCAATCGGCAATGGTTCTCGATGGGCTCAATCTGAGAGGGATCGGTCACGCCGATCGTGATCGCATCGACACTGTGTTCTTGGCCGAAATCGGCGAGTGCTTCGATCACCGCTCTCGATTGATCGTCCACGCCGGTGGCGGGCACCAATTGCTCGTCGCCAAGCGGCAACCGGTGCTCTTTCCAACGCTCTGGGATCAGGCAACCGGTCGCATCGAAGCGATCGGCATCGGACTGCGGCGCCGCGACGAGGGCGGTAACGGGGGCCGCGACCTGCCCCAGCATGGCCTTGACCATCTCCGACAGGTCGCTGGCGCCGACCAACACGATCGGACGCGAAGCCCGGCACTGGCCGCTGGCGACTTTGTCGAGGGCCGCAGCGTACGGGTCGCAGCGCTCAGCGGATTGAAGCTCGCGCCGGTAAAGATCAAACGCCGCACCGAGAACTTCCCAACGCCGCTGTTCGGCCCCCGCTTCCGTTTTTGCCTGAACCTCTGCGAAGGTCATATTCTCCGCTGCAACCTTGGTCCAGAGACGCCGGAGAGTGGATGCGAGATCCAACCAAGGTGCCGTGGCATCGGGCTCCGGCGGCGTCGGAACGAGCGTCTTGAGCGACTCGGTATCCGTAGCTGATAGGACCCTTGCCCAGGCGAGAGATTGCTCGAAGTCCGTCGCCCACTCGGCTGGTCGCCGGTACAGCAAACCGGGCAACTGACCGACGAGGTAGAACCGCGGCGATCGATACTCGCATCGATTTGCCCGGGCCGCCTCCGCCAATTTCTCGCGTAGCCTCGTTATCGCACGGCTTGAGGGCAACACCACGTCCCACCCGCTCAGGTCGAGCGCAGCCGACGAGCCGGTGCCCCGCTGCTCGATTAGCCACCGCGCCGCATGCTGCAACAAGGGTTCATCCCAGCCGCAAAAGACTCGCTCGCACCGCGTCGCTACCGAACGCGAACCCGGCGTTTCTCGTTTTCCCGAAGTTGATTCCACTGACAAATTCAGTCTCTCCTGATGGGGCCGTCGCTATGGGACGCGAGGACAGTAGGTGGCGAGGTTAAGAGTAGCGTAAGCTTCCAGCTTGCGATGTTTGCCGACCGCAAGCTGGGAGCTTGCGCCACTCGTTGTGCTCTCGATGCTGAGCGGGCTAGTGTACGCTGTCATCGCAGCGAGAGAACCCGGAACGCGTCCGGGAAGGCTTCCGTCGACATCTGCCATCGGCGGTGTTCCCTCCTACCAGACATACTCTCCCGGCACGAGGTTCGATTCGGAGGGAATGCTATCGATCTGCCGCAAAGAAATAGGCTCATCCGACGGAAGCGTGCGCTGGAGGTTTTGGAAGCGTGGCTCCAGTATCCAATGATTGATTTGTCGGAGGTGGTAGTGGATGTTAGACCGGAGCTGCCGGGAGAAACGGAGCCGAGCTCGAATGGCGTGGACTTAGGGCGAATCTGGCGTGAAACAATTTTGAGCTAGCGAAGAACGGCATCCTTGTTGCATCGTGGTTTTTCTTCACAAAAATCTCAACACAAGCAAGGATGCCGTCGATGATTC
>NZ_SJPK01000049.1 GCF_007859855.1 Allorhodopirellula solitaria
CCAAGCCCGCACCTCTGCAGAGCTCGGCTCCGTTTCTCCCGGCAGTGCCAGTCTAACATTGATAATCACATCCCACAAATAAATCCTTCGATACGGGAGCCATGCCTTGAAAACCTCGGGCGCACGCTTCCGTCGGTTGAGCCGAAATAAAGCGATTTTGTTACTCAGGGGGTGATCAAAGGAATTTCAATGAATATTCGTTACATATTTGCCATTGCGATGGCCATTTTTGCGTCGGCCGGGTCGGCCTGGGCTTGTCCCTATTGCGACTCGGATGTCGGCAGAGAGGTAGCCGCTGGCATCTTCAACGGCGAGTTCGCCTTTAACGCCGTTCTAACGCTTCTTCCCATCATGGTGTTGATGGTCATCGTTGCGGCTATTCATTTTGGCACTCCATGGCACGAATGTTTTTCACCCTCGGTCCGCAACAAATCAACGCCATCTGACACCACCGTCAGATCGACGACAGGAGTTGGTGATGAATAATCGCATGAATCGCCGACCGCTCATTTCCGCCGGAACGATGATGGGGATCGGTATGGGTGGCTTCGTCGATGGAATCTTGTTTCATCAACTATTGCAGTTCCATAACATGCTTTCAGCGAAGCTTCCGGTGAGGGATGTTGACATGCGCACCTTGGCCATCAATCTTGAAATTAACATGTTCTGGGACGGCCTGTTCCACGTCTTCACATGGATCATGACGGCCGTAGGTATTGCAATGCTGTGGCACGCTGTACGTCAAGAAAACGTCCCCCGGTCTACCAGGACGTTTGTCGGGTCGCTCAGCTTGGGATGGGGTCTCTTCAATTTGGTGGAGGGCGTGATCGACCACCACATCCTGCACATTCACCACGTCACCGAGACCAGTGGTCATCTGCTGTGGGACCTGATCTTTCTCGGGTCGGGCGTTGCGTTGATCCTCTTGGGATGGTGGCTGATACATTCCGATCCAATAAAGGTAGATCAACCCGGCTACCACGCAGAAACATGATGAACCGAATGGCGATTCACAACAGCCCTCCGGGGTCGCAAAGAAGGCGGTTACTCAAGAGCGCCGCCGTGCTGCCGCGGACATTCGCGGCTTCGCCGGTCTTCTCCTTCGCCCAAGAGCACGAGCAAGCTAGCGTGGGCCAATTGCCCAGCGTCATCACAAGACGAACGAATCCGCTGGACACCAAGTTCCCCCCCCCTCCTCGCGCTCAACAACCTCGGGAGAATGATCTACCATGCGTCTGCGAATTTCAGCGATTGTGCTCGCGATCGTGACAGCGTCACATGCGGAGACCCAGACGGCCGGCCCCTACTTCGTCTTTCCGCTTATTAAAGGGTAAGGCGGTGTCATCAAACTTGAAGACTCTGCCGAACCACCACGGAAAAATTCGAAACTCGTCCTCGATATCACGTCCGGCAAAGTGAAAGAGGGGGTGCTCGAGCCACTGTTCAAGGCGGCGAGGATCGCCAATCTTTACGCCCAGGCGGGTGTGGGGCCGAAACAGGGCATGCAGCTGGCATTGGTTCTGCATGGCGATGCCACCAAGGCGGCTTTGTCGAATACGGGGTACCAGCAGCACTTCGGCCAGGAGAAGAATCCGAACCTGCCGCTGATTCAACAGCTCACACAGGCTGGCGTGAAGGTCTTCGTCTGCGGCCAAGCATTGGCGCATCATAAGTACGCGTTGGAAAAGGTCACCTCGAGCGTCACCGTGACGGACTCTGCCGCTTCGGTCAACGTTAATAAACAACTGGACGGATTTGCTTATCTTCCTTTTCACTAAGACGACACCAGTCCGTTGGCACTGCATTTGCGTGCAATATCTCGGTAGCGGCGTCCCGATGATCGTGGCTACAAGTTAAGCGGGAAAGCTCTCCTGGAAGCAATGGGATTTGTGCCGTCAATTCTGCGGTTGATGCATCGCCGCATCCGCTACCGCAAGCCCAAAGGGAATAAACCATGTTTGGATTGAGCAAGAAGCAACCCATAGCCGAGCACGAGGCAACTGGCGAGATCGAGCGTGTCTACTACGAGATCAAGCAGTCACTGCGCGTGACAGGAGTCAATCTCAACTTCCGCACCTGGGCGGCGTACGGCGAGTTCCTGCCGTTGGTGTGGGACGTGATGAGGCCCAATGTCGAGACGTGGGCGTTCGAATCCGCAGCCGACCGGCTGCGATCAGATGCGGTTCGGTCCGTAGCGGAGTTAGGCCCGCCCGCTGTCCGGTCGCATGTCTCGCTGGGAGAGAGCCAGAGCTTTCAGATTCGTGCGGCGTTGGATCTGTATCACTACGTGAATCCGAAGCTCTTGGTGTTTTCCTCGGCGGTCTTGCTGTTGCTACAGGGCGAAGAGGTCGGGCGTGCTACTACGCAGGAGGCTGACCGCCTTCCGCGCGGCGTACCGCCAACGATGTATTCCATGGAGATGGAGTCCGAACAGCCCGACGATGAACATCTGATGGAATTGTACCGCGATATCAAAAACTCGCTGTCACTGCGTTCGATCAACAGTGATTATCGAACGCTCGCACTGTGGCCGGATTACCTGTCGGCCGCCTGGCAGGCTCTTAAACCCCTGGTACAGACGCCCATGCATCAAGACGCGGCGAATCAGTTGCGAGAGACCGCACTTACGCTCGCACGTGGGTTGCCTTACCCCGTATCGCTCGATCTCCAAGCCGTCAAAGACGCCGGCGCCGAGATCGAGGAAGTGGTCGAAATAACGGAGTCTTTTGTGCAGTTGCTACCTGGATTGATTCTCAACATGGCTCGATTGCAGCTGGATTGGCGAGAGGTGGCCGAACTAGAAGAGTCGCCGTTTCCCGCCCCATCCCCACAGTTCGAAAAGGAAGGTGTATCGTGAACTGGCGCAGTTTTCAACAATTGCAAAAGGTCGTCGAGATTGGCGATTCTTTCATCAGCTACATCGATGAGGGCAAAGGTCCTCCAGTCGTGCTCATTCACGGCATCCCGATGTGGGGATACCTTTGGCACCAGCAGATTCCGGCGTTGGCAGAAACGCATCGTGTGCTCGTCCCCGACCTGCTCGGGTTCGGCTTCTCGGACAAGCGTGATTGCTTCGATCGCTCCATCAGTCGGCAAGCTGAGGTCATCGACCAATGGATGAACGCCCTCGATATCGATCAGGCAGTGATCGTCGCACATGATATTGGCGGCGGGGTGGCGCTCCGGTTGGCAACCCTCTTCCCGCACCGGGTGAGTAAGCTATGTCTACTAAACACAGTGTGTTACGACTCTTGGCCCATCGAACTGATGCTGCAAGCCGGACATCCAGAAACCAAGCGGAAAATGTCGGCGTCGACGGCGACCAACGTGCTCAGCCATGCTCTGAAGCAAGGGTTTTCTCATTCGCCGGATGCGAGCGTAATGGAGGGGCTGCTCGCTCCCTATCGCACGGAAGTGGGGAAGTTATCCCTGATCCGCAATGCATCCGCATTGAATACCAACCTGACCACTGAAATCACCAGCCGACTGCCGGAGATCCGTGTCCCGGCGCTGATTCTCTGGGGCGAGGACGACAAGTTTCAATTGCTCAAATATGGCGAACGGCTTGCGTGGGACATTCCTTCGGCATCGTTGATTCGCATAGAAAATGCTCGACATTTCGTGATGCTGGATCAGCCTGATCAGGTGAGTCGACACCTGGTCGATTTCCTGGCGACGCCGTCGGAATCGCCGCGGCTGGAAGCTTCACCGAATGGACCCTCCGCGACCGTCAAACGCTAAATGAAACGTGTCGCAAAGCGGTGCCTCGTTCCACATGTGCGAGAACACGCCCGAGAGTGTGACCTTGCGCGGCCGAGGGACGTCGATTTAATTATTGCATAATTTGTAGGCAATTTCTCGGGGCCGAGCCAAATGTCCTGAGTCCCGAAAGGGACGGAAGCACTCTGCCGGGGACGCAAGTCCCAGGAATACAGGAGAACAACGAGCCAAAGTCCCGAAGGGACGACAGCCAAACCGAAATGGGCGTGCTATCTTGCCGCTGCTGTCGCCCCTACCGGGGCTGAGTCGGAAACTGCAGGCTGGACCGGGGACTGACGTCCCCGGCAGAGTGCTGCCGTCCCTATCGGGACTATACACAATGGCTGGCAAGCCCATGCCGACATGCAATGGACACGGCCGGTGGAAAAGCGTCAGTAATTAAATCGACGTCCCAAGGCCGTGGACGGTTACTAGAAACGATCGCCCAACCGCACGCTCAGATAGCTCGGCTTACTTCACGAGCTATTTGAATTTCCTCTTCCGCGGGGACAAATGCGATCATGGTTTGGGACGTGGCCGGTGACAATTGAGTTACGACTTGGAGTTCCCTCGATTCGGAATTGCGTTGCTGATCGAGCTCCACGCCAGTGCTGAGATACAGCTCGATCGAGATGCATCACTGGACGGCGATTTCGACCGTGCGGCCCAGTTCAACGGAGCGGTTGATGGCAACCATCGCCCGCATGTCCAATAGTCCTTCCTGGCCTGGCGTTCGCGGTTCGGTGTCGTTTTTAATGCACAGGGCGAAATGATCCATTTCCGCCGCAAACTGATTGATGGCTGCCAACTTGTGCTGAGTGCGTGTTTCGGTGTTCTCAGTGAACAGACGCAGTCCCCGATATGAAAATGCGGGGTCCATCGCGATCACGCCATCTCGGCAATGAACCTCAAAGTCCCGTTTCTCCGGTCCATTGAAGCTGCAGGTGCAGGAGGCGATTGTTCCGGAAGGAAACTCGAGCGTGAACCCAATGTTAGCAGGCACTTCGGCGAACCTGGGATCGTCGTTGGGGGCATCAGCAATCGCTGTCGCACGGATTGGTTCTTCGCCAGTGATATAGCGGGTAGCGTTGAGGCTGTAGATTCCGATATCGCCGAGTGGGCCCCCGCCGAGATCGCGACTCAATCGGATGTTTGGTGCCTTCACGTCCTGGCAGTTGGACGATGCGATGCTCCGTACCGGACCAAACTTTTCATCTCGGCACCACTGCATGACCTGCAGATTCATCGGTTCGTAGTGCAGTCGGTAGGCAATCATCAACTTCCGCTTTGCCGACTCGGCCTCCGCCATCATCCTTTGGCACTCCTCCACTGTGGTCGCCATCGGCTTTTCGCACAGCACATGCTTGCCTGCTTGGTTCTTCTCGGAATTTAGTGGCAGATAGCCGATTTTAGCTGGTTTTTGTAAACTGGTGGGATGAACAGTCTCAACGAACATTACCGTGATCTTCTTGGCCTCGATGATTCTTGGACAGTGTCCAAG
>NZ_SJPK01000050.1 GCF_007859855.1 Allorhodopirellula solitaria
TGACAAACGGTAGACGTCGAGTCGATCGTGGTCGAAGATTGGTTCGGTCATGGTTGCGCCATTTCGATTACGAGCACGAGCACCGTTTCACTGAGCACGAGCACGATGGCCACTTTGTGCCAGAACGTTACCCGTCACCGAGGACGGACGATTGATTTTCCATTGGTATAATCGCGCGAGCCGTCCTTAGGTGCACGGCTTGGTTCTGGCTTTCTTTCGTGCTCGTGCTCAGCATCGCGGTGCTCGTGCTCGTAATCGTTCCCCAGTTCATAGTCTACCGACGGCTCCCTAACGCCGTCAAACTTNAAGCCATTGATCACGAGCGTGGCGATGCAAACCGCTCAGCGATTTCGAAACGTCGAATGCAGCAGCGACGTATCCGATTGACAAACGGTAGACGTCGAGTCGATCGTGGTCGAAGATTGGTTCGGTCTTGGTTGCGCCATTTCGATTACGAGCACGAGCACCGTTTCACTGAGCACGAGCACGATGGCCACTTTGTGCCAGAACGGCGGCGATATGCGGGCGGCGGCGAGCGACTCACCCCTGCGAGGACGGTGACCACGCCGCTCCGTCATCATGTACGCCCAGCATGGGCGTGATCTTATGGGGTGCGGTTCCTTTGGGAACTTAGTCCCCTGTGTTGAATTCCAGTCCTTTTAACGAGAGAGTCATGATACCACATGGATAGCTCGTAAGAAAGCAAACACGAGGCGAGGGCAACTGCGGCGAGGTAACAGACCGTGGAGAGGAAGCCTGCGAAGGGTGATCGGAAAACCGGCGAAGTAGCCGTAGCCGGACGCCTTCCCGCCAAGACCTGCCAGTTGACGAACAGAATTCACATGAGGCCAAGAGTCGGGGACGAGCTGGCATGTCACAGCGAAGTCCAGACTGGAAGTTTTTCCGCTCGGGGTAGATGTGGCGATTGGGCAGGGACAGATCACGCTCCCTTATCTGGGGAGAGCCTCCGGACGTACCGGCGAGTAGGGCTTGCCCGAAAGGTCGGGCAAACAGGGGTAACCCTGAGTGTGTCTGGGGGAAGTCAGCAGCGGTCGTAGTACCGAACCTGCCGCAATCCAGCGGCTGCGGGAAGGACCAAATGATTCAACACAAGGAAAGAACCACTGATGGTCTCGAAACTAACTCCACCTCAGCCGAGAGCAGCGACTTCGGCGAACATCGAGAAGTCAGCCTTGGACGAAAGTTACCCCAACTCTTTGATGGAAGAAGTGGTTGATGATCTCAACATGGAAACCGCTTGGGCACGAGTCAAGGCCAACCGCGGGGCTCCTGGCCCTGACGGGATCACGGTCGAGATGTTCCCTGAGTGGTTCCAGCCACGTTGGCAACAGATCAAAGTGCAACTTCTAGCGGGAACTTACCGGCCCTCACCGGCACGGCGAGTTTCCATCGACAAACCCGATGGCGGCACACGCGAGCTCGGTATTCCAAACTTGCTCGAGCGTGTGATTCAACAAGCCATCGCGTTGGTCCTGACGCCGATGTTTGACCCGGAGTTCTCCGAGTCAAGTTTCGGCTATCGACCTTATCGCTCCGCCCAGGGTGCGGTCAAGCAAATACAGAAGATCATCCGAGACGGTCGCCGGTGGTGCGTTGATATGGATTTGTCGAAATTTTTCGACTTAGTTCAACATGACAAACTGATGGCAAAAGTGGGCCGCAAGGTTCGCGACAAACGGCTGTTGAAGTTAATCGGACGGTTCTTGCGTGGCGGGGTGATGGTCGACGGTTTATGCCAACCGACCGAGAAAGGAACGATCCAAGGCAGCCCCCTGTCTCCTCTGTTGTCGAATATATATCTAGACGATTTCGACAAAGAGCTTGAGAAGCGTGGCTTGCCATTTGTGCGATATGCGGACGACTTCGTGATCTTCACGAAGACAGAAGTATCAGCGCGACGTGTGTTTCGCACGGTGGAGAGATTCTTGGTCACACGAATGAAGTTAAAAGTCAATCGCGACAAGAGCTCGCTGCGCAATACGGACGGGCTGGAGTACGTAGGCTATGAGTTTCACGGCTACGGCGGACAAATTCGTGTCAGTAAGAAGAGCCTTGCCAGATTCCACAAGAAGGCGTCGGAGATCTTCCGCCGCAATCGGGGTGTGTCGATGGCGAGTCGGATGAAAGAATTCCGCTCTTACGCCAATGGTTGGATCGCGTACTTTGCCCATGATGGACGCAAGACGACATTCATTGACTTGGACAAGTGGCTACGCCGCCGGGTCCGAGCTTGTTACTGGAAAGACTGGTGCTTCCCACGCACACGAGTCAGCAAGTTGATGTCTCTTGGTATATCGAGGCAAGACGCACTGGGTTTCGGTTGCAGCCGCAAGGGGGAATGGCGTCTTTCGATGACGTCAGGAGTCCAACGCGCGCTGTCGATCGAATATCTCACAACTGCGGGCCTCGTTTGCCTCGAAGAGCGGTGGCAGAAGTTTGCACCGTTGAGACGAACCGCCTAGTGCGGACCCGCATGCTAAGCACATCTGGGTGAATTATTCGGTGTAATTGGCAAAGATTTTGCACCTATGTTTCTTGGGAATCTTTTCTTCTTTTGCTAGCAAATGTTCGATGGTCGAAATTGTGCACGGCATCGTGATTCTCCCTGTTTCACAAACCGGGAGAATCAAATGGCACGTCCATCTATGAAATTTGCGAAAATCACGTCAGTTCAGCAGGAACAGCAACTAACTGAAATGTGGAAGACCCATCATTGCCACTATACACGTGTCCGTGCTCACGCAATCCTACTTAGCAATCAACAATATGAGATCAGTGCCATTGTCGACATCTTCGGCGTCGATCGAGATTCGGTATCGAGTTGGATTGACAGGTTTTCCGAAGGTGGCCCCGAAGCACTTGAGGACTCCGAGCACCCCGGTGCGCCGCCGATACTCAGCGACGCAGAACAGCAAACCCTTCGGAGATTGCTTCGGAAATACCCGAATCGACCAGCCAAGGTTCTGAAAGAGCTGAAGGAAAAAACCGGTAAGGATATCAAGCGTCCCACCCTGCGGGATTATGCGAAGCGGTTTCGGCTGAGTTGGAAGCGTTACCGTCGAAGCTCGCGGCAAAAACAGGACGAAAAGGCATTTCAATTGGCCAAGGAAGAACTTTCCGAGTTTCTCGAAGAACCCGATCTAAACGTTGTCTACTTTGACGAGGCGAGTTTCTCGCTAAAAGGAGTTGTTCCGTATGGGTGGCAACCGATCGGTCGGCGTTACGAGATCCCCGTCACCGGTGCACACGGCAGCAACGTTCAAACGCTTGGGTTCCAAAGTCAAAACGGCGACACGCACACCTATCTCCACAAAGGCTACGTGAACAGCGAAATGGTGATTGCAATTTTTGATGATTACTGCCAAACAATCGAAGGACCAACCGTTGTGGTCCTTGACAATGCCTCGGTGCACACCAGCGGAGCCTTTCAAGATCGCTTAGAAGACTGGGCGGACAAAGGGCTCTACATCTACCATCTGTCGCCCTATAGCCCAGAGCTAAATGCGATCGAAGGGCTTTGGAAAAAACTGAAGTACCAATTGCTCCCTGTGGAGGCATGGGAGAGATTCAGTACACTGCTAAACACGCTTACGAAAACACTCTGTGAGTTCGGAGACGTGACGTATATGCCCACGCTTTTTAGTTATGCCGAATGAATTCACCCGATGTGCTTAGGTGGTGTGGGAGGGTCCCGGAGCAATCCGGGCCCTATCCCGATCGGATTGTTCTCCGTATTCCGGGTCTCAGTTGGAGAATAAGATTCGGTGGAAATAGCGATCGGGCAACAAAGTCAACAAACCAGCGAATCCTATTGCGCCCATATACGCGAGCATCATCATATACTTGTGTGTTTTGATTTCCCCAGCTCTCGCAGCGAAAACTGCTGCAGGAAGCGAAACGACTGTCAAAACGCTGAAAAGGTGAATGAATCCAAAATGCCCCATCAGTTGAGGGCCAGCCCGTGCCTTCATAAACAACGACAAGATCGAAGTCAGCAACATCAGGATTACATATGCCCGGCCGATTGTTCGGTGTAGGCGATTGCCTTTGGGGAGCGCGAAAATTACTAAGCCGAGAAAAATACAGGGAACGACAGTTACCAAGTGGGCAACCATGAGATTCTCGTAGCTCATTCAAGTCTGCTGTAAGGTCCGAAGGAATTTCAGTCGGAGAACGTCGGCGATAAGCGAGTCGCCGTGGTTGATAGTGATGTAAAGCTAGACGAATTCGGCGACTTCGTTTCATCGCATGGTTATCCGCCAGATTCGTCGAGTTCAAGTGTGAGTACAGTTTCATTTGGAACTACCGTCAGATTTCCGTTTGGCATGTCAATCAACAGGTGAGACGACGACACGCGGCAAGGTAGGCCAACCAGCGATTTTGCATCTGCATCGCCAGCAAGATCAAGGGTTACAATGGGTGCGATCCGCGTAGTGCGCCTGTGATCTGGCGAGATTGGTATTCACGAAAAGAGGCTTCCTCCTGCAAAATGTTGGTGCTCAAACTAACACCGCAGGAAAGGAAGCCTCATGGATGTCAAAGGTATCGTCGGAAGCCTCACTCAAGCAATCGCAGATTCTGAAATTCAATCCC
>NZ_SJPK01000051.1 GCF_007859855.1 Allorhodopirellula solitaria
ATGCGCTGGTTTTGTGCCCCGCAGGGCTGGCGTTGGTTGTCGCGACTCCGGCGTGGGACGATGCCCCGCAGGGCACACTTGGCGTTTCACCCACACTCGTCGTCAGCAAGGCTTTGTCTCGTAACGGCGGCGATATGCGGGCGGCAGCGAGCGACTCACCCCTGCGAGAACGGCGACCATCGCCGCTCCGTATCATCGCATTGTTACGAGTCTTTCAGTGTAGCGTAGTGCCCGTCGGCTTGCCCGCGTCTTCGGTCCGAGACGAGCACTGCCCCACAGTCACCGATCTGTCAGGCGTCGGCCCGTGCCCCGCAGGGCAGGCGTCGAAGAGTGCCTCGCAGAGCAGGCGTCGGTTGATGCTCCGCTGGGCATGCACTGGTTTTGTGCCCCGCAAGGCAGGCGATGGTTGCCAGGACTCGGCCGTGGGACGATGCCCCGCAGGGCACACTTGGCGTTTCATCCACACTCGTCCTCAGCACGGCTTTGTCTCGTAACGTCACCGATCACGGGGCGGCGACGAGAGATGTTCCATTGCCAAGAACCGTGACTTCGCCGCTCCCGTGCATCGTATTGTTCTGCTTTCGGGGTCACGAATGCGACATCGCATTAAGGGCGGTTAGATACCCGGCGACAAACACGACGTGTGGAACGATCGCGATCAGCAATCGAGAATACGGATTCTGAACTGTGAACGCAAGAGAACCGCAAACACCGCCAAGCAATGTTCCAATTCCAAGGTAGCCGACTAGTTGGTCTCCCTCACCGAAGTCATGCGCGAGGTCCGCAATCCAGAGCAGTGCCGAGAAACATAAAAGAGGCAGGAAAGTTGCAATCCATGAAATTCGCGTTGATTGAAACCACCATCCCGTGGCCACGCCCATCGCAACGAACGCCGTGACCGGAACAGTCGCCGCAAAGGACGCAATGTATGAATCATCTGAAACGATCAGCTTCGCAAAAGATTTGTCAATCGCCAAGGACGTGATGAACGCCATCCCGAGGAGCGAGCAACCAGCGGCAATCCACGTGGTTTGCGCTGCGTTCACCAGCGAGGGACGTTCCGCGCGAATCGGCGTCGTTTGCGGATTTATTGGCGACGAGTACGGATTCACTGCTGTGACAGGCTCTTTCTAAGTGGCAGAACGGCAGCCGTCACCGAGGACGGACGACTGATTTTCAACTTGAAAAACGGCGCAGGCCGTCCTTCGGTGCACGGCATGGTTACCCATCTTGGGAAATCAAAGCGAGTAAGCGGTCGATTATATCCGTAAATGTGGCAGTCGGCTGCGGGGCTAGATAATACGCCATTGACGAGTTCACATGATCGTCGAGATAGCTGAGCGGTATGGCATCGCCAAATCGCGTCAATCGTTCACGGGTCGCAGAAATAAGCGTTCGTAGGAGATTCAAGCGAGACGGTGTAGTAGCGAAGGAATTAAAGTCACATCCGGTGACGATTCCGGGGCCAAGCCATTCCCACGACTCTAGGTACTTTTGCAGAGCGTTAAATGTATCTGCATCAGTCCCAAATGACTCCGGTGTAGAAGTTGCGATGGCATCGCAAAAAAAGTGGTGGAGCGTCCAAATGTGGAAGTCGTTGAGTCGCAAATGAGACGTCCCGATGTCGATGTAATCGTGTCCCATTGTCCAGCGGGCTCTGTTTTCGCTTCTACTGGGTAACGTTACGCGTAACCGGGAACGCGCGGGAAAGTCTCCAACGGCCAATTCCCTTAGCTCGCGTTCTCCGGTTCACGCGATGGTTACCCGTTTGCTTTAGCTTCATTTTGCGGTTGCCGAATGGGAACTGTCCGATCGGCATGTAATGCAGTGTAGCAAACGAGCCCGTAGACAGCGGCGCAAGCAATACCGAAAATCGCCATTCCGCTCATCTCCCTCCAGAGGTAAGCGCACCAATCAATCTGATACGTAACGTCTTTTTGGGCTATGTATGGATTGTTGAAAGCAGCCTGTCCAACTGAATGCAAGAAGAACCAAGCGAGAGTGACTGAGTAGTGTACTACCATCGCCGTTGATGTTTTAAGATGTAGCCGAAGGTGGAGGAGACAAGTTATTGCAGTTGGAGAAAAGTAGAGAAGCTCAGGCCACTCGCCG
The DNA here is from genome assembly GCF_007859855.1 of Allorhodopirellula solitaria. Classification (GTDB taxonomy): domain Bacteria; phylum Planctomycetota; class Planctomycetia; order Pirellulales; family Pirellulaceae; genus Rhodopirellula; species Rhodopirellula solitaria. Next base: position 2,113 of record NZ_SJPK01000051.1, read on the forward strand.
TTAGACGCGCTCGCGTCGCCCCAATACGCCGCGAAATGCAGTGCCACAATCGTGGTGAATGCAAGCAAGTCGATAATCCGAAAACGGAGATATGCCGATGGCTTCTCGTGCGGACTTGGCATCAGGGGAAACGCTCCATCATTTTCGTCGGGTAACGGCAGCCATCAATGGGGACGGCAGAGCGACGTTCACCTGCCAAGACGTGAACGCCGTCCTCCATTGCATGGCATTGTTATTTGCATGGCGTTGGATGGTTTAGGCTTTAGCGAAACGCCGTGAGGCGGCCAGCAGCAACCAGTCTTACGGGCATTGTATCGGTGTGGGATTCACGACACAACTTCGGACCTGGGGTTCGCCAGGCGTTGGAGTTGTCACGCCTTGGGATTGGCACGCGTTGGATTCATCAGGCGTTGGAGTTGATCGGCACTGGCTTCCGCAGGGTCGTGCTGCGGACATCGTGTTCGGCTACCACGGCAATGGTCGCCGTGCCGATCGTTGGGTCGAAACGCTAACGGGAGCGCAGATTCGACAGGCGTTGGACGACGCCGCTAAATCAAATAACGTTAGGGATCAGCGAGCGGCGACCGAATGTGTTGATGGCAAAAAAGATGCTGCCGCCGCTTCGTTGCATCCCATGGTTCTGCCAAAAGCGCAACGACTATTGGGCGATTGGCACTCCATTGTAGTGCACTGTCCGTTCGTCATGTTCGTACGATTCGGACATTTCTTCCGTGCGACTGGCATTGAGTGGCCCGAAAAAGGTGTGATCCCAAGTACAGCTTCCGCTATACGCCCAAGCTAGCTTCCCATCGATCGCGACGATTTGAATGACATTAAACGAGAGAGGCTCTTGGTAACCGAGGCTGACAAATCGACCATGTCGCACGACAGTTACCGGGTCAGATGAAGTGATCACTTCTTCTACGGCTTGCCCTTCGTAGATACGGTGAAGCGCTAAATCTTGCCATACCGGATGACATTCCCTGGCCATGCATGCGTATGCAACAACATCAGTCCCGCTACGAATGCCGAACCATGAGGAAAGCATTATCAATAGCGGAACGAACATTCCCGCTAGGCAAATGGGTTTGCGCACAAGAGAAAGATTCCACAACCGGTTCAGCACGATGTGCTCCATTTGAGTGGCAGAACGGTAGTCATCACGGGGGACGGACGAAGAATCTTCCACTTCAGAAACCGTGCAAGCCGTCCTCCCGTGCATGTCATGGTTCTCTCCAAAATTGAACGGACCATGCCATTTCCAGCTCATCCAAAGACGAGTCGTCGATGATCGCTTCATTGTACAGAAAAGAAGCGACATAAAAACCAAATCGCTCGAACTCCGACGGGGTTTCTACATCAGCGTCGTCGAAACGAACTAAGACACCCAGGAATGGGACAGGCTCTAACTTGCGGAAGCTTGTCGATTCGGAACTACCTAGCGTAGCTGTAACGTTCGCACCAGCGGCACACCTGGCGATCGCATCAAAACCGGCAAGCGATTCGCAACCAATGACCGCGTTGATCGCACCCGAAGCGTCGGATCGCCACAACCTAGCCTTCGCGACACCTGGCAATAACGCCAGAAACTGACTGATGCGTTGGATGCTCTTGGGATCAGTCATTGCCTTACGGGCTTCTAGCCAACAGGTGAGAGAACGGCGGACATCACGGGGCACGGAAGGTTGACTGTCCATTGCGAAGAACGCCGCAAGCCGTGCTCCCGTGCATGTCATTGTTCCCAGCTCTGTTCGTGTTGGATGGGTAAAGTCGATGATACCACAACGCCGTGACCAACAATGCGTCCGCCCTCGCGTACAGTGAAGGTGACCCCGGCCTGAAGCGTGGAGTAGTCGACGCGGGGATAGTACATGAGTCGAAGCGGATATTGGCCGGAACCAGTTGCGGGATCAGTGGCCGACAATGCCGGTTCGAAAAGAACGCCCATGTAGTGTTCGAGAGACTGATTGTTCGAGTCAGTTCTCGCTTTGCGGTTCGTTCGGTCGTCGATCGCTAGATGCGGCATGTATCGCGAATCGGGTTCGATCGTGATGCCCCGAGTGCGGCCACCTTCGGCTAATGAGAGCATCACAATTTCGGCGACAATTCGCGGTTGAGCCTCAACATCAATCATCGGTGCGAATGCCCGTCGGGGAACGGCGGCGATATGCGGGCGGCAGAGAGCGACTCACCCCTGCGAGAACGGCGACCACGCCGCTCCGTATCATCGCATTGTTACGAGTCTTTCAGTGTAGCGTAGTACCCGTGGGCTTGCCCGCGTC
>NZ_SJPK01000052.1 GCF_007859855.1 Allorhodopirellula solitaria
ACTTGGATCTGCGTTTGGCGCAGTCGACCGAAACGACACCAAAGTGAGAGGGACCGACCGCCTCGACTCGCTGCTGAATCACCCCAGCTGGCTTGCCGATGTAACGGGCCTGATTGGATTTTGACGATTTTGACGAACGTTTCTTGGTGGCGATTGCCATATCGGAGTTCCTTGATTGAAGGGAAAGTGAATTCCTTCAATGAAAGCACTCAGAATGCGCCCCTGGTAGTTTTTTAGGCTAACTTGGGGACATACCAGGCATGGCTCTCGTATTCAATGATCGTTCCAAAATGCGTCCCCGACGAACAAACGCTCGCCAGGGACCGACAACACCATTGGCGTACCGCTTTTGCAGGGAAACGCTGGCGACCGAGATATCCCTTGCCAAGCCAGCACCTCTGCAGAGCTCGGCTCCGTTTCTCCCGGCAGTGCCAGTCTAACATTGATAATCACATCCCACAAATAAATCCTTCGATACGGGAGCCATGCCTTGAAAACCTCGGACGCACGCTTCCGTCGGATGAGCCAGTTTTTTTGCCTATCTTGCAAGCGGCCATTCACCGGCGTGACACCGATTGACTCCACACGTCATCCCACCCGCAACCCTGCCCTTTCCTGCTCTCCCGGATCTTCACGATGATTTTGCGAAAACGAGCTTCGTTGGTATGCCGTCTTCCCTGGTTGGTGTTCTTTTTTGGATTGGGAACGGTTGAGTTCGCCATCGATCATCGCGCTGGTGCTGAGGACCCGCGTGGCAAGATCATTGTCTCGGATGCCGCTCGCCGAATTCATGCGACCGCGCCCGTGTTCGACGGGCACAATGATTTGCCATGGGCGCTCCGCGAGTCCGGAGGCTTGAACGAACGAACGGACATTGCGAAATCCCAACCCGGATTCCACACGGACATCGATCGTTTGCGTCAGGGCGGGGTGGGCGCTCAATTCTGGAGTGTGTACGTGCCCGTCTCGACGCAGCGTACCGGTGAATCCTTGCTAGCGACGCTTCAACAGATCGGTCTGGTCCGGGAGATGATCGAGCGTTACCCCGACGAGTTCGAACTCGCACTGACTGCAGATGATATCGAGCGAATTCGCGGCGAGGGGAAGATCGCTTCGTTGATCGGTGTCGAAGGCGGCCATTCCATCGAGAACTCACTCTCAGTCCTGCGTCAACTTTACAAAGAGGGTGCCCGCTACATGACGCTCACGCACAGTAAATCGCTCGGTTGGGCAGACAGTTGCACGGGCGAAGTAATCAGCGAGGGATTGAGTCCGCTCGGCGAGGAAGTTGTCCGGGAGATGAATCGATTGGGAATGCTCGTCGATCTCTCGCACGTGTCGCCTGATTGCATGCGAGACGCGCTGCGTGTCACGCGGTCGCCGGTGATCTTCTCGCACTCGTCGGCGCGCGGGATCGCGGATCATCCTCGCAATGTGCCCGATGATGTTCTCGAACTGACGGCGCAAAATGGTGGTGTGGTAATGATCAATTTCTACACCTTTTTCGTGCATCCCGACTTGGTGCCATATAGCTTGGAGCGTTCGCAAGTGCGTGATCGCTTAAACCAACAGTATCCCGACGACGACGAAAGAGTGAAGATTGAGTTGCGACGATGGGATTTGAAGAACCGTCCCGAGGCGGCTTGCGACGTTCACGACGTCGTCGATCACATCGAACACGTCATTCAAGTGGCGGGAATCGACCATGTCGGCATCGGTTCGGACTTCGATGGCATCGACGCGCTGCCGCTGCAACTCGAAGACGTCTCCACCTATCCGGTGATCACGCAAGCGTTGCTGGACCGGGGTTACAATGAAGCCGCCATCCGCCAGGTACTCGGCGGTAACTTGATGCGAGTGTTGCGGCAGGCCGAACAGGTCGCGATCCAATCGCAGCAATAGCGAATGTCGCCACCTGCCGCAGTGGCCGTTTTGTGGCGACGATGCGTTTACTAGATCGGCCTGGCAATGGAACGCAGCCTCCCAATGCGATAACCTCTGGTAAATCAAAACTCTCTCCAATCGCCTCTGACTGACGGAATGTGGTTATGAAACGACAGATACTTTTCGCGATCGGCTTAATCGCGGTCGTGGGCATTGGCCTGGCGTCGAACCGAACGTCGTTAGCTAACGATCCGGTTCCAACGGAAGGTCAGACGGTAGATTCGCAGAAGTCTGCAGCGGTTGAAACAGGCTCGCCATCACAGCCGAGATCCAAACCTCTTATCGGAATCTCGACTGTCAACGGAGAGAGTTACGTCCGCGCTGTCCGCGATTGCGGGGGGATACCGGTGATCCTCCCGAGCGCTGACGGCAGCACCGAATTGGTTGAAGAGTATCTTGAATTACTCGATGGCCTGCTGCTACCCGGTGGCGACGACATTCACTCTTCGGAGTGGGGCGAGGAATTGCATCCGGCTGCAAACCTAATTCCAGACGAGCGATACAAGTTTGAAAAGGCTCTGGTGAACGCTTGGATTCAACGGACCGATAAACCGCTGCTCGGGATCTGTCTCGGTTGCCAGTGGATCAGTGTGGGTCATCGCGGCTCGATCGTCCAGGATATCCCGTCTGAGTTCGGCGGCCACCCAAAATATGTCAATCACACGGTGAAAATTGCCCCCGATTCGCGATTGCTGCGGATCTTCGGTGAGGAAGAGTTCGAAGTCAATTCGATTCACCATCAGTCAGTAAGGGATCCCGGCACCGGAATGCGCGTCGTCGCCAAAAGCCCCGATGGGATCGTCGAGGCAATCGAATCAACTGATCCGACTCGATTTGTTATCGGCGTGCAGTGGCATCCCGAGAAGCTAGCACCGGAGAGCGAGGTGCAGGCCAATCTATTTCGGGCCTTCATCGAGGCAGCACGGAATGCCCGTCATTGAAAAGATTCATCCGACGGACGCGTGCGCAGAGCACAGCGGAAGGTTTTTTGAGTACTGTCATATCCAGAACGAAAATTTGCAGTGCGCGCGTACGCTCAGCGGCACCACCAATAGGGTAGCTTTTTCGACACTCAAAGTCCACTGTTTGTCGGCCAGCCAGCACGGCTCGGTTAGCTTTGGTGGTTCAGTCTCGCCACCCTGGTAGATATCCGAAGCTCTGAGAGCCCCACACTGTCTCATCCGGCGTTTGAACCGCTAACAGAGCATCTCACTCTAGCACGGGCTTGCTCAGCAGAGCTACGCTCCACCGATACCCTCGGCATGCGACGACGTTGTTAGTGTGCTTGGCAGCACGACAATTCAGCCTAAGGCTTCAGAGCTTCGGACGGTTTCGATTCTACAGTGTTTTCCTGGTTCACTCCAAGACGAATTAGTAAGCCGATCAGCAAGTCGCCGATCGATTGAGGGCCTCGACGCTTCTTGCCAGCGAGAAGCTGC
>NZ_SJPK01000053.1 GCF_007859855.1 Allorhodopirellula solitaria
TGGACCCTCTCATGATAGAAAACCAGCAAGATTTTGGCAGTCCACGACTCGCCACAACCATGGCGAAGTGCTAGCAAATGCCGACCCCGCAAAACACGGCGTTTTTAACGCCGCCGGGAATCACTGGCCTAAACTGATCCATTAGTCTGCAGATGATTGCGTGTATCGTTCCAGGCCGAAAGCCTGGCCACTTTGTCGTTCCGAGTGAAAAGATTGAATTGATGACCAAGATCTATCACAACCCAAGATGTGCCAAATCAAGAGCCGCCGTGGAACTGCTCGAGTCTCGTGGGATTGAGTTTGACATTGTCAAATACCTCGATGACCCACCGAACGAGAAAGAGTTGCGGGCGATCGTCAAAATGCTCGGGATCTCGCCCGAAAAGCTCGTTCGCAAAGGCGAGAAACTCTTCAAAGAACTGGGCTTGGGTGGGAAAAGCCTTACCGACGCTCAGTGGATTGAAGTGATGGTGGAGCATCCCAAGCTGATCGAACGCCCGATTGTGATCCACGGTGCGAAGGCCGCCATCGGCCGCCCCACGGAGAACATCGAGTCGATCCTGGATCCTTCGTAGCAGCGCGGCGGATCGTCGATGCTCTCAGAAAACCGACAGTCGCGATCCCTCCATGCACGCCATGGTAGATCGTTCTTCTCGGAACTGAGTGGCATGGAAACCGCAGTCGGACCGATCGATTCTCGAGTCTAGCGTGGTGGATTCTCCAGGCATCAGCTCCTGCGTCCAGTAATTTTGCGTTTCAGGGACCACTCCGATACATTTGTAGATGCCGGGAAGAACGGACTCAGGTAAGAATGGCGTCGGCTCAAGATCTAAAACCGCTTAAGTCCATGCCATTCGACTTAGGCGATGCGGGGACGCGGGCCTGGGAAGGGATATTCCGGTCGATAGCGCGCCATTGGTGCGGTTGATGCTCGGCAAGTTCATGCTTCCCGGTCATCCGTTTATCGCTCACTGGACGCAGGAGCCGATGCCCAAAAATCCAATATTCTGGATGCCTGCCACTGAATTCCGAGAAGAACCTTGTAGGCAGATTGCCTTCGACTCCCCACCAGTCCCCCCAGCATTTTCCTCCGAGTAGTTTTCATGGTCGTGTTATTTGTCCGTCGAATCGCGTTACTGCTGCTTTGCCTGAGCAGTGTTTTTAGCCTTGCCAGCGTCTCTTGGGCCGGGGGGCCGTTAAACGTTGTTATTATCCAAACCGACGAGCATAATTTCCGAACTCTGGGATGTTACCGCGATACTCTCTCCGATGAGCAGGCGATGCCATGGGGAAGGAATGCGATCGTTGAGACGCCCGCGATCGATTCGATCGCCAACCGCGGCGCCATTTGCACTTCGTTCTACGCCAGCAGCCCTGTCTGCACGCCATCACGGGCAGCGTTTTTCTCAGGTCGGATGCCGCAGCAAACAGGTGCTTCGAGCAACAACAAACCGTATGCCAGCGACGTGGTTACGTTTGCTGAGGTGCTGCGGCAAGCGGGATACGCCACCGGCTACGCCGGGAAATGGCACCTCGACGGTCCCGGCAAACCGCAGTGGTCACCCCGGCGCCAATTCGGTTTCACCGACAACCGATTCATGTTCAACCGCGGCCACTGGAAACATTTGGAGTTGGTCGACGATCAACCCCGCGTCGCTTCACGCAACCCTCAAGACCAGCCGACATACAACTTAGCCGATGCCGACGAGACCACGTTCACGACGGATTGGTTGACCGATCGCGCGATCGATTTCATCACCGAACATCGGTCAGGACCTTTCTGCTACCACCTGAGCATTCCCGATCCGCACGGTCCCAACACGGTCCGTGCCCCTTACGATGACATGTACGGCGATCGAGCGATTCGGCCCCCGTCTACCTTTTCCACCAACGTTGAGCAACCCAAATGGATTGCGTCGGGTCGGAACGCTGACTCATTGCAGTTTCGCCCGGACCTGATGGTGAAGTACTTCGGCATGGTGAAGTGCATTGACGACAACGTGGCGCGGATCCTCGAGACGCTGCAGGAGCACGACTTGTTAAACCAGACAATTGTCGTGTTCACGTCGGATCATGGCGACCTCTGTTTTGAACACGGCCGATTGAATAAAGGAAATCCCTATGAAGGCAGCGCCAAGATTCCCATGATCATAGCGGCCCCGGAAATCATTCCCGCGGGCACTCGGGTTGATGAAGCACTCGCGACGGTCGATTTCATGCCGACTCTGCTATCCCTGATGCAGCAACCGATCCCTGCGACTGTGGTGGGGCGAGACGCGTCGGTATTGCTCACCGGGAAAGAGGACGCCAATTGGGAAGACCTGGCCATCATTCAAGCCGCGGGGGATCAGCCTGCGTGGTTCGCAGTGATCAGCGACCGCTACAAACTCGTCCTGTCCGTCGCCGATCATCCCTGGCTATTTGATCTCGAAGAAGACCCTGACGAACTGTCTAACCAGTGGGATCCCAATACGACCGCTCGGCAGCAGGACGATAGCGTTCGGAAGGTTGCTGACCGATTCACGGCCGCTTTGCAGCGGTACGTCGACCAGCAACCCGAGGGCTTCACCCATCGAAAAATTAGCGATCAGATCGAACGGCTTCTTCGCTCTCGTTGAATGAACGTCCTCTGGGAAGGGCTGTTTCCAAGCCCGCTCTGATCAGATTTCCCGGTTTTCTTCTGCCGAACTGTTGTCGCAGTCTCGGACTGTTGAAGAAAAGCGGAGGGGTTCCTTTTGGTGCTTCGACCGCTATCTGAAAGCCAACGGGAAGGTCTGACCGGCCCGATCTCTTCGCATGGCGGATGGCGATTTGTTTGTCTGTCGAGCGTTACCGGTGGGGTCGACTAGCGGTGGGGTAGACTAGCAACGCGTGATCAATACGTGGCGAATTTAGCGAAAGCTATTCTGTGGTGGACGAGGCGACGAACTGTTGAGCCCCGCAAGTTTCCCACGCCGAAGGCGTTTAAGAAAATAGCCGGTGGTTTGAGCGCAAGCGAACACCACCGGGTAGGTCGCAAAACCCAAGAACCAACCCCGAATGGGGTTGAAGATCATTCATGACGAGGTCTGCGACCCACTTCGGGGTCGACGTTCGGTGACCAACGAATCACCGTAGGTGGCGCTGCGCTGACCTCATAGGCATCAAGTTAAGCAGTACTCGAGGAGGTCTGGGTTGGCGAGCAACTCAATTGTTCCTGGTTTTGCCTTGCGTTTGGTTCTTTGGCAACGACGTCGGACGCGGGAGATGAGCCGATTGAAAAAATCCACCAGTTGAGCACTCGATGTGTTGAGGTGACTGGCG
>NZ_SJPK01000054.1 GCF_007859855.1 Allorhodopirellula solitaria
CGGTCGACACGATGGAGCAGGTCAATCTCAGCATGGGCGTCGACGCTGGCGAGTTCTTGGACCAGCTTCCTCAACCCGACCCACAGAAAGAAGCGGAGTTCCTCGTCGCGACGGCGGACTGCAAAGGTGTGCCGTTGCTGAAAAAGGATGCCGCAAAAGTGAAAGCCTTTCAAACCGCCAAGAAACGTCCTGGCAATCGACGTATGGCAACTGTCACGAGTCTTTACAGCGTCGATCCCTATCATCGCACGGCCGAAGATCTGCTGGCCGCACTCTTTCGAGAACAGCCCACTGAGGTCGACGCATCGACAGATTCAACGGCTCGTCCCGAACCGAAGTTCAAGCACACGACGGCACACTTTCCAACGGTTGCCATCGACGGGGAAGACGATGAGGAGATTCAGATCAGCGGAATTCATCAGGGTTTGGGCTGGCTCAGCAGCGAAGTGCAATCACGTCGAGCCAAAGATCAGAAGTTGATTGTCTTGATGGATGGGCAGGAGGCATTGTGGGACACCTCAGCGATGCACTTTTGTGATGAACAAACCGTCGAGCTACTCGATTATTTGCACGTAGCGGTTTACGTTTGGGCAGCCGCAGCGTTGTTTCACCAGAGCAGTGAGATGAAAGAGGCTTTCACCTACGATCGTCTGGCGCGGTTACTTGCTGGCGACGTCAAGGGCGTCATCCGGGGCTTGCGTCGCATGGGTTCGCTCCACAAGCTCGCCGGAGGATCCGCAGAGGATTGCGCACGAATCACGGGGTATCTTGAAAAGCACGCTGCGAGAATGAAGTACGATGAGTACCTCGCAATGGGCTACCCCATTTGCTTTGGCGTGATTGAAGGCGCGTGTCGGCACTTAGTGAAAGATCGAATGGAACGCAGTGGGATGCGTTGGTCTCTTGAGGGTGCTCGAGCATGCTGCATGTTCGAGCCGCATATCAAAGCGATTACTGGAACCAATTCCATGACGAACGCAAAGCAAGGATCATGGACCGCACACACACCAACCGATCTCTTGTCGCACCCTACAGACCGCCGGCACTCGCGTGTTGACCGGCGGAACGCCGGTCACACCCTTTTTGAACGATCACTGGATACGAGAGCCATGCCTCAAAAAACCTTCCGCTGTGCTCTGCGCACGATTCCGTCGGATGAACTGTTTTTAAGCCAAGTGTCGGGTATCGCGTTTACGCGAAGTCAAATCCTTATTGGCACGATAATTTCTATCGTTGCCAGCCTTCGATCTTAAATATTCCTTCGGCGAGCTTGCGTTCAGTCTCGCCCGAGTCGGGTTTGAACCAGACTTCGAAACGGGCGGCGTAGGGATTGCCCCAATCGCCTTCGTAGATCGTGAACCCAGCCTTGGAACCGAATCGCTCTGCGGGATCAATGGACCACGTCATTCGAGTTTTCGATGCATTTTCAAGCCGATCAACCGATAGTGGTGTGCCCTTAGTAACTTCGAACGCCTTGAGATAGACCAATCCAGGTTCCCCAGGATTGATCGAATAGACGACTCGGTAGATTCCCGGCTGCATGCCTGTTAGCAATCGGAAGGGACTGCCGTCCTCGCCGGCGAGGCGACTTGCCAGCTCACGAGATCTGGCTTGCGCTGCTGCTAATGCGTCATCAGGATTCCTTAGGAACTCCGAAAACTCGTCCTCCAACGCAGTCACGGTGGCTTTCGTCACACGCCTTTCAAGCTTGTCAGATTGCTCAAACACTTCCACCCACACTCCACCGCACTCTATCATTACTCGACTCTCATGTAGGTTGTTTCCCCGGGCCATCTGTGGCTCAATCGGTTCCCTTGCCTCCTGAACGTGCTGCACTGTGTACCTGCTCCATTGCTTGCGATCTAGACATAGGAGGCAGCGGGTCTGAAATCCGGAATCGCCATCGAATTCTGAGATGTAACCGTGCAATGTGTCTCGCGGTTCTCCTACATAACTCCAGCGTCTGGAGGCAAAGCGATGTCCTTGCTCCATAAACACATGCCAGTCCGGAGACGCCTCGATATAGTCACGAAAGGTATCGAAGTGATCTGTTGACGCCTTGCGTAGCGAGGGCATGTTCGGAGCAAACTCCGTTGCATCGTTGCCTGGAACAGCTAAAGCAGCGCGGACGATGCCTTGTAGTGCATCGCTTCCTGAGAGTGTGCTTACACCCCAAACATCAGTAGCATCCGGCTCCGGGTCGGAAATCTCGATGCCTTCAGGAATCGTCAGGTCGTCTGCAAATCCGTCTTCGCTAGGGCCAAACATTGATGCGAACATCAGGAAACCGAAGGCGAATACGGTAGCCACACCACTGACAAAAAACAAAAGCAGATTGGTAACACCGAGTCTCCATCGCTTCCTAGACAGGTTCCAGATGGAGGCCGCAAGGAGCGCCAGAAATGCGAATCCGCCAACGCAAAGCAGCACATTGACCACAATATCCAGCGGCTTCCATTGCGATAATGCTGTGATTGTGAACGCGACGAGAAGGCAGATATACACGAGTGCAGGCAACCATCCACTATTAAAATATTGTGTCAACAGCTTCTTCATATTTCGTCATCCAACGGCGGGGTTGACCGAGTCGCGGCGATGGTTTTTCCATTGTTGAAACGCGCGGCTATCGCGACTTCAGTTCATCGATTGATTCGTTTCTTTTCTTCCATTTCCATGATGCAGCCAATTGAGTGAGCGCTTCATCAACCGTGCCAACGTGCTGGGCACCGGCCATGAGCATCACCACACGTCCATCAGTTACGACAACAATACAATCGATCGGCTGGACGCGACTTGGATTCGGCTTGCCCTTTACGCGATACGCTGGCTCACCATCGAGCTTGATGGGGTTGTCAATCAACTTTCCGTTCCATTTTTTCGCCAGAGCCTCTGCCATTCCTTTCGATGTTGGCACGACAGGTTTCCCAGCATCGACAGAGATCATTTTTGTAATTTGCGGGTAAGTCTCCCCTTCTTGGGTCAGAATCGCATATGTCGGCTTGTCACTTCGATTGGGATTCCAGCCCTTAGGCGTCGTGAATGTTGCGAATCCAATATCGCAAACGTATCGCGAAGGGTCATCTGGAGCACGCTTGACGCTGAAACCGCCATCGTCCTGTGAATAGGTTCTTCTCGGAATTTAGTGGCAGATAGCCGATTTTAGCTGGTTTTTGTAAACTGGTGGGATGAACAGTCTCAACGAACATTACCGTGATCTTCTTGGCCTCGATGATTCTTGGACAGTGTCCAAG
>NZ_SJPK01000055.1 GCF_007859855.1 Allorhodopirellula solitaria
GCCAGCGCCGTTATTCTGTCCATGCGGAAACTCCGTTCTCCGAGGTGACGAGGTTGCAATTCAAGTCACTTTATGAACGGTTTTCCGCTTTTTTTATAGATCAATCCTTAACTTGATGCCTATGAGGAGGCGCTGCGCTGACCTACGGCTATTCTCTTCAACGCTTCCGTCGGATGAACCTCATTTCTCGCGATATTGCGGCGGTGGTGGATCATCCAGTTCCGGATGCTCCTTGAGCAATTGCTCGACTTCAGACAGTTCGTAGGTTGATTCTACTTTCTTCTCCGCACATCCCACGATGGTTGCAGCAACCAATAAAACCAACGAACCCAAACAAACTTTCATAACGGAATCAGACTCTAAAGGAAACGAGAAAAGGGGTGGTACCAAAAGCAGCGAGTTTTCTGCTCGCCGCCCATGGATATGCAACAGTAACTCACGCAGCATTCTCCAGTCTGACATGTCTGCTTAGCGGGCACGTCGTCTGGGGCACCGCATTGAGAAGCTAAAACTCACCGTCGACGACTTCTCTGGATGCACGCGTGCCGAGTGCCCCCCAAAGTCCGTAGGGGCTTGCGGCACCTGCCCTCGACAACGGGTCATTGTTTGCACCCGAGGTCGAAACCATGGCTCGACCAGATAGATTTCCCGATTCGATGGAGTCGGTGATGAACTTAACGGCTCCATCGCCCATCAAGACGTGAGCCCCACCTTGGTGTCGGCTGCTCGGTGGGCAAATCCCCTCGGACTGATACCACTCTTGGGTGAAGCACAGTTCGCGGTTAGGAGGTAGGATCGTGTAGATTCCCGAGTGAATATGGAGGCCCCAAGCCCAGCGATAACCACGCCGGTTGTCGATATGAGCGTTGCTGGCAAAGGGAGCCGTTGGGCTCCAAAACGCGGGTCGCGTGGGGTCCGCAAAAGGCTCGCATGCCAGAGCACCGCCCACCGCCAACAGGTTCACCGTGGACGTTCCCTTCAAGTGTCTCGAGCGTTTGTCATCGTCACCCAGGTCAGTGATGAACTCACCCATCGCAATTGTGTTCGACAAGCCATCGAGAACATCTCGGAAGGCGGAGTCCAGCTGACACTTAAAGAATCCCCGGCTGGCGGCGTTGGTGGCCTGGAAGTCAGCTGTTCCTTTGTTCGACCCATCCATGTTGTACACGGCCTGGATGTTAGTCTTGTGGATCGAGTCTCCCATGGAAACACCGTAGTTCGTGCGGCCCATCGCAGGAAGGCCGACGCCTGGGTCACTGGGGCAACGAAAAGTTGGGATGTCTGACTCGAAGGGACGATAGGGTCCGGCAGCGCCGTTGATGAGACGACTGAACACGCGGCCCGGGTACGGTCCCATCGCAGCGTAAGTGTTCCCCGCACCTGGTTCCCCCGCTGGAACCATATAGGGGTTGGAGATTTGTTGCCAAAGCGCCTGCTGTTCAATGAACGGTGTCAACCCGACCAGGGCAGATAATTCGACGCTATTGCTGCCCGGAGCAAACTCACGACCGCTCGACACGGTTGCAGTGCCGCCACCTTGGGTTGGCAATTTATCGTAGGCCGAATGGTAATTGTGCATTGCCAAGCCAAGTTGCTTGAAATTGTTGCTGCAGCTCATCCGCCGCGCCGCTTCGCGCGCTGCCTGCACCGCTGGCAGTAGCAGGCCTACAAGTACGCCAATAATCGCAATCACCACTAGCAGTTCCACCAATGTGAAACCGCGATTTCGTTTTTGTCTGGACATTAAATCACCAATACTGAACAAAGAGACTAGTTGAAAAGGAGAAGAAGTGCGTTTCGTAACGTGAACATGCGGTACGCTGTTTCGTTCGGTGCAAATCGTGCTTTGGATGTAAAAGAGGGACAGGCGGAGCAGGGATCAACGGAACCCAGCGGGCGTTCTTGGAAAGAATGAATTACTCACTTCGATCGCGCTCACCGGCTCGGACGCTCGCCGTATTTCTAACGCGCCTCACCCGCAGGTACTCTCTCGACAACGATTAGCAGATCGTCGAGCAGGACCCAGGAGTCCTCAGCGGGCCGAAAGAAGATGGAACGACACATTGTTTAAACCCCATGTCCGCGTGCGAGTGAATTGCGAGGCGCCTCGTCGTGTTGTTCGTTCAACAGACAGAGACGCGGTTAACGAGAATTGGTTTATCGCAAGCTTTGGGCCAAGATCAAACGTTAGCGAATCACTCGCCTAATCCTGTAGGAGTTTGCATGAGCCTTAAGGCAGATGGTTCCACCCAGCCAGGCGTCTGGGGCTGGCAAAGATAAGTAGTTGGCAGGGAGAAAAATCTAAAAAATCGAGCGATTTGACAGGGAGACAAGCTGTGCTCATTCTCTCATCTGAGAAGCATTGTGGTGTGCTTGAATGTTAGGCAGATATGCATGTGATATGGGCTGCTCTCCTCCTGGTGACCACAACTGCTCACGGGGAAGTGCAGGCATGCACTGACAAGCAGGCAAACGCAATCGCGTCACAGCAATATGCGGCTGATTCTGCCGCGAATCGACTTGGACGCTTACGGCTGGTGTCACATTGTGCCCACGTTCGGCCAAGTATTCCGCCGCGTCGCCGGCTCAGCGCAGCCGGCGGAGGTAATGTCTCGGCGCGGCCAGAACTAGCTATATGCTCCCAGCGATCCACTTAGCTCATCGTCGGTATAAGCAAGCAGTTCGTCTGAGTTCGCTGCACCCTCGGTCGTTGCTGCGCGGATGACGCGCCATCGCCTGGGAAACAGTTCAGTTGCCCACGATCAATTTCTGTCGTAGTGGACGAGGCGACGAGTCCAAAGCCGCAGGACTCGTCGCCTCGTCCACTACTAAAATCGACACTGATTCATCGTGTGTTGCTTATCGGACCTGGTTCTTCTCGGAATTTAGTGGCAGATAGCCGATTTTAGCTGGTTTTTGTAAACTGGTGGGATGAACAGTCTCAACGAACATTACCGTGATCTTCTTGGCCTCGATGATTCTTGGACAGTGTCCAA
>NZ_SJPK01000056.1 GCF_007859855.1 Allorhodopirellula solitaria
TCAATCCATCAAGTCAGCCGCAAGAGGCTTTCGTTCCTTCGCCAACTACCGACTCAGGATTCTGTTTTACTGCGGCAAACTCGATCTGATGCCGGAAAATACGTGCCACTAAATTCCGAGAAGAACCGAAATTAGAGACACGTGGCATCACGGCCATTATCCCCACCAGGTACAAAGGCTCAATCATTCGTATTCGTGCATTATTCGCACCAGACGGTCCAGTAAGGTCTTACCGTCGACCAATTCGATTTTGCTACCAAGGTGCTTCCCCAGGTATCGATCACGACCGATTCGTGGAGCGAATCTGGAGGTTGTCGTAACAACACCTTTCGTGTGCTTGCCGTCAGCCAATGCGACATAGCCAAGAGCACGGACGTCGTTCGCTGTAACTTGATGTCCGGGCTTGAATCGTTTTACTTGCTCAACAATTCGCACCTTACCCAGACCGCGTCTTTCTGCAATTACGTCGATACCGTGATCGCCACTACGCGGCGTAATAGTTACTTCAAAACCAGCGCGTTTGTAGCTTCCTGCGATTAACGCTTCGAACTGGCGTGGGTCCATGGTGTCCATGATGCCTGGATTTACTTGGATTAATCGGACGATTTCCAACCACACAGGAGACACCATACGTACAACATCACCCTCGTTTGTTTTCGGTCCAAGCTCTATCAACGTTCCAAGAAGCAACTCCTCTGCTTCGTGCGCGTAAAAGTCCCGAAATTCAATCGCTGCATCGCACAAAGTAATGATGTCTGGATCTTGCAACTCGCGAAGAACTTTTTGGAACCAGGCCTCCCCATCATTTCGATGCACATCGAACCAAATACTCGTTTTGCTGAAATGCGGATGCATCTTCGTCTTGAATCCAGTCTCAGCTCTGTAGCTGTTGTATTCGTCCCAAAGCCGGTCTGCTGCTTGTGACTGCAGATCGTAGTTACAGCTATAAAGATCGAAGTCGATCTCAGCGCGCGTGCGAAAAACTCTCGCACGACACTCGACGCTTGTACCGTAGATGAGCACGCGTACCCGTTCTTTCCCGTTCCTGGAACCTTTACGGACTAACTCAAATGTCGGGTTGCACCGATTCATTTCAAGAACCTTGAATCAGCTCATGGATGAAGGCGGTGAGGAGCGCGTCGGTGGTGGACTGGCGGGAACGCAATCGAGCGGACAACTCGTCACACTGCGACAAAAGGACCGACACCTTCGACACGATCCGCTTTTGTTCGGATTTTGGCGGTGTGGGCGTCACGTATAGGTTGAGACTCTTCGCACCAAGGTTAGGCTGTGCTGATCCATTGTCGAATCGGCTGATGAGTTCGTAACCGAGTGGGCTTCGCAAGAATGTGTATGCGTAATCGCGATCCAGTGTGCCATCGAGGCGGATGATTACCAATGAGGAAGCGATTGCTCCTTCAGTAAACGGATCAACGCGGGCGGTTTTGCCAATGGTCGCGCCACGAAGGCAGTAAACGAGGTCGCCCGGCTGAATCTTGCCACTTCGTAGGGTGTCGAATTTCTCTCGCGTGATGTAATTCATCGAGTTGAGGCACAGGCTGCCGTCTGGTTCGATGTGGCCTGTGTTCATAAAGGCGATGCCGTCCTTAACATACTCACTCTTGTTCGGATACTGCTTGCCCCGGTCACCGTTGATAAAGTTGGCCAGAGAACCAAGACGCCGCCATTGCCAGCTTTCGGGCAAAGCGAACGGTATTTCCTTGGCTGCGATTGCAGGCAGCTTGGCGTCTTCGGGGGTATCGGTCGCCGGTTCGTCCAACGGGTCTTGGGGGACGAGTTTGCCTTGGACGGCTAGTTGAAGGATGGACTGGCGGAGGTGGGGGACCGATTCGGGCTGGTCGAGCAGGACTTCGAAGTGATCGCTCATTCGCTGCCAGGCACTGGCGAGCGTCTCCTGCCCGCTGACTTGGTCGCCCACACGCGGGGCGGTGGTTAGGCTCGCCAGCACGCTGCGGCTGGCTCGCTCCCGCACGCTCTCTCGCTCCCGCCGATAGTTTTCCAACGTATCGCACAACGACATCAGTCCCTCCACCTTCGACACGATCCGACGCTGCTCGGCGAGCGGAGGAAGTGGAACAACAAACTTTGCCAAGTCCGTGGCCGACAAGTTGGGTTGCGCCGTTCCGTTATCAAATCGGCGAATAAGTAGCTTGGTCAGACGGCTCGCGAAGTAGGTGAGGAGATAGTGAAGGTCGGTGCCCTTGAACAAACGAACAATCACAAGTGACGAAGCAATTGCACCGCGATCAAATCCTTCGACTATTCCGCATTTCCCAAGCGAACCTCGCAAGCAGAATAGAACATCGCCTTCGAGGACTTTTCCTCCTCGCAGTAAATTAAAACGTTCATCGTCGATGAAGTTCATCTCGTCCATCGAGATGCGACCACTTCGGATGTGTCCAGCGTTGATGAACGGAATTCCCGTTTCGACGAGTGCGGATTTGTTCGGATAATTTTTGCTTCGATCACCGTTCTCTAGGACGCAAACGTTTCCGAGCTGTTCCCACGCCCATCCGAACGGTGCAGTGAAAGGTAATTCGTTCTCCTCGATAGGCTCGAGCTTTCGAGGCTTGCGAATGAGTTTCGCTTTTACGCGGTGTTCACGCTCGCAGGTAATTTGGCGAAGCAATTCAGTAGCATTTTCATCGGTTGCAATTTGATGGACTAGCTTACCCCGTAGAGCCAAATCCAAAACCATCTCGCGCAGCTGCGTAACTCCGCTCGGCAGGTTCTTCTCGGAATTTAGTGGCAGATAGCCGATTTTAGCTGGTTTTTGTAAACTGGTGGGATGAACAGTCTCAACGAACATTACCGTGATCTTCTTGGCCTCGATGATTCTTGGACAGTGTCCAAG
>NZ_SJPK01000057.1 GCF_007859855.1 Allorhodopirellula solitaria
CGCCAGTCACCTCAACACATCGAGTGCTCAACTGGTGGATTTTTTCAATCGGCTCATCTCCCGCGTCCGACGTCGTTGCCAAAGAACCAAACGCAAGGCAAAACCAGGAACAATTGAGTTGCTCGCCAACCCAGACCTCCTCGAGTACTGCTTAACTTGATGCCTATGAAGTGGCGCTGCGCTGACCTACGGCTATTTTGGACAATCCCTAACGGGATACCTGTGGGTAACTGACAGGGCATCGCCCTATGCTTCCATACCGTCGCCCCGACGGGTGACGCTGTGAAGAATGTTTTTCTTGCGAAAACGAGCTGTTGACGCCTGTGGGCGTCCCCGCCCGCAGGCATCTGAATATCACTGAAGCATGCTTCACAGCGTTTCCCGTTGGGGCTATCGAAACATTCTGCTATCCGACTGGTCGTGCAGACACACCAACAAGAATGCTCACCACGTTTCTATCTGCTAGAATCGCTTCGACACATTGTTCGTCCTGGTTCCGCGTGTTGCACCGCTCGGTGTCGCGATACCGTTCAACTTGTTACCTATCCGACTGACGCGATATCGCGGTGGATAGGTCCCGCCCCATCCCACCTGTTCGCTCCGCCGTGGAATGCGTCACATTCGATGACGGCGATTCACGCCGCGTTACCCTCCGGTCTCTTGCCATGAAATCCTTGCCTGCACCCGTTCGCTTATCGCGAGTCACCCTGATCCTGGCCGTGCTCATTTTGTCCGGCCAAAGTGCTGTTCCCGCTATTGCGCAAGCGACGCGGACGAGTGGAGAGTCCGTTGCTGACCGATGGGACGCGTCTCCGCTCTACCTGACGGCCAATGAGATGTTGATTGCGACGGGGAAACCGTCGCTCGTGATGATGTCGCGTGGCTCCACTCACGTGCCCGTGTGGTCTCTATCCGGTGGCACTGTGGGGCAATCGGTTGCTGGGATTGTCAACGGCCTGCCCCACGACTGTGTCGCGGTGAAGGTCGAGATTGTGGTGACATCTACCGATGTGCAGACCAGCCCGGACTTGGAGGACGTTTATCGGGTTCATCTATCGCAGCTAGTCGAAGATGCTCCGTTCACCGCGCGGTACGCGTTGGGCAAGCCCGTGCGAACTCCGCTATCCGCTGGCCCGCTTCATTCTCGCACGATCGTTTTGGAGTCGTACTACGAAGTGGTTCCCAACGCGCCGCTGACAGTGCGGATCCAGCGTGAGCCTGGCCTGCCGGGTGACACGTTTACCCGGCCCACTGGATTGGCGGTCGTCAAGGTGACCCCGTTGAATGCTCCACCAGAAGCTCACGTCGTGCAGGACGTGAGTGGGTACAACTCGTGGCCGATGACGCAGGCGATTGGTGAGAAGCTGGTGTGCACCTACAGCCGTGGCTCGAAGCATTCGATTGGAGAAGATGCCCGGGCTGTCTATGCGCGTACTTCCACTGACGGCGGAAAAACGTGGACCGCCGAGACGGTCGTCGCCAACACGCCAGGCTACGGCGAGGTCACCGTCGGGAAGGGCCTTGATTCCACGGGCGCGATGCTGCTCTGGGTACGGCGAGTGGGAAAGCAGCGGATGCACGACCTCTACCGCACCACCGATGGGGTGACGTTCACGCGTATCGCGTCGCCCGAACTCGCCGTTCCGCCGATGCAGATTACCGACGTTTTCGCCGTCCCCGAGGTGGGGTTGATCGCCTTGTGGTTTGCGGGAAATTATAGTGACGAAGCGGTTCACTCGTGGGGTGTGATGACGAGCAGTGACGACGGTGCCACGTGGACACAGACTCCCGTCGAGTCTGGGCTGATGAAAGCGGACTGGCCCACCGAACCCGCCGCTGTCTACCTCGGCGATGGGAAGATCCTTGCCGTTGCGAGAACGGAGAGCGGGCCGGCTCAGTTCCAGTTGGTGTCCACGGACAACGGTGTCACTTGGACGCGAAAACAAACCAACATCGGCGACATCATGGCCTCAACACCCAGCCTGATTCTCGACGCTGAAACGGGTTTACTGAGCAACTATTACTACGAACGGGGGCGGGGCGTGCTGCGGCGCCGAGTCGTTGACCCGGACGTCGTCTTCGACAATCCGCTGCATTGGCCCGCTTCGGAGGCGGTCACCATCGGTAGTCCGATCACCTGGGATTCAGGCAACGTGAACGCCACGGTGATCGGGGCCGCCCACTACGTCTCGTTCTATTCGGGGGAGGCTCCTGACACGGCAGTCATGGTGTTGGAGATTCCAGAACCAACAGCGGAAGATGAGCTCATCCGACGCAAGCATGAATGATTGTGGATGGATGTTTTTTTGGGTCCATCCGGGTTTGTCGTGGGTAACTCGAGCGTGTTGGATTCTAGAGGCATGGCGGTGGCGTCCGAAATGAGCGATGCCGTCACCGAATAAATGCTGCCGGCGGACGCGTCCGCCGCCAGCCGAAGTCACCTTTCGGCTCATGTGCGACCGAGATATCCCTTGCCAAGCCAGCACCTCTGCAGAGCTCGGCTCGAATGGCGTGGACTTAGGGCGAATCTGGCGTGAAACAATTTTGAGCTAGCGAAGAACGGCATCCTTGTTGCATCGTGGTTTTTCTTCACAAAAATCTCAACACAAGCAAGGATGCCGTCGATGATTC
>NZ_SJPK01000058.1 GCF_007859855.1 Allorhodopirellula solitaria
CTCAGTGGAGTGTGGGATGCCGTCTATGAGAACTGGCTCCAGTCAAAACCGACCGTCGGCGACCTTATCAATTTGGAAACAGCGTGATGCAGGACTCGTCGAGCGCACCAAGCGGATCGCACCCGTTGCACGTTACCAGATCTCACAGCATTGCAAGAACGCCAACGATCGGTTGACCAGCTCCAGCGGATCTCCATCCGAGATTCTAGTGTTGAGGGGGATTTCCTGAAGCCGGCATTGGCACTGCCAAATTTGCGATTCCTGACAGTCTCGGGATGCAAGCTCTCTCCAGATGCGTTCCAGTCTCTTAGCGACAGCAGAGTCAAGTATCTGTTCTGTGCACACACGGATCTCGATTCAGTCCAGGTTGCCGACCTCGCAAAGTCAGAGCAAATTGCCGAAGTCACCATTCAGGTGCCGCATCCAACAAGTACGCAGCTACTGCAGCTGGCTCGCATGCGACAACTCGAGAGGCTGGTTCTCGTCTGTGGCAAGGGGCGCAACGAAATCAGAAAGTTCTTTTCGAACGCACGTCCAGAGATTGAAATCGGTTTTCTCGATCCGTTGACTGTCGTGACACGAGAGGCTTTTCATGCTGGGCAAGAATAGTGGCTACCGACTCTTTGTGGAATTCACCAAGCCGGTGTCTATGACGCAATGGACTTTCGACGCTCGATGGAGGCTCTGAGATGAAATCGACTTTCCGTCGTTTCTCACTCTTTGTAATCGTCTTAGTGGGTTGCTTGGTAGCAAGTATGTCGTGCCGAGAGCAGCATACTCCTGCGACCTTACGTAGATCAGCCGTCTTCGAAGAGCAAGTTTTCTTGAGAGACGGTCACGGGATGATTCGGCGTAAGAGCACTACGAGTAAGGTAACGCACATCATCTCCGTTAAAGCGAGTGGGAACGGTTCCCGCTACGTTATAGAAGAAATCAGGAAGCAGCCGGAGCCGCCTGTTCTCGAGACAGGGGTGTCCATCGAGTTTGAAGCAATATCAGACATGCCTCCTGCAGAAAACCTGATCGTTTGTGGTAATTTGAGTAGCGATCTCGCACTCGGTGGCTGGTACATGCCCGAGCCCGCTTCTGATTTGCCAACGAATGCGAGTCCGCTACTCCCAGCGCATTCAGACGAATCCATTCAGGCTTCCATCCGGCGAGCGAATAGCCAGGGTCCAGACGAATCGTTTTCAGCTTGGCGTGAAGTCTCTAGAATGCGGATGGACACACTGTGCAAGTACAGTCAGTTGTTCAACGTCGATTCCGTGCGTCAATCGATTCTATTGAACCGAGCTTTCGTTGACACCAAGCTGTTTGTGTTAGGCCTCATTGGTGGAGAGAGTGACCTGCGATTCATCGAGAGCCTGGATTTCCATCGAGATGTTCCTAGCTCCCGGATCGCCCTCAACTTTGCAAGGGTGTCCATTGGAGGCGAGCCAGAACTGGTTAGATTGGGGCGGCAAAGTAGTGAGGACGTCAAAGAAGAATACGTCATCGTTAAAAGCTTGGCATTGATCGCACAGTCCTGCGTCGACAATTCCATCCAAGAACAGGCAGTGCAGTTGATGGAAGCACGAACAGCCACAAGTGAATTGCGAGATTTGATTGAGATGGAACTAGAAGAAGTCGAGGAATCAACTTCTCGAGATCTGTTGGAGCTCTGAACTGGACGCATTGACTTGGTTCTTGTTGGGGGTGGTCAGTCGCGGCGAACAGTAGTCGTGACTTGCTTGGCCGCGATGAGTCTTGGACAGTGTGCTAGGTTGAGATTCAGTTTGAGGTTCTTCACGGTTTTTTGTGGCTGGAGTCCAGGATGTTGCATTTTTCGAGATATCGACTCCTGCGTCCAGTGAGCAAAAAGGAGCCCTCGGTAGACGCGACCTCACCAAAGGTGGTTCTTCTCGGGATTTAGTGGCAGATAGCCGATTTTAGCTGGTTTTTGTAAACTAGTGGGATGAACAGTCTCAACGAACATTACCGTGATCTTCTTGGCCTCGATGATTCTTGGACAGTGTTCAAGGCGGACCTTCAGTTAGAGGAGAATTCGGTCGTAATCGAACTCTCTCACCGGGGCGGTCCTTTGACCTGTCCTGAGTGCCACGGTAGTTGTGGTAGAGCCGACACAGCGCCTCCGCGAACGTGGCGACATCTCGATACCATGCAGTTCACGACAAAGATCAAGGCGGCGGTTCCCCGTTGCCGATGCGCTCAATGTGGCGTCAAAACGGTCTCGGTTCCGTGGGCAGGTAAGGCGTCGTTCGGAAATAACTTACCTGATTGGCATCGACCTGCGGCATACGGATTTGCATAATGGTTAAATGCCGGATGCAACACTGGTCGATGGACTCCGATCGAAATATAACGCGCTTGTTGATG
>NZ_SJPK01000059.1 GCF_007859855.1 Allorhodopirellula solitaria
TGCTCAGTGGAGTGTGGGATGCTGTCTATGAGAACTGGCTCCAGTCAAAACTGACCGTCGGCGACCTTATCAATTTGGAAACAGCGTGATGCAGGACTCGTCGAGCGCATCAAGCGGATCGCACCCAACTTGTCGGCAAGCAATTGAAGAGTCCATCGGGATCGACCATCGGGCGGCGTGGAACAAGCGAGCTTGGTCAACTGAGCTTCTTTTTGACCATCGAGTATCGCGGGCGTCGGAGGCATCTCGCGTTGTTTTCTTTCGAGCAAGCTCGTCGGGCCTCGCAGAGCGGCCTGCTTTCGCCAGTTCTCGATTGATCGGGTTGTCGTTCCGACTGCTTCGGCAATCTTCTGGTCTGACCAAGCCGGGCCGCATTCGCTCTCATCGCACTTGAGCATTGCTGTGGCTCGCTGCACTTTCCAGGCAGCGATGTTCAGTTTTCCACGCTTCCCTTTTGCGACTTCGGCAAAGGCTTCGCGTTCATCCGCAGTCAGCTTGATATGATAGATTTTTCGGTTCGACACTGGACCTTCCTTGATCCTGGCAAGTTCGGAAGTGGATTCATGAACTGCTTTATACCCGAACACCAAGCTGCGGGGCAATACTGGCTATTGCACGATATAGAGGGTTCTTCTCGGAATTTAGTGGCACGTATTTTCCGGCATCAGATCGAGTTTGCCGCAGTAAAACAGAATCCTGAGTCGGTAGTTGGCGAAGGAACGAAAGCCTCTTGCGGCTGACTTGATGGATTGAATCTTGCTATTGAATCCCTCGGCCAACCCATTAGTGACATGATGCCGAAAGTAGCTCAGCAGTCCAGGCAGATGCCTTTTGAGCATCCGCGCGACCTTCTTGATTGGCTCCAAGCGACTGCGAATCGCCCAGCCGTACCAAGAACGGAAGAACTCCCCCGCCGTGCCTGAATTCTCACTCAGCCAGAAATGACGAAAGTTCTCTTTGATAGCCCAAGCACGGACCGTTTGAAGATCACTTTTCTGAAGGATCTGCATCTCGACCTGACCGTCCTCATCGAGATTCTCCTCGTTGTACAACAGCAACTGACGCAAGCCCGTCAAGCAATCATCACCCTCGGACCAGCAGTCCCCGGCGACACCCCGCTATTGGGTGGATAGGCGGCATGTGAACTGCGATGGTTGGTTTTTAGAGGGCGTGATCGGTGCCACTGCTGCGATTGTCGGCATCGAGCGTGTCAATTTCACTAAATTGGAACCAGCGGAAAGGAAAAACACTGACTTTCGCGACTCTCGCGACTCTCGAAGCGCACCGGTAGCGTCGCATTCCCCCGGGATTGCTTTTCCGACGCCCCAACGTTCGACTCGCTGAGCGGGTGACTCTATGGCGGTAAGAATTGATTCCGACACCGGTCACTCAAGATGGCATCGAGTATCTCGCAGTAGCTGCGAAAGATGAACGAATCAACGGCACTGCGAAGGCGAGACCAAAGACTGCGGCGCGAACCAAGTTTCGCAAGCACGGCTTGAAATAACGGACAGCACGCTTGCTGAA
>NZ_SJPK01000060.1 GCF_007859855.1 Allorhodopirellula solitaria
GGGCTGTTAGCACCTATGGGGTTCACTACACTTATACTAGCCGCGAGTGGACGCCGGATGCCGGGCTGTACTACTTCAGGAACCGCTGGTACGACGCGCAACTGGGTAGGTTTAGCTCCAGAGACCCGATTGGTTTCGGGGGAGGTGATTTTAATATTTATCGTTATGTGTTTAATCAGCCTACTAGCCGATTAGATCCAACTGGAACCGAAAGCCCATGGGGACCGACTGGGGCAGCGGGTAACGCTGGGCATGGAGGTCCGAGAGGAAGCAATCCTAAACCGGACGATCCATTTTGGACGCACTACTATAATGAAGACGGGAAGGATTTTGACTTAACGAAGAATCCCCGCCTTTTTCGAATTCTTAAAATGAAATTTAATCCTGATGTCCGAGGAGCCCTTTCAAGTTTGAACAAGAGCGTTGGCTGCGATGAAAGCGTTTCGTTTTCATTTAGAACCAAATTTAGTTATAACTTCGATTCATTCACTGGATGGACAAGTTGGGCTTTCGGCAATAATTCGCTTTTGCCGCTTGGCGATGGGAGCGTTAGCGCTACGGCCAATTGCACAAAAAGTTTATCTTGCGAGAAATGCTGTGATGGAACGATGGCACCATTGCGGTCAACGACTAAATGCAGTCTCACGTATACGCTTGACGACGGATTCGTGAATCCATATGACATTTTTGATACTGGGATTCCGTTTCTTCAGGGAGACGACGACAGTGGAGCGGCATATAGTATTGTAGGTACATGGACGGACGACTATGAGCGTTCGGAGAATCTAGGGGGATGCGATTGAACGTGAGTTTTAGGCTTTGCTAAACTCTTGTGTTTCGGACTTCAAGTGGATGTCCGGTGACGGAGTATGAAGTGAGCAGCTCGCAATGCTTTGCAGTTTTTGTTGACTTTGGTGATATTTTTGTATCCATATACGCCGCCACAGGCAAGTTTACTGAAAGAAAAACGACCGGTTGGACCAATAGGGCATCTCACGATAATGGTGTGCCTTCAGGCGGCAACGTCCGTCGGGCTTGCTGCATTACTGCAACGCCCTTACCTTAATTCGTTACTGAACTCCGGTGAGTTTTGGGTAATATTTGGCATATCCAACGTTTTAGCTCTTGGTGTTTTAAGTGCAGGTGTATGCGGCGTTAACCATTTTGTAAAGTTAAGTTCAGTTAGTTTATTCTTAAAAATCCTTTGTTACTTGGCTGCCATCGTGACTTGGGCGTGTGGTTGTTTTATGGCGGTGTTTTCTGCATTGAATTGAATGCCTTGAAGTGAACCATCCAATGGATAAGTGTTACCGGCCTTTTTGATGTCGCATTTTTGGCCGAATTGAGACTGTAGGGATTTGGCGGTGATTTTGGCGTGTTGGCCGAATTGGTGCGAAATTTGGAGAAGCATTTCGCGCCGCTCTTCTTGGCC
>NZ_SJPK01000061.1 GCF_007859855.1 Allorhodopirellula solitaria
CTTCGCGCTGCTCAATCGATTCCGCTGAACATCGCCGAGGGTAACGGCAAGCGCAGCTTGAAAGATCGTGCTCGATTTTTCGACATTGCTCGCGGATCTGCGTTTGAATGTGCTGCGATTCAAGATGTTCTGGTTGCGACGGACGATTTGGAGGACGTGGCGAGTCGAGAACTGAAACGGAAGCTCAAACGAATTGTCTCGATGCTAACTCGAATGGCGATGAAGTTTGACGGCGTTAGGGAGCCGTCGGTAGACTATGAACTGGGGAACGATTACGAGCACGAGCACCGCGATGCTGAGCACGAGCACGAAAGAAAGCCAGAACCAAGCCGTGCACCTAAGGACGGCTTGCGCGATTATACCAATGGAAAATCAATCGTCCGTCCTAGGTGACGGCAACCGTTACGACAAAAAACAAAATCGTCAATGATTCAGATGTCTCGTGAAAATCTGCGATGGTTCAATACGGCGATGCATGTCGTCGCCTTCCTTGAGCTTGTCGTCTTCGCTGCGGTGGCACCCGTTAGTCTGCTGGTTGCGCCTGAAGACTCCGGAGAAACAAAATCACTGCTGTTACCGGAGAACGCCTCCGCAACGAAATTTGTCGTTGGCCTGGGTATAGCAACCATCATCGGCTTTTGCCTCCTGATACCCGCGATGTGGGTCGGGGTCATTTTCTGTGCTCTGCGAAAGGCACACACGAAGAAACTTGGCGTGTCACTCATCGCAATCACTGCGCTATACGCGATTGCCGGACATCCACCAGAGCCAGAGACGCATGCTATCCCGATGATTCGCTCTGGAATCGCTTTCGGATGCGGACTGGTCGCCTTAGCCGCCACTTTTCTGATTGTTTACTCCAACAGAATCGAGCGTTTCGATACCTCAACTCTTTACCAGGATGACGATGCTGATGCACCGTCCGAGAAGAAAACGACCAATGAACTGCCGGCAGAAGCGAAACAAGTGATTATTCGCCTGTCACTTTTTGTTGTTTCGGTACTCATTGCCTTTCTCGTCACATTCCTTCTCGGTCGCTTTACACAGTTCGAAAAGGAACCGATGTACCTAACATTGTCTTTCTTTGGAATGCTTGGTACTTCGATGCTGGTCACGGGATTGATCAATGAGCAGACACTGGTTGCCTTTGTTCCATGGGCGAAAGCCGAGAAGTCGTAACAATGATCGGGATAGGGGCCGCATTACTGCGGACCCCTCCCACACCACCTAGCATGCGGGTCCGCACTAGGCGGTTCGCTTCTTGGAAGCAAACTTGCTCCAAATCGTCTCAAGACTTGCTAGTCCTTG
>NZ_SJPK01000062.1 GCF_007859855.1 Allorhodopirellula solitaria
TCTCGGACGATTCATCGATCGAGGTTTCGCTCAGTGCGATTGCCGTTGGGGCCGTATTCTCAGCGGCCTCAGTCACGGTGATCGTGAACATCTCTTCGGTCGACAGTCCACCGGCATCGGTGCTGCTAACGCGAACCGAATAGCTCGACTGGGTGTCGAAGTCGAGTTCGCCAACCGTCTTGATTTGGTCGCCATCGATTTCGAAAGCAGCGTTGTCGGTATCGCCTTCACCGGCGACCAGAGCGTAGGTGAACGTGTCACCCGCGTTAGCGTCAGTGCTGGAGAGCGTACCAACAGCCGTTCCGATTTCGGACGATTCGTCGATCGAAGTTTCGCTCAGTGCGATCGCGGTCGGGGCCGTGTTTTCAGCGGCCTCAGTCACGGTGATCGTGAACATCTCTTCGGTCGACAGTCCACCGGCATCGGTGCTGCTGACGCGAACCGAGTAGCTCGACTGGGTATCGAAGTCGAGTTCGCCGACCGTCTTGATTTGGTCGCCATCGATTTCGAAAGCAGCGTTGTCGGTATCGCCTTCACCGGCNACCANNGCGTAGGTGAACGTGTCACCCNCGTTAGCGTCAGTGCTGNNNAGCGTACCNACNGCCGTTCCGATNTCGGACGATTCATCGATCGAAGTTTCGCTNAGTGCGATCGCNGTNGGNGCCGTGTTTTCAGCGGCCTCGGTCACGGTGATCGTGAACATCTCTTCGGTCGACAGTCCACCGGCATCGGTGCTGCTGACGCGAACCGAATAGCTCGACTGGGTGTCGAAGTCGAGTTCGCCAACCGTTTTGATTTGGTCGCCATCGATTTCGAAAGCAGCGTTGTCGGTATCGCCTTCACCGGCCACCAGAGCGTAGGTGAACGTGTCACCGGCGTTAGCGTCAGTGCTGGAGAGCGTACCAACAGCCGTTCCGATTTCGGACGATTCATCGATCGAAGTTTCGCTGAGTGCGATCGCGGTTGGAGCCGTGTTTTCAGCGGCCTCAGTCACGGTGATCGTGAACATCTCTTCGGTCGACAGTCCACCAGCATCGGTGCTGCTAACGCGAACCGAATAGCTCGACTGGGTATCGAAGTCGAGTTCGCCAACCGTCTTGATTTGGTCGCCATCGATTTCGAAAGCAGCGTTGTCGGTATCGCCTTCACCGGCCACCAGAGCGTAGGTGAACG